>OY781113.1:2167500-6716382 GCA_963676455.1 uncultured Draconibacterium sp. | reverse complement strand
CGGATGAATTGCATCAACCTTACTTGCTTTGGCAACTTCAATTATTTTTTCAATGTTTAAATAGCTTTCGCTTGAAGGCGCTTTACCTATTAAATAAGCTTCATGTGCATATCGAACATGCATGGAAGTTCTGTCTGCCTCTGAATATACTGCAACTGTTTCAATCTCTAACTCTCTGCAGGTACGCATAATGCGGATCGCGATTTCGCCCCTGTTGGCAACTAAAATTTTCTTAATTTGATTCATTAGTATTTTATCGTAAAATCAATTAAACCCTAACCAGGAAAAATTCTAACTTTAAATAACTGTTTTCTTTACAAATTGTTTACTTTTTCTTTTTAAGCCAGTTGAAATTACTTGATGTGAAGAAAACAACAATTGAAAATATGTTAATAAATGCAAATTGACTTTTATTGGAAGATTTATCGGTTTATTTATTTGAACAATAAAAATATGAAGTCCAAAATTGAAATATACATTTCCGTTACATTTGTTTTTTTTATGGCAAAAAGCAATTATTTTTGATCGGTAACAAAAACCATTATGTATAATAAACGCCTCTTAATACCATTGCTTTTTATTATTTCCAATTGTGTTCGGGCACAAAATTATGATTATTCCTTATCTGACGATTCTACTGTAAACAGGTATGCTGGTAATAAAAGGGTATATTATGCTTCCCGTACCAGTTTAAAACCCAAAATAGATGGCGTGCTCAACGATGAGTGCTGGCAAAAAGATGGTAAATGGGACGGAGGTTTTATTCAACAACAGCCACATCAGGCAAAAGCTCCTTCTCAGGAAACCGAAATAAAAATACTATATGACGATAATTATTTATACTTCGCCATAAAATGTTATGATAATGAGCCAGATGGAATTGCTCCTATTCTTGGAAGGCGGGACGAAAACAACGGTGATATGGCAGGAATTGCCATTGATTCTTATAATGATAAGCAAACAGCCTTTGAATTTAATGTTACTGCGGCAGGACAAAAGGTTGATCTCATGCACCTAGGTGAATATGGTTGGGATTTTAACTGGGATGCTGTGTGGGATGGAAAAGCTTCTGTTGGTGATTCGGCATGGTATGCAGAAATGCGTGTACCTTTTACTCAACTACGCTTTGCCAATAATAAAGAACATGTTTGGGGAATGCATATTTGGAGGTGGATACATCGTTTGGGAGAAGAGGATCAGTGGAAATTGATTCCTATAGATGCTCCGGCCATGGTATATATCTTTGGTGAATTAAGAGGTATTAAAGATATTTCCTATAAACGTAATTTTGAAGTAATGCCTTATGCAAAAGCAAAATATATTCCTGATGCTGACGATAACCGAAATTTTGGTGCCGGATTGGATGGGAAAATAGGTATTACTTCCGATTTTACATTAGATTATACTTTTAATCCTGATTTTGGGCAGGTTGAAGCTGATCCTTCCATTCTTAATTTAACCTCTTATGAAGTATTTTATGATGAGAAGAGACCGTTTTTTTTGGAGGGAAATAGCATATTAAATTATGGTACCGCTTCAGATTTGTTGTTTTATTCACGTCGTATTGGACATGCACCAAGTTATACTCCTGATGTAACGGATGATCAAGATTTGTCAATGCCTGATAATACATCTATTATTAGTGCACTAAAACTTACAGGAAAGAATAAAAAAGGATTATCTCTGGGGGTAGTTAATAGTATGACAGCTCTCGAAAATGCAACCATACAAACAAATGGCCAGGAAAATAAGGAAACAGTGGAACCGTTTACAAACTATTTTATAGGAAGAGTAAAGCAAGATTTTAACAGAGGTAGCACGTTTGTTGGAGGAATGGTTACTTCTACGGTGAGAAATATAAAGAGTGACAATCTGAGTTTTCTTCCTGATAATTCGCTGGTAGGCGGTTTTGATGTTGAACATAACTGGTTAAATCGTAAATATTTTGTTTCATTTAAGGGCTTCTTTTCCAATATTAATGGAAGTACAGATGCAATTGCTGAACTACAAACAAATTCAAGACATTATTTTCAAAGAACAGATGCTGAACATTTGAATTTTAATCCGAATCGAACTTCTATGGATGGTTGGGGAGGCGAATTCAGTGGAGGGAAACGCAGTGGTAGGTTTCGTCTTACCGGAACATTGGATTGGCGTTCTCCCGGAGTTGATTTAAATGATGTTGGCTACCTTCGTCAGGCAGATTATATCGACCAGAAAATAAGTATGAGGTACTGGGTTAATAAGCCTAAGAGGATTTTGCGGAGTTATTATGTCGATGTAGATCAGGAGCACCACTGGAGTTATGGAGGAGAGAATTTAGGGGACGAATTAAATACGCATGCCCGCTTTCAATTTAAGAATTTGTGGAAAGTTGATTTTGTGCTGAACCGTAATTTTGGCGAGATAGATACACGTGCACTTCGAGGTGGCCCATCATTGCGTATTGACGGCGGCACGAAAGGAGAGGTTTTTGTTCAGTCAAATTCCAGTAAAGATTTATTCTTTGGCGCAGGATACGAATTGTCACGGCTTGATGATAAAATTAGCCGATCAGATGAGTGTACGCTATATGTTTTATGGTTAATTAGTAATCGGCTGAACGTATCAACCCGAATCGAATTTACAAAAGAGACGGATAATAATCAGTATGTGATGAAGCCGCTTGTAAATGAAGAAAGAAAATATGTAGTTGGAAAAATTGATCGTAAAACGATTTCTACAACAATACGTGCAGAATATTTTATTACGCCTGAATTGTCGTTACAGTATTATGGGAATCCATATGTATCTACCGGCAAATATTTAAATTATAGGGAAGTAAATAGCTCGAAAGCCAGAAGCCTGGATGAAAGGTATGCTCCATTGGAAATAGTAAATACACAGGAAGGGAAGGCCATATTGGTTGATGGGCAGGATAATGTTGTACATGATTTTGGCAATTGGAATCCTGATTTTAACTTTCAGGAATTTCGTTCAAACTTTGTCGCACGTTGGGAGTATAAAACTGGTTCTGTTTTTTATTTTGTATGGACAAATACACGTTCGCATTATGAAGAGGCCTATAATTCTTCAGTTTTTAATAGTTTAAAAGGAATTTCCGGGATAAAATCGCAAAATGCCTTTATGATTAAGTTTAGTTATTGGTTTTCATTGTAAGCTAAAATTGTAATTTTGGTGCCATGAATTTGGCAAGCTACATTCCTTTTTACAAACGAAATCTTCACCTGGCTTTTCCTGTGGTGTTGTCTCAAATTGGTCAGGTAACTGTCCAGTTAGTCGATGTTATGATGGTAGGACACGTTGGGACAGCTGAGTTAGCTGCTTCTTCTTTTGCCGGGAACGTTTTTACTATCGGAATGTTTTTCGGTATGGGAATAACCTATGGTCTTACTCCTTTGGTTGGCAATGCTTTTGGTAACGGTAATTTGAGTAAAGTGGTTGTTTGGTTAAAAAATGGCTTTTTAACTCACGTGGTTACCGCCATAGCATTAATGTTAGTTATGTTGCTACTGTATTTTTTGCTTCCATTAATGGGGCAACCTACCGATGTTTTAGAGCTGGCAAGGCCTTATTACTTATTACTCTGTGCTTCTTACATTCCTTTTATGCTTTTTTTCTCGTTTAAACAGTTTTTTGAGGGAGTTGGAAATACAAAAATAGCTATGCAGATTACGCTTATTTCAAATGTAATAAATGTAATTGTAAATTATGTTTTCATTTTTGGAACTTTTGGTTTTCCTGAGTTAGGCTTAAATGGGGCCGGAATCGGAACTTTAGTGTCACGTATATTTATGCCAATTGCTTTTGTATTTTATATTAGCCGAATTTCTCGTTTTCGAAAGTATTTTTCTTTGGCTAGAAAAGAGCCGTTTGTTGCTAAACATATTATCTCTGTATTGAAAATTGGGATTCCAGTTGGCTTCCAGATTATTGTTGAAGTTATTGCTTTTTCATTGGGTGCTATAATGATGGGGTGGCTTGGAGAAATTCCGTTAGCAGCGCATCAGGTTGCACTTGGTATGGCATCGTTTACATATATGATTTCTTTGGGGATTTCTCAGGCAAATACCATAAGGGTAAGCCACCAAATGGGGGTGAACGATATAAAATCGATGAAAAAAGCTGCTTTTGCATCAACGCATCTGGTATTAGCTTTTATGCTTTTTATGGGAGGCATATTTATTGTTGCTCGTTACCAGCTTCCTTTGCTGTTTACTTCTGATGAAGAAGTTGTTTCCATTGCTGCTCAATTACTAATTGTCGCGGCTTTTTTTCAGGTATTCGATGGGTTGCAGGTAATCATGTTAAGTACCCTTCGTGGAATGGCCGATGTAAAAATACCTATGATCATGGCCTTTGTTGCTTACCTTTTTGTTGGTATTCCAACCAGCTATGTTTTTGCATTTCTTTTTAATGTTGGCCCTCCCGGAATTTGGTTTGGGTATTTAGTTGGTCTTGGCGTAGCAGGAGGGATGTTTTATTTTCGTTTTAAACACAGTCTTTTAAAAAGAGCATAAAAAAACGGGTTACCCTTGTAGTACCGATAACCCGATTGTTCATAGTTTAGTTTAGTTAGATAAGAAAACCTATTGGTCTAATAGAGAAAAGGTAGTTTTTTCCAATAACTTTTTCTTAAGTTGCTTTTACTTAAAGCCATGCTAATATAGTATAAAAATGATTGAAAAATGAAACATTTTTAAAAATTTATTAATATTTGTTAATTTTTGATTTTGATTTTTGCGTAAGTTGTTGATTACTAAAAAGGAGAAAAAAAACAATATGTTGTAAAATATTCCATCTGATTTTCGAATATGGTTTGTGGATATTCAAAAAGCGATAAAATTCGATTTTGTGATAAAAATCATTTTCTGAAATTTTTATTTTTATCCAACTGATGCAGCTAATTTTATCATTTCTTCCTCTGAAGATTTTTAAAATTCTAACCACGATATTTGAAGAAGGGATTTTAATTTGACAATTTTACTACGTATTTATATTTTAACGATTATTTAATTCAATCTGATATGAAGAAAGTTGTGCTTACAGGCATTCGGCAAATGGAATTAATAAAAGATATTGAACCTCATATTTTAAATAAAAACGAAGTTAAAATTGCGATGAAATCCATTGGGGTTTGTGGTTCTGATATTCATTATTATTCTGAAGGAAAAATTGGTTCGCAAATTGTAAAATATCCTTTTCCGGTAGGCCATGAATGTTCAGGAATTATTACTGAATTTGGAGCAGATGTAACAAATGTAAAAGTGCATGATTTAGTGGTAGTTGATCCTTCTGTGCATTGTGGAAAATGCGATCAATGTTTGGCTGGCAGGCCTCACACTTGCCGTAATAACAAATTTCTTGGGTGTCCGGGGCAACTGGATGGTTGTTTAACCGAATATATTGTGATGCCGGACTTTACCTGTTTTCCTGTTACCGGAAGAATGAATGCACAACAGGCTGCATTAATTGAACCACTTTCCATTGGCGTATATGCGGTAAAACTAGCGCAAATAAAAAATACAGACAGTTCTGCTGTGATTTTTGGTGCAGGTCCAATCGGACTCAGCATTTTGTTTAAACTGCTTTCTGCTGACATTTCCAATGTTGGAGTTGTTGAACCCTTGGATTATCGTTTGGAAAAAGCCAGAGAAATTGGCGCCAGGTATTTTATTAATCCGAAGAAGGATAATGTAGAACAAAAAGTACAAGATGAAGAGATGATGCTTGTTGACTTTGTTTTTGAAGCCAGCGGCGAACAGGAAGCTGTTGACAATGCCTTAGCAATATTAAAGCCCGGAGGAAGGCTTATCTTAGTGGGGATTCCTTCTTCTGCAAAATACTGTTTTGATATGGATTTAATGCGCCGTAAAGAATTAACGGTAGTTAATGTACGGAGGCAAAATCATTGTGTTGAGGAAGCGATTAATTTGGTAGTGTCAGGGAAAATAGATGTAGAGAAAATGGTAACACACCACTTCTCTCTTGAGGAAACAGCTGTAGCTTTTGATATCGTGGAAGGATATAAAGATGGAGCAATAAAAGCTATGATTGATTTGTAGAGAAAGAGCTTTGAGCGATTCTTATTGTGAAGTAACTGTATAAATAATATTGGTTGAATATCTTTCTGCTTTTACTATTACCGAAATACCTTGTAGTTTATATTGTATATCTATGCCTTCGTGCCCTCTGTTGCGACTAAAGAAATATGTGTCGGTATTGGTTACCTGTTGGTAAGAAGTTCCTCCGGTGATTGTTCCATTTAAGAAATAAGTATTAAGAATAATATAATATCGCATTTTGTAGGTTTAATGCAATGAAATAGTTATATTTATCTCATTATGAGATGTATCGATAAGAATAGGGAGGTAGAAGCACTCGAAAAGCTTCAAAAGAACAGTACTGACAATACGGTCAGGAAACGCAGCCATTGTCTGCTTTTGTCCCATCAAAGACGGATGATCACTGACCTTTCGAGCATTTTTGATGTAAACATAAGAACTATCGAACGTTGGCTTGACAACTGGGCAAAAAATGGTCTCGACTCTCTCCCGATCCAACCCGGCCGAGGGGTCAAGACCCGGCTAAAAGGCCTTGAGTCGGTAATTGAGGAGCAATTAAAACAACACAATCGTAACTTAAAAAATGTATTAGCCTATCTTGAGGGACAGCACAATATCGTAATCTGCAAAAAGACTTTGCAGAATTTTTTAAAAGATGCTGGGCTATATCTGGAAAAGAGCGCGGCTGTCGCTAAAAAGCAAACGCAACCACTATATTTAAAGAGTAAGTTGTTACACTTCCCTAAGTTTCCACTTTCCTTTTTTGAAAAGGATCAATGCGACCAGTGCCAGGCAGGTCTCGGCTGTTACAATGGCAATGCTGGCTCCGGTTAGCCCGTAATTTAAAACAATGGCAAGTAAATACGCCAGGGGAATTTCAAACAACCAAAAGCAAAATAAATTAATTTTTGTTGGAGTAAGCGTGTCGCCACTACCATTAAATCCCTGAACCAATACCATTCCCAGTGCATAAAATATAAAACCAAAACTTATGATGCGCAATGCTAATGTGCCATTTTCAACCACTGCCAGATCGGATATAAACAAGCGGATGAAAAATTCCGGGAATAAAGCCAGAAATGTACCAAGAATTCCCATGAAAATCATATTTATGTATCCGGTTATCCACACCGAACGTTCAGCTCGTTCAGGGTGTTTCGCACCCAGGTTTTGCCCCACCAGTGTTGATGCAGCATTGCTTAATCCCCAGGCAGGAAGCATTGCAAAAATTACGATGCGGATAGCAATGGTATATCCGGCCAGTGCTTCTGGGCCAGAGACTGCAATAATTCGAACCAGTAAAATCCAACTTGATGTGGCTATTAGATTTTGCAGAATTCCACCTCCTGATATTTTTACCATTTTAAGCATCACTTTTAACCGTACTTGCAGGCTATTCCAATAGAGCCGGATACGATGTTTTCCCTTAAAAAGCAGATAAAACTGATATAGAACAGCGAGCCCTCTTCCTGTTGTTGTGGCAACAGCGGCACCTGCTAATCCAAGTTCAGGGAAAGGACCATATCCAAAAATAAACAGGGGATCTAAAATGATATTTACGATATTGGCAAACCACATTACCCGCATCGAAATAGCTGCATCTCCTGAACTTCGGAAAACAGCGTTAATTATAAAAAGGAGCATGACAACGGTATTTGTTCCAAACATAATAGTAGGGAACAAATAACCTTCTTGCGCCATACTTTCTGAAGCTCCCATTATTTTTAGAAATTGGCTGGCAAACAGAATTCCCGGAATTGCAATACAAACTGAAATAATAATACCAACCATTATTGCCTGAAAAGCAACAACTCCCGCCTGTTTTTGATTTTTCTCACCAATACGCCGGGAAACAAGTGCTGTTGTCGCCAGGCTTAAGCCCATTCCAATGGCATACACTATGGTCATTGCCGATTCTGTAATTCCCACAGTTGCTACAGCATCAGCGCCAAGCCGGGAAACAAAGAAAATATCTGCTACTGCAAACACTGATTCCATTACCATTTCCAGAACCATGGGAACAGCCAGAATTAAAATGGCCTGCCCCAGACTGGCTTCGGTAAAGTCTCGCTCTGTACCCGAAATTGCTTCCTTTATATCTTGCCAAATTTCTTTGAAATTTATATTCCCTAAACGGGCTAAAGACAAAAATTGTAGTTTCTTGTCTGACATTATCGAATATGATTTTGTTGAAAAAGATGGATAAACTAAAATAACGAACTCTCTGTTGCCTCCTTTAGCAAGGGACTGTAAATCGTGTATTTATAATGACAGAAAGATTCATCGTTGTATATTTTAGTTACTAACGTTGCAAATATATGGAATTATTTTGGGTTAATTTAATTCTTTTTGTACACTTTTAATGAATCTTTCTTTTTATGATATTTATAAAAACAAAAATTGAAAAGATGAAGCCGGGAAAATGATTTGTTTTTGTGAACTCTCTGCCTGAAATCATGTTACTATTGTTGATTTTGAAATTAACTTCTTATGCTTAACAAAACCATACTACTATTTTGCCTTGCATTTCTGTTTGCCTGTTCAAAACAAAAAGGCATTCCTAAGTTAAAAACAGAGAAGATTCCTGTTGATGATGTGATTGTAAAAGATAATTTGCAAAAGGTTGTTTTTGATTCATCAAGGTATTCTGCACAAAATGCAGATGTGCAAAGGCAGGTGGATGATTTGATGATTTTGCTTGACAAATTTCAGGACGGACAGGAAGATTTTAATATCGCTGATTTTCAAAAAGAGTATAGTCAGTTTGATAAGGTTTTGAATGTAACTTCTCTAAATGCTGTTAATATTCAGAATTGGTTTCATATAAATGGAATGCTTCTGCAATTGACCAGTGAAGCGCAATATGCAGAGGAAATAGAAGAGATTTTATACACCGGCATCCCGGGAGACAGTTTGCAAATAAATAGTTTAGTTGCCCCATATATATTTACCAAATTGGTAGATCATGTACATGTTAATTTGTTTGCTGCTTCTGAAATAGAATATGAACACTCGTTATATGGAAAGGTGAAAATAGTGCAGGAAACGGGTTACTCACCAACCGGAATGATAAATATAAATTTTGGGATGGAAAAGAAAAGGTACATTGAATTATATGTACGCATTCCGAGCTGGGCTGATGGGGCTACCGTAACTGTTCATAATGTGAAATATGTTGCACATCCGGGAGAATATTGCCTAATTGCAAAAGAGTGGAAACAGGGTGATGTAGTTGAAATTTACTTTCCAATGGCAAACGCTCCAGATTATATAAAAAAGTCAATCGCGGGGAAGCGCATTTAGTTTTGCCAGTCCCCCTTTTGATGTTTCCCTGTATTGACTCTGTAAATCAATGCCTGTGGTATACATCGTTTCAACCACCTCGTCGAAACTAATCCTATGCCTTCCATCCGACATTAATGCAAAAGTATTATGCGAGACAGCCCGTTCTGCTGCAAAGGCATTTCTTTCAATACATGGAATTTGTACCAGACCAGCAACCGGATCGCATGTCAGTCCCAGATGGTGTTCCAGCCCCATTTCTGCTGAATATTCAATTTGATAAATGGTTCCACCCATGAGTTGTGTTGCCATCGCTGAAGCCATCGCACATGCTGTTCCCACCTCTCCCTGGCATCCTACTTCTGCTCCCGAAATAGAAGCATTTGATTTAACAATATTTCCAATAATTCCTGCTGTTGCCAGTGCGCGGAGCAATGTGTCTTTATCTGTTTTGTACACATCTTTGAAGTACCTGAGCACAGCAGGAATAACACCGCAAGCTCCGCAGGTAGGGGCTGCAACAATTTCTCCGCCCGAAGCATTTTCTTCCGAAACTGCAAGTGCATAGGAAAAAAGTTGTGAACGGCGCTTAAATGGAGTAGCAAAATTTTGCCCCTTTTTGTAAAATGATTGTGCTTTTCTCGGAAGTTTTAATATGCCAGGTAAAACGCCATCGCGGCTCAATCCTCTTTTTATAGAAAGCTGCATGATATTCCAAACATTATCCAGAAAGTCCCATATTTCGGAGCCTTCATAATGTTCTACATATTCCCAAATTTGGCATCCATTTGAATTACACCAGTTCAGGATTTCGTTCATACTTTTATGCGGATAAATAATTTGGGTTTCTGTATCTGTATTGTCGTCAATAATAGCGCCTCCTCCAATACTATAGGCTATCCATTCATCAAGAGGTTCTCTTTCTTCGTCGAAAGCTTTAAATTTCACAGCATTGGGATGTTTAGGTAAAAAAACTTCCGGTTTCCATTCAATGGAAATAATATGGTTCTTAAATGTTTCCGAAATAGCCCTGTCGGTTAAATGCCCTTTTCCTGTGGCAGCAAGGCTTCCAAAAAGTGTTACCTCAAAATGATGAGCTTCCTTGTTTTTATTTAAAAACTGTTCGGCAGCTTTTCGCGGCCCCATGGTGTGGCTGCTCGACGGGCCATGACCGATTTTATATATTTCTTTTATTGATTCCATACTTTCTTTCCAATTGAAACCGCAAATGAAGCACACTTCTCTTAAAATATCAATATTCGTAAATGAATTTTATGTTAGAAACGAATTCTTTTTAAAACGAATTGATGGTTACAGGTTGAATTCGTATTTTTATTCACAAAATTTAAAATTGATGAAAAGACTAAGCCTGTTTTTAATGGTAGCAGCTTTTATGGGCTGTACTTCAACACCACAAAAAAAAATTGAGATGCCTTACAGTAAAGAAAATTTTGAAGCAACTGTAAATGGTAAACAAACCGACTTATTTACCATGGAGAATAAGAATGGAATGACGGTAGCTTTAACCAATTACGGAGCTAAAATTGTTTCGATTTATGTGCCCGATAAAGATGGTAATTTTGCTGACGTGATGCTTGGGTTTAAATCGGTTGAAGATTACCAGAAATACGGAGCCAGCCATGGGGCTATTGTTGGTCCGTTTGCCAATCGTATAGCCAATGCACAGTTTACCATTGATGGAACGGAATACCATTTTCCTGTGAATAATGGGGAAGCATGTTTGCATTCCGGCCCTGATAGCTGGTACAGACAAGTTTGGGATGCAAGTCAGAGTGGAAATTCAGTTGCATTTAGCCTTGAGAGCCCGGATGGGGAATATGGTTTTCCGGGAAATAAAAAAGTAAAAGTAACCTATACTTTAACTGATGATAATGAATTAAAGATTGATTACCACCTGATAACGGACAAAGCATGTTATTTTAATCTTACCAACCATAGTTATTTTAATTTGAAAGGAGAAGGAAATGGTGATATTCTGGATCACGTAGTGGTAATTAATGCAGATAAATCGACTCCGGTGATAGATGGCAATATGATTCCTACAGGAGAAATTAAAGATATTAAAGGAACAGAGCTTGATTTTACTACTCCGCATACAATTGGAGAACGGATTGACGCTCCAAATCCTCAGTTGCAATATGGTGTAGGCTACGATTTTAATTATGTAATTAATAAGCCCGAAGGAGAATTGGGGTTTGCTGCCAGTGCTTTTGATCCAGAAAGCGGCCGTTATATGGAAGTATTTACTACAGAGCCAGGTGTTCAGTTTTATACCGGTAACCACCTGAAAGGAGATGAGATTGGGAAAAGTGGTAACGCATATACGAAACGAACAGGTTTTTGCCTGGAAACACAACATTTTCCTGATAGCCCAAATCAGCCTGATTTCCCTTCTACTTTGTTAAAACCAGGAGAAGAACTCAACTCAACCACTATTTATAAATTTTCTGTAAAAGATTAATACTTATCCATATATATGGAAAGGAAAAGCCCAGGGATTTTGTCTTTGGGCTTTTATTATTATTGCATCTCCAAATTTATTAGGACAGTAGCATTAAAAACAAAGAAGTACAACTTAAACTTGTAGCTTTAATTTATCACTACTCTGTACTTCTATTAATTTTTATATTTATTTTTTTACACGTTTAAAACGGAACAGGTTTAACATCCAGTTGGGGAGGGGACGATTACCTCTTTTCCTGAAATCGAGGTACCAGTTTAATTTTTTCATTAACGGAATCCGGTGGGTTTCCACGAATTCAATGAGAGTACCTTCCGGTGCCTGTATATAGGCAAAGCTACCTGCTGCTTCTCCCATATCGAACGATTCAAGTGCACGGGCACTGTCTACTGTAAATGGGTAGCCCATATCTTTTACTTTTTCCCTCATATTGTCAATGCCATTAATATCAAAACACAGATGAATAAAACCGGGATCGCCCCAAATACGGTCCTCATATATATCACGTGGTTCACGGTCGAGTACCTGCACCAACTCAATAACAGAATTTCCAAAGAAAGGGCTAAAAGCACCTGTTTTAACATCAGAATGTTTTAGCAACATTCGTCTGAACTGTGATGCACCTCCGGGAATATTCTGGAAATCGTCAAACGTTCCGGTTTTATCGTATACAACCTGGTCATATTGCAAAATATCCTGGTATATCTTCAGGCTTTCTTCCATGTTTTTAACGCCTATTACAACACCCAGAACGCCACCACTAACCGATTTTTCTTTTCTGAAAACTTCGTTTTGGTTTTCTATTTCCCACATGTTGCCATAAATGTCTTTCATGTAGAAATGATCATTCAATGCCGGATCTTTTTGAACAGAATTCAATAAGTTTAATCCTGAGGTATTAAATTTGTCATAAGCCGCCTTCACATTATCGGTTTTTATTTTACCGATATTAATTCCCAAATCCCCCAGTTGTATTTCAAATTTAGGTGGTTCCGGTTTTTTTCCTTTGTGTTGCCATATTTCAAAACCTCCGCCACCACGCATGTTTAGTGCAAGTACGGCATGCCGGGCCCTGGGTTTGCCATCGGTATGAGCCAGCATTAATTCTGCCACTGCTTCATCGTCAAACATTCGAATATCCATTGAAAAATGCTCTCTGTACCATTTCCAGGCTTCCTGAACATCTTCCACGCCTACTCCTAACTGTTGTATCCCGTTTATTTTATCCCGCATTTTATTCTCGATAATATGTTTCTGTTATAATGGTTTTACTTTCGATGATAAATAATAATACAGCACAGGTAAGAAACGACGAATATGTACCATAATAATTTCATTTCCGCCTACCAGAATTTCCTTTTTGTTCCTTTTTAGCTTTTTGCAAATAACTTTTGCGGCTTTACCGGCATCCATCCCTTTGTCCTGGCCTTCATCCATTTTTGCGTGAGTTTTCCCGTCTTTATTTATAGCGTTAATTGAAATGTTGGTTTTTATCCGGCCTGGAATTATTACCGAAACCTGTATGTTATTAGTTGCATTTTCTGCCCGTAGGCTTTCAAAAAAACCATGTAAAGCTTGTTTTGATGCAGAATACGATGAGCGGTAAGGAAAACCAAATTTCCCAACAATGCTCGAAGTGACTGCTATGTGCCCTCCACCATTTTTAATCATTAAAGGTAAAATTGCTTTTGTAAGAGCAATGGTTCCAAAATAATTTACTTCAAATATTTTACGATCAATCGAAAGTGGGGTTTCATAAACCAGCGATCGCTGACTAATACCTCCAAAATGGTATATTGCATCTATCTTTATATTTTCTGATATTATATTTTGTGTTGCCTCTTGTATCGATTTTTCGTCGCTTAAATCAAAAGGAATAACACGTGAAGTGCTGCCATTTTTATTGCACTCTTCGGCTACTTTTTCAAGGGTTTCTTTATTACGTCCGGACAGAATTAACATTGCCCCTGAATGAGAGATTTCCAAAGCTACAGCTTTCCCTATTCCTGATGATGCACCCGTAATCCAGATGGTTTTATTGTTAAACTGCATTCCCCCTAATTTTTCAGAATGTACGAAGATAATATAATTCCAAAATGATTGTCTTTTTCATCCGATTTTTGAAAGAACCGGACTCGGCAATTAGTATTAAATTTAGGTTGGAAGAAAAGGTCTTACTCTGGAAACCGATCAAACTTTGTTGCTTTTTCAAGAGATTCATCCCAATTCGCTTTATGTGAAATAAATATGTGCCCGTCTGGCTTCTTATTCAGTATGGTGTCTAAACTCCCTGCCGGAACTGCCAGTAATTTTCCGCCCATTTGTAAATTGGGTAATGCTGACCCGCAATGCATGCAAAAGGCCTTTACATGGTTGCTTCTGGGAGGTTGGTATGTTTTTACTGCTGTTTCTCCTTGTAACCATTCAAGCTTTGCCGTTGTAGAGAACAAATTAGCTGCGTGGGCGGAGCCAGTATCTTTTCTACAGTATCTGCAATGACATAAATAAAAACTTTCGAAGTCGCCTGTTACTTTGAATTTTACCGTTCTGCATAAACATGATCCCAGGTGTTCCATTTGATAATCTTCTTTTTACTGTTTTGAATTTGATTGTCACATCTTGCAGTGCAGATGTATTTTGCTCTTTGATTTTAAGTAAAAGCCGAAGATACAAATTTAGAGTGAAAAGAATCTCCCATATGAAACGGAGTCTGCCATATTCAATCATTGATGTCCTTGTCGTCAAGTATTTGTTCATATTTAGGTGTATTTTGAATTTTTCATCGCATGCTTTAGCGTTTGCTTTTGGATTCGCTATTTTGCATAAATCAAGAAAAATACAAGCTTGAGGATATGAAATGTAAAAAAAGTAATATAAGTGGGGTGCAGAAAGGCGGAATTTAGGGGAAAGGTTTAATATGGCTGCAATGAAAAACAGATGTGGTTAATATATGTCATAAAAAAACTAATCCTGTAGCGTCAACCCCAGGATTAGTTAAAGTTTTAAAAGCGTCTACCTGATCTTGTATTTCAGATTTGTATAGTACAAATATAGATGGTTGTAATCGGTATTTTCTTTAAATATGGCTTATTCTGGGGGTTAAAAATGCTGATATGTTACTTCATGAAAGCTTACTTCTTTTTTGTGTTAAAAGTTTGTTGCTGTTTTTGAGTTGTAATATTTGGCGATATATTAATCCTCATACACAATATTTTAGAGCAAACAATGAAGTATTCTGTTAATACAAGATGATAGACGACTGTGAACATGATTAATTTAACTCAATTCCAACCGGACAATGATCTGACCCCATAATTTCATTCATTATAAAGGCTGATTTCACATTTGGCATATACGATTCACTTACCAGAAAATAATCGATTCTCCAGCCTACGTTTTTTCCTCTTGCCCCGGCTCTGTAGCTCCACCATGAGTATATATCTGTTTTGCCAGGATAAAAGTGGCGAAAAGTATCTACTAATCCACTTTGAGTATAGCGATCCATTCCGTCAATTTCTTCCTGCATATAACCGGCTGATTTATTATAATTGGCTTTCGGACGTGCCAAATCTATAGGTTTATGGGCTACATTAAAATCGCCACATACAATTACCGGTTTTTGTTTTTCCAGATTCTTCAAATAATTTAAAAAATCAATGTCCCATTGTTGTCTGTAATTCAGTCTTTTTAGTTCGCTTCCTGAGTTGGGGACATAAACATTGATTAAAAAGAACAATGGGTATTCAAGACATAAAACCCTCCCTTCTGTATCGTGCTTTTCAATATTTATGTTACGAATTACATTTAAAGGCTTTTCTTTAGAAATAACAGCTGTTCCCGAATATCCTTTTTTTTCTGCTGAGTTTGAATAAATATGATAATTTTCCAATGAAGCCAGCGTTTCGCTAATTTGTTCGTCCTGTGCTTTTGTTTCTTGTAAACATAGAATATCGGCATTCATTTGTTCAAAACTTGAAAAGAAATCCTTTTTTGCTACCGCCCTTATTCCATTAACATTCCACGAAATAATTCTCATTTTTTATGTATTTGTTTAATTATTGTTGTTATCCTATTTCTCAAGGAAACGTAAAGACTACTAAATTATAGTTTTTTTAACCGAATATTCCGGTATTCAATTTTCATAGGTGGTCCAACATGAACCTGCACACCGATTAGTCCTTTCAATTTTCTGTTATTGATATCGTTGTCTGTAACTTCGCTAATGAGTATTCCATTAATGTAGTGTTGCATGAGGTTCTCATTTGCAATAATATAACAGGTATTCCAATCTTGCGCTTTTATGTTTGAATTTAGTTCCTCAATATCACCAAAAACACCCGTTACTTGCGATTTAGTCCAGGCATTTTTTTCAATAAAATTTGTTAATGGGAATTGGGGTATTGAATCTGACAAATTCTCCAACAACACTTTTTGCCCATGGTAAGCCAGCGTTGTTCTGCCCCGTTCCTCATAATTTTGCCCTGTATATTTGTTGGCTCCGTCAATATCAAATTGGTATCCTCGCAATGCATAAGGAAGCCCCTCAACTTCTTCACTCCGGTAGTTTATTCCACTGTTCCCGTTTTCGCTAATTCGGTATTCCAGCTTTAATTCAAAATTAGCAGGCATATCTCCGCGCCAGATAATAAAGGAATTTCGCTTTAAAAGTGTTTGTGGTTTAACTTCTCCAATAATACAACCATTTTCGACTCGCCAATAGGTTGAGTCTCCTTTCCATCCGTTCAGCGTCTTTCCATCAAAAATAGAAACAAATCCTTTTTCTGAATTTTGTTCTTCCGGAATAGAGAAACTAATCTGTATAAATACAAAACATAAGAAAGCTATAATTAAAAGTATCACTGGTTGTTTTGGTTTATTATTCATTGTAAAGGTTATTTTATTTGTAAACGATATAAATCTGTCATCCATTTAAAAATGAAGTTTCTAGCTTTAGTAAATTATGACATATAAAAGTATAAATTTGAGTGAATATAATCCAACATCTACATAATTTTGAGATTACTACAATTTTATTTTTCGTCGGTTTTTCCATTCTGTCAAACTTTTAAAAAATAAAAATGATCACTACCTTGCACCATCACTTGTAACAGTTCAAATTTGAAGTTTCCGTAAGGGATTCAACTGTAATAATAAAGCTTATGATAGATATTGAAGAATTGGAGGATAAATTTAGTATTGAAGGTGAAGTTGGTTTTGCCGAGTTGGAAGAGGGTTTTCCAGTAATTACAGTTGTGAATAAATTTGCAGAGGCTGATATAAGTTTGTATGGTGCACAGGTTATTAATTTCAGGCCTTACAGCACATTGGGTATATTGTGGATGAGCCCGGAGAGTTTGTTAGAAGAAGGAAGAGCGATTAGGGGCGGAATACCGGTTTGTTTTCCCTGGTTTGGCCCGCATAAAAACGATACATCAAAACCACAACACGGTTTTGCCAGATTAATGTACTGGAATGTTGTTGAAACGCAAACATTGCAGGGTGGAGAAACATTGGTGAGATTGCAGCTTAACTCATCGGAGAAAACAAAAATTTACTGGCCTCATGATTTTTGTGCAGAAATAATTGTAGAGGTAGGAAAATCTCTTACTGTTACTTTAAAAATTACTAATACTTCTTCCGAAACGTTTGAATATACAGATGCTTTGCATTCTTACTATACTTTGTCAGGAATTGACAACATTACGATTGACGGATTACAAAATACAAAGTACCTCGATAATCTTACCCAGGGAGAATCGATGCAGGTTGAATCTTTATTGAAAATCGATAAAGAAGTAGATCGAAACTATCTTGATACTGAAGCACCGTGTGTCATTTACGATGAAGCTTTTAAAAGAAAAATTGTTGCGGCCAAAAGTGGAAGTAAAGTTACAACTGTTTGGAACCCATGGGAAGAAACTTGCCGGAAGATTGGAGATATGCCGGATGATGCTTACCAAACGTTTGTTTGTATAGAGGCCGTTAATTCAGGTAGCAATACAATAAAACTTGCCCCGGGAGAATCGCATGAAATGTCAGCAATTATCGGACTGGGAGAATAGTTTCCGACTGGTTTAAATGGTTGAGCGTTAATCTCTGTATCTTTTCAATATTTCCTGGTAATCATCAATTCGCCGATCGCGCAGGAAAGGCCATATTCGTCTGACGTCTTCGGAGCGGCTCAGATCAATTTCCATTACTTCGGTTTGTTCTTTGTTGGCTGGAAAGCGGGTAATGATTTCGCCTTGAGGACCGGCAATAAATGAATTTCCCCAAAAAGTAATTCCATTGGTAATTCGGGAAGGATCGGCTTCAAACCCCGTTCTGTTAACACTAATAACCGGCAAACCATTGGCAACTGCATGCCCGCGTTGTGAAATCATCCATGCATCAAGCTGTCTGTGTTTTTCATCTTGCTCATCGGTGCTTTCCCAGCCAATCGCTGTAGGATATATCAAAACATCAGCTCCTGCCAGCGCCATTAATCGTGCAGCCTCCGGATACCATTGATCCCAGCAAACCAAAAGGCCAAGGTTTCCTACCGAAGTTTTTATTGGGTTAAAACCTAAATCTCCGGGAGTGAAATAAAATTTTTCATAATATGCCGGATCATCAGGAATATGCATTTTACGGTACTTTCCGGCAATAGATCCATCTTTTTCAAATACAACGGCAGTATTGTGATATAGTCCGGCAGCACGTTTTTCAAATAATGAAGTTACCAAAACAACACCAGCCTCTTTGGCTGCTTTCGAAAATGAGTCTGTTACCGGGCCTGGTATCGGTTCTGCCAAATCAAACATGGACGTGTCTTCTGTTTGGCAAAAGTAAACGCTCGTATGTAACTCTTGCAAAACAACAAGTTCAGCCCCTTGTGAAGTACATTTTTTTATCTCTTCAATACTTTTTGAGATATTCTCCTGTTTATTATTTGTACAAGTCTGTTGAACCAACCCAACTTTTAGTTTCTTCATTACTTTAAAATTTCTTTGTTCAATTTAACTCCTTCCGGGTATTGCATGGTTACACAATGTAATGAGCCGTGCTGTTCAATTAATACCCTGCAATTAATTGCAATTATTTTCTTGTCAGGGAAACATTTTTGAATAATATCAATTGCTTCTTCGTCTTGTGCTACTCCATACACAGGAACCAATACTGCTCCGTTTATAATTGTAAAGTTCGCATAGGTAGCAGGTAACCGATGCCCTTCAGTATCAAAACAGGGGTCGGGTAGGGGAAGTTCAAATAATTTGTAAGGTTCACCATTCGCTTTTTTTAATTGTTGTAACTCCTTTTTCATTTTTTGAAGAGCTTCAAAATGCTCATCCTTTTCATTTTTGCAAGCAACATATGCAATGGTGTTTTCGTTGCAAAAGCGGGCAAGCGTATCAATATGCGAATCTGTGTCGTCGCCTGCAAGATACCCGGAGTTGAGCCATAAAACTCTGTTTGCCCCAAAGTTTTGTTTTAGATAATTTTCAATCTCCTCTTTTGAAAACTGTTCATTTCTATTTCTGGAAAGCAAACATTCCGAGGTTGTTAAAATGGTTCCATTGCCATCGCTTTCAAGAGAGCCCCCTTCCAAAACAAAGTCGAACGATTTCAGACTTGCATTTGCAAACAGGTTCTTTTTAAATAGCTTCTGTGTAATCTGGTTATCCAGTCCTGCTTCAAATTTTTTTCCCCAGCCATTAAAAATGTAGTCGTGAATAACCGGTTCTCCATTTTCAAAAACGGTTATTCCTCCATGATCCCGCGCCCATGTATCATTGGATTTTTCCTGAACGAAAAAAATGTTTTTTGTATTAGTAAAAAACGCCTTAACACGTGGAATATTATCGCAAACCACCAAAACGTCCTGAAATTGGGAAGCATTTATAATTATATCAGCGAAACATGTTGAAACTTCTTGTAGCATATAATTCCAGTCGCTTTTCTCGTGAGGAAAGGTAAGTTGCAAGAAAGATTGTTTCTCCCATTCTGCCGGGAATCGTATTATATTATCTTTATTCATATTATAGCCTGCTGTACTTTGGCTTCAAAAATAGTCATAAGCTTTGTATCTCATGAAAACTGGTTTCAGTATTTTAGCAAAAACAGTATATAAAGTGTAAAAACAATACAAAGCTGGAATCTATATTATTGTTAAACGGTAGTTTGATAAGTTTTTGTCATTTTATCCCATCTTTCAATTTCTATGTAATTGATATCCGGTGTGGGGGGGAATGAAAAAGGTGCCCGGGGCAGGGCACCTTCGCAGTTATATTACAACTGCTTTAATGGATTAGAAGGCAACTTTGACTCCTATTCCGGGGTCGGGAGAGAACAGGATCCCTCCTTCGCTGACAATTTCAATGTATGGTTTTAATCCAATATCAAAAGCAATGGGAGCATTTGGGATTTTGTATTCAAGACCAATAACGCCATCAATACCCAGACCAAAATCTCCATCGTCAATATGGTGGGGATGTCTGTACCAGGAAGTTCCATGTCTTCCGTCAAAATCATCTCCATAAAAAGCAACATGCCCGCCAACACCATAATACCAGTTAAATCCGGGTTCGTTAAATGCTGGTTGATTTTTTTCCCAAAGTCCAGTAAATCCTATTCCATTGTGCCATAACCCTACAATTCCTTCCCATGCAGTACCTCCGTTATTCTTTTTGAAAGTAATACCGGAAGTGCCACCAGAACGAAGTCCTACGGCAAAATCATATTGAGCCATAACGGCTCCTGTACTCAAAATCATAAATGCTGCTAAAACAATTTTTTTCATTTCATTTTATTTTGTATTGCCCAAACAATATTCAAAAGTGAATCCAGTTTATCGAATAAGGTATGCTGTTTTTGTTAAGCATTTGTTTTTCATTTTCTTATGTTATTTGTGTTTACTACTTAATGGGAAAGTAGATTGTAGATATAATACCTCAATATGTGTATCATTAGTAGCGTTTGTTTTTATCTATTTGCTTTTTAAAGCAGAAAAAATTATTGGTAGAAACAGAATCAGGAATGAAAATAAATTCCCAGATAATTGAATTATTGAAACGGGTGCAGGAAACAGATTCACTAGATAATGCTGTAAAAGAAATGGGGCTTTTCTACTCTTATGGCAGGAACACATTATACAAAACAAAGAATCCATATTCATTGAGGGGGATTCTTGTAATCTTTTAGTTTGGTGGAAATTAATCATTTGTATTATTTCTTTGTCATTTCTAAAGGGAATTTTTAAAATGTTGAAATGTTTACCATGCTAAATATTAGTTTTTGAAAGAAGGAATTTATCTTTATCCTCCAGTTTCAAAGGATTATAAAATATGGAAAGAAGCAAAATATTTATTGATGATTGGTTGACTTTAAAGCCATATGAAAATCAAACACTAACAGATAGCTACTATCTTAAAATTGCTAATAAGGTTAAACAAGCTTTACTTTCAGACAAAGTATCCTCTGTGTTTTACATATACCTTAAAGAAGAAGATATTAATCTTCTGGCCTGTTTTTTAACTGCCTGGTTTGAAGATCTTATTTCAGAAATAAATATTTACAACACATTTATTCTTCAACATAAGTATTTATATAATAAGCCATTGCCATTTTACGATTGTGATGAGTATTTTGATGGTGAAATCAACCCACAGGACATCAGCTTTCTTATTTGGTATTTTATGAATACAATGCAAACGGATAAGTTTATTTCACCTTATAATGAATTTATTGAGCAAAGCAGTAGAAATGTGTTTGTTGTTTTTGACGAGGCATGGGAATATGCACCGGAGAATAAAGTCCTTAAAAATTTATATACAATCAGCCCTAAAGCAGATTATTATGATGCGCGTAATCTTATAGATGCACTGCTTTTTAAAACGTACCTGTTTTTCCCTGATACTTTTTTTCTTCTTCAGGAAAAAGAAAGCGAAGTTATAGAAGAAAACAGGATGGATAAAAACCTCATGATGTTTTTGAATGAAAACCGGGAAACTACGCTGCAAAATAACTATACCCGGCTGTTGGCGTTTAGTGGCAAGGAATGGGCCGCAGGTATTACTGGAAACGAACATCCGTTTCATAACGCCTATTTAAACATGTCGAAAAGAGTACGTGGATTCTTCCTTTTCAAAGGTCAGGACGAGAGTGATATTTTTTTGGAACATATTGCTTCGGGCAAAAAATTTAAACTGACGAAAAAATCATTCGACCATTCGCAAAATTTAACAGATATCGATACGATTGTTTATATGGGAATTGTGCAATGGCAAGATGAATGGTGGTTTTCAGGTGTCTATTTTCAGAATGAGTTTAATGCCGATTTGGTGTTGAAAGAAAAAAATTCACTGGAAAGCAGGTCAGCGGTTAACTTTCTCTATCATAAAAGTGAAGAAATACAAGATTCTTTAAAAAAGCAGTATAAGGCTTTTCTTCATTATAATAATGGTTTACCAATTGCTTTCATGACTTCAGATAAGTTAACAGAGTTTCCCCGGGAATATTTAGATTTTTATAGAGATGCACTCAATATTTCTCAAGAAGAGATTGAGGAATCGCGTAAAGAAGCCAGGAAAGAAGGTTTTTTGGGATCCGGTGAAGAACAAAAAGCAAATGATTTTTCAGATATAGCTGATTCAGGATTGGTGTTTTTTAATCCTAAAAGTGGGGTTGAAATTGTTCTTGAATGTAATTCTGCATTTCCTGTTGCTGAAAATTCATTTTTTAACGAAGAGGAAAGTGAAGACCATATTTTTAGACTATTAATGGATGAAAGCATCTCTGCAGAGTTGGCAATGTATTGTATTGATAATTTTAAAGATAAACTACCCTTTTTTACAAAAGGTGCTGGTAAGTTATATTTAAATGATATTGATTTCTTGCTTCGTTTCTGGAAAAAAGAAAGATATTATGCCGAACCATCAATCACTGCAATTGGCGAAAATTTGTAATCTCTTAAAATTTATTTTGAGACAATCTTTTGTGTGATTTTTATCTACAAAAACGAATTCTTCAGCGCCACCATTTTTATAGCAGTAACAGCAGCTTCATCCCCCTTATTTCCTAATTTCCCGCCTGAGCGGTCAAGGGCCTGTTGCTGATTATCAGTTGTTAGTACACCAAAAATAAATGGTTTATTATATTTCATATTCAGGCTTGTGGTTCCCTGTGTTACTCCCTGGCAAATGAAATCAAAATGCCTTGTTTCTCCCTGAATAACACATCCAAGAAGTATGATGGCATCTACATTTTCCATTTCTGCAAAATACTGTGCGCCTAAAGTAAGTTCAAAAGTCCCCGGCACATATTTCACTAAAATATTTTCTTCAACAGCGCCGTGTTTCTCCAGTGTTTGAACAGCTCCCTGAGCCAATGCCGATGTAACTTCGAAATTCCATTCAGCCACTACCACGCCAAACCGCATATTTTCAGCCGATGGAACGGAATTTATATTGTAATTTGAAAGATTTTTTGTTGCCATATCTATAAAATAAAAAACCCCTCGATAAAGAGGGGTTTGGTTAGCCCATATAATTTTTCTAACTTAATTTCATTTCCACCCGGGCAATATACCTGTCGGCTTCCATCCCTTCTGTTGATTTTGGATACTTGCTTTTTAAATTTTTATATAAAGCAAGGGCATCTTTAAACTCATCCATTGATTCCAGCAAATTGGCTGCTTTCATCATGTACACCGGAGTTGTTAATTCATTATCCGTAAGCTCATACGCTTTTTTGTATTGTTTTAACGCCTTTTCAGTTTCGCCTAACTCCAGATAAGCATCGCCTTTTGCACCTTCAGTAATAGGAGCTAGTAAAAGATCGTCTGTTTTAAACTCATTTAAATAATCCAGTGCTTCTTCATACTGTCCTAAATTTAAATAGGAAATTCCGGTATAATATTTTGCTCTGTTTGCCGATTTTGTAATACCATAATCGTCAATAATGTCAAGAAACCCAAGATAGTTGCCATCTCCGTTTACAGCCAGGTTAAACGAATCTTTTTCAAAATAATCTACTGCCATAAACATTTGTGATTGTGCTTCTTTTTCTTTGGGCTGTAAATAAAATTTGTTGAATCCCAAATAACCCGCAACAACTAAAATAACTGCACCAATAACATAAGTAATAATCTTTTGATTATCTTCTATAAACTGTTCTGTTTTCGTCAGAGCACTTTCCAGTTCTTCTAAATTGTCTGTGTGCTGAGCCTTTTCCTTTGCCATTTCTTTTCTTTTCAAAATTGTGTCGCAAAAATAGTTTTTTTTTCAAAACAGTGTGGGGATAACCCCTATAAATTTGAATATTAATCAACACAAAGGTGTTATTAAAATAATAGAATTGCAAATAGCTGTAAATCCAATGGACATAATTCGGTATTCCACTCTGATTTTTTCCTATTCCCGGATAAAGTTGTCACCTGTGTGCAATTCAAGGATTCGCCAACTGAAATTATAAACATCCATGTTTTGTCCGTTCTTTTTATATTAGTTTTGTATCATACTTGATAATTTGATTTTATGCATATTGAAGATATTTCTGTTGTAAATTTTAAAAATCTGAAAGATATACAGGTTGCATTTTCACCCAAACTAAACTGCTTGATTGGTAATAACGGGGCAGGGAAGACCAATATGCTTGATGCTGTATATTATCTTTCGTTTTGCAAAAGTTTTTTCAATGCTGTCGATCAACTAAATATCAATCATCAGGAAAATTATTTTATGCTGAGCGCTAATTACAAAAGGGGGGAGTCAAATGAGACAATTACCTGTGGGTTACAGCAAGGGTATAAAAAACAATTTAAGCGAAATACAAAAGTTTATAAAAAATTGGCAGAACACATAGGGTTACTGCCATTGGTAATGATTACTCCATCGGATGATAATCTGATTTTGGGAGGCAGCGACGAAAGGCGTAAATTTATGGATGGTGTAATTTCGCAATACAATCAGAGTTATCTGGACGATTTGCTTAAATATAACCGGGCCTTACTTCAACGAAATAATTTATTAAAACAATTTGCATCCGAACGTTTTTTTGATGACGAGCTTTTGGAAATATGGAATTCGCAGCTGGTTGAAATCGGAAGCCGGATTCATAAGGAACGTATGGCTTTTGTGGAAAGGCTGGTTCCTGTTTTTCAAAAATATTATACATTTATTTCGCAGGGAAATGAGCAGGTCGGGCTTGTTCATCAATCCGACTTATATGAACATAATTTCGAGGAATTGTTACATAACGTTTTGCATAAAGACAGGGTCGTGCAATATACAACTGCAGGTATTCATAAAGATGATTTGGCATTGAATATTGGTGATTATCCGATAAAAAAGCTAGGCTCGCAAGGCCAAAAGAAAACATATTTGGTTGCATTAAAACTGGCTCAATTTAATTTTATAAAAGAAATTTCGGGGCTAAAACCAATTTTATTGCTTGATGATATTTTTGATAAACTTGACCAGCAGCGTGTTGAACAAATTATAAAAGTTGTGTCGGGCAATGAATTCGGGCAAATATTTATTACAGATACTAATCGGGAACATTTGGATGCGATTATAAAGAAAATGAATACCGATTTTCGTATTTTTAATGTTAGTAACGGAGAAGTAAAAATTTTAGAATGAGAAGGACAAATACACAACCATTAAGTGAGGTTTTAAAAGAGTATATTAAATCAAACCGGATTGAACGGAAACTGAAAGAGATGGATGCTGTGCAGTCGTGGGAAAGTCTGTTGGGGAAAACAATTGCACGATATACACGAAATATTTCGGTCGTTAATAAAGTTTTGTATGTTGAAATTAGTTCGTCGGTAGTAAAGAATGAATTGATAATGATGCGTGAAGAGATATGCCGGAAAATAAATGAAAATGCCGGAGACGAAATCATTCATCGAATTCAATTTAAGTAGAAATATCAGTGAAAGAGGAGTTATCCATTTGCATTAAACAACTCCTTTTCCAGTTTTATAGTCTAATACCGCTCAATTTTTGAGAAGAAAAAATCTGCTTCAATAATTGCATTTTCATCGCTATCAGAACCATGTACAGCATTCTGCTGTAAGCTGGTTGCATACAATTTACGAATGGTGCCTTCTGCTGCTTTTTCAGGATTTGTAGCACCAATTAACGTCCTGAAATCTTCTACTGCATTTTCTTTTTCCAATACTGCTGCAACAATAGGACCTGAGCTCATAAATTTAACCAATTCTCCATAAAAAGGTTTTCCATTATGCACGGCATAAAAAGCGCCAGCCTGTTCTGCCGACAAACGGGTTAGTTTCATCGCCTTTATAGTAAAGCCAGCTTCATTAATCATTTTTAAAATTGCCCCTGCATTATTGTTTTTAAAAGCAGTGGGTTTAATCATCGTGAAGGTCAGATTTCCTGCCATTTTTGTTTGATTTTATTTTATTAATAACAGCACAATAATACAAAAATAAAAAGGAAGCATTTCATCGTATGGAGGTCAATTTCTACAAAATGTATTATCGCCAGGGATAAAATTCAAAATCATTTTTATTAAGTGAAAAGGCGGGATTATATTCAAATAGCTTAAACAGAAAGTTCAGATTTCTTATATTTGTCGATTCAAATTATTATTGTTTTGAAAAATACTGGAAATGAGATTTTTAAACCACTAAAGGCTCTCCTTCAGCAAGGAGGTAAGAACATTGTTGTGGTACCGCACGAAAATCCGGATGGCGATGCCATTGGTTCGGCTATTGGGATTTCTGAGATTTTAAAAAATATTGGGCACAATATTCAAGTGATTACTCCAGGTGATTATCCTGGCTTTTTAAAGTGGTTTTCTTCATCGGTTGAGGTGTTGGTTTTTGATAAAAATAAGTCGAAAGCAAAAGCCGCTTTTAACAATGCTGATGTGTTAATTTGTGTAGATTTTAATGAGCCCAAACGTGCCGGAAATTTGGATAAGTATATTTTGGAGTTTGAAAAGCAGAAAGTATTGATTGATCACCATCCATATCCATCAGATTTTGCTGATTTTACCATATCCGAACCTTCATACAGTTCTACAGCCGAGCTCATTTTTGATGTAGTAAAAAGTTTGGATCTCAAACAATATATTACCCGTAGTGCGGCAGAAGCTTTGTACACGGGAATAATGACGGACACCGGTTCTTTTAGTCATAATACATCAAATCCGAATACGTTTAAAGTGGTTTCGGAATTAATGGTATATGGAATTAACACGGATAAAATTCAATCGAATGTATATCATAATTTTTCTGCCAGCCGCATGAAATTATTAGGATATTGTTTGAATGAGAAAATGGAAGTCTTTCCGGAATACCGTGCTGCTGTTATCTATATATCGAAAGAGGAATTGCTACGTTTTAATTTTGAGCCAGGAGACACAGAGGGTTTTGTTAATTATCCACTTTCTATTAATAATATTGTATTCAGTGTTCTTTTTATTGAGAAGGAAGAATATGTAAAAGCTTCTTTCCGTTCTAAAGGAAATTTCCCGGTGAATGCCTACTCTAAAGAGCACTTTAATGGCGGTGGTCATAGAAATGCTGCAGGAGGTGAAACAAATTTATCGTTAAATGAAGCGCTAGTAAAGTTTAAGGAACTTTTACCGCAATATGCAAGCCAATTAGAGGAAACTGTATTTTAATATTTTTCTGTGAATTCTACCTGAAATGAATAGAACAGACCTACTAAAAAAATTATTACCCGGTTTTATTCCTCTTTTTGTTTTTATTGCTGCCGATGAAATATGGGGAACAAAAATCGGGTTATTTGTTGCCATTGGCATTGGTATAATCGAAATGGCCTGGGTAGGTCTCAAGGAAAAGCGTTTCGATAAGTTTATTCTTTTTGATACGCTTTTATTGGTGATATTGGGAGCCGTTTCTATTTGGTTGAATAACGATATCTTCTTTAAATTAAAACCTGGCTTAATAGAATTAATTCTGGTTGCCATACTTGCTGTTTCTGCTTTTTCAGGAGTTAATCTGGTAGAATTAATGAGCAAACGCTATTTAAAGGGAGCTACTTTTAATGAGGAACAGGAAAAGCAAATGCGGAGAAGTTTGAAAATCCTGTTTTTTATTTTTACAGCACATACATTCCTGGTTTTTTATGCTACTTTTTATATGAGTAAAGAAGCCTGGGCATTTATAAGCGGAGGCTTGTTTTACATCCTTTTTGGCGCTTATTTTTTGTTTGAAATAATTCGGCAAAAAAGAAAACAAAAAGAGTTGGCAAACGAAGAATGGGTGCCGTTGGTTGATGAGAAAGGCAATATTACAGGAAAAGCTCCCCGCAGCCAGGTGCACAACGGAAGTCGGCTCCTGCATCCCGTAGTGCACATGCATGTAATAAACAACAAAAAAGCAGTATTGCTGCAAAAACGTCCGGCATTTAAATTAATTCAGCCCAATAAATGGGATACTGCAGTGGGCGGACATATTTCGGCTGGTGAAACATTAGAACAAGCCTTGAAGAAAGAGGCGTATGAAGAAATTGGACTGACTGACTTTTCTGCCAAACTCCATAAAGTATATCGTTGGAATTCAGAGGTAGAGTCGGAATTGGTTTATCTGTTTATAACTCATGATTATCAAAATTACCATGTGCATTCTGATGAAGTAGAAGAGGCCCACTTTTGGACAAAGAATCAGATTGAAAAACAAATGGGACAGTCGGTATTTACCCCTAATCTTGAATATGAACTTAACTTATTAAAAGAAGCTCATATTCTTTGATTTGCATGATGTGAACACTCAAGTTTGCAGAGATTCTCCAAATGGTGGTTATATCATCTAAATCCCTATTAAAAAGATGGCCGGAATTTTATGTAAATCAGGCATGCCTTTTTTCCATTGTTGAATGGTTTTGGTTGCAATAAACTCGTTTTCCCCGGTAATGTTTGCGGCTATACAAAGCAGTGTAGATGGGGAGCAGCTCTTTACCAAATCGGCTATCATTTGGTTATTTCTATACGGAGTTTCAATAAATATTTGTGTTTGTTGGTTGCTTTTAGCCTGTTTTTCCAATGAAGTAATTACGTGGCTCCGTTCATTCGGTTTTACCGGTAAATAGCCATGGAAAGTGAAATTTTGGCCATTTAGTCCCGATGCCATTAAAGCCAGCAAAATGGAAGAAGGCCCAACCACCGGCACAACAGTAATATTTTTTTTATGGGCAAGGCGTACAATATCAGCTCCCGGATCTGCTACTCCCGGGCAACCGGCTTCCGAAATAACGGCAATGTCAAACCCATTATTTATTGGAGCTAAATAATCTGGCAGTTGAGAAGCTTGTGTATGTTTATTTAATTCAAAAAAAGTTAATTCATCAATATTGATTTCTTTGTTTACCAGTTTCAGGAAACGACGAGCTGTACGTACATTCTCAACAATGAAAAAACGGGTATTGCTTAATATTGGAAAAACACTGGCTGGTAACACATGCTCCCAGTTCCCTTCACTTAATACATTTGGTACAAGAAATAATTTAGCCATATTAAATTTTTTGCAAAAATACAGATAATCATCATCAGAACACAGCTTTTATTAATTTTGTGGAATGCTTGAACATAAGGATATGAAAATTGAAGCTACGTTTCTGGGAACAGGAACTTCGCAAGGAGTTCCTATTGTTGCATGTAATTGTGATGTTTGCCGCTCCAAAGATCCAAAAGATAAACGTTTACGTTCATCAATAATGGTAAAAATAGATGGTAAAAATTTTGTTATTGATGCAGGGCCTGATTTTAGGCAGCAAATGCTGCGTGAAGATGTTTTTTCATTGAGAGCTATTGTTCTTACGCACGAACACGTAGATCATATTTTTGGGCTGGATGATATTCGCTCTTTTAACTGGGTGCAAAAAAATCCGGTTGATATTTATGCTGAAAACCGTGTGCAGGAAGCAATCAAACGAATATTTAATTATGTATTTGCCGAGTCTAAATATCCCGGAATTCCAAAAATGAAATTACATACTGTATGCAATCGCTCTTTCAAAATAGATGAAATAAAAATTACTCCCATTCGCTGTTTTCATCATAAATTGCCAGTTTATGGTTACAGAATTGGAGACTTAACTTACATTACCGACACCAATTTTATACCGGAAGAGGAAATAAAAAAAGTTATGGGAACAAAAGTTCTGGTTATAAATGCACTCCGCAAAGAGAAGCATCTTTCGCATTTTAATCTGGAGGAGGCTATGGAGGTAATTCAGAAAGTAAAACCGGAAAGAGCTTATCTAACACATTTAAGTCACACTTTTGGAAAACACGAAGATATTCAGAAAGAGTTACCGAAAAATGTATTTGTAGGTTACGATGGATTAAAGATTGAAATCTAATCTTTACCTGTTTTTAACCAGGGAATAACAACAATAAGAGCTGCAACCAGATAAGTTCCGCCAGCCATTAAAAAGGCACTTTTTAAGCTAATGTGGTCGGTCATCCAACCTAGTAGCGGACCAATACCAGCAAAACTCATGCGGATCACAAAGTTTCGTACTGATAACATTGTTGCACGCACCTCGCTTTCAGTATATTGATTTATATAATTTTTTAGGATAGGGGTGGCGATCCCACGAATAAGATAGAATACAAATAAAAAAGCCATTCCCCAAAGAGTGATTGTTAATCCTGAAAGGAAATATCCGACAGAAAGTAGCAGGATAATAAATAATACTGTTCTCTTTTTCCCCAGAAGGTTTTCAACCCGGTAGGCAAAAACGGATGATACGCCAACGGTAAGATTTAATGCCGTCCAGAAAATTCCAAACCAACCTACGGGTAACCCAATTGCCTTAAAAAAAGGTTGTACCAGCCAGGCAAAAGTTAAAGTAGCAGCTCCGGTAATGGCAGAAAGTAAAATGGAAATTCTCAGGTTTTGATTCGTAATAAGACTTGTATGTATATTTCGAACCAGTTGCTTTATGGTAGAGTGCACCTTTCCTGTGGATTGAATTTGTGGCTCAACAAGAGTTAATGCGGCAGGAATAGCCATAGATGCAACCGCAAACTGAAAATAGAAAGGAGTGCGCAGCGTAATGGTAGCAAGAAAACCACCGGCAATTCCTGCAATGGCTTCCGCAAAGTTCCCTGCCGATGTAATTCGCCCTTCCTGCTTTACATAAGTATCTGATTTTTTCTCTGCCTTTAAAATATCAAAAAGCATTGCAGAATCGGCACCTGAAACAAATGAATGACCAATTCCGAGAATTATTTCGGCCAGAGCAAAAGCCCAGAAACCATACGAAAACATGTATATAAATATACCCGCGCTTCCCAGGATACTTCCTAATACCAGAGTCTTTTTTCGTCCCCATACGTCGGCCATCCACCCCGATGGAATTTCCATAAAAACAATGGCCACGGAATAAATAGCTTTTAATACAAAAATTTCATGCATGCCCATATTATTGCTTTGATAAAAAAGCACAACAATGGGCATTACCATGTTAAACCATTTCGAGATTTTAATAAAGTAAAGCCGGGTTATATTTTTGTTTAAACTTGTCAAAACTAAATTTTGCCGCAAAAATAAATTGTTTATTACAGAACATTAAAAATTGGAAAAGAAATAATTAACAAGTCTTTTTTCAAAAAAAGTAAACAAGTAAAAATCCTTATCCTTAAGCAGATAATCAAATTTGTAGATTTTCTCTTTCCCGGAGTGCTATGTACTGCAAACATTACTGGCAGTTAAATGTTTGACTTCCTGTAAATATTAATCTTTTTAAGAATAATTTAATAGTCGAACCTTATTACTCATTTTATGAATTCAGAAATTATTTCCGATGAGATTGAGGTGGAGAAGAAAATTCCATCTTTGTCCGAGTTCCTTGATACACTAAAAAACAAAATGAAGAGCGCTTTTCATGAAAAGGCTGATATAAATAATCTTAGCCTTAAACGTGGTCTTCCTCCTAAGGCATTTCAGGAAATCATGTCGGCAAACCCACTTTCGGTTGGTATTCCCAAAGAGTATGGCGGACGTGGCGGTCTTATGCACGAAAATATTGCATTACTTTCTGCTGCTTCTTACGAATCGCTCTCTCTTTCACTCACTTTCGGAATAAATTCGGCTTTATTTTTACAACCTGTAGCTAAATATGGCAGAGAAGAAGTTAAAGCTTCGGTTTTTAAGCGTTTTATCGAAGACAAAAATATGGGCGGTTTAATGATTACCGAACCGGATTTTGGTAGTGATGCATTAAATATGCAAACTTTTTATACCGAAAAGGAAAATGACTTTTATATAAAGGGAAAGAAACATTGGGCCGGATTAACCGGTTGGGCTGATTTCTGGTTACTAACTGCCCGGCAGCAATCGAATAGCGGAAACCTGCAGCGCGATATTGATTTTTTTATTTGTGATGTTAGCGCTCCCGGGCAAAAAATAGTTGTGGAAGAGATTTTTGAGAATCTTGGTCTGTACATGATTCCTTACGGGCGTAACCATATTGATGTAAAAATACCAGCCATGCAAAAACTGGAACCACATACTACGGGAGTAAAAATGATGCTCGATTTATTACACCGGAGCAGAATGCAGTTTCCCGGAATGGGCATGGGATTTATAAAGCGTATGCTTGACGAGGCAATAGTACATTGCAAGCAGCGCTTTGTTGGTGGAAAAACATTGTTTAGTTATGATCAGGTACAGGAGAGATTATCGAAATTGCAGGCATCATACACCATTTGTTCTGCTATGTGTGCAAACAGTAGTCAGAAAGCGGGAATAGACGTAGATCTTGTGCCTCACGGATTGGAGGCAAATGCTGTAAAAAGTGTTGTTACTGATTTAATGCAAAATGCTGCTCAGTCATTATTGCAGCTAGTTGGAGCGAAAGCCTATAAATTAAATCACATTGCAGGGAGAGGCACTGCCGACAGCAGACCTTTCCAAATTTTTGAAGGTTCAAATGACATCCTTTATGCACAGATTTCCGAAGCTCTTGTAAAATTAATGAAGAGAGCAAAAGAGAATAATCTTTTTCAGTTTCTAAAGAGTTTTGATCTTACCAGTAAGGCAGCAGAGTTTATTAAAGAGCAGGTCAATTTCGATTTGAATTTTCAGATGCCCCAACGAAATTTGGTAGAATTAGGAAAAATAGTTGGCCGGGTAATTTCGTTAAACCAGGTAGTCCAAATAAAAGACAAAGGTTTTAGAGCAGATTTAGCAGAGGGAGGAATTGCAATGCTACAACAGGAAATAGCCACACTGATATCTTCCTTTTCATTTCAAAATAAAAGGAATGTTATTGATGATTATGAAGAAGGTAGTTCATGGTTAAATTTTGCTCTTGCATGAAAGTGGAAAAAGTGCCATTCAATATTTTGATTATTTGATACTTAAGTTGTTTTCTTGTTAATTTGTTGGGGAAATATGCTTTCTAGCATGGAGGCATTTTTATGTTTTTTCAATTAAAATGGAACGAGAGTTATATTTTTGCCCTGATAGACAAAAACAGATAGTTTATGAAATTATTTATTCCCAAAAATTACCAGTCGGTTTTGGATATTAATCAAACCGAACAGGCAATTAAGCTAATTAAAGATTTTTTCCAGATGAATCTGGCGTCGGAGCTAAGGTTAAGAAGAGTAACTGCCCCTCTTTTTGTGAAAAAAGGAACGGGTATCAATGATGATTTGAATGGAATAGAACGTCCGGTTTCTTTTCCTATGAAAGACCTAAACGAACAAATAGCAGAAATCGTTCAGTCGTTGGCAAAATGGAAAAGGCTGGCTCTGGCTGAATTAGATATACATCCCGGATTTGGTATTTACACCGACATGAATGCGATTAGACCGGATGAAGAGTTGACAAACATGCATTCGCTTTACGTAGATCAGTGGGATTGGGAGCGAGCAATTACTGCCGAGCAAAGAAATATTGATTTTCTGAAATATGTAGTAAAGAAGATTTATGCATCACTTGTAAGAACTGAATTTCTGGTTTCAGAGAATTTTTTGGACATTGAGCCTGAACTGCCGGAGAATATTACCTTTATTCATACCGAAGACCTTGCAGCAGAATATCCCGATTTAACTCCTTTTGAAAGAGAAAATGAAGTTGCCAAAAAATACGGTGCTGTTTTCATTATTGGTATTGGCGGAGAACTGCCTACAGGAGAAATTCATGACGGACGTGCTCCCGATTATGATGACTGGAACACAAAAACAACAGAGGGACATAGAGGGTTAAATGGTGATATTATTGTTTGGAATAATATATTGAAGCGCTCATTTGAGATATCATCAATGGGAATACGCGTTGATAAAAATTCATTAATGGAGCAGTTAAAAATAAGAGGAGCTAAAGAGCGAATGGATTTAATGTGGCACAAAAAGCTCCTTGAAGGAGAATTACCACTTTCAATAGGTGGAGGAATTGGCCAGTCTCGTTTATGTATGTATTTCTTACGAAAGGCACATATCGGTGAAATACAGTCGAGTATTTGGCCCGATGAAATGATTAGTGAGTGCAGTAAGAATGGTATTCGGTTGTTGTAAGAATATGTCGTGAGTAAATACATGCATTTTTTTACTTTATTACTCTGAAACCATTTCAAAATTTATATATTTGCACCGCAAATTATAAAGGCTGCCCCGGTAGCTCAGTTGGATAGAGCAACTGCCTTCTAAGCAGTAGGTCATGGGTTCGAGTCCCGTCCGGGGTACCACTACAAAAAGACAAATATTGTCAAAATGAGAAAATCCGTGTAAATCAATAGTTTACGCGGATTTTTTATTTTTTCGAAAAGTCATTAAAAGACAAAAAATGCCACTTTTAGGCATGTTTTGGTTACAGAAGAATTTCTGAAATTTCCTGTAACCATTTTTCGATAGCCTTCATAAGTATCTGAATTATAGTATTTTGGCTTCACGTAAGTAGCTCGTAAAAATTAGTTTAACACTTAAAATTTAACGTTATGAGTTACAGATTTAAAGTTTTCTTCTACGTCCGCAAAAACTATGTTGATAAGGATGGGGAAGTAAGGGTAATGGTGAGATTGGTGCTTGACGGACAAAAAGCCCAGTTTAGCTCTAATTTGAAGGTTAGTCCTAAAATATGGGATTCCCAATTGAACATGGCTGTAGGTGATTCAACTGCCGCCAGATTAATTAATGAAGGACTTCGTGAAATCCGAATGGAATTAAGCTTTCATTATAAAGAGTTGAAACAACAGGGTGTTTATTTTACTGTTGAAAAAATTAGGGATGCTTATCTCTGGATATGCAACAAAACCCGGTACGATTAGTTAAGAGTCATGCTGCAATTCTCTGATTGTTATTTACTAATTCAAATTCTTCCATTGTTTTATACCCCAAAGCTGAGTGTCTCCTTCTACGATTGTACCAAGTTTCTATCCATTTGAATAAGGATAGTTTTGCCTGGTCCTGAGTTGAGAACTGGCTTTTATACACAAACTCAACTTTTATTGTTTTAAAGAAACTTTCGGCAACTGCATTGTCCCAACAATTTCCTTTTCTGCTCATACTTCTGCAAACCCATTTGTTTGTGTTCAACACATTGGTAAATGCCGAACAAGCATATTGAATACCCCGGTCTGAGTGAAAAATAAGTTTTTGCGTAATCGGTCTGTTTCGAATAGCCATCCTCCATGCAGCAATTGTAGTTTCTTCGGCACTCAATCCTCTGCTCATTGCCCATCCTACAACTTTGCGGTCAAACAAATCAATAATAACCGTTAAATACAGCCAGCCTTTGCTGGTTCTGATGCAGGTAATATCGGACACCCAAACCTGAGCTGGCTTTACTACCGTAAATTCCCTGTTTAACATATTGGGGGCTACTGGATAGCCATGTCAGGAATCGGTAGTTGCTATAAACTTTCTTTTTCTTTTTGCCCGTATTCCTGCCGCTTTCATAATCCTTGCGGTTCTCTGCCTTGACTCCTGAAAGCCCAGTGTATTTAATTCTGTAGCAATCCGTGGACTCCCATAGCTGCCTGAACTAGCCTCAAAGACTTTATTTATATTCTCCAGCAGCTCTTCATTTTCAAGCCAACGTTTCGATGGACCACTTTTCATCCATCGGTAATAACTGCTTTTACTTATTTTGAACACTTTACACATCATCTCAATAGAAAATCTGGGTCGGTGGTCACTTATAAATTGGTAGATTTCCCATCGCTCACGGAGAAGATGCTGATTGCCTTTTTTAAGATGTCCCTTTCCATCCTGGCATCCCTAAGCTCTTTTTGCAATCGGGCATTCTCTCGTTCCAAATCTGTCATCTTCGGATTTCCATGGCCTGGAAAGCTATTCTTGTCATATTGTTTAAACTCTTTACGCCAACGGTAAAGCAATGCTCTCTCAATTCCTAATTCTTCCGCAATCTCGGTAGCATTGCCTCTTGCATAAGAAAGTTCTACTGCTTTTTTCTTGAACTCCTTGTCAAACTTTTTTCTCATCTGATTCATAATTATAAGTAAGTAAAAATAACACTTAACTTACCGTACACTCAAATGTAGCACTTCCACAAGAGAGCTCAATGTAAAAGGCGATCTATTTACATACAGTTTTCCTGCACATTCTTATACAATGATTATTGTTCCTTTAGAATCAAAATGATTATAGTAATTTTAAAAGATAATAATGTATAAAGAGTATATAAAATCAATCAAGATTTACAGCCTTTTGTTGCTGCCAATTATTAGTGCTTTTTTAGCGTTGTGGTACGGTGAATTTATTTTAAAATCAGGTTCTGCCGGATTTGGAATAATAATTCTTTTTATATTGTTTTACAGGGTATTACGCAGCTCAAAAGATGTTTTGTTAGTTGTCGCTGCCTTTTTCTTTTCAATAATTGGCGATTGGTTTTTATCGCATAGAAATGGAGACTCCGACAGGTTTATTGCAGGAATTGTTTTCTTTTTTTTAGCTCATATAGGATATCTGTCCTTTGCTCTTTTAAACGGGAAAGTGAAATGGGGCTCTTTTATGATTCTTCTTGCCTTGTATTTATTCTTCTTCTATTGGAAATTGTACCCGTCAATTGATAATCCTGTTTTAATGTGGTCGGTATTAGGGTATCTAATTATTTCCTGCTTTTCATTAGCTGTTGCGATTGGTATTCGGGCAAAATCAATGGTAAAATGGCCATTTGTTTTTGGAATCTTTTTAATCCTATTTTCTGATAAGTATTAAGAATAATATAATGTCACATTCTGTAGGTTTAATGCAATAAATTAGTTATATTTATTTCATTATGAGATATGTATCGCTTAGAACAGAGGAGATAGAAGCACTCGAAAAGCTTCAAAAGAACAGTACTAACAATACGGTCAGGAAACGCAGCCATTGTCTGCTTTTGTCCCATCAAAGACGGACGATCACTGACCTTTCGAGCATTTTTGATGTAAACAGAAGAACTATCGAACGTTGGCTTGACAACTGGGCAAAAAACGGTCTCGACTCTCTCCCGATCCAATCCGGGCGAGGGGTCAAGACCCGGCTAAAAGGCCTTGAGTCGGTAATTGAGGAGCAATTAAAACAACACAATCGTAACTTAAAAAATGTATTGGCCTATCTTGAGGGACAGCACAATATCGTAATCTGCAAAAAGACTTTGCAGAATTTTTTAAAAGATACTGGGCTATATCTGGAAGAGGGCCCGGCTGTCGCTAAAAAGCAAACGCAACCCCAATGACTTTGAAATTAAACAGCAACAAATAGAAAGCCTTAAAGAATTGGAAGATAGCGGTTACATAGATCTTTATTTTGGAGATGAAAGCCATTTTGGGCTTACACCAAATGTGCCATACGCATGGCAGACAAAAGAAAACCCGATATTATTGCCCGCTTCCAAAGGAAAGTTCCTAAATGTTGTGGGCTTGATGAACCGCAAAAACAAACTGTTTTTTGAAGTGAACGAAACAACATTCAATTCTGATAAGTTCATCGGTTTTATGGATAAGTTCATGAGGCAGATCGTTAAAAGGACTGTTGTAATACTTGATAATTCACCGATCCATAAATCTAAAAAGTTCATGGCAAAAATTGAAGAGTGGAAAGAAAATGACTTGTTGATTTACTTTCTGCCACCATATTCCCCTGAACTAAACCTGATAGAAATCCTATGGAAGAGAATCAAATACCAATGGTTGCCTTTTGAAGCATATCTAAGCTTTCAGAATCTCAAAGAACGTTTGTCATACGTTTTGAATAATTTTGGCTGTAAATACGACATTATATTTTAATCGTTACTTACGATTATTGCACTTAGGGAATTTATGGAGTATGATAATTTGAATTTTTTCATTTTGCCAACTTATTATCTCGCACATATTGTTATTGTCTTTTCTCTAATGAAAAGACACAGAGATGAGTCGGTTTTAGATTCGTGAATCTATTTTTTATCATTCTTAAAATAGTAATGTACATTTTTCTTATTTTTGCTTAACCGGTAAAGTAGATCAATTATGAGCAAAAAAAACTACATGTTGAAACATAAATCACAGAAGACAATACAAGTGCGGTTTCTATTTGGTAAATGGATTGAGAAAGTACTTGTCTTCCTAATAGCTATCCATTTTATTTTTATACAGGTTCAAGCAAACGGTATTGATTATAAGGAAGAAGTATGGCCTACTGAATGTAAAAAAGTAGAGATAGTTTCAACTGCGGACGGTGCATTGCAACCGGCTTATTTTTTTCAGTCACAATCAGACGAGCCCCGGCCTCTTGTTGTTAGATTGCATGCATGGAGCAGCGATTATACCAAAGTGGATGGAGTGGCTCAGAGCTGTATTAATAATGATTACAATTACATCCATCCCAATTTCAGAGGGCCAAATAACCGTCAGGAAGCTTGCGGAAGCCCGTTGGTTATACAGGATATTGACGATGCTATTGATTATGCCATAGCTCATGCCAATGTTGACACAACCAGTATCCATATTATCGGTGGCAGTGGAGGAGGTTATGCCACTTTGCTCTGTTATATGAAAATCAAACACCGGATCAAAACTTTTACGGCATGGGCTTCTATTACCAATCTGGTGGATTACTATTACGAATGTGCAGGCCGCCGGGAGAAATACGATAAGTATATGCACGATTTGGAGCAGGCTACTTCCGGTCTTCCCAAAGATGGTTTTGTGCCTTATTTTAATGAAGCAGAAGCAGTAAAACGTTCGCCTGTTTTTATGGATACTCCTGTTCTACAACGGGAAAACAGCAAACTTTTCATTTTTGCAGGAATTCACGACGGAGGGTTATCAGGTGACGTACCTTTTACCCATAGCTTGAAGATGTTTAATAAGATCGTTTCTGATTTTGATTATTCGGAACAGAAAATTCTTTTTTCGAACGAAGAAATGTTGCGCTTAATGGACTGGCAAACTACAGGTTCTCCAGTTTATAAGGAGCATCTTTCAGTACTGATACAGCGACAGTATTTGGATAAAGTGCAGATTAACCTGTTCGAGGGAGGCCACGAAATGATTCCCAATCGGATACTGGACGGAGTAAGAGGGCAAAATGTGCTGGTAATAGGCGATTCGAACGGTGCGATAGAAGAGGGTTGGGTAAACCAGTTGAAAGAAAAACGATTTTCCGATTTTATTTATAATACTTCAGTTTCCGGTAATACGGTTGGTTTTGATAATCTGGGGAAGAAAGAACTGAATACCCTTTGCCAGGTTACCCGGTATATGTATGAAGCAGAGAAGGCATTGAAGGGGATGGATAAAATAATTGTTATGTTGGGAACAAACGACTGTAAAGCTGTATTTAAAGACAGTTTGAAAATGGTTCCCGGAAGAATGAAAGCTTTACTGGAGAAGATTAAAGCTCACCCTATTTATCAAAAGTATCATCCTGAAATATTTGTAGTATCACCTCCCCCTTATGCCGGCGATGACAAGTTAATCGAAAAATATACAGGAGGTTCCAGTAGGGTGGCATGGCTAAATCCGCAGCTTAAAAAAGTTGCAGAAAAAGAGGGATGCCACTTTATCGATATTTATTCACAATTATTGCCTTTGTGGAATAACGTTACAGATGATGGTATTCATTTAACGGCCCCCGGGCAGAAAATTATTGCCGGCATGGTTAGCAGCGAGGTATGGAAATAATATTAGGTTAAAGTTGAAAGTAACCAAATCAAATAATGAACTTCTTTTACTCCTTCAAAAAGGGGATCGTGTGGCTTTTTATAATATCTATGAAAGATATTGTAAAAGGTTGTACGGTTTTGTTTTGAGGTATATTAAAAGAGAAGAAGATGCCGAAGAAATCGTGCAGGAAGTTTTTGTTAGGTTATGGGAGGCAAGGGACAAAATTGATGTTTGTTCTTCATTCGATTCTTTTCTTTTTACCATTGCTTACAACAATACGATGAGTTTGTTCCGTAAGAGAATAAGGGAAAAAAAGTACATGGAATATTTAAAATCAATACAGCAAATAGATAGTGCCCCTGACATTATAGATAAAATTCATTTTAATGAATTAAACGATAACTTACAAACTTTATTAAATGAATTAACACCACGGCAGCAAGATATTTTCCGGATGAGCCGGGAAGAAGGGTTAACTCACGAAGAAATTGCAAAGGAATTGGGCATTTCTTTAAATACTGTCAAAAAGCATATTTCCAACACACTTTTATTTTTAAAAAATCACATGAATAGAGAACTGGTAATCAGTACATTATTTACCTATATTTTTATATACTAAAAAAAATCATTTTTTATATACTTCCTCTTTGTGAGTTTGGCGTATAACCTTTTAGAAAGAATAAAATTTAGATGATTATATAGTTTAGTTTGTTAGAGTGATTATGCCTTCCGGTAAAACGGAGGCATATTTAAAATAAAAATGAAAAAAGAAACAATCAGAAAATTTTTAGACAATCATTGCAGTAATAATGAGTTGGATGAAATTGCCAGGTGGGCAGAAAAAAAAGCATTGGAGACAAAAAGTCTTGATTGGGCTCATGATGATTGGAAATTTTTTCAGCCAAAAGATAAAGCAGGAGAGGATAAAAATTTCCGCGACCTTTTTGATAAAATCCAACAAAGAATAGATAATACCACTGCCGGCAACAAAAAATCAAATTCCCACCGGCTTACATTGCCGTTACTTAAAACCTGGGGCACTAAGGCAGCCGCTATTTTGCTGCTACCGGTACTCGCATTTCTGTTTTATACCCTTGACCATAAAAATACCGATGCACAAGGATATGCCAATATCACCACTGATTCGTTGGAAATAGTGGCCCCTATCGGCTCCAGGACAATTGTACAATTATCGGATGGATCTGAAGTTCATTTAAATTATGGGAGCAAAATTAAATACCCGCAGAAATTCTCAGGCGGTACGCGCCAGGTTACACTCTCGGGGGAAGGATATTTTGATGTAGCCCATAACCCCCAAAAGCCCTTTATTGTAAAGGCAGGAAAGCTTAATGTAAAAGTATTGGGGACATCTTTTAATGTAATGGCCTATCCCGATAAGGGAGAAATAGAAACAACATTGGTTGAGGGGAAAGTTATTTTGGAGCAGAATGAAGGGAACAACCAAGTTAAAACCATTGGCTCTATGGTGCCCGGACAACATGTAAAATATAATATCCAAACGGGGGTAGTTTCGTGTACAGAAAAAAATATTGGAAAATATATTGCATGGAAAGACGGGAAACTTGTTTTCGAAGATGCCCCTATAACCCAGGTGGTTGAAAAACTAAGCCGTATGTTTAACGTGGATATCGAAGTCAATGATGATATCAAAGATTACATTTATACAGTCACCTTTGTTGACGAGCCTCTTTTTCAGATACTTGACCTCATGACCATTGCCACCCCTGTTAGTTATATAGCATTGCCCCGGAACAAATTATCTGACGGGACTTTTTCAAAACAAAAAATAATAATAAAAAAAGAACATTAAAAAAACAACACTTATGAAAATATATTCTGCCTATGAAAAAATGATCTAAAAAAACAACAGGGAAATGCGCTAACATTTCCCTGAAGAAAGAAATAACCAACCCTGTAACTATAAATGGGAAGATACAGGGAAGTTTAAACTTAAACAAGACAAAAATATGAAAAAAAAAATTGAGTTAACTGGGAATGGTAAAATTCCTAGGATGAGAAAATTGTTTAGAATTATGAAGCTAACGAGCCTTTTTCTTTTGATTTCAGTGACATGGGTTTTTGCGAATGAAACCTATTCACAAACTAAAACCCTGAACTTAAATATGGAAAAAGCAACGGTAAAAGAAGTTCTGTCACAAATTGAAGACCAGAGTGAATTTTATTTTATGTACAGTGGTAAATTTATTGATGTAGACAGGGAAGTAACAGTAAATGTTGAAAACAAGAAGATTGAAACGATACTTAACCTGCTTTTTGGTGGGACAGATGTAAATTATGTCATAAAAGATAAATTTATCGTATTAACGACCCCAGATTTCACTAAAAATGGCTTAATGCCAACACTTCAACAAAAAGAAATTTTTGGAACAGTAACCGATTCAAAGGGACAACCCCTCCCCGGGGTAACAATTATTATTGTAGGCACAACAACAGGTACCGTGACAGACGCCCGGGGACAATATTCCCTGCCTAATGTCTCCCGGGATGCCACTCTCCAATTTTCATTTATCGGGATGGAAACCCAGGAAGTTCCGGTTCAGGGAAAAGAAAGCATTAATGTTATCATGAAGGAAGAATCCATTGGGATTGAAGAGGTGGTAGCTATCGGTTATGGTACGGTGAAAAAGAGCGATTTGACGGGGTCTTTGGCAAGCGTAAAAGCCAGTGATTTTAAGATGCAGCCGTTAGTGCAAGTTTCAGACATCTTGCAAGGGCGGAGTGCAGGAGTTGTTGCCACATCAACCTCCGGACGAGTTGGAAGCACCCCGCAAATTCGTGTCAGGGGTACAACCTCTATAAATAAAGGAAACGATCCTTTGTGGGTAGTTGACGGGGTTATCGACGGGAAAGTCGTAAACCCTGACGACATTGCCTCTATTGAAATATTGAAGGATGCTTCGTCTACCGCAATTTATGGTTCAAGGGGAGCCAATGGGGTCATTTTGGTAACCACAAAACATGGAAAAGAAGGAAAAACCCAAGTTTCAGTATCCAGCAATACAAGCATATCGAACATAATCAACAACTGGGATTTGATGAATACCCATGAATTTGCAACAGCCTATAACAGTGTTATGGGAAGTACTTTTTCTGATACACAGCTGTCTGCCTTCAAAAACGGGACAGCGGGCACTGACTGGGTAGATTTACTGACAAGGACAGGTATAACCCAGGACTACAGGCTGGGGGTCTCCGGGGGCAACCAAAAGACGAGGTACAATATTTCGGGCAATTATGTAAATCAAAAAGGTACTTTGGAAAAATCAAAATACGAAAGGTTTAACTTCAAAACCAACATAGATACGGAGCTTACCCCGTGGCTGAACGTATTTTCTTCAGTTAACTTGACGAAGAGTGCCTACCATAATCAGGGCGACATGTCGGAATTCCGTACAATTCTTGAGTATTCTCCTGTTGTCGAGCTTCTTGATGAGGATGGTTATTGTATCGACGATTCATATAATACAATCCACGACAGTCCTTACAAAAGGATGATTAACCTCGATGATTCAAAGTATCATAATGCCAATGCACTGTTGAATTTCACCTTTGATATTATGGATGGTTTGACTTTTTCTGCTCTGGGGAGTGCGAATTATGAACAGGCAGAGGACTATGAGTTTGAGTCGTCCAAGCAATCCAAGGGATCAAACAGCTATGTTGCTAACAGTTCTACAAGAAGTTTTGGCTGGCAGACAACAGAGAACTTGACCTATCAAAAGGATTTTGGCGAACACCACCTGACGGCCACTGCAGTATTTGAAGCCAGCAAGTCGGAGATTACAACAATAGGTGTTACCGGCAACAAATTGATTTCAGAAAAAGTTTTGTACTGGAATGTGGCCAATGCCAATACCAGAAATGCTTCCAACGGATATACAGATGCATCGATGACTTCTTTCTTCGGGCGTGCCCTCTATAATTATAAAGACCGTTATTTTGTTACGGGTACTATCCGTGCAGATGGTTCTTCAAAATTCCAGGGGGACAACAAATGGGGATATTTCCCATCGGGGGCCTTGGCTTGGAATATAACAAATGAAGATTTTATGCAGGATCAGGACATTTTCCAGCAGTTGAAGCTGAGGACAAGTTATGGTGTTACCGGAAACCAGGGTATTGATTCTTATGCCACTTTGGGAAGCCTGAGTCAGGAAAATTATCCTTATGGTACATCAACCCTTTATACCGGCTATTGGCAGGAAACAATCGCCACGCCTGGCCTTACATGGGAAAAGACTTACCAGTATGATATTGGTATAGACATGATGTTTTTCAACCAGCGTTTGGGTGTTAGTTTAGACTGGTATCAGAAAGACACCAAAGACATGTTGTTCCAAAAATCTATACCTTACTATGACGGAGGCGGGACATACTGGACAAACCAAGGGGAAATGAAAAACACAGGGCTGGATTTCAGCATCAACGCCGATATTTTACGTAAATCTGAGTTGAAATGGCAATCTACATTAAACGGTAGCTATAATAAAAATGAAATTGTTGATTTAGCCGGAGAAGACTATATTATCCCGGATGCTAGCCGTGGAAGTTTAATGTCCCCTTCATACATTATGAAACCGGGGCATTCTATCGGGACTTTTTATCTATACCAGTTCGAAGGCTTTGATGATAACGGATGTTCGCTTTATCGTACTTCTGACGGGGGAACAACCACGTCTCCCAATGCGAGCGATAAACAATTAACAGGAAATTCAATTCCTAAGTTTACATTAGGATGGAACAATAGCTTCCGCTGGAGAAATTGGGAAGCCAACATCCTGTTGCGTGCCAATTTTGGGGTGGATAAATTGGATGTAATGAAATTTGCATTAGTTTCCCAGGTCGGTGCTTCACGATTTATTCGTCTGAACGAAGCTTATTCAAAGAGTTGGGATAATGTGAGCAATAAAGAAGATGCCGTTTATGCATCACTGGCAAACGGGAATAATAATTACGAAGGTGCTTCTACCCAATGGTTGGAAAAGGCAAATTTCCTGAGATGCCAGAATATTGTTATTGCCTACCACCTCCGGGGAATAATTGCAAAAGGCAGTGATTTGGTTTTATCGGTGGGTGCACAAAACCTGTTCACGATTACCAAATATGATGGAATGGATCCAGAAACTGTTTCGGAACATGACAATGACCAACAGAGCGGATATGACTTGGGAGCTGTTCCTTTGTCGAGGACGTTTAATTTTGGGGTAAAATTTAATTTCTAACGGAATAAAATCATAAAATGATGAGAATAAATAGATTTATTATAATATTGATTAGCTTAACGGTTTTCATGGCAAGTTCATGCGATGATTTCCTTACTGAAAACCCTAACGGACAATTGTCCAGCGAATCAGCTTTTACGGAGCATGGAGATTTGGAATCTTCTCTAACTGCCCTTTATAAATTGATAAGGAACCAAACAAACGGATCTATGGGTTTTTCCCCTACCCTTATGGGGTCTGACTTGTCAACGCACCGTGCCAGCAATAAAATAAATTTCAGGCAGTACGACCGTTTTGCTATTTCTGCCGACAATGGAAATATGAACGGCAGCAAGACTGGTTCGTGGAGGTTGCCATATAAAACAATTAAATGTTGCAACTATATAATTAATGGGGTGGACAATACGCCAGATGCAACAGCAGACGAACTGACTTTTATAAAAGGGCAGGCATATTATTGGAGGGCATACTCATATTTCCATTTGGTGAAAAATTGGGGAGCCATACCGCTAGTGCTGGAACAAGAGGTTGACGAGGAGTCACCATTGGCTTCTGTGCGGGAAGTTTATGACCAAATAATATCTGACTTACAAGAAGCTGAAAAATTGCCCGAAAATTATGATGAGTCTCCTTACGCCATGAACGGTGTTAACGTAGTTGTGAGCAAAGCAGCTGCTGAGGCGACACTTGGATATGTTTACCTTACAATGGCAGGATGGCCGCTTAATATTGGCAATGAATATTATACTAAAGCTGCGACTGAACTTAAGAAAGTTATTGATGGAGTGGACAATGGCACATATTACTACAAATTGTACGAGGATTTCAAAGACATCCATTCAAAAAAATTCAATTGGAGCAATACCGAAACAATATTGGCGGTGTATTACAGTACTGCATTTAGTGAAGGAGACAACGGGCAGTCTTCACGTGGGGGGATTAATGACCTGCCGGCAGAATGCGGGGCATGGAACGACACGCGCGCAGAAATCGGTTTTTGGCATAAATTCCCGACAGGTCCAAGAAAGGATGCCACCTACGGACCGAAATTGTATGTGAAAGACTGGGATAGACTGGTCGACTGGTGGGAAGAAGACACACAGCAACAACCGTATTTCATAAAGTCAGCATATACCAGAAGCGACAGTGACGAAGAATATGACTATACAAAAAGTTATAGCTCTCAGGCTTATGGCTGGCAGGACCAAGCCCACATTTGCATCCGCCTCGCAGAAGTTTATTGTTGGTATGCCGAAGCAGTAGGGCGTTCGGGGAGTTCAGACCAAAAGGCAAAAGCAGTTGAAGTACTGAACCAAGTAATCAATCGTGCCAAGAGCCCTGACGATTTACCATTAAATGGTAGTGAAAGCCTTGATGTGTTGGCGGAACGAGCTTATGACGAACACGGATGGGAAATCGCTGGATGGTATTGGGGGAGTATTGGCGCCCTCAAGTATAACGAACAACGCATGGACAGGCTGAAAGACCATTTTGCAGAAAGGGTTGCGAATGAACCCATTGAGGTTTCGCCCGGTATTTTCATGAAAGAACCGATTGAGGTTACAGGGACATGGAACGATGAAATGAATTATTCCCCGTATCCGGAAGGTGATGTAATACTTAATTCAAATTTTGACAATTCAAAAAGATTGAATTCTTATACTGAATGATGACTATTCTGGCAATGAACGCTCTTTATATAAGGAGCGTTCATTATGTCTTATAAAATAATATAATCAAAATACGATAGGTAAACCAAAACAATTACAAAATCCCAAAAAAGTATTTTATGAAGTTGTTTAAACCTGGATTATGTGTTTTAAAAACAAAGTACCAAAAAGTATTGGAAATCAATGTGTTGCAAAATGTTTCATGAAGTCCTATGGGTTAAATAGTTTCTAATGCAACGCATTAAAAACTATTTGATATTGAACCATATACAATATATCTCTAAATACTGATGCATAAAGCGGGTTATAGTATAAACACAGTTAATAATGAATTGGAAATCAGGACGTAATAAATATGAAAAATTGTATTTTTTTGTTTCATCTTTCAGCCTTCAAAGATATCTGTTTGTCAACACTTTGCAGTACATATTTCGATTTAACTTTTGACAAGTTTTATATAAAAAAGATGTCCCAAAGGATTATTATATTTTTTTCAAAAGAAAAAATTTAAAATTAATAAAATGAGAATATCTATTAACTTTCGTTTTTCCCTCATTATAATATTTTTTTCCCTTGGGGGAATGGTTGGTTGCTCACCTTCGGTTCAAACAGGGCCGGCCACCTATGTGGATCCGTTCATAGGCACAGCATTTACAGGTCACACATATCCTGGTGCAACAACGCCATTCGGAATGGTTCAGGTAGGGCCTGATAATGGTATTAGTGGCTGGGAGTTCTGTTCCGGTTACCACAACGACTCAAAAACGATTATGGGATTTTCGCATACCCATCTTAGTGGTACCGGTGCTGCCGAAATGGGCGATATTCTGCTGATGCCGGTGGTTGGCAAAGTTCCTTTTACTGCGGGGACAGAAGAAGATCCTACTTCGGGCTACCGGTCTTCTTTTTCGCACGATTCAGAACAGGCAAGTCCGGGATATTATTCAGTTATGCTTGATGATTACAAAGTTTTGGCTGAGATGACTGCTACTCCCCGGGTTGGGTTTCATAAGTACACATACCCTGAAAATGAGAAATCCGGAATAATGATTGATCTTGAGCATGGAATCGGCGACAGAACAACGGAAAGTTATATAAAGGTGCTGGATGATAAAACGATTGTTGGAATGCGGCGGTCAGGTGGTTTTATCTACGACCACTGTTATTATTTCTGCGCCAGTTTTTCAAAACCCTTCGCACAGATTGTTTCTTATCAGGATAGTGTGATTAGCGATAAGAAGGAGGCAACAGGAAAAATAACCAAGATGCTGGTTCAGTTTTCTACAAACGATCAGGAAGCTGTGAAAGTTAAAGTGGGTTTGTCTACAGCCAGCGAAAAGGGAGCCGTTAGCAACCTTGACGCCGAAGTCCCCGGTTGGGATTTTGATGCTGTACACAAACAAACAGAAAATCTGTGGAACGACTATCTGAAGCGGATTGATATAAAAGCAATGGACGACGGAGAGCGTATTTCATTTTATACCTCTTTATACCATGCGCTACTCATGCCCAACCTTGTAACCGATGTTGACGGAAGTTATTCTGGCTGGGACCACCAGTTGCATAAAAGTACGGTAGGCGATATGTACACCAATTTCTCATTGTGGGATACATACCGGGCAGAACACCCGTTTCTGGAAATGATGTACCCGGAAGAAAACAGCCGTTTTGTGCGCTCTCTGCTCGAACGCTACCGGCAAACCGGTTTGTTGGTTACCAATGAATATGGTATGTGCGAAACCTGGTGTATGATTGGTAACCACGCTGTTCCTGTAATCGTAGATGCTTATTTGAAAGGGGATAAATCGTTTGACCCGGAATTTGCCTATGAAGCTGTCAAACACTCACAAACTTCGGAACACAATAAAGCAGATTGGTCTAATTACGACAAATTGGGATATTTCCCTTACGATATCAGCAGTGAAGAGTCTGTTTCACGAACCATGGAGTCTGGCTACGATGATTATTGTGTAGCTCAAATAGCAAAAAAAATGGGGAAAGATGAAGATTATAAGTTTTTCATGAATCGCTCAAAGTTTTATAAAAATTTATTTGCCCCTGAATATAAATTGGCGAGACCAAGGGATTCTGAGGGAAACTGGAAAACTCCTTTTGACCCTTATGCTCTGACAAATAAAACGGGAAAAAGAGATTATACCGAAGGGAATGCCTGGCAATGGACATGGCATGTACAGCAGGATGTGCCGGGATTGATTAACCTGTTCGGAACAAAAGAAGCTTTTGTACAGAAATTGGATTCACTCTTTTTTGTCGACGTAGATTCTCTTCCCGGTCATGTTGAAATTCCTGATGTAACAGGCCTTATTGGTTCGTATGCTCACGGGAACGAACCCAGCCATCACATTGCCTATTTATATAATTATGCCGGACGTCCGGATAAAACGGCTGAGATTGTCAGGGAAGTATTCGATAAATACTATCTGCCAAAACGCGACGGCTTGTGCGGAAACGATGATTGCGGACAGATGTCGGCCTGGTATATGTTTTCCGCTTTTGGCTTTTATCCTGTTGATCCGGTTTCTGGCGAATATATTTTCGGTGCGCCGCAGCTTCATGAGGCTACGCTGCATCTGCCCAATGGAAAAACGTTTGCGATTAAAGCCAATAACCTTTCGGTGAGCAACAAATATGTAAAAGCGATTCGCCTGAACGGAAAACCAATGGATTATTTTTCTATTAAGTATAAAGACATTGAAAATGGAGGAACACTTGAGTTTGATATGACCGATTCTGCTCAATAGAATATTTCCAGGTATTTGAGTTTGTTTCGTGAATTAATATAATACTAAACCATGAAAAATTATTTCATTCTCATTGCTTGTGCAGTGTTTCTAGTTTCAGCCTGCCAAAAAACAGAAAAGGAAGATTATACAAAGTATGTGAATCCCTTTATCGGTGCAGCCGAATACGGGCATTGTTTCCCTGGTGCCTGTGTTCCGTTCGGATTGATTCAGGTTGGCTCAGAGACCGGAAATGGTGGCTGGGAATATTGCAGTGGCTACCAGTCAACCGACTCTACGATAAATGGCTTCACCCAAACCCGTTTGAATGGTACCGGATGCCCGGATTTGGGCGATTTGTTGATGCTTCCATTTACCGGAGAAAAAACGGATGGTTTTAAAAGTTCAATAAATAAACAAACAGAACAGTCCACTCCAGGTTACTATTCCGTTGAGTTAAGCGATTTTGGCATTGAAGCTGAAATGACGGCAACGCCTCATGTAGCGCTGCATCGTTATAAATATCCTAAAGGGAAGGAAACAAGCCTGTTGGTTGATTTTCAGAGTTCGCAGTGTTCAAGTACGGCACAGTTACATGCGCATGTTCAGGATGCAAAAGTGACTTTTGAGGGCGATAAAATGATTACGGGTTACAGCAACACAAGCGTTTGGTTAGACCGTACATACTATTATGCGATTGAGTTCAACAAACCGGTTGTGAAAAAACAGAAGCTCGTCAGCAGGGCCGAAAATGAAAAAGCGCCTCGGTATGTGCTTCAATTTGATTTAGGTTCGGATGATGAGCTGATGATAAAAGTTGCTTTATCGTCAACAAGCGTTGAGGGAGCCAAAGCCAACCTGGAAAAGGAAAAGGGCGACTGGAATTTTGAGGCTACCGCTGAAAAAGCCAGACAGAGTTGGAATGATTTACTGTCGAGGGTGAAAGTAGAAGGCGATAACGATAAAAAGGCGATGTTTTATACATCGATGTACCGCCTCTTTATTCAGCCAAATAATATTGCCGACAACGGAGAAGAACCGTTTTACTCCACTCTTTCGTTGTGGGATACTTATCGCGCTGCACATCCGCTGTATACCATTCTTGCGCCGGAAAAAGTAGATGATTTTGTGAATTCTATGCTGCGGCAGTACGATGAGCAGGGGTTTCTTCCCATTTGGGCACTTTGGGGGAAAGAAACTTATTGTATGATTGGGAACCACGCAGTACCGGTTATTGTAGATGCTTATCTGAAAGGATTCAAAGGTTTTGATGTAGAACGGGCGTATGAAGCCGTAAAAACTTCGCTTACCAGAGACCACCAAAAATCTTCATGGGAAGTTTACGACAAATACGGCTATTATCCTTTTGATATTATAAAAGAGGAATCGGTTTCCCGTACTTTGGAATCGGCATATGATGATTATTGTGCCGCTCAGTTTGCTAGGGCATTGGGAAAAGAAAAGGATTATGAGTTTTTTATCAAGCGTTCCAATTACTGGAAAAATCTGTTCGACCCGGGAACAAAATTAGCGAGAGGGAAAGATTCCAATGGCAACTGGCGTTCTCCTTTCAACACGTTTTCATTGTCTCATGCCGGCACTTCCGGTGGAGATTATACCGAGGGAAATGCCTGGCAATATACCTGGCATGTTCAGCACGATGTAAATGGCTTGATTGATTTGATAGGAGGAAAGGAGGCTTTTACCACTAAGCTCGATTCGCTTTTTGCGATGGCTGAATCAAGAAATGGCTCAGGTTTCGTGCTGGATGTAACCGGATTGATTGGTCAGTATGCCCACGGAAATGAACCCAGTCACCATGTAACTTATTTATATACGCTGGCCGGGAAACCATGGCGAACACAGGAACTGGTGCATCAAATTGTTAAAACAAAATATATCAATAAAATCGATGGATTATGCGGGAACGACGATTGCGGACAAATGTCGGCATGGTATATTTTTACGAATCTCGGTTTTTACCCTGTAAATCCTTGTGGCGGAGAATATGTACTGGGGGCGCCACAACTGCAAAAAGCCACCGTTGACCTGCCAAACGGAAAGACTTTTACCGTAGAAGCAAAGAATTTTTCAGACGATAACATCTATGTTCAATCTGTTGAATTGAATGGTAAGCCTTATTCTGAAAATTATATTTCTCAAAATGATATAATGAATGGCGGAACACTTGTATTTTATATGGGAAGTCAGAAGGGGAAAAATTAAATTGAAAAATAACCTGAAAGATTATGAAATCATTTATTCAAAGCTTGTTTCTGGTTTTATTGTTTTTTTCCTGTACTCAGGAATCCTCTAAAACACAAGAAGAAGATTTAACCCAATATGCCGATCCATTTATCGGAACGGCTTATGTAGGGCATACCCATCCCGGGGCCCAATTGCCCTTTGGCTTAGTTCAGGTTGGACCTGATACGGGTACGGATAAGTGGGAACATTGTGCCGGGTATTTTAATGAAGACACATCCATTATCGGATTTTCCCATACACATTTAAGTGGTACAGGGTGCCCTGATATGGGCGATATTATGTTTATGCCGGTAACAGGCAATGTAACTTTTCACCGTGGAAATGAAGACGATACTTCAACCGGCTACCGTTCTCGTTTTTCACATGATTCGGAGGAAGCTCATCCGGGCTATTACAAAGTGATATTGGATGATTACAATATCAAGGTGGAGTTAACAGCTACTGAAAGAGTCGGCTTCCACCGGTACACTTTTCCAAAATCAAATTCTGCAGGAATTGTTATAGACCTGAGTCACGGAATTGGAGACACAACAATTGAATCATCTGTTCGTCTGTTAAACGATACAACCATAGTGGGGAAACGGCGCTCAACCGGATTTGTAAAAGATCATACCTACTATTTCTATGCTCAGTTGTCAAAACCGGTGGAGCAGGTTATCTCTTTTGCCGATAGTTTGATTTCTGAAAAGAAAGATGTGGCAGGAGAAAATACAAAATTTTTTCTTCGTGTTAAAACAAAGGAAAATGAGCCTGTAATGGTAAAGGTGGCATTATCAACAGTTAGCGTAGAGGGTGCAAAAAGAAATCTTGAAAAAGAACTTAAAGGCTGGGATTTTGAGAAGGTCAGGGAAGAGGCCACAGCGGTTTGGAACAATTACCTCCATAAAATTGAAATCACCCCAAGAGACGAAGCTCAGAAGATTTCGTTTTATACTGCATTGTATCATACCCTGGTAATGCCCAATAAAATAACCGATGTTGACGGCACGTATGCATTGCCCGATGGAACAGTCATTTACAACAGCGGAGAGCATTATACTAACTTTTCTTTGTGGGATACCTACCGGGCCACTCATCCGTTTTATGTTCTTATGTTTCCTGATGAAAATGCCCGGTTTGTTCAGTCGATGCTCGATCTTTATAAACAACGCGGCGTTTTGTGCACCAATGAATACGGACAGAACGAAACCTGGTGTATGATTGGAAACCATGCTGTTCCCGTTGTGGCCGATGCATATCTGAAAGGAACAATAACCGAAAATAAAGACCTGGCGATGGAAGCCATTTTTAAGTCGTTAACCACATCGCATCCCAAATCGAACTGGGAAATGTATGATAAATATGGTTATTATCCGTTCGACCATCAGCCAGTAGAGTCCGTGTCGCGAACCATGGAACATTGTTACGATGATTATTGTGCCGCATTAATGGCCGGATTTGTAAATGATTCAGAGAAGGAGGCATTTTTCAAAAAACGTTCAGACAATTTTAAAAACCTTTTTGACCCTTCCACCAAGTTGATGAGGGCAAAAGATTCAAACGGGAACTGGCGTACTCCCTTCGATTCTTTTCTGCTGTCGCATGCATCGACCAGTGGCGGCGATTACACCGAAGGAAATGCCTGGCAATATACCTGGCACATTCAACACGATATCCCGGCATTGGTGAAACTAATGGGAAGCAAAGCCTATTTTGAAACCAAACTCGATTCGCTATTCTTTTTGGATATTCGCTCATTGGGCGGTGGTTTTCATGGGGATGTAACTGGCATGATTGGCCAGTATGCGCACGGGAACGAACCCAGTCACCATATTGCATACCTCTATAATTACACCAACCATCCTTATAAAACGCAGGAAATAATCCGCCAGGTGTTCGATGAATTTTATTTGCCGGGACGCGATGGTTTAAGCGGGAACGATGATTGCGGGCAAATGTCGGCCTGGTATATTTTTTCTTCTATGGGCTTTTATCCGGTTGATCCGGTTTCTGGCGAGTATTTAATTGGAGCGCCACAGGTACACGAAATGAAACTGCATTTGCCCAACGGGAAAATTTTCGAAATGAAAGCCAACAATTTGTCTGACGCAAACAAGTATATCCGGTCAGTGAAATTGAATGGAAAGCCTTTGGAAACCTTCAAAATTACTTATGCCGAAATCAAAAACGGTGGTAAACTGGAATTTGAGATGACTGAGGGGGAAGATTCAGGTTTTATGGAATAATCCATATTGAGAAATGAATATAAAGAGCTAAATAACTTAATATTGCTAATTTTAAAAGAGTCGTTCATAAAAAAGGAAATGAATCAATCAATCAATCAATCATGAGAGTTCTATGGAGTACGACAAGATTTTAAATTAATTATACACCAGTGAAAAGTATATTTAGAGTTCTGTGTATGATTGTTTTTGTTTTGTGTGGAAAGACGGTGACCGCAGAAAATAACCGCACGTTGAAAGAATTTTGGCAGGAACTTTATGTGATCAAAAATTTCAATGAGAAAATCGGAGGAGAGATTTTGTTTAACAATTTGCACAGTATCGGTTTGGGAAGTTACGATTGGTTTTTGGAAGGTAAAATAGATTATCACGCTAAATCGTGGTTGGATATGGAGTTGATGTATAGGCACGAATTTTATGATATGAATGGCACAACGGTTCAGGAATACAGGCCAATGTTCAGGCTGTCCGGGAAAAAACGTCTGGGAAACATTTCAATTCGGAATCGTCACAAAATTGAATGCAGGATGTTTGAAGTAGGAGAAAATCACATTCGGTATCGTAGCGATCTCAGGGTGAAACCTTGCTGGAATCTTACTTCACTGAATGTTAATCCATACCTGACAGAAGAAATTTTTATTGCCAGAGGGCGAATGACTAGAAACCGCCTTTACGGAGGTATTTCCGGGCAAAAGGGACGCTTTGAGCCTGGTCTGTATTTTTTATTGCAGTCGGATGCTTTTGAAAGTGGCTGGAAATTCCGAAATATTTTGGGAATTATTCTGGGAATTGAGATATGAAGGGGATTGTCCGAATGGTAAAATTAGAGATATTGAAATAAGCTTGTGAATTTGTAGAATTCAAATAGTCCAAACAACAGTAATAGATAAATACAGCTTAAATTTTAGTGAAATGAAAAATATATTATTTGGTCTTACTATATCTGCTTTCATCTGTTTTATTGGATATTCATGTAGTGTGAGTACAGTTAAAACGGAATATAAAAGTCTTTATGACCCGATAAAAGATGTCGGTCAGTACAGGTTGCCGGCCTTAGATAAAACGCCTCGTTATTGTTGGGACTTAAAAATCAGCACCTCCGATGGATCAACGGCTTTTAAAGAATATCTGCTCGCAGGTTCAGCCTCGGGATTAACAGCACGGGCGATTCAGGAAGGGAAAACAGATACGGGCATCTGGATTGTAACCGGCAGGGATAAGGACATTGCTTATAAAGCAGAAAGAGAATCCCTGGAAAAAAGAGGATGTCGTTTTCTGGAGTCGGTTGATCCGATAGAACTGCTAACCGGGAAAATAGAGACCCAGAAACCTGCTGTGAATTTTAAAAAATTATTTGATGGTTATATCCTGACAGATGTGGACAACAACCCGGAAAGCGGAACAGTGGCGGTAACGGCTTCGCATATATATAACGGCCTCATTGTAGATAAGGAATTTCAGGATATATTCGAAAAAGCCGGTTACAAAATGTTATACGACGCTTCGGATAAGCATGTTCGCGATGCCTGGAACGAATTCAAAGATAAGTGCGCAAAGGATGGGCTGGTAATAATGCCAAACAATACATGGGAGTTACGTGATGTAGCTATTCAAAACGGCTGGTTTTTTATGAATTTATATTCGCAGCCGCACGATGCAACAAAAGGTGATTACTGGGATTTGTATGAGGAAGCTGCAAAAATACTGGATGACCATTCGCTTATTTACGGTTGGGAAGCTGGTCCTCATAGTGAACAGGAGATAAATGATGTGGCCTCTTCCAATGCACAGGCTTCGGCAATAAACGATTGGTTTTACAATTATTGTATGGTTAACTCCCACTACAAAGAACGCCAGGATCCGGTGTTGGCTGAAGTATTGGATCCCAAAACAATCGATTACAACAAAAAGAAGCGGTTCGTTTCGTTTTTCATGTCTGATGGCGATAACAACCAGTGGATGATGGGCGGATTTATCGGAAATTGGTATGACGTGCCTGCAAGCAGTGCCAATAAAGTGGCTTTCGGCATCCCTACTACTACTATGCCGCAAATGGCTCCGGCTGCGTACAAATATATTCTGGAACATCAGCCTGAAAATTCTACATTGGTTGAAGTTCAGGGCGGGGGCGTTTTTTATTCAGATACTTACGGAAAAACCAGGAACCGAAAAGAATGTTTGAAAGAAAAAGCCGACATGACAACGGCATGGATGCGGCAGCACCGTATTAAAGTATTGGGATTAATGGCTAAAGAATCGGTTGGCTCCGACGAGGCAAAAGAAGCCTATCGGGCTTTTATTGAAGCCAATGACCAACTGGAAGGAATTATAGCTTTGCAATACACACCTTATGCTGGCGGGAAAGGTGATATTTACTGGTTCGCCAATAAGAAAGGATACCAAATTCCGGTAATCACAATTAAATATTCTTTATGGAATGAACCTTATCTCAGAGAGCGGGAAGGAACTCCAAAATACATTGCCAACTGTCTGGATAAAGATCAGAATAATCCTGATTTTAATCTGGTTTGCATTCATGCCTGGAGTCATTTTTCGGATCAGGGAAAAGACTGCGATGAATTGGCTGAAACAAAAAATGGAAATATTATGGGAAGCGGAATTGCAGCCCTGTTGAGAAATCATTTGGATGATTCGTATGAAGTGGTCAGCCTTCAGGAATTAATCTGGCAGATGCGTATGAAATTTTATCCAGGCCAAACGAAAAAGTATTTGGACTTGTTGCAATAAGAGTATATTATATTTATTTTTATGGGCATTGCTTAATCTTGCCTTGATAAAGCGTCTAAAATAATTTTTTTGCAAAGAAGAAGTAACGAAAATGGTTAAAAAGAGTCTGGTGAAAAAGACATCGATTCAGGATATCGCCAATCGCCTGGGAGTTTCAAAAGCAGTTGTGTCTTTTGTGCTGAATGGAAAGGGGAGAGAGAAGCGCATTAGCGAACAAACAATAGAAAATGTATTTAAGGTCGCCCGGGAATTAAATTATAAACCCAACCATATTTCCAAATGGTTCCGGACAGGCAAAACGCAAACTATAGGGTTAATAATAGCTGATATATCCAATCCCTTTTTTGGTAAACTAGGAAAGGAAATAGAAAAGGAAGCATACAGAAATAATTACAAAATAATTATCTGTAGTTCTGACGAAAATCCCGAAAAGTCGGGACGCCAGCTTGAAATGCTGAAAAGTAGTATGGTAGATGGAGTTATAATTGCGCCCCCGCCTGGAAGCAGTGATCAGATAAAACTGTTGCAGGAAGAAAATGTGCCATATGTACTTATTGACAGGTATTTTCCTGAAATGAATTCAAATTATGTAATCATTGATAACTATAAAGCATCTTATGATGCAACAAAGTATTTATTTGCAAAAGGATTTCAAAATGTAGCTTTTTTAACCGTAAATAATGAACTTGTTACAATGCAGGATCGAACAAACGGATATATGAAGGCTGTTGGCGATTTTGGGCGTAATTTATCAAATCCCATTGTGTATAAATTACCTTTTTCTCATGAGAAAAAAGAGGTTGAAAGTGCCATAAGGCATATTATTTCATTAAATAAAAAAGTTGAGGCAATTTTATTTGCATCAAGCAAAATAGGATTTATGGGACTTGAGGTAATTGCTGATTTAGGATTAAGGATACCTGAAGATATTGCGGTTATTAGTTTTGATGACCCTGATTATTACAAGATATGTTATTCTCCTGTTACTGCAATTGGCCAGCCCCTTGATGAAATGGGGAAGAGTGCTGTTCAGATATTAATAGAAATGTTAAGCGCTGAAAAAATGAATGAAAGCCCCAGAAATATTGTTTTAGATACAAATTTTGTATTAAGAAAATCGAGTGGGTAATATTTTTTCTCGCTTTGCTTAACCGGTTAAGCTATATGTGTCACTAAATATTTAAACTGGTTCTTTTTGAAGACAAAAGATTAAGTATAATTATTCGATAAAAACAAGAATTAAAATGTTAAGAAAAGAAGTTGTCGTTTTACTTATTAGTATATGTTTCTCCCACAAGCTGCTTTCTTAGGAATTAAATATCTTCCCTAACGTGGATGGAGCATAGCCGCGAATCGCTGATTGGTGCAGGGCCTTCACCGGGTGTCGGTCGCAGTAATGTGATGATTACTTCCCGCGGAAATATATGGTATCTGCACCTCCTGCCACAGTTTGCCGGACAGGTATCGCTTAAAACTGATAAACGGCCTGGGTCGGTAACCCTGTTACGGACAGGACAAGCAGTTGCATTTAGTTATTGGGACGGGTTTATCCAATTTAACCTTCCCCCGGATTGCCGCACAGATATGGATGATGTAGTAAAAGTTCAGTTATAATGAAAAAAAGAAATATGATGAATAGAGGAAGTAAGATATATGCCGGGATGTGCGTATTGATTCTGACAGTTTTAATGTCATGTACCCAACAAAAGCCAATAGAGTTTTTTGTGTCATCTGATGGAAATGACGCCAATTCCGGAACAGAAGCAGCGCCTTTTCAGACCCTTGAAAAAGCAAAGGAATCAGTTCGCTTCCAATTGAGTGAAGTTGATGGAAAGCCAGTTGAGGTTAACATCAAGGGAGGAATTTATTATCTTGAAAAACCGGTTGTTTTTTCTTCCGAAGATTCGGGAACAGAAAATGCACAAGTAGTTTATAAAGCTGCTGAAGGTGAAAATCCCATTTTTACCGGTAGCCGGGAAATAAAAAACTGGAAATTGCTTGATAATGCTGAAAAACTGAAACTCCTGCCACCTGAATCACATGGGAAAATATATGTTACGGATATAAAAAACTCAGGGGTTAATGAATTTGGCGACCCGACCGGAATCGGCAAACGACCTGAACTTTTTTGTGAAGGGCAAATGCAAACCCTGGCACGCTGGCCCAACACTGGTTTTGTTCATGCCGGACTGGCAAAAGGAAAAACAGAACATGCCCCGACTTACATCGAAAAACACGGTACCATAGAAGGTGTTTTTGAATACCTTGAAACCCGTCAGGACCGCTGGGCGGAAGAAAGTGATGCCCGTCTTGGCGGTTACTGGTACTGGGACTGGAGCGACGAGTTTCAGAAAGTGGAAAAGATAGATACCCGCTCGAAAACATTTTTCCTGAGTGAACCTTATCACTATTACGGATACAGGGACAGTCTCCGTTATTTTGGACTGAACCTGTTCTGCGAAATCGACCAGCCTAAAGAGTGGTACCTCGACCGCACCGATGGCTTGTTGTACTGGTTCCCGCCCGAAGGAATAAATCCGAATATGGCAAGCGTTACATTTTCTGTTTTTTCGGAACCTTTTATGATTGAACTGAAAAACTGCTCGAATATAACGATTGAAGGGCTGACTTTTCTGGAAGGCCGGGGCAGCGCGATTTTCATCGGTGAAGGAAAAAACTGTTTGCTCTCTGACTGTAGGATTGAACGGTTTGGGAAAGACGGTATCCATATCGATGGCGGCGAAGGCCATGGTGTTTCAGGTTGTCTTCTTCAGAATTTTGGTTGCAGGGGGATTCAAATAAAAGGGGGCGACCGTAAAACACTTACTCCTGCCAACCATTTTGTGGACAACACCGTGGTGGAACATTTCTCGCTGTATAAGCGAACCTACGAACCGGCGGTTTACCTCGATGGTTGCGGAATCAGGATAAACAACAACCGCTTTGCTTATTCATCATCGTCGGCCATGCGGCTTGAAGGGAATGATTTTACCATTGAATACAACGAAATCAGTCGCGTGGTAAACGAGTCGGACGACCAGGGCGGAATTGACATATACAACAATCTGTCGTACCGCGGCATTGTAATTCGTTACAACCGCTGGTCTGACATAAAAGGGGGCACCCGTCACGGAGCAGCCGGTGTGCGCCTCGACGATATGATTTCAGGAGTTACTATTTTCGGAAATGTTTTTGAACGCTGCGGCGCCCTTCACTTTGGCGGCGTACAAATTAACGGGGGAAAAGACAACCTCGTAGAAAACAATCTTTTTTATGATTGCGGTGCGGCTGTCAGCTTTACAAAATGGCGTGAGGAATTTTGGATAAAAAATCTGGAATCCCCCGGTATGACAAAGAAAATCTATGAAGAGGTGGATATTCGTTCAGATTTATATCAGAATAAATATCCCGAACTGAAAAATCTTCGCTCCGGGATAAATGTCAACACCGTAAAAAACAACTTGCTGGTTGACTGTGATAAACTTTTTAAAGGCGGTGATGGTACTGAGATTTCTGAAAATAATTCTACCGCGGACCCGGACGGGAAAACCGTGGAAGATTTTTGTTCTTCTGAAATATTGAAAAATTACGGGATGCAGCCCATTCCGTATAGCGAAATCGAACCCAAAAACAATAAATGGATAAAAGATACAAAATAAACTGCTTTTCTCCTTGCTGCCGAAAAATGGCAATGGTAAACAGCATTTCTTAAAAAACGATATAATGAATTATTTAAAATTTTTCATCAGTTTAATATTTTACCTGGCAATTACAACCGGGATTCAGGCCAAAGAGTATAATATCCTCGATTTCGGTGCAAAACCGGATGGACAGACATTAAATACAAATATTATTCAGTCGGCCATAGACCAACTGTCGAAGGAAGGTGGTGGTAAACTAATTTTTCCAACAGGAAAATTTCTAACCGGAAGTTTGCAACTGAAATCCGGTGTCCACCTGTATCTTGAAAAAGGGGCTGTTTTGCTCGGGAGTACAAATCCTTATCATTATACCGAACTGGAAATGCCCGGAAGACCGGAAGCCGACAAAAAAGACGACAACTCACAGATGGCGCTTCTGGTTGCTTACAAAACGGATAATATCAGCATTTCAGGAAAAGGAAGAATTGATGGACAGGGAAGGGAGCTGGCTTTAAATATCGATAGTTTGCACCACATTGGCGAACGGGTTGATCCGAACTACAACTACAACAACATGCGCCCGAACGAAACGATGCGACCAAAACTGTTCCGCTTTTCTACCTGTAAGAATGTCAATGTTTCAGGGGTGGAGTTACAAAGTAGCGCCTGCTGGGGCTTATCATTTGAGTTATGTCAAAATTTGAAAATAGACGGGGTTAAAGTGTTCAACCGCGCTTATTGGAACAATGACGGGATGGATATTTCGGATTGCCGCAACGTGAGTATAACCAATTGCGATGTGAATTCTGCCGACGATGGCATTTGTTTGAAATCATATTTCCCCGGATATGCCAACGACAGCATTTATATTGCCAACTGCACTTTGAGAACCAGCGCCAGCGCCATTAAATTTGGCTCGGCATCTTATGGCGGTTTCAAGAATGTAACCATTAAAAACCTGAAAGTTTATGATACATTTCGTTCGGTAATTGCCATCGAATCGGTTGACGGGGCTGAGATTGAAAACATCGAAGTTTCAGATGTAGTAGCAAAAAATACCGGAAATGCCATTTTTATTCGTCTCGGTCACAGGGGAGGCGAAAAGCCGGGAAGCATTAAAAATGTTTATATCCACGATATGAAAGTGCAGGTTGCCTTTGGCCGGCCTGATATTGATTATGATATGAGGGGACCTGCAGTGGGCTTCTTTCATAATCCCTTTCCTTCGTCGATTACTGGTATTCCGGGGCATATAGTGGAGAATGTCCGGATCGAGAATGTCGATATAACCTATCCGGGAAGGGCTTCAAAAGGAATGGCTTATGTTCCGCTGAGCCGATTAAGTGAGGTGCCGGAAGAAATAGAAGATTATCCGGAGTTTCACATGTTCCGCGAGTTGCCTTCGTGGGGTTTTTATGTGCGCCATGTCAGCGATATTTCATTTGAAAATGTTACGGTAGGTGTCAAAAAAACTGATTTCCGGCCTGCTTTTGTATTTGATGATGTATCGGGTGTAAACATGAATAATGTGATCATTAACGGGAGTGATAAAAGACCACAGATTATACTAAAAGATGTGGCTGACCGGAATTTGAAAGTAAAATCGGAATTAGTTAAAATGGTTAAATAAATTTTGATATGAAAATTAGAAAAAAGCAGTTGTTAACTGTTTATACAACAGTTCTTTTTTTATGTGTGGTCGTATTTTCTTCGCGAGCGCAAAGCAGTCAGCGTTTGGCGGTCTCCGAAGATGTTTCCGGATGGATAACTTTTTCGTTTGCAAAAGGGAAAATCCCGCCGCTTTCCTTCGTTTATGATGGAAAAGCTTCGTCTTCTTTCATAAAGAAGTGGAAATACTCAATGCAAAAAGAAACAAGTGACGAACCGCAGGTGATAAAATATTGTGTGTCGTATCTCGACCCGGTAAGCGGGTTAAAACTCGATTGCCATATTACCGGCTTTCTTGATTTTAATGCGGTGGAATGGGTGTTAAACTTCACCAATACTTCCGGAAGAAATTCTGCCACCATCAAGCAGGTAAAAGTGGTTGATTTTACTGCATTAAGCAAAAACGAAGGTGTTTTTACGTTGTATCATGCCAAAGGCAGCGATGCCAAACGTTCCGATTTCCAACCTTTGGCTACAGTACTTACAACCAAAGCCCCAATTCATATGCAGCCGAACGGCGGTCGTTCATCCGACGACAGCGGCTTCCCGTTTTTCACCATCGAATCACCCGACCATACGGGTATTGTTGCCGCAATAGGTTGGAGCGGAAACTGGTTTTCAGATATTGAACAAACAAATTCAAAAGCAATAAATCTGAAAGCAGGAATGGCCAATATGAAACTGTTTCTCTATCCTGGCGAAATGATTCGTACGCCAAGCATTTGTATGCTTTTCTGGCAGAATGAAGACAGGATGGTTGGTCAGAACCTGTTTCGGCGTTTCCTGCTGGCTCATCATTCCCGTAAAATTGATGGTAATTTTGTGGAATATCCCATATCAGGCGGGTTTAACTGGGGCGATCCTTATCCCTGCAATGAATATTCCTGTTTAACAGAAGACTATGCCTGCGCACTTATTAACCGGTATAAACAGTTTGGTATAACACCGGAAGTTTTCTGGCTCGATGCCGGTTGGTACACCGGCTGCGGTGAATGGTCGGTAAATACAGGCAACTGGACTGTTGAAGAAACTCGCTTCCCTAATGGATTAAAACCGCTTTCAGATGCAGCACATAACGTTGGCTCAAAGTTTATGGTTTGGTTTGAGCCGGAGCGGGTATATGCCAATACTGAATTTGCCAGAGAACATCCGGAATGGATGCTTCGCGAGCCGGGAAACAATAAGAATTTTCTTTTTGATTTGGGAAACCTGGACGCGCGAAAATGGTTTCTGGAATATTTTGGCGATTTAATTGAAGAAAACGGAATTGATTATTACCGGCAGGATTTTAATATTCGCCCGGCCCCGTTCTGGGCTGCCAACGATGAATTCGGTCGTACCGGGATGACAGAAATCCGTTATATCGAAGGATTATATACATACTGGGATTATTTGCTTGACCGTTTTCCTAAACTGCTGATTGATAATTGCGCCAGTGGTGGCCGCCGTCTTGATTTGGAAACTGTATCACGCAGCGCTCCGCTGTGGCGAACCGATTATCAGTACGGCGAACCGAACGGATACCAATGCCATACCTATGGCCTGAATTTTTACCTTCCACTAAGCGGAACCGGAGTAAATAAAACCGACCCATATACTTTCCGTTCAAGTTTGGGAAGTACGGTGGTGCTGAACTGGAAAATAACCAACCGGGATTTTTCAATTCCTGAAATGCAGAAATGTATTGCTGATTTTAAAGAATTGCGTCCCTATTTTTATGAAGATTACTATCCGTTAACAGGCCTTGGCGATCTAACCGGAGATGATATTTGGCTGGCCTACCAGTTAAATAAACCGTCGGACAATTCGGGAATTGTGGTTGCATTCCGGAGAAAAGATAATAAATCCGATGAGCTGATGGTAAAGCTAAAAGGATTGGATTCTGATAGTACTTATTCCCTTTATAACGATAATGATAAAAGCGTTATTACAAAAACAGGAAAAGAACTTAATGAAGGGGTAATCCTTGAAATTAATGAGGCTCCAGGCTCTTTATTATTAAAGTATTACGTAAAATGAAAACAAGATGAAACAAAAAATTTTATCCATTCTACTGGTAGTAATTTTTATTGCTTCCGGGCTAAAGGCACAACAACGTGCGGATCAGCAACAGCTGACCGACCCGAATGCTTTTTCCATGATTTTGCTGGGCGATCCACAGGGATATGTTAAATACGATATCAATCATCCGTTGTTGAGTTTATGTACGGCATGGATAGCAGATAATATTGAAAACCTGAATATAAAAGCGGTTTTGTGTACAGGCGATCTTGTGGAACAAAATGAAAATATTATCAGTGACAGAAGGATGCTGAACCAGACCAGCAAAGAGATGTGGACAGCCGTTTCCAATAGTTTTTCCCTGCTGGACAATAAAGTTCCTTATATGATTTCTCCCGGAAATCACGATTACGGGTATAAACATTCTGAAAATGGGATGACTCATTTTCCCGATTATTTCCCTTTTGAACGCAACTCCGCATGGCGGGAAACCTGCGTTGCGGCACTTCCCAACAGGAACGGGATTCCTTCGCTGGAAAATGCCGCTTTCGAAATTACAACACCCGATTGGGGTACGATATTGATTATTACGTCTGAGTTTCACCCTCGCGATGAAGTACTTGAATGGGCAAAAAAACTCGCTGACAGTGATAAATATAAAAACAGCAAGGTAATATTTATGACACATGCTTACCTGACAAACGGACAAAATACAAAGCTCATAGAAAAGGATAATTATGATATTCATCCCGGAAATCCCGGAACCCAAATCTGGGGAAAATTGATTCAGCCTTCAAAAAACATAGAGCTGCTGATTTGCGGGCACACCTGTAATGGAAACGGGGAATTTGCAGATAATGTAGCTTATCGTACGGATAAAAACAATGCCGGGAAAAATGTACATCAAATGATGTTTAATGTGCAGACACTGGGAGGCGGCTTTGAAGGAAACGGCGGCGACGGATGGTTAAGAATTCTGGAGTTTATGCCTGACGGGAAAACAATCAAAGTAAGGACTTATTCTCCTTTGTTTGGAATATCGCCATCAACAAAACATCTGGCTCACCGCACAGCACCGTATGACCAGTTTGATATTGTACTTGATGAATAGGAAAAGGTACTTTCTCAAAATTTTAAAACAAAAATTGTATTGAATTATTAACCGTATTTTGAATTATCAGGAATGAAATTTTTCTTAGGAAGAATAACGTATGTGGTCTTTTTTGTTGTGTTTTTCAACATATTAGTGGAAGCTCAGGAAACAATCAATTATGCCGGAAAAGTAAATACTATGATTGGCACCAAAGGAAACGGGCTAACATCGGGATACCTGTACCCGGGGGCATCATATCCTTTTGGAATGGCCCAGTTTACCCGGACTTATTTTTCCCCAAATGCCGGCTTTGGAATTAACCAGTTAAGTGGGGCAGGTTGCTCCAACGAAGGTAATTTTCCCACGTTGCCGCTGAATGGGGAGCTAACGGTTTCACCCGACAGCATTCTCAATTTAAACGTTGCTATTTCGGATGAAGAAGGAATTGCCGGTTATTATAAAGCAACCGTTCAGAAAAATATTCTTGCTGAATTTACGGTAACCGAAAGAACCGGGATGGCGCAATATACATATGCTCGGGGAACAGAAAAGGGAACGGTGATTATTGGCGGTGGAATTGCCGGTACGCCTGTAAATGTGGCAACAACGGTAATAACCGGCCCGAATACCTGCGAAGGTTTTTCCGTCGGTGGTGATTTTTGCGGAATTCCGGCTCCGTATAAAATTTATTTTGTGGCTGAATTCAACGGAAAAGTTCTTTCTTCCGGAACATGGAAAGATGAAAAGCTGAAGCCGGAGACTACTTTTGCTGAAGGAAAACATTCCGGTTTGTATTTTACTTTCGATGTAAAATCGCAAAAAACAATCCAGTATAAAATAGGCATTTCCTATGTGTCGATAGAAAATGCGCGGGAAAACCTAAAAGCTGAAAATCCTGGCTGGAGTTTCGAAGAAGTTAAAAACAAAGCCATCGATAAGTGGAATTATTATCTGGGGAAAATAGAAGTTAAAGGCGAAAATGAGGATCGCCTTACCCAGTTTTATACCCATTTGTACAGGGCATTGATCCATCCCAGTGTTTGCAGCGACGTAAACGGTGAATACATGGGGGCCGACTTTAAAATACACAAAGCGATGCGTAAACAATACACCAACTACAGCAACTGGGATACCTATCGCACGCAGATACAGCTAATGGCGATGCTCGATCCGGAAGTTGCTTCTGATGTTGTTGTTTCGTTACAGGATTTTGCGGAACAGTCGGGTGGGGGATTTCCCCGTTGGGTGCTTGCCAACATAGAAACAGGAGTTATGCAGGGCGACCCCACCACAATTCTTATTGCAAATGCTTATGCTTTTGGTGCCCGCGATTACGATGCCTGCCCGATTCTTGAAACTATGCGCAGAGGAGCCGAAATTCCGGGAACAAAATCGCAGAATCAGCTTACCCGCCCGGCGCTGGATATGTTCCTTGAAAACGGATTTTGTTATGCATCCATGCAACTGGAATATACTTCTGCCGATTTTGCCATATCGCGTTTTGCACTTGATGCCTGCAACAATGAAGAGGTTGGCAAAACCTACCTGGATAGGGCTCAAACCTGGAAGAACCTGTACAATCCGGAAACAGGCTGGTTGCAATCGCGGCGAAAGGAAGGTTTTGTTCCCTTGAAATACGATTTCAGGGAATCGACCTATAACAATTATTTCTGGATGGTTCCATATAATATTCAGGGATTAATCGATGTCATTGGAGGAAAAGCTGAAGCCGAAACCCGTCTGGATACCTTGTTCCGCCGTTTGGATGCCGGTTACGATGATGATTGGTATGCCAGCGGAAATGAGCCCAGTTTTGGTATTCCCTGGGTTTACAACTGGGTGGGAAGACCTTATAAAACCCAGCGGGTTGTTCACCGGATTTTAACCGAACAATATTCAGGAAAACCGGATGGCCTTCCCGGAAACGACGATCTGGGGTCAATGGGGGCGTGGTACGTGTTTGCTTCCATGGGCCTTTATCCTGAAATTCCCGGAGTTGGCGGATTTTCCATTAATTCGCCTATTTTTCCGTACATTAAAATTCATCTGAAAGACGGAGACTTAACCATTTTAGGCGGTTCTGAGGAAAACGATTACATCAAATCCATGAAGTTCAACGGGAAAACCTACAATAGCACATGGATTGATTGGGTAGATGTAGAAAACGGAGGCACTATTCAATATAAATTATCAAACAAACTAAATATTAAATGGGGAATAGGAATCACTCTTCCTTCATTTAAATAAAAGAAATCATATGTTTATAATTTATTTCGAAAAATGTTTTTTGACATAACATAAAATTGGAATTTTCCCCAAGAAGAATTAATCATTTAAGTATTTTTATGAAAAATAAGTTTTGATTAAAAAAATACATGCAAATGTAAGCTTTACAGTAAGTTATGGTATGGCTTGATTACTTTTTCTTCAGGTGTTAAGAAATAACTACTAATTTTGGCTTTTGTTTTATGATAATTGTTTTTTAACTAGACTAAACGTCGTTGATATTGACTTTAAATGATGAAAATAAAGATAGTAAGTTAGTCTCTTTACTTCAGAAAGGAGATAAGGAAGCATTTAAATTGCTTTTTGATAAATATGCAACTCGTTTATATCAGTTTTCAATTAAATATTTAAGAGATAAAGAAGATACGGAGGATTTACTTAATGAAGTTTTTTTGAAGATATGGGAGAATCGTCAATGCCTAAAAATAAATTCTAAGTTTCAGTCTTATCTATTCACTATTGCATACAATAATATTCGTCAGCGATTTCTAAAGAAAGGAAGAGAAGAAAAATACATACGTCTTTTTGCAGAGGAGTATTTTGTAAATTCTACTGATGACGAAGATAAAATTGATTATCTTCTTTTTTCCCAAAAGTTGAATGAATTTATAGAACAATTGCCTCCGAGAAGGAAAGAAATTTTCATATTGAGTTTTAAGGAGGAATTGAAGAACAAAACAATTTCAGTTAAATTAGGGTTTAGTGAACAATTTGTTAAAAATCAATTATCTATAGCCCGAAAATTTATATTGCAAAGAATGAGCGAATTTAATCGTATGGCAGGAATTCTATTTTTCTGTCTATTTACGCCGCAAGAACATGAATAGATAAAAAAAATCCATTTTGAAGTGTACGTTTCCCCGAGATGTTGATATTACTATTAAAAGACAGCTCTTACGGTGATTGACAGGAAGCATATAGACAAAGTTTTTGTAAGTAGATTTAGTTTGCTAGACCAAAGAATGCTTGAAGAATATTTTAAGGATCAGAAACTAAATGACGAAACTCGACTTATTATAAAGAAACAATGGGATGAGTTTGAGGTAGATTTAGCTCACCAACCAAATTTGGAACACGTATTTTATAAGCTTCATTATTCCATTACTCAAAAAAAATCTACAAGGAAGAGTTATAACTTGTTGAAACAGTTGTCTCGTATTGCCGCAGTGCTTGTTATAGGTATGTTATTCATTGCTGTCATTTATTTTTCTCAAAAGAGTAGTCACGAAATATTTCCCCAGCAAGTTGAGTTTATTTCATATGGCGGATTTCGAAATCAATTCATTCTACCTGATGGGACTATCGGATGGTTAGGTTATAACTCTAAGTTAAAATATCATGTAAATAAAAAAGGACAGCGAATTGCAAATCTTGATGGTTTGGCGTATTTCAACGTTGCTCCTAAGAACGATCAGGCTTTTATTGTAGAAACTCCTCAGAAATTAGGCATTAAAGTTTTGGGAACAAGATTTAACGTTTCTTCTTACGCTGAAAATGATTTCTGTGAAATTGTGCTTGAACAGGGAAAGATAAATCTTTTATTACTAGATCGAACCATTGAAAAAATGCATCCCAACGAGCGTATTATTTATAATTCCCAAAATTATACACTTAAAAAATCAAATGTTGAGACTGCCGATTATGTGGCATGGAAAGATGGGAAATTACTTTTGAACGATAATTCTCTTGAAGAAGCATGTCAGAAAATTGGCAAATTCTACAATGTTGAATTTGAGATACAAACAAAAGGGATGGAATTTCAGGAAATTAGACTAATACTGGAAGATGAAACATTGGATGACGCGTTAAAACTCCTTGCTATGATTGTTCCTGTCAGATATCAAATCATAGCAAGGAAGGTGCTGGATAATAATACTTACTCAAAGAAAAAAATAATTATAAGAAACAGATAGCCTATGAACTAAAAAACAAACTAAAAAGCGGGAATGCCTGGCTCGCCTCCCCGCTAGTCAAGTAAAATCTTTAATTAAAAAAATTACTAATTATCAAATTTATGAAAAAAAGTTTTAAGTATGAAGCATGGTACTTCTATGCTTTAAAAAAAGTATTCCTTATTATGAGAATGGTTCTTTTTATATCATTGGTCTGTGTAATGCAAACATTTGCATTGAATTCATATACGCAAAATGTCAGGATTTCTCTTTCAGCAAAAGAGATGAAATTGGAAGATATTCTGCTTCAAATTGAGAATCAGTCTAAATATCGTTTTGCATATAACAAAAATGAGATTGACGTTAGCAAAAAGTATTCAATCGATTTTAAAAATATTGAGATAGAAAAGTTATTAAACGAGCTTTTTTCCGGAGAAGATATTAGTTATACCTTTATTGAAAGGCAGATTGTATTATCACCTTCCAGTGATTATTTTGCTCATTATCAGTATGATAATGCAATTAGTGGGAGGATTACTGATTCCAATGGAAAATCTCTTCCAGGTGTAACGATTCTTGTGAAAGGAACCTCAAAAGGTACTGTTTCAGATATGAATGGACAATATTCTTTGTCAAATGTTCCGGAAAGTGCTGTTCTTCAGTTCTCATTTATAGGAATGAAAACACGGGATATTCAGGTTACAGGAAATACAACTATTAATGTAACTATGGAAGAAGAGACCATTGGAATAGAGGAAGTTGTGGCTGTTGGATATGGGACCATGAAAAAAAGCGATTTAACGGGGGCTATTTCAAGGGTAACCAGTGATGATTTTAAATTGCAACCAATTATGAGTTCTACTGAAGCCTTAATGGGGCGACTTTCCGGCGTTCATGTTAGTAATACTTCAGGCAATGTGGGAGCCGCAGTAAAGGTACGAATTAGAGGAGCAAATTCAATAAATGGAGGAAACGACCCTTTATACGTATGTGATGGAGTTGTAGGTGCGGGAATGCCATCTATAGATGAAATTGAATCGATTGAGGTCTTGAAAGATGCTTCGGCAACTGCTATTTATGGGTCCCGTGGGGCAAATGGTGTTATTTTAATTACTACTAAGAAAGGGAAAGAAGGGGTAACACATATTTCGGTTAACGGGTTCGGATCTTTTTTACAACCTGTTAATTTATATGATGAATTAGATGCTTATGAGTATGCAAAAGAGGTGAATATACTCTATAATAATGTTTATTCAGAAGAACAATTGAATGCCTTTAAGAATAATGGGGGAACAGACTGGCAGAAAGAAGTACTGACCAATGCGTGGAGGCAGAAATATAATGTGGCCTTTGATGGCGGAACTCAAAAGGTGAGATATCATATATTTGGTCAGTACAATAAGAATACCTCGTTAGTAGAAGGCCCTATGAGCGAGGGGTATACAGTAAGGTCTAATTTTGATATTGACCTGTTTAAGAATTTAAGGTTGGAATGGCATGTTAACGGAGGGTATGGTCACAGCACAAATACTGGGAGTAGTCTTTATGAAGGAGGAGCTGGTTCTGTTTTGTTTAATGCCTTGACATGGGGCCCTACTGAAGCAGTTTATGAATCAGATGGTTCTTATAACCTTGCAGATACTTATGGTGCTATGGGCGAAAATCCGGTTAAAAATATAAAAGAACGTGAACAATGGAAAAAATCCTTTGACGTTACTTCAAATGCTGCTTTATTATGGCAGGTTTTGCCACAGTTATCTGTTCAATACCGTTTAAATATTACTTTGAGTAATGAGAATACTTATCAATGGGATAGCTCAATTTATACACAGAGTCATGCGAATTCATCCGGGGATAAGAGCTTTTCCAACAGCTTATTTCAAAATTTAATCGTTAACTGGACAAAGAGTTATGGAAGCCACAATATAAATATAACAGCAGTAGGCGAGAGCAGTAAATATTCAAAAGATAAATTGTCGGGGTCGGGCGAGTATTTTGGTAATGAAAATCTTGGGTACTGGGGAATGTCTTCCGGTACAACAAGAAATGCCGGAACCGAATGGAATGACTGGGCTTTACTTTCAGGAGTAGGCCGTGTTAACTATAATTATGCAGGTAAGTATTATGTAACCGGAGCCTTCAGAGCTGATGGTTCGTCAAAATTTGCCGATGGTAATAAATGGAGTTATTTCCCGTCAGGATCTATCGCCTGGCGTGCATCAGAAGAAGACTTTATGAAAAATTTGAATATTTTCTCGAATTTGAAATTAAGGGCCAGTTATGGTAAAACCGGAAATCAGGGAGTAGGTTCTTATTCCACTATTGCTTCTTTGAGAGAGAGAGGTGCCTATTATACATATACAAGCAAAGTTCAGGGGTATACAAGTAAAACCATCAATAAAAATTTACAATGGGAGGAAACAGGCCAGATGGATTTTGGTGTGGATGCAGGATTCTTTAATGATCGTCTGAACATAACCATGGATTATTACCAGAAGAGGACAAAAAAACTACTATTAACAGTAACAACTCCATATTTTCTTGGGGGAGATGATATTTATGTGAATAAGGGTGAAGTAAAGAATAACGGCTTTGAATTTGCTATTAATGCAGTGCCCGTTGAAAAGAATAATTTGTCATGGGAAGTTAATGCGAATCTCTCAACTAATAAGAACGCGATTGTTGATTTGGGAGGGGAAACCATCTACGGGTTAAGTTCTTCAGGGAATAATGATGCAATTCTTTCAGATGAAACCTATATTTTACAGGAAGGCTTAGCATTAGGTGAATTATACGGATATAAGTGGTTAGGTATTTGGCAGGAAGATGAGGCCGATGAAGCAGCTAAATTCGGGAACAAACCTGGTGATAATAAATATGAAGATATTACGCCTGATGGAACCATTAATGCAAGCGACCGGACAAGCATTGGTAATGGAACTCCAAAATTTATATGGGGGGTCAATTCAACGCTGAGATATAAGAAATGGGATATGAATATTTTGATGGAAGGCGTTCATGGCTGTGATAAATTGAATATAGTTTATGCCATGGCTTCTTCGCAGCATTCAAAATCACGTACTATAACTTTAAGAGATGCATGGGAAAATTCATGGACTTCTGAAAATAAGAGTAATAAATATCCCAGTGCTACCAGTCAGACTTCAACCAATTATTTGAACTCTACCCAGTGGTTACAGAATGCAAGTTTTATCCGGATGAAAAATATTAGCCTGGGATATACCTTTGATAAAAAATCCACGAAGTTTGTTGATTGCCGTGTATACGGTAGCATACAGAACCTGTTTACAATTACAGATTACAATGGATATGATCCGGAAGCAACATCTACTTTGTCAAGCGATGTAAATACCGGTATTGATTCGGGAATTACTCCTTCTGCACGTATATTTACTATCGGAGCCCAATTGTCATTCTAATGTTTAATTTAATATACAGAATAAGATGAATAAAAGAATTTATATAGTTTTATTAATCGGACTTTTTACTTTTTCATGTTCTGATTTTCTGGATGAACACGCTAAAACTTCACTGAATGCTTCGAATTTTTTTCAGAGTGGAGAAGATTTGATTCTTGCTGTTCATCCGCTCTACTATGTTACAATGAATTTTACTGGCGGTGATGATCCTATTGCTCTGTTTCTAATGCAGGATGATTTAACTTCAAACCAGCCTGCCAATACCTATTTTCGCGATTTTGATACATACAGCATATCTCCCGATTTGACTCAGTTACTGCAAGCCTGGCAGGTTCCTTACACGGGGATAAAGTATTCCAATTTTATCATTTCAAATTATGCAACTACCCCCAATTGTGATGAGGACACGAGGAATAATTGTGCAGGACAGGCCTTTTTTCACAGAGCGTGGTGGTATTTCTGGCTGGTGAAATATTTTGGCCCTGTTCCAATGCCTTTAACTGACTCTGAGTCTGATACAGAGATGGCAAAATCAAGTATGGAAGATATTTATGCTCAGATTATTTCCGATTTAAAGAATGCGGAAACAATGCTTCCTGTAAAACAAACAAGTGAAGATTGGTCGGAAGATGGCTACAGTGTTGTTCCCACACAAGGCTCTGCTAAGAGCCTGTTATCAATGGTATACCTGCAAATGGCAGGTTGGCCGCTAAAGCAAACAGATAAATATGCGTTGGCTGCTGCTAAGGCAAAAGAAGTAATGGACAATGAATCAACTCATGGATACGGATTGGTTGATCAGGAAAAGCTGTGGGACGGGGAAACCCTTTGGGACAAAGAAACAGTTTTTGGCCATCCATATAATTATCCGAATGGCGATTATACAATGAGAACACCGAAAGCAGGAGCCCCTGCAGAAGAAGGCGGATGGTTCTGTTATTATCCTACTATCAACTTTTTTAATAATTTCCCTGAAGGAAAACGTAAGGATGTAACTTTCCAGACGGATATCTGGTTGCCAATCAGCGAAGATCAGGCTGCAGCATACCCAGGGATAGCTTTCCAGACAGAAAGAAGTGGAGACCAGTGGTGGCTTGATGTCCCATGGGACAATGAAAATACTTACAGGCAACATCCGTATTATGCAAAACAACGTTTGGGTGCTTCCCGTAATGGAAGCCCAAGTTGGGATGACCGTTACCTGACTGGCGATATGTGGCGTTCTGGCCGTTCACAGCGCTTTATCCGTTATGCTGAAGTACTATTGGTTTACGCCGAGGCACAAGCTATGGCCAATGGTAGCCCCGACGCATCGGCTTACGCCGCTATTGACCGGGTTCGCGAACGTGCCGGGTTGGAAAATTTACCGGCAGGAATGAGTGCTTCGGAATTTCAGGAGGTTTGTTTCGACGAACGAGGATGGGAATTTGCTGGAAATGAATTCGGTGTACGCTGGTCAGATTTGCTGCGTTTGGAAAAGGTAGAAGAAAAATGTAGTTCATCGAATCGTGATTCACGTGAATATGTTTTGGACCACGACCCAACAAAAGCAGATTACTTTTTACCAATTCCTGCTTCTGAAAAAAATAAGAATCCGAATCTAACGGATAACAATGGAGCTGATTTTTAAATGATTTACTATATAAAATAGGTCATTGAGTTTTTTTTTTATGACCTATTTTATATAACAGAAGTACTAAGTTTTTAATGTTATAGAATAATGAAGAATATTGACAGGAGACGTTTTATAAAAGGTTCAGCCCTTGCCGGAGTGGGAGGAATGGTTGCTACAAATTCAATGGCAGGAATATTACCTTCAGAAGAACAAAAACAAAGGGATGAATCATCAAAAACAAATTTATCTTTTAATAAAAACGGAAAGTTCAAAATACTGCAAATAACCGATACACACTACATTGCCGGAAATCCCAAGTCCAAACGGGCGTTGGATAACGTTATTCAGATGCTTGATTTGGAAAAGCCGGATATAGTCATTCATACCGGGGATGTGATTTTTGGAGAACCGGCTGAACAGTCGCTGCGTGAGATCCTTACGCCGATTTCAGAACGGAAGATCCCGTTTGCTGTTGCCTTAGGCAATCACGACGAGGAATATGACAAAACGCGCGAAGAAGTGGCTGAAATAATAAACAGCATTCCGTATAATATAAACAACAATGCAAAAGGGATTTATGGTGCAACTAATTGTACATTGACACTCTCTTCTTCAAAAAATAACAAAATTGAAAGGGTGTTTTATCTTTTCGATTCCAATCGTGGAGCGACAATTGAGGATATTCCCAAAACTTATGGTCACATCCATTTCGACCAGATTGCCTGGTACCGGCAGCAAAGTGAAGCCTTTACAAAAATGAATGGAGGCATGCCGATCCCTTCACTGGCTTTTTTTCATATTCCGCTACCTGAACATAAGGAAGCATCCCGCGATGACGAGCATGGAGTAATGAGAGGGACAAGGGGAGAAAATGTGGCCTCTCCGAAAATTAATTCGGGTTTGTTTGTATCGATGAAAGAGATGAAAGATGTTCAGTCCATATTTGTAGGACACGATCATAACAGCGATTTTGCTGCTTACTGGAACAAAATGTTTTTCATTTACGGACGTTTCAGCGGCTGCGATACCGTTTATAACGATTTAAAACCCAACGGTGCCCGTGTAATTGAATTAACCGAAGGAGAAGAAGGTTTCCGTTCGTGGATTCGTCTGAACGGAGGAGAAATCATTCAGAATCTGCAATATCCTGATGATTTTATCCGAAAATAATTATTGAGATTAGAAGATGAAATGCTTCCCAAACTGTTTTTTTATTTCATCTGAAACTTATAACAGATTTAAAACGAATGATGCATAATATCCGTTTTTTTAAAAATAGTTATCCTAAATTATTATTGTTTTTAGTCCTGTGTTCAATGGTGACCACTAGTCGGGCGCAGGAATTAAACAGCTCAAAAAATTTTTATATCGGAATTGATAATTCTGGAGACAAGCGTAATCCGGGGGATTTTTTTAATCCGGTAGCCATGGATTCTTTAGGTGTTGATTTTGTGGTTTATCACTACCGGGGGCCAAAAGGAACCGTTGAGGATGAGGCCAGTAAAATGAAAAAGCTCGGAGACAATTTTCAAAAAGCAAACTTAAAAGTAGTTGTCAATGTTGAATCAGGAAACTGGGCTTTGGAAATGAAAAGCACCGATGGGTATGATTGGGTAACCCAGCCCAATAATTTACACCTTTTTAAATTCCCTCATGAGGTTTTAAAAAGTCTGAATCAATCTGATGCAGTTTGGGGAATTCAGTATGATGAATTGGAGCATTCGCAGATAACACGTAATTTATCCATAACCATCGAACATCCCGGTGTTGAACTAGTGAGTCTTGCTGAAACCACAGGTATGGATTTTAAAGAAGCCGATCTTGCGGTATACGAAGGCGCAAAATCATTGGTTGATGAATGTGAAAAAGGAGGTACTAAATACGTTTTAACAGAGCATGTGTGGCCGGTACTTTTTCACAATTTTGCGCGGGCAGGAATGACACCTGTTTACAAGCAAATGAAGGAGAACTGGTCAAATGTTTGGGCTTCATGCGCTATGGGAGCCTGTTTGCAATATAATCAGGAATTATGGGCATGTCTCGATTTCTGGAATTACAATACTTTTCCCGGACACTCGGCTGAAGAGTTGTGGTCGAACCTGTTGTTTGCTTACTGGACCGGAGTTGATAAAGCTTATGTTGAAAGCATCGGAAAACACATGTATGAAGTGCAAAACAATGATGTTAACCAAATCGAACTAAAAGAAAGGGGAGAAGTGTTAAGCCGCTTTGCCAAAGAATATGTGCCCAATCATCCCCGTCCTTACACTTTCAGGGATTTTGAACCTGAAATTGCCATTATCCGTTTCGATGACACAGAATGGGGACAGGGGCCTCATACCTTTTGTACTGTTGATTATCACGGGCAAACCATTGATTATTATTGGAAAGATTGGCTTTTCGGGGCTTACGACCTTAATACAAGTCCTGAGTCGGAAGAATGGATAAAGGCCTGGAGCGCAATTACTCATGGTCATGTAAAACAGGGGAGCCTTTCCTGGAATGCCTGTAATGTTTATGAAGGAATACCTTACCGCTGTTTTGCCCCGGCAAATGCGCCTGTTGTGTTCGACGATAATGTTACAAAAGAGCACCTGGAAAATGTTAAGCTTGCATTTTTATGCGGGTTGTTTATTAGTCCAAACACAATGAAAGATGTAGCTTCTCTGGTTAAAAAAAGTGGTTTGGTTGTGGTTACCTCAGAGCGTTTTGCCCCCCGTAAATTTGCAGATAAATATTCATCGGGGACACAAGAATTTAAGGACGGAAAAGGTAAATGGATTATTACAGATGATATGGCAGGTGGTGATTTGAAAAGAAGGGTGGCTCCCTGGCTAGGAAAAGATGATGAAATCACACTCCGTTTCAAAGGGGGGGAAAGAATAGAAATGAAAATATCTTCTGATGGGAAAGAACTGACCATTGTGAAAAATGATTGGTCAGGAAAAGTAAATTAATAGAAAAGCAGGCACTTTTTGATGTCTATAATCACTATGAATGTTCTATTTGAAGAAATAGGATTGCACCGTTAGCAATATTATTTTAGTAAAGACAGATAGAAATGAATCAATTAATATATAAATTCAAACAAATGAAGAAATCATCTCTAGTACTGACCTTTTTAATTATTGTTTTATTTTTTTCATCCTGTTCGAAGCAAGAGGACGAGAAACATGTCATCTTTATAGGTTTAGACGGGTGGGGTTCCTATTGCATGGATAGAGCTGATATGCCTGTTACCAAACAGTTAATGGCCGATGGAGCTTATACGTTGAAGAAGAGATCAGTACTTCCTTCATCGAGTGCAGTAAACTGGGCCTCTATGTTTATGGGGTCTTGTCCCGAAATTCACGGGTTCACCACTTGGGGCTCAAAAACACCGGAAATCCCCTCTCGAGTGATTTATGAAAACGGAATATTTCCAACCATTTTTCAGCTTTTAAGAGATCAGTCTCCGGAGGCAGAAATTGGCTGTGTTTTTGAATGGAGCGGTATTAAATATGTTGTCGATACGCTTTCCCTTAGTTATTTAGAACAAGTTCCGTCATTACCAAATACCAATGGAAAAACATGCAAAATGGCCGAGCAATATATCAAAGATAAAAAGCCCAATCTTTTTGCCGTAATTTTTGATGAACCTGATCATGTGGGACACAAGGTAGGGCATGATACTGATGAATATTATGCAAAAGTGAATGAGCTGGATGGTTATATTGGCAAAATCATTCAGGCTACCAGAGATGCAGGTATTCATGATAAAACCACTTTTGTTATTACCGGCGACCACGGAGGGATTAATAAAGGGCACGGAGGAAAAACATTGCAGGAACTGGAAACCCCATTTATCATTAGCGGTAATCATATAAAAAAGATGGGTGAATTCCAGGAAAGTATGATGCAGTTTGACATTGCTGCTACCCTTGCTTATATTCTGAATGTGAAACAGCCGCAAGTGTGGAACGGACGACCAATGATGCAGGTATTTGAAAAGTAATTTTTATCTATTATGAAATCAAAAATAAGTCGTTTTTTTCTTGGTGTTTTAATATTTCTGAGTTTTATCAGTTGTAATCGAGAACCAAGAGAGGAAGGGGAAGAGCCCGTGGAATCGGAAAAAACGGCCTTCCAAACCAGTCGTGCGTGGAAACCAGGTATTGATGTAAGAGCCGATGTCGCTATAATATACGGAGCCGAGGATAATTCGGAAATGACTTTTGAACAAAGGGTTCAAAGCTGGCGCGATCGCGGATATACCACACATTTTATGACTGGTATTGCCTGGGGGAGCCGGTATAAGCCTTATTTCAACGGGGAATGGGATGGCAAACAGCATTGGGACGATGGACAGGTGAACCGGCAGGGTGATACTCTTTGGCATGGGAGTGGTCATGTTACGCCTTATTTTGTTCCTACTGAAAGTTTCCTGAAGTATATTAAAGAGGTACACATCAAGCGGGTAATCGATGCCGGAATTGATGCCATTTATCTTGAAGAGCCTGAATTCTGGGCAAAAGCCGGTTATAGTAAATCTTTTAAAGAAGAATGGAAAAAATACTATGGTTTCAACTGGCGACCACAGCATACTTCTGCCGAAAATACCTACCTGTCGAACAAGTTAAAATACCATTTGTATTACCGCGCGTTGGATGAGTGTTTTTCCTTCGCCAAAGAATATGGTAAAAGCAAGGGAATGGATGTTCGTTGTTATGTGCCGACCCATTCATTAGTCAATTATTCCCAGTGGATGATTGTCAGCCCGGAGGCAAGCCTGGCCTCTTTGCCCAGTGTAGATGGGTACATTGCCCAGGTGTGGACAGGAACTTCTGCTGAACCGAATTATTTCAACGGAGTAAGAAAAGAACGGGTGTTCGAGACAGCTTACCTGGAATATGGCTGCATGGAAGCTATGACTGCCCCTACCGGAAGAAAAATGTTTTTTCTGACTGACCCCATTGAAGATCGGGAATTTGACTGGCCTTATTACAAGAAAAATTACCAGGCTACTTTTACGGCTCAGTTACTTTTCCCTGATATCAACAACTACGAAGTTATGCCCTGGCCCAACCGGATTTACGAAGGTCTTTACTATACCAGTGCTCACTATAAGAAAGGAGGAGGCATAGCCGGTTCAGACAATTTACAGGTAATCGACCCGGAGACTGGCGATAAGAATAAGAAAGAACATATTCCCCGCTTCTATTCTTCGCAGATGCAAGTGATGGTTAATTCTTTAAATCAGATGCCTGTTTCCGAAAACCGTCTTTCCGGTTCACAAGGAATTTTTGTGCTGATGGCCAACTCTATGATGTTCCAGCGAACTCCAGAGCCACTTGAAGGATATGACGACCCACAGCTTTCCAACTTTTACGGAGAAGCGTTGCCTTTCCTGAAAAGAGGTGTACCGGTGAAAACATTGCATCTGGAAAATGTTTCTTATCCCAAAACCTGGAAGGATACCAAGGTATTGCTGATGTCATATTCCAACCTGAAACCCTTGTCAAAAGATGCTCACAACTACATTGCCCAATGGGTAAAAAAAGGAGGGATAATAGTTTACAGTTCGCGGGATACCGACCCGTTTCAAGATGTTCAGGAATGGTGGAACCAGGGGGAGAATCATTTCAAAAGACCCTCTGACCATTTGTTTAATTTGCTGGGAATAAGTGAAAAACCGGGCGAAGGAGAATATCCCTGTGGAAAAGGAACGGTTTATATAATCAGAAAGGACCCGAAGGAATTTATTTTGGAAAAGGATGGCGACCTCGAATATGTGGAGATAGTCAGAAAAATGTATGAAGAGAAAGCAAAAGCAGGAAAACTGGCATTTAAAAATAATTTCTACCTGGAAAGAGGCCCGTTCGACCTGATTGCTGTTCTGGATGAAAGTGTGAATGAAAAACCATATAAAATCGAGGGATTGTTTATCGATCTTTTTGATCCTAAATTATCCATTCTGACAGAAAAGACAGTACATCCGGGAGAACAGGCTTACGTGTTTAATATTGACCGGGTAGAGGATAAAACAAAACCACAGGTTTTGGCTGCAGCTTCGCGAACAGATGATGAAAAAAGAACCAAAAACAGTTATTCTTTTATCACAAAAAGCCCGGTAAATACAACAAATGTTATGCGTGTGCTATTGCCGTCGGCGCCGAAAGCAACTATTATTACCGACTCAACAGGAGAGAAGCTGAAAGGGGCAACCTGTAGCTGGGATGAAGAAAGTAAAACCTGTTTACTCTGTTTTGAAAATAGTCCCGATGGGATAAACGTGTTTCTTAAATGGTAAAATAAACAAAGATATATATTATGAGTAAAGACAACATAAACAGAAGAAGGTTTATCAGGAACTCTGCCCTGGCCACAGGTGCTTTGGGTTTAGTGGGAACAAATACTTCAGCCGGTATTTTATTTTCTAAAAACGAAGAAGTATCGTTAGCCTATGCAGTTAACGAAAAAGAATCATCAAAAATGAAATTAAATTTTAACAGAGACGGCAAATTCAAAATTGTTCAGTTTACGGATATTCATGCAGTGTATAAAGCCGGCGAAACCGATCACGCTTATGACATCATGAATAAAATACTGGATATAGAAAAACCGGACTTTGTAATTTATACCGGCGATGTTGTAACCGAAAATAATCCGGCAGCGCTTTGGGAAAAGGTGACCAGCCTTTCCTGTAAACGTAATATTCCTTTTGCTGTTGTTTTTGGAAACCACGATTCGGAACGAGATACGCCACGCGATAAGGTTTATGATATTGTGGTTGGTTTGGATGGTTGCCTGAATGAACCTAAAAAAGAATCGGTGGATGAACTTTTTGGTTATACAAACCAGGTAATTCCGGTTTACAAATCTAGTGGTTCGGGCGAAAAGGCTTTTATATTTTACCTTTTTGATTCGAATGCTTTAAGTGATCTGCCCGGGGCTTCCCATCGCGAAGACTGGATAAGAAGCAATCAGATTGAATGGTATGTGAAAAATAGCAAGCAGCTCACCAAAGAGAACAACGGCGTTCCATATCCGGCCTTGGCATTTTTTCATATTCCGTTGATAGAATTTTATACTGCTTTTAGTAATGAAAACCAGCGAAAGATAGGCTGGAGGATAGAACGGGAATGTTGCCCACCGGTTAATTCGGGACTGTTTACAGCTTTTATGGAATGTAAAGACGTGAAAGGGGTATTCGTCGGGCACGACCACGATAATGATTATGTAGCTTATATGCAGGGAATTGCTTTGGGTTACGGAAGGTTTTCAGGAGGTAATAACACATACCATACACTTTGTCGCGGTGCACGGGTTTTTGAACTTACAGAAGGTGAAGAATCCTTTGAGACCTGGACCCGTTTCGAAACCGGTCGTTTTCTGAACCGGGTTACAGTGCCCTATACATTTACTTCTGATGATCCCCAATATAATCCTAAACCCTGACTTAGGGGTATATATACAACAAAAATATAAATCTGTATAAGTGAATAAAAAAAACATTAACAGAAGAAATTTTATCAGAAACTCAACTCTTGTCGCAGGGGGAATTGCTATCGCTGGAACTGGTTTATCTGCCAATATTTTATCAACGACCATTAAAAAGGATAAATCAGTATCGGAGTTGAAATTATCATACAATCTTGAGCGAAAATTTAAAATCGTTCAATTTACCGATACCCATTGGAAACCAGCCGTACGGGAATCGAAAGAAGCAGCCGATTGTATGAATAATGTTCTGGATGTTGAAAAACCGGATTTGGTATTTTATACGGGGGATCATGTTACCGGAGAACCAATTACAGAGGGAATAGACGCCATTATAGAACCGGTAGTATCGCGAAATATTCCATTTGCTGCTGTCCTGGGCAACCATGATGATGAGTATAGCATGACTCGCAAGGAGATATTTGAATATATGAAAAAGTTCCCCGGGAATATTACCGATACAGTTGAAGGGATTACCGGCATAACTAATTTTACCATTCCTCTTTATAAATCGGGTAGTGAACGGATAATGACTGTACTTTACGGCCTCGACAGCAACAGGGATACCGTTGAAGCCGATCAGGTGGAATGGTACATGCGGAAAAGTAAAGAATATACGCAAAAGAATAAGGGTGTTCCCATTCCGTCTCTGGCATTCTTTCATATTCCGATGCCTGAGTTTAAAGATGCGATTATCGATTTGAATGCCCGTTTCTATGGAACCCGGAAAGAACATGTTTGCTGTTCCGAAAGGAATACCGGGTTGTTTGCCGCCTTTAAAGAAAACGGTGACGTAATGGCCGCTATCGTGGGGCACGATCATTTAAATGATTATGTGGTTTGCTGGAAAAATATTATGCTATGCTACGGTCGTGTAACCGGAAGCAAAAAAACATCACACTATAACTTGCCGGATGGAAGCAACGGGGCGCGGGTAATTGAGCTTACTGAAGGAGAAAAGGGTTTTGAAAGCTGGATTCGGCTTAGAACCGGTGAGAAAATAAAGCCCTTTATTTACCCGTTTGATTTTATCGATAAATGAAATAATGATAACGCAAATTCAAAAGAACGAAAGGAGAAAGGCGATAAATTTGCATGCTGTTTTCCGGCGTATTCTTATACAACGATTATAATTCCTTCGGAAACAATTTGAATAACATGAAAAGAGGTGAATGTTTGATTTTGTGTGATGTAATAATGAACTAAGAATGAAAGTAATAAAACTATTCAGTTGCTTGTTGATTCTCCAATACGGATTTTTACAGGCAACAGCAAAAAACAATGACGAGCCCCAAAAGAGCTGGCCTGCAGAATGTAAAAAAGAGGAAATTATTTCAACTGTCGACGGGGCTTTGCAACCGGCTTATTTTTTCCGGGCAAAATCAGACCTGCCCCGGCCACTTGTTGTCAGGTTACATGCCTGGAGCAGCGATTATACAAAGGTAGATGGAGTGGCCCAACTAGGCATCGATAATGATTATAATTATATCCATCCCAATTTCAGGGGATCGAACAACCGTCAGGAAGCTTGCGGAAGCCCGTTGGTTATGCAGGATATTGACGATGCTATTGATTATGCCAGTGTTGAAATAACCAGTATCCATATTATAGGTGGCAGTGAAGGAGGTTATGCCACCTTGCTCTGTTATATGAAAATTAAACACCGGATCAAGACCTTTACCGCATGGGCTTCTATTCCAAATTTGGTGGATTATTATTACGAGTGTGCGGGGTGCAGGTCAAAATATGAGAAATACATGCACGATCTGGAGCAGGTCACTTCAGGGCTTCCCCAAGATGATTTTGTGCCTTACTTTGATGAAGTAGAAACTGTAAAACGTTCGCCGGTTTTTATTGATACACCCGTCCCGGAGGGGGAGAACAGTAAACTTTTCATTTTTGCAGGAATTCACGACGGAGGTTTATCTGGTGATGTGCCTTTTACGTACAGTCTGAAAATGTTCAATAAAATAGTTTCCGGTTTTGATTATCCTGAACAGAAAATTCATTTTTCCAATGAAGAAATGTTGCGTTTAATGGACTGGCAAACTTCTGGTGCCCCTGTTTATAAAGATCATCTTTCTGTGCTGATACAGCGACAGTATTTGGATAAGGTACAGATTAATTTGTTCGAGGGTGGGCAAGAAATGATTTCGGACCGGATATTGGACGGAGCAAAAGGGCAAAATGTGCTTGTATTTGGCGATTCTAATAGTGCTATTAAAGAGGGTTGGGTGAACCAGTTAAAAGAAAAACGATTTTCCGATTTTATTTATAATACTTCAGTTTCAGGAAACACCTATTGGCTTTGATAATCTGAAAAAAAAAGAACTGAATACTCTTCGTCAGGTACGCCGGTATATGGATGATGCTGAAATGGCATTGAACGGAATGGATAAATTTATCATCATGCTGGGAACAAACGAATGTAAAGCCGTATTTGAGGATAGCCTGAAGATTGTTCCGCAAAATATGAAAACCTTGCTGGAAAAAATAAAGGCACATCCGGTTTATCAAAAGTATCATCCTGAAATATTTGTTGTTTTTCCTCCGCCTTATGCCGGCGATGACAAGTTAATTGAAAAATATACAGGAGGTTCCCGTAGAATAGCATGGTTAAATCCGCAGCTTAAAAAAGTTGCAGAAAAAAAGGGATGCCACTTTATTGATATTTATTCAAAGCTTCTGCCTTTATGGGATAATGTTGCGGCTGACGGTATTTATTTAACTGCTCCCGGACAAAAGATAAGTGCTGATATAGTTAGCAAGGGAGCATGGAAATAATGTTGTATTTATTTGATAATCTATGTAGTATAATGTTGAATTGATCACATTTTTAAATTCATTTTTGGTAATTTCGAATACTGGAATTTGCCAACTAAATAAACACAATGAAACACTTTTTAATTTTCATCACATTTATTACTCTTCTATATTCCTGCCAGCGTAGTGCTGATAGACTTTCTATTGCAAATATGCAGTGCGAGTACCTCGAAAATCCTATAGGGATTGATTCACCTAATCCACGTTTTACATGGCAGATAAAATCGGATGCATCAGATATTTCACAAAAAGTAGTAAAGATTTTTGTGGGTACTAATGCAGAAGATGTCGCTCGGGGAAAAGGAAATGTTTGGCCGTCAGGGACGATACGTTTATCTACCATCCCAGTAGTTTATGCCGGACCGGAGCTTTGTCCTTTTACCCGTTATTTCTGGAGTGTGAAGGTTCAGAACCGCAACGGTGGTTGGTCACCACTTTCTGATGTAGCTTTTTTTGAAACCGGGATGATGCAACAAAAAAACTGGAAAGGCGATTGGATCACCGACACCTACGATTTTAATGTAAAACCGGCCCCTTATTTTCGCAAAGAATTCAACATTCAGAAAAAGATAAAATCGGCACGTGCTTACATTGCTGTAGGAGGTTTGTACGAACTATACCTGAACGGGAAAAAAGTTGGTAACCACCGCCTTGACCCGATGTACACCCGATTCGATCGGCGAACGTTATATGTTACTTATGATGTTACCAAAAAACTGAAGGATGGGAATAATGCTGTCGGGGTTTTGCTTGGTAATGGCTGGTTTAACCACCAGTCAACTGCCGTATGGTATTTCGACAAAGCGCCCTGGCGTGCCCGTCCTAAATTCTGTATGGATTTACGAATTACTTACGAGAACGGTTCTGAAGAAACCATTTCCAGTGATGGAGATTGGAAAACAGCTTATTCCCCGGTCATTTTTAATAGTATATACACGGCTGAACATTATGATGCCCGTTTGGAACAACCGGGTTGGAACGAACCGGATTTCGATGATTCGAAATGGGAAAGTGTGTTAAAAACCGGTGCGCCTTCAAAAAATATTACTGCACAGGTGCTGCATCCTATTCGAAATGTGAAAGAAATTCCGGCAGTAAAAATGATGAAATTTAACAACCGGGATTATGTGTTTGATTTCGGGCGGAATTTTGCAGGTGTTTCAGAATTAAGGGTAACCGGAGAAGCAGGGACAACCATACAATTGAAACACGGGGAACAATTGGATAAAAATGGCCATGTTGACCAATCAAATATCGATGTGCATTATCGCCCAACCGATGATTCTGATCCTTTCCAGACCGACATCGTTATTCTTAGCGGAAAAGACGACAAGTTTATGCCCAAGTTTAATTATAAAGGGTTTCAGTATGTTGAGGTTACTTCCGACAAGCCTGTTCAACTGGACAAAGAGAGCCTCACTGCTTATTTTATGCACAGCGATGTTCCTCCTGCGGGAGAGATAAATTCATCAGATACTTTATTAAACAGGCTGTGGCAGGCATCCAATGCATCCTACCTTTCCAACCTTTTTGGTTATCCGACTGATTGTCCACAACGTGAAAAAAACGGATGGACAGCTGACTCACGGATTAATACCGAAACCGGATTGTATAATTTCGACGGGATTACTATTTATGAAAAATGGATGGCTGACCATCAGGATGAGCAGCAGCCCAATGGGGTTCTTTCTTCCATAATCCCGTCTGATGGCTGGGGTTATCACTGGGCAAATGGTCCCGATTGGACCAGCACGATTGCTTTCATTCCATGGGACATCTACCTTTTTTACGGAGATTCGAGATTACTGGAAAATTGCTATGACAATATAAAGCTCTATGTTGACCATATTGATGAAATCAGTCCTAAGGGGCTAACCGATTGGGGGCTGGGAGACTGGATTCCTGTAAAATCGAAGGCGCCAAAGGAATTCACATCATCCACTTATTTTTATATGGATGCCACCATTTTGGCAAAAGCTGCCAAACTTTTTGATAAACAAGCAGATTATGAAAAATATTCAGCTCTGGCAAAAAAAATAAAAGAGGCAATTAATGCAAAATACCTGATTTCTGAAACAGGAATTTATGGCGAAGGCACCCAGACAGAATTGAGTTTTGCCTTAAAGTGGGGATTGGTCCCTGATGAACTAAAAACTAAATTAGCCGAAAACCTTGCAAAAAGGGTATTGGCTGATGGCTCGCATATCGATGTAGGCTTGCTTGGTTCAAAAACAATATTAAATGCTTTGAGCGAAAATGGGTATGCAGACCTGGCATACAAGCTTGCAACCCAGGAAACCTTTCCCTCGTGGGGCTGGTGGATTGCGAATGGGGCTACAACTTTCTTTGAGAATTGGCGTATTGAAGCAAATGACTCACGGAACCATCCCAGCTTTGGAGAGATCAACGCCTGGTTTTATAAAGCCCTTGGCGGGATTTATCCGGATGAAGCCCTCCCGGGGTTTAAAAATATTATTCTTAAACCCAATTTTGTGAAAGGCTTAAACCAGCTTGAAGCTAAACACGAAAGCCTATATGGAACGATTGTTTCGTCATGGAAGAAATCAGGTACAGAAGTGATTTATAACGTAACTGTCCCAGCCAACAGCACAGCAACCTTGTTTTTGCAAACAAAAGATTTAAAGGAAACCGACAAAGATATTTCAGAAAATAAGAATATTGAAGTTGTTCAGAATATCGAAAATCAGATTGTGCTACAGTTAGCATCAGGTTCTTATTCATTTAATTTGGAGCAAGTGTCTATTCCCTCGGGAGGACTTTTTTAATTTATAACCAATTGAACACATTGAGGAATAGGGTATTTAATTAAACCATTATGACAAAGTATATCTATCTATTTGCACTCTTCTGGGCATTTTTGTATAACAATGCAGAAGTTCTTCCCCCGGCACAGATTGCTAAGTCAAAACTTAATGTTGATGGGGAAGTTCCGATACTTGCCTGGTATAGTATTCTGGCTTCTGAAACTTTGGTAGAACGTTACCGTGAAATGCGGGATGTAAGTATTATTTATTCGCTAAGTTTCCTTCCGATTTTAAATGAATTTAAAAAAGCGTTGGATGCAGCAGAGCAGGCAGGAGTAAAGTTGCTGGTTTCGTGTTCGGGATTAGAAAGCGAGCCGGATAAAACAGTAAAACAACTTATGGAGCATCCGGCAGTTGCAGGTTATCATTTGAGAGATGAGCCGGCTGTTCAATTTTATCCCGAACTTTCGGCTTGGGCAAAAAAAATACAATCGGTTGACGACAAATATTTTTGTTATGTGAACTTGTTCCCAAACGTTGCCAGTTCAAAGCAACGGGGAACTGAAGGTTACGAGGAATATGTGCAGGAATACCTGAACAAACTTCCTGTTCAGTTTGTGTCGTTCGATTATTATCCGGTGTTTAAAGACCACCTTAGTGAAAGCTGGTACGAAAATTTGGAACTGATTTCAAAAAAATCAAGTGAAGCAGGAAAACCTTTCTGGGATTTTGATGCTGTGCATAAACAAACAGAGAAACAATGGAACAACTACTTGAAACGGATTGACATAAAGGCAATGGACAACGGAGAGCGAATTTCGTTTTACACCTCTTTATACCATGCCCTGCTCATGCTAAACTTTGTAACCGATGTTAACGGAAGTTCCTTCGACTGGGATCACCAATTGCATAAAAGTACCGTTGGCAATATGTACACTAATATTTCGTTTTGGGACACTTACCGGGTCGAACACCCCTTCCTTGAACTAATGTACACCAAAAAAAGCAGCCGTTTTGTACAGTCGCTGCTCGAATGCTACCGACAAACCGGACTGTTGGATACCATCGAATACGGTATGTGCGAAACCTGGTGTATGATTGGGAATCACGCTGTCCCGGTAATCGTGGATGCTTATTTAAAAGGAGATACCTCATTTAACCGGAATTCGCATATGAAGCCACATTACATTTGCCAATGGAAAAATTTTCACAATTAAAGCCAATAACCTTTCGGTTAGCAACAAATTTGTAAAAGCGATTCGCCTGAAAGGAAATCTTGTGGATTATTCATCCATTAAGTATAAAAACATTGAAAATGGAGGAACACTTGAGTTTGACATGACCGATACTGCTCAATAAAATATTTCCAGGTGTTGGGGTTTGTTTCGTAAATCAATATAATACTAAACCATGAAAAATTATTCCATTCTTATTGCTTGTGCAGTATTTCTATTTTCAGCCTGCCAAAAAGCAGAAAAGAAAGATTGTACAAAGTATGTGAATCCCTTTATTGGTGCAGCTGAATACGGGCACTGTTTCCCTGGTGCCTGTGTGCCGTTCGGACTGATTCAGGTTGGCTCGGAGACCGGAAATGGCGGCTGGGAAAATTGCAGTGGCTACCAGTCAACCGACTCCACTATAAATGGATTTACCCAAACTCGGTTAAACGGTACCGGATGTCCGGATTTGGGCGATTTGTTGATGCTTCCATTTACCGGAGAAAAAACTGATGGCAGTACTTCAAAACACAATCATTTTGAGAGACCATTTGTTTTAATTGAAGACGGAGTGCCCACACATTTGTTTGCTGCAACTGTTACAGGGCCAAAAGCCTGGCAGTTCCAACAAACATGGAATATGGTGGTACCTCTTTTAAAACAAGTCAGAAACTAAAAAAGATAACATGGATATGCAACAAAACCCGGTACGATTAGTTAAGAGTCATGCTGCAATTCTCTGATTGTTATTTACTAATTCAAATTCTTCCATTGTTTTATACCCCAAAGCTGAGTGTCTCCTTCTACGATTGTACCAAGTTTCTATCCATTTGAATAAGGATAGTTTTGCCAGGTTCTGAGTTGAAAACTGATTTTTATACACAAACTCAACTTTTATTGTTTTAAAGAAACTTTCGGCAACTGCATTGTCCCAACAATTTCCTTTTCTGCTCATACTTCTGCAAACCCATTTGTTTGTGTTCAACACATTGGTAAATGCCGAACAAGCATATTGAATACCCCAGTCTGAGTGAAAAATAAGTTTTTGCGTAATCGGTCTGTTTCGAATAGCCATCCTCCATGCAGCAATTGTAGTTTCTTCGGCATTCAATCCTCTGCTCATTGCCCATCCTACAACTTTGCGGTCAAACAAATCAATAATAACCGTTAAATACAGCCAGCCTTTGCTGGTTCTGATGCAGGTAATATCGGAAACCCAAACCTGAGCTGGCTTTGCTACCGTAAATTCCCTGTTTAACATATTGGGGGCTACTGGATAGCCATGTCAGGAATCGGTAGTTGCTATAAACTTTCTTTTTCTTTTTGCCCGTATTCCTGCCGCTTTCATAATCCTTGCGGTTCTCTGCCTTGACTCCTGAAAGCCCAATGTATTTAATTCTGTAGCAATCCGTGGACTCCCATAGCTGCCAGAACTGGCCTCAAAGACTTTATTTATATTCTCCAGCAGCTCTTCATTTTCAAGCCAACGTTTCGATGGACCACTTTTCATCCATCGGTAATAACTGCTTTTACTTATTTTGAACACTTTACACATCATCTCAATAGAAAATCTGGGTCGGTGGTCACTTATAAATTGGTAGATTTCCCATCGCTCACGGAGAAGATGCTGATTGCCTTTTTTAAGATGTCCCTTTCCATCCTGGCATCCCTAAGCTCTTTTTGCAATCGGGCATTCTCTCGTTCCAAATCTGTCATCTTTGGATTTCCATGGCCTGGAAAACTATTCTTATCATATTGTTTAAACTCTTTACGCCAGCGGTAAAGCAATGCTCTCTCAATTCCTAATTCTTCCGCAATCTCGGTAGCATTGCCTCTTGCATAAGAAAGTTCTACTGCTTTTTTCTTGAATTCCTTGTCAAACTTTTTTCTCATCTGATTCATAATTATAAGTAAGTAAAAATAACACTTAACTTACCGTACTCTCAAATGTAGCACTTCCAGTTTAACCTTCTCGTTAAAACCGAGTCAAGCATGAAAGATGGTTTTGATTTAAAGAAAACCGTTTTTTCGTGGAAGGTGAAAGTGGAATAAAATATACCTACAACAATGGTCACCCAAAACTGGCATCAACCAGTTTCCTAAAAGCGCTGGAACGTATTCCGTTTTTAATTGATAATCACGAAAGACTATTAGAGAAAGCTGCCAAAGATATTCCGGTTTTGGAAGAGGTTGTAAATAGTCGATGGCGAAAAGAAGATGAACTCAGAAAATTGAAAAGTGATTTGGCTGCACTGGATAGGAAAATTCAAATGACAATTGGGGAGAATTCTGCTGATACAAAAATGCAAAACAAAAATTCAGATATGCGAACACCTCATGGCTTTATCGAAAAGAAGGCAATAGGTGTAGCTGAAGCAAAAAGTCATTATAAATTATAACCTCACACAAAAACAATCAGATAATGGTTAAAAGCACTGCGAACTTCCTTTAAAGCCAAACTAACCTGGCTTTCTACATTTCGTTTGGTGGTGTCTAATTCCTGAGCAATTTCTTCGTTCGTCATGCCTTGTTGCCGAAGCTGATAGACTTTTTTCCGTTGAGCAGGCATTTTTTCAACAATCATTTCAATTAAAAGAGCCTTTTCCAAAGCGATGTATTCCTCTTCCGGGCTGTGGGAAAATGTTGACGGGGCCTGCATCTCAATAATTGTTTTGGTTGCGTATTTTCTTTTCAGGAAATTGAGGGCTTTGTTTTTGGCAATCGTGTATAAATACGAATCAAATGATTTTTCAGGGTCAATGCTTTTATGATTTTGCCACAAGCCAACAAAAACTTCTTCTGCCAGTTCTTCTGCATCGACCATTGTTTTAACATAGCCCAAAATAAAAGTCCTGACCTTTGTATAGTAGAAAATGAAGACTTTTTCAAAAGCCGGATGATTCCCTTTTTTCAATGCGGATAATATGGACTGGTCGATTTTTGTCATAAACAAACGAAGGTAGATTTTCCTGTTCAGAGTGCAAAACCGGATTTACTTCTCTCAACCAGAATAAAGTTTTTTTAGTAAAATTTAGATTTTTTATTGAGTTTCTGCCAACTTAATTGTACTCCTTATAAAATGACAAATATGCAACGTAAGCATTTATGGCTAATTTTTCTGATAATACAATGTTTCTCTGTATTTCAGGTAAAAGGGCAGGAACTTCAGAAAGATACGATTTCGGCTCCCCACACGTCGCAGGAAGGGGATTTGCGGTTACAACCGGTTCAACCTACTCCGCAACTGGCAATACCGGAACGATGGAATAATGATGAAAGTCTCCGCAAAATTTCAATTGACCGCAAAATAGCAAGCTTCAATTTTAATCGGGAATTGAAATATTTAAATTCTCTGAATAGAGACTCGTCTTCCATACTTTTACCAATGTACCCCGGACTGGGCGATTATCAAAATTTTGGCGGGACATTGGGAAGTTTCAACATAACAAACAGGATGGCTTTAGATTATGGCGCTTTTATTAGTGCTCAATACGGTTATCTTTTTTCAAGCAAACAAATTGTTTTAGGAAGCAATTTCCTGTTGAGTTACACTATTACAAACAAGCTACAACTTCAAACATGGGGGCAATACCTCACGCCCGGAAACAGTTCAGACCCCACTTTTAACATGCGAACCTTTTTCCCAACAACTAATTTCGGGGCAGGACTGCAATATGATTCCAACGAGAAAACAAAAATAAAGGTGGGTATTGAATATCAGTATGACCAAAGTGACAAGACCTGGAAACCGGAATCGGGTGGAAAAGTTCTATTAAAATTTTAAGAATCAACGATATGAAATCGGACAAAAACACAGATGCTACAGAAATGTTACGGCTCTACTTGCGCGACCGCTATGCTTTGGAAACGGAAGAAAAGGTGCAGCAGTGGCTGGCAAAAAATCCGGCAACAGAGGAACTGGAGCAAGCCTCAAAAGAGTATTGGGATTCAATAAACACAGGAAAGGATGCAACCACGTTTGAGGCATTAAAACGGGTGAATACAGAAATCGGCATTCACTCGCCGTCGAAGAAAACTGTCCGGTTAAAAGTTCTTTCAAGAGTGGCTGCCATTTTTATTCTTCTTATCGGAATAAGTGGAGTTTGGTTTTACCTGCAACATCAGAACAGTCCGGCAATGGTTGAAATTTCGGCAGCGTATGGAGAAACAAAACAAGTAACATTGCCCGACCAAACAGAAGTCTGGCTCAATGCCGGGAGTTCTTTGAAATACCCGGCAGAATTCAGTCAGAAATTGCGTTCGGTTCATTTAACCGGGGAAGCATTCTTTTCAGTAACAAAAAATCAATCGAAGCCTTTTGTGGTTGAAACAAAGAGCCTGACAGTAAAAGTTTTAGGGACAAAATTCAATTTAAAAGCTTACCCAAATGAACACCAGACAGTAGCTACTTTGCAGGAAGGAAAAATAGAAGTTCAAACTGTAAAAAATCAAAAACAACAAATAGAGCCGAATGAGCAATTGGTTTACAGCAGCGAAACTTCAACCTTAAAAGTAGTAAAAATCAATGTCGAAGACATTCCGGATTGGAAAACCGGGAACCTGTTATTTTCGGAAGCTACGTTGGGAGAAATTTTGCAAACACTCGAACGGCGTTTTAATATTTCTTTCGACACAGATAAATCAATTGACTTGTCAACCGAACGTTATACTATAAAATTTGAAGGGGAAGAAACCCCAGAGCAAATACTTCAGGTTTTAGCAGATATGGCCGGTAACTTTTCCTATTCAGTGAAAAGTGGACAAATTATATTACAAAAGAAATAGTATAAACTCAAAACAGGATGCCTATGAAAAAACAGAACCGATAAAAAGATGGTGCTTTCTACCGGTTCAAAACGAAGATACAAAATCAACTCTGCGAAAAGTAACTTAGTATCAACAATACAAATGTAATAGAATGAAGCTAAAAAATTTAACAATAGTATTTCTTACTCTTTCAGTTTTTCTATTTGCTTTCTCGAAACAGTCGATGGCACAGGAAAAACGCATAACAATTCAAAAAAAGAATATTTCACTAAAAGAGGCCTTTAACGAAATAGAAAAGCAAACCAATTACAGCATAGCCTATAAAAAGTCGGAAACAAACGAGAAGCAAAAAATCAACCTTTCATTAAAGGACGTGAGCCTTGAAAAAGCGTTGGAAGAAATATTGAAAGACAGCGGGCTGACATATAAAATTAATGGCTACCACATTATCCTAACTCCGAAAAAGGAAAAGTCGGAAGCAAAAGACACCGGCCTTACCCAAACCATACGCGGAACAGTTTACGATGTAGAAACAGGCCAGCCAGTAGAATTCGCCAACATTTCGCTGATAGAGAACCCTTCTGTAGGAACCATCTCTGACAGTCTGGGGCATTTTTCCATTCGTGGAGTTCCACTGGGGTACGCCAACATAAAAGTTTCTTTTATTGGGTATCAATCCTATATTTACCGCGAGATATTGCTGACCTCCGCGAGGGAAGCATCAGTTGAAGTTCCGTTAAAAGAAAGCGCCCAATCGGTTGAAGAAATAACCGTCCGTCCGCAAATAAATAAGGAGCGTGCCATTAACCCCATGGCTTTGGCCGAAGGGCGCATGTTGAGCGTGGAAGAAGCCAACCGTTTTGCAGGTGCATTCAACGACCCTGCCCGTTTGGTAACTTCTTTCGCCGGAGTATCCGGGACAGGTGGAATTTCGAGCAATGCGCTTTCTATCCGTGGCAATGCGCCGCAATATACCCAGTGGCGTTTGGAAGGCGTTGAAATTCCGAACCCAACACATTTCGCCGATATGATTTCGCTGGGAGGTGGGGTTTACTCGGCTTTAAGCAGCCAGGTGATGGGAAACTCCGACTTCTTTAACGGGGCATTTCCGGCTGAATACAGCAATGCGCTTTCGGGAGCGTTTGATATGCAAATGCGTAACGGAAACAACCAAACGCATCAAAATACATTTCAGGTAAGTTTGATGGGAATTGATTTCGCTTCGGAAGGGCCATTGAGCAAAAATCACAAAAGCTCCTATATTTTTAACTATCGGTATTCTGCAACTGGTCTGGTTGCAGATGCTAACCTGAAATACCAGGACCTTTCATTTAAATTAAACTTGCCTACAAAAAAAGCAGGTACATTTTCAATTTGGGGACTTGGACTGACTGATAAGAACGATGTTGACCCGCTCGATAAAAAAGACTGGGAATCTTATGCTGACCGGCAGGATGTAAAAACAACACTTGAGAAAGCCAGTGGCGGGATTACGCATAAATATAACCTGAGCAATGATACCTACATCAAAACAGTACTGGCGGGTACTTACAGCGGAATACTTCAAGATGTTGGGCAAGTCGATTCGCTGGATTTTCAGACACAGGTTGTTGATATTACCAACAAGAACTGGAACATTGTGCTGAATTCCTACATCAATAAGAAATTTAGCTCACGCCACGTTAACCGGACGGGGATTACGGCTACCGAAATGATTTATGATTTGGATTACAATGTTACGTCTAATTACGGGCTAAACATGCCAATGGAAAATGTGGCCAACGGTTCCGGGAATAATTTTCAGGTTTCGGCCTGGTCCCAATCGGTTTTTGAGCTGTCTCCGAAATTTTCGTTGAGTGCCGGGCTAAACGCACAGTATTTTAACCTGAACGAGAATTTCAATTTAGAACCTCGGTTGAGTATGAAATGGAATTTCAGAACAGCCCAATCCTTCTCTGTATCTTATGGTTTAAACAGCAGGCGCGAACGACTTGATTTTTATTATGTGGTTGATTCGACAACAAACCAGCCCGGCAATAAAAAGTTGAATTTATCAAAAGCACATCATTTTAATCTGGCTTACGACTGGCATATTTCCGATGTTCTCCACCTGAAAGTTGAGCCTTACTACCAATATTTATTTGATGTTCCGGTGGAGACTAATACTTCTTTCTCGGTACTAAACCTTAATGATTATTACCTCGATAAAATTTTAGTCAACGAAGGGAAAGGGAAAAATTACGGAGTTGATGTTACGCTGGAGCGCTATCTCAAAAAAGGCTCTTATTATTTGCTTACCGGGTCTGTTTTTAAATCGGAGTACATGGGTGGAGATAACATTTGGCGCAGTACCCGTTATGACCGTGGATTTAGTTTTAACGGCGTGTGGGGGAAAGAATGGCTTGCCGGGAAGAGTAAAAATAACCGCTTTGGCCTGAATTTAAGATTAACTTGTCAGGGTGGAGAACGTTACACGCCCATCGATGAAGCACTTTCAGAAACAAGCCATGAAATAAAGCTGGATGATTCAAAGGCTTTCAGCAAACAATATGACCCTTTTATAAGTGGAGACCTCACAGTTAGCTACCGGATAAACCGCAGAAAAGTTTCTCACGAAATTGCATTAAAAGGACTGAATATCGGTCTTTACACCGGAGAATCGGGGTACTTCTACAACGAATCGACCAGTGCCATTGAGAAAGGAGATGTGATGGGAGCTTTATTTGATATTTGTTATAAAATTCATTTTTAGCTTAAAAAAGCGATAGTATATTTCACAATAAAAAAGACATGAAAAAATTAATCCTATTCCTGACACTTTGTATTTTATCTCTGAACTTGTTTTCGCAAACTTACAAATTGGAAACTGTTATCTCCGATAAAGTAACAGAAACGTATCTTTCCTATTGGCGGGTTCTTCAAAGCACTTCTGAACAGAAAACCGATACATTTTCTCTTTGGGGATACCAACTTTATAGCGAAGATTGGTCTTCGGGAGCTTATGAGGTTCAATATTTCAAAGGAGATGCAGTTGGGATGTATGGATTTCTGTCAAACATTGTTGAATTCTCAAAAAAATATAAGAACGAGGATAATGTAGTGACTTTTATCAATGGAGTTCAAGTAAAAACAATGAACCGGGCATCATTTAAATACACACTGGTGTACGATAAGGAACGCAAAGTTGTATGTAAGTTCAAAGCCAAACAATGGGAGGATATATTCAATCAATTTGTTTTATTCTGCAATAAAGAACAAATTAAACGTGAATAACTGCTATGCTAATAATTAGCTCATTTTAAACAAATTATTGAACCCAACCTAAAGGTAGCCCTTCCCTCCAGTTTTGGAAATATCTTTTTCATAAAATAAATTGAGAATGCTTTCCATAAAATTTAAAATTTACATTATGAGAAAAAAAAATCTGAGAATGAAGATACAAGGTATTCTTCATCTCCCCAAGGGCAAAGTGTATTAAAGCAATTTGAAAAGCGATTAGTAGTAGCCCACCGTTCACCACAAACAGTTACCAGTTATTTGCGGAGTGTTGAGTTTTTAATGGATTTTTGCGGCGACGTACCTGTACATCTTGAGATAGACCAGGTTATTGATTTTTTGTATGACTTGAAAGATGAAAAGCAACGTAATTGGCGTACCATAAAGATTTATGTTGCCGGCTTACGCTGGTATTACCAACACATGCTGGACGATGTGGAAAAGGCCTCTTTAATACCATACCCGAAAGAGGAAAAGACATTGCCCCGGATCATAAGCAGGGAAGAGCTCACCAAACTGTTTAATGCCTGTACCAACCCCAAACACCGGGTAATGTTCCGGCTAATGTATTCATCCGGCCTGCGACGTTGCGAGTTGCTCCGCCTGACACCGGAAGATATCGATACCAAAGATGGGAAGTGCAGGGTACGGGTTTTAAACGGGAAAGGAAGAAAAGACCGTTATACTGTTCTTTCAGGGAAAGTACTGGAAGAGTTGCGGGAATATTACCTTTCCTGCCGTCCCGGGGTCTATCTTTTTAATGGCCGTATAAAAGGAGAACCCATGAGCCGTGAGGGACTACGCCACGCCCTGAATGCTGCCGTTAAAAAAGCAGGCATCGGTAAAGAAGTAAATATGCATGTATTACGACATTGTTTTGCCACACACAGCATTGAACATGGCATGAATATCAAAACCCTTCAATACCTGATGGGGCACAGTTCAGTACAGACCACTATGCTCTACCTGCACATTAGCGAGGTGCCTTTGGACCATGCTTTTAGCCCTATCGACAAATGGGAGGGGTAAGCCATACCCTGGGACAGGTTTTTGAGCGTTTCATCGATGCGTACAATCAACAATATCCATTGAACGACTACCAGCAGAAAGTGGTTGGTGACATACAACATTGCCGTACCGAAAAGATGGGCGGGCACTGGAATGTTTGTACCAATTGCGGCGAACTAAAAAAACACTACGATTCCTGCGGAAACCGTCATTGCCCCACCTGCCAGGGCATAAATAAAGAACGCTGGATACTGGAACGTACCTACGATTTGTTGCCGGTGAAATATTTTCATGTGGTATTTACGGTTCCCTCTGAGCTGCGGGGGTTGTTTCTGCAGAACAAAAAACTGCTTTACAACCTGTTGTTCCGTTGTGCATGGGAAACCATTGACGGGTTTGCCCGTGACCCGCGCCAGCAAATGATGGCCAAACCGGGGATGACAGCCATACTGCATACCTGGACACAGAAACTGTTGTACCATCCCCATGTGCACTGCATTGTCCCTGCCGGTGGAATCAACAGGCAGGGGCAATGGAAAACCAGTAAAGGCAACAGTGATTTTCTGTTTTATGTACCGGCAGTGGCCAATAAGTTCAGGGGCAAGTTCCTGTACCACCTGCATCGGTATTACAAGCGTGGTGAACTACGGGCAACAGGAAAACAGGCAGTATTGCTCAAACCCCGGGTGTGGCAGCAACTAAAAGACAAGCTTTACAAAACCAACTGGGTAGTCCATTGTAAAGAACCGTTCCGTGGGCCTGATACTGTAATTGAATACCTGGGAAGATACACTCATAAAATTGCCATCAGCAATTACAGGATAAATAAAATAACCGAAACAACGGTAGGTTTTACTTACCGGGACCGAAATGACCACAACAAACAAAAGTATCTTGAATTGCCCGGGGTACAATTTATTCGCAGGTTTTTAAGCCACATTGTGCCAACCCGTTTTACCCGTATAAGGCATTATGGTTTTTTAGCTACCCGCGTAAAAACAGGCCTGCTAAAACAAATGCGTACAGAATTGAAACATCCCGACCCGGGAGTGAAACCAAAATTTACCGTACGCGAAGTAATTAAAATTGTCTACGGGCACGACATTAACGTGTGTCAATCCTGCAAAAAAGGAGTACTGCTGATGATTGAAAAATGGACAAAAGACCGCGCTTCGCCACCTCAGATGGCAGGGATGGATATGGCTGTGTAGCACAGCTGCAAAACTTATTGGAACGCAGGAACTGACCGGCTGCAACAGCCGGAATAAATTTGCTGTGTCCCAACATAAAAAAATAGAAGGTACCAGCACTAAAAAATCGATACTGAATTGAAACCGATATGAAAAACAGGCAAAATGAAACAGTTCTTTTTTAAGACATCACAAAAAAACAATCGAAAAATCAAACAATGCCCGAAAACAAAATAATTGAAACTACACAGCTCTGAACCCCCTTTAGGTTGGGTGCAACACTGGGACAATCACAGTAGAGTCCCCTGGATCATACATGTGATTGATCCCTTATTATTATGCTTAATATTTATTAAACGAACCATGCAATCATTTGATTTTGCAGAAAAAGAACAAGTTATTTTTTCCATTGAAAAATCGATTGGTTTATGCAAATTCACTTTTCTCGAATAAAAAAGGTAATTGATATGAAAATAATACATCTTAACTTAATTTCTAAAAGTATTTTCATTGCTTTTGTGGCAATAGTAATAATTAGTTGTAATCATTCCGATGAAACGGAATGTATAAAGTGCGATACTGCCCCTACAATAGCAAAGTCAGAGCTGGAGTACTTAGGATTGACAGTCCCGTTTTCAATACAGGAAATGCTGGATGCCCCTCCTGTTTATACATTGGGACTAAGTCCCAATGCACGGGTTTTCTCATTTAACGAAAATGTATTGAACCAGGCATTATATGATACAACGCCTAACGGACGTAAAATAAATGACTCTTTCGGAAGCAAATTCCTGAAGCTCCTGAAACAATCAGAACAAGATAATACCCCTGTAAAAGTATATATATTGCCTGAAACAACAGAAGTATGGTGGGTAGAGACAGCCACCGAAAAAGAATTAACCGATTATCTCGAAGCGACAAAAATACCAAAAGAGTAGTTGCCCCTTAGAAGCTTTCTGAAAATAAGAAATTAACTTTCTTATGTGAGTAACAAAATAAAAAGCCATCGCATTATTCACGGATAAATTCAGATAATTAAGGTTGACTAAAATCTTAAAAAAATGACGAGATATCCAAGTAATCTAAGCGATGGCCAGTGGACAATAATATCAAAATTTTTTGACATAAAACGTAAAAGGAAATATGATTTGCGAGAAATAGTAAATGGTATTATGTACCTGGTTAAAACTGGTTGCCAATGGCGGATGCTTCCTTCAGATTTCCCCCAATGGAAAGTTGTATATTACTATTTTTCAACATGGAAAAAGAATTTAATATGGGAATCAATACATGAGATGCTGGTAATGAAAGTAAGGAAACGTTCGGGGAGAAATGAAGAGCCAAGCGTAGGAATTATCGATGCCCAATCAGTAAAAAATACACTGGTAAGTTCAGAAGACAAAGGCTTTGATGCAGGCAAAAAGATAAAAGGAATAAAACGTCATATCATTACAGACACATTGGGAATGATATTGGCAGTTGTCATACAAAGTGCTTCCACACAAGACCGCTCAGGTGCGCCCAGTGTTATAAAAGAAATGAAATCAAATTGGATTAAAGTGATAAAAATATTTGCAGATGGGGGCTACACAGGGAAACTTATTGAAAAGGTAAAAGCCGCATTTAGCATCGATCTTGAAATTATTAAACGCAATGAGCAAAAAAAATTCAAAGTTTTGCCCAAAAGGTGGATAGTTGAAAGAACATTTTCATGGATTGACACAAACCGTAGAAATTCCAAAAACTATGAGAGGTTAAACCAAACATCTGTTGCAATGGTGCATTTATCTGCCATAAGAATAATGTTGAATCGTTTTTAGACAGCTTCTTAGAATTGTCGATTTTGAGTTATTTTTAATGAGATAGTTAGAATACTCAGGCATGATGGAAAATCACAAATCTTAGTTTTGTATTTATGAGGTTGCTTATTTATACGTTATTTCTGTTGCTAGTTACGGTTAATGTTTATTCTCAAAGTGACTGGGAGAACTGGGATAAAAATTACCAGGAAATCGATGTGGGCAATCTTTTAAAATATGAATGGGGGTATGCTGATTCTGTAAAACAGGGATTAATTGATAAAGGAAAGTATTATCTCCGGATGGATTATTATCGTTTTTCTGCTCAGTTTACGGGAGAAAAACGTAACGTGCCAGATGATGTTTTAGCATCTTTAAAGAGAGTTTATAAAGCAAAGGGAAATCCGGAACATGTATCAGTAATTGATGATGTTAAGAAGGAATATAAATTTATTGTTGACAGTAATGAGTATTGGATATGTATTCTGCCGGAACTTGATAAACACTTTAAAAGAGAGGTAGGAGAGGAGGATTTCGTCTATTTGTATTACATGTTCTTTAATGAATTTGATAAAAATAAATTATTAAACATGCTTCTCATGAGTGAATTTAAGGAATAGTGGTTTTATTTAAACATCCGTGGAACCAGATGAAATGCTTTTTTCCCGGTTCGGGCCTCTACTTCTTTCCATGAGTGAACATTAAAGTCGATTCCAACTGTTGAACAGGTGGGCATGTCGCCTTCAAAATATTCAAGCAGGTTGTCAGTAAAATAATGAAACCCAGGGTTGTGACCGAAAATAAAAGCAGTATTTGCTTTGTCCGGGAAATTCTGGATCATCTCCAGAAAATCAGAGGTAGTTTGCCCGTTGTATATTTCTTGATTTTGGATAATATCTTTTCGTTCAAAATCCAGATTTTCAGAAAAAATACGGGCAGTTTTTATGGCTCGTTTTGCCGGGCTCGAAATTATAATGTCGGGAAAAATTTCTCTTTCCCTTAATTCCGAACTAACCAATTTGGCATCCTCTTTTCCCCGATTACTTAAATCGCGGTTAAAATCATCGTCGTATCCATACGAAACCGATTTGGCATGACGAACAATAACTACCCGTTTCATAATTCATTTTTTAAACTGGTTGATAAACATCTATCTCAGCTTCTGCAATTTCGACAATTTTTGGGACAATTGTGGTAAAATGGCTCGTTGCATTGTGTGTGTCAATAGCCACCTGGTTTTTCCATCTTTCCAGAATGCAATAAGTCAATTCTTTTGCTACGTCTTTATGAAGAATGTATTCAATATTTCCTTCTTCAGCACGCGAAGCTTCTCCCAGTTCATTAACCATGGCCAGGAAATTTTCTTCTTCTCCGGCCTTTACTGTAAATTTTGCTACAATTGAAATCATTGTGTTGGTTTTTTAATTTTTTATTGTTCAATGCAAACAAATTTACCTTAATTTGCCCTTTTGGGAACGATAAATTTAATCTTTTTATGAAGCGAATAGGGCTCCTTTCTGATACTCATGGTTTTATACATCCGCGCCTGTTTTCTTTTTTTGAAAATATAGATGAAATATGGCATGCCGGCGATTTCGGAAATATTCAAACTGCCGATCGATTAGCGGAATTTAAACCATTAAAAGGAGTTTACGGAAATATTGACGGGCAGGATGTGCGGGTCGTTTATCCGTTGCATCAACGGTTTAAATGTGAAGAGGTGGATGTGTGGATGACGCATATTGGAGGTTACCCCGGACGGTATGAAAAATATGTGATGCCCGAAATTTTCAGGCACCCGCCCAATTTGTTTATAAGCGGGCATTCGCATATTCTGAAAGTGATTTACGACAAAAAATTAAATTTCCTTCATATGAATCCAGGGGCAGCAGGTTTGAAGGGATTTCATAAAGTATCTACAGCTCTCCGTTTTGTTATTGACGGAAAAGATATGCGAGACCTTGAAATTTGGGAAATGGAAAAAACAAATAAATTACCGGAAGAATGATAAAATTGAGAATTCATCATTTTTTTGATATCATCCGTGATTTTGGAATGGGTAAAGATATTAAGCCGCATACGTACCATCATTCATACCACAAAGTGGCAAAAACGATCTGGCAGCATCCGGAAACTAAGGTTGAAATTGTTGTTGGGACCGATCAGGTTTGCGAAGGGTGTATTCATTTGGTTGGAAATTCGTGCAATGACATTATTACTCACCGAAAAGACTTTACGTTAAAGGAGAAGTTTAACAACTATCTGGATTTCATGATAATTAAAATATGCGAAATTGATGTTTCCCAAAAATATACGTTAAGATCGCTTTTGCAATTTTCTGATAAATATCTGGATAACATCGAGTTCATTTACGAAGGGAATGATGAGCAACATACTGCAAAACGAAAAGAAAATGTATTAAAGGGAGTAAAGCTTTATAATGCAAAGTTTCAGTAAATAGGTACTTCATTTTTTTGAGAAGGAGTACGCTACCCAGTTATTTTTTTGTTTAAAACCTGTATCTGTAAGGCCAAATTCTTCTGCACGTTTTTTTATTGCCGGAATATCCTCTTTATAAAAACCACTCAGGAAAATTTTGCCGTTTGCGTTCAAACATTTTGAATAGGCTGGAATATCAGCAAGCAGTACATTACGCTGGATATTTGCAAAAATAAAATCATATTTCTGGGTGTTGAGCAAAGAAACATCGCCTAATTGAGCTTCTATATTTTGAATGTTGTTGAGGGTGGCATTTTCTTTTGTGCCATTAAAGGACCATTCGTCAATATCAATAGCTGTAATGTTTTTCGCCCCTTTCATCGATGCAAGAATACCCAGAATTCCTGTTCCGCAACCCATGTCGAGAACTGTCTTGTTTTCAAAACTGTTTTCCAGAATGTATTCCAGCATCAACGAAGTGGTTTCGTGGTTTCCTGTGCCAAAAGCCATATTGGGTTCAATAACAATTTCATATTTAGCTTCAGGAAAATCAGTATGAAATGGCGCCCTTACTACACATTCTTCGGCAACTATCAGCGGCTTGAAATAGTTTTTTTCCCACTCTTCATTCCAGTTGCGATCTTCAATTTCTTCAGAATCAATTTCAAACCTGAAATTTTCGCGAAAAGGTTCCAGTACTGTTTCCAATTCATCTTTGTGAAATAAATTTTTAGGAATAAAAGCTTCAAAGCCATTGTCGGTTTCCACAAAACTTTCAAAACCCGTTTCACCAAGTTGAGCAGTTAAAACATCGCGTAGCCATTCCTCAAAGGGCTCTGTTTTTATATTAATTTTCAGATAGTTCATCTTTGCAATTTATAAATTTCCTTACTTTTACTGTTCCGATAAATTGTTAATCTTGGATAAAAGATAACCAGATTTATGAGAGCATAAAAAGCCCCGCACTAAATAGAGCGAGGCCGTTATTGTTGTAATAGATTTCTTATTTAGAATCCTTTGATAATTCCAAGAAAATCTTCTGCCTTTAATGCAGCTCCACCAATTAAACCACCATCTACATCTTTGTTGGCAAATAATTCTTTTGCATTGCTTGGTTTGCAGCTTCCACCGTAAAGAATAGAAACACCTTCAGCAATTTCTTTACCAAATTTCTCAGCAATAGTTGAGCGAATAAACGCGTGAATTTCCTGTGCCTGATCTGAAGTAGCTGTTTTTCCAGTTCCAATTGCCCAGATTGGTTCGTAAGCAATAATTAGTTTCTTGAAATCTTCAGGAGAAAGATTAAAAATGGTTTCCACCAATTGTGTTTTTACGTAATCATTCTGTTTTTCAGCTTCTCTTATTTCAAGAGGTTCGCCACAGCAATAAATGGGAGTTAATCCGTTTTCAAGAGCCAATGCCAGTTTTTTATTCAGGGTTTCACTGGTTTCGCCATAATATTCACGACGTTCTGAGTGGCCTAAAATAACATATTCAGCACCAGTAGATTTTACCATTTCTGCTGAAACTTCACCAGTGAAAGCTCCTTTGGCCTCAGCAGCACAGTTTTGTGCAGAAACACCAATGCGAGCTGTGTTTACAGTTTCAATAACTTTGGTTAAGTGGGTGAAAGGTGTACCCAAAACAACAACTACATCGTTAGCCCCTTCGCTGGCAACCAGTGCGTCAACTTCTTTTGCCAATTCAATTCCTTCTTGCAAATTAGTATTGCATTTCCAGTTTCCTGCAACTATCTTTTTTCTCATGTTTCTGATATTTAGATTATAAGGTATCTATAAAATTTTGTCCACAAATTTAAAAGCTTCAGGTGGATTCACAGAATTCCCCGTAGCTGCATTTCCACAATTAACTATTTGTTCATGAATTCCTTTTGAAATTCTTCCGGTGATGGAATGTCGTTGTAATGCCATTTTCCTGCAATAGTACCCTGTTTTAAAACAACCAGCCCCGGATTTGAACGAATGATGGTTTTTAATGTAATTTCATCACAGTTAAAAAATTCGTAAGGAGCTCCTGTTTTCTCAATAAACTCATTGGACTCATCGGCAAGTGATGAAGTGAGGCAAATAAATGGCATTTCATTTTCCGGGGCCCAACTGGCAAGTTGATTTATTTCTTCCTGCTTGCTGGTATTTGTTTTTGCAAGGTTATAAGCTACCAGCATAAATACGTAGTTTTCGTCGTACATGAAAAAGTCGATAATATTTTCACCATCCTGCGACTCAATAGTAAAATCATGAATGGGTGGTTTGTAGCCTTCCTGAAGCAGATTTGATTCCATGTTTTCAAAAGCCCAGTTTATTGTGTCCTGCCAGGGATAATTCTGTTCAGTGAATTTTTCCACTTCGCCTGTGTTCTTGTTTTTGTAGTAGAAAATATTTTCGTATTCTGGTTTTGGTGCATCTTCCGGAACTGTCATTGCTTCCGGAATGTTTACGCCAACTTTATATGGTCTGAAATCAAAAACAGGAAGATGGTTGTATGAATAAAATACGATTGCAATATAGGCTACTGTAACGACTCCTCCTAAGGTATAATTCAGTTTTTTACTGGTTATTGGTTCCATATTTTTCCGGTATATAAAAACAATGATTGCCAGAACCATTAAAACTACATTTTTGTAAAAAGTTTCCCAGTTAGAGATAACGAGTGCATCGCCAAAACAACCACAATCGGTAACCGGATTTTTTAGTGCAATCCAAAGCGTTAGTGGTAGAAAGAATGCCATAAAAAGCAGTGCCAGCCACGAAAAAAAGCGGATGAACACATTGAAAAGCAAGGCCACACCAATTGAAAATTCGGCAAAAGCAAGGATTACTCCCAGCGGAAACGCAGCCCAAAGCAACCAGCCTAGCCCCATTGCATTAAAATAGTCGGTGAATTTGTAGGAAGAGCCCCAAGGGTCAATTCCTTTTACAAAACCCGAGAAAATAAATGTAACTCCAACTAAAATTCGTGCAATGTGTTTTATGGCTTTCATATGTTTGTGGTTTTAACTTCCGTTTTCGAATTCGATTTTTATAAGGGCAAAAACAGCGTAATTGATTATATCTAAATAGTTTGCATCAATGCCTTCAGATATAATGGTTTTTCCCTGGTTATCTTCAATTTGTTTGGTGCGTTTTAGTTTCATTAATATTAAATCGGTATAGGAACTAACGCGCATATTTCGCCAGGCCTCACCATAGTCGTGGTTTTTGGCCTGCATCAATGTTTTTGCCGAGTTAAACCAGTTATCGTACTGTGCTTGTGTTTCTTCTGCATCCATTTCGTTTTCAGAAGGCCCCAGCTCCAGTTGAATTAGCCCCATTATAGCATAGTTTATAATGCCAATAAATTCCGGTTTTACGCCTTCATCTACTTTTGAAGTTCCTTTTTCTTCGATACTTCTGATTCGTTGAGCCTTAATATAAATTTGGTCGGTAATTGAAATTGGCCTTAATATTCGCCATGCAGTTCCATAATCAGTCATTTTTTTTGAAAAAATATTCCTGCAAATTGAAATGACCTGATCGTATTGTTGATTTGTTTTCTCCATCTCATGTTAAAATGAGGCATAAAAATATTAAAAATTGAGGAATTTGGTTGGTTTTGTTTTACATTTGTAGTTAACAATTTGTTAAACCATAAAAGTTTTATACCCATGCTGATTACTCAGTCTTCGGGCAAGTTCCTTAAACGCAAGAATTCTGTAAACTTAGGGGGTGAACTCATTGATTTCACTGTTCCAATAGTTATGGGGATTGTAAATGTTACACCCGATTCATTTTATGAAGGTAGTAAAATGGAAGACGAAACTGTAATGCTTTCAGCCGTTGAAAAAATGGTTAAAGATGGTGTTACAATTGTCGATGTTGGAGCTGTTTCTACCAGGCCCGGAGCGCAATTAATTTCAACAAAAGTTGAATTGGAACGTTTGTTGCCTGCTGTTCTGGCTATTCGAAAAAATTTTCCGGAACTTCCTATTTCTATTGATACGTTTCGTTCGTGGGTTGCAGTTCGTGTTATTGACGAGATAGGCCCGATTGTAGTGAACGATATTTCGGGAGGAAGTCTTGATTCCAAAATGTTTGAAACCATTGGACGACTTAAAGTGCCTTACATCTTGTCGCATATCCAGGGGATTCCGCAAAATATGCAGGAGGAACCTCAATACGATGATATAATAAAGGACATTTCGTCTTATTTTAGTGAGAAAGTAAAGCGATTGAGCAAATTAGGAGTAGTTGATGTAATTCTCGATCCGGGGTTTGGCTTTGGAAAGAACCTCGATCATAATTTTGATTTGCTAAACAGGCTGGATTCTTTTAAGGTTTTTCAACTGCCGGTAATGGTAGGCTTAAGCCGTAAATCGATGATTTGGAAAGCACTTGAAACTGTACCCGAGGAGGCACTCAATGGAACATCGGTGGCAAACACAATGGCCTTGCTGGGGGGAGCCGATATTTTGCGGGTACACGATGTAAAAGAAGCAGTGGAAGCCATTAAAATATTTTGTGAAATTAAAGCTACGCTTATATAATGCCAGCATTTATTACCATCCGCTTTCTCGATATTCTTGATATTTTTCTGGTTGCGTTTTTGCTATATCAAATTTACCGGCTCATAAAAGGAACGGTTGCATTTAATATTGTCATCGGTCTTTTCTCTTTTTATATTATATGGTTGGTTGTGAGGGCACTAAATATGGAGCTCTTGGGGTCCATTATGGGACAATTTATAGGGCTTGGAGTAATGGCTCTAATTGTGGTTTTTCATCCTGAGATTCGGAAGTTTTTAGTTTTTATAGGTACCAATTACAATGTTAACAGGGTACTGCAAATCGACAAACTATTTGGAACAGGAAAAACAAAAAATATAAATGAGGAGCAAATTGAAAGTCTTGCGGATGCCTGTGTATCTATGGCAAAAACAAAAACGGGAGCGCTTATTGTTATTGCCGGAAATTCTGAATTGAATGACCAAATAAAATCGGGCGAGAAAATAAATGCTAAAATATCGTCTTCTTTAATTCGAACCATATTTTTCAAAAATACGCCCTTGCATGATGGCGCAATTATTATCAAAGAAAACATGATTGTGGCTGCCGGGTGTATTCTTCCATTAACTCAGCGTGAACTGGATAAAGCACTGGGCTTACGTCATCGTGCTGCTGTTGGCATAACAGAAACGACTGATGCTATTGCTATTGTTGTTTCAGAAGAACGTGGTACTATTTCTTATGCAAAAGAAGGCGAAATACGAAGGCGTGTTTCACGGGAAGTATTGGTTGGCTTGCTGGAAGAGAATATTGTTCATACGGTTAGCTGACTTTCTTATTTTTATCTGTAAAATATTTAGTGATGAATAAAATTTGTGAATTATTCAACATAAAATACCCTATTGTTCAGGGGGGAATGGTTTGGTGTTCGGGGTGGAAACTAGCTGCTGCCGTTAGTAATACAGGAGGGCTTGGACTCATTGGTTCGGGATCCATGCATCCGGAAACGCTGGACGAACATATTCAGAAAATAAAAAAGGCAACGGATAAACCTTATGGCGTAAATGTTCCTTTGCTGTATCCTCAGATTGAGGAAACCATGGATATTATTGCCAGGCATCAGGTGCCTGTGGTATTTACTTCTGCCGGGAGCCCCAAAAAATGGACGGGGTGGTTGAAAGATAAAGGCATTACTGTGGTGCATGTGGTTTCAAGTGCTGCATTTGCGCAAAAAAGTGAAGCTGCCGGTGTAGATGCGATAGTTGCCGAAGGCTTTGAAGCCGGTGGCCACAATGGCCGGGAAGAAACCACTACACTGGCATTAATTCCTTCAGTAAGGCAAGCTACCGGGTTGCCTTTATTGGCTGCAGGTGGAATAGGTTCGGGAGAAGCTATGCTGGCTACCATGGTTTTAGGTGCAGATGGTGTTCAAATTGGTTCCCTGTTTGCCATTTCAGAGGAGTCGTCGGCTCATGCAGAATTTAAAAAATTGGTGACCAATCTTGGTGAAGGAGGAACAAAACTGGTGTTAAAGAAACATGCACCGGTAAGGTTAATAAAAAATGCATTTTTTCAGCAGGTTGACGAGGCAGAAAGCAGGGGAGAGTCTCTGGATTTTCTTACCACTTTATTAGGTAAAGGCCGCGCTAAAAAGGGAATTTTTGAAGGCGATATGGAGGAAGGGGAATTGGAAATCGGTCAAGTATCGTCACAAATTAAAGATATTTTGCCTGTCAGTCAGATCATGGAAAATATAATTTCAGCCTATCATTTAGCCTGCAAAAATATAGCCAGCTACGACAAGTTTCGCTTTTAGATTGTTGAATGTTAAACTGGTGGCTGAAGTGGTTTTGTTCGTTCATCAGTATTAAAATACTGGAATGCCAGAAATGTATAGGGTATAATCCAGAGTACAGACGAAATGATACTTGAGACAGCCAATAGCACCCAATACCAATCAGGGTAATTAAGCTCACCGGTGCTTATCCCTAAAGCGGTAGAGCCTATTCCTGCAATCATTGTAGGAATGGAAAGAACAAAACTTACTGCCATAATTATAATTATAGCTATTAAATTAAGGGCAAACGTATTCCACCATTGTGAATGAACGAGATTCCACGAGCGGGAAAAAGAATTACCCAATCCGCGTTTTTCAAAAATGATAATCATTACTACCATTGAAAGTGAATTCCCGAAATAAATGCCGGGAACTATACATAAGAAAAATCCCATTACTGTTATTAAAAAGAGTGCGAGATTGGCTCCCATTGCTAGTAAGCTGTTTGAAAAGAGGTGAGGTGTAATTTCCTGTAATGTGAAATTACCTTTCCCTTTTTTTACATATGCTTCTAAATATGTAAAAAAGGTTCCCGCAAGCAACGACTGTACAAAAATGCTAAATAGTGATGTTAGGAGAATATTCGTATAAATAGGCCCCAGGTTAGACATTAACATTTCAGGGTTAGAAAAATCTACATTGAATAATATTTTTCGTTGCATAAACACTTGTGCTATGCCATATAGAATAATAAAGGGAAGTACATATAAAACGGTAAGTTTTGAAAGAGGCTTTATTTCGTTTTTTAGAAATTGAAATGAATCAGTAATAATATCTCCCAGTTCTCTTTTCTTTCTGAATTGAATTTCTTGTTCCTGCATTAAATAAATTCTGTTTAGTCGAATGTTTTCTTATCAATCTGGTATTTATTCCTTTCGCTGGAGCTACGCGAAATAAGCTCGCCCAAAAAACCGGCAAGAAAAAATTGTGCTCCTATAATAAGTGAGGTTAAGGCTATATAAAAGAAAGCGCTGTTGGTTATCAGGTTTCCTGTAATTCCATGGTTTAATTCAATTATTTTATGAACAGCAAGGTAAATGGAAGCTAAAAAACCAACCAGCATCATTAACAATCCCAGAATGCCAAAAAAGTGCATGGGGCGCTTTACAAAACGTGAAATAAACATAACGGAAAGCAAATCGAGCGGGCCGCGAATAAAACGCTCAACCCCAAATTTGGTTACTCCGTATTTACGTTCGCTATGTACAACTACTTTTTCACCAATATTTTTATATCCGGCCCACTTTGCCAGAACCGGAATATAACGGTGCATTTCCCCATAAACTTCAATACTTTTTATAACCTTATTTTTGTAAGCTTTTAACCCACAGTTCATGTCATGAAGTTTGATGCCTGTCATTCGTCGCACAGTCCAGTTGTAAAGTTTGCTGGGTAAGTTTTTGGTAAGTACCGGGTCGTGCCTTTTTTTCTTCCAGCCGGAAACCAAATCATATCCATCTTCCCTTATCATTTTAAACAAACCAGGTATTTCATCCGGACTATCCTGAAGATCTGCATCCATTGTAATAACAACATCACCTTGTACAGCATCAAAACCACAAAATAGCGCAGCCGATTTTCCGTAGTTCCGCCTAAATCTTATGCCTTTAATATTTGGATTTTTAGCATTTGATTTTTCTACTATTTTCCATGAATCATCATTACTTCCATCGTCAACCATTATGATTTCGTAGGAATAATGGTACTCATCCATTACTTTTTCTATCCAGCTAATTAACTCAGGAAGCGATTCCTCTTCATTAAAGAGAGGGATGACTACAGAAATGTCCATGTGGCAAACAAGTTGAATTATTCTGAAAAATTATCCTCTGGTTTTTTCTTGGTAAAAATAGAGGTTATTAAACTAATTATAAGTCCTAAAAAAGCACTTCCCAATATTCCGAAGATTAACAGAAACAAAGGCTTTTGGAATTTTGTTGCCATATTAACAGCCATTTCAATTTGGTCTTCAGGAACTTTTCCTTGTTTTACAATTTGCTCTTCTGTGAATAGCCTCAGTTGATCTTGTAATGAAGGGTCTATAAACTGATATAAAACAAATGTGTAAATGCTTGATAAAATAGAGGCAAAAACAATTGTAAGTATGCCAACCCCCAGTGCCTGACCATACAACATGGTTCCTCCCAGTGTTTTTCTGAAATTTAATTGAGCCAGAACAACTCCGGCAACCGCAACTGCATAGCCAATCCACGTAGCTATTTTCGAGAAAGGATTTCCTGTAACATAAAAAATTACTGAAATAAGTATTGATGCTATTCCGAGGTAGATTCCCGAAATGATGGATGTTTTCGATAGAGAAGCAGCTTTTTGTTCCATAATTTGTTTTTCTAAAGGTTATACAAAGATATGTTTATTTTTGATTTGGTTTTAGTAATGGCAGGCCGATTTGTAAGGACTAAAAATTACTTAAAATAATTTTATGCTGGTTTTTAGACTATTAGTAATGTGATTTCAATTTTCATTACTACGTTTTCAAATTTTGTTTGGTAGTAACTTAAAAATTTCTACTTTTGCAGCCGGGTAAGTCCTGTGCGACCAGCTCCTGCTGAATTCCCCCAGGGTCGGAAGGCAGCAAGGGTAGGCGGTTGTAGCGGTGCGACACAGGTAGCTTACCCACTTTTTTTGAAAGAAAAAAAAGCAAAGAAAAGATTGAAAAAAGGTTTGCAGAATAAAAAATTAATTCTTTACTTTGCGCCGCTGAATTCGAAAAGCAAACGTTCTAAAGTTGACATTTTGATTGAAATAAAATAAGCCGAATTAGCTCAGTTGGCCAGAGCACGTGATTTGTAATCTCGGGGTCGTCAGTTCGAATCTGACATTCGGCTCATTAAAATATTTTGGGAAGATACCGAAGCGGTCAAACGGGGCAGACTGTAAATCTGTTGGCTCAGCCTTCGTAGGTTCGAATCCTGCTCTTCCCACTCAAAGGGAATCATTTAAACATGGTTCCCTTTTTTTATGTTTTTTTTGGTAGTTACGGTACAGCTTACCTGTCTTGAGTTTGGCTTCGTGCCAACCTATCGGAAAGGAGAACGTTACTGAAAGTCTACAATCAAATAAAATCTTTTGCGTGAGACGGAAAACTGTCCCTCTGTTTCCCTACGACGTAGCGAACCGCCGTATATGTTCCTGAGCAAAGCGAAAAGGAAGGAGTTTGGCTCGCGTACGGTCGAGTAGGTCAGGGAGATTGCTCTCCCTTTCCCCTCTAAGAACTGTACGTGAAAGTTTCCCTTCATACGGCTCAAGCACCCTAAAGACTACTTTAGTAATCCGATCATCAGATTGCAGTGGCTAATTTTCTGATATTTTCCTGTTTTCCAAGCCTCCCCTTTGCTCTTTCCCTAAAGTATCCCTCCCATTACTTATCGTAAGGATTTGAGAGGTTCTTTATTTTGATGTGCCTGATAATTTTAGTGGCATCAAAAAGAGGTAGTTCGTAGGTTTGCTTTTTATCTGCTGTTGAGAATACCCATTGTCGGTTGCCTTTAGTTTTAAAGTATTTGGCTTTAATCCATTGGTTGCCTTTGTTGGGATGTCGGCGTTTAGCCCATTTCCACAATAGTTTGAACACTTTATTGTCCAGCAATGAGAAGGTTTGTTTGGCCGCAGAGTGTCGGAAAAAGTTAGCCCATCCCCTGATTTTTGGTGTAATCATTCGGATGAGTTCCTTTTGCGATACGGCTTTATGGTTTGTAACACATTCACTTATACTTGTAAAAATACTTTTTACCGAATCTTTTTTAGGTTTGGTAAGGCATTTTTGCTTGTATTTGCGCACGTTGAACCCAAGGAAGTCGCCCCCCTTATGAATATGGGTAATCTGACCTCAGTGCCATCATCAGGAAAAGGAACACCGCAGGGCGGAGTTATCAGTCCTTTACTGGCCAATTTATTTATGCACTACTGTTTTGATAAGTGGCTTAAAATCCACCATCCGAAAATTGAAATGGTTCGATATGCCGACGATATTATTGTCCACTGTCGAACACTACAGGAAGCCACCCGCTTACTAACGGCCATAAAACGACGTTTGACGGATTGCGGACTAACCGCCCATCCGGAAAAGACAAAAGTGGTGTATTGTAAGAAGTCGGGAAGAAATTTAAAAGGCTTCCCTGTTCAATTTGATTTTTTTGGTTTTAGTTTTCGTCCAATACGGATGAAGTTAAAAAGGGGAGGAAGTTTTCTCCAATTCGATTGTATAATGAGCCGCAAGTCCAAGGTTCGAATCACTGGGGAGCTGCGGAAGTTGAATTTTCATAATAAAACACAGCGCACTATTCAGGATTTGGCATCACTGTTAAATCCAAAGATACGGGGCTGGCTAAATTATTATGGAAAAATCAACCGCCGATGCATGCGACCGGTCTTTTACTACTTACACCATCGTACGATAAAATGGGTTCTGAATAAATACAAACGGTTCAAACGTAGCAAAGTCAAGGCTGTGAGATGGTTGAGATGGGTGTATAAATCATATCCAAACCTATTTTATCATTGGGGTTTAGGCTATCAGTTAGTCTAATGAAAGTTGACTGCATAATAAGAGCCGTATGACGGGAGACTGTCAAGTCCGGTTCTGTGAGAAGTTAGGGGAAATGTCGTTAAGTTAAGAATATCTCTGTTAATTATCTGTATTTGAGATTTTTATATTTTGCTGTCTCATTAAATATGGTTATATTTAAGGTGTTAGTTATTAAATAAATTCATCATATTATGGACAGAAAAAACATTCAGGAACCAACAGGCATGGCACCGGATTTGACCTAAAAATCATGCCAAACTCATTAATGAACTGAAAAATAAATTATTTTCTCAAGAGTTTTTAGAGAGGCACAGGGCTTATACAAAAGCCTTTATCAGGAAACGAAGTTTAAGCTTCGTCAGCGTTTTCCTTTTCTTATCCAACCTGTTGAAATCTTCGCTGCAAACAGAGTTGGATAACTTTTTCAAGGTCGTGCAACACAAAGAGCTACCAGTGAACGAAGTAACCAAGAGTGGTTTCAGCCAGGCAAGGCAAAAACTTAAATACCAGGCTTTCGTTGAGCTGGACCATGACCAGGTCGATTTTTTCTACAATAATTTCCAGTACAGGAAGTGGCATAATTACCGGTTGGTAGCTATCGATGGCTCCACATGTCGTTTGCCATACAGCAAAAAGATTGTTGGGGAATTCGGGATAGCGGATACCTCGGAGACAGGGACACCATTGATTTTGGCAAGGCTGTCACAAGCTTACGACATGCTGAACCATATTGTAGTAGATGTATGTCTTGCCAGTTACCGGACAGGGGAACACGAGTTGGCAGAACAGCACATAAAACATCTACAGAAAGGTGACTTGCTGCTTCTCGACAGGAACTACGCTTCGTTTTGGATGTTTGCCCTTTTGCTTTCAAAAGGGCTGCATTTTTGCGCCCGCCTGAAAGTAGGTTCGTGGAAGGTAGCAAAGCAACTGGTCATATCGGGTGAAAAAGAAATAATAGCTGAGATTTATGCCAGCAAGGCAAGCAAAAAGAAATGTAAAGAGCTTGGCCTGAGCAGTGCCCCTGTAAAGTTACGTTTCGTTTGCATTGTGCTCGATACTGGGGAAAAAGAGGTACTTGTTACTAATATTATTGATGGGATTGAATATGATGGGTTTAAAGACCTGTATCACCAGCGTTGGTTTGTAGAAGAATCTTATAAACATCTTAAGTCCAGGATTCAGATTGAAAACTTTACAGGGAAAAGCCCTTTGGCCGTAAAACAGGATTTTTATGCTAAAATCTTTACGGGCAATTTAACGGCAATCCTTGCTTTTCCCGTTCATCGGCAAATAAAAGAAAAGACTAGAAAACAAAAGACAGGGTACCAGCTCAATTTTACACAGGCATTGAGTAAAATGAAAGATTCGGTAGTGTTGTTGTTTGTCCGCCCGGCAAATATGCTAAAGCAATATATTATACACTTATGGAAGTTGTTCTGTGCCAATATCGAAATGGTCAGGCCAGGCCGGAAAAACCCACATAACTGTAGGAAGAGTAAGCGCATATACCCAACTGCATATAAAGCCCCGAGATAAGGGCGGGTACATAACATTTTACGGTAATCGGGATATATTTTATCCTTACAGGAAAAGCTGTGCCCTGTCACAACATAAGGGATAAATCCATAATCCCCAAATAACCTGCATGTCGAATGTCTGTACCGCATACCGATCTTTTTTAACCACTGAAACCATGATACCTTATCGCAATTTAAATAGCAAATCTCAAATAAAGGATAATGGAAAAATCAAGAAATTTATTTTCGACTGGCAAAAATCAAAATACAAAACAAAATATTGACAATGGACGGCTTAACTTAACGACATTTGAAGTTAGGGGTGAAATTCCCCTAGCTTACTCGACTACCTGCTGGTTTTTTTATTATTGTCATTATTAATATTCCAATTCCTAAATAGAGAGAACCATATAAGAACAAACTATTTAAAGAAGTTTTGGAGTTTATATTATTGATTTCTTCATTTATGAAAAATATGGCATTATTGAAAAAATTCCATGAAAAATGGAAGGCAATAGTCGACCATATATTTTTATAATATGTCACATAAACACCATACAAAACTCCAGACATAAAAATTGATAAAAGTCGACTTAAGTTAAATTCAGTATATGGAATATGTATTAGTGTGAAAAGTATTGCCATTATGAAAATTGCAACCTTCCATGAATATCTTCTTTGCAATTCTCTTAAAATATAACCTCTAAACATTAATTCTTCAGGAACTGCGGTAAGAAGTGCCGTAGCAAATAGTCCAATGAAGTACATTTGATAATAATTAGTCAGTTCGCCCCAAAAACCAGTATCATAACCACAAGAAAGCACAGAAGCTAATAAGATTATTATTGCAGAAATTATAGCCAGTAAAAAATGTAGAATATTGAAATTTCCCAAAAGAGTTTTTAGTGAGTTTAACTTTTCTTTATCAACTTTTACAAGGAAAAGGATAATTATACCTAGTACTGCAACTAACTCAAATACGTTTGGTAAAATGTCGTAGTTTATTTTAACAATCTCTTTTTGTATGTTTTCGAGGAATGCTGCATCCAGATTCCAAATAATTGAAGTTAGAAATAATCCGATACCTCCAAATATGGATTCCACCAAATAAACTGAAAGAAGAAACAAGATTACCTTAAATAATATGTTTTTTTGTAAGTATTGGTTCATTTTCCTCTTTTTAAACTTCTGACTAACGTTAAAAATTATAGTTGGGGCTCAGTGAGTTACCAAGTCCAATTTCATTGGGTTTTATGTCAAATTTAGCGATTTGTTTTTTTATTCTTTTTGCTATTCCCATCTTTCTTTTTTGGTCGAGGAACAGGTATTGAGAGGGAGGATTATAGGGTACATTTTTTACAATCATTGTCCAGATAATTGTTGCCAGTTTTCTGGCGGTGGCAGAAACTGCCGACTGTCTTCCTTTTCGGAAAGCTATTCTGCGAAAAAAGTCAGACAGGTGTGTATCTTTTAAATTTCCAATAGCATTTGCAGAATGACGTAATGCTATTTTTAGTCGGTTGCTTCCTTTTGGGATTTTGTTGCTCAGGATTCTCCCTCCTGATATTTTATTGTTTGGGGCCAGCCGTAACCAGGAACAAAACTGTTTTGCGGATTTAAACTTTTTAAAACCATCGATTCCTATTTCGCTCATTATTGCCATAACCGTAGCATGGCTTACTCCTTCAACAGCCATTAAGTCGGTTCCACCAAAGTACTGGAAAGCGATTTGATTAAAATCCTTAATGTCAACGGCATTTTTGTTGATTTTCTTGTATGGTTTTTCAGTGGTTTTAAGTTTTTTCTTTTCGGGTGACTTTTTTATTTCATTTTTGATTAGCCGCTCAATTTCTTTGTCGCATGCTTTCATTTTTCTTTGGAAAAACCTGTAGCTGTCGAACTCTTGTCTGAGTCCAAACAGGTAATCCTCGCGGTTGTTTCCATGCAGTGCTTTTGCTATTTCCTGTTTTGGTTTCCTGCAATTGTAATGTCTGTGCTCTGCTAATAAAAATGGGTCGAGGTTTCCATTGCAAATGTCCTGGATAATGTTCAGACCTGTAAGTCCACACACATCATTTACGACAACATCCAATCGAAAGTTCAGAAGTTTTAAGTACTTCTGCATTTTATGAGATGCGCTTGCTGCCAGATCGATCCAATTTGCCCTTTGACGGCAATAAGTGCGGAGTATTTCAGTGGTTTTGTCAGGCAAAAAGCTACCAGATAATAATCCCAGTGAATGTAGTTTCTGAATCCATCGACTGTCTTTTACATCGGTCTTTTTCCCTTTGGCATGTTTTGTGAATTTTCCATTGCACAGGATTACTTCAATGCCATGTTTTTGCAACTCTACATAGAGATTTTGCCAATAGTCACCTGTCGATTCCATTGCTACCGTTGTGATTCCGAATGACAACAACCATTGGCATAGTTCAATCAAATCCTCGGCATATACGCCAAATTCTTTTACATCGTCCAGAGCTTGCCCTACTGCAACAAAATGAGACTTGCTCCCCACATCGATCCCTGCTGCATTATGGTTGACGATGTCCATTTCAATCTTCTTTTTCCTTGCCATAATTTTAGAATTAATCAGTAAAAAGCCCTAAGGAAATGTATCTTTGAGTCGAAAAATATTCTGAACGGGGTCGCTGGCATTAATCGTCAGTGCCACCACTGGATTTATCAACAGGCCCTTGAAATGCTCTTCAGGGGCTTTTTACATTTCAACCAGAATTACGCACGGGCTTTAAAAGCACCATTTTTAAAATCGGTTACACAAAGAGCCTGTTCCAAATATAGCAAGACTTTTAATCAGGGCTCCCCACTACGTTAGCAAAAGGATTTAATCAGGGCTGGAGGAATAGATAACTTTTGCCTAAATCTATTTCGGAGGTTCTTATGTGGGGAATTGCAGGTAACGAACAGCTGTATGAATACGTTTATAATTATTTATACAGCATGTTGAACGAAACCTAAAGGTAGCAAAATTGCTCATGGTCGAGTACCTTTAGGTTTTTAATCAAAAAAATCGTTATTATGAAAAAAAAGCACCACATTAATTGAGCAAGCCTGTTTTTCACACCCTGAATTTAATCAAGTTTATCAGAAGATGCAACGGCAGGTTGCACTTTTGGGCAAGAGTACCAGTACGCTTAGCAATTATTCGCGCTGCCTGGCTCGGATGGCTCTTCACTTTAACTGCAATCCGCTGGAATTAGATGAAGAACAGGTACTGGATTACCTGTATCATATCAAAACGCAAAGCCGTACTCCTTCATCGAGTTATTTTAAGCACACGGTTTACGGACTTCGTTTTGCCTACCGTGCCATGGGGATGCCGCAAAAGCAGGTTTTTCTTCCAAAGATGCAATTTCCCAAAAAGCTACCTGTTGTGTTGAGCCAACTAGAGGTAAAGCGGCTGCTAATAACGCCTGGTTTGTTAAAACACCGGCTGGTACTTGCCCTGCTGTACGGTTGCGGACTCAGGCGGCAGGAACTCTGTAACATCAAAATCCAGGATGCCGACCTCGACCGCCAAATGCTCCACATCCGCGAAGGGAAAGGCCGAAAGGACCGCTATGTGCCGCTGGGCAAAAATCTTTCGCGGGGGTTAAAGACCTACCTGGCAGCAGAGCGGCCCTACGTTTGGCTGTTTAACGGCAAAACCAATACCGGGCAACTACAGCAGTTCACCGGGTCAGGGGTGCGGTGGATTGTTAAAGAATCCACACGCAAATCGGGGATAAAAAAGAAGGTGACCTCGCACACGCTTCGCCACAGTTATGCCACGCACCTGCTGGAAATGGGTATGGACATCATCACCCTGAAAGACCTGCTGGGGCATGTGGATATCCAGACTACGCTGATGTACCTGCACATTGCCCAATTGGGCAGGGAGAAAGCCTTTAGTCCGCTCGACCGTTTATACCGGAAATCGTGAAACCGAATTATGAAGTAGCCGATGTGTTGCGCCACCAGCAGCACCGGCTGCGGGAGCTTTGTGCCAACAGCTGGCAGCTGCGCACCCTGCAGGCTTTGTCGGTTTGCCGTACGGCAGCACTGGGCGGACATATTGATGTGTGCAACAACAGCGTCTGCAACAAAATACACATCAGTTATAACAGTTGTCGTAACCGGCATTGTCCGAAGTGCCAGGGGCATAAACGGCAGGAGTGGATGCAGGCCCGCGAGCAGGAACTGTTTCACACTTCGTACTATCACCTGGTGTTTACCCTGCCCCAGGCATTGAACCGGCTGGCCATGTACCGCCCCAAACTGGTTTACTCGCTTTTGTTTGCTACGGCCTGGCAGGTGGTAAAAGGTTTTGCCCGCAACCCTAAATTTATTGGTGCTGCCCCGGGGATGATCGCCATCCTGCATACCTGGGGACAAAACCTGAGCCTCCACCCGCATTTGCATTGTATTGTCCCGGGCGGTGGAATTACCACATCGGAAAAGTGGAAAGCAGCCCGGGGAAAAAACAAATTCCTTTTCCCGGTAAAAACAATGAGTAAAGTTTTCAGGGCAAAATATGTACAGGCATTACGACAGCAGGGCATTGAAGATGTGCAACTGTACAAGTCGCTGTTTTCAAAACCCTGGGTGGTATACTGCAAACAACCTTTTTTCGGACCCCGGCAGGTGGTGGAATACCTCGGAAGGTATACCCATAAAATAGCCATCAGCAATCACCGCATCCGCAGTATTGAAAACGGGAAGGTGACTTTTACGGCAAAAGACTACCGGAAGGGAGGGAAAAAATACCCGCTCGTGCTAAGCGAAGACGAGTTTATCCGGCGTTTTTCGCTGCACATTTTGCCCCGTGGTTTTACCCGCATCCGGCATTACGGGATACTAAGCAGTACACTCAAAAAAGTGTGTGTGAAATTGCTGCAACAGGAACTGGGCAAACCCGACCTGCCCGAACACTCCGATGTGCATTTGCTTTGCCCGGTATGCCGCAAAGGAAAGCTGGTGACCATCTGGCGCTTTCATCAGCGCGGACCACCACCGATGAATGCTTCTTTCTTAAACCTGCTGATTAACCTTGTAAAAAAGTCCTGACACAGGGACCGGGCGGAGCTTTGCCCAATTGTAAAAAGTCAGTAGATACATTGGGAATCTGACTGGAAAAAGAAGGCTGGAAATAACACTTAAGACTGAAAAACAGGCTCCGACCAGCCATGAAAGCAAAAGCAGGTAAACAACCATCCCCCTAAAAACAACCATCCCGGATATCGAAAAACCCATAGTATACGTCCCCGTTTCAAACCCGGTTCCGTCAACACCCGGTTCTGACTGGGCATTGCATGCCATCAGAACGCTTAATTGTTCTGAGCTGTCAGGCTGATTAATACCGCTGTATGGAATTATTATTTTTTTTCTATGCTGTGTCAATGAAAATAATAATTCCATTTCATGAAAATTTCCATCCTGTTTTTTATGGAATATACACCGGTGTATGAATCCGTTGAAAACAGGAGACGGAATGAAAATATTCCAATTTCTTTCAATATTACTTGACTTTCTCAAAAAAGTCCTGTAACTTCTCAAAGCTTTTTCGTTTTTACGAACCGAATTTGCAACACTCGAACGCTGCAAGCGAAAGCTTTGAAAATATTTTTTAAGAAATTCCATTGTTACATTCATTCCTGAAATTTTTAATTAAAACCCATTAATCAGCCTTATGGCTCTGAACGGTGGTGGTATGAGGTCGTGGCGGTCAGACGAGAGTCTGAGTGTCCGACCGAAACTGAGGTTGGGACGAGATTCGACTTGTCGAATCGAGCCGAACCCAGCCATGCCTTATACCACGTGTGTGTGCCCAGCATGAGCATGTGCACACTTTACTGAAAGTTCTGGAAAAAATTTGAAAATACAAATTTTTGAAAGAAAATCGGAGAAGTGAAGCATGAAAAATTTCCAGAGGGTGCAAGTCCCTTACGGGCGGGGGTAACGCCTCGAACCGTTAGCAAGTGGCACTTTTTCCGCATGGAAAAACGTAGTGGTTTACCGCGAGGTATGCAGTGAAGGAAGCCAACCGGCAAACTCTGGTACTGACGACCAGAAACTGGATACGAGGCTTAATAAACCGGATGAGCAAGCACATCATTGTGACGTCCAAAAGCCAGAAATGGAGTGTGTTTATTAAGTAGATTCAGCAGGGATTGGAGGAAGGAGGATGCTCTTACCTGGGGAGGCCCTGACATCCGCCAACTGGCGGATCGTCAGGGAGTCAGCAGAAGCCATAGTACCTGACAGTAACGAGCCGCATTAGCTGCGGAGGTCTCACAAGTCAGGGAAGGGCTGAACGTTAAGTTTGCCTGTAATTCGATAAGGAAGCTCTTGGGGTGACCCAGTCTAGCCTTATTTTAAACAAGGGCAGAAGGTATTTCGGTGAAAAGAGCGGAATGCTGATACTTGGCGAACCGCCATATATGTTCCTGAGCAAAGCGAAAGGAAGGAGCGTAGCTCGCGTACGTACGGTGGTGTGAGGGGTTCTCCGCTAGGCTTTTAGTCTAGCGGCTTCCCACTCGATTAGCGTTTCGTGTTTTTTATTCTAATTCATTTTTTATCACACATTTAATTTTAGTTCTCAAGCCAATCATCTTCTGTAATCGTTGTCCGATAATTTAGATGATGAACTAATATCCTAAATAGATTTTTCACCTTATTTTTAGGTTTACTCTCTGTGTAGAATTTTTTGCTTTTTGCAACCCAAAATGTTAAATCGCAAAATTCTTCTGGGACTTTTTCAATTCTATGAAACCAAAAATTTTCTAAGAATGGGATTAAAATATAATTATATGCTCCACTCGAAAATTTGTTTAATAAAATATCTAGTCTGCCGATTAATGCAAAATGAAATCTTAATGCATCCTTGCTGGATACGTATATCGAAGAATATAGATAGACAATTAGCATTAGTGACGCACTAAATTCACCCTTGTAATTTTCTCCAATTTCATTTAACTCTTTGATTATTTCTTTATTTTTATTCTTAATGCAACTTGTTACGCTTACTATAGAATTAACAAAATTTCTATCTTTAAATTTATCCTCAATTTTAAAAATTAATTCTTCGATGTGGTTGATATTTTCTACGATTAGTTCTTGTTCACCAGAATATCGTCCGATGAAATTTATCATTATAGGAACCAACACAAACTCTACAAGAGTTTCATCATAGCCCGTTATACTACTTCCCGGTCTGTTTTCAATAATTTCTTTGAGGTATCTATTTTCAATTATTGTATCAGAGTCGCTTTCTTTTCTTGTTACTTTTGTATTAGTGTCAATAATGTTTATTTCAACTTCAGCCGCCTCTATGTATTTGTAATCAATAATCAAATAAACAATTGATTGACTAAGTACTATTGAAAAGACGTTTAATTCTAAATTTTGATGAATAGCTAAATTATTGTATGCCCATTTTCTGGACATTTCATAATCAAGCATCGCCTCAAAACTTGTAAAAAAGAGAAATGAAACGTTAAAGCGTCTTTCATTGAAATAAATGTCATCAACAAGTTCTTTTTTATAGCTTGATAAAAACATACCTCTATCAGGGACGGCATATTCTTCTCCAAACATTTCTTTGGTTGGTGGTTTTCCTTTTGTTAATATTTGATTCCAGTAATTCAATACATGACCATATCGTAAAATGATTATGTGATATTCGGTTTTTATATTATAGCTATCCAAAAGAATTTGGTAACCTTCTTCTAAGCAATAGATTGCTTCTTTTATATTACCATTAAGATAAATTGAGATTGCATATTCTCCAATAACCTTTGAGCGCAACAAATCACTTGTGAACTTATTGTCCATAGCAAATATCTTTGCTTTTTCTGAATAGAACTGTGCAATCTTTCTGTCTTTGATACCTAAGATTTGGCTTATAACAAGAAGAGTATCTAATTTCTCGGTATATATATCACTTACCTGAATTTCTACCGCTTTTGCGATAAAAGATGTAGCTTCGTCAATTTTATTGGAATAAAATAACTGTCTACCAATAGCATCATAGATTAAAAATTGTGCTGTTTGATTTTCAGGAGCGGGATTTAAACATTGTGTTGCAAATTGAAATGCTTCCTCTACATTATCAAGTTTCTCACTTAAAATATTAATAATATATCTAGCTCCATTTGCATTTATAAGTTCAAGATTTAGAGTTTGTGCCTCTGCCCTTATTTGTTTAAAGATTTCAATTATTTTGTTCCAATTTTGTTCTTCCTTCTGCTTATTTTCTTCTTTATCGTAAATATTCTTAAATATGAACATTGAACCAAAGTCAATATTTTCAGATTTCCTTAATGATTCTATTTGTTCTTTTGTCAATGTTTTTACGGTCGCGAACCAATTATTTACTTCATCTATTGTTTCAATATTTATAATAGCTCCCCAAATCATCGCTTCAAAATTCTCACGTAAGTTCAATTTTGGAGTTTCACCGTATTCTTTAAATAAAGCATTGTATTGGTCATTTCCTGACATTAAATAATGCAATGATTTTTTTGAATCTTTAGTTGCAAAATAATTTGATAGAAGAAGATGAGCGGAACCTACATTGATTCCTTTTTTAGATGCAATTTCACTTATGTTTTCTAAATCTGATATTAAAAACGTAACATCTTTCTTTTCCTGTTGATTTAATAAAACTTGTAAAACTCGAATATACATTTGGAGAAATAAATCCATTTCTTGCGGAAGTGGTGTTGAATACCAGTACAAATTAATACCCCATTCAAAATATAGCTCGGGAAGTTTTAAAGCTTCATTTAAAACTAAGGTTAATACAAAACCGGCATCATTAAAAGATTTTGCCGCTACAAAGTATGATATTGCTTTGCTTGCGTCAAATTGATTTAGTTTTCTTCTGTCAAGTATTTTTTTTCCTAAAGTGAAATTAATTTTTTCCTGTAACTGAGTCCCAAGGTCTTTTGTTTTTAGTCTTTTTAATAATGGAGAGACTTCAAAATTGTTAGAATCCCTTTTTTGAATCCATAAGCCGATTGAGCTACTAAATCTTTCAATAGGATTCACAATCATCGGGGAACATTCACTTACTGTTATTACTTCATCTGACGAAAATGCTCCAATTATCGTATTTAAACGATAAAGTAAGTTTCGTGTGTTTTCATCAGGTAAAGTTTTTTTTAGAATTTCATATGTGTCTTCGTTTAATTCCAGTGAATAATTATCCTTAAAAATATCACTAAATTCTTCATCTGTTACTATCCACTTTTTTTGATTTAGATATTCACATATGGCTTTTACAATTATAGGATGACCTGCAGAAATTGGAGATATTAATTTCTTGATAAAGTTGACTTTAACCACATCTAAGTCATATGTGTTTAAAATATCTGTTATCTCTTCCTCATTTAATGGAGGAATTGTTATTTCCTTTATAAACTTCTTTTCAAAAAAATCTTTGAGTTGGAGTGGAAGCTCAAAATTACTTGTAGAAAGAAACTTTATTCCTTTTTCATTGCTAGCTTTTAAGAAGGATATAAACTTGTTAAAGGTTTGACTCCTAATATCAAGCTTTGGCAAATCATCAAGGATAATTAAGGAGTTATTATCAATTTTGTCTATAATTCGTTGTTGCCATTTAGTAAGCTCATACTCAATAGGGACTGATAAAAACGAAGATAGGTCAGTAAATAACTTTATAATAAAAACCTGAGAATTAAGCTCTCTCAGATTAATCCAATATATTGCCTGGGACATTTGTCGAGCAAGCAGAACTGATAATTGTGACTTTCCAGTTGATATGCTCCCATTAATTGCCAACCATGTATTTTCATGATAATTGGAAATCAAAGTTTCTACTAGTTTTTCGCGTTTTGAGATATGTTCTGAAAGAGGGAGTGTTTCTGAGTCCGAAAATAATACTTGGTTACTTAATTCGATGTTTGTTCCAAACTTGTCATTAAGTTTTTTAGTATCTAAAAGTTTACTAACATTATCCTTGATTTTATTTAAAGCCTCATGGTCTTCTAATTCTTTCGGTTCTCTTGTTGTATTTATAACTAGTTTAAATTGAGATTTGAATTCATTGATTTCCTTTTTAATGTTAACATCAATTTTTTTTAGACTTCGTAGTTTTGGATTTGTATGTAAATTGGAATCTAGTTCTATTTCAAAAGCCCAATTATTATTTTTATATATTTCATTTTTAAATGCTTGGACAACCTCATGAAGCTCAAATAATTTTACTAAATCCTTGTTTTTTTTCTTTACTTCAATTAATTGGTATAATGTTTCAAGATATACTGATTCAAAATCAGATTTTATTTTGATTGCATTTCTCCTCCTTAAAATACCATAAATGTAAAGCTCCTTTTCTAATTTGCTTTTCAGCAATTTGAAAACTGGGGTAACAATTTTAAGTCCGACAGTTAATAATATTTTTGATGTTACAGGTTCCATTTATTCACTTTGGTTCCATTAAATATTTTGTGTGCCATTTTCTTCAACATGAACGCTAACGGTGAGTGTAAGAATAGTAGCCGATTGCAGGGGAATCACTTATCAAACTGTTACAATGTTGAAGCGGGTTAAAACCGCACGAACACACACTTTTCCGGCTATTATTTTTACACATTGTGTGTGCCCAGCATGAGCATGTGCACACTTTACTGAAAGTTCTGGAAAAAATTTGAAAATACAAATTTTTGAAAGAAAATCGGAGAAGTGAAGCATGAAAAATTTCCAGAGGGTGCAAGTCCCTTACGGGCGGGGGTAACGCCTCGAACCGTTAGCAAGTGGCAAGCTGGTTTACCGCGAGGTATGCAGTGAAGGAAGCCAACCGGCAAACTCTGGTACTGACGAACAGAAACTGGATACGAGGCTTAATAAACCGGATGAGCAAGCACATCATTGTGACGTCCAAAAGCCAGAAATGGAGTGTGTTTATTAAGTAGATTCAGCAGTGATTGGAGGAAGGAAGATGCTCTTACCTGGGGAGGTCTCAGCGATGCAAATCACTGAGAAGTCAGCAGAGGCCATAGTAGGTTAAGGAAACGAGCTGTCAAAAACGGCGGAGGACTCACAGATTAACTGAAGGGCTGAACATTAAGATGTTCCAAATTCGTTTGGGATCGACCTTTTACGGTCGTAGCCCCTACTTAGGCGGAACAGGGTAACAAAGAAGTAACGATGATTGAGGCTATTTTGAACCGACGAAATATGATGCATGCTTACCGACAGGTGGTATCCAACAAGGGAGCTGCCGGAGTGGATGGCATGAGCGTGAAGGAACTCTACCAACACCTGCGTAATAACAGGGAACAGATGGAATCCGATATTCGTCAGGGAAACTATCAGCCTCAGGCTATTCTCGGGGTTGAAATCCCGAAAGCGAACGGAAAGAAACGCCTGTTAGGCATTCCTACCGTAACCGATCGGCTATTGCAACAAGCAGTCGGTCAGGTCTTGGCTGTAAGGTTCGAGTTGGAGTTTGAAGATCAAAGCTATGGGTTCCGGCCCAATCGGAACGCACAGCAAGCGGTGTTAAAAGCGCAGGAGTATATAAACTCCGGCTTTCAAAACATTGTCGATATTGATCTGAAAAGCTTCTTTGACGAAGTAGAGCACTGCATTCTACTGCAACTGCTCTATCGCAAGGTGAAATGTCGGCTAACCATGCGGCTCATCCGCAAATGGCTTCGGGCACCGATTTTAATCGATGGTAAGCTCAGGAGACGGCGCAAAGGCGTTCCACAGGGCAGTCCGCTCAGCCCGCTACTGTCCAACATCATGCTGCATGAGCTGGACAAAGAGCTGAAACGACAAAACCTGCGTTTTGTGCGCTACGCCGACGACTTTAGCATTTACCTGAAAACAAAATCAACCGCCCGGAAAGCCGGTAACGACATCTTCCGCTTTTTGCGCAACAAACTTAAACTCCCGATTAACCGCGATAAGAGCGGCATTCGTCGCCCTGTCAACTTCAAGGTATTGGGTTATGGTTTTGTGCCTACTTACCGCAAAGGGGAGAAAGGCAAATACCAGTTGGTTGCGTCGGATAAAAGCTGGAAGAACCTGAAGTACAAACTAAAGGTGATCACCCGTAAAACCACGCCGATGAGCTTCGACGAGCGTATTCAAAAACTGGGCGAAGTAACACGGGGCTGGCTCAATTATTTCCGCTTGGCCAGTTTACAGGTTAAGTTGAAAGATGTGGACGGGTGGATTCGGAACCGACTGCGGTACTGCATTTGGCATCACTGGAAGAAGCCGGAACGCAAGCGCAAGAATCTGATTCGATTGGGGATCTCCCAGGAGCAGGCTTACCAGTGGAGTCGTTCGCGGATGGGCGGATGGGCAATTGCTCAAAGTCCGATTCTTGGAACGACAATTACAGTGGCTCGTCTGCGAAAACGAGGATATGAAGCGATGCTTACGTACTACCAGAAAGTTACTCCACATCTTAATGAACCGCTCAGTACGAGGCCCGTACGCTGAGTGGTGGGAGAGCCTTTCCCTGCTAGTGTTTGCTAGCGGGGCAGGCTACTCAATGTGTGCCCAGCATGAGCATGTGCACACTTTACTGAAAGTTCTGGAAAAAATTTGAAAATACAAATTTTTGAAAGAAAATCGGAGAAGTGAAGCATGAAAAATTTCCAGAGGGTGCAAGTCCCTTACGGGCGGGGGTAACGCCTCGAACCGTTAGCAAGTGGCAAGCTGGTTTACCGCGAGGTATGCAGTGAAGGAAGCCAACCGGCAAACTCTGGTACTGACGAACAGAAACTGGATACGAGGCTTAATAAACCGGATGAGCAAGCACATCATTGTGACGTCCAAAAGCCAGAAATGGAGTGTGTTTATTAAGTAGATTCAGCAGTGATTGGAGGAAGGAAGATGCTCTTACCTGGGGAGGTCTCAGCGATGCAAATCACTGAGAAGTCAGCAGAGGCCATAGTAGGTTAAGGAAACGAGCTGTCAAAAACGGCGGAGGACTCACAGATTAACTGAAGGGCTGAACATTAAGATGTTCCAAATTCGTTTGGGATCGACCTTTTACGGTCGTAGCCCCTACTTAGGCGGAACAGGGTAACAAAGAAGTAACGATGATTGAGGCTATTTTGAACCGACGAAATATGATGCATGCTTACCGACAGGTGGTATCCAACAAGGGAGCTGCCGGAGTGGATGGCATGAGCGTGAAGGAACTCTACCAACACCTGCGTAATAACAGGGAACAGATGGAATCCGATATTCGTCAGGGAAACTATCAGCCTCAGGCTATTCTCGGGGTTGAAATCCCGAAAGCGAACGGAAAGAAACGCCTGTTAGGCATTCCTACCGTAACCGATCGGCTATTGCAACAAGCAGTCGGTCAGGTCTTGGCTGTAAGGTTCGAGTTGGAGTTTGAAGATCAAAGCTATGGGTTCCGGCCCAATCGGAACGCACAGCAAGCGGTGTTAAAAGCGCAGGAGTATATAAACTCCGGCTTTCAAAACATTGTCGATATTGATCTGAAAAGCTTCTTTGACGAAGTAGAGCACTGCATTCTACTGCAACTGCTCTATCGCAAGGTGAAATGTCGGCTAACCATGCGGCTCATCCGCAAATGGCTTCGGGCACCGATTTTAATCGATGGTAAGCTCAGGAGACGGCGCAAAGGCGTTCCACAGGGCAGTCCGCTCAGCCCGCTACTGTCCAACATCATGCTGCATGAGCTGGACAAAGAGCTGAAACGACAAAACCTGCGTTTTGTGCGCTACGCCGACGACTTTAGCATTTACCTGAAAACAAAATCAACCGCCCGGAAAGCCGGTAACGACATCTTCCGCTTTTTGCGCAACAAACTTAAACTCCCGATTAACCGCGATAAGAGCGGCATTCGTCGCCCTGTCAACTTCAAGGTATTGGGTTATGGTTTTGTGCCTACTTACCGCAAAGGGGAGAAAGGCAAATACCAGTTGGTTGCGTCGGATAAAAGCTGGAAGAACCTGAAGTACAAACTAAAGGTGATCACCCGTAAAACCACGCCGATGAGCTTCGACGAGCGTATTCAAAAACTGGGCGAAGTAACACGGGGCTGGCTCAATTATTTCCGCTTGGCCAGTTTACAGGTTAAGTTGAAAGATGTGGACGGGTGGATTCGGAACCGACTGCGGTACTGCATTTGGCATCACTGGAAGAAGCCGGAACGCAAGCGCAAGAATCTGATTCGATTGGGGATCTCCCAGGAGCAGGCTTACCAGTGGAGTCGTTCGCGGATGGGCGGATGGGCAATTGCTCAAAGTCCGATTCTTGGAACGACAATTACAGTGGCTCGTCTGCGAAAACGAGGATATGAAGCGATGCTTACGTACTACCAGAAAGTTACTCCACATCTTAATGAACCGCTCAGTACGAGGCCCGTACGCTGAGTGGTGGGAGAGCCTTTCCCTGCTAGTGTTTGCTAGCGGGGCAGGCTACTCAATGTGTGCCCAGCATGAGCATGTGCACACACTACTGAAAGCTCTGGAAAAATGTTAAAAATACAAATTTTCGGTGTTAAATAGTAGTGTGAAGCATGAAAAATTTCCAGAGGGTGCAAGTCCCTTACGGGCGGAGGTAACGCTTCGAACCGTTAGTAAGTCGCAAGCTCGTTAATCGTGAGGTTAGGAGTGAAGGAAGCGAGACTACAAACTCCGGTACTGACGAACAGAAACTGGATACGAGGCTTGATAAACCGGATGAGCAAGCACATCATTGTGACGTCCAAAAGCCTGAAAAGGATAGTGTTTATTAAGTAGATTCAGCAGGGATTGGAGGAAGGAGGATGCTCTTACCTGGGGAGGCCCTGACATCCGCCAACTGGCGGATTGTCAGGGAGTCAGCAGAAGCCATAGTACCTGACAGTAACGAGCCGCATTAGCTGCGGAGGTCTCACAAGTCAGGGAAGGGCTGAACGTTAAGTTTGCCTGTAATTCGATAAGGAAGCTCTTGGGGTGACCCAGTCTAGCCTTATTTTAAACAAGGGCAGAAGGTATTTCGGTGAAAAGAGCGGAATGCTGATACTTGGCGAACCGCCGTATACGAGACCCGTACGTACGGTGGTGTGAGGGGTTCTCCGCTAGGCTTTTAGCCTAGCGGCTTCCCACTCGATGTGTGCCCAGCATGAGCATGTGCACACACTACTGAAAGCTCTGGAAAAATGTTAAAAATACAAATTTTCGGTGTTAAATAGTAGTGTGAAGCATGAAAAATTTCCAGAGGGTGCAAGTCCCTTACGGGCGGAGGTAACGCTTCGAACCGTTAGTAAGTCGCAAGCTCGTTAATCGTGAGGTTAGGAGTGAAGGAAGCGAGACTACAAACTCCGGTACTGACGAACAGAAACTGGATACGAGGCTTGATAAACCGGATGAGCAAGCACATCATTGTGACGTCCAAAAGCCTGAAAAGGATAGTGTTTATTAAGTAGATTCAGCAGGGATTGGAGGAAGGAGGATGCTCTTACCTGGGGAGGCCCTGACATCCGCCAACTGGCGGATTGTCAGGGAGTCAGCAGAAGCCATAGTACCTGACAGTAACGAGCCGCATTAGCTGCGGAGGTCTCACAAGTCAGGGAAGGGCTGAACGTTAAGTTTGCCTGTAATTCGATAAGGAAGCTCTTGGGGTGACCCAGTCTAGCCTTATTTTAAACAAGGGCAGAAGGTATTTCGGTGAAAAGAGCGGAATGCTGATACTTGGCGAACCGCCGTATACGAGACCCGTACGTACGGTGGTGTGAGGGGTTCTCCGCTAGGCTTTTAGCCTAGCGGCTTCCCACTCGATGTGTGCCCAGCATGAGCATGTGCACACTTTACTGAAAGTTCTGGAAAAAATTTGAAAATACAAATTTTTGAAAGAAAATCGGAGAAGTGAAGCATGAAAAATTTCCAGAGGGTGCAAGTCCCTTACGGGCGGGGGTAACGCCTCGAACCGTTAGCAAGTGGCAAGCTGGTTTACCGCGAGGTATGCAGTGAAGGAAGCCAACCGGCAAACTCTGGTACTGACGAACAGAAACTGGATACGAGGCTTAATAAACCGGATGAGCAAGCACATCATTGTGACGTCCAAAAGCCAGAAATGGAGTGTGTTTATTAAGTAGATTCAGCAGTGATTGGAGGAAGGAAGATGCTCTTACCTGGGGAGGTCTCAGCGATGCAAATCACTGAGAAGTCAGCAGAGGCCATAGTAGGTTAAGGAAACGAGCTGTCAAAAACGGCGGAGGACTCACAGATTAACTGAAGGGCTGAACATTAAGATGTTCCAAATTCGTTTGGGATCGACCTTTTACGGTCGTAGCCCCTACTTAGGCGGAACAGGGTAACAAAGAAGTAACGATGATTGAGGCTATTTTGAACCGACGAAATATGATGCATGCTTACCGACAGGTGGTATCCAACAAGGGAGCTGCCGGAGTGGATGGCATGAGCGTGAAGGAACTCTACCAACACCTGCGTAATAACAGGGAGCAGATGGAATCCGATATTCGTCAGGGAAACTATCAGCCTCAGGCTATTCTCGGGGTTGAAATCCCGAAAGCGAACGGAAAGAAACGCCTGTTAGGCATTCCTACCGTAACCGATCGGCTATTGCAACAAGCAGTCGGTCAGGTCTTGGCTGTAAGGTTCGAGTTGGAGTTTGAAGATCAAAGCTATGGGTTCCGGCCCAATCGGAACGCACAGCAAGCGGTGTTAAAAGCGCAGGAGTATATAAACTCCGGCTTTCAAAACATTGTCGATATTGATCTGAAAAGCTTCTTTGACGAAGTAGAGCACTGCATTCTACTGCAACTGCTCTATCGCAAGGTGAAATGTCGGCTAACCATGCGGCTCATCCGCAAATGGCTTCGGGCACCGATTTTAATCGATGGTAAGCTCAGGAGACGGCGCAAAGGCGTTCCACAGGGCAGTCCGCTCAGCCCGCTACTGTCCAACATCATGCTGCATGAGCTGGACAAAGAGCTGAAACGACAAAACCTGCGTTTTGTGCGCTACGCCGACGACTTTAGCATTTACCTGAAAACAAAATCAACCGCCCGGAAAGCCGGTAACGACATCTTCCGCTTTTTGCGCAACAAACTTAAACTCCCGATTAACCGCGATAAGAGCGGCATTCGTCGCCCTGTCAACTTCAAGGTATTGGGTTATGGTTTTGTGCCTACTTACCGCAAAGGGGAGAAAGGCAAATACCAGTTGGTTGCGTCGGATAAAAGCTGGAAGAACCTGAAGTACAAACTAAAGGTGATCACCCGTAAAACCACGCCGATGAGCTTCGACGAGCGTATTCAAAAACTGGGCGAAGTAACACGGGGCTGGCTCAATTATTTCCGCTTGGCCAGTTTACAGGTTAAGTTGAAAGATGTGGACGGGTGGATTCGGAACCGACTGCGGTACTGCATTTGGCATCACTGGAAGAAGCCGGAACGCAAGCGCAAGAATCTGATTCGATTGGGGATCTCCCAGGAGCAGGCTTACCAGTGGAGTCGTTCGCGGATGGGCGGATGGGCAATTGCTCAAAGTCCGATTCTTGGAACGACAATTACAGTGGCTCGTCTGCGAAAACGAGGATATGAAGCGATGCTTACGTACTACCAGAAAGTTACTCCACATCTTAATGAACCGCTCAGTACGAGGCCCGTACGCTGAGTGGTGGGAGAGCCTTTCCCTGCTAGTGTTTGCTAGCGGGGCAGGCTACTCAATGTGTGCCCAGCATGAGCATGTGCACACACTACTGAAAGCTCTGGAAAAATGTTAAAAATACAAATTTTCGGTGTTAAATAGTAGTGTGAAGCATGAAAAATTTCCAGAGGGTGCAAGTCCCTTACGGGCGGAGGTAACGCTTCGAACCGTTAGTAAGTCGCAAGCTCGTTAATCGTGAGGTTAGGAGTGAAGGAAGCGAGACTACAAACTCCGGTACTGACGAACAGAAACTGGATACGAGGCTTGATAAACCGGATGAGCAAGCACATCATTGTGACGTCCAAAAGCCTGAAAAGGATAGTGTTTATTAAGTAGATTCAGCAGGGATTGGAGGAAGGAGGATGCTCTTACCTGGGGAGGCCCTGACATCCGCCAACTGGCGGATTGTCAGGGAGTCAGCAGAAGCCATAGTACCTGACAGTAACGAGCCGCATTAGCTGCGGAGGTCTCACAAGTCAGGGAAGGGCTGAACGTTAAGTTTGCCTGTAATTCGATAAGGAAGCTCTTGGGGTGACCCAGTCTAGCCTTATTTTAAACAAGGGCAGAAGGTATTTCGGTGAAAAGAGCGGAATGCTGATACTTGGCGAACCGCCGTATACGAGACCCGTACGTACGGTGGTGTGAGGGGTTCTCCGCTAGGCTTTTAGCCTAGCGGCTTCCCACTCGATTAGGCTTAGTTATTAATCCATATAAGTCTCTTTTAAAATATTTTTCACTTCTTTTATCTCTAGTTTTGGAAGTCTGCCCAACGGATTAATGATTCTCTGTTTTATCAATCGTTTTAAATTGGTCAAGTACAATCCAACCGATTTTATTGTCATGTTTAATCTATACTCTTGTTGGATAGCTTTTTAAAACTTGGAGTCATTGGGGCTATCAAAATCGTTCGGAGATATTTATTTATCAGATAACAAGACATATATTTTTATTTTTAATCATAGGTGTTGAATCTTTTGTATCTTCATTTTTATTAAATATTTCAATTATTTCTTCGATGTTAGTTTTATCCAAATTGTATTCAGAATCATTGTAACTAATCTTTTTAACTGTTTTAACTTCAAATGTTCTTAAAATCCATCCAACTTTATTCTGTGGGTAAAATTTAAGCTTTATTTCTATACTATCAATCGATACTATGTCGCCTGAAATAGATACTCCATCATAGCGTGTAATTTTATCTTGTGCTATAGTTTTAGTAGCTGATAAAAAAAATAAAATTGATATCAACAAAGCTGTTTTAAATATTTGTTTCATAATTTATCTTTTTAGGTGTCCAACTTTATATGTAATTATTTATACTATCAAATTTACTAAAACATTGGTTATGAAATCTAAGAAAATTTGGGATTATTGATGATAAACATAATCAATTTTTTAATCAAATATCTTAAAAATTTACCCTCGTTAACTATCATTTCAACGCTATTCGTCAATTCTGACTAACGTCAAAAATTATAATTGGGGCTCAGTGAGTTACCCAGTCCAGTTTCATCTGGTTTTATGTCAAATTTAGCGATTTGTTTTTTAATTCTTTTGGCTATTCCCATCTTTCTTTTTTGGTCGAGGAACAGGTATTGGGAGGGAGGGTTATATGAAACATTTTACCGCGTGGCAAAGGAAAGCTGGTGACCATCTGGCGCTTTCATCAGCGCGGACCACCACCGATGAAAGCTTCTTTCTTAAACCTGCTGATTAACCTCGTAAAAAAGTCCTGACACAGGGACCGGGCGGAGCTTTGCCCAATTGTGAAAAGTCAGTATATACATTGGGAATCTGACTGGAAAAAGAAGACTGGAAATAACACTTAAGAATGAAAAACAGGCTCCGACTAGACCTGAAAGCAAAAGCAGGTAAACAACCATCCCCCCCCGGATAACAACCATCCCGGATATCGAAAAACCCATAGTATACGTCCCCGTTTCAAACCCGGTTCCGTCAACACCCGGTTCTGACTGGGCATTGCATGCCATCAGAACGCTTAATTGTTATAGCCAGTTTTTTTTATTTCATAATTTTCTATTCTTATTCCAATTAAGGTCAAACTTTTTAATTACTTCGTCATCATCATTTAAAGAGTCAGGTGGTAATGGCGGACTTAATGCATGAAACGGCGGATATCCTTCACTCTTGTGATATAAAAAATCCTCAAGTTTTGAAAACCTGCCACAACATTCCAATGAAAAGTATGTGAAATTCTTATCTGCATTTTCTACTTGAATATTTATCCACTCGGGGATTGCATAGTCCATCCACAATAAATCAACTACTTCCTCTGATTCTATTGGTTTTGATGTCTGATTCAGCTTCTTTACTTTAGGAAATGTGACCTCACAATCCTCTAAACCTTCTCTAAAATTTGAATTTATTTTAACAATAAACTTAAAATGTTCTGGCAGTTTATTAATTACCATTTCCTTTGTAAATGTGTAAACTGTATTTGTTGCTTTTATCAGATTATTGTAAAATTCTTTTTTATCCATTTCGAAATATTCATCGAAACATATTTGAAATAATAATTATAAAATCTCAACTATCTATTTGTATTTATTGTCAGTTTCTTTATTTAAAGGTCACCATTGAAGAAATATGAAAATCACTGGTTATTGTAACTCCCGGAATTTCTTGAAGTTTTCTATCAAATCTCATGGATAAATTGATAATTTTCTCATCATCTTCCCAATAAACACTCTCTATTAATGAATTAGTGTTGTTTGCAATGGTCTCTGATTTTGATGGTTTCCCAAATTCTTGTTTTAGTTCTTTTTTTAGTTTCTTATATTTTTGAGTGAACTCTTTTTCTCTTTTGGTTAATTCAATTAGTTTCTCTCTTTCTTTTCTTGGATTAAAACTGGGGTTGAATAATCCCCAATTATATGAAATTGCTTTTAGCTTTTCGGTTTTTAAATCAAAATAGTACCACGTGTGCAATTGCGGATAGAATTTATCCTCTAGCCGTTTAAATATCAAAACTTTTGTTTGAACTAATGTGTAAATATCAAATTGAGGATTTTTCAGAATTCCAAAACTTGCAATTGAATCTGTTAAAACACCGCTATTTGTTTTCTCGAATAATAATATTTCGTCTTTTGTTTTCTTATCAAAATGTAGCTCTTGACAGAAAATAGAATCTGAACCGAATAATAATCCAAGTAAAAGGACTAATCTAAGTATGATGTTTTTATACATTTCTAAAGTAGTTGTTTCTGGTTTTTAAAATTCTGACTAACGTTAAAAATTGTAGTTGGGGCTCAGTGAGTTACCAAGTCCAATTTCATTGGGTTTTATGTCAAATTTAGCGATTTGTTTTTTAATTCTTTTTGCTATTCCCATCTTTCTTTTTTGGTCTGGGAACAGGTATTGGGAGGGACGGGTGTATGAAACATTTTGCCGCGTGGTTTTACCCGCATCCGGCATTACGGGATACTAAGCAGTACACTCAAAAAAGTGTGTGTGGAACTGCTGCAACAGGAATTGGGCAAACCCGACCTGCCCGAAGGCACCGATGTGCATTTGCTTTGCCCGGTATGCCGCAAAGGAAAGCTGGTGACCATCTGGCGCTTTCATCAGCGCGGACCACCACCGATGAATGCTTCTTTCTTAAACCTGCTGATTAACCTTGTAAAAAAGTCCTGACACAGGGACCGGGCGGAGCTTTGCCCAATTGTGAGAAGTCAGTAGATACATTGGGAATCTGACTGGAAAAAGAAGGCTGGAAATAACACTTAAGAATGAAAAACAGGCTCCGACCAGACCTGAAAGCAAAAGCAGGTAAACAACCATCCCCCGGAAAACAACCATCCCGGATATCGAAAAACCCATAGTATACGTCCCCGTTTCAAACCCGGTTCCGTCAACACCCGGTTCTGACTGGGCATTGCATGCCATCAGAACGCTTAATTGTTATGGGCTGGTTTTCTTTATATATCAATATCATAATACCTATAATCAAATATTAGAAATACAAAATAGTTATCAATCAGTCTAAATTACTTCTTTGATGCATTAATTGAAAAATCTAATGTTATTCTCTCTTTTGTCAATGTTGAAACGTCTTCGCTTGTCATAATTCCATTTATCTCTAATTTCTTACCGCTTATTATCCCAGTCGAATTTTCTGCATATATCTCCCAGGTATAACCATCAGGAAGTAAAAACCTAAATTCATTATCTACATCACTTAATATAGAGTCTCCATTTACAGTATACATTCTTGGAATATCATCTGTAATTGATATCTCATCTAATTTTGAAATTGATATTTTATTCGCAGAGATTTTGGATATTGTCATTTCTCCATTCTCATAAAAGTGCATTGTCGATAAAGTATATGTATATGTCCCAATAAATTTGTCGGCTGCTTTGTCTTGGTCTTTTTCACACCCGACTAAAACAAATACTGCTAAAACTATTATACTTGTCAGTTTATTCAAAATTCTTTTCATTATTAATATTTAGTTTCAGTTTTCTGTTTCTCAATATATATAGCTAGATATAAGATTATCCTTGTCAGTCATGTATTATTGTTAAATCACATGGTCTTTTTCAACTTCTGACTAACGTTAAAAATTGTAGTTGGGGCTCAATGAGTTACCAAGTCCAATTTCATTGGGTTTTATGTCAAATTTAGCGATTTGTTTTTTAATTCTTTTTGCTATTCCCATCTTTCTTTTTTGGTCGAGGAACAGGTATTGGGAGGGAGGATTATAGGGTACATTTTTTACAATCATTGTCCAGATAATTGTTGCCAGTTTTCTGGCGGTGGCAGAAACTGCCGACTGTCTTCCTTTTCGGAAAGCTATTCTGCGAAAAAAGTCAGACAGGTGTGTATCTTTTAAATTTCCAATAGCATTCGCAGAATGACGTAATGCTATTTTCAGCCGGTTGCTTCCTTTTGGGATTTTGTTGCTCAGGATTCTCCCTCCTGATATTTTATTGTTTGGGGCCAGCCGTAACCAGGAACAAAACTGTTTTGCGGATTTAAACTTTTTAAAACCATCGATTCCTATTTCGCTCATTATTGCCATAACCGTAGCATGGCTTACTCCTTCAACAGCCATTAAGTCGGTTCCCCCAAAGTACTGGAAAGCAATTTGGTTAAAATTCTTAATGTCAACGGCATTTTTGTTGATTTTCTTGTATGGTTTTTCAGTGGTTTTAAGTTTTTTCTTTTCGGGTGACTTTTTTATTTCATTTTTGATTAGCCGCTCAATTTCTTTGTCGCATGCTTTCATTTTTCTTTGGAAAAACCTGTAGCTGTCGAACTCTTGTCTGAGGCCAAACAGGTAATCCTCGCGGTTGTTTCCATGTAGTGCTTTTGCTATTTCCTGTTTTGGTTTCCTGCAATTGTAATGTCTGTGTTCTGCTAATAAAAATGGGTCGAGGTTTCCATTGCAAATGTCCTGGATAATGTTCAGACCTGTAAGTCCACACACATCATTTACGACAACATCCAATCGAAAGTTCAGAAGTTTTAAGTACTTCTGCATTTTATGAGATGCGCTTGCTGCCAGATCGATCCAATTTGCTCTTTGACGGCAATAAGTGCGGAGTATTTCAGTGGTTTTGTCAGGCAAAAAGCTACCAGATAATAATCCCAGTGAATGTAGTTTCTGAATCCATCGACTGTCTTTTACATCGGTCTTTTTCCCTTTGGCATGTTTTGTAAATTTTCCATTGCACAGGATTACTTCAATGCCATGTTTTTGCAATTCTACATAGAGGTTTTGCCAATAGTCACCTGTCGATTCCATTGCTACCGTTGTGATTCCGAATGACAACAACCATTGGCATAGTTCAATCAAATCCTCGGCATATACGCCAAATTCTTTTACATCGTCCAGGGCCTGCCCTACTGCAACAAAATGAGACTTGCTCCCCACATCGATTCCTGCTGCATAATGGTTGACGATGTCCATTTCAATTTTCTTTTTCCTTGCCATAATTTTAGAATTAATGAGTAAAAAGCCCTAAGGAAATGTATCTTTGAGTCGAAAAATATTCTGAACGGGGTCGCTGGCATTAATCGTCAGTGCCACCACTGGATTTATCAACAGGCCCTTGAAATGCTCTTCAGGGGCTTTTTACATTTCAACCAGAATTACGCACGGGCTTTAAAAGCACCATTTTAAAAATCGGTTACACAAAGAGCCTGTTCCAAATATAGCAAGACTTTTAATCAGGGCTCCCTACTACGTTAGCAAAAGGATTTAATCAGGGCTGGAGGAATAGATAACTTCAGCCTAAATCTATTTCGGAGGTTCTTATGTGGGGAATTAAGCCTAACGAAGTAATATAATGACCGTTAATTATATTTCGGTTATAGTTTTGGATTTTGTTCATTATATTCCGGCAATACACCATAATATATTTATGTTTTTCATTTTTTTAGTTAAAAAAGATCATCAATAGGATTTTTTAATTCTGAGAAACTGGTTTGTGATACATGAGTGTAGATTTCCGTTGTTTCTGAACTGGAATGACCAAGTAATTCCTGAATTATCCTTAAGTCGGTTCCTTGTTCTAAATGATGGGTGGCAAAACTGTGACGCAAAATATGAGGATAAACTCTTTTTTTTATTTCTGCCTTTCGTGCCGCTTTTTTAATCACATTATAGACACTTGCTTCGCTGTATTTCTTCCCTTTTTTCTCCCCTTCAAACAACCATTTAACAGGATTATCATTTTTATAATAAGCGCGCAACCCATCCAGTGTACCTTTTGCCAGCGGAACATAACGATCTTTTTTTCCCTTTCCTCCCCTTATCTTAACCAGCATTCTTTTTGAATCTATATCGCTCAATATTAAATTAATTGCTTCGCTACGCCGAAGTCCGCATGAATAAATAAGCGAAATCAGCGCTTTGTGCTTTAGGTATTTTGTTGCGTTTATCATTTCCTTAATTTCATTTTTGCTCAATACGTCAGGCAACTTTCTTTCTTTTGCCGGCCTCTGAATATCATAGTATTGTTTCTCCCTTCCAACCACCTGTTCATAATAGAATTTAATCGCGTTTATTCTTTGATTTTGCTGACTCGGCGAAATTTTCTGCTCTCTTATTAATTTTAGAATATAACCATTAATTTCCACTTTATTTATTTGCTCTAAATCCCGGTTGTTAAAATAACGGACAAAATCTTTAAAATAGCTGGTGTAAATTTTTATTGTATTCTGGCTACGTCTTTTTTGTTCAAGTATCTCCAGGTAACCAGGGGGCAATTCAATCCGAATTTTATTTTGTTCTTTCTTTTGTGGGTTAAAAGATTTTTGCTGGTTTTTGTTTAGCTCTGAATAATTAATATACGTTAGGTGGTTAAACAGAAGGGAAAATTTGTTCAGGTCGAAATCTTTTTCGTTTATGTACCAGCACCCCATTGTACGGCTCCACCGCGCAGATGTGCACTTACGCAACAAATCCTTAATCTGCACATTATACGGGAACTCAACACGTACTACATTTTGTTCTCTGTGAAAACCTTTTTTAAGTGTTATGTTGGGCAGAGTGGTCAAGCGTTATATTATTGGTATTAGCACATTAAAAATAAGCATAATTTCATTAAATCAGGATTCGTAAGAAAAAATATTTTAAGACCGTTTACCTGTCCTGGAAAATTAGCGACGATATAAAAAAAGCCACTCTCGTTAAGAGAGCGGCTTTTGATAAATTTATTTAAAAATATTTTATACGTTGTAAGTAGAAGAAGCAGTATTGCCACCGCGGCCGGTCCAGTTTGTGTGGTAGAATTCGCCGCGCGGTTTATCTGTTCTTTCGTAGGTGTGTGCTCCAAAATAGTCGCGCTGAGCCTGTAACAGGTTTGCCGGTAATTTTTCAGTTCTGAACCCATCAAAATAACAAAGGGCAGAGGTAAGCGCCGGAACCGGAATTCCATTGGAAAGTGCGGTTGCACAAACACGTCTCCAGCCTTCCTGTGCTGATTCAATTTTTTCTTTGAAGAACGGATCCAGTAGTAAGTTTGGAAGTTCCGGGTTTTTATCAAATGCGACTTTAATATCGGCAAGGAATGCAGAACGGATGATACAACCACCACGCCACATGAGTGCAATTCCTCCGTAGTTCAAATTCCATCCGTATTCTTTAGCGGCTTCCATCATTAGGTTATAACCTTGTGCATAAGAGATTATTTTAGCCCCGTACAAGGCCATTTTTAAATCGTCAATAAGCTGGGCTTTTTCTCCTTCGAATTTTGGCGCCGGGCCCGAGATTGTTTTTGATGCCATAACCCTTAAATCTTTCTGGGCAGAAAGACAACGGGCAAAAACTGATTCACCAATTAATGTTAAGGGAATGCCAAGGTCGAGGGCCGAAATACCGGTCCATTTTCCGGTTCCTTTTTGTCCGGCAGTATCAAGGATGAAATCAACGGTTTCTTCACCGTTTTCATCTTTGTATCCCAGGATGTCGCGGGTAATCTCAATCAGGTAACTATCCAGTTCCTGTTCGTTCCATGTTTTGAATACTTCATGCATTTCATCGTTGCTCATTCCCAGTAAATCTTTCATTAACTGGTAAGCTTCGGTAATAATCTGCATATCGCCATATTCAATACCATTGTGTACCATTTTTACAAAGTGTCCGGCACCGCCTTCACCAACCCAGTCGCAGCAGGGAGAGCCGTCTTCAACTTTGGCAGCCACTGCCTGGAATATTTCTTTTACATGAGGCCATGCATCCGGAGAACCACCTGGCATCATAGAGGGGCCTTTTAATGCACCTTCTTCACCACCTGAAACACCCGTTCCAATGTATAGTAAACCTTTGCTTTCCACATATTTTGCACGGCGAATGGTATCAGGGAAATGAGAGTTTCCACCATCAATAATAATATCTCCGGCTTCAAGATGCGGGATAACCATATCAATAAAATCGTCGACAGGTTTTCCTGCTTTTACGAGCAACATTACTTTACGCGGACGTTCGAGTGATGCACAAAGTTCTTCAATGGAATGTGCCCCAATGAAATTTTTACCTGCGCCACGGCCATTTACAAATTTATCTACCTTTTCAACAGTACGGTTAAATACGGCAACCGTATAGCCTTTACTTTCCATATTCAAAACAAGGTTTTCGCCCATGACGGCTAACCCAATTAATCCAATGTCAGCTAATTTTTTCATATTATAATTATTTTAATTTTTACTTTTACCGTAGAGCTTGAATGTCGCAAAGACTTAAAATTCATAGTATTTTATGTCTTTTCCTCTTTACGGCGCTATTGTTCTTCTACTATTTTAAACCCTAATTTCTTTAATTTATTTAATGTTTCGGGAGGAATGTTTTTTGCTTTAATAGTGTGAGAGGCAAATTCCCTTCTTACAGGATAGTCTCCTCTCAATTTTTCAAAAAGGTGCGGCCCTTCACGAAGAGCTTCATCATCCGTTTCAATATCGTATGTTGAAAGAATGGCTTCTGCCAGAATTGAGTGCTCCTTCCGCTGGTTGCCATCAATGCTGATAACAGGGCTTTTGGGAGCTTCTACTCCCGATGGTTCCCAGTTATCGATGCCTAAATTGAAGAATCGGCTTATTGCTCGTACGCTCATCATGGTTCCGTTGGCTTTCCCGTCTTTTGAATAACCTGCAACATGGGGAGTTCCATATTCAACCAGATTAAGCAATTCCAAATCCAGTTCTGGTTCGTATTCCCAGCAATCAACAATGGCGCCTGAAATATCGTTTGCTTCCAATGCATTGTAAACCGCTTCGGTATCGAAAACTTCGCCACGGCATGAATTTATAAGCAGCGGACTGTTCCATAAGTTTTGCAGGAATTTTTCATTAACCAGATGAAATGTGGTGTCTTTCCCTTTCATATTTAGCGGAACATGAAAGGTAATAATGTCCGCCTTTTCTTTTATGGCTTCGAGCGATACAAATTGTTCTGTACCTTCTGCGCGTTCTCGTGGCGGGTCGTTTAACAGTACATTCATGCCAATGGTTTCACAAAGCTTTGCCACGCGTGAGCCAACTTGACCAACTCCTACAATGCCAATGGTTTTGCCAGCCAATGTTGTCCTTTTTCGCATCGACCATGAAAAGAGGGCAGAGGCAATGTATTGATTTACACTCTCTGCATTGCAACCTGGGGCATTTGTCCATTCAATGCCTGCTTTTTTACAATAGCTGGTATCAATATGATCAAAACCAATGGTTGCTGTAGCAATAAATTTTACAGAAGAACCTTCAAGCAGTTCTTTGTTACATTTTGTGCGTGTGCGGGTAATCAGCACATCAGCGTCTTTTACAACTTCAGGTGTTGTGTCTTTGCCCGGAAGATATATAACTTCCGCAAACGCTTCAAGTGCCCCTTTTATGTAAGGTATTTTATCGTCAATTACGATTTTCATTTTCTTTCCGAACGGTTTATTTTAATATAATTATTTCTTTTAACCAGTGCTTACTGATAATAATTTTTTATCATTTCATCCATTACCCAACTCGTGCGTGCGGCAGATTTTCCTGTGCTTGCACATTGCCCGTTTCCGCGTAAAGTTTCATTTACCTGCTGAACAAGGTTTTGAGATATATGCTGCGGATTGGTAAATTCCATTTCTGTTATTTCTTCTTTGGTAGTTAACTCTAGTTGTCCGTGAGAAAAACAAGGCAGCGAAATACGGCCTTTTTCCCCTGTTATTTCTATTATGTCTGTATGAGAAGATTCGTCTGTAATAAAGCACCATGAGCCTGTTCCTAACACACCCGATTCATGTTGCCATGTTCCGGAAACTGTATCTTCTGCAGGGTAGAGGCCTGCAAGGTTTGCGGCTATCCCATTTACTTTTGTAATGGGGCCAAAAACAAAATCGAGAAAATCGAGCTGGTGCGAAGCTAAATCGAAAAAATACCCCGCCCCACTTATTTCGGGGAAAACATGCCAGTGCATTTCTTCGGTTTTTAACCCTCGTTCACGAGCCGATTTGTGCAAGGTAATATTTACGGTTAATGGCTTACCAATAACACCATCGTTAATGAGTTCCTTTACTTTTAAAAATGCGGGCAGCGACCTTCTGTAATAAGCAACAAAAAGCGGTATACTTGTTTCTTCTGAAACTTTTAGCATTTCCTGGCATTCGCTGTAGTTTTTTGCCATTGGCTTTTCTACATAAACCGGTTTTCCGGCCCGCATAGCTTCTATGGCGTAAGCAGCATGAGAACCTGGAGGTGTGGCGATATACACCGCATCTACTTCCGGATCGTTAATCAGTTCAGAAGCATTGGAACACCATTTCGGAACATGATGTCTTTGCGCATAGTCTGCTGCTTTTTCAGCATCTCTGCGCATAACGGCAACCAGTTGAGAATGTTCCGTTTTGTAGAATGCCGGACCACTTTTAACTTCTGTAACGTTACCAACACCAATAATGCCCCAGCGAACGGTATGTAAATGTTTCATCATTTTCTGATTTTATTTAGTTCTGTTAATTTCAGATTAATAGTCGAAACGATCTTTATAAGCCCACAAGCCAATGGCCGGGTTAGAGATGTAAAAGATCTCTTCTCCGTTGGGCAATGTATTAAAACCATCTTTCAATTTATCTGGATTGTACTTTGCTGTTACTTCATCGTAATCGGCATATTTAAAACCTACACTTTCTATTTCCTGTTGCGTAAGGTTCTCTTTTTCTTTTCCCGGGCAGTATGTAATGCTAAAACGGCTTTCGGATGAACCATGGATAAGGTGAGCTGCCGCTCCAAGGTTGTTCTGCAAATCTTCATTCTCATTCACCATTTTTAAGGTATGAGGCGTGCCGAAATAGCCATATTTACGGATTAGAGCATCTATTTGCTTGTCTTCTCCAAATTCTTTCAGGGCGGGAGCCAGAACGATTAATTCACCTCCATCAGCCAAAGCCATGCGAGTACGGTAAACACTTTTATTTCCCAGCCAGGTACTTTTAAACTCAGATGGATCGAGCCAAACCACTACTTTTTTTAATGGTTTGTTTACCATTTCGAAGTTTACCTGTAGCGAGAGTTTGGCAGCCTTATCAAATACGCTGAAATCGTCACCAACAAATAATCCGTAGGTTTGTAGTTTCCCTTGTTTATTCAGTCCCACTACTGTTTGCAGATATACAATGGGTAGGTTGGCAGCAAAATTCTCGGAAGCATAGTTGAAGACTTTACGAACCGGGGTATCTGCCCGTCCCATCATTTTTTCCATTCCATAGGCAGCACCAATAAAGTGGCTTTTGTTAATGCCTTCGGCTCCACCTGTTCCTACAAAAATATTTTTGTTGTAGTTGGCCATACCAACCACTTCGTGCGGAACAACCTGCCCGATGGAAAGGATTAAATCGAAATTTCCTTCTACCAACAATTTATTTACCTGGGCCGGCCAATCGTAATTAACAGCACCTTCCGAAACTTTTTCAATAAATTCAGCCGGAACGGTACCGAGTGTAATTACATCGTTTCTCCAGTCGTGATCGCGAAAAAGGTTACGGGGGGTACTTCCGTACATGTGACTAATTTGACTATCGGTCATTGGAGTATGAGTACCCAGGGCAGGTAATATGTCGGTGAGTTTATCTCCAAAATATTGCCAGCTAAATTCGGTAAGTTCTCCTGCGCGCGAAGGTAAGCGTGTATAGTCGGGCGGGATGGCCAGAACTTTTTGTTTGGCTCCCATTTTTTTGAAAGCCTCAAATAGTCCCTCTTTCATATCCTGTGCTGACAGGTTTGTATCTTTTGAACCGTTTTCGTAATAAATCATGGTTACTAAATAATTCGTTTCTAAATATGTCTGTTCATCTGTTTGGAGAAAAGACCCCCGGCCTTTGCCAGAGGTCATGCTCAAAAAAAATCTATGCGAAAGGTTTTTTGTAATTGAGCTATCTTTTTACTCTTGCATTTCCTTTCCAAATACTCCACACCATTTCTTCATCAGCAGGTTGAGCATAGTCGGTAAGGAATGTTGCTGCCATGGCGCCGGTTGCCCAGCCAAATTGTGGCCATTTTTCGGCATCCCAGCCTTTTAAAATTCCATACAGCATTCCACCAACAAACCCGTCTCCGCCACCAATTCGGTCTAGTACGTGAATGGTACGTGGTTCAACAATATGCCAGTTTTCTCCTTCAAGCATAACTGCTCCCCAAAGATGCTCATTTACGCTGATAACTTCACGTAAAGTTGTAGCAAATACCGATGCATTAGGAAAAGATTCTTTTACTCTTGTGATTAATCCTTTGAACCCATCAATTTTTGCTTTTAAACCTTCTCCTCCAGCTTCCGGGCCTTCGATGCCAAAACATAGCTGGAAGTCTTCTTCGTTTCCAATCAGAATATCTGAAACCGAAGCTATTTCAGTGAAGTTTTCCCGTAGTTCTTTTTCCCGTCCTTTCCAGAACGATGCACGGAAGTTCAGGTCAAAAGAAATTTTTGTTCCGTACTTTTTTGCAGCTCTGGCAATTTCCAGGCAAAACTGGCTTGTTTCCGGAGAAAGCGCGGCAATTAAACCGGATAGGTGAACAATTTGTACTCCTTCTTCGCCAAAGATTCTTTCCAAATCAAAATCTTTTACATTTAGTGTCCTCCCCACTTCGCCGGCACGGTCGTTTTGAACACGAGGCCCCCGAGAACCATAACCACTATCGGCAATATTGAACTGGTGACGGTATCCCCATGGATCTCCCTGTTCAACCTCCGGCCCTTCATAATCCATGTGGCGGGCTTTCAAATTGCTTTTTATAAATTGAGCAATCGGGCTTCCTTTTACAAATGTAGTAAGTACCTTTACTGGTAATCCCAGGTACGAAGAAATGCTTGCAACATTGGTTTCAGCACTGGTTGCCTGCATTTTATATGTGTCGCTACTGTGTACCGGTTGTCCGTTAACAGGTGTAATTCGAATTCCCATACTGGTAGGAACCAGCATCGAATATTTACAGTTCTTTTTTAGTTCAATACTCATTGTCGTTATTATTTATTCAGTTTGTTTTTGTTCTGTCTCCTAATCATTAAAAACGGCTCCACTCTTTTCAATACCGAGTTCCAACCCTCTGAGTTCTGCCATTCCGCGTAACAATCCGATAGCTGAGTAGCCTGGATTTGTTTTTTTATGCAAATCGTCGAGAATGGTATGTCCGTGATCGGCGCGCATTGGGATTGCGTGGTCAGGGCGATAAACTCCCTGGCGCTTGCGCTGTTCTTTCAAAATGGCCAGCATTACATTATACATATCAACATCTCCCTGCAAATGTGCAGCTTCATGGAAACTAAAGGAGTCGTCGCGTTGTGTACTTCGCAAGTGTGCAAAATTTAGTTTTGCTCCATGTCTTTTTACCATTCCAACCAAATCGTTGTCGGGGCGAACTCCGTATGAACCTGTACAAAGTGTAAACCCATTGTAAATACTATCATAAATATCCAGCAAAAATTTCAGGTCTTTTTCTGTACTTACAACACGTGGCAATCCAAATAAAGAAAACGGAGGATCATCCGGATGAATTGCCAGTTTTACACCTGCTTCTTCAGCTACCGGAGCAATTCGTTTAATAAAATATTTAAGATTTTCGCGGAAAGTAGCATCGTCTATATCTTTGTACTCATCCAGTTTTTTCTGAAACTCTTCCAGAGTATAAGATTCTTCAGCTCCCGGCAATCCGGCAATAATTGTTTTTTCCAGTTCGTATCTTTTTTCGCTGTTCATCGATTCGTAACGGCGTTGTGCTTTTTTGAGCATTTCTTCCTTGTAGCTTTCTTTTGCCCCTTTTCTATTCAGAATAAAAACATCGAAAACAATAAAATCGATCATGTCGAAAGCCAGTGCGCGGGCTCCGTTTTCCAATTCCAGTCCCAGATTTGTCCGGGTCCAGTCAACCACAGGCATAAAATTGTAGCATAAAACCGGAATGCCCACTTTCCCCATATTGCGAATACTTTCAATGTAATTCTCAATAAGTTTATCCCTGTTTGGTTTTGCCTGTTTTATATCTTCGTGAACCGGAATACTTTCCACAACCGACCATGTTAATCCTCTTGATTTTGCCGGTTTCTGACTGTCGTCCCATTCAATAAAACGTTTTCTTTCTTCAAGCGCTTCAACGCTCCATATTTCACCATTGGGGATTTCGTGCAAAGCAGTTACAATTCCTGTTGCTCCGGCCTGTCTGATATCCTGTAAAGTTACCGGGTCCTCGGGACCATACCATCTCCATGTTTGTTCTAATGACATATTAAATTTCTTTTTTCAATTAGTACTTTTCATAATTTTCAGGTATATAAAGTTTTTTGGTTTTGTAAGTACTATTTTGTTTTTTGAAATTTATAGTAATACCAGATCCTCTGATTTTAGTTTTATCTGTTTTAAACTCCGCCAAATGCGCTGTAACCACCATCAACAGGGATTACAATACCTGTTATAAAGCTGGAAACATCGGAAAGCAAAAATAGGGTAGTACCCTGCAAATCTTCCGGCTCACCAAATTTACCCATGGGGGTATTGTCTACAATTTTTTGTCCGCGAGGTGAATAATTTCCTGTTTTTTCGTCTGTTACCAGAAAACGGTTTTGGTTGGTGATGAAGAAGCCCGGGGCAATGGCATTTACTCGGATTCCAACTTTTGCCAGGTGTACTGATAACCATTCCGTGAAATTGTTAATAGATGCTTTGGCTGCTGAATAGGCTGGGATTTTTGTAAGCGGTTTATAGGAATTCATTGACGAAATGTTTAAAATCGCTCCCTTCCTATTTTTTAACATGTCTTTGGTGAAAACCATGGTTGGTAGTAAAGTTCCTTTAAAGTTAAGGGCAAATACTTTATCAAAACCTTCCATTTGCAAACCATAAAAAGTATCATCAAGGTTGTCGATGTCTTTTTCGAGCATCTGCTCAACTTTTGTAGTTGCCTGCGGACTGTTCCCTCCGGCGCCGTTTACAAGTACGTCAATTTCTCCCAAGGTTTGGTTTATAATGGATTTGGCCTGTTCCAGCGATTCTTTGTCGAGGACATTGGCTGCTACTCCAATAACATTGCAATCATATTCTTCTGCAATTTCGTTGGCTACTTTATCAGCCACTTCTTTATTTATGTCAGCAATCGCAATTTTCATCCCAACAGAAGCCATGGCCTTTACCATTGCACTTCCGAGTACTCCGGCCCCTCCGGTTATTACACAAACTTTTCCTCTGAGATCTTCAAATGATATTGGTTTCATAATTCTTTGTTATTTAAATTCTTTGTAATAATCTACGTTTTCTTTGGTTATAATATCGATAGATGTGTAGTTCTTTTTAGAAATACTTTGTTTCTGAACTACATGTCTGAATAATTTATTTATAGCGCTGTATCCCTGTTCTTCGGGGCGTTGACAAATAAGAAACTGTACAACTCCTTTTTTAAGGAACTCTACATTTTCCTTTAGTAAATCGTGACCAATAACTTTTATACCGGGCAAATTCATTTGTTCAATAAAATAACCGATGTAAAAAACTTTTGAATTGGTTACAAAAATTCCTTTTATATCCCGTTTTTTAATAAATGCTTTTATTGGTTCCATCCATTGCGTATCGCGCGTATCAGCCACTTCCTTTGTAAAAAGCTGGTGTTTGTTTTCTTTGTTACTTTTAAACCAGTCGTAAAATCCCATTTCCCGTTGTGTGAGATGGTTCTGGTTATCCATTTCTTTGGCAAAATGAATGACAAGGATATTTCCTACAGGCAATATTAAATCCAGCAGTTTCCCTGAGACAAGTCCGCTTTGGTAAGAGTTTTGTCCGATATAACTCAAATGCCCGGCTCTTTGTATTTCAGAGTCAATAAACACAAATGGAATATTGTTTTCTTTTAGTTGCTGAATAAAATGTGTTGCTTCCTTTTTAAAGAAAGGGGCTAAAACTACTCCGTCTGGCTGTAGCTTAAGTATTTTTTCTGTTTCTTTAACAAAACTTTCCGGGGCCGACTGGCTGAAAGTGTAAGGCTGTATTTTTACTCCATACTGACGGATTTCGGCAATTCGTTTTTTTACCCCAATAAAAGGTTTGTTCCAGTATCCTTCTGCCGAAGGCGGTTCGGGAAACAAGGTCGCAAAAATGGCCGATTTTTTTGACGCAAGTGTACTTGCAAGAATGTTGGGTTTGTAATCGAGCTCTTCAATAATTTTTAGAATTTTCTTTTTTGTTGACTCTGCAACTTCACCCCGATTATGTAACACCCTGTCGACCGTGCCGATAGACACTTTTGCTTTTTCGGCAATGTCTTTTATTCTTATTTGATTATTTAGTTCTATAATTTATTGATATTAAATTGTTTAAATAAATATTGTTTTGATAGTAGTATGCAAAATTACAGTTTTTTTTTATTTTTCGTGTTCGTACACGGAGAAATATAACACAACATGTTTTGCAACATTTGTGCTGCTGCGAGGCTGATTCCGAAAGATTATTTTCCTGTTAATGGTTAATGTCCTGCAATTTTATTGCAGCTACTTTCCGTTTCTATAAACTTTATAGTATAGGATGTGGATATTAGTATAGTGATTTTAGTATTGAGAAATTCATTTTTGTTTTTGCTTATCTCATTCCTTTCTGCTCTATTCAATTTGAATTTCATTTAATTCTAAACCTGCGTACTTCCAGGTGTATAGTGGCTTCGTTTAAATATGCGTTTCCAGTAGGTGAGGGTTCTTTACCAAATGTTTTATGTAACGAAACAATTTTCCACCATGCGAACCATCTACAACCCGGTGATCGAGAGTGGCTGAGAGCGACAAAATCCTACGGGGAACTATTTGATCATTTATAACCACCGGCTTTTTAATTACACCTCCAAGAATAAGGACAATGGAAACATTGGAAGATGGCATTAATGCACCATATCCACTGTCGAGCCCCAGCGTGCCAATGTTTGAAACAACAAAAGAGCCAAAGCTTTGCGCAGACAATCCTAAAAAGGGGATAGATATGCCCCAGTTGATAGTAACGGTTTTGTATAATTTAAATAACCAGGAACGGAATGGCCAGGGAAATGATGCCAACATACCTTTTGATTGCATGGCTGAATTTTCGTTTCCTTTTCTGGATTGCTTGATTTTTTCTTTTATTTCGTTGGTTAGTGAATCGATGGTGAGTTGGTTTATATTTTCAATTTTAACGGATCCCATCTGGCCTCCTTCAAGTAATACGCTAACCATTCCATCTATTTGTGGTCGCGGCACAATTTTCCCCCGGCGTAAATACGTATTTAATTCCGGAACCTCATTTTTTAATGCCCGGCCAACTATTAGAGTCAGAACATACGTGAGGGTTGTTTTTATACCTTGTTTTCGCTTTTCTGCTATAAAATTTTCAAGCTCTGTAACATCTAAATCAACTGAACCATAGATTTTTGAATCAACCGGTTTTTTATAAATTGTTGATGCTACTCTTCTCCACTCTGTGTTAAAATTTTTTGATGAATTCATTGAACGTTTTAATTTTTAATAAACGTTTTCCAGTATTGAGTTTTTGTTACATTTGGCTTTGCCGCGTAAAAGTAGCTTTTTACTTTTAATACCATATGATTTGTTGCATATGTTGCTTAAAAGCGGTTTGATATAAAACAGCCTGTTGTTCTAAATATTAATAAATGATTGAGCAAAGTAAGTAGCATAAGTCAATTATTACCCAAACGACCATTTTGAGCAGGAATATTTTAAAGCGAAAGTTAAAGTAGACATACTGTTTAATTGGTATTTAACTGCTGAGTTCATAGTTAAGGTTTGAAGAATGGTGAAGGTAATTAGTTCAAAATAATTAACTTTCAGGCGGAGTTTAATTCCGTTTTTTTTGTTTTATAATGAATCTGACTCTTGAAAATAAGATTTTTCAAAAAATAAAGGATGGAGATGAACGCGCATTTCGTCTCTTGTTTCATAAATATTTTCAGTCGTTATATTTATTTGCCCTCAAATTTGTAGACGAGGAGCAAGCAAAGGATTTTATCCAGGACATTTTCTGTGAATTATGGAATAACAGGAAAAAGATTGAAATAAATACGTCAATTTCCGCTTATCTGTTTACTGTTGTAAAAAATCGCTGCTTCACATATTTAAAAAGAGAACGAAAAAAGCATGAACAGCAAAATGTATATGCTATAAAGTTGAAAGAAGAAGAATTATTGTATTATGATAGTTCTGAAAAAAGTATTCTTGAGTTCGCAATTAATGACAGGATTTCAAAGGTAATTGAAAGACTGCCTGAAAAGTGTTCGGAAGTATTTAAAGATAGTAGGTTTAAGGGGCATTCAAATAAGGAAATTGCGAGAATTCATAACATTTCAGTTAAAGCGGTGGAAAAGCATATAACCAAAGCGCTTCAGTTATTTAGGGACGAATTTAAAGATATCTTATTGATCCTGGCGTTTCTGCTAATCAGTAAATTTTAAAAAAAATGAAAATGGGAGGTAGGGTTTCTATCCCCATAAATACTCATATTAAAAATGGATAATCAAAAGTTTGAGAATATTGGGGAAGTAATTCAGCGTTTTATTCTGAGGAAATCATCTTCAGATGATGAAAAAATGCTTTATGAGTGGATAAAAGATAACCCGGAGAACCGGAAGCGATTATTCCAGGAAAAAGACCTTTGGGGCAGTAGTCAATTGGGAACATCGAAATTAATTGAGGCTGAGAGGGAGCAGTGGCAACAACTGCAGAAAAGCATTGCATCCAGCAAAATGCATTCATTAAATGTTGGCAGTATATTAAGAATAGCTGCTATTGTTGTTATCTCTTTAGGAGTGGGGTGGTTTGGAAGATATTTATATACGCAGGAAACATTTTTTAACCAAACGGGTGAAATGAAATCGGTAGAGGCGGGTAAAGGCCAGTTAAAGGAAATTTTTCTTGCAGACGGAACTCATGTTTGGTTAAATTCAGATTCTGAACTGTCATTCCCTTCCTTGTTCGATGCTAATAATCGTAAAGTTGAACTAATAGGAGAAGCTTATTTTGAGGTAACTGCGAATGATGAGAAGCCTTTTTTTGTAAAAACAAGAAATCATACAGTGAAAGTGGTGGGTACAAAATTTAATATTTGTGAGTATCCGGAAAGCCATATTATTGAAACAACGCTTGAAAAAGGGAAAGTTAAAATTATAAGCGGAAACTTTATTCATGATTTACTTCCCGGTGAGCAATCGAGTTTTAATACCGAAACATCAGAGGTTCGCATTGGAAACGCAGATATAGATGTATATACTGCATGGAAAGACGGGAAGTATGATTTTAATAATGTTCCGGTTTCCAAAGTTTTTCAAATAATTGAGCGTTGGTGGGACGTGAAAATTAGCTATCCGGAAGAATTAAAAAATGAACGAATTTCGGGAGTTCTGCGAAGATATAAACCACTGGAACAACATTTTGAAATTATTCAGCAACTCATCCCGTTTGAATTAAGAATAAACAATGATAACATTACCATAAAACTAAAGAGATAATAAATGTAACCTAACAGAATTAAACGTTATGCCTATGAAATAATACCCTTACAAGAAGAACTAAAAAAACGGGAAACACACCACATATTCCCCGTTTTCATTCATTAAAAATTTGATTCATTAATTTAAATCGTAGCTAAACTATGAAAAAAAAATCAATTATTTTTTCTTTCACTTCTGAAAGAAAAGGTAAAAAACTATTATTAATTATGAGGTTATCATTAATTCTAATGTTTGCAACCTTTTTTAGCACTTCAGCCAGTGTTTACTCTCAAGCTGTAAAGGTCAATCTGGATTTGAAAGAAGCTACCCTCGAGAAGGTTTTTCAGGATATTCAAAGTCAAACTGATTTTGATTTTTTCTACAAAAATGAGCATCTGCCGGCGGATAAAATTTACAATGTTTCATTTGTTGATACCCGAATAGATAAGGTTTTAGATAAGCTTTTGGAAGGAACAGGATTAATCTACAGAGTATTAAATAAAGATATTGTAATAACACGGGGAGAAGATTCTGACAGTGGAAGAAACGAATTGTTTCAACAACAACAAAAAACAATTGAAGGGGTGGTAACTGATAAAAATGGACAGCCACTTCCTGGTGTTACAGTACTAATAAAGGGAACAACAAATGGTACTATTACCAGCAATGATGGTGAATACACTCTTGGAGGTGTTACGAGTACGGATATTATTGTGTTTTCTTTTGTAGGAATGTCCTCCCAGGAAGTTGAAGTAGGAGAACAACAAAGTATTAATATTGCTTTGGAAGATGAGAAAATGGCTTTGGATGAGGTTATTGTTATTGGTTATGGTACTGCCAAAAGAAAAGATTTTACAGGGTCGGTAAGCTCTGTCAAAATGGAAAATTCGGCAGTAGCGTTATTGCCTAATACCAATGCTCTGGAATCTTTAAAGGGAAATGTTTCTGGTTTAAATATTGGAGCAAGTAATTCAGCAGGAGGGGAGCCAGATATGTTGATAAGAGGACAGAATTCGATAAATGGTTCAAACGATCCGCTTATTGTACTTGATGGTGTTATTTTTATGGGGAGTTTAAGCGATATCAATCCAAATGATATTGCCAGTTTTGATATTTTGAAAGATGCCGTTTCTGCAGCGGCTTATGGTTCGCGGGCAGCGAATGGCGTTATCGCCATTACAACAAAAAGGGGAAGTTCTGCGAAGCCGGTGATTTCCTTTAACACATCAACAGGGATACAATCATGGTACAGTCGTCCGGAAATGATGAAGGGGGATGAATATATAAAAGTAATAAATGCCCGAAATGGTTATACCGAAGGTTCCACCTATTGGATGACAAATCAGGAAGCTGAAAATTATAATAACGGAGTAGAAAGAGTTTGGTTGGACGACGTTACACAGGTTGGGATTATCGAAGATCTTCAATTGGCTGTATCAGGTGCAGGGAAAGGGTTGAATTATTATTTGTCTGCTGCTTATAGCTATAATAAAGGTGTTGTTGTTGGTGATGATTTTGATCGTATTTCTATCATGGGGAAGATAAATACGAATATAACAGATTGGTTGAAAATTGGTGTAGATGCTGGCTATACAAGAAGAGATTATTCCGGATTTGGGGCAAATATAGGAACGGCTCAGGTAGTTTCACCTTATGGAGTAATGTATCGTGATGACAATAAAAATCTTGAAAAATATCCTGTAACTCAGTCATACGTAAATCCTTTATGGGGAGTTGATGACGGAACGCGTGATAATATGGACATAAGACAAAGTTTTCGTTTGAATACATATGCGGTCATTAATATTCCGGGGGTAAAAGGATTGAGTTATCGACTAAATTTTAGTCCTAACTATGAGTTGAGGAATTTTGGGGAATTTTATCATGAGAATTATTATATAGGGGAAGGAGATGCAGTAGATGCAAGCCGCTATGCTGCTTCTACTATTGTTAATTATTTATCGAGTGCACATGGTAGCCTGGGCAATGAAAAAACGTACAGTTATGTTTGGGATAATATAGTAAATTATAAAAATAGTTTCGGAAAACATAACATAGAAGCTACTTTGGTTGCAACCAGGGATTATTCTAAATATAAAATTATGTATACTACCGGCTCCGATTTTTCGGCCAATGGGAACACATTGCTGGGAATGTATGGCCTTCATAATGCCGAGGTACAGAAGGTTGATTTGTATGTGAATAATAAAGATATTAACAGCAGTAAAATAGGTGGAACAGAGAAATCAAATATTGGTTATCTCGGGCGCATAAGTTATTCTTATAATGATAGATATTATATGACAGGTTCCTTTCGCCGAGATGGAGCTTCTGTTTTCGGACTTAACAAAAAGTGGGGAAATTTTGCGGCATTAGGTCTTGCCTGGAAAATTTCTGAAGAAGATTTTATGGATGGTGTGAAGCCTCTGGATGATTTAAAATTAAAGGTTTCCTGGGGACAAAATGGAAATCAGGGAATTGGTCCTTATACTACTCTTTCAAAAATTGCCAATGGATCAACAGGGGGGTACAGATATGAATTCTCAGACAACGAAGGTGCCATATATTATGGAATGATTCAAAGCACTTTAGGTAATTATGATTTAGGATGGGAAAGCACAGAAGCATTGAATGCCGGTTTTGAGTCAGCATGGCTTAAGAACCGTTTGTTTGTTGATGTTGATGCCTATTTTTCAAAGACAACAGATCAGATTTTTGAAAGAAATATTCCAGTAATGACAGGATTTAAAACGATAATGACCTCGATGGGGCAAGTAAATAATGTTGGTGTTGAAGCTACAATCAGAGCATTACTTATTGAGCAGAACGATTGGAGGTGGATGAGCTCAGTAACCTACTGGAAAAATAATAATAAACTGGTTAAACTTTACGGAGAAGACAATGATGGAGATGGGAAAGAAGATGATGATGTTTCCAACTCTCTGTTTATTGGTAAATCGTTGAAGGCTATTTATGGTTACGAACAGGATGGCATTGTACAGGAAGGAGACACTGAATATATTGCTTTGACAGGAACTAACCCAGGAGATCCTAAGTATAAAGATTTGGATGGAATCGATGGGATAACTTCTGAGGACCGTAAAATTCTTGGTTATGAGAAGGAGAATTTCCGTTTAAATATGAGTAATAACGTAAGCTATAAAGATTTTGAACTTTATGTATTGGTTACTGGTGTTTTTGGCGGAAATGATCACTATTTGAAAAGTAATAAAGTTGCTTATATGACGGCAGGAACAGGAAGGGCAAATGATAATATGACATCAAAACCATACTGGACTCCGGAGAATAAAAGCAATGTTTTCCCTTCTGCTTCTTTCGCTGGTGATGGACGTTATCAGGGGCTTCAGTCCCGGGGGTTTGTCCGGGTGCAGGATATAAGTCTGTCTTATACTTTCCATCAACGATGGGTAAAGTCTGCAAATCTAAACTCTCTTAAAGTGTTTTTCGCTGCTAAGAATTTAATAACTTTTACGAACTGGGATGGTGGAGATCCTGAAACGGGGGCTCTTTACCTTGCCAATACTTATCCTGTTGTAACAACTTATTCGTTAGGTGCTTCCATTAGTTTCTAATTAATTTAAAAAACTTAAGATTATGAAAAATCTAAAATATCTTAACGTCATATTTATGGTTGTTATTCTAACTTTTATGAGTTGTAATGATGATCAGTTTCTGGAAGAAAATCCATCGACGTTTTATACTATTGATAATGCATTTTCAACCTCTTCGCAGGTAGATCAGGTTTTGATTTCAATTTATACTCATATAAGAGATTTGTGGGTTAATCCCAATGAAGACGCCTGGGTGTTTAATATGAAAGGTAAAGGAACCGATATGTATGATGTTCCTGTTATTAGGCTGTCTAATACATTTAGCGATTATAGCACAATTAATCCGAATCACGATACATTTTATCAGGTTTATACTACTTGGTATTATGTAATAGCCAGAGCTAATTTAGCGCTTCACGCGGCAGATTTGGAGCAGATATCCTGGTCTTCTGAAGAAGATAAGGCATATGTCGTAGCACAAGCCAGGTTTTTCCGAGCTTTTGCATATAAGAATTTAGCAGAACTATTTGGTGGAGTTCCAATTGTAACTGATATTGAAACTACTGCTCGTTACGATTATGAACGTACAAGTCGTATTAACACCTATCAGTTTGCAATTGATGAAATAGAGGATATTGTTGGTGATTTACCGGAAACAACAAGTTCGGGAGGAAGGCTGGTAAAAGGAGTTGCCTATCATAATCTTGCCGAGCTTTATCTCGCATTAGGAGTACAACTGGATGAAGAAGGAAATGCCAGTGGTGCAACTACGGCCTATAATCAGTCAGTAACTTATGCCAATAATGTAATTGATGGAGGAACTTATGCACTCATGAATACACGTTTTGGATCACGGGCAAGTGAAGATTTGGTTACAATGGATATATATGAAAGTGGTTCAACCGGAAATGCTGTTGTTGATACTATTCAGTTTACCCCAAATTTGTATTGGGATTTATTTCAGGAAGGAAATGTGAATTATCAGGATGGAAATACAGAGTGTATCTGGGCCGCTCAGGTTGACTATGAAGCTTATAAAGCTGAGGATTCTAAATCTAAACTTAATTATTCCCGAACTTTTGGGCCTGTTTTTCGTGACGTTGCCAAAACCTGGTTTAATGGAACACTCGAAGATGTGGGAGGACGCGGTATTTCGCAAGTAAATATAACCATGTATACACGCGATACTATTTATGCCGGAAAATGGGCAGATGATATGCGTAATACTGATATTGTTTTTCGCAGAAGATTTAAAGGAAATGTAAGCAGCTCTGACCATTTTAAACAAATTGTTCCCTGGAGTTTGATTTATAACCAGAGCACAGATGAAAATACCAACATAAATAACAGAAGTGAGGTTTATCCTGTTTCCTGTAAAATTGCTACCGATTCTTATACGGGAATTGAAGATGGTGAAAATCGAAGCAACCTTTTCCGTGATGATTACATTATTCGCCTTCCTGAAACAATTCTTCTGAGAGCCGAGGCAAAGCAACGACTTGGCAATAAATCAGGGGCAGCTGACGACATTAATCTGTTGAGAGAACGTGCAGAATGCTCTTATATGGTTACTGCTGCTGATATGGACGACGACTTTAATACTATACTCGATGAGAGAGCACGAGAATTGGTTTATGAAGAATTCAGATGGAATACATTATTGAGGATGGGGGGAACAATAGCTGTTGACCGTATTCGTAAATATGCTTACTGGTCAACAACTGCTGCAACTTTGACTTTTGACTATAATTTATGGCCGATTCCTCAAACTGTTATTGATTCAAACACTGAGAGTAAACTCGAACAAAATGAAGGTTGGAAGAATAGATAAAATTATCTGATATTTTAATCAAGCCTCTGATAAATAATATCTTTGTCAGAGGCTTTTGTCTTTGTCTACTTAAGTATTAGGAGTTAATTACAGTCTCTTATTTTTGAAAGCCTATTTAGGAATTTACATAATATTGGCGGAATATATTCATAGTTTTACATATTCTTAAATAAACCTATTTATCATGATAAAATGTTATCAAATACTGCATTTTCTATTTGTAATTTTGGGGCTTCTGTTTATCACAGGGCTTTCCAGTTGTAATCACAATAATTTAGAACTGGCACCAGGCGGGTTAATGACAGATCTATTAACCAACCCGGAAGAAGCTGTAATAACAAATGGTAGCCCGCGGTTCTCCTGGATTGTACCTGAGAAGATAACTTCCCAAACGGCTTATCAGATATTGATTTCATCTTCTTCTGAAAAATTAAAGAAGAATATTGGTGATATTTGGGACTCAGGAAAAACTATTTCAGATAGTTCTATATCTGTTGCTTATGGTGGAAAACAGTTAAATCAATATTCAAGTTATTGGTGGAAAGTGCGAACCTGGAACAAGGAAGGCATGGAAAGTAACTATAGCCAGGCACAAAAATTTAATACCGGATCTTTTTCTGATGATAGCCGGAAATGGCCGGGTGAAAGTAAATGGGTGAAGCTTCAAATTAACGGGAAAACTGAATATGTTTATGAAGACAGGCATCCCATCCGTTATCATGAAGTGGCTCCATTGTCAGTAATAAAAAATGAGGATGGCCATTATTTTATAGAATTTGAAAAGGCCGCTTTTGGTGCTTTGAAATTGAAGATTGAAGCCCCAAATAAGGCAGATACAATTCTTGTGCATCTTGGCGAGGATATTGCTCCCGGTAACCATGTCAGCAGAAATCCAGGAGGTTCTATATTATATAACCAGGTAAAAGTTGCCTTAAAACCTGGGCAAACAGATTACCTTGTTCAAATTCCCCGCTTTATTTCGCATTATCCCAACAGTCAGGTTTTGGCCGAGCATATGCCGGAAGTAACTTCTTACCGTTACGCAGAAATCGAAGGATTACAGGAGGAGTTAACCAAAAATCAGGTGCAGCAACTGGCTTTGCTATATCATTTTGATGATAGTGCTGCTGATTTTCAATCTTCGAATGAAAATCTGAATCAAATATGGGAATTATGCAAGCATACCCTAAAAGTAACTCCTTTTATGGGAGTTTATATTGATGGCGGAGCACGCGAACGTATGCCATACGAGGCCGATGCTTATATGCAACAGGTTGCTCATTATTGTGTTGATAGGGAATTTGCCATTCAACGATATACTACCGATTTTCTGATTTATAACCCCAGCTGGCCTACTGAGTGGCACCTGCACATTGTTCTGATGGCTTGGGCAGATTATATGGCTACCGGCGATTCGCGTTTTCTTGAAAAAAGATATGAAGAACTAAAGAAAAAGACGCTTGGGGATTTGGCACGTGAAGACGGACTTATTAGTACACGAACAGGTTTGGTAACTCCCGAATTCCTGAAAAGCATTCATTATGGTGGGCACAGTTTCAGAGATATTGTAGACTGGCCACAAGGCACTCCAGCCAATGAAACAAAACTCCGTAGCGGGCACGGTAGTGTTTCTTTGGCAGGTGAAACAGATCGGTATGTATTTTCAGATATTAATACAGTAGTTAATGCTTTTTATTATCAAAATCTTGTGTTAATGGCCCAAATTGCCGGAGTACTGAATAAAACTGAAGATGAAAGGTATTTTAGAGATAAAGCATTATGGGTGAAAACTGCTTTTAATGAAAAGTTATTAAATAGAGATACTGGTCTTTATACCGATGGCGAAGGAGTTACACATAGCGCATTACATGCAAATATGTTTCCGGTTTCTTTTGGACTGGCTCCAAAAGAAAATTATTCCCAGATAACTGATTTTTTGATTTCCCGAGGTATGGCCTGTAGTCCGGGAATGTCAATCTATTTATTCAATGCACTATACGAAATGGGAGCAGCTAATTATGCCCTCAGCCTGATAACTTCTGAGACAGACCGTAGTTGGATGAATATGATTAGGTTTGGCACAACGGTTACTTCAGAAGCCTGGGATTTGAAGTACAAACAAAACATGACCTGGAACCACGCCTGGGGAGCAATACCAGCCTATGTTATTTCCAGAAAAATTTGTGGTATCGAACCGCTAGAACCTTCCTTTAGAAAAATAAAAATTCATCCACAACCGGGAAATCTGGAGTGGGCTAAAATTAAGCATCCCACAATAAGAGGGAGCATCGAATTAGAATTTAAAAATCAGACAAATGCCTTTATTTTAAATTTATCTGTTCCTGCTAATACTAATTCGGATGTTTATATTCCCAATAATTTCAAAAATTATTCACTTTTGTGCAACGGGAAAAATATAGATGGTGTTAATAAGGAAGGGCGAATTTTGATTAAGGATATAAAAGCTGGTACTTACAAATTAGAACTAAAAAATAAAATTTCAGAATAGAAATGGAAACTAATTTTATTACACTTATATTTCTTTCCTCAATGATTGAGCATTGAATGAATTAAAACATATGATAATGAAACGAATATCTATTATTTTTTTTGTTTCTATTTTTTTGATAATAAACTCAAATGTAATCGGTTTTGCCCAACGTCCTGTCAACAAAAATTATTCTTCTGCGGATAAAATTAAGCTGTTTAATGGTAAAAATCTTGATGGCTGGTACACCTTTTTAAAAGATAAAGGACGAAATATTGATCCCAATCAGGTCTTTCAGGTTAAAAATGGAAAAATCGTAATTTCCGGTGAAGAATTTGGATGTATTACAAGCGATGCCGAATATGATAATTATAAACTTTTGGTTGAATACAAATGGGGAAAACGCACTTTTCCACCGAGAGTTGAGAGAGCAAGAGATAGTGGAATTCTAATTCATTCTACTGGTGAAGATGGCGCTTATTCAGGCATTTGGATGCATTCTGTTGAATGCCAGATTATTGAAGGTGGTACAGGTGACTTATTAGTTGTTGGCGATGGAACAGATAAATTTTCAATTACTTGTCCGGTGGAGCCGGAAAAACAAAATGGCTCATACATTTTCTCTCCAACAGGAAAACCGGCCACCATTAATAAGGGAAGAATAAATTGGTTTGGACGTGATCCTGCCTGGAAAGATGTAAAAGATTTCAGGGGTGCCGAAGATATTGAAAAGCCGTTAGGGAAATGGAATAAACTGGAATGTGTGGTAAAAAACAACGAGATTATTGTTAATCTCAACAACATCCTGGTTAATCATGCAACTAACGTAAAACCAAAGAAAGGGCGAATCCAGATTCAATCGGAATGCGCTGAAATAATAATTAGAAAGATCGAACTTACTCCGCTGGAATGATAGAAAATAATGGTGAATTGATTTTTTTGCTGATTAATTAAATCATCGAAGTATCGGCTCTGGAAAAATTTTATGATAAGAAAAGTCAACGTTTTTATCCATTGAATAGAAAGTAAATCAAATCTTTTATTAAATGAACCAAAACAAAATACCAATTCTTGTATTTGTAGTTGTTTTACTACTTTTTAACCGATGTAGCAACAAATCTGAAAACTTGAAAAGTGATAATAAAAGTATCGCTTCTGTTTTGGATATCAAAGAATCATTTCAATCTCCGCCTCAAAAATACGGCGTAAATTGCTGGTGGTGGTGGCTCAATGGTAATGTCAATAAAGCTGCCATTACCAAAGATTTAGAGGCAATGAGATCCCGTAATTTTCAGGGGGCAATGATTTTTGATGCAGGAGGACACAACCAGCGCGGAAATAAAGATATTCCGGCAGGGTCTCTGTTTGGGTCTGATGAATGGAACGAATTATTTGTGTTTGCTTTAGATGAGGCTAAGAGATTAGGATTGGAAATAGGATTCAATATTCAGAGTGGATGGAATTTAGGTGGCCCGCGTGTAACGCCACAATATACTGCAAAGCAAATTACTTTTACTGAAACAAAATTTACAGGTGGGAAAAAAGTAACACTTCAACTAAAAGCTCCCAATTCCAGAAGAAATTTCTACGAAGATATTGCTGTGTTGGCATTTCCATTAAAACCGAAACACAAAACAGACAACATTATTTCTGATTTAGATTTAAAATTGGGATATCATGAACTTGGCGGCTCTGCGCCCGATACCCGGTTTTTATTGACCAATACTCTAAAGAATAAAGGCGAGAACCAGAAAAAATCTTCTTTTGTTGTAAATAAAAATGAAATACAAAATCTGACATCCCAAATGGGTGCTGAGGGCAATTTTACTTGGGATGCCCCACCTGGAGAATGGTGTATTTTGCGAATTGGGTACACTTGTACTGATTCACATGTTTCTACTTCCAGTGGAGAGTGGCAGGGAAGTGTTTTGGATTATATGAGTACAGATGCTTTTGATTTTTATTGGAATGATGTAGTAGAACCCATTCTTAAAGCTGCAGGCGACCATGTTGGAACTACATTAAAATACATGGAAACTGATAGCTGGGAGTGCGGAGGCATGAACTGGACTGACAAGTTTGCTGAAGAATTCGTACAATATCGGGGGTATGATTTAATAAGCTATTTACCAATTGTTGCTGGTTATATTATTGATGATATTGAAATTTCCAATGCTTTTTTAGCTGATTTTAGAAAGACATTGGCTGATTTGGTTGCAAATAATCATTACGCCCGTTTTCAGGAATATGCGCATAAATATAATATGGGAGTTCAACCAGAATCGGCAGGCCCGCATGCAGGCCCTCTGGATGGAATCAAAAATTATGGTTTTAGCGATATTGTGATGAGTGAGTTTTGGTCGCCTTCGCCTCACCGCCCGCTTCCTGAAAACAGGTTTTTTATAAAACAGGCTTCCTCTGCTGCACATATTTACGGGAAAAAAATTGTTGGTGCAGAGTCATTTACTACTATTGGTCCCCATTGGAACGATGAATTGTGGCATGACCAGAAATCGGCATTCGATCATGAAATCTGTGCTGGCTTGAATCGATTATATTTTCATACTTTCACATGTTCTCCAGCGGAAATGGGCCTGCCCGGACAAGAATATTTTGCCGGTACACATGTTAATCCGCAAGTTACCTGGTGGAATGAGTCAACTCCTTTTATTAATTACTTACATCGTATTCAATCTGTTGTCCAAAATGGAAAGTTTGTTGCTGATGTGTTGTATTATTATGGCGATCATGTACCCAATGTTTTTCCCTATAAAAATGCTGATCCGGCCGGTGCAATGCCTGGATTTGATTATGATGTAACCGACGAAGAAATTCTGTTGAAATTAGAAATGGATAACGGCAAACTGGTCGTTCCCAGTGGAATGGAATATCGTGTATTGGTTTTACCCAATCACCGCGTACTTTCGCTGGCGGCGATTGAAAAGATTGATGAATTGCTACAGCAGGGAGCAAAAGTGATTGGGTACAAACCAGAAAAACTGGTCAGCCTGGCAGGTGGCGAAAAAGCGCAACAACAGTTTCATGGGGTGGCGGATAAAATATGGGGTACGGCAGATACTGAAAAAGGGGAAAAACAATATGGTAAAGGTGCTGTTGCTTGGGGAATTTCAGCAAAAGAATATCTTTTATCAAAAGGAATATCGACAGATTTCAATATAAAAGAAAGTAATAGTACAACCGATTTTGATTATATCCATTATACCATTGGTGAAAGCGAAGTTTACTTCGTTACTAATCAAACCACTGAAAGACAAAAAATAAATTGTGAATTCCGTGTGACAGGATTACAGCCTGAGTTGTGGAGTGCTTTAAATGGTGATGTCAGGGAAGCAAAAGCTTTCACCCAGAATGGTGACATAACGACGGTTCCGTTAACACTGGAACCGTATGCTTCTACCATGGTTGTATTCAGCGAAAAAATGGATAAAAATAAACAAGGCACGGTTCAGTGTAATTATCTGAATTACAAAACAGTGAAGAGTATCTTTGGCCCCTGGATTGTCAACTTTGATCCCAAATGGGGAGGGCCAGAATCTGTCACATTTCCGGAATTAATGGATTGGACAAAATCATCGGAGGATGGTATTAAATATTATTCTGGTACAGCAGTTTACCATAAAACATTTAATGTTGGGTTTGAACTTCAAAAAGGCAAAAAATATTATTTACAATTAGAAAACGTAAAGGATGTGGGGATTGCAAAAGTAAAAATAAATGGAAAGGAAAAAGGTGTGCTTTGGACAAAACCATTCCGGATTGAAATCTCAGGAGATTTGCAAAAGGGAGAAAATACATTGGAAATAAAAGTGGTGAATTCGTGGTACAACCGGGTAGCGGGAGACCAGACTTTTCCAGACAAGAAACAATATACATCAACCAATATTAATTTGAAGAATGATTACAGAGGCAGGCCCAGAAAAGAAATTCCTTTGGAACCATCAGGCCTGTTGGGGCCTGTAACTATTAAACAGGCAATAAATTAGAAATGCTAAAAATAGAATGAGTTTATTATGAGCTAATTCTTATTGTTTGGAGTTACTTTCGAAACGAGAATTCTCTTTTATTAAATTTAGAAATGATTTTTCGGCATTGAGTGGGAGGTAGGAGAGCAATAATTAAATGAGTATTTCCATTGTCCGAAGATGTTTTTCTGGGAAAGGAGAGTTTTAGAATTTTTTACAGGGAATAATTAATTTCTTAAGTTTGTTGCAATAAACTTAGGAAGATGCAACGGAGGCTAACTCAATATAGTTTCAACGAGATATATACTGCTTTTTACAAGAAATCGTATTTATACGTGAAATCGTATGTGCACGATGATATGGTTGCAGAGGATATTGTTTCTGATTCATTAATAAAGTTATGGCAGCAATTAAAAATAGAAACGATAGAGCCCGTTGCTCCCTACTTATTTTCTGTTCTAAAAAACCGGACTCTTGATTATTTAAAACATCAATCTATCAGACGCGATGTTCATGATAAGATAGCCACAACACTGGAACGGGAGCTGGCAATAAGAACTGCTTCGCTCGAATCAAGCAATCCAAAGGAAATTTTTGCAAAAGAAATACATTCGATAATTGAAGAAACGCTTACAAAACTCCAGCCCAGAACCCGGGAGATATTTATTATGAGCCGGTTTGGACATAAATCTCATAAAGAAATTGCAGAATTTTACGATATTACTTCAAAAGGGGTTGAGTATCATATCGCTCAGGCAATAAGAGAATTAAGAGTATCATTGAAAGATTATCTGCCTCTTTTGGGAACATTGTTTTTTCTTATGCATTAAAGAAAAATAAAAAACATACTAGGGCTCTTGCATTTTAAATCGTATAGTATTCAGAAATGGAAAAACGATTTTGCTAATTAAGCAAGGAACATGAAAGAGCTACTATTAAAATACATTAATGGGGATATCACTGAAGAAGAAAAGGTAAAGATTATCCATTGGCTGGATGCTGACCCTAAAAATATGCAAGAGTATTTTGCATTAAGAAAATTAAACGATATATCAATCTGGTATACAGGTGTTAAAATAAAACAGACCCAAAAACCTGTAAAAAAACTTCTAACGAGAATCAGAAGAAATTGGTATTGGGAAGTTTCAAAAATTGCCGCCATTTTTATTTTTGCTTTTTTCATATTACAGTTCCTTTTCCCTGGTTACGGTCCTTTAAAGTTCTCATCCCAAATGCAAACCATACATGTTCCGGCCGGACAGCGGGCTGAGATTATTTTGGCAGACAGCACAAAAGTTTGGCTAAATGCAAAAACTACCTTTAAGTTTCCCTCTCAATTTTCCAATAAGCAACGTAAAGTTGAACTGGATGGCGAGGGTTTCTTTGAAGTAACGCACAACAAAAAGAAGCCGTTTATTGTAACCACAAGCAAATACGATGTTAAAGTTCTGGGCACAAAATTTAATTTAATTGCCTACTCTGAAACAGAACATTTTGAAACTTCATTATTGGAGGGGGCAGTAGAAATAATAAAACAAGGTGAAAGTTCGGGCATTAGCCTATCTCCCAACAAAGAGGCAGTATTAAAAGACGGGAAAATGATTATTTCACCCATTAAAAACCAGGAACATTTTTTATGGCGTGAGGGGATTATTAGTTTTGATAATATTCCTTTTACCCAACTGGTTCATAATTTAGAATTGTATTTTGATCTCGCTATAGAAGTTAAAAATACGCAAAAGTTTAGTTCTCGTTATTCCGGGAAATTCAGAATGAAAGATGGTGTTGAACATATTTTGAAAGTAGTACAGTTAAAAGAGAATTTCAACTATCGAATTGACGAGAAAACCAATAAAATAATAATCGAATAATAAACTATAAACTAAATCCAGCTTATGAAAAATAGAATTTAGAAGAAGAAAGCCGGTAAGTGCGCTCACACTTTCCGGCTAATGGTCAATACTGATCGTGTTCGCTAAAACAAAATTAAGTACTAACATCAAAAGCAAATTTATGAAAAATTATTTGTCAGAGAATTTCTTTGACTCTCTGAAATTATTATTTAAAAAAATGAAGACGACATTTTTACTACTCATACTGTTTAGCTCGTCATTATATGCAATAAATGCCAGCTCTCAGGTTTCAAAGGTCAATCTTTCTTTAAAAAATGCCAGTGTTCTGGAAGTGCTTGAATCTATTGAGGGACAAACCGATTATTTATTTGTCTATAACAAAGAAGAAATAGATTTAGAACGTAAAGTGGATATTGAGGTTTTAAATCGTACGATAGATGAAGTTCTTTTCAATATTTTCAAAAACACAAATGTTACATATAAAAAATTGGGAGCCAATATTCTTCTTTTACCAGATTCCGGGCAACAGCAGAAAAGCATCTCCGGAGTGGTTACCGATATTAATAGTATTCCTCTGCCAGGTGTAACCATTGTAGTAAAAGGGACTACCAATGGTACGGTAACGAATGCTGATGGTGAATATTCTTTAAATAATGTTCCGTCGGGAGGAATATTGCAATTTTCATTTGTTGGAATGGCAACACAGGAAATAGAGGTGAACAGCCAGTCGGTAGTTAATGTAAAAATGGAAGAACAGGCAATCGGATTGGAAGAAGTAGTTACTGTTGGGTATGGAACCATGAAAAAAAGTGATTTGACAGGAGCTATTTCATCTGTTTCTGAAAGTGATTTAAATACGACTCAGTCATCAAATATTCTTGAAAAAGCCCAGGGGAAATTAGCAGGAGTAGATGTTGTCTCCAGTAACGGTTCTCCCGGCTCTGATCAAACAATTCGTATCCGCGGAAATCGCTCAATAACTGCTAATAATAATCCTTTATTTGTTGTGGATGGAATTCCTACAACACAAGGAATAAGTGATTTTAATCCGGGAGATATCGAGTCTATAGAAATATTAAAAGATGCCAGTGCCGTGGCCATCTATGGTTCCAGAGGTGCAAATGGAGTGATCTTAATAACAACAAAAAGAGGGAAAAGAGGTGCCGCTCAGATAAATTATTCTGCATATTACGGAGTGAAAAAGCAAATTGGGGATCTGGATAAAATGAATGGGCAGCAATTTGTTGAATACAGAAGGGTGGCAAATGGATTAAGTAAGTCTGATAATAGTCGGGACCAAGCACTTTTAGGTGGTCTGTATGATAACTATATAAATGGTATCGAGACTGATTATATAGACCAAACGTATCGGAATGGGCTACAAACCGAACATCAACTCTCTGCAAGTGGGGGAGATGAGCGTTTGAGATATTATATCTCGGGTAGTTATTACAATGAAGAAGGGGTGTTGAAAAAAACGGATTACGAGAGGTTTTCGTTAAGGGTAAATTTAGATGCAGAATTAACCAGAAAAATAAATATTGGATTAAGCTTTACTTCGTCCAAAGATTTGAGAAACAGAATGGATGATGACGATCCTACCTGGGATGCTATCAGATACGCTCCCACGACAAAAGCTTTTGATGATGAAGGGAAGATTATTGCCTATCCCAATCCTGATGAGGCACTTTTATCGTCTCCTCTTTCAAATTTTGCTCCGGATCAATATGTAGATGAGACAAAAGGCTTTCGCATGTTTTCAAATTTGTTTGGAGAATATAGGATAAATAAGAACTTAAGATACCGGCTTAATTTTGGAACAGATATTCTTTATAGCAGAAGAGGCCAGTTCGAGGGGGATTATACCGGAAGCACGCCAGAGGCTTCTGTTGAAAACTCAAATATTTTTTCATACACTGTGGAGAATATTTTAACCTATGATAAGACTATTGGTGAACATGCGTTAAATCTGGTAGGGTTGTTTAGTACTCAATCAAGCTCTACTGAAAAATCATCTTCGTCTGCTCAGGGGATTCCCATCACCCGCTCCACTTTTTATGCGATGGGAACAGCTGAAACGATTACCGGAATTGACAGTGAGTTGACTGAGTGGGGACTTTTATCTTACATGGGAAGAATAAATTATAAATATAAGGATAAGTATTTGTTAACTGCTTCAGGTAGGGCAGATGGCTCTTCAAGGTTAGCTAAAGGAAACAAATGGGCTTTTTTCCCCGCAGCTTCACTTGCATGGATAATATCTGAAGAAGATTTTATGAATATACCGGTATTCTCATTCTTGAAATTTAGGGCTGGGTATGGTTCCGTAGGAAATACCTCAATTGACCCGTATCAAACACAGGGTGGATTGGACCGAACTGCTTATTTGTTTGGAGATAATTCTGCCTATGGATATAAGCAGGATGGTATTTCAAATTCTAAATTAAGTTGGGAAATATCAAGGACTTTAAATTTAGGTATCGATTTTGGTCTTTGGGATAATAGAATTTCCGGGAACATTGAAATATATGACACAAAAACCAAGGATTTGTTACTGGAAAGATTACTTCCTTCTTCTTCCGGTTTTGGGAGTGTTATTGAGAATGTAGGTGCTACTCGTAACAAAGGTTGGGAACTTACGCTTTCTGCCAATATAATTAATAATCCATCTGGTCTTAAGTGGGATGTTGATATGAATATTTTTTCGAATAAAGAGGAAATTGAGGAATTATTTAACGGAACAGAAGATGACATAGGGAATACATGGTTTATAGGACACCCGGTAAATTCATTTTATGATTATGTACAAGATGGTATATGGCAGACAAGTGAAGCAGCAGCGGCTGAAGAGGTTGGACAGGCTCACGGACAAATTAAAATTAAAGATGTAAACGGGAGAGATGAAAATGGAGAACTTACCAAACAGCCCGACGGACAAATTAATACTGATGACAGGGCAATTCTTGGTTCCACTGTCCCCGACTGGACAGGAGGATTAACCAATAGAATTATGTATAAAGGATTTGATTTTTCTATGTTGGTTTTTGTTCGACAGGGACAAATGCTAAAAAGTTCTTATCACAATTTAAGTGCAAATAACTGGGAGGGAAGGTATGCCCACTTAAACTTTAATTACTGGACTCCCGAAAATCCGAGCAATGAATATCCGCAGCCGGTAGAAGGAGGAAGCATATTGTACGCTTCGGCTTTACAGTATTTTGAAGCTTCTTTTGTGAAAATTAAAAATATCTCTCTGGGGTATGAGTTGGTTAAGAATGTTATAAAAACCGATGCTTTGTCTTCTTGTCGGGTGTATTTCTCGGCAACAAATCCAGTCTTTTGGAGTGACTATGATACCGTTGATCCGGAAACAGGCAGGGCTTTGTCTTCCTCAACTTATTCTATTGGAGTAAATCTGAAATTTTAAATTCTGGAAAATATGAAAGTACAAATAAATACAATCGTTGGAAAATCAATACAGTGTATTTTGGTGTTGATCTTATTATTGCACAGTGCTTGTAATAGTATCCTGGAAGAAGATCCGGTTAGTCTTGCAACTGCTGATAGTTACTATTCAACCGAAGATGGTTTACGGGATGGGGTAAATGCTTGTTATCCTCCATTGCGGGATTATTATGGACCGGAAGGAACATTTTTCTTGACGGTTATTGGTACCGATATTAATACAAATGGTTATGGTGGTGTAAAAAACAACCCGTCTTTTAATAATTACGATCAAAATCTTACCAGTACACATAAATTTTTGTCTAATATATGGGATTCTTTTTATGAGGGAATAAATCAATGTAATACAATTGTTAACAGAGCTCCCAATGTAGAGGGAATTAGTGAGGAAGAAAAAGCTGCATATATTGGAGAGGCGCGTTTTTTAAGAGCACATTATTACTTCATTTTGGTTCAGTTGTGGGGAGATGTCCATTTTACTTTGGACGAAACTTCAGGAGTGGAAACAGAGGCATACAGAACACCTGTTGAAACAATTTATAGCGAAGGAATAGTGCCTGACCTGGAGTATGCTGTTGCAAATCTAGCAGATCCTTCAACCGGAAGTACTGATTACGGAAGAGCGAATAAAGCAGCGGCAGAAGCTTTACTGGCAAGAGTTCATCTGACTCTTGGAAACTGGAGTGAGGCAGAAACATATGCAACCAATGTAATTAATAATTACAATTATTCATTGGTGCCGCTGGATGAATTATGGGACTATTATAACCAACGTAACGCTGAAATAATCTGGTCTGTTCAATACGGAACAAATCCCCTGGTAAACGGAGATGGAAACCAAAGTCATAATTACTATGTGTGGGATTATACAAGGAATCCTGCAATGGAAAGAGACATCGAAAACGGAAAGCCTCACCAAAGGTTTATGCCTACCAATTATTACCTTAATATGTGGAACCCTGAGGCAGATGCCAGATATGATGCTTCTTTTAAAACAGTTTGGATGGCTAATACCGAAGGTGTTATTAACGGGCATACTGTTATGCTGGGTGATACTGCCATTCGAATCGTTCTTCATCCGGTAGATGATGAAATACAGCAGAATGCTCCCTATTGGTATATTGATTATAATGGCGGCGACGTTACTAATCAGCCGGATGCTCTTCAAATAGGTGGAGATAGCCGAAGGCTCTGGCCGAGTTTCTACAAGAAATTTTATGATCCCGAACGCCTTGATATGAATGATAATAACGGTACAAGAGATTTTGTGGTTATTAGACTTGCAGAGATGTATCTTATAGCAGCAGAAGCAGCAATGAATCAGGATGAAAATGAAGTAGCAGCAAGCATGATTACCAAACTGAGGGAAAGAGCAATTAAGCTAGGTAAAGAAACTGAAATGGCTGTTGCAGAAAGCGATATTACCCTTGATTTTATTTTGGAAGAAAGGGCAAAAGAATTGGGAGGAGAAGGATATAGATGGTATGATTTGAAAAGAACAGGAACTTTGCTTGAAAGAGTAAGATTGTATAATCCAGATGCTGCTCCAAATATTCAGGAATATCATTTGCTTAGGCCAATTCCTCAAACTCAAATCGACAGAGTTTCAAACCCCGGAGATTTTCTCCAGAATCCGGGTTACTAGTGAGATACATTATTATAATAGAAAAATTGCTTCTGTGAAGAGGTGTTTTTTTGTCTGATTTTATTGCAACGATTGAAGTCTTTAAAGTATGAAAACTAAAATTTTAATAATTATTGCTGCAACTGCTATATGCTGGAGTTGTAAGAATGTTCAACAAAAAGATTCTGTTCCCACTGCTAACCCAAATATAATTTTTGTAATGGTTGATGATTTGGGGTATGGTGATTTGGGATGTTATGGACAAACAGAAATAAAAACACCACATATTGATAAGATAGCAAAAGAAGGTATAAAGTTTACCAATTTTTATTCGGGATCTCCTGTTTGTGCTCCATCCAGAAATGTATTAATGACTGGACAGCACACCGGGCATTGCACAGTTAGAGGTAACTTTGGTCTGGGAGGAGTAACAGGACTAGCCGGAGGTGAAGGAAGAGTTCCTTTGAAAGATAGTGATGTAACAATTGCAGAAGCTTTGCATAATGTTGGTTACATTACCGGGATGACAGGGAAATGGGGGATTGGTGAACCAGGGACAAGCGGATTGCCCAATGACCAGGGGTTTGATGAATGGTTCGGATATCTGAATCAGCGGAGGGCTCATGATCATTATGCTGATTATATCTGGTTAAACAGAGATAAATATTCGATAGAAGAGAATATTAATGGGAAAAAGGGAAAATATACCCACAATATGTTTACCGATTTTGCTGTTGGTTTTATTGACCGACATGCCAATGAAGAGCAACCGTTTTTTTTATATATTCCATACCTGCTCCCTCATGATGAATATGAGATCCCAGAAATAAATTCATTTTATAAAGATAAATCCTGGACAGAAGATGAGAAAGTATATGCAAGTATGATAAGCCTTATCGATGAAAGTCTCGGAAAGATAAAGAATGCTTTGATTAAAAATAATATCCAGGAAAATACCTTGTTAGTATTTACAAGCGATAATGGGGCAGCAAACAGATGGGAAGGTAGATTTAATAGCTCTGCTTCCCTGAAAGGACGAAAAAGAGATGTATATGAAGGTGGAATAAGGGTTCCTTTTATTGTTTCTATGCCAGGAAGTGTTCCTGAAAATAAAACAAATCAAACAATAGGGTATTTTGCTGATATATACCCCTCTCTTATGGATATTGTTAGTAATCAGAAGGTCGAAAATGTGGATGGAATTAGTTTGAAAGAAGTGTTTCTCAAGAATAAATATTTAAGGAATGAACGTGTGCTTTATTGGGAATTTCATGAAGAAGGTGGTAAGCAGGCAGTACGTCTAGGGAGATGGAAAGGTGTTCGTTTGGATGTTCACAAATTGGGATTTCATGATAATATTGAATTATATGATTTAAAAACAGATTCCATGGAGTTGTATAATATGGCAATACAAAAGCCTGAAATTATAAAAAGAATAAAAGAAATAATGCTGAAAGAACATGTCGTTTCAGAGCAGTTTCCCTTTGATATTGAATTAAAGAAAGAATAAATGACAAGAATTTACGCAGTTCTCAATTTAATAAAAATGGTAAAAATTAATTTAGTATATCTCTTATTCGTGCTTTCATTTCTTATAACGGGTGCTTGTAGTACGGATAAAAGTGAAAATTTGTCTGGTCAGAAGCCCAACGTTCTTTTTATTTGTGTTGACGACCTTAGACCCGAATTAGGATGTTATGGTGCAGACTATATTCATTCGCCAAACATTGATAAAATGGCGGCTACGGGGGCCATTTTTACCAAGCAGTATGTGCAGGTTCCAACCTGCGGCGCTTCCCGCTACAGTATGTTAACCGGAATGCTGCCCCGGACAAAAGGAGCTTTGAGCAATGAAGCGTGTCATACTTATATTTCGGGGAAGGCAGAAACCGAAGAACCGGAAACTTTTATTCATCAATTAAAACGAAATGGCTATTACACCGTTGGAATAGGGAAAATCAGTCATTATGTAGATGGTTTGCTGTATGGTTATACCGACTCGGTGGGAACGGAATTGGAGTTGCCACACAGTTGGGATGAAATGTTGTTTGATGCTGGAAAATGGGGGACAGGCTGGAATGCTTTCTTTGGCTATGCGGATGGAAGCAATCGTCAAAGCCGGAATCGTCAGGTGAAACCTTATGAAATGGGCGATGTGGACGATAACGCTTATCCCGACGGATTAACTGCTGAATTGGCTTTAAATAAATTAGACGAGTTGTCTAAAAAAGAACTGCCTTTCTTTTTGGCAGTAGGTTTTTTTAAACCACATCTTCCGTTTAATTCGCCCCGGAAATATTGGGATATGTACAATGAAAGTAGGTTGCCTTTGTCTCCGAACCCATCAATCCCTGAGAATGTAAACAAAGCAAGTTTGCACAACAGTGGCGAGTTTAACGGGTATAAGTTGGGAGATGAAGATGCATCGCTGGAAGGGCCGGTTTCTGACGAGTACGCCCGGAAGCTGCGCCATGCAAATTTTGCATGCATAAGTTACACCGATGCACAGATCGGAAAATTGCTCGACGAGCTTGATAATTTAGGACTTTCGGAAAATACGATAGTTGTTCTTTGGGGCGACCATGGCTGGCATTTGGGCGATCAGTTAGTGTGGGGAAAACATACTATTTTTGAACGGGCATTAAAAAGTGCCTTTATCATTCGGGCTCCAGGAAAAGCAAAAGGAGAGAATATAAATAAGGTAGTTAGCACCATCGATATTTACCCCACAATGCTGGATTTATGCCAAGTGGAAATGCCGCACGAAACCGATGGCAAAAGTTTAGTGCCTCTGTTGAATAACCCAGCCGAGAATTGGAATGAAGCTTCTTATTCTTATTATCGTAATGGAATTTCAATGAGAACTGAAAGATACCGGCTTACAAAATATTTCAGAGATGCAGAACCAACAGTCGAACTGTATGACCATCTTTCTGATCCAAATGAAACAAAAAATATAGCTGCTGAACATCCTGAAATAATAGAAAAATTAATGCCGCTTTTGGAAAAAGGGGACACCGGATTGTACCAATAGATACATTTTGTATTTTTTCGCAAAACGACTTAGTAAACCACAGGATAGTTTTACTATTCATTTTTCAGATTTTTGTTATTGATATTTTTATACAATCGAATTTTATCTGAAGAATGAGGTATATCAATTTATCCTTTAGTTTATTAGTTGTTTTTTTATTTGCATGCTCAACATCTTCCAAACAAAGTTTTGATGAAGCAAAGTTCAAAAATCCGCCTTCGGAAGTGCATGTTCATACCTGGTGGCATTGGATGGACGGGCGCATAACACGCGAAGGAATTACTAAAGATTTGGAGTCGATGAAAGCGCAGGGAATTTTGCAGGCTACCATTCTGAATATTGGAATGAAGGTGATAAATTCTGATGCGAAACGTATTTCTTTTAATACGCCCGAGTGGTACGCTCTGTTTAAATGGGCGCTGACTGAGGCCAATCGGCTTGGAATTTCCATTGGAGTCCATAACTGCGATGGATGGAGCGAAAGTGGTGGCCCGTGGATTACCCCGGAAATGTCAATGAAAAAGTTTGTTTTTACGAAGACTACTGTTTCAGACGGGAATAAAATAACTGTCTTGCCGCAACCTTTGTGCGATACTGAATTTTACCGTGATGTTGCAGTGGTGGCTTTTCCTGATAAAACGGCTCTCAAAAATCAAAAACAGGAGCAGCCGGTTATTGTGATGAACGATACAATTAACGGTGCTTTGTTTGCTGACGGAAATCCGGAAAGTATGATGGAAATTCGTAATGGAGATGTGATTCGCTTTTCAACAAAAAACAGACAGGAGAAAATGAGAATTGCATTGATGCAGAATTTTAAAGGCGCATTTTATTTTCCCGGACCCAAAACCATTGAGTACACAGTAAAAGCATCAGACGATGGAATTCATTTTAAAAAATTGGCAGAAATAGCTACGAATAAATTTTATGTAACTGATATTATTGAAATTCCAAAAACAAGTGCCCGTTTTTTTCAGGTGGAAGTAAGTAAAATTCATAATTTACGGCCCTGGCATCACGCAGCCCTTGCCGAAATTCAATTACTGGGAGATAGTGAGCAACCTGCATATAATCCTACCGTTTTGTACCCGTTGGAGAAAACGGCATCAGCACGTATTTTGGAAACGGATAAATTGTATGCAACCAATGAAAGCATAAATCCAGAGAGAATTATTGCTGAAAATTCAGTGCTTAACTTAACCGACAAGATGCAGGCTGACGGAACTTTAAACTGGACTCCTCCTGCCGGAAATTGGTCGGTTATCCGTTTCGGATATACAACTACAGGTGCTAAAAATGGGCCGGCAACCAAAGAGGGGACAGGATTGGAATGCGACAAAATGGATACTGCGGCTGTAAATTTGCATTTCCAAAGTTTTCCTCAAAAGTTGATTGATGAGGCAGGAGATTACACGGGGAATACCTTTAAGTTTCTAATGATTGACAGTTGGGAACGGGGCTATCAAACCTGGACGAAAGCAATGCCGCAGGAGTTTGAAAAATTGCGTGGATATAATTTGATAAAATGGATTCCAACACTTTGTGGTGAAACCGTTTCCAGCACCGGAGAATCGGAAGCTTTTTTGTACGACTTCAGAAAAACCATTGCCGATTTGTTTGAGCAAAATTATTACAAACATTTTAACGATTTGTGTCATCGGAACCATCTGCAATTGCATGGCGAAGTTATTTATGGCGATAAAGGACCTTTTCCTCCGGTTGACGTTCTGCGAACAAACGATTATATGGATATGCCGATGTATGAATTTTGGGCAGATAAAAACGAAGAAAATTTGGTTGAATACAAACCGACCAAAGACAGGATGATTAACTTCCCGGTTTATGCATCTAATTTTTACGATAAACCGGTAATAGGGGCAGAGGCTTATACCGGACATGCACATTTTAGTGAATCGCCCAATGATTTAAAATTGTTTGGCGACCGTGCTTTTTGCTCGGGAATCAACCAGATGATTTTACACAGTTATGTTCATCAGCCTAATGAAAAAGCACCCGGAATAACGCTTGGACAGCACGGTTCGCATTTTAATAGAAATAACCCGCCATGGAAGTTTTACAGAGATTGGATGGATTATCAGGCAAGGATACAATACATTATGCAAAATAGCAAAATGTCGTCAGATATATTGTATTTTCTGGGCGACCAGTTGCCGCAGTTTTTTGAGAATAGTGTGATTAATAGTTTGCCCGACGGATACCAGTCGGTTCCTTGCAACCAAGATGTATTGACAAAACTTTATGTTGAAGATGGGAAAGTTTGTTTTTCAGAGGAACAAAAGTATGCTTTACTGGTTTTGCCCGACCAACCGTTTTTAAGTTTTGAGAGCTTGAAAGAGATAGAGCGATTGCTGAATGAAGGTGCTGTTGTTTATGGAACGAAGCCTCTGCAGATGCTTTCGCTTTCAGATGTAAAAAATGAAAAAGAAGCATTTTACGAATTGACAAATCAAATTTGGTTGGGTTTTAAAGCTAGCACCCCTGGTGAAAATAACTATGGAAAAGGAACAATTTTCTGGGGGCAAACAACCAACACTTTATTGGAAGAATTGAATTTAAACCCCGATTTTACAACCCACTTGCCGGATACAACCAATTTGATGTTTCTTCATAAAAACACCGAAAATGCCGATGTGTTTTTTGTCGTTAATCAGCAGGATAGTTCGTATAGCAGAATGTGCTATTTTAACACCGCGTACTCAACTCCTGAAGTATGGAATCCGGAAACGGGTGAAGTTATTAAACTGGCTGTTCATGATAGAAAAAATGGAGTGGTTTGTTTGCCTGTGAATTTTGAGCCCAGGGAATCTTTGTTTTTTATTTTTTCAGATAAATCTTCAGAGGAGTACATAAGCAAGGTAGAAGTACAAGGTAAGCAACTATTTCCGCCACACAATAAAGGAAGTAATACATATATTCCAACCATTTTTTATAATGCGAATAATAAAATTCAGTTTGAAACAAAGCAGGGTGGAGCATTTGTTTTTACTTCAAATAAAGGGGAAATTTATGAACGAGATTTGAAAGCGCCTGATGTAAAGACTGTAAATAACTTTGGTGGGAAAATTACATTTCACCCTGTAAATTCACAAGAAACGTTTTCGTCTGATATAACCGAGTTTAAGTCGTTTACGGATTATGAAGAATCTCGGGTAAAATACTTTTCAGGAATAGCGCTGTATCAAATTAATTTTGATTTACCCTCAGATTATTTAGAGCAGAACAAGAAGACTTACTTGGATCTTGGAAAACTGGACGCTACTGTGGAGGTGTCGTTAAACGGTGAAAGGTTGGGAGATGTTTGGCTTTCTGGAACAAAGTTGCCTGTTACCGGTTTGCTGCAGGAAAATAACCGTTTGGAAATAACATTGGCTACTACCTGCCGTAACCGTTTTATTGGCGACTTAAATGAGTTTGGAGAAGTAAAAAGTTTGTGGACTTCTGGTCCGGTTACAAATTTCCTGAGAAAAGATTCATCATTAAAACCTTCAGGAATTATTGGGCCACTTCAACTAATAAAATATGATTAGCGATAGGCAGTCTTCAAATTTCGAGTAATCGTGTTAGGTCTGTTTGGACTATGCTCGGCTAGTCAGGCTGAGCGTAGTCGAAGCCTATACAAACACTAAAAGCTACTGAACTTGTTGCGTATTTTATAACGGCGGATACTTTTTCATATCTGTTTCGGCCATCATTTCATAAACATTTTTAAAAAGAAGCTCAACATTCGGTTTGGAGAAATATTCTCCGTCAATTCCATAGGCTGGCCTATGTTCCATTCCCGAAAGAGTGCGCGGCGCTGTGTCTAAGTAGTCGAAAGCATTTTGTTCCTGCAATACTTTTTGCATCATGTAAGCAGTGGCTCCTCCGGGCACATCTTCGTCCATAAAAAGTACTTTGTTGGTTTTCTTTACCGACTCCAGAATCGTGTGATTTATATCAAATGGCATTAAAGTTTGAACATCAATTACTTCGATAGATACATCTTTAAACTTTTGGAGTAAACTCGCTGCTTTTAGTGCGTGGTGTACGTTCCACGCATATGTAACAACCGTAACATCAGTACCTTCTCTCATTATTTCGGGTATGCCCAGCGGTACTTTATATTCACCATGGTTTTCCGGAAGTTTTTCTTTTACGTTGTAGCCTTTTAAGGGTTCAATTACAATGGCCGGGTCGTTTGCTTCCAGCAACGTATTATAAAAACCTGCAGCCTGTGTTAAGTTTCTAGGAACACACAAGTAGATTCCTCTTAGCGAACCCAGTAACATTTGCATGGGTGAACCTGCATGCCAGATTCCCTGCAACTGATGGCCGCGAGTACGAATAATGAGAGGCGCTGCCTGTTTCCCTTTGGTTCTGTATTGCAATGTCGCCAAATCGTCGCTTAATTGCGAGTGGGCATAAATAAGATAATCCAAATATTGAATTTCAGCAATCGGGCGGAAGCCTCTTAAAGCCAGCCCTATTCCCTGCCCAATGATAGTTGCCTCTCGGATGCCTGTGTCAGAAACGCGTTCTTTTCCATACTTTTCCTGCATTCCTTTCATTCCCTGGTTTACATCGCCCAGTTTCCCTGTGTCTTCGCCAAATGTGACCAGGTTCGGGTATTTTTCAAATAAAACATCAAAGTTTCTGTTGACGATTTGTGACCCGTTTACATCTTCCGGGTTTGCACTGTATTTTACCGGATGTCCTTTTACTTTTAATGCCGAATCGGAACCTGTTCGATGTAAATTGGTATTGTAAAAATCAATTGTTCTGGTTTTAAAACGATCAATCCAGTTTTGCAACTCAGCCCGTTCATTTTGTAAATCCGGGTTTAAATGAATTTCCAGATTTAAACGTTTTGCAAAACTAAAATGCGAACGTCTTGTTGGAAAAACTCTATTACGCACCAGCTCAAATTTACGCTCGTTTTGAAGGTCGGTTTTTGCATCTATTTTACGAAGGATCTCCAACAATTCATTTTGTTCTTTCTTATATCCTTCTGTGAAATTTTTCCATGCTTTATTTCGCGCTTGTTTGGCTTTTTCTTTAGCCGATTTTTCTATTTCAAGCAGCATATCCATGTCTGCAATTTCGGTTTCAAGCAACCATTTCCGCATTTGATTTAAACAGTCAAAATCGTCTTCCCACTTCAAACGCTCCTTTGTTTTGTATCGTTCGTGTGAACCTGATGTTGAATGCCCTTGTGGTTGTGTAACCTCCTCTATATGAAAAACAACTGGTGTGTGGGTGTTTCTGCAAAAATCAATTCCTTCATTAAATGTTTTTATCAGGTTCGGATAATCCCAACCTTTGCATTTATATATTTTAATTCCATTGGAACCTTTTTCCTTTTGAAAACCTTTTAATGCCTCTGAAATGCTCGATTTTGTGGTTTGCAATTCAATAGGTACGCTAATCCCATAACCATCGTCATAAACCGTAACAGCCAACGGTACCTGCATTACTCCTGCTGCGTTTATAGTTTCCCAAAAAACGCCTTCCGTAGTACTGGCATCACCAATCGTTCCAAAGGCAACTTCATTTCCGTTTACATTGTTATTCAATGCTTTTTTCATCTCAGGTTTTTCCCTTACAATTTTTGAAGCTTGTGCAAGCCCCAAAAGTCGGGGCATTTGCCCACCGGTTGATGAAACATCGGATGCCGAATTATATTGAAGAAGCAAGTCCTTTATTTCTCCTTCTTCATTAATATTGGGTGTGCTAAAATGATTGTTGAAATTTCGGCCTACCGTTGAAGGGTTTTCTTTTTCATTTGTGTCGCCGTAAATCATTGCAAAAAATTCTTCCGGCTTTAATAAATTCAGTGCAAGCATAAAAGTCTGGTCTCGATAATAACCCGAACGCCAGTCTCCTTTTCTAAACGTTTTGGCCAGTGCCAACTGAACCATTTCTTTTCCATCTCCAAAAATACCAAAGTGTGCCCTTCCATTGTGAACTTCCCTACGCCCCAATATACTCAATTGCCTGCTTAAATTGGCAATATAATAGTCCTTAAGTAGGTCTTCAATTGGTGTTTGGTTGTTGGTAATAATCTTTGATTTTTCCAAATACATTTGGTGTTTTTTTATTTTAAAAACTGTTGTCTGCAACTTGTTTAATAACATTCTGCACAAGTGTTTTGTTTAATGGTTTTCTTCTATGGAAATTTCACGTATTTTTAACCAACTTAAATCAATTTACCATGTGTCAAATTATACGTAAAATGAAACAATGCTTTTCATGCTTGCTTTTTGTTATCTTACTTTGCGGAAATATCAGTGCAAAAGATATTTATGTATCTCCGCAGGGGAATGATTCAAATTCCGGCACAATGCAAAGTCCCTTGGCTACTATTGAAAAAGCAAAAGATACGGCGTATGCTGCCTTACAAAATAGTACAGGAAATGAAGTGAAAATCTGGTTTTTTGGGGGTATTTATTCTATTTCTGACCCCATCTTGTTTGCTCCTGTTCATAGAATGAAGAAGAATGCCTCTGTTGAATTGAAAGCTATAAAAGGGGAGAAGCCTGTTTTTTCAGGGGGCATTGTTTTAACCAATTGGACAAAAAATAAGGACGGACTCTGGGAAGTGCAACTTCCGGAGGATTTTCAGAAAACACAATTGCCACGTGAGTTATTTATTAACCAGAAAAGAGCCAGACGGGCTCGCTTTCCCAACGACGGATATTTGCGTGTAAAAAAAGTAGGGGAAGATCGTCGTACCAATTTTTTCTTTGGTGAGAATGATTTTCCTGTGCCGCAAAACCCGGATAATGTAGAATTGGTTTTACTGCACGATTGGTCTATTTCTCGCATTGGTATTGAACGAATTGATGAAAAGAATAACCAACTAATTGCTGTTGATTCTATTGGAGCAAAGCAACCTGATTTTTTTAATTTGGATCATTGGGAGGACAATCCCCGCTATTTCCTTGAAAATGCGCCTGAATTTATTGATGAAGATTATGAGTGGGCTGCTCTTGCTGATACAAAAAAGATTGTTTTAAAACTTCCTGATTCAGAGAATCCGGCTAACCTGGAAATTGTTATTCCTTTTTCTAATGGGGTAGTTGTTTTGGAGGGCAGTGAAAAGCATGCGGTTAGAAATATTCATTTTAAGGGCATCACATTTAGAAATGCTGCCTGGGCGATTCCTGACAAAGGATATTGTGGGGTGCAGGCATGCCATTTTGATCCTCGTCCGAAGGAGCTGGGATGGAATGTTGTTTCTGCAGCAGTGGAGGCAAGATGGGCTGAAAATTGTTCGTTTGAAAATTGTTCGTTTGAAAACCTGGGCGGTTCTGGTATCTGGCTGGGAACGGGATGCAAAAATTGTAGTATTGATAACTCTTCCTTTTCTGATATTTCAGGAAATGGAATAATGATTGGGGAAGGGCGAGACAGAGATGTAAATGGGGGGAAATGGTACAAAACTGCTCCCGAACAGGTGGCTCTGGGAAATTCAATAACAAACAGCATTGTAACCGATTGTGGAACGCAATTTTATGGTGCAGTTGGTATCTGGTGCGGGTTAACAGCGCAAACAACCATTAAAAATAACCAAATATACGACTTGCCTTACAGTGGTATTTCCATTGGCTGGATGTGGAGTCCGGAGCCAACTCCTTGCCGGGAAAATGTAATTACAGGGAACCACATTCACCATATAATGCAAATATTAAGCGATGGAGGTGGTATCTACATGTTGGGACTTCAGCCTGGTAGTGAAATTTTGAATAACCAAATTCACGATGTAAAGATAAATGCCGGCCGTGCTGAAAGCAATGGTATGTTCCTGGATGAAGGAACAACCGATGTGGTGGTTGCGAATAATTTAATATACAACATTGCAAAGTCGCCTCTTCGTTTTCATCGGGCTACAGTAAACCTGGTAAAAAATAACCAGTTGTTCTGTCGCGATGAAAACCCGCCCATCCGTTACAACCGAACGGAAGAAGATGATATCAAAAAAGAAAATAATAAGGTTTTTAGCGAAGGCGATGTTGGTTATGATAAAGCTTTAAAGAAGGCCATTAAAAAGTGGAAATATTAAAGAAGTTTATTGTAAACGAAATGAATACTTAAACACTATGAAAACGAACAGACGTAATTTCTTGAAAAAAACAATGGCTTCTGCTGCCATGATTCCGGCAACAGCCATGCTTCCTTACGAAATGTATGGAAGAAATACTCCGAAGGAAATCATTTTAAAGCCAGAAAAACGATCGGAGCCCAAAGAATCCATTCGTTTCTCAGTAATTGGGTTGAACCACGGGCATATATACGGAATGGTTGATGCCTTGATTAACGGTGGAGGTAAGTTAGTGGCAGTGTATTCACGGGAGCCCGAGCTGTTGCCTGCTTTTACAAAACGCTATCCGCAGGCTAAGGTAGCTACAAACGAAAATAAAATTATAGAAGATAATTCCATCCAACTGGTGGCCAGTGCCGGTATTCCAGTAGAGCGTGCTCCTCTTGGTATTCGGGTAATGAAATCGGGGAAAGACTATATGTCTGACAAACCCGGAATTGTTACTCTAAACCAGTTTGAACAGGTAAAAAAGGTTCAGAAGGAAACAGGGCGTATTTATTCCATCATGTACAGCGAGCGCTTAGGAAATCCGGCATCGGTTAAAGCAGGAGAACTGGTTCAGGAGGGAGCTATCGGAAAAGTAGTTCAAACAATAGGATTGGGGCCGCACAGGATGCGTCCGGCAACGCGTCCCGATTGGTTTTTTGATCCGGAAAAAGCTGGCGGCATTTTATGTGATATTGGTTCTCATCAGTGCGATCAGTTTCTCTTTTACACAAATTCGACAGAGGCTGAAGTTAGTCTTTCTCAGGTAGGAAATTTCAATATTCCGGATTATCCTAAATACATGGATTTTGGAGATATGAATGTACGGAGTTCGCATGCAACTGGTTATATCCGTATCGATTGGTTTACCCCTGATGGTCTATCAACCTGGGGAGACGGGCGCACCTTTATTTTGGGAACCGACGGTTATATTGAAATGCGAAAATATGTCGATATTGCCGGACGTGAAGGTGGAAATCATCTGTTTTTAGTAAATCAGAAAGAAACCAAATACTACAATTGTTCCAATGTATATATGCCTTACGGAGAACAGCTGGTAAGCGATGTGGTGAATCGTACAGAAAAAGCCATGCCACAGGCGCATTGTTTCCTGGCGACAGAACTGGCTTTAAAGGCCCAAAAAAATGCATATAAGTTAAAGGTGTAACAAGTTGAAATAGATCTTTTTACTTAAATAGTTTTTTGCGAAAAGCTTGATTTCATTCTGCCGGTAAATTTAAAAGTGAATTATTGTGCAAAAAATAACAAAATATGATTTGTACACTGTTTGGTTAATGCTGATTTTTGATTGGTGAAGTATTTTGTAAAAACTACTTTGGTTAATCAAACGGGAAAGTTTTACAAAACATGGATAATGTAGGGGAATTTGCTAACAAACAATCAGACACAAACTAAATTGTATGAAAAATATGACGAAATACCTGTTAACAACATTCATATTATTGTTTTTTCTTGCCTGTGAATTTAAAAACAATACGAAGCCCGTATGTAATGTATACGCAGATAATGAAGTACACAAATTACTATATAATAATCCCGGCTTGTTGGTAGACCTGGATGTAGGGTTTAAATCGGTTCCCATGCCTATGGATTTTGATGGTGATGGTGATATTGATTTACTTATTTCTGAATCGGGAAGTTATGCTGAATCGGGTGTGTTTTATTTTGAAAACATAAGTGGTAACGTTGAAATGCCTGTTTTTCGTTACGGGATGCGGGTTAACTCAGAACGTTTTCGTCTGGGCAACGACGGCAAATTTTTTGAAGCTTCTGAAGTAGATGGTCATGTTCATGTGTTAACTCCCGATCGAGTAAACGAATCTTTGCTAATTTATGAGGATGTTCCGCAGAATGTATTTTGGAAGAAAGTAAATATGCCGGAGCATTTAAATGAATATGTAAAAGGAACCAGTGGAAATACCTGGAAGCTAATTGATTTTGATGCTGATTCAAAAGTTGATTTGGTTTGTGGTTCAAACTCATCAAAAGGTGCTTCATTGTTGTTTTTCAAAAATACAGGAACCAATGAAGAGCCGGTGTACAATACTCCCGTGAATATTCTAACAGCATCAAAACATTTTGACAGAACTTTGAGTATGGATGTTGCTTTTGGCGATTATGACAAGGATGGTGATTTGGATTATCTGGCTGCAAGTAGCTTTGCCCAACTGGTTTATTTTGAAAACAAGGGAACGCCTCAAAAATATAATTATGCGGAAGGTGATACATTGGTATACAATGGTGAGCAAATTCAATTTGTTTGCAGACACGGTGGTTCCATAAAATTACGGACTATTGATTTTGATAAAGATGGATTTACCGATGTTTTGGCCGGCGATGAAGATGGTAAGATTTCTTTACTAAAAAATACAGGGAAAGCAGTAAATGGCAAACCTGAGTTTTTGCCACCGGTTTTTCTTCAGCAAGAAGCACATTTTGTGGATTTGGGTGCGCTGGTAGCTCCACGGGTTTTTGATTGGGACGGCGACGGACTGGATGACATTTTATGTGGAAATAGTGTCGGAAACGTCTGTTTTGTAAAGAATTTAGGCGGAGATGCTCCGAAATGGGATGCACCTAAAATGCTGGAGGTTGATGGTGAGCCGATTCGGTTTATTCAAACAGAAGTGGTTCCAAATACGGAAGATCCGCATTGGGGATATACAACCATTGATGTTGGCGACTGGGATATGGATGGATTACCTGATATTTTGGTAAATGAGCACAACGGAAACATTGTGTGGCTGAAGAATAGTGGAGCAAGAAAAGCTCCCAGGCTTTCAGCTCCGCAGCCATTGTATGTGGAGTGGGAGGGAGAGCCGCAGAAACCGGCCTGGACCCCTGGTGTTTCTGAAGGAAACGAATTACTGGCGCCCTGGAGAACTTCTCCGTTTATTATGGATTTTAATAGCGATGGGATAAATGACTTGGTGATGCTCGATTATGAAGGTTTTCTTGTAGTTTTTCCACGCATAAAAGATGGAGAAAAATTGTTATTGGGGCATCCGCAGCGTAATTTTATTTATGCAGATGGCGAACCGGTTTTGTTGAATCAGCGCACAGGTTCGAGCCATGGACGCCTAAAAATTACTTTTGCCGATTGGGACGGTGATGGGTTGGAAGATCTGGTTTTTTCTTCAAAACCAGCAGTAGACTGGATGAAAAATATGGGAATGAAGGATGGGAAAATGGTGTTGCAATACATGGGACGCATACTTTCGCGTACACTCATGGGCCACACCGACGGCCCTGTTGTTTCCGACTTTAATAAAGATGGTATTCCTGATTTGCTGGTCGGTACAGAAACAGGCGCCATTTATTACTGGCAGCGACCTTCAACTGAAATCACCACGACCATGACTACTACAGGAAAGCAAAAGCCTGCTGACTATGACTATTTTAAAAGGTGAGTTTTCATAATTATCTTCCTGGATTTACTTTGAAGGGGCTTGAAAAATAACTTTAGAGGTGATTGTAAATAAATGAGTTATTGTTCAAATTTTTCATTTATTGTTCGTTCGTTTACTAATAATTCTTAATTTCATTCTGTGGTTGGCAATCTTTCCAGCGTCAAGAAAAATACGGAAATTTTGCTTGAAGGCTTAATAATTTAAATTCTGATTACTTATCGACAGTGATCACGTGATTATGTTTCTTGTTTATTATTAATGATAATTATACAAATCGTGGAGCGTCTACCAAATTATTTATGTGGAAAGAAAGTTTTTCTATTTTCTTTTTTTCTTGTGCTGTTTTGTTTTGTGTCTCAGGCGACTGAAAACAAGGATGAGTTAAAAGAGATTTTATTATTAACGAGCACTAATCCTGATTCTGCCATTCAATTGTCGGAAAATATTCTGTTAAAGCCCAATATATTGGATTCAGTAAAAGCCAAGTCAAATTATTGTTTGGGAGTTGCTTATTACTATAAAGGATTTTACAGGTTAAGCGCCAGCTATTATGAGAAAGCATTAAATAGCGACTTTGGACATACGAATGCTGATTTTAGGAGTGACTGTTACAATAATGTGGGGGTAGCCTACGAAGTGGCAGATAACTATGAAAAAGCACTAGAATACTATCTCGCTGCTTTGAAAATTGATGAAGAAAGAGGTGATTTGAGGGGACTCAACATGGTAAAAATAAATATAGGTTTGTTATATTATTATCTGAAGCATTATGATAAGTCGAGTCAGTACTCTAATGAAGCCAGGACATATTTTGAAGAGGTGAATGATCACCGGAATTTGGCATTAACCTTACATAATATAGCGATTGTTGATCAAGCCTTAGGGGATTATGATGAGGCATATAATAAGCTGAAAAAAGTGTTAACGCTTTATACAAAGAAGGAAGACCCATTTGAATATTCCAATGTTTTGAATAATTTGGCTTCACTGGTCTTTGAAAAGGAGGATTATAAAAGCGCGCGGGAATATTGTGATTCATCTATTCAAATGGCAGAGGAGAATAACTTCCTTTATCTTTTAAACAGGGCTAAAATAACAAAAGCCAAGATTTTTTTAGGACAGGGAAATATAGCAAAAGCAGAGGCAATGCTCGCTTTGGTTGATACATCAAACTTTCGTACCGAGGAAGATAGGAGGCTGGTAAAATTACAAATAGCAGCACGTAAAGAACACAAGGACGTATTTGACCAGGAACTGGCAGATTACGTTGTTTTAAAAGATTCTGTATTTAGCGATAAGATGGTATCTGTTGTAAATGAACTTGAGGTAAAATATAAGACGGAAGCTAAAATTCATAAAATTGAAAGTCAGGCTCAGTTACTTAAAACAAGAAAGAGGAATTTAGTTATTGCTATAATAATAATATTTATTCTAACTGGCTTACTTGTTTTGGTTGCTTTTTACAAAACGAAGCTGCAGCGCAGTTATCATATATTATATTTAAAGGACCGGCAGCAAAAGGATAATGTTTTAAGAATGAATAATATAAGGAGTGTATTGAAGAAGGAACAACCAAAAGAAGAACAATCAACAAACTCTGTATATAGAGAATTGTGGGAAAGGATTTTGATTCAAATGAATGAAAAAGAAGTTTATTTGAATCCTGCATTTACATTACAAGATTTGGTGAAAGCGGTAAATAGCAACAATAAATACATTTCAGAAACCATAAAAGTTTATGCAAAAAATAATTTTAATCAGTTTGTAAATTTTTATAGGGTAGAAAAGTCAAAGCAATTAATGAATGAATTTCCTTTATATAGTTCTCAAACAATTGCCGAAATGTCCGGATTTAATTCTTTGTCTAGCTTCTTTCGGGTGTTTAAAGAACAAACCGGTTTGTCTCCCGGGCGATACAGGGAAATAGGAGCTGATTAATGCCCTTTTATACGTAATCTACCGTTTCTGCTTACGTACCGATTTAAACGAATAGGAAGGTAGAACTAATATTTATCCCCTGGTTATTTCACATAGAAATGAGGCTTTCTTTTTTTAGAGAGCCTCATTTTTAATTTTAAGTTGCCTTGGGCTGCTAATTCTTTATGATTAGTTTTGCTGCTAAACAATAATAACCTTAATCATGAAAAAACTATTGGTAACCGTATTTGCAGTATCTCTTTTTTCTTTTGTATTTGCCCAGCAAGGAAAAGTGATAGAATCATTGGAATTTAAAAGTAATTTGGTGAGCTATCCGGTGAAATATTCTATTTATTTACCTCCGGGGTATGATGCTTCAGAGAGAAGCTATCCGGTAGTGTACCTGTTGCATGGTTATTCTGATGATGAAACCGGGTGGATACAATTTGGAGAAGCTAATTCTATTGCTGATAAAGGAATTGCAGACGGTGAGTTTTCCCCTTGTATTATTGTTATGCCCGATGGAAAAGTTACATGGTATTGTAACAGCGCTGATGGAAAAGATCCGTGGGAAGATATGTTTATTCAGGAGTTTATACCTTTCATTGAGAAAGAGTATCGAATTCGTCCCAAAAAGGAATTTCGCGCTATTGCCGGTCTTTCGATGGGAGGATATGGAGCGCTTAAATTAGCCATGCGTCATACTGATTTGTTTTCAAGTTGTGTAGCCATGAGTTCTGGTACTTTTACTGATGAGCAAATTCTTGAACATGAGAATTTCGATCATTATTTTGGAGCAATTTATGGCCCCAAAAAGAAAAACGATTTAAGCGAAAGCTGGAAGGCAAACAGTCCGCTTCATTTATTGGAAACAGTTGATGCCGAAAAGTTGAAATCTGTACGTTTTTATATTGATTGTGGCGATGATGATTTTCTTTATAAAGGAAATTCAGCATTGCATGTTAAAATGAGGGATTTGAGAATTGCGCATGAATATCGTGTCAGGAATGGCTCGCATCAATGGAGTTATTGGAGAACCGGTTTGCACGATGGCTTGATTTTTATCTCTGAAAAATTTCATCGTTAACATTTTATTTGGTTGAAGAGTTGTTCAACATCCGTGCAATAAATAACAGGATATTAAAATTTCCTATTGAAAACAAAATTTTTAATATTAATCATTTCTTTTTGCTGGTCAATTTGTCTCGCGCAAAAAAACAGTACGCCTGATTTTTCGTTTGGAAATACATGTTATTATAATCTAAACATAGGAGAAACCATTACTTTTCTGGATGGTGATGTAACGCTTCTTCAAGTAAAAAATCATTATAATCAGTTAAGAATTGCCAATGACACCGTTTGGTTAAAAGTTAGCCGGCGCACGCTCCCGCAAATAAACGGTGGGCTTCGTATGTTTGTGGCTGATAATAAAAATATAAAGGCGCTGGATGTTGATACCTCTGCGCACAGCCAGCTAACGAAAGATATTTTACTTTGCTTATCCGATGCCAGAAAAAGTATGCTTGAACCCAATAGTTATATTTTTCCGGTTAATTTTTACGATGGTTTTTTATGGAGTGCAGAAGAGGATAGTTATATGTTTTCTTATCAGTATAGGGAAATGCCAGGAGAACCTAAAGCCCCTTTTTCATATCCAGGGATGGGTTTTGATATGCAGGATGCCAGAGGAAAAGATCGGCATCTGATAACGGCCTTTGAGAATAGTAAAGTAATCTGGGTGAAAGATAAAAGTATAGATAAGGAAGGAAAACAGGCAAGCATACTTTTGCAAAGTGAATCAGAACCAGGTATTTATTATTTGTATGAGCATCTTTATAATAGGTCGGTTGAAGTAAAAGAAGGGCATAAATTGGTTCGTGGAGATGTAATTGGAACAATTTGGGGTGATGATAGTTGGGGTAATTTGCAATTTGTTGTTCTAAGGTCTGATTCTGTCCCTTCGTTTGAAAAACGTTTTTCAAATGTTATAAATATCTTTCCGCAGCTTTATGAATTGTACTTTAGTCAATCATTTAATTATCAAAGAAATTATACAAAAGGACGAATTCTGTTTGGGCTGGAAGCCTGGTTAAACGGAAATAAAAAGAATGCTTCTGCTTTTGAAAGTTATATCGGAAAAGGCTGGTTGTTGGGGCAGTGGAATACAACTGATAAAGTTGAATGGATAAGCAAGAATGAACATGGGAATATTCGTTTAAAAAAAACACTATTCGTGGGAACAAATGCTGAGTGTGAAAATCCCGATGATTATTATGATTATCAGATAAATGTAATAAATGGCACTTACCGCTTGCGTGCAAAAGTTGGGGACATAGTTGATGCAAGCTGGCAAAAAATAGCGTTTAATGGTGTTGATGCCGGTACTTTTTCTATGGAGGGAGGTGTACGTGAATGGACTCCGGAACGTATTGTGAATGTTACTGACGGAAAGTTGATGGTTCGAATATTTGTAGATTCAGAAAGTAATAAACCGGCGGGTTTAAGTGAAATTGTATTTCAGCAAGCTTATTAAAACAAAGTAGTCTGTTAAAAAGGAGAATGGTTCCGGTAATCTACTCCTAACTGGCGAACAGTTTGTATCTCTTGCCCAATATATCGAAGGGCTTTTTTTCCGAAAATGTGGGTGAGATCGTTGAAAATATCTGTCATGAAAACTTTTATGTGAAATATCGGGATATGAAAAACTTCGGGGGAGAGAAAGAGCTGTAAAGTCAATCCAAGGAATAGCCGAAAAACGGATGACGTTTTCGCTTGGAAACGAAGGTGTTAAATCATCGTATTGCTGTACTCGCCCAGTCTCTTTTAATGCTCCCGTCTAAAAATCGTTTTTATTTTGGCAATAATTCATATAAGCAAACCCAAAAGTGCTGCTTGGACGATTGATAGTCGGCGAAGCATTTATAGTTTCAAAAAGATAAATTTTTTTATCGATAATTCCGTATCGGAGATTTTCTATTTCATTAGCTATTTTCAATGCTCTGTATAAATAATACAGAAAAATGAATTCCATGTAGAAAAAGTCTCTTATATCATCGTCTCTGGCGCTTTATTCTTAGCGTACCACCAATACCTGCAAGCAAAACTGGGATTCCCCAAAGTAGTATTAATTTCCAGTATCGAAACTGTGAAAGTTGTATTGAAAAGCGGTTATCTGGAGGTGTTTCCCTTCGAACGTCTACTGGCATATCACCATTAGACAGCCAGTGAAATATACCCATTGTAAAATGAAAGTTAGATGCTCTTATCCCTTTGCGTTTTTTATTCACCTCTCCATTACTCATATAATCGGCATCTCCCAAAATCATAATATGCTGCTTTTTTTTGTTAACTTTACGTTCAAGAGCTAATGCCAGCGGAATGATCCGCTCTTGTTCACCCATATGCCGGTTTACACTTACTGTGTCATCAATAAAATCAGTTGTCTCAACTTCATTCCAACTCCCGGTTTTCTCCGTTGTTGCAACAGGTATTATCTCAAATTTGTTATCTAATTTAAAATCTAAGCCAACAGCACCAGGCATTGTTACGCTCCCCATCATTGCAGCACGTCTAAATATATAAGATAATTCAGGAGCAAGTTGGCTTATTTGAGATTGGATTAATGATGGGCTATAATCGTCAGGAGTATGAACCATTGTGCCAGGAAGCATTGAGATACCCATTATATCAAGTAAATCCTTAAAATTACTACGGTGGTTTGGCTCAGCGGCAACAAGAAGGTTTCCTCCATCTTCTATATATTGTTTTATTACTTGGAATCCTTTTGTCGATAAAGGTGTTTTCATGTCGGAAATTACAACGATCTTGATTTCAGCAGGAATAATATCTAATGTGTCAAGAGACATTGCTACCACATCAAATCCCTGATTAATAAGGGCGCTTCGGGAACTTTTATTGATTGTGAAATCACTATAATCCCGATCGCCATTTTTTGCGATATCCCGTTCTCCGTTTCCCTGGACAAAAGCAACTTTAGGAAGCTCCGTAACTAATCGTTTAAAAGCAGCAGTTATTTCACGTTCTCCAGGGTGCTTGGTCATGTCATCAAAAATACGCAGAAATGTTTTCTCCCCGCTTTTTCTTTCTATCAGCCGGACAAAGCTATTCTGTTCCGGTTTTAGGTTAATTTTATTACTTATTTCTTCAGGTGTTAGAACTTTGTTGAAGTTCATGTCAAAAATATCGCAGGTCTTTTGTGCTTTTTCTTTAGCAGGAAGGCTGCCCGGTTTTCCGTAGTCTGAATTCCGGTAAGGGGTATCGTAATAATATATATATTCTGTTTCTATCTCCGGTTTAAATCTGATATACTGTTCAAAGTGTTCCAGGTCATTATTAATCATGCGGGGTACACCAATCCAGTAATTATCATCCGCCATATTTACAAAAGATGTAATTTTCAGATTGCCTTTTAGCTGCTTAACAATTTCCTGACTATTCTCTGTAAGCGTATTCGATTTTGTTCGTGTGGTATCATAGTATCCCATAAAAGTAGGGCGGGATGACATATAGCCAACTAACATTATTCCAATGATTACGCCCAGGTAACGAACACTACGTTTCCAAAAGGCTTCCCTTACCTTCGAACTATATAAGCGAAGTATCGTGAAAGTTAAAAATAATAATACAACCAAAATAAAATATAAAACATCTTCACTGCAAATAAGGCCTTTTAGGAACTGATTAGCTCTTCCATTAATTGAAAGCCAATAGGTAATATCTCTTAGAAAGTATATGTTCTGCCATAGTTCTCCTACTTTGTTTAAGCCTGCAAGTACGGCAAGCGTACTAACTGCTGCAACAACTTGATATCCGGTTAGGGAAGACATAAATAAACCAATTGCTGAATATGCACATAATAATAAGAAAAGGCCAAATAAACCGCTTAAAATAAACGGTATATCAATATCTACAACGGTAAAAGAAGCATATATTACAGGAGGTAGCAGAACTGCAATCAATAAAGAGGAATAGATTATCATAGAAAGAAATTTACCAGCAACAATCTGGAATCCTGATATCGGAGAAGAATACAGGAGTTTAATTGATCCTGTACTATATTCTCTGCTCATCAGCCCCATTGTTATAAGTGGAATATATAAATACAGGTACTGTTGTACTTCCGGGAAAATAGCCCCCCAACCAGTAAATAATTTTACAGTAACATTGCTCAGTATACCATCAACCTCCTGTTGTTTTAACATATCTTCCAGGGTTCCCGTAAAACACATGTATGCCTGAAATGTATATATTATTATGACGAGCCAGGCTATTGGCGAAAAGAATAAGATACTCAATTCAGCCTTGGCAATTTTTATAATTTGTTTCATTTTTGTTCAATTTCTATAGCATTTTTATACGCCAAATGATTTACTTTCGCTTCCAAACCAAATTTAGTGTTCTTATTGTTTTCGTTGTTTTGATAAAAAAGCGAAGATTTCATCAAGTGAAGCTTTTTCTTTTTTTATTTCCTGTAACTGCCAATTGTTTTTAGCACTCAGGTTGATTATATGTTCTGTATAGTTTCCTGTATCTTTAAAATTAAATCGAAAAATATTTTTGTGACTGCTTTCTACGGAATTAACACCTTCTATATTTTGCAGTATCTCCAAGGATGGAGGGTTGAGCATACAGGCAGTGGCCGAATTTAATACAACGCAATTGTTAAATTCTTTAATGCTTCCTTCAAAAACCATGTCGCCATGTTCCAGCATTTTTACATGGTTACACATGGCTGCCACTTCGGATAAAATATGTGTGCTCAAAAGAACTGTCCTTTCTTCGGATATTTCTTTTATTAAATTCCTAATCTCTAATATTTGATTTGGGTCTAATCCGTTGGTTGGTTCATCAAGTATAACAAACAGAGGATTGTGAATAATTGCCTGGGCTATGCCAACTCTTTGCTGGTAGCCACCTGAAAGGTTCTTGATTAGCCGTTTTCGAAAATGTGTAATGCCACATTTTTCCATTGCCTCTTCTACCGATTTATTAGTTTGTTTATCGTTAACAAGACGAAGGCCCGCAGCATATTGCAAGTATTCTTTAACGGTAAGGTCATTGTGTAATGGTGGTTTTTGTGGTAAAAATCCAAGTTGTTTTTTTGCTTCAACTTGGTTTTTTGCCATGTCTATACCATTGATAAATATTTTTCCACTACTTTGGGTCAGCACACCGCACATAATATTCATTAATGTGGATTTTCCGGCTCCATTGGATCCCAGTAATCCGGTGATTCCATTTTTTGACAGTTCGAAAGAAACGTTGTTAACAGCCCACTGGTTTGTTGTATAACAATGTGAAATTTTTTCAACTTTTACAATTGATGTATTATTCTTCATAAGTTGTAGTCATATTTTCAGGAACAAGAATATTGAAATCAGCACGTGAATCATCTTTGTCGAAATCAAAGATATCCTCGGAAGTTATTGTTGAAATTGTTTTTACGTTGAGTTCTGAATTGTAGTAGTTTAAATAATAAGCTATCCCAGAATGAAATGCCGAGTGAAAATCACCGTTGAAGTGAAAAAAATAGTCTCCTTTTTTATAATTTTTATTAATGAAATATGCCATGGTGGCATCCTTTATGGCCTGGGCTTTTAAAAAGTTTTTCATCTCAGAACCTTTCATGGGGGTTTCCTGCATATGCTTAAAACCTTCTGATATTTTTTCGTAAATGTCTTCTTTAAGGTTAAAATGAATAGGAAGCTCTGGTAAGTATTTTTTTGCTTCAGTACTCAGAGAGTCTAAACATTCTGTTCCTCGTTTAGCAACCATGGTTGCATACCTGCGAGGGATATTGGTACAAATAAATTTTAATTTTTTTTCTGCGGCAAATCTCACTAATGGCATATAGTCGGTTGACACATTATGCCACAAATGTGCGTTTTGCCGATATGTACCTTCTTCGATAAAGCCATCTTCTAAATACTCATTTAAGATGGTTTGCCCATCGGTTTCCCACATTTCAGCCCCCATAACCAAAGACGAGTCTTTCTTTTTATACAAATCGTTAACAATACATAGTTCTAGCCAGTGAGATATTGGGTTATTGTGCAATTCGCCAAACAGGCAAACATCTCCTTTGCTTATCTCTTTTAGCATTGTTTCATAGCTTACTTTATTGCCTTTACTGTCGAAAACAACATAGGCAGGATTCCCATTGTTGTAATTATGTTGGGCATTGCTACATGAAGAAGCTACTACTAATAGCAGTAGCAAGAAGAATAGTAATTTACATGATTTTTTTGTATTCATAGTCTTTTTATTTGATTTTGTAATCAGAAATATATGTTTAAAATACACCCTAACTCTAAAAAATGATCTCCCCTTTTTCTATCAGGCAAATTGTCCTCATCTTTCATGGAAGGATTTGTGAAATTGACGTGCAATTGCAACTTAATGGGTAATTCTTTAATCGTATTTTCTACTCCTATTTTTGAAGCAACATAAAACCAATTTGAAGCAAAGAATTCTGAAACTGGTACTCCAATCCAATTATTATAAATATTACCTGAAGCAGCACCGATGTTGTTTTCAAAATGAATGTTTCTATGATAACCTGGTTTCACTTCAATAAAGGTTGTTTTTTGCAGGAAGCGAATATTAAATCGCACCCCGGCGTATAAATCAAAATTGGTATACATTAATGAGTATGCATAATTTTTATCTCTTTGCTTTTTATAGTCGAACTGTGCTCCAAGCATTATTCTATTTAAAACATGTTCTTCTCGTATTATTTTAGTTTTCAGCTTGGCATCAAAGCCCGTATGATTATAATTTTGAATATAAATGCTTGTTGTTTTATTTAGCTGGTGCCCTTTGCCACTAGTTAGCCCAACATCCAAGGCAGCATCAAGAGTTGATTGATTGTTACTTCGAATTGTTTGGATGCTTAATTTATGTACTCCTGTATTATATTTGGAAATAATATTTTGTTTGTCAGTCCTTACAATAGATTTATCTTTCCATGTTTGTTTTCCTTTATTGAATGAATAGGCAAAACTGGTTGTCTCTTTATTCCGATGCAGAAGCCATTGTAGGGTAATCCCCGGGATGCGATATTGAATAACGGAAGGATAATCGGCTCCTTTAAAGTAAGAGCCCATTCCTGCATTTAAATAGATATTATATAACAACCCGTCAGATGAATGTTGGTACATATCGCTAAAGGAGGGCTGTGTTTTATCGTAGGTATAATTTACACCTATACTTAAGTAATCTTGTTTATTTATGTTATAAGTGGCCGATAGTCTTAATACTATATCTAACTTTGTTTGATTGTTGCGTGTATCTACCAGTCTAAAAAATTGTGAACCATTATACTTAACATTTCCTGCCATGCTTAGCTTACTGTTCATTTCTCGACTGGCTACAGCATCAAAAGAATAATGTTGCAAGTTCCAATTTCCCGCACGTTTAATAAAATAGTAATAAGGAGACCCGTCTTTGCCAATATCGTAAGATAAATTTGTACTAACACTATCTGCCCTGCCATTAGAGTATGTAAACATCCCAAAAAAAGACCAAACAGATTCTTTTTGCCTAAAAAAAGATTTTGTTTCAAAGTTAAATGAGGATAACCTGTCATAACTTTGTGGATGATGAAATTCACCTTTCTCTTTATTGTAACCGAAGGACAAATAACTTCTATTACCGATATTCCAGTGCGATAACAGAGATGGGGATTGCGAATAAATAGTATGGTACCATAAAAATGCCAAATCTGTATCATCAATACAGTTTACCTTGGAGTTTGCAGGGGGCCCCTGTGACCAAGATAACTGTGAGCATACGAGCATAAAAATGAATATCAAAAAGCTTTTATTCACTGCTTTTTCAGCCCTCTTTTTATTAAAAAGGATGTTTATAAAATACATTAGATCCGCAGGCTTTTATATTTTTTTATAACTCAAAACACCTTTTTATTAATAGTGTTATCGTAACTCCGGGGAGTTGGCTTACTTATCGATTCGAAATCTACTGAGGAATTGTTTGTATCCTGTAATATAACCCGTCCAAATACTTTTGTCGCTTCTTCATCTACTTTTCGGCGCGAACTCATACTGCTGTAGAATGCATCCCCATCAGCCTTTAGATAAGAAAAACCTGAATCTATACTTTTAGGTAGGCGCTTATATTCTCCTGCTGCTGAATTTTCCAGAATATCAACACCATCAATAATTTTAGAGACAGGTATTTTCATAAGTTTAGTTACCGTCGAGTTATATCCACTACTGTAATCTACTATTCCCGAATCATCAAAAATTACATCTTTATCTACCAGTACTGCTCCTGTTCCATAGGTGTTAAACAGCCAAACACCTGCCTCCACTTTTATATTTATCATGTTAGGTACTTTGGGGTTATCAAAATCAAACCATGTACTACCTGTAAGCCCTTGATCCTCCAGCCATTTTACGGAATATCGTTCAAGGTCGGCAGTTGAATTGTCTACAGCATATTCGCTTTTGGGGTTATTTTCTTTAAAGTTCATGGCATTTAATGCTATTATAATGCTTTTCCCCGGTTCTATAGGATAATCAGTGCCGCCTCCAGGTACCTGATCAATATTATCTGCATAAACATATTCGTCAATAATAAGCACATCTGTTATTGGAACTTCTGTTGTGGAATTTGCTGTCCCGGTTTCTCCATATAGGTTGGCCACAGAAATACCATCGGCATACATCGTCTCGCCCGAATTATTGAAGATTTCAATAAACTGATCTTTGAACAAACTGGAATAACCGTCGTTTGCGCCGCAAGTATAAAGTTCTTTTATAACCAAACCCGGGGTAGGGTTGATTACATTTAACAACAGGGTAATATCTGTTGTTTTATTGCTTGTAATGCCAACATCGTTGCTGGTGCCTGTTATTATAAGGTTTTCCGCACTATTTTTGTCCGAAACAACGATATTATACGTTCCGGCCGGGATGTTTTCAAAAAAGGCTACGCCTTCAGCATCTGTTTTAACCATGTTATCGGTATTATCAATAACATTGATAAGCTTCACGTCAACATCTATAAGTGAGATGTTTTCTTCCACCGAAAGTTTCACATTTAAATTCCCCAACAGGTCTTCGTCTTTATCGCATGAGTAGAATATTATACCACAGGCAGCCTCTATTAAAAAGCAAAGAATTATTTTTCTCATTTTTTAATTATTTACGATTGTTTATCCCTCATGAGGGAAATAAATAAGAATTTTATAAACGAAATTTCTCTCCCTCTTATTTAATATAATTATCGTACCCTCTTTGGTCAGGAAGATTAATGGCTTCGAAGTCAACGGTAGAATTGTTTGTATCCATTAAGACGAGGCGTCCTAACATATTGGTTAATTCTTCGTCAACTTTACGTCGAATACTTTTGCTGCTATAAAATAATTGTCCGTCATTACTTAAGGAAATAAAGCCAGCATCAATATTTTCAGGGATTTTTTTAAAGTTGACAGCTCCGGAGTTCTCAAGGCAATCTACTCCATCAATAATGTCAGCGACTGGTATTTTCATAATTTTGACTTCGGTTTCCTCTTCATCTTTTTTTGTATATGTAATAATATCGGAATCCGAAAAATCTTCGTCTCTCCGAAAGATAACTACTCCTGGCCCATTTAGTTCTAACAAGCAATGATCCAAGCCATCTAGAATAAAAATATTTCTCATATTCGGTACCATTGGGTTGTCTAGGTCAAAATACTCATTTCCGCTTAATCCTTTATTTTCAAGCCATTTAACAGAGTATCGTTCCAGGTCGGAACCTGTATTGTCAACAGCTTTTTCTGGTACCGGGTTCCCTTCTTTAAAATTTATCGCATTTAGTGCAATAACAAAACTTTTCCCTGGTTCAATAGGGTATTCATTTCCTGTTCCCGGCACTTGTTCAATCCAGTCAGCATACACATATTCGGCATTACTCAAATACTCGGTTATAGGATGTTCTTCGCTGTAACCACCGGTTTCGCCGTGTAGGTTTGCAAAAAAAAGTCCATCTGCATAAATTGTCTCATCTGAGTTATTTACCAGCTCTACAAATTGATCTTTAAAAAGACTTACATAGTTATCTGCAGCACCATTATAATATAATTCCTTTATTACCAGCCCGGTCTCCGGGATAGTAGCGTTTAGCTCAATAACAACAGTTGTTTCGTGTTCAGTATTTATTACAACATTGTTTTGGATTCCACTTAAATAGTAGTTTCCTTCTTCGTTTTTAGCAGATATTGTTATATTATAAGTTCCTGCCGCTAGTCCATCGGCAAACACAGCCCCGTTGATATCAGTAATTAAAGAGTGCTGAGTATTATCGGTTGTATTGGTTACCAATACTGGTATGTTTTCTATACTGATATTTTTCAGCCCTTCTTTTAATAAAACTGTTACCTGAAGTGACCCCAGGTAATTTTCATCATCATTACATGCAGTAAAAATTGAGGATAGAATTAGTCCTGTTACTACCAGCCATATAAATTTATTATTCTTCATTTTGTTGTTATTTAAGTTTCTTATAAATATTTCATAGTTTAAATTTCATAGCAAAACCATAAGAGATTGTTGAATTTAATGCCCTTCTTGTTCCCTTTCTTTCGTACACCGGATTATGCCAGAATACATTATTCGCAAAAAAACTAAAGGAATGCCCTTTGGCTGTTTCTTTTCGTACTTGCAGATGATAGTTGGTATAAAACGGAGGTTTGGAATATACTTCATATGTATTATCAGGCAGTTTTAGGTCGGCATATGTAGCGGACGTACGATCGCCCTCCGGAATTTCATGATATTCGCCGTCGGAACTATAATAAGCATAAGGATATAGGCTCCCGGTACGGGTTTGTTCATAGTCTGTAAAATTCAATTCTGCTGTTAAATTGAAAACTAATCCCAACGATGGTATTTGTTGTATCATCGTTATGTTTCCTGTACTCAGATAAATATCGTCTTTATTATTTTGATAAACTCCCCATTTTGCATTATCACTACCAATAACATAACTAGATATCTTCAAGTTATAACCATCATCAAATGTGGTGGTTTTCATATAACTGAAATTTATATTGAAACGAGTATTCGTAGAATTGATTTTTAATGGGATAATCGTTAATTCTACCCCATTGGTACGGGCAGTATATACGTTTTTGGGAATATAAACAGAACGAATTAGAGTGTCAATATCTCCAGTAATTTCTTTAACTATAGGTTTTTTATTTTTAGGAGCGGAAATTACTTCATAGTTTTGCCTGTATAATAGTAAAAGGTTCGGACTATGATATATACCCCTGCTCAATTCTTTATGGAAAGCTGTCACTCTTACAGTTATAGGTTTGGTTTCAATATCAAAACCAAGTTCAAATGTCTTTCCTTTACTTGGTTTTAAATTACTATTATCAGGTTGATATACATAGGTTGAAGTAATTGCTAAACGTTCAAGAGGATTGGGCGCGAAATAGCTCAGGTTTGTATAGTCGTAATAAACCGGGCCAGGATAAAGCTGAATTAATGCAGGTGCCTTATAGGAAATCCCCCAGGCTCCTCTTATTTGGATTGCATCTGAAAACCTTGCTGAAAAAGATAGACGTGGCGATAATAAATTATACCGCATATTCATATAATCGTACCTTAGCCCAAGTCGGGCATTATACATTTTTTTTTCTTTTATTAACTTTATATTTGTTTCATTCCATAGCGAGAAACTTTGAGATGCAGGTAATTTATGAAATTTGGCAGAACGGCTTCCTGATACACCGGCAGGCAATGACACTCCTCCGGAAATAACACGTCCCTTTCCTTTGTTTTTGCTGTAATTGAACTGTAGCCCGGAAGAAAAACTAATTCTTAAATCCTCGGGGGTAATATTTTGAGATAAGCTTAAATCTCCACTAAAAGTTACAGGAAGCCCTTTTATTTTTGTTATTTGAGTATAAATAGCAGGAGTATATTCGGAAAAGTATGTTCCGGTTTCTAATCCTTCAACAATAGGGACAGGCCCATTTACCCCGGTATTGTGAAAATAAGAATACTGGTTAATAACATTTCCGTTAAAAGCATATGATAGCTTTCCTAAAACATTCATAAACCCATTTACAGACAAGCTATAACTCTGGCTTCTTACATCTGACGTATTGCGGTAAAGTTCATCTGAGTCTACTCTCTGTCCATCATCTGAAAGGCCAAATAAAAAGCTTGTTGTATTATTCCAGTTTATCTTTTCTTGAATAGGTAAATGCCAGCGTATACCAAAGTCCAAATTGTTGTAGTATGTTTTGCGGTTAATGGGACTCGCATTTGAGTAGGTATATGAAAGGTTTGTATTCAAAATCCCCTTATCGCGGGCTAACTCATAACCTTTTGTAACCGTTCCCTGATAAGATGTTGAAGTTAAATTAGCAGAAGCGTATAACGGCGATTTGCCAATTTTGTTTTTAACAATAATTGCACCTGATGTAATATTACCATATCGGGCAGAAGGAACCCCTGTGATAACTTCAATAGATTCTATTCCTGCAGCAGATATAGTCCTTAGGTCAATTCCTCTCCCTACTGTTGAGTTGCCCCCCGAAATAGAAGATGAAGGGTTTTTTGCCTGCAAATTGGCATCGTTATTTAAAGCTAATCCATCAACAATTACGGATGTCCCAAAAGCATTTGCTTTTGACGGAGAAGCTGTTCGTAAATTAGCTTGTTGCACACTATTCATGGATGGCGGTTTTAACCTATTTCCGGGTAGTAGAGTTAAAATGTCGCCTAGGCTCATAGCTTGTATTTGTTCTATTGCTTGATTACCAACACGATAACAACTAGAACCTTTGTTGCTTATAATTGTTTTCGCTGTTACCTCAACTTCATCTAGGTGCAACGATTCTTTTTGCATTATTAATGTAATTTCTCTTGTTTTGTTATCTACATTAATACTTTGCACTAAAGTTCTATAACCTAACGAAGAAACGATTAGTTCTACTTTTCCCGGAGGGACATTTAGTTTATAAACTCCTTCACTATTGCTATAACAAAAAATCTTCGTACCCTTAACTTCTATTGCAGCATAAACAACAGGAGTCCCTTCAATTTCTATGATTTTACCCGAAATGCAAATATCTTCTTGGGCATATAGGCTTATTGAGGCTGGAAGTAGTATGAGAAAAAACAGTATACTTTTAGATGTTTTGAACATTGACCAGGAAACTAAAATAATTAAAATGCGAAGGAATTTTTATTTTGATGTTCTTTCAATCGCCTTTTCATAGGATTTTGTCTGCGCATTAGAGTTTCGATTGTAAAAAAGTCAACCATCGAACAAAAGACATTGATAATGCTCTTTTCTCTGGTAAAACCTTTCTTTCTTCAATAAAATACACTTGGTTATTGCAGCATGAAAAATGCCTTACTCTCTCGGAAATTCCGACTTCTTCTGCATATTTTCCGTCTGAAACACTACTTAATTTATTGCTTCTGCCACCATCATTGCGGCAGTCTTTTTCTGACAAATTGAATTTTTCCAAATAAAACCCCGCTAATCTTGGTATTTTGACCAATTCTCCACGCTCCATTTCACTATTTTTTTGGATTGCCCATCATTCTGGATAACCCTTGTTTGAACTAAGTCTAAATAAACAAAAGCAAAAGTATGTGGTAACGCACGAGAGGAGCTTACGGGATAAGACATATTTTTTCAATTTAAAGACAAATTGCTATGACTTATATAATGCAATACGGAAAATCTGGTGAAATTAACAGGAGAGAGCATTTCCAGGATTCATATAGCGAGAAGGAGTATTTTCGTAAGAATGTTGATTTACTTCATAATGCTTGTTTTACTAAAGTTCTAAAAAATAAATACAAGTATATTCGAGTGTGTTTAAAGATAAGTAAATCTCATTGAACCTATGGAGTTCTGTTTTATTAACATGATTTAATAACAAACTTTTCAAATGGATTGGGTATGAAGAAAATTTGAAACAGAAGAATCTGATTTTGGTGTAAAAATTTGAAAAGAGATTATTTAAATGTAATTTGTGAACCTAAATTTAAATAAATCAATAAGACAAAATGAAAGCAGCAGTTCTCGAAAACTACAATCATTTTACATGGAAAGAAGTTCCTTCTCCTAAAGTAACTGAAAACGAAGTGTTGGTGCGTATTCAATTTGCAAGCATTTGCGGAACAGATATGCATATTTTCCCAGGTGATTTTCATCCGCGCACACAAGTGCCTTTTATTCCCGGACATGAGATGGGGGGCGTAGTTGAAGCTGTGGGACAGAATGTTTCAGGTTTTGAAGTAGGCGACAAAGTTGCTGTTGATCCGATTATTTGGTGCGGAGAATGCCCTGCCTGCCAAAGAAAACATTATCCTGCCTGCACCAGTTTGAAGTTGCTGGGAGTAGATATGAATGGTGGTTTTGCTGAAAAAATTGTTGTTCCTCCGCATATGTTGTTTAAGGCAGATTCCCGTTTATCGAATGAACATGTTGCATTAGTAGAAATTTATGGAATCGGTTTTCATGCCAATAATCGTGCAAATACACAAGCTGGCGATACGCTTGCTATTTGGGGAGCAGGAAGAGTAGGGCAGGTTATTTTACAGGCAGCCCGCACACGTACCAACGGGACTATTTTCATGGTAGATCCGTTGGAGAACCGGTTAGAGATTGCTGTTAAAAACTATGAGAATGTAATTCCTATAAATCCTACAAAGGAAGATCCTGTTAGTGTAATAAAATCGCATACCCAGGGAAACGGCGTTGACATTGCTTTTGAAGCAGTTGGCCATGCAGAGCAAATTAGTGGTGTTCCAACACCCGTCAGAGCGTGTATTCAGAGTATCCGCGGTGCCGGGAAAGTTTGTGTACTGGGCTTGTCGGATGAACCGGCACCAATTGTTTTTAAAGAACTTATCTGGAAAGAAGCTCAGCTGATTACTTCACGTGTTAGTGATGGAGAATTCTCCGAAGTACTGGCAAATTTAAGTGCAGGAAATTTAAAACCCGATGCTTTGATCTCCAAAGTGATGCCGGGAGCACAAATTCAGAAAGCCTTTGAATTGCTTCAAAAAGAAAAAGAGAAATATTTGAAAGTATTGCTGGATTTTAGTTAGCTCAAGTTGAAGTAATCAATCAAAGCTATAGTTTTAAACCATTCTTACATCTTAACCAGCAAGGGGGTAAAACCGGCTCCGGTATCTTTTTTACAGTAAACAACACAGAATACCATTGCAATCTTTGCCTGGGTATTTCCATTTTTATGGATTGTTGCACCCGTTTGGGTGAAATTTCCGGTGATAATGGTAACCATTGGAGGAATTGTTTTTTTTTATGCTGTTGATTATTATTTATGCCGATTCACATTTCAGTTACAAGCAAAATCAGTTTGGACTAAAATTCTCTGTTTTTTTTATGATATCTCTTTATGGATGAGCCATCTGCTTATTCTACTAGCTGGTCTGTATGTGGCAGTATTATTGCTTTAACAGCTCATTTTATAATTGTATAACATTTAAAAAATTTTGGGAACAAAGAAATATATATATATTTTCGTGATCGTACACGGAAATAAAATAATTTAGTTTTTTAGATATAAATCAAACAATTTATAATGGAATTAGGAAAGTTTAGTTTTGGAACAGGTGACCGCTTTAATCATGAGGGGCAGGCACAATTAAAGGCGCTAATTAAGGCCAACAGCAAGGGGGTAAAAGTTACTCCCGTATGGAACAAGTCAAACCGCGAACATAATATTGTACATTCCGAACCGCTGGGGACACGTAAAGAGGCTGATGCTGCTGTAAAAACATTGGGGTGGAACGGGCCATATTTCGTGGATGCCGACCATATTAATTTAACCAATGTTGACCGGTTTATTGATCATTCCGATTTTTTTACGCTGGATGTAGCTATGTATATCGGAAATGAATCTTCTCCAGAGGAAGTCGCTGTTTTTAAAAAGTCGTGCGAGGAGTTTGGACGCTCTGTTGTAATTCCCGGTATTGCAGAACCAATTGTTATTTCAGAGGAATTATTAAATAAAGTAGCCAAAAATTATCTGGCCGCCGTAAAAGAAGCAGGGAAAATTTATCGTCATATTGAAGCTTCAAAAGGAAAAGGAAACTTTGTAACAGAGGTTTCTATGGATGAAGTGGAAACGCCGCAAACGCCAGTGGATATGTTTTTTATTCTGAAAATGATTGCGGACGAAAAAATTCCCGCACAAACCATTGCTCCCAAGTTCACCGGACGGTTTAATAAAGGAGTAGATTATGTAGGCGATTCCGTTCAGTTTGCAAAAGAATTTGAGCAGGATGTACTGGTAATTGATTATGCTGTGAAAGAATTTGGTTTGCCTGAAGATTTAAAACTGAGTGTACATTCCGGTTCTGACAAGTTTACCATTTATCCGATTATGGCTCAGATAATAAAAAAATACGATAAAGGACTTCATGTGAAAACAGCTGGTACCACCTGGCTGGAAGAAGTTATCGGGTTAGCCATCTCGGGAGATGAAGGTCTGGCTGCAGCAAAAGAAATTTATACAAATGCATTGGGGAGAAAAGACGAATTGTGCGCTCCTTATGCAGATGTAATTGATATTGATGATTCGAAATTACCATCAGTTGAAGAAGTAGCGGGATGGACAGGTGAGAAATATGCCAATACATTGCGTCATATTCCGGGGCATGTCGATTATAACCCTAATTTCCGCCAGCTCATTCATGTTGGATACAAAGTTGCAGCCGAAATGGGAGAAAAGTACACCAATTTGTTAAAAAGCAATGCTGAAATTGTTGGCGGTTGCGTTGAGGAAAATATTTACGACCGGCATTTAAAACGTTTATTTGATTTATAAATTATAGTTCCTGATGAAAAAATTTATGGATGAAAATTTCCTGTTGCAGACAAAAACTGCACAGGATTTATATCATAATCATGCGGCAAAAATGCCGATTTTTGATTACCACTGCCACATCAACCCCAAAGAAATAGCAGAAGACAAACAGTTTGAAAATATTACACAAATCTGGCTTTACGGAGACCACTATAAATGGCGTGGGATGCGTACAAATGGTGTAGATGAACAGTATTGTACCGGAGATGCATCAGACTGGGAAAAATTTGAAAAATGGGCAGAAACAGTGCCTTATACATTGCGGAATCCGTTATTTCACTGGACTCACCTGGAATTAAAAAAGTTTTTTGGGATAGATAAAGTATTGAGTCCGGCTACTGCAAAGGAAATTTGGGATGAGTGCAATGCTAAATTACAGACCCCTGAATATTCAGTTCGGGGAATTATTCGGAAAGCAAATGTTCACACCATTTGTACTACCGACGATCCCATTGATTCCCTTGAATATCATCGGCAAATAAAAGAAGATGGTTTTGAAGTACATGTATTACCAGCATGGAGACCCGATAAAGCAATGGCTGTTGAGAATGCAGCTTTGTATAACGAATATTTAGATAAGCTGGCTGCTGTTGCCGGAATTGAAATCAATACGTTCAGTGAGCTCATAAAAGCACTTGATAATCGCCATCAATTTTTTCATAATAATGGGTGCCGTTTGTCAGATCATGGTCTGGAAACAATAATTGCCGAAGATTATACTGATAGTGAAATAAATCACATTTTTGGAAAAATAAGAAGTGGATCTGCTCTTACTTCAGGAGAAATATTAAAGTTCAAATCGTGCATGTTGTATGAGTTTGGAATTATGGATCATTCGCGGGGGTGGACACAGCAGTTTCATATAGGTGCATTGCGGAATAATAATACGCGCTTATTTAGAAAATTGGGGCCAGATACAGGTTTCGATTCCATAGGCGATTTTGAGGTAGCCCGTCCGCTTTCTAAATTTCTTGATATGCTGGATACAAACAACCAACTTCCCAAAACCATTCTATACAATTTAAATCCGAGAGATAATGAGCTTATTGGAACCATGATCGGGAATTTTCAGGATGGTTCTGTTCCCGGAAAAATACAATTTGGTTCTGGGTGGTGGTTTTTAGATCAAAAAGACGGGATGGAGAAACAGATGAATGCACTTTCGAATCTTGGTTTGCTGAGCCGGTTTGTTGGGATGCTAACAGATTCACGTAGTTTCCTTTCATACACACGTCATGAATATTTCCGCCGTACGCTTTGCAATTTATTGGGAAATGATGTTGAAAATGGCGAAATTCCAAATGATATGAAGTTATTAGGCACTATGGTTGAAAACATTTGTTTTAACAATGCAAAAGAATACTTTAATTTTGAATAATTGTTCCGTTCTTTTCTTTTCCAAAATAGGTATTTTCTGGAAGAGAAATATATCTTTGCAATCGATTGCATGAGTATTCAAAAAAATCAAATTATGAAAAATAAAGTAATTACATTTGGTGAAATAATGTTGCGCCTGGCAACACCTGATTATCTTCGTTTCTCCCAGGCAAACCAGCTTACTGCTACTTTTGGCGGGGGGGAAGCTAACGTGGCTGTCTCTCTGGCCAATTATGGTATTCCTGTTGATTTTGTTACCCGTTTACCTCAAAATGATATTGGACGTGCCTGCATGATGGATTTAAGAAAATACGGTGTGGGAACGAATAATATTGTTTGGGGAGGCGAACGTTTGGGAATCTATTTCCTGGAAACCGGTGCCGTTAGCAGGGGCAGTAAAGTTGTTTACGACCGTGCACATTCTGCTGTTTCCGAAATTGAGCCCGGAACAATTGATTGGGAAAAAGTATTTGAGGGAGCCACCTGGTTTCATTGGACAGGAATTACTCCGGCTATTTCTCAGAGTGCTGCCGATGTTTGCCTGGAAGCTATTCAAAAAGCAAATGAGATGGGTGTAACGGTTTCATGTGATTTGAATTACCGCAAAAATCTTTGGAAATACGGAAAAACAGCCGCAGAAATAATGCCTGATTTAGTAGCAGGAACAGATGTTGTTTTAGGCAATGAGGAAGATGCAGAGAAAGTACTTGGGATCAAACCTGAGGGAGTTGATGTTACCGGAGGACACGTAGACGGTGCTGCTTATGAATCGGTTTCAAAACAGATTATGCAGCGTTTTCCTCGTTGTAAAAAAGTAATCACAACACTGAGAGGTTCAGTGAATGCAAATCATAACAGCTGGTCTGGAGTGCTTTGGGATGGAAGTACATTGTTTCAGGCGCCAACCTACCAAATAACACATATTGTTGACCGCGTAGGTGGGGGCGATTCATTTATGGGCGGATTAATTTGTGGGTTACTCACTTACAAAGGAGACGATCAGAAAGCTTTGAATTTTGCAGTAGCTGCATCCTGTTTGAAACATACAATTTACGGAGATTTTAACCAGGTTACTGTTGATGAGGTGGAGAAACTGATGGGAGGAGATGCTTCCGGAAGAGTGGCGAGATAAGAGACTTTAAACCAAAAATTAAACTTTAAATCAAGATGGCTCGATTTACAAGAATAGAAGTTGCGTTAAAAATGCAGGAAACCGGAATGATTCCGGTATTCTTTAATAAAGACTTGGAAGTTTGCAAAAATGTGGTAAAGGCATGTTACGAAGGCGGAGTACGCGTTTTTGAATTTACCAACCGTGGAGATTTTGCCACGCATGTTTTTGCTGAATTAAATAAATGGACAATTGAAAACTGTCCGGAAATGATAATGGGAGTAGGCTCTGTTGTAGACGAAGCAACTGCTGCTATGTACATTGCGATGGGGACTAATTTTATTGTGGCTCCGCTAATTGATGAAGCTACTGCAAGAGTATGTAATAAAAGAAAAATAGCCTGGAGCCCAGGCTGTGGTTCTGTTACTGAAATTGGTAAAGCACATGAACTGGGAGCTGAAGTCGTAAAAATTTTCCCCGGGTCGCAGGTTGGAGGACCAGCTTTCGTAAAAGCTGTAAAAGGCCCTATGCCCTGGACGAGTATTATGCCAACTGGAGGAGTATCTCCAACAAAAGAGAACCTTACTGCCTGGTTTGAAGCCGGTGCTACTTGTGTGGGAATGGGCTCCCAATTGTTTCCTAAAGATGTTCTGTCCAATGGAAATTATGAGTACATTACTGAAAAATGCAAAGAATCACTACAAATAATTAATGATCTAAAAACTAATCAATAACAGGCGAATGAATTATAAGAAAATAGCGTTTTTTTTGGGGGGAATTATATTCCTGATAATGACCTCCTGTAGCGGTGTGTCGGATAAAACGGAGCTGAAGCTGGCACATGGTTTGCCAACGGATCACCCGGTTCATAAAGCAATGATGTTTATGGCTCAGCGCTGCGAAGAGCTCTCTGGCGGGAAATTAACAATTGAGGTTTATCCGGCAGAGCAGCTAGGTTCTGAACAGCAATGTGTTGAGCTGGTTCAAATTGGTAGCTTGGCAATTACCAAAGTTTCAGCAGCTGTAATGGAGAGTTTTGCTGATGCTTATAAAGTATTTGGCTTACCATATATTTTCAGATCTAAAGAGCATTCATTTAAAGTAATGGATGGTGAGATAGGTAAAGAATTACTCCTGAGTACTGAAAACAAATGGATTCGAGGGCTTACTTATTATGATGCGGGGTCGCGTAGTTTCTATACTATCGATAAACCGATTAACACACCCGATGATTTGGCTGGGTTAAAAATCAGGGTTATGCGCAGTATTACAGCAGTGGAAATGATTCGTGCACTGGGAGGTTCGGCAACGCCTATTTCCTGGGGAGAGTTGTATACCGCTTTGCAGAGTGGGGTTGTGGACGGAGCAGAAAACAATCCTCCAAGTTTATATACCTCTAGACACTATGAGGTATGTAAATATTATTCACTGGATGAACACACTACCATTCCTGATGTACTCGTGGTTAGTAAAATTATTTGGGATAAATTAAGCGACCAGGAAAAGAAATGGCTACAGCAGGCAGCTGATGAATCGGCTCAACTGGAACGTAAGCTTTGGGCCGAATCTGAAAAAGAATCGTTGGAAGAAGTACAAAAAGCAGGAGTAAAAATTAATTACCCGAATAAAGAACCATTTATCGAAAAAGTACAGCCCCTTCTTGAAAGTTATAAAGACAATGAAGAAATCTATTCCTACATAAAACGAATACAGGCCGTAAAATAAAACCAAAAACTATGAGTATACGAAAAAACATTGATAAAGGGTTGGAATGGGTACTTGTTTTCTTGCTGAGTGTCCTTGTTTTAGATGTCCTCTGGCAGGTAGCCAGTCGGTATGTTTTGAATTCACCCAGTAGCTATACAGATGAGTTGGCCGGATATCTTCTTATTTGGGTTGGTCTTTTAGGTGCTGCTTACGTAGCAGGAAAAAAAGAACATCTTGCCATCGACCTCCTCTTGCAACGTAGTTCAGAAAACCGCAGGTTTAAACTGGAAATAATTATTGATATAGTTGTTATTCTGTTTGCAATAACTGTAATGATAATTGGTGGTAGCTGGCTGGTTTATACCCGGTTTTATCTTTCTGTGAAGTCGGCAGCCCTGGGAATGCCGCTGGGGTTTGTTTATTTAGTGCTTCCCATTAGTGGTATTTTAATTGCCTATTTTGATATTGATAATTTGTATAACATGGTTAAAGACCAAAGGAAAAACTAAATACTATGGAATTTTTTGAAATATTTGTACTCATTTTCAGCTTTATAATTCTTCTTGTAATTGGTGTACCCATTGCATTTAGTATTGGTATTTCCGGTATTTTAACAATGTTGGTAAGTATTGATATGATTCCTGCTCTTACTACATTCTCCCAACGAATGGCCACCGGGCTGGATAGTTTTGCATTGCTGGCCATCCCGTTTTTTATACTGGCTGGGAACATAATGAATAGTGGGGGGATTGCGATTCGGTTAATTGATTTTGCCCGCGTTCTCGTTGGCGGAATACCCGGAGGTGTTGCTATGGTGAATGTTTTGGCAAATATGTTATTTGGTGCAATTTCAGGTTCGGCTGCGGCTTCTGCTTCTGCTATTGGTAGTATTATGCAGCCGGAAATGAAAAAGGAAGGTTACCCAGATAATTTTAGTGCAGCAGTTAATATTACATCTGCCACAACGGGCTTATCGATTCCTCCAAGTAATGTTCTTATTGTATATTCTTTAGCCAGTGGTGGTGTCTCAATTACGGCACTTTTCCTTGCCGGATATCTGCCAGGAATTTTAACAGGACTGGGAATTATTATAACAGCAATTACAATGCTTATTTATAAGCAAAAAGGAACAAAAGCAGCGATGAAAGCTTTGGGTATTGTATCCTTAATTGTCATTGGCATTTTGATTATTTATAAGGGCATCACTTTTTCAAAAGCGAATTTTTCTGCTGGTGTAAATCATATTCTACTTTATGTGGTTATTGCTGCATTTCTTGTTTGGGCAACCATTAAAACGGTTCGAAACAAGGAAAAGGCAATGGAAGGTACTCGCAAATTTTTAGATGCAATTCCCAGTTTGCTTATGCTGGTTATTGTTATTGGCGGAATTGTTGCCGGATTTTTTACGGCAACAGAAGCATCGGCTATTGCTGTTTTATATGCCTTAATATTGTCGTTTATTTATCGGCAAATTAAAATAAAGGATTTACCAGATATTTTCCTTCGTTCGGTAAAAACCACTGGTGTTGTTATGCTGTTGGTAGCCACTTGTTTGGGGTTATCGTGGATTATGGCCTACGAAAATATACCACAAAATGTAAGTGAAGGATTGCTTTCTGTTACAAATAATCCGTTTATGATTTTGCTTATCATAAATATGATTCTTCTTTTTGTTGGTGTGTTTATGGATATGACTCCGGCAGTTTTAATTTTTACGCCAATTTTTCTTCCTATTGTATCGGCTTTAGGGGTAGACCCGATTCAGTTTGGTATTATAATGGTACTGAACTTAAGCGTTGGACTTTGTACACCACCGGTTGGTTCGGTATTATTTATTGGCTGTAGTGTAGCCGGATTAAGTATTGATAAGGTTATAAAACCACTTCTACCCATGTTTATTGCTATGGTGGTAGTTTTACTATTGGTAACTTATATTCCCGAAATTTCGCTATGGTTGCCAAAAAGCCTTGGCTTCTGAAAAAGGAATTAAAAATATATGATTGTAAGGGGGGATTTTACTCCCTTATTTTTTTAATAGGATGAGTATAGAAATATTTGTTTTTGATTTGGATTTTACCATTTGGGATGCCGGGGGAACCTGGTGTGATGCAACCCATCCTCCATATTTTTGGGAAGGTGGAAAACTGCTGGATCAGGATTTTCGGTGGATTCGCCTGTACAACGATGTTATACCAATATTAGAGAAATTAAAGAGGGACAGTAAATATATAGTGGCGGCCTCCAGAACATTTGAACCTGAGTGGGCACAAGAGTTATTAAACTTGTTTGACATAGATAAATACTTTGATTGGAAAGAGATTTATCCGGGAAGTAAGATTTCTCATTTTAAGAAAATCAGGCAGCATTTTCAACTGCCATATCATAAAATGGTATTTTTTGATGATGAGTATAGAAATATTGAAGATGTGCGTTCGCAGGGTGTAGAAACCGTTTTTATACGAAATGGAATCTCTTTCCAGGATGTAGTTCCTTTTTTAGGAGAAAAGTGAAACTGAGTTCAATATTTAAGGTAGTTGTATCTTATTACATTACTTCGTTAATCTCGGTGGTAAGTTTCTTGCTTGATGCATGACTTGTCCAAAACTACGGTTTTTTAATCGATTCTATAATTCTTAAATATGGGAGCCTAATCTTGACCGCTTGCAAATAATGAAATCAGGAAGATGAAGGTTAAATACTTTTTGTAATAGCAACATCTGTTTATTTGTGTATTTCTTGTTTTTTGAAATCATGCAATTCCCAGGTATCAACCTGCTATTTTCAAAATTCCAGAAAGTATCGGCTGAAATAGTTTAATGTCGCGTTTAAAAGTTCTTCAATTATTATATCTTCAATTCATATTATTATGTCATTTTTGTATTTAGAAAACAATTCAAGATGGATTTTAAGAAGAAGCTTTTACTATTCATTATAATTATTACACAAGTTCATGTCTTTGGCCAGGCGAAATATAGTATTGTAATTCATGGCGGTGCCGGGGTAATGTCAAAGGACAAAATGCTACCTGAGCGTCAGGTTGAATACAAAAACAAATTACGGGAAGCATTGGTTCTGGGGGAACGAATGCTAAAAGACGGAGCTAATGGTACTGACGTAGTAGTGAGCGTAATTGAAATTCTGGAAAATTCACCTTTGTTTAATGCAGGAAAAGGAGCTGTTTTTACAGCTGACGGGAAAAATGAATTAGATGCCTCTATTATGGATGGGAGCACATTAAACGCAGGTGCAGTTGCAGGTGTATATACTATAAAAAATCCGATAAAAGCAGCAAGGGAAGTAATGGAACAATCGCCACATGTAATGTTAAGTGGGATAGGAGCTGATGATTTTGCAAGGCAGCAAGGTTTGGAAATGGTTAACAATAAATATTTCTTTACCAAAGCGCGTTACGAGTCATTAAAGAAGTTGCAAAAAAAGGAGCGGGAACGAGTCAAAAAGGATAACATCGGAACCGTTGGCTGTGTTGTGCTGGATATACATGGAAACCTGTGTGCCGGAACTTCCACCGGAGGAATGACCAATAAAAAGTTTGGCCGTATTGGCGACTCTCCTATTATTGGAGCCGGAACTTATGCCAACAACAAAACCTGCGCTGTTTCCTGTACCGGGCATGGCGAATATTATATCCGGCTGGGATTTGCCCGCGATATTTCAGCACTAATGGAATATAAAAGCTTGCCTGTTAAAGCTGCCTGCTCTGAGGAAATTGGAAAGCTTACTGAACTTCATGGTGATGGCGGCGTTATAGCTGTAGATAATCAAGGAAATATTGCTATGGAATTTAATACCAGTGGAATGTTCCGTGCTTTTGCCAAGTCAACCGGTGAGAAAGGAGTTGCCATTTTTAAAAACGAATAGCCTCAAAATATGAAATTTCTTTTTCCAACATTCTTATTTGCATTATTTTCCATTGCGATTCCCATTATTATCCACCTGTTTAGTTTTAAGCGGTATAAAACAGTCTATTTTAGCGATGTTAGTTTTTTACAGAACATCAAAAAAGAATCGAAAAAGAAATCGAGGTTAAAACAGCTTCTCATTCTTCTGTCCAGAATTCTTACCATCATTTTTTTGGTTTTTGCTTTTTCGCAACCTTATATTCCGTTGAATAAAGAAATTCAGAAACAGCCAAAACAGGTGGTAGGAATTTATATCGATAACTCGTTTAGCATGAATGCGCTTTCGGAGCAAGGACAGCTCCTGGAAGTAGCGCGAAACAAAGCAGCAGAAATTAGTCTTGCTTACCCTGCCGGCACAAAATTTATGCTTCTTACTAACGAACTTTCCCCCAGGCATCAGCATTTATTTAACCAGGAACAAATTATTCAGCAAATTTCTGAAATAGAGCCATCTCCCAAAGTTGTGCCTTTGTCGTTGGTATACAACCGATTTGCATCGCTTAATACCGATAAGGAAAATAACACCGACCGAATCCTCTATTTGATTTCAGATTTTCAGCGAGGCATTACGGATATGGATAATTTTAAAGATGAATCGGTTTTTAGTTACTTCCTGCCACTGGTTCCTAACCAGGTAGCCAATCTGTACATAGATTCTTGCTGGGTTGAAGTTCCGGCACACTCTCTGAACCAGGAGGAAAGTATTTTTGTAAGGATAAAAAACAGTTCAGATCAGGCATATCAAAACCTGCCGCTAACTTTATATATAAACGACTCGGTAAAATCCATTACTAATTTTTCGGTAGAAGCCAGTAACGAAATTACAGCCAATCTGAAATATAATAACAACACCAGTGGTTATCAGCTGGGGAAACTGGAAATAACAGATTACCCTTTTACGCACGACAATAACTGGTACATCAGTTATTTTGTAGCGCCCAAATTAAAGGCATTGGCTATTTATGATAATAGTCCGAATTCTAGGGAAGGATTGAATTATATCTCGGCTCTTTTTGAAAACGATGATTATATTCAGATGGACAAGATGGATATAAACAGTCTGCAAATTAGTAAACTCCCCGAGTACAATACGATTTTTCTACTTAATCTTGAAAATTTCTCCAGTGGTTTTCTAAATGAATTGGAAAAAACAGTTTCAAATGGAGTTTCTGTTGTTTTATTTCCCGGCTTATTAAATAATCCGCTAACAAACAATACCTTTCTTTCAAAATTCAGGGGCAATCAGATTACGGGTACCGACACTACGCAACAGGAAATATCGGGCATAGAACTGGATAACCGGTTTTACCAGAATGTGTTCAAAAAGAGGGAGAAAAATGCCACCTTCCCAAAAATAAAAGGACATTTGAAATTTACAGAGAATATGCGAACAGCTGAAACACGTTTACTGTGGTTTCAAAATGGAGACAAAGCTTTTTCGTGGCTACCATACAAAAACGGAAGAGTGTGGACTTTTGCCTTTCCTCTAAACAACAAAAATGAGGCTTTTGCGCGCGATGTTTTATTTGTCCCCACATTGTATAATATTGTTTTAAACAGTTTAGCCAGCCAGCAAATTTCGTATACGATTGGAGAAAATACTTTTTTTAATATTCCTAGAAATAAGAATGTGGATATAAATTCCCCCATTGAAGTGACAGCAGTGAATGGAGATAAATTTATTCCGGAAGAAAAAATTACTGAACAGGGAACCCGCATTGAATTTGGAGACCAAATATACAAAGCAGGCCATTATTGGGTGCAAAACGGAGGAAATCAAGTTGCTGCGCTCGCCTTTAACTACAACCGCATAGAGTCGGATTTAAGGTATTTTTCAGCTGCTGAGTTAAAAGATAATGTCGAACGGGCACAACTCCAGAACAACATGGTAGTTGAGCATAGCGGAAGTAACTTTTCAGAAGTGTTTAAAGAAATACAAAATGGCCGTCAGTTATGGAAATGGTGTATTCTGCTCGCCTTATTTTTTATCCTTGCAGAAGTAGTAATCTCGCGTTTTATGAAATAGTTTACGGGGAAGTGGGCTGTGTCTTTGAGCAGGATGTGATTTCTCTTGTCCTGGGGCTGATTCTTTGCTCCCGATTCTATCTACGCAAATCATAGCATTTTAATCTTTTATCAGTTAACCCGATTTTCGTAAAAGATTGACTTCTGTTCTTTTTTCCCTGGAAAATTATTAGGAAATTCAACCAGTATTGCAATTCATAAAATTGAATTGTGATGTATCGGGAAATTTGCAGAGTAGATAGATCGGTGAAAAAAGTATAGAATAATGAGAACCCAAAAGACAGAAATATTAAGAAGGTTTAGGCAACAAGTTTCCGTGGCTGTCTTATAAAAATGAACCATCAATTAGATAATAAATATACATAACTATGGCACAATTTACCAGTAAAGATTTTATGGCCAAAGAAGAACAGTTTGGCGCACATAATTATCATCCACTACCTGTTGTTTTGGCAAAAGGCAAAGGTGTTTATGTTTGGGATGTAGAAGGAAAGAAATACTTCGATTTTCTTGCTGCCTATTCAGCCGTAAACCAGGGACATTGTCATCCTGAAATTGTAGAAGCGTTAACCGGCCAGGCAAGTGTGCTGGCGCTTACTTCGCGGGCTTACTACAATAACGTTTTGGGTGAATGGGAAGAGTATATGAGCCAATTGTTTGGATATGACAAGATGCTTCCCATGAATTCAGGTGCAGAAGCTGATGAAACGGCATTAAAACTGATGAGGAAATGGGCTTACAAGGTAAAAGGGATTCCTGTGAATGAAGCCAAAATTGTTGTTTGCGACGGGAACTTCCACGGGCGTACCATTACCATTATTTCCATGTCGTCAGATCCGGATGCTTACAACGATTACGGGCCCTATACTCCAGGTTTTGTAAATATTCCGTACAACGATTTGGAAAGGTTAGAGCAGGAACTGCAGGATCCGAACGTAGCCGGATTTTTAGTAGAGCCCATTCAGGCCGAGGCAGGTGTTTATGTGCCGGAAGATGGTTATCTGAAGAAGGCCGCAGCACTGTGTAAAAAACACCATGTTTTGTTTGTTGCCGACGAAGTACAAACCGGACTGGCGCGTACAGGTAAAATGCTGGCCTGCGACCATGAAGGTGTGCGCCCCGATATTTTAGTACTTGGAAAAGCTATCTCCGGAGGTATGTACCCGGTTTCGTGTGTGCTGGCCAATGACGAAATTATGCTTACCATAAAACCCGGAGAACACGGAAGTACTTATGGTGGAAATCCTCTGGCAGCAAAAGTGGCTATGGCTGCGCTCAATGTGCTCCAAAAAGAAAAGCTGGCGGAGAATGCCGAACGCCTGGGGGAAATTTTCAGAACAGAAATGAAAGCCATACAATCGTCCATGATTGAAATGGTGCGCGGAAAGGGATTACTAAATGCAGTTGCCATAAAACCAACCAATGGCAAAAGCGCCTGGGATGTATGTTTGGCTCTGAAAGAAAATGGACTGCTGGCCAAACCAACACACGAGCATATTATTCGATTTACTCCCCCACTGGTTATCACCGAAGAAGAATTAAAGGAAGCCATAGGAATTATAAAAAAGACCTTTAAAGAACTCGAATAACTACAGAAACTGGTGTTTACATTAGGCCTTAAAAATGTTTAAAGGGACACTTAGATTCAGATGACAAAACGTGCCGGATACATTGCCCAATATTTTCCAGATGGTATAAACTGAAAATAAAAACCTCTTTTCTTTTTTTATTTATGTTTCCTTTTAAGAGATAAAAACGAAAGTATTGTTATGAAACGACCAAACATCGTATTTCAGTTCCCCTTTGCAAAAACAGCAACAACAATGCAGAAGTATTGTTATCTTCCTATAAATTACTATAACCCAAAAGTTGTGTTCATGTTAAAATACAGTAACTAACGCCATGAAAGTTAAGATAATTACTAAGGGGAATTAAAATGGAAAATTGTTTACAGATTACAGATCATTGGGTTACTATTATTTCTGGATGTTTTACTGTTATATTGACTTTTATTGCAACTTGGCTTGCATGGAAAACTCATCGATTAACTATAAAAGACAAACAGAATACAATTGCGATTAATGAACTGCAAGCTCAGACTAAGCAATTGAAAGATTTATATTTATATCAAATTCAACCTCGATTTGCAACCAGAGGTAGTTCATCTGGTTATATTAAAATTGTCAATGTTGGCGGAGATTGTTTTAAATTAAAAGTGTCAGTTATTAGTGAAGAATCAGTAAAACCAGATAATCCATTTGAAAAATGGGATGATTTCTTTTCTTCTTCTTCTGAAAGGTCATTTGGCTATGAGGTACATAAAGACAAAGAATTTTCCTTTGTTTTTGAAGATAGATTTGGTAATAAAATGGAACAGATTTATTACAATTCAAAAAGGAAATTCTCTAATGTAAAGATATTGTCCTAAGAGAATTAACTAACTTGACAATAAAAATAAAAACACGAAACGCTAATTAAGCGTTCTGATGGCATGCAATGCCCAGTCAGAACCGGGTGTTGACGGCCCCGGGTTTGAAACGGGGACGTATACTATGGGTTTTTCGATATCCGGGATGGTTGTTTTCAGGGGGATGGTTGTTTACCTGCTTTTGCTTTCAGGGTTGGTCGGAGCCTGTTTTTCATTCTTAAGTGTTATTTCCAGCCTTCTTTTTCCAGTCAGATTCCCAATGTATCTACTGACTTCTCACAATTGGGCAAAGCTCCGCCCGGTCCCTGTGTCAGGACTTTTTTACAAGGTTAATCAGCAGGTTTAAGAAAGAAGCATTCATCGGTGGTGGTCCGCGCTGATGAAAGCGCCAGATGGTCACCAGCTTTTCTTTGCGGCATACCGGGCAAAGCAAATGCAGGTTAGTGTGTTCGGGCAGGTCGGGTTTGCCCAGTTCCTGTTGCAGCAGTTCCTCACTCACTTTTTTAAGCGTACTGCTTAGTATCCCGTAATGCCGGATGCGGGTAAAACCACGCGGCAAAATGTTTCATACACCCGTCCCTCCCAATACCTGTTCCTAGACCAAAAAAAGAAAGATGGGAATAGCAAAAAGAATTAAAAAAACAAATCGCTAAATTTGACATAAAACCCAATGAAATTGGACTTGGTAACTCACCGAGCCCCAACTACAATTTTTAACGTTAGTCAGAAGGTTAAAGAAAAATATTTGCAGGAATGAGAAAGTTAATTATATACATTTCGATTATTTGGATAATACTAATATCGGTTGACATTCTACTTGAACATAATGAGATTCATTCAAGATTTTTATTCATAGAAAATGTAATGAAGCTATTGACGTTTTTTGTTTGGATAGTGCCTATTCTATTGATATTTTTAATTAAAAAGAAGATTGTTAAGTACATTTTACTCTCTATTAGTGCAATCGTCATTTTAATAAACAGCTACTTTATATTGTTCCTTGGTATGTTTTTTATAAATGACTTGTTTATAGGAAATGGTTACAGACAGATATTTGAGAAAAAAATATCTGGAAATAAATTCTTTTCAATATATAGAAGTCCTGACGAAGGTGCATTGGGAGGTGATTACAGAACATATACTGTTGACACTAAATATATTTTTGGAATTGTTAAGCGTCACGAGTTATCTTCAAATGAATATTCATTACAACAGGACATAAAAAATAATTGTGAAACAATAATTATTGGCAATGACACGATATTTGTGGATAATACATTAATAGAAAAAAAAGGAAATTTAAAATAAAACCCAGTGCCTAATAATAAGGGCTCAATTACATGTATGATCCAGGGGACTCTACTGTAATTGTCCCAGTGTTGCAGCCAACCTAAAGGGGGGCAGAGCTGTGTAGTTTCAATTATTTTGTTTTCGGGCATTGTTTGATTTTCCGATTGTTTTTTGTGATATCTAAAAAAAGAACTGTTTCATTTTGCCTGTTTTTCATGTCGGTTTCAATTCAGTATCGATTTTTGAGTGTTGTTGCAGGCAGTAAGAAATATTTCATACAATCCTCCCTCTCAATACCTGTTCCTAGACCAAAAAAGAAAGATGGGAATAGCCAAAAGAATAAAAAACAAATCGCTAAATTTGACATAAAACCCGATGAATTTGGACTTGGTAACTCACTGATTCCCAACTGTAATTTTTAATGTTAGTCAGAATTAAAAAGAACATGGACATTGGTTGAAAGAATAAAGGAGTGGGTACCCGTTGCCAAGGACGAAGCGGCAGAGGGCTTTATGGGAATTAAAGACTATATTGATGAGTTCTGTTATGTGAGACCAGTTCCGTTAAGCGAAACAAATTTAATGACCAACTGGACAGATGAAATGCAAACTCCAGGCTATGAATAAGTAAAAAAGAATATATAAAAGATAGTCTGTAAATCCTGTTATGGTTATCCGTTTCTTCGGAAGTTCATAACAGGATTTTTTGCGTTCGCAAGAAATGTTTTTATAAACTTTTAGGAACTCGGAATGCTTTGTTGTTTTACTTTTTCCCCAATAAACTTGCCGGATATGAAAAAACTTTGCAATATTGTTTAAGGTTATAAACGTTTCATTCAAAGAGAAATTAGCTCTCCTGTTAAAAAGCCAGTAAAAGGGTTTGTGTTATGCAACATTACCAACCGACGTAAAAAATAATTAAATTTGCTGTCGTGTTCGTACACGGAATAGATTTAGACCAATTAAATATTTAATTTTAATTCATAGAAAATGAAAAAAAATCTTTCTTTTTTATTATTGTTCTCCTTCTTGTTTTCAGGAACAATATTTGCTCAAAACAACGGTTGGGTTAACCTGTTTAACGGGAAAGATCTTTCGGGGTGGAAGCAACTAAATGGTAAAGCAAAATATGAAGTTGTTGACGGTGTGATTGTTGGAACTACAGTTTTAAACACACCGAATTCATTTTTATGTACCGAAAAAGATTATTCAGATTTTATATTCGAAGTAGATTTACTGGTAGAAGAGAATATGAATTCAGGAATTCAGTTTAGGAGCTTAAGTACTCCGGAATATAATAATGGTAGAGTACATGGTTATCAGTGTGAAGTTGATCCTTCATCAAGAGCATGGAGTGCAGGTATTTACGACGAGGCTCGCCGCGGATGGTTGTATCCACTGGATTTGAATCCAAATGCGAAAGGGGCATTAAAGATAGGTGAATGGAACCATTATCGCATTGAATGTATTGGGAACGATTTGAGAACCTGGTTAAACGGAGAGGAATGTGCGCATGTGGTTGATAATATGACAGCCAAAGGTTTTATTGCTTTGCAGGTTCACGGAATAGGAAACAATAAAGACAGAGAAGGTCACCAGATTAAATGGAAAAATGTCCGTATTAAAACAACCAACCTAAAACCTTCTCCTGATGAGGAGATTTATGTAGTTAATTTAATTCCTAATGATTTGTGTTCATCAGAAAAAGAACAGGGATACTCTTTGCTTTTTGATGGAAAATCAGTGGCCAATTTTAAAAGTTATGATGGTGATGATTTTCCTTCACAAGGATGGGAAGTAAAAGATGGTGTTTTAAGTGTTCTGGATAAAACAATATCTCCTGAAAGGGGCGGAAGTATTGTTACAAGAAAAAAATATGGTGCTTTTGAATTAAAATTTGATTTTAATTATGAAGAAGGAGCTAACAGCGGAGTGAAATATGGAATTGGAAATAATGGTCCCGGGCTCGGATTGGAGTACCAAATTCTTGATGATGAACGCCACCCTGATGCAAAAAAAGGAGTTGTTGGAAACAGAACTGTAGCTTCACTCTATGATTTAATTCCGGCAGAAAAAAACAAACGATATGTAAAAGGTCCGGGGGAATGGAATCGCGGACGCATAGTAGTATTTCCCAACGGTTTGGTTCAACATTGGTTAAATGGTCGAAAAGTGGTAGAATATACACGTGGAAATAATATTTACAGGGCATTGGTAGCACGTAGTAAATATGCAGAACATGAGGGATTTGGCATGGCTCCCATTGGCCCGATTTTATTTCAGGATCATCAGAATACTGTACATTTTCGAAGTATAAAAATCAGGGAACTTTAAGCACATGTCAAACAGAAGAAACTTTATAAAAGCCACCGGGCTTGGATTGGCCGCTGCAGCCCTTCCGGGGATAACTTCTGCCGCAGGTATACAAGCGCAAAAGAAAGCTGCTGACTTCCAATTTCGGCTGGGCGTTGCTTCATATTCATTACGTAACTTCTCTTTAGAACAGGCGCTGGATATGACCAAACGTTGCGGGATTGATCAAATCTCGTTAAAAAGCATGCACTTGCCGTTAGATGCAGACAAAACAACCATAAAAAAAGATATTGCTTTGTGTCACGAAAAAGGAATAAATCCTTATGGTGCTGGTGTTATCTATATGCGTTCAAAGGCTGATGTTGACCAGGGATTTGAATATGCCAGAACAGCAGGAGTGAAGGTAATTATTGGCGTACCCAACCATGATCTTCTGGATTATGTGGAAGGGAAAGTTAAGGAATATGATATAAAACTTGCTATTCATAACCATGGCCCGGGTGATAAATTGTATCCAAGTGCTGAAAGTGTATATGAGCGGTTAAAAAATCGCGATAAAAGAATGGGACTTTGTATTGATATTGGCCATACAAAAAGGATTCATCGCGATCCGGAGCAGGATTTAACAGATTTCTTTGATCGTGTATTTGACATGCACATTAAAGATGTTACCAAGGCTGACAGCGATGGACAAACATGTATTATTGGCCGGGGAGTTATTGATTTCTCATCATTTTTAAAGGCCGTTATAAAATTGGGGTACAAGGGGACGCTCGCATTGGAATACGAAGCAGAAAAAGAAGATCCTCTGCCGGGAATGATGGAATCATTTGGTTATATTAAAGGAATTTTGGCAACAATGTAAAATATTAATAGAATGAGTTCAAATAGAAGAGATTTTTTAAGAAAAGTTACTGCCGGAGCAGCGGGGGTTGCTGTAGGTGGAACAGCCATGGGAATGTCGGCAAAAAGTTATAGCCGTATCATAGGAGCTAATGAAAGATTGAATGTAGCAATTATTGGTTTAGGACGTAGACTGGGGGCGTATTATGAACCAGTATCGCAAAAATCAAGTAATGTAGAATTACTTTATTTATGTGATGTTATGGAAAGCCAAAGAACAAGAGCGTTGGAGAAATTTTCAAAATTTATTGATTATAAACCAAAGCTGGAAAATGATATCCGCAAGGTAATTGACGACTCAAAAGTAGATGTGATTTTTAATGCAACTCCTGACCACTGGCATACTCCGGGAGCTATTATGGCTATGCAGGGCGGAAAACATGTTTATGTTGAAAAACCATGTAGCCATAATTTGTTCGAAAATGAAATGGTTGTAGCAGCCATGAAAAAGTACAACAAAGTGGTTCAAATGGGAAATCAGCAACGTTCTTCAGCACATTCAATCGAGATTATAAATGAAATTCATAATGGAATAATTGGTGTGCCTTATAAAGCGGTTGCTTTTTATACCAATAAGAGAGGGCCCGTTCCTGTTCAGAAAAAAGCTCCGGTAAGACAAGGTTTGGATTGGGATCTTTTCCAGGGACCTGCTCCACGCAGAGAGTATACTTCTGAGTCCTGGGATTACAACTGGCATTGGTATGGCTGGGATTTTGGTACAGCAGAGGCCGGTAATAACGGAACCCATGAGCTTGACGTAGCTCGCTGGGCGTTACAAGTAGATTATCCAACACGTGTGGATGTGGAAGCCGGAAAAAGACATTTCTTTGATGATGGCTGGGAAATGTACGATACCATGGATGCAACTTTCCGTTTTGTAGGCGATAAAATAATTAAGTGGGATGGAAAAAGCCGTGATGGTTATGATACTTATGGAGGTGGCCGTGGAACCATTATTTATGGTAGTGAAGGTGCTGTCTTTGTGGATCGTGGAAAATATATTTTGTACGACCGTAATGGTAAAAAAGTAAAAGATAACGAATCTTCTTCTAAGGAAGCAGGTACTGCTCTTGGCGGAGGTGGAAGTATGACAACCGCTCACGTAGTAAATTTCTTTAATACTATTCGTGGAAAAGATAAGTTGAATTCTCCTATAGACCAGGGAGCAACGAGCCAGGCAATGGTTCATTATGCGAACATTGCTTCCAGAATAGGAAAAGGATTTGATGTAGATGATATATCGGGACGAATGTATGATCGTGATGCCATGAAATTATGGAAGCGTGAGTATGCTCCCGGGTGGGAACCTAAATTGTAATTATAAAAGAAAGTTCAGGATTACATTCAATCCTGAACTTTTTTGTTTCTAAGCAAAAGAACCAAAACCAACATTTAAAACTTAACTATGTCATCAAGAAGGAAGTTTATTAAAAAATCGGCAGGAGCTTTAGGAGCATTAACCATTGTTCCTGGTCATGTATTGTTTGCTAAGCCTGAGGTAAGAAATGCAGCAGGCGAATTATTAAAGCCAAGAGTAGTTGCTCCCAGCGACAAAATAAATATGGCGTTTTGTGGAATTGGTAACCGAGGAGGGCAGATTCTCCGGGAACACAATAACACAGGAATGATAAATACAGCTGTTTTGTGTGATGTGGATATGGGAGCTCCACATACGATGAAAAACATAAAAGCGCATCCAAATGCAAAACGGTACCAGGATTTCAGAGAAATGTTTGACAAATCAGCCAAAGAGTTTGATGCTGTTTGTGTAGGAACGCCTGATTTTTCGCATTTTCCTATTACCATTCTCTCAATGTCACAAGGCAAACACGTCTATGTCGAAAAACCCCTGACGCGTACTTTCCAGGAGTCGGAATTACTTATTAACGCTGCAAAAAAATACGGGGTTATTACCCAAATGGGAAATCAGGGGCACTCAGAAGCAAATTACTATCAGTTTAAAGCCTGGGTTGAACATGGCATTATAAAAGATGTAACAAAAATCACAGCCCATATGAATGGCCGCCGACGCTGGCACGATTGGGATGTGAATATGAAAGGATATCCGGTTAATCCGGTAATTCCCGAAACATTGGATTGGGATACATGGTTGATGACAGCCGAGGAGCATGCTTATCATGAAGATTTTGTTAATGGGCAGTGGCGTTGCTGGTATGAACATGGGATGGGAGCATTAGGCGACTGGGGCGCTCATATTATCGATACTGCTCATCAGTTTTTGAGTTTAGGGTTGCCATACGAGGTGGATCCGATAAAAATAAAGGGACACAATAAACTATTCTTCCCAATGGAATCGACTCTGGCATTTAAATTTCCGAAAAGAAAACACATGCCAGCCTGTACAATTACCTGGTACGATGGTTTGGATAATATTCCTCAGGTGCCGGAAGGATTTGGCGAAATTGAAGTAGACCCAAATATTCCACCAGCAAGTAACGGAGTTATGCAACCTGCTAAACTAGGAGCTGGAAAAGAAATTTATGGGAAAGACCTGACTTTTAAAGGAGGTTCTCATGGAAGTACGCTTTCCATTATTCCTCCTGAAGCTGCAAAAGATATGGAATCCAAGTTGCCAGAGGTTCCGAAGAGTCTTTCAAATCATTTTGAAAATTTTCAACGGGGAATTTTAGGTATAGAAAAAACAAACTCACCATTTGAAATATCTGGTCCGCTAAGTCAGGTTTTCTGCCTTGGCACCATTGCTCAAAGGCTGAATACAAAAATTGAGTTTGACCGAAAAAAGAAACAAATTACGAATAACAAAGTTGCTAATGAGCTTTTAAAAGGAGCCCCGCCACGTAAAGGTTGGGAGGAGTTTTATAAATTATAAGCTTGTTTTATTGTTTTAGGTAACTCTCTGATAATTTTTTCAGGGAGTTTCTTATTTTTACGAGACTATCAAAAATTAAACCTATGAATTATTTACAAAAATCTATTTTTCTTATTTTTCTCATTCTTGCCTCTGTGCTAAATGCTCAGCCAAGAAAAGAATATGTACAAGTACTTGTTTCTCCGAACCATTCAGACTGGACTTACGAAACCGGAGACCGGGCAGAATTTACCGTTTCGGTATTAAAAAATAGTGTTCCGCTTGAAGATATTGAAGTGAAATATCGTATTCAGCCTGAAAAGGTTGATGTTTGGGAAGAAGGAACTGTCAAACTAAAAGATGGGAAAGCTACGATAAAAGCAAAAAAGTTTAAAGACCCGGGGTTTTTACGTTGCCACGCTACAGTTACTGTCGATGGAAAAACATATACCTCTTATGCCACAGCTGGTTTTTCACCATACAAAATTGAGCCTACGACTACATTGCCCAACGATTTTCAAAAATTTTGGGAGGAGGCAAAAAAGGAATTGGAAAAAGTTCCGGTAAAACCGGTTATGACTTTAATACCTGAGCGTTCCACAGATAAAGTAGATGTATACCATGTTTGCATTGATAATATCCAGGGGAAAATTTACGGGATTTTGTGTAAACCTAAAAAAGAGGGAAAATATCCGGCCATTTTGCATGTGCCAGGGGCTGGGGTAAGACCTTATTATGGAGATGTTGATGGAGCTGCAAATGGCTTTATTACTTTTCAAATTGGCATACACGGAGTTCCTGTGAATCTGGAACAGGTAGTATACGATAATTTACGGTACGGAGCATTAAATGGATATCAGGCATTTAACCTGGACGATAAAGATAATTATTATTACAAACGAGTTTATTTAGGATGTGTGCGTGCCGTTGATTTTATTGAAACGCTCGAATGTTTTAATGGCAAAGATATTGGAGTTACCGGAGGAAGTCAGGGAGGAGCACTTTCTATTGTTACTGCTGCTTTGGATAACCGGATTGATTATTTGGCCGCTTTTTATCCTGCTTTATGCGATTTAACTGGCTATTTACATGGAAGAGCTGGAGGATGGCCTCACTTATTTCGCGATTCTTTTACCAACAAACCTGAAAAGATAGAAACATCAAAGTATTACGATGTTGTAAACTTTGCCCGCTTTGTGAAAATTCCCGGGTGGTACAGTTGGGGATACAATGATAATGTATGCCCGCCTACTTCTACTTTTTCAGCTTATAATGTAATAAGCGCTCCAAAAGAACTACATATTTTTCAGGAAACGCAGCATTGGACATTCCCTGAACAGCAAGAGTTGAAGAATGATTGGCTTTATAAAAAGTTGAAAAAATAGAATTGTGGGTGGATGACAGGTTGGATGTAATTCTGTTTTGAATGTAAGTTTTAAGTGAATGGCGTAGGGCATTTTTCTACTGTATCTAAACTTTATATTGCATCTATTTTTTAAGGATAATAAGGTAAGTGCTAGCATTTTTATCTGTTGCACATTGTTATTTTCATAGCAATTATTGTTTATTCTTTGGTATTCCTGTTACGTTTCATAATTTTGAGGATATTGTGTAAAACGTGGAATGCACTAGAACTAAAGCTATTTTTTATTTATAATGTAATTAAATTTAAAATACTTTCGAATACGGAAAGTAAAGTATGAGTTTAATTATAAGATGTTTACCAATAAACTAAAGATCTAAACACGTGAAGAATATTTTTGGAATTTCAATACTTTTCATTTTTTCTCTGTCTTCGATGGCACAAGTGAAAATGCAAAAATCTGACGGAGGTTTGCTTTTTTCTGAAGATGGGGAGAATGTGCTTTTTTATCAAGTTGACCCTAAAAGCCATAATGGTACTTACAGACGTTGTAATTATATTCATCCGCTTTGGGGAATAGATGGTAATGTACTTACAGAAGATTTTCCGGCAGACCATTTACATCAGCGAGGTGTTTATTGGGCCTGGCATCAGATTTGGATTGGCGATAAACGAATTGGTGATGGTTGGGAAATTAAAGATTATGAGCAAAACATTGCTGAAGTTGAGTTTGTAGCCCGGCAAGATAATTCGGCAGTATTAAAAACAGAAGTATATTGGGAATCGGATTTGTGGAAGAAAGATGGAAAGAAAGTTCCATATATGAAAGAGAATGCAACGGTTACCATTCATTCCAAAGTTGGAAATTATCGTAAAATCGATTTTGAAATCAAATTGCTTGCCTTAACAGAAGATCTTTCCATTGGTGGGTCAGAAGATGTAAAAGGATACAGTGGCTTCTCCGTACGAATGATTCTACCGGATGATGTAGAATTTGATGGTCCAGATGGGAAAGTTACTCCTGAAAATACAGCTGTTAAATCAAATGGTTATGTGAACGTTTCCGGTACTTTTGGGAAAAATGAAAATAGTGGAGGTGTTGTGATCCTTGATAATCCTCAGAATCCAGGTTATCCGCAACAATGGATTCTCCGAAAAAAAAACAGCATGCAGAATCCTGTTTACCCGGGGCGTCAGGCGGTTGCTGTTTCTATCACTGAACCAATAGTGCTAAAATATTCATTACTCGTTTATTCGGGAAAAATGAATAACAACAAAATAGAACGAATTATCAACTTAAAATAGCCTTTACTTTGGGAAAACAATAAGCCTTGACTAGTTGAAAAGGAGCGTGGTTCCTGTTTTTAGTTGTTGAAAAGGAAATGACTGATAAAACAATGCAAGTGCAGGTAACTCTGTACAGTGAGAGGGGAGGAGCATCGTTGGTTTTTCTTGCTTGAAAAAATCGATGGTTTGCAACGTTTGTTGGTTTTGCTCTTTTAAATGAAACCCTCCGATAATTGCCCTGATTTTTGATATGCCTGTGATTTTTTGCGCATATTTAGTAATGTTGCAAATTCCTGCATGCGAGCATCCGGTTATGATAACCAGTTCATTGTTAATAATGGCGGCTAATGCTGAGTCATCTGGCACAAAATCCGGGTTGCCGCAATCGTCTACAAAAGAAGTTGTTTGTCCTTCAAAATTATTTTCACGTGGAATTTTACCTAAAAAATAGAGGTGTTTTGTAATTTTGAAAGGCAGCGATTTCTCTACCAGATTAAATCTTTGCTGAATTTCAGGTTTAGAAAGTTCAAGCCCCACCGGACTCAAGTTTTTTTGCCGAAAACGCAAGGTGAAAGATGCCGGATGAGTTATCAGTGTTTTCTTATTTAGAAAAGCCAGTCCATTTCCATGATCCCAATGTCCGTGGCTCAATACCACTGTTTTAACTTCCTCCTGAATGTTTATCCCCAATTTTGTTGCATTCCGTAAGAAAACATCTGAATGGCCGGTGTCAAACAAAATTTTTTCACCTTCTATTTCAATTAGATAGGAGACACCATGCTCTGCCAGAAAATCTTTTCCGGCCACATTTTCTGTGAGAATGCTGATTTTCATCTTTATCGCGATTTTTTACTGTCTGTAGAGTTATTTTATTCCCAGCTTTAAAATCCCGGTATTCATTTTAAAAAGCATGAAATTGGCTTTTCTGTTTTTTAATTCGTCTTTTATCCATTTCATGTTTTTGTTTAAAATTTCAACCACTTGCTCGGGACTTTCTTTTTCAATTATTATCGGAATAAAATCATCGGATACTTTTCGCAATTGTTTGCTGAATTGCTTCGAAACCATAACAGAAACATTTTTCGATCTTAAAAGCGATACGAGTCTCTCTCGTTTATCATTAATGTCAATGAGCTTTCCTTCTTTGTCTGCCTTTAATTCATTGGGGACTTCTTCTGTTAATTTTAAGGCTCCATCAACAAGTTCGTATATGGCAAATTTATCTGCGTCTCCAAAGTAATTATTCTTGAAAATATTATCGTTGCTAAGTGCAAGTGCAAAAACTATATGCTTCATATGGTTACATATTCTTGAATTTCATTCCAAATGTAGTGAATCTCTTTGCTGATTGTACTTTCAGGTGCATATTCTGTAATAGTTTTTTCAGAAACAATAGATTCGACAATTTCTATTGAAAAAGGAAGCTTACCTATAAGTGGAATTTGGAGAGTATCCAGGAAATTTTCAACTTCCTGTGTGATTTTTTGATTTAGGTCAGCTTTATTAATTATTGCTGCCAGTGGAATATTAAACGATTGAACAAGTTCTATAAGCCGTTTTGCATCGTGTAACCCTGGTAATGTAGGTTCTAGCACGACTACTACCATGTCGCTGCCTGTTACCGCAGATATAGCAGTACATCCGATTCCCGGGGGACCGTCGTTTATAATAAAGTCGGCATTTATCTCCTGAGCCAGCTCTGCTGCTTTTTTTCGTATTTTGGTTACCAATTTACCAGAATTTTCTTCTCCGGGACTCATTCTAGCATGTAACAAAGTTCCAAATCGCGTGTTAGAAACATACCAGAAATTATTCATTTGATTTTCTGAAGTAATGGCTTTCTCTGGACAAATACGTTCGCAAAGTCGGCAACCTTCACATTGAAATGGATTTACTTCCATTTGCCCGCCAGTATTGAAATGAATTGCATCAAACCGGCATAATTCATGGCATTTCCCGCAAAGAGTACATGCTTGTTGATTTATAACGGCAATATTTCCACTGTTAAATGTGTATTGTTCTTTTATTTGGGGCTTGAGTATTAAATGTAAATCAGCTGCATCTACATCATTGTCGCAAAATATACTATTAGAGGCAACAGATGCAAGCGCTGCTGTGATCGTTGTTTTTCCTGCACCGCCTTTGCCACTTAAGATGGTGATTTCTTTCATAATACAGCCATTTTTATTTCTAGTTTTTCAATTATTTCTCCGTACATTTTTTCTATTTCGGGGGGGATATTTTGCAGAATATTTCCCGATGCATAGTTTTCCGCATAGTTTTTTGTGAAAGGTATTTCCCCCAGAATGTCAATGTTGTTTTCGGTTAGAAAATGATATACATTAGAAGACCCAAGTCCGGCTTTATTAATAATTACACCAAAAGGTTTTTGCATATCCAGCAATAGTTCAATCATTATTTTCATATCGTGTAGTCCAAATGGAGTAGGCTCTGTAACAACTATAACAAAATCGGCATCGGCAACCGTTTCCACTACGGGGCAACTGGTACCTGGAGGAGCATCATAAATACAAATATCTGTTGAATTAAGCGTTTCTCGTTTTACCTCTTTTATAAGAGCTGTTTGCATGGAAGAGCCAATGGCCAGGCGACCTTCCGTTATTCCCAATCCAAAACCTACATCAAAGTTCGATATTGTTCCTATGTTTTTAGGATGCTCCAATATTGCATTAAAATTACAGGCAATTAAGCATGCGCCGCAAGAGTGGCAGTTATCTGAATTTATCTCGGCAAATCCCAGGCTATCGACTATCATAATGGCATTAAACTCGCACCAGTTATCACATTTCCTGCAGAAAGTACACTTAGAGGTATCTATTTGTGGTATTTGCTGAAATACGTTTTGTTGGCAAATTGTCGTTAACGAAGGAAAAAATAACAGAGTATTTGGCTCTTCAACATCACAGTCAATTAACCGAACTTTTTTACTCAGAAATTTATGAATGAAATAATATAAATTAACTGAAACTGTTGTTTTTCCCGTTCCGCCTTTTCCGCTGGCAACTGCAATTTTCATTTTGTAAAATATTAAATAAATTGTTCTATTAGGTAGTAGTAATTGATAATTGCCGCAGTTGTTTTTCTTTTACTTAATGGTCACACCGGTTAGCATTAAATTCAATGGAATTATTTAGAAATCCATTCACCAGTTCTGTTGCATTTAGTTTTGGTGCACCTACAAAAACATTTACGTTATTTTGATTAAATATTTGAATGGCACGATTTCCCATTCCCCCGGCTAGCACGTCTGTTACGCCTTTTTCTGCCAGCCATTTAGGGAGAAGTCCGGGCTCGTGAGGAGGAGGTATTACCTGCTCCTTTTCCTGAATGGTATCCTCTTTTACGCTGAAAATGGTAAAAAACTTACAATGGCCAAAATGTCCATCCAAATTTTCTTTATTATCAACAGGTATAGCAATTTTTTTATTCATCTCTCTTTTATTTAATTAATTGGTTCATTTTTGTAGTATCATAGAAGCCTTGAAAACTTGTTGATTAAACCTTATTAATATTTCGTCTTTTTTGTTCTTACTACTCTGTACTTTATTCTCATATGGTTGCTTACTGTTTTTGGCCATGCCGGCATCTATTGCCACCATTATCTCCTTGGCCATTCCTTCTTTTTAATCCTTTTCCCATATGTCGGCCGTAGCTGCGGCTTTCTGTTTGGGGATTGTTTTCCCCATTACATTTCCCCATTTTTCTTCCGGTTTGGGAACCTTGTCCCATTGGGCCGGTTTTGTCAAATCCTGGCATGATTTATTCCTCCATTATTTTATTTACTACTTCCTGAATGGTTTTCTTTTTCTCATTCAGTATAATCATTTGTATTCTAAAACGTTCCAGCATAGTTTTTGCTTTAGGCCCAAAATCACCAGAAAAGATTTGGGAAACTCCTAATTGTGCCATTTTTTCAGCAGCCTTGGTTCCAGCTCCACCATTAGTGTTCTCGTTTTGAATGAATTCTGTATATTTTGTTTCGGTATCATATACACAAAACCAGGCTGCCCTGCCAAATCGCATATCAAATGAAGACTGCAAGTTATTACCTGATGATGTAATTGCTAATTTCATATTCTTTGTACGTTAATGTCTGTTCTTATATTCTATTTATTATCAGGTCAAAATTATTTAATAAATTATATTTAAACAAGAATATTATGAACTTTTGTTTGAAATAGTTTAAAGAAAAGTATAGAGTCTGAATGTGAATAATAGATTAGAATAGAATTGTTGTTTATTTACATCTTTGAAAAATAGTAGTATAAAAGGGTTTTTTGTAGACGACTCCGGATTTTGTTAGTATTAATAACCGATGCTTTTTTATTCAGGAAAAGTTTTAAATTTTACAAAAAAGATTAAATTTGCAACGCTTTTCATAAACGGGGTATAGCGCAGCCCGGTAGCGCGCGTCGTTCGGGACGACGAGGTCGTCGGTTCAAATCCGGCTACCCCGACCAAGGCAAAATTTTAATTATCAAAAGTCTGTAAAATCAATCATTGCAGACTTTTTTTGTTTCCTCATTATTCTTGGCAAGTTTTCTTTGCATACTAAAAAAAACGCATTACTTTTTTCGTATTCTTTTTTTTGATTGTACTTTTACATAGTTAAGTGTAATTCGTTGTTTATAAGCTTAATCAGTTAATATTGTCTTTTTTTAAATTGTAATTTATATGAGAATATTACAAAAAAGGGGTTACCTTTTCTACTATTCTCGAATAATAATATAGAAGATGAGAAATTATAGTGATGAACAAATCTTAAAAGGCATTTTGAGACATGACAACTTAATTTTACAGTACATTTATAAAGAGTATTACTATAAAATAAGTTTTTTTATCAAAAAAAATGCTGGAAGTGAAGACGATGCCAATGATGTGTTTCAAGAGGCTATAATAGTTATATATCGAAAATTAAAAGAAAATGATTTAATTTTTGCAAAGAGTTCTTTTCATGGTTATTTGTTCTCTGTTTGTCGTTTTTTGTGGCTAAAACAGCTAGAGAAACGGCGGATTGAAAAAGAAAAACTGAATGATGCGTTGCCGTTCCAGGAAGATTTGTATGATGACAATCTGGTTGAGTTGGTAGATAAAAATGAGAGGTATAAGCTATACCAGAAGCATTTTAAATCATTAGGGGCGGACTGTCAGAAACTTTTACAACTATTTTTTGAAAAAGTCCCGTTAAAAGAAATTGCAAAAATAATGGGGTATAAAGGAGAAAAATATGCTAAAACCAGAAAATATAAATGTAAGGAATTACTAACAAATAGAATTAAACAAGACGCTGAATACAAAAAAATACTTGAAGATGACACCTAATGCAGATTTTTTTAATTGGATTGAGGATTATTGCAACGACCAATTAACTCTGACTGAAAAACAGCAATTTGAAGATGAATTAACGCACAATATTGAGTTAAGAGAAGAAGTAGAATTGTATAAAGAAATTCAGTCTGCAGTTCTGGAAAAAGATGTAATGAACCTAAGAGATAAACTTGAAGAAGTTGCTCTGAATAAAGAAAATGGTTCTTTTGAATTATTTGAAGATTTCTCTGATATTAGAGAGATAACAGAAACAGTTTCCCCCGAAGATTTAATCAATTTTTACGATTCGTTACCCAAAGTACACGTCCATCAACATGAGATAGCATCCCGCGAAAACATTCATCAGTTTTATAAAGAACAATATCAACAGGTTAATAATGAAGACGAGGAGGAGTTTAATAGTGTTGATTTTGACATTCTTGATGAATTTGAGGATTTTGACGGTTTAGAGGAAGCTGTTTTGGAGAAGGACATTTTCAACCTCAGGGAAACATTGGCTCAGGTCTCAAAATCTGTAAAATCTCAGTTTTCTGTAGAAGATATAGATAGTTATGTGAGTGGTGAGATGGATCAAGATACATTGGAAGCTTTTGAAATTGAACTGGCGCAAAATAGTTCACTTCAGCAGGAAGTGACTTTGCATCAAGAGATGGAGGATGCATTAAATGAAGCAGATGTGTTTAATCTTCGTAGCCAGCTGTGCCACATTTTGGAAACCGAGACTTCCTGGAACGTAAGCGAGTTGAATATAGAGCAATATATTGATGGGGAATTGGAAGGAGAATTGCTGGTAGAATTTATGGCGGAATTGAACGAGAATACTGATTTGATGGCTGAAGTAGCCCTCAGAAGGAATATCAATGTAGCTATTGCAGAGGAGGATATTTCAGATTTGCGGAATAAATTGATTTCCGCTCGTAAATCTTCTGAAAGTACGGAAATAAAATCTATTGTTCCGGAAACATCTGTTTCTTTATTTCCAAAATGGAAAAGAGGAGTTGCCGTTGCCGTTATTTTGTTAGGAGTTGCCGGAATTTATAATTTAGGCTACAAATCGTTAGATAACACATATAATTCGTTTTACCAATCGCCTTCATGGTCATCTGAAAGATCGGTTTCTTCAACAGATGGAGTAACATCAGATGAACTAAACTACTTGAACAAGGCAAACTACTATTATAGTAGTGGCAATTACAAAAAAGCCATTGAGCTATATGATTTAGCTCTTAAGCAGGACGACGAGGGAATGTTTGTTTTTCATTTTTATAAAGGAGCCAGTCTTCAGAATATGGAAAAATATAAGGAGGCTATCCCTGAATATAACCAAGTAATAAAACAGGGGGATAATCTGTATATTGAAGAAGCAGAATGGAATAAAACATTATGTTATGTAAAACTAGGAGAAAAAGAGAAGGTCAGACAGAATTTAGAGGCAATAATAAATAGGAAAAGCTATTACGAGAAAGAAGCAAAAATTTTATTAAGACGGTTAAAATATTCAATCAAATAAAATAAAGTAATCGTTTGATTTGTAATCACACACATTTTATAAAAATCAAATTAAACAGATTCGTTAAGCTCATTGAAATAAATTAATTTAAATAAACTTGTAAATCATATGTAAGAAATTTTTGTATAGCAAAGAAAAATTAATTCGTAAAGATATTTACACATTCTATTTTTTTCGCTTTTTGCGGGCTTTCTTTATTCGAAAAATTTGTTCTGTTGCTATACCAACAAAGGCAATTATTAAAATACTAAAAAAGTAGAAATCGTAGCTTCTGTATAAAGGGGCACTATTTCCTATGTTAACGTACCCCAGCCAATAATGGGGGTGGGCGAGTCTTGGATTTGCTTCATTTAGATAGTCTAACTTCGCCAGGCGCAAAGCTTCATCTTTGGACTTTCCTTTTTTTAGGTATCCATAGAATGAGCTCATTATTTTTGTGCCTGAGTTATCTTCTACGTTCCATAGGGTCATAATAATTGATGGACAGCCGGCATATAAAAATCCCCGGGCCAAACTCATCACTCCTTCTCCTTTTTTTAGTGTGCCCGTTCCTGTATTGCAGGCACTTAACACAGTTAGCCGGGCATTCAGGTTTAAGTTATATATATCGGCAGTATTAAGCCAGCCATCATTGTCCGCTTTTTTTCCTGTTCCTTGTGTAAAAGCGAGTCGAGAAAATGCAGGTAAAGAATCATTAATGAATGCATGCATGGCCAGGTGCAAAATATCATAATTTTCAGCGTTTTTACGAAAATTGGCTTCGCTTGCGGCAGAGCCTTCAAAAGCTTTTGTTTTTATTTCTTGTGCAATGTTGTTTACTTCTGTTACAACTCCAGGAAGAGGCATAAGTACCAATTTGCTAGTCTCTGCAAAAGAAATTGTATCTGATTGGTATTCAGGAGCAAAGGCTAATACGCTTTTCTGTGCTTTTCTGGAAAGATTATCGAATTTATATAAAAGGTTGGCAGAGTAAGAATAGTTGATGCAGTTTTTCTTTATCAGGTAGTTTAATTTATTGAACTGTATATTTTCAGTCGTATCAGGCAGGGCATCCATCAGAGCATCAAATGCGATGTAATTTAGTTTTCCGTCAGGTACAATTATTAACTTTTTGTCAATTATTTCTTTTTCAAAGGGAGCGATTAGTTTTTGGTACAACGCATAAGAGGCATTGCAAAAATTCTTTGAGTCTTTATTGCCAGCAAACATATACTTTGGATTTGACATGAAATAAAATGTTGATTCTATGTCTTTTATAAATTGTTTGTCGATATTTTGCTTTATAAATTTTGCACTATTACAATCTATAGCAATAGAATAAAGTTCTGGTATAGAATCCGTTTCGTTTAACACATATTCAATTAGTAATTCATTTCTTTTTAGTTTATTTTGGATTTCAGTTACATTGAAAAGTGTACTTGAGTATTTTAAATCGTAATAATCACTGTAATTTTTTTCTAAATAGCCATTTAAATTATTGCGTTGCTGATTTAGTTGAAATAGAATTGAATCAGCTTGTTTAACAACCTCCATATCAGGAGTAGCTTTGGTGGTTTCATTAAATCGTTGTTCATTATATGCAGTAATTCGGGCATTTAAAAGTTTTTCTTTCTGCAGCAAACTGTCTGGAATTAAACTGTTCTCTTTAGCAAGTGTTTCTTCCAGTTTGTCAAATATACTTCCTGATTTTAGCCTTTCTGCATTTATAAATGCCTGGTTTAAATACTCTTCATTCCCATCTATTTTATATGCTAAATATGATGTTTTGACTACATCAGTAAATGTTGATTGTTCTAGTTCAGCTAATAAAATTTTATTTTCGTCTCCCGATGATTCTTTTCTTATTCTTTGTAAAAAGGCTCCTGCAATTTGAGAGTAGTGCAAAGAGAGTTTTAAACTTTCATAATACTCTTCGGAGGATTGCCCCTCATATACCTTAGAGATTTCAAAATAGGTCTGACCTATAAATTGTAATAGATTCAGGCATTCAATATTAGAAATATTATGTAATGAATCGAGTGTAGTTGTTGAAGATATTTCAGGGGTGAAGTTCAATGCTTTTAGTGCATCTTTATAGTAGTTAACAGCATTATGTAAGTTTTGGATTTTTTGATTCATGAAGATATTAATGTCATTAGATTCAATGTGTTTGCTTTTAAAAAGAGATGCCATATTTCTATAATAAAGAGCAGCATATAAACCTTTACTATTTTGATTCGCAAAGATGTACGGTTTCGCTTCATGAATTATGTTTTCGGCATTTTCTATTTCTCCAATCGAAATCAGGAAATTTGCGAAATTTAAATATTCAAATCCAAGATACATGTGATAGTCTTTTTCTGAATATATTCTTTTTGCCAGATCAATTGCTTCCTGATAATTTTTTTTTGCTTGGATGTTATTTTTTAATTCTCTGTAAATTGCACCTAAAAGATCAAAATAGAGAATTTTAGTATCCTCATCAGCATTTTTTAAATGATGTTCTATTACTTGTATCGCTTGATTATATTCATACATTTTATAATAGATTTCAGCAATACTGTAATAAGCACCGGCAATATTCATCTTGTCTTTTTTTTCCTGATTTTCGTATATTGAAACCATCTGTTTGTAATATTCTAAAGCTTGTGCATAATCCAGTTTGCTTCGATATATGTTTCCTAGATTCAGATATACAAGTGCAATTCTCTCGTAATTTTTCCCGTAGCCATTAATATATGCTTGTTCTGCCAGTTTTGAGTATTCAATAGCCAAATCATAAAAGGCTAGGTTTTTATAATTCATTCCGATTAACCGTAGCAGATTTGCAAATTGATCGTAATCGTCCTTTTCGTAAATTTCATTTCTTATTTCTAATGATTTAAAATAGGGGGCTAAGGCTTCTGCATACATGCCACTTTTCGCTAGATCAATTCCTTCTCTAGCATAATTAATTGCATGTAAACTATCAGAACTGAAATTTTTTCCCTCTCCTAATGAATTAAATTGAATGTTTGATAATATGCATATTATTAGGATTTTAATATTGTTTTTCATGTAGCCAGTATCTTGTTTTTTTTATAAAAAACTAATTTTTTACAAATCGAGGGGTTACCTTTTTATTGATTACGGAATATATTAATAGAATGTGTGAATTACAAGTTTAACGAATTAATTTATTTACGATGAAAGCTATTATTACTAACGTAGAAAATTTGTCTGGTTTTAATTTTGAAGTATTAACAGAAAACGAAATGATGGAAGTTCGTGGTGGAGACGGAAGACCAGTAACCCGTGACAGAGACGTTTATGATGAAGAACAAGTTTAATTCTTTCTCTTTTTAAAATCATATTATTTATTATTTTTTATTCAGTTTTCCACTGAATAATTGGTAGTTGTTAAAGTTGCATTTTAGTGCACCGTTATAAAGTTCGATTCTTTTAGAGGGTTTTAATCCAATATTGTTAAAGTTTTCTTTTGAAGAGCTGAGTAACCATGCTGAATTCCCTGGAAATTGGTGTTTTAATCTTTCACCAATCATGGAATAAAGTAACTTTATATTGTCTACCTTAAGTCTTTCTCCATAGGGAGGATTGATTATTATTGTTGCATTTTCTGTAGGGATATTTAAGTCTTTAAAGTCACTGACTTGAAAGCTGATTTTATTGAATACAAGAGCTCTGCGTGCATTAGTCTGAGCATTTAGAAGATTGCTGCCAGATATGTCTGAGGCATAAATGTGGTGTGTAAATTCTTTTTTTGCCTGAGAATGTGTTATCTGCTCAAAAAGTTCAAGGTCAAAATCTTTCCAGTTTTTGAAGGTATACTCTTTTCTGAATTTTCCTGCGGGAATATCTTGTGCAATCATTGCGGCTTCAATGGGAAGTGTGCCTGAGCCACACATGGGATCTATGAAATCCGAATTTCCATTCCATCCGCTAAAATGAATCATTGCAGCAGCCAGAACTTCGTTTAATGGAGCGTCTCCTTGCTTTACGCGATAACCTCTTTTGTGCAGCGATTCACCAGAACTGTCTAAGGATATTGTACAATTATTCTTGTAAATATGAATATCAATAATAATATCTGGCGTTTTTGTATCAACGTTGGGACGTTGTCCTGATTTTTGACGGAAATAGTCGGCTATTGCATCTTTTGCTTTTAACGAAGCAAACATTGAATTCCGAAAATCTTTAGAGTTAACAACAACACTATTTATTGCGAAACTTTGGTTTATGTCAAAATATTTTTTCCATTCCAATTTTTTACATTGTACATAAAATTGGTCTACGTCTCTAAACTGAAAGTGTTGAATTTCTTTTAATATGCGAAGGGCAGTTCTTAATAAATAATTTGATTTATAAATTAGTTCAAGATTTCCTTCATAAAAAACGGCGCGGCTTCCTAACTGAATATTTTTCCCGCCTATTTTTCTTATTTCTTCTGCAAGAACGGGTTCCAAACCCGAAAATGTTTTAGCAATTAATTTAAAGTTTTCCAATGGTTATTCTTTTCTGATGATTATATTCCGGCACCATCAACAAATGTTGTTTCTTTTGCCCTGGTTTGTATTACTTTTGAATTTGGTGGAAGATTGCGGGTAACCCAAACATTTCCCCCAATTACGGAGCCTTTTCCTATGGTTACGCGCCCCAGAATGGTGGCTCCTGCATAAATTACTACATCGTCTTCTACAATAGGATGACGTGGAATTCCCTTTATTGGGTTTCCATTTTCATCTAACGGGAAGCTTTTAGCTCCTAAAGTTACTCCCTGATAGATAATTACATTATTCCCAAGTATAGATGTTGAGCCAATAACAACCCCTGTTCCATGATCTATAGTAAAATTCTCTCCAATTTGAGCTTTGGGATGAATGTCAATGCCTGTTTCACCATGAGCCATTTCTGATATGAACCTGGGGATGAGAGGAACTTCAAATTCCAGCAATTTATGAGCCATTCGGTAGTTTAAAATAGCTCTTATGGCAGGGTAACAAAAAATTACTTCACCCCTGTTTTGGGCCGCTGGGTCATTTTGAAAAGTGGCTTCCACATCTCCAACCAACTGGCGTCTTATTTCCGGGAGTTGTTCGATAAAGTCTAGTGCAATTTGTTTAGCTCTGTGTGAATGTTTCTCAACTTTATTTGCACTTTGATCGGTACACTCGAAGCAGAGGCCTGCTAAAATCTCTTCACTAAGTAGTTCGTACAACTCATCGATATAAACACCCATGTAGTGTTTTGTTGTTTTAGGGCGCATAGATGTATTTCCAAAGTAACCTGGAAATATAATTTCGCGAACCAAATCAATTATTTTTGTAAGTCTGGGGATGGACGGGAGCGGTTCCCCCAACCTGTGTTCGTAGCATACCTGAGAATAGGATTCCGGAGCACTCAGTTCTTTTATCGTTTTAGTAATTTTATCTTCAAATTCTTTGATTGTCATACTTATTCATCTAAATGATTATAACCAGGTGTTTGTCTCCAATTTTAACACGAGATAACTCTTATGGTTTTAATTTTCCAGTAAAAATTTTACATGACGCAAGGCATTATTAAATCGTTGATGATTTTTTCCATTTACAATATTATATGTAAAATTATATTTTTTTATGTTTCGAATATACATGTTTTGAAGAATGCTGCGCATTTCTCCTCCATTTTCACGAACGGTATCAGCCACCCAGGGGAGATCTGTATCACAGACAAGAAAGAGATCTATTGGAGATGAAACAATCGACTCATCAAGCCATTCAGGGAAGCGCTTAAATACAACTTCAAACCAGATTTTTGTAATAATAAGCCAGGTGTCAACAAAAATCACACTGTGATCTTCTTCTTTCAAGGTATTAAGTTGTTCTATTTGTTTTTTTGCAATGATCTCAACATCGTCATAATTATACTGTCTTCCTAAATGTTCGATGTATATACGAGCAAACTCAGGAATAACAGGAGCATTAAAATATTCTCCAAGTGATTCGGATAGGGTACTTTTACCCGTAGATTCAGCTCCGGTTATAACGACTATTTTAGGTGATTTTTTCAAACTCTTGAGTTTTTAAGTCCTTTTTCCATTCCATATATCCTAATGCAGCCATAATCGTATATACAATAAACAAAACCACAGTAGGCCATAAACTTTTGTAGATATATAGTCCGGAAGAAAGAGCATCAACAAATACCCAAACCAGCCACTGTTCAATATATTTTTTTGCCAACATCCAGGTTGCTACAATGCTAAGAGCTGTAGTTAATGAGTCCATATAAGGAACATCAGAGTCCGTAAAATTAAGCAGTATGATTACAAGTATTATATAAATAATAATGCTTGCAAAAATAAGTTTTATTAAAAGCGAATGAGATAATTTTCTTACGGGAAGTGATGCCTCATTTTTATTATTTTTCCCATTGGTGCCTTTTATCCAGAAATACCAACCGTATATGCTGATGATAACATAATACACCTGCAACCCCATATCGGCATAAAATTTCGATTGAAAAAATACAACCGTATATAATATTGATGTTAGCAAACCTATGGGCCAGGTAAGTATACTTTGCCTAATGGAAAAGAAAATATATAATATACCAAGAATGGCTCCCAACAATTCAATCTTATTGTGCAAGAGCCATTCCCAAATAATGTCTGTCATAATTTATTAATCATCAGAGACTAGTAAATTATCGTACTTTTTTTGATTCGCGATAATTTCAAGCGCTTTTTTTATTACATCATCATCTTCCAATACGATTTTGTAGAAATCGTTTCTGGAGAAAATATCTCGGGCAATTAGCGCCTTTATGTCTCTTTTTATTGAATTTTCTGTATAGGCAAGGCTTTCAGCATCTTTTTCAATTCCTTCTTTTTCTCCATTTGCTACCACCGTATCAATCATTGCTGAATTAACTTCAAAATTTTTATTATAGTCACCAAAATCAGCATATTTAGCTATGAGTTCTGAGCGATTTTTATCGACATAATTTAGAACATAGTTATTTACAACGAAGTTTCTTTTTAACTGATTGTAATAACGGTAATTAGATGAAGTATCCATAGGAACAAAAATGTCGGGAATGATACCGCCACCGCCATAAACTAAACGCTTATTAACAAGTGTTTTATATGCCAGTGAATCACTAACAGTAATACTGTCCGCATTAAAAAGTTCTCCATGAGACATTCTGTTCAGGAAATCCTGGCGGTATGCTTTTAAACCTTCATCGTATGGTTTTTGTATGCATCTGCCACTTGGAGTATAATAATGTGCTGTAGTCAGTCGAATCATAGAACCATCTGTCAGAAAGAAAGGTTTTTGAACCAGTCCTTTTCCAAACGAACGTCTGCCCACAATTAGTCCACGATCCCAATCCTGAATGGCACCGGAAACAATCTCACTAGCCGAAGCTGAATATTCATCAACAAGTACAATTACATTTCCTTTTTCAAAAGTTCCTCTAGCCGTGGCCTTGTATTCTCTTTTCGGATCATTCCTGCCGTTTGTAAAAACAACCAGTTTGTCGTTGCCTAAAAATTGATCTGAGATATCAATAGCTGTTTTCAGATAACCTCCTCCGTTTCCTCTTAAATCAAGAATAAGGTTTTTTATGTGCTCCTTCTTTAGCTCTTCCATTGCTTCTGTAAATTCATCGGTTGTGGTGGCCGCGAATTTATTTAGTTTTATGTAGCCGGTTGTTTTGTCAAGCATATAAGAAGCATCCAGACTATAAATAGGAATTTTGTCTCTTACAATTGTAAAATCGAGTAACTCATCGGCTGACTTTCGCAACACCTTTAGTTGTACTGTTGTTCCTTTTTTTCCTCTTAAAAGTTCGAAAACATCGCTGTTTTTTAAACCAATACTGGCAATGTTTTTTCCATCTACTTCAATAATTCTGTCGCCGGCGAGTAGCCCTACTTTTTCTGATGGTCCTCCCTGGATGGTTGTTGAAACCAATAAAGTGTCTTTAAATATATTAAATGAAATGCCAATACCTTCAAAGTTTCCTTCTAATGGTTCGTTCATTTTGGCTACTTCTTCTGGCGAAATATAAACCGAATGAGGATCTAGTTCACTCAATACTTTTACAATTGCATCTTCGGTGAGCTTGTTTACATTTACTGTATCAACATAGTAGCCATCCAGCAAACGAAGCATGCGGCCAAACTTTAGCTGGTTATCCTGCACTTCTTCTTGTGCCTGAACCATATTTGCCGATGCAATCAATATGAATGTGCCGAAAATATAAATAGAGGCATTCCTTATCTTTCTTTTTAGTAATTGTCTCATTTTTTTCTTTTTTAATGAAAATATTATTGGTTTTATATCAATAATAAAACTCCACTTAATGCTATTTATTTCTTCTGATTAAATGGTATGCAAAAAGTCAAACAATTACTCCCATTCAATTGTTGCCGGTGGTTTGGAGCTAATATCGTAAACAACTCTGTTTATACCACGAACTTTATTAATAATCTCATTTGACATTTTTGCCAGAAAATCATAAGGTAAATGTACCCAGTCGGCAGTCATACCATCTGTAGAAGTTACTGCACGCAACGCTACTGTATTTTCATAAGTGCGTTCATCGCCCATTACACCCACCGACTGGATTGGGAGTAAAATAACGGCAGCTTGCCACACATTGTCATAGAGTCCCCAGTTTTTTAACCCGTTGATAAAAATGGCATCGGCTTCTTGCAGCATCCGTACTTTATCCGGAGTTACATCTCCTAAAATACGAATCCCAAGCCCAGGCCCCGGGAAAGGATGGCGTCCTAGCAATTCCTGTTTAATTTCCAGAGCTTTTCCCACACGTCTTACTTCGTCTTTAAAAAGTAAACGTAATGGTTCTACTACTTTTAATTTCATTGTTTCTGGTAACCCGCCAACATTGTGATGTGATTTTATAGTTGCTGATGGCCCGTTTACAGAGATTGATTCAATAACATCCGGATAAATAGTACCCTGTGCCAGCCATTTTACATCTTTTATTTTATGTGCTTCATCATCAAAAACTTCTATAAAGTTACGCCCGATAATTTTGCGTTTTTGTTCCGGTTCTGTTATTCCAGCCAAATCATCCCAGAATTTTTGCCTTGCATTTACTCCAATTACGTTTAAGCCCATGTCTTTGTATGAATTCAAAACATCTTCAAATTCATCTTTACGCAATAACCCGTTGTCAACAAAAATGCAAGTGAGGTTTTGCCCAATGGCTTTATTTAATAAAACACCGGCAACCGATGAATCTACTCCGCCTGAAAGGCCAAGCACCACTTTATCGTTCCCCAGTTTTTCTTTTAACTCTTTTACCGTTGTTTCAACAAAGGAATCAGGTGTCCATTTGCGGCTGCAGCCACAAATGTTGGAAACAAAATTATTCAGCAGTTTTATTCCTTCCGTTGTGTGGTACACTTCCGGATGGAATTGAATTGCATAAGTAACTTCACCGTTAATCTTATATGCTGCATAATTAACATCTTCGGTTGAAGCAACAACACTATAATTCTCGGGAAGTCTTACAATTGTATCTCCATGCGACATCCAAACCTGGGAATGCAGGCTTATGTCTTTAAATAGCTCACAGTTGTGGTCAATAAATCCTAGTTTTGCGCGGCCATATTCTCTTGAATTGGATGGCGCAACTTCTCCGCCATAATAATGAGCCATATATTGTGCCCCGTAACAAATACCCAATACTGGTACTTTGCCTTTTATTTCTGATAAATCGGGATGAGGAGCATCTTTATCACGAACAGAGTATGGACTTCCCGATAATACTACTCCTTTTACCGACGAATCAATTTCCGGGAAATGATTGTACGGATGTATTTCACAATACACATTTAACTCACGTATTTTTCGGCCAATTAACTGTGTATACTGCGATCCAAAATCAAGAATCAAAATTTTTTCCTGCATCTATCTAATTTTTGTTGGAATCTGTTTAATGGCAAAAGTAAAAATTACACGCTAAAAGTTGTCTCATTGTTTATTAAAAAGGGTTTGATGTTAACAACAAAACAACAATATTTTTTATTGTACCTGGTAGTACAAAATTATTCTTAAATAAAAGCGTTAAAAAACATGGGGTGGTCAATAATTGTTAAATTTGAGCGAATTTTTTTAAAACGTGATTTAATGAGAATTTTTCAGGTTACTGTTTTCTTTTTCCTATTTATTTTCTGTTCCGGACTAGTAGATGCACAGCAACTGAAAGAGAATGAGTTGGTTGTTATTCATGGAGAGAAGTTTGTACTGCATCAGGTACGAACGGGAGAAACCTTGTTTTCCATTTCAAAAAAGTATAATATTGATAGTAATGAGGTAGTAGAAAATAATCCTGATATTAAAAAGGATGGGCTTAAAATTGGAGCAATTTTAAAAATTCCGTACAACGAAAATGCCAATTTAAGCCAGGCTCCTGTTTATAAAAAAGGAGATCCATCGCGTTTTGAACATCATACAATTACATCAAGAAATGAAACACCTTATTTTATAGCAAAAAAATATAATATTTCGGTAGAAGAGATTTATGCATATAATCCGGAGGTGAAACGTTTTAAAAAAGGTACTGAGTTACGAATTCCAATTTGGGATGCTCAACCGCAACCAATTTCGGAAAAAACTACTGAAACGAGTATTTCTTCAACGCGACAAACAGAAAATGTTCAAAATCAGGGAACAAGTGATAATTTGCAAGTGCATACTGTAAAATCGGGAGAAACTCTTTATTCTATTTCGCAACAGTATCAGGTTTCAATGAATGAAATCATAAAGTACAATCCGGATCAACATTCATTAAAAGCCGGAGCTAAAATTTATATTCCAAAACAAAATTTATCTGTTAAAACTCCTGCGAAACATCAAGAAACAATGCTTCATGAAAGGTATTTCGAGCATGTTATTGAATCGGGCGAAACTATGTGGGGAATAACGCAGAAATATGATGTTACTGAAACGGAGCTTAAAACATTAAACCCGGTCCTTGAAACTGGTTTCCCAGCCGGAGTAGTTATAAAAATTCCATTAAGAGATGTTACTACAGTAGAAGCAAAGCCTGTTAATAGTGATGCGTTTGAAAAATACCAGGTGCAGAAAGGCGAAACCTTACATGGCCTGGCGGAGCAGTTTCATATGACAATACCGGAAATTAAGCAATACAATCCTGCTCTTGCTGAACGAAATTTGCTGATTAACGGTGAGGTTATTTTAATTCCGAGGAAACCAGAACCGATGGAAGAACAGCCGCTGGCAATAGGAAATTCTGAAGAAACAAGAGCAGTTCCTGAGTACGGACAGACAGAGGAGGAATCAGTTTCTGATGAATTTTATAAAGTAGAAATTCCTGTGGAAATTCCTGAGTCGTGTAAGCCGGATAACATGGGGATGTTCACAAATAATACTTATACTATTTCGTTGTTTTTACCCCTGTTTTTGGAAGCAAATGATACGCTGAATAAAGAAACGATTGTGTTTACAGAAAATATGGATAGCCTTTTGGTTTCTGAAACAACAGATGATAAAGTCGACACACTGGTTGAAGAAGGAACACAGGAAGATAAATTCATAAAGTTTTACGGAACCAGCAGGAACTTTCTCCAGTTTTATGAAGGAGTGCTCTTAGCTATTGATTCTATGCAAAATAGAGGGATGAATATAAAATTGAATGTTTTTGATACGCAGCAAAAACCGGATTCCATACGAAGATTTATTTATTCGTCAGACTTTTTGAAGTCTAACTTAATTATTGGGCCTGTTTATCCGAATGTACAAAGTGAGGTGGCATCTATTGCGGCGAAAAACAGAATTCCAATGATTTCTCCGCTCGCTGCACAATCTGATCATTTAAAAAGTAATCCATACTATTATCAGGTAAATCCTGATAGAGATTACCTGGCTTTAAAAACGGCAGAATTAGTTGCCGATGAGTATTTTAACAGTAATTTTGTGGTGGTGAAAACCAATAATTATGCGAATACCCCAGAGGGTAAAATTGTGAATATGATTCAGGAAAAACTCTACAATACAGGGCTTTTGAATCAACCGAATGGTGTGAGTTTTAGTATTTACGATTTTGAACATGAAGGTGCATTTGGTCTGCGTCGCATACTTTCAAAAGAAAAGGAAAACGTAATTTATATTCCCTCTGCAAATGAAGGGGAGATAAGCGTCGCTATATCAAATATTTCTAATCTTGCCGATGATTATTCGATTACATTGCTCGGGTCTAATAGATATCAGCAGTATCAAAGTATTGAAATCGAGAAATTTCATGCGTTAAAGCTAAAATATATTGCGCCCTATTGGGTTGATTACAAAAAGCCATCAACTATTGATTTTCTGGAAAAATTCAAATCAAATTTTTATACAGAACCTGATAATTTTGGAATGCAGGGATATGATATTGCTTTTTATTTCCTGAATGCATTGAAAGTTTACGGAAATGACTTTTATAACTGTTTGCCATATTTACAGGTTGATTTAATTCAGGGAAATTATCAGTTTGAGAAAGTTTCTCAATTTGGTGGCTACATGAATCAAGGAGTTTCTGTTATCTCTTATAAACCAAATTACGATATTGTGCGTGAGAGGGTGGAAGGGCAGTTACATTTGGCTACTAACTAATTTTGCTTCTATAATTATACTGCTTTAAAGCAGCTGATTTTCCGGAGTGAGATTTCAAAAAATAAATAAAAGTCAAAATTGTCTTTTTTTATTTATTCCATTGACTTATGTTGTTTTATGTTGTAACTTGTATGACATAACCATTAGATCAGAATTGAATTAATTAATTCAATTTAGTATGCTTCGGAAAAGAATAAAAGCGTCATAAAAGTTCAGTGAAGTAGGCAAGGTTATACTGGAAACTTGTATATATATCAGATTTAAAGGTGTTAAAAGCGTTATTCTTAAGGCATATTTACGGAAATCATATTCTAGTGGTTTTACATTTTATTGTAAAATGAAAAGGAATGATTTACGAAACATTACAAATTTTAAAAGAGCAACTTGACGCTTTTTTTGTGGAAGCTGGATTGGGGAAGGTAATTGCTTTGGAGAATGTTGCTCTTTGGGATTCAGGGAATGATAAAGCCAGTAGCCTTGAGGATAAGGTAATAATCACATTGCTAAAACTGGAGGAAGAAAATACACTACGAAATTCACCAAATTATACTATTGTAAACGGTAAAACGGAATACAAGAACCCTCCGGTAAATTTGAATCTTTATTTACTAATAAGTGCAAATCGTGATACTTATGATAAGTCGTTACTAAGTATTTCCAGAGTTATGCAATTTTTTCAGGGGAAGAAAGTGTTTACCTCTGCCAATACTGTTTACAACAGAACCAATGTAGCAATGGACCCGCTGGATACTTTCAAATTTATAGTTGAATTATATTCTCCCGGATTTGAGGAATTAAATCATGTGTGGGGTACATTGGGAGGCCGTCAGTTGCCTTCGGCAATCTATAAAATACAGATGGCTCAGATTACACAGGATAAGAAACTGGACGTTTCAGATGTAATTACAAATGTAAGTGGGAATTTAAATACAATTTTATAATGGGATTTTCAATAAAGTTTGTACCGCTTTTTAAGGTGAGTTTTTTGCACCGTTTCTTTTTAAACAGAGGGGAAATAGAATTTTCTGCAATGAATATTGAAGACAGGGAAAGGCAAATAAATATGTATAATATACACGATTGCTTTTCCATCCTGCCTACAAGTACCTCTTTAAAAGAAATAACAGGATATAATTTAGTTTTAAAAAAAGGAAATACTGGTTTTTCTGTTTGGACAAAAGTAGATGAGAATGATAATAAATTGCCTTTTGTAGAACTTGATAGTGATTTGAGCTTCACGTTTACTGTTCAAATAAAGGATGCCACATTTTATAATTATACAAAACTAAATATGGAAAACAATGGGAAGTTGTACTATCTGTCTAATCGCCGACTTCCTTCTGAAGCTGTTAGTTTTCCGCTGATTGGAAAAACAGACGATAACACTGTGATGGACGATAGTTTTCTTCTTACTGATGAAGGTACAGCAGAAGAGTGGAAAGCTTTACAGTGGAATGAAAGAAAGAATTTGTTGGCCATAATCCGTATTTATATGAAAGCTGACTCCAATGCCCTTCATGTAATTGATGGGGCCGGAAAGATAGTGGAGCCTTTTATAAATTATGAAATGGTATTAAAAAATCGCAAGACTTTTTGGCGCTACTTTTTTAACAATGATCAGCAGGTAGTAAGTGGCGACGATGTAAAAAAAGAAAATGGGAATGCCCGGATTCTTGTAACAAAATCGGAACGCCCGTTAACACAAACAGGTTTTATTTCTGTAGAATTGGATGGAACAGATCTTCCTAATCCTTCCGCGAAGTTGGTAAAAACCGGCACATCAAACGAATTTTATTCTGATATATATATGTAAACCTAAAAAAGTAAAATTGTTATGGCAACATCGTATAAAACACCAGGTGTATATATAGAGGAGATATCCAAATTTCCTCCATCCGTGGCACAAGTTGAAACGGCTATTCCTGCCTTTATAGGCTACACCAAATTTGCAATTGTTAATGGCGTTGATTTTCATTCTGATAGCATAATAAAGCCAGTGAAAATAAGTTCGCTACCGGAATTTGAACTATTTTTTGGCGGTGCCCCCGAGCCAAGAAATATTATTGTTGATTTAAATGCTGATTATACAGTAAAATCAGCGCAGGTAAATGGAGTAAACTTGTTGTATGATACCATTCGTATGTTTTATGCCAATGGTGGTGGAGATTGCTACATCGTTTCAGTTGGAGCTTACAATAACGATGCTGCTGAAGTTGATAAACAGGAATTATTAAGAGGACTTGCCTCCCTTGAAAAAGTTGATCTTCCAACATTGCTGGTTATCCCTGAAACTGTGTATTTGGGGCTTTCAGAAGCGGGAGAAGTTCACGCAGCCATGTTAAGCCAGTGTAACAAACTACAGGATCGTTTTGCGGTTTTGGATATTGTGAATGGGGATCAGGAAATAACTCCATCTACGGATCCTGTAGCTGACTTTCGGGATAATGTTGGTATGAATTATCTGAAATATGGAGCAGCATATTATCCATGGTTAAAAACAACGTTATCTTATAAGATTGATTTTGATACGGTTATTAATGGAGATTATACCATTGAAACAGTTCCGCTTGCAGATATAAAGACATTATTAAACAGCGAAATTCTTAATTCAATTGAAAAAATTGAAGCAGACATTGCCGCAAAATCAGGACTGACCGTTCCGGTTATTGGAGATATAGTAAACCGTGGTCACCTTGAAAGTACAGCTCAAAATCTGTATGCATATTTTAAAGCCTTTTTCGGGCTAAACTTTACCGACAATAATGTGGCTGATCCAAATTCTGCAGTAAGTATCCATGCAAAATTTGTAAAAGATGGCTCTAATTTTGACAACCTGCTAACTACCTTATTTGATTATAATTATTTTAGTACCAATGGTGCAAATATTCCAGCATCATGGACTACACTTTTTATTACAGATAATTTTGAAACCGATTTTAGCCCGCTCGGCTTTACAAATCCGGCCCCAGCTTCAAAAAATGATATTTACGGCTCTTTATCAACGGCGGTCAATGCCTCAACATATTTTAAAGCATTACTCGGAAAGTTAAAAGCTTTAATCAACCGTTTTTATACTGAACTTGAAGCTGTGCTTCAAAATCGTACTGAAACATTGCTGGAAGTAGATCCGGTTTATCGCAATATTGTTGAAACCGCCAGCCGGCAGGGAGTCGTTCTGCCACCAAGCGGTGCAGTGGTAGGGAAATATGCTTCAGTAGATCGTGAACGTGGGGTATGGAAAGCACCGGCAAATGTGAGTATTACTGCTGTTAAAGGCCCCGTTGTAAATATTACACATGAAGAACAGGAAAGCCTTAATGTGGATACAGAAGCGGGTAAATCAGTAAATGCAATTCGGGCTTTTACCGGAAAAGGAACGCTTATTTGGGGTGCTCGAACTTTGGCGGGAAATGATAATGAATGGAAATATGTTCCGGTACGTCGTTTCTTTAATATGGTAGAGGAATCGGTAAAGAAAGCAACGTCGCAATTTGTTTTTGAACCCAATGATGCTAATACCTGGATTAAAATAAGGGCAATGATAGAAAACTTTCTTTCATTACAGTGGAGAGCAGGAGCGCTGGCCGGAGCTAAGCCGGAAGACGCATATTATGTGCGTGTTGGTTTAGGACAAACCATGACTGCGCAGGATATACTTAAAGGGTATATCCTGGTAGAAATTGGAATGGCCGTCGTACGTCCGGCTGAGTTTATTGTTCTTAAATTTTCTCATAAAATGCAGGAATCTTAAATCAGTTAAAATCTATAAAAAGTAAATCATATGGCAACAAATTATCCATTGGTAAAATTCCATTTTCAGGTAGAATGGGGTGGAACAAAAATAGGGTTTACCGAGGTTTCAGGCTTGGATATCGAAACTGAGGTGGTGGAATACCGGCAGGGAGCCAGCCCTGATTATGCAAAAATCAAAATGCCCGGAATGCAAAAGTACAGTAACATAACATTAAAAAGAGGAACTTTTGCCAGCGACAATGAATATTTTGCCTGGTGGAATACGGTTAAACTAAATACCATTGAGCGGCGCGATATTACCATTAGTTTACTCAATGAGGAACACGAACCTGTTGTTACATGGAAAGTACGAAATGCATGGCCGGCAAAGGTTCAGTCTACCGATTTAAAAGCTGATGGCAATGAAGTGGCCATTGAATCAATGGAGTTGGTACATGAAGGGCTAAGTATTCAAAACGACTAACAATGAGTAACTATTATCCTCCACTCGGCTTTCATTTTAAGGTTGAATTTGCCAATCTGAAAAGTGAATTTGAATTTCAGTCTGTGGCTGGTTTAACAACTGAACTGGACACGGAAGAGATCTCCGAAGGAGGGGAGAATCGCTTTAAACACACATTACCCGTTCGCACCAAATACCCCAATTTAGTACTAAAGAGAGGACTGTTAACCAACTCTTCTTTAGTGAAATGGTGCAGGGATGCAATTGAAGATTTCAATATAACGCCAACCGATATAAATATTAGTTTATTAAACGAAGAGCATGAACCGCTGATGACATGGAATGTGGTTCATGCATATCCATTGAAATGGGCGATGGCCGATTTTAATGCGGAAGAAAGCAAACTAGTTATTGAAACGATTGAACTGGCATATAATTACTTTAAAATACAGTGAGATGCCCATAGAAATAAAGGAATTGCATATTAAAATTAATGTGGATGATAAACCGCAGGTAGTGAATAGTAAAGTTATGAAGCAGGATGAGAAAGATCGCATCATTGCAGCTTGTGTTGAACAGATAATGGAAATACTGGCAAAAAAACACGAGCGTTAGATATGAGCGGAGAACTGATAAAATTGCAGATAAGAGCTTACAGTGATGAGCAGTTTTCAGAGGAAATTGCTGATGGTGAGTTTAAAACATTACTAAATCCTGAGAATTATAAATTTAGTTATAGAATTGAGCAGAATGACGATCAGGCTTCCGGTACAAGCGGGGCTGCGCCAAGGTTTAACAAATCCTTACCCGAAGCGCTCGATCTGGAATTTTTATTTGACAGAACTGGTGTAATAACAGACTATACAGCAGGCGGATCGGGGAATAAAACATTTAAAGACGAAGGCGGAGGTATTATAGATGATATTGAGAAGTTTAAAAAAGTAGTTTTTGATTATAATGGAGATGAACATAAACCCAACTACTTAATTATTTCGTGGGGCACTTTGCTTTTTAAAGGGGCTTTAAGCGAGATGGATGTTACATTTAAACTGTTCAAATCTGATGGAACCCCTTTAAGAGCCGTTGCAAAAGCAAAATTTAAAGGTTTTGTTGAAGACAATCTGCGTATAGCCAGGGAAAATAATAGTTCTCCTGACCTTACTCATCTGCGCATTGTAAAAGAAGGAGATACATTGCCACTTATGTCGTTTCGTATTTATGGTGATTCCGGATACTACCTCGAAGTAGCCAAAGCAAACCAACTTACCAACTTTCGAAAATTAAAAGTAGGACAGAAAATATTTTTCCCCCCAATACAAAAATGAGATAGTTATGCGAGAACAAAATGTAATTAATACAGCCCGGTCATCTGATTTGGTTACATATAAAATCTTGATGGACGGTACAAAAATATCAAAGAAAATACAGGTAATGAATATTCTGGTAGAGAAGGAAATAAACCGAGTCCCTACCGCAAAAATTATTATGATAGATGGTGACCCAGCTACGCAGGAATTTGCTTTGAGTAACCAGGATTTGTTTCTTCCCGGAAAGGAAATTGAAATAAAAGCCGGCTATCATTCTGATGAAGAAACAATTTTTAAAGGGGTGGTAATAAAACATAGTTTAAAAATACGCTCTGCACAATCCTATTTAATTGTAGACTGTCGTGATAAAGCAGTGAAATTAACCATCGGAAGGAAAAGTCGATATTTCTACGAAAGCCGTGACAGCGATATTCTGGAAGAAATTATTGATGGATATGGTTTGGAAAAAGATGTGGAAGAAACAAATGTTACACATCCTGAGTTGGTTCAGTACAATGTGTCTGACTGGGATTTTTGTGTAACAAGGGCACAAGCCAATGGTAAAGTTCTTTTTGTTGAAGATGGGAAGATCATGGTGAAAAAGCCTGGTTTTGATCAAGAGGAAGTAGAAACAATAACTTACGGAAAAACAATGCTTGATTTTGATGCAGAAATCGATGCCCGTAATCAGTTTCAAAAGGTAACCGCTTACAGTTGGAATGCTGCGGAACAGGAACTTCTGGAAATTGAAGGCAATGAACCTTCAGTGAGTATGAATGGAAATGTTTCTCCTTCAAGTTTGGCTTCTGTTATAGGGCTCGAAAATATGAGTTTTAAGAGTGGTGGTGGAACACCCGATGTTGAATTACAGGAATGGGCCGATGCAAAATCATTGTTTTATCAATTGTCAAAAATCAGAGGAAAGGTAACTTTTCAGGGAATTCCGGGGGTAAAGCCGGATACAACCATTGTACTAAAAGGTGTGGGCGAGCGCTTCGACGGCAAAGTATATATTTCTGCCGTTCGTCACCAGATTACCGAAGGAAATTGGACAGTGGACGCTCAATTTGGAATAAATCCCAATTGGTTTTCTGAGACGATTGAAATAAGTGATATCCCGGCTTCAGGACTAATGGCTGCTGTAAATGGTTTGCAAATAGGAATTGTTACCCAGCTGGAAAATGATCCGGAAGGTGAAGAGAGAATTCATGTTAGATTGCCTGTTGTAGATGCTAATGTAGAGGGGATTTGGGCCAGAGTAACAACATTGGACGCAGGAGAAAACCGTGGCTCCTTTTTCAGACCTGAAATTGGAGACGAAGTTATAGTCGGTTTTATTAATGAGAATCCAAACGATGCCATTGTTTTGGGAATGATGAATAGCAGTGCAAAGCCTGCTCCTTTTGTTGCCAGCGATGATAATAATGAAAAAGGTTTTGTTACACGTAGCGAAATGAAATTCATTTTTAATGACGACGAGGTAAGCATGACGCTGGAAACACCCAATGGAAATAAAATGGTTATTAGCGATGCCGACGGTGGTATAAAACTGGAAGATGAAAATGGAAACCGTATTCAGATGAATTCTGATGGGATAAAAATTGAAAGTGCATCGGAAATTAGTTGCAAGTCGTCTACTGATATAAAAATGGAAAGTGGTGCTAATGTGGAATTAAAGGCAGGAGCGCAGTTTAAAGCAGAAGGTTCTGCCGGTGCTGAAGTTTCTACCAGTGCAACAGCAGTACTGAAAGGTTCTTTAGTGCAAATTAACTAAGACATTTATATGAAAGTAGTAACATTCGTTTTTGAATTATTAACCAGATAATAAAAATAGTATGCCGGCAGCAGCACGAATAACAGATATGCATATTTGTCCAATGGTAAACGGTACTGTTCCGCATGTAGGAGGGCCAATTTTACCTACGGGTGAACCTTCCGTTTTAATAGGAGGGTTACCTGCAGCGAGGGTAGGAGATATGGCTACTTGCACTGGTTCGCCTGATTCCATTATTAAAGGTTCGGCAACAGTTTTAATTGGAGGAATGCCGGCTGCCAGAATGGGGGATACAACTGCACACGGAGGAACAATTGTAATGGGATGTCCAACGGTAATGATTGGAGGATGATTATGGAAAATATAAAATCATTTCTTGGCAGAGGGTGGAGTTTTCCACCAGAATTTAGCAGAGGAATAAAAGCTGTAAAAATGCTGGAGGACGAAACGGATATCGAAAGTAGCCTGGAAATACTATTGTCAACAAGGTTAGGAGAGCGGATTATGGTGCCCAGGTATGGTTGTAGTCTTGATGAACTTTTGTTTAAACCATTAACCCTTACGCTAAAAACGTATGTAACAGATCTGATTAAAACGGCCATTTTGTATTACGAGTCGCGTATTGATGTTACGAAAATAGATATAGACCCTTCCGATAATTCAGGAGGCGTTTTGTTAATTCAGATCGAATATATCATTCGAACCACTAACTCCCGAAAAAATATGGTTTTTCCTTATTATAAGGAAGAAGGTAACGAATTGTAACCGAACAAAGTTTTATGACGAATTGTGGAAAAGACATATTATCAGCACGTGAAGGCACCGGACAGTTTCAACGGTTTATTGATGCCTTGGATCCTGATTCTGTAAAATTAAATGATTTTACATTAAAAGAGTGGATGCAGTTTGCCTACCGTTTTGCCGGGCACGTGAATTATTTTAATCCAATTGATTCTGAAAATCCTTCGTCGGATTGGCGCGATTTTTTTATAGAAGATTCCGCTCTGGATGAATTTATACTGGAGGTAAATAAAGGAAAAAATATTACGCCGCATCTGGCTTTGTTCATCAGTTTTGTAAAATTGCTTGAGCATTCGCAAAAGCGTTTTAATAAGCTTACAAAACGCCATCTCGACTTTTACTATCATAAAATATTACAAATAGAAAAATTACCGGCTACTCCCGATAAAGTGCATATCATTTTCGAACTGGCCAAAAACAGTGTTGAAGAAAAGGTGGCTAAAAGTACGGAGTTAGATGGTGGTAAAGATGCTAACGGAACAAAGCGTATTTATAAAACTACAGAGGAACTGATAGCCAATAAAACCAGGGTAGCCAAACTGAAGAATATTTACAAGGACCACACGAACCATAAATTAAAAGCAGGAGTAGTGGCAAATTCCTATGATGGAAACGGTGCCGATTTTCCGGATGACGATATTAAATGGTGGCCATTTGGATATTATGGAGATGGCAATTATCCGGAGTTACCCGATGGGAGGGTAGGATTTGCTCTTTCTGGAGAGATTTTTGAATTGCAGGAAGGTGAAAGAAGTATTTTAATAACAGCAAAATTTGCCACAACGCTATCTTCTGTATCCTCGGCTGTTTTACATGATAATATTGATGTTTTTTGCTCTGGAAAAGAACAGTGGCTGGGGCCTTTTAAACCTTTTGTTGACGAAGGAGAAGGATTTGTTTCAGAAATAAATGGAGACGAGCTTTGTATTGCCTTTCGTATTCCCAGAGAAGAAGAGCCGGTAGTTGGTTATAATGGCGGGATTTTAGGGGAAAATTATATTTCTGATTTTCCTGTATGCAGGGTACTATTCAAAACCGGAAATATGGAAGGTTTTGAGCTTTACCGGAATTTTATCGAAAATGAACTGATTAGCCTTAACGTACAAATTCGTGTTCAGGGAATAAAAAAACTTTCGCTGGAAAGCGACATTGGTGTTCTAAACGCAGAGAAACCTTTCTTTCCTTTTGGAACACAACCGGTAAAACGCTCAAATTTTTATATCAACTACTCGGAACTTTTTAAAAAGAGGTGGGAAAATATTTCAATAGATATTAAGTGGAAAAATACGCCCGAGAAGACAGTGTCGAGTGCGCTTGATGCGTTTGTTAATCTTTATTATGCTTATCGTACCGATTATTTGTACCAGGCAAATTCTTCCCGTTTTTTTACAGGAATGTTTTGGCAACTGGAAGAAGATGGCCCCTGGGTATTTAACTCAACTCCTGATAATCTGATTGTTGGTAGTGATGGGTATTTTAAAACAGCGGTTCAGATTCAAAACAGGGAAGAATGGGAAACGGTGAAGGCAGGAGAAAATTTGTTTGAGGAGGACGGTATAAATTTCAAATTTAATTTTGATGTTCCTTTTGATGAGGCCAATTATGAAGTTAATAAGAACGGGCCAATACGTTTATCGTTAAACCAGTCTTTTTTACACGAACTTTTTCCGCGCATTTATGCCCTGGCCTTTAGCAACGAGGATGATGATGTTTTAATTCCTAACGAACCTTACACCCCAATGGTGGATACCATCCGTTTGGATTACACCGCAAAAGCTTCAATGAATTTAGGGGCAAATTCAGATGATTACAATAGCAATTCTGTTACATTGTTTCATGAACATCCGTTTGGGCAAACAGAAGAGCACCCGTATTTAAAATCGCAACTTAATTTTTTAAGTGACAATAAAAAGAAAGAATATTTGCTTCCCACTTATTGCAAAGGTGGAGAATTGTATATCGGACTGGAAAATGTAAAATCGCAACAGCAGGTTTCTTTATTGGTTCAGGTTGTAGAAGGCAGCGAAAATCCATTAACAGAATCCTTCACCGGAAAACAAAAAGCGGAGTGGTCAATTTTATGTAAAAATGAATGGAAAAGCCTCGATGAAGATTATATAATTTCCAACGAAACCGATAACTTTCTGACCTCGGGTATTGTACGGTTTTCGGTTCCACGGGAAGCAACAGATAACAATACGCTTTTGCCAGCCAACTGTTTTTGGGTGAAAGTAAAAATTCATAAAGATTTTGATGCTGTTTGTAAAGTCATATCTATTCAGGCACAGGCCGTACTGGCAGAGTTTAGTGATAATGAGAATGATTTATCTCACCTTGGAAAAGGACTGGAAGCCGAAACCATAACAAAGCTGATAAAACGACTTTCTTCTGTTAAAAGTGTGAGCCAGCCATATTCTTCTTTTAGCGGGAAACAGGAAGAAACAGATATGGCTTATTACCGCAGGATTAGTGAGCGTTTACGACATAAAAACAGGGCTATTACGCTTTGGGATTATGAGCATATTATTTTGCAGGAATTTCCAGATATACATAAGGTAAAATGCTTAAATCATACATTTTATAAAAAGGATAGAGACTCCGTAAGTTATGGCTTTTTATCTCCTGGCAATGTGGTAATTATTGTAATACCTGATATTGTAAATAAGAATGTTTTTGACATTTACCAGCCACGGGTTAGCCAGGCAACACTAAATGCTGTTCAGGAGGTTGTAAATGCCCTGAATTCGCTTCATGTAACTGCAACAGTTATTAATCCTGAATACCGAGAAGTTCAGGTAGATTTGGTTGTTAAGTTCTACAAAGGTTTCGACGAAAATTATTACAAAAAAGTATTAGAGAAAGACATAACCCGCTTACTCTCCCCATGGGCATTTGATGCTACGGCAAATATAAGTTTTGGGCACTCGCTGCATAAAAGTGTTATTGTAAATTATATTGAAAAACTTGATTATGTTGATTTTGTAGAAGAAGTAAAATTGAAAAGCAAATTAGTGGGCGAAGTAAATTATGAGGAGGTGAAAGTTGCTGAAACAAAAAATCCATTGGAGATTCTGGTCTCAGCAAGGCAACATAACATTATTTCCAAAGAAAAAAGTTGTAACGAAAAAGCAGAAGTACCAGAAGCATGTCAGACATAGAGCAACATATCAGCATTCCTAAAATTCAATCAACGAATGATGATTTGGATTATTCATATTTAAGAAAAAAAGGGCAGGAGTATATTGAGCAACTTTCCAGCCAAATATGGACGGATTACAACGAGCATGATCCGGGAATTACAATTTTAGAAACGTTGTGTTACGCCATTACCGATTTGGGAATGCGAATGAGCTTACCCATTGAGAATATTCTGGCACCAGAAAATAATACGGCTCAAAAAATAGATGAACAGTTTTTTAAAGCAAGCGAGATCCTTCCTTCGAAAGCCGTTACTGAAGCTGATTACAGGAAATTGTTTATAGATATTGAAGGAGTGAAGAATTGCTGGCTAAAACCGTTTGAAAAAACGGTGTATGTAGATTGTAAGCACGACAAGCTTTCTTATAACCCTAAAAGCTTTGAAACAACACATAACGATTTCAAAAAGGAATTTGTATTAAAGGGATTGTACTCCATTCTGGTTGATTATGAAAAGGAAGATATCACGCAAGCGGAAATAGATGAAATGGAAGCGGAGATAACAAAACGTTTTCATGCAAACCGGAATCTATGCGAGGATTTGGTGAAAATATCAAAGGTAGACCCATTTCCGGTTTCCGTGTGTGCTGGTATTGAGCTTCTCCCTGAGGTGGATGAAGAATTGGTGCATGCAAAAATCGAACGGGCCATTGAATCCTATTTCTCTCCTCCTTTAAAGTTTTATTCTCTCCGTCAAATGGTTGACAAAGGATATACAACCGATCATATTTTTGAAGGGCCACTACTCGAACATGGTTTTATTGATACCGTTGAATTGGAAAATGCGGCTCTGCGCTCTGAAATTCGCCTTTCAGATATAATGCAGTTAATAATGGGGATTGACGGTGTTAAGAATATAAGAGACATTTCCATAAACGACTGTTCTCATCCGCAAGCCGAAGCCAACAGTTGGTTAATTTGCGTGGAAGAAGGTAAAAAGCCTGTTCTTTGTACGGATAGTGCTTTCAGTTATTATAAAGGTGTATTGCCTGTAAATGTTAATTCAGCAAAAGTAAAAGAATACAAAGCCGAACTGGAAGCTTTGGAAAAAGCGGAGCAGGAATTGGCCAAAACAGGAATGGAAATAGATATTCCCCAGGGGATTTATCTCAATACAAATGAAACAACAACCATTCAGAATGATTTTCCGGATACCTATGGTATTGGTCAAAACGGATTGCCTTCGAGGGTATCAACTGCCCGGAAATCGCAGGCAAAACAATTAAAAGGATATTTGCTTTTTTTTGATCAGCTACTGGCCGGGTATTTTGCTCATCTTGGCAAAGTAAAAGACCTGCTTTCTGTAAATAACCAACCAGGGAAAACGTATTTTACACAAGCTGTAAAAGATATTAAAGGATTTGACGAACTGGTTAATCACTACCCGGGTAATAATCCGGAGGAACTTGCTGAGCTTCTTTTTGACGACCTGGATAATGCGGTAGAGCGTAAAAATATATTGCTGGATCACTTGCTGGCAAGGTTTGCTGAGAAATTTAGCGACTTTTCATTTTTAATGAAAGGATTGTACGGGAGTTTTGCCAGTGAGGCAATTTTGTTTTCAAAACAAAACTTTTTGAAAGATTATCCTCTTACCAGCAGTGAACGTGGCAGTGCTTTTAACTTTATTTTACCGGAGGAAGATTTGTGGAATACAACAAATATTTCGGGTGTACAAAAGCGAATAGCCCGATTGGTGGGAATAAAAAACATTGAACGCAGGAATCTGACGGAATCGCTTTTTGAAATTTACGATCCGGAAGAATCAGATAGTGTGAAAGAGTATGGCTGGCGTCTGCGTGATGGAGATGCTAATATAATACTGGAATCACCTGAAATTTATTCCAACTACTTATTGGCTCAGCAACAATTCTATATTGTGTTGGTCAATATTTTGGAAACATCTTCAGAAGTAATCCAATCAGCTTTTGAAGAACCTGTACAGGATGGCGATGTAATTGGCAATTTTAAAATCCGGATTTCCAGCTCATCCCAATATTCATTTGATGTGATTAATCCGGAGGCAGCAGAATATACAACAGAGTATATTATTGCAAAAAAGTATGGCGACGAAACGTCTAAGGAAGATCTAAAAGAAGCGCTTTTGCACGTTATCGATTTTTTTGTACAGTCGTTTACCGAAGAAGGGATGTTTTTAGTTGAGCATATATTATTACGGCCTGATGTAACCAACGATGATGTGCCGTTGGATAATTTTATGCCCATTTGTACAGATAATTGCGAGAACTGCGAACCGGTTGATCCATACTCGTATCGCATTACCATTGTGCTTCCCGGGTGGACCTACCGGTTTGGAAATGCTGATTTTCGTGCTTTCATGGAAGAGTTAATCCGTAAAGAATTGCCGGCACATGTACTGGCTCGTATTTGCTGGATTGGAGAACGTAAAAATCGTGTGCCGGACAACGAGAGCGATATGTTCCTGTTTGAAAATGCATATAAAGATTTTTTGTTTTCGCGGATGGGGGCAGGACAGGAACAAGATGAATCCAAATTAAAAACATTTATAAATATTTTAACTGATTTAAACTCCATTTATCCGTCGGGGAAACTACTCGATTGCAGTGATGAGGATGATGAAGTGAAAGGCAAAATAATACTTGGCAGAACCAACATAGGAAACCTTTAATTGAAAAGTTATGGCAGCTAAATTAACCGAAATAACCACGCAGTATCATACATTTGTCGACAACCAGGTGTTGACGAAAGATCATCTGAATGCATTTATAAGCTATTTTGATGATCAAGATCGTTTGTCGCGTATATTTTTAAGTGGCGTAGGAATTGTTTGTGGTTTCAAGCTAAGTTATAATGCATCCAAAACTTCGCTTTCCATAACACAAGGGGCTGGTATTACCACTGATGGCGACTTGATAAACCTCCGCAAAGATATAGAGGATTCCAATTCTAAGTCGATTGATTTAAGCTCTGTTGAGTATTCCCAGGTAAGAAAGTTCGATGATAATTTTGCGAATTACCGCTTCTTTAAGCGGCTGCAAACGGTTGATGGTAAGGTAAAGGAAGTGCCACTTGATTTGTGGGAAGTGCTTCCCGAAAATGCGGAGAATGCCAATGAACTGGGAAAGCTCGAAGAATTGGAAGACAAAGTGGTTTTACTCTATCTGGAATCGTATGCAAAGGAAGGAGACCTTTGTACTGCAATGGATTGCGACAACCAGGGAGTAGAACAGGTTGCCCGTCTCCGGGTACTGCTTGTTTCCAAAAACGATGCAGATTATATAGTAAGCCTCGATTCTGTTTTCTCTAGGAATAATGTTATTGATTCTGTTTTTGAATTGCCCAAGCTTGCTGTTCGCCGTGTAATCCTCAACCAGTTGAACACAAGCAGCTACAACGAATTAAAACGTTCGTACTATTTGGTATTAAATGAAAATAATGTAGTTGAACAATTAATGAGAGGCATTTTACAAATTGTAAATAAATTTAGCCAGCTCTTACAACTGGAAGTTTCTCATGCAACACTTGATACCTATTTCGCACGCCTAAAAAACATAACCGGCTTTAGTGCATACAATGTGCCATTTGATGTTCAGTATCGTTATGACTTGGTAAAGGATTTGATAGATACTTACAACGAAATCAGGACTTTATTGCTATCCTTAAAAGATGTTTGTTGTCCTGACATAAAAGCTTTTCCAAAGCATTTAATGTTGGGAAGCCTGACTGAAACAGAGAAAGAAATAAAGCACTTTCGCCATGGAATGTACAAATCGCCGCTTCATGATCACGATTTAAGCAGTATAAAGCACTGCCGGAGTTTGGTGCAAAAATGGTTTCAACTTATTTCCCAGTTTAAAATAGCAACCGGTGATATTAAAATTACACCATCTAACAAATTGACAGATTTAAGTTTTCGATCCATCCCGTTTTATTATAATTTGAATGAAGATCTGCTTTCTAAATGGAATTATTTCAAAACCGAAAAATATGCACATGATACAAATTTGAGTTATCATGTAGCTCCGTTATCAGACGCTCCACACATTCAGGAGCCAATGTATTATAACATAGATAACTTTGATTTTTATCGTATTGAAGGCCATCAGGGAAAAGATTATAAAGACGCGCTGGATGACATTGATAATATGAAAACACAGTACGGGCTTGCTTTCGATGTAAAAGCTCTTTCTGTAAATATTAACAGTGAAAACCTGGATATTGATGACTACGAATGCGAGTTTGAAGATTTAAATGTGTTATTAAAGGCATGGACAGCAGAACAGGAATGTGTATTGGCAGAAGTTTCATCTTTTTTCTCTGGTTTTAGCACCACCAAACCAGGAATAAACTTAAGCAGTTCATTTTCTAAAAAGAAGAGAGGCGAAGCAATTTTAAATTTAATAACTGCTGCTTCAGAGAAGGAAACGGTTTCTGCAAACGTAAAAGTAAATACCAATGTAAAAGCAACAAAGGCGGGGAAAACGGTAGGCTATATAAAAGATAATGTGATTTCTGATAATTTGAATACCAATGCAGAGGCTTTGGGAAGTGTAATGAAAATTGCGCTGGATGAAACAAAAGGAGGTTCTGTAAATGATATAATAGCCCGTGCCAGTTCTTTGGTGAAAGAAAAGCTGGATGATGCTTGGGCAAATCAACCTGAAGTAAAGGAGTTTGTTATTGACAATTCTATTGAGATAATGGCTTATTCTCATGTATTGATAGAAAAAATGCCAGCTATTTTAGTAGATGTTGATTTGGAAAGGGTTAGTAAATACAAGCTTACGTTGAAACAACTATGCGCACGGGTTGAAAAAATGAAAACCTCTTACCAGAATACTGAGTTATCATCGGAGTTAAAAGCATTCATGGGGGTATTGATTACTCAACTCTCTTCCATCTGTTGCTCTGGAAAGAAACTGGAAATTTTGCTCGAAGAAATAAACAAACGGAAAGAGAATATTTTACTTCGGTTACAATTGGCAAAATTTATAGAAAAGAACCCTGGTCTGGAACATAAAGCTGGTGTTGAACCCGGAGGTATTTTTGTTTTAGTTTATTTAAATAAGGCGGAAGAAATGCAGGAGAAGAATAACATTTCTTCAAGTGTGAAAGAGCGGGGAATTCATACTCGTCCTTCTACTTCTGGTACCGATATGGAAACAAAAGAAAAGGCAGTATACGGCAAAAATGAAATTCGCAATTTGGCTGTAAAAGATAAAATAGAAAGTATAACCAACCATAAATCATCCGACCGGTTGGCAAATATTCCCTATAACACAGTGGTTGCTGATTTCTCACTTCCTTATATGTGTTGTTCCGATTGCGAGCCAGTTAACTTCATTGTGCAGCGGCCACCGGTTTCTCTGCGCCTTGAGCAGGAGCAATTCTGCATAGGTCAGGATACCAGTCCGCTGCTGTTTGAAGTTTCTCCGGAAGATGGTGTAATTAAGGCCGCTCAGAATGTAAAAGGGCTCAATATTGAAGGAAATAAGTTATTTCTGGATGCAGATACTTTTCCTGATGAAATGATTGGAAAAGCGATTCATTTCACCGTGAATGATCAAATTACGACTTGCGAAGTTATTGTTTTCAGAGGTGTGGATTTTGACTTTGAAGTTTCTGATTCACCAACCCAAAAAAACGAAATAGCATTTGTTCCATCGGGGAATCTAGTAGGAGCTCATTTATATTGGGATTTTGGCGATAGCAGTACCTCTGACGAACAAAATCCTACTCATATTTACACTTTGCCGGTAAATAAGGAAAACAAAGTTGTTGTTTCGCTTACTGTTACAGCGGCAAATGGCATTTGCCATTCTACCGTTAAACATGAAATTGAATTTGTGGCAGAAGAAGTACGCCTACATATTGAAAAAGAGAGTTATTGCCCCAATGATAAAGAAAGCTATTTGTTTGGTGTGACACCGGCAGGAGCCGAAGTTAAGATTGAAGGCCCCGGTGTTCAGCAGAACAACGATGGCGATTTTGTATTTATTCCTGCAAATGCCGGCCCCGGTGAATATGAATTTAAACTAAACGATGAACTATCTGGTGTGAAAGTACCAGTGGAAGAAGCGCCGGTGGCAAAATTAATAGCTAAGCAGGTTGAAAATACATTGGTGCTTAGTAATGAGTCAACGGGAGCCGACTCTTTTGTGTGGATAATAAACGGAGAAAAAATTGAAAAAAGAGATTCTTCTGATGTAGAGATTGAGCTAACTCCAAATAGTGCAACTGTATGGAAACTTCAAATTCAGGCAGTAAGTAAAAATTGTGGTTCTGATATTTCTCAGGAAATTGCATTTACAACTAAATTTGTAGAGGAGGAACAACCAAATACTTGTATTGAAGAGACCAAAGCAGAGATATTGACTGATTTGCAGGTTCTGGAAACAGTGGATATTCCTAGCTCAGATATTGTACATCCTATTTGGCTTATTACCAAGCAATTGTTTGCTATTAATGCGCGAGGGGCTAAAGGTGTTTTGAACGATGTGGATAATTATTTATCAGGAGAAAATAATGGCAGTCTCCTCACAATGTTTGAGAAGCTACTTAGTAATACAACAAAACAACTTTTAGCTTTAGACCCGGAGAAAAGCAAAAGAGAATTTAGAAGTCTTCTTGAGATATTGCGGCTTCAATTACAGCTGTTATACAATATACTTGGCTGCCAAAGTGCTGATGTTTTAAAGGCGTCAGTTGACGATATTAAAATATTATTTGAGCAGGTGGTAGCCGTTCTGCAAGATTTGAAGAAAAGGAAAATTTCTATGCCTGTTTCTTTTCTTCGATTTATGAAAGCCTATGAAAGCAAAGTGGCTAAATTGCCGGTACTGGCAAAGCATGTTAAGTTTATAAAAAGTGAAAAATTAATTTAAATTGGAAATAAGTCCTCACATAATAGAGAAGGTGATTGTTGATGTAAAGATAGCGGAGGTGGAAGCAGCCAATTCTATTAAAGATGGTTTGGATATATTTTTAAAGAATGAGTTGTTTCCTGAGCTTGATAAATTGTTTGACAAATATGATACGCCTGAAAAGATAATTCGTTTCCAGAAACTGTTTCTAGATCTGAGAGTAGAAGATTGGAAGAATTATAAACGGCTGAGCATGGAAATACTTTCTGAGATAGAAAAACAGTTGCAAAGTCAACTTTCTCCATGTAAAAAAATTGATGTTTTTGGTATTGATAATATTCCTGAAATAAAAAAGGGACAATTAGAAAATCTGACGATTATTAAAAATGCTGAACAGATTTTTGTTTTTTTTCTGAAAAATGGATTTTTACCCTGGTACGGAAACGAGAACCACATACAGTTTTTTGCAAAGAAAGTGATGTGGAAAATTAGTTTTGAAAAATCAGGGTTTATACTAAAATTAAAGAATTTATTTCAGGGAGATTATAATATTTTTCTTCGTTTCGTATACCAGTTCCCAATAGAAATGGTCGTAATGTTTTTAGTGAAAATAAACAACCGGCTGAGTGGCGCAGATGAACCAATGAACCGGGTGCTTAATCAATTGTCTCCTGAAATGAAAATGGAGTTTTTACGTATCATATTTTCTGTTTCAGTAGAGGCTAAAAACGATCAAATTATTTTGATTTTTGAGCGCTGGTTGAGTCTTTTAAGATTAAATGAGAAATTTTTGAGAAACAATCACTTATTGGCCGATGTTGGACAATTATCTCTTCTCGCTGTTCCGGAAAGTTTGGTAGGAGATGAGAGCTTTCAGGAAATATTAAATCAAAGCTTATTTTTGGTTTCAAAGAATGCATTTTCAGAAGAAAATGAAAATGTTATAGCCTTCAGCATTCGCAAAAGAATGACTGAAATTTTGTATGTAAAGCGGGAAGAACTGGAAAGGGGTGTCGAATCTGATTTTTTCCCCGATGGAGTGCGCGAGATAGCAGTGGCCAACGCGGGGTTGTTGCTACTTCATCCCTATTTAAATCGTTTCTTCTCTATTTTAAAAATAACCAATAACAGAGGCGAAATTTTACCTTCCAAAAGTGCGTTGGCAGTTCAAATATTGCACTTTCTTGCCACGGGGTCGCTTAAATTTTTTGAGGGAAACCTTGTGTTTGAGAAATTTCTTTGTGGAATTCCTTTAAATATGCCTATTCCTAAAAAGAGTTGTTTAACATCTGAAGTAAAAAAGGAAGCAGATATATTGTTAAGAGAAGTCATAAAAAGTTGGCCTGCTCTAAAAAATACATCGCCCGATGGACTGCGGAAAATGTTTCTTCAGCGTAATGGAAAACTGATTCAGCACAATAAAAATTTCAAAATGGTAATAGAGCGAAAAGCTCAGGATATTTTGTTAGAACAACTCAAGTGGAATATTTCAATTATAAAATTGAAATGGCTTACGGAGATGCTTTTTGTTGACTGGTAAAAGAATTGAGGTATGAATGGAATTTTTAGTGGTTTGTTGTTATACGAATTTGTATTGTTGATTCTGGGAATATTTCTTTTTCTCATACTTTGTGCCGGACTTCTCTACTATATTATAAAAAAGGAGCAAATTAAAAAGCTGCTGCTCTTTTTTGTATTACCAATTTTAATGATTGGTTATCCAAGTATAAAGGAGGTAACCATTTCAAAAGATAGGATACTTTTATCAAAGTATCAGGACGATTTTATCAAGAATTCTAAAGATACGATTGCGCGTAATAAGATAGAGGAATACACTGAAAAGTTGGAACAACGGTCTTCCGGAGCTGATGAGATTCTTCAAATTGGTAAATCAAAGTTATTACTGGGTAAAACGGATGAAGCTGTTAATTGGGCAAATAAAGCTATTACAAAAGAAAACACAAATCAGGAGGCAGTTGAAATACGAAATTTGGCAATGTTAGAGAAACAAATACAGGAGTCCTCTACTACTGATTTTAAAAAGGCTGTGCCTGATAGCATTGTAACCGCTCTCCCCAATTTAGTTACTGTAAAAAAGTTTGAGCCTTTTCTGTCGGAAAGTACGGTTAATCAATTTAAAGAGCTGAATCGTAAATAATTAAGCCATGTTTGACAAAGCAGGAAATACAAAATCATCGTCACACTCGTCTTCATTGGCAACACGGAAAAATGCACCGTTTTTTCAACCAAAGTTGCAGGTTGGAGCACCTGGAGATAAGTACGAAGTAGAGGCAGACAGAGTGGCCGATCAGGTGCTTAACAGAACAAGTGGCGGGCAGGGAAGCTTAATTCCTCCTTCATCTGGTCCGGTGGTTCAGACATCATCTATTGCTCCAATTGCTGAAACTATTTCTCCCCTGGCGCAAAAAAAAGCAGAGGAAGAAGATAGAATTCAAAAGCAGGCAGGGGAAAAGGAGAAATTGCAAAAACAGTCTGAAGAAAAGGATGTTTTGCAGAAACAAGCAGTTGATGAAGAGGAGATAGTTCAGAAACAGTCAGACAAAAAGGAAAAAGAACCATTGCAATTGCAGGCAGAGGAAGATGAGAAGCTTCATACAAAAAAAGAAGAAAAAAAGGAAGAAGTTATCCAAAAGAAGGAGAAAGAAGAAATTCAGGCAAAAGGAGGAAATGGGAAAGTGTCTTCAGGTTTTGAATCAACACTAAATCAAAGTAAAGGAATTGGCTCTCCTTTGCCGGATGGTGTAAGAGGCCAGATGGAATCCGGGTTTGGTACTGATTTTAGTGGTGTGCGTGTACATACCGGCTCCAATGCTGTGCAAATGAACCGTGAAGTGGGGGCACAGGCGTTTACACATGGAAACGATATTTATTTTAACGAAGGAAAATTTAATCCGGCCTCGCAAAAGGGGCAGCATTTGATTGCGCATGAACTTACTCATACCATTCAACAGGGAGACGCCATTCATCCCAAGATGATTCAGCGGGTTGGTGAAGATACTGAAACCATTCAGCCGCCTTCGGGTGTTTTCCCCATAACCGAGGCAAACGGAGAATATGCTTTTAGTGAGGGAAACTATACCACAGCATTTGAAACATCTCCGGCAAAAGAGATTAGGTTGCCGGTAATTAGTCTTCCTGAGTTTAAGGAGCGAAACAGAGGACTTTTTAATCCTCCGTATCAGGTGCCTCCTGGCCGGAGTACAAATCAGGTAGAAAATTGGAATACCGGAGTAACCGATGCCGCCAGAAGGCATTTGAACAGTAAAATTGGTGAAGCTACTGCCAGTGGAGGATATAGCCGCACTCAAAATGTAGATGACCGTATTTATTTTTACAAGGGCAAAACAAATCCTGAGTTCCGAATTTTTGGGGGACGTGAGCAATTGATGGAATTGGCAAAAATTCCAATTTGGGATCAAGAAAATAATCCCACCACTTTTCAGGTAGATCATATTGTTGAACACCAGCTTGGCGGAAGTGATGGTGTAGAGAATTATGAACTTTTGGAGGCATCGGCAAATGGAAGTTCCGGCTCTTCTATTGCCTGGGAAATGAATAAGCGGATAAAACATGCATATGATGTTCTGAATTCAAATTATTTTCAGGATAGTTCCAGATTGGAAACACCTGCTTTACCTTCTCGTCCGGCAAGGGCAAATCAATATGTAAATAAATTTTTAGAACAGGGATTCTCCATTTCATTTATGTCAGATGATTTTGATTTGGCAACAAAGTCGGGCATGCCTGAACGTTTTTGGTCTTTCAGGCAAATATCGCAGGGAGAGCATTTCAATAAAATTGAACCGGTAACCGGCGATGAAATGCGGGAAATGGGAACAGAGGATGATCCGGCGCTTTTTGTTTCTCCTTCGGGGGGACGGCGGTTACCTATTCCGGCTGGTGATGCATATCCTGTTGTAAATTGGTTACCCAGGGTAGATTTAAAAAACAGACCGGATTTTGAAAATATGACCTTAAATGTTGATGCGTATAAAGCTTCTGATGAACAGGGAAATAGTGTAGCCGCATCCTATTCTGATATGACATGGCATTTAGATCGATTGCCTAATACGTATATTTTTTATGTCAATAAAGAGCAAACCATTCAAAATGCAGTATCCGGAACCAGTGGGGTGTTTCAGAGTTTGAGGTTGCCTGGGATGAGCCCAATCCAGATTGATTCACTGGAGCTTACTGAGAACGGTTTCCGGGGAATTGGGAAAGTATTGCCGGATGTTCCGTTGATCGCAAACGCTGATATTGATATTGTGATTGACGGGAATGGAGTAAGGCTAAGGAAATTATTTGTTGCAGAAGAGTTCGATTTTCCTTCTCCTTTTGAAGTTAACAATGCAACATTGGAAGTTTCATTCGGAACTGAAGGTCTTGGTGTAGAAGGTCAAATAGATTTTGGTATAAACCAGGTAGGCGAAGGACACATTGGTGCAGCTGCTTCTACTTCGGGCGGCTTTGAATTGGAAGGAGCGTTTAATTTCGATTCTGAATTATTTGATCCTGCTGAAATAAATGTAGAATACCGTGATAATGTTTGGATAATTGGTGGAGAAATCGGAATTCCTGAAGGAAAAGTAAGAGGTGTTAAAAATGCAACGATTACAGCTTCTTACAGTGAGAATAATTTTGCAGCTTCCGGTGAAGCAGAACTTGATATTCCAGGAATTGAACAGGGAACATTGGATATCAGCTATGGGGATGAAGGATTTTCTGTAGGTGGATCTTTTAATTTGAGTTCAGAAATCTCGGGAATCAGAAGTGGGAGCGTTTCTGCAACTATTGCAAAAACGGAAGGAGAGGAAGGATACAGTGTTAGCGTAGCAGGTACTGCCCAACCTGATATCCCCGGAATTGACAGTTCGTTATCTGTAGCTTATGAAGATGGCGCTTTAACTATTGAAGGTTCCGTTTCTTATGAAAGAGGAATGCTTAGCGGTGAGGTAGATATTGGTGCTACCAACAGGACCATTGGTGAAGATGGACAACCAACCGGTGATCCCAGGGATGTAATGCATGTGTATGGTGGTGGAAGTTTAACCCTTACGCTTACACCTTGGTTACAGGCAACTGCCGGCGTACATTTTCTGCCGAATGGAGAGATAGAAGTAGTTGGCCGTATTGGACTACCGGATGCAGTAGACATATTTGACCGGAAATCTTTTAACCGGAATTTGTTTTCTGTTCCAGCTATTGAAATTCCTATTTTTGCCATTCCTCTTGGGCCGCGCAGTATTGGCTTGGTAGCCAGAATTACCGGAGGCCTGGATTTTTCTGCAGGCTTTGGACCTGGGCAATTGCGTGATTTATATGCCGAAGTAACTTATAATCCGGACAGAGAAGAAGAGACGACTATAACCGGTCATGGAGAATTTGCTATTCCTGCCGATGCCGGACTAACCCTTCGTGGAGATTTGGGATTGGGAGTTAGTGTTGGAATTGCCAGCCTTTCCGGAGGAATTGAACTGGCCGGAACATTGGGATTGGAAGGAGAAGCTGCAGCAGAGGTGGATGTGAACTGGAGTCCGCAAACGGGTTTGGCGCTAGATGCCGAAGGCCGGATTACTGTGAACCCCAAATTTACGTTTGATGTAAATGCTTTTGCGCGTGCAAGCCTCGATCTTTGGGTTACCTCTATTTCTGAAACATGGCGTTATAATCTGGCCTCTTTTTCATGGGGGCCTGATATTCAGTTTGGAATAATATTTCCTGTCCATTATAATGAGAATGAACCTTTTGATATTTCATTTGATGATATTGAGGTTATTTACCCGGAACTAGATGTGGTTGACATGGCAACGGATTTGGCAAGAGATGTAAAAGATGATATTTTTGATTAGAATGAAAGATGAGGGAATATGGAAGATAAAGTAATTGAGTTAAATAACAAGGGCGTAAAACTGTTTATGGATGGGAAGTTTTCAGAAGCAGAGACTATTTATGAGCAAGCTCTGGAAGTGAATGCCGACCATGCAACTACACTAAACAATATGGGGATGCTGAAATTAAAACAAAAAGATTTTTTGTCTGCTATCTTTTGGTTTGATAAAGCTCTCGCTGAAAATAAAAAACCGGTTTATTTTTTGAATAAAGGGCATGCATGCATCAGTTTAAATAAAACCTTGGAGGCTGTTGAAAATTATAAGAAATGTCTTGATTTAGATCCTCGGAATGTAACCGCGTGGATAAGCCTGGCAAGACTTTATGCGGCAGTTGGTAATTTTCAACTGGCAGTTCATTCATGGGGAAAGGTTGTTCAGTTTAATGAAAGAGTGGAGTACTTAATTGAATTGGCTAAAAGTTTAATAAAAATTGAAGAATTGTCTCAAGCACAGACTGTATTGTTACGTGCTTCCAAATACAATGAAAAGAGCCATGAAGTTTCCTATTTTCTGGCGCTGGTTGCTTTTCATCAGAAGAATTTTGGTTTTGCGGAAAGAGAGGCGAAACTTAGTCTGGCTGAGGAGCCGGATAATACGATATACCGGCAATTACTAGCCTTTATTTATTTAACAATAGGAAATTTCTCAAAGGCTGTAGGGGAGTGGAAAAAAATTTTAAAGTTGGAACCTGCAAATAACATAGCAAGAGCAGATTTGGCTGTGGCTTATCTGGGGAAGCGTTATTTTAAAGAGGCAGGCGAGCAACTGGATTTTGTATTGGAACTGGAGCCTGAACATCCAAAAGCTTTGTATTATAAAGCCGTTTTATTAAACGAAACAAATAATCCAGGAGCCATGGAGATATTAGAGAAATTGGCCGAAAAAGATTCGCCGTTTTCTTTAAATGCTAAAGAACTGATTCAAAAAATAAAGAAATATGGTGGTAGTAAATAATATAAAACAGGAAGTACAGCTTTTTTCCGAAGTGTTGAATGTGCTTAAAAATGCTATTGACTTTCGGATGCAAACAGAGTTTGGAAAACAATTGATGGTTCAAAATCCGGATTTAAAGAATATTAGGGAACATGAATCGTACTTTTCCGATTTTATTCAAAAAAATAAACTGAGTTACGATGAGATAATTACATTATTGCTGGCATTTGTACCACATATTTCTCCTAAGTTCTTAACTACTGTAGTACAGCAATATTTGCCTGAAGGAGGTGATTTCCCTGAATTTGGAGGCGTAAAAGGAAAAAATCATCGTGGGATTCTACCCACCGGGGAAACTGTTTTGTTTGTTCTTGCCGGTAATAATATTGACCGGCGTATAAAAGTTGCATCTTTGTTTGACGGGGAACACTTTTTTGCCAAACAAAATATACTTCATTTGGAGAACCCGGGAAGTGGCGAACCGCTTATGAGTGGTCGGCTTATTCTTGACGAAGAATATGTAGATTTATTTACGAGAGGAAAAATTTCCAATCCGAAATTAAGTAGCGATTTTCCTGCTGAAAATATAACCACAGAGCTTTCATGGAGCGATTTGGTGTTGCAGGAAAAAACACTGGAAGAAATAAAGGAGATAGAAACATGGCTTAAATACAATGATGTATTGTTAGATAGCTGGAAAATGAAAGGTAAAATCAGGCCAGGGTATCGTGTTCTTTTTCATGGCCCGTCGGGAACGGGAAAAACACTTACTGCCTGTTTGCTGGGGAGATATACCAATTGCAATGTTTTTCGTATCGACCTGTCAATGGTTGTTTCCAAATACATTGGCGAAACGGAAAAAAATTTATCGAAGTTATTTGATAAAGCAGCCAATAAAGATTGGATTTTGTTTTTTGATGAGGCTGATTCCATTTTTGGTAAACGTACCAATGTTCGGGATGCACACGATAAATATGCCAATCAGGAAGTTTCTTATTTGCTGCAACGTATCGAAGGGCACAGAGGATTGGTTATTTTGGCTTCCAACTTGAAAAGCAATATTGATGCTGCTTTTACCCGCCGGTTTAATGCCATTATTGAATTTGAAAATCCGGGAGTTGCTGAACGTGCTAAACTCTGGCGAAATTATATTCCCAAATCTGTAAAGCTGGATCAAAAAATTTCGATTGATGATTTAGCACGTAAATATGAAATTACAGGTGCAAATATTGTCAATGTAATTCATTATGCAGGATTAAAAACACTCGAAAGAAAATCGGCTGTTATTTCGCATGAAGACCTAATGAAAGGCATTGAAAAAGAATACCGAAAAGAAGGAAAAATGCTACGTTTGGAATAGCCTGGTTTGCCCTCTGATAATTTGTGATAACACCAACGATCTCTGAAACCAAGCCGATTCTGTATTATTTTCGTTCTTTCTTTTTTTTCGTCTGTATAAAATAAAAAATACGATGAGGGCAACCGGTAGAACAATGTAAAGAATAATGTTAAAAAGGGTTAGCTCAAAAGGCTCTGGTACCGGAGGCGGGTACATATCTGGTGTTTGCGCTATAGCAGTTACTATGATTAATAAAAGAAACATTGTGGCTGTTATTTTCCGTTTCATAACTCTTTGTGTTTAATTGTTTACGCTTCTAGTAGAGTAGCAAATAAATTGGGTTGTTTGTTCAAAAAGTATCTGCATCTATTCCGCAACTCACAGAAAAAATATGGAAGATATTATGTGTGCAAAAATGATTATTAATGTATCTTTTCAGGTTTTATGCCCCCAATATGGATAGTTCAAAAAGCTAAAAAACAGTCGTTTAAAAATGTTATGACTCTTAGCAACATTTCAATTTGCTCTTTTGGAAAGGGAGTAGCACTTCTAACTCCCTATGAATATTTTTACTTGACACTTTCTGTCTTTCAATTTTCCATTTTTTACAATTTTCCGAAATTCATTTCCATTCATCTTCCAAAATGGCATAATGAAAATTATCGATCCATTCACCGCGTATGGGAAGTATTTTTGCGTGCATTCCTTCTTTCTTCATTCCTGCTTTTTCCAAAACCCTGATAGATGCTACGTTTTTTGTGGCAACACCCGCTTCTATCCGGTGCAATTGGTATTTGTCAAATCCGAATTTGATGATTGCTTTTGTTACTTCGGTTGCATAGCCATTCCCCCAAAATTCCGGAAAAAGTTTGTAATAAAGTTCTCCTCTCATAAATCTATCGTTGCTTAAAAACAGACCTGAAAGGCCAATAAAAGTATCATTGTCGGCTAACATAATTTTCCAGCAAAACCTTGAACGTGTTGATTTTTGCTGGTCTTTGATATCGGGACGGATGGTAATTTTTGTTTCTTTTAGGTTCTTGGGAATACCAAGTGTATTGAATTCGTCTACTTCGGGCAAAGAATGTAATTGATGAATTATTTCTGCATCTTTTCGCTTAATTTCTTTTAACAGCAAACGATCTGAACGAATTTCCATATTGAATTTTTATCCAAAATTAATTTTTTTTCGTTGCCGACATATCAATTTTTTTTGTACCAATATAAAAAAATGTAGCTGCAATGGCCATAAATACATGACTGCTTGCAATATAGTTAAACCACTGGTGAGGTGAAATTTTAAACATAAAAAACAGGGCTGCTATGGCTGCAAAAGCAATACCACTTAAAAAATACTTCCCTGCATTATTTTTTGTTTTCAAATAGAGAAAACTCTCCAGAGAAAGAACTACAAACATGAGTCCGTAACCGGAGTGAAACTCAACATAAAAAAAGTTGAGAGTTACAATGGTGAGCGTAAGAAAAGTAAGGAATTCGATAATATTTATAATTCCTAAGATATTTACAACCGAATCTTTTAAATAAATTCGTGTATGTTCAATCGCAGCACGTTCAACAAACATAATAGATATCATGCTAACAATCCAGCCGGGAAGTTTCCAGTAAAAATTAAATGCATATAAAAATGCATGCCCGATAATGCCTCCAAACAAAGTGGCAATTCCCATCGCAAAAAAATAGATTTTGAAATAAAGAAATGTTTTTTCTTTTTTACCTGATTTATGAATTTTGAATGAGAACACTATACATAGTATGGAAACAACCAAATCAGTTATTGTTACAACAGGTTCGTCAACTCGTATTCCTAAAATGTGTATAGTATTTATTTCATTCATATTTTGTGTTCTTCAGTATTGTCAAATTTCAATAGTATTTTATACCCTGTTTCTTATGTAGTCTAAAATAAATAACAAAAGAGCCAATTCCAATTATTTCTAAGTAATATAAAGTATATTTAAATATGTTGGTTGAATCTGCACACAGCTTACGGATTGTGCTAAAATATTATAGTTTTGTCGACTTTTAAAAAGTGGCGAATTTGTGATTTAGTTTGTATATGGTATCGAAAAAAAGAATCTATTATCACAAACTGGTTTTCCGGAGGATAATTTATGCATATTAAAATGAAATTGGGAAAAAGTATTTCGGAATTAATTATTGTTTTATTTATTGTTGGTTGTGGCGCACCTAAAGTAGTAACATCTTACAAAGATAATGCGGAAGCTGCAGCAACGCAAGGTAACTATATTCGGGCAGTGGAAGCATGGAAACAATATTTTAACCAGCATGCGGTAGAAGAAATTGACGGTACTGTTTATGCAAAAGCTGCGCAGGATGCATTTCTTTCAGGAGATAGCGGGCTGGCAAAAAAATGGTTTGATCAGGCACGGTATAAGAACTTTTCCAGTCAGGAAATGTATGCAACACTGGCAAATATTTACCATTCTGAAAATAATCTTTCGAAAGAGCTTTCCGCTTTGGAATATTGCGTGGAAAATTATGCGAATATCCCAGGTGAAATTTATAGCCGCCTTTTTGATATTTATGTGGAAATAAAAATGAATGAAAAAGCCCTGTCTGTTTGGCCGAAGATGCCCCAAGCGTCACAAGAAACGGCAAAGCAACTGGAAAAATATTTTCAGTTAAATAAAGAAATGGAGAATACTTTAGTATGCGATTCTGTTTCTTTACTACTGCTCAAAAAAGATTCGCAAAATATAGATGCGTTGGAATGGAATGCTCAAAAATATTACGATAAGGCTGAGAAACATTATGAAGAGCAGATGAAAATTTACAACGAAAATAAAACGACACAACAATACCGGATTCTATTGAAACAACTTGATTTGGTTACTGCCGATTTTAAAAAAGCTCTTCCTTACTTTGAAAAGCTGTGGGAGATAAATCCGGATAAAAAATATGCCGGATACCTTGCCAATATATATACCCGCTTTGGTAATAACGAAAAGGCCGATTATTATAAAGCATTTTTGGAAACGAAGTAAAAGTAGTTTAGGTTTTGTGCAACACAGGGACAATCACAGTGGAGTCCCCTGGAGCATATGTGTGATTGAACCCTTATTATTATACGATTTAATTAATTGCAATATTTAAAGCTAATACTATATCTTGGAATTTGAAGTTTATCAAAGCCAATAAAATATAATTCACTGGATTCTTTTAATTTTTCGTTTAATGATAACTCTTTTCTAAAAATTAAAGGTTTTTTTATGTTTAATTTTGAATATGTCTTTTTCAACTCGGCCATAGATATCCAATTACCCAACGAAAGTGAAGATGATTCTGCCCAGTTAAGAATATTTGGCACTATTTCCATAACATCCAGAACAGATGTATTCACCGGATAAAAAACGGCCCAAACACTATCAGTAAGATTTTTATAATCGGGGGTGCAGGTGTAAATTCTCAGTGAATTAATATCAGGGGGAGTGCGTAAAGCATCGTTATCTGAAATGCTAATATTATCAACTGTGATTTCACCCATATCTTTTATATTTTTTGCCGGATCGCCCCAAAGCTTCTTTTGCTTTATGTATGAAAAGGCACCAATTTCATCATAAATTAGATTAGTGATACCATCGGGTGAAGCCTTTTGTGAATTGGGATAATAGCTAAAAGCCCCTTCGTCGGATATGTAATAATTCTTAAAACTTATGTCAATATTTCGTGCAATAAGTTTCTCTACTTTTTGCTTGTCCTCGTATGAGGCATCATTCCATAAATACCGTAGCAACATTGATAAGCCTTTTGCCTGTCGAAGGTTCCATTCATGAATCGCTGCCAGGTTATCTTCATCAGGATATGCCTCAGACAACTGTTCTACAGATGATTTAAAAAGCTTATCTCCATATTTTAAAGGAAATTCATCGTATAAGTCATTTCCGTTTTTATCCCTGAAATTTTTAACGATTGATTTTGTGTTATTTAAATCATATTTGAGCAATTTATTGTTTCTCTTGTTTTTTGGTCCCCACATGCCACTTGTGGTATCCTGAAAATCATACATCCATTTCAATATCGTATGTTTCCATTCTGGTGAAAATGTATATAAGTTATATGTCTCAAGAATATTGTCAGGCATGGTTGCATCCATAAGGTTCCTGGCTAAGTGAAATGTTGTTTGTGGAAATTTTGATGCTTTCCAGCTTAAATAGGATATGTCATTTAAATGCTCTAGCAATTTTTTGGGGCTACTAATTGAATCCAAAAATGTTAACGGATATTTTAACTTCAAAGGAAGGGTTGTTGAATCGGATAATGACACTAAATGTTCAATTACATTTTTTGATACCTCGTAATAAACACAAAAAGGAGCTGTTTCATCAATAAAAGCTCCTGTTTGTGGATTTTGAAGATTGAGATAAAAATCTATTTCTTCCTGATTATTATTAAATTCAGGAATTTTAACCAAGCCCTCTTTGTTACTCAGTTTTGTATGATATTTTGCCAACATTGTTCGAGCTTTCTTATATTGACCTTTATCAAGATAATATCCCATTCCAACCATTTGAAATTCAAACTCAGCCATAAAGTAACCTTCAGCTTTCAATTTTTTATTCAATTCAAACATTTCTTTAACCCTTGACTTTATTTTTAAGGCCCTGTTGACTTCAAAAGCTGCAAATACAATAAACAGACTAAATATTCCGATTGAGATGTGTTTAACTAATTTCATTTGTTTGCTTTTTCTTAACTTTTCCTGTTTTATGGGTGGTAATCATTTCATGAAAATGACATTACACGTTATTAAAACTGAAGCAAACATAATGGCAAACAACAGTGACAACAAGTATCCGGTATATTTGGTACAAATAAGTGATAAAGTGGAATTAAACAGTGGTAATTGTTTCCAATTTTTGAGTCAGAGTTTTAAAATAGGTTCGTGATACAGGGATTTCTTCAAGCTCATTTTCAAGAATTAGCCTTGCATTTTTACTGTTTCCTTTAATTTGTTGTGTTTTTTTCAGGTTAATAATAAAGGCGCGATGACATCGAAAAAATTCCATATAATTTTCCAAATCTGTTTCCACTTGGTGTAATCGACCTCTTTTCATAAGTTTTTTTATAGCTCCATCCTTTTCACGGAAACAGAAAACTAAATAATTGCCTTTTGACTCAATGAAAATAATTTTATCCCTATTAACTGTGAGTTTGCCTTTCTCTAAGGATATTGGTATAGTTTCCCTTGAATTTTCTTTTTTTGCAGTTTCTAATTGTTTTGAATAAAGCTGAATTTTAGAAAACAATTGCTCAATTTGTATATCTGCTGACCTGTTACTGTAATAAAAATATTCTAAAATGGTTATTAATAAATACAGACTGGTAGTATAATACAATAGTCTTAAATACCAATAGATATTAAAAGGCATGTCAACAGTAGCCCAAAAAGAATAAAAATGAATTATTAAAGCCAAGGGAAACATGCCTGCGATAAGACTTATAATTTCTTTTTTGAGCGTCCATGTGGTTTTCGATTTGAGAATTCTCCTTATTAAATAAAATTTAGCTGTGTTATAGAAAAATGCAATTAGAGCATAACCGGGGTACAGTAGCAATTTTGATTTTAAATCTTTATCGCTTAAATCGAAAGGCTGGAACAAAAACAAGATGATTAAAATACCCGTAGCATGGAAAAGTCCGTTTTTCCATGAAGTATTTTCTTGATTGTATTTGATATATTCTTTATTGTAAAAATTCATATCAAATCCTTGTTTTTCAATTTTGGTTACTTCACGTTTCTCATTTGTCCATATTGCGCATTACGGTTGGTCCACTTTGTCGGGGCTAATTTCGTAGTGTGTTCCTGTCCGAAGGACACTGAACTGCGATGCGAGAATCCGGCAAACGACACACCACGACCCCCGCAATGCAATTTACAATTTGTTATGTAGCGATTTTTTATGTTACTATTCCATATATCCATTTAAATATAAAACTGTTACGGTAATAAGTGGTGTTATAAATGTCAAAATCCATACGAAAAGAAACAAAACTTTTCCTCCTATTCTTATGTCTTTAGTCGGTTGTCTTTGAACCACTTGTTTCATTACATCAATTACGCGATTCTCAGCAGGAATTGGTCGATATCGTTTAGGTTCCACCATATTTGAAATAACTTTAATATTTACCGCTACTTCATCTCGAAGTGTCCAATATTCCTCATTTGATAACTCGTTAAAATCTCTGTCAATGTTAAATCCTTTATTTTTGATATAAGTTTTGAAATTCCTCATTTCTGTCTGGTTTTTTATTTGCATGAAAAGAAAAAATGGAATTACCAATAAAATGTAAGATTCCAGTTTTAATGCAATCATACTTATTGTGATTATCGAAATCCAGATGAATACAATATTTATCTTATCGTTGTTTTGGAAAAACATGCTTTTTATAATTTGTCCCCCGTCTAAAGGCAATACTGGCAAAAGATTAAATAAATTTAGAAATATAAATATTGCCCCAGTTCTCCATAAAAAATCGTTTTCGTTTACTAAACTTAAGGCTATTAAACCAGAGCCAATTAATACTCCTGGCAATGGTCCTGCAAGTGAGATTATTGTTTTTTGTTTTTGAGAAATTTCATCTTTTTGTCCAGATGCAAGTGCTCCGATTAATGGTATGAAAAAAATACTCAAGTCTTTGTATTTGTAAAATCTCATTGCCAAGAAATGACCGAGTTCATGAATTAAAATGACTCCTGTAAGTATGAGGATATATTGTAAGTCCCATTTAAAAATGAAGTAAAAGGCTGCTACAAATAATACAAAACTGATTAAGGATTTTTTTGTCGATTGTTTTCTTTCGTCGGGAATTGGTTTTTCCGGGAACTCAGGTTCAACATTAAAAGATAGATTTTCCTTTCTTTTCTTTATTTCGTTTTCGGCTGCCAATAATGCTTCACTTTCTAAACTGTCAGGATTTTCTTTAAGGATTTCCTCCAGTTGAGAATCAGTTTTCATGTCCATTATTTTTTCCCAATTATATGCTGCCATGTTCTTCTTTTAATTTGCTAAATAACGGTTTATGGTCGAGTAGGCAAAGGGAGTTTCACCCTAAGCCTTTTTTCTGTTCTGGGGCTTCAAATCTTACCCCTTCATACTCAATGAATCGGTATTCTTCACAATTTGAACATTTGAGTGGATGTTTCATTGTCTGATTCATTTTTTTGCATGTTCGTTAAGGCACATAGTTTACAAAGTTAAAGTTTCAATCCTGTTAGTTTTTTTGCTTCAATAATTTCAGCTTTCCCTTTTAAATTTCCGATTTGTATTTTAATTGGGGTAAGCTCATTGTTGTAAACATAAAATCGAAATTCTTTTTGATATTCAAATTCTTTTGGTTTGTCAAATAGAGTTGGTTTTTTGTAACTGATTTTATCTTTGTCATAATAATCCACAAATCCATGTTGATATTCAAATCCGCTATTTTTTAATTCAGATTGTATCTTGTCAAAGAAGTATTGATTATCTTTTACCATTAAACAATGCGTGCCAAATCTCAAATTCTTTTCGTCTATTCTAAAATCCAATAGGTTAGGAAATCCTTTTGTCGAAATACAGTAAAGAGAATAAATATTTCCAGGAACTTTTTCATACGATTTCTTGATATGGATTTTCGTATATTTAAAATCTTGGTCGACTTCTAGAATCCTAAATGTTCCGGGCAAAGAATTTATTATCTCGGAAGCTCCTTCGTATTCATCTCCACGTAATTCTTTGTCCTCTATTTTTCTAAAATACTCAATCGTGTTTATGTAAATAGTTCCATTTTCATATAAATCTTTTATATGTTCTTCTTTTCCTATTTTTAAAAACATTTTGATTGTATGCTTCATCTTTCCTCAAATTGTATATAACGAAAACCACCGACATTGTCTGATTTATCGATTTTCGAACACAAAATCCCTTACCCATAAAAACTGAGGATAAGGGTGTTGTCAAGAAATTGAGAATTTGCCAGAACAGGAACATGTACATTGCTATTAGATATTATTGTATACGGGGTAGCTACGCTCCACCATTCAATTTTTCAAAATGTTCCCATCTCCAGAATTCTGAGCGGGTTGATTTTACAACCTTTACACCATTTTAAACACCGAGCTTCGAACTGGCTCATTCTCGTTATCAAAACTATTTTTTAAAAATCAATAATCAAAATAAACTCTACTTTAAATGGGGAATTCTGACTAACGTTAAAAATTATAGTTGGGGCTCAGTGAGTTACCAAGTCCAATTTCATTGGGTTTTATGTCAAATTTAGCGATTTGTTTTTTTATTCTTTTTGCTATTCCCATCTTTCTTTTTTGGTCGAGGAACAGGTATTGAGAGGGAGGATTATAGGGTACATTTTTTACAATCATTGTCCAGATAATTGTTGCCAGTTTTCTGGCGGTGGCAGAAACTGCCGACTGTCTTCCTTTTCGGAAAGCTATTCTGCGAAAAAAGTCAGACAGGTGTGTATCTTTTAAATTTCCAATAGCATTTGCAGAATGACGTAATGCTATTTTTAGTCGGTTGCTTCCTTTTGGGATTTTGTTGCTCAGGATTCTCCCTCCTGATATTTTATTGTTTGGGGCCAGCCGTAACCAGGAACAAAACTGTTTTGCGGATTTAAACTTTTTAAAACCATCGATTCCTATTTCGCTCATTATTGCCATAACCGTAGCATGGCTTACTCCTTCAACAGCCATTAAGTCGGTTCCACCAAAGTACTGGAAAGCGATTTGATTAAAATCCTTAATGTCAACGGCATTTTTGTTGATTTTCTTGTATGGTTTTTCAGTGGTTTTAAGTTTTTTCTTTTCGGGTGACTTTTTTATTTCATTTTTGATTAGCCGCTCAATTTCTTTGTCGCATGCTTTCATTTTTCTTTGGAAAAACCTGTAGCTGTCGAACTCTTGTCTGAGTCCAAACAGGTAATCCTCGCGGTTGTTTCCATGCAGTGCTTTTGCTATTTCCTGTTTTGGTTTCCTGCAATTGTAATGTCTGTGCTCTGCTAATAAAAATGGGTCGAGGTTTCCATTGCAAATGTCCTGGATAATGTTCAGACCTGTAAGTCCACACACATCATTTACGACAACATCCAATCGAAAGTTCAGAAGTTTTAAGTACTTCTGCATTTTATGAGATGCGCTTGCTGCCAGATCGATCCAATTTGCCCTTTGACGGCAATAAGTGCGGAGTATTTCAGTGGTTTTGTCAGGCAAAAAGCTACCAGATAATAATCCCAGTGAATGTAGTTTCTGAATCCATCGACTGTCTTTTACATCGGTCTTTTTCCCTTTGGCATGTTTTGTGAATTTTCCATTGCACAGGATTACTTCAATGCCATGTTTTTGCAACTCTACATAGAGATTTTGCCAATAGTCACCTGTCGATTCCATTGCTACCGTTGTGATTCCGAATGACAACAACCATTGGCATAGTTCAATCAAATCCTCGGCATATACGCCAAATTCTTTTACATCGTCCAGAGCTTGCCCTACTGCAACAAAATGAGACTTGCTCCCCACATCGATCCCTGCTGCATTATGGTTGACGATGTCCATTTCAATCTTCTTTTTCCTTGCCATAATTTTAGAATTAATCAGTAAAAAGCCCTAAGGAAATGTATCTTTGAGTCGAAAAATATTCTGAACGGGGTCGCTGGCATTAATCGTCAGTGCCACCACTGGATTTATCAACAGGCCCTTGAAATGCTCTTCAGGGGCTTTTTACATTTCAACCAGAATTACGCACGGGCTTTAAAAGCACCATTTTTAAAATCGGTTACACAAAGAGCCTGTTCCAAATATAGCAAGACTTTTAATCAGGGCTCCCCTCTACGTTAGCAAAAGGATTTAATCAGGGCTGGAGGAATAGATAACTTTAGTTTAAATCTATTTCGGAGGTTCTTATGTGGGGAATTAATGGTAACGTATGTGTATCCGGCTAAGTCCGGTTATTTCTCTATTAGAAGGTTGGGTTATACGACTGATTTGGGTGTATAACCCAACTTTTTGCTTAACGCAACTTATTGGAGGCTGACAATACTTTCCTCTTGTTATTGCTATTTTTTCTAAATGATTTTGAAGTACTGGGTGTGGAAGCATGATTCAAAGTTATGTTATTAGTCTTGCGACATTAAAAATAAACATAATTTCGAAACGAGCGACTGGCTTTCGGGAAAATCAAACAATGCCCGAAAACAAAATAATTGAAACTACACAGCTTTGAACCCCCTTTAGGTTGGGTGCAACACAGGGACAATCACAGTAGAGTCCCCTGAATCATACGTGTGATTGATCCCTTATTATTGTACACCGTTTTTTATTCATTTATTATTTTTTCAATCTGTTGTCCTAATTTAGAAAATTCAGCTTTGTCAATAATAGGTAACTGAAACTTTCCATTAATACTAAAATTCTTTTTGTCAGTTGATTTAAAATCAAGGTTCATTGTTCCTCTCACAACTTGATTATCAATGCTTTTTATAATTAAAGTTCCAGTAGCTGACTTTGATTCAATTATATGTCCTGTTGGTCCATAATGCCAATAAGCAAGTTTTGCTTTTGAATCACTTTTTTTATCAACCAAATATTCTTTTTGTTGTATGTTGGGTAATGCAATAAGCAGGGAATAATTAGTTTCATCATCAATTATGTTCTTTTTACCTTCGAAGAAATGATGCAAATTAATTACCACAGATTCTCCTAGTACAGGATAGTAAATATTACTACCAAGTAAATCAATTAAGTTTTCAGATGGGGTTTCACTTATATCCGTACCTTCAACTATATAACTTCGGTCAAGTTTAAATTCAAAAGATTTTTTGCCATTAAATTGCGCCTTAATTTTATTAGAAGGATATAATTCATAATTAAAAAGAGAATCATAAAATTTCGTTTCAGTTTGAGCAATTCTATCTGTTAAATCAAACATCTTTCTTTCTTGTCTGCGTTGCTCTTCTCTTTTTTCTATCTCTATTTTTGCAAAACTGTCATAATCAGTTGTCGGGATTGTTGCATTTTTAAATATAATCTCGTGCTTAGTTATTGGTTTTGTACTTTTTACTGTAATTATCCCATCAATTTTTACCTGTCCATTTGTTAATGTTTTAAATTTTAATAGTCCAGTAGTTGTGTTTATCGGATTATTAACTCCTTTTCGGGCATAATTATTTAACAGCAATATTTTATCATTTATAGAGTCTAAAAGAATCTCTTTGGTGCCTTTATCCAATTGAAAAGCAAGAAGAAATGAACCTGGAGTATATTCACTCCATTCTCCGGGAGGAACTCCATTGGTATTCATATCAATTAACAAAAAATCTTTGGTGCTATCAGCTTTCAAGTCGTCCTGCAAAATCCAACCGAATTTGCTCTTGAACGAAGTATTTTCAAGGAAGTACAATCTTGTCAATGGAATACTTACTTTTTCTTCCGTATCGTCAATATATCTTATGAATTTTATTGAATCTGATGGAAAGACTTGTCCATATGTGAGATTATAAAATAGGACTGCAAAAATTGTAATTAATATTATTTGTATCATTGATATAGTCTCTTTTTTAAATCTGACTAACGTTAAAAACTATAGTTGGGGCTCAGAGAGTTACCAAGTCCAACTTCATCGGGTTTTATGTCAAATTTAGCGATTTGTTTTTTAATTCTTTTTGCTATTCCCATCTTTCTTTTTTGGTCTAGGAACAGGTATTGAGAGGGAGGGTTGTATGAATCATATCCAAACCTATTTTATCATTGGGGTTAGGCTATCAGTTAGTCTAATGAAAGTTGACTGCATAATAAGAGCCGTATGAATCGAGAGGTTCACGTACGATTCTGTGAGAAGTTAGGGGAAATGTCGTTAAGTTAAGAATATCTCTGTTAATTATCTGTATTTGAGATTGTTATATTTTGCTATCTCATTGAATATGGTTATATTTAAGGTGTTAATTATTAGATAAATTCATCATATTATGGACAGAAAAAACATTCAGGAACCAACAGGCATGGCACCGGATTTGACCTAAAAATCATGCCAAACTCATTAGAGAACTGAAAAATAAATTATTTTCTCAAGATTTTTTAGAGAGGCACAGGGCTTATACAAAAGCCTTTATCAGGAAACGAAGTTTAAGCTTTGTCAGCGTTTTCCTTTTTTTATCCAACCTGTTGAAATCTTCACTGCAAACAGAGTTGGATAACTTTTTCAAGGTCGTGCAACACAAAGAACTACCAGTGAACGAAGTAACCAAGAGTGGTTTCAGCCAGGCAAGGCAAAAACTTAAATACCAGGCTTTCGTTGAGCTGAACCATGACCAGGTCGATTTTTTCTACAATAATTTCCAGAACAGGAAGTGGCATAATTACCGGTTGGTAGCTATCGATGGCTCCACATGCCGTTTGCCATACAGCAAAAAGATTGTTGGGGAATTCGGGATAGCGGATACCTCGGAGACAGGTACACCATTGATTTTGGCAAGGCTGTCACAAGCTTACGACATGCTGAACCATATTGTAGTAGATGCATGTCTTGCCAGTTACCGGACAGGGGAACACGAGTTGGCAGAACAGCACATAAAACATCTACAGAAAGGTGACTTGCTGCTTCTCGACAGGAACTACGCTCCGTTTTGGATGTTTGCCCTTTTGCTTTCAAAAGGGCTGCATTTTTGCGCCCGCCTGAAAGTAGATTCGTGGAAGGTAGCAAAGCAACTGGTCATATCGGGTGAAAAAGAAATAATAGCTGAGATTTATGCCAGCAAGGCAAGCAAAAAGAAATGTAAAGAGCTTGGCCTGAGTAGTGCCCCTGTTAAGTTACGTTTCGTTTGCATTGTGCTCGATACAGGGGAAAAAGAGGTACTTGTCACTAATATTATTGATGGGATTGAATATGATGGGTTTAAAGACCTGTATCACCAGCGTTGGTTTGTAGAAGAATCTTATAAACATCTTAAGTCCAGGATTCAGATTGAAAACTTTACAGGGAAAAGCCCTTTGGCCGTAAAACAGGATTTTTATGCTAAAATCTTTACGGGCAATTTAACGGCAATCCTTGCTTTTCCCGTTCATCGGCAAATAAAAGAAAAGACTAGAAAACAAAAGACAGGGTACCAGCTCAATTTTACACAGGCATTGAGTAAAATGAAAGATTCGGTAGTGTTGTTGTTTGTCCGCCCGGCAAATATGCTAAAGGAATATATTATACACTTATGGAAGTTGTTCTGTGCCAATATCGAAATGGTCAGGCCAGGCCGGAAAAACCCACATAACTGTAGGAAGAGTAAGCGCATATACCCAACTGCATATAAAGCCCCGAGATAAGGGCGGGTACATAACATTTTACGGTAATCGGGATATATTTTATCCTTACAGGAAAAGCTGTGCCCTGTCACAACATAAGGGATAAATCCATAATCCCCAAATAACCTGCATGTCGAATGTCTGTACCGCATTCCGATCTTTTTTAACCTCTGAAACCATGATACCTTATCGCAATTTAAATAGCAAATCTCAAATAAAGGATAATGGAAATCTCAAGAAAATTATTTTCGACGGGCAAAAATCAAAATACAAAACAAAATATTGACAATGGACGGCTTAACTTAACGACATTTGAAGTTAGGGGTGAAATTCCCCTGGCTTACTCGACTAACGCCTGGTTTTTATCATTTTATTATTTGGTCACGTTTGGAAAATTTGGGACTATTGGTTCTTTTACTTTAGAACTTAGGTAAAATTTTATTGTGTCGTTTTGATTCATCAGCCAAACCATTTTCTCATTATCAATTTCTTCAATAATTACATTTGTCGTATCAAACTCATTAAATATTTGCAGATTGAAGCCATTCAAGGTCCATTTTCCGTTAACCATATTCTCTTTATTTTCACTTTTGGTTTTATACTGATAGGTGTTATTTTCTGCGAAATCCCATACTTTCTCTTGATTTGTTTTAGTTTGCTTAATTGTTCCATTTTTAAGGTCAACAACCTTTTCTATTTCCCAATTATAATCAGTCAACATTTGTTCAACTTTATTTTGACAAGAGTAACAAATCCCGAGTATAAATATTAGAAATACTATTTTTTTCATTTGCTTATTGTTCAATTTTGTTGCTTTTCTAAACTTGGCGTTAACGTATGTGTATCCGGCTAAGTACAGTTATTTCTCTATTATTAGGTTGGGTTATATGCCTAAATTAGGTGTATAACCCAACTTTTTGCTTAACGCAACTTATTGGAGGCTGACAATACTTTTCTCTTGTTATTGCTATTTTTTCTAAATGATTTTGAAGTACTGGGTGTGGAAGCATGATTCAAAGTTATGTTATTAGTCTTGTGACATTAAAAATAAGCATAATTTCGAAACGAGCGACCGGCTTTGGCGGAAATAAAAAGAACAATGCAGAAGGATGACGATTTTCACCCAACGGTATCGTAACGTTGGTTGTCCCGGAGAGATTTCTTGCAATGGTACCATAATGTTAGTTGTCCCGAAGAGATTTCTCCCAGCGGTATCGTAACGATTGCTGTCAAGAGGCAAGTTGGAGCAAATATCGTTTAATAGAAGGTTGGCAGAAGCAAAGCGGAGTAAATATCCACTGAAAACAAATACACCTAAACATGGAAAAAAACATAATATACGCCGCTCCGAACCTGGTTTCCGTCAATATCCGTTTCCGATTGGGCATTCCCTGCCATCAGAACGCTGAATTGTTATGGGCTGGCGTTTTTTAATTTCTAAATAAATATTTTATATTCTGTGGTTTTTCTCCTACGCGCCTAATTGCGTATGGCCACCAGTCTTTTCCATAAGGCAAATATAATCTAAGTTTGTAGCCATTATTCACCAGTTCCTTTTGATAATCAACGCGTACTCCAAAAAGCATCTCAAACTCGTATTCATCCTTTTTCCATCCCATCTCGTGTGCTTGCTTGTTAATGTAATCTATCATTCTATTATCGTGTGTTGCGAAAATTGGATAAAATCCACTTTTTTTAGCTTCCTCCGATAGCATTATGGTTGCAAGTTTTCGATAAGCTTTGTCAATATCCTTTTTAGATTTAAATGCTATTGTTTTCCTTTCGGCAAAAGCTCCTTTTACAAGTCGAACAGCATTATTGCCTTTTATTATATTTTTTAAATCCTCCTCGGTTTGATATAGATATGCTTGCAAAGTAATAGCTGTAGGTATTTCTTTTTCTTTAAGTTTATTGTAAAATTTCAAAGTCTCTTTGTAAACACTTGAGTCTTCCATGTCGAGCATTAGAAATGACTTTTGGGAGGTATCTACTTGTTCAAGTAGATTTTCTTTGATTTTCTCGCCTATCGCAATTAAATTGTGAAAACACTTCGATTTATCAATTTGAAGTCCAACCTGGGTTGGGTCTACAGAAATATGTATATCGAGGTTGTTTTGTGATAATAATTCAGACATTTGCTGAAGAGAACGGATTGTTTTATTAATTACAACCATATCTTTTTCATATTCTCCTAAATAAAATAATGATGTATAAACCTGTTCATCCATTAAGTTAAGTGCCGTATTTATAGCTTCATTTTTATCTTGCCCGCCAACGAATTTAGTCGCTAGTTGATTGAGTTGTTTTCTCGATTGAAAGAACAATTTTAACTTCTCACTTCTTGCTAATAATATCATAAATTTCTGCCACATATCTTATTATTTTAAGTTGTTCTTAATTGTTTACAAAATTAGAATGTATGGAGTAAAATTGTATTTTGAATACAAGGCTAATTTGAATTATTATCTTTGAATCAAAGTAAATAATCAATTTAACCTTTCATATCGATGGATAAGCTAAGTGAAAACATTATAAAAGTATTGCAACATAATGCCCGTTCTACATATGCCGAAATAGGCCGTAAGGTTGGCTTGTCTGCTCCTGCTGTGGCTGAACGGATTCAGAAACTTGAAGATTCAGGTATTATTGATGGATATTCTTTAAAATTGAACAAAAACAAACTTGGATTAAATGTAGAGGCTATTATCTATTTGGATGTTTTATTCATGGATTTCAAAAGATTAATTGAGAATTTAAGCGATATTCCAGAGATACAAGAGTGCCTTAAAGTAACAGGAAAGCATAGTATTATTTTGAAAGTTGCGGTCAAAGATAACGCAGCATTGGAAAGTGTTATAGATAAAGTTTCTTTATATGGTCAACCTCAAACCTCCTTGATACTTTCAAGCTACGCAAATAAACCTGTGCTCGATTTTAAATAAGGCAAGAATGGTTGTTGCATATTGTTGGGGCGGATTTCGGAGCGCCTGCAAAACATGAGTTTCCGGGCACACTCCGAAATCCGTCCTGATATGTTTTCTTTTAGATGTTGGCTGATAATATTGCCAGCTGTTTTGTGTTTATATCGCAATCATTTAATCTTTAAACAGACATAAATCTCTCTAATTTATCGGAGGCCCTTAATATTCCTTTTAGCATTAATGGCAAATTACCTTTCTTAGCGCTTAGCGCACTTTCAATCAAAATCGGGAGGATTAAACAAAGTAATAAAACCATTCCCCAAACGGGTATAATCCTGTAGTGTAGTATGTTTATAATAGCAACAATTGCAACAAATAATGCTACGAGACCTCCCAATAGAAAACCCGGATTATATTTTTTAGTTTTCATTGTTAATATGATGTGTTGCAATGCATTCAAGATTGTAAAATCAATTAAAAACATCATTACTATGGCACTGATTGTGAGATTCGGAATCAGGTAAGAAATCGTAGTCCAGGTAAATCCAACGAAGCTTAGAAAAAATAACCAAAGTCGGGTTCCTAATATGCTCTCTTTAATTACTCCCGTTGGGTAATTTTTCTGATGGTAATGATAGATATTCCATTCTTCCATTTCGTGTATGAACAGAACAAGAGGTATTACAAAAAATAATTCTTTTAAAATCTCGATATTAAAAATCATAACAGACAATTTAAAAAGGTTGTACTTCTATTTTCTGCTTACAAAAGTATAGGGTCTGTATTTAAGAATCTTGAACGAAATAACTGTCTTTCAAAAATGATTTCATTGTCATGCCCGAAATTTGATTCACGACCCGGCTCAAATGGGGGTAATCTGCAAAACCGGCTAAGAAGGCAGCCTCAGAAAGACTTTTGTTTTGCATTATATGGGAAAATGCTTTCTTTATTTTTATCCATAAGATGTATCGTTGTATCGACAGGCCGGTTTGTTGTTTAAATAAAAACCGGATTCGACTTTTCGACAACGGAATATCTTCTAACATAGAATCAAAATCCGTATCAAGTTCATTGTTCAAATTAATCTTTTCAATTAACTGAGTAATACGATTGTCAGTAGTTTTGGGGGATGGAACCAACTTTAAGAGTTCAAATATTTTATGTTCTAAATTGTCAATCGTTTGACTATTGCCTAATAATTCTTTTTGTAGTTCAGCTAGCGCTTTTTCAGAAATAGAGATAGACTGATAAGGTGCTGAATAACGATTAATTAAAGTATTGCCTAAATCGGTTGTTGGATCAATTAATATACACAGCAATACGCCATTGGTTGAAATATGTTTGTGTGGAATATTCGAATGAATAATAAAATGGTTGTCTTGGTATTCTTTATCCTCTATGTATAGTTTATAATCGCCTTGTAATACAATTCCTATTTGAGCAGCATAATGTTTATGCTTTTTAGTTTCAGATGATTGTCCAGCATAAATAATTATTCCGTTGTCAACAAATATTTTTGAATTATGTCTCATTTATACTCCGATTTTTTTTCTTCAATCTCAACAGTCTTGGTTATAACCAGCTGTAGGTTGCACAAGTGTTTCCTGTAAATCCGAAATTGACGGGTACAGCACTCCTCCTAAAATCCGTATTCGCCATCAATTAAAAGCACTTTTATCCTTTCTTTGTCAAATTGGCCTTGTATTATGGTGTAATAGTTACATATTTTATCTGCCGATTTGCAATCCATACATTTTCCGGTTTTTGTACACGGTGTCTTTTTATTTAGCCTTTTTGCATCAATAGGCGCTGCAATATTTCTTATTCGCGAAATAGCTTCTTCATCATTTTCAACTATTTTATTCATTCCGCATACAAGAAATACTTGTTTTGGCCCATAGATAACAGGAGCTACCCGACTCCCATTTCCGTCTAAATTAAATATTTTTCCTTCTGAAGTAATAGCATTAATTCCACTAAGGAAAAGGTCTGACGAAAAATTATCTCTATAGAGTTTATCTTTCTCTTCTCGCGTAATGTCCTTTCTGTATTTATCGAGAAAGTTTACGTTACTTTTTCTCAAAAGGTCAAAAAATCCAAGTTGTTCAAGCGTCAATGAGTCGCCAGTACCTACTGTAATGTTAGGCTTCAATTTTCCGATAAAGAAATCAATTAATTTTTGTGTCGAAGAGAAATAAATCCCTTCAATCCGATTCTTTTTTAGCGACTTAATAAGTTGTTCAATCTTCTCCTTATTCGTTTCCTTATAGCACATATTGTTTTCTTATACCACTATTGCGGCCAATCCAAAAGATAAGGCCAACTTTGATAACATTACTAACTCAAGTTGTTTTATTTTTCAATATACTATAAGTTTCAATTTCATCAAATGTTTTGAAGCCAAGTTTCGAATAAATGGGTTCGCCCATTGGTGAAGCGTGAAGCACATAATATTTCGCATTATTATCTTTTGCTTTCTGTAAAAGATTTTCAGTCATGCTTCTCCCAATTCCTTTTCCTCTACTTCCGGGAACTGTGCCAATCATATGAAATCCTGCATTATTATTAGAATCAAAAAATATAAGTCCACAACCTAAGTACATGACAAAAATTTAAAGACATCAGTATTGGTTTGGTTTTAGAGTTTAAAAGGACGTTTGCGATAAACTTTCAGTCTTCTTGTTCTTTACAATATGTAGTCCGAATGCTTACAGAACGCTTAATTGTTAGCTTTAGCTACTGCCTTTCTTTTAAATAGGGCACTATTTAGCCAGCTTTTGTTAAACGTTTCAAACCATATAAAAATTAGGGTAGTTAGTGCCACTCCCAAAATAGAGCCACCTACAACATCTATTAAAAAATGTTGGGAAATATACACTCTTGAATAAGCAACCAAAAGAGCAATGAGGAAGCAACAAAATTTTAGTCCATTGTTTTTTATCAGAAAAGCCAGCATTAAAAACAGGGTGAATGCTGTAGCTGTATGCCCCGATGGGAAGCTTTGTTGGACATGTAATTTTATTCCTTCGACCAGATGGAGTTTATATGTTTCATATAGCTCAAAATATTTAGAAGGACGATTTAAATACAGAAAAATTGTTCTTTTGAGAAAATTTACAATGAGTGCAATAATAAAATTTGCCAGCAGGAAAGCAAAAGCATACCTGTATTTTATAAAAATAAGAACTACAAACAATGCTGCCAGCATGTATCCGTCGCCCATATATGTGGCATATTTAAAAAAAGAATCAAAAAACGGAGAATTTGCCTTATTAAAAATAATGTGTAACTGAGCTTTGGGAAAATATAACAGCAGGAATACAGAAATCAATAGGAATACTGCATAGGGAATAAAAAAATAACGATTTTCTTTTATCAGTTGTTTCATGTGCTATATTTTATTTATGCGCAATCTATTATTCTGTGAGGGCAATTTATTGTGCCGCAACTAATAATTATTTTGTATCAGTTTTCTTATACGCTGTTTTATATCCTGAACGCTTGGTTTGATTGCTTTGGGTACCTCAAAAATCAATAAAAAAATTGGAACTTACAATATTTTGCTTAACGAGGATAGTAATATACAGTTACAACTTTATTTGAAAATATTGCAAGCGAATGGACGTTTTTGATGAGAAATTGCTTTCTGATTTCATTTTTCGTGCATAATTAGAACATTAGTATATAACGATTTTTTGTTTGTTGTTGATTCAGAGTGTTTTTTTTTTATTGTTTTTTCTATTTACAAGTAACTTTTTTGCTTTTTTAAAGTCTAATATAAAAGTTACGCAACTTTGCGTTGTGTTTCAACATAGGTATGGTCCCGGTTGGTGAACCGGGACTTTTATTTTATACTTAACTCTTATATTTACTTAACTCAATACTCAACTTATGTATTCTAATGATGGTGCTCTGTTTCTTCTTTATTTAGGTCGGCCATCAGGTAATAAGCCGCATTCATAACTACTCTGGTATTTTCCGGTAACTCATCAAGCAGTTTAACTTCTGTATAATGCTCATCTTTTTGTCCTGTAATAATTTCAACCATGCGAAATGCCATTGGGTGGTTATGTCCTTCTTCCTGCTCATGTTCGTGTTCTTCTTCAGCGGATGTCTCTTCCCCGTTATTATGTTCATGCTCATGCTCGTGCCCATGTTCTTCATCAAAGGTGCTATTGTTAACTACAAAAATAAATGACTTTGTTCCCTCAGTAACGATGGCATCGTTGGGTAATGCCCGTGCATAATGATTGTTGGTATGAATATGGCCGGTAACATACATTCCGGGAATTAAATCCGGCTCATTTTTGTCGAGACTTGCATGAATATGAACGGCTCGTGTGTTGCTTTCAAATTCTTTACCAATGGCAAAAATAGTAGCAGTGTATTCTTTGGCAGGATAGTTGGCTACCGTAAAATGTACATTCTGCCCCACTTTTAACAGCCGAATATCTTTTTCGTACACCATAAAATCGGCATGAATTTGGCTGTTGTCCGTTATTTCAAAAAGCTTGTCCTGGGCGCCCACATAAGTTCCTACTTTTATGGTTATATCTTTTACATACCCATTTATAGGAGCCAGCACATTTATCGAATTTGATATGATTCCGGAGGTTACATCATCCGGAGAGATATTTAATAATTTGAGGCGTGATTTTAATCCTTCATATTTTGATTTTGCCGTTTTATAATCTGCTTTTATTTGTTGATAATCTTTCCCCGCACCTACATTATTCTCGAAAAGTTTCTTTTGTCGTTCATATTCTTTTTCAAGAAATTCTACACGATTGGCTATTTCAGCAAAATCTTCCTGCAGCGAAATATAGTCGGGATGTTCCAAAACGGCCAGTACTTGTCCTTTGCGAACTTTGTCTCCATGGAAAACATTTATTTTTTTTACATTTCCTCCAATAAATGCCGTAACCTCTGCGCTTCCCGAGGGGGGAACTTCCAGTTGTCCGTTTGTTTTTATTACAGTGGTGAGGTTGCGCATCATGAATGTATCTACTTTTAAATCCAGTGCTTCACGCTGGGCTCCATTTAAAATAACAACCCCTTCCGGGCCGTGATGATGGTGCTCTTCGCTCTCTTCATTGTGTCCTGATTCTTTGTTTGTATTTTGACACGAAAAAAGTATCGAACCAATAAGAAGTGACAATATTATTTTTGTTTTCATTTTATCTTTATTTTAAGTTGTTATTTTCCCGTAATGTATTTTAATTGAGCTGACAACCGGAGATATTCAGCTTGTTGTTCAATATAATCCTGCTTGGTTTTTAATGCCGATTCCATATTCTGAATAAATTGCAAATAATCAATACTTCCCAATCGATAAGCCAGGGTTGCTGCATGAATCTGTTCATCAACCAGAGGTATTGCTTCATCATTGTAATAATTCAGAACTTCCTGAAGCGTAAGGTAACGGCTGATTTGCTCATGAAAAGCAGCGTTTAAATTCAGCTTGTTTTGGAGGTATTGTTGTCCGGCTATTTTGTAATCAAGCTCAGCGGCTCTGGTTTTTCCTTTTTGCGAAAAGAACAGTAAAGGCATGGAAATTCCGGCTTCCCATGAATGAAATCCCGACTGTCCGTCTACTGATTGCAGCGAGTACCCTAAGTCCAGCTTTGGAAGAAAATTTGATTTTTCTGCTTTCCATTCTGCCTGAGCTACATTTACCTGATTTTTATAATAATCAATCAGCGGACTTTTCGAAAGGGAATCGGTTGTTTGAAGTGCAATGAATTCTTCCGGCAACATATCATTTGTATCAATGTTAATCTCTCCCGGAAAAAGTAAATATTGATTTAAATTCAACAATGCAGCCCGGTATTCACTTTCCGATTTTTTGAGATTTACCTGCAACTCTTTATATTTTGCAGAAGCCGCCAGAAATTCAATTTTTGATGTTTGTTGTGTTTCAAAACGAAGCTCAGCGGCTTTTAGGAACCCAGCATATAAACTATCAAGTTGTTGAAATAGCTGCCATTTTTTTAATGCGTAAAAGGAATTGAACCAGGCAATGCTTACATCACGCTCAAGGATTTTTACTGTAAGTTTTTCATTCGATTCCGCTAGCTGCATTCTTTGCTCAGCCAGGTTATTTTTAGCTGAAATACCTAAAATGTCGATGTCTTTTTGGTCTATGCCAATTTTATTCTGAATGCCAACAGCCCCGTTCCCGACCTCTTCTTTTCCTGTGTAAAGTGAGGTAGTGCCCAAATCAAGCGCAGTTGTTTTTAGGGCTTGCTGCTTATTTGTAGCCAATTGAGCAGCCTTTATTGTTGGGTAATTATCGTTTGCACGTTCAACGGCTTGCTGAAGTGTAAATGAATGCGTTTGCGCATTAGCATTGCTACACATAAATAATCCGCTAACAATTAAAAGTACAGGTATTGCTTTTCTTGTTAATTTTTTCTTCTTTTTTTCTTTCGATTCCACCATTTTGTATAACACAGGTAAAACAATTAATGTAAGTAGGGTAGAGGTTATCATTCCTCCAATGACTACTGTTGCCAGAGGTCGTTGTACTTCTGCTCCGGCAGATGTGGAGACAGCCATCGGGAGAAAACCAAGAATATCAGTAGATGCAGTTAATAAAATGGGGCGGATTCTTCTAACCGAACCCTTTTTTATTACTTCTGAAAGGTTCATTTTCTTCTGCTTTCTTAATTCATTAAAACCACTGATTAGAACCAACCCGTTTAATACGGCTACTCCAAATAGAACGATAAATCCTACTCCGGCAGAAATACTAAATGGCATTCCGCGCAAATACAGCGAAAATATTCCACCAATGGCAGCAAAAGGAATGGCAATGTAAATCATTAGTGTTTGCCGGATTGATTTTACAGCAAAGAAAACCAATAGGAAAATAAGCATTAGTGCCAGAGGAACAACCAATGTTAAACGTTGTGTCGCTCGTTCCAGGTTTTCAAAAGCTCCCCCGTAACGAATATAGTAACCGGGGGGTAACTGTAGTTTTTCGTCCAGTGTATTTTGAATTTCTTCTACCAGCGATTTTACGTCGCGGCCTTCTACATTTATTCCAACATAAGTGCGTCGATTGGTATTGTCGCGGCTAATTTGCATTGGCCCGGGCTGGTAGCTTATTTCAGCAACTTCTTTTAGCGGAATCTGGTTTCCATCCGGAAGGTTTACATAAAGATCTTTTATATCATCAATACTTTTGCGGTGCTGTTCATCCAAACGAACAACCAAATCAAACATCCGTTCCCCTTCATAAATAACACCTGCCTGAGCACCGCTAAAAGCTGATTGAACAAGCTCGTTGAGGTTATTTATGTTTAAATCATAACGACCCAATTTATTCCGATCGTACTGTATTGTTATCTGTGGAAGCCCTCGTGTTGCCTCTGCTTTCATGCCGGCAATCCCTTTAATCCCTGAAATTAGTTGTGTAATTTCCTCTGCTTTGTCAGCCAACAAGTTTAAATCATCACCGTAAATTTTAATGGCAATGTCTTCGCGAATTCCTGTAAGAAGCTCATTAAAACGCATCTCGATGGGTTGGGAAAATTCGTAGTTAATTCCCGGGAATACGCTAATTTCTTCTTTTATTTTACGAATGAGTTCTTCTTTAGAGCTGGCCTTTTTCCATTCGCTCTCTGGTCTTAATAAAATAAAAGTATCGCCAATATCAATGGGCATTGGGTCTGTAGGAACATCGGCAACTCCAATACGGGTTTGGGCAGATTTTATTTCATCAGGAAATTTTTCGAGCAATGTTTTTTCAACTTTGGTTGACGCTTTGGTTACTTCTGATAATGATGTTCCGGGTTTCATAAAAATATGCATAGCCAAATCTCCTTCATCAAGTTGGGGAATAAATTCAGCTCCCATTCGGGTAAACAGTAACCAGCCGGAAAACAATAAAAGAATTGCTACAGCAATAACCAGTTTGCTTTTATTTAACGCCCAGGAAATAATAGGTTGGTATCCATTTTCCATTTTCTTGATAACTCTCTCTCCCCATGTTTTTTTTCTGGTTTTGGGTGGTTGCAAAAGCAGGGAAGCCATCATCGGAATAAAAGTAAGGCAAAGTAAAATTACTCCCAGAATCGCAAAGCCAAATGTCATGGCCATAGGTTTGAACATTTTTCCTTCAACTCCCTGCAATGCCATTACAGGAATAAATACAATGAGGATAATTAGTTGGCCGAAAAATGCCGAATTCATCATTTTGCTGGCCGAACTGTAGGCTATTTTATCTCTCTTTTGGGGCGAAGGTCGTGTGCCAATGTATTTCTTTTTGTGGAGATAGAAAATCATGCTTTCCACGATAATTACTGCACCATCAACCAATATTCCAAAATCGATGGCACCCAGGCTCATTAAATTGGCCCAAACGCCAAACAAGTGCATCATAATAAATGCAAACAGCAATGCCAGCGGAATAGTAGAAGCCACAATTAGTCCTCCGCGTAGGTTCCCCAGGAAAATAACCAGTATGAAGATTACAATTAGCGCACCTATGGAAAGGTTTTCAGCTACGGTTGATGTTGTTTTTTTTATGAGTTTGCTCCTGTCGAGGAATGGTTTTATCTGAACTCCTTCGGGCAATGATTTTTGAATGAGAGCAATGCGTTCTTTTACATTTTTTATTACATCGTTGGAGTTTTCGCCTTTTAACATCATTACGATGCCGCCTACCGTTTCGCCTTTTCCATCTTTTGTAAAAGCTCCGTAACGAACAAAACTGCCAAACTTTACTTCGGCTACGTCGCGTATAAATACAGGCTGACCATTTATGTTGGTTACCATTGTATTGTTTATATCGTCAACGGAACGCATTAATCCTTCGCCACGAATGAAATTGGCCTGGTAGTTTTTTTCGATGTAAGCGCCACCGGTGTTCTGGTTATTATTTTCAAGTGCATCAAAAACATCAGAAATGGTAAGCCCCATGCTTCTTAGTTTGTCGGGATTTACAGAAACTTCGTATTGTTTTCCACGACCTCCAAACGAGTTTACTTCTACAACGCCAGGCAACATGGCCATTTGGCGTTTTACAATCCATTCCTGCATGGTTCGCAAATCCATATCGTTGTACTCACCTTCATATTCAGGTTGTACTTCTAATGTATACTGGTAAATCTCTCCGAGTCCGGTGCTTATTGGCGCCATGAATGGATCGGCAAAGCCTTCTTTAATTTCGTTTTTTATTTCAGCCAGCGCTTCACTTACCAGCTGCCGTGGAAGGTAGGTGCCCATGTTATCTTCAAAAACAATGGTTACTACAGATAATCCAAAACGCGATACGGATCGAATTTCTGTAACTCCAGGAAGATTTGCTACCGCAAGCTCTACCTGATAGGTAACAAATTGTTCAATGTCTTCTGTTCCCAGGTTAGGGGCTGTTGTAATAATTTGTACCTGGTTATTGGTAATATCGGGTTGAGCATCCAATGGCACTTTGGTCATTGAATAAATTCCCCCGATAATAATGGCTAAGGTCATCAAACCGATGAGTGCCTTATTTCTTATGGAAAATGATATTATACTGTTTATCATATTGATATTATTTTAAAATGATTATTTGAATCAGGGGAAGATAGTCCCTTGACGGTATTTCTGCCATACAATAATTCCATTCCGGCATAAAAGCGTATGCAGGATAAGTGGAAAAGGTTAGATTGGCAAATAAATTAACTTAAGGCGGGTGGTGCTCTCAGGGGAAATTCGGTGTATATATACAGAAAGTAAGGGGATATGTTATTGGTAAAATGGTATTCGAAGTAATTACCCTTACTTGTTCCTGAAAATTCGGGGAGGAGAAATATCGTTTCGAAAAGTTGGGCTACTGACTGGAAGCTGATTTTTACAGTCTTTACCCGGTCTACTTTACTTTCATTAAATGCGTGGCAATGCTGTCCTGCATCTTTTTCATGTTCCTTTTTCTTTTCATGATCGTGCTGATGTTCATGACTGGCAGTACATGGATGATAATCTGTATGCGAATATATAGAGTCGTAATGATGATGGTGGGGAATAACTCCATGAGCCATAATTATCAAGCCTGCCATACAGACAAATACTAAACTGATATGTTTCCGGGTAATGCTCAAGGACTCTAATTTTTTATCCCATTTTTATTCAGTGGTACGAAAATAATGAAAAGTTTATATTTACCTGAATAAAATGGTGGTTCAATTGCATTAAATATTTGTAACTTTAATAATGGCTTATTCATGCTCTGCTTATATCTGATATGTAGCGATACTAACGTCCTTTTTATTTGATTATCTTCACAAATGAAACAAACGAATAATTTAAATCTTCATACCATGACTTATAAACGAATTTTGATACTGGTTACCTGTTTTTTATTTTTCTCTTTAGGTGCTTCATACGCTCAGAAATTACAGGATGGCTGGCACCCTCTTTTGGCAAAAGATTTGTCAGATGCAGATTTCCCGAATAAAGTATGGAGTGTTTCCGAAGATGGTGTGTTAACAGCTACAGAAGATCAATGTATCTGGACAAAAAAAGATTATGATGATTTTATCTTGGATCTTGAATTTAAAACGGCCGATGGAACCAATAGCGGAGTAATTGTATATTGCAGCGATACCAAAAACTGGATTCCCAATTCTGTGGAAATTCAAATCGCCGATGATTTTTCGGATGAATGGAGCAAAGCTGACAAAACCTGGCAGTGTGGAGCTATTTTTGGTCATTTAGCGCCTATTGAGAGCCGGGTGAATGAACCGGGAGAGTGGAATACCATGCGTATAGCCTGTAAGGGGCCGCTGATTCATGTAATATTAAATGGCAGTCTGGTAACCGAAATGGATATGCGCTTGTGGAAGAGTGCTAAAAAGAATCCCGATGGTTCTGCTATTCCGGAGTGGCTTAGTACCCCGTTTGCAGAACTCCCAACAAAAGGGAAAATTGGGTTACAGGGAAAACATGCCGGCGCTCCCATCTGGTTTAGAAATATTCGGATTAAAGAGTTGAAATAAAGAATATATAAATGAAAAGTATACAATTAAACGACGGAAATATTTTGCCTGCTATTGGTTTCGGAACCTACAAGGCCAAAGAGCAAGAGGGAATTGCTGCAGTTAAAAATGCCTTGCAAAAAGGGTATAGATTGCTCGACAGCGCAGCTAAATATGAAAATGAAGAAGCGGTTGGAAAAGGAATTAAAGCAAGTAATATTCCTCGGGAAGAAATAATTGTTACTACAAAAGTTTGGCGAGAAAATTTGGGGTATGACAATGCAAAAAAAGCGGTAGCTGAATCGCTAAAAAAATTGCAATTGGATTATATTGATTTGTTTCTGATACACTGGCCGGCAAATGCCCGGAATTTTGATAATTGGCAGGAAGTGAATGCCGAAACATGGCGAGCATTGGAAGAGCTGCAGACAGAAGGAAAATTAAAATCAATCGGCGTTAGTAATTTTTGGCCGGAGCATTTGGAAGCGCTTTTAAAAACTGCAAAAGTAAAACCGGCTGTGAACCAGATTGAATTTCATCCCGGTTACTGGCAGCCCGAGGTCACTCGCTTCTGTGAGGAAAATGATATTGTGTTGGAAGCCTGGTCGCCACTGGCCAGAGGAAGAGTCTTTGAAAACGAGTTATTAAATTCATTGGCTAAAAAATACAATAAAAGCGTTTCTCAGGTTTGTTTGCGTTGGATTTCGCAACACGGTGCCATTCCCGTTCCAAAATCAACAACGCTTTCCCGGATTGTTGAAAATATTGATATTTTCGATTTTGCGTTGTTAGAAGAAGAGATGGAACAAATTGACAATTTGCCCCAGATGGGATTTAGCGGCGAGTTGCCTAATATCTGGCCGGAAAGATTGAAGGTTGGTTAGGCCTAGTTAATAATTAAGTTGCAATTTTACCTATTCCTCTGAAATAATTGATTCTACTTATTTTTATTTAAGCAATTTACATTAAGTAGGTTGCTTTTTTAATATATTTTAATTGCATCATTGTTGCATTTAAATGTTTGTTTTCTATTTTTGCATCGTTGTTGCATTTGTTGCGTGCAATATTTTTAGTATGAAAACAGGAAGATTAAATAATTAAACAATGGAAGACGGAAGAATCCTGGTAACAATTATTACAGGCTTTTTGGGTGCCGGAAAAACAACACTTCTGAATAACTTAATAAAGCAATACCCGAAAAAGAAGTTTGCCATTATTGAGAATGAATTTGGCGAAATTGGTATTGATGGCGGCTTGATTGTAGGTTCTGACGAGAATATTTTTGAACTCTCAAATGGCTGCATTTGCTGTTCGCTGAACGAGGGATTTTATGAAACTATTGAGAAACTGCTAGACAGTCAATACGAATTTAATCACCTCCTGATTGAAACCACCGGAATAGCTGACCCCGATTCAATTATTCAAGCATTCCTTTCATCAGAGAGTATTCAGTTGCATTTTAGAATAGACAGCGTTATTTGCCTTGCCGATTGTGCAAATATGGAAGACTTAATAGATGAAGAACCTGAAGTTAGAAAGCAACTGGCTTTGGCCGATGTTGTGCTTTTAAATAAAGCAGATATCGTTCAGTCTGGCTATCTGAAAGAACTTGAAAAGCTAATTGGTGGCATTAACCCTATGGCCTCGATTTATCCGGTAAAATACGCCAACGTTGATACAATGAATTTATTAAACTTAAAAGCTTTCTCCACAAAAACCATCGAGAAATCAACTATCTCATTTCAAAATTTATCGGTTTTTGACAATTCATTTGTTAATCAATCTTCATTTTTAACGAAGCCGGCACATCATCATCATAAACACAATATTAAATCATTTGGGTTCATTATTCCCGGAAGTTTTGATAGAGATAAATTTAACCTTTGGATGCGGAACTTTCTGTTCTTTAATCAAAATACTGTTTACAGAATAAAAGGGATTGTTAGTTTTAAAGATATACCAGAAAAGAAGGTTTTCCAGGCGGTTAGAAGTAATTATATGATTGAACCTGGTGCAGAATGGGGAAACGAAACCCGTTTCAGCAAGCTCGTTTTTATTGGGAAAAAATTAGATTACGACAAACTTGAGGATAATCTTTATCAACTTCTGGAAACTCCTGTAGAAGAAACCCTATAACTAAATATTATTCAACAACAAATCACAAAAGTGACTTGTGAGATGATGTTACAGCTAATGTTATAAGTGAAAATATAGTTTAAAAACAAAACTCTTTTAATATATGGAATTTCAGAATTTATTTTTTGCAGTTGTAGCGATGGTTGGCTATGTATTATTACAATCGCTATTTATTCTTGGTGTGAGAATAGCTGCCGACGGCGGAACAGAGAAGCTTCCCAACGGAAAGGATAAAGACAGCGAGATGCTGTTATACCCGCTTTTCAAATTTCTGACAAGAACCAAACAAGTGGCTGTTTACTACATCGGGTTACAGTTGGAAATTTTATTGAAACAGTTGAAACGTGTGAGGCCTGACTTTGATTTCTCGGTTGATGGCGAAATTATCAGGTTGAACAATCAGGGCGATGTTGCGACACCCGAAATGCTTGAAACTACATTGTATCAACTTGAACCAAAGATTTTAATTGACCAAAACGAAGATGGTTCATTTCGATTGTATAAAACAGATGAAGTGTTCGTTGTTAACAAATACCTGAGAAAACCAATTATTCAATGTCCAATTTGCATGTCATCATTTTGGAGCATTTTCAGTTATTGGATACCCATGATTTATTTGTTTGGAACTCCTTTGTGGCTGTTTTACCTGGGCTTTGCCAATATATGTATGCTTGCCTCGTTAAACTGGCTTTTATGGATGAAGGGAAGTGTTAATAAGGCACAACTATTAAAAAATATTAATTAACTCAAATTCGAAAATATATGAATACAAATAAATTGCCTGTTACAGTTTTAAGCGGTTTTCTTGGAGCCGGAAAAACAACCTTGTTAAATCACATCCTGCACAACAAAAAAGGTTTGAAAGCGGCTGTTATTGTGAATGATATGAGCGAAGTCAATATTGATGCGCAATTGGTTGAAAATGAAAATGTGCTTTCCCGCACCGAAGAAAAATTGGTTGAAATGAGCAACGGCTGCATTTGCTGTACGCTGCGTGAAGACCTGGTTAAAGAGGTTGAAAAACTAACCCGCCAGGGACGATTTGATTATTTGTTAATTGAAGGAACCGGAATTGCCGAGCCGGTGCCAATCGCCCAAACATTTACTTATCCTTTTGAAGATTTGGGTATTGATTTAACAAAGTGGGCAAAGATTGATACCATGGTAACCGTAGTTGATGCGCTTAATTTTGAAAAGGATTTTGGTAGTTTGGATACCATCGGAGATCGCGAAATGAATGACGATGATCCGAACGACGAAAGGACCATCGTGAATCTTCTGACAGACCAGGTAGAATTTGCCAACGTTATTATTATAAATAAGGTAGATTTGGTTAGCCAGGGAAAATTGAAAGAGCTAAAAAGTGTGCTTCATAAATTGAATCCCGGAGCAAAAATACTTACTTCTTCACACGGGAAAGTTGAAATTAGCGAAATAGTAAATACCGGGAAATTCGATTTTTACGAGGCGTCCACATCGGCAGGCTGGATAAAAGAGTTGGAAGAGGAACACGTACCGGAAACTGAAGAGTACGGAATTGCATCGTTCGTTTACAGGGAAAAGCGTCCTTTTCATCCGGCACGTTTCTGGAAATACCTTAACGAAGGTTGGGATTTATCCATTATTCGGAGTAAAGGTTTGTTTTGGATGGCTTCGCGTCCGGAAGCTGCTTTTAGCTGGAGTCAGGCCGGTGGTTCAATAAAAGCCGACCGGGCTGGTGTTTGGTGGGCTTCATTAAGTACTCTGGAACGCAACCAACATCCTGCTTTTCAGCAAAATGAAGAATACATTATGGGAAAATGGGATAAACGTTTTGGCGACCGTCAAACCGAATTGGTTCTAATTGGACAAAACATGGACGAGGAAGCAATACGGGCAGACCTGGAAGAATGTTTGTGTACCGAAGAAGAAATTCGCGGAATGGAAACAAAAACACACGAGTTTTTAGACCAGTGGCCTGTTTAGAATTTTAAAAAATCAGAAAGTGGAAATTTGGATATCAGCAATAGCCAGCACTGTGCTGGTAAGTATTTTGTCATTATCAGGAATTGTAATCGTAGCATTAAAAGGAATAAAAACTGAGTTTATTGTTTTCAGCCTGATTAGTTTCGCAATTGGAACATTGTTTGGAAATTCGTTTTTCGTTTTATTACCCGAGTCCTTTCATATTTTTCATGATGAAAAAATGGTTGGAATGCTCGTAATGGCCGGATTTTTAGTGATGCTGGGAATTGAGAAAGTTGTTCATGTAAACCATAATCACAAAATTGAAAATGATAATAAAATCATGCCCCTTGGCTACATTAGTTTGGTTACCGACGGACTACATAATTTTACTGACGGTATTTTAATCGCCGCCGGGTGGATGACTTCTCCCGAAATTGGTATAACCACAACACTTGCAGTAATTTTGCACGAAATTCCGCAGGAAATCAGTGATTTTGGTGTGTTAATTCACGCAGGTTTTAAACGAAAAAAAGCATTGTGGTTTAACTTTCTGTCGGCAATAACTGCAATTGCCGGCGCGGTTATAACCTTATGGGCCGGTTCAATTATCAGTTCGCTCTCAGTGTATGTTTTGCCAGTAGCTGCCGGTGGCTTTATTTATCTAGCAGGTAGTAGCCTTGTCCCCGAAATTAATAAAGAGAAATCCATTCGTAAAAATGTAATCCAGTTTGCATTTATTTTTTTGGGACTTGTGTTAATGCATTCATTAAGCGGCAGCCATTCGCATACGCATACGCACGAAACAACTCATCCTGTTCATACAATATTAAATCATACAAAATGATAAAAACCAAAAATTTAAAGTTTAAATACAAGCGAGGTTCTGAGATGAATTTTCCTGATTTGGAAATGGCCTCGGGCGAACAAATGGCAATGATTGGCGACTCCGGCTCAGGAAAAACTACCTTGCTTCATTTGCTTGCAGGAATATTGTCTCCTTCTTCAGGAGAAATAGTAGTTGACAATACTAACATTTGCAAACTGAAGCAAAATAAGTTGGACGAATTTCGTGGAAAAAACTTTGGATTTATTTTTCAGAAGCACTTGTTTATTGAAGACATCAGTATGAATAAAAATTTGCTGATAGCCCAAACGCTGGCAGGCGGGGCAAAAGACCCGGATTATGTTTCTCAGTTAACAGAGCAGTTGGAAATAGCGAAATTGTTGAATAAATATCCTTCGGAACTAAGTCAGGGCGAACTTCAGCGTTTTTCGGTGGCCCGCTCGCTGGTAAATAAACCCCTGGCTTTATTTGCCGATGAGCCAACTTCAAGCCTCGACGATAACAATTGCACGCGGTTTATTACGCTTTTGCAGAAAGTTTCGTCGGAGCATAAACTTACATTGTTAATTGCAACGCACGATTCCCGAATCAAAAAACAATTCGGGAATATTCTTTACTTAAAACCATCGCGAAAATGAATATATTCAAATTAAGTATCGCAAAATTAACCGCCAAACCCTTCAATACATTTTTAAGCTTGCTGTTATTTGCCATAGGGGTTACCATTATTTCGCTGATATTCCGGTTTGAAAAGCGTTTTGAACAGAACTTCCGACAAAATATTGCTGGTGTAGATTTGGTTGTTGGAGCCAAAGGAAGCCCGTTGCAATTAATACTTTCTTCTGTTTTTCAGGCCGACGTTCCTACCGGAAATATTAGTTTGGAAGAAGCCAACAAAATAAAATCAAACCCAATGGTGAAAAGTGCCATTCCGCTGGCTTTGGGAGATAACTACAAAGGCTACCGCATTGTAGGAACAGAACAATCGTATCCCGATTTATATGAATGTAAACTGAAGGAAGGAAAATGGTTTTCAAAACCGATGGAAGTAGTAATTGGTGCTGAGGTTGCCGACAAAACAGGTTTGAAAATTGGCGATTTGTTTACAGGCGTTCATGGCTTTACCGAATCAGGCCACCATCATGATGAAGATAAATATACTGTTATTGGGATAATGGCTCCAAATGAAAAGGTGACCAACCGGCTTATTCTTACTCCTGTTGAAAGCGTTTGGGAAGTACATGCGCATCACCACCACCATGAGGGAGTAGAAAAAGACGAAGAGCATCATCATGAAGAAGCAGAAGAACATCACCACGACGAGCATGTGGAAGAGGAGGAAGAACATCATCATCACGAACATTCACAAAAAGAACATGTTCATAGTGCTTTGCTTGATTCGGCACTGTACAAAGTTGAACATCAACAGGATATTTCAAAAGAAGAGCTTCGGGCATACAACGATTATAAAGGAATTCTTCAGGAATCAGACGATGACCCTTCAAGTGAGATTACAGCACTTTTGGTATTTGCGCGCAGTCCGATAGCCATTGCATCTTTGCCGCGTATTATAAACGAAAATACAAATATGCAGGCTGCGTCTCCGGCACTCGAATTAAACCGCTTGATGGGCTTTTTGGGCTACGGAATAGAAACATTTAAAATTCTGGCGTGGATAATAATTGTTATTTCCGGCTTAAATATTTTAATTCATTTAACCAACACGCTCAACCAAAGTATTTACGAAGTAGCATTGTTAAGAGCACTCGGCGCTTCCCGCATCAAAGTAATGTTTCTGCTGCTTTCTCAGGGAACGATTTTATCGTTGGGCGGCTGGCTGGCCGGAATCATTATTTCAAGGATAATTTGGCTGGTATTGCCGCAAATATCAGCAATTAGCTTTTCGGGAATACAGGCAATAAGCGGAAAAGAATTATTGTTATTGGTATATTGTTTTGTCGTTGGGGCGCTGGCATCGCTGTTCCCGGCTATTAAAGCGTATAAAACAGATATTCATTTTATCTTAAGCAAGATTTAAACAAATGAAGTTTATTGGTGTAATTCTATTTTGTATTCTCTCTTTTAACAGTATCGGACAAACATTAGATAATGATACAGTTTGGGATTTGTTTCTGAATGATGTAAAAGTAAAATACCGCTTGTCTTTGAAATATCAGGCCATGTTGCCAAAGGCGAAATTTGGTGATAAACTGGAGGAAATCAATGGGAAAGAAATCGCCATTGAAGGATTTTACCTTCCGGGCGACATGACAGGCTATATTTTCGTTTTATCTCGCGCTCCTTCATCCATGTGCTTTTTTTGTTCTGGTGCGGGTATTGAAACAATAGTTGAAATGAACATCAAGAAAGATGAAATGGATAAATTCAGGAAGCTTAAAACCGACGATTATATCGCTATAAAAGGAAAGTTAAGATTGAATAACACCGATGAAGAACATTTGATTTACATTGTTGACGATGTTGAATTTGTTCGAAAGATTAAATAGGTTAATTGGTAAGAGTCTATTTTGTTAAAAGTCACACAAGTATTCAACATTGTATAACTATTTAATTATTTTTGCAACAATATTGCATTTACCTTTGTTTTATGGAACCATTGGAGATTTTACAAGTACATAAATTAAAGCGAACCGCTTGTCGGGAAGGCATATTATCAATGATGCTTGAATCGGGGCATGCGCTTTCAGAAAATGACATAAAGGATAAATTGAGCAGTAATTTTGACCGGACAACTTTTTACCGTTCTTTCAAAACACTTCTCGAAAAAAGGATTATTCATAAAATTGTGGTGGACAATCAGGTAGTGAAATATGCATTGGATAATTCCATTACTCATAAAAACAACCATGCACATTTTTATTGTAAACAATGTGATAGTGTAATTTGTCTTGATGATGTTTCAGTTGAGGAGCCTCAGGTTCCGCAGGGCTTTGAAGCCAGTGAAACCGAAATAATTATTAAAGGTGTGTGTAGTAACTGTAAAAGTTCGAAATAAGAATTGTATAAAGTAAGAAAACATATCGCTGTTTCTTTTTTACTGGTATTCCTTTTACCAATAGTTTACCAGCCTGCTCATATAATCGGGCACCACAGGCACAAACACGATTGCTCTGTCGGTTTTCATCATGATACAGAATCGTGTACTCCGGTTGTTCAAAATAACGAACATTGTTATGTTTGCGAATATGAGTTTACGGTTACTAACCTGCCCGATGAATTCAATATTTCATTTACTGAAATTCTTCTGAATGAGTTGAAACCGGAGAAAACTCAGAATATTTTCCCTTGTGAAGTAATTCTTCACACTTCACCGCGGGCACCTCCTTTTTTATCTTAACACAATCTCTCCTCCATTTTAGTTATAATTTTGATTACACAAGTTTTATGAGAAAGCTTTGTATGGCTTTTATTGCTGTGCTTACATTATTTACAGCAGTTAACAGCCAGAATTTATATAAATTATCGGGAACGGTTTCCGATGAAAACAGGCATGTGCTACCCGGAGCTTCAGTTGTGATTACTCCTGGTAAAACAGGAACAGTTACGGATGCAAACGGCAACTTTCATTTCTCTGCGCTGGAAACGGGCGTTTATATCCTCGATGTTTCTTTTGTTGGGTATAAAACCTTCACTGATACCATCGAAATTCCTGTTTCGCAGGATATTCGCATACAAATGCAGCCTTCGGTAATGACTTTGCACGAAGTTGTTGTGGCAGATAACTATGCGCAAACAAAAAACAGGGAAGACTCGCGAAATGTGGAAGTTGTAAACGACCGCTTTGTAAAGATGAACCTTTCGGGGAGTTTGATGAAATCGCTGGAAAGGCTTCCCGGTGTAAGTACGATTGGTATCGGCTCCGGTCAGTCGAAACCTGTAATTCGCGGCTTGAGTTTTAACCGGATTGTAGTAGCTGAAAACGGAATAAAACACGAAGGCCAGCAGTGGGGCCAAGACCACGGACTTGAAATTGACCAATATGCAGTTGACCGTGTGGAAGTTATAAAAGGCCCGGCATCGCTGATGTATGGTTCAGATGCTATTGGCGGCGTTATCGATATTAAACAACTGGATGTTCCGGCGGAAAATTCATTTGGTGGTTCGGTTGATTTAACCGGAAAAAGCAATAACAATTTGCTAGGAACTTCAGTGGATATTTTTGCCCGGCATAAAGTGCTCTATTTTACAGGGCGTGTTACCTTACTCGATTTTGCCGACTACCGCGTACCAACTGAAAAAGTTGATATTTATTCATATAAAGCGCCACTTTATAAACACTATTTACGGAATACAGCCGGAAATGAGCAGGATTTTCATTTTTCGTTCGGAGCCATCGGGAAACGGTTTTCAACCCGTTTTTTCTTCAGCAATCTACATACTAAAAGTGGTTTCTTTGCCAATGCGCACGGGCTGGAACCACGCAACGTAGATGCAGAGTTGCACGACAGTTCTGCCCGCGATATCCAGTATCCTTTTCAGGAAGTGAACCATTTTAAAATCACGAATAAAAGTGAATGGCACGGAAACAACTTCGATTTGGAAATGGAGCTTGGTTTTCAGAACAATTTCAGGGAAGAGTGGAGCCAGTATGTTAGCCACGGCTACATGCCTGCTGTTTCGCCCGATTCATTGTCTTTTCCATCGGATTTGGAACGGCAGTTTGATAAAAATGTATATTCCGGTAATGTAAAGGTTTCTTTTAAACCTGCTGTTAATTTATCTGTAACGGGCGGACTGAATACAGAACTTCAGGATAACAAAGTTAGCGGACGTGGTTTTATTATTCCATCGTTCACACAAATTACTGCGGGTGCCTTTGTGTTGGGGAAATATTATCTGACTCCAAACAGTATCTTACAGGCGGGTGTGCGGTTCGACTACGGAAAAATAAACAGCGAAGCGTATTCCGACTGGTTTCCGAGCCCCGTTGTTACCGATGGCGATACCGTTTGGAGCTATTTGCAACGAGCACCTGAAATGACGAGGACTTTCCATAATATTTCGTGGTCGGTTGGCTTTAATCAGAACTGGGAAAATGTGAGTTTGAAAGCCAATTTCGGAAAAAGTTTCCGGATGCCAATTGCAAAAGAATTAGCTGCCAACGGGGTAAATTATCATCGTTTCAGTTACGAAGTTGGCGACCCGGATTTATCACCCGAAGTTTCTTACCAACTGGATTTGGGAGGAGAATACAATACGGGGAATTTTGCAGTCGGCGTTAGTCCCTTTCTGAATTATTTCCCAAATTATATCTATTTGAATCCTACATCTGAACACGATCGTTTGTATGGAAACGGAAACCAGAAGTTTTATTACATGCAAAGTGAAGTACTTCGTTTTGGCGGGGAAATTCATTCGCATTACAAATTATTAAAACCGTTAGTAATCGGTGTTATTGGCGAGTATTTGTATTCAGAACAACTTTCGGGGGAAAAGGAAGGTTTTACTCTGCCGTTTTCACCTCCGGCATCTTTACTATTTAACCTGAAATATTCGCCTGAAAATACCGGTAAAATCAAAAAAACATATTTATCGGTTGATTACAAACTCGTTGCCTCTCAAAACCGGATTGTTCCGCCAGAAGAAAAAACCGAAGGCTACCAGTTGGTTAATATGTCGTTGGGAGGAGATGTAAGTATTGGAAACGAGAGTTTTGCGGTTGCGTTTCAGGTTCAGAATGTATTCAACCAAAAATATTTTAATCACACCAGTTATTACCGACTGATAAACGTGCCCGAAGCCGGGCGCAATTTTGTATTAAATGTTAGTATTCCATTCAGTAAAAATATCAAGTAAAAAAATGAAAAGTAATTATTTAAAAATAAGTATTATGAAAACAGCAATTAAAACGATGGCGTTAATTTTTATAGCGTCCAGTACACTATTCTTTACATCTTGTGACGATGACGACGATGTACAAAAACCTGTAATAAACAATTTGGAACTTGGAATAGGTGATAGCCATATTGCATATGCAGGTGCCGATTTACACATTGAAGCAGATATTTATGCCGAAGGGAAAGTTGATGAAATTACAGTGGAGATACATCAGGAGGAAGGCAGTAGCGATGAAATAGAGGCTACTTATGACGATTATGCCGGGAAGATAAATCCCACACTTCATAAACATGTGGTTATTCCGGGGGAAACTCCTCCCGGAACCTACCATGTTCACATTACAGTAACCGATATGTTAGGGTACCAAACCACGGTTGAAGAAGAAATTGAGATTCAGGAACTGGCCGATGAAGAAGCCCCTGAAATAACAGTTTCGTCTGCTCCTACAAATGGGCAGGCTTTCTCAACCGGTCAAACAATTACCATCTCGGGTGGCACTACCGATAATATTTCATTGACAGGATTGTTGGTGGCTTTGGTTTATGAATCAGACAACCTTGCTGATGCTGATGTTTCAGGTGCCGTCAGTGTTGATAATAAGGCTATTGTAATGCTTCATACCCACAAATTTGATGATCCTGATGAAACTGAATTTACAGCGTCCATTGCTGTGGGGGCTGCAAACGACAATAACATGACACCGGAGCTTATTCAGGGCAATAATGCATGGCGATCAGGAAACTATTATATTCTTGTAAAAAGTAAAGATGCAAAAGGAAACTGGGCTTATTCAAACCATTATCCAATTGTAATAAATTTATAATTAAATCCAATACAGAGTGGAAGTTCAAGATTAACTTCCACTCTGTTAAATACAACTATCATGAAAACTTTAAGAATAATTTCGGGATTATTATTTGTACTTTTTGTTTTTGCAACCTGTAAAGATAAAGAGGTTGATGACCAGGAGCCGGAAATAGATTTGACAATTACCGATGCATTCCCAACAAATTGTGATACTTTATATTTTGGTGAACCTTTTACTTTAAAAATGTTATTCACCGACAATGTGGAATTGGGATCTTTTAGCATCGATATTCACAATAATTTTGACCATCATTCACACAGTACTGAAGTTACAGAGTGTAATTTGGGTGATGTGAAGGAACCGGTGAACCCTTACCTTTCAATTGAGGAGTATGACATTCCCGAAGGATTAGATGCTTACGAAACTTCGCAGGAAATTATTATTCCCGATAGCAACAGCAAAGGTAAATTTGATGAAGGTGATTATCATTTTTTTATTAGGCTGGTTGATGAAACTGGTTGGGAGGTGCAAAAAGGATTAAGTGTGAAAATTTTGAGAAGGTAGTTGTCTGTTGTTTTGTGTGGGATGGGTGGGCATTTATTTGTTATCATTCGGTAATGGTAATACTATATTTGCATGTTTTTTTTATTTTTAAACTACATGAGTGTTTAATATTATTACACTTAAGCCTTTCTGAACGTTAAAATAATATTGTTTTTAGTTTACCAAAATGTTATTCGATAATTGATAAATACAACGTCTGTTAAAGATGCAAAAATAAGATTGTGTTATCGGATAAGTATTTGTTATATAGTTCATTTTGTTATCATTTCGATTGTTTTTATATCTTCATACTCCCCAGATTTTAGGCGCCCAATTATTAAATCACTTCCCTTCACTAGAATATAATTTGGAGCATTGGTCAAAATAGTATTTATTTATATGCAATAATACTTTTATTTTTCTCTGCCTAAAAATGGTTTTATGACAGTTATTATTGTAATAAGTAAACTACTCTGTATAACAAGAAAATTTCTTTCATTATCTGATGAGTAAAGGTAATGATACATATTATTGGGAGAGATTTCGCCGTGGAGAGGTAAATGCTCTCTCCAATATTTATATATTGTATGTTGACGACTTGTATTCTTATGGATTGAGAATATACGCCGATACATCTTTGGTAAAAGATGCTATTCAGGAGATATTTATTCACTTTTTAGAGAAACAAAAGAAACTGCCTGTTTCAGGTAATATAAAAGCGTATATATTCAGGACACTGCGGAATAAAATCCTGGAAGAATTAAGAAGCAGGAATCGGAAAACGGAGATTGATACATTGATTTTTAATTCAGGAATAGCGTCTAATTTAAGTTCGGAGCAACTATTAATTTTAAATGAGGAAGATAATGAAAAGCTAAAGGCTGTAGAAAATGCATTGTCCCAACTTTCTATAAGCCAAAAAGAAGCTATTTATTTGCGTTATACCAACGGCTATAATTATGAGCAAATTGCCGAAATTATGGATATTAGTATTCCCTCTGCACGTACACTCATTTACAGGTCTTTAAAACAGGTAAGAATGCTGGTTTTTAGTAGTGGAAAAAAAACAATTTCGATTTACTTTTTGCTTGCCAATATTTAAAAAGAATTAATTTCTCAAAAATTTTTTAAAAAAACTGTCTATAAAAGTTTATCTCAATCATCTGTATTTTGGATAGCAGTAAATTATGAAAATGAAATTTGAAGATTTAGTTGAGGATGAGTCATTTGTTGAAAGTTTGTCTGGTGATGATTCTGATTCAAAAAAATACATCGATAATTTATTAGAGAAGTATCCTGAACAAAAAGAAGAGATTCTTCTTGCTGTGCGATTTTTAAAGATTGCAAATGCTGATAAAAAGAAACTTAGCCGAAATGATGCATCCAGTGTTTGGGGCAATATACAAAAGCATCAAAAGCATTCTTCAAATCGTTCCAGCTTTACTCTATTTTGGAAAGTTGCAGCAATCGCTATTCTGCTTATTGGTTTTAGTTTTTATACCTATACACAATATCGTTCCAGTTTATATAAAAGGGTTGCACAAAATGCACAAATTGCTGAAAAAGAAGCTAAGCTCATTCTCTCCAATGGTTCTGAGTATAAGCTGAAAAATAACGAATCAACTATTGAGTATGACTCTAATGGAGAGAAAATAGTTATCTCAGAAGCTGATACTTCTTCAGAACAAATTGTAAATACAAAAAAAACACAAACTGGAGGGTTGAATCAAATCATTGTTCCATACGGGCGCAGGCACGCTATTACTCTTAGCGATGGAACAAGAGTACAACTTAATTCAGGCAGCAAGCTAATTTATCCTGCCAATTTTAATGGGAATTTCAGAAAGGTCTATCTGGAAGGCGAAGGATATTTTGATGTGGCAGAGAATAAAGAAATTCCGTTTATTGTGACCACCGATTACATTGATATTAAGGTTACGGGAACTGTTTTTAATGTTTCGGCATATAATGATGAACAAACAGCAGCGGCCGTTTTGGTTGAAGGGAGTGTTGAGGTTTCTCAGAAAAACAGATTATTTAATAATCCCAAATACACATTAACACCAGGACAAGGGTGTTTTTATTCTGTTAAGAAGTCTGAATCAGTAGTCGATAATGTAGATTTGATGGATTATACTGGTTGGAAAGATGGATGGTTTCAGTTTGATAATAAGCAGCTTATATATATTGTAAGGAAGATGGAGAAGTACTATAATAAAAATATAGTTATTGAAGGAGAAGAGTTGGCGCATACGATTATATCCGGGAAGTTGGTGCTGTCTGATCAATTTGATGAAGCTATGAGCTATCTCTCCAAAACGCTTGAAGCCAGGTATGAAAGGAATGATAAAGAAATATATATAATTCGTCAATAATTATAGAAATTAAAAAAGAAGAAATGAAGAACTAAAATCCACCAACTTACTAAAAGGCCGATAAATGCACCACCATTTACCGGCCTTGAAAATTTAAAACAATAATTATTTTAAAAAAACAAATTTATGAAAAAAAATTTGAATGTTTTCCGTGGCTCAAAGAGTCATAGGATGAAAAAATTATTACTAACAATGAAACTAACCGTCTTGGCTTTTTTTGTAGGGTTAATGGGGCTAAGCGCCTCCACCTATTCACAGTCGGCGAGGCTATCTCTTGAAATGAAGAATGTTTCAATTACGGATATCTTTGAACGTATTGAAGCGCAATCAGAGTTTGTTTTTATTTATAAAAACGATGCTGTTGACCCTAACAAAAGATACAATATCGAGATGAATGATTCAAGTGTTGAATCTATTTTGAATCAGGTTTTTAGAGGTTCTGATACTCGTTATGAAATAAAGGACCGGCAAATTATTATCACAAAGAACGAAGAAGTATCTTTAAAACCTAAAGCTTTAAAACTCATTCAACCCGAAGAGGAGGAACTGGAGCAACCTTCAGGAAAAGAAATTACAGGAACAGTTGTGGATGCTGACGGGCTTGCACTTCCCGGAGTTTCTGTTATTGTAAAAGGTACAACCATTGGAACAATTACTGATATGGACGGGAAGTTCCGCTTTTCTATTCCATTAGATTCTGAAACACTCCTTTTTTCATTTGTGGGAATGAAATCGCAGGAATTAGCAATTGGTAATAAGAACAATTTCAGCGTAACCATGGAAGAAAATGTTATTGGGATGGATGAAGTGGTTGTTACTGCGCTGGGGCTTGAACGTGATAAAAAAGCGTTGGGGTATTCAGTTGGGGAAGTAAATTCTGAAGAATTAAATAAAGTTCCTCAGGAGAATGCATTAAACTCGTTATTTGCAAAAGTATCTGGTTTAAAAATTAATAACTCATCTAACGATATTAATTCCCATTCTTATGTAACCATCAGGGGATTAACTTCTTTAGTTGGGAATAATTCGCCTTTGGTTGTCTTTAACGGAATTCCCAACAGCAACGAACAGATATTAAAAGACATCAATTCCGAGGATATTGAAAATATTTCGGTACTGAAAGGGCCAAGTGCCGCTGCGCTTTACGGTTCGAGGGCTGGTAACGGAGTTATTCTTATTACCACCAAATCAGGAAAAAGAGCGGAGAAAGGAATTGGGATTTCCGTAAATATAGGTTCCACTTTTACAGTTCCTTATAAATTTATTGATATGCAAAACACCTTTACTACAGGGAAATCGGGTGTTTTCGATGAAAGTAGCTTTCAATCATGGTATGGTCCTCAGGAAGGTGGAATGGCAGATCAATGGAATACTGATGGTGAAGAGAAGCTGGTTTTTTATGACAATCAGTTGAGTGATTTTTTCCAAACAGGTATTACCACAACTGCTGATATTAGTATTGATGGAACATTTGACCGTGGAAATTATCGTTTTTCGGCTTCTCATTTTGGTGGAAGTGGTGTTTTCCCCGAACTGGAACTACAAAGAACTGGTATTAGCATGGCTGTTGATTATGAAATTCTTCCAAAATTGAAGCTTTCAACCAACATTAATATTTCAAATCCCCATTCGGATAACTATCAGGAGAAAGATGGTAGCCGTATTGTTTATACCAGTATTTATCAAACTCCGCCACATGTTAATATTAACGATTTGAAAGACTATTGGGTAACTGAAGATGTAGAACAACGGACAGTAAATTCAAATTACGATAACCCTTGGTTTGCTGCAAATGAGTTAATAACAAAGTTTGACAGAACCAGAACTTTAGGCGCTGTGAAACTGGAATATGAAATAATGCCGGATTTAACGTTAATGACTCGTTATGCATATAATTCTTCAAATTATGTAGGAAGCTATCAACAACCCTGGGATAGTCATTCCGGTGATAGCGGTGGCCAGAATACCCCGGAAGGATATTACGAAGAAACTCATTCTACTGATAAAGAAGTAAACGCAGACTTCTTACTTTCATGGAAAAAGAAAGTTGGTAAATTGGATATCCGTCCTTCTGTTGGGGGAAATATAATGCAACGTAACAAAAGAGTTATGTTTGCCGGCGGAAAAGGGCTGGTTATTCCAGGCCTTTATACATTGTCAAATGTACAGAATACGGCTTTATCATATTCTACTACTTCAACTGATAAAGATATATACAGCGTTTACGGGTTAGCAAGTTTAAGTTATGCCGATATGGTTTATGTAGACCTTACCGCCCGTAACGATTGGTCAAGTACCCTTCCGGAAGAAAACAGGTCTTATTTTTATCCTTCGGTTTCCTTAAGCTTTCTTGTCGACAAAATGATTAAACTGCCAGATGCCGTATCATTATTTAAAATCAGGTCGGGTTGGGCACAGGTAGGTAAAGATACCGATCCTTATGAGGTTTCAACAACGCTAAACCAGGGAACATGGGGCTCGCAGTTTACCTATTCTGTTCCGGGGAGCTTACCTAACGTAAACTTAAAACCGGAAATTGCTACGTCTTTTGAAATTGGAACGGATGTTTCTTTCTTTACCAATCGTATAGGACTGGGATTTACCTATTACAAGATTGAAAATGAAAACCAGATTCTTGATGCTTCAACTTCTGTATGGTCTGGTAATTCAGCTGCAACAATTAACGCTGGTTCTGTTCAGAATAAAGGTGTTGAAGTTGAATTGAATGCAATACCTGTTAAAAAGCGTAATTTCAGATGGGATATGAAAATGAATTTTACCCGTGAAAGAAGTAAACTGGTAGAATTAACGAATGATATTGATTCATATGAATTCTGGGAAAGCACAAAATTCTCTGCTCACACAAATGTAGGCGGTTACATTGGTGACATGTGGGCATACGATGTAAAAAGAGTTGAGGAAGGAGAGTACAAAGGTTGGGCTTTGCTCGATTCTAATGGAAAACTGCAGGTAGCTAGCGAATACTCGAAAGTGGGGAATTTTACCAGCGATTTTGTTGTTGGTATGCAAACTGCTTTCACTTATAAAAATGTTAGCCTGTCAATGAGCTTTGACTGGAGGCAGGGTGGTGAATATTATGACCAAACCATGATGCGTATTGGACGTGCCGGAAAGGTTGAAAAGATACACCCGAATAAGAACTCAAGTACTTTTACAGGTTTGCTAAGTAATAAAACATTTAATGGCGATAATAGCACTTTGGCACAGGAAATTAAAAATAATCCTGAAAAATATCAGTATCAAAATATCTGGGTTGGTGGTCGTACCACCGATTTAGGTTCTTTTGCGTACAACGGATATACCGATGGAGCTTTCTATCCAGGGGTAATTTCGGATGGAAATGGTGGTTATATAGAGAACTTTGGTGAAGCAGGTACTGAGTATATCCATGCTTATGAAGTTTATGCTACATCAGGCGGTTATTGGGATAGAGGAAATAAATGGGTTTACGATGGCTCTTTTGTAAAACTCAGGGAAATTTCTCTTGCCTACAAATTACCTCAAAAATTAGCTAATAAATTGCTTGCGCAAGACATTACTATTTCTGCATTTATGAGAAATATTCTTCTTTGGTCGGCTGCTAAAACAGGAATGGATCCGGAATCTCAATATCATGAGTCTTCGTCTAAAGTAAGACAGGGATTGAGCAAGTGGAATGGTTCTCCTATTGTTATGCCGGCAGGATTTAAACTTAGTTTAAACTTCTAAAACTTGAATAAAATGAAAAAGACTCGATTAATATTTTTTCCTGTAATTATTTGTTTCTTATTGGCAGTTGTATCCTGCGATGATCTTTCAGATGTAAATACAAGCCCGGATAAAGTTGATTCGGATGAGATTGATCTTAGTTATGTTTTAAATTATGTATTGGCGAAGGAAGTTGATAATTATCTTGCTGAAAATGTATATGGTAGTTCAAGGACAGTTGTTGCAGAGGCAATGCAATACATACAGCATGATTATTTAGGATATTCCGGCGCAAATAATTTTAACTGGAGTAGTCCGTCAACTTCATACTTTTATGAGTCGTTGGCAAATGCTCAGTATATTTATGAAAATTATCAACTGGCAGACGGTGAAAATGCACAGAATTTTTATCGGGCTGTTGGACTTGTCATGCGTTCTTTCTGGTTTGGGACATTGTCTTCTTTCCTGGGAGATATTCCTTATTCGGAAGCGCTAAAATCATCTGAGGGAAATTATTCTCCTGCTTATGATAACCAGATTGATATATTCAAGGGAGTTCTTGCTGAATTGGAAGAAGCAAATACTATTTTGGCTGGTGTAACCACTGTTGAGAGCGCAGCCGATGGTGACATAATGTATGGAGGCGACCCACTTAAGTGGCAAAAATTTGCTAACTCTTTGCGCTTAAGGTTTTGCATACGTTTATCTGAAAAAACATCAGAAATGAGTGCTGCTGGTGTTGATGTAAAATCAATTGTCAGCACAATTTTATCCAACAGTTCTACTTCCCCGATTTTTGAATCGAATGATGACAACGCATCTTTCTCTTTTGCAGGAACCGATGAAGAGGATTCCTGGACGGGAGGCCCCCTTTATATGAGTGTACGTTCTGAATTTTACCGTCGGAAACCGGCAAAAACTTTTGTAAATGCATTACGCGACGGAATGGATCCACGATTAACAACTTTTATTAATCCGGTGGATGTTCAGATTGTTGTGAACGATGATGTAAGCGAAGGATATGCATTGGCTGATGACGGAACTGTAAAACGATATATTTCCACTTCTACTTTTACCGGAACCAATGTTGAGGAAAGCGCAGACATTGATACCAGCATGTATGTTGGTTTAGCTGTTGCCATGAAAGAACCTGACGATTTTAACTTGAATAATTCAACTAGTTTATCAACCATTTCTAATTTGGATGAAGACATTTATACTGATAACGGAGCAAATCCTCATTGTTCTTACCTGGCTGATATATTTGCCGAGGATGCCAATCCTCTGGTAAAAAGTGTTATGATGAGTTATTCGGAAGTTTTATTCCTTGTTGCGGAAGCACGTTACAGAGGTTGGGTAACAAGTAGTTCTGCTGTTGACTATTATAAACAAGGTATTGAGGCAAGTCTTGGCCAATATGAAATTGCAGATGGAAGTAATACAGTTTATAATCCATCTACGCATCAAAAAGGAGCTTTTGATAAAAGCTCGTTTCTGTCGGGGTTAGCAACTGAATTTTCAAATGCTTCTGAAGATGAGCAGCTAAATTTGTTAATGACTCAGAAATGGATTGCTTTGTTTATGACTGCTGAGTTTTGGTCTGACTGGAGAAGAAATGGATATCCTAATTTTGCAGAAAATGTAATTTCTGGTGCGAATGGCAGTAAAATACCAGTTCGCTATATGTACGGAGACGATGAGTATACTTATAATGCAGAGAATGTGGCTGAAGCTTCTTCTCGCTTAGGTGGGGGAGATACACAATGGTCTAAAATGTGGTTATTAGAGGATACTGAAAATCCATGGTAGGTAATAATTTGGTTTTAAGTTAATTTGATAACCGGAAGTAAAAGAGGCTGTCCGCAAAAGGTATGTTATTTAATCGTTCTGGATTAAAAAAACGAATACATTTAACAATAAGTACTTTTTGAGGATAGCCTTTATTGCAACTACAAATTGGGAATCATCAACGGTGCCCAAATTGAATTTAGAAACCTTTTGTTTTGCAACAAAGGTATGTGAAATGATAAGTAAGTTTTCTACAAACTAAGCGTCTTCCAACCGTCTTTTAGATAGTTGGTGAGCGGAATGCCCATTCCTTTTACGTCAATCCCCAACTCCTCCAGTTGCTCGTTAACTCCATACATTTTTGCACAGGCAGTACAGGCCTCTACTTTTACTCCTGCTTCCTGCATATCTTTTATATAATCCTGCAGCATTTCATTTTCAGAAAGCAGTTTTGCCGATGGCCCCCAAACAATGAGCACTACTTCGTCAAACCAACCTTGTTTTTTTGCATTGTATGTGTACATGAACCCCATCTTTTCAGCTACATCCGGATCGCCACTTGTCCACAATACGGCTAATTTGTTTGAATTATTTTCCATTGGTGTTGAATTTTGTGCTGTTCCCTTATAAAATAAGGCAATAGCCAGCATTAAGAAAATTACTTTTTTCATAAAGCGTTAATTTAGTTGTATTTAATGAAACAACCATTGGGGCAATAAAATGTTTTACCGTTGGTAACGCTTTAACCTTTTTTAGTTCAATTCTCCCGAATTTGTTTCTGATTTAAAAAAGGATTGGTACGACTTTATACGCTGGCAAGCAAACCGCCGTCAACATACAAAATATGGCCATTAACGTAATTCCCGGCTTCGGAGGCCAGAAAAACGGCTGCGCCAATTAATTCTTCCGGTTGTCCCCATCTGTTTGCCGGTGTGCGGTTACGAAGCCACTGGTCAAATTCAGGATCATCTTTTAATGGTTGTGTAAGTTCCGTTTCAAAATAACCCGGGCCAATTCCATTTACCTGGATGTTGTATTTTGCCCACTCGGTACACAGCGCTTTGGTAAGCATTTTTATACCACCTTTTGATACTGCATAAGGAACAATGGAAGGCCTTCCCAGCTCGCTTTGCATAGAGCAGATATTTATAATTTTACCGGCATTGTTTTTTATCATTTCAGGAGCTACTGCTTGCGAAACAATCATTGCTCCGTTAATATTGATATCCAGTACTTTTTTCCATTCATTCTCTTTAAAATCAACAAAGTTTTCGCGAATATTAATTCCTGCATTGTTAATAAGGATATCAATTTTGCCTTCAGCAGCGGTATATTTCTCAACAGCACTTTTTACTTCCTCATGGATGGTTACATCAAAAGCTAGTTTGGTAACCTGAGCTCCCTGTTGCTTTAATTTTTCTTCAGCCTCTGTAAGTTTTGAAAGGTTACGGCCATTTAATATAATTTTAGCCCCGGCTCCGGCCAGACCTTCAGCCAGTGCATATCCAATTCCACTCCCGGAACCAGTGATAAGAGCTGTTTTCCCTTTTAAATTGAATAATGATAATGTATTCATATCTATTGTTCTAAGAATTCATTTAGTTTTTTTATCGGAATTAATTCTTTCTCTCCATATTTTTTGTCTTTAAAATCGGCAATAAACTTTCTGTTCAGAATAAATAACTCGCTATTATACACATCCTGAGAAAAAGTATTCCGGTCAGTAAAAAGGTCAAAATCATATTGTGTAAAATTAAGTTCACAAGTGGATAACTCCCATTCATCGTCGTTATTTGTATAAAGAAGAGGAAGCCCGTGTGTTCTGCAAATGATAGGGCGCGAATGATAAATGGAACATGTATGGTTTTTTAAAAAGATGCAACCACCATTTTCTGCTTTTTCTTTATTACCTGGTTGAACATTTAGTTTTTCATTTTTTAGTTCCTTCAAAATCGAATAAAACTCTACCGGGAATATATTGTAGTCCATGCAGCATAAATCACAGCCACTCTTACAACTAAGGTGTTTCTTATGTTTTACTTCCAGCTTTTTTATTTGTTTATCTATGGTATTTCGAAGTTGAAAATAATTGTCTGTAGATTTCGGTGTTTCAGTATTCATGGCTTAAAAGTATCATTTTTGTTGTCAAAATAAGTTTATTTTTTGTTTTGAATTAAATCAAATCACTATTTTTACCATACCAGAACAGAACAGTAAATGTAAGAGTAATGAGAAAATTATTTTTTGGCCTGTTGTTCGTTGGATTAGGAGTAATGACCAATGCACAGGATGTAAATTTTGAGTTTCAAAACACAAACTTACCCATTGATGAACGGGTAGACATTCTTGTGTCGCAAATGACACTGGATGAAAAAATACACCAGATGGTTTATACTGCACCGGCAATAGAAAGGCTGGAAGTACCTGCATATAACTGGTGGAATGAATGTTTGCACGGGGTTGCCCGTGCTGGTTATGCAACTGTTTTTCCACAGTCGATTACCATTGCCGGCTCGTGGGATAAAGATTTAATGTTTCGAGTAGCCGATGCCATTTCTGATGAAGCCAGGGCAAAACATCAGGAATTTGTACGTGAAGGAAAACGTGGAATTTATCAGGGCTTAACATTTTGGTCGCCCAATATTAATATTTTTCGTGACCCCCGGTGGGGAAGAGGACATGAAACATACGGCGAAGATCCTTATTTAACCGGAGAGATGGGAACCCAGTTCGTAAAAGGATTGCAAGGAAACGACCCTAAATATTTAAAAGTAGTAGCAACCGCAAAACATTATGCAGTGCACTCCGGGCCGGAACCATTGCGTCATGAATTTAATGCACTAATAAGCGAGCGAGATTTGCAGGAAACTTATTTGCCGGCTTTCCGAACATTGGTTGAAGATGGTAAAGTTTATTCTGTGATGGGGGCTTATAATCAGTTTCGTGGTTATCCGTGTTGTGCAAACCCAATTCTTGAAAATATATTACGTAATAAATGGGGTTTTAAAGGATATGTTGTTTCTGATTGCTGGGCTATATCTGACTTTTACCAGTTTCAGGGATATTCTGCTGATGCGGCCGATGCTGCTGCTATTGCGGTTAAAAACGGAACCGATTTAAATTGTGGTACTGCATATTCAGAATTGGGAGAAGCTGTAAAAAGGGGAATTATTGATGAGAAAGACATTGATGTTGCTGTAAAGCGTTTGTTTACTGCCCGGTTTAAACTGGGAATGTTTGACCCCAATGATATGGTGCCTTATGCACAAATTCCCTTTTCTGTTAACTGCTCAAAAGAGAATGATGCATTAGCACTCGAAGCTGCACAAAAAAGTATCGTTTTATTAAAGAATGAGAAAGAAATATTGCCTTTGGCTAAAACTGTTGAAAAGGTGGCTGTAATTGGTCCAAATGCAGATAACTGGGAAGCTCTGATTGGTAATTATAATGGTATTCCGAAAAATCCGGTTACTGTATTAAAAGGGATACAAAATAAGCTTAAAAATACAAATGTATTATTCGCTGAAGGGTGCGATTTAGCCGAAGGCATTCATAGTCTTTCCCCAATCCCCGGCAAATATTTAATGACAGCCGATGGCACACCGGGTGTTGTTGGTGAGTATTTTGCCAACAAAGATTTAAAAGGTGAGCCTGCTTTTACAAGAGTAGATAAGGATATCGATTTTTACTGGGAATCTGGTTCGCCTGCTCCTGAATTGCCCGATGATGATTTTAGTATCCGCTGGACTGGGTATATCGTTCCTCCCGTGTCAGGAACTTATCATTTAGGCTGCTGGGGAATGCCTACTCTCGATATTTGGCTGGAAGGTGAAAAAATATTAAGCCATAATACAGAACACCATGCTTTTTATCACGAAAAAGATGTGGAACTGGAAGCAAGTATGAAATATAAATTTGTATATGAATATAAAAACTGGCAGGGAGATGGAGATGCAAAGTTGCTTTGGAGTATGCCCGAACCGGATAAACAGCAAAAAGCTTTAGATGTAGCAAAACAGGCAGACGTGGTTGTTCTGGTAATGGGACTGTCGCAACGTCTGGAAGGCGAAGAAATGCCTATTCAGATAGATGGGTTTGCCGGGGGAGACCGTACGCATTTACTATTGCCTAAAACGCAACGAGATTTTATGAAGGAAGTAAAAAAGCTGGGAAAACCAACAATATTGGTATTGCTTAATGGAAGTGCATTGGCTGTGAACTGGGCTAACGATAATCTGGATGCTATTATCTCGGCGGGTTATCCCGGACAAGAGGGAGGAACTTCTGTTGCCGATGTATTGTTTGGAGATTATAATCCGGCAGGGCGTTTGCCGGTAACCTACTATAAATCGATTGAGCAATTGCCGCCGTTTGACGATTATGATATGAAAGGGCGCACTTATAGATATTTTACAGGCGAGCCGCTTTACCCGTTTGGCTACGGACTTAGTTACACAACTTTTGAGTATTCGGGTTTGAAAATACCATCAAAAGTGAAAATGGGTAAAAATGTTCCTGTAAAAGTTACCGTTAAAAATACCGGAAAAGTAGGAGGAGATGAAGTAGTACAATTATATATTAGAGATGAAGAGGCTTCTACACCTCGCCCAATTGTTCAGTTGGAAGGTTTTCAACGTATTTATTTAGAGCCAGGCCAATCAAAAGAAGTAGAATTTGAGTTAACGCCAAGGCAATTATCGTTAATTGGTAAAGACGATGTACGTGTATTGGAAAGTGGTTGGTTTACGGTTTCTGTTGGTGGCGGACAACCAGGAGTAAAAGAAACAAACGATGTCTCCGGCAGATTTAATCTTACTGGTAAGAATCAGCAAATAGAAGAATAATAATTCATTCCAAAAGGAAGAGCTGGCAGTTATCTGTCAGCTTTTTTTGTTTTACGATTTATAGTGAATTAATAGAGAACTACTTTTTCTAGCTTATTTGTATGCGATAAACAGGAATTGCTCGATGGAATAAAACGTAATAATTGATTCTTTGAGTAGTACTTTACAAACTATATTTCCTCCCAATATAATTCTGTTATAGTTAATTCGTTCTTCCATATTTTATAATATTTTTCCGGATAGTTCCAGGTTCTTTTTGCTGAAAATGCAATATCTGTGAGAATGTTTGAGTCGGTATATGCAGCCCTTACTATTTGTATTTGTTGTGAGAAATGCATTCATTAAAAGAACTTGTAAAAGGTATTAAAACTGTTAATTGTTTCGTTCTTTTTTTGGGAGCTAGCGATTCCGGTAACAGGAAAAATACCACTAACCTGGGAAGAAATAGTAGAAATGCTGTAATATAGAAAGGAAGTGGGAGAGCATATTACCCTCCCGTTAACAATTTATCATCAAAACCAGATGGTTTATTATCTGTCAATCGGCTGATTATTTTTCCGGTAACAGGGCCCAAACTGACCCCCATCATAGCGTGCCCTGCTGCAATAAGGATATTATTGATTTTTTGCGTGCGGCCAATATATGGAATCCCGGTTGGGGTAACGGGGCGTAAGCCTTCCCATATGTTCTGTTCTTCAGCTTTTTTGTGTTTAAAAGATGGGATTGCCTCAGAAGTACGATCCAGCATGGCTTGAACACGTTCCAGCCGGACTTTACCCACTTGCCCGTTAAATTCCATTCCACTTCCCACGCGTATTCTGTCATTGAAAGGAGTAATGGCAACTTTGGCTTCGGTGAGAATAAGTGGGGTACGAAGTCTTAATTCGTTTTTTTGAAAATCAATGCTGTAGCCTTTTCCTGGTATAATCGGAAGTTTTATACCAGCGAGCAAGGCTGTTTTTTTTGAAAAAGCGCCTGTTGCCAGCACATATTCATCGGCCTTAAATATTCTGTGTTGCGTCTTTACTTCAGTAATTTTTCCTTTAGATATTGAGAAATCTGTAACTGTAGTATTATAATGAAAAACAACTCCGGAGGTTTTCAGGTAAGTTTTTAGCCAGTTCATATGGGCAACCGGATCAATCTGTCCGTCATCTTTGTAAAGAATAGCACCCTGAACGGCAAAATCAATCTCAGGTTCGTACGCCTTTAATGATTTGTTATTAAGAGTTGCCGTTTCAATTCCCAATTTGTCCGCTATACGTGCAACTTCAGTCTCTTCTTCAAAACCTTTCTGTGTTGTGGAAATCATAAGCATACCACTTCGGGAATAGGCCATCTTATTTTCTGAAATGCGGCTTAGTTCTCGGTATAAAAGGCAACTCTCCTCATTTAATTTATATAGTAGCGGAATAGCCTTTGCCAACTGTTTTTGATTTGCCATTTGTATGAATTTTAAAAACCAGGCGAGCTGACTAATATTTTTTGAAATTGGCAAATAAACCGGGCTTTTACGATCAAATATCAGTTTTAAAGCAGAATGTAACATGGCGGGAGAAGCCAGCGGGGTAAAGTGGCTTGGAACAAGCATCCCACAGTTGCCATAAGAACATGCCGATTCATCGTTTTCTGCGAGAGCCTCCAAAACTTCTACTTCAAAACCACATTGGTGAAGATAAAATGCACTGTGCAATCCGATTGTCCCTGCGCCGATTACAAGAATTTTCTTTTTCATCTGAATGCTATAATTTACCTACTACACGAAATCCATGTGCATAAGGATCGTCTTCATCATCAATAATAATATGATTGTACCCGGTAATTTTTGCCCAACCTTCAATCCCCGGAACAATTGCATCAAATTCTCCAATTTTTCTGTGTTCTTCCACGGTGCCAATAAATTGGCTTCCAATAACACTTTCATGGAGAAATGTGGACCCAACTTTCAATTTTCCCAAAGAAAACCATTGTGCCATACGTGCTGAGGTGCCTGTGCCACATGGACAACGGTCGATGGCTTTTTCTCCATAGAAAACTGCATTACGGGCATCGGCTTGTTTTCTTCTTGTTGCTCCAGTCCACAAAATATGGCTCAACCCGTTAATTTTTTCGTTTTCAGGATGTACAAAAGTATATTTTTCATTGAGTCGTTTTCTGATTTCACCGCTGAAAGAAATTAACTCGTCGGCACTGTAGTTTTGCATTCCTGAGTAATTCTTTTGCTCGTCAATAATAGCATAGAAATTTCCACCGTAAGCAACGTCTACAGAAAGTTCACCCAGTTCTGGGCTTTCAACCCTTAAATTTTTTTGATAAAGAAATGAAGGAACATTTACAATTTTTACGGAAGTTACTTTTCCCCTGTCATTTTGTTTGTAATATGCCATTACCAGCCCGGCAGGGGTTTCCAGCCGGACAATCCCCTGTGCATGTGGTGTAATTAATCCTTCTTCAATTGCAAATGTAACCGTCCCAATGGTTCCGTGTCCACACATCGGTAAACACCCACTGGTTTCTATGAAAATAATTCCTGCATCGTTATGCGGATTTTCCGGAGGAAATATCATACTCCCTGACATTTGTTCATGACCTCTGGGTTCAAACATAAGCCCGGTACGAATCCAGTCGTATTCTTGTAAAAAATGTTCGCGTTTTTCGAAAATATTCTTCCCTTTCAATTTCGGTACTCCTCCGGCGATTACACGTACAGGATTTCCGCAGGTATGCCCGTCAATACAAAAAAATGATTTCCTTGCCATTTGTGTGATGTTAGATTTGCATTGTTAATTGATTGCCTCTTTTGTCCACTTATTATCTACCGTTCGCCATATATTTAATGGATTGGTGTTTTGTAATTCCATAGGCAGCAGATGTTCAGGAAAATCCTGATAGCATACCGGACGTACAAAGCGTTTAATGGCGTTTACCCCAACTGAAGTAAAGCGTGAGTCGCTGGTTGCAGGGAAAGGGCCTCCATGTTGCATTGCTGCACATACTTCTACTCCGGTTGGGACTCCATTCAGCAATAATCGCCCACACTTTTCAAGTAGGTTTTCTACCAGTTCTCCATTTTCTGATAATTCGCTTTCCGTTGCATGAATAGTAGCCGTTAATTGTCCTTTTAAGCATTCAACTACATTTGTAATTTCTGAAAAATTTTCGCAGACAACCAGTAAACTAAACGGGCCAAATACCTCTTCATGTAACTCGGGTTTACAAATAAAATCGGCTGCGGAAACGGTTACAATGGCTGGTGTTGCCAATTTATTGTCGCTACTCTCTCCACGGGCAATTATACTTATTTCAGTTTGCTCGAACATCTTTTGAGCATTCAGTTTGTAGTTTCGTAAAACATTCTCGCTAAACATGCGGTTGCTGGCGGAGGATTGAATCTGTATGGCCATTTCTTTTATAAATGTTTTAAAACCTTTTGTTCGGGTGGTAATAACCAAGCCTGGATTGGTGCAAAATTGCCCTGCCCCCAGATTTACTGAAGCAATTAGCTTTGTTGCCGTTTCAGATGGTTCTTTTTCTAATTTTTCAGGTAAAATTACAAAGGGATTGATACTTCCCATTTCAGCAAAAACAGGAATAGGCTCTTTACGTTTGGCTGCCAATTGTACCAGTGCCATTCCACCTTGCATAGAGCCGGTAAATGCTACGGCTTTTGTTGCAGGATGCTCTACCAGTAGTTTCCCGGCTTCATAATTCGCATCTTGTATCATTGCAAAAGTGCCTGGATGCAAGTCGCTCTTTTTTACCGCTGAACTTATGGCTTTAGCTACCAGTTCTCCGGTTTTAGGATGTGCAGGGTGCCCTTTTACTACAACCGGATTACCACCTGCAAGTGCTGAGGCAGTATCGCCACCTGCTGTAGAAAATGCGAGCGGAAAATTTCCTGCCCCAAAAACTACAACCGGCCCAAGCGGCACAAGTAGTCTTCTAAGGTCGGGTTTGGGAAGTGGTTCCCGAGCCGGATTTCCTATATCAATAGTAGCTTCCCGCCAGAAACCTTCTTCAACGAGTTCAGCAAATTTATTAAGTTGCCCAACAGTGCGTGCCAGTTCTCCGCGAATGCGGCCTTCCGGTAAAAATGATTCCGTAGCTACCGTATGTATTAATTCGTCTCCAAGGTTTTTAATTTCTTCTCCAATCATGCGAAGAAAAGTACCGCGTTTTTTGCCTGATAGACGACGAAAAGTTGTGAAAGCTTCTGTTGCAGCTTTCATGGTTTTATCTACTTGTGCTTCTAACATGTTTTTCAATTTAATTTTTAAAATAAAGGACGTTCGCTTAATGCTTTTTCAATAACCGAAATGGCCGTTTCGCGTTCCGTCCCTTCCAGTTTTAGACGTGGGGCACGAACATGTTCTGTTCCTATTTCAGTATAAACTTCACACAGTTTTATGTACTGTACTAATTTGGGGTGGATATCCATTTCCAGTAGTGGCATAAACCAGCGGTAAAGTTTAACTGCTTTGTCTATCTGTCCTGTTTTTGCAAATTCATACAACATCACTGTTTCTTTTGGGAAGGCACAAACCAATCCGGCAACCAATCCATCACAGCCAAGAAGCAATGCTTCGAGGCAAAGGGTGTCTACACCTCCTAATAGTTTGAAACGATCTCCAAAAGCATTTTTCATTCGGGTAATATTGGTTAGGTCGCGGGTTGATTCTTTTACGGCTTCAATATTGGCAATGTCTTCCAACTGCTCAAACATTGGAATGGTAATTTCAATTTTATAATCTACTGGATTATTATACAGAAGAATGGGTAACGAAGTAGCAGCAGCTACAGCTTTAAAATAGGCCACTGTTTCCCGGTCATCAGCTTTGTAAAGGAGTGGAGGAAGTAGCATCAGTCCATCGGCGCCATTGGCTTCTGCCATTTTTGCGGCATCAATAGCACGTATTTGGCTGGATTCTGCAATGTTCATTATTACAGGAATTTTGTTGCGATATGGTTCTAGTGCTTTCACCAATTCTATTTTCTCTTCCGTACTTAAAGTGCTTGATTCGCCAAGCGACCCTCCAATAATAATTCCGGAGACTCCGGATTCGATCTGAAATTCTATGTTTTCAATAAATGAGTGAATGTCTAATTCTCCGTTTTCTTTAAACTTTGTAGTTACTGCAGGATAAATACCTGTCCATGTTGGTTTCATATTATGTTACTTTAATCATTTCATATTCTTCAAAAATATCAGATAAAAGCATCTGTTTGTTTTATTATTTTACCTACTTTTTGAACTGTTTTATCATGAATAAAGTTTATTTGTGGTATATGAGGTAATTTAAGTCATTTTATTGTGCAAATGAAACAAGCAATACGTTTTGTAATTCCGAAAACGGGCGGAAATTCGTTTCGTGTCCAGGAAGATCGTGGAGGGCATTTTTATGATAATATCCATTTTCACCCCGAGCACCAGATTACACTGTTTTTAAAGGGGGAGGGTACCAGTTTTACCGGTAATCATGTGGAGCGGTTTCATCCGGCTGATGTTTATCTGATTGGTAAGAATGTTCCACACGTGTCAAAATGCGATGAAGCATATTATCAGGGGAACCTGGAATTGGAAGCGCACAGTATTTCACTGTTCTTTAAAGATGAAACTTTTGGGCCTCAGTTTTTTGAAATACCGGAAATGGCGCATATAAAACGTTTGCTGGAACTGGCATCTATGGGATTAAAAATTTCAGGAGAAGATCGTAATAAAATTACAGATTTGATAATAGATAGTAAAAACAGTGACGGATTTAGCCGCTTCCAAAACCTGATGTCAATCCTGAATATTTTTGCCTACTCTGAAAATATTCGCACCTTGTCAACAGTTCCTTATTTTTCCCCTTCCAAACAACGCGATAATGAACGTATTAATATTGTGTTTAATTATTTATCGAGCCATTTCCGAAGTTCTGTAAATCTTGATAAAGTTTCTGACATTGCCAATATGACTCCTAACTCATTTTGTCGTTATTTCAAGCAACGAACCGGAAAACCGTATTCTGTTTTTTTAAATGAAATGAGGGTAGAATATGCCGGGAAAAGAATTGCTGAAAGCCTTGATAGTTTTGGGAATATTGCTATTGAAAGTGGTTTTAATAATATCTCATATTTTAACAGACAATTTAAACGGGTTACCGGATTATCGCCTTTACAGTATCGTAAAAAATATGGCTAATACAATTGTGTTTTTAGTGTTTCTTGCTTGTTCTGATTTAAAATACTGTTGGAAAATACCCGAAAACAGATTGCTAAACATTTGTGCACGTTTTTTTAACATGTCTGCAAATCTTTTTCATCTTTAATAGCTTCTTTTACGTCAAGTACTCAGAAACGGTATAATTTGATAGCAGAAAAAAATAAATCCAATGAAGCTGCTTTTCATCTTTCGATTTTTTGGATTAATATTTTAGTATCGGAGTATCTGTAAAAAAAGCTTTAGCTCAGTTAACATAAATAGAAACAGGGTGTTTTTATAGCTTCATTATAGGGGGGGCGGAAGTAAGAAGGTAATAGCAATAAGGCAAAGCAACATTTATCGTTCAAGAGAATACAAAATATCTCTGGTTGGTGGTTAGCGGAGTTCCTTCAGAACACTGGCCAATTGTAATGCATTGGGGAAGGCAAAAAGGAGATCTTCCGAAAGAAGAACGATGGCCTTAAATGATTAAGGAAACAGCAATAGATGAGTCTTTTATAAATTAAAAGATAGAAATAGTTTTTGAGAGAGCCATTGCTGACTTATCTATAGTAATGGTTTTTTATTTTTATGATTTTTGAAGTGTTCTTAATATTAGTTTTAACAACAGGCACAGAATAATTGGGCAAAACAAATCAAATGTGTACGTTTGATATTCAGCGGTGTTGCTAATTTTCAGCATAGGTGTTGGGGAAAACAATATATGAGAGCATCAAATATTTTGAGTTTTTACTAATTCGGTTTCTTTAAGTGAAAAAAATGGGGAATAAATGAATTCTAAAATTAATAAGTTACTCTGGATTATTTTTTTTGTTATTTCGTCGTTACAGATATTTGCTGACAATGATCGTTTATCGTTTATTCATTATACAAATGAAGATGGCTTGCCTTCATCTTATATAAAAAGCCTTTGCCAGGATCGTTATGGGTTTATCTGGGCTGCTACAAGAAGTTCAATTTGCCGTTTTGACGGGAAATACTTCAAAACTTTTCAGGCAATTGATGAACTGGGCAACCGTTTCGACTTGTGGTGTATGAATTTCTTTATTGGCCCTGATTCAACATTAATTGCGCTTACCACCACTAATCAACTTTATTATTATGATTATAAAACAGAGTACTTTAAGAAACATCCAATATTAAACAATTTTGGAACCATAACTAATTTGCAACTTTCTTCTCAAGGGATGTGGGTAATTAACTCTGACGGAGTTGGTTTTCTTAAAACAGGAAGCAATAAATTATTGTCATGCACTGATATGGTAAATTTTACTCATCTGACTGCAAGTGATAAAATAGTAAATATAAGAGAAGAGAACGAAATGTTGGTAGCTCTTACCAGCCAGAATGATATTCTTATTCTTGATAGACAAAAACAATTGGAGCGCTCTTTTCATTTACCCGAAGGAATTGATGGCTCAAATATTATCCAGTTTTATCTTGATCAGAATAACTGTGCATGGATTAGTACCGAAGAAACCGGGGTGCACCAGGTTAATTTAAATAGCGGAAGAATTCGTAATTTTTCGGTTGAAGCCAGAGGAAATCTGCATTTATTGCATAATATGGTTCATACAATAGAAGAAGACACCCAGGGAAGAGTATGGATTGGTACCGAAGATGGGTTATGTATCTGGTCTCCCTATTCTGAATCATTCGATTATTATCAGTATGATATTAATCATCCGGAAGGGATAAATACAAATCCTATTTATGACATATTTTGCGATAAGGATGGGGATATGTGGATGGGAACCTATTTTGGTGGTATTAATTTATGGAGCAATAATGCAGGCTTTTTTAAAGTATGGCAAGCCGGAACCAGTGATAGCCATATTGGTGGCAATGCCGTAAGTTGTATTACAGAAGATAAATATGGTGATATATGGGTTGGTACAGAAGATATGGGAGTGAACAGGATTGATGCAGAAACCGGAAAGGTATCCAGATATATGAGTGCTTCCTGTGGACTAACATTTAATAACGTGCATTGTCTTCTTTTTGAAACCGATAGGAAATTGTGGATTGGAACTTATACAGGTGGCATCAATATATTAGATATCGAAACCGGTAATTTTTCTTATTTAAATGTAGAGAATCATCCAGATTTGCCCTCAGACAATATTTATTATCTTCTGCATAGTGGAGACTCAATTTATATTGCTACTTCTTCCGGCGCTGCAGTATACAATCTAAGGAATGAAAGAATAACTCGTTTTCATGATTCTGTTTTTAATAATACTCAAATAGAATTTATATACGATTGCGGGGATTGTTTATGCTTTTCTTCACTAACAGGCGTATTCTATTATGATAAGCAAAAGAAGCAAATTTCAAGGTTTAGCGAGTTTCCGTTTCTTAGCCATGTCAATATTGTTAAAACCGATTCGAAAAAAAGGGTATGGATTGGTGATTGTTTGGAAGGATTATGTTGCTACAATCCAATTTCAGGTGAAAAGAGGCAATACAATGAAAAAAATGGATTTCCTTTTTCCTGGATTTTTAGTTTGGAAGAAGGGGGTGATGGTAGTTTTTGGGTAAGCGGAGATAAAGGCCTGGTAAATTTTAATCCGGAAACAGGAGAAACGTATTTGTATAACCGTGATTCTGATATTCCTTTTGAACAGTTCAATTTTAGAGCATCTTTTAAGGATTCAAGAGGTAATATCTTCTTTGGAGGAAATAATGGAATGATTTCTTTTAATGAAGATGCCGGAAAAAGTGAGAAGAAACGATTGAATGTGGTTTTTTGTGGAATGCAACTTTTTAATCAGCCCCTAATTCCGGGGAAAGGGAAAGTCCTGAGTAAATCGTTAAATTTACATCCGGAAATCAGACTGAAACATAAACAAAATGTTTTTACCATTGAATATGCCGGGTTAAATTTTCAGAATAGAGGGAAATGCCAGTACGCCTATTATCTGGAAAATTTTGAGGCAGACTGGAACTATGTTGGCAATCGTGATTTTGCCACATATACCAACCTGAGCCCGGGAAAATATACCTTCCATGTAAAGGCATCGGTCGATAATTCAGAATGGCCAGGGCCTGCTAATTCGCTGGAAATTATTGTAGAGCCTCCTTTCTGGCTTTCCCATTGGGGGTTCTTCCTGTATTTTATAATTATAATTTTATTATTAGTCGGCTTTTATATTGTTGCTATGCGCATCCAGAAAGCTAAAGCATTGGCGGAAATGGAAAGACGGGAAAAAGAATATGTAACCGAATTAAATAACTTTAAACTGGAATTTTTTACCAATGTTTCTCATGAACTTCGAACTCCACTTACGCTTATTATAGGTCCTTTGAGTAAAATATTACAGGAAGAGAAGCTTACCCCGGGACTCATAAAAAAAATGAAGGGGATAAAAAATAATGCTCATAGATTGTTGGCTCTTATCAATCAGTTACTTGAATTTAGAAAAATTGAACGAGGTAAAGAAACATTGAAAGTGAGTCAGCAGAATATTACCCGCCTATTGTCAAATATACATGAATCATTTGTTGGAGCGGCAAAAACAAAAGGAATAAAACTGAAGTTTAACGTTCAAAATCTTGATAAAGACATTTGGATTGATGGACTGAAATTTGAAAATATTCTGATAAATCTGATATCAAACGCTGTAAAATTTACAGAAAAAGATGGAAGAGTTGAAGTTTTTGTATGGTTAGAACAGAATGAAATAAACGAAAAAGAGACGTTGAAGATAGAAGTGACAGATACCGGAGTTGGTATTGAAGAAGATAAAAAAGATAAAATATTTGATCGTTATTATAAAGATGAGTTGAGTATTATTAATCAGGGTGGTTCTGGTATTGGGCTTGCATACGTTAACAGTTTAGTAAAGCTTCACCGGGGGCGGATTGAAGTAGATAGTGTAAAGGGAGAGGGGAGTGCTTTTAATGTTTGGCTTCCTGTTTCCAGAACAGATTACGAAGAGCACGAAATAGTTTTTGGGGCAACCCAATTTGTTGCAGAACTTAACACTTTTGATGATAATTTGAAAGTTTCAAAGTTGAACGACGGTTTATTGTCTACAGATAAAAAAACATATGTTTTGGTTATTGATGATAATGAAGAACTGTTAAGTTTTATATCCGAGTTTCTTTCAGGAGAGTTTTGCACTATAACAGCCAAAAGTGGAGAAGAAGGCCTTGGGAAAATAGCGGAACAGCTGCCGGATTTGATTATTAGCGATGTAATGATGCCTGGTATTGACGGATTTCAGTTATGCCGGCAATTGAAAAATGACATTCGTACCTCACATATCCCAATAATTTTATTAACAGCAAAAGGGGGAGAAGAAAATGAGTACGAAGGATTAAAAACGGGGGCAGATTATTATATCGAGAAACCCTTCTTCCCTCATATACTAAATAAATTAATTGACAATATTCTGGCAACGCGTAAAAATCTGATAGAGCGTTTTAAATCAGACATAAATATGACACCAGATGAAACAGCTTATTCTGAGTCGGATCGTGAATTAATAACAAGATTAACTAAACTCATTCAAAAAAATATTGATAAGGAAAAACTGGATGTAACTTTTCTTATAACTGAAGCCGGAATTAGCCGTTCTCTTCTGCATTTGAAGCTAAAGAATCTTACAGGTTGTTCTGCTACGGAATTCATTCGGTCCATTCGTTTACGAGAAGCAGTAAAATTAATTGCTGAAGGAAAATGCAATATTTCAGAGGCTGCCTATAAAACTGGCTTCTCAAGCCCGGCTTATTTCACACGCCGCTTTAAGGAGTTTTTTGGGACTTCGCCTAAACAATATTTTCAGAGGTAGTACATATTTCCATTAAATAGGTTTTGAAATTTACATTTGTACAATTTTTTTGAACATCTGTTATCGTTTGAAAAGTATTTTAGTATGTAATTGCACTTATCGATTTTTATAATATGTTTTTGCAAAAATGAATTTTCCAAAATCGAAAAGATAATACTAATCTAAAAACATAATTTATGTAAAAATTAAATTTCAGCTAATCCCTGTTTGCACTTTATTATTCGTTTTTCAGCTATATCTAAATGAAAAACGATTGCTTATACAATCCTAAAAACTACAAACACATTAAAACTTAGCAGGCTGAACTAAATAATATTCAGTTTCAATAATTAATAAATTAAAGAAGTGTGAAATGAAATCTATTCTATTAAGAAAAACACGTTTATTCTATGTTTTATTTCTGCTGATTGCTACTCCTTTTATGGTTCTTGGACAAAGTCTGATGCTTACAGGAATTGTAAAAGATGATGCAAATCAAACGATTCCTGGCGTATCGGTATTGGTACTGGGCACGAATACCGGTACTGTAACTGATATTGATGGGAAGTACTCAATCAATGTTAATCCTGGAGACATGTTGCGTTTCTCTTATATTGGATTCAGAACGCAGGAAATCCAGGTTGCCAATCAGGCTTCATTAGATGTTACTTTGGTTGTTGATGCCATTGGTATTGAGGAAGTAGTAGCCATTGGTTATGGAACCCAGAAAAAAGCTGATGTGACAAGTTCGGTGGCAAATGTAAAATCAGAAGATTTTAATAAAGGAGCTATTCAGGATGCGGGACAACTGGTACAGGGAAAGGTGGCTGGTCTTCAAATCACCCAGTCAAATGGCGACCCGACAAGTAATACATCGGTTTTACTGCGAGGCTATTCGACCCTGCTCGGAACCACCGACCCTTTAATCCTTGTTGATGGTGTACCCGGATCTTTTTCAACAGTTGCACCGGAAGATATTGAATCTATCGATGTTTTGAAAGATGGTTCAGCAACTGCTATTTATGGAACACGCGGAACAAATGGGGTTATTATTATTACTACCAAAGGTGCAACACGAGATATGCCAGCAACGATAGAGTATAATAGCTACATTTCCGTTTCGCAATGGCTGAAAAAGCCTGATTTTCTGAATGCATCAGATTTACGTGGCAAATTTGATGAAGGTTGGACGTTTTCCGGGGCTAATGATAAAGATTATGGATACAATACTGACTGGTTTGATGAGATAGGGCAAACAGGGCTTAGTCATGTACATAATTTAACTTATAAAGGGGGTACAAGTACCACAAGTATGCTTGCAAATCTTACTTACGATTCAAAAGAAGGTACTATAAAAACATCAGGAGCAGAAAATATTAGGGCACGCTTGCAAATGAGACATAGTATGTTTGATAATAAACTTATCAGTAACATTAGCATAATTGCAAGTGAGAAAAACACAGATATGCCCAATAACTGGGATTATATCTATCGAATGGCATCTATTCAAAATCCGACACAGGGAGTTTATGACGAAAATGGAGATTACATTGAACGCGATGTATATTTTTACGATAATCCTGTCTCTTATTTAAATGAACGAATAGGAATGTCTCGTACAAAAAATACCCGTTTTACTGGTAGTATGGAATTCCGTCCGGTAGAGAGTTTGTCATTTAAAGGAATGTACACAAGAAAATCGAACGATTATTTATCAGGTTATTATTATACGCGCAATGATGTAACAACAACAGAAAGTGGTTACAATGGTTATGCAGCCCGCTATTCATCTGATTATATGACAAATCTTGTGGAGCTAACTGCCGATTGGAAAAAAAGTTTTGGAGATCACCATATTACTGCTATTGCCGGATACAATTATGAAGACAACACGTATGAATACTTTGGCGCTAACAACAGAGACTTTCCAACTGATAGTTATTCATACAATAGTTTAGAGGCAGGGATGGGAATCTCAGAAGGTTTAGGCGATGTATACTCGTATAAACAAAATACCAAGCTTATTGGCCTTTTTTCGCGAGCAACTTATAATTATGCAGATCGTTATCTGTTCATGGTTTCTCTTCGACATGAAGGTTCATCAAAATTTGGAGCAGATCATAAGTGGGGAAACTTCCCTGGTGTTTCTGCCGGATGGCGCTTAAGTAATGAGGAGTTTATGAAAGGAGTATCATGGCTTGATGATTTAAAAATTCGTGCAGGGTTTGGTATTACTGGTACCGATGTTTCTGATCCTTATCAGTCGCTTTTATCTTATGATTATGACAGTTATTTTCTTTACAAAGGAGAGTGGATTCAAACTTTGTCTCCTGTTCGGAATAGTAATGAAAAACTGCGCTGGGAAAAGAAATATGAATACAATCTGGGAGTTGATTATTCAGTGTTAAATGGAAGAATTTATGGAGCAGTTGATGTTTATCAAAGAGATACTAAAGACGGCCTGTATTATTATTCAGTTCCTGTTCCACCATATCAGTATGGGACTATCCTTGCTAATGTTTGTCACATCCGAAATAAAGGAGTTGAACTACTTATAAATGCTGTGCCTGTACAAACCGGTAATTTTAGCTGGAATACAAATATTACTTATTCCTTTAATACGAATAAACTCATTTCATTACAAAACGATGAGTTTTCTATGAGTACCAATTATTTTGATACAGGATACACCGGAGAGCCCATTCAAACAACAACACACCGCGTGCAGGAAGGAAAAGCAATTGGTAATTTTTTCGGACTTAAGTCTGTTGGGCTGGACTCTGCAGGGAAATGGATTGTACAAAGGCTTGAGCATGATGAAGATGGAAATGTAACAGGTGAATATTATGATTTGGCAGAAAATGCAACCTCAGAGGATTGGCAGGTTCTTGGAAATGGGGTGCCTAAGTATAATCTTAACTGGAATAACCAGTTTAAGTATAAGAATTTTGATTTATCTGTAACAATGCGTGGTGCTTTTGGCTTCCAGTTATTAAATTATCAAAAGATGTTTTATGGGAATCCAACAATACAATACAACGTACTAAACTCTGCTTTTGAAAAGCTTCCGGTAGTTGATGCAGAAACAGGACAGGAAACAGGAGAAACTGCTAATATAAATGATTCACAGCGCTATTTAAGTTACTATATTGAAGACGGATCTTACTGGAAAATTGATAATGTTACCATTGGTTATACTTTCAATACAAAAAATGTTGGCTGGATTAAAAATTGTCGCCTCTACATGTCTGTTCATAATTTAGCAACAATTACGGGGTACTCTGGCCTTGATCCTGAAGTCCGGATTAATTACAGTGAAGATAGCGATGGCGTAGTTAATTACGACCCTGGAACAGACAGTCGTGATAAATACCCAACAATCCGTTCATATACCTTGGGTGTAAACATAACTTTCTAAGTATATTTTTAAAATTGGAATAATATGAAAGCATATAGAATAGGATTTATAATATTATTAATTGGAATTTTCCTGGGGACAACAAGTTGCTTTGAGCTCTCTGAAGAGGTTTACTCTGAGATAACTGAAGAATCATTTTCTGCATCGGAACAAGATGTTGTAGCTCTTGTGGCCAGTGCTTATACTCCTTTAGGATTTGTTTTTGACTGGCAGGGACTTTTTGATAACCAGGAAGAACCCGCTGATGTAATTATTACTCCTGTGAGGCCAAATGGATGGGATGATGGCGGAACATACCAGAGAATGCATAAACATACATGGACGAGCCAGCAATGGCAACCCTGGAATGTTTATTTAGAATGTTATACCGGAATTAACAATGCGAATCGTGTAAAAGATCAGGTTGAAGCGGATGAATTACCATTGGGCGACAATAAAGATGCAACAATTGCTGAACTAAGGGCGATTCGTGCTTTGTGGTATTCAATTTTGCTCGACACACATGGAAATGTTCCGATTGTTACTGCTTTTACTGATGAGATCCCGGAGCAATCAAAACGTCAGCAGGTTTACGATTTTGTTGTTTCAGAGCTCACTGAAGTTATTGAATCAGGGCTTTTGAGTAGAGAGGCAAATACTGAAACCTATGCACGAATAAATCAATGGACTGCATATATGATTCTTATGCGCGTGTATTTGAATGCCGAAGTTTATGTTGGAACAGCCCAGTGGAGTAAAGCATTAGATTGCGCAAATGCTGTAATTAGCTCTGGTCTATATTCTCTTTCTCCTAATTATTCAGATAATTTTAGGGTTGATTTGGGAGCTTCAAATAAAGAAGTAATTTTTGCTGTTCCTTACGATGACATTTATAATTCAGCACATGTTTTCAATCAAAATGCAAAATGGTATCCACCTGTTTCAAAAAGACATTTTGGATGGAGTTATCAATGCTGGGGAGGGAGTTGTGCGAATCCTCAATTTATTGATAGTTACGATCCGTTGGATGAAAGATTGGAGAAAACATGGTTGGGAGGCCCGCAATATGCATATAATGATGAAAATGATTTAGTCTGGACATGTTTAAACTATTTACCATCGCTTACTTGCAAAAATGAAACAGGCGAATCAATGACAAGTATAGATTATGGTTACAGGGTAAATAAATATGAACAGGATCTTGAAACAACATTTTACTGGAGCAACGATTTTCCCTATTTTAGATATGCTGAAGCTTTGCTAACCAAAGCCGAATGTTTACTTCGTTTGGGAGAAGACGAAGGTACGGCTGTTAGTTTGGTCAATCAGATTCGTAATCGTGTTTCTGCTCCTGTTGTTACACTGGATGATTTGAAAGGCGATACCAAAATAAAATATGGACTTGTAAGCTGGGGATCTCTTACATATGCTCAATGGAAAAAAGTAACAGATGGAGAAGCGTCCTGGGGTGAGTTTGGGGTAGAAGGTTCACAAATAATCACGCAGAGCGGAGATGACACCACTCCTGTTGAATTTGGCGGATTATATGACGAATGGGGATGGGAGTTTGCCTGTGAAGCGCAACGCCGGATTCAAATGATTCGTTTTGGAACCTATTCCACGAAAAATTGGTTTAATCATGAGGCTGTTGGAGATAAACATACTCAACTCTTTCCCATTCCATTGGATGAACTAAACTCGAATTCGAAATTAGAGCAAAATCCGGGATATTGATTTATATTTTGCCGGGAGCAAAGTTCCCGGCAGAGTTTTCAGTTTTTATATAAATCAATATATACATATGGAGGTTAAATAGTAAAGTAGCTTCAACTATTTTATGAGAATTAAATATCCATAGAATAGGTTGAATATCTTACAAATAATCTAATTTGTATCTGTTTGTTCCGTGAGTTTTAGTTTGTAAACTTTCAGAAGAACTGTTTTTCTCTATTTTTAAATTGTAGTTTCGGAATGATGAAAATTAGTCCAAAGGCAATCCTATTATTTGTTTTCTTTTTTACCTTGCATACTTACCTCAATGCGCAGGATGATGTACAGACTGACAGTCTTCAGGAAACTATTGGATTAGAAGGAGGAGTAAAGGAATTTAAGACTTCAGATTTTCATCTCGGTATTTTAAATTCTTCACAAACAGTATCTTTTTTAAAACCGGTTGCTGATCCTCTGTTCGACTTCACCCCGGGAGAATGGTTGCCAGAGCGGAACAAAACAGGGTATTACCATTTAGGAGATATTAATCTTAGGATACGAACAAAGGGAGAAGACGGATGGAGTAATTACTCTTCTGCCGCATCAAGAAAAAATGTAAAGGGAATTGTTTCCCCCAAGATAAATGTGTTGGCAGCATCCGAGCTTTCCGTCCTTTTCCCTGAGAATATTCCTGTGAAAATTAGCCGTTATTGGGAGAAAGAAGGTGATAAACTGGTACTCCGGTTTGAGGTGGAAAATATTTCAAAATGGGATGTAGAGATTGGCGCCTTGGGGATACCGGTTATTTTTAATAATAATCATGCAAAAAAAACATTGGATGAAGCACATGCTGAAAATGTATTTTTCGACCCCTATATTGGTATGGACGCAGGTTACTTGCAGGTAGTCCGTTTGAAAGGAACTGGACAGGTTTTGCTGGTTGTACCATATGGAAATTCTCCTTTCGAGGCATACCGCCCATTGCTGGACGATCCTACGCCGCGGGGAATTACCTTTGAAGGATTTTATGAGTGGATGATACATAGCAAAGCTTATGCTGAAAATGAATGGAAAGACGCAACTCCATGGAACAATGCCACTTCAGAGATTCTAAAACCGGGAGAAATCAGAAATTATGGGTTGAAGTTTATTTTGGCTGATTCTATCCGGAATATAGAAAAAACATTAATTGAAAATAACCGGCCGGTGGCAGTTGGTATTCCAGGGTATGTTTTGCCCCAGGATGTAAATGCAGAGCTTTTTCTGAAATATACTCAGAAAATAGAACGCATTAATGTTGAGCCGGAAGGTGCTCTTGAATTCACTTCCCGGATTTCAACAAAAAGCGGATGGAATAAATATGCAGTAAAGGGAAAAAAATGGGGACGTGCCAGGCTTACAATTACTTATCAGAATGGACTACAGCAAACCATCAACTATAAAGTAATTAAGCCCGAAAAAGAAGTAGTTGCCGATAATGGTCATTTTCTTACTACAAAACAGTGGTTTGACGACCTTGCTGATCCTTTTCATCGTTCTCCGTCGGTTATTACCTACGATTATGAGGCCAGACAGAAAGTTACCCAGGATAGCCGTGCCTGGATTTGTGGTTTGAGCGATGAAGGTGGTGCAGGTTCCTGGCTGAATGCAATTATGAAACAACTGGTTACTCCCAACAAAGAGGAAATTGCAAAACTGGAGAATTTTATGCAGCAAACTGTATGGGGAGGAATTCAATATAACGATGGTCCGCTCAAATACGGCGTGCGAAAAAGCATGTTTTATTATGAACCAGATTCAATGCCGGCCGGAACATATAGCGATACAATAAATTTTCAAACCTGGGCGGCCTGGGATAAGAAGCATGCAGCTTCTGTGGATCGTTCATATAATTACCCGCACGTAGCAGCGGCATATTGGGTAATGTACCGTTTGGCCCGTAATTACACAGGTTTGGTAAAGCAACAACCCTGGAACTGGTATTTGCTGAATGCATATGAAACATCGATGGCAATGATGGAGCTCGCGCCTTACTACGCCCAGTTCGGGCAGATGGAAGGCAGTGTTTTTATTCATATTCTGGATGATCTAAAAGCAGAAGGAATGTGGAAATATGCCAGTAAACTGGAAGAAAAAATGAAGGGCAGAACCTTGCACTGGGCATCGTTGAATTATCCTTTTGGGAGCGAAATGCCATGGGATTCAACCGGCCAGGAAGAAGTATACATGTGGTCGGAATATTTTGGTTATGAAGATAAAGCAGAAACAACATTGAATGCTATTCTTGCATACATGCCAACTGTACCTCATTGGGCTTACAATGGAAATGCCCGTCGGTACTGGGATTTTCTGTATGGCGGTAAACTTTCCAGAGTAGAGCGACAGATACATCATTATGGCTCGGGGTTAAATGCTATTCCCGTGCTCGAAGAATACAGGAACGTACCGGATGATTTATATTTGCTGCGCGTTGGTTACGGTGGTTTGCTGGGGACTCTCTCTAATATCACTGAAGATGGATTTGCGCCGGCAGCTTTTCATTCTTTTCCATCTACTTTGAAAAATGATGGTATTTCCGGAGATTATGGATCGGGATTTTATGGATATGCAATTAACTCAGCAACATTCCTTATGAAGAGTAATGAATTTGGATGGCTTGCATTTGGCGGAAATTTGAAAAAAGATAGAAAAACAGTAAAAGTAGAATTAACAACAGCGGCTAAATCACGTGTTTATATTTCGCCATTAAAACTTTGGTTAACACTCGATGCCGGACAGTTTCGGTCTGTAACACTAAACACGATTACCGGAGATGTAAAAGTGGAGTTAGAACCTTCAACTAATTTTACCCCAAGGGCTTATTTACGAATAAAATCTTATTGTGCCAATGCTAATGTGTTCCTTGAAAAATACACTAAAAATAAACGGGGGCAGTACGAAATCACATTGAAAAATAAACCTGTTAAATTTAGTTTGAATTTGAATTAATTTAGAATGAAAAGAATAATTATTGTTACGTTACTTTTTATTATTGTAATGGTTGGCTGCAAAAAGGAGCCTAAAGAAAACGGAACTATTAATCCTGTTCCGTTTACCAACGTTCATTTAAACGATTGTTTCTGGGCACCGAAAATAGAGGTCAACCGGAAAGTTTCCATCCCTTCAGCTTTTAAAAAGAGTGAAGAAACCGGGCGTGTTGATAATTTTGCTTTGGCTGCCGGCCTGATTCAGGGAGAGCAGCAAGGAGATTTTCCTTTTGATGATACAGATATTTACAAAATTTTAGAAGGCGCGTCATATGCTTTAGCCGTTGAGTACGATGCAAAACTGGATCACTACCTGGATAGCCTGATTACACTCATTGGTGGTGCACAGGAAAAGGATGGATATTTATATACCTGTTTAACAAATAAATGTGAGCGGTTAAGCCGGTGGTACGGAAACGGCCGCTGGGACAGATTAAACAGTCATGAGCTTTATAACTGCGGACATCTTTACGAAGCAGCAGTTGCACATTACCAGGCAACAGGTAAAAAAACACTGCTCAATATAGCCCTAAAAAATGCTGACCTTGTAAATGAAACATTTGGCCCCGATGAAGGACAAAAGCATGTGCCATCAGGACATCCGATTATTGAAATGGCGTTGGTGAAGCTATACCGTGTTACAGGCGAAGAAAAATATCTGAGGCTGGCCCGGTATTTTATAGATGAAACAGGCAAGGGAACTGACGGGCACCAATTAAGTGAATACAGTCAGGACCATAAACCAATTGTAGAACAAGACGAAGCAGTGGGGCATGCGGTCCGTTTGGGCTATCTGTATTCCGGAGTAACCGATGTTGCTTCATTGATGCACGACCCAGCTTTAATGGAGGCATCTGTAAGGGTATGGAAAAATGTTGTTTCAAAAAAGCTATACATAACGGGTGGAATTGGCCAGCGTGCCCAGGGCGAAGGATTTGGCCCCAACTATAAGCTTCCGAACATGACCTCGTATTGCGAAACCTGTGCAGCTATTTCTAATGTTTACTGGAACTACCGGCTGTTTTTACATGAAGGCAATGCTAAATATTACGATGTTCTTGAGCGAACGCTTTACAATGGTTTGATTTCGGGGGTTTCTCTTAGCGGCGATCGCTTTTTTTACGATAATCCGCTGGAGTCGGCAAATAATCACAAACGTAAACCCTGGTTTGGTTGTGCCTGTTGTCCCGGAAATATTACCCGTTTTATGGCATCTGTGCCGGGCTATGTTTATACCTCGGGAGAACACAGTATTTATGTAAACCTTTTTGCCGAAGGTACCGGTGCTATTCCTTTGGGAACGGATACTGTAATATTATGCCAAACAACCCAATATCCGTGGGATGGAACAGTTAAGATTAAATTGGAACAACAACCTGCTTTGCATAAAATTGCGATAAAAGTTCGTATCCCCGGGTGGGCAGGAAACGAAACTGTGCCGTCCGATTTATATCATTTCTCTGAAAATATATCAGAAAAATATTCTTTAAGAATAAACGGGAAGGATACTCGGGGTGAAGAAAAGAATGGTTATGTATCATTATATCGAAACTGGAAGTCAGGAGATGAGATTGAAATTGAATTTCCTATGCCCGTACGCAAAATTCTGGCTAATGATAGAGTACGTAATGATGCCGGGAAAATGGCTTTTCAGCGAGGCCCGGTTGTTTATTGTTTTGAAGATAAAGACAATGGTAATGGATGGTTATTTGATTGTATGGTGCCCAAATATTCTCCTGTAAAGAGCTCTTTTGAAACGGATTTACTGGGCGGAGTAGTTACTTTGGAAATGAACGGAAATAGAATTATTCAGCAAGGAAGCGAGAAATCTGTTAAACAGATAAATTTAAAAGCCATTCCTTATTATGTATGGAATAACCGCGGAAGAGCAAATATGATGGTTTGGATGCCTTATGAGGAGGAGCAGGTGACGATTAAGCCTCTGCCATCAGTAGTTGACAGTGCAAAAACAATAGCCTCCACAAATTGGGCATCGGGATTAAACGATCGATTTGAGCCTAAGAGCTCGGAGGATACTGATAAATCCTATTTTTACTGGTGGTTGCGTGAAGGTTCCACTGATTGGGTTAAATACGAATTCAAAGAACCTGTAGCAATATCCAGTTCCGCGGTATACTGGTTAAACCTTGATCATTATGATGTAAACTACCGTGTTCCTCAAAAATGGAATTTGGAATACCTGGATAAATATAATAATTGGAAAGCTGTTCAAACGAATGATAATTTCGGAACGGAGCTCAATAAATACAATACAATTAAGTTTGAACCGGTAAAAACAAAATCTCTGCGTTTAAATGTGGAGATGCAGAAGGGATTCTCTGCAGGAATTTTGGAATGGAAAGTAGAATAATTCCTATTTAATACGAAATGGAAAATCAGAAAGTAATCAATCGTAAGGATTTTTTTAAGAAAACGTGCCTGGCAAGTGCTTGTTTATGTGGATTTGTTCCAATGGCCTCTTCCTCTGCAAACAGAGAACAAATGTCGGCTAATAATGAATCTGACAATAATAGTAACTCAGAATTAATGCAGGACTGGATTGCAAATTTGCTTTTGAGTATTGAAGAAAATTCAACCAGAAAAGTTCGTCGCGAAATAATAAAAACCTGTGCTCAGTCTCATTACAATTCTCTTAAGATGGACAAGTTACTTGCCCCATATGTTGGTAACATAGAAGAATTTATCCGTTTTTTAAGTAATGAATGGGGCTGGAAAATTGATTATGATTCTGTTTCTGTTTCGGGAATATTAACCGCCAATGAAAACAAATCGTATTGTGTTTGTCCGCTGCTTGATCGGGATAATAAAAATAAATTTCCGGCTTTATGTTATTGTTCCGAAGGGTTTGCAGAGGAAATGTTTTCAAGAGTGCTTGGTTATCCGGTTACTGCCCGTGTTGTTTCTTCTATTCAAAAAGGCGACGACCAGTGTATTTATGAAGTTGGAATTAAAGAAAAGAGAAATACCAAAAATAAAAAATAATGTTTAAATACTTTAATAAGAGTCTGTTTGTGCTATTGATTTTATTGGTTCCTGCAGGAGTGTGGAGTCAAATAACAATGGATGATTATCAGCGTGCCGATTCAATTTTGAATCTAAATAAATTGGTGTACCATGAGATTAAAAATATCAACTGGATTGATTCCACTTCTACTTTCTGGTATAATACAAAAACACGAAGAGGAATGGAGTATTATCTTGTTAACGCGGAGAAACAAACGCGAAAACCTTTATTTGAAACCGTAAGACTTGTAGAACAGCTAAATAAGCAGAAAGGAATTAGAACTTCGGCAAAGAAACTCCGGATAGATAAATTGAAAATCAATAACCAAACGCTTCATTTTGAATGTGAAAAAGTATATTGGACATTAAATATCGAAAATTATGCACTCACAAAAGATTCGGTTTTGAAATCCGCGGAGCGGCCATCTTATTGGGGAAAACCTTTTGATGAACTGGATAATGCCCCTGTTATTTCACCCGACAGCACATGGACTGCCTTTATAAAAAATTACAATGTGTATGTAAAAAGCAAAGACGGGGAGGAGCATCAGTTAAGCTATGATGGCGCTCCCGGAGATTATTATTCCTCTTATTTCTCATGGTCGTCCGATTCGAAGAAGCTGGCAGTAAATAAAGTACGGGTAAATGAAGACCGTTATATTTATTTTGTCGAATCTTCACCCGATTCACAATTGCAGCCTGTTTTGCAAAAACGGTATTACCTTAAGCCGGGAGATTTGTTACCCATAAAACATCCGGCGCTATTTAATGTTGAAACACTAAAACAACTTCCTGTTAATACCCGTGATTTTGAAAATCAATTTGAACTTACAAATCCTAAATGGGATAAGAATGGCGAGGCTTTTACTTTTGAGTATAATCAGCGTGGACATCAGGTTTATCAGGTGGTGCGTGTTGATGCAAAAACCGGTAAGACTCAGGTTATTATTAACGAACAAAGTAAAACATTTATTGATTACAGCGGTAAACATTATCGTTATGATGTGCAGGATAGCGGTGAAATTATTTGGGCCTCGGAACGCGATGGCTGGAATCATCTTTACCTGATTGATTCCAAAACCGGAGATGTTAAAAATCAGATAACCAAAGGAGAGTGGGTGGTAAGACAGGTTCTGAATGTGGATGAGAAGAACCGCATTGTTTATTTTTACGGGGCTGGTAAAAACGAAGGTGAAGATCCGTACTTTCGACATTGCTATAAAGTAAATTTTGACGGTGGCAATCTGGTAGATTTAACACCGGAAAAAATGAATCATGATGTTACTTTCTCGGAAGATTTCGATTATTTTACTGATACTTATTCTACAGTTGAGACACCTCCAATAACTGTGTTACGTCGTGCTTCTAACGGAAAAGTAATCCTGGAACTGGAGGAAGCAGACATAACAGATTTACTTGACAGGGGCTGGACTGCTCCTGAACCATTTGTGGCCAAAGCCCGCGATGGGAAGACAAATATTTGGGGAAATATTTATAGGCCTTCAAATTTCGATGAAACAAAATCGTATCCTGTTATCGAATATATTTATGCTGGTCCGCAGGGAGCATTTGCACAAAAAAGTTTCAGGGCGGCGAGTTATACTTTTTCCGGGTTGGCAGAGTTTGGTTTTATAATCGTGCAGATGGATGGCATGGGAACTTCCTATCGTTCAAAATCTTTTCATGATGTTTGCTGGAAGAATTTAAAAGATGCCGGTTTTCCGGATCGTATTTTATGGATGGAAGCCGCGGCTAAAAAATATACATACATGGACATTTGTCGCGTAGGAATTTTCGGAGGTTCCGCTGGCGGCCAGAATGCGCTGGCGGCACTGCTGTTTCATCCGGAATTTTATAAAGCAGGAGTTGCTTCTTGTGGCTGCCACGACAACCGTATGGATAAAATGTGGTGGAATGAACAATGGATGGGCTATCCCATTGGCCCCGAATATGCAGAATGTTCCAACGTTGTAAATGCGGGGAATCTACAGGGAAAATTAATGCTGATTGTTGGGGAAATGGATGATAATGTAGATCCGGCTTCTACTATGCAGGTAGCCGATGCACTGATTAAGGCGAAAAAAGATTTTGAGTTGGTGGTGCTCCCCGGTGTAAATCATACTTTAGGAGGAATTTACGGAGAACAAAAACGGCGCGACTTTTTTATCAGGAATCTTTTGTATGAAGAAACCCCCGACTGGAATACTGTTTCAAAATAGAAATCAATCAATTTATATCAATAAAAAATGAAGAATATAAAAGCAAGACAACTGTTTTTTGTGCTATCTGTACTGTTGTTCATTAATCTCTCTTCTGGCGGTATTTCTGCCCAGGAAACAGTAGAGTATGCAATTACTGCTCCTCCCAAAGATTTGGATTTTGATGCCTTTTATAAGAAATATTCAAATGTAAATGGCATTCATATCCTTAGTTCTCAAAAGGTCCCTGACTCGGCATTTGTAAAGGCTTGCGAAATTATTGATTTTATGACGGGCGGATTACCCAAAAATGTATTAAATCAGATGATTAAAATGAATGCCCGTCTTGGAATTATGGCTCGTTATGAAGGAACAACTGATATTCCGGAGCATGCTCATTTGGCAAAGGATACTACTTTAAACTGGGATGTTCGTGCACGGGGGCTGGGAGGCGATATGGAGCTACCGCTCACAACCTGTGCCGAAGAAAATTTACTTTGTTACCAGATTGACAAATACCACGCAGAAGATATAACCATTCATGAATTTGCACACGCAATCCACTTGATTGGTATTGCACCTTTGGATGATAATTTTAACAAATTGCTGCAAGAAAAACTTGACAGGGCCTTAGCTGAAGGGAAATATAAAAATACATATGCCGCAACCAATATTTATGAATATTGGGCAGAAGGTGTCCAGAACTGGTTTAACGTAAATGCAGAAGTTGGGAAACCAGACGGAAAACACAACTGGGTAAATACGCGCGATGATATGAAAAAATACGACTTAGGACTTTATGAAATTGTAAGCCGGTATTTTCCTGATTTTAAAGAAAGTCCTTCCTGTCATAGTGCAGTAAATCGGTATCAGGAATAGGTGCATTCTATACACATGAATACATTGGTTTTTAAGAAAAAAGAGAATGGATATCCATTGGTCGAAGAGTCTTCTCCATTAAAAAAGATTCCTCTCTTTGCATATTTAACAGAAAATGAGTTTGAAAAGCTAGCGTTAAGTGCTGTTTTTAAGTCTTTCAAAAAACGGCAGGTTATATATCAAGAAAGCTCCTCGCTCCGTGGACTTTACTGTATATTGAAAGGGATAGTAAAAATTTACAAGACAGGCACGAATGGAAAGCAACAAATAATTTGTTTTTCGCAACAAGGTGATCTTATCGCTTACCGCTCGTTACTGTCGAATGAACTTGCATGCACATCGGCAGAAGCTTATGGTGAAGATACCAGCGTTTGTCATATTCCATATTATATTCTCATGGAACTGTTGAAGGAAAATTGGGAATTTGCATATTCTATGATGAAAATAATGTGCAGAGAGTTAAAGGAGTCGAATACTTTTGTAATTGATATTGCTCAGAAAACAGTAAAAGAGAGAACTGCTGAAATACTTCTTTTATTAAGAGAAAAATTTGGAGTTGATAATTCCGGGATTTTACAGATTACAATTACCCGTGAAGATTTAGCTAATATGGCAGGGACAGTTACCGAGTCAATGATTCGAACAATGTCAGAACTAAGAAATGAAAGATTGCTTGATTTTGTGGGTAGAAAAATCGTGTTTCTGGATGTGCGGAAGTTGAAGAATATAGCCAGCATTTTATAAAATATACGGAAGAGGGGTATAAGTTAAATATTGAAAATGTAAGACAGGAATGACAAAGCCTCAAATTACAGCTTATAAGTTTTCAGGGTTTTATATTGCTTCTTTGCTGCAATAGGAGCTATTCCGTACTTTAAAATACGTAACAATCAACATTTGTACAAGCTTTACAAACATACGTTTCAGTAAGTAGTAGCCTTAAAATAGAACTTTACCCAAATTATTAATCAAAAAGATATGGATAACAAATTATTTGTGGTGGTCGGAATTTTCCTTCTTTTTTGTTTTGCATGTTCTGAAAAAAAAGGAGGAATGATAAAAACAGATGGACCAGAAAAAATTGAATTTAAGGTTTTACCTTTTGAAATAGAAGACGTAAAATTACTCGATGGCCCATTTAAACATGCTACAGAATTAAATGTTCATTCTTTACTGAACTACGAGCCTGATCGTTTTCTGGCAAAATTCAGGAAGGAAGCCGGACTACAACCAAAGGCAGAGCATTACCATGGTTGGGAGGATAATACCATTGCCGGACACAGTTTGGGACACTATCTTACTGCTATTTGTTTAATGTATAAAACAACAGGGAATAAAGAACTTTTAGATCGGGCTAATTATATTGTGGATGAATTGGCTGAATGCCAGAAAGCTGATGGTGACGGTTATATTGGCGCTTTCCCCGACGGAAAACGTATTTTGGAAGAAGAAGTCGCCAGAGGAGATATTCGTTCACAGGGATTTGATCTGAACGGAATTTGGGTGCCTTATTATACACAGCATAAAGTAATGGACGGGTTGTTTCATGCCTATAAACTTTGCGGAAATAAAAAAGCGCTGGAAGTAGAACGAAAATTTGCTGATTGGCTCTATACGGTTATTAAAGATTTAAACGACCATCAGGTTCAGGAAATGTTGAATTGTGAACATGGGGGAATAAATGAAGCTCTTGCCGAATTATACGCACAAACCGGTGATGAAAAGTACCTGCAAATGTCACATATTTTTCATCATAAAGCTATTTTGGATTCGCTGGCACATCATAAAGATATTTTGCCAGGAAAGCATGCGAATACACAAATTCCTAAATTAGTGGGAACAGCACGTCGCTATGAGTTGACTGGAGACAAAGATGATTATGAAGCATCTGAGTTTTTCTGGGACAGGGTTGTAAATCATCACTCATATGTAACTGGTGGAAATTGTGATCATGAATACTTTGGTCCGCCTGATACTTTGCGTAACCGCTTAAGCGACGGAACTACCGAAACCTGCAATGTTTATAATATGCTAAAACTCTCCAGGCATCTTTTTACGTGGGAGGCTGCTCCCAAAGTAGCTGATTTTTACGAGCGCGCATTGTTTAACCATATTTTGTCTTCACAGCATCCGGTTGATGGGCGGGTTATCTATAATCTTTCGCTGGAAATGGGAGGATATAAAGTTTATCAAAACCCACAGTGGTTTACCTGCTGTGTGGGAACAGGTATGGAAAATCATTCGAAGTACAGCAGGAATATCTATTATCACAATAATGAAGAATTATATGTAAGTCAGTACATTGCATCTGAACTTAACTGGCAGGAAAAAGGATTAAAACTTACTCAGCATACCAAATATCCGGAAGAACAGGGAACAACATTTGAATTTGACTGTGAGAACCCGGTTGAACTTACCATGCAAATTCGTTATCCGTATTGGGCGGAAAAAGGAATTAAACTATTCGTTAACAGGAAACCTGTGAAAATAGATGAGCAACTGGGAAGTTTTATTCCAGTGAAACGTAAATGGAAAAAAGGGGATAAGCTGGAAGTGAAAATCCCATTCGATCTTCGATTGGAAACCATGCCCGATGATTCGAACCGGGTGGCATTAATGTATGGACCGTTGGTATTAGCCGGAGATTTGGGACCCGAGAACGATCCAAAAGCGGCCGATCCGATGTATGTTCCTGTTTTTATGGTGAACGACCGTAATCCAGAACACTGGACGAAGATGGTAAATGGAAAGGTAAATGCATTTTTTACTGATGAAGTAGGAAAGCCCAGAGACGTTGAATTCAAACCGTTTTATAAAACTCAAGGACGCCGCTATTCTGTTTATTTCGATCTGTTCAATCCTCAACAATGGGATGCCTATCAGGCAGAGTATAGGGCAAAACAGGAAAAATTAAAAAAGATGGAAGACAGAACCATCGATTTTTTCCAACTGGGGCAAATGCAGCCTGAACGTGACCATAATTTCCAGGGAGAAAAAAACTGGGTAGATGAGTTCAAACATCGAAATTATCGGGAGGCAGACAGAGGAGGCTGGTTTTCATTTGACATGGATGTGTATGCCGGACAACCCATGCAGCTAGCTTTTGAGTACTGGGGCGGATTTCCGGGATCGCGTACTTTTGATATTCTTGCAAATGGAACAAAGATCGCAACAGAAAATATTTCGAATGTGAAACCAGGTGAGTTTTTCTTTAAATATTACGATTTGCCGGATGCTTTAACTGTTAACGGAGGAAAGGTAGAGATAAAGCTGATGCCACATGATGGCCATCGGGCCGGACCTTTATTTTCAGCACGAACGATGAAACGGTAAGTCGATGTAAGATTCAAACTTTAACAGGAATGCTAATCTCTGGTTTTACCAATCAACGGATTGAGCTTTGTCAAATTTAGCCTGGCTACTTTTCAGTCAGGTCATTTTATTATAGTTTAAAAAAACACCGTCTAAGACGGTGGTAATGGATAATCGGCTATGCCATTATAACTTGCCCATGACAAAAAATAAATATCATGGGTAAATTTAGACAATTATCGCATGTGTACTACAAATGTGAGTACCATGTCGTTTTTGTTCCGAAGTATCGTTTTCGGGTACTAACAGGAACATTGAGAATTCAAGTAGAGCAAGACCTTCTTGCAATCAGTCAATGGAGAGAAGTTGAAGTCATGGAACAAAATGTTCAAGCAGACCACGTTCACATGGTTTGTTCAATTCCGCCAAAGCTTTCAGTCTCAGATTTCATGGGGCTATTGAAAGGTAAATTGGCAATGCGCATCTTTCAATCTTATCCGAATCTGAGACAAAAGCCTTATTGGGGCAATCACTTTTGGGCTAAGGGTTATTTCATTAGCACCATTGGATTGGATGAAGATATGATTCGAAGGTATGTCCGCCATCAAGAAAAAGAAGAACGTAAGAGGAATTTGCGTTAATGTTCTCCCCCTTTTAGGGGAATCTGAAAATTAAAGCCACGTCCTCTGGGCGTGGTTGTTTACTCAGCTTTTTTTCTAAAATTGAGTAATTCCCAATTCTAAAGATAAATTCTAATCACTTTGGGGTTAGTTCCCCGCAGCTTGCTGCGAGTTAAAGACTCATTCCTCAGTGATACCCCGTCTGCTTGCAGCGGGGTAGTTCATTGAAAGTTGACTGCATAATAAGAGCCGTATGAATAGAGGGTTCACATATGGTTCTGAGAGAAGTTAGGGGAAATGTCGTTAAGTTAAGCCGTCCATTGTCAATATTTTGTTTTGTATTTTGATTTTTGCCAGTCGAAAATAAATTTCTTGAGTTTTCCATTATCCTTTATTTGAGATTTGCTATTTAAATTGCGATAAGGCATCATAGTTTCAGTGGTAAAAAAAATCGGAATGTGGTACATCCATTTAACATGCAGATTATTTGGATATTATGGATTTATCCCTTATGTTGTTACAGGGCACAGCTTTTCCTGTTAGGATAAAATATATCCCGACTTACCGTAAAATGTTATGTACCCGCCCTTATCTCGGGGCTTTATATGCAGTTGGGTATATGCGCTTACTCGTCCTAAAGTTATGTGGTTTTTTCCGGCCAGGCCTGACCATCTCGATATTGGCACAGAACAACTTCCATAAGTGTATAATATATTGCTTTAGCATATTTGCCGGGCGGAGAAACAACAACACTACCGAATCTTTCATTTTACAATTTTACTCAATGCCTGTGTAAAATTGAGCTGGTACCCTGTCTTTTGTTTTCTAGTCTTTTCTTTTATTTGCCGATGAACAGGAAAAGCAAGAATAGCCGTTAAATTGCCTGTAAAAATTTTAGCATAAAAATCCTGTTTTACCGCCAAAGGGCTTTTCCCTGTAAAGTTTTCAATCTGAATCCTGGACTTAAGATGTTTATAAGATTCTTCTACAAACCAACGCTGGTGATACAGGTCTTTAAATCCATCATATTCAATCCCATCAATAATATTAGTGACAAGTACCTCTTTTTCCCCTGTATCGAGCACAATGCAAACGAAACGTAACTTTACAGGGGCACTGCTCAGGCCAGGCTCTTTACATTTCTTTTTGCTTGCCTTGCTGGCATAAATCTCAGCTATTATTTCTTTTTCACCCGATATGACCAGTTGCTTTGCTACCTTCCACGAACCTACTTTCAGGCGGGCGCAAAAATGCAGAGGCTGTCTAAAAACAAACCAATTTTTAGGCAGCTTTTTTTGTGCTCATGCTGCGATGCTTGCATATTTTTCCAAGTTTTCCATGCTTGCTTTTAATTTGATGAAATCCTTCTGAATAGATGCACTGAATTGCCTTTTTTGATGTTTTTTCCTTACCATATTAGCAAGCGAAGCCATTTTTCGGGCTAGTTTCGAGAGGTTTAGTGCAATAGCAAGCACGGTAAAATCCATTTCAATTTTGTCTTGTCCAAAGTGGCGGAACCTGATATATACCCCATCATAACGGATGTGCGAAAAAACAGGCTCCGGCTCTACACATCGTTTTTTCCGGTGTTTTATGCCTTCTTCTGATAATAAAAGTTCCCGTGCTTTTGCTTTCAGGCGCCGCAGGTTATGGTTAATCTCTATGCGGCGGTTTCCTTTTGCATTGAAACACATGCCCCTGAGCGGACAGCCTTTACAATTTACTGCTTCATATATTGTTATCTCAGAACAGTGACCGTTTCTGTTTGTAGTTGTTTTATTTTCCTTTTTTTCCAGGTGTTGCCCCATTGGGCATACAAAGTAATCGTTTGTTACATTGTAATACAGGTTTTGGGTGATAAAAACATTTTCCCGGAACTTCTTTTTCTGTTCAGCATGAAAATAATTGTATTTTACAAAAGCTTCCATCTGGTTGTCTTCCATAAACACATAGTTTTCTTCGCTGCCATACCCGGCATCGGCAACAGTTGTTCCCGGATATGCGTTGTAACGTTCTTCCCAACCTTCTAAAAAGGGGACCATTGTTAGTGTATCTGTCGGGTTTGGAAAAAAATTAAAATGGGTAATGAATTGCTTTTCTGTGCCAATCTGAAGATTGTAGGCAGGTTTCAACTGTCCATTTTTCATATGGTCGTCTTTCAATCGCATAAAAGTGGCCGACCGGTCCGTTTTTGAATAGCTGTTCCTATTGCCCAAAACCTCAAGATGCCCCTCGTACTCACGTAACTTTGGGAGGTGCTTTTCTTCCAGTGTTTTTACTGCTTTCTGCTCCTGCTTTGAAAGGTTTTCACGGTTAATTTGGTCAATACGTTTTTTCAATTCACCCGAGTCAATTGGAGAGGGGGGCTCATCATTGGGAAAGGCATCTTGTGCAATCCCTTCGTCTATCATCTTTAGTATATCCCTGATTTTTGTTTCCAGCCTGGCTTTGTTCTTTTCTACCGTCTTGCGCCACACAAAGGTGTAACGGCCAGCCCTGGATTCCATTTTCGTGCCATCGATATAAACGGTTTGTAAACCAATGTAACCCATTTCAACCAACATCAGCACAACCTGTGTGAAAACCTGGTTGATGGTGTCCTTCAAATGTTTTGAACGAAAGTTGTTGATGGTCCTGAAATCAGGCGTTTGTTGGCCCGAAAGCCACATGTAATGAATATTTTCCAATAAATGCTTTTCAATTTTCCGGCACGAATATATATTGTTCATGTAGGCGTAAAACAATATCTTTAGCATCATCCTCGGGTGATAGGACGAAGTGCCCCCTCCTTTGTAGGTTTTCTCGATGTCCGAAATATCAAGTTTGTCGACAATCTGATTGACCAGCCGGACAGGGGCATTTTCTGGTATGTTTTGATCCAGCCGGGCAGGAAAAAGTGAAATTTGACCCTGTGAATTTGATTTAAATACTGGTTTTTTCATTCTTCGAACTCAATGATTAATATGGTGTTAATTTACTAAATATCATTAAGTTGACACAGTATTATTCGTGAAAAAAAGAGGCTGTCTTCTTTTTGGACAGCCTCAAACATCCAAAACGAAGCGTAGTTCCTGTCGAGAAGCAGCAAGTCACCTTTCTGTAGATGTTTTATGTGCTGTTGAACCCAACCTAAAGGTAGCCCTTCCCTCCAGTTTTGGAAATATCTTTTTCATAAAATAAATTGAGAATGCTTTCCATAAAATTTAAAATTTACATTATGAGAAAAAAAAATCTGAGAATGAAGATACAAGGTATTCTTCATCTCCCCAAGGGCAAAGTGTATTAAAGCAATTTGAAAAGCGATTAGTAGTAGCCCACCGTTCACCACAAACAGTTACCAGTTATTTGCGGAGTGTTGAGTTTTTAATGGATTTTTGCGGCGACGTACCTGTACATCTTGAGATAGACCAGGTTATTGATTTTTTGTATGACTTGAAAGATGAAAAGCAACGTAATTGGCGTACCATAAAGATTTATGTTGCCGGCTTACGCTGGTATTACCAACACATGCTGGACGATGTGGAAAAGGCCTCTTTAATACCATACCCGAAAGAGGAAAAGACATTGCCCCGGATCATAAGCAGGGAAGAGCTCACCAAACTGTTTAATGCCTGTACCAACCCCAAACACCGGGTAATGTTCCGGCTAATGTATTCATCCGGCCTGCGACGTTGCGAGTTGCTCCGCCTGACACCGGAAGATATCGATACCAAAGATGGGAAGTGCAGGGTACGGGTTTTAAACGGGAAAGGAAGAAAAGACCGTTATACTGTTCTTTCAGGGAAAGTACTGGAAGAGTTGCGGGAATATTACCTTTCCTGCCGTCCCGGGGTCTATCTTTTTAATGGCCGTATAAAAGGAGAACCCATGAGCCGTGAGGGACTACGCCACGCCCTGAATGCTGCCGTTAAAAAAGCAGGCATCGGTAAAGAAGTAAATATGCATGTATTACGACATTGTTTTGCCACACACAGCATTGAACATGGCATGAATATCAAAACCCTTCAATACCTGATGGGGCACAGTTCAGTACAGACCACTATGCTCTACCTGCACATTAGCGAGGTGCCTTTGGACCATGCTTTTAGCCCTATCGACAAATGGGAGGGGTAAGCCATACCCTGGGACAGGTTTTTGAGCGTTTCATCGATGCGTACAATCAACAATATCCATTGAACGACTACCAGCAGAAAGTGGTTGGTGACATACAACATTGCCGTACCGAAAAGATGGGCGGGCACTGGAATGTTTGTACCAATTGCGGCGAACTAAAAAAACACTACGATTCCTGCGGAAACCGTCATTGCCCCACCTGCCAGGGCATAAATAAAGAACGCTGGATACTGGAACGTACCTACGATTTGTTGCCGGTGAAATATTTTCATGTGGTATTTACGGTTCCCTCTGAGCTGCGGGGGTTGTTTCTGCAGAACAAAAAACTGCTTTACAACCTGTTGTTCCGTTGTGCATGGGAAACCATTGACGGGTTTGCCCGTGACCCGCGCCAGCAAATGATGGCCAAACCGGGGATGACAGCCATACTGCATACCTGGACACAGAAACTGTTGTACCATCCCCATGTGCACTGCATTGTCCCTGCCGGTGGAATCAACAGGCAGGGGCAATGGAAAACCAGTAAAGGCAACAGTGATTTTCTGTTTTATGTACCGGCAGTGGCCAATAAGTTCAGGGGCAAGTTCCTGTACCACCTGCATCGGTATTACAAGCGTGGTGAACTACGGGCAACAGGAAAACAGGCAGTATTGCTCAAACCCCGGGTGTGGCAGCAACTAAAAGACAAGCTTTACAAAACCAACTGGGTAGTCCATTGTAAAGAACCGTTCCGTGGGCCTGATACTGTAATTGAATACCTGGGAAGATACACTCATAAAATTGCCATCAGCAATTACAGGATAAATAAAATAACCGAAACAACGGTAGGTTTTACTTACCGGGACCGAAATGACCACAACAAACAAAAGTATCTTGAATTGCCCGGGGTACAATTTATTCGCAGGTTTTTAAGCCACATTGTGCCAACCCGTTTTACCCGTATAAGGCATTATGGTTTTTTAGCTACCCGCGTAAAAACAGGCCTGCTAAAACAAATGCGTACAGAATTGAAACATCCCGACCCGGGAGTGAAACCAAAATTTACCGTACGCGAAGTAATTAAAATTGTCTACGGGCACGACATTAACGTGTGTCAATCCTGCAAAAAAGGAGTACTGCTGATGATTGAAAAATGGACAAAAGACCGCGCTTCGCCACCTCAGATGGCAGGGATGGATATGGCTGTGTAGCACAGCTGCAAAACTTATTGGAACGCAGGAACTGACCGGCTGCAACAGCCGGAATAAATTTGCTGTGTCCCAACATAAAAAAATAGAAGGTACCAGCACTAAAAAATCGATACTGAATTGAAACCGATATGAAAAACAGGCAAAATGAAACAGTTCTTTTTTAAGACATCACAAAAAAACAATCGAAAAATCAAACAATGCCCGAAAACAAAATAATTGAAACTACACAGCTCTGAACCCCCTTTAGGTTGGGTGCAACACTGGGACAATCACAGTAGAGTCCCCTGGATCATACATGTGATTGATCCCTTATTATTCTGCCAACTCGTGTTCCCCTGTCCTGTAACTGGCAAGACATGCATCTACTACAATATGGTTCAGCATGTCGTAAGCTTGTGACAGCCTTGCCAAAATCAATGGTGTCCCTGTCTCCGAGGTATCAGCTATCCCGAATTCCCCAACAATCTTTTTGCTGTATGGCAAACGGCATGTGGAGCCATCGATAGCTACCAACCGGTAATTATGCCACTTCCTGTACTGGAAATTATTGTAGAAAAAATCGACCTGGTCATGGTTCAGCTCAACGAAAGCCTGGTATTTAAGTTTTTGCCTTGCCTGGCTGAAACCACTCTTTGTTACTTCGTTCACTGGTAGTTCTTTGTGTTGCACGACCTTGAAAAAGTTATCCAACTCTGTTTGCAGTGAAGATTTCAATAGGTTGGATAAAAAAAGGAAAACGCTGACAAAGCTTAAACTTCGTTTCCTGATAAAGGCTTTTGTATAAGCCCTGTGCCTCTCTAAAAAATCTTGAGAAAATAATTTATTTTTCAGTTCTCTAATGAGTTTGGCATGATTTTTAGGTCAAATCCGGTGCCATGCCTGTTGGTTCCTGAATGTTTTTTCTGTCCATAATATGATGAATTTATTTAATAATTAACACCTTAAATATAACCATATTTAATGAGATAGTAAAATGTAACAATCTCAAATACAGATAATTAACAGAGATGTTCTTAACTTAACGACATTTGAAGTTAGGGGTGAAACTCCCCTGGCTTACTCGACTGTGCGATCGTACTTTATTTGTTACCACCATTTTTTTTCTTTATTAAAAATATATCTGTTGAATTGATTTTCCTCTAAAGCTTGAAGGTGTGAAAAATTAGGAATTATTTTCTCGTATAATTTATACCCATACGGTTGACTTGCTTTCAAAACATTTAATTTCTCTTTTACTAACAAATATCTTGGATACCAGTGTTTATTTGTCTTTTGTTTAAAGTCAGCTCTTTGTTTCTTTGGCAATTTCTGAGCCTCCTTATAACGCTTTTCCTCATAAAGTTTTTTGTATATTTTTACTTCTTCAAATTCAGGATAGGCAGCACCATATAGTTCAAACCCCAAGGAGTTAATTTCTTGTTTTATTTCTTTAAAAAATGACTTAAACCAATCCCTGGTAATGTTTTTAAATATGAAATCTTCTTCTAAGAAAGGAATCATTCTAAAAACCAAGAACCAATATCCTTCTTCATTATTTCTCAAAGAAATAAGATTCTCAAAGAATTCTTCTTTAATAATAACATCTCTGTGATTGATACCTAAATGTTTAAAAAAGTCACCTAAGTGATATATGTTTTCATTGATAAAGTTTGAATAATCTAAGCTCTTTAGCAAAGAGTTAATCTCTGATTTTAATTCAGAATATTTACTCTTTAAACGAAGTTTTAAATTAAGCTGTATATCAGTATTATTAAACCATTCTAAAATAGAGTTTAATTCAACTATTGATAATTCAGGATTGCTAAAAATTCTTCGAAAGCCTTCAATTAATTTAGTCAAATCGGATTCATCAATCTTAATTGCATCTTGTCCTTTCTCAGGTTTGAACCTTATAACGTTTAATAATCTAATGTTAAAATTTATAAGAAGTAGTCGTCGATAAATTGATGTGTCCTTAGAAATATATCGAACAAAAAATTCAAACATTGAAGGATGATAAAAATAATATTCATCATCATCGCTTTTCAATATACTTCCATCAAGTTGGTTTAATATTTCATTTAGTGAAATCAACAAGTTCTTATTTAAATCATCACATATTTTTTCGTAGCTGTATGAAATTGAACTTGCTGTATTGTTTAATGACAATAATGTAGACAATAAAACCAACTTTTTTTCTTCTGATAAATTAATAAAGTCCTTTTCCAAATAATCATCTGGAGAATCTATATGTCTAAAAAAAGAAGCTAAATCAAATTCATTATTGTTTATAAAATATGCTCTTATTGTTTCTGGAGAAAAGTTTTTATGTATTAAAATTCTATCAAGAGTTTTTTCCTTTAAAGAAATTATTGAGTGTGATATATGTTTGAAATATCTATAAAAAATACTTTCTTTTTCTCCTTTAGTCAGGTCGTTAACTTCAACAGTAATTTTGGTAATAAAATCTTTTACAACTGGTTCCGAATAATTCAGATAATCTAAAAATGCTTTATAAATATATTCTCTAGAAGTAAATATACATTTGTGATTTTCATCAATTTGTTCGAAAATATATTCCAATTTTCGATTAAATGAATCTGCTCTACTTAAGTCGATATTATATCGACCAAATGCATCATCAAAAAGGAAAACTTGATTCTTATTAGGGTCATAAAATTTATCAAATTCATCAACTCTATCTATTTTGTAGGGAGTGGACGATTGTTTGCAAAAATAATTAAACAGTAACATCTCTGCATTAAATGTTTTTCCAGACTTTGATGGTCCAGAGAGAAGTAAAATATTATTATTCTTCAATTTATCTAAAGCTCTTTCGAAAACATTTGTGTACACAAAGTTCACCTTATTCTTTTCGAAAACAGAAAGCCAACCTGTTGTAATATTCCTTTCGTTTCTTTGTATAATATCTTCGAGTAGAAACTTAAAATCGGTATTTCTGATAATAGAAGGGAAAATCCATTTCAAAAAATCATTTCTATCAATACATCCCTCTAAGTTTCTATATGAATATATGCCAAACTTTATTTGAGAAGATATTTGGTTGTCCGAAATGAAAGTACTGAAGGTTTTATTTAAACTGTCGGTTTGATTACCCGTTAAAGTTAAGTTGGTAACTAAACAGTAATAATTATAGTTGAGATTATTAGTGATAAAAACTTTTTCTAACTCCGTTTTTAAATCGCTATTTAAACTAGAAAAACTATTATTGTTTGATTTGTGCTTAGCTTGAAAAATGTAATTATACTCTTTATCAACTGCCCCAAAGAAACTAGTTCTACCTTTAAAAACAAAGTCTCGTCCTTTATCACTTCCTCCTTCAATGAAATTTAATGACTTTGAAATATCTAGTTGCAAACATTTAAAAGATAAAATTTCAAATTGTTGCCATTCTAAATTTTCAATATCATATTTAAGTTTTTTCTCCATTAATCAAATGTAATAATCTGTCTTGATGCAGAGTGCCATTAGTATGCCGCACAACGTATGTGCATCCGGCTAAGTACAGTTATTTCTTTACTAGAAGGTTGGGGTATATGCCTAAATTGGGTGTATAACCCAACTTTTTGCTTAACGCAACTTATTGGAGGCTGACAATACTTTTCTCTTGTTATTGCTATTTTTTCTAAATGATTTTGAAGTACTGGGTGTGGAAGCATGATTCAAAGTTATGTTATTAGTCTTGCGACATTAAAAATAAGCATAATTTCGAAACGAGCGACCGGCTTTGGCGGAAATTGACAAGGTGACTATTTCAATAAATTTATTTTGATGTTGTTAATGTTAAATAAAAAATCGGGTAGATGAATTCAACCCGATTTTTCATGTTGTTTACAATTAAAGAATAATGCATTTTGGAGTGTTCTGTATTAATAACCGGATTAATTATGGAATTATTGTATTGAATTTAGTATTTATGTAATAATATTAAAATTAGAGGTATTTATTTCGAATCTCTCGGGGATCTCAGATTTCTATTTTGGTAATGAACATTCTTCTATTTGCGGTTTTTTAATGAATATTATACCTGAAAGAATAAATATATTGATAGATTAAAGTGAATAAATAACAAACAAGAATAAAATTATGAAAAACTTTATTCAAAAAAATTTAAGAAGCATGAATGGTGTACTCGCCATTATTTTTGGGTTGGTTGCTCTTTTTATGCCTGGGATAACACTGGCTGCACTTGGTGTTTATTTTGCAATAACCTTGTTGGTTGGAGGAATAACATTAATCGTGAGTGCATTTAAAGTCAGAAAAGTAAGTCCTCAGTGGTCTTTCTTATTAATGGAGGGATTAATTGGAATTTTACTGGCAGCAATAATCCTTGCCCGCCCTAAGTTGCTTGCAACGGTTTTTGTTACAATCATGGGCTTGTGGGCACTTTTTATAGGATTAATATTTTTGTTCTCTTATTTTAAAAAGGTACTCCCAACATTTTATAATGCATTTCTCTTAATAATTAGTATTTTATCGTTAATAATGGGAATAACTATTATGGTAAATCCATTTGAAAGTACGCGTATAATAACTGTTTTCATTGGCATTTATACACTGGCCTATGGTATCTTCTCTGTAGTTAATTCCTCCAGGAACTATCGGTAATGTCAGACTTGCAGGAAAGAGTTAATTTGTTTCATTGTTTACAAATAAGGTTAAGAATTCTAGAATAGTATATGATGAATATTTTTATAACAGGAACCAGTTCAGGGTTAGGATTTGGTTTGGCTAAATATTACCTGGAGCAGGGACACACTGTATTTGGTATTAGCCGAAGTTCAAATGAATTGTTGCAAGAGTATAAAAATTTTGAGTTTTTTGTGCAGGATGTATCGCATTTTGGAAAAATAGAAACGAACCTATCCTCTTTTTTGAAAGGTGTAAAAATGTTGGATCTGGTTATTCTGAATGCAGGCATTTTAAATAAAATTCAGGATATGAAAGATACAACACTGGATGAAATTAAGCATTTGATGGATGTAAATGTATGGTCAAATAAGATTATCATCGATGCACTTTTTCATCAGGTTAAAACGATTCAACAATTAGTCGCTATTTCATCAGGGGCTTCGGTTAGTGGCTCTCGTGGTTGGAATGCTTATTCGCTTTCGAAGGCTACATTAAATATGCTGATAAGTCTTTATGCGGGTGAAAACCCGGAAACTCATTTTTGTGCCATTGCTCCCGGTCTTATTCATACGTCTATGCAGGATTATATTTATACGATCGATGATTATGAAAAATTCCCGGTTATCAGAAGGCTGAAAGAGGCCCGGGGAACGCCCCAAATGCCCGGTCCGGAAGAGGCGGCCAAAATTGTTGCTAAAGGAATTGAAAAAGCCCTTGGCTATGAGAGTGGCGTTTTTCTTGATGTCCGAAAAATCTAAGGTTGTTTTCTGGTAATTAATAATATAAAAAGGAGCATTTCTCTCAGGGGGGCTCCTTTTGTTTTGTAGGTGTTCGTTTATTATTGAACTATTATTTTACTCGTAATCGAGATTTGTTTTAACCTGTATTTCTATTTTGCAATTCCAATAATACCATATGCTACTCTCGAACCGGCATCTCCGGTAGGTTGAGATTTCAAATCATCTTCACCTGCATGAACTACAATGGCTCTTCCAATAATGGAATGTTTGCCTTCAAAGGCAATGTCTTTATCTACGCGTTGATAATGAGCCCTGCCATCATCTCCTGCGTTTAGATTTCCCAAGTCGCCTACATGTCTTTGAGAATCGGTTGGTGCACTATGTTTTTCATTGTCAGGATTAAAATGCCCTCCCGCAGAAGTACCGTCATTACTGGTTAGGTCGCCATATTGATGGATGTGAAAGCCGTGTTTCCCGGCAGTTAATCCCTCCACATCTGCCTCAATTTCAATTCCATCATCTGTGCGGGTAAATGTTATTACTCCCTGTGCGGTGTTTCCATCTGTTGGTTGTAGTACGCAAATTGCTTTGTTTATTTCGTTGTTTCCGGTATTTGATGCCATTTGCGGACTATTGGAACAGGCCTGACTAATTATTAAAATACTTACAACTGCTAACTTGCTAATTGCTAATCAAATGTTTTGTGCGTTTCATAATGTTTGTTTTTAAAGTATTGTACAAAAATGAGTTTCAATATTTTATTCTCTTACTTTATAATCTTTCTTCCAAAAAAATCATATAGAACTTTTTCATATTCAGCATTAACCGGAGCTTCCGGATCATATTCCGGGGCATTCTCAATGGTTTCTTTTGATAGTTTTATACTGGCTTCCCGGTTCAGGAAACTAATTTTATCAACTGTTTCAATGGGTATCATTACTTTTTTACTCCAGGGAAACAGATTATTTGTATCCACAATTACATACATAATTTGCCAGTCAACATCATCAATAATTAAATCGTTAATATGTCCAAAACGCTCATCGGCTGCATGTACTGCATATCCTTGAATTTCATTGAAACTACGAAGGTGCGTTTCAATTTTGTCTTCTTCCAGAGTATTATCTGGTGTTTGTAGTGGTTGGTTGGGATTCATCATCGATTTTCTTGCTGTATAGGCAGAAACATTTATTGGCCAGTAAGGTTTTAAATCATAATGTTTCATTAATGCCTTTTCATACAAACGGGAAAAGGGAAGGTTCGATTCCATGTCAGGTGATTCTTCAATTTTTTTCACCGTAAGGTTAACTGGAAAATGTTTTTCTTCCCATATAGGTTCACGTAGATGAAAACGTGGAATCAATACTCTTTTTTGTGAGAAAAAAGTTCCTAAATCTGCTTCCAGGTAACGGGTAACCCAGGTTTTATCATCAAATAAAATATCGTGTACTTTTCCCTTTTCACCATCAGTTGCCTGAATTGTGTATCCTATTAATTCTTTTATGCTTCGTTTCATTGTTCCTTTTTTATATGCTATAGGTCAAAAATATGCCAGAAATAATATTGGTGGTTAAGTGTTTTGATTTTTAGATGTTTATCTTTCTTATTTTCGTTGTGGGACACATTTTTATGTAGAATTTAAGAATCGGTTTTGTAGAACAATTGCACACCTGTATTTGACTCTTTAATACGCTTTTGGCCAATTAATTCTGAAAGTATACAAGTGTTGGCAAATCAAGTTGAGGAGGGAGCATTCTGGCATTGCTCTCTTTAAAAAGGCTTTTTGTTTTCCCTTGCTTTTGTTGAAAAAGAATTAATAAATCGGTATGGTTCTTTTGAATATAGTTTTTAAATGAGCTCTGAAAATTATCTCCATTTAGCTGCTCATTTTTCACGGTTGATGGGATAAATATATTTTTTACGATTTCAAGTCAGTTCTTATTTTTCTTATTGGCAGTACTGTTTCCGTTTTTCTCGAAACTAACAGTATCAATTACGGGGTGGAAATACCGAATAAATGAATGTGTTTTTGAATAACCACCAAAATTTTGGAGGTTAAAATCAACTGGAAGCAAAACGCGGTTTATCATTCGAAGTGGTTGCCCCGGAGGTGTTAATAAACCCATTGCTCTTGTATTTTCAAGCGTGCTGATAATCTCATCTTTCGATTAAAAAATGTATCCATCTGGTTCAATATTTATAACGAAAATGGAAGATGGTTCCTCTTTTACTTTTGATGATACGCTGTTTATTATGCTATCCTTTTTTACAAGTGTATTTACTTTTAAAGGATAATTTAACAGGGAAGCCTCGCTGCTTAATAATTTGTCCAGTTGGATTTGTACCTTATTTTTTTCTCGTTGCATAATTTCTTCATGAGAAAAAGTTTTGCCAGGAGTTATCGATTGCGAGTCGGAAAGTGAACTGTATTCTCCCTGATGCAATCGCGAGTCGATAGCATGGATGACATCAACTTCTGATTCCAGCATTTTTGCAAGAGTTAAACCATAAGGAATGATTGATTCAGACTTTCCATTAATGTCGCTTATAATAATTGTTTTCATGTTTTTTATTTTTATTGTTTTCTATTTTTTCGTTTCAAAGAAAGGGCGTCAGTCATTTTTATTTCTTAGCAGTTTTTCTCGAGAAGGTATGCGTTGCCTGTACGTAAAACATTTCAGCAGCTTCCATTATTGTTTCTGAAAGTGTAGGGTGGGGGTGAATGGTTAGTGCTATATCTTCTGCTGTTGCTCCCATTTCAATAGCAAGAACCAGTTCTGCAATCATATCACCGGCGTATTTTCCAACAATTCCTGCTCCCAGAATTTGTCCGCTTTCTGGCTGTATTAAAAATTTTGTGAAACCTTGTCCGGCTTCTATGGCAATTGCACGACCGGAAGCTGACCAGGGAAATTTGACCATTCGGTTGTGCTCCTGTGGCTATAATTGCCTTTTCAAATGTTATCTTTTTCTTCGCTTGCTTTTCTTCTTTTACTTCGAAGAAGAAAGAATAAATGATTTTTTATTGGGAATGTTATAATGCCAGGTTTACTACAGTGATTCCGGCGCCACCAAAATCTACATGTTCGTCTTTGTAACTGCGTACCATGGGTTCAGCACGAAGGTAATCGCGAATGGTGGTTTTTAAAATGCCATGCCCTTTCCCATGTAAAATGCGGAGTTGGGCTACTTCAAACATGATGGCTTCATCAATAAATTCCTGAATCTTAGAGATAGCATCTTCTACACGTTGTCCGCGAATATCAATATCAGGTTTGAAAGTCAATTTTCGTTGTGAAAAATTTAGTGTAAGGGAGGAACCTACCCTGCGATTTCCTTTTTCCAGTTTGCGGGCTTCATTATTACTAATTCGCTCTATTTGTTTACGGGGGAGGGTAGTAATTAGCTGGCCGAAAGCCACTACTGCATTTTTTTCATTTAGCTCAATTAAATCGCCAACCGTATTTTGTCCTTTTATCTGAACTTTATCTCCCGGTTTCAGATCAACGCGTTCTTCCAGTTTTGTTTTTGGAATCGGCTCTTGCATTTCTTTTGGTCGCCGCTGGTTTCTTTTTTCTTCGCGCTGTTGAAGCTTGTCTATTTTTTCCTGGATGAATTTATCGTTGCTGTCGCTTTGGTGTTTTACTCTTTTTTTCAGGTTCTCCAGTTCTTCACGTGCCTTTTTTGTTCTTTCTTTTTCAGCCTGTGTATTCCTGATTTCCTGAATTGTATTTTCAATTTTTTTGTTTACGCCAGAGAGCAAAGCGTCAGCATCTTCTTTTGCTTTTGCAAGTACTTCTTTTCGCATTTTCTTGGCTTCCTGCAATTCACTTTCATAATTTGTCGCCATTTCATCCAGTATTTTTTCTACCTGATGGATTTTCTTTCGTTTGGTCTCCCAGTATCTTTTGTCGCGGTTTATTTGTCGAAGGTTGCGGTCAAAATCGATATGTTTTTTTCCTACTTTCTCTGTAGCTTTTTCAAGAATTTCTTCAGGTAATCCAATTTTACGTGCTATTTCAAAAGCAAATGAACTACCCGGCTTTCCCATTTCCAGTTGAAACAGCGGGTTCATATTTTGAGAATCGTAAAGCATTGCTCCATTCTCAATACCTTCTGCTGAAGATGCAAAATGTTTTAAATTTGTATAGTGTGTGGTAATTACACCAAATGTTCGCTGTTGATTTAACTGGTCGAGAATGGCTTCGGCTATGGCGCCACCTAGCATCGGCTCTGTTCCTGTTCCAAATTCATCGATAAGAATAAGCGTGTTTTCATCGCTGTTTTTTACGAAGTGTTTCATGTTTAACAAGTGCGAACTATAGGTACTTAAATCATTATCCATTGATTGTTCGTCGCCAATATCAATAAATAACTGATGGAAAATACCTGTTTTGCTGGCTTCGTTAACGGTAATAAGCAAGCCACACTGCAGCATATATTGCAGCAATCCAACTGTTTTTAAACAAACTGATTTTCCACCGGCGTTGGGACCGGATATTAGGAGAATATGTTTCTCTTCTGATAACAAAATGTTTAGCGGAACTATTTTGCGGTTTTCCTTTTTTAGGTTTAGCCGCAAAAGAGGATGAACAGCATCGTGCCAGTCAACAACCGGCCGGTTGAAGAATTCAGGTTTTATAGCATCAAACTCTATTGCCAAAAGCGCCTTTGAACGAATAAAATCAATCTCACCCAGAAAATCGTAAGAGTAAAAAAGATCGTCGAGGTAAGGTCTTATGTCATCCGAAAAGTTGGTGAGTATTTTAACAATTTCCCGTCGTTCTGCATATTCCAGTTCGCGGATTTCATTGTTCATTTCCACAATCTCATTGGGCTCAATATACGATGTTTTTCCTGTGGCCGATTCATCGTAAACAATTCCCTGAAGTTTTCTTTTATTTGATGCAGAAACTGGAATCACTGCACGTCCGTCGCGAATAGAAATGGTTGCTTCTTCGTCAACTAACCCATCTTTTTGCGCTTGTTTTAAAATGGCGTGCAGGCGTTTCGACATGTTTGACTGCCGGGAAATAATATCCCGCCTGATTTGGGCTAATTCAGGCGAAGCATTGTCGCGAATTTTTCCAAATTTATTCAGAATAGTATCAATGCGATCGTAAATATATGGAAAGACCTGAACATTAACTGTTTTCCGTTTTAACAAAGGGAAGATTTCTTCTTCTTGTTTGTTGAAAAAGAAAACGATGGCGCGGATTGCTTCCAGCGAGCGTTTTAAATCGAATAGTTCGGCTGGTTCCAAAAAACGTCCTTCAATTTTAATTTTTTGAAGTGCACTTCGAAGATCAAAAAAATGATTTGCCGGAAAATTTTCAAATTCCCGCACAATGCGGCAAAATTCATCAACTTCTCCCAGTTGGTTACTAATGCTTTCAAATTCTTCCTGAAAATGCATTTCGTTTACCCATTCGCGCCCCATATTGCTCAAGCATTTATTATGGAGCATTTCACGAATACGGTCGAAACCAATTTTTACTTCAAAATTTTCAGGATATATTTTCTGCATTGTTTTTGTTTTTCATCGCAAAAATAATAAATCAGTTTTAGCTTGAAAGGTTTAAATTTACTGTTTTGTATTTTAAGCCGTTTCAATTAGGGGCGTTTTATTTATTTCTTACAAACATACTTTGGTTTAGCTTGTTATTCTTTGTGAAAATAAACTTCTCAGTATAACAAAAACACCTGGTTATGAAAATACTAATGAACCTTGATTTTTATTTGTGGAATCATTTTGTTCCCGGAATAAGTACTGATTTTTTTAAGCGAAGATATAATTCAGTACTCGCTTTGCTCTACGTATCTTTATTTAAACTGCCACGAAAATTTTTGCTGAACTATTTAAAGGGAAATGGAAAAGCGATGGTTCTTGATACGCAGGAATTAATTACCCGGAATTATGAAGTTTTAAATAAATGGAAGCATTCCGTTCAATTGGCAATGGAAGAGAGGCAGAAGCGAGGTGTACTTTCTGTTAGTCAGGTGGATATTGTAATCCGAACTATAAGTATTCAATTGGTTCTTTTTCTGTTAATTACTTTATAAAAGACGGAATTGTTGTTACAAATATTCAATCTGTTTATCGTTTTCAGAATAATCTGGATCGAATCACAAAACATCTTCATAATTGGCTATTTTCTTTAAGAAACAAAGGGATTACCAATGATTTTGATATTATCGGTATAGAATGGGAAATAGGATTAAATGAGTTAAATTCACTTATTCCTGAAAAGTACATAGAAAAACACCACAGATTAAAAGTTTTGGTGTAAAAAAAGAGCAACTCCTTCAAGCTGCTCTTCTGCTTATATTTGAAATTTAGTTTATCCTTTCGGAACCTTTTCTTCAGGGAAACGACTGGCATATTCTTCCCAGAATGATTTTACTTCCGCCTTCATTTCCTTTGCAAGAGATAATATGCCAATAAGGTTTGGAATGGTCATTAAAGCAATGGTTATACCAGACAATGTCCAGATGATGGTTGTGTCGGTAAATGAAGCAAAGAAGAACCCAATTACATAAATAATGTGGTAATAAATTACTTTGCCAGAGCCAAAAAGATAAGTAATGGCGCGGTCGCCATAATATGACCAGCTAATGGCAGTAGAAAAAGCAAACAGAAGCAACCCGATTGAAACGATATATTTTCCGTAGTCTCCAAGCCAACTTCTTGTAAAAGCAATAGTGGTAAGCGGAGCACTGTGTAGTAACGATTTCCCTGTAAATATAAGCCCGTTCCTTTGTTCCGGTTTTCCATCGTTAATTTTAATGGTGCCGGAGTATGGTTCTTTGTTTTCCCAAACTCTTACGTCTTCAGCAACAGAACGGGCGTGTAATATGGTTGGCTGATTTTGAATAACTCCATTGGCTACATTCAGTTCTCCTGTAAACAAAGGGAGGTTGGCACTTCCAATAAGGTATTTATGCAATTCATCAACGTTTTGCTTGTTTGTTTCTGAATAGGTATTATTTAATACAAAGAGATCTGCTTCCTGAAATGTGTTTTCATATTTCTCGGACCAAACACCCGATGATAGTAATACCAGTCCGGTAAGTGTACAGATAATAATAGTATCGATAAAAGGTTCAAGTAAGGCTACTAACCCTTCAGAAACCGGTTCGTGTGCACGTGCGGCAGCATGGGCAATAGGAGCTGACCCCTGACCTGCTTCATTCGAGAAAAGTCCACGGTTTACCCCGCGGTTAAATGCAAATGCAATGCTCCCTCCCAGAAATCCTCCGGCCGCAGCAGTTCCTGTAAATACATCACCAAAAATGGCAGCGATAGAAGGAATGATATTTTCATAGTTGTAAAATATTACGGCAATGGCTCCAATAAAATAAATGAATGCCATAATTGGTACGAGCCGTGATGTTACCTTTGCTATACGTTTTATCCCTCCAATAATAACAAAACCAAGTAAAACTGCCAGAATAGCTCCTGTAAGCATATGGTTTATGCCAAATGTTTCGAATAGTGAATTTGAAATACTATTTATTTGCGGTAAACTCCCGGTTCCAAAAGAGGATAAAACAGTTGCTATTGCAAATATAACGGCCAACCATCTTAAGTTCAGCCGGTTTTTCATATAATACATAGGGCCGCCGGCAATGGAGCCATCAGCAGCTTTTTCGCGGTATTTATGCGAAAGCGTAACTTCAACAAACTTGGTTGTCATACCCAGCGCTGCAGTTACCAGCATCCAAAATAAGGCAGCTGGCCCGCCTAAATGAATGGCAAGTGCAACTCCTGCAATATTTCCTGTTCCAACAGTTCCGGAAAGGGCTGTAGTTAGTGCCTGAAAGTGAGATGTATCACCTTGGTCGCCTTCTTTATCAAACTTCCCGCGAACAATGCGAAATGAATATTTTAGATAACGAAACTGTGGAAATTTTAAATAAATGGTGAAGAATATTCCGGTTCCAAGCAACAAAAAAACAAACCATTGCGAGCCGCCAATATAACTATCAATTAAAGAAAGAATGTCATTTAATTTATTCACGAGTGTTGATTTTTCATTTATAATAAATAGTACAATTTTTTATATTTTCCAGGAGGTTCTGTTTTTATTCAGTAATATTTTGTGTCTTGGTTTTCGTTTTTATTGGTGATTCCTGTCATTTTGTGCGCTAAAAGTAATAATCTCTTTTTATTTCAGAAAGGGAATATAGAAATGCATTGAAATTAATTTCGAATAAAATAGCGGAGTTAGTGACTGTTTTGATTTTAAATTTTAAAAAATGGTATAGCACAATTAACACGAATATGTTTGTAATTAAATGATTGGTTATCAGTCAGCCACATTACGGTGAATTTCCTTTGCACTAAAATAACCACAAATTAGTGTATGATGAAAATTTACCCGAGTGATTTAACCGATAACCAGTGGCAAGTTATAAAAGATTTGTTTGGATACAGACGAAAGAGGAAACATAGTTTACGGTCAATAGTGAATGCAATTTTGTACATAATCAAATCAGGTTGTCAGTGGCGTATGCTGCCCAAAGACTTTGCGCCATGGCAAACGGTTTATTATTACTTCAGTCAGTGAAAGTTAAATGGCCTATTGGAAGAATTGCATGATTATCTTGTAGCGAAGGTCAGGGGGCAAAAAGGAAGGTGCGCTGTTCCGTCTGTTGGCATAATTGACAGCCAATCAGTAAAAACGGCCAATGTTTGCCAGGGCGAAATCGGGTATGATGGCGGCAAGAAGATCAAGGGGAGGAAAAGGCACATTGTTGTTGATACTCTTGGTTTACTACTGACAATTGTAGTCCATTCAGCAACACCACATGACAGCAAGGCTGCAGAGCATGTATTTAAATCCCTCAAAAATAAATACATGAGAGGGATAATCAAAATATTTTCCGATGGCGGTTATCGTGGTGAACTTGTAGAAACAGCCAGGATAAAATTTGGGTGGGTTCTCGAAATTGTCAAAAGAAATGAAACTCACAAATTCAAGATCCTGCCTAAAAGATGGATTGTTGAAAGAACATTTGTGTGGATTTCATTTCAACGAAGAACTTCTAAAGATTATGAAAGGTTAACTGAAACAAGTACTGCTTTTGTCCAGTTATCAATGATAAGATTGATGCTTAATAAATTTTAAAAATGATTTCAAAACAGTCTCTTAGTTCTTTCCACTTTTTAAGTTCCAACAATTGTGATTGATAATATTCCGTTACCCTTTCATAAGCATCTGGTCCCATGATAAGATGCAAAGGTGGATATTCTTCTTCAGCAGTATCCATTACTGCCTTTGCCAGCTTTTCAGGATTTCCCGGTTGTTGTCCATTAAAGTGGTTCATGATGTCAACTTTCTGTTGCGTGTCGTATTCCTCAATTTTATTCTGACTAACGTTAAAAATTGTAGTTGGGGCTCAATGAGTTACCAAGTCCAATTTCATTGGGTTTTATGTCAAATTTAGCGATTTGTTTTTTAATTCTTTTTGCTATTCCCATCTTTCTTTTTTGGTCGAGGAACAGGTATTGGGAGGGAGGATTATAGGGTACATTTTTCACAATCATTGTCCAGATAATTGTTGCCAGTTTTCTGGCGGTGGCAGAAACTGCCGACTGTCTTCCTTTTCTGAAAGCTATTCTGCGAAAAAAGTCAGACAGGTGTGTATCTTTTAAATTTCCAATTGCATTTGCAGAATGACGTAATGCTATTTTTAGTCGGTTGCTTCCTTTTGGGATTTTGTTGCTCAGGATTCTCCCTCCTGATATTTTATTGTTTGGGGCCAGTCGTAACCAGGAGCAAAACTGTTTTGCGGATTTAAACTTTTTAAAACCATCGATTCCTATTTCGCTCATTATTGCCATAACCGTAGCATGGCTTACTCCTTCAACAGCCATTAAGTCGGTTCCCCCAAAGTACTGGAAAGCAATTTGGTTAAAATTCTTAATGTCAACGGCATTTTTGTTGATTTTCTTGTATGGTTTTTCAGTGGTTTTAAGTTTTTTCTTTTCGGGTGACTTTTTTATTTCATTTTTGATTAGCCGCTCAATTTCTTTGTCGCATGCTTTCATTTTTCTTTGGAAAAACCTGTAGCTGTCGAACTCTTGTCTGAGGCCAAACAGGTAATCCTCGCGGTTGTTTCCATGTAGTGCTTTTGCTATTTCCTGTTTTGGTTTCCTGCAATTGTAATGTCTGTGTTCTGCTAATAAAAATGGGTCGAGGTTTCCATTGCAAATGTCCTGGATAATGTTCAGACCTGTAAGTCCACACACATCATTTACGACAACATCCAATCGAAAGTTCAGAAGTTTTAAGTACTTCTGCATTTTATGAGATGCGCTTGCTGCCTGCTCGATCCAATTTGCCCTTTGACGGCAATAAGTGCGAAGTATTTCAGTGGTTTTGTCAGGCAAAAAGCTGCCAGATAATAATCCCAGTGAATGTAGTTTCTGAATCCATCGACTGTCTTTTACATCGGTCTTTTTCCCTTTGGCATGTTTTGTAAATTTTCCATTGCACAGGATTACTTCAATGCCATGTTTTTGCAATTCTACATAGAGGTTTTGCCAATAGTCACCTGTCGATTCCATTGCTACCGTTGTGATTCCGAATGACAACAACCATTGGCATAGTTCAATCAAATCCTCGGCATATACGCCAAATTCTTTTACATCGTCCAGGGCCTGCCCTACTGCAACAAAATGAGACTTGCTCCCCACATCGATTCCTGCTGCATAATGGTTGACGATGTCCATTTCAATTTTCTTTTTCCTTGCCATAATTTTAGAATTAATCAGTAAAAAGCCCTAAGGAAATGTATCTTTGAGTCGAAAAATATTCTGAACGGGGTCGCTGGCATTAATCGTCAGTGCCACCACTGGATTTATCAACAGGCCCTTGAAATGCTCTTCAGGGGCTTTTTACATTTCAACCAGAATTACGCACGGGCTTTAAAAGCACCATTTTAAAAATCGGTTACACAAAGAGCCTGTTCCAAATATAGCAAGACTTTTAATCAGGGCTCCCCTCTACGTTAGCAAAAGGATTTAATCAGGGCTGGAGGAATAGATAACTTTAGTTTAAATCTATTTCGGAGGTTCTTATGTGGGGAATTGTATATAACGAAACCCACCGACATTGTCTGATTTATCGATTTTCGAACACAAAATCCCTTACCCCTAAAAACTGAGTATGAGGGTGTTGCCAAGAAATTGAGAATTTGCCAGAACAGGAACATGTACATTGCTATTAGATATTATTGTATACGGGGTAGCTACGCTCCACCATTCAATTTTTCAAAATGTTCCCATCTCCAGAATTCTGAGCGGGTTGATTTTACAACCTTTACACCATTTTAAACACCGAGCTTCGAACTGGCTCATTCTCGTTATCAAAACTATTTTTTTTTAATCAATAATCAATTAAATGGGGAATTCTGAGCAACAGAAAATCCTCCTTTCGCCAAAAAATTAGTTCGGAAAAGACCAGGAGAAACAATGGTTACATTAATGTTAAACGGTTTTACCTCTTTTGCTAAGGCTTCTGATAAACCAATAACAGCATGTTTAACCGCATTGTAACTTCCCGCATTTTCATCGCCCGAATAACCGGCAGACGAAGAGAAATTAAAAATATGTCCGCTTTTTTGTTTCCGGCAATAAGGCATCGTATTCCGAATCACATTTATAAAAGCATAAACATTTACATTCATGGATTGATGGAATTCTTCGACTGAAACTTCTTCTAAACTTCCCAATAGCATATACCCGGCATTGTTTACAACTACATCTATCCGGCCAAAAGTTTCTACTGTTTTGGCAATAGCATTTTTAACATCGACATCTGATGTAATATCTAAAGTAAGCGCCAATAAGTTTTGGGAGTCATTAACTTGGTTTTCAATATTGGTTGCATTTCTGGACGTGGCTGCCACTTTATTTCCATTTGACAATAAGATTTTAACCAACTCCAATCCAAAGCCACTTGAAGCACCTGTAATAAACCATACTTTTTCTTTTTGATTTTCCATTTCTAATCACTTTGGGGGTAGTTCCCCGCAGCTTGCTGCGAGTTAAAGACTCATTCCTCAGTGATACCCCGTCTGCTTGCAGCGGGGTAGTTCATTCATTTTTTGAATTCAATTTCAAAATTACGGACAAAAAGTATACATTTGATACTTGTATACAAAAGGATACTTAAATGACTGTTTCGGAAAAAATAAGTTTTGAGGATAAAATCAAGTACGTACAGGATACACAATATGTGATTGGAGGAAAGTGGAAGCTCCCCATTATAATTTCTATTTATCACGGAAATAACAGGTTTAATGAAATAAAATCTTCTATTCCCGGAATTACCAACCGGGTTTTGTCCAAAGAATTAAAACACCTCGTAGAAAATTTATTATTATCCCGAAAGGTTTATGATGATTACCCGGCAAGAATTGAGTACACGCTCACCGATTATTGCTATAGCACTACCGAAATGCTGGAAGCCATGGAAAGATGGGGAAAACAACACCGGGAGAAAATAAAGTCAAAATAAACGGACAAACAGAAGATTGTCAAAATCAGTGATTGATATTTTTCTGCTCAGCCAGTTCGGTAGCCGTCAGCCCGAATTGTTTTTTAAAGGCAAATGAAAAATGGGACAAGTCTTCAAAACCCAGGTCAAGGTATATCTCAGAAGGCTTTTCATTCCTTTTCTCAATCAGGAAAAAAGCTTCCTGCAATCTTTTTTGTACTAACCAATGGCTTGGTGAATCATCAAATGTGTCCCTAAAATCAAGTTTAAATGCTGATAAACTTCGTCCGGTAAGGTAGGCAAACCGTTTAATATTTACATTGAATTTGTAATTACGGTTCATGAATTCTTCCAGGTTTATTTTTTCAGGAATACCAAAATCAAAAAAAACGCCTGCCAGTTCAGGTTGTAACCGTAATAATATAATTAACAATTCTTCCCGCTTGATATCGGCAAACTTTTCATCAATTCTTCCGGAACCATTGTAATAGGGCATTAACGAACGAATAAAATTCGGAATAAGTTTACTTTTATTTAGTTGTAAAAAGGCTTCTGCCGATTGAAACTTTGTCACGTCGGGTTTGTGCTTTTCCTGAAATTGTTTTAAGAAAGTCTCATCAAACAAAATAGCTACCTTTTCAAACTCATCATTTTCTTTTAATTTATTATACCGTGCCAAGCGATTTTTGCAAATAAGGCAATATTCGCCTGATTTCAGAGTAAAACTTTTATTACCGTCATACCCATACATTGTACCTTTTGCCAGGTACAAAAACAGATGCTCCGGGATGAATTGCTCAGGAGATATTTCCGGCCCGATATAACAGGATTTTATGTCCATTCAATTTATTTAACAATTCCAAATTTAAGCAAACTTTCGGCTGTGTCAGTAATGATAACGTCTTTGTTTCTTGGTTGCCAGCCCAGGATATTTTTTGCCTTTTCGTTTGATACGGTTTTTATTTTGCCTACTTGAGTAGATACCGACTTTAGCTCCGGTTTAAAGTAAGCTGCAATTTTTACTATCCAGTCAGGCATCACTTTCTTAGTGATTCGTTGTGCAACCTGATTTTTTTGGGAGCGAAGTATCTCTGCAATTTCAGGCAAAGAGGTAGTGCCGTCCGAAGTTGCTAAAATATGTTGTCCTTTTGCTTCAGGATTTGTCATGGCTTTAATATGAATGTCAGCTACATCTCGGACGTCAACAACACTAAAACTGAGTTTCGGAATTGCGGGCATTTTACCCGTCATCAGTTGTTCTACCATTTGAATAGAACTTGAAAACTTTTCTCCTAAAACCGGGCCAAAAACCCCCACAGGATTGATAACCGTTAATTCCAAATCATCGCCTTTATTTTTGATAAAGTCCCATGCAGCGCGTTCTGCCAGGGTCTTGGATTTTATATAAGCGGGAATATTGGCATTCGCATCTGTCCAATCCTTTTCTGTAAAGATGTGGTTTTTAGGATTGATGCTGTACCCAATCGCCGCAAATGAAGAGGTCATAACAACCCGTTTTACTTTTGCTTTGCGAGCAGCTTTTAAAACACGAAGTGTGCCATCGACAGCAGGACGTATCAGCTCGTTTTCATCATTAGGCTCACCTGACGGAAATGGCGAAGCGACGTGCAACACGTATTCACAGCCTTTTACTGCTTCGTCCCAACTATCATCTTTGGTTAAGTCTGCCTCAATAAATTCAAGACTATCAAACGAGTCGACACCACCATTTTTCAACATTTCAAATATTTCACCTTTCCTGTTGAGATTGCGCAGTGTTGTTTTTACATTATAGCCCTTTTGCAACAGTTGCAGAATGGAATGTATGCCAACAAAACCTGTTCCGCCTGTTACTAAAACTGTTTCTTTATTCTTCATGACATATAAATTTTATGCTACAAGGTTCTGCATAAAAAATACATTGTACTTTGTTGAAAAGCCCAAAGTTGCATTATTAAGAAGCCCAGGGTTCAGGCTTTTTTTATAATAGTAAGCGGAAGGTATTTATTTCAACAATTGTGTTGGCGGATAACCAAACTGTTTCTTGAAAGCATATGAAACAACAGGGCGTTTATTTTACGGTTGAAAAAATTAGGGATGCTTACCTCGGGGTAAAATCAAAAGTACAAATGTTGCTGACCGTTTTCCGTGAGCATAATGCAGAATTAAGACTTCGGATTGGGAAAAACATTACAGCAAAAGGTGTTCAAAAATATGGCCGGGCTATTGATAATATTTTTATTGAGAGGTTTTGGAGGAATATCAAATATGAGAAGATTTACCTGAAACCATCTGATGACGGGCTTGAACTTTACGATAAAATAAAATCTAACTTAACTTTGGAAGATCGTTGTCTAAAGATAGGGAGTATTTAACTAAAAGGATAAAGGAATAGATGCTTATTTCATGAAAATGGATTTAATACATAAAAAGACTACTATTTTTGTGTTAATCGCCTTAAAGACTTAAGCAATAAATATGTCTTTCAAAATTATAAAATATAAGGGGGCAGCATTGTTTTTGCTTTTTATTCTGTTTTCAGCGAATGTTTTTGCTGCGGAATTTTACAGCATTAATGCTTTATATGGTATTTCGATGCGGGAAGCGAATTCGGTTTGTAAAGACAAAAATGGTTTCGTTTGGGCATCTTCAAAAACCGGAATATTGAGATTAACAGATAATGACTATCGTATCTATCAGCTCCCTTATGAATCGGCAGATGTGTTTACTGTAAATTTAGTTTATAGCCATAATACTCTGATTGTTTTTACCAATAATGGCCAGGTATTTTCGTATAATCCGGTTTTTGACCGTTTTGATTTGATACTTAATATTGGCAAAGCACTAAATGACGATTATTTAGTTATTCATAGCTTGTTGCTTGATGATTCCCATGTTTTTTGGATGGCAACTTCGTCCGGTTTATTTAAGTTTCAGTCCGGGAAATTGTCATTAATCGAGGATATTTCAAATGAACGCTATGAATTGGCCTGGATGGATAAACAGCATTTTCTGGTTGTAAAAACGGATGGGATCTGGTCATTCGATATTCAAACATCAGCGTATAACCAAATTCACAAAAATAAAACCGATAGTCCGTTTAATGTTTCATCACTATTTTTTGATAAATCACAAAATAAGCTTTGGATTGGGACTCTTTCCAATGGATTGTTTTTTTATGATTTTGATTCAGAATTATTTTCAGACTTTCTATCATCGGATTTTCCCAGGCAACCGGTTCTGGCAATAACAGCAAACACCGATTCAACACTATTAGCGGGAATAGACGGTCAGGGCATCTGGGAGTTTGACAAGAGGACCAACCGTGTTTTAGATGTTTACAAAGAAAATGCGAACGATCCGTCTTCTTTACGGGGAAACGGGGTTTACGATTTGTTTTGCGATCAAAATGGCAGGGTGTGGATTTGTACATTTAGTGGAGGAGTGTCTTATTTTGATCTGGCATCTCCTATAGTAAATCAAATTGTTCACCAAATAAACGATGAAAACTCACTGGTAAATAACGATGTAAACAGCATTATTGAAGATAGGTGGGGCAAGCTTTGGTTGGCAACAAATAATGGTATTAGCTGTTGGGATGTTGCTTCGAATCAATGGAAGAATTTTTACAACAACAAACATGATCAGTCTCAGGTATTTCTTTCGCTTTGTGAAGATAACGATGGCAGAATATGGGCGGGAACCTATTCTTCAGGAGTTTATATCCTCGATGAGAAAACAGGTAAAGAACTGGCGCACTATTCCCAAAAGGAAGAAGGAATGCCGGTTGTAAACGATTTTATTTTAAAAATCTACAAGGATAGCCAGGGAGATATTTGGTTAGGAGGAGTAAATGGTGAGTTTATGTGTTACCAGTGGAAATCGAAAGAGTTCAGAAAATACCCAGAGGAGCCAGTCAGTTCGTTTGCTGAATTATCGGAAGACCAGATTTTTTTAGGTTGTAGTTATGGATTGGCTCTGCTAGATAAACAAACAGGAAATATCAAAAAGTTATTATTGGGGTTGCTGGTTCATGATTTAATTGTTTTAGGTGATAATGTTTGGATTTGTACAGGTGGCGATGGTTTAGTAAAGTATAATTACAAAAGTGGTGAAACTGAAAAGTTCACGATGCAGTCAGGGCTGCCATCCAACTTTATCAATAGTATTATTTATGACAGTGGTTTTTTATGGATTGGTACCGAAAGCGGGTTATGCCGTTTTAACCCAAAGGATAATAGTGCTCAGACTTATGCTTCCATCCCGCCGCTTTCCCGTTCTTCGTATAATGTTGGGGCCTGTTTGGGATTAAAAAACGGACAGCTGGCATGGGGCACCAACAAAGGAGCTGCCATTTTTACGCCTGAAGCACTAAAAGAAAGTCCATCAAAAGGAAAAATATTTTTTCAGGACGTGACAGTGTCGGGGCGTTCCATTAGAGATATTTCATCTTTCAGGTTGAGTAAGACTGTGGATAGTTTACAAACCATTCGTTTAAAATATTACCAAAATACATTTAGCCTTGAGTTAATTCCAATCGGGATATCGCCAGGGGCAAAATTTTCATGGAAAATGGATGGGCTTGATGAGGATTGGACAACACCAACCGGTAACAAAATAGTTACTTATACAAATCTTCCAAGTGGCGAATTCCAGTTAAAAGTAAAACTTTATGACGGTTCCCAGAAACATGTAATAAGTGAACGTTCAATAGCTTTAAGAGTGATTCCGCCCTTTTGGAGAAAAGTTTGGTTTCTTGGTTTATTATTCGTTTTTGTTCTGGGAATTATTTTTCTTTTTTTGCTCATTTATATTAACAGGCTTAAACAAAAACATACCGAAGAAAAAGTTCGGTTTTTCACCAATACTGCACATGACATTCGAACCTCACTTACCTTAATTAAAGCGCCGGTTGAGCAATTAAGCCAGGAAACTAATTTATCGGAATCAGGAAAAAGTTATTTGAAACTGGCCAGGGAGCAGGCGCAACAGCTGTCTACGGTGGTCACCCAGTTAATGGATTTTCAGAAAGTGGATATCGGAAAAGAACAGGCGGCCTTTTTTTCTGTGGATCTTGTAAAACTTATATCCGACCGAAAATTATTGTACGAATCTTTTGCAAAAAGCAGGGATATAGAGCTTGTATTTACCCGAAACTGCACGAGTTATACAACTGCAGTTGATGAGCTAAAGATGGAAAAAGTGGTTGATAACCTGATATCCAACGCAGTAAAATATTCGCGTAAGGGAACCCAGGTGCAGATTGATCTGAAATGTTACGAGAGTAAATGGGGACTACAGGTTATTGACCAGGGAATTGGAATTAACCGGAAAGCGCAACGTAAACTTTTTAAAGAGTTTTACCGAAGTGATAATGCGATAAACTCAAAAGTTGTAGGTTCCGGTATTGGACTCTTATTGGTGAAAAAATATGTAACAATGCATGGCGGAAGTATTAGTTGTAATAGTCAGGAAGATGTAGGCTCAACATTCCAGGTTGTTATTCCGCATAAAACAGGATTTAAAACAGTAAAGAAGGTAATACCAGTTGCAGATACTTCGTTGATCGCTGATCCGGTTTTGAATGTCAGTCAAAATAGCTTGGTTAAGAACAAAATTCATTTTGCCAAAAGGATGAGAATAGTTATTGCAGAAGACAATGACGATTTGTTGCATTTTATGCAAAGCACCCTCAGTAATGAATTTGAAGTTATTACTGCAGGTGACGGAAAAAAAGCCTGGAAGCTTATTTCAACTGTTATGCCGGACTTGGTAGTGTCCGACATCATGATGCCCAATATGGACGGTTTTGTACTGTGCCAGTTAATAAAATCAACCTATGAAACTTCTCATATTCCTGTCATTCTGCTTACTGCTCTTTCTGAAAAAACGAAACAGTTACACGGATTAGGTTTAGGTGCCGATGACTATCTCACCAAACCTTTTGATGTGCAGCTTTTGGTGCAACGCATAAAAACGATTATTGGAAATCGTGTTATAGTAAGAGAGAAGGCTTTGAAACTGATAAAGGGGAGCTCTGAAGAACCCATTTTGAATAATGAAATAAACGACAAGTTTATAAAACAGATGTTGGATGCGGTAAAGGCAAATATTTCTAATTCAGGATTTGGTAAAGATGAATTTGCAATGAAAATGAATGTCAGTCCCTCTCTTCTTTATAAAAAAATTAAATCACTTACGGACCAATCTCCTACTGAATTTATTCGGAATGTCAGACTCAACCATGCGCTGGAATTACTTCAAACAAGCAAATATACGGTTACGGAAGTAAGCGAATTATGTGGTTTTACCAGTGCCGGATATTTTAGTACCGTTTTTAGAAAACATTTTGGAAAATCGCCTTCTGAGGTATCGATTTAGTTGATACCTTTTTGGAAATCGGAACTGATATTTTGTTTTACACAGCTAGAAATACTCGCTGTTAAAGTAATCAAATAATTATCTAAAAATTGAAATTTAATATCTGTAATTAGAACTCTGTAAAAAGCGTTCTTTTTACATTTATTCTGAATTGTCAGACCTAATTTTAAGTAAAAACTGGCTTTTTCCTTCTGGTGAAGATTGTTTTTTGTCGCTGATTATTAGGGATAAGGCACGTTTTTATTGAAAAGATGAAAATATGTTAACTAAACTGATATGAAACAACTAATTTTTGCTTTTATAGCCCTTTTTTTGTTTACCCTTGAGAGTTATTCTCAAAACACGATTGAAACTATTTCTCCAAACTTTGATGTAGTGCTCTCTGGTATTACACACGGGAAAATCGATACCATAAAATACCACTCAGGAACCGTTGGAACAGACCGGAGAGCACTTGTTTATATGCCTCCTGGCTATTCAGTTGAAAATAAATATCCGGTACTTTACCTTTTACATGGAATTGGAGGTGACGAATTTGAATGGCTAAATGGTGGTCACCCTGAAGTTATTCTGGATAACTTGTATGCAGAGAACAAGGTTGAGCCGATGATTATTGTTATGCCAAATGGCAGAGCAATGAAAGACGATCGCGCCACCGGTAATATTATGGCCCCTGATAAAGTACAGGCATTTGCCAACTTCGAAGGCGACTTGCTCAACGACCTGATACCTTTTATCGAACAAAATTATCCGGTAATGAAAGACCGCGAACACCGAGCCATTGCCGGTTTATCAATGGGAGGCGGGCAATCGCTTAATTTTGGGCTGGGCAATCTCAATAAATTCGCCTGGGTAGGTGGATTTTCGTCAGCACCCAATACAAAAACACCTGAAGAACTGGTTCCCGACCCAGAAAAAGCAAAACAGCAACTTAAATTGCTTTGGATTTCCTGTGGCGATAAAGACCGACTGATTACTTTTAGTAAACGCACGCATGATTATCTGGAAGCTAACAACGTACCTCATGTTTATCGTGTAATCCCCGATGGACAGCATGATTTCAGAGTTTGGAAAGAAAGCCTGTACATGTTATCGCAGTTGCTGTTTAAGCCGGTTAATACCGATGAAACGAAAACAACTCTGAAAGACGCGTTTTCAGGAAAGTTTTATATAGGAACAGCTTTGAATAGCCGCCAGATTGAAGGAGACAGACCTGATGAAATAGAAGTCGTCAAAGAGCAATTTAACGCGATTGTTGCTGAGAATTGTATGAAAAGCGGGCCAATTCATCCCCGCGAAGATGAGTACAATTTTTCAACGCCCGATCAATTTGTTGAGTTTGGAGTCAATAATAATATGTTTATTACTGGTCATACATTGATTTGGCATTCACAGGCTCCACGTTGGTTTTTTAAAGATGACAGCGGGAACGATGTTTCACGTGAGGTTTTAATTGAACGTATGAGAAATCATATTAGTACGGTTGTTGGCCGTTATAAAGGCCGGATAAAAGGTTGGGACGTTGTAAATGAAGCGGTACTGGATGATGGTTCTTTAAGGAAAAGCAAATTCTATCATATTATTGGTGAGGATTTTATAAAGCTGGCTTTTCAATTTGCACATGAAGCTGCCCCGGAGGCTGAACTGTATTACAATGATTATTCCATGGCTATTCCGGCAAAAAGAGATGGCGTTGTTGCGATGGTTAAAAAGCTGCAGGAAGAAGGTGTAAAAATTGATGGTATTGGGATGCAATGTCATGTAGGTTTGAGTTATCCGGATATTAAGGATTTTAGGGAAAGTATTGAAGCCTTTTCTGCTTTGGGTGTCAATGTTATGATTACTGAAATGGATATTTCAGTTCTTCCTTCACCCGACAGAAACGTTGGTGCTGAAGTATCTGCAAGTTTTGAATATAAACAAAAACTGAATCCTTATACTGATGGACCAACGGATACTGCCAATGCAGCTTTTGAAAAACGGTATCTTGAATTTTTCAAACTTTTTCTGGAACATGATGATGTAATTTCAAGAGTTACATTGTGGGGTGTCAACGACGGAAATTCATGGAAAAACAATTGGCCGGTAAGAGGGCGCACGGATTATCCTTTATTGATTGACCGAAATAATCAACCCAAACCTGTTGTCGCGAAAATTATTGAAGAGGCCGGCAAGTATTAAGTCACTTTAAACCTACCAGAACCAAAATTTCAACCAATAAGCAATCAAAGTAATAAACTATAGAATATTTAAAAGTGAAAAAAAAGCATTTCAGTTCAGAAGTAGTAAAGCAGAGTGGAACATTCCTTTTCTCTGTATTAATGATGTTATTTGTCTTTAACGGGGCGACTGGAAAAGACATTAATAAAGAAGCAAAAAATTCGCCCGTGTTTTCAAATTTTGTTTACAAGGGTGACGACCAGGTTTATAAAGACAATCCATTAAAACCGGATGAATTCTATAATCCGATTTTACAAGGTTGCTATCCCGACCCTGCAATAACCAAAAAAGGAGACGATTATTTTCTTGTATGTTCATCATTTGCCATGTTTCCGGGAGTACCCATTTTTCATTCAAAAGATTTGGTAAACTGGACTTCATTGGGTGGCGTGCTTGATGATGCATCGAATTTTGATACACATGACTGCGGAATTAGCGCCGGTGTTTATGCCCCGTGCATTACCTACAATCCTCATAAAGATACTTTTTATATGATTGTAACTGCATTTACAGGCGGTTTGGGAAACATAATCGTTAAAACAAAAGATCCGTTTAAAGGCTGGGGTGAACCTAAAAAGTTGAATTTCAATGGGATTGATCCATCTGTTTTCTTTGATGATGATGGCAAAGCTTATATCGTTCATAACGATGCTCCTGACAAAGGATCCGAATTATACAACGGGCACCGAGTGATCAAAATCTGGGAATACGACCTAAATGAAGACCAGGTGATTGAAGGAACCGATAAAATAATTGTGAATGGTGGTGTTGACCTGTCGAAAAAGCCAATTTGGATTGAAGCTCCTCACCTCTATAAAAAAGATGGCAAATATTATTTAATGTGCGCCGAAGGTGGAACCGGCGGATGGCACAGCGAAGTTATTTTTAAAAGCGACAATCCGAAAGGCCCTTTTATTCCTGCGCCAGGCAATCCGATACTTACGCAAAGGTATTTCCCCAAAGACCGTAAAAACAAAGTGGATTGGGCAGGACATGCCGACCTTGTTGAAGGTCCCGGAGGTAAATATTATGGTGTATTTCTGGCTGTTCGTCCAAATGAAGAAAACAGGGTAAACACCGGACGCGAAACATTTATACTCCCGGTTGACTGGTCGGGCGAATTTCCGGTTTTTGAAAACGGGCTTATTCCAATGGAACCGAAACTCAAACTCCCCAAAGGCGTTGAAAATAAAACCGGAGAGAATTATTTTATTCCAAATGGAAATTTTACGTTCAAAGATGATCTTACTTCAGAAAAATTAGATTACAAATGGATTGGATTAAGGGGCCCTCGTGAAGAATTTATTGAAGTAACCAAAAAAGGATTGCAGATTCATCCGTTTGCAAACAACATTAAACAGGTTGCTCCTACATCCACCCTTTTCCTCAGGCAAATGCACGACAATTTTTCTTATGCTGTAACATTGGATTACATGCCTGCATCGGAAAAGGATTTGGCTGGTATAGTAGCCATGCAAAGCGAAAGATTTAATTATGTTTTTGGAATTACTAAAAAAGGTGCCGACTATTATCTTTTGCTTGAAAAAACCAAAGGAAAATTTAGAAGCAGGGAAACAGAATCAACCATTGTGGCTAGCACGAAAATTGACCTCAGCAAACCGATTCGTTTGCAGGTTTCAGCTGTTGGAGATAAGTACGAATTCTCGTATTCAACCAACGACACTGATTTTGAGACTGTTGAAGGAACCGTTTCAGGCGATATCCTTTCAACCGATGTTGCGGGCGGTTTTACAGGTTGTTTGCTTGGTTTGTATGCTACATCAGGAAATAATGCTGTACCTGAATAGAACTAGTAAATACTTTTAAATCTTAACTGACAGAATAAATGAAACTAAAACGTATTATGAAAAGATTTTCAAGAATCATATTAGTGGTAATCATTACTATAGAATTTTCTGCATTTGTTTTTGGGCAGGGAACAGAAAAACTTCCAAGGAGTATACCGGAAGTGGAAGGTGTTTCTTCAGCAGGAATTATTGATTTTTTGAACGCAGCTGATACCAGTGGATTGGAATTGCATAGTTTTATGTTCCTGCGGCACGGTAAAGTAATTGCCGAAGGCTGGTGGAAACCCTACGGACCGGAATATAAACATATAATGTTCTCAGCAAGTAAAACCTTTACAGCAACAGCGGTTGGGCTTGCTGTTTCGGAAAATAAGTTAAAAGTAACAGACAAGGTTGTTTCATTTTTCCCATATTCTCTTCCGTATTCAGTGAGCGATTATATGAAAGAAATGACAGTTCAGGATTTGTTAACCATGTCTGCCGGGCAGGACCCGGAACCGAGAGCTATGGGTTTTAGCGGAGATTGGATAACTAAATTTTTGGAAACTGAACCCATTCACAAACCTGGAACTGTTTTTATGTATAACAATATGGCCACCTTTATGCTTTCGGCAATTGTTCAGCAGGTTACCGGAGTAACCATTTTCGATTACCTGATGCCGAGAATCTTCAAACCATTGGGCATTCGCGGAATTGATTGGGATCTTAATCCGCAGGGCATAAATTTAGGTATGATTGGGCTAAGGCTTCGCACTGAAGATTTGGCAAAGTTTGGGCAATTGTTGTTAAACAATGGTATATGGGAAAATAAGCGACTTTTATCAAAAGAATGGATTGCAGAAGCCACTGCTTTCCACATAAAAAATTCTGATGATCCGGAAGAAAAAAGGGTTTTAAATGATTGGGGACAGGGATATGCCTATCAGATGTGGCGTGGCAGAAACAATACAGTTCGGTTAGACGGGAGGGGTGGCCAGTTTGTTGTACTGATTCCTGATAAAGATGCAATAGTTGTATTTACAGCAAATGTATCCAACACGCAAAAGCAACTAAACCTGATGCACGATTACCTTATTTCCGCAATTAAATCAGATAAACCCCTGCATCCTGCTCCTGAACTTAATAAAGAAATTCAGGAACAAACAGCAGCTTTAGCCCTTCAACCTGGTTTCGAAGCTTCTTCTGTTTCAGATATCGAAGCTAAAATTACAGGCAGTGAATTTATTTTGAGGGACAATGACTATAATATAGAATCGGTTTATTTTAGTTTTAAGAATAGCGAATGTACTTTTTCCATAAAACGAGACAACACTGTTTCTTCGATTAAAGCCGGTGAAGAGAAATGGAAAATGTCAAACACTTTGTCGTCTTCATTGTTGGCCCCGAATCGTAATAACTTTTCAAAATCAATCGATGCAAATTATTCCATTACACAACCAGTTATTAAATTGGGAGCCAGATACTCCTGGGCCGATGAAAATACACTGGAAATATCAGGTAGGTTTGTTGAAGAGAGCCTCGGTTCGGAGATTTTAGTTTGCAAGTTTACAGAGCAAAATAGCGACATTCGGGTTTCGATAGAACCTAAAGCTCCTGCTAAATCGGCGAGAGCTTCCTTTAGCATGCAACAGCCTGTTATATTGATGGGAATGATGGTCGACATTAATAAATAATAAATCTGAGCGATAAGGCCTTTAGATGCCTGATTTTTCCAACAAAGTTTACTTTCTCAATTCAACTTAAATTTAGAAAATGAAATTTATTTATTACTTACTTTCTTTATCTGTTTTGGTCTTAAACGGAAAGGTGAATGCCCAAAACCCAATTGTTCAAACAGCTTATACCGCAGATCCGGCACCTATGATTTACAACGGTACGGTTTATCTTTATACTTCGCATGACGAAGATGAAACCGTTCGGAATTTCTTCACTATGAACGATTGGAGATGTTATTCTTCAGATGACATGGTAAATTGGACCGACCATGGTGCTGTGCTGTCCTATAAAGATTTTGATTGGTCGCGGGGAGATGCCTGGGCCGGGCAGTGTATCTTCCGGAATGGAAAATTCTATTATTATGTTCCTGTTAATATGAAAAACGGCGGAAATGCGATTGGCGTTGCCGTTTCAAATAACCCTACCGGCCCGTTTAAAGACGCCATCGGCAAGCCACTGCTTATCGGTTTCGGGTATATCGATCCTTCTGTTTTTATTGACGATGACGGACAGGCTTACCTGTATTGGGGAAATCCTGATCTGTGGCATGTTAAATTAAATGAAGACATGGTTTCGTATGACGAAGATTATGGTATTAAAAAAGAAGATTTGAGGGATGATAATTTTGGTTATCGTGCAAAAAAAGTACAAAACCGTACGGCGGACTACGAAGAAGGCCCGTGGTTGTATAAACGAAACGATTTGTACTACCTGTTTTATCCGGCTGGTGGCGTGCCGGAGCACCTTGCGTATTCAACAAGTAAAAGTATAACCGACCCCTGGGTTTATGGCGATACTATTATGCATGTAATAAAAAACAAAGGTGCGTTTACCAACCATCCCGGCGTAATTGATTATAACGGAAAAACGTACCTGTTTTACCACAACGGAGCTTTGCCCGGTGGCGGTGGATTTAAGCGTTCGGTTTGCATCGAACCATTAGAGTTTAATGCTGACGGTTCGGTTCCGTTGATTACACCCACCAAAGAAGGCGTTACCGAAAGTGCAGCATATTTAAATCCTTATAAAAGAGTAGAGGCAGAAACCATCGCTTGGTCGGAAGGTTTAAAAACAGCTAAAGAAGACGTTGTTGGGGTTTATGTTACCAAAATCGACAACGGTGACTATATAAAAGTGCGCAGCGTTGATTTTCAGAAAGGTGCTAAAAAGTTTGAAGCCAGTGTTGCTTCTGTTTTTGAAGGAGCAAGAATCGAAATTCATATTGACAGTAAAGATGGAGACTTGTTGGGAACGCTGGAAGTAAAAAGTCCCGGCAACGAACAAGAATGGATAACTCAGTCATGTACAGTTAAAAAAATTAAAGGTATCCACGATGTGTATTTTGTATTTAAAGGAGATAGGGACGATTTGTTCAATCTCGATTGGTGGAGGTTTAATTAATATGTAAAAACAAATTTATGAATAGTACATCACAGAAAATTTCCGTACTGGAAAAAATTGGTTACAGCCTTGGCGATTTAGCTGCCAATTTAGTGTTTCAAACACTTGTAACCTTTCTGGCTTTTTTCTATACCGATATTTACGGACTAAAAAGTGAGCATGCTTCGGTTATTATGCTAACAGTTGGTTTGGTTGCGGCATTTTTGTTTAATCCAATTGTGGGTGCCCTTGCCGACAGGACCAACTCCCGATGGGGAAAATTCCGCCCATGGATTTTATTTACAGCCATTCCGTTTGGTGTTGTGGCATTGCTTGCATTTACCACGCCTGATTTTTCATACAAAGGAAAGCTAATTTATGCGGCTGGTATTTATACTTTGCTGTTATTAATTTATGCGGCAAATAACTTACCCTATTCGGCATTAAGTGGAGTTCTTACCGGTGATATGGCACAACGAAACAGTTTGTCTTCGTACCGGTTTGCTGCTGTAATGTTTGCGCAGTTCTTTGTGCAGGTATTTATGCTTCCTATAATTTTATATGTTGGAAAAGGAGATAAAGTTGCCGGTATTGAGTCGGTTATGACTTGGGTGGCTATAATTGGGACTATTCTTCTGCTAATTACTTTTGCCACCACTAAAGAACGTATTATTCCAAAGCCGGAACAAAAGTCGAGCTTAAAAGAAGATTTAGGCGATTTATTTAAGAACAGGCCATGGATTATTATGCTTGTGCTAACTATTCTGATTTTTGTTACACTGGCCATGAAAGGTGGTGCTTATGTTTACTACTTTAATAATTATGTTGATGAGGCTTCTTTACGCAAATTTATTCAACCTATTTTGAATTTTCTTTCCGGGATTGGTATCAATTTTTTTGAATCAGATCTTGCCTCAGCAGGATTTGGCTTGTTTAATGCCGGAGGTATCATTTTTTCAATGATAGGAATTGCTGTTTCAAGCAAATTGGCGGATAAATTCGGGAAGCGTGATGTTTTTAGAACAACCTTATTTCTGGCAACCTTATTTATCATCATGTTTATCCTTTTTAAGCCCAAAGATGTACGTTTAATGTTTGGTGCACAGGTGCTTCATATGTTTTTCTATGGTATTACCACCCCCATTTTATGGGCGATGATTGCTGATGTTGCTGATTATTCGGAATGGAAAAATAACCGCAGGGCTACGGCAATTATATTCTCAGCAATGATGGTGGGACTAAAAGCCGGTCTTGCCATTGGTGGTGCCATTGTTACCTGGATTCTTGGATTGTATGGTTACATTAGTAAAGAAGCGGTAACGGCTGGTCTGGAAATCATTCAACCCGAAAGTGTATCACAAGGTGCAAAGATGTTGGTGAGTATTTATCCGTCTATTCCATTTCTGATTGGAGTGGCCTTGCTGTTCTTTTATGCAATAAACAAGGAAATGGAAGTGAAACTGGAGACAGAACTGGGAGACAGACGAATGAAAGAGACAACAATTGAAAAAGCAGTGAAACCGCCCGAAAGTGAATTGTAGAAATGAACAGTTGAAAAACTAAAATTTAAACAAAATGAAAAAAGCAAGATATCTGATACCACATTTATATACAGCCGATCCTGCGGCGCATGTGTTTAACGGCAAATTATATATTTACCCTTCGCATGACATTGAATCCGGTATTCCTGAAAATGATAATGGCGATCACTTTGATATGCGCGACTACCATGTTTTTTCGATGGATGACATTGATGGTGAAGTGATTGACCATGGAGTAGCACTGGATGTAAGGAATATCCCGTGGGCTGGGCGTCAACTATGGGATTGTGACTGTGCATATAAAAACGGGAAATATTATCTCTACTTTCCTTTGAAAGACAAAACGGATATTTTTCGTATAGGGTTGGCAATCAGTGATAAACCGGAAGGGCCTTTTATTCCGCAGAATTCGCCAATGACGGGAAGTTATTCCATTGATCCCTGTGTGTTTGAAGATGAGAATGGTTCCCATTATATGTATTTTGGGGGTTTGTGGGGAGGGCAGTTACAACGTTACCGAAACAACAAAGCCATAGAACGTGGTCACGAACCAAAAGATGAAGAGCCAGCCTTGCCGGCGCGTGTCGCTAAATTAAGCGACGATATGCTTCAATTTGGAGAGGAGCCTAGGGACGTGATTATTTTAGATGAAAAAGGAGAGGTATTGAAGGCCGGAGATCACGATCGTCGCTTTTTCGAAGCTTCGTGGATGCACAAATACAACGGGGAATATTACTTCTCCTATTCAACTGGTAATACGCATAAACTTTGTTACGCAGTGGGTGATAATCCTTATGGGCCATTTACCTACAAAGGTGTAATATTAACTCCGGTTGTGGGGTGGACAACGCATCATTCGATAGTAGAATTTAAAGGCAAGTGGTATTTATTCCACCATGACAGCATTCCGTCGGGAGGAAAAACATGGTTACGAAGTATGAAGGTTGCGGAGTTGGGATATGACGAAAATGGTGCGATTAAGACGATAGAAGGGATGGGGAGTTAAAATCCATTCTGTATATCGTTTAAGCTGAAATTAAAAGTATATATAAATTTAAATTGTTGCTAGGAATCAAAATATACAAAAATGAAAAGGACTTATTTATTTGTTCTTGTTTTAACGAGTTTTGTTTTAAATAATTCGCTTGCCTTTGCGCAAAGCAAATTGTATCCCAACGAATTCCCACTAGCTGATGTTACTTTGCTGGATAGCCCTTTCAAATATGCACGGGACCTGAACATTGAGGTTTTATTGCAATATGATGTAGATCGTTTGTTGGCTCCATATCGGAAAGAAGCCGGACTGCCAGCAAAAGCTGAAAGCTATCCGAATTGGATTGGACTCGACGGACATGTTGCCGGTCATTACCTGTCAGCAATGGCCATGAACTATGCCGCAACCGGAAATAAAGAGTGCAAAAAGCGAATGGAGTATATGCTTGACGAAATAAATGCCTGCCAGAAAGCAAATGCTGTAAACAATGCGGATTGGGGAGTGGGTTATGCGGGCGGTTTCCCAAACAGTGCTAAATTATGGTCGGCGTTTAAAAAGGGCGATTTCAGCGTTTATTCTTCATCATGGGTACCGTTTTACAATCTGCATAAAATGTACGCCGGACTGCGCGATGCGTGGGTATATTGCAACAGTGAAATGGCAAAAGATATGTTCGTGAAATACTGTGACTGGGGAATTAACATTACTTCAGAACTCAGTGAAGAACAGATGCAGGAAATATTAAATATGGAACATGGTGGAATGAACGAAGTGTTTGCCGATGCTTATGAGATAACCGGAGACAAAAAATACCTGGAGGCTGCAAAACGGTATTCGCATCATAAATTTCTTGATCCATTATCGGAAAATATTGACAACCTTGATAATCAGCATGCAAATACGCAAATTCCCAAATTTATTGGTTTTGAAAGAATAGCTGAACTAAGTGATGATATTAAGTACAAGGAAGCCGCCCGCTTTTTATGGGAAACCGTTACCCAAAACCGTTCGCTGGCATTTGGCGGAAACAGCCGCAGGGAACATTTCCCAAGCGCTAACGCGTGTATTGATTTTGTAAATGTAAACGACGGGCCTGAATCGTGTAACTCTTACAACATGCTAAAACTTACGGAAGATTTGTTTAGGGTACAACCTCTGGCAAAGTACGTTGATTACTATGAACGCACAATGTACAATCACATTCTGTCTGCACAGCACCCCGAACATGGTGGTTACGTATATTTTACACCTGCCCGGCCACGGCATTACCGTGTTTATTCAGCACCTAACGAGGCAATGTGGTGTTGCGTTGGAACCGGGATGGAAAACCATGGCAAATACAACCAGTTTATCTATACCCATTCAAAAGATACATTATTCCTGAATTTGTTTGTTGCTTCAGAGCTCAACTGGAGGGAAAAAGGATTTACAATCAGGCAGGAGACCAGATTTCCATATGAAGAACAAACCAAACTAATAGTAACAAAAGGTAATTCAGACTTCAACCTGAAAATAAGATACCCTGGTTGGGTAAGTAAAAATGCCCTGAAAGTTATAGTCAATAGAAAAGAAGTCGCCTATTCGGTACTCCCGTCAAGTTATATAAGTATTGGTAGGAAATGGAAAAAAGGTGATGTGGTGCAAATCCAACTTCCGATGAAATCTACAATTGAGCATATGCCAAATGTGCCTGAATATATTGCATTTATGCATGGTCCCATCCTGCTGAGTGCAAAAACCGGAACAGAAGATTTAAAAGGCCTTATTGCCGATGATGGTCGCTGGTCGCAGTATGCTGCCGGAGAATATTTACCCATAGATAAAGCGCCTGTTTTAGTAGATGATGATATTGAAAGCCTGGGTAGTAAACTTGAGCCCGTATTGGGAAAACCACTAAATTTTACATTGAATGTAAAAATGATTAACCCGATGAAACTTACACTGGAACCGTTTAGTCAGATTCACGATGCCCGTTACATGATGTATTGGTTGGCTTTAACAAATGACGGTTACCAGGCCTATGTCGATTCACTTGCTAATATTGAAAAAGCAAAACTGGCTCTTGAAAAACGAACTATCGACTATGTTGAAACCGGCGAACAACAGCCGGAGACCGACCATGCCATGGAGTTGGAGAAATCGAGATCGGGAAACAATCGGGATGAGTTTTACCGTGAGGCTTCTAATGGCGGTTATTTTAGTTATGACCTTGCCACCAATTCTGAAACAGGTTTGAGCCTGTTAGTCCGTTATTGGGGGGCAGAATGGGGCGGAAGAAAGTTCGATATTTATGTTGATGATAAAAAGCTGGTAACCGAAGATAATACAGGTCGTTGGAATCAATCGCTGTTTAAAAATGAGGTTTACAATATTCCCGATTCATTGGTGAAAGGCAAAAGCCATGTACGTATTAAATTTCAGGCACTTCCTGGAAATACAGCGGGCGCTGTGTATGTAGTCAGGTTATTAAGGGATGAGTCCCAATGACACAAAAATTGGATAATTTATAAAAGAAGTATCATGTACATTGGTAAAGAGTTCAAGGTTCTTTCATTATTGATTTTGCGAACAACCTTTTTATCTGCAAATGCTCAAAATGTTCAGGTTTCTAACTTTTTCGAGACTATTTCATTAGAAGGTATGTGGTTTCTTTATTTGGATGCATTAAAGTCGGGAGATTGTAAGGCCTGTTAAAATTGACGAAAATAGAAAAGGTAAATTCAATGCAGCAATGGAAAGGGGGTAGGTTAAGACGGGAGTATCCTCATTACGGACTGGTTTAGAACTATAAGAAATGTGTTTTTTCATTCAAAAATTAAAATCCAAATAATTATGAAACAGTTTTCAGCTATTATCGTTTTGTTGCTGACTTTGTCGGGCACACTATGCCTGGCACAAAGCCAGCCGGCAATTGTTAAAGATTTCAAACCTTCAACATTAAATCAACCGGGAAAAGAATATCCGCAGGTTAACTCACAGGGTTATGCAAGATTCCGTATTGAAGCTCCGGAAGCTCAAAGTGTTGTTGTAAGCCTTGGTCTTGGTGGCACCAGTGGAGGGACTCCTTTGTCCAAAGTTGAAGACGGTTCGTGGATGGGTACTACTGCAGGTCCAATGGATGAAGGGTTTCATTACTATCATGTAACTATTGACGGTGGTGTATTTAACGATCCCGGAGCCCTGAATTTTTATGGCTCCACACGTTGGGAAAGTGGTATTGAAATTCCTGCTCACGATCAGGATTTTTATGCTTTGAAAGACGTTCCTCACGGTAATGTCGTACAGGTTCTTTTTCCATCAAAAAGCACAAATACCTCACGCCGGGCTTTTGTTTACACTCCTCCGGATTATTACAAAAATCAATCAAAACGTTATCCGGTACTATACCTGCAACACGGCTGGGGCGAGGATGAAACCGCCTGGACAAACCAGGGCCGTGCCAATCTGATTATGGATAACCTGATTGCTGAAGGTAAAATCAAACCTTTTATAATTGTAATGACCTATGGAATGACCAATGAAATAAAGTTCGGAGGTTTAAGAAATTTCGATATAAAGCCATTTCAAACGGTTTTGACGGAGGAATTAATTCCTTATATCGATGCCAATTTTCGTACAATAGCCGATCAACCACACCGCGCTATGGCCGGACTCTCTATGGGAGGAATGGAAACAAAAATGATTACACTTAACAAACCTGACGTTTTTTCATATTATGCCTTGCTAAGCGGTGGCACTTATTCGCCGGATGATATTAAAGATAAGTCTAAGGTCAAACTCATTTTTATAAGCTGTGGCAGCTTTGAACGTCCTGATGGAGTCAAAAATGCTGTCAAAGCGCTTAAAGATGCTGGTTTTAATGCTGTATCTTATGTCTCGGAAAACACACGTCACGAGTTCCAGACCTGGCGCCGTAGCCTGCTTGAACTTGCACCACTTTTGTTTAAAGATTAATCGCAAGAGGTAATTCAAATAAATATATAGAACTGAACGATATAATATGATATAATGAAAAATCTAATTTCTTTGATTGCAATCTCACTCCTGTTTTTAATAAATGCTTGCACCACACTTCCGCCGGATCAGGTAAAAGTGGAACAGGGAATTGTTCAGGGAACCATTGAAGACAGTTTGCGGGTATTCAAGGGCGTTCCGTTTGCTAAACCACCCGTTGGAAATTTGCGCTGGAAGGCACCGCAACCTGCAGAAAAATGGGACGGTGTAAAACAAACTACAGCTTTTGCTCCCGCCCCGATGCAAGGTGGAAATCCACCTTCAGGTAAAAGCGAAGATTGTCTGTACCTGAATATTTGGACTCCAACAAAATCGGCCAGTGAAAAGTTGCCCGTGCTGGTATGGATCTACGGCGGGGGTTTTAGTTTTGGCGCTACTTATTTTTATGATGGCGCTAAGCTTGCGAAAAAAGGCGTTATACTGGTAAGTATTGCCTATCGTGTTAATCAATTCGGATTTTTGGCGCATCCTGAATTGAGTGCTGAAAGTCCCAATCACGTTTCCGGCAATTACGGAATTCTTGATCAGATTGTCGGATTACAATGGATACAAGACAACATTGCAGCTTTTGGTGGCGATCCAACAAAGGTTACCATCTTTGGCGAATCCGCTGGTGGTATTTCTGTGAGCATGTTATGTACTTCACCTTTGGCGAAAGGACTTTTTAGCGGGGCTATTTCGGAAAGTGGTGGTTCGTTTGGCCCGACACGTCCGACTACTTATCCGGGAGAAAATATGAAAACACTTAAAAAGGCAGAAGCCGATGGCGTGGAATACATGCAAAAGGCAGGTGTTTCCAGTTTGGCCAAACTCCGTGCATTGGATGCCGACAAAGTGCCAAGCGGCTTCGGAATGGCGGGAGGTTGGCCAATTGTAGATGGCTATGTAATCCCCGACGATCAGTATAAACTTTATGAAGAAGGAAAATACAACGATGTGCCTGTGCTTATCGGGTACAATTCGGATGAGGGAGCAAGTTTTTCGCATGAAAAAACACCTGAACAATATTTTGCCGGTGTAAGAGCACGGTACGGAAAATTTGCAGACAAGCTGATTGAAACTTATCCTGCCGGAGAAAACACGGTTCCTAAAACCGCACGCGACCTGGCTCGCGATGCCGCTTTTGGCTGGCATACCTGGAGTTGGGCTCGTTTGCAATCGGAAACCGGAGAATCTGATGTGTATTTGTATTATTTCGATCAGCACCCCGATTATCCCGAAGATTCGCCAAGATACGGATATGGCTCTCCGCACGGACAGGATGTAGCTTTTGTTTTTGGATTGAATCCCGAAGATCAACATGAGAATGAATCTGATTTGGCACTTTCGGAAGTAATGGTTGATTACTGGACCAACTTTGCAAAATATGGCAATCCTAATGGTGAAGGTGTTCCTGAATGGCCAGCGTTCAGTAACGAAAATCCCGATGTGATGTACTTAACCGGGCCGACACCATTTTTAGGACCTGTTCCAAGTGCTGAATCGCTGGAAGTATTGGACGATTATTTTGAATGGAGGCGCACTCCTGAAGGAAAAGCATGGGCGAAATGATTATTTTTTAGCAGAAAATTTTATTTAAACAAATCATATCAACATGAATTTTAAAATTGGATTAATTGTTTTACTGGGAATCCTTTTATCGGGCTCAAAAGCTTTTTCAAAGGACCCTGATTTTTACATTTTCCTTTGTTTCGGACAATCAAATATGGAAGGCAATGCAAGAATCGAGTCTCGGGACACACTTAATATTGATGACCGTTTTCAGGTGATGAGTGCTGTCGATTGCCCTGAACTGGGTAAGAAAAAAGGAAACTGGTACACGGCAGTTCCTCCGTTGTGCAGGTGCAAAACGGGGCTCACTCCGGCTGATTATTTTGGCCGTACATTGGTTGCCAACCTTCCTGACAATAGAAAAGTAGGTGTTATAAATGTAGCCGTTGGCGGTTGTAAAATTGAACTTTTTGATAAAGACAATTATGAATCGTATGTAGCAACTGCACCAGAATGGATGAAAGGAATGATAAAAGAATATGACGGAAATCCCTATGGTCGGCTTGTGGAAATGGCAAAACTGGCGCAAAAAGATGGAGTTATAAAAGGAATTTTACTGCACCAGGGAGAGTCAAACACAGGTGATACAGAATGGCCAATAAAAGTGAAAAGTATATATGACAACCTGGTAAATGATTTGAATCTTAATCCTGAATCTGTTCCTTTTTTGGCTGGAGAACTTGTGAGCAAGGAAGAGGGTGGAGCTTGTGCCAGCATGAATCCAATTATTGGGACACTACCCGAAACGCTACCAAATTCTTACATTATTTCTTCTGAAAATTGCCCGGCTAAGCCCGATCATTTGCATTTCACTGCGGAAGGCTACCGAAAATTAGGAATACGATATGGTGCAAAAATGCTTTCGCTGTTAGGGTATGAAATTGATGAATCAGCACAAGATGAAATGGCGAATAATCCCATTATTTATGCTGATGTTCCGGATATGTCAATGGTTCGGGTAGGGGATACTTATTACATGAGCAGTACCACAATGCACATGAGCCCGGGAGTACCAATAATGAAATCGAAAGATTTGGTAAACTGGGAAATGGCAGGTTATGCCTATGATACGCTCGCCGATATAGATGCATTAAATATGGTAAATGGAAAAACTTCTTACGGAAGAGGTTCATGGGCAAGTTGTATTCGGTATCATAACAATACATTTTATGTATCAACATTTTCAAGCACAACTGGGAAAACCTATATTTTTTCCACAAAGAATATTGAAAAAGGGCCATGGAAAAGAATAGCATTTAGTCCCAGTTTACATGATCATAGTCTGTTTTTTGATGATGACGGCCATATTTATATTATTTGGGGGAATGGAAAACTCTTTATTGCCGAGATGAAAGAAGACCTCTCTGGATTAAAAGAAGGTACTCAAAAAGTTTTTATTGAAAATGCAAGTGCCCCGGCAGGCGACAGAATTATGCTGGGTGCCGAAGGATCTCAGCTTTTCAAAGTAAATGGTAAATATTATCTTTTCAATATAACCTGGCCGCGTGGTGGTATGCGCACAGTCGTTATTCATCGGGCAGATAAAATTACCGGCCCATGGGAAGGCCGTGTTGGTTTGATGGATAAAGGTGTTGCCCAGGGCGGATTAATCGACACTCCTGATGGGAAGTGGTTTTCCTATTTATTTCAGGATCACGGTTCAGTTGGGCGCATTCCATACCTTGTACCCGTTAAATGGGAAGATGGCTGGCCTGTGTTGGGTATTGACGGTAAAGTTCCCGATGTTCTTGATGGATTGCCTTCAAGCAAAGGTTTGATTCCGGGGATTGTAAATTCCGATGAATTTGACCGGAAAGCCGGAGAACCTGCACTTCCTTTGGTTTGGCAATGGAACCATAATCCTGATAACAATCTTTGGTCGGTTAATGAACGTAAAGGTTATCTGCGGCTAAAAACCGGACGTATCGATTCTTTATTTGTAAAATCACGAAACACCTTAACGCAGCGAACTTTTGGTCCGGAATGTTCAGGTTCTACATTAATTGATGTTTCGAATATGAAGGATGGTGATTTCGCCGGTTTATGTGCCTTGCAAAGGAAATTCGGCCAGGTTGGTGTAAAAATGATTGACGGTAAAAAATATGTTTTTATGACCAGCAACGAATCTGAAACTCCGGTTGATATGGAAAGCATTCCGTTATCGCAAGATGCAGTGTACCTAAAAATTGACTGCGATTTCCGTGATAAAAAAGATATTGCATATTTCTTTTATAGCCTGGACGGAAAATCGTGGAATGCCATTGGCGGTGAATTGCACATGCAATACACATTAATGGAGCACTTTATGGGCTACCGGTTTGGATTGTTTAACCATGCTACAAAAACTCCAGGTGGATTTGCATATTTCGATTATTTCCACATCAACGATCATATTTCACCAATAAATTAAGAATAAATATTCCGGTTAGTCAGGTATCTGATTTATTTCTCAAATGGAGTTTTGCCGGATAAGATTGAACCATATTTAACAAAAAAAATCATGAGAAACATGTTAAAAGAAAGCTTGAGGCTAAAAAAGTATTTTCCTGAGTAGGCAAATTTAAATACCTTATTAGAAATTATAACAGCCCCCATTATTTTCGGTTGTTTTCTTTTTGTTGCAAACAACAGTAACAGACAGGAATTACACCTGAACGACCTGGAGTATTTTCAAAAGCCGGGGATAAATATTTTGGTGTTTAGCAACCAGTATAATGGTATGTTTTTCGATGAAAAAAACGCTGGAGTTGAAATTATTCATCATGGGGTAAGGACTTCGACCGGGGGAGCTGTCAGGATGCAGAATACTCCTGAACAATGGGAGCAGATACCCTCAGTTATAAGCCGGAATGTGGACAAAGAGAATAACAGAATTGGAGTTGAGCTGCGTTACCTCGATTTGGATTTTAATGCAAAGTTAATTGTAAACCCAAAAAAGCAGGGTGTGGAAATTACAGTCAACCTCGATAAACCACTTCCCGAAAAACTAATTGGGCGCGCAGGATTTAACCTCGAATTTTATCCTCTGCTTATTTTGGGAAAACGTACATGGCCGATGGAAAGCCGCGTATTTTTCCAAAGTACCCATCGAGCAAAGCAGAAATCAGGCCTGGTGCTGATAAAATTCCACAATTTGCCGGACACACTACTTTCGATGAGCGGGGAAGGGGGGAATTTATTGTAACCGATCCTATAGCTGCCGGAAAAACATTTGTTTTGGCTCAGGAAGATACTGAAAGGTTGGTGAAAGTTAAGTCGGAAGCCGGAATAATGTTATTCGATGGGCGAAATCAGGCACAAAACGTATGGTTTATTCTGCGCAGTTTACTTCCTGCCGGAAAAACAGGAAGTGTTCTTACCTGGTATCTCGAACCTAATGCTATTCCAAACTGGAAAAGGCAACCGGTTATTGGTTTCTCGCAGGTTTGTTATACTCCTGGCCAGAAAAAAGTTGCAGTAATCGAATTGGATCAGGGGGATAACATAGCGGTTATATCTGCATCCGGGAAGGTCTTCGAATAATAGTTTTCCTGCTGCTTCGGTCGTTTTTCTACTTCTTTTCGAACAACAATGTATCTTCGTTTTGTTCCTTTTTCGTGTTCAAAATACATTTGATTTACTCCGATGCCGGGACAAAAGGAAATCCAATCATCTAATCCATAGACTTCATTCTTTATATTGAGGTACATCCTGGTGGCAATAATATAGTTGAGGTTTTGCGATTCGATATAACTCAAAATTTCTTCTGTATAAAAACCGCTATCGGCCCTGACCAATCCAATTCGTATCTCTGTTAATATTTCTTCAATTGTTTCCTGAAGAAAAGCTTTGCAACTGCTACTTTCGGCAGTATTCCCCGGACGAAGCCATGCATTGGCCACCATTCGTGTCTGGCTGATAAAGGCCATTAGCCGATGAAGAGAATTTCTTCCCTATATCCTTTGGCGCTCCCTCCCTGGTTGCCAGAGCGGGTAATAACGATGCTATCTATATCTGAAGTTATTGCATTAATTTGCAATTAAGAAAGAACCATTTTTGCAAAGAGGGGAAAACTCCCCCAAGTAGTCACTTTTTTATCCGAATACTCTATCGGTAAATTAACCATATCGGTGTAAACTTCTTATTCGATAAGACAATAAAGTTAAATATTATAACCGGTTATTAAATTCCTATTCATAATGCGGGGGCATAAGTAGCATTGATTTGGATGTAGATTATGATTCGAAGGTATACACTTGGGCTAGCCTGGCCAGAAATAAATCTAAAACTCTTATAACAGCCCCCTGAAAGAAATTAGTTCCCCCCAATGGACAAATATGCTTGACGGTATTACAAAATTACAAACACGGACATATTGTAGACTTTTAATATAGCACAAAGACATTTTATGGACGCCTGTAAAATATATGGTAATGAGAGTGTTATATTTATTATTTCTTAAGCTAAATGTAAAAATTTAAGAAGATGAAACACAAAAATCAACACAAAAGACGATGGGCTAAAGTAAAAAGTTGGGGAGTGACAATACTCCTGTTTTTTACTTTAGCCATTACAACTGCCTTAGCACAGGAAACTGTTTCTGTCACAGGTGGTGATGCTTCGGGAAGCGGTGGCTCGGTGAGCTACACTCTTGGGCAGGTGGCCTATGAAACTCATAACGGTACAGGTGCTTATACAATTGAAGGAGTACAGCAACCTTACGAAATTTCGGTAGTAACGGCTATTGGTGAGCTTGATGGGATAACCCTTTCCATTTCGGCCTACCCCAATCCGGTTACCGACAACCTTACATTGGGCATAGACGGGGTCGAGGGCAAGGAGCTGTCGTATCAACTCTACAATCTGGACGGGAGAATTTTAAGAAATGAAAAAATTACAGATCCCAAAACAAACATTGCCATGAGCGGCTTTGTGTCTGCCACTTATTTCGTTAAAGTGGTCAGTGGTAGCAAAAAAGTAAAAACATTTAAAATTATTAAGAAGTAATTGGAGTAAACAAATCGGAAAATGAATTATTGGGTGGACGAGTATACCTGTAACCTTTAGCACATAAATAAATGTTTGTAGCTCAAAGTTACAAACTCACAACCTACAACTAAAAATTTAACTAAAAAAATATGAAACAAACATTTACATTATTGTTAGCCGTATTATTAACGGCAAGTGTGTTCGCTCAGACACCGGAGAAAATGAGCTATCAGGCAGTAATAAGGAATTCGGAAAATACGCTTATTACAGGACAGGTAGTCGGAATGCAAATAAGTATTATGCAAGGCGCTGCCGACGGCACAACCGTTTATTCCGAGACACAAACACCAACAACCAATACTAACGGGTTGGTAAGTATCGAAATTGGCAACGGTACCGTCGTGAGTGGTGATTTTACAACTATTGACTGGGCAAACGGCCCTTATTTTATAAAAACTGAAACGGATCCTGACGGAGGCACAAGCTACACCATTACCGGCACCAGTCAGTTATTGAGCGTACCTTATGCCTTATATGCCAAAACAGCCGGGGTAATTGAAGAAACCGACCCGGTGTTTGGTGCATCAGTTGCAGCGGACATTACTACTGAAGACATCGCAAAGTGGAACACCAACGACACTGAAAACGACCCTGTTTTTTCTTCAAGTCAAGCATCCAAATTAACTCGCAATGATATTACCCATTTGAGAAACTTAAGTGGAGTTAACACCGGAGACCAGGATTTGAGCAGTTTTATTACAAGCGAGAAAGACCCCACATATATTAATGACAGCCTATCCCTCAAAACAGGGGTGAAAAGTTGGTACCGTTCGATAGCTAAAGGTATCACCGGCATTGACACCTCCAACTGGAACAACAAGCTTGACACAGAAATTGACCCGGAGTTTACGTCTTCTGTTGCTGGACAAATTACTGTAGATGATACCCTATACTGGAACAACAAGGTTGATACTCTTATTGCAGGTACAGGCATTAGCGTAGTTAACGATACCATAAGTGTAACCACCGCAGTACCCACAGGCATAAAAGCCGGGGAAATGTTGTATTGGAACGGTGCCGCATGGAATACCGTTGCCTCCGGTAACGACGGACAAATTTTAACGTTCATTGGCGGTAAACCAACATGGAAAACAGAATTAAAAGATGGAGAAGTTGAAAATCCAACCACCGGAAAAATATGGATGGATCGTAACCTTGGTGCCTCTCAGGTGGCAACAAGTAGCACCGATGAAGATGCTTATGGCGACCTATACCAATGGGGCCGTGGTACCGATGGCCATGAAAAAAGAAATTCGGGCGCTACCACTACTTTAAGTACGGGGGATACGCCAGGCCATACTGAATTTATAATTGGCGCCAATGCTAACAATAACAATTGGGATTGGCGCTCCACGGCAAATGACAATTTGTGGCAGGGCGTTGCTGGAGCAAACAACCCATGTCCCAGTGGTTACCGTATACCAACTAAAGCGGAATGGGATGCAGAAATTGCAACATGGGCCACTAAGGATAAGGCAGGAGCCATTGGTTCAATATTAAAATTGCCTGCTGCTGGTTCGCGTGGTGGTGATGCCACCAATGGTACTACCACAATATCTTATGCCGGAGATAGAGGGTTCTATTGGTCGAGTACCGTGAGTACCGTGGAGGGTGGCAAATCGTATAAGTTGATGTTCAATACGAATGCTAATACGAGTTGGACAGAATTCCGGTATTTCGGTCTGTCTGTTCGTTGCATTAAAGACTGAGACATTTAACTTTATTCTGATAAACTAATACTAAAATTCCCTGTCTTTACGGACAGGGAATTTTTTAATTTGCCGGAAGGTGGAGGAATACCTGCCCAGATACCCCTTGTGTACCCTGCTGGCGCAAACTTATAACTTGCGATTCCTGGTTGGCTTAAAAACTTGCCGATACATAAAGACTTAAAACAAAATAATTGCATGAAAAAAATAATCAATACCGTTATTTTATTGTTTTTCTGTACTGTTTCATTTTCACAAAACACAATTAAAGGTACTATCCCCACGCTTGCCAACCAACAGGTTAAATTATCGGGGGTTCAGGGCTTTGATACCTATATTATCGACAGCACAACCGTAAATGAAAACGGAGTATTCCAACTTACGTTTGGCAAAAAAGATTATGGGATGGGGTATCTTTCTGCCGAAGACAACAAAGCCTTTATAATACTGCTGGCAGACAACGAAAAATTGAAGCTACAGGGCGGGTCGCTGGCATCCCCCGAAACGGTAAAAATTATTTCCGGCAGGCAAAACCGTCTTTTCGAACAATATGCGAACGAGCACCGCCGCAGGGAACAAGCCATGGATGCGTGGGTTTACCTGGAAAAAATATACCGGCAGGATTCACTTTTTACTTCTTATAATTTACCGAAACAGACGATAACGCAAGAAAAATACAGGATAGAAAAAGAAGACCGTATGTTTTTGGTAAACTTAGACAGAGAAACTTACTTAAGCTGGTTTTTACCTGTCCGTAAGCTTGTAAGTTCCGTTGCCACCATAGCGCAATACCGTCCCGAAGAAATCCCGGCAACTACGGCTTCATTCCGAAAACTGGATTACACCGACCCTCGCTTGTATAAGAGTGGTCTGCTTGCTGAAACCATCGAAAAGCACTATTGGCTTATCGAAAACAGCGGGTATACATCGAATGCGATGTATGCTGAAATGAAAATATCCATCGACAATTTAGTTGAAAACCTTTTCCCGGATGAAGAGAAACTGAATGAAATAACGCAATACTTATTTAAGTTTCTGGAAAAACGTAGTTTGTTCGAAGCCTCTGAATATTTAGCATTGAAATTATTAAATGAAAACTCGTGCACCATAAATAACAGCCTTGCCGAACAACTGGAAAGTTACCGTGCAATGAAAATCGGGAACACTGCCCCCGACGTTGCATTTAACGGGGATTGTTTTGCCCCCGGCTATAAGCCCGACGATTGCCCTAAAAAACTGTCGGAGATAAAAAGTAAATACACAGTGGTGGTGTTTGGTGCAAGTTGGTGCCCCCATTGCCCCGGCGAGCTGATGGAAATTAGCCGGTTGTATGAAAAATGGGAAGCGCAGGGCGTAGAAATTGTTTTTGTTTCTCTCGACGAAGACAAGGAAATGTTTAAGAGGTTTGCAGGGATTTTTCCTTTTATCAGCATTTGTGATTACCAAAAATGGGAAAGTCCCGTAGTAAAAGCATATCATGTATTTGCCACACCTACCATCTATTTGTTGGACAGTAAGCGTGAAATTTTACTTCGCCCCAGTTCCGCAAGGCAAATGGACAGTTGGGTTGACTGGTATTTAGTACAAGGTCACAGGAAATGAATACTAATGTGGATTTTTTAAGAATATCTGCACTTTTGGAAATAATGTTTTTAAAATCAATCCATTGTTTATGTTCTGCTTCGCGCTATTCTATCTCCTCAAAAAGCAGTTTTACTTGCGGATCCAGATGAATGGACTGTACTGATTGTGCAAAATCGAGAGTGAATTTGTTATTCCATTCCGTTACCTCTACTTTTTTTATCGTTGTATCTCCATTTTTTAGCCGGAATTCAATTTCTAGAGGAAAGGAAAAAAGGTTATTTGGTTGTACCTGTTGAATATTTAAACTTAGTTTCCCGTGTTTGCTTTGGCTCCATTTTACTTTAAGTTGAGGAAATCCGGGCTGGTATAGCCACTCATGGAAAAAGTGCATTAAATCCTTCCCTGAAACATTTTCTGCTACATGTAAAAAATCGCTTGTAAGGGCTGTCGAATCTTTAAAGTCGTGATAATATTTACTTAGTATATGTGCAAATACAGAGTCGCCTGTTTTTTCATTTAGCATATGTAAAAACCAACTGGCTTTTTGATAGGTATTGGCATTTAATAATTCATTGTAATTTGTAACAGTAGTGTCTACAACGGGAGCCCATTTTTTCCGGGCATACTTTATTACTCTTTCCCGGTCGTTTAATAAACCCAGTTTGAACATTTCATCACCCGCAAACTGCTTTGTGTACAAATGTGTGAGGTAGGTTGCAAAGCCTTCGCTAAGCCAAACGTCGAACCAGTTGCGTTCTGTAACGGAATTCCCAAACCACTGGTGGGCAATTTCATGTGCCATTAAACTTTCAGCCTGCCCTTTTCCGGTAACCGACTTTTCAGCATAAAAAATACAACTGGCGTTTTCCATTCCACCATAACGCGTTTTTGACTGCACATTGGCCAGTTTTTCATACGGAAAAGGACCAATAAAGGAAGTGTAAAATGCAAGCGGTCGAATTCCTATGGCATAATCAGAGAAGCCATCTTCACGATTTTGTGGAAATACCCAGGAACTGACAGGTATTCCATTAAATTTAGTATTGTATAACCGGGCAAAACGAGCTACTCCAATAACCATTATTTTTGTTGATATAGGAATATTCTCACGCCAATGTGTAAACTTTAGGTGATTAGGCAGATTGGTTTCTTCTACCTGAACTCCATTGGAAACGACCTGGTAATGTTCGGGGGCAATTACTTTAAACTCCAACGTTGCTTTATCAGATGGATGATCGATTGTAGGAAGCCAGAAATGAGCACGATTAGGCCAGTTGTCGCCAAAGAAGGTACGATCGTTGAATCTGTTTTGCGAAATAATTAGACCGTCGCCGGGGATTCCTGCGTAAGTAACAGAAAATTCAATGGTTTGATTTTTTTTAATAATGGTGGGAAACAAAATTTCTAATTGATCTTCTTTTTGCATAAACGACAGATTTTTAGCTCCCTGTGTTACCGATAAAACAATCATTCCTGCATTGGTAGAGTCGTTGGTACCAACCAGGTCGAGTATTATTTTGCTTGCTGGCTGCAAAATCTTTGCTTTAATGGTGGCTTTTCCTTCTATTCGGTTGGTTGTATCGTTTAGCTGAATTTCAAAAATATAGTGCTGAATATCGATTTCCCTGAAACGAGTATAATTGGATTGGGCAAAAGTAAAAAGAGCGGTGATGATTATTAAAATGGTCAGGAAAAGTTGCTTCATTTTGTTTGATTTGTTTTTTTAAAAATTTTACCAAACAGTTTTTAAAATGCCGCCATCAACTGCCAGGCTTACACCGGTAATATACGAAGCAGCCGGAGACAGTAAAAATGCTCCTGCTTTTCCAAATTCATCTGTCGTTCCGTAGCGAAGCAAGGGAATCGTTTGTTCGTTTCTCTTTTTGACTTCTGCTGCAGAAACACCTGTTTTTTCGGCAATATTTTTATCCAGCGATTGCACCCTGTCAGTATCTATCCTTCCCGGTAGAAGGTTGTTCACCCGGATGCTCTCTTTGGCTAGTTCATTTGATAAACTTTTGACAAGACTTGTTACTCCTGAGCGAAAAACATTGGAAAGCAACAATCGATCGACAGGCTCTTTTACCGACATGGAAGTAATGGTGAGAATCGAGCCTTCGCCCGCTTTTCGCATAGATGGCAAAACTCCACGGATTAATCGAACAGCGCTCATTAATGTAAGGTTAAAAGCTTTTTGCCAATCGTCATCCGAAAAATCATCAAAGTTTCCGGGAGGCGGGCCACCGGCATTTACTACCAGTCCGTCAATTTGTTTAAAAGTGTTGCTGATTTCAGATACCCAGTTTTGTATCGATTCAGGATTTGTCGCGTCAAAAACAGATTCATGTACCGTTGCGTTGGTTTCCTGTCTCAACTTTTCTGCAGCTTTTTCAATTTCCATACTGGTACGGCTGGCGATGCAAACTGTTGCTCCGTTTAATGCAAGTTCCCGTGCTATTCCCAGCCCCAAACCTTTACTGGAAGCTGCTATCATAAATACTTTTCCTTTTACTTGTAAATCCATGTTTTTATTATCTTGTTAATGGTTAAAAATAGAATCAAGACGCAAGATTGAGTATAAAGACTGCCTTGAAACCTTAACCTTTCATCATTCACATTTTACTACTTAGCTCTCAGATTTATATGATCTATTCAATATCTAGTTTTATACATCTTCATAGATGCTTTGTTGAATTATGCGTTTTTAGGAAGAAACAATAGAAATATTCGAATGGTTTTATTTTTCCACCGCTTCCGATTTAATAAGTGCATAAGTTGCAAATGAAGCCAGCCAGTGCGCACCGGCGTATTCTCCCGAATCCATTTTTTCATAGCTATAGTTAAAGTGAGCTTCTCCCAGTTGAATCATTTTTTCGTTTTGAAGAGCTTTGCCCATTTCAAAAAGGCACCATGCACGGCTGAAGTTTAGCCCATCAAGATGAGCAAGTTTCCCATCGCTTCTGTCGGTAACTTCTGCTATTTCTAAAAATTTGTCCGGATTTTTTTCAAAACCGGGTAAAAATTTCTTTAGCCATTTATGAAATGCGTCAGGAGTTAAAACTTTTTCCATTAATGAAGCTTCTTGTAGACAGGGAGAAAGAAAATCAAAACCGCCGGGTTCCCAAGTTAATGGGCATTTGCTGTCGGGAGCATAATATTCCAGCGCTTTTGCTTCAATCTTTTTAGCGAGTGGCGTGTCATACTTCTTAGCATAGTCATAAGCAAATGACATCCCAAAAGCAGTATTGCTATGTTCTCCAATGCGAATAGGGTATTTTAATTTGTCAAGAAATTCAATAAATTTTCCGGAGATTAAATCAACCAGTGGTTTTAAGTTCTGGTGCAATTTTTGTGCTTCCGGCGAACCCCAATCCTGAAGCGCTTCATCGAGTTTTAGCAACCAGGCCCAGCCATAAGTTCGCTCGTAATTTTTATTATGCTCATCGTGGAAAAAAGCAATTTCCTTTTCAATATTTTCACGGGTAATATTTTTATTGAGTTTTACCAAAATCTCGTTGCGATATTTAAAATTGGGAAGTTCTTTTAAAATGGTTACCAAAGTCCAGTGCCCGTGAACAGATGAATGCCAGTCGAAACAGCCATAAAAAGCGGGGTGCAGTTCACGGGGAGGAGCGAGGTAGCTGTCGTCTCCCAATACTTGTCCCAATTTATTCGGGTATTCTTTATCAATACATTCATATGCAAAATGATACAGGTACTCCGCCTTTTTTTCATCTAGTTTGAGTGTGGTTGTTAGCTGCGCTTTGACAGTAAATGCAAGTATAGCCAGGAGAATAATAAAAGTGAATTTTAATTTCATCTGCTCAATTTTTAAATTTTTTATGACAACAGATGGAATTCGCATAAAATTTAATCATCATATTTGGTGTGAATTCCATTCTTATTTCATATGAAATGATCACGTGAAATTAAAATTTATTTCCGGTAAATATCTTCTGATAAACGAATAATAGCCTCAAATACTATCAATTCATTTTAAAGTAGTTTTTTAAATTGTGACAGCTCTAGGTATAGATTATACCGTTTTTGAGTATTGAAATGCTTCCCCCATTTTAAAATCATTGTTTTATAATTTGAACTGTTTCGCGCGAATGTCCATTTGTAAATACCACAAAATAATTGCCTGGTGCCAGTCGCCGGGCGTTCCAGGTAAGGTTTTGTTTGCCTGCCGGTGAATTTCCTGCATAAATCCGGCCTATTTTTTTACCGGAAATACTTACAACATCTATTTGTATATATTTTTCATATGAAGTGAAACTGATGTTGGTTGTTTCCCTGACAGGGTTGGGGTAAACCGTTATATTTTTAGCCAGTGTTTTTCTTCCTTCCGAAAGTGTGGATGTTGATTTTATAATTGGAACGGTTGTAAAATCATTCAACATAATTGAGTTGGTTGTTGAAGAATTTAACCCAAACCATTGCTCTAATATAGAAGAGTAAATTTGTCGGAAATCATACTGCCAGGGAAGATTGAATTTAGAGGTTGCATCAGAAGGTATTTCCGGGTTATTTCCCAAGACTCCCGGAGCTACCTCATTTCCAAAAATGAACATTGGGGCAGCTGCTCCATGGTCGGTTCCCTGACTGGCGTTTGATACTACTCTACGCCCGAATTCCGAAAAGGTCATCCCAATTACTTTATCGTCGGTCCCCTGGTATTCAAGGTCTTTCATAAAGGCCATTATTGCATCATTTAATTCGCTTAATAAAGTTGCATGTTTTCCCTGTGTGTGGTCCGAATCAAGCACCTGACTGCTGTGCGTATCAAACCCGTTAATTTTAACAAGATAGAGTGGAGTAGTTAACCCTCCTGCAATTAGTTGCGATACTATTTTCAGATCCTTCCCCAGATTAGTTTCCGGGTATTCGGTTTGTTGCTGAACTTTTTGGGCAGCCTTTTTTACCACTTCTCCGTACACCTGCGATTGCTCGGCAACTCTGTAAATATATTCCAGTTTATCTCCTGTATTTGTATTAGGGAAATCAACCTGAACTTTATCTATCAGGCTGTAAAAGCTCGTAGGATTATTAATCATCAGGCTCATGGAACCAGACAAACCCTGGAATAGCAGAGAGGAGCCACCTCTTATTTCGATGGAAAGCGGATCGGGGCATTGCTCATTAGGGAATCCTTCAGGGTATCCGGGATATTCATAGTCAAGGTATCTTCCTGTCCATCCGCTGGTGTAATATTCTTCAGCATTTGCACCTGTCATCCAAATATCAATGGAGCGGAAGTGAGAAAAATTTTGTTCCGGGTAACCTACTGATTGAATAACCCGCAATCTGTCTTCTTCAAACAGGGAGCGAAGTCCGCTGAGGCTTGGGTGAAGAGCAACATCTGTATTGGTAAGCGGTAATAATTTATTGTCAGGAAGGACAATATTGGAACGGGTTTGGTTTAGAGCCGATAGTTGATCAAGTGGAATAACAGTGTTTAAACCATCATTTCCTCCCTGCAGGTAAATTAAAACCAGTACTTTGTTGTTTTCAGTAGCAGCTTTTGCAAGTGACTGTGCATAAGATGAGAAGCTAAAAGAACCCAGTAGTGCTGGTATTCCAATAGCATGTCCGGTGTGTTTTAGAAATGTTCTTCTTTTCATGTTGTTTGGGGTTAAAAAAATAATGATCAATAATGAAATTAAGCCAACAATTGTGGCAATTTCAAATTGTTTAAATGGGGATCATCTATATTCTATTTTTAGGGTTATTGTATTGGAAAAATATATTATTTTACGGGCTTCAGAATTACATTAGGTGAAACTCTCCCAGTTGTAATAACTTCTTAAATGTATATTTTAGTCTGTTTTCCACAACTGTTTTTTTACTGTCATCTTCCGGGTTTGCCAGATAATCGTTCCAGGCAGAGGTCCAGTAATAATCCGTTTGCTGGCCAGATAACAACACCTCTTTCAGGCTGTCAAAAACTTCTTCGGAAATTGGGCATCCGAGTAATATAAACACAGCTTCATTGAGTAATTCGTTTGGGTCTTCAGGCGTGTCCAGCGTTTTTACAAAATCAATCAGATTGGCTTTTAACCTTCTCGATGACGATAAATATAGTCCTGACGACACGAGAGCATCAGTATAATTCGAACGACGGGTAATGGTAGTTGTATTAATCCATGCCTTATCATATTGAGGAGCCTGGTAGTAAGGCAGCCACCCGGCAACATTGGGTGGGTAACCTATTTTCATTCCCAGGTTATTCATATATAACATTAGTCGCCAGTGTTTTTCAAAATCCATCACTAGATTTCCGTCTTCTTCTGTTGTTATATTTATGGCCTGCATTAAACCCAGTAAATGTTCTGCCGGACTTTTTATGAAAACACTCCGGTTGAGTTCATCATAAAAGTGGCTGCTTTTTAGCAAAATTTTAAGTACCGGTTTTATTTCATAATTGGCAAAACGAAGAATCTGTGCCAATGGAGCTATTATGTTTTGTTCTGTAAAATCGGTGATTTCGTTAAAAACAAAAAAGGAGTAAATGCGTCGGCAGATATATTTTGCTGTTTCTTCCACACTAAATATCATGTCAATCAATTCATCGAGTTCGTATTGCCCTTCGTCTCCTGTTCTTCCCTTTATTACTTTATTGTTGTAAAAGGCTGAAAACTGTTTGTCACCAGTGTCATGTTTTGAAGGGGCAAAGTAGGAAGTAACAGGTCCTTCGTTATTAATTGAATTATAATTAATTCTCCAACCAGTAAGTATGCGAGCTGCTTCTCTCACATCTTCTTCAGTATACCCGGAACCTTCTCCTTTGCCTATGCAAAAAAGTTCCTGTAATTCGCGGCCATAGTTTTCATCGGGAGCAGTGTTGGTGTTTAACTGTCCGTTCAGGTATTTTAACATGGCCGGTTCTACGGATAATAACCTAATAAGGGTTTTGTAATTTCCAAGTGCGTTTTCATAAAGCAACTTGTAGTATTGGTAACATGCCTGTGCATAACCAACTCCACTAAATTCTGTTACCAGCAGGTTATGCCAAAACAAGGTCATCTTTTCCTGAATGGTTGACTCCTGTTGAAGAATATTCTGAATAATCCATCCCTGCAAAGAGTAAATGCGGTAATTATTAACTTTGGATTCATAAGGTGCTTCCACCCAGCTGTTTCCTTGTTGTACTACCTCGTCTTCATTCCAATCTTCTTTGAATCCGGTATAATTATTTACCGGTGGAGACGGGAGTGGTGATTCCGAAATAATTTGTTCCACGGCCTCGGCCATTGATAATTTTTTAAAATTAGAAAGCCTTTCTTTTGTAAAGCCAAAGAGAGTGCGGTTAATTATGTGTTTTATATGCTTGTTGCTCCATTCCCCGGAGTAGGGCTCCAGACCTGAGGTGACTTCAGCACCTCGCAGGTATTTTAGTCCTTTATTTACTTTCGGCGGCTCCAGAACTAAAAGCTCATCGGCATTAAATTCAGAAAAACTACGTGTTGCATTGTGTAGAGAATTTTCATTCCTGTCCATATTGCTAGTGTTTAAGGGTTATCCTTTTAACGTAATTGTTTATAAAATAGTATACACTTTTGGGAATATCATAAGTTTTATTAAAATTAGAGGATTTAAAATGAATGTAAGAGCTTATTATACATGAATTTCGGCCAAGTGTATATTTTTCCTGTTTAACAATCTATATGTAGTTTAAGCGGTAAAATTTGAAGGTTAAGTGGATTCTGCTTTGAATATAAAATGTAGAGAACTAAGTAAAAAGTGTGTTTTTATGGGCTCATCAAACCCCAAAAAAGGAACATAACGATGGCTTCTCGTGAAGTCATGGGAAGCAATTCGTATTTAATAGCGAGTTGCCGGGCATTTGGTGGGGCTTTGTACATTTGTTTGTGTAAGCTGTAAATATTTTCCGTGGATACATTAAACCTGAATTACGCAGTAACAGCTAAAGTCCAGATATCGGACTTTAGCTGTTAATACATAATTCAGGTTTTAAATTTCTCGCTTGTAGCCTACATAAATAAGAGTAACCCTTGTTCGTATTTAATTTAGTGCAACTGCAGTTACAATTGAGCGTTGTTCTCCATCGCTGGGCTGAATGGCTTCAATACCATTGATAAGCATACAACTGGAGCCGCCGCCATCAAGGTTTATGGCTTCAATACATCCCAGAGAGAGTAATATCTGAGCCTCTTCTTCCAGGGTAAAGCCATACACTCCCTCAGTCATCCCTCTTCCTTCGCAAACAAAGAAAATTATCTTCTTATCATCGGTAGCCCCAATAGCAGAGCGCGGATTATTACTTGTTGGCCCAACTCCGCTGGTTTTATCAAAAAATTCTTCTTCGTATGTATTTGCAATTTCACCGTTATTAATTAAGACAGGACCTGCACCTACACCATTTAGAGGCTCCCATACAACTGCTCCCCCAGGGTACAAATCTGTTGGTTTTGGGGCAGGTTCTTCACCAGCTTTATTTGGCGCCGGGGTTGGATAAGAATAGGTTAGTGCCCCGATAGAATATACCCAGGCCGCTTCAAAATTTCCGTCTTTCATTTGTGCAAAAGCTGCTTTGGTAGGGTAGTAGGTATTGCCTCCACGTGCAAGTGATAAACTGTTTGGGCAAAGCACCTTCCCATCCCTGCAAAGCAAACTAACGCTTGCATTAGAAGAAAAATATCCTCCATTTAAAATAACTGTGGAATGCGTAGCTGCATAAAAATCACTGGGTTTATTATATCCTGTAGGATTTCCCAGTGTTTGAAAATCTACAGAATCGATATCGGCAACTGCAATATATGCAACAGTTTTTTTAGATAGTAAGGTATTGGGTGATTTATAAACGCGAATATAAGAAGGCAAACTTCCAAATGTGGTTGTTAAAGTCCAGCCCTGGTCAACGATAACCGAATCTTCCGGTGTATCAATAGGTGGCTCTTCTTCTCCTCCGTTTCCTCCATTGTTGTCAATTACATCGTCTTTTTTATTACACGAAGTTGTTACAGTAAGCAACGAAATATTTACTAATATAAATACTACGAAGAAAATAAATTTGTTATGTTTCATTTTTATAAATTCAATGTTATACAAAATTGTTTACCAGGTAAAGTAAATCTGTATAGAGAATTAAAATCCTCCTTTTGTGAAGAAAAAACGGGAATTAAATTAGTTATTGGGTTATGGTATTTTTTGCCTTTGGTAATGAATATTTGTAATACCTTATAACTTGGCTACAATTTTATAACATTTTTACTAATTGCAAAAATATTTTCCTTCTAATATTTTGTTTATTTCGATAACACATATTCCTTTTTTTGAAAATATTTATTTAGATAGCAACTATAATTATATATTTGCCTCCCTATTACCAAAAAGGATTTTTTACATACTTGTAAGCATACAGATTTGTTGCTGACAACTAAAAAAGAATGGTTATAGCATTTGACTGTTTTTTATATTTAATAATGAAATACAATATTTTTCGCAGCGTATAATCCGGAAATATTTAGGGAAAAAGGAAATGCGTATCATGAAAAATTGTCTCATTTGGTCAAAGTGTTATAATCATATGTCTTGCTGGGCAATCATGCTAGGTCTGTAATTCTTCACCATCTTCCGGATACATTAGATTTTGTTGTGTAAAACAAGAAAGGAGATTCAGATGAAAGAAAATAAAAGTATTATTGTACTTATAGTTATCTTATGTATTGCATTTAATTTGAAAGCTCAGGTAAATATTATTCCGCGGCCAACAAAAATGGAAATGCAGCAGGGGAATTTCGTATTGAATAGCGATACAAAAATAATATCAGGCAAGGCAACCAGTGCCGAGGCTGGTTTTTTGGCTGGTATATTAGAGAAAGGATTGGGCAAAACACCCATCATTAAGAAAAAAGGAGAAGGGATTTTACTTAAAATCGACAAAAACCTGAGCAGCCAACTTGGGAAAGAAGGTTATTTGCTGGAAGTGACGGAACGAGGAGTAACAATACGAGCACAAACAAACACCGGCATTTTTTATGGAATTCAGTCGTTAAGACAAATACTCCCCAGTGGTTTTGAATTCACATCAAAAGATGAAATTATAAAAATTCCGTGCATAAAAATAACTGATGAGCCGCGATTTAGCTGGCGTGCATTTATGCTTGACGAAGCCCGTCATTTTCAGGGAATGCAAACCGTAAAAGATTTGCTCGACGAAATGGCCTTGCTAAAAATGAATACTTTTCACTGGCACCTTACCGATGATCAGGGCTGGAGAATTGAAATAAAAAAATATCCAAAACTTACAGCGATAGGAGGATTCAGAAAAGATAGTCAAAAAACAAGAAATCATCCGGAAGATTTGGAAGGAATTCCTCACAGTGGGTTTTACACTCAAAAACAGATAAAAGAAATTATTCGTTACGCCACAGAAAGGCATATTGAAATTGTGCCTGAGATAGAAATGCCGGGACACGCATCTGCAGCAATTACAGCTTATTCATGGTTAGGAGTTCTTGGGAAACGAACAGAAGTGCCGGTTGTGGTTGGCAAATTGGAAGACTCATTCAATGTAGCTGACCCGCGAGTATACAAATTTCTGGAAGACGTATTAAAAGAAGTATTTGCGCTTTTCCCAGGGGAAGTTGTTCACATTGGTGGTGATGAAGTTCGGTTTGAAGCCTGGAAAAATTCAGAAATGATGCAGAATTTCATGAAGGAGAAAGACCTGGAATCGCCTGCTGATGTTCAGATTTATTTCACCAACAAAATCTCAAATTTTATCGATGGAACCAATCACCGAATGATGGGGTGGAATGAAATTCTTGGTTACAACGTGCACGAGTGGCAACAAGATGCTGACTTTGGCGTAAAGCAGGAATTAGCAAAATCGGCCATTATTCATTTTTGGAAAGGCGACATCGATTTAATAAAAAACGCTGTAAGCAGTGGATACGACGTAGTAAATTCAATTTACTGGGATACTTATCTGGATTATAATTATGAAGCAATCCCACTTTCCAGAGCTTATAATTTTGAGCCTATTCCAAACGGATTAGATCCAAAATATGAGGACAAAATTCTTGGTGCAGGCTGCCAGCTCTGGACTGAATGGGTTTCAACAAGAGAAAAACTGGACAATCAGGTTTTTCCACGTTTGGCGGCTTATGCCGAAGTGGGATGGACAGCCAAATCTCAAAAAAACTGGGAAACGTTTCAGAAATCGCTAATCGAAATGGAAAAACGCTGGAAACAGGAGGGAATAAAATATGCGACCGAAGTTGAAAAATAGAATGAATTAAAAACGATTGAAACAAACGAAACATGGTTCACAGAAGAAATTTTGTAAAAACAGCATCGCTTGTCGGTGCAGGATTAACACTGGGCTTGTCGGGCATAGCAAAAACAGCATCAGATAAAAAACGAGTTGGAATCATAGGACTTGACACGTCTCACAGTACTGCTTTCACAGAAGAACTTAACAGTGCAACGGGAGACGAGTTCGGTGGTTACCGTGTAGTTGCAGCCTATCCTAAAGGAAGTTTAGATATTCAATCTTCAGTAGAACGTATTGAAGGTTATACGAAGGAAGTAGAAAAATACGGCGTAGAAATCGTTGGATCCATTGAAGCATTGATTCCCAAAGTTGACGTCGTTTTACTGGAAACCAATGATGGCCGTCGCCACTTAGAACAGGTTATTCCGATTTTAAAAGCCGGCAAACGTGTTTTTGTTGACAAACCCATTGGAGCATCTTTGGCTGAGGCAATTGCAATCTTTGAAATAGCGAAACAAAACAATATCCCAATTTTCTCTGCATCATCGTTGCGCCACATCAAAGGTATGGACGAAGTTAAAAATGGTTCTGTGGGCAAAATTACCGGAGCCGAAGCTTTTAGTCCTTGCCCGTTGGAAGAAACCCACCCCGATTTCTTTTGGTATGGAATTCACGGTGTGGAGACGCTTTTCACAGTTATGGGAAAAGGTTGTAAAACTGTAGTTCGGATTTCAACAAAAGGAACCGACTTTGCCGTTGGTACCTGGGCTGATGGAAGAATTGGTTCTTTTCGCGGAATAAGAGAAGGCGCCAGAGGTTACGGTGGCACAGTTTACGGCGACAAAAGTATTCAGTATTTAGGAACATACAATGGTTACTCGCCTCTTTTAAAAGATGTTATTCATTATTTCGAAACAGGAGAAGTTCCGGTAGAAAAAGAAGAAACGCTGGAAATAATGGCATTTATGGAAGCTGCAGATTTGAGTAAGAGAAAAGGTGGTGTTCCGGTTTTGATGGAAGAAGTAATGGAAAAGGGAGAGAAAGAAAGTAGAAAACTTTTGAAAAAGTATCTCTAATCTTTTTGTAATTATCATATAAAGAACGAAGCTTTGAAAGTAGCCACAATTTGTGGGCACTTTCAAAGCTTTTCTTTTTAATAGTTTACTTCTGCCCTGACTGTTTTGACATTAATTTTATTGTAGAAACAAGAGAAATAAAAACGCCAAAACTTAAACAAAATGCTGGCTTGTAGTTCATTGCCCCTTTTTGTTTATTTTATGCCTTTGCATTTTCTTCCCAATACTCTTCTATTTCTTCCAGGCTCTTTCCTTTGGTTTCCGGTATGTTCCGGTAGAAAAAGATAGTTCCTACCAAACAGAAAGCGGCGAAAGTAAAGAACCCGGCTCCCATTCCAACCGATGCAACATACCATGGAAAAAGAAACGCAGCAGCAAAATTGGTTCCCCAGTTAGCAAAAGTAGCTACCGACATTGCCCGTCCACGGATTCGTGTTGGGTAAATTTCACCAATTAGAACCCAAATAACGGCATTGATTGACAGAGCCAAACTGGCAATATATATACACAATAGAACAACTGTCCAAATTCCTGAAAAGTGACCAGATACAAACAATAACCCGATTGCACAAAGTGTGATAAAAACAGCCGACATTCCACTAATTAATAATGGACGGCGGCCCCAGGAATCCACTTTAAATAAAGCAATAACAGTAAATATAAGATTGATAATTCCTATTAGAACCTGAAACTGAACAGCACTATCCAAAGCAAAACCAGCGCCTTCAAGAATTGTTGGGCCGTAATAAATAAGGATATTCACTCCTGTAAACTGACCAAATACCGAAAGTCCGACTCCTACAAAAAAGGCTTTTCGAAGTTTAGGTGAAAAAAGTTCTTTAAAACTCCCTTTCTCTTTTTCCGTTTTATGTGTTTCATGAAATTCTTTTTCATTAAAAGAACCATTAATTTGTTTCATTAACTGAATTCCTTTTTCTTTAAATCCTTTATCAATTAACCAGCGTGGACTTTCAGGCACAAAGAACAGCAGGATAAAAAACAAACCACTCGGAATCATTTCAGCAGCAAACATTCCCCGCCAAATTTCAGTTTTAAATACTTTGTGCAATATTCCACCGGAAAATATACCTGAGTCGGAGGCTGCCAACTGCAATAACGACCAGTTGGAAAAGTATGCCAGCAAAATTCCTACTACAATCGATAACTGATATAAAGCCACTAAACGCCCGCGGATTTTTGCCGGGGCAAATTCAGAAATATACATTGGCGAAAGTACGGATGCCATTCCAACTCCTAGTCCGCCAAGCAAACGGGCTATAATTAACCAAATAAAATTTGGCGGAATGGAAGAAAATAAAGCAGAAAGAAAAAATAAAAATGCGGAGAGTAGTAAAATTGGTTTTCTTCCATATTTATCGGCCAACCCGCCGGCAAAAATAGCTCCAACGATTGCACCAACAAGCGCTGAACTACCAAACCAGCCAACTAATAGTTTGGAAAGCCCAAACTGAGTTTCCACCATCCCAAATGTTCCTGAAATTACGGCCGTGTCAAAGCCAAAAAGTACGCCTCCCAAAGACGCAACAAAACACGATAACCACAACAAATTCTGTTTTTGGTGATTAGGTGTATCCATTTTTTCTGATATTATTCTATTTTTCATGTTATTATTTAACAATATTAAAACTTTTACCGTAATAACTTCAGTGGTTAAATTATCTGGATAGAAAACAAATGCTCTTAAAAATATTGGATATAAAAGATGCATCCCCTAATAATGTCATCTCTTATGATAAAGAACTAGTTTTGGTAAATTGGATTGTAAATAAACAAATTTTTCCTTGCAAAATAAACTCTTACAATTTTTTTGTTCTATGTTGTTTGGTATAATTATCCTAAATCAATTAATTATTATTATTCTTTTGTATGCAACTTTATCCCGTTTTTTTATCAGATTATTAATTCTATTTTTATAAATTCTTAAAAATCGGGTCAATTGGTAATGGCAGAAAGGAGAGAAATAACCGCATTTGTTGAAAATGGTAATATTGAATCTTTCGAAAAGTTTTTTCGATTTTATTATGCCCGCTTAAAAAAATATGCCTTTCATTTTCTTCAGAATGAAGAAGATGCAAATGATTTGGTGCAAGATGTATTTATTCAGATCTGGACACAAAGAGAAAGTATTGATATAGAAAAGAATACGGAGGCCTTTTTATTCACTCTTGTGAAAAATAAATGTCTGAATTCATTAAAAAAAGCAATTATCGAAGAGAAGTTCATAAAACAGCAAACTTATCTGGAAAGTGAAAAGCTTTACCATATTAGCTTTACCAAACAAAAAGATTTTAAAAATATGGAAGAGCAAATGCAGGAAGAATTAGCAAAAGCAATGGATTTAATGCCTGAACGTTGCCGTACTGCTTTTCATTTACGTTGGATAGAAGGGAGAAAACAAAAAGAAATTGCTGATATTATGAATATTTCCATGACAATGGTAAACAAGCATTTATCAAAAGGTATGGAGATTGTCCGAAAACATATAAAGCCTGATTTATTTCTTTTATTATTTCTATTCAATTAGTTTGTTTAGGGAGAAGATAAATGAACTAATTTCATTTTTTTATCACTTTTTTTGATTGCAGGGTTTATAAAATTACATTTTGATTGTATATAATATAGAGTCAAGAATGTATCAATGAAAAATAACAATATAATCAAGAAACAGATTCAACGATTTCTTTTAGGAAATCTTTCCATTACCGAGGAAAAACAGTTGCTTAACTGGGTTGAAGAATCTTCTGAAAATATGAAGTTTTTTTTGGAAGAGCAGCAGAAGCTTGAAATTCCAACAATTCAGGCAACGTATAATTCATCAATTGATAATAAATGGGAAAAGATAAAAGAAAGTCTTTTAGCTGATAAATATACTCCAAAGACTAGAGCAATATATTCAAGAACAAAATTTATTGCCATAGCAGCCAGTTTGGTTATAGGATTGGTATCCTATATTTTAATAAACAATCGCTTTGCCGCAGATGAACATAAATTTGTTGTGGTTGAAACGCAGGTGGGAGAGAAAATGAATCTAACTTTACCTGACGGAACAGAAGTAAACCTTAACTCAAAGTCAAAACTAACTTATCCCGAAAGGTTCTCAAAAAACGAGCGCTCTTTACAGTTAGATGGTGAAGCCTTTTTTAAAGTAACACATAATGCACAAAAGCCTTTTATAGTAAAAACCAATGTAGTAAATGTAAAAGTATTAGGTACAGAGTTTGATTTAAAGGCATTTCCGGAAGAAAAAGTAGTTAATGCAACTTTGGTAAAAGGTAAAATCAGGCTTGAAAAGGAAAAAGATGGAAAGATTTTTTCGCTTGTAGAGATTAACCCTTCAGAGCGGGCTACCTATTATGCAGACCAGGATAAAATTGAAGTAAATAAAGAAGATAATCTGGAAAAATATATTGCCTGGAAAGATGGAAAACTCGTCTTTATGAATGCCCCGATTGAAGAAGTTGTAAAAAAACTTGAGTTATGGTATAACGTATCGGTAATAGTCAATAGTGAAAGTTTAAAACAGGCCCATTTCACAATGACTTTTACAACTGAGAGTATTGAGCAGGTATTAAATCTTTTGCAAATATCCTACCCCATAAAATATACGATAAATAAAAAAGGAGCCAGTAGCACCCCTAATGCAAAAACTCCTGATTTAGAAATAGTTTTAAGTAGTAATTAAAGTAAAAAGTTAAATCTGGAAAGAAAAAAACAGGGAAGTGCTGCAACACCTCCCTGGGAAGATTAAATGTCCTTTGGTAATGTGGTAAATTTTTTATGAACATTTAACAAAACAAATCTATGAAAAAAATTCGGTTTTGCACCTGGAAGGGGCGACGGCTAGGCTCTTTTCTAAAATTGTTGAGAATTATGCGAATGACTATCTTAATTCTATTATGTACATCCTTAAACCTTTTGGCAAAAGGGAGTTATTCCCAGTCGGAGAATTTATCATTGAAACTCAATAGCAGCTCCCTGGAAAAGGTATTAAAGGAAATTGAAGAGTCAACTGGGTATTATTTCATGTATAATAATGAAATGATTGATGTTCAGAGATTAGTTACTGTTGATGTTAAAAATAAACAGTTATCGGACGTTCTTGATCAACTATTTAACGGAACAAATGTTTCCTATCAAATTATTGATAAGCAAATTGTTCTAAAAGCAGCTGAGGATACCCCGGGGAAAGTAATAGCTTATCAAACACCAGATAAAGATATGATTCGTGGAAAGGTGCTTGATTCCGACGGGCTTTCTCTTCCCGGAGCTTCTATTGTAATAAAAGGAACTACCCAGGGAACGATAACAGATGCTGATGGTTATTATAACATATCTGCGAAAAAGGGACAGGTGCTAATTTTCTCTTTTATCGGTTATAAGCCGCAGGAAAAGGTTGTTGGAGATAAAAAATCGATTGATATAGTTCTGGAAGAAGATATAACAACATTGGAAGAAGCGGTTGTTGTGGGAATGGGAGTACAAAGAAAAGCCAGTGTTATTGGTTCCATTTCATCAATAGACGTTACCGATTTAAAAGTTCCGGCCAGTTCATTAACCAATGCTTTATCTGGTCGTATGTCTGGTGCTGTAATTGTTCAAAGAAGTGGTGAGCCTGGAAATAATGATGCTAGTTTCTGGATTAGGGGGATTTCTACATTCGGTTCTAACCAAGACCCCCTTATTTTAATTGACGGGGTTGAGCGTAGCATAAATGATATATCCGTAGAGGAAATAGAATCTGTATCAATTTTAAAGGATGCATCGGCAACGGCTGTCTATGGAACTCGTGCAGCCAATGGTGTTGTTGTTGTAACAACAAGAAGAGGAAAAGCTTCCGACCAACCATCTATTGAGTTAAAGATAGAATCCGGATTGTCTGACTTGCCCAATATGCCTGAATTCCTTGATGGTCCGGAATACCTGGAATTGTATAATGAGGCGTTTGGTAGCGAAGTATTCTCTGTTTCTGATATCGAAAAAACAAGGAATGGTACTGATCCATATCTATATCCAAATGTAAATTGGTTCAATGAAACATTTAAGAAGTATTCGTCTAATTCTCAGGCTACTTTAAATATATCAGGGGGAGGAGAAGCAGCACGTTATTTTGTCTCCATCGGGTATTTAAACGAGATGGGAAATTTAAAAGATGATCCTTCTACCGACTGGGATTCCAATATCAATTTAAAGCGGTATAATTTCAGATCGAATGTGGATCTTACTTTAACAAAGTCAACCATAGTAAATCTTGAAATAGCAGGATACATGACTGATTTGAACACTCCGGCAAGTAATTCTATTTTATTAGCAAATGGAAAGGAATTGTCTCCTGCCGAAGCTGTCTTTTATAATGCTTACTGGGCTACGCCAATTTCAACTCCGGTAAAAGTTCCAATCGGAAAGGATGGAAATGGAGAGCCTATTATGGCCTGGGGGGCTCCTTCCCAAATTGGAGAAAGAAATCCCGCAGAACAATTAATGGGAACAGGGTATTATACTTCCTTTAACAGCCAGGTGATGAGTCAGCTTTCTGTTAATCAGGATTTGAGTAGTTTGGTAAAAGGGCTTTCTGTAAAAGGTTCATTTTCTTTTGATGCCAAAAATTTAACAAAACATAAGCGTAGTAAAAGATCAGATACATACGCAATAAATGGAAGAGATTCAGAAGGTGAACTTATTGTTAGTAGAATTGATGAAGGGGATGAATTTTTGGGGTATACAAAAACGCTTGAAAGCAACCGGGCTGAAGAATTGAAGTTGCAGTTTAATTATGATCGAACTTTTGATGAAAAGCACCGTGTTGGTTCTATGTTAATGTATTATCAACGTGATTATATTGTTGGTGATGCAGAAACAGCTGTTTTATCCATTCCTTACCGGACTCAGGGGGTTGCTTACCGTGTAACCTATTCGTATAAAGATCGCTATTTCGGAGAATTTAACGCAGGTTATAATGGTTCGGAAAATTTCCCTAAGGGGCATCGTTTCGGTTTCTTCCCTGCGTTTGCCGGTGGTTGGTTAGTTTCTGGTGAGCCTTTTTGGTCTTCATTACAAGATAAAATTAGCATGTTAAAAATCAGAGGTTCCATTGGTTTAGTGGGGGCTGAAGATTTACCAGATAAGGCACGCTTTGGATATTTTTCTCAATATGGAGCGGGTTTAGGTGGATATTATTTTGGCCCCAATGGAACTTATCATCCGGGAACAGGAGAGAATACAATTGGAGTTAATGACCTTACCTGGGAAAAAGGATTGAAGAAAGATATTGGTTTTGAACTCAAAATGTTTAAGGATGATATGGTATCATTGGAAGCTGACTTTTTCCATGAAAAACGGTACGATATTTTAGTTCAACGTTCAACCATTCCTGCTTTCGTTGGAATAAACTCTGCACCCTATGCGAATATTGGTGAGATGGTAAATAGAGGTGTTGATGGAACCTTGCAAATTAACAAGCATTATCATAACGGTGGGATTTCTCTTTATGGCAACTTTACATATACACGTGATAAAATCAAAGAGATGGATGAAGCAGAATTGCAGTATCCTTACAGGCAAAAAACAGGACAGAAATACCAACAAAAGTTTGGATTGATAGCTCTTGGCTACTTTGAAAGTGAAGAAGATATTGCCAACAGTCCGGTGCAAACATTTGGCGACTATCGTCCGGGTGATGTGAAATACAAGGATATTAATGGCGACGGACGAATCACTGTAGACGATCAGGTTCCCATTGGTTATTCAAAAATTCCTGAACTTATATACGGTTTTGGAATACAAGTAGATTATAAAAATTTTGATCTAAAATTATTTTTCAGAGGTCAGGCAAGAGTTTCTTATGCCCTTGGAAATTCTTATGTTCCTTTTTCTCAGGGAGTTGGTAAAGGAAACCTATTTAAAGAAGCACTTGATAGGTGGACGGTAGATAATCCTCGTCAGGATGCACTTTATCCACGTATATACAATGGTACGTCTTCCAATAACTGGCAAATGTCAACAAAAAGACTTTACAACGGGAGTTTATTACGCCTCGCCGATGTAGAAGTAGGAAAGACTTTTGGGAAGAATTTTACAGAACGAATCGGTTTTGGAAGCCTCCGGGTTTATGCTCATGTCAATAACGCAGCGCTGTTCTCGAAATGGAAGTTGTGGGATCCGGAAACAGGTTCTGAAAACGGAAACCATTATCCATTACAGCGAAAAATGAATCTTGGAATCAGAGTAACATTTTAAATAAAGAAATAAGATGAAAAATAAAATATTATATTCTGTCTTGCTTGTCTTCATGCTAACGATGTTTAGCGGATGTAAGTTTTTAGATAATGAGCCTGACGATTTCAAGACCGATGATATGATTTGGTTTAATGAAGATGAGACAGAAGCATACCTGTACAATATATATTCTCAAATTCCTCAGGCAAATGCTTTTCAAGGAGATCCCTGGCTAGGTTTGGCTGATGAAATCGATCTTTCATGGAATGTATATCCTACTTATAATATTAATCTTGGAAACTGGAATCCATCTACAAATTTTTATGTAAGATGGGATAATTTTTACAAAGCAATACGCGCTTCTTTTACATTTGAAAAAAATGTTGGAAGAAATCCTGAATTAAGTGAAGAACAAATTGTTCAGTACACAGCAGAATCTAAATTTCTTCGCGCATATTATTATTGGTTAATTATTAGTCAGTATGGCCCCGCAGTTTTAGTAAAAGATGTGGTTGAATTGGATGCCGACTGGAGCACATATGCTCGTGCTCCGTTTGATGATTGTGTTGATTATATCTGCAAATTAATGGATGAAGCAGAGGCTGATTTGCCATATTCCTGGAGCAACAATACCTCTTGGTTAGGTAAACCAACAAAAATTGCTTGTCGTGCAGTAAAAGCAAAAGCACTGGTGTTGGCTGCGAGCCCCCAGTGGAACGGAAATTCGGCATATTCATCATTCCGAAATGCCGATGGAAGTGCTCTTGCCAGTACTACTTACGATGAAAATAAATGGAAAAAAGCAGCAGATGCATGTGCAGCGGTTATTGATATAGCTGATGTTTCTGGCGTAAAACTTTACAGGAATGAAGAAGACGGTGATGGTGAAGTTAATCCTTACAAATCGGTTCGCGATGTTATGCTGGTTAATTGGAATAAAGAGATCATATTCGGGAGAGCTGGTTTTAATCAGAATGGATGGCAGGTACACTGTTCTCCAAGCCCAAACAATCTTGGAGGTGTTGGTCCTACACAGCGAATAGTGGATGCTTTTTATATGGAGAATGGTCGTTCAATTGATGATCCTACATCTGGATATATTGAAACAGGTTTTGCCACAGAAGGAGGGGACAATTGGAATCCGGATAACCTTGATGTAACAGAAGATCGAGCAACAATGCTTTCAGAAATACGTACAGGTGATGCCTGGGGACATTGGCCAGGAGACTGGAATATGTTTGCAAACAGGGAGCCACGTTTTTATGCAGCTATTCTTTATAATAAAAGGGTTATCCCTCAGTTAGCAACTGATCTTACTACCAGAAATTATTACTCTACAGTTGATCAACAAAATGGGTATGGAAGAGTTGAATTGTATTTTGGCGGTATGTCAAGGGGGGCAGGTTCTACAACATTTTATCCTCGTACAGGGTATCTTGCATTGAAAAATGTTGACCCTATGTCTGATATGAGAACCCGCACCTATGCTGGTGTCCGTAGTGAAATTAAAATCCGTTATGCGGAAATTCTACTTGATTATATCGAAAGTTTAAATGAATATGCCCCAGGAAATTCAGACATCCAAAAATACTGGGACATGATTCGCGACAGAGCTGGTATCCCCGGCATCTTCAATGTTTATCCGGCAATAAAAGGAGATAAAAATCAGCAAAGGGAATACATCCTGAAAGAAAGACAAATTGAACTTTGTTTTGAAGGAGATCGCTATTACACCACGCGCAGAAGGTTACTTGCAGGAACTCCGGATACAGGAGATGACAATGATGTAAACAGAAAGTATGGAGATGGAGGCCGTATGTGGGGGTTGAATATAAATAGTGGAATACCAAGTGGAAACAGCTTTACATATACAGGTTTCTATGATAAAACAGCATTTGAAACAAGAGTTTTTGAAAACAAAATGTATCTTTTCCCTATTCCGCAATCAGAAATTGACGAAGCCCCCAATATTGTTCAAAATCCGGGATGGTAAAAAAATAAGTTTTTGAATTACATAATTTAATAACAATGAAGAAATTAAATATCCCATATATTATAATAGCTATATCTGTCCTGTTTTCGTCATGTGAAAAAGGATTGGATAATATAACAGTTGATAGTACTGTATATTTAACCCAATATGGAGAAGTTGAAAAATCAGTTCTTCTGGGAGAGTCAATAATTGAGCTTGGTGTTTACCGGGCAGGAGTGAACCAGCCGGAAGGAGATATTAATGTTACATTGGGGGTAGATAAGGATACTCTTACAAATTTTCTTGCTGCCAATCCTGGATTCCAACTTTTGCCAGAGAATTTTTTCAGCTTACCTGAAAATAACATAACAATACCTGAAAATAAAGAGATTGGTTATTTCCCAATCAAAATGAAGAATATTGGTGAAGATTTTTCAGGGATGAAATATGTATTGCCAATCAGTATTGAAAGTGTAAGTTCCGATGTTGATATAAAAGAAGATCAAAAAGTTGTTTTCCTTGAATTTTCTGATTTTAGAAATGTATACGAGACAGCTTACTATGCATATGGTACTGTTGTAAGTTCTGGCGGTGATTCTACACTGGTAGATGAAGAACTAATGGCGACAACTATAAATGCTAATACCATTGAGGTTAATGGACCTGAAATGGGAATGTATTTGCGCTTAACAATTAATGATGGAATAGTCACAATAAAAGGCGGAACCAATTCAGGTTCTTATGGAATCGCAAATACAACAGGTAGCCAGAGTACTTATACAGGAGAATATAACCCTACTTATGACTCTAATCAAGGAATATTCATGCTCTACTATACTTATACATATTCGGGTAAGAGAAAGAATGCTACCGTCCAGCTTAAATTTTGGCAATAATTTTTAACAACTTAAAATTTATTATGATGAAAAAAAATCTATTCTTTTTGGGAATAATAATTTCCATTCTTTTCAACGCGTGCAAAAAAGACGATGACACTCCACCTGTAAAGGCAACATCTCCAATTTATGCAACATTAAGCGACGGTAGTGGTCACTTCTCTCCATTGGAAACCACTCCTTACCCTGAGGCATTATCTTTTGAAATTCCGTACTATTACCCGGAAGAATCTGATAATGTAAGTGATATTACAACTATTAAACTGCGCGCAAATTCACCAGCCACTGTAACCTTTTCTGACGGTACTGCGGTTGATGAGATTGACCTGAGTAAGGAGACAACAATTGTTATCAATAAAGGTGACGGAACTTCAACAACTCATGCGATTAGCGGAGTTATTGTTAAGAGTTCAGAAGCTGCAATACTTAGCTTTCGTTTACCTGATGTAGATATTGATGGTTATATTTCAGAGGAAGATAAATTGGTGGGTATTTACGCAGGCAAGGCAGATGTAACAGCTCAAAAACCAATGCTTACATTCAGTCCGCATGCAACTATTTCACCAGACACTTCTTTAGTTCAGGATTTTAGTAAACCAGTAACTTATACGATTACTGCACACGACGGAACCGAAGTTGAATACACTGTACAAACAGTTGAGCCCAATAAAGTTGCCAGTGGTATTAGAAGTGGCAGTGGAAAATTATTGTGGAATAAATCCTTTTACTATGACATGACAGTTAGTACTACCGAAAATGTAACTTCAATGGCTGTTGATGATAATTATTTTGTTGTTAATTACCGTGATGGAGATAATAAATATTTTAATCGCTTTACCGGGGAATATGTTGGTAATATGACCGATGAAAGCGGGCTAATGAGTTCTCAGTCAAATGCAAGCTTGTGTAAGTTTTTTGCTGCAAATGATGAAGCCGGACATATCCTTATAACAAACTTAACAACCGGAGCTGGGCAAACGCATTACATTGCCCGTTGGGATAGTATTAACGATCCAAATCCAACTAAATTCCTTTCATGGACAAGCGATCTAACTTATCAGATTGGTAGGAAAATGTCTATCACCGGAGATATTGATGGAGATGCTATGGTTTATATCGGACTTGCAAACTCAAACATGATTGCCAGATGGGAAGTTGTTGGAGGTGAACTGCAAAGCGAAGAACCTGAAATTATTGGAACAGGTATTGAAAATGCCTGGACTCTCTATGGCGATGCAATGGCTATTGGCCCTGATTCAGAGAGTAACATATTCTTATCATCTATGAAGGGCACTACCGATGGAGTAGGTAATTTGGTTTACATCAATCCAAATACTCAGGAAGTTTTGGCAGAAATGGATGTAAATGGAGCTGGATTCGAGCGTAATCATGCAATAGATTATAAAGAATTTAACAATGCAAAGTATTTGTCAGTGTTTAATCTTGATAATAAAGGTAGCAAAATGAATGCTATGCTGTTTAATGTAACAACACCTACTGCAATTAGTGATTATAGTAGCTCTTTAGTTTATAAATCAGAGCCTGTAGATCTTTATTATACAACAGTAAATCTTTCGGGAGAAGTTGCTTTAAAAGTTTCTGACGATGGTTATTCTATGATTATGTATGTTATGGGAACAAGAGGAGGAGTTGCTGCTTACGAATTCGATTGTATCGATTACGATAATTTTTTCTAAAAAAATAACTTAATTTATTTGTTCCGGTTTTTGATGAAAATATTCACTAAAAACCGGAACTTTTGTTTTAAACTTTCTTCAGAAAATGAAATTTAGATATCATGTTCTACTAACATTTATATTGATATGCAGTAGTTTACATACGCTATTTGCACAAAGAGAGTACGGCAAAACAACCATTGCTGATCTTGTCCTAATATACCATGGCGGTGTTCACCGCCCACTGGAATGGACAAAAGATGATTTTCTCCCTTATATCGTTCACGAAGATCAGCAGGGGAATAAAAACTGGCTTTTTGATGGTTTCCTTTTTCTTGAATTTAAAGATGGCAAAGGGAAAAACTTTGCTCCCGGGTATGACTCATTAAATGCTCAAAAACAAGATTGGAAATGGTTGCTTGACCGTAATTTTCAAAAAAACAGAGCATTCTCTGCATTGAACCAATGTATAGGAGAACAAAAGAAAGAATTGGGAAAACCTTGCTTTCAACATAAATTAGTAGCCGGCCTCCCTTCTCCTATATTAAACCAAAAAAACTGGGGGGAACTAAACGGCCGGGAACTTGATTTTTCATCTGTAGAAGACCGTATTGAAGCTGCCAAATGGTATGTTGATCAATTCCTGGAACGCTACAAAAAAGCAAAATATAAAAATCTTAAGTTAGAAGGTTTTTACTGGGTGGATGAAGATATGAAAGGCTGCGCCGACATTCTCATTCCTATTGGTGACTACATTCGTTCCAAAAAACTGAAATTTGTATGGATTCCGTATTGGTGGGCACCGGGGTATGACAAGTGGAAAGAATATAAATTTGACTTTGCCTGGATACAGCCCAACCACTTTTTTAATCAAAAAATTAGTGATGAACGTATCGACCAGGCTTGTTCATTTGCTCAAAGAAAAAATATGGGTATGGAAATGGAATTTGATAGCCGTGCCCTCATGAGATACGATCAGGGGTTTAGAAAACGCCTGGTTGCTTACATTGATCATTTTGAGAAAAACGACGTTTTTTCAAGGGCTTCAATAGCCTATTATGAAGGGGGAAAAGGATTTCTGGATTTTTATAAATCTACCAATCATATGGATAAAGAGCTAATAGACAGGCTGGCCAAGCATATAACAGACAGGAAGAAAAAAGAATTTCTGGATACACTCCCAAAGAAGTAATTATTGAAAATTAAGACAGACATTGGCAGATTTTAGTGCCTGTCTTTTTATAAAAAATCAGTAGTGTCCGACTAAATTAAATAAAAAGAAGGTACTCCCTTTCGGTTTCCCTTCAAAGTTGTAAATTGATTTTTACGAAAACTCTTTACAACATGGGTAAAATTAGTGAAATAAAATTTGTCGGACAGCCGATTTTCAAACAGGTCATCAATTTGATAGAAAAAGTCAACATATCATCCATAGTAAGGTCGTACGACAGCGACAGGTATTATAAAGCATTTAAGAGCAGGACGCACTTAATCACCATGTTGTTTGGGATTTTAAGCCGATGCGATTCGATGACCGAAATATGTGAAGGGCTAAGGGCTTTAGGCGGGAAATTAAACCATCTTGGTTTGGAAAAAGCACCAGCCAAGAGTACCGCCAGCGATGGCTTAAGAAACCGGGACAACCGTTTTTTCGAGGACTTGTATTTTGCATTGGTCGATAAGTATCAATCATTTTTGTCGGACAGCCGGACTTATGGGCTAACATTCAAAGAGGTACTTTTAATTGACTCAACAACAATCCGCTTATTTAGCGACATCTTAAAAGGTGTTGGCCGTAATCCCAGGGGAGATGGGAAAAAGAAGGGCGGTTTAAAAGTCCATATGCTTATTGACGCCGTACAGTCGGTTGGCCGGTTTGTAAAAATCACAGCCGCAAAAGTCCATGACAAAAACTTCCTGAAAAGCCTTGAACTAATATCACATAGTATGATAGTGTTTGACAAAGCTTACAATTATTATCACCAATTTGCCTTGTGGACTACCCAGCAAGTTTATTTTGTTACCCGCCTGAAAAAGAATGCTGTTTATGAGATAATTGAAACAAAACGGGTGCATTACCGCAAGAAAGGAAAGGCAAAAGTGCTACGCGATGAGATTATAGAACTCACATATCATCCCGAGAATGAAAATGGCAAACGGCAGATGAAGGTTTTCAAAAAAATACGTTTGCGCAAAGTATGTTACCAGGATGAAAAGAACAGGTATTTTGAATTCCTGACCAACAACTTCGGGATAAGCGCAGAAGAAGTGGCCTTTCTTTATAAAAAGCGATGGGGCATCGAATTATTGTTCAAAAAAATGAAGCAAAACTTCCAGTTGCATTATTTCTATGGAGAGAACGAAAATGCAATACGTACACAGGTTTGGTGCACGTTAATTGCCCAATTGTTAATGACTGTTATTCAAAAAATTGCTCAAACCAGGAAAGCATTTTCGGTTGTGGCTTCACTAATAAGGATACACCTGATTAGTATGCTTGACATGGTAGAACTATTACGTTGTACCAGTCGCGCATATAAAATCGAAGTTGGCGAACCTCCCGGGCAACTTCAGTTAAACCTGGTTTAGACAGGGGGTCTGTTTTGAAAAAATAAATTAGATGCCCATAAACAGGGCGTTATAGTGAATAAAATTTGAAATCCCGACTTTTGTCGGTTAATAGTGAAAAAAAATATACAATGGAAAATACAAGAAGAGACTTTATCAAAAAAACACTGGCAAGTTCGGCAGTTGTTGTTGCCGGAGGTATTCTTCCCGGATTTAGCGCAGAAAGTTACAGACGCATAATTGGCGCCAACGCAAAAATCCGTGTTTCTAGCATGGGAGTAAATTCCAGAGGAAAAGCCCTTGCTCAAACTTTTTCACAACAAAAAGATTGTGAAATTATACATATTTGCGATGTTGACAGCCGGGCAATAACCAGTTGTCAAGCCGCAGTCAAAGAATTTCAGGATACTACTCCAAAAGGCTTTGGTGATTTCAGAGAATCATTGGAAAGCAAGGATGTGGATGTAATGGTTATTGCAGCACCCGACCACTGGCATGCACCTGCTGCATTACTGGCTATCCAGGCCGGGAAACACGTTTATGTTGAAAAACCCTGCAGTCACAGTCCTGCTGAGGGAGAAATGCTAAATAAAGCTTCCGGTATTTACGGGAAAGTAATTCAGATGGGAAATCAGCGCCGCTCTTATCCTAATGTTGTTGTTGGGATTGACGAATTGAAAAGTGGTGTTATTGGCCGCGTTTATTTCGGGAAAGGCTGGTATTCCAACAACCGTGGCCCCATTGGAATTGGGAAAGAAGTTGCTGTACCAGATTGGTTAAATTGGGATTTATGGCAAGGACCAGCTCCACGAAAAGCTTTCAAAGATAATATTGTTCACTATAACTGGCATTGGCGATGGCACTGGGGAACAGGTGAAGCTCTTAATAATGGAACACACATGGTTGACCTTCTTCGCTGGGGAATGGAAGTGGATTATCCAACACGGGTGAGTTCGAATGGCGGACGCTACCGTTACCAGGACGACTGGGAAACACCAGATACGCAGGTAATCACTCTGGATTTTGACGATAATAAAACAATGACTTGGGAAGGACGCAGTTGCAACGGGCTAAATATTGAAGGTAGCTCTGTTGGTGTTATCTTTTACGGAGAAAAAGGTAGCATGGTAATGAATGGTGGCGATGGATACAAAATTTATGACCTGGAGAATAACCTCGTTAAAGAAGTTAAACCGGGCGAAAAAATAAATGCACGTAACTTATCCAATCCATCGGGAAATCTTGACGGTATTCACGTTCAGAATTTCTTTGATGCAATTAATAATGGTACAAAACTGAATGCAGATATTGATTCAGGTCACAAAAGTACCTTGCTTGTTCAGCTTGGAAATATTGCGCAACGTGTAGGACATTCTTTGGACATTGATTCAAAAAACGGTCATATTCTCGACAAAAAAGTAGTAAAAAACTATTGGGGACGCGAATATGAAAAAGGTTGGGAGATGAAAATTTAGTTCTTCTCGAAACCAATACTGTTTTGCAATAATTATTTCAAAGCAGTAAAAATTTGAGAGCGGTAATTTACCGCTCTCAAATTTAATTTCATCATACAGTAACAAACGAGAATATATACTTTTTGTGATTGCTTCATTTTTCCAATAAATTCTTTATTTATACATTGAAATAGTAAAATAATGAATAGAAGAAATTTTTGTTTAACAATTTCAACTGCTGTTGCCGGAGCAGCGGTCAGTAAAAATAGTCTAGCTATAAATAATATGTTTGGTGTAAATAAACATAAACGGATTGAAGGTTCCTGGTTTGAATTTCAACATCATAGTCCGGTAGAAGGAATGCCCTGGAACCAAATGTTGGCTAAATTTACCGCTAATGATTGGGATAAGAAAGTAAAAGAAATTGCTGATGCCGGAATTCATTACTTGGTTTTGATAGATGTTGCCATTTACGATAAAACATTTTACCCCTCCAAACTGATGCCACAGCACGAACTGGGATGCCCCGATCCGCTGGAAACAGTTTTAACAGCCGCAGATAAATATGGAATTCGGTTCTTCATCAGCAACGGTTTTCTTGGCAACTGGTACAAACCTTACGATTTAATGACCAGCAAAGAAGTAAACATACTTCGCGAAAAGGCCATGGAAGAAATTGCAGCAAAATATGCCCACCACAAAAGTTTTTACGGTTGGTATTATCCGAATGAAACCGGAATTCGCGGGCATTACGACGATACTTTTATAAATTATGTAAATAAATCGACTGCGGCAGCCTTGAAATTTACACCACAAGCAAAGACACTTATTGCTCCGTACGGAACACGGCATGTAACTACCGGTGATAAATATATTAATCAGTTGGAGAAATTAGATATAGACTTTATTGCTTATCAGGATGAAGTCGGAGTTCGGAAATCAACAGCCAGCGAAACCGGGCATTTTTACGAACAACTTTCAAAAGCGCATAAAAAAGCAGGCCGGGCCAAACTTTGGGCCGATGTGGAAATGTTTACATTTGAAGGAGAAACATACAAAAGTGCGTTGCTTCCTGCTCCTCCAGAGAGAGTTATTGAGCAGCTGGATGCTATTGAACCTTTTGTCGATAAAATATTTATTTATCAGTATCCAGGATTGATTAACAAACCGGGTACTTCGGTTTATGCGGGGTCTGAAGGTTCTACTCAGTTGTATCAAAAATTGGTGGAACACAAGTATTTAAAATAGTTTGTTCAAAACCGGATGCTTTTATTGAAAAATACTATTTTTTTATTCTTGCTGATTATTATTACGGGAAGTTTATTTGGGCAGACCTCCTGTTCTTCAAAAATGAAAGTAAGCACCAAAAAGGGGGTTTTAAAGGTGCTGTTTCCACCGAAAAACGACAGTCAAATAAGTATTCATTTTTTTCATTGTGGAGTGAATCAAATTTATGCCATAGGGCAGGTTGATTATTTTGATTCGCTTTCAGTAAGAATGACAGAAGAACCCAGTTACTCAATCCAATCGGGAACCGATTGGATTGGCCCTTATTTTGTCTGCCGTTCTGAAAATGCCGATAAAAAGTTACCACAACGTTTTACTGGCGGATGGCATGGCTCAAATGGTGATGGTACAGGAAAACCAACCGCGCAACCCCAAAGTATAAAAATTATAGTGGATGGGAAAAATGTAGGCAACGACTTCAACAGTTTATGCGACTCCCTAAGTTTGGAAGTTGTTAATTACATACAGGGATTTGACGACAGCACTTTTAATCGCCCCATTTTAAAAGAAACCGTAAATTATACGTTAACCGTCAATGGCGAGGTTCATGTTCATGTTAACATTTCTGCTTTAGTGGATATTACAATTCAGCGTTATTACGGAATGCAGAGTGTAAATTTTCCGGTGTTTGATTCGGTTTCATATGCAACTCCACAAAAAGAAATCAACACTGCTTTTGTAAAGGCAGACAGCAGGTGTAGCAGTAATGCAAACGTAAACAGTATTATTCTGAAAGATACTGCGGGTAAACATCAATTAAAATTGGTAATGGAAAATAAAGGTCTAGGAACATTTAAGTACCTTGCCGAAGGACTTCCGCGTGCTTTCTCGGCCAGCTATAGAAAATCATATTTCAACCTGATTCACGGAAAATATTTGCCGCTAGAAAAAGGCGAATCGGTATTCTGGGAAGGAAGTTATTTTTTCTATTAAGAAGGGGCTATACAGAAAATCATAAAAGCTTATGAATTGTACTAATGAAGTTCTAAAAAAAGCCTCCGGAATTACTTCCGAAGGCCTTCGCTTTTTAGTCTGTAACTATAGTTTGTCTGCAACTATAGACGTAATTAGAAATTAGTGTAATCCCATTTTCCCCTGTAAGGACGGCCAACCATTAAATTGGCATAATCGTCGCCTACAAATTTTTCATTTTTTGCATCCCACAGCAATGGTCGTTGAAGCTCATAAGCAATGTTTGTTACATTACAAACCGATGCTGTTCTATGCCCGGTTTCCACATCCGAAATTGGTTTGGTGCGTTTTTTCATTGCATCCACCCAATCCTGGTAATGATTATCACTAAAATAAACTCTTTTATCAGTTGGTTTTAAATCTGCTTTTGCCAGTTTTTCATTAGGGAAAGTACGCAAAAAATCACGGCTCACCTCAATACGGCCTTCCGTTCCTATAAATTGTACTCCATTTGAATCACCTTTACCACCCCAAAGTTTATGGTTTACTCGTACCCCATTTTCATAAATCATTGTTAACCCATGAGTTTGCGCTGGCTCTTCCGGTGGCAGCAACTGTTTGGGACCCGATTCATCCATGTCTAAAGCCCATTGAGCAATATCAAACATATGTGCCCCCCAGTCGGTAATTAAGCCACCACCAAAATCGCGGTAACCACGCCACCACGCCCAGGGGCCTTTTACATCTTCCGGAGCCAGAATGGCATTGTAGCCTCGGTAAAGCGAAGGTCCAATCCATTCATTCCAATCTAATCCTTCTGGGACAGGTTCGGTTGGTAAGTCGCATTGTTTTACCGGTTCTCCAACACTTACATTAATTTCTTTTATATCGCCAATGTACCCGTTCCTTACCAATTCAACAGCATGACGGAAATCGCGCCATGAACGCTGCATATTACCGGTTTGGAATACACGGTCGTATTTACGAACAACATTTACCATAGCACGGCCTTCTGCAACTGTAAGCGCCATTGGTTTTTCGCAGTAAATATCTTTGCCTGCTTTTGCTGCATCTACCACCATCTGTGCATGCCAGTGATCCGGAGTGGCAATAACAACTGCATCAATATCTTTTCTTTCAAGTAATTCGCGATAATAGTGGTAGCTATCAATTTTTGTATTGATGCCTTTTTTACTATTCACGCCTTTTGCTGTTTCAACAAAAGCATCCAGTTTTCTTTTAAAAACATCACTTACAGCAACAGCAACAGTTTCTTTGCATTCTCCAATATTATTTAGCAGGGTATAGCTTTGTTTTCCTGTGCCAATATATCCCAGGTTTACCCTGTCGTTGGCAGCAACATAACCATTTCCCCCCATCACATGGCGCGGGATTACTGTAACAGCAGCAGCACCAACAGCAGCAGTTCCAATAAAATTTCTTCTGTTTATTTTTTTCATTTAAAAAAGGTTTAAATTGATTTAACTTATTCTTCTTTATTTAGTTATTTCCATCTTTTGCACAACGAAAGCCTGTATTAAAAAGTGAGGTTTCCACCGAATTCATTGCGCGGCCACTAACTGAAAAGCTGTCTTCCCCGTTTTGATCAAAGAAAAACGAACCTCCCCGTATAACTTTTATTTGTGCATTTTCCTCCACTGGTTCATTATTTCCAGGATAAGGTTTATAATTATTGGCACACCACTGCCATACGTTACCTCCCATGTCGGTAAGGCCGGCTGCATTTTCACCAAATGCACCTACAGGAGAAGTAAAAAGATAGCCATCTTCTGCATTCGTTGTATTTATAGGGCCTTGCCATGTATTGGCAAAATATTTTCCGTTCTTGCTGATTTCATTTCCCCAACTAAATTTATTTCCATTATTTTTTCCGCCGCGGGCTGCATATTCCCATTCGGCTTCAGTGGGCAGTCTTTTGCCAGTCCAGGTGGCATACGCCAATGCATCGTTCCAGCTAACATGGGTAACCGGGTGGTTGTGTTCAGCATCTGGCCCTGAAAGCCCAAAAGGTTTTTTCCAGTTGGCTCCCGGAAGCAGCTCCCAGTTTTGATTTTCCAGATTGAATACCCCGGAGTCACCGAATTTTTCAGCTTCTGTTTTAAAATCAGTTGCTTCAACAAATTTTTTGAATTGGCTAACCGTAACCGGAGTTTTATCTAAATAAAAAGGTTTTAGGGTTACTTCGTGAATAGGTTGTTCGTTGGGTAACCCATTGTCTGAACCCATTTTGAATTTTCCTCCTTCAAAAAAAATCATTTCCATTGCGGCACCAGTTTCTATTATTTTTGCTGATTGGCCTGACTGTTCTTTTGATTCTTTGTTTGCTGAAATTTCCGGTTCAGAAGAAGAGCTATTTGCCTCTTGTTTTTTAGCTCCTGAACAGGATATAAGGGAAACAGAAACGATTATTATTAAAAGTTTATTCATGGTTCAGCAATGTGGAGCGTAAAATTGGTGTTTTTTATTTTTTTATCAAAAGAATTGAGTGACAATTATCATATAAAAGTATCTGTGTCTTCATTTTATATTTATTTTCACTATTAACCGACAAAAGTCGGGATTTCAAATTTTATTCACTATAACGCCCTGTTTATGGGCATCTAATTTATTTTTTCAAAACAGACCCCCTGTCTAAACCAGGTTTAACTGAAGTTGCCCGGGAGGTTCGCCAACTTCGATTTTATATGCGCGACTGGTACAACGTAATAGTTCTACCATGTCAAGCATACTAATCAGGTGTATCCTTATTAGTGAAGCCACAACCGAAAATGCTTTCCTGGTTTGAGCAATTTTTTGAATAACAGTCATTAACAATTGGGCAATTAACGTGCACCAAACCTGTGTACGTATTGCATTTTCGTTCTCTCCATAGAAATAATGCAACTGGAAGTTTTGCTTCATTTTTTTGAACAATAATTCGATGCCCCATCGCTTTTTATAAAGAAAGGCCACTTCTTCTGCGCTTATCCCGAAGTTGTTGGTCAGGAATTCAAAATACCTGTTCTTTTCATCCTGGTAACATACTTTGCGCAAACGTATTTTTTTGAAAACCTTCATCTGCCGTTTGCCATTTTCATTCTCGGGATGATATGTGAGTTCTATAATCTCATCGCGTAGCACTTTTGCCTTTCCTTTCTTGCGGTAATGCACCCGTTTTGTTTCAATTATCTCATAAACAGCATTCTTTTTCAGGCGGGTAACAAAATAAACTTGCTGGGTAGTCCACAAGGCAAATTGGTGATAATAATTGTAAGCTTTGTCAAACACTATCATACTATGTGATATTAGTTCAAGGCTTTTCAGGAAGTTTTTGTCATGGACTTTTGCGGCTGTGATTTTTACAAACCGGCCAACCGACTGTACGGCGTCAATAAGCATATGGACTTTTAAACCGCCCTTCTTTTTCCCATCTCCCCTGGGATTACGGCCAACACCTTTTAAGATGTCGCTAAATAAGCGGATTGTTGTTGAGTCAATTAAAAGTACCTCTTTGAATGTTAGCCCATAAGTCCGGCTGTCCGACAAAAATGATTGATACTTATCGACCAATGCAAAATACAAGTCCTCGAAAAAACGGTTGTCCCGGTTTCTTAAGCCATCGCTGGCGGTACTCTTGGCTGGTGCTTTTTCCAAACCAAGATGGTTTAATTTCCCGCCTAAAGCCCTTAGCCCTTCACATATTTCGGTCATCGAATCGCATCGGCTTAAAATCCCAAACAACATGGTGATTAAGTGCGTCCTGCTCTTAAATGCTTTATAATACCTGTCGCTGTCGTACGACCTTACTATGGATGATATGTTGACTTTTTCTATCAAATTGATGACCTGTTTGAAAATCGGCTGTCCGACAAATTTTATTTCACTAATTTTACCCATGTTGTAAAGAGTTTTCGTAAAAATCAATTTACAACTTTGAAGGGAAACCGAAAGGGAGTACCTTCTTTTTATTTAATTTAGTCGGACACTACTGATTTATTTTATTACAATTGGAATTTGGAACAGAAATATGATGCGCCGGATTTAGAGTTTACAAATGAAGTAATTACTTTTGTATGAAACATATTGTAAATAGAAACAATGAATAAAATATACAACTGGGCCATTTTAGGATGTGGCCGTATTGCCAGGAAATTTAGCAACGATTTAAAGCTGTTGCCCAATGCAAGGTTATATGCAACTGCTTCACGAAACTTGAAAAATGCTGAGGATTTTGCCAACGAGTTTGGGTTTGAAAAGGCTTATGGAGGTTATGAGGAAATGCTGGCCGATCCGCTGGTTGACGTTGTTTATGTGGCTACTCCACATTCACATCACCATCAGCATGCCATAATGTGTTTAAAGCAAAAAAAGGCGGTGCTTTGCGAAAAAGCTTTTGCTATTAATAAAAAAGAAGCGGAAGAAATGGTGGCTTGCGCTAAAGAAAATAACACATTTCTAATGGAAGCATTTTGGACAATGTTTCAACCCAGTTTTATAAAAGCAATGGAGATTTTAAGTTCAGGTGAGCTGGGGAAGCTAAAAATGGTTCGCTCAGATTTTGCATTTAATGGTGATTTTGACCCGAAAAATCGTTTATATAACATTGCCCTTGGCGGTGGCTCTTTGCTTGATATTGGTATTTATCCGGTTTTTGCAGCACTAACTTCGCTTGGGAAGCCAGAGATGCTCAAAACACTGGTCGACTTTAGTGAGACTGGAGCAGAAGAAAGTATCAGTATGATATTTAAATACAAAGATGGAGCAATGGCTAATCTGGTTTCCAGTTTTGCTTCTTATTCTCCCACGCAAACGGAATACTGGTGCGAGAATGGTTATATGCTTTTAAATCCACGCTGGTTTACTCCAACCAATATTACGGTTTGTAAGAGTGGGGGGGAAGAAGAAGTATTGCATTCAGGACATGATAAAGGACTGGGATATCAATATGAAGCAGCACATGTAATGGAATGCCTTGATGCCGGTAAAACCCAGAGTGATAAAATGAGTTGGCAAATGACACTTGATTTAATGGAAACACTGGACAGGGTACGAATTGATGCCGGGATATTTTTCCCTGAGCATGACAAGAATCTGTTTTTTTAATGTAACGACAGAACAGTAACAGAGATTGTTAGCTCCATTAACAGCTTATCATCTCTGAATCCTGTGGTTTGTTGTCTGCTGCTCTAATGTTAGGATAGCCAATTAAGCTTCTTTTTACTTCTCTATTGCAACCGTTGTGTTGTCTATACCCATTATAACTTTAGTAGTTGTTTCAATAAATAAGCCTGTTTCCACCAGTCCGGGAATGCTTTTTAAACGAATTTCTAGTTTGGTAAGATTGGTCATTGAAGATATATCGGTATCCAGAATATAATTCTGCTCATCGGTTTTAAAAACAGAACCATTAACCCTGCGTAACACTGGTTTTAAATTTAGTTGTGTGAGTTCTTCTTGTATTTTTGATGCAGCGAAAGGAATTACTTCTACCGGTAATTTGAATTTTCCCAATCGTTTCACTTGTTTCCCTGAATCGGCTATAATGATATTTACTTTTGAATTATAGGCCAGTATTTTTTCGCGGAGAAGCGCACCTCCGCCACCTTTTATCAACCGCAAATAGGGGTCGAATTCATCGGCACCATCAATGTTGATGTCGATTTTTTCGATATCGCCAAATTCTTTTAATGGAATGCCATTTTCAACGGCCAGGCGCCGTGTGTTTTCTGAAGAGGGAATCCCTATAATAGATAACCCGGAAGCAACCCTTTTTCCTAGTTCTTTAACCATATATGCCGCGGTTGAGCCAGAACCAAGCCCTACCACCATTCCGTTTTCTACCAGTTTAACAGCTTCAATTGCTGCAAGCTCTTTTTCTTTTTCGTAATTCATTTGTCTATAAAAATAGCTGGGGAAGAGGTTATATTATTGGTTTTTCCCCTTTATATAATCTGTTACTTTGTCCATTTTTAACACCTCAAAACCGTGTGTTATATAATTGCAGATAAAAGTATAAACTTTTGGGTTTTGATTGGTATTGGCGAGAATTAGATCTACCGCTTTAATGTAATCCTTTTCGAGCTCTTCTTTTGTCGCTCCTGCATGGTTATAGCTGGTTAGATAATAAAAAATCCGGTCGGAATAGATGGAGGATTGAATCAGCCTTTCATCAGAAAAACTAAGCGATTTAAAGAAATCCTGCTGAAATAGTTTTTTTCGTTGACTTTCGGTTAAATTACCATCCGTAAAAGGTTCACGGTACATTTCTATCATTTCGGTAGCCAGTAGTTTCGGATAGTGGTTGCTCATTTCCGTGATGTACGTTTCTCGTTTGTTTTGCAGCGAGTTGTACTGATTTACATAAATGTTACAGTCTTCATTAGCAGTGGAATCTGGTGTTTCTTTCTTTTTTTTCTGACAAAGGTTTAGTTCCTTTTCCAGTTCAATCTGTTCTTTTTTGTATTCATTCTTTTGTCTGGCATATTCAATCCACACCCGGTTTTCTTCAGAAAGAACAACAATAAAACTATCTTGAGGGGCATTGAAATCGGTTTCAAAAATGAGGTTTTCTTTGTTGAATATAAAATCGAGTTGCTGAGGAGCTTCTTCCATCACCTTAGAGTATAATGTTTGTCCAAGCGTTAAACGGTACATCCCAATTGGAGTATCCTGCGGAAAGGTATAGCTTATCTTTTTTGCTTGTTCCGATTCTGCCGGCTTTGCTTTTAACGTATCAATGGGAATAAAATCATCGCCTTTTATAGTGCCAATTACAATGTCATTGTCTGGCTGATTTCTTATTTCTACTTCGAGCGTAAAAGGTTGGGCATGTAAAAAGGTTTCTGTAAAAACGAAAAGCAGTATACCCAGTAATTTGTAACCATACTTTTTCATAAAAATGACATTTATGTGAGGCAAAAATAATGAATATCTTGCATGTTATAAAATGAATAGAAGGTTGCCCCCAAAATTAGCAAACTTTCTTTTATTTTTTCTGAAACGGTTGTTTGAAAAGAGTTTAGTTGTTACAAAAAGTTTTTATCCAGAAATTCCTGAAACTTGCTTTTATATTGTTCTCTCAACAGGGAAAAATTGCCATTTGCACCATTAGTGTTGTTGTTGAACTAGTAAGCACAAAAAACCGCAGCTTTAAAATTCCCTCCCTAAAATCAGAGCCATGAATCGCTATTTCGAAGTTGCAGCAAAAAAAAGAGACCGCCCTTTTGGGACAGTCTCTATTTTTTTAACCGGAAATACTTTTTATGAATTGAATGGATCTTTCGTTAAAAACTTCGGGTTGATCCAAATTGCAAACATGCCCGCTGTTTTTTATAACTTCTAAATGTGAGTTAAAATGCTTCTTTACCAGGTCGGTAACCATAGGCAGAAACATATGGTCGCGTTCGCCCATGAGATAAAGCACCGGAGCAGAAGCCTCCTTTATTATAAATTCTTTTAAACTATTTTTTATTTCGCCAGACATTAGCAGCCATTTCTTAAACTCTTTTTCACCCAGTTTTACTGCTTCCTTTATAAAAAGTTTTCTCGACAGCGCATGTTTTTTTGACGGTATTAAAATCCATGCATTTAATTTATAAAGCCACATATATGGCAAAATAGAGTTTAGCAGTTTGGCAAGGCTTACTAATACATTCATTTTTTTATTAAACTGTATTACAGCCCCTCCCAATATAATAGATTCTGCACGGCCGGGAGCAAGCTTATCCATGGCCCTAATAACAATACATCCCAACGAGATCCCAACTAAATGAGCCTTTTGTATTTGATGAAAATCCATGATTTGGATTACATCTGTTGCAATTTCATTAAATTTATATGCTTCTTCTTTTGTGTATTGTTTTGATTTTCCGTGCCCCCTTAAATCAACAAGTAACACGTTAAAGTACTTTTTAAAGTCACGCAGTTGTTTATACCATACTCCATTGCTCCCTCCGGCACCGTGCACGAATACAACCCAGGTATCCGATTTTGTATGTGTAAATGTTTTATGGTAAATCATACATTACAAAAATAGAATTAATTTTAATAACCGAAATTTGCGCAGTTTGTTGCAAAAGAAGTGCCAAAAAAATTATCCTCACGGATGGGGCTATTTTATTTTTTTGTGATAAAAGGAAGCATTTTTGTCTGGATTTGTCTTAGATATCTGAATAATCTGTTGGATGTAATAAGTGTTTTACCGCTTTAGAAACGGTATGATCATACTCTTGCATTCCTGAAAGCTTTTTCCAATCGGGATGGTTACGAAATGCGTCCCAATGTTCATCGTGCGATTTCATATCAGAATAAGTGGTCAGATACATCAGATTAGGCATGGTACTGCCAGAAAGTACTTCACCAAAAAATACAGGCTGGCTTCCTACATTTTTAAATATGGTAACTTCACCTCCTTCGTTAAACATTTCTACTTTTTTATGATAATATTTTTCTGTAGGGCCTTCGTAGCTGCGGAGTTCATATATTCGTTCCGACGGGTTAGTGTTGTGTTTTGGAATGGCAAAAGTCGGCATTTCTTTAAACGCTTTTAAAAGAATAGATTCCATTCTTTCATATGGAGTGTTGTCCCATGAAGCATTAATATATGAAGCACCATCTTTTTGATATTGCTTGTCTTTTGCAAGTGCTGACTCAATTTTTTCAATTTGCTCAAGGCTTTTTAGCGGAAGAAAAACAAAAATTAGCTTGCCTGCATCCGGTTCGCTTTCAATAGGCTTGAAAACACCTACTTGTTTTATCCCTGCTCTGTGAAGCGCAGGTAAGTATGCTTTTTGTAAGTAGTTCTCAACTTGTGTTTCTTGCCCGCTGTCTTTCAAATTATATACTTTAATTTGATAATAGTCGCGTGCCGATACGGTTGAAAGGCAAGTAATAGTGAAAATGAAGAGCACGACAAGAGCCTTGCGGGTAAAAAGTAGGTAAGGTTTCATAATTTTAAATTATTAGATTTCTGTGGTTTATTTTACGCGTAGAAAGATATTAATTTTTACGTACTGTAACCAATCAATTTTTTAAATTTTTCCTTTTTACCATTTTATATTTGGAGATATGAAATTCGCGGTGCGCTTCTGCCAACATTTTTTTTAGGGGAATATTTTCCGGAACTTTTGAAAGATCAATTTTATCAATATATTCTTTTTCTGCAAAATTCCCGGGGAGCCAGTGGTTATTTTTACCAAAAATTTTATATCGGTAACGACCGTATTCACTCATATCATAGCATTTCCACAATTTTCTTAACCGTAAAATTTCAGGGATATTAATTCCCGACTCATCTTTTTGGAGATCAAATCCGTCATAATACGAATAGGGATCATCATTAAGAAAATCTTCCAGCTTGCTTTGAATATTTTTCTCCATTTCTGTCCATTGAATAGGGAAGGAGTGCTTCATTTCTTCAAAATGAGAAGCTTCTGTCATTCCAAAGGAGAGTGTATGAACGGCTGGATTTTTAAGGCAAAAGCGTGTATTCCAGTTAATGGGAGTAAGTGGTGCTGTGGCATTTCTTACTTTTTGCGGAGCATTAAAAAGCTGTCCTCCTTTATCGTTGGGAGATATGATAAAAACCCCCATGTCTTGTTTTTCTGCCCTGGAAACAGCTTCTGCATTACGCTGATTAAAATAGTAATAATGGAGGTTTACAAAATCAAACAACCCACTTTCAATGGCTTTTATAATTGTTTCCAGCGGGGCATGTGTACTAAATCCAACGTGCTGAATTATTCCCTCTTCTTTCATTTTCAAAAGTTCCTCTACGGGGCCTTTTGTTGCACAAGCTTTGTTAAACAATTCATCATTATTTAAACCATGCCAGCCGTAAAAGTCCAGGTAATCGGTTTGTAGCGCCTTTAGCTGGGCTTCTACCATTTTACGCATTTCCGTCCCCGTCATCGGGCTGCCTTTGGTCATTAAATGGTACGAATTTCTGGGAATATTTAGTTCCTCATTTAAAACTTTCCCATAAACTGTTTCGCTCTTTTTGTAGCCCCAGGCAGATTCAATGTGATTGATTCCGTTATTCATCGCCAGTTGAACCACCTCCCTGCATTGTTCCAGTGTTTCTGCCGGAATGCTATTACGCGGTTCATCCCAGCCATGTTTAAAACGCATTCCTCCTAACGTAATTACACTTAAATATTTCTCTGTTTTGCCAAAACGGCGGTATTCCATTGGAGCTTTTTTATTGCGAATATCAGACATGTATTTTGTTCCTTCCATTTATCCGGATAAAGATAAACTTCTGTAATTTACGATAAAAGTATCCCCCAAATAATCGGGAGTAAAACGTACATTGAAATCATGAAAACAGGAAACTTGTCGCTATGCTTCTCATTCTCGACTATGTTCACCGTTCCCATATTTATATAACTCCGTTTAATCTTTAATCCCTGTACTTCTTTGCTAAAAATGCTTTTGTTTTTGATCTTTTTCTCAAGAAATAAAATGGGAACATCATTTCTGCGTATTTGTTTGCCCAATCTTATTTATTTGTAAACAAGGTCATCTGAAAGATGAAGGTTGGAGGTGGTACTTGTTTAAATTAATTGTTGTATTGTTCTGTTTATTTCCCCGGATAAACAGGGCTCATCCATTTTTCTGTTGGTTCATATTTGCTGGCGCTGGCCCACTTTATTCCACGGGTAAGCATCTCCCAGGCTTCGGGAATATCAAAATTATCAGGTGTGTGGCCCAGTGTAATATAGAAAACACGACCTTTTCCGTATGTTTTTTTCCAAACTACGGGCATTACTGCTCCTTCAATCCAATCGCCATGTTCACCACTAAAAGTGGTAGTAGCCAGTACTTTTACATTCGGGTCTACATGCATATAATACTGTTCAGACTTAATTTTGAAATTCTTCAGCCCTTTGGTTACGGGATCTTTATGATCTGTGATTTCAACCGTATAATTAATAACTCCTCCCGGATGTGCTACCCATTGACCACCAACCATAAACTGGTATTCAGTGTTATTCCGAAATGAATCGCCCAGGCCGCCATGAGTTCCTGCTAACCCGACTCCGTTCTTTACGGCTTCAAGCAGTCCTTTTTCCTGTTCCTGGGTAATTTTTCCCATGGTCCACGACTGAAATATTAAATCAGTATTGTCCATTATTTCTTTGTTTGTATATACCCCCAGTGAATCGGAAACGGTAACAATAGCACCTTGTTCTTTTAAATACGGAACGATTTTTTCTGTTAATTCTTTCGGATGATGTCCATCCCATCCGCCCCAAACCATAAGTATCTTTTTCCCTTTTAATGAAGGAAGGTCGCTACTATTTTTTTGCGCATTGACAGCAGTAACACATAAAGCTGTTAACAAAATTACTCCGACCAGTTTTTGCAGTGTTTTGAAATATGCTTTCATCTTTTTCAGGTTTATTTGATTTATTTAATGAAAGCAAATTTAAAAATAGTTTTAGAGTTTGGTTTGTATTTATTCGTTTTATTGTTGTTGCCTGATTCTGAATATCTTTTTTTTAAGCAACTTTTGTATGGCAGCTCAGTACCCGGAATCTGCAATAATTACCCGCGAAATGAAAATCTATTTGGAAAAATCCAAAATACCGGAAGGATTCTTCCGGTTTAACAAAAGATTTAATATTTTGCCGTTTCTATTCACTTCCACAATGTTATTCTGGTCGTTAAAAACTTCTGTCAGAACCCGGTTGTTTACTTCTATCTTTTTCAGATCGGTTATGTTATTTATTTGTACAAAACACCAAACTGCGTCGTCTTCCATTTCCTTTCCAATATAACGGTAGTCCGATTTGTTCCCGTTAACAATGAATGCAAGATTACTTTTCAGATAATTAAAAATATATTCATCTGATTTGGGATCTTCATTTTCTTCACCAAGAAATAAATCCTGAACTTTCTGTCTTTTTAGAGCATTTAATAAATCGTCGGCAAAGATTTTTACAGAAATCTGAAGCGTTTTTTCTTTCGGATTGAAGTCTACCTGGCAAAGACTTACGTGTAACGGATGCGCCCACAATCCCAAAGGAAGCAGTAGCAGAAATAAGCACAGGAACCATATTTTTTTCGTTACTTTCACCTGCAATTTTAAATTTACTATTCCGGTTTTATCCTTACCGGTTGGGAGGAACAAAAGTATTAAAAATGAATTCATTTGAACTTTATCTCTTGCTGGGATTTAAGCACATTATAAATATTTATGGTTATGATCATATTGTTTTTGTGCTTTCAGTGTGTGCAGCATATCAGTTTTCCGAAATAAAAAAAGTATTGATACTCATTACCGCATTCACCGTGGGGCATTCTGTTACACTGGCTCTTTCCACGCTAAATTATATTATAATCCCGGCTCCTGTTATTGAGTTTCTAATTCCTGTAACCATTCTTATTACGGCTGTTTCAAATTTATTTCCTGCTAAAAAGGGACGCCAAAAAATAATTTATCTGGTTGTTCTCTTTTTTGGTTTGATACATGGAATGGGGTTTTCAAATTATCTGAAAGAATTGCTTGGGAGCGAAGTTTCCATAATAAAACCATTGCTGGCATTTAATCTGGGGCTGGAGGTTGGGCAGGTGCTAATCTTATCCGTCTATTTTCTGGTACTGGGATTTTCACTGAAATATTTAAAAGTGAAACACGCTGTCTGGAAAATTTTTATTTCGGGAATGGCTGCCGGAATTGCATTAACATTAATAATTCAAAATAAAATATGGTAATTGGCATTGGTAATTACCATATTTTATTAAAATTGTGTAATCATATGTACTAATCATACGTACCAAGTCGAAATCATTATTGTTATGAGATTTTTCACATTCATTTTTATCATTTGCTTTCTTACTGCGAATTATACTTATTCTCAGGAAAACACCAATAAAAATAAGTTCAGGCAGTTAAAAGAGGAACTGGCTACTCCAAACGTATACCGCACTGCGTCAGGAGCTCCGGGGCACGAGTATTGGCAACAAAAGGCCGATTATAAAATGGATATAAAGCTGGATGACAAGCAACAGCGAATCTATGGCGAAGAAACGGTTACTTACTATAACCAATCACCCGATGCACTTGACTATGTATGGATGCAGCTTGACCAGAATATACGGGCAAAGGATTCGGACACGAAAACAACGAGCACGTCTAAATTAAGCGATCGTATGTCGACAAACCAACTGGAACGTTTGATTAAAAATGATTTTGACGGCGGTTTTAAACTCGATTATGTAAAAGATGAGAAGGGTAATCCACTGCATTATGCAATAAATAAAACCATGATGCGTGTAGACTTGCCCGAGCCGCTCCTGCCCGGAGAAACACTTCGTTTTTCAGTAAAATGGTGGTACAATATTAATAACATGAAGGAAGACCATGGTCGCTCGGGCTATGAACATTTTGAGGAAGACGGAAATAATATTTATACGATAGCGCAGTTTTATCCGCGAATGGCCGTTTATAACGATGTGGACGGCTGGCAGCACAAGCAATTTTTAGGAACCGGTGAATTTACCCTTCCTTTTGGCGATTTCGAAGTTCGCATAACTTCTCCTGCCGACCATGTTGTGGGAGCAACCGGGATACTTCAGAACCCGGATGAATTGTTAACAACAAATCAGCAGGATTTATTAAAAAAAGCAGAAAAAGCAACCAAGCCTGTTATTATTGTAAGCCAGAAAGAGGCAGAGAAAGCAGAAAAGGAAAATTCAAAAAAAGAGAAAACATGGGTTTTTAAAGCCCAAAATGTACGCGATTTTGCTTTTGCCAGTTCCCGTAAATTTATCTGGGATGCCATGGGCGTAAAGTTTGGCGACCGTACCGTTATGGCCATGTCGTATTATCCGAAAGAGGGGAATCCGTTGTGGGAGCAGTATTCAACACGGGTAGTTGCCCATACGATAAAATCATATTCAAAGCATACTTTTGATTACCCGTACCCGGTGGCTATTTCGGTAAGCAACAATTATGTTGGCGGAATGGAGTACCCGATGATTTGTTTTAACAGCACCCGTCCGCAACCGGATGGAACTTACAGCGAAAGGGCAAAAAACAGTCTTATTGGTGTGATAATTCACGAAGTTGGGCATAATTTTTTCCCTATGATTGTGAATTCGGATGAACGGCAGTGGACCTGGATGGATGAAGGCTTAAATACATTTATGGAATTCCTTTCTGAACAGGAGTGGGAATATGGCTTTCCTTCCAGGGCCGGGCAAGCATACAAAATTGTGGATTACATGAAGGGCGATAAAAAATATATGTCGCCCATAATGACAAATTCAGAATCGGTTTGGAACCTGGGAAGCAATGCTTACAGTAAACCAACCACTGCTTTAAATATATTGAGAGAAACCGTAATGGGGCGCGAATTATTTGATTTTGCATTTAAAGAGTATGCCAATCGCTGGAAATTTAAACATCCTACCCCCGAAGATTTTTTCCGTACCATGGAAGATGCTTCCGGAGTTGACCTTGACTGGTTTTGGCGCGGATGGTTTTATACAACCGACAATGTAGACATTGCACTGGATAAAGTTACCTGGTTGAAACCCAACAGCCAAAAACCGGAAGTTGAGAAAGCAAGGGAGAAAAATGAAGAGAAAATTGCGATTACCGATATACGAAATAAGGAAGAGATACAAAATACAACGGTTGAGCAGGACCCGGCGACACACGATTTTTATACAACTTTCGACAAATATAAAGTTACCAAAGAAGACAAAGAGTATTACGATAAATTGCTTTCGGAGTTTACCGATGAAGAGAAGGATATATTAAACGGGAAATACAATTTTTACCAGATTGATTTTAAAAATGTTGGTGGACTGGTAATGCCTGTTATACTGCAATTTACTTTTACTGATGGCTCATCAGAAGTACAACGAATTCCGGCAGAAATATGGAGGCGCGACAACGAAGAAGTTTCCAAAGTGTTTGTGTTTGAAAAGGAGGTGAGCCAAATTACACTCGACCCATTTTACGAAACGGCAGATGTAGATATGAATAATAACTACTGGCCACCCAAAGTGGAACCTACGCGTTTCGAGATTTTTAAATCGAAGCACGGCGCTCGTGGTGAAAATTCTCCTAATCCTATGCAACAGAGCCGTAGCGGAAAATAAGTTTATAAATACATCATTCTCGCTCCCCAAAAAAGGCCGGAAAGCTTTTGTGATAACTGCCAAACCGTAAATTCTTTTCATTTTATGCTTTGGGGAAATTCCCACGGATAAACAATACTGTTTTTTGTTTAAGAAAGTTTTGAAACGAAGTAGATTATGCAATAGAACAAATCTTAAAATAATTATCTACTCTTTTCTAATTTATGTTTAATTTTAGAAGATAAAAACCAAAGCATTCTTAGAAGCTGTCTAAAAACGATTCAACATTATTCTTATGGCAGATAAATGCACCATTGCAACAGATGTTTGGTTTAACCTCTCATAGTTTTTGGAATTTCTACGGTTTGTGTCAATCCATGAAAATGTTCTTTCAACTATCCACCTTTTGGGCAAAACTTTGAATTTGTTTTGCTCATTGCGTTTAATAATTTCAAGATCGATGCTAAATGCGGCTTTTACCTTTTCAATAAGTTTCCCTGTGTAGCCCCCATCTGCAAATATTTTTATCACTTTAATCCAATTTGATTTCATTTCTTTTATAACACCGGGCGCACCTGAGCGGTCTTGTGTGGAAGCACTTTGTATGACAACTGCCAATATCATTCCCAATGTGTCTGTAATGATATGACGTTTTATTCCTTTTATCTTTTTGCCTGCATCAAAGCCTTTGGCTTCTGAACTTACCAGTGTATTTTTTACTGATTGGGCATCGATAATTCCTACGCTTGGCTCTTCATTTCTCCCCGAACGTTTCCTTACTTTCATTACCAGCATCTCATGTATTGATTCCCATATTAAATTCTTTTTCCATGTTGAAAAATAGTAATATACAACTTTCCATTGGGGAAAATCTGAAGGAAGCATCCGCCATTGGCAACCAGTTTTAACCAGGTACATAATACCATTTACTATTTCTCGCAAATCATATTTCCTTTTACGTTTTATGTCAAAAAATTTTGATATTATTGTCCACTGGCCATCGCTTAGATTACTTGGATATCTCGTCATTTTTTTAAGATTTTAGTCAACCTTAATTATCTGAACTTATCCGTGAATAATGCGATGGCTTTTTATTTTGTTACTCACATAAGAAAGTTAATTTCTTATTTTTAGACAGCTTCTTATGAAACTACCAAACGTAACACCTCAATACTTCCTGGCAAAAGTTGTAACGACAAAGGGAAAGCATTGGCTGCTTACTATAGATTATTTTATTCCGGCAGACAATGGAAAAGTAACAGGAATTAAATGATTTACATACGTTACCAAATGTTTTAAGAAAACTGATGAATACAATTAAAGACCTGATTTATTTTGATTTTGATAAAGCAAAATCATTAAATAGCCAATTAAATGGAGGTATTATTAGTGAACTAACAAGAGCAATGGAAGAAGAAGGTGCTGTTTCATCTGAAATAGGATTTGACATTAAAGTTTTAAAAGGAAAAGTTGGAGCTTCGGATAAAGAAAAAATACTGCGAACTGAAAAAATCGAACTCTATCATGAACTATTAAATGAAATAGAAAAATCATTATTTGAAAAGAGAATATTAATCGACTTGAATGAAAATTTTGAAAATGGAGGAGCTTCATTTAATGACTTTTTAAAGACAGTTCCAAATTTTACATACATAAAATCAACTGGATGGAGTTCATTTGAGGAATTTGAGCGATTTAAACGAATAATGAATAATTTCAACGAGATTCAACGGTTGATTTTTACATCCGCCTTTGATAATAATCCTGAAATAATTCAATTTAAAGAGCAAATAAATGATTTGCGCAAAGGGATAAGAACAAGTACCAAAACCAATAAAACAGCAGAATTAAAAAAACTAAATGATATTGAACAGAATTTTGATAAAGCTATTGAGAAAGAAGCTGGAGCCGTTTTTTTAGATGAAACATTTATTGACCGTCTAGAAAAATTTCTTAATACCTTTTCACCAAACAGATTAAATTTTCGTTTAGCACCATTTGATGTTTTTAATGATTTTCAAATTCTAGCAAATCTAAAAAGCAAATATCTTGTTGATGGAGATTTTGAAAATGTAATTTTCACATATGGTAGTAGACCGAATATTAAACTTTCTGCTTTTGGAATTATCACATCTTGTCCTCAAAAAGAGGATATAAGAGTGAATTTAAATGATGAGTATTTAGGATATGAAGATGATGAACTTCAAGAGGAAGCAGCTTTTGAAAAAGCTTTTCGAGGAGTGTTTTCATCATTTGAAGGATTTGAAAAATTCTTTTTTGTTCCCACGTATCCCAAAATATCTATAAGTCCAATTGCAATTTATCGGGAGGTAAAAATCGAATGAAAAAAGTTTGGTAATAGATTAAGGTTCTGAAGGCATGCAATGCCAAATCTGAACTGGATGTTGACGAAGCAGGTCTAGGCATGTATTATGGACAATTCGTTGAGCGGCAGTTAAAATTTACTATGGGTTAGTTAATAAGCAAAAAAACAATACCAATGAAATACCTTTATAAAATATTATATGTATTCGCATTTATTCTTTTGACGGGTTGTGGCTCCATATATTTTGTTTCGCACGAAGATTCCACGATCGAAACGGAGCAGGCTTTGAATAAAAGAACACCGTCTAGTTTAAAAATTGACAATACACAACCTGCGAAAAATGTTTAATTGTTCCTCGTTCAGGTTTACATAGGGATTTAAGATATGGATATTATTACGATCTGGAGTTAGGTCAATGCGTTCATAAGAGTTATTCAACGGGAGCAGGTTGTATTCCTCCGGCATTTAAAACCCTTGAAGAATGTCAGCGTTGTTGCGGTGGAAGGTAAAAATGGGAATGTCAGCGCAGAGAGATTCAGCCATGTTTCAGCATTTAAGGAGTTCTTACCTTTCAATACACATTTTCCCACAAAAAAAATAAAACCGATAGCTCTAAGAATAAAAAACAAATAGCTAATTTTACATAAAACCTGATGCGTTTAACAGCTATATGTATTTTTTGTTGTATTGGGAAGTTAATCAAGTGCTTAGTTGTGTAGGTGAAAAAATAGAAGATAACTATGGATATAAAATTTATAGAAAGAAAAGATAAAAAAGCAAAACCAGAGCAGGATAACCTGGGTTTTGGAAGGTATTTTACAGATTACATGTTTGAAATGGATTATTCCCCGGAACAAGGATGGATAAATCCTACAATAAAACCATATGGACCAATTAGCATTGACCCTTCTACAATGGTTCTTCATTATGGACAATCTGTTTTTGAAGGATTAAAGGTGTATTTGAGCAAGAAAAATGAAGTTATATTATTTCGGCCGTATAAGAATATTGAACGGCTGAATAAATCAAATGCACGAATGTGTATTCCGGAGATGGATGAAAGCTTTGTAATGCATGCAATTACAGAGCTTATTAAAGTGGATAAAGATTGGATTCCTACAGCAGAAGGGACCAGTTTATACATAAGGCCATTTGTTTTTGCCTCTGATGCCAGCGTTGGAGTTCGTCCTTCAAACACGTATAAATTTATGGTTATATTATCGCCCGTAGGAGCCTACTATCCTGAAGGTTTTAATCCGGTTAAAATATACGTAGAACAATTTTATGTTAGGGCCGTTCGCGGTGGAATTGGAGGGGCAAAAACCGCGGGGAATTATGCCGCAAGTATAAAAGCACAGGCAGAAGCAAAGAAAAAAGGGTTCTCTCAGGTATTATGGCTTGACGGCGTGGAGCAAAAATACATTGAAGAGGTGGGCACAATGAATGTATTTTTTAAAATAAATAACGAAGTAATTACTCCCGAATTGAATGATAGCATTCTAAATGGTGTTACCAGAGATTCGGTAATACAGTTATTAAAAGACATTGAATACAAAGTAACCGAAAGAAGAGTTTCAATAGAGGAAATAATAGAAGCTCAGGAAAAAGGGGAGTTAGAGGAAGTATTTGGAACAGGCACAGCAGCTGTAATCTCACCTGTGGGTGAAATGTGGCTGGGTGACAAAAAAATGGTAATAAACGATGGCAGCGTAGGGGAAGTATCATTAAGGATATACAACCTGTTAACCAAAATACAAACCGGGCAAATAGAAGATAAGCATAATTGGACCGTTAAAATATAAAACAAAAGTCATTGGTAGGTAGCTAAAGACGGAGTCGCTCTCATAATGTTTGATTCTCATTGATATGTCGAATTTACCTTTCCGTTTTCCTTAAAATGCTTTTCATATCAGAAAAATTTGCACCAAAGTGTTTCATTTCCTTGTTTTGTCTCTTTATTTCAAAATATCTGCATTTGAATAAACAAAACAATTTTTAAATTTTAAACAAACCACAACAGATTGTTTCGGTTGAAAATAGATAGGGTAGAGCTAAAAGCAGTTATTTTTGATATGGACGGAATTATTATAGACTCTGAGCCATTGTGGGCCAAAGCCGAGCAGTATATTTTTTCTTCGGTGGGTGTTAGATTAACAAAAGAACTTTGCAAGCAAACAGCATGTATGACTACCAAAGAAGTAACTGACTTTTGGTTTAAGCGTTTCCCGTGGACAAACCATAGTTTGGAGAGTATTGAAAATCGTGTAATTGATTCTGTTGGAGATTTGATTCAAACTGAAGGAGAAGCCATTGAAGGTATTAGGGATTTGGTACACAAGCTGAAAAATAAAGGATTAAAAATCGGACTTTCAACCAACTCTCCCGAGCGGTTAATTCCGTTAGTCCTGGAAAAAGTTGGCATTTTAACTTATTTTGATGCATGGAGTTCCGCTGAAAATGAACGAAATGGAAAACCATGTCCGGATGTTTATCTGTCCACCGCAAGCAAATTAGGTGTAGACCCAAAATATTGCATGGCCATTGAAGATTCTCCTTCCGGAATTGAAGCTGCAAAACAAGCAGGAATGTATGTTACAAGCCTGATTTGCCCCAATACATCCATTGAAGAATACAAATTGGCAGACCAGCTAATATATAATTATACTGAACTAATTATATGATATCAGTGTGAAGGCAAGTAATGAGAATCCGAAATTGATTCTCGTGATGCTTCTCATTATTATTTTCTCCCGGTTTTCTGTGTGGTGTCTTTTTCCCGGTTTTAAGGCAGCAATTTCTATATGTCAAAATGGGATTTCGTTGTTTATGAGTCTTTTTATGCCAGATGAATCCAATGTAAAAATATCAGAAAGGGAAAAATCGTCAAGTTTGTGTGTGTTTTCGTCATTGAAGTGAAGCCTCGAAAACTTGAAATTTGTAGTATTAAATTATAAAAGAAAGTTATGACAAATTTCAAAGTTCCTGAAAAAGAAAATGTATCTGTGCATAATCAAAAATTATTTGATGCGCTGCAATCATCTTTGAGAGTGGTTCCTAAGTTATCTGCTGTAATGGCTTATCACAATCAGAAAATAGCAATTATTTTGGCTGTGTCCATCATTTTTCTCACTGCTTGTAGCGATGATGATAACGATGAACAGCAATCTGTAATGAAAGTCCTTTCTGTAACCAATATTTTAGATTCTAAAGTATTGGTCGAATCCGGAACATTTCAAAATACAGGAGATCATCCTGTTTTTTTGCCTGGAGAATCGTTTAGTTTTCAATTCTCTGCCGCAAAAGGACAAGCTTTGTCATTTGCAACAATGTATGGATGGTCCAATGATTTGTTTTTTGCTCCGGAAAATCCGGGCATCCAACTTTACGATTCCGAAGGCAATCCGGTTGAAGGAGATGTTTCTTCACAAATAAAGTTATGGGATAATGGTACGCGTATAAATCAGGCGCCGGGTGAAGATTTAATGCATCCGGGAGATGCGGAAACAACGCCAATGTCGGTTTCCGAAGTTAAAGGAATGGATGATCAGGGAAATACATATGTTTCTGCATCAGAACTAATGAAAGTTGATATTCAATATGAAGGAAATTCCGTTTTTACTCTAACAATAGAAAATACCTCGGGAGGTACAGATAACCCGACACCTTTTAGCCCGGGCGTATGGGCTATTTCCTATGTTGTGGGAGGCGATTTGCTTGATAGTACTCCATTATACAGCAATGATGAACTTTCTGAAAATGGCCTTACAAACATTGCTGAAGCAGGAGACAATTCTGTTCTTGGGGATTATCTTTTGGAAAATACAGGCGTTTTTACACCTCTGTCTCCAATACTGGTTGTAATCTACAATGGTATTGATAATCCAATTTTTATGAAGGGAGAACCAGATGCAGGGAATGGTTTGGCCAAACTGGCACAAACAGGTGATGCAAGTGATTTAGCTTCTTATTTGGAGACTGTAACCGGGGTTAAGCAGGTTTATGTTTTATCGGCAGAAAATTCAACAGTATTGCTGCCAATGATAGGAAGCCAGAACGGAAGTATGGTTTCGCAGCAAATTGATGTAAAACCCGATGATAAAATTGCAATTGCCACGATGTACGGATTCTCCAACGACTGGTTTTTTGCCACAAAAGACGAGGTTTATGCAACACAAATGAGAGATATTTCTTCTCACATTGGATTATTTGATAGTGGTACTGCAATGGATCAATTTCCGGGTGCAGGAATAAACCAGGCGGCTTTAGGGGGAATGCCCCAAACCGAAAATATGCCTGTTGTGGAGATAGCTAATCCAAATGCATTCAATACATTACCAGCCATTAATGAAATAATACAGGTTGCAATTCAATAAATACAGTAAAAATTAAAATAGTATGACTTTAAAAAATATGAAACAGATAGCAGTCTTTCTTTTAATAGTAAGCTTATCTTATTCGGCGGTGTCTCAAACAGATGCAAAGATGAGTAATAGCTGGCCGGAAAAGGCCGAGGATATTAGTCCTTTATTAATCGGGGAAAAAATACCAATAATGAAGTTGCCCGATGCAAAGAATATACTTACTGATGTTAATAAATTGGTTGCTAAAGAACCAACTATTCTGGTATTTTACCGCGGAGGTTGGTGTCCTTACTGTTCCCTTCAACTCTCAGGGTTACAGGAAATCAAACAATCGTTAGATGAAATGGGGTACCATCTTGTAGCTGTAAGTACCGACAGTCCTGAAAATTTAGCGGAAAGTATGGGAAAGGAAAAATTGGAATATACTTTACTCTCAGATGCCGACCTTTCTGTGGCAAATCAGTTTGGAATTGTATATAACGCCCCGGAAAATTATCATCGTTTTCTTGCTCAAACTTCAGGTGGTAAAAATATAGAGATGTTATTACCAGTGCCATCGGTTTTTATTGTTGATAAAGAAGGAAGAATTCAGTTTCAATACATCAATCCGGATTATAAGCAGCGAATGGATGCGGATGTATTGAAGTCAGTAGCGAAAGTTTTATCTGAAAAGATGTAACTACTTAATTTATAAGTATACCCGATAATAAACTCCATTAGCGGTAAAATTGTTACTTTATAAAATGAAATAAACACTCAATTAAAGCATAGAAAGGTATTTTCCTTAATAAGTTCATTAGCTGTAACTTCATCGCAGCTAATGAACCATGAAAAATAGATAATAAAGCCTTAGTCAATGAAATTAGAATACAATGAGTCGTCAACGCAAGGGAAATTCATTATGCATGTAAACAACGAAATGCTAAATGGAAAAGGAATTTTAGAAACGCCTAATACAACAAATACGTTTGTTTTGAATAAAGGAGACGAGCAAAAAGTAAATATAGATGAAATTCCATACACATTTCTTCCTAAAAGTATTTTACCATTGGTAGGTAATCAGCGTTTCCTGTTTGAGAATCCTGAAAATCTTGTTGCCTGGCAGTTTAATCGCGAATTTTACTGTATACTCGATCACGACCATGAAGTAGGATGCGTAGGTTTTTTGTTTTATGGCGTAAAGCAACCCATTTTTATCAGAATGGATGATAAGGAAATAGAAACGTTTTCGTTACTCGAAAAAAATATAAAAGAAGAGTTGTCTGTTTCTGATAATTATCAAGGGGAGATGCTGCGAAGTTTATTAAAACGGTTAATTATAACAGCAACAAGGATGGGTAAAAAACAATCAGAGGCATACCAGTTATTTTCAGATGAAAAGATGGATATGATTCGAAAATTTTCACTTTTGGTTGAAGGAAATTTCAGGAAAGAACATGAAGTAAAATTTTATGCAGAAGCAATGAATAAATCGCCAAAAACGTTGTCCAATTTTTTCGCCTCTTCCCAACAGCCTTCTCCTTTAAAAATAATTCACAACCGGATAATACTTGAAGCAAAGCGTTTTTTGTATTATACAGATAAAAGCGCTAAAGAGATTGCGTATGATCTGGGGTTTGAAAACCCCGAGCATTTTAGCAGGTTCTTTCGTAAAAACACAAAGAAAAGCATTACCGATTTCCGGAATGAACAACTAACCCGGCTAAAGAATGAAAATATATTTTAATACTCTCCTGGTAATTGCATAACCATTGTATAAACATGAATAGACTACATTTTGTAATTTTTATGATAATTTTGGGGTGTAACATTCCTGCCAATGCAACCCGGAAACAAGGGCAAATGGATAAAGAAAAGAATAACCCATATTATTCAAGAACAGATACAACCGTTCTTAATATAAGCAATGCTGAGTGGAAAAAGATTTTATCCAAAGAGCTTTATCATGTTGCCAGAGAAAATGGAACAGAGAGAGCTTTTACCGGCCTGTATTGGGATAGCGACCAAAAAGGAACATATTTTTGTGCCGTTTGCGGGAATAAACTGTTTTTGTCAGATGCCAAGTTTAGCAGCTCTTGTGGCTGGCCCAGCTTTTTCGATCCTGTAAGAAAGAACAGTGTTGTTTATCTGGAAGATAATTCATACGGTATGCATCGTATTGAAGTTGAATGTGCAAGATGTCATTCACATTTGGGGCATATTTTTGATGATGGTCCGCCTCCAACATATAAGCGATTTTGCATGAATTCAATATGCCTGGATTTTGAGCCGGAAATTCAGTGAAAAAGGTAGCTTCCTGTAGTTTTGTTTCCATTCCCGGTTATTCATTTTTCCTTCAAAACATAATGTGCTCTGCAGATATCCGTCAAAAAAAATAATTTTACCTTTACATACCAACTGGTAGGTAACATGAACGACACAAAAAAAATTATTCTGCAAAAATCACTCGAACTCTTTCTCTGTAAAAGCTATAAGGAAGTTACACTGGATGAAATAGTAAAAGCCATTGGCCTCACTAAAGGAGCCTTCTATCATCATTATAAAAACAAGGAAGAGGTTTTTGAAGAGAGTGTGAAGTACTTTTACAGCCACTTTATGATTACTGATTTTAGCATCTTCCCGGGAGCATCGTTAAAAGCATTTTATAAAGCCTATCTGGTCAGGATGACAGAGGAGTCAACAGGATTGAGCGACCGAAAGGATTACAATATATTGTTGTTTCTCGTTGAGGCAAAGCGTAGGGTGGCTTCTTATACAGAAATTCATGCCCGTCAGCGGAAAAAAGAGCAGGCTGCATGGAGAAAAATAGTAGATCAGGCAAAAAGAAACAAGGAGATAAATACAACTATTCCAGGTAAAAACATAGCTTCCATGTTTATGAATTTATGCGATGGGATTGCGCTTAACAATCTTGCCATGAGCGATGAAGACAGTGCCTTGAAAGAAATAAGTAATGATTGGGACAATTTGTACAAGTTGCTGGGGGGAATATAACAAGCAATCAGTCTGGCCATCTTTTTATTAAGTATTCTAAAAAAATTCCTTTTTCTATAAAATATTTCGGCTGCCCGGTTGTCTCCAACTATAACAGATTAAATATTTATAAGATGAAAACACGAGTTAGAATGATAGGAGCAACAATACTTGCTTTGTTTGCATTTAGTGCATTGCTTATGGTACTGTGGAATGCCTTAATTCCGGATATTTTTGGATTAACTACCATTAATTATTGGCAAGCTCTGGGCCTGGCTGTTTTATCAAAAATGATATTTGGCGGATTACCTGACAGACGTTCTCATGATTTTAATGAACGGAGGGAAAGGTTTTGGGGAAACAGCCCGGCCCGTGAAAAATGGATGAATATGTCGGCAGAAGAGCGCGAAGAATTCATCAAGAGGAGAAAACAAGCCTTTCGTCGCAATCCTTTTAGCAGAGCTGACTTTAAAAAGGACTTTGAATTCGATACCACCCCTGACGACAGTAAAGATGGCGGAAAATAAAAATTTCATAAAACAAGATGCGGGAAAACTTTTTGAAGAGTACCGGGCGAAATTAAAATCATTTATCCGCAAGCAGGTAAAGAGTAACGATGATGCAGAAGATATTTTGCAGGATGTATTTTATCAACTTGTAAAAACAATAGATGATACAGTTAATCCCATTCAGCAAATCTCGGCCTGGTTGTATAAAGTTGCCCGGAATACTATTATTAATAAAGGGCGCAAGAAAAAAGAATATGAGCTTCCGGTATACAATAATTCCGGCCCTGACGGTGAGTTTTTGAATGAAATTGCAGAAATTATGTTGTCAAAAGAGGATACTTCTCCTTCTCCTGAAACTGAGTATCTGCGTTCATTGGTATGGACAGAGTTGGAAGATGCATTATCTGAACTACCGCCCGAGCAACGAGAAGTTTTTGAATTAACCGAGTTGAATGGAATTTCGGTAAAAGAAATTTCTCAAACAACAGGTACAGCTGTTAATACTTTATTATCGAGAAAACATTATGCTGTGATTTATCTTCGAAAACGATTAAACAGCTTATACGACGACATTATTTATTCCTGATATTTTTTTGACTAGGAACATACTATTTGGTATGTTTTTGCCATTTATTCTCTTGGATGGAACAACAAAAAAATCACATTTTTTAATAATCAATAAAATATTTTTCCAGCTTGTTTGTCTTCATAAATAGAAAACAAAATGTAAAATAAAAATTTTAACAGACATGAAAACAATTAAAGAATTGGTAAGATTTGTTTACAAAACATATTCATTTATAATGGATAAAATATTCAATTTCGTATTGGGCCCTGAAACAAATAATTATTCCTATAGCTTTAGTGCATCGGGAAAATATATTTTAACTTCAGGTGGTTCAGTGATTCATATAGATGAATATTTTTTTTAAACCAAACATACTATATAGTATGTTTGGTTTGTGTGAAAGAATTTATTTAAAGAAAACAATGTTATGAGAAGACTGATTTTAATATGGTTCGCATTGGTGGGGATTGGATTAATAAAAGTAGATGCACAGGAGAATACCCTTAAAATGTCGTTGGAGGATGCTTGTAAATTAGCTATTGATAGCAACCTGGAAGTATTAAATGCGAAACTGGAAAATGAGCATAAATTATATGAGTTACGTGAAAAACAAAGCAAACTTTATCCACAAATTGATGCCTACAGCGATTTAAACTACTATTTCGCGATTCCTAAAATGATAATGCCTGGTGAGTTTTTTGGCGAAACGGGAAATATTCCAGTTGAAATAGGTACGAAATACGACTGGAGTAGTGGTTTTAATTCAACTTTGAGCCTTGTAGATATGAGTTATCATACGTCAATCAGGCTGGCAAAACGGATGCAAAATTTAAGTACTCTTAATCTGGAGCAAAAAAAAGAAGAAATGGTGTATCAGGTGTGGCAGGTGTATTTGCTTTGTCAATCAACCGAAAGCCAGATTGCATTTTTGAATAAAAACATGGCTAATACCATGCACCTGCAGGAAATTACAAAAAGTCAGGCTGATAACGGAGTCATCAGAAAAATTGATTATTCAAAAGTGATGGTTACAAAAAACAATTTGCAAACAGAAATTGATAATCTGAATAAACTAAAAGAACAACAGCTCAATTTGTTAAGGTTTTTGGTTGGTCTTGATTTTTCTCAATCGCTTGAATTAACAGATACGCTTACCGCCAATGAAATTGCACCGGAGCTTCAGCCTGATTTTTTAGCGAATGCCGATATCAGGGAATTAGGGAAACAGATTGAAATTTCGGCATTAAGTCAAAAACTTACAAAACAAATGTATTTGCCAACGCTTTCAACTTCCGGGCATTTCTTTTATCAGGGCCAGCAAAACTCATTTAATTTTTTTAACGGAAGCGACCGTTTTTTTAAAGTTGGTTATCTGGGGTTAAATCTGAGCATCCCTGTTTTCGACGGAGGTGAAAAGCATTCAAAAATACAGCAGTATAATATTGAACAGCAGCAATTGATTAATTCCAAAATGCTTACTGCAAATAAATTAACAAAAGATTACCTCAATGCCGTGAAACAATATTCAACCAGTAAAAAGTCGATCCTTCGTCAGCAGGAAAACATTGAGATAGCAGAAGAAGATTACCGCATAAGTCTGGAACAATATAAACAACAGGTACTGTCTCTGTCAGATTTAATGCTTTCAGAGAATTCGCTTACGGAAGCGCGGCTTTCATATGCAGATGCTTTGCTTGAACTCAATAATGCAATGCTTGAAATAAAGAAGATAAAAGGTGATTTACTCCATTTTTAAACAGGAAGATAAAACAGAAATTATGAAAAAGAGAAGAAACATTATAGCCTTATTTATAATAGGAGGGCTTGTTGTTGCTATGGTTGCCCGGCTAATGGCAAATAAAGAGAGCTTTGAGCGAGATTTGAGGTTAATCTCAGAATCTGTTGAGGCAGTGCCTGTAGTTGTTGATACGGTAAAAATACAATCCGTAAATACCGAATTTTCAGTAGATGGTATTTTCTCAGCTTTTAAGGAAACAAGTATTGCTGCGGAGCTGGAAGGAAAGGTAGGCACAGTAGGATTTTATATTGGTGATGAGGTAAGCAAAGGACAGGTTTTGGCTACTATCAACAATGAAGTTTATAAATCGCAACTGGAGCTTGCCCGTTATACGCTTGATAAAGCAGAAAAGGATATGCAGCGTAACGAACAGCTTATAAAAACAGATGGAATTACCATGCAACAGTTTGAAGATGCAAAAGAGAACCTGATAAATGCACAGGCAAACGTTGTTTCAGCACAAAAACAATATGACGATTCCTTTATTAAAGCTCCTTTTAGCGGAATTATAACCCGGCGTTACATTGAAAACGGGGCGTACCTTTCTCAAGGAGCTAAAGTTTTCGATATGGTAACAATAAGCAAAGTAAAATTACAGGCAATGGTAACTGCAGAGCAACTTATACAAATACAAAAAGGCGGGCAGGTTAATGTATTTATTGATATTTATCCCGAATCATGTTTTAAGGGGATGGTTACTGCTATAAACGCAAAAGCGGACGAATCAGGTAAGTACGAAGTTGAAATTTCGGTAGATAATTCATCTGAAAAAAATATAAAACCGGGAATGTTTGGTTCTGCATCGTTTCAGGGAATTTCTCTCCCGAATGCATTGTTTATTTCCCGAAGGACTATTGCCGGAAGTATTAAAAATGCGGAGGTGTTTTGCGTAAAGGGTGATTCGGTGACTTTGCAAAAAATAGATGTGAAACCTTTACAGGGGGAAGACGTGCTTGTAACCAAAGGACTAAAAGCCGGAGATATAATTGTGAGCTCCGGACAAATAAACCTGGTTGCCGGAAGTAAAATAAAAATTTTATAATCAGAAGTTATGAATATAGCAAAATTAGCAGTACACAGGCCTACGCTGGTAGTAGTTATTTTTACTGTTCTTCTGTTTTTAGGCTTTTCAGGTTACCGTAGCTTGAATTACGAGCTTATGCCTGATATGACTGCACCTGCATTTATGGTGATGACAACATATCCTGGAGCATCGCCTTCTGAAGTGGAAAACAACGTTACAAAAAAGCTGGAAGAGATTATTGGTTCGGTGGAAAATATAGACCATATTCAATCTACATCGCAGGAAGGATTTGCTTTGTTAGGTATTTCCCTAAAAATGTCGGGCGATGTTGACAAAGCCATACAAGATGCCCAGCGACGCGTTAATGCGGCGATTAATGAATTACCGGAAGAAGCAGAAGCTCCTGTAATTTCAAAAATTTCATTGAATGATATGCCGGTTTTAAATATTGGGGCAACATCTTCTATGCCGGCTACCGATTTTTATGATTTGCTGAAATACCAGGTGGTTCCTGAACTTTCACGAATGAATGGGGTGGGGGAAATTGCAATTATTGGCGGAAGTGAACGGGAAATTCGGGTTAGTCTCGACCCGCAAAAACTCTCCGCTTACGATCTTTCCGCAGAACAGGTTTTACAGGCGATTCAAACATCAAACCTTGATTTCCCTACCGGAAAAATAAAAGATACCCGTTCGCAAATGGTTATCCGGCTGGCAGCCAAATTTAAAAATGTAAAAGACATTCATAATGTGGTAGTTACCATCGGAGCCAATGGTGCAAAAATTTTATTGAAAGATGTGGCAACTGTCTTCGATACACAAAAAGAACAGGAAATGCTTGCCCGGGTGAATGGAAATAGTTCCGTTGGTTTGAACATAACAAAACAATCGGATGCCAATACCGTTGAAATGTGCCACGCAGTTAGGGAAAAGTTATCCGAACTGGAAGGTATATATAAAACCGATAACCTAAAATTTGTTGTTCCTTTTGATTCTTCCATTTTTACAAAGGAAGCGGCAGATTCGGTAATGCACGATTTAATTTATGCCATTATGCTCGTTTCGCTGGTAATGCTTGTTTTTCTGCATGGTTTGCGAAATGCATTTATTGTAATGGTTGCAATTCCTCTTTCCATTATTACGTCTTTTATTGGAATGTATCTTCTGGGATATACGCTGAATATAATGACTCTGCTTGCCATGTCTCTGGTAATTGGGATTCTGGTTGATGATGCCATTGTTGTACTTGAAAACATTTACCGCCACATGGAAATGGGGAAAAACCGGACTCAGGCTACTCTTGACGGCCGCTCGGAGATTGGTTACACAGCCATTGCTATTACAATGGTAGATGTTGTGGTATTCTTGCCACTGGGGCTTTCAACCGGTTTTATTTCTGCATTAATTGGTCCGTTTGCCCTGGTGGTGGTTATTACAACACTTTTAAGTCTTTTTGTGGCATTTACCGCCGTTCCCTTGCTAACATCCAGGTTGGCAAAGTTGCAGGTTCTAAAAAAAGAAAAATTATCTGGGCGCTTTTTCTTATGGTTTGAAAAGCAGATTGACCATTTTGCTAATTTGCTTCAACGTATACTAGTAAGAGCTATGAGGCATAAAATTGTTACATTTTTATTGGTAACTGCTCTGTTTATTGGAAGTCTAATGCTTATTCCTACAGGTTTTGTTGGTACCGAGGCATTTGGTTTTGGCGATGCCGGAGAATTTATTCTGCAGGTTGAACTTCCCAAAGATGCTACGGTAAAAGAAACAAATTTGAAAGTATTGGAAATTGAAAGATTACTGAAATCCAAACCGGAAATAACATCCGTTTTTACAACTGTTGGAGCAAGTAGCGATGGAGTAGAAGGAACGATGGGGAGTGCATATAAAGCTGAACTCGACATAAAGTTGGTTGATAAAAAGCTCAGAAATGTATCTTCCAACGTTTATGCCAATGAAGTAAAGAATGAATTGAATTCTAAAATATCAGGAGCAAAAATTACTGCTGCTGTTATGAACCCATTTTTTGGTGGAACGGATGATAGCCCGGTACAGGTAATTGTAAAATCTTCGGATCAGGATTCGCTATTAAAATATGCAGCTATGGTGGAAAACCTGATTGAAAATACGCAGGGAACCATTGACGTAAATTCATCATTTGACAATAGTAGCAATGAAGTCGCAGTGGAAATTGACAAACAAAGAATGGCTGACTTAGGATTAAACCTATCTGCCGTTGGTTCTGTAATGGCAACTGCTTTCAGTGGAAACACAGATGCAAAATACCAGGAAGGTTCATATGAATACGACATTAATGTAGTGTATGATGAATTTAACCGTCGAAATATGGAAGATGTAGCAAATTTGACCTTTGTTAATTCGTCCGGGAAACAGGTAAAACTGGCTCAATTTGCTAACATTGGCTATAGTAACGCCAGCACTAAACTGGAACGTTACGACAGGAGTTCTTCAATTACCATACAATCTTACGTATTAGGCAGAGCCTCAGGCGATGTAGGCGATGAAATAAAACAGAAAATAGAAAATACAGACTTTCCGCCACAGGTTTCTATTCACTATGCCGGTGATATGGAAATGTCAGACGATGCATTTGGCACACTTGGATTTGCCCTTATTACGGCCATATTTTTAGTTTACCTTATCATGGTAGCATTATATGAGTCGTATCTGTACCCGTTTGTGGTATTATTTACTATTCCGCTTGCCATAATTGGAGCTATTGTATCGCTGGCACTGGCAAAATCTACCATTGGCATTTTTAGTATGATTGGGATGATTATGTTGATTGGCCTCGTTGCCAAGAATGCCATTTTGGTTGTTGATTTTACCAATCACCTGAAGAAACAGGGATACCGAGTAACACGGGCATTGCTAACAGCCACACGAATTCGGCTCCGTCCGGTTTTAATGACTACTGTTGCAATGATTATCGGATTGCTACCTATCGCTCTGGCATCAGGTGCTGCATCAGAATGGAAGAATGGAATTGCCTGGGTACTAATTGGAGGCCTAACAAGTTCCATGTTGCTTACGCTGGTACTGGTACCAGTTGTATTTCTCCTTTTTGAGAATACAAAATTAAAAGTAGCACATTTGCTGCAAAAAAGAAAAAGAGGAGCCAGTTAGTTTTGGAGAGGCTTAAAAAGTAATATCAAAAACAAATGAGTTTATTGTTACTTTTTAAGTTCCCTCATTTTAAAAATTAAAAACTTATCTCACTGCTGATTTGTTCTCCATTATAAAACTCTCATGCATAATGCTAAATGTTTTAATGCTATAGCGAAAATGTATTTTCAAATGGAAGATTTTAATATGAATCCTGATAATAGAATGCTCATCACCAGTTTTTTCGGGTTAGGATATATTTATTTTAACGGAACAACAAAACTGATTACAGGGTGGGAGAGCGACAACTATGTTGTAAGAATAGATCATATTGAAGATATCAATTAGACCTTTGACGGAAATTATCCAGATAGAAATGAAGATGGAAAAGCTAAAAGAAGAAAAGAAGCTGTTGTCTCCAGGTATTACGGACAAAGATAAGATTGAAGCCAATACAAAGATAAATTGCATGCAGCAAAAACTTGATTTAGTCAATCATATACTGGAAGAATTTGTAGCGATTGATAATAAATATACAGAGAATGAAAATCAACGATTTATTCAAAAAATGCAGCTAATGAATACCAATCAGATGCCTTCTTTACAAATGCCATGTGATAAATAGATATGCTTATAATACATGCCTCAATTATAAGGCCCCCAAACAATTTTATCAATCTCTTTTTTATTGTAACAACTTAATAAATAGCTCTGTCAGTGATAGAAATCACCTGAATTTTATCCTTTCTATGTGACATTAGCTACATCTTTGATGTGAAAATGGTAAAAAAAAGAGTAGATTTTTATTTCAGAAAGCTTTTTTTGTTGAAGACTGATTATTGCACGTATCTCTTTGTATTACAGTATTTTGGGTGTAATTGAGCAATGGAAATAATGCATCATTTTTATAGTAAAATTGCAGATTAGGAAATGTTCTTAAATACTTAGGACTTTATTCGCTGATTTTCTTAATTTTATGGCTGGTGTTTATAATGAAGTACACCCCCATTTGACTTTAATTTTTTTTTGACAAACGAAAGCCATGATTGAAGCTGTCATTCGTCCTAAAATTAATTTTCTGTTTACACCAGTTGTTAATTATGCCATCCAGCAGAATAGGATTCCCTTAATCAGAAAGTTCAGTATCGAAAATTGTACAGATGAAGATTGGGAAAACATCAAAATTGAGATTCATTGCGAACCTGAAATCGCAAGCAGGTGGGAACATCAAATTGATGTAATACCTGCCGGCCAAAACCTAAACCTGGACGTGAAAAATTTCAGGCTTTCTGCAAAAATTTTGTCGCAATTAACGGAAAAGATAACGGGAGAAATAAGATTAAGAATTACTACTGGCGAACAAGTTGTATTCCAAAAAAATTATATCATTGATATATTGGCTTATGATCAGTGGAATGGAATAAGAGTATTCCCGGAAATGATTGGAGCATTTATTACTCCAAATCACCCGGGAGTATTCAATATATTAAAAAAAGCTTCTCATATCCTGGAAGAATGGACAGGCAGCCCTTCATTTGATGCTTATCAAAGTTTAAATCCAGACATGGTAAAGAAGCAGATGGCAGCTATATACGAAGCAATTGCCGATTTGAAAATCGTATACTGCTCGCCTCCTGCAAGTTTTGAACAAGAAGGACAGCGTATTCGCATGTGTGATGCTGTTTTTTCTCAAAAACTTGCTACTTGCATAGATATGGCACTTTTATACACTTCATGTATGGAAGCAATAGGGCTTAATACCTTGATTGTGGTGATGAACGGACACGCTTTTGCCGGAGCTTGGATGGTTGAGCAATTCTTTGCAGATAGTGTAAATGATGATATTTCATTGCTGAAAAAAAGGATTGCAGACGGTATTAACGAAATAGGGTTGGTAGAAACTACATGTATGAATGCCGGCAAACAAGTACCATTCGACACGGCAATGAATGAAGCCAGCCACAAATTAAGAGATGAAAAGAACTTTATTCTTTTTATAGACATTAAGCGGGCCAGGCTTAGTGGTATAAAGCCTTTACCACAACGGGTAAAAACACCGGATGGCTGGCTCATAGATGAAGAGAATGGAGATATGCAGCATGGAGATGCCCCTGAAGAAATCATTGCAGCACTTCCCGACTGTAAAGAGCAGCAGCAAATATTAACCAAGCAAAAATTATGGGAACGTAAACTGCTTGATTTAAGCCTTCGGAATAACTTACTGAATTTGAAGATTACCAAAAGTACAATTCAGCTAATACTGATTGATCTTAATTTATGTGAAGATGAATTGGCAGATGGACCAGAATTTCAGATTTTACCCATACCGGCAGAATTGGAAAAGCCCTCAAATGCTTTTGGGATTTTTCAAATAGTAAATCCAACCGAGCCTATTGTCAATTTATTAAAGAATGAGGTGAAACAGAAAAAAATTCGTTCTTATTTGTCTGTAAATGACTTGGGAAACGCTTTATCCAGATTGTATCGTTCTTCAAAATTGTCGTTGGAAGAGAATGGAGCCAACACATTATATTTGGCTTTGGGATTATTAAAATGGTTTGAAACACCCAAGAGTGAAATTCCCCGTTATGCTCCGCTTCTTTTATTCCCTGTTGAAATTATACGTAAATCGGCGCAAAAAGGATATGTAATCCGTAGCACGGAGGACGAAACAATAATAAATGTTACATTATTCGAGATGCTTCGACAGGATTTTGGGATTATGATCCCAGGGCTGGATGCTCTTCCCGAGGATGAAAAAGGAATTGATTTGCAAAAGGTATTCAATATTGTCAGGCAAGGAATTATGTCTCAGGCGCGCTGGAATGTTGAGGAACAGGCTTTTCTTGGAAATTTTTCCTTCAACAAATTTATCATGTGGAACGATATTCACAATAATGCCGATAAATTAAAGGACCATAAAATAGTTTCCAGTTTAATTTCAGGGAAAATAGAATGGGATGTATCTGGTTCACATGAAAAATCAATCGACATCGATCAAAACTATTCTCCTTCTGATATTGCTTTACCCATTAGCGCCGATTCTTCACAAATTGAGGCAGTTACTGCAGCAGTGAAGAATAAAAGTTTTATTTTGCATGGCCCTCCCGGAACAGGAAAATCGCAAACAATTACCAATATAATTGCCAACGCTTTGTATCAGGGGAAAAGAGTACTATTTGTTGCGGAAAAAATGGCTGCGCTTTCTGTCGTCCAGAAGCGATTAACGAATGTTGGGCTCGATCCATTTTGTTTGGAACTGCATTCCAGTAAAGCAAAGAAATCAACGATATTGGCTCAATTGCAAAGAGCAACAGAGGTAATAAAAAAGACATCGCCGTTGGAGTATAAAAAGGAAGCAGAGCGCCTTTATGCTCTGCGTTTAGATTTAAATGCTTATGTAGATTCTCTTCATAAAGTTTACCCATTTGGATTTTCGTTGTTTGATTGTTTTAACGGGTATGCACAGTTTAATAACTGTCCTGATTGTGTGGTGTTAGACATTTCCTTTTTACATAAACTTGAAGGGGGGAAATTTACAGAATGCACTGACGCTGTTGAAGAACTCAAAAATGCAGGAACTTTGTGTGGACATCCATTTAATCATCCGTTGTCAGAAATTAATACAACGGAATACAGCCAGCAGATAAAATCGCAAGCCCGTGCATTGATTGTTACCTACCAAAAATTATTAGATCAGTTTATCGATGAACGTGAGGGCATATGTAATTGGACCGAGATTGATTTTTCTGTTTTGCAAAAAGAACAAGATTTTGCCATTAGCCATATTGCAACCGAGCTGCTTAATTTGCCAGACTTGCCGTCGGACATTCTGCAAATTAAAAATATAGCACAAGGTCTGAAAGACATTGTAAGATTCGCCGGACATGGCGTAAAACGGGATAGTTTCAGGGGAACTTTATTGACCGAATTCAAAAAAGAAATTTTACAGTATGATGCTGACGCAGCATTGGAGAAATGGGAAACTACTTCAAAAAAGTGGTTTCTCTTACGATGGATTCAACAGTACAAACTTTTAAATACAATAAAGCCATTAACAAAATCGGGTAAAGTAAATAAAGAAAATTATGTTTTTTATCTTGGACTGATTACCCAATATAACAAAGAACAGAAAATTTTGAATGAAAATGCCGATTTTCTTTCACGTACTCTAGGATTTCTATGGAAGGGGGGAAATGGTAACTGGAGCAAAATAATTCAAATTTGCGAGTCGGTAATACGCATTCACGACTGGCTTATTTCACTTACTGGCGATCCGCAAATTACCAAAGATATCCATCTTTGGCTGGCTTCTCAGCTTTCTGATGGAATCCAAACTTTTAGAAGGTTAAATGGAGGGAAACTTCATTTATACATTGATTTACTTAATCAGATAAAAGAAACAGAGCAACAGCTGTCTGATTTGTTAGACATTGATTTTTCTAACCAGGAGATAGTTGATAAAGACTGGGTATTAAGGCAAAAACAGCAAACAGAAAAATGGCTGGATGGGTTGGATGATTTGAGAGATTGGACAAGCTGGAATAAGGCTGTTAAGGAAGCTGAAGCAATTGGGCTCATTGCAGTTATTGATTGTTACAGAAATGGCACATTGAAAAATGAACACGTTGTTGATGCCTTTTACAAGGGAGTTTATCGTTTAGGAGCAGAACATATCATTTCTACAGATCCAAACCTGGCTGCTTTTAATGGGAAATTATTTGAAAATAAAATAGAAAGATACAACGTAAAAAATAAATATTTTCAGGAGCTTACTAAAGCCGAGTTATATGCAAAATTGGCTGCTGCCATCCCCGCCTTCACACTGGAAGCAGCACAAACTTCGGAAATTGGTATTTTGCAGCGGGCCATTCGAAACAGGGCACGTGGAATGTCTGTGCGGAGACTTTTCGATTTAATACCTAATTTGCTGCCACGGTTGTGTCCATGTATGCTTATGAGTCCTATTTCTGTTGCTCAGTATTTTGAAGTAGATCAAACAAAATTTGATTTGGTTATTTTTGACGAAGCATCGCAAATGCCTACTTGCGAAGCAGTAGGGGCCATCGCCCGGGGCAAAAATGTAATTGTGGTTGGCGATCCCAATCAAATGCCTCCAACGAATTTCTTTTCCACAAATAAATTTGATGAAGAGAATGCTGAAATGGAAGACCTGGAAAGTATTCTGGATGATTGCCTGGCACTTTCAATGCCATCCATGCATTTATTATGGCATTACCGCAGTAAACACGAAAGCCTTATTGCATTTAGCAATTCAAATTATTACAATAATAAATTATTGACCTTTCCCTCACCAGATGATTTAGCAACAAAAGTAAACAATATACACGTGCCGGGCTTTTATGACCGTGGAAATACCCGCCAGAATCGTTTTGAAGCAAAAGCCATTGTCAATGAAGTAATGCAAAGATTGGCTGATCCTATGCTTTCTCAGAGGAGTATAGGGATTGTGACATTCAGTGCCGCCCAACAAAATTTAATTGATGATTTATTAAACGAAGCGTTAAAACGGCATCCGGAGCTAGATGCTGTTGCAATGGAATCAAATGAACCTATTTTTATAAAAAATCTTGAAAATGTTCAGGGTGACGAAAGAGATGTTATTCTTTTTTCCATGGGGTACGGTCCTGACAAAGAGGGGCATGTAAGCCTGAATTTTGGGCCTTTAAATAGAGACGGGGGATGGAGAAGATTAAATGTAGCCGTATCCAGAGCTCGGTACGAGATGAAAGTTTATTCAACACTGCGCTCAGAACAAATTGATATTACGCGCACCACCTCGGAAGGAGTGGCCGGGATAAAGGCATTTCTGGAGTATTCTGAAAAAGGGAAAATGGTACTGTCCCAAAAGAATTACACTCGAAAAATCAACTCCAATTCATTTGAGAAGATGGTAGCCGAAGAAATCAGAAAGTTCGACTACACTGTACACACAGATATTGGCTGCTCTGGATATAAGATTGATATTGGAGTAGTAAATCCCGATGCACCATCAGAATATCTGCTTGGAATTTTAACTGATGGAGAGAACTACAGGTCGGCGCAAATGGCCAGAGACAGAGAAATTATACGCAGAGAAGTACTTCAATTGCTGGGCTGGAATATTTATAAGCTTTGGTCTCCTGATTGGTGGGATAACCCCAAAAAAGTTATACAGGATATACTTACAACAGTAGACAGAATACAGAAACAAGAGAATGCAGAGGCTCCAGTTGCTGAGCAGCGCAAGTTAAGTTCGGCATATCATGAGAAAAAGCTGGAAAACACAGAAATACTGGAAATAACGCAGCAAGTTATTGTTCAGGAGCAGAAATACGAGAAATATGAAATTTGTGTATTACCCATAACCTCCATCGCTTTTTCTGATGATTTTTTTGAGCCTTTAAATAAAGAGAAGATACAAAGCCAAATAAGGGAAGTTATACACAAAGAGGCCCCAATTAGTCAAACATTACTTGCAAAACGGGTTTTAAACGCCTGGGGGATTGCAAGGTTGGGCATTCGTTTGAGCACTTATTTGAATTCCCTGTTTGTTCAATTAAACTTAAAATATACTTCACAGAATAATATAATCTTTTATTGGCGGGAAGATCAAAATCCGGCGGAGTATAAGAAATTTAGAGTACCAGTAGATAACAAACACAAACGGAATATGGAGGATATTCCCAAAGAAGAAATTGCAGTAGCAATAATACATATTTTAACTACACAGATTAGCTTGCCTTTGGAAGATTTAATTCGTGAAACATCCCATTTATTTGGTTTTAACCGTATGGGAGGAAACCTTGAAAATGCTGTAAAAATGAGCGCTGATTATGCTATGGAAAAAGGCACCATTACAAAAAATAACGACCGGATAGTTTTGTCTTAACCAAGGACATGATAATTTTGTTTCTAAATTTCAAATGGTTGTTAGGAAGGGAAAGTATAACCAATTGAATGAAAAGACAAAAGAATTATGAAATTACTCCATACATCTGACTGGCACCTAGGTAAACGGCTTGATGATTTTTCCCGAATGGAAGAGCAGCAGGCTGTTTTGCAAGAAATTTGTGAAATAGCCGAGCTGGAACAGGTAGATGCCATTCTGGTGGCCGGCGATTTGTTCGATACGTTTAATCCGCCCACTGAAGCGGTTGATTTATTCTATAAAACATTGAAAAGGCTTGCAAAAAATGGGCGTAGGCCAGTAATTGCTATTGCTGGAAATCACGATTCGCCCGACCGCATCGAAGCGCCCGATCCGCTGGCTCGCGAGTGTGGGATTATCTTTGCCGGTTATCCCAACTCTGTAATTGCCCGGTTTGAGCTGGATTCTGGCTTTAAAGTTCTGCAAAGCGATGAAGGTTTTCTGGAATTGCAGATTCCTGAAGCTGATACTCCATTACGAATTATACATACGTCGTATGCCAATGAATATCGGTTAAAAACATTTCTGGGAAAGGAAGACAGCGAAGAGGAATTACGCTCCGTCCTGCAAAATAAATGGCAAAAACTGGCCGACCAGTATTGCAATACAAAAGGGGTAAATATTTTGGTTTCGCATCTGTTTATGGTTAAAAAAGGAGACATACTCCCTGAAGAACCGGAAGACGAAAAGCCCATTTTACATGTAGGTGGGGCGCAGGCCGTTTATACTGAGAATATTCCGATGCAAATGCAATACACCGCTTTGGGGCATTTACACCGAATGCACCGGGTAGATTCGGTACCTTGTGCGGTTTATTATGCCGGCAGCCCATTGTCGTATAGTTTTGCGGAGGCCAATCAAAAAAAATATGTTTTAATTATTGATGTTGAGCCGGGTGAAGTCGCAAAAGTACAGGAGGTTGAACTGGCCAATGGAAAACGCTTGTTAAAAAAACGTGCCGAAGGATTGGAAGAGGCATTGCAATGGCTCAGCGAGAATCAGAGCACTTTAGTGGAACTGACTTTGGTTACGGAAACATTTCTGACTGCTACGGAACGGAGGCAACTAAATGCAGCTCATCAGGGAATTATTTCGATTATTCCGGAAGTAACCAATGTGGATAGCCTAACCGGAAGCAAACAAAAACAAATAGATCTCAATCAAACCATGGAGCAACTTTTTCGTGATTATTTTAAACATGAAAAAGGTCAGGAGCCAGGAGAAGACTTAATGAATTTATTTACAGAGATTTTAGCTGAAGAAGATTAAGCTCTGTATAATCAGCTTTAGAAAACAAGGAAAATGATACCCATACAATTAACTATACAAGGTCTGTATTCTTATCAGGAAAAGCAGATCATAGATTTTACCCAACTAACTGCCGCTAATTTGTTTGGCATTTTTGGAACAGTTGGCAGTGGAAAATCATCGATTCTGGAAGCCATTACTTTTGCGATTTATGGAAAAACCGACCGGCTGAACCTTTCGGGTGACAACCGTTATTATAATATGATGAACCTGAAATCGAATGAACTACTCATCGACTTTATTTTTGAAACGGGGAAAAAGCAAAACTCTTACAGGGTAATTGTAAAAGGAAAACGTAACAGCAAAAAATTTGAAGATGTAAAAGCGCTGGATCGTTCTGCTTACTTAAAAACGGGCAATGAATGGATACCGGTTGAACTGGGGGTTCCGGAGCAGGCCATTGGATTAAGCTACGACAATTTTAAGCGGACCATCATTATTCCGCAGGGGCAGTTTCAGGAATTCTTGCAACTGGGAAATAAGGATCGTACTCAAATGATGAAAGAACTTTTTAATTTGGGAAAGTTCGAATTTTATTACAAAGTCACTTCCCTCGAATCAAAAAATAATGCCCAAAAGCAGAATATAGAAGGGCAGTTGCAACAATTAGGAATTGTTGATTCGGAGCAGATTGGTGCTTATTCAACACAATTGGTGAAATTGGAAAGCGATCTAAAAGCAGAGAATAAGAAACTTTCAGAGCTGCAGCAGGCAGAAGAACAATTTAGGAAGTTGCAAGAGTTAATGAAAAAGAAATCTGAAGCTGAAAAAGAACGGAAGAATTTGTTGGAGCAAAAAGAAGAGATTCTGTTACTCGAAACGAAAATTGGCAGGTATGAAAAATGTGTCTCTGGTTTTAAATATTTACTGGAAGCATTGCAGGAAAATATAAAGAAATGTAATGAACGTAAAACGCAAATTAACAGCGATGTTGAAAAACTGAAAACAGAAGAGCTTGAAATCTCACGTTTAGATAAATCGCTGCAGGAACTAAAACCTGGATATGAAAAAAGAGAAATATTAAAGAAAAAGGCAGAAGAGCTAACCCTTTTGCTAAAAATGAAAGAATTGGAGGTTGTTATTGAAAAAGAGGATGTCCGCCTAAAAAAAGGAACCAAAATTTCTGAAGAAACTGTTCTGTTGCTTGAAAAAAATAAGAAAGAAAAAGAGGAGCTTGAGACCTCAATAAAAGCAGATAGGAACAATATTCCTGATTTAGCACTTTTGTCGGTAGTTAAAACCTGGTATACAGAGAAACACAACTTTGATAAATATCTTGATCAAATTCAAAAGGAAATTGAAAAATACGCCCGGGAAGGAAAGCAAATTAATCAGGAAATAGATGATATTTTATGTAACCCTGTTTTTTATAAACTTCCGAAAGAAGCTGTTTTAGATGATTGCATCCAACATTTAAAAAAAGAAACAATTGCTTTAAAAGAAAAGCAAAAGGAATTAACTGCACAGGAAAATCATTGGCGGGTAAAAGAGCAATTAAAAACTTATGCCAATAATTTGGAGGAAGGAAGTCCTTGTCCGCTTTGTGGTTCCCTGCATCATCCCGATTTGTTTCAGGCCGCTGATGTTAATGATGCCTTAAAAAAACTAAATACAGAGCAGCAACATCTGGAGCAGCAAATGGAACAAATTGCTGAAATGGAAAATCAGTTAAAATTGCTGAATAAACAGGAAAAAATAAACCTGCGCAACCAAAAAGAATTAGGAGAAAGGCTAAATAAAGAACAGGAAAAAATTGCTGAACATGCCCGCCAATTTGTTTGGGATAAATACAGAGAAGAAGAAGAATTGGGTAATGCTTTTCAGGATGCCAGGCTCCTGCAGGAAAAAGTAAAAAAGCAGGAAGTAGTTTTAGAAGAATTGATACAAAAAATATTGCAGCAGGAGCGAAATAAAGAACGCTATCTCGGAGAAGTAGACAAAATAAAAACGTCGCTTACCGTGCATAAAACTGAGCTTAAAACGGTAGCCGGGCAACTTCATATAATTCAGCCGGAACAGTACTTTGAATCATCAGTGGATGCTATCGAAAGTGAAAAAAATGATTTGATAAACGAATATAACCGAATTGAAAAGGTGTTTACAGAAACATTAGATGCCTTGCAACAAAGGAGTAAACAGCAAGATACACTTAGTGGGCGTTTGGAAGCCAACCAGCAACAGTTAAAACAAGATAAACAGAGTATTGAAACAATACAAAAACAAGTAACTGAACAATTGGACAAGTCAGCCTTTGAATCGTTGGAAGAAGTTCGCCGTATTTTATCAGAACCAATGGAGGTTGAGAATGAAAAACAAAAGGTTATCAATTTTAAAGAGCATCTCTTGCGCAGTGAATCTTTGCTTGAGCAGATACAAAAGGAGGTAGGAGAGCGGATTTATGAGGCTGAAGCTCATCAAAAGCTCATGGCAGAGCTATCATCATTAAAGGATCTAATTTCACAAAAGAATCAGGAACAGGGAAAAATAACGGAATTACTAAAAAAGCTTCAGAACGATTTGAAAACCCAGACACTGTTACGAAAAGGTTTGGAACAGTTGGAGTTAAGGGCAGAAAATATAAAAACGATGAAGTCGTTGTTTAAGGCCAGTGGTTTTGTTAACTATATTTCATCGGTTTACCTGCAGAATTTATGTAATGCAGCCAACGACCGATTTTTCCAGTTAACGAGGCAAAAGTTGAGTCTCGAAATCACACCGGATAACAATTTTCAGGTACGTGACTTTATGAATGGGGGAAAAGTTAGAAGCGTGAAAACACTTTCCGGTGGCCAGACTTTTCAGGCAGCATTATCGCTGGCGCTGGCTTTGGCTGATAACATCCAGAAAATTACCGAATCAAATCAGAATTTCTTTTTTCTGGATGAAGGCTTTGGCTCGCTTGACAAAGAATCGTTAAACGTTGTTTTCGATACATTGAAATCCTTACAAAAAGAAAATCGGATTGTAGGTGTTATTTCACATGTTGAAGAAATGCAGCAGGAAATTGACGTCCATCTCCGGATTGAGAGCACTGACGAAAAAGGCAGCATTATATATCCAAGCTGGCACTAGAATTAGAAGCTGAGATATTTTGGGGGGAGAGTAAAAGGAAAGTCAATTTTCCACTGAAGTAATATCTTTTACCATACGAATACTTTCAGTTGCCTGATAAATCAGCGGGTTTATCTAAAAATAAATGATGTTTGGTGTTAAAGCAGTACTTTAGATAAAAAGAAAAAACAATGCTGCCGATACCGTCATACATCAATCATTTTATTAAAATATGGGAAAACAGTTCTGATAGCTTCCCAGTATTTGAAATATCTTATTTAGAAAAAGAACAGTTGTTTAGAGAAGGACAATTCAATATGTTTCAACAGAAGATGAGTGCTTTAAAATCAACAAAAAATGTAGAACAGCTAAAGAGGGTAAATCCCGGGAATGTGTTTTTTCCTACGTTTAAAGCTTTTCTTAAAAGTGTTTTTGATTTCAGGCAGGAACAATTGGAAATTATTCTTTCCGAAGCATTTAAAGAGGTAAGTAAAGATTTCTTTTACAAAGCCCGTTCTTTTGATCCGCAATTATCGCCTGAGAATATTTATCAGGCAATGCGTAATGTTTGGATTATGAATGGAATTCAGCAAATGATGAATGTTCAGGTGGAGATTACGCCATCTGTTTTTGGGTACAGTATGATTTATCCGTACAGCGATAATTTGTTGGATTCACCCGAAATATCATCAGAGGAAAAGCAACTATTTAGTGAACGTTTTAATCGCAGGTTACATGGTTTATGCGAACCTCCACTTGATTTTGCCGAGGAGCGATTATTCAAGCTTGTTGAAATGTTTGAGCAGCAATTTCCAAGAAGTTTATTTCCGAACGTATATGATAGTTTGTATGCCATTCAGCAAGCACAGACGGACAGTTTGACGTTGATGCAAGGCTCAGACATTTCAACAGAAAGGGTGCGGCATATTGCTTTTGAAAAAGGTGGAACTTCCGTTTTGGCTGATGGCTACTTGGTAGCGGGCAATTTAACACCAAAACAGGAGCAGGCCTTGTTTGGTTATGGAGTGTATTTACAATTGTTAGATGATATTCAGGATATAAAAGAAGATGCAGATGCTGCTACGCAAACGTTGTTTTCATTTGTTGAAAATAAAGAGATGGATAAGCTTGTAAACCGCACTGTTCACTTTGGGCGTACCGTTCTACAGGAAATGCAATGCTTTGAGGGGCGCGATGTGGCAAAATTTTTAAAACTAATGAATAGAAGCATTGAAGTTATGCTTATTGAAGCTGTAGGTATGTCGCCTGAATACTATTCTGAAAATTATTTGAATAGATTGGAAAAACATTCTCCGCTTCATTTTTCATTTGTTCGCGAAAAGCGAAGCCAGTCTCATTCTCAGCGTTTTGCTCTTTTCAAAAAAATTGTTGAACAAACCGCAGGCAAAAGCAGAGATGCAATCATTATATAAAAGGAAATTGTATATGAGGGGTAAAAAAAAGATAGTATCATCAATATTCCAACGGAACAGAAAACAGGAAAGTAGCACCTTCCCCTTTTTCAGACAAAACCTTGATATTTCCATCCATTGCTTCTGCAATTTTTCTTGAAATGGCCAATCCAACACCAACGCCACCAAATCGCCGGGTATGCGTATCGTCTCCCTGCCTGAAGAATTCGAAAATAATATCTTGTTTTTCTTTGTCTATGCCAACTCCGGTATCGGTAATGCGAAAACTGAGATAATTATTATCCGTTTCATACATTGTAAACTTAATAGCACCGCTTTCTGTAAACTTTACGGCATTCTTAAAAAGATTGATCATTACCTGCATAATCTTATTTTTATCGCTCATCATTTGCCTGTAAAGCAGTTTTTTTGGGGGGCTAAAAATAAGGTTCACATCATCGTTTTTTCCTGCATTTACAAGTAACTCTTCCAGAATCGTTTTTAATTCAATATATAAATCTTCAATTGAAAACGTTTTTAACCGTATTTTAATGTCGTTTTGTTCGGTAAGTGCCAGATCGAAAATATCTTCAATAATTTCAAGTAACCCCAGGCCACTTTCAAAAATAGTCTGTGCAAATTGTTTTATATTATCTTCACTGGTTGTATCTCGAATAATTTCGCTAAATCCGATAACATGGTTTAGGGGAGTACGTAATTCGTGATTCATCGTAGTAAGGAAAGCCGATTTTAGCCTGTCGCTTTCTTCCGCCTTTTCCTTTGCCATTACCAAATCGTTCCACATTTGTTTTTTGTCAGTAATGTTTTCTTCTACAACCAGAATTCGTTCAATATCGTTCTCATTTTTTATGGGAACCGTTCTGAAATGATAGTATTTATCTGATATTAGCATTTCAAAATCACACTCTGCTCCCTGAAAAGTATGCTGATAGAATTCCTTTATTTGTATTGCTTTTTCACCATATAAATCCTCGGGCTGGAGCCCTTCATAAGTTGCCGGTTCCAACTGTTGATTTTTGAATTCCTGCCCGGCACATAAAATTACACGCAGATTTTTGTCTAATATTGAGACAAACGAATTTGGATAATTGTCGGCAATCTGACGAAGAAGTTGTTCGTGATACAATAATATTTCTTCGGCTTTTTTATCTGCTGTTATATCGTGTATAAAACCTTCAATAAATTGTAGTTGTCCGTTAAGATAAACTCCCACTCCTCTTTCCCACACTATTTTTTCTGTTCCGTCTGCTGTGGTTATTCTATATTCTATCTCAAAAGCTTTGCTTTTTTTCAAAGCTTTTTGCACCTCCTTGTATACAAAATCCCGATCTTCAGGATGAATTAAACTGGAATAGGGTATATTTTCCTGGCCAACCAAATCATACGGGCGATATCCGGTTAGTTCATGACACCCGTTACTAACAAATTCCATTGTCCAGTTTTTGTCGTTTCTGCAACGATAAACAAGACCAGGCAGGTTATCCATTAACGTAGCCAGCCTTCTTTCCGATTCTTTTATTTCTACTTCTGCCAGTTTCCGATCGGTAATATCATGTTGAGTTCCGGAAATTAAAAGGGGGTTTTCTTCGTTGCTCCATATCGCCACCTGACCTTTTTCCAAAACCCATATCCAATTTCCATTCTTATGCTGCATACGCATTTCGCACTCATAATATTTCTTTTTTCTGTGAAAATGAGCCTGCATCCGTCTTTCTGAGTTTTTAACATCATCAGGATGGGCATGTTTCCTCCATTTTTCTATTGTCCAGTCAGATGCCTCAACTAAAGAATAGCCTATCATTTCTACACAACGTTCATTGAAAATCATTTTTCCTGTTTGGATATTCCATTCCCATGTTCCCAAATTAGCACCACGTAATGCGTCATTCGTTCGCCTGGATTGAATTAGTAATTCTCTTTCTGTCTCCTTTTGATGCGTAAGGTTTCGGACAATTCCTATCAGCCTGTTTGCTTTTAAATCTCGCGAAACACTAAATTCAAGAATCTGGTTTTTATACTTTATTTCTATGGGCGGAACCGGTTGCCTTTTTGCAATTCCCGAAATAAATAAATGAAGGCGTGGATAATGATTCTTTTGAGCAAATCTTTTGAATAATTCAATGGCATTCTTACCGATAAATTCACTACCATTTGTTTCAAATATTTCGGAAAAGATTTTATTAATATGCAAAATGGTTCCATCATTATCAATAAAAACAATTCCATCGTTAATGGATTCGACCATAGATCGAAATTTTTCTTCGCTTTCCCGAAGCAGGATTTCAGACCGAATTTGTTCATCCACATCGGTCAATACAACCAGTGTCTCAATTTTATTATTAAATAGAATCGATTTTATTTTTAGATTAACGAAAATAGGCTGCCCATTTTTTTTCATAACCTTTGTTATGTATTCTTCCGGAGCCATATTATTGTTAATTCTAGCCTCATGAAATTCCTTTACTTTATATTTTTCTTTGGACTCGATGTAATTTACATAATCAGTCCCCAGCATTTCTTCCTTGCTATATCCTAATAATTTCTCTAAAGCTTCATTCATAAATTCAATTTTTGAATCTTGAATAATAAGCATTGAAGAGTACATATTATCAACAAGAGTTCTGTATTTTAACTCATCCTTTTTAAGTTCATCTTGTGTCTTTTTATCCTTGGTAATATCATGGAAATAAATACAAACCCATTGACATTTCTTTTCTTCATTATGAAAATGAGGAATTACATCTGTTTTTAACCATACAGGAGAAGTTTCATTTTCAGGATAAAAACCCATTACAAAGTTTTCTATCGGCTTTCCAGCTTTTAGGACTAAATTAGATGGCAATTTTTCATAACTAATTTTTATTTCATTTTCATCAAAAAAATCGGGAAATAAATCGGAAACTCTTTGGCTTTGCTTTTTTGTGGAAGGAATTTTCAAAAGTTCCTCTGCTGACTGGTTTATAGCGATTATCTCGCCTTCCGCATCCTGACATATTATGGGCGATGGGTTATAGTTAAAAACACTTTGCAGATTTACTTCTAATTGTTTTGGCAGCGTCATGTTTAATTACTTTAAAAGATACCGCAAGTCAGTATATAAGAATAATATCTATTATTTTTTAAGTTTTGCGAAGGAACTTTCACTAACGGAAATGCCCCTGGGATTTTGCATTGTTTCTTTACTTACTAAACATTAAAACTTAATGGTGGATTTAAATTAATAAATGTTTTATTGAAAAACAACTTTAATACATTGTTTATTGATAAATTAATACATATTATGTGAAATTTCTATGAAACAACGCTTTGGACTATGTTAAATAAAAGGAAACAGGGGTATTTATTATAAATGTTTCGGAAAAGTTTTAATCGAGTCATTTTTCATCAAAAATGAAATAACTCACTATTTTGACTAACTCTATTTTAAAACTAAAAAATGAACAAACTATCTTCCTCCGATTTGATTGTCGTTTTCAAAGGAAATTCTGTTGATGCAGAAATTGTAAAAGAGATTCTCTCAGATAACGGAATTCTTGTTTCCCTGAAAAATCAATTGATGGGCTCTGTTGCACCATGGCATGTGTCTCCGCGTAGAAGTTGTGGTACAAAAAGAAGAGGTACAAAAAGCGCTGCGTTTGATTGCGGAGTTATTTTCATAAGTTCATCTGTGTTTTTCGATAAAGTGAAATACCGTTTGGCATTAAAAGTGGATATCCCGGATGGTCAACCATTGATCCACAAAAACCAAGAACAGTATCTGTTAACTTTGTTTACCGTTTCTAATTTATGATGTTTCAGGTTCCTCTTACATTATATGAATTAATGTTGGTAGAATTTGCTTTTTTGGCTTTTTCCTGATTTGCTTTGCCATCTTAAAATTGGTCATAAGTACTCCCTTTTTTTCAAAGGTTTGTTCCTTTATCACGTTAAAACCTACGCTTTCAAAAAATGGGCGGGCTGTTTTACTTACATCCGAGGTAAAATGATTTTCTCCCTGCTTTTGAGCTTCAGCTTCAACTAGCTGATATAGTTTTCGGGCAATTCCCTGCCGTTGGTAATTCTTGTGTACATATAGAAAATCAATATAGTTTCTGTTTGCAAGGGTTATAAATCCGGTTATTTTTTCGTTTTTATAAGAAACCCAAACTAACTGATTCTCGATGATGTCTGCCCACCGTTTTTTGTTTTCAATACCCGAAACCCACACGTTTATTTGTGCTTCGTTATAATCAGCTTTACAAATACACGAAACTGTATCTGCAAATAACTGCTGCATCTCCTCCATATCGGAAAACAAGCCTTGCCTTATTTTCATTTAGTGACTGAATTATCTGGTTAATCTGCAAATTAATTATTGTTCTGTTTTATTTCTTCCGTCCCGTCTGCATATTTGGCAAACCTTCCTTTCTCCTGTGGGTGTACATTATCATATCTTTCCCATGGCCAGCCACCAAATTGTGTTTTTCTGTAATCAGCGTAGGCTTGTTGTATTTCTGTTTCACTATTCATTACAAAAGGCCCGTATTGTACTACTGATTCATGAATCGGTCTCCCCTGAAGCAATAAACAGTAAGCATCGGTATCTCCATTTTTAATTGTAACAGATTGCTCTGTCAGCAAGTCAACCGAATGATACGGAGCAATGTCCACTCCAGCTATGGTAAGTTCTTTCCCTTTATAAAAGTAGAGCGAGCGTTTTATATCAGAAGTGGTAGTTGGAATTGTCCACGAAGCATGTGCTTCCATTTTTATTAGCCAGATTCCAATTTCATTTTTTGGATCGGCAGCCCACGAATCAGGAGCCGGGGCAGGAGCGTGTACATCTCCAATTTTACCCGAAACAACCGTTACCTCTGTCTTCTTACCATTTTCATCCTGTGCGCTATATCCCGGAATATCCTCAGCCCAGAGCATCTTAAAAAATGGAGGGGCAAACTTTTTTTCTTTAGGCAGATTTAGCCATATCTGGAAAAGCTCCAGCTCATTGGGTTCATCCTTATTTAGTAGAGGAAACATTTCAGAATGTTGTAATCCAGATCCTGCTGTCATCCATTGTACATCACCCTGTCCGTATCTTCCTGCAGCGCCATGTGAGTCGGAATGATCGACAAAACCTTTTAATACGACGGTTACTGTTTCAAACCCTCTGTGTGGATGCGTAGGGAAACCTGGTATTTTTTCCCCGTGGTACATTCGCCATCCATCTTTTGGTGTAAAATCCTTCCCCAGATTTCTACCTTGTAATGAGGCGGCGGGCCCCAACTCTTCATTTCCTTTCGGATAGTTATCGTGATGGTGAACGCAAAATAAAAATGGATTGGAAGTTTCCCATGTAAACCCCAATGGCTTTATATTAGAAACCGGTTTATTGTTGTACATTTTGTAATTTTATTTTTGATGCTTTATTTGGTGCAATTTACAAAACTTGAACCGAACATTTTTTATCAAATTGTTTGTATTGTTAAACTGTTGGTTTTAATTGCAGGTGCTCCATGTGTTTCCCTGCCAACATTATTTCGTCAATAACTTTGAATCCCAATTTTAGGTACAATTTTTTTGCTTCCGGATTGTCTTTATCCACAAGTAATCCAAGCGTCTTCCCTTTTTTGTGTACGTATTTATTAATTAAGAAGTGAAGTATTTTTGAGCCATAGCCTTTGCCCTGCTGATTTTGTTTTACTCCAATGCAGTCAATATAATATTCTCCCTCCTGTGTTTCATCTTCATGAATAAAGTCTCTGTTAAACCTTGTTTTTATTTCATTTATTACTGGCTGCTTTAATATTTGTAAATCGGCTCCATTATATATAACCGCAGCTGCAATTATTTCCTGTTCATTTTCAAGGAGCCAACAATTTTCATAGGAATATTGAGTCCCCTTTTTCCCGGTGAGGATTTGCATAAATTCAGTAGCTTTCACACTGTCTTTTTCTCCAATGAATTCATATAGAATTTCTTCCATTGCTAAAAATATAAACTCAACAATTGCCAGGGAATCGTTTACTGTAGCTTTCCTGATTATCATATTTTTATTGGGTCTGTATTATACTTTCTACTCAAAAGTACGAAAATGGATTTTGTATTTACACTATAAATTAGTTATCAGTTGCAAACTGATACTGTTTGTGGAAGAAACCTTTGTGCTTCTGTACTTTGGTTTTTGGGATAGTGGTGTTTATTATGTCTATCTATTTTTTAAAAATAAAATAAACGGCCAGTATTAGAAAAATGAAACCGATAAGGTGATTTAAACGGAAAGTTTCTGTTTTAAAAAACAGAATGGTAAACGCAGTAAATACAGTTAAGGTAATTACTTCCTGAATAACTTTTAATTGCCATAAGTTGAAAGGGCCGCCGTTTTCATTAAAACCCATTCTGTTTGCAGGTACCTGAAAAATATATTCAAAAAAAGCTATGCCCCAGCTAATTAGTATAATTGCAAGTAATCCTAAATTACTGAACCACTCCATTTGTTTGAATTTTAAATGTCCATACCATGCAAATGTCATAAACGTATTGGAAAGGACTAAAAGAAGAATTGTTGTCAATCCTTTGTTCATTGTTGTAATTCTGTTTCAGTATTTAAAATACTATATTGCCTTGTTTCTCCGGTAATATTGATTGGTTAAAATGGTTTCGATGGCAATTCGAATGGCATCGCCAATAGGGTAGAGCCTGTGTGCTTCATTAAAGTCGATTACCTGTAATCGCGAGTAATAGTCGGTTGCACGGGGCCCAATGGGTTTTAATTTAAGCAATTGATTGGCTTTATCGAGTTGCGCAGGCTGAGCAATACGTATAGTTTTACAGGTGGCAAGTCTTCGAACCCCATATTTATCGGTACTGTGGTTATATGAAAATAACCGGCAAATAAGTCCACGATGCCCATACTTTGTGCATCCGGGGCGGCTTCCCTCGGTACTAAAATAGTTTAGTATCGGACATATGGTTGGGTTGTTTGTTTGCTGTATTTTTTCCAGAAAACTATCTGCCTCTCCGGTTTTATATAAATGATAAGCCATCGGATAAAATTCGAGGGCTGTGGCTTCAATGTGTGGTGTAGTGCAACATTTTGTACAATTGTCCACACAACCAATTCCTGTTTGGGAGCGAAGTTCCTGAACATCTTTTTCAAGCACTTTAAATAATTTCTCCACTGCACGTACTTTGCTCAAAACATTCATATCTCTGAATTTAAATAACGCGCAAATTTAAGTGAAAGAATAATCCGTTGTTCTGCTAAGGAAATTTTTTTCAAAGGAAAATATCCGGGTATAAAGGTAAATTTTGCTAATAATTCTTAAAGAAAATGCCCCTGAAATTTTTTTCGCCTTCAAACGCATTTTCCTATTAATTATGCAACTAGCTGTTAGTAGCAATTGCTTTATATTCAGATGAAGTTATTCCTTTAGCTTTTTATATTTAAGCCGCTTGGGTGTTTCGTCACCCAGGCGTTTTTTTCTGTTTTCTTCGTATTCAGAGAAAGAGCCTTCAAAATAATATACTTTTGAATCACCTTCAAACGCAAGAATATGCGTAGCGATACGGTCGAGAAACCAGCGGTCGTGCGAAATAACTACAGCACAACCGGCAAAACTATCAAGACCTTCTTCCAGTGCCCGAAGTGTGTTAACATCAATATCGTTGGTGGGCTCATCAAGCAGCAATACATTTCCCTCTGCTTTTAGTGCCAGTGCCAAATGTAAACGGTTGCGTTCCCCACCGGAAAGGACGCCACATTTTTTCTCCTGATCTGAACCAGTAAAATTAAAACGCGCAACATAAGCTCGTGAATTTACCTGTCGAGTTCCCAACATCATGGTTTCGGTTCCTCCGGAAATAACCTCAAAAACTGATTTATTAGGATCGATTGCTTTATGCGTTTGATCCACATAACTAATTTTTACCGTGTCTCCTATATTTATTTTTCCGGAATCGGCTTCTGCCTGTTTCATAATTAGTTTAAACAGGGTAGTTTTTCCGGCTCCGTTTGGGCCAATTACGCCAATAATACCGGCAGGAGGAAGTTTAAAGGTTAGGTTTTCAAACAGCATTCGCTCTCCGTACCCTTTTGAAACATCTTCCATTTCAATTACTTTTTCGCCAAGCCGTGGCCCGTTTGGAATGAATATTTCCAGCTTTTCTTCCTTTTGTTTTACATCTTCATTCAGCATTTTATCGTATGCACTTAAACGGGCTTTCGATTTTGCATGACGTGCCTTTGGAGCCATGCGTACCCATTCCAGTTCGCGTTCAAGTGTTTTTCTTCGTTTTTGGCTGCCTTTTTCTTCCTGCTCCAGTCGTTTCGATTTTTGTTCGAGCCACGAAGTATAATTGCCTTGCCATGGGATACCATGTCCGCGGTCAAGTTCGAGTATCCAACCGGCAACATTGTCAAGGAAATAACGGTCGTGTGTAATGCAGATAACTGTTCCTTTGTATTGCGCCAGGTGCATTTCGAGCCACTGAATACTTTCTGCATCCAAATGGTTGGTAGGCTCGTCGAGTAACAGAATATCCGGTTCCTTTAGTAACAGACGGCAAAGAGCAACCCTGCGACGTTCGCCACCCGATAATTCTTTCACCGGTTGATCATCCAGAGGACACTGCAATGCATCCATTGCACGTTCCAGGTTACTGTCGAGGTTCCAGGCATCTAACTGATCTATTTTTTCCTGTAATTGCGCCTGTTCCACCATTAGCTTATCCATTTTATCTGCATCTTCATAAATCTCGGGTAACCCAAACAGATGATTGATTTCTTCATAACGCGATAATACATCTACGGTTTCCTGCACGCCCTCCTGTACAATTTCTTTTACTGTTTTTGTTTCATCCAGTTGTGGTTCCTGTTCCAGTAACCCAACAGAGTACCCCGGAGAAAATACCAATTCTCCGTTAAAGGACTTGTCCTGCCCTGCAATAATACGAAGCAAAGTAGATTTGCCGGAACCGTTTAATCCAATAATTCCGATTTTTGCCCCCAGAAAAAAGGAAAGTGAAATATCTTTTATAACAGTTTTATTCGGTGGGTATGTTTTACTCACCTTATACATTGAGAAAATTATTTTCTTATCGTCGCTCATAATGTCAATTTAAATTTGGTGCAAAAATACGACGGATTTTGTGAATTACAGATTTCTCCATCCTATTTTGCAAAATAAATAGTTGAAACTTTTCAGGGATCATTCACGGTTTAAAGCCTTATTTTGGTGATTGAACAGAGATGATATCCGATTCGGAAAAGGGATATGATTTTTCGTTATTTATCAGTACAGTTGCAGATTAACGAAGTTTATTTGATGTAAATAAAAGGATTCTATCTCTCATTGTAAAAAGAAATGATAGAATCCTTCTAAAAACTTATTGAGCAACCCAGGTATTATTATCAGGATTTATATCTGGTAATTGTTCGTCGGGATCAATAATCACTGAAACAATGGGAGACGTTGATGAGTATTTTAACGTATAATCTCCACCACGCTGCCATATTTCCACAGGTAATTTTAGTTGGGTAATTTTTCCGTTTTTTTCCTCTACTTTAACCATTGCCGGCATCACCATTTGATTGATGTTTTGTAAGGTAATCATGGCTCCTTTGGCTGGATCACTATCAACGTATTTTACTTCTTTTACTGCCTGGTCCAAAGTCCATGTTTGGTAGAACCACGCATTCCAGAACCAGTTTAGTTCTTCTCCGGTGGCATCATTCATTGTTCGGAAGAAGTCTTCAGGCGAAGGATGTTTGTATGCCCAGCGTTGAATATAAGTTCGGAAAGCATAATCAAAACGATCATGATCGAGTATATATTCCCGCAACAAAACCAGTCCCAGTGCCGGTTTGTAGTAATGCAGTTCATGCCGGGCCTGGGGCTGCGTAACATCTGCCTGATTAAAAATACTCTCCACGTCAGGGCTAATCATATAAGGCACAAGGTCGCGGGCAGGGTTTTCTCCTTTCGGATCGTACTCTCCGTCACGTTTGGGGCCAAATTCTCCATTGTTAAAATCGTCTTGTGCGTATATGTCAATAAAAGTATTCATTCCTTCATCCATAAATGCATTGCGTCGTTCATTGGAGCCAACAATCATGGGAAACCAGTTGTGCCCTATTTCGTGTGCAGTAACAAAATAGAGGGTTTGCGGTTTGTTAATTTTTGCACTACAAAAAACCAGACCGGGATATTCCATGCCGCCAATCGGGCCTCCAACATTTACTGCCACCGGGTACGGATAAACAAACCAATTTTCAGAGAATGTTTCCACGCTGTGTTTTAAATACTCCGTTGAACGATCCCAGGCATTTTTCCCCATGCTTTCTGCTGGATAAACCGACATGGCCAGTGATTTTTTATTGTCAGGTAGGTTTATTCTTGCTGCGTCCCATATAAATGCTTTTGAACAAGTCCAGGCTACATCTCGCGAATTTTCCATTTTGAAATGCCACTGTAAAGTACCTTTTGGGGTTGGTCTTGATACAGACTTTCCCACTTCTTCTGGAGTAATAATATAAACCGTTTTATCGCTTTTTTTAGCCTGTTCCAAACGTGCAATTTGTTTTTTTGTTAATACTTCCTCCGGATTTTGTAACTCACCGGAACCACTAACAATCATGTCTGAAGGCAGAGTAATCATATAATCAAAATCACCATATTCGCAGTAAAACTCGCCACTTCCCTGATAAGGAAGAGTATCCCATCCATGAATATCATCATAAACACACATGCGCGGATACCATTGGGCAACATCATAAATTTTTCCTTTGGAGCTGTTCATTACTCCCAGTCTAAATTGCTTGTCAGAAATATGAAAGCTGTAATTTGTTTCAATAGTTATTTTCCCGCCGGCCGGAGCCAGAGGTTGTTTTAAACGTATCTGCATCCGGGTGTCATTAATGCGGTAATCTGCATTACTCGTTTTCCCGTTTATAATGAGTTTTACAGAACTTAATTCGTATCCCCCAACATTGGACGTACTTTGAGAAAAAGAACCTATAGAACCTTTCCCAAACACATTTTGGTCAAGTTGTAACCAAAGGTAGTTGAGAGCATCCGAGCTGTTATTGGTATACCTAATTTTACAGGTACCGCTGATAATATCCCGAATCGTATCTAATGCTACATCTATGGAATAGTCAGCTTTGTTTTGCCAGTAATTAGCAGCAGCGGAGCCATTAGCACTTCTGTATGGAGATGTTAAATGTGACAAAAAAGAGGGATCAAATGCCAAATGCTGATCGTATTTCTTATCGGGTTGAGCCATTGCGCCAACTTTCATAAATAGTATAAATAGAAAGACGCTTACTTTAATTGCAATCAATTTCATTGTTATTTTATAGTCTAATTCGTTATTAAGTCAAAATTCTTAGAAAAGGTTCCTTTTTTTGCTATTACTGCCGATTTATCACGGGGAATGTTTACCCACATATTTGTTTCAGCAAAAAGTACATAAAGGAATAAATATGCAATTCAAAATTACATTTTAATGGCGCTTTTGTTTGAAACTGATTGAAATAATTTCTGTTTGTAATGAAATTATAACCGTTAGTTTACATTTTGTTTGGGGCAGAATTATAGAGAGCAGAAGTTGATTTTTATAAGTATTGTTTTATGGTTTTAATTTAGTGGCGGATAAAATATCTCTCAATTATAGCCTTGCTACATCACCTTCGAAATCCATTTGCAAATCTTCATGCATCATCGAAAGTACCTTTTGAATACGTTTTACCTGGGTTGTATACATATTCATAACCACACGGCTGGAATTCATTCGTAAGCCCGATTCTTTCATTTTCAGGCAGAAATAAATCAGCAGTTCAATTTCTGTTTCTCTGACTCCGGAAAAGCGGATGTACTTTTTTGTTGTGCGTAAAACTTTTCGGAGTGTTTTTTTTGCCAGATAAAAGCTGCTTCGGTTTAGTTGCTTAAACTGTTCATCTATTTCATCTTTCACAGATTGTATAAATGCCTGTTGGTTAAATGCATCAAAGAGCAGGTAGCTTAGCAGCTCTTTGTTGTCTTTTTTATATTTGGCCAAGCGGAGGGTAATTTCCTGTAGTTGCAGTGGTGAAAGTCCTTTTAATTCCTTTTTTATTTCGCTTAAAGAAGCAGTGTCCATAAGAATGATGTTATGCAGAATAATGGCAAAGTTAGTAAAACGGCAGCATTATATAGTCCGTGCATTCAATGGTGTTCAAGAAAAAAACACCCAGATTAAGTCTATCTTTTTACCCGCTTGCCATCTACTTCAATCCAGTCGAGGCGGGAGCAGGCTGCCGATTTTCCTCCGGGCATTAAGTCGGTGAAGCCAACTTCTTCTACATTTGAAAGGTCTGGATTTTTAGCCACTCCAATTTCTGCAATCCGTTCCGGATCCAGAATGTGCCACTCAATGTCTTGCAGGTTAAATTCCTTTATTCGCCAATCTTTTGAAGGGCCGTCAAATTGGTCGCTAATAAGCCATGTGCCGTCAGCGAGTTTTAGTGTTATGCGCAGCAGGCGAAATCCGAACTGTTTCGAGCGCCATCGTATTTTTGCAAATCCGGTTAAATCAACATTCTGTGTTTTGTGTTTCAAAGTAACCATCCAGTTGCCTAAACAAAGCCCCGACCATACGTAAAATGGATCGTCTACTGGTTTTTCGTGGTTACTTTTTTTCAGACTGTCTTGTCCCGGTCCGTACAATTGAACGAGTAAATCCGGATTATTTACATGTTTTTGCGAAAGTGGTATTTCTGCCGGAGTTTCTTTCCAGTCTTCCCTAAAGAAAAATCCCGGACGATAAGATTCCTGTGCTGATAATACCCCGGAAACTACAATGAATAATAATAGAAGGAACGTTGCTTTATTCATAAGATAATAATTTTCAACAATGAAAGTTAAAGTTAATACAAACAATAATAATCAAAAAATCGAACATATTGTTAACATTAAAAAGCAAGCATTATGAAATATAGAATAGAGAAAGATACCATGGGAGAAGTTAAGGTGCCGGCAGATAAATACTGGGGGGCACAAACAGAGCGGAGTCACAATAATTTTAAGATTGGGCGGGCGGCGAGTATGCCAATAGAAATTATTCATGCTTTTGCTATCTTGAAAAAGGCAGCGGCGCTTACAAATTACGATTTGGGAGTACTGGACAAAAAAAAGGCAGAATTAATTGCCAATGTTTGTGATGAAATTTTGGAGGGAAAGCATGATGCGCAATTTCCGTTGGTTATTTGGCAAACGGGGAGTGGTACTCAAAGTAATATGAATGTAAATGAAGTAATTGCCAACCGTGCCCATGTTTTGAATGGTGGAAGTTTAACAGATTCAACGAAATTTCTTCATCCGAATGATGATGTAAATAAAAGCCAGAGCAGTAACGATACTTTTCCCACTGCCATGCACATTGCAGCATGTAACGTTGCAACCGATATTACAGTTCCCGGAATAAAGAAACTACGCGACTCTCTTTCGGCAAAAGCTGTTGAATTTAAGGATATTGTAAAAACGGGGCGTACACATTTTATGGATGCTACCCCATTGACTCTTGGACAGGAATTTAGTGGTTATGTGCAGCAACTTGATAAAGGAATACGGGCGATTAATAGTGCTTTGGAAAGTGTTGCCGAAATAGCCCTGGGAGGAACTGCTGTTGGTACAGGCTTAAATACACCCAAAGGTTATGCGAAAGGCGTTGCAAAAAAAATTGCCGATTTAACGGGGTTTCCGTTTGTTTCAGCCCCCAACAAGTTTGAAGCGCTGGCTGCACACGACGCAATGGTTGAGCTTAGCGGAGCTTTTCGCCGGGTGGCAGTTAGCCTCATGAAAATAGGAAATGATATTCGTATGCTGGGAAGTGGTCCGCGTTGCGGAATTGGCGAGCTTCTTCTTCCTGCAAATGAACCTGGTTCCAGTATTATGCCGGGAAAGGTTAATCCAACGCAAGCCGAAGCATTAACAATGGTTGCCGCACAGGTTATGGGGAATGATGTGGTTGTTGGCATTGGCGGAAGTAACGGCCAGTTTGAACTGAATGTATTTAAACCGGTAATTGCAGCAAATGTATTACAAAGTGCACGTTTAATTGGCGATGCCTGCGTAAGTTTCACCGACAATTGTGTGGTGGGTATTCAGCCCAATATACCGGTTATTGAAAAACACCTGCAAAACTCGTTAATGCTTGTAACCAGTTTGAATGCACATATCGGTTATAATAAAGCTGCAGAAATAGCAAAAAAGGCATACAAAGAAAACCTTACACTAAAAGAAGTTGCTGTTTCTTTGGGGTACGTTAGTCCGGATGATTTTGACAAATGGGTAGATCCACAAAAAATGGTGGGAGAGAAGTAGTAGCTTTTGTTCTGAAGCCGGTTTATTTTTCCGGCTTCATTGTTGCCTCTATTTTTTTGTCAATAATTGTAGCAATTAATTTCTGACCTTCTGGCTTCAGATGAATGCCATCTGTAGTTAAATATTTGAAGACGCCCTTTATTTCTTCGTAATTTTCTATGAAAATACATCCTTCCTTTTTGGCAATATTCCTGAATTCAGGAACGAGAGATTCAATGCGTTTTTCTCCCTCACGGTATTTTTCGGTTAACATTTCTTCCGGGCCAAATGGAGGAGGGGAAACAATAAAAATGTCGGGTAGGAACTTTTGATAGTCAGGATGAGATTTTATTTCTGTAATGAGCGTTTTCATATTCTCCGGTACTTTTCTGAGACTGTCTTTAAACACTGCCTTACAGTCGTTGGTGCCCAGCATGACAACAATAGCATCCAGACCATTTAGGTGAGAAACTGCACTGTCAATATAGTTGTTTACATTTTGAAGCGTATTTAGTCTTTTGTTGTTCAGATTATCAAAACCAATGGTGTTCCCGGAAATAGCTGTATTGTAAACCTGGTCGTTAAAACGCAAATAAGCCAGTTGGTTTACCCAGCCAAAATCAAAAGCTCCATTTGAATCGCCAATGGCCAGTATTTTTTTACCTGTTTTTATGTGGTTCAGGGCTACATTTGTAAGCATTTCATGCCCGCCTTCAAAAATGGCAAGTTGCACTTTATCTTGAAATGTCTTCCGGTAATGAATGGTTCTCGTGTCAATTGTATCCTTCTGTCTTGCAGTAAAGTTTCTGGATGCCAGCATCTCTATCATATCATAAGTCGGCACACTTGCTTCATTTTCCGTCGGATTAAAATCGTGTACTATCTTGTTGTAAATTTCCAGCGATTGTGTAATAGGAACTGAACCTGTATAGCCATCGTGAATTCCTTCATAAATATAAAGCTTGCTGTTGGCTCTTTTTTGCACAGGGGTTACCATATAATATGGTGAGCGTTTTTCTGCTTCTGAAATATCCAGATGGTAGTTCTTTCCTGAAAATGTTTTGCCGGTTGTGGCCTGGGCAATATCTTTTGAATATTTGTTCCTCCTGCCTTCCGATTCATAAAACCACTTTTTAATATCAGAAATGGGAGCCCAGGCTGAAAACGTTCGAATATGGTGTTTTGATTTCATATAGGTTAGCAGAGTAGCATAACCTCCTCCGCTAACGCCAACAACATGAATGGCACTGGTGTCGACGTTTGCGTTCTTTATTGCAAAGTCGATGGCATCGTCTATGTCTGAAATAACCAACGGGCTTCCACAGGCTTCATACGTCTTATTCGGGCCTCTAAAATGCGGATGGATATAATTGTAGTTCTGATTTATACATTGCCACGAAAGTGAATCTTTTTGCTCGTAACCACCGCTCCAGGTATGTAAACTTACAATTAGCGGGCGGACTGTTTGTCCGGTACTCTGAAAAAATATTGCAGGTTGTATTTTTCCATCAACTGTTGAGGGTATGGAAACTTTTTTACATTCGGCTGGCCAGTCTTTTGATATGGTATCGTCCCATTTCAGATTTTCCTGTGCTGAAAGCTGAATAGCCAAAAGTAAAAATAGCAGGGAAATGAGATTGATTTTTAATTTCATTGAGTTTAGATCGTTTAATTATTTTGCGAATTTATGTTTTAAAGCGACCTAAATTTAGTAATTCAAAATAAGTAATCGATGTTTTACCTGTGATGAATCCATCTAAAAGATTATTCTCCTTTAAATTCAGAAAAAAATCGTTTGAAAGAATCTACGGACAAAACTGCATTGTCCTATTTCTTTTTAGAAAATTTCTTTATGTCTCAGTGAATTACCAAGTGCTTTCCTGTTTTTGTAATATAACCCATTCGCCCTTTTCGTTTATATAACCTTTGGTAGTTTTTGTTTGGTTTGTAAACCCATCTCCTCCTTTTTCTACAGTCCTGGTTTCGGCATAAGCCAGATGCGATACAGGATCAAAATAACCAATTGCAACAGAGGATTTTTTTAATGCACTAAACAAGGCAATCGAGAAAAAAGAGCAGAAGCAGCTGGCAGAGAAATTAAATGTTTTGTTAGCTAATCTTTCAACTAACAGCATGTCTAAAAAGATGGGCATTCCTACTTCCGATGGATATGTTTTTCTGAATATTTCGGATGTCATTCGCTGCCAGGCCGATGTAAATTATACACATATTTTTACGGCAGATCAAAAGAGATATATCGTATCAAGAACACTAAAACAATTAGAGGAATTGTTATGTGCATATAATTTCTTTCGTATTCATAATTCGCACATAATTAATTTAGATTATATAAAAAAATATGTTAAAAGTGGTTTTGTTACACTAGCAGACAATACCGTTTTAGAGGTTTCCATTCGGAAGAGGGAAGCTTTTCTTCTTGCATTTGGAAGATTATGAGAGCTAGACTGAAATGGAGGTCGGTAATTCAAAATAGAATTTTGTCCCTTTTCCCGGTTCTCCTGTACTTTCTACACCTACAGAGCCGTCAAGTTTCTCAGCAATACGTTTAATAATCGACAGGCCCAGACCATATCCTTCTGCTTTCTTCGGATCTAGACGTATATATTTCTTAAAAAGTTTTGACTGTTGTTCTTTTCTTATACCGTTGCCATTATCTTTTATCCAGAAACGAATTGTACTGTTCTCTGTTTCCTCTGCCCCAACTTCAATTTTCGGAGGAGTGCCTCCATACTTTATTGCATTACTTAAATAGTTGGTCCATATTTCTTCAACCCACGAAGCATAACCAATTGCTACCGGCCATATTTCCGGTTCGCTGATGATAGCATTCTTTGCCGTAATTAATTCCTGAAGTTGTAGTTTTGCTTCACTAAAAATATTCTTCATGGGCAACTCGCTTTTCCTAATATCCTGGTGGCTAACAGTAGCCAGAATCAGTAACTCTTGCGTTATTTGAAGCGTTTTACTTGCCGATACCTTTATTAACTCAGCTAGCTCAGTAACCAGCTCTGTTTCATTGTCTTTTATTCCTTCTTGCATAACTTCACAGGAAGAGACAATAGAGCCCAAAGAGTTTTTTAGATCATGAGCTACCGTATGTGCAAAAGAGTCAAGATCATCAATTAGCTTTTCTCTGTGTCTAATTTCATCAACCAATTTTTTGTTTATTTCTTTCAGTTTATCTTCTGCTTGTTTAACATGTGTTATGTCGTGAAAAACAAGCATGTTTCCTGAAATTGCCTGGTTTCTGCTATATATTGGCGAAATACGCGCCTGGTAATATTTTTTTTCGCTATCAATAAAAAAACTAAAATATATACGTTCTACTGAACGAGAATTAATTCCTTCTTTCAGCACTTCATAACCGCCAAAAATATCAGTAAATGGTTTTCTTATGAAATTAGATTTTGGGCTGAAATTAAATATCTCATTAATGCTCTTATTATAATCCTCAATGTAGCCTTCAGTATTTACAATAATAACCCCGTCTTCCATCGTATCCATCAGTTTTATTCGGGCTAATGGAACCAGGTCGAACATGCGAAATCTAACGATTCCGTAAGTAGCAATTATCCCTGATATAACAAAAGATACCGGAGTCCAGTCAAACCCGGGATGTGGATTCCAACCCGTAATATAAATTATATTTCCCAGTATAGGGAAAAGTGATGCAATCAGCAATGTGATTATTTGTGATTTATAATAAGCTGTAAATTTGTAAAATGATTTAATCAGGTTAATAATCCCGGAAAATATAAGTAACTCGGTATATCCCCAGAATACCCAGAATCCGATACCGTGTTGGTAATGCACTGTGTTGTATCTTGGGTCGAGAGTTACGTTCGTCCAGATTAGTTGATGGCGATTATTGGTGAATGCCATTGCCAGGGTTATAAGAGGAATAATTAATAAAAATATTATATTTTTTATTTTTAAATTACTGCGTTGGCTAAATGCCGATGTAAACAGAAAATAATAAACAGGTAAAAATACAATGCCGAAGTAAGATAACTTGGCCCATAAAATTTTCAAAGCCAATTGGTTAGTGGCAAATTCAAAAGCGTAACCAATAGACCATACTACTACCAGTAGTTCAATATACAAGAGGTATTTTACTTCCAAAGATTTTCTATGCCTCCATAAAACAATGATAGTACTCAAGGCCGCCAGAGCAGTCAGGAATTCTATAACACTTTCTGTTCCAAAATTATATGTCATCTGTTATTTATTGTCCTAGAACCGAAGGGTGAAATTATTAAAAATTAGGTTAAAGGAATTATTCATATATCTTTTTATCCTTAACTATTTCTTTTTTTAACATATAGTTATGTTATGGTAACTTATTGTGGCTAAAGAGGAGTTTCCCATTATTTATTTTGAATTCCACAACAGGACAAGTGTCCGATTATGGGAATTGGTTGTGTTTGTTCAAAGATAAATTCCAGTTCTCTCTCATATGTATAATTTCTTTGATTTAATATATCTTTGAATTTATTAACAGAATAAAAACGAATCAAATCTTATACTTATTATGTGGCTGATAATTCTTCTACTGCTATCTATTGCATTTATAATTGTATCAACTACTATACTAAAATGGCATCCTTTTTTATCATTAATCCTTGTTGCTTTTGGTTTTGGTATATTTTCAGGAAAACTGGAATTATCAGAAGTTGCTGAGGCTGTAAACAATGGCTTCGGAAGCACAATTGGCTATATAGGTATCGTTATATTAGCTGGTTCAATCATTGGAAAGTTTCTGGAGATGTCAGGGGGAGCTTTTAAACTTGCAGAAGGAGCATTAAGTATTGTTGGGAAAAAGAAAATTCCGTTGGCGATGAGTATTGTTGGGTATATTGTAAGTATTCCAGTATTTTGCGACTCTGCTTTTATTGTTTTATCTCCTCTTGCAAAAGCATTGTCGAAAAAACTAAAGATATCTCTGGCTGCGCTGGCTGTTGCATTGGGGCTTGGATTGTATGTTACGCATTCGCTTATTCCTCCAACTCCTGGTCCGGTTGCGGCAGCAGGCATTTTGCAGGCAGACTTGGGGATGGTAATTTTGCTCGCATTGCCGGTAAGTATTGTGGGGTTAATTGCCGGATGGTTGTTTGCAATTAAAATAGCCTCTAAGTATGAAATTAAGCAAGAGCTAAAAAAGAGTGAAGTCGAGGCTAAAATAGTTTATGAAGATAGCCCTTCGTTGCTCAAATCTTTATTGCCCATTTTTATTCCAATAGTGTTAATTATATTACGTTCCGTAAGCATCTTGCCATCTTTCCCTTTTGGGGAAGGAAAGTTAATGCAAATAATCGGTTTTGTTGGGCAGCCAACTGTTGCATTAATGATTGGAGTTGGGCTCTCTTTTTTACTTCCCGCCAAACTTGAAAAAGAAATGCTTTCAGCCAAAGGATGGTTAGGACAGGGTATTATGGCAGCAGCAAGTATTATTATTGTAACCGGAAGCGGAGGCGCTTTTGGCAAAGTATTGCAAGCTTCAGGAATTGCGGATGTGGTAGAAAATAATTTGTCGGGAGCCCAAATGCTGGGAATTTTTCTTCCCATAATTATTGCTTCGGCTTTAAAGATTGCACAAGGCTCAAGTACTGTAGCAATTATCACTACCGCAAGTCTTATTGCTCCGTTGTTGCCTTCGCTAGGGCTCGATTCCTCATTAGCCCGGGCATTAGTAGTAACAGCAATTGGAGCAGGTTCCATCGTTGCCAGCCATGCAAACGACAGTTATTTTTGGGTGGTAACTCAAATGTCAGGAATGGATGTAAACATGGGGTATAGGTTGCATACCGTTGGAACGCTTGTGGTGGGTGTTTTTTCTGCAATAATGGTTTGGTTTTTAAGTTTATGGTTGATCTAAAGAAAGAATTTTAAAATAAAGTGTATTTTTTACGCTAAAATTATTGAATTCTGTCTTAATGCAATATTTTTATCATTGAATTTTTAAAATCAATGTAAAAATAAATCAATACTTATGAAAAATAAATTGTTTCTCATACTAGCCTATTTTTTTATCCAGGCAGCTGCAAATGCACAAAGCCATTTCGAAATTGATATTGCCAGGCAAAAGCCAACTGTTTCGGTTGCTCCTAATATGTATGGAGTCTTTTTTGAAGACATAAATTTTGCAGCTGACGGAGGTTTATATGCCGAACTAATAAAGAACCGTTCATTTGATTTTCCAAATTCCCCATTTATGGGGTGGTTGACTTATGGAAAAGTATCTGTAAAAACGGAAGGAGCTCCTTTTCCGCGAAACCCAAATTATTTACATCTGAAGAATGATGGATTGTTGACAGGCACCGGAGTTATAAATGAAGGTTTTCGTGGTATAGGAGTAGAGGATGGAAAGAAATACAACCTGAGTCTTTATGCACGAAATACAACTTCAGGAGAAAATAAACTTACTGTTGAGATTATTTCATCGGCTAATAATATTATTGGAAAAGGAGAAATTGTTATTAACTCTGGTGATTGGAAAAAGTATAAACTGGAACTTACTGCGAAAGAAACATCAGGTCATGCCAAATTACGTTTAGATTTAAATTCACTAGGGGAACTGGATGTTGAACATGTTTCCATGTTTCCTGCCGATACATGGAAAGGGCGTGAAAATGGTATGCGAAAAGATTTGGCAGAAGCATTGGCAAATTTGCATCCTGGAATTTTCCGTTTTCCAGGCGGGTGTATTATTGAAGGGAATAATCTGGAAACCCGTTATCAATGGAAAAATTCAGTTGGCCCGGTTGAAAACCGTCCTGTAAATGAAAACCGGTGGAATTATGTGTTTCAGCATCGCTTTACACCAGACTATTTTCAATCCTATGGTCTTGGCTTTTTTGAATATTTTCAACTTTGCGAAGATTTTGGTGCAGATGCACTTCCGGTGGTTAGTTGCGGAATGGCTTGCCAGTTTGAATCCACAGAGTGTGTGCCAGTAGATAATCTTGGTCCATATATTCAGGATGCCCTGGATTTGATTGAATTTGCCAACGGACCGATAACTTCAATCTGGGGAAAAGTGCGGGCAGAAATGGGGCATCCGGAATCATTCAACTTAAAGTACATTGGTATTGGGAATGAACAGTGGGGAGAGGTTTTTCCAAAATATCTGGAAGCATTTCAAAAGGCAATTAAAAAACAGTATCCTGAAATAAAAATTATCGGGTCTTCCGGTCCTTCCGCTGATGGAGAACAGTTTAGTTATTTATGGGGAGAAATGAAAAGGTTAAATGTTGATTTAGTGGATGAACATTATTATAAAGAGCCCGAATGGTTTCTTGCCAATGCGAACCGATATGATGGGTACAGTCGTAAAGGCCCTAAAGTTTTTGCAGGAGAATATGCCTGTCATGTGCCCGATAAAAAAAATTCCTTTTATGCTGCTCTTTGTGAAGCTGCATTTTTAACTGGTGTTGAACGAAATGCAGATGTTGTAAAACTGGCTACTTATGCACCTTTATTTGCTCATGCAGAGGCCTGGCAGTGGAAACCGGATATGATTTGGTTTGATAATTTGAAATCGGTTAAATCGGCCAGTTATTATGTACAGCAACTCTATAGTTATTACAAAGGGACAGATGTAATGAAGGTAACCATGAATGGGCAAAACGTTAGTGGGCAAAATGGAATTTATGCGAGCGTGGTTACAGATGAAAATAAAAGACAGGTAATCATAAAAATTGCCAATACCGAGAAGGATGAAAAGAAAGTTTCTTTTGAGCTGGACATTAAAGATGTACCAGATGTATTATCAGGTAAAAGAATTTTACTAAAGGCCAATCCACAGGATGAAAATACTTTAGCTAATCCGTATAAAGTAAAGCCGGAAGAGCTACCTGTTTCTTTTGATAGCAAAAAAATGAATGTGAAACTTTCTCCTGAGTCTTTTTATGTTTATGTGCTGGATTTGTGATTTTTGCTTGCAGAAAAGATTATTTTGAATTATAGTTTAAATTTTTTTCCTTAGTCAATACTTTTACCTGAAATTTTATTTTACGCAATTTGTCAGATATTGCATCTGTCATCTTATTAAATTCGTCTTATATTTTAACTGTTTCACGCAATTGATGGAAACTGCCTGGCAAAAGTTGTATGTTAATTTTATTGCGAATATTTTTGCGCAAAATTACGGTTCATGAAAAAGTCTTTAAGAGCTCTTAAAAATACAACCATCGCGCTTCTTAGCATTATAATAGTCTTTGTTCTATACTTTTATATTAGCAATAAATTGTTTCTGGGTTTTAAGAGCAAGGATAATACGGACTATTTAAAAATGAATATGGTACAGATAAAAGATTCCATTAGCAGTGAATTATTTGATGAAGATTTTTATAATTCAAATGTTTTTCTGTTTGGTGAATTTCACGGATATGCTGATAATCAAATATTAGATAAAGAACTTTTCCTTTTCTTAAATAAGAAATTGGGTATCAGATATTATATTGCTGAAATGGATAGTACCACTGCTAAAAAGTTGAATGCTTTTTTAAGCAGTAAAACCAAGGATGAAGCAATTCTAAAAGATGTTGTTTTAACCATTGGTAAAAGGATTCCTCAACAATCAAGTCTGGATCTTTTAGAAAAATGGAGTGCGATTTATGATTATAATCAAAAATTAAAAGACTCACTAAAAATTAAAATAATTGGAATTTACGCGGGGTTTGATGCCGATAGTTCAAAAATATCGAGAGATTCCGAAATGATCGTAAACTTAAAAAACTCAATAAAAGCATTGGGAATTGAAAATCAAAAATTTTACGGTTTTTTTGGATATTTTCATACCCTGCAAAACAATGTTGAATCAGGAAGTAAACCATTCGCAGCATATTTAAAAGAAGCAGGTTATAAACCAACAAGCTTTGTTAGTTATACGATAGATAGTGAAATGTATCTGCCTAAAAACCCGGAGATTCCAACACCTCCTGAAGAAAAACTGAACTGGGGTAATGCTGATGGCCCCATTATGCTTGTAAAAGGGATTGGTGACTTAAAAGCGTTAAGCAAACCAAATACCATTACTCTTTTTAAACTTAACTCGATGAATTCTCCTTATTTTGAATCGCAAAATTTAATTTGGGTAAAATCGAAGATGTTTGAGGATAATATTTTTCCCGTAGAAGATGCAAATACAACAGATTATTTTCAATATGCTTTTCTACTAAGAAATTCTAAAGCTTTAACAAAGCTGAAATAATTGTCCCATTTTCAAGTTGTATGAAATATCTTATCCGGAATTCGTGCATACAATATTGGTTATTGTATGTAGGAAGCAAAATTCAATCAATTTTCAATTGCATTGAGAGAAAATACATTTCGTATCTTTTTTGGGTTTTCATTATTGATGCATTGCAATTCAACCAATCTAAAATTTTATTTTATTTAGTAAAAACACTGTCTGTAAAAAGTTCTCCAAAGAGGGGCCAAATGAGCCTAAATTGTTAAAATTATTGTATCGTTGAAGCTATCGTAAAATTCATTGAAATTCTAACTGCAACAAAAAATGGAAAGAGAGTTTATCATGGAAATAAAAAAGAAAACTGGGTAGATATAAAGTGGACGCTTTATTAAAATGATTGATAATATACAAATCCCTAAAAAACAAGATCAATCAAATGTATCTCTACCCAATTTTACTGCTCAAATATATGAAAAAAAGCCTTTTCAAAGCCTTTTTATGGAAGATTTTATCCATATTAATGTTGTGATAATTTCTTTTAATCCCAAAATATACAGCGAGTTATTGAAGTTATTCAGATTGAAGTAGCTGTTAAAAATTGTACGCTCCGGTCTTATTCTCCAAAAAAGGAATCTTTTTTCATCTCCTTGTCATCATCAAGTTCTATTCCCTCCGGATGTGACTCTTCTTTGCTTTTTATGTTATGTGATTCGTTTTCTTCAGTTAGTTTATTATTTTGTTTTGTCATTCGTTTATTGTCTCTTTTTAACTTCCATATTCGTGGGGAAAAATAAATTACGGCAAGAAGGTAACCAATAACAATACAGCAAATGAGTACCAGTACCAAAGGTGCATTCGAAATTTCCCAGAAGAAAACATTGATGGTAATTTCCATTGAATTCTGCAAAGTGAAAATAACCAATAGTATGGCCAGAATAAGTAAGATAATGATAACCGCCTGCATTTTTCTTTTTATTTGTGAATATAAAAAAAGGATAACAGTTTATGCTACCCTTTGAACGAATATTTCGTATTTTTTGTTTTAACGTATATTGGTAAAAATTCTACCAAACCGAATATTTGCCGGGAAACCTTTGTCTTTGTCTAATGAAAGCCAGATGAATTTAGCTTTTCCTACCACATGATCTTCCGGTACAAAGCCCCAGTATCTGGAGTCAGCTGAGTTGTGCCTGTTGTCACCCATCATCCAGTAGTAATCCATTTTAAAAGTATAGCTTGTTGCTGATTGTCCGTTGATAATAATCTGGTCTCCTTTTACTTCAAGGTCATTATTTTCATATACATCAATTATACGCCGGTATAAAGGCAGGTTATCAACGGTGAGCTCGATTGTCTGGCCTTTTTTGGGAATATTTATTGGTCCGTAATTATCTACATTCCATGGGAACCGTTCATCCGACGGGAAAATATTCTGATCCCATTTTCCCGGTTCTTCCAATATTTCATCTACCTCTGTTACATTAGAAAATTCTTTCAGTTTGGCAGCATTTTCTTCTGTTAACGGAAACATATATTCTGCATTGGAATAAGTATTCCTGTCTGCTTCTGCAATGTGGAGGCGATCAAGTGCCTTTGGATTAATAGAAGTTCCATTGGTGCGAACGATGTAATCCATTTGCATTCCGGGGAAATGTTTTTGCGCTTTACCATTTACATAAACCTGTCCCTTTTCAATTTTTATTTCATCGCCGGGAATACCGATACAACGTTTAATGTAATTTTCCCGCTTATCAACCGGACGGGCAACAACATCTCCAAAGTTACGACTATCACTCCAAACCCTATCTCTGCCATAGCTTCTTACTAATTCATAGTAACTTCGGTTTTGTAAATTCAGGGCAACCGTATCACCTTCAGGAAAGTGGAATACAACAACATCATTGTTTTTCACATGTCCAAAACCCTTCATCCGGTGATAAGGGCGTTTTATCCATTCCACATACGATTTTGTATTTTTTGTAAGTGGCATTGTGTTATGAACAAATGGAAACGAAAGGGGAGTATTTGGTGTTTTAGGACCATAAGCCGTTTTACTAACAAACAGATAATCCCCTACAAGTAATGATTTCTCCATGGATGAAGTTGGAATGGTATAGGCCTCAATAAAAAACATACGGATAAACGTTGCAGCTATAACGGCAAAAATAATAGCATCTATCCATTCCACTACTTTGGTTTGTTTGCCATTGGGCGGGTCTTTCTTCTTCCAGAAGGCCCAATGTACTTTCCCGGTAATGTAGATATCGAAAATAACGGCTAATCCTAAAAACCACAAGTAACTGCCAAGCCAAATTACCCAAAGGCTGTACAGCAACCCTACGGTAATAAACTTGAACCATTTGTTCGATAGTAATTCTTTCATTTTATATTTAAAATTTTTAAATGTTCAGTAAATCTTTCATCGAAAGGATACCGCTGTTTTCCTTACAAAATTCAGCTGCAAGTACAGCTCCCAGAGCAAATCCCTTTCTACTTTTGGCACTGTGTGTAATCTCAATATAATCTACTTCTGAGTCGTATTTTATTGTGTGAATCCCAGGAACTTCACCTCGTCTTTCTGAATGGATGTTCAATTCATCGGGAGCAGCCTCTTTATCGTTAACCCAGTTTTTCTTTGATGGCAGCTTTTCAATAATATCATCGGCCAGGCTAATGGCAGTCCCGCTAGGTGCATCCAGCTTTTGTGTATGGTGCACTTCTGTCATTTCTACACTATACTCAGGGCGCTGAGCCATTAATTCAGCTAATTTCTTGTTCAGCTCAAAAAACAGGTTAACACCTACCGAAAAATTACTTCCATAAAAAAAAGTACCGTTACTGTCGATACATTTTTTATATACTTCCTCTTTTTTACTTAACCAACCAGTTGTTCCGCTAACAACCGGAATGCCTGCTTCAAAACAGGCAAAATAGTTTTTTACTGCCGAGCCTGGAATTGTAAATTCGATGGCTACATCACTTTTCTGAAGATTTTCAACCGTTAAATCTTCTGCGTTATTTATATCAATGATTAAGTTTACTTCGTGCCCACGGGAATTTGCTATCTTTTCAATTTCTTTTCCCATTTTCCCATAGCCGATAAGAGCGATTTTCATATTAGCGTATATACTTTATTTTAAACAACAGACAAAGATAAAATATTAGTTAAATGTACCCAGCATAAGTTTTAACGAATAATAATTTCGACGAAATAATATATGTGAGGGACAAACCCTGTTGAAACAGAGATTTTACTCATTTCTTTTTATAATTCAGGAAATAAGATACTTTTATAAATGAAATAAAATCATATTTAATTGAATTTAAAGAATAAGGAATTTGCAATAAGAAACGTTTCTTTTCTGAATGCTTCTCTTTAAATTATTTCAGTAATTTTGGTTATTATATGAAAGACATAAAAAATATTAAGTTGGTTGCTACAGATCTAGACGGAACATTTTTAAAGAACGACCGAACAGTAAGTGCTAAAAACATAGAAGCACTGGAGCAATTGGGGGAGCGTAATATTATACGTGTTGTGGCTACCGGAAGAAATATGAAAAAAGTAAAAGATGTTCTTGGTGATCACATTCCGTTTGATTTTATTGTATATTCATCAGGAGCCGGTGTATATAACTGGCGTACCAAGGAACATTTATATTTGCAAAATATTGGCGAAGAGGCTTCTTGCTTGCTTTTGAAATATTTTACTCGGCAAAAATTTAATTTTCATGCCTTTTTTTCCGCTCCTGAAAATCATAAACACTGGTATTTTCGCGGAGAGAAAAGTTGCGAGGAATTTGAACGTTATTTTCAATATAACCAGACTTTTGCCGAAGAATTGAATCCGGAATCTTTGCCGAAAACGGAACTGTGTCAATTCTTGTTAATAATACCAGATGATGCCTCTTTATATGAAAAGTTGAAAAGCGACATTGAAACGCTTGTTTCTGATGTGCGCGTAATACGTGCTACCTCTCCAATTACAGGTCGTTATATCTGGCTGGAAGTATTTCATAAATCGGTTTCAAAAGCCAATGGAGTAAAGCAAATTTGTAGTTTATTGAATATTGATGAAAAATCTACTGTTGGAATTGGAAATGATTATAACGATATGGATTTGTTATCTTTTACACAGTTTTCATTTTTAACAGATAATGCTCCTTCTGAAATAAAGAGGTATTTTCCCAATGTGCCGGCTAATGAAAATGACGCTTTTGCGTTTGCTATTCAACCTATAGTATCATGAAATGTTTCATACTTGTGGCTAAGTTCATTTCATTGTAAATTAGACGTTGTAATGTGCTGAATAATTTGAATACATATTATTAAATTAACAGATATACAAATGAAACTCATAACACTAGCTTTTTTTATGTTGAGCGTTCTATTGCTCTCTGCTCAACAAAATTCGTATAATTTGAAGTCTGAGATTCCTATTGATCCCAAAGTAAGTAAAGGCGTTTTGAAGAATGGAATGACTTATTATGTGCGTTCCAATGAAAACCCGAAAAACCGTGCAGAGCTTATGCTGGTGGTTAAAGCCGGTTCCGTTGATGAAGACGAAGACCAACAGGGATTGGCACACTTTTGTGAACATATGGCGTTTAATGGCACCAAGAATTTTCCGAAGCACGAACTTATCAATTATTTTGAATCCATTGGAATGGAGTTTGGTCCGGAGATAAATGCATATACAAGTTTCGATGAAACAGTTTATATGTTGCGTGTTCCACTAGATTCATCTGAATATATGGAAAAAGGATTACAGGTTTTATACGATTGGGCAAGCCAGATAACCGATTCGGATGAAGAAATTGAAAAGGAGCGAGGGGTAATTCATGAGGAATGGCGTTTGGGACAGGGAGCTGATGAACGTATGATGCAAGAGTGGCTACCTGTTTTTTTGAAGGGTTCTAGATATGCTCAGCGTTTGCCCATTGGAAAAATGGATGTGGTAGATAATTGTCCTCCGGAAGCGCTTCGTAGGTTCCGTAATGACTGGTACCGTCCCGATTTGCAGGCGGTAATTGTTGTTGGCGATTTCGATCAGGATAAAATGGTTGAACGCATAAAAGATAAGTTTTCTCAAATTTCTGTACCTAAAAAGGAAAGAGTAAAAAAAATTTATGACATACCTCCACATAAAGAAACACTGGTTAGCATTGCAACCGATAAAGAAGCCCGGTATCCCATTGCCAATGTATATTATAAACATTCGCTGGAAGTGCCTAAAACATTGGACGATTACCGCAGTTTTATATTACAGAACCTATATAATGGCATGATTAATAACCGGCTTTCGGAATTAACTCAAAAACCGGAACCTCCATTTATTTACGGGCAATCTTCTTATTCAGAACTATTTGGGCCTTCTTCTGTGTATAGCTCAACTGCCGTGGCACAAAATGGAAAAATTGAAGAAGGGTTAAAAGCTGTTTTAATAGAGAATGAGCGGGTTCGAAAGTACGGATTTACGGAAACGGAACTTGAACGGGAAAAAACATCGCTGCTTAATTCCATTGAGAAAACGTATAATGACAGAAACAATCAAAAGTCGATGAGTTACGCAGATGAATACAAACGAAATTTTTTAATGGGGCAGGAGCCAATTCCCGGGATTGAAAATGAATTCGACTATTTTAAGACCTTCCTCCCAGAAATAAATCTGGAAGAAGTAAATGCTTTGGCCGATAAATGGATAACCGATGAAAACAGGGTAGTTGTAATTACAGCCCCGGAAATGGAAGGAATGAAGGTGCCAACAAAAGACGAAATTTTTACTCTTCTCGACGATGTTGAAAAAACACAAGTTGAACCTTATGACGATGCGGTAAGTGATGTTCCTTTATTAGCTGAAATTCCAAAAGGAAGTCCGGTGATAAGTGAAAAGAAACTTGACAATGTGGATGCAGTAGAATGGACACTAAAAAATGGAGCTAAAGTTGTTGTTAAATCAACAGATTTTAAAGAAGATGAAATTCTCTTTAATGCCTGGAGTTTAGGGGGAAGTTCACTTTACGATCTGAAAGACGAAGTATCTGTTGATTTCACAGCCGATATACTTTCCCGAAGCGGAATCGCTGATTTTGATAATGTTACACTTGATAAAATGCTTTCAGACAAAGTATTTAGTGTCTCTCCGTACATTAGTGAATTAAAAGAAGGATTTAGTGGAAACTCTTCTGTTAAAGATGTGGAAACGTTACTGCAGATGGTTTATTTATATTTTACAAAACCCCGTTTTGATCCGGATGCTTTTAAATCATACATAACCCGTATGTCTGGAGTGTTGGAAAATAAGTCTGCATCTCCGGAAGCTGCTTTCCGTGATACAGTGCAGGTGGTTATGGCCAATTATAATGAACGTGCCCGTCCGTTAACAAAAGAATCATTACAGGAAGCTGACTTTAACCGAATTGAAGCGATTGGAAAAGAGCGTTTTCAGAATGCGGCAGATTTCAAATTCTTTTTTGTAGGAAATATTGATCTGGAAAAATTTAAGCCTTTGGTTGAGGAATATATTGGAGCTATTCCTGCAAATAATAATTTGGAGGACTGGAAAAATTTGAACATAAATCCGCCTGCCGGTGTAGTTGAAAAGGCAGTAAAAAAAGGTCAGGAGGATAAAAGTATCCAATATATCATTTTCCATGGAGATTTTGATTATAACTCAGAGAACCGTGTAGCCATGGATGCTATGGGACGAATATTATCTATCCGTTTACTGGAAGTTATCCGCGAAGATAAAAGCAGTGTATATAGTATTGGAGCCAATCCGTCATCTTCTAAATTCCCTGATGAAGATTATTCAATTGTAATCTATTATGGTACTTCGCCCCAGAAATTAGCGGAAATAAAACAGGCTGTTTTAGATGTAATAAAAGATTTTATAGAAAATGGCCCAAAAGAAGAAGATTTGGCAAAAGCAAAAGAACAAATGCTGAGGGAACGGGAAACTGCATTACGGGAAAATGGTTTCTGGATGGGGCTTTTAAGCAATACATATTACTTGCAGGATGGTGACTTCTCAAAATTTGGGACTTACGATAAGTTGGTAAAAAGTTTAACAACTAAATCTATAAAGAATACCTTCAAGGAATATTTTGATTTCGATAATTATATTAGCGTAGCGCTTGAACCAGCTAAATAAATAAAACGATTTTTGTATAAAGAGGCTGTATTAACCATGTTTTTTACTGGTTAGTGCAGCCTCTCTATTTTGGTAATCATTGAAATAAGATAAAAAAGCGGATAAAATCATTTCTATGTAAATCATTTCAGATATTTTTAGGTTCTCAAAATATAAGTATGAAGATTTATACACCGCTTTTTATTGCTCTTCGGGTTGTAATTTACTCCTTGTTAATTTATGGAATAGGAGAGGCCATTTTTTTTGATGCTGCCCACCCAATGGAAGATGGATATTTTGGAGAGATTACACTCACTGAAATGGGGCAGGAGTTATTCCTCTTCATCCTTTCGCTTTTTTATTTGAGGTTAGGATTCAAATACCGGGCAATTCAGCCGGTAGCCAATATAGTGTCTTTGTTTTTTCTGATTTCATTTATCCGGGAGTTTAATTTTTTAATTGAACACTGGATTTATCCGGTATTGGTGGTATTTGCAATTATAGGTTGGTTGGTAGTGCGCGACTATAAAAAAATTAAACAGGCAACCATCTTGTTTTTTAGCCAGCCCGCATCAGCCTGGTTTTTTGCAGGATTTTTGGTTACCTATATTTTTAGTCGGTTACTGGGACGATCTAAATTTTGGTTATTGCTGTACAACGAAGATAACTACCGTTTAGCTAAAGCCGCCTCTGAAGAAGGAGTAGAATTGCTTGGGAATACAATCATGTTAATATCTGTGATTGAATTTTACCTTGCTGTATGGTTTGAAAAGAAAAGGAGCGAATAATGAAAGTTTGTGGCTTTACCTTTATCCGAAATGCTGAGAAATATGATTTTCCGATTGTAGAAGCCATTACTTCGGTTTTACCTATTTGCGATCATTTTGTTGTGGCTGTTGGAAAATCTGATGACAACACTCGTCGGATGATTGAAAAAATTGCTCCCACGAAAATAACAATTACAGACACGGTTTGGAATGATGATTTGAAAAAAGGGGGAGTAGTTTACGCTGCTGAAACAGATAAAGCCCTGGATGCTGTCCCCGATGAATTTGACTGGTGTTTTTATATTCAGGGAGATGAAGCGGTACATGAGGAATATTTGCCAGCAATCCAAAAGGCAATGCAGCAGAATTTACTCAGGAACGAAGTAGAAGGTTTGCTTTTCGGGTACAAGCATTTTTATGGAACATATGATTATGTGGGAGATTCCCGGAAGTGGTACCGTCGCGAAATCCGGGTTATTCGAAACGATAAAAAGATCCGTTCATACCGTGATGCTCAGGGATTTAGAAAAGAAGGAAGAAAGTTAAATGTGGTTCCTGTTGATGCAGAAATCTATCACTACGGGTGGGTGCGTTCGCCAGAATTTATGCAGCAAAAGATAAATGCAGTGCAACAATTTTATGATGGTATTTCAGAAGAAAATGCACAAAAAATGGCAGCAGAACAAGAATTCAAATATGGCGAAAAATATGATGCGCTGGCCCGTTTTGAAGGAACGCATCCAAAAGTCATGCAGCAACGCATTGCCCGCCTAAATTGGCATGTAACCTTCGATTTGAAGAAAACACACATGAAACTAAAATACCGCCTTTTGTATTGGTTCGAAAAACATTTTGGAGTGCGTTTGTTTGAATACAGGAACTACAGGATAATCAGGAAATAATACCAAACATCTTCCTTGCTTCCTTCAGTTGTTCCGGTTTTCCTACATCCATCCACATTTCAGAATCATCAAAATAGCCCTTTATTTTATGATTTTTTGCAAGTTCAAGGTATAAATCGATTATTGAGAATTGTTCCTTTGGTGGCATTAAATCAAAAATCTGTGGCTGAATAATATGGATGCCGCTAAATGCCATTTCCGTTGCATTTTCAAAATTTTCAGGAACAGAAATCCGGATATCTCCGTTTTTTTTGTTTATCCACCCCACCAGTTTTTTTTGATCATCAAATTTCAGGTAACGTTGCGTGTTACGTTGCCGAACAACCAGTGTAGCCAGCGCCCCTGTTTTTTTGTGTTCCGTAATAACGTCCGTTAGTTTTAAACTACTTAAAATATCTACATTATATATTAAAATGGGTTCCTTACCTAATAGGAAGGGAGCTGCTTTTTTCAAGCCTCCACCTGTATTCAACAGCATTTTTGTTTCGTCTGAAATATGAACAGGAATCCCAAAATCATGCGTTTTTATGAAAAAAATAACAAGCTCGGAAAAGTGATGTACATTTACTACAATTTCGTTTATTCCTTCCTTTTTCAACTTTTCAATGGCAAGTTGTAGCAATGTTTTATCCCCAATTTTCACCAATGCTTTGGGCTTGTCAGATGTTTCGTTTTGTAAACGAGTTCCAAGTCCTGCAGCAAAAATCATGGCTTTCATGGTAAAGTATTTTTAGGATATTTTTCCCAAAAAAAGTATCCAATTAATAAAATATTTTTATCGAATTCGATCCATACTTCTTACCAGTGCTTCATCTTTTCCAATACCACGGATGGCAAGATAATCTAAAATAATGGCAACCAACGGAAAAGCAACAGGGACTTTAAAAGCAACCTGGGCTCCATTGAAACTGGCGTAGGTAAAGTAAAAAAACATACCAAATAATCCCAGCAACAAAATGATGGTGAAAACAGTCATCCGAATTTGCCTGATGCGTTTTTTGTACATAAAAATGATAACAAAGTGCAGCAAAGCAATCAATCCAATAAAAATAAGAATAGGAAGACCGCTAAAAACAACATTTTCACCATTTAATATTCCTTTGGCATTAAAGGCATACAATTGCTCGTTAACAGACACATCTGCAAATTTTAGCTTATAAAGAGAAGCAACCAGTAATCCGGCTACCAGTAAATATGCTGTTTGAATACGTTGAATCATGATAATAAATTTTTGTGCAAAAATAATTTTTTTCTTGTGGCACACTCAATATTCAGCCACTTTTTCTACTTCATTCAAATGAAGGTACCACAGATATCCTTTTACTTTTGAGAATCCCGTTTCTTTTAGAATTTTTGTATATCGTTTTATCTGTAAATTATATTTGTCTTGTTTTTTCTCACCAGTCTTGAAATCAACCACCACAGCTTCTTCACCCGAAAACATAATGCGGTCAGGGCGTAAAACGTTTTTTCGGGTTAATAAGTCTCGCTCATTTATCGTTGTAAATGTACCATCGAACCACGATGTCACTTCCGGATTTTGCAGTTTTTCCTGTAAGCTCTTTATCATCTGCTCCATCTCTGTGTTATCAATAATGCCTTCATAAAAAGCTTTAAGGCAGGCTTTTTCTACATCATTAATTGTTTCTACCTCAGCAAGTATTTCATGCATAATTTTCCCTGCGTTTTTTACCGACTGATGCTTTTCTCCTAACAACAAGAAATCTTCACCACTAAGTCGTAATTTTACCCGTTCACCAAAGGAATGATAGTAATAGCGTTGAATAATTTCTGATTTTGTTGCTGGCACAATATCTTTCTTCTCATGAACAAACCGACCATAACGAAAAATATTTTCCGTTTCACTCCACGAACTGGAAAATGTATCCGTTTCATTCATTTGCTGTAATGCATATTTTAACAAACTATTGGCGCTTTTTCCTGGTTTTTTGGAATCAGGAGCATGAATAATAAGTGCCGATTCTGCACGGGTAAATGCAACATATAGTAGATTTAAGGTATCTATAAAATAACTTACTTTTTCTTCAAAATAATCGATTTTGAAAATTGTATTTTCCAAATCGGATGCGGCTTTTACCGGAAGAAGAGGAAACTGATTGAAGGGGGCTCCTGATGTTTGGCACCACAAAACCGGCGATAGGTTGCCACTCCACGAAGTATTCCAGTCTAAAAAGGGGATAAGGACAGCTTTAAATTCCAGTCCTTTGGATTTGTGCACCGTTAGCAAACGAATGGAATCTACTTCGTCGTTTACATTTACCGATGTGAATTTTCCTTTTTCGTTCCACCAATAAATAAAGTTTGATAAATCATTTGAGATAGAGATTTTTATTTCAGCTGATTTATCAATTAGTGTTTGCAGGAATGGCAATTCAGAAGCGAGACTGAATAGCTGAAAATGGGCACAAATTTCAGTTATTGTTTCGTCAATAGATGTTAACAGAACCTTTTGCTTTACCTCACTAAATTTTTGTCCCAGCTCCTTTATAAATACCTCTTCTACATTCTTGTCCAACTGCCATGTTCCTTCTGGCTGCGAGCTAAAATCGATTTGAGTTTGGTTACCGAGGGGGGGCAGCAATGTTATCCCCTGCTTTGCTAATTCCGGTTTTAGCCAGCTGGTCCAAAGGTGCATGAGTGCGGTTTTGGTAATTAAGTTTTCCTGATCAATGAGTAGTTCTACCAAAAAAATAACAAACAGTGTTGCTTTTGACGCATGCAGGAAAAGAGACTCGTTGGATAGAACAGAAAGATTATAATTTCGGTTCTCTTTTATTTTTGCAGCGGCTAAAAAGGTTTCAATAATTTTTGTCCCTTCTTTGTTTCTCCGAATAAGGATCGAGATATCGGCAGCTTTTAAACCGTTATCCTGTAACATTTTTACTTGTTCCACCAATTGTTTAAGTGACTCCGACTCAAAATCTTCTTCTGCCAGAAAATGAACTTCTGCCAATCCTTTTTCTTCCGCTGATTCATCTCCCGGTTCCTGCTGAAAATCGCTGTACACCTGGGCAAACTTTTCTTTAAGGGTCAGCCAATAGTCATCGTTGCTTTCAGCAAACAATATTTCTACAAATGCATTTTTCAGGTTGCCGATAATGGCATTGTTAAAGGCTATTATATTTTTATCGCTGCGCCAGTTTTTTTTCAGGTTCTTTATTTCACTTTGGTACAACGGAAAATCTTTTTCCACTTGCTCGGCAAGAATGTTCCAGTCACTATTTCGCCAGCGATAAATAGATTGCTTTACGTCACCTACTAACAGGTTTCGATTTCCTTCGCCCAGCGAGTTGTCTATCAGTGGTTTAAAATTATTCCACTGCAGGGTAGAGGTGTCCTGAAATTCATCGAGCATGAAATAGTTAAAATAGTTACCTATTTTTTCGTATACAAAAGGCGATTCACTTTCTCCTATGATTTTGCTTAACAGCAAGTTCGAATCTGATATTTGCAACATGCTTTTTTCGTTCAGCAGCAATTTAATTTCTTCCTTCAAATCAGTTAAAATTCCCAGCATGCGTAGTTGGCTGTTTACGGCAACGGCTGAATAATATTGTGTCGAATTATTTCTGAAGAAGATAAGTATATCGCGAAGAACAGGCTGTAGTAAATTTTCCACCAGGACCAGCAACTCAGCTTTTTGTTTGTGCGTTTTGCTTATCCACTTTTCTGCTGATTCTTCGGCTGCAAGCACACGTGACCCGGCTTCCTTTATTTCTCCCTCTGAAAGTTTCTTGAAATAACCGGCAATACCTGAAAGGTTAAAAGAAAAGTCGCTGGTAGTGAAACCATGGTCATTTATTATTTGAATGGCTTCCGCCCCTTTCTTTTTTAACATTGCCTCAAACGGACGAATTATTTTATTCAGTTCTTTTTTGAACGCTGTGAGATTTTCACGTGTATAAACCGGATTATCGTTTTGTGGAAAGAAAACCTGAAATTTTTCTTTGAACAACTCTCTTCCTAACGATTTAATATCATCTTCAATACGTTGGCTTTGGTTCTCTGTAATTTTCTCTTCACTAAACTTCACCAGCCAATCGAGCAATTTTTTGTCTCTGTCTATTTTTGATAAGAGGTTGTCTACAGCTTCTTCCAATATAAGAGAATCATCAAGTTCCAGTGCAAAATTGGGTGAAATACCGAGTTCACGATTAAAAGCTTTTATTACGCGTTGTGTAAAAGAATCGATGGTATTAATTGAAAAACGATTAAAATCGTGAAGTATATTTTTCAAGACATGCTGAGCCCTTTGCCTGACATGCTCTTCGGAACAGCCTAATTCTTTTTGCAGGCTCTCCAGATAGGGTGATTTTTGATTGCTCCCGAGCTTGAATAGCTGCTCTAATATACGGCCTTTCATTTCGTTGGTGGCCTTATTGGTAAATGTTACAGCCAGAATATGTTTGTAGTTAAACGGATTTTCTATAAGTAACCGCAAGTACTCTACAACCAGTTGAAATGTTTTTCCTGAGCCTGCCGAAGCTTTGTAAATTGTTAACATAGTTTTCGTATTACTTTGGCCTTTTGAATATATAAGCCGTAACTGTTTTCGACAATTAAAAACCACCAGGTCCCTGCGTTACACTTACCCGGGTTTCAATTTTAAAATTCTTTGATACTTTATATTGCATAAACATGGTTGAACCATGGGTGTCGAAGTTGTTCATCCCCTGGTTTGGAAGTGGAGCTGAAAATATAGAATTGGCTCCAAAGCTGTAACCACCAACGGAAAATTTATTGCTAAGCTGGTAAGTTGCGGAGCTAAAAATTGCCCCATTCTGAAACAGGGGAAAAACAGTAAACATTTCAGGCATAAATCCATTGAAAGTGGTAGCATGTATTCTTTCCGAAGGCTCAATATTAATTCGATTTGCAACAGCAGCGCTGAAGTCAAACTTTGGAAGTTGGGGAACCTCGAAAATTTGACTGTTCTCCTGTGTTCCTGACGTGAGCTGCTGATAAAGTATTTGTTGCTCCAACAGAAGTTGCGTAGAATCCACAACGGGCATTACAGGCATTAATTTCTCCTGTGCTTTTGTGCTGAAACCTGCAAGCACCAGAATTCCCATCAATATTATCAGTCCTGTTTTTTTTCTCATTGAATTCATACGTTTCAAAATTAAAAATTATTAAGAAAAGATAGGGGACAGTTGTGTTAAAATAAGTTCAGAGAATGGTGTGTTTTTTTCTTAGAACTCCATTTTTCAGTATTATCAGGGAATAATTGCTAAAATAAATTTGAGGATATAGGCAATTACCAAAGTAGCTGTAAAGTTTACCATTGTGCCGGCAAGAAAGAATCCGGCATTTTCCTTAATATCTTGTTGGCGCGCCAGATTTTTAGCCGCAAAAATGAGAGCGAGTCCTGTTACTTCATCTACCAGAATAAAACTCAAAATGATAATATTTTCGCATTTCCCGATAATGAGTCCATCTCTTATCATTTTTTTGTTGGCATTTTCATTTTCAGTATTGGCAGTGGCTTTTTCTTTCAGTACAATCTTTTTTATAAGAATGTTGGTAATCCAGAAAGTGAAGAAATAGCCCAGGATTGTAATGATAGCTTTTACCAGAAAGCTGTAGCTTTCAATGAATGTTTGTATGGATTCCATCGATGATTATTTTTAAGTTTTCTTCCGCCTCTTTTATTAGCCGGAGTTTTGATTGCCTAATTATTTTAGAAACATATTGCTGAGTTATTCCCAATTCATCTGCCAAATCTTTTTGTTTTACATTTGAATGGTAATTTCTGTAAATATTCCATTCCTGTTCATTCCAGTCGTTACGCACAGAAAGTATCAGATTAACAATGGTACTAACAGTTAATGATAGTAAAGGGTTGGCTAAATCAGTAGCAAAAAATTGTTTGCTTTTTTTTAGGAGGGTTAATTGTTCTTCACTTTTCCAAAGGGCTGGCCCTTCCAACGTGAGAAAGTTTTTTTGTTCCATCCCGTAGGTTATTTCATCTTCAATAAGAACAAAACGAGATTTCTGGTATTTTTGACTCTCCTGCAGGGTAAATACCATTTCTGTAGCTTTGGCTATATTGCTGCACACTGCTCCAAAACTATCGCCCGAGTAAACAATAAACGGGATGATTAGTTCGCCTGCAAATTTTTGATTAACGTTTTCAATAGATAGTTGAAAGTTTTCCCACTCTTTAGGTTTAAACTTTTTGCTCGATTTTATAACATCACCTACCAGTATCAACTGTTTTTTTCCCATACAACAAATATAGTTTATTTTTTTATAACAATTATATTAGTTGTATTTATATTTACAACCTTTTCAGTTGTTTTGTATCTCATAGAAGAATCGTAATTTCCATAAAATAGGGGAATGAGCAGCAAACATGTTTATTATACGAATATAACTTTCTACATATTGAGGATAGATATCTACAAAAAGAAATGAATATACACATTTAGATTTTTGTTAAAATTTGCACTCATTTATGCATGTATTTTATTATGAGTCTATTGTGTTCTATACTTGAATCTGTTGTCAGATTGTAAATTTTTGGCATCATTTTAACTTAAGTAAAAGTGAGAATGAGAGAACAATTGAATGTAGAATTTTAAAAGCAGTATTATGAAAAGGAAACTAACAATCGCATTCGCCATAGCGGCACTGTTGGGAAGTGGGATATTTTTTTCGTGCCAACAGAAAACAAAGAGCGCTTCAGATAAAATAGAAGTAAAGTTTGAGAAGTTGAAGGAAGATATTGAAGATCTTTCGGAAGATGACCCACAATTCGAGGATAAACTCGAGAAGAAATTGGTAGAATTCCAGGAGAGTATGGAAAACTTCGGAGAGGACGTACAAGCAACCAGCGAAGAAGCTGGTGACAAGTTGGATGAAAAAATGGAAAAAGTACGTAAAGAAGCTGATGAATTAAAAACCAAAATCTCGAACTGGAGTGACAAAGCAGGTGATAATGTAGATGAACTGGGAGATCAAATAAAAGAGGATTTCCAGAATCTTAAAAAGTCACTACAAGATATAACCACTTAATTATTCGTCTAAATTTTAGCAGGCCCTTTTTTGAGGGCCTGTTTTTTTTTATGAGTTACAGACAAACAACACTTCAGGTACTTTTCCTGAACAATACAGTAAATAAAGCAGAAGGAGCGTGAGCGATTTACATTTCTAGCTTTTATTGCCGCGCTCTTCCACAGCCCCCTGGGCATCGGTTAAAATGCTGTTTCTGTCTTTATACTCAAAAAAGAGGTTTAAGAAATCAGGAATAGTTTGGGCGGCGATGCTATTAGGCGAGTTGCATAAAAATACAATTCCAATATCATCTTTTTCGCATAACGCAATCTCTGCCCGGTATCCCTGTACATAGCCGCCATGGTAAGCCACTTTTCTGCCTTTGTACCCAATAATGCGCCAACCAATGGCATATTGTTTTGTATCTACTTTATCCCAGCGGTGCAGGTAGCTCCGAGAGAGATGCGAGTCGACCTGTGGTGAAAAAACGGCTTGGCGAATATTATTGTCAACTACAGCATTTTCTTTGTTAAGCAAGGCCAAAAGAAAATTAGCCATGTCTGAAATACTTGCATTCACACCAGCTGCAGGTGCCGTATTATAATATCGATCGTTCAGTTTTAACGCATGAAAATGCCCATTACCTCCGGAGTGAGGATAAGCTTTATTGTCCGAGTTTTTAAAAGAAAGAAAATCTGCCGAAGCATCTTGCATACCAAAAGGGGTAAAAAGTTTTTCTTTCACTAACTCCGGATAATCTTCCTTTGTCTTTATTTTAGTAATTGTATCGATCAGGCTAAACATTACATTCTGGTAACCATATAACTGGCCAGGAGCAGCGGCTAAATTAACCTCGGCCAGCCTTGTTATTATTTCTGACATGGGAACTTTGTCTTCAACCATTAAATCATATGCATGAGGTGTTAACCCGGTTGTATGACTAAGCAAGTTACGAATGCTGATTTCTTTTGTATATTCCGGATTTTTTAATCGAAAGCCTGGAATGTAATCAACTACCTTATCATTCAAATCAATAATGTTCTCTTCATCGAGAATTCCTGCCAATACACCTGTAATGGTTTTAGAAACAGAAGCCAAACGAAAAATGGTATTTTCGTTAATAGAGTCGTTTGTACCAACTTTCTTTACACCAAAACATTTTAAATAAGCCACCTGATTTTTATATGTAACAGCTACGGCAGCTCCTATTGTTCCGGTTTCTGTTACTTCTGCAGTAAGTAAACTGTCGTATTCCTGTAAAATCCCGTCAATCTCGGTCGGTTTTCTTTCTGGTTTTGAGGCTGGTTTTGTCTCTTCACTGGTGATTATTTCTGCCGCTTCTGAACCATCTTTGTGCTTATGGAAAGCAGAAATAGCTAATACAACAATAAAAGCAAATAAAAAATAAAAAACTCTTCTCTTCATTCAGTCAACCTTTTAAGAGCTCAAAGGCAAATTATAAATCATTGAAAAATAAAATCTTTCGCAAAGTATAAATACTAATGTAAAAAAACGTCTGATGTAAAATGTTTTTTATGATATTTTTCAAGAGTGAACGGTTAGTAAGTCCATTTTAGTGTACACTCAAACATAATCTTAGGGAAATTATATTCATGGAAACATATTGCATTTACAATAAATACCAAAAAGTCTTTATTGTATTTCCTTAATATTAAATTTTGCATTCGTGTTTTTGCAATTAGTTAGCCAGCTAAGTAAAATGAATTACATTTGCTCCATGACAGTGATTGATGTAAAAGAAACAGCGGGCTATTTACTCGCAAAGATATGCAAACGACGAAGAAACAAAATCAATGAGTTGCTTGCAAAACATGGAATTCATGCAGGGCAGGACGTATTATTGTATTATCTGAGTATGGATAATGGACAGACTGTCTCGGAGTTATTAAAGAAAGTCCATGTGCAACATGCAACCATTTCGAATATGATTAGCAGAATGGTGGCCAATGGTTTTGTTGTTAAAAAGAAGGATAGCGTTGACATGCGGGTTTCGCGCATTTTCCTTACTGAAAAAGGAGAGACGGCTTTGAAAATTGTAGAGAAAGTGTGGTATGAGCTTGAAGAACAGGGAATGCAAGGATTATCCGTGGAAGAACAGATATTATTAAAAAGATTACTTCGGGACGTAATTCAAAATTTTGAGTAATTCAAAAAAGTTAGCCAGCTAAAGAATTATTCACCTGTTTTTTTGATTTAAGAGAATTGTGATTAAATGCTGATTCTAGTAAATAAGAGATAAAGATATTTCAGAAAACGATGAAAAAATTAAAGTTTAGTTTATGAGTGAGAATAGTAAAAAGAAGAACAATTTACGGGTGTATATTCCTTTGATTATTGTAATTGGACTGGTTGTATTTGGTGGATATTACTGGTATAGCGAATATACCAAGTATATTTCAACAGACGATGCGCTGGTAGATACCGATAATATTTCAGTAAGTGCAAAAATGCTTGGGAGAATAGTACACGTGTATACAGATGAAGGCGAGAACGTTAAAGAAGGGCAGTTGCTTGCAGAACTGGATAGCAGCGACCTTGTTGCCCAAAAGCTACAGGCACAGGTAATGATTGAACAGGCACAGGCAAATTTACTACAGGCACAGGCAAAACTTCATTACGATATTGAAAATATTAAGGTACTGGAAGTGGATGATAATAAAGCACAGGATGATTTAAAACGTGCATCTGCCCAGTTTGATGGCGGAGTTTTAACCGAAGAGCAATTTCAGAATTTTGAAAGTGTACACGAAACAACCAAAGCAAAGTTGAAGGCTGCAAAAACAGCTCTTGGTGTTTCCCGCGCTGCAATTAATACTACAAAAGCAACAGTTGAATTAGCAAAAGCACAATTGCAGGTAGTTAAAACACAACTTGAGAATACAAAACTGTTTGCACCTATTGATGGAGTGATTGCCAAACGCTGGTTATTACCTGGTGATGTGGTTCAGCCTGGGCAGTCAATATTTACGGTAACCAACGATAAAAAATTGTGGGTAACTGTTTATTTGGAAGAAACAAAAATTGCTACCGTCCATAAAGGCCAGGATGCGTTGTTTGAATTGGATGCTTTTCCAGGAGTTTCATTTTCAGGGAAAGTGTTCCAGGTTAGCTCAAATACGGCTTCCCAATTTTCGCTGATTCCGCCTAATAACGCATCGGGGAACTTTACCAAAGTAACACAGCGTGTTCCGCTAAAAATATCTATTGACGGAGCATCCGGAGGCCAAAGTTTGGCATCGTTGCACATTCTTGCAGGAATGTCGGCTGTCGTTAAAATTATAAAAGAAAAGCATTAATGCAGCACAATATATTTTTACATAAGGTTAGAAAATTTGTACGACCCCGAAATTCATTTTTCCATCCACGCCACCCGTCCTATAAATGGTTTCTTTTAGCCAATGTAATGATTGGTACATTTATGGCGGTGCTCGATGCAACTATTGTAAATGTAGGGTTGCCTAAAATTATGGCATCGTTTGGGGTTGGACTTGACAAAATTGAATGGGTACTTACAGCATACCTGCTGGCTTTGGCAGTAATGTTGCCTACATCCGGATGGCTGGCCGATAAGTTTGGATACAAACGAATGTATTTTTATGGTTTGCTTCTGTTTACCATTGGCTCGTTATTATGTGGTGTGTCTGGGAATGAAGAAATGCTTATTTTTTCCAGGGTTGTACAAGGTTTGGGCGGTGGAATGATTCAACCACTGGGAATGGCGATTGTAACAAGGGAATTTCCACCCGAAAAACGGGGAATTGCACTTGGATTTTGGGCTGTTTCGGCAGCTGCATCAGTTTCTTTTGGACCGTTAATAGGAGGATACCTGGTTGACAATTTTAGCTGGCAATTTATTTTTGATGTGAATATTCCGGTAGGAATTGCAGGGATGATTGCCACCTTTATTATTCAGGAAGAATATAAAATGAAGGATGTGCGCAGGTTCGACATCGTTGGTTTTATATCCGTAACCGTCTTTTTCCCTGTGCTATTGTATGCACTTTCTGAAGGAACAGCTGTATCAAATTCAGAGGGGTGGTCGGCTCCGTATATTTTAGCATGTTTTGCTATTTCGGCCATTGCTCTTGCTGTTTTTATTACAACTGAACTTACGGTAGCCCATCCGCTAATGGACCTAAAATTGCTTGCAAACCATAATTTTGGAATAGCCAATATTGTGATGCTGATTTTTGGGGTAGGTGTGTTTGGAGGTGTTTTCTTATTACCGCTTTATCTTCAAAATGCTTTGGGATATACAGCCTTGCAATCTGGCTCGGTTTTTCTGCCCGTTGGTATTATACAGGGAATAGCCGCGCCTTTATCGGGTATTGTTTCAGATAAAATTAATGTTAAAATTCCTGTTGTCACCGGATTGGTAGCCTTTGTATTAAGCTTTCTTATTTATACAAAACTATCGTTCCTTACAGAGCATAATTATATTATGTTTTCGCTTTATTTACGGGGTATTGGAATGGGATTGCTTTTTGCTCCGTTAAGCAGTGTTGCAATTAGAGAAATTCCACGTGTACAAATGGCACAGGCATCCAGCTTACTAAATACAATAAGGCAACTCGGGGGGAGCTTAGGGATAGCTATTTTGGCTACGACTCTTTCTACCAGGGTGAGTTTTCATTCGCAAACATACGGACAGGCTTTGCAGGCGCAGTCAGAAGTTTATCAAACCACCTCTGCACATTTGCGCACGTTTGCAGAACAACATGTAGGAAGCTCTCCGGCAATAGCTGCAAAACAAGCACAGCATTTGCTTTTATCTCATGTAAATAATCAGGCATATATTGAAGGGCTTAACGATGATTTTTGGATAGCAGCGCTTATTACTTCATTAGGGCTGGTACCTATATTTTTCCTTCATACAAAAAAGAAGAAAGAACCGATTAAAAAATAATTTCATGAAAAGAAAACAATATATTTTTTTGCAAACGATTATACTCATATTCTTTATTGGAAGTAATCTGAAAGCTCAGTCCGTTGAAGATTCTGGCGCTTCGGAAGACTCACTGTCTTTGGAATGGATTATTCAGGATATTGTTTTGCATCATCCTGCTGTACTTTCGGCACAGCAGGGAGTAACACAGGCCGATGCCAAAATTGGCTTGGCAAAATCAGGGTTTTATCCTAATGTGAATTTTTCTGCAGGTGTTTCAACCGTAGGGCCGGTTCCGTCATTAGATATCCCGGAGCTTGGAGCATTCAGTCTCTTTCCGCGAAATAATTTTAACGGAGAAGTGAACGTAAAACAAAACTTATATGACTTTGGGAAAACTGATAGAAATGTAGCTTTGGCAAACGAGGGGAAAACGTTAGCCCAGAAGTCTATTGAACAGGTAAAACAAGAAATGGCTCTAACGGCTATAAAAACATATTATTCTCTCGATTATTTGCAGGAAGCCATCAAAATAAAAAAAGAGCAACTGGCTACATTAAACGAACACCTCAGTTTTGTAATGAAGAAGAAAGAGACTGGTTCGGCAACTGAATATGAAATTCTAAGTACAAGAGTACGCATTTCCGGAGTGGAAACACAGAAACTCGACCTGGAAGCCATGCGTGATGCACATCTGGCTGTATTAAATGCCTTACTTGGACTTCCAGCCAATACTTTTCACACGGTAAAACCGGATAAAAATGTGAGCCAACCAGCAATGGCCGAAGAGGAACTTATTTCCAGTGCTTATCAGAATCGAAATGAGATGCAGCTGGCAAGGGAAAAAACAAGCATGGCTGGTTTACTCCTTGATGTAATTAAAGGACAAAATAGACCCTCGCTGAATTTTATTGCTAACGGAGGCGTGAAAAATGGATTTGTTCCCAATATCGATAAAATCAAACCCAATTATGTGGTTGGGGTGAACCTTAATGTTCCGATTTTTGATGCTACCCGCACAAGATACCAGTTAATGGAGGCACAATCAACCGTAGATGCTTCAATGCTGGATACTGAAGTTACCAAGCGTGAAATTTCAGGCGAAGTTGTAAAGAATGAAACCAATATAACCGCTGCAGCTAAAAAAGTAAAGCAATCCAGTCTTCAGCTGGAACAAGCTGAAAAAGCATTGTCGCTGGCAAAAGTAAGTTTCCGCACAGGTGGAATTACCAACCTCGATTTGCTTGATGCTACCACAGCCGTTTCTGAAAGCAGGTTGATGCTGTTAAAATCGAAAATTGATTATGCCGTTAATATATATCAGTTAAAAGCCTCTATTGGTGAACAGTTATACTAGTTTCAGGACAATTACCAGATATTTGCAATAAAATATATTTAAGATTGGTTTTAAACCTCGGGCCCGGTTCCGGGGTTTTCTTTTTTTACCCGTAAAAAAGCTGCAGTTATTTTTCTTTTATTTGTATATTTTATGCGTGTAAACTTAAGTCTCCTTTAAAATTGAAATAACCAGCTAACCAATGAAACATCATAAGATCCTTTTTTTATCCTTTTCTATCATCCTTCTTTTTTCGTGTACAACCAAAGAAGTAACCTGGCCGGAACTTACGCAGGAAGCCAAACCCTGGACTCGCTGGTGGTGGATGGGAAATGCCGTAGATGAACAAAACCTTACCTGTGAACTGGAAGAGATGAACAACGTAGGCATTGGAGGTGTGGAAATTACATCAATCTACGGAGTGAAAGGGGAGGAGGACAAGTTTATTGAATATTTGTCGCCTGAGTTTACGGATGTTCTGAATTATACGCTGAAAGAGGCCAATCGCTTGAAAATGGGCGTTGATTTGCCCCCGGGGAGTGGATGGCGTTGTGGCGGCCCTTTTGTTCCGAAAGAGAAAGGATTGTGGGAATTAAAAATGCAAAAGCAGGAGGTAAAAAGGGGAGAGGTAGTAAAATGGCCTGAAGGCGTTACAATTGCTGCAGCTTCGTTTGTTGATGAGAATAAAAATACAACCGTTTTCAATATTGATGAAAAATTTACTGCACCTGAAAACGGCACGGTTTATTTTGCCGAACGAGTAAAAAACAGCGATAAGGTAAAACGTGCTTCCGATGGTGGAAAAGGTTGGGCTATCGATACTTTTAATGAAGATATTACTGATTGGTACCTTGCTGAATTCTGGAAACGCCTGGGTATAAGCGATGGGGCAATTCGCTGTTTTTTTCATGATTCGTTTGAATACACAGGCGACTTTACTACGCATTTTACCGAAGAATTTAAAAAACGTCGTGGTTACGACCTGGCTGATTATTTATATGTATTGGCCGGCGATTGCGATGATGCAGAAACCATCGCACGGGTAAAATCGGATTACCGCGAAACACTGGCCGATTTGGTGCTGGAGTCTTTTATTCAACCAATGACACAATGGGCACACAAGCATAAAAGTTTGAACCGGAACCAGGCACATGGCTCACCTGGAAATATTTTAGATTTATACGCAGCCTGCGATATTCCCGAAACCGAAATTTTCAGGGAGGTCGAGCCCGGAACCGTTGATGTGTTTGTAAATAAATACGCCTCTTCGGCGGCGCATGTAACAGGGCAGAAATTGGTTTCTTCAGAAAGTTTTACCTGGCTGAAAGAGCATTGGACTGTAACCACTTCGGATATGGTGTGCGCTACCAACCGCTTCTTCCTTGCCGGAATTAACCACATGTTTTTTCACGGAACCTGTTATTCGCCCGAGGATGCAGAATGGCCGGGCTGGTTATTTTATGCATCAACGCAGGTGAATAATCGTAATCCGCTGTGGCGTGAACTGCCAACTTTGTTTTCATATATCGGGAGGAGCCAGTCGGTGTTGCAAGCGGCACAGCCTGTTAACGATTTGCTTATTTACTGGCCTTACTACGATTTGGCTGCCGAAGATGGCCGCCTGTTTAACCATTTGGGCGTAAATAAAGACGCAGGGTGGTTTAAAAATCATCCTATTTCGCCGCTTTCCGAAGAGTTGATGAATGCCGGTTATACGTTCGATTATATTTCAGACAAACAATTGCTGAATTGCCAACTGAAAAACAACGAATTTTATACTTCTGGCGGTGTCGGTTACAAGGCTATTGTTGTTCCAAAAACAATGTATATTCCTTTAAAGACAATGGAACAGCTGGTTAATTTTGTTGCCGGTGGAGGAACCGTTATTTTCGATGAAACGCTTCCTGTAAGTGTTCCGGGAATGAATAAACTGGCAGAACGGGAAAAAGAACTGGAGGCTTTGAAGACAAAAATTACTGCGGCTAATGTTGGAAATCCACTGGAGTTACTTCTAGCAAAAAAAATAAAAGCAGAAGCATCGTTGGCTGAGAATGGCCTGCATTTTCTGAAAATGAAAAAAGATAACGAAGACTGGTACATGGTTTTTAACTGCGATTTAAAACCTGTGGATGCCTGGGTTAATGTAAATTCAGAAGCTAAAAATTATGTGTTTCTGAACCCGATGAGCGGCGAAATTTCAACAGCAGCCAAAAAGAATAATGCCGTTCATATTCAGCTGGAACCAGAGGAATCGGTATTTGTAAAATGTGCAAAATCGAAGGTAAATGCACCGGCGTTTGTGTATACAACTTCAGAAAAAGAACCCGAAAAAATAGAAGGCCTTTGGCGAATTGAGTTTACGGAAGGCGGTCCGGTTTTTCCGGGAAATATAAGTACAAACAATTTGCAATCGTGGACAAAAATGGGCGATGAACAAACACAACGTTTTGCCGGAACGGCTAAATATAAAATTGAATTTGATTTGAAGAATACAACCGGAACCGGCATTCTGAATTTAGGCGAAGTGAAAGATTGCGCGCGTGTAAAACTAAACGGAAAAACTTACGGAACGTTGCTTGGCCCGTCGTTTAAATTAACGGTTAACAATTTGCAGGCAGGTAAAAACCAACTGGAAGTGGAAGTAACTAACGTGGCTGCCAACCGTATTCGCGATTTGGACATTCGTGGCATTGAATGGCGTAAATTTTATGATATTAATTTAGTGAACATCGATTATAAACCGTTTGATGCATCGGGTTGGGAGATAAAAGATGCCGGTTTGCTGGGGCCGGTTACTCTGGCTGGTTTGTAAATTGTTTGGAACTTCGAATTTTAATCTGAAATATTGCGAACATTACGAAAATAGGTTGAGTAAACTCGTACTGCCTACCTGTAAACATTAATGAAAAACACAAGCCAGGCCTCGGGCAAACTGTCCCTGCTTGGGGAAACCTAAAACGAGGGCTCGGGCATACTTTCCCGGGGGGAAGAAACCTTCAGCCAGCCCTCGGTGGCATTTTCCCAAAAAAAACAGGATATATGATAGCCCTAGTTACTTCATTTTTCATGAAGGCTATTGTGGTTTTACCAGCCTGTTTTTAGTTCTCAACCAAATTATGCCTGCCAACTTTGGTTACGAAAGCTTTTTCTTTAATTATGTTGCGCACCATCCTTCTTTTTCTGAATAAAACCTGTATTTTTAGGCTTCAACGAAAAACACAAATAAAAAATGGAGAAGTTATATTGTTTAATTATGGCTGGTGGTTCTGGAACCCGTTTTTGGCCACGTAGCAAAGCGGTAAAGCCTAAACAGTATTTAAATATTTTTGGAGAAGATTCCCTCCTGCAGTCTACTATTAAGCGGTTTTCAAACTTTACCGAGTATGAAGATATATATATTGTTTCCGGGAAATCGCAGGCAAAAGTGCTCGAAGAACAAACCCCGGAATTGCCCAAAGAAAACCTGATTTACGAGCCGGTAGGAAAAAACACATTGCCCTGCATTGGGCTGGCAGCCATGTTTGCCGAGGTGGATAATCCGGAAGGAATTATGGTTGTTTCTCCATCGGACCATTTAATTACCGATGAAAATTTGTTTAAAAATACCGTGCTTACCGCCGCAAAAATTGCCGACGAAAAAAACGGGATTGTAACCATTGGCATTACACCAACCTATCCGGCAACGGGCTATGGTTATGTGCAAACTGCCGAAGAAATAAATGCCGGCGATGCCATAAAACAATTTAAAGTAGAACGGTTTGTAGAGAAACCCGACGAAAAAACCGCTGACAGTTATTTAAAGCAAGGTGGATTTTTCTGGAACAGCGGGTTGTTTATTTTCAAAGTATCGGTTTTTCTCGATTCAGTTAAGCAATTCGCCCCCAATCTTTATAACGATTTGAAAAAAATTCAGGCTGAAATTGGAAAAGAAACTTTTGAACCTACTTTAGATACCATTTACCGTGCAGTAGAAAGTATCTCGGTAGACTATGGTATTATGGAACATGCCAAAAATATTTATTTGGTTGAAGGCAGTTTCGACTGGAACGATTTGGGAAGCTGGGAATCGGTTTACCTTACCGATAAAAAAGATGAAAACGGGAATGCCGGCGCCGGTGAAGCCATTTTGCTCGACACAAAAAATTCGTACGTATATTCCGATAGCGGATTGGTTGCCGTTGTTGGCCTCGACGATGTGGTAGTAGTGCAGGATGGAAATACCACACTCGTTTGTAAACGTGATAAAACCGAGGATGTAAAGAAAATTGTTGAGCAGCTCAAAGCAGGAAAGAAAAATGAATTCTTGTAAGAAAAAATAACCAATTACGCCTTTAGGCCTTTATGCCGGAAAGTACAGGGTGCAGATAGGCGCATCTTTTTCAATATTTGCTAACTGAATTAAAACGTAAACCAATAAAGTAATGAACTATCAGAAAAAAAGCGTGGTCCCAAAGGAGATGCTGGTGCCTTTTATTTTAATAACCAGTTTGTTTGCCCTTTGGGGATTTGCCAATGACATAACCAACCCCATGGTGGCGGCATTTAAAACCGTTATGGAAATCTCGAACGCCAAAGCAGCCCTTGTACAGGCGGCTTTTTACGGCGGCTACGGAACAATGGCTATCCCCGCTGCATTAATCATAAAAAGATACTCTTATAAATTAGGTATTAAAATAGGTTTGGCTTTGTATGCCATTGGCGCTTTGCTGTTTTTTCCAGCAGCCCAGTACGAAATCTATGGTTTTTTCCTGCTTTCGTTATACATTTTAACCTTTGGATTGGCATTTTTGGAAACCACTTCCAATCCGTATATTTTATCAATGGGGCCTGCCGAAACGGCTACCCGGCGTTTAAACCTGGCGCAATCGTTTAACCCTATTGGCTCAATAACCGGAATGATAATAGCGGCCCAGGTTATTTTACCCGCCTTACAATCAGACGATGCCAACTTTGAAACATTAAGTGCGGTAGAAAAAGCTGCAATAAGAACGCACGATTTGGGAATCATTCGTAACCCGTATGTTATTCTAGGTTTTGTTGTATTAGCTTACCTGGTGGTTATTATAATGGCGAAAATGCCCAAACGCGAAAGCGCGGATCATGAAACGCATGCCTGGGATTCTTTTAAACGGTTAATGCGAAACAAAAAATACAGGGAAGGTGTAATTGCACAGGTATTTTACGTGGGAGTGCAAATTATGTGCTGGACTTTTATTATTCAATACGGCGAAAATTTGGGGCTTGAAAAATCGGAAGCTCAATATTATAATATTATTGCCATGGCTATTTTTATTGTCAGTCGTTTTATTAGTACAGCACTAATGAAATACCTGAATCCGAGGTTTATGTTATTGCTTTTTGCCATTGGTGGAATAGCTACAACTACCGGAGTAATTCTTTTCCAGGGAATGACCGGAATGTACCTTCTGGTGGCTACTTCTGCATTTATGTCTTTAATGTTCCCTACCATTTACGGAATTGCGCTCGACGGAATTGGCGAAGATGCCACACTGGGGGCAGCCGGTTTGGTAATGGCCATTGTTGGCGGGGCGCTTATGCCACCACTTCAGGCAAAAATTATTGATGCGGGTGGAACAGGGTTTAACGATTTACAAATATTTGGTTTTATTTCAGAGGTAAATTTCTCGTTTATCCTGCCATTTATTTGTTTTGTGGCTATTGCCATTTATGGATACAGAACATATAACGATTTTAAAAAACAAGTATAGATGATGGAACGAAAAAGATATTGCAAAACACTTCAGCTAGAAGATAGTCCTGAACTTATTGAGGAATATAAAAGAGTACACTCACCAGGGGCTTTTTGGCCCGAAATAACCAAGGGCATGCGTGATGTTGGCATTATCGATATGGAAATATACATCAGCGGAACCCAATTGTTCATGATAATGGATACGGTTCCTGATTTTAACCACGACCAGGCGATGACGGAACTGGCTGGTAAACCTCGCCAGGCTGAGTGGGAAGCACATGTTTCGCAATTTCAGAAGACTTCAGCCGAAGCCACTGCCGATGAAAAATGGCAGTTAATGGAACGTATTTTTAAGCTGGGGAAATAGAAAAAAAAATTATGAATAATAGTACCACTTGCCTCTCTGGCGAGTGGTTTTTTTATGTAAAATTTTTGCACTCTCACTTCTTTTCGTAACTTGCTTTAAAAGCAGAAATATGGGGGCGTATCTATTTATTAGTGGACTGTGTGTGGTTATTATCGTTTCATTTTTTTGTAATATTCTGGCACGAAAAACCAACATTCCAAGTGTATTAATGCTTGTGGCTCTTGGTGTTATTATTCAACAAATTTTATTGTATTTTGATATTCAGCCCGATTTCAATATTATTTTGGAAATACTTGGCATTGTTGGGTTAATAATGATTGTGCTGGAAGCTGCTCTCGATTTGGAATTAAAAAAAGAAAAGTGGCCTATTATCTGGAAGTCTTTTACTGTAGCATCTTTTTCACTGGTGCTTACTTCACTTGCGCTATCATTTATAATAAAGCTATTTATTCCGGGGCTTGAATTTTTACAAGCTTTGGTTTACGCCCTGCCATTATCAATAATGAGTAGCGCTATTGTTATTCCAAGTGTTTCGAATCTCAATCATTATAAAAAAGAATTTCTGATATATGAGAGTACTTTCTCAGACATCCTTGGGATTATGATATTTTATATGATTATTGAGAACCTCCATGTGGAAGGGATGCGTCAACTCAGTTTTGCTATTGGAAGCAATATTATATTAACTCTGGTATTTTCAGTAGTTTTAAGTTATGGCCTGTTGTACATCGTTCAGAACATAAAAGGAGAAGCAAAATTTTTTCTTTTCCTGGCTGTATTAATCTTACTTTATGCTGTGGGAAAAATGTTTCATCTTTCATCTCTCATTATAATTCTGATGTTTGGTCTTTTGCTGCGTAACCACAAAGTTTTATTATTTGGAAAACTGGAGGAATGGTTAAAAGACAGCAGGATTGAGGCTGTTTTCGACGAGTTTAAAATGATTACTGTTGAAACTTCATTTTTAGTTCGAACTTTCTTCTTTGTTGTGTTTGGAATGACCTTGCCCCTTGCATCGCTATTAAGCAGCCATGTTTGGTTAATAAGTATTATTTTTCTTGCGGTAACTTATATACTTAGGTTTGCATTGTTTTTTATTTTGGAGAAGAAGGATACTATGCCTCAAACTTTTACGTCTCCCAAGGGTTTAATCTCGGTTCTTTTGTTTTTTGCTATTCCCGATTCTTTGCGAACCGAAGGGTTTGAAAGTGGTGTTCTGTTTGTGGTCATTATTGCAACAAGCATAATAATGGCGTGGTCGCTAATTGCATACGGTAAAAGTAAAGAATCAGAGGAAGAGGTTTCTGAAATACCAGATAGGGCAGTTAGTGACAATACTCATTCATAAGATTCAAGGCATTTATAGAAGAATAAAATGTTGCAGGAATACCTTATAGATACTGTATTTTGGGACGAAATTTCCCATTGATAGAATCTCCTTTTTTCGTTTTTTATGTAAACTGCTGATTGATAGCTTTTTTTGTTTTTGGTCTGGTTGTTGTATTTTATCTGGCATTAAAAGAAAGAGTAGAATACTTCACATGATTGGTTTCACAAGGGGTTTGTAAATCAACAATCACATCTAAAGCGTCCATAATTTTCTACTCTTCTTTTTTCTTTTTATTTCCACTTAAACTTGAAACCCAAACAAGAAAAGAAAATCAGGACTAAAGATGATTGAAGCTTTAATTTTTACTTCCGGTAATCTTTACTGTAGTCCTCCGGTTTAAACGTTTTCCTTCTTCTGTGTCATTTGTGGCAACGGGAAGTTGTTCTCCAAAACCTTTAGCCTGTAGGCGTTCGCTACTTATTCCCCGTTCTACCAGAAATTGCATAACCGATTGTGCCCGTTTTTCTGATAGAGCCTGGTTTTTATCAGCTTGGCCAGTGTTGTCTGTATGTCCCTGTATTTCTACTTTTAAATCCGGGTTTTGTTTGAGAAATGTAAGCAGCTTTTGTAACTCTGGTTCCGAAGCCGGCAAAATAGTATATGAATCTGTTTTGTAATAAACGTTGTATAGATTCATTTTCGCACCAATTTCTATAGGTTGCAGCTCTATTGCCAGCAAGTAAGGTTCGTATAACGTGTTGGTACTGTTAAGAGGAAATGCCTGGGAATAAAACAGAAATCCATCTTCTGAAACAGTGAACGAATAATCAGAACCAGTCGGGAGGCAAATTAAAACTTCGCCCTTGTTATCCGCCTTTTCTAACCTTTCTTTGTAGTTGGTATTGGTTAAGTTGGTAAGTTCAACAGCCGCCATTACAGGGGCACCGGTTTTTATATTCGTAATTTTAGCTTTAACATAGGTAGCCGGCTCCGGACGAAGATTTTTATCCAACTCAAAACGGTAAATATCCAAACCTGTATCCTTTTCCCTGGCAGAAGCAAAAAAGGCAATTGTTCCGTCACTGCTTATATTAAGTCCTTGTTCGTCTTTTAATGTATTTATAGGAAATCCCAGGTTTTGAGGAGTTGAGAATTCTTTTTCATCTTTTAAGGAAGAACGAAATAAATCCATTCCTCCCATTCCTGTATGATAGTCGGAGGCAAAAAACAAGTCTTTGTTATTGGCATGAATAAAAGGTGAAATTTCATTGCCTGGTGTATTTATACTGTCGCCCAGGTTCTCCATTTTTCCCCAAACTAATTCATTTGCATTTCCAAAACCAAGGAACTCTGCCCGCCAAATGTCTTTTTGTCCTTTCCCCCCAGAACGATTACTTGAAAAATAAAGATAACGATTGTCGGACGAGAAAGAAGGCTGACCTTCCCACTGAGAGGTATTTACCGGTGCTCCCACATTTTTGGGAACCGACCATTTTTCATTTTCATTTTTTGAAAAATATATATCACAACTTCCTTTTCCATCATTACGGTTGCAGGCAGTAAAAAACATCAATTTTCCATCTGCCGAAAGGGTTTCTGCTCCTTCATTCCAGTCGGTATTTATTTCGGATATCGGTTGAGCTTTACACCAGTTGCCTTCATCAAAACGGGAAATAAAGAAGTCCTCTTGTGGCAGTTTTCCCTGGGTTTTTATTAAACGTGTAAAAACCAATTCTTTCTGGTCGAGCGATAATACCGGCCAATATTCATCAGTCGAAGAATTAATATTTTTACTCATCTTTTCCGGCGTAAACTCAACCGGATTTTTTATGGCCTCAATCGCAAACTCGCAACTCGCTATTTTCAATTGAATTTCGGCTTTCCTTTTTTCCGATATTTTTGAGGTTGAAATATATTTATTAAAATTTTCGAGTGCACTTTCATATTCTCCCAATAAATACTCTGCTTCAGCCATGCGCACGTAAATAACAGGATTATCTGAATTTTCCTGAGCTAGTTTTAGGTATTCAATTTCTTTCTTTGTCCCCTTGCTTTCATGGGCAATTTCAGCTAACAGTAAGTAAGCATTAAAAAAAGCCGGATCTTTTTCTACAATCTTTTCTGCTGTTTCGGCTGCCTGTTGCATATCTCCTGAATTAAAACAGGCTACTGCTTTTTCAAATTGTTTCTCTGAACGCGTTTGGCCTTGCGAGAATATGGTAAAATGAAAGAATAAAACCGTTAATAAAAGTGCTAATTGTATTTTATTTATTGTGAAAAAATGAATCATTTTTGCTAACTTGTTAATCATTAAACGATTAAAATACATAATTTTTAGATTAGAAATAACCAAATATGAATTATAAAAAATAGATAAAAAGAATACTTGATGTCTGTAAGTAATTCATCGATAGTTATTAATAGATATTGAAAAAAAATAGTTTTGGTTTGCATCATGTAAAAAAAATTATTTATTTTTCGGACGGATGAATTTATAATTATTTAAACACTTTATTTTTATTTTTTTATTGATTTACAGTAGTGTCCGACTAAATTAAATAAAAAGAAGGTACTCCCTTTCGGTTTCCCTTCAAAGTTGTAAATTGATTTTTACGAAAACTCTTTACAACATGGGTAAAATTAGTGAAATAAAATTTGTCGGACAGCCGATTTTCAAACAGGTCATCAATTTGATAGAAAGAGTCAACATATCATCCATAGTAAGGTCGTACGACAGCGACAGGTATTATAAAGCATTTAAGAGCAGGACGCACTTAATCACCATGTTGTTTGGGATTTTAAGCCGATGCGATTCGATGACCGAAACATGTGAAGGGCTAAGGGCTTTAGGCGGGAAACTAAACCATCTTGGTTTGGAAAAAGCACCAGCCAAGAGTACAGCCAGCGATGGCTTAAGAAACCGGGACAACCGTTTTTTCGAGGACTTGTATTTTGCATTGGTCGATAAGTATCAATCATTTTTGTCGGACAGCCGGACTTATGGGCTAACATTCAAAGAGGTACTTTTAATTGACTCAACAACAATTCGCTTATTTAGCGACATCTTAAAAGGTGTTGGCCGTAATCCCAGGGGAGATGGGAAAAAGAAGGGCGGTTTAAAAGTCCATATGCTTATTGACGCCGTACAGTCGGTTGGCCGGTTTGTAAAAATCACAGCCGCAAAAGTCCATGACAAAAACTTCCTGAAAAGCCTTGAACTAATATCACATAGTATGATAGTGTTTGACAAAGCTTACAATTATTATCACCAATTTGCCTTGTGGACTACCCAGCAAGTTTATTTTGTTACCCGCCTGAAAAAGAATGCTGTTTATGAGATAATTGAAACAAAACGGGTGCATTACCGCAAGAAAGGAAAGGCAAAAGTGCTACGCGATGAGATTATAGAACTCACATATCATCCCGAGAATGAAAATGGCAAACGGCAGATGAAGGTTTTCAAAAAAATACGTTTGCGCAAAGTATGTTACCAGGATGAAAAGAACAGGTATTTTGAATTCCTGACCAACAACTTCGGGATAAGCGCAGAAGAAGTGGCCTTTCTTTATAAAAAGCGATGGGGCATCGAATTATTGTTCAAAAAAATGAAGCAAAACTTCCAGTTGCATTATTTCTATGGAGAGAACGAAAATGCAATACGTACACAGGTTTGGTGCACGTTAATTGCCCAATTGTTAATGACTGTTATTCAAAAAATTGCTCAAACCAGGAAAGCATTTTCGGTTGTGGCTTCACTAATAAGGATACACCTGATTAGTATGCTTGACATGGTAGAACTATTACGTTGTACCAGTCGCGCATATAAAATCGAAGTTGGCGAACCTCCCGGGCAACTTCAGTTAAACCTGGTTTAGACAGGGGGTCTGTTTTGAAAAAATAAATTAGATGCCCATAAACAGGGCGTTATAGTGAATAAAATTTGAAATCCCGACTTTTGTCGGTTAATAGTGATTGATTTACTAAAAAATGAAGAAGAAGAATCTTAACAAGAGCCACAGAAGTTTCGAAGACGATTCTGATTTTTATGTAGGGAAAAAAGGTACAGGATCAAAAAATAAAGGCTCCAAAAGGAAACTTTCTATTTATGATGATTATGAAGATGATGAGGATGACTTCTCGTCATATGAAAAATTTAAAAAACGTAAATAGAACAATTGCCAATCAAAGTGACGAATTTCAGCGTAAATCCATCATGAGATAAAATTCCTCCATATTATAAATTGTTCCCCAAACAAGTACTGCCAGGAAGTGGTATGGTTTTTTTTATCTGTAAAAAGCATCTACTCCGGGATAGTGATACTTTATTTTTGCTATTTTTTCAGGAAAATAAAAGTAAGTAATCTGTCCGCGGGAGCAAGGTTTTTTGTTACTGTCAAACAAGGTACAATGAATTATTGCAAGTCGCTTTTCTGTGGATAAAACTTTGCCATGAAGGGTTATTTCGTTGTTGGAAATATATACGGGAGAAAGGTACTCCACGTTCAAATCTTTTGTGACACCTGATGTTTCCAGCTTTGTAAATACAACCCAGGCAGCCAGCTCGTCCATCAGTGTAGCCTGAATGCCTCCATGTAATACTCCAGTCCATCCTTCCATTGATTTGCGTGGCATCCATTTAGCAATAATCTCCTCGCCATTATCCCAAAATTCCATTTGGAGCCCAATTTCATTTGTGGGAGAACATCCAAAACAGTTGTATTCATGCCAGTCAGGCGCACCCGTAAAAGGATTGTTGATTTTTCTCATTTATCTTTTGGTTTTATGTAAACAAAACAGGCCGGTTGAAAAACCAGCCTGTACAGAAATTATTAAAAGAAATTAATTGTTTCCTAAAATTAATGGCAGCCCGTCTTTGCCGCTGCCAATCACAACTACTTTTGCATTTTGTGATTCAGCCAAAGAAGTGGTTGCTTCAATGCCCCGCTGTTTTAAAATTTGATCAGTTAAACTGGCATTAATAATCCGGTTGTAATTGGCTATACCTTCTGCTTCAATCCTGCGGCGTTCGGCTTCAGATGTTTCCCTTTGCAACCTGAATTCATACGCCAGTGCTTCCTGCTCTTGTTTTAGTTTACTTTCAATAGCTCCTTTTATTTGCTCCGGCAGGTTAATGGAACGAATCAACAGCGCTCTCATGTTAATGTTGTTGGCATCCAGTATTTTTCGGGTTTCATCTTTTATGGTTTGCTCCACTTCTGCACGTTTTGTTGAATAAATCTCTTCTGCAGTATAACGACCTGCAACCTGTCTAACAGCCGAGCGTACTTCAGGAACAACCAATACGTTAATATAATTAACCCCAAATTGCTCGTGCAAATAACCAATTTTGTTAAAAACAGGATTAAATCTTACGGTTATATCTGTATTTATAGAAAGTCCGTTCTTATCAAGTACATCCATGGTTTCCTCACGCTGCTGCTCACGTACATTATAAATATACATATCATTCCAGGGAGCAATAATATGAAAACCTTCACTGTAAATATTTTCTTTATCCAGTCCTGAAGTATATGGTCTGAAAAGAACTCCGCGTTCACCTGCTTCTATAATTAAAAACATTCGTCCGCTAAAAAGCAATAGTACGACCAAAATTATAACGGCAATAACAATGTAGGAAGTTTTAAAATTGAATTTCATTTTTGTTCGATTTTTTGATATTTAAAGTATTCTGTACTTCTTGTTACGGAAATATAAAAGTAGCCTATTCTCTTAGGTTTGAAAATGCTATTTAACACTGTTTATTCATTTATATATTCCCAATATTCACAAATGTACAAAGTTTAAGTTGTTTGATAAATATAAAAGCACAATTGTGTGAAAAATATAGTTTCATGCCATTTCACCAGATTTTTCAAAATAGTATCTTTGAATTTCTAAAATGATTCATGATGAAAAAACTGCTACTGATTCTTTGTATTCTTGTTTTATCTTTTTCTGGTTTTTCCCAAAATTTCTTCAGAGAAGAATTTAATCACCATAAAAAGTATATCATCCTTACAAACCCAACAGTTCATAACCTAAAAACTATACAATATTTGCTAAATAAACATTTGTTAGATGTTAACCGGAAGGTAAAGTTTGTTGGCGTTTATTATGAAAAACAGAATTATGATTTTAGTCAGACACTTAATTACATAGAACAGAGTGGAGCCAAAAATTTTTATTTACATGAAGTTCGCGGAGATTTAAATGAATCGAACATATTTGCAGACAATGATTGTACCAGTGATTTAAAAAATATTTTTGAAAATTCGATTGGAATCTTCTTTTTTGGCGGTCCTGACATTCCACCCGCTCTTTACGGAGAAGAAAATACACGTTCGGTAGTAACTGATCCGGAAAGGCATTATTTTGAAACTACATTCTTATATCATTTGCTTGGTGGTAATCAGAACAATGAATATAAACCATTTTTGGATGAGAATCCATCTTATTTTGTTACCGGTTTTTGTTTAGGATTGCAAACCATGAATGTTGCAACAGGTGGTACACTTATTCAGGATATTCCGGCAGAACTGTTTGGTGCAGAAACAGCGGAGGCAGCTTTAAAAATAGGGCGTGCCAATTTACATCGGAATTACTGGCAGGAAGTAGTAAATGATTCTTTATTAATGGGAATTAACCTGCATACAATTACGTTTACCGAAAATCCGTTTTTTGGAACTATTGTAAATGTTCCTATGCGCTGGAATCCAAGAGTGTATAGCAGTCATCACCAAGCCATTGAAAAATTGGGAAAAGGGTTGCAGGCAACTGCACTTTCTCCCGATGGAAAAATAATAGAAGGCATCGTACATAAGCATTTTCCAAATGTATTTGCAGTGCAGTTTCATCCGGAAGTTCCTGCTCTGTACGAAGATTTGTATGTTCGAAAATTTCATCCGGAAGATACACCAATGAGCTACAATGACATTATTGGAAAGCAAAGTGTAAAATTTCATGAAAAATACTGGAACCATATTTCAGATGTACTAAGAAAAGCAAAAGTTAAAAGATAGCTTTCTTTTCCTTTGTATTACTACTGGTATTAGCCTTGTTTTTGAACAATGATTATTTTAGGCGGTTTAATTTTATCATGTAGAAATTATAAAATATTATGTTGAAATATAGTAGTTTATTAATTCTGTTTCTTTTCTGCGGAATTTTATCCAGTTATTCCTGTACAAATATTTTGGTTACTCCTGGAGCTTCCAGGGATGGTTCTGCCATGATTGTTTATTTGAATGACGGGGAATGGATACAGCAATTACAAAAATATCCGGCGGCAGATCATGCTCCGGGTGAATGGTTAAATGTTGGGAATGGAAAAGTATTGCAGGCATCACATACTTATGGACGAATTGGTTTTCAAATGAATGAGAAGCAGGTGGCTATTGGTGAAACGACTTTTACCGGTCGTGAGGAATTGTGGGATCACGATTGTTTCCTGAAATACTGGCACCTGATGGAATTAGCGCTGGACAGAGCTGCTTCTGCCCGTGAAGCCATTCAGGTAATGACTTCGTTAGTTGAGGAGTATGGTTATGGCAGTGAAGGCGAATCTTTTTCAATAGCTGATAAAAATGAAGCCTGGATACTGGAAATGATTGGCTCCGGATCAGGAATAAAAGGGGCTGTTTGGGTAGCCGTTCGCGTGCCTGATGGAATGATTTCTGCTCATGCAAATCATTCTCGTATTGGAGAATTCCCGCTTGATGATCCGGAAAATTGCATGTACTCCGAAAATATAATATCACTGGCTATTGAAAAGAATTATTACAATCCGAATGCCGGTGAACCTTTTCGTTTTAATGAGGTATATTGTCCGGCAACCCCGGCAACTTTGCGTTATTGCGAATCACGTGTATGGAGTATTTTTAACCGTGCAGCTCCATCGTTGAAATTATCTGTTGATTATAACCGGGGAGTACAGGGAGCAGAGCGATATCCTTTGTTTATAAAACCCGATAAAAAGTTAGGAGTACAGGATGTGATGGTGCTGGTTCGTGACCATTACGAAGGTACACCAATGGATATGACCAAAGGGTTGGAAGCCGGCCCGTACGGTACGCCTAACCGAAACCGCCCGCTAACGTTTACTGTAAACGGTCAGCAATGTTCATGGGAGAGGCCAATTTCCAATGTTAATACTGCTTTTTCATTTATAAGTCAAAGCCGTGCCTGGTTACCCGACGAAATTGGAGGAGTGATGTGGTACTCGCCCGATGATACTTACACCAATTGTTATACACCATTCTACCCGAGTATGAATACCATACCGGATGCTTATGCTCATGGCGATCAGGGACGTTTCTCCTGGAACTCTGCCTGGTGGGCTTTTAATTTTGTTTCCAATTATATTAATCTGAAATATAGTTACATGATTAAGGATGTACAAAAAGTGCAGGTTAAATTGGAAACGATAGCTCTTGCTCGTCAGGATTCAGTTGAGCAGGCTGCTTTGTTCGCTTTTAAGCAGGATAAAAGCAAAGGAGTGCAATTACTTGAAGATTATTCAATAAAAGCAGCTAATCATGTAGTCGATGAGTGGCGAAGATTGGGGCAATTTCTGATTACCAAATATATTGATGGTTATATAAATGATGAAAAAGGACCGGAACAATCGGTTGGTTATCCTCAGGACTGGTATGATAAAGCTGTTCAGGATAAACCTTCGCTTATCATTCCTAAATGGGGGAGTGAGAACAAAAAGTCAGTAGAACCCAAAAGTTATTAGGAAGAATTTCTGTGGTAATTTTTGCTTCTGAGAAAAAGACGGAAATGAGATCTTATCCAGAAGAAAGTAAACTTTACACACTGTTTGGCTAAACTTCGAACATCTTTGCTATTTTTGCGCCGTTTTTAAATTGAATTGAATGAACTTTCTGGACGAAATAAAGAGAAGGAGAACTTTCGGGATTGTTAGTCACCCGGATGCCGGGAAAACTACTTTAACAGAAAAATTGCTGCTTTTTGGTGGGGCTATTCGTGTTGCAGGTGCAGTAAAAAGCAACAAAATAAAGAAAGGAGCCACTTCCGATTTTATGGAAATTGAACGACAGAGAGGAATTTCAGTTGCGACTTCCGTGATGGGATTTGAGTACAATGGCTATAAAATAAATATTCTTGATACTCCAGGACACCAGGATTTTCAGGAAGATACATTCAGAACATTAACTGCTGTTGATAGTGTAATTATTGTAATTGATGCAGCCAAAGGGGTAGAACCGCAAACCGAAAAACTGATGAATGTTTGCCGCATGCGGAAAACACCGGTAATTGTATTTGTGAATAAAATGGACCGGCCTGCCGGAGATCCATTCACTTTGATGGACGAAATTGAAGAACAATTAAAAATTAAAGTTCGTCCGTTAAGCTGGCCTATTAATAACGGCCCTGATTTTAAAGGGGTCTATAATATATTTAACCGCAGTTTAAAGCTTTTTAATCCGAATATTCAGGAAATTGAAGAACGTATAAAGTTTGAGGATATTTCGAGTCCTGAACTTGAAGAGCACATTGGTGAGGATGCTGAAACTTTACGGGAAGAGTTGGAACTGGTAGAAGGCGTGTACCCTGAATTTGAGAGGGAAACATATCTGGCAGGAGACTTAGCTCCGGTATTTTTTGGGAGTGCTTTATATAATTTTGGTGTACAGGAATTACTTGACGCTTTTGTTGAAATTGCACCTTCACCAAGGGCAAGCAAAGCCGAAGAACGCGAAATTACTCCGGAGGAAAAGAAATTTACTGGTTTTGTGTTCAAAATCCATGCGAATATTGACCCTAACCACCGGAGTCGCATTGCCTTCGTAAAAATTTGCTCGGGAATGTTTGTAAGAAATAATATATATAAACACATACGTAGCGGGAAAACATTCAGAGTATCAAGCCCTACGGCATTTATGGCATCGCAAAAAGAAATTGTGGAAGAAGCATTTCCCGGTGACATTATTGGGGTACCCGATAATGGTAGTTTAATAATTGGCGATACACTTACCGATGGGGAAGAAGTACATTTTAAAGGGCTGCCCAGTTTTTCTCCTGAATTGTTCAGATATATTGAAAATGCCGATCCTATGAAATCAAAACAGTTGGCAAAAGGGGTTGATCAGTTGATGGATGAAGGTGTTGCCCAGCTTTTTACAAGTGAATTTAACGGACGAAAAATTATTGGTACTGTGGGACAACTCCAGTTTGAAGTAATTCAATACCGCTTGGAGCATGAGTACAACGCCAAATGCCGTTTTGAAACACTGGCAATGCACAAGGCCTGTTGGATTGAATCAGATGACCCAAAAATATTGATTGAATTTAAAAAACGGAAACATCTGAAAATGGCAAAAGATAAACTGGGTCGGGATGTTTTTATGGCCGACTCTCCTTTTATTTTGCAGATGGCACAGGATGAGTTTAAAGATATCCGGTTCCATTTTACTTCCGAATTTTAATAAAATAGCAGAACTTTCAGACAGCAGCATACTTCCTTCATTAAAATAATCTGCTTCTGAAATTCGACATTCTGTGTAATTTTTAAAAACAGATAGATTCCCCGGCCAAATATTACTATTTTTAATGTTTCTGCAAATCCGGAAACGTTAAAGATAGATCTCATGAAAGGAATTTTTCTAACTACATTCATAATTTTATTTTCAGTTGGTGTTTTTGCGCAAGATCGTATTACCGGGTATACTTTTGCAACACGCAGTGAAGTAATTGCTACAAACGGGATGGCCTGTACCAGTCAGCCACTGGCATCTCAGGTGGCACTTGATATTTTAAAGAAAGGGGGAAACGCCATTGATGCAGCCATTGCCGCCAATGCCGTTCTGGGGCTTGTTGAGCCGGTTAGTAACGGAATTGGCGGCGATCTTTTCGCTATTGTTTGGGATGCGAAAACAAAGAAATTGTATGGACTGAATGCCAGTGGCCATTCGCCATATGAACTTACATTGGATTATTTTAAAAAGAACGGCTATGAAAAAATTCCTGCTTTAGGACCATTACCTGTTTCTGTTCCCGGGTGTGTAGATGGTTGGTTTGAGTTACATGAAAAGTTTGGGAGTATGCCAGTAAACGAAATTCTGCAACCTGCAGTAAATTATGCCCGTGAAGGTTTTCCAGTAACCGAACTGATTGCTTATTACTGGGAGCGCAATGCCCAGGTATTAAAACAATTTCCCGGATTTGAGGAAATATATATGCCCAATGGAAAAACACCGGGAAAAGGGGAGGTTTTTAAAAATCCGTATCTGGCAAATACCCTTGAATTAATAGGTAAAGAAGGACGTGATGTTTTCTACAAAGGTGAAATAGCCAGAAAGATTGTGGATTATGTACGTCAGCAAGGAGGATTTCTGAGTATGCGCGACTTGGAAAATCATACCTCGGAATGGGTAAAACCAATTTCAACAAATTATCGTGGGTACGATGTGTGGGAACTTCCGCCAAACGGACAGGGAACTGCCGTACTTGAAATGTTGAACATTTTGGAAAATTATGATATTGCTAGTATGGGATTTGGTTCCACGGAGTATATGCACTTGTTTATTGAGGCAAAAAAACTGGCTTTTGAAGATCGTGCCAAATATTATTCCGATCCAGATTTTAATAAACTACCGGTAAAGCAACTCATTTCTAAAAAATACGGAAAGGAACGAGCTGCTTTGATAAAAATGAATCGTGCTGCACACAGTTATCCTGCCGGAAAACTGGAACAGGGAAATACCATTTATATGACCACTGCCGATAAATACGGAAATATGGTTTCACTGATTCAAAGCAATTACCGCGGCATGGGCTCAGGTATGACTCCCGGGAAGCTGGGATTTATTCTGCAGGACAGGGGAGAGCTTTTTACACTGAAAGAAGGGCATATGAACGTATATGAACCACATAAAAGGCCATTTCATACTATTATACCAGCTTTTATTACCAGGAATGGAGAGCCTTTTATGAGTTTTGGGGTTATGGGAGGAGCCATGCAACCACAGGGGCATACTCAAATTGTTTGCAATATAATAGATTTTGGAATGAATCTGCAGGAAGCCGGTGATGCTCCTCGAATGCAACATTCCGGATCTAGTCAGCCAACCGGCGAAATAATGACAGATGGGGGAGAGGTAACCCTCGAAAGTGGATTTTCATATCAAACCATAAGGGAATTAATGAGCAAAGGACACAAAATTGGTTATGCTAAAGGTTCGTATGGCGGGTACCAGGCAATTATGTGGGACAGCAAAAACAAGGTCTATTACGGAGCTTCAGAATCGAGAAAAGATGGACAGACTGCTGGATATTAACCATAAAAAGTTAGAAACATTCTAAAACGGGGAAGTATCACTATTTAAATTCTACCTTATTTTTGTTTTGATGAAACAGCTAAAACGGATAGTGCAATACAGACCACTGCAAAAGATATTGTTAATCGTATCTTTTCTTTTTATTACGTCAATTATGGAAGCAAAAGTTCCGGAATTAACTGCTGAGGATTTAGCTGTTCCGCCACCGCGAATTATACGTACCTGCTGCTCTTTCGGCGCTAATCTGGGTATTGCCGGTATTCCGTTTGTAAAAAAACAGATATTACTTCCATAGGAGAAATTGGGCCTCATAAATATATGGGGAGTAACATGGAAGGAAATGGCAATATATATACCCATTACGGTGGTTTTATCGACATGGGACACTTGCGCGATTGTGCCGATTGGACGGCCTGGCTGTATTGCAGGATAAAAAAAAACAAACACGAATCTATCGATTTAGGCAATGAAGGAGGGGCAAAAACACTGGAACTACATCTTAATGAAATTACAGGTAATATTGATACCTTGCAGCTTGCCGGAAAAATTGCTTATGATTTATCACTCTGGCACGAAATTGCCACCTGGTTTGGGGCATCATATGTACCATTGCTACCTGAACGTTATTCCAGTTTTTCTCCTGAAGATCTTTATTCCAACCTGCTGGGCGTGCATATTGCAATGAAGGCTATTAAAAGTAATCTTGATTATGATGACGCAATGACAACATTCATTTCTGAGACATTAAGTTCGCTGGAGTGTGTTACCACGTATTACGATACATATGCAGCAATGGAAAAAGTAAACCATTTATGGTGGACCAGTGAAAAAAAATTACCAAGTAAAAATGTGTTGTTAAAACGGTATTTAGATAGCAGTAAAGAATTGAAGCCCTGGTTGGTACCCGATGGCGAGGATGCTCCTGAACCCTTTTCACTAAACAAACCAGATGCCAGCCTGACAAAAAATTATAAACTTGCCATTCGGGTAAATTATAAATTCCCGTTAAAGGCAATTCCCATTACCCGAAGCCACAGAATTGTAACTCAAAATGATTTTGGCACCCTGTTAAATTATATCCAGGAAGAACTGGTTTTGCTGGATGCTAAAAATAGTTACCACAATAAGTAAAATAACATTTGTCCTATAGTGTAGTGCATAATATTAATTGCTTTGGTTTTTGGAAAACTGGCATCAAATTACCACTTAACATCAATTTGTAAATCAATTTAAAAGCGCGTAGGCAAAAAGTTTGGGAACTGAAGGTTTTGTCTACGGAACACTTTTTGGCACAATGCAATGGAGCAAATAGGTATGGAGTTATTAACATGCATAGATAAAAATGCAGAAAGAAGCGAAGAATCAGTTCTTCTGGTTAGGACGTTTTTTAGTAAAAAGAATGGTTTTATATCACGTGAAGTCGCAAGTGATGATTATGGTGTTGACATAAACTGCGAATTAATAGTTGACGGAAATGTAACACATTCAATATTTCCGATTCAGATTAAAAGTGCCGCAAAAGCTCAATACATTTTTAAGAATGGAGAAAAGCATTATAACTTAACATTTCTAACTAGTGTCATGTCAACTTTGTAATGTCGTATGAATTTTGTAATTTGGCAAAAACTGCCATGAAAAAATACAAGGTGACATTGACAAAAGAAGAAAGAGAAGAATTGTTTGAAATAACCAGTAAAGGCTCTCACAAGTCGCAAAAAGTATTGAACGCATTGATTTTATTAAACTGTGATGAAGGAGAATACCAGGAAAACAAATCTAAGAATGAAGACATTTCCAATGTTCTTCAGATTAGCATGAAAAAGATTGACCGGGTAAAGAAAAGATTTGTTGAGGAAGGATTGGAAATGGCATTAAATGGGCACAAAGGGCAGCGGGTCTATAAAAAGAAAGTTGACGGGGCTCTGGAGGCACACCTGATAGCTTTAAGCTGTAGTGAAGCCCCTGAAGGTTTTTCCCGCTGGTCACTACGGATGTTGGCTGACAAAGCTGTAGAATTAGAATATGTTGATGCGATATCGCACGAAACGGTGCGCCGCCTTTTAAAAAAACGAATTGAAACCGTGGAAGAAAAAAGGCTGGGTAATCCCACCCCTTCAAAACGGTGATTTTGTGGCTAATATGGAAAAAGTATTGGAAGTGTATAAACGCGAATATAATCCAGATTTTCCGGTGGTTTGTATGGATGAGTCGCCCAAGCAACTTATAGGAGAAAATAAGCTGCCAATAAAAGCAAAGCCCGGCAGTTGGGAAAAGTATGATTACGAATATAAGCGAAATGGCGTGTGTAACATTTTTATGGCAAATGAACCATTACAGGGGAAACGGTATGTAAAAGTGACTAAAACCAAGACAAAAAAAGATTGGGCTGAATACCTGTCAGAACTCGCTGAGATGTATAAAGACGCAGTTAAAATCACCTTGGTCATGGATAATTTGGGGACACACAAGCCTGGTGCACTATATGAAACATTTAAGCCAGAAGAAGCAAAAAAATTATGGGATAGGTTTGAATTCATATACACCCCGAAACATGGTAGTTGGCTAAACATGGCTGAAATAGAACTGAATGTATTAATGGGGCAATGTCTGAACCGCAGGATTGACACCATCGAAAAAGTAAAAAGCGGAACTGCAGCCTGGGAACACGAACGGAATAATAAGAATGCCAAAATCAATTGGCGGTTCACTTCTGATAATGCAAGAATAAAACTAAAACGACTTTATCCGACATTTAACGAATGACATGACAATAGTGATGTTGACAAACCAAGTAAATCCGAATCTTGGGCAAAATAGATATAAGAATCCATCGAAATATGCTATTATGAGTAAATCAACTGGAATTTTTTATACTGAAGGTTATAACTTAAAAGAAATGCTTCATAAATTGGGGTTCTAGTTTAAAATTATCAGCTTCTCTTTATGAATTATGAGGTTAAAACGAACATGGATAAAATCTACAAATACGCACAGCATTTTGTAAAGCTTGAATTGATGAAAGCTCGTTTAGACGTTTTTCAGAATGAGAGTGCCAATAAAGGGATTGAATTTATTGTAAAAACCAAATCTGGAAACTATCATGAGATTTACCTTCAACCAATTAATTTAGAGTATTATAGAGGCATAAAAATCCCTAAGATAGATTTAGGAGAATTAAAATATTCGCTTAATAAAGTCTCTGAGAATTGAATAAAAATATTTTTTAGCACCGTTGCGCCTGGTGCGATTTATTTACCTGAGCGATTTGGCGAAGGCAAACGAGGAACGAATGCAGACATAATATTGAATTATAGAAAAAACTTTTGCAAAGAAACTCTGTATAAACTTTTACATAAAATCAGCAAAGCTGGGCGTAATTTGTGTGATATTCCAGAATAAACAAATAAATACGTTTGTCCTATAATTGATATTATGATAAATAAAATATATATTAAAAAGAAGAATATTGCTTACTCTCCTTCAATTAACTATATTTATCTCTCATCGAGTTTATCCAACACACTGTTGTATTTATCCATTCGTTTGGTTCGGTAATACAAATTCTTCAACGATTCCAGAGCCATTTTATCTTCTGTTTTTAACTCTAAACATTTCTCCATATAAGGAATTGATTTTTCCCACCATTTATCAGCTTTCTTAATCTCCTCCATGTATTTTTGATTATTACCCGCGGGAATACTATTGGCAAAATCTATTTGCTGAACTCCTTTGTTATAATACAATGCCCCCAGATTGTAATATGCATTAAATAAAGTGCTATCGTTTGAAATAGCATTTTCATAGGCTTCTATCGCCTGTTCTTCCATTTTTAATTTTTCATATAAAGTTCCCTGGGCCAAATAATATGATGCATTATTAGGATCTTGCTCAATGGCCATTTCCAGATATTTCATTGCTTCACTTGTCTTTTCGAAGTTTAAATATATCTGAATCATGCTTGATAAAATTACCTTATCATCCGGATATTTCTCAAAACCTTCTTTCAATGTTTCCAAAGCATTTAGTGTATCCTTCTTTTGTTGGTAGGCGTCTGCAATCATTCCATATGTACTTGCACCATTATAGTTATATTTTGCTGCTTCTTTGTAATACTTTATCGCTTTGTCATATTCCTGAGCTTTATATGCAGCCAGGCCAGCATTAAAAATATATACAGTATCTACAATATCACCATTTTCCATGATACTAAGATTATTAATATTAAGGATTTGCTCAAACGATTCCAGTGCTTTTAAATATTTATTATTGTTAAATGCTTCAACCGCCTGATTAGATAAATCATTAGTCAATAGCGTTAAATTAAGCTTCAGGCTTTTGCTGTACTGATTCTTAGTATCAAGCTCAATTGCTTTCATATAAGAGTTATAGGCTTCTTCTAACGGAGCTTCACTTAGCTTTTTTATTTCATCATTTTTTGATTGATATATTGCCTGATAAATTTCTCCCCTAACCTCCCATGTATGCGGCCAATTGATCGTTTTTTCTGATTTCTCATTTGTCGAATCAACAGCCTCGTTTATACTGGAGAAGGCCTTTTTAATATCACCTGCCTCTTTTAAATTTAATGCATTAGTAACTTGTGCTGTTTTACATGACGAAAATATAATGACTGATAAAACAACAAATGAAGATAGTGTCGCTATTTTTTTCATGGCAAATAAAACTTTAAAATTTCTACAAAAGTAGCAGGAATATTACGTTTATTCAAATATGATACATTATGTATATTATGTTAATAATTGATTGTGTAAAAAAAGGGTAAAAATTACCCTTTCCTATTTTATTGTCCTAACTTCTCTAAAATTGTATTATACTTATCCATTTCTTTCATTCTATAATACAAGTTTTTAAGTGACTCCAAAGTCATTTTATCGTCCGGATTTAACTCAAGACATTTTTCCATATAAGGAATGGCTTCTTTCCACCACTTATCAGCCTTTTTTGTTTCAGCAACATATTTCTCATTGTCACTAGCCGGAACTTTATTGGCCACCTCGATCTGCTGAACTCCTTTGTTATAATACAATGCTCCCAGATTATAATATGCATTAAAATATTTATCATCATATTTTATAGCATTTTCATATGCTTTTATTGCTTCTTGTTCTTTATTTAATTTTTCATATAAAGTTCCTTGCGCAAAATAATAAGTTGCATTTGTTGGATCTTGTTGTATTGCCATGTCCAGATACGTCATTGCATCCTCTGTTTTATCAAGATCCAGATAAATTTGTATCATGCTGGTTAATACACCATTATCTTCCGGATATTTTTTGAATGCTTCCTTCAGTGTTTCCAATGCTCCAAGAGTATCTTTTTTCATCTGATAAGAATTTGCAACAAGGCTATATGTTCTTGCTCCATTATAACCATATTCCGCAGCTTCTTTATAATATTTGATAGCTTTATCATAATCTTTTGCATTGTATGCTGCTAAACCAGCATTAAAAATATAAACAGTATCAATTGCATCCGGATTATCAGCTTTTACAATATCAATATCATTGATTTCCAGAATTTGTTCAAAAGATTGTAGCGCTTTTTTATAATCTTCGTTATTAAATGCCTCAACTGCTTGATTGGCTAAACTGTTGGTAAGCAAAGTAAGTTTTATTTTTACACTATTGCTTCCTCCCTTTTTATCATCAAGTTCAAGTGCTTTTTTAAACGATTTCAATGCTTCTCCTAATGGATCTGCACTGAGTTTCTTTATATTTTCATCTTTTGATTCATAAATGGCCTGAAAAATTTCTCCTCTGGTTTCCCATGTTTTAGGCCAGTTAATTGTTTTTTCTGACTTTTCATTAGAAGGATCGATGGTTTCCTCAATGGTCTCATACGCTTTGTCGAGTTTACCCGACTCCTTATAGTTAAGTGCACTGGTTACTTTCCCCTTTTGAGCAAAAACTGTTGTCACAGCTAAAATAAAGGTTAGTAAAATTATTGTTCTTCTCATTACTAATATAATTTAAATTAATTTTTTGATACAAAAATATACTAATAAAAGGTTATTCCAAATATACCGTATTTTACAATAATACTATTCTGGATCTATATCACTATTCTCATTATCAACTACTTCTTCTGCATCTGGTTCAGCTATTGTAACCCTCGCAACGGAAGCAATTCTGTCTTCTTCTTTCAAATTAATTAATCTTACCCCCTGAGTTGCTCTTCCCAAAACAGAAATGGAGCTTGCTGCCAATCGAATGGTCAAACCGTGTTCTGTAATAATCATTAAGTCATTCTCGTCAGACACATTCTTTATAGCAATCAAATCACCTGTTTTTTCAGTGATATTAATTGTTTTTACCCCTTTTCCTCCACGGTTAGTGACCCTATAATCTTCTATCTTAGAACGTTTTCCATATCCGTTTTCAGATATTACAAGCACATCTTCATTGTTCTCATTGTTCACACAAACCATGCCAATTACTTCATCTTTTTCATTGCCAAGAGTTATTCCTCTTACTCCGGAGGCGGTACGACCAATAGCCCTTACAATCTGCTCATTAAAACGAATGGCTTTTCCGGAACGCACTGCAATCATAATTTCGCTTTCGCCGTTTGTTAAACGTGCTTCGAGTAATTGATCACCATCTTTAATCGTTATTGCATTTACTCCGTTTTGCCGAGGACGAGAATAAGCTTCTAATGTTGTTTTCTTAATAATACCTTTCTTGGTAGCAAGAATAATGTAATTATTATTTATGAATTCCTGATCTGCCAAAGTTTTTACTTTAATAAAAGTCAGAACTTTATCATCAGGTTCTATATTGAGAATATTCTGAATAGCACGGCCTTTTGAAGAACGGGCTCCTTCCGGTATTTGATAAACTTTCAACCAGTAACACTTTCCTTTTTCTGTAAAAAGAAGAAGTGTATTGTGCATGGAAGCAATAAAAATATGTTCAATAAAATCTTCTTCACGGGTACTTCCCCCGCGGGAGCCAACTCCTCCCCTTCCCTGTGTTCGAAATTCTGTGAGCGGTGTACGTTTTATATATCCTAAATGAGAAATGGTAATTACCATAGCTTCATCGGCATAGAAATCTTCCGGGTTAAATTCTTCTGCATTCGGAACCAATTCTGTTCTACGCTCATCCCCAAATTTCTTTTTAATTTCAAGTAGCTCTTCTTTAATGATATCCATTCGCAAAGATACTTCACTTAAAATCTTTTTAAAGTATTCTATTTGCTGCATAATTTCGTCATATTCTTTCCGCAGCTTATCCTGTTCAAGTCCGGTGAGTTGCCTTAGTCTCATGTCGACAATTGCACGAGCCTGAATTTCACTTAGTTCAAAAGTTGAAACCAACCTGTTACGAGCTTCTTCCGGTGTTGAAGATGAACGAATAATTGAGATTACTTCATCAATATTATCACTCGCAATAATTAAGCCCTCTAAAATATGTGCCCGTTTTTCGGCTTGTTCCAGCTCATATTGAGTCCGTCGTATAACAACTTCATGACGATGATCAACAAAATGCCTGATCAGATCTTTCAGGTTTAATAATTTAGGACGGCCATTAACCAATGCAATATTATTTACATTGAATGATGTTTGCAGTGAAGTATATTTGTATAACTTATTTAAAACGACGTTGCTCATAGCATCGCGTTTCAAATCGTAAACAACACGCATCCCTTCACGTCCCGATTCATCATTTACATTTGATATTCCCTCTATTTTTTTCTCGTTAACCAGATCGGCTGTTTTTTGAATCATTTCAGCCCTGTTAACCAAATAAGGGATTTCGGTAACCACAATTTTTTCACGGCCACCTTCATTTTCGATATGTGCTTTTCCCCTGACTACAATTCTTCCCCGGCCTGTTTCAAAAGCTTCCAGAACTCCCTGATAGCCATAAATAATACCTCCTGTTGGAAAATCAGGGGCTTTAATAATGTCAATCAAATCCTGAATGGAAACATTATTATCTTCGACATAAGCAATTGTTGCATCAATTGTATCAGCCAGATTATGTGGAGGCATATTTGTAGCCATTCCTACAGCAATACCTGACGCCCCGTTAACGATTAGTTGTGGTATCCGGGTTGGTAAAACAGTTGGTTCACTTAACGATTCATCAAAATTGGGTTGGAAATCAACTGTATTTTTATCTAAATCGGCCAGTGTTTCCTCGGCAATACGAGCCATTCTTGCTTCGGTGTAACGCATTGCTGCCGGACTATCACCGTCAACTGAACCAAAGTTTCCTTGTCCATCGACTAATGGATAGCGAAGAGACCAATCCTGAGCCATCCTTACCATTGTAAAATATACTGACGAGTCGCCGTGAGGGTGGTATTTTCCGAGAACTTCTCCTACTATTCTTGCTGATTTTTTATACCCGCGATTTGACAAAATTCCTAATTCATTCATCCCGAACAAAACCCTGCGGTGAACAGGTTTAAATCCGTCTCGAACATCAGGCAACGCACGGGAAACAATAACTGACATGGAATAATCAATGTAGGCAGATTTCATCTGCTCTTCAATGTTTACTCTAATAATCTTTTCACCTTCAATCATTTATATCTTCTTTAATAATAAATTTTTACATTTTTAAAATGCCCCCCAAAAATAGTAAAATCATCGGTCAAAAGGACATTTTCGTGCCTGATTTAATTCTATGATAACGAGAAGATATTAACATGCTAACTGTCAATAATTCCGTTTTAAGTTAATTTATTTAATAACTTCTGCCATTCTGGGTGCCATTCCAACTTATTTTTGTTTATTTTAGTAACTCAACTTTTAGGAATAGTTTTTGTTAAAAATGATAACAAAAAATTTGAGGAGAATTATATGGATTCACAATTTTCACCAAGAATAAAGGACATTATCGGTTATAGTCGGGAGGAAGCAATAAGGCTTGGTAACGATTATATTGGGCAGGAGCATTTGTTTCTTGGAATACTTAGAGATGGAGAAGGAATTGCAACAGATATACTTGAAAATCTGGGAGTTGATTTAGCCGAAATAAAACAATTGATTGAAAGAAAAGTAAGAACAGAAAAAGAAGTCAATCAAAAAGCTGATTTAGTTATGCTCAAATCGGCAGAAAAATCATTGAAACTCATATATCTGGAAGCCCGTTCATTTAAAAGTAGTATCGCGAACAGCGGACATTTGCTTTTGGCAATTTTAAAAGATAACGAAAATGTTGTTACCCAACTGTTGGTTGAGTTTGGAGTTAATTACTACATTGTAAAATCGCAGTTGCAGGATTATAAAACACCAGAAGCAAAATCTGATTTTCCGGAAAGTGATGATGATGATGACGCGTTCTCAAAAACTCCGGGAGGCGGAACTTCCGGTTCGAAAAAGAATGTATCATCAAAGTCTGAAACACCGGTACTTGATAATTTTGGTATTGACATTACCAAGCTTGCCGAAGAGAACAGTCTTGACCCAATTGTTGGACGGGAAAGAGAAATTGAGCGTTTGGCTCAAATACTCAGCCGACGCAAAAAAAATAACCCTATTCTAATTGGAGAACCTGGAGTTGGAAAATCTGCTATTGCAGAAGGACTGGCTTTAAGAATTATTGGTAAAAAAGTATCAAGAATATTGTTTGATAAGCGAGTAGTGAGCCTGGATATTGCTTCCATTGTTGCCGGCACAAAATACCGGGGACAGTTTGAAGAAAGAATGAAAGCAATTTTAAATGAGTTGACAAAAGTTAATAATGTTATTCTGTTTATTGATGAAATACATACGATTGTTGGAGCAGGAGGCGCAACCGGGTCTCTTGATGCTGCCAATATGTTAAAACCAGCTCTGGCTCGTGGCGATATTCAGTGTATTGGTGCTACAACACTTGATGAGTACAGACAGCATATTGAGAAAGATGGCGCATTGGAAAGACGATTTCAGAAAGTAATGGTTGATCCAACTTCCGTTGATGAGACCATTGAAATACTGAATAATATTAAAGGGCGCTATGAAGATCACCACAATGTAATATACACGCCAGAGGCACTGGAATCTTGTGTAAAGCTTACTGCGCGATATATTTCAGACAGGTATTTGCCTGACAAGGCCATTGATGCTCTTGACGAGGCTGGTTCAAGAGTTCATATATCAAATATAAATGTGCCGGACAGTATTGTTAAACTCGAAGAAAAAATTGAGAAAGTAAAAGAGGATAAAATATCAGCAGTAAAAAGCCAAAATTTTGAATTGGCGGCTAATTTCCGTGACAAAGAGAAAAACTTTTTGCAATTACTTGAGAAAGAAAAAGAAGATTGGGAAAAAGAACTTGTAAATCATCGGGAAACGGTTGACGAAAACAAAGTTGCAGAGGTTGTTGCCATGATGTCAGGGGTGCCGGTACAGCGTATTGCCCAAGCAGAAGGCAGAAGGCTGATGAGTATGGAAAGCGACTTAAGATCGAAAGTGATTGGCCAGGACGAAGCAATCAAAAAAATTGTAAAAGCCATTCAGCGCAACCGTGCAGGGTTAAAAGACCCGAACCGCCCGATTGGATCGTTTATATTCCTTGGACCAACAGGTGTTGGAAAAACGCAGTTGGCTAAAGTACTTGCCACGCAACTTTTTGACAGTATTGATTCGTTGATTCGAATTGACATGAGTGAATACATGGAAAAATTTTCGGTATCGAGAATGGTTGGAGCACCTCCAGGATATGTAGGATATGAAGAAGGTGGTCAATTAACCGAGAAGGTACGCAGAAAACCCTACTCTGTTGTTTTGCTTGATGAGATAGAAAAAGCACACCCGGATGTATTCCATTTGCTGCTCCAGCTATTGGATGAAGGTAGATTGACAGATAGTTTGGGCCGAAATGTTGATTTTAGAAATACGATTATAATTATGACTTCCAATATTGGAACCCGTCAGTTAAAAGACTTTGGTCGTGGAGTTGGGTTCAGTACAGGAAGAACTCCTGAAAGTGACAACGAGCATGCGAAGTACGTAATTCAAAAAGCACTAAAAAAAGCATTCGCTCCGGAATTCTTAAATCGTATTGATGATGTGATAATGTTTAATTCACTTGATCAAAAACATATACATCAGATTATTGATCTTGAAATAAAAGATCTTTACAAACGAGTTGAAGCATTGAATTACAAGTTGAAAATTTCATCTGCAGCCAAAGATTTCATTGCAGAAAAGGGATACGATCCGCAATTTGGAGCTCGTCCTTTAAAAAGAGCAATTCAGAAATACCTGGAAGATGAGATGGCCGAAATAATAATAAAAGCTTCAATAACAGAAGGTGATACCATTTCTGTTGGATTTGATAAGAAAAATGAGAAATTACTTATGCGAATACTTTCGAATAAAAAAGAACTGAGTAACTAAGAAAAAGTGATTGAATATTAAAGGCCTGTTTTCAGGCCTTTTTTTGTGGAGTATATTTTAGAATTAGTAAACTTATATCATCTGCCTGATTGACTTCTGCTCGGAATATATCTAAAGTTTGTTCTATATTTTTTGCAATCACTTCAGGAGTTTCCCCTGCTAAATGGCTTACATGTTCTTTGAGCCTCTCCTCTCCAAACAAGAAACTATTCTTGTCTTGTAATTCCGTAATTCCATCTGTATAAAGAATAATAGTATCTCCATATTCAATATCAATTTTGGAGTCGGAATATTCTTTGTCGGGATACAGCCCCAGAGGCAAACCATGAGATTGTTCCAAACTTACTATTTCCCCGTTCGATTTTAATATGAATGTTGAAGTATGAGCTGCATTGCAATAATTAAGACTTCCTGTTTTTGTATTTAAAACACCTAAAAACAGTGTTAAAAAAAATTGATGCTGATTATTTGTGAACAATTCAAGATTTGCTTTCCCAACAATACTTTTTGCTTTTTTTAAATTGGCATTACTCTTTATAATTGTTTGGGCAACACTCATAAAAATAGCAGCCGGAATACCTTTTCCCGAAACATCACCAATAGTAAAAACAAGATTGTCATCATCAATAAAAAAGAAATCAAATAAATCGCCACTAACGATTTTTGCTGGTTTATATATTCCATACAAATCAACATCTCTCCTTTTAGGGAAAGCAGGAAAATTAGTTTTTATTAAACTTTTCTGTATCTCTGAAGCTTGCATTAAGTCTTCAATCCTCCGATTATGATTCTTAAGTTCCTTAGATAGTTTTACTTTATACTCTTCGTACCACGATTTCATATAATTCAGGCTATCGGATACAGCTTTTACCTCGTTGACGCTTTGAGAAGAGAAGTCCTCCTTGCCTGAAAGATTGCTAAACGCCCTCAACTGAGACGTTACTGTGCTTAATGGTTCTACTAATTTGTTGGTTATAAATGCAATAATAAAATAAATAATCAAAATTCCGATAACCGAAACAAGCAGCATTAATAAAAGATTCTTATATAAAGGTTGAAATAATTCGTCATAAGGGATATTAAAGATAACCATCCACCCATTTTCTTTGATTGGTGAATAGTAAACCCAGGTTTTCTTATAATCAAAAATTTCAGAATATCCAATAATAGAGCCACTCATTTTGTTTTCCAGAATGCCTTTTACATCAACTTTCTTTTTATCATAAATTTTGTCTGATAAAGAATAAAGGTTCCGGTTTAAAATCCATTTCTCTATTGGATAGGTAACGTAATCGCCACCTTTTGACACCAAAAACGCGTATCCGTCGCTACCAAATTTTATGTCATTTATAGAATGACTTAAATCTAGTAATGATAATTCGCAAACAACATCACCAATAATTTGTATATTATTGTTTTTTTCAATTTTAATTGGACAAAAATAGGAAACAACAATATTGCTGTCCCGAAAACAACGAAATGGTTCAGTCCATCCTGAAGTATCTCTGTCAATAATTAAATCTGTATTCTCTTTTTGCGTCGGACAACAATGAGCCCTATTATTCATTTTTGTAACCAAAACAGAATCGCTCCCCTGGTAACCATAATAATTATGAAAAGCAACATTGGCAAGGTCCGCCCTAAAATTTATGTGAATGGCATTTAGGAAGGGATATTTCTCCATCACGGTGGAAATCAAACATTCCACTTCATTATTCTGGCCGTAATAATATACTTGGTTGGCTACATTGGTTGTAATTTCTTTGGTAGAAACCAGATATCTTTCTACCTCCTTTATAATCTTTGCGCTTTCGCCTATAGCTTTATTTTCAATATTTTGTCGTAAAAGATTACGGTTAAATAAATAAGATATTATGATAAAACCTATAAATACACTTATAACCGCCAACGATATATATATACTTAATCTATAAGCAATTGATTTATTAATCATCCCGGTATTTTTCTCCTATCATACAATTTAATGAATATTTTTCAATTTTTTACCTCTCCGTAAAAATTTAGCCAGCCCCGTGTTCCTTTGAACTGACATGTATAAGAAGCAAGTTTTGTTGCCTGCTGCAAAGCATTCCGGAAATTATTTAGCTGCAACCAGTAAAAACAAAATGCACCATGCAAAAAATCGCCTGCTCCAAGCGTGTCTTTTACTTCTACAGGTTCAATTTCAATCTCATTTTGCGTATCGCTTTCCCAATACAGTATATTTTTATTTCCGCGAGAAATAGCTGCATATTTTACATTTTTCGATTTTAAATATTTAAATACATCTGATGCCGATGAGCATTGGGGAGGGAGAAAATCTTCTGAACAAATTACTGTATCAACAAACTCTAACATTGTTTCATATTGATTTTTCCAGCTGCCACAATCGAGAACAACCGGAATATTTCTTGAATAAGCCTGACGCAAAAGTTCAATTGAAAACTCGGGATAAAATCCATCTGCTAAAATAATTTGTGGCTTGGTTTGTTTCAATAACTCGCCTGGTAGGATTGTCGGTTGTATTCTTTCCGGATGATGAGTAAAAATATTACGATCGCCATTATCGAGAGATGTTACAACCGATGCTATTACTGGCTTATATTCCTGCTTTTTAGCCAAATCATAATGAACAATATTGGTATACATAAAATCATCCTCAATAGTTTTTGAAAATGAATTAGTACCAGTTGCTGAAGCCAGAAAAGCATTTCCGTTTAAACATGAAAAAGCTACAGCCGCATTGGTTGCCGGTCCACCGATAAAAATTTCGGGAGGAAGTGATTTTATCTTTTTATTGGCTACAGGAAAAGAGGAAACAAAATGTTGGATATCAACAGTTGTTAACCCGCAAAACAAACCTCGAAAATATGCCATTGTATACTATTTTCAGAAAATATCTTAATATTTTAATTTTTTAAAATATAAAACAGGTAATTCTTTAACTTTCAATTTTTTATAGTGGAACCACACGGAAAGCAAACGCTCTGCCATAAATCCAATAACGCGTTTTTGATATCCTTGATATGAAGCAAGATCGATTTGCTTTTCGAATTCAAACAAAACAGAAAACCACCAATTCATAAACTCGTTAAATTGTTCTTTCCGAAGAATAAACATATTATTTGCATAGAGTCGTTTACTGTCCAATACTTTCCGGAAAGAATCAATGTATTCCGGATAGCTCGTTTGAAGAATACTTTCGATAATTTTCAAATCATTTCCACTGAGGTTATGATATCGATCGTAATGTTTGCGAATGCTGTATTTTAATTTTCGGGGTTGCGGAAGTATTGCATCATAGTTTTCTAAAATATGAATAATTTCTTCGCGATTAATAATTTGCCTTTTAAAGCGGGAGATATTGTTAGTATATAATAGTCCATATCTTTTTTTATATAAACCTGCTGCAAAATAGAGGATACGCTTTAGTGAATGATCCAATGGTTCCTTTCTGCAAGTAAAATAACGTCGATAATGACAGCTTCCTGTAACATCCTGCATTGTATTTTTCCATACCCAATAGATGCCTGTTAATTCACTGTATGAAAAATTTTTAGATGAAATAGATTCTCCTGTATCATCTCCTGAAATATTTGTTTTTTCATCAAGACATGCATTTCCTGCCATTATGGGACTATATGTTTTATCGTCAATTAAAACCTCAGTATTTTTATAATAGAAGCTGTATATTTTTATACTTTCAATATTATTCATATTACCCTTTTCATTCTTAGAAATAAATCATGTTTACTTTACTGAGCTTAAGTAACGATTAAAATATAATGTCGTATTTACAGCCAAAATTATTCAAAACGTATGACAAACGTTCTTTGAGATTCTGAAAGCTTAGATATGCTTCAAAAGGCAACCATTGGTATTTGATTCTCTTCCATAGGATTTCTATCAGGTTTAGTTCAGGGGAATATGGTGGCAGAAAGTAAATCAACAAGTCATTTTCTTTCCACTCTTCAATTTTTGCCATGAACTTTTTAGATTTATGGATCGGTGAATTATCAAGTATTACAACAGTCCTTTTAACGATCTGCCTCATGAACTTATCCATAAAACCGATGAACTTATCAGAATTGAATGTTGTTTCGTTCACTTCAAAAAACAGTTTGTTTTTGCGGTTCATCAAGCCCACAACATTTAGGAACTTTCCTTTGGAAGCGGGCAATAATATCGGGTTTTCTTTTGTCTGCCATGCGTATGGCACATTTGGTGTAAGCCCAAAATGGCTTTCATCTCCAAAATAAAGATCTATGTAACCGCTATCTTCCAATTCTTTAAGGCTTTCTATTTGTTGCTGTTTAATTTCAAAGTCATTGGGGTTGCGTTTGCTTTTTAGCGACAGCCGGGCCCTCTTCCAGATATAGCCCAGTATCTTTTAAAAAATTCTGCAAAGTCTTTTTGCAGATTACGATATTGTGCTGTCCCTCAAGATAGGCCAATACATTTTTTAAGTTACGATTGTGTTGTTTTAATTGCTCCTCAATTACCGACTCAAGGCCTTTTAGCCGGGTCTTGACCCCTCGCCCGGATTGGATCGGGAGAGAGTCGAGACCGTTTTTTGCCCAGTTGTCAAGCCAACGTTCGATAGTTCTTCTGTTTACATCAAAAATGCTCGAAAGGTCAGTGATCGTCCGTCTTTGATGGGACAAAAGCAGACAATGGCTGCGTTTCCTGACCGTATTGTTAGTACTGTTCTTTTGAAGCTTTTCGAGTGCTTCTATCTCCTCTGTTCTAAGCGATACATATCTCATAATGAAATAAATATAACTAATTTATTGCATTAAACCTACAGAATGTGACATTATATTATTCTTAATACTTATTGCTCACCATTAGTTAAATAATGAAAAAACAATCTAACATTATGAAATACCAAAACTAATCAAAATAGTTTTCCGAATTTAGCTACAGTATGCCATAAAAGACAAAAGGGCAAAATAGCCCTTTTTGTCAATGTATTTATTTTAACCTTATTCTCGTTACAATTTTATGTATTCATTGCACCGCAAACCTGAATAACCTGGCCACTAACATACGATGAAAGATCCGAAGCAAGGAATGTAGCAACACCTGCTACTTCTTCGGGTGTTCCACCACGTTTTAACGGAATGGAAGCTTCCCATGCTTTCCGCGCATCTTCAGATATTTTTGCTGTCATCTCAGTAATGATAAAGCCTGGTGCGATGGCGTTGGAACGAATTCCCCGGGAACCCAGTTCGCGAGCAATGGATTTAGTAAAACCGATAATTCCGGCTTTAGAAGCTGAATAATTTGCCTGGCCAGCATTTCCGCTTACTCCAACAACCGAGCTCAAATTAATAATAGAGCCTGACCGCTGTTTTAACATTGTTTTTTGAGCAGCTTTAGTAAAATTAAATACCGATTTCAGGTTTACATTAATAACGGCATCCCACTGCTCCTCCGTCATACGCATTAAAAGGGTATCTTTTGTTATTCCCGCATTGTTCACCAATGCATCTATCCTTTCAAAATCCTTAACTATTTCATTTACTACTCTATCTGTGTCGCCAAAATTACTGGCATCAGAAGCATAACCTTTTGCCTTTACTCCAAGTGCCTGTAATTCTGCCTCGGTAGCTTTCATGTTTTCATCTTCAAACAAATCGGTAAAAGCCACATTGCATCCTTCCTGTGCAAATTTTAAAGCTATGGCTTTACCTATACCACGTGAAGCACCGGTAATAATTGCTGTTTTTCCTTCAAGTAACTTCATGATTTTAATTTTTAGTTCCGCAAATATAGTTGTTCTTTATTTTTATAAAAAAGCTATATGGAGTTTATTCCTTTTTTCCGGGAATAAAGCAGGCTGACTGTTTAAGTTTTAAACTTGTGGTTATAAAATTCAAAATAGTTCATTTTCAAGTAAGCGCATAATATCGCCAGCTTTGCCCTGCAGATGAATGTCAGTAATTTGAGGTGTAAACATAGATTCATTCGGATTTATTTCAATAATAACAGCACCGTTTTGTTTTGCCGTGCGCGGAATATAAGAAGCCGGAACAACTTCTCCTGTTGAACCAACAATGATACAGACTTCTGCTTTTTCAGCATCAGCAAAAGAATTGGCATACGCTTCTTGTGGAATGCTCTCGCCAAAGAATATAAAATCGGGCTTTAATATTTCTCCATCTTCCTTACAGAACGGAGGAATGTTATTGAAATCAAATTCGGATGCATTATAAAAAGTACCACATTTAAGACATTTTAAACGTTGGGCATTGCCATGAAATTCATAAACAATTTTACTTCCTGCCTGCTGATGCAAATTATCAATATTTTGGGTTATAACAGATTGAAGTATTCCTTCTTTTTCCATTCGTGCCAAAACTTTATGCGCTTTATTTGGTTGTGCATCAGCAAAAAAATCATAAAATATTTTTCGAATATCTTTCCAGCATGTGGCAGGATTCCCCAGATAATTGCCTAACTCAAGTACAGCCGGATTGTATTTGCTCCATAACCCATGTTTCCCGCGAAACGGCGGGATACCACTTTCTACCGAAATTCCGGCACCTGTAAAAGCAATAGTATATTTTGATTTTTTAAGTTTTTGAGCAGCTTCTTTTATTATCAGTGGGTTCATGGTTTAAATGGATTTAGAGGCTTAAAACTAATCAAAATAAATAATTTATCTTTGCAAAAATTATGTGAATATGCTTGATCAATCCACCATATGCGCAATCTCCAGTTCTCCCGGAACAGGTGCCATTGCAGTAATACGGCTTTCGGGAGGTGATGCAGTCAGCATTGCTGATGCTGTTTTTCAAAGTCCGAAAAGAAATAAAAAATTAACCGGGCAAGTTGCCAATACATTGCATTTTGGTCGTATTATCTTTAATAATGAAGTAATTGATGAAGTGGTTGTAGCCCTGTTCAGAGCTCCTTATTCTTTCACGGGCGAAGACATTATCGAGATATCTTGCCACGGTTCATCATACATTCAACAAAAAATATTGGAAGTACTTATTGAAAGTGGCGCCCGGCCGGCTCAACCCGGAGAATTTACACAACGCGCATTTCTCAATGGAAAAATGGATTTATCGCAAGCTGAAGCTGTTGCTGATGTTATTGCTTCCTCCAATGCCGCAGCACATAAACTGGCATTAAACCAAATGCGTGGAGGCTTTTCGAAAGAGATAAATGATCTGAGAAAGCAGCTTTTACATTTTACGGCCATGGTTGAGCTGGAACTGGATTTTAGTGAGGAGGAGGTGGAGTTTGCAGACCGTACTGAACTTCGCAACTTAACTGAAAGAATTGAAAAGCTTTTGCGGAAATTAAAGAACTCCTTTCAACTGGGAAATGCAATTAAAAATGGTATCCCAGTTGCCATTGTGGGAGAAACAAACGTAGGTAAATCAACACTCCTGAATGCACTACTAAATGAAGATCGGGCCATTGTTTCTGATATTCACGGAACTACCCGCGATGTGATTGAAGACGTGATAACCATAAACGGAACTGCTTTTCGTTTTTTTGATACAGCCGGAATACGCGAAACAGCTGACCAGATTGAAAATATGGGTATTGAGCGTAGCTACAGCAAGTTGGAACAGGCAACAGTAGTTTTACTGGTAGTAGATACAAACAATCCCTACCCTATTATTTTTGAGCGCATTCAGAAAATACGGGAGCGCATTTCTGACGGACAAACACTTATTGTAGTAGCAAATAAAATTGATACAGGACTACGGGAGACCATTCAAGAACTGGAATTGCTGGATTTAACCGATAATGAAAGAATCGTATTTATTGCAGCCAAAGGAAAACAGAACCTTGATGAGCTCATTACCCAGATGATTCATTCAGTAAATCTGGATATTGTCAACCAGGAAGATGTAATCGTTACAAATGCCCGTCATTATGAGATATTGAAAAATGCACATCAGGCTATCCTTCGTGTATTAAACGGTCTTAACGACGGAATTACCGGAGATTTTCTGGCACAAGATATCCGTGAATGCCTACACTACCTGGGTGAAATCACCGGTGAAATTACGACGCACGAAATATTAGGACACATTTTTAAAAATTTCTGTATCGGAAAGTAGATCGAAAGTGCATATACATGCCGGCTTTAGTTAATAAAAAGGGATTGCTGCGGCAATCCCTTTTTATTAACTAAACCAAACTTAAATAGTTAAACCTTAAAAAGTCTACTATTTTTGGGAACCTTATCTTTGAAAAAAAGCAATTTCCCAAGACTTAAGATTTGAATAAGGTCAAAAAGAATTTGCTCTTTAATTCTATTGAGCATTTTCTTCAGGTTGTAACCTGTTCCGGCCAATATTGTATTTAATTGGTCACCAATTACACCTTTCAAATAATTTCTTAACATTCTGTGATCGTATTTGATATGACTAATCACTGGTTCTATTCCTGCCCTTGCCCTAAATTGTTTCCTTGCTTTCTGTTTTTGGTATTGTGTGGTTTCATTTTTAGGGACCGATGGTGATATGATTTCTGTTCCATTAATTTTCTTTTTCCCTTTATAGCCCCTATCAACAATTCCTGTTTTTGGTTTGCTTTCTGTTAAATATTCTGTTTGGGTAAAATGTTCTTCAAGTGTATAGATGTGCTTTAGCAATAGCAGTCCAACCATCCTGCGGATAGGAACTGAAGGACGGCCCGTTTCCGAATAATAAACAGAAAACTCTTCCTCAATTGAATCCCAATCTATTTGATGAGATAAAATACACAGTTCATGTTCTAAATTAATGAACCTCTTCAGAGGTGTGTCAAAAATACTCAACTGTGGTGCTTTGTCTTGTTTCCCAACCATATCTGCAAGCTTTTTCACTAATTTACCTATTTGCTTGCATTTTTAGAAACCAAATAAAAATTATTATGAATTGATTATCAACGATCTATTGTGTTTTTAAGGTTTGACTAATTATCAACTTTAAAAACGGGAGATGGCCAAGTTATTAATAGAAACTTGAATATTCCCAAATGGTTAATGATTGCTGTTTTTGTTTTGTTTGCAATTGCATTGTCTGAGGGGATTTGGCTTTTTTTGTAATATCACGATTTATCTTTCAAAGCAAATATTTGCTCAACTCAACAGATACTGCAAAAGCCAGAGGAAGTCTGTGCAGTCTTCATTCGTTTTTTATTGTAACTCTATTTTCAATATCCAAGAATTTTTCATCGGCAGCTCTGTTATTACCAAGCCACTCTTCAAATTTTTCTTTTGATAATGACTTTGGGACAATCAGATTTACTTTGTCGTTTGTTTTTTCATCGTAAAGTAGGGGCTTTGAAAAATCATTTTCAGAGAAAACGGCAATAATTGTATTGCTTTCATGGTCTTTGTCCGTAAATAATTCAATCATGTCAGCCGGTACATCAAAGTTTTCGATTTCACGTGAGAATAAAATATACTCTTTGTCGCCTTCTATTTTTACTGATTTTTGGTTTCCCATACGACGGTAGGGTAACAAACGGTAAGCAGTTTCACCATCATCCATGAAAATGCTTAAATACCCGTCACACGATGATTTTACATATAAATACATCCTTTCATTATTTTTGAAACTGTCAGTACGGCATTTCTTTTGAGGGCAGCTCAATACCTCAACCTTTATATCTGCTTTGGGGGTAATGCCTCTCGCTTCCCCTTTTATTTTACAGGTAATCCAAGTCTCTGCACCTCTGTGGTCGTAGCGAAACTCAGGCTTTCCGATGGTGCGTATCCATTCCCCTTTTGTATTTGTTCCACCATATAATTTGAAATCAACCTGTCCTGATTCAATCATGGTTTTCGTGTTTACACCAATATATTGACCAAAAGTACTAATAAGTGCATCCACTTTCGCCTGCTCTTCAGCCATTTCTTCCGCTTCCAAACGGGTTTGATTAATTTCAATTTTAACATGGCTTTCTCCTATCACTTTTTTTGTTTTCTGTGCAAAACTTTTTGCGGCGGACAATAGCATAAATAGGGCTATTGTGACTATTATAATATTTATTGTTCTCATTTTTATGAAAATATCAATAGGTTATGAATTGAGGTATCTGATCAAGATAATCTTCAATTAACATTCCACTTGTTGAGTTAATGAATGTCGGGTCGCATGCAGTATACCTTACACCGTTATACATATAATATTTTCCATTTACTTGTTCGGGGAAATGGACTGCCATTGCCACATGCCCCTGAAAATCGAGGGCAACAGATTTAAGCTCGGTATAACGTTTTAGAAATGAAGCAAGTAGTATGGAACGGTCTTCACAATCGCTGTAAGGATAATAAAGCGTTTCTTCTGCAAACAAGTAGCGTTCTTGCCCAAACTGATCGCCATCTGTTTTATATTTTAAAGCATGTTGACAAAAATCAAGCAGCAGGTTTACTTTCTCTACGTCACTTTTCATCCCTTCAAATAAAGGGATGAAAAGTGTATCCAATATTTTCAGGTTGTTTTCCGAAATACCACCATGGAAAAAAGTGCCCAATTCACATTGCGGGTATGTATTAAGAAAATCAATATCGCGTTTTTCAAAAGAAAGCTTGATAATGTGTCCTTTGAAATGAATGGTTCTCGCTGCAATACCTCCTCCAAATTTTGGATATTTCTGCAAATCGAAAGAAAAAGGGCGTGTATTTCCCGGATATTCTCCAGCATTAACATAAAGATTACTTATTTTCTCCCCTGTTGATCCCAAAATATATAATTTTTGTGGCGCTTCCTTTATGTAGGTAATGTTGTAAAGTTGCTGCAATGAGGTTATGAGCAAATAAATAACGTTATTTTCGTATCCGATTTTTATATTGTACCCGCTTTTAAGTAGCAGATAGCCGCAAAACAGTGTTTGCTCATTTCCCAAACTAAAGATACTTTCCGATAAACTCTTTGCCAGTTGGTAATACCCCCAGTCATTCAAGCAATATTTTTGTCTGGATTTTTTCAGAAAATTCAAACAAAAATCCCATAGAGTACTGTTTTGTGCGAGCGAACGGTAGAACCTTGCAATAATATTGTTATTGATCACAGTCATTCCTAATCCAGGCATTATTTGAGGTGAATAATATATCTTTTCGGCATTGCCATAGAAATCGAAAGTTCCGGCAACCATATATGATTCATCGGGAATGTTCAGTTTTGTTATGGTTGCCTGTGTACTGTCCCATTTAATAATAGGAAAAGACTTGGGGTGAATGTAATTTAGCTCTTGAGTAAGGGTATCTTTCGTTTTAACGACAGGTTGCCTGATGGGTTTCGGCTCGATCTTATGCTCACTTTTGAATACTTCTTTCTCTATCCATGTTTTTTCGAGGAAACAGATAAACACAGAATCGTTATGACTGATAAACTGCCGTTGTTCATCTATGACCGATTGTTTAAACTGTTCAAATTCATTTCGGAAATTACTCACGATAGAATCGCCCCCCGACTGTGACAAGGCAGAACCGGATAGCAGGCATGCAAGTAATATGAAAAACAGTATTCGTTTCATCTGATTAGGATTATTTAATCATTAAAATAGGAAGCAATAAAAGGGGCAAAGAATATAATGCCAAACCCCGCGACAACCAATAGGATAGTACCGATGCCTTCCAACGCCTGGGTTTCGTAATTATCAGAAAGATATAGCAACAAGCCCCCCGCTGTACCAACAACTATAGACAGTAAAATAATGAAGTTCATAACCCCATTGGCCTTAGGGGTAACTTTCCCTCTTATCGGACCTAAATCATTATCGTAATATTCAAAAATATCATCATCATCTTGTTCTTGATTTTTTTTATTCTGTTCCATTGCATTTGTTTTAGAATGTTATATCCTGTTATTGCTCAAACAATTGATAAGGCTTGTCTACGATTACCCCGAATATGGAAATTATCCATATCCAGTAGTAAGCCATGAAGGTCAATATCGGTACTACTGAAAATCCAACAGTTTATCAAGCTTATCATGTTGCAATTGTATCCTTTCCTTCAACTCTTTGCGCAATACTTTTTTGGCTGCTTCTATAGCCATCTCACTATTATACGCAATGCGTACATCCGCTTCAATATTTTTGCCGATTTTTTTGTAAACTTCAACCAACGGGATAACACGGCCTATTTCCTGTGCAACCAGATTTTGTATAGCAGCGGTTACTTCTGTTACAGAAGCTGCTTCTTCTGTATTTAACTGGGCATTCCCGATATTCGATTTTACAAGGCCGGCAACTTCGGTGGAGATGGTTCCTGCCAGTTCGAATTTGGCTGTCTCGTTAGCCTATAGCTTGGCCGCTGTTTGCGTTTCGGCAACGGCATTGCCTGTGGCAACAATGTACTTCGGATAACCCGATTCGTCCTGTTCCATTTGTTTAATCCATGCGTTTTCCAATTGACGATCGATTTTTAACGCTCCTGGAGCTTCATAATATCCGTCTTTTTCCATCTGCTTGGCCTCCTTACGGACATTCTTTATTGTTTTTTTAGTTCTTTTTCAATCTCTTTATGCGATTGTGCAACAGAAATATTTGCAATTAGTAAAGCCACAAAACTGATTATTAAAGTAATTCTTAAATTTTTCATAATTATAAATTTTAGTTTGTAAATAGAATTTCTCTTTTGTCCCTCAGTTTCTTAAAATGTGACAGATTGTGTTGTTATTTTAAAAAAAATGCTATTCTCCGAAAAAGAATCTGCTACCGAAAAAGAAAAAAATAAGCAATAATAAAATTGGGACTACAATTAAGTATGTTCTTCTAATTTGCTTCCTATTAAGCGGAACTTTGTTCAGCTCATAATTCCGCGAAAGAATACCGGTATTCTCCCAACTCAAAACGAGATATGAAGCAACCGGAATTAAGGGAATCCAAAGAAAAACAATCCATTCAGTTGCAATATAACTGCCGTCTGCTTGTTCATCTTTTCCGTATAGCTTAGTGCCAATGCCATTAAGAGTAAACATACAACCGCTCACATTACCCCTTTTCCTCGATTTTCTTTCATTTTCAAGCTCAGCAATTAATGTTGCCAAATCATAGTTTCTTTCTTCAAGTTCGGCAATGGCTAAATTTACTTCAGACCGGCTATATGAACCGGGCTCACCAGAAACAATTTCAACAAGTTCTTCAGTAGTTTTATGTTGGAATACAAGTTTGTCGATGGATTCATATTGTATATTTTGGCAATCATAACCCCTTCGAGCTACTTCATCTTCTGCTAATTTCAGAAATTCGCTGGTATAATTGGCCTTTTTGTTAAAAACGAGCAATAATTCTTTATCTTCCATTTTTTTTATAGTTTGCTGATATGCTCCTGTTAATTGTCCCATTTTGTGCTTTTTAAAATCCAAATTTGTTTTTTGTACTATCGAATCCGTTTCCCGTATTCGCTTATTTCAGAAAGTTCCACATTCCCCAACTGTTTCGGATATCATTGGATACGTTTACCACTGGGGTTTGTTTTGTTATGTTTTTATCGATAGCCGACTGTTGCGTTACGTTTCGGATAATATAGTCAGAAAGGGTTTTGTAATCGACTTTGCCACCGGTTTCCTGTAATTTTTTAAGCAGGAAATAAGTAAATAGCCCGTGGCGTTTTTCGGTGTATGGAGAGGCAGTTTCATTGCCGGTTGTTGCGCTTAAAACAACCATGTTCCCGGTCGGTTCTTCCGTGTCGGGGACAATCCCTATCGACCTTACACTGGCTAGTATCCCGTTATCGCGGGTAGCACCACTGAAACAGGCATCGAGAATTACCGTAACGCCCTGCGAAGGGACAGACGACAGGCGGCTGTACAAATCGCATAGTTTTACAGCTACCTCGAAATCGGACGAGGAACCATCGCTTGGCAATAAGTAAGCCGAATTGTCTTTTGTATTGGGCATGCCGTGCCCCGCGTAATAAAAAATGACTTTCGCCTGCCCGCTAAAAGCTTCCATAATATCGCAGGCCCATCTTATTTCGGATCGCATAGTGCCAAAGGTGGCATCTTTATTGAAACGGATATGCGATGCAGGTATCCCCAGTGTTTTTTCGCAATACTGGCGGAACACCTCACCATCGTTGGTAGCATATTGTACGGGTGTCTCATGCAGGTAATTCTCGTTAGCGATAATCACCACAAACGTTTTATCGTTGGTTTGCGGGTTTTCGGGAATGTTGATATCCACGTCGGAAAGGCCTATGTTAATGTTTTTTTCTGTTGTGGTTACTTGTTGTGTGTTTTCAACAGCAACCTGAATATCCAACGGTTGGAAATTCGGGATAATATTTTTTTTCTCAAAAACCCCTGAAGATTGACAACGATATTTTTTATAATTATCAGGGTTATATATCGTTGCTTTTGTGATAAAAAATTGTTCGTCTTTATTTAGTGCATACTGTACGTTTGTGAATTGAAGCCTGCTCAGTGCTTCTTTAAAAGCAGGAGCCTCTCCGTTGTTGGGCACTTTTACATAAAAAGGCAATAGTCCCTGCACCTTCACCTCAAACATTTGGTTCGTGATTGTAGCATCATACGTAGCAGAAAGATTTTCCCAGTTACAATAATCCGGGGCAATTTTTTGAACGGCAACTGTGGTCAATTCGTCCGCTTTTTTCTGACGCCCGTCTTCCGTTACCCTTTGCAGGTAAGCATCAGGACTTTCAAATTCCCCTTTCTGCTGCCATTCTTCTATCCTGTTTTGAACAAAATGTGATATCAAATCCGAAGGTTTCCCTATATAAATGTAGCCCCATTTTCCATCCTTTTTTACGCCGGCAAAACCATTATGAAAATTAAGTGCGTCATCGTATTGGTTGTTAATTACATAATTTCCTGTTTTATCAATAAAACCCCATTTCCCGTATTTTTTTACAGCAGCCAGTCCATCGTTTGTAAATGGCCTTGCTTCATCAACTTTGTAAAGTTCAATTACAACTTTCCCTGTTGAATTAATGTATTCATAACTATCCATATCCCAGCCTTTTATAAGAGCCAACCCGTTTCCCGAGAATTGCCATACTTTGGGATAACTACAACCAATTGCTGTTTCTCCGGTTTCGTCAATATAGCCCCAGCGATCGAGAATACCTTCTACAGCGGCCAATCCATTAACAGCAAAACTTTTTCCAATATCAAAATAACTATTGGCAATACCAGAACGAATCACCACTTTTCCGGTTTGATCAATATAGTTTCCTTCATAGTTTCTTTTATGAGAGTCCCAGCCTTTTACAAAGGCTAACCCGTTTTCAGAAAAGGATTCTGCGATTTCGTAACACACGCAAATTATAATTGTTCCGTTTTTATTAATATAGCCCCAGCTACTAGAGACTTTTACAGCTGCCAATCCATTCATAGTAAAATCTTTAACTTCTTCATATTGGTAATTTATTACTAAATTGCCAATTTCATCAATAAAACCCCATTTATTACCTTTTTTTACGCCAGCTAGACCATTCTGGAAGCCAAGTGTTTCGTCATATTGAAAATCAATGATCGTTCTTCCTGTTTTGTTAATATACCCCCACCTATAATCTTTTCCCTCGGCTATTTTTGTTACTATCATTACTGCAGCCAACCCATTATCAGAGAAATTCTCCGCCTTGTCATATTGAGGGGAAACAACCACTTCACCTGTTTTATCAATATATCCCCATTTCCCGTCTTTTTTAACGGCAGCTAACCCATTTGAAGCAAAATCCAATGCATCATCATACTGGTAATCAATTACAATAGCATATTTAGTCTGTTCCAATTCATCCTGTGCAGTAACGGAAATTACCTGCAACAGTCCAAATAAAGCGATAAGAAAGCGGGTAAGTAAAAATGGTTTCATAATATGATGGTTTTTAGGAATTTGTTTTCGTTTTTTAATGCAGATATACGGGTTGTAAATCAGGCTTATAAAATTAAAAAAAAATCGGTTTTTCATATTTTATTGTTTTTTTTAGTGATAACCTGCAAAATAAAACCTTTGGTTTCCAATGACTTATGAAAAAGTTTTCTACGATATTACCAGTTTGTGCTGTAAGTGTCCTTCCCGGTTGTTGTTTTATATGTCCCTGTCCTTGTGTTCCAAATAAAAAAGTTGTCGCCTGATGATATGGCTTCATAATTATAGTCGCGGGTTCCGTTAATACCCGGATTATTTGTATATGCCACAGCCTTTTGTGTTGATAAAATCAGAAACCCCAGAGAAAGAAAAAGAGAAGAAATGCTTATGGCAATAATCAGAATTCGTTTTGACAGTAAATCTAAGTTTTTCATTGCAAGAGTTTTTTAGTTAGCTTACTCTTAACGATTTTCGGCATCTTCGCTTTGCTTTTTATTTTAATGGTTTTGCAAAGAAAATTCCATTGTTATCCCAATAAAAAATTGTTATATATAATTGATTATTAGTTTTTCATGATGACGCACCGTTTAAAACATAAATATGATTATATTGGTATAATGTCTGGAAATCTATTATCTAGCAATCTATTTATACTATTTTAATATTTAACCTGAAATGTTCGCTCTCCAGCTTTTTCAATACTTATTTTCTGTGGAATAAGCGGTTTTGCTTCTTCCAAAAACTTGTAACATTCAGTTAAAAACTGTTTGGGTGGGATATAAAAGTTGCTTCCCATCCGTTGAGTAAGGCACAGCAAAGCTCCTATGTTACCTAAAAGATAATAAGTTTCGTAATCGTTTTCGGTCATAAACCCATAATTAATAAGCCAAACCTGCAATTGTTTCTCAGCATCGTTATACTCGCCATAGTTTTGGATATACAGGTTGAGGGTCGGCTCGTCAAGTTGAAGGAGAAGGGGGAGCAATTTTTCGTACATTGCAATTACCTGACTGTATTCTTCCAAGCGTTTGTTCATCTCGTCCAATTTACCGTTTTGCAGCGATGTGGTAACCATAGTTTCCATAAAAACATCACCGTACTTTTTTAGTGCAAGGTGCATCAGCGAAGGGGTATTTACCATGCGCCTTAGCCAATTTTCCTTGTAATGTTTGTATTTATCGGAATAGTCCTGTTCATCCTCTTCTCCACTATATTCCTCCAATTGTACATCAAGGTTGCAGCTCAACATAGCATATAAGCCTGAATCGTACCAATCAGATTCGCTGAAATCTTTCGCTAATTTTTTTACCTGCGATTCGGTATAAATATCCAATACGTCAATTGCAGATACACAAATAAGAGCTGCTAATACGAGAAATAAAATAGTCCGTTTCATGATTAATGTTTTTTTGTTTTATTGTAGTACCTCGAAAAGTTATATTGTGACGTTTTTTTTGAGAAAAATTATATTGATCAAAGAAAGCATCCTTTTAGTTACCTCTATTGTAGTTTCATTGTATCCTTCCTATTGTTTAAGTGGCTCCCCGCATTTCGTCCATGTCGGTACTGATAATCAGTTTAGGATACTATTCTTTGTTGTTTATCTTAATGTTCTTCCCGTTAATGCACACATATAACTTCTTGTTGTTATTCCAAAAAAAATACGAATACTGCCCGCTATTATTTATATGATAATCCCCCGGACAGCCGTTAACCTTCATAATTCTTCCATTTATGTTTAATAGCTGGCACTGCATATCCTCGTCAAATGCTTCTTCCATTATAAATTGTTTGCCATCGGGGCTAATTGCGCCTCTGTTTACCTTTTCCCGTTGATGAGGGGTGGCATAATGAAATGGGCCGGTCAGTCTTCCATTATCGTTTTCAAACCACGCCCCTTCCTGTTTAAAAACAAAAATTTTGCTATCAAATAATTCCCCATTTTCGAAAGGTCCATACTCTTTCCCGGAGACATTTATCCAAACAGATTCGTTGTTATTTTTAATTGTTTTGTACATAAAGGAAAAATCATTTGGAGAATTGTAATGAAAGTCCCGACTATTCATTATGTAAGGGCCATATTCCTTGCCTCCGATGTTTAGCACGGTTTTCCCATTTATAATTTGACAGGAAAAAACTGTGTTGTCGATAACTGTCGTGTCAATAGATTCTGGTTGTTCGCCTTGTTGGTTGTTAAAAGCAAAAGTTTGAACAGAAACTCCTGCCAAAGCCATAAATAGAAAAATGATATTATTCATATTAATCTGATTTTATGTTACTTATGAAACTAATACAAATCTATACGACATTGGAATTGAAATATTCTGCTGGTTTTTGAGCTACTAAATACGGGTGAGTGAATTTTTCACTTTGAGTTTTTACTTTTTGGAAAAGCACTTTTGGGGTTACTGTACTTTAAACAATTCCTTTCCTCTGAATCCTTCCATTTCCCAAGTGTATGCTCCCTCTGGAAGTTCTTTTTTCAATTCATATTCCTTTATTTTACTTGGTATCGGTACGCGCCATGCGATGCTATCTGTTCCGGCCTGTTTTATCACAATAGCTGTTCGTACATCCAATCCCGAATTCCATTTGAACAAAATAGGTTTGCCTAATTTAGTGGTCCGATTGCTAGAAGGCGACACCTGTTTGTAGCTTTCGTCAAAATAACGAATGGCGGCATCGTATTCGGGATAGTCGGTTCCAAGCTGGTATTCTTCCGTTTTTGCTATTTTATTCTCATTGTTTCTGTTGTTGTAAATTGCCAAAGGAATTACCATTCCGATAAGTAAGACTGCAGCAATGGAATAAACTATTGTGTGCTTCTTTCGCTTTTTTTCGGAAGCGATAACTGTCGCAACTTGTTTTTTTGCTTTTTCGTATTCAGATGCCTGCTTCCACTTTTTTTCTATCTTTAATCGAAAACGGTGCAGCGCAGAGAATTCAGGGTCGTGTTCTATAAGCAACCCCTTTTTTATTAACTCTTCTTCTGTACATTTCTTTTTTGTTGCCGCCATCAGCCTTAGACCTCCGAGACGTTCTTTGACCTCGTCCGCTTCTTCTTCCGAGAGTTTCCTGTCCAAATAACGCTCTATTAAATCAATATCTTTTTCTTTTGTTGTTTTCATGCCATTGAATTTGTTTGTTTTGCAGTGTCACTCGAAATTCATTCCTGGTTTTTGATATTTACTCTTTTCAGGTAAAATATTCGTTTATTTCAGGGGAAGAGCCTACTAGTTCACGGAGTTTGGCAAGGCAACGCGAAAAGCGTTGTCGGGCATTGACTACTGATAAGTTCAGCTTTTCAGCAATTTCTTCGAACGTGGTAAGTCCCTCGTTGTTGCTACTTTCGTTTAAGTCAAAACGTAAATCGACAATTGTGCGGCATTTCCTATCCATTCTTTTCCTGACTTGCAATACCATTTCAAGCAATTCGAAGTGATTTTCGTCATCAGCGATCTCATAATTCAGAGATAATTCATAGGTCTTTTTTTTTGAAAGTTGCTTCATGCATATATTCTTGCAAATCCCGTTTAAATAAGTAGAAAAAGAACTTTCACCTCTAAATTTCCCTTCCCTGATATTTACTATTGCCCGAGAAAAACCTTCATGGAAAACATCTTCAGGGTCAAGTGTCGTATTTTTGAATGACCCAACCATTTTTTTTATTTTCACAAAATTTTGCTTATACACACTAGTCATAACCTTATTGGAATTTTGTAGTATCCCCTCAATAATTTTTTTATCACAATTCCCCTTGGGTTGGTTTTTGCATTTGCCGAGATCAGGCATCTGGAAGGAAAAAGGTTTCATCATTTATTCAATTATAGTCCAAACAAATTTAATGAAATTTATATTGAACATATTATCGAAATTCGAATAATATTTTTTTTGCACATTTGTATTAATAATGTGGATCCTCTTTAACCGAATGCCTCAGTTCTAAGCCCTGTTTATATAAGGTTGTGATAGCTGTTGGGGAATTCCATAGAGTTAAAATTGTATTCGAAAAAATCAAATTCCAGACCAACTTACCATCTCATGAACCTTTCGGGATTTTGTGCCGAATTAAAAAAAAAAGCAAATAAAATAATACGCGATATCTTTAAAATATTCTTTACCATTTTGTTCTTGTTTTAAGTTTTTAAATGAGATTTTATTTATAGTTCCAAGAGTCAGATAAATGTGACAACTTCTGTAGTGTTTTATCAGAATAAAATGGATAATAAATTCAAATGAGAAAAAACTGACCTGCAAATTTTCCGTTGGAAAGGGGAAATAGGTGTTTTATGTAAATGTTTAGTTCGATTGTTTAGTCGGTACACAAATGATTGATTTGCATATTATTTTGTGTGATATGAGGTGTCGGAGCCGGAAAACTATGAATAGAGTAAATGCGAGCCATAAGCTTCAATCAAATTTCTAAATCTGTGTTATATTTTAATTGTTATCTTCTACATCTTGAGTAATAGTTCCTCCCTACAACAAGTTTAATAACATTTCCCAAAGACAAGCCCTACGGATTTTCAAAAGCTTCCGGCATAAACCGTTCGTTCCGAAATTGCAAGAGTTGATTTTTACCAACGCACAAACCAGTTTCAAAAAGAGATGATTTCGGTAAACTTCAATCAAACCTTTTTTGAAACCGCACATCAACACATGCAATTTCTCCACTCTCTATTTATTCCTTTTCCTTTTGAAAATCTTTTGAATGTTTCTGGGGGTGTTTACGGGTTTGAATTAGAGTCTAAGGTTTAATATATCTGCAAGATGGTGTATCTTTAAGGCGAAATAACTGGAGAAATTAACACCGAAATAAAAAGTGAACATTTTTACACCATATTTACACCCCGATAGATATAAATGACTTATATTCAGTGTTGTTTACTTTTTGTATCGGAAAGTAGATAGAAAGTGCATATACATGCCGGCTTTATGTATAAAAAAGGGATTGCTGATGCAATCCCTTTTAATTAACTAAACCAAACTTAATTATTAAACAATAACTAATTTTTGTAATGTACAAGGTTATTTTTCTCCTCCTCTTTGTCGCGACATTTTTTGTTTCCTCTCTTCCTGGAATTTCTCATATTTAGTCCATTGCTCATCCGTTAGCATTTTTTTATCTCCTTATTCTCCTCATTTCTCAATTCCGTCATTTTTCCACGTATACTTTCAAAATCACTTCCGGAATCATGCATCTCCTTAAATATTTTGCTCTCTTCTTACTGTTTTCCAAATTCAAATTATACACTTCTTTTTCCTGCTTTTCATTCAGGTTGAGTACTTCCTTTAATCTTTCCGTTTAATGTTGGGCCATTTTCTCTGGTTCCATATTCCTGCCAGGTTGTGCAGAACACATTAATGTTGCCAGAAGTACTACAATTAATGTAAATTTAATTCTTTTCATTGGTAATAAAATTATATTAGGAACAATGGTTAATATGTTTATTTGACCAAAGAAAAAAGAAATGGTTTAGTAAAATATTACACAGTAGGTAAAAAAATATTACAAATTAGACTTACTTTAAATACAGAGAACCTATAGGCAAAAACTCATATTTAGCCCCAGTATATCGGCAGTATTCCAAAGAGATTGTTTTTTATTTTTCTCAAGAACATAATATAGTTTCATATCAAAATGTTTTTTGTCTATAGCCTGAAGCCCGGCATATAAACGTGCCAAATGAGTATGTTCAGAATTAAATTTGGTAAATGTTTCTTCCGCAACAAAGAATTGTAGTCCAAAAGAGGTTAGGCTCTGTGTTTTTATATCCATCTTTTGTCTCCATCGGAAATGATCTTCCTGAATTTCATATAGGCGGTATTCCATGCGGTTTGCCCAGCTAATCTTAAAGTTTTTTAATTTCTTGTCAAAAGTTCCCATAACCATTGGTCTTTTCTCTTCTATCCACCCATTTTGGTTTTTGGAACGCAGTACTCTAAATCCACCAGAATATTCAAACCAACTACACACCTCGTGCTTTAACCAGATATCGCCAAACTTCAAATTAAACTCATTTTCAGCGGGAGAATATTGTACCTTTTCTGATGTATAAATACTTGTTTTCTGCGAAATATCAACAGATATACTATTAAAACTCCAAAGTTGAAAACTGCGGTCTTTCTGTGCACTTACAGTAAAAGCAATAACCAATGATATGAACAATAGTAAACCTCTTATCATTCGCTAAAATAGTATAAAATTGACTTAGCCATAGATGTGAACTAAATTCGAAAAAGAGAAAATGCAATATATTGAAGATATGCATTATTTTGAAATAATAATTCGGTAAAAACATAAAATATTGTATTTTCACCCCAAAACAGTCGAGAATTCTTATTTATGAAAGCGGATATAAAAGAAACCATTATAAAAGCTGCCCAAAAAACATTTCAGCGTTACGGGTTCAGAAAAACAACAATGGATGAGATAGCCTATGCAGCACGAAAAGGTAAAAGTACGCTTTATTATTATTTTAAAAGTAAGGAGGAAGTTTTTGAAGCTGTTGTAGAACTGGAAGCTAGTACTTTATTTAATGAAATAAACCAGGCAATAAAACATCCGCCTACCGCAAAAGAGAAAATATATATTTATATTTTCAAGCGTATGAATGGTTTTAAAAACCTTGGGAATTTGTATGAAGCCATAAAAGATGAATACCTCTCAACAATTGAATTCATTGAAAAAATCAGAAAAAAATATGACGCCGATGAAATTGCAATGTTAAAAAGCATTATTCAGGGAGGTATAGATGACAAAGAATTTAAAAAGATGGATGTAAATCTTACAGCTAAAACATTGGCGATTGCCATGAAAGGTCTGGAAATTCCAGTTTTACTGGAGGAAAGAGAAGATACTGATTTCAAAACTGAAATAAATGATATGCTAGACATTCTGTTCTATGGAATGTGTATTTCTTAAATGTTTGTTCCAGAAACAACAACCAGTTAGGGAAACAAGCTTTAGTTGAAACATGAAAAAGCCGGAAAACAAAATTTGCTTTCCGGCTTTTGATTTTATACATAATATCTTCATTATCTCTTTTTAGGAGCTTGTACTCCCCTCTGTTTTGCCATATCTTCTAAGCGCTTTTGAAAATTTGATTTCTTTGCAGGCTTCTTTTTATTTGCTTGCAGTTGAGCCCTTATTTTATCTTCATCAACAAAAGTACGTATCAAATATGTTTGACCAATGGTAATAAGGTTGGCAAGAAAATAATAATAACTCAAACCTGCCGGATAACCATTCAAGATAAACAGGAACATCACAGGCATCAGGTACATCATTGTTTTCATTCCGGGCATCCCCTGGCTCGATGCAGCCTGTTGATTCAAATGAGTTGATATGATTGTTGTTACTGTCATTAATAAACAGAACAAACTTACATGGTCGCCATACATTGGAATTTCAAATGGCAACTTCAGAATTGAATCGTAAGTTGATAAATCGTGTGCCCAAAGGAAGCTTTGCTGTCGCAGCTCGATTGATGCCGGAAAGAAAAAGAACATGGCAATCAAAATCGGAAATTGCAATAACATTGGCAAACAACCTCCCATAGGATTTACACCTGCCTTCTTATACAATGCCATGGTAGCCTGCTGTTTTTCCATGGCTTTATCTTTCCCAAATTTACTGTTGAGCTCATCAACTTCTGGCTTTAATGCCCGCATTTTTGCCTGAGACATGTACGATTTATATGTAAACGGGAATAAAATCGATTTAATAAAAATCGTTAGCAGCAAAATAATGAGACCGAAATTATTGATATATTTTCTCAAAAAATTAAAGGTAGGAATAATCAAATATTTGTTCACCGGACGAACAATAGCGTAACCAAGATATATTTGCCGTTCAAGAGCTAAATCATATTGTTTAAGTGTTTGGTAGTGGTTCGGCCCAAAATAAAAACGCATTTGTTCCTTTTCTTTTGCTCCTCCCTCATATGGGAAAGCAACATCTGCATAAAAATTTGCCAGGAAGTTAGGGTTGTCATCATATTTTTCCTGACGAATTTCAGCATTGGGAAACGAGGTTCCGGCAATTAAAGTTGAGCTAAAAAACAACTGTTTAAAACCGATCCATTTTATACTTGTGGTAAGGTTTGCATCGTCTGATTTATTTCCTGAAAGATTATCTACTTCATCTTCGAAGAACTTATAATTTATATTTGTATAACGATCTTCGCCAAAGCGCGACGGCTTTTCCTGCCGGGGAACGTCATACGACCAAACAAAATTTAGATAAGCCTGATTTTTGGCAATGTATTGATCCATTCCCTCTATATTCAAATCAAATCCTACCATGTATGAATTGTATGGCAAGGTGTATTTATATTCCATGAATTTCCCGGGTTCAACCTCCAGCTTAAAACCAATTGAACCGCTTTGTCCGGGATTTTCTTCATTAAATTTAATTTTTCCCTCGCTACCTCTTTTTACTTCAGGACCAGTTACTGTAATATTTTGTTGCTCCGTACTGGGAGTAAAATATAAGTCTTGTGTTTGAATACTTCTGTTATGTGCAAAAAAGTTAAGACTAAACTTTGTTTCAGGGCCATCAAAAAGTACAAGTGGCAAAGAATCATGCGTTTGATATCCTTTTAAGGTAACAGAATATATTCTTCCCCCTTTGTTCGTGAATTTTATTTTCATCAGATTGTTCTCGAGGGTATAGAACTGTTCTTCGCCTACAGCCATTGAACCAAAAGCACCAAGTTCATCCATTTTTGCCTGAACAGCACTGCTATCTATTTCTGCTTTTAGAATATCTTTCTGTTCCTGCTGCTTTTCTAAAGCTTCTAATTTAGCTTGTTCCACCAGGGCTATGGAATCTTGTCTGTGTTTTGCTGCCTCAATTTCTTCTTTCGATGGTTTATTCATAATGGAGAAAACCACCAGTATCACAAAAATCAGAACGATTCCAACAATTGAATTTTTATCCATACTATTCTTTTTCTACTGCTAATGAGTTTTTAATAAAATCAATAAAGAGAGGGTGTGGATTTAAAACGGTACTTCTATATTCCGGATGGAACTGAACTCCAACAAACCATTTGTGTTTTGGAATTTCCATAATTTCTACCAAGTCTGTTTCAGGGTTAACTCCTACAGGAACCATACCTGCTTCAGTGTATTTTTCACGGAATGCATCATTAAATTCGTAACGATGACGATGACGCTCAAAAACCGTTAATTTATTGTATGCTTTACATACATTTGAATTTTTCTCAATAATGCGACATTCATATGCTCCTAACCGCATTGTGCCACCATAGTCAGTAATTCCTTTTTGGTGTTCCATCAAATCTATAACCGGATATGGCGTTTTGGGGTTCATTTCAGAAGAATCCGCACCAGTCAGTTTCAAGACGTTTTGAGCAAATTCAATTACTGCAACCTGCATTCCCAGGCATATTCCCAGATATGGAACATTTTTTTCCCTGGCATACTTCGCTGCCAGTATCTTTCCTTTCATTCCACGGTGCCCAAAACCAGGAGCCACTATAATTCCATTCAGGTGCGATAATTGTTTTATATAATTATTGGGTTTTATCGTTTCAGAATGTATCCAGTTTATATTAACGGTACAACGATTTTCAGCCCCTGCATGAACCAGTGCTTCTGCTATTGATTTGTATGCATCATGCAATTCAACGTACTTACCAACCAATCCTATTTCAACAGTTTGTGTCGGACTTTTCAGGCGCGTAAGAAAACTGTTCCATGCAGAAAGATCGATTTCCTCATTTATATGTAGACTCAACTTTTTGAGAACAGTTAAGTCAAGTTTTTCCTCCAGCATTTTTAACGGAACATCATAAATGGTTGGGACATTTATTGACTGTACTACAGCTTCAAGCTCTACATTACAAAATAATGCCACTTTTTTACGTACAGACTCATCAATATCATGTTCTGTTCTTAATACCAAAACATCTGGCTGAACACCTGCTTCAAGTAACATTTTTACAGAATGCTGGGTCGGTTTAGTTTTTAGCTCACCCGTTGCAGCCAGAAAGGGCACCAAAGTTAAATGAATTACCAGCGCTTTTGAGCCTAATTCCCATTTCAACTGCCTAACAGATTCAACATATGGAAGCGACTCAATATCACCTACCGTACCACCTATTTCTGTAATTACAATATCGTATTTTCCTTTAGAACCCAATATTTTTATGCGGCGTTTTATTTCATCTGTAATATGCGGAATGATTTGTACAGTTTTCCCCAGATAATCACCACGACGTTCTTTACTTATAACCGATTGGTATATTCTTCCGGTAGTTACATTATTTGCCTGCGAAGTAGCCTCATTCAGAAAGCGTTCGTAATGACCTAAATCCAAATCGGTTTCGGCTCCGTCTTCTGTAACAAAACACTCTCCGTGTTCATATGGATTTAAAGTCCCTGGATCCACATTTAAATAAGGATCCAACTTTTGAATGGTAACATTGTACCCACGTGATTGTAACAATTTAGCCAGTGAAGAAGCTAAAATACCTTTTCCCAGTGAGGATGTAACCCCGCCGGTAACAAATATGTATCTCGTTTCAGCCAATTTTTTCAAAAATTTTGATTATTAAAGGTCACAAAATTAATTAATAAAACGGTTTGGAAAACCCCAGATAGGTTAAGATTGAATTTTTATAGGAATAAAATAATAACGCTGCAGTGTTAATTACTTCCTGTTTAACAATAATTAATTCAATTTACTTTCCTTATTTCAAATGAAAGAAAGAAATGGGCGCGAAATTTTAAAATGAAGTTTCCGTGGTAATATTAAGATAAAAGGTTCATATAATTATAAAAAGGGAATTGCCATTTAGTGAGATTATAAAACAGCATAGGCGAAATTCAATGTTATCAATATTTACTTTTGTAAAACTATGTTTTACAAAAGTACAAAACGGTATATTTCAATACATTAGTATATAATTTCAGTTAACAGAAGTATTTTTCTTTTGTCTTGAATTCTATCTTTGACAAAGTTCAAGAAAGTTGAAAAAGCAATTGTCCATTTTGTTCGTCGATATATAACAAAAAAAGAGCCATCCAGATTGGATAGCCCATCATCAAAAAAACTATATCAAAATCAAAGTTCCGGATAGGATAATTAAATCCGAAATTGGCTAATTCTTATTTTATCTCATTTTTTAACTGAGTTACCCACTTATCAACACGTTGTTTTGTGAGTCTTGCCTGGTTTTCCTGATCTAAAGGTAATCCTACAAAAATATCGCCACGCTGAGCTTTGGATGATTCATAGGTATATCCTTCCGCAGGAATTTTTCCGATTACATTGGCACCGCAATTCTCTAAAATCTCGACAAGTATTCCAATTGCATCGCAAAAATTTTCCGGGTAACCTTTCTGGTCTCCTAAACCAAAAACAGCAAAGGTTTTCTCCTTTAAATCCATATCTTCGAGGTCAGGAACAAATTCATCCCAATAATTTGGAAGCTCTCCGTCAAACCAGGTTGGAGCACTTAAAATAAAATTATCGTACTTCTTAAAAACCTCTGTGGTAAGTTCTTCTGCATTAATTGCTTCAATCTCTTCTTTTCCGAATGTTTCAATAATTTTCTCAGCTACCTTTTTTGATTTCTGAGTGTGAAAACTATAAATAATGGCTGTCTTTTTACTCATCTTTAATGATTTTAATACTCAACTAATTCTTTTACTGCATTGTAGATACGTTCAGCATTCGGCAAAACGGCTCTTTCCAGGATGCGGTTAAAACCGACCGGGGTAAATGTAGAACCAACTCTTTTCACCGGAGCATCAAGATATTCAAAAGCCTTTTCCGTAATAATTGAACTGATTTCACCTCCAAAGCCGCCATGTACCTTATCCTCATGAACGACAAGAACTTTATTTGTCTTTTTCACAGATTCAATTATCGTTTCGGTATCAATTGGCACAAGGCTACGCAAATCAATAATTTCTGCATCTATTCCTTCTGCTTCCAGCTTCTTTGCAGCATCAAGGCTTAAATGAGTTGTGTTACCATAAGTAATAATAGTTAAGTCTGTTCCTTCTCTCCTTACTCTGGCTTTTCCAAAAGGTACTTCAAAATCGTCAGGAACAACAGTAGCTGCCTGCGGCGCCTGGTACAGTGCCTTTGGCTCCAAAAACAATGTAATACCACGTGAACGCATTGAGGTTCGTAATAAACCAGCTGCATCATCAGCAAATGAAGGGTATACAATACGAACTCCAGGGATAGCAACCAGCGATCCTTCTATGGTTTGTGAGTGGTACATGCCACCTCCGATATATCCACCAGACGCAAGGCGAATGGTTATATTCGGGCTAAATTTTCCGTTCGATCGCCAGTATTCATGACTGGTTTCAACGTATTGCTCCATAGCAGGCCAGAAATAATCAGCAAACTCTGCGCCTTCTACAACTACACGTATTTTATCATTGTAACGCGACATCCCGTTTGCCGTTCCCATGATAAAGTCTTCTGCAATAGGAGCATTAAATACACGCTTAACACCAAACTCCTGTTGCATTCCTTTTGATACATTGAAAATACCTCCTTTGTCCTTATTTGCCATATCCTGCCCCCAAATAAAGGCATCAGGATTATGCCTGAACTCGGCTTTCAACGTTTCATTCAGCGCTGTAATCAACTTTTTCTTATCGCCTTGTTCATTCTGAATCCCATCCGGGTATTTTTCAGAAATATATGGTTCAGGAATCACAAAATCATAAATTGATTCCGGTTTTGGATCCGGTGCCTGCAATGCAGCTTTATGAGCCGCTTTCAACTCTTTTTTAGCACTTTCTTCTATTGCCTGTATTTCTTCCTCGGTAAAACGGTTATAGCGTATTAAAAGCCTCCTGAATTTTGCCAGCGGATCATATTCCTCTACATAATTTCTTTCAGCATCGCTCCGGTACAATAAATGGTCATCGGAGTTGGAATGCGAATGCATACGAATACAATTTGCCTGCAAAAATACGGGTTTAGACTCTTCCAGTGCATATCTTTTGGCCTCGGCCATGGCATTCATAGAATCAAAAACGTCTTTACCATTACAATGTATAATACGTAAATTTTTGAATCCGATGAAGTTGTTTGCCACTTTACGGTTGGCAGTTTGGTCTTTTTTAGGTACAGAAATTCCGTATCCATTATCTTGAACCACAAAAATAACCGGTAGCTGTTCTTTATCTGCACCATTAATAGCCTCATAAACATAACCTTCACTTACAGAAGATTCGCCCTGACCGCTAATAGATACAGCTTTTTCGCCATAATATTTAATTGCCCTGGCCACACCAACCGCATGTAAAGTGTGGTTTCCGGTTGAAGACGAAACACTGTGAATATTCCATTCCGGTTTGGCAAAATGATTCGACATATGCCGCCCACCACTTGATGGATCGGTTGCTTTTGAAATTCCGTTTAAAATGATTTCTTCAGCTGTGATTCCTGCAGACATGGCAGTGAGCATCTCCCGGTAATATAAAAAGAGATGATCCTTCTTTTTTTCAAAAAACTGCCCCATCGCAAGCTGAATCCCATCATGACCGGCATACGGTGCATGGTAAGACCAACCAATAGCCTGTTTAAGGTAGTTTGGAGCCTTATCGTCTATAGCCCGCCCAAGTGTCATTAGCCTGAACCAAGCTTCAAGTGTTTCTTTGGGTGTCTTTTTTATGCTATAAATCTTTGGTACTTCAATATCTTTCATAGTATTTACTTAGATTGAACGGTTTATATCAAATTGTTCCAGGTTATCTGCAATTCGGCGCAGGAATGCACCACCTAAAGCGCCATCAATAATTCGGTGGTCATACGACAATGACAAGAACATCTTGTGCCTGATTGCAATGGCATCGCCAGTAGGAGTTTCTATTACAGCCGGCTTTTTCTCAATACTTCCTGTAGCAAGAATAGCTACCTGGGGCTGACTGATAATAGGCGTACCAATAATATTCCTAAATGAACCAAAATTAGTTATACTAAATGTTCCTCCCTGAATTTCGTCCGCAGATAGTTTATTGTTTCTTGCGGCAACAGCTAAACGATTCAATTCTTTTGTAAGTCCAACCAGGTTTTTCTGTTCAGCATTCCGAATAACAGGCACAATTAAATTACCATCGGGTTTCGCAACCGCAATACCAATATTTATATCTCTTTTCAGGATAATTTTATCACCGTCAACGGAAGAATTTACAAGAGGAAAATCAGACAACGCAGCAGCTACTGCCTCTGTAAAAACAGGCATGAAAGTTATTTTTTCTCCATATTTTTTAAGGAAGGCATCTTTATTTTTATTTCGCCAAATAACCAGGTCGGTTACATCTGCTTCTACTACGGAAGTAACATGCGGAGAAACTTGTTTAGACATTACCATATGTTCAGCAATCAATTTACGAACACGATCCATTTCAATGATCTGGTCGCCGGCGCCTATAGATACCGGAGCAGGTGCTTTGCGCTCAACAACAGGAGCTGATGATGATGTTTTAGCTGCCACAGGCTGAGATTTCTGTTCCGTTTTTACATTTCCCTTATTTTCTATGTATTCCAGAATATCTTTTTTCTGTACTCTGCCATTGGCTCCGGAACCTTCTATTGATTCAAGTTCCTCAAAAGAAATGTTTTCTTCTTTCGCAATAGTTCTTACCAAAGGAGAATAAAACCTGTTTGAACGTTCGCGGAGGTTATCTTCATCTTCCGATTGCTTTTCCGCTTTTTCTTCCTCTGTTGCTTTTACAGTTTCTGCCGCAGGAGTGGCTGTTTCTGCATCAGCGCTACTGGAATCCTCGCCTCCCATATTGATGTACGCCAAAACCTCACCTACCGGAACAAGACTGTCTTCCGGGTATAAAATTTTTGTAATAACGCCATCAACAGGCGAAGGAATTTCTGAATCAACTTTATCGGTTGCTACCTCGAACAATACATCATCTTCTTCTACTGTATCTCCTTCTTTTACAAACCATTTTGTTATGGTGCCTTCCTGAATGCTTTCACCCAGTTTAGGCATTACAATTTCAAAATTCGACATAACTTTTTATTTGATTTTTTTATTCTTTTTGTAATACACGCCTTAAACAACAGAACTAAAATTGAAATGTTCACATTGCAATTTCGTTTTATATATTTATTAGTAAAAAAAGAGAATAAAAGACGTATTTGAGAAAAAAATGAAAGAGAGTAAAATTGAAATGTGTTTAGGAAATATCAAAAGGTTAGTTGAGCATAGCTACATAAATAAAATTGCTAATTCTGGACGTTTTTATGTTGACATTCAGAATTAGCAATTCATAAAAAATCACTACATCAATCATGTTTTACAAATGTAAACAACCTATTAATTCATTAACATCCTGCATTTTATGTTTTTCCATATATTCATTAATTCCCTGTACAATTTGCACAGGAATAAAAGGATCTTTAAATATAGCAGTACCAACCTGCACAGCAGAAGCGCCAGCCAGCATAAATTCAATAGCATCTGTAGCGTTCATAATTCCACCAATACCAACAACCGGAATTTTCACCGCATTATATACCTGCCAAACCATGCGCAAAGCTATTGGTTTTATTGCCGGACCAGAAAGTCCGCCAGTGATTGTTGATAAAAGAGGTACTTGCTTTTCTGCATCAATAGCCATTCCTAAAAAAGTGTTAACAAGTGAAACACTATCTGCTCCTTGCCCTTCAACTGCTTTGGCAATCTCTGTAATATCAGTAACATTGGGGGAAAGTTTTACAATTAACGTTTTATTATATACCCTACGAATTTCTCTTGTTACCGCTTCGGCGCTAGGACAACTAATTCCAAATGACATCCCCCCTTCTTTTACATTTGGACATGAGATATTTAATTCAATTGCCGGAATATTATCCAGTTCGTTAATTTTCTCTGCTACTTCAATGTACTCCTCTATTGTAGACCCATTTACATTGGCAATAAGGGCTGTACCATAATTTTTAATACGGGGATAAATGTTCTCAACAAAATAGTCAACACCTTTATTTTGTAAACCTACAGCGTTTAGCATCCCTGAAGCTGTTTCAGCCATTCGAGGATAAAGATTCCCGTCTCTATTCTTTAATGTTAATCCTTTAAGAAGGATACCTCCTAATTGAGATACATCGTAAAAACTCATTAGTTCTTCTGCAAAACCTGATGTTCCGGAAGCTGTCATTACCGGATTCTTTAAATTCAGATGATGTATTTTTGTTGTTAAATTTGCCATTTCAAGTCATTAATATTAAATACAGGGCCTTCTGTACAAACACATAAATTTCCTTTAGATGTAGGTTCTATACAACAAAGGCAAACACCAAAACCACATGCCATAAGGTTTTCAAGTGAAACTTCACAAAAAACGCCGGCTTCTTTAGCTTGTTTGGCAACAGCCTTCATCATTGCGTCTGGCCCGCAAGCATAGATTTTACTGTACTGTCCTAATTTTCCATGGAAAATAGGGTGATTTGTAACAAAACCTTTTGTTCCGGTCGAGCCATCCTCTGTTGTAAAATGTAACGTTCCATATTTTGTATATTCTGTTGCATCAATCAAATCTTCAATTGTTCGTGCACCAAGTATTATATCAACATTCTTTACCGACAACCCTGATTCTTTTGACAAAAAAAGCATTGGAGCCACACCACTTCCTCCACCTACCAGTAAAATACGCTCCCCCGGGGATGGATAAGTAAAACCTTTCCCTAACGGAAACACAATGTTTAGCGTATCACCAATCTTGGACTCTGTAAGTTTTTTAGACCCTCGTCCCAGGATTTTTACCAATATTGATAATACTTTCTTTTCATAATCCACCTCAAAAATTGAAAATGGTCTTCTTAGAAAGATTTCATCTGTATTTTTAATATCTATGTTAACAAACTCTCCCGGATATATTTTAGGAAGCGCAGATGATGTCTGAAGCTTTATCAAAAAATTGGTAGGATTTAAAGCTGTATTATCAATTACAATAAAATCTGCAACCGTTTTTTTACTCATTGTTTTGTAATTTGGCGCAAAGATAATCAATAAATCGGCAATTTATTTCTATAAATAGATACAACAAAAAAGGCCGTCGTTTATGACGGCCTAGTCCTTCTGTTAAACTTGATAATTTAGTTTTGAAAACCAAATCGGGTTCGTAAATCAGACTATTTTATATTGCATCTTGTCTTTCATTGAGAACACAAATGTATAAAACTATTTTTAACATTTGTACACAACTAATTTAAAAATGTAAAAAAAATAAAACTTAATATTTTTACAAAAGCAGCCCACAACCTACTCTACAGATAATGTGTATATTATGATTATTAAAGGGAATTTTCCTTTATGAATAGAATATTAATTATAATTGAAGTGAGTGGAAGAAAGTAAAGAATAGCACAAATTATATCCTTCCTTAATATTCGTAAATATGATAATAAAATGAAAAAAAAGAGAGGACAATACGAATGTGCTTCTCAAAACTAAAATATCAGTAGTAAAAGTTCGTAAAAATTATTATTAAAAATAGAATATCAGCATTTTAAACACTACAACGAAACTAGCCACAATTAAAAACAATCAAAAAAGCAATCTATATTGAATTCTGTAATGATATAATATTGTTATTTATTATTAAAGGATGAGAATGTACCATCTGCGTATAAAAGTACAACTTTATCAATCAATTTCTCGTTTTTAGATAGAGAGGAAGCGCCGCCTTGATCACCAATATTACTTTCCTCCGATTTATTAGTTGTACCAATATTTTCTGATACTTTTACTTTTCGATCCTCTTGCTCAACCATATTTCCTTCTCCTGTTAATAACCAGCGAGCATTTAAATCAGGAAATACAAGAAGTAGTTTTTCAATAAGAGCAGCGCCGGGTTTGTTTCGTCCATTTAATATGTGAGAAATATTTGAGCGTTGTACATCAAGGCTATTCGCCAGATCTCCTGGTGAAATACCTTTATATTCAATAAATTCCTTAATCCTCTCTTTCATCTCTATGTGTTTATTACCCTTACATTTTTTATAAGAGCATTACGGGATATACAAATGTAACACAAAAATTATAATTATCAAATAGCATATACGCTTAAAAAACTTCATTTTACGGCATTTATATCTATAAAAAACTTAATATAAATACTATAAACAACTGGCTTATATGTATTTATATGTAAAAATATCAGATGATAACAATCAATAGCTCGACAGACTAGCCACCTTCTTACATAAAACATTATATAAATAAATATAAATAGTTTATTTACTGAACTTTATACATAAACCATGGGTGTTAATGTATGTAAAATATTAGATGTTACTATTTTGAAATTTTTATAATACATCTACGTAATTATGTAATCAAATACGAGCTCATTTGGAAAATTTCATTGATTACATATGTATTCAAACATTTTGCGGCATTGTTTTACTTTTGTAAAACAATGCTATCTGTATTATTTTTAACTGTTGTAATTGAGGATAAATAAATAATCAGATTTATTTTACACATTCGATAGATGAAGAAATGAAAAATAGATACTGTGGAAGAAACTATTAATTATCCTTTTCAATAATGGCCTTGCAAAAAAAGAACCTTACGATTTATAAGAAAGATAATATATCCAAAACTGCACTATAGTAGAATATTATCCCCCGAGGTTCGCCTTTGATATCTATATAAAATTCTAAGTGAGTAAAAAAGTCTAGAACTAATAATTAAATTGCTGAGCAAATGCCAGTTAATATCTCAATAATAATTTCTATTTTTCGAAGCAAAGAAATCAGAAAACAAAAATTATTACTATGCGATCATTTCAAATGATTTTTTTACTGCTTTTTGTATTGTTTTACGCCATAATAAATTTTGCAGCCCTAAAAAATCTGATACAATCTTTCTCTCGAAAGTGGAAAAAACAAATAACATGGATTTTTTGTATCTACTCTCTCTTTCTTATCGGAACTTTTGTTTTTCTGTATATCTATCCATACAATCCTCGACATGCCCATAATTACACTGTTTATTTATACTTCAATGCCGGACTGTTTACCGATTTTGTTATAAAATTTATTCTTGCTTTTTCTTTTCTATTGTACTTTCCTTTCAGAAAAAAAGCTGCAGCCCAAACAATTTTAATGGCCGGAATAATTATAGGTATAGGAACAGGATTGACAATGATATACGGAACATGGCTTGGAAAGCGTAATTTAAAAATTACAAATGTTGAATTAAAATATGATCGGTTGCCTCCCAGCTTTGATAATTATAAAATTGTACAAATATCAGATCTTCACCTGGGAAGCTTTTTACATTCTACGGGCCTTTTGGAAAAAACTAAAAACAAGATAAAGGAGATAAATCCTGATTTACTTTTGTTTACCGGAGATTTGGTTAATAACTTTGGAAAGGAAACTGTCGGTTGGAAAACTATATTAAATCAAATAAATACTGGATATCCAAGTTATTCCATTCTTGGAAATCATGATTATGGAGATTATACAGACTGGAATAGTAAAAATGAGAAAGAGAATAATTTTGAAGAAATTTTGGAGGCTCACCGCGAAATGGGATTTCATCTTTTAAGAAATGAACACATTTTCATTCGGTTGAAGAGAGATACAATTTATCTTGCCGGGGTAGAAAATTGGGGAAAGCCTCCTTTTCCGCAATTGGCCAATCTGAATAAAGCGTTAAAAGGAATACCGCAAAATGCGTTCAAAATTCTAATGACGCATGACCCTGCACACTGGGAAAAGGAGATAAAGGGTAAAAGAGACATTGACCTTACACTTTCCGGACATACACATGGGCTGCAATGGGGAATAAAAACGGCAGGAATTCCATTTAGCCTGGCTTACTTAATTGAAAAATACTGGGGAGGTCTCTATCAATCGAACAATAATTATTTATATGTAAATACAGGATTAGGAACGGTGGGAATTCCATGGAGAATTGATATGAATCCTGAAATTACTGTTTTTACATTAAAGCGAAGAGAATGAAAATGAAAGCAAAAGATCAAAGTATACGTCTTTGAATTCAGGCAAATAAGAAGCCCTGGCTCCCAATTCAACTGGTGCATAAAATCGTAAGAAATTAACATCTCCCGTGAGTTCAATTCCAGTAGATGAAAATTGTTTGTCAAATTTCCCAACCACTTTTCCGCTTCGATATATATTTCCTTTTAACCCGGCATAATCAGCAAAAACAGAAGCTTTAACCCGTTGAATGTATGCTATACCTCCCAAACTCCACTCCGGATAAAAAAGAGGCATTTTATAATCGATACCCAAACTATACATTTCTGTAGAATTAATTTTTCCCCACCCCCTAGGATAACGAATGACTTCCGAGAATCCCATCAAATTTCCCATTTCTTTCTGTTGAATTCCCGAATAAAGACGAATGCCATGGTTTTTCATTAATCCGGGTAGATACAGGTATGACTGCAAAGCCGATAAATTTCCCATTGAACTTGTTCCCCAGGGGGAATGTCTATACATACCATCAATAACAATACCAAAATCGGGATATACATCCTGTGCACTTTGGCGCATAAGCTGATAAAAATAAAGGCGATAAGTAAGAGATTGAAAACTCCCCTCAAAAATGCTTTCAGGAGTAGAAGGATCATGCCCGTAATATGTTAATTCATACTGAATTTCGGGCTGTAGAAAGCGATGAAAAGCCCCTTTGTTAAAAAGTAGAGGAAGTCGCATCCCCAGGTTTACATTTGTTTCATTCCAAGTAAATCTTTCCAACGAGGTATCTTGCCGGATTACATCTCCATTTTGATTTTTTGTTTGTGCTATAGAATAGTACTCAGAAGCATCTTTCCCGGATTCCACCTCCAAATCAAATACCGGATACCACCCTTTAAAAGAATAGCGGGCATAAAACTTTCCTGTTTCTTCTGATGTATCCCATTTATATCCCAAAACGGTTTCGGCTGTTCCAAGTTTATTTTGCGACATCAAACTAATGCCCGTACCGACAGCATAATCATCCGGATCCACAAAAAAAGGAGCCCAGCTATGGAAATGAAATAAATGGGCAGCTTTATTATATTTTTTTGACGGATATGTCACTGTATCTTCTTCATAATTGAAAGATGGTATTCCCAACTCCTGTTTAGCCAGCGTTTCAGCCAAATGGTAATCTGCCTCTTTTATTTTAGCTATCGGTTTTTCTTTTAAATTATTTCTGTCGACTCCAATTATTCTAAAACCATCAGCCGTATAATCACTTAAGGCTATTTTATTTTTTGTTGTATTAATAGCTGGCGACTCGACATCAAAACGCGGTTCATAAACCAAACTCATTTCTGCATTACTGAGATTATAGGTATACAAGGCATTTTTTCCTGAGTAGCTGCAAATAAAATACAGATATGGATTGGCATAGCGTAGCTGTTTTATGTCTCCTAAATCTTTATTTACCAATACAGTCATAGCTTTATCCCGAAGATCAATCTTTGCTAAACGTTTTCCGGAATTTGTAAGAATGACAAGCGCCAACTCACTTTCATTTAACCATTCGGGCGAGAACATATAATTATTATCCGGCGTTTGAATTCGCTGCAACAGTTTCCCATCGAAAACAGAGTAAACAGATAAATAGTGATTGCTTGAAAAATCGGACTCAATAACAGCGACCATTTTCTTATCGGGAGAAAGAGACGGACTAAAACATTTAAATTCAGGCTTAATTTCAACAACCTTTTTTGAATAAATATTTAAAATCCGGAGAAGTGATTTTCCACTGTGAGTCCATCGCAGATTAGGAATGTGTTCAGACCACACAATATAATCATCTCTGTAGCTTACTGATTCATTAAAAATATCTCCCGGGATAAATATTTTTTTCTCTTCACCTTTAGCGTTAATGCTTACAAACGATGGAATTTCATTAAGCGATGTTTTGTAAGCCAGCAAAATTGAGTCGTTTAGCCAGTGGTTGTAAGTATAATTGGTATAACTTTTTGCCAGGGGTGATATTTCTAGAAAAGGAATTGAATGATATTTTTTATCTGTTTCCAGCCATACATTTTTAAGACTATCGAAAACAGAAAAGTACAGCTGCGTTTTTCCAAAACCGGTTGCGCTTTTTAATGCTGAATTAAAAGGTGTAAATGAAAAAGGTTTTCTACCCACATTTGTAATTACAGAATTCCATACTTCAGAACCATATCTTTCGTTAACACTTCCCACTAAATAATATCCTAATTGATAATGATTTGGAACATAATCTTTATAAGAGCCATTGTAAGCTTTATCATAGGAATACAACCCTTTCTCAACTACCTGAGCTTTATGTTCCATAAGAAACGAAGGAAAACGACCTCGACCATAATTGCTCAATGCGGTTTCGGTAACAACAGCATCTCCTTCAATAAACCACCATGGTAAATAAGCGCCAAAAACAAGTGCAGTAGCTTGTTCACCAAAAATCAAACGAATAAGATTGGGAATCTCACTGTTAATTTTGTCAATTTGTACCACATGCCTGAATTCGTGTAATGCCAGCTGTTCCAGCCATTCCTGCGGATAAATATCCTGATGTGGTGTGGTATAAAATTCAGAGCGTCTGGGAGCCAGGGCTACCAAGCCATTCGAACTAACCGTTTGAGTATGCAGAATTACAGATATTTTTCGCGGGGAATAATGAAGTGTATAACTTCCATAACGATATGTCTTTTCAAGAACATAAGCCAGTTTTTGAGCAGGCAGTTCATAATAGTCGGGATATATAAGCTGAAAATTATCGGTATTTATTTGTCGCCATTTTATGGAAGCCGGATCCTGACCTGTTTGAAAGTACTGTGCATTTGCCAGAGAAAATATCATTGAGAAGACGAATAAAAACAGCCATCGATTCATACCTGGAATTTTGCCATCCAAAATACATAAAGATGTTCAAGAATGGTAAAAACAGTAGAAGAAAATATTTTTTTTCTTCCAAAAACAATCGTTTAGTTTCGTAAAGTTAGGATACCCGGACAAAAAAGGCGAAGAAGCAAACAGGGCTCATCAGGAATATCTATTCGTCGAAAAATAATTCTTCCTTAATTTTTTTTATGCGATCGAGAGCATAATTTACATTGCGAGCCTCCTCTCCTGCCTCTTTCAAATAAATACGGTAGTAATTTAATGCCAGTGTTTTATTTGAGTTATACTCTTCGTACGTTGTAGCAATCTCAAAAAGAACCTCATAATTCTGCGGATCGTATTCTTCTGATTTCTTTAAGGCTTTAATGGAAGAATCAAATTTTCGCTGCTGCCCATATATTTGTCCCAAATGGTGATACATTTCAGACAAGTACCCGGGAATAGAAAAGTTTATAGCGCCTTTCATATAACTTTCTGCCGTTTCATAATCAAGCAGTTTTTTATACGATAAGCTTAAGTAAAACATCACAAAAGGATCATTCGGATTTAATATTTGGCACTTTTGCAAAATATTTATAGCCAGTTTTTCATCTTTGGAAAAATAGCAGCTAATTCCGTAGTTCATCATCACTTTATAAAGCGAGTCACCATTAGCATGAAAATAGTTTTCGTAATTTTCCTTTGCTTGTTCATAGTCCTTATTGGCAAATTTATATCCGGCCAGTTCTTCGTAAAACCGACTGTTTCCAGGGAACTGTTCCAGCCCCTTATCAATTACAGTTAAAAAATCATCTGCTTGCTCTGCCCGGTTGTACAAACGCAAAAGATTAAAGTAAGAACCATAATCACGAGGGTTATTGTTTATAATTTTCTCATACAAAACAATGGCCATATCTTTTTTACCGGTTTTAAATGCACAATATGCCAACTGTTTGTTCCAATACAGGTTGGTAGAATCCTTGGAATATACATCTGTAAATACATCAAAAGCTTTGGAGTAATTATCCAGATTAATATAGTTTCTCCCCATTTTTGCTGCAATTGACAGGTTCCCTGGCTCTTGCTCTTTTGCCTTTTCAAAAAATGGCACAGCATCGTAATAATTCCCAAGGATGGCTAAGTTTTCTGCCATCTCATTCAATATCTCTTTATTTTCAGGCTCTAAATTATAACCTGCAGAAAAAGCTTTGAGCGCTTCCTGATAATTCTGCAAATTAGTATAAACAATTCCTTTCTTTAAATAAAGTAGAACTGAAGCTTGTTGGTCTATCTTCTTATTTATTTGTTTTAAAGCTTCCTGGTAATTTTTATTTAATATCAACAAATCGATTTTGTCCTGAGCAAAAGAGTTTATCGAAATGCATAAAAGGAAGATTAAGAATAAGTTTGTAAAAATTCGCATAGTTCAATTATCTAATTTAAAGTTGGAATTTATAATTCATTTTAGTTTCATTAAAAAGTCAGACAAATCATAGTCGAAAAATGTGATGCAAAGAAACCATGCTGACAAATAGTAATCGTACCACCTTTAATTCATCACTTTACTAATAATTCTTTTTGAAACGGATAACAACAGTTTATTTCTTTAGCCATTATTTTTAAATGGATCTAAACCATTTTTGGTTGACTGTGGATCAAGCGTGAAATTTATAGGAACTGTATAACTAACATTAACAGGTACTCCTCCTTGAGTTCCAGGTTTCCATTTTGGCAAACTGTTTATAACACGTAAAGCCTCCTTATCCAGCTTAGGATCTACACCTCTCGCTATTTTTGCATTTGCTACTTCTCCATTTTTTCTTACAACGAAGGAGACATAAACTTTCCCCTGAACTCCCTCTTCGATCGCAATTTCTGGGTATTTAACAGAACTGGTTATGAATTTCCGCAAAGCTGCTTCGCCTCCAGGAAATACCGGCATATCCTCCACAATAAAAAAGACCTGGTTGTCCTCACCACTTGCATCGTCCTCTTTCTTTACGAGCAATATATTTCCTAAACTGTCATACCTAAGTTGAAATTCAGTATCAGCAGAAAACAAATTCTTCATTTTTTCCATGTTTTCCTGCGCCCCTTCAATTTTTATTTTGCCGTCTACCAAACTTACTTTCATTTCATCGTTTGCCAGCTTTTCGCCGGAAGAATTCATTTTAAAGGAATCTTTTTTATCACAGGCAAAAACAATAACTAACAATGCAGCAGCCAAAATACCAAGGCCAACTTTGCCGTTAGCATATCTGGATGATTGTATACGAGACATCATCTTTATTCGGCTTTTTATAAGAGAGTAATTGAAATTATTGGCAATTTCAAATTGTACTCCCACGCACTGATTTAAAAGTAACTTTTTGTAATAGCCTTTATTTATCCCAGTTTTTAGAACCGCCTGATCGGCCAGATATTCATGATTTTCGCGAATGGCACGCCGCAACATCCAAAAAAACGGATTGAACCATTGAAAAACAGATATTAATTCCAGCATAATAACATCATAGGTATGCCCCTGTTTTACATGTTCCAGCTCGTGAGCAATCATTTTGGGATAACCTTCATTTTGTTGAAGGGACCTGCTTACAAAAACATATTTTAGAAATGAAAACGGACTGGTTTCTTTTTTTATAGTAACCAGTTTAAAACCTTGTAACTTCTGAACCGGATTTTTTAATATTAACCGGCATAAAATACCAATGCGAAATAGAAAACGCAAAAGAAAAAAGACAACGCCTGAAACATATATAAAAATAATAAAGTTTGTTGAAAGGATTGCCTGTTCAACACTTCCCGACAGATCTTTTCCATAAACGGTTACCGCCTCAATCAGGTTTCGGTAAGGTGTTACTGTAATTTCAGTTAACACAACCGGATCGGTGTTGTAAATACGAAATTTCAAAAATGGCAGAACCACCGAAAACAATATAGAGCTTAGCAAAAACAGCCGGTTTAGTTTAAAGAAAGTTTCTCTACGTAAAAACAAAATAAAAATCAAAGCGAATACCGAGAGGCTAACTCCTGATTCGATAATGAAATTAACTGCGTTGTTCATTTTCTTCGGGATTTTCGTTTTCCAAGTCGCGTTTCACATCTTCCATTAGTTCGTCAAAGTCGGCTAAACTCATATTATCTTCTTTGGCAAAAAATGAAACCATTTCCTGAAAAGATCCACTAAAATAATTACGCATAAAATTTTTCATAAAACTGCGGGTATACTCTTTCCGGGAAACCAGCGGAAAATATTCGTGTGTTTTACCATATGCATTATGCCCTACAAACCCCTTCTTCTCCAAAATCCGGATGATGGTAGAAACGGTGTTGTATGCAGGTTTCGGCTCTGGCATCTTTTCAATAAGGTCCTTAACGAATGCTTTTTCCTCTTTCCATAGTAACTGCATGATTTGCTCTTCCGCTTTTGTTAGTTCTTTCATTCTAATAATCTTACATTAATTTTTCCCTATGATAATATTTACAAAAACCATACCTAAAAACTAATACATTAGTTTTTAAACTACATGCTTAGTTTTATTTATCATTTTCCTTTTAAAGCGTCTACTATTTTACCAGGTATACTGTTCAATAAAGTCTTCATATTATAGTCTAAAACCATTGTATCATATTCTTAAATAACTTGGGTGCTAATTAAAAATCACCCTCTGGAAAATCCAGAGGGTTGATAAAGCCAGCTTTTAATTACATTAAATAAATATGTATAAAAAGTAAATGAAATTACTGTAACTGAAAATTAATTACTGCGTTATAATATACCTTTACCGGATTTCCCTGTTGTTTGCCCGGCTTAAAATTTGGAAGGCTACTTATTACACGCAGGGCTTCTTTATCTAAAGAAGGGTCAACTCCCCTCAAAATTTCAGCATTACTTACTTTTCCCGATTCACTAACTACAAATTTCACATATACTTTTCCCTGTACTCCGTTTTCCTGTGCTATAACCGGATATTTCACCGATTTTTGGATAAACTGATAAAGCGCCCTTTCACCTCCCGGGAATTGTGCCGGTTCTTCCACAATGTAAAATATTTCATTTTCCGGTTTTATATCCTCCTTTTTTTGCTGAATAACAGGAGCAACATCAATAAGCGTTTTTTCGTCAGCTCCTGAATCGTCAATAATCAATTCTTCGTCTATCTTTACATCATTCTCCACAATATTCATTATTTCAAAAGCTTTTGGCGGAGGTGGCGGTGGCGGTGGCTTTACTTCCGGTTCGCGAGTTATTGGAATAAACTCTTCTTCCACATTCTGTGCTTGCAATACCCCCAGCGATTCAACACGCGAAGGTTTTGTGTTCCACTCAAATGCGAGTAATGTAGTTCCCAGGGCTACTACAAGGCCCAGCAGAAAAAACAAGTTTCGTTTGCGTTCTAAATCTGCTTTCGATGACTTTTTTGTTTCCATAATAATCATTTTAAAAATTCATTTTAATTAAGAATCTCTCTACTCCCACTCAGTTAATTACTATTTAAATCATCGTTCAGTATTTAATTGTTCTTTACTTCAAATATAAAACTAAGATTTTAGTTTTCAAACTAAATAATTAGTTATTTTCAATACTAAAATACAACAAACTCATTTACAGCAAATAACAAAACTAAACTCTTAGTTAATTGATGTTAGAATTTCTATTGAATTTGAAAACTGCAGGTTAAAATCTAACGTATATAACCGTTTTTAAACAGAAAGTTGAAAAGAATCTTTATCATCAAGTACAGGAAAGTGTTTCCGAAAGTCATGAAGCTTAGAGTAAGAAATATCAAATGTGCGAACTGATTCTGTTTTCTCCAACGATTCAGCCCATCCTTTTGGACTAACCAGCATAGAATCTCCCTGATAGTGGATTCCTACTCCATCCGTTCCTAGACGATTTACACCAACACAGTATGACTGATTCTCCAGTGCTCGCGCTACCAGCAGGCTTTTCCATACATTTGCTCTGGAGGCCGGCCAGTTTGCTACATAAATAACTACATCGTAATTCTCTGTATTACGGCTCCACACCGGAAAACGCAAATCATAACAAACGAGTATACAAAACTGCCAGCCCTTGAAATCAACGATTACTTTTTTAGTCCCCGCAGAATAATGATTATTTTCTTCCCCTATTGTAAAAAGGTGACGTTTGTTGTAGTAGGTGATTTTTTCATCGGGAAATACCCAGACTGCCCGGTTGAAAATTTGATCTCCATCTCGAATAATAAGGCTTCCTACAACCGAGGCATTTTTATCTTTAGCCAGTTTTTTCATCCATTGAACAGAAGATCCTTCCATTGTTTCGCTTAGTTTCTCTGCGTTCATGGAAAATCCGGTACTAAACATTTCCGGAAGAATAATTAAGTCGGTACTAACTACCGGTTCTAACATATGGAAATATTTTTCAAAATTGGCTGATGGATTTTCCCAGATAATATCGGGTTGTAATAAGGTTATTTTCAAACTTTCCATATTGTTTCCACTTAAAATTTATTTATTACTGTAACCCCAAGGTTGCTAAAACTACCCATGTTCATTAGTTCTGCCGGTGCTTCATTTAATGAAATGGTTTTTTCCACAAGTTTTTCGGGTTGGAGTTTACCCGCTTTTATCATTTCAAATACAGCTACATAACGAAAAGACTGCATTCCGTGGCTACCCATAATCTCCAATTCATTCGCCACTACTTGATCCATAGGAATTTGAGGATGTTTGTGATCGCCGGTCATTAATCCTACCTGTATATGTTTTCCTCTTTTACGCAAACAGGCAACCGAATTGAAACAAGTTTCCTGGCTTCCTAATCCATCTAGTGAAACATGTGCCCCTCTTTTGGTAATGTTTCGAATTGCTTCAGGAACATTTTCAACTTGTTTTGCATTAATCAAAGCAGTTGCTCCTGTTTCTCTTGCAAGTTGCAGTTTTTCATCGTCAATATCTATGGCCACAACATTGGCCCCAGCTGCCACTGCAATCATTATTGCCGATAATCCTACTCCTCCGCAACCATGCACGGCAACCCACTCTCCGGGTGTAACTTTCCCCTGATCGATTACTGCACGAAAAGATGTAATAAAACGGCAGCCCAGACTGGCAGCTGTAACAAAATCTATTTCATTGGGCAACTTCACCAAATTAATATCAGCATATTTTATTTCTACAAATTCAGCAAATGAGCCCCAGGCCGTAAAACCGGGCTGAAACTGATTATCACAAACCTGATGGTTCCCTGATAAACATTCGGGGCAATGTCCGCACCCGCCAACAAAAGGAACTGTTACCCTGTCGCCAACTTTCCAATTTTGAATACCAGCACCTGTTTCAAAAATCGTTCCGGCAAGTTCGTGCCCGGGAACATGTGGCAAAACGATGTCCGGATCATGCCCCATCCATCCGTGCCAATCGCTACGACACAATCCGGTAGCCTCTACTTTTACGATAACACTATCAGCTGAAACCATTGGTTCCGGCACATCACGTATTTCTACATTCCCCTGAAATTTTTCAAAATAAACTGCTTTCATAATTTTAAGTGGAAGTAAAACATCACAAAAAAAGACACCTTTATAATATTATGCAGACCATAAATGTAGTAAGAAAAGGCGTTACTCTTGAAACAAATTCTTGCTCTGTTATACCATTTTAGCGACAAATTTACCCAATAAAATTTTTGGTGTACAATTCATATCCGGTTATTGATTTTACCAGTTCGGGTGTGAGTTGATGTACCATGTGAGTTATTTTGTCCTGTAAAGCTTTGGTTGATTCGAAAAATTTCATTGCCACCCTGTCTTTCATCCACTGCCACACCTTTTCTGCCGGGTTGAGTTCCGGGGAATAGGCAGGAATCCGCACCAGCCTGATATTTTCCGGGATGGTTATATTCTGGCAGGAATGAAATCCGGCATTGTCAATAACCATTAACTTAAGTTCTTTTGGCCTGTTTCGGCTAAAATCTTTCAGGAAAGCTTCAAAAATAGCGTTGTCCACTTTCGGTGTTTCCCAGTAAAAGGCATCCCCGGTGACAGGAGAAAAGCAACCCCAAAGCCATAACCACTTGTAACTGTGCTGGAACCTGCCTACAGGCCTTATCCCTCTTGATACGAGTACCCGCTTTTGTCTGGTCATTAAACCGAAGCGGCTTTCATCCTGGAAATAAATGTTTATGGACTCATACTTATTTTTATCCAGACTGTTTCTAAACCCCTCAATCAACCCTGGTAGTTTTTTTAAAGGCTTCAACAGCCTGCTCGTCCTTCCTGTGATGTGATTTTCGTGCAATTTTTAGCCTTGAATTTAATCGGGAACGGCAATATTTATATATCACATGGTAAGGGATTTCTTTCCCAAACTCCGATTTTGCCCAATGGCATAGTTCCACATAACTGGTTATATCTGTTGATGCATCCTGCAATTTTCTGGCAATGCCCTGTTTTTCATTATCTGAAAGCTTGTCTTTGCGTTTGCCTCGGCTTGATACCGTCAGGTACCCATCGATGCCTTTCTCCTGGTACATTTGTAGCCAGTTATAAATGGTCTTACGCCCACGTTTTAACTTCTTCGATAATTCATAAGTGTAACGTACCTTGCCTTGTTTTATCAGTAATAATGCTTTCACCCTGCCTTGCTGTAAAAGCTTGTCTTGTTTGCGGAGAAGGTACATCAGGTGTTCCTCGCTTTCCTTGATGGTGATGTCGATTGTTTTTGCCATGATGTCAAGTTAATAATTATTGGGTAAATTAACAAGAAATATGGTATTACTTATTTCGTTTATTAAAGGAACAAAAAAACCGCCCTTTAAATGAAGAGCGGTTCCCTTTTATGTTGCTTTTACTTTATTTACAATTCTGAAAAGAAGTCGTTTCCTTTATCATCAACAATAATAAAAGCAGGGAAATTCTCCACTTTAATTTTCCGAACAGCTTCCATTCCGAGTTCAGGAAAATCAACCACTTCTACTGATTTTATACTGTTTTTAGCCAAAATTGCAGCGGGCCCGCCAATAGAACCAAGGTAGAAACCGCCATGTTTTTTACATGCATCGGTTACCTGCTGTGACCGGTTTCCTTTGGCCAGCATCACCATTGAACCACCGTGATCCTGAAATTCATTTACATACGGATCCATACGCCCGGCAGTTGTTGGGCCAAAACTTCCGGAAGCCATTCCTTTTGGAGTTTTTGCCGGCCCGGCATAATACACCGGATGATTTTTGAAATACTCAGGCATTGGTTGGCCTTCATCCAGCATTTTCTTGATTTGGGCATGTGCAATATCGCGAGCTACAATCAATGTCCCTTTCAGATTCAAACGAGTTTTAATCGGGTATTTTGTAAGCTCTTTTCTTATATCTTCCATTGGCTGATCCAAATCAATTTCAACTGCCGGCTGCATAAGTGGCGATTCTTCAGGAAGGAAACGTGCCGGATTTTTCTCCAGCTCTTCAAGGAAAATACCGTCTTCTGTGATTTTTGCCTTAATATTACGATCGGCACTACAGCTAACACCTAAACCAACCGGGCAGGAAGCTGCGTGGCGAGGCAAACGAATAACCCGTACATCATGAACAAAATATTTTCCACCAAACTGAGCGCCAATTCCACTCTCCTGACAAATTTTTGTTACTTTTTCTTCCCATTCAAGGTCGCGGAAAGCCTGCCCACCTTCATTGCCTTCAGTTGGCAAATGATCGAAATATCCGGCAGATGCCTTTTTAACTGTTGATAATGTAGCTTCTGCAGAAGTACCGCCAATTACCAATGCTAAGTGATAAGGAGGGCATGCTGAAGTTCCCAAATCTTTAATTTTTTCTTTTACAAATTTGGTGAGGTTCTCTTCAGTTAACAACGATTTGGTTTGCTGATACAAATAGGTTTTGTTACCCGAGCCACCACCTTTGGTTATAAACAGAAATTCATATTTGTTGCCTTCTTCTGCATAAATATCAATTTGTCCGGGCAAATTGGTTCCCGTATTTTTTTCTTCAAGCATTGTAAAAGGAACCACCTGCGAATAACGCAGGTTCCTGTCGTGATAAGTATCATAAATACCTTGAGACAAACATGCTGCGTCGTTACTTCCGGTAAAAACATTTTCACCTTTTTTCCCAATAACAATAGCAGTTCCGGTATCCTGACAAGTAGGAAGTTCTCCCTCTGCTGATACCACCTGGTTCATCAACATCGTATGAGCTACAAATTTATCATTGTCGGTAGCTTCAGGGTCTTTTAATATTTTTGACAGCTTTTCAAGGTGTGCCGGACGTAAATAAAACGATACATCGGCAAATGCTTCGCGCGCTAAAAATGTTAAACCTTCCGGAGCTACTTTCAAAATTTTACGTCCTTCAAACTCAACTGTAGATACATAATCTTTTGTTAAAAGTTTGTAAGAAGTTTCATCTTTCTGTACTGGAAATGGTTTTTGATATTTAAATGTCATTGTAGTACGGTTTTTTATAAATTATTTGCAGAACAAAGATATAATTATTCCTTTTTTATATTTTCCTTTTTCTTTGATTGCCGGACTTCTGTTTTACTTTTTTACATTCTTTTATCATTTCTGAAATAAAAACAATTTCCTTTGTACATTTAAAAGCCGTGTTTTATCGGTTATTTACAATAATTCATCTCAAAAAATTTATATTAATTATGAATAGATGTTTACCTGTATTTCTTTTCATTTGTTGCATTCTTACAACCACATTTCAGGCAGAGTCAGCCTCGCTTAGTGTAACAACAAAAATTTCAAAAAAAATTACCTATAAATTTGAAAAACAAGGCCGCATTTTTCTTTTTGTAAGTAAGGGAATGAGCGAACCTCGTTTTAATACATGGCCCAACAAATCGAACATGATATTTGCAACTAATCTGGAAAACTGGCAGGGGAAAGATTTTGTTTTTAATGAAACGACAGAAAGTATAAAATCGGTCGATATATCTTTAGGAAACATACCACCCGGGCAATATAAAATTCAGGTTTTATGGGATCAGAACAGCTGGGAATCCAGCATAAATGCTACCGGGAACCTATACAGTGAAAGCATATCGGTTAATTTAACAGACGACACCAGTTTGCTACTTCCTCTTTCTGAAATTGTGGAGGAACCTGAAAAGCTGATGCAAAATAAATACCTGGAAGAAGTGGATTTTGTTAGTCCTGTACTTTCGAAATGGTGGGGCAAAAAAGTACACCTGAAAGCAGCCGTTTTTTTACCCCGCACATGGTTTGACGAGCCCGATAAAAAATATGCAGTGCGATATAACATTGCCGGGTACGGTGGCCGTTACACCCGTGCGGCAAGAATGCTAAGACACATGGACTGGTGGCTTTCAGATGATGCTCCGGAAATATTGACTGTTTTTTTAGACGGAGAAGGACCTTTTGGCGATTGTTACCAACTTGATTCTGAAAACAGCGGCCCATATGGAACTGCATTAACGGAAGAACTGATTCCGTATATTGAGAAAGAGTTCCGCGGCATGGGGACACCAGAAACAAGGTTTGTTGAAGGATGTAGCACAGGTGGTTGGGTTTCATTGGCATTGCAACTATTTTATCCTGATTTCTTTGGTGGCTGCTTTTCCTATAGCCCGGATCAGGTTGATTTTGAAAATTGCCAGTTAATTAACATTTATGAAGATGAAAATGCATTTTACAACGAATATGGTTACCTCCGCCCCATTGTTCGCGATGTTACCGGCGAACCAATGATTTCGCAAAAAGATTTTATTCAGTTTGAAAATGTTTTGGGGCGTTCCAATTCATACGTTACTTCCGGCGGACAATTTAGTGCTTTCTCTGCTCTTTTTAGTCCAAAAGGCGAAGACGGATTACCCAAACCTTTATTTGACCCGCAGACCGGAGAAATTGACCACGAAGTTGCAGAATACTGGCGCAAACACGATTTAAAAGATTATGTAGAAAAACATTGGAAAACGCTGGGGCCAAAAATCCAGGGGAAAATATGGATTTGGGGAGCCGACATGGATAATTTCTACCTCAACCCTGCCCTGCGTACATTTCAGGAAATGCTGGAAAAAACAGAAAATCCAAAATCCGATGCATCCATCCATTTTACGCCAATGACAGGACACTGCTCAGAATACAACGATTTAAAAGTAATCAGGCAAATTGCAGAGAAATTGAAAGAACAGAACTAAACCTCACTTCAGGGTGATATAATAAGCTAACCAATGAGCAAAAAAGATTTATCAGAATCAGACATAAAAGCAAAATTTATTACTCCCAAAATTATAAAAGCCGGATGGGATGAACAAACTTAAATAAACCGCGAAATTTTCTTTACAGCATAAAAACAGGAGGATTCTATCTTTACGAAACGCAAAACTAAAACAGTTAAAAAAATGCCAGAGAGTCCACAATTTATTTATCAATACAAAGTTGAATATAACATTGGTTTGTTAGTTTTGTGCCGATGACAAAAAATATACTTTTTATTTTACTACTTATTGCTGTATTCCCCAATAATGTTTTATACGGGCAAAGCAATAATGCCACGTTAAAAGGTGTAATAAAAAACCCCGACGGAGCTCCGCTTGATATGGTAAATATTGGATTAAAAGATTACCCTATTGGAACAAGTTCAAACAGAAAAGGGGAATTTCTTTTGCGAATTCCGGCAGAGAAAAATATCATCGTTATTTTTTCATCGGTGGGCTACAAAACCGTTACCGATACAATTCATGCATCTGCGGAACAAAATATTTTTTTAGACATTACCATGCCTGTAACCAATCAGCAGCTGGCAGAAGTACTGGTAACCCAACAACGGCGAAATGGGGGAAATGCTGCACGCATTGATCCTAAATTTATAGACGTTTTGCCCAATGCATCTTCAGGGGCTGTTGAGGCATTAATAAAAACCCTCCCCGGCGTTTCAACCAACAACGAGTTAAGTTCTCAATACACCGTGCGAGGAGGTAATTTTGACGAAAACCTGGTGTATGTAAACGATATTGAAATTTACAGGCCTTTTTTAATTCGTTCCGGGCAGCAGGAAGGGCTGAGTTTTATCAATAGCGACATGGTTTCAACGATCGAGTTTTCGCCCGGTGGTTTTAATGCAAAATATGGCGATAAAATGTCGTCGGTGCTTGACATAAAATACAGGAATCCAAGTGATTTTCGTGGCTCTGCGTCTATGAGCCTGCTGGGAGCTTCTGCACATTTTGAAGATGTAGCTTTAAACGGCAGGTTATCGCATATTTCAGGTATTCGTTACAAAACCAATCGCTACCTTTTGGGAACACTCGACGAAAAAGGAGCTTACGATCCTCGTTTTGTCGACTTTCAGACCTACATAACTTATCGTTTTTCTGAGAGTTTCGACATTTCTTTTTTGGGAAATGCGGCGCAAAATCAGTATCGTTTTATTCCGCAAACCCGTGAAACGAATTTTGGAACCTGGCAAAACCCGCTGAATACAAAAATTTATTTTGACGGTCAGGAAATAGATGATTTCCAAACCTACCTTGGCGCCTTTACTGCGAATTACCATCCCAACCCCAACTTGAGTTTAAAATTAATAGCCTCTGCTTATTCAGCAAAGGAAAAAGAAACTTATGATATTCAGGGGCAATATTATTTGAACCAATTGGAGCAGGATATGTCATCAGAAGCATATGGCGATAGCATTTTAAACCTCGGAATTGGCGCTTTTTTAAACCACGCCCGAAATAAGTTGAATGCTACTGTCTATAATTTTTCTCACCGTGGTGCACTTAATACAGAAAGCCATTTGCTTAACTGGGGCATAAAATACCAACACGAGCAAATTGACAATAAAATAAATGAGTGGATTTACCGAGATTCAGCAGGGTATTCAATTCCTTATTCTAATTCTGAGATAATTCTGTATTATACGCGGAACGGGAACAATAAATTAAGTTCTAACCGCTTCATGGGATATATACAAGATACATACAGTATGCCTGTAAACAGTGGCGATTTATATGTTACGGGAGGCATACGATTTAATTACTGGGACTATAATGATGAACTACTCATTAGCCCGCGGGCAAGCATAAGCTACTACCCCGATTGGGAGAAAAAAGTTTCGTTTCGATTGGCTGCCGGAATGTATAGCCAATCCCCTTTTTTTAAAGAATTAATAAAAAGCGACGGAACTTTAGTGCCACAGTTAAAAGCACAACGTTCTTATCAATTTGTAGCTGGTACCGATTATATTCTGACAGCCTGGGACAGGCCATTTCGTATTTCGGCCGAAGCTTATTATAAATACATGAGTCGGATTATTCCTTACCAGGTAGATAATGTGCGGATTAATTATCTGCCAGAGCAGGATGCTTACGGCTATGCCACCGGGCTTGATATGAAAATAAACGGTGAATTTGTGAGTGGTGTCCAGTCGTGGGCCAGTCTGTCGTTTATGTCAACAAAGGAAGATATAAAAGACGATGGTCATGGTTTTATCCCTCGCCCAACGGATCAATGGATGAACTTCAGCCTCTTCTTTCAGGATTACCTGCCAGGAAACCCATCTTATAAAATGCAGCTTTCCGGCTTTTATGGTGCACGGCTTCCCACCGGCCCGCCAAATTCGGAACGATACATGGATACTTTCCGTATGCCTCCTTACCGACGCATCGATATTGGATTTTCAAAAGTACTGATTAGTGCAGCCAATCCGGCGAGCCGTAACTTTCTGCGCGATATAAATGACATGTGGCTTAGTCTTGAAATATTTAATTTGCTGGATATAAATAATACAATTTCATATTTTTGGGTTTCCAGTAATTATGGAGATCAATTTGGAGTGCCCAATTATTTAACCAGCCGTAGGCTAAATCTAAAACTAACGGTGAGATTTTAATTTATAACCGAATCCTGTCTCGGTTAGCATTTGGTAACTACACGATTAAAAATCGATGATAGACAACAGTATATACCAACTCTAGATTTAATATGAAATTTGTATGATTTAGATAGCACAAGGTTTTGGCCAATATTTCAAATCTTTATCAGACACTAACCAATAAATAGAAAAATGGAAATAACTTCACACCACAATGCTCGTCTCCGAGAAAAGGAAATTACACGGATCTTCGACAAAATTATGAAGCAACGAATAATTTAATTTTTATATCTTCGTCTAAAATCTATTGTATGAACGATCCAATAGGACAAGCAATTCTGGATTATTTTAAAAGAGGGAAAACAACAGACCTAATTGTAAATAGTAACTACACGGAAGATGAACGTATTCCATCCGAATATTTTTTCCGTGGCGAAAAAGAAATGCCCGCCATTGAATTAACTGCCATAAAAAAATGTAAGGGAAAAGTTCTGGATATTGGGGCTGCGGCCGGTTGTCATTCACTAATTCTGCAAAAAAAAGGCTTTAATGTAACAGCACTCGAAATATCAGAAGCGGCAGTTGATGTGATGAAAAACAGAGGTATCCAGAAAGTTATTTGTTCTGATATTCTTTCTTTTTCAAGTGCTCAATTTGATACGCTTTTACTATTAATGAATGGAACAGGAATTGGTGGAACATTAAAAGGCTTAAAAATTCTTTTAAAACATTTAAAAACACTATTAAGTGAAAAAGGACAGATTTTAATTGATTCGTCAGATATTAGTTACCTTTTTGAAGAAGAAGATGGTTCTAAATGGGTTGATGTGGCCAATGACAAATACATTGGTGAAATGGAATACGAAGTTATCTTTAAAAAAGAAGAAACACGTTTTAATTGGCTTTTTGTTGATTTTGATACATTAAAAAAAGTGTCGGAAGAATGTGGTCTTCAATGTGTACTGATTGAAAAAGGAACACATCATGATTATCTTGCCCAACTAACAAAAGCTTAATGCTTTCATAAACAGATGTAAATTTCTTTTCCTGCATTCACAGAAAAAACACTATCATTTACAGAATAATATAGGCCATTTACAGATATTGTTTCACTGTTTATCCTCAATTCCGTAATTTAGTTAAGAATTAGAATCTGAGCAAAACAAACAAAACAGAAAACAATGAAAACAATTATTTTACTCTCTTCTATTTTTTATATACTGGGTTTAAAATTAAGTAATCAGATAGATTTAGAAAAAAAAGAACATCCTATTGATACAATGGTAGGCAACAAAATTATGTCGTCTACCCCGTCAAAAAATTTTGAATGGAAGGTTTCCTCCGGATTTAATATCTTTTCTGATACTTTAAGGGGAAATGCAAAGTCGGATGAGCAGGAAGATAAAATGAATTAAGCATACACATCAATATTATTTTAGATTATTAGTTTACACAGGAAATCAATTGAAATGGTTTCCTGTTTTTGTTTTTTGTAACTTCGGGAGCGTATTTTTGTAACCATAAAATACCAGAAGAGCGGATGAATTGCAAGATAACATCAAATGATACTATCATAGAAAGCTGGACACAGTTGGTGGACGAAGTTTATCACGATGCCTGGAGGCCGCAATTAGGCAGGTTTAGGAGTGATTATGCTTTCAGAGGATTATCGGATTGTAATTACCGACTGGAAAATAGTTTCCTGCGAAACTGCGGAATGCGTCCGGAACTGGAGTACCATATTCTACGAAATTTCAGAAAATATGCCCGCACCAGTGAACCTAATCTAACCAATACACAACTTCGCTCATTGGTTTTAGCACAGCATCATGGACTTACTACCCGCTTGCTTGACTGGACTTATTCACCGTTTATTGCAATGCATTTTGCTACATCAAACACCGAACGTTATGACATTGACGGGGTTATATGGAAAGTGGATTTTGTTAAAGTAAATCAGCTCATTCCTGAACCATTAAAAGGCCTTTTGTGGAAAGAGAAATGCAATGCTTTTACAGTAGAAATGCTGGAGTCGGAATTTTCAAATGTGCAGAAATTTGACGAAGTTATTGGCCCGGGAAATGCACTATTTTTTGAACCACCATCTATTGACGACCGTATCGTTAACCAGTTTGCCCTATTTTCAATTATGTCGAGCGCAACATCTGTTTTGGACGACTGGTTGATGAAACATCCAGATACCTACCGCCGGATTATTATACCCGCGAATCTCAAATGGGAAATACGGGATAAACTCGACCAGGCAAATATTACTGAACGGGTATTATTCCCCGGATTGGATGGTCTTGCCAGTTGGTTAAAACGGCATTATCAACCAAAAAACATTTAGCTCTTATTTAGACGGATTAAAAATTGTTTTGCAGAACCAATTTGTTTTGTGCAGAAAATCATTATCTTATTAGCAAAATTCTGCATTATGAATAAATTAAATTTAAATAGAAGAAAATTTGTGACTGCACTTTCACTGGGCACTGCTCATATGCTATTTTCTGGTCCATTATATGGTTGTTCGCCCAAAATTACTTCCACCAATCCGCTGCAAAAAATAAAGCTGGGAAACTCGGGTATTCAAACGACAATGCTTGGAGTAGGAACAGGCGTTCATGCAACCAACCGCACATCATTTCTAACCAAGCAGGATAAACAAAAAAGCCTCGCACTTATCAATCATGCTTACGACAGAGGTTTTCGAAATTTTGATTGTGCAGATACTTATGGCACGCACAGTTTGGTTTCAGAAGCTTTAAAAGAAAAGCCTCGTGATGAATATACACTTACCTCTAAAATATGGTTCAGAAATGGTGGAATACCAGAGCCTGAGCGTCCGGATGCAGATGTTGTTGTGGAACGCTTCAGAAAAGAACTAAACAGTGATTATGTAGATCTGGTACAAATACACTGCATGGTAGAAAATAACTGGACAGAAACAATGAAAAAGCAGATGGATATCCTGGAAGACTTAAAAGCCAAAGGAATCATCCGCGCGCATGGTGTTTCAGTTCACTCGCTTGATGCCATGAAAGATGCACTACAAAGCCCTTGGGTAGATGTAATTCACGTGCGTATAAATCCCTATGGAATTGCGATGGATAAACCCGACCCGGCAGAAGTTGTAGAAGTTATTCACCAGTTGCATGAATCAGGCAAAGGCGTTATTGGAATGAAACTGGTTGGCAATGGCCGCTTACGCAACGAAAGTGAAAAGATTAATAATTCACTCCGCTTTGTCCTTGGATTAGGTAGTGTAGATATGATGATAATTGGTTTTGAAGAACAACAGCAAATAGACAACTACCTTGCACGTGTCGAAACAGCGCTGGAAGAGATGAGTTAACTATTTTGCAACCACAATTTTTCGATTTGCAGAATCATACATATCTAAAATAATTTCAACTGCTTTTCGTGCTTCAGTTCCATCTATTTCAAATTTTTCATTTTTTTCAAGAGCATCTAAAAAAGCCGCTATGTTTTTTGCGTGTCCAAGAAATGAGATAGCCGCCGGGTCTGCAATTCCCCCTCCGCCTTTTATATTTCCATAAGTACTTTTTATTTGCTTATCTTCCTCAGTCATTTCAGAGAATTGCCATACTTCCAGACTATTCTCCACCAAAACAATGGTTCCCTTTGTTCCTGTAATCTCCAATCTGCGAAATTGTCCTGGATAAGAAGCCGTTGTTCCATAAATTACCCCCAAAGCATTATTCTGAAACTGGATAGCTCCTACAGCTGTGTCTTCCGTTTCAATTTGAGGATGCCCAAGTTTGGAAGAAAAAGCAGCCAACGATTTAACTGGCCCCATCATATACTGAAGTAAATCTACCATATGAATAGACTGGTTCATCATTGCTCCTCCACCATCCAATTCCCAGGTTCCGTGCCACCCTTCATAATAGGAATCATTTCGCCACCAGGGAACATATACTGCAGCATAGGTAATGGTTCCTAAACGACCTTTTTCTAAAGCTTTCTTAATTATTGCAGTAGTATCTTCAAAACGAAAATTAAAAATTCCGCCCAGGCGCGTTCCTGCTTTGGTATGAGCCTGAATCATTCGGTCAATTCTTGATAAGCTAATTTCGAGTGGCTTTTCGCAGATAACGTGTTTACCATATTTTGCTGCTTCTACAGCTGGTTCCATATGTGCGCCACTTGGAGTAGCAATCGTTACCACATCAATATCTGCGGAGCGGAACATTTCTGATTCACTATCGTACTTTTTGCAATTGTATTTTTCTGCCAGTTTTTTTGCTTTATCTCCATTTGTTCCGCAAATACCTACTAACTGAGCATTCCCCAAACTCTGGATAGCTTTCGCGTGAAAATCAGCAATAAGCCCGGCACCTATAATTCCAAAATTCCATTTCTTCATTGGTAAAGTACTTTTTATATATTGATAGTGTTGTCAATACCACTAAAATAAAAAGTTTGAATGACAATCAAATCATTCCAGTAAATTTCATTGAGAAAATAGACAAAAATGCCAATTATTGAAACAACAGGAGGAGCAAACAGACCTTTATCAATTATTTTTTAGAAGTCAAAGCTTAACAGGCGCTCAGGATTTGATAAGTCTATTTTATTGTTCAGCAATTCAGGTTTAATTTCTCCTTTCAAATAAACCAATGCATTATCATCTCCCCCAACCAGTAATACCATTTCTTTAATTACATCATTTTCAATTTTTCCGAAAATAACAACATTATCGTCCTGGCTATTAACAGTAAGTAATTCTTCAAAATCCTTATGTATATTGATCTTATCCTGAAATTCTTGGGTCAAATTTATTCTGCCATTTAGATCGTCATTTTCTATTGATAATACTTTAACCTTATCAATACTGTACAACAATTCCTTCTCCTCTTTATCAAAGTCACCAAACTTAGCAGCAATTCCAATCAGCCAACCGGGAACAGTAATTGTAGTTACTCCATCTTCACTTCCGTATTTTGAAAAAGCCCGGGATACTTCTGTATTATCAACACATGAAACCAAAGTGAGGGAGATAATAAACAATGCAAAAACGATATTTTTCATAACATCTGATTTTTAGTAAGACGTGTCTCAACACGCTTCGTTACACTAAAATCTGATATTCTGAAAAGAAAAGCTATTTTTTTCGACCAATGCAGTTTTAATAGCGGTAAACAAAAAATCCGGGAGAAGCCCCGGATTTTAATATTTCTTAGTACCCTAAATTTTCACCCTTTTCCACAGCCGGAACTCCTTTTTCCATCCACTCCGGAGCTGGTTTCCCTTTCAAATAATGATTGAAAAACTGAAACATCCGTTTACTTAAATCAATGCGATTAGCCCAACTGGAGCGAGGCAGGTTGTGTGGTTCACCATTATATGTCAGCATCCATACAGGTTTATCTAAACGACGAAGAGCCACAAAATACTCAATTCCCTGGTACCACGGCACGGCCGAGTCTTCATCATTATGCATTATCAAAAGAGGTGTATTTACTTTTGGGGCATAAAATAACGGAGAATTTTCAATATATAAGAATGGCTTATCCCACAAGGTTCCTCCTATCCTACTCTGAGTATGTTCATACTGAAACATACGGCTTAATCCTGTTCCCCAACGAATTCCCCCATAAGCACTGGTCATATTACTAACCGGAGCGCCTGCCATTGCTGCGGCATACATATCGGTTTGTGTTATTAAATAGGCTGTTTGATAACCGCCCCAACTTTGTCCCTGAAGACCAATATGCCCTTTATCTACAAAAGGACATGTATTTATTAAATACTGTGTTCCACTCACAATGGCATTATAAGCACTTTGCCCCGGATACCCTACTTTGTAGGTAATATCCGGAACAAAAACCAGATACCCGTTACTGGCATAAAAAGTTTTATTTATGGTAGAATGACTTGGATAAGGATACTGGTGCCGGTATAAATTTTCAGAATTACGTTCATAAAAATACACGAGCATCGGATATTTCTTGTTTGGATCAAAATTTTCAGGTTTATATAAAATTCCCTGTAACTCTTCACCTGAGAATGAATTCCACTTCACCAATTCCGCAGTAGCCCAGTTAAATTCTTTTTGCTGAGGATTAGCATTTGAAAGTTTTTCTTTATTGTCGAATTTTAAATTGCTACTCCATACATCAGGAAAAACGCTTACACTCTGCTTTGTCCAAATTAATTTGTCTGCATCTTTTGCCTTTTTAACATCATCAAACCAAAATTTATCCATCATCAACAAATCCGGATTTTTTACTGTATTAATCTGTGTTGCAAAAAATCCACGCGACATTGTACGCTCGTCTATGGCTTTCAGCAAAATCTGCTCTTTCGGAGGAATATACTCCATTTCCCTATCCAGCTTCACATAACGAAGACGCGTTGAATTTCTCCTGCCAAACGCTTTTGTAACACAAACAGGAACACGCTCTCCCGATGGATCTATTTTCCAGATATCATAACGATCATAGATATACACAAACTTATCTTCTTCTCCCCAACCAGCAATACCATATGGCGAGGGATTCATAGGACGATCATTCTGTTCATCGCAAAAAATAACCGGAATCATTTTGGTAAGCGGATGTATATCCAACATATTTATGTCCGTTGACTGTGCATAGTAACTACTATCTGCAGGTTCATACCAGATAACGTATTTCCCTCCCGGAGAAAGCCGTGCATATGATTTGCCTTCCAAAATCAACCGTTTTATGCCTGATTCAATATCAATCAAATAATAGTTTCTGTTATTTTCTCCCGTCCAACTTGAAGCCCTTAAATAAGGAGTATCGTCATTCCCCAATCCGATACTTCCATTTCCTTTTTGAATGGTAGAAACCTCTTTTATACTTAAATCTGCTAATTGAATAACACGGTTCTTTTCTATATGGTAAACAGCCATGTACGTGCGTTCTTTCTCCTTTTCTGCATCCAGCTTCTGTTTGGGCTGCAATTGCAAATCTTTCCAACTCCAAACATCAAGTTTGGGTTTATCTTCATCCAGCAAGGTATCTTTAGGTTCCGGTTCGGGGGTCTTTGCTGTTCCGAAATACAGTTTAGACGCATCCTCCGAAAAATATATTTTTCCATTGTTACTAGGTGTCCACCCCACCGGAATTCCCTGCGTGTAACCGTCAACAATTTTCTCTACCGGAAGCTCCAGTCTGCCATAATACAAGGCAAACACCTTTTCTTTAATTGTATCCTGAGAAAATAAAAAAGCAAAATTATTACCCATTTCATCCGAGGCTACTTTTTCAATCCATCCTTCCGAAGTAAAAAGTTCCTTTCGTGAACTGCTATGCGTATCAAACAAATTTAAAACGGAATGTGTATTGACAGAATCTTTAAACTGTTGTACAAAGTAAATGGCATCACCCTTTTTTGAATATGTATATTCTGTTACATTTGGAAAATTCAGTGTATCTTCCGTTTGCACCTTAAATAGCACCAAATTATCGCCAGGTTGTTTGGGTTCCTTTTTCCCTTTTTTACTGTCTTTGCTTTCGGTAGTATCTTTTTTAGCAGGTTCCGGCTCTGTTGTAAAAGCTATCCAATTGCATCTTTCCTCTGGTACCTGAAAAGATTTTACCTTTGAAAATTTAACAAGGTTATGTTGTTTAAACACCCAAATACCCAGACTATCCTTGGGCATTTTATCTTTCTTTACTTTATCCAGTTTTGCTTTATGAATGGTATCTTTGGGTTGCTCAATTTTAAAAACAAGGAAGTCATTATCCGGACCAAATGCAGCATCTTTGCCACGAGGAATTGTATCAAACTTATTGTTATGACTTACGATAAGCTTTCCATCCCCCTTTCCGGGCTCCTGCTCAAAGGAAACGTACTTTCCGTTATTGGAAATTAAATTATCAGAAAGAGAATTCCATCCTGCAAAGTCATCTATTTGCAATGGACGTTTGACAGATTCCTGCCCATTAACTTTAATAAAAAGAAATGTAATTAATATAACTGCGAATGTCCTCATCAAATATTCTGTTTTTTTGAATTTTATTAAAATAGATCTCAAATATAGCCTTAATACTATAATGAAAGCCAGGAAACATAAAGTTTGTTTAGACAAAAAAGATGAAAAACTTCTATTTGAAGAAATCAAAAACACGTAAAAATTCAGCCGGTATTTCTGTTTGAAAAACAAGTCTTTCCTTTTTCCCAGGATGAAAAAACTCCAGATAAAATGCATGCAAAAACAATCGCTTCACCTCGGTTTTCTCTGTTATAATTTTATTTAGTTTAAAATCACCATGATGCGTATCCCCAATTATGTCGTTATGGTTTTGTGCGAAGTGTTGCCTTATCTGATGCCAACGTCCGGTATCCGGAGTAATTTCCACCATACTTAAACAGATATTTTCCTTTTCCTGAAATGAAATGCCTGTAGCAACTGTTTTCAGTGTATTATAGTGAGTTAATGCGGGCTTTTTAAACTTCGATTTTTTCTTAACCACAACTTTTCGATCAAAACTTCCCTGTCCCGGATTGCCTTCTACTACTGCCATGTATTTTTTCACTACTTCTTTTCTTTCAAACTGAAGAGAAAGTTCATGTGCAATTTCCCTGGAAAAAGCTAATACCATAACTCCCGAAGTTTTGGAATCCAAGCGATGAACATTGTATATCCATGTTCCAAACTTATCCCCCAAAAGTTTGGTTAAATAAGCTGCATCGTGAGGCATAAAATCATTTTTATGCACAGGTAAATCTACCGGTTTATTTACCACCAGCAAATGTTCGTCCAGGTAAAGGACTGGGATATCAAAAATTTCTTCCGTCATATTCAGGGACAAAAATAGGATAAACTTTTTACTTCAAACTTACTTTTGCATGAAGAACTTCCGGTTGCACAAAATCATTACAGGCTCAACATAGAAAATAAATGAATACCGGGATTCTAAAAATAACAAAGAGATTCTACTGTATTTAGAGGAAAGTTAGCTTTCAACAAAATAGAAAATGGAGTAATAATTTAAAAGGCGGGAAATCCGAACTACAAATTATTACTCCATTATATTATGTAAACCTGATTTTAGACCTCAATGAGGCTCAACCCTGATATACAAATTTGTTTTACCATCCCGGATTTTGAACTAAACCAGGGGTACGCTGAATTTCGTCATCCATAATCGGGAATAAATAGTGTCGCGGACTAACAAAAACGCGAGGTTCAACAAAGAAACGTTCCATTTTATAATGTGTTCCGTCAATAATAATATTACCATCCGGATCTTCAACCGGTCTCATTCCATTTATCATCCGTTGTCCTTTTGGGTAAGGCCAGAAATTCTGAGAGCGTTCGTCATTGGTACTCCCTGCACTCTCCCAGGATTGTTCCTGCTGTAATATATTTGAATTACTTGGTTCGAGATACAGACGGCAGCTCCAAATCCTGTTATTTTCATAAAACAGCTCAACTCTGCGTTCCCGTTGAATATATTCATTCATCAATTCCTTATCGTTCAGGACGCTTCCAGGCATTGGAGCCATAAAGGAACGTTCTCTTACTTCATTGATCATGTTATATATCTCCTGATTAGGACCTGTAAGTTCATTAACAGCTTCACAATATATATAAATGAACTCAGGCAAACGCCAGATTGGAGGGCCGCTTATATCAAATGATTTATCCCGGTTCCATGACTCTTTCAGAAATTTACGAAGAAAATACCCTGTGGTTGTAGAGTTCGATGCCCCAATTTTATCAGAACCAGATGCAGTATTTATAACTTTACCTTTAAAGGTTGATCCGTGATAAATAATATCACGATAAAAACGCGGATCGCGCTGCACACTTTCGTACGGATTTTCATCGTCATATCCATCAGTTGAGGCACGAGAGCTATAAATTGGATACCCATAACCATCAGGTGAGATGTACTCATATTCATCAACCTGTTCCTGTACTGGCATCTGCCTGGAGCTCCCCCCACTACTGGGCGGATAGATATCGCCCTGCCAATACATATTTTTGTCTCTTGTAACAAAGAAAACAGCTTCTTGCTTATAGGCATCCATATCATAATAAAGATCCCAAAGACGAGTGTAAACTTTTGAGTTATTGTTATTGTTACCCGCATCATCATCGAATTCAGTTTCACTGTGATCGCGATATAAACTGTATCTCTGTTCTCCGTCAACATTAAAATCAATTACTGCTTTTGCAGCCGTTTTGGCCTTTTCCCACCTTGCCTGATCATAGGAATACTCACTCGAATAAATCCTTGTATCATTAGGAAATTCTCCACCATTCCACATAGGAGTTGCTGCCATCCAACGAACTATTGCTTTTAATCCTAAACAAGCACCTTTATCTACTCGGCCAAAATCTGCTCCTCCCCATTTTCCAGGTACCCGGGCAATTGCGGAATCACAATCCTGAACAATTTTCTCAACGATAGAATGAAAAGATTCTTTCGTAAATTCCATTAAACCTTGGGGATCAGCAGTATGCTCTAAATAAACAACTTCTCCATACATTCTGGCTGTCAAATAATGGAGATAGGCCCTCATAAAATAGGTTTCACCAATTCTTTTTGAAAGATCCCCTTCTTGCAATGGATTATCAGGAGTATTGTATTTCCTAATACCTTCGAGAATAACATTGGCTTTTCGAATTTTGCCATAAAGATCCCACCAATATTGACCACAACTACTTCTATCAGGGAATCCCATGGGGCTCCAGTCTCCATTATTAAATTTATTGGTTAAGCTTCCTTCGGCTGTTGAGCCCTCACATTCGTCAGTTACCGGAGCACTGCTAAAATGATTAAAGAACACCAGCGGTCTGTTAGCTGATTTAATATTTGCATATAAATCGGTAACTAATTGATTGGTTTTATTATATCTGGTAAAAACCTGCTCTTCATCTAACTGATCATCCGGTTTCCTATCCAGAAAATCATCCTCGCATCCTTGCAGTAAGGTAGCGCTGAAAAAAATGGCTAATAATATATTTTTAATTTTCATAGTCAACAGATTTAAATTATTTAGAATGTAATATCAACACCAAAATTTATTACTCTTTGTATCGGGTACCAATCTCCTGAGCCTTCTTTTGTTTCCGGATCAATATCAACATCATCCAAACCATCCCAAGTAAGAAGGTTTAGCCCCTGAACATAAATACGGGCAGCTTTGAAACCTACAAATCTGAGTTTGTTTTGTGGAATATTATATCCAACTTCTATTGTTTTAAGTCGTAAATAGGAGGCGTCGTATAAAAATAGGCTACTATTGGAATTTTTATTGTTACTATGATCCCCAAAATGGAGAGCCGGATAGGATGCCGTTTCAGCAGTCTCGGGTGTCCATCGCTTCAAATGCATCGGTTTAACTTTTCCATATTTATCCTGCGAGAATAAAGGAAAATCCCAAACAGCCGCACCAGATAGGAGAACAGAGGCTTTTGCAGCACCTTGAAATAACATACTAAAGTCAAATCCTTTAAATTTAAAACCTAGAGGTATTCCAAACATAATTTCAGGCGCACGAGGATTCCCCATCGATGTTCTGTCTCCCAAGTCGTCAATTTTTCCGTCTCCGTTCAAATCTTTGTAAACAACATCTCCGGGAATTAATTGTCCCCAGGTTTGGAAACCGGCTCCTTCGTTCATATTGTTTAATGTTTCTGCCTCTGCCTCATCTTTCACAAAATGGTCGAAAACATAAACAAAATGTTCACCGATTCTTTTGCCTGTTTGAGCTCTCCATGAATTTTCGCGACCAATTTCATTCATGAAAATGATTTTATTCCTGGCAAACGTAAAATTAGGCCTTACATAATACTGAAAGTTATGTCCTATTTTCCCTCTCCAACTGATTTCAAAATCAAAGCCACGATTATTGACAATCCCTGAATTTACATACGGTGCATTTTTACCCACAATGTCAGGGAAACCAAGCTTGTCTCCTCCCCCCAGATCTGTTATAATATCATAACGATGTTCATAAAAATAATCAGCAGTTATTGATAATCGTTGATTTAATAATACAGCATTAATTCCTACGTCCGTTTTTTCAGCTTTTTCCCAGCTCAAATTCGGATTGGCGAGAGAACCTTCCGAGAGGCCTCCGCCCGCACCAGAGCCAAAATTATCGATTCCGAAGCGATAATCAGATCCTCCTCCAAAATACTGGAGATATACAAAACGATCGTCATTCGGAATATGATCGCTACCTACTAAACCATAAGACGCACGTAGTTTTAAATGATCCAACCAATATCCTGTTCCAGCCATGAAATTTTCATTTGAAATAACCCATCCGGCAGAAACAGCAGGAAACAAACCGTAACGGTTGCCCGGGGCAAAGTTTTCAGATCCGTTATAACCAACATTAAATTCAAACAGATACCGGTCGCTGTAATTATATGTAGCACGTCCGGTTAATCCCTGATAGCAATATGCTACGTCATTATTAACATCTCTTTTCGAGCGGTTACCCAGAAGCATTGCACTAACATCATGCTGTCCAAATTTTCGGGCATATTCCATTTTTAGCTGAAAATACGTTCTTCCGACCGTATTATTGCGACTAAAATCATTGCCAATTGTCTGGTCAATATCGTACTTGTTACCGGTTTTATAAGCCCCATCGTAGTGGCCGGGAGTTCTATAAATATCACTTCCATCCACCGGCACAAAAGTTGCATATCCTGGGTATTCCCTGTATCCTTCACTATAAGTGCCCACCGTTCTTCTTATCCATCGTCCGTCTGACGCATCATACGAAAAAATGGCTTCTGCTTTAAGTCCTTTGGTAATAAAATCCAGTTTATGGCCAAGAGAGAATGAACCATTCAAATAAGTATTTTTCTCATTCAGAAATCCGGTTCTGCTTAGCTCCCCTAAAATATTAAAGCGATAAATCTGATCTCCATACAACATTCCGGAAGGATTGTTAGCCATATAGACCTTATTGTCTTCATTGTCATTCTCTTCTACGGTTATTGGCAAATATGGAGGTTGGGTATTGGCCAGCTCAACCACTCTTGCAGCCTTAGTTCCCGGAGCACTTCGGTCTGTTATTCGTGCACCGAGATCCAGTCTGGCATAAAAATCTTTTGTAATGTCAATGTCAATGTTTGATCTGAAATTGTATCTTTTAAAGATAGCCTGTGTATCATACTGTCCGAGATTTGTATGTTTATAATTCCCATCTTGCTGGAAATAATTGGCCATAACATAATATCTAGCCTTCTCATTTCCTCCTCTGATTGACAGACTATAATCGCTTTGCTTCCCTGGTTTAAAGGCATAATCAAAATAATTCCAGTCATAGCCCAGTCCATCAGAGTTATCGCCTTTGGCTTTTCTAAATTTCTCAATTGCATCCTCAGTAAATAAATTCAGGTTAGAAGGATCAATCCCCGGGTTATCATTTTGAATAGCCTCATTATATAACTCTGCATACTGGGAAGAACCAAGATAACTAGGGAACTTAACTGGTTCATTTGTTCCGTAAGAAGCTTTGAAGTTGACAGTAGCTTCTTGCTCCGTTCCTCTTTTTGTTGTTACAATAATAACACCATTCGCTCCCCTTACACCATAAGGTGCTGTAGCCGAAGCATCTTTCAAAATAGTAAAAGTCTCTATTTCTTCAGGAGCCAGGTAACTCATACTGCGTTCTACTCCGTCAACAATTACAATAGGAGATTTATCACCATAAGTACCAAATCCCCGCACATAAATATCACTTTGATCGACTCCTGGTTCACCACCACTAAACTGGTTTACCATCAACCCAGGCATACGTCCGGCCAAAGCATTTGTAAGGTTGGCAGTAGGACTTTGTTTCAAATCGGTAGTTGTTATAGTTGCAACAGAGCCGGTGATAGTCGCTTTCCGCTGTGTAGTATAACCAACAATAACAACTTCATCCATATCTACGGCTACTGGTTCCATAACTACATCAATTGTAGTATTGCCACTCAGCTCTATCTCCTGTTTTCTCATTCCAATGAATGAAAAAACCAGATATTGATTTTCTCCGTCGGGAACAGCCAGTGTGTAGTTCCCGTCCAGATCAGTAACTGTACCGAGAGTAGTTCCTTTTACCACTACGGCTACTCCTGGAAGCGGCAAGCCAGACACCTCTGTAACTTTACCTGAAATCTTCAATTCATTTCGCTGAAAATTATCTAAAGACGCAGACACGGAGGGTTGGTTATTATTGGGTTCGCGATATAATAAGATTTGATAATCATCAATCTTATATTTTACGTCTGTACCCTCGAATAATTGTGACAAAATAACATCTATCGTCTTTTCTTTTAAAGAAATAGACTTTCTTATAGATTTATCTATTATATCACTTTCATAAATAAAAATAAATTGACTGCTATTCTCTATTTTTTGCAATACTTGTTCGATGGTTACTCCGGACATGGATATATCCAATTTGGTACTTTGTGAATATACCCCTGCTGTGGAAGACAAAGTAAAGACAAAAAAGTAAAAGAAAGTTAATTTCATGATTAACAATAAACGCCTCGCTCTCCTTCTCCGGGAGACGCAGTTCTTGCAAATTTTTTTCATACATTTGTAATGTTAAGTTATTAATTAGCCTTATTTAAGGCGAGTTAGAATGTATAAAGCTGGTTATGGTTGGCACTTTTAACCAGCTTTATTATTTTATTTCATATGTTCAATTTTAAAATTATTATATTATCCTTTTTTATAAACTCTCCATGCAATATAAATTCCAACGATTTGAGTGCATGTTGTTGGCCTCTTTTCAAATCTAATTTTCCAGTAATTTTCTTATTTTGAGCTATAACTTCATCAGTACTTTTAATTTTCACCCCGTAAAATACAGACAATTCATCCAATACATTAAACAAAGGTTCTTCTTTAAAACTTAAAATGCCATCTCTCCAGGAAATCATTTTTTGTATATCAACATGTGATTTATAAAATGAATTATTGGATTTTATTAAAACGCGTTCATCTGGTTTCAGAATGATATCACTCCCAAAAATATTTTTCAAATCCATGCGAATTGTTCCTTCTACTAAAGTTGTTTCTTCTATTTGCTCATTTGGAAACGACCGTATATTGAAACTTGTTCCAAGAACTTTAATTTTAGCCTTATTAGTTTCTACAATAAATGGTCTGGACTTATCTTTGGCAACATCAAAGTAAGCTTCCCCCTGAATCTGAACATATCTTTTATTATGATTGAATTTTGAGGGATATATAAGACGTGAACCGGCATTTAACCACACAATGGTTTTGTCGGATAAAATAATTTTAGACTGGTGTCCATAAGGTACAATTAGCTGGTTCATTTCTGTTTTATCAGCTTCTCTTTGAGGCAAGAATTCATTATTAATTTTTAATTGAGTCCCATTCTTACTATACTCAAGCATCGATTGATAACCCAAAATATTCATCTTATTCTCCCCGGAAATGAGCGTTGTTTCTGAATAATCCTTAATATTTAGAGAAGAAAGATATTCATTGTTCAATCTACGCTCAATTACATAAAAAGCTAAAGAAGAAACGAATACACCCAATACAAGTATAGCAGCATAACGAATAAAAAGCATTTTCCGGCTTTTTATTTTTTTAGTACGATATATATTATAAACGTTATTCCAGTTTTGGGTTTTAATTTCGTTTGGTGTTACAGCTCTTTCTCCTTCTAAATATACTAATAACTGACGTGCCTGGCTAAAAATAGGCTCTTGCTCCGGAAATTCAGAGAGAAGTCGGTTATAAGTTTCATCTAACACTGGCCGATCCCCTTTTACCCACTCGCAAAAGTCTGAATTATTTAAAAAGTCACTCAAAGAATATTTTGAAAAATCTGTCATCATAATTTTATCTATACATTACTACGTTGCAGAAAAACATAATTTATAGACAAAAAAAATTGAGTATTTTCAAAAATAAATCATAATACTCTCATTGTCTGACAGATTATAAAGAAAATTATATTTGAATTCTTCTCGGTTCCAAAAGTTTTATTTATTGTTTTTAATGTTCTGTATACAATTGTACGAACCGATTCAACATTAATTTGCATTAATTCGGAAATTTGAACATAATCAAAGCTGCAAACATATTTCAAATAAAGAGCTTCTTTCTGTCGATTAGACAGGCTCTCTGCAACCATTTTTAAGAATTTTGCCTGTAATTCACCTTTTTCCTGAATGATAATTGTACTCTCAATTGAATAATTAATTCTAAAATCTGTTTCATCCGTATTCTCTACCGGAACAATTTTCTTATTTTTCCTCTGCTCGAGAGCTATTATGTTTTTCAATCCCTTTATTAAATAGAATTTTATGTTCTGGACAGGAATTTGCTTTTTCCTGTTTTTCAATAAGCTTATAAACAAATTTTGGATACAATCCTCCACAAGATGACGATCTGTAGAATATTTCATTCCAAAATTGAGAAGTACATCAAATAAATCTAAGTATATAAAAGATAACGCGTTGACGTCTCCCTCAATATATTTTTGCCAAATGCTTTGATATTTCGCCAATTTATCTTGCTTAACCATACTAGCCCAAGAGTAACTATCTCCTACAAAATTAAAATTTATACTTTACTAAATATTTTTTGAGTCATTGTTTTCTCAATGATTATTGTTATAAGTGACATCTCTTCTCAGTTACATTCTTGGAAAATTAAATCACTATGTTGCTTAAAAGTATGTAAGTTTAAAATTGCAACAAATTCAAAATGAATAGTCCTAATGAAATTTAACAAACATGCAAAATTACCATATAGCATAAATCTAAACCTTTATATAAACCAAAACCAAGATCAAATTGTCATTAATATATGAAAATGGTGACACTCATATTTTTAATTGCATCAGTAATAAATATAAATGGAAAAGTAATGGCACAAAATAACGACAAAGAAAATATTCCGGAAAAAGCTGATGATATTCCTCAGTATAGAAAATTAAGCGATTTTGAAGAATATGTTATTATACATAAAGGAACAGAACGCCCGTTTACAGGAGAATATTACCAAACAAAAGATAAAGGAACTTATGTATGTAAACGCTGTGGAACGCCTTTATATATATCTTCTGACAAATTTGATTCTCATTGCGGGTGGCCCAGCTTTGATGATGAAATTCCTGGGGCTGTGACCAAAACAAAAGATGCCGACGGGATAAGAACAGAAATTACATGTTCCAGTTGTGGAGCACACTTAGGACACGTTTTCTACGGAGAAGGTTTTACTTCGAAAAATACACGACACTGTGTTAATTCTGTTTCTCTGCTATTTATTCCTGCCGATAAAGAAAAGAAATAGTTATCAGTTATATTTCGTCCATTTAAATGTAAAAAGACAAAATTTGTTGGCATGTTTTATTTCAGCAAGTAAATATAATTGACCTCCAAATCAATTAAAAATCATTAAAGAAATTAATTCAGAACCTGTATAAAAATGATGGTACCAAGATTCTGGTTTTATCACAACTTAATTGGGTGCCACCGGGTATTCTCCCGGTGGTTTTATATGAGATTCAGATATTCTTTAGGACGCATAAAATTCGTTTAAAGATATTACATCTTCTGAGCTACATACGGGACAGGCCGGCTCTGCTTCATCATAGTGATTAAAACTGGCCTGGCACGAATTACATTTAAACCAGTTTTTGTCAAAATAAATATCTCCTCCACGAAAAATAATATCACGACCTTCCACAAAAGCAGTAGCAACTTTTTTTCGGGCCTCCTCATAAATGCGTGTTAGTGTAGGCCTGGAAACATCCATGTGCACAGCCGCCTCTTCCTGTGTAAGGCTTTGGTAATCGAGCAATCTTATTGCTTCGTACTCTTCCAAAAGCAAATAAACCTCGTTCGATTTTCTTCCACGTACGCCAAAAACCGACATCCCTTTAATGACGGGGGGTACCTGGATTCTTCTGTTGCGTTTTCTTCTAGGCATATTATAATGAGTTTAATTTACTTAATAAATAATGATCAACCAGCACCAAAGCAGCCATTGCTTCTACAATTGGAACTGCCCGGGGCAAAACACATGGGTCATGCCTTCCTTTTGGATTAATGGTTATTTCATTATTGTTTTTATCTACTGTATGTTGTTCCTTTAATAAGGTAGCAATTGGCTTGAAAGCAACTTTAAAATAAATATCTTCTCCGTTTGATATACCACCTTGTATACCGCCTGAATTGTTCGTTTTTGTCCTTATGCCATCAGGTGTTTTTACAAATACATCATTGTGTTGTGAACCACTCAGTTTGGTACCTTCAAATCCGGAACCATACTCAAAACCTTTTACCGCATTTATTCCCAACATGGCAAAGCCCAAATCAGCATGTAATTTATTAAAAACTGGTTCTCCCCATCCGGCAGGAACACCTTTGGCAACTCCGGTAATTACACCACCAACCGTATCGCGATCTTTAGAAGCAGCTTCAATTCTCTTAATCATTTTTTCTGCTGTTTCCGCATCCGGGCAACGAACTATTGTGTCTTCTGTTTTTGACAAATCCAGTTCCGTATATGGTTTATCTAACTCAACTTCGCCAACGCGTGAAACAAAAGCCTGAACATTTACTCCGGCATTTGAAAGAATTTGTTTAGCTACTGCACCTGCTACAACCCGCGCAATGGTTTCTCTTGCAGAAGACCGTCCTCCTCCCCGATGATCGCGGGTGCCATATTTTTTCATATACGTATAATCGGCATGAGATGGCCGATATACATCCTTTAAATCATTGTAATCATTCGAATGCTGATCTTTATTCCATATGGCGAACGCAATAGGAACACCTTGAGTCTTTCCTTCAAAGACTCCCGAGAGGAATTCAACCTGATCGGATTCCTTACGCTGTGTTGTTATCTTTGATTGCCCGGGTTTTCTTCTGGCCAAATCTTGTTGAATAAGTTCAATATCCAGCTCCACCCCGGCAGGGCAACCATCAATTATACCACCAATTCCTCTTCCATGCGATTCACCGAAAGAAGTTAATCTAAATATTTTTCCAAATGTATTCACTTAAAGTTAATTTAAAACTTGTGTTCACAGTTTTTACCTGTACTCTTTTCTAATTATTGTCTAAGATGCTTTTTCTTATAACCATCACAAATACTAAGATACAAATAAATACTGTTACAATATATTCAAACAAAAACCTCGTTTTCTGGTTCAAACAGAAAACGAGGTTTAATGTAAATAAATTGAACTAATAATCAAAATATCTATCATACTAGCAGCCACAACCGCAACCGCCATGTGAGTGTTCTGAGCCACATGAATCACCAGAATCACCAGACTCGCAGCCACAACTGCTACCACTACCACAGCCACAACCGCCGCCACCAGAAAGAACTTGTTGTAATTCTTCTTCTGTAGCTTCACGAACCTCAATTAGCTTTCCGGCAAAATACAAATCTTCGCCAGCCAGTGGGTGGTTAAAGTCCATTTTTATAATTTCATCTCCTACTTCCAGCACAAGCCCGTTTAAACGTTGACCATTACTACTCATCATTGGAACTGTATTTCCAACCTGAATCAATTCATCATCGAATTTTCCATCAACAAGAAAAACATGTTTAGGTAATTCAACAATGGCTTCATCATTCACTTCACCATAAGCCTCATGATTTTTTAGCTTAACGGTAAAAGGCTCTCCCTCATTTAATCCTGCCAACTGAGACTCAAATTTTGGTAACATTACACCAGCTCCATATAAAAATTGTAATGGTTGAGATTCAGTTGCCTGTTCAACCATCTCTCCGTTTTCGTCATCGATTCGTAAATCGTACGTTAACGTAACCATCGAATATTTTCCTAATTCCAACATAGTTTTAAAATTTGATAACTTTTTACAAATAAACAGTTTTTAATGGATAGAACAAAACACCATTTCGTCTTTTATGATTCAATTAACAAAAAAATATTCTTAATTGTTTTCATTGAGTCCCATTAACTTACTCTGTTCCTACCATTTCACAATTTTCTTTGTAAGAAAGGAATCACCGGTTTTTATTTTCAAAAAATAAACACCTGCTGAAGAATTTTGTAAATCGGAAATTCTTAATGTGGTTTCTCCTGCCAGCATCTTATTATAAATGATATTTCCAGCGGTACTGAACATCATTATCTGCTCTGTATTTTGCGGTAAATCAACATAGAATTCAGATTGAACAGGGTTCGGATAAACTTTAAACTCATTCTCATTTGCAATTAGCGGAGAGGATACTGGTACAGAAATAATCATGTTAAACGAATGATAAATGGTTTTTCCATTTGACGTAGCAGATAAGGTAATTTTCGCTGTACCTGTAGCATTATCTGCAATCTGCAAAGCAAGTTCAGAACTTTCTGCGTCTATGCTCCCCATAACAAGATTTGCATTATCAATATTTACCAGACTGATAACAATTTCCGCATCATCATTATCCTCATCTGTAAAAACAGAATCCAGAGAAACCGTGTAATCATTATCCGGATATGTCTCTTCATTAACAGTAGCAATCGGATACTTAATTTGAGGAGCAATATCCTGATGATTCAACTGATCCATACAAAAATACGCTGGTGTATTCATTCCATAATCTCCTACATCGGAAGAGGAAAGGCTAAAACGAAGTTTTGTTATTTCGCCCAGAGAAGTTAAATCAAGCCATTTCCAATCTTTTACTATATAATCTTCATTACTGTTTTCCGAACGAAAATCTGCTAAATAATATTCAACAGTTCCGGTAGTATCATCTGCTTCATCAACACCATAAACCGTTAATTTAAACCAATCTTCATCGGTTCCGTCTTCTCCACCAAATTTCTTAGCAAAACTATCTCCATTTAACATTGAATAGTATGCATACGTTGAATTTGTAATATAGAAACCGGAAACAGTTGTTTTTTCAAAATCAATTTCTGAAGAACCATAAGAAACTGCATAAGCAGAACTTGCCCATGTACCAGTTCCAGTAATAGCACTATACATATTTGTATATCCTTCCGTTTGCGTATCAGTAGTTGTTGATGCGGCAAAACCACCACTCCAGTATCCATCGTACGTATTATTAAAAACAAAGCCACCACTGGTAAAACTTCCTGCACCATCAGAACCATTGTAATAACTATCTGCGGGCAGTCCTACATCTTCAAAATCTGCTTCAGTCAGAATATCTGCATTTTCCGGTGATGTCCCATTAAAGTCGTCCAGACATAAATAAGTTGGGGTATTAATCCCATAGTCACCAACATCAGAAGATTCAAACCAAAAGTACAAGGAATCAACTACCCCAAGAGGGCTTAAATCAACCCATTTCCAGGAGTTTACAATGTAGTCTTCTTCTGAGTTATCAGACCTGAAATCTGCCAGGTAAAATTCGACTGTGCCAGTAGCTTCACCATAAATATCTGTTCCTGAAATAAGAAGTTTAAAATAGTCAGCATCAGTTCCATCATTGCCTCCAAACTTTTTAGAAACAGCGTCGCCATCTTTCATTGAAAGATAGGCATAGGTTGAATTGGTTATATAAAATCCGGAAAGTTGAAGTGGATTTTCAAATGAAATACCTGTTTTTCCGTAAAAATAAGCAACTGCATAATTCTTAGATTCATTTGCGCCAGCCCCCGCAATTGCACTGTACTGTTTTTCATAACCTCCATTGGCAATATCTTTCATATTGGAAACAGCAAAGCCAGACCAGGAACTCCATTCGGTATTATAATCATTATAGAAATAAAAATCGCCACTGTTAATTCCTCCCGAACCATCAGCTCCATTCCAATAAGAATCGGAGCCAAGCTCCACATCTTCAAATGTTGCAACTTGTTGAGCATTTACATAAAAAACGGCAGCCCAAAACACCAGTGATAAGTAAATTTTTTCCATCGTAAAATTTTTGTGGTTAAACAATCATCTTACAATACCAAAACCAATGGGAAAATAAAAGGTTGTACACCTCAAGCTTTTAATCCCGAAAGCTTTCAATATTGTTTTACATGGCAGGTCTTCTGGCTTTCCCCTATTGATTGCGGCCTTCCCGCCCAAATATTATAAGGACAGTGGCGAAAGTTGCAACAACATGAAAGGATTACAGCTGCGGGTACAGCTCCGGTTTTTCACCGGATTCCCTATTATTCTTACTAAGAAGAACCATCTTGCGCTAAAAATACGCTTATTTTTTTATCTGAAAAGGAAATCAGAAGGATTAATTTCAACAAGAAAGGAATCTATTAATGTTCCCTGCTGCGAATAACGATAAACGATTGCATTTTGAGTATAATCGATTGCATCTGCAACATATATTTCATTGCTTCCCAGGCTAATACCCATACTGTAAAATAGCTTGTTTTCCACATTTATGAAAGGAGAATCTGGCAGTTTACGCTCCCCTATTCCCATTTTATAAACGTCATTGTTTACAAAATACAAAGTATCCTGCGTTGCGTTTATGTCAAGCGCAGCTGGCTGGTCACTTTCCTTAAAACGAAGAATTTGTTCAATGGTAAATGTTTCCGGGTTCACGCGGGTTAGAGCCGGCTGCAGAACATCATCGGCACCACTTTCAGCCTGCTCACGAGAAAGAATCCATATCTTTTGATTTTTATCTACCACCATATCTTTGGGTTGATAAGGAACTTTCAATTCATCTTCCATTTCATCCGTTTCAGTATTGATTTTCATTAAATACTCATCATACGACCAGCTTGTTGTGTAAATATATTTACCAACCTGAACCATTTGTTCTGAAGTCCGGTTTTCCGGCAAATCTACCTGCCCGGTTTTCTCCAGAGTACGCGGATTAAAAATAGTTATGTGATGTGCATAAAGATCGGTAACATAAGCTTTACTATCGGATATTATATAAACATAACGAGGTGAAGTTATTCCGGAAATGACGCCTTCAAATTCAGCTGTCTTCGAATTAAGTGCATAAACTTTCCCCGAATTATTAACCACTACAAACAACGTATTTTCAAATAAGGTTAACGATTGGGCCACATCTCCAAGAGGAGCATTATTTCTTGCATAAAACAACTGGTTCTGTACCGTTTGGTTTTCCGGGTTGTAATAAGAAAGAGAAGCATTTCCATACATGAAGTTCCCTTCACAAGAAACAAATACTCCTTCTTCCGTATCTAAATTAAAAAAGACAGTCTCAACCGGCTCTTCAGAACAGGAACAAGCAAGTACCAGAAGTAAGAATATGTATGTTATTTTTTGATTCATTTCTTATAATTTAAACCTATGGAAAATGTATAAAACCGGCCAGGCATGGGGCGCCACAAAATACTTTGGTAATCTTCATTGAAAAGATTTTCTACTGTACATTTTAGTTGTACCTGAAAGACATCAAAATCAAAGTGCTTATCCACGGATACTTTACTAAGCCAGTAGGGAGTTAAAACCCGTTCAAAATCAGATTCATTATTGCTCGATTTGGTATAACGCCTACCGATATATTCCAAATCGTATTTAATTGAAAAACGGCGCCAACTGGCAGATCCATGAAAACTTCCTTTATGCTTGGGAATATAAATCAACTGCTTCCCGCGTGACTGGTCAACCGAGCTAACAGCATTCTGATTTGTTGTATGAGTATAAGAATAGTTTCCACCTGCATTAAAGTGAATTTTCCGCCAGGTAGTTTCGCCCGAAATGCGATACTCAAGCCCTCGGGAAAGTACATCTCTCACATTGGCTGCCTCCCAGTAATATGCTCCACTTAACGAAGGTTGCCAAATAATCCAGTTATCTATTTTTGATACAAAAACAGTTGCTTCACTTTTTAACAAAACACTGCCAGGCCTAAATTCCCCGGAAAATGAAATATCTCCGGTGTATCCATCTTCTGCAAGTAAATCAGGATTTCCTCCAGGCTGCCAATACAGATCGTTCAAGGTTGGTTTATGATAATTCCGGGCAGCATTTATACGCATCAGGAGTGGCCATTTTTCGGAGAATTGCCACTCAATTCCAGCGCTGGGAATCAATGGCACCACCTGTGAATCATAATTCTCTGAACGCACCAGAACAAAACCGGCAAACCGTTCCGATGGCTTTAAATGCAAATTAAACATTAAGCTGGTTTCGAAGCGGTTCTTATCATAACCTGTACCTGTTGCTTTATCCGTGGTACTTACACTGTAATAATTGGCATCAAGGCTTACCGTGGCAAAAGTCTTTTCATCAAACTTTCTAAAAATACGCAGGTGGTTCGAGAAACTGGTTTCTTTACTATCCGAATTTCCGTTTACAAAATTGAATTCCGGTGTTGCACGGTAATAACGCAAACGGGTTGAGTTAACTCCTGTAAAAAAGTGATAATTTAATTTATCTGAATATTTTTTCCAGTCGTATTGAATACGCATTTGATCATCCTTTTGGTATTCTTCTCGCTCACTTCCTTCATAAGACATTAACTGCGGCAAATTCCTATCGCTTTTTTGCCACCAAAAACGCAACGACATTATTTTATCATCATAAGGCCGATAGTAAAACTCCTGCAAAATCCCCCCTTTATTATAATCAGCACTCTTCAATGTATCTTCCCGGTGCGGCAAAACACCATAATTATAAAATGGAAAATTATTTTCCGAAGATTCGTAAAATAAACGGGTACTTGATTTGAAACGGTCTTCACCAAATGTACCTTTTAAAAATGTTTTTCTGGTTTGAAAAGAACTTGTTTCAAACAAACCGGAAATATTCATCCCTGAATTCCAGTCTGGCTGATTGCGAAGATTAATGCTTCCCCCTAATGCGCCACTTCCTTCGGTCATAGAACTTCCACCATGTAAAAGAAAAACATCATCTACAAAAAACACAGGTAACAAAGATAGATCTGCGGAACCCCGCATCGGTGAATTAAGGGTCATTCCATTCCACAATACTTGTGTATGAGTGGCAGCAGTGCCTCTAAAACTGGCTGTTGCTGCAGAACCTCGTCCGTATGTTTTAATAAATACAGGTGTATATTCAGAAATCAGATCAGCAAGACTGGTGGTTAAGGTTGTGGCTCTGGCCAGCGAGTCGGGCCGCGTAATTTTTAGCCCGGCCTCTTCTACTCTCCTTTTAGCCAGCACCTTTATTTCTGATATTTTAACCGTGTCGGTTACATCCTGAGCCTGAATAAACGAAATACAGCAAATAGATAATATGCCTGTTAAAAATACTTTCAACATTATCTTTTTACTATTTTCCCGGTAAAAATTCCTCTGGCGTCAGCTATTTTTACAAAATATATTCCTGCAGTCCATTCGCTTACATCGAAAGCTTGTTGATTTGATTCAGCAGCAAATTGTTTACGCAACTGCCCGGTGGAATCAAAAATATAAACTGTTGCCCCCTGCAAATAAGTACCTTCTATAATGCATTGATTAGAAACAGGATTGGGATATATCGAATATTCCGCCACTCTTAACAGCGGACTTTCCGTTGCCACTTCACCTGACAGTAAAACAGCATCATTTCCTGCAGAGACAACCAGAGGCACACTTTCAACAACCAGATTAACCTTACCTTCCGTATTCGTAAAATAGCTTCCTCCTGGCGTTATTTCTTCATTTACAATGGGCGAAAAACCATTTTCCACAACAGTTCCATTCTGTATTTCACATTCTGTTTGTTGATATAAAATTTCAACGTCATCGCCTTTTTCTACTGAATCTTTATTAGCCGTTAACTGTGTAAAAAACCAAAGAGCAGAAACATCAGAAACATAATATAAAGCGATGGTATCGCCATTATTTATCTCAACATTATCAAAATCATTTAGGTATTGCTGACTGTTTAAACGGGCAATCCATGTGCTTATATAAGGTTGTTCCGTTAATCCTCCCCAGCCATGTTTATATAGCCCATCTTTTTCAACCTCATACAAATACAATTTTCCATTTGCGCTATCATCATCCTTAAACACCATATTTGTTTCTGCTTTTTGCAATCCGGCCAATAAAGCATGACTTAACAAAATTTTATCCGCACCTGAGTAATCGCCATTACGTTCATCTACAAAAGAATTCAAATCTGTTTTCCCAACCTCTATTAACTGAAAAGGTAACCAATTTTCCTCTTCAGTTTTTAAAGTAAAATGAACCTGCATTTTATCATCTTCAGAAAACACATGAAATGAAACTGATTTCTCAATATCAAAACCAGGAACAGAACAACGAACGGTTGCTTCACCTGAATTTTCAGCTACAAAATACCAACTTCCATTTTGAGAAATGACTTTTCCTACCGATGAAGTGAGATTTTCAAACGAAATATCAACAGAGAGCAATTCGTCCAGATTATCATAAACCAAAGCAGCGAGAGCAACTGTGTCTCCCACATAAACGGATGAAAAATCGGATAATAACTCAATAGATCCAGGCTGTATTATTTGTATTTCAGCCTGTTTGGTTTCGCCTAAAGTAGAAACCACAACTTTTACCTGCCCGGCCTCTTTCGCTTTTATTTCTCCTGATTCATTTACTTCTGCCTTTTGAGAATCTGAACTTTCAAAATTAATATCGGCGCTCGTTAAACGCCCTTTAGAAAAATAACGGGCTTCCAGTTGAAGAGAATCTCCCACCAGCAATTTATCATCATAATTTTTAAGCACCAGTAAATTTTCTTTTCCTGTAAGTGTAGAATTGGACGCAACATCCACAACATAGGAAACGTCAGTTGAAGTTTCGCCTAATCGTCCCAGGTTAGCAAAATAACCTGTAACAATTTTAACGAAATGAATAGAACTCAATTTCACATAGTTACCAGATTTGTCGACAGCCCATGAAATATCAATCGGGTCGCCACCAGCTCCCTCAATTTCTTCTGTATATGGATTATCAGGAATTGTAAGTGCAACTCCTTGTTTTTTAGGATGGTTATCAGCATAACCAAAATCAAGCGGACTCAAAACGATATTCATCGGATCTGAATCATCCAAAGCAATGGGCAACAATGTTCCATTAAATGTTACTGAATCCTTTGGGTAATCAGGAAAATATTTGGTTACCGGGTAATACTCCTGTAGATTATAACTATTGGCTTCCAATGTACCTGAACTGCCAGAATTATCTTTCCAGTTTATATCCCGTGTACTGGTTTTATAATAGGTAAGCTGATAGTCATGTTGTGTTTCTGAAAAATAGTGATGACTTCCCGCAATTTCATACCATGTATCATCAGGTAGGCCATTGTTATTTTCATCTTGCATTACCCAGATTACGCCCGCTTCAGAAGAGCCGGAGAAGGCATTTCCAAAAACAGTGAAATCAATACCATAAGGATTTTCAGGATCGTTAATACAAGCTTCATCAAACTTAAGAACAATATAGCCGCCAAAGCCGCCTAGTGAAACAAGTTTACTCTCACTTGCAGGCATTTGTTGTGCAGCCTGCGGAGTTCCTGTCGACTCAATATTTATATGCTGTCCCGGAGCCGGGAAATATTTAATTAAGCTACTTGCAATGTTTTGGGCACTGCACATAACTGGTAATCCTACCAGCAGATACAATAATTTTAATTTTCTCATTCCCCTTCTTTATTATAAAACATGGGGAAATAAAACTTCAGGTATTTAAAACCATCGCTTTTATTCCCGAAAGCATTATTTGAAAATGGCAGGTCTTCTGGCTTTCTCTGTTACTGGTTCCCTTCCCGTTTGGCTGAGTACAAACAGTGGATAAATACCTGTAATTTAATGAGATTACAGCTGCGGGTACAGCTCCGGTTTTTCACCGGATTCCCTATTAATAAAATAACCATTCTCTATTTCAAAACGAATATCCGCATTTTGTAAGTGGATATCAATTCATCTATTTTCCGTTTTTATATATCTTTTCAGGCAGTTTTATAGCTCGTATTACAAGGAAAACTCCAAGTAATATCAGCGGAATGCTTAGTATTTGCCCCATATTAAGAGCCATTCCGGCCTCAAAAGCTTCCTGGTCTTCTTTTATAAATTCAATTAGAAACCGTGCTGTAAAAATGAAGATAAAGAAAGTTCCCAACAACATTCCCTGTTTGTTTTTAGCATTGGTTTTCCAATACATAAACGATAGAACACCAAAGGCAATTAAATAGGATAGCGCCTCATAAATTTGTGTTGGATGCTTGGGTACTATTTCATCATTTCTCTCAAAAATAAATCCCCATGGCAAACTGGTTTGAATACCATAGATTTCTGAATTCATTAAGTTTCCGGTTCGAATAAATGCAGCAGTAAGCGCTACCGGAACAGCAATACGGTCAAGTGTCCATAACATTGAACGTTTGGTAACTACTTTTGAATAAATATAGATGGCAACCAAAATTCCGATTACACCACCGTGACTGGCCAAACCTCCATGCCAGACTTTTATAATCTCTCCGGGATGTTGTGAGTAATATTCCCAGCCATAAAAAAAGACATGTCCCAAACGTGCGCCAACTACAGTGGCTATAATTAAATAAAAAAACAAGCTGTCAATCCACTTGGGATTTACGTTCTCTGAACGAAATATCCGTTCGCCAATGTAATAGCCCAATAAGAAGCCGCCGGCAAAAAGTAACCCATACCAACGAATAGATAAAGGTCCTAAGTGAAAAATTTCCGGACTTACATTCCAGTGAATATAACTTAGTAAGTTAATCATTTCAATAATTTTTTATTAGCAGATTAAACCATTTCCCTTCCGTGACATTGTTTGTATTTTTTGCCGCTTCCACAAGGGCAGGGATCATTTCTACCTACCTTTTTCTCCACTTTAACAGGTTGTGGTTTAGCTTGCTCCTGGGTTTGAGTATTTGCTCCTTCCATCGGATTATCAACACCCGGCAAATCTGATTTTTGGGTTTTATACCGACTCATGTCAGTCCGTTTTCTTGTTTCAGCTTCCCGCACCTGATCAGAACTTTGAATAGGAATATGCCCTTTCATTAATGTAGAAACCACATCCTTATTTACTTTCGCTACCATTATCTTAAATAGATTGAATGATTCAAATTTGTAAATAAGTAATGGATCTTTTTGCTCATAAGTAGCATTTTGAACTGACTGTTTCAAGTCGTCCATTTCACGTAATTGTTCTTTCCATGCTTCATCAATTGTATGCAGAACAATCTGCTTTTGATATGATTTTACCAGTTCCTTTCCTTTATTCTGATAAGCCTTTTCGAGGTTACAGATTATCTGGAATGTACGTTTACCGTCTGAAATAGGTACGACAATATTTTTGTATACATCAGCTTTAGTTTCATATACATTTTTAATAACCGGAAAAGCCTGTTTTGAAATAGATTCAACTTTACGATTGTAATTGTCGATCATTTTTTCAAATATCCTGTCGGTTATTTCAGTAGTATTTAATTTACGGAATTCTTCTTCTGTAACCGGAGATTCAAGCGATAATAAACGCAAAAGCTCCATGTTAAAATCTTCAAACATTTCCGTACCGTAATACTCATTCACCAACTCTTCCACAGAGTCGTACATCATATTTAGCACATCTACCTCCAGACGTTCACCAAACAATGCATGCTTACGTTTTTTATATATTACTTCACGTTGCGAGTTCATTACGTCGTCATACTCCAGCAAACGCTTTCTGATTCCAAAATTGTTTTCCTCAACTTTTCGTTGTGCTCTTTCAATCGATTTTGAAATCATAGAATGCTGAATCACCTCTCCTTCTTTCAGTCCGAGGCGGTCCATAACCCCGGAAATCCGGTCTGAACCAAACAAACGCATCAAGTCGTCTTCCAGCGAAACATAAAACTGCGAAGACCCCGGATCTCCTTGTCGTCCGGCACGACCTCGCAACTGCCTGTCCACTCGTCTGGAATCATGTCGCTCGGTACCAATAATGGCCAAACCACCTGCTTTTTTTACTTCATCAGATAACTTAATATCGGTTCCACGACCTGCCATGTTGGTAGCAATTGTAACAACTCCACTCCTACCGGCTTCGGCAACAATATCAGCTTCACGGGCATGTAATTTAGCATTCAATACATTATGCTTAACTCCTTTTATCTTCAACATCCGGCTTAATAATTCGGATATTTCAACCGATGTTGTTCCAACGAGTGAAGGACGTCCTTCTTTATTCAGCCGTACAATTTCATCAATTACAGCATTGTATTTTTCCCGTTTGGTTTTAAAAACCAAATCTTCTTTATCTTTTCTTACTATCGACCGGTTTGTAGGAATTACCACAACTTCCAGTTCATAAATATCCCAGAATTCCCCGGCTTCCGTTTCTGCAGTACCGGTCATACCTGCCAGTTTATGGTACATTCTGAAATAATTCTGAAGAGTGATGGTAGCAAAGGTTTGTGTAGCCGCTTCAACTTTTACACGCTCTTTTGCTTCAATTGCCTGATGCAATCCGTCGGAATATCTCCGTCCTTCCATTATACGTCCGGTTTGTTCATCAACAATTTTTACTTTATTATCGATTACCACATATTCCACGTCCTTTTCAAACATGGTGTATGCCTTTAGCAACTGGTTTACGGTATGTACACGTTCAGATTTCACCGAATAATCCTGAAGCAATTTATCTTTCTTTTCTGTAAGCTCATCATGAGGAAGGCTGGAATGTTCTAATTCTGCCATTTTAGCTCCCATGTCGGGTAGAATAAAAAATTCAGAATCATCTATCCCTCCTGAGATCAAATCAATTCCTTTATCGGTTAACTCAACCGTGTTTTGCTTTTCATCTATAATAAAATACAACGGATCAGTTACTATATGCATGTTTTTATTATTCTCCTGCATATAAAAATTCTCCGTCTTCTGCATCACTGCTTTACGGCCTTCTTCACTTAGAAACTTTATCAGTGATTTATTCTTTGGCAAGCCTTTGTATGCCCGCAAAAGTAATAATGCACCTTCTTTCTTTTCGTCACTCGTAGCATTTTCTTTGTTCAACAAACGTTTGGCATCAATAAAAATACGGTTGATCAAATCACGCTGGGCACTGTACAATTTTTCCACGTAACCTTTCAGTTCCTCAAACTGTTGATTTTCACCCTTGGGTACGGGGCCTGAAATAATAAGTGGAGTACGGGCATCATCAATTAATACAGAGTCGACCTCATCCACAATTGCATAATTATGCTTACGTTGTACCAGGTCTTCCGGGTTAATAGACATATTATCACGGAGGTAATCAAAACCAAATTCATTGTTGGTTCCAAAAGTAATATCTGCACCGTAAGCTTTCCTCCGATTTTCTGAGTTTGGCTGGTGCTTATCAATACAATCAACTGTTAAACCGTGAAACTCATAGATTGGTCCCATCCACTCGGCATCACGCTTGGAAAGGTAATCGTTCACCGTAACGATATGCACCCCCCTACGGGCCAGAGCATTCAGAAAAACAGGCAAAGTTGCCACAAGTGTTTTACCTTCCCCTGTTGCCATCTCAGCTATATTCCCTTTATGAAGAACAACACCGCCAATTAGCTGAACATCGTAATGAACCATGTTCCAGGTAATTTCACTACCACCAGCTATCCATTTATTGTTCCAAATGGCTTTGTCACCTTTAATATTTATGCTGTTTCGTTGTGCAGCCAAATTGCGATCGAAATCATTTGCAACGACCTCAATTTGTTCATTCTCAGTAAAACGGCGCGCAGTATCTTTTACAATAGCAAAAGCGGTTGGTAATATTTCATTCAGAACTTCTTCTATTTTTTCATCAATTTGTTCTTCCAGCTTATCAATTTGTTCATAAATCTTCTCGCTTTCCTGAATGTCAACTTCCTCAACCTTTTCCTTCAGACTTTTAATTTCATCCTCTTCCGGTTGAATCCGCTCTTGAATAATTGATTTTAGCTTATCCGATTCATTTCGTAAATCGTCATTTGAAAGGATGCATATGCGTTTATATTCTTCTTTGATTTTTTCGACTACGGGTGAAACTTCTTTTATATCGCGTTCCGATTTATTCCCCAATATCTTCCCTAGTACTTTTGTTACAAAAGCCATTTTTTAATCTGTTTAATTTATATTAATGCCAATACAAATGTAATTAAATGCAAAGGCTTATAAAACTATCAATTCACTTTTATAATAATTGTGCCAAAAACTTAAACTCTAAATATTCAGCCAATATTTCCGGTTGAAATCTATTTTATGACAAAAAAGCGATGATAATATCGACTTCCCTTCATTTTGCCGGCAAAAATAATTTATATATTCACTTAAAGGAATGATAATCGGGAAAATTCACAATATGTTTTTTCTATCTTTAAAAAAAATTTAATTGATCTGAGGATGGAAGGTATAAGGAATAAATGTTTTGTATGTAAGAAAGAGGTTGATCCGACAAAGACTGAGCGTAACACGGTGGTTAATTTACCGGTATGCTCTGATTGTAAAGGAACGCCAAAAGAAAAAGAAACGGAAGAAGAATATCTGGACAGCCTTGCAGAAGGTTTTGTTTGTGGCTGTATATAAAAAAACCGCAGTTTCCTGCGGTTTCCGACTATTCGCTTTTATGTATACCTAATTTAGTATATGTGTATAACTTTCGTTTACCAAATCAGGAAGATAACTTGCAATTAATCCCAGCGCTTTTTCATCATCCACTTTTTGAGGGGTTATAATTTGCTGTCTTTTCAATTCGTCCTGGCTAATAACGGCTTTTGTAATTTTTTTAGGCACATTGCACCATGCATTTTTTACATCTTTTGCGCCAAAACCATGGTTTGTAGATGCATAAGAAACATCGAAATATTTTGAATGAACAACGTAAACATTTCCCTCAGCTGTTTTATGTTTTACTACTGTTATTGGAACTTCATTAGAACTGTAACTTAACGTCCAGATTTTTTCAACATTCTTCCCTAAAAGTAAGTCGTCAACAGCTGTAATTTCATAATTTTTGAACTCATTTCTTAAATTAGCAGCATTAGCAGAAATGGAAAGAACAAGGGAACATACAATCAATAAAGATACTAAACTTAACTTTTTCATGACTTCTAAATTTTTGTTTTCAATAATTGTTTTCTGTTTTCAATCTATTTGTATTTAGAAGACGCTTTAATCACGCTGGTGTTACACTAGAAGTCTTTTAATTCGACATATTCTTTTATTTTATTTACCAAAAACCTAACATACAAACACTTACATGAATAAAAAATTATCAGAAAAAATTAAATATAGTTCTCTTTATATGAAAGTATGCGCTGATTATACACGAGAAGTGTCAGCAAACCTTCCCAAAAGAGAAAGAATTTACACAACCTAAACATAATTTTAAACGAAAAAAATACTAACTGATTCCTGTGAAATTTTTCAAATATTTCTCCAGACGATTTAATCCTTCTTTAATATTTTCAAGCGAGTTGGCGTAAGAAAAGCGTAAGAATCCCTCCCCGTTTTCACCAAAATCAATACCAGGAGTAACACCTACATGTGCTTTTTCCAGGATATCGAAAGCAAGCTTATAACTGTCTGCCGACAAATGTTTTGCATTCACAAAAACATAGAAAGCGCCGGTAGGTACAACTTTTATATCAAAGCCCATCTTCTGCAACCGTGACACCAAATACTTTCTACGTTTATCGTATGTAACTTTCATTTGTTCAACTTCCCGATTGGCATATTTAAGAGCAGCAATTCCGGCCCTCTGTGCAGTAGAACTGGCGCATATAAACAGGTTTTGTTGTAATTTCTGCATGGGCCTGATGCATTCTGGCGGGGCAATTACATAACCTAAACGAAGACCGGTCATGGCATATAATTTAGAGAAACCACTTAATACAAATGCGTGGTGTGTATATTCCAAAATTGAATGCGCCCTTCCATCGTACACTAAACCGTGGTATATTTCATCGGAAATAATAGGCAATTTGAATTGTGTTAATTCCTGCATAACCTCTGGAGACAATAAGTTACCGGTTGGGTTCATAGGGCTGTTTATCATAATCGCTTTTGTTTTTGGGGATATACGCTTGCAAATTTCAGCTGGTTTATACTGAAAACCATCTTCCTCAAATACCGGAACCTTTACAGGAGTGGCACCAATAAACTTTATAAAATTCTGATAACATGCATACCCCGGATCCGAAATAATGATTTCGTTACCAGCTTCACATAAAATACCCAGAGTAAGTAAAATAGCCGGGGAGCTTCCTGATGTTACAATAACCTGTTCCGGCAAAATACGAACGCCGTATTCTTTATTATACTTTTTTACAATTTCTTCGCGTAATTCCGGGTCTCCCAAACTGTGCGTATAATGTGTGCGACCTTCAGCAAAAGCATCATCCACCGCACCAGGCACACAGGCAGGAACATTAAAATCGGGCTCACCTACTTCCAAATGAATTACATGGATTCCTTTTCTTTCCATTTCACCGGCTTTCTCAAGCACTTCCATAACAATAAAAGGAGCAATATCTTTTGCTTTCTGAATTATCATTTCAAATGATCTTTGGTTTGAATGCTAAAATAGACAGAAAACAGATGAGCAACAATACAAAATATCATATTATTACGTCCGAACTAATTAAAATAATGAACCGTGTTTATGACAATTTAAAAAATGCATTACCCTGCATAATACCGGGCAATGCGAAATGCCTGATTTTGATATCCACCCCCAAATAAATAGTAATGATTCAGAACATGATACAACTGATACAATTGGTTTCGTTCACGCCAGTCAGTTGACAGCGGATAAACATCATTATAAGCGTCGTAAAATCGCGACGAAAATCCACCAAACATAGTCATTATTCCCATTTCCATTTCACGGTCGGCAAAATATGAAGCAGGATCGATTAATGCCGGTCCATGAGTTGTTATCATATAATTTCCCGACCATAAATCACCATGTATCAAAACCGGAACTGAACGCTCAGGTAATAACTCTGTAATTTTCTGCAGTAATTTATCATATACCTTCATGTCAGAAGCGGAAAGGGAACGCTCTTTTTGAATGAGTTCCAGTAAAAACCCCAGCCGGTTATCGCGAAAAAATTCAGTCCAGTTGGTTTTCCAGTCATTGGTTTGTATTGTTTCGCCGCAATAATTATCATGAAAAAATCCAAACTTTTCATTTGTATATTGATGAATAACTGCCAATCCTCTTCCTAGTTTTTCATCATCGCCAGCAGCTGAATAGCAAGGAGGCAAATATTCCTGAACCAAAAACCCCGGGGTGCTGTCCACATTTTTTGCCACATATACTTCGGGTATATTCAACTCATTTCCTGCAGCTTTCTTTAATTCCTGAAGACTTTCCGCTTCACGTAAAAAAATATCAAAAGCACAACGGGCATTCCATTTCATAAAAAAAGTTCCCACATTGGTTTTAATTCTCGATGCATGATTAATACAGCCTCCACCCAGCGATTCAGAATTATCAATTACAACTGCTTCTCCAAATTTTTCAGTCAGAGCCTTCTCTACTTCTTTATAAACTGTATTATTTTCTGAATGCCTCATAACGCGATATATTTCCTCAAAAAATACAATATATCAATGACATTAAATAATCAAGCACCATTTTCTTCTGAAGAATTATTTTTACAATGCTATAAATATAATTTCGATTACCTCCTTTAAAACAAAAAGAACCGCTCTGTAAAAGAACGATTCTTCTTATGTATAGTTGAAACAATTTTTCTATTTCAAAACAAAGCCAGATTCCAATCCTTCTGCAGAGTTGGTTCCAACCCATAATTTATAGTCGCCAGTTTCAGTTTTCCATTCGCCGCTGGCTCCATAAAATGCTAAATCCTGCGGAGTTAATTCAAAGCTAACTTGTTTTTTCTCTCCTGGAGTTAAGCGAATTTTCTTAAATCCTTTTAACTCTTTTACAGGTCGGGAAATACTGCCAACTAAATCGCGCACATATAGCTGAACGACTTCTTCTCCATCCTTTTTCCCGGTATTTTCAATGGTTGCAGTAATCGTTAATTTACCTCCAGCCTCTAATGTTCTGGCAGAAAGAGAAAGATCTGAATACTTGAAAGTAGTATAACTCAACCCATAACCAAAAGGATAAAGCGGAGTATTCTTTTCATCAGTATAATGCGACCAGAAAACGGTTCCGCCGTTTCCATCAGGACGCCCCGTGCTTAAATGATTATAGTACAATGGAACCTGACCAGTAGCCCGCGGAAAAGATACAGGTAATTTACCGGCAGGATTATAATCACCAAATAATACATCGGCGATTGCATTTCCAGCTTCAGAGCCCAGGTGCCATGTTTCGAGAATTGCTGGTACATTTTCGGCCATCCAGTTAATAACCACAGGGCGGCCATTCATTAATACCACAACTACATTCTTATTTACTTTATAAATTTCCTGCAATAATTCCTGTTGCAATCCCTTTAGTGAAATGTCTGTCTGGCTACGTCCTTCCCCGGTTTGGAAACAATCCTCGCCCAATGCAATTACCACTACATCGGCGGCAGCGGCTACAGATTTTGCCTTACCTATTCCGGAGCGATCGGTTAAATTAAATTTTAATGGAGTTGTAAAACTGCGCTCGCCTACTACATAATCAGGTCCCTTCGCAAATGTTACATTTGATTTACCTACAACATTTTCAATTCCTTCCAATAAAGAAACAGCTGAGGTTGTTACTGCCTGTGCCCTCCAGCTTCCAAGCGGTACATCTTTACTTTCTGCCAACTCACCAATAACGGCTATCTTTTTACTGCTTTTACTTAATGGTAAAATGGTTCCCTCGTTTTTTAAAAGCACAATACTTTTTTTAGCCACTTCTCTTGAAGCATCCAAATTTTTCTTACTAAGCAATTCAGTCTTTTCACGTTCGGCATTGCAATATTTAAAAGGTTCATCAAACAACCCCAGTTCAAACTTTAAATGAAGTATGCGACGGACTGCGTCATTAACTAAACTTTCGTCAACTTCGCCAGCCTCAACCAACTCTTTTAGTGTTTCGATATATACATTTCCTTCCATATCCATATCAGAACCGGCAGTAATAGCAAGTTTGGCAGCTTCTTTTTTGTTGGCAGCAACTCCATGAAGAATAATTTCTCCTATTGAATTCCAGTCTGATACTACAAATCCTTTATATCCCCATTCTCCTTTCAGAATGTCTCGTTGCAAATGTACATTTGCGGTAGCAGGTATTCCGTTCAAAGTATTAAAGGCATTCATGAAAGTAGCCACACCTGCGTCAACACACGCTTTAAATGGTGGCAAAACAAAATTCTGTAAAGTTGGTTCACCCATACTAACTTTGTTATATTCTCTACCAGCTTCAATAAAGCCATAGGCAGCAAAGTGTTTGGCACAGGCAGCAATCGTGTTGGGGGCAGCCAAATCGTCTCCCTGAAATCCCTTTACCCGTGCATACGCCATTTTAGCTCCCAAATACGGATCTTCGCCAGAACCTTCCATTATTCTTCCCCACCGAGCGTCGCGTGCAATATCAACCATGGGTGCAAATGTCCAGTTTTGTCCGGCAGCAGCAGCTTCAGAGGCAGCAACTTTCGATGAGAGTTTAGCCGCTTCCGGATCCCAGCTGGCAGCTTCAGCCAAAGGTATCGGAAACATGGTTTTGTAACCATGAATCACATCGTAACCCAAAATAAGCGGAATTCCAAGCCGACTACTATCAACAGCCCAGCGTTGAACTTTTTGAGCAGCTTCCACCCCGGTAACATTCAACATAGATCCTAGCTGCCCCTTTTTTATCATGTTATAAATAAGCATAGAATCTACATTTTCCGGGGCCGGACCTGTCATTTCCCAACGCGAAGTATATTGGTTCATTTGTCCAATTTTCTCATCCAGCGTCATTTTTGACAGCAGCTCCTCTACTCTATTATCAATAGATGTATTCGCTGAAGAAGTATTTTCTTCAGTTTTAGGTTGGCAGGCAAATAAAATACAAACCAACCCTATCAGTCCTGTAATTAAATTTCTGGTCATTTTATTCGAATAGTTTTATCGGTAGAATTATCCTGTAATATGCATTTCTATTAAATAATACCGATTAATGATTTTTATACAAAAATACAATTGTTCGTTAAAGGGAAGCAAAAAAATTAACATCTTTTCGAATATATAAGATTCACTTCCTGATAAATAAGTATTTTCATTCTACTATTTTTCTTTGCTAAAAAGAACTACCCGCATAAAACCTAAAGGTTCCTTTCTACGTAATCATTCTCAAAAAAGTAATTTTAAAAGCGGTTATTTATTGAAGAAAACAAGTGTGTAAGAGCAAACAAATACATGTATTTTTATGTTTGTTAGTTTGAGAAGTGAATAATATAAATCATCGATATTATTACAAATCCTGCCTTTACTTAATGGTTTTGAACCGGGTAATAAACTTGCAAATTGCTCCATTTTGAAATGTCCTCATGAAATCGATTAGTCATCATACAATTGGGTTCTACGTAAAATTATACAGGAAATGATACAACAAAAATACACTTTACCAGCGCTTCTATTGTTTCTCTTTTTCCATGCAGGGGCCCAGCACAAAACAGTATCAAGAGACACAACGGCTTTATCCGGCAAAATTGAAGCTGTAACAGTAACCGCTTTTCGCTCTCCCTACAATTTACTAAATACACCTGCTCCTGTAAATCTTATTACGCCCTTGCAATTGGAAGCAGGAAGCGCTTTTACGCCAGTGGAAGCCTTAAACCAGGTTCCTGGAATAATAATGCAACACGGCACATTTAACACAAACAGGTTAACGATTCGGGGTATTGGTTCGCGCACACCTTATGGCACCAATAAAATAAAAGCCTATTTTGGTGAAATCCCACTTACTACCGGCGATGGAGAAACTACTTTGGAAGACCTGGAAAATTCTTCAATAAGCCAGGTAGAAATAATAAAAGGCCCATCGTCCAGTTTATTTGGTGCCGGGTTAGGCGGTGTCATCCTTTTTCATCCTAAAACAGTGGCAAAAGATTTTATACAAAACAGAACGACGATTGGCTCTTTTTCTACCGTTAAAAACACACTATCTGCAGGAATAATTCAGAAAAAGCTCAATATTTATACTTTAGGCTCCATATTAGAAAGCGATGGATTTAGGGAAAACAATCATACCAACCGTAGCAATGCACTTATGAATGCCCGGTATTCATTCTCAAAGAATATAGGTCTTCAGGTGTTACTTAAAGCTACAAAAATGAAGGCATATATTCCGAGTTCGCTTGATTTGCCCACTTTTGAAAAACATCCGGAGCAGGCAGCATCTAACTGGGCGGCAATAAAAGGTTATGAAGACTACCAAAACGGACAGGCGGGGATTTCGTTAAATATTTCTACTTACAGAAACGAAAAAATATCTGTTGTAGCATTTGGAAGTTTCAGAAATGCAAATGAATTGCGCCCCTTTAATTTATTAAAAGAATCCACAGATTATATAGGCTGGCGAGGGTACGTACAAAAAGCAATAAATGGAAATGATTTCAGCATTACCTTTACTTCAGGACTTGAGTTTTTTAGGGAAAAGTACAAATGGTCCACATGGTCGAATAATAGACCAACCGAAATATTGTCAGATAATTTCGAAAAACGTTCGTATGAAAATCTATTTTTCCAAATAGAATCAGGTTTTAATAACCGTCTTTACATAAGCGCCGGAGTTAGCGGAAATCTCACACAATTTTATTACACCGATAATTTTCATAACGATGGAGACCAATCAGGAAACCGCGACTACGAGCCGGTTGTCTCTCCCCGTATAGGTGCAAATTTTCTTATTACGCCCCAATTTTCTGTTTTTGGAAATGTTAGCCACGGTTTTTCAACGCCCACATTTGAGGAAACACTTTTACCTGAAGGTGCAATTAATACAGATATAAAACCAGAAACGGGTTGGAACGCCGAAGTGGGATTACGTGCTATTCTTTCGAACCGTTTGCGGGCAACCCTTAGTTATTACAGAATATACATCCAAAACTTACTGGTAGCACGCCGCACCGGAGAAGATGCTTACATTGGTGTAAACGCGGGGGAATCAACGCACCCGGGACTGGAGGCAGAAATCAGATGGTCATTGCTGAAACCACAGCATTATCCCGCTCTTGTTTTATACGGAAATACAACCATTGCCAACTATCATTTCCAGGATTTCGTGGATAATGGAAATGATTACTCGGGGAATAAATTACCCGGAACAGCTCAAACCACATGGTTACTGGGAGCCGACCTTGGATTAACCAGAAATATAAACCTGAATGCATGGTCGCGTTTCACTGGAAAAATGCCGGTGAACGATGCAAATGATGCATATTATAATGCGTACACAGTTTCAAATATAGAGCTAAAATATGCGAGAAAAGTAAAACATTTTTATTTTGAATTAAAAAGTGGGATACAAAATATTTTCGATGTAAATTATTCAGCAATGCTTGCAGTTAATACTTCTGCATTTGGAGGAAACCTTCCCCGTTACTACTATCCGGGAAATCCACGCAATTGTTTTTTTTCAATGCTAATCAGGCTGGAATAAAAAAAGGACTTCATTTACTGAAATCCTCTTTTATGAAATAAAATTTAGGAGTTAACATGTCAAATAAAACCATCCAATATATCGCTCTTCAAAAATATCAACAAAATACTGACAAAGCTACTATTTAAAACACTGCAAATAAATACCCACATAGAGGTATTTTATTCTGAAGTTGTTTTAGAGAAAAAGCCTGTGGAAAACTGCGTACAATAATTTTGCTAGATTCACAGTTCAAAAGCATGAGTAAAACGTTCCCAGTCTGTTACTTTTTTAAGATCCAGCTTTTGTATTATCCTTTTTCTATGGGTTTTTACAGTTTGAGGGGAAATGAAAAGTCTTTCGGCTACCTTATTTGTTGTTAATCCTTGCGCAACTAATTTTAAAATTTGCTTTTCTCTTATCGTTAAGGTTTCAAATTTTTTCAAGTTTATCCTTAAATACAAATTGTCATCCAAAACTTTGGCAATCGCACGAACAGAACTATTAATGCCCGAAACCTCCTGAGAAACAGAAATAAATTCCTTGCTGTTTCTTAAAATCTTGGATGTTGTTAACAGCCAAATAAAATCAGAATTTTTACTTGGTTTCACTTTCTGAAAAAATGAAACAACTTTAGAATCATCATCTTCTTTTATCATATGAATAAGTGGCTTCGAAAAAACTTCTATTGTCCCAGGTTCAAAAATCTGTTTAAGGAAGTTTTCTCCTTCTGCTATTATAAATTCAATAGGAACATCAAATTTCTGCTGGCCATATTTATTTATAAAACGAATGGCAAAATCGTTCATTGAATTTATATGAACAATCCCCGGCAAGATGTCAGCAACCTCCTCAAATGTGTACATCTTCTTTAATACACCTTGCTCTAAAATAAGAAGATTTGAATTATTTTCCTGTATTAATTCCTTATCCGAAAACTTTTTCATACAGAGGAGAGCTTTTACTATAAGTTAGCAATTTTTTCCTTTATCAATTGCTTAACAAAAAATCACAAATACCACACTAATAGCAAACTACAAAATATACACATCCAGAAAAATTAATCAAATACAGATTTTATCTCATATTGGGACAAAACATAGTTCTCACTAACTATTTCACCAAGAGATTGATATCATTTCAATATTCCAGAATTTTTGAAAAGGGAATGAACCGGAATAACAATGATAAATATATAAAAAGACCCGGTACCCCTTTCAGAATCAGCGTAAGTAGACAACTTTTAAGAATCATTTGAAATTCAGACAAAATTAGCTTAAATTGAATAATTTTCCAGTTTGCCTGTTACATATAATTCATTAAATAAGCTAGAACATTTAATTACCTAACAAATAAAGAAATAATGGAAAATCTTTTAAAAATTGCTTTCAATGAACTTGGAATAGAAGAAATTGCCGGCGACCAACACAATCCGGAAATTTTAAAATATGCAGAAGAGACCAGAATTAAAGGCATTACGAGCGATGAAATTGCCTGGTGCAGTACTTTTGTAAACTGGGTTGCACAAAAGGCAGGTCTTCAAATATCAGGAAAAGCCAACGCACGTTCATGGTTAAATGTAGGAACAAAAGTAACGTTGCCTGAACCCGGAGATGTTGTTGTATTCTGGCGTGAAAGCCCTGAATCGTGGAAAGGCCATGTTGTTTTTATCTGGGAACATCCTTCGATCATGCCCGGGTTTACTGCATCGGAGGCAACCAGGGAAACCGGGTTTCTGTTTCAGCCTATCGCATAGAAACGGTTCTCTCATATCAACGATTAGCTTCACAGAAAAAGCGGCTTATTCCCTCCCCTGTTTTAAAAAGAGGAGACCGTGGTACAAATGTAGTTGCACTGCAAGATTCACTAAAGCTGCTTCAAATTAATGTTGGAACATCTGATGGAGATTTTGGACAAAAAACAGAGGCTGGAGTTAAGGAGTTACAAACAAGAAAACCACATCTCATGGTGGATGGAGTTTACAATGATGAAACACGCGATCTTCTTGAATCTCTTTTCCAACAATAAGATAACAGAACAAGTATAAAAAGATACAACCTTAATTTCTAACAAATACCTTAAGATATGAGAACAGTAGCCGAATTAACCACTGATGATTTTAAAAACCTGCTAAGTGAATTTTATGCAGTACCAGAGAAACGCAGTAAAATGACCGAGGACGAAATAAAAGATCTTGCTCAACGACTAAATAAAAAGATAGATGTTCCGTTAATAAAAGAGACTGGCGAAGAAAAAATCCTGATTAAAATTATACTGAAGATAGATAATTTTTTATACGATAATTTACCAAATGAATTCTATGAATTGGTTAGGGATGTAGACCGGGGAATAGATAAGAAAGAGGCTAGACGACTGGTAAGAAGACTTACCAAACTTGCCAATGATAAAATAGATATTCCTTACTTGCCTGAAGTAGCTGAATATGTTGCAATAAAATTTATCATTGGAATTATAATAAAATCGGCTCGTAAATACAAAGATTTTAACGCTGTTCGTGAAGAATCAGATAATATACAAATTCCGGAATCGGATGATGATATTGACCTTTTAGTTGAAGACTAAATTGTTTTATTGAAAATCAAAAATACCGATTGTTAAATCCAACTCCCGGATGTACCGGGAGTTGTTTTCTTGTTAAAACTTAAAAGAAAGTCCTACTCCAAACATTTCCATAAATTGTATCCGGGGACCAGATCTATCTGCCACTCCATCTCCGTCATCATCTACAGAAATAGAAACATCATCATCATAAATTAAATTAGATACAAGATTTGCCGATAAATATTCATTCACTTTCATATTAATAAGCATGTTCCAGTTAATATCTATATTTTGCGGATTATTGGCATAATTGGAGAAAAGATCAAGCTTTGTTTGCAACGACACATTTTTCATAATATCAGTCTTCCCTTCAAATTTTACAAAAGCACCTATTTCGCTACGTACTTTCTTTCCGGGATCTACCCCAAAAGAACCTTGATCAGACAAATCATTATCGGTTACAAAAGTAAATTTACCTGTAAAAGGCGACATAAAAACAGAAATTTTTTCCCGTTTATAATCCATACCAAGAGCCAGATTCAAATATCCGGGAGCCATAAAGCGCGAAATTGGATCATCTGTATTCGGATAGTTGTATCCCGGAGCAAACTGCGATTTAAAATTTACCAAGCCACTATAATTCCAAAATTCACTGGCTTTAATACCCAGTTTTGAATTCACGTCAATTTTATCATCCGACTTCACCAACGTTTTTTCTTTCTCTTTTAAAAAGCCATAGCTAAGATCGATTGTGTTATCCCAACTGATATTGTCTTTTTTATAGTTGGCAAATGAATTCACCATAAATACTCCTGATGCAGAGCTTTTTCCACCAGCGGCCCAATTGGTCAATGAGACCTGTGAAAAATTAACAGTGAACACACCTCCCGTTTTCCATAGTTTTGTTGAATCCACCGGCGCCTGCGCATATGTAAAAAGTGGAACAATAAATAAAATCAATAATACTATTCTCATATTGCATTAATTATAAATATATTAACATATAAAAAGGGTCAATACAGCAACCTCCCTGTGTGTATTTTAATACAACAAGAAATTAGTATTCGGGTTTATTTACAAAATGATTTTTATTGTTCAGACGCCTTATTTTTATCTTCAGAAATATTTTTTTTATTTCTGTTTTTCCAGTTTTCCCTGGCGTATTTCTGCAAATCCTCTACTTTATCTGATTCATCAACTATTTCCAAACCAAGCAGGGTTTCAAACAAATCTTCCATTGTTACCAAACCAACTAAACTTCCGTAATTATCGGCGACCATTGCTAAATGTTGTCGGTTCATAATAAGCTGATCCATTAGCTTTGCTACCGAAAAAGTATCTTCCACAAACAGCACATCTCGTTTTATTTCATTTGCTTTCATGGTATGTTTATCTTCGGCCAAATTGGCCAGCAAACTATCTTTCAGAATTACCCCGGTAATATTATCGGGGTGACCATTGTAAACAGGAATACGTGAATAAATTAATGGCTTCATACTGTTGTATATTTCGCTCATACTTAATTTTTCATCCACCATAACAACCACTGAACGCGGTGTCATAATATCCCTGACTTTTAGATAATTTAACCGAAGTAAATTTTCAATTATCGATTTTTCTTCTGTATCAAGCGCACCACTCTTTAGCCCTTCATCAGCCATTGCTGCAAAATCAGCCCGGCTAAAAACACTCCGTTCTTTGTCTTTTTTTATATGCCGGGTAATCCAGTTACTTAGCCAAACAAACGGAGCAAGAATAAAAAGCAAAATTTTTAACGCACGAACTGTAAAAGGTGTTAATGTTTTCCAATAGCTGGCGCCCAATGTTTTTGGAATAATTTCGGAAAGGACCAAAATAGCCAGTGTCATTAATCCGGCAATTAATGATTCATATGAAATTTCAACAAATCCAAGATTAAGAAAATGGGAACCATACAATTTACCGGCCTGTACCCCTACCCCAATAGCACCTACTGTGTGGGCAACAGTATTTAATGTTAGAATTGCTGAAAGCGGCCTGTCAATATCTTCTTTAAACCGATTGAGCAATTTTCCGATGGCCGGTTTTTCTTTTTGCATGCGGCTAACAAATGTCGGAGTAACACTTAGTATTACTGCTTCCAGAATGGAACAAAGAAAAGAGAAAAAAATAGACACAATAAAAAAGAGGATCAATACTATCATAATTACATCTTCAGTAATTTCAATTTTCGGTCATGTTCGTACTGTCGAATATAAATTAAATTCTACTATTTCCTGTGAAATTACACAAATAATCAATGAATTAAAAAAATAGACTGATTAGCTATCGATTCTAACTAAAGCAGAGCATTAAGCTAAAAAGAGTTTTACAATTGCCTTGTGAACATATTCTGAATTAATGGTTTTATCTTTTTCACGATAATATGATGATCAAAATTTTGTTTTAAAACCTTAAGATTATGCTCAACTACCTCGTTTCTATATTTAATATCGGTTAAAAGACGATATGCCTGTTCAACCAGTAATGGGGTAATCTCTGTATTATCAATGGCGGGCAGGCTAAAATTAAATTTCTCAATTTCCTCTTTAAACACTTCATATTTGTTTATTACCACAGGTAATCCCATCGATATCATCTCCAGGAGGTTATTCCCAAACCCTTCGACTTCACTAAAATAGGTACCCAATCCGCCATGTGCAGCTATTACCGAAGGAATTTCAGCAAAATTGTAGTATTTCTTATCCACAATAATGTCCCGATGCGAAAGAATATAGTCTTCTCCAAAAATAAAGAATACGTTACTTTCGGGATTTTCTATCTGAGCTTTATCATAATATTCAGACAATGTTTGTTTGTAGGCATTTTGTTCATCGCCCGAATGACCACTAACAATTAACGCAACACATTTATTTTCATTTTTACTCCTGAATTTCTTTTCCAGTTCAAAGGCCAGGTCAATTGCCAATTCTATTTTCTTTCGTGGAACAACACGTGTATGCTGCAAAAGAAACATGGTATCATTCAACGTAAATCCTTTCTCTGAAAGCATTCTTTCCAGGCCAATATCTTTTATAAAAGAACGGTTATAATTATCCTGTGGAGGCGCCAGGTATTTTCCTGCAGGCACTTTCACTTTCTTCCATTTCCACGGAATATCGCTGGTATTGGGAACTACTGTTGTTCGCTGGCTAAAAAATTTATCAAGCTTGATGTTATTGTATTGCTGAAACACTTTTTTACCTAATGCAACCTGCTGGTTATTTATAAAAGCAATACCGTCTACATAAGTACCAGGCAAATATTTCAAATATTTTTGAATAACCGGATTGGGATGTGCAAAAATTGCTCGTTCAAAATATGAGTCGTGCCACCACACCATTAATTTGGGCCAAATAATCCCCTGTTCGCGCAATTCCTCTATATAATAACCAAGCCCCACTGCGGTTATAAAGTTATACGGATGTGAAGTATTGTGAGCAATTATCAAATCAATTTCATTCTCATCAACCCATTTTTTTATTACCCGCTTGGCATAATTTGCATTTTCATGAATAAGCTTATCGAGTCCTTTGGTATCTTCATTATTAAAATTGAGCAGAATATGTTTATGTACATCATTTTTATGCCAGAATATTTCATCGGTTTGTGCATTGAACCTGGGAGAAGAATGTGCAGCGAGGAAATAAAAATTCCCAATGTTTATTCCCATATGTTTTGAAAGCGCTTTTACAGTTTGGTCAATTACAATAGAAACGCCGTCATTCTTTCCGATTAACGAATGAATAATTCCAATTTTTAGCTCACTTAAATTCATATCAAATGATGGTTAAAAGTTGTTTTAACTCTGTAATAATAAAATCAGGGGAAAGACCTTTTACCCGCTCGTCGTCGTCCCTTAAACGCAACGAACGCTCATCTCCTGCAAAAAGTACCGTTTGCAATCCGGCTTTCTTTGCCGTATATACATCTTTTAGCATATCGTTTCCCACAAAAACGGCTTCTTCCGGCAAAATACCATATTGTTTCTTCAAATTGGGCAGAAATTTTTCAAAAAGACTCACATCCGGTTTTGCCTTCAGTTCCTCAAACGAAAAAACCGTAAGGTTTGGCTCAAAATAGTTGATTTGTTGCGCTACATCAACCTCTCCCGTTAAAAAATAATTCATTAAAATCGGGGTGTAAAACTGCGCGTTGGAAACAATTCCCAGCGGGATATTTTTTTCTTTTAATTTCTCCAGAGTCTCTTTCATTTCGGGCATTGGAAATACTTTGTTACTGAGTATTTCGAAAACCAGAATTGTTTCTGCCAACGACTCATTTTCCGAACGCTTCAGCAAACCTTTATGTTCAGCAGCTGCAAGCATTTCGTTCCATACTTTGAAAATATCAATATCCGGAAACGGATGACCTTTGGCAATTAATTCCTGCTGGTTTGACTTTATTTTAACAGGCAACTCTTCCAGCAAAAACGAAAAAATTTCTTCACTGTAATTATCTGCACTGAAACCACCCGCTTCCAGAGCTTGCTTCATATTTTCTTCAGCAAAAACAGCCTGTTCAATATCACCTGACGATGATATAAGTAGCGTACCATAAATATCAAAAATCACTGCTTTCACTAGAGGTTTCCCAGTTCTTTCGCAAGTTAGCCCCGGGCAAAACCGAGGTTCAACCGGAAACATCTCGACCTGTTCATCCAACCATCTTCTTATATCGCTTTTGAAGCTTAATTCCATATCCTTCTAACGAATAATTATTTTTAATAATCGAAATATTCTCCCCGATAAGTTTTGTGTTTACTTTCTGAAACAAAGAGTTAAGAGCCTTATTTTGTTTAAAAATTTCTTCTTTTTTTATAATACCATTTTGAATATCAGAAATGATTTGCATTTGCTCTTCTATCTCCATTTCTCTAAAATCCAAATGATTATCCAATACAGACAACGAATCATACAACGTTGGAAATTGAAATCCATCGTTTATAAAATCAGCTGTTATGTATGGAATATTTCTTCCGGTTACCGGCGTATTAAATAACCAGGGTTCCAGATAAACCATTCCAAAACCTTCCTGGTAACTGGTTGTTATGCAAAAATCGCTGGCAATAAGCAAGGTTTCAAAATCGACTTTATTACCTGCCTCGAAAATAACATTTACATTATGCTCGTTGCAGAACTGAAGCCACTTTTCATAAATACGTATCTCTTCCGGGTTTTGAGGAGGCTGGGTAACAGTAAAATTCACACGGTCGTTAAACAGAACCGAAAGCAAAATTAATTCCCCTATATTTTTCCGCTTAATTACCCGCACCGGATAAGTAACCAACAACTTGTTTTCGTTTAACTGAAGAGATGAACAAATAATTTTTTTGGCCTTTTTTTTATCTTCCTCTGAAACTTTATGCCGATAGGGCACCGGATTTGTGAGCCACTCTATTCGTTCTTTTTCAACTCCATACGAAATTAAACGTTCAAAATCGGAAGCATTTAAAACACCAAAATAATAATTAGGCAATTTCGGATACAAAACCTCTGTTATATTTTGCTGAAAATTCCTGGTGACAATATCCTTCATAAATTGATAATTGACTGGTCTGTCTTCTGCAAAATCGTGCGCATGGTTGAAAACCGGAATTCCCCTTTGTGCCAGTAAATATACGGCATAAGTAACAACCGGATTTTTCCCGAGGTTGAGGTTGTGAAAATGCAGGATCGAATCTGAAGACAATTGTTTTTCAAAAAATTGCAGGAGTTTACTTAGTAAATCCCTGGCCTCTTTGTCTGAATAAGCTCTTTTTTCCAGATAATTCAACCCAGAAAATATAACCAGATTTGCCCCCAACTCTATAATTTTTTCCGTCTGGGGCGCTTCACCTGTAATTACCGTAATTTTATGGCCGGATAAACTTTCTACCTGCGATTCAATAATACGCGTAACACCTCCAGGATTCAAATGGCTATGTGCAATTACAATCTGCATAAATGCAATTTGGAATTAAAAATAGAAAATCAAAACAAAATGAAATGCAAAAACTCATTTGCCAGAAAAGTTTAACTTAAAACTAAAGTGTACAAACTTCGTTTTTTTTATTTCACTTAAATAAGAACGGTTTCATGAGTAAACAGTTCTCGGTGTTCACACTGATAGAATTTATCTGAGCCAAAAGATAAACCGGTATCCTTCCATTTCAGACAAAAAAATCTTTTCTTTGTCGAAAAATTAGAGGGATGGAAAAGAAGCGTGTGAATGTAGTAACCATGGGGTGCTCAAAAAATCTGGTAGATTCTGAAGTGTTACTCAACCAGTTAGAGAAAGGGAAGTTTGAAGTTTTGCATGATTCAAACGATAAAAACTTTGATGCTGTATTTGTAAATACCTGCGGTTTTATTCATGATGCAAAAGAAGAATCGATTAATATGATTCTGGATTATGCAGAAGCAAAAAAAAGGGGCGATATTAACAAATTGTTTGTGATGGGCTGCCTTTCAGAAAGATACCAGAAAGATTTAGAAACTGAAATTCCTGAAGTAGATCGCTATTTTGGTAAATTTGATTTAAAAGCGATGGTTGATGAGTTGAAAGTTACTTACCAGCCCGAATACATTTACGAACGTAAAATTACAACTCCCTCCCATTTTGCTTATCTGAAAGTTTCGGAAGGATGCAACCGAGCCTGCTCGTTTTGTGCCATTCCGATGATGACCGGTAGACATAAATCAAAAACTATTGAAAACCTGGTGAAAGAAACGCGCTATCTGTCGAAAAAAGGGGTAAAAGAAATTTTGCTTATTGCACAAGACCTGTCTTATTACGGCATTGATATATATGGAAAAAACCAGTTGGCTGAGCTAATGAACCGTATTTCAGAAATTGATGGAATTGAATGGATTCGGCTTCACTATTTATACCCCACAAAATTTCCGATGGAAATATTACCGGTAATGCGCGAAAATCCGAAAGTGTGCAAATACCTAGACATGCCCTTGCAACATATTGCCAATCCGGTTTTAAAAAATATGATGCGCCATGTTACCCGTGAAGAAACAGAAGGACTTATCAATAAAATAAAATCGGAAGTACCGGGAGTAGTCTTAAGAACGACTATGCTTGTTGGTTTTCCGGGAGAAACAGAAGCTGATTTTGAAGAGCTAAAGCAATTTGTGAAAGATACAAAATTTGGACGTTTAGGAGTTTTTCCTTATTCGGAGGAAGAAGGAACTTATGCTGCCAAAAAGTTTAATGATGATGTTCCAGAGGATATAAAACAAGCTCGTGCAGATAAAATAATGGAGGTTCAGCAACAAATTTCGGCTGAATTAAACCGACAAAAAATCGGACAAACCTTCCAGGTAATAGTAGACCGTGAAGAAAGTGAATTTTATGTTGGACGAACCGAATTTGATTCGCCTGAAGTAGACGGCGAAGTATTTATCACTTCTTCAGAAAAGCTCGACAAAGGCGCCCTGGTGTGTGTAAAAATTACCGATGCAGAAGAATATGATTTATATGGGACGCATATTTAAAAAAATCGCACCACCGAAGAAACAAACCCCGTGGCTTTTTCGCATACAATATTAAAAAATGCTGTAAAACAGAGAACACAAATATTTTATTTGTCTTCTCTGTTTTACAGCAATCTAACATTTCGTATTTTTTCATGAATCCAAGTGATAAATTTCCATGATGTTCTCCATTATTTTTGAGAAGTCAATCTTCAAATCAAGAAGTACCCCCGAATGAATATCAAAAACCCAACCGTGTATCGTTAGCCCTCTTTCGCGGTAAGCTTTTTGAACCGCTGCCGTTTTAATCACGTTTACACATTGTTCCTGTACATTTATTTCAACCAGTCTTTTATATCGCTGATCGTCATCCTGAATACTGTTTAATTCATCTTTGTGCATCCGGTAAACATCGCGAATGTTTCTTAACCACGGATTTAGTATTCCCAAATCCTGTGATTGCATAGCCTCTTTTACCCCTCCACAGTAATAATGCCCGCAAACCACAATATGATTTACTTTTAAATGTACAACAGCATAATCAATTACCGACATAGCACTTAAATCGGTATTTGGAACCATATTCGCAATATTTCTGTGCACAAAAGCTTCTCCCGGAGCCACTCCCATTAGTTCTTCTGCTGTTACACGGCTATCGGAACAACCTATATACAAAATATCAGGATTTTGACCTTTCGACAGGTTCTTAAAATAATTTGCATCAATGTCCAGTTTTTCCTGAACCCACTTTTGGTTGTTTTTGAAAATTTGCTTTATGTCCATTCTGTTCATTTTATAAATCATTCCAGCATCATACAACATTTTGAGGCATGAAATGTTTGGAAAAATATTGAGTAGTTCCAGTAACAGAATGCTGTTTGCACTAAGCCCTACACCCGCTTCTGATTTGGCAAGTTATCTGAATACTTTATTATTATATTCTATTACAACCTTCATCAGCCAACCAATTAAATCTCTTAATGTTTATACAAATCCTGAGAATTAGATATGTCCTCCCGGTTGGAATTTAGAACTGTCAATTTTAATGTTCCTCCGTTTGAATCAAAATATAGAACTTTTATGGGATGATATCCTTTATCGAGCGCTTTCATTCCCACGATTTCTCTGGGACTATGGCCACCATCATTATCAACCACTTCCTCATTATCGATATAAAGCATAGAACCATCGTCGGAAAGCAACTTAAAAGTGTAGATGCCTTTTTCGGGTGCATTTATATATCCGCTTAGCACCAGACCAATATTTCCCTTTACTTCCTTTGGAATAGTCACACCGGAAGCAATATAACGGCCATTTAAAGGTGCCTGTTCAATTTCCAGGCATGTGTTTCCTTTGTATTCATACCACAATGCCTCCAGACCACCATTACTTAACGTCGTATCTTTTGCAGGCGCATACTCTCCTTTTATAAACTTCGCGTTAAAAATATCTCCCTTCCTTCCATTTGGATAAAAATACCGGAAATTAAAATCAGTGGTTTTATCAATTTTTACAGGAGATGTATACAATTCCGATTCTTGTGTTGGGAAACTACCATCGGTTGTGTAACGGATGGCAGCTTTGCTGTACCCGCTTTGCAATTCAACTTCTGTTTGGCCTATAAACATGTTTGAAGCATAAATTCCGCCCATTTTAGGAATGTAATAGTTCATCCCCATCAAATCGAAACGCTGAAGATTTACCTCCACTTTTTGCTGGAAATGCGACCAGTTATTTGTTATTGTATCGTGCCAGCAAATTTCTGAAAGTGCCAGGATTCTAGGCAAAATCATGTATTGCAACCGCGAAACCGTTGGGATCCATTCAGTCCAGATATTCCCCTGAACTCCCCAAACCAGTTTCTTTTGGGCTTCGCTCATATCCCTTTTTACCGGTTCATATTCATATAATTTCTGAAGGGTATTTTCATCGGGTTTATAGTCGAAATAAAAACGATCGGTGGTAGTAACAATTGCCTGATTGCCACTTGCTGTAGCTTCCGGAACAGCATTGGGCACCCAGCCGCGCCACCACATGATGGTTGCAGTTGACGATAAGCCGCCTTCCTGAATTTCATCCCAGCCAATCAGTTTTTTACCATGCTGATTAAAAAACTTTTCCATATATTTTACAAACCAGGCTTGCAATTCTTCTTCGGTTTTTAAACCGTTATCGCGCATCCGTTTCTGGCAATCGGGGCATTTCTTCCAGTTGGTTTTATCTACCTCGTCGGCTCCCAAATGCACATATTCATATGGAAATAATTTAAAGACTTCACTATAAACATTCTTGCAAAATTCCAGAGCGCTGTCTTTTCCCGGACAAATCGGCGACGAAAACAAATCGCCCCATCCTGTTTGTTTAAAACAGGAAATACCATCATAATTCTCAATAGCAGCCAGAAAGTGCCCTGGCATATCAATTTCCGGAACAATATCAATGCCTCTGTCTTTGGCAAAAGCAACCACTTCACGAATATCATCCTGTGTGTAATATCCCCCATAGAGTGTGTCTCCGTCAACCACTTTTATTTTTTCATCAGGTAATTCAAAATCTGTATTATCCTGCTCTTTTGCCATTTTCAGGCAACCCAAATCCTGACTATTCAATTTTCTCCAGGCTCCTTTTTCGGTAAGCAACGGATACTGTTTTATTTCGATTCGCCAACCCTGATCATCAGTTAAATGCCAGTGAAACTTATTGAGTTTATACAACGCCATTAAATCAAGCAAATCTTTTACTTCATCTTTTGTAAAAAAATGACGCGATACATCTAAATGAAGTCCACGATAAGAAAAACGCGGCTCATCGTTTATTTGCACAACAGGAACCAGCCACTTTACTTGTTGATTTTCTTTGGCTGACAATTCAATTTGAAGCGGCATAAGCTGATGTAAGGTAGAAATTCCGGAAATAACACCGCCATAACTATTGGCTTTTATTTGAATTCCCGATTTACTTACACTTAATTGATATGCTCCCTCTTTTCCAGGAAGTTCAGCCAACTCCAACGAAATGTCGCCGCTTCCATTCTCCACTTTTATATCAAAACCGGTAGCTCCGGCTAACTGTTTCTTTAAATAATTGGCGGCAGCATTCAATTGCTGATTATTTACCCCAATGGTTAATTGATTTTTTAACTGAAAATATCCACTTCCCTGCTCTATTGTTTTGGGCTGAGGAATTACGGTTATCTCCCCCTGCTTCTGTGAGCAGGAGGCAAATATAAATACACCAATAAAAGCAATTAAAAGCGACTTCATCTGACTGATTTTAAAAATTCAAAAATATAATTTAAGGAAACACTTGATGATTTAAAAGCCGGCAACTCACCAGCTACAATCAATGCTCCGCAAAACCATTTATAACATGTATAAACCCGAAAGCCGATAAAAAAATCACCGTTGGTTATACAATTTCAAAGTCCAGGTAATAATCAGAATAAGATTTGCAAAGGTAAGAAATGAAAAAAATTATGCCTTCAACTATTGTAACTAATTTGCTGAATGTATGTTTTTGACTTTCTATCTTAAAGCTAATATCCGGGAAACCAATCTTTTTCAAATGCTGCTTTCAAACAGTTAATGGTCTCCTGATATGTCCCATTCTCTTCAAAATAGGTCATTTCGTCAGGGGAGGCATTTAAATCATGTAAACGTTCTTCTGCTCCTGTAGTATCACAGCGAATGTATTTATACTTATTTAAACCAATAGCCATTCGCCCAATAAGCCACCAAAACATCTGCTATTTGGCTTGTTTAAAAGTAATTGGCAATATTTACCGATACAAAATAATTATCGTATTTTCAGTTGAATCCAGATAATTTTCGATATTATAAAGTCAAACTATAATTCAGTTTAAAACTGAGCCATCATTCCCATTCCCATTTGAGCAAAATAACCCGATAGTTACTTTCCTGTAGTTCAAAAACTACAGATCTCCAAACTTAGGAATTGTTGTAAAATCGGTTTTAAATAAACGGATTAGCAACTTCTCAATATTAATTTGCTGCGCATAAATTTCGTTAACAGCAAACAGGCAATTGCGATAAGATATATTTTTCTCATTGGTAGGAAAAACTGTATTTATTATAAAATTGACTACTTCGTATGAGTTGCTTCTTCCAGCAATTCAATAGCAACATAAAGCACACCGGCAGAACCACGAAAAGTACCTGAACCGCGCGGTTGATTATCAATGGTGTACCATTCAAAGAAGCCTTTGTTTTTGACAACCCTTTCGGTCATTGGGAGCAGTTGCTGATAAGCTTCATCCAGAAAACCGTATCTCACCAGTTGTTGGATCATGCGTCCGCCAAACCATGTCCAGTCGCCACCATTTTGATAGCTATATTCAGGGTTCATTATTTTATTGGCAAAAAATCCTTCAGGATAGGCCGGATACAATGTTAATCCGATGGATGCAGCACCGGCTTTCTTAACCAAAACAACCATTTGTTGTATGGACGCTTTTATCTCATCAGGAGAAAGCAGGCCGGCTTCAATGGCTGTTGCTGTTCCTCCGAAATAGTAAATTTCGTCTTCGTTAAAATCTTTGGGGAACGGAGATTCATTGAGATAAATATGTGGTTTGAATTTCTGTTTTTGAGCGTCCCATAAATATTTCCGACAATTCTGAGCCAGTTGTTTTTTTAGCTGTCCCCATTTTTGTTCTTTTTCAGGAAGTAATTTGGTGAGGTTGTTTAAGGCTATCAACAACATGGCATTGTCGTATATATCAATTGCGCGATGCGTATTTTCATCGATATCTACACCCCAGCCGTGTTCAGGTTGAACATCTCCCCAGTCGGCAGTAGTAGCGCCCCAAATCAGCCCATATTTTTCAGAATATCGTTTGTTTAACAAAAATCCGATAGCCTCATCCATTCTTTCAGAAACGGTTTTATCGCCAATCATTTCAGTTAAAATGGTTGAGTCGCCAGTTACTTTTACGTATTTATAAACCGCTTGAATTAAAGATGATTCCTGATCGGTTTCCACCGTATTTTTGTGGCCAACATATCGAGGTTCCAGTTCCGAGCTGATGTAATCATAATCAACATTGGCTTTTTCTTTGGGTACAAATCCATCAATTATGTTTCCATCGGCTCCCTGCATCCTGAAAAATACCAATATATTTTCTTTGATATTTTCAGCTGGATACACTTTTGCTGCCAACTCAATAAATGTGTTGTAATCACGAATCCAAACTTCATTGTAACCATCGCCGGCATTAAAACCTGTTTTTACAATTTCAATTGCCTTTTCCTTTACATATGAAAAAGATTCATTCGTTCTTATTTTATCGGCCAATTGCTTATTCTCTGGATTTGTATGGTTACTACAGGAAAATTGATGAACAAATAACCATATAAATAGAAAGACGTTTTTCATTTTAGGTTTTAGTTGCAGGTTATATAATAATTGCGAAGTTACAGTTTATTTTCCATAGAAAAACAAAGGCTCCCCAAATAAGGACAACCTTTGTTTATGCTTATTAACGATTAACGTTTCAACGCTTTTTTTATCTGTTTGTCGATAATTGGCTCCATAACGTCGTAGCCGTCGGTATTTGGGTGAACTCCGTCTTCAGTATATTCGATTTTCAACCCTTTACGGCCATCAACCATCGGAGAATAAAAGTCAACATAGGTAAATTTCTTTTCTTTTGCATACGCTTCAATCATTTCATTTAACGCAGCAATCTTAGGTGCTGGCTCCAATCCCGATTTCCAGGGATAATCGAAAGCAGGAAGAACAGAACAAAGAAGCACTTTTATACCATTGTTGTTTGCTATATCTGCCATGGATTTTATATTGTCCATAATCATTTCCAGGGTCGAAGGACCAGTATTTCCGGCAATGTCGTTTGTTCCGGCAAAAATAACAACAGCAGCAGGATTCAAACTCACCACATCGGGCCGGAAGCGGATAAGCATTTGAGGTGTGGTTTGTCCGCTAATTCCACGGTTTACATAACTGCCATTAAAAAATTGAGGATGAAAGCGTATCCAGTTTTCAGTTATTGAATTTCCCATAAAAACCACCCGTGCCGGATCTGCTCCTTCAGCTTGTAGCTTTTCGTTTGCTTCTCTAAACCTTCCCAAATTTGGCCAGTCTTGTGCCTGAGCAACAGTACCAATAAAGAGTGCCATAAAAAGACAAATTGTTAATCTCATTTTTGTTGTTTTTTTGATAATAGTAGTAAATAGTTACTTCGGCAAATTATATTCCCGAAAAATTAAGTTCACAAAAATAAGATAAGGCGGGGAATTTTGTACTTTTTTAAGGAAATTCATTATTATGGGCTTAAACCTATTTATTTACGTATTTTCCGCAGATATGCTCTTGAGAAAAAGAAAACATCCAGATAATTCACTGAATGCTTTCTCAATTATTTTAATACCCGGGATTTTGAACGAGCAAATCATTTACATCCAACTCCCCAACAGGAATAGGCATTAATAAATCCTGAGGAAATTCGCACTCAGTACCTTTATACATGGTATCGTCTCCATAGCGTACCAGAACTTTGTTTGAATTTGGCCCTGCGCCCAGTTCTTCTTCAACTATCCCCCAACGCCGAAGGTCGAAAAGCCTTATTCCTTCCAGATTAAGCTCCACCCGTCGTTCATGTCTGAGTTTTGCAGTAGCATCTGCTTTATCTGAAGCAGAAACTGGTGCCATATCTACTGAAGGCCTTGCCCTAACCAGATTAATCTGAGCCATTCCTTCCGGAATTTTCTCATTTTCTATCAAAGCCTCAGCATAGAAGAGCAGTAATTCAGCATATCTTAAAAGAGGAATATCGTAGCCGCTAGCCTGTGTTGTACTTAAGCCTTCAATTGAAGCAATAACTTTACGTGTATTCATATGAGATGGTGACCAGCCCGCCTGATAATATATTGTGTCCCCGTCATTGTAAGTATAAGAATCACCGGTAATCGGATTCGTATAATCAGTAGTTTCACCGTGGTGAATACCATAAAAATCTCCTGGTACCCACATCGAATATCCACGGCGGGGATCTCCCGGTTCAAATTCATCGTATAAATCACGTGTTGGCATAACGTATCCCCAACCGTCGCCACCCATTACGGCATAAATCACAGGAGCCAAAGTTGGTCCGTTAGGTGTGTCTCCACCGCGAGGAAGACGCTCTACCATGCCTTCAAATATATTCCCGTTTTTACTCCAATCATCATTGTCTTTAAAATTCAATGTAAAAATAAATTCCTTGTTCGGCTGAGATTCTTGTGCCATCATATATTCATAATCATCCATGAGCTCATATCCGGAAGCATTGGCAATTTGGATGGCTTCCCGAGCTGCAATTTCAGCATTCGCATAATCTTTATCATACAAATATGCCCTGGCCAGATATCCGGCCCCAGCTGCTTTAGTTGGAAATCCATACTCAGCAGCGGGCCATTGTTCCGGCAAATTTTCTTTAGCAAAAATTAAATCTTCTATAATCAGATCATACACTTCCTCAACAGAGGTACGAGCTTTATATCCATCTTCTATGTTTCTTACAAATTCTTTGTGAAGGGGAACATCTCCATACAAACTGGTAAGGTAAATATAACTAAAAGCCCTCATAAACCTTGCTGCAGCAATATATTGGTTTCGTTGTTCCTCAGTAAAAGTATCGTCGGTTGAAGTTGGGATATATTGGATACAAAAATTCGCGTCGTTTACACTTCTGAAGATATAAATCCACCAATCTTTAAATGCGTCACTGGTGGTATGGTATTCTTCATATGTATAATTATTTACCAAAGCACGAGTATCTTTTATTCGTGTGTAAGCATCATCAGTCATTATATCCAGGTATTTTAACATCCAGCGTTGATACATTGTGTAACGTTTGTTCCAGTTTGTGAAAATAGCCGCAACAGCTCCACTGGCAGAAGATGCATCAACAAAATAATTACTAACATTTACGGCATCCTGCGGATATTTATTTAACAAATCAGATTCATTACAATTGTTGAAAGTGAGGATTAACATTAAAAGGATAACTAATCCGGTTATTTTTTTTATAAAATTCTTTTTCATCATTTTTCATTTTTATGTTTAAAACGAAAGTTTTACTCCTAAAGAGAGCGTACGTGGTAATGGCATTTTTTGAGTAGGGTTGCCATAGTATCCGCTACGGTACGTCATATCAACTTCCACTCCTCTGTAATCAGATTTAGTGAAAGTGTAAAGGTTCTGTGTAGTAAAATATACCTGTGCATTTTTCAACAATATTTTATTGCAATATACCTTTGGAACATCATAAGACAGGGTAATATTATTTATCCGTAGAAAGGATGCATCTGACAGCCAAAAATCAGAAAAAGAAAAGTTACCTGCCGGGTCTGATGTTTGAATTCGCGGCATGTTCCCATCCGGGTTTTCTGTTTGATGCCAGCGATCCAATATTAAATCGCGGTTATTTTCCGGATTTCCCATATAATAGTTTCCAACATCATAAGGAAGATCAATTCCCTGAACCCCCTGTAGCTGTATGCTTAATGAGAAATTTTTATAATGAAAATTAGAGACCAGGCCATAAGTAAAATCAGGATATTTTTTTCCAATAATTGTTTTATCATCGTTGCCAATTACTCCGGCTTCTCCCTCGTCACTTTCTATATCCAACAGCCAAACATCGCCTAAAGCCAGTCCACTTCTAGAAGGAGCCTCGGCCAAATCTGCTTCCGTTTTTATAATTCCATTACTTTTGAATCCGTAATATGAATAAACAGGATATCCAACTTTTAATCCAGAGGTTGTTAAGTCCTCGCCCAGAAGGTCAATAACCTCATTTCTCTGTCGCGAAAAGTTTACGGCAACATCATAGCCGAAATCGCCTTTTTTGCCTCTTACTCCCAAGTCCAGTTCTATTCCCCGGTTTTCAACTTCGCCTCCATTTACCATTAAACCACCGTTTTTGCCAGAGGAAGGCGGCAGAGGTTTAGAGAACAACAAATCGGAAGTATTAGCGATAAAATAATTTGCAGAAAAATTCAGCTTTGAATCAAAAAATAAGATATCTAATCCAATATCTTTTTTCTTAGTTGTTTCCCATTTTAAATCCGTATTTACTGCACTCTGGAAATTATATGCAGGAACCACCGTTTCATTCAATACGTAGGTTGTGGTCCCCAATGAAGCATAAGTTGGGTAATTACCTACGGCTGAGTTCCCAACAGTACCAATACTTGCTCTTAATTTCATATCAGTTATTACATTTTTTAACGAACTAAAAAATGTTTCTTCAGAGATTCTCCATCCGGCGGAGAAAGAAGGAAAAACAGCCCAGCGGTTATCTTCCGAGAAACGGGACGATCCGTCTCGCCGAATGGTTGCCTGTAATAAATATTTACCTAAGTAATCGTAGTTTAATCTTCCTAAATAAGAAACAAATGACCAATCGGAAAATCCATTTGAATTGGAAGCAGTAGAAGGATCGGCTGCGTTGAGATAATGAATTGAATTCAACGGAGTATTATCTCTTGCCCCTTCCAAATACTCAGATTCAGATTCTTCCTGTGAATAAACAGCCAATGCTTTCAATGTATGTTTCTCAAAAAATGTTTTTTCATATTCAGCCATAAAATCCATCTGCCAGTGAAGACTCTGATTTGAGTATTTTGCTATATGATTTACATTAATAGCTTCTGTTCCCAGCAAATGAACAGTTGGAGTAAATGATGTACTATTTGAAAAGCCCTTGGTTACACTCACTTTAGGAGTAAAAGTAAGTCCGTCTATTGGTTTTATTTTGAGATAAATATTCCCGGAAAAGCCGGAATATCCTGCAGAACGTTTATATTCTCTGGCTATTAAATGAGGAGGAATGTAACGATATTCAATACCTTCATAACGTGTATATCCATAACTTCCATCTTCTTCATATGGCCTGGTGAGCGGCGTTTTTCGCAATGCCCCAAGATAAGGATTTGGAGAATTTGGATAATTAACATACCCGAGATCAGGCAATCCGGAATTTTTATAATTATGAAGATTTAATGTATTCCCAAAAACTAGATAGTCTCCGATTTTATGATCACTATTAAATCTGAAATTTAATTTTTCCTGTCCCTGCCCCATGATTAGTCCTTTTTCTTTTAAATAATTGGCAGAAATAAAGTAGTTAGACTTTTCACTTCCTCCACTAACAGAAAGATCGTAATACTGCATCGTTCCGGTCCGCATAATTACATCCAACCAGTCGGTATTAATAATATTTCCATTCACATCTCTGTAATATGTATCGACCAACTCTGCCGTATTTGGCACTTCTTGCCCTGAATTTGCATACGACTCTTCCAAAAGATGTAAAAAATCATTCGAGTTTAACATCTCAGGCATAAGGTTAGAATTGGTTCTTATTCCCTGATAGGTATGAAAAGTAATTGTCGGCGCCCCCATTTTGCCGCGTTTGGTTGTAATCAGCACAACACCATTTGCAGCTCTGGAACCATAAATAGCAGTAGAAGAGGCGTCTTTTAGTACTGATATACTTTCAATATCGTTTGTATTAATATGACTAATACTTTCAGAAATAATACCATCTACAACATAAATTGGATTGTTGGATGCATTAATCGATTGTACACCGCGGATATTAACCTCTATTGAAGCGCCCGGCTGACCAGAAACAGGAGTTATGCTGATTCCGGCAGCTTTTCCCTGTAGGGCCAACAATGGATCTATAACCGTATTTTTTTCCAAATCGGTACTTGTAACAGATGAAACAGAGCCTGTAAGATCTCTTTTTTTCATGGTACCGTAACCGATTGCTACTACTTCTTCCAAACCAATAGCTTCTTCTTCCATCACTACATCTATAGTACTTTTCCCTTCAACCGGGATCTCCTTTGTTTTCATTCCTACAAACGAAAAAGAAAGAATAGCATCAGCCGGAATCCGGTTTAAGGAATACTGTCCGTCAACATTGGTAACAGTTCCATTGCCAGTTCCTTTTACAACAACGGTAACACCAGGTAATGGCTGACCACCGGAGTCAGTTACTTTACCGAAAATGTTAATTTGCTGTGCGTTTGTTATTGCCAAAGGGGAGACTGTTGATAATACGATTATTTTGTCAACCAGGTGATATTTAACATTTGTACTCTTAAACAAATCATCTAAAATGTTATATACTCTAACCTCTTTGTAATTAACATTCACTTTTCGTTCCAGATCAATAGCATCACGATTGTAAACAAAACTAAACTCGCTGTTTTCCTCAATCTCTGCAAGTACCTGCTCAATAGTCACATTTTTTAGAGAAATCGTTAATCTGGCTAATTGGGAATAACTTTCTGACGCCATAAGGTTCAAAAATCCAGTAAGCACGAGTAGTAAAGTTAGTTTCATTTTTAATCCAATTTTTTGCACAAAACCAATAACAATAGCATGTGCATAGAACATTCGCTTTTTTTTCATAATTTTAAGTGCTTGATTAATAATTAAGGTTTAATACCTTTTATTAAACTGATGCAGGGAAGAGGGCAATCTTTCCTGCATTCTAGTTTTTAAGTTATCATTGTAATTCTCTTGATTTGTCTTTTGATATTATTATTTTTCTTGTTGAAAACGACTTGTCAATGTTTTGCTCAGCACCAATTGCTCTCCATTTTATAGGTAATGAAATTGCAAATATCTCCATTATACGATCAATGCTTTGACCGTCAAAAGTTGCATCCAGGGAGTATTCTCCTATTGTTTTATCTTCTAAAATAAACTCAACACTATGTATTTTTTCAAGTCGTTTTAATATATTCTTTAGCTCTGTATTTTTGAATACATACTTTCCATTTACCCATCCCGCATAAACATCCATATTGTCAACTTTTGCAATGGAAATGGTATTCTTTTCTCTGTTTAGCCTCCCTATCTCTCCTGGTTCTATTTCATATTCAGCATTTATTGAACTACCTTTTTCATCCGTTTTTTTTATTGATATGTTCCCTTCTATAAGAACAGTTTCAATATCAGGATTATCATCGTAAGCATTAATATTAAAGGTTGTGCCATAAACCTTTACTTCTATTCCTGAAGCAGAAACCAACATTGGTTTTTCCTGGTTTTTTACAACCTTGAAAAACCCCTCTCCTATTAGTTTTACTTCTCGGTACGATGGCTTACTTAAAATTGGATACTGAATAGAACTTCCTGAATTTAACCATACTTCAGAACCATCAGGCAATACTGCTTTTGCTTTACCTCCAACAGGGGCATAAATTGTATTATACAGCCCAGTTAAATTATCAATCTCATTACCTTTATACGATTGTAATTTTTGTGTTTCATCGAATAGCCAGACCGACGTAATGAGCAGGGGAATAAATAGTATTGCAGCAACCCTGCTAATCCAAATTGTTATTTTTCTTCGCTTTTGCTTTGGCCGAATTGGAATAGCAGGATTCTCAATTCCTAACCTTTTCCATAGGTAATCCAATTCTTCATCGGAAAAGTTTTTTTCTTTAAAACTTAATCCATTTATAATTGTCCTTGCTTTTATAAATTCATCTTTAGTAATTGAATATCGATTGATGAAAGTTTTTTTCTTTTCTCCTTCAAATGAATTAAAATTTATTATTCCGTTTTGGAATTCTTCATCGGCAAGAAGCCTATTAAAGTCCTTTCTATATGACATACTCAGTTCAAATAAAATTCCTTATTTATTTAATAGAGTATAAAGACGAAAAATAGTACTGCAAAAAATTGATTTATTTTTTTGTGAATAGCAAAAAAAGATTGAACAACATGAGATCAATATCACTAATATTTTCCTTTGGAATATTTGTGATACCAACTGACAGTTTCTGAAGTATTTTGGGCATGTTGTTTTTTACTGACTGCTCCTTAATATTAATAATATCAGCTATTTCCTTATACGTTAACTGATGATAAAACCTGAGAAAAATAATTTCACGCTGGCTTACCGGTAACGAATTAAGGTTTTTGATAAGTTTTTCTTTTATATTGTTTGATACAAACTCTTTGTCAAGAAACTCATTGGGTTCAAATATCAGCGTTTTACTTTCTTTTTCAGAAATGCTATCTATTGAAGCTGTATTAAGTTTTGTTTTTTTTGAAGCAAAAAGTCTTCTGCGCAAAGAAATAAATAAATATGCATTTAGGTTGGATACATCGCCAAGAGCTTCCTTTGTTTGCCAAATGTTGATAAAAAGCTCCTGTATTTGATCTCTGACAAAGTCAGGAAAGGGCACTAACTTAATACCATATGCATACAATTTGGGATAGTAAAATTTAAAGATTTTTGAAAAGGACTTTTGATCACCTTTTTTCATCATTTCCCATAATATGCAATCATTAACATTATTTTTCTCTTCCGGCATTTATCAACTTTTCATCCTTTAAATATCAAAAATAGAACTAATTCAATAAAAAATAAATAACCACCCCAAAAGGATATGGCCCTAATTTATTTTCCACTAAAAGATGAAAATATTAACAATGATTTCTTTTCTTGATGACAGGCATACCTGTGCCAATTAAGTAACTTTAGCCAAAGATAGTCTTATCTGATTCAATTTTAAATACAATTGAAATATTCGTATCGCAAGCTCACACCAACTTAAACAAAAAATGCGGCATAAATTACTATAAATGAAAGACACTAAAAAATGGCAATTTCTACTCAATAATTTTAAGTTTAGGGAACTCAATTCCATAGTAGCCAGTAACCACTGCGAGTAAAAAATAGTAATTATCAGCCAGGTAGTTATAACCGGTTGGAGCTCCACCTTTGGTTCGCCAATCAACACTTTGTAAATACCCCGGAAACAAGCCAGAGTGTGTTGGCAGATTTTCGAAAGTTGCCAGCATCTTAAAGAGAATCTCATCTGCCTTTTCTTTCATTCCAACATTGTACAGCGCCTGAATAAAATAGTAAGCTGTGTGTCCACACAATCCTCCGTTTTCATAACGTCCCCATTGAGCCATTTCCTCCCATCCCTGACGGTCGGAACGAGCTACTTCCATCGCCGGACCAGGAACTCCGTAAACAAAATCATAACCTTCCTTTTCCAATTGAATTAGCAATTTTTGCATGATACTTCTTGCTAACTCAGGCGGCACGAGACCTTGATTAATTGCCATCCCGTTTATAAAAGTGAACATGTAGTCATGCATTTTCCCGTCTTTACTAATCCACCCTCCGTAAACACCGGTTTTGGGATTAAAAAATGTTTTATGAAAAGCTGCCCTGAATTTTTCCAGTTGTTTTCTAATAGAAGTTGCTTCTTTTTTTAGATCCAATTTTGTGTAGATTTCCTGCATTCCGGTTAAAGCTCGGTGAGCTTTTAAATTTACATAAGCATCTTTATATCCAAATGCAAAATCATCCCACCAATTCCAGCTACTTCTTTTATCTTCAAATTTATTCCCGGAAAAAGGGGATTCAAAAATACCATCTCCGTCGGTATCGGTATTTAAAACCGATTGCGTAACCTTTTTTATTTGGGAAAGATGATTTCGAATAAAATTCCAGTCGTTCGTAATCAGCATATAGTCGTATAATGAAATGAGACTGACTTCTGTGCTTTCCCATCCATAATCTTTTATTCGCCCATTTGCTTGTACCCGAGTTGTAAAAGTTGAATCTAGTGCTTTTTTCAATGCGTTAATCATCGACACTTTTGATGGCAATTCAGGGGTAAAAACCATCATGTCTGCTTTAAATCCCATAGAAAGGTGCCCAATTCCGTTTAACAGGATATTGTCGCCCATACATTGTTGTGACGGGTTAACAGGAAAAGAATTTTGCCAGCAACGTTTTAAGCCGTCAAACTTGTTGGCAGAAAAATCACAACCTGCAATATGTGGGTAATTTTCATCCATTACGGAGAAATGTAGTTTTACCTTTTCAACAGGATTCTCTGTCCAAAACGATAAAACAATTCGCCCTTTATGGTATGCTAACCGATTAGTATGCCCGCCTCTGTTAAAAGGTCCCAGCGATAAACCAGAGTTGCTGTAATCAGGAATAATGTGTTCCTGTAAGTAAACATTATTATTGTCCGCTTCAACTTTCACCAACCCATAATCGGGAAAATGAAAAATTGCGGGGAGTCGGTACGAAGTTTTAATTATTCCCGGATGAAAGAATGATTTTTCAGTATCGTATTGTTTGGAGGAAGCAAGACTACTATGTTCTGCCCAAACAGTTACGGGAGAAATATCAGGTGCCGTTGAAATGCGAAAGAATTCGTCTTCTATTTTTTTGTTGGAAGAAATGGAAAATTCAAAATTGCGAACATCAATTGCAGAAATATCAAGTTTTACTGACTTTCCATTGAAATCGACTTCAGCATAATTAATCTTATTGTCTGTAATAGTTGATTCGCATTTTGTTTCTAAAGAACTATTTCCTTCCAATACAAGACTTCCCCCAAATCCCGGGCGAAGTAAATTTTTATCAAGAAGTCTTCGGCTTCTCCCTCCAGATTCGATATTGAAATAAGCCAGCATCGGCATTTTTTTTGTAAATGCGATAGCATAATAGGGAGAGGTGAATGTGATAAAGTCACCATCGGTATTTTTCGTTACTTTTTGAGCTAATAAACTCGTGTTGAAAAATGGACATATTATTAGTAATATATAAAACTGAATTTGTGGTTTCATAATTAACGTTTCCTTGAATGAATATAATTTATAATGGGATGTTTACAAGTATAGTATTCATACTGATACAGTCATTTAGTCGGATTGCATTTGCTAAAATTGGTTTTTCATTGACAGTAATTTCGATTTTCGCTACATCGCTTCTTTGAATTTTTATGTCAAAGATTTTGTTTCGGAATATTCTTTTCACCTTAATCTCATTCCATTCTTTGGGTAATTTAGGATCGATAATCAGTTGGTCAAAATCGGGTTTTATCCCAAGCATTTCTTTGGTGAGCACATTATAAAACCAGGCAACGGAACCAGTAATCCAAGTGAATTCCATTTGCAATTTATTGTTTTTGTGGTCGGGGCCATAACAGCCGTTAGCGTAAATGTATGGCGGCATATTTTCTTTGGCGTCGTTTTCTTTTCCTGAAAAATAGCCTGGGGTAATTTTCTTGAAAGCTTCATACGCTTCCTCTGTGCGGCCTGCTCGTAATAATCCCAAAATCATCCAAACATTTACGTGAGAATAAACCGTGCCGTTTTCGCAAATCCCGGGTTCCATGCAACTAATCCGGCCAATATTTGGATCGAAAGCGGTAAACGTTGGCGCAAGTAAAAGGTAGCCAATATCTGTGTTTAACATTTTGTTTGCGGAATCAATAACTATTTGAGTGCGGTCTTCATCAGCAATACCAGCAATCATCGACCAACTTTGGGTGTTCAAAAATATTTTTCCTTCGTGGCTTTGATTCGAGCCGATGGCTCTGCCATTATCATCAAAACAGCGCACATACCACTGACCATCCCAGGCAAATTCATTGATTGCCTGTTTGATATTTTGGTATCGATTGTGGTATGCGGCTGCTTTTTTAGCCTTACAAAAAGAAAACAAATCTTCCATTTGTAATAAAGCCTCGGCATAAGCCATACTCAGCCAAACGCTTTCTCCACGACCTTCTTTCCCAATTGCAGTAAGAGAATCATTCCAGTCGCCAAATTTTATAAGAAGTAGATTGTGAGAACCTTTATTATTTTCAAGAAAATTTAGTGCGCATTCAATATGTTCAAGTACACTCGCTTCGCTTTCATCAAAATAGTTTATTTTTTCAGAAAGAAAATCAAAATCGCCCGTTTCTTTTAAGTATGAAATTAACGTAAAAACCAGCCATAGAGCACTGTCAGAATAAGGTTTTGTATCAACCGGATTCCAACCCCGCAATGCCATTCCATTAGAATACTGGTGTTTGAATGCTTCTGTTAAGATTTCTTTGGTTCGTTCAGAATTAAAAGACGAAACCCCATATCCATGCTGAACAATGTCGCGATAACCCATCCATCCCCATCTGCACCATTGAGCTCCATAAGCTGTTTGGTGCTTCATCCAAATATTTAGCATTCTGTTTAGGTGTTCGTCAGGAGTTTCAAAATGATTTCCGTCGATAAAATTTTTATTGTACCCCTTTAATTCGTTGAATTTTTCGTCCATAGAATTAAGGTATTTCGTTTTTAAAGGAGCTATTTCCTGAACGGAATCACAAACGCCTAAAAGATGGTTGATGGTCTCTTTCTCTCCGGGAGCAAGGGAAATATTAAATTGAATTGCTCCAATTGTTGCATCGCTTGAACCAATCGAGTTCCTGCAGTTTCCTTCTATAACAGCCTGTGGTTCATTCATTGTATTGTAAGTCCCTACAAAAGAATCGCGGCTACCATCAAAACGTTCAATTGTTTTGTCAGTTGCCATAAATGCGGTTTGATGATTGTGTGGTGTAACATGCGGATGTTTGTTGGCAACAAGTGCGTTGTTTTCAGTATTGAAAAAACTGGTTCTGAAGAACATGTCGCCGTAACTATTGAACCCCCATTTATACGAAAACTGAAATTGATTATAGATAAAAATGCTGAGATCTCGTTTTTTCGATGATTTGTTTTCGAAACTAAGCGTCCATAATTCTACCGGGTCTTTTCCTTTAGGTACAAAAATCCGAAAGCTGGAGAAAATCTCCTCTGTTTCCGAATTTATTATAGTATAGCCAAGGCCATGAGTACATTCGTAGAAACTAAATTCCCGTTTTACCGGTTCCCAATTTACATTCCAAATATTAGCGGTTTCATTGTCTCGCACATAAATCAGCCGGCTCATTAAATGGTCGCGGCCATACACATCAAAATCGCAAATGCGACCAATGCCTGTAAGTAGTTGTACTGCTTCGGTATCATCAATTTGATAATCGATAAATCCAACACCGGTTTGATGAGTAGAAGAAAATAAAACATCGTTCCACAGAAAATTATCAAAAGCGCGTGGCGTTTTGGGGTTTGTTATAATAAATTCAGTTCCTTGTTTATTAAAATGTCCGTATTTACTCATTTTATTTAGAAATAGTAGTTTTGTATTATTTCGATTACGCCTGAGGGTATTTTTTCATTTTTCGTATAAGTTTTTGTGCTACCGGAATAGAAAGCGCCTGAATTGCTGCAATAATGATGAGTACATACCGGAGGGCAAATTCAGGAGAAGCATATTTTGCAGAGATAAGAAAAAGAAGACAGCCAACCATCCTCCCTACAAAAAGTCCGGCTTCGTGATTAAATATATAGGCAAATTTGTTTCGTTTTTCCAGCGCCGAAATATGGTCAATTACTCCCAATTGGATGGGATAATACGCAGCGTCGAGGAGTGGCCGCGACAAAGAGTTGCATATTTGATAGATTATAACTCCGACTGCGCTAAAAAATAAAGTGTTAATTAATCCGCCAATCAGAAAAACAATCAAGCCAAAAGAGAAAATATAAATTCGATGTTCCGGTTTTGAAAAACGCCCGATAAGATACAGTGCTAACGCTGTAACCAGTGAGCCCGCTGCAACCAGTCCTCCCAAAGAGCCTTCTTTCCCAACAAATGATAAAATTAGTAAAATCGGGAAGAAAAATATGGCAGCTTGTGCAATTCCTTTTAAACTGCCTAAAAGGAGCATCCAGTTCCAATCTTTGTGGAATTTGAAAAACACAAACCGTTCGTTCTTTGGGTTTATGAAGTCTCCTTTATGAACCATTACCGATGAAAAAATGGTTAAGGCAAAAACGGCTATTGTTAGCGCCACATAAGCTGCTTTGGCCGGGTACCACCCATAATTTTCACCAGAAGAAATAAAAAATCCGGCAATGGCTGGCATAACAATATAGGTAATGGTATAGAAAAAAGTTTCCATACTAAAGTAGTAATTTCGGTTGCCGTCATTGGTGGATGAAAGCGATAGATAGTCGCGGTTTGACCAGAAAAAACCGTATGAACAGCCCATTACAACTCCGGATATAGAAATTCCGATAATGTTAACAGAATCGAGGAGCATCATGATTGTCATGGCCACGCCGCTCATCAACATTCCTACAGAGTAAAGATGTACAATTTTTATTTTTCGCAATAAAAAACCATTGGCCAGAAATGCCACCGGAATTCCAAGATAAACCATGAGTTGGTAAACAACTACGTATGAAGTGTTTTCGGACTGTCGTAAAATATAGGCTCCTACAAAAAGTTCCAAAATAGGCAGAACAAGTGCATAAATTAGATTTGTCATTAATAGAATGCGCATGTTTCGAGGGAAAGAGATGAAATGCGCATATTCGTTTTTTACTATTTTAAACATGATTTTTGTTAATCCTTTTCGTATTTTTGAATGTATTCCATGATTTCGCCAAAAGGTGCGACCCATATTTCATCTTTGTGGTTGACAAGAAAATTGATGAGTTTCTGATGTTCCTTTTCATCAATCGTCAGGTAATCGCCGCCAATTCCATGAAAGAGGAAAACGCCAAATCCCTGGTTCACAAGTACTCTTTTTACATAATTGATTAATTCTTTTGAACTGGAACCCGATTTTGGCGGGTAGGCCGGAACTTTAAAATAATCGAGGTGTTGAAAATCGATAACTCCGTTTGGAGCTTCTCCATTTCTGGCAAATTTTACCAATCCTGAATTTTTTAGCGAATCAGAATAATCTATTCCTCCAACTTCTGTTTCACCACAGGGGTAGGCATAACTTACCGGATTTTTTCCGGTAATTGCGAAAATCAGTTTTCCCATTGTTCCTATTTCCCTAATTATGGAAGGAACATCGTAGTTGTCGGATGAAAAGCGGGGCGACTGCGGATTTTCGCCTCTGCATGGATGGTAAAGTGAATGGTTGCCAATTTCATGCCCTTTATCGCTTGCTTTTTTCCATGCTTCAAACCTGCTTTCTTCAAGGTAACCGTACAGAAAAAAAGTTCCTTTAAAACCTGCCACATCTAGTTGCGGGATGGCGTATTTTAATTGTGAGTCTATTCCGTCGTCGTAAGTTAGAGCAATGGCTGCTTTTTTTCCATCGGGCCAAAAATTTTGTGCTCTTGTGTTGTAAAAGAGGGTACAAATAAAGGCTATTAAAAGTGTTCCTTTTAATAGAAATCTTGCATCTTTCATTTTATTTTTTGCTGTTTTTACCTGAGTCCGGGTAATGTATTATTCAATTTTTCGAGCCTTCAACTTCGGTGTCAAGGGCTAAATATATTCCTCTCTGCTTCCTGTATTTCTGCTATTTTTCAGTTCATTTTTAAATTCTTCAATTTTTTTGTTTTGAGGTTCAGTCCATCCAACTTCCCTAAATGCAGCGATTCTCGGAAATACTTTAAAATGCATTTGTCCTTGCGTAGGTATCCATTCTCCATATTTGACAACCCGTTCAATAATTTTCAAGGCGTTTCCCAGACTAAAGTCTTCGGGTACCGTGCCTAAACCGCATCGGGCGGTATTGATTTGGGGAATTTTAAAATCTTTTTCCCAGCTTTTCTCTTTTGTTGGGCTGCAAGATATAATCAGAATAAATATGCAATACAATGGTAAAATTAGTCGCTTTAAGTACTATTTCTGTATCTTATTTATTATGTTTTCCACTACTATCCGATAAAAACTTTAAATACAGAGCTGTAGTCTTTCTCATTTTGGCTTCCATAACCTCAGGTTAAAACCTGAGGTTAGTATTCAGAATCTTATTATTTTAGTTGTTGCAAAAAAACTAGAGGCCTCCTTACAAATCCGGCCTTCATTATAAAATAAGGAGGTAGATTAAATAGAGACTGAAGATATGGTATCTTCAATCTCTAATAATATGCAATTATTCTCCTAATAAAGGATTTAACAATACTTCACTATTTGGAATTGGGGCAAAATAAGAATCTTCGGTTATCGAATTAACAGGCTGATTATCTGTTTCATCTTTCAGAGTATTCATTTCTGCCACTTTTTCGGTACGAACCAAATCAAACCAACGAGAATACTCTCCGCATAATTCCCATCCTTTTTCAACCAGAACAGAGTCGCAAAAAGCTTGCTGGCCTAAACCAGTCTGTAAATCATCAAGTCCGGCCCGGTTTCGAGTTGCATTTATACAATCATAAGCTAAATCATTGGGGCTACCATCTGCCATTGTTTGTGCTTCTGCATAAATAAGATAAACCTCAGCAAGGCGCAAATAATTTAAATCGCGGCCCCCCATGTGTGTACTTCCTGAGTAGTTAGGCTCACTTGCTACCATCCCATCTCTATATTTTTTCAAAAACGGATGGGCATAAGTACTATTTTGCCATTTTGTTGTTTCAAATGTTGTAGGATTAGTAAATGTTGTAAGAAAAGTAGCATCTTTTCGAGGACCTTCGGGAAAACGGTTGAAGAATCCAACTTCACAGAAAATCTGATCCCAACCATTCTCTTCTCCCGGCTGTGTATTTAAACCAGTGAATGTATTCATGTTCGCATTTCCACAAACATTATAGTTACAAAAGATAATTGCCCAGATTACTTCATTATTTCCATCAGAGGTTGCTGTCCATAAATCTGAATAATTTTGCAAAAGGTTATAGTGCTCGCTGGTGATTACATCTTTTGCATTAGATGCAGCCAATTCATACTTATTGTTATCGAATAATGGCCATCCGGTCATTTGCAAATAAACCTGCGCCAGCAATGCTTTTGCAGCAAGCTTCCCAGGACGTCCTACGCTAGTTGTTTTATCCTCCTGTAAATTTTCAATGCTATAAGTTAAATCTTTAACTATCTGGTCATAAACTTCCGACACTTCTGATTTGGGTAGAGTATAGTCCACTTCATTATCCAAGTTTATAGGAACTTCGCCAAAAACACGAACTAACCAGAAATAACTCCAAGCTCTTAAAAAACAGGCTTCAGCTTTTGCTTCCAATATCACATCTTCTTTTGCATCTACATTGTCAGCATTTTCCAAAACAGAATTTGCAGCATAAATAACTCGGTACTGAGGAGTCCATGAACCAGCTTTTAATCCATCATTGGTAGCAGTAAGATTAAAAACATCTGCCTGAATTTCATTCGTTTTTCCAGCTTGTGTTGTTAGATCATCGGCTCCCATCATCGGAATCCAATGATTGGTATGTCCTAACCCCCCCCATCTGTTATAACATAATTGAGAATAAATTCCGGTTACAGCAGCATCTAAATCTTCTTCTGTTTGATAAAACTGACCGGCAACCAAAGTTCCCGCAGCATTTTCATCTAATGATTGACATTGAGGTAAAAGTGCAAAAGCCCCTATCATCATAAGGGATATACATATAGTAAATTTGAATTTTTTCATTTGATTCTATATTATGTAAAGTTAGAAAGAAAATTTAAAACCAATAATGTATGAACGTAAAGCAGGATATCCAGCAGAATCATATCCAATTGCGGAGTCCTGAGATGAGCTGGTCACAGAAGCTTCAGGATTGAATCCTGAATAACCGGTAATGGTAAAAAGATTCTGCCCACTTACATATATTTTGGCATTACGAACAAAAGTATTTTTCAATAAATTATTGAATGTATACCCCAGTGTAACATTACTTAAACGTACAAAACTCCCATCCTCAATCCATCTGTTAGACTGCTTTTCATCCACATTAGAGTTACTAAAATTTGGAATATCACTGTTTTCGTTTGAGGTGCTCCAACGGTTCAAAATTGCTGTACTTGTAGGAACTTTCACATCCGAATTTTGTCCTTCATAAAGATACCTTGTAAAATTCCATACATCATTTCCATGAACACCATTAACAAGTACACTCAAATCAAAATCTTTGTAAGTAAGACTCAAATTCCAAGACCATGTATACTTAGGTAACCCACTACCAATAACACTCATATCTTCTCCATCGATCGTGTAATTCTCGTCAATATCCAAATACCTGGCATCACCCGGAATATTTCCGTATTTTGCAGCTTCTGCTTCTTCGCTACTTTTCCAGGTTCCTAAATAAGTTAACCCATACATCTGCCCCAGAGGTTTATCCTTTTGCAATATACAATAGCTGGAATAAGTTGTCCATCCAGATCTAGCTGAAACAAATACATCTTCATCGTCTTCTCCTAAATGCAATATTTTATTATTGTTAAAACTAATATTGGCACCTGTAGTGATATACCAATCCTGAGTTCGCAATAAAATTCCATTAAGCGAGAACTCAAAACCATTATTTTGCAGTGAACCTACATTTTGTAATTGTGAACCTCCGTACAAATAATCAGGAATCGTAACTTCCATCAATAAATCGGTAGTTTTCTTAGAATAATAATCTGCAGTACCACTTAATCGCCCATCAAAAATTCCAAAATCGAGACCAACATTCCATTGCGCTGTAGTTTCCCATTTTAAATTTGTATTTGCAGGAGAACTTGGTGCAATACTTACCGTAGTAGTGGCCTGATCAAAATAATAGTTATTTCCTTGTCCTGTCCCAAAATTCAACTGCTGCAATGTAGAGTAAGGAGAAATAGCCTGGCTCCCTACAACACCATAACTTCCCCTCACTTTTAAATTATGAAAAATTCCTGTTTCTTTAATAAAGTCTTCTTCTGAAAGTCTCCAGGCCAGTGCACCAGAGGGAAAATATCCATATTTATTTCCATCCGAAAATTTAGAAGATCCATCAATACGCATAGATGCAGTTCCCATAAATTTATCTTTATAGGTGTAGTTGACTCTCCCTAAATAAGATTGTAACGACCATTGTGTATAACCGCTACTTGCGGCTTGAGTAGAAGCTAACTGAAGTGCATTAACTCCGAGTGCCAAGGTTGAAAATCCAGTTCCTTCTGCATGCAAACCTCTGTTTATATACTTTTGTCGCTCATAGACAACTGTTGCATCAATTTTATGCTCATTAAAATCTTTTCGGTAGGACAATTGATTTGTATTTTGATAGGTAATCCCCATATTATCATTTTGTGTACTTTCCGCAGAAGAAATTTCATCATCTTTTGTAGGAATAGTCTGTGTAGTATTTTTAGATGCAATTAAATTTACGCCTCCACTTACCGATAATTTTAAGCCATCAATAATTGTCCAATCAAGTTTTAAATCACCCAGTATATTCATTTTATAGATATTACTTCCCCCATCTGTTCCATCAAAGGTTGCATAAACAGGGTTACTGCCAACAGGTCCATAGCCGGATGGTGATGTATTATATTCTCCGTTTTCATCTTTTATGGAAACACTAGCCGGAAAAATAAGTGCAGCTCCCATAGGAGAGTTACGTCCATCGTAAGTACTATTATTACGCGCTTTGCTATATATACCATTAATATTCGTTGACACACTAAAGTTCTTTCTTAATTTAGAATTTAAATTTGATCTGAACCCATATCTTTTATAAAATGAATTAAGCACAACTCCTTCTTGATCCTGATATGTACCAGATAGATAATACCTAGTATCACCTTTACTTCCACTTAATGATAATTGATGGTTCTGAGAAAGACTGGTTCTGATAATCTCATCCTGCCAATTAATTCCGTCCCCTGCTTTAGCAATTTCATTTGAAGTAAAAAAATCACTGGCACCAATGGCCGACTGTCTTTCATTGGCAACGGTCATAAATTGGGTCGCATTTAGTACATTTAGTGTTTTAGCGGCCTGATCAAAACTCAGAAAAGTATTGTATTCAATTTTACTATCACCACTTTTTGCCTGCTTTGTTGTAATAAGTACAACTCCATTAGAACCTCGTGAGCCGTAAAGCGATGTTGCTGATGCATCTTTAAGTATAGATATCGACTCAATGTCATTAATGTTTAGTGAATTAAAATCTCCGCCAACGAAGCCATCTATTACATACAATGGATCATTACTACCATTAATAGAATTAGCCCCACGGATACGCATTTGTATTCCGGCTCCGGGAGCAGCATTTTGTTGCGTTATTTGAATACCGGCAGCTTTACCTCTTAACGATTCACCAACATTAAGCACTGGTTGACGAGAAATATCATCAACAACAACTGACGACACAGAACCAGTGAGGTCACTCTTTTTTGAAACACCATATCCAATAGCCACAACCTCATCAATACCAATTGATTCTTCCTGCATTACAACATCAATTCGTATACGCCCATTAATCAATACTTCTTGCTTTTTCATTCCTACAAACGAAAAAACCAAAACAGAGTTTTCCTGATTTCTTGTTAATTCATATTTACCGTTAACATCGGTTACGCTACCAATTGTTGTACCTTTTATCACAACAGCAACACCAGGAAGCGGTTGCCCACTAGAATCAGTTACAGTGCCAGACACCGAATTCTGCTGAGTCTCTGTAATTCTTAAATCTGTTAGATTAGCATCTTTTCTGGAGAGAACAATTTGTCGGTCAGCTACCAAATATCTTATATCCTTACCTTTTAAAATAACATCCAAAATTTCTGTTATTTTCTTATTTTCAAAATTAACACTCACCCGTTGTTCCACATCAATTAAATCTTTGTTGTACAGAAAAAAGAAGTCAGAATTATCTTCAATATTATTAAGTACTTCTTCCAAACGGGCATTTTTAAAATTAAGGCTTATTTTCGTAACCTGTGAATAAGAATTTTCTGCAAAAATCTGGGTTATTCCCAGTAACACTAAAAAAATAGTTAGTCGTGTCATTTTCCACAATTTTAACAAGGCATAATTTTGGTATTCGCCACCAAAGCCTTTCATTAGCTTTCGAATCTTTTTCATAAATTTACATTTTCGTAGAGTTCATAATTTTATTTATTTGATCGCTCTGCAAAATCACGCAGGAAAGTGTTCGCAGCACTTTCCTGCTTTGCAGTTATTTTTTTAATTCCAATGTTACTTTTTTCTTTATGTATAGATTGTTGGGATCGGTCATTCTCTTCTCAATCGTATATTTTATTGGTGTTGATATTGCCATTAATCGTAAAACCTCTTCCAGGGGTTCCCCTTGAAAAGTAGCTTTAAACCTATAATTTTTTAAAGTTTCATCTTGTATCTTTATTTCTACATTATACCAACGTTCAATTCTGTTGCTAGCCTGTTCCAATGTTTCATTATCAAGAATTAAAAAGCCGTCTTTCCACGCAGTATAAGACTTCGTATCTACTTTGTGAATTTGGATTTTATTTTCTTCAGGAAAAAATTTTAGTTTCTGGCCCGGATTAAGAATCCTTGAAAATGTTTTTTCTGTTCCATTTACCTGAATCCGACCTCTTTCTAAAACAATTTCAGTAAAATTAATATTCGAATATGCCATCACATTAAATTGGGTGCCCAAAACAGTAATATCAGTCTTCCCTGAACGGACTTTGAATGTAGAATTATCATGCACCACATCAAAAAAAGCTTCACCTGTAAGTTCAACAACTCTTTCATTGGAGAAAGTAGGATCGTATTTTAAAATTGAACCACTGTTGAGCCAGCCAGTTGAGCCATCAGGTAAAGAAAACTGTGTGCGAGCTCCTTCCGGCGAATGAATTTCGGCCCAGGCAACTTTAGATTGAATGGAGGGATGAAGAAAATAACTCCACACTGCAAAAATCAAAAGAGGAATAAACAGGATAGCGGCTGCTTTACTCAGCAAATTTAGCCACCTCGCTTTTTTGTTTTTTTGAATCTCTTCAAGAAGAATCTGGTGCTCAATTTTGTTTAAAATGTGTATAAGAGACTTTTTATTATCGTTTTTTTCAGCGTTTTTCTTATTCCATTCCGTTTTTAAAAACTGACTTACCTCCGGTTGCTCGTGGATAGAAGAAACCCAATCTTTTACTTTAAGGTAATCGTACCACGAGTACTTGCCACTGGAATACCTACGAAGTATTTCATCCTTATTTTGCTTTACTGTGTTCATAAATTTTAATAGCTCTGATTAGCCAAATAAACATTTGTTATATCCTGAAAAAGCACAAACCCCTAGTGTGAATTTGATATTTTTTTTAATATTTTGTTATCTTATAAAATATGGGGATAGTAAGATGCTGTTTATTAACATTTAAAAGGGAAGTATTTTTTTTTAATTTTTTATTAAAAAACCGATTTAATGTTATTTTTCACAAAGAGATTAAAGAAGATCATTCCGCCTATTTGCATTTTCTCAAATTCCTTTTTCAGAAATTTCATCGCTTCAGTAATGTGGTATTCTACTGTTTTTGTAGTTATATCAAACTCTTCAGCAATATCTTTCAAGGAGACTCCCTCTAATTTTTTCTTTATGAAAATTCCCCTTCGCTTCTCAGGCAATTGATTAATAAGTTCTTCCAGCTTATCCAGTAACTGTTGATATTCTTTATTCTCATCGAATGTTTCTTTATCCACAGAAAATAAGATTAATAAATCGTGTTTTAGCTGGTTTCTACCGGCCATTATATTAAAATTTTTCCGGATACAGTTGAGTGCAATTGTAAAAAGATAAGATTGAAAGGATTTCTCCAATTCTATTTCCGTTCGTTTATCCCAAATTTTTATAAATGTTTCTTGAACAATGTCTTCGGCAATTTCCTCAGATTTTAGGTAGCTCAGTGAAAAAATGTAAAGGGGGTGACTGTATTTTTCGAAAAGTTGCCTGAAACTGTCATGATCACTTTTTTTAAGGCCTTTTAGGAGGTATTTCTCAATATTTAGTTTTTTATCTGGCAAAATAAGTTAGTGGTTTTAAAACAATACCTGCAAATGTAAAAAAGGTGGAGTTATTTCCATTATAAATAAAATCGATTTTAACATAAAAATGCGTGGCTCAAATAATATCTCGAACCACGCATCTTATTTCTGCTTATTTATACTGGGCTACTCCCCACTTTTTGTTGGGGCGCTTTCCCATTTCAAAAATCAGCTCGCCGCCATTTCTTATTTCTTTATTGGAAATAGATGTAGAATTCAGTGGCTTCCCGTTCAATGAAGCGGAACGAATATAGATATTTGTATCTGAAAGATTGTTTGCTTTTACAGTCAATGTTTTCCCTTCGCCCAGTTCAATTTTTGCTTCATTAACCGAAGGCGAACCTATAGAATATTCACCGGAACCCGGGCAAACCGGATAAAAACCAAGCGAGGAGAAAATGTACCAGGCAGACATCTGTCCGCAATCGTCATTTCCACACAATCCGTCTGGTTTATTCAAATACATCGTATTCACAATCTCATGAATTCGTTCCTGTGTTTTCCATGGTTTTCCTGCCCAATTGTACATATATGCTACATGGTGGCTGGGTTCATTTCCGTGTACATAACAGCCCATTAATCCTTCCCTGGTGATGTCTTCTGTTTCTGCGAAATATTTATCGGGCAGATACATACTAAATAAAGAATCCAGATGATTTGAAAAACGATCGTTTCCTCCCATTTTTTGAATGAGTTCAGTAATATCCTGCGGAACATAAAGCGAGTAGTTCCATGAATTTCCTTCAATAAAACCTTCATCGTGCGTTTGCAGCGCATCAAAAGGTTCTTTCCAGTTTCCTTTGCTGTCTTTTGCACCTACAAACCCGGTTTTATCATTAAATACCTTCTTCCAATTCTGCGAGCGTTTTTCGTAAGTAGCTGCAACATCATCTTTTCCAATTGCCTTTGCCAGCTGGGCAATTGTCCAGTCGTCATAAGCGTATTCTAATGTCATTGACGAACCTGTAGCATTTTTATCGTAAGGGACATATCCTAATTTCATATAATCAGGAATATCACCATAGTATTTATTTGTAGCGGAAGAAATACAAGCCTCCAGCGCATGTTGTGCATCAAAACCACGAATACCATTTATATAAGCATCGGCAATTACCGGCGTGGCATGGTAGCCAATCATACACCAGTTTTCATTTCCAAAATGACTCCAAACCGGAAGCATTCCCAACACACTTTGGTCGTAGTGCGCCAGCATCGAGTTTATCATGTCTGAAGTACGTTTGGGCTGAATTAACGTAAGCAGTGGGTGGAGCGCACGGTAGGTATCCCACAATGAAAAGATGGAGTAATTAACAAAACCATCTGCTTTATGAATTTGATGGTCAATTCCACGATATTGCCCATCCACATCCATATATTCTACCGGATTAATGAACGTATGGTAAAGTGAGGTATAAAAAGCCACTTTTTTTTCCGGCGTGGCATCAATGGTAATTTTTTCCAGTTCTTTTTGCCATTTATCATGCGCTTTTTGTTTTTCTTTTTCAAAATCGAAATGCGGAACCTCGGCGTCCAGATTTTTTAGCGCTCCTTCGGTACTTACTGCCGAAATAGCAAACTTCACCTTTATTTTTTCACCTTCTTTGGTTTTGAAGTCAAAATGCGTTTTCAGTTTCCGACCTCCCATTTCCGGGAAATTATTCTCCTGATCAAATTTTCGCCAGAAACCTTTGTAAACCAGATTTTCTTCATTTTTACATCCAAAATTTTCAATGGGTTTTGAAAATACCATCGCAAAATAAAGGTAGTTGGTGCGTGCCCAGCCACTGGTAATTCGGTAGCCAGTTACCAAGGTATCATTCTGCACCCAAACCTGCGACCATAGCACTTTTCCATCGTAATTGTAAATTCCGTGAGTTAAATCCAGAATAATGTGCGCATCATCACTTTCAGGAAAAGTATATTGATGAAACCCTACGTGTTCAGCCGTTGTCATTTCTGCCTTAATATTGTAATCTTCCAATTGTACACTGTAATAGCCAGGAACAGATTTTTCAGTCTCATGACTAAAGCGCGAACGATAACCGCTTTCCGGATGGTCTGCCGTTCCCGGATTTAAACGCAGTTTCCCAACGGTTGGCATAACTAAAAAGTCGCCCAAATCAGAGTGCCCTGTTCCACTAAAATGAGTATGGCTAAAACCAACAATCGTAGGATCGTTGTATTGATAGCCGGCACAGTAACGATAAACAGTCCCCGTATATTTTCCATCCACAGCGTAGGGAATTGTGTCTGTATCGGGGCTTAATTGCACCATTCCAAAGGGTACGCAGGCCCCCGGAAAAACGTGTCCCATTTCCTGGGTTCCAATCAACGGATCTACATATTGGGTTAAATCCTCAGTTTGGCTTTGCCCAAATGATATTATTGCCAGCGAAACCGCAATAAAAAGCGTTAGTATTTTTTTTATGAACATATTTTGATGAATTGATTGATTGCGAATTTATACAGATTTTTATTTTTTAGGAACTTTTAAAAGTTCTCCTGTTCCCTGAATCATTAATTTTCCCCATTCTTTTCCATATCCCGGATGTTTGGGACGAGGAGGAATCCCCTTCCCATTTCCGTTGTCTTTCAGTTTTTTGCCTTCGGTTTCCTTCAGATTTCCATCCATATATTTCATAAATAAATAGTGGTAAAAATCTTTCCAGTCTTTTACCAATTTATTTCCTGTATAAACTGAATATTGTGTCAGATAATCATTGGCCGATTCCTGATTTTCTTTAAAACGTTTTTCAGCCAACTGGTCTACCACTTGCACTTCCTCTATAAACTGTTTTTCCAATTCCGACTGGTATTCTTTTACCTCAGGATGAATAACATTATAACGTGTGTAAACATAATTTGTCAATTGATTAAAAGTCCAGAAAGCTGATGTTTCCGACCATTCTATCATGGAGCCGTTTCCTTCACGATAACTTTCAGGAATTTCCTCAATTCCACAATAAAACGGAGTGTAAACACTGCCATCTGTATCGTCAACTCCAAACCAAATTATTCCGCCAATTGGGTCAGGCAGCCAACCGCGCGATTGCGCCACAAAACTAAAACCCGTTTGCTGTGTTCCAATAGCACGTTCGTTTAAATATTTTTGTCCATCCACTTCAAATTCCATGGGGCGCCAGCGGTATGGATTTTTATACGGACCAGCGCCAATGCCTTTAGTCATATCCATTGGCGTACCTTCATAATGGTCGCGCATAGCATTCATCACTTCCTGTAACGACAATGCAGAATCCGGCTTTACCCACAAAGGAAGCCGGTTGGAAGGATAACCATTTGGATTTGCACTTCCATCGAGAAACGTTTTATTGTATTCAAATTTGCCCATTACAAAATTGGTAATGCTTTGATTCTCCCGTATGTCTTTATTTATTTTTCTGAAAAAAGACCAAACTCGCGCTTCACAGTAACGGGCGCCTCCAAAAGTCATCGGGTTATATACGTCTGCAAAACTGAAATCGTTGTCTTTTCCTTTGTAAAATCCGTGTTCTTTGGCAAAGGAAATTACATCGGGCGAATGATAAACGGTTTGTTCCAGATTATCCCAGTCGTTTGTTTTTTGAAATGGAAAAGTTGTGATTCGGGCATGATTTGCGTGGCCGGAAACATAACCGTCGGGAAGACGACGGGCTACCCAAATACCACCTTTGCCAGATTTGCCTCTGCCTACCATTTCCATAATCCAGGCTTCGTTTGGATCGGAAATTGAAAACGACTCACCACCTGATGCGTAACCATATTCAGCCACTAAATCGGTCATTACTTTTATTAATTCGCGGGCTGTTTTTGCACGCTGCAGACCAATTCTCATTAGTGAACCATAATCCAGAATGGCGTCTTTTTGTCCGTACAAATCTCCTAAGCCCCCAAATGTTGATTCGCCAACAGCTACCTGAAATTCATTTATAAAATGAACCACAGAATAGGTGTGCGGAACCTGTGGAATTGTTCCCATAAACCTCCCATCCTCATAGTGATATACTTCACAAACATCACCAGGCTGGTGGTCTGCCGCCGGCAAATAAACAGCTGCTCCGTAGCGAATGTGCGAGTCGGCAGCATAAGAAATCATAACCGAACCATCTCTTGTAGCCCCTTTCGAAATAATTAAATCGGTGCAGGCAAAAGTTGGAGAAACAATACCTAAAATTGCCAGTACAAATAAAAATGCAAATCCTTTGTAATTCATATTTAAATCCCTTCTAATTTTTGTTTTTTGCAGTAACCATGGCAACAAACATACACATCTGCACTCCAGCCTAAAAATTCCCAGGAAGGATACTTTCAATCATTAATACCACCTGTTACTACATCATATTTTTCTTTTGAATGCTTTAGGTTATGATTATTTTCTCTAAATAAAGGTTTTGCGTTAGTCATTTCTCAAACATTCCGGTTGCATAAAAAAATTAAAACAAGCGGCAACTGTATTCAGTTAACCGCCTGTAAAAAATGATATTTGAATCTATGAAAAGCTTCTTTTACGCATATATTTTTCCGTTTTTTAAACAAAACTCAATAAACTTCTTTACCCGTTCAGGAGATACATCATTCTGCAAAATATGTGCAGGAGCAATCATGTACCCACCGTTTTCACCTAAAATATTTATTTTATCACTTATATCTTTTTCCAGTTCTTCATCTGTTCCGTTAGGCAATAAATCCTGCTGATCGATTGCTCCCCAAAATGCAAACTTATTGCCAAATTTATCTTTCATATCCTTTGGGAGATGGCCCGGGACACCAGGCTGAACCGGGTTGAAAACCTCAAAACCAATTTCTCTTATATCATCCAGTAAGTCGGCAACAGCTCCGTCGCAATGTAAAATAGGAATAATATCGGGCTTAGCTTCCTTAAACCTATCCACCATTCTTTTATAAATAGGCTTTAATTGCGACCTGAAGATTTCGGGAGGAATAATAAGGCTTGTTTGCGTTCCAAAATCATCACCAAACCAAATGGCATCTACTCCCCGCTCAATTAGCTGCAAGCCAATTTGTGTCTGGAATTCCCCACACGCTTCAAACAAAGGAGCAACATATTCCGTTTCCATCATCATGTCAATGAGAAGCTTTTCCATTCCCACCAGCTGATGGCCAAGTGAAAAGACAGTTACTTCAATGTCTCCAAAAACCAAGTAATCATCATGATACTTACGAATCAAATTTTCTGCGTCGCGGTAACGCCCCGGTGCAAAAGGATCAGGAAACTGAAAATTGTCAATGTCTGCTTTTGTTTCTGCATGTGCCAGCGGATAGTCAACAACTTCCACATATATAGTCCCCTGGCGCATTTTCATTTTATATTCATTTAACCAGTGACCATTTTCATCCTTTTCTATTTTAAAATCGTCAGAAACAGAGGCTCCGGTAACCACAACGTCACTTCCCATAGCTACACGTAATTCGTTGGCACTAATACGGTAGGTTACATCCTCATATAAATTGTCTGTATACTTTACCGGAATATTTAACTCTTTCCCAAAATAGTCAGCCAGTTGCCTACATAAATCAAATTGCACAGGCACCCTGTCGGGCAGCCCCGGTAGCCGTTTAAATGCTTTTAATACTCTCTCTCTTGGTTTCATTTTATTGATTTTGGTTTTATTGTTTCGTTTTAGGTTGTTATTTGAGTCTATAGTTTTTAAAATTACTGCATTTTATATTAATCAATTGCTCCTGAACGCATTCGCTCTTTATTTTCTGTTGATATGTTTCGCTTTACTTCTCCTTTCACTTCCACATTTATAACCGTTGCATATGTATCCGGCATCACTTTGGGCACAGTAAGTTCAGTTCCCTTATCATTTTCTGAGGTTTTTATTTTGTCTCCTGTTGCAAGTAATTTCGCAGAAATTACTTTATTCGTTAACCGGGGGATAAATAGTTTTTCATTTTCGGGCCAATCAAAAACAAAAAAGTACAAAGTGGTATTCTTTCCCTTTTCTTTACAAGTGCATTCACCCCAGGGAATTGCTCCAAACGGGCTCATTTGTGTTTCATAAACTGCTTCCCCGTTTGCACTCATCCACTTCCCTATTTCTTTTAAACGCTCTACACTTTCTTCGGGAATGGTACCATCGGCTTTAGGCCCCACATTTAACAGATAATTTCCTCCTCTGGCTACATTTTTTACGAGGTTTCGAATTAATTCCTCTGAAGATTTCCATTTATCATCAAAACTTTTGTATCCCCATGAATTGTTCATAGTCATACAATTCTCCCAATTTTCTTCCTCGTTTATCTGATCCCATTTGGGAATACCTTGTTCCGGTGTTTTTGTGTCGCCCGGAAAATCGGGATGCAATCGGTCGTTGGAAATAATATTGGGCTGAATGTTCAACAACTTTTTCAGCTTTACCGCTCCCTGGTAACTTTTCATTTGAGTGGCATAATCCCACCAAAGTACAGAAACATCACCATAGTTAGTCAAAAGCTCTTTTACCTGCGGAATAGCAACCTGATCCACATACTCATCAAAAGCTCTGGTTTCCTGCACTGGGTCCCAGCTTCCGTTATGCTCTTTGGTGTATCGATCGATGCGGGCAGAATCGGGATTTGGCCATCCCTGCCACATGGGACGACGGGCAACCGTACCCCCCGGATTTGTCCAGTCGTTAGCCTGCGAATAATAGAAACCGAGACGAATATCATACTTTTTACAGGATTCTACCAGTGGTTTTAAAAGGTCTTTCCCGTATTTGGTGGCATCTACCACGTCCCAGTCGCTGGCTTTGCTATCAAATAAAGCAAAACCGTCGTGGTGTTTCGCGGTGATAATAAGGTATTTCATTCCGGCTTCTTTCGCTGTTTTCACCCAGGCATCCGGATCATAGTTTACAGGATTAAAATCTTTGGCATGTTCACGGTATTCAGCTACCGGAATTTTACACCGGTTTTCAATCCACGCAGCATCGCCGTATGCCTGATGGTGTCCTTTATAAACACCTCCGTACATAGAATATACGCCCCAGTGAATAAACATACCAAATTTGGCATCGTGCCACCATTCTAAACGCTCTTCCGCCGATGGTTCTGGAGCTTCAGTCAATGCCATTATTGTGTCTATTTCCACCGGATCATAAGGTGTTCCGTAATCATAAAATATATCGTGAAACCAAATTTTATATGCCAAACTATCGTTTTTAAACTTACTCCACGGATAACGCGTATTTGTTTTTCCGGTAACCAGGCCCCAGCTAATTGCCCCAATACTTTGCTTTTTCAGCATGGGCATGATATTCTGAAAAAAACTATTATTTATACGCATCATATACTCAGAACATATCATTGGCCTGCCAAATGTTTTAAGCGTATCAATTAATTCCTGATGTTCATCAGGCGGGTCGTAAGTATGATACGAGATAACATCCGAATTTTCTATCTGGAAATGGGTAACTTCTTTAAACCGGAGTTTCCACACAGCAGAGGTAAGTGGTTGAGATGGGCCTACTTCTCTTGCCCATTTAAAAACATGGCGAAGTAATGGAAGTGATTTTTCCCTGTTTTTACCTTCTTTCGGCTCATTGTACAAATCCCATATCGCAATACGTTTATCATCTTTAAAATGGGTAAGTACATCTTTTACATACTCCTCTAAAACGGGAAGAAGCGCTGTAGAATCCTGATAAAGTAATTCACCAGGATCCTGAATCCAACCCGAATTATGTTTCTGAGGAACAGGTTCAGGCTGTTTCCCTGCCTGATATACTGGATTCCAGCAATCATCGAAAAATACAAACATGGTTTTTATACCGTGCTTATCAGCGATACTCAGATATTGCTCCATCCGGTCTTTAAAACTTTCTTTGTCAACCTCCCAGACGACATGGTGCAGAAAAACCCGCATACAATTCATGCCGATATTTCCAGCCCAGCCCAGTTCACGGTCGATTGTAACAGTATCGAACGTTTCGGCCTGCCACATTTCCAATTGGTTTATGGCATTGCTTGGAATAAAATTACTTCCCCTTAACCAGCCGTTTTCTTCTGACCACTGATTTGCTTCTTCAATACTCCAACGTTGATGTCCTCGTTTACTTCCTCCGTCAGAACAAGCAAAAAGAATTAAAATTCCAAGTGAAAACAAAAGAATGGGAAAGGACTTCATTTTATTTTGTGACTTTTATTTTTTTCCCTTTTGAATTAACCGTACCTGTTACTGAAACATTTTTGGATGTTCCGTTTGAACTTAATTCTGTTCCTGAAGTTTCGAAATAAGAGTCGCTCAATGTAAAGCCATTGCAATTGGAAAGTATCATTCCTTTGCTGTCAGGAATCGATGTGCTTTCAATAGTTATATTATTTATATTCACTTTTTTACATCCTAAGTAAACCTGAACATCTCCGCAGGCATCGCGTAAAATAATTCCATCCAGTGTTACATTACTACACCCGCTGAAATTGATTAATGCCGGTTTTGCCTTTGCTTCTGTTTCTTCCAAATATCCTTTTTCAATCTGTTCATCAATGCTTTTTAATACCGCATTGCCGCTTCCTTCAATCACACCTTTTCCGGTAATTCCAATATTTTCAACATTATCGCCAAGTATTAAAGCCTTTATTCCATTCACATCAGAATAATCATAAATGGAATGGAAAGCCACTAAAACGGCACCTTCTTCCAATTGAATGGTCACATTTGGCTTCATATTGAAACTTCCTGTTAAATAACGTCCCACATAAAAAACCAGACGGCCACCGCCATTTTCACTTATATAATCGATGGCATATTGAATGGAGCCGGTATTTAAAGTTATACCGTCTGATTTTACTCCAAACAATGAAGCTTTATAATCTTTTGCTGAAACACTCAACGAAAACATTAAAACAATACTGCTGATTAGGAATATTTTATATTTTCTCATTGTATCCTTTTTTTATAATTGTACAAACACTAAAACTACTTGATAACAACGTTTGTAGAGCTGTTTTGAATAATTTGTTCTTTTCCATCACTTTCCGGCTCAACAAATTTCATATCATCAAAAGTGGCACCTTTTACATCATCAATTACAATCGATGGACGATAGTCTTTCTTTTCGGCAACCAATTTTACGTTTTCAAACTCTACCCCATCAGCATGACGTACATAAAATCCCCAGGCTGGCAATTCTTTCCATTGCGAGAATTCAGGGTATCGGGCACGCATTTCGGGAATACTATCGAGTTCAGCCTGACTGGTTCCACGATGTGCATACAACGGATTTCCTGCTCCCGGATATACAATTTCAATGTTTTTTAATTTAACATCCTGAATGCGGTATTCAGGCAGCCCCACAATACTTGCAGGTGAAATATTCCGTGGATTATCTTCAATCGGACCTTCGTAGTTGTACCCAGCATCTGGTTTGTTAAAAGGAACTTCGGCATATACATTTGAAATTGTTATGTTTTTCATACTTGGTTTTTTGCCTTTGCTCCAGCGGTCGCCAATACGAAGAAAAATAACGTTTCCGGTATTTATTGAACGAACACTGTCTACTTCAATGTTTTCAATAATTCCGCCGTCAACCGCAGCAAAAGTAATGGCTGAACGAAAGGTATCGAAAATGGTGATATTTTTTATTTTGAAATTCTTGAAACCGCCACGCGAAACAGTTCCAAATTTTAAACCGTTGGCACTGGAACGTCCGACACAATTCTCAACAACTACATTCTGGCAAATGCTGTTTGCATCGTGCGATTTAAAACAAAGTACATCGTCGGCAGCATCGAAGTAGGAATTTTTCAGGATAACCCCATCACAGTCCACAATGTCAATTCCGTCGTTATTCCAGTACGATTTGCTGTCTACATAAATTCCATCAACATATAAATTTTTACACTGGTCGTAGGTCTGGTTCCAACTGGCGGGATCGCGCAATGTAATATCCGTAATTTTCACATTGGTACATTCCCGGAAATAGATATTCTCCGGACGATTGGTTTCGCTCGGACGGTCGAGTTTTAACGGATCTTTATAAATTCCACGGTGGATGTAGTTCATCATATTATTTGCTGTGATAAAACCACGTCCGTTGATGGTTCCTTTTCCTGTTATCCCTATATTTTCCTGGTTGATGGCAAAAATCATCGACATCCATCTCACTTTAGGATCTTTTACATAATCAAATGGATTGGTAGAACCTAAAATAGTAGCACCTTGCTCTAAATGAATGGTAACATTTGACTTTAGGTAAATACTTCCTGTTACATAATTTCCTACCTGAAAAACCAGCCGGCCTCCTCCGTGTTCACTAACAAAATCAATGGCTCTTTGTATTGTCCTGGTATTAATAGTAGTACCGTCTGCTTTGGCTCCAAAATCGGAAACAAAATAATCTTTGGCCGATACATGGAATATAGAGAGCATTATTACAGTTGTAAGTAGTAATTTTATTTTATTCATGGTCCTCTTTTTTTCTGATTGATTAAACGTCATACGTTTCTTTATTTTTGAATGATTTCCGATGATTTATACATTATAAGTTTCTTACCACCTCCAGGTGTATTGTATTTCATATCTTTCAGGTTCGCACCTTTTACATCGTCGAAAACAATGGCCGGGCGATAATCTTTTTCTTTGGCAGTAAGTGTAACATTCTCAAATGTCAGATTTTTGGCGTGGCGTACATAAAAACCCCAGGCGGGCAGTTCTTTCCATTGCGAAAATTCAGGATATCTGTCAGGCATTTCAGGAATTCCATCCAAATCAGCAGGTTTTGTTCGACGATAGGCATAGGCTTTGTTTCCACCGCCCGGATAAACAATCTCAATATTCCGCAGAGTAACATTGGTAATATCATGCCCGGGAAGACCAACAATACTTGCCGGAGAAATATTCCGGGGCAAATCTTCAATTGGCCCTTCATATTCGTAACCCGCATCGGGTTTGGTAGCTGGAATTTCAGCATATATATTCTGGATGGTTATGTTATTCATTGAACCAACACCTCTTTTTCCCCAGCGTTCTCCAATGCGAAGGAAAATAGCATTTCCTGTATTATATGCATTCAGGCTATCAATCAAAATATTCTCAATAACGCCACCATCAGGGGTAAGAATGGCAATGGCAGAACGGTAAGTATCGTAAACTTTGTTGTTTATAATTTTGAAATTTTTATAACCGCCAGATGTTACTGTTCCAAATTTAATACCGTTGGCGCTGGACCGGGCTACACAATTTCGTACTTCCACGTTTTCGCACATTTTTGTGGCATCGTGCGATTTAAAACAAATAGCATCATCTGATGAATCGATGAATGAATTGGTTACCAATACATCCTTACAATCTACAATATCCAGTCCGTCGTTGTTCCAGAAAGCTTTGCTGTCAACCGTAATTTTATCAATTTTCAGGTTTTCGCACTGGTCGTACACTTGCACCCACTCAGCTGTATTTTTTATGGTGATTCCACTTATCTCCACATTTTTACATTCACGGAAATAAATTCCTTTGGGACGATATTTTGCCGAGCGATCATATTTTAGTTCATCATCAATAATTCCATTATGAACCTGATCGAGCAGACTGTAAGCAACATCCCGGCCCTGACCATCAATAACTCCCAAACCTGTAATAGAAATATTATCCGCATTCTTTGCATAAACGAAAGCTGTATTTGGTGTTTCAATATTATAATCGTAAATATTTGTTGAACCAACCAATATTGCACCTTCATGCAAAATAATATGCACATTTGATTTTAATTTAATTGTGCCGGTAAGGTATCTGCCTACGTAAAAATTGAGATGTCCACCACCTTCCTCATGAATAAGGTCGATTGCTTTTTGAATGGAAGTGGTATTTAGGGTTGTTCCGTTCGATTTTATCCCAAATACGGAGGCATTGTAGTCTTTTGCATAGCCGCCATAGAAACAAAATACTGCGAATAGTAAAATAATAGATTTTAGTTTATTCATATTCTTATTTTTAATAGATTGATTAATAGATAGTAACAGGGCCAAGTAATCCCATCGACTGTATTGGCTGGTCCTTACTTTTTAATACGGTAAATTTTTGTGCGGTTTTATTATCGGTAAGGGTTTTCATATAATTTCCCATAGAAGTAGTTACATGAACTTCTATTTCATTCACTCCCTGCTTTAAAATATCTTTCAAATTATATATCCGGTTGCCATACCATTTTACTCCATGCGATTGACCATTTACAAAAAGCTCAGCCACACCCCACACTTTTCCCAGGTTTACGTAAGTGCTGTTTACCTTGCTAATATTCAGGCTCTTTTTATAAATAGCTGTACCGGTAAAATTCACATATTCGGTATCTTTCAAATCGGTAAGTTCATTCATACGGAATGTTTTCACCCAATTTTCGCGACTGTGGTGCAGTTCAACTTCCCAGAAATCGTTAAATGTTTCAGCATTCTCGCCGGTTACAGGAACCGGGTTCCATTTGGGCCCGTTCTTTTCTTTATTGAAAACGATAATTCGTGTTTCAGCCGGACCTAAATCCATTTCCATACTATTACCGTTTAATTCAATTCGGGAACGTTCTCCATTATCCGGGTTCCATATCCATGGATAACGGCCTTTGGTAATTTCTTTTGAAAAAGAAACAGCCGTTTTATATCCATAATGTTTATGTACATTCTGAAAAAAGAAAATCTCGTTTTTGTTCTCATCCTGAAAACGGGTTTGCATAAAAAAGCGATTTGGCTTATCTATGCTCAGGTATTTTGACAAGTTATATTTAGGAATCAATTCAGTGTACCATTCCAGAAAACGGTTGTCTTCCGGCTTTTTGACAAGTACAAAACGATCAGGATAACTTTTCAATTTTTCTACCAGCTCTTTCACTTCCTTGTCATTTTCCTTCCAGTTCTTGAATCCGAGCGATTTTTCAGGATATTTTTCAATGCAGAAGATGCGTCCTCCCGTTGAAACAAATTCGAGCAATTTTCTTAAAGTTGAAGGGAACATGCTGGTTACCTCGGGCAGGAAAAGAGTTCCGTACTCTTTGGGGCCATAACAGAGTTTTCCTTTTTTTACTTCTGCATCGTTAATAATAATTTCAGTAACATAATCAGCCGCGCCACCTGTTTTATTAATCGACTCCCAAATAATAGAAGTGTAAGGCACATTTAATTTTTCAGGAAACGGATCGGTTTGCACGCCCATTTCGCCCCACATATCGTAATTTGCCGGTAAAATAGCCATGTCAGTGTACATATCTACATTTTGTAATAAACTGGAAAGCCGCGCTTTGTATTCATTTAAATATTTGAAATAAGGCCACCAGTTATTCTTTTCACTGTAATATGAACCATACTGAACCCAGCCAGGGAAAGGAGCTTCAGCCGGAGAATAATTAAATCCATGCCAGACTGAATGGGTAATTCCTGACATAATGCTCATGTCCGAACCAATCTTTAACTGTTCCAGTGTAATATTAAATACATTGTAAGTATTTGTCATCTCTTCACAGCTTACTACCCGTTTCCCGGTTAAATGAGCTGCAGAAGAAACATATTTGTTAATCATGGTATAACCCCGGCCACGTCGATAATCTTCATCCGACATTTCTTCTCCCACCCGGTGTTTTAACCAGTTGGTTGTCCACGATTCGCCCTCAGGAATATCGTAGCCCAAACTTGTTACCAACGGAAAAAAACCTCTACCATAAGCTTGTGCTCTCGATTTCACATTCTTTTCTTTACACCACTCCAGATATGTTTTCGTAAAGCGTTCGTACAATAATTCGGCTTTGGTAAGTTCAAAATCAAATCGAATACGTTTTATTATTTCTTTGAATTCGGGAGTTTTTTCGGCACCATATTTATCGTCGATAACACCACCCAAACGCCCCACCTTAAACATGGTAAAAGGCAGATAAGGCATCAAGTCGTAGCCACGGCGTTTTTCAAACTCTTCAACAATGTCTTTCGACCAGTTGCAACCTTCCAGTTCCATTGAATCGGTAAAGAATGCCCTTAAATGATTGGACAAAGGGCCGGTTTGTTTCTCAATGGTATCCGACATGTGGTTCAGGTATTTTTGAACCGCTGCTTTGTCCATGTGATCGAGAATTGGGCCCGCAGCCCCCGGCGCACCATTGATTACATCAGCAAACGAATCGACCTTTACAAGTGCATAAAACACATGTTTTCCTTCCGGTACTTCAACACTGATAAGCTCATCATTGCGTTTTCCCGAAAGATCGGTTACCTGTTCCAAACCATCCATAGGCTCAGGAACCAGTTTGAGTGAAAGAATTTCAAAAGTACGTGTTGGACAAGGAACGGTTACTCCCGGATCTACCTGATCGAATATATTGAACTGAGACGTTTCAAAAACAGTGGGCCCCTCCAGTGTTTCTGCATAAATAATGGCAACCTGTGCACGCTCATCGCGAGGTAATGTTTCTGACCCAAAGGGCCAGCCTGAACCAACAATTAAGTCGCAGGTCATGTCCAGTTTTTTAGCTTCGGAAAAAGCAACTTGCAACATCTCAATCCATTCATCGCTAAGCCAGGTTAATGACTTAATCCCTAAATCATCGCCGGATGAAGGAAACTCGATTGGATTGATTTCAACACCACCAATTCCGGCTTCTTTCAATAAGTGCAATTCGCGAATAATTTCGTTTTTCTGCACTTTATCCCCGTTCCACCACCAACGCACAAACGGGTGGTATTTTGAATCGGGATTTTTAAATGTGGTATATAGGTTTGTATTACGTTCACTTTGTCCGTCCATAAACGAATCGGCTCCCCATACGGGCATACTTCCTGCGGCAACACATCCGGCAGAAAGTGCAGCGCTTCGAATTATAAAGGTTCTTCTTTTCATCTATATAATCTTCAATTTATTTTCAATATTTTTTACCACAACTTTAAAGGTGGCAAATTACTCTTGCCTGTTATGGTGCGGAAAAGGGTCATTTTAAATAAGTACAATTATCAAAGCCTTTGCACTTATAAAGTTCCTTAATTATTTTCTATCCAAAAGGAGAAAACATGTAATCCCCTTCCTATTTTCTATCAATTAGAAATATCCATGCGTTTCTACATCACCATATTTCAAGGCAATTTCAAGACGCTTAACAATAAAGGTTCCGTCTTCTCCAGAAACCCGAATAGTATTATATCCTTTTGTTATGCTTTCAACAGGTACTCTAAAAGCATATTCGCATTCATTATCCAATAACCCTCTTTTACGATCGTAAAGAGAAACATAATCAGGCATTTCAATATTCACAGTAACACCGTTTATTTCAATTCCAAACCGGGAGGAATTATTTGTTCTTAAAAACAGGATTACTTCCTCAGGAACAGCTTGTTTTGGATTGTCTCCAATAAATATTTTGGCTTCTGAAGATGAATTATTTTCAACAGTTAAGGGCAACGGAGAAACCTGTCGAATTCCATATTCTTCAGTTCCATCTGATAAACAGTAAATTTTATTCCTGCTTTCCAAAGTTTCCAGAGCTCCCAATTCCTGCAATAACTGAGGCATTATTACACGGCATACCTGGCCTCCTTCTTCAAGATGCAATTCTCTGTTGTATATTGAATTATATTCACTATAATATTGATTAAACAAGTAAATACCATTGGCTCCCTGTGCCAGAATGTGCGATGCCATTCCCCGGAACATTCCGTGTGAATATATTTCACGTGGTTTATACCCACCATCGTCAATTGTAGCATAAACAGGAATATCAACATCTCCCAGGTCCCGGATAAACTGTTCTACCGGAGGCGCAGGATCTCCCCGCCAATGGACGCCAATGCTTACAAAATCAATAAGCCCCAGGCGAATCCATTCCTGAATATCCAATCCTTTATTCAAACAATTTTTTACAGTTATTGGTACCCGAACAGAAAGTAAAATCTTCCTGCCCCTTTTCGCAGAAACTTCATCTACTTTTGCTTTAATATCTTTAACCAGTTGAGTCATTAACGGAGCATTTTTTTGTCCTTCTCCATTTTTGAAATAAACAATAAAACGCATAAAATCGAGGTCAAAACCATCGATCATATCATATTTTTCAAGCTGTTCCGAGATAATATCCAATTTTCTGTCGCGAACTTCTTTATGGGCAAAATCAAGTGCCCGGGAAGCATTCCACCCCGGAGTATTGTCATTAATCCAGTACTCCGGATGTTTATACCAAAAGTCGGTATAGTTTAAAGGGCAATTTGTGGTGGTATCATTAAAATGGAGATCATTCATCCGGTAAGTAATAAAAGCCTCCATGCCATTTTCTTTTGCACGGTTTAATGAAGCCGCTATTAAATCTGTCCCTTCTTTTTTCAGATTTAAATGGTTCCTGTAAAATTTTTTAAAGAACGTTGCAGCAGATGTATCGCTGCCGCAATTGAGTTCGCCATTGCGATCGTCCCCCAAAACCCGCCCGTATTTTGAATCATAATAAAAAAAGTCACTTCCACTACACATCATAAATGTGGTTACCTGCGAATTGGAAACCATATCTACATATGCATTTACGTCTGCAACATTAAGCGGACGCCTGTGAAACCAGTAATTCCCTAATGCATCGCTACCATCATTATTATGTATAAACCGATACTTAGTGCCGGGTTTATTGCATGACACAACAACGATTAATAACAGCGCAACCGAAACACAGTTGGATGCATACTTTTGTATTTTTTTAAGAGCTGACATATGGTAAATTTATGAAAACAGGTTTCATGAAAGGCACATAAACAGAGTTATAGTTAACACAGATTGGATAAAAAGCGGGCGGGGCACGAGGCTCCGCCCTTTAGTAATTTACTTTCTATGAAAAAAACTTGCTTGTTTAATTTTGCTCACAAAGGTTATTATACAGCATTTCCACATCAGGAATATCACAAGTCATTTCTGAAACACCATATGTAGTCCTATTAGTATGAGTATCTGAACCACTGCGATCAACTGAAATATTCCAACGCTTGTTATTGTAATATTCAAGACCTTTTTCTCCCCACATTTCAATGCGTGTCTGCAATTGAACCATTTCCAATGCGGTCATTCCACTCATACCCGGATAATTATCGCATGTTAAAGTAGTTGCACCAGCTCTTGTACGGGCAGCCAAAAGTTCATTTAATGTATTTTTAGCCTCTGTATCGTTTCCATTTTGTGCATATGCTTCGGCTTTCATTAGCAATACTTCAGATGAACGCATATAATTACATTCAGAACTACCAACTTGTGTTTTATCATCAGAGCCAATACCATAAGTTGCGGCAAACTTAAGATTGGTATAGGTAGGAATATTATCCTGAGTACCATTGGTAGGATATGTATAATCAACAATCATGGTATCCAAAAAACAATCCTGCCGGTAATCATCATCCGCAATTTTCTCAAACAACTGGTTGTCGATACGGGCATAACCACCACCTTCTCCACCTGAACTTTCTCCAAACGCATTGGTCCATGCAGTATGTGTTGTAAGTGCTGTACCATTTGGGAAACCAAGGATTACTTCTGGATTTACTTCATTATACAAAAATGCATTCTCTTCCGGACGTATTTCAAAACCTTTATTGGCTCCACCATAGTATTCCTCTGCGATAAAATCAGAATAATTATCTAAAATGGCATCACAAAGTCCCACAACATCATCCCATTCTCCGGTAACTAATTTTACCCTGGCTAAAACAAACTGAGCAACACCAAGATCAATGTCTTTAATGTCCGTAGTATATCCGGATTCTCCGGAATTGTTATAATATTCTTTTAATAAACTAACGGCAGTTTCCAAATCATCAACTATAAATTCATAGGTTTCAGTTGAAGAAGAACGTGCTTTATATTCCTGGGTGGGATCATAAGTATCATAGATCATTAAACCTAATTTATCTTTTCCGCCCTGCAAATAAGAATCCTGATAATTCTCCATCAGATAATTATAAGCGTATGCACGAACAACCAATCCCCATGCTTTATACTTTTTCAGAGTTAAATTACTTTCGATGGTTTCGTCATCCAAATAATACAACATTTTGTTTGCATTGGTAACAAGTTGCCACATGTGTACCCAGTACATTTCATTTTTGTCGACCGACTGAGAAATAAAATCGGCAAATTTATACTCATCGGCACCAAAAATTGAAATAGATGCGATATCTCCAAAAACAATATCATTTGCTTCCAAACAACGCATATAATCCAATCCCTGGCAGCTACGATAACGTCCGTCTGATCCACCTGCTCCACTTAAACCACTGGCGTTAAAATAAGTAGGCATAGCATTTGCCATACTCCCCAATATCAAATCTATTGTCTCATCATCACCAGATGCAAGCAATTTCTGTACCTCTTCATCTGTTGTTGCACTTAACGGTTCATAGTCTAAATCACAAGACCACATAAATAGTGTCCCTATCAAGAATATAATTCCAATTATATAATTTTTCATAATATTTTTCTTTTTTTATGATTATAAATCAAGGTTAACACCAAAAGAAATAGTACGCATTGAAGGATAAGAATAGGCACCTACCCCAAATCCACCAACTAACGACATGCGAGGATCAATACCTGATTGAGCACTTATCATCATGAGGTTATCTGCTGAAATATAAACTCTCATACCACTTAATCTGTACTTTCTCAAGAATGATTCCGGCACATTATATCCAACGGTTATATTTTTCAGGTTCATATAGGAAGCACTAAACAATGACATGTCAGTATAAGCCCAGCTTCCAATTTCTGAACCACTGGTATATTTACTTGCCCCATAAAATACCATTGGAAATTTGGCATCCGGATTATCTTCTGTAAAAGTATTACCAATTACATCAGCAGAAATAGCACTCCCCAACACACTATGATGATATAAGTTATAAGCATATTCGTTACTAAAGAATTTCCCCCCCAACTGGTAAGCAATCACTCCGGTAAAATCGAAATTTTTATATCTTACTGTAGTACTAAAACCGCCAATCCAATCAGGTATTGTAGAACCTTTTTCAAATTTATCAGCCTGGGAATAATCGGTGGTTGCCACTCTGTCTCCTATGTCATAACCTGTATATAAACCATTAGTATGGTCATCGCTGCTTACCCTGTGGTTAAACAAAGGTAGTCCTGTGCTTTTATCAACACCAGCATACTCATATATGTAAATATTGTAGTATGGTTTACCAACACCTCTCAGGAATTCTCCACCAGAAGAGCTACCTGCTCCAGCGGTGCTCCATGCATCGGCACTTTGAATAAAATTTCCATCCAGTTCATCTGAAGCAACACCATCAGGAATATCTTTTAAGATAGTGGTATAATGGGTTCCGTTAAAAGTTACGGACCAGAACCAGTCTCTGTTTTTAATTAAATCCAATGTCAATTCCATCTCAAACCCTTTATTGCTCAATTCAGCATCATTGGTTTGTATTGAAGACTGTCCTAACGAATTTGCAATTGGCTTAGCCCAAAGTCCATCATATGTATATTTATCGAAATAATCGAAAGTACCATGAATAAAATTCAACAATCCATATTCAAGACCAATGTCAATTACTCTTGCTTTTTCCCAGGTTATATTGGGTTTAACACCACCCTGAGTTAATCGGTAACTGGCAGGAACTCCTGTTCCGCTAGTTGATTCTGTATAAGTTGCCCCATAAGACCATGTCCGGTAATTAGCATAATTGGATACACCATTTTGGTTACCAATAACACCAGCACTTGCACGTAGTTTTAAATTATCTAACCATGATTTTGCTGATGCCATAAAATCTTCACTGGAGATTCGCCAACCTACTCCTACAGAACCAAATGTTCCCCAACGATCTTCAACATCTTTAAATTTTGAAGAACCATCGCGACGAAGGGATGCTTGGAGGTAATATCTACTTTCATATTCATAATTCGCACGGGCAAGGAAACTTTGCATTGCATTTGCATTCTCTACTCCACCAGGGTTGGCAAAAGTTCCCCCCACATATCGTCCAACAAAATTGGCATATGAATCATCATCTCCCAATAAACCATAAGCCGTTTTATATCTCAGCTGTTCATAATGGTATTTGTTAAACTCATGCCCAAGCAAAACATCAACATGATTTTTACCCCAATCCTTGTTATATTTTAGTAATTGTTGCGTATTAATTATGGATGTATTTGTAAAATATTTTCCCAAAGCACCATTTGTACCGGTTGCCTGCCCCGAAATACCGTTCCAGTAACGGGAACGTGTACTATGATATTTTTCGAATCCTAAGTTAGCATTAAACGTGAGGTCTTTTGCCAATTGAACTTCGAAAAACGAACGGGTAATAATATCACTGGATTTTGTAATATCTTTATCATTATCTAGCATATAAATAAGATCAGTAGTAGCAAGAGCTGCAGCTGTTTGCCCAAGAGGAGAATAAGAATCTCCTGCCTTTACATGCCTAACTTTTTCCCCATTTTCATAAATATAGCTACCATTTTCATCACGAGCATACAACTGTTTTAACTGGTTCTGCCCGTTAATAAAACGAAATACATTAGCAACAGCAGAGCCAGGATTACGACCATACCGTGTAGCAGGCGACTGAGTTTCCCTGAAGGAATAAGCCACATTGGTTCCGGCTTTTAACCAGTCGTACAATTGAGCATCTACTTTCACACGTCCGTTATACCGATGGAATTGAGAACCGCGAATATAAGACGGATCTTCCAGATAGCCTAAAGAGAGGTAATAATCCATTTTATCAGATCCTCCACTGGCCGATAAGTTATACTCCTGACGAAAAGCATTTTCCAACAAATACTTATCATAATTATCATTAAATAACAACTTTGCATCCGGATTGAGTTTCCCATCAGGATTTACCAAGTAAGCTCCTGACATAGCAGCACTGCCTGAAGTACCATCACCTGATGGTGTATAAACGGCTCCTGGAACATCATACAACATCCAATTTCCTAACTGATTACGACCAAAATGCTCAGGATCATTGATATCTCCGGTAAAGTCAAATAGGTGGGAACTGGCAAATACTGCTGCTTCTTCATGAGACATATTGGGGTTCTGCAAATTGGAAGTATATTTTTCATCACTGCCATAACGGACATTATTATAAACAGCCAACCAAGCGTATTCATAAATATCTTTAGGATCATCCATTTTGTCATACTTATACGGGCCAATCTGGTTTACTCCCCAACGGCCCTGGAATGAAATCTTTGTGGCACCCTTTTTACCACTTTTGGTAGTAACCAAAACAACCCCATTAGAACCTCGTGAACCATACAATGCAGTTGAAGCAGCATCTTTTAACACAGTTACACTGGCAATATCCTTTGGGTTAATTGTTGACAAAGGATTATCTCCCTGAGCAGGAACGCCGTCAATTACAATCAAAGCATTAGAATTATTCTGTGTAGTTGATCCTAAACCACGAACACGGATTCCCATATCCAAACCAGGTTGTCCGTCGATTGCTGACACCTGAATTCCAGGAACAGCCCCTTCCAGTGCTTTTGTTACCGTAGAATTGGCCTGAGTTTCAATAAGGTCGTTGCTAATTGTAGAAATAGATCCTGTCAAATCTTTCTTTTTCATTGTACCATAGGCGACAGCAACCACCTCATCAATACCAACAGTTTCAAAACTCATTGTTACATTAATAATCCTTTTGCTAGCAACTGGTATTTCCTGTGTTCTCATTCCTATAAACGAAAAACGAAGAGTTGAGCTAGTTGGCACATCGCTTAATGTATATTCTCCATCAATATTGGTTACCGTTCCATGTGTTGTTCCCATGATTACTACAGAAACCCCCGGCAATGGTTGATTGGTATCATCCACAATTATACCAGAAATTACATTCTGTTGTTGAATTATTGATGATTCATTCTCTTCAGAATCCTTACTTCCGCTCTTCTTTATAATAATGTATCTGTCAATTATTTTATATTCCAAAGAAGAACCATTTAATACGCCATCCAATATTTCAGCAACGGTACGTCCCCTGGCTTTAACGGATATATTTCCAAGTTCCGATAAATCTTCTTTCTGATAAAAGAAGTAAAATTCGCTTTTTTGTTCAATCTCGTTCAGGAGTTCAACAAAGCTATTTCCTTTGTAAGTAATATCCAGCTTTGTTTGCGAATAGGTAGACGCACTTACGCTTACCAGCCCAATTAGTAACGCTATTGCAGTCAATTTCATTTTCAATAAAAATTTCTCCAACCACCGGTTAAAACCGGCATGGTTTGTTTGTTTTTTCATAAATTTGAATTTTTAACGATTATTACAAATGTTTTAATCTCGAACGGTAGATATGTGGGGCATATCTGCCGTTTTTTTCAGATTTGGCAGAGGACTAATTTTTCATAGGCAATTATTTTTTAGAAATTATTATTACATCTTTTTTTTCTAATTTATGCTGATAATCTATTTCAATTGGCAATAGCGATTCAAATGCTTTTACAATTTGATCAAACGGCTTGTTTTTTAGTATGGTTCCTGAAAAACGCAATTCGCCAATCTCTATTTCAGAATACTGGATATCTACATTATACCATCTCTCCAGTCGCGGTATAATATCTGCCATTCGCTCTTCCCTAAATACGATTTTACCTTCAGTCCAACTCTTGTAAAAAACGGTATTTACCGTTTTTAAAGTAATATTCTTTAAATCATTGGAAAGAGTAATTTGTTGCGATGGTTTTATCTGAGTGATCTCTTTTCCGTTCAATGTATTCATTTTTACAGAACCATTTACGAGCGTAACCTGACTAAAACCTTCGTTACGAAACGAAACAACATTAAAAGCGGTCCCCAGTACTTCAACCTCGCTATTTTTCAATTTCACTTTAAACGGAATTTTTTCATGTTTCACCTTAAAAAAGGCTTCTCCCTCCAACGAAATACTTCTGTTATTTTTTCCAAAATTACTTGGATAACGCATTGTTGTACCGGAATTTAGCCATACACGACTACCATCGCTTAATGTAATATCCGTCATTTGCCCCAGTGGCACGTTAACCTCTGTATACTGAACCTCTTCTTCCTGCCAATCCCAAAAATGAAATAAGCTCCCCAACAGAAATGCAAATACAATAATGGCAGCATATTTTGCAATATTGAATAAATACTTAACATTTTTAGTTTTTAGGTACCGATCTATTCTTTGCCAGGAATGTTCTTTAGAGTAACTTTTCAAATTCCTGGTATGCAATAATGCATTGTGTATTTTAGCAAGACGCAAATAATTATTTTTATTTTCTTCCAGCATGAGCATTCTCTTCAGCTGCTCTCTTTCTTCATTTTCCAGTTCATCAAAAAGATTAGAGGCTGTAAGGCTCCAAAAAATATTTTCCTGCTTTTCTTTCATCAAAATTTTATTCCCTTTTTAGAAGAACAACTGTTAACAGCCGTTCTTTACTAACCTAAATCTATGAACAACCGGGTTATATATCGATTTATATTCCCTTATTTAAATAAGACGAGAATTAACACGAATGAGGGTGACAACAATTAATTTTTTTTTATTCCATTTTTAATTTTTCTTACTTATCCAATAAGAATCCTACTTTCACGCGCTACATTACATCCGATAATTCTAGTATTTCCTGTCCATAAGTATCAAGAGAAATAGTCAAGACTCCCTCCTGCAGTTGCTTGCCGTAAAAGATGCCAAAGTCTTTCCATGAGAACAAACCTTTTAGTCGGTATTCTTTATCAGCAAGCACCCAGGGAACATTTACATTTCTCGATTTTTCTCCCGAATTACCACGAACGACAACCACTACACCGCACCCTTTGGGATTCAGTTTTCCCCACCAATGCCATCCTTCATCGGTTGGTTTGACAAACAAAAGATGCTATTTATAATACACGCAAACTCCCATTTTCTATTATCAATTTTTTGTTCAGATGATGCTAAAAAAAGAGGCTGTCCAATTTTACTTTTTGGACAGCCTCTTTTCTTTAAAGTTAATTATACTTTTATAATACAGCTTTACAAGCTTCAAGTAATTTCTTTGCATTGGCATTTGTAGCATCAATTTTAAGCGCTTTTTCCAAAACTTCAACAGCAGCTTTAAATTCTACTTTCGATTTGTCTACAGCAGCGGTATATGCTTCGTCAGTTGTTTGTAAACTTCCACCGTTTACTTTTTTATTTGCCTCACTCAAAATACCAGCGCCCTTTTTGTACAAATCATTTCCTTCTGAAACATACACATTTGCTAAAGCAGAGGTAATTTTATCATCCGACGGGAATTTCTCAACTCCTTTTTCCAGAGTTGCTTTATATTCATCGTCTTTTCCCTGCTTTTTAAGAATTACAGCTTTGTAGTAAAGTGCAGTTTCAGCTTTATAACCAGATTCAACTGATTTTCCAAAAAAATCAACCGCTTTGTCAAGCATATTTCCTTTATATGCAGAAATAGCAGCATTAAAAATCAGTGATTGACTATCTTCATCTGAAGTTGCTGCAGCTTTTTCAAATGATGCAACTGCATTCTTGTAATCTTTCTTTTCATTGTAAACCAACGCCTTGTATTCATGGCACTTGGAAACGTTAACATCGTTCTCGATAGCTTTATCAAAATATTTAATCGCTCCGTCATAATTTTCAGACTTGTAAGCGGCAAAACCAATATTAAAATTGATTGCAGCATCAACCTGCACATCTCCAATATTGCTCATAGCTTCATTATAAAGCGTATACGCTTTGGCGTAATCCTGTGCTTTTAATGCTTCATTTCCCTGGTTAATTTTTTCCGCAGCATCCTGAGCAAACGAAAAAACTGTTAAAAAAACTGCAATACACGATAATAGTACTCTTTTCATTTTTTGATGTTCTTTTAATGAATTTTATTGAATTTTATTTGAATTCTTTCTTATGTTTTTTTTAACAAGTTCAAAAATAATAATTATGAATTAAAATCCTAATACTTCGCAATCTGATTAATCGATTGACAGACACGCTGTTGTAAAGACCGCCATTAACCACTAATAATTATGCCACTAAAAATAAAATAGCAAAATACTATCATTAACTAATTAAGGATTAAACATTTCCGGATTCCAAAAGTTAAGAATATTGTGAATAAAATGCAGCTGATTCGTTGCTTCACTATTTTCTGAATTTATTTCGAGTACTTTCGAAAATGCATTCATTGCATTCCCCCAATGCTGAAATTTTTGCTCCAGCTTCCCTTTGGTAAGCCAATATTCTTCCGTTTCTAAAACCTGTAATTTTTGAAAAAGATGAAATGCTTCATCCACTCTCTCTTCATTCAACAAGCTATTCACCTTATCCAATTTATCGTTATTCATCCTTGAGTTTCTTAGTAAATAAGGTTTTAACTGTTTTTGCTAATTCATAAGAGGAAAAATACAATAATTCCTGTGCATTTTCCATAGCCTGCTCCAACTTCATAGGACTATTTACGAGGCTAAATACCCCATCAAAAGCGACCGCTGCCTCTTTCTCAACTGCACCGCCAATTGCAAAAACAGGTTTGGAAAATTTACGTGCCATTTTAGCAACAGCCAGCGGAGCTTTGTTATTAAGTGTTTGCCCATCAATTTTCCCTTCACCGGTAATAACAATATCTGCCCATTTCACCTGTTTCTCAAATGCAAGTTGCTCTAAAACAAAGTCGGCTCCAGGAACTATCTTAGCATCAAAAAATGCGATTAACGGGAGAGACATTCCTCCGGCAGCGCCAGCCCCTGATACCCGGGCCAGTTTCTTTCCGCTCATAGTTTCTAAAATTTTGCACCAATTTTTTAATCCGCCCTCTAACAATGGTAACATTTCAGTGGTGGCTCCCTTCTGCGGCCCAAATACATATGCCGCGCCATTATCTCCTAACAATGGGTTATCTACATCGCAAATAATATTTATTGTAATATCCGGTAAAACATCAGGATACTGAATTTTACGAATAGCAGAAAGATTTGCTCCATTCCCTGTTAAGCTTCGGCCATCTGTTCCCAAAAAACGAAAACCGAGCGCTTCCAGCATCCCGGCACCACCATCCACTGTGGCACTCCCTCCTATGGCAATAAAAATCTGGTTGCAACCTTTTGTTATTGCATCTGCAATTAATTCTCCGGTTCCAAAACTTGAGGCTTTTAGTGGGTTCAACTGTGCAGAACCAATAAGTTTCATTCCTGAAGCATCAGCCATCTCAATAATTGCTTTGTCGCCTGAAATAAAATAACGAGACTGAATTTTTTCTCCCAAAGGCCCCTGCACCTCTTTTTTGATCTCGCTCGCCTGGAAATTCCGTTGAAGCACTTCCCCTGTAAAATCTCCACCATCGGCAACTGGAACTTTCCGAACTAAAAAAATATCGGAACAATCATTAAATGCTTTCTCTACAATATTTGTAAAATCAAAAGCACTTAAACTTCCTTTCATTGAATTTGGGGCTACCAATATGTTTATTTTATTGTTCTCCACGTGTTACAGATGTTACTCCTTTTACTTTTTTTAATTTATGAATTAAGAACTCCAGGTGATCTAAATTATAAACGAGTACTTTCATCACTCCTTCAAAATTCCCCCTATCCGATTCAATATTCATCGATCGCATTTGTGTTCCCACATCTTTTGCAATAATATGTGAAATTTCCGAAACTATGTTTAGTTCGTCAGTACCGGAAACATACAATGTAGCTAAAAATGAGCTCCGGTTGGCTCCTGTCTCATCCCTCCAACGCGCCTTTATTATCCGATACGGGAATCGCTCTTTCATTTGTGCCGCATTCGGACAACTATTGCGGTGAATTTTTATTCCTTCTCCAACACTCACAAAGCCAAAAATAGAATCGCCAAATACAGGGTTACAACAAGGAGCCAGTTTATAATTTACATTTTTCAGGTTGTTATCAATTACAAGGAAATCATCTCCACCATCAAAAGTCAAATCACGAACCTCCTCTTTTGGCAACAAGTCTTCAAGTGTTCTTTTGGCTGTCTCCTCCTCCATCTTTCCAATAAGGAAAGCTTTAATATCCAACGGATCAATTTTCCCATCGGCCACATCGCAATATAAATCGGCAGCCAATTTTAATCCATATTTTTTTAGTATTTTTCGAATGGCGTCATCGCTAAAATCGAGCTTCCAGTTTTTAAACTTCCGAACCAAAATTTCTTTCCCTTGTGCTGCCTGCCGGTTTCGTTCCTCGTTCAAACTGGTTTTTACCCTGTTTTTTGCTTTGGTTGTAACCAAAAAATCAAGCCAGTCTAATTTTGGATTTTGATTATTGGAAGTATCAATTGCAATCTGGTCGCCATTTTTTAGTTTATATTTTAAAGTGACCTTTTTGCCATTTACGCGGCCTCCTACACAATGATCTCCCAGTTCAGAATGTATTTCGTATGCAAAGTCTAGTATTGTAGCTCCCTGTGGTAATTTTTTCAAATCGCCCCTTGGGGTAAAAACAAAAATTTCGTCGTTGTAAATGTCCATCCTGAACTCGTCGATAAAATCCACTACGTTCAACTCCGGATTCTCTAATATATCGCGTATTCCGGCCAGCCAACTATCAAAACCACGGTTTTCTTTTCCTCCTTTATATTTCCAGTGAGCAGCCAAACCTTTTTCTGCAACTTCGTCCATTCGTTTTGTACGAATCTGTATTTCAACCCACTTTCCCTGCGGCCCCATTACAGTGGTATGTAACGACTCATATCCATTTGATTTTGGAATGGTAATCCAGTCGCGTAACCGTTTGGTATTTGTCTGGTATTCTTCTGTTACAAATGAATAGGCCGTCCAACAATCCGACTTTTCATTTTCCGGGTTTGAGTCCAGGATTATCCGGATAGCAAATAAGTCCATTACCTCATCAAAGGAAACATTCTTTTTCTGCATCTTATTCCATATAGAGAAAATAGATTTCGTACGTGCTTTCATGGAAAAATTGAAACCTTTCTTCTGCAACTTCTTTTCTACCGGTTTTACAAACTCTGCGACAAAATTTGCACGTTCTGTTTCTGTTTCTTTTAAACGGGTAACCACATAATTATAGGATTCCGGCTTTTGATATTTCAATCCTAAATCCTGCAATTCCGAATTAATTGCATACAAACCCAATCGGTGTGCCAGAGGAGCATACAAATGCAATGTTTCGTTCACCAGTCGTTTTTGGGCTTCGGGGTCATACCAATCTAAGTGGCGCATTACCTGCAACCTATCGGCTATTTTAATAAGTATGACCCGCACATCTCCGGCAAGCGCTAAAAGCAACTTACGGTAATTTTCGGAATACAGGTCTACAGTATCTGTTCCCAAGGCATTAATCTTTGCCATTCCATCCAGAATGGAATATACATTTGCTCCAAATGCACTCTCGATTTCTTCACGGGTAGCTTTTCGCTCCAACCCTGCATACATCACATTATGCAGCAATCCGGTTATTACTGAATCAGGTCCCAGTCCAATTTCCATAGCAATAATGGTCGCTACATCCAATGAATGATTCACGATTACTTCGCCTGTCTTAAATTTCTCTTCACCAATAAACTCAATTGAAAACCGGAAAGCTTTTTCAATTCTTTCCAAAGCCCCATCATCCCAGGTAGTTAATCCAAATTCCCTGAGTTGAATATACCGACTATAAATTTGTTCTTTAATATCCATTTGTGTTCAGTATCAACAAAAAAGGCTGCCCGAAAGCAGCCCTTTAAAAAAATTATTTTAAATTTCTTTAGTTCGCTGCCTGAGTATCATCAACAAAATTACGCTGACGCATTTCGCGATCAAGCATAAAGATACCATTTCCTTGTCCATCAATTAGTTTCAACGAATCAAGAATTTCTTCCACATTTGCTTCCTCTTCAACCTGCTCGTCAACAAACCACTGAAGGAAACTCTGTGTTGCATGGTCTCTCACTTCTGCTGCAACATCCATCAAATTATTAATTGAGCTGGTGACTTTCTGCTCGTGCACCAATGTTTTTTCAATTACTTCAATTACCGAATCAAAATCGGTAGCTACCTGCGCAATAGGTTTTATAACAACCTTTCCTCCCCTATCATTTACGTAGTTAAAAATTTTATCTGCATGAGTTAATTCCTCTTTATATTGAACGTACATCCAGTTAGCAAATCCCTGAAGCCCTTTCTTGTTAAACCAGGCCGACATAGAAAGATATAAAAGAGCAGAATATTGTTCTGCATTAATCTGTTCATTTAAAGCGTCTAACATTTTTTCTTTTAACATGACTTTTTCGTTTTTTGTTTGCGTTAAAAATAACAAAAAGCAGAGACATAAAAAAAAGAAAGGTATCAAATAAAACCTTTCTTAACACATTCCTTAAGAGAGTTCCCTATCCAACCTAATTAAACCACTATACATTGGAAGTACACGGTTTTGAGATTGAGTGGAATTCATAATAAATACAGAAAAATACATGAGTAAAAAATAATGAGATAAGAAGAAATACAAATGATTTTTTCAATGCTAAAAGAATTAAAAAGCGAACGGTTGGAAAGCAAAAATTTCAACGACATACTACAATTCATAGCTTCCAGATATTTGAGTTATGATTCCTATTTCATAGGAAAATAAAAAGAAGAAGAGGTTACGATGACACTCATTCCTCCACCATCTTTTCCTGATTTTTGAGTTATTTCAACCGGAAGAGAAGAAGACTCATAAGAACCTTTAAAACCTAATTCATTCCCTCTCTGACTTACGGAAATCGAATAATTTGTTTCCTGACTAAAACTATTCCCTTCTACTTCCAACTCTATTTTATTGCTATTTCCGGCCTGATCCAGCATCACAGAATGTACTTGCTTTCCTAAATTGCTCAGTGAACTGTAAATAATATTTTCGTTCCCAAACTGTTTAATATTTGAATATGTGGAAGCGCCATCTACATTCAGAATTGTTTCATTGTTGTTTCCGGTTTGGAACAAGCGGGTTTCATGACTACTACCTGTTTGCTTTATATTAACAGAATTGTCAGTTCCAAACTGTACCGTTAGTATTTGATTAGTCATTTCACTCAGGTGCTGTTGAATTATTGTGGTATTATCATCTCCTATTTGCTTCACAACACTCACGTTACCTGCATTGGCCAACTCAGGGACAATATACGATGATATTTTCATAAAAGTATTTTCAGAGATACTTTGAGCCGCAACCAATTTAATTATGAAAATACCAATTCCAAAAGCCAACCATTTTTTCATCCTGGTAAAGATTAAGTTTTGCCTCCCTGTACCGGAAGGCAAAACATATATACTGAAAATTAAATTTCGTTATGGTTCAATCAAGTTGCATTAATTTGTTTGGAAAACAGACGCAACATTACTATTTCCGGTTTGCATTATTGTAGCTTCGTTTACAGGGGCACCTTGCTGCCACAACAAAGCTGAGTTACTTATTCCATCTTGCTGTATTAAGGCCCAATCATCCATTCCCTGACGCAAACCAATATAATTCGAATTACCACGCTGGAAACTTCCTACATCCAGAGTAGCTCCATTGTTTTGTTCTGCATCGGCTCCTGCTGATTCATAAAGTGCATCTGATGAAGATTTCCAAACACCGGCAAACGTATTGTTGCTGCCATCCTGAACAAAATAATTATTCCTGCTGTCCAATAAATTTGTAGCATCACTTTTATAACCAACAGAGTTATTATTGTTATTCTGAGTAAGCTTAAAAATGTTATTACTACCTAGTTGAATATTCTTTGCAAAATTCCCATTCCCATTCTGAATGGCCGTAGCAATATTATTATTTGTATTGAAAACAGGTATGTTGTAAAAATCGTATGCTAAGTCGGTATAAATCCATCCCTGCACAAAAGATGCAGTATTATTATTACCATTTTGATCTATTTTTGCAGTATTATTATTGCCACCATATTGCCATACTTTTCCACTATTTTCACTTCCTATCTGAGAAATATCAATGAAACTGTTAGTACTTGACAAATGTGAAGTTGTATAAGTTTCACCCCAAAAACGGTAAGCCCATCCCTGATAAGCATGAGCCTCATTGTCATCTCCGCTTTGTTCAACAGAAGTAACATTATCATTTCCTATCTGAACAATCTCACCTACTTTATTCCCATTTCCAACCTGCTCTACAGAAGCTTCATTACGGTTTGCAGTCATTGCATTAGTAGTTCGGGAGGCTCCCAGATAGCCAGCAATCATACCTTGGGCTACATATGCTTCATTTGAGCTACCACTCTGAAGTACATCTGCATCATTGGAATTTCCATTTTGAAGAATTTCAGCATTGTCTTCAGCCCCAATTTGTTTTATTAATGCTTCATTGGAATTTCCATTCTGGTCAATAGCTGATTGATTTTGGGCCATAGCAGCAACTACAGCCAACATCATTGCAAAAAGAAAAACTAATTTTTTCATGATTAAATTTTTTAGTTTGATAATTAGATATTAAAAGGACTCATTTTGAGTTTATTTTCGAATAGTACACGCAAATAACCGGTTGAGGGGTAAAAACAAATAGAACTCCGGGCTAAAGTTTTTATTAAGCTCCCGGAAACATATTCTTTTATCCCGGGAACTAATGTGTTCAGGAAATTGGTAGTCCACAACGAGAGCAGGAAGAACCATAGAACATTCCATTCTGTAAGATTAACAAACATCACAAATAATTTGGTTTACATTTGCCGTTGCTCAATAAAAATGAACAGCGGCCTGCTTTGATTTAATGGAAGGTCTATTTCAAAAATTTCTATACCGGGGTGGAAATATAAATATCTTCTTTAATTGTCACACAACAAAACTACAAGGTAAAGTAATGAATGTCAATAAGTTTTTACCACACCAACATACGTATAAGTGGTTATACTTAATTTATAAGTGGTATTACGAAGAATTTATACTCTTTCAGGAAAAACTCATAGGACAATGTCCTAACCACAGAATAAAATATTGTGTTTTAGCATTTTGAACGTGACTCTTAATTTTCAAAAAATGAATATTATTAAGGAATCAAAGTTGTCTTACTTTCTGATTTTGGGTATTATGCAGATGACAAAAGCCTATTTAGAACACGGAAAAAGACTAACTTAATTCCAATAACTGCCTTTGCTTAACATAAAAAACTGCTTCAATGATATTACCCGCATTCGTTTTCCTGATAATATTGGAGCGGTGCTTTTCCACCGTACGAACAGAAATTCCGAGTTGACTGGCAATTTGCTTAATAGGAGCGCCTGTTGCAGAAAGCTTAAGAATTTGCTTTTCGCGATTGGTAAAGAAATCAATGTTATTTTCAGAATTGTGGACAGAATCCAGTTTCTCATTCACCAAATTCCTATTTCCTTCGAGCGCCCGTTTCTGCATGCTTCTACCTACTTTGTCTGTTACCGGAATAACAAGTCCAATTGTTTTGGCGGATGGCAGGCCACTCTCTGCAAACGATAAATAAATATCAAATACCAACTCAGTATTTTGCTCTGACAGCAAGCCAATGTTTTTAAAATGGCAATATTTGGTAATTCCATTTAAACAACGTAAAAGTTTCAAATCATTAGTTTTATCTATTTGAAAATTAAATATATCGTTTATTATCAGTGGCATATTTATAGCTGCATCCTGACCAATTAGTTTAAAAAAAGAATTATTCCCCTCTATTATGCGCTGATTACGGGCCACAAAAACGCCAAACGGAGTAACTTCAAAAAATGATTTAAACTGTGTTCCTGAAATTTGGTTACGCTCTTTGCTTTTTTGCAATTGTTTTTCCAAAATGTTAGCTATCTTATCTTTATCGTAAGGTGGAAAAATAAAACTATCTATTCCTAATTCCATTCCAACCAGTAAATCTTCCTTATTAAATTGGTTCATCAATAAAATAAAAGGTATTCCCATTTTCAGAAAATCATCTTTCAGCATACTGTAAAAGTGAAACCCGGAATACTCTCTCATATCTTTCTGGCAAATAACAATATGAGGTGTATGTTCCAACCATTTCTTTACTGCCATTTCAACATTACGCACTGAAACAACCTGAAAATTAAGCTCAATTAATATACGGGATAGAATAATATTTCGCTCTTTAAATGGCTCAATTAAAAGAACTTTTACTCCGAAAGTTTCCATTTAACAATAAATTAGTTCATTTAACTTACGGGGTTTGTATATGTTTGGCTAAAAAACAATTACTCAAAAATACAAAACATTAGTACATAAAACCATACGTGTTTTTACTAAAAGGCAGAAAATCAACCGCATCCGAACGAATACAAGGCATCTGTTAAATACCCATTAATATTTCCATCATCTTACATTATTTATCAAATGTATTTACCTGCATTCATATATGAAACCAATAGTCAGGACAAAAAGAGGAACAAAACCACCGCCTACAGCTAGCTCCCCTGCTCTGACTAAATATTCAAAGATTACAAAACATTCTAATTAGAACTTTTAGCTGTTTTGAAAGTCCAGGTAGGACTATAAGCCAGTTTATTCCCCTCATATTTCGCTACTACATACCAGAAATAGGTAGTTTCGTAACTCAAACCAGATACAACCACTTCTGTAGCAGTTAAATTCTCGCCCACAATTTGTTGTATGGTTGAACCTGATTTAAATACATAGACAGAATATTCCAGTGTTACATCGTTTTTCTGCTGATCGACAGACCACTCAAAGGTTAATGATATGCTTTGCCCTACAGCCCCATTTCCGGGAACCGGATCGTAAAGGGTCACCCAACCTGCATCAGCATCGTCTTTCAAAAGGAAAAAGGTAAGTTCTGTATTTTCTTTTTCATATACCGATACATTTACGCTGGTGCTCAGGTAATTGTTTTTTCGGGCAGTAACTGCCACCTCTCCCTCTGCTACTTTGGAGAGCGAGAATTTTCCTTCAGCATCAGTTAAAATTGTAGAGCTAGCTGGGCTTGTAGACATTTGTACTCCTTCCAAAGGGGAATAATCTTCTCCATCCAAAATTACCCCAGACAGTGAACCATATCTTATAATATCCAGTTTTTCTTCTTCACACCCAAACAGAAGTATGAACAGCACCATATAAATTAAAATTCTTTTGGCTTCCATTTCTTATTTCTTTAGTAATATATTTTTAATCCTAATTTTAATCCCCAGTAACCGTCATTAAAGGTTCCGGTTTTTGAACCATCGTAATAATCAGAAAGGAAATGATTGTAGAACATTTCTCCATTAATTCCTACTTTTTTGGAAAACATATATTCCATGCCTCCTGTAAACGATAAGTAGGGAATAACACTTTTTTCAGACAAACCAATATAATCCCCAAAGTCGTATAATGCCCCGGCACCAAACGATGCGTACGGCGAATACCGTTCTCTTGTATTGGCCAAAAAGACAAGGTTTAAATCGCCTGCATATTCCAGGAAGCTCCCATTATCTTTTATGTTTATTTGTCCGGCGCCAAACCGAGCTTCCAAAAATAACGACGGAACAATTGCAAAACCGAACCCGGTAGTACCAGCAGCAGTAACATCTCCTCGGGAATAATCTCCGTTAAACAGCTGTCCGGCTCCCATAAAGTTTATGTAGTGCTTTCCCCGATAAGATTGTGTATAATCACGTCCTATAGCATCCTGATTAAGACTGGCCTCTTTCTCTTTCTGATAATTTCTGAAAACATCAGATGTTATTCTTGAAGTATCCTTCAAAGCCCACAAATTATCATTCACCCCTTCTATTATCAATCCATAGAGCGCTTTTTCAATGGCTTCTGTAATAGCCATCTCAGTAGGTTCATTGTATGTATACCCAGTTTCAGCTTCCAGTAATCTTTTGTATTTCACATAGCGGAATACACCGGCAGAAACTTCCTGGGACAAAATCGATTTGGTGGTATATATCGTTTTCAGAATTTTACCATTACTAGTTGAAACGGCACGTAAATAAATACTTACACGATCCTCTCTGTATTGAGATGAAACATCAGTTCCAAAATAGCGCACTCCGGCTCCACCTGTAAAAACATTGGTTTCATATGAAACAACCCCACCTTCGATAAGCACCCCGGCAAACAATAGTGGAGGAAGTAAGTTCTGAGAACCACCTTCGTATTGTTCACGGCTTGAACGTATAATTTTTCTTTCATTAAGTAAATTACTTATATTTTCCCTTTCAATAGGAATAAACCAGCCTGATTCTTCAAGGGCGCGAATTAATATATTGGTAGCTCCCTGTGTAATAGCTGTTGACCAGCTGGCTCCGGTTTCAGAAGGTTTGTATTGTCCGGTTTGGTCGCGAAATTTATATACAGCAACTACTATCTTCTCTTTAGGTTCCGGAAGCCCGAGCAGCTCTTTCTTCAATGGCGTTTCGGGTCCCAGTTCAGCCTCCTGCACTCCCAGGGGCTGATGGAAATAGGGGCTGCATGAAAATAAAATTCCGGCAAAAAGAGAAAATAGGATACCTCTGGAAATATTTCTTTTCAGCATAATATTCGTTTTATGTTTCCTTGGTATTAAAAATATGGAACAGTTACCGTTGTGGTGGCTCCTGTAGAGTTATCTAAAATACTAATGTTTAGACCTCCTGAACCATTACCTATATTTATCTGATAATCACCTAGAATATATGAACCTTCAGAAAGAGCATCTTCTCCAAATTGGCGGGCAACAATTTGCCGCGATAGCTGACTTAATATTTGCCTGTTTAAGCTTTCTGTGAAATCATCTACCGGATTTGAATTATAGCCGTAAGAATCTTCTTCTTCCGGCGCTTCATAAGTATCTTGTGCCTGAGCTGAACTTAACATCCAGCTGTAATTGTATGGACTCCCGCCAAAAGCAGGATTTTTAGGTGTATAAACAAAGTCCTGTGCTTCCATTTTTGTACAGAAGAGTAGTATTGTTCCTATTGATATAAATAAAATTCGTCTCATAATGTGTGGTTTTTGTTTTAAAATATACCGCTGCCTGACTGGTCTTCTCCTTCCAACTGGCGCATTAGCTGCTCGTAATTGGCGAGGTACATCTGAGTTTGCGCAACTGCCTGTTCAGCTAATTGCTCAATAATATCTGCCCTTGGTTGAAGAAATGACTGAAAAACAGCCGTTTCATTTATTTTAATTTCAATAAGTGTAGTGGTTAGCCGGTAAGGTTTCTCTGCAATAAATATTGAATAATTCCTGGCATTTGCTGGTGCTACCCACTCACTGTAAAAAAAGTCGTAAAAATCCTTTCCGCTTTTTGTTTTTGTTTGGTCAAAGAGCAATCCATCAATTTCTACATCAGCATCATTGGAATCCTTTATTTTTTGTGCCTTAATTCCCTCGATCAATTCTTTTAGGATTGCTGGTGCTTTCTTTAGTTGTATTGTATCTCCGGTACTTCTTAAAGTATCAGACTGAGCCAGGCCATTTAAGGCAATGATCAGAAAAATGAATATATTGAGAAAGAGTTTCATTTATAATTCTTCATTGGAAAACTAAAAGCAGAGGTAGAAACACTCACACTCATTCCACCTCTTGTTCCTGCCTGCTGTTCAATATATACCGGATATTGATACGAATCAGAGATGGCGTTTACATTTAAATCATCACCCGTTTGTTTAATATATGCAGTAATTGGCCATGCCTTGTACCATCTGCCATCTCCCAGTAATGCTAAATCAATCCGGTTATTATCTCCGGTTTGTTGTAAAATTGCAGCTTTAGACAGAGATCTTTTGTTATTAATAATATAGCTGTTAACAACATTATCATTGCCAATTTGCTGTACTTTAGTAAAGGTCAAACTCCCCTCCAACCAGAGATTAGCCTCATTATTACATCCATTTTGCAGTAATGAAGCAGTGTGCCCATCTCCTGTTTCATTTATATATGCTCTATTATTATCCCCGAGTTGCACAGAAGAAATCTGGTTGGTCACATTCCCGCTATATTGTTGCAATACGGTAATTGCATTATTATCACCAACCTGGTTAAGCTGAGCAATATTAACCGTTGACTGGTCATTAATATCTATTATGTGGTAATTTATCAAATCAGATATTTCCTCTGCTATATCCGGCTGCTCTGTTTGTGCACAGATGATGTGAGCCAGACAGGAGCTCAGAATCAGTAACATAACTTTTTTCATCGAAATTTAATTTTGATAATTTTCCACAAAAATTGAATACTCACTTTTCTGAAATAACAATAAAGCTCCCGGGGACTTTCCCCGGGAAGCTAAACCATCACATTAATTTGACCGAGGAATCATCTAACTTGATGGCAAATGTTTTAAACATCATAAAGTTCCCTGGGTAACAGAGATAGAATTTCCATTGCCGGCGATAGTATTATTACTGATATTTCCACCGGCATATTGAGATACACCAACAACATTTGTGTTCCCGGTAACATTCATCCTCATAAAGTTGTCATCGCCTTCCTGAAATCCAAAAGTCGTATTGTAATTTCCATCAACATCAATTTTAGCATCGTTAGAGGAACCTTCTTGTTTAATTCCATAGTCTCCGGTCCAGTAGCCAATTGTTCCGGCAATGTTACCATTACCAACTTGTTTAATGGTTGCTTCATTACCAGCTGCCGTACTGGAAATTGTAGCAACGTTGGTATTTCCTTCCTGGTAAATGGTATTTTTACTGGTACCACGTGTATGCCCAAATGCATAATTTTTGTTTCCAAGCTGTTTGAAATCATTAACATTCCCAGAACTGGTTTGCTGAGAAAGAGCCCAGTTTTCATTACCATCTTGCTTAATTTTAGCCTGGTTGCCTGCATTAAACTGATCTACTTTAGCATCATTATCATTTCCCTCCTGAGAAACTTCAGATTTGTTTGCAGCAGAAGACCACTTCGAAATTTGATTCACTTTTACATCGTTTCTGTTTCCGTTTTGCAAAACAGTTGAAGTATTTACATCATCAACCTGGGAAACAATAACTCCGTTGTCATTTCCTGTAACAGTAACATTACTTACATTACTTTGTGCTATTACAAAACTTGTAACAAACACCATTACTGATAAAAAAAGAACTTTCTTCATAATTTAACTTTTTAAGATTTAGATATTAAAAGGACTCATTGTGAGTTTATTTTCAATTTTTATCTATCAGGAGTCCGAATGATCTAAGAACCATCAAACTTCCTTTTTTTAAACAAACTGGATCGATAATAACATTGGAAGAAAAACAACAACTAAATAGTTGCATTCTCGTTATAAAAGGTGGTATTCTTAAAAGTGAACTGTTTACTACAATAAAAGCAACAGTAAATTCTTCTATTAATTCTAAAATTATCATAACCCTTATCCATTAAATTTTTCAATGGCTAACCAGTGATTAGCGTGATTTAATGGAAGGCTATCTCAAACATGAATCTTTAAAAATGGTTTTTATCTTCCCTGATAAAACCTTTGCCAAAAATTAAATAGGGGTTCAATTTTTGGTTTTAAAATCAAATCAAAATTATGGTAAACTTCAAAAAAAGAAAATACGTAATTTCCACACAGCAAGCATACATATAGGTATTCACACGTATTTCAATAATGCTAAGTACGCTCAAATTCAGGTTCTGGCTGAAGTAAATTATTAGTATGGGCAAAAACGATTGCTTCTATAATATTATTGGATTCCGTTTTCTTCATAATGTTGGCTCTGTGTTTTTCCACAGTCCGGTTAGAAACATTAAGAATAGATGCTATTTGCTTTATCGGCAATCCTCTGGCTGATAATGTTAAAATTTCCTGTTCTCTTGTGGTAAATACAACCAGTAATTCCCCCACATCAGCATCGTCACTATTCGCATTTTTAGAAAAATCTACAGATTGATGTGAACATCCTTCCATACTGATATTTGAAGGAATAACATCAGCCAATATGCGCCCTTGATCCAAGCTATCAAAATTACAGAAATGAATATCAAAAAAAACACCTGGATTGTACACCGATTCAATATTTTTCAAAAGGCAATTTGGGATTAACCCATTCAAACATTTACGAAAACAGAGCGTATCATTATAGTTATTCGTAAAACTAAATATTTCGTTCACAAGTGGTAATTCATTGGAGTCTTGCTGAAAATTCAATAACTGGCAAAAAGCTTTATTAACTCTTTCTATGCGACTGTTTCTAATTACAAATTTGGCTACCGGAGTTGATTCAAAATAAAACTCAAGCCTGGTTTTATCAAATAACCTCGACTCGTTTATTTTCTGAATATGATTTCGAACTTTATTTATCAATACCACAGGATCCACAGGAGAAATAATAAAATTATCCATTCCCATTTCTAAACCGATCAAAATATCTTCTTTATTAAACGTATTAGTATAAAGGAAAAATGCAATGCCCTTTTTCAACAATCGTTTCTTTAAATGAGAGAATACCTGGAAGCCATTTATTTCTATCATCTCGCTCTGACAAATTATTAGATCGGGTTGATATTCATAAGCTATCCGTGCAGCCAATTCACCATTACGGATAGCAAAAACTTCGTAATTATCAGGTTCAAGAATTGTTCGAAAAATATTTATGTCATCTTCTAACATTAAAATCAGAAGAACTTTTTGTTTGGTTAAGTATCCCATAATAAAAAAATAACCCTTATTCATATACAATTTACAACTAAATAAGTAATACTACCCATACGTAATTATACTTATTTTCCATACTACATCCTGTTTTTCAACACATAAGAACACAAAGAAGAAAAATTATTTTAATCAATTGCTCATAATAAACATTCAAAAAAGCTACTTATACTTTTACTCGTTTGAGCAACATACCTATTCTTACCTCACGCCCCTATTAGGAACAAGTAGTTTTTTTATTTTTCCCGCAGAGATGGAAAAATCAGTTACGTTATTATAACAGACCTAAAAATTAAACTTGGACTACAAAAAAAGAATTAAAGGCACATAAGTACTAAAATGTTGAAAAACATGAAAATAAGTAGCAAAAACCCCTATTATTAACAAATAGTTTACAAATTATTTTGAATAAATAGAAATGATATTCGAAAGTTTAAAAAGAAGAACATTTTTTTATCTTTGCGGCCTGAATTCAAGAACCTGATTTATAGTCTGAAAAACATGAAAAACATAAAATTCATTACAGCAGAAGAGGCAGTCAAAGTAGTAAAATCAAACGATCGTGTTCACATGCACAGTGTGGCGGTTACACCACATCCACTGATTAAAGCATTATGCGAGAGAGGAAGAAACAAAGAGTTTAGAAACGTACGCATTCAGCACATACATACAGAAGGTGCAGTTGCATATGCCGACCCGGAGTTTGAAGGAATCTTTCAGCTGGAATCTTTTTTTGTTGCGCACAACGTAAGAAAACAAACCCAGTCGGGTTATGCTGATTACATTCCCGTATTTTTACATGAAACACAACGCTTAATACGTGAAGGATATTTAAAAGTAAATGTTGCGATGATTCAAGTATCGGTTCCCGATAAATTTGGTTATGTATCGTTGGGAACTTCTGTTGATTCAACACTGGCCGCCATTGAAAATGCAGATACAGTAATTGCCATCGTAAACCCGAATGTACCACGTGCATTTGGCGATGCAATGATTCATATTAATGACATCGATCTTTTCATAGAAGATGACAGCGAACTTGTTGCAGCAGAACCAGGCCAGATTTGCGAAACCGACCGAAAAATTGGAAAATATGTAGCTGAGCTGGTTGACGATGGAGCTACCCTGCAGATGGGAATTGGTGCCATTCCAAATGCAGTGCTAAGTATGCTTGGAAATCATAAAGATTTAGGAGTTCACTCTGAAATGTTTGCCGACGGCATATTGCCTTTAGTTGAAAAAGGAGTTGTTAACGGAAAAGCTAAAGCAATAGATAAAGGTAAAATGATTGCTACTTTTCTTATGGGGTCAAAAAAATTGTACGATTTTGTTGATAACAACCCGGGAGTTCTTATGCAAGACGTTGGTTACAGCAATAGTGTGAATATAATTGCGAAAAACCCAAAAGTTACAGCTATTAACTCGGCATTGCAGGTAGATATTACCGGCCAGGTTTGTGCTGATTCAATCGGCACAAAATTTTACTCAGGAGTAGGTGGCCAGATTGATTTTTTGCGCGGTGCATCTTTAAGTAAAGGTGGAAAACCAATTATTGCCATGCCTTCTGTTACCAATAAAGGTATCAGTAAAATTGCCCCTATTTTAACTCCCGGAGCAGGTGTAGTTAGTACAAGGGCAAACATACACTGGCTGGTTACGGAGTTTGGTGCAGTTAATTTATATGGCCGTACCTTACAGGATAGGGCTAAACTTATTATTTCAGTAGCACATCCTGAACATCAGGAAGAGCTCGACAAAGCTGCATTTGAACGATTTGGGCCTCATTTTCATTTTATATGGGACGGAGAATAAAATAAACATAGAAAGGCAGACCTGGGTCTGCTTTTTTTTTATATATCTTTATACTGAAATCCATTAAATTATCCAATATTAACTATATCTAAATTTCATATTCTTTTTTGATGTTTTGAATAAATAAGAATTATCAGAACCATAACTTTGCAACTTTAAGATTCTGGTAATTAATAGCTTAAAACTATTCTAAATAAGATAAAACAGATGTATTATAGAACATATTTGCTTGTAAAATTCAAAAATAATCACATGTGTAAACAGATCTTTTTATTATTCTCTATCAAAAACATTTAATACTAAATTTTTATCAACTTATATAAATACAATAAAATGAATATTTCTCATATTGAACATATTGGGATTGCAGTAAACAGCCTGGAAGAAGCTATTCCATATTATGAAAAAATGTTGGGGCTAACTTGTTATGCTGTTGAAGAGGTAGCCGATCAAAAAGTAAAAACTGCTTTTTTTATGGTAGGGCAAACAAAAATTGAACTTCTGGAATCAACAGATCCGGAAGGTCCTATCGGCAAATTTCTGGAAAAGAAAGGCCAAGGAGTACACCACCTTGCTTTTGCCGTAGACGATGTAAACAAATCGCTAAATGAATTGGAAGTAAAAGGTGCCAGATTAATTGATAAAACATCGCGCAAAGGAGCAGAAGGATTAAACATCGGCTTTTTACATCCAAAATCAACAATGGGGGTATTAACCGAAATTTGTGGAAAAGAATAAATCAAGAAATACAAACCGATATTTTATGAGTACCCAGGATAAAATTAAAAAGCTTATTGATTTGCGGGCCGAAGCCAAACTTGGCGGTGGTGTAAAAAGAATAGAATCTCAACACGCAAAAGGAAAGTATACTGCTCGCGAACGGATTGAAATGCTGCTCGACGATGGTAGTTTTGAAGAATTCGATATGTTTGTAACACATCGTTGTACCAACTTTGGAATGGAAAAAAATAAATTCCTGAGCGATGGTGTTGTGACAGGACACGGAACAATTGACGGACGTGTTGTATATGTTTTTGCGCAGGACTTTACCGTTTTTGGTGGTTCGCTTTCGGAAACATTTGCCCAGAAGATATGTAAGGTAATGGATATGGCCATGAAAAATGGCGCTCCTGTAATTGGAATCAATGATTCAGGTGGTGCCCGTATTCAGGAAGGTGTTGCTGCCCTGGCCGGTTATGCTGAAATTTTTGAGCGTAATATTATGGCCTCGGGGGTTGTTCCGCAAATATCTGCTGTTTTTGGTCCTTGTGCCGGAGGTGCTGTTTATTCACCTGCACTAACCGACTTTATCATGATGACTAAAAATAGTTCATACATGTTTGTAACCGGTCCGAAGGTTGTAAAAACAGTAACTGGTGAAGTTGTTACAGACGAGCAATTGGGCGGTGCTTCCGTTCACGGTTCAAAATCAGGTGTTTCACACTTTATTGTTGACGAAGAACAGGAAGGTCTTTTACTTATTCGTAAGTTGTTGAGCTATCTTCCTCAAAATAATCTGGAAGATGCACCTCTTGCTCCTTGCGATGATCCGATCGACCGGTTGGATGATGTTTTGAATGATATCATTCCTGACAATCCGAACAAACCATATGATGTAAAAGACGTTATCCATACCATTGTTGACTATAGTGAGTTTCTGGAAGTTCACAGAAATTACGCGCAAAATATAATTGTTGGATTTGCCCGTTTCAATGGAGTTTCTGTTGGTATCGTTGCCAATCAGCCTAAATATTTGGCAGGTGTGCTTGATATTAATGCTTCCAGAAAAGCAGCACGTTTTGTTCGTTTCTGCGATGCCTTTAACATTCCAATTGTAACATTGGTTGATGTTCCAGGTTTTTTACCGGGAACTGCACAAGAATACGGAGGTATTATTACACACGGAGCTAAGTTGTTGTTTGCTTATGGCGAAGCTACCGTACCAAAAGTTACTGTAACATTACGTAAATCATACGGAGGAGCACACGATGTAATGTCTTGTAAACAATTGCGTGGAGATGTTAACTATGCCTGGCCAACAGCAGAGATTGCTGTTATGGGAGCTTCTGGCGCTGTTGGTGTTTTACACGGCAGAGAAATGAAAGGAATTGAAGATCCGGAAGAAAAAGCCAAATTTGTTGCTGAACATGAAGCTGAGTACACAGAGAAATTTGCCAATCCTTATCAGGCTGCATCTATGGGGTATATTGATGATGTAATTGAACCCAGAAATACACGTTTCCGGGTAATTCGTGCATTACAAACACTTGCTACAAAGAAGGACTATATGCCCGCCAAAAAACATACGAATCTTCCGTTATAAATGAGAGGCATGATGAAAAAAAATAGATGTGCTTTTGCAGGAGGAATCGTTCTGGCGCTTTTACTATTCTCAGGGATAGTAAAAGCACAGGTTGTTTCCGACCTGAAATTTAACGAAATTCTGATTGAAAATGATTCATTGAATGTGGATGAATTTGGAGAACACAGTCCGTGGGTCGAAATTTTTAACTCAGGATATAATACAGTAGATATTGGTGGATGTTATATTACAGATGACTTAAATAATCCAACTAAATATTGGATACCTACAGGAGACCCTGTTACAAAAATACCGGCAAGATGTTATATCATTTTCTGGGCTGATGGAAAACCATCCAGGGGAATTAAGCACCTTAGCTTTAAACTGGAGGGAGGCAAAACAATTGCTCTTTTTGATGCCAGTGGTAGGGTATTGCTTGATCAGCTTGAAATTCCGACAGAACATCATTCCAATATGTCGTATGGATATATGGAAAAAGGAACAGGTGCATTGGGGGAAAAAGCACACGGAGTTTGGGAGTATCTGGATAAAATAACACCAGCTTCTCATAATGATCATACAAGACATTCATCATCAGGAGAGCAGTTTGTAAAACATGACCCGAGTGGATTTGGAATGGCAATGGTTGCTATGTCAGTAGTTTTTACTTCGTTAGCCCTGCTTTATTTTATCTTTAAAAACATCGGTTCGTTTTTCCTTCGTAGTAGTTCAAAGAAAACGAAAAAAGCAAGAGCAGGAGGAGCTGAAGCGGTTGTTGAAGATGATGATGCAGATGGAATTTCAGGAGAAGTTAGTGCAGCCATTGCAATGGCTCTTCATTTATATCAAACAGAAATTCATGATGAAGAAAATATGGTGCTCACAATAAAACGCATTTCTCGTGCCTATTCTCCCTGGAGTTCTAAAATTTATACATTACGTAAATACCCGCAATAAAAAGTAAATAAAATGAAAAGTTATAAATTCACTATAAATGGCAATATTTATGACGCTACTGTAAATGACGTTGAAGACAATATTGCAGAAATTGAAATCAACGGAACTACTTACAAAGTAGAAGTTGATAAAAAATTAAAACAACAAAAAACACCAAAACTGGTGCGTCCGGCAGCAGTACCTCCTACAGACTCTCATCCATCTGTAGCAAAAACAACCAATCCAGGTACTTCTTCGTCAGCACCAGCAGGTGAAGGATCTATAAAATCCCCACTTCCGGGTGTTATTCTTGATGTATATGTGAAAGAAGGAGACAATGTAACTGTAGGACAAAAATTGTTATTGCTGGAAGCTATGAAAATGGAAAACAATATTGAAGCTGATAAAGTAGGAAAAGTGGTTTCTATTAACAAGCAAAAAGGCGATTCTGTTATGGAAGGTGATGTCTTAATTGTAATTGGATAAGAAAAATGGGGGAATTTTTTAGTTTTATCGCAGATAATATCCAAACATTTTTGCATTTCACAGCATTTGCAAATTTGACTATTGGACACATCGTAATGATTGTAATTGGCTTGATTTTTATTTATCTGGCCATTGCAAAAGAATTTGAGCCAATGTTACTCGTCCCAATTGGGTTTGGGATTCTTGTTGGAAATATTGCATTTGTTCCCGGGTTTAAAATTGGTGTATATGAAGCAGGAAGTGTATTAAACTACCTGTACTTTGGAGTTTTACAGGGATTGTATCCACCGTTGATCTTCTTAGGAATTGGGGCAATGACCGATTTTTCAGCGTTGATTTCAAATCCAAAACTGGTTTTAATCGGGGCAGCTGCACAGTTAGGTATTTTTGGAGCTTATGCACTTTCACTGCAATTAGGCTATAGTCCTACCGAAGCTGGTGCAATTGCTATTATTGGTGGTGCAGATGGCCCAACTGCTATTTTCCTGTCATCAAAACTTGCGCCCGACTTAATGGGAGCAATTGCAATTTCAGCTTACTCTTACATGGCTTTGGTACCGGTTATTCAACCACCAATTATGAAGTTACTAACAAATAAAAAGGAACGCTTAATCAGGATGAAACCTCCACGTGCAGTTTCAAAAAATGAAAAAATCATTTTTGCTTTGGCCGGAATGTTATTGACAACATCTATTGTGCCTAGTGGTATTCCGCTTTTAGGTATGCTGTTTTTTGGAAACTTATTAAAAGAAAGTGGGGTTACGAAGCGGTTAGCCGATACTGCCAAGGGGCCACTAATTGATATCGTAACTATTCTTATTGGTTTAACTGTTGGAGCATCAACACAGGCTACAACCTTTTTAACAGTAAAATCAGTTGGTATTTTCATGATAGGTGCCGGTTCTTTTGTTATTGCAACTTTTGCAGGAGTGCTTTTTGTTAAATTCTTCAATCTCTTCCTGAAAGAAGGAAATAAAATTAATCCTCTTATAGGAAATTCAGGTGTTTCTGCCGTACCCGACAGTGCAAGGGTTTCGCAGGTTGTTGGTTTGGAATACGACAAAACCAATTACCTGTTAATGCATGCTATGGGACCGAATGTTGCCGGAGTAATTGGCTCAGCCGTTGCCGCCGGTATCCTTCTTAGTTTCCTTATGTAGAAAACATTATAACGATAATTAGAAAACCTTCAGGGCGAAATGCTTTGAAGGTTTTTTATTTAAGTAACGATTAAAATATAATGTCGTATTTACAACCAAAATTATTCAAAACGTACGACAAGCGTTCTTTGAGATTCTGAAAGCTTAGATATGCTTCAAAAGGTAACCATTGATATTTGATTCTCCTCCATAGGATTTCTATCAGGTTTAGTTCAGGGGAATATGGAGGGAGGAAATAAATCAACAAGTCATTTTCTTGCCACTCTTCAATTTTTGCCATGAACTTTTTAGATTTATGGATCGGTGAATTATCAAGTATTACAACAGTCCTTTTAACGATCTGCCCCATAAACTTATCCATAAAACCGATGAACTTATCAGAATTGAATGTCGTTTCGTTCACTTCAAAAAACAGTTTGTTTTTGCGGGTCATCAAGCCCACAACATTTAGGAACTTTCCTTTGGAAGCGGGCAATAATATCGGGTTTTCTTTTGTCTGCCATGCGTATGGCACATTTGGTGTAAGCCCAAAATGGCTTTCATCTCCAAAATAAAGATCTATGTAACCGCTATCTTCCAATTCTTTAAGGCTTTCTATTTGTTGCTGTTTAATTTCAAAGTCATTGAGGTTGCGTTTGCTTTTTAGCGACAGCCGGGCTCTCTTCCAGATATAGCCCAGTGTCTTTTAAAAAATTCTGCAAAGTCTTTTTGCAGATTACGATATTGTGCTGTCCCTCAAGATAGGCCAATACATTTTTTAAGTTACGATTGTGTTGTTTTAATTGCTCCTCAATTACCGACTCAAGGCCTTTTAGCCGGGTCTTGACCCCTCGGCCGGGTTGGATGGGAAGAGAGTCGAGACCGTTTTTTGCCCAGTTGTCAAGCCAACGTTCGATAGTTCTTCTGTTTACATCAAAAATGCTCGAAAGGTCAGTGATCGTTGGTCTTTGATGGGACAAAAGCAGACAATGGCTGCGTTTCCTGACCGTATTGTCAGTACTGTTCTTTTGAAGCTTTTCGAGTGCTTCTATCTCCTCTGTTCTAAGCGATACATATCTCATAATGAGATAAATATAGCTAATTTATTACATTAAACCTACGAAATGCGATATTATATTATTCTTAATACTTACCTTCATTTCTTCCATCTCTTTTACCTGCCTACCAAAAAGCCAGCCATGTATTTTTTGGTTTAGCAGTAGTACCAAATCCCGAATAGTATGCTGGGTTACGAAGCATGTAACTTCAGTATTTTAAATAATACCTCATAGGTTTACATTTTCAAAGGATGTGTACCTAACTGAAACTACTGCCGGTAAAGATAGATGCCCATATTTCTTTCGCTATTTGGTTAATAGAAAAATTTTGATAGCATTTTTCTATTCTTCCCTTCTTTTCATGGTGTAGTATCTCGAATTCAAATACACGATTTCTATCAAAAGTACAATCAGAACCCCAATTAAATAGTAAAGCCTGTTAAAATGAAAATCAATTAATGCGGATACCAGGAACAAGAATGCGGCTATAAGCAAAGAAATTTGAATTGTTCGTTTGAGTGTTGAAAGTAACGTAGGAAATACCAGTAATTCTATCATTAAGCTAATGCATGCAAGAAATGTTGCCACTGCATACCCCAGTTTTTGCACGGGAATTTCGTTATGAATATCGAAAAATGAAGTAAAACTAACTGCAATCAACCCCAAAGATATTAACGCCGGAATATACAATATTTCAAGCAGCGAAGCATTTCGAAAACCACTTTTGGCCTCGCGTTGAGCTACCAATGTGAAAAATATCCACCAAAGAGAAAATACAATGGAAATAGCCAGAACAAAATCGAGCCAGGTTAAAAAATCGGGAACCTCTACTTTGCTAATTCCATTTACAACGCCCAGCACCACTTCTCCAAAAACAATAATGGCAAATAAGCCCAAGCGTTCAAACATACTCGAAGTAAGATTTATTTCCGATGTGTTTTGGCGAAACAATATTTGAGATATAAAAGGAGGTGCATAATTACATACGAGAATAAGCGGAAGAATCAGTTTAAACCAACCCTCCGGCACAAAAAGGCTCAGCCCCATTAAAGCCAGTACAAACAGATAAAGAACAGTATAGGGCGCATTATACTTGCGGTGAGATTTGTCGTAAAACCCCACACTCCACCACATGTATGTAATATAAAACTGCATAATCATAAACACGATGGTAGCAGCAAAATAGCCTCCATGCAACTGCTCAATAACAACCGCCAGCACAGCAATAATTACCATCTGCCAAAGGGTCATTAAACGGGTTCGCAAGCCTTCGCTTCCATGTAAATCGTGATACAAGCTGCCATTTAACCAGCCCCAGAAAATGAGGATAAATAAAAATGCGTACTCAAAAAAACTTTCGGTAGTTACGTGCAGCGAAAAGTGGTGCGTAATACGTGAAATGGCAATTACATAAACCAAATCGTAAAAAAGTTCAAGCCAGCTTACTCTTCTTTCTTCTTGCGGCTTGTCGAATTTCCGGGGTGCTCCCCACCAGGCAGATGATGTTCTTTTTTGTTGCATAATTTTTTTCATGTATGGGTTAAAACAAATATACACCATCCACCGCTTATAAAAAATATTTCTTTGAGTTCCTGCGGATTTACAATAACCAAATGGAAAACAATACAATTAAACAATATATACTCATCAAGATGAAAAAACAGCCCGCTTTTAAATGCTAATTGTTCACCCCAACTTCAGGTTAAGGCACAATTAAACTATAACTATTCTATTTTTGTGGATTAGTGATTATCTTATTTATTTTTTGTAAAAAGAAATACTATAAATTGAGAATAATAAATTCATTCCTATGATTTTTGTATCAAACATTACAATAATAAATGAAAGGAAGGCCAACTATTTTAACGGATAAAGAAGTAATTCTTAAAGCCCAGGAAATATTCTGGAAGAAAGGGTTTAATGCAACTTCCCTGTCTGATCTAAGTAAAGCGACAGGTGCAGGTGCGGGTAGTTTGTACAATACATTCAAGGGAGGGAAAAAAGAACTTTTTAAGAAATCACTTCAACAACGAAGAGAAGATTTTACTGACTTCAAAATCAAACTAGAAAATAGTGATAATCCGATTAAATTAATCAAAGATTTTTTTCTTAGTGTAGCAATTGACACTAAAAAGTCCCACATGAAAGGATGTATTATAGCCAATACAATTGTTGAAATGGCTTTTGTAAACAGCGAACTGGAAAATGACGCAATTGAAATTTTGAAAGATACAGAAAAGCTATACACGGCGACTATTCTTGCAGAGCAAAAAAAGGGAAATATCAAATCAAAATTACCAGCAGATGTTTTAGGAAAATTTTTAATTACTCTTTGGTGTGGAATTAATTCGTTACGAAGAATTTATCCAGACGAAGAAATCCTAAAACAACAAATTGAATTACAATTACAAATAATAAACTAAAAAATTTTTGCTTATTTTTTTAGCAATCATTACAAATATAAAAACAATGAATTTACAATTAAATGGGAAAAAGGCATTTGTCAGTGGCTCAACACAAGGCATTGGATTTGCGATTGCACAACAATTATTAAATGAAGGTGTTTCTGTTATAATTAACGGACGACAAAAATCAAAGACCAAACGAGCAAAAGAAAAACTACAAGAACAATATCCAAATGCAAACATTTCTGCAATATCAGCAGACTTTTCAAAGAAAGATGAAGTTGAAAACTTACTTCAGGAATTAGCCGATATAGATATTTTGATTAATAACGTAGGAATTTTTGAGGTTAAAGAATTTGAAAATATAGCAGATGAAGATTGGTACAAATATTTTGAGATAAATGTAATGAGTGGTGTTCGTTTGTCAAGACAACTACTTCCCCATATGCTAAATAGAAAATGGGGACGGATTATTTTTATCAGTAGCGAATCGGGAGTGAATGTTCCTGAAAATATGATTCATTATGGAATGACAAAATCTGCAATGTCTGCTATTGCCAATGGACTTTCCAAATTGACAAAAGGAACAGAGGTAACAGTTAATACGATTTTGGGAGGACCAACTTACTCTGATGGAGTTGCAGAAGCCGTTAGACAAATTGCAGAAACCCAAAACTTTGATATTAAACAAATAAAGGATGCTATTTTGCAACAGTCAAATTCACATATTTTATTACAACGATTTATTTCCCCAACAGAAATAGCAAATTTAGCTACCTATTTATCAAGCCCTTTATCACTTGCAACAAATGGAGCATCTTTAAGAGCAGATTCAGGTGTACTAAAAACAATATAAGCCCTCACTCGGCAGTGCATTCATAAAAAGAAACCGAAGCTGAAATATTTTCATATTTGGAAACAAAAATTGTTCACGGAATAAGTTATGTAAGGAATATTCATGACCGAACTTGAAGATAAAGTAAGAAAGGAAGAATACGAACGATTAAAGGAAATCGTTGGTAAAGAAAAAGCAGACAAGTATTTTGAAGAGTTAAACTATCCAGTCCGGGCTATTGGATTAGCAATTCTTTCCAAACAACTAAAGGACTTCTATTACCGATACCCGATCTTATCAAAAATTTTGCTGGTAATTTGTATTGTACTGCTCATCTATTATGTTTTAAAAGATTTTTATTACTGGATATAAAAGCCAATAAAAAACATCCGCCGGGTGAACTACCGACGGATGCAAATACTTTAATGCTTAAACTCCGCTCCGGATTTTATTTTATTGAGCCGTTCGCGCATGGTATCTAAATGGTATTTATACACATCGCGCGGAGAGCAATTGTTTTCTTTACAAACTACGGCGGCATAACCTACCACAACGCCCATTTGGGTGGTGGTGTGCATTACCCGTGGACTTCCCAGTCCAACGTGGGTAGCAGAGAAACAACGCCCGGCCATAAACAGGTTGTCAATGTCTTTGGAGTACAAACAGCGGTAAGGAATTTTGTACTGTTCAATTTTAGTAAATTGCGCCTCGGTAAGGAAATCATATTTTCCACCACGCGGATAATGAATATCAATGGCACGTACTTCTTCCACAAAACCATCTTTAAAATCGGGGCGGTTTACCACATCGCTTTGTTTTAACACATAATCGCCCATTATACGTCGCGATTCACGTTTCCCGGCAACATAAGCAATCCATTTTAGTTTTAGATTGGCATTTTCAGGGTCTTGTTTTACATTGTACCAATTGCCGTAAATAGCGCGGAAAATATGGTCGCGAATTTCTTCAGCATCGTAAATGGTATTCATTAACAAACCATATTCCCAGAACCACTCGCCATGTTTTGCATTGTAGTCTTTGGCCACATCCATAGCCCACGGTACTTCCTGCCAGCCTACTTCCATTTTATCCTCCGGTTTGGCCTTGTCTTCCTTTTCAATTTCTACAGAATTCCACAAAATAGAATTTCCCATGGTCATTCCATCGCCTTTTTCCGGCGCCAGCGATTCATCAAATTCATCACGCGATTCGCGGCCCATACGTACTTCGGCACCTGCCCAGTAACCAATCCAGCCATCGCCGGTAGCATCTACAAACAGCGGCGCTTCAAAGCGGTTTTCTTTATGAGAGTGCGTATTAAAACAATCTACGCTGGTAATTTTATTACCTTCCTTATGCACGGTGTAAGCACGGGTGTTGGGAAAAACAGAAATATTTCTCTCAGCACGAACCACCATCTCAATGGTATCGGTAGCTGTAATGGCACCTGCATCACCATTCGGATAATGCTCGGTACTTAATTCCTGAACAATGGTGTAAAATTCCAATCCTTCCGTGTGCACACGAATTTCTTTGCTGGCATTTCCTCCTAACACCGGACGATCGTTGATTATAGCGACTTTCAATCCTTGCCGGGCTGCGGCTACAGCTGCTCCACACCCGGCCAATCCTCCGCCAACAACCACCAAATCAAAATCGCCGGCATTTTCAGGAGGTGGAATTCCTAATTTTTCTTTTCGCCAGGTAGTCATTTCTTCTAAATCAACTGGCGGGAAATCATTTTTATCTTTTGAAAAATAAATCGCATCGCAACGGCCTTCAAATCCGGTTTCATCTTTCAATTCAATCTTTAACTGTTTTGAATTTCCAACCCTTACTCTGCCAGACTGTACCCACTGCCAACCTTCATTTACGCCAAAAGTTTCCGGATATTCTTCTCCATCAAAAATAATCTTGAATGTACCAGGAGTTTCCGGTCTGTCGGGAACCCAGTCTTTGGTACGCACCCAAAACCAGTATCTACCGCTTTCGGGAAATTCAGCGGTTGTTACAGCATTCTCAACGGGTTCTCCCATTCCATGTGCCAGTAAATAGGGCGATCCCATGGAGGGAATAAATTGTTGATCAACTACCCAGCCGCCCTTTTCATCAAAACTTTCGGTTTCCACCAGCACCGATTGCGCCTGACTCCAGCCTGACAAAAGCAGGAATAAAATTGAAAAATATATAGTTCTCATTTTTATATGTTTTATTGATTCTTCCATTATCTCCCCCGGGATAAATCCCGGGGTTACTATAATCGAATCCCTACGGGATTCTCTTTGCTCATGGCTCTTTGCTCGCGACTAGTAGCTCATAACCCACAGCACACTACTTGTAATCCAGCCAGGTTGTGGCAACACAATCCTTATCCGTTTCAAAACGAATCCAACGTGATTGGAAATCTGCCGGGAATTTGTATGAAAACATTTCTCCGGGTTTAACCGTAACTTCTTTATAAAGCATCCACGGGCCATGGCCTATCGGTTCAACTTCAATTTTGAAAGTAATAGTTTCACTACTGTTGTGCGAAATTTCCAGCCTGCGTTGGTCGTAAAACCCAATTAAATACGGATCTGACGGAGTATTTGCTTTTACTACAGCATCTTTCCACGGGCCGCCGTGACCAACTGTTTTTCCCATTTTCCATAAATCGTCGATTACACCAAGCCAAACCGCAGCTTTCCCATCCTCTGAGCGAACAATGTGGTCGCCTGCTTCTGCATTGTTTTCCAGCCCTGTAAGAACCAGCATTCCCCGATAAGAAGCATAATCGTGAATTCGGAAGTTATGCGACGAAACCGGACGAATTTTTGCAAAACCATCGGCATTTTCGGCAGGTAATTCATAAAAAGTTCCGGAGCAGTTAAACAAGTCGCGTTCGGTAGCCACTTCCCTACAAATACGCAGTTGCGCTGCATTTGTCAATGTTTTATAATTGTTGTTTCCCAAGGGCAATCTCCAGCGGCGCCCGCTATCATCAATTACCAAAACGGATGAATTATCAAATTCAACGACGTTTTCAGGAATAGCAAATTTCTCTTTGATAAAATTGTTTGTTTCAGGGTCTTCTTTTGTAACCAAGTTCAGATCTTTATCCAATTCGTAATATCCAATTTCAGTAGCTTTTCCGTTTTTAAAATTTACCGCTGAAACTCCGAGTGCGCGACGATTATCGCCTAATCCGTATAAATATCCGCCAAGCGCATCTGCGTCATCAACAGAAGCCAGTCCCTGAAAAATACTTGCTGGCGACGAAGTTCTGTTATCCACATCGGTATAATTAAACTGAACGGTTGCTTTTGTGGCTTTGTCAGTAATAATCCGCACCCACTCTCCGGTTTCATTCTCTTCAAACTCTACGAATTTTGAACTTTTAGGTGCAACTTCTACTGTTTTCAAAATGCTATAAATGTCATTCCCATTTTTGTCCACCTCAAATGTAAAATTCACTTTCTGCCTGGAGTCGTTGTTTATCCAGGCGCAACGCTTTGTCCAACCGGCAAACAGGAATGGTTCTGAGTATTCACCGGCATCTACCTCTTCATTTAACCAAACTGCACCAGAGGCTGTATTTGGGCCAAGTTCATCGGGTTTCTCCATTGAGGTGAACCATAAATTTGAATTAGACTGACCAGGGCCTTCAATATTTCCCTTTTGTTTTCTTTTATTGAGGAATTCTTTTTGTGCTGAATCATCGCAACCAAAAACCAAACCGTCATTCCAACGTGTAAAATCACCAATCATTTTTAAATAAGCTGAACGCGGACGAATTCCGGCAGAATGTTTTGCAGTAAAGTTTTCAGGAAAATGCCAGAACATTCCATGCATGGTCATCAAATAATCCGGTTTTTCTTTTGTACCGATATCCCGAATTCGGGGCCACTCGGTATTCCAGCCGTGCGCACCATCATAACTGTGACTTGCTTTTGGGAAACGATAAAAATCCCAGCCGGTTTCCGGATTACGAACTCCCAACAGCAAAGATTTATAATCCCACCCCGTTGCCCAGATAGGGTCAGTTTCAGGATTTGGATTTCCATAAATTCCACCGGGGCCGGTTACTTCTACAAATTGGCAACGGCGAACGGTTTTCCAATCATTTCCATCCCACTCTGCCAAAATTCCGGCCTTAATATCAAAATGCTTTAATGCTTCGGGCACGGCTTCTCCGTTATTGGTGTACACCATTACTCCCTGACCGGAATAAAGTCCTTTTCCATGCGCACCTTCAAGCAGTTCTGCTGCCTGTGCCATATCTCCTTTATGTTGCAAAAGGTTACCATCGGTATAAAGTGTATTTACTTTTAACGAATGTACATCTACTTCATAAAAGCCCTCTTCCATCGTTCCGTAGTAAATCATATTCTCAGGGTCGGTTAAATGGCGGGCATTGCCTGTAAGTCGTCCGGGCATTTCAGAATAAGGAATCACCCGAACATTCCGTGCAGAATCAATAATATAAGGACCAATAAAAAGCTGGTTACTTTCTTTATGAATCATCCGATTTGCAGGTGTTCCACCAATACTTTCCGGCCTTACTATTTGTTGCAGGCCGGGTGTAATTTCATATAATTTATCAGAAGAACCGTGTGGCAAATGCGGTCCGTACGTAATCACCCAAAGCCGATCTTTCCATGGAACAACAGCTCCGGTTCCACACTCCCCTTCGTTGTTGTAGTAGGCTAACGAAGGATAAATTCCACTAACTTGTCTTGGTTCCTGCATTTTCTCCGGCTTCTGACTGCAAGAAACAAACATCACAATCGTAATTATGAAGATGATTATATTTTTCATTCGTCTAAATTTTAGTTGTCTTTGATTAAAAAAGCTTTCCCGATAATCAAGACTTTCCTTTTATATTTAATCTCTGTTCCATTTCTTATCTGTCTGATATTTCGAAGATACCCTTTTCCAAAGACTTCTACTACCTTGCAGGGATGGCAAGGATACAACTCCCAAGACAGACATTTATTTTCTTTGCACAGAGAAACTGTAATTACAACAACTTCTCTTATTATTCTGGTCTTTACGAATCCTGACAGTTATGAATATCAATAAAAGAAACCTACCCAGACAGGTCATAAAACCTGTTATCAAGCTAAAATATTAATATCCATTAATTGAATCTGGTTTTCGTTAATAAAAATTACATTAGATGGCATTACCAAACAAAAGCTCTTAAAGAAGTCAACCTAATACAAGTCAGTTGCATAAGTCATGCTATTAAAATCTTATCCGATAAGAAGTATTCCATCTTTCCTCTTTTTGGATTATAATTAAAAATGGAGAAATACTAAAAACCATTTCCCAAAGCCGTTATTTTATTCAAAAAATAAGAGGTTGACTAAAATTGATGATACAAAATACCAAGTCAACCTCTTATATTGGCTTAAAATATTACCAATTTGGATTCTGATCCAGATTCTCGTTAATGAGACGGTCAGCATCAGGTACTGGCCACAGATAGTCTCGTTCGGCATCGAAAATTCGTTCACTTGCCACAACAATATAACCTGCGGGAACCATATAGCTGACATCTGCTACGCCGTTTTCATCAATTTCAGGAATACCTCCAATTGGATAATTTCCATCTTCCCAGTTCTGTATCAACTGACGGTACTCATCTGAAACAGAAGCCACATTGCCATCCCACGAAGTAGAGCCAGACCATGCGCGGCGAAGGTAGTAGCTTGGACGATTGTAAACCGTTTCAGCCAATTTCCAACGAATCAAATCGGCATAACGATGCCCCTCCCAGGCAAGTTCAATAAAACGCTCTGTACGAACCATTGTGCGCATAGCGCTCTGCGTATCAATTGTAGCTTGTGGGTAAGTAAGCCCAGTTCCGGAATAGGCTCTTTCTCTCAATTTGTTGACTGTCTCATCCAAAATGTCCTGAGTACATTGGTTCAGTTCGATCATGGCTTCGGCATACATCAGCAGCACATCGCCATAGCGCAACATTGGATATGTAGTAGGTGCACCACCATATCCGTTTTCCAGAAACGTATTGTCAATATACTTTTTAAACAGAAAACCGTCATAAGAGGCGTGTTCAGCATGAGCTTTCGAGTCGTTATTGCCCACATATGCACCATCAGAAGCACGATAAACAGTAGTGCGATTTGGAGCGGGACTATACTCATAGCCAAGCCAAACGTAATCTTCTGGATTATATGTTCCATCTAGAACACTCTTATTGTTGGCTGTAGCGAAAGGAACAATGGTCATAGCCATACGTGGGTCGCGATTTTCGAATAAGTCTTTGGGATTGTATAGCGGCGACTCATCAATCGGTTTGCCGTCGGTACAGGGATAAGCACATACCAATTCGTACGAAGGAGCTTTCTGCCCTCCCCAGCCTCCTGATAGGCGGGAAATACAATTTTTAACATCAGCACCTGCCCAGTAATACTGTTTCAATGTAGCGTCGCCACGAAAGAAGAATATCCATTCGTCCGACCAAGAAGCGGTAAACAAATCCTGGTAATTATCATGCAGTGTATATACATCCAGATCCATACAATCTTTTGCAGCTGTTGCAGCCGTTTCGTAATCTCCATTCCAAAGAGCAATACGTGCTTTGAAAGCAAGAGCGGCGCCTTTCGTAGCCCGCTGTATCCCCGAATGACTGGTAGGAAGACGCTCCGCGGCATTGTCCAAACACTCGTAACTAAATGCCAACACATCAGCTTTCGGTGAACGTGATGCAGTGTAAGCCTCGTCAAGCACCATGCCCGCTTTGTCAAGAATGGCGTCACCCCAGTGGAATGCCAGCATACCATAGGCATACCCCATATAAAAATATGCTTCGCCCTCGTATTGTGTAATGTCTGTTTCCGATACACCCAGTGAGCGGGCATTATCCATATTGCTTAGCAAACGCAATGCACGGGCAATACCTTTATAATAATTTTGCCAGCGAGTAGCGATGGTACTGTTCTCTGCTGTCAATGTTCCATTCTGTATAGCTGAAGTGGTATTACGTGCCGTTACGTCGTCGCCCCAAGTCATATCGTCGATGGGGAAAAAATCAGTACGATAAAAATCATTTACCGACATTTCTATCTCCTGTTGTGACGAATACCAGTTTCCACTGGATCCTTCAGATAAGGGATTAAGGTCAAGATCAACACAGGCCGAAAAGGTGAGCGTTGAAAATATGGTGACAATTAAAAATATCTTTTTCATTTGATTAAATTTTTAGAATTTAACATTAACACCTAGGATAAAAGATGTTGATATGAAATCTGATGTTGAGCCCACTTCAGGATCCCATCCCTTTGGATACTTACTGATGGCCGGCAAATCATTCACGCTAAAATACAAACGCATATCCTTAATTTTTGCTTTACTTGTCAAATCATTAGGTAGCGTATAACCAAGCGTAATATTTTTCACACGAAAATAGGCGCCATTGAAAAGCCAATAGTCTGATCCTGTATAAGAATTTGTTGTATTAGTATAGGTTAGGCGAGGATACCTGGCCTTGAGATTCTGTTCTTCGGTGTTGTGCTGGCTCCAGTAGTTCCCCAACACCAGTTCAGGTACAGCGCCCCATTGTTCTTTCAGCGGCTGAATCCAAGCCGAATTAAACAAGACTTGCTGGTGCCCAACTCCCTGGAATGAAAGATTGAAATCGAATCCTTTCCACCCCATAGCAATATTACCACCATAAAGATATTCGGGCTGTGAATTGCCAAGTCGTACCTTGTCGTCGGAATTGATGGTTCCACTGTTGTCTGTATCAACATATTTAATATTTCCAGCCTTATCGTTTGCTGTAAGCGTCGGATATTTGTTCCCTTCTGCATTGTAGAGGTCAGCATCTGTCTGAAACAGGCCTTCTGTTTTATACATATACCACTCATAGTAATACGATCCCTTCTCATATATATAGTTACCATCAATGGTCCGTTTGTCTCCCAGATACCCCATTTTTGAACGATAGTCTGACAGGTTTGCCGAGATTCTATACCAGAAATCACCGATATTGTCAGACCAGCCCAATTCCAGATCCCAGCCTTTGGTATGCATATCTCCTGCATTTTGTTGTGGCGCCGAAAATCCCGCATACGATGGGAAGCCGAGGGTAAGTAACATGTCGCTGGTTTTTTTGTAATAGTAATCGCCGGTGAAATGCGCGGCTGTCGAGGAGCTGAAGATCAAGGCCACCACCGTATGTTGTGGTTGTTTCCCATGTAATGTCTTCGAATGCATAATAATATTGAGCGGCATTCTGTACGGCTGTCACAGATTGAGAAGAATTATCATACATATAACTATTGCCAAAATTTATTGACGCCTGATACGGAAACTCCGAGCCGATACGCTCGTTACCGAGCTGGCCGATAGAAGCACGTAACTTCAGATAATCCACTACATCATTTTTAAACCAGTACTCTTCAGACATTACCCATCCTGCAGACATAGAGTAAAATGTCCCCCAACGGTAATCTTTTGAAAAACGAGATGAACCGTCGCTACGAACATTCCCTTGGATCATATACTTATTTTTATAGGAATACATTAGACGTCCAAAAACTGATTCGTAAGCATTATGTCCTGCTTTTCCCGAATTGTATTGATAATCTTCCGGACCAATGTTAAGGTAAGGATATGTATCTAGCAGATAATTGGTGCGCGAAGCTCCCAAATCCTCCCATTTGTAAGAATATCCTTCGTACCCAACCATAGCACTGAATGAATGATCGCCAAACTTTTTCTGATAGTTCCCGTAGAACTGGTACGTCATACTATTATTGTTGTTTCGTGTTTCTTCCAGGTTTGTTGTTTTGTGCAATTGCATGTAAATGGTTGATCCATCCTCATAATAAAGCGGTACAGCACGAGAGAATTTTTTGCCGTTGGTAAATGCATACCTCGGCGCAAAAGTGGCCGTTAGTTTAAGGCCCTCCAGAGGAGTAATGTCGAATTGTGCCTTACCTCCAAATTTATAATATTTTATATCATTTGTGCCTCCCTCTTTAAGTCCGGCTACGGGGTTAGCCCCGTCTTTTGCATCGGCATAGCGGCCATCTTCCCAGTAAGGAGTGTAATAAGGTGATGCCAAATATGCCCAGTACATGGCATTGATCTGAGATGGAGAAACCGCATTTGATTTAGAGAAGTCCAGATCGAAGTTTGCACTAAGCCAATCGGTAATTTTATAATCGTTGTTGATACGACCTGCAAAACGTTCATACGACTTATTTTCATAATAGCCATCGCCTTTCTGATAGTTAAAGGTGGATTTCGTTCGCAGTTTTTCCGTACCACCCGAAACACTAAGTGTATGCTGCTGGTGTGCAGCCGTTTCTTTTAGTATCAAATCAACCCAATCGGTATTGGGATAGTGCCACGGATCGGTAGCGTTGTTACTGAGCCAAGAATTAATCGTCTCCTGAGAGTATTGCGAATATGGATCTGATGCACCATCATTCCACTTTACCTCATTTTGCACATTCATCCAGTCGATAACGTCACCATTCTTTGGTTGCGTTGTTGGTTTATCAATGCTATATTCGTAGTTATAGTCGAATGAAAACTGATTTTGTTTTGCACGCTTGGTTGTGATAAGAATAACTCCCGCTGCCGCACGCGAACCGTAAATTGCTGCAGAGGCTGCATCTTTTAATACAGTCATAGTTTCCACGTCGGCAGTTACCACATCGTTAAGCGATGAAGGGACACCATCTACAATCACCAAAGGATCATTGTTCGAAAGCGTAGTGATGCCGCGTATGCGCACTGTGGCTGAAGCGCCCGGTGCACCTGAGGAGCGGGTAATCTGAACCCCAGACATTTGGCCCTGCATTGCAGTAGATAGCTGCTGTGTTGAACGTTTGGCCAAATTATCGCCTTGAACATTTGCAATAGCACCTGTAAGGTCACTCTTCCGAGCCGTACCGTACCCAATGGCAACTACTTCCTGAATACCGATGGCTTCAGATTTTAACACAACTGAAAAATTCGTATTGTCACCCACTTCAACTTCCTGGCTCGCCATCCCTACAAATGAGAATATCAGCGTTTTTGCAGTTGCATCAATATTTAAGGCAAATTCACCATCGGCATTGGTAATGGTTCCTGTTGTTGTTCCCTTTACCACAACCGTTACTCCCGGAAGAGGCTCCCCATCCTCAGACTTCACCGTTCCACTTACTTTTCTTATTTGCTGAAAAATATCGCCAGAGCCCTTAAGAGTCATTCCTTTAGGACTTAATATGATTTGCCTGTCACTGATGGCATAAACCACATTTTCTCCTTTAAAGAGTTCATCCAGAATTTCCTCTACTTTTTTATTGGTCATTTTGATATCTACCTTACGGTCTACATCAATCAGCTTATTGCTATAAATAAAATAAAACTCACTGCTGTTTTCAATGTCAAGAAGCACGTCTTTCACCGGCACATCTCTTACATCAATAGAAAGCCGGGTAATTTGTGAATAGGACTCAATGGCCATGACATTGGTAATGGTGAGAATAATTAAAAATGAAGATAATTTCATAATCCTAAACAATTTTGTCAACACAAGGTACAGACTACCCATGTCAACTAATTTTCCATTTTTTTCCATAATTTTGTGATGGTTTGATTTTGACAAATTTTTTTTGAAGCATTTTGTTAGACAAATCAGAAATGGGGAGTGTTGGCGCACTTTCCATTTCCCTTTCAAATAGCTAGGTTTTTTCCATTGGCAGTCGTAATTTTAAGTTTGTAATGTTTGTTTTGATTTAGTTTTTTCGAACAGAAATCGTATATCTTATTTTTTCAATTCCTTTTTCACCATCCTCATCAATATATTTTATCCGGTATTTTAGTGGTGCCGCCTGACACAAGTAGCCCAGCACTAATGATAATGGTTCATTTTCAACCGTAAAAGTAAATGGGTGTTCCAGTAGTTGGTGAGTATCGTCATCCAACACAATTTCTGCATTAAAATGTCGGGACAAATCTTTGCAAACCTTTGCCAGCGGTGTATTCCGGAAAACCATTTTTCCATCTTTCCATGCTACATCTGCATCCACATCTTCTCTGGTAAAAACAACTTCGTTGGTTGTTAGATCAAAAATCGTTTTATCTCCCGGTTTCATTTCAACCATCCCCTCTTTTTCCATTCCCTCTCTTGTTAATTCTACTTTTCCTTCTACCAGAACGGTTTCAACAGTTTTATCATTGGGGTATGATTTTACATTAAATTTTGTTCCCAGAACTTTTATTTCGGCTCCGTTAACCGAAACAACAAATGGTAGTTTTTTATTACGAAATACGTCAAAATAGGCTTCTCCGGTTAAGTAAAGTTTTCGCTCTCCACTGTTAAAATGAGTTGAGTACTTTATGTGAGTATCGGCATTTATCCATATCTGGGTTCCATCAGGCAGTGTTAGCTGGCTTTTTTTCCCGACAGGTACATATATTTCAGAATATTCCGGAGATTTATTTTTATCAATGAAATTATCGATTAATATATAAAAGGTAATAATAAAAATAACTGTGGCGGCAACAGCAATGCTTCGCCAAATCCATTTCGAAGCTTTTACAAAGGCCGTTTTTGATTTTGTATTCCGGTACTTTGCCCAGGTGGCTTCAAACTGGTTATTTAAATGGTAGTCGCTTAATTCTTTTTCAGCCAACTTATCATTTATTGATGATAATCCGCGAATTATTTTCCCTGCTTTCTCAGCATTGTCTTTTACATCTTCATTTTCCTCAAAAAATGCATTCCATCTTTTCTTACTTTTTTCCGAATGCTCTGTTATGTACTCGTTAAAATCGTCATCAAACAGAAAATCATCTATATTTTGTGGTTTATCTTGCATCTCTGTATAAATTCACTCTTAAAATGTAACGGATACTTTTTTGTACTATCCTTTTTTACTTTTTCTGAAACAAAAACTCTGTTATTTTAAATCTTTCCATAACTGCATAAAAAGTACGACCATACGTCCAAGAGGAATTTCATCTTCAAAATCTTTTCTGATTTTGCTAAGTGCATTGCACAGCGTATTTCTTACGGTCTGATAGGAGACGCCCAGTACATCAGCTATTTCCTTATTATACCATTTCAATAGTATAATGCCGCATATTTATTAACTTTAAGGCATGGGAAAGAAATCAAGACTGGTAATAAAAGAAGGTGTATCGACACTAAAAAATGTATTATCCCGGCAAGTTTCACTAACAGGCGAGAAGCGGGTAAAATGTCTTCTTTATATTCAGGAAGAAAGATTCAGGACGCGTAGGGAACTGGCTTCATACCTGGGGATACACATCCGTACCATGGAAAGATGGTTGAAAACATATCAATCAGAAGGACTGGAATCCATGGTTTCAAATAAACCAAAACCCAAGCCATCAGTACTAATTAGGAAAGAAATCCATGAAGGATTGAAGAGCAGGGTAAATAATGGTTCTAATCCTTTTTTAGGATACTGGGATGCGCAACAATGGGTAAAACAGGAATTTGGAGTAGAGATAAAATATCATACGCTTAGAGGTTATTTGATAAAACACTTTAAAACCAAAGTAAAAAGTCCGAGGAAATCGCATATCAATAAAGATAGTCAGGCTACAGAAGCCTTTTTAAAAACTACCTGATACATTCAACCAGATTAGAATAAGTCTGGATAAAGATAAATACGATTCCATCAACTTGTATTTTCAGGATGAAAGCCGCTTTGGGCTGATGACCCATATCGGGAGCTGTATCGCAGCAGTAGGAGTACGCCCGGTAATTAACTACCAGCACCGTTTTTCAACTACTTACCTGTACGGGAGCTATTCCCCGATAAATGGCGATTCTTTTGTTTGGGAAATAGAGGGGACAACCAGTGAAATTTTTGAAAAATATTTATCTGCATTTTCTACATATAACCCCCGGGAATATAAAATTGTAATTATTGACAATGCCCGCTTTCATTCTGTTAAAGCGTCTAACATTCCCGACAATATTTTTCTTCTCAACATTCCTGCTTACACTCCTGAACTTAACCCATGCGAACAAATCTGGCAATACATCAAAACCAGGTATAAAAATCAATTATTCAACAATATGCTGCAACTTAAAGAATGGCTTTGGAATATAGTCAACACAATGCAGCCAGAAACAATAAAATCGATTACTGGAAACAGGAAATATCTGAAATTATTCAATGCGGCATTTAATAATTAAATTGGTATTATTTAATCCAGAGTAATATTTCAAATAAATGATCTCTTTCTGACGTTCGCCTAAACGATTCATGGAGCCCATCAGCATTTTCAGAAAGCGATTTTGCTCTTCATCATCGCCATACCCTGGCTCCACCCCTTCGTATAAATAAAATGCAGGATTGTTATTATCAAACAAATCGGTAATCTTGTGTTGCTTCGAATTTAAAGCTTTAAAAAGCCTTCGACGGATTGAACGAAGCAGATAGAAGCGTATATTATCTGTTTCACTTAAACGGTCTTTGTGAACCAATAATGTAACAAACAAATCTTGTATTATATCCTCAACCAGCGCCGCATCCGTAGTATACTTACGGCAATAATTATATAAAAACCGATAATGATCGAAGTAAATTTTTTGAAATGCAGATTTATTTCCATTACGGAAACTCTGCCATGTCCTCCGATCATTCTCCTTTCTTATTAGTTCCATCAGTTAGATTTACATATAAGAAATGCCGGTTGGTCCTTATTGTACCATCCAAAAATGAAAAAAAGTAAAAAATTTTATGATTTTTCTTTTTATCGTAAAAAAAAACCACCCATCATTTTAAATTTCCATCCAATCATTCCAATTACCCGCAAGTATAAAAAAAAGAATCTATCCCCCACAAACCAATAGCCCAAAAGCATCACACATATAAAAACAAATCCCAGGATTTGAACCGGCATGAATTATTTGAGCTTTAGTCTTAAGCCATTTAATGAGGTAAATTCTGCTTTCCCCAATCCGATGGTTTTGGTCCCATAATAAATTCCAATATAGCTCCTTCTGCTATTTCACTATGTTTTAGCCAGGCCCGATTTAACGTTTTTCCATTCAAAGTGGCTGATTGCACATAGATATTTTCCGAAGAAAACTGCCTGGCTTCAACAACAATTTCCTTCCCATTCTCACGCACCAATGTAGCCGATGGACTATGAGGACCGCTAATTAGATAAATATCCTGCCCGGCATTGGGAAATATTCCTAAAGTTGCAAATACATACCATGAGCCCATTGCTCCGCTATCTTCGTCGCCAGGAAAACCAGTTAATGAGTATTTCTTGCAGTTTCGTCTAACCCAGTAAGCTGTTAAATCAGGACGGCCTGCGTAAATAAAACTAAACGGGATTAAAAAGGAAGGTTCATTTTCCATTTCTATTAAATCATTTTTCATAGCAAATTGCAAACGTTCCACATATTTTTTCTGCCCGCCCATTTTCTTAATAACCAAAGGGATTTGGTGAGGAGCATTATAACTATATACCCACGAACTCCCTTCGTAGAAACTACGATCGAAACTACCCGGGCTATTTTCAACCCGATCTTCAGTAGGCGTATATTTTACCCAACTTCCATTCATTCTTTTGGGGTTAAGAAAGCCCTGAAAACCTAAACTTTCCAATGAATCACACCAAAGCGTTGTCCATTTTCCGGAGCGTTCCAGGAAACGACTGTAATCATCTTGTTTATTTAGACCTTTAGCCATTTCAGAAATACAAAAATCATTGTAGGCAAATTCCATGGTGCGCGAACAGTCAAACGCATATTCATAAGTTCGGAAAGGCATCCACCCACGGTCGCTGATAAGATATGCATTGGTCCGCATTTTTTCTGCCTGAAATTTTACAACGTCATAAGCCCTTTCCCATTCAACACCTTTTACATTCTTCACAAAGGCATCTGCAATAACATTGTCAATATTGTCACCTCCCTGGTTATGAAAATAGTATGGTAACTCCACTTTTGTCCACTGGTAAACACGGTCATTACCTGCCAAAAAAGCATCGAATACCTGCCCGTTATGTTCATAACGATCGATAAATGCAAGAACATTATCGGTAACCACTTTTTCATTGATTAAAGTATGAAGCGGGAAAACTGTTTTCCAGGTATCCCAAATACAGTTGTGATCGTCCCAGTAAGGCAAATCCGATTCCCAGTGCGGATTATCGCCTGTCCGGTCACGAGGCATTCGCATTGTTTGAAACAAACATGTATAGAATAGTTTCTTTTGGTCTTCACTTACCTTATCGAGTTGAATTCGCCTCAAACGATTGTTCCACTTTTGCGCAGCCTGTGCTTTTATCCAGTCAAGGTTCCAATTGGGAATTTCACTGGATAAAAACATATTGGCATTGTGAAAGCTTTTAAATGAAACGGCGATTTTGGCCTGAATCAACTCATCTTTTTTTGTTTTAAATCCGGCAAAAGCGCCAATCCGCTGCGCTTTTTTATCAATCTCTTCATCAGGCTGATTAAAATTAACAACACCATCTTTCCATGTTCCCGACATTTGGAATGGTTTGCTAAATTCCATTGTGAAAAATACAATAAATGGTTCGGCAGACCAGCCGCCCCAATAACTTCCCCAACCAGAAATTCTTCTCCCAGAAACATCAATTGTAACCGATCCGCTTTCGGCATATCCTCCTCTGTTGGTACCATCGCTAAGATGAGTTATATTGCCAGGAATGGTATGTGCCATGTCAACAATTACAAAAGAACTGTCAGATTCAGGAAAGGTAAAATTGTATAAAACAGAATGTTCCGTAGGGCTAAATTCACACAAAATATTATCGTCTGTTAAACGAACCTTGTAATAATTAACTTTTGCCTCTTCATCAGCTTTTCCTGAATCATGCCCTTCGTTATTAATATTTAGCCCCACTTGAGGACATAGTAAAAACTGCCCGTATTTACCAGGGCCACCAGCTCCTGTAAGATGTAACTGACTAAAACCCCTGATTTTTTCTTTGGGACTGTATCCATCCGTATCACCATTAGGCGTATCAGGACTTGGATTAACGGAGCCAAATGGCAATTGAGGGCCAATAACGGTATTTCCTTTCCCGTTAACTCCCATCCAAGGATCCACATATTTCGTATAATCCTGTGCATGAACATTCCAAAGCGCCAGGATTGCACAAACTGTTAAAATGTTTTTTTTCATATATTTAAGTTTAATGATCATTTTCCTTTTAAATAATTCCCTTACAAACGTTAAAGTGATGTGATACGGTTAACTCACTGCAACCATGCAAACAACTCTACAACCTTAACAATTTACTCTTACCAAAACAGGAACTAAAAAAAGCTGGTTTCCTTTTGTTTCATTTATCAGATTTAAGATTTAGACGAATCTTTCCCAAAGCTACAAAAGTTTTTAAAAATTCAGTATTAAATCGGTTTAGCCAAATTATCCATAGCTGGTAATCATCAATGATTCAATAAAAACCGTACTTACATGAATTATTTCTAAAGACTAAAATCGCTATTAAGCGTTTTTATTTTACACGCATTGAAAAGCACACTTTTCTTTCTTTGCAGAAGTTGTATGCTTCCTTTTTCATATTTTTGCATAATAAAAAAACATTGATGATTCCACACTTAAAAAATCTAAAACATACGAGTTCAGAAAATTTTTTTTTAATGGCTGGTCCGTGTGCTATTGAAGGAGAAGAAATGGCGTTAGAAATTGCAGAAAAGATTGTTGCGATCACTAACCGTTTGCGGGTTCCTTATATTTTTAAAGGCTCCTACCGAAAAGCCAATCGATCGCGGCTTGATTCTTTTGCGGGAATTGGAGATAAAAAGGCACTACAAATACTAAAAAGAACAGGTGACACCTTTGATATCCCTACAGTTACAGATATTCACTCGGCAGAAGAAGCTACAATGGCTGCAGAATATGCTGATGTACTGCAGATACCTGCATTTTTGTGCCGGCAAACCGACATTCTTGTTGCTGCAGCAAAAACAGGCAAAGTAGTAAATATAAAAAAAGGCCAGTTTCTTTCTGCCGAAGCAATGCAATTTGCTATTACAAAAGTTCGCGAAAGTGGCAACGAAAACGTAGTACTTACCGAACGTGGAACAACTTTTGGCTACCAGGATTTGGTAGTTGACTACCGCGGAATTCCAGTGATGCGGAAAATGAATGTTCCGGTTGTGCTCGATATTACCCACTCACTTCAACAGCCAAACCAGGCCAGCGGCGTTACCGGAGGAAAACCAGAGCTTATTGAAACCATTGCCAGGGCTGGTATTGCTGTGGGTGCAGATGGTATTTTTATTGAAACACACCCGAATCCGTCTGTAGCAAAATCTGACGGAGCGAATATGCTGCAACTTGATTTGCTGGAATCTTTATTAAGCAGATTGGTTGCCCTAAAACAAACTGTTAACAGCCTTTACTAATTGGAACTTAAAAACTGCAAAACAATGCCACTATTTGTATCGATAGCAGAAGAACTGGAAAAACTGGCCAGAGAGTGGGAACAAAAATTCGTTTCTCTTTCAGAAGAAGTAACTACCAATCGTAGAAATTCGCAAAATAGGTCGATAAAACAAATCACTGGGCACATGGTTGATTCCGCTTCTAACAACACTCACCGGGTGGTGCAGTTGCAATACAGAGAATTACCGCTACGTTTTCACAACTATGCAACTTTTGGAAACAACGATCGCTGGATTTCCATTCAAAATTATCAGGAAGAAAATTGGGAAAACCTTGTGCAGCTATGGAAATATTCACATCTTCATTTTGCGCACATCATTCAACAAATTAATCCTGATGCACTTCAAAATAAATGGATAGCCAATTTCAATGAAAAAATTACCTTGCAACAAATGGTGGAAGATTTCCCCAGACATTTTAAATTGCATATACAAGAAATTGAACAATTACTGTAACAATATGCTATTCAGAAACATATAATTTAAACCCAAATATAAAAATTAAGTGCAGAGTAATAAGAATAAAAAATTGAGTGATCTGAAGATTTGAGAATTACTTGATTCTTGCGCCTGATTCAATTATAATTGTAAAGTTTAAACCACTTAACTAAAAAAATTATGAAAAACAGAAGATCGTTTATTAAAAAAGGAACAGCAGCTCTTACACTGCTTGGTTTTTCAGGTTTTACAAAGAAGGCAACAGCAGGGGAAGTAGAAATAAAAGATGCCCTTGTTCATCATGTTTTCTTTTGGCTAAAAGAGACTAAAAATGAAACTCATTTAAAACAACTGGTGGCTGCTTTAAACAAATTGATAAAAATAGAAACAATTAAAATGAGCCATATAGGAGTTCCTGCATCAACAGAAGACCGCGATGTGGTAGACCATTCCTACTCTGTTTCGTATATGGCATTTTTTAATAGTAAAGAAGATCAGGATACTTACCAGACACATCCCATCCATCTGAAATTTGTAGAAGAGAATTCTCATTTGTGGGAGAAAGTCGTAGTCTATGATTCCATTGATGTTTAGCAGGAAAAGACGATGCTTATCATTTCTGCTTTTTAGTGAAAGAAAAGATATGCCATTAAAACAGCGGCAATGATACCTGTAAAATCAGCAATTAATCCACATACCACAGCGTAACGTGTATTTTTAATTCCCACGGCACCAAAATAAACAGCCAGGATATAAAAAGTAGTATCGGTAGCGCCTTGTACCGTGCTGGCCACACGTCCAACAAACGAATCTGCCCCGTAATTAGTCATGGCATCTACCATCATTCCGCGGGCGCCGCTGCCACTTAACGGTTTCATAAGAGCCGTTGGCAGAGCTGGTGTAAAATCGGTGTTTATTCCAAGCTGTTCAAATCCCCAGGAAAACCCGGAAATAAGCCAATCCATTGCTCCTGAAGCACGGAATACGCCGATAGCAACCAAAATGGCCACGAGGTAAGGAATAATCTTTACGGCTACTTTAAACCCATTCTTGGCTCCTTCTATAAACGTTTCGTACACGTTTACCTTTTTTATCATGGCCATGATAATAAAAGCAGCAATAACTGAAAATAAAATAAGATTACTGGCCACACTGGATATTTTTGTAATCGAATCTTTATCTAGGCCTGAAAAATACCAGATAATTCCAAGAATAATCAATGTAAGTCCACCTAAATAAGCCAGAATGACTTTATCAAGCAAATTAATTTTTTGATAGATAGCCACAGAAATAAGTCCGGCAATGGTAGAAAAATAAGTTGCCAGCAAAATAGGAATAAAAATATCCGCCGGGTTAATAGCCCCCAACTGTGCACGATAAACCATTATACTAACCGGAAGTAAAGTCAGACCCGAGGTATTTAATACCAAAAACATGATTTGTGCATTCGACGCTGTTTTCTTATCCGGATTGGTAGCCTGCATCTCTTTCATTGCCTGTAAACCCATAGGTGTTGCTGCATTGTCCAGATTAAGCATATTGGCAGCAATGTTCATCATTATAGAACCATAAGCCGGATGATTCTTTCCCAGTCCCGGGAAAAGTTTATTAAAAAAAGGGCCTATTACTTTCGAAAAAACATTTACAATGCCTCCTCTCTCCCCTACTTTCATAATCCCCATCCACAGAGTAAGCACACCGGTTAACCCGAGTGATATTTCAAAACCCGATTTGGCCATATCAAAAGTGGCGTTCATCATGGCAGAAAACACCTCGGTATCGCCCATAAAAATTAGCTTTACCAAGCCAATAACAAAGGCTGCAATAAAAAAGAATATCCAGATATAATTTAAGGCCATTTACAATTTCACTAAATATATTTTATTTTCAGGAACATGTAATACGTTACCCGGTATAATCCAACACGAATGAAAGCCAAATGTACATTTTAAGAACATTAATTCAAAAAAGAATACCGCTTCTTCTCAAAATGTAAACAACTTTTATTGTTCCCTAACCTTATTTTCAAAGTGAAATTTAAACTTAAAACTGGAAATAAATAAAAGGCTGCATATCTGAAGAAACAGACTGATACACAAAAATTACTACCAACGCAGCAATTACAACTTTTAGCCAAAGCGGAGTGGCAATAAACCATTGCTGAATTCTTTCTTTCCATTTCTCGCTAAGCCAATGAATAAAAAAGCCAAATAACATTACCAGAAACACCCATTTATAAGCCACCAATACTTGTGGAACAATCTTCAGGTTCATTTCGCTTCCAATCTGATGCATCATTCCGTTAACCACTTCCATTGACTCGGCCCGAAAGAAAATACGGGTAAAAGTAATAAAGCAAAACGTTATGGTAATCTTCCACAAGTTAATCCCCCAGTTGTTTAGCTTTTCCCATGGACTTATTTTCCGCCAGAACTTATAAATTACCAGTCCAACCCCATTTAACCCTCCCCAAATAATAAACTGCCACGAAGCTCCGTGCCACAAACCGCCAAGGAGCATGGTAAGCATTAGGTTAATATTGGTGTCGATGTTACGTTTAACCTGCGGAAATATTTTTGCGAGAACAATAAAAAACAAAACCACTCCGGCAAATATTGGAACCAGGATAAAATTTCCGGCCAATAGTACAATAATACCTAAAATTACTCCCAAGCTGATGTAACTAAAAACTGAACCATTCCGGTTTCCTCCAATGGGGATATACAGGTAATCTTTTAACCACGAGGATAACGACATATGCCAGCGTTTCCAGAATTCACCTACATTTTTGGCTTTGTATGGAGAATTAAAGTTTTGTGGTAAACGGAACCCCATTAACAAAGCTACGCCAATTGCAATGTCGGTATACCCCGAAAAATCGGTATACACCTGCAGTGAGTAGCCAAAGAGTGCCATCAGGTTTTCGAAGCCAGAATAAGATAACGGAGCTGAAAACACACGATCAACAAAATTTACAGCAATAAAATCACCTATAAATATCTTTTTTATTAATCCTTTCAAAATTATAAAAATGGCCCAGCCAAATTCTGCTTTGGTCAAATGAAAATCCTCGTAAATCTGCTTAATAAATCCCGAAGCACGGACGATTGGCCCTGCTACCAGCTGTGGAAAGAAAGATACATAAAAACCAAAATCAACCAAGTTCTTTACCGGTTCTGTTTGTTTCCGGTATACATCAACCGAATAACTAATGGTTTGAAAGGTGAAAAACGAAATACCCACCGGCAACAAAATCTGGTCAACTTTAAAATGGGTACCGGTTGCCTGGTTTGCCCAAAGCGCCAAATGATTAATTACGTGAAAATTGGTTCCCAGCAGTGTATTTATACTATCGGTAAAGAAGTATGCATACTTAAAATATGATAATAAAAGCAGGTTAACAACCACACTGGTAGTAACCAGAATCTTCCTCACCAAATCATTTTTTGAGTTATAAATCCATTTTCCAATAAAAAAATCGATCAGCGTACTAAACAATAAAATGAAAAAGAAAAACCCACTTGATTTATAATAGAAAAATAAACTGGCAACAAAAAGGAAACCCGCCCTAAGTGAACGGTTTTTATGATTGTACACCAGCGAATACCCCATTAACACCACAGCAAAAAATGCCCAAAAGAAAAAGCGGGTAAAAATTAAAGGCGCCTCTCTATGATATAAAAATATATTGCGCAGCGCTTCAGTAAATTCTATTTGACTAACTATATTCAAGGCTTAAGGCATTACAAGAGTTATTCTTTCTTTTGATTGTAAATATGTTTCAAAATCCTGCATCAATGCAGAAAAAAACAGATCGCCCAGAAGCATATAACCTTCCCGCGTAAAATGAATTTTATCGTATTGAGCCAGATGATTTTTCTGCCATAACACCACCGAATTGAGTCCGCCCATAACCGCAAACATGTCCCACACACCGGTTTGATATTTGTCGGCCAGTTTAAACATGCTTTCCTCCACTTTTGGGCCGTTCTTATTTACATACCGCCGGTACATGTAACTATCGTTATTGGTGGTAAAAATAATGGCTGTGTTGGGCGCTGCCTTGCGAATACGTTCTATAAGCTCGCTGTAATGTTCTTCAAAACGGGCTTGTGAAAAGCGTCTGCCATAAGCATCGTTAATTCCCAGTCCGAGAATAACCAAATCGGGCTTTAATTGTGCCAGCTGCTCTTCAAAAAGCTGACAACGTAAAAACGCCGGAACATGAGCGCCGTTTACTCCAATGCTATTATACAGAAATCCATTGGGAGCCGATTCTGTTGTTAATCCATATAAGGAAAAAGAACCGGGAACACTACTTTTTTTCTGAACCGTTATTTGTAAACTATCAACCTGTTGATTCAGCACAAATTCTATAAAACCGTCCCCATCCTGTCGCTGTTTTATCAAACTATTGTCTATGGAAACCTGATAGTCTGATTTCTTATTATCACAAAATATACGAACTTTGTTAAAGCGGTAGTCCAGCTTATTTTCTTCTTCCAGCAATACGGTAAAACTTGCTTTTTCTGATGCTGTTGTAGCCGAGATTCCCCCCACACCAAGTAAATCGTTTTTTTTCTTTTCAATATTTCTGCATGTGCGCCAGTAGCCAGTGTAACTGATGTAATAGCCAAAAGGCGAATTGGTATGAGCCATGCGGTATGGAAACATAAATCCCCAGCCAGCATTCATTTCTCCGTTCAGTTGCTGCAAACGGGTTCTTATTTGTCCTGAGAAAACACCTGCCTGAATGTGCGAACCTCCAATTTGAACAATATTAATACGCCCTTCGCCTGTTTGAATAAGCGTATCCAGCTTTTCAAAGAATCGGCTGGAGTAACGGTCGTTTCCAAAATGGTGCATCTCATTTAAATCGTAACGGATAAACGGATATTCATTTACGCGGTACAAATAATTTTCATCCTGAGCCGATCCGTTTGATGCATATAACATAAACAGCAGGAAATTTAGCCCAACAATTTTCAGCATAGAATTATTTAAGCATTGCCTTGCTCCTGACGGCTTTAAAAAATAACTTTTTATGTTACTAATATTACTCAATTTTTCTTTTCTGCTAAATAGTTGTTGTACTCGAAAATGAGCGCATTGTAAAACATATTTGCGATGAGCCTCGCCCCTTTTGCAGAGAAATGCACATAATCTGGACGCGCCAGTGAAGGCTCTGCATTTACCCACGAGGGCATACTGTTTTCACCGCCCATTGCTTCATACATATTCCAGAAACCACATCCGTTTGACAATGCTGCCTGTTTTAATTCTTCTACCACATCGGGCAGAAATTTATAGGTTACATATTTATCCTTTTCCTTCGTAGACATATCGCTGGGGCCAATAACCAGGATAGCCACGCCCGGACATGTATTTTGCAAACGTTTTATCTGCGAAGAAAACCATCGCCCGTAATTCTCTATAGCCTTCTTATCTTTAATGTACGGCATTACATTTCCCCCAAACTGAAGAATAAAAAGCCGCGGTTTCAAGTCATTATACATTTTCCGGCTATGCATAAAATCCGTTTTGGTAAAGATGGTTCCCGAACTTCCACGAAGAGCTATGTTATCCACAATTATCCCTTTTTTTGACGCCAGTTCAATTCCATAAATATCAGGGCTGTCATAACCTGCAAAAGAAACAGAAATGCTGCTTGTTGAGTCGGGTAATGCACATTCTACCATTCCGTAATCCAAATTGGCAGGCAACGTATCTTTCAGCACAACTTCGCCCCTGGCCATAAGCTGCATCTCCACCGGACGTTTAGCATTTCCGTAAAACATCCTGAAATTCTCATATTCCTGCGTACGTTTATATGAAATATCCGATTTCGAAATACTTAATTCTGCCGTATATAAAACAGAATCAACAAAAGGCAACGTATCACTTACCGGAGGAGCAAAACGCGAAAAAGCCCCCATTACACCGTACCGATCGTGTTGCACAAGCGAATCAACCTTGCCATAAATGGGATATCTTTTCCAATTATCAGAATTTTGCTGAATGGCACTAAATATATAATCATATGGTTGCAATGCAGGGCGTAATCCCGGCCCGGAACCACCAAATTTCAGTTGAAATTTATTACGAAGAAAAGCAGTAATCCTGTCTCCTTCCAGCTGGCTGTCACCATAATGCATAATACGCGTAGAAGCGCTGTCATGCAGCTGTTGAAAGAAATGAAACAAACGCCCCCTGGCCGTATCATTTAATGCAATTTTATGAATTGATTTTACCAGCGAATCGTAACTGGCTGGAGGAATAAACTCATGAAGGGAATCAACCAGCACCGAATCCGGTTGTTGCTCCATTACCGAATCAATGTCGAACTGTTGATCAATGATTTCAGAAACATCAGCATATTCAACTTTTTCGGCGGCAAACATCTCCTGAAAAGTAGGCATATGAAAAGTAAATGTTCCTACTTTTACCCCATTGGCAGGAGTAACCCACATAGCCCCGGCGAGCAAAAAGAACACTCCAAGCATAAAAAGCAATGTTTTAACAGGCCTCATTTTTTCGGATATAATATTAGTTTTTGACCAATCTGTATTTTTCGCGCATCGTCAATATTGTTCCATTGCAAAATCAATTCAGGTGTTACCCCTTTATACTTTTGGGCAATGACATAAGGCGATTCGCCACTTTTTACCACATGTACCACTTTGTTCTGCTCATCAGCCAGTGAAGGAACAGGCAAAACTGTGCTTTGTGTAATTTCCTTTACGATATTCGTTGATGAAGTACTTTTTTCAGCAGTTTTTTTATCCAACCCGGAATAATAATCAGCCCGATCATCGGGAACAAAAATATTTATTTTTTGTCCGGCCTGAATGCGTCGTTCATTGTAAATATTGTTCCAGTATTTTATGTCCGATACTTTTACACTGTATTTTTCAGCGATAAGCCCCAGCACATCTCCGCTTTTTATGCGATATTCAATTTTTGTTTTCCCATCTATACTCAGCTCATTTGCTGTTGTACCTGTATATTGTCTGTTTGGCGCCGGAGGATATTCGATTTTTTGTGTTATCAGCTGAAAAAGCGATGAATCGCCGGCATTATAAATTGAATCGTTCCAAACCAGAAAATCATCCTTCTTTCCATGAGGTAATACCAATGGTTGTGGCTTATCACTCTCCGGAATAATTTGAAAAATGTATTGCGGATTTAATTCATGCAATTGTGTTACGGGAATATGAATTACATCTTCCACCTGCTGAAAGTGCAGCCGCCGGGACACAAATGCCGTATCCGGGTTCTCAACCGGTTTTAGTGGCTCAGCAATCGTTTCAAAACGATTGGCGTTTAAGAATACAGCAATCGCCTGAAAAGCAGCAATGGTTTGATTTACTTCCGGAGGCAACATCTCTAAAACGGTATTAACCTCAGCATTTTCACCGGCCAGATACAACGCATTTTTCACTTTGGTATTCCCGCATAAAAAAGCTGCGACTGCCAGTTCCGGGTCACCATACATTTCAAAATTCTGTTTTAACTGGCTCACCGCCATTTGCGTTTCCAGGTTCACATTCATCCTCTCATCCATCAGTTTCGTAATCTTCCCTCCATTTAAAATGGCCTGAAAATGCGTAAGCTGCCACACTCCCGCCCTTCTTTCATTACCTGAAGCTGCAAAATTCATTGAAGAAACCGCAGGGGCAAGGTATTTCAAAGCAGAGGGCAGTCCGGCATTCTCTAACGCCAATTCTATGTTTTCTTCATAAAAATAAAAACAACGAATCAGGTTCTTTTTACCGGGTTCGGGCAATGCCTGAAAAAATTGATACCACATTAATGCATTGTTGGAAAAATCAGGAAACAGCCCTGTATTTATTTGCCGGTAATAATTATGAACATCCGAAGGTTTAGAAAAACGAAACTTACCCGGATAAAACCCGGAATTGGAGAATAAAAACAAATCATTTAATTCATTTGCATTTTTCTCAAAACGGGCAAATGAATTTATCAAAACTGAATCTTCCTGAGCTTTTACAGTCAATAGACAAAATAAAAAAGCAAGCATAAAAACCACCTGCTTTATATATATTTTTTGTAGACTCAAATCGATGCTTTTGATAAAATTAAGCTGCAAAAATATCATTTCCTCCCGGAATGAAAACCGGAAACTCAAAAATTAAATGAATAATGACTTTTAGAGATAGTACCCGAATAAAATAGGATATTAAAAATATAGATATTTAATAAGCGAATTAAAATTCAGATAATCAAGTATATATTTTTTAGAATCTGGCCATCTCCCGTTTTTAAAGTTGATAATTAAATGCGAGGCTTAACTGTGCGTCATCGCGGGCGATTTCAGGATGGGGAAGAAATGCCCTCGGTGTCATATTAGCCAGCAAAGTTTTTATGATTGTGCTGATTTTGTAATAGATAAAATTCCGTAGTTCAATCAGTTTTTCTTTATTCAATGTTTTTATTCCGCTTTGCAGCAACAGTTTTATGTGGAGCGAAGACAGCGAAGAATATATAATACCCATGGCTATTGTCAATATTGCCAGCATGCTCTGCAAACCATCAAATGTTTTAACCTGAATATCTTCCAGGTTATAGCAACTTTTAATGTGCCGGTGGTATTCTTCTATTTTCCACCGAAAGCCATAGGCGGTGAATGCTTCTTTGATAATATCAATAATGGTTTCTTTTGGGGAGCGAGTCAGTAACCAGCAATAACCTCCGTTTTCACGTTTTGTGATAACCAGCCACAGTTCATGCTCTTTGCCCTCGATTTTATATTTGACCTTTACCGCACCACACATAAAGGCGATTTTGTGCTTCTTGTTTTTTCCTGCTTTTGTGGCAACCAGTTTCATGAACAGGGGAACCTTCCGGCTTATCTTATTGACAGGGGTTTCGCTGCCATTATAAATCAATTTGGTTATTTTCTTTAAACGCAAAATAAAATTGCCTTCCCTTGCAATTATAAAATCCCTGCAAATTGGCCTGTCCATGCCCCGGTCAAAAATATTGGTAACATCTTTGTCGATTATCGAATCAACTTCTTCGATGGTTTCCATGATTTCTTTATTCTCACTTTTTGCCCCATGGTCGAAACTGTACAACTTATTCAGTAGTGGGGTCATTTCATGGTCTTTGCTAAAATGAACCACGTCCATTAACCAATAACCCGGGCCAAAAGATGCTTTGTCCCCGTCTTTTACATAGTCCAGGCCTTCCATCATTGTTGCATAACGCTTTTGGATATCCGAACCATCGAAAAGGATATAGTCCCCATGCTGTATCCGCCCTTTAACACTATTCATATGACCCCGGAACAATTTTATGAAGAACCCTTTTTTATTGTAATGGTTCCTGAACCGTTTGGTGGTCTGGCTTAGTGAAATCTTGTCACAAATTCCTGTAGCAATTTTGTTGACCAAAACCGTCCCTGATTTCAATAGCCCTGTGGTCATTTCCCTGACACAACGTAATTCAGGTTTGGTTAAATGGTTTTCAAGTTTAAGAAAGTAGCGGCTAATCTTGTTCTGTACCTGTTTTGTTAATACTTTTGACATAGGCTGGTTTTTTGATGTTCTTATTTTTTGTTTGCACAATAAAAATAACATTTTAAAACCAGCTTTCCTCACCGGAAAAACCAGTAAATCCTTTGCTACTGTTGATATGTAGAAAATTTTTTCCATTTTTTCGGGAGAGGGTCAAATATTTTTTAGAATAATAACAGGAAAACGATTTGTGGTGTTTACTAATCTAATGCTTCGTTGAGATTAGTAAACACCACATAAACAAAAATTTCACCAAAGATTTCAAATTCAGTATGAAACAGCCATTGAAAGAAAAGTTAAATCTTTCAACTTACAGCAAAAATACCAAGCCGTTAAAACGCATGTTCTATTTCATTTATCGAAAGATTAAAAAGCTGAGAGGTAATTTCATTCAATTTGCCTTCGTCTCCTGAAATATGAAAGATGCGTTGTATGTGCGTAATATCTTCTCCTGGCTGAAGCAAAGCTGCGGGAGAAGAGCTCTCTATTTCGTAAAAAGGCCCCATCACTTTGCCATCGTCAGCTGGTCCGTCGTTATACGAATTAACTACATCTCCACTTAATGGATCATCCTGTGTTCCCCATTTTGAATTAACATATTTTTCCGGTGTATTGGGCAAGGTATACCACAGCAGTGTTAGCACCTTTTTCCCAGGATCGTAGCTGCCACAAAACGGCTCTGCCCGTAAAGGAGAGATGCCTATTTTGCTCCGGTATTTTCCATCTGTCTTAAAAAACAACACGCGGTCTTTTACAATTAACCTGTCACCCGGAACTTTTCCAAAATAATCATCGGTAACCTTTGGCCCCAATTCTGATGCATCTCCTTCTTTAAAGGGAATAAAAACCACTCCCTGCTCTGAAGGATTAAACATACACAATAACCAAACAGACAAAAAACCATTGTTTTCGTCCCACGCAATGTTTCCTTCATTTTTGAGCGTGTTTACTGTTTCAAAAGCAACAAAACTCAGCGAGCTATCCAAAGCCATTCCAAGGGCTTCTTCTGCCTGTGCCTGCTTCATTAGGTGAACAGAACGGTTAACACCTGCCTCCATAACTGTTCCGGAGGCATTTTTTAAGATCAATTTCTTTTTAAACGAAACCGAATTTGATGTTCGCTTTTCCAAATCAAAAGGCTTTGTGTCAAGTTCCGGCGGAACACGCCAGTTGGCAAACACTTGCTCATCTCCCTGATTAAAATAAGTAGAGAACGGACCACCTTCGGGCCCCAGCCAGAAACGCTCTTCACCGCCAAAAGGGTTAAATTGCTGGTTTATTTCTCCCGATTCTATTAAATCATAATTAATCCAGCCAAATCCAGTCCCCTCCTCTCCTTCTGCGGCACTGGTCATTACCCGTCCCTGTAAACAAGGAGCCACCAGCACCCTCGCTCCTGAATTTTCATCGCGAAGTTCGATAGTTTCAATATTGTTCTCCGTAAGAAAAGTACGATCATAACCATACATTCCTTGGGTGTAATTATTATTTTCCTTTTTAGATGACGTACAAGCTGTCTGTGTTATAATTATTATAACCAGTATCCATTGCGAAAAAGAGAAATTCATTTTTCGGTTCATTTGTTTAGAGTAAAAGGTACAATTAGTAACAGTTGGCGTAAATATTAAAAATGTAAAGCTTACAAAGCACATGCATTAAGAAAATAGCCATTTATTTCATTCTTAAAAGCAGGTTAGTTAATTTCCAGTCCACGCCAGTCGGGCAATTTGGGATAATCCTTATAATCTCCCTGCTGATACCAGAAACACACAGAAGCAATATCAGAATGCTGTGCCAAATACCTTCCTCCCTGTCGCCATCCCAAATCCTGGATAGTAACTTTCAGGTCTTTCTCAAAGCGAATAGGATCCATAATATGCCACCGATACAAACCAAACCGCTGCATAACATGATACGAACCGTCGCTGCGAATTACCTGCGCCAGTCCACTATAGGGTGTTGAAAATTCAGTATAGTCACGTTCCTCCACCCCGGCGGCATTTTTTTTGCGTGTTTCAAAGTTATACGAACCACAGAAGTAGTCTTCAGCCCCGGTTCCGCATATAGTCGGAAAGTCTTTATCGCCATCAATATAGAATTTAATTTCGCCTTCGCCCCACCAACCGTTGTTATGAACGCCCCAGGCCAGGTAAAGACCAACAAACTGTCCCTTTCCTTTAATTCCGTCAACAATAGTATAAACCGATGTTTCGTTATATGGATTACGACGAAACTGCGCATGAAAATAACCGGCATCATCCGGAACATCGGTTAAGGTATAATCAATCTGATAATATAATCGCATATCTTTGTCGTCGCTTATATTTTCCATGGTAATACGGCATTTTTTCCGGAAAGGCATTACCCAGTAACAGTTAAATGCACTCCCCGGGTTAACGCAAACTGCCTGCGAACTAATAGGAGCATATTTATTCCAGCCCATGCAAAAGAAATCGCCCACAGGACATTCTACCGAAGGCTCTTTTTCATCGTCCCAATACATACGGATGATGGAATAACGCCAATTGCCGGTTGGGGTCATCCAAATGTGCTGGATAGCTCCCGGCCCCTCAATTTCAGCCATGGTAAATTCCTCTCCGGCTTTAATATTAACAAACGGATTTACTTTCCAGCCTTGTCCAAGGTCGCGGGCAGCATGAGCCGCATTGGCTGTATTTGGTTTGTTACTGTCTTCCAGGCGGGCCATTCCACCTTTCCCTTTTTCCCCAGTAAAATTTTCAGGGCTTATTGAACGTGTTTTAGCATCAGAAACCCGGTAGAGATTTCCCATATTCATATTTAAGCCGTTAAATCCATTTTGGGCAAACGCACCAGCACAAAATAGCCAGCTTGTAATCAGAAGTAAAATTTGTTTTTTCATTCTCGCTCGTTTAGATTATATAAAAAGTATTCGTTTAATTAAATGCATATAATTATTCCAATATAAACTGCTTACAATTATTAAGAACATTTTACATTCTTAACATCCAGGAAATTCTATGAACAATTAGAAGAAGTTTACCACTATAAAATTCAGGTATTATTTCATGAAAAACAACATTAGATTTGATTCTTTTAAAATGAATATTACCCGCAAGAAAGAATTTGTGACAAGTACTGTCAACTCTAAACCATATAGAATACAAAGTTGGGAGCAACGAACTCAGGGGATTAAAATAAGGACAAAACAACTGGATTTAAATCATTTGGAGGTAACCAGTGTGAAGATTCATTTAACTTCAAATCTTCACACTGGAATTTTTAGAATTTTAAAAGTAACGAAAGACATTCAAACTCTAAATATCTATCGAACAACGTTTTTACTTAGCTGGCGTAATAACAATATTCCTGTATTCGATAGGTAGATGATCTCCTTGCAACATAATTGGGCCTGGTTCGCCTTCGTTACTGTCGATTGCTCCTCCCGTAATTCCTGGAATAATCTGGTCGCAAACAACCGTTTTGCCATTGGCAACAATGGTAACCCTTCGTCCAATCAGGGTAATATCGTAAGTTTGCCATTCACCATATGATTTTGCCACGTTTTCGTTTGGTGTTACAAAACCATACACGCCACCAAGATATATTGATGATGGCTCTTTCCCTTTACTGTCTTCAACCTGAACTTCGTAACGGCCTCTTAAATAAATTCCTGAATTTCCGCCTTTGGGATATTTAAATTCGACATGTAATTTGAAATCATTAAACTTTTGGTTACTAATCAGGTTTGAACCTGGTTTTGGACTTTTTAAAACACCTCCTTCAACTACCCATTGATTTTCTTCTTTTTGTGAATGCCAGTTGTCAAGGTTTTTCCCATCAAAAAGGGGAATTGATTTGCCCCACTTTGGATTCATATTATCTCGTTTCAAAAGAGGCGCGCGTACACCGGTAAACGACAATTTTTCTCCTGTGCTGGTAGTAATTACACCTCTAAGTTTGTCGTTTTCAAGCGTACCTTCAAAAAACATATCTTTGTCGCTGTTTTCCCATTGTGGTGGAATATGAAACGAAACTTTCCCGTCTTCAAAAATGATTTCGGAAATGGGGCGTGCGCTGCCAACATCAGCAACAAAATAGCCAACAAAAGTTTTAAATCCCGATAACTTTACTTCCAGCCACGAAGGAAGCGTTTCATTGTTCCGTTGAACTGAAAGATCCCAGCGGCCGGTTATTGAGTGATCTTGTGCTTTTAACGAAAATGTTTGAAAGACTAACAGACAACTAATTGCAACAAGCCCCAAAAGCCTGGGAGTCCGATAATTTGATTTTATAAAATTCTTCATGATTTATTTTTTAATATTAAGGCAAAATTACTTTTTTAACCATACTACAGAGCATCAGGCAATGATATTATTTAATAGCCATTTCACTCTACTTTTTCATTAAAGAAAATTACAGAAGCAGCACTCGATTAAGTAGTTATTTCGTATCATTTCGGTTACTTCTCCTTACAATTTTCAAATAATTATGGTTCTTAATAATCGTTGTTAAGTGCAAAGATGGGCTGACGTTTAATCCACCGTCCACGGGTAAAATCAGGAATTGCCTGTGGTTCGCCACCTTCGGCAATTGATCTTTCAGAGAGCGGGGTAATGGAGCTCCATGCCGCGGCATCGTATGCATCCAGTGGTGCTTCCAGCTTCCGTTTTGTTATTTCCACAAAAGCATGATCCACAAAATAATCCATACCTCCGTGCCCGGAACCTTCTGCATAATCGCCGTATTTTCTCCAAAGCGGATGGTCATATTTATCGGCATACTTTTCAAAATCTTCCCATGTGTGTTGTGGCGATTGGCCTTCAACATAAACGCGCCGCCGGTCGTAATCAAATTCGGTAAGGCCATTGGTTCCCTGTACTCTAAATCCCAAAGAATACGGACGGGGCAAATTACAGTCGTGGGTTATAATAATCGATTCTCCTTTAGCCGTTGTTACTGTAGTTGTAATAACATCTCCTTGTTTCCAAATAAGTTTGGCATTGGGATGATCTTCGCCTCCAGCCTTGTTTTTAAGAATATAATCGTGTAATCCGCGTGCTTTTGTTGCCGTTGATGTTAACGAGAGCAAACGGTTTCCGCGGTTAATATTGCAATATGTGGCAATGGGCCCTAAACCGTGTGTTGGATACATATCGCCATTTTGCTCCAGTGAATGCAACGTTCTCCAGCGAGCCTCTCCTTCTGCGCCTTCGCCAAAAGTAACCCCCGGGCTAAATTTCACGCCACGTAAATCGTGTTGATATCCACAGCGGAAATGAATAAGTTCTCCAAACAAATTATCGCGTACCATTTGTAAAACAGCCATTACATCACGCCGGTAACATACATTTTCCAAAATCATTACCGGCACCTTTGTTTCCTCATGTGTATTCACTAAATCCCAACATTCTTCCAAAGTATTAGCAGCCGAAACTTCAACCCCTGCATACTTGCCTGCTTTCATGGCACCTACAGCCATTGGAGTGTGCCACATCCACGGGGTCGCAATTATTACTCCCTCCAAATCGTCACGCTCGAGCATTTTTTGCCAGGAATATTCATTCTCGGAATAAACCTCCGGCTTTGGATAGCCGTGTTTTTTTATCAACTCCTGCGCTTTTGTTATTGCTTCCGGGTCAATATCACAAATGGCAGGAATCTCTACATCATCGCGCATCAAAACATTGTTCAGATGGTTCCGCCCTCTACCACCAACTCCAATAAATCCCATTTTTACTTTCTTCCCGGCCATGGAACCGTATACAAAAGATGGCGTAGCCGAGAGGGCAACACCGGCGACAGCTGATGACCTGATAAAATCTCTTCGTTTCATTTCGCTTAATTTTTAAACTATATTTTTATGATTTCCATTATTGGAATAAACTCTACTCTTACTCTGATCTCCCCAGAGTAATGGTGAAAAACAAACCTCACATCCGGGAAATTTATTTCAGGCTTCTAAAACTATTGAAAAAATAGGTCTTACATAAAAATGAAAGTTTAAAAAATGTGAATTCAGTTAATTTTATGAAATCAAGTATGAATTGTTTTTAACGTTTAGAGAGCTATTTTAACATTATACAAACATTTTGCACACAATCAATATATCCCTGAAACCAATATAGCTCGACAGTATCTGATTAAAACCAAACTTATTAAAAAAAATAGATTAGAATTACAGGCAAAACTAACTAACACCACTCTAAGCTAAGGCATTAACAGGATGAATAATTTATTTAAAATTACTATATCAATGTTCTGGGTTATGAAATGGAGCCAGATGAGAAGACTCCATCTTTCATCGTAAGTATTTTTTACACTTTACATTCAATAATTGCTATTTTTAAGCCGGGGAAACCAAATACGATGAAAAAGCCAAAATATCAGTTCAGCATACTCCTGTATACTCAAACCATTTTGCAATCATTAACGATTGATTTATATTTCCCAAATAGCTGACATTAGGCTCAATATTATAACGGCTACAAATGGATAGATTCACAAAAAACATTGATAATCAGACAGAATTTAATCGAGGCAAAAATATTTTTCTTGATAATCTGGACTTTTTTCAATTTGCTAAAGAAACAGTTAAAGCTATATCAAAAATTGATAGTTTAAATCAAGGCTCAAAACAATCTTTAATTGATTATGCCACAGATAAAGCAATAGAAGAATTCTACAGAGTAAATCAATACTACTCATTTGACTTGAAAGCTAGAAATAATCTAAGAAAAATTTACGCTGATTTATTTGACAACTTTCAAGCTGGAACAACCTCAATTGAAACTATTTCAAAAAATCATTACTTAAAGCTAAAAGACTGGCTAAAAGATAATAATTCCTTCGCTGAAAAAATTTATAAAAACGGCGATAAAGAATTAACTCCGGTTACTTGTTCTGAATATTCCCCAAGATTGCAAATTGATATTGAACATTTAATGCAACCGGTTTTAGATATAGGCTGTGGACTCAATGGACATTTAGTTAATTATCTAAAAAAGAAAGAAATTGAAGTTTATGGAATTGACAGATTTAAGTTCATTTCCTCAAATTTGATAACTTCAGATTGGTTGGAATACGATTATGGAAAAGAAAAATGGGGAACAGTTATCAGTAATTTAGGATTTTCAAACCATTTTAACCACCATAATTTGAGAGAAGACGGAAACTACATTGAATATGGCAAAACATATATTGGTATTTTGAACTCTCTGAAAATTGGAGGATGCTTTCACTACGCGCCAGACTTACCGTTTATTGAAAAATATCTTGACAATAACCAGTTTGATTTGAAGAAATACGAAATTAGTGAATATGATTTTAAAACAACGATAATAAAAAAGATTGTGCAGTGATTCGTTAAACATCAATATTATAGCACAACAGCTATCCTTGTTTAAAATATGGCCAGATAAGGAAACTCAAGCATAATTACCGCCTCACACACTACACAACTCACTGTACTACAAACACTTTACCCCTACCATCCTGTTATTAGGATTAGGCAGTTCTACATGTAATGAATTAAAATAAAACCGTAGACCTAAAATTTTCGTAATCAGTTTTGTAAAACAGCAACAAGATTTATTATGCTCATTCCGCAAAATATTTCGGCTTCTCATTCGCCTTATAAAAAGAAACAGAAGGTAAATTATTCAAACGACAGAACAAATGAATGATATTTAGATTGGTTTTGTTGCCATTCTTTTGGGGTTTCTGCTATTGCCCAAAGGTAGGCTAAAAGAAAGAAAACGAAACGATAAAGTTATAACAGTTATTGATGACAACTGCGCCAGATGCAGAAGCTGCATAAGAAGATGCAGGCACGATATTTTAGCAATGAATAATGATGAGAAAGGCTTGCACATTGTTGTTAAAAATCCGGAACAATGCTCCGGATGTGGCAAATGCATTCAGGTATGCAACTTTAATGCCCTGAATTTAATATCAAAAACATAAATCACTATCCCTTTCCCTTTCCGGAGATAGTGATTTATATGATAATCTATCTATACCGCCTGAACAGTTTCAACAATTTCCTGTCCTTTTTTTATTGCATCCAGATTTAGCGGAATGAGTTTATGATAGCGATCGGGCAATGACTTTTTAAGTCCTTTTTCCACATTGTCGAGCGTTACAATAGGATGCACCTTTAAGTAACTACCAAAAATAATCATATTAAAAACTTTTGGGTTTCCCATTTCTATGGCAGAGCGGGTACCTTCTACCCTGTAAATGTTAATATCGGTTCGGGTGGGAGGATGAACAATACCATTGGGGTCGTAAATTAATGTTCCATTGGGTTTTACCATTTTTTCAAACTTATCCATACTTTGTTGGTTTAAAATAATGGCAGTATCAAACTCCTGCAAAATGGGCGAACTAATTCGTGTGTCACTAACAATTACAGTAACATTCGCTGTTCCACCGCGCATTTCCGGCCCATAGGAAGGGAACCAGGTTACCTCTTTATTTTCCATAATACCGGAATAAGCAAGAATTTTCCCCATGGAAAGTACGCCTTGTCCTCCAAATCCGGCAATTATAATTTCTTCCGTCATAATGTGTCTTTTTTAGTTTTTTGCCTCAGATTGTCCTTTTACGCCATCTTTCAAATCACCCGGAGGGTAAAATGGGAACATATTTTCTTCCATCCATTTATTAGCATCTACCGGCGACATCTTCCAGCCGGAGTTACAAGTGCCAACAATCTCGACAAAGGAAGTTCCTTTTTTGTCCAGTACATTTTTAATTCCTTTTTTAATAGCACGTTTGCATTTGCGCACAGCTGCTGCCGTATGCACCGACTGCCGGGTTACATAAGACGTTCCGGGAAGCTGGGCTATTAATTCAGTTATTTTTAACGGATAGCCGTTTAATTCCACATTACGACCGTAAGGAGTTGTAGATGTTACCATTCCTTCAAGCGTTGTAGGGGCCATTTGCCCGCCAGTCATTCCGTAAATACCATTATTAATAAATACCACAAGAATATTTTCGCCACGGTTACATGCATGCATTATCTCTGCCGCACCAATGGAAGCCAAATCACCATCTCCCTGATAGGTAAATACAAATTTATCCGGATTCAATCTTGCTACACCTGTAGCCAATGCCGGGGCACGGCCATGAGCAGCTTCCTGCCAGTCAACATCAATATAATTATATGCAAAAACGGCACACCCAACCGGCGCTATACCAACGGTTTTGTCCTGAATACCCAGTTCTTCAATCAACTCCGAAATAACTTTATGCACGACTCCGTGAGAACATCCCGGACAATAATGCATAATTCTGTCTATCTGAACATTTGATTTCTCGTAAACCAGGTTTTCCGGTTTAATAATATCTTTTAACTCCATAATTTAACTCCCATGAAAATTTTTCTTCCAAAGCGTCTACTACTTCATTCGGGCCGGGAATTATTCCTCCCATGCGGCCAAAATATTCAACACGGGTATTTTTCCCCGATTCATATACAGCCAGCCGGATATCTTCGACCATTTGTCCGGCACTCATTTCAACAGATAAAAATCCTTTGGCTTTTTCCGCCAGTTCACCTATAATTTTTGAAGGAAACGGAAAAAGAGTAATTGGCCTTAACAATCCAACTTTTAATCCTTTCGCACGCGCCAATTCAACTGATTTTTGACAAATACGCGCAGTTGTTCCAAATGCAACCATAATAAATTCGGCATCGTCGCACATAATGGCTTCATACCGAACTTCCTCTTCCTGCATTTTTTTATATTTCTGCTGGAAACGGTTATTATTTACCTCCATTCTTGCCGAATCCAGTTCCAGCGAAGTAACAATATTTTGCTGCCGGAAGGCTTTTTTTCCAGTCGAAGCCCAGCTTCCACATTTTGCTTCAATTTCCTCGCTTGTCATTCGTGGCTTGTAGTCTGACAGTTCCACTTTTTCCATCATTTGACCAATAGCGCCATCAGCAAGAATCATTGCCGGATTACGGTATTTAAAAGCCAGTTCAAAGCCTAAATCAACAAAATCGTTCATTTCCTGAACCGATGCCGGCGCCAGTACAATCATTTTATAATCGCCATGGCCACCACCTTTTACCGACTGAAAATAATCGGCTTGAGAAGGCTGAATTGTTCCCAGTCCTGGTCCACCGCGCTGTACATTCACAATCAGGCAAGGTATTTCAGCACCGGCAATATACGAGATTCCTTCAGCCATTAAACTGATTCCCGGACTTGATGAAGATGTCATAACTTTCTTTCCTGAACCAGCCCCTCCATAAACCATGTTTATAGCAGCAACTTCACTTTCAGCTTGCAAAACAGTCATTCCAGTTTCCTTCCATGGCTCGCGTGCCATAAGGGTTTCCATCACTTCCGACTGAGGTGTAATGGGATAACCAAAGTAACCATCGCACCCACAGCGAATGGCGGCCTCGGCCAGCACCTCATTTCCTTTCATTAATCTTAATTCTCCCATTTTATTAAATTTTGTTATTTCTTGTTCTCTATTTTTTTATTCTGTCATTCGAATAGGCCATCTGAGAACAAGAATTTATTGTTAGCTTATGAATAAATGAATATCTACACCTTCACCCGATAAACAGTTATACACGTATCCGGACAAACAACGCCACAATTGGAACATCCTATACAATCATCCGGGTTTTCCATATATGAATAATGATATCCGCGGCTGTTTACCTCTGTATGTAATGACAATACACTTTGCGGACATTCGTTCACACATACACCGCATCCTTTACAGCCTTCCTTATCAACTACAACTGCTCCTAGAACTTTAGCCATTTTTTTGATTTTTCTTTAAAGTTAAAAACCTTTACGCTCAAAAAAGAACGCAAAAATCAGGTATTTTTCAAATAAATATGAGTGGTTATAAAATATAAAACAAATTATTTATTTTATGTCATATTAATAATTTAGCACAACAAATTATTTGATTTTGATTTTCTACACAAAATTATTTTTTCAAAAAGGAAAAGGATGCAACTAATGTTGCGAATTTTATATTTTATATAGAAAGCGGGTTAAAATGTTCCGGTGTATTCCCAGGTAAGATGCAATGTGCTGCCGTTGAAGCTTGGCTCCCAGCTCCGGATTTTCAGTAAAAAATTTGCGAATTCTTTCCTCAGCATTTAACGATTGAAACGAGTGAATCCGATCCATTGCCTGAATGTAACTCTCTTCGGCAAGAACCCTTACCGTTCTTTCAAATATGATATTGGTATCCAGAAGATTCTTAAACTCGTCTTTTTCAAAATAAATAAGTTTAGAATCGTCATAAGCTTTTATCGATTCGGTTGAATCCTTGCCGGTGTAAAACCCACGATGATTACTGACAATAAAATTATTTGGGGGAAAGAAGAATCTTGAAATCCACTCGGTACCGCTTTCCGCCACGTAGGTCGCGTAAAGCAGTCCCTCAATAAGAATTCCAATACGGTTGGCCTGTTCGCCATATTCCAGGAATGCTTCTCCTTTTTTTAGCTCTACAGGCTCGTTTTTAAGTTTAAGTTTCGAAATGAGTTCAAGCGTCAGATTATATCGGGATATTACTTTGCTTTTATCCATTCCGATTAACTATTTTTCCGAAAATTTTGCATTAAATGCTTTTAGTCTTTCCTCAAGGTCGCCAAACTGATTTCGCTGTACAAACGAAACACAGGCCCGTATCCCCTCTTCTTCACTACCTGTATTATCCAGCGCAATAGAACTTATCCCAAAATAAATAAGATTAGCAACCAACTCATTCCCCGTCATTCCCGGATATGAAATGGTAAAGTAGAAACCATCGGCAATCGGTTGCCCCAAATCTTCCTTGTAAACAATATTAAAACCATTATCGAGGAAAAGGCGTTTCATCACTTTGGCTTTCTCCCCGTACTCTTTAATATCATCCACAAAATTAAAAGTGCCTTCATTTACTGCTTTTAACATGGCAGCCAAAGCCCACTGTGCCGAATGACTGGTTCCCGAAGAAATAGAATAAAGTAATCGCATTGTAATTGTAGCGCCAAACGTTGTACTTTGAAAACGTTTTTGTAATACAGGAAAATCCTTGTCAAAAAGCGATTCAGAAATCACCATTACTCCAATTCGCTGCCCGGCGTATGAAAATATTTTTGAGCTGGAAATAAAAAGAATATAATTATCGGTATAATTTGCTACTGTTGGCTGATAGGGTGGTTCTCCCGGTTTTGAAATATTACGCCGGAAATCCATTCCAAAATAAGCCAAATCTTCCATAATAATTACGTCGTACTTATTGGCCAGTTCTCCAATAACTTTAAGTTCGTCATCGGTAAAACAAATCCAGCTCGGATTGTTTGGGTTGGAATAAATAATGGAATGAATATTTCCTTCCGACAGGAATTCTTCCAGTTTTACCCGCAATTTTTCGCCACGATAATTAAAAACATCAAAAGTCTCATATTTCTGGCCCAGTACCATCATTTGCTGTTTTTGCACCGGGAAACCAGGATCAATAAACAGTGCTGTATCTTTTTTCTCATCAATGTTGGCTGCAGCAAGAAATGCGACGTAAGTACCCTGCATCGATCCAACGGTTGGGATACATGCTTTGGGATGCACATCGATATTCATAAAATTCTTTACAAATTTAGCCGTTTCCTCTTTCAACGGTTTAATTCCATCGACCATTGGATAGAGAGAACCTACCCCCTTTTGAAGGGCTTCAATTTCTGCCTCGGTGCCAATTCTTGATGGAGGAAGCCCGGGGACTCCCATTTCCATACGAACATATTTTACTCCGGTTGCTTCTTCAACCAAATTGACCAACGCTAATACTTCGCGAATGGAAGCCTTTCCTATTTCAGGAATACGAAGTTGCTGAATCTTGGCATCAACAACACTTTTATCTATAGGTGATACAGACATGATAATCCTTTTAAATAAATCAGTGAGTAAGGAGGCAGAAATAAACACAAAATTATTCAGCCCCTAAATTTGGTGTAAAAACAGTTAATCAGAATCCAAAATCAGGACGAATTTGTTCAACCCACTTTTCAACTCTTTCATCCGTTAATTCGGGCTCAAAATCTTCATCAACTGGTAATCCCAGAAATTTTCCTTCTACCACTGCTTCTGAAGCTTCATATTCATAATCGTCTGCCGGAACCTGACCAACCAGTGTAGCTCCGTTTTTCATCAGGTCGCGCGCCAATAAACCAATATGGTCAACAAAAGTAGGAGCATAAGTTACATGATCTCCCAGTCCAAAAATCGCAATGGTTTTTCCTTCATAAGTAGTTTTACCAATTTCAGGAAGAAATTTCCCCCAGTCAACATTTGTATAACTGGAATCCCAGGTATCTTTTCCAACGGTTGAAATACCAAAAATTATTTTGTCATATTTTTCGAGGTCAGCAACGGTGGCATCTTTAACAGGTACCATTTCCACCTTATCTGCACCGATAGCATCTTTTACTTTATCGGCTACCCTGTTTACAGCTCCTTTTAGTGGTCCAAAAAAAATTGCGATTTTGCTCATATTGTCTGGTTTATTATTGTTCTAATTATGGATATAAATATCTCCTTTTACATATTCACCCAATATTGAAAGGCTGGTTGCATTTTTCAACACCTGATGAATTGCTTTGTCGTAGTTTTCGGTTTTTTCCCATTCAATATCCACATGAATGGTGTATTCATTGGGTTTACCAATTATTGGAACCGACTGAATTTTATTTAAGTTAATCCGGTTTTCTGCAAAAATATTCAGCACTTTTGCCAGCGCACCATAAAAATGGCCAACTTCAAAACAGATGGATGCTTTATTTGTCCCTTGCGTTGGATTTCCGTGTTTTGATAAAATTAAGAACCGGGTATAGTTCTTTTTATTGCTCTCAATTCCTTTATCCAGAATATTCAATCCGTACAGTTCAGACGACCGTAAATTACTAATGGCAGCTGCATAATTAATTTTCTCTGTACTTATCAGCTTAGCCACTTTTGCATTGTCTCCCAATTCTTTTCGCTCTGCATCCGGAAAATATTTTTCAAGGTATTCATTGCACTGCAAAAAAGATACAGGATGCGAATAGATTTCCTTAATATCTTTCCGCTTTACTCCGGCTAAAGCCATCAGGTTCATTTGAATATGGATATAAATTTCGCCAATAATCCGAAGGTGATAATCTTGTATTAAGGCATAATTCTGCAATAAACTGCCGGCAATTGAATTCTCAATGGCCATAACAGCAATATCCACTTTATCCGTATCTATTAACTCACAAACTTTTCGAAATGACTGACATTCAACCACCTCAATTTCTTCATCTCCAAAGTAATTTCTTGCTGCATCTTCATGAAATGACCCTGCAATTCCTTGTATTGCGATTCGCTTCATCTATTATTTTTTTGAGAGACCAAAGATACAAATTCTGAACTAAGATTTCAGGATTGAACCTTTTTACTTTACCTGCTTTAATTTTACAATAAAAGTTCGCCCTCGTCAAACAGAAATTCTTCCTTATGACATTGCAAAATTTCCATGCATTTTTGAATACTGGTGGGACGAATAACAATGCTTGCCGAATCTTGATCCATTGAAAAGGCGTACATATATTCAATAAAAGAGCCACCTTCACTCAACACTTTTAACAATTTTGCCAAACTGCCGGGTTGGTTCGACGTTTTTGCCAAAACAACATCGGTAGTTTTTACCGAAAAATGATTCTTTTTCAAAGCTTCGCAAGCTTTTTCCGGATCGGAAACAATCAGGCGCAAAATCCCGAAGTCAGATGTATCTGCAATGGTAAATGCCGAAATATTTACATCAGCATCACCTAGAATCTGTGTTACATCGTTTAACCTACCCGATTTATTTTCAAGAAAAACAGAAACTTGTTTTGTTATCATTTTAGTTTAGATTTTACGGTTATCAATTACACGTTTTGCTTTTCCGGCCGTCCGCTCAATGGTTTTTGGCTCTACCAGTTTTACATCAACCGAAATACCCAGCGTACTTTGAAGATTATTTTTGATTTTTTTACGAAGCGCTTCCAGTTCCCTGATTTCATCAGAAAAGAACTGTTCCTGCACTTCAACCATGACCTTTAGAATATCGAGTGTTCCTTCGCGCTCTACAATTAAAAGGTAGTGTGGTTCGGTTTCACTCATTTCCAGCAATACACTTTCAATCTGCGATGGAAAAACATTTACTCCGCGAATAATCAACATATCATCGCTGCGGCCCATGCATTTTTCCATACGAACGAGCGTGCGGCCACATTCGCATTTATCATAAATTAACCGGGTTAAGTCGCGGGTACGGTAACGCAAAATCGGAATTCCTTCTTTGGTAATGGTACTAAAAACCAATTCTCCTACCTGTCCAGGTTCAACCGGCTCCAATGTTTCTGGATTAATAATTTCAGGAATAAAATGGTCTTCATTTACATGCATTCCGGTCTGGCAGGTACACTCACAGGAAACCCCGGGGCCAACAATTTCGCTCAATCCGTAAATATCGATGGCTTTTATTTTAAGCTTTGCCTCAATTTCCTTGCGCATATTTTCGCTCCAGGGCTCAGCGCCAAAAATCCCCACTTTTAAATTCAGACTTTCCGGAGCAACCCCCATTTCCTGCATTGCTTCCGAAAGAAAAAGTGCATACGAAGGAGTACAGGCAATGACAGATGAACCAAAGTCCTGCATCAACTGAATTTGCTTTTTAGTATTTCCGCCGGAAATAGGAATTACGGTGGCTCCCAGGTTTTCGGTTCCGTAATGCAACCCGAGCCCTCCGGTAAAAAGTCCGTATCCATAGGCAACCTGTACAATATCGTTTTGGTGAACGCCAGCCATACACAATGCACGGGTAACTACTTCGGCCCACATCTGGAGATCGTTGCGTGTATAGCCAACAACAGTTGGTTTTCCAGTAGTTCCGGAGCTGGCATGCAAACGAACAATTTCGCTCATGGGAACTGTAAACATTCCAAAAGGGTAATTATCACGCAAATCGGTTTTAATAGTAAACGGAAGTTTAGAAATATCTTCCACGCTTTTTATGTCTCCGGGGAGTAACCCTTTCTCCTGCATTTTCGAACGGTAACTCGGAACATTATGGTAAATCCGCTGTACTGTCCGAACAAGTCTTTCCGATTGAATGGCGGACATTTCGTCTCTGGAAGCACATTCAATTTTTTCATTCCAAATCATTCAAAATATTGTTAAAGGTTTTTATTTAAGTTTTATCCGGTTGTTTCTTATAATTGTATTTATTACTCCGGCTCTATTCTATTTTCCGTAAACGGTTTTATCGTCTAACACATGAACGCCACTGCTTTTTAGCCGGATTACCGCATCCATAACATCAGGCACATCCAGCAACAAAACAGCCATTTTATTCTCAGTTATCAGCCGGCTGTTTGCATTTTCAATGTGGATACCTGCCCGGGAAATCTTCAGCAGCAATTCATCCAGCCCACCTGCCTGGTCTTTCATTTCCAAAGCTATTACCTCACGAAGTACTACTGAGTTTCCTTTTTCGGATAACAATTGATATGCTTTTTCAGGCTTATCTACCAACAGATTTAATACTCCCCACCCATGTAAAATACTATTTAGCGTTACTGAACGAATATTGACATTTTCTTTTTTCAATATTCCGGTTATCCCCTCCAGGTGAGCTATTTTATTTTCCAAAAATACAGATACTTCAAATGCCATCGTTTTTGGTTTTTATTTGTTTGTCCTAACATTTTCTCAGAAAAAGAACTACTGAAACAGATAAAATTCCTGTAAAATTAACAGTATTTATTGGAATCTATAAGCCCCCAAAAGCATATTTCTGAAATTTGTAACCTTTCTAAGTTTGGTTATTTGTGATAAACCGAATAAAGAATATAAATACAATCAAGGGCTCTCATCTTTATATTTGCATTTAACCCAACCAACGATACACATTTGTTTCGCGTTTTACAAAACCTAAACTTTGATACAATTTATTTGCAGTAACTCTTTCCGGTTTCGAAGTAAGGTTGATATTTTTAGCCCCTCTCTTAATCGCATGGTTAATGGCATGTTTTAACAGTTCCTTCCCAACCCCTTTTCCCTGCGCCTGAGTATCAACCACCACATCCTCAATCCAGGCTTTGACCCCGGTTGGAATCCGGGTAAAAACCAAAGTTAGCGTTCCTAGAATCCTTTCTTCTTTGGCAATGAAAATGATTGTGTCGTCTGAATTAACTATTGTCTCCAATTCAATTTTCGTTGGGACCGAACTATCTATCGAAAGCTGCGGAATGAGTATTGTAAATGCATCCATAATTTCGTCGGTTACAGTTGTAATCCTTGATATTTTCATGATTGCTGAATTATTGTACTATTTACAAATATAATAGTTGGTTACGCGAAAACGATATACACCTTGCATTTTAAACGTAATTTGTATGAGTTCAGAGGCTGGGTTACGAGCTGCAAGCCTGGTGTTGTGAATTGAAAATTGTTATTTGCTTTTATGTCTTGCTATCTCAAAACTCGCAGTAAAGATAAGAACCAAGAACACCACCTCCCCCTCGCATACTCGGGTACTCCTCCTAAAAGATGAGGGTGAATAAAAGTAAGAATAAAGATGAAGGAAAAAACTAAGCACAAAGCTCATCGTGCATGGCCCTAGATACCTCCGCCTCTTATTGCAGGAGAAACATTCATAAAAATCAAGTACTATCTACAGTAGTATTCGTTCAACAAGAAGGTTCCCACACAGGAGGGGTATTTTGATAATTTGAAACTCGATGACTGCAATTTGCAAGTTTCACGGTTATCAAATTTACATTTTTATGCAGCCCTGCTCCATTCTATATTATTCGTCAAATATCTAAATTCCTTTATAACATTTATCCAAATGCTCGCTTGGTATGGCTGGTTTTATTAAGGTAACAATTACGAGCACCAAAATAGAAACCGGAAGTGCAAAAAGAATGGGATCGATAATCATCCAGGGAAACTCGGTAGCCAGGGTTGACTTCCCAAATATAGCCTGGCAAATTCCCAGAGGCTCCGACTCTTTTGCATGTAAAAATGCCAAAGCAAAAGCACTGGTTAATAATCCGGCCAGCATACTGTAAATGGCAGCCTTTTTTGTAACCTTTTTCCAGTACAAACCGGCAAAATAAACCGGCAGAAAAGTAGCAGCACAAATTCCAAAAAAGATGGCTGTTCCGCGAGCAACAATGCTTCCCGGCAATTTGTAACCAATTACGATACTCACTAAAATAGCAACAATAATCCCCAATTTTGAAACAAGCATGGAATTAAACTGCTTCTTGGGGAAAACGCTCTCGAAAATATCGCGCCCCAGTGAAGTACCCATGGCATGAAATTGTGAACTCAATGTTGACATTCCTGCTGAAAGCAGCGCCAACATAAAAAGATACACAAACCACTCGGGCATCGCTGCACTAATGTATTCCGGGATAATTAAATCCACATTTCCGTTGGCAACCTGAATCGCCAGTTTCCCTGATTCGTTATAGAAAAATACATTGGTAAGTGAGCCAACGGTATAAATAAATCCGGTGACTACAAAAATAAAAACGCCTCCAATTAACACAGCTCGGTTCAATTCGCGGTTGCTTTTTACGGTCATAAAACGAACTATCAACTGTGGTTGCGCCAATACGCCAATTCCCACACCTAAAATAATGTTGGTTGTGAGTGCCCACCACCAGCCGGAATACATTTTCGGGAAAGCAGTCCAGCCTGCATTTCCTTGTGCTTTCAGACTTTCGGGCACCATATCTGCCATATTGGTAAGCGCTTCGTGTGCAGCATGAACGCCACCCAATTTTGAGTAAGTTACAATAACCAGAAAAAACATACTCAGAAACATAATCGTTCCCTGCAAAGCGTCGGTGTACATTACCCCTTTTAATCCGCCCGCAATAACATAGGCAGCAATAATGATGGAGAAGAAAGTAAGTGCCAGTGAAAAATCAATTTCAAAAATACTCTCGATAAAACGTGCGCCACCAATTAAAACCACTGCCGCATACAATGGCATGGAAATAAAAATAATAGCACCACTGATAATCTGAATTTTCTTCGACTGAAAACGATTTCCCAGAAATTCAGGAAAAGTATGTGCATCCAGATTATGCCCCATTTTTCGGGTAATTCGCCCAAAAAACACAAAGGCAATAAAAATTCCGATGATAATATTTAGCGCCGTCAGCCAAATCAGTCCCATTCCGTAAATACCGGCAATTCCGCCAAAACCAATAATGGCTGAAGTTGAAATAAATGTAGCCCCATACGACATGGCCATCACAAACGGATGAATATCGCGGCCTGCCAGCAAATAATCTTTGGCATTTTTTGTTTGAGAATATCCCCTGTATCCTAAATAAGCAATTATAAGCAGGTAGATGACTACCACCAATCCAAGTGTAAATGTATTCATACTTCTTCCCTGTTAAATATCACTTTTAAATTGATTATCCTTTTCTTCCCAGTCTAAATCTTTTTCCAATTCGGTGGCATCTTTTTCCATTCCTTTATTCCAGAAAAGAATACCGTAAACCACACAGGCAATTAAACCAAGAATTGAAAACAGGTAACCGAGATAAATACCGGGGTCGTTTATTCCAAACATAATATTTTAGTTTTACAGGTTTCTATATACTTTTTCGTCCGACAAAATGGTGATACCGCTCTCAGTAAGTTTTTTCACCGATTCGTCATAATCGGGAACATCAAGAATTAAAATGGCACACTTATTTTCTTTGATAATCCGGCCATACGCATTGTTAAAATTCACTCCGGTTCCGGCAACTTTTATCAGCAAATCATTTAAACCACCCGCTTCATCTTTCATTTCCAGTGCAATTACATCGCGCAAAGCAACAGAAACACCCCCTTCAGAAAGTGCTTCGTAAGCCTTTTCCGGCTCCTGCACCAATAAATCCAATATTCCCCAGCCGTTGGCAGTATCATTAATCGACATAGAAAGAATATTAATCTTATTCATTTTCAGGATGCGGGTCACCTTTTCAAAATGCCCAACTTTATTCTCTAAAAAAATGGATACTTCTTTTGCCATGTTTTTCTATTTTGTGCAGTTAATTCTATTGTCAGTAACGCGGACTGCTTTTCCTTCCGATTTTGGTAAAGTGCCCTGCTCCACCAGTTTCACAATGGGTTTTGTTAAAACTTCATCGCGGATTTGGGCTGTAATTTGTTTGGTAAGCACATCCAAACGGCGAATGTCGCCCTTGAACCAATCTTTTTTCACTTCCACTTCTACGATCATTTCATCGTTTCCGTTTAAAGTTTCCAGTGTGATCATATAGTCTGAGCCCACTTCCGGAATGCGCATTAAAACGCCTTCCACCTGCATTGGAAAAACATTGCATCCTTTTATAATGAACATATCATCCGAACGGCCGGTAATTCGATCCAAACGGCGATGTGTTCTGCCGCATTCACATTTTCCGGGAAGAATTCGGGTGATATCGCGGGTTCGGTAGCGAATTAGCGGCATTGCCTGACGATCGAGTGTAGTCATCACCAATTCTCCGTATTCGCCATCGGGAACTGGTTCTAAAGTATCAGGGTCGATAATTTCAACAATGTAAGCATCTTCCCAAATGTGCAATCCATCCTGATATTCACATTCAAAAGCTACACCCGGGCCATTCATTTCCGACAATCCGAATGAATTAAAAGCCCGAACGCCAAACATTTCCTCAATACGTTTTCGTTGTGCATCGGTGTGAGGTTCGGCGCCAATTACAAACGTTTTTAATTCTGTATCCTTTTTAGGATCGAGTCCCAATTGTTGAAAAACTTCGTATAAACGCCCCAAATAACTGGGAATGGCATGAATTGCCGTTGTTCCGTAATCCTGCATCAGTTTTATCTGGCGGGTACTGTTTCCCGCACCAGCCGGAATACTTAGCGCACCGAGACATTCAATTCCATACTGAAACCCCAAACCTCCGGTAAAAAGACCGTAACCGCTGATGTTCTGAAAAACATCGGTATCACGCACGCCCGCGCAAAATAAGGAACGCGCCATAAGATTTGCCCAGGAAGAAATATCGTGGCGATTATGAAAAATCACGGTTGGATTTCCTGTAGTTCCACTGGAACTGTGCAAACGAATGATCTCCTTCTTGGGAAGTGTTAAAAATCCGTAAGGAAAGTTATTACGTAAATCCTGTTTCGTCGTAAACGGAAAATCCTGGATCTGCGAGATATCTTTTATACCTCCTGCTTCTATTCCAAGCTCTTTAAAAAGCTTGCTGTAATAAGGCGAACGCGCAGCATTTTCCACTGTTTTGTTTAAACGCTCTACCTGTAATTTTTGTAAATCGTTTTGAGAAATTGTCTCAAATTGTTCTTCCCAATAAATCATACTCCTAATTTCTATATTTAGCCATCTCTGTACAAAAGGACAGCGACTATTTTTTTCAGCTAGAAGAAATAAAAAAGTGTAACCAAACCTCTGACGTTGGTAACCTCTTCTGCATCTTTTACTTTTCCTTTGTCGTTATAGTCAATCGTTCCGTAAGCGGCTGTTGTTATTTCCGGCTCGAAACCCAGCATAAAATTTTTGTATTTATACACCAACTGTGGTGAAATCCGGTAAGCATACGCTACATCAGAACCACGGGCATAAAACGGACCAACCGGATTTTCGCTTGTCCCAAAATTTTTCATGTAGCCGGCAAATACCCCTACCTGCCATTTCTCGCCATAAGTAACATTTACAAAGTTATAACAGTGGTTGGTTGGTGTATAACTTTCAGCTCCGGTTTGAGTATTTACCGATGCAACAGCGTAACCACCTGGGAATAAGCTCTCCGATACATTTTGTCCGTACATTGATTTGGCTTTAATCTGAAATTTGGCATTGGTATATTTTACATATGCCAATGCTGCTGAAGAAGCCAGTTTTTCATCGGCTATATAAATATCTCCATTTGCTCCTGTCGTTGTTTCCCTTGGCTGAATCATTTTCCAGTCGTATCCTGCTCCCACTACCCAATTTTCGTCGTAATACTGGAGTTGCAAATGTAAATTGGGAGCCAATGCATCTCGCTGATAGTTGGCGCTTGTGCCGACAGGCCCCATACTTACATACTTGGTTTGGTAAATAGCAGCAGCAATCACGTCCAGATTTTTTGTTAAACTGTGGGTTACCCTTAATTGAGGACTCCGATTAAATACCTGAAAAGGAACACCTGTGTTAAGATTTAATACACTGGGAAAAACCTTTTCAACAAATGTAGGATGCCAGGCTCGTCCGAACAAAATCTGTGTTTTGGGCCAGTTAATGGTTGTATACCCATGCCTGAAACGCAAACTATTGGTTACTGAGCCACCTGAGAAATCGACTTCAATGTACCCCACAATCTTTGCATTACCAATTTGCAATCCAGTAAGCCGGGTAGCAAAACGCGTGGTAACATTTAACATGCGAACACTACCTTTTGCGTTTATATCTTCACCGTTGGCATCGTAAGAAGGAGCCAGTGGCCAAAGTGTATATAATCCGTCAACAGCTTCTGCGTTTTTTCGCGTATCAAAAAGAAAGTCATTTTTAATAAATCCACTAAAACTTATGTTTAAATTTTTCTCTGTTAGTACATTCTGTGAGATTGCTGAAAAGGTAGTAAATACTAAAAATGACAGTAGTAGCTTTCTCATTCTTAGAAATGATTAGTTTTTTGGTTTTATTTATCTGGTTCTATTATTGTTTAGATAGTATCCCTCACGGAATAAAAATCCAAATTGTCGAACAAAGTCATCCTTAATCACGACCCGACGAAAATAAATATTCTAACAGCGAACTCAATAATTTAATTGCAATTTATTATTTCCAAACCGTTATTTATTTCAATTTCAAATTAGCATTCCCAACATACGGGAATGAGGAAGTGCTGGAAAGAAGACATAAAAAAAGGCTGTTATTTTCAACAACCTTTTCTCAATGCCCTTATATTGATTACTTATTTTTTAATGCAAATTCCCGTCCGGCCCTGAATGCTTTCACATTAATATCCACAATACTTTCACCTTTACTTGCAAAAATACGTTGAATTCCAGCCTCAATTTTTTCAGGGTCTATTTTTATAAAAGGAGTTGCAGCTCCCAGCATTACCACATTCGAAGCGCGCTTATTCCCAATTTCTTCAGCTATTAAATCAGCATCAATTGCCACATAATGCGGTTGTTTTTTTACTTCATTTAAAATTTCATTTTCATCCGGATAATTGGGAATATTTTTAAATGGAGTTGTGTTCGTTACCACATAACCATCTTTGGCAAGAAACGGCAAATAACGAAGCGCTTCCATTGGTTCTACTGCCAAAATAATATCGGCAACTCCCTTCGGAATTAAATCGGATGCAATTGGCTCGTCAGAGATACGCAAATGCGACTCCACTGCCCCGCCCCGCTGACTCATTCCATGCGTTTCTGCCTGTTTCAGGTATAAATTTTCGTTTAATGCTGCGTCGCCCAAAATAGATGCGATAGATAAAATTCCCTGTCCACCAACTCCGGCAAGTATTATATCGGTTTTCATTTTTCTAATTCATTTGTTTTACATTCAGTTTCTTTTGGGCCCTTTTTCTTTTTGCTGCAGCCTGAATACATTCACGGCGGAAAACAACAACAGAAACGCCTTCATAAGCAATTTCTTCAGCAAGAATTTGTTCCATTTCTTCCAAATTCTTTTTCAGCGGAACGGCAACGCGGATGTGCTCCGATTTTACACCAATTCCCTGGCAAATGGACTCGATTTTTCCAAATGCTGAAGAATCCTGACCACCAGTCATAGAAACCGACTCGTTATCGGAAATCACAATTACAATGTTTGATTCGTCGTTTACAGCGTCCAACAAACCGGTTATTCCCGAATGTGTAAATGTAGAATCGCCAATGACTGCTACTGCCGGAATTAAACCAGCATCAGCAGCTCCTTTTGCCATGGTTACCGACGCGCCCATATCTACACACGAATAAATTGATTTGTAAGGAGGAAGTGCTCCCAGCGTATAGCAACCAATGTCAGAAAAAACCCGGCCTTTTGAATAGCCCGACAATACCGTATTTAAAGCAGTATACATTTCCTGATGGCCGCATCCCTGGCACAATGCCGGAGGACGGTTAACTACAATATCAGGAACATCAGAGCCAATTTGCGTTTCAATTCCCAATGCTTTTGCAACTAAATCGGCATTCAATTCGCCATCACGAGGAAGTGCACCACTTAATCTTCCTGATACTTTTATATCTTTTTTAAAAATTCCTTTTACAGCTTCTTCCACAACCGGATAACCTTCTTCCAGAACCATCACTTCTTCACAATTCTCTTCCAATTTATTCAACAAATCCAAAGGAATTGGGTACTGAGAAAGTTTCATTACTGAATATGGACATTCGCTGTTTTTATAATTTTCTGACAAATAATTATAAGCAATTCCACAGGCTATAATTCCCAAGCTTTTTTCGGAACTAACCTTTAGCGAGTTGTAACCCGATTCTGAGGCACTTTTTTCAAACACTTCCTGTTTACTCAACAATCCTTTGTAGCGTCTGCGTGCAATGGCAGGCAACAATACAAACTGACTAGGGTCGGCAGGTAATACCAGCGGATTTTGCGGAAGTTCGCCTTTTCTGGCAACACCTGCACGTGAATGCGCCAACCGGGTAGTAATACGAACCATTACCGGCACTCCCAGTTTTTCCGAAAGAACAAATCCTTCGCGAACCATGTCGTAAGCTTCCTGCTGATTGGATGGTTCCAAAATAGGGATCATTGCAAATTTGGCATAAAAACGCGAGTCCTGCTCGTTTTGAGAAGAGTGCATCGACGGATCGTCGGCAACAGTAAGCACCAAACCTCCGTTAATTCCAGTAATTGCTGAATTTACAAAAGCATCGGCTGCCACGTTCAAACCAACGTGTTTCATACACACCATTGAACGTTTTCCGGCATACGACATTCCAAGCGCTGCTTCGTAAGCTGTTTTTTCGTTAGTTGACCACTTACTGCGAATTTCTTTTTCAATGGCTAATTCGCTTCCCTGTATAAATTCGGTTATTTCGGTTGAAGGAGTCCCCGGATAGGCATAAACACCGGAAATTCCACCATCGATGGCTCCCTGCGCTATCGCCTCAACTCCCAAAAACAAATGATTTTGCATATTGGTTTATTTTACAAAAACGACAAAATTATTAAAATAGCTCCAAAATAGCTTAAATAGAAGCTTATTTAGAACTAATATCTGTAAATGATAAATTGCAAGTATTATATTGAGTTGAACTTTAATTCTATAAAAGAAACGAAAATATTTTTTCGATTAGTTATTAAATCACTATTTCTAATGATTTCACAAGAACGACCAGACAATGTGTATCCATTCAGCGAACTTGCAACTCCCATGGTTACCCACTCAATAATATATAAGATGATAATTACAGGATGCAAAATTGAAACCATTCGAAAAATAAGAATTGCAGGTAAGCTAAAATAAATATGTATTTTTACCTCCAAAGAGAAATAAAATGAATGGATTCTCCGGTTAAAACATACAAAGATGTAAACACTGACAGCGGGTTGCATTTCAGGATTCAGCGAATGCAGGAAATTTATGAGCAGCGTTCCGGGAAAACAGATGAGCCACACCGGCACGACTATTATACTGTTTTGCTTATAAAAAAAGCTTCCGGGAAACACATTATCGATTTTAATGAATATCCGTTTTCTGCCAACCAAATTTTTTTTGTTAGCCCGGGGCAAATACACCAGGTAGTTGAAGAAAAAAAATCGGATGGTTATGTAATTCTATTTTCCCCCCAGTTTTTGATTGAAAACAACATCCCGTTTTATTTTATTAATGATCTGAATCTTTTTAACGATCATGGCAACTCTCCACCACTCCCTGTAAATGATGACGAACTTGCCCGTTTTTGCAGTTTTTGTGAAGAAATGATAAGGATTCAACAATCGGATATTAAATTTAAAGAACAGGCCATTAGTTCCTATATCAGATTGTTCCTGATTCATGGAAATAATGTTTGCACTTTAACAAACAATGACCCGCAGAACCAGGAAGCAGTTAATTCCATTTTAAAAAACTTTAAAAACCTGGTAAACGAAAAATATTCGGAGTGGCACCAAACCAACGACTATGCCAATGAGCTATGTGTAACACCAGATTATCTTAACCGAGTTGTAAAATCGCTAACCGGAAGAACATCTAAAGAATTTATTCAGGCAAGAATAATTATTGAAGCCAAGAGACTTATTGCTTTTTCGGGGTTAACAAGTAAAGAAATTGGCTATCAACTGGGTTTTTCCGAGCCGGCAAATTTCAGCGCTTTTTTCAAAAAACATACCGGCTCTTCTCCTTCTCAATTCAATAAAAGACCTTAAAGTCGGTTTTTCATAATATTTCTCCGTATTCTCATATTCCTCCGTGCTTTCATTCTTGCGACCTTTGTATCAACAATGAAACAAATAGCAGAAAGGAAAAACGATGAAAACAATTTTGCACAAAGCTGAAACAAGAGGACACGCTAACCATGGCTGGCTCGACTCGCACCACACGTTTAGTTTTGCGAATTATTACAATCCGGAACGAATGCATTTTGGCGTTCTACGGGTTCTGAACGACGACCGTGTGGCTCCCGGGAAAGGTTTTGGAACGCATCCTCACGATAATATGGAGATTATTTCCATTCCGCTGGAAGGCGATTTGGAACACAAAGACAGCATGGGAAACAAAGCCGTTATAAAAGAAGGCGACGTTCAGGTTATGAGTGCAGGAACGGGTGTTTTCCACAGCGAATACAACAAAAATCAGGACAAGGAGGTAAAATTCCTTCAGATATGGGTATTCCCCAATGCGAAGAATCTTACTCCCCGTTACGACCAGATTTCAATTCGCGATGTGGAAAAAGAAAACAGCTTTTACCAGGTTTTGTCGCCAAATAAGAATGATCAGGGAGTTTGGATTCATCAAAATGGGTGGTTCCACCTGGGCCGCTTTGAAGCTGGCAAATCTGAAACCTATACGTTGAAAGATACGAATAACGGAGTTTATGCCTTTGTACTGGAAGGAGAAGTTGAAATAGAAGGACAAAAACTGGAACACCGCGATGGAATAGGTATTTGGGATGTAAGCCAGATAACTGCAAAATCGACCACTAACAGCCGTATTTTGTTAATGGAAGTACCAATGCAACAATAATAAACACTGACTGCAACCATAAAAAAAGCATTAAAAACGAAGAGGTTGCAGAAAAAAAAAATAGATAATATTTAATTTTAACAATAAATAATTACAATTATGGAAGCAAGTAAAGCAATTTGGAAAGTTGATCCTACACACTCAGAATTTACATTTAAAGTAAAACACATGATGATTTCAACCGTGAGCGGTGAATTTGAAAAATTTGATGCTACCGTTGAAACAAACGGAGATGATTTCACCAATGCAGATGTTGACGTAGCAGTAGCAGTAGAAGTTGACTCTGTAAAAACAAAAAACGCAGACCGTGATGGGCACCTGAAATCAGATGATTTCTTTAACGCTGAAAAATTTCCATTGATAACATTTAAATCAAAATCGTTTAATGGTGAAACATTGGTTGGCGACCTTACTATTAGAGACGTAACCAAAGAAGTAAAGCTGGATACTGATTTTAATGGAATAGCCGTTGATCCTTACGGGCAAACTAAAGCTGGTTTTGAAATTACAGGAGAAATCAACCGAAAAGAATTTGGCTTATCGTGGAGTGCCGTTACAGAAGCTGGAAATGTAGTTGTATCGGATAAAGTAAAATTAGCCATTAATGTACAATTTGTAAAACAGGCTTAAAACATACAATTTGATATTAAACAAAAACATCAATGCCAAAGCATTGGTGTTTTTTTATGCATTCAAGAATAACAAATATTATTTGCAGGTATGGTTATTTTTCAATTCTAATACGAGCATCTACAGCGAGAATTTCGTTTTCATTGCCCAGAAGCGGATTAATATCCAATTCTTTAATTTCTGTAGCGTACCGCAATAATGCAGAAAGCCTAACAACAATATCTGCAAACGCCGAAATATTAACTCCCGCTTGTTTCCTGTATCCTTTTAGAATTTTATACGATTTTAAACTTTTTATCATCGACAATGCTTCCTCCTGAGAAAGTGGAGCTAATCCGGAAGAAACATCTTTTAATACCTCTACAAATATTCCTCCCATCCCGCACAAAACCACATGTCCGAAAGTGGGTTCATATTTTGCCCCCAGAAAAAGTTCAGTGCCGGAAGCCATTTGAGCAATTAAAACACCTTCGGCACCTTCAATTCCATTTAAATGATGAAATTCACTTTGTACCTGGCTGGCATTCCGAATATTTAAAGCAACTCCTCCCACATCCGTTTTATGAATTGGCCCAACCACTTTCATCACTACCGGGAAACCGATTCTTAAGGCTGCCAAAACGGCCTCAGTCTCCGAGTGTACCACTTCTTCTTTTACTCTGGGAACACCTGCAATATCAAATAAACGATGAATAATTTCGGGAGGCTGGTAACCATCTGTTGCACTATCTATAATTTGCCTGATTTCATTCACCACATGCTCGTCATACGGGGCTTTACTTATTACCAAGCCAGGCGTGTTCATTACTTTTGTTAATGCGCGGCCCAGTAGAACTTCATCCGGGAAGTTAACATTCCCGTGAGATATAAAATGTGCTACTTCTTCCCTTACATTTACCAGCGAAGGCAAAATGGGATAGATCGGTTTCTGACAGGTTTCCATTTTTTTAGAAAGCAAGTCATACACATCGCGTATGGGAAACAAACCCGGGCTACCAAAAATTACAGCCATCCCATCTACATCAAAATCTCGTTCACAGGCATCAATAATTTCACCCAACTGCTCAGCCGTTCCGGTTGCTAGAAAATCGATAGGATTTTCAACCGACGAACCAGAGAACAACTTCTTCTTCAGTGCATCTTTTGCCGGCGAATCTTCAATATGAGGAATCTTCAATCCACCATTCTCCAAAGCATCGGTAAGCATCACGCCTGGACCACCAGCATGTGTTATTATTGCCAGTTTTTTCCCCTTCAATTCTTTACACATAAAAACCCCGGCCACAGTGGTTAATTCTTCGCGCCCGTAACAACGCACAATTCCAGCTTTGCGAAACAATGCTTCAACAGCAGCATCAGAACTGGTAAGTGCACCGGTGTGAGACGATGCCGCCCTACTACCAGCCGACGAACTTCCAGCTTTTATGGCGGCAATTTTACATCCTTTCTTTATTAACGAAGAAGCATGAAACAGCAGCTTATCCGGGTTATCAATATTTTCAATATAAAGCAACTTTACTTTCGAACTTTTCCCTTCAACATAATTTTCATCGAGATACTGCAAAACATCTTCTACTCCGGTTTGTACACTATTCCCAACAGAAAAAACATTGGCAAACCGTAATCCTTTAGGAATTCCCGATTCTATAATAAATACAGCCGTTGCCCCGGAGCCGGAAATGAAGTCACAACCATCTGGGGTAAGTTTGGGTACAGGAGTGGTAAACACACTGGCGTGGGTAGGCGTCATCACTCCAATGCAATTGGGGCCAATTAAACATCCCTGATTTTTCGTAACAATTTCAGCAATTTCTTTTTCAAGCTGCCTGCCCTTTTCATTCATTTCGCCAAAACCTGCTGAAACAATGATAAAAGCTTTTGTATCGTTTTGCTCCGTCAATATTCGAACTGTTTCCAAACAAAGCTTTGCCGGAATAGCCAAAATGGCCAGATCAACCGAGGGTAATTCTTCTACGGTTGCAAAAGATGGGATCCCCTGCACCTTTGTTTCATTAGGGTTTACCACATATAACATTCCATGGAAATGGTTGTCAAGCAAATTTTTGACGGTTTTACCGCCAGGCTTTGAAATATTATTTGAAGCCCCAATAACAACTATACTTTTCGGATGCAGTAATTTTTCATTTATCATAAAGATATGTTTTTACGCTCATAAAATTAGCTATTCCTCTTTAATCATGGTTGATTTATTTTATGAAGTTATTCATGGTTAAAGTTAATATGAAGATGAGCTGTTAAATGTAGAAATAGTAAAAAGGCATAATTCACATCGAAAATAATTTTTTGAGGTTTTTGGTGCATCTTCAGTAAATACATCACATAAAAATATAAGCTAAAGAATATTTTACTTCTGAAGGATTTGGTTAGTTTTAGCTCGCAAAAGATACCCAGGGATGAAGGAACAGAAAATTGTAGTGCTACTTTCTTTAAACGACTCCGACAAAACTCTTATTCTAAACGGATTAAAAATAGCTACTCTTTTCAATAAAGAATTATGCTTGTTATACAACTATTCATCAAAAGAAAAAAAAAGGAAAGAAGAATTCAGGCAAAAGTTGCTGGATTACACAAATCCGATCAAAAACGAAATCCCTGCTTTGCGAATTTCAACTTTACTTTTATCAGAAAAACTTACCTATCTGCCTGAAAAATTATCTGACGATTTGGAAGCGATTTTTATAATCGCTCCTTCATCACAATTTTCAAAATACTTTAAAGCATTAACAGAAAGCCCAGTTCCTTTTCTTTTTATAGACGAAAAATGTGAGACAATACCTGCATATAAGAATCTGATTTTGCCCATCGATTTAAGAAAAGAAAACAGTGACAGCGCTTTGTGGAGCTCTTATTTTGGCCGTTTTAACGGAACAGAAATTGTAGCTGTTGCGGCCAATGATAAAGCTGAAGAAAACAAGAAGCTTGTAGCGAGAAACGTAGTATTAAGTAAAAAGCTATTCCAAAAATTTAACCTGAAACACAAAGTTTACCGTGGCGAAAGATCAAGTTTGGGCAATGCATTCGAAGCGCTGGAACTGGCGCAGTCGTCCAATGCTGATTTTATGATTCTTCTTGGTAGTTCTACCATCACACCTATTGATTATTTAATTGGGCTTCCAGAAAGAAAAATTATAAAAAAAGCCGGCTCTCTGCCAATACTGGTAGTTAACCCGCGAAAAGACAACTATATTCTTTGTGATTAAACTTAATATTTTCATCAAAATGAAAAGAGCTTTCACTGGCAACTACAGTTTTTCAAATGATTTATTACTTTCGCTTCCGAAAATCTAACACATGAAAAAATCAATACTTATATTGTTTGTTCTGGCTGCCATTGCAGCCAAGGCGCAAAATTTTGAATATCAGGTTTTATTTGAAGGCATTGGTGACAACCGCGAATATGCACAAAGCGGAAAAGCCCTGTCACAAACGATAATGGGAGGCCGTGGCGCTTTTGAAATAGGAGTAGAAAAAGACGGGCACCGAATTCGCGGTGGTTTGAGTCACCTGCTTGAATTTGGAAGTGATATTGATTATCAGAAGCCCAAACTTACGTTGTATTACCAGTACGCCGATAAGCAAACGGAATTTATGTTTGGCGCTTTTCCCCGCCGTGGGAAGATTGATTTTCCACTGGCTATGTTAACCGATACGCTGCTTTATTACCGCCCAAATATTGAAGGAATGTTTGGAGAAGTGCGTTGGGATTGGGGATATGAAAATGGTTTTGTTGATTGGGTAAGCCGGCAAACAGATACCGTACGGGAAAATTTCATGGCTGGCTTTTCGGGTGAAATATTCCACAAAAATCTGTTCTTAGATAATTATGTATTGATGTACCACGATGCCGGCGCGGCAATTGATATTCCCGGCGATCATATAAAAGATTACCTTGGCTATGCTGTACAAGCCGGTATACGCACAACTGAAAACAGCCTGTTTGCCGGTTACATAAAAGCAGGTATTTTGAACTCTATGTACCGCGAACGAACTGTTACAAACGGCTATACGGGTTCTACCAGTTTCTTTGCCGAGGCAAAAGGGAAATATAAAAACTATGGAATAAAATCAGTATTAAATGCCGGTGGCGGGCACAAGTTTAAATTAGGAGACCGCTTTTACCAAGTAAAAAACTATTGGCGAACAGATGTAATCTGGTATTTCATAAATCACAAAAGAGTACAGGGAACATTTAACATTTCGTTCCATGTGGTAGATTGGAAAGATCTTGATCAGCAACAACAAATGTCTATTGTTTATGTTTTTGGAAAGTAATTTCTAGTAATTGCTCATGAATTACTTGCGTTGAAAATCAATGAAATTAGATATAAAAAGAATTGAAAGAAGTGTTGGAATACCAGAGCATGAAGAAGCATGCTTCAAATTTCCATTCTAATCTTTATTTTTTGTTCTATCAATAAAATTACAGATAAAAGAAAAATGCCATCCTGATAAAAAAAAGGATGGCATTCTTTTGTCTAAAAAACGGTGCGATTCCCTACTCCACTATTTTCATTTCATCGAGCAAATAACCAGCTCCTGCAAATTTGTCTATTAAAAAAAGCGCATAACGAATATCAATGGAAATATTCCTGCAGCGCTCAGGATCGAACATAATGTCGCTCATGGTTCCTTCCCAGCAACGGTCAAAATTAACGCCAATAAGTTCGCCATTGCCATTTATAACCGGACTGCCCGAATTTCCCCCAGAAGTATGGTTAGATGCAGTAAAACACACCGGAACAGTACCATTTACTTCGTACCTGCCAAAATCTTTTGCTTTATACAGCTCTTTCAATCTTTCCGGCACATCATAATCATATATATCCGGATTATCTTTTTCCATGATTCCGGTAAGTGTAGTATAGTATTTGTAAGAAACACCATCCCGTGGTTCGTATCCTTCAACCTTTCCATAAGTTACACGTAATGTAAGATTTGCATCGGGATACAAAGCCTGCTCTTTTTTCATTTCCATAATACCCGCCATATAAATTTTCATATTGGCGTCAATTTTTGATTCCAGCGACTTTACTGCCGGTTGTATATACGTCAGATAATAAAAGTTGAGACTACTGTACATTTCAATCAGTGGATCTTTACGCAGTTTCAGTAACTGTTTTCCATTTCCCGATTCCAATATCTTTTTTAGAGCCTCTTTGTCAGTAAGAACCGACTTCAGATATACTTTTTTAACCAGCAAGCCTTCCTTTTCACTATATTTTTGCAGTTCATCAGTAAATGGTACGGGTAAAAATTTTTGGTCTAAATCATTGGCAAGCAAGGGCAGTAATTCGGCAAATAATTTTTCGTCGGTTGGCTGATTAAAATCTTTGGAAAAAGCGTCCAGATAATCAACCATAGCTTTGTATTGCTCATCCAGAAGTTCTGTTTTTTTACTCTCTATACGGTTAATAATGGCATTTATTCGTGAAGCCAATTTGAAAATTTCAGGGCCACGCAAAAGGATTTCAGAATAATAGTCATATGCCTGAATGTAAGGAGCATATTCATTAAACAATTGTTCAAAATTCTCAAAAATCGGTTTGTATTCTTCTTTCCACTGGTTTTGTTTCAATGCCCAATCCTTAAAAGATTCTTCAAAAGCCCGTTTTTTATTCAATGCATCAAGTCTTTGTAATCCACCAATTTCTCCCTGCCACTTTTTCCAGGCGTTACTAATGCTGGCATATTTTGCAGCATACTGAATTCTTATTTTGGGGTCTTTTTGCATATCAGCTCCTATAATCTCCAATTTTTTATCCCTTATCTTTATTCTATCCGGATCCCGTTGATTCATTATAATATCCACTTGCTGTTCAGGTATATATTCCATAGTACTCCCAGGATTTCCAAATACCATGGTAAAATCCCCCGGCTGAATTCCTTTCAAAGAAATAGGAAAATATTTCTTTGGATGAAACGGAACATTATCCGGAGAATAATCTGCAGGTTCATTGTCTTTATCTGCATAAATACGAAAAAGGGAAAAATCGCCTGTGTGCCGCGGCCACATCCAGTTGTCTGTATCGCCCCCAAATTTTCCGATGGCCGACGGCGGAGCCCCTACCAAGCGGATATCAGTATATGTTTTATATACATACAAAAAATACTGGTTCCCGTAAAACAAAGGTTTTATTTGTGCTGAATATTTTCCGTCTGCTGTAGCATCCTTTTTTACAGACGCAGAGTTCTGTTCTATTTTTTCTTCCCGCTTTTCCTCGGAAAGCCCCTCAGTGCCGTCCAAAATATCATCTGTAATATCTTTCATATATTCAAGAAAACGAACTGTCAACCCCGGATTAGACAACTCTTCGCTTTTATTCATAGCCCAAAACCCATTGGTTAAATAATCGTTTTCCAGAGTACTGTGCGCCTGAATCCGGCTGTAACCACAATGATGATTGGTTATCAACAACCCTTCATCAGAAATTAATTCTCCGGTACATCCACCTCCAAAAATAACTACAGCATCTTTCATACTGGCATTATTTACATCGTAAATATCCCTGGCTGTGAGTTTAAATCCCATTTCCTGCATCTCGGCCAAATTGTATTTTTCCAGCAAAATGGGTATCCACATTCCTTCCTTTGCGGAAAGATGTAGGAATGTTACCCCCCAAACCAAGCAAAGCAGTATGATCTTTTTCATGAATTTTTCGATTTTTATGTTGACAAAATTTAATCTGGCAAAGAAGAAAAAATGTAGGGAATAAACCATGACATTCTTCAAAAATCAGCTCTGTTTTCCATATAAAAACAGTCTGTTAATAAACGTAAAATACAGTAGCAGAATTGAACAATATCTTGTACAAGATTCTTATAAAAACAAATACCGGCATATATACCGGAAACATTTTTTAATAAAAAAATTATGGATTTAAATCTTACAAATAAAGTAGCTATTGTTACAGGAGCCAGTAAAGGAATTGGGAAAGCTATTGCCATTGAGTTAGCAAAAGAAGGATGTAAGCTGGCCATTTGCGCAAGAGATAAAAACAACTGGAAATAACCGCTAATGAACTGGCACAATTATCTCCTGATGTGTTACAAGTTCAGGCCGATTTAACCAAAGAGAGTGATATAGACAATTTTGTAAAGAAAACTACAGAGAAATTTGGAACCGTTCATATTCTTGTAAATAACGCCGGAACAATTGGTCGCCCAGGGAATTTTACAGAATTGGAAGTGCAAGACTGGAGAGATTTATTTGAGTTGAATTTTTTTGCTGTAATAAGCCTTAGCAAGAAGGTGATTCCTGTGATGTTAAAAAACCAATGGGGCCGTATTATCAATATTTCTTCGGAAAACGGAGAACAACCATACCCGGACATGCCCCATTACAGTGTCTCAAAAAGTGCATTGAATGGTTTTACTAAAATGCTTTCCAAAAGCTATGCAAAACAGGGAATTTTAGTAAATGCAGTATCTCCTGCTTTTATAAAAACGCCGCTAGTAGAAAATATGTTAAAGGAAATAGCTGAGAAACGGGGAATATCCATAGAAGAAGCTGAAAGCAACTTTCTATCGGGCAACCGTCCTGGCATAGAATTACAACGTGCGGGAACACCTGAAGAATCTGCCAAAATTGTAGCTTTTCTGGCGTCTGATGCCGCGTCCTTCATAAATGGAAGTATTTACCGTGTTGACGGAGGATCTGTTGCTGCAATTTAAATGGAGCAAAACAAAACATAGAAAAATCCGGGAGTCCATATTCAACAACATGAACCCACCGGATTTTTTATTGATATATAACCAATTAATGAATATTTTTAATACATCAATTCCCCTTTATTCTCTTTTTCGGATGAGATAAACCATAATCAAATTCAGTTGTGCAATAATTTCGAGAATAAAAATATGACTCATTTTTTGCAGTCTTAGCCAGATATAATTTGTAAAATTTAGTTTTTGCTATTTGCAATATTACTACAGTACAAGTCGTTTGGATATTGAAATCGTCTCAAATATCGGGCATATAATCCCAATGCCTGCAATTTTTCTCAAAAAGCAGGATATTTAACAACCAAATATTTATTATAAAGAGTGGACAAAAAATCAGAATTATTGAATATCATAACATCTGGTACTGAACGATTCTTTATAAAGTCAACAAGAGAATATAAACTGAGTGAGTATAAAAAATTAATCCCGGAGCGTGTAGCCCCGGGATTAATCAAAGTCTTAAAAAACGTCTCTCTTTATCTTGTTCCTCGGATTTATATAATACAAATATATGCCAGTATATTATTTCATCTATAATCATTTATACCTATTCACCAGGTAAAAAAGACTGATTTCGATACTCAAAAATACTTACAATCAAAAACAGCAAAAAATGTATCGTAAATTAATCCATTAACTTCATCTGTAAATAAGAATAGATTAAAGCATACATTTTAGCTCGTTGCTCATTTGTGGAAGCCCCGGCATGGCCTCCTTCCATATTTTCATAGTAATAAATTTTGTATCCCTGGTCATTTAATTTTGCTACCATCTTTCTAGCATGCCCAGGATGGACTCTATCGTCGCGTGTTGAAGTAGTAAAGAAGACTTCCGGATAGTTCATACCTTGCTTTACATTCTGGTAAGGCGAATATTTACCTATATAAGCCCATTCTTCAGGTATGTCTGGGTTTCCATATTCAGCCATCCAGCTTGCCCCCGCGAGTAGTTTATTATATCGCTTCATATCAAGTAAAGGAACTGCGCAAACAACTGCATTATACAAATCGGGGCGTTGAGTAAAAGCAACTCCTACCAGTAATCCACCGTTGCTGCCTCCAAATATCCCCAGCTTTTGGGGCGAAGTTATTTTTTTGTTGATAATATCCTCAGCAACAGCATAAAAATCATCATAAACTCGTTGTCTGTTCTCCTTCAGTCCGGCCTGGTGCCAACGCGGGCCAAACTCACCGCCACCACGCAAATTAGCCAGTACGTAAACACCGCCTTTTTCTAACCATGCAGTTCCGGTCACAGCGCTATAACTGGGTAGCTCAGGAACCTCAAAACCACCATATGCATATAATAGGGTGGGATTACTTCCATCGTACTTAATGTTTTTTGAACTTACCACAAAATAGGGAATTTTTGTTCCATCTTTAGAAGAAGCCTCAAATTGCTGAACCTGGTATTTTTCAGTTGAAAAGAAAGAAGGAAGCGCCTTTACTTTTTTAAAACTACCAGTTTGAGCATCTCCAAAATACAAGGTCGAAGGTTTCAGAAAATTCTGAAAATAAAAAAAGAAATTTTCACTGTTTTCATCTGTGGCACCAAGTGTAATATTTCCAAAATCAGGAGCATCAATCTTTTCCCATGTCCACTTTTCATTATCCCATTTATATTTGAATAATTCACTTTTTACATTGTTAAGCATATTCATTAACAGGAAATTTTTGGTAGTTGTTAATTCAGCGACACTCGAACGTTCACCCGGGGAAACAATCAGATGATAGTTCTTTTTTCCTTTTATTAAATCATTATAATCTGTACTTATTACAGAGCCCTGTTTCCAGTTTGTATTTCCCATTTGCCAATCTGACTTAAGCTGGAAAATAACTTGTCCGTTAAGAATACCCGACAAATCAATGTCTTCAGGAACATCTAATCTTAAAAGTTCACCATCTTCAATTGTATAATATGAGCCAGAGTAAAAAGAAGTTCTCTGCATAATTAACTGGTACGTTTTAGAGGGCGTATGAATGGTGTATCCCCAAATTCCCATATCGTTTTCACTGCCTTCAAAAATTAACTTAGCACTACTTAGTTCTGTTCCTCTTTTCCATATTTTTACTTGTTTGGGATAACCTGAAGTTGTTACTCCATCGCCAAAATCGGTTGAAACCATGATGTCATTTGGAGTGATCCATGAGGCACTTCCTTTGGCTTCCGGAATATAAAATCCTTTAGCGACAAACGACTTAGATGTTGCATCAAATTCCTTTATAATAACAGCGTCGCCTCCTCCTTTTGATAAACTAACAAGGAATTTATTGTAGTCGGGATACAAACCGGCAGCCCCCTTAAATACCCATTTGATATTGTCTTCTTCTGATAATTTATCAATATCAAGTACGGTTTCCCATTCAGGAGACTTGCTTAAATAACTCTCCCGGGAAGTTCTTCTCCAGATACCTCTTTCATGGTCCTGGTCTTGCCAGAAATTGTAGATATAGTTACCGTAAATTGAAGGGGCTGCTATTCTTTCTTCAGAATTATAAATTTCCAGGTTCTTTTCATAGATTTTTTGATAATCGGGCTGGGAAGTTAAAACCTTTAACGATTTTTCATTCCACTGTTTTACCCAATCCAGCGATTTCTCAGCATCTACATTCTCCAACCACATATATGGATCTGTATTTTGTTGTGCCATATTCATTTGTGTAATTATTAGAATTATTCCAAATAATAGTGCTATTTTTTTCATAAAAATTATTTTATGCCGTTTTGATTAATTTGAAGTACTGACAGAATTAAAGAAAATTACTTTTTGCATAATACGAGTCAATATATAAGGGAACTCACCGGTTGAATCTGCTTCAACCGGTGAGTAGTAAATCGTTTTCTTTTATCTTTTTTCGTAAGGTTCGTGTTGTGGCCTTTTTACCGGATTTTGTTTTAGTTCCTCTTTTACAACCTGGATTGCTTTTTCCAATTGATTGTCTGCTCCATTGGCTAAATCAGAATGGTCTTCTGGTACCAAAATATCCGGTTCTACACCATGACCTTCCTTAAACCACTTTCCGTCCGGATCATACATTCGGAATGACGGTGTTGTAACCATTCCCCCATCAATGAGAGAAGGGGCTCCAGACATACCAATCAATCCTCCCCATGTTCTCGAACCAATAAGCTGACCGAGGCCGGCCTTGCGGAAAAAATCGGGAAAGGCATCGCCTCCTGAACCACTCCAACCATTAATAAGCATAACTTCCGGCCCGAAATGTGCAACGGGCGGCCATTGCCAGTCGACGCCGTCGCGAACAGCCCAGTATGCCAGATTTTTTCTGTTGAGTAGTTCTATAAAGCGATCCGGAATTTGACCTCCACTGTTAAAGCGCTCATCAATTATCAGGGCATCTTTGTCCCATTGCCCGTAAAACTGACGAACGAGCTCATTTTGTCCATCAATACCTGTACTTCTTACATAAATATATCCGGCTTTTCCGTTTGTCTCTTCATCTACTTTTTTTCGTTTCGCTTCAATCCAGGCAAGATGGCGAAGTCTTGTTTCACTGGTAAGCGTTTTTACAATGATTTTCTTTGCATCGCTAAAAGAAGGTGTTTTACTTACTGATAGTTCGACTGTTTTCCCTCCCAAACCTTCAAAAGCAGCATATGGCTCTTTAGTTGTTGTTATAGGTATTCCATTAACGGCCAGAATATAGTCTCCTTCCTGTATTTCGACTCCAGGCTCTTGTAACGGAGAGCGAACTTCTGCATCCCAGGTTGCCCCTTCAATAATTTTTGCGACTTGATAAGCATTGTTGTTCATTTTCCAATCGACGCCCAGATAGCCAACATTGCGGCGTTTTGCTTTTTCCTCATCACCACCTCCTTTATAGGTATGCGAAGAATTCATTTCTCCTATAAGTTCACCGATAATAAAATTAACATCCTCCCGGGTTGCTGCCTGTTTCAGAAGTTTTTCGTATTTCGTTTTCATTGCGTCCCAGTCTACACCATGCATATTTTTATCATAAAAGAAATCGCGCTCCATCCGCCATGCATCAGTGAATATTTGGTTCCATTCCTCCCTCGGGGCAATGGTCATTTCTATTTCCTGAACTGGAACCATTTTTTCCATTTTCTGATTCTCTTTTATGTCAATAATGCTTACTTTTTGTTGATTTACGACCATCATTTTTTCACCATTCGATGCGATTATATAACCATTAGCATCATCAATTATGGTCTTTAATTCCCGATCTTTTATGTCCCAAAAAACAATGGGGTTTTTCCCATTTTTCTGATCGCCATTAGTATTGTCCAGAAAAATAATTTTCCCCTTTGTTGCAGTTAAATCATTGTAGCTTCCTGCGTCAATCGGAAGTAGCACCATTCGACTTTCCAATCCGTCAAAATCAATCTCTACTGATTCCTTTTTTTCCTCTTTTGTATCTTCTTCTTTCTTCTCTTCAAATTCTTCCTCTTTTTTTACTTCATCATTTTCAGGCTCTAAAAGAGAAGGCGTAACTTTTTTAAGACTTATGGCAGCAACAAGGGTTGATTTATCATAAATAAATGTATTGTCGAAATTACTGTAATTGGGGTTTAATTCCCTATTTGTAAGCAGGTAAATATATTTCCCGTCTGGATCAAACGCAGGCGAGAAATTATTATAAAAGTCACTGGTAATTTGTGTTTTTTTATTCTCTTTTGTGTCGTAAACAAATATTACAGAATTGCGGTTATTTGTCCCTCTGCTCCAGGTTATGTATTGACTATCGGATGACCATGAAACAGCAAAGTTTTCCAAGCCTCCCTGAAATAACCATAAGCCTTTGTCAATGACTTTTGTTCTTCCTGTTTCTATATCGCAAAGATTGATATTCATTGTTTGATCGGCGAATACTACTTTTTTATTATCCGGCGACCAAAAAATATTGTATCTGAAGCCGGCACCAAGAGCTGTTACTTTTTTTTCCGTACCTTTTTCAGTATCATAAATAGTAAGTTCATACTCTCCCGACTTGTCGCTCCAGTAAGCCACCATATCCCCATTGGGCGACCAGGCAGGGAAGCGTTCTCCAATACCGGAACTTTGGGTAAGATTTTTGATAAATCCTTTTTCTGCCGGGAGAGAAAAAATATCGCCCCGGGCTTCAATCAGTGCGCGATTCCCGTCAGGAGAAATATTATAATGTTGAATATACCTGGCCACTTTTTCTGTTTTTGGCAACATAGCTATTTGATCCGAAACTACTTTTATATCTACCTTCTTATATTTATTTAAAGAAAGATTAAACAGATATAAATCACCACCAGCTTCAAAAATGATATCATCAGGGCCAATGGAAGGATAATGAACATCATAATCTTTAAAATTGGTGAGTTGTTTTGATGATTGTGCATCTACATCGTACATCCAAATATTATATCTCTTCTCCGAGCCATTGTCCGACAAATAATAAATATTGTTTTTATGCCACATGGGAAGCTCATCACTTGCATCATTTTGTGTAATGTTTTTTGTGGAATAATCATTAAGATTCATCACATAAATGTCAGGAGCCATTCCTCCACGGTAACGTTTCCATGTACGGCTTAACCTGGTTTTGTCTGTAAAAGCCAACTGTTTCCCATCATCGGAAATACTCCCCATTTCGGCATAAGCAGGAGGTAGTACATGAGCCAAACCTCCTGTGGAGCTAATGGTAAACAGGCGGTTAAAACGCTGACGGCCACTCTCGCGGGAAGAAGCAAATAGTATCGACTCACCATCAGGAGTCCAGTCAACAACGCGATCGGTGCTTCCATGATAAGTCAAACGAGTTGGAACACCCCCCATTGAAGGAACGGTGTAAATATCAATATTCCCATCATAGTTTCCTGAATAGGCAATGTTTTTCCCATCAGGCGAAAATTTAGGAAAAAGTTCTTCTCCCGCTGGGGAACTCAACCTGGAGGCTACTCCTCCTTCTTTATTAACAATCCAAATATCTCCTGCATAAACAAAAGTTATTTGATTTTCCGAAACATCGGGAAAACGGAACAGGCTTGCATCAACCTGTGCATTTGAAACAATTGCCATCGAGATAAGAAAGACAGCTGCAAGTAAGTTTTTCTTCATTTTTCGTTTTTTGAATTTTTATACCAAAAGAATTAATTCGCATTGAAAGGGAGTTTTCTTTTGCTACCAAAATAATATTTAACGTTTTTGCCTTAAAAAACGATTGATTTGCAAAACTACTAAAAAAGTTATTGCCAGACTATTGAAGAAACTCACTTAAATAGAGCTATCTCATCAAAAAAACACGATAAAATTAAGTATGAACAACTCCGGGAATGAAATTACTCTCAGTGTCCCAGAGTTGTTTATAATTAATGACTAACCTAAACTATCCTTAAAATCTACTAATACCCTTCATTTTGCCAAAAGCCAGTACCAGATGTGCTACTTAAATTTGTTACTGCATCCAGCTGTGCCTGCGGGATAGGACGATAATAATGAAATTCTTTAATGTTGGCCGATGCCTGCGCATTGTATTTTTTAACTCTTTCAACAAGGGTTTTTGTTCTTTTCAAATCGAACCATCGCTGCTGTTCCCCACACAATTCGATAGCCCGTTCATCAAGAATTGTATTGATATCAACAGGCCCGGATATTGAATTGTCTGTTCCAGGGATTGCACGATGAGAACGAAGATCATTAATTGTTGTAAGTGCCTGCCCACTGCTCCCTTCAGCCAGTTCTGCTTCAGCCTTTATGAGATACATCTCGGACAGGCGCAGTACAACTGCATCACGATAAGAAATGTCATGAGAAGGATATGCCGGATCAAAAACATCATTCATAAATTTCTTAATTCCAGGAAAAGAGCACCACCCGCCAATTTTATAAGAATCATACCGATTATCTCCATATACTTCCGATTCAGGTTGAGCAACTTCTGTTGGTAAGGCAACAGCCGGATCCATCGACGTATATATAGGAATATCACCACCACTCATAAACTGAATGCGGTACCTCCCCTTTGCCCATTCCTGCATGGCAATACCTTCCGGCGAATCTCCGTCCAGCGGGCAATAATAAATAGCTGTATCAGCCATACTTGGATATTTGGTCGCACTTCCTGCCAAGCCTGACGGAATTGTATAAGCTTCCAGCAAAGTAGCATCGGTACGTTGATCGGTCTTCTTATAACTATTAAGTAACTGCCACAAATATGCCGAGGGGAGATAACGGGTAAAACCACGGCTGTATGGAGAATAGTGCTCTGCCACATAAATTTTCTCACCTGTTTTAGTATTGGTAATATAATAAGTACTTTCACCTAAAGCCCTAACAAAAACCTCTTTTCCATTACCACCAAGGTCGTTTGCTCCGTTATTCCACATACCAACAAACATTAATAACATGGCGCTGCCGCCCCGGCTATACCCGGTTCTTGTAATTAACCCGTTATACTGCAACGGATCTCCGTCTGCTTCTGTTTTGTAACGATAAGGAATTGTATTTACAGTGGTAGCAATATCCGGCGAATAAGCTACTCCCCAGATAGCCTCTTTATTGGTTGTAAAATCTTCGTTTGCCATTGTCCATACATCGGAGTAATTATCATAAAAAGAAGCTATTCCTGAGCCAATTACAGCTTCAGCTTCCGTTTTTGCCAATGAATACAAATTCTTTCCGGAATAGTCAGGGTTAGAAGTGATTGCTTTTTCGCCAAGCCACGAGGCAGCATAAAGCAACATACGCGCTTTTAATGCGCGAGCCGACCAGTAATTTGCCCGTCCATCCGTTTTGGTTACATAATTTATTTCTTCAAAGGCTTTAATCGACTTATCAATATCAGAAAGAATATTACTGTAAACCTCCTCTTCAGAGAGTCTTGTAGGATCTGTTATAATATCTGTCATTGTTTCTGCGTTGTATGGTATTGCCCCCCAAATGTTCACCATATGGAAATAATAAAAAGCCCGTAAAAAATAAGCCTCACCCATATATTGCGTACGCGTGGTTTCGTTTATAACAGTATTTAGTGGCACATATTCCAGCGCTGTGTTACAAACATCCACTGCGCAATAAAAAGCTTCCCAGTATTGATCCAGGCAAGCATTATCAGAAGTGTTTCCATCTAAACTAATAGATGTAAGATTATATGAATTCAATGATTTCTGTTTATTATCATACCCGTAGTAAAACAAATCAGTTCCCATTTCAGACAATCCAAGGCCGGCTTCCTTTCCATACCACGCGCGAGTAAAACTGTAACAAGAGGCAACCAATCCCTGAATCCCTGTTGATGTTGAGTAAGTAAGATCAGCAGTTTGCCCTACCCTGTTATCTTCCTCAAGAAAGTCGGTACAAGACTGTGTGCTCATCAAAATTGCAGAAACAGTTAATATAAAAAATAGTATCTTTTTCATTTTTGTACTTTTTAAAAATTAAAATTGAACATTCACACCAACTACTAATTGCTTGGCCATTGGGAAGGAAATTGCCCCGCCACGTTCAGGATCGTAATTATCTATATTACTGAAAGTAAAATAATTTTTCAGCGAACCATATAGTTTTATATTATCAATACCAATGTTTCCAATTAGTTCCTTTGAAAAATTATAAGAAAGGGTTATATCCCTGATTTTTATATAATTTGCCTTTTCATACAACAATGCGGAACCATAATTCGAATGGGTTGTACTTCCTTCACTTGTTAGTCCGGGACTTGGGAATTTAGCCTGTGTATTATCGGGTGTCCAGTAATTAAGATCTGCCCAGTTTGCCGATTCGTAATTCAATATTCCATTATAATCGTATGAAATAATTCCTCCCAAACGGGCATAAACAAGAACAGACAAGTCAATATTTTTATAGGATACACTGTTACTCATTCCTAAAATAAATTTAGGAGTTCGATTGTAAACAATTTTATCATCGTCGTTTAAAATACCATTGTCATCTCTGTCAACAATTTTAATTGTACCGGGAGTTCCATAGGCAGAAATATACCCCAGTGATTCTCCCGGATGACGGGCTTCCCACTCAGCTTTATAGATATCAAATTCTCCCACATCCCAAATTCCGGCATCTTCATAATCATAATAAATAGAAATAGATTCGCCAACAATTTGCCCTGTTCGTCCACTAAGGTTTCGATCAATTCCTTCCACCAGGGAAACAATTTTATCTTTAAAACTTGTAACTGACCATGTAATGTCGTAATTAAAGTCTTTGTTCCTGGCAATTACCGTGTTCAAAGCCACTTCAATACCCGAGCCTTCGGTATTTCCAATATTTGACCAAACGCTTGGAAAAACGGAGGAAGGAGGTGCACTTTTTTGATACAACAAGTCTGTTGTATTATTCATAAAATAATCAACACTACCGGAAATTCGGTTATCAATAATTCCAAAATCAAGGCCGAAGTTTAAAGAAGAAGTTTTTTCCCAGCTCAAACTGGTATTACCAACCGAACTTGGAATATTTCCAGCAATATCACTTCCTCCCAGATAATAATACACCTGAGAGCCGCTTAAATTAGCAAGCGTTTGATAAGGGTCAATAGCTGAATTTCCTGAAATTCCCCAGGAAACGCGAAGTTTAAGGTTAGATAACCAATCCCCGGCATCTGCCATAAATGACTCTTCACTAATACGCCAGCCTCCAGCTACTGAGGGAAAATATCCCCATTTATGCCCATCGGCAAGAGTTGAAGAACCATCAGCACGTACCGAGGCCGTTAACAAATATCTTTCATCATATTTATAGCTTAACCGCCCAAAATAAGAGGCCAATGAACTTTTTACATAATTACTGGTCGTTGTTTCCGATAAAATTTTGGAAACGTCGTAAAACGAACTTTTGTAATAATGCTCCTGTCCGGCATTTCCTGAAGTTTTCATTTGCTCGTAAACACTTTGTGATAAGCTTTGCCCCAACAATACAGTAAGATCATGTTTTGAGTTTCCAAAATCAGTAATATAATTCAATGTATTTTCCCAGGTAAAGTCTGTATTCATCTGGTACTCAATACTTATCTCTGAAGTTGCCGGAGCCTGTAAGTTACCTACACTTTCATAGTCTTCATATCTTCCTATCCGTGTATTGTTTCGGTTTAATCCAAAAATAGATTTAAAGGATATATTTTTTGTTGGAGTAATTTCGACATAAGCATTTCCAAAGAATCGGGTCGTTTCATTATTGTTTTGGTACGCTCCGTCAACTTCATCGAGAAGAGGATTACTATGGGCAGCATAGCGAGGATTAGGCGTTTTTATTATTTCACCATCGGCTGTATAAGGATGCGTAATGGTAGTCATTGTCAAAGAGCGGTTAAAGACGCCGCCATCACGAGTGTCCTTGTTTTTATACGTGAATAGAATGCTGGAACCTGCTTTGAAAATATGACTTATTTTATGGTCGATATTCAATTTTACATTGTAACGATCCAATTGATCATTTTTCATTAGTCCCTTTTCAAACATGGAACCAAAAGAAAGATTAAAAAGTGTTTTCTCATTGCCTCCGGCAATAGACAGTTCGTAGTTCTGTGTCAATCCATTCTGTAAAATAATATCAGCCCAGTCAGTATAAGACTTATCCTGATAAATACCGAGTTCCGTAAAATCAGCGAGGCTTTCTGTTAATACCTGTTCAGGTGTCAGGTTACTGGCCTCCCAGTTTCCTGAACCAATATCTGCCTTGTAATTTGCTTTATCTATCAGTCGCTGAACTTCTTTATCTCCATACATAACCTGAGGAACATTGGTAGGGCTGTTTGAGGACAAAAAAGAGTGGAAATTTACTTGTGTTTTGCCTACTTTTCCTCGCTTGGTTGTAATTAGAATAACGCCATTGGCACCACGCGTACCATAAATTGCAGTAGAAGAAGCATCTTTTAGCACTTCCATCGATTCAATATCCGATGGATTAATGTCAAGAGTAGAACCATACTCAATTCCATCTACCAGGATCAATGGGCTATTTGATGCATTAATTGAGCGATTTCCTCGCAAGTTGATCGAAACAGAAGCGCCAGCCTGACCACTGGATTGCTGGACATCAAGCCCGGGGACACGAGCCTGCATAGCCTGAATTGCATTGCTGGAAGTAGTGGCTGCAATATCTTCAGATTTAACGGATGAAACAGCTCCCGTTAAATCCCTCTTACGAACCACTCCATAGCCGATAGCAACGACCTCATCCAATTCTGTGTATCCAAGCACCATACTAACATCAATTTCAGATCTTCCATTAACCGGAATTTCCTGCGTTTCGTAACCAATAAAAGAAATAATTAAAATGGCATCAGATGGGACATCAATAGAATAAGTACCGTCAATATTTGTTACGGTACCATTTGTTGTTCCCTTCTCAACAACATTTACACCTGGTAATACATCTCCTGCTTGAGCATCCGTTATCTTTCCTTTTACCATCTGTGTTTGAGCAAATGTTGCTGCTGAAAAGATAAAATGTATCGCCAATAAGATTACAACAGACCGGAGATACCTCCAGTACTCTTTTAGTTCTTTTCTCATAAACTTTGTCATACTGTGTTTCTTAGATTATTAGTAATTAACATTAGGTTCAATACAAAAGCCTGATAATTGAGCTACTGAATAATAATAAATAATATGAAAATGGTAGCCAGAAGAATTATTGTGGATACAATAATAATAAGATTAATCCTTCGCAGTTTGTGCCGAATATCATTCATAAGTATTGGTTTATCAGGCACAATTTAGCACAACTACAATACGGAAGACATTGAATTTTTCCCAAAAAGCAGGATATCGAATTTGCAGAGCGGGTAATTCTTCCCAAAAAGCAGGATATTTTCAACAACCAAACTCTTCTTATTAAACAAAGGATGCCAACACTCGCCCCAAGGGCCTATAGATAAAACCATCAACCGCTTGATTGGCAAGAATTTAAATATACTTCTCCGTTGGAAGCATTCAAGATGTAAAATAGTTTACATCTTGGGTTACATTGCTCCGTTTAAACCTGTATAAAAGAAAAATCAGCTAATCACTCTACATTGTAACTAACTGATTATTTTGAGCGGGAAACGGGGGTCGAACCCGCGACCCTCAGCTTGGGAAGCTGATGCTCTACCACTGAGCTACTCCCGCTTTTGCAACGCACAAAAATAATTATTTATATTAAATTTTATCAATTTTATAAAAAAAACTACAACTCGTAAATTCAACCATTGAGAACAAAATAAAAGCGAAAACAAAATTTTATTGTTTCCGCTTACAGTATTTATAAAAAAATTAGGTTAAGATAAATACAAAACTATACTTTGGGAAGCTGCCAGGGAGAACGGTGAGTCACTTGCGCAAGCTTATTGGCTTCTTCCTCTTCAAATCTTTTATTTTCATCATCCCAATGAATAATTTTTTGTGCCCGGTAAGCTATGTTTCCCATTTCTGCAACAATTGCAACTTTTGCACCTACATGGACTGACGCATTAGGCGTTCCTCCCTCACGTATACATTTCAGGAAGTTTTGCACATGCTCATCCATTCCATCACCATAATTCTGTTGCTTTATTGGTTCAAAATATGGTTTCCTATCCTTGTCTTTGTCAGGGATTACTTCATAGCCTCCCCTATCTACAACCAAGGTACCTTTCTCTCCAATAAACGCTACACCATGTCCTCTTTGGTAAGGCCCCATGCCGGGATTTAAGCCACACTCCCAAATAATCGTTTTATCGGGATAGCCATATAAAGCCTGCTGGATATCTGGTGTATCCATAGCTCCTTCTTCATAATAATAGGTGCCTCCCCCCGGAGAAATAGTTTTTGGATTACCGGCATCCATTCCGTGCAAAGCAAAATCCAACAGGTGAACTCCCCAGTCAGTCATTGCGCCACCGGCGTAATCCCACCACCAACGGAAGTTATAATGGAACCGATTTAAATTAAAAGGCCTTTTCGGAGCCGGCCCCAGCCACATATCATAATCAACATAATCAGGAGCAGCTTCATCAGGCATTGCCGGAAATGGGGTATCATAACCTTTATAGATCCATGCTTTTACCAAGTGTACACTACCTAATTTCCCTGACTTTACAATATCAGAAGCTTCAAACCAATGTTTTGAGCTACGCTGCCACATATTCACCTGTACCACTTGCTTCGGATGTTTCTCTGCCATAGCAACCATCGCATTGCATTCTTCAATACTATGTCCCATTGGCTTTTCAACATAGACATGTTTTCCTGCCTCTAAGGCCATCATCATCATAACAGCATGCCAGTGGTCGGGTGTACCAATAATTACGGCGTTAATATCCGGATTCTCAATCAATTTCCTAAAATCGGTATAGGTAACGGGCTTTTTCTGAGTCATTTTTTCTACTTCTGCCGCCCTGTCTTCCAGAATATGTTTATCTACATCACACAAAGCAACGCACTCTACGTTATTCCCTTCTTTTAGAAAACTCTTTAAATCTGAAAATCCCTGGCTCCTGCAACCAATTAAACCTACATTTACCTTTTCCGCAGGTGAAGCACAAGCATTTAGCACTGCAGGGGCAACCCCTACACCAGCGGCTATAACTGCGGTGTTTTTAATGAAGCTTCTTCTGTTTGAATTCATATGGATATATTATTTTATTGATACGTTTTAAATTAAAAACGTAAAGTTAATTTTTATACAAACCTTGCCATAAGATTTTCCCAAAAAAGCTGGTACAATTTTGATTCATTTCTACACAATCTATACAATTGATTCTCTTGTATATTCTTTTCTGTTGAATTGTGTAACCAATCAATTTTCAAAGGTTGTATGATCGTAATTTTTCCAGAACTACCAAAATAGAGTTAATAAAGTGAAAATACTAACGTTTATATTCTGGATGGTAATATTAAAGAAGCATAATTGAAAACAGAAACAGATGAGAAAAGTGATAATAATAACCGTATGGGTTTGGGCAATTATCTTCCATAATATTTCTGCAGAAAACAACCATTTTGCGTATGTAGATTGGGATAGCTCATTGTTAAATACTGCGGCAAATACCAACTATTTATCACCACTTGAGAAAGAAATTATATTTGAAATAAATAAGCTTCGTTCAAATCCGTCGAAATATGCCAATGATTTTTTGGTGCCGCTGGCAAAAAACTATGAACGTAATATGTTATATTATCCTGGCGACAAACCTCTTCGCACAAAAGAAGGAGTTCGGGCACTAAATGAATGTATCAGAGAATTAAAAAAGCAGACTCCCCTTCCGTTAATTTATCCAAGTAAAGGACTTACAAAGGCTGCTGAAGATCATGTAAAAGATCAATCGAAAACAGGCCGTGTTGGCCACAGTGGCAGTGATCGATCCAATTCAAAAACCAGAATTGAACGTTACGGGCAGTGGAAAACACGTATCGCTGAAAACATTGCATATGGTGGCATTAATGCACAACAAATTGTAATTTATCTGCTTATTGATGATGGCGTTCGGGACCGGGGGCACAGGAAGACATTTCTTCATCCGGCCTTCACAAAAGTAGGAGTTGCCACCGGTAGCCATCCTGAATACGGAATAATGAGTGTTATGGATTTTGCCGGCGATTTTTTGGATAAGTAATGAGCAAAAAACACCCTATTTCAGAAAGTGTAATAAAAAGCCCGGCTCTGGGCCAGGCTTAAACTAGCTATTTCCCTTATTTATTATGCAATTTTAATGTCAACAGGTGCTTTTTCCAATGCTTCTTCTTTTTTAGGAAGAACCATGTGTAAAATACCATTTTCAAATTTTGCACTAATATTTTCCACATCTACCGTATTGGGCACCTTAAAGTTTTTCTCAAAATTGAACGAACCAAATTCACGGTGTTCGTATTTATATTGCTCCTGGTTTTCTTCTTTTATTTCCTCTTTTTTATCGACTTTAATGGTCAAAACATTTTTGTGATAATTAATCTGTACATCTTCTTTTGGGAACCCCGGTAGCAATAGCTCAATTCTGAAATCTTTTTCGGTTTCAAAAACATTAGTTGCTGGTTGATTACCACATTTTTCCAAATAATTCTCGTGATAATCATTTCTTAAAAAATTGCTAAACAGTTCATCTACTAAATTTCTGTTTACGTTAAATCCTGGATTTTGAAATCTTACTAAATTCATGACTTGTTTCTTTTTATTGATTAATAATTTTCATTTTCAAATTCAGGGTACTCTATTTCAATTCCTGTTCCAACACAAAAAAAGCATACATAAAATTATATTTCCTGATAAAAAACAGACAAACAGAGACATTTTGACATTGCAAACACTCCAAAACCATGACCAATAGTCATATTATCCAGCTTTTCAGATATGTTATCCATCTGAATTTAATAATTACCTTTGCGCACAATAAATTGCTAATTCATGAGGATAGATATCATCACCGTACTACCGGAAATACTGGAAAGCCCGTTCAAACATTCCATCATAAAAAGAGCACAGGAAAAAGGGCTGGCCGAAATTTATCTGCATAATCTCAGGGATTATTCGGAGGATAAACACCGGCGGGTGGATGATTATTCTTTTGGCAAGGGTGCCGGAATGGTAATGGCAATTCAGCCAATTGAAAAAGCCATCGAAACACTAAAAAAGGAGCGCACTTACGATGAAATTATTTTCACCACCCCCGATGCTCCGCTGTTTAACCAAAGGGAAGCCAACATACTCTCATTAAAAGAAAATATCATTATTCTTTGCGGGCATTACAAAGGAGTAGATCAACGAATCAGGGATCATTATATCACCAAAGAAATTTCGATTGGAGACTTCGTCCTCACAGGTGGCGAACTAGCTGCTGCAATTATTGCCGACAGTATTATTCGTCTTGTGCCCGGGGTGCTTTCGGATGAAACTTCTGCGCTAACCGACTCTTTTCAGGATAATCTCCTTAGTCCGCCTGTTTACACACGCCCTGCAGAATACAAAGGAATGAGTGTTCCGGAAGTGCTTCTTAGCGGAAATGACAAATTGGTTGATGATTGGAAATACGAACAATCGATAAAACGCACCCGTGAAGTTCGCCCCGATTTGTATAAAAAATACCAGGAAGAAGATTAATAGCAACAGATCAAAATCGCTGACAAATTTTATTGTACGGACAGTATTGACATTTTTCCTCATGCGGAGTTTGAGAAAAAACATTTTCGGGTGAAAATATTTCTTCAATCAATAATTTCAGTGACTCCAGAAATTCATTTTCTATTTCCACAAACGAAAAATCCTTATTATTCCATTTTATTTCCGGGCTATGTGTGTCACTAAAAAACTTGCGCAAACTATAAATAACCGGCTGAAAATGCTTTTCCTCTGGTCTTTCATCGTGTAGCACGGCAGTATAAATGAGCGCCTGTAAAATTTCTTTTTTGGGTTTCTTCAAATCCTGAACAAACAGTTCTTCAATTGTTTTAAATGAGAACGCGTCAACATTTCCGGTTTTGTAATCAAGTATCCGTAATTTTCCATTAACCCGATCTACACGGTCAACTTTCCCTCCAACCCAAACATGGCCTTTTTCCCCTAAAAGTGTAACCGGCAATTGCATTTTATATGACTGCTCTAATGAATCGAGAGAAAAAGGGGCCAGCTCTTTATCAATTTTCAGCAACTGATTTAAAAAGATTTTTGTATTCTCATAAATCAATAATGTTTTTCCTTCCAGCTTAACGGTCTTGCTTCCTGGTTCTTTCTCTTTAAAATAGTGTTTTGAAATGGCTTTTCGTATTTCATTTTCAACCAGAACTTTATTTTTTCGAATATGTTCCAGATCTACCTTATTAATCACTCTCCCAACAAAAGGGGTATACAATGACTCTACTGTTTCATGAAAAATATTTCCAAAAACAGGGCTATCTATTTCATCTTTTACTTCGTCGGGCTCGGGCAATTGCAGCAAATAACGAAAGTAAAATCGCAAGCGGCACATTAAATAAATATTTATGGCGCTGGGCGAGAGCGGGTGTTCTTTACTTATTCTCGATAATAAATCGTTTACTTTCTCAACTGAACTTTTTACATTAACAGGCACAACCGGATCGTTAGCAAATGAGAATCCCAGGTTTACCTTTTCAGGATGCTGATTCGAATCGTACAACAACTGATAACCATATCTGCTCAGCTCTCCGGTGCTAATTCCTTCTTTTACCACACTGTAAGTTGCAGTAATATTTTTTGCCCGTTGAACAAGCCGGTAAAAATAATAAGCATACATGGCATCCTGCTCGTCGATTCCAGGCAGGCCAAATCCTTTTCGAATATTATGTGGAATGAATGAAGGAGCCGTAAATGTGCGTGGCCACTTATTCTCATTCAAACCAATTATTACCAGGTTTTCAAAATCGAGACAACGGGTTTCCAGTATTCCCATTACCTGCATTCCATTTAATGGTTCTCCTTCAAAAGCCACAGAGACCTGACCTAAATACTGATTAAACAACCTGAAATAAACCATTGGGCTAATTTCTCGTCCCTGATCTTTTACAACAGAAGCTACCACCGACTTTAATTTTTCAACTGCCTGATAAATGGAATAAATCAATTCCAGCAACATGTTGCTGGAAACTTCAGTTTCCTTTAATTGAGTATAAAATCCGCCCAATACATTTAAGAAATAATTGCTATAGTTTTCTACTCTTTCTGGAAGTGCGAAAATTCGTCGGTGCATTTCTGAAAAATTAATTTCATTTAGAGGAACTGTGATTTTATTTTTTGCTTTCAGCTCAGAAATAAAACCAGATACCTCTTGTGGCTCAGTATTGCTAAGTAGCTGATGATTCAATACGTCAGTAACAAAGCGATGATAAACCACAGGATTGCCATTGCTATCTGTTCTGCGATTTTTCAGCAAATTAACCAGCAACAATAAAAAACCGTAAACGACTGAATTTTTCACCGGATATCCCATTGTAACATTTACCGTTCCTTCATTTTCAGGAATAGCTCCCAGGGCCGGGAACAATAATGATTCGTCGGCTAAAACAATGGCAGTATTATCAAATTCCTGTCTACGCTCGTTTTTTGTCTCATTAAAAAACATAGGAATCTCCTGTGCTTGTCCATAAGAAGACGAAACTGCGACTAATTTTACATTGGGCTTTTTCTGAAATAAGTCAACATTTAATTCAAAATCCTCAGGAGGCGGAAAACGTTTTAAGTTTTCGCGCATAAACCAACCGGCTTCATTCTTATCATCTTTCAGATAATATCGGTCGTAATCCCACAAAAAAGCCGCCTTATTTTTTTGCTGGAGGTGTGAAAAGAAAGTTTTCTCGCACTCATTTAGTGCGTTTAAACCAACAATATAATATTTATCAAATGAAAGCGGCAGACCATCCTTCTTCATTTTCTCAATAACCGCCCTGTCGATCATCCCACCAAAACCCAAATTCTGAGTTGCTAGTCGATGCTTAAACTCTGCATAAACCGGAAAAAGTTTATCCCATATTTGTATGTAACGTTTTTGGTATTCTTTTTTATCAACAACTGCAACGCTTCCCCAGAATTGCTCCAGCACCTGCTTTTGTTCCGGGGTAAGATAATCAAACAAAGAATCAATTTCTTTAATATCGGCAATGTTGCGGAACAAATCTTCTGCATGAATCAAATATCGGTCTACGTCATTAAAATCGGCCAGCAAAATTTCTCCCCAAAAGTAGAATTCATCAAACGTTTCTTTGGTTTGTGTGTGTTTCTTAAAAACATCGTAAAGAATAGATATTAGCTGTAATTTTTCTCCCTGAAAAAGTTCTGAAAATCCGGAGATAAGTTCACCAACAGTGGTAATACGCGGCCCAATAACTGCATTATCGATAAACTTCTGCAAATATGCACGAAAAAATACCCCGGAGCGTCTGTTCGGAAAAACCAGGCACGTTTGCCTTAATTCCTCTTTATGATTATTATAAATATATTCCGCACATTGGGATAGAAACCGTTCCATACGTAAAATTTTTTCGAAGATAATGAATCATAGAAACATTACAGGAACAACGATTTTAAATAGTGCTTTTTATACAAGAAGGACTTCACTCTTTCTGTATATCTCCCAGGCAATTCTGTTTTATAATATGTTTTGCTAACTTAGAATACCTATTTATTGACGGTAACTTTTTTTGCTTTCGTTTTCCTTTTCATACATTTACTCTAAAAAATATGATGATTTTAGATGCTTTTTACAATAGTTCACTTTTTACCTTTCTTGTTTTACCTGCTCTTATATTCTTATCGAGAATAATGGATGTAACGATTGGCACCATTCGTATTGTTATGGTTTCCAAAGGGCAAAAAACAGTGGCTCCCTTGTTAGGATTTTTTGAAATTTTTATCTGGTTACTGGCCATTTCAAAAATTTTCGAGAATCTGGATAACTGGTTATGTTATTTTGCTTATGCAGGCGGGTTTGCCACCGGTAATTACATCGGGCTTATTATTGAAGAAAAGCTTGCTGTAGGAATTATAAAAATTCAGATCATTACACGAAAAAAAGCAGGAACCCTTATTGAAAATATGAAAGCGGCCGGATACGGAATTACCTATCATGAAGCACAGGGCAGTAATGAGAAAGTAAGCATTATATACAGCATCATAAAACGAAATGAAATTCAAAAAGTACAAGAAATTGTAAAAACAACCAATCCAAAAGCATTTTATTCCATAGAAGAAGTAAAATCGGTAAGTCACGGTGTATTTCGCCCCAAACCGATACGACGCTGGCGTAAAGGAAAATAAACATACCTTTAGGCTGAAATAAAAAGCATGCAATTCTACCCGCTTCGCCATAAGAATAAAAAACAATCCGACGAAGAACTACTGGCGGATTATCTACAAAAAAAGGATATGGACATCCTGGGCGAGTTATATAAAAGATACATGCACCTGGTTTACGGACTCTGCCTGAAATATTTTAAAGAACGGGAACAATCACAGGATGCCGTTATTCAAATATTCGAAAAATTGCTTATTGAAATAAACAAACACGAAATTCGTAATTTTAAAAGCTGGTTATATGTAGTTGCCAAAAATTACTGTTTAATGGAACTGCGGAAAGAAAAATCAAGCAAAACAGTTTCAATAACCAATGACGGCGAAATGACTGTTTTTATGGAAAAAGAGGTAGAGCTGCATCCTATTGACAGAGAACTAAATGAAATAAACGAACAAAAATTAACCAATTGCATTGAACGATTAAAAGACAAACAGAAAAGCTGTATTCACCTGTTTTATTTTGAAAATAAAAGCTATCGGGAAATCGGTGCAATGTTACAATTAGAAGAAAAGAAAGTAAAGAGTTTTATTCAGAATGGAAAACGCAACCTAAAAATTTGCATGGAAAGTAAGAATGTCTAAAACTAAAAAACATACAAGCGGAGAAAATTTTCAACGGTATTTGCGAAACCAAATGACCGATGCTGAGAGAAATGCGTTTGAGCGCGAAATGCAAAAAAATGCTTTTGAAGCAGAAGCATTGGAAGGAATGCAACAATTTTCAGCAGGTGAAATCCAACAAGATTTAAACAAACTTTCCGGAGAAATAGCAAAAAAGAAGAAAAGGGACACTCCAATTTGGGCTGTGGCAGCAACCATCGTTTTGCTTATTTCCATGGGAATTATCTGGTTTCAGTTAAAAAATGATTCTCCGGTTCCAGAAATAGCAGAAATAAAAAGCCCAAAAGAACAACAAGAAAAAATTATTCCTGAAAACAAACAGCAAGAAACAGTTCCAACACAACAACAACTTGGTCAGGAAGAAGTGCCACCGGAGATTCTAGAGAAAGATAAAATCCAGTCTTCGGATGCAAAACAAGAATTGACACCCACAGAAGATGAATTCTCTGTCGAATTTGAGGATAACAATAGTAAAACTGCCAAACAAAAATCGGCAAGGACTACAAAATATAAAATATTACCAGACAAGGAAAATACTCAAACAACGACACGAATTTCTGAAGCAAAAAGCAGTAAAGAAACAACTCCTAAAATTGCAAGCAAACAAAGCAATGTTATTGACTCCAAAGGACTTAATACACCCCAAATTAAGAAAATTAAATTTACGGCAGCAAGGAATAAAAACAGCATACGCGGAAGAATAATTTCTTTAAGTGACAGTCTTCCTCTACCTGGTGTTACTATTGTTGAAAAAGGAACATCAAACGGGACAGTTTCAGATCGCAATGGAAACTTCACTCTACGTAAAGCAACCGAAAATGATAGCGAATTTGTGGCCAGTTTTGTTGGAATGGAAAAAACAGAGTTCTCTACCACAGGAGACTCTATCATTACTGTGGGACTGAAACCTTCGCAGTTTGCCATGGATGAAGTTGTGACAATTGGCTATGGCGTTAGTTCGCAGCAACAGGAAGGAGAAAGTATTCAAAATGCGCATCCGGAGGCTGGGATGAGTAATTATAAAGATTACTTAAAGAACAGTGCCATTTTACCGGAAGATTTTGCGTTAAAACGAGAAGTGGTGAGAGTGAAGCTTTACATAAATCCAAACGGAGAAATAGTAAAAATTAAAAATCTGAATGATGCTGATTCAATACTGTTTGAAAAAACAAAGCAACTTATTTTTGAAGGGCCCAAATGGAAGGCAAAAACCATTAATGGAGTACCTGTTGAATCAGAATCAATAGTAAAAGTTGTTTTCAAAAAACAAGAAGAAAATGAATAAGAACATTATAGTAACTGGCGGAGCACAGGGAATTGGAAAGATTATTTCGCAGGATTTACTGGAAAATGGTTATTCGGTTTCCGTTTTTGAGATTGACAAGGAGGCTATTGAAGAGTTTAAAACAGAAACAAATGCTGAGAATATTGCTTTTTTTTCAACCGATGTTGCAAATGAAAAATGTGTCTGTCAATCAGTCTTAGATTCAGCAAAAAGATTTGGAAATATTTCAGGCTTAATAAATAACGCCGCTATTCATGCCAACAAATCAATAACTGAGCTTTCATTTGAAGACTGGAACCGTGTACTATCAGTAAATCTTTCCGGGACTTTTCTATGTACCAAATATGCTACACCCTATCTTAAAAATGCCAAAGGAAGTATTATAAACATGTGTTCAACACGTGCTTTTCAGTCAGAACCAAACACAGAAGCTTATTCTGCCAGCAAGGGAGGTATTTATTCACTGACACATTCACTGGCAATGAGTTTGGGGCCTGATATCAGCGTTAATTCAATCAGCCCGGGCTGGATAGATGTTTCCGGAATTCGTAAAACATCGGCAGTCAAAACATATCAGCAAACCGAAGAAGATAAAGCACAACACCCTGCCGGGCGCGTTGGAACGGCAAAAGACATTTCAAATATGATTTTGTTCTTATTAAATCCTGCGAACAGTTTTATAACCGCGCAAAATTTCATCATCGACGGCGGGATGACACGAAAGATGATTTATGTATAGTTTATGATTATTAAGAGAAAAAGATGCAGAAAGCAACGGTACAATATCAAACCAAAAAACTTGAATTCTGTAATTGGAAGCTTTGCATTCGAATTGAAACTGCATATTTTAAGCTCCAATTCGAATACACTTTACCAACAAGCACCGTGCTTTGTAATTTCACTGCTTAATTACTGGCACTGGAATGATCGCTGATAATCTGCCATTGGCCCCATGATTTTTCCAAAACCAAGGTAAAAATCCCGTTAATATCGCCCGCTTTCCGAGTCAGGAAAAAACGTCCTATTGCATACGCGTTATTGCTATCGATACTACGGATATCCACAATTTCGAAACGAAGCTCACCCATAGCTTTTTTATCCGGATAGTTTCGTTTATAATTCTCAAGAATTGATTGCCATCCATAAGTTACGCCACCCGAGCCAACCATTACCAAATCTTCTGAATTCTTATAGGTATCCATAAATTTCTCCAGGTTTCCCTTATTCCAGGCTTTTACCTGCTTGTCGAGCAGATTGGTTATCTTCTCCACGTCCTTTTCTTTAATGGTATTTTCAGCCGAAACATAAAAAGAAATACAGGCTAAAAAAATCATTGTAAAAATTATCCTCATAATTCTAATTTTATTCATTTTCTATTTTTAGAATAGAAAAAGTACATCATTAATTTAAAAATACTTGTCTAAACAAGTGCGCTTATACCAACCATTATGTACAGCAAAAGTTCATTTCATCAATTTATTGAGTTTAACAGCTCAGTAATCAATTCTTTCTAGATTCATTAGTTAGCGTCCCTTATTTTTTGTACATCATCAGGTGTAATTGGCCCAGAGGTATTTCCAAAATTGCTTCGGACATACGTTAACACGTCTGCAACCTGCTCGTTTGTTAAAAATGCTTGCGGTGGCATAATGCTGTTGTATACTTCTCCTTTTACTTCTATTTTTCCTTTCATTCCATATAAAACAATACCAATAAGTTTTGCCGGATCGCCATTTACAAAATCCGATTCAGTAATTGGCGGGTGCATTCCGGGAACTCCTGATCCATCGGCCATATGGCAAGCCAAACAAACCGAATCATACACTTTCTTCCCCGGATGGCTTACTTCACTTTTGGGAGCATTATCGGGCTTTAATATCACCGATTTTCCTTCACTGACTTGCTTTTTATTATTACCTCCACACGCAAAAAGGAGGGCCATTGGCAAAACAAACAATAGCAACCTAATTCTCATCTTTTAATATTTATAGAATATGTGATTTATTGTACATAAAAATGAACTGTTATAATATAACCACCATCTTTATGCATTTATTTTATCTCATTTTTATTATGAATAGATAATTCGCCATATCCGGCCTTTATTGCTGTCTACTACGTATAGCGAACCATCAGGCCCCTGGGCTATTCCACAGGGACGATATTTGGCATCGCTTGTACTCTGAATATTTTCAGTTCCGGCAAAACCATCAGCAAAAACTTCCCAATCGCCTGATGGATATTTCCCATCAAAAGGAACGAATACAACGAAATATCCTTTTTGAGGCTCAGGTGCCCGGTTCCAGGAACCATGGAAAGCAATAAAAGCTCCGTTCTTATATCGTTCAGGAAACATATTGCCGGTATAAAAAAGAAGATCATTGGGTGCCATATGTCCCGGAAAAGCCATTATCGGATCTGATTTATTTTCGCAGCGTTCCTGAATCTCTTTATCTCCGCCATACTCGGGAGCCAACACTTTTTTCTGCTGAAGCTGATCGAAATAACAATAAGGCCAGCCAAAATCAGAACCTTCCGTAGCCAGAAAAAATTCTTCAGCCGGCAACTCGGCACTCTCCTCAGAGGTATACATTTCCGGAAAAAACTGGCTTAGCTGATCTCTTCCATGTTGCACTATATATAACTCATTAACCGCTGTATTCCAGCAATTAGCCATCCCATTTCTTATTCCGGTAACATACAATGCCCCATCCGCTATTTGATCCTGATTTTGTACATCGTCTTTAAATTTCCATGTTCCACCAGAATACTCCAGTAACGGACATGGATCCATTCCCGGAGAGCCTTTGGTACGCATTTGCTCCATACATGCATTAGATGGAGCCCCAACATTTACATACATATTTCCGTCCCCATCAAACTCCATGGGCTTTGCTTCGTGTTGATGTTCATTGGGAAAGCCACGGGCAATAAGTTGCCAGTTACTTGCAGGAACCAACTCGCCTTCAGTTAACGGATACCGAACAATGGCAGTATCTGCACCAAAATAGAGATATCCTTTATGAAGTTTAATACCGGTTCCAATATGCTCTCCTGTATAAGTTATAATATCAGCTTTCCCATCACCAGTTGTATCGCGTAAACAGGCTATCCCTTTATTTTCCTTCTGCTGGCTTAATGAAACATAAATATCTCCATTGCTATTTACATCAATATGCCGTCCATGCCCCACTTCACCAACAACCAGCGCCGAAAATCCATCAGGAAGTGCAAGTCCTCCATTATCTGAGTCGGGAATAATTCCAGAACCATTCTCATGATGCTCTTGCTTACAAGATGCTATGAGAAAAACAATCAATAATACAGGCAATAATTTTTTCATAACGAAACGTTTAGCATTTAATAAATGAACATAAAATACACATAAAAGTTCAGCAATAAAGAGTGTCAATAAATTAGTTACAGTATGGTGGATATGTAAGAAACACTTTATATTTTTGTTGCATATTCAGAAGAAATGAATCAAAACTTACGCATAAACCATCAATCGGAAATTCCAAAATACAAACAGGTAGTTGACCTTATTATTTCTGATATTGAATCAGGAATTTTTAAACAAGGCCAACGCGTGCCCTCTATTAATGAAACAAGTGAAGAGTTGCTTCTCTCGCGAGATACAGTGGAGAAGGCCTATGTTTTTTTAAAGAAAAAAGGAATTTTATCAGCTGTGCGTGGAAAAGGTTATTATGTAAATCAAACAAATGTATATAAGAAATTAAAAGTTGCACTCATTCTCAACAAGTTAAGCAACTACAAACGTAACCTTTACTATTCTTTTGCTGAAACACTTGGCAACAAAGCAACGGTTGATGTTTTTATTTATAATTATGATCTTGCACAATTTGAAGAAATTATAGACAACCATATTAGCAATTATGATTATTATGTAATACTTCCTCATTTTAAAAGTGAAAGTGAAGAGGTTATAGATGCTATAAAAAAAATACCCCGGGAGAAAGTATTATTAATTGACAGGAACCTACAGGCTTTAAGCAACTACCCTATTGTTTACCAGGAATATGAAAAAGATATACAAAATGCCCTGGAAAGCGGAATTCAGTTTATAAAAAAGTACAAGAAAATTCATTTAGTATATCCGCAGAATCAATATTACCCCAAATATATTGTTCGCGGGTTCCAAATTTTCTGCCAGATAAACGAGCTGGCTTTTTCGGTTATTGATCAATTGTGCGAAGAAGTTGTAAGAAAGGAGGAAGCTTTTGTTCTTATTTCGGACGATGATTTATACCGATTTATCAAAATAATAAAAAATAAGAACTGGAAATTAGGAAAAGACGTTGGCGTTGTAGCATATAACGATAATCCGGTAAAAGAAATTCTGGAAGATGGAATTACAACCATTTCTACCGATCATGACGCGATTGGGCGCAGGGCAGCAGAAATGATTCTTACAAAATATTTTGGACGTGTAAAAAGTCCGTTTGAGTTTATTCGAAGGAAATCTCTTTAAAACACAAACAAAATCATTAACGCGAAAAGAAATTGCAGATAAGCATAAATAAATCAATTTTAACGGTTTTAAAATATTTATACCTTGCAAAGAAAAGAGAGAATATGAGTACTGGCTTCTTTGAAAACCAATCGTTTAACAACCTCGATTTTTCCGAAACCGGAATAGAAGGAAAAGAATTTGAACGTTGTACATTCAAACAATGTAATTTTTCGGGGTGCGATTTATCCAATTTAATGTTTTCTGAATGCCTGCTGGAAAATTGCGATATCAGCATGGCGAATCTGAACAATACATCATTACAGGAAATCCATTTTAGTAATTGCAAAATGCTGGGTTTACGTTTCGATAATTGCAATACCTTTCTATTCGCTGTTAAATTTGAAAAATGCATATTGAATTTTTCTTCCTTTTTCAGAGTGAATTTAAAAGAAACAGTCTTTGAAAATTGTACTCTTCAGGATGCGGAATTTGTGGAAGCAAATCTTACAAAGGCTATTTTTGCAGAGAGTGATTTAGCTGGTGCTATCTTTGAAAACACTAATCTGGAAAAAGCAGATTTACGAACCGCTTCCAACTTTTTTATTCACCCGGCAAATAATCGGATAAAAAAAGCAATATTTTCGTCACAAAACCTGGAAGGGTTGCTTAGGCAATACGATATTATTATTGATTAAAGTGAGTAAGAACCATAGATACAAAATAACTAAAGCTTCGAGCAATAAGTTTTTAACGAGATTCTTCTCGCTTGGTTCTATTGATATAGGGTTGCAGTATTTTAACCAAATAAATAGATAATAACACTATTATGGACAATTCGATTTTTACATTTTCATTATCGGTTTTTACAGGTTTTTTTGCCATTATGAACCCCATAGCCAATACCCCCATTTTTTTGGGGTTAGTAGATGGGCAAAGCAATGCATCCAGAAAAAAAATTGCAAAAACAGCTTGTATTACAGCTTTTATAATTGTAGCAGCATTTGTTATTATTGGAAAATATATTTTTGATTTGTTTGGAATTACGATTCCTGCATTTAAAATAACCGGCGGTATTTTACTGTTTTATGTTGGGTTTGAAATGTTGCAATCAAAAAAATCCAAAATACACCATCAACAAAATGTTGAAGTAGATGATGGAGTTGCAGTTTCGCCACTGGCAATTCCAATTCTTGCCGGTCCAGGTACCATTGTTACTGCTATGAATAATGTTACGGATGCCAACTTTATGCACATTATTATTGTAATTGCCATTTTTGCTTTAATGATTTACCTCACTTATGTAGCCTTTTCGGTAAGTGAACGCATTGTTGATAAGCTGGGAGAAAATTTAATTACTGTAATAGGCAAAATTATGGGATTAATACTTGCAATAATGGGAACAGGCATGGCTGTAGAAGGGATAAAATTGTCTTTCAATCTTTGAACATTCAATATAAAACGAAATCTCTTACAGGGAAATACAAATGACATATTGAATGAATCTTAAAAGAATTATATTGATATTAAAATTGTGAAAAATGTAGTTTAAAATTGAAAATGCAAAAACTATCGCTTTTCACCGTTCTCCAGGATGCCTCCTTAGAATAATGCTTCGGAAAAAGTCATGTCTCCATTGCCATTCATCATTAAATAACCAACGCTAAAACACTGAAAAAACAAAACAATAAATAAAATATAAATTTCCTTCTTAAAAAAAATACTTTTCTGATAGGGGTATTTTCTAGCGAAGTTGTCCACGCATCGTAAAAACAATTTTATAGTGAACAATTAAAAAAACTAGAAATGAAAAGAATTTATTTTTTATTAGCAACAATGTTTTTGGCCCTTTTTACAGCAAATAATACGCAGGCTCAAAACGAAAGAAAAGCCCAGTTTACATTTTTCTACCCCATTGGTTCTTCCGGGCATAATTCAATTGATTACAGCTACAAGTTTTCCTTTAACACCATTTACGGAATTAACGGAGGAGTTAACGGAACAGAAATTGGCGGTGTCGGAAACATCGCCAAAGGCAGCGTGAATGGTTTTCAATTGGCAGGTGTTTTTAATCTTGCTACACAAAACAGTTCCGGAGCAATTATTTCAGGCGTAATAAACAGCAGTCAGGCAATGCAAGGCATGAGTCTTTCGGGAGTAGCAAACATTGCCAAAGAGGATGCAAACGGAGCAATTATTTCGGGAGTAATAAACCAGTCAAAAACAATGAAGGGATTACAACTATCGACTATAAACATTGCTTCAGAGCACCTAAACGGAGCACAAATAGGTGTGGTGAATTTCACAAAAAAAGGAAAAGGCTTCCAACTCGGTGTGGTTAATGTAGGAGAAAATAACGGGGATTCCATTCTGCCCTTGGGTGTTCTAAATATTTACAAAAACGGGTACTATGCATTGGAACTTTCAACCGACGAAAAGCTATTCACCACTCTTTCGTACAAAATGGGTGTTGAAAAATTATATACCGTTTTTCAGTTTGGAGTTGGTTTTCGGAACAGTACACATTTTTTTAGTGCTGGTGGTGGACTGGGAACGTTTTTCAATATTGGAGCAAAAAATAAAATTAATCTAGAAGTACTAAGTACTCAGTTCTTTGATGAAAATTTCAAGTACATTGATGATGTTCTGAGCCAAGTCAATTTAAGCTATCAATATGAAATAACAGACCGTTTAGCATTGAAATTTGGCCCTACATTTAATTGTTTTATAGAGGATAGAAACAAAACCAAAAAGAACGATGCCGTTCGTGTGCCTTATTCTATTATTGAAGCCAAAAGCGACAACCATATAACTTCACTCTGGATTGGAGCAAACGCAGGATTGGTCATTAAACTTTAAGAGTAACAAAATTTTAGTAGCTGCAACCGATATTTCTATTTTTTCATAAACGTTTAAGAGTAGAATTATTTATTTTGCAGCTACAATTTTCCTGAATGAGAGCTACCGATACCAAATGGCGCACAAAATCCGGTTTTGAAATTTTGTTTAAACAACATTATTCCGTTTTGTGTGCATATACCTATGGTTTTGTAGCAGATTACAATTTATGTGAAGATATTGTTCAGGAAGTATTTTCCAAACTCTGGACAGACAAACAAAAAATCAATATAGACACCTCTGTTAAGTCATATTTGTATAGTGCAGCAAGGAATACAGCACTGAATTTTATAAAGCATCAAAAGGTAAAAAGACAATATGAAAAAGTAAATAATGACGAAAGCAATTATACAGAGCAGAGTCAGGAGGAGCAACTGATTGGGAAAGAATTAAATGCAAAAATTCAATCGGCCATTAATAATTTACCAACTGAGCGCCGAAAGATTTTTCTTATGAGCAGGATGGATGAATTAAAATATAAAGAAATTGCAGAAAAACTGGACATTTCGATAAAAACCGTTGAAAACCAGATGGGAAAAGCATTGGCTAGTTTACGTAAAGATTTATCGGGTGAATTTCCGCTGGTTTTATTCTCCTTGTTTTTCAGGATACATAAAATAATGAGCGAATAAAGAAATGGCAAAAGTGTGAATAAAACGACAAAACATATCGACGATACTTTATTAACCAAATTCCTTTTGGGCGAAGCAACATTTGCCGAGCAGGAAGCTGTTGCCGAATGGCTTGAAAACTCGGAAGAAAATCAGGCTTATTTTGAAAGCTTTGCAACAATTTGGCAAAATAGTACCACTGATGAAACAAAGCGTGCAAATCCAAACACAGCATGGAGAAAAATAGAGAAACAAATACATACTCCTACTTATAAAATTATACTTCCGTACGTTGGTGCAATTGCCGCCATTCTTATTATAGCTTTTTTCATCTTCGCCCCAAAAAAATACGATGCAACAACCTTCACAACTAAAAACAACTCGCAAAAAGAAATTTTGCCGGATGGAACAGAAGTTCTCCTTTCCAGTCAATCGCGGCTCGACTATTTTTTCAACACAAAAAGCCATTCAAGAATTGCCAGCCTGAAAGGAAAAGCCTTTTTCCATGTTAAACGAGATACAACGCAAAAATTTATTGTTGAAACCATTTATGGAAAAGTGGAAGTGTTGGGGACACAATTTAATGTAAACGTGATTAAAAACGATGGTGTTTATGTTGACGTATTATCGGGGATTGTAAAACTATCAAAAGAAAATACGAACTCACTCATTCTTCAAAAGGGAGAAAGTGGCTTTATTCCTGCGTCGGAAAAACAGATTAGCGGAATAACTCAAAAACCAGCAGAGTTCTTCAGCATTAACAGAACACTAATTTTCAACAATATGCCGCTAAAAGATGTGTTTGCAAACCTGGAACTATGCTATTCTGTAAAAATAAATATTGATGCAAAGGTAAACGCAAATTCGCTTTTTACCTCGCGGTTTAACAACGACTCTGTTAATGAAATACTAAATGTAATTACCCAAACTTACGGACTGAAAATTAAAAAGTTAAACAATGAATATTACATTACTTTAGAAAGTGAAGATTAAATATTTACTGACATTTTTTATTAGCTTTTTGTTTTTCAGCCTGGCTGGGAAAACGCAAAATTTACTGAATATTCGAATCAACCTGAATGTTCAGAATGTTAGTATTGCCGAAATATTAAAAGAGATTGAGCAACAGGGCGATTTCTTTTTTGCTTATAACCCTGACGGCATTAACGAAAACAGGACGGTGTCGCTTTCTGCCCAAAATATAAAAATTGGAGATGCTTTAAAGCAGGTGTTTCAAAACCAGGCTACTTTCCGGCAGGTAGAAAACCACATTATTATAAGTGTAATTTCGAAAAGCAGCACGCAAAGTAACTTTCAAATTTCCGGGCGAATTGCTGATAACGCAGATATTCCATTAGACTCTGTAATTGTTTACGATCCTGAGAATGAGCAACTGGTTATTAGTCAGGGAGACGGTTCTTTTTCATTTGATTTTAGCACCAGCAACGAAAATATTGGCCTTTTTGTTAGCCGCCCGTTTTATAATGATACAGTTATTTATGTTAGCTCCGGTTCGCAAAACATTCAGCTTAGCCTCTACAAAAGAGAAACGCCTTTTGCCATGATTTCCAAAGGCGCAGAGACAGCTGAATTCAGATTAAAAGAAAAGAAATTTGAAAGCTTATCGCTGGTACAAAAATTTGTTCCGTCAGAAGCCATTTATGCTTCTCATCTAAATACTGAGAAAATAATGCCGGTACAGCTTTCTTTTTTGCCCAAAGTAGGAACCAACTCTTTTGTAAAAGGGTTGCGTGTAAACAATGTTTCGTTAAATATGCTGGCAGGCTATTCCAAAGGGCTAAAAGGAGCCGAATTTGGTGGAATAGCCAATATTATTCAAAAAGAAGTAAGGGGAGTGCAGGCAGCAGGTATTGCCAATATTGTTTTGGGAAATGTACATGGAGTGCAATTCTCGGGAGTTTATACAAACGATTTTAATAATGTTTCCGGTTTTCAGGTAAGTGGTGTTTACAATACACTTCAGGGAAACATAAGAGGTGGCCAAATTAGCGGCGTATTTAATATGGCTTACAAAAACATAAATGGTACTCAAACCGGAGGCGTTTTGAATATTTCTAAAGAAAAATTGGTTGGGGCACAAATCAGTGGTGTGCTGAACATGAATTATGATGAAGTTTCGGGCGCGCAAATAGCAGGACTGGCCAATATATCAGAAGACAAAGTAAGAGGATTGCAGCTGGCAGGCGCATATAATGAGAGTGTTTCTACAAACGGACTGCAAATTTCCGGCACAATAAACCAAAATAAAGCAGACCTGAAAGGAGTACAAATAGCTGCTTTAATGAATAAAACAAAAACACTTCATGGCCTTCAATTCGGTCTTATAAATGTTGCAGACACTATTCATTCCGGCTTTCAGGTGGGACTGATAAATATTGTAAAACATGGCAACTATTCCATTGATTTACTGCACTCTGAGACTTTTCCGGTGGAAGTCAATTTAAAAACCGGAAACCCTAAGTTTTATTCCATCATAAATGTGGTTGCAGGCAACGAAAAGATTGGTTTTGGTTATGGTTTTGGAAGAAATTTCCCTATAAAAAGCAAATTCAATATTAGCACTGATATCATCAGTACATCAATAAATAACTACCGGAAATTTGATTTTCAGGGAACCAAACAAAGCTTACGGCTCTCTTTAAATTATGAAGTCTTAAATCATATAAAACTGATGGGCGGCATTTCAGGCAATTATTTTATTCCTGAAAAAACAGATGAAATTGAAATTGGAGAGCTTTCTTTTTCAGAAAGTAGTAACCGCATCGACAACTCTGTGCAAAATGGGAAAAACAGCTTCTGGACCGGATGGTTCTTTGGTGTGCAAATATCAGATCTGTTATAACCGCTCTTACTAAAAAGAATAATTGATAAGTACCAATTTTAAAATATGTATTTCTGAAATCACAGGGGCTTACTGCATTTTTCTGTTTAAACTGGCGGTTGAAATAAGAAAAGTTATTGTAACCTCAACTGGAATATATTTCATTGATGTTGAGATTTGAATCTATCAACATTTTTTGAACTCTGTTTATCGTTACTTCATTTTCTAGCTTTAGTTCATTTTCTCTTTTCTAAATGAATATGTAACTTTTAAAACAAAAACGTGTCTTATTAATTAACAAACAAAAGAAAACAAAATCATACACACGAGAAATACGGAAAGATTTTGCCCATAAAACAAACAATAAAGAATCGTTATTTCAATTTAACAAATCAGAACAATCCGTGTTTTTACAAAAGACAAACGTAATTAACTAAATATCAATAAAAAAAAATCTTTTATACTTACTTATCTTTTTTATTGTAACAGTTGCTTCCCACGCAGAGGGAACAAGATTACTACGACAACCAACACTAAGTAAAACCCACATTGCATTTACTTACGGAAGTGACATTTGGGTAACTAAACTGGCAACCAAACAAACCAAACGTTTAACAAACACCGGAGCAATAGAAAGCGAGCCTTACTTTTCTCCCGACGGAAGCACTATCGCTTTCTCATCAAATCGTTCTGGTACTACAGCAGTTTATACTGTTCCAGTAGAAGGCGGCTCCCCTACCCGACTAACCTGGTATCCCAGCTCTGCAAAGGTTTGTGGCTGGACTCCTGATGGAGAGAACGTTTTATATTCTTCGTCGAGAGAGACTGCCCCTACCAGTTACGGGCGACTATAGACAGTTTCGAAGAATGGTGGCCCGGCCAAACTACTTGCCCAACAATGGGCTTATGACGGTTCATTCTCGCCAACTGGAAAAGAAATAGTTATTGATAGAGTATCTCGCTGGGACAAAGAATGGCGCGATTACCGCGGAGGACAAAATACCCCATTAATTATTTTAAATTCAAACAATTGGTCAGAAGAACTGCTTCCATGTAAAAACACAACAGATATTCATCCTGTTTGGTTAGGAGAAAAAATTTATTTTGTTTCAGATCGTGACTGGACGGCAAATATCTGGTCATATACTCCCAAAACAAAGGAATTAAAGCAACTAACTAAGTTTACCGGTTCTGATGTAAAATGGCTAGCCGGGTATGATAATCAATTAGTTTTTGAACGAGATGGTTATCTAAATCTGTATGATCTTCCGACTGGCCAAATAACCCAACTGGATATTACAGTTACTGGTGATTTTCCCTGGGCCGATGTTCAATGGGAAGATGTAAGTAGTTCTGCACAGGCAGTTTCGCTTTCAGCTATAGGAAAAAGGGCAATTATGCAAGCACGTGGAAAAATTTTCACAGTTCCAGCCGAACATGGCGATGTTAGAAACATTACAAATTCATCAGATGCCGCTGATCGTGCTCCAATCTGGTCACCCCAAGGTGATAAAATCGCCTGTTTTTCTGATGCAGGAGGAGAAGGTTATTCCCTGATGCTCGGAGCGCAGGATGGACTAACAACACCTCAAAAAATTTCTATTGAAGAATCTAAACTGGCTTGGGAACCGACATGGTCGCCTGATGGAAATTTAATTGCGTTTACCGATGATGATGTGCGTATCCGGGTGGTAGATATTGAAAAGAAAACCATTCAAACCATAGACACAGGAGGTAATAATCTTGAAAGAGGTGAAATGGGGTTAACATGGTCTCCCGACTCCAAATGGCTTGCTTATGCCAAAACCGGAGCTAATAACTTCAGAAGAATTATACTTTGGTCAAAAAAAGATAATTCAACACACCCGTTAACCAATGCATTTGCCGACGCGTTTTCACCAGCTTGGGACAGAGACATGGAGCACTTTTATTTTCTTGCAAGTACTGATTTAGCACTGCGCTCAGGGTGGGCTAACACCAGCTCAATGACGACCTCACCCGATTATAGCGTTTATGTTGTGAATCTGAAAGAAAAAGAAGATTCGCCTTTTAAGTTGCGTAGCGACGAAGAGAAAAATGAGAAAGATGGAGCTAAGGAAGAGAAGACAAAAGAGAAGGAAAAAAACAAAGCAGACAAACAAAAAGACGATGATAAGAAAGAAAATTCAGACAAAGAAAAAAAAGATTCTCTGATTATTAATTTCGACAGAATCGAACGCCGCACAATTGCCCTTCCTATGCCGGAACGTTCTTACCGGATAGCCTTGTCCGGGCCGGAAGGTTCTCTTTTTGTGGGTGAAGATATCCCAAACTCTCCCGGGTTAACCATTCAAAAATTTACATTAAAAGAACGGGAAGCAAAGCCATATGTTGAAGGTGCTAGTCAACTGTCAATTTCGGCTGACGGAAAAAAAATGTTAGCAAAAGTAGGCAGTTCATGGAAAATTATGGATACATCCAACTCCTCTGAGAAAGACGGGGAGACATTAAATATTAGCCTTAAAATGAAGCTGGACCGCTCAAAAGAGTGGAAGCAAATGTATAAAGAAGCATGGCGTTACGAACGTGATTATTTCTATGATCCGAATATGCACGGACGCGATTGGAACAAAGTTTATAAAAGGTACGAACCATTAGTCCCATACATAAAACATCGTGCCGATCTTACCTATATACTTGATCAGGTCAACGGAGAAATGTCAGTAGGACATAGTTTTGTTTTTGGTGGAGATTATCCTAAAACAGAAACAGACAATGTTGGGCTGCTGGGAGCGGATTTAATCCAGCATAAAGAGAGATGGAAAATTAAACGGATTTACACAACTGAAAGCTGGAACCCTCAACTCTCAAGCCCACTGGAAGAACCCGGATTAAAAGTTGCCCAGGGAAATTACATCGTTGGGATTAACGGGAAAGAATTAACAGCAAAAGACAATCCGTTCCTATTATTAGACGGAACGGCTGGTATTCAAACCATATTACATATTAATGATAAACCGGATTTCGAGGGAGCCTGGAAAATAACAGTAAAACCAATTAAAAGTGAGGGGGCTTTACGCCAGCGCGCATGGGTTGAAGACAACAGGCGTTTGGTGGACAGCCTCTCAAACGGAAAGCTGGCCTACGTTTGGATTCCCAACACCGGAGGCTCTGGCTTTATTTCGTTTAACCGCTACTTTTTTGCCCAGCAAGATAAGCAAGGTGCCGTAATTGATGAAAGGTTTAATGGCGGAGGTTTGCTTGATGATTATATGGTTGACCTCATGACCAGAAAGCTTCGGGCTGCTTTAACCAATGAGGTACCCAATGGAAAGCCAATGAAACTACCTGCAGGAATTCTGGGGCCAAAAGTTCTTCTCATAAATGAAATGTCAGGGTCTGGTGGAGATTTCTTCCCATGGATATTCAGGCAGCGCAAAGTAGGGCCGCTTATTGGCACAACTACATGGGGAGGCCTGGTAAAATCTTCTGTACATTATGCATTGGTTGATGGTGGTGCACTAACTGCACCAGACAATGCTGTATTCGATCCGATAAACAATAAATGGGTAGCTGAAAATACGGGAGTTCCACCAGACATTGAAATCCGGCAGGATGCAAAATCTCTTTCCAAAGGAATAGATCCCCAATTAATAAGAGCTATTGAGGAAGCATTAAAATTGGTAAATCAACAAGAAAATAAGGAAATAACACCTCCTCCATTTCCCACACCAGCGATCAAAAATTAGGATACAGGATGTGAAGAAAAGGCTTTATTTTTTTAATAGATGAAGCCTGTTTCTTCACATTAAAACATTATCTATTAGGAAAATTCGCTGGCTAAATATTGAAGGACAATTAAGAAAAATATTTATACATTAGTAGTGAATACGGAGTAATAAAAATTGAACCAATGAAAGATTAAAACTTTTAAAATTGCAAATATGATACTTGTGTCTCAATACCTGATTCCTCAGGATTACAGAATTTGACAATTAATTAAACGATAAACAATCATACTCATTATCAATATTTCCGTATCTATTTTTCAATTACATTTGGTTGAAAAAAGAAATAGTTGACAGATAATATTCGTAAAATAATACATATTGACATGGATGCTTTTTACGCATCGGTAGAGCAAAGAGACAATCCATCATTAAGAGGAAAACCAATAGCAGTTGGGGGGTCCGGCGAACGCGGTGTTGTTGCAACAGCCAGTTACGAAGCCAGAAAATATGGAGTTCGATCGGCTATGTCGTCAAAAGTTGCCAAACGAAAATGCTCCGACCTTATTTTCATAAAACCACGCTTTGCCCGTTACAAAGAAATATCCAATCAAATAAGAAACATCTTTTTCGAATATACCGATTTAGTTGAACCACTCTCGCTCGATGAAGCCTACCTCGATGTTACCTATATAAAAAAAGGAAAACCTTCTGCTACACTTATTGCAAAAGAAATTAAGCAGCGAATTTTTACAGAAACACAACTTACTGCCTCTGCTGGTGTATCGTATAATAAATTTCTGGCAAAAGTGGCATCTGATATTAACAAACCCAATGGATTATTTATAGTTACACCTGCTGAGGCTCAAAAATTTATTGATGAACTTGAAATAAGGAAGTTCTTCGGTATAGGAAAAGTTACAGCCGAAAAATTAAATAAAATAGGTGTTTGGCACGGACGGGACTTAAAACAAATCGATCGGTTGGAACTGATACGATTATTTGGAAAAGCCGGCAATTACTATTACGAAATTTGCCGAGGCACGGATCACCGCCCCGTACAACCATCAAGGGAGAGAAAGTCAGTTGGAGCCGAACAAACTTTCACCTCCGACCTTTTTAATCAGGCCGAATTGGAACAGGAAATATTAAAAATTACCGCTATTTTATGGGAAAGAATTATTCGCTCCCACGTAAAAGCAAAAACACTTACGTTGAAGTACAAGTACAGCGATTTTGAACAACATACCCGCAGTTTTACGATTTCTACCTATTTCTCATCAAAAGAACAGCTTATCAGCGAAAGCCAAAAACTTTTAAATACAGAAAGAGAATTCCCCAAAGGAATTCGCTTGCTGGGACTTACTGTTTCAAATTTTCTTTCAGAAGAAATTCAAAAACCCATTCAGCTCACCATCGAGTTCTAAAGAAAAAAAAATGAGCCAACTAACTAATTACATCAACAAACAGAACAAAATTAAAAATTGATTATCAAGAGTTTTAATTAACAAAACACATAACCTAATTTTCACTTTTATATTTTGAGTGTCGGAGATTAAAATTGTATTTTCAACGCAAATTTTAGCTCATGAAAAAAATCAAACGTTTTCTTCTGATTCTGATTTTACTACTAGTTGTTATTTATTTATTAGGGCCACGACCACCAAAGCCGGATTTAAATAAAAATTTACCATCCATTTCAACGAGCATTGGTACTATTGAAAATTATGTAAAACAAAATGATGAAGGACTTAAATTAAAAACGAACAATGAATCGCGCATTGTTTGGTACAACGACTCGGTGCACGAACGAACTGATTATTGCCTTTTATACCTTCACGGTTTTTCTGCATCGTGGTATGAAGGATATCCGGCCAATGTTGAATTTGCAAAACATTTTGGATTCAATGCCTACCTTCCACGCCTGGCCGATCATGGTATTGATACAACTGAGGCACTAATAAATATGACGCCCGACCGGTTATGGGAATCTGCAAAAAATGCCTTAATGATAGCACGTAGTCTGGGAAAAAAAGTCATTATTATGAGTACCTCTACTGGTGGAACTTTATCTTTAAAACTGGCATCTGATTTTCCTGAATATGTAGATGCCTTAATCATGTATTCACCAAATATTCGTATAAATAATGGAGCTGCATTTTTACTTTCCAAACCATGGGGTTTGCAAATTGGGAGAAAAGCAACCGGGGGTAAATACCGCATTACAAATGAAGATTTTCAATCAAAAGATTGCCAGTACTGGAATTGCAAATACCGTGTGGAAGCATTGGTTTATCTTCAGCAACTGGTTGATGCAACAATGAATAAGGAAACTTTTGAGAATGTAACAGCTCCCGTTTTCTTAGGATACTATTACAAAGATAAAGAACAGCAAGACCACACCGTAAAAGTAGACGCCATGCTAAAAATGTTTGACCAACTAGGCACTTCGCCTGATAAAAAAGAAAAAGAAGCGTTTCCCGAGGCAGGAGAACACGTAATTGCCTGTGAATTAACTTCAGGTTGCTACAAACAGGTGATTGCAGAAACTATAAAATTTGGCGAGGATATATTAAAACTAAAAGGAACACCATAATAGAAGAAAGTAAAGGTATCCTTATTCTTTACTCTTTGTTCCATGTATATAAAAATGCAGGCTTCTCAACCATAAATTAAATAAAAAACTATTTACGTACTTCGGAATCATGATCTGCTCTCAAATAAGTTAAATTATTTTTCTTACCTTTGTACCCCCGCCAACGGGCGGGCTTTTACCGGGGCTGACTGGTTTTGACAGCGGGTAGAAGAGGCAGGTAAGCATGCAGGGTTTTGGTTGTTGACCCTTTAAAATAATAATCAAAACATTAATTGGCGAAAACAATTACGCTCTTGCTGCGTAACCGAATTTCAGTAGGTTATCCGCTTAATCTTGGAACCAGGTTCTAAGACAAGACATCGCCCGGATGCTAATGCTTTGAAGCGGTCCGAATCGGCGGTGCAAAAAAATCGAAGCTAGTGGAAATTTGGCTCCGGAATTTCTGCGAAAATTAAGGAGCTAAGGTAAACATGGGTGGCCCTGATCCGGTGTTTGCACGAAAACCAAGTCGGGGCTAAGCATGTAGAAAGCTTGTTGCTTCCTCGTTTGGACGCGGGTTCGACTCCCGCCAGCTCCACTTTTCACACTTCATTTAAAATCAAAAAAACAACACACTGTATTTCAATGTATTTATTTTCCACCCATATCAAAACAAACCATTTGAAACCAGAATTTAGGTGAACAAGTCTCCAATCCATTTTTGTTAACCGAATTTCCCTTATTTCACTATCAAACAACACCTTAATGAATAATTATTTCAATTGGTGCGGTTTACTAAGTTTTAGATTCTCTTTATCAGGCAACAAACTGGTTATTAGTTGGGCGATTAAGTCTGAATCTCAAATAGCTATAAGCTCTAACGTGGCTAAATTTATTTTTCCTCGAAATTGTGAATTCATAATTGATATAAATTCTTTACTTTTACTCTCAACGTTGATTTTCTACATGAGAAAAAGGAGTAGTTTTATTGTTATAATTCACTTTAAAAAACACCATATCCCAAAATCCAGCTAACTTAATTTGCTAAAAATAAATTATTTGTGTTTTTACCACGTACTAATGCCATCATTATAAAAAACGATAGCTCTTATATTTTATACCATTTCTGACATAACAAAAAAATATGTAATTCTCTTAATTACTAATATCCTTTACTTTTTTGTCAATTTTCGTTGAAATGGTTTATATTTAAATACCATTCGACTTGACTGTTGTAATTAATCAACTTTCCAGACACAAACACCTGCGGGTGATATAATTTGGGAGCCTACTAAAATTTTCTTTCCCTCAGGAATCTTCACTTCATAATCTTTATCGGAATAATTTAAAGCTATGCCAAAACCATCACGATATTCCACAATAATTCCTTTAGGATAATTTTCAATGTTTATTTTAAGCCGGCTATAAAGCTTTTTCAGTACTGTATATTCCAGATCACCAGTATTACTGTCAGCGCCTACATATGTTACTGTACCTTTTCCCATTTTGTGAAAAGTTACTGAAGATTTTCCGGTATAAAAATCACCAGCATAAATGCCCCAGGATTCCGTTTTGGGATTCGGGTTAAGAATATCTCCCCAACTTGTCCAGGCATATTTATTATTGTCCATTAATACCGTATCGGGCGCATAAGTTCGCAATAAATCAAAGAACTCGATTTTGCCTCCTATTAACTTATAAATAGGTTCTGCATGCCTGGCTTCCCACAAATGTCCTTGCTCATCCTGATGAGCAGTACGACAAGACATAACGAGGTTACCTCCATCGTTTACATATTCTGTTAATTTTGCTATTAAAGGCTTACTCATTTGCTGATAAGCCGGAGCAACAATTACCGGGTATTTCGAAAAATCCATGGTATCGCGGATAAAATCTACCGGCGCTCCAAAAGATTTTAATGCTTTATAATACTTCAATATATGTTGTTCTGTATCCCAAACAACAGTTTGCTTGTTCTGATTTATTGCAACTGTATTATCCGGATCATATAAAATGGCTGTTTCTCTTTCCAGGTAATCATCAGGCACGGTAAGCGATGTAACATTATTTCTTAACAATTTTATTTCATCATTAAATTGCTGAAATTCCAATCCTCCCCTGGTTGGCGTAACTCCATCTGTTCCCATAATTCCGTAATGATACTGCTCGTAGCCATAAATTGGGGCACGAAAACGATATGTACAGGTAAACTTACTTCCTCCTGCAAAAACATGCCACAACCATAAACGAACAGCTCCCGGTAGCGGTTGAGAATTTATTCGTCCCCAGTTCACCTGTCCGGGCTGCAATTCCATTACCCCATACAGAGGTGAAAGCGGACGAAAATAATCGTTAGCCATTGCTATTCGGGAATATTCCCCGATTCGATACCCTTTTTCACCAATGCCCTTGTCTTCTCCATAAACCATATAACGCGTATAAGAAATGAAATCCAATTGTTTACTGGCTCCTATGAAACGGGCATTATACATTGGAATGAAGTTGGAAGTAATCCATTGACTGGCATTCGCGTATTTACGAATTGTACTTGCCTGTTCATCCAAAAATGAGGCTGTTTCATTATCGCAAAAACGGCTGTGGTCCAATCGCTGATATAAATTTGTACCCCACTGTTTATAACTGGGAAGATTAATCTCAGAAAAATCACTGTAAGTTCCGCTCCAGAAACTTGTTCCCCAGGCCTTATTTAAGGCCTCAATAGTCTTGTACTTTTCTTTTAACCAATCGCGAAAACGTTGTTGAGCATCACTACCATAATCTACGGTAGAATGTGGCTCATTATCCAATTGCCAACCTATTATTCGTTTATCGTTTCCGTAGTGTTTTGCCAATTCTGCAATCATTTTTTGCGAATACTTTCGGTAAAAGTTGTTGGAAAAAGATGCATGTTGTCTTGCTCCATGGTCATACTTTGTTCCATCTTCCCTGGTAATCAAAACCTCCGGATATTTCCGTACCAGCCAAACAGGTGGAGTTGCAGTAGAAGTACACATAATAACTTTTAAATTGCATTTAGCGGCTAGTTCCACAGCCCTATCCAACCACGAAAAGTCATAAACACCTTCTTCCGGTTCGAGTTGTACCCAGGCAAATTCAGCAAAATGGGTAAATTCAAAGCCCATCTCAGCCATTTTCTTTAAATCTCTTTCCCATTGCGACTCATCCCAGTGTTCAGGGTAATAATAAGCACCTACAGTTGTTAGTTCATTTGAGGGGAAATATTTCTCAGCATTTTGTGCAAAAGATTTTCCAAGAAGTAAAAATATTGAGATAAAAAAAGTTAGTTGTTTCATAGCAAGTTTAATTAGGACCTGTTTTTTAACAGTATTGTTTTGGATAGAATACGAAAACAAAAATAACAAACATAATTAAAAACAAAAAGGACGGGCTCAACAACCCATCCTTTTCTCATTAAACTAACTAACCTAACTAAACCTAAACTTATGAAAATAAACGTACCGCAAATATAAGGCTGGGAGGGGAACTGCGCAACTAATTTCTGTTAAATCATGTTAAAGATTAAAATTAGTTAACATGAAAACTATTGTGCTATGAAAGTGTAATGAATCGTTCCTTTTTGTTCCTCGGGGGCAGACGAATCTACATTAAAAACTGTTTTAGATGCTGCCAATTCCGCATAACTATATATGTTTTTATCTCGTATGGACGAGTTCTTCCGAGCAGTGGCTTGTATCACCTGGCCTTGCCTGTTTACAACAATATCGACTATTACCTTCCCGCCTCCCTGAGCTAAATAAACTGGAATGGGAAGCCGCAAATGATACCTGTTTTCCAGATAATAGGTAATATTGCTTTCACCTGAATAAACTACATTTTTTATTGAATCGGGATTCATTCCTTCTGTTGATTCAACTGGCATTTTTATATCACTAATATCCGTAACCTCCTGCGAAAGCTGTTTACTTACATTGGAAACCATATTTTTTGCTTCCTCCAACTCCTTCATATAATTATCATCAAAAAATTTATCATTAGCTGCTGACTTCTTTGTGGATAGTTGATTTGAAGCCCTGTTTGTCATATTTTGTTGCGATTCGTTATTTTGACGCGAAGATTCATTTGGAGTTTCTTTTTGTTCCTCTATCTTCTCTTCCTCTTTAACTTCTTCCGGTTCTGGTAAAACATCCGGAAAATCGATTACAATGGCTTCTTCCTTTACATTGCCTTTGATGTCTATATCTGCCAACAAAAAAACAGTAAATAAAAGGATATGAAAAATTAAGGTGCCCATCACACCATAAATATTTCGCCTGTATATATTCCTAAGTTTACTCACAAAGCAAAAGTATAAATAAACTACGAAAAGATTTATTATGAATTATCGTAGCCTCTCAAAAAAATTACAAAAACAATAAAAGGCTATAAATAAGCGGCTTTGCTCTTTAACAGTTTTTAACAGACTGTATTTCAAACTTTTGTACTTAAAATTATTATTTTTCTGAAACATAAAGGGAATACAATTTTGGAAAAAAGTTATTATACTTTTACAGACTAATGGAGAGGAGACTTCAAATATTATTGGTTATAAGTTTTAGCATTATGTTGTTTTGCAGCAATCTAGCATTTTCGCAAAACATAAAACCGGATTCTTTACCTGATAGAGGACTCCCTGAAAAATACAGCCAATTTTATGATAGCCTTGAATACAAGGCAAAAAAAAGCAAAATAACACAGTTATTCTATGAGCTGATGATTTCTTCACCACAAACGGTAGAAGACAAAAAAGTTACCATGGATTACTATAGAGTAATGAAGGGCAAAATTATTTCAGATATAGATATTACTCCTCTGGATGTTTTTGGCCCTACTTTTTCCGATACAACACGACAGGCAAAAGGATGGTTGGAAAAAACGGCCAATAATGTACATACCAAATCTAACTTAAACACTATCAGAAAACTCCTCATGTTTGATGTAGGTGATGAAGTAGATCCGGAATTAATGTATGAAAACGAACGTATTATCCGTACTTTACCCTATATAAAGGATGTTCGTTTTATACTTGAACAAGATTCTGTTTATACAGGTCTGGTAAAGGTTCATGTAATTACCAAAGATAGGTTTTCACTGGGAGCATCAGGCGATGTTAATGGCACTAACTCTGCCGCGCTAGAAGTATATAATCAGAATATTTTTGGGGTTGGACATGAAATTTCATTCCGCTTTGTCGGCCATTTGCACAGGCAGCCATACGCAGGACTGGAAACCTTCTATAAAATAAATAACATCAAAGATAATTTTATCAATATCTCTGCCGGGTATATGAATACTTATGAAAAGGAGGGATTTTCTCTTGTGCTAAACAAGCCATTTATTACATCTTCAATAAAATGGGGCTATGGCACATCAGCTCTGCGCATGTTCCGAACCAACCGGTTGTTTGATGACGATCCGGTAAGAACAGAAGACCCTCTTGATCTCTCATATACAAGCGTTTGGGGAGGACGGAATTTTCAATTACATCCCAAGCATTATAATAACTCACAATTAACTTTTTCTGTAGGAATTTATAACCAAGCATATTTTCACCGCCCCTCGCCAACCGTGTCTGAAGAACAATATTTTTCAAACAGTACATTTTACCTGGCTAGTCTTACCTTCTCTCAACGCAGATACGTAAAGGATCAATTGGTTTACAGTTATGGTATAATGGAAGATATCCCGGAAGGTTTTAAAAACGAAATTGTATATGGTTATGATGCAAATGAATTTGGAAGCCGGCACTACCTTCATCTTTATTTATCAAGTGGAAATTTTCTTGTAAAACGCCAGGGATATCTTTATATGTCAACAGGAGTAGGCGGCTATTTCAACAATCTGAAACAAGAGCAAGGCCTCTTTCAGGGAAATGTAAGTTTTATATCAAGACAAATTAATGCTGGACGGAAACGTTTTCGCTTGTTTGTTCGATCAAATTATATGTTGGGGTTCCGCAGATTTGATATAGAAAACCTTAACCTGGAAAGACAAAACAGCATCAGAGGTTTTTCCAGCAGTGAAGCAGTTGGCAAACAACGTTTAAGTTTAGATCTTGAGTATGTGCTTTTCCTTCGGCGTGAGTTCTATCGCTTCAATATGGCTCTTTTTGGTTTTGGAGATTTAGGAATTATTGGCTCAAATAAGCATATTATTTTTAATGAAAAATACTATAGTGGTATTGGCCTGGGGTTACGGCTGCATAACGAAAACCTTGTTTTTAGAACTTTGCAACTACGCCTGGCCTTTTATCCATTCCATCCTAAAGACATGAATTTTGTTGGATTTGTTTTAGACGAACAGCTAAAGAAACGTTTTTACAGTTTTGAACCAACTGCTCCTCACCCTTTAGACTTTGAATAACTCTCTTTCCGCACTGGAACTTCCCAAAAGATCAGCAATTTTCCCTTACCTTTCAAAACTGACAATATGACAAACTAAGTTTCAGATAAAAAGCAAACAGAAGTTTTCATTGAAGAAAAATAATCTATAAATAAGACAAACTGACATTCCTACACAATTTCAAAGCTAATTATTTTAACAATTGTTAGCGGACATCAAAAAAAACAGATTACATGAACCAGAGGATTAACTGCAAAGCAAAATTTTTATCAGAATATATCTAATTGCTTCTATCTGTCTGTTTAAAAAATTACAAAAAAAATACTTAACCTCTGTTTCATAAAATGAATCACCCTTTTCAATTAAACATCAAACAAACAGAGGATAAGCTTTTCAAAAACAGCATTCAAAAAATCCAGTTATACACTATCATCTTATACCTTAATCAATAGATATTTTATATGCTCAAAAAGCAATTAAGTAGTTAAGTATTTTCAATAAAATATAACACACAAGTTATCTTTATTATAATCTAGTTACCTGAGAGTTATGTTAACGAGTTTTAATTTTTTCAAATTATTGTAAAATCCTTTTTCACGGGTATGTTATTTGGAACACCCTGCTCGAAAATTTGAATTTAAAATTCTAGCACTATGAAAGAGATAAAAAGATTTATTACAACATTTGTAATTGCACTAGGTGCAGCAGTTTTAGTAGTATTGGTTTACACCAAAAACAATGTTCCTCAACAACAAGTATTAATCAAAGAAAAAACACCCGTCCACCTGGCAAAACAGGTATTTGGTACATCGCAACAGGGACAGCTACCCGATTTAACGGAGGCAGCAGAAAGAAGTGTCCATGCGGTAGTACACATACAAGTAAAAATAGAACAACAAATGGACAATTCACAAATGAATCCATTCTACTATTTCTTTTTTGGTCCGGGACAACGCGGTCAGGATAGTCCACGAGGACAGCAGGAGCCGCAATATTCAATGGCTTCCGGTTCCGGAGTAATTATCAGCCCCGATGGCTATATCGTTACCAATAATCATGTAGTAGATGATGCAGTAAATGTTCAGGTAATTTTAGACGACAACCGTCAGTTTACCGCAAAGGTTATTGGCAGAGATCCAAATACAGACATAGCCCTGGTAAAAATAGATGCCGATGATTTACCATACCTCACATGGGGAAACTCCGACGAATTGAGGTTGGGGCAATGGGTTTTAGCTGTTGGAAACCCATTTAACCTTACTTCTACCGTAACAGCGGGAATTATTAGTGCCAAATCAAGAAGCATTGGAATTATGAGTGGCCCAATGCCACTGGAATCATTTATTCAAACCGATGCTGCAGTAAATCCAGGAAATAGCGGAGGCGCATTGGTTAACATGACGGGTGAATTGGTTGGAATAAATTCAGCTATTGCTTCACAAACAGGCTCCTATTCCGGTTATTCTTTTGCAGTTCCATCAACTATTGCACAAAAAGTAGTTGAAGACCTAAAAAAATATGGCGAAGTACAAAGGGCTGTTTTAGGAGTTATGATGCGTACGGTTAATGATAGTATAGGAAAAGCAAACCACTTAGATAAAATGGAAGGTGCCTTTGTTGTTAATACAACAGAAGATGGAGCCGCACGACAAGCCGGGATAAAAAAAGGTGACATTATTATTTCCATTGACGGAAACAGTGTAAATACCAGTTCCCAATTACAGGAACAAATAGGAAAATACAGTCCAGGAGATAAAATTGAGGTAGGATTAATTAGAGACGGAAAAGAAAAACAAATTAACGTTGTTCTACAAAATATGAAGGGAGATACCTCTATTGTAGAAGTTCCTTCATCTGTACTGGGTGCCGAGTTTGGACCTGTTTCAGAACGAGACATGGAGCAATTAGGAATAAATACCGGAGTTCAGGTTACTAAAATTTCAAAAGGAAAATTAAAAGAGGCAGGAATAAAAACAGGATTTATAATTACAGAAATCAACAAAATGCCTGTTTCAAGCAAGGAAGATGTAAATCGGATTTATATGAGATCGGACTCAAAAAAACCAATTTTGGTTGAGGGAGTTTACCCTAATGAAGGTTATACATATTATGTATTAAAACCTGATAATTAGAAAAACACAAAAGTTAATTTGAGTTATAAATTTCATACAAATTCATTAGAACATGTTTTGTTTTATTGAAACGAAAAAAAACACAATATAGAAAGGATAAATAGCTTCTTTCTGAATCATAAAAAAAACATCTATTTATCTGTTTTAAAACAGATAAATAGATGAAAATAAAATCGACAAAACAACTTATGTTCTTTTGAACTTATTCCTGTAAAATATGTTTAGATATATACAATTTAATGTTTTATAAAATCAAAATCTAATATCATGGAAGAAGAAAAAGTAGCTCAAATGCCTCGTATTGGTGACAAAGCTCCTGATTTTAAAGCCAACACTACATATGGCCCACTCCAGTTTTCAGAGTATAACAAAGATAGTTGGGTAATCCTTTTTTCGCACCCGGCCGATTTTACTCCGGTATGCACAACTGAAATGAGTGGTTTTGCTCAACGTAGTGAAGAATTTGCAGCTTTAAATACAAAGCTAATCGGATTAAGTATCGACAGTATTCACTCTCATGTTGCCTGGGTTAATAATGTTAAGAAAAATACAGGCGTGCTGTTCAATTTTCCAATTATTGCAGACATCGATATGAAAGTTGCAAAATTGTATGGTATGCTTCAGCCAAATGAAAGTGAAACAGCTGCAGTTCGTGCAGTATTTTTCATTGATCCAACAGGAAAAATAAGGTTAATTATGTATTACCCATTGAATGTTGGAAGAAATATGGAAGAAATTATTCGTGTTCTGAAAGCTTTACAGACTTCAGATAAATACAGTGTAGCCCTTCCGTTGGACTGGAAACCCGGAGAGAAAGTAATTGTTCCGCCACCAAAAACAGTAGCTGAAATGGAAGAAAGAGAAAAAAGTAATTACGAAATGGTAGACTTCTACCTTGCAAAGAAAGATTTATAATAATCATTCGAATATATAAAAAAAAGGTTGCCAATGGCAACCTTTTTTTCAATCTAATTAAATATAATCACGGCTTAGCTAATACTTATTTCTAAAGCCTCTTTAATTTTAATTTCCAAATAATACTTACGACCTACTTTTTTTTCGAATCGCTCTATTTTATTTGGCTTGATTTTATTGTTAGATTAAAAACAGTAGACTGTTCAGGTTAAAAGAAAAAGAAAAGAGTAGAAAAATAATCTATGGACGCTCTTTAGATGTGACTGACGATTTACAAACCCTTTTATAAATCTCATTGTAGTGAAGTATTCTACTCTTTCTTTTATATCAAGACTGAGTACAACAACCAGACCAAAAATACAAAAACCTAAAAATCAACCCGGTAAATAGAATAACAAATTTTCCGAGCTCCATCAATAGGAAAACCCGTCCCAAAATAAGACAAGCTACAGGATTAATTTGCTTTTAACCAAAGTCCTTATTCCACAAAACAAACTTCAGAGTAAAAATTCAGCAAAGTTCCGATAAAAGAACTTACAATAGACTACAATTCCTATTTGTTTTTATTCTTTTGAGAATAAAACTTTATCAATCTTAAACAACATTTTTATTGGGCAACAATATGTGTTTTTCTAAGAAATTGTCTCTATTCCATTCAGAAACCTAAATCCAATGAAACTGATTTGAGATGAGCTATTGAGAATATTTTTCAGCAACACATAATAATTTTTATTGCACAAGAAATTATCCTTTTGCTAAACAACTAAATAGTCTTGCATTTTAGTGCAAAACTTCTCCAATTTATGAAATAATAAGGATTATAAAACCTGGGATAGATCAAGAAAGACTACTCTTCCTCGCTTTCGTCCAGAAGTTCTTCGTTTTCAAATTCCTTTTCCAAAAACTCCTCTGCTTCTTCAACCAGTTGCTCGATCAAATCTTCATCGCCAGGTTCACCATCTATCCAGTGAACAACCTGGTTGCTCCAAAAATCATCGATATCTGCTTCTACTATAAAACGAGGCTCTTCAGTATGAACTACAAAAATAGTCTCTGGAGTTTCCTGTGAATTATCGGCTAATAAAAATTTTGGTAACATGGCTTTAATTTTTATGTTAATGTCCCTAAAATCTGATCTTTACGATTCTTTGTTTCGTAGTATTTGTTTCAAACAAATGTATAACATTAAATTGATATAAAATAGAGGTTACCAGCAGTGAATATGAAAACATTATTTTTTACTTTTTCTCTCTTCTAACTCAGAAGCTGTCTAAAAACGATTCAACATTATTCTTATGGCAGATAAATGCACCATTGCAACAGATGTTTGGTTTAACCTCTCATAGTTTTTGGAATTTCTACGGTTTGTGTCAATCCATGAAAATGTTCTTTCAACTATCCACCTTTTGGGCAAAACTTTGAATTTGTTTTGCTCATTGCGTTTAATAATTTCAAGATCGATGCTAAATGCGGCTTTTACCTTTTCAATAAGTTTCCCTGTGTAGCCCCCATCTGCAAATATTGTTATCACTTTAATCCAATTTGATTTCATTTCTTTTATAACACTGGGCGCACCTGAGCGGTCTTGTGTGGAAGCACTTTGTATGACAACTGCCAATATCATACCCAATGTGTCTGTAATGATATGACGTTTTATTCCTTTTATCTTTTTGCATGCATCAAAGCCTTTGTCTTCTGAACTTACCAGTGTATTTTTTACTGATTGGGCATCGATAATTCCTACGCTTGGCTCTTCATTTCTCCCCGAACGTTTCCTTACTTTCATTACCAGCATCTCATGTATTGATTCCCATATTAAATTCTTTTTCCATGTTGAAAAATAGTAATATACAACTTTCCATTGGGGAAAATCTGAAGGAAGCATCCGCCATTGGCAACCAGTTTTAACCAGGTACATAATACCATTTACTATTTCTCGCAAATCATATTTCCTTTTACGTTTTATGTCAAAAAATTTTGATATTATTGTCCACTGGCCATCGCTTAGATTACTTGGATATCTCGTCATTTTTTTAAGATTTTAGTCAACCTTAATTATCTGAACTTATCCGTGAATAATGCGATGGCTTTTTATTTTGTTACTCACATAAGAAAGTTAATTTCTTATTTTTAGACAGCTTCTAAGACAAAAAGTAAAAAAATATCCCCTTGAGAAGTATTATTTACTCTCAAGGGGATAAAATATAATTTCTTGTTACCCCAAAATAAAAGGATAACACCTATTTATTAAAATGCTATTTACTGGTTTCTTTTACAATAACATCGTGAGCGCCGCCTTCAATAATACTGGTAGATGAAACCAATGTAAGTTTGGCTTCTTTAGTTAATTCTTTCAGTGAAGTAACACCGCAGCTACACATGGTCGATTTTATTTTTCCCAAGGTCTGCTCCAGGTTCTCTTTTAACTTTCCGGCATAAGGAACATAGCTGTCCACCCCTTCTTCAAACTTAAGGTTACTGTTTCCTCCCATATCATAGCGTTGCCAGTTACGGGCACGGTTTGAACCTTCACCCCAGTATTCTTTTACATAACTTCCGTTGATAAGCAGTTTACGCGTAGGGCTTTCATCAAAGCGAGCGAAGTAGCGCCCCATCATCAAAAAATCAGCCCCCATAGCCAACGCCAATGTCATGTGGTAATCCTGAACAATACCGCCATCCGAACAAATAGGAATATATTCACCGGTTTCTTCAAAATACTCATCGCGTGCTTTGGCCACCTCGATAATAGCCGTTGCCTGTCCGCGGCCAATCCCTTTTTGCTCTCGTGTGATGCAAATAGAACCACCGCCAACTCCAACTTTTACAAAATCGGCACCGGCTTTTACCAGGTAAAGAAATCCATCCTTATCAACCACATTCCCCGCTCCTACTAAAATATGGTTACCCAACTCATCTTTTATATAGCTTATGGTTTCTTCCTGCCATTCAGAAAAACCATCAGAAGAGTCAATACATAATACATCAACACCTGCATCTACCAATGCGGGCACACGCTCCTTGTAATCGCGCGAATTAATTCCGGCTCCTACAATCAATCTTTTATGATCATCGGACAATTCATTGGGGTTTTCTTTATGGTTGTCGTAGTCTTTGCGGAAAACAAAATACTTCAGCTTATTATTTTCGTCGACAATTGGCAGAGTATTTAACTTATGATCCCAGATAATATCGTTGGCCTCACTAAGCGAAACTCCATTGGGCGCCTTAATTACCTCTTCGGCGGGAGTCATAAACTCACTCACTTTCCTGGTCAGGCTATCTTTCCCTATGCGATAATCACGGCTGGTAACAATTCCTTTTAATACGCCCGAAGAAGTTCCGTCGTCTGTTATTCCTATGGTTGAAAAACCTGTTTTCTCCTTTAAATCAAGAACATCTTTTAGCGTATTTTCCGGTTTAAGATTGGCACGGCTTTCTACAAATCCGGCTTTATGGTTCTTAACTTTCCGAACCATTGCCACCTGTTCTTCAATACTCTGGGAGCCAAAAATAAACGACAGCCCACCCTCTTTAGCCAATGCAATTGCTAGGCCACTGTCGGAAACCGACTGCATAATGGCAGAGACAAGAGGAACATTCAAAGAAATTCGCGGTTTTTCGCCTTTTTTAAACTTCACCAGTGGCGTTTTTAAATTCACATTATCCGGCGTGTCCTGTTTGGTAGTTAAACCTGGTAAAAACAGATATTCACTAAACGTTCTCGAAACTTCATTCATTATCTTTGCCATAACTTTTCGTCTCTAAAAATTTACAATCGTGTTTTTATAATTTCTGAAAACACTTTCGTGTTTCAATCTAATTCTCAGCAAGATGAATTTAGCACAAAAATACAAGTTTTGATTTTGTTCCTGAAAATATTTTAACGACCTGATTTAATTTGTGCCTATTTCATATAAAAAATTGCGCAAAATTATAAAAAACTACTGTATATCCCATTGAATATCCCGGATTATTACTGCTTAATTATTCACCACCGGTATTACTTTTTCACCAATCAGTTCAATGGCTTTCATATGCTGTTTATGTGTTAACCCGGCGCTGTCCATTTGAAATGTAAACCTTGAGATACCACCCAACGCTTTATTGTGCCGTAGTATTTTTTCGGCTACCTCGTCGGGGCTACCAATTACAAGAGCCCCAAGCGGACCGGTTTGTGCATTAAAATGAGCACGGGTAACAGGCGGCCAGCCACGCTCCTTCCCAATCTGTGTAAATGTTTTAGCGTATCCCGGATAATAATCTTCCATGGCTCGATAAGCATTGTTGGCCACATAGCCCAGCGAATGCAAGCCTACTTTTAACTTTTCAGGTGAATGACCTGCCTTTGCTCCGGCTTCACGGTATAAATCGATTAACGGACGAAAACGATGTGTTTCGCCACCAATAACAGCCACCATAAGCGGAAGTCCCAATTCGCCGGCTCGCTGAAAAGATGCAGGAGTTCCTCCAACTCCCAGCCAAACAGGCAACGGATTTTGTAATGGTCGAGGATACACAGTTTGTTCATCAAGCGCAGGACGAAATTTTCCAGACCAGGTAACCTCTGTATTATCACGAATTTGCAGCAACAAATCCAGTTTCTCGGCAAAAAGTGCATCGTAATCCTGAAAATTAAGTCCAAACAAAGGAAATGACTCAATAAATGAACCTCTTCCCACTACCATCTCTGCACGCCCTTTAGAAATCAGGTCGATGGTTGCAAAACTTTGAAATACCCTAACAGGATCGGCCGCACTCAAAACAGTAACAGCACTGGCCAGTTTTATCCGTTTTGTTCGTGTAGCAGCGGCAGCCAGTATAACCGGCGATGCCGAATCCAAATATTCTTTACGGTAATGTTCGCCAAGCCCAAATACATGGAGTCCGGCAGTATCTGCAAATTCAATTCTTTCGAGTAGCTCGGCCAGTGCCAGTGAGTTATCAAGTGCCCGATTAGCGTCGTTGCTTTCCGGGGCAGCCGCAAAACTATCTATTCCTATTTCAATCATTACTTACTTTTCTTCCTCATCATTCATAAAATAGCTTAGCGTAACGGAAGGACATTTTTATTTGAACCTTTAATTCTTCTACTATAACGTTTTCAGGCTTTCCCCACGTACTCTCTTTGGTATTGTATAGCTCGGGTAATGTTTTATAATTACCTTACCCTTACCCTTACCCTTACCTTCCAATTTAATCACTTACAACCAGAAATTTCCATTCCGGATGACGCTTTACATATTTCACAACAAACGGACAAATGGGTATAAAATTCTGTCCCTTTTGCTGGATATACTTGAAAACACTTTCGACCAATGCAGAGACAATTCCTTTTCCCTCTAACTACTGTGCATTGTTTAACCCTTTCTGTTTTCAATACAAAATTAGAAAGAATCTAAACAACAAAAATTTAACTAGTTTAAGAAAGCGACATTTTTCAGGTACGTAAAGAACAAAAAGATGTGAAGTACAGAGTAGTGAGTAGTAAGAATTGACATAAAACTCACTTAACTGTTGTCAAGTCAATCGCCAGATTTCAGATATGTTTCCACTTCTCTCAACAAAAGTGAGTAGTCAGGCTTCAGACTCCGCTCAGTCTGACTACTCTCTCTTGACACGTCACTTACGTTCTGATAGTTTGACACGATTAAAACCTCAACCAAAATGATATAAAAAGCACTTCGCTTTTTATTTAGCAACGTATTCCTGCGCCCATTTGATGTATTGCTCCCAGTCGTAATCCGTCACGCCATGACCACCGGTTCGGATGTGGTACGAGAGTGTATTTATAACGGGATGATTTACTTCCGGCATTTCATTGGTAGGCATTCCCATTTCATCGTATAATTCATACACAGGAGTTGCATAATATGTTGAAAGAAATTCGCCACGCGGATCGGCCCAGCGATCCTCTTCTGCACTTGCAACATACAAAGGTCGAGGAGCAATTAGCGCCAGTAATTCATGTTGATCGACAGGTAAAGCTTCTTCATTATTATCGTAATACCTGAAATTTTTACAAAACCAGTAAGGGAAACTGCTGTTAATGCTCCACACTGTTTCACCAAATTTACGTTTAGAGAGTGTTGCTCCACCACATCCTGAATTATTGGAAATAACTCCGGCAAAACGCTGGTCGGTAGCACCAGCCCACAACGAGGTTTTCCCTAACCTGGAATGTCCGAATACAATTACCTTATTTACATCAATATCATTATCACTCTCAAAATAATCCATTGACCGGCTCAGTCCCCAAGCCCAGGCAGCAATTGCTCCCCATTCATTCACAGCAGGCCGTTGCTGGTCATCAACATAAAAAAACGGATGAACACCATCAGAAAAATCATCTTTATCAGGGTCTATTTCCCCGTAATAAATGGTTGCCAGTCCAAAACCACCGTCAATTATTTTTTCAACCGCCCAACGGTCGGTGCGCACACCGCGCGATTGTTCTGTTAGCTGGTTATTTATAATCCCGAACGACTCATTATCTCGCGCCCATGCACTTGAAATTATTACATTTACATCATTTGTAATGGTATGATTTCCGTAAAAATTATAGCCAACAAAAAGCGGGGCTTTTTCAACGGATTTTGGCAGGTAAATCAAAATTGTAAAGTCGAGTGTTTTTCCATCTTTTTTGAACGATAAATTAACCTGTTTCCTTTTTGCCTTACCGTTTAGTGCATCATCACTTTCTTCCAATACATTGTACGAATCTATTTTTAATTCGCCCGGAATTTTCCCATACACACTTTCAGTAAAAAACTCCAGTAATTCTGGTCTACGCTTTTTCTCCCACTGTTTCAAATTCCTGATTTTTTTCCCGCTAAATGTTTTTAACGGATTCGGCACAACAAAATCGGGTACTTTGCTTTCATCATAATTGGTTTTATTCTGGGCTTGGCCAAGCTGAATAGTCAGTAATAAAGCAAGAAGTATAGTTATCTTTTTCATCTGTTAAAAATAAGAACCAAAACACAAAAATCAAGCTGCAAGACACAATACGTAGAAAATGCGACTGGCCACAAGATCTTTAATCATGGTTGTTTTATATACGAATAGTTTTGACCTTAAAGATACTATGAAAAGTAAAATACCAAATAAAAATTGGCACATACAGTATAAAAAAGAAAGATGAACTTTTGTCCATTCAAAAACAGAATCACGCATGGAAATTGTATTTTTGACAAATTTTAAAAACATTTAAATGACCGCTGTACCACTAATCAGGAAAGCTTCCGGAGAAACAGAACCTTTCTCTTCGAAAAAACTGGCAAGTTCGCTTCGTCGTTCAGGAGCGGAAGAAGATACCATTCAACAGGTAGTTAATGAAATTGAACACTGGATTCACGATGGTGCATCAACACAAAAAATATATGCTCGTGCTTTTGATCTTCTGCGCAAAAAAAGAGGAGGAACAGCAGCCCGTTACAAATTGAAAAAAGCCATTATGGAACTGGGCCCTACCGGATATCCATTTGAACATTTTATTGGCCAGATAATGGAACAACAGGGATTTGAAGTAAAAACCGGCCAGTTAATCCAGGGGCATTGTGTGCAACACGAGGTAGATGTAATTGCTACCACCGGAAAAATGCAACACCTGATGGAATGTAAATTCCACAACAGCCAGGAAAAGATTTCCAATGTTCAGGTTCCGCTATACATTCGTTCCAGGATGGATGATATTATCAGCAAAAGAAAGAATGAACCGGAATATAAGGATTTCCATTTTCAGGGATGGGTGGTTACAAACACCCGGTTTTCATTGGATGCGTTGCAGTATGGTAAATGCAGCGGCTTAAAATTAATGAGCTGGGATTACCCAGAAAACAACAGTTTAAAAGATTTGGTAGAAAAGTACCACATATTCCCGGTTACCACACTCGCCCACCTTACGCAGAAACAAAAAATACAATTGATGGAAAAGGGAATTGTTTTGTGCCGTCAGTTACTGGCAAATCTGGAAGTATTGGATTTACTGGAATTATCTTCGTTGAACAGGAAAAAACTGATTGAGGAAACCGAGGCTCTTTGTAAAATATAATCCCTCACATTTCAGGAAAACCTACTTTTTCCCCATACCCATTCCGTTAAAATGCTTAGGGAATTAAACCCTTTGCCGGGAAAACTGTTTTAAAAACCATCAACAGAAGCAGCACTTGCTCATTCAAATTAACTAAATGAACGACCGATCGATTAAAACCATTGATGATGTTATTATTATTCTCGACAACATTATTTCAGAAACAGAGACAACAAACAATCCGTTGGGATATTTTGCTGTTTTGTACCAAAAGGTAACCATAAAAGTAAAGGAAGGTATTTCCCAAAATTTTTTTGATGATGCCTTGCGAATGGAGAAGCTAGATATCATATTTGCAAAAAGATATATTGATGCTTATTATTCTTGGAAAGCGGAGAAGACAATTACTCAGGCATGGAAAAAGGCGTTCGTTTTGTCAACAAGCAACAGCACTCTCGTTTTTCAACATTTATTAATAGGAATGAATGCCCACATTAACCTTGACCTCGGGATTGCAGCTGCATCGATTTCAACAAAAGAGAATATTCAGGAACTGCAAAGCGATTTCAACAAAATAAACGAAATACTGTCGTCGCTGGTTGATGAAGTTCAATTTGGCCTTTCCGCTGTCTGGCCTCTACTAAAATGGATTCTTTCGAAACTCGGAAAAATAGATAATTACCTTGTTGACTTTAGTATGCAAATTGCCCGCGATGGTGCATGGAATTTTGCCACTTCACTTATTCACTGTAATACAACAAAACAGCCCGCACAAATTGAACTGAGGGATGCAAAAGTGAGTAACAAATCGGCCATAATTACCCAGCCGGGAAAATGGGTTCAGCTCCTGTTTTGGATCATTCTTTTAGGAGAAAGAGGTTCTGTTTCTGAAAAAATGAATAAACTAAAATCGGTAAAAACAGAAAACCTGGCACCTAGAATCTAATTTTTAATGAGCATAATTAGCCATTGCATATTCTATTATTTTCTGTTTCAGGTCAAAAGGCGCCAATTCGTCTAATCCCAGCGATTTAACAGCAACAGAAATAAGTTCACTCTCGGGTACATTGCATGGGCGCTGTTGCTTTAACAAAAAATATTTACCTGCATCCAACACCGCCTTTAACGGAATTAAACCAATGATTTCTGACCCGGTAACCCTGACGCCATAATCGGCAGCTCGCTTACATACTTCATCAAAAACAATATGCACAGGTGTAATAGATATATCAGTTAGATTTAAGGATACCTGGGCTATTCCATACTCTTCGATGTACCAACCAATAGCCCGTACTTTCTTCAAACTTCCGGGAATGCGTATGGGATTACCATTTTCAGTAAGTATAATCTTCCCGTTCAAAGGATTGCCTTCCCGCTGTATTCGCCCTGATTCGCGAATATCAGAAGCAATGATGCTCGCTTTGTGGATTGATGGCGTATTCAGGTTAATATTGTAAGCTACCAGAAAGTTTCGCGCTCCTATGGCAACAGCTCCACTCCGCGCAACGTTATCGGTCCATACATTAGGGCCAAAATCGGGTCTCCACTGTTCTGATGTAATTTTTCTTCTCAGCCCTTCGTATTCGCCGGCACGGCAGTTTGCCAAACTTTTTCGTTCGTTTTTAAACGCAGCAAATTCGTAACAATACACCGGAATTTGCAGCTCCTTCCCTACCCGCTCTGCTAACTGGCGGGCTAAAACAATGGTTTCATCCATGGAAATATTGGCCACCGGTACCAGCGGACAAACATCGGTTGCACCAAAACGGGGATGCTCGCCATGCTGTTGCGCCATATTTATAACTTCTGCCGCTTTTTTTATTCCACGAAAAGCTGCTTCAACCACTACTTCGGACACTCCCACAAAAGTAACCACTGTACGATTGGTTGCTTTTCCGGGTTCTACATGTAGTAATTTTACTTCGGGCACACTTTCTATAGCATCTGTAATTTGTTGTATTTTTTGTAAGTCCCTTCCTTCAGAAAAATTAGGGATACATTCAATTATTCTGTTCATACTGCTTTTTGAATTTTATTTCATTTAATTTCCAGTTATCAACCATTCATTTTTCAAAAATACAACACAAGCGTTACTTTCATATACAAACGTATTTTAAAAGAATATATGTTTTGAGTCTCCTTACTGTTTTTTATCCGGTGTATATTTTGCAACAAACACAGGCTCTTATTATGCAGTCTTCAGGTTAATTGATAACCTAACCCCCAGTGATTTGCTCCAACCGGCTTCCGGACTACCTTCTATCATAATGGGCTTCCCATACTAATAGCTACTTTCTTTTTTTCATGCTTATGAGTATCTTTTAATTTCTTTATGTAAACTGTTTTCGTATTAACAAATTCCCGAATCCCCGCCAACGAAAGCTCACGCCCATAACCGGAATGCTTGGTTCCACCAAAAGGCAGCCTCGGGTCTGACTTTACCATTTCATTAATAAACACCGCTCCATCTTCAAATTCAGGAACCAGTTTCTCTGCTTTTTCCAAATCATTCGTAAAAATTGAAACACCCAAACCATAAGCTGATTTATTATTTAATGCTACTGCTTCCTTCTCATCACTAAAGATGGTAACAGGAACTACAGGACCAAAAACTTCTTCATCAAAAAGAGGCATTCCCGGCTCTACTTCTGTTACCAGCATTGGGTAACAAATAGCACCTTTAGGCTGTGCCACTGCAATTATTTTTGCTCCCAACTCCACAGAACGACATACTTGCTCATACACCTTTTCTGCTTGTTCAACGCTTGCCAACGGACCGATATCTGTATTCTTTTCAAACGGATCGCCAACCACAAGCGAATTTATTTTCTGCCGAATCTTTTTGATAAACTCTTCGCTTACTTTTTCGTGAATAAAAAGGCGCTTCGCAGCGATACAACTTTGCCCGGCATTTTGCATTCGGGCTTGTAGTCCCACTTCTACGGCTTTGTCAATATCTGCATCATCCAACACAATAAAAGCATTATTCCCCCCCAGTTCAAGTACTGTTTTCTTAATATTACTTCCGGCTATAGCCGCAACACTTGCTCCGGCAGATTCACTACCGGTTAAGGTAACAGCTTTAACAGCCGGATGCTCGATTACGCTTTTTACTTTACCGGCTTCCATTGGTAAATTTTGAAATACTGAGGAAGGAAAACCTGCTTCATCAAAAATATTTTGAATAGTCCGTGCACATCGCTGCACATTTGAAGCATGCTTAAGCAGCACTACATTTCCAGCCATTAAGGTTGGAGCAGCAAAACGAAAAACTTGCCAAAACGGAAAGTTCCACGGCATAATGCCGAATATTGTTCCCAAGGGTTCATACCGAATAAAAGCCTGATGCGAATCAACTGCCACAGCCTCCCGATGCAGTAAAATTTCAGCATCGTTAGCATAATATTCGCATACCCAGGCGCATTTTTCAATTTCCGCTTTTGCTTCCTTTAAAGTTTTCCCCATCTCCTCGGTGATAGTCCCTGCAAAAACGCCAGCACTCTCTTTAAGTAACTCAGCAACTCTTAACATCAATGTTTTACGGTATTCAAAAGAGGTTCTTTTCCATTCGCCAAATGCCATTTCTGCATGAGTAATGCGACTTTCTGTTTCTTTTATGGAAATCGGCTCAATTTGCTCAATTATTTCATTTGTAAACGGATTGATACTTTTCAGTGTCATTGTTATAAAATTTAGATTCATATTTTCTTTTATTGAATCTAAAACCATACCATCAAAACTTAAATTCCCCGGATACCACCATAACACCTCATAAGCAAGAACAGCCAGAAAAATTTCATACGAAATCGGCTAATGCCACTCATATAAAGTGTAGAATAAAATGCCCAATTTTCATGAAAATATCCACTATTTTTCCACACAAACAATTTGCAAAGCAGAAGGAATTATCTCCAACTTTATTTTTTTTAACGGTGGCATAACTTCTCCATCAATCTGGAAATCCTGCTTTTCTTTAAATTGAATTTTAGCTTTGGATGCTGTAAAAACTTTTACATACTGCATTTTATGAAGCTTCCCTGTAAAACCCGCATAAATAAAGGTAAATACAAACCACCATGGATAAGGTTTTATAATAACAATTTCAAACCGTCCATCGCGATAATTGCCGGTAGGATTAATTTTTACTCCCGTTCCATAACTATGCGCATTGGCCACTGTTACCATTTCAGCTTTTATTTTCCTTGCTTTTCCATCTGTTTCTACCAGGCAACCAAATGAGGTACGGGAAGTAAACAACTCCTTAAACAATTGTTTCCCATAGCCGGCAAATCCCTTATCCCCTTCTTGTTCAAACCGTTTTACAATACGGGCATTAATTCCCACATCACTTAAATGAAAACAGTAATGTGTTTTGTTAATGCGAATCACATCAAAAGGAATATAATTTCCCGAAAAATTTACGCGAAGTGCTTCTTCAAATAAAGAAGGAACTCCTAAATTATAAGCTAACCCGTTGGCAGAGCCAGAAGGAATCAGCCCCAGTTTAATTTGACTTCCCACCAATTCAGAAGCTACAAGGTTAATGGTTCCATCTCCACCAGAAGCAATTACCAGGTCTGGCTCAAAGGACTTTATATATCTTTTGATTTCTTTTTTATCCTCATTTCCAGTTGTTTTATAAATCTGATAATCAAATCCTTCTTTTTGAGAATATGCTGAAATAATCGACTCAAAATCATCTTTTTGCCCTGCACCTGACGCAGGATTGATAACAAACAATATTTGTTTTAACTCTTTTTTCAATTTTATGTATTTTATGGCTTAAAAATTGCGTTTTTCTTCAATATACAGAAGTGGACACAAAATAAATTATCTAAATCAGGAAAAATATAGCACGTATTAAGAACACTTTGTTATAGATATTGGTTTATTAAAATATAAATGGCAAAATGCAAATACCCAGGAAATATATAAAGCCTGCTTTCAAAAAAATAAGAAACCCTTTAAAAAAGGTTAAAATTTTTTTGAAACAGAAAGCTGGGTGGCTGGGACATCCAAAAATCCTTCCGTACAAGGGTTATGGGAATAACAACGACATGTATGTAAACGGCATAGTAATGGAAGATAAGGGATTAGAAAAGCCAAAGAAAAAACAACACCTTTGGCAAAATATCCTGGCCATGATAAAACGTTTCTCAGGAGATGAATTAGCCGGAGTAAGGGTAAAGGCCACATTTCTGGGAGTAACCCAAATAGCAGAAACCGACGAAAAAGGATACTTCTCTTTCTATTTTGATATACGTAAGAAAGAAATAGATAAAACATGGAACTTTGTTCATTTTGAATTACTTGATACTGTTATTGAAGAGCAATTTCCCGTTCAGGCTACAGGAGAGGTAATGATTATTTCTCAGCAGCAGCAGCGTATTATTATCTCTGATATTGATGATACAGTTCTTATATCTCATTCTACACAGATGCTAAGAAAACTGAGGTTGATGTTATCAAAAAATGCACTCACCCGTCTACCCTTTCCAGGTGTTGTAAAATTTTACCAGGCACTTGCAAAAGGAGAAAAACTTCAGGAAAACCACCCGTTTTTTTTCGTTTCGAGTAGTGAATGGAACTTGTACGATCTGTTAGATGATTTCTTTAGCTTTAACCAAATTCCCAAAGGAGTGTTACTTTTAAGGAAATTGAACCACAGTGTTTATAAATTCTGGAAGTCAGGTGGAGGTGATCACAAACATAAATACTGGGAAATAAGATGGCTGCTGGAGTTTTATCCGGATCAAAAATTTATTTTGATTGGCGACAGCGGCCAGCAGGATCCGTCTATTTATACACAAATTGCAGAAGAATATCCGGGAAGGGTGGAAACTATTTATATTCGTAGAATCCGGTCTAAAACGTTTAATAAGAATATTCATTTTATTACTAAACTAAAAGATACCGGGACAGATTATATTGAAACAGAAGATACGTATGAAGCTGCAAAACATGCATCTAAAAAAGGCTACATTAACGTTCGCCAGTTGTATGAATAAAATTAAAAAAATTAACCGACAGAATCGATTTCCGCCAATAATATCCGAAATAAAATTCCATTATAACATCAAACGAACTCTTTAATTTTAGTCGCATTAGGTGTAATCTTATGTACTACGTTTATGCCTTATTATAACAATAATTGACATTTTACCTATCCGATAGAAAAGAAATTGCCGATAATCAGTTATTTGATTACCGGCAATTTTACATTCTTACTTATTTAAATTTTACCTCAGCCACTTTATACAAGCGAAATAAGCACCCCTGCAGCAACAGCAGAACCAATTACTCCTGAAATATTGCTTGCCATGCAATACTGCAAAATGTGATTCTTAGGATCATATTTTAAAGCCAGCTCGTTGGCCACACGCGATGCCATTGGCACTGCGCTCAAACCTGTTGCCCCAACCAACGGGTTGATTTTCTTTTTGGCAAAAATATTATAGACTTTAACTGCCAGAATTCCACCACTAATGGATATTGCAAAAGCAATAAACCCTCCTACTACAATACCAAGAGTTTTAGGAGTCAGGAAAACATCTGAAGTCATTGTTGCCCCAACCGACAAACCTAAAAATATAGTAGCGGTATTCATTATTGGTCCTGTTGCCGCATCTGCCAACCGACTGGTTGAGGTACCTATTTCTTTAATAAGGTTTCCAAATAGCAACATTCCTAAAAGAGGGACAGATGAAGGCACAAGAATAGCCACAACTGTTCCTAATGCAATAGGGAATACAATCTTAACCGTTTTTAAATTCTTAATCTGATGTTTCGCTGGAAATTTTTTATCCATTTCCTTCATACTGATTGTGAATTCCTTTTTATTCATTAACAGTTTTGCCATCAAAGGAATAATTACCGGCACCAAGGCCATATATGAATAAGCTGCAATGGCTATTGGTCCCAGCAGATGGGGAGCCAGCATAATAGTTGTATAAATTGCTGTTGGCCCATCGGCTCCACCAATAATTCCTAACGAAGCTGCTTCCTTCATTGTAAATCCCATGGCAACAGCAGCAAGCAGAACAGTAAAAATTCCAATTTGAGCAGCTGCACCAAAAAAAGCTAACCTCAAATTCCTTAGCATTGGCCCAAAATCGGTTAAAGCTCCTACCCCCATAAAAATAATGGGAGGAAGAAAACCAGTTTTAATCAATGAATAATACAGATAGTTCATGATTCCATATTCATGGGCAATCTCAAACAGGTTTTTATACCTGTGTGCATCGAGTTCAACAAATTCGGAAGGAACAATCCCCATACCTGACCCTGGAAAATTGGCCAGCAAAACACCAAAACCAATGGGAACCAGCAATAACGGTTCGTACTTCTTTTTTATTCCCAAATACAGCAAAACAAATGCTATCACCCACATAATAACCGTTTTAAAAGTAATATCCCCAAAAGCGGTCATTTCAAACAATTTCGAAAAAATATCCTGCATGTTTTACTGCAATTTTAATAATACATCATCTTCTTCAACTGCATCCCCGTTAGCCAGGCAAACCTCAACTACTTTACCCGATTTCTCTGCAACAATGGCATTGTAGGTTTTCATTGATTCAATATAACCAATTACATCTCCCTCTTTTACCACATCTCCTACTTTCACAGCCGTTTCAGAAGAATCTTTTGTTAAGAAAAATTTTCCCTCCAGCGGGGCAATTACGTCCTCTGAATTACCACTGGCGGTAACTGGAGCACTTTCCTGTTTTGGTTGTTCTGATTCAGTTACAGTAGAACTACTGCTTTTAATATCACTATAAGAAACCTTTACAACAAATTTTTCTCCATTAACTTCTATATTCAGGTCTTTAGGAGCAAAACCATTCGTTCCTGAAACCGGTGTAGCAGCAGGAGACACAGCTTTTGTTTCTACTTTCGGCGCTTTTTTAGTAGCTAAGTCAGCTTCAAATGCTGCCTTTGCTTCGCCTGATTTATATGCACGATACTGCTCAGGATGCATGGCCAATTCAAATAATTCTTCATCGTCCTGACCAAAATCCCAGTTATTGGCTTTCATTTCATCCTTGAAACTCTCCAAATTATCCGGGTATAAATCCTGCGGGTTTCCGGTATAGAACTCACGACCTTGTTCGTTTGCCAGTTTTATAATTTCAGGAGATAATTCTCCGGGCAATTTTCCTGATTTGCCCAAAATCATATCCCAAATATTATCGGCAATCATCGACCAGCGTTCTTTTCCTTTCTCAAGCTGAAGAACATTCATTAGCGCTAGGTTTTTCACATATTGACTGAAAGGAGTTACCAATGGCGGATAGCCTAACATAGGCCAAATGTGTTCAACTTCATCAAATAATTTAACAAGCAATTCATCCTGAGTAAGCTCTTTCTGTCCACGTTTTGCTTTCCATTTATTCAAGCTGGCAAGATTATTTTCAAGGTCGGCCATCAAACTTCCCATCATTCCACCAGGTAACCCGGGCCCAATCAACAATGAATTCATGAGCCTGTTCTTCGGATTAATATAATATCCCAGAAAGTCGTCAATGAATTCCTGTGTTAATGAACGTACCTCCATATAGGCTTTCATATTAATATCAGGAACTTTAAATCCTGCATCTTTCAACATGGCTTGAGCGGCCAATAAATCAACGTGTCCTGTTCCCCATGAAAGAGGCTCCATACCTACATCAATATAATCGGCACCAGCACGTGCAACTTCCAAAATAGAAGCCATTGCAAAACCAGGCCCTGAATGCGAGTGATATTGAACGATTGTATCGGGATGGCGTTCTTTTATATTTTTCACCAATTTACCAAGAAAAACCGGCCGGCCAATTCCAGCCATATCTTTTACACAAATTTCATCTGCCCCCAATTCAATTAACTGGTCGGCAAGATTTGTATAATACTCTACAGTATGAACTTTTGAGATGGTTAAACTCAACGCAGCCTGCGAAATCATCCCACCTTCTTTGGCATATTTAATTGAGCCTTCCAAATTTCGGGGGTCATTCAATCCACAGAAAGATCGAGCAATATCAGTCCCCTGTTTCTTTTTAACTTTGTACATTAATTTACGAACATCGGAAGGAACCGGACTCATGCGAATTCCGTTCAAAGCCCTTTCCAACATGTGAGTTTGAATTCCAACATCGTTAAATGGCTGTGTCCACTGACGATTTGCAACGTTCGGGTTTTCCCCAAATAAAAGGTTAATTTGTTCAAAACCACCACCATTGGTTTCAACACGGGCAAAACACCCCATATCTATAATTGCCGGAGCAACTTTTAATAACTGGTCTACACGTGGCACATACTTTCCAGATGACTGCCACATATCTCGGTATAATAAGCTAAATTTGATTTCCTTTGACATTACTTTGATTTTACTTGGTTTATACTTTTGTGATCTTTGTTACATGTCCTTTTCCTGCAGTTACAATATCAACAGCTGCAACAATGGCAGCAATTTTTCCGGAAGAGTTAGATTCAACCGCTCTTACAGCTACTTTTTTAACCGGTTCAGCTGCCGGGAAATACTTGTTGGTTATCCGAATAATAGTATTTCCGATAATGACGACCAGCCATAAAATGAGAAAAACAGTAATCATTCCGACTAACATTATTGAAAATGCACTTCCTAGCGTATGTTCCATAATTTATTATATTAATTCAATTATTATATTTCCTTTTCAAAAAACTCCCCATTACAGTAATCCCATTACTGTTTATAGTTTCATTATTATGAACCTGAACATTCATCCAGATTTTCTCAAATTGTGTGCGTGATGAAAAACTTTCAGAAAGAGTAACTAACTCAGTTCTGAAAACGGAGGAGAAACCCCTGTTTCAAAAAATTCAAACTTATCCCTGTAACTTTCGGTTAATACCTTAAAATATTTAATACAATAATCGGAGTAACTTACAGTGATTCGATCAAAAACGACTGCACTTACATGGCATTTATTTGGGAAATTGCCTGCTTTATGTTTATTAACAATAATAAATCCTGTATTAAAGTTTAAAGCATTGTATTGATTAGAAATAGTTCGCGTATTCACATCAATACCATTCAACTCTACCGTCTTTTTTACAGCATTAAATGGGAAGCAAGTTATTATAATATTTAAAAGAAAAATTCTAATCATTATTGTAAAGAAAAAAGAATAATTAAAATTTTAGGTTAAATCGATGATTAAAATGAACAAAAATTAAGACTGGTTTAATAAACAAATACTATATTACAACAATTATAAATTATTGATTTACAATATACAATAAAGAAAAAATTCTATATTGACATATATCAATTAAAGACAAAATCGTATTTTTCACACACTTTCTTATTATCTACCAAGACCAATGTATTTTACTGTGAAGCATATATAATGCAGGCTAGTAATCTCATATTTAATCTCTTTCAGATATCTTGAATATTCTCTTATGACATGTAATTTTCCAGTCAGAGAATCAGTATGAATATAAATTGGATTTGGAAAAATGTACCAGAGTCCGGGTTACGACCCGTCAAAATTTCTATTCTATAGATATGAAGATTGAGTATAGAATTTTTAAAAGTATCGTAATAAAATTACAGAGGCTAAACATTAGACGATAAACTTCTGAAAAACGAGTGTTTTTTGTTTTCTTTAATTGAATGCTTAATATTTCGTAATTACCTACAGCATAGGTTACAAAAAAGATTAGCACTAACCAATTTCAGTGTTATACAACTTATTATTTTGGCTATTGCTGTAGTTGTGGTTGTTTGTTATCCTTTCATCAGATGAAGGGAGCCGAAAATAAAATACGGATCCTTCTCGTTCAATTGATTTTACCCATACTTGCCCGCCCATCTTTTTTATGTATGCGTGGCATATAGATAAACCAAGGCCTGCACCTTCATGATCTCGACAAAGTCGCTGATCTACCTGGTAAAAACTATCAAAGATATGCGTTAACTTGTCATCAGGAATTCCAATACCGGTATCTTTCACATAAAATTCAAAAAATACTCCATCCTTTTTATATCCAAACTCAACTATCCCGTTATTTGTATATTTTATGGCGTTATCAATCAAGCTCAAAAATATCGATTCCAACTTCTGACTATCGGTATACATATATGAATAATTATCCTCACAAGAAGTTCCAATAAGTAATTTTAAATTTTTTTGCTTTGCTTTTTGTTTAAAAAAGGTTCTCATTTCAGAGAGAAGGATATTCAGGTTAATCTTTGACGTATTAATTTCTAATTTCCCTGATTCAATAATAGACATATCAATAATCTGGTTAATCAAATTCAACATTCTTTTCCCACTACTTTCAATCATCTCTAGATATGAATCGGTATCATTTCTATTTGTCACCGCATCTTTCAGTAATTCTGCAAATCCAAGAATTCCGTTCATTGGAGTACGAATTTCGTGACTTATATTTGCGAGAAAAGCCATCTTTAAACGGTCACTTTCTTCTGCTTTTTCTTTGGCTTTTATCAATTCTCCTTCCGCCTTTTTTCGTGCATTCACATCACGCATAATACTTTCAACACCAATAGGAGCACTATTTTCATCATATATAAGATGCGCATTAATTGAGATATATTTTAGTTTGCCCTCTTTACTTACACTTACGGTTTCGAAATCCCAAACCTCGTGATGTTTTTTTAAAGACTCTACCATCCTAGCGAAATCGTCACTAAATTCATACAACAGAAGAATGCTGTTATTTATCATTTCTGATGGTTCGTAACCAGTCATCCGTTTTATCGACGGACTTATTACCTGTACTTTACCGTTTAAGTCTGTTCGACAAAACACATCCTGAATCGATTCAAAGATATTGCGGTACTTTTTCTCACTTTGTATCAGTTCAAATTCTGCTTTCTTTTTTTCCAATTCCAGCTTTTTCTGATTAAGTGCAAAAGTTATGGCAGGAACCAACCTTGTTAGGTTTTGTTTCAAAATATAATCAGATGCTCCATACTTCAACATCTCCACAGCTTTCTCTTCTCCTAAAGTTCCTGATATAAAAATAAAGGGAATCTCGGGAAATGAACTTGCACAAATGCGGAGAGCCTCAATACCATTGTATTCTGGCAACTGATAATCAGCAAGAATAATGTCGGGGGCATTTGCATTAAGAGCGCTTATTAGTTCACTTTCCCGCTCTACCCTTAAATATTCAACATTCATTCCTTGTTGCTCAATTTCCGAAAGTATCAATTCCGAGTCAAGAGAATTATCTTCAAGATGCAAAATCTTTATCGTAACCATAATCGAACTCTTTATTGAAAATCCTATCTCTACTTTTCATAATGTGGAGGCTGATTAACAAGTGCCCAGAAAACTCCAAGCGATCTAATTGCCTTTACAAACTCATCAAACTCCACCGGTTTTACAACGTATGCATTGGTGCCTAACCGATAGCCTTCGTAAATATCCTGTTCTTCTTTTGAAGATGTAAGAATAACCACCGGGATATTTTTTGTCGTCTCATCTTCACGTAACTTCTGTAATACCTCCAGTCCGCTAATTTTAGGCAACTTTAAATCCAGTAATATAACTGTTGGATTACCCGTTTGACGCTCTTTCCATCTTCCTTCTCTGAAAACATAATCCAACGCTTCTGCCCCATCGCGTGCAACTTCAATTTTATTGGCAAAATTATTTTCAGTAAGGGCATCAAGCGTTAACTCCAAATCATTTTCGCTATCTTCTACTACCAAAATATGGTTTAATTTCATTTTCATGGCTTTTAAAATTTGTTGTTACCGGGGAATAGAAAAATAGAAAATTGCTCCTTCATCTATTTTCCCTTCGGCCCATATTCTACCATTATGTTTTTTTATGATTTTACTTACCGTTGCCAAACCAATTCCTATCCCGGGAAACTCATCATTGCTGTGTAACCGTTGAAATACCCCAAACAATTTATCTGCATATTCCATATTAAACCCAGCTCCATTATCTTTAACCGAAAAAATATATTCGTTCTTTAACCTTTCACAGTTAATTTCAATTTGAATCTTTTCTTTTCGAGCTGAAAACTTTAACGCATTATTGATAAGATTTTGGAATACCAATCTTAGCAATGTTACATCGCCATTGACTTCGGGCATGCTCTTTACCACCCACTCCACCTTTTCCTTAGGGTATGGTTCTGTATATTCATCAATCACTTCCTGAACTATTCTTTTTACATCTGCAGGACGTTTCATGATGTCCGTCCTTCCAAGCTTTGAAAACATTAACAGTTCATCTATAAGCTGTCCTAATTTCAATGCAGAATCTTTTATTTTCCCGGTAAGCCTGTTAACTTCAGGTGAAATATTCATTTCAATTAATTGTCGTTCCAGCTTTTGAGAGAAACCAACAATATGTCGTAACGGAGCTCTTAAATCGTGAGCTACAGAATACGAAAAAGCTACTTGTTCGTCATTTGAATCCTTTAGTTGCTTCGCTTTCAAAGTAACATTATCCTTTAATTCCACATTTTTCTGCCGTATTGTTTCTTCATGCTTTTTCTGCTGCGTTACATCATTTGACATTACCATTCTGGCCATGTGATCTCCATACTCAAAACGAAGGGCTTTTACATCTACATAAACTATCTCTCCTGTTTTTTTTAGGTGCCTCCAAATCCCTTTATGCTTTTCTATAGGTTCTGCCTCAACCAGATTCTTTGCTTTAGCTCTATCTTCTGCAGGTCTGACATCTAAAAAATTCATTTTCAAAAATTCTTCTTTTGAAAACCCATAATCGTGTACAGCCGCATCATTTACCTCAATAAATTGCAAACTTTTCTCATCAAAAATCCAAATTGGAATTGGGTTTTCGTTAAAAAGATATTTATACTTTTTTTCACTTTCTGCAAGTTCTATTTCAGCGATCCTGCCTTCTGTCTGGTCATAACTTAACCCTGTCATCCGGGTTGCGTTTCCTTTTTCATCGTAAATAACTTTACCAACCGATTTAATATGCCTTATTTTTCCATCCGGACGTATAATACGATATTCTGTATCATACATTCTTTCATTAGCCAGGGCGGCATCCACTTCCTCCAATCCTTTTTCTTTGTCTTCCGGATGAAGGGAATCCTTCCATACCTTAACCCAATCTTCCTCGCTATTTCTATCCACACCATAAATTTCAAGCATTTTATCGTCCCAAATAGCCTTTCCGGTTACTGCATTATAATCCCACACACCAAAATCAGCAGCTTTGGCAGCCAAAAGGAAGCGCTCATTACTGTCACTAATTTTATTATTAATAAGACGGTAATTCATTTCCAGTTTATTAATTAATACAGCTACTCGCCATACTAAAAATATAAAAGCAGCCACAACAGCAAAAACAACCAACTGGATGCCAAACAACTCACGATCAATAATATTATAAAGACTTATAAAATAAAGGCATATAAGCATTACCGGAATAAAAAAAATAACCGCCAGGATAAGACGTATCATTTTTCCTCCTTCACTATTTTTCAAAACAATATCCATTAACCCATATTGCGGACGAGTAAACGTAATTCCCAGACTAATAATAAAAAAGCATATAGCACTAAGTATCGACATGTTTGTTAGCTGAGAGTAAACAGATAGTTCTGAAAAATTTAATGACGAGCCAACCATCGAAAAAAGAATAGCAAAGAGCAGAAGTAAGGCAATTAGCTGAGAAAACATATTTTTATATTTCACCTTAAGATCAATGGTAACCAGACTTATTCCAACAAGAATAATCCCCATCGTTAAATTTATATAGAGTTCTTGGGGTTGATTCCGGGAAATAATACCAATAGCTGGTAGCTGAAACAGAAAAATGAATATATCGTAAATACCAAACAACAATACCAAAGAAGAAATAATACGTGCAATAAACAGATAATTTTTACGGAGATTAAACAGCACCAAAGAAAGACCAGACAGGAAGAAAAATATACCTAGGCTAAAGCTCATTGGGCTCACCACCTCCTCAACATCGTTAAAAACAGCCAAATCCAGCCCCCAGTTAATAACCACCAAACCACCAATCATCGTTACTGCTATCCCGCATAACAGCGATAATTTCATTAAAAAATAGATGGTTTTCTGATACGAAATATTTACAGGGCGTACCAGTTGAAAGCCATTAGCTTTATTTTCTTCCGGAGAACCGAATCTATCACTATCACTATCTTTCTCCACCATAATTTCTTCTTTCATTACCTGTTGCTTTATAGTACTACACCACTATAGGTTGCTTATATCAAGAAAAATTATTCCTTTTATTAAGGGGTGCGTACAAACATTTACATTGTTTGTATGAATCGTTGCATTTTAGTTAAATACGGGTACTTTTTCTGCTTTATTTGGATGTTTCAAAACGCAAAACCAATTCATCTGGCAATTGTGAGCCGGGAATATAAATCTACCTTTTCTCAATTTTACTCCATCGTACTCTTACAATGCTATGTTGTAACGCACCCCTTTGTTTGAGGATTATTTTGGTGTAACTTTTTGCAACCATATTTTTAATATTTTCATTACTGTGTCTGATAAAAATTTAAAATATTGGGCTGAAGCCCACGTGTTATGTGGCTATTATTTATCTCAGGTTAAAATCTGAGGTAAGTACATACACGATCAACTTCCGGGCTTTACATTTAAAACACATATTATTGATTATCTATATTCTCACTTATTGCAAATCGTTAGTTTTAAGTTCAATTTTAATATTACACTGATGATATTTTTGCAAAAATCGTTTTATAATTATAGTCTCAAAAAAACGATTTAAACTTTACGCCTTTCGTTCTTGTGTTCTCGGGTATTTTATTGTTCCCATTTTTCTTGATCTTGCTCCATTAAAAGACATCCTATATCTGTAAACTGAAAATCGTAGCTCCAAAATTACTTTTCCATCTTTGTTCTTCATTTTTTCAATGTGTTACCAACAGATTTATTAATCACTTTCGTCTCATATTACTCCATCATTCAGGAGAAATCAAAGAGAGGAATAATCCCCTCTCTGATAACAAACACATATAGAGTACAGGCTTCCGGAAATGCCATATTAATTTCTAAATCAAAATTATTCTATCTTCCAATACTTTGAAATATCAAAGCTTGAAAGAATGGCATCTTGCTCCTTCGTCCCCCACTCTCATGAACCCATTTTCCAATTTCCAATATTTCCCAGAACATTACAGGTTTTATACCTTTTATTTTTTTGACACATTTGAAAAAATACCTGCTTCATCAGCTTTAAATCAGAACCAAGACCACCGCAAGTAGAGCGTTAATTATTCGCGATTGTTTTTATGACACTTAATCATGGTTATTTCATCGTTAATCTATCAAAGCCCAACCAGTTATTCTCCTCCATATCACGTTTGCATATGACCATTAGCTCTATATTTTAAAGGCAGACTAACCATACCTCGTCTCATCAACATCTGGCAATATTTTTCATTTTTTGCGTTTAATTCATAAATAAATCCGGCATATGTAATTTCTCCATTAACAACAGCCAGTGCTTCTACCCATTCTGCCATTTTGCGGTACACTTGATCGGTTTCTCTACGTGCCTCTTTCATCGAAACAAAATTTTTTCCTATTCCTTCAGAAAAACGTTTTTTAACCCACAACTCCAATTCTTTGTTAATCTTTCGTAATTCATCCAGCCACCCCTCCATTTTCATTATGGCTATTTCCGGTAAATACCTGTTATGGAGTTCTTCTATCAGATAATTTAGTGCTGTTGCTTCTTCGTCGTATGTTTTTTCACTTATTCCGTTATATTGTTCTAGAACAAACCGAATATTTTCTGCTGCTTTGCGAATTGAATAGTCGTAATGTTTTTCTCCGGCTTTTACAGCTTCCAAAAAACCTGCGAATGTGGCCTCCTGTTTTGAATCGGCACTGGAGATTGCTTCACTAATTTCACTTTTCCCTACCCCTTCCAAAACCTGCTTTTCCCTCTTTAAACACATATGGTAATCCGGATAAATAAAATCGAGGCCTATTGCTTCTGGCTTATATTTTTCAACCAGGGAAATACTTTCAGCATGAAAATGAAAATGTTCATTGTGCCTTAACCCTGATAAATCTATTTTTTTAATCTTCATCATATCTCATTCATTGTTTTTGCAAAAACTCCGACTACTTATTAATCTAACACAAAGCATTTTTTATTTATTAATTATCGAAAAAAGCGAACGGTTGGTTGCAACCGTTCAGCTTTCCTCTTCACTAAACCGGTCCTGCCATTTAAATACAAAAACCCTAAAAAACGACTAATTGCACTAATTATTTACCTACATAAAAGGACCGTTATTAGTTTGTGGCTCAAAAGCCTGGTCGCTATTATTTCTTTCTCTGTTCATCCTTCCTTTTTTACGATAAAGAAACCGGAGTAACAGGAGAGACACAAACAGTTTATAAACCATTCAATATCTGCTCCTGCACACCAGTTCTCGTTTCCCAATTACAAAATCCCAAACATATCCAAGCTCCTATATTCATAAAAATCGGGTTTCACGTGCTCCATCAGCGTCAATTGCTGTTTTCCCATGAATTACCTTACGGTTACTTCCCCACATTAATGTTCTCAAAAAATTAATTCTAATGTTATTTTCCTGGGTTTCGAAAATTTTCTTAATACATATAAGAACGTTTCTGAAAAACTCATTTTTATTATTTATTATTCATTCTCTCTTCCAGCGCCCGCAGCCGCTCTTCCTGGCTGGCTAGTTTCTGCTCTAAGGAGGCTACCTTTAGTAGCAGCAATTCAACATAGTTCATTGTGAGGTATTCATTCTCCCCATCCATACTTACAGGTGTTACCAGCTCTGGGAAATATTTCTGTACTTCCTGCGCTATTACCCCGTAATGTTGCCGGTTTTCAATACTATCTTTATTAAACTTAAAGGATACAAAGCGGATGGAATCGATAGCCGACAAGGGCTCTAAGGTTTTTATGCTGTTTTTAAGCCGCCGGTCGGAGTAATCACTATTCTCATACAATATTCCATTTGGTATATAAACATCTCCATTTCCATGTATTTTCATTACATCATCATAAGCATAAAAGCCTATTCCTACATAATTAGCATAGCTATCATTAGCACTATAACTAAACCGAATTGCCCCTGAATTCCTGCGATTTTCATTTCTTCCGAATAACAAACCGTAAAAATCAGAACTTGAATGTAGCATTCGAATGCCATTTCTATTCGAATCGCCAAGACGAACAGTACCGCCATAATCCGAACTAATTTCAGTAACCCCATCAGCGTAAACTTTTAGCAAATCATCGTTACCATACATCCCTATTCCAAGGTAATTAGAGTTACTGCCGCTTGTACTGTAATTAAATTTTACAGAAGCACTATTTTTAGTGGAGGCATACCTGCCGAAAAGCATTCCATACTGATTCGAGTTTGAATTCAGCATTGATATCGCAGCATCGTCTGCATTAGTACCTGTACCAGAAACATTAATCATAATTTTTTTGGTGCCACTTTCAACAATAAATCCTGTACTCTTTGTATTTCCGTTAACATCGAGCTTTTCGGCAGGAGACGTTGTGCCAATTCCCACATCACCTGAAGAATTAATTCGCATCCGCTCGTTAGCCCCGTTGGTAGAAAAGGTCATTGCATTGGCTGAATGTAAATATTCTAATTGTCCGGAAGAACTTGAAGCATTATCTCCAAAATAAATATGGCCTATATTGCCGGTACTACCGCTAATGAATAACTGGGGATCGCCGGTGTCTTCAATTATAAGGCCGTCGGTATTTGTTCCAAAGCTAAAACCGGAACTACCATCCCAAATATGAAGCCTGGAGCTTGGTGAAGCTGTTCCAATACCTACATTACCTGAAGAATTAATCCGCATTCGCTCATTACCCGCGCTGGTAGAAAAAGTCATTGCATCAACTGAATGGTTATACTCCAATTGGCCGGAAGCATTACTGCTATTATCTCCAAAATAAATATGCCCCGTATTGCCGGAACTACCGCTAATAGTTAGCTGAGGGTCGGCGCTGTCTTCAATAATAATCCCGTCATTGCCTGTTCCAAAATTATAACCGGAAGTACCGCTTTTTACGTGAAGCTCGGAACCCGGTGTTGGAGTGCCAATACCCACGTTTGTTCCGCTAACGGTAACCGGGCTATTGTTTAATATGCTTCCATTGTAATAAGGCACATAAGAAGAAGTAAGGTTATCAACACTAAACGCTTCTGCGCGTACGGCGGCAATAGAATCTACCAAAGCTGTTTGTGTAGCACGCAGAGCAATAGCATCGGCATTGCTTTTTACCTGCCCGTCTAAATCTTCGGTAGCATCTACCAGCGAAGAGGAGGTTTTCATGTAGTTAGTAGAAGTGTTAGCTGAATAACTACCATTATTGCCAAGTCCTGCTCCGGCCTGTGTGTTATTCAATTCGGTTTGCAAAGTTGAATTGTTTGCATCGGCACGCACGGCCGTCAGTGAGTCGTTCATTTGGCCAAGTGGCACTAAATCCATATTGGAGGTAGCAACTTCTCCGGTGGTTATTTTGCCCGAGGCAATAACATCGTTGCCAGCAATAACATCTACAGATGCTTTAATATCACCGACTACATCTAATTTTTCGGTTGGAGAAGTTGTTCCAATTCCTACATTACCTGTATAAGTAATCCGCATACGCTCGTTACTCCCACTGGTAGAAAAAGTCATTGCATTAACTGAATGGTCATACTCCAATTTGCCGGCATACGGAGAGTTATTATCTCCAAATTGAATATGACCTGTATTGCCGGAACCACCACTAATATATAAATAAGCGTCGCCACTGTCTTCGATAATAAGTCCGTCGGTGAATGAGGAAAAATTATAACCGGAACTACCATCATAGACATGTAAGCTTGCATCCGGAGAATTTGTTCCAATTCCTACTTTTGTTCCACTAACGGTTACCGGGCTGTCATCCAAGCCTGTTCCATCGTAATAAGGCACATAAGCAGAAGTAAGGTTATCAACACTAAAAGCATCGGCACGCACGGCTGCCAGCGAGTCGTTCATTTGGGCGAGTGGCACCAAATCCATATTGGCGGTGGCGTTTGCCCCGGCGGTTACTTTACCGCTGGCTTTTATATTTCCGGCAACATCCAGCCTTTCGGAAGGTGAAGTTGTGCCAATACCTACTTTGCCATCGGAACTAATAGTTAGGCGCTCTTTATAATCTGCACTTGTTGAACCTTCAGAAGTATAAAAACTCATTTTTGCCGGCACATATTGGTTTGTACCTGTTGCTCCTTCTTGCACCATTTTTATACCTCCTGCAAAACAGGTCGCTCCACCGTCTTTGGCTCCTGAAAAAGAGATGCTTCCTATTACATCCCCTGCCAGTGAAGGAGATGTGCTAAACTTACTTCCTCTGGTTCTATACAATCTTAAAGAAGGTGCATCTACGATTTCAGAATAAGTTCTCACATTTAAGCCTTCGCCTTCATTATAAAAATTTAAACTATTATCACTATTAACCCTAATCGGGCTGTCATCCAAACCAGAGCCATCGTAATAAGGCATATAACCTGAAGTAAGGTTGTCTACACTAAATCCATCGGCACGCACGGCTGCCAGGGAGTCGTTCATTTGGGCGAGTGGAACCAAATCCATGTTGGCGGTGGCGTTTGCTCCGGCGGTTACTTTGCCGGCAATATTTAGGTTTCCGGTAGCAAAATCGCCTTGTATTAGCGGGGTGGTATTTACCGGGGTTTGTTTTACAATAAACTGATTATCGAGGGTATTGTTTCTTCCGGCTTCGTACCCCAGTGCAATAACATAATCCCCGTCATTGCCCATAATGGCGCCATTACCCATTCCAATAACATGCTCTCCTGTATTGTCTATCCCTGTTCTGCCCCCTATTGCTGTAAGATTTAGTCCTTTATTTCTAAGGCCTGAATTTAAACCTATAGCAAGCAAGGCTACCGCTTCATTATCCTTTCCAGCATCGATGCCAAGGCCAACTAATCCGGCACCAGAGTTCGACGTTCCGGCTCCAGGGCCAATAGCTATTGAGTTATCTCCGGTATTATCTTTACCTGCCTCTCGGCCAATTGCAACCGAAGCTTCTCCTGCATTGTTTTGCCCTGCCTGATAACCAATAGCTGTCAGATAGTCCCCTTGGTTTCCTCTACCCGCCTCCCGTCCGAATAACGAAACGACAGATCCAATATTATCTTTTCCTGCGGTATATCCAACAGCACTTGGTGAAGCTCCTGTATTGCCAATAAGAGCTTCACGTCCTATGGCTGTGGTAAAACGCCCTGTTGTTCCTTTTCCTGCCCTATATCCAACTAAAGTATGACTATCTGAACCCGCAGCTATAGCGCTATCACCAATCATCACACTTTGGGGGCTGTTAAACTGTATCATTTTAACTCCATTATACATATAAGCCGAGCCTGCATTAATATTGATGTTTCCGGCAACATCAAGCGCCTGGGTTGGTGCACCGGAGGTTGCAATACCTACTTTTCCGGCAGCTATTTTCATGGGGCTATCGTCTAAGCCTGTGCCGTTTAGGTAGGGCACGTAGGTATCGGTAAGGTTATCGGCATTAAGTGTACCGGCACGTACGGCAGCCAGCGAGTCATTCATTTGTTTAAAGGGTACCAAATCCATATCGTTAACAGCCACACTGTCAACTGTTATTTTACCGGCGGTATTAATGTTTCCGGTTAAAAAATCGCCCTGTATAAGCGCGGTGGTGTTTACGTTTCTTTGCTGTACAATAAATTGGTTAGGTGTGGTATTATTTTGCCCGGCATAGTAACCAATAGCTACCACATTATCGGCATTATTGTCTCTTCCGGCGTATGCTCCTAACAATGTATTATCATTACCGGTATTGCCATTTCCAGAAAAATATCCTAATGCGGTTTGGTAATCTCCTGTGTTATCCTGGCCTGCAAAAGCACCTATTGCCGTTTGTGATACTCCCGAACTACGTTGTCCTGCACCTATCCCAAAGGCGGTTTGCCTGTCTGCATTTGTCGATTCCATTCCGGCATTTGAACCTACCAGGGTTTGGTGTAATCCATCAGAACTATATCCGGACCTGAAACCTATCACTGTTTGATAAGACCTGTCGACATTGTATCTAGCGGCATCTTGTCCCAATAAAATATTTGTATAGCCGGCACTTGTCCCACCCGGTTCAAACTTTAACAATTTGTAACCACCATACATATAAGCCGAATTTTCAGCAATGTTAATATTACCGTTTACATCCAGCGCCTGGGTTGGTGCACCGGAGGTTGCAATCCCTACTTTGCCGTTGGCTACTTTCATCGGGCTGTCGTCTAACCCGGTGCCGTTTAGGTAGGGCACATAGGTATCGGTAAGGTTATTTACATTAAAAGCATCGGCACGCACGGCGGCCATAGAGTCAACCAGTGCCCCGCGTATGGCGGTGGCTGTATCGGTTAACGCTGCTTGAGTAGCACGCAAGGCAATGGCATCGGCATTCACTTTTAGCTGTGCATCTAAAGCATCGTCGGCATCGGCAAGCGAACTTGCCGAACCAATGTAGTTGGCTGAAGTGTTGGTGGTATAATTTCCACCAGTTCCTAAACCAGCACCGGTTTGGGTAGCGTCGAGTTCATCCTGCAAAGCGGTATTACCGTTGTTTATGGCATCGGCATTTACTTTTATTTGCGTATCCAGCGCCTCGGTGGCATCTTTTAGCGATGTTGCCGTTTTCATGTAGTTGGTTGACGTGTTGGCGGTATAATTTCCACCGGTTCCTAAACCAGCTCCGGTTTGAGTCGCATCCAGCTCGTTTTGCATGGTAGTACCGGCCGTACTTAAGGTATTTATTTGTGTTTGAATATTACTTGTTGCTCCATCAACGTATTGTAATTCGGTATTTGATATCGAACCGTCGGCCAGTTTGGCAGCATCAATTCCGGAAGCTACTTTTGCATTGGTAACAGCACTGTTGGCAATGGTTGGAGCATCAGCAGTACCGGTTAAATCGCCAGCCAGCTGTACTTTTCCTTTTGATGTGGTTGTTGCATCGGGCGCACCAGACGCAACCGTTGCATCAACATAGGTTTTTACCGCTTTTTGGGTGGGGAACAATACATCTGAATTGTCGGTAAATGTTCCGTCAGCCGATTTATTGGCCGAGTTTTCTTTTAATGCAATATTGGTTGTATTGGTTGCAATACTACCTGTGTTGGTTGTAATATCGCTTGTATTATCAGCAATAGCAGTTGAATTGGCATCTACACTTGTTTTTAATGTTTTTCCCTGCTCGGCAGATAATACTTTGTCGGCTCCACCGCTAGTAAGGTCGTTTATAATATCGCTTTTTAACACATCGTTGGTACCGTCGGTATCAATATTTGCCGGAACATTACTTAAATCGGCAAAGCTTCCGCTGGTGGCTACTGTTGCCAAATCGGCAGAATTGGCTTTTTCATCCAGCTTTGTTTGTAGAGTTGCAATGTCGGAAATACCAATTACTACATTTCCTGTTTTAGAGTTTACACTGGTTACCTCAACGCTTGGTGAAGCCAGTTCTGTCCAGTCGCTTATATCATTATTATTTCCACCATTATGAATGTAATTGGTTGAGTTATCAGCCCTAATGGCTATATCTCCCTGAACAGCAGAAGACAATGCAAGCAACCCCGATTCGTCAGCTACGTTATATACATTATTAATGGTAATAGCCGGCAGTTGCGACACATCAATTTTAGAATTGGCATCGAGGCCTGCATATCCGTTGGCCATATTTTTATTGGCCGTTTGTTCTGCACCTGATACCAATGTTTTATCGGCATCGGTATAATCATTGGCAGATAGTCCTTTTCCGCTTTCAACATCTACTTTGTTTGCCAAAAGTGCATCGGCTTCGGTTTTTGTATAAACATTGGTTGCAGCCGCCTTTTGGACTAAAGCATCTTTTAATACTTTTCCCTGTTCGGCCGTTAAAGCTTTAGCAGTGCCTCCATCAACCAAATTATTTACTAAATCGGTTTTTAACAAGTCGTCGGTTTTGTCTTCATCAATATTGACGGGTTTGTTTACCAAATCAGTATAACTGCCGCTGGTGGCAACTGCTGCCAACGACGATGTATTTACCTTAGCATCTAACTGCGTCTGAATATCGCCGGTAACCCCGTCTAAATGTTGCAACTCATCATTGGAAACCGAACCATCGGCCAGTTTTGCTGCGTTAATTCCTGTAGCAACTTTCGCATCAGTAACTGCTCCTGCATTAATGTCGAGCGTAACATCGTTTAACACGGCGTTTGTGCCGCCTGTTACCGTTAAATCAGTTGAAGAGATACTTCCATCTCCTGTTAATTCTGCTACAACCACATCGAGCGCACCTGTTGTTGCATTCTGAACTAAACCATTTCCTGCAACGTCGGTACCAATTTTGGCTGCTGTAACGGCATCATCGGCAATAAGCGGTGCTACAGCTGTTCCGGTTAAATCGCCCGCCAACTGAATCTTTCCTTTGGTAGTTGGTGTTGCATCGGGCGCTCCTGAAGCCACGGTATTATCCACATAAGTTTTTACCGCTTTTTCTGTTGGGAACTTCACGTCTGATTCAGAGACTAAAGTTCCGTCGGTTGATTTGTTGGCTGCATTTTCTTTTAAAGCAATATTGCTTGTATTCTGACTGATATTTGTTGTGTTGGTGGAAATGGCATCGGCATTGGTTTTTAGCTGAACATCCAAAATATCGTCGGCACCAGCCAGTGATGTTGCGGTACTAATATAATTGGCTGTATTGTTTTCAGTATAAGTTCCGTCAACTCCTAAGCCCGAACCGGTTTGCGTGGCATCCAGTTCGCCTTGTAAAGTTGTACCAATAGTATTGACTGCATTTATTTCGCTGCGTAAAACTCCCGCTGTATCGGCCAGCGCTACTTTGCTTGCGTTTAATGCAATGTTGGTAGCATTTGTAGTGATATCAGTTGCATTATCTGAAATATCACTTGTGTTTTGACTGATATTTGTTGCGTTGGTGGTAATAGCATCGGCATTTGTTTTTAGCTGAGCATCCAAAATATCGTCGGCACCAGCCAGCGATGTTGCGGTACTAATATAATTGGCTGTATTGTTTTCAGTATAAGTTCCGTCAGCTCCTAAGCCCGAACCGGTTTGCGTGGCATCCAGTTCGCCTTGTAAAGTTGTACCAATAGTATTGACTGCATTTATTTCGCTGCGTAAAACTCCGGCAGTGTCGGCTAAAGCTACTTTGCTTGCATTTAAGGCAATATTGGTTGTATTAGCTGAAATAGCAGCAGTGTTGGTTGAAATATCAGTTGCGTTACTATCAATTGAGTCGGCATTGACTTTTAGCTGAGTATCCAAAATATCGTCGGCACCAGCCAGCGATGTTGCTGTACTGATATAATTGGCTGTATTGTTTTGTAAATAATCGCCATCAACCGTTAAGCCTGAACCGGTTTGGGTAGCATCCAATTCGCTTTGCAAAGTAGTTCCAATAGTGTTGGCTGCTTCAATCTCGCTACGCAAAACTCCCGCTGTATCGGCCAGTGCTACTTTGGTTGCATTTAAGGCAATGTTGGTTGTATTTGTAGTGATATCAGTTGCATTATCTGAAATATCACTTGTGTTTTGACTGATATTTGTTGCGTTGGTACTAATGCCATCGGCATTCGTTTTTAGCTGAGCATCCAAAGCATTATCGGCATCAGCCAACGATGTTGCTGTACTGATATAATTGGCTGTATTGTTTTGTAAATAATCGCCATCAACCGTTAAGCCTGAACCGGTTTGGGTAGCATCCAATTCGCTTTGCAAAGTAGTTCCAATAGTGTTGGCTGCTGCAATCTCGCTACGCAAAACTCCGGCAGTATCGGCCAGTGCTACTTTGGTTGCATTTAAGGCAATATTGGTTGTATTAGCTGAAATAGCAGCAGTGTTGGTTGAAATATCAGTTGCGTTAACGTCAATTGAATCAGCATTCGTTTTTAGCTGAGCATCCAAAGCATTATCGGCATCAGCCAACGATGTTGCTGAGCCAATGTAGTTGGCAGAACTGTTTTGTAAATAATCGCCATCGACCGTTAAGCCCGAACCAGTTTGCGTAGCATCCAGTTCGCCTTGTAAAGTTGTACCAATAGTATTGACTGCATTTATTTTGCTACGCAAAACTCCCGCTGTATCGGCCAGCGCTACTTTGCTTGCGTTTAATGCAATGTTGGTAGCATTTGTAGTGATATTTATTGCATTATTGGTTATCTGCGATTGAATATTATTCGTAGTTCCATTCAAATATTGGAATTCGGTATTGGACACCGAACCATCAGCTAACTTCATGGCATCAATTCCGGTAGCAACTTTTGCATTGGTAACTGCGTTGTTTGCAATTGTCGGCGCATCGGCTGTTCCAGTAAAATCGCCTGCCAACTGAATTTTTCCTTTAGCAGTTGTTGTTGCATCAGGTGCTCCGGAAGCTACCGTTGCATCAACATAGGTTTTTACTGCTTTTTGCGTGGGGAATAATACATCTGAATTATCTGTAAATGTTGCATCGGCTGATTTATTCGCTGTGTTTTCTTTTAGTGCAATGTCTGCTGCATTCTGGCTTATATTAGTAGCATTTGTTGTTATTGAAGTAGTGTTGTTTGCAATTCCTGTGGCATTTGCACCTACAACTGTTTTTAAGACTTTTCCTTGTTCAGCGGATAATACTTTGGTTGTTCCACCTGTTGTCAGGTCGTTTATAATATCACTCTGCAAAAGGTCGTTGGTAGCATCAGTATCAATATTGGCCGGAACATTGGTTAAATCATTAAAGCTTCCACTGGTGGCTACTGTGGCCAAATCAGATGAATTCGCCTTGCTGTTTAACTCTGTTTGTAAAGTGGAGATATCTGCTATTCCAACTACAACATCGCCGGTTTTCCCGTTAACACTGGTTACTTCAATATTCGGGAAGGCCAGTTCGGTCCAGTCAGTAATCCCGCCGGTTGTCCCCCCGTTATGAATATAGTTCTGTGACACATCGGTGCGGATTGCCATATCCCCCTGAACAACGGATAATCCGAGCATTGCCCCCTCGCTACCGACCGTATATACATTATTAATGGTAATAGCCGGCAGTTGCGAAACATCAATTTTAGAGTTGGCATCCAGCCCGGCATAACCATTGGCTGTATTTTTATTGGCTGCTTGCTCTGCTCCTGCAAGCAATGTTTTTTCTGTATTGGTATAATCATTTTCCGACAAGCCTTTGCCAACTTCGGTATTTACTTTTCCTGTCAGTAAATTATCGGTTTCTGTTTTTGTGTAAACATTTGTTGCTGCTGCTTTTTGGTCCAGTGCATTTTTCAGCACTTTACCCTGTTCAGCGGTTAAAACAAGGGTTACCCCGCCTGTTATTAAATCATTGACCAAATCCGTTTTTAGCAGGTCATCGGTTTTGTCTTCGTCGATATTCACAGGTTTATTTACCAAATCAGCATAATCGCCACTGGTGGCAACATCTGCCAATGAGCTTGTACTGGCTTTGGAATCCAGTTGTGCCTGTACATCGCCGGTTACATTGCCAAGGCGTTGCAACTCGGTGTTGGAAACTGAACCGTCGGCCAGTTTTGTTACATCAATTCCTGTAGACAGTTTTGCATTGGTAACGGCATTGTTTGCAATTCTTGGAGCATCTGCCGTTCCTGTTAAATCGCCTGCCAACTGAACGACTCCTTTAGATGAGCTGGTAGCGTCATTTACTCCACCATTTTCTATCTCACCCTGCAACTCTTCCAATGCGGCCTGCACATTTCCGCTTGTTAACCCAACAGAAGGATTAGGAGTTACTGCTACTTCTGAAGCACTCTGGTTATCAGTAAAAACAGCCCCTGTTGGAACAGCAGTTCTAACAGTAAGGCTGTTTACCAGATTGGCGTTTTCGGTTACATCAACAACTCCATTATTATTAGTGTCATAAACTTCTTTTATCATATTCCCGCCTGATGTTCCCGAAGAAATCTTTACACTATTTCCTCCTTCTATACTTAATGTATCTCCTTTCAATACTAAATTTGGCTTATTAGACAAGTCATTGTAATCACCACTGGTAGCAACTTTCGCCAGTTCGTAAGACAATCCATCAGCCACAACTGCCCTTTCCGAAAAATTTGCCTTGGGCACTGACTGAATTGTATTCCTCCCGTTTAAATCTTCTATCCCATCATAATCGATAGAAACAATGAGTTGTAAACTCTCCTTCCAGTTTATACTTCCCCAATTTCCACTGATTACATCTCCTTTTCCAATTAATAAATTAATTACACCATATGCATCAGAAACAGTATCCTGTCTCTCTGAATAATAGGCCGTTCCAAAACTATTTTCAATTGTAAATACGACTGAAACATTTTGATTCTGTATTAGTGTTCCATCTGTGTTTCGAATAACGGCCTGGTAATTAAATGAATCTGAACTCTGTGAATAAACTCCGGTTGAAAAAATCAAACATATTATCAAGAGTCCATAAAACACAAAAGCATCTCCTATTCTCATATCAATTAGTTTTAAACTTTACAAAAAGGATTCTATACAATACTTTCTTATTTTTCTGATCATATAGCAAAAGAATATAGGTAGCCGGAGCTAGGTGCGTAATATTGATATCGGTTGTCACATCGGCAATAATTCCGTTTTTCATTCTTACACCTTCCGTTGTAGAAATCAGGAAATGACACGGCTCGTCCCATGCCTGGTTAAGGCTAACAAACAGGTGGTCTGAAGCAGGGTTCGGATAAATCAGCACCTTTGATGATTCTAACTTTATATCATGACTGGCAGTATTAAAATTAATCGGAATCGTCTTATAAACAAAGCCTTGCAAAAAATGCAAACTACCTTCATTTACTAATCCCACAACTGGTTCTCCAATGCTTGATATAAAAGCTGCATTTGAATTCTTTAATGTTCCTCCATTATTCAGGAAACCATCAGGATTATTTGTTTGGGCACTTGAATAAAAAAACATGTGCAGCAAAACAATGAAGATTAAAGTATTTTTAATGAATCTTTTCATTGGGTAAAGTGTTTCATCTTTATTTCAAGTAAAACAGGGTTGTTTCATCTTTTGCAATTTATGGAAAATAAACACTGTTAGTCAAGCGTTTACAAATCAAATTATACTTAAGCGGACAAATCTCTTCTAAGCGATCTTATTTCAATTTAAATGGGCACATTTTAACTTTAAATGATCTGGAAATTCTAATAAATTGTCATTTTTAGCAGCAAAATTGAAATGTAAAGGTGTGCGGGAAAGCAGATTTTATAAAAAAAACAATCCAGACAAATAATTTTGTCAGAAAGAAAAGACAATAAAACTTTGATTGTTATAAAGGTAAATTAAAACTGAGGGGTACTACAAAATATGAGAAGGAAGTAAACGAATAAACTTGTTTAATTACTGCATAGAAAGGATATACTTTGTTAAACTCTCACTCTCCGGAAGATTCATTTTCTTTCTAATACTATATCTTATATTTTCAATTGTTCGAATACTTCTGTTTGTAAGGTTAGAAATGTCTTTGGAAGTAAGGTTTAACCGTAATAATATACAAATCCTGATTTCATTGGGGGTTAAATCAATATGTCGACTGGTCAGTTCTCTAATAAAGTCACTCTGCAATTCATCAAAGCGCGTATAAAATTCGTCCCAGTAATTTTCATTGGTATATAAATTAAGATTTCTGTACACTGGCTGAAAGTCGCGCATTGTTAAACCTTTTTTCACATTTACAATACTTTCAATCTGGGCTCTAACCGAGTGTGAAATTTCCCGAATATGTGACAGGGTAAGAAGTGCCGATGTTAATTCCCTCTTTTGCATTTTAAGCTCGTTTTCTGCACTTTCCTTATTCTTTAGCATAAGTTCATTTACTTCTTTCAGGAGCATATTCTTCTTATTCATTGAGCGAATTAAGAATAGAACAAAAATTAAAACAACAGTAAACCCTAATATAACAATCCTCAATATAATTTTATTCTTTTGTAATAGCTGTTCTTTAAGTCTTAACTGTTCTTCCTTTAGTGCTGTCTGGTATTTCCTTTCTGCAAACAAAACTTTTTCCTGAACAGATTCATTTAATCGATCCTGCTTTAACGAATCGGCTTTTAAGTGAAAATCAAAAGCCTTTTGCAGATCTCCTTTCTGCTCGTATGCAAAGAACATTGTTTCATAAAAATCTTCCATTACCCCAGGCTCTTCTCCACTAATAAGAATTGGCTTATACTTATTTAACCGATATATTATAGAATCCGGATTTGTTTTCGCACTGGAGTATAATTGACTAGAGTTCAAAAAAAACAGGTTAATTGTTTGCCCAAACTTATGATTTAAAGTATTGGCAATATTTAGGGAACGATTAAAATACTTTTGGGCAATATTGAAAGAATCCAACTTATGGTATGCGCTTCCAATATTATGAAATGAAATCATTTTAAAAAATGGCGTTAATTTGGAAGTATCCCCTTTGTATGGGAGCATTAAATAATAAAGTGCGGAATCATATTTCTCTGTATTCATATACATCTGCCCAAAATATGAGTCAATTTCCGGGATACGACTCTCGAATCCATTTTCAATAGCAGTTTCCATTGCCTGTCTATAATATCTATATGCCCCATTAGAATCACTTATACGACTCAATACAAGTCCAGCATTTATATATGCAGAAATAACATCGTTGTAATTATTTTCTTTTTCGAAAAACTTTATTGCAGCAAAGTACTTATCCAAAGCATCCGCCTTTTGTCCTCTATCTGAAAGAATATTGGCCATATTAAAATTCAGATAAGCTTGTCTTGATACATTCCCCAGCTTTGTATAAATCTCTAATGCGTTATTATAATATGAGATTGCAGAATCATGTTTCTCATATACCCAAAACAGGAGTCCTTTCTCATGATAAAACTCCGCGTTTTGAAAATCTGATTTTCTATACCGATCTGATTCATTTAAGTAATATTGAGCTGAGTCTAACGCTCTTGTATTAATATAAAGCCTTACCTTCCATATTGAAAGACTAAACTTTAATTCATCTCCTATTTCTGAGTTAGCTGCAATCGAGTCACACAACTGAAATAAAGAAATTGCTTTCTTTGGATCTTTCCTATAAGTTCTACCAGCCTCCTTCAGATATTTAGATACTAAATCTTTAGGAGAATTAGTATCATCATTTGAACATCCTACTGTAAAAATGATGAGTACTAGAACAAATAGACACGTTCTGCAGGAAAACATTAACTTGGGTTTATTATTTAAATTATCAAATAAAAGAACTAGACTAAGCCAATTAATTCAACAACCAAAACAAAACAATGTTTAAACAACAAGGCAAGCACTTTTCTCTTCTGTAAGTTAAATTATCTGGTCTAAAAATCGATATTTTTCCTACATGAAAAAACATGAATGATTGAAATCAATCATCATGAAGCTAAATAATATGTAAAATAGCACGCTGCTTTTTATATTATTCCCTACTAAAATGATATTTATTATTTGAGTGGTAGCTGCAATTCACTTAACAAAGCGCAAAAACATAATATACAATCACTTGAGATAAATATCGTTTTTTTAACTAAGTATTCGTTTACATAATATGAGATTCTAATTTCCGGAAGATGAGAATATATGAGTATATTTTGAGTACAAAATATTTATAATAAAACAATACAATTGTATTAATTTCTATATTATTACAACATGTAAAACATATCCTACACAAAACATCATGCAAACAAAAGACACAACCCAAGTAAAAAAAGTTAAAAATTTTGAACTAACGACAGGTACAGGAGATAAATGTTTCCATATACTTGTTTATTTAAGAGATGAAATTTTACCTATTCGAGTTGATAGAGTTTTAATGGCTTATGCCGAAAATGGATTTCGTTTTATTACAACAAAAGAGGCTACCTTTATAGTATCCTATTCTTTAAATGAACTGGAAAAAATGTTAGGTAATCTGCATTTTCGGATAAACAGGCAATACATTATTTCTTACCAGATAATAAGCAAAATTTATTTTAAAGAGAACACAAAACTAAATATTGAACTAAGAGAACCGTTTAATCAAAATTTACTTGTATCCAAAAGGAAAAGTACAAATTTTCGTGAATGGTTAACCAATCCATTCAAAACAACATAAATTAACATTATCGCTAAAAATAAACATTGAAAATAACTAAATGAAAGATTTATACTTTAAGAGAAAAATACACAAACGAATTCCCCGAAAAGAACACACAGAAACAAGCATCGTTGAATTAAATTCGTTTACCAAACACTTTTTAATACTTGTAACACACACCATTCTAATTTCAAAAAGTGTTTCTACAACTCCGACCTTATTCGGAAAGGTTTAGATTGTCTATCGAAACGATGCATTTAAATGCTGTTATAAACAGCACAAAAAAAGACGTGTACATTTGTTACACGTCTTTTACTTTTTATCTCTCTGAAGAAGCGGTGACGACGAGACTCGAACTCGCGACCCTCGGCGTGACAGGCCGATATTCTAACCAACTGAACTACGCCACCATTAAATGGTGTCCAAAAAAATAAGCGGTGACGACGAGACTCGAACTCGCGACCCTCGGCGTGACAGGCCGATATTCTAACCAACTGAACTACGCCACCGTTTTTTTTAATGAACCTCCTTTATTTACCGCTTATTGCGTTTTCTAAAGGTGTTGCAAATATATATTTTCTTTTTTTTTCAGCAACATAAAAAATGATTTTTTTTACAAGTTTTCAAACAACTGACAATGAACACATTAAGCAAAATCAGTATCCAACTCTTGTTAAATGAAGTTCATTTAAGGTCTTTTCCCCCCTCCAGCTGTAAGCAGATAGTATTTTATTGCCCGCAACACATGAATCAACACAGCAAACATTTGGTGTTATAATATGAGGGCCGTTATACCTGCAATAATGGCCAAAAAAAACAATTGGGGCTTCACTGGCATAAGGGTTTATATTAGGAATAATTTCCAATGGAATGGTATAGGATGGCAAAACAAACTTACTTTCAAATGACATTTCTTCAAATGTTTTATTGTGCGGGTCTTCCCACCATTTCATTCTGAATGTACGCGGAGAAACTCCCTTGTTGTTAATAATCCTCAAATCTCCGGGAAGCTTAAAGTCAATTCCCTTAGTTAGTACCCAGATACTTTGACTTAGCTCCGATTTTGGATTTCGGTATATCTCTCGAAAAACACTTTTCTTAATTTTTCCTTCTGCCAAATTGTTCCTTAAAAATCGAATAGCAGGTTCGGACCAACAAGCATGCACAACCCTAATTTCATCCAAATCAAGAAATAAAGGTAATGTTCTAAACCATCTTAAATTATCAGTCCACTCTTCTTCGTGATCGATATATTCGTTTAGCGTTTTAAACAGGGGCATAAAGTTTTTCCTTGGTGACTTAACCAGTGGTTCTCCTTTTTTAAATTTCAGATTATAAATAATGGCATTAACTTCATGGTTTCCTATTACCGCCAAAGCGTTCTGGTTTTCAACCATTTTACGTATAATACGAACTGTTTTTCGAATTTCCGGACCGCGATTAATAAAATCGCCTACAAAAACAGCCTTCCGATCGGCATGTTTATATCCTTGTTCTGTTTTTTTATAGCCTAGTTGCAAAAGTAACTTTTTGAGCAACGGGGCATGTCCGTGCACATCTCCAATAATATCGTACATAGATAGCATTAAATGAAGATCGAATATAAAAAAAATAGCCGTGCATCGAAAGATATACGGCTATTTTACTTTTATTAAAAATATTTTTACCAGAAGTATGAATAAAAAACCAGGATAATAGTTATTATGACAGCTGAATTAATTACATCCCATTTATTCCAACTTGCCCTAACTTCTGCCCGTTGTTCTGCGGTTGATGAACCAATCGTAAGCCCCTGTATGGCTCCGGCTTCTTTCACTTTTGTAAAGTAGCTTATTAAAATCATTGAAATGACTACAATTGCAAAAATATAACCTTCATAATGATAGGTATTCATTTCCAGGAAAATATTATGAGCCAGTGTTCCATCGGGCACAGAACTTTTGAAAACATTAACAACAAGACGCACCATTCCGAGTACAAAACCAATAACCAATCCATAAAATCCGGCGGCAGGAGTGGTCTTTTTTGATAAAACTCCTAACAGAAAAACAGCTGCAATTCCAGGAGCCAGTAACGATTGTACTTCCTGCAGGTATTCATATAGTACTTTCCCCAATCCTTTCATCACCGGAATCCATGCAATTCCCAAAATAACGATTACTACTGTGGCAATTCTGCCCACAATTACATAGTGACGTTCAGAAGCATTTGGCCTGTATTTTTGATAAAAGTCAATTGTAAAAAGCATGGCAGAAGAGTTAAAAAGCGAAGCCAGTGAACTCATCAAAGCAGCTAAAATTCCGCCAATTACAATTCCTTTAAACCCAATGGGGAGTAGTTCGGTTACCAAAGTAGAAAAAGCAGCATCGTTTGAAGCTAGTGTTATAATTCCTTTCTGATTTAAAGCATAAGCAATCATTCCCGGAATAAGGAAAATAAAAACCGGTGTAAGTTTCAGATAGGCTCCAAAAATAGCTCCTCTTCTCGACTGTTTCATATCGCGCCCTGAGAGTACACGTTGAACAATAAACTGATCGGTACACCAGTACCAAAAACCAATAATTGCCGAACCTAAAATTACTCCTGTCCACGGGAAATCAGGATCATTATGAGATCGCATCAAACTGGTCATTGAATCGCCATTAACAGTAATATTAGCCCGGCATATTTCCATTAATTCATTCCACCCTCCAACTTTTATTAACCCTAAAATAAGAATGGCAATGGATCCAAACAATAATATTGGCGTTTGCAAAACAGAAGTGTACAAAACAGCTTTCATTCCCCCGAAAGTGGTATAAAGTCCGGTCAATACAACTAAACCAATAGCACTTATCCAGAAGAAATCAATGTTATACCCCCAAAAATTTACAGAGTCAATATTAAAAACATCTTTAAATACAACACCTCCGGCATAAACCGTAACTGCTACTTTGGTAAGAACATAACTTACAATAGAAATAATGGAAAGAAAAGATCTTGCTTGAGCATTATATCTCCGTTCCAGAAATTCGGGCATAGTAAAAACTTTACTACGGGCATAAAAAGGCACAAAAAGCCAGCCCAATAATAAAATAACCCAACCATGCATTTCCCAGTGTGCCATTGCCATTCCACTTTCAGCACCTGCTCCGGCAAGACCTACAAGATGCTCAGACCCGATATTTGATGCAAAAATAGAAGCGCCAATAGCAATCCAGGTAGCATCTCTTCCTGCAAGAAAATAATCAGATGTGTTTTTGTCTTTCTTTTTCAGCACCCAAAAAATGATGCCAACCAGGCCTAAAGCAAAAAGGCCAAGAACAATCCAGTCTAGTACACTCATGTTTAAATTTTTATGGTTTGATAATTAGTTCAATTTCCTCCGCTGTACTTAATATTTCACAATTCGCTCCAATACCGTTTCCACCTTGTTTGCTTTTACACGATAATAGTAAGCCCCTTTTTTAGACTCTGTAGAATTCTTTTGATTTAACCGCTCCAAAACTCCGAGCGAAAGCATCTTCTTTCTGAAATTTCCCGGATCAAATTCACGCTGATAAATTGCTTCGTATAGTTTGCGCAACTGTGTTACAGTAAATTTCGAGGGTAGTAGTTCACTCCCAACTAAACTGGACCCAGCTTTCTGTTGCAAACGGGCTCTTGCCTGCTCCACCATCTCTTTATGGTCAAAAATTAAATTAGGAAAATCAGTTACGGGCCACCACTTAGCTCCAAAACTGGCCATTCGTTCTTTATCGAAATGGTCAATGCGTATCAAAGCATAATAAGTAATGCTGATTACTCTTTCAAACGGATCGCGGCCCGGTTGAGAAAAAGTATTTACCTGTTCAAGAAAAATATTATCTAACCCGGTTGTTTGCGATAATACACGACAAGCCGCCTCTTCCGAAGATTCCTCTTTCTGTACAAAACCGCCCATAAGCGACCAGGAACCTTTTTCTGGTTCAAATGCACGAGGATATAATAACAGTTTCAACTGCTCATCTTCATACCCGAAAATAACACAGTCTACAGATAACAAAAATTTTGGATGCCCTTCGTAATAATTCATAAAATAATTTATGCATAAATTTATAAAAGTGTTTTTTACTTTTAATAATAAATACCACATTTTTAGCAAAAAAATGTTTTAAAACAGAAGGTTCACAGAGTAATGGCGCTGCCAGAGGATAAACAAAAAAACCACCCGTAAAACGAGTGGTTTTTATATATCAGAAATTATTGATTCACCGATTATACTACCGGAATACTTTTGTTAACATTTTTAGAGCCAATTAATGCATAGAATAGCAAATAGGCCATACAAGCAAATATCAACCAGTAGCTAGTCATATAATTTGAAATGTCGGCAATATATCCCTGGAAAAGAGGGATAATACCACCACCGCAAACCATTACCATAAAAATACCTGAACCAGCAGTTGTATATTTCCCCAAACCTTCCACTGCAAGGTTAAAAATACCACCCCACATAATGGAAGTACAGAAACCGCATAACACAAAAAACATTACACTCAACGGAACCTCAGCCAATCCGAAAGAAAGATCAGAACGGAAAACCGGCATTTTCACTACCGAACCAAGCGATGAAGTTATGGCAATTAATAAAAATACAATACCTAAAGAAGAAACAAAGGTAAGCATTGTTTTACTTGAGAATCGAGCTCCCAGGAATCCACCGAGTAACCTACCTATTAACATTAAAAACCAGTAAGTACCAACAACGGTTCCGGCAATTGTAGCATCTATCCCCAAACCATTAGCACCTTTTACTCCATTTATAATTCCATCAACAGGAGTTGTCATAAACAGGTTCAGTGTGCTTGGAATACCCACTTCAATTCCAACATAAACAAAAATACCAATTGCACCAAAAACAAAGTGACGGAAAGAGAGTGGACTATATTTTTTTTCTCCTACCGGGGCTGCTTTCGCAAGATTCATATGTGGCTCCGGAATATTAACGAAAAGAAGTACAAAGAAAACAACAGCAAAGATTCCCATTGCAATAAAGAGTGCAGGATTGGCTTTTTCAATCGTTCTTCCGGCGATGTCACCCATTAAATATCCAACCAATACAGGAGTTATTGTTGCAGCTACAGAGTTTAACGAACTACCAAACTGTAAAAGCTGATTTCCTTTTTTTCCTTCACCTCCCAGTGTGTTCAACATCGGGTTTACAACTGTATTCAACATACACATAGAGAAACCAGAAACAAATGCTCCAATTAAATATACAGAAAAACTTTCTACTACACCGGAAAGGAACTGAATCCCTACCCCAACAAAACCTACAACAACAGCCGAAAGTGCAGTAAATTTATAGCCATAGCGTTCCAGCATAAGTCCGGCGGGTAACCCCATAAACGCATATGCAATAAAGTTTGCAAAGAATCCCAATTGAGACTCAAAATTAGATGCACCAAACTGTTTGGCAACAATTACTCCCATAGGGCTTGGCAGGCCGGTTACAAAAGCAACCATAAAAAACAGTGCAAACATCATTGCAATTGGCAATGCATAGTTTTCATTTTTTGTTCTATTCATAAGAATCGTTCTTTAATTTATTGTATTATAATTCAAGTTTTATTGCTCCTTTTGCACGGATAAACAACTTATGGCAAGTTCCTTTTCCATATACATGCTCCAATGTTTTTACGTATTCATCCAGCTTATCCTGAGGAACAAATGCCTGAATGGTCCCGCCAAATCCACCACCATGTACACGCCATGCACCACTTCCTTTCAAAATCATTTCACTTAGTGCAAGGCCCAAAGAAACCACCTGTTCATCTTTATGAACTACATCAAAAATATTCTGGTTATACATATAAGAGCTGTATCCCGACTCTACTACCATTTTCAGAAACGCTTCAAAATCGTTGTTTTCAAGAGCAGCCACCTGGTCAACTACCCTCTGGTTGTCTCCCTGGAAATGATAAGCACGCAAAATGGCCCGGTCTCCTGTTTTCTTGCGAAATTCAGGAATTTTTTCAACAATTTGTTCCAGCGTAACTTCCCTTAATACTTTTGCTCCTAATTCTGCCGCTACCGATTTCATTTCTGTTGGCAACGATGCATATTCGGCCTGAGATGCCGGATCATCATGCCCTCCACCTACATCAGTAATTACAAGAGAAAAACCGGTAGAAACAAAATCAAAATCTACTTCTTTTACAATAGGATTGGCTGGATCTTTAAAATCAATAGTAATTAAACCACCAACAGAGCAAGCTGTTTGATCCATTAAACCGCAAGGTTTTCCGAAGTAATTATTTTCAGACCATTGTCCGATAATTGCGTTTTCAACAGCCGACATTTTACCATCATTGAACAATGCATTTATAATTGCACCGATAAGAACTTCAAACGAAGCAGATGAACTTAAGCCGGAACCTTTGGGTACCCGTCCTTCAATGCAAGCATCAAATCCACCAATCTGGTAGCCATTTTCTTTCATTTTTGCGCAAATACCCTTTACCAGTGAACTTGACGTATAAAAATTTGATTCTTCAATATTTAAATCAGAAATATCAACCTGAAACTCGGGGTAACCGGCAGACTTAACGCGGATGATATTGCTTCCATTTGCAGCGGCAACAGCGATATTATCCAAATTTACAGCACCTGCCAAAACCCGGCCGTAATTATGGTCGGTATGATTGCCTCCTATTTCTGTTCTACCGGGAGAACTAAAAAGTTCTACATCATCCGTTCCGTATATTTTTTCAAACTCACTCATTAAACCGGCGTACCTGTCAGCCTGTTCTTTCAAAACCACTGCATTAGTACCATACAGTTCTTGGAACAACGGATTATCTCCTCCGTTAATTTTTTTAATTAAATCATTAACTCTTGTCATAGTTATATTATCGATTAGAATTTATTGATTCAGTTTATAGTGCGTTCCCGGCAGATTTCGCAGCCGTTGTGCAGCCTGCTCCGCAGTTATATCGCGCTGAGGAGTTGCCAGCATTTCATAACCAACCATAAATTTCTTTACCGTAGCCGAACGTAGCAATGGCGGATAAAAATGCATGTGTAAGTGCCACTCGGGATAATCGTCTCCATCAGTTGGAGCCTGATGAATTCCTGCGGAATAAGCAAATGAAGTTTCGAATAAATTATCGTACATAGTGGTTAGTTTCTTATAAACATCAGCCAAATCAGTACGCTCTTTATCATTAAGCTGAAGAATATTTTGCACGGGACGCTTACTTATAATCATTGTTTCAAAAGGCCAAGTTGCCCAAAATGGCACAAGCGCAACAAACGAATCGTTTTGCACCAGCAACCGCTCCTTTTTTTTAAGCTCTGCCTGTAAATAATCGCTTAACAAAGTTTTAGTATGCTTTTCAAAATAGGCTTTCTGAGTTTTACACTCTTTTTCTGGTTCAACAGGAATTCCCTTTGACGACCAGATTTGCCCATGTGGATGTGGATTTGAACATCCCATTACAGAACCTTTATTTTCAAAAATCTGAACATAATTAATATTTGGATTGCTCCCTAATTCATCAAACTGTTCACACCAAACATCAACTACTTTCCGAATATCTTCAACTTCCATTTCAGGAATGGTCAGACTGTGATCTTCACTAAAACAAATTACTTTACAAATACCACTCTCACTCTGAGCCTGAAATAACTCTCCATCATTTATGCCACCATCCGGAGTATCTGTAAGTAACGCGCTAAAGTCATTGGTAAAAACAAATGTCCCTTTATAGTCGGGATTACGGAGTCCACCTGCTCTTTCATTTCCGGCGCATAAGTAACAAGATGGATCATATTTAGCACGTTCCTGCGCTGCAGCTTTCTCTACCTGCCCCTGCCATGGCCGTTTTGCCCGATGTGGTGAAACCAGAATCCAGTCACCTGTTAATGGATTATATCGTTTATGAGGGTGCTCTTCTATATTAAAGTTCATATTCCTATTATAAATTTAGCTCTATTCATTTTGTCAAGTTGAAACGGCTCAAACAAAACACTTCCAACTGGTAGGTACTAGTAGGTACAAATATATATTTTAAATACATGCTAGTATGATTAAAATATAATGTTACACAACACTTAAATCGACTATAAACTATTCCTGATGATAAGTCGGGATGGATTTTTCACCTGTTTATTTTCTTTACTCAAAACCATATTTGCTAAAATCTTTCCCATTTCAGTAAAATCAGTGGAAATTGTTGTAATACCGCCAGCAACTACCTCTTTTAACATGGTGTCATTAAAAGAGACAATCCCAAATTTTTTCCCCAATTTATATTTATAATTTTTGGCTATTTTCACCATTTCCACCAAATCCCTGTCTGAAATAAGAAAGTAAGCTTCATACAAACCGGGACGAATACCGTTCAGCGATTTAACCAATTCGTATGTATACCCATGTTCCGTGCAAAACCGCTCAAATCCAACAACACGTTGCGGAGGTTCTTTTCCTCCCGGATTAACAAAAACCAGCTTTCTATACTTTTTCAGAAGCGACTCCCCTTCTTTTAAAGCATCATAAAAATCCTGCTCGAAATGCTGATAAACAACCGGATAATCTTTCAATTCAGGTTTTAACCGATCCAATATATATACCTTCTCTTTCGGTAATTTTGAGATTAGCTGGCGGGTATTATCAAAAGCGGCAGGCATAATTACATACGAAGTATAATTCCCTATGCTTTCCTGAATCAGGTTTTTAAATACCTTATAATTAAAATGATGAAAATAAACCTCCAGGTTCGCTTTTCCTTTCAAACTGGCAATTAATGAATTATACAAATCCTCTTTAAATGCATTCATTTCGTCCAGTAATACAAAAATCTTTTCGTCCAGTTGAATTTCTGTGGAAGCAATATAATATCCTTTTCCGGGCTGGCTCAATAAAATTCCTTTCGCTTTTAGTTCATTAAATGCTACCATTACAGTATCACGGCTTAAATTAAAATCAGCACAAATCTTATTTATCGAAGGAATTTTATCTCCTTTTACTAACGTCTTTCGCTCAATACCATGATAAATGGATTCAATTATTTGCCGGTACTTAGGTTTTGAAGAAGCCGAGTCAATATGAATTATTTTTTTTTCCATTCTTAAGCCAGGTTAGTTTTTTAAACAGTATTCTATAATTAAAGGGAATTGTATAATGCCGGGTTTACTTCCAATCCTAAAAATACATACAAGTTATACCTTCAATTTTATTTCACAAAAATAAATGATCGCATTTAAAATCAACATGCTGTACAACACTACCGGTACCTACCAGTAAGATGACACAATTTTGCATTTTTGCAGGAACAATCTAAATAAATTACAATGAAAGTACAATCTGCCTTTTTTGGAAAAATACCCGATGGAAGAGAAGCTTTACTTTTTACATTAACTAATAATAACAACGTAACTGTAAAAATAACAAATTACGGAGCCATTATAACGAGTGTTGAAATGCCTGACAAAAATGGTACAGTTGAGAATGTTGTGTGTGGCTTTGATAATTTGGAACAGTATACCAGCGAAACATATGTAGCTAACTGTCCTTACTTTGGAGCTATAATTGGACGTTTTGGTAACCGTATTGCTAAGGGCTTAATGGAAATTGAAGGCAAAACTTATAAATTGGCTATTAATAACGGACCGAATCATTTACATGGGGGGATTTCTGGTTTCGACAAAAAACTTTGGAATGCAGAAGTAATTGAAAACGCAGAAGAAATCGGGGTGGAACTTACCTATACTAGTGAAGATGGAGAAGAAAACTATCCCGGAAACTTAAAAGTAACCTGCAAGTATACGCTAAATAATAAAAATGAACTGGGACTGGAATATTTTGCTGAAACAGATAAAACAACAGCTGTAAATATTACCAACCATACCTATTTCAATTTAACAGCCGGAAAGGAAAACATATTAAACCACGAACTAAAACTTACAGCCACTAAAATGACTGAAATGATTGAGCAAATTCCAACCGGAAAAATCATTTCTGTAGAAGGTACACCATTTGACTTTAGCAAGTTCAAAACTTTTCAACGTGATATGGACGGTCTTCCTACCGGTTACGATGATAACTTTGTTTTAGACAATGAATCAGCAGAATTAAAATATACCGGATGTTTGAAAGAATCGAAAAGCGGGCGACAGATTGAAATTTATACTACACAACCGGGAATGCAACTTTACACCGGATACTGGAACCCGGAAGTTGAAATTGATGGAAAGAAAAAATTTGGCAGCTACTCCGGGGTTGCGCTAGAAACGCAGCATTACCCAGATTCGGTCCATCACAATAATTTTCCGACAACACTGCTAAAACCCGGTGAAAAATACAACCAAAAAACCATATACAAATTCGATACAATCTAAATAAAAGTCCGGTAAACCCGGACTTTTTCATGTAAAATAGCCTCAATTGCATTCTGGCATTTTTTTATATTTTTGGGAAGCGAAATAAAAATTTTGACCTTTCTCAATGAAAACGATAATCGAGCTATTTGAAACAGCGGTTGCCACCTATCCTGAAAACATATACTTATGGGAAAAGAAAAACGGGAAATACCAGGGAACCACTTATACACAAACACGTGAACAAGTATTAAAGCTAGCAGCTGGCCTGGTTGCTATTGGTCTAAAAAAAGGGGATCGGGCAGGGCTGGTTTCCGATGGCAGAAATGATTGGATTATTAGCGAATTAGGGATGTTATATGCGGGTGGCGTAAATGTGCCACTTTCCATTCGTTTAGACAAAAATGAACTTACGTTCCGGCTGAAACACAGCGGGAGTAAATTTGTATTTGTTTCCGGCACCCATGCTTCCAAAGTTGATGCAGTTCGTGATAACTTGCCGGAGCTGGAAAAGGTTATTTATATCGACGAGAAAGAAAATCCGGGAGAAAACGATATGAACTACCAGGATTTACTTGAAAAAGGAGAAGCATATTTAAAAACAAATCAAAATACAGTTGACTCCATTTGGAAAACCATTCAACCAAATGATTTAGCCAACATTAGTTATACTTCGGGAACAACCGCCGATCCGAAAGGGATTATGTTGTCGCACCTGAACTATGCTGCCAATGTGGTCCAATCAAACACATTAATGGACTTAAAAGCCGAATGGAAAACCCTGGCCATCCTTCCCTGGGATCATGCATTTGCACACACTGCCTGCTTATACGTATTTATGTATAAAGGCGCCAGTGTTGCATCCGTGGAACTTGGGAAAACACCAATGGAAACACTAAAAAACATTCCACAAAATATAAAGGAAATAAAGCCTGATCTGATGATGAGTGTTCCGGCATTCTCAAAAACCTTTCGCAAAAATATTGAAGGGCAAATCAGGAAAAAGGGAGAGACAACTTATAAACTGTTTCAATTTGCCTTGAAAGTAGCTTACGCACACAACGGGCTTGGTTATAACAGAGGCAAAGGATGGCGTTTCCTTTTAAAACCAATGCTTACCGTTTTTGATTCCATCTTATTCAAAAAAATAAGGGAAGGCTTTGGCGGAAATCTGAAATTTTTTATTGGCGGTGGCGCTTTACTGGACGTTGAACTTCAACGCTTTTTTTATGCTATTGGAATTCCCGTATGCCAGGGATACGGCCTTACGGAAGCTGCCCCGGTTATATCTTCCAATTCACTTAAAGATATAAAATTTGGCTCATCGGGAGTACTTGCAAAATACCTCGATCTAAAAATACTGGATGATGAAGGAAATGAGATGCCTCTTGGACAAAAAGGCGAAATCGTAATAAAAGGAGACAATGTAATGCTGGGATACTGGAACAATCCGACAGCAACAGCCGAAACAGTAAAAAATGGCTGGCTACATACCGGTGATATGGGGTATATGGATGACGATGGTTTCCTGCATGTGCTTGGCCGTTTTAAAAGCCTTCTCATTGGTAACGATGGCGAAAAATACAGCCCCGAAGGAATTGAAGAAGCTATTGTTGACCAGTCGCCATTTATTCAGCAAGCCGTGCTCTACAATAACCAAAATGCCTACACTTCAGGCATGCTGGTTCCCGATATTGAGGCTATTAACCGCGAAATAAAAAAACAGGGGCTTACCCCTGGAAGTAAAGACGGTAACCAGGCATCGCTGGCTATTCTTTTAAAGGAAATTAATGAATACAAAAAAGGTGGCAAATATGAAGAAATGTTTCCGGAACGATGGTTACCCGCCACGATTGTTGTTTTACCTGAAGCATTTACACAGGAAAATGGGTTGCTAAATGCAACAATGAAAATGGTTCGTGGGAAAATCAATGAATATTTTGCAAAAGAATTGGAATTTCTATATACAGCCGAGGCTAAAAATTTTGAAAATCCGATAAATTTGGAAGCCATAAAAAAATGGAATTCGTAATTTTGCATAACAAAACACAAAAAGATGATTATAGAAACCTATTCCTATCCGCGAGCGGCGGTAATTGGAAACCCATCTGACGGGTATTTTGGAAAAACAATTGCTTTTGTTTTTTCCAATTTTATTGCAAAGGTGCAACTTTACCAAACACCAATGCTCGAAATAAAGCCACAACGGGTTGACGAAACCACTTACTCTAATATGGATGAGTTGGTTAACAATGTTAACTTTGGTGGTTATTATGGAGGAATGCGTTTATTAAAAGGAATGGTAAAAGTTTTTTATGAATATTGTAAAAACAACGACATAAAACTTTCTTCGAAGAATTTTACCATTACTTACGACTCTAATATACCTTTAAGGTTAGGCCTTGCAGGTTCAAGCGCAATACTTACAGCTTGTTTAAAAGCACTTTGTTTATTTTATGAAATTTATATTGAACCCGCTATTTTTGCCGGGTTAGTTTTATCTGTTGAAACCAAAGAGTTGGGCATTTCTGCCGGATTGCAGGATCGGGTAGCTCAGGCATATGAAAAGCCGGTTTTTATGAATTTCGATAAGAAAATGATGCAAAAACAAGGTTTTGGTGAATACCAGGTATTACGAAATGTACATTTCCCTAATTTCTATATTGCTTACCGGAAAAACCTTTCTGAAGGAACAGAAACGGTACACAACAACCTAAAGGCACGTTTTGAAATTAAAGAAGCCAAAGTTTTGCAGGCAATGAAACGATGGGCGCAAATAACGGAGGAGTTCAAGGATGCACTGACAAAAGCGGATAATCAAAGGATGCACGATCTGATGAATGAAAATTTCGATTTGAGAAAAAATTTAATTCCGGTTTCCAAGGGCAATATTGAAATGGTAGAACTAGCCCGCTCCACAGGTGCCAGTGCAAAATTCACCGGCTCAGGTGGTGCAATAATTGGTACTTATACCGATGAAATAATGTACAATAAATTACACGATGTAATGAGTAGTTATGAAATTGAGGTTATTAAACCCAACATTATAAACAACAACTAAGTATGGTAAAAAAAGCAGTAATTCCTGCGGCTGGATACGGCACCCGGTTTTTACCGGCGACAAAATCGCAGCCAAAAGAAATGATTCCAATCATAGACACACCTGTAATACAGCACGTTGTAGAAGAAGCTGTAGAAAGTGGGATTACAGATATTTTAATGATAATTGGAAAAGGAAAACGGGCTATCGAAGAACATTTTGATCGTAGTCCCATTCTCGAAGAATCGTTGTTAAAAAAGCAAGACCTAAAAACCCTGGATAAAATTCGCTCTATCTCTAATCTGGCCAATATTCATTTTGTTTGGCAAAAGGAGATGAACGGTTTAGGCGATGCTATTTTACATGCTAAATACCATGTAAACAATGAGCCATTTGTTATTTTGCTGGGCGACACTCTGGTAAAAAGTACTGACGGACCTGTAACCAAACAGCTGATTGAAGTGTATGAAAAATACAAAAGATCTGTTATTGCCCTGGAAGAAGTGAAACCTGAATTGGTTAACCGTTATGGGATTATCGATGGAAAATCAGTTTCAGGAAATGTTTACAAGGCAAACGACTGGATTGAAAAACCGGCCCTTGAAGACGCTCCTTCCAATTTAGCAATTGCCAGCCGTTATATATTTACTCCGGAAATTTTTGACTATTTGGAAAATACACAGCCGGGAAAAAATAACGAGATTCAGCTGACCGATGCAATGCGTGCGATGGTAAAAGAACATGCCATGTATGGATTGAAATTCAATGGAAAACGCTACGATATTGGAAACAAACTTGGATTCTTGAAAACCAATATCGAGTTTGCACTGGAAGATCCTGAAATTGGGGAAACTTTAAAAATCTGGTTAAAGGACTTTGCCGGCAACCTTTAGTAGTTATCATTCTTGAAAAAACATGTATCCCGTTGTATTACTGCAGCGGGATTTATATTTTAATAGCCTATCAGGTAATGTATTTCCTATCAGAGAAGTAGAACATCTCATTTTCTCGTCCTTCCACCAAATCTGGTTCTTCTGCCCTTTCTAGTCCAGGGTGATGCACGCGAATGCTGCCCCGGAAAGATTAGGTCAAAAAGAGATGACTTTGTATATGAACATTTTGAAAACAAATATCCTTTATGAAAAATTGGGAATATTTAGAACATTTGCAGGAGTAAGAAAACGGTTTTAGAGAAAATAAAAATGCCCCGTTTCCGAGGCATTTTTATTATGTATAGTTTTCTTTTTTAAACTTGCTCCGGAACCACGAATGGCGCACGGTAATTTCTTTTAAGCATTTGGTCTGCCTCAGGATCGTTTACAAAGTGTTCTGATTCAGGATTGAATGTTAATACTTTCCCTAAACGATAAGCTATATTTCCTAAATGAGCCAAGCCTGAAGACAAATGAGCGGTTTCAACTGGCCCGTTCAAAATGGTTTTATCTCTTTTACGAACGGCTTCAATAAAGTTGGCAAAGTGTCCGTCAGTACCACCAGCACCTCTGTCTATTCCAGTTGCTTTCATTCCTCCGTCGCTATTCGATTGTCCTGGTTCTCTGTCCTTGCCCAAATATGTTTTGTAGCTATCGTAACCATCAACAACCAGAATCCCTTTATCGCCATAAAAAATATTACCTACAGTAACTCCATCTTCGGTATTGGTGCACCATGGGCGAACTTCAAACTGAATAATCTTATCTTCATCCGGATAATGATAAATAGAAGTAAGAACTTCAGGAACTTCTTTTGCATCATCCCAAAGGAATTTACCTCCCATAGAAGTAATTTTTGTAGGAAGACCTACATCTAATCCCCACATACACAAATCAGTTTCATGAATCCCCTGGTTACCAACATCACCATTTCCGTACTCAAAGTTCCAGTGCCAGTTATAATGAACCAGATTTCTTGTAAAAGGAGTTTTCATTGCCGGTCCTGTCCAAAGATCATAATCCAAACCTTCAGGAACAGGTTCAAATCCCTGGTCGCCAATGCTGGGTCTCCAACGGAAAACCAAACCACGAGCCATATAAACTCTTCCAATATAGCCATCACGTAACAAACCAATTGCTTCGTTTACAGCCGGCGAACTGCGTAACTGTACACCGTGCTGAACAATACGGTCGTATTTAGCAGCAGCTTCAACCATTTTACGGCCTTCCCAGATATTATGCGAACCTGGTTTTTCAACATAGGCATCTTTCCCAGCCTGGCATGCCCAAATAACAGCCAGTGAGTGCCAATGGTTAGGTGTAGCAATACTAATTACATCAATGTCTTTGTTGTCCATTACTCTGCGTAAATCCTGTTCCAAAGCAACATCTTTGTTGTATTCTTCCTTGAATTCTTTTTGACGATCTCTCAAAACATTCATGTCGGGATCACAAAATGTGGTAATCTGTACATTCTTTTGAGACATAAATCCTTTAACGTGGCTTTTACCACGGCCATGAAGACCTAAAACGGCTGCATTAATACGATCGTTGGCTCCTTTGGCAGAAGCAGGAATAATGGTAGGTACTTCAGCTCTTAATACAGTAGGTGCCACAGTCGCAACAATAGCTCCCTTAGCTGCTTTTTTTAAAAAATCTCTTCTGGAATTTTCTTCTTTTTTTTTCATTATTTCTCAGATTTATATACTTACTTGGTTTAATGATTTTTCTAAAACTGTACTATTTAAACTTCTTTGAGATAGCATTAATTTCTGCATCCGTGAGATCTCCCCCGATCAGAATTTTGTGTTTAAATACGATTTTCTCTCCCGGCTCCAAAACAACTTTTACAGGATCTGCATTTTTATCGAAGTTACGTCCTCCCAGGTTGTTGGTAGCAAACAATCCATAACCACGTGCATGCGACCATGCCGGATAGTTAACATTGTTTTTATTGTCAATTATTACAATGGTAATTACTTCGCCATCTTTATCAGCACGGAGAGCTACCCAAGGACTTCTTTTCCCCCAAACATCTCCACCTTTAACACCATCAGCATTCCGGTATACTCCATTTACTCCATCATTGTTTAAAACAGGAACTTCAGTAACAATACCGTTTGCATCAAGGAATTTCCCCGGTTTTGTTGCAGGTTCTTCAAAAGCACGATCCAATCGCATACCAATTAAACCTTCCTTATTGCCCTCAAAAGTTACTTTTTCAACAGCAGTAAGTTTGGTAATACGTTCAATTGTCCGCAGGTTTCCTTCTCCTGAAAAATGATAAGTTGTCTCTTCCTTCAAAAGCACATTGTCTTCATGATCTACCCAATCGGCCAATGTTACCAACTCTCCTTTTTTAGAATTTTCTGAAACAATTTTTTCAAATTTTATAGAACCATAATTAGGCTTGTCCTCTGGTTTTATAGCAAACGAATTATTCCAGAAATCAAGACCGTTAACGTTACCGAAATTAAACCATAAACCTACATGGTGCGGGTGATCAGTACGTTCAAACGGGCGTGGATGCAATGGATATCCGCGGGTGATTGTCTTTCCTGAAGCAGAATGGATAGGATAAAGTGTTTGTTTTTCCATGTCATCAGGATAAATATATGAGGTAAAAAATTCACCGCCAATGTACACTTCTACTTTCTTTTCCTGTGGCTTGTTTTTAAACTCCACTTTTTCTGTTTTCGCTGCAAACGTAAGTCCGGCAGAAAAAATAACTGATGCGAGTGTCAAATATACAGTTCTCATCTTTGATTATTTTGTTAGTTATAAAATTTATTAGTTACTAGTCTTATTAATGTCTGTCTGTCAGATCTATTCCACAAAAATCTTTCATATTATTGTACCAAGTTGGTGGTAATCAGCGGAAAAAATTTAGCGGCTCAGATCAAATATTCTATAAAAATATATTTTTTTATGAGAATCTAAATGAAATGAGAAACAAATTAAAAATGCTTCCCAACAGCTTATAATGTAATATATTAAAACACAGAACGTAATTACACAAACATAACTGATTTGAGCAATTATTATTGAACAATATTTAGAAAAGACGTATACAAAATTGGCAAAAACACATCCTCTTTTTCCAAATATTTGAACAACGAAATACACTCATCTTTCATCCGTATTTATTAAAATCATTATTGAAAAACCCCTCACCCACTTTCGTTAAAAAACTATTATTCAAATATCTAATCATATTCATTATTACAATGTACTCCCCCATTCTTTATTTGGTTCTGCCCCCATTACAAATTCCAGTATTCCACCTCGTTTCAAATCATTATAATCAATATATGTTTTTGTGTATTTTTCTCCATTTAACGTTACAGATTGGATATAAAAATTCGTTGGCGAAAGATTATGCGCTTTTATCAAAAAATCTTTGTTACCATGCTTTTTTAATTTTAACGACTTAAACGAAGGAGTACCTATTTGGTATAAATCAGAACCTGGACAAAAGGGGTAAAACCCCATCGAGGCAAAAAGATACCAGGCAGAAAGTTGCCCGCAATCATCATTTCCACATAAACCATCTCTCGATTCAGTGTAAAATGCTCCTTTTATCTGGGTTACAATCTCCTGCGTGCGCCAGGGCTTTCCGGCAAAATTATACATATAGGGAACATGGTGACATGGTTCGTTTCCCTGTGCATACTGACCAATTAAACCTGTTACATCTAACGTTAAACCATCGCCATAAACAACAGGATCCAAAATAAACAGCGAGTCAAGTTTTGAACAAAATTTCTCTGGCCCTCCCATTAAATCAATTAATCCCGGAACATCATGTTGTACATGCCAGGTATATTGCCATGCATTTCCTTCGGTGTAATTTCCTCCGCCAGTGCCAGCATGAGAAATTTTAAACGGATCGAATGGCGTATCCCAGGAACCATTGCTATTACGGCCTCGCATGAACGACGTACCTTTATCAAACAAATTTTTATAAAAACCGGCTCTTCTTTGAAAATCGTCATAATCCTCTGTGCGCCCCATTTCTTTAGCCATTTGCGCCACGCACCAATCGTCATAAGCAGATTCAAGCGTACGCGACACCGATTCAACTTTCATTGAATCTGCCGGGAAATAACCATATCGCATATACTTTGGCCAGTCTACCTTAAAATTATAGTCGCTGCTCGTAGAACTGTGTTTAATCGCTTCATAAGCCAGGTTGATATCAAAATCTGCCGTGCCTTTTAAGTATGCGTCAACAATTACCGGAATTGAGTGATTACCAATCATGCAAAATGTTTCATTTATGCCATATTCATTAATAGGCAATTCTCCTATTTCGTTGTAACGTTGCAACATGGAATTTATAAATTCATTGTTTCTAGAAGGGTTAAGAATAACATACAGTGGATGTGTGCCACGGTAAGTATCCCACAATGAGTAATTTGTGTAAAAATCCCTATCACTTTTATGAACCTTGCCATCCCATCCTCTGTATCTTCCATCGGCATCGGAAATAAGGTTAGGTGAAACCATATTATGATAAAAGGCGGTATAAAAAATAGTCTTTTGCTCAGGTACATCCGTTTCAATCTCAATCTTTGAAAGTTCCTTTTCCCATACCACGTTTGCATTGGTCACCACCTTTTGAAAATCCCACTGGGGTATTTCTGTTTCTATATTATTAATCGCACCGTCCTCATCTACGTTAGATATACCCACTTTTACCAGCACTTCATCATTCTCTCCAAAATCTAATACGACTTTACAAACTCTGCCCTCTACCTGTTTTTTATCGTTTACATCACCATCAGCATAAGATGCAATGTTTTTTATGGGTTTTGAAAATTTCGCACAGAAATACGCATGCTGGTTCTTCACAAATCCTGTAGAATGCCTATAGCCGGTCACAGTATATTCATCCATTATTTTCATATGGCTTTGTAGTGTACTGTCTTGTATACCATGACCAAGGTCGATAATAATTTTACCTTCCTTATTTTCATTAAAAGTATACTTATGAAAACCTACCCTTTGCGATGCTGTTAATTCGGCTTTTATTCCATAATCGTCTAGAACAACGGAATAATATCCGGGGCTGGAAACTTCCTTTTCTTTTGAAAATATCGAACGATATCCTTCATCCGGTTTTTCTTTTGAGCCTGGTTCAAATTTTGAATTCCCGGTAAAAGGCATTAATAAGATATCTCCCATTTCCCCCACACCGGTTCCGCTAACATGTGTATGAGAAAATCCCATGATTGAATTATCTGATGCATGATACCCCGAACACCAGTCCCAATCTTTTATTCCTGTATCAGGACTAAGCTGTACCATTCCAAATGGCAAAAGGGCTCCGGGGAAAGTATGTCCATGGGCATCTGTTCCTATAAACGGGTCTACAAAACAGGCTACTCCAGACTCCTCTTTTTCCTGCGAACAGGAAAATATACCGATTGATAAAACCAACAAATAAATAACACATTTACTATTCATAAATAACAAGGTTTTAGTTTTAATTAAATAGTTAGATCTAGTTGCTTCTGATATTTTCTCTGTTTATTTTTGAATTTGATATCATTGAGTAACAACTTTCTCAATTCCAAGTTCATCGGAAAAAGCAATGGTATGAACAATATCATTCACCAAAGGAAAATCTACCCCATAATTAAACAACAACTTTAGTTCCTCAGGTGAATCAGTTCCAAAATAATTTATACGAATGCCATTCTTTTTCAAAGCCTCTGTGTAGTCAGCAAATTCAGGCGTTATTTTTCCTTTAAGTTGTATAAAATTAGCTTTCATTGCAATAGTTGCATTTACATATTCCCAATTCGAGTCCTGCCTGTCCATATTACAAATTAAAATATCCGGAACTGCTTTCCTTGCAGCGTCAGCCGCCTTTGCACTGCAAGCCAGAAAAGCCTGATGTAAACGATTTTGTTTTTGTAACAAACGGGCTGCCATAACAGGAGTATCTCCTTCTCCTTTTACATGAACATTAATCCAGATATTTCGTGGAAGAACATTTAGTACCTCTTCAAACGTTGGAACTTTTTCGCCTTTAAATTCTGCTGACTTCCAACCGCCGGCATCCAGTTTTTTAATTTCGGCCAAAGAAAAGTCCAAAATTTTCCCAGAGCCGTTGGTAGTGCGGTCAACGGTTGCATCGTGCATAATCACCATTTTTCCATCTTTCGTCAACCAAACATCCAACTCCACCATTTGCGCACCGGATTCAACAGCGGCCTCAAAGGAAACAATCGTATTTTCAGGATGTGTTCCCATTGCTCCACGATGAGCACAGAATCCGCGATCGGGCAAATCAATTTTATTCTTCACACCCGTTTCTGCGCTTCCTTCAATTATTGAAATACTAAGGCAAAAAGCCATTACGAACAATATTCTATTTTTCATTTTTAACGATATATAATTCATGATTCCAGGAAAACTCTATTATTTCAATAAAAGCTTAAAATCCTTACCTATTGTTCATTGTTCTTCAACCACCTATGTATCAATGAAAAAGTGATTGAAATATGCGCCAGATAGTAAGTTGGCAAAATCAAAAAGTTGAGTTCTTTATATCCGACAAATTCCTTAAAAGCTATAATTGTGTCGGAAAAAAGGATCAGAAAAATCCCAAAAACATAAGCCCATTTTTCCATTCCGGTTGATTGGAGGCCAACAGCGAAACCTAACGAAAGGCAAGAAATTACCAAATAAATAAGTGATGCAAACATAAGCATGCGATTATCTATGGAAGGATACAGAACCAAAGCAAAAAACAGTAGAAATGCAGCCAGTAAAAGCATCGTAAAAATTCGATTGATTCGCCCGTTTTTCAATGCATAAAGTAAGTACCCAAAATGAGCCAGGAAAAAAAAGCCAATTCCATATACAAACATGCCTGCATCGCCTCTCATATTTGATAAAAACCAGTCGCCAATGATGGAAAAAAGAAATGCCGACATCAGAAAAATGATATCGGTAGCTTTTGGCAGTTTAGAAAAATAAAGAACCATAAGAATTAGAATCCCTGCACCCGCCGTTCCTGATTTAAAGAAAAATCCGAAATGATTGAGGGCCATAATAGCAAAAGCTGTTGGAACAATTAATAAAAGATATAAGCCCTTTGCGTTGGTTTGTGTTTTCATTTGGTTTAATAAAGTTTACATTAAAGGTCAATCTGCATTTCCTGCTGCTGACTTCCAGGCAGAGAAATATGAATGTTATTTTCAGTGAGTTTTATTTGTCGCCAATTCAGCGTATCCTTAGCAAAAGCGCCTGTTCTTATCTGGACAATTTCATTCCCGTTTTCCGTATCAAATGCTTGAATACCATTTTTATGATTGTGGCCTGCAAGTATCATTTTCACAGAAGGATATTTGGACAAAACGGAAAAAAGTTCGCCCCCCGTTTCAACAACATTTGGATTTAAAGGAATATGCATTAAAATAATTTCCACGTCCGAGTCAGACTCTGTTATTTCTCCTTCGAGCCAATGCAACTGAGGTGCATCAACATAAGGAAGCAGTACATCTTCTTCGTCAGAAAAATCATAATAACCATCGTCCAGAAAGATAAAACGATAGCACGTTTTTCCTACGTTAAATGTTTTACTGTAATGAGTTCCTTCACTAAAACACGCTGCACTTTTAATCCAGGCAGCACGTGCCTTTTCGGCATAATTTTGGGTAGAAATCCGTTCACCATCTCCCCATGAATAAGACATAATATCGTGATTCCCCAACGTAAAATAAAACGGCACCTGACTTTTCTCTGTAAGCTTTACATACTGTTCTGCCTGAAACGGAAGCATCTTGTGCGAAGCTGTTTCGCCTTCAAAAAAATCGATTAAATCGCCAGTGGCAATTACGAAGCTACTATTCGTTTTTTGAGGCATATTTTCCACAAAATTAGAAAGAGGGACTACCCCATCTTTGTAGCCTTTTCGGTTTTCAGCCAAATCAGGCTGGTAAAAACTCAAATCGAAAATAACATGTGTGTCTGTAATGTGCAGAAACGACAATGTATCATTTTGTGCAAAAATATTTCCTGAGGCAAGTAAATTCAGAAAGAATCCTAAAACAATTAATTTGAGCATTTTCATAATAAATTCAAGTTATTTTTCGAAGATAGTGATTAATTCACACCCCAGCTTTTATTGGGTTCTGCCCCCATTTCAAAAACCAGTTCTCCACCATTGGTTATTTCACTGTGATTCAGCCAGGAGCGCTCCAGTGATTCTCCATTTAATGTTGCTGACTGCACATAAATATTTTTTTCGCTAAGGTTTTGAGCTTTTATTACAAACTCTTTCCCCTGATAAAACTTATTGTCTAAATTGATTTTAACCTCATCAAAAACAGGAGCCGTTATTTGATAAACCGGCTTTCCGGGGCAAACCTGATAAATTCCCATTGCTGCCATGTTGTACCAGGCCGCCATACAACCGTAATCGCAATCCATCTCTTCAAGATATCCATCCGGAGTTGTTTTATAAACACGGTCGAAAATTGGCTCGGGGAAAAAATTGTGGGTTCCATACTTTTGAACGATAGGTTCTGTCAAAATTTTTCGCACCCACTTTTGTGTTAACCATGGAGCTCCTGCCTCATTAAAAAGAAACGGCACATGTAAATCAATTTGATTCCCAGCCGTATACAAATCATTTTCAAAAAAATATTCCAATTTATCAACAAATTCCGTTTTACCCCCAAATTTTTCAATCATTGCCGGAACATCGTGTAAAGCGTTCCAACGCCAGTGCCATTTACTTCCTTCGTAAGTATATTTTTCGCGGTTAACGGTTGGATCTTCCGGGAAGTCGAGCCAGGTGCCATCGGCTGCACGCGCCCTGAAAAATTTAATAGACGGATCCCATGTGTTTTCCCAATATTTTGACCGCAGCAGGAAGTAATTGTACTCTTCCTCTTTACCCAGTTCTTTGGCCAAATTTGCCATCGTTAAATTATCCCACGAATACTCTCCTGTTTGATCCGGGCGGGCAGGAATAAAACCAATGGAATCGTAACGTTCAGGCATTTGAATCATTGCCTCGTGTTTCATCTGTGAATAAACAGATTCCAGTGGGAAATTGAACAATCCTTTAAAATAAGCATCGCCCATAACCATTAACATGTGTTCGTGCCGGCACGTTGTACACGGGTTATAATGCTCTTCACCACGAACGGTGTAGCAAAACCCATGAGGCGGATGATCATTATCAGGGAAAGGATCCCAGTTTCCGGCCTGCTTGTATATATCGCGCAACGACTGGGCAACTTCCTGATAAATATCCGGAATCCAAATGCTGTACAAAGGATATTTTGTACGAAACGAATCCCAAAATGCGTAATTGTTTAACATTCTGTAACCTTCTGCTTTATGATTTTTCTTGTCGAGTCCAGGGTATGTTCCATCCACATTGCTGGTGATGTGTGGCAGAAAACAGGTGTGATAAAGTGCCGTATAAAAAATAGTTTTATCATCCTCATTATTTCCTTCTACAGTTATTGCAGAAAGTTTGTCGTTCCAGGCTTTTGATGCCTTTTCGCGTGTACTTTCAAAATGCCATTCTCCACATTCAGCTTCCAGGTTCTTTCTGGCAGCTTCAATTCCGGTTAAAGAAAGGCCAACTTTTACCAAAAGATTACCATCTTCAATTTCGTTGAAACGGCAAACCATTCCTCCAAATCGTTGATTCTGTATTTCAGAACCATTCTCAATCGACTTACTATTCCAGATTTTTGTTTCAGAAATGGGAACATTAAATTCTGCAACAAAAAAATAGTTGTTAACTGAACCTTCCAACGATGTTGGAGATGTTTGTTTACATGTAAAAATATTCCCACGGTTGCCAGAGTTGATAAACAAACTCAAAGGAATATCTTCCCGGGGTGAATATTTTTGCATTCCCGAACGTTCGGTAGCAGTTAATTCAACCCAAATATTGTCTTTGGTGAGATGCGCTTTATAATAACCAGCTTCGGCTTCTTCCGTATTTTTATCAAAATCGAGTACCGGGTTTACAAAAAATGTATCAGCAGGAATATCAGTAAAAGGAACAAAGGAAATGAGCCCTGCACGGTCTTTTATTTGGCCACCACCTGAGCTTCCGCGATGAACATGACTGAACCCACGAAGTTGCTGGTCAGAATAATCATAGCCGCCGTGAGCAAAATCGCCATCGGCAGTTAAACTTCCGGGATAGGTGTCGGGGCCCAATTTTACCATACCAAAAGGCACCAAAGCAGAAGGATGCCAATGCCCGTGGTCGCCTTGCGTGCATATAAACGGATCTACATAATTAACCGGTTGTTTTGCTTTTGGCGAGCATGCAAAAAGCCCGCATAAAAGTAAGACAGGTATATTACTTTTTCCTAAGAATTGTTTCATATCATTATTATTTAGTTGGTTAGACAAAGTTCAATATATTAAATTTATTCGTCATACTCTGATTAAATGATGACCTTTATCTGATAAATATTTCTTTACTTACTTTTTGGGAATGCAAAGGGCTGTAATCCTGTAGTAGCCCCAAGGCTAAAATTTGCCGAAATCATTTGATAATGTTTATTTTTTTGCATTAAACTTTTCCAGCAAGTCTCCCATCTGATTTCGATATTTCATCAAAATTAACGGCTCTTTGGAATACATCCTGTCACTTATAAATACATCGTCACCATAATCAAGCAATTCTGTTGCCTTTTTAACCAATTTTTCCTGCCCAACACCCGCATCTTCTACAAATTTTTTCAGCATAATCATATAATCATAATCGTTAAGCCCTTCCCTTAGTATTTCGAGCCTGACTGAAGGAACGGGACCCTCTAAATATTTTGCTTTGTCGTGATTCGGGTCGCGATTTGGGGGATAAAAAAGCATCCCGTCGCCATTGCCATATTCTGGCGCAGCCCCCTGAGGGGTTCCCCAACCGGACTTATAAGTCATCGGATCTTTCCATATATTTTGTACCATTCCGGCAGGTGCCGCCTCTCTAGCTCCATTCCACTGATTTAAATTCCAAATCAATATTCCTTTTAGTTTATACCTATACGAAGCCCACAACCACATTCTCATATTTATTGCATAAGAATCGATAAAAAGGTTTAGATGGGGTTCTTTAGGCCAGCACATTAAATACGACCAGAATTCCCGACCTTTGGCCGACCATTCTTTTATTTTATCAGGGTTGGCAAAACAGAAAACGGGACAACCAATTTCTGTAACATCCATAATTGCAGGCCCAGGGTTGTTTTCCGTAATAAACCTTTTCAATTTGGGTGCTGCCTCGTGGATGCTTTCCATCCCTTCCCTTACATATTTATAGTGCTCATGATCCGGCTCGTCTGCCCAATACAAATACTCTTTACCCAACCAACCGTTTTCTTCCAGGTGATCTTGTACGGTTCCCAAATACAGTTTCATTAATCTTTTATATTCAGGCGTACCACTAACAAAACCTTCCCAAACACCTTTCTCTCTTTTTGCCACCCCCGGCACATCGAACCTAAAGCCAGAAAAGCCAAACCCATCAAGATATTTTTTTGCAGCCTTGTCAAATTCTGTAAAATCCACCTCAATTTCCAATTGGGCGGGATCTTGTTCAAAGCCGCCATCAGACAACATATTTTTACCTGTTTCAAAATCAATAAACTGAAAATCGTCAAGCCAAACATCACCGCCGGGAGGCCCCTGAAAATGCACACTGGCATATCTTGTATTTTCCAGAAAAGGCCTGTAATCTGGCAAATCAAGCTCTGCAAAAAAACCAGTAGTATCAATAAACATGGTATCTTGCCTCCATGCCCCATTACCTTTGTATTTCATCCATTTTAATGACCAGTAAATGGGCTCTTTTTTCTCATCGTAACATTTTACGGATACGGTGTACCTGTCGCTCTCAGGATTGGCTTTTGCCTGCCACTTTAACATGTACTGATGCGAAGGATCTATATCCACTAACGCTGCCAAACGCCCCTTCTTATCAGCTTTTAATTTGTATGAATATTTTCCGGAGAAAGGCTCTTCTGTATCAAAAATGCCCCCGGAAGATATAACACCTTTAACTTCCCATTTTATAGGAGATAATGCATCAAAATGATAGGGAGATATCCGGTACTCCTTCATACTCCTGAAATACAAGTCGGTAACCTGTTCCACCTCTTTATCCGTTTCTAAGTTGTGATACTGCTTTATACGAGAAGTACTCATTCCAAAGCCGGAACGCATAAAAGGTACATCAGGCAAAGCAAAATCCCACACATTTAGCTCCACCGGAATACGCTCCTTCCATAAGTCCGAGTAAATATTTATATAAGCGATGTATTTCCCGGCAATTGTTCCATCCGGAACCTTTACGGTAACCCAAACAGGCGTGTTCTTATCTTTTGGGGCATTAAAGGGTGCATTGCAACGCGGTAAAGGATCCGGATACCAACCTGCTCTGTGTTGTTTTCCCGAAGGCTTTGTTACATGTACGTACTCTACTTTTCTTATTGTAACATTTTCGGCGGATAAAATATCTCCGCTTTTGCTCTTAAAGTCGCTAATTTCGATTGAAACATTATTCAGCCTTTTAACAGGAGATAAAACAACCTGAAAGCTTTCCGTTTCATTTTTTGCAGACCAAAGTACAATCTTACTTTTTGAAGCAGGTGTGGCCTGTTCCTGCATAATCTTGTATGTACTTCCAGCCCACCAAACATTACAGTCTGACCCTGATTTTAATAACCCCATTTGTGAATGAGCACAAAATGGAATAAAGAATAATGCAATTAAATAGATAAAATAATTATATAAAAATGTGAATTTTAGTTTAGATTTAGGTCTAGTTTCCATCGTTATTATTTAGCTATCGGTTCTGTAAAAAGTGGTTAATATCATACATTTCTCCGTCTTGTTTTCCTATCTGAAGACGAAGTGTTTCTCTCCTCCCAAAATCAAAATATTGCACCTCGATGTTGTGATTCCCTTTTTCAAGAGCAGCATATCCTTCCTCAAAAATTTCGTAGTGCACGCCATCATTTTCAATCACTTTATTTCCATCAACGAATAGTGCGCTTCCATCAAACGATTCAAGGAAGAAACGGTAAACGGCAGTTTCAGGAACTTTAATTGTACCCGTAAAGCAAACGGCAAAATGGTCTTTTGAACGAGGAGTAATCCCATCGAGCGATAAGGAATCGAGTTGAAAGACCTTTGATGGTTTTAGTTTTTGGAAATCAGGTAAAGTGGTAAAAAATCCTTCGTAGTATCCCGCAATAATATTCTTTTTTGAAGAGCTTTGTTTTTCCATCAAAGGAAGTTTAATGGCTGCTTTTACCATTTCCCGGCTACTTTGGCTTTTCTGGCTTGCCAAAGCGGAAACAATGGTTGTATTCTCCAGTGTAAATGAGACTGATCTATCAAAAGATGTTTGATACCTTCCGTCGTTCAATTTATAGTTAAGAGTACCTGTAGCATTTGTGTTTTGAATGGTAACAGTTGTACTGTCCTCAAAATATCTCGGAGAAAAAGAAATTAACGGAGCATTTATCTTACATTCATCATTTTTTATGAGTTCCCACTTATCGAATGTAATTCGTGAAGTATCAATGGCTTCCACCGTCATTTTATTTCCGGTTATTTGCACATTTAAATAATGCATCCGTTTCCGGGTTTTCTGGGTAAACCATTCTTTGTATGACGATGGCGGGTTGCAACTGCCACCACCTCCTGCTGAGATGATATAAACAACTCCGTTCTTTTCATCGATATGATTTTGGGCAATCGGATAACTTCTCTCGTAACCATGCACATGCCCCGATAAAACCAAGTCAACTCCATACGTTTCATAAAGCTGTTTTAGCTGAAAAATATTAGGGTCGCCTTTGTCGGCTGTGGCCATTAACGAACTTCGGTACGAACCAATATCGGAAGTAAAAACAGGGTGGTGATGAACAACTATCTTCCAACGTTCTTTGCAATTGGCCAGGGTTTCTTCCAATCTCCTGTAACGATATGAACCTGGCAATAAATCTTTATTTGTGTCAACAAAAACAAGTCGCAAGTCTCCTTTTTTAACCGTGTAAAAAGCATCATTGTACGGTCGATTGAAATATTGGTAATATTTCTCATCATTCATTTCATGGTTCCCCATGGCTGGGTACGTAGGAACATGACGCATCAACTCTCTGGCTTGTAAAAAGAATTCAGCCGTCCAGTCATCTTTATGGTGCCCGTAAGAAACCATATCGCCAACATGCACAACAAACTGTGGACATTCCTCAAACATTAACTGCGAAATACGTTCCCAGCATTCAACATGTCCCTGGTTATCACCAACAACCGTAAAATTAATGGCCGACTGGTCATAATCAGGTATTACCAATTGCGTAACCGGCCCCATTAACGTATCACCTGTACTATTCTCATTGACAACCTGATAGAAATAAAGCTCTCCAGACTTTAAATTTTCTATTGTTAATTTATGCAGAAATACCGATTCACTTTCTGCCACTGCCAATTTTAGTTCAGGTTTTAAAATATGGCGCTCAGATCTTGCTAAAAGCACCTGCCCCTTTAAAGGAACAGAAGTCTCCCACATTACACAAAATGAACTATCTGAAACATCTTGTAAATAAGGGGCAACGATAAATTCTGAATGAGCTGTATTTGTTTCCTGCGCAGATAGCCCGAACAAACAAAACGAAATTAGAATAAAACCGGAGAATCTCAATAATCTTATAACTTTACAACTTTTAATTTTTTTGTACAGCATTACTAAGGAACGACTTAATTGTTTATACATTTAAACGAAAAAATAACAGACATTGGATACGTTAATTTAATGCTCCAACATCTGTTATTTTAAAGGCAATAATTGTTTACTTTAAACAAAGAACTTTCAGAACACTAATTTGCCAGGTTCGGATTTTTAATAGCATCAACAGACGGATATGGAGCGAAATAATGTTCCTTTGTCGGTTGATTTACAATCTGATTCTCACTTGGATCTCTTTCCAGTACTGATGCTTCAACCCTTTCCAAGCGAACTAAGTCGTACCATGGGTCTGTGCAGAAAAAACCGCCGGGAAATTCCCATGCTCTTTCCTGAACAACAGAATCTCTGAAAGCTGTTTGCGAGAGTCCTTCTGTGAGGTCTGGCAGGCCAGCCCTGCTTCTTACTTTATTTACAGCATCGTAAGCGGTGGCATCAGGAGAAGAGGACATTGCTTTTGCTTCTGCATATACCAAAAGAGTATTTGCATGCGTTAAAGCAACTTGCGGACGGCTATTCTTCCAGTTCATTCCTAACCAAGGTTTATCCCAGTCGAATTTACCATCATAATATTGTTTGTAATATGGATGTTTTTTGGCTAACTGCGTATAATCCAATGTATCTCCATTTTCCGTTGGAAATTTCCACATAAAAATGGCATCTTTTCTGGGGCCTTCAGGATAGCTTTTAAAGAAATTTAAATCAGCATAATAAACATCCCATCCCCCATAATCTCCTGGTAACCCACATAATGGGCATCCCCACTCATTATCATTATAAAAAGCCAGGACAACTTCTTCGCAAGACCGATTTTCATAATTATATTCAGCCGAATATAAATCAGCAATGTCTTCCATTAATTTGTATCCCCATGTACCGGCATTGTCAATAACTTCTTTTGCTTTCTCGGCAGCTAAAGCATACTTCGAAGCATCATTCAAAGGATATCCTGCCATACTTAAATATACATAGGCCAACAAAGATTTTGCAGCACCATTAGTAAAGGCTACACCTTTCCTTCTCGAATCTCCATCCCAGTTTGCAGGAAGATAATCTTCTGCAATTATTAAATCCTCAACAATTAAATCATATACAACCTCGGGGCCAGTAAGAGGCATATCCAAAGAAACCTCGGGACCAAGACTCGTTTCGTTCACATCTGCATCTGAGCTAAGATAAAATGGAATTTCATTATACATTCGAACCAGCTGAAAGTAAACATATGCCCTAATAAAATGAGCCTGACCAGCTGTTTTTTGCTTTACTTCTTCAGAAGCAGAAGCACCGTCATAGTTATTAATAATTGTATTACATGCATTAATTGCCTGATAGGCATATCCCCAAAACCGTAGCATTTCGCCATTGTCTCCTTCTGCATTGAACACATCAACTTCAACAAAATTATTAAACTGAGACGTTTTATCTCTCCCGGCAGTGGTATATGCCAAGGCATTTCCATAAAAGTATAAATCTTTTAATACTGCATAAACTCCGGTTACAGCCATTTCCAAATCACTTTCAGAGGCATAAAAACTTTCAGGATAAATATCTCCTTTGGGAGTTATATTTAAAAAATCCTCGGAGCATGAAGCAAAAATATTACTTATTATAAGTACGATTAAAAATTTTTTCATCTTTAATAAATTAATTATGTTAAAATTCCAGTGAAACTCCGAATGTAACAGTTGTAGGTAATGGTTGAGTACCAAAATCACAACCTCCCCACAGGTCACTTGAGCCGGATGCTGACACTTCTGGATCCAGTCCTTTATATTTAGTAAAAGTAAGTAACTCTTGCGCGCTAACAGTAACGGCAAGCGTACCAAATTTAATCCACTCTTTAGGAACATTATATGTAAGTCCTATATGTTTTACTTTTACCCAACTGCCATCTTCAATCCATTGTGATGAATTCAAACGTTTGGCATCTGAAGTACTGCGAATATTTTTATATTCGGCATCCGTATTTGTTGGAGTCCAGTAATCCGTTGCAGGTCCTTTTAACATGATGGTTCTTGAATCGGCATGAATGGTTGACATAGCAGCGCGTACAAGATTAAATACATCCTGGCCGTGCATTCCCTGAAGCAACAGTGAAAAATCGAAGTTTTTATATGAAATCGTATTGTTTAAAGCCCAAATGAACTTTGGATTGGCATCGCCAATAGCCTGGCCGTCATCCTGTAAATTATAGGCACCATCGTTATTCACATCCTCATATCTGTAATCTCCGGGAAGATTACCATATACTGCTGCTGCTTCAGCTTCTGATTCCTGCCATATTCCTAAATATTTATACCCCCAGATAGTCCCCAAAGGAAGATCTTCCTGAACTCTATAGGTATCTTCTGATAAAAATCCGCCTCCGTTTGTTCCTGCCATGAATGCTGCCTGATCTCCCAGATCCAACACTTTGTTTTTTACTTTTGAGATGTTAAAATTTACATCCCAGAAAAAATTACGTGTTTGAACCGGTTTGTAGTCAACAGTAAATTCAAAACCTTTGTTACTTACCTCTCCCAGGTTTTGCAGATAAGCTCCATCATCTCCATAGCCATAATAATAAGGTAGCTCCTGTAATGTCAACAGGTCTTTCGTTAATTTATCAAAGTAATCAAATGATACAGAAAGCTTTCCTCTTAATGTAGTTATATCCAGACCAAGATCTATTTGGGTTGTTGTTTCCCATTTCAAAAATGGGTTTGCCGGTATGCCTGGAATATAACCTAAAACATTTGCCCCAATCCCGTAATCATAATTGTTTGATGCCATAACTGTATAAACAAACGGGCAAGGATTACCGGTTTGTCCCCATCCTGCGCGAATCTTTAAATTATCAAACATTCCATTCGCCTTCATGAAAGGTTCTTCCGATAAACGCCAGCTGGCAGCAAACGAAGGAAAAGCACCAAACTTATTTTCTTCAACCCTGTTTTCTGGTCCGCTTTTACCATCAACACGATAAGATGCGGTAAAATAATACCGCTGTTTGTAATTATAATTTAAACGCCCCATGTATGCAATCCGGGAAGACTTTCCATAACCAGATGAAGTACTTTGCTCATTACTTATTCCAATGGTATAATAAGAAGCGAGATCAGGTAATGGCATGTCTTTTCCTGTACCTGCAAGGCTCCAGCTTTCGGAAGCTTCTGCTTCGTAAACTCCTGTAATCATTACATTGTGGGCATCAGCAAAAGTTTTGTTAAAATCGATTCTATTTATAAGTCTCCAGTTAAAAACTTCCTCAGATTTACGTTCTCCATACGGGTCATTTGGCTCCAGCCAAGCATTTTTATAACTTCCTTCCTGTTTGCCATATTTACGGGCAAAACCAGTAACATTGTATGTAAGAAAATCAGTAATCTTATAGTTTGCTGTAAGACGTGCAGTTGTATAATGCTCTTCTTTGAAATTGTCCTGCTCCATAGCATACATATACGGACTATCCAATAAAGCTCCATAATGATCTGTATTATTGTACACACCATTTTCTTCGTCGAGCCAGATTGGTTCGGTAGGAGACCAAATTAAAGCCTGAAAAAAAGGATGGCCTTTACTTGTACCTGTTGATAATCCTCCGTTTTTTGTTTTTGATTTGGAAGCCGTAATATCGAGATCCATAGCCAGGTTCTTCGCTGGCTGAAATCCAATTTTTGACCTTAAAGAATAATCCCCTCCACTTTTGGTATTAACCATTGTCCCCTCTTCATCAGCATAGCGACCAGACAAATAAACACTCATCTTATCTAATTTTTGAGAATACGAAATTTGGTGATCATTACGTATACCCACCCGGGTAATGGCATCAAGCCAATTGGTTCCACCATTAGCTCTGAAATCAGCTATTTCAGAAGAAGAGAAAGTTTCAGCCTGATTATAATCATTAATATACTCTGCAAACTCTGCCGCATTCATTTTATCCGGATAGTCCGTGTTTCTGTAACTGAACCCTGTATTTAACGATACCCGGATTGTAGGCTTTGCAGAAGTAGCTTTTTTAGTTGTTACCAGAATTACACCATTTGATGCTCTCTCTCCATAAATAGCTGTTGCAGATGCATCCTTTAATACTTCAATGGATTCAACATCCTGTATTGGACCAATAGGTGCCCCGATAACTCCATCAACAACAGTAATTGGAGCATTGTCTCCTTCAATTGAATTTGCCCCCCTTACTCGTATTTTAGTTGGAGAACCAATGTCGCCTGAAGTACGTGAAAGATTCATACCTGCCACCCTCCCGGCCAGCATATCAGAAAGGCCTCTAACCGGCTGATTTTTCAGGCTCTCCATATTTACAGAAGAAACAGAACCTGTAATATCACTTCTCTTCATTGTACCATACCCAATTGCTACAACTTCATCCAAACCAATGGATTCAGTCTCCATTTGTATAATAAAATTTGACTGCCCATCTACTGCTACCTCTTTCGCTTTCATCCCGACAAAAGAAAACTGCAATGTTTCTGCACTCTCCGGAATACTTAAGGAAAACACACCATCTAAATTGGTAACAGTACCCACAGAGGTCCCTTTTACAATTACAGATACCCCCGGTATTGGCGCCCCCTCGTTATCAGTTACAACTCCTGTGATTTTCTTCCTTTGTTGAAGGGGCAAATTATCACCATCACTCTTCTTTTCTTTTAAAATAATCTGGCGCTCATTCCTTATTTCATAGGCAACCTGAGCTGTTGAACAAAAAGAGTTTAGCACCTCTTCAAAAGAAGCTTTCTCGAAGCTAATAGAATACCGTTGGTTGGGATCAAAAAGCTCATCTTTATATAAAAAGATGTAATCTGTTTGAGACTCAATCATCTGAATTACTTGCTGAGAAGTTGCTTGTTTCAGATTCATAGTCAGTTTAACTTGTGAAAAGCTGTTCCCAAACGATACAAACACCAGAAAAGTTAGAATCAATGTTAGTTTCATTTTTCTAAATTGAAGTTTCATATCCCCAAAATCAGGGGAATACCGTTCTCGTTTTTTTTTCATAAATTTGAAAAGTTAAATTGTACACTTATTTATATTTAACACTAAAACCGGCAGATGCGGGAACATCTTCCGGTTTCTTTTTTTATTCTATTTCATAATAATTTTCTGATTTTTCGATTATACGTACCGCTGCCGCTGTAGCAATTCTATTTACAATTTCATCGCAATTTTCATTTAGCTCCAATTTCCCTGAGATTCTTATTAAACCGAGCGTTGGATCTTTATATTCAAAATGAATATTATAAAAACGTTCAACTTTTTTAATCACCCTGTTTAAGTCGACACTTTCAAACTTAAACAGGCCATCTTTCCATAAAATATAATTATCAACATCAACCGTTTGTATAGAAGATTTTTGGGTTGATTTATTATAAGATGCCAATTCATTAGGTTTCAACTCAATATTCTCAGAAAAAATATTTGCCACATTCTTTTCCAGTTTTACTTTTCCTTCTACAAGAACTGTATTAATAGTCTGTTCTGTCGGATAAGCACTTACATTAAAACTCGTTCCCAATGCTTGTATTCGAATGTCGGTAGTTTGCACAAAAAAAGGATGTTCTTCATCGTGAGCCACATCAAAGTAAGCTTCACCAACCAACAAAACTTCCCTCTTTTTATCTTTGAAATACTCTGGATAAACCAATCTGCTTCCTGCATTCAGAAAAACCGTTGTTCCGTCGGACAACAAAACTTCCGATGTTTTTCCATATGGAATTATTAATTGGTTTAACGGTGCCGGGCCATCATTTCTTTTTCCGTTTTTATCAGTTTCACGAATACTGTTATTAACTACTAGCTGCCCATCACTGCGATGTTCAACAACTGACTTCTTTTCATTTAAAATAATATTTTCCCCGTTTGGACGAATTAATCTGGCTTCGTATCCGGAGTACGAATCGGCTATTTCCTGCGAATATAATTGACTATTCGAATTGTCTCGCTCAAAAAAAAGTAAGGCACCAACAGAAAAAAACACTGCAGCCACCGCTGCATATTTAGCAAATGAAAGATACCGTTTGATTTTCCGGCTCTTTCCCTTTTTTGCCTCAATTTGCCTGAGTATATTTGAGAACAACGTGATTTTCTCTTCTACCGACAACTCTTTATCACGTGTTTTAAATTTGCTCAACACTTTCCGTGCCTGCAAAATATTTTCGTTCTCCTCCTTGTGGCTTGTTTGGTATGAATTCCACCAATCTTCAAGCTCCTCGGTAGGATTGAAACCCCATTCAATGAAACGTTTATTTTCCAGGTATTTACTTAAGTTGTTCATTTATTCTCTTGTTATACAAAAGGGACACTAACTTTAAAAACATGGACATTTTTTTTATCTTTTTTCAAGAAAAATTCAAACAATAAAAAAACAACAAGCTAAAGCACTAATAAAGAAATGACTACGGGGGTAGAAAAAAGAAAGCATAAGCATATAAGAAATGAAATCAATAAAATTATTTTACAGAAGCATTAAGAAAAGAACAGTTTCTTTTTCCATAATTTCTCTAACCGTTTTTAATGCCCGGCATACCTGTTTTCTCGACGATTCAACAGTAATATTTAAAATACGTGCAATCTCCACATATTCCATCGATTCATTAAAACGAAGATAAAGTGCCTCCTTTTGTCTGGACGGGAGTTTTTGCAGAACCTTATTTATTTTTTGTGCTATCTCTTCATTGCTTTCCCTGTCAATAATAACTTTCTCAATGCTATATTCCGGCTCAAAAACGATATCATTATTTGTATCGTCCCTGCTAATCAATGTCCTTTGTTTTCTTATTTTTTTTATCAAACTCCTCTTGAGCGCCAGAATAAGATAAAATTTCAGATTTTCAGGATCTGTTTTATTTCTTTCCTTTTTTAGAAACAGATCTATATAAATTTCCTGGATGGCATCTTTCACCAAATCCTCATCGTCACACAATTTTGTTCCGTAACGAAAAAGCGAATCGAGGTGTAGATTATACAAATATGCAAAAGATTCGTTATCCCCAGCCTGAAAGCTTCGCCATATTTCAACTATTTTACGACCTGACCTTTGAAGCATTTGATTTTTAACTTTTTACCCCCAACAAGAATAACAAATATAAGGAAATCAAAGTTACTGTACATCCTAAATCGATTAATAAATTATTTAAGATTAAGCATTACTGTTAAGTAATAATTTAACAACCAAATAAACAAAACTCCGCTCCTACGAAACTAAAACACTATGCACCCGAATATATATATGTTTAAGATTGTATAAAATTCAAAATGAATAAAGGAAAAGGTATAGCTAAAAAATAATAAGAGAAGAAAAGCATGAATAAGTTTCTCAATACTAAAACCGAAACCCAATAATATAAACGTTTATGGAAGCTGAAAGTAGTTTAATCGCTCCCTAGAGGTTTAAATAGAAAATAGAACACTAGAAAAGAAACATTTACTCTTCATATCTTTTCAACAATAAATTCCTACTATTAGTTCTTGTCCGCACTTCTTTTGTAAAACATAGTAGAGATAACGGTCAAAACAAAGGATAATACTCCTTTCGGCTCTTTTCAAATCAACTATGCTGAACTGTGCTGACACTATCCTTGCCACACAACATATTTTTCAGGCGTTAACGATTTCGTATTTTGCACTGTAATAAATCATATCAAAAAAAATACAAACGAAAATGAAAAAAACGGTTTCAGTTTTATTATTGCTTATCTGTCCACTTATGACTCTTTGGGCACAGCAAGGCTACCAACCAACCCCCGAAAACCTCAAGAACCGTGAATGGTTCCAGGATGCAAAATTCGGATTATTCATACACTGGGGTGTTTACAGTATTTTAGGAGATGGCGAATGGGTTATGAATAACCAAAAAATTCCTATTCACCAATATGAAAAACTTCCTTCCTTTTTTAATCCAACACAATTTGATCCTGCCGAATGGGTTTCGATGGTAAAAAAAGCTGGCATGAAATACATTACAATTACCAGCAAACATCACGACGGTTTTGCTATGTACGATTCGAAAGTGAGTGACTACGATATTGTAGACCAGACTCCTTATGGAAAAGATGTACTAAAAATGTTAAAAGACGAATGTGACAAACAGGGGATAAAATTGTTTTTCTACCACTCGCAACTCGACTGGCACAACTCAGACTATTTTCCCCGTGGAAGTACCGGACAGGACTTCACAGGAAGACCTGAAAGTGGAGACTGGAACGCATACATTGATTATATGAATACGCAGCTCTCGGAACTATTAACCAACTATGGAGAAGTTGGCGGGATTTGGTTCGACGGTATGTGGGACAAAAAAGACGCTCCCTGGCGCCTGGATGATACTTACTCTTTAATTCACAAACTTCAACCCGGAACATTAATAGGAAGTAACCACCACGTAGCGCCATTCCCGGGCGAAGATTTTCAAATGTTTGAACGCGACCTCCCGGGAGAAAATACGATGGGATTTAACCAAACCGGAACGATTTCGGAACTTCCACTGGAAATGTGTGAAACAATGAACGGCTCATGGGGATTTAACTTAAAAGACCAGAATTACAAATCTTCGAAACGTCTGATTCAAACCATGGTAAAATCAGCTGGTTATGGAGCAAACTTCCTGTTAAATACCGGCCCAATGCCAAACGGAAAAATACAAACAGAAAACATTGACACATTAATGGTTATGGGAAAATGGCTCGACAAATACGGAGAAACCATATACAATACCCGCAGGGGCCCGATAAAACCACAAGACTGGGGTGCTACAACCGTTGCAAAAGATGGAACAGTATTTATTCACCTGCTTGAGATGAAAGATGAAAACCTGCTTATTCCTTCGCTTCCTGAAAAAATAAAATCAGCTACCTATTTTACGGGTGGTGATAAAGTGAATTACAAAGAAACGGATTACGGAATTTTATTGCACATTCCCAAAAGCAAGCAAGATAATGTAGATACGATATTGAAAATAAAAATGTAACTAATATAAAAAAGGGAAAGCCACAAAATGGTTTTCCCTTTTATTTTTATTCGGTTGGTTCTATTCAGATAAAATCCATGTCACTACTTTTTAGGTTCTGGTCCCATTTCAAAATTAATTTCGCCGCCGCTTGCCAGGTCAAAATGATTCAATGAATTTGACTGATACTCTTTTCCATTGAATGTTATTCGCTGAATATATATATTCTCTTTGCTGTAATTGGGGGCATTTATTTCCAAGTTTTTTCCTGATTCCATTGTAATCATAATCTTATTAAACTTAGGGCCGCAAATCCGGTACTCGGGCAATGCCGGACACACAGGATAAAATCCGAGTGCTCCAAATATATACCAAACCGACATTTCTCCGGCATCATCATTCCCACTTAATCCACCAGGGCCGGTTCCATATTCTTCATTCATAATATTGGCCACAACTCTTTGCGTTTTCCATGGTTGCCCGGAGTAGGTATATAAAAACGGAACCTGGTGGCCGGGTTCATTGCCATGCCAATACTGACCAACTTCAAAAAATTTGTCGAGGTCGGCATTAAAGGCATCCTTCCCTCCCATCAACTCAATTAATCCATCCACATCTTGCGGAACATACCAAGTATACTGCCACGGCGTACCTTCAGTAATAAACGAAGTATGCTGATCGCGGGTAAAATTCTTTGCAAAAGTTCCGTCAGCATGTCTGCCATTCATGTTGTTTACCTCTGGGTCAAACACATTGCGGTAATTTTGCGACCGTTCCATAAAATAATTATAATCTTCCGTTTTTCCCATTTTCTTTGCAATCTGCGCCAAAGCAAAATCGTCATATGCATATTCTAGCGTGCGCGAAACCTGTTCCCGTTTATGAAAGGCCTCCTTTACCGAATCTTCCAATGGAATGTAACCATATTTTAAATAGGATTGCAATGCACGCCTTCCCTTGCCATCAGCATACTCAGCAAAGCTTTCCGGAGACTCGTTCGCATTATGCTTTAATATTTCATAATCTTCCTCCGTTAAATCAACCACTCCTTTCATATAAGCTTCTGCTACGATAGATGTAACATGATCACCAATCATGGCTGAAGTGTAACTGTTCCACTTGGGAAAAATAGGCACCCACCCTCCTACTTTAGCCATGGTTAGAAGCGAACGCACCATGTCGGCATTTTCTTCCGGAACAATAAGATTATAAAAGGCATGCATTGCCCTGTATGTATCCCAAACGGAGAAATCACAGTAATAATTGCCGTTACAAATGGTATCGGTTTGTGCATTTCCATCAAAACGCGGGTAAGTACCACTTACATCATTGTAAATACGAGGCTGTTGAAAACAATGGTACATTGCTGTATAAAACTTCATTTTATCGTCGTGGTCATCTCCTTGAACTGCCACTCTTGCGAGCAAATCGTTCCATGTTTTTTTAAGACTTTCTTTTGTTTTTTCGAAATCAAAATCCGGAATTTCTTCGTTCAAATTGTTACGAGCCTCTTCAATGCTCACAAACGAAGTACCGATTTTCACCAGAAGCTCTTCTCCTTTTTTTACATCAAAAGAGAAATAAGCCCCAAGATTGGGTACATTTTCAATGGTTAACTGCTTCTCACTAATATTGTCGCCGGAATAAACGCCATAAGAGCCAGGCGCTTTTTCAACCTGCATAACAAAATAACCAGAAAAACCTGCATGTTTCCCCCAGCCCTGATAAATTCTGTGAATGGGATTGTAGCCTACAATTTCATTATTACCAGCATTTACTTTCACAAAACCTTCTCCTTCATCACTGTTCGGATTGATAACCAAATGCGCTGGCCCCCCATTTTCAAAAGTAAACCGGAGCAAACCGCAACGGGTTGTAGCTGTTATTTCTGAGGAAATATGATAATCAGAAAGCTCAACCTGATAATAATAAGGAGTTGCCATTTCATTGCTGTGAGAATACACTGAGCCACGTTTATCGGGATTGCAAACCAGGCTGCCGGAAACAGGCATAATGGCAAAGGAACCATACTCTTGTGTACATGAACCACTTAACCAGTGTGAACCACGAAACCCGGTAATTATACTGTCTTTATAATAATATGCCGACTTACATTTTGTTTCTACATTATTGGTTTGAGCCGACCAGTTAGTCATTCCAAACGGAACTGTTACCGAAGGTTGAACCTGTGCATTTTGTTCACTACCACCACCATGTCGAAGCCCGGCAATGGTAGTTGTTTTTGCAGTTCCAATCATTGGATTTACATACTGGGTAAAATCAGTCGTGCCATTCACACGTTGTTTTGTTGAACACCCAAACCCTGTTACCAGAATAAAAACTAATAAATAAATTTTAATGTGCATTTTACTTTTGTTTAGTTGAATTTAAACTTTCCCTTATAATTTTCCCCAGTCAGTATTTGGAGTGCTACCTAAAGTTAGTTCCAGCGTTCCGCCATTTTGTATATCCTGATAATCAATCCAGGATTTTGAAAATGGTTCTCCGTTTAATGTAGCCTTTTGAATATAAATATCACCTGGAGCATTTCGCCGGTTAATAATTTTAAATGATTTATTTTCTGCAAGCCGGATATTCACCTCGTCAAAAACAGGAGGAAGAATCCAGTAAGAGGTTTCACCAATATTCCGTGGGTACAATCCCATGGAAGACAAAACAAACCATGCTGACATGGTTCCTGCATCATCGTCCATTTCTTTAATATACCCCTCCGGTTCAGCTTTAAACACTTTTCCGATATACGGATTTTTCCATTTCTCATGAGTTCCGTAATGGTTTACCGTGGGTTCCAAAAGAATTTTCCTTACCAACTTTTGCGACTTCCAGGGTTCACCAAATTCATAATACAGAAATGGAACATGAATGTCGGGTTGGTTTCCTACATTAAATAAATTGTTTTCAAAAAAATAATCAAGCTGCGACACACCGGCTTTTTTGCCGCCCATGGCATTTTCAATCCATGAGTAATCATAAGGAACAAACCAGCGGTACTGCCACAATGTTCCTTCATATAAACCATCGCCGTGCATAACATCTGCATTTGCTCCCATAACTTTGAACTTCTCTTCCCAAATATTCCGATAACCCATTGCTCTCTCGTAAAACTCTTTTTGAAGTGCAGTATCACCCAATTCATCAGCGATTTCGGAAAGCGCCCACCAGTCGTAACAAGCTTCCAGTATTTTGTCAGGAGAATCAACCGAAAGATTTTCTGCTTCCTCCTTCATTAGCGGTAAAATGTCGGCCAGCGGTTCATCCAGCAAATTTTTCCGGTAAGCATCGAGCAAAACCGGAATACTATGTTCATTCCTAATTAATATGAAGGACTCGGTATTAGTTGGATCATCCGACTTTCCCTGTTTGTAAAGCTGATACATTGAATGCATCATACTTTTATATTTTTCGGGATACAAAATGGAAAGCAGTGGCATTTTCGAACGGAAAGTATCCCAAAGTGACCAACCGGAGTAATAACGTCCACCAGCAGAATGATATGTATTTCCATCGCTTCCGCCATATGAACCAGACTCATCGGCAATATCGTACGGAGTTTGTGATGCATGGTATAGGTGGGTATAAAAAAGTGTTTTTAGCGTGTCGTTGTCTGTAGTAACATCTATCTTTCCTAAATATTCCTGCCAGCTTTTTGCAGCATCTTCACGCATTTTATCAAAATTTATTTCCGCGGCCTCGCTGTTCAGATTCTTTTCTGCCTCTGCTGTGCTTACCGATGAAAGTCCAACTTTTACAATTTGAACCTGGGAGCTGTTATCACTGAAGAAAATATCGGCAATCCCTTTTGATTCCTTAATTTCTGCCGGTTTTTCTGCTAATTCTACAAAATAGTAAAATTTGTAGCTTCCCAATTTACAATTTCCCCTGCACTGAATCCAACCTTTTAAAAACCGATCGTTTTGAAACATGTGCTCTTCATCAATAAAGCCTGAATAAGAAGTATCAAAATGAATCCGAATGCCTGATTTTTTAGTATCAGGAAAAGTAAAACGATATATTCCTGCTGTTCTTGCTGCTGTAGCTTCGGCAATAATTCCATTTTCCAACGTTACTGAATAAAAACCAGGCTCAGCCTTTTCTGTGCTTTTATCCATTTCGGCCTTATTCTTTTTATTACCTATAAAAGGGAAAATACGCAGGTTTCCACCTGTTCCGCTACATCCAACTCCTGATGCACGATTTTGTGAGAAGCCCAAAAAATTAGTTGCATTATAATCGTACCCACAATGGTTTCCGGGGTCAGTATCGGGGCCCGCTTTAATCATTCCAAATGGAACATTCGCAGAAGGATCGGTTTGTCCGTAATCACCGGCAGTACAAATAAACGGATTTACAAATTTGTTGTTTCCGTCCTTTCCTGGCTGGAAACTATTGCATGAAACAAAAACAGCAAGTAATATAATGTAGCTACTTTTCATAAAATCAGGTTTATTTTATCATTCAACAATTGACCCTCTCCCGAAAAAATGGAAAAAATTTTCTACATATCAACAGTAGCAAAGGATTTACTGGTTTTTCCGGTGAGGAAAGCTGGTTTTAAAATGTTATTTTTATTGTGCAAACAAAAAATAAGAACATCAAAAAACCAGCCTATGTCAAAAGTATTAACAAAACAGGTACAGAACAAGATTAGCCGCTACTTTCTTAAACTTGAAAACCATTTAACCAAACCTGAATTACGTTGTGTCAGGGAAATGACCACAGGGCTATTGAAATCAGGGACGGTTTTGGTCAACAAAATTGCTACAGGAATTTGTGACAAGATTTCACTAAGCCAGACCACCAAACGGTTCAGGAACCATTACAATAAAAAAGGGTTCTTCATAAAATTGTTCCGGGGTCATATGAATAGTGTTAAAGGGCGGATACAGCATGGGGACTATATCCTTTTCGATGGTTCGGATATCCAAAAGCGTTATGCAACAATGATGGAAGGCCTGGACTATGTAAAAGACGGGGACAAAGCATCTTTTGGCCCGGGTTATTGGTTAATGGACGTGGTTCATTTTAGCAAAGACCATGAAATGACCCCACTACTGAATAAGTTGTACAGTTTCGACCATGGGGCAAAAAGTGAGAATAAAGAAATCATGGAAACCATCGAAGAAGTTGATTCGATAATCGACAAAGATGTTACCAATATTTTTGACCGGGGCATGGACAGGCCAATTTGCAGGGATTTTATAATTGCAAGGGAAGGCAATTTTATTTTGCGTTTAAAGAAAATAACCAAATTGATTTATAATGGCAGCGAAACCCCTGTCAATAAGATAAGCCGGAAGGTTCCCCTGTTCATGAAACTGGTTGCCACAAAAGCAGGAAAAAACAAGAAGCACAAAATCGCCTTTATGTGTGGTGCGGTAAAGGTCAAATATAAAATCGAGGGCAAAGAGCATGAACTGTGGCTGGTTATCACAAAACGTGAAAACGGAGGTTATTGCTGGTTACTGACTCGCTCCCCAAAAGAAACCATTATTGATATTATCAAAGAAGCATTCACCGCCTATGGCTTTCGGTGGAAAATAGAAGAATACCACCGGCACATTAAAAGTTGCTATAACCTGGAAGATATTCAGGTTAAAACATTTGATGGTTTGCAGAGCATGCTGGCAATATTGACAATAGCCATGGGTATTATATATTCTTCGCTGTCTTCGCTCCACATAAAACTGTTGCTGCAAAGCGGAATAAAAACATTGAATAAAGAAAAACTGATTGAACTACGGAATTTTATCTATTACAAAATCAGCACAATCATAAAAACTTTGCTGGCTAATATGACACCGAGGGCATTTCTTCCCCATCCTGAAATCGCCCGCGATGACGCACAGTTAAGCCTCGCATTTAATTATCAACTTTAAAAACGGGAGATGGCCAGATAATTCTTTTAACTGATTTTTAAATCTTTAATAAAAGCTAATTTTGCAACCCGTTTTAACAACGTGTGTAGTATTTTAGCGACAAAATTGAAAAGAATGACAATAAAAGTACACCCAGAAGCCAAAGGGCTGATTTTTGACATGGATGGAACGCTTTCCGACTCATTGCCAGTACATTTAGCTACATGGAATCAGATAGGTAAGAAATACGATTTTAAATTTGATCCAAAAATTTTATATGAAATGACCGGGCGCCCAACCATTGAATTTGCCCGCCGGGTAGTTGAGCAGTATCATTTAGATGTTACTCCTGAGGAAATTGTGCGGTTAAAACAAACCTCATTCTGGGACCTTTCTCATTTGCTACGCCCCGTTCCTGAAGTAATTGCAATTGTAAAAGAATATCATGGGAAGCTTCCCATGGCTGTTGGTACAGGTGCCAGCAGAAGAAGCGCTGAAGTGCAATTGGAAGCTCTACATCTGGAGAATTATTTTGATGCTGTGGTTTCTGCCGATGATGTTACAAAACACAAACCACTCCCCGATACTTTTCTGGAATGTGCCAGGTTAATGGGGGTTGAACCTCGCTTTTGCCAGGTTTTTGAAGACGGTGATCTTGGAATTTCTGCTGCAAAAAAAGCAGGTATGTTTATAACTGACGTACGCCCTTTTATTAATTATGGCGAATGGGTACATTCTTAATTGCATTTAAAACCGTTCTGCCCCTGTTTCTTGTAATTATTATTGGGATGCTTTTCTCGAGGGCAAAGGTAAACCACGAAAACTGGATCGAAATATTAAATAAATATGCCTTATGGGTTGGATTTCCGGCTCTGGTTATTTATTCTCTCATTCAACTTGATTTAGCCGAAAAATCCTATTCCTTCTTAATCTTATTGAATTCTGGCTACATAATTACTTGTTTGCTTTTGGTTTTCCCCATTGCGAGAATTTTTGGTTTATCAAGAAATATAAAGCGGACACTGTTCCTTATTTTCCCTTTTGGGAACATATCCTATTTGGGAATACCTGTTCTTTACAATGTTTTTGGTGAAGAAATTCTCCCGGAAGCGGCAATTATATCGGCTATTTATCTGTTTTGGTTACTTACACTTGCCGTATTGTTAATTGAGATTACGGGTCATGAAAAAACGAGTTTTAAGGAATTAGGAATAAATCTTGCTCAAAACCCACTTCTGTTATCAGTTATTACTGGTCTGGTCATTGTTTTATTAAAGATTGAATTACCCAATTTTGCTGAAAAAACCATTAAACTTTTTTCAGATTCAGTAACCGCTGTTGTGCTTTTTTCATTGGGAATATTCCTGGGACTCCAAAAATTAGGCAAGCCCAAAGAATGGTTGCACATAGCTCTTTTAACCATTGTAACAATGATAGTACTCCCATTCTTGTTTTACAAGACAATTCAAATTCTTCCTTTTGAAATTGACAGCAATGGATTAAAAGCCATGATTATAGATGCAGCAATGCCATTGGGAATAACTCCCTATATTCTTGCAGTTCAATATAAATTAAAAACCACCTTGGTTACCCGGCTTATAGTATTCGAAACCCTACTTTCGATGATTATTATACCGCTGTGGTTGGTATGGCTGAGTTAATACTGCTCAACCATTTCTTTATTAATCTGTACTCCCTGCAACTTTCCAATCAATACAATGGTTGACTGTGCTGATAAAGCAGCAAAATTGTCGCTTTCTTCCATTTCATAACTTCCGGCTACTCCTTGCAAGATGTACTCATATGGCTCATTGTCGAAAATCAAAATCCCTTTTACCCGATAAATTTCATTTTTATAAACATCCATATTATAGGAAAGCCACTGTTGAAATGAATCTTTATGAAGTGGTTTTTCGAATGTAATTGTTTGTGATTCAAGTTTCAAATGCCCGGTATTAAACTGAAGGAAATCAAAAGCAGAGCGCGTTTTTTTTTGAAGCGGAACAATTTCAACTTTATCCGACAAATCATTTTTCCAAGTAAGCTGAATACCGGCAAACGGATTTATTTTATTTATCGTTTGAATAAATTCTTCTACTTCATCATCACCAATTTTTTCTGATTTATTTATCAAAACCAAATCTGCAGTAACAATTTGTTTCACCGATATTTCTTTTTCCGGCTGAGTTGAAAAATTCAAGGCATCAACCAAACATATTGTACCATTATATGTATATAATTCTTTTAAATTTTCATCGCTAAAAAACGGGCGAATAACAGAAGCAGGCTCTGCAACTCCGGTAGTCTCAATTAATAAATGTTCTACATGCGGGAAACGTTCAGCCAACTCCTGCAAAACCAATTCATATTCGTCTGCAATTGTACAGCAAATACATCCTTTTTTAAGTTCAAACATCTGGCTGGCATTTACGCCTTTTATCAATTGGGTATCAATAGCAACATCACCAAATTCGTTTTCAACCAAAGCAAACTGAATATCAAAATATTTTGTCAGTAAATGATTTATAAATGTTGTTTTCCCTGCTCCTAAAAATCCGGTTATAATTGTAACTTGTATTTTTCGCTTCTTCATTGTTTCTTATATTTCCAAAATTTTCTTCTCTCTTTTTATGAAGACAGGCTTAAATATAAAAAAATCTAAAACAGGGAAAAAGGACAGCAACTCTTAGTTACCGAAATACCTCGAACAAATTCAGTATAACAATAAGCAATGCAGCAATCAGCACGTAACGAATATATTTGGTGCCTTTCTTAACTGCAAACGTTGCCCCCAGCCAGGCTCCCACCATATTTCCTGCTGCCAGAATTAGTCCAGCCACAATATCTACTTGTTTGTGGTATATAAAAATGGCCAGAGAAAAAAATGTATAAACCAAAATAACCAGCACCTTTATTGCATTGGCTTTAACAAGGTTATGCCCACACCCCATAACCAATCCTGCAAGAATAAAAAAACCAGCACCGAGCTGTACAAATCCGCCATACAACCCGATAAAAAAGAAAATGAAATATTGCAACACTGAAGGTTTAGCCTCCGTTTGCCCAACATGTTCCTTCACCCATATTTCCGGTTTAAAAATAACCAACAGGAACATGAGCACCATTACACCCGCAATAATTTTCTTAAGAACAAACGGATCAATTTCAACCGCAAACAAAGCTCCTATTAAAGAGCCAATCGCAGCAGGGATCGTTAGTTTATAATCAACTTTTAAATTAAGTACATTATTTTTTCGGAAAGTATTTGCACCTATTATATTTTGCAAAAGGATGGCAATCCGGTTAGTCCCATTTGCCACATTTGCAGGAAGCCCCATAAACATTAACAAAGGAACTGTGAGCATAGAACCTCCCCCGGCATTAGTATTAATAAAGCCAGCAGCAAATCCGGTTCCAATGAGGGCTAAAATCATGTACCACTCCATAATCCTTGTTAAAAAATAAGGTTCAAAGCTTAAAATTTTAAACTTTGAACCTTACACGATTGAACACAAAAGTGTTAATATGCAAAAAGTGGGAAATCTTTCATCAGTTGATGAACTTTCGTGCCCACTGTTTTTAATGTATTTTCGTCTTCAATATTTGAAATCACATCGTCAATAAGTTGTACAATTTGCGGCATTAAATCTTCCTTCACACCACGAGTTGTAATAGCTGGTGTTCCCACACGTAACCCGGAAGTTTGGAACGGAGAACGGCTGTCGAAAGGAACCATGTTTTTATTCACCGTGATTTCCGCTTTTACCAATGTATTTTCAACCAGTTTCCCGGTTATTTCAGGAAATTTAGTACGCAAATCAATCAACATCGAATGATTATCAGTACCGTCTGAAATAACTTTGTATCCCAGATCAATAAAAGCCTGTGCCATAACATTAGCATTTTTCTTTACCTGCTGTTGGTACTCTTTAAACTCTGGCGACAGTGCTTCTCCAAAAGCTACAGCTTTGGCAGCAATAACATGTTCCAGTGGCCCTCCCTGTTGTCCTGGGAAAACAGCAGAATCAAATAGAGAAGATACTGTACGAACCACTCCTTTGGGTGTTTTAATCCCCCATGGATTTTCAAAATCTTTTCCCATAAGGATAATACCACCGCGCGGGCCACGTAACGTTTTATGTGTAGTGGAAGTAACAACGTGGGCATGTTCCAGTGGATTTTTAAGTAAGTCAGCGGCAATTAAACCGGCAGGGTGAGCCATGTCAATCATTAAAATAGCGCCAATTTTATCGGCAATTTCCCGCATCCTTTTATAATCCCAGTCGCGGCTGTAAGCAGAAGCACCTCCAATAATCAATTTTGGCTTATGTTCCAGTGCCAACGCTTCCATTTCATCATAGTCAACCAAACCGGTATCTTCTTTTACCTTATATGCTATTGGCTGATATAATATACCCGACGAATTCACGTGTGAGCCATGAGAAAGGTGCCCTCCGTGCGATAAATCCAGTCCAAGAAAAGTATCACCGGGATTAAGAATAACACTTAAAACAGCAGCATTGGCCTGTGCTCCCGAATGAGGTTGTACATTTGCCCATTCGGCATTATACAATTCCTTAATTCTGTCGATAGCCAACTGTTCCGTTTGATCAACAAACTGGCACCCCCCGTAGTATCTTTTCCCCGGGTAGCCTTCAGCATATTTGTTGGTCATTACAGATCCCATTGCTTCCAGTACCTGGTCGCTCACAAAGTTCTCTGATGCAATTAATTCAATTCCGCCAAGCTGGCGTTCGCGTTCTTTCTGAATAATATCAAAAACCAAGGTGTCTCTCTTCATTTCAGCTAATCCTTTAAATTAAAGCCCAAAGGTAATACATTTTAAAAGAGCCATTTGTTGATAAAGTAAATAAAAACCCATTATTTTTGAACAATTAATAAAAGCAGAAAGCCAGTGGCCTTAAGCTTCGATAATAATAGTTATGAACAGAAAAAAACGACCCGATTTTTTAAAAGCATTATGCATTCTTACATTTACAGGAAGTAGCATTGCTTTTGTAACCTATTTTTTTGCATCCATTTTTTTTGAAAAAACAACAGACATAATTATTAAATATTCCGCATGGAGTTCTGTTGAACAAATCTCGCCACTGTTTTTTACTGCGTTAATGGTTTTATATGCCTTTTCGCTCATTGGAGCAATCCTCATCTGGAAAGGGCATAAAAACGGATTCTACCTGTATTGCATAGCCCAAGTTATTATTTTGCTCCTTCCTGTTTTTTGGATAAATCAGCAAGCATTTTCGGTAACGAATGCCATTTTCACAACTGTTTTTATTGTTGGCTACGGATGGAATTTAAAATGGCTCAGATAACAGCTTTTTAATTCCGGGCAAATTACCCAAAAATCACTCGCAACAGATTAAACCTTTTTCTGTTCATTTAATCTAACGCAATTAGTTTATGTTTTCAAATAGAACTGTGCAGAAAAATATTTTCACATCAATAAAATTAAAAAGAGTTCTGTTTTTTTAGAGAAAAAAGGGAAAAGCCGGTTATAGCCAAAGAATAAATAAATGGTAAAATTGTTAACTTAATTTCGTAAACAACAAAAACAAGGTTAAATGAAAAAGGCATTATTTCCTATTATGATATTTGCTATCATAGTAGTTACAGGCTGCAACCAAAGCAGCAAGAATAATTCGCAGTCGGGCTTTGGTCCCGGCAATGGCGGCGGGCCAGGAAATTTCGATCCGAAAGAGATGATAGCACGGCAGATGGATCAAATGAAAGAACAACTTGATTTAAGCCGTGACCAACAAAAACAACTTCAGAAGATTATGGAGGAAGGTTTTGAAAACATGAGAAAAATGCGGCAGGAAACAAGAAGCAATGGCGACAGAGAAGGCATGCGCGAGCACATGCGGCAAATGCGCGAAGAGCAGGATCAAAAAATTAAAGCCATTCTTTCTGAAGAACAGTGGGGAAAATACCAACAAATACGCGAAGAAATGCGTTCCAGAAGAAGAGGTGGCCCCGGCGGTACTGATGGTGGACAGGGAAGACCAGATGAGAATTAAATAAAACGGATACAGATATAAAAGAGGATGCCATCCAAATTATTTCTAATTTATGGATGGCATCCTTTTTTATGAGATATGTTTATCATTCCTAAATCTCTAACATCAGTTTTTCCGGTTCATGACCTCCGGTAAACAATAGCTCCGGATTTTCCAGAAACTCTTTTACTTTTACGAGAAATCCTACAGAATCTTTTCCGTCAACAATACGGTGGTCATATGAAAGCGCCACATACATCATCGGACGGATAACGACCTGTCCATCCACCGCAATTGGGCGTTCAACAATATTGTGCATCCCCAGGATGGCTGATTGTGGCGGGTTGATAATTGGTGTTGACAACAACGAACCAAAAACGCCACCATTAGTAATGGTGAATGTTCCGCCAGTCAATTCTTCTACCGATATTTTTTTATTCCGGGCTTTAGCTGCTAATTCTTTTATTTCAAGTTCAATCTGCGGAATTGATTTACTTTCAGCATTTCTCACAATAGGCACCATTAATCCTTTGGGTGTAGAAACGGCAATTCCCACATCAACAAACTGAGGAGATACAATTTCATCTCCGTCGATTTGCGCATTAACCATTGGGTGAAAATCCATAGCTAAAGCAACCGCCTTTGTAAAAAAAGACATAAAGCCCAGCTTAAACCCATGTTTTTCAACAAACTGATTCTGGTATTTTTTACGCAACGTCATTACCGTGCTCATATCTACTTCATTAAAAGTGGTGAGCATGGCTGTTTCATTTTTAACAGCAACCAGCCGTTCGCTCAGTTTACGACGCAGGCTCGACATACGCTGACGTTCAATTTCACGCGAAGCCTCTCTTGTTCTTACCTGCGGTGTTGTCAGGCCTTCAGCCGGTGCATTTAACGAAACTTCTACTTCCTTCTTTCCCAAACGCTTCAAGCCGTTAATAACATCATCCACTGAAAGATTATGTTCTTTCATCATTTCTTTAGCCACAGAAGTAACCTTCACCTTATCATATTCTTCTGAAGATTTTACTTCTTTGGGCGCCTCTGTTTTTTCCAGTTGCTCTTTTACCTCTTCCTTTTTCGCCGGCACATTTTCCTTTGCTGAGGTTTCTTCCTGCTTTTCTGCATTAGAATCTGCCGGTGCAGGAGCAACACTTGTATCAATGGTACAAACGATTGAGCCCACTTCTACGCTTTCCCCTTCTTCGGCTTTAATTTCAATTTTCCCGGCTTCAGTTGCTACAATTGTAAGGGTAGCTTTGTCGGATTCCACTTCTGCAATTTCCTGATCTTTGGTTACAACTGTTCCGTTTTCCACGAGCCAGCTTCCTATCTCAACCTCGGTTATTGATTCACCGGGACTGGGAACTTTTATTTCTAGTATCATTTTTATTTTTTTTATGAAGCAACTACTTTGCTTTCTTTAAATACGTTTTTCAGAATTTTATCCAGACTTTGCTTGTGAATTTCCATTAAACCAACTGCAGGACTGGCACTTTCATTTCGCGCTACAACGGTTAATCCAAGTGAATCAAGTTTCCTCGAAATAAAAGGCCATGCTCCCATATTTTCAGGTTCATCCTGCGCCCAAATCAATTCTGATGCCTTATTATATTTCTTCAAAACCTTGTTAATTTGCTTTGTCGGGATGGGATACAATTGTTCCATTCTCACAATGGCTACATTGCTAATTCCTTCTTCGCTTTTATGTTTTGCCAAATCGTAGTACAACCTTCCGGAAGTAAACACAACTTTTTCAACCAAATCAGGTTCTGCACGCAAATCATCAATAACTTCAAGGAAAGAACCTTTGGCCAGATCTTCAATTTTTGAATGAACCATGGGGTGACGTAATAAACTTTTGGGAGTAAAAACAACCAAAGGCATGCGCGTTTTCATTTTCACCTGCCTGCGTAGTAAATGAAACATATTGGCCGGTGTACTTGGTACAACTACTTGTATATTGTTATTGGCAGCCTGTTGCAAGAATCTTTCAATCCGGGCACTCGAATGTTCCGGGCCCTGCCCTTCATAACCATGTGGTAAAAGCAAAACCAGGTTATTCATCAATCCCCATTTATCAAAAGCAGAAGTTATATATTGGTCAACAATAACCTGGGCAACGTTATGGAAATCTCCAAACTGGGCTTCCCATATGGTTAACCCGTTGGGCTGAGCAAGTGCATAACCATATTCAAATCCCATTACCGCATATTCTGAAAGAAGGGAGTTAAACACGTGAAATGGCGCCTGGTCTTCAGAAACATGTTTTAACGGGAAATATTTTTCATCAGTACCATCCACTACAAACGAAGCATGACGATGAGCAAAAGTTCCCCGTTCAGTGTCCTGCCCGCTTAAACGAACCGGATGACCATCAAGAACCAGGCTTCCGTATGCTAAAAGTTCTCCCATTGCCCAATCAAGACGATTGTCGTGTATCATCATTTTCCTGTCGGAAATAATACGGTTTACTTTCTTGAAGAATGGCAAATCTTCCGGCAGAGCATTTATTTTCTCAGCAATCTCCTGCAAGACCGTTGTTTTCACACCCGTTTCTACCTGAACTTCAAAATTTTCCTTCAGTGGCATTTCATAGTTTTCATACTCACGAACAAGGAACTTGCGTATTTTTAATTTCTCAATTTTTTCCGAATCTTGATATTTTCCTTCCAAAAGCTGATCAAATTCCTGAATCCTTCCTCTGGATTCTTCTTTCGACATAATTCCCAGCTTCTCCAGCTTTTCAGAGTAAATATCACGCGGGTTCGGATGCTTTGAAATATACTTGTATAACAATGGTTGTGTAAAACGAGGTTCATCGCCTTCGTTATGGCCATATTTTCTGTAACACAATACATCAACAAATACATCGGTATGGAATTTCTGTCTAAATTCCATTGCAAGTTTTATTGTAAAAATTAAAGATTCCACATCGTCTCCATTTACATGAAAAACGGGAGAACGAGTAACTTTGGCCACATCAGTACAATACGTACTGGACCGAGCTTCAAGGTAATTAGTAGTAAAACCAACCTGATTATTAATCACCAAATGAATAGTTCCTCCGGTTTTATAACCGTTTAGCTGCGACATCTGAATCGTTTCATACACTACCCCCTGAGCCGCAATTGCGGCATCACCGTGAATAACAATAGCTGCAGCTTTTGAATAATCTCCTTTATAAGCAGAATCGATTTGAGAGCGTGTCATTCCCTCAACAATGGGAGCTACCGTTTCTAAATGCGAAGGGTTCGGTACCAATTTCAATTTTACATTCTTGCCTGAATCGGTTTTTACATCATTTTCGTACCCCAGGTGATATTTTACGTCACCCTGCGATATATCATCCTCGTATTGCTTTCCATAGAATTCCTTAAAAATATTTTCGTACGGTTTTTCCAGGATATTGGCAAGAATATTTAAACGTCCGCGGTGAGCCATTCCAATAATAAACTCTTCAATTCCCAGTTCAGCTCCCCGTTCAATAACAGCATCAAGCGAAGGAATTAAGGTTTCAGCTCCTTCCAGAGAGAACCTCTTCTGCCCTACAAATTTCTTATGAATAAAATTTTCAAACCCAACAGCAATTTTCAGATGATAGAAAATATGTTTCCGCTGTTCGTCTGTAAATTCCTGCGAATTTTTTGTACTTTCCATGCGTTCACGCAACCATTGTACAACTTCGGGATGACGCATGTACACATATTCAACTCCAATTGAACGGCAATATGTATCCTCAAGATGAGCGATAATATCTTTTAACTTTGCGGGGCCAATTCCAATTTCATTACCGGCTTGAAATACAGTTTCCAAATCCTTCTCCTCCAACCCAAAATTTGATATATCGAGAGTAGGTGAATATTTTCTTCGGGTACGTACAGGATTTGTTTTTGTAAACAAATGACCACGTTGCCGATACCCGTGAATAAGATCTAAAATTGCAAATTCTTTATCTAAATTTTTTAGTTTGGGAGCGTCCGGTTTACTTGAATAATTTTTACGGGCAAGTTCAAAGCCTGCAAAAAACTGTTGCCAGCTTTTATCCACCGATTCCGGATTTTGAAGGTATGATTGATAGAGGTCTTCAACGGCTTCCAGTTCCTGATTTCCTACTGACGAAAATTTGTCCATCGTTCTACTTAATTAACTTTAATGTTACTGAAAAAAACAATATATAATTTTTATTGTTTACCTCAGCCTTCAATTTTTATCTGGTAAAATTAACGTTTTATTATTGTTTTGAAACATTCGAACAGCCCAATTTCTATGGTATATTTCTAAAAACCAGTTTTATGAATTCACTTCCACTATGCTTTTTTCTTTCAAAAAAGCTCAATAACATATGAAAAAATGAATTCAACTATCGTTTAAAACAAAAAGGACAAATCAGTGTTTTTATCTAAAAGATGCCACTTTAAAAAGAAATACTGTTCTTTAATCATTTTTCATGGCTATTCTGACGATAAAAAATAAATGAACAAAATCCCACATGCAATAATATTTAACCTATAAAACACAGGAAACATGAAAAGAAAATTTTTCATAAAGAATATGGCGGCCAGTGGAAGTTTTCTACTGGCAAGTCCCTTGTTATTTAATGCCTGTTCAAACGGGACAGATGACGTTATTGAAGAAACAGAAGATAACGAAGAAGAAGACTCATCCACAACCATTGATTTAGCCAACTCTTCTTATGCAGAACTGGCAACAGTAGGCGGTTATGTGTACAAAGATAACCTGATTATTATTCGAGCTTCCGAAACGCAATATGTAGCCTTATCGAAAATATGCACCCACGAGCAATGTACCGTTGACTATGATGCGGATACAAATCAGTTGCCGTGCTACTGCCATGGTTCGCTATTTAATATTTCGGGAGGAGTAATTAATGGGCCTGCAAAAAGTAACCTAAAAAAATACAGTGTAAGGGTTGATGGCAATAATCTGATTATATCTTAATTGAGGTCAGTTTACTGAAATAACCTGCCCCTTTTCCCTATACAAATCAACCTTGCCATCGAGTAATACAGCAAGTACAGTCACCTGAGGATCCAATACTTCCTGCGGGACATCAATATAAACAACTCCGGGAACTGAACTCCAGTATTGTTTCATTTTTATATCCCAGTTAAGCTTGGTTCCATTGCCGACTACCCAAATCCGGTTAATTTTATTTTTTAACCCTTTAATCATTAACGGGCCATTGGGTTTATGCGGAACAAACAAGTACAGGATATCGCCTTTTTTGTTCAGCGCTGTAGGCCCGTAATAATGTTCGTAAGGAATACCGGCCCGGGTACCATATATAGCTTCGGCATGCTTATGCGTCCATCGTCCCAGTTCCTGCAGAATATTTACCTGTGGTTCGGGGATGGAACCATCTGCTTTGGGGCCAATATCAAGCAGCAGATTACCTCCTTTATTAATACAATCAACCAATATGCGAATAACCTGGTTGGGCGTTTTATAATTTGTATCATTAAACTGATATCCCCAGCTATCATTCATTGTCATGCACAACTCCCAGTAACGGTTATCGGGTCTTGTAACCGGAATTCCCTGTTCCGGTGTTTCATAATCTCCATATCCTTGTATTCTGCTATTCAGAATTACATTTTTATTCCAGCCACGAAGCGCCTGCCCCAGTTCTTTTGCTTTCCATTTTTCTGCCGATTGTTCCCAATCTCCGTCAAACCAAAAAAGATCTGGTTTAAATTCCTTCGAAAGTTCTTCCAGTTGGCAAAAATTAAAATCTACAAACCGGTTCCATCGCAGGGAATCACTGATATATCGTTTTTCAGTTTTGGTTTTATTAGGATAATCAGGGTGAGACCAATCCAGCAAAGAGTAATACAATCCGACTTTCAAATCATTTTTTCTCAACTCTTTTACCAGAGGTTGAACCAGATCTCTTTTGGCTGGTGTTTTCTTAACCACATTCAACTCTCCGCATTTTGTATCCCAAAGCGCTACTCCATCGTGGTGTTTAGTTGTTAAAACGGCATATTTGGCACCACTCTTTTTTATTAGTTCAGCCCAATATTTTGGATTATAATCTGCGGCAGTGAAACCATTTAACTCTTTCATATAATCATCGAAGGAAATGTATCCGTTGTAAAACGACCAGCTTTCATCGATTCCGTTTACAGCATAAATTCCCCAATGAATGAAAATTCCCAAACGGGCATCTTCAAACCATTGCATACGTTTTTCCTTTTCCATTTCGGGTTCCTGTGCTGTTAACTTGAAGCCCAGAAATGAAAGTAAAACCACGAACAGAGTAATCATTCTTTTCATAATAACACAAAAATAAAATTTCCGGATAAATGCATAAAAATATTTTATCCGGAAATTCTAAAAGATTGAAGGTAAACGAAAGTTTTATTCAAAAGAATAATGTTTACGAACTGCCGATTGAATATCCCATACGCATTCTAATCCGGCAGGAAACGTAACAAAATCACCTGTTTTTATGGTAACAGTTTCAAATTCGGAAACAATAGTTGCTTCACCCGAAATAATATAGCACTGTTCCGTTTTATCATAGTACCACTCAAATTTTTCCTCATCGCGCTCCCATACAGGCCAGGAAAAAACATCCAGTTCTTCCAGTTCTTCCGGCTCAAGTTGATCTATTTCAATTCTCATTTCAAAATTTTTTGCGTAAAAATAAAAAAGAAACCTTTTGATAAATTCATCAAAAAGCAAAAAAACAAGATTTGCGGTTTATTGTTTATTTGCTCCTGGTGAAATTAAATATCATTGTTCAAATTACTTAAAAATTGAATAATTTGTCGTATTTCTTTTTAATAAATTTTTAATCGTTTTTTCGTCTTTCCTTCCTGCAAATCCATTTAACTTTCAACAAAAATTTAAATTATGAAACGATTTACTTTTCTGTTTATTTTAGCAGGTATTTTTCTGAATTTTCATTTATCGTATGCAGGAGAAAAGGGAACTAAAAAAGACGAAAACTTTTCTTTTGTTTTTATGACGGACATTCATGTAGCTCCGGAAAGACATGCTACCGAAGGATTCTTAAAAGCAATAAATGCTGTGAACGAATTAAAACCTGATTTTGTACTAACTGGCGGCGATAATATTATGGATGCGTTGGGGCAAAGTTACAGCCGTGCAGACAGTTTATACAATCTTTACCAGGAAACAGCAAAGAAATTAGAAATGCCGGTGTACAATACCATAGGAAACCATGAGGTTTTTGGCCTTTATTTAAAGAGTGGAGTTGATCCAAGCCACAAAGAATATGGAAAGAAATTGTATGAAAACCGCGTGACTAAAAGATATTATTCTTTTGATCATAAAAACTGGCATTTTATTGTTCTAGACGGAATTGGTTTTACTGAAGACAGGCATTATTACGGATTGGTAGATGCAGAGCAACTCGAATGGTTAAAAAGCGATCTGGAAAAAACAGGAAAAGATAAACCGGTAGCAGTAAGCATTCACATTCCTCTGCTTAGTGTAGGCCAGCAAATCATGAAAGGGCCAACAGAAGGTTTCGGGCAAGGTTCAATAATAACCAATGCCCACGAAGTAATGCAACTGTTGGAACAATATAATGTAAAAATGGTATTACAGGGACACCTCCATTTTTTGGAAGACATTTACTATAATGGCATTCATTATATTACAGGCGGAGCTGTTTCATCAAACTGGTGGCAAGGCCCTCGTTACGGAATGGAAGAAGGTTTTGTTGAAATAAAAGTTTCGGGTGAAAACTTTACATGGAAATATATTGATTACGGCTGGGATGTCCCAAATAAGTAAATCACGATTCTTGGATATGAGTAAAACCTTCAGCGCCATCATCGATATGGTAACGTTGCACAAAAATGTTTCAGGACGGCAAACGGTATGGTACCGTTTGCCCAATTCTCTTCCTGGCACACAATGTACAAAGTACATTTGAAGGAATCAACCAACAAAATAATCAACTATATATTGTAAGAACAATCCTGCGGCTTCCACCGTAGTTTCTGAATTCGCAGAAGTAAATTCCCTGCCAGGTTCCCAGGTTTAACCGGTGGCGTGTTATGGGGATGGTAATTTCAGCACCAATAACCGATGACTTTAAGTGCCCAGGCATATCATCACTTCCTTCGTAAGTATGAATATATACCGGATCGTTTTCAGGAATCATTTTATTAATGAAACTTTCAAAATCAGTACGAACAGTCGGATCGGCATTTTCGTTAATGGTTATTCCGGCCGAGGTATGCTTTACCAGAATATGCAATAAACCCATTTCCGGTAAATCGGGTAAATTATCTTCAATGAACGAAGTTACCAGATGATATCCCCGCTGAAAACGCGGTAATGTTATTTCCTTTTGCTGAATCATGTTTATTGAATATTTTAAGCATTACAGTTTACCCTTCTTCAGGTTTCCGCAAACTGCATTGCTTTCATTTTGCACTCACTATTTTTTATACACAAACTTAAAAAAAGAGAGCTGGTTTTATAAATTGACAATTACATTCACTTTTTGTTGTAATTTTCAGCCGAAAAATAATACCCATAAGCAACGATCAGTATTCTGTAAAAGGCAGAACTGTGTAACAACAAAAACAATTGCAATGAAAATACTTGGAAATATAATATGGCTGGTGTTTGGCGGGTTTGCCATTTTTTTAGAATACATTATTTCAGGTCTCGCTCTTTGTGTAACCATTATTGGCATTCCATTTGGTATCCAGGCTTTTAAACTGGGTATTCTGGCTTTGTGGCCATTTGGGCAAAAAATTGAATATATGGACTATGCCCCGGGCTGTCTCTCTACCATTATGAATATTTTGTGGTTTTTTATAGGTGGAATCTGGATTATGCTTACCCATGTTTTATTTGGATTGCTTCTGGGTATAACAATTATTGGAATTCCATGGGCAAAACAGCATTTTAAGTTGGCCTCGCTGGCGCTTACTCCTTTTGGCAGACGGGTTCTATAAGCGACTTAACTCGCCATATTTCCATGCATAAGCATATCCACAGCATCTTTTAAAGAACCTGCACGGGTTACTTTTCCGGTGTTTACAAAGTAAATTACATCGGCATTGGCAATGGTATTCAAACGGTGGGCAATAATAACTTTTGTTGTTGACTGTGGCAGTTTTTGAATAATCTCGTCTAACTGTTTTTCTGTAACCGTATCAATATTGGCCGTTGCTTCATCCAGTATTAGTAAATCGGGTTTTCTCAAAACGGCACGCATAAAAGCAATCAGCTGCTTTTGTCCCAGGCTAATTCCATCGCCGGACAGATTGATTTTTGTATCCAGCCCATTTTCAAAACGCCGCAACAAAGTTTCCAGCCCGGTATCATGAAAAATCTTTTCAAGCCCATCATTCGAAATATCCTTGTATTCTTCGTTTCCGTAAAGGATATTTTCCCGTATGGACCCACTAAATAAAAACGGTTCCTGTAAAATAAAACCAATACGTTTTACCCTTTCTTTTGCAGAAAAAGAACGAATATCTTTTCCATCCAGCAAAACATTCCCCCGGGTTGGATCATACAAACGAGAGATAAGAGAAGCCGTTGTGGTTTTCCCACCTCCGGTAGGACCAACAAAAGCGTATGTTTTGCCTCTTCGCAGATTAAATGTTACGTTGTGCAGCACTTTATTTCCATCGGGGTAAGCAAAAGAAACATCGCGAAAAGAAACCAGTGTAGCTGTATTATCAACTTCGCCGGATGCAACTTGCGGCAGATTATTTTCCAACTCAAGAATTTTCCGGATTCGATCCCAGGCAGCCAGCGCTACCTGAAAGTTAGCCCACAAAGAAGCCAGTTGCCGAAGCGGATTATAAAAGCTATTCACATAGGCAATAAAACTGATAAGCAAGCCAACAGTGAATTGCCCTATGGAAATAAAGTAAATTCCGAGTGCCAAAACAATAAGTAAACCGAGATTGGAGAACAATGTATAAACAGGCAAAAAAAGATTATTGGCAATACCTGCCTTTATAGCAGCGGAATAGTTTTTCCTGTTCACCAAAGCAAAACGTTGCCTGAAATAATCACGACGATTAAAAGCCACAACTACTTTAAAATTGTTCAGGCTCTCCTGAACTTCAGAACTTAAACTTCCAACACTTTTAAGGCTTTCAGCATTTTTCTTTTTTACCCAGGGAGAAACTATTTTGGTAAAAATCCAAATAAATATAGCCGGGGCAAGTGCTGCCATACCCAACTTCCAATGAATTGACAACAAAAAAATACCTGCTCCCACCATTATCAAAATCACCCGCACAAACTGCATTAGCGATTGCGAAAAAAACTGATTGATTTTATCGGTATCATTATTAATCCGGGAAATTAAATCTCCGGTTTTATTCTGATTAAAAAAGTCGTATGGCAATTCCTGTAATTTTTCAAAAACAGAATTCCGGAGTGTGTACAACATCCGTTGCCCCACTCCGCCCATAAGCCGTGTTTGCAGGTAACCGGCCAACAATGCAATTATATAGGTTCCTAATAATATGCCGCCAAAAATTAGCAATCCATGGTATTTTGCTGTTTGAATATAATTATCTACCGCATAACCAATTAATATTGGCCCTGCAAGATTCAGGATTGCAGCAATAACCATGGCAATAAAAGCAACAAGTAAAATCCTCTTTTCTTCCACCATATGCCCAACCAAACTTTTAACAGCAGCAAAGCCGAGCCGTTTTTTCTCCTTACTCTCCTCCTGAAGTTGATTAAGATTGTAACTCATAATGACTGGTGCTTTTTTGAGATTCATAAATTTGCATATACTCTGGCGAAGAAGTTCGCAATTCTTCATGTGTACCTGCCGCCACCAGTTCCCCTTCCATTAAAAGAAGAATCTGTTCAAATTCTCTGATAGGGCTTATTTTTTGTGTTACAGAAATAAGCGTCAAATCCGGGTAATTTTGCCTTACATTTCGAAGTATTTTCTGCTCCGTATTTTGATCTACGCGTGCCGTAAAATCATCAAGTAACAAAATATGAGGATTTAAAGCCAGTGCCCGTGCCAGCATAATCCGTTGTTTCTGTCCGCCGGAAAGGCTGGTCCCTCTTTCTGAAACAAGTGTATCCAGTTTTCGGGGAAGTGTTCCAATAAAATCTTTTAACTCTGCCGTTTCAATTGCCTTTTGCAACGATTCATCGGTAACAACATCACTAAAGGCAATGTTCTCGCGCAAACTCATGTTAAACATCACACTGTCCTGAAACACAAAACCAATTTGGCTATGAAATATCTGTTTGTCAAATTCCTTAATATCAATTCCATCAAATTCAATCGCACCTTCATCCGGATGAAGCAGGCTGGTGAGCAAATACAACAACTGTGTTTTTCCTGCTGCCGTTGGTCCAATAATAGCTGTTCTTGAACCTGGCTGAACAGAAAAGGATACATTTTTTAATGCCGGTTTTCCATCATAAAACACCGAAACATTTTTTAGTTCAATCTTTCCGCTTAATGTCTGCTTAACTGTACCTTTATCAGCTGTTTCCTTTGTTTTTAATACATCATCTATCCTTTCATACGATGCAGAAGCCATCGCAATCATATTACTTATAAATCCGATTACAATAATGGGAAAAATAAGAATTGCCACGTAACTGTTAAAAGCAGCAAAATCTCCCAACGACATATTCCCGGTAATAACAAAATGCCCTCCCAACACCAAAATTGTTAGTGTTGCAAGGTTTCCAAAGAAGTTAATAAGAGGAATTAAAGTTGCAAATAATGTTACAATGGAAATTCCAATATCCTTAGCTTCTGAACTGGCATTTAAGAATTTCCGGTATTCCTGCTGCTGCGAGTTAATCACACGAATAATAGCTGCGCCTAAAATACTTTCGTTAATAACCTTGTTTAGCCAATCAATCACTTCCCGACCGCGCATAAACAATACCCGCATTTTTTTCAGAACAATAAAAAATGTTGCTCCCACTAACGGAATAACAAGAATAACAGGTAACGCCAATTTCCAGTTTATAACCAGCAAAAAAACAGAAGTTCCGATAATCATAAATGCTGAAGAAACAATCGATGCTACTCCCTGTGCAACAAATGTTTTAATGGAATCCATATCAGATGTAAGGTTGGTAAGCAGTTTCGAAGGATTTGCCTCCTGAATAAATGCATAACTTTGCCTCGAAATTTTATCAGAGAGTTTCTTCCGCAAATCAAAACCAACTTTTTCGGAAGCATATGTTTGAACAATGGTTTGCAAAATTGTGAAAAAGAAAATTATCCCAATCGCAATTAGAAATTCAATTAATATTGTTTTCAACACATAATTTCCGGAATTATAAGAATCAATACCGTGGGAAATAATTTGCGGAATAACCAAATTAGCGCCATTACTAATCAGGGCAAAAATAATAAGTAAAATTATCAACCCCCGGTATGGCTTCAAAAGCTTCAGTAAACCCGACCCCTTTTTCCTTTTTTTTTCCTTTTTTTTTCTGTTTTGTGCCATGAAGCATTTAATCGATAATCCTGTAAAATAAATTAAAAACAGTGAGTAATTATCACTATCATTAAATGACGAATAAGCAGAGATAAAATTTTAGATTACTGCAAAAATATTTTTTATACCAAATCCCCAAGTTAAACTTTTAGTTCTCAAAAAAGTTTAAATAAGCTCAATTTAAAATAATCTCTCGCCTTTCTTTTTTTTGCATTCACACAAATATCATGATAATCTTTTCAATTCAATATAGCATGGCAAATAAAAAACCATTACATTTATTTTGAATCAAACAAACAAAATAGAATTTACCAAGATCAACGAAATATTAACGGATTGCATTAAAACAATCGATATCAAACAGAAAAACGGGAAGGAATGAAAAAGCAATTTATTATCTGCTATCAAAACAAATATTTATAATTTCGCTTCCTAACTAAAAAAATTAACAGAATTAGATTATGCAGAATTTAAATGCAGTTTTATTAAGCGCTGCCTATTTTGCCCCTGTACAATATTATACGAAGATACTCTCCTTTTCAACCATTTATATAGAACAATACGAACACTTCAATAAACAAACCTACCGCAATCGCTGCAACATTCTGGGAGCTAACGGACCAATATCACTGGTAATTCCGGTGGTTAAAGGACGCGGGCCAAAAATTTTGATGAAAGACTTGCAGGTTTCTGCCGATACTGACTGGCAAAGAAATCACTGGCGTACCATTTTTTCAGCATACAACTCATCGCCCTATTTTGAATTTTACAGAGACGATTTGTACATTTTTTTTGAAAAGAAGTGGAAATTCCTGCTCGATTTGAACCTTGCTATCCATTCAACGATTTGTGAACTTCTGGAAATTGAAAACAATGTATTATTAACTCCCGACTTTGAAAAAGTACCAGAAACAACATTAAACCTGCGGGAAAACATTAGTCCCAAAACGCACAAAGTAGCTACTGATAGAAATTTCTCTCCAACAGTTTACACACAAGTATTTACTGAGAAATTTGGTTTTACGCCCAATCTAAGTATCCTGGATTTATTATTTAATGAAGGCCCAAACAGTCTTTCTATTTTAGAAGAAAGTACTCAATAATAAAATATCAGAATTGTAAAACAACAGTAGTAAAAGCAATTGGCTTTACACTTTGTACTGAAGCCTTGTTCCTTGTTCCTATTTCAACTTCAAAATTTAATCGTTACCCATTTTATAAATCCTTTTCTTTTTGCTAACCTTGCAGCATAAACCAACATACCTTAAAAATGAAACAAAAAATCCTTCTGCTTCTTGTTCTTTGTTATTCAATATTTACAGTTACAGCAAAGGACACAAAACAAAAATCAGAACAACCTCTGCACATCCTTTTATTTTCAAAAACCAATGGTTACAGACATTCTTCAATTTCCTCAGGAATAAAAATGTTGTATGATCAAAGTAAGAAACAACATTGGATAATTACAGCAACGGAAGATTCAACATTGATTGGCGATAATTTTCTTTCTCAGTTTGATGTTGCTGTTTTTATTAATCCAACCGGCAATGCTATAGGGGATGAAGAACAAACTGCATTCGAAAAATTTATGAAAAGCGGAAAAGGATTTGTGGGCATACATGCTGCTGCCGATTGTGAATACGATTGGCCATTTTATGGTAAACTGATCGGCGGTTATTTCCTTACGCACCCGCCGGCACAAAAAGCGACCATCGTTTTTGAAAATACAGATCATCCGGCAATGAAGCCATTTAAAGGAATGAAAACATACACGACTGTTGATGAATGGTATTCCTATAAAGAAAATCCACGTCCGAATGTACATGTACTGGCACATCTAGATGAAAATACAATAAAAAAATCCAAAAACGAGTGGAAGATGGGTGATCATCCCATTATCTGGTGGAACGATGACAACGGAATGCGTTCATTTTATACCGTTTTCGGACATACTCATGAAGCCTTCCAGGACGAAAAAGTTATTGAACATATAACCAACGCTATCAACTGGGCTGCCCACAGAATTGATTAAAACTAAAACAAAGAGTTGCATTCTGTTATTTACATTGCCAATGCAACTCTTGGCTTTTGGACATTATTCATCAAAAAAATTCGCCACATAAAAAGAATAAACCATCTTTATATCAACAATCTTATTTTTCAAATGAAGATATTTCATCAAAACGTTATTTATTCAGGCATTGCCCTTTTTCTTTTCATATCCTCAAGTTGTAATCATAATAAAAATAAGGAAAAAGCAACGCCAAACCAGCAAGAAACACCCACTGTTCCCGTTGAAAATATGGAGCATTGTACCAGTAATATTCCGGAACGTTTTTCAGGAGTTAAAAATTCTGAAAATCAGCAGGAAAAAGTTACTGATTCTTTAACAACAAATAATGCGGCATTAAAAAACATGCAGTTTATTCCAGGCGGAGAATTTCGCATGGGAGCACGCGACGCACAATTTGCCCGTGAAGATGAATACCCTGTTCATGGGGTAAAAGTAAATGATTTCTTTATGGATAAACACCCTGTAACCAATGCAGAGTTTAAAAAATTTGTTGATGCCACCGGGTATATAACCACAGCAGAGAAAGATGTAGACTGGAATGAAATAAAGAAACAACTACCACCGGGCACTCCCAAACCCGACGAGCAAACATTAAAAGCAGCATCGCTCGTTTTTACCCCTCCCGGGCACCGGGTTAATCTGAACGATGTATCCAACTGGTGGAGCTGGGTTCAAGGAGCCAACTGGAAACATCCATATGGCCCAGATAGCAATCTCGACGGGCTGGATAATTTCCCTGTTGTCCATGTAAGTTGGCTAGATGCAAAAGCTTATGCGAAATGGGCAGGAAAACGTCTTCCTACTGAAGCGGAATGGGAATATGCAGCCCGGGGCGGGCACGATGATTATATTTATGCATGGGGATTTCAACGGGTTAATGAAGGGCAGCCCAAGGCCAATAGCTGGGATGGAGAATTCCCCATCTACAATTCTCACCGGGATGGTTATGAAACACTTGCCCCTGTTGGACAATATCCCCCCAATGATTATGGATTGTACGATATGGCCGGAAATGTTTGGGAATGGTGTAACGATTTGTACCATCATGATTATTATAAAACGTTTAATGCCGAAGGAGTGACAGATAATCCGCAAGGCCCAAAAACGAGTTATGATCCGATGGAACTAAATGTAACCAAAAGAGTTATCAGAGGTGGTTCTTTCTTATGTAGTGATTCCTACTGCTCGGGCTACCGTGCAGCTGCCCGAATGAAATGTACCGAAGATACAGGAATGTCTCATCTGGGATTCAGATGTGTAGTTTCGGCAAATTAATTTTACGGAAAATTTAGAAGTATAAAGCACTTGCAATATTTCATCGTCAATCAGGCAATAAAAAAGGCTCCAGAAAACTGAAGCCTAAAAATATTTCACAGAAACTGTTTTACAAAATCTTAAACCCAACGGTTACCAATAAAGTCTTATTTTTTGAATTCATATCAGGATTGGATGGATTATTATATATATCATTCGTACTTTGTTCAATTCGTGCATCAATAAAGAAATTCCATATATCAACCCCCACACCATATTGATAACCAAAGTAATTATCCTTGAAATATTGTGCAGAAAAATTACTATTTCCATCTACATCGCTGGATGTTATAAAACTAAAAACCGGTCCGCCCATAATACGCACATTGGCCGCCCCGCCTTTTATAACTTTTACCCCTAATAAAACAGGAACATCAATACTGTTAAAATCAAACTTTGCTTTATTATATAAATCTGAATTCAATTCACCTCCTTTGGAACTGAAATAAGCTTCGGGCTGGACATACAAACGCCCGTAACCCAAACGCGCAAAAGCCCCAATATGTACTTTTGATATCGACTCTGAATTATATTCACTTAAATCTGTTGTAATTTTAGAACTGTGCAATCCACCTTCAATCCCCAGATTAAATACCGGCTGTGAAAAAGCGGTTGCACTTATGAGTAAAAACAACATTGAAATTTGGAACTGTTTCATGACTAAATGTTTAATGTTTATATTATAACGTTAAAATCACTTTTCAAGTATTTGTTTAATCCGTTCATTCTGTACCGAACGATAGTATTTTCGCCTTATTCAACTTTTATACCAGTTTTATTTGGCTGTTCATCCATTTTCAGAAAACAAATTCTTCTAATGGGTTTCTATTCTAGTTACCAAGGGTATAACGTCCATCTGTTGGGTAAAGTTACTCTATTTTTTATTTTATGCTGAAATTCAAGTTAGAAACTAGCCAAGAAGTCACTACTATCAAAATGATAACATATTCTCAAAATACAGTTCTATTTTTTCAATATTTATGTAAACCTGTTCTATCCCTTACTTAAATTCACGGAAAAACTCTTTACATTTTTTATTTATTCCTAAATTGGCAAAAAATTAGATTTAATGTTGAGGAAAACACACACAGCAGCTCTCTTTCTAATGATAGTTATTTTGTATTCCTGTGGTTCTACTAAATATTTCCATGATCCGGAAAGTCGTGACAGACAGAAGGAGCTCAACCAACATCGCTCGGGAAATGTTTTCTCTTCTATTGCTTTAACTATAACTTCTGCATTTATAATGGGAGCAATGAATGTGGATATGGCATTTTATCCGGAAGGACAGGAATTCAAAAAAATAAAGCTGATAAATCCAACGTCAGATTCCATTTATGTAAATATGTTAACCGATGTGTATTGGGATAAGGAGAATTATTGCGATTTTATGGATATCCGGATTCCCCCGCTATCGAGATGTAAAATATTGGTTCCGGTAAATGCCAATTATAACCTGTATTTCAGCAATACTCCGCAAGATGATGATGACGAGATACTCCAGTTTAACACCAATGAGTTGAACAGAGTTTCCCTTTACCCGGGAATGACGATAACTGAAGACAGTGAAACAGAGGATAAATAACTCTATGCTAAATACTTTTTGAAATCACGATAATCTTTTATCACTTTTACATCTGATGGAAGTTTGGGATTGTGCCACTGTATTTGTGCTCCGGTAATATACACTTTCTGCTGACGAAACAAGTCCTTCACCTTCATCAAATAGTTTTCCAGCTTCTCTTTCTGAACAGAATGAATAAATGCAGAGAAAGCAAAATCAATATGAACCTGGGTTGCCATTTTTTCCAAATCGCCAAAAGGAACTGTTTGCCCCAGGTAAATAACATGGTAACCATATTTCTGTGCCAAGTACGCATAAAAAAGTAAACTTAATTCGTGGTATTCATCTTCAGGAAGGAAAAACAAAATGGTGGCATTTTTACTTTTGGGTGTTTGAATATTTGCCGTTTCAACAATAAGTTTTTGACGCATAATATTAGACACAAAATGCTCCTGCGCCGGGAAAATGGTTCCTACCTGCCAATAAGTACCAATTCCTTCGAAGAGCTTAAAAAGTATTTTCGAAACAGCCTCTTCCAATCCGAACTTTTCAATAATTTCATTTATAATGTGCGAAAATCCGTCAACATCAAAATTGATCATGTGTACTAATAACCTATCGATGTAATCTGATTCTGAGCTGGCCGATTTATTTATTTCCAAAACTGTTTCTCTTATTCTATCATTATTCCATCCGGCCACTTTCGAGATTTTGTATCCATTGTGCACAAGTTGTGATACATTAAGTATTTTTCGCAAATCATCATTCGAATAGTAGCGGATATTGGTGTCCGTACGCTTCGGCAAAAGTAAATGATACCGTTTTTCCCAAATACGTATGGTGTGTGCTTTTATTCCTGAAAGAACTTCCAGATCTTTTATAGAATAGCTTACTTCGTGCATATTAATTTAATTCCTTTCACGCATAATTAAACGCAATTTATTTATTTATGTTTATTCATCAGAGATAAAGAATAAAAGTATTGGGAGTTTGCTCACGGCTCCACCAACCAATTTTTCAACCAGCGTTACCATAACGTTGGTTGCCCTGAAGCAATTTCTTTCAAAGTTACCATAACGTTGGTTGTCCAAGTGAGATTTAGATAAACGTTACCGTAACAATTACTGTCCGGGAGTATTTTCTGCCAACGTTACCATAACGATGCCTGACCGAGAGGGATTTTGCCAAACGTTACCATAACGTTGGCCAATAAAATCAACTGGCAGGTTTACCATAACGCGTTGACGTCCGTTAGGAAGAAAAAAATCCAATGGTTAATACCAAAAGCAAACCAAGGTGTAATCAATATGTCAATGATATCGATTTTCTAAATGGTATCTACTACAAATACTATTTGTTTACTGATGGTCGCGTTCACGAATTTCCACCCGTCGGATTTTTCCACTAATCGTTTTGGGCAGTTCATCCACAAATTCAATTACCCTCGGGTACTTATAAGGCGCAGTAACCTTTTTCACATGGTTCTGCAACTCTTTTACCAACGCATTACCAGCTTTTTCTTTGTAATCGTGCCCCAAAACAACGGTAGCTTTTACCACTTGCCCACGAATTTCATCTGGAATTCCAGTAATAGCACATTCCACAACAGCCGGATGTGTCATCAAAGCACTTTCAACTTCGAATGGGCCAATTCGGTACCCTGAACTTTTAATCACATCGTCGGCACGGCCCACAAACCAAAAATAGCCATCCTCATCTTTCCAGGCCAAATCGCCGGTGTAATAAATTCCATCCGACATAACTTCGCTGGTCAATTTCTGGTTCCGATAGTAACCTTTAAATAACCCGCTGGGGTATTCCTTATCGTAATGAATAACAATTTGCCCTTGCTCACCAGCTTCGGCAATACGTCCGTCGGCAGTGCGCAAATCCACATTATAATGCGGATTAGGTAATCCCATAGAACCCGGCTTTGGCTCAATCCATGGAGAAGTAAATACTGAAAGCGTAGTTTCACTTTGTCCGTAACCTTCGCGCAGTTTTATTCCTGTTAACTGGTAAAATTTATTGTACACCTCAGGGTTCAAAGCTTCACCGGCAATGGTACACCATTCCAGCGCTGATAAATCGTAATGGTTCAAATCTTCGCGAATTAAAAACCTAAAAATAGTAGGTGGGGCACACAGCGATGTTACCCGGTGTTTTGATAATACTGTCAGAATATCAGCAGGTGTAAATTTTTCGTGGTCGTAAACAAATACCGAAGCACCAACCAGCCACTGTCCGTACAACTTTCCCCAAACTGCTTTCAGCCAACCAGTGTCAGCAATGGTAAGGTGAAGACTGTTTTCATGAAGATTCTGCCAGTATTTTGCAGTAATAATATGCGCCAGCGGATACACACTATCCAGCACCACCATTTTGGGGTCGCCGGTTGTGCCAGAGGTAAAACTAACAATAATAGGGTCGTCGTTTTTTGTTGGCTCAGCCGGACGTTCAAACGGCGTAGCATTTTTAATTCCTTTATGAAAATCCTCCCATCCTTCCGGAACAAGCGGCCCAATGGAAATTCTTCTTTCAACCGATGGCGATTTGGACATAGCACTATTTACATGCTCTAAAATCAATTCGGTTCCATCACAAACAATGGCTTTTATAGTAGCAGCATTATTTCTGTAAATAATATCTTTTGAAGTAAGTAAATGTGTAGCAGGAATAATGACTGCACCAATTTTGTGCAGTGCTATAATGGTAAACCAAAACTCAGCGCGGCGCTTTAAAATAGCCATAACCATGTCGCCTTTCTTAATTCCAAGCGAAGAAAAATAGCCCGCAGTGCGGTCGGTAATTTCTTTTAACTCGCCAAAGGTATAAGTCCGGCACTGCCCCTGATCGTTTGTCCAGAGTAAGGCTCGCTTATGCGGACTTGTTGCCGCCCATCCATCTACCACATCATAGGCAAAGTTGAAATCTTCCGGAATAATTAGTTTATAGTTGGTTTTAAAATCTTCAAAATTATGAAAGGTGGTCTGTTGTAAATATTTTTCAATCATGTTTTTTGGTTTTATTAAAAACTAACGGCCAGGAAACGTACCGTTTTCCCGTCAAGCGCCTTCATTCCATGCGGTAATGTTGCATCAAAATAAAGACTATCCCCTTCGTTCAGGACAAGTTCGTGCCCGTTTATGCTCAACAATAACCGTCCTTCCAGAACATAGTTAAATTCCTGCCCGTTATGACTGTTTTGCTGAATTGCTTTTTCTTCCGAATCAGGTTCCACTGTAACAATAAACGGTTCTGCCCGCCTACCAACAAACCCGGCTGCCAAGGCCTGGTATTTATAGGCACGTGATCGTTCCATTGCTGTGCCCTGCCCTTTTCTGGTAAGAAAATAAGATTTCATATTTGGTTCGTCGCCAAACAACAGAGCTGTAAGCCCAACATCGTACTTTTTCGAAATATTTTGCAGAGCACCAATTGGAATATCACTTTCTCCACTTTCGTATTTCAAATATTCAATATCAGAAACGTTACATGTTATTGCCATCTCTTCTACAGAAATATCAAGCAAATCGCGTAAACCATGCAACCTCAATGCTATTTCACGAATTTGTCCGTTCATATTGGTCTTTTTTTAGGTTAAAATATTTCCCAAATGGGTTTTGCAATTCTTAAAAGAAAGTCTCTTCGTTAAAAACTGCCCACCCAATATATCATAAATTATCGAAAAAATAATCGCTCACTTTTTCCATTAAATGCACACGGTCTTTTCCTCTTACATTATGCGGATGTGTGGGATAAACAAAAAAATCAACCTGCTTTCCTTCTTTCACACATTCACGAAGGAATTTCATGCTGTGCTGCATTACTACAGTTTCATCCTGAACGCCGTGAATCAACATTAATTTTCCCTGCAAATCAGAAACGTGGTTTATCATATTACTTTCCTTATAACCTTCCGGATTCTCCTGAGGTGTGTCCATATATCGTTCGCCATACATAACTTCGTACATACTCCAGTCAACTACCGGGCCACCGGCTACGCCTACTTTAAATACTTCGGGATGACGCAACATCAGGTTCAATGTCATAAAACCACCATAACTCCAGCCATGAACACCAATCCTGTCAACATCTACATAAGGTAATGATTTCAGAAATTCAATACCTTTCATCTGGTCTTCTGTTTCGAGAATACCTAACTGCCGGTGGACAACCGTTTCAAAATCCCTTCCCCGGTTCAATGTTCCGCGGTTGTCTATTGTAAAAGCAATGTAGCCTTTTGAAGCCATGTAATATTGCCACCAGCGAGCCTGGTTTTGCCAGGTTTTATTTACCAGTTGCGAATGCGGACCTCCATACACATATACAATTACCGGATATTTTTTTGATGAATCAAAATTCACAGGAAGAATTAAACGTCCGGCCAATTCTGTTTTGCCATCTGCTGATAAAATTGGGACAAGCTTATTTTCCCCCAACTGATAATCAGCCAAAGGATTTGCAGCAACAAACACATTTTGCTTTTTCTTTCCATCTGCAGAAAGTAAATCGGTTTCGCGAGGCACATCAGGAGCAGTCCACTCATCAAGCACAAAATTTCCCTCCGGGCCTAACATTCCTTCATGAATTCCCTCTTCGGTAGTGAGCTGAACCATTTTTCCAGATTTAATTTCCACTCGGTAAATATGGCTTTCCAACGGACTCTTTTTTGTTGCTTCCACAAATACATATCTTTCTTTTGAATCAAACCCAAGAAGATTGGTTACCTCCCACTCTCCTTTTGTTACTTGCTTTAGCAACTCGCCATTGGTATTGTATTTATAGATATGGAACCATCCGTCTTTCCGGCTCAGGTAATAAAATTCGTTCTCATTTATTTTTGAGAATTGAATAGAGTACAATGGCTCAACATACTTTTCATCTTCTTCTTCAAACAATGTTTTTACTTTTTCTCCGGTAGCCACATCGTAGCTATTAAGCTGCATGTGGTTCTGTTCCCGGTTAAGTTCTGCCATATAAATGCTCTTTTCATTGGGAGCCCAGGCAATGTTGGTAAGGTAATGGTCAAGCGGCTCTCCTGTCTTCAAAAATACAGTTTCGCCTGTGGTTGTATTATACACTCCTACTTTCACCTGGTGACTTGTTAATCCGGCCATCGGGTATTTTACTGGAATGTATTCAGCCTCCCGTGCCATAAAATCAACCAGCGGATAATCATGAACCATCGTTTCATCTTTTCGGTAGAAAGCAATGTAATTTCCTTTGGGAGAATTAAAAATACCATTATTAATTCCAAATTCATTTCGGTGTACCGACTTTCCATTTACAATGCCATTTCCGCCATCACGGGTAATACGGATCTCTTTTCCATTAGAAAATGCCACATACAAATCATCATCAATTGTAAAAGCTACAAATTTACCGGCTTCATTAAAAACCATATTTTCAGCTCCATCCGGAATTGATATTGTATAATCTATTTTCTTGTCAGAAAGATTTACAGCTGCATACTTTCCTTTTCCGAGCACCAGCATCTCCCCATTTTCCAACCATGAAAAAGCAGGGAAACCACTTGTTTTTATTTGAGCCTGTTCATCCAGTAAATCAACCAGTTCTCCTCTGGTAATTAGTGACGTTTTTTGTCCTTTCCTGGCATCCTCCAGCCATAGAGTATCGTTCTTCAGCCAAGAAAAAGATTCTCCATTTTTCCATGATAATCGTTCCAGGCTTTTGGGATTTAGATAAGAGTATCTGCCAATAATAGCATCTTCCAGAGACATTTGTTTTTGCTGTCCCATTGCCACCTGGGTTACAAGCAAAAAAAGAAGAATAATATTTCGCATTGAATTTTGTTTTTATTTGGAGTGCGAAAGTAATGAAAGTGCCACAGGATGAAAAGGACTTTTCGCATAAATTGTATTTGGCAAACCAGAGACTGTTTTATTGAAAGAGCCAAACAACAATTCACTCCTCCTTTATTTTTAAGTGATTTTCCAATCTTACTTCATAAATTTCAACAGAAACCTTCTCTCTTTTCAACCTGAATAACTTACATTTAATGGCTAATATATTCGCATATGGAAAGAAGAAACCTCTCAACCATTTTTATGGTGACCTTGATAGCTGTTATGGGAGTTGCTAGTATTACTCCTGCATTCCCATCTATAAAAGAACATTTTAACCTGTCGCCTACCCAGGTAACATTGCTAATTACAGTTTTTACACTACCTGGTGTTTTTCTCTCTCCGGTAGTTGGTATTCTGGCCGACAGAATGGGAAGAAAAACCATACTGCTGCCCTCGCTTTTTTTGTTTGGGATGGCCGGAGCAGGATGTTTTCTTGCAAACAACTGGGAGTTATTGTTGATACTTCGATTGTTCCAGGGAATTGGAGCGGCCTCACTGGGCACAATAAATGTTACGCTAATAGGCGATATTTACACAGGTGAAAAACGTGTAGCTATAATGGGATATAATGCAAGCGTGTTGAGTATAGGCACCGCCGCCTACCCTGCAATAGGTGGTGCCTTGGCAATGGCCGGCTGGCAGGTTCCTTTCCTGTTACCTTTGCTTGCCATCCCAACAGCGTTCATGGTAATTTTCGGCCTAAAAAATCCGGAACCAAATAAAAAGCAAGACTTTGGTGTATATTTAAGGAGAACATGGAAAAACATCAACAGAAGGACAGTCTGGGGGCTTTTTATTATAAACATCCTCGTATTTGTCATACTGTACGGAGCCTATCTCTCCTATTTTCCTCAATTGATGAAGGAACGGATGCAGGCTTCCCCGCTGCAAATAGGGTTGCTAATGTCAGGATTCTCTGTTGTTACAGCACTTACCTCATCGCAACTGAAAAGAATAAACCGCAAATTCAAGCAAAAAACACAGTTGCATGCCAGCTTTGTATTGTATATGATTTCAATGATACTTTTATCTTTTTCTCATGAATGGTGGCAGTTACTCTTCCCTGTTATTGCATTTGGAATTGCTCACGGAATGATTATTCCGGGGATACAGACACTCCTCGTTGGATTTGCTCCTATCAGCGAGCGGGCGGGTTTTATGTCTATCAACAGCATGGTTCTCAGAGTTGGCCAAACCACGGGGCCGCTTTGCATCGGAATTTTTTATGCTATTGGTGGAACAGGAACTGCCTTTCTTGGAGCAGCATTCGTGGGGATTCTTATGCTATTAATCTCTTTTTTTATGGTGAAATTATAAACAGGCATAAACCTAAAAGTAGAAAAAAGCACCGCCTATACACGCGATGCTTTTAGAAAACAATTCAGAAACAAAAAACGAATTAATCTTTTGCTATTGGCTTTAAATCTTCAACTGTTTTTACAAGCTGTATGAATTCGGACCTGTATCCTTCTTCATCATCACCTTTTGCATTTTTAGCCAGTTCAAGAATAGAATCGGTGTTGGTATTCCCCATAAATTCAGAATTTCGCAATAACATTCCGAGCGAAGCTACAGCAGCAGAAAAACGAAAATCATCTGATGTATTTTTTCCTATTTTATTGGAAACAGTTTGTTCCAGCAATTTGCTTTTCCCGCCATCCGGTTCTTTGTAACGTAACTTTACAGTCAGCAATTCATTCTTATATTTCCCGGAAACAGTTTTTGACTCCTGATATTTCAAAGGATCAACCGAAGGTGTTTCGCTATCGGAGCCAGCGGGAATAATTTCATACAATGCCGTAACTGTATGCCCGGCTCCCATTTCACCGGCATCTTTGGTGTCGTCGTTAAAATCTTCATCGTTTAATAAGCGGTTTTCATACCCAACCAAACGATAAGATGTTACTTGTTCCGGATTAAACTCCAGCTGAAATTTCACATCTTTTGCAATAGTAAAAAGTGTTCCGCCAAACTCCGAAATAAATACTTTCCGCGCTTCCTGAATATTATCTATATATGAATAATTTCCGTTGCCTTTGTCTGCGATAACTTCCATTTTATCATCTTTTATATTGCCGGTTCCAAAACCCAATACCGACATAAAAATGCCACTTTCGCGCTCTTTTTCAACCAGCCTTTCCATTTCGGAAGTACTTGAAACGCCTACATTAAAATCGCCGTCGGTTGCCAGAATGATACGGTTGTTTCCAGTTGTTATAAAATTCTTCCGGGCAATTTTGTAAGCCAGTTTTAAACCTTCTCCTCCTGCCGTTGAACCTCCTGCTGACAAATTTTCCAATGCTTCCAGTATTTTCAATTTTTCATTTCCGGGAGTAGAACCAAGAACGGTTCCGGCAGCGCCTGCATAAACTACAATGGCTACACGATCTTCCGGCCGCAATTCGTTTACCAACATTTTAAAAGCCCGCTTTAATAAAGGTAATTTATCCCCATAATTCATGGAGCCCGAAACATCTATCAGAAAAACGAGATTCGATGGAGGCAACTCACTTTTATCAAAACTTTTTCCCTTTAAACCCACATGCATCAAATAATAGTCTTCATTCCACGGACATATTCCCAGTTCTGTAGTTATGCTAAACGGCGTTTCTCCCGTTGGTTCCGGGTAATCATAATGAAAATAATTGATCATCTCTTCAATACGAACGGCATCAACCGGCGGCAACTCACCTTGATTTATATACCGACGCACATTTGAATACGATGCATTGTCTACGTCAATGGAAAATGTAGAAAGCGGATTTGCTTTTACATCTTTAAAACCATTCTCGTGAATAGTAGAATAATTTTCGGTGTTCCAGTTGGGAGCAGGGCTTGCTGCTCCAGTCTTCAAAAAACGGATACCTCTTACACTTGCATTTTGCTGAGCTCCAAATCCAACAACTACACACTCTTCCAAATCCATTAGTACTGTCCCCAAAATGACATCTATTTTATCAGAAGTACTTATGGGGATTTTTTGCGTATTCATTCCAATAAATGAAAAAACCAACGTTTTATCTCCTGGGAAGACTTCTATTTTATAAAATCCCTGTTTATTTGTTACTGTGCTACGATTTGTATTTTCCACCTGAACGGTTACACCGGGCAATACATTCCCGGAGTCGTCTTTTACAGTTCCTGAAATTTCGCGTGCCGACACAAATCCGGAAATTAAGAACACAATTGCCAAAGTCAAGATTACATTTTTCATGATTATTGTTTTTTAATTCATTTTCATAATCATGATGCAGAGTGGAATTAAATTCCATAAAAGTTTTCAGAAATAATATGAAAATTGAGTACGGAATAGTAAAAGCAAATAGTCCGAAGTATTAAAAAGATCATTTTATACCTGCTACTACCGGAGCTCAAAGAAACACACATTCAATTATTAATCAAACAATTAAAACACTACCTGACATTACAAAATGTTTACCTAAATAGAACTGGTTTTAATTGTACTTAATAACTGCTGGATTTCAGCAATAAGCCTTGAATGACTGCCTCCAAACTGATTTACCATAATTGAAAATGCAACATTCCTCCCGGAATCGAGCCGCAAATATCCTGAATAACACCTCACCCGCGTCATGGAACCCGATTTGGCATGCAGCACATTTCCCGGAAACAATTTTACATCAAAACGTGTAAGCGTGCCACTTCCTGCCAATGGTAACGAAGCCACAAACACGTCTTTATTAGTACTTCTACTAAACATAAAATTCAGAATATCGGTAAATTGTTCAGGAGTAACAGCATTAAAATGTGAAAGGCCGCTGCCATCTTCCATAAAAAATGCATCTGCATCTATCCCTTTTGTGCTCCAGAAGTCTTTAATAATCTCAATTCCTTTCGCTCTGCTACCTTCCCCTAATTTTTCAGCAGCTATTTGTTTTACCAGGTGCTCTGCAAACAGGTTGACACTTTCATAATTGAGCACTTTTATAATGTCACTCAAAGAAGGAGATTCCTGGATATAAACCGTCTGAAACTTTTTCTCATCAACTTTTTCAAAGATTACCTTCCCTTTAATAAAAATACCATATTTAGCAAAATGATGAAGCACTGCATTTGCCAGCAGTTCCTCTGGATGTTGCTCAGATGCTTTAATAGAAAATGCCTTTCTGTTTTTGGGAATGGTACCTTTTATTACACGCGATTTATCCAGCGGGCTGCCAAAAACATATGCCTGATCACTATTCTCATCTGATGACAAAACTTCATTTCTAATTTCAAGACCTTCAATTTCCGGTGTAAGTGAAATTATTGTTGTTTGCTCTCCGGCTTTTGGTGGTGATGAAAAAGTGATCCGGAACAAATTATCAAAAACAGTAAGAGCAGAAGGGCCAGCACCATAATAATTGCCCATATCTTCCCATATCCAGGTAGGTGGAATTTTTTCAGTATCGTAAAAAGAACCATCCAACACAAGGTCGCCATCCACTTTTGATATTCCTGACGCTTTAAGCTTTTCTGCCCACACATCTAAAAAATGCGGATTAAAATAATCATTCTGAAAATACTCCGAACCTAAAGCGGGATCTCCCCCACCCACAATCTCGATATTTCCTTTTAATATTTTTTTTTTGATTTCTCCTGAGTAACCCACCTTTGTTAAAAACCGATAATTAGCCCCCAAAATCTCAAGTGCAGTTGCAGTAGTAATTAATTTCATTGTGGAAGCGGGGATCATTCTTTTGTCGCTATTATAGTTGTAAAGTGTTTCACCCGATGAAAGCTCCCGAACATGTATCCCAACCACAGCGTTCCGGTAATCGGGTTGTTGAAGCATTTTTTGCAAGGCTATATCAATTTTTTGTTGCGGGAAACCATACTGCGCTACAAGTATTGCAGCAAAAACCATGAAAATACGTAACTTCATCTTTTTATTTTTGAGATTTTAAAAATAATAGATTGTATGGTTTAAGCGAAAGGTTAACCGGTTATTTACTCCAAAAACTTTTTCTAAACCAAATAATCTGAAATTCTTTAAAAATGTTACGGACCATTTTATTCATAGGAACCGGAGGTTTTATTGGTAGTGTAATGCGCTACCTGGTACAAATATGGGTTGAAAAAGGATTAGCCAGTACATTTCCATACGGAACAATGGTAGCCAATGTTGCCGGAAGTTTAATTATTGGAATAGTTTACGCGCTGGCTGAAAAGGGAAACCTTATGAGTGCCGAGTGGCGAATGTTTTTGGCAGTAGGATTCTGCGGGGGTTTTACCACATTCTCATCATTTGCCTATAACAATTTTGCCATGTTAAAAGAAGGTTCTTTCGGACAGTTCTTTTGGAATGCAGGAGGAAGTTTGTTTTTGGGAATTCTCGCTATTTATTTGGGAATTACTCTAATTCGTACAATTTTTTAATAAAAAAGAGATGAAAATTTTAGAAAACACCGGTGTTTTAAAAATTTATGTTGGCGAATCGGATAAAGTAAATGGCCGTGCGCTGTTTGAAGAAATTATCTTTGAAGCCAGAAAGGCCGGACTTGCAGGGGCAACTGCATACAAAGGAATAATGTCGTTTGGAGCCAGCCACTCAGTGCATACTATGAAAATTTTTGCACTCTCAAACGATCTACCTGTTTCAATAGAAATTATTGATAATAAAGAAAAGCTAAACGATTTTCTGAAAACAGTGGATAAACTAATGGACAAAAGCCAAAAAGGCGGTTTAATTACTTTTCATGAAATAAATGTATTACGTTATGAAGTTGGCCAGAAATATCGAATCAAAGAATAAATTTATTCTCCCCAAATGGCATTTGAATTGCCCCATTTCAGCACTATTAAAATCGCATCTTGCGCTTTTTCATACGGGCGTTTCCCCAAAAAAACAAGTTAACCCTATATGAAATAATAGTAACCTTTTTTCGCTGCCCTCCGTTTGAAAGAGAACAAATTACTATCTTTGTACTGCTTTTGGCAAATCAGGAATAACAGCCTGATTTTCTGACAACAAGAGAAATAAGTTAAACAATAAAAACTACTCACAATGTTAATTAGCGACGTAAAAGCAAGAGAAATTTTAGATTCTCGCGGTAATCCGACAGTTGAAGTTGAAGTATTATTGGAAAGTGGCGCATTTGGCCGTGCAGCCGTTCCGTCTGGAGCTTCAACTGGTGAAAACGAAGCACTTGAGTTGCGCGACGGTGACAAAAGCCGTTACCTTGGTAAAGGTGTTTTGAAAGCTGTTGAAAATGTAAACGAAGTAATTGCCAAAGAAATTATTGGTATGGATGCTACTGACCAGGTAGCTATAGACAGCAAATTACTCGAGTTAGATGGAACAAAAACAAAATCAAACTTAGGCGCCAATGCCATGTTGGGTGTTTCTTTAGCTGTAGCTAAAGCTGCTGCTGATTATTCAGAACTTCCGCTTTACAAATACATTGGAGGAACCAATGCAAAAACACTACCTGTTCCAATGATGAATATCATTAACGGTGGTTCTCACTCTGATGCTACAATTGCATTTCAGGAATTCATGATTCGTCCTATCGGTGCTCCTTCCTTCCGTGAAGGTCTTCGCATGGGAGCTGAAGTTTTCCACGCATTGAAAAAAGTATTAAGTGCAAAAGGTCTTTCTACAGCCGTTGGCGACGAAGGTGGTTTTGCTCCAATGCTAGGTGGAACTGAAGAAGCTATCGAATCAATTCTTACAGCAATTAAAAATGCCGGTTACAAACCAGGTCGCGCAGAAGATGGCGGAGATGTTTCTATCGCTATGGACTGTGCTTCTTCTGAATTCTACAAAGACGGAGTTTACGATTACAGCATTTTCGAACCAAATGGCGTAAAACGTAATTCTGACGAGCAGGCAGCTTACCTTGCTGAATTGATTGCAAAATATCCTATCGATTCAATTGAAGATGGTATGGATGAAGGCGACTGGGACGGATGGGTAAAATTGAACGCAGCTATTGGCGATAAATGCCAATTGGTTGGTGACGACCTTTTTGTAACTAACGTTGAATACCTGCAAAAAGGTATTGAATTGGGTGCTGCTAACTCCATCCTTATTAAAGTAAACCAAATTGGTACTTTAACTGAAACATTAGATGCTATTGAAATGGCTCACCGCGCTGGTTATACTTCAGTAACCTCTCACCGCTCGGGAGAAACTGAAGATGCTACGATTGCCGACATCGCTGTAGCAACTAACTCTGGCCAGATTAAAACAGGTTCTTTGAGCCGTTCAGACCGTATGGCAAAATACAACCAACTGCTTCGCATTGAAGAAGAATTAGGTGCCAGCGCTATCTACGGATACAAAAAAATCTACAAAAAATAATGATTTTCTTTTTCTGAAATAATTAGAAAAATCATATAAAGAAAATAGGCTGTCCACAAATGGGCAGCCTTATTTTTTTAAAGAATAAAGGGCTACCCCTCCAGCACAGGTAACCCTTTTTATTGACGCTTTATAAATGAATAATGTTATTTGAAATTTCTTTGACTTATTCTTCTGTTACTACGAACAACAACAGGTTGCATTCTGACCTGTCTGTTATCACCAAATAAATATTGCCTTTCATTTTTTGAAAGCAAACCAGCAACAATTGTGATAAATTTTTCCATGATCTTGTATTTTAATGTAAAAATCCATTTAAACTAGAATCTTCAAACGTATCAATGAAAAAACAATCTAAATGCCAAAAGAAGTAAAACACTATAAATCAGCATACATATATAAATAAATCCAAAATTAGGATACCCATAACCGGACATTTTTTCCAAATACTGGACAAAATAAAACCAGGTAGTGGCAGCTAAAAGCCGCCACAAAACTACAATTCACTGAGCTAAAAGGTAAAAATTAGAACAACGAATGGGTTACATTTCAACTCAAAGTACACCCACTTAGTCTTATCTTACCGTTAACAGGTAATATTACGGCCTCTGATTCAGCGAAAAATAGAAATCATTAGCTATATTTAGAGACGATACTCTTTTATTTACCACCTTTTAAAATTAAATTATAACTATGGGAGATTTCTATCAAAACGGGCTGGTGGCGACTTTGCACAATTTAAGATCTATATCCTGCAACGAATTAGAAAAAAAATTAGTTAAGTTTAGTAAAAACCGCCCAGTTGGCTTAATAATACCTTCGTTGTATACTGAATTATCACGGCTGGCATTAAGAGATATTATTAAGGTATTAAAAGAAATCCCATATATTTCGGAGATTGTTATAGGCCTGGATCAGGCAGATGAAATTCAGTATAAAAATGCGTTGGAATACTTTTCTGAATTACCACAGCATCATCGGGTAATATGGAATGATGGCCCAAAAATGATGGCTCTGAAAGAGAAACTGGCAACAAAAAATATTGACACCTCTGTTCCCGGAAAAGGACGTAATGTGTGGTTTTGTTTTGGTTATATGATTTCATCTGATAAATCTGAAGCCATTGCTTTGCACGATGCCGACATAACTACTTACAGCAGCGAGATGCTTGCCCGCCTGCTCTATCCGGTAACAGATCCTACATTTAATTTTAAATTTTGTAAAGGGTATTATTTTCGTACTGACGAAGAAATGATGCACGGGCGGGCCGTACGCTTGCTTGTTGCTCCTCTCTTACGAACACTAAAAAAAATGCTTGGCCACCACAGTTATTTGGAATATCTGGACAGTTTCAGATACCCGCTGGCTGGTGAGTTTTCCATGCGTGCAGATGTAATCAAAACCATTCGTATCCCTTACGACTGGGGATTGGAAATTGGTATCTTATCAGAAGTAGAAAGAAACAACTCACTAAATCGTATTTGCCAGGTTGAAATAGGTGACAAATATGATCATAAACACCAGGCACTCTCATCGGAAGATGCCGAGCAGGGACTATCAAAAATGAGCCGCGATATATCAAGGGCAATTTTCGCAAAACTGGCCTCAAACGGGGTGACTTTTAGCCGCGAATTTTTCAGGACGTTAAAAGCGACTTATTGGCGAATTGCCCTTGATTTTGCCGAACTATACAATGCCGATGCTATCATGAACGGCTTAAAATACGACTTCCATAAAGAAGAAGAGGTTATTGATCTATTTGTAAAGAATGTATACGAATCGGGCATTAAGTTTTTGAATAACCCCGACATTGTGCCGCTTATGCCAAGCTGGAAACTTGTTCAAAGTGCCATACCTGATATAATGGAAGAATTTTACCAAATTGTGGAAGAAGATAATAATCTCATCTGAAAGCAATAATCGATGGCTTTATCACAACAGAATTTCTCTGAAGAACTGGAAAAAAAGTTACGCTTTATTTATGGCGGGAACTTTAGATTGGAAATAAAAGAAGAATTGCTGATGGTTATCGAAGCCTACGAACATTCTTCTTCGCAGGAGGTAACAAAATGGGATGAAACAGACACAGTACTCATTACCTATGGCGACAGCATAAAAAAGGAAGGTGAAGCTCCATTGCAAACGCTTATAAACTTCCTGACAGATAATTTGTCTGAGCAACTTTCAGTGGTTCATATTTTGCCATTTTTCCCATATAGTAGCGACGATGGCTTTTCCGTTATTGATTTCAGAAAAGTAAACTTTGAACTAGGTAGCTGGGACGACATAAAACAACTATCACAACATTTTCATTTAATGGCGGATCTGGTAATAAACCATGCATCGGCTAAAAGTGAGTGGTTTCAAAACTTTCTGCAACAAAGCGGAAAAGGAAAAGACTTTTTTATTACTGAAAGTCCGGAGACAGATTTGTCGGAAGTTACTCGTCCGCGGAATACCCCGTTGCTTACTTCTTTTGAGACAAAAAATGGTGTAAAATATGTGTGGACTACCTTTAGCGCCGATCAGGTGGATCTTAATTTTTCGAACTCGGAGTTATTGATCGAAATGGTCGATATTTTATTGGGATACATATCAAAGGGAGCCAGAATTATTCGCTTGGATGCCATTGCGTTTCTCTGGAAAAAAATTGGAACCACTTGTTTGCATCTGCCTGAAACCCATGAAGTGGTAAAGTTGCTCCGATTGGTTGCTGAGTATATAAATCCGCAAGTAATCATTCTCACAGAAACCAATGTACCCAACAAAGAAAATCTTAGCTACTTTGGAATTGGAGATGAAGCTCATATGGTATATCAGTTTAGTCTGCCTCCATTGTTGCTACATGCTCTGCACACCGGGAATTCAACATATTTAAATATTTGGGCAAAAGATTTACCGGATCTTGCTACGGGATGTACCTTCTTTAATTTTACGGCTTCGCATGATGGAATCGGAGTCCGCCCGCTGGAAGGATTATTGCCGGAAACAGAGAAAAAAGAACTGGTTGAGAATATGCAAAAATTTGGAGGTCGTGTGAACTATAAGTCCAATCCCGATGGCAGCCAGAGTCCTTATGAACTTAACATTACTTATTTTGATGCATTGAAAGGAACAACTGCCGGAGAAGATGATTTGCAAGTAGCCCGATTTTTAGCTTCCCAAATTGTAATGATGAGCTTCCGGGGCGTGCCTGCCTTTTATATCCATAGTTTAACTGCAACACCAAATTATCAGGAAGGAGTAAAAGAAACGGGGCACAACCGCACGATAAACCGAAGGAAATGGAACCTGAATGAACTATCAGAAATACTAAAGATCGAAACACCTCAAAGAAAGGTTTTTACATCTTTACAAAAGCTGATATTCATCCGAAAAAAGCAAAAGGCTTTTCACCCCGATGCACAGCAACGAATATTAGAGTTAGAAAAAAATTTATTTGCGCTGATACGAGAGACAGATAACGGAGAGAAATTAATCATGGTTGTAAATCTTATGCCAGAACAGAGTCTGTTTAAACTTCCACAGGAATATAAATACTTCTCCTTTGATTTAATTTCTCATTCAAAAATTACAAAACCGATTCTCCACCCCTACCAATGTTTTTGGCTGGTTGAAAACATTGATTAACAATATATATAAACAAAAAAGCAGGACAATATCCTGCTTTTCTCTATAATGTTTTGAATATACTAATACTCATCTTCATTAAAAAAGAAATCATCTTTACTCGGATAATCCGGCCAGATATCCTCAATACTTTCATACATTTCTCCTTCGTCTTCAATTTCCTGCAGGTTTTCAATTACCTCCAGTGGCGCCCCCGAACGAATGGCATAATCAATTAACTCATCTTTTGTTGCCGGCCAGGGTGCATCTTCTAATTTAGACGCAAGTTCAAGAGTCCAATACATTTGTTGAATTTTAAAGTGGTTAAACCCATTTTTAACTTAGCCGCGAATATAATAAAAAAATGATACGAAAATTATTTCAATGAAAAATTTTTATCAATGTTTCCAGGGTGTTTCTTCAACACCTTGTTCATTGCTTACTTTCCGCGCCAAAACGAATAAAAAATCAGATAATCTGTTAATATATTTGATGGTTTCCGGTTGCACCGGTCCCTGTTCAGAGAATTCAAGGATACGGCGTTCGGCTCTTCGGCAAACCGTGCGTGCAATATGGCACTGCGAGGCCACCACACCACCGCCCGGCAAAATAAAATTATTTAACGCCGGAAGTCCCACCTCAAATTCATCAATCGCTTTTTCCAACCGAATAATATTTTCCTCCTTAATAGACAGTTCTTTTGTATAGTTATCTCCTTTTTCATCTGAAGCCAGCCGCGAACCGATATTAAACAGCTTATTTTGAATTTCGATCAACAACTGCTTTATTTCATTCTCCAAATCATAGGAACACAATAACCCCAAATGCGTATTCAGCTCGTCTACCGTTCCATAGGCTTCCAGTCTCGGATCGTATTTTTTCACTCTGGTTCCACCAACCAAACCGGTGGTTCCATCATCTCCTGTTTTCGTATAAATTTTACTTTCACCCATATTCATTAATAAACCGGATTTGGATTTACGTAATCTTCTTCCACTTCTCCATCTTTTAACCGAATAATACGATGTGCATGCAATGCAATATCCTCCTCGTGCGTCACCATTACCATAGTATTCCCTTTACTGTGTATATCGGCAAACAATTTCATTATCTCTTCTGAAATTTTAGAATCGAGGTTTCCCGTTGGTTCATCAGCCAGCAATAATGCGGGATTATTAACCAGCGCACGCGCAATGGCTACACGCTGACGTTGCCCTCCGGAAAGCTCATTGGGGCGATGTAGCATACGGTCGGTTAATCCAACATCGCTTAAAACGCCTTCTGCACGTCGTTTACGCTCACTTTTTTTTATGCCTGAATATACCAATGGCAACATTACATTTTCAAGTGCTGTATTTCGCGGCAATAAGTTAAACACCTGAAATACAAAACCAATCTCTGCATTTCTGATTTCGGCCAACTGATCATCGGTTAATCTACTTGCATCTTTTCCGTTTAAAATATATTTCCCGCTGGTTGGTGTGTCTAAACAACCAATTACATTCATCAGCGTCGACTTTCCAGAACCGGAAGCTCCCATTATGGCTACATATTCTCCTTTGAAAATATCAATAGAAACAGAACGCAAAGCATGAACAAACTGAGTACCTACTTTATAACTTTTAACGATTGACTCAAGGTGGATGATACTTTCTTTCATGTAAATGGTTTTTTTATCTGTAACAAAATATGCTAATTTATTACAATAGTTATTGGGGAATTACCCTATAATATTTGGTTTAAACTCATTTTACCAACGTTTTTCCCAACGGATATTTATTATCTGATAATTGGCTAATATAAATGTTGCAGTTTAACAAAAATCGTGCAGAAAACATTTTCTTTTTAAACAAAAAATTATTTAAAAACATTTTATTGAACTGAACTCAAACGATACACTATTTAAAATTCTTTTCCTTTTTTACAGATTAAGTATATTTGCCACATGTCAGATTTTCTCGACCAAGATATAAAATTTCTTCCCGGAGTAGGACCAAAACGAGCCGAAATCTTAAAGAAAGAACTGAACATAAATACATTCAGAGATTTGATATATTATTTCCCATTTAAATACATCGATAGAACAAAGTTTTATAAAATTTCTGAAATCCATGCACAAATGCCTTACATACAAATTAAAGGCAAAATTCGATCGATGGAAACAATTGGAACCGGGAACAAGCAACGCCTGTCAGCAAAATTCTCAGATAATACAGGGAATATTGAACTGGTATGGTTTCGCTCGGTAAAATGGCAGAAAGAAAACCTTTTACTTAATAAAGAATACATCGTTTTTGGAAAACCCGGAGAATTCGGAGGAAGGCTCAACCTGGTTCATCCGGAGATGGAAACCGAGGAAGAAATGCAATTAAAGCCGGTGGGGCTTTTTCAGGGGTATTACATTACCACTGAGAAAATGAAAAACAAATACCTCGCCTCAAAAACGATTAATAAATTTCAGCTTACACTTATCCAGCAGTGTAAAGGAAAGATAAAAGAAACACTTCCTGAATCTCTGATTCATAAACTAAAACTGACTTCGCTGGAAGATGCATTGATTGCCATACATAAACCCGAAAATACCATTGAATTAAAAAATGCCACTTTCAGGCTAAAATTCGAAGAGTTGTTTTTTATTCAGTTAAAAATTCTGGCATTAAAACACAACAGGGAAACAAAATTCAAAGGATTCCGGTTTGAAAATATAGGATATAATTTCAATACTTTTTATAAAGACTTTCTGCCATTTGAATTAACCGGTGCACAAAAAAGAGTGGTAAAGGAAATTCGTCGCGATGTAAACAGAAATGTTCAAATGAACCGGTTGCTGCAGGGAGATGTAGGAAGCGGAAAAACACTGGTTGCTTTGCTAAGCATGTTAATAGCCATGGACAATGGGTTTCAGAGTTGTTTAATGGCGCCTACCGAAATACTTGCACAGCAACACTTCCAGTCTATTTCCAAATTTTTGCAGGGAATGAATATTGAAATAGGTCTGTTAACAGGCTCAACAAAAACGAAAGATCGTAAAATTTTGCATGAAAAACTGGAAAGTGGAGAACTCCAGATTTTAATTGGAACCCATGCTTTAATCGAAAATGCAGTAGTATTTAAAAATCTAGGACTAGTTGTTATTGATGAACAGCACCGGTTTGGAGTTGCCCAGCGAGCCAAATTGTGGCAAAAAAATGAATTGATTCCTCCGCATATTTTAGTAATGACAGCAACACCTATTCCACGCACACTGGCAATGACTGTTTACGGCGATTTGGATGTTTCAGTAATTGATGAACTTCCACCAGGGAGAAAACCGATTGAAACATGGCATTTATTTGAAAACAAACGGAAACAGGTACTCAATTTTTTAAGACAACAACTTGAAAAAGGAAGGCAGATTTACATTGTTTATCCGCTTATTACCGAGTCGGAAAAAATGGATTTAAAGAATCTGGAAGATGGCTATCGCCAGATAAAAGAGGGATTTCCGGATGTAGAAATCAGTATGGTCCACGGAAAGTTAAAGCCAAATTTGAAAGAAAAGATGATGCAGGAGTTTAAAGCCGGGAAAACCCGAATTATGGTCGCAACTACCGTTATTGAAGTTGGGGTTGATGTACCAAATGCATCGGTTATGGTTATTGAAAGCGCCGAACGGTTTGGCCTTTCACAATTACACCAGCTACGTGGCAGGGTTGGACGAGGAGCAGAACAATCATTCTGTATCCTGATGTCTTCATATAAAATTAGTACAGAAAGCCGTAAACGATTGGAAACCATGGTACGGACCAACGATGGTTTTGATATTGCCGAAGTAGATATGAAACTGCGTGGTCCCGGCGATTTGGAAGGGACTCAGCAAAGTGGAATGGGCTTCGACCTGAAAATTGCAAATTTGGGGCAGGATGGAAAAATTCTGCAGCTGGCGAGAGAGGAAGCTACAGAAATTCTAGATAATGATCCGGGACTAAAACAACCCGCCAACCGTGTGCTTTTGCAGCAATTAATGGCCTCAAAAACCGATTTTGACTGGAGTTCAATCAGCTAAGTTAAAAATCAACCAGCTGATTTTTAAATGCATAAATAACCAGATTTACCGTATTCTGTGTATTTGTTTTTTGGAAGAGACTACTTTTATATTTTTCAACTGTTTTTATGCTCACAAAGGCCGCTTCAGCAATCTGCTCATTATTCAGCCCTTTACAAATCAGTTTCAATAATTCTATTTCACGGGGAGTAAAATCTTCCATGTGTTGAAGCACCTCTTTTTTCCTTTTTATTTGCCCAAGGTTACCGAGCAAAATTGCCACAATCTCCTCCGAGAAATAATTGCCTCCATGATAAACCCTTTTTATCGCCTTATCAAAATCATCAATTTCCGAATTCTTAAGCATGTATCCTTCTACTCCTGCCATAATCATTTGCTCAACATAATCTTCTTCCAGAAAAGTGGTAAGAACAATAATCTTCAGATTCCCGTTACGTTCCAGCGCTATTTTCGTTGCTTCCAAACCGTTAAGCCCAGGCATACTTATATCCATAAAAATAATATCTGGCGTTATTGTTTTCATTTGCTCAAGAAAATCAATGCCATTGGAAGCTTCGCCCACGAGTTCGAATTCCTGAAAACGGGAAATCAATAACTTAAAACCTTCCCTGAAAATTTTATGATCATCAACAATAAAAACCGATATTTTTCCTGTATTTCCCATAATCATTCCTGCCTGTTCCATTCTGTAACCCAAAACCAAAGATTAATTGCTAACCCGCCACCGGGCTGGCTTTTTATTTCATATTTTCCGCCCAGTAGTTCAATGCGGTATATAATACTTTTTAAGCCTATTTTTTCATTGTTGTTCATTGTATCGTCTAAAGATTTAATGCCCACACCATCATCAGTATAATGAATAAATATTTTGTTCTTTACATTTTCCAAAACAATTTTCACTTGCTTCGCCTGCGAGTGTTTCATGGCATTGTTAACCAATTCGCTAATAATGCGATAAATTACCAGATCGGTACTTCGTGAAAGTTTAACGCTGAATTTAGCAGAATCAAAATCAACTTGAATCAAGCCCATTTTATTAACCCGTTGACACATTCTCTCCACCGACACAATTAACCCGTATTTATTGAAAAACATAGGTTCCAGATTTCCGATAACTGCTTTTACATTTTGCAGCGACAAATCAGATAACTGCCGCAAATGCGAGATATGACCGGAAACATCTTTTCCTTCTTTCATCTCGGCCTCCATTATTTTTATGTACAAATGAATGCTGGATAATAAAGAACCTAATCCATCATGTAAATCGGTTGCGATGCGGTTTCTTTCGTTTTGTTCTGTTTCCACATTTCTCTCCACCAGTTTTCTTTCCGTGGTTTTCAGCACTTTCATCAACCTCGAAATAAATGCAAAACTTATAATCAGTATTATAAACGCACCAATTACCAGCACCGATACAATCTTTTTATATTTCAGGCTTTCCTCGGAAAGATATTTTTGCAGTCCCTTCTCAAACTCAGTAAAATGTCTGTTGTACTCCAACAAAATCTGGTTTAACTGTTGCTGTGAAACATCTCTACTTTCTGAGGACCATGCTGCAAATACCGTTTCTATTTTGGTGAGGTATTCCTGCATTTTTAAAATGCGTAAAACAAAGCTTTCAGGAGAGTCTGACGAAATTTCCTTTATATCAATTTCAGAGATGGAAATAATTTCTTCCAAATCTTTTTCGGCTGCATTCAGGTTGTTAATAAGAGGAGAAAACAGTGCAGTATCAGCAGTAATAAAAAAATCGCGTTGAAAAATTTGCGCCTGAAAAAATTCAGACTTTACTTTTTCCGTTAGTTCAATAATTTCAACATGTTTCTTTTCCAGCCGAACCCCTTTTTGAAAAGTTATTAAAATACCAACAAATGAGAAAAGTCCCCAAACCAGTAGAATGATGTTTACCTGTCGCTTCAATAGATTGTTGTTTTTCCTGTTTTGATGAATATACAATTTTTATTGATTCAGACTAAAAAATGAAACAGAATTACTTATGCCTTGTAAAATGAAAAACGTCTGGAGAATCAATTTCCAGACGCATTTACTATTCGCAAAACCCTACATGACCAAAATTGATATCATCAATTTAAAATACTATAAGAGATTAACTGTTCTGTTTTTATTACGTGAAGCTGTTCAGTTACTACTTCTTCTTTAGAACGGTTGCCTTTTTATTACCTTAAACTCGTTTGTATTTCAAAACATCAATTAAAGTTGTAATAAGCGTTTCCTTTTTAGGAGTAATAACAAATACCGGGTGCTCCGCTTCTTTTATTACTTCCGAAGCTGTTTTTCCTATATAATTCATATCAAAAACAGCTTCCTGATGTGTCATAACCAAAGCTAAATCTTTCTTTGCATGATTAATATATTCAGCCAATTTTTGATGTGGCTTATTATCCGACGTTCGCAAAAATGTGACTTCACATGGAATATTTAATTTTCCAAGCCACCTCTCTATTGCCCTAACTTTTCGGTGTGCACGGCTTTTTTCCAATAAAATTTTGTCGCTAATTACTGCAACAAGATGAATCTTTGCATTGTAGCGTCCGGCGAGTTCAATAGCCCAGACAATATTATGTTTATGCCGGCGGTTAATCTCTACCGGAACAAGTATTTCATGAATATCGGCATGAGAAGGCGTTCCGTTAAAAACAAGCACTGGGCAAAAAGCTTCACCTACAATAAGTTTAATTCCAGATTCCCAGGATTGTAAAATATTTGAACGCTGTTCGTACTTTTTATTTATGACAATTAAATCGTATTTCAGACAATTTAAAAACGAAACAACACTTTTCACCAATCCTCCCTGCTTCACTTTTAACCGAACAAATTTAGGAATCTGTCCATCATAATATTCCGACACAAATTCTCTCAGTTTTTTAAAAGCATATCGCTTGTGAATAATTTGCCTCATAGGGTGAAACAGCCGGTGCAGCAAATTCTTTTTAGGAATGGTAAACAAAAAAGTAACTTTGGTATTAAACCGCTTATGAATAACCATTGCCTGTTGAATGGAATTTACTCCTTCTTCATTTAACTGAAGAGGAACCAGGATACTATGTACTGTCGTTTTTATCATATTTCAAAAAATTAAAATGGGAACCCCGTTTTTATTTTCAACCCACTTTTGCAGTTTCAGGCAATCGTTATCGGATGATTTTATTAACGCCTGATCAATGATAATAAGATCATGTTCCATGGAGCCTGTTAAATAACCGCTCTGCTCTTTTGGACTTATTATCCCTTTGGTTTCAGGTTTTAATCCACAAATATCGGCCAGTTTCATATCCTTGTTATTTTCTGGCATATTCGCAGAAACCAGCCTAAAATCAAACAAAGCATTTTGTATGACAGTTAATACGCCATCATTGGTTCTTATTTTGGGCGTATTTTTTCTTTTCTCATCAAGCAGAAACAGTACTCTTTTGAAATTCCCGGGCTGAAGCGGATAAGGCAAAATAAATAGTGGTACAGTAGTATTTATCGCCAGTTTGCAAACCTTTGCCGACAAATTATTCTCAGCCCCGGGGAAGGCCTCTTTCAAACTAAAAACCAGAAAATCGTCATTCCCAAACAAATGGTTGTTATAAAAAACAGTTCTCCAATCGCCTTCAAAAGGATGTATCGAAACTTTTTGCTCTTCTATTTTAAAATGCCGTAATGTTTTAAATTTTAAGTCGAGCAAGTCATTTTTTACAATCTGCTTTAATACAGGTACCATATTTTTAAACAACGATTGCCCAAACCCGCTTCGTCTGTATGTTTGAATAAAAGCCAAACCATGGTTGTTTACCATAAGCTTGTCAAACGAAAACCGCACCGATTCCCAGGCACTTTCAGAAAAATCTGACAGAATAACTATATTTTTATTTTCTTTTGCCATGTGGTCTGCATTATTTCAAATTAACTCATATACAAAGTTATCCACTACCCAGTACAAAAACGGAAGGGTTACTCCCAAAACCAACATAGGGTTTTCCCTACTTTTTATTAGGCTTTTCCCTACCAGTTACAATTGCAAAAAAAGAGTGTTAATTGTCAATAGAAGAAGACACTATTTAAGAAGGACCAACCTAATCCTTTTGTTCTTTATCAGTACTAAAAGTTTGTACTTAAACGATTGGTTTAGAAACAACATAATAATAAATTCAAACACCATTGAACAAAAAGGCCATATAATTGGTAAAGGATGGGAAGAATAACTTAATTCGGTAATTTTCGGCATATTTCAAATGATACTATAATGATAAGCAACAAGCAAATTGACTTTCTCGCGTATAACCAAACGACTCATCCTCTTCATTTTAACTTTATACAACAACTGCTCGTAAACACAACCCGTTTATTAAAAACAAATACAACAGCTTACAAACTAGACTATTTTGAAAAAATGTTGAACTATCTTCGGGCAATTGGCTTGTATATTTTATCAAATAATCTGCATATAAAATTAAGGTCCCCAGCTTTAACAGAGCTGACTGAAGCCAATTATTCTGAAAGAGTTAGCAGCTCTCTCTCTAATTTTTTGGTTCATTTTGGCATTATTAGGTTTGACCAGTCAGAACCGATTGTGAATACGAATTATGCGTTTTTGTTAGAGAAAGGCCGGATAGACAATCTGATAAAAAACAGAGGAAACCTAATCGACAAATCCCTGACAGGAAAGGAGAAACTGATTATCAAAGATTTTCGTTTTGTTTACGATCTGGTGCAGAAATACAATAATCCCAGCCATGAATTCCAATATATTCCGAAAAGCAAAGGCCGGATATGGGAAACACTGATAAAGGAGAGAAAACTGGATTATGAAATCAGACTGAGTGAAACATTATATAACCTGATTAATCTTGAGATACCTCAAAAAATTATCAGTCCGTTCGATGAAGACTATTATACAGAGTCGGGACGGAATGCGTTTAAGAATTTCACCCAATTCAGATTTCTTGACTATATAAAACAAATAACTGCCAACAAAGAAAAAATAAATGCATTTGACTTGGGGTGTGGATATGGCAATTATGTGGAAGTTCTATATAAAAATCTTCCGGATGCCTTTATCACAGGTATTGAGAAAAACGCAAAAGTATTTTCCAGCACACAACAGAAATTTCAGGAAGCAAAAAATGTGAAAATCATCAACGACGATTTTTTTCATTATGACTTTAAAAAGAAATACGATATAATACTGATGAATTATGTATTGTTCTACTTTAACTTTTCGGAAAAACAGAAAATAATAGAAAAAGCACAAAGCATGCTCTCTGAAGGTGGCTCCATTGTACTTTGTCAGTATTTCCCGGGTATTGAAGTTTTGAAAAAAGACATCGCAAAAATGCAAAATGATGATTCCTTTGCCAAAAGAATTGAAATGTATTACAGCGATAAAATATTATATGCCAACACTCTGTGGAACGATGCTGTTAACACTTTTTCGGAGGCAGTAAAATGGAACGAATTCAAAACTATCGTTTCCGGGGCAGACCTTTATATTGCAAGTATAACCAATGCCGATCCGTTCTATTATTCTCTGTTTGTTGAATTAAAGAAAAATGGACATTAAAATAAAATCAGTTTTCTCCTATTATTCTTTATAGCAAACAAGCAGTAAAAATGTTAAATATTATTGCTAATTTCCTCCGATACATTATAAATTAAAAGACATAATATACGTCAGCAAAAAAACACTGTATATCATCGATTTATAATTCAAATCAAAGAAAAAACGACATGTAATACGATCACAGAGCTAGTCTGATAGCTGAGAAACAAAACACATACTAACTATCTAAACATACCTTTACAAAACAAACTTTACCAGCAAATTCTACAACCGATAAGAAATATGAAGAAATACATTTCAATAATACTAATAGTATTAACTACGGGTATCGGCTCCTGTGAAAAAGATCCGGATGAAAAACAAATTAAGTATCCTATAACTTATAAAAGTTATGCCGTTGAAGAAAAAGACACGAGGGTATTTACATCTGATCAGGAAATTCTTTCACCTTTGAAAGAACAAATAATTAATAAAAACAAAATTAATTTACCAGTACTGGCAAACATGAAGATTGCCGGGAAAATTATTACAACTTATACTTCAGAAGACACAGTAGAAGTAAAAATGGATTTTTTCAAAAAAAAGGAGATAAGAATTGCAAAAGAAATTTCAAGTATCGTTTATTGGGAAAAGCAAGACACAACCTTATTACCTTATTTCCCAATTTATTATTTTCTTGATTTACTAGATATGCAACCATTGTATAATGAAAAAATCGAGATTCCCACATATAGCGGATTCACTACGATAGTCTTAGCAAAGGAATGCTATTACGCAATAAAAGACGAAGAGGAATTAGAAGTTCCAATGCTCGACTTTATTTTTACTGATGGAGAGCAAACTGTTATTGCAACGGAAATAAACAACAGTTTTAATGAAAACTCCATATCTGAGATAAACTCTACTGACACAGTAACCATACGAGCTTATACGATTAAAATGGAAAAATTATCCACTGATACAAACTAAATATGCAAAAAATTTCAGGTGTCAGACAATTTAATCAACGACTACGCATTAACAATAATGAAAACCTGTTACTTCCAGCGTGATATATATTAGAGCTTACTTAATTACTCTAAATTTGTTATTCAACAAAAAGTACGTAACTTAAAGGAAACCAGCAATGAAAAGACAAATATGAAAAAGCATGAATTAACCAGACGTACTTTTATAAAAGCCACCGGAGCTGTATCTGCCGGAATTATTCTGTCGCCCGTTACAGCCTGTTCAACTTCTCCTTTCGATTCAAAAGAACTCCCAACTACCCTATTAGGAAAAACCGGGGTGCGAATTCCGCTTATGGTATTAGGCTTGGGAAGCCGCTTTATGGCTGTTAGTGAAGATAAAGGATTGGAAATATTGGAAACAGCACTGGATAAAGGCTTGTATTACTGGGACACAGCAGCTATTTATAAAAACGATGAACAATACAGCGAAGAAAGAGTCGGAAAAATTCTGGGCCCCATTCGTGACAGAGTTTTCTTGTCGACGAAAGTAAGTGAGCGAAATGCCGACGACGCAAAACAAACCATCGAAACAAGCTTGAAACGACTAAATACCGACTATATTAATTTATACCAGATCCACAGCGTTTTAAATGAAGAAGAGGTACGGAAATTTGGTGACAAGGATGGTGTTTTACCTGTTCTGAAAAAATACCAGGAAGAAGGGGTAATCCACCACATTGGTTTTACCGGGCATACATCGGCTACCGCGATGAAACTAGCTGCCGAAATGTATGATTTTGACACCATGCTGATAGCGATGAACCACCAGCAAAAAGGCAAACAGCCATTCGAAGAACAACCGGTTCCGTATGCTGCCGGTAAAGGAATGGGGGTTTTAGCGATGAAAGTAATCCGTCCGCGCGAAACGGTAAACGAACTTAGCCCCATCGATTTGCTAAAATATGCCTTAAGTTTAAAAGGAGTTACAGCCGCGGTAATCGGTACTGACAGTGTTGATGTACTCACTCAAAACATTAACACCATTAAAAACTTTGAACCATTGAGCGACGAACGAATGAAAGAACTACATGTAGCGCTCGATCCGTTTTACAAAAGCACAAAACTCCCCTGGATGCAACCCGGTTATTACGACGGATTACATATTGCATAAAATTATACCAACTCAAAAAACTTTTTCTGAATAAGCCGGGTAATTTCGCCCGGTTTTTTATTGCCAACGGCAACATCATCCACCTGAATAACCGGAGTAACTTCACTCCCGGTGCCGGCTATCATTATTTCATCCATCTCCAAAAGCTCATCAGCTAAAATGGCGCGCTCTTCAACCGGTATATTGTTTTCAGCACAAATTTCCAAAATCGCTTTACGGGTTATTCCGGGCAAAACCAAATTGGAAAGCGGATGTGTAATTACCGTTCCGTTTTTCACCCCCAGCACACTTGAATGTGAAGCTTCTGTAACAACCCCATTGCGAATTAAAATTGTTTCTCCTGCTCCCTTTTTGGCAGCCTCATTAAAAAGCATGGTATTGGGCAACAGCGAAACCGACTTTATATCGCACCGTAGCCAGCGAATATCTTCCTGTGTAATCACATTTATTCCATTCTCCAGTTTTTCAGTAAACGATGGCATTTCATAAGCAAATGCATATTCCGTAGGAGGAATATCGGCAGGAAAAAAGTGAACCCGCTTATTTGCCCCTCTGGTTATTTGCAGATAAACACCTGCATGCTTCATCTCCAGATTATTCATTTTCAACAGATCCTTAAAAACGGCTTCCAATGCTTCCAGTTTTGTGTAATCAATCGAAATTTCGGAAAGACTTCTTTTCAATCGGGTTAAATGATCCTCGTAACGAAAAGGCTTTCCATTATAATATTTTATTACTTCATAAACACCATCGGCAAATATAAATCCTCTGTCGTTGGGAGATATTTTAGCATCCTCTCTTGCAACAAACTCTCCATTCAAATAAACTGTTTCACTCATTTCTGCATGTTTTTTAGTAGCTGAATTTCATCCGCCCAAATCTGATCATTTGGAGTTTCCAAAATTAATGGAATTCCGTTAAACCTGTCATCATTCATTATGTATTCAAAAACGCTGAAACCAATGGTTCCGTCTCCCAAACTCTCATGGCGATCAACTTTTGAACCTCTTTCTTTTTTTGAATCATTTAGGTGCATCCCTTTCAGATATTCAAAACCAACGACTTCTGAAAATTCCTGAAACACCTTTTCACTTCCTTTATGTGAATCAATTTCATAACCGGCAGAAAAGGCATGGCAGGTATCAATACAAACTCCTACCCTGCTTTTATCTTCCACTTTGTCGATTATTTCTCTTAACTGATAGAATGCATACCCAACATTACTTCCCTGTCCGGCAGTATTTTCAATTACCGCTGTTACACCTTTTGTTTTTTGCAATGTAATATTTATTGATTCAGCAATAATTTCGAGACACTCCTCTTCTGAAATTTTTCGCAAATGACTTCCCGGATGAAAATTCAGAAGCTCAAGCCCCAGTTGCTCACAACGCTGCATTTCATCTAAAAATGCCTCTCTTGATTTTTCCAGTGCCTCCTTTTCCGGATGACCAAGATTTATCAAATAACTATCGTGTGGTAAAATATGCTCAGACGCATACCCAAATTCGTTACATTTTTCTTTAAATAACCGAATATCCTCATCAGTCAGGGGCTTTGCCATCCATTGCCGTTGATTTTTTGTAAAAAGGGCAAAAGCAGTTGCTCCTATTCGATGCGCATTTACAGGAGCATTCCCTACTCCGCCCGAAGCACTTACATGGGCGCCTATAAATTTCATTTCCAAAACAATATACAAACTTTAATTACTGTTAAATCGTATAATTATTTGTAAATATACATGCAATAGGAACAGTATTTGTGACTATTACACAAATTAAGAATTTAAAAAAATATGACAGCCATGAAAAAATTAATTCTTATTCTCCTGTTCATTGTTCCGCTTTACGCCATACAAGCCCAGGATAACCAGCAAAAAGAAAAGTCATTAACAAAAAAGGAAAGAAAAGCAAAACAAGCAGAAGAGGTTAAACAGATGATGAACGATAGGAATTTTGTTTACCGCCCTACGCAGGCAAACCCGATGGGAGGTTCTACCGTACGACTGGATTTTTCGTTTAGTACAGAAGTACAAGGAGACACTATTCATTCGTACATGCCATACTATGGAAGAGCTTACAGCGTTGACTACGGAACAAGGAAAGGCCCGTTTGATTTTACCTTACCAACTGACAACTACACATTCAAGAAAGTAAAAAATGGTTACATGGTAAGTTTTGATGTTAAAAATGGCCAGGATAATTTAAGTTATAATTTTAATATTTCAGAAAACGGTTATGCCAGTTTGACAATTGTAAGTACAAACAGACAAGCTATTTCATATTACGGCACCATCGAAAAGCCAGAAAAAAAGATGACAAATTATCGCAGAAATAATAGCTGGATAATTCAAATTTCGAATGGAAGTTGACTGAAAAGTTCAATTTTTTCAGGCGTAACACGCGCCTGCATCGGTATTACTTCAACTCCGGCATTAACGGCTTGTTTAAGCAGAGTTGAATAGACCGGGTCAATATCATCGGCAGGTGCAAAAATATCTACATCCAAACGCTGAATAACGTACAGCATTACTGCTCGCATTCCTTTCTTTTTTACTTCCATTAATGTTTTTAAATGTTTTTGTCCGCGGACAGTAACGGCATCCGGAAAACGCGCATAGTTATCAACTTTCAGTGTTACATTTTTCACTTCAACAAAGCATTTCTCATTGGCATTCTCAGCATAAATATCAAAGCGCGAATCTTCAAATGTTACTTCCCTTTTTACAGTTGTATATCCTTCCAGCCCGGGAACAGTTCCTGCAGAAATTGCTTCAAAAGCCAGCTTATTCGGGTTCCCCGTATTAATTCCAACCCAGTTGCCGTTAATCTTTATCATTTCCCAGGTAAAGCGAGTTTTACGTTTCGGGTCATTTACCGGCAAAAGATATACTTCAGCCCCGTTCTCTAGGCAACTTTGCATTGTTCCCGAATTGGTACAATGTGCAACCACCTCTGTTCCGTCATCCAGTTTAACATCGGTTAAAAAGCGTTTGTACCGTTTTATAAATGTGCCGTGAACCAATTTTTCCTGAAAAACCATAACAATTATAATTGAGTACGGGCAAAAGGAACCGCATCCTGTCCGATAAATTCTTTATTCAAATATTTGTAATACCCTGTTATAGCAATCATGGCTGCATTGTCCATGGTATATTCAAATTTAGGAATCAACAGATTCCAGTGGTATTTTTCAGCATTTTCCTGAAGTGCATTCCGAAGTCCGGAGTTAGCAGAAACACCACCGGCAACCGTTATCTCTTTAATCCCGGTTTCTTTGGCCGCTTTTTTAAGTTTTGCCAACAGAATGTCAATGATTGTTTTTTGCAACGAAGCACACAAATCTTCTTTGTTCTGTTCAATAAAATCAGGATTCTCCTTCAAGTTATCCCGCAGAAAATAGAGAAAATTGGTTTTCAATCCGCTAAAACTATAATCAAGATTTGGAATACGGGGCTTTGAAAATTCAAACCTTTCAGGATTACCAATTTTGGCCAGGCGGTCAACATGTGGCCCTCCCGGATAAGGCAATCCCATTACTTTGGCGCATTTATCAAAAGCTTCGCCGGCGGCATCGTCAATGGTTTGCCCAATCACTTCCATATCCAGATAATCGCGTACCAAAATAATTTGCGAGTTACCTCCGGAAACCAATAAACATAAAAAAGGAAATTCCGGAGCATTGTATTCACCTTCCTGTTCTTTTATAAACAGAGCCAAAACATGCCCTTGTAAATGGTTCACTTCTATAAGTGGAATTCCGGAAGCCAGAGAGAACCCCTTGGCAAAGGAAGTCCCAACAAGCAACGAGCCCAGCAATCCAGGGCCACGGGTAAAAGCCACAGCAGAAATTTCACTTTTAGGGATACCTGCTCTTTTTATAGCCAAATCAACCACCGGAATAATATTTTGCTGATGCGCTCTTGAAGCAAGTTCGGGAACAACGCCCCCAAATTCCTCATGAACTTTCTGATTGGCTACTACATTGGATAAAATAACACCATCCCGAATAAGTGCTGCGGAAGTATCATCACACGACGACTCAATTCCTAATATTGTAATTGAATTATTTTTCTCGTTATTCATACTACTAAATTCTTTCTCATCGTTGTTTTAACAGGAAAAACATGTAACCTTGCAAAAGCGTAAAGTATAACACTTATTAATAATAAATGGTTAAAAAGTCGCATACATCTTTACGCATATTTAAGCTAAAAAAGTTTATGTTCGTCTAATTTATAAAAACGCAAAATTATTAAAAAAGGCTGGAAAATAGCGATTATTATTTTTGTGGTGTTCCTGGCGCTGCTTGGCGGAACTTATCTGGCATTGCAAAACAGCCGGGTACAAACTTTCGTTACGCAGATTCTGGCCAGACAACTGTCTAAACAGATAAATTCAAAAATAAGTATTGGGAAAGTAAACATTGCCTTTTTCAATAAAATTATATTGGAAGATGTATTGCTGGAAGGACAACAAAACGACACTATTTTTTATACACAGCGGCTTTCAGCAAGTCTTGACTCGTTAAGATACCGCAAAAAAAAGATATTCATTAACCAGTTTTCTTTTGAACAAAGCAAAATAAATATTGAAAGAGACTCGCTTAACCATTTTAATTTTAGCTTCATTCTCGATTCGTTGCGTTCTCCGCAAAAAGATACAACTGCATTGTGGCAAATAAAGTGCAACAAGTTTGCATTTCACCAATCAAACTTCACATACAAAGATATTTACACACAAAAGCAAGATCAATTTTTTATTCATGATATAAATTTTGATATTTCTGATTTTTATCAACAGCAGGACTCGATACGCTTCGCCATTAATCAGCTAACATTAAACGATGGAAAACACTTGTATTTAAACCGGTTAAATGCCGAAGTTACTTATACAAAAAATAAGGTCGATATAAAAAATGTCAATCTGGCCAGTAACCTTTCGGAGATTAACAACGCTGAATTTATAATAGATTTAAAAGACAGTAAAAACCGGCAAACAAAATTTGACGCACGCTTTTCCGATTCAAAAATTAGTTTTTATGAAATTGCAGAGTTGGTTCCAGCTTTAAAAGGGATGGAGCAGATTGTAAATTGCTCGGGGCAGGTCTACGGAACGATTAATGACCTGAAAGGGAAAAACATTATTCTGAAAACGGGAAAAAAAACTACGGCCATGTTCGATTTTTATATCAACGATTTAAAAACGCCGGAGAACATGTACTTATTTGTGGATTTAAAACAATCGGAATCCAGTTTTTCAGACATCAGCGAAATAAAACTGCCGCTGCAAATGCCATTCAGTCACTTTAGTTTTCCTGATGCTTTTTACAATGCAGGGCAGCTTAGTTATAAAGGAAACTTCTCCGGATTTCTTACTGATTTTGTAACCTTCGGAACTTTTTCAAGTAAAATGGGAATTTTAACAACCGATGTTTCTGTTGTTCCCAATGCAAATGGAAATATTAGCTACCGGGGAAAAATAAAAACCACCAATTTTAAGTTGGGAAAGCTTTTTCAAAGCGATTTACTGGGAAATTTAACATTTAACGGAAATGTAGACGGAACTTTTAACCGAAAGAAAAATACACTCAACGGGCAGTTTATCGGTGATATTTCGACACTTGAGATAAATCATTACACATACCAAAACATAAAGCTAAACGGTACTCTCGACAATAAAATGTTCGATGGGCTGCTTAGCGTAAACGATCCGAACCTAAAATTCAATTTCTCGGGAAAGGTAGACCTGAATAATACAATCCCTGGTTTTGACTTTAACCTTGAATTACAGGAAGCGTTCCCAGGCAAACTAAATTTAAGTAAGAATTTCCCGAACTCGAAAATGGCATTTAACATGCAGGCTAATTTCACGGGAGATAAAATTGATAACCTAAAAGGCTCAATTTTAATACAGGATGGCAACTATAAAAACCGAAATGGAAAATTAAACCTTCATGGACTTGAATTAAAATCTTCACCAGGAGATTCAATAAACACGATCAGATTTTCTTCAGACTTTTTAGATATTGACATTCTGGGGAAATATGATTTTCAAACCATTGTTAATGCAATAAAAAAGAGCGCCAACCGGTATCTTCCGGCAATTAGTTATGAAAAAATGGCCAGTGCCAAAGACAACAATTTTAAATACCAGATAAACGTAAAGAACCTTGATGATGTAATGACTGTTTTTATGCCTGAATATAAAATAGAAACACCATTTGTTCTTTACGGAAAACTAAATGCTGCAAATGCAGAATTCAACCTTGAAGGTAGTATTCCAGGAATAGGAAATGAGAAATTCTGGCTGAAAGATATCTTTATTGGTAACAAACCAATAAACGATGAATATGCATCCAAATTCAGAATTGGCGAAGTAGCTTTAAAAAATGGATTGAAATTGTATAATGTTTCCATTGATTCAAAATTGTATGATAACGAAATTGACAACCAGATTACCTGGACTAATTTTCACGATCTGACCTACAGCGGAACATTAAAAACACATGCTGTTTTGGAAAAAAGCGATTCAAAGCATTATCCACACATTGAAATAACAGGAAGTCCTTCAAGTATATTTATTGCTGATTCAGTATGGCAAATTGAACCTTTCGCAGCAAGTATTGATTCCAGCACTATTCAAATTAACAATTTCAAATTTCACAATGAAGAACAGGAGATAGCAATTAATGGTAAAATCGGAAAAGATAAATCAAACATTCTTTCCATGCGTTTTTCCAACCTAAACCTGGCGAATATTGGCCCATACCTTAATGAAGAAGTTGGGATTCGCGGAATACTAAACGGAAGCGCCGGATTAATTGATTTTTACTCCAGACGAATGATTTATTCCGATTTAAGCATTAATGGTTTTGCCTATGAAGCACAAGAAATAGGAGATGTTTCACTTACCAACCAATGGGATAACCATAGGTCGGTTTTAAACTCGCGACTGATTATTAGTAAGAATAACCGGCAAAGCCTAAATGCAACAGGAACTTACAATCCGGAAACAAACGAACTTAATTACGACGCTAATTTGGATCATCTCTCCCTGGTAATTTTAGAAACAATCATTCGCAATAACTTCTCCAATATTCACGGCGATGCTACCGGCAAAATAAAAGTTCATGGTACTCCCAAAAAAATTCTGCTTACCGGTGCGGTTGAAGGTTCGAATGCCGGGTTAACAATCGACTACACACAGGTTACTTATAACTTTACAGATACTGTTTATTTTAAAGGAGACACCATCGATTTTGCTAATATTACCATTTATGATGTTAATAAAAACCGTGGCACTTTCGATGGGACAATTGTTCACGACAATTTTGAACACATGATTTACAATCTTTCATTAAGCTCTCCCAAAATATTGGCGATGAATACTACGTCAAAAAATAATGAACAGTTCTTCGGCCAAATAATTGCAAACGGGAAGCTTGATATTACAGGTTACGGGAAAAGTGTAAATCTGGACGGGAGCGGCACTACTTTGCAGGGAACAAACGTGAATATTTCGCTGGATTACGAAAGTAATATTGAACAATACGATTTTATTCAGTTTACCAATCCCCAAAAAGAGGAAATTAAAGAATTTGTTTTTCCCACAAAATACAACGACGATTTTAATCTGAACCTAACCATACATGCCACGCCAGAAGCAAGAGTGCAATTAATTTACAATTCGCAAATTGGCGATGTAATCCGGGCTCAGGGCGACGGACTATTAATGATGGGAATGGATAAAGAAGGGAATGTTACCCTTTCAGGAAATTACACAGTTGACAGGGGCGATTATCTTTTTACGCTAGAGAATGTCATCAACAAAAGATTCTCAATAGAACAGGGCGGAACATTGGTTTGGTCGGGAGATCCATACAATGCTTCTGTAAATTTAAATGCTATTTACAAATTAAAAGCATCACTGTACGACTTGCTTACTGATTATACAACAGACATCAATCAAACCCAACGTATTCCTGTTGAGTGTAAAATAAAATTAACGGAAGAGCTATCCAATCCGAACATTAAATTTGAAATCGATTTTCCGTCAGCTGATGAACAGATTACCGATCTAATCCGGCAGTATTTCAATTCAGAAGAAGATTTGAATAAACAAATGCTTTCACTACTTGTGCTGGGTAAATTCTACACTCCGGAATATATGCGTGGAACATATGAGGCGCAAAATCCCAACCTGATAGGAACGACTGCCAGTGAACTATTTTCCAACCAGCTAAGCAACTGGTTATCTCAAATAAGTAACAATGTAGATGTTGGATTAAACTACCGGCCCGGTAACCAAATTACAAATGATGAAATAGAACTGGCATTAAGTACCCAAATGTTTAACGACAGGGTAACACTCAACGGAAATATTGGGAATAATGTGAATCCAACATCAACCAACAACAGCCAGTTAGTGGGAGATTTCGACATTAATGTAAAACTCATTCCAAGCGGAAAAATTCAATTAAAAGCATACAACCATTCAAACAATAGTCTTATTTACGAAACTGCCCCATACACACAGGGAGTTGGGTTCATTTTTAAAGAAGAGTACAATACATTTAAAGAGTTACTTCGAAAAATAACTTCCATTTTTAAACGAAAAAAGAAAACAAAGGATTAACGAACCTTTTTAGCTCACATTAATTTAATATATTGCAAAACCATTAATTAAGAAAGAAGTACTTCTCTCAATCTGAAAAACTGGAAGATTTCTTTTTGATTATTACGGTTTAAATATATTTTTACCACATTGGTTTGAATTAAATTAATTAATCCCATAAATCTAATTTTATGTTTGTTTTAATGGTTGTTGTATTTGTTCTGGGCTATGTAGCTATTGCTCTTGAACATCCTTTTAAAGTTGATAAAGCAGCATCTGCACTTGTACTTGGGGTACTTGTCTGGACCATCTTAATTCTCGATGTTTCCGGCATTCTGAATCTTGGTTATAGCCAGGCTTGGGCACATTTTAAAGAAAGTTCGTTTTTAGCCGAGTTTCTGGAAAAAAATCCACATGCTGATGTTGTTGAACAAATGCGGCACTTCGTAATTGATAATCAAATAATTGAACATCTTGGAGACATTTCGGAAATATTGTTCTTTTTGCTGGGGGCCATGACCATTGTAGAAACCATTGATCAACATCAGGGTTTCAAAATTATTACCGACAAAATTACCACAACCAACAAAGTAAAACTTTTATGGATATTAAGTATGCTTACCTTCTTCATGTCGGCACTACTCGATAACCTTACCACAACCATTGTAATGGTAGCTTTACTCAGAAAGCTTATTGAAGACAAAAAGACAAGGTGGTTCTTTGCCAGTATGATTGTAATTGCGGCCAATGCAGGAGGAGCCTGGTCTCCTATTGGCGACGTTACCACCATTATGTTATGGATTGGGCAGCAAGTTACGGCAGGCAATATTATTACAATGGTTATTGTACCGAGCTTATTCAACTTGTTATTTCCCCTTGCTATCGTTTCCTTTTACATGAAAGGGAATGTACAAAAACCACAATTTGATAAAGACGAAGATTCAGATTTTACCTCTCCTTTCGAGCAGAGATTAATCTTAACCATGGGAATTTGCGCCTTACTGTTTGTTCCAATTTTTAAAACAACAACCCACCTTCCACCTTACATGGGAATGTTGTTCGGATTGGGAGTAATTTGGATTACTACTGAAATAATGCACCGTAATAAACCCATTGAAGATAAGAGAAAATTGACCATTGTAGGTGTTTTAAGAAAAGTAGATATCCCAACCATATTTTTCTTTCTCGGAATCTTGTCGGCCGTAGCAGCTTTGCAGGTTGCCGGTCATCTTAACCTTCTGGCTAGTTTCCTTGATAAAAATGTGCATAACATTTATGGTATCAATACAGCCATTGGCATAATGTCGGCAATTGTGGATAACGTTCCTCTTACGGCTGGCGCCATGGGGATGTACCCTATAATGACAGATGCAATGGTACAAGCTTCTTCGGAACCTGATTATATGCAATTTTTTGTTCAGGACGGAACTTTCTGGAAATTACTGGCCTATGCAGCCGGAACAGGTGGAAGTATTCTGATCATTGGCTCAGCAGCCGGAGTTGCGGCTATGGGACTGGAAAAGATTGATTTCATATGGTACACAAAAAAAATAAGCTGGTTAGCCTTAGTCGGATATTTAGGTGGTATTTCCATATATTGGCTACAGGAGTTAATTCTTTCCTGAAAATTTCATGAGAGAATAATCTCATTTTTGAAGTTATAAACGGAATGAAAAGCAAAAACCAGCTTTCAATAACAGATTGTTCATAACTCAGTTTGCTCAACGCTTATCTCAATTAAAGCGTTTTAAAATAATGCTTACTTTAGCGGGGTATAATATTTAGCATTATACCTCGTTTTGTTATTAGTTTAAAAGGAAAAACTGTAAATACCAATGTTAGGATTATTAATGATTCAGGCCGATTTAACCACAGGAGTGGATACACTGGCCACACAACCGGAAGGAATTTCAACCAAGTTTATCGATCTGGCTTTTAAAGGTGGATGGATAATGATTCCAATTATACTGCTATCAATAATTGCGGTTTACATTTTCTTCGACCGGTACTTTGCCATCAAAAAAGCCGGAAAATTTGACAATACCTTACTTGAAAAAGTAAAAGTTTATATCACCAGCGGAAAGATTGATGCAGCGGTTGCACTCTGCAAAAGCAATCCAAACCCGGCATCACGCATGATGGAAAAAGGAATTAGTCGAATTGGCCGCCCGTTAACCGATGTAAATGCCGCCATCGAAAACGTTGGAAACCTTGAAATATCCAAACTTGAAAAAGGGCTTCCGGTGTTGGCATCCGTTGCAGGAGGCGCGCCAATGATTGGATTTCTGGGAACAGTTTTAGGGATGATTCAGGCATTTTACGATATGTCAAATGCAGGAAACAATATCGACGTTACCCTTCTGTCTACTGGTATTTACCAGGCAATGGTAACCACAGTCGCCGGACTTATTGTTGGTATTATTGCTTACTTCGCTTATAATATTCTGGTATCAAACGTAGAAAAAGTGGTTTTTAAAATGGAAGCTACTACATCAGAATTTATGGATTTATTAAACGAACCGGCATAAAAAAGAAAAAATGGCACTGAAACGAAGAAATAAAGTAGATGCCGCATTTAGTATGTCGTCGATGACCGACATTGTATTTTTGTTGCTTATATTTTTTATGGTTACATCAACTTTGGTGGCACCAAATGCACTGAAATTATTGCTTCCTCAAAGCAACAATCAAACAGCTGCAAAACCAATTACCACCATTTCTATAACCAAAAACCTACAATATTACATTAACGATGATGGCGCAGTTAAACGCGTCTCTTTTCAGGAAATAGAACCTTTTCTTCAGGAAAGATTTGGCACCGGAAATGATGATATTTTTATTTCGTTGCACACGGATAAAAGCGTACCTGTTGAAGAAGTGGTAAAAATAATGAACATAGCAAGGCGCAACAAGTACAAAATGATTTTAGCAACGGCACCCGAAAGTTAGTATGAGCTTTTACGAAGAACATAGAAAAGGAATTATCGGGACGGCCATTTATCATGTTATCATCCTGCTACTTCTTATTTTCCTGGGCTTTTTCACTCCACTACCTTTGCCCGGAGAGGAAGGGATAATGGTGAATTTTGGCACAAGCGACAATGGTTTTGGCGAGCGGGAACCGAGTCCGGCAAAGAAAAATCCGGAACCGGCACAACCAGTTCGTCAGGAAGAAAAAAAAGTGCCGCCACCTCCTGTAACTCCTCCTCCAACGCCCAAAACAAAAACGGCAGAAGAAGTTGCGATGACACAGGATTATGAAAAAACAGCTGCCATAGAAGCTGCCGAAAAGAAAAAGCGGGAAGAAGCCGACCGCCGAAAAAAACAATTGAAGGAGGAACAACGCCAAAAACAATTAGAAGCAGAAAAAATTCGTAAAGCTGAAGAAGAAAAAAGAAGAATTGAGCGTGAAGAACAGGCTCGAATTGCACGTGAAGAAGCAGCACGAAAAGCAAAAGAAGAGGCAGAAAGAAAGGCACGTGAAGAACAACAACAAAAAATAAACGAAATAAATTCTCTTACCAAAGGCGCTTTTAGCAGTGGAGGTTCCGGTAGTGGAGGAAAAGGAAACAGCGATGGAAAGAGCCAGGGAGCTACATTCCCCGGAGGAAACCAGGGCGTACCAACTGGCGATCCGAATGCCAACCAATACGGACAGGGAGGAAGTGGCTCTGGAAACCAAGGCTCAGGAATTTCATACAATTTGAAGGGCCGCAAAAACAAATTATTACCAAAGCCACAATACCCAGGCAATGATGAAGGAGTGGTTGTTGTAAAAGTAACCGTGGATAAATATGGAAATGTAACAGCTGCCGATCCGGGAGCACCTGGAACTACAATTGCAAATAAACAATTCTGGAACGAAGCCAAAGCAGCTGCATTAAAAGCAAAGTTTAATGAAGGTGATGAAAATACACCGGCTTTCCAGCGGGGAACGATAACCTATCGTTTCAGGCTCGACTAAATTTATTGGTAAAAAAAATAATACTACCTGTAATTGATGACAAAAATCAATGGTTAAACAGTTAATTTTCCGGTGATTTGCAAAAAATACTAAACCATGGCATTTCTCTCAAAAGACAAATTATTTAGCAGGAAATGGTTTCGCGACTATCTGCTTATCATCACCGGCTCATTTATTCTGGCAACAGCTTTTGTGTATTTTATTACGCCGCATAAAATTGTGCCAGGTGGAGTTTATGGTATTGCCATAGTTGTACATTACCTCACGGCAGGTGTCTTTTCATTTTGGCCCGATGGAATTCCAATTGGTTTATTTGGCTTAGTAGTTAATATTCCATTAACCATTGCCGGAATAAAAATCTTAGGCCCGCGCTTTGGCGTAAAAACAGTGGTAGGTTTTGTATTAACTTCCATATTTATTGATGGAATAACCTACCTGCGACCAGATGGTGACCTTCCGCTCGTTGATGACATTTTACTCTCGTGTGTTTTTGGTGGAGTGCTCACAGGATTTGGATTGGGTTTAATCTTCAAATCACGTGCAACTTCAGGAGGCTCTGACATTATTGCCATGATTATTGCCAAATACACCCAATTGCAACTCGGAAAACTTATGATTTATGTTGATTCGGTTATCGTTTTACTTGGTCTTGCTGCTTTTCACGACTGGCACATCCCGCTCTATTCCTGGGTTGTAATTTATATTACGGGACGCGCCATTGACATGACCATTGAAGGCGCCGATTATAATAAAGCCTTGCTAATCATATCAAAAAAACATGCGGAAATAAAAGACAAAATTTTGAATGATCTGGAAAGAGGCGGGACTTATTTAAAAGGAGAAGGGATGTACACCGGCGAAGAGAAACAAATTATTTACACAGTAGTCAGTCGTCGAGAAGTTGCCATTCTGGAAGAATACATCAGCAAAATTGATCCCGATGCTTTTATCACGATAATGGATGCCAAAGAAATTTTAGGCGAGGGTTTTCAAAACCTGAACAACAAGATAAATGCATAGCTGTATAGGCAGATTATTTTAATTTGAAATAACCATCTCCGTTTACACCTGCGTTTCCATAATTCGCAGGAAAAAATCTATTTTTCAGTTGAATATACTCCCCTACTTAACACAAATTCGTACTTTTGAAAAAGTTCAGCAAACGAGAATAAAGCCATGAATAAAAAAACCCTTTTTACCGCTTTACTTGTTGTTATTTTTATTTTTCAGGGACGTGCTCAATCCGTTGGGCTTGTTCTTAGTGGCGGTGGAGCCAAAGGAATGGCTCACATAGGTGTTATACGGGTTTTGGAGGAAAATAATATTCCTATTGATTATATTGCCGGCACTTCCATAGGAGCAATTGTAGGAGGGTTATATGCGGCAGGTTTCTCTCCTGATGAAATGGAGGAATTATTCAAATCAGACGATTTTTATTTTTGGTCAACCGGAAAAATACAGGAAGAATTCAGGTACTACTTTAAACAACCAGAAGCATCACCAAGCTGGCTTGAATTAAGGCTAACGAGAAAGGAAGACAAGGTTAAATTGTTACCACCTACCAATATCATTCCTGAAGAACAAATGGATTTTGCTTACATGGAATTACTGGCTTCTACCAATGCTGCATGCGATAATGATTTCGACAGTCTGATGGTTCCTTTCTTTTGTATTGCAACTGATATTTATAATAACAAACCTGTGGTTTTGGGAAAAGGTGATCTGGGAGAAGCCATTCGTGCTTCAATGACGGTGCCTCTGTATTTTAAACCAATAAAAATAGACAGCACTCTTCTTTTTGATGGCGGTATTGTAGACAACTTCCCAACCAGTGTAATGAAAGAAACATTTCACCCCGACATAATTATCGGACACAAAGTTGCCAATGAGTCAAAGGCTGCTGATCCGGATGATTTGATGGAGCAAATTTCAAACATTGTGATGCGCCCAACCAGCTTTGAAATAAAACCGGAAGATGGAATTTTGCTGGAATCGAAACTGGATAATGTGGGTTTGCTTGATTTTAATAAGATAGAATATACTGAAAATCGGGGAAGGGAAACTGCCGAAAAAATGATTGACAGCATTAAAAGCCGTATTCACAGAAGAGTTACACAGGAAGAGATTGAAGCAAAAAGGAAGAAATTTAACACAAAAAAACCCCAGCTTTTTTTCCAGAATGTTCAGGTAGAAGGAGTGGAAGACCCAATGCAACGACGTTACATTATTCAATCGATAAAACACCGTTTTAATGTTGTTTCTCTTTCAGAATTAAAAAAAGAATATTTTAAATTAATAGCCGATGAACAACTAAAATCCATCAGACCCATTTCGCATTACAACAAGGAAACAGGCTATTTCGATTTACATTTAAAGGTAGATCCTGAAAAAAGATGGGAAGTTAATATTGGTGGCAATATTTCAACTAAACCCATTAATCAGGGGTTTGCCAGCCTCGACTACCGCTTTTATAACAGACGCGCTTATAACTTAAGTTCAAATATTTATTTCGGGCGTTTTTACAGTTCCTTCAAAATAGGAGGACGGCTTGATTTCCCCTCGCAATTTCCTTTCTATATATCGGCATATTCAACGTTAAACCGATGGGATTTCTTTTCATCCAGTTCAGAGTTGTTTTTCGAAGATGTTCGCCCGCCATACATCATTCAGGACGAATATAATTTTAACTCAGAAATAGGATTCCCACTGGGGGTACACAGCAAATTTTACACCGGATTGGCTTTTGCCAACTCAACTGACGAGTATTACCAAACCAACATTTTTAAAAAAGAAGACGACCCGGATCAAACAACATTTAGTGCGCTGGCAACGCAAATAGGCATAGAAAGCAATTCTCTAAATTACAAACAATTTGCAACTGAAGGTGAATTTCGATATTTTACAGTTAAATATATAACCGGCCGGGAAAGCAATATTCCGGGAACAACTTCCTCCTCTGTAATAAAATCAAGTAAAAACCATAACTATTTTCAACTGGAAGCACATTCATCAAAATATTTTGGATTGGGCCGTGCATTTACACTGGGAACTGAAGTGGAAGCTGTTTTCAGTAATAAATCGTTGTTTCAAAATTATCGTTCAACCTTGCTGGCAGCTCCAGGCTACACCCCCACTCCACATAGCAAGTCACTTTTTACGGAAAATTTTCACTCCAATAATTATTTGGCCGGAGGTTTAAAAGCTATCATCAATTTAAACCCAACGCTTCAGCTGCGTTTTGAGGGATACGGTTTTGTTCCTTTAAAGGAAGAGCTTTTGAATTCTGATGACTTAACTGCTTACAAAAGCGAAAAAACATTTGACAACTACTACCTGCAGGGGATGTCAGCGCTGGTTTATCAAACAGGTGCAGGCCCTCTAAGTTTAATGTTTAATTATTACGATAAGGAAAATACCAAATTTTACTTTACGCTGAACTTCGGATATATCTTATTTAATAAACGTGGATTCTAGCGTTACTTTCTTTTTAAAAAATCTAAATCAGCAATCAATTTGAATGAAATTTCGATTACTCCTTTAAATACACCTTTTTCGCGCCACGGTGTTTGATATATAATCTTCTGCGAACCTTCTTTTTCAACAATATACATATTATCGATTGGCTCTTCAAGCATTTTTGCCAACTTTGTTTTCGACGGTTCCGGATGACAATCCAATAAATTCCCGCCCAGCAACTCTGCTCCACCATATTTTTTAAACTGCTGAATGGAGTACTGATTCATATACACAATAATTCCATTAATATCGCATACAGTAACGGCACCGTTAAATTCTTCGGCCCAATCTACATCTATTCCTTCAAGTTTCATTTTTTACGATAACATTTAATCCAGCCAATTTCAAAGCGCACCGGGAGGTTTGAATCAGGAACATCATAAACCACCAGTGATGAAGCATTTAGGTGTAAAGAAATATTCATATCCGCTTTGTTTAATGTCAAAACTTCAGTTTCATTTATTTTCCAGGTAAAAGAAGCACCTGATTTTTCCAGGGTAAAAATATAGCTTTGTCCGCTTTTCAGATTAGAAATATCCAGTCCTTCCCATTTTGCCTTCCCATTAGTATCCAGACTGGTAAACCCCAACCAATTTTTAACCCCCATCTCGAGGAGGTTTACACGAGGAGTATTCTTTTCACCACTCAAATAAAACGAACTCACCAATTGTTTTACAGGCTGGAATCTAATTTTTGCTTCAACTATTCCATCTTCCATCCAAAAACTATTGCCGCTTGAAATCAATCCTGAAGAATAGTCAAACTCAGTAGGAATAAAGCCAGCCGGCATTTTCCACATATTTCCGGTTAACTTTTCTTTTCGGGTTTCAATGACAAGCTTCTCACTCACTTTTATATTATTTCCATTTGTAAAAACCTGCAAATCTCCAGGTAAAGAATAATTACCTCCCAACATTTTTTCAGCATGATAATTACATACCGACCATTTTTCTTTTTGCAAAGCAGAAGCTGAAAAATCATCGGCAAAAGCAACTTCCCACTTTCTGAAAAAATCAAAATGGCTACTATCTTTATATTTGAAATAGTTTACCAAATGAGGCTTACTCTTCATTTCCAAATACTTCTTTTCCTGCGCATAAGCATCCGATTTTTTCCATTTATCTTTATCTTCCAAATAAGCTTTTCTCTCTGAAAAATCTTTTGATTCCACAAGTTCTTTTAACTCGTTAAAGCGTTTTAAATCCGACGAATCTTTAACATCAAGATAATTTTTATACAAACCTGATTTTCTGTACTTAATAAAAAAACGAATATCTGAATCAGTTGAAAGGGTTTTATACCGCTGAAGTTTATTTAGAGCTTCTTCCTTCCCAAACTTTTTACTATTCTTCTGAAGTTGACCAGCCTTTTTTAATTCCAATAATTCTTCAAATTCTTTTTGCTTCGCGGAATTCTTTAGGCTTTCAAACCGTTTTAAATCAGCAGAACCTTCAACCACAAAGTATTTTTTTATCTTTTTAGATTTCTTCAACTTTTCTAAATCAGCCAGCTGCTTACTTTCCTTACTGCCTTTAAAACGCAAAGCCTCAATTTCTGTCTTTTGTTTCTTAAATTCTGCCGAATTAATAAATGTTTCCAATTTTAAAAACTCAGCCAGCTCATCAGACTTTTCCACGCGTAAAAACTCCTGATAATCACTCTCCAGTGCAGCCCGTTGCTGTTCTATTTTTTCAACCGGCTTTAACTTCCCCAAAAGCTGTAGCGAAAAGATTTTAAACGACATGTACTTAATTATAGTTTGGTTACTTCTCCCAAAAATAGAAATTAAACCCATTAAATGGTAGTTTTAACAACCAAATATTCATTTTTAATCCGTATGTACCCTTTTCTGAAATTAACATAATCAATATTTCAACAATTTGAGATTTTCTCATCAGGTATTCCACATTGCATTGTTTATATGTTTTCAATGTAATCATTTGGCATTCATTATATTTTGAATAGATTTGGTCAAACAGAAATACATAATGATAAAAGAATCAGAACTTATATTGAATAATGATGGAACTATTTTCCATTTGCACTTACTGCCTGAAAATATTTCTGACCAAATTATTTTAGTTGGGGATCCGGCAAGGGTGGATACAATCAGCGGGCACTTCGAAAAAATTGAGTTTACTACACAAAACCGAGAATTTAAAACTACTACTGGTTGGTATAAAAATAAAAGACTATCCGTTATTTCGACCGGAATTGGTACCGACAATATTGATATTGTTTTAAACGAATTAGATGCACTGGCCAATATAGACCTTGAAAAACGGGAAATAAAAGAAAGAAAACGCAGCCAGAACATCGTTCGCATTGGAACTTCGGGCGGATTGCAACCAGATCTCCCGGTGAATACATTTGTTGTTTCAAAAAAATCAATTGGTTTTGATGGCATGCTAAATTATTATGCCAATCGTGAAGCTTATTCTGATTTAGCTTTTGAAAACGCATTCAAGAAATTCACAAATTGGAAAGAGTTTCTCCCAACACCATATGTGGTAGACGCCTCTGCAACACTATTATCTTTATTTGAAAGCGATGAATTCAAACAGGGAGTTACGATTTCGGCACCCGGTTTTTACGGTCCTCAAGGCCGACAATTAAGGCTGCCACTGGCTGTACCGGAGTTAAACCAGCAGGTGGAAACGTTTCGTTTCAACGACTTAAGAATTACTAATTTCGAAATGGAAAGTTCAGCAATTTATGGACTTTCAAAAATGTTAGGGCACAATGCACTTACCATTTGCTTAATTATTGCCAACCGGGTTAGCCTTACGGCAAACGAGAATTACCGTACAAAAATGAAGGAATTAATAACGTTGGTACTCGATCGCTTAACAAAATAAACCATATGAAAAAAAGTAAACTTCAGGCACTAATAAACTTACTGGACGATCCGGATGAGTCGATTTTTGAAATAGTAGAAAAAGAATTACTAAAGGAAACCGATAAAATTATTCCTGCTTTGGAAGAAAAATGGGAAAGCAGTTTTGATGATAATAGCCAGGAGCGTATAGAAAACCTTATTCAAAGTTTACAATTTAAGCGCACAAAAAAATTATTAAAAAAATGGATTCAGTCTGAAGAAAGAGATTTGCTAACTGGTTTTATACTTGTAAACCGGTTTCAATATCCTGATTTAAATTTATTAACTATCCATCAAAAGATTGAAAATGTAAAGAAAAATATATGGCTGGAATTCAATAACTCTTTAACGTTACTTGAAAAAACCACCATATTAAATCACTTTCTGTTTAATATCAACGGATTTTCTATCAACCACAACAACATAGAATCGCCTCAAAACTGTTTTCTAAATCAGTTATTGGATACTAAAAAAGGGAATTCATTTTCGATGACAATTTTTTATGCCATCGTATCCAGGAAACTGGAATTACCCGCTGAATTTATTGATTTTCCCAGAAATCCGCTTATTGCAATTGTAGATTCTAAACTTGCAAAAAAGGTACATGGCGAAGGACGTAGTTCAGATGTTTTGTTTTATATCAACCCATCAAATAAAGGTTCTATTACCAGCAGAAAAGAAATAGAATACCATTTGGCAAAGCATAATTACCATCCGGTGCATTCTTTTACAGAACCCCGCTCCGATTTAGTTTTAATTCAACGTTTGCTGGAATCTTTAAGGGATTCTTATAATTCAATGGGCTATCAGGAAAAGGAAGAAAAAATAACAGAACTACTTGCTCTGTTTTAAAAACAAAAAAGCCTTCCGACGGAAGGCTTCCCTGATTATCTTATTTTTCTCTATTCTTATTTCGCATAACTTACGGCCCTGGTTTCCCTTATTACCGTAATCTTTATTTGTCCAGGATAGGTCATTTCATCCTGAATTCTCTTTGAGATATCAAATGAAAGTTGTTCTGTTTCCTGATCACTCAACTTATCTGCTCCAACAATAACACGCAACTCACGTCCGGCCTGTATTGCATAAGTTTTCATTACTCCCGGATAAGAAAGTGCCAGGTCCTCCAAATCTTTCAAACGTTTAATGTAAGATTCAACTACTTCGCGGCGTGCTCCAGGACGGGCTCCAGAAATAGCATCACACACCTGAACAATAGGCGCCAGTAAACTTTGCATTTCCACTTCGTCGTGGTGCGCACCGATAGCATTTGCAATATCCGGCTTTTCCTTAAATTTTTCTGCCAGCTTCATCCCCAGAACAGCGTGTGGTAATTCCGGCTCATCATCCGGCACTTTACCTATATCATGAAGTAATCCGGCACGTTTTGCTTTTTTAGGATTCAATCCCAATTCAGAAGCCATGATTGCACTCAAATTCGCTACTTCCCGCGAGTGTTGTAAAAGATTCTGCCCGTAACTGGAACGATATTTCATTTTACCTATCAGTCGAATCAATTCGGGGTGTAAACCATGAATACCAAGGTCAATAGCCGTTCGTTTGCCGGTTTCGATAACCTCTTCTTCAACCTGCTTTTTTACTTTCTGAACAACTTCCTCAATACGCGCCGGATGAATTCGTCCATCGGTTACCAACTGGTGCAAAGCCAAACGGGCAATTTCCCTGCGTACCGGATCGAAAGCAGAAAGCACAATTGCTTCCGGAGTATCATCCACCACAATTTCAACTCCCGTAGCCCCTTCCAGCGCACGAATATTTCGACCTTCACGACCAATAATACGCCCCTTTATTTCATCACTTTCAATATGGAAAATAGTTACTGCATTTTCAATAGCCGTTTCTGTAGCCACACGCTGAATGGATTTCACCACAATCTTTTTCGCTTCTTTATTTGCGGTTTGCTTAGCTTCTTCCATTATTTCATTTATGTAAGAAACAGCTTCTGATTTTGCTTCTTCCTGCAAAGACTCAACCAACTGTGATTTGGCTTCCTCCGCTGACAATCCGGATATTTGCTCCAGTTTTTCCAAATGTTCCCGGTGTATTTTATCCAGCTCTTCACTCTTATGCTCAACGCGTTGTAACTGCGCATTCAAATTTTCACGAATAGCTTCTACTTCTTTCCTTGTAATTTCAAATTCCTTTGTTTTGCGTTGCAGTTCATCACGACGTTGATTCAGCCCTGTCTCACGTTGTTTCAGTTTATTCTCGATATTATTAAGGCTCCCGCTTTTCTCATGAATATATTTTTCATGTTCCGACTTAAGTTGCAGAAACTTTTCTTTAGCCTGCAAAATTTTATCCTTCTTAATAACCTCACCTTCGGCCTGCGCTTCAGAAATAATATCCTGCTTCTTTTTATTTAAGGCTTTATCCCAAATAAAATAGGCCAACGCTCCACCGCCCGCAAATCCTGCAGCGGCCCCTATCAGTATTTCTATCCAATTCATTATTCAATCTTTTTAAACTATATTAATAAAAAACCCGTAGCAAACTGTTCATGAAAACATTCATAAACAGTTCAATACGGGTTTTGATAAATTATTTAAACGTTGTTATTTCTTTTGTCTCTCTTTCAAAAAGTCTGAAATATCATCATTTAAGTTCTTCAATTCTTCGATGAAAAGTGACTTATCCTGACGTTCCTGCCATTCGGTATTACTTAAAGCCAACTGAAAAGCAGTCATCGCCAATATATCCTGGGCATCTTTATCCCTAAAAATTTCCCGATACTTTCCGAGAGTTTCCTTAACCATTCTAGCAGCTAGTCTATATTTCTCTTCATCTGCTCGATCGATAAACAACGGATATGTCCGGCCTTCGATCTTAATATTTATGTTCAACTTATTATTACCTGCCATTACTTATTTAGTAATGCGATACACTTATCAATTTCCCGTACTAATTTGTTTATTTTCTGCCTTGCTTCCCTGTTTTCATTTTTTCCTGAAACCATTTGGGTAGCAACCTTTAATTGTTCATGTCTCCTATCCAAAACCGCTATCTCCTGTTTTAGTTTTTCAACTTCCTGATTTAGTGACAGAATTGTTCCCTCCAGTTGCTTTCTTTCTGTTTCCATTTGGCTAAACAACAAAAAAAGCTGAGCCGTATTTGTCTTTAAATCATTTAGAAGCGAGCGATCATCATTAGTCATTTCAGCTGCATTTCTCCGACAAAGTTAATATTTTTAACCTATTGTAAAAGCGATTATTTATTTATGAAAAAAAATAATCCAGCACCGTCTTTAATTAGTTGAAACGAAAAGTTTAATTTTGCCCGTTCATATATAAATTGAAAGGCGGCTATGAAAGCAATGATTTGCATCGCTCTACTTCTTATTACTGCGATTACAGGTTTTACTCAGCATAATTATTACTCCACTCCATTAAAAATACCATTGCAACTAAGCGCCAGTTTTGGAGAGCTTCGAAGCAACCATTTTCATTCAGGAATTGACATAAAAACACAAGGAACAACCGGGCTCCCGGTAAATGCAGTTGCTAACGGATTTATTTCGCGAATTGTTGTTTCTCCTTCCGGCTACGGAAATGCACTTTATATAGATCATCCAAACGGAACCACTACCGTTTACGGACATCTGAAAAAATTCAGGAACGATATCCAGCAATATGTGCGCGATATTCAATATAAAAATCAGTCGTTCAAAGTAGATGTTGCTGTTCCTCCCGGAACTTTTCCTGTTATACAAAATGAAATTATTGCTGAAAGTGGAAATAGCGGTAGTTCAGGCGGGCCACATCTTCACTTTGAAATTCGGGATACAAAAACAGAGGAACCACTCAATCCCTTGAAATATAACTTACCGGTAAATGATAAAACAGCACCCAAACTATTTTCGCTTCTAATAGAGCCTCTTTCTGACAAATCTCATGTAAGCAATAGTCATAGCAAGAAAATATATCCTGTAGTTTTCTACGATGGAAAATATCATATAAAAAGCAATCCCGTTATTCCGGTATACGGAAATATGGGATTTGCCATTCAAGCCAATGATTATTTTGATAATTCGTGGAATAAGTGTGGAATATATTCATTGGAATTGTACGTTGATGGGATACAACATTTTCAAATACGAATGGATAGATTGTCCTTTTCTCAATCAAGGTACATTAATAGTTACATTAATTATGAAATGTATGTAACCCAAAAGCGACGCTACCAAAAAACATGGATTGAACCAGGAAATAAACTGAGCAACTACAGCTCTGTTGTTAATCGTGGAATTATAAATATAAACGATGAAAAGGTACACCAGGTTAAAATGGTGCTAAAAGATACTTATGCAAATACTTCGGAACTGGAATTTAGCGTAAAAGGCCACCCTCTGAAAATGAAAACACCTCCTCAAACAGCTACTGCTTTTTTTAACTATAACAAGGAAAATAGCTGGCAAACCAATGATTTTCAAATTGACATTCCGAAAGGCGCATTATACACCGACTTGAATTTTCAGTATAAAGAAATTCCTGACAATGATTTCTTTTCTGCCATTCACGTAGTTGATAAAAGTACGGTTCCTTTGCAAAAAAGTGCTACAATAAAAATAAAATCCAAAAACTTACCTTATTCATTGAATTCAAAAGCCCTGGTTGTTAGTGTTGACACCTTAACAAGAAAAATAAGTGCTACAGGAGGCTTATTCAAAAATGGCTGGGTGGAAGTCCAAACAAATTATTTTGGAAATTATGCAGTAGCTGTTGATACTGTGTCTCCAACCATTCTGCCACTAAGTATAACCAATAAAAACGCACTTACAGAAAGTAGCCAAATTCGTTTTAAAATAGATGATGATTTATCCGGGATTAATACTTACGAAGGAACCATCGACGGAAAGTGGGCACTATTTGAATACGATCTGAAAAACAAGTTAATTTTCCACACGCTTGATAAGACCCGGTTTGAAATGAACAAACGCCACACACTTATCTTAAAAGTTACTGATAACAAAGAAAATACCACAACATATGAAGCCACTTTCTGGAAATAGGATAAAAGCCATTGGAGTAATGTCGGGAACGTCGCTTGACGGGATGGATTTAGCAGCTGTTGAGTTTCAGCAGGAAAAACACAAGTGGAGTTTTAAACTTCAGGCGGTGGAAACAATACCTTATTCTGATGTATGGCACCAAAAGTTAAAAACATCCCCGCTCCTTTCCGGAGAAAGATTGATGGAATTACACACGGAGTACGGTTATTTCACCGGAGAGCAAATTAATCGCTTTATTACAAATACCGGTTTTTATCCCGATATTATAGCCTCACATGGACACACTGTTTTTCATCAGCCGGAAAAACATTTTACTTTCCAAATAGGAAACGGGGCTGAAATTGCGGCAACAACAAATATTACAACTATTGCTGATTTTCGCATTGGTGACGTCGCACTTGGTGGTCAGGGCGCCCCCCTGGTTCCCGTTGGAGATAAGTTGCTTTTCCCTGACTTTGATTATTGCCTCAATCTGGGAGGATTTGCCAATATTTCTTACGACGCTAATAACGAACGTAAAGCTTTTGATATTTGTCCGGTAAATATTGTGTTAAATCAATTTGCAGAAAAGCAGGGCCTTCCGTTTGACGAAGGAGGTGAACTGGGACGAAAAGGAAAAGTTAATTCCGAACTTTTACAACAACTAAACGCTCTTCCGTTTTATCAACAAAAATCACCTAAATCGCTGGGGAGAGAATGGATTGAAAAAGAGTTTATGCCCGTTCTGGAGAGTTACTCAATTTCGGATAATGATAAAATGAGAACCGTTTATACGCATATTGCCCAGCAAATTGCAGCTACAACTAATACGGCTGGGAAAATGCTCATTACCGGAGGTGGCGCTTTCAATTCATTTTTAACAGAACAAATTACATCTTTCAGTAAAACAGACGTCGTTATTCCTTCATCTGACATTATTAATTATAAGGAAGCTTTGATTTTCGCTTTTCTGGGCGTACTCAGAATAAGAAATGAGAACAATTGCTATGCTTCAGTTACCGGAGCACGAAAAAACAGTTGTACCGGCATTATTTTTAATGCTTGATTTTTCAGAAAAGAGGCAATGTAGGATTATCTTTCGGTATGAAATTTTGATAAAAACAATCTGATACCGTGCGACAAAAATCATAGACAAAACATCATAATTCACTATATTTGTTTCCTTTGAAAAACATAAAAAGGGATGATTATAATGAAGAGAAAAGTTTCAATTGCAGGAATAATGGTTTTTATATTCCTTCTGGCTAATGTTCAGCTTTCGAATGGATGTACCAATTTTTTAATTTCACGTGGCGCTTCGGCTGATGGTTCAACCATGATAACGTATGCCGCTGATTCACACACATTGTATGGAGAGTTATATTACCAACCGGCGCAGGATTTTCCGGCAGGTTCTATGCGCGACATATACGAATGGGATACAGGAAAATATCTGGGGCAAATTCCACAGCCCGCGCATACATACAGTGTTATTGGAAATATGAACGAATTTCAAGTAGCTATTGGAGAAACAACATTTGGAGGTCGTGCTGAACTAGGCAGCCAGGCAGGTGCAATAATGGACTACGGGAGCCTGATTTATGTTACTTTACAACGTTCAAAAACAGCATTGGAAGCCATAAATGTAATGACCAGTTTAGTAGAAGAATATGGATATTACAGTTCTGGAGAATCCTTCTCTATTGCCGATCCAAATGAAGTATGGATACTTGAAATGATTGGAAAAGGAGAAGGTGAAAAAGGCGCAGTTTGGGTGGCAGTAAAAGTTCCTGACGGTTATATTAGCGGACATGCCAACCAGGCACGTATCACTACTTTCCCACTAAATGATTCAGAAAATTGCTTGTACTCCAAAGATGTAATCTCTTTTGCACGAGAAAAAGGATGGTACAATGGAACCAATAAAGATTTTAGTTTTTCTGATGTTTATGCTCCGGTTGATTTTGGCGGAGCCCGTTTTTGCGACGCTCGTGTTTGGGCAGGTTTTAACAAAGTATCTTCAGGAATGGATGCATACGAAGATTATGCTGAAGGAGATGTAAAGCATGGTGGCGAAAATAAGTTCCCAACCAACCGTATTCCTCTCTGGATAAAACCGGACAAAAAATTAACGGTACACGATGTAATGGAAATGATGCGCGACCATTTTGAAGGAACCGATTTAGATATGACACAGGATATTGGTGCTGGACCATACAAATTACCGTACCGGTGGAGAGGGTTAACCTGGGAAGTTGATTCGGTAGAATATTGCAACGAGCGAGCCATCTCCACACAGCAAACCGGTTTTTCCTTTGTGGCACAATGCCGCAAATGGCTTCCAAATCCGATAGGGGGAATCCTGTGGTTTGGAGTAGATGACACTTATAGCACTTGTTACGCACCGATGTATTGTGGTATAAATAAAATTCCTGAATGCTTTGCAGTAGGAAATGGAGATATGCTTACTTACAGCGAAACATCTGCTTTCTGGGCATTCAATTTTGTGTCTAACTTTGCCTATTTGCGTTATGATGATATGATTAAAGACGTACAAAAAGTGCAAAATGAGCTGGAAACAAAATATGTTACCTATGTTCCGGTTATTGATCAGGCTGCTGAAACATTATTCAATTCAAAAGGCGAAGAAAAAGCCAGAGAATTTATTACTGAATTTTCGGTAAATGAAGCCAATAATATGACCAAGCAATGGAAAAAACTGGGGCAATACTTACTAGTAAAATATATGGATGGCAATATAAAAAAGGAAAAAGACGGAAGATTTGAACGGACAGAAACTGGTTTGCCACCGTCGCCACTACAGCCTGGATACCCGGAATGGTGGTACAAAGCCATTGTTAACAGTACTGGAGAACATTTCAAAATGCAAGGTTCCAGCCATTAATTAAGGATTAGACCAATAATCACTGAATTATTTTTTATTACATTGTGTTTTTGCTTGTTAAACAACAATTTTTTATTATTTTTGCGCCGATTTTAAGCAATCTCTTATTTGTCTGGAAGACAGATTATATTGCCAACATTAAATAAATTATCTGAGATGGATTTAATTAAATTAGTAGAAAACGAATTTGCCGTAGAGCAAAATCATCCAAAATTTGGAGCCGGAGATACAATTACTGTGAGCTACAAAATCAAGGAAGGAAACAAAGAAAGAATTCAGAATTTCCGTGGTGTAGTTATCCAGGTTCGCGGAACTGGCAGTACCAAAACTTTTACCATTCGTAAAATATCAGGAAATATTGGCGTTGAACGTATTTTCCCAATGTTTTCACCTTTTATCGACAGTATTGAAGTTAACAAATTCGGTAGTGTGCGTCGTAAAAGAATTTTCTACTTCCGCGAAAGAAGAGGTAAAAAAGCTCGTATCAAAGAAAAAAGATTCTAGTATCAACATACAGAATAAAAAAAGGTCTCTCTTGGGAGACCTTTTTTTGTGTCAATCCGTCAACCGTTTCCGGTTCATCGATCGAATTTATCCGGAGTTGGATATGTAGATATAGTATCGATAAATTCCACAATCCTGTTATCCAGCATTTCCCGCAACAAACGTATCTCAATATCTCAAAATGAGATAACTGTAATATAAAAAAAACTTTAACGAATTAAAGAAACAGAAAAAACCACAGAAGCCTTACAATTAGGGCTCCAGAAAGGCCTCCTAACTAACTATTCATTAATTCCTGCGCCGTTTTTATGGTTGATTCAGTTAAACTTTCACCGCCTACCATTTTAGCAAGCTCCTCTACCCTTTCCGCGTCGTTTAACTGTTTTACCGAAGTAAAAGTTTTTCCTTCCTTCTCAAATTTATAAACCTTAAAATGTGCATTTCCTTTTGCGGCAATCTGAGGTAAATGTGTGATATTTATAATTTGCGTAGATGTAGAAAATGACTTTAGAATGTTGCCCATTTTCACTGCTATCTCACCAGAAATACCGGAATCAATTTCATCAAAAATAACAGTAGGCAACGCTTTTGAATTACGAAGCAAATTTTTGATAGCTAACATAAGCCTTGACATTTCACCCCCGGAAGCAATTTTAGATATTTCTGCAGGCGAAGAATCAACATTGGCACTGAATAGAAAAGAAACAGCATCTTTACCAGTAGACGTAAAATCAGGTAAGGATTGATGCTGAACTTCAAAGCGTGATTTCTCCATTCCTAATTGTTTCAAATCATCCACCACCGATTTTTGTATTTTCAGAAATGATTTTACTCTTTTTTGGGTTAAGTCAGTAGATATTTCTTCAAGCTTTTGCCGGCAATTCTCTAACTGTTTTTCAGTGGCTTTTATCTCATCATCAAAACCAACAGCTTCGTTTATTTTTTCATCAAATGTATTTCGAATTTTAATCAATTCCCCAACTTCAGACACATTATGTTTCTGCTGAAGACTGTAAATTAAATTCAAACGGTCGTTTACCTGTTCAATTCTATCAGGATCGTGTTCAATATGTTCCGCAAGCATCGACGTTTCATCTAAAATGTCCTTTAATTCAAGAAAGCAACTTTGCATACGCCCAGCTAAATTTGTACTTTCTGTCAGATACCCTTGTATATTCTCCATCACTTTTCTACCCTCTTTCAAATTCCGGATTGCAGAAAGAGATTCATCATCCAGTAACGTTTGTACCTGTACAAGTGCCATCTTAATTTCCTCGGCATGAGTAAGCTTCTCCAACTCACTTTCCAATTCCTCCTGTTCTCCTGGCTCCAGATTTGCTTCGCTAAGCTGATTAAACTGAAACTGAAAATAATCCAAATCAGCATTTGCCTTTTCCGATTTAAGAATTAGCTCATTATGCTTCTTTTGCAGTTTCTTTAACTCTCTATACTGACTTTTATATTCATCCAAAACACTGGAAGAGTTAGAAACTGTATCAACCAAATCGAGTTGAAATATTTGATTTCCCAACTCCAGGTTCTGATGCTGGGAATGAATATCGATAAGTTTCAGGCCTAATTCTCGTAATATCTTTAAATTTACCGGAGTATCATTAATAAAAGAACGAGATTTCCCTGAAGGAATTATTTCCCTGCGTAAAATGGTTGAAACATCATAGTCCAAATCATTTTCCACAAAGAAAGGTTCCAATCCGTAATTTCCAACCTCAAAAGCACCTTCAATAATACACTTTTCGTTCTTGTCTTTTAGTGCAGTTAAATCTGCCCGGTTGCCAAGGATTAGCCCCAATGCCCCCAGAATTATAGATTTTCCTGCCCCTGTTTCGCCAGTAACTGAATTTAAGCCAGAATCAAATTCAATAGCCAATTCATTTATTAAAGCATAATTGGAAATGGTCAATTTGGTCAGCATATTTTTACTTCTTAGAATCCTTCACTCTCGGAAATCTTCTTATACTTACTTCCATTAGAAGGATCAACTTCATTTAGAATAGCCAAAACACGGTTACGCTCATCAGGAAATGACTTTGAAAAAACATTTACCAACTCGTCCGATTTCGCATCAAAAAACATTTGTAAAATATAAACCGAAGGGCGGCGGCGAAAAATTGTTTGTATATCGCGTAATGAGTTGGCAATATTGGCTCTTCCCTCTTCTGTTTTATCAGCCATCAAATCCAGTCCCTGCCGGTGGTATTTATACATACACTGACGAAAACTGGAATACGATTTATTTAAAACATTCTCAATCAGCCAGTAACGATTACGTTCACTCTCAAAAGCCTTCCAACCTTTTTCAACTGCATTTTGCGAATTATTTACAATAGCTTGTGCCTTCTCAAAATAAGGGGTTCCGCCTTCCGGAGAAAAAGTATCATAATCAAATCCAATAATAACATAGGCATAAAAAGCCATTATATTCGTAAGGTTATTCCGATTGGATGTTTCATTAAATTCCAGTGGCTGAAATTCAACGTATCGACACCTAAAGTCATTATCTTTTATATTCAAAACCGTACTTTCATAACTTGAATTAAACACAGGCCGTGTTAGCTGAACCTGAATTGAACCGGTAAACTCATCAGCAGACAATTGTTCGTCGAGCCGTATTAAAATATTGCATCGAATTTTTTCATCGTAGGTAAACACATTATCTGTCCATTTCCGGTTATTCATAAATTCATATAAATCAGCCTGCATTGTCCGGAAAAGATTCTGATTTGCTCCTTGTATCTTACTGGCCGAAACAGTAACATTACATCGTAATTCCTGTGAAGAAACTGCTCCGACAATAAAAACAGATATAAATATTAAAATGAATAATCTCTTCATAGCCCACTTTTATGAATGATAAAAATATAAAAATTATATGGAAAGAAGTAGTTTCAGGATAGAAGGGTTATCAACTTTTCCACAATATCAACCGCCACTTCTTTCTTTGTTTTTAACTCAAAAGATTGATGATTATTGCGTTTGTCGATAATTGTAATTTTATTGGTATCACCGCGAAATCCGGCACCAGCATCATTCAGCGAATTCAATACAACAAAATCAAGATTCTTTTTTTCCAGCTTTCTTTGTGCATTATTCTCTTCATCATTCGTTTCGAGGGCAAAACCAACCAATACCTGGTTTTCTTTCTTCAAACTCCCAAGTGTACCTGCAATATCCCTGGTCGGTTTTAATTCAATCTTCCAATTTTCCTTTCCTCGTTTTATTTTTTCCGATGCCGAAATAGCTGGAGTAAAATCGGCAACAGCAGCTGTCATAATTGCAGCATCGCAGAAAGGAAAATAATGAATCGATTGATTGTACATTTCCTCAGCAGATTCTACCGGGATAACTGTAATTTTTTCATTTACTGCAAAAACAGAAACAGGGCCGGAAACAAGATAAACCATTGCTCCCCTGGAAGCAAGCTCCTCAGCTATTGCATATCCCATTTTCCCGGATGAATAATTTCCAATAAAACGAACCGGATCTATTTTCTCGAAAGTTGGCCCGGCCGTTAACAGAAAGGTTTTATTCAGAAGTTTTTTTTTTCGGTTGAACCAACCAACAAGCTGCTCGACTATATTTTCAGGTTCTTCCATCCTCCCTTTTCCTTCGAGGCCACTAGCCAATTCACCTTCCCCCGGATCTATTATTAGATTTCCAAACGACTTTAGAACCTCTATATTTTTTTGCGTTGCGGGGTGTGCAAACATATCCAAATCCATGGCAGGGGCGATAAAGACGGGACATTTTGCAGACATATATGTTGTTACCAACATATTGTCGGCAACACCATTTGCCATTTTTGCAATGCTTGATGCAGTAGCCGGAGCAACAATCATGGCATCAGCCCAAAGCCCTAAATCAACATGGCTATGCCAGCTGCCGTCATTTGCTCCAAAAAATTCACTAATAACTGGTTTGCCGGATAAAGCAGAAAGTGTTACCGGCGTAATAAATTCTTTACCTGCAGAAGTAATTACAACTTGAACTTCCGCGCCTTCTTTCACTAGCTGACGTAAAAGTATAGCTGCCTTATAAGCAGCTATACTCCCGGTTACTCCCAGTATTATTTTTTTCCCATTAAGCCTCATTGGGCTAAATTAAATACCTTTTTTACTTTCCCTGGCAGGGTTACGATGATAAATCTCTCCTTCCTTTAATTCTTCAAAAGCAATTAAAGTAGGTTTTGGAAGGCGTTCGTAAAACTTGGAGATTTCTATTTGTTCCCTGTTTTCGAAAATTTCTTCCAGATTATCAGTATAAGATGCAAACTCCTGCAATTTCTGATTTAACTCTTCTTTTAATTCCGACGATATTTGGTTGGCTCTTTTAGCCAAAATCATTACAGTTTCATAAATGTTACCTGTTTCCTGTGTCAACACATCCAAATCGCGGGAAATTGTAGATGGAGCTGCTTTTGTCTTTTTGTAATCCATTTTCAATTTGTATTTGTTTCTTCTTCCTTATAATTCAACATTTCCGAAGTGGTTTTATAAAATTTATCCACTTCTTTTTTATACTTACTGTCTGGGTATTCATCTACAAATGCAAAATATTCATCAAGAGCATTTGAAAGACGTTGTTCCTGTTTTTCCCTTACACTACCAACAGCCAAAAGATACTTCGATTTTAACAACATAAACATCAAATCTTCGCGATATTTACTATCCGGATAATCTTTTAGGCTATTCCCTAAAGCAACTACGGCTGCCTTGTAATTTTCAAAATCGTAATACAACTTAGCATTCAGATAAGATTTGTAAACCAGCTTGTTTCTCAACTCATCAATTAATCTACTGGCTTCTGCAACTCTATCGTTAAACGGATATAAGTTTATATACAATTGTAATGCATCAATCGCATCTTTTGTAACTTTTTGATCCAGTCTAGGATTTGGCGACAACAGATACGAACAGTAACCAGTCATAAACTGCGCCTCTTCGGCATATTCACTGTTCGGAAACTCATCAACCAATGTTCTAAAATAATGACCGGCCATTAAATAGTCCTTTTGTCCGATCAAACTTTTGGCATAATAATAATATATTTTATCGGCACGTGTCGTTCCCCGATAAATATTTACCAGTTCCTGAAACAGGGTGCCTGCATGAACATATTCTCCGTCTTCGTAATATTCTACTGCTTTTTTATATTTAAATTCGTAATCGGTACTCTTTAATATTTTATTGAAATCTCCACAAGAAGTAAAGATTACAGAAAGCAGTAGTAAGCTTAGTCCAAAATTTCTCATTTTCATAAACATGGCGCAAAAATATACTTTTTTTACATATTAAAAACCAAATAAACTTTAAATTTTAATGATACACGCAGAATGCAATTCCCCCTACTTTATTCATTTTTAGTTTTGTACAAATTATCATTGAAAAATTCAAGGAATGAAAATACTCATCTTTAAAAAAGATCTGAATAAGGCTTAGTATAATTTAACACATTTGCCGAAATTTTAAAAAAGTTTACATTTGCACTCTGAAATAATCACATAAATCTTATAACGTGGACATATTTGCTAAATTCAGAACGGACAAGGGAAACATAGGAAGACACATGGATCAGATCCATGGCTATTTTGCATTCCCTAAGCTGGAGGGCGAAATCAATGCCAGAATGAAATTCAGAGGCAAAGAAGTACTTACATGGAGTTTAAATAATTATTTGGGATTGGGAAACCATCCTGATGTTCGAAAAGCAGATGCTGATGCAGCTGCACAATATGGGATGGCCTACCCTATGGGAGCCAGAATGATGTCGGGGCAAACAGTAATACATGAACAATTGGAACGCGAATTAGCAGAATTCGTTGGTAAACCTGATGCTTTTTTGTTAAACTACGGGTACCAGGGAATGGTATCAATTATCGATGCAATCGCAAGCAGAAAAGATGTAATTGTTTACGATTCTGAATCGCACGCTTGTATTATGGATGGAATCTTCCTTCATAAAGCAAAAGGTGGAAAAAGTTTTGTTTACGCTCACAACGATATTGACAAATGCAGAAAAATGCTCGGCTTTGCCAAAAGACTTGCAGAAGAAAACGGTGGTGGAATTTTGGTAATAACGGAAGGTGTTTTCGGAATGACAGGCCAGGTTGGAAAACTGGATGAAATTGTAGCACTCAAAAAAGAATTTGACTTCCGCTTTTTAGTGGACGATGCACATGGTTTTGGAACAATGGGAAAAACCGGCGCAGGTGCACCTGAACATTTTGGAGTTGCTGATGGCGTTGACCTACATTTTGGTACTTTTGCGAAAGCAATGGCAGGTATTGGTGCATTTGTTGCTTGCGATACCGACATTTGTTATTACCTGCGTTACAATATGCGTTCGCAAACATTTGCAAAATCACTGCCAATGGCAATGACAATTGGAGCATTGAAACGTTTGGATATGTTGCGAACCATGCCTGAACTCCGGGAAAAACTATGGACTGTTGTAAATGCGCTTCAGTCTGGGTTAAAAGAAGCTGGCTTTGATTTGGGGAAAACCAATACTCAGGTTACGCCGGTTTATATGAAAGGTGGAGAAGCAGAGGCCACAAACCTGGTTTACGATTTGCGTGAAAATTATGGTATTTTCTGTTCAATGGTTGTTTATCCGGTAATTCCTAAAGGGGAAATTATTCTTCGGCTAATCCCAACAGCGATGCATACACTGGAAGATGTAAAATATACAGTTAAAGCATTTACAGAAGTAAGAAAAACTCTGGAAGAAGGCAAATACTCAAAAACAGAATTTGCACACGTTCGTGTAGACAAGTAAAATATCAAAAAACAGATAATAAATAAAAAGGGAGCTATAAGCTCCCTTTTTATTTATTATAATACAAAAAACTCTTATCCGTTTTTTTCTGATAAATACCTTTCGGCATCAATAGCAGCCATACAACCAGATCCTGCCGCAGTAACTGCCTGACGATAATGTGAATCCTGAACATCGCCACAAGCAAAAACACCTGCAACTTTAGTTTTTGAAGTCCCTGGGATCGTTTTAATATATCCAACTTCATCTGTGTCGATATATTCTTTAAAAATATCGGAGTTTGGTTTATGTCCAATAGCCAGGAAAAAGCCATCAATTTTAATTTCAACTTCTTCTTCACCTGGCTCCCCAGCATTCTTTACAAGTTTAGCTCCTTCAACAACCCCATTGCTGCCTAACAATCCTGTTGTTTGATGTTTCCATAAAATTTCAACATTCGGAACTTTCTTTACCCTGTCTGCCATCACCCTCGAAGCTCTTAGAACATCCCTGCGCACAATCAGGTAAACCTTATTACATAGTCCGGCAAGATACATTGCCTCTTCAGCAGCAGTATCACCTCCCCCCACAACAGCAACATCTTTTCCTCTGTAGAAAAACCCGTCACACGTAGCACATGCAGAAACACCACCGCCGGCATATTTCTTTTCATCTTCCAACCCAAGGTATTTTGCAGTTGCACCGGTTGCAATAATTACCGTTTCCGCTTCTATCAATTTACTGTCATCTATCCAAACTTTATGTATATCACCAGAAAAATCGACTTTTGTAGCCATTCCCCATCTTACGTCGGTACCAAAACGTTGCGCCTGTTTTTTCAAATCCTCCATCATTACCGGGCCTGTAATTCCCTCCGGATACCCCGGGTAATTTTCAACCTCTGTTGTAGTTGTTAACTGTCCACCGGGTTGCAACCCCTCATACATGACCGGACCAAGATTTGCGCGGGCTGCATAAATTGCCGCGGTATAACCAGCAGGTCCTGAACCAATTATTAAACACTTTACCTTTTCAGCTTCGCCAGTTGGTGTAGCCTTCAATTTTTCGTTTTCCTTAATATCAAGAGATTTAAACATATCTTTTATTTCTTTATCTTAATTTCTTTGCCGAACAAAAGTACAAAACATCTTTATTTCACAACAATAAGTTCAATCGATAATTATGAAGATATGATAGACAATTTCGATTTAGTTGAAAAGAATTTGAATTGTAATGAAAAAAAGTTTTGCATATAACAAATCTAGGATTATTTTTGCAGGCACAAAAACGGGATGTGGCGCAGCCTGGTAGCGCACTCGTCTGGGGGGCGAGGGGTCGCAAGTTCAAATCTTGTCATCCCGACAGATTCAAAATTTAAAAAACATCAAAAGCCTGCAAATCAAATGATTTGCAGGCTTTCTTTTTTTTATAAGATCAACAAAAAAATATGAAAAAAGTAAACACATTTGTCAATATGAAATTTCAGTTAAACAAAGAATCTATGTAGGCAACTGGAATAGTGGAAAAGGTATGGAGAAAGACAAAAATCCTGATATTAGAAAATTAAAATCTTATTTATAACAAATTCGTTCACAATTTACAAACCGTTACCAAGACTTAATTACCAACAAACTGGAAGTTACAGCAGAAGCTATAAAAGACTACCTTAGGAGCACTGACAAGTCTTAAAAATCTTAAAAGAATTGATAAATTTATACAACGTTAAAATGGACGATGTCTGTTTTCATATAATTCGCAAACAGAACAACGGACAGCTGGTAAAAATAGACAAATTCAGCCGCCATTGGTTTTTAGCAAAATTTAAAGGTGAAAATTATTATAAAAATTTCTCAATCGAATCCGATTAATATTCGACAATTTTCATTTAATGCACAACTTCATTTCAATTCCACTTTGGTGCGATTGTGAGTAATGTCCTACAATTTTAACTTCCGGGAACCTTTCGATTTCAATTCCACTTTGGTGCGATTGTGAGCAGTGGCTTGTAGTGTTACTCTGCCCGATTACGAATTTCAATTCCACTTTGGTGCGATTGTGAGCGCCTTCATGCTCCTCGTCAATTTCATGCTCACTTATTTCAATTCCACTTTGGTGCGATTGTGAGAAAGGTAATTTCATCAAAGATAGTTAGTTCTCGCAAATTTCAATTCCACTTTGGTGCGATTGTGAGTCGGGCAAGGGCTTGTCCCCCTCGCGCAAACACATTTCAATTCCACTTTGGTGCGATTGTGAGCTTATTGATTTTAGATATAGTGGCTTTATCATTTTTATTTCAATTCCACTTTGGTGCGATTGTGAGCATCGAAAATGGTGAGTTCGCGCAATGATTTTTTTTATTTCAATTCCACTTTGGTGCGATTGTGAGGAAGGTCAAGCGCCGTAAAATTTGTGATGGGTTCTTCATTTCAATTCCACTTTGGTGCGATTGTGAGCCGGCATCTGCATTATTGGCCGATGATGGTGTTGTATTTCAATTCCACTTTGGTGCGATTGTGAGTCAATCTCTATACGGCTTGTGCGCACTTTTGATGTAATTTCAATTCCACTTTGGTGCGATTGTGAGGTTGAAGTTTTTGTAATAATTCTGGTTTAATACCTAATTTCAATTCCACTTTGGTGCGATTGTGAGTAGATACCTGCACCTTATACTATCCTATTTTGCCCTATTTCAATTCCACTTTGGTGCGATTGTGAGGAGCGTGATGCTATTCAGATTGTGTCTGGAATCGTATTTCAATTCCACTTTGGTGCGATTGTGAGGAAAATGGAATTTCGGTTAGATGTTGTACTTCTGGATTTCAATTCCACTTTGGTGCGATTGTGAGCCAGCTCCGTAGGCGGCAAGGGACGGTGATAATTTTGATTTCAATTCCACTTTGGTGCGATTGTGAGTGGGGCAGTCGTTCTTAACGAGCATTACTTTTTTAATTTCAATTCCACTTTGGTGCGATTGTGAGTATCAATCGACACGTTTTGAGAAGTTATTTTATATGATTTCAATTCCACTTTGGTGCGATTGTGAGGCGCGCAAATCAGCTAAAGAGATTTCAGGTTCTTCATTTCAATTCCACTTTGGTGCGATTGTGAGGGTTGATGAGCGGACGGGCTTGATAAGCGCTTTTCTATTTCAATTCCACTTTGGTGCGATTGTGAGTAAAATACTGACTTATAGTGGGTTCTTTAATTTGCAATTTCAATTCCACTTTGGTGCGATTGTGAGCATTCCCGGCGTTGCACTATCCCAGTTATTTCCGCTATTTCAATTCCACTTTGGTGCGATTGTGAGAACGGTTTAATTTAGGGTAATAGAATCCTATGCTTATTTCAATTCCACTTTGGTGCGATTGTGAGGAAGGCACGGGAGTACAAGCTGGGAAGTTGATGCGTATTTCAATTCCACTTTGGTGCGATTGTGAGTTCAACACATTTAAATGGTTTAAATAGTTTAAAAATTTCAATTCCACTTTGGTGCGATTGTGAGTTGAAGTGTGGTAATGGTGTGCCCTACTTTATTTCATTTCAATTCCACTTTGGTGCGATTGTGAGTTGGTACGAAAATCAACGATCAACATTTTTTTCTTCATTTCAATTCCACTTTGGTGCGATTGTGAGATATGTGCGAGAATCATTATCAGCTAATGGACCTATTTCAATTCCACTTTGGTGCGATTGTGAGCTTATCTACGTATTCTTCGGTACAGCCAATTTCTTCATTTCAATTCCACTTTGGTGCGATTGTGAGAATTTACTGGGATTTGACTACTCCGATGCTTCCCAATTTCAATTCCACTTTGGTGCGATTGTGAGTCAAGCGCAATTTTAGTTTTACCAGTACCTGTGTCATTTCAATTCCACTTTGGTGCGATTGTGAGTGAGATTATCTTCCAGACAACCGGGAGCAGAAAACTATTTCAATTCCACTTTGGTGCGATTGTGAGCGTTTGGAAATATACAGGGCAGTTCAAAGATACTATATTTCAATTCCACTTTGGTGCGATTGTGAGGTTGTCTTTGCTAGACAGATTGGCTTTGGAACAGCTATTTCAATTCCACTTTGGTGCGATTGTGAGTAGATGTCGCAACTGAAAGCTTAGTGGCAATGCGAAATTTCAATTCCACTTTGGTGCGATTGTGAGAAACCCTGAACGTTATGCGTGCCATACGCAACCAAAATTTCAATTCCACTTTGGTGCGATTGTGAGTTACCGCAACGAAAATGAACGGTTACTGCTGTTAAATTTCAATTCCACTTTGGTGCGATTGTGAGTTGACCCAGAATATTGTCGTTTTTTAGCTTGTCATGTATTTCAATTCCACTTTGGTGCGATTGTGAGATATATCAACATTTCTTGCCTCTCCAAATCATTTTAATTTCAATTCCACTTTGGTGCGATTGTGAGAAACCCTGAACGTTATGCGTGCCATACGCAACCAAAATTTCAATTCCACTTTGGTGCGATTGTGAGTTACCGCAACGAAAATGAACGGTTACTGCTGTTAAATTTCAATTCCACTTTGGTGCGATTGTGAGTTGACCCAGAATATTGTCGTTTTTTAGCTTGTCATGTATTTCAATTCCACTTTGGTGCGATTGTGAGATATATCAACATTTCTTGCCTCTCCAAATCATTTTAATTTCAATTCCACTTTGGTGCGATTGTGAGTTCTGTTTTGAACGGTGTATTGCCGGTTCCCGAACCGTATTTCAATTCCACTTTGGTGCGATTGTGAGTGCCACTATCGAAACAGAGGCAATGTTAGTGCCTGCATTTCAATTCCACTTTGGTGCGATTGTGAGTAAAAATATTAGCAATCACTGGCACTATGACTGCCTGATTTCAATTCCACTTTGGTGCGATTGTGAGGAAACATTAGCTGTATTCCTGTAGGTAATTACTCTGATTTCAATTCCACTTTGGTGCGATTGTGAGTATCTTTACAATACTGTAGAAGACACCGAAATACCATTTCAATTCCACTTTGGTGCGATTGTGAGATAATATACGATTATTGATTTATACTAAATTTAAAATTTCAATTCCACTTTGGTGCGATTGTGAGTGCTGATGTAATTCCGTCTATTGCGCTTTCTTTTATATTTCAATTCCACTTTGGTGCGATTGTGAGTATTTATTCCACAACACCGGAGCCTTTTTATAGTGAATTTCAATTCCACTTTGGTGCGATTGTGAGGATGGAATTCCCCTTATTGTAGGCACCTTTGTTGTATTTCAATTCCACTTTGGTGCGATTGTGAGAGGCGAGCTGCCAGAATTGGAAGCTATACAGGCCTTATTTCAATTCCACTTTGGTGCGATTGTGAGTATTACATGGCCTTGCAGGACAGTTTAGTAGATTAATTTCAATTCCACTTTGGTGCGATTGTGAGTTTATGAGGTGAAGAATATAAATAACCAGGTGCGGGATTTCAATTCCACTTTGGTGCGATTGTGAGATAGATATGGGTATATTCTTGCTGAAGGAGATATTGTATTTCAATTCCACTTTGGTGCGATTGTGAGTTTCCAGATACTAAACTTAAACCCAAGCCATACCAATTTCAATTCCACTTTGGTGCGATTGTGAGTATGCAAGCTAATTTTTTCAGTTCAGCTTTAATTTGATTTCAATTCCACTTTGGTGCGATTGTGAGCTGAAAACAGGTTGGTAACAGCTTCAATAATTTGTAATTTCAATTCCACTTTGGTGCGATTGTGAGTTAAGTCATTAACAAATTAATAGCTACAAAACATCAATTTCAATTCCACTTTGGTGCGATTGTGAGAGGCAACTATTTAGATATAGAACCGATAAAAATTATATTTCAATTCCACTTTGGTGCGATTGTGAGGATATCAGGCTGGTGTTGAGCGAAAATCGATATTAATTTCAATTCCACTTTGGTGCGATTGTGAGTTTCCCCCGAATACGACTGGATTGAACTTTTCGATGATTTCAATTCCACTTTGGTGCGATTGTGAGTATGACAGGTTCTTGTAGTGTATTTTGGAGATTGTTATTTCAATTCCACTTTGGTGCGATTGTGAGTGCCATCATTACCAGTATATGTGCCTGTTTCTCCAATTTCAATTCCACTTTGGTGCGATTGTGAGGAGTGGTTAATGTAATGGTTGTGATAATTATAGTATTTCAATTCCACTTTGGTGCGATTGTGAGGATACATTGCGACTTGAATATGGCCGAAAGATTATAATTTCAATTCCACTTTGGTGCGATTGTGAGTATATATCTTTATGCTTCATCATCACCGTATAACGGATTTCAATTCCACTTTGGTGCGATTGTGAGTTGTGCGTTCTTGTTTCTCACTTAGATCCTGATAATCCATTTCAATTCCACTTTGGTGCGATTGTGAGTTGTTTCTGTTGGTTGTGGCCTCAAAGCCACATGTAATTTCAATTCCACTTTGGTGCGATTGTGAGATGGTAAAACAGAGGTTATTGAAATTGTTGACCGGAATTTCAATTCCACTTTGGTGCGATTGTGAGAAAAACATCGCTTGTATCACTTTACAATAACTTACCAATTTCAATTCCACTTTGGTGCGATTGTGAGAATAAGTACGATACAGACATAATGAGCTGGGATTTTTATTTCAATTCCACTTTGGTGCGATTGTGAGACGTTTTTTTCTCCACCGGTGCTTTATCAGCTACCAAATTTCAATTCCACTTTGGTGCGATTGTGAGTCCCCTGTTGAGCCATCGTACCAACAGGGGATTCCAATTTCAATTCCACTTTGGTGCGATTGTGAGAGCTTTCACTGTATCGTACATGTTTGTGGCTGTGTAATTTCAATTCCACTTTGGTGCGATTGTGAGAATATCGCCTTACCGGAGGTGATGAGCCTTCTATTATATTTCAATTCCACTTTGGTGCGATTGTGAGTTTCATTACTCAAATGTCAGTAACCGACAAAAGACCATTTCAATTCCACTTTGGTGCGATTGTGAGTAGCCGACCGCTGTCCGTCAATACCAAGTGTTTTTAAATTTCAATTCCACTTTGGTGCGATTGTGAGTATTTTATCGTCTATTATTTCAAGTTTAATTTCCTGATTTCAATTCCACTTTGGTGCGATTGTGAGTAGGCATATGGATCATGACGAGATTTCCTTTGCTGCATTTCAATTCCACTTTGGTGCGATTGTGAGTGTGGGCGGCCTGTGCCTTTACAAGTAGGGCATTTATTTCAATTCCACTTTGGTGCGATTGTGAGAAGGCTTTTCAATTCGATTAGTAAAAGATTAACAAATTTCAATTCCACTTTGGTGCGATTGTGAGCTCTTTTGCGGCTTCTGATTTTTCTTTATTGCTGTCATTTCAATTCCACTTTGGTGCGATTGTGAGAGTATGCAAATAAGCCATGTGGACGAGGATAGCAAGTCATTTCAATTCCACTTTGGTGCGATTGTGAGTCGTTCGACGACTCAAAAAAAATAATTCATTTTCAAGGAACTACGTTTTTCAAAAATAGTATTTTAATATGATTTTGTTGTCGATCCTCCAAACCGTATTTTACCCGGGGGATCGACAAGTATATATAATTCACTTATTTTCAGCATGTCAAAGAACTTTTATATGTAATTCATTTCAAAAACCGGCCAGATTAGAAGGAAATACCATATTTCGACAACTCCATCTATAGAAATGTGTCCAGGCTTTGTCGCTCTTTCCCTACAATCTCCTTATCCAGCCACTTCTCCTGCCGGGTTTTAAAAATGATTAAACTGTCATCTTCTTCCTTCATTATTTGCAAAGCTTCATATTTTAGTTCCAGTAACTTTGCTTCAGTAATTTCGCCTTCAAATACCGAATTCTGAATCCAGTTAAGGTACCTGCGGCACAGTTTCAACATTTTGCCTACTCGTTTTTGTCCAACATCATAAACTGCAATTACATACATTACCACCACATTTTAAATGGTTTATATTCTTCAATTCCCAACAGGTGCTTTTGTATTTTATAGCACTCTAACTTTATAAGGTGTTTATAGCTTACTGAACGGTTAAGCGTACGGTGTTTAATGGTTTCTCCCAGCCGTTCTTCAAAAGCCTGCACAAAAATTTTCTTCCCGGCTGGCTTCAAACTTACTTTATTTAACTGATCCTCAAAATGATGTAATTGAATCATTTTTTTATTCATCACTTTAAAGATTACCCGATCTACCAAGAGTGGTTTAAAAATTTCTGCCAAATCGAGCGAAAGAGAAAACCGACGGTCACCGGGTTGATGAAGAAAACTAATGGTTGGGTTTAACTGGGTTTGATGAATAGCCCGGAGACATTGGCTGTAGCACATCATATTTCCAAACGAAATCAAAGCGTTTACTTCATTTTCAGGCGGGCGGTACGAGCGGCCACTCATGCTAAAATCGTTAATAATCAATTCAAATGCTTCGTAATAATTTTTGCGGATGTTGCCTTCTATTCCCATCAGCTCGTCAATAGCTGTAGTTTGCCCAATTTTAGAACTCAGTCCTTCAATGGTTTCGATAATTGGCTCAAGGTCTTTTCCACGGCTGTTATAATAACGAAGATTTTTTACCATGTTAAAACTGGCGCCATCGAGAATCCGCTGTGCCAGGTCGATTCGGTTTTTCCGGTTTTGCTGGTACTTTACCTGGGCAATCAGCATTTTTCCCGAGATAAGTGCTTCGCGCGGCATAAATGATCCGGTGTAGTTTTCGTAATAATCAAAAAAATGGATGGGAATCTGCACCTGCCCTAAGAAATTATACAGGGCCGAATTTGCATCCAGATTTCCAAAGCAATACAATTCGCCCACATTTTCCACCGGCAAATAACGAGGCTTTTGTTCATTACCGTCTTCGTCATAAGGTGTAAATTTCAGCGTGTTATCCCGGCGCTGCAACCGCCCCGGATTAAAAAGGTAATACGTTTTTTTCATAATCAAGTTTAGGCTTCATTAGAATAGCAAAAATCAAAGTAGCTACAGTTTTTACATTTTGGTTTATTTAATAATGGCGGACATTTTTCCTGATGAATCAACTTGTCAATCTCAACAAGAAGTTCTTCGATATAAACCCGGTCGGGTTCGCTTAATAAAACTTCCTCTGTTTTATGTTCTTTCGGATATTCAAGAATTCCGGTTACACCTTTAATACCTGCTTGTTCGAATACATAGATGTAATATTTTACCTGCCAAATATGTGAATTAAGCAGTTTACTTGATTTTTTAATTTCATGAATCACTTTGTTCTTTTTATCGAAGTAATCAATTTTAACTGGGCCCAGTTCAACCTCTTTAAATCGTTCAGAACGCTGCGAGTAAGATGTTTCATGAATCAACTTTCCTTCGTAAACCGTATCGCTGGTTTGTTCCATATTAATGCCATTGGCAAACAGCCACAATTGCCGGTGACAATTGAAAAAATAATGAATGTGTGTTCCTGTAACTTGCATAAACTATAAAATTATTGACGCTTCACCTTTTTCTATCAAACCAAATTCATAATCATAAACCTCATCCCTCTCCCAATGGCTGAGATAATAAATGCCCATACGTTCTTCTCCATGGGCTCCTATTACCAGTTCCTCCATAACCTTTGAACGGGTCATTAGCGAAAATATGAATTGGCTCATTATTCCCTGTAACTTCTTTAATTCTGTTTTTCCGTCCACAAAATCATCATTTTTTTGTTGAATCAAACGTTCATACAATTCAAAGACTTTTTCACCTGAGACCGTCAGGTCATCTTTTCCTGCAATGTGATACCTATCTAAAAACATCATCTCTTTTTCAGAAAAGTTCCGTTCCGTCTGGTTGGTTTCTGGCACATAAACAGGAAGTGTTACAGGAACATAAACAGATGTGCTTTTCTGATTTATAATTTGAAAATTTTTATCCACTTCCGGAAAATCGAGCATTTTCAGGAAATTCTGAAAATCGGAAAAGCCCTTTTGGTAAATACGATCGTTCTGCCGGTCTATATTTTTCATTACCCAATCATACATTAAATCGAAATCTTTAGACTGTAAGATTTCCTGTTCTTTGGCTGCCAACTCGCCTTGCATTAGCTGAAATCGTTTATCTCCTTTGTATAGTACCTCGGCATCATCACAATTGAACAGGTAAAGTTTGCAGGCAGGTTTATTTACATTTCTGTTAATACGACCAGCCAATTGTTCATCGCTATCCAACAGCGATTTGTCTTTGAAGCCTAAATCCATATCAATATCAACTCCCGCTTCAACTACCTGGGTGGTAATTAATAATATTTTTTTATGCCTATTGCCTTCATCTTTCAGGTAATAAATAATTTCTTTTCTCCGGGGCTCCAAAATAGTTCCTGACAATACAAAAATATCGTCAAAAAAGCCATCTGATTTATCTTTTACAACCGAATAAAATTCAGTTGCTGTCTGCTTATAAATAAATTCGATAATGGTAAATACACTATCCGGATACTTTTTGTTCCTATCTGCGTATTCTACCGATTTTTCAATTACAGCATCAGCGAGTCGTTGCAAGTAATCGGCTTTTTCATCCTTCGCAGGAGCAGGCCAATCCAATAACGAGAAGTCGAACAAAACCCTGTTGCTGAAATTTGGGTTCTGAAAAAACTGTTTACGATGGTTGGTAAGGTAACAAATATCAGCCTTTACATTCGACAGTTTATCCAGCTTTGGTAATGTAGCCGACATTAGGATAAAACGAATATTAAGGTACCGGGCGTAATTCTGAATAAAATAAATGAGTTTATCCCAGATTTTGGGCGGATATGCTTGCAGCTCATCCACAATTACAATTGAATTTGCCAAACGATGCAACAAATAGTTGACCTCTTTGCTGTTGGTTTTAAGAATATCGAAAAACTTTACATGCGACATCAATGCCACCGGAAAATTCAAGAACAAGTAATCAATATGATTTTTCTTTTCCTGTCCATACTGGTCATCTTTTTCCTTAAAACCTACTTTAGAGTGCAGCTGAATAATTTCATCTTCGTCCAGCCCCATGGTTTCTTTTACTGCTTTGTAAGTTTGTGTTATAAGCGTTGTAAAAGGAAACACGTAATACAAATTGCGAATCATGGAATTCGCTGCCAGAAGTTCGGCCGCAGCCAACATCGACAAATTGGTTTTTCCCCCTCCCGTTGGCGCTTCAATGTAAAAAACATTCTTGTCCGTATTATTACGAATGTTTTGAACCACTTCAACCGACAACTCCTGCCTCAACCGGTTCAGGTTCTCATTACTTGGTTCTATAGGATAACTAAATTCAAAACCATTCAAATTCCCAAATACTCTCCTATTATACGATTTGGTTGATTGTACATTTCGAATGATACGTTGCCGTAACTCATCGCTAATTTGCCCGAAATCATTTAGAGGTATCTCCCAATTATTCATGTAATGTGTTGTTGCCAAATAATCGGAAGCTGTCAGTAAAGAATAATGGAGTTTTAAAAGGGCAAAGAGGGGAAAATCTTCTTTTGAATTATCTCTAAGAATATCTTTAACAATGCTACTAATATCGGATAACTCCCGCAGCTTAAGCGTTGGTATCTCTTTTATAGTTGTTAACTCTAGTAATTTATCCACATCGTCCAAATACTGACTTATTTCTCTATCCGAAAAATCAAATTTGTATTGCAAATAAGACGGAACATTGTCTAAAAATGAAGCATGATGTTTAGCTATCTGAAACCCAAAAAGAAACAACAAAACCATATAGTGCTCAAATTCATCAGCGTCCTGAATGGCATTTGCATCTTTTAGTTTGTACTGAATAAATAAAACATATCCAGGAAACGAATGGTCTGAATTATATTTCAGTGCCTTCTTGCTAAATCGACCATTCTTCATTTTAGCAACCTGAAAGTTCGGATTAATTTTTCCAAAATCGTGGAAATAAACAGATTCCAGAAATAAATCATAAAGTTGATTAAACGTTTCTTCTGACCAATTAAGGCTAAATGAATTCGATAAAAGCTTTTTAATAATAGCTTCCAGCCCAAAAGCTTTAATCATTTTTTGGGTATAGCTAAATACAAGGTCACTATGTTCTTTCAATGTCTCCTGGTGCCCCATAGATTCATTATGCGGTACATGCGCCCAATATCTTTCCGCTTGTTTTATCTGATTGTCTATTGTTTCCATTGTATCATAATTAACCCTTACAGGTTGTTGAAACCTGTAAGGATTGGTGTTAATTCAACTGAACGATAAGATTATCAACTTTGTAAAGATTCGGCAAAAATGAATCTTTACTTAAACGCCAATCAGTATAGGCAAAATCAGCATAATCATATTGATACAGTTTCGTGTTGTAAGAAGTCGGAAGCTTTTCGAAATACATAAAACTTCCGTTTAGGAAAGAAAGATTATTACGAAATCGTGCCTTATGTTCTACAACCTGATTGACCAATGCATCTTCTTTTATAAAAACGGTTTCAATCTGAAATTCATCTCCACCCTCAAACTTTTGAAAATGGTATTCTTTCACATCCTCCTTATACCACCAGGCCGAATAATCGTTTTTCCCGAGGTAGGGGATAAAAGTTGCTTCCTGTTGCCGAATGCGGTTGTAAAGCGTCTGTTCATTTTCCTTTTCCAAATCGAGTAAAAGAAAAATGCGGAATGCCGGGTTGATTAAGGTTTGCTCCGAAACAATAAGGTTACCATCGGCATTTGCAAAACCAATGGTATTTGTATATGTGGTTATGTTCTTGGTAAAATTTCCACGTTCACAACCTTCTCCAATGGGTTTGATACCTACCGGAATATCTTTAAACGTTTTATAATACTCCGGAAATTCATTGTTTTTCGTAAATCCTTTCAGTCCGGCAATTGCACCCAAAATCCCCAACACACAGGGTTTATGAAGCATATTATAAGTAAGATAAACCTTCTCGTTTATATCTGGCTTTTTCAGAAACCCCATATCGGCATACAAATCGAATGAGATAACTGTTTTCATACTTCTTCCTCATTATTTCCAAACAAAGGCAAAGTGGTACATCCTTTCGGTAAATTTGTTGCCGTTGCCGACTGCCCGTTAATATAGAGTTCTATTGCTTCAATTTCGGAACTAAAACCAGATAGCAACTGGCTTACTTTTTCAAAATCAAAAACTGTTTTCCCATCCTGTTTTTCCGGTAGCGCTTTCACCAAATCGGTAAAAGCCGGAAGTATGAGCTTGGAATCTTCGTTTAGTTGTACCCAAAACAGAATTTCGTTATCGGTACCGGCTTTCGATGCTGAATCGTAAAAAGTTGCCCCCTGACGCATAGCAGCTTTTAGTTTAGTAATGTCATCCAGAGAAATAGCCTGTGCTTCTTCTCCTGCAAGAGTCTTAATTTCCGTAAGAGTTTCCGGATTAACAGAAAAATGATGCAGATAGTGACCTTCCTGTAACTTGGATTGCCGGCCAATGGTTGTCATTCCACGCTCGGCATCCGGGTCATTAGATTTATTGCTAAACGGCGACGTAATTTGTTCGGAAAAAATATTGTTCTCGTGCCAAATATTTATGCCATGATTAATCTGTACGGGCCCATGGATTGAAATATTAATATTTTTTCCGGCAAAAGTTGCCCCGAATAATCGGATATCAAGGCAGGTCAGTAGCTTCCCTGCAACAATCTGTTTTATAGTCTTCTTTTCTTTCGGATAATCACCAAAGTGTTTAACATAAGTTTCATCGAGTGAAATGGGATTCATGTTTTCATTTAAAGACTTAAAATAGAAAATCGTTTCATCAGGATAAACCGCCTTAAAAAAATTCTTTACGGTATATTTATAAGCTTTATCTGTTGCATAAACAGTTCCATCGGGCAAAGTGCGTGGCTGTCCCGAAAAATCGGCATTGTAGTTTGAATTGATGGCTTTTACAACAGCACATCCGAATACTCTGTTTTTAAATTCCATGATAGCGATATTTTAGTTGTTAATGATTTCTTTTTGTTCTTCTTTCTCCTTGTTTGATTTATAAATGACCGATGGAGCGAAATAACCAGCCAACAGATAACGCTGATGGTTTTTTAGATTCTCCTTAGTATCGAAAGCCAATACCTGAGAAGCCAAACGTTCGAAACGGTCTTTGTAGAAACTAATTTCATGCTTGTAAGCATTAATAGCATTGGCAATCGCATTTTGCAGTTGAGGGGCACTGCTCTTTTGTAAAAAAGGTTCGAGCAATGCATGAGTTGGATTGCTTGTCTTACTCTTACTAAGTAAAAAGTAAATTACCTGGCCGGTTGCAAAAAGAAATTCGGCCACGTTCTTGTCGTCAAGGAGGATGTTGTCGTTATTGGCAACCAACTCCGTTTTTTCCAATAGTGTTTTAAAGGTATTTGCCATATTTTCTCTGTTTTTTGAGTTGTTACTAAAATTATTGTAAAGGCTAAACCAAATGTTTAGCTTTTCTTTTATCGAAGTTTCTTTTGTATGAAATATTATTTTTGCTCCGGTTCTTTCGTCTATCTTCTCCCCTGGCTTTACTTCATCATACTTTAAATCACTAATAATTGAAGTCAGCATAATTTCGTCAAACATGGTAGATGTGATGGCCTGCTTACGGCTTTTATAGATGTAATCGTAAAAAGCTTTACGAAACCGGAGAATAAGATTGGCAATTTCGTCGCCACCACTAACATAATTCGGGTCAATATCATTGAAATAATTATAGGAGAATTGCCCTTGCTTCTCACGAACTAATCCATTATTGAAAATCTTTGTTACTACCAGATTTTCAAAACCAAAAATGGTGCGAAGTTTTCTCGAAGGTAAAATTTCTCCTTTCTGCTTAATTTGAAAAAGATTTTCAATTGAAAAGTCAGTTAGCTTGTACTGAAAGTTGGAAACAAAATCAAAATCATTCACCACTCCCCGGGCAATATTCAAAAGGTAATAATTTCCTAAAACCCGTTGTTCATCTTTTTCATAAATGCTTTTTAGTAATTGAGGGTATGAAAATTTTCGTTCTCCTTCGTTATTGAAAATGCTAACGATTTCCGAATTGTTTTTAAATTCCTTTTTATCGATGAAGATTGGAAGAGGGTTGGGAAGAACCCGATTATTTAATAGTTGCTCAAAATTATTGAGTGCCAATGCATCTCTGGCAGTTATCCTTCCTGAAATTCCTTTGTGCAGAGAAGCAGTCTTATGTTCCAGAAACATTTTTTTTGAATTTGCCCCATTTATAAAGTTACTTAGGCCAAATGTTTCATCATCAATATTCTTACTACTATTATATTTATTGTCATTAAACAACTTTTCTCTCATGTAATTTTCATGACAGATTTTATATTCTTCGAGGCTAACATTCTTTAAGTAGATATTAATGTAGAAATCATCTTTAAATGTTTCAATCAATTTTTTTTCAGTAGAAGTACCATCTTTTTCTGAAACAGTTGTAGTGATATTATTAATGGCACCGAGTACATCGGGAATTCTTTTTTTGAAAGCAAGAGCCATTTCTTTTAGTTTTTCTGCATCTTTTGCCACGCAAATAGAAATAGCATTATCAAAATAAAACTTCAAAAGACGGATGATTTTGTCTTCCTTTACTCCTTCAATTTTATCGTTCGCGTAAGATTTTAGTTTGAAATTGACAACAAATGGAGAGCAAGAAAAAATCTGCTTTTTCTTATCAAGAACCTTATTCATGGTATTTCCAACACGCTTTCCCAATTCCTCATATTGTATAGCCTCCTGAAGTTTTGAGTTAAGGTTTTCCTTTCCATCATAAATTACATAATCCTCACCTTCAATGGGAGGATTGTTTTTCCAGTTTCCTTCCTCGTCCAGTTCTCCCCACAAGTGTAGGCCGGGCGACGGTGTTTTGTTCAGGTCGAAGACTTCGGGATAGTCCTGTTCCAAACTGTTTACAAAGTTGATTAGTTCTCGTATCATCGTATTTTAATGTTGTTTTTTTTCATATTGTCGTTGTTCGTTTTTTACGCTGACAGGTCTTTCAGACGCTGTCAGGTTGGTCAAAGCTCAACCAATCTTCAATATCATATATATCCATTATCTCATTATGTTTGGTTTTAAAGTTTGCTTTGCCATCAAACCATCCAACTACAGCGTCACGTTTCAACTTAGTTGGTTTTAGCGAAATGCAGCTCAAATAGCTATTCCACGGATATTCCAAAATATGCTCGCAAAAACCATGGTGAACAGGGTTGTTATGAATGTACAGGATTACCCGTTTCAGGTATTCTTTGTTATCGATTAATTTTCGTTTAAACGGGCGTTCGAACATTGTTCCTTTACTTGCGTATTTTGTATTGTAATATTTGGCATACGAATTAAACAGGTGCGAAAAGTGTTTTTCCGGCTTTGGCACTTTTACGCTGTCAGGAGCTTCGCACGCTGACAGGTCGGTGGTTTCCCATTTTATTTCATTAAACCTGACGGCGTCGAAAGCCCCGTCAGCGTTACGATATTTGTAGCAGATATTTTCCTTTATTCGCACTAAAAAGTGAAAATGGTTGGGCATCAACACCCATGCAAACGTCTCGGCAACAGGCGTAATATATTTATCGTAAAGCGCGAGGAAACATTCATAATTATCGGGTGCGCGAAACAAATCACGTCCACCAACAGCGTGGTTGTAGATGTGGTAGTAATTGCCAGATTCAAGTTTTAATGCCATAGTTTCTCATTCTTTAACGCTGTCAAGTCTTTCAGACGCTGCCAGGTTGGTTATTCACTTCACACCACCCAAACCCACTTGAACTTTTCTCACTCACACCGGCTCCCCAAATCATACGGTGAATTTCCAAAGGTGCGGTCAACTCAAAATCGAACAGGTTGCCCACAATTCGGGATTGCTCTTTGGTTCCGGGTTTTATAACAAAACCTGCACGTTTAAAATCAGTAAGCATTTTAAGACTGATTTGCCCGGAATCAATAAATTTCGTTTTTCGTGTATTGTTATATTTTTCAACCAGATGTTTTATGGCAAGCGTATCAAAACCATCGTCGTTGGGAGAAAGATATTGGGGATGTTTATCTGTTTCTTTTTTTAAACTCACTACCCAGGGTGCTTGCAAATGATAATACATGGTTTCCGAAAACATCGGTTCTGGCAATGCTTCAACACCAGCCACTTTAAAATCGATACCATTAAATTTATCGCCCAGGTAAAATTCCTGGCTCATAAACAGGCCTTTTATAAAAGTAGAAGCCGCCTCGTTTACATCGAAACTAATTTGCAGGCTGATTGTATGTTCCGAAATTTCAAAAAGCTTCTTTTCTTTCCAGAGTTTAGATTTTCCAAAATTGAGTCTCGAAAAACAAAAGAGCTTGTATAGTTTGGTGACGCTTTGCCCGTACCCCTGTTCGTGCAGAAATTGAGCAAAATCGTTATCAGCCTGTTTCAGCACTTTATAAACCCATGCGCTGATGTAATACTGGTAATCCATGGGCAACATGCGTTGCTTTGTGGTGCGGTTTAGTGTAATTTGAAATCTCATAAAAGTACGATTAAGTTAATTTATCAAAGTTGAATCATATCACTGTCAACCTATGTCAGTAATACCATTTTTTATTTTGTTTTTTATAAATTCTTTTAGGTCATCGGGATATACAATCTCAATTTCATCGACCAATCCCAATACAAAACGAGCAACTCCCTCGAAACCTGCAACTTCTGCCTCAAATACAGATTGTTCATCATTGAGCTGACGGATAAATTCCTCTGACAAAGGGTATTCTTCTTTTAATAATTCTGCTGCCCGCATACTCAGATTTAATCTGACTTTGATGCTTTTATCGGAACTTATCCTGAAAACATCGATTGGAAGTGTTTTGTGTTTTTGTTCATTCTCCCATGGTTCGGGCAATGGCTGTACTGAAGTAATTCGGGCATTCTTAAATGTTTTGCAACAACTATCTTCCGGGTCGTACGCCCAGGTAGCCACATAATTGGTTGTAAAATCGAAAGGTTCTACAATACGGTCTTTCATTTGCTTGCTGTTTGCAGAAAAGTAGCCGCGCAGAATAACTTTATTTTTATATTTAATTGCCTTTATTAGTTCGTGGATATTGGCAGAATGCCGGGGTTTTACAACAGTGTTCGCAACACGGTCGAAATCGTAAAGCGCGTACAACTTTTTAATAAGGTTGCGTTTTAATAAATTTTCGTCGCTAACAGAATGGATTGCCTTTTGTAAAATGTGTGCCTCTTCTTTTGAGAAGTGCAAAAGTTCACTTATCTCTCTGAAGTAAGGCGTATTTTTATCGATATAATACCTTCCGTTAAGCGGTTCGGGAATCACAAATCCAACTTCGCGTAAATCTTTAATATCGCGATATACAGTTCGTTCTGAAATGCCAAAACGCTCTGCAATTTCGCATTGGCTATAACGAAGACCACTGGAAAGGAAAATCATTAATTCCAGCAACCGTTTTAATTTATTTTGTTCTCTCATTATGCATTGAGGATGGGATAATAATGCAGGTTTGTTGCATATAAAGCTATTCTATTTAATTCAAAAAGAAGGAATTAAATAGGCAAAACATTTTATGTTATTTAGCATTATGGCAAATCGGGTTTTCAATATTTTTATTTTATTCTTTTCTAGGGAAGTTAAACATTATTCAAAATACGCCCAACTGATTGTGAGGCTACCAGTGATTAATTGGAAAATTATTTATTCACCCAGCTCAAAAAAAGATTGCGCGTTATTACAAACCACACCAAAGGCTAACAACCCTATATATTTCTCATTATCTGCACCATATACAAAACACAGCTGGCCAAGAAAAAGAAACCCGGGAGGCTAACTGTTGCCACCCGGGTTATTCTGTCTACTTCGTTTTATTCTAGATAACTACTGCTATTTACCAGTAAGACTCTTTATTAAATCAACTTCCTCCTGTTTGTATGGAGTTCCGTCGGGCCTGAAAATCTCGTGAAACCAGAGAGGAGGTTCCGAACCATCTGAAATGGGCTCATCCCAGGCATATTTTGTATTTGATTTTCCGGCAACCAGGCCCCAGTTAATCGCACCAATATTTTCCTTTTTCAGGATGGGCATTATATTTTGAAACAGGCTATTGTTGCGACGCGCCATGTATTCTGTACAAACCATGGGGCGGTCAAATTTCTTTAGCGTATCAATAGCTGCCTGATGTTGCTCCGGCCCTTCATAATTATGATAAGTAATTATATCTGAATGATTGAGCTGAAATTTGTTGAATTCTGGTAACTCCGGGCTCCAAACACCTGCGGTTAAAGGTTGCGAAGGACGGATTTCCCAGCCCCACTCAAACACCTTTTTCAGCAAAGGCATCGATTTACTTTTGTATTCAAAATTACCGGGTTCGTTGTAAAGATCCCACATTACAATCCGCTTGTCGTCTTTAAATGTAGCTAGGATATCCTTTGCATAAACTTCCAGTGTATCGATAAGTGTGGTGTCACGGAAAAGTAAATCACCCGGATCGCGTACCCATCCGGAATTGTGGACTCCCGGTTTCGGCTCTGGTTGTTTACCGGCTTTGTAGTCTGCATTCCAACAATCATCAAAAATGACAAAAATGGTTTTTATCCCGTGGCTGTCAGCAATTGAAAGATACTTTTTCATACGCTTCTTAAACCCACTTTTATCAACCTGCCACGCCACATGGTGAAGATACACACGCATGCAATTCATGCCAATGTTTTCTGCCCAACCTAATTCACGGTCAATCGTTTCAGGATCAAATGTTTCGGCCTGCCAGTTTTCCAACTGATTTATGGAGGTACTGGGATTAAAATTTGAGCCTCTCAGCCAGCCGTTTTCTTCACTCCACTTTTGAGCTTGTTCCTTCGTCCAAATGTTGGGGGTAACAGTTTTCTCTTCGCTCTTTTGCCTGGGATTCTGGCAGGCAATGCTAAAAAGAAGAATTACTGACAGAAAATAGATACTTGGTTTCATGATATGGTTTTTAAATTATTGAATGTTATTCTTTTTCGCCTGATGGCCGTTTTAATTCTACTCCTGCCGGAATTGCTCCGCCAAAATTGGGTGTTCCGTCTTCATTCCAGGTAAAAGGCTGCATTCGCACATCGCGCTCCCACCCCGGAACAGTATCTTTTTTGGAATGGTATACAATCCAGTTTTCAGTTTCATCGGGTGATTTCACAAATGAAACATGTCCCACTCCAAATACCTTATCATTTCCCTGAAAAACAGGTCCTTTTTTTGTCCAGCTTTCCGGATTTAACAAATCGGCATCAGCTTTATTCAATTCCAACATTCCCTGGCGGTATTCTTTGAGCCACGATTCCCGGCACGAGTAAATAATAAAAAGATGGTCGTTATTCATCAGCACTTCCGGCCCTTCGTTTAAATCCAGCGGCCCGCCGGTTTCCCAGCTCTCTTCGGGCGAAGATAACAAAACACGTTTTCCCTTCAAAGTATACGGATTCTCCATCTCCTGAATAAACAAATGTTGCGATGTAGCATCGGTTTCCATTTGTTTTAGCCACCCAGACCAAACGGCGTATAATTTTTTTTGATATTCAAAAACAGTCATGTCAATGGCCCAGATATTTGTGGATGGTTTTTCAGGATTATCACCCGTATACAGCATTCCCATATCTTCATAATCACTAAAAACATCATCTGTTTTTGAACGCAACACCCCGGTTCTCTGATGGATGAAAGGTGGCCCGGATTCACCGCCGGCATAATAAACATACCAGTGCCCATTGATAAAATGGATTTCAGGAGCCCAAATACAGTTGCTATTCCAGCCCGTTTGTGGAGCATGCCAAATTTCTTTTACTTCGCCTTTTCTAGTCATAAATTTTGAGCGGGAAACAGAAATCCCATTGTTTGCGGAATAGCAATAAATATATTCATCGCCCTGTTTTACCATCCAGGGATCGGCGCCATTCCAAACCGGATTGGCGAAAGTATCACTATTCTTCACTGTCTCCTTTTTCTCTGAGGACTGTTTGTTATTACAAGAAGTCAAACCTAGCAAAACAACTAAAAAATAAATAAGGTACTGTTGCATCATTTGTTTATGTTAAAATTGAAAATTGATTTCAAAGTTACCCACTCAAATATACTCTGCATCAAACCATTAAATCTGAGCATTATCATAGAATTACCAAAATCAATAATTAGCTGCATAGCTTAACTGAACGTCCAACTTTTTGTTGCATATGCATTCTGCCCACTTTTGTTTCAGGATGCTGCCAAAATTGAATCTTCTAAATCGTATAAAGAAAGGATAAATATCAAATAGAGAACGTCTAAAAAATTACCCCAAAAGAGTTTATATCCTACAACACCAAACAGAATAAAGAAATTATACTTTCATTAACGCAACACTAAAACAGACGCATAAAATCTTCTCTCCATCACTTAATCCTATTTTCCTTTACCGGATATCGGTTATTAAACCTAAAACCAAATCCCAGCATCAGGAAATTAGGGTCATGAAAATCTTTCAGGTTATAACCTATATGTATAAATGAGTTTTGGGTTGCTTCGATTTTTAACGACAACACCTGATAAAATGCATTCAAATCACCGCCGCCATGTAAAACATTTACACCCAATCCTAATCCAACGGTAAAATAAGGCATAACATATTCTCCTCGCCCGGAGAACCCCAAGGCTAACTGTTTACTTAATGCCGGCTTATAAAATGGTTGTTCCGTTCCAACAATATAATCTTCGGTATATACATTTGCACTTCCATCGTAAACGCCATCTGCTGAAATTCCTGCCCGAAGCTTGTACCCAAAGTTATACATAGGGGCAAAGTTAAATCCAAGTACAGTATAAGCGTCAGGCGATGCAACCTGGTAATCTTCAAAAGCCACTCCTTTCCGACGCCACGAACCAAATAAAACCAAATCGTAACTAACATGACGCGGGAACTCAGGGATAGCATAATGATATCGCGACACCTGGCTGAAATTATCTTTCTTTTTAAAATTATATACGAATCCCATATTTACTCCAACATTATTCATCCCGGCATTTGGCAGTTTGGTATTACCATTGGAAAAATGCGTAAGGCTTACTCCACCGGTAAAATCTAACTGTGGTGAAATCATCCATCGTAAATAAAAATCCATATTTATATAGGCATTCAGTTTTGAACCTATCATCTTATTAAAAAAGTTCGTTTCATTGTCATACGGATGCCATCCATATGACAAGCCTAAATTCCATTCATAATTAAGCGACAGAGATGGACTTAACCGGTTTATTTGCGCCCCCTGAAATAAATAAAGAGCGACCGGGTTTCCTATTTGTCTCCTTTCCCCAAAATTATAATATCCCAGGCCGATTCCCTGATAAGCTCCTTTATAAATCTGATGAGTATTGGTATTGTCGTAAAACTGAAAGGAATATTTCAAATGGGCAGAAAAGGAACGATTAATAGGCTCCCCTCTTTCATTATTTCCACTAAGAAAAGAATTTGACGGAATAATATAATCCGGCCTTATTTCTACTCCAATCCTGTGAAAAGAACGACGGGATAATAAAAACGAATTGGTTGAGGGAAAAAGTGTATCAGGGAGTGTGTTATTGTTCCCCTCATTCCGAAATATACTATCCTTTTCATTTTCGGGTTCAAGTCTACTATTATAACCTCTGGCGAAACCACTCCCAGCCAAAAGAAGCAGTATTCCCAAAAAAATTATTCTTTTCTTTAAAAATATATTCTCCTCCAAAAAACTTTTCATTTTATTTATATTGATGACCCCCACTTCCTTTTTTACTGCCACTATATTATTGCTTTAAGCGGGCATACATTTTTCTCTGCAGTTATAAAAAAACACAAACTGCTAATGGTAAAACTTATAAAACCACAGAATCTGCTCACGTTAAAACTCAACTTTTGTTACCACTAAAGAATGGGATGAAGAAATGACAAATAAGTATTGGTAATGGAGATTTTGTTTGGAATCTATTTCTATCACTGTAGAAAAACAATGATGAAAAAGGTATAAAGAGATTTAGTCGATCTATTTTATTCATAACTTATATAATAATCATAGTTTCAATAATGCAACACAAAAATATATATAAATATTGGTTTTGGCATTTTCAATTCCAGGTGTATCTCAGTCTTTTTATTTGAATCGGAAAAAGCACATAATTATTGTTACATTTAGAAATAATCTCCCCTTTTTGCAACAATCTTAACGGCCAAGCAGAAATGACTTTTTCAAAATTTTACTTATCATAAAAATCTATGTGATATAAATATCAAAGAAAAGCCTGCTCTAAAAAGAACAGGCTTTAATGTTTTATGTTGTCCGGATTTTATTCGTCAATAGAAATTGCTTCAACCGGGCAAACTTCCGCGCATGAACCACAGTCGGTACAAAGATCGGGGTCAATAACATATATATCACCTTCCGAAATTGCATCAACAGGGCATTCATCAATACACGTTCCACATGCAATACATTCATCAGAAATTTTGTATGCCATAACAATATTAATTTTAATTAGACATGAACGTTTCAGCAAATGTACAAAGTTTGGCAAAAAATCAAAGTACCTGCTACATTTATTTATCAATAGCTCTAAAACATTAACTTTAAAAACATGAATATCAAAAACATATACAGCTTATTCATATTAATATTGAATTAAATTACTTTTTCTTACTTTTGCGTTTATACCAAAATAATTTTTATGAATACCGAGACTCTTTTGAAGCTTAATCCTATAATATTAGCATTGTTAGCATCACTTTTCACATGGGGAGTTACAGCATTAGGTGCTGCAATGGTTTTTTTCTTTAAGAAAATAAATCCCAAAGTATTAAATTCAATGCTTGGTTTTGCAGCGGGAGTAATGATAGCAGCCAGTTTCTGGTCTCTTTTGAATCCGGCCATAAATATGTCGGAAGAAATGGGAAAAACGCCTTGGATACCTGCTGTATCTGGCTTTCTGGCGGGTGGTGCTTTTCTGCTTATTGTTGATAAGATATTACCACACTTACATTTAGGCCTGAAAATGGACAAAGCAGAGGGGATAAAAACCTCATGGAAAAGAAGCGTACTGCTTGTACTGGCAATTACTTTACATAACATTCCGGAAGGGCTGGCAGTTGGTGTTGCATTTGGAGCGCTGGCAAGCAATCCCGACGCAGGAGCCCTTACAGGAGCCATTGCCCTGGCCCTTGGAATTGGGTTACAAAACTTTCCTGAAGGCGCCGCGGTTTCCATCCCTTTACGACGCGAGGGTTTTTCTCGTTTAAAAGCCTTTAATTACGGACAGCTTTCAGGCATTGTAGAGCCAATAGCTGCTGTTTTAGGAGCTTATCTTGTTTTAATAATGCAACCTATTTTACCTTATGCACTTTCGTTTGCGGCCGGAGCCATGATTTTTGTTGTAGTTGAAGAACTTATTCCTGAATCTCAGGCAGGTAATAAAACCGATCTATCAACAATTGGTGCCATGATTGGTTTTGCAACGATGATGTTACTGGATGTTGCTCTGGGATAAGACACAAAGAATACATAATTATGTTTATTGTAAACTATTTATTCATTCCGGCCACCTGCTGTACATAATATTTACAAACGGTTGTTAATCCACATTTTTCACATTTGGGTTTCCGGGCCAAACAAACATAACGGCCATGCAAAATCAGCCAATGATGTGCTTTAGCAACCAATTCTTCCGGGATATACTTCATTAGTTGTAATTCTGTTGCCAGCGGAGTTTTGGCATTGGTACTTAAACCAATTCGGGCTGAAACCCTAAAAACATGCGTATCAACAGCCAATGTTGGTTTATTATACACAACCGAAGCAATTACATTCGCCGTTTTTCGACCAACGCCCGGTAGTTTTTGCAAATCATCAACATCACTGGGTACTTCACCATCAAAAAGTTCAATTAACTTTTGAGCCATTCCCACTAAATGTTTTGCCTTATTATTTGGATAGGAACAACTTTTAATATACTCAAAAACCTCTGCTGGCTCTACCTCTGCCATTTTTTGTGGAGTCGGGAAACGTTTTAGCAATTCGGGGGTTAATTGGTTTACTCTTTTATCGGTACACTGGGCAGATAAAATTACAGCTACAATTAGTCCAAACGGATTCTCATACTCCAATTCAGTTTCTGCAACGGGCATTTCCTTTTCGAAATATTGAATAACAAATTCGAATAATTCCTTTTTTTGCATTAATTTCTATTTTCTACAAAAATAATTGAATTTTTTTGCAAAAAAACTGTAACAAAATTCATTTTCAACTGTCTTGTGTATAGTTAATAGATTCCATTTCTCCCCTCTTTATTAGAAATGGTTTTAAGTTAACAATTAAACAGATACAAAAGGCCGGTTTTGACCGGCCTTTTTGCATACATAATTTATAAAACACTTTCATCTGGTTTTGTATCACCAAATGCAATTCATTTTCTATTTTTACCAAAATTTATACATGAGACCATATCTACAGGCAGAAAATCTTTCAAAGCGTTGGGGAGAACTAATGCTTTTCGAAAATATATCATTTACCATTTTTGAAGGACAAAAAGTGGCTTTAATTGCCAAAAACGGAACAGGGAAATCGACCTTACTTGGCTTGCTTGCCGGAAAAGATACACCTGATTCAGGGACAATAACCATTACCAACAATATAAAAATTGGTTATTTCGAACAGGTTCCACAACTAAACCCGGAACATTCTGTACTGGAAGAAATTTTCAGCTCCGATAACGAAAAAATAAAAACGGTAAAAGAATTTGAGTTAGCTATTGCGCATAACAAACAGGAAGAGATAACAGCTATTTCGGCAAAAATGGATACTTTGAATGCCTGGGATATTGAAGTGGAGATAAAACAAATCTTAACTCAGCTGAAACTTGAAGATCTGGAACAAAAAGTAGAAAATTTATCGGGAGGGCAACAAAAAAGATTATCTCTTGCCAAAATATTGATCGACAAGCCCGATTTACTGATGCTTGATGAACCGACCAACCACCTGGATATGGAGATGATTGAATGGCTGGAAGCATATCTTGAAAAAACAAAGTCAACCCTCCTTATGGTAACTCACGACCGTTATTTTCTGGATCGGGTTTGTAATGAAATTATTGAAATGGCAGATAACCAGATTTATCGCTATCTAGGCAATTATTCGTATTTCCTGGAAAAACGCGACGAACGGATCGAAATGCAAAATGCCACTGTTGCCAAAGCTCAAAACCAGCTACGAACAGAAATTGAATGGATGCGCCGGATGCCCAAAGCAAGAAGCCACAAAGCCAAATACCGTATCGATTCATTTCACAATTTAAAAGAAAAAGCTTCTCAAAGTACTCAAAATAATACTGTTGAACTAAATGTAAAATCATCGCGATTGGGCAAAAAAATTGTCGAATTAGAAGAAATATCAAAATCTTACCCTGGAGTAACACTCATCAAAAATTTCACTTATAAATTCTCACGTTTCGAAAAAGTTGGGATTGTGGGTAATAACGGAACCGGAAAATCAACGTTTCTGAACCTGTTAACAGGAAACATTCAGCCAGACGCTGGTAAAATGGAAATTGGGCAAACCGTTAAGTTTGGTTATTATCGCCAACAGGGAATTTCTTTTGACCCAAAAGAAAGGGTAATTGACGCCGTAAATAAAATTGCTGAATATATTCACTTTGAAGACGGCTCTAAAATGAGTAGTTCTCAAATGCTAACCCACTTTCTGTTTCCACCTGACACCCAGTACAACTATATTGAAAAGCTTAGTGGTGGAGAACAGCGGCGGCTTTACCTGTGTACGGTTCTGATGCAAAATCCGAATTTCCTCATTCTTGATGAACCGACCAACGATTTAGACATTATTACTTTAAATGTACTCGAAGATTACTTAAAAGCGTTTGCCGGCTGCGTAATTGTTGTATCTCACGACCGTTTTTTTATGGATAAAATTGTAGATCACCTGTTTGTTTTTGAAGGAGATGGAGTTATTTCCGATTTTCCCGGTAATTATACAGTTTACAGAAATAAAGTTTTAGAAGAAAAAGAAGAAAGCGAAGCAAAAAATAAAGCATCTAAAACTCCTCAGGAAAAAACGGCCTCAATAGAAAAAAACACCGGGGAAAAGAAAAAACTTTCATTTAAGGAAAAGAGGGAGTTCGAACAGCTTGAAGGAGAAATTGCGACGCTGGAAGAACGTAAAAAAAATCTGGAAGAGTTACTAAACTCAGGAAAATTGCCTCACGACGAACTATACTCAAAATCAGAGGAGCTGGGAGAAATAAAAGCTATTTTAGACGAAAAGGAATTTCGATGGCTGGAACTTAGCGAAATAGAAAACTAATTACATTCAGAGATATAGAAGCTAAATATTTGTAGATTAATATATGCAGTAAAAATTGAACAAGTTTAAAGCCGCGTAACTATAGCTCTAGGCAGTAATTTTTTAATATCAATATTGTATCTTGATTTTTAAGAACATTGTCTTAATAATAAATACAGATTTTCCCTATTAATTAGAAATAAGGGATACCTAATTAAATATCCTCAAAATCGATGCTGGTATAGTCTTTGGGAGACGCCCCTCCTTCTACGGTAACTTCCTCTGCATCATCATCAGATTGCAGTTGTTCAGTTCTCTCTGGTTGGTTTTTATTAATATAGGCAATAATAGATTCCAGACTTTCTGCAAATTTTTCAAAGTCTTCTTTATAAAGAAAAATCTTGTGCTTTTCATACTGAAATTTGCCATTATCAGTATACTTCTTTTTACTTTCAGTAATGGTTAAATAATACTCATCATTACGGGTAGTTTTTACATCAAAAAAATAAGTTCGCTTCCCCGCTCTGATTACTTTTGAATGGATCTCCTGCTTAAACTTACTATCGACAGAACTCATTCCCTCCTTATTATCAACGCTTTCCATGATTCTTAATTTTTGATTTTTTTCTAAGTTAGCTATTCAAAAATAGGAAAATTATTTCAATATATTCAAAAACAAGCCTTTTACAAACCGAATTAATTGTAACAGGCTCAATTTAAATCCATTCCAAAAGCTATTAATTAGAAAAAGAGAACACTAAAGTCCTCTTTTCCCATTCATATTGTTTATTTATATATCTTTTTTTGAGCCGCCAGCAATGTATTGTGTAACAACGAAACACGAGTCATTGGGCCAACACCTCCGGGAACAGGTGTTATATAAGAACATTTACTGGCTACTTCATCAAATAACACGTCCCCTTTTAGTTTAAATCCTGATTTGGTCTTATCAGAAGGCACACGAGTAGTCCCAACATCAATAACCACAGCCCCTTCTTTTACCATATTTCCTTTAACAAACTCAGGCACGCCCATCGCCACAATTAAAATATCTGCATTACTGCATACTTCTTCCAGATTTTTTGTACGACTGTGCGCAACGGTAACAGTAGCATTTATAGATTTCTGCGACATTAAAACGCTCATTGGCCGGCCAACAATATTGCTTCGTCCAAGAACAACACAATTTTTACCATTGGTCTCAATGTTGTATCGTTTTATCAATTCTACGATTCCAAATGGAGTTGCAGAAACAAACGATGGTAAACCAATAACCATTCTCCCCACATTAATCGGATGAAATCCATCCACATCTTTCCTTGGATCAATGGCTTCAATTACCTTTTGTTCTGAAATGTGTTTTGGTAATGGCAACTGAACAATAAAACCATCCAGGTCTTCATCTTCATTCAGTTCCTGAACTTTGGCAAGTAATTCTTCTTCTGTTACGTCGTCTTCATACCGGATAAGGGACGACTTAAAACCAACAGCCTCACAATCTTTAATTTTATAAGCTACGTATGTTTCACTGCCGCCATCGTGCCCAACAAGAACAGCTGCCAAATGAGGTGTTTTTCCTCCATTCTCTTTTATCTTAACTACCTCAGCAGCTATTTCCTGCTTTATATCAGCAGCTATTTTTTTACCGTCAATCAGAATCATTTATATTTTTTTGAATATGAAAGTCAAATACCTTTTACAAAACCATCAGGAAACAACATATCGGAAAAAATTAGAATCTTCTTCCCTGCCTTTGCATGTTCCCCATCATTTGCCGCATATTTTTCCCTTGAGAAACCATTTTCATCATTTTACGTGTTTCACTGAACTGCTTTAAAAGCTGGTTCACCTCCTGAATATTGGTTCCTGAACCAGTGGCAATTCTTTTCCTGCGGCTTCCGTTTAACAATGCCGGATCTTCACGTTCGGCAGGAGTCATTGAATATATAATGGCTTCAATATGTTTAAACGCATCATCATCAATGTCCATATTTTTCATGGCTTTTCCCATTCCTGGTATCATTCCAACTACATCTTTCAAATTTCCCATTTTTTTAATCTGGTTAATTTGTTTCAGAAAGTCATTGAAATTAAACGTATTCTTAGCCAGTTTTTTCTGCAATTTACGAGCTTCATCGGCATCAAACTGCTCCTGTGCTTTTTCAACCAGCGAAACAATATCTCCCATCCCCAAAATACGATCGGCCATACGATCCGGATGAAAAACATCAATTGCATCAACCTTTTCGCCTGTTCCTACAAACTTTATTGGTTTCTCTACTACCGAACGAATAGATAAAGCAGCTCCACCACGTGTATCACCGTCGAGTTTGGTAAGTACAACACCATCAAAATTTAATCGTTCATTAAACTCTTTGGCTGTATTCACTGCATCCTGCCCTGTCATTGAATCTACAACAAACAAAATCTCGTTCGGATCAATCGCCTTTTTAACTGCAGCGATCTCATTCATCATCTGCTCATCAATAGCTAAACGCCCAGCGGTATCCACAATTACCACATCATAGCCTTTGCTTTTTGCTTCCTTAATGGCTGCCGTGGCAATTTTCACGGGATCCATGTTCCCTTCTTCTGTATAAACCGGAACACCAATTTGCTCTCCAAGAACTTTTAACTGATCGATAGCAGCCGGACGATATACATCGCACGCAACCAACAACGGATGGCGGCCTTTTTTCCGTTTTAGCATGTTGGCAAGTTTGCCCGAGAAAGTAGTTTTACCAGACCCTTGCAAACCCGACATTAAAATTACCGACGGATTCCCCGTAAGGTTGATATCAGAAAATGTACCTCCCATTAACGAAGTAAGCTCGTCTTTTACGATTTTCACCATTAACTGCCCTGGCTTTACGGCTGTTAGCACCTCCTGCCCCAATGCTTTTTGCTTTACATCATCTGTAAAGGTTTTTGCAATTTTAAAATTCACGTCAGCATCAAGCAGCGCCCGGCGAATATCTTTTAACGTTTCCGCTACATTTATTTCAGTAATCATTCCCTGGCCCTTCAACATTTTGAAGGACTTATCCAGCCTGTCACTTAAATTCTCAAACATGCGTTTTAATTTTTCTAAATGAGTTGCAAAATTACAATGAAAAAGTAGAAACTCAAAAGTAAAAAATGTCCCTGCAACAAAAAAGGAAAGAAAAACATCTTTTTCTACCTTTGTAACATTACAAAAATTCAAAAATGAACAATAAGATCATCGAAATCATAGCTCAGAACCTTGGAATAAAACCGCATCAGGTTTCCAGCACAATAAATTTATTAAACGAAGGCGCCACCGTTCCTTTTATTTCGCGCTACAGGAAAGAACGCACCGGCAGCTTAGACGAAGTTCAGATACAGCAGATAAAAGAACAAAATGAAAAGTTTGTTGAACTGGAAAAGCGGAAAGAAACCATTCTGAAAACCATTTCGGAACAAGAGCAACTGACTCCTGATCTTCAACAAAGAATTGAAAATTGCTATGATACCGTTGAACTGGAAGATATTTACCTCCCCTACAAACCTAAACGAAGGACCAAAGCGACCATTGCAAGGGAAAAAGGATTGGAGCCGCTGGCAAAAATTGTAATGAAACAAGCGGAACGCGACCCTCTTTTTCGTGCAGGTTCATTTTTAAATGAAGAAATAGAAACTGCAGAAGACGCGCTTTCAGGAGCTCGCGATATTATTGCTGAATGGATTAGTGAAAATGAAAGAGCAAGAAATATTGTCCGGCGCAGTTTTGATGCGGGAGCCATTGTCTCATCAAAAATAATTAAAGGAAAAGAGGAAGAAGCAGCTAAATACCGCGATTATTTTGACTGGAATGAACCTCTAAAGAAATGCCCATCGCACCGTTTGCTGGCAATGAGGCGGGGAGAAAAAGAAGGTTTTCTTCGTATTTCCATTACGCCAGATGAGTCAAGGGCACTGGAAAACCTGGAACGCTTTTTTGTAAAAGGAAACAATGAAAGTTCGGAACAAATTGCACTGGCCGTAAAAGACAGTTTGAAGCGATTAATACAGCCATCTATTGAAACAGAATTTGCCAATCTTTCCAAAGAAAAGGCAGACGAAGAAGCCATTAAAGTTTTTGCAGAGAACCTAAAACAATTATTGCTTGCTCCACCACTCGGACAAAAAAGAGTGCTGGCTATTGACCCAGGTTACCGGACAGGCTGCAAAATTGTATGTTTGGATGAACAGGGCAACCTGCTTCACAACGAAACCATTTATCCGCACAAACCACAGGAAGAGAAGAAAATGGCTGCAAAAAAAATTACGTCGATGGTGGAAGTTTATAAAATAGATGCTGTAGCCATTGGAAATGGAACTGCCAGCCGGGAGACGGAAGCATTTATAAAAAAGTTGCGGTACAACCGGGAGATACGTGTATATGTGGTTAGTGAAGATGGTGCTTCAGTTTATTCGGCATCGTCTGTTGCCCGAAAGGAATTCCCGCAATATGATGTTACGGTACGCGGGGCCGTTTCTATTGGCCGCAGATTAATGGATCCGCTGGCTGAGCTTGTAAAAATAGATCCCAAGAGTATTGGCGTGGGGCAATATCAGCACGATGTAGATCAAAAAAAGCTAAAAAGCAGCCTCGACTCGGTGGTTGAATTGGGGGTAAACTCAGTGGGGGTAAACCTGAATACTGCCAGTCAACACCTGCTCACCTACATTTCAGGATTAGGCCCACAACTGGCAGAAAACATTGTGGAATACAGAAAAGAAAACGGAGCTTTCGCTTCACGAAATAAATTAAAAGATGTACCGCGGATGGGGCCAAAAGCCTTTGAACAGGCGGCAGGATTCCTTCGTATTCCCAATGCAGAGAACCCTCTTGACAATTCGGCAGTTCACCCGGAATCGTACAGAATAGTGCAGCAAATGGCCAAAGATTTAAAATGTGAGCTAAAAGATTTGGTGCGCAATGAAACAATGGTAGCTAAAATCGATTTTCAGAAATATTTAAGTAACGAAGTGGGCTGGCCAACTTTAAACGATATCAAAAATGAATTATTAAAACCCGGCCTCGACCCGCGAAAACCGATTAAAGTATTTGAATTTGCCGATGGAATTTTTTCTATTGAAGATCTCAGGGAAGGGATAGTAATTCCGGGAATTGTAAATAACATTACCAAATTTGGCGCTTTTGTTGATGTTGGCGTAAAACAATCAGGGCTGGTGCATATTTCAGAACTTGCCGATCGCTTTGTTTCCGACCCAAACGAGGTGGTAAAACTACATCAACACGTAATGGTACGCATAAAAGAAGTTGACATAGCCAGAAAACGCATCCAGCTTTCAATGCGGGGCGTAGTTCAGGAATAGACCATCTTCAGATATGAGAATTGAGTAGAGAGTATGAAAGTATGTTGCTTTATGGGGCAAAACATTATGCTTCTCTTCTTAATTCTGATTACAAAATAACCAGATTTGGACTTCATCTCATAATATTAATTTAACATATAACTTTTATCCCACTCTTCTCTTTCATCTTATAATACTCCCATTTCCAACACATTAAAAACGAAGCAAATAATAAAAGAGCTTAAAGGATTTATTTTATCAACCAAACAACATCTATAAACATCTATATTTTTAGATATTTAAATAAATAAATTTATTTTTGCACCAAATAATGACAACAAAAAGCGATAAATATGAGAAAAGGAGTTCAAATGTATGTTTCACTTATTCTGTCGGCCATACCACTTTTGAGTATGAGCCAAGGCCAACCCATAAGCTTGGAAGAGGCGCTTCAAATGGCAGATAAAAACAACCTGCAAACACAAAGTGCAAGGGCACAGGAATCAGCAGCACGGGGTTCTTACCGGATGACAAATGCTGTTTTCCTGCCCGGAATTTCACTGAGTAATACGGCTGTTTCTACCAACGACCCGCTCTCCTCTTTTGGTTTTAAACTAAAACAGGAAGTAGTTACACAGGAAGATTTTAATCCAGGGCTGCTGAATGATCCGGGGAGTATGGAAAACTACAGTACCAAAATTGAGCTGAAGCAACCACTTCTTAACCTGGATGGAATTTATGCGCGTAAGGCAGCAAAAAGTCAATATGAAGCTAGCAGCCTTCAGTCCCAACGGATACGTCAAAATATTCGTTACGAAGTAAAAAAAGCATATTACTCACTTGAACTGGCACGGTCATCGGTTGATGTATTGGAACAATCAGTAAATGTTGCCAAAGATGCGTTGCGGCTTACAGAAGATAACGAACAACAAGGTTTTGTAAAACATGCCGATGTGCTGGAAGCCAAAGTACGTTTAGAGAACCGCCAAAATCAATTACGGCAGGCACAAAACCAGGTCCAAACGGCCAATGAGTATTTAGCCCATCTACTGGGTCTGGAATTATCTGTGCAGTTGGAGACTACGGATTCACTTTTGCAGGAACCGGCATTTGTTTTCGCTCAACAAATACCCGGAGACCTTCAAAACAGAACTGACATACAAGCTTTCCAAAAACAAATAAATGCTTCAGAAGATATGTTACGTTCCCAACGTATGAAATTTGTGCCCAGGGTAAATGCTTTTGGTAGTTATGAATTCAACGACAAAAATTTTCCGGGAACATCAGCCGGTAATTATATGGTAGGCGCCAGTTTAAGCTGGGATCTTTTTAACGGGTATAAAAATATAGCCAGTGTACAGCACGCAAAAGCGCAACTCGATGAAGTTCGTTACAATTATCAGGATTATCTGTCTCAAAGCCAAATGCAGTTAAACAGAACAAAACGAAACATCGAAATGAATTATGAATTGATTCAATCCGGGAAATTATCAAAAGAGCAGGCGGAAGAGTCGCTGCGAATTCGTACGAACCGTTTTGAGCAGGGATTGGAAAAAACAACGGACGTACTCATGTCAGAGGCGCTGGTATCGCAGAAACGGCTGGAATACATTCAGGCCATATACAATTACAAACAATCTATTTTTCAACTGGAATTATTACTTGAAAAGAATATTAATCAATAAACAGCCATAAATACAATGAAAACAAATTTACTAAGAAAGAGCATTGCCCCTCTGATAATTATATCGGGCTTTTTTATCTCTTCCTGCGGAAGCAAAACGGAAAAGAACAGTGAACCTAAGGAAAAAATATCAGCCACAGTTGCCTATTCTGAATTAAAAAGCTATCCTGTTGTTCACAGTTTTTCAGGAAAACTTCAGGCAGATAAACAATCCAATCTCAGTACCCGCATAATGGGGCAAGTGAATGGAATTTATGTAAAGCCTGGTCAATCGGTAAGAAAAGGCGATTTACTGTTGCAAATCCGCAACCAGGATATTCTGGCAAAAAAAGCCCAGGTAGAAGCCAACAAAACAGAGGCAACAACCGCTTTTGAAAGTGCACAAAAAGATTTAAACCGTTTTGAGGCACTCTACAAAACAAAAAGTGCATCGGAAAAAGAAATGGACGATATACGCACACAATACCAGGTTAGCAAGGCCCGGCTCGACGCTGTTCTTCAGATGGAAAAAGAAGTAGAAGAATCACTTCGGTATTCCTCTATTCGAGCCCCTTACAACGGAACCATTACCGGCAAATTTGTTCAGGAAGGCGATATGGCTTCCCCCGGCATGCCTTTGTTAAGTATTGAAAGTCCGGCGCAATGGAAAGTGTATGCGCGCGTACCGGAAGCCGATATTGCCAATTTCCAGCTTAACGATTCAGTTAAAGTTGAAATTAAAGCCATCAACAAAACGATTAATGGCACCATTGCAGAAATAAACCCTTCGCTGGCCAACACTGGCAACCAGTTTGAAGTTAAAATATTACTGGATACGGAGAATAAGAACACACAGTCGCTTTATAGTGGTATGTATGCCGATGTTTATTACGAACACGGAACCGAGCCTCTTATATTAATTCCTAAAAGTGCATTGGTACACCGGGGGCAACTGGTAGGATTGTATGCGCTCAGCCAAAACCAAACGGCTTTGCTACGCTGGGTAAAAACCGGAAAAACATATGGCGATTCCATCCAAATCCTTTCGGGATTGTCCGATGGAGAGCAGTACATTGTTTCCGGTGAAGGGAAATTATATGATGGCGTTTCAATTCAAATCAATTAAGAAGTATTATGAAGACAGGATATGCAGGCGGATTAGCCCGGCTATTTATAAATTCAAAACTTACACCGCTGTTAATGGTTGCTTTTCTGGCCATTGGCATTTACAGCTCGTACCTTACACCCCGCGAAGAGGAACCGCAAATTGATGTTCCTATTGCCGATATTTTTCTTCGCTACCCGGGAGCCAGTCCCAAAGAAGTAGAATCGCGCATTAGCCAGCCACTTGAAAAGGTAGTTTCCAACATTCCCGGAGTGGAATATGTGTACTCTACGTCGATGCCCGGGCAGGCAATGCTTATAGTTCAGTTTTACGTTGGTGAGGACATTGAACGCTCGCTGGTAAAAATGTACAACGAAATTGTAAAGCACATGGATCAAATGCCACAGGGAATTAGTTTTCCGTTGGTGAAAACCCGGTCGATTGACGATGTCCCTGTGCTCGGACTTACTTTTTGGAGTGAGAATTACGATGATTATCAACTAAAAAGAATAGCGCAGGAAGCCAACAACGAAATTGAACAAATAACAGATGTTTCTGATACCAGAATAATAGGAGGCCGTTCGCGACAAATACGCGTTGTTCTGGATAATGAACAGATGAGCGCTTACCAGGTAGATGCACTTAGTATTTCGCAAAAGATACAAATAGCTAACGCCCAAATGAACGTAGGCGCCTTTAACAAAAACGATAAGGAATACCTGGTTGAAGCCGGCGATTTCCTCAAAACATCAGACGATGTTGCCAACCTGGTAGTTGGTATTCACAACGGTAGCCCGGTTTATTTAAAACAAGTAGCTCAAATTATCGATGGGCCTGAAGAACCCGTTCAGTATGTAAATTTTGGGTATGGGAAAAATAACATTCAAAGAAGTGATTTCCATGGAGAATACCCGGCTGTAACGATTTCCATTGCTAAACGCCGTGGCGCCGATGCCATGAAAGTATCGGAAGAGATTCTCAGTAAGATTAAAATACTGGAGAAAGATTTGATTCCGGCTGATGTACATATAGATGTAACGCGTAACTACGGGGAAACAGCATCGCACAAAGTATCAGAACTGCTGATGCACCTGTTTGGCGCTATTATTTCGGTTACCATTGTGGTTATGCTGGCTATGGGCTGGCGTGGCGGACTGGTGGTTTTTCTTTCCGTGCCCATAACCTTTGCACTTACCATGTTTAGCTACTATTTCATGGACTATACGCTCAACCGTATCACATTATTTGCGCTGGTTTTTGTTACTGGTATTGTTGTAGACGATTCCATAATCATTGCCGAAAACATGCACCGCCATTTCAAAATGAAAAAATTACCATTTATTCAGGCGGCATTGCGTTCGATTGACGAAGTGGGAAACCCAACCATACTGGCTACATTTACGGTTATTGCAGCGGTATTACCCATGGTTTTTGTGTCCGGGTTAATGGGACCTTATATGAGCCCAATGCCCATTGGAGCTTCCATAGCCATGATTTTCTCCTTGCTGGTGGCTCTTACCATTACTCCATATCTTGCTTACCGCTTATTGCGCTTTAACGAAAAAGAAAGCAAAACAAAAAAAGCGTATCGCTTAGAAGATTCTATTATTTATAAGATATACTCCAAAACAGTAAGGCCAATGATGGATTCCTCGTTAAAACGCTGGGGATTTATAGGCGGAGTAACGCTGTTGCTATTTGCTTCTTTGTTCCTTGTCTATTTCAAAATGGTAGCCGTAAAAATGCTTCCTTTTGATAACAAAAACGAGTTCCAGGTGGTAATAGACATGCCCGAAGGAACAACATTGGAACGTACTGCTGCTGTTACCAAAGAACTGGCAACCTACATAGCCGGACAGGATAATATTACCAATTATCAAACATATGTTGGAACGGCTTCGCCAATGAATTTTAACGGCTTGCTTCGTCATTACGATATCAGGCAGGGTTCAAATGTGGCAGACATACAGGTAAACCTTACCGACAAAGGCGACCGGAAACTGCAAAGCCACGACATTGCCAAAGCCATGCGCCCGGGTTTACACGAACTCGCAAGAAAATACAATGCCAATGTAAAAGTTGTAGAAGTTCCGCCAGGGCCTCCGGTACTGTCAACACTGGTTGCTGAAATTTACGGGCCCGATTATGAAACACAAATTGATGTTGCACGCCAGGTAAAATCTTTGTTTGCCGAAACAGCCGACGTAGTGGATATTGACTGGCAAATGGAAGATGACCAACCTGAATACCAGTTTGATGTTCTGAAAGAAAAAGCAGCACTAATGGGGCTTTCAAGCCAACAAGTAACACAAACGTTGCAAATGGCGCTTGGCGGACAGGAAGTGGCACAGCTTTACAAAGAAAACGAACAGGAACAAGTTGGCATCTCGCTTCGGCTGGACGAAAAAGAACGCTCCGGATTAAACGACCTTAAAAACATCAACATATTAAGCCAAACCGGACAAATGGTTGCGCTGGGCGATGTGGTAGATATTCATGAAAAATTACAGGATAAAAGTATCTATCGCAAAAATCAGAAACGTGTGGTGTATGTGCTGGCTGATATTGCCGGAGATTTGGAAAGCCCTGTATATGGAATCCTTGACATGTCGGAAAAATTAAATACCATAAAGTTACCACAGGGCTACACGTTAAACGAAGAATTTACCAAACAACCGTTTACCCAGGACAATTACAGCATAAAATGGGATGGAGAATGGCAAATTACCTACGAAGTATTCCGCGATTTGGGAACTGCTTTTGCGGTGGTTCTTATTATCATTTACATACTTATTATTGGCTGGTTCCAAAACTACAAAGTACCATTTGTTATGATGATAGCCATTCCGCTTTCTCTCGTAGGAATTCTGGTGGGGCATTGGCTAATGGGGGCCTTTTTCACTGCCACTTCAATGATTGGATTAATTGCTCTGGCCGGAATAATGGTCCGAAATTCCATACTGCTTATCGACTTTATAAACCTGCGCCTCAAGGATGGGGTTCCACTAAAAGAGGCCGTTATTGAAGCCGGAGCCGTGCGAACAACTCCAATTCTTCTTACTGCCGGAACAGTAGTTATTGGCGCCGTGGTTATCCTTTTCGACCCCATTTTCCAGGGGCTGGCTATTTCGTTAATGGGCGGAACCATCGCGTCAACCGTTCTTACGCTGGTTATTATTCCGCTCATTTATTACATGACAGAGAAAAAGAAATATGAAAATAACACTGGTGAAAATCTAAACAAAAATGAACTATGATGAAGTTTGTAATTATTCAATGTGTAAAAGCTTACCATTCGGAGCTGAAGCAGATTTTCAAGTCAATTGAAGTAGATTCCCACAACGAAATAGATGTGGAAGGTTTTATGCGCAAAAACCCGAACGAAGGGGAATTCTCCAACTGGTTTGGCTCCGCGGCGAACCCGTATAATTACATGGTTTCTTTTACCTTTTTGGCGGCAGACAAGGCCGAGGAACTATTAAAACGGATAGAGAACTTTAATGAAAGCATTGAGGAAATGAGCCCGATGAACGCTTATATAATGAATGTTGAAAAATCGATATAAGCATTCAATGTGAATAAAAAAGATATGCACCTGGGCAAAGCCCGCATATTAACAATGTATTTACTAACCTCAGGTAAAAATCCTGAGGTTAGTATCCCCCTTTATAAAACAAGGCTTTATCTGCTAAAAAAATTGGTACAAACAGTATCGTAAAACAACAAAAAAGAAAAACATGAAAGAAAGAATTATACGTGCAGTAGCCGGGACATTGGTATTAACAAGCGTATTACTGGCCATTTTTGTAAATATTTACTGGCTTGCCCTGGCAGCATTTGTTGGATTAAACCTGTTTCAATCGTCCTTTACAAAATTTTGCCCGTTAGAGTATTTTCTGGAGAAATTTGGGGTGGAAAATGAAAAGGAACCTAACAAGTGAGAAATAAGGTGTAAAGAATAAAAGCTTGCTTCTCCAACAAGTATTTATTTTTTATTCAGTGAAATGGATAAAGTCACCTTTTTTTATGGATTTGGCGTTTGTATAAATATACAAAGCTTCAAATCCTACTTTTCTACCTTTTAATAAACCTTCAAACCACAAAATATTCGTTTTTCACCTTATAAATAAACCTTCAAAGTACAAAATATCAGTTTTTCAATTCATGAATAAACCTTCAAACTATAAAATATTTGTTTTTCATTCTATAAACAAACCTTCAAAGTATAAAATATCATTTTTTCAGTATTTAAATAAACCTTCAAAGCATAAAACATCAGTTTTTCTCTTCATAAACAAACCTTTAAAGCACAAAATATTTGTTTTCTAGCCATTAAATAAACCTTCAATACTTGAAATTAAGTAGGAACACTGTTTATAGAAACATTGAAAGCAGAAAAGCAATAGAGTTTCTACGTTTATAAATCGATAAAAGCTGTAATCTCTGCGCTGTTTGCCATGCTTAATCCGGAGGAATTAAAAAAAAACAGATGGTCACCCAATTTTCAAAGCATAAAAAAGTCCTTCCCATAAAAACGGAAAGGACTTTTTTGTCTCGATAATATATATGGATTGTTTAGTTTTTGCGAACGTAAAATGCTACCCACAAAATGTATAGCATACAAACAGTAACAACCGAAATACTTGCCATTGGAGAAACAGCTGTACTAACAAACCCCATTACCGGAGGAATAAAAGCACCACCAGAAACAGCCATAATTAGTAAGCCTGAAATTTCATTTGCGCGGTCGGGCATTTTTTCTAACGCCAGCGAGAAAATAATTGGGAACATATTACCGGCGCCCAGCCCTATAATAAATATGGAAGCAAAAGCAAGGAAGTAAGACGGAAGTACAAAAATTCCGACAATACCGGCCAAAGCAACCAGCGCTGTAATTAACAAAAACGGACGAGGTTTTATCCAGTTCAGAATAATGGCACCTGTTAAACGCGCAACGGTTTCACCGGCAAAGAAAACACTAATTCCGATGGCAGCCTTTTCCAAAGTAATTCCATATTTTGCAATAAGAATATTTGAAATGTTGGTGTTTATTGCTACTTCTGTTCCCACAATCAGGAAGATTGAGAGTGCCATAAAAGCTACAAAACGGTTGCTTAGCAAGCCAAAACAAGAAGCAAATGTAGCAGGTTTCCTGTCGGGTTTTGATTCCTGAATAGGTGTTGCACCTAACCATACGGCTCCGAGCATAGATGTAATTCCGTAAACGGCAAAAACCAAGCGCCAGTCGCCAAAAGCAGAAGCTACAAAAGTAGCAATTAGTGGTCCGGAGAAAGAAATAACGGCTTTTACAAACTGCGAAGTACTTAAGTAACTGGCCAGTTTTTCACCCGGAGAAACATCTTGCAACAGCGGATTTGCTGACACCTGAATTACGGTGTTTCCAACACCAAGCAGGATAAACGATGCGAACATCATTCCAAACGAATAACTCACAAACGGCAGCCCAAGCCCAACAGCCTGAATTAACATACCAATGTTTAGCATATTTCGTTTTCCAAACTTATCCTGTAAAATACCAGCCGGAACTGATAAAACAAAAAACCAAAGCAACACCATCATTGGCAGAAACTGAACGGCAAAGTTGGTCAGTTCAAAATCTTTTTTAATGTAGCCGGTTGCCACGCCAATTATGTCCACAAATCCCATTATTACGAAGGATAGGAACACTGGCAAAAGTTTACCCCATTGTACTTTGTTTGCTGTCATATTTTTTTAACTATTTAGGTTGATTTTTCTTCCCAAGCCAGGGAAAATTCATTTTAAAAATTTAGCGTCGAAAGATAATTAATATTATCGGATTTAAACGAAGGAATACTTACCACAAATCTTCACCATAAGCCCATCCGTCTCTCATTGGTTCTTTTATATACGCATCAATATCCGGCCGGTTGGTTACCTTCATATTTTTTGCATCGTATTCAACTTTTGAAACAAAACGTTGCGATAGAACCCCCACCAGGATCATTTCTGTTAATTCTGTTGCATAATCGAAATTAGAACCGGGAAGTGTATTGTTTTTAATGGCATCAATCCACTCCTGCTGAGGTTGTTCCTCTCCCACCCTTGGGATAGTTTTCTCCGGTGCATTTTTAAGGAACTCCTGCCACTCTTCATCCGGCACCATTAAATGTGGGTTATTGGGGCGTCCTCCGGTAATCAATGTCTTTTTATCGCCAATCATCACCATTCCGGTTTCAGGCAATTTGGCTACTCCCCATTCTGGTCTTATTTCAGGTTTTAACCCGCCTTCGTGCCAATGTAACTGAACAGGCACTTTATCGCCACGCGCACCAAAATGAAAGGTTACCTCCGACTGATCGGAAATAAAACTATGATCAGGTAAAGGATTCGAAGCTGTTGATTCAACCGTATGAGGCATTCCCAAATTCAAGGCCCAAAAAGGAGCATCAATTGTGTGGCAGGCCCAGTCGCCCAACAAGCCATTCCCAAAATCGTAGAAACCACGCCATGCTTTTGGCACATAAACACTGTTATACGGACGTTCTGCCTGCGGCCCCAACCATAAATTCCAGTCAAGTGTTTCCGGTACGGGTTGTGCGGGGGGCGGATAACTACCTGGTTTGGTCCAGTAGCCACCCGGTTTAAAATCGAAAGGACCAAACCAGGCATGTACTTCGCTTACCTGTCCCAACACACCGGCTTCATACCATTCTTTTATCAATCTTATGCCGTTGGTTGTATGCCCCTGGTTTCCCATTTGCGATACAATATTATAATGGCGGGCTGCCTTTCTTAACGTTCGTAACTGCCAAATATTATGAGCCAGCGGTTTCTCCACGTACACATGTTTACCCAGTTGAATAGCAGCCATTGTTGCTGCAAAGTGGGTATGATCTGGTGTGGAAATCATTACTGCATCAATTTTATTGGCCATCTTATCAAACATAACCCTAAAATCTTTGAACTTCGGAATTCCGGGGTACTGGTTAAAACCATCTGCTGCTCGACTATCATCCACATCGCACATGGCGACAATATTTTCGTTGGTGGCTTTACTCCAGTTGGCATGCCCTCGCCCGCCAACACCAATTACTGCAATATTTAATTTATTATTTGGGGAACAACTCAATAAACCGGGGATAAACATCGCTCCTGATGCAGCAACTGAAGCTGATTTCAGAAACGTTCTGCGAGACAAATTTTTCATTTTATTTCCTGCTTTTGAAGAATATAATATATCAAGGGCGGGCAAGTTAGAATTTTTACCCCTATTCCTTAAAAATAAGCGGTGTTTTTTGCCCGGCAACATACTATTTTTAGTGTTTATAAATTTTTAGAACCTTATTGCTCTCCTTTAAACGACTCAGGGTAATTACTTTCCTGTACTTTATCTCCGTTTAAATCACGAATCCAGGTATCAAATTCCCGTTTCCCTTCTTTTAGAACAATTACACGTCCGCCCAGTGCAGGTTTCTTCTGATTTCTTATTTTGGAAGCCCTACCATAAGCCAAAGCAATATTGTAATAATTAACAACGAAATCATTATAGTGATCGTGCCCTACGAATGTTCCCATTACATCGCCGCATTGCACCATTTCGGCAAACATACCGGTGTTTATATCCGGGCAGCAAATCTCTTCCCGTTTCTTTCCAATCCGGGCAACTTTTTTATCGTTCCAGGCCAAAGCATACTCAGGTAGTGGAATATGAAAGAATGCCAGAGCAGGTAAAGGATCGTCACCATTTTCAGTGGTAAAACTTTCACTTTTTTTGCGATACCACTCAATTTGAGATAAATCAAACCAACCATAACCATCTACCCGAGGTTTCATTTTACTTATTGAATTGGAATCCATACAATAAAGCACTGCTTCGGGCTTGTCTGAACTTCCATAAACCGGTAAAACAAAATTGGAACTACCGGCAATCCCGCCATCGTTACTCACATTTAGGCAGTATGGCAATGTTTCCACATAATCGGCTACTTTCTGCCGGGAAGCATCATCTTTTGGTTCATGGTTCCCAAAAACCACTGCCCACGGGAGTTTTTCTTTTTCAAAAACATTAACAAAATACTGGTACCCCTCTTTTGTTTCATCTTCAGCGCAGATGTCTCCGGTTAGCATTACCAAATCAGGTTTTTCTGTTTCAATAATCTTTTGCAAATGTTCAAAAATATCAAGGTTTTGTCCCTTTTTAATATTTACATGGGTATCGGTAAACTGAATAATTTTAAACTCACCGGATTTGTTAAATTTTAAATCAACTTTCTTCTGCGCAGATGCTGAGCCTCCAATCAATAAAACAATCAGCATGTAAAAAAACATTCTTCTCATTTTTTAATATTTAAAAATATGTGAGAATTCATTATTAAAATGAAAATAACACTAAACTCTCCGTTAAAAAATGACACTAATTCACCTATAAATCAAAATATTCACTCCTCAAATTTCACTCTACTTTTTCAGGACTAATGAATCTGAAACTTTCCCGTCAGCATCAATAGAAACATATGACAGTTTATTTCCTGTTATTTTCATATACTGATAATACTGACCATCGGGTTTACGGATTTCAGCATAAGGTTCATCCGTCATATTTTCGTTATGGGCTGGAATACCAATGGATATGATGTAAGCAGTGCCATCTTTATATGAATCCACAACCTTACCGCCTTTCATCGGTTTTGAACGCATATAATAATGTAAATGGCCACCAAACACCATGTCAACGTGGTATTTATCAAACAGTGGCACCCATGCTTTTTGAATATCAAAATAAGGCTCTTCCCAATTGTAAGGAGGAAAATGAAAGAACGCAACTTTCCAGGTAGCATCTGTATTTTTTAGTTGTTCTTCAATCCAGGAGCTTTGCTCTTCAACCGGAGATGTGGCATCAATCATCAGAAACAATGTGTTTTTATAATTGAATGCATAAGTTTGCTCCAGATGAAGATCTTTCCCCTCCGGGCCATTCAAAGGATAACTAAACATATCGCGATACATTTTTGCTCCCAGCCCCAGTCGATTATCGTGATTACCAGGCACACACATAAATGGACGCTGCGGACTTATATTTTTCGTATATTCCCAAAGGTCATCCCATTGGTCGCGGTGCAAACCATCGCTTACCAAATCGCCGGCAATGGTAAAAAATGCAGCATCTGGGTGGGCTTTAAAAGCTACATTAGCCAGATTTCCCCATTCAGAAGAATAGTGTGTATCGCCAAACCAGATAAAAGAAAAATCGTTATCGTTACTCTCCGTTGAGAAGGTTTGATTTTCAGGCCAATTCGACTGTTGTTCAATACGGTACTCATAAGTTGTACCCGGTTTTAAATCTCTTAGTTTCGCGGTATAACGGTAAATAAAACGGTCGTTCATCAAACGAAGATCTTCCATTTTATACTTCTCGGCATTCACAGAAACAGTCTCTTCCGAACCTTTTTCGCGGCAATATACCATACTCGACTTAACGGTAGTGTCGGTGCGCCATTGGATGTCGATTCCTGTTGCGGGATCGGAACTCCATGTTAACAATACCTGGTCGGGCATGTTTGAAGAAGGGTATTTTGTAGCCCTAAAACCACCAACCAAATGGGTTTCCACTGCTCGCCCGCGAATAGTTGTTAGCAGTTTATCACCTTTTAACGATTCCGGGACACCTTCCAATATCAGCTCATCCCAGTCGTGGTAAGTAAACGCGCCATCTTTCATGGTAGCTACATACTGGTTTTTCGGGAAAAAGTTACTCAAAACCAACTTGTCGCTTTTATTTTGAGGACCAACACAAACAAAGTAATGCAATCCGTAATCTTCAAAACCATTCATTCCTAACCCTACTCTTCCTGCGCCAAAATTCTTTTGCCAAATCTCATAGGTAGTAATTTCGTTTTTAACGGTCATATCCGTTTTTTTGAAGCCAAACTCACTTAGCCAAAATGGAACTGTTTCCTGTTTTATACTTCGCATAACTGAAACTGTAACCGGCACATTTACATCAAACATCCAGTGTTTGGTAGCCAAAACTTTTAATTCTTCCTTCGAGAATAGGGCCATTGCCTGTTCATTGGTTAAGCTGGCCAGTTCCTCCTGTGTTTTGGTGCTATACAATTTTGTTATCACCTTGTCCATCACCTCTTTTTCAGTCTCTTCCTGTTTTGCCGGAGAAGTGGAGCAAGCAGAAAAACCTGCAAAAAATCCAATAAAAACCAGCAACGCTACACATTTAGAGATCAAAAATTTTCCTGTCATTTCTTTTCTATTTTGGTTATTAATTTACTTTCTATCAATATATTTTGGGCATATCAGGACCATTATAAGGTTCTGCCCCAACATTCTTTTTCGATTCTTCTTTGTATGAAACCAAATCCGGAGCAGTAGTTTCTGGAGCTAAAATAAATCCATGGTAGCGCCCCATCCAATAATCACGTAAAAATCCGGTAGGCTCAGTTACTCTTCTTCCTCCGGCGCTTCCATCCAGCTTTATTGCGCTCCGACTACCGTTCTTCACTGTTGATTCTCTGGGTGAAATACGCTTTTGCCCCCTTTCATAAGACTGGTAGCCCGGCTCAACAAATAAATCATCGCGTTTAGAGTTTGTATAAGAATAGTCTACGCAATCCAATACCCACTCACGCAAATTTTTCACCGCCTTATCCGCCTCGCAATCGTTACCTGTAATAGCGCCATATGAAAAATTGAACCACGGGATTTGTTCCATCCGCTTTACTTCCCAGGTACGTTCAAGGCTGCGCAAGTAGATTGACCGTAATACAGGATCATCGGCATAACGCAATAAAGTGTAGTAACTCCTGAATGCATGGTTATCGTCCCAGGTGGCAATGTTTTCCGGTGGAAATACATTCTTCTGACGAATGGTATTCTCCGGATACCCCCAATCTACCAACTGCTGGTATCCCTTTTTGAATTTCTCTTCTCCTGTTAGATTTAATGCTGTTTTTGTAAAAGCCAATGCTTCCAGCCCGTTAATTCCTCTGTCAACATAACCGTAAGGGCGTAGTAAATATTCCGGGTTCCAGCGTCCCCAGCGGGTTGGCTTTCCATCCATATCATTTAAAACCCAGCCACAATCAATAATGTAGGAAGCTATGCGTCGAAGGTGTTCACGGGCAATTTCTTTTTCTTTGCCTTTTGCTGCCAGCTCATAAAAAATAGAAACCGAATAAAAATGTGCTATTACCTCATCACTGGAAGTATCGCCTTTCCAGTACCATTTTCCATCAGGAGTTTTGTACCATTTAGCAGGCAATCCTCCTGAACCGTGCTTTGACATTTCATCTTTATCGCCAGTTGGGGAATAAATAGCACGGGCAAAAAATCCGTTGATGGGTGTAATTCGTTCCAGCCACACCATTGCATTAAAAGCTTTTACAGCCTCTGCTCTTGCTTTTTCGTCTCCTGTAACTGCATATTTATACGACATGGCTGCAAGATAAGGTGAAGTATGACCACCATCGTTATCACTAACTTCGCGTACCCACTCGCCATTTTTCTTATATAATAAGTGTACAAACCCCAAACGTTTATGCCCCCAGGTTTCTAAATGTTTCTCATAAAATGCTGCCTTTTTTTGCAAAGTAAAGGGCTCATATTTTATGATTCCCAAACCACCATCGGTGGCAATATAAACAATGTTGTCCCCAACGGCAATGTCATTAACTTTGTTATCAGGCAGCCAAATATCTGCTCCAAAGTAATGCCAGTCATCTTCCAGCATCCTTACTGCTCCGTTTTTGGTTCCGATCCAGATATCATTATCAAAACCAGCTCTTAAGCAGGTAACATCTTCCTCCGGCAAACCATCTTTCCCTTTTAAGGTAGTAAGCGAAGCTCCTCGTAAAACGCCCAATCCTTCATCGGTTGCCACAAACAAACGTGTTCCGAAGCTAAGTAAGTCACGTGTTTCTTTTGAAGGGAGTAAGCCCCAGTCGATAAAATCTTCATTCACCGTTTTTCCATCAAACAACACAACTTCTCCCGGTCTCAAAATATAAAGTGTTCCGCTATAAGATTCTATCTTCTCTATTGGACCGAGTTCGACCGGATCGTCATGAAGCTGCGTACCGTCTTCCATTAACATGGTCATATTACTGGAGTAGTAACCTCCTTCTGGTTTGGTTGTAAAAAATTTATTATCTGCCAGTTTATAAATCTCGTCTTTTGTCGCTGCATGTAGCACACCGTTGTGCATACACAAATCAACATACGTCCGATTATCTATTTTTTCCCATTTACTTTCCCGGAAACGATAAAGCCCATTGGCAGTTAAAGCCCAAACCTGGCCATTTCCATTGGTTAGCTTTGTTATCCCTTCAGGTGCATCATCCTCTTCCACCAACTCTTCACCTTTCAGCGAAAATACTCTACCATCCATCAAAACCAAACAATTAGAACCAGAATTAGTGATTGAGACCACTGGTTTATCTGTCGGAATTCTCAGGGAAACTTCCTGAAGATATACTTCATCTTTCTGCGCTTTCCACAAATGCGTTGATTTATTATACAAACCTTGCCCTGCAGCGACACCTGTGCTTAAAATTAAAATAAGAAACGTTCTTAAAATCATTTTCATAACTACCTAACTTAATCGATTTAGCAATTGTTCTGTAATCTTTTATTTTTAATTCAATTTGTAACTTTCTTATTCTGAGAGAAATTTAAAATTAATACAACTCAAATTTCGAATTGGGATATTATTTTCAGTCAGCATCAGCCTATCAAATATACTTATTTTAATGCGCAAAAAAGCAGGATTCTTGTATTTTACCCCCTTGAAAACAACCTGCATTTCATCCAAAAATGCCCCTTTTCACAAAGGAAAATGAATAATTAAACAATAGCTTCCGGTATTTTATTCAAAAGCTATTGTTTATTAACTAAGAAGCATCTAAAAAGTTAAAATACCCGAAGGACGCTCAAATAGCAGAGCTCTCCCAAAAATCGCGATAAAACAAGAGCTAATAAAACTTAATTATAACCAACCAGTTGAAATGGTTCAAACAATCCATAATCTATGAGAAAATACTCAGAAGCATCCGGAATTTTTTCAGGAGCATAATTCCAGGCGTGCGGACCAAAAATCCAATTGTTATTATCGTTATAAAAAAAGCCAAATGTATTTTTCAGGCTGCCAATTACCTTTACAGTAATCTTATTCTGCCCGTTTTTCAGCAACGAAGTAACATCCACTTCATTTGGTTTCCATGCAATCACTCCTGCCAAAGTTTCGTTTACCCAGATCTCAGCAAGAGAACCATTCCAGTTGCCTAAGCGAACTCTGTAAGATTTAGCATCTTCTTTATTCACCCTAAAATTTTCAGTATAAGCTACTTTTTGCGAATAAAACGGAAGCCCGGATGAACGCCAGGAACCCGTTTCATGAATATCTCCACCGGAAATTTCAAAACCTTTTTTTGCAGGAGTAACCAGGAAATCGCCCATCAGATAAACAGGCATTGCTTCTGCCAGCACATTCATACGAGGAGCCTTTAGAGTAATTGTATTTGTTCCGTTTTTTAACCAGGGGCCAACTTTAAATAAAGCAAAATCTTTGTCAATCCAGTAGCTTCCTTCTGTTTTTAAAACCTCGTGCCCATTAATATTAACGGTCCATAATCCGGGTCGTTCAACCACTGCCCGAATCGATTCCATAGTCTCTTTACCCACATTTGAGTTTATATGGAAATGATAACTGGCCTCGAACCAGGAATCGTTTTTAAACAGCGTATCCAGGGCAAGGTAATTCTTTTTATACTGAATTTTATGCTGCCACGGATTCCCCATTTCTACGCCATTCTCGTTGAAAAGCCCGATTAACGCATCCATGAAATAGATATCTTTTTTGTTTGATTTGGCCGTTTTCATGTCCAGATAATTCACCATCAGTATATTATCGCTTTCTCTTTTTACTTTTACCACACCATCGCGTTGCACTGCTTTTCCCTCACCTTGCGTAATCGGGGTTTGCCATTCTGGTTCATCCATTTTCTTATCACCTACAAAAAAGAGGGCGCTTCCTGCCGGTTCCAGGGCAACAGAAAAAGAGACTTTTCTGCTTTGTGTGTTGGCCGGATAGGTATAAATCTTTCCGGTTACTAAATCAAGCTTTGATACAGACTTACCATCCATTACCAATTGAGCCCTGGCCTTTTGTTCAGGGTGTGAGTTGACAATGAAAATAAGCTGTCCGTCGTCCAAAATTCTTCGCTGATGATACAGCATTCCATTTCGGGTTTCGTCATTCATTGCAAAATCATCGTGTAACAATAAGTTTAAAGCTTTTGGAGAATCAAGTTTCTCGGCCACTATCCATTGCTTTGGAAATTGGGAAGCCAGGATACTTACAACGTCAGATTCTTCGCCATTTAACCTTTTTACCTGCTTATTAAAAGACAATACAACGCCACCATTTTTCAGGTACTCTTTTAATAAATTAAATGTAGGCAAATCTATATTTTCCATCTCGGCAGGAACAACCACTAATGAATAATCACGCTCTCCTATCCTCAATCTATCTTTTACTACGCTACCGAGTGTTTTTAATACATTTTCAGATCCCAGATCATATTCCAGGTGCAGTTGTTCCATCCGGTAAACAAAGTTTTTAAAGTCGTCACGAATTTCATCTATTGCCGGATTACTTTTCTTCCTTGAAAAATACATCCAGGCCGAAGTATTTGGTTGAAGCACCAGGGTTTTATTTATTTGCTCTCCGGAAGACATTGCCATACATGCCCTTCCAATATAATCGCCCAACAATTTATAATGTTCCCACCACGGTTCATGATAAGAAAACGAAGGAGGGTAATCGAACTTACGCACCCCATTTAGCGAATAATACGACAAATGCTGATTTACAAAATTCACCCCCAGCACCATCTCCCAGTCAACCAAACGCTTTTGCGTTTCAAAGTTCATTTCCCAACCACCGCCACCATAGGTTTCGCTCAAAGTACGTGTTCTTCCGGCCATATTTGCCGCACTTCGCAATTCACGCACTGCCCGGTCGTTACCGAACTGTCCGCCAAGACCTGCGGTATCGAGGCGGTTACCAAGCATATCTACTCCCGGCTGCTGGTGCCAGATATAAAAAGCCGATTCATCAAGGCCATCGGTAGGAACCGGCCATCCGTGTTCCCAGTAATGCCCTGTCCATTTTAAACCATTCTCTTCGCAATATTTACTGTTTGGAATGGCCCAGCGTTCTATAAAAAGTTCAAGAAGTGTTTCATAAAAATCATGACGAACCTTTTGCCAATTTCCCGTCTCCTCTACCAAAGATGGCAGGTTTACTTTTAAATCGTACCCCCACCGTTTCTGAAATTCATCCCACAAATCAGGTGTCCAGCGAAGCATTGTTCCATGCGACATGGCTGCTTCCAGGTTGGGCTCATCTGTAAAAATTCCCATAAGAGTTTCTCCAAAATCGGCTTTATTTCGCTGTTCGTAACCTTTGGTCATTGTAACCTCCAGGAACTTTTCGGTTACCCCTTTATAAATGAGGTCGACATAAGAAAAGCCTCCATACCAGGGAGATTTTCCGGGATATGTTTTTCTAAAAATATAATAGGTCCCACTCTTTCCATTTTCCTGCTGAATACTCGAAGTAATATCAGTAAATCCTTTATTTGATTTTTTTAAAACAACGGCAATAGTGTCTGAAAGGATTACATTTAGTGTATTTTGAATCTCCATTGATAAACCGGTGCCATGCTGATAAGAATCCGGCATTTCCGCAGGAACATGCCCGCCTGCAAAACCAGAAGGATATGAATTCTCGTCGTAAATCCAAACCTTCATTCCTAACTCTTTTCCTTTCTGAACGGTATAGTCAAAAAGATGCAACCATTCATCCGAAAGATATTCAGTAATTAAGCCAGGACGCGGATGAACAAAAACGCCCCCAATACCTGCCTTTTTAAACTCTTTCATCTGAAAATCAATTCCGGCTTCGGAAATATCTTCATTCCAATCCCATAGAGGGGCACTACGATATTCAGAAGGAGGATCAGCAAAAAATCGCTTTAACTGTTCAAATGAGTGAATGCCTTCCGTCTTTTTATCGTTTTTTTGTTCCACGGCACATGCCGTAAGAAATGCAACAACTGCAATAAAAATTATTCTCAGCAAATCGTTTTTCATAATTCAGGTATTTTCAGGTTCTTTGTATAAAACTAATTACAATTTATAATTCAAGTAATATCAAGTCAATCTTTAAATTTCAGAAAAGTGCATTAGCCCGTTTCGAATACGCTCAACATGACCTAAGCAATCAGACTGAGCAGAATCGAAGCCTTAACCATTATCTCACCCTTGGCTTAACACTAGCATAATTATACTACGTTTAATTTGCCGATATTACTCAATAGTAATAACCTGCACCGGTCCAAGCAGCCCGGACTGTTGCAGTGGCGAATCTTTACTGTAAAAATGCCGCGGAGTAAATGTAAAACGCCCACTGGTTCGTGCCTTATTTTCCAAAAGCCAATCAGGCCATTTTCCATCTTTTACACCATCATCCGGAAGTTGCTCATCTCCAATCAATCTATTTCCCCAAAGATTAGCAATTTCAATTTCCAATTTATTATCTCCGGGGCGAACAACATCCGTGATCTCCACCCTCCACGGAGAAGTCCAAACCACACCTAAATCTTTTTCATTCAATTTTACCCTTGCCATATTTTTCACAACACCCAAATCCAGATAAAGATTTGTATTACTGCCCCGTAGAAATTGCTCCGGTACATCAAACGTTTTGTAGTATTTGGCTATTCCTGAATAATATCGAATTCCTTCATTTTCATTCTCCGACCAATCCATCAATTCATTAAAAATTGTACTTTCCGGACCTCCCCACCGAGAATCAAAAGAAACCTTCCAACTACCTTCCAGTTTCTTTCTATCTTTTATTTCAGGAAAATTGGGATGTGTATCTACAGTGTGCTCTGTTAATCTTTCCTGCTTGCCAAAAACAACAAAAAAACTTTGTGCTTTGTCGAATAAAAGCGGAACGGTTGTTTGACCGTCATTCACAGAATAACTTGTTAAAATGCGCATTTCTCCAGTAACCGGATCCCACAACTCAGGAGCACCGGAAGCAACACGAAATGAACAAACTGCATTTAATACAGTATCTGTACGATTTGAGACAAAATAGATATCACGATCTGCGGTTGTACGATGTGTATAACGCACACCCCCAGTTGACGAAAAATCTTCATTCACGTCCATTTCCCGTAAGAGCGCGGCGGTTAAATTATAATCAGGAAACAATTCTCCGGGATCATTTTTAGTATAGCTTCCTCCTGTATAAAGTTTTCCTTTCCCGTAACTGATTACTTTCCTCTCTTCCTGAACTTTTGTTTCTCCCCAAACCTGCCTAACCAGTTGCATTACTTCTTTGTCACATTCAGGAAAATTAACCAAACTGGGTGATTTCAATGGAGCTTCGCCAACAACCACTGCTCCATTTTTCAATAAAAATTCAACTTTATAAAGCAATTCAGGTGTCATTGTTTTTATATCAGGAAGAACCAAAACGCGATACGAAGCGCCACCAGGGAATACAATTTGATTGTCTTTTACATCAGCCAGTTTAATCAGCGTCATTGGTGAACATGCATCAAAATTAAACCCTCGTTTGTCTGGCAATACCTCATCCCCTTGGCAGGCTGAATGTGGCGGTTTGAAAACATGAGGAGCCCCTTCAGGCGTAAGGTACAAAATATCAGAAACGGTTCTCCCCTGCCGTAACACATACTGGCAACGTGTAATATATTTATGGTAAGCATCAGCCATTGGCCACCAGGTTTGACCACGATCCCAATGTACTCCGTAAGGTCCCATTGTCATTCCCGGACGGTACTTATCGTCTAAAGGATGATGAGCAAAAGTGTGGTAAACAAACTTATTAATTCCCATACAAAAAGCCCAATCTCCCTGATTTTTCATATTTGCAGGATATCGTGTCCAACTTTCACTTCCATCGGCAGTAAAAGCTTCAGCAGCAACTACTGGCCTACCATACACATGTGCAATAGACGTTGCTTCAAAACAACTAAATGAGGAATTAAAACCTAATCCTTTACTCCAAAACTCACACATGGGGACATCAGCCACGGCTCCTAAATCAAGGTCAGCTGTAGGATTCATATCGTAAGGTTCAATGGAAAGAGTCATTCCATTCCTACGCCCTAATTCCTTAAAATGGGCTGCATGATTTTCTAGTACCAGTTCCATGGCTGTTTGCCGGATATCCCAAAGAAAACGTTCACTCAATTCGAGGCTTCCCACAATATCGCCCGTATAAGACGGCAGAAATTTTAAAGGATCGTACTTTCGTCTCTTTATAAATTCTTTACGAAAATGATCAGACCAGTTTTGCGCTCCCATCTCCCAACTATCGATATGAATCATAGTCCAACCGCCAGTACTGCCAGCATCCCGGGGGCCTGCCTTTTCCAGCAATTTTCCAATATACTGGTTATAATGCCAATTAAAATAGGTTGTGTCAAATTTATCTACTTCAAAGCCCAACCCGGGCACAGGAGCAGGCCGAGTAACAGCGCCGTTATTTCTCATTCCAAAACGCATAATTGTCCAATCACCCTCCGGGACTTTCCAGCTTAAAGTTCCATCTTTCTGCAACCTCTTTGTTAGGTCAATTATTTTGGATGTATCAATCGCTGCATCTGACATAGTTTTATAAGTTGCTAGTGCCGGCAAATAAGGCTTTACACCTTTTGCCGATGTATAAGGAGCACGATAAACCAGCGCCTTTTCATCAACATCAGAAATTTGATTATGTTTTTCTGGTGCTGGAAATGCAAGCACAACCACATCTTCATAATAATCCAGCCACTGTTTCTTTAGCGATTCGGTTAAAGCACCTTCGCCAAAATAAGGCTTGCGCGGTTGAGGGACATCTAGTTTCTTATTAAAATCCACAGGCCCTTTTACCAAAGTTGATGAAGCCACCAAATGCCTCATTGATTGTTCAGGTTTTACCCATGGACCGCCACTTCCTGCCCAGCCAGGGCCAGAGCCTAAAGTTAATTCTATTCCAAGACGTTCACATTCTTTTACAGCATGCCTGAATAAGTCCTGCCACTCATTACTTAAAAAATCAATTTTCCCACGAGGCACGCCTACGTTTACTTCCAGAAATAATACATTTCCAATTCCTGCGGCTTTCATTGACTCAAGATCCTTTGTCATTCCTTCACGAGACAAATTGCCATCCATAAAATACCAGTAAACACCAGGGCGGGCAGAATCAGGCGGATTCTTAAAACCTTCTTTTAAAGCATCAACCTCCGCAACGTTACAACCAGAGAGCCATAGTAACAGAACTAAGAATATTAGATTAAAGGCTATATAACAAGCACTATTCGAATCGTTTTCCCGGTACATTTTTAGTTAGTTTTAGTGTTGATGTTATAAAAGTAAAAACAAAACTATTTGTTTCTATCCTGTTCAATCAGGATATACTTTAATTCAGGAAGTGAGGGAAAAGGTCGGTGTCGCTCACTCTTATACCAGTAGGCTACGGAAGATATATCGTCTTCCATCTGATTGTATCGTCCTTCACTTTTCCATACGAGGCTTTGAATGGTAACTTTTATATCTTTTTTTACCGTACCGGATCAAGCGGGTGCCACTGATACTGGCCTATCATAATTTTGAGCTCCGAGAGATAAATATGCTCCAACATAATGTCCCATAACTCCGTACAGGGTTGTAAAAACATCTCCTTCAGGTAATGGATTCTGCCTGTAAAATTGCGCATGGAAATAAGCTACATCATCAGGAACATCGGTTAAAGCATAATTGACAGAATAATATAATGTTAACTCTTTTCCATCAATATTTTCCAAGGATGGAGCGATTCAAATCATATATCTTATTCAAGCTAAAAATTTACATCAGACCAGTCCATATTCTTCACATTGGTAATTGCAGAAGTTCCACCAGCATTATTAATTGTGATATTTTTTAGTTCCACATTTGTGATAGGCATTTCCGGTAAGCCAATAATACTAATCGCTTTTTCTTCTGATACATTACAAATCAGGTTTTCAATGCGTATATTTTCAAATGTTGTTGGGCTATTCCCACCACTGTAGCTGTGGTATTGATTTGTAAAACTAATGCAGGTATTCACTGTATCAATACGAATTCCATTCAAAACAATATTACGAATATACCCGCCACGATCTTTATTCGATTTAAACTGAAGCCCGTATTCGCGAATTTTCCCAAACTGAAGATTCTCAGCATAAACATTTTCTGCTCCACCTGATATTTCGCTGCCAAATGAAATACCATGCAGGCAATTTTCCGATCGGCAATTACGAATTACAATATTTTTGCTTGGTTTATTTACGCGCCATGCATCCTGATCGCGCCCCGATTTGATGGCCACAAAATCATCGCCCGTATTAAACAGGCAGTTTTCAATGAGTATATTTGAATCGGAGTCGATATCCACTCCATCGTTGTTAATAAAACGACTCTCAACGGTAATTCCGCGGATAGTAATATTATTGCAATAAGTTGGTTGAATAAGCCAAAAAGCTCCATTCGTAACCATTATATCCTCCAGCAATATATTTCTGCAATTAACCAAATGAATAAGCTGAGGGCGCAAAAAATGTCCGTCTCCAAAAACCCTTTCTTTTACAGGAACTCCATCTCTTCCCATTTCCCGAATTTTATTCTGGTCGGGCTTTTGTTTACTTCTCCACTCGCGAAAACTATTTTCAGACAATGCATTTCCATCAATTACACCTTTTCCGGTAATGGCAATATTTTCGGCATTGTTTGCATAAATAAATGGCGAATAATTGTATGCTTCTGTCCCCTCCCAACGCACAAAAACTACCGGAAGATAATCCTGGGAATCTTGGCTAAAAATCACATGGGCCCCCTCTTCCAGGTGTAAATTTACATTGCTTTGCAGTACAATAGGTCCCTTGCAAAAATAGTCTCCCTCTGTTAAAACAACCATGCCGCCTCCCTTTTGTGAGCAATCGCTTATCTTTTTATTAATAAACTCATTTACACTTCGTTTTTTACTATTTATTGGATAAACCATAACCGAATGGTCGGCAAATGTTGGTTCTGAAATATTAGCCAGGATTGCCTGCACATCCACGATTGGGGCTTTTTTACTGTTCTGCGAAAAACCAGAATGGAAAATAAGGAGGAAAAGACATAGAACTGTTACTTGTTTCATTGCTTCGTTCGTTTCAATTTGTTTGTTAAGATAAAATTTTGGAAAAAATCTATCTGCAATATTTTAATAAATCTTGAGAATATAAAGAAAAAGGCGTACTAAATAATAATTCCGTACGCCTTTTTACAAGTTTAATCTAATCAAAAGCTATCTATTCATAACACTTATAATTCTATTTTTGAAGCGGCTCTCCGATTACCCCGAGGTAACGTCCAATCCAGTAAGGCAGTAACCAGATATCACCAGCACTGTTTTCCGAGCGGCCATCATTACCACCGTCCAAATCAAAACGATTTGCATTGTGACGGGCAATCCGCAGTTCATCGGGAGGAAGCACCTCTTTTGTAGTTTGCTCCCTGAAATTCTCAGGAATAAGTTCAATATCCTTTCTCTGGCTGTTCATCATTTTCCAGTTTATCAAATCTAATGGATACTCTTGTAAATACCAGATTGCTTCGTCAAAATCATAGTTATCATCGCCAACCAGGGCAGTCATAATATTCCACAACCCATCTTTCTCCGGGCGCTCAGCTTTCCAGTGGTCTACAATTGCATCTTTGTACTGTGCTTTTAACTTCTTATTGAAAGCATAGCGGTAAAGCCCCCAGTAACCACAATAATACATTTCGTCATCCGAGTGGTTCCATCCTTCCGAAAGCATTTTACTCCAATCATCAGCGCTTTCAGGAGCTTTACCAATTTCGCTCATAGGGCGCAATAAATTCTCCAGGTAACCATGGTTATCCATCAAATCAAAAGCGGCATCCTTATATTTTTCCTTTCCGGTAAAATGGTAGGCTGTTTGCAACATTCCAATATAATTAGAAGAGTTTATCTTTCGGTCGCCAACCATTTTGGGCCGTGCATTTACATACTCAGGGTTCCATCGTCCCCACGTGGTTGGTTCTCCATTCCAGTCGACCATGTAATGCTCATTTTTCAATACTGTTGACATAAATGTATCAATAAGCGCTATAGCTTTATCCTTTAGCTCTTGTTCATCAACCAATTCAGCAATAGCACCAAAGGCAAAAATATGCCCAATTGCTTCATCACTACTGGTTGTTGACTTCCAGTCCCATTCCGGATCTTCAGCACGTCGCCATGGTTTATCATCGTATTTATAACCTCGTCTCTCAAACGAACGTGACGGGAAGCCTAGAACAGGATTAATTGTATAAAGGCGCTCCATGGCATCAAGCGATTCCCGTATATTTTGTAAAGCATCATCTGATTTTGTAACTGCATAACGAAATACTTCACCGGCCAAGTACATGGAAGTCCATAAACCGTCGTTATCCGAAGTTTCCATGCTTCCGGTAGTTACATCACCATCTGTCATGTTTGAAACAGTTGCATTAAACCCGTTTCGGATATGGCGTTCACGAACCTGTTTTTCAAAAAACATGGCTTTGTCATACAATGTCATTTCTTCGCGGCAAATTTGACCTAAACCTTTGTCTGTTAAAATCAAAATTGAATTATATGGTCCTTTTGCTATATCGATGATTATGTCTGAAGGAATCCATCTTTTTCCGGCATAATAATTAAACTTACCATCTTCCTTTAACATAAATGCCCCCCATGTTGAACCAAACCACACATTCCCATCTATGTATTTTATGGTTGTTATTTCAGTCCATGGAAGCTCCTTTTGAATCTCACCAACCTGTTTTTTAGATTTAGCACCTATTTTGAAATATCCATCTTTTGTTCCGGCAAAAACGAATTCTCCTGCCACCTCAATACAGGTTAAATCTCCGTTTTTAAGTACCAACTCCAGTTTCTTATTTACAGGAGAGAAGGTATAAACTTCACCTTCACTCAGAATCCAGTATTGATTATTTCCGGTATCAAATTTTATTTGTTGAATAGCACCGTTGGTTGTACCTTCCCAAAGTGTTTGCGAATCTTTTAGCAAGTTTAATTTCTGCCCGTTGGAAATCAAGAATGAAAAGTCATTTCCGGCTGCAAATAATTTGACATTGGGTAATTTGTGGCGCGAATATAATTTTGCAGCCCAGGCGTTACTAAATACTGCTTTATCATCAATATAAACCAATTGGTTTTTATATGTAGTTACATCCACTATTCCTTTATCAGAAGTTGGACGATACTGCACATCGGTTACCAACGTACCTGGAAATAACATTTGCCCGGCCCTGGGGCGCAGTAATCCGTGTGATGACAGTACCTGAATATATCCATTGCGGTCGGCAACCACTTTTTTCAGTTCTACACGCGTATTGTTAAAATCGTATTTTATGCTTGATTCCTGTATAAAAGGAATATCAGCCTTGTAAATTACACTTCGTTGAGCAACTGCTAACCGGCTATGGGTTAATGTTGCTACCAATAACAATAAAATGAATACTTTTCTTTGTGCTCTTTCCATCATATTTAATTTCTCATTATTTACTTATTCAAAATGCAGCATTTATTTTATCCCAATCGAGTTTAAGTACAAAAATTTGTTTGAACTCTTTTTCGTTACCCTTTTGTTTAATGTTGTAGTTGTAAGCCAGTGTATTTCCATCGTGCGAAACAACCAGGGCATTTCGGTCTTTTCCATCGTTGGTAAGCATAACTGTTTTCCCGAAATTAGCTCCGGACTCTGCACATATCGCAGCAACATCTCCTCCAGTAACAGCAAAAATCCAGTTTTTCTGCGGATGCCAGCGAAGCATTGAAACATCTTTTGTGAAATGACTTAACAATCTGGGTTGCATTTCTTTGTTATTTGACAAATCTGAACCTTTCGCATCGATTACAAATACCTGTGAAATATTTTCAGCATCTTTTGAGATATAAGCAATACTTTTCCCATCAAATGAACCACGGACAATTCCATCTACATCAACACCATGTGTAAGTCTTCTGATTTTTATGCCTTCCGGAGGTGTCGGATAATTATCTTTATCTCCTGAACTCGCCATAGTAATATCAGTTCCTTCCGGAATGTCGGCAACAAATAAATCGGTGGTATAATCCATCCCGTTTTCTGCACGCACTTTTCCAATAAATGCTCGCATACTCCCGGCAGAATCAACCCACGAGTCACCATAAGCTTTTTCAATTTCACCGGGTTTGGAAGTTCCCTTTTCAACAGGTTTTAGTAAAACGGTGAAATAATGAGTGTATCCCTCGGGTGCAGCCGGATTAGGCTCCATATATCCTATTGTACGGTCGTATTTCTGAACCAGGAAATCATCGTATGTAAAACCTATACGGTTGCCGTTTCGGGTATATTCATGCCTGTGTGTTCCACCACGTTGAGCCCCCGGTGTCGTTGGCCTGCTTGTTGACACATCACGCATGTCTACTTTGGTGAGTATTCCATTTCCATCAGCGCTAACTTCTACACCAGTACGGTTACGAATACCATAGTATCCTCTTCCTTCTACCTCACTAAGCAACGGCCCATGAATAAAAATAACTTTGTTTTCCGCTGGATGCCAGGAAACAGCTCCAACTCCGGGTGCACCTTGTTCTCCTGTAACAGACTCCGGTTCATACAAAACAGTTTCATTACCGATAGCTACCTCTATTTTCTCAATGGTTTTTCCATTGGCAATATCATTATTAAAAACAGTTCCCCGTGTATCGTAACACAGAAACTTATCATCCGGAGAAAAATTATCGTTGTTGTCTAACGAATGCATTTTTTGTGAGGAAGAAACCTGAATCTCGTTCATAGGGACCAATACAAATTCATTTATGTGAGAAGAATTACACCCTCCCAAAACAGCAAGGGCGACAAATAAGGCTAAAGAAAAGTTAAAGGTAAGACGCCTGTTCGATTTAGTCATTTCTATTTCTACAAATTAAGAGTTATACATTATTCACTTACCCGAAAAATACGGTTTGCCGTATATATTTGGTCAAACATATCGGTTGTTCGTACAGTTACCAGATGAGTTCCTACAGGAAGTTTTTCCGGCAACTTTACCTGCCACATGTGGTGAGAGGTACTCGGATAATCCATTGGAAAACCAAATACTTCTTCCATAGCTTTGCCACCAACTTTCGTTTCCAGATAAGGATTTTGATTGTGCATCCGTAAACATTCCGGATCAATCGTACGAATTTTATCCAACTTAATCCAGTTTTCATTTTGATCCAATTTCATTTCCACAACAGAACGTTCAGAGCCGGCAAAAACATTTACTAAAACCGTGGTTGTATCTACACTGTTTTTCTGAATTTCTTCGGGTAAATAAATATTCATTTGATAATTGGCAGGACGCCGCGCAGCTTTAAACTGTATGCTGTATTTATTACCATCAAACGTTATAATTGAATATCCGTTTGGAGCCCCGTCATTCATCGTTGCATGAGGAATACCGGTTTCATCCTGAACACCGCACCACCAACTCCCACAAACCGTTGCGTTTACCAGATGATGATGGGCTTCTTTCCCGTTCCACCCCATTTTCTTATCCACAAAAACATTTATTTGCTCGTGTACATGTCCTGAAATAGAAAATGTATGTGGTTTTGTTTGCAAAATTTCATACATTTTTTTCTGATTATCACATTGCACTATCGGAGCATGCATCATCAAAACAACTAATTTGTCTTCGGGAACCAAATCGAGATAATTCTTTACAAAAGTAAGTTGCCGGTCGGTGAAATGCGGATGATACTTTCCGTTCGATTCAAAGTAAATATTATTCAAGCCAATAAATACAACTTGGCCATATTCAAATGCATAGGTACTTGGCCCAAAGAATTTTTCAAAGGTGGCATCCCGCTCGTCATTTGTAGTAGCGTTCCGATCGTTATCATGATTTCCAAAGATATTATACCAGGGAACTCCAATTTTTGCCACCCCGCCACTAACATCCCCCATCAATTCCGGATCGTCGGCAACAATATCCCCCAGTGTTACACCAAAGGCAACGTCAGCACCAATGAGTTCTTCAACAACATCATGAAAAATGAAATTGACTTCGCGTTTACCCCGTGCCTGCGGATCGCCAAAGAACAGGGTTGAAAATTTCTTATTCTCCTGATTTTTATAAAGGGGAAAATTAATCGTCCCGTTTTTTTTATCTTTTCCGTTACTATCGTCGCCTGCCTTAAAATAGTATTGAGGAATATTATTCTGATTTAACGGAACGGCATAGCCTGAAGGTTTAATAACAAAAATGCTTTTATCAATATCTACCGGTAATTCCCACTCTCCTTTTGCGTTGGTTTTTATTACCTCTTCTCCATTCGAAATACAAACGCCTTTTACTCCTTCTTCTCCCTTATCGAATACCCCATTTTGGTTAGTATCCAGAAAAACAACCCCGCTGACGTTATTCTGACCAACAACACAATTACAGGTAAATACAAGAATACAACTTGCAAAAAAGATTTCCTTTAAAAGCATGATTTCAAATTTTCCCATGAAGGTGTAATTCCCTAAAAGATATCTATCTCATTCCCTTCAGAGACAGAATTCCTTTTTTAAAATAAAGAGGACAAGAATTACTGCTTGTCCTCTTACTTAAACTACCTTTTCTTATTATTTAGTATGGCTTATTTGTCCCTTGAAGGAGCCAAATTTTTGACCAGGCACTATCTTTACCATCAGTACTAGTATAAGGAGTTTCTTCCAACCCTTCTACAGCTGTTGAATAATTATCATTATTACTTGCAATTTCATCACTTCCATATTGATAACGAAGTGGCATAGCATCACGAAGCCCTTTGGTACCTATTGTAAGTGTAGGATAACCAGTCCTTCTCCAATCACACCAAGCTTCATGTGCAACGGTCCAGTTTGCAATCCATTTTTGTGTAATAATCTGCTCCAAGGATCCGTCATAAGCAACACCAGACTCTGCAATATAGATATCGTAATCATCACTTACCTCCCAGGTATCAAAAGAGGCTTTAATTCCCTTTTCATACCATTCTTGCTGAGAACCAACATTCCATCCTTTTTCAGCAGCTTCAGCAAGAATAAAGCATACCTCCGCGTACGAAATTAATCTAGCCTGTAGCATATCACCTTCTGCCGCTTTATATTTATCATCCAGAGCAGAATTATGTACATTGGGGCCCCCCTGGATCTTATTTGGATTTAAATTCCAACCTGAGCCATCGCCTGTCGTAGATGCAATTGGTAAACCTGCATAGTTCATTGTATCTACCAATGTTTTTTCGGCTTCAACATCATCTACCCAAGTTGATTTATTATATACGACATAATTATTAGCAACCATGTAATCCGGATTCAAATAACGAATACCGTCAATTACCTCATCTTCTGCAACAGCAGAAGATACTTTTATTGGAATGTCTACTTCATCAAACCAAACAGCCAAACGAGGATCGTTGAAATCAACTAATACATCCCTAAAACCAGCACAGAGTTGGATACGATCAAATGCACTTTCTGATGCATCATAGGTAGTATTCCCTGGCCATGAATCATCATTAGAAGAACCAACAAAATCCATTGTTGCATCATCCTCAACAGAGGAAAAAATAGGATATTCATTTGGATTTGAAACAATTTCTTCAATACCTGCTTTCGCATAATCCGGCAATTTTTCGGAAACCCTCATGTAATATCTCAATGCTAAAGAATTAGCAAACTTTCTCCATTCAGAAGGACTTCCATCATATAAAACATCAGCATCTGAACTAATTCCACTATACTCACTTGCTGATTTTGAAAGTAATGTATTTGCAGACGTCAATTCTTCAATTATCCCTTTATAAATAGTCTCTTGTGAATCGAAAGAAGGAAATAAATCCTCGTCTTCCCCTTCATCACCATTCAATGCATTGGAATATGGAGCTGCTCCCCACGAGTCTGTAATATATGCAAAGTTAAATGCCCTCATTATTATTGCAATTCCTTGTTGAAATTCCATCCCTTCTTCCATTGACCGATTATAAAGATGTTTTGCATCTCTTAAATATCCATATTGTTTATCCCATTCACGGGCGCCATCCCAGTCAAATTTGTTCGTACTTCCACTCCATCCACTTTGTTGGATATACTGCATTACACCTGCCGAACCACCTCTATACCCTTCTTCTAAATAATATTTAGCTGTTGATGTAATGATAGTTGGAACCATGAGATTAGGATTTACTGTTTCCGGATCCACTCCATTGGGGTTTACATTCAAATCGGTTAATTGATCATTACATGATGTAAAAAATACAACTAACAATACAAGAAATAGTTTGTATGTTATTCTTATTAATTTCATGATTTAAAATTTAGCTTTTTAGAAACTTACGTTTAATTTAATACCTACCGGAATTGTCCACGGTCTAACATTGTATCTTTCAATTCCCTGTTTAAATTGTACACTACTATTTCCCTGATTGCTGGATTCAGCCTGGAACGCAGTTTCCGGATCGATACCAATACCCGCTTTAGTCCAAAGTATAATATTTCTGCTGTACAAAGAAACAGAAGCATTGGTTATTCCAATTGATTTAAGTGGTGGCAACTGATAAGATACAGATATTTCTCTCAATTTAATAAAATCTGCATCAAACATTGCATTTCTCGTATACCCCCAGCCATAGAAATCCTGATATCTAATTGTAGGTGTGCCATCAGCACCGAGGTGTTCTGCCTCCATTATAAAATTACCATTATCGTCATAATGTCCCTCTACACCTGGCATAAATACACCATCATTAAGAGTAATTCCATCCTCCGCGTGTTCCAAACCTCCATATTCAGCCGTTGGACCACCTACGACAACAAAAAATTCTCCATTGGGTGACAAATACTGATCTGCATGATCTCTCAGATACTGAGCCATTTCATCTCCACTAAGGTTATTAATTTTGAGTGTCCTATCCAGCCACCGCTGTGAATGCAAATCCGACTCACCATAGCGTAATGTTTGAGAAACGAATTGTCCTCCAACTCTCCAATCAAAACTTGCATTTAGTGTCCATTTTTTATAAGAAAGCGAAGTCTGCATTCCTAACATAAAATCAGGATTAAAATTACCAATAACAGCAGTATTGTCACCTGGCTCCATATAATTTTCCCAGTTGTCTGAATCATCCCAACCATCATGATCAACAATTGGCCAACCATAATATTCTGAATTCGGATCTTCTACCCGAACTAAAACATCATCAACTATTTGTCCTATTTCGTCTCCAACTCTGGTTACAGCACCTCCTTTGGCATCTGTCCAAAGGGTTATATAATCAAAACCATCAGCTAGTTCTTCTACTTTAGTTCTGTTTTTTGAGAAAACAAAATTAACATCCCAATTCCAGTTGTTGTTTCTTATTGGTGTTCCACCAAAAGATATTTCGACACCTTTACTTGATATTAAACCTGCATTGATTTGCTTACCTGTATATCCGGAAGATGGAGGTAGATTAACATTTAAAATCTGGTTTTCATTTTCAGATTCATAATAAGTTCCTTCAAAACGAATACGATTATCATAAAATGCAAGATCTGCCCCTAACTCCCATGAAGTTTGAATTTCCGGTTTCAAATTTGGTAATAACAAAGTCCCGGAAGTTGATAATTCAATCTGATTTCCCCATAGACCAGCATTATCCATATTAGCCATTAGTTTGTATGGATCTGTATCATTACCAACCATAGCCCAGCCACCACGAAGCTTAGCCAAAGAAACGGTCTCTCCCATATCAAACATATTGTTCAATAATAAGCTTAAGGATGCAGATGGATAAAAGTAAGAACGATTTTCTTCAGGTAGAGTACTTGACCAATCGTTACGAGCAGTTAAATCAAGATAAACAGCATCTTTATAACCAATGGAAGCCAAAGCATACAAACTATAAATAGCTTTTTCGCTCATACTTGATTCATACCTTAAATTATTTGGAGCAATATTGGTAATATTATAAACTCCCGGAACAATTAAACCAGACCCTTCATTCTTTGTAGCAATAAGGCTGTTTTCGGCAAATTGATACATGTAGTTACCACCGGCTGAAGCACTAAAACTCCAATCTTCAAGCGTCTTTTTATATCCTAACAAGAAATCAGCATTTTGCTCTCTTCTATATAAATTCTGTAAACCATAAACCCCATTAGCATCGTCAGTATAACTTGGGGCAATTTTTGTCTCACGTTTTTCATTAAACTGATCATGTGTATAACGAACCATTAATGACCAATCACGTGTAATATCATAATCAACACGTGCATTTCCAAAAACTCTGTCTCTTCTAAAGCTATTATTTACCTCATTGGCAATAAAATATGGATTATTGATCATATCTCCCTTGCCATATGTCCCATCAGAATTCACTTCCAAATTATAAGGAGCATTTTGCTGAAGTCCTTCTTTTTTTGTTTCCCAATAATTCTTTAGATCGTTTATATCAATACTTGAATTTATGTCATACAATGCCTGTAGTGGGTTTGTTCCCCGGTTTCCTGTAGATGGACGATTATCAGCTCCATTAGAAACAAAATTAAAACTTGCACTTGCTGATAAATTATCTAATAATTTAACCTTTGAATTAATTCCAATCGAATTTTTATGTAAATCACTATTAGGAATTATACCACTATTTTGCATATTACTATAAGAAATCCGGTAATCAACCTTTTCATTTGAATTATTAATAGCTACAGTATTGGTGGATGTAATCCCGGTTTCAAAAAAATCTTTATAGTTATCAGGATGAGATACCAGTGGAGTAGCTGTTAATTCACCGTTCTCATTAAGATATGGCCACTGATAAGCCATCATTCCTTTGTCTAACTCAGGCCCTACCCAGTAAGAATCACCAACTGGAACTGCATAATAAGGCAACCCGTTATTCGGACGATCATCCTGAGTAAATGGTCGCTGACCATTCGCAAAAAGATTATGCATATCCAAATATTTATAAGGATTATCAATAACTGTATTTGAAGTAATAGATACCCCTAGCCCTTTATTCTTTTTACCAGACTTAGTTGTTATCAAAACAACTCCATTACCTGCTCGTGATCCATATAGAGCAGCAGCACTAGGCCCTTTCAATACCGATACACTTTCAATATCATCTGCATTGATATCTGATATTGCATTTCCATAATCGGGCTTATTGTTATTTCCTATAGAAGTTACATTATTCAATGTATTATTCATAGGAATACCATCAACAACAAACAGAGGCTGATTGTCACTGGTCAAAGAAGATGCCCCCCGAATTACCATACTAACAGAAGAACCTGGTCCTCCAGTTGAATTGATCTGAACACCAGCCACTTTACCAGAAAGCGCATTTAAAACATTTTCCTGCGCAACATTCTGAAGGTCTTCTCCATTAACTTCGCCAACAGAATATCCTAACGATTTTTTTTCGCGAGAAATTCCTAACGCTGTTACAACAACTTCATCAACCCCAATGGAAGATTCGGCCAGTGTTACATTAATTGTTGATTGCCCGTCAACATCAATTTCCTGTGTTTCCATTCCCACAAACGAGAACTGAATCACTGCATCATCGGGTACATTTGGCAAGGTGTAATTACCGTCAATATCAGTAACGGTTCCACTGGTTGTTCCTTTTATTAATACGGTTACACCAGGTAACGGTTCATTCGAAGAACTTACAACATTACCCTTAACTACATTCTGTTGTGCTGAATTTAACTCGCCTATAGCAATAAGGTTGTTCTCAAAAAAACGAAATGAAACCTCATTTTCAGGAAAAATCGTATTCAACACAGTCAAAATATCAGCATTTTTCACGTCAAGGTTAACCACCCTATTAACATCAATAACTTCGTTACGGTAAAGGAATTTAAAATCAGACTCCGATTCAATTTTTTCCAGTACCTGGCCAATGGTGACATTCTTTTGTGAAATGCTGATTTTTGTCCCTTGTGAAAAAGCAGCTCCCGAAACATGAAAAATCGAAAGCATCAGAAAGAAAGACAATAATCTAAACATAAGCCACAACTTTTTAATTCTCCTTTGCTTGCAAAGAAGAAAAATTGAATTTTTTTTCATAGTTTTGAAATGGTTATTAATTATTACTATTAATTCTGAACCGGTTAATTTCGCTACAAATTGCCGGTTCTATTTTTTTTCATACACTCCTATTTTTCAATCATTATAAACTTTTGGTCAATTTTAAAATGAAAAGGCGATGCAAATTGTAAAGCCTGCAATGCCTGTTCAATAGTAATTTCATCAAAAACACCAGAGAAACGATACTGTTTAACAGCCTCATCCTCAAATTTTATCTTAACACCATATCTTCGTTCAAGGCTTATTGCTATACTTTCCAAAGTTTCATTTTTAAATATCATCTCATTGTTCTTCCATGCAACAATTGGCTCCGCATCAACATGCTCACTAATTACCAGTTTCTCCTGTTTCCGCTGAACTTTTTCGCTTACAAGAATATTTGCTGCATAAATTTCATCTCTTAAAAGTATGCCTTCCTTTTTTATAAATGTGGCCTTCTGCTTTGGTTTAAGTTTGAGGATTTCCTGTTCATTATTGTCCTTTGTTATTTTATTTAATCTTATCTCTCCTTCTATCAAAGTAGTTTCAATCAATCCCTCGTTAGGATACGATTTCAGATTAAAAATTGTTCCAAGTACATTTACACTTAAATCAGAAGTTTCTACTTTGAATGGCCAGGTTTTGTCTTTAGCCACATCAAAATACCCCTCCCCTTCCAATTTTACTACTCTCTGGTTGCCATTAAAATGATTTGGATAGGTTAGCTTACTATTGGCATTCAACCAAATCTTAGTTCCATCTTCAAGCGTTATAAGACTTCTCGCACCAGCAGGGGTCTCAACACTTTGATAGTAATTCTTCTCAACTATAGGGGTAAGTACAGCTGGCTTTTGCAATTTATTTCTATTTTGAAAAAACAATGTAAGCCCTACTGCCACAATTGCAGTAGCTGCATATCCGATAAACCTCCTAATTATAATTTTTGAAAATACAATTGAGGAACTTTTAGTCATTTTTTTTTCCAAACTCTCATAACCTTCCTCAGAAGAATATTTATCAGGGTTAATTACAATTTGAGAAGTATTAAAAGTAATTTCTATATCTCTGAATATCTTTTTATTTTCAGGATTGCTATTTTTCCAGTTAAGAATCTCCCGGGCTTCTTCATTTGTTGCCTCACCCGACAGATATCGAATTATTTTATTTTTGTCAACAACATTCATATCTTATCACTCCCTACTAATTAAGACAAAATAAAAAAGCGCATCAGTAAAACAAATATCATTTTTTTTTAAAAAAATTGATATACCACTATCAAAAGAACTGTTATATAATATTTTAACATATCCTTCAATTTAAAAATGGCGATGGAAATTTGTTTTTGTACTGTATTAACAGATATATCAAGACGAACAGCAATATCTTTCATAGACAGGTATTCTTTTCTGCTTAGAAGAAATATCTCTTTGCATTTATCTGGTAATTTTTCTATAGCAGTATTTAATTGCTGTTCCAGTTCCCTTGCAAGCATCGCTGAAGTTCCATCTTCTTCTGTAATAAGAGAAAAAACAAGTGCTTTTTCAATTTTCAAAGAATAGTCTTCCTTATTCTTCGCAACAACGCTTTTTTGTCTTAAATAATTTATGCTTTCATTTTTAACGGACTGATAAAGATAAGCCTGTATAGATTTCTCCAGATAATATATATCCCTTTTTTCCCAAATTCTTAGAAAAACTTGTTGTACAACTTCCTCCGCTTCATAATGGTCGAGATTATATTTCCGCGCATAATAGCATAGAGGGATATAGTACAACTCAAATATTTCTTTATATTCTCTTTCGCTAAACACAGGATTATCCTATAAATTAAGCATTAATAATAAAAATTACTATAAATTTTATATACTGCTTTAAACACAAACAACATTTGATTTCGCAAGAATAAGCTTCCCTTATTTATAAATAGGCAAGACAAATGTTTTTTGTAAAACCGTGATTCCCCATCCATATAGAATCATTTGCCATTAACCTATACAATTTAAACACTAAATGTATGCTATTTTTTCAAAAAACCCAATCAACCGGTCAATATTTAATAAACACATTTCATTTTACATCCTAACGAACATTTTTAGGTTATGTGTTAAATAAAAATCCAAAGAAACAAACTAAAACAAAATACCAACAAGAAAAATGATTACAAATACATTAAAATACTAACTACTTCTATATCCATTATGCAAGTTATAAACACTAGATAAATTAATCAATAGGGAAACGCATATGTGCCCCTCCAAGCTCTCCATGGATATTTACGGCAACAAGAGCAATAATTGCAATAAATAAGATAATTATAATAAGTAATCCGGCCCATTTCCCCACATTAATTTTTAAATGTAATTCCCCTCCTACCGGCAATGTAATCTTTCTTTGAAAATAAAATATGACCAAAAGATTAACAACATATAAAATGTGGTTAGACATAATCTTACCTGTCAACGCTCCTGTTGAAATAAAGCTAACTGCTACATATGTTGTTAAATATATAGCAAAAATGGTGAAAATATTTTTTTCTGTAAACTGAAAATTGCTCTTCTCATTTTGCCAGCGAACGTAAATAATAGCTCCTACAATAAAAGCAATAGCAAAAATGCTGCTAAATAATGCCAGTGTATTTACATTGGCAATATCCCCAAGTCTATCAATCATTTGTTCAAGACTTAACGATTCACGAAAAACAACCAGAGGGAAAAGGGCAAAAAGAAGCCAAAAAGAAGTACGGCTCTCCCACTTTTTTGAAGCACTTACTACTCCAGGCCATTGAGATGTTAAAACAGACCATGCCATCGCCAGACCGCCCCAGAAACCAATACTGTATTCCATTACATTCCACATATTAAATTGGATGTTCAATACATTTCCAAGGATTTGAAGGAAATTTCCAAAAGCAAAACCAAATCCGGAACCCAGCATTGTATAAAGCGCTACACGTAAAGAGGAATAATACTCATTCCTTGCCATATACCAAATCATGGCAATACCTGCACCCAAAATAAAAGCCCAGTTCTCGGCTCGTGGAGGAGTCATTAATATTTCGAGTTGCAAAACAAAAAATGCGTAAAAGATTAAACCACCTGCAACCATTTCAGCAATAAGAGCAGCCCAGTTTACCTTTTTCTGTTTCGTTGATTCAAGAGAAAGCCCGGTTAATCCCCCTCCCATTAAACCAAACAATCCGCCTATAACAAATAACATCAGCAAACCATAGAAAGCATTAGGAAAGTCATTGCTCCTTCCATATCCAACAACACGGCCATAGCTAATTATACCTCCCATTCCCCAGCCGATAGCCGAAGCCAGGGTGATTGTAAAAACACGTTGATACCAGTCTGTCCGACGTGATAATAAAACCAGTGCCAAAGCACCAACTCCACCGGCCCATGCTGCGCCTTGCTCATGCCCAAACTGCCCTCTTACTGCCCAGGCAGTTGCTAATGACATTGCAACCATTAAAATGGTTAAATAAAACTGCGTTTTTTGTATGCTCACAATACCAAGTTTATTCAGCTAATTATTGTATGTAAAGGAAAAGAAACATCTACCACAAAGCCACCATAATATTGTGGAATAACCATTAAATTTTAACTCTTTTGCACTTTCTCATCAAAGAATCAGTCAAAAAACATCAATATTATTTGCAACAAATGCTATATATTTACATTATGACTGATTTTATCAAGTTATTATAGCAATCAGATTTTTAGTATTTATTTTTCAAAAACTCAATCAATTTTTCAGGAATATCCGTCTGGATTCCATCCGTTCCCCAGCCTAATATTTTGTTCCACTCAGCTTCGGTTCCTTCTTTTTCATCAACAAAAACCTTTGTATTTTGCACATGAGCTTTATCTACAAAACTTTTTGAAAGAACGCCCATATCAGTTGCAACAACGGTAGGATTAAAAGCTGTTAATACGTTATTTAAATCTTTCTCAGAGCCAGGATCGGGCATTATAAAAGAATACCCAAAGGCCGTATCGACATTCTCCATTTTCATCAGGTAATCTGCAGGAATATACCAAAGAACATCCCTCTCCATTTGGTATTTCTTTATAAGTTTCATCAATTCAGGAACTGGTGCATCTTTCAAATCCAGGTAGATTCCTATTTTCCCTTTGCAAAGCATTAGAATTTCTTCAAAAGTAGGTATTCTTGTATTTTTCCACTCTGGTCCTATTTTTTCGCCAATATCTAATGTTTTTAGCTCAGCCAACGTAAAATCTTTTACATTTCCGGTTAAGCCATTTACATATCCATCAATTTTTGAATTGTGGACACTTACAAACTTACCATCCTTTGTGGTACGAACATCAATCTCCACATAGTCGCATCCCAAATCAATGGCTTTTTGATAAGCAGCAAGTGAGTTTTCAGGAATACCATTATGTGCCCCCCGGTGAGCAATTACATACACATGATTATTGGGGGTTCTAAATTGCGAAGACCGATTTCCAGCCTTCACCAATAAAACAATGGCTAACAAGAATGCAAAAGTCAGCACAATTTTTAGTAACCTCTTTTTTTTCATCATTATAATTATTTTATAGAATTCTTTTATCAAATACGTTCTTCAAATAAACCTGGGTCATCTACAATTGCAATGTTATTTAATATTAACTACCCCACTACAATTATACTAATTTTCAGCTTCGATAACCCTCGGGTTAAAAGTGAAGAGCAAAAAACAAACATCCTAATACTTTTTTAACTTATACCCCCATTCTTTTTGCCAATCAAAGAAAACAAAGAGTTAAAATTTCATGCAACCAGAACAATTTTCCATTTGTTTTTGACTTCATCCCTTCTTAACTTTAATTTTCGATATAATGTAATATTCTTTTACACAAAAATTTATTACACGAGATAAGGGTATTAAAACACAGTTACAGTTATATTACATTTTAAATAAATTAAGGGGAAATTAACGCATAAGATTATGTTGAGTATCTAACGATGCTTGTTCATTGATATTTCTATGCCAGATAAAAACATACACTTTAATTATAAAATCCAAATAACAATTATTTTTTACCTAACATTTTTACTATGAGAAAATTAGTTCGTTCATTATTTTTTTTCTGCATGATTGGAATTTTATTACTCCAATCTTGTTCAGACGAAACGGATCGACCTGCATTTCCACTCTCCGCAACAATTTTTCACAGCGTAGACGAAAAACAGGTAGCTTTTACAGCCCTTACCCATAGTGCAACAACATGGTCGTGGGATTTTGGAGATGGGCAAACCAGTACAGAACAAGATCCTGTACATATTTATGAAGAAGGAGGTTATTATGTTGCTAAGTTAACAGCCTCTGATGATGCAGGCAACACTGTTACTTCAGAAGTTAATTTAGCAGTTGCATTAACTCCTTATGCCTTATTAACCGGCGACCATACACAACCCGACTATGATGGGAAAGTTTGGAAATTAACAACTGCACATGGCACTGATTACTTTGCTAATGCTGATGCTTCTCTATCAACTGCAGATGGCACACCAAATCCGCTACCCAATGGAGTCTTCAGCCAGCTAAGCATGCCTGAGGCTTACAATGATGAATTTACATTTTATTACGACGGAACCTTTAAACATGACACAAAAGACGGTAATTCATTTGGAGGGATTGTATACCAATTTGTATTGGACGGGGGTGCTAGTATAACCAATGCCGATGGTTCGGACTACGGACTTTGCGTAGCCAAATACACACCAGATGCTAATGCAACTTTTACATACTCTGAAAACGAAGATTTGGTTGTAGCTTCTGTCTATGGAGCCAATGGCACAGTTACATATGACAATGTATCTACTCTCAATTTTTCAGGTACCGAATTTATTGGATTCAGGGATTATCAGAAAAAAGTAATTATAAAACAAATTACAGACAGCCGGATGCAACTTATTATTTTTATGGCTGCTGCGCCTGATTATTTCCCGGCCAATACACACGCATTGGTACTTAGTTTTGAAGTAGTAAAATAATCCAAATCAAAATAACTGAGATGAAATATAAATTATATATATATCGTAATATTACAAGGTTACTGGTCACATTAATCTTGTCACTTTTTGTGATCCCTTTTACTTTCGGTTCAGACAATAATCCAGAAACAGAAATACAACAACAGACTATTACCGTTACAGGAACGGTAACTGCTGCTTCTGACGGTTCCGAGCTTCCGGGGTTGAGCATTTTGCAGAAAGGAACAACCAACGGTACGGTAACAAATATAGATGGACAATACAGTATTAGTGTACCGCAAGACGCAGTTCTGGTGTTTTCTTTTATTGGTTTTAGAACACAGGAAATAGAAGTTCAGGGGAAAAGCCAAATCAATGTAGCTATGGAAGAAAATGTTGAAGCTCTTGATGAAGTAGTAGTTACAGCACTTGGTATCAAACGCGAAGAAAAATCACTGGGCTACTCTGTAGGTAAAGTTGACTCAGAGGAACTTTCGAAAGTTGTTCACGAAAATGTTTTAACGTCAATGGCTGGAAAAGTAACTGGAGTTCAAATAAATCAAACAGGAGGGGCGGGTTCTTCTGTTAGTATGGTTATCCGTGGAGCCACTTCTATGAGCTCCGATAACCAACCACTTTTTGTTGTTGACGGAGTGCCAATGTCAAGTTCAATAAACAACATTGGAGGTTTTGGAAGTAACAACCGTGTTGACTACGGAAATGCTATTTCTGACATAGACCCTGAAAGTATTGAAAGTGTTTCTGTACTGAAAGGACCTAGTGCCGCAGCATTGTACGGTACACGTGCGGGAAATGGGGTTGTGCTTATTACGACAAAAAAAGCAAGCCAAAAACAGGGGATGAAAGTTGAAGTTGTTTCCAACACAGTTTTTGACATCCCTTCACAGTTCCTTGATATACAAACCAAATTTGCTTTTGGTGCAAGAAGCTATACGCCTGATGATTTTGATAGTGGTATTCTTCCGCCATTTAGTCCGACTGAGTCAGTAGGAGCTGGTCCGGAACTAGACAAAGGTTACTGGCAGGTACAGCCATTTGCGCCGCTAGATGCCAACGGGGTTGCTGTTCCTACTGAACTAATATCACACCCCGATAATTACAAAAATTTCATTAATAAAAATGCCTTTACTACTACCAATAGTGTAGCTATTTCAAGCAGCAGCGAGCAAGTTACATACCGGTTAGGGATATCAAACATGACCAATAAAGGCTTAGTTCCCAATTCCGATCTAAACCGCAACAATTTAACGCTGTCTGCTACTTCGAAAGTTTTAGATAACCTGACTGTTACTTCGGATATAAACTTCACTCAAAACTGGGCAGACAATCGTCCGGCAACCCAGGAAAGGGGTACTAACCCATTGCAGTGGGCAGCATGGACTCCTCCGAATGTTGATATTCGTCAGTTAAGAGATTACAAACTGGGAGGCACCCAAATTTTAAATCTTGGAGACGGGTGGGAGAACCCCTATTTTCTGGCATATGGTATTAATAACAGCTTTAAACGTAACCGATTGATTGGAAATATTTCTGCAACATTGGAAATTACTCCAAAAATAAGTTTAATGGGAAGATACTCTTTAAACAAATCAGATGAAGTTAGGGAATCAAAAATAGACCCTGGTTATTCTGATGAGCCAAACAACGGTGCATATGGAATTATTAACGGGGAAGATATTGAAACAAATGCCGATTTTCTTGCTACTTACAAAGAAGATTGGAATGATTTTAATATGACAATTTCTGCTGGTGGCAATCTATTATATGCCAGGGGCTCCAGCATTCGTAATTCTTCAAAACCCGGAGCAGGATTAATTATCCCTTATTTGTACACTGTTAATAATATTGAGAATACCTCTCTGGATTATACCAATAGAAGATACGAAAGAGCTATCAATAGTATATATGCACTGGCTAATTTAGGTTGGAAAGATATGATATATCTTGATTTAACTGCAAGAAATGACTGGGCCAGCACATTGCCTGCCGAAAATCGTTCCTATTTTTATCCATCAGCTTCTCTTAGTTTTATTGTAAACAACATATTTGATTTAGGCGGAAAAATTGACCTCTTGAAAATAAGAGGAGGTTATGCACAAGTTGGAAACGACACTTCCCCTTACAGCTTAAATGCAATTTTTTATGATGCAGGCCAATGGGGAGATGCTATAAGACTAGGCAAGCAAAAAGATCTGCTAAACCCAACTCTACTGCCAGAGAAAGCAACATCTTATGAAATTGGAGCTGATGTAAAAGCATTTAACAACCGCTTACGATTTGAAGGAACTTACTACCGGGAAGATAACAAAAACCAAATTCTAAGTGTACCGTTGGCTGGCTCAACGGGGTTTAATAACATCAACATCAACGCCGGACTTTTAAGAAGTAGGGGATGGGAACTTATGCTGGGGTATACGCCGGTAAAATCCAACGATTGGACATGGGACGTAAACCTTAATTTCACCACCAACAAAACATACCTAATGGAACTTACCGACGAAGTCGATTTTGTTGAATTCTGGGACGAAGCAAGAGTGAAAAGCATGGCTTATGTAAAAGATGAGTCCCTTGGCCAGGATGGACTTTTAGGGAACTTATACACACGAAAAATACTACGGGTTACCGACCAGAAATCAGATTATTATGGATATCCATTACTTCCGGAAGGAGAAGATGCAGAATGGCAAAAATCAGAAGAATATGAAAAAGTTGGAAATTACAATCCTGATTTCATCATGGGGCTTCAAACAACCCTTTCATACAAAAATTTCAGTTTAAGCATGACCTTTGATTGGCGTTCAGGCGGACAATACGTTTCGCAATCATGGAGATATTTAACAGAAAGTGTAATTTCAAATACATGGTTAAAGGAAATGGTTACTCCTCCTGAAGGATTGGGAGGACAACCAAGCCAGGAATTGCGCAACTGGGTTGTTGCCAATGCAGATCGGCTTATTTATACTAACTCCCCACATCCGGTAGGTGGTCCTACTTCGGAATATGGAGGTTTCTATACTGACTACTATACAGGAATTGGAACGCATGACGGCATATTTGCACCTGGTGTATACGGACACTATGATGATGGCGGAAACTTTATTCTGGAAAAAGAAAACCTGGGAGGAGAAGGAACAGAAATCAGACCTTATGTTGCAAGTTATCCATGGGATATTGGAGAAGCAAATATTTTCGATGCTGACTATATTAAATTAAGAGAAATCGCTCTGAATTACAGAGTTCCAAACAAATTTACGAAAAAATGGAGGATGAGTGATTTAAACTTCTCTGTATATAGCCGTAACATCATGCTTTGGGCAAAAGACTCGGGTATGGGAATCGATCCAGAGAGAGCTTACCAATCAAATAGCGATGGAACTTTTAAACAAGGAGTAGAACGCTTTAATGCAGAGCCATGGGTCATCCCCGTTGGTTTTAAAATAGGTTTTTCTTTTTAATTTGTAAAAACAGAAGATCATGTATAGAATAAAAAATAGCTTTATCATCGCATTAACATTAGTTTTTACTATTGTTATTTCATGTAAAGATCTGGATGAATTAAATGTTAACCCAAACGGGGTAGATCCTGCAAACGCCGATCTAAATTTTCTGCTTCCAACCATAGAAACAAAAATTGGTGAAAAAATCTATGATATTGGATTTGGATCACTTTCAGGAGTAATGCAGCATACTCAACAAACGGGCTGGCAGAGTGGGTACAATAACTACGATTGGGATAATACTTCGCACAGTTGGAGTGACTATTATAATATTCTTATGAATAATGATGAATTCCTAAAAAAAGCAGATGAAGGAAATTATGAGTTTCATGAAGGAATAGGAAGAGTTATGAGAGCTTATATGTTTGGATTAATTGCAGACCTTTGGGGAGATGCCCCTTACAAAGAAGCATTAAAAGCCGAATTGGGTTCCGACTATTTTAAACCCGTTTTTGATTTACAAAAAGATATCTATCTGGGAATTCTGGCCGATTTGGATACGGCAAATACATTATTATCTAAACCAGAATCAGAATACAATAACATTGTATCTTCTCAGGATGTTGTTTATGAAGGAGATCCGGCAAAATGGAGAAAATTTGCCAATTCTCTGGCATTGCGTTATTATATGCGGCTACAAGCCAAAGAACCATCGATAGCTGAAGAGGGAATTAGAAAAATAACAGGGAACGCTACAACTTATCCAATAATCACATCTGCTGACGACGACGCAAATATTAGTTTTATCGGGAATTCAAATGATGATTCAAACCCGTTAAATACATTTTATGATATAAGTCCAGACGGATCTTATATGCGGATAAAAATGGCAAAAACATTTGTTGATGCACTGCAAAATTATGAAGATCCTCGTTTAAGCGTTTGGGCCAATAAAATAGAAACGCCACTGGTATTGGTTGACGGAACAAACGTTGATAGAATTGTAGATGGAAAACGAGAAGTATCGCAAGATGTTGTAGATGCATTTGAAGATGCGAATGATATGCCAGTTGATTTTGATCAGGAGTATGCAGGTGTTCCCATTTCAAATCCCAAAGTACAAATCTTTAATCTGAACACAGAGAACCCGGCTCAGGGAACAAAAAACCCTTACGCATCTCAATTAAACGACCGGTATAAAGAAACATCAAACTCTCTGGTATTAATGCGATTAATATCAGCATCAGAAGTCAATTTCATCCTTTCAGAAGCTGCTCTGTATGGGTGGGTATCAGGCAATCCTGAAGATTATTATGCAGCAGGAATAAATGAATCATTCAGAGCATGGGAAGTAAGCGATGACGATTACATCAACAGGGCTCCATATAATGGGTTGGAAAGTATAATGGAACAAAAATGGTTTGCCAGTTGGACAACTGCACAGGAATCATGGTTTGACTGGAGACGTACTGGTCTCCCCGCTTTAACAACCGGCCCATCTGCAGTAAGAGAAGTACTCCCATTAAGGTGGTATTATCATTATGTAAATGAAATATCCAAAAATACAGAGAATGCAGAGGCAGCTATAAACAGGCTCGAGGCTACTCAATATTTAGGAACTGACCAAAGCAACAACAGTGCATGGTCTAAAATGTGGTTATTGCAAGGGACAAATAAACCCTATTAATGCATATCCATCCCAAAATCAAAATAAGCAGGTAATTTTTTCTATTGCCTGCTTATTATTGTATTCACAATTTAATAAATACATTTTAAGATATGAGAAAACTAGTAATCATCTTTTTAACACTACTCTATTCTTCAACTATTGTTTTAGCGCAGAAGAATGAGGAAGTAACACCTGAAAATGCACTTCAATCCTATTTAAACAACGGCGACAAATCGTTTAAATGGGAAGTTCAGGATCAATTGAAGGCAGATGGAGTAACCCTTTACCGTATTATTTTTACCTCTCAAACCTGGCGCAACCTTGTTTGGAAACATGAACTCACAGTGATGGTTCCTGATGATTTAAAATATAAAGACGCCCTCTTGTTTATCACCGGAGGAAGCGTAAAAGATGGGGAACCTAATATACATAAATGGGACAAAAACGAAATTATTGCGTTTAGCCAAATAGCTAAAACAAACAGGGCTATTACGGCTATTGTGTGGCAAGTTCCGAATCAACCAATTTTTGGAGGAAAAACAGAAGATGAAATTATTTCCTATACATTTCACAACTTCCAAAAAGACAATGATTACACGTGGCCCCTGCTGTTTCCTATGACTAAAAGCGCCATTCGCGCCATGGATGCAATCCAGGAATTTGCAAAAAAAGACCTAAATACCAAAGTAAATGAATTCGTAGTTTCAGGTGCCTCCAAGCGCGGATGGACAACCTGGCTAACTGGTGCCAGCGACAAACGGGTAAAAGGCATAGGGCCAATGGTAATCGATATGCTGAACATGACCGTAAATATCCCCTACCACAAAACGGCCTGGGGCGAGTACAGCATTCAAATCGAGGACTATGTAAAACTTGGGGTTGCTCAGCAAGTTGGGTCATCTGAAGGAAATGCACTGGTAAAAATGGTCGATCCTTATTCATACAGAAAAATGCTGACCATGCCCAAGATGATATTTAATGGCACAAATGATGAATACTGGCCAGTGGATGCTATAAAAAATTACATAGACAATATACCGGGAGACAATCACCTTTGCTATACACCTAATGCAGGGCACGGTTTGGGAGATAAAAAGACAGCATTAACCACATTAAGCGCATTTTTTGGAGAAGCAATAACCGGAAATAAACATCCTGAATGTGATTACAGCATTTCGGAAAATAACGGTGCAGTTACCGTAAAAATAAAAGCCAACGGCAAACTGTTAGACGACGCCATTCTTTGGAGTGCCATTTCGGATGATCGGGATATCAGGGATGAAACCTGGACAGAAACAAGTTTGAATAAAAAAGGACAAAAAGAATTCTCTGTCACACTGAAATATCCTGAATCAGGCTATAAAGCATTTTATATTGACCTGAAATACAAAGCTCCGTTTGGAAGCGACTATACACAAAGTACTCGTATGTTTCTTCTGAACGACCAAAAAGCTCTGCTTAACAGAGGAGAATAAAAATATTTAGCTGCTAACCTTAGAGTTGGCAGCTTTTTGTATTCATCAGAATGAAAAAGTTTGGTATCATTTTAGGCACAATAATCGCCCTTCTGGTAATCCTATACTTCATTTTTACCGGGCCGGTAGATGAAACACCCTATTTGGAAAGTGATTATTTCAAAAATACTACCGCACAAATCGATAGCCTGAAAGCCAACTTTAAAACAACTGATGATTCACTATTTGCCGGATTTGCCAAAGTAAGTATTACGCCTGGGTTAAACAACACCGGGGATAATGTTGCCGAAGGTAAATTTGCAAAAGTTCCGCTGGCAGGTTATGGCGCACGCAAAGGAGCACCTGCAACCGGCATTCACGACAGCATATTTGTAAAAGCGGTGGCGTTGAAAGTAAATGAAAAGCTAATTGTAATGATTGGCGCCGATATCCTGATTATGCCGCCAAATATTATCGATTCTGCTACCAATGCTTTGGCAAAAAAAGGAATTCCCCGCTCGCAGTTGTATTTTTCTGCAACACATTCCCACTCCAGCATAGGTGCCTGGGGACCGGGGTTTGTCGGGGAACAGTTTGCGGGAGAAGAAAATAAAAATGTGCAGAAATGGTTGGTGGGCCAGATTGAAAAAGCAGTAATTCGTGCTGTTTCCGACCTTCGTTTGGCAAAAATTGGAACCGGAAATTTCAAAGCCGGCGAGTACACCCGGAACCGTTTAATCGGAAAGTTAGGAACAAAAAACAACGATTTCAGTTACATTTTTATCCAACAACGTAACGGCAAAAAAGCGGTTATCGGTTCATTTGCAGCACACGCAACTACATTGGGAGATAAAAACATGCAAATCAGTGCCGATTATCCGGGTTACTGGGAACGAAAAATGGAAAAAACGGCCGTGGACTACGCTATGTTTTTCGCCGGTTCGGTTGGCAGTCAAAGTCCGGTTAGCAAAGGTGAAGGATTCGACGAACCTAAATATATTGGCGAAGCGCTGGCCGACAGTTTGCAGCTTCAAATCCCGCAAACAGAATTAAAAGCAAAAGTTCCGTTTTCCACCTTTTCGGTGAAGATGCAATTGCCCGAGTATCATTTTCGGCTCACCACCACAAGAAATTTATCTTCGGGTCTCACAAAAAAACTAATGCCCTACCCCAATAATGTGTATGTACAGGCCGTAAGAATCGGCAATATGATTTGGATTAGTACTCCATGTGATTTTAGCGGAGAATATGCACTTCAAATCAAAAATGCCTTGCAGACCAAAGGATTTAATGCGAACGTCACGAGTTTTAATGGAAGTTACGTGGGATACATTATTCCTGGACACTATTTCTACCTTGATGAGTATGAACCCAAACTGATGGGTTGGTTTGGTCCGAACATGGGCGATTACACCATGGATATTATCCGACAGATTTCAGGAATTGTCACACAAAAAGAATCGTAAAATGAGTGTACTGATACGAATCCTGAAAATCATAAAATACTTCATCCTGATGATTTTGGGAATTCTGATTATTGGCTTACTGATATTCTTTGCTCCGGGATTGTGGCGGCACTGGGGAACCTATCCGCGACTGAATAAAGAGGTAGCCGAATTGAACAAACTCCGGCACGAACCAAGAAAAATCGTGAATTTAAATACGTATCGTGGTGTTATGCATGTGCATAGTTATTTATCGCACGACAGCGAAGGAAAACTAACGGATATCATTCCGGCAGCTAAAGCTGATGGAATCGATTTTATTTTTCTGACTGATCATCCGCGGTACGATTTAGACACTTTTCCAAAAGGTTATCATGGATATTACGATGGTGTTCTGATTGAGCCGGGCAGCGAGAAACAGGGATTTGATACATGGCCTTTGGATTCAACAGTAATCGACTGGGAAGTCAATAAAGACACGGTTGCTAAAAATGTAGTTTCCAGTGGAGGTATCATATTTTATGCGCATACCGAAGAGCCACACAACTGGGGCAATCCGTGGTACCAGGGAATGGAAATTTACAACTTTCATACCGACACCAAAGATGAATCACTGCTACCACATATTGCCAATTTTGTAGTGAACGGAAATAAATACCGGCACTGGGCTTTACGCCAAATGTTCGATGAACAAACGAATATACTTGCCTTATGGGATTCATTGAACACCCAGCGAAAAATTGTAGGCTTTTCTGCGGTCGACACGCACGAGAATCAGAATTTCAGAGCGCGTTATTTGGATGACGGTCGTATTCAGTGGATTGGGCCAAATGCAAACCCCATTGACACAGTGAAAGTAACCCTTTGGAACAGTTGGCTTTTTCATGAACCTGATGCAAGCGGCTGGGTATTTAAATGGATGATTGACACTTACAGGGCTGGCTTCAATTATATTACCAATTACGTATTTGCAGATACATTATCAGTGTCGTCGCTGGCCAAAAACATAAAAGAAGGACATTTATATACTGCTTTTAAAAGTCTGGGCGATGCCAAAGGCTTCATGTATTATGCCCAGGATTCCAAAAGTAAAATGCTCGGAATTATGGGTGATTCGGTTCAGGTGAACCAGGTAAAAAGCTTACATGCTGTTTCTCCTCTGCCTGGTCAATTCCGCTTAATCCACGATGGAAAACAGGTGGATATTTCTGCCAAAGACAGTTATGAATATTCATGGAACGGCCCCATTGAAAAAGGAGCTTACCGGATTGAAATCCATGTTCAGATAAACCGAGAATATGTTCCATGGCTCTATTCCAACCCGATTTATATGTATAAACATTAAAATATTTTTCTGATGAAAACGAAATTAGTTGTATTGATTATCATCTTATTGGCTGCTTTTACACAAACACAGGGGCAAACTTTTAAAGCTGGCGCTGCTGTCCGCGATATTACTCCCGACCATCTGATCCCAATTTCAGGAGGAATGGGTGAACCGGTTATGCCAACGGCTTACCAGGGAAAACTTACAGTTCGTGCAATGGTGCTCGAAAAAGGAGACACCAGAATTGCCATTGTAGGTGTTGATAATATTGGCTGGCCTGCCTACCTGGGAAACCGTTCAAGAAAACGAATAAAGGGCATTGCCCCTGAAAATGTAATGATTGGCGTAACACATACACACAGCGCTCCGGATGCTTATGGATTCCCTGACGAGAATGGAAATACAGGCGCTGATCTTGACTACTTAAACTGGTGCGTTACCCAAATTGCAGATGCCGTTAATGAAGCGGCTAAAAATCTTCAGCCAGCAGAATTAAAAACAGCCGTAGGTGAAGCAGAAGGGAAAATTGCCTACAACTATTATGCTCCCAAATTATACGATCATAGAATGGGAGTAATTCAGGCAATTGCAACATCAGGCGAAAAGAAAGGAAAGCCAATTGCCACGCTGGTAAATTATGCTACGCATCCGGAAATTCTGGGACCAAGCAGAAAATTGATGAGCCCCGATTTATGCGGCCCCCTTTACGACCGAATTGAATCAAAAGTTGGCGGAGTAGCTATTTTCATGAATAGTGCGCAAGGAGGAATGGTAACAGCCGATAACCGAAGAGAAAACGGCAAAGAGGCAAACGATTGGAACGAATGCATCCGCATTGGCAACCTTATGGCTGATGAAGCTCTGCGCATTATTGAACCAGCAGCAGTGCAAAAGAATCCTCAATTGTATTGTACATCAAAGATGATAGAACTTCCAGTTGATAATAAAGTCATGCAATATGTATTTCAACATTCACCGGTGGCTAAAATGTCAGAAAAGCAAGTGAATGATTATACCAAAGTCAGCACGCAGGTAAACCTTGTTAACATTGGAACAGCGCAGGTTCTAACCGTACCGGGAGAAGCATTACCCAATATTGGTTTTTATCTGAAACGGAATATGAAAACCAGGCAACCTTTCCTTTTTGGATTAACCAACGATGCTTTTGGCTACATGCTTACCAAAGAGGATTTCGACAGTTTTGAAAGATACAAATATGTTTCCCGTACTTCACTTGGAGAAATGACTGCTGAAATTTATGAGCAGGAAGCACTGAAACTGATTAACGAAAATCCGGCAACAAAGTAAATACAACACTAAAAAATCATGTATGAATGAAGTTGAAGGGTTATTTCTGCTTTCTAAATCATCCTTTAACTTCACTCACAATAATAAGTACTAACGAACATACGCATCAAAAAACGCATCCATTTTCTTTTGCACATAAACATTGGGGCGAACAGCCATATCCATAGCATGCGGCCATAAAGGCAAACGATAATAAACATTGGGAACACCTAACCTATCGAGCCTGGCATGCAGGGTATCTGACTGACTTGGGGGAAGCAAATTATCCGAAGTTCCCTGCAAAATTAGTGTGGGTGGGTTAGTCGCACTGAGATATTTGGCAGGTGATGCTTCCCAATACAGCTCCGGCTTTTCGGCGTACGGATGTCCGATAAAATCTGTCACCATATATTGTGTTTGCGCATAAGGTGTTGTCATATCAACTGGCCCGTAGATATCAACTACCGCTTTTACTTTATGTTGTGGAGCCCTCCCTTCTTTGCGCTCACTCTTCCATCCATAGCCAGCCAGCATTGCCAAATGTGCGCCGGCAGAGCCACCAATTAAAGCAACCCGGCTTGTATCGTAACCATATTTATCTCCATTTTGAAAAAGAAAATCTACGCCATCCAGCACATCTTCAATGGCTGCCGGATAAATACTGTCCTTCTTCAGTCGATAAGAAATTGTAGCTGTTACATATCCTTTTTCGGCATAATCCAGAAGATAAACCAGATAATCCTGGCGCTTGCCGCTTCGCCAGCCACCACCATGAATAAACACCAGCAAAGGCGCTTTTTCTTTTAACTTCTTTTCCTTATAAATATCAAGTTGTAACGACTTGCCATTTACATTTTTGTATTCAATATCTTTAAATGAATCGATGTTTTCAGGAACTTCCGGTTCCATATCAACAAGCTTCTCCAAACCAACGCCAATGGCCAGGTAATCGAGCGCTTCAAAATGATAACCAATGGGAGCCTTCTCAGGAAAAAGAAATCCAATTCCCCTAGGTATTAGCATGAGCACAAAAAAAACGACAAAAATCCACAAAAGCATTTTGAAGATACGCTTCACTATTCCGGTTTTCATTATGTAATTATTTGAGTTTCCTCTAAGTTACTTTATTTGATTTATTTGCCCGGGCAAAAATCCATTTATTCCCGGAGGAGAATCTATTTTTCTGATTCCTCTCTTTGTATTTGGTTGTGGCCCCATTTCAAACGCCAGTGTACCTCCGCTCATAATTTCTTCATGGGTAATCCAGTTTCTTGAAAGCTTCTTTCCATTTAATGTAACAGACTGGACATAAACATTGGCTTTCGAATTATTTTTTGCCATTATCCTAAATATTTTTCCATTATGAACGGCGATTTCTACCTCATCAAAAACTGGCGAACCTAAAACATATACATTGCTACAGGGTGTTACAGGGTAAAATCCCATGGAACTAAAATTATACCACGACGACATGGAGCCCATGTCATCATTTCCGGGCAAGCCTCCCGGCCCAGCTTTATACAGGCTACTGCAAATTAAGCGGGTGTAGTATTGTGTTTTCCAGGGTTCGCCGGAATATGAGTAAAGATAGGCCACATGATGTGAAGGTTGATTTCCCTGCACATATTGCCCAATGGTTCCCACAGTTCCAACATATTTGTAGCCCTCTTCAGACGGTGACATGGTAAAAAAGCTATCCAGTTTTGCATTAAACTTTTCATTGCTTCCAAAAAGTTTTATCAGCCCCGGAATATCCTGTTGTACTGACCAAATATACGGCCAGGCATTTGACTCGGTGTAATGTCGGTTGGGGCTGCGGCCAATAAGTAACGGATCAAAAAAGGCATAATAAGAATGCGTTCCGTTTGTTTTTGTTTCCAACAATTTACTTTTATCAGTTAACAATTCCCAAAAATCTCCATTGGCCAGCCTCGGGCGCATAAATTCATTCTTCGCATCCCAAAGATGAACATAATTTCCCGCTCTTTTCATGAAATAGTTATAATCACCTGTTTTCCCCAAAGCGTTGGCAAATTGTGCCAAACACCAGTCATCGTAGGCAAATTCCAGCGTTGATGAAACCGATTCCTTATCTCTATCGGCAGCAACATATCCCAGTTTTAAATATTCATTCAACCCTATACGGGCAGCGCTTCCCGGCACAGGAGGTTTTGGTAGTTCCATAGCCTTTTGTTTCATCGCGTTATAAATAAACGCAGCATCAAAATCCCTGAATCCTTTCAGATAAGCATCAACAACAATCGGAACTAAATGATCCCCTATCATTCCATCGCTAAACCGGTTGTAACTATGCAAACCGGGCACCCAGCCTGCTTCATAAATTTTTGCTTCTACAGATTTCATTAAATCATTTACCTGTTCCGGGGCTAAAATGGTTAATAATGGATGTGCTGAACGATATGTATCCCATGTGAAAATTGTACTAAAAAAATTATAATCAGAAGCTACGTGTACCTTGCTATCCATTCCCCAATACTTACCATCTACATCCTGAAAAATATACTGCGATAACAACGTACGGTACAAAGCAGTATAAAACTTTACTTTATCTTTTTCGTCTCCTTTTACCTGAATACATTGCAGTGCTTTATTCCAAACAGAAGTGGCTTCACTTTTTACCTTTTCAAAACTCCAGTCAGGAATTTCTGCCTGCAAATTTTCCCTTGCCCCTTCCATACTTACATACGAAATGGCTACTTTTACCAGTATCTGTTCATTTTCGCCGGTTGTATACCGAACAAAAGCACCAATATTCTCTCCCCTTTCTCCGCTCTTCATTGGATAAAAACCGGTGTTTGATTCGGGAGAAGCGTAACCGGCATCAAAAGTTCCGTAATACTCAAATGGCTTACTAAAATGAGCAACAAAATAAATCTTGCCAGTTGTATTAACAGAATTCCGGTATCCTTCAATTATTGAATCGTTCACAATTCTTAACACACCGTTTTTTTGTTTATTGCTTCCCCTGATAGAATATCCTAAATCCAGTATGATCCGGGAAAATTCAGAAGCCGGAAAAGTATAACGATGAAATGCAACTCTGGGTGTGGTTGTAAGTTCAACATCTACATTATAATCAAGCAATTTTACCTGATAATATCCGGGAGAAGCCTGCTCCTGTTTATGACTGAACCGTGAACGATAGCCGGAATCCGGGTTGTCTTTATCTCCCGGAACATATTGAATCTGCTGATGTACGGTTGGCATCAACAAAATTTCACCACCACTGCCCGCTCCATGAGAATGGCTAAATCCCATTATATTATCATCGGTATAAACATATCCTTTCCGGTAGAGCCAGCCTTCATTATGAGTATCAGGGCTCACATGAATAAGAGCATTGGGAAGAGAAGCTCCGGGGAAAACATTGCCGAAAAAATCTGTTCCGATAAACGGATTAACATAATCCACCGGCTCCAATTGATTTTGTGCCTTTCCAGATTCCACAGACAAAATGCCCACAACAAAAAAGATTAGGCTTACTAAATTTATTTGTTTCATACCTGATTATTATTTTGCAGAAGAAGAAACATTCCCTGCATGTTTCCTATCCAATATTCCTAATTTATATTCATCAGTTTTTATTATTACCCGGAAAATCCGGATTTAATGTCACTGTCCCTGCATGTGTATCATTCTGCCAGGCATGCAGTTTATTTAGCAATTCCTCAGCTTTTTCAGGCTTTTCTGTAGCCAGATTTTTGGTCTCGCCCAAATCTGTAGTCAGGTTATATAATTCAATACGCTCGTCTCCCAAATATTCCAGCAATTTCCAGTTTCCTTCACGAATGGCGCTTACCGGAGTTGTTGTTGGATAATAATGCGGATAATGCCAGAACATATCTCTATTCTGAAGTTCGCCGCTTGTTTCTCCTTTAAGCAGAGGCAGAAAACTTTTTCCATCCATTTCCGGATAATCTTTTATGCCCAACAAATCCATTACCGTTGGAAAAAAATCGATAGTACTAATGGGTGTATCAACCTTTTTCCCTTTATATGAACTATGTGGCAATGCAACAATGGTAGGGATGCGAACTCCCCCTTCGTATAAACTCCCTTTCCCTGAGCGTAACGGGAAATTATATGTAACCGCATTTTCTTTATAGTTATTAATGTAACCGCCATTGTCGGAAAGCAAAAAAATGACAGTATTTTCAGCGGCTCCGGTTTCTTCCAGCTTTTTCAAAATCCGTCCAACATTATCATCCACCGTTTTTACCATTCCTGCGTAAATTGCATTTTCATGATGCCCCTCGGGAGATAACTTACTTTCAAAATAAGCGACATCTTCTTTTTTAGCCTCAATGGGAGTATGTACACAGTAATAACACAAATTTAAATAAAACGGGTGAGAGCCGGCATCTTCAATAATTTTCAATGCCTCATCAGTCAGGCGATCTGTTAGGTACTCGCCTTTCCTATCGGTAAAATATCTACCTTCCGGGTCGGTCGCCAGTTGACTAACAAAACGAAACTCACCAAAAGCAAATCCTTTATACGGATAAAAATAGGTTGGAGGTGCACCGCGCTGACTTGCAGCTACACTAAAATCAAATCCCTGCGTTTCGGGGAAATGTACCAAATCACCAATATGCCATTTCCCAATGTGGGCGGTTAAATACCCATTCTCTTTCAGTTTTTCTGCCAAAGTTACTTCTTCAAAAGGCAGATTCTCGATGGTTTGCGGTGGCAAATATTTGTACACTTCCTGATTTTTTCTTTCAGCAGGAGAAGCAGCCTCACTCCAGATCGTAAAATTCAGTCGGGCCGGATATTTACCTGTCATTAGCGAAGCACGGGTAGGTGAGCAAACCGGAGCTGCTGCATAACTATTGGTAAAAACCAGATTCTCCTGTGCCAGTTTATCAATATTGGGAGTTTCGTGCAAATCAGCTCCGTAGCAAGCCAAATCAGACCAACCTAAATCATCAACTACAATAAAAAGGATATTCGGTTTCTTCGGATTAACATCCTCCTTTTGTTTGCCACAAGCTGAAAAAATAAAAAACCCAGCCAACAGACTGATAAATAGTATCCTTTTCATTAGCTTTATTTTTAGTTATCATTTTGCATGCAATAATTTACTGTTTCCAGAAAAGTTCTTTTTTTCCAATCTGCCTTTGTTCAAACCCCGGCCCGGCCCAACTTAATTGTAGCGATTTACCTCCACCACACTGCATATAATTTACTACTATTTTATGATAGCCGGCTTCTAAAGCAATCTCTCCTGGCTCAACCACACTACTATGGTTGGCATCATTTTCAATCAGTTGAATATCGTCTATAAATAAACGGCTCCCATCATTCGACTTTAAAAAGAAGGCATAAATACCATCCACCGGAACTTTTATCCAACCGTTAAATTTCAAACCGTAATAACTGTGCTTTACTGCCGGCGTTAAATCAATTTTATCTGTAACCCCTGAAAATACGGGAGCTACTTTATCCAAATCTTCCGTAGTTACAAAAAAACGCTCATAATAATTAAAAGCAATTCCGGGGCTTACGTTCGTAATTTTCTGAGATGGACTATAATCGGCCTTTTTAAAAGGATAAATCACAGTAGTACTGGCATCCATCTCTTTTTTGAAAGCTTTCATTTTTAAGACACAAGATTCAGAAACTGCAACAGGTTTCGAATATAACCCCGATTTTTCCGAGGGCTCAGTTCCATCAAGAGTATAATAAATCAAGGCATCTTTGGTTTCGCAGGCAAGCGTTACCACTGTTGTTTTTTCAAACAGAGTATCTCCTGATTGAATGTAGGGCAAAGAAACTACCAGATTGCCATTTTCGGAATATGGCCGGTTTTCAGACAAAGCTCCCCAACTTGTGTTAGGTTTCGCTCCCATTTCAAATACCAACTCTCCGCCGTTCATTATATCCTGATGATGCAGGTAAGAATTTGGATACTCTTTCCCGTTTAATGATGCCGACTGGATATAAATGTTTTCTTTGGAAACATTATGGGCCTTAACAACAAACGTTTTTCCGTTTTCCAAATGAATGGTCGCCTTTGAGAACAAAGGAGAACCAATAACATACATTGGCTGGCCGGGAGCGACAGGATAAAATCCCATGGAACTAAAAATATACCATGCTGAAATTTGTCCGCAATCGTCGTTACCGGCAAGTCCGTCGTTCTCGGTTGAGTACAATTCATTCAAAATCTGGTTAGCCAGCTTTTGCGTTTTCCAGGCCTCGCCTACATAATTGTACAAGTATGCCAACTGCTGGCTGGGTTCATTCCCGTGCCAGTATTGCCCAATAATTCCGCGTTGCCCCTTTTTATCTTTTAATGAGAACAGCACATCAAGCCATTCAGAAAAAGCTTTTTCACCACCCATTTTTTCACTCAACCCATTTACATCGTGCGGTACGTACATATACTGGTAGGCATTCCCTTCGGAATAAGCTGAATTTTTCAACGGATCAAAAGGTTCGAGCCATTCTCGTCCGTAACTTTTCCCTCGCATAAACCCTACTTCCTGGTCAAACACATTTTCCCAATTATGTGCCCGTTGATGAAACTCGTTGTAATCTTCTGTTTTATTCATTGCTTTGGCCATTTGAGCAATACACCAATCATCGTAGCAATATTCCAGTGTTTTCGATACAGATTCCCCCTGACGTTCATATGGAAGATAACCAATCTTCTTATAATACTTCAATCCAAGACGATCCATTTCGGCTAATTCTTTCATGGCAGAGAACGCTTTTTCAGTGTCGTAATTACGGATTCCCTTCATGTAGGCATCGGCAATTACAGAAACTGCATGGTAACCAAGCATATCATCGGTATAATTACCTGCCAGCGGCCACATGGGCAAACGCCCTCCATCGTCGTATTTTTGAAGAAGTGACCGGACAAAATCAGTCGTTCTCTTTTGGTCGATAATCGTAAACAACGGATGTAATGCACGATACGTGTCCCAAATGGAAAACACTGTATAGTTTGTAAAACCGTTTGTTTCATGCACCCGATGATCGATTCCACGGTACTTTCCATCCACATCCATATAAATGTCGGGGCTCAAGCAAGCATGGTACATGGAAGTATAAAAAACAGACTGCTGCTCAGGTGTTCCTCCTTCAATTTCAATTTTTGCCAGTTCTTTATTCCATGCCTCTTTTGCATTTGCTTTTACATTGTCAAAATCCCAATCGGGAATTTCAGCATCGAGATTTTTCCTGGCTCCCTCAGCACTCACAGCAGAGATTCCAACTTTAACCAAAATTTTCTCTCCGTTTTTTGTTTTGTAGTTCACTACTGCTTTTAAATTTTTTCCCCTTGCCTCTCCTAAGTTCTCTTTTAACGAATCATTTACTGCAATTGAAAACGAAGAAAATGGTTTTGAAAATTTCGCCACAAAATATACATACTGATCCCAGGCCCATCCGTGAGAACGACGCATTCCCTCAATTTCAGTATCACTCACCTTTTCCAGGTACAAGTCTTCAGCGCCAAACGGATATGCAAGATCGATAATAATATGTGCATCTTCACTTTCGGGAAAAGTATAACGGTGAAAGCCAGCTCGCATTGTAGTTGTCAGTTCGGCAAGAATATCAGCATCTTTCAGCCTAACCGAATAAAAACCTGGCGTAGCAACTTCTTCATCGTGACTAAACGAAGAACCATACCCTTTTTCTCCTGGAGAAAGAGAAAACTCTCCCACCGTTGGCATAAACAAAACATCGCGATATTCAGGTTCCCCAACACCACTGAGGTGTGTGTGCGAAAAGCCAATAATAGTACTGTCGGAATAAGCATAACCGCCACAAGAATTTAGCCGGGTATCAGGACTTAACTGTACTCCACCAAAAGGCATCGACGCCCCGGGCCAGGTATTTCCATCTGCTCCGGTTCCGATAAACGGATTTACAAGCAACGTATAATCTTTGCTATTTTGCAGGACACATCCTGAAAGTAGCAGTAATACTAATAGTAACGAGTTAGTTAACAATTTTATATTCATCGTATTTACATTCGTTTTAGTGAAACAAAACAGAAGAAGAAACCTCTTGTTTTTCTACTCCCGGCCCTGTCCATATCAAATGCAGACTTTTTGCCAGTCCTTGCTGAAAATAATCCACGTTTACAGGATGCCAGCCTTTTTTCAATCCAATTTTTGAATCCAGCACCTGCTCGCGATGCCCACCGTCATTATCAATAATCAACTGATTATTTAAATACAAAACAGCTCCATCATTGGCTTCCAGCCAAAATGTATAAACACCAGTTTCCGGAATTTTGATATAACCAGAAAGATTATATCCAAACGGCCGGTCATCTTTTATGGCATCTACATTAAACGTTTTTAAAACACCTGTATCAAGAATAGGCGCCGCTGCTTGCTCCTTTGCACTTCGAACTTCTTTTCCTTCCCTGTAAACATATTTCACCCCTGGTTTTAACCCGGTAACATTCACAGCGTCGAGCATTGCTATTTTTTTGAATTCTACTGCCAACGGATAACTTGGATATTTCCCTTTCACATAACCAATGGTTTTGAGCAAAGCAGGCTGCGTTATTGTGATGGGAGTTGTGCAAAGATTGGATTCTTCAGTCGGGTCTGTGCCGTCAAGTGTATAATAAATCTTCTCTCCCGATTCTGCTTCAGAAAGCTCAATTGTTCTGTTTTCCAGAAACAAGATATCAGAAAAATTCACCTTGGGAGACTGTGCATAATCGAACCTTTTTGAAGGCGAATATGGCCTGTCTTCCTTTTTTCTTCCCCATTCTTTATTTGGTGAATCTCCCATCTCAAACGCAATTTCACCGCCAGCCATTATAATTCCATGCTTCAAATATGATTTTGAATAGTTTTCCCCATTCAACATTGCTGATTGGATAAACCGATTTGCCTCGCTATTATTACGAGCAATAATTTCAAACCTTTTTCCATTTTCCAGGTGAATAGTTACCTTATCAAACAAAGGACTTCCGATTGTATAATAATCCTGCCCCGGAGTTACGGCATATATTCCCATAGCGCTCATCACATACCAGGCAGACATTTGGCCACAGTCTTCATTCCCATCAATTCCGTCCGGTGTGTTTTTGTATAACTCAGATAAAATTCTCCGAACCATCTGTTGAGTTTTCCATGGACTTCCGACGTAGTTATACAAATATGCGATGTGATGACTAGGTTCATTTCCATGCGCATACTGCCCGATTAAACCGGTAACATCACGCAGGTTAATTTTTGAATGGTCGGTACGAACAGAAAAACAGGAATCGAGCCAGGCTTCAAATACATTGTCTCCCCCCATTATTTGAATCAATCCTTCTACGTCTTGCGGAACAAACGTAGAATACTGGTATGCATTTGCCTCGGTATAATGGTTAATCGTTTCCATCGGGTCAAAATTCTCTACAAACTGAAAATTACTTTTGCGCCCGCGCATATAATTCACTTCTTTTGAAAAAACATTTTTCCAGAAATCAGCCCTCCTGCTAAAATACAAATCATCTTCTTTGTTAAAGTCTTTCGCCAATTGTGTCACACACCAATCGTCATAACAGTATTCCAGTGTTCGGGAAACCGATTGCCCTTTCAAATCGGCAGGTATATACCCATAATTCAGATACCAATCTTTAGTGGGCCGGGCTTTAGTATCGCTTGCAAGTTTTTTCATAGCTTCGTAAGCTTTGGGCACATCATAATCCCGAATGCCTTTTACATATGCATCGGCAACTACAGATAAAGAATGTGTCCCTATCATTGGAGGTGTTTCCCCTTCTACCCCGTCAAACTCCATCACCAACATTCTCCCATTATGGTCGTAACGCTCCAAAAAGGTACGTATAAACTGCGAAGTCATTTTAGTATTGATAATGGTAAACAAAGGGTGCAAAGCCCGAAATGTATCCCACAGGGAGAAATTTGTATAATTATCAAAATCAGTTGCTGTATAAACCGTTCCGTTGGTACTTCGAAACTTCCGATCCACATCCATATAAATATTTGGATGGATCATGGAATGGTAAAGTGCGGTATAAAAAAGAATTCTTTCTGTTTTGGTTCCGCCTTCCACCTCTATTTTCCCAAGTTCTTTATTCCATGTTTCTTTTGCCTTCTCCTTTACAGCTTCAAAATCCCAGTCAGAAATTTCGGCATTAAGATTTTTCTTTGCTCCATCAATGCTAACCATTGAAATACCAATTTTCATTAATAAAGGCCTGGTATCCCCATTTCTAAATTCAAAAAGTCCGTTTATATTTTCGCCTTTTATTGTATCAGATGGAGGAACTTCTTTCCCATCTAAGCCAGTCACAAGCTCTTCAACAGGCCTTGAAAAACGAGCATAAAACCAAACCCTATTATTATTACAACCAGCAATCTCATCTCCTTTTACCTTTAAGAAGCCATTTTTTAGTTTTAGAGACAGACAAGAAGCACCTGCTTCAGGAAAACGGAACTGATAAAAGGCAGCGTGGCTTGTTGCTGTAATTTCAGTTTCAATATTCAAACCATCCAAAAATACTTTATAATAGCCGGGTGCAGCTATTTCCTTGCTGTGTTTGAATTCGGATGAAAAATCACCGAAGATTTCTTTTTTAAGAGATTCTTTTTTAAGAAAAGGCATAAACAAGATATCGCCAGGTGCGGTTACTCCGCCTCCAGCCATTCCGCTCAAGTGCGTCTGACTAAAACCATACAAGACCCCATCCTCCTGATTTTCTGCATATTTCATATAGGGCCCGGGTTGTATCATTCCATAAGGTAGTACCGGTCCCTGAAATGTATTTCCACTGCTCATTGTACCAATAAATGGATTTACCAGGCTCGCAAAATCTGTTTCTTTTTTATTTGAATTACTGCATCCTAAGAATAGAATAGAAAACAATAATATTACAATGCGTTTATTTCTCATTTTTTTACTTTTCCGTTAGGTTTATTTCTTACTGGGCCTTTCTTATGTCATAAACCATCATTCGAATACACCAGCCCCCAGGGTATTCTTATTTTGTCCATTATTTCCATAATCTGAACAGACTCTTCCAATGGCATATATGGTGATTCTTTTAATCCGAGTTTCAGGCAGCGCATTACTTCTTCTGCCTCATAATTCAGGGCATTCCCGAGAATGGGTTCTTCAATGGTTTCTATCGCCTGTTTATCCTTGTACAAAGTAGCTTTTGTTGGAACTGCAAAAACATCGTCTATTTTTATAAATCCGTCCGTTCCAAAAATATAGGCTTCATTTACAGCTTCTGTCCTCAAAGCAAACGACAAATCTGCCATCTCTCCATTATCATATTTCAGCACAACAATTCCCTGTTCATCAGACCCCAGTTCCCCAATATGCCCCAAACCGATGGCTTCCACCGGCGGTTTTTGATAAACCATGGAAGCAAAAGAAATAACATACACACCAACATCCAACAAACTTCCTCCGCCTAACTCCGGATTTAGTTGTCTGGCTTCAGGAGGAAAATCACGGCGGGCACAACGGGAAGCTTTTACCATTCGTACCTCTCCAATCCGTTCCTCGCGCACCCAGTTCATCACTTTACGCATTAATGGAACGTGACGGGGAATCATTGCCTCCATAAGAAACACATTCTCCTCGAAGGCAACACGCACCATTTCACGGGCTTCGGTAGAATTTATGGTTAAAGCTTTCTCACACAAAACAGCTTTGCCATTACGCATGCACATTACACTATTTTCAAGATGAAATGAGTGAGGCGTTCCTATATAAATTACATCAATCTCCGGGTCTCCAGCCAATGCTTCATATGTGCTGTAAGCTTTAGGAATATTATGTTTCCTGGCAAATGCATCTGCCGTTTCCTGATTTCTTGAGGCAACAGCTACCAGTTCTGCTTCAGATAAAAATGACAATGCTGTTGCAAACTTATTTGAAATATGACCTGTACCAATGATACCCCACTTTATTTTATTCATCGTTATTTATTTTAATCTGATTAATCTTTAAAATCAAGTATCAAGACAACGTTCTGAGAACTTGCAGCTTGTTACCTCAGCCTTAATTACCCCCTTGCATCTTTTCAGTTCTCACCACTCTCTCCCCAACTCTCATATCTATATGTGATCCCCCAAAAACCCACTGTTAATGTTTTTCAACCAGTAACTGAAAATCCTCGAACATTACAGTTGAAGGCCGCTGATCATTAGCGCCTCCTGCCAAACCTATATCCATTTTCAGTGCCAGTCCGGGAATCTCGCCCGACTCCCTGGATAAAATCCAGTTTTTACCATCAAAACTATAATACCCGGAGAAACGATTCCCATGGCGAACCAGCTTTAACCAAACCGGTAACGGATTCTCCACGCCATAATTTTTACTCTTTGTATTGTGCATGCAACCATTTGCAAATTCATCCCACTCAGCACCACAACGTTTAGTAGTAGAAAACAAAAGAAATGACCCTAAACTTCCCGGTTCAGATGTGTGACTCTTAGCTATATCGTTACGCACCAAAATCCCTGCCCTAAACCACTCACTGACGTCTTTGCTAAAACCAACGACTTTAACTGTTGCTACAAAGTTTCCTTCAATCAGCTTGTTTAAATATATAGCGCCATAAGAATCTTCGGCATGGAGAAAATCAGTTCCGGAAGCTGTAATTTCAAAGTGATCTTTTCTTTCTGAAAACTCAAAATTGCAAGGCAAAGCGGTTGTTGAACAATAGGTTAAGAATCGGGATTTTGAAATGTCTATTTTCTTTACAGGATAAACATTCACATCACAAGGAGATAAACCTTCTATTGTTACCATATGTTTCCCTACCGTTACCGGACAAGAAAATATCAACTTCTTTGCTTCTCTCTTTTCGAACTCAACAGGCAATGCAATTGCATTCTTTCCATCAATTTGCAAAGTTACCGTCCTGTGTATTTTTTCTTCCCGCATATTCTCAGCTTTTACAGTTACTTTTAAAGAGTCGCCTTCAGGAATAGCATCCATTACAAGTTCCATATCACGAAAAATTACGTACAGGGGTTTTCCTCCAATTTTCAGATCTTGCCTGGCAGTGGTTCCAATTGCGACAGAATGCGAACCGGGATCACAGAATTTATATTTAAATTGGACTGTCCGCTTGTTTCCTTTTACTACCGGGAACTTTTGTGTTTGAACAACCTTTCCGTCAACATATAAAAACACGTCTTCAATTCCGGTGGCTCCGTGGTTAAAAACCTCGGTAGAAATGATTACCTCATCACCTGTATTCAGACCTTCAGCCTTTTGTACCTGTAGATTCTCATATGTAAAATCAGGCATTCCTTCGATAATCTCTTCCGGAAGATGCTCAGGGCTTTCAATCATAAAATTATCACTGTAAATGTTGTCTGTGAGGTAGCAAGCACACAACTTCATTTCACCTTGTGTCAGATTAAAGAATACATTATCTGATACATTCCATCCCATCGACATATTTTGGAAGAAGAAGCCAACATTCTCATTTGTGGCCGCCGGATGCACATCATGAACCACATTTCTACGAACTACAGAGCCTGGACTTAACCCATAAACAGCTATTCCTCCTTCATCGTCTCTTTCCATATTTGAATAAGAAACATGATTGTATTCTGCCTGATAACTTCCGTCGCATGTTTCCTCAATATTTACCCAGGCCCCCATAGTAATCCCGTAACTACCGGTATTTGAAACATAGTTATGAAGAATCTTTGTCCGTAAGGTATTTGCAGCACTAATTCCGGTGGCAGCCGGTCTCGTATTCGTTACTTTATTGTAAGAAATCAGGTTATCACTAATCATATCATTCCAACTTTGCGGATGAGCTTCTCCTCTGGCTACAATCCCGGAACCTCTTACATCGTGAATATTATTCCGGCTAATGGTATTATGATAGCACCCAATACCAAGACGAATAGCCGTTTGCGATACATTCTCAATACTATTTCTCAACACCTCACAATTCTTCACATATTGAAGAAAGATCGTTCCATCACCACCTTCGCTTGTATTCCGGAAGGAAAGATTGTAAAAACGTAAATTGCGTACCGGTTCCTCTTTTGTGCCTTTTATGGTTACCAGGTTATTCAATTCAGGAATAATTATCTCTGCCGTATTTGGATTTGGATATGAATCTCCGGCAATTAAACTGAGCGTTTTAGAACTTTTATCAAAATACCACTCTCCTACCGTATCCATAAGTTCTTCCATATTTTCAATGTAGTACCGTGGCGGAACATACAGAATATCAGGAGAAGGCTTTTGCAGCCAGGCAATTTTCTTTTTTGTATCAACGGCACGAATTGAGTTGGTAACCTTGCTCCACCTTACCACCATATGCAGAATGCCACTTTTTAAATTCTCCCAGTTTTGAATTTCTTTCCCTTTAAAATTAAACCATGTTGAATCTGTAGGCTGGCCATCGGTATGGAAATAACCGGAATTAGGTGTTCGAGCCAGCATTAGCCTTTGTCCATTGGCATATACATTGTCAATATTATCCTTGTTGAGCCTGACCGACCATTTATTCTTACCTATATTCTTCCAACCAGTTATCCTTTTCCCTCCCGAAAGAACAGGATTCTCGCCCGGATAGGCGGCATATGTAACAAAATAATCTTTTAACTCGTGATATTCAAAAGCTCCGGTTGGCAAGTCAGTCTCAACTCTTTCTCCTCCATCATCAATACTAAAAACCAGAGGTTGTTCCAAATTATAAACCCCTTCCCGAATCAGCACCAAAATATCCTTCCCCGAACCGAAACGGTGAGGCGTCCCGATAAAACGCTTATCAACAGGTGGCTTTTTAACCTTATATACTGTCTTTTTTAGATCTGCTACCGCTTTCCGTGCTCGTCCAACGGTTGCAAACGGACCATCCGTTTTATCAATATTTGGCACTGCCAGTGTTCCAGACCAATTGTCGTTTCCTTTGGTTGAGACATAAAAATCAGCGTTTGCCTCCTTTAGTTGAAATTCAACCTTCTCTACTCCCCTCACAAATTGCCCTTGGGAAAAGGCGGAATATTGTACAAGGAAAAGAGCATGAAAAATAAGCAAAACCAATATTGTTTTTTGATTATCAATTTTTCTCATCGTTTTTAGTTCAGTTTTAATACCGATTGTTTTTATCCATTCTACTTACTTCCAAGACAGTAAAAAAAGAATAGCTGTTAACAAAGTAAAACCAATAGCCATTTAAAAACATACAGTATTTTATTCACTTCATGTTCTATTTTAACAAAACTACAATCACTGGCAAGCCCACAGAATTTATTAGATGAATAGCAAGTTTTGATTTGCATCCTGTTCTGACTTTTCCTGTGCACTTGTTTTTTTACAAATAAAAAAATCGAATGCTCCGCATAAAATGAGTTCAAAGCAATTAATCATGTATTTCCAGTAAAATTCCCGAAGAATTTGCTCCCCTGATTTCGTTTCTTTATTCTGAAATAGTTCTCTTTTAAATTAACACATAAACGATTGAAAATGAGCAACCATATTAATCTACTAAAACTAAAAAGGTGGAACACACCGACCATTTGCAACGGATGGGAACAAATTACAAAACATGATGCAGGAAGGGAAGGTTTTAACCTGGAAGAAACCGCTGATTTTATGCCGCAAATGGGGCCAATGGTAGGATACGCCGTTACGGTAAAAATTGAGCCGGGGAATAAAACTCATAAAGGAAAAATAGCAACTATTTGGGACGATTACCTTGGATATATAGCATCGCTCCCCGAGCCCAAAATTGTAGTAGTACAAGATCTCGACAAACCGGCCACCTACGGCTCCTTCTGGGGGGAAGTAAACAGCAATATCCACCGGGCATTGGGATGTGTTGGAACCATTACCGACGGCAGTATCCGGGATGTAGACGAAATGACAAATGCCGGATTTAAAGCTCTGGCCCGCAGATTATCGGTGAGCCACGCCTATAGCACTCCAGTAGAATGGAATTGTGAAGTAGAAGTATTTGGAAGAAAAATCGCTCCCGGACAGCTTATTCATGCTGACAAACATGGCTTTCTGGTTATCCCTAATGAAGATGTTGAAAACTTGCTGGATGCAGCTATTTTTATGGATAATAATGAGTGTGAGACAGTTATTGCCGCAGCCCGAAATGCAACAGGAAAAAGTACTGTGGAAATTCTGGAAAACCGAAAAAAAGCAGCAGAGGCATTTAATGTAGCAGCAAAGAAAAAATTTAGCCCTAAAAAAGACTAACATATAATTTATTATAATAAAATGTACAATGTCAATTACTAACAAACTTTTCTTAATCATCCTGATTACAGGAACTCTGTTTTCCCAAAAAATAGCCGCTCAAAATATTGATTTGTCAAACTCCTCCATCACATGTTTTGAGAAAAGCGACAAACATGTATTAAAAGCGCTTAGTGTTTTGCAGGAGGAAGTAGCTAAAAGAAGTGGTATTATATTGCCCATACAAAAAAAGTGGATACACAAGGAAAACTCTGTAATTGCTATTGGAATAGAAGGTCAAATTGAAAAATTCCCGGAAGAATACCAGCAACTAATTGCCACATTACCTTCTACACAAAAAGAAGGATATAAAATTGTGGTTCCTGAAAATTCGAAAACGGTATTGGTTGTTGGGTATGATGCCCGCGGAGTATTGTACGGAATAGGAAAATTACTGCGTAAAATGGAAATGCGAACAGGTGAAATACTGGTTCCTGAAAATTTACAGGTTAGTTCATCACCTGCCTACCCCATTCGTGGGCACCAGTTGGGATACCGGCCAAAAACCAATGCCTACGATGCTTTTACTCCTGAAATGTATGATCAATACATAAGAGACCTGGCCATATTTGGCGCCAACAGTATCGAAATTATGCCGCCCCGAACAGATGATGATTTTACCAGTGTACACATGAAACTTCCGGCAATAAAAATGATTGCAGAACAATCAAAAATTTGCGATTCGTATGGATTGGATGTGTGGATGTGGTACCCCAACATGGGCGATGATTATGTTCATGCCGATTCAATAAAAAAAGAGCTCGACGAACGTCGCGAGGTATTCAAAGCAGTTCCTCGTCTGGATAATCTTTTTGTTCCAGGTGGCGACCCCGGAGATTTAGAGCCGGATGTTCTTTTTGACTGGCTGGAAAAAGAGGCTGAAGTATTGCGCGAATATCACCCAAATGCGAAAATATGGGTTTCTCCCCAGGTTTTCCGTCCGAACAAAGAATGGTTTGATGCATTTTACAAAAGGGTAAATCAAAAGTATTCCTGGTTTGGAGGCGTGGTTTTTGGCCCCTGGATTAAGATGACCATCCAGAAAATTCGTGAAGTAGTCGACCCTGAAATTCCCATTCGGAGATATCCGGATATAACCCACAGCATTAGCTGCCAATATCCGATTCCAAACTGGGATTTAGCTTATGCGATAACACTTGGAAGGGAATGTATCAATCCCCGGCCCAACGATGAAAAAATGATTCACAATGCATTTGACGAATATGCACAAGGAAGCATCAGCTATTCAGAAGGAACCAACGACGATGTAAATAAAATCATTTGGAGCGATATGGACTGGAATCCGGAAACTCCGGTCATTGAAACACTACGAGATTACGCCCGTTATTTTATTCATCCTGATTTAACTGAAAATGTTGCACAGGGGATGATGGCTCTTGAACGTAATATTCAGGGGCCGCTGCTTACCAACGATGCAGTGATGAACACTTTTTACCAATGGCAGCAAATGGAAAAAGACGCACAGGAAAGTGTACTTAGCAATTTCCGTTTCCAGATGGGCTTAATCCGTGCGTATTATGACGCGTATGAATACCAGCGTTTTATTTACGAAACAGATTTAGAGAATCAGGCCGTAGCAACATTACTGGCTGCAGAAGATAAAGGTTCGCAAAAAACTATTTCAGAGGCAAAAGATATTTTACACAAAGCTACTGAGAAAAAAGTGATGCCACGATTGAGAGAACGTTGCTTTTCTCTGGCGGATTCGCTTTACCGTAGCATTGGAGCGCAACTAACAGTTGAGAAACACCACGCCATGCCTGGAAGAGGAAACTTTATTGACAACATTGACATTCCGCTAAACAATGCCTTATGGCTGCTCGACCAGCTCTCTGATATAGAGAAACTTTCCGATGAAAACCAGCATTTGGCAGCAATAAAAAAAGTAGCCAGACGTAATAATCCCGGCCCTGGTGGTTTTTACGACAATTTTGGTTCACCCCAAAGCTGGGCCAGAGTAAAATCAAATATAAAACATGAGAAAGATCCGGGTGGGTTAAAATCTCCAAGGGTAAGTTTTGGTGTAGGTTTAAAAGGCGAAGAATGGGTACATGAAGTAACAGCCAAAGGATTTGAAGGCAAAAACTCTCCCAACACCTGGATGAATCAGGTTACAACTTTGTACGATCAGCCACTGAGAATAGCATATGATAATCTTGCTCCCAACAGCAGTTATACCATCCGCGTTGCTTACACCGGGCGGTTCCAATCAAAAATGAAAATGACTGCTGATAAAATTATTGTACACGAATTAATGCAAACCGGAATTCAACCGATTTATGAGTTTCCTGTTCCGCAAGAAGCTTTAACCGACGGAGAAGTAATTTTTGAATGGACTTGTGGCGAAGGCGAACGTGGTTCACAGGTTTCAGAAATATGGCTAATAAAAAACGATTAACTGACTCAAAAACGAATTTTCACTAAAATTGATCTAGGATTTTGTAGAAACGTTTTTGTTTTACTTTGTAATATAGAAAAAAAGGATGATACTTGAACGATACTGAATATGGAATGACGGCATATTCCATTTCATACCCAAAATTTGAATCGTTTAGTTTTTTGGGGTTATGTTAAATTTTCAGAAAAAAAAGAAGCTATCTCAATGCAAAACGAGATAGTTTTTTTTTATTTATAATGTTGCAATACGAAAAGAGTTTTTTTTTAAACTTATTATCCAATCAGATTTCAATACCATATTTTTCAGCATTTTACACCTTTCCATTCAGCACTTAGATTGCTGACTGTCAAGATATTTATTCTTTACTTTGTAATATAGAAAAAACAAAGACAATATTTGAAAGATATAAAAATATGATACGGAATATGGGAGGACACTTTATTCCGATACAAACCCTAAGATTGAATCGTTTAGTTTTGTTTGGTTAGGATTGTTAGATTTTAGAGGACGCTTTAAAACTATCTCAACAGCAAGTGAGATAGTTTTTTTTAATTTCTCAATCTTGTAAACATGCACTTTCAATTCCCCTTTTCAACTCTACTATTTTCAGCACATTCTCTCATTCCTATTTCCCCTCATGGATAATAATACTTCGCTACAATCAGAATGTTGATTCCAATCAAAACTATTACTTTTAGAAAAACGATAAAATGAAACGAATAGAATTATACAAAGGTGATATAACCCGATTAAAAGTTGATTCGATTGTTAATGCTGCCAATACAAGTTTACTTGGAGGCGGTGGTGTAGATGGTGCTATCCATCGGGCTGCAGGCAGAGAATTGCTCGCTGAATGCCAAACATTAAACGGGTGCTCAACCGGTGATGCCAAAATAACTAAAGGTTACAAACTACCGGCAAAATATGTAATTCATACAGTAGGTCCGGTATGGAACGGCGGACATTCTGAAGAATCAGAGAAGCTTTCTTCATGCTACAGAAGAAGCATGGAAGTTGCATTAGAGAATAAATTCGAAACGATTGCCTTTCCTAATATTAGCACTGGAGTTTATGGTTATCCTAAAGGAGCAGCTGCAGAAATTGCTATTCAGGAGGTAACGAATTTTCTAAAAATGCATCCCTCCATCAAAAAAGTAATCTTCTGCGTATTTGACAATGAGAATTACACAATCTACAAAGATCTATTGGAAGCCACATGATGGCTTGGTTCATTTTGTATTCAGATTCCAATATTCGGGAAACAAATCCATCTTTTCGAAATAAGGCACAATTTCTACCCTATTCAGGTTCAATGCCTGCATCTATCATTGTTTGGACAGGCAAAGAGAAGGTAAAAACAGACCCCTTTTTATACACTGAATAAACAGAAATCTCCCCATTCATCAAACTTGCTATTTTATTTGATATCGCTAAACCAACGCCAACTCCTCCATACCCTCTTGCCAGGGAATCATCTGCCTGCCTGAAAGATTCGAATATAACCGTTAGCCTGTCCTCAGGTATTCCTATGCCGGAATCTTCCACCGAAATTGATAACCGGTCATTATTAATCATCTCAATACCTAATTTAATGCTTCCTCTTTCTGTGTATTTCACGGCATTCCTGATAATATTTGTCATTACCTGAATAATCTTCCCCTCGTCTGCATAAATATTTTGATTTAGGATATCAACACCAGTGTTACAAATCAGTTTTATCAAATTACTTTTCTCTGTTCTCGTCAAAAGTTCATTCGAAAATTTTTTCAACTTCGTTAACAAAGAATCTAATGAAAACTCAACAGGACGAAGCTTTACGATGCTATTTTCAACAAGTACCAAATCAAATATATCATCAATAATAACAACCAAATCATCACCACTCTTTCTAATTATATTTGAAAATTCAATAATATTTTCATCGGATGTTGAATCATTAATAATCTCACTAAACCCAATAATTGAATTTAATGGTGTTCTTATTTCATGGCTGATGGTAGCTAAGAAAGCCGATTTTAATCGTTCACTTTCCTCGGCCTTCTTTTGGGCAAAAATCAACTCTTTTTCAGCCAATTTTCTTTCTGTAACATCATGAATAATGAAATGAAGCAATTCTTGCTCACATATATTGATTTTGCTATTACTGCATTCAATGTGCACAATTGCTCCATTTTTCTTTCTTTGAGAAAAAAACAAACGAGAAATTTCATCTTTCTCTGCCTCTTTTATTTTTTGACTCACTTCTTCATGAGAGAATTCACTAATATCAGCAAAATACATGTTCTTAAACTCATCTGCAGACCAACCATAAAACTCCACTGCTGCCGGATTTACATCCAAAATCCTTCCTGTTTTATTTTCAATTATTAACTGAATTACTGAATTTTGAAACAAACATTTATATTTTCCTTCACTTCTTTCCAATTCTTCTTTCAGCTTTTTCTCTTCAGCAATTGACAAAGTTACATCCGCCAAAAAACGAGCAACTTCTAAGTCGGTAATTGTATACAATTCTGTTTTATTCCATAGTCCCAGCACTGCCTGATCTTCTTCATTCCCCGGCACGGGAATTACCAGATCCCGTTCAATTTCCGGGAAAATATCAGAATGATGTTTTGCATTTTGCATAGCCGAATAATAATTACGTATTAATGGCTTATTTCTTTTAATACAAACATCCCATACATAAGCTTTATACGTCAAATAAAAATCTCCTTTTAAAGAGCAATCATAGCTATGAATTTTCCAGGGAAAATAGAAATCATATACCAACGTTTGCTGTTTACCTTTAAAAAAATGCACAAAACCAAACCGGCTCTGTGTTAATGCACATATTTTATTTAAAGCAAAAAGGAACGTATCTTCAAAATTATTATTGACACAAAATTCAGCTATATCTAATTTTGCCTGCATTAATTTGTGACTTAACTGTTCTTTTGTTCTGTCGTGAAATACAATAACAGAACCAATCAAGTTCCCCATTTTATTTTTAACAGGAACGACATTACTTATTACCGGAATACTCTTTCCTCTTTTGGAAATCAGTATCATTGGCTTTCCTAAATGATTCTCTTCATATTCACTGTAGGATTCATAAAAATGACGATTAAACTCTTCTGAATTATCATCATTCTGTATCGGGAAAACTCTCTCAATATTTTTGTTTCTGGCCTCTCTTGCCTTCCATCCTGTTAGTTTTTCTGCCTCGCTATTCATACTTTTCACCCCCCCTTTCTTATTGGTGGTTATAACAGCTTCATTAATACTACCAAGAATTGCACTATTTTCTTTTCGGAGCCTATTTAACTCTGACTTTGTTAAGAATAAATCCCGATATATTTTGTTTGGACGGGAATAATAAAACCGTATAATAAAAGAAGAAACCAATAATATTGAAAGAACTATGGATGAATATAAAATAACCATCTGTTCCCTAAATTCACTTAAAACCTCCTTTGGGTTCATTTTTACGATAAGATAAAAAGGAGTTTCAGCTACTTCAACAATATTCCCCAACACTTTATTTCCATTGTAATCAGTTATTATGAACCTTTCTGTTTTTTGTACAGGAAAAGAAACATCAAACGTAGGATTATTTTCACTGCTGACTGGGGCAACAACCCGAATACTGTCTCCTTCTTTAATACAAAGAACTGTTTCCAGCGAATTTAGCCCCAACTCTATCTTATCTTCTACCGCCAACAACTTTTCTGCTGGAAGAGCCCTGAAATTTATTACTGCTATAACTTGTTGACTTTTATCAAAAACAGGAGAGATAATATCTAAGTACATTTGTTGGCATTGCTCACAGAAAAAAAAACGTTTAATTATCTTTTCTTTTTTTTGAAACAACGTTTGAACATCACTTATTATGCCCTCTTGGTGAAAACGACAATCAGAATTGGTTGTTATAACCATATCTCCGTTACCGTTAAAAACAGAAATGCTTTCATACCTTTTTTGCCCTGTAATATTTAATAGCATCTGTTTTAGAAAGAGAGCGTCTTGTTTACTTCCCCTGACAATTTGCTGGATTTCCTTTTCCAGATCGGGCAATTGAGAAAAGAAGTTTGCTTCTTGCAACTTCCCCTCATACCAAATTGCGAACTGCTTTGCCTTATATTGAGAAAAAGAATGTAGTTCTTCGTATTTTTGAGTGATTACCTGTTGTTTCTTTTTATAGTAAAAAGGTAAACTGACCAAAAATGATGCAATAGTCAATACGATAATTATGACAATATATTTATGTACATAATGTATATTTAAGTTCATAATTTAGACCAATTCACAAAGACTTTAACTTGCAACGAATCAAAAACCTACAGACTATTCTACAATACCATTTCAACAATAAAAGTTGTTCCGCTATTTACTTTTGAATGAAAAGTAATTGTACCTCCATGCTTTTGAACAAACTGTTTTGCTAAAGCAAGCCCCAATCCGGTACCATGAATATTCTGTACGTTTGCTCCTCTCTTAAAAGCGTCAAAAATATTTTCCTTATCCACCTCAGGAATTCCAATTCCCTGATCTGAAATGTGTATTTTTAAATTCTTATTACTTTTTGTAAAAAATATCTTTATTGTTGTCCCTTCATCAGAGTATTTAATACTGTTAACCAGCAAATTGGTAAATACCTGCGACATCATCCGTTTATCAATATTGAGTATAAATGAAGTCTCAGGTTCCTGTAATACAATATTATGCTTAACTCCCACTGATCTTTTTATATCATTTACAAGTTGTTGGATGAAACTCAATACATTTGTTTCTTCCGGATTAAAAATCGTATTTCCCGACTCAGAACGTGAAAGATTTAATGTATTATCTACTATTACCTTCAAAAACTGAATATTCTCGCGTATCCGTTTTAACTTTTTACTTATATCCTCTCCTGACATTCTCCCCCAATAATTTTCTAAAGTGTCGGTAGTTACCAGCATGGTTGCAAGAGGTGTCCTAAATTCATGTGATGTCATTGACACAAATCGCGATTTCATTTCTCCCAGCTCTTTCTCTTTTTGTAAAGCAGAAACCAATGATTTTTCCAAATCTTTTGACTTCGTAATATCTGTTTGCGTACCAATCATTCTCAACGGAAAACCATCGTCATCCCAACTTACTACTTTTCCGCGACCTAAAATCCATTTATATTCACCATTTTTACACAGCAGTCTATACTCATTAATAAAAATAGGCGTTTCACCTTTAATATGGGACTCAATATCATTTATCGTTTTTTCTTTATCTTCAGAATGTATACGGCTTCTCCATTCAAACAGTGTATTTGAAATTTCTTTGTCTTTATATCCCAACATTTGTTTCCAATGCTTCGAATAATAAATTTCCCCGCTTTGGATATTCCAATCCCAAATTCCAACGCCGGTACTCTCGAGTGTAAACTGCCAGTGTTCTTCTACTTCACGGAGCCTTTTATTCGCTCTCTTTTTCTCCGACATATCTCTTGAAATTGCATAAAACACTTCTTCATCATACCACCTGCCAGTAATAAGGCGTGTTTCAACCGGTACCAGTCTTCCTTCTTTTGAAATTAGCGGGAAAGAGCAGCTGTATGAATTTTCTGCATATACTTTTTCCAATATATATGTAAATTCCTCTCTAAACTCATGAGGATAAATTGATAATACCGAAAAGTTTTTGAGCTCACCTACCGTGTACCCTAAATATTTCTCAGCAGCTTTGTTTGAATTTATTATCCCACCATCCCTTTTAAAAATAAGAATTATGTCATCAATTGACTGAAACATCAAATTCAAATTTCGCTGACTTAAAATGAGCCTATTCTGTGCATATATCCGGTGAATCCCCCCTCCTAACTGGGCAATAACTGTCTTTAAGAATTTCTTTAGTCTTTCATCCGGAGAGTTATCACTACATCCAATTATAACAGTCCCGATAACTTGGGTACCTGTGTGTATTGGGACTATTCCCCAATATCTTCCTTTTGAAAAATTTGGTATTTCCAAATTCCCCATTAAATCGTCGCATTGCTTAAAAGCGATATCACCCTGTTGCACCGTTTCATAAACTTGTGTGCCAGATTTATATTGCCCCTCAAAGCCGCCAAAATCATTTGAATAGTTAGAGCTGGCTCTCAATTGTAATACATTCGTTGCTGGATCAATCAAATAAATACCAAAATCAATATCATCATCAATCTTCAGGAAAATACTTTTTATTAGTTCAAGTGCTTCATCCATCGAAGAAATTGCAGCCAACTTGTATCCTAATTCATGTTGTAAGAAAATATATTTATCGTTTCTCTTCTTCTCGGTAATATCCCTATACTGAAACAGATGGCCCTTAGCTCCTTTATTGTCACGAACCGGAATATAATTACCTTCATAAATTTTACCGTTTTTCAATCGCACCTCTACTCCAATAATTTTCTGTTCAGGAAACTTTCCCTCTTTAAAACGGGCTACCTCATCAGACTCTTCCAGAAGAGCCTCACCTATTATATCAATAATTTTTTTCCCTGGTATTCCAATTAGATTCTCAGCAGAATCAGGAATATCAAACATCTCGCAACACCTCTTGTTAATGTGTATAACCCGATAAGTTTCATCCATAAAAAAAATCCCTGAATGAATATGCTCTATAAGCGTACAAAGTTGCTGAGAGGTATTTACATATGCAGATTCCAGCTCTTTTTGTTCTGTAATATCCCTGAAGATAACAAGAGCATCAGAAGCTGAAATAGCTATAATCTGGACTTCTACCTGTCTTTTAGAATCTTCAATTTCAATGGCCGTCTCAAACTTTTCAACCTTACCAGAATAAACGGCTTTTTTAACTTTCTGAAGAATTAGGGGGCGAACATTTAACGGTAGTATTTTTTCAATCCCTTCACCAGAAAATTTGTCCTCTGAAAAACTTGAAGTCTCTTCTCCTGATGTAACCAAATTGAAATACTTCCCACTTTTATCTACACGAAAAAGTAAGTCAGGTATAGCGTTTTGCAGAGTGGTACCTGTCTCATTTCCTGATTTAGCTATTTTTTCATCCTTTATTTTTGAATCAGAAAGATCAGTGTGAACATATTCTGAAATCTCTTCAATTTGAACAAAAGCTCCGGAAATGCTCTCGCTCATTTTTTTCACCTTAACCCGAACTCGTTTGGTTATTCTTGTAACAACATTAAATATTTTAAATATATCATTATCAGGCAGACTGCTACCCCCCCCAAAAACGACAGGATTTTCGGCATTATTTAATGGATAACTATTCTCGGCATAATATAACCAAGGCGAATTCCATACTATTTTATTCAGAGCCTCTTCCATAGATATTCCAAGTATGGAAGCTGCAGCCAAATTCAGTCTCCGTATGCATCCTTCCATGTCTATTTCCAGCATTCCTATTTCCATATCATCCAGGAAATCAAACACATCAGAAATACACCCGAAATAAGAAGGATGGTCTAAAGCCTTCTTATTTCGCGGTAAAAAATCTTCCTTATTACCCATATTTCATTATTCTTTAGTATCGAATATTTACAAAGAAAATAAATTCATTTACTATTCTATACCCCTGCCTGACAGACCCCAAAAATACTTTTTCGGTCTTTTTTGTTGCCTATCATTTTCCATATACAAGCTACCAAGCTATAATCTCAAAAATCAGTACTATATGCTAAAATAGAAGACACAACAAACAACATTCTCTGCTATGTTTTGAAACAAAAAAAAGTCAACCCAACGGTTGACTTTTATGCAAAACCCAAGTTATTTTACGCCCAAGTCTTTCAGTCAAATGGTGATGGATAATTTTTCGGACGCGGTTTTTTGACAAATGAAACGTTGGACGCAAAATGTAAAATAAAGATATTTAGTATTAAAGTTTCAACCAAATTTCGTTAAGGACATATCATAGACAGTTGCTTAATTTCAAAAACCATAAACCACTCATTTTCTTCATCATAACACTTCTCTTCAAAATTAATTCCAGCATGAAAACTATTCCCAAATTGGCAATTTGTAAAAAAACAATGAACAAGTTTCCACAACATACTAGTTATCTGACTGTTCATTAAAACATTGTATAAAACTCACAAAATTCTCATCTTTATTTAATCCCATCTTCTTCTTTAGCCGATACCTGCTTTTTCTAACACTTCCATCAGAAATATTCAACAAATCGGCAATCTGAGAAGTAGATAATCCCATAAGATGAGCTGAAACAAAAGCAATCTCGTATTGTGTAAGAAACGAGAAACGGGAACTTATATTTGTTACAAAATTAGGATAAACACGGTTAAACCTTAACTGAAAAATGGTTAGACTGTTTAATAAAATTTTCTTTTCATTAATCTTATTCTTCAGCTCATCAAAAAGCATTTTTATCTTTCCTGTTAATTTTACACTTTGTGATTCCTTTTCAATAATCAGCTTAAGTTCCTGTATTTTGTTATTTGTTTCTATAGTTCTCAATGCTTCCAACATCAATTCCATCTCTTTTGCTTGTAGCTTATACCCAATTTGCTCTTTTTCTGATGATACTTTGCTAAGAGATTTCTTTTTTTCATCCAGCTCGTTTTGAATCCCGCCCAACCGATTGTTCACCTCTTTTTCAATCTCAGCAATGCGCATTTCAAGATAGGCTTCCTGTTCTGAAACTTTACGTATACGCGAAGATATTGCATTCAATAGTTCATCGCGCGAAAAAGGTTTGGTTAGATAATCGTCAGCTCCCAATTCCATGCCATGCCTGAAATCGGCTCTTTCATTCAAAGCCGTTAAAAAGATAAACGGAATCCCGCTAAAACTTTTTTTACTGTTTAATTTTTCCAATACCTGGAATCCATTCATATCGGGCATTAAAATATCACAAAGAATAATATCAGGCTTTACCTCTTCGGCAACTTCTACTCCTCTCTGACCGTTTTCTGCTGTTGCCGTCTGGAAGTTTTCATAAAACAACATCTCCTGAATACTATTTCTTAGTTCATGCTCATCTTCAATAATCAGCACCTTTGTCATGCGCATTATTTTTTCTACATAACCATATATATGCTATACAGAGTTGATAAAATATTTCGTTTTGTAGTTTGTAAATCTGGAAACTAAAGTAATATTTTATCTCGAAATAAAGAGCATAAGTCAGAAGATTATTTTAAACAGCCTCTTTCTCAATCCGATTTTTTGTTACCATAATTGCCATAACCGTAACCGTAGCCGTAGCCATAACCATAACCGTAACCGTAACCATAACCATAACCATAACCTTTTTTACTGTGAGGAACATTATTTACAATAATTCCAACACTATTTATTTGATGTTTATCAAGCTCTTCAGAAACAAACATCAACGAACGTTTTGGCGTTGTTTTATGGCTAACAACAAATAAACAGGTATCAATAACTTTCCTTATTTGATAAAAATCGGCGACAACTCCAACTGGCGGTGTATCAATAATTACCACATCATACATTGTTTTTAACTTATCTATCAAATCGAAAGTAACCTGACTTGTTAACATTTGAGCCGGGTTAGGAGGAATTTTACCAGCAGGAATTACTTTTAAGCGAGGATGTTTGGTGCTGTAAGTAATTTCATCCAGGTTTGCTTTACCTATAATATAATCGATTATTGTTTTTCCCGTACTTAAATTCATTCTTTTGGACATGTTTGAATTTCTTAAATCCAAATCCAGGATAACAGCCGTTTGGTGATTTAAGGCGATGGAAGATGCAACATTTATTGCGTTATACGTTTTTCCCTCATTGGGATAACCAGATGTTACTGCAATAACCGGATGCTCTTTCCCTCCCGTTAATAACTCAAGCTTGGTTCGCATTGAGCTATATGGTTCACTTGCGGGAGAGTTGGGTTTATCGAGCACCAAGGTAGGACTTTCAGATTCTTTGTTATTCTTAAATACCTGCCCGATTATAGGAAGATTGGTCAGGTTTTCAATATCTTCTTTCGAAGTTATTTTATTGTTTAGCAAGTCCAGTAAAATTATAATTCCTGCCGGAAAGGCCAGGCCTAATATGAATGCCAGGCCTAATATCATTTTCTTCTTAGGCTCAACAGGTCCCTCAAACAATGACTTTGGTTCCTCTATCACCTGGCTATCGGGCACATTGGAAGCCTGTGCTATTTGTGCTTCCGATAATTTCTGTAATAAAAAAGTATATGTTTCATTGTTCAACTTATACTTCCTTTCAATATTAACGTAATTCCGCTCCGTTGCGGGCAATCGCCTGATCTCGGCGTTAAACAGTTTGATGCGTTCATCCAGGTTTTTCAATGCCATATCCGATTGTAAGATAATGTTCTCTACATTGGTCTGAAGAGATTTCTTTACACTTTCAATCTTTGCATTCAGTCTTAATATTATTGGGTGCTGAGAATTATGCCGTATGGAAGTTTGGCTGGATTTCTCTGTAACCAATTCATTCAACTGGAGAATAAGACTATTTAACAGTGGATCTTCGATTCCCATAGCAGACGGAGCTACTATTGTTTCCAATTTTTGCGAATTACTGGAAGTTATATAATCTTTCAGGTAATGGTAATATTTATTCTGCGCTTCCAGGCTTACGCGATCTTTATCCATTTCATTCATTTGCTCCAAAAGTTGCTGCGACTGTAACGAAATATCCAAAATCTGATTTTCACTTTGGAAATTCTCCATTTGATTTTGAGAAACATGCAACGAATCGGAGATAGTAGCCAGTTGAGAACTTATAAAATGAATGGTGCGATTGGCATTTTCATTCTTTTTATTCAGGTTGTCCAGCTGATAAACTTCGGTGAGTTTATTCAGGAAAGCAACACCTTTACCAATATTAAGTTCCTTTATTGATAAATTAATAATGGACGTTTCCTTATCACTCAATCCTACTGTCAAATTATCGTGATAACGCTTTACCAATGCCTTTTTTGAATGAAAAAGAAAGCTGTAATCACTGGCGTCCTCTTCCCTGTCCAGATTCTTTAGAATTATCTTAAACGAAAAATAATCCGAAGTGACACTCTTTCCCGGTTCTATTTCTTTTGACAAAGAAAATGATGGAATTTCACCTATCTTTTTCTCATTTACATAATCATAAATAACTGCATCTTCCTTGTCTACAGTTAATTTCATCTTCCCGTCTGGTTTTATAGTCAGATAAAAATTTGCACCTATCACCTGCGGATGATTTTCATCCCAAACAACTTCAAATGGCACGTCATTATATATTTCTGCGGGAATTACTCCTCCTTCGTTGTAATAACTCACTTCAAACCGAAGAGCATCGAGCGTACGCGAAATAACCGGTGTGGAACCAAGTACCACAATTTGGTTATGGATATTACGCATACTATTCATCATACCTAGCCCCTGAAAAATGTCTTCAGAATAACCAATAGCACTGGCTCCCATAGAAGAGCCTTTCGAGTCTTCCTCTACCAGTAACTTTGCATCTATTTGATATACCGGCGTGGTAAATTTTATATAAAAAAAGGCTAACACCCCGGCAATAAAAGCCGAGATAACAAACCAATACCAGTTACTCAGAAATTTAAACAAAACTTTTGTTGAAATTATCCCTTCCTCTTCATGGGATGAATTGAGATTATTATTTTTATTTAAATCTGCTTGTGTCATTTGAATAAGTTTAAAAATAACAGACCAATAGAGATAATAGATGTAGTGATACTTACAGGAGTAGCATAAGATAGATTCTTAGCCCCGTAAACTTTTGTACTATGTTCCACATAAATAATATCGTGTGGTAAAACATAGTAATAGGGGGAGTTAATAATCTCCGGATCCGTAAGGTTCAACTCCTCAATGTGTTTACCGTCTGGCAGCTCTCGGATGAGTTTAACATTCTGCCGGTTACCATAATCGGAAATATCGCCAGCAGCTCCAATCGCTTCAAATATAGTAAGCTGATTTTTTACCATTGTTTTTTGTCCGGGGCTTTGTACTTCGCCCAAAACCGTAATATTACGGTTAACCAGTTTTACAAAAACAGAAGCATTTTCCAGGTAAACATCCACTTTCCCCTGCATTATTTCTCTTACCTCTTCCACCGTTTTCCCCTCTACCTTAATCGTTCCCAGTTGTGGATAAGAAATGTTTCCTTCTTCATCAACCAAAAAAGTAATTAACTCCAGGCTATTGGTAGTACTTCCATAATTACCAGTTGTTTTTCCCGTATTAATAAGATTTAGGAAAGCGGCATTCACAGGGTCATCGCTAATAACCTGAATAAATAACTGATCGTTTGAACGTATACGGTACTCTTCCGGAGCCGGGCCACTGGAATATGTTTTATCCGTGTCTATTCCGTTCATATACGTTAGTTCCTGTAATGGTGTACTGCACGACTGCATAAGCACCATTCCCCACACAAGAAAAAGCCATAAAAATTTATAAGCTCTTCTTTCCTTTACTATTCCTTTTCTCATTCGTTTTTATTGATTTTTTTGATTAACAGATGCGTATTATAATATTAAACTTTAAAGAAGCCAACAAAATTCTAATTCATTAATCTTTGGTCTTGATTATTGATACTATCTATATTTTCTCGCTGATTGTTCGCAGATTCAGGCGCTGAGTGGATGAGCAAAGAAAATCCTCATTCATTGTTTTAACTCTTGATACTCAATATTAGTTTCTCGCAGATTCATTGCAGATTTAGACGCAAATGGACGCTAATTAGAGCTGATACAGAGAAGCATACGAGACCAGTGTCAGGTTAAGATAACAGTTAAGTCGACTTCGCTCAGCCTGACTATCAGAGTCATGTTGAACGGAGTCGAAACAGACCAAATATTCTTACCCGAAATTTGAAAATTGACTTGACACAAAAAAAACTCTTTGCATTACTTAAAATGCATTTAGCCTGCTTTTCTTGCCAAATACAGTTAGCCAGATAATCCACAAGTCTAATCCGAAATTCCAGTGTTCCACATACCACAAATCGTGCAAAACACGGGCTTTTGTTTTTAACCTTGTATCTGTCGGCCCGCGCCAACCATTCACTTGCGCCCATCCGGTTATGCCAGGCTTAACATAATGCCGGACCAAATAATGTTTTACATGGGCTGAATATTCCACGGTATGTTTTAACATATGAGGCCGTGGCCCAACAATCGACATTTGCCCCATCAAAACATTAATAAACTGCGGCAACTCATCTACATTGGTTTTGCGCATCCAACGCCCCATCCGCGTTAACCGGTTATCATTTTGAGTGGCCTGAACATTATCCGAATCCTTGTTTACCGTCATACTTCTGAACTTCAAACAATTAAAATCCCGGTTATTAATTCCCGTCCTTTTCTGAACAAAAAACACAGGGCCTTTTGACTCTAAGCGAATGAGCAATGCCAGGATAGGAAACAACCAGGAAAATACCAAAAGGATTAAGCCCAGTGAAAACAGAATATCAAAAAGTCGCTTGGTTACCCGTGCCCCAACATCATCCAGCGGAATACGCTGCGGATTAATAACCACAATATCTTTAACCGACTTTGGAACAATTGTCGCTTTTAACCAGGGCTGATTCTCCGGTATAAAACGTAAGCGCACCCCCAACTGGTTGCACACCCTCAGGTAGGCATTGCCATTATTACGCTCAGATAAAAAAGACAAAGAAGCAAATACAAACTGTATATTGTTTTTACGTATGATTTCAGAAAGCGCCGATTCCGAATTCGGTAAATCTTCGTCCATTACTTCCTGCGAAGCATATCCAACTACCTGGTAGCCCAGCAAAGGATTATTATCTATCAACTGGCGAAAAAAGCGCGTTGTTTCATTTAAACCTACAATTAAAACTCGTTTGGCGCTTATCCCGGAGCGATTTGTATGTTTCAGGTAAACATACAACAAACCATAAAAAATTAACCTCCCCAGAAAAAACAAACTTATATATCCCAGCAAAAAGATACTGGAATAATTGGCAGGAGCATGAATAAACGCAATAATAAGTGAAATAGCCAGGAATATCACGGTATATTTTGTTGCCCGAAGGATACGATCCTTTAATCCGTTGTGCAGGTAAAAGTTATTTCTGAAAAACAGAAAATAACAAGTTATCCAGGCCACATTGGCCTGTAACCAATATGTTTCCTTATCGAAAACCTGTATTCCCAAAAAATGTACCGAGGCCCAACTTGTAAGGGCTACTGACAAATTCAAAATCAACAAGTCGATAAAAAGAAAAATGATAAATCGATCTTTTTCGTTTGTTTCCATTTCAAAAAGCTTTTAGTGATAACATCACAGGAAAATTCCCGTAATGAAAAAATGAATGGGTTTGTAATATTAAGTAAGGGCTATAAGCTAGGTGAAAAGCAAGAGCTTTTCATCATTAGCTTTAGGTATTTAGTTATGATTGTTTTGGTTTATTTTATGTAGAACTCGGAATGCATTGTTTTCCGAATTCTGATTGCGTTATTTCCTGTTCAAGGGAAGTACTAATAGAAATTTTGAATGAAGAGAATCTGTTATTTTTTTGATTTTGGCTCCAAGTCAGCCATTGTCCCGGTTGTGAAAATATACACAGCCTTAAAAATAAATGTTTTCCTTAGTAAAAAGGCTATATTCAAAATCCTTAATCTCTTCTAATTGAGGATGTCTGCTATCCTTCTCGGATAGTTGAATATCATTCTCAGGCAATAACCAATCGATACCAATAGCAGGGTCGTTCCACATGATACCTCCGTCATATTTCGGGGCATAGTAATTATCGCACTTGTAACTAAACAAGGCTGTTGGGCTCAGAACTACAAAACCGTGGGCAAAACCACGGGGAATCCACAACTGGCGTTTATTATCTGCACTCAGTTTAACAGCAACGTGTTGCCCGTATGTCGGACTACCTATTCGGATATCCACAACTACATCGAGAACTTCTCCTTGAATAACACGCACCAATTTTCCCTGAGTATGAGGAGGACGCTGAAAATGTAAGCCCCGCAAAACCCCGTATTGAGAGAAGGATTCATTATCCTGTACAAAACAAACATTTCCAATGTATTCTTCTAACAATTCCAAACGGAATGACTCCATAAAATAGCCCCGGCTATCCCCAAAAATTTTGGGTTCAAAAATAAATACCTCGGGGATTGCTGTATTGATTATATTCATTGTTTCTTGAAATATAAATTTGTTTACCTGTTTATTTAAAACAGTTCTATATTTTATTTCTTGTTAATTCCAGTAAATACTGCCCGTACTGATTTTTATGAAGCCTCTCCCCCTGTATTTCTAGCTGTTCTTTTGATATCCAACCTTTCTGAAAAGCAATCTCTTCAAGACAAGCAACTTTTAGCCCGGTTCGTTTTTCAATCGTTTCTATAAACTGGCTGGCTTCCATCAACGACTCATGGGTACCCGTATCCAGCCAGGCATATCCACGGCCCATTAGTTCTACTTGTAATTCTTTTCGGTCCAGATATTCCTGGTTAACACTGGTAATCTCCAACTCACCACGTGCAGAAGGTTTTATTGTCTCTGCTACCTCTACAACAGAATTCGGGTAAAAATACAATCCAACCACCGCATAATTTGATTTCGGATTTTCAGGTTTTTCTTCGATAGTGGTAACATTACCTTCTTTATCAAACGTGCAAACACCATAACGTTCAGGATCATGCACCCAATATCCAAATACGGAAGATTTCCCATCATTTTCCACTGCAGAAACAGCGTTATCCAATAATTCGGTAAATCCGTGACCATAAAAAATATTATCTCCCAAAACCAAACTGACACTATCTCCTCCGATAAAATCCTTTCCCAAAATAAAGGCCTGTGCCAATCCGTCAGGAGAAGGCTGGATGGTATAACTTAAATCAATCCCCCATTGACTGCCATCTCCCAACAATTTTTTAAAGTTAGAGTGGTCTTCGGGAGTCGTAATAATGAGTATTTCCCTGATGCCTGCCAGCATTAATACCGACAAAGGATAATAAATCATGGGTTTATCATATACCGGCAACAACTGTTTTGATGTTCCCAAAGTAATGGGGTGGAGGCGTGACCCAGAGCCTCCTGCTAAAATTATTCCTTTCATATAAAATGATGTTTAATTGTGTAAGTGTTTAACTGTTTAGGTTTTTAACTGTGGAAATGTTTATGGGTTTAACAGTGGAATGGTTTAACGTATCCGACTTTTGCGTAAGGCATTAATTTTATTTGCAATTTCATTAATTATCGGACGTATTGAATCAGCTGTATCCTTTGTGATAAATTGCAATTCCTGTGCTAATATTAAATCATTTGCTACTTCCATTAAAGAGCCAAAAGCAATCTCATAGAAACGGGACTGATCTCTTTTACTAAATCTTGCTGATCCTTCGGCAATGTTCGAGGCAACAGAAACAGATGCCCTACGAATCTGATTGGTTAGTCCAAATTTTTCTGAATCAGGAAAAGCTTTGGATGTTTCATAAATAAACTTTGATAATTCTATGGAAAGTTTCCATACCTCCAATCTTTCAAATGAATATTGATGGGACATTGGGGATGTTTTTTGTGGAATTCAACAAATCAACTCTTAAACAATTAAACGTTTCAATAATTCAACATCTAAACCATTGTTTAAATTCAAAAAAGAATATCGCTCAGACAGTAGAACTGTTTATTGGTGGAAATGTTGAACAAAAAATATAAATATGGAATTGTGAACTAAACAATTAAACAGATCAACTCTTCAACGTCTCAACAATTCAACATTCAACGTCTCACATACTGCTCCTCGTAATACTTCTCGTATTCGCCGCTGGTTATATTTTCCATCCAATCCTCATTGTCTATGTACCAATCAATGGTTTTTTCGATGCCTTCTTCAAATTGCAGCGAAGGTTCCCAGCCGAGTTCATTTTTAATTTTGGTGGCGTCAATGGCATAGCGTAAATCATGACCGGCACGATCTTTTACATAGCTGATAAGTTTTTCTGAAGTTCCCGGTTCCCGACCCAGTTTTTCATCCATCTTACGACACATCACTTTTATTAAATCGATATTTGTCCACTCGTTGAAACCGCCAATATTATACGTTTCGCCAATCTCCCCTTTATGAAAGATTACATCAATAGCCCGGGCATGATCGACTACCCACAGCCAATCACGAATATTTTCTCCTTTGCCGTAAACAGGCAGCGGTTTATTATTCTTAATGTTATTGATAAACAACGGAATTAATTTCTCAGGGAACTGATATGAACCATAATTATTGGAACAATTAGAAAGAACTGTTGGCAAACCAAAAGTATCACGATACGCTCTGACAAAATGGTCGGAGCTGGCTTTTGATGCCGAATACGGACTGTGTGGATCATACTTGGTTTCTTCCGTAAACATTCCGGCTTCTCCCAAAGAACCATACACCTCATCAGTAGAAATATGATAGAATCTTTTGCCTTCCAGTTGATCCTTCCAGATAAATTTTGCTGCATTTAGCAGATTTACAGTCCCGATTACATTGGTAAAAACAAATTCCGTGGGATTCGAAATAGAACGGTCCACATGGCTTTCGGCTGCCAGATGAATTACACCATCAAATTGATGTTTCTCAAAAAGTTCTTGAATAAAAACACTATCCACAATATCACCTTTTATAAACTGATAATTGGAGCTGTCTTCTATATCGGCAAGGTTGGCAAGGTTTCCTGCATAGGTTAATTTGTCGAGGTTGACGATTTTATAGTCCGGATACTTGTTAACAAATAAACGAACCACATGGGAGCCAATAAAACCAGCCCCTCCGGTTATAAGTATTTTCATATCAATATTATCTATATAGCATGTTTTTTTTAGTATTCTTATTTTTAATATGGAAAACATCATCTCATTGCATGGGAAGATAGCTTTTCTTCGCTACTTTACCAATGCCATTCAATTTAGAAAATAAAATTAGGCATATAAGACAAACTCAATCACATTACAACTACTTTATATTCAACTATCTATATAAGCTAACTACTCCCTTCCTTTAGACAACGATACTTCAATGTTAAGTTAGATTTCTTTTCCGCCCAATTGGGCGGAAAAGAAATCTAAGCAACTGGCTGGAATAACTGCTCTGGTCTTTTATATCCCAGTGATTGATGCTGACGTCTACTATTATAAAATTCCATATAAGCTTTTATTTTACCATAAAGCTCCAGACCATCGTCAGATGGTTCCAGATAAATCTTTTCATATTTAATATCCCTCCAAAACCTTTCAATAAAAATATTATCAATAGCCCGGCCTTTCCCGTCCATGCTAAAATGGATGTCTTCTCCAAGAACAAAATCTGTAAACTTTGGAGAGGTGCAGAGTTTTATACTCTTTTTCAATCCCTTGTTTTTATATATATTTAGATATTGTTGACTCATCTCCAAAACAACTTACTGTATTGACAAAATAACCATCAGTCCAAAACTCTCCTCCCCAAAGCTGCTTTTTAACTTCTGGGTATTCTCGAAATATCTCTTTTGCTGTTATACTTTTTATGATCGTAATTATTTTGGTGCAACTATAAGTAGGGATACTTTGCAACAAAAAATAAACATGGTTATTATCTGTGCCAATCTCTATAAATGCATCTGACAACGTTTAAAAAATTCCAAGCAGATGTCTTTTATGCCTTCATCTATTTTTTTTCATCAAAAACGATCCTTCGATACTCATGTGGACAGATAAAATGATACAAGAGTACTAAAACATTGTGCGACTTGTTATGGATATACTGGCTCTTACTCATACTCCAATATACTCATTTACGCCGCAGAGCGGCATGGAACTAACCCCGTAGCGATTAAATTTGATATAAAATTAGGGAACTCCAAACAAAATTTTTCTGCTGAAACTATTTGGTTAATGCTTTGAAATAAAACTTCTGTAAACGTTTTGCTTCAGATTCCGAATCATACCCCGCATTTATAAGTTCTTCAGCATAACTTCTTCTTATTGGAATATTTTTTAGTGTTTTATCAATTATTATTTCAGCCCAAGTTGAAGTTTTTTCTCCCAAACTAATATATTCGCCTATATTACATGCAGATGCTTCTTTTGTTATTTCAGTGGAAAAAAATACTGGTAATCCGGCACTTTGTGATTCTAATCCAACAACAGGTAATCCTTCATATAAACTTGGTAATAAAAATGCATCAAACGCATTATAAAATTGTTTTATATCTTCCCTTCTTCCTAAAAACTCTATACGATCCGTTATATCATATTCACGAATTCTTTTCTTCATTTGTTTTTCCAAAGAACCACTACCAATGATAACCAATTTCGCATTTTTTTGTCTTTGAGTTATTTCCTTAAAAATATCAATTAAAAACAGTGGATTCTTCTGCATTTCGAATCTGCCAATAAAGCCATAGATAATATTATCCTCCCATCCATATTTGTTCCTTGTCACGGCCCTTAGTTGCGGGTTATAGGCATTATCTTTGGCATTGATTACTGTTTTAAAAACCTCGACTTTCCCCTGATCAAACAACTTATTTCCAAATTGCCATCTACCACAATCTTCTCCACACGCCATATAATAATTTGAAAAATATTTTGAAAAAGGACGAAAAATTAACTTGGGGTAAGCCTTTAAGTCTCCCTTATGTGACATTGATATACTTTCATTAATTCTAACTTTTGCACCACAAACATATCCCATAGCCATTGGAAATATATTTAAAGTATTATTGAATGCGTGTATAATCTCATAGCTATTTATTTTGAAGATTTTCCTCAATTCCTTCATATGCTTGATGATATTTTGATAGGGCTCAATAACAAAGATTCTCCCACCCAGTATTTTAAATTCATCATAAGGAATAGAATTAGAATCAGAGTCACAAATTAAATCAAATTGAACCTCTGTCCTATTTATCTGCCTATAGTATTCTAATATCAGATTTTTTTTTCCACCGGAATGAACCTTTCCGCCTATTATTGCAATTCTCAACATATTATAGGTTATTTTAGAATGATTTGATCAATAAATTTTTTTATTCCAGATTTAATATCTATAGGATTAAAGCAAATTAGCCTCTTTAATTTAGAAATATCTAATATCAAAAAATCGACATCAACATCCCTACCAGGAACGTAATCAACAATAATGTCTGTGTCGATAATAATATCTAACATATTAATAATCTGCCTCACCGTATATCCAACACCACTTCCAATATTAAGGATTTCATTTGAAATGTTATAGTTCAGTAACTGATAAACTGCATCTGTTAAATCGTCTATATAAATATAATCTCTTACAGAATTACCATCTCCCCATACTATTATGGGTTCCTTCTTTAATATTTTTCCTATTGAAACTGCTATTAGGCCTTGTTTCCCATAAATATTTTGTCCAAACCCATATGGATTCGAAGGTCTTAATATCAGGAATTCAAGGTTTGAATGCCTATGTTCAAATGCGATCATCTCCTCAACAATATTTTTAGACACACCATAGTAAGAAATAGGCTCTTTCTTATCCATCTCATGATGCGGCCCATTTTTACTATTCCCATAAATAGTTCCCCCTGAGGAAAAATATACAAATTTGATATTGTTTTCAGCACAATTTTTTATTAACGACATCGTCGGTATAAGTACTTCTACCATCTCATTTTGGAAATGCGACAATGAACTTCCAGGGATTAATGTAGCTACTAAATGAATTACAATGTTAATATTATAATCGACTAATATTTTTGATACTTTTGAAGAATCCCTCAAATCTCCTTGAAAAATAATAATTCTATTCTCGTATATCTTCAGTCTGTCAATATTCGCTCTCTCTGGTTCTAAAACGTAGATCTCATTATTTTCATCTTTAAGGAAACGTTTTACTAAAGCTGATCCAATAAAACCAGCACCTCCAATGAGTAATATCTTATTTTTCATAAATTAGAGCTTAGAAGATATAAATATTAGAGCTTCTTTTTATTTAGCCAATAGTAACTTGGTAAAAAAAAAGATGCTTTGTTATAATTTTTTGTTAATAATATATATCACAATGAGAAGCCTGATTGTAATAGGGCATTGCGTAAATATTCTTTGGATTCATTTCTGAATTTCTCCAAATCACAGTGTACTTTACTATAATCAATTTTCATATTCAAACACTCAACTGCCGTCTTCTTTTCTTTTAGAAATTGCTCTTTTAGATCAAGTAACTCTAGGATAGAATTGAGCCTGGAATTTGTAGAGACAGTATTGTTTTTGCTGTATCTAGGAAATGTAAAAAAGTTTTTTTTGTGTAAGATTGAGAAAACGGTACCATGAAAAGAATCAGCAAAAATTATTTCAGCATTTCGTATAAGATTCAGATACTCTTTAGGACCGACATCGTAGAGCTTATAATCAGCAAAGGATTCATCTGACTTTATATACTCATCAAGGTGAGGCAATTGCACAATCCGATAACCAGTCTTTTCTTTTATTTCTGTCACTAGTTCTCTCTGCCAAGGATTATTCCCTAAGAAGTAACTGAATATATATTTTTCTTTAATAATTGGCTCTTTGTCTTGAATAGACAACCACTCTTCAGCAGTAAAAAGAAGCGTTGGATCGGATACGACGGGAACTATTTTATTGATTAAATCATAGATTAATTTTTGCCCTGTAGTTTCACGAGTAGATAAATACTGAAAGCGAATGAGAAAACGTTTTGCCATCAGCGCTTGTTTTGTTGGCAAATTTGATATCCCAAAACTGGTTGCAAAAGCAATTTTGGGTATATCATCTGGAACAAAATTTAACGTATAATAATCTGCTTCAATATTTGAAGGTAACCACAACTGATCACTCCCTACTAAAAATGCATCAAAGTCATTAGAATTACCAAGATTCAATTTGGAATTATAATTTTTCGATAGTCTGAACATGCTCTTCGCGAATCCTTCAAACCTTTTTGCTCTAACATCAATGTCTTTTGAAAAATCCTTATTCAATTTCAACTGAATAATTCTTTTTAAATGACCGCTTTTATCCTTAATGGTTGCTAGATGGAACATTTTACTTCGAAAATACTTGTATTTTGCCTTTTTTATTTCAGGCAAAATTCCGTCTATACGAATTGTTTCATTTTCAATTCCCCAATCATCCAAAATTTTTTGAGTTGCATATGCTTGAAGCTGACTTCCAAAATTATGTTGAAAATAGCAAGAAATAATTGCGACTTTTTTACTCTTATTGGTATCGTTAATTTGCATTTATATTTAATGAAGGTTGTCTTTGCTAAAATGATTATCGTTTATTTTACTAAAAATCTTTTTACAGATCTAACTACATCTGTATAGTTATTTGATAGGATGTAAAGAAGACTATTCTTGTAGATATAAAATGTCATTTTTCTTTTAAATAGGGCAAAATCATTTTTTTCCTTGGCTCTAAGCCAAAATTTATGACTTCGGGTTCTTAAAACCATTCGGTTTTTTAGAATTAGTCTTCTAAAAAACTTTATATTCTTTTTTGATGGTTCAACACGTTTCTGAGGAGTCCATTTCCCTTTGATATTTTTTAAATACAATCTATAGGCTAAACCTGCTCTTCTATCTCTAATGCCTCCAGCCTGTGATTTTGCCGCTTTGTCGGCGTTTATCTGATCAATATAAAGTAGGTCTTTTTCTCTAGCAAGCTTAAAAAGTTTAGAAATCTTTTTATTTCGTATTACGACCACACTATTTCCCAAAGAGTCATCTACATACTCATCAAGCCAAGCATCGCCTACCGTCATATCGGCAGTCTCTGCAAATACATCGTCACAGTAGTCGCATGCTGCATATCTGAAAAAATTGTGTCCCCAATGTGCACCGTAAAACTCCTTCCACCTTCTTTTTATACTTTTCCCGTTTCCTTCCACTAAAACTGAATACATTATAGCTTTTCCAGTTTCATTCTTTACCCTAAAATCAATATTTTCAATTTTATCAGGATCAATTCCACATTGAAACCCAAAAAGTTCGGCAAAACTTTTACTTTTTAGGTGTCCACAGATTAGTCCAATCGTAAATGCTACTCGTTCATTTATAACGGGATCAACAGCAGCCAGTCGTCTTACTCCTTTCAAAAAACAAGGTAGTCCTATTACTAGATATTTTCCTGGTTTTTCCTTAATAGCTTTTATTACTCTGGACATCTCTACCGGGTAATACCGCGATTTTGTATTGTTCTCTAATTCTTCAATCGTTGAAGAAATACCATAGGTAAATAAGGCCTTAGATTCTTTTGAAAGATCTTTCTTTACATGTACAACATAGTCAATTTGTTTATCGATTAACATTTGCTTGGCAACAAATGTAATTATACCTCCAGAGCTAGATTTTTTGCGTTGTTCTTTATTCTTTACATGTGATACATATAAATCCTCATAATAACCTATTCTACTGTCATATCTAGAGTCTTCATAATAAATTCTTCCAATCTGATCTTCATTAGGTCCCTTGCTTGAAAAAGGACAGACATTAAGTGCATTAGACTCATCAGAATCATTAAGAAATTGTGAATTGAGAGGCGTGAGTTGATATTGCCCAAATTTATCAAACTTTATTGCAGTATTTTGTTCCAGAAGATCGCTGCATAAACCACAACCAATGCAGTATCCACCTTCTACAATTTTTTTTATGCTCATTATTTGTTTATATATTATATTTCCACTTTAAAAAAACGTACTAAACCTATTCAATAATAACAATCTGTAGAATCATTCTCTTGTTTCTAACAAAATACAATGTCGCCTGACGCTGTAAATAAAAAGAAAAAGGCTCACACCATAAAATCAGAACAATTTCTCATGATAAAAAAGCCACAGGTATCGCTAGCACAAAAGATTTATCATTTGTCTGCATGATAAAATGTTATAACCATAAATAAAACTAGCATGCCTTCAAACAGTTTTATTGCAAATTGGAATTATAATTGTATCCCAGAAGATTTTAGTGAATCAATTAAAAAGTTTTTTTATGCAAAATTGAAAAAACAGTTCCATGAAAAGAGTCTGCTAAAATATATTCGGCATTTCGAATTAAATTTAAATATTCACTTGGACCAATATCATAGGGAGCATAATCCGGAAAATTCTCGTCTGATTTTATATACTCATCTAAATGTTTAATTGAACAATCTTACACCCTGTCTTTTCTTTTAAACGTTTGGCAAAATTTCTTTGATTGGGATTATTCCCCAGAAAATAACAGAATATATATTTTCCTTTTATAATGGGTTTCGGGTTTTGTATGGAAAGCCATTCTTCAGATGTGAATAAAAGCGTTGGATCACAAACAACAGGAACATCCCTTTCAGTAAGATCTTTGATGATTTTCTGTCCTGAAATTTCCTTGTTGACAAATATTCAATTCGTTTTAAAAAGGAACTTGCTTTTTTTGCTTGTTTCTCTGGCAATTTCGATATCCCAAAACTAGTAGCAAAAGCGATCTTCGGTGTCTTTTGGAACAAAATTTAAAGTATAATAATCGGCCTCGATGTTTGATGGCAACCACAGCTGATCACTGCCGCATATTTTCTACAATTTTCACTTAGTTCTGCTTTAGAAGAATAGCAATCTGACAACCGAAACATCTTCTTTGCAAATGCGGAAAACATTCTGTCTCGAATTGAAATATTTTGAGCAAATGAATTGTTCAACTTCAATTGGATAAGAAGCTTTACGGTACTCATTTTATCCTTAATAGTATTAAGATCGGTTGCCTTCGATAAAAAATAGCGGTATTTGGCCTGGCCAATTTCTTTTTTTAATCATCAATACATATCGTTTCGTTTTCTATGCCAAGATCGTCTAATATTTTCTGAGTGGCATAAGCTTGAAGTTGACTTCCATAATTTTTCTGGAAATAACAAGATATAATGGCTACTTTTTTAGTCATTTAGTTGTTTGTTAGTAGTTAAACACTCCTCTTTTTATTAAGTATTGTTTAGTTCTAGATATAATTGGTAGTATAAAGTAACATCTAAGCTTAATTAGATATATTGTCATTTTTCTATACTTGTCTAATATTGAAACATCCCCATTTTTAATTGCATCTTTAAAAATAGGAGTATCGTAAATTACTTTATTAAATTTTTTTAATCTTACAAACAAACTTTCTTTGTTTTTGGGGTGAAAATAAGTACTCATTGCAATTGCAATTATTACATATAAAATCCGCTGATAGAATACAGGTAAAAAGTATTCTTCTTTACCTTCTTTCTGGATGTAACTCTCAATTTCATTAAAACAATCTACAATATAGATTGTATTCTTCTCATCAATTCTTTTTGAAATCGAATTCTCATTGTATCGATAATTTGTAAAATATTGATTAATAAATAAAGCCTTTTGTGCAGAATTAAAAACCCGTAAAGAAAACTCAATCCCTTCAGCTCCTTGTCGTAATTTGGGATTATGCCATAACTGATATTTTTCAATAAAATCCCTTTTCAACAGTTTTGAAAAAGCAGTTGAAATACCTGAATTATATATTAAAGTATTATATGCAAGGTCTTGACACTCTGAACCAAAATAAACCCTTTTCGACTCACTACATTTCCACTCAGCTTTTCCTGTAATTGTTTTGCCATTTAAATTTTGTAAAGTTTTCCAAAAAATAATTTCAGGACTGTGTCTTTCAATTTGCTTTACTATTTCTTCACAGGTATTTGTCTCAATCCAGTCATCACCATCTAAATACATAATCCATTCGCCAGTTGTTGTCTCATACCCGGCATTACGTGCTGATACTAATCCGCCATTGGCTTTATGCAAAACTTTTATTCGTTGATCGTTCGCAACGTATTGGTCGCATAGTTGAGGTGTTTTATCTGATGAACCATCATTAACCAAAATAAGTTCCCAATTGGAATATGTTTGCGCCAAAATACTTTCAACACAATCTTTAAGATATAGTTCTACGTTATAACATGGAACAATAATTGAAACAAGAGGATTCATAAATTTTGGTAATATTTTTTAAAGATTTCTGTAGTAGAACTAGTGGAGAATATAGAAATGCAAGTATTTAAATTAGCCTTCATGGAATATCTTGCACTTTGTTCTCCTTTCATGCGTTTAATTCTCCAATATATGGACAGGAGAATACTGTTAAAAAAAACGAATAGAGATAGAATGAATTTTTTAAATTTACTTCCATCAGAATAAAATAATATTGAACCAATTCGTTCTGCCGGTCTTGTTGCTTCAACTGTTTTTGATGTTGCACCGCCTGTTGCGCCACCTATATGAGTAATTTCAATATTTGCATCAACATAACATTTGTATCCTTTTCTATTTAGTAATGTTGACAAAGCTTTATCTTCTGGTCCAAAGAAATAAGCTTCATCAAAAAAACCAACGTTCTTAAAGATTTCAGTTTCAATAAGAAATGCAGCTCCTAAAATATTATAAGTTTGAAATATCCCCACTTCTTTAATATATTTTGGAACTCGCTCTTTTCGTTCCTTTTTTAACTTAAATAAAATCATTATCCAGTCAATCCACCCAATAGGAGGAATACCTGAATACTGTGTAAGACCATTGGGTAAAATTATTTTAGGACTAACAATTACAGCATCTGTTAAATTCTGAATAGTTTCAAATAACCTGTCAACAACATTGGTTTTAAAATATGTGTCATCATTTAGAACAAAACAATATCTTCCAGAGGCTTCCTTTAATCCGAGATTATTATTTGCAGAGAATCCACGTATTTCATTTGATTCAACAATAGTGATCCATTTATAACTGTTTTTTAACTTCTTTAAGTTTTCATTTGAAAAAAGATATGCAACAACAATGACTTCATACTTTATTTGTGTATAGGAATAAATTGAGTCGAGACAATCTTTAAGCTGTGTATAATTGTTCATGGACACAATTACAATAGAAACATCGATATTACTTTTCATTTTTTTGCTTATTGTTAAAAGCTTCTTTTGTTGCTTCAAGGTATGCCTTACCCCATTTTTGATCGGGTTCTAAATAATTTCCTTCGGCCCACTCGTTCCATGCGTTAATGAAAAATAGATTTTCTTCTTTACTATAAGGTGTAAATTTTTTCAAATAATTTACTATCCATTTTTTATATAAATAAGGTGTTGAGCCATGAAATGCAAAAAAAGATTTACCTACGCGCCGAGCTGAATTGTCCCACATGGGGGTTACACAAGGAAATCTTTTATAATTAGGGAGAGGCCTCTTACACATACTGTTAACATAACGACCGTAATTCCCTACGATCGGGAATTTTTTTTTGCCTACAATTATTTCTGTTATCGTGTTTAATCTGTTTAATATGGCACTTTTAAATCCAACTTTAAAATAAGGTTGAAATTCAATTGCAGAATCAAAACCAACTTTTAAATATTTTTCGCCTTGTTTATTAGCATGTTCCATTCGGCATAGATAAAGTTCTATGCCTTCCTTTCGTGCTTCAGTTCTCCAAATATCAATTGTTTTTTTCATATCTGGAAATAGGTGGGATTTATATATTGCGAAAACTGGTTTATTGTCTATCCGAATATATCTTGGATCTTTAAAATATTTAATTAAACATCTAATGTGATTAATGTCGTCTTCAATGGAATAATCTTGCTTTGCAATAATATCATTATCTTTTCCATCCCATCTTTGAGTCCAATTTTCATTGGCCCAGCAGAGCATGAAATTTAAGTCTGGTTTACCTGAAGCATAAATTTCTTCGAATGGACGTTCCAACAATCTTTTACCGTTGAACCAATAATGATAATAGCAAAAACCCTCGATACAATGTTCTTTTGCCAATCTAGCCTGTTCTTCTCTTACTTCATTTAAGCGTAAATCATAATAGCCAAGATCTGCCGGCAGTCGTGGTTGGTAATGTCCCCAAAATCGGGGTTTCGCTTTGGCAACGTTTGTCCATTCTGTAAATCCCTTTCCCCAAACTTCATCATTTTCTTTAATTGGATGAAATTGAGGTAAATAAATAGCAATTGGTCGAATTTTATTCATGTTATTTTTTTTTCAATGAAAAAAAGAGTCTTAATAGAATGGATAAAATCAGTAAGTTACGCAGGTTGACATTACCATGAAAACCTGAATATTTATTAAAGAAAAGACCACACATACAAAAATCAATGTAAAGCGTAATAAGGTATAATGTAACAAAAGATAGCGCTTTCTTTGGCTTAAAAATCGTAACCTTAGCTGAAACCATAATAACTACACCAAATATGTAGTTGCCTACATACCCTAGATCTCTCAGAAAAGCTCCGATGAAAGAATAAAAGAACCAAGTTGAATAGTCCAATAGATGTAGGTATTTTTCTTTGAAATCTTGACCTGTTTCGGAATACTCCAGTCCTACTAATTTTAACAAATAAGGGAAATTTGCATTGCCATCAGTAGTAGTATTTAAATTGTTAAACATCAATGTATTAAAGTTTAAAATGCTTTCACCCATATAACTAAGTATGTAAAAAGAAGGATCTAAATGAAAACCGTTATCAGAAACAAAACGGATTAACGAAAATGATATTACAACAAAAAGAACTATGCTTCCAATAATTATGCTTATTCTGTTTAATAATTTGCGCACGCGATTTGTAAGAAAAGGTCGAAAAATGGCAAAATTAATTAAGAAATAAAATGCCATATAAACGATATCAAGTCTAATAGATTTTGCTAAAGAAATAAGAATTATTGGAATAACAGAAGATAGTCCCAACGCGATTTTTAGACCCTTTCGCCTGGGAATAAAAGATAGAGTATAGAAAAATATAAATGTTATAATTGTTCGAAAGTTTGAATGAATGTTTGAAATAGATTCAAGAATTCTGTTATTTGATACCTTAAAATTTCCATATTGAGCAAGTTCTTTATTTTCAATAAACGAAACAGCATCAAAAGAGGTTCTTATATGTGGTAGATATAGAATGGATGTAATGATAGAAATCAAGATGAAAAAATATGATACATATTCTAACAGGTTTACATTAACTTTTTTCATTTCAAAATTTTTGAATTTGAAATGTAGAAAAGGATTTATCCAAATATAGAGTAATCCAAACCAATATATTATCGGAAGAAAGCTAACCACTCCTGCATGGGTTGAAAGCTTGTATTGTGGATGATTATAGTAAAGAGTTGCTGCGATACACATAACTAATAAAATCAATAGATAAACATAACCTACATCTTTTACTTTCTTTTTGTTATAATGCCAGTTTAATAATAGCACTGGTATTATGATGTATAGGAATATTAGCATTTTTAGTCTGTAAGAAAAGAATTAAAAAAAAGAGAGTACTCCGCTTCAATGTTTTCTATTGTACATACATTTTTAAAAATGTCTTTTGATTCTTTTTCCTCATATAGGCAAATTAATTCATTCATATTGGAAAATGAAGGGATTGCTGCATCTCTAAATTTATCCGTATCAATATTTGAGCTATATCGATAAAATTTATGACCTAAATAAGTCATCTCAAAAAGTGCAGTAGAATTCCCAACAATAGAGAATTCTACAAAGTTTAAATATTCATGAAAAGAAAATGATGGATTAAATATTCCAAGACATTGACTGTCTAAAATAAATTTATTGTATAATTTACTGTCCGAATTAGGATGTATTTTTATGTAATAATTATAACCATTTATTTGTGCGAGTTTTTTTGCTGATTGTATTAAGAACCTATTATTCCTATCTGTGTGAATTCCATCCAATATTACTCCGAAAACATGGTTGTGGTGATGCTTTGGCTTATTAACGTTTATACATCTGTTAATACCTAAAATACGTAGTCTTTCTTTGTAAATACCTTGTTTTATTGCTTCATTATAAGTGAATTGATTCCAGAGTAAAAAATAATCAGATATACCACCTCTAAATTCAGGAGCTGCAAAATCCAGAATGCCTAAATTCCTTTGTGATAACATAATACCATGTTGTAATGTTGCTGTTTTGATCATTTGGTTTTGAGCTAACTGAACCAATAAGTTGCAATTATAAGATAAATCAAAAAAGACAGTAATTAATGTATAATTATTTAGTTTTATTTTTAGTATCTGGTTTTTAAATCTATATAATTCTATCAGTCTAATGATGTAGAAATTCTTAATTTTAATACTTCCAGAAATTCCTCGTAATTTCAAGAACCAAGTCGGGACTAAAAGCAATAATTTAAGAGTTGTTAAAAAGGAAAAACAATAGCTCTCTGTACGTTCATAGTAAATAATATCTTTATTGTCTTTGATAGTGTCTGCCACATTATTAAAAATCAATTCATAGTCTTTTCTTTTATAATTGTATTCGTAGTCATAAAAAAATAGAACTTTAGTTTGTGAATTCTGAGCTGCAGGAATTACCAACTTGTATTTATAAAAAAAGACTTTTACAAGAATGGAAATTAAAGATCTAATAGTATTGTCATGATACGAGAGAAGATTTAATCTTTCTCTTTCTTTTAAAAGAAAAAAGACTTTATTCAGATCAATACCTTGGAATCCAAGTAATGAATTATTTTTCTGTATGAATTGCGAAAAAGACATAACTATCTATGAGGCGTTAATATAAGAAGTTGATTTCAGATGATAAGGTTCTTGGTCAAAAAATGTTCATACATTATTATCAGTTTGACTTGTTTCGACTTAATCTTCTTTGATAATGAACAAGCCTTGTGGCGAGGGTTAATGGGATTAAATATTTTTTAAGTCTTTTGTCAAAAATTACACTGTTTGGATATTTTTTCCATATCGAAATACTCTTTTTTCGAACTATCATTCTAAAAACTTGGACTAATTTTGAGGATGTGTTAATCTTACTTTTTCTTTCCCTTTTTAAAATCTTATGTTTGAAGAATTTCATCCTAAAAGGAAGAGCATCCTGTCTATGAATGAAACTACTGGATTGTGATTTTAAGAAATCATTAACCTCTATTTCATCGATTTTGACTTTTGCAAATTGGGCACCTTCACTTAAAATTGAGTCAGCTAATTCACTTCTCGAGATAACAACGTTATGGCCTTTTCCATCTCTTAGATAGGGTTCCATCCAAGCATCGCCTAAAGATAAATCTGCAAGCTCTGCAGAAGTATCATCACAAAAATCGCAAGCTTTAGCTTTAAATAATCCTGTTCCCCACATGTCTATTACATCCCATCTACTAAGTTTTGCAAGTCTTCTATTTTTACTATCACATTGAAAAGAATAATCTCTTGCTTTTCCTTTTATGTCCTTAATTCTGTATTCTACATTTTGGTAATCAAGGGGAGTGCCGCCAGATTTGCTTACCATATATTCTGTATAAAACCTACTTTTTAGTCCTCCACAAATTATTCCAATAGTAAATGTAATTTTATCGTTTAAGATTTCATTATTTATTTGCGAGAGTCTAATTGCTTTTATAAAACACGGAATTCCTGTTATCGCAAATTTACCCTCCATCGACTCAATTTTTTCGAGCAACTTACCATAGGTCACGGGGTAATATTTTGTCTTAGCACTATCTTCAATTTTAGAGACACTATTAAATATCTCATATGAGAAATGTTCATTATCTCTAGAGACATTTGTAACGCATATTACATAATCTACAATTTTTTTTTCAAGAAGTGTAACTAATGTATATGTTGCAATCCCTCCAGATGAAGAGTCCTTTCTATATTTGTGAGAATAACCCGCATAAATATTTTTATAATATCCAAAACGATCATTAAAGTTTTGATTGGTTAAATATTTCTTGGCTATCACATCTTCATCCTTACAAATATCAGAAGGGGTTGGATTAAATGGACATACCTTAATACAAGCCCCCTCTCCATTACATATATTAATTTCTTTAGGTATTAAAAAACCTTCAGAGTTCCAATTCATTTCAATGGCATTGCTGTTACACGCACTAGTGCATGCTCCACAACCAACACACATATTTTGGTTTACAACATTTTTAATAACTTTAGGCGTATAGGGTGACATTGTGATATAGTTTTTAATCAATTTAAGACTTATTAGTTACAGATTAGAATTCGTTTTCTATTTTTTTATGATTTATAATTGTTAAAATTATTCTCAAAATCAGAAATCATTGAATTACTACTGTTAATTAGTTGCTTTAACTTTTCATCCATCAGTTGCTTAATTTTGACATTGTCTTTGATGATTCTACGGGACTCTGCAGCTATTTCGGTTATATGTATAGGAAGAGTTGGTATATCAAAGAAAGCAGAGAAATCATCATATAGCTTGTTTAAGGCCTTAGTCTTTAAACTATCTGCCCCCCATAAAATGAATGGTGTTGAGCTTAGGCATGCTAATATTGAAGCATGCCACCGACCAGATATGAAAAGTTGTGACTTACCTAAAACTATTGCCAAATCGTGATAGGAACAATTTTGTAAATTTAATTGTATGCTTTTGGTTTGCTTTAGAACCTTATTTATCTCCTTATGTTTACCGGAATACCCATCAATAAAAACTATTTGATGGCACAACTGTTTAATCTCCTTTATTAAATTCTCAAAAGTTATATTTACATTCCATTTAACTTTACTCATTTGCCCTCTAATAGCAGAAGAATCACCAATACAAATATACGGTTTTGAGAAATCTATTAAATTTTCAATATCTCGATTTTCTAATTCATTTTTAATTTGATATGAAAACAAGGCATCAGCATGAAAATGTAGATTACATTTAATCTTCAAATCTATCAAGTAGTTTTTAGATAATGTTTCTCTTACCGATATCCAGTCTAATAATGGGTAAGTATTTTTGATCATTTCAATAGCATCATTGTTTTGTGGATCAACAGTGTGGTTTATAATACAAGTGTTTTTCTTGAGATATACCTTTGAAAGGTAGGCAATAAATAAAATATAGCGTGCACCACATCGATACATACCAAATTCATCAGTGCCATTTACAATATTTCCTTCTCCATTAATTATTATTATTTCATTTCTTTTTATTAGCTCAACTTCATATTGAAGTATTTCTCCATTTATCGCTTTTTTTGCGTATTCATCATATTGTGAAAATTTATATGGTATAAAATCTTTTCCAACCGGTGGTTTCTGTTTAAATACTAGTTTTAAAAAGTCTTTGACAAACGTTGGACTTACTTTAGAAACAATAGATTTAATTTTCTGCCTGAAAAATTTCACTAATATTTTTTCTTTGCGTTGACCATTAAGAGGAGTTGGTGAATATAAACTTTTATAAGTTATAATATCATTGAGATGAAGAGTTCTGCTTTTATTGATTAATTCAATTAAGGCTTCGGATGTTGCTATTGCACCATAATTACCTGCATCTCTCAAATCTCCAATAAATAGTACTTTATTTTTCATATTTGAATTTCGTTATCTTTTTTTCTATATAACTTTTTATGATTTCTTTTTCTGATTTAGTAAAACCTATATAGAATATAATATTTATTGTAATTGTTAACCCAACAGTAATCATTGTTATTAAACGAAATGTCGAGTGTGGAACAAAAAATAGAATAAGAGTAGGAAAAACAGAAGAAAGAACTGAAAACTTGATAACAGGAATAATAACTTCTAAAAAATAGTTACTAATATCAAACTGGAGTCTTTCTTTTATAATTATTAATCTAATAAATAAACTAACTATCGCTAAGATTATTGTTATTATCATTGTTGTTTCAGGAGGATGGCCTAACAACAAGAATAAGTATGATAGAGGTAAGTTTAGCAACTGTGTCCCGCCCACAAGAATTTGAAACTTTCTTATTTTCCCTGTTGCTTGTATTGCAGTAATCAAAGGTAATGATAGAGATTCAATTAATACTGAGATCAATATTAATCTTGTAAAGATAACTGTATACTGGGGAACATCTTTAAGCCAGATAGATAAAATTGTATTTGTTTCTGTTAGCAACGGAAATGAAATTAGAAATAACAGAATATACGAGAATTTTGAGCTACTATTTATCAACTTGAACATTTCATTTTTGTTTCCAGTCGCATGGTATTTTATAATTTGAGGATTGCTTGCTAATATGAAATTTGAAGAAAATTGATTTAATATATTACCAATTTGAAAGGCAATGCCTCTAGCAGCATTTACAATTGGCCCAAAAAATATATTAAGTAAGATGTTGACGCCTTGATTTTTTAGAGTTCCCGCCATAGAACCGAACAGGCTCCATCCTGAATATGAAGCTAATTCTTTAAAAAGCTTCTTGTTCCAATAAAGATTGAATTTACATTCGTTAAACTTTCGAATTGCATATGCTCGGTATATAAATGTAACTAATGTTGTTACAGAAAATGTCAGGACACCGTATAGCTTTAGTTTATCGAAAGAAAAAATAGTTAATAAATAGACGATTAATAATTTTAAAATTACCTCAACAATACTGACCCATGCATAGATGTTCATTTCCTCATGTGCAATAATTGCAGCATTGTATGGAATTGTAAATATTGTCATCATAAAGGATAGTATAGAGAAGTGATAAATCCAACGAGCTGCTTCCATTCTTTCGAGCGGGATAGTCAATTGAGTATTAAGGAACCATAATCCAACAGTTTCAGCAAGCAGTAAGATTAGTACAGCGATCATGATGTAAATATTCATGGTCATACTGAAGGTTTTTTTGAGCTTGTCGTACCTATTCCTTCCTAATTCAAAAGTCAAGTAACGCTGAGAAGCTGATGCCATAGTATTACTAAGAAAGGAAAACATCGTCACGATTCCTGCAATTACATTAAACAAACCATAATCAACGCTTCCCAGAGTATCTAATACAATCCGAACCGTATATAATGAGACCCCAATTCGAACAATCATCCTAACATAAAGCATCAGGGTATTTTTAGCTATCCTTTTATTATTCTCTGTTGATGTTTTGTCCAAAATTTATTTTTAATTAATAATGGAAAACTATTTTTTATATTTCAATTTTCCTCTTTGCACATCTTCAATATCTAAAATATCTTTCCCCTTAAAACTTAAGGCTTTTTCAGTAGCCCTTAAATCACGTACTAACTTCCTAATACCTGCCGGTTCCAACGATGCTGCATGATCCGTTCCTTTCCAAGTTCGGTCTAATGTATAGTGGCGTTCGATCCAGGTTGCTCCCAATGTATAGGCTGCAATATCGATTGCAATTCCGAGGTGATGCCCCGAAAAACCTATTTCTTTAACCCGGTGTGCATAGTTTTCTTTTAAGCGTGTAATTTCCAAAAGGCAAACATCTTCGAAAGGAACAGGATAGCCGGATGTGCAATTATAAAGTACAAGGTCTTTATTACGTCCTTTACTTTCGAAAAAGGAAACTAGTTCTTCAATTTCCTCTTTGGTTGTCATTCCTGTAGATGCATGTATTTCACCATTGTAATTCTCGCATAACCACCCCAACATTTCGTAGTTATTATTACAGGCAGATGGAATTTTAATCAATTCGGGATTTAATACAGCAATTTCTTTGGCAGAGGTTAAATCCCATACAGAGGTTGAATATACAATATCCATTTCACTGCAATATTCCATTAACTCTGCATGTTGTTCTGCCGTAAATTCAAGATATTCACGATGTGCGCCATAGGTTTCCCCATATGAATTGGCAGGATTAGGGTGCGGTGTATTATATTGTTCCTCTGTTAATAATTCCTTGTTATTTCTTTTTTGGAATTTAACAACATCGGCATTACAAAAAATCTTAGCAATCTTAATAAGCTCTTTTGCAATCTCCATTTCTCCTTTGTGGTTACATCCAATTTCTGCTATTACTTTTGCCGGTTTCATTTTTAAAATTTTTGATTGTATTTGTGAATTAAATCTATCGCCTCTCGTATTGCCAGATTTCCCCCTGGCTTCGTTAAAGTTATATCAGCTATTAATTTGATACTATCAATCGCATTTGAAGGAGCCATTCCCCAGGCAACAGCTGCAATATTTGCCATATCGTTTATGTCGTCCCCTACATAAGCAACCTCATTCCGCTGTATTCCTAATTTTGATAAAACGTAATTTAAACGGGTAAATTTATCTTTCACACCTAGGTACAACTCTTTAATTTTTAACTTTTTCATTCGGGTTGATACAATAGAACTATTTTCAGAGGTCATAACAATGGGTATAATTCCAGCTTCACGAAGCATTTCAAAGCCCATACCGTCTCGTACCGAAAACTGTTTGAACAACTCGGCTTCGGGAGAGACAGCAACGGTACCATTGGTAAAAACACCATCCACATCAAAAACCATTGCCTTGATGGGCTGAGGTATCTTTTTCAAATTTTGAAGTCTATTTTGAATCAACTTTTCTATAATAAGCCAGTCCGATAATTCATCTATTTCGGTAAGGGTATCTTCTGGCATTGAAACAATGCCAATTTTCCCCCCTAGTCTGTTTCTATTTTCTATAAATATTTCTTTAATAGCCGCATAGACTGCTCCATTTTCTATCAGCATTCCATTAAAATCCTGACGACGAGGACGAGTAAGAAAATCATAATTCAGGCTCTTCCCTTCATGAGACCACGTAAAACGTTTCGTTTCAACAACGGTTAATGCCGAGTCATATTTTTCATTCACTACTTTCTTTAATGTCGCATTAATGTCCGTATGACTTGTTAAAGGAGATGTTGCCTGTAATAAACAAATGATATCAAACTCATAATTGATTCTTTCTGCAAATTCGAACATCGCCATTTCTGTGCTTGCTGTATCACTGGCGCTCTGCACACTCCTTTGCATCGTTTTCACCTTCTGTGTCCAAAAATATTCCTGTTCAATTTGACTTATAATATCTTCATCATCTGTAAAGACATAAACTTCATCTAAATCAGAAAAAATAGCTTCTCCTAAAACCCATTGATACAAAGGCCGTCCAAAAAGCTTTTTTTTATTTTTCCCGGGAATTCCTTTCGATCCTGCCCGGAGTGGCATGATTGCAATACTTTTCATTTCTCGGTAACTCTTATAAGTTTTGTTTATTTTTCCATATATGTGTATAAACTAATACAGCCAAGTTTGTTCCCCTGCGTATACTTTCAAATCCATAATTTTATACAATTAAAAAAATACTGTCCTTTCAAAATAAAGGCAAAAAATACAATGACTGTTGCCCAATAAAAGAAGTCTGATGAGTGTTGTTTATATCGACTTTCCAAATAGTTATGTAGACATTGCGATATACAAAAGTTAGGAATGAATCACAATTACTATTGATTCACAAAAACAAGATTACGACTATATATTTTCTACTAAGTCTTACTAATATTTATGCCGACTCCCAGCGCACTTCAGGAATAATTCTCCGAAGCATTTCCTTAACAGTTTCATCAATATTAGGCTTGGTATTATCTACTTCAACAAAAGGATTCTCGGGAATTTCAAAGGGAGAAGTGATACCAGTAAAATTCTTAATCTCCCCTGCCCTGGCCTTTTTATACAAGCCTTTCGGGTCGCGTGTTTCACATACTTCCAGAGGAGTATTTACAAATATTTCCAGAAAATCGTCTTCGCCTATAATTTCTTTGGCCATTTGCCGAATCTCGTTTGTTGGGCTGATAAAGGAACAAATTAAAATGATACCGCAATTCATAAAAAGTTTAGCAACTTCGGCAATCCGGCGGATATTTTCCAACCGGTCTTTCTCTGTAAACTTCAGGTTCTTATTAATACCTGAACGTACGTTATCTCCATCCAGTATCTGGCAAAAATAGTTTAACTCAAATAATTGTTTTTCAAGAAGACTTGCCAGCGTTGTTTTACCAGAACCGGAAAGCCCGGTAAACCAAATAACCTTGGCCCGCTGTTTCAAATAAATTTCTTTTGCCCGACGATCTTTAATTTTGTCGAACGTTGTGTGAATGTTATTTGACTGTTCTGCTACCATAACAGCAATAAAAGAATAAATAAAATGCGGATTAAACAAATTGTTTCTCGTGCCGAATATCCTGTAAAGCATAATCAACAAACTAACTACAACTCTATTTTCGAATCCTTTTCCCAAATAAGAAGTTTGCATTTTTCCTTTGAGAAATATTTCATCTGCTCCCGTGTAAAACTGATGTAGTTTATTTTCTTGGCAATTAAAATTTCCACCTTTCTCACCGAACTGCTGATTGACGAATCATCTAAATTCTGACCAACAAGCACCAACTCTACATTATCTGGCTCTTTCCCCTTTGCAATGCATCCTGTAATATACGCTAATTCCAAATTTTTTATTTTCTCTGTAATGTGTGTTACTATTTGATCTATCCCTATTGTTTTGCGAATAAAAGATTTTAGAGGAAAATAGAATGGATGCTCTGTATTTGCCTTGTAAAATCTCTTTTTCCCTTTACTTTCTGTAATAAGAAGCCCTGCATCTGTAAACCGGTTTAGCTCTCTCCGAATAGCATTTGAAGATTCATCAAACTCTTTTTCCATTTTGCGCAGATAACTTTCTACACCTTCAAACAGAAAAAACTTAATTAAAATATTGTTACGGGTCTTTGAAGAAACAATGAAATCTAACATATTATTACCTATAAAATTAACACTTTTCAAGTATAATCACGGTACAAATAATGAATACATTTCAGGAGATATTATACGCTCACTTTTTTCACACATAAAATTATTATAATATATATTTTGTATAAACAAAAAATTCACAACGAATTCAAAAACAAAATTCATAAGTAATTAATTATAAACAATATATAATTACACTAATTTTCAACAAATTGCATAGCTCCGCTTTTCTCAGCTACACTATTCTTTTTCCTAAAATGTGAGGTAATTGAGCACGTCCATAGTTAAACATAAGTGCACCAAAAATACAAACAGCTTAGTTTCCGGCAAAAATAAAATGCCTCAAAACCAGAGTAACACCATGGACATTTTGTAGACATACAGAAAGTCACGATAAAAAATAAATGCAATATTTCAGAAATTAAGGATGGAAAGAATACAATACTTCACTACAAACAACAAGCAGGTAATTCATAGATTTGCAATCAACTACATGTAAAAAAAGACAATTAAATCCGTTAAAAAAACGACTATATTCCAGATAAAATAACATTTTTATTACAAATTGATTAATACCAAATACTAAACAACGCAATCATACATAATATTAAATAAACATTACCTCGTGCCGAATAAATGAATAAAATATTCTATAATCCGAATTTAATAAATAATGAAAACATCCTCTCCCATATTAGGACTCCACAATCAAATTAAGAATCAATAATAAAAAAGGTCAAAAGTGAGAATATAAAAGAAGAACTAATTACGAACTTATATTGAAAAGACAGTAAAATCATAACATGTATCAAAAGCTAACAGTAATTGTTTCTCTCTACTTCAAATAATTATTTACTTTTGTATTCTACCTTGGATTTAAAAACTTTTGCTTTGCAAATTACCCCTCAGGTTTGATTTCTGAAGCTCATTTTTAAATCTTATTTTTATTTACGAAAAAAAGTTATTAAACTGCACTGTAGTTATTATTATAATATATAAATAGATGGGAAGATCACAAGAATCATTTAACAAAAAGGAAGTAAGAAACAAAAAAGAAAAAAAACGCAAAGAAAAAGCGGCAAAAAGACAGGCAAAAAGAGAAAATGAAGGCAAATCGGGTCTTGATGATATGATTGCCTACGTTGACGAGAATGGAATGATTACGGATACACCTCCAGATCCGGAAAGTAAAAGGGAAGTAAAACTTGAAGAAATTGAAGTAAGCGTTCCCAAAGGCGGAAGCGTTGAGGAAGATCCCATAAAAAAAGGAGTTGTTTCATTTTTCAATGAGTCAAAAGGGTATGGTTTTATTAAAGATTTACAAACGAAACAAGATGTTTTTGTTCATATAAACAACGTAATCGACCCGATAAAAGAAGGCAACCTTGTTACCTATGAAATTGGCCAGGGACAACGTGGCCCAATGGCTATGAATGTAAAAATAAGCCAGTAAAGATAGATTCAAAAAATTAATACAAAAGGAGACTGTATTCCCTTAATAAAAAACCAACCACTAATTATATTATACATTACACTTAGTTGTTCGTTCACAAAAGATATGCTTTAGGGACTACGGCCTCTTCTTACATTGGAATGGGAATCAACAAACAGCTCCAATAGAACATTATAAATATTTTCTTACTCCTTCAAGACAGCAACTTTTGTTGAAGTAAGAAATCATCTGGTTTTTCTTCAAATAGTGGCATAAATCGGCCACTTATCTCAACAAGATGGACATTTATTGGTTGTTGTAGATAGAATTATCCCTTAAAAGTAAAAAAATGGCAGAACAGGAAAATAATACAACAATAACGGTAAAAGTAACAGTTAGCGCTCCGGCAAGTATGGTTTGGAAATACTGGACAACGCCAGAAGACATAATAAAGTGGAACAATGCCAGTGATGATTGGCATACACCCCGTGCCAACAATAAAGTTTGCGTGGGAGGTTCTTTTAATTACCGGATGGAAGCCAAAGACGGTAGCACCGGATTTGATTTTGAAGGAAAATATGACAACGTAATCCTTCATAGAAAAATAGAATATACACTTGTTGATAGAAGAAAAGTAAAAGTAATTTTTACTGAATCAGATAACCAAACGGAAGTAACAGAAACTTTTGAAACAGAAAATATAAACCCGATTGACCTGCAGCGCAATGGCTGGCAGGCAATATTGGACAATTTTAAGAAATACGTAGAAGAAAAACGGAAAAATCCGGATTATCTGGTTAGCTAATTTCCGGTAACAATATATACAACTTGCCACTCCCCACTATTATCTTACTTAGATTTATTGCCTTGCAAGAAATTCTTAGGAAAGTTAATATTATGTATATGCTGAAAATAAAAAGTAATTCCGCTACGCGTTATCTTTCCTTTTATTTTTAAGAAAATACTCTTTGTAAAAAGGATTGCATAAATACTGCTTTCATTCTTTTTTCCGAATAGAGGCACGTATTACTTTTTGTCCGCATCCAATTCCTAATTAGATTTTACTGATTCTAATTTTTCCCTTTATTCTTTGTAATTAAAAAATTTACTTTTTTACAACTTTATATTTTTCTATCTTGTATCGCCAAAATTTCGGAAGAAATTTATGTTATAGTAAAATGTTTTTGGCGGCTTTTGTTTAGAAAAAAGAAAGCAGATTGAAAATCATATTTCACACGTTTATAATTAAGCTAAATCAATTAATTTAAATTTCAATAAAATGAGTGAACAACTACAAATGCCCAGGCGAAGTTTCATAAAGTCGACAGCAATTGTGGCCTCTGCATTAACAGTTCCTTCTGTACTTACTGCTGGTTGTGATGAAGAAAAGAATTGGCCGGAAGGAAAGTTAAACATTGCCATAATAGGTCTGGGAATGGGATACAGTAACATGAAAAGATGCATGGATGAAAACATCGTTGCTCTTTGTGATGTGGATGAGAGAAGAACCGAAGGCCGGATAGAAGATTTCAAGAAGAACTATCCGGACAAAACCGTTCCGTATACTTATCAGGATTACAAAAAAATGTTTGCTGAAATTGGCGATCTTATTGATGCAGTAGTTATTGCAACCCCGGATCATACGCATGCCTACATCACATTGGAAGCAATGAAACTGGGGAAACATGTGTATTGCCAGAAGCCATTAACACACTCAGTTTATGAATCAAGAATGCTAACCAGGGCTGCCGAGAAATACGACGTAGTTACTCAAATGGGAAACCAGGGAGCTTCCGGCGAATCAACTGCCTGGATTTGTGAAAGTATATGGAACGGAGACATTGGCGAAGTTACAGAAGTACATGCCTGGACAAACCGACCGATATGGCCGCAATGTTTAAACCGCCCGGATGATACGCCTCGCAAACCATCGGAGCTGGATTGGGATTTGTGGCTTGGCCCGGCTCCCCAGCGTCCGTATTCTCCGTGGTACCACCCCTGGAGTTGGCGTGGCTGGTTTGATTTTGGTACTGGTGCTTTAGGTGATATGGCATGTCACATTCTGGATCCGGTAATGCGGAGCCTGCGTCTGAAATATCCAACAGGTATTGAGGCCAGTTCGCCAAAATGGACCATTGAATCGCCACCTGAATCGGAAAAAATTACTTACTATTTCCCCAAAAGAGAGAAATACAGAAATACAGAAATGCCTGAAGTATCTGTAACATGGTATGATGGTGGATTAATGCCCAATAGACCGATTGAACTAAAAGACGGCGAAACAATGGGAGATGGAGACGGAGGAGTGTTGTTTATCGGAACCAGGGGAAAAATTATTTGCGGATGCTACGGAAAAAACGCAAAACGTTTACCAACCGACGAATTTAAAGACTATGCTCCAACCATAAATGAACGCCTGGTTGAAGGCGGAATCGATGGACATGAAAAAGACTGGATAAAAGCTTGCAAGGCAGAGCCGGCGGCACGGGTAAAAACAAAATCGCACTTTGGTTATGCGGGCCCGTTTAATGAAGTAGTAGTTATGGGAACTGTGGCTGCCAGACTTTCAGGATTACAACGTGTGCTGAAATGGGACGGTGAGAATATGAAATTTACCAACATTAATGCTGATGATAAAATCAAAATTCCCAAATCAGTCAAATTAGAAGAAAACAACAACGTTCCCCGTTACAATACTGAATATGTTATTTTAGATGCATTGGAATACGCTGAAAGCCTTATAAAAAGAACACCACGCAAAGGCTGGGAATTGGAACTATAAGAACTGAATTTGAATCGGCCTGTTCTTCTCTCAATACAAATTATTTAAGCTGATTTAAATGCAAGAATTGAAAAAACTCATGGATCTGTCCTGTGAGTTTTTCTTTTTTATCTGCTAAATTTTATTTTCAAATAAACCAAAGTTCTCATCTACAAAGAATTTTGTGTAACTTAGATAATTCAAAAACTGAACTACTCAGCACTCAACTGTTAGATTATAAAAACATTATACTGATTTTCATAAAATAACATATAATCAATAAACGAAAACAAATGAAACCAACAACTATTTTTTTATGCCTGTTATTTCCTACATTTCTTTTTGCGCAAACCGGAAAAGTATATGATAACCTGTCGATGAAAAGCGAAACACTGAAGATGGAGCGAAAATATGCAATTTACCTCCCTCCTGATTATGAAAGCTCGGAACGCAGTTATCCGGTTCTTTATTTATTACACGGAGCTGGCGATGACCAAACGGGGTGGGTACAATTTGGCGAGGTACTCCATATCGCTGATAATGCAATTAATAATGGCTCGTCAACAGCAATGATTATTGTTATGCCCGATGCCAATACCGGACAGCGGGGATATACAAACGATGCAACTGGCGACTGGCGCTACGAAGATTTTTTCTTTGATGAATTTATGCCTTATGTAGAAAAAACATACCGCATAAAAGGAGAAAAACGCTACCGGGCGATAGCTGGCCTTTCCATGGGTGGCGGAGGCACTTTTTACTATGCATTGCACCATCCGGAGTTATTTTCTTCGGCCTGTCCGCTAAGTGCAGCAACAGGTCCTTTAAGTAAAGATGATATGCAAAAATACCGCAAACGGGGAAATATGGAAGAGGCAAGCGAAAATCAAATCGACGAATGGTTTCAGAAATACAGTGTGCTGGAACTGATAAAAAATATGCCGGATGAGCAAAAGAACGACGTACATTGGTATATCGATTGCGGAGACGATGATTTTCTTTACGAAGGAAATTCGTTGGTTCACATTGAAATGCGGAAAAAAGAAATTCCACATGAATACCGGGTTCGTAACGGAGCGCATAACTGGACTTATTGGAGAGAATCTCTTCCTGAAGTACTATCGTTTATTTCAGATACATTTCATCAACATTAAAAATTATACCATCGTTTTACCAACCAAGGTGTTTTATTTAATTTTGGGTATCTTTCATCTAAAATATATTTGAAGAAGTTTAAAAAGGTATGAAAAAAGCACTGCTCATTTTATTTCTCATTTCCTCCATTTTAGGTTGTAAATCAACTCCCAAAAATCAGGAAGAAAATACTTACAACATCATATCAGAACCAGAGGATAAGGAAATTTTACAACAAGTATTTGAAACACTTACCGATGAAAAAGATACTCCTACTGCAACATTGTTGGTTAAAGTGGGGACCTTTTTTAAAGGAACACCTTATATAGCGCATACGCTCGAAACAAGTCCGGAACAACTGGTAGTAAATTTGCGGGAGATGGATTGTACAACTTTTGCAGAAAATTGTTTAGCCATTACCAAAACCATTCAGAATGGTAAAAAAACATTCGAACAATTCTGTACTGAGCTAAAAAATATTCGGTACAGGGACGGGAAAATAAACGGATATACTTCTCGCCTTCATTATTTCAGCGACTGGATTTTTAATAACCAAAAAAAAGGACTGGTAAGAAATGTTTCGGAAGAGATTGCGCACATACCATACGAAAAGAAAATTGATTTTATGAGTACACACCCATCCTCATACAAACAGTTGAAAGATAGCAGTCAACTTGTAAAAGATATAATTATTTTGGAAAACAAAATTTCTGCGCGTAGCATGTTCTATATTCCGGAAGATAAAATAGCGGAGGTTGAACCGCAACTTCATGAAGGAGATATTGTAGGCTTAACAACGGGAATTGACGGGCTGGACATGGTTCATGTTGGTATTCTTGTTCGTGTTGAAGGCCGCATTCATTTACTGCATGCTTCGTCTGCTGCTAAGAAAGTAATAATTTCAGAAAATACATTAGAAGATTACTTGCAAAACAGTAAAACAGCTACTGGAATTATGGTAGCACGACCTTTATAATATAACACTATGCACATGGAAGCACACAAGGTTTAAATTGGATGAGATTCAACATGAATAAAAAAGATATGAGTAAAAAGTATTGAGTAGAGAGAGAAGAAAACACAAACGAATAAACTACGGAACAAGTTCCATTTCTTACTTTTAAAAACTTAAACCAATGAAACGAACGCATCTTTTGCTTATATTATTCATTGTTTTTGCGCTGAATTCCTGTAAGAAACAGGCAACGACAACTAAACCCAATATTGTTATTCTTTTAGCAGACGATCTGGGAGAAGGCGATCTGGAATGTTATAATCCACAATCGAAAATACCAACCCCCGCAATGGATGCACTGGCCCGCGACGGAATGATATTTACAGATTATCATACCAACTCAGCTGTTTGCACACCAACACGCTATGGGATACTAACCGGAACATATGCATTCCGTACCCGGCTAAAGTCGGGAGTTCTATGGGGAAGTTCCCCTTCGCTCATCGATAAAACTACCTTAACCATTCCGGCCATGTTGCAACACTACGGATATACTACCGCCTGCATAGGAAAATGGCACCTCGGACTCGACTGGCAGCCGAAGGATCCAAGAGTGCAACTTACGGATAATTGGAAAGAAGACAATGCAAAAATTGATTACTCAAAACCCATCCTGTTCGGGCCAAACGAAGCAGGGTTTGATTATTTTTTTGGTATTGCAGGCTCACTTGATATGCCTCCATATGTATATATCGAAAATCAATATGCACAAGGCATTCCCACAGAAATAACCACAGAAGGAGGACGCAGCGGACTAACAGCTCCCGGGTTTAAAGCAAAAAATGTGATGCCTGACTTTACAAAAAAAGCTGTTGATTTTATTTTAAAACAAAAACAGGACAAACCATTTTTCCTCTATTTTCCTTTTTCAGCTCCACATACGCCTATTGTTCCCAATGAGTCTTTCGCAGGAAAAAGCAAGGCCGGGAATTACGGTGATTTTGTAGTTGAATGTGATGCCACTGTTCAAAGGGTTGTAAATGCATTAAAGGAAACCGGAGCATATGAGAACACCATCATTGTGCTCACTTCTGATAACGGCAGTTCTCCGCATGGTTTTCCTATTGAAGAAGAGATAAAATACAATCACCTTACCAGCAATGGTTACAAGGGGAGAAAATCGCACTCTTATGACGGAGGGCACAGGGTAGCTTTTATAGTAAGCTGGCCGGCACAGGGAAAGGCAGGAACAGAAACGGATGAAGTGGTTTGTGCCACCGATTTATACGCCACTTTTGCTGACCTGGTAGGACATAAAATGGGCAACGAGGAAGCCAAAGACAGCTATAGTTTTCTCCCCGTTTTAAGACAGGAAAATTATAAAAAACCGTTACGTGAGGCTACAATTCATCATTCTTTAAACGGAGATTTTTCCATTCGTAAAGGCAACTGGAAATATATTGATGCCAAAGGTCATGGTGGTTTTGCTCAAATAAAGGAAGATGTACCTCCTGATTCTATTCAACTTTATAATCTGGATACCGATTCAGCAGAAACAACCAATGTGCATCTCAACCATCCGGAAGTAGTTAAGGAATTAAAAGCACTTTTGGGAAAATACAAACAACAAGGATATAGCAGGCCTGAATAGTTATTTCACATTTTCCCACCACTTTTCAAAAACCTGAGAAGAATCTTGCAGATATACCTTCTCTCCAATAACAGGAGTCAGGAGAGGAATCCCTGCATTGATATTAAACTGGGTAATTTTTCTCATTGGTTCATCCCACGGGTGGTTGGCCAGTGCAAATTTAGAATTATGAACCGGAAATAACTTTTTAGCCTGTAGGTCTTTTGCAGCCTGAAAAACCTGCCCCGGCATCATATGAATATACTTCCAACTGCTGTTGTACTGGCCATTTTCAAGAATTGCCAAATCAAAGGGGCCAAATCTTTTTCCAATTTCTGTAAAATGAGTATCGTATCCGCCATCGCCACCAATAAACAAACGGAAAGACGGCGTTTGTAAAACAAAAGAAACCCAAAGCGCCTGTTTGGCTTTTAACCCGCGCCCGGAAAAATGACGAGCCGGTGTTGTAACCACAGAAAATCCTTCCTCCAGAGCAGCCTTTTCATACCAATCCTTTTCGATAATTTTTCCCGGGTTATATCCCCAGGATTCTAAATGTGCTCCTGTTCCCAAACCGGTAAGCACCGTGCCCACTTTATCTTTTAGTTCACGAACTGTTTTATAATCCAAATGATCCCAATGGTCATGTGTAATAATTAGATAATCAATATCTGGTATATCTTCCGTTGTATAAACATCTGTACCATCAAACGCTTTCATCATAAAAGAAAAAGGAGAAGCGCTGCCACTAAAAACAGGGTCTACCACTATTTTTTTGCCATCTACCTGAATAAAATATGACGAATGCCCGAACCAAACCAACACATTCTCATTGGGTAATAATTGATGCAAATTTGTTTTCTTTGAAGGAATTTTTGCCGGCGGTCGCTTATTCTTTGAAGAAAAAAAATCGCGAAGCATCTTAAAAAATGAGGCATCTTCTGCCAGTTGCGGAGTAGGATTCAGATTCTGGAAAGCACCGTCACGATAATTTGGAGATTGCTGGATTATTCGTAACCTTTCACCAACAGGCCTTTTCCCAAACTTAGGATGCTTCAAAAAAATAATGACCAAAAGTGTTACAAGGAAAAGTATCAGTACGATAGGAATAAATATATTTTTCAATTCTTCAAATGCTGTTTGTTTTTATCTATTGCTTTTCAAACATGAAAGAATGAAAAAAGTTTTTCAAGTAACCCAAATTATAACTCCCCCTGGCTTTGAGCTTTAAAATACCGCCGTAACAAAACTTTTTTTAAATCGCGGGCAATTACCTGATGAGCAATAATTTCAATATGATTATAATGCGGCAACTCCCGTTCTGCCTTTGCAATCTCCCGCTCTGTAATATCTACCTGATACAATACAGACAGTAACAAATCATAATTTCGTTCTATCAATTGAGAAATCTGAATGATCAATTGCCTATGTAATTCGTCATATGCATGAGCTGTATCTCCGGAAAAAGTTATCTCAACACCAAACATCCCAAAATCTTTCATTATTTGTTCAGCTGTTTCCTGAACAATTTCTGCCCTGTTTAAATGTCCGGCAATATTTCGGTTTGTTACTAAAGGAAGTGTCATCTCTGTTTGTATTTATACTGAGTTTTAATTTTCAGATTGAGTGAGGCGTCAAAGCTACAAATATTTCCAAAGTAAGCAATTCCATTCAAAGGAGAGACAGGGTGAATTATTTCTTCGGAAAAAGAATCATCTTTTAAACACTGAAAATAAACACGTTTCAATACCATCAAATATTTACACGAAAAACCAGGCTCGGCCATTTCATTTTTTGTAATTTTGCCCGTAAGAAAACAAGGATTATGCAGAAAAGAAACAGAGATGAAAAAGGTTTTCGGGTACTTTCAGCGGGTGAAGAAATTTTCAATAGCATAACCCATGGAATAGGTACTTTACTTAGTGTTGCTGCGTTAGTTATACTTATAGTTTTTGCCGTTTTTAAGGGAAATGTATGGCATGTTGTTAGCTTCTCTGTTTTTGGAAGTACACTAATTCTACTGTACTTGTCTTCTACATTATACCATAGTTTCACCAAGCAGAAATTAAAAAACCTGTTTGCCCGTTTTGACCATGCAGCGATTTTTCTTTTGATTGCCGGAACTTATACACCATTTGTTTTAACCACACTGCGTGGCCCGTTAGGCTGGTCGCTTTTTGGTGTTATATGGAGTTTGGCGATAGCTGGAGTTGTTATTCGCTCGATTTTCCTTACACGCTTTCGTAAATTGATGGTTGGAATTTACCTGGCCATGGGCTGGCTGTTTCTTATTGCCATTGTTCCAATGATTAAAAACCTACCCACCATTAGCCTGGTTTTTCTACTTACAGGAGGGGCATGCTACTCACTTGGTGTAATTTTTTACAGTTGGAAAACGCTAAAATACGGTCATGGTATCTGGCACTTATTTGTCCTTGCCGGAAGTATCACACATTTCTTCTCCGTTTTATACAGCCTGTAAAAAGATCGGTGAACGAAAAATATCAATTCAATTTTTCAAATCGTTCGTAAGCTTCTTCCCAGTTAAGTTTTGGAGATGGTGTGTATTGTTTTATTTCAAATGAATTGCGAATTATTTCACGAATTTCCGCCAACGATTCCACTGCGCCAACAGCTTTTGCCTGCATCATAATATTACCAACAGCTGTGGCTTCAACAGGTCCGGCAAAAACAGGAATTCCGGTAGCATCAGCCGTTAGCTGGTTAACCATTTGATTGTGCGCACCACCACCAATTATATGAAGTTTCTCAATTGGTTTTCCGGTCACCGATTCAATTTGCTTAATAGTAAATTTATATTTCAGCACTAAACTATCGTATATACAACGGGCAATTTCGCCCTTTGTTTGAGGAACAAACTGGCTCGTTTTCTTACAATATTCCTGAATTGCATTGGGCATATTCCCAGGGTTTAGAAACAGAGAATCATCAGGATTAATAAGGCATTTAAAAGGTTCTACGGCATTACTGAGTTCTACAATTTCATTCCATTCGATCTCTTTCTCTTCATCCCAAATACGTTTGCACTCCTGAATAAGCCACATTCCCATAATATTTTTCAGGAAACGGGTAGTGCCTTCTACCCCACCCTCATTGGTAAAATTCATCTCCAATGTTTTTTCAGAAACAAGAGGTTGTGCGCTTTCAATTCCCAACAACGACCATGTACCAGAACTTAAAAATGCCCAGCCTCCATCATCAGCCGGAACAGAAACCACAGCAGAAGCCGTATCATGCGAAGCAACAGCAATACAGGGAATTTCACTGCATCCGGTTTCTTCCATTATTTCCGGAAGAACTTTTCCAATTTCAGTTCCGGGTTGAACAATTGGTTCTACCAAATGCTGCGGTATACCTGCAGCCTCAAATAGCCGGGGTTCCCAGGCTGCTTCGCCCGGCTTTAATAGTTGAGAAGTGCTGGCAATTGTATATTCATTGTATTTTTTACCTGTAAATAAGTAATTCAGGAAATCGGGTGTAAATAATAGCCCCGCTGCAATTTTTAATCCTGAATAATCAGACTGAACAGAAGAAAAAAGCTGAAACAAAGTATTAAACTGCATAAATTGAATACCCGAAAGCAAATAGGTCTTCTCTTTAGATAAAATCTTAAAAAATGTTTCCATCGAATCATCCGTACGATGATCACGATAAGCAAAAGGCAGACCAACCACCTGACCTTCAATATTAAGTAAAGAATAATCCACGCCCCAGGTATCTGTTCCAAAAGAATCGGGTTGGACATTAAATTCGCTAACACATTTTTTCAAGCCCGTTTTTAATTCATCAAATAATTCGAAAATGTTCCAGTAATAGGTTCCGTGAATATGTAACATTTGGTTTTTGAAACGATGCACTTCAACTAAATCCAGTTTTTTATTTTCAAGAATACCAAGTATTGCCCTTCCACTCGAAGCTCCCAGATCAAAAGCCAGAAAATGTTTTTTACTCATTTTATTGGTTTAATTAATTATGGTATCAAATTAATATAATTTTAGATAAACAGGTGTCCTGTTCTTACCTGAAATGAAAATATATTTGCAACCAACCTATTTTAAATTACCTCTTAATAATTTAAATTTGTAATAAATAAAAACAAGGGGTATAAATCCCAAATAATGTAATAGTTAGTAATCCCAAAATGAAAGAATTATGGAAAAATTCCTTAAAATTTTGTTACTGTTTCTCTTTTCAATTCTGATGATGCAACCTTCTCAAGCCCAACTTTTAAACCGCTTAAAAGAAAAAGCTCAAAAAAAACTTGAGCAAAATGTAGAAGAACGTGCCGAAAAAAAGATGGATGAGAAAATAGATGAAAGTCTTGATAAGGTAGAAGAATCATTGGAAGGCGATAGTGAAAAAGTCAATAGCTCATCAACAGCGGAAAGCAGCGATGTAAAAATGCAACAACGCATGCAGGGCTTGTTACAAGGAATGGGCATGTCTGGAGAACCAGTGCCAGTTGCTGATAACTACAAATTTGATTATAAAATTCAAATGCATGTGGAATCGTACAACGGGAAGGGCAAACAGAAAAGTAATGGTGAATTTATTACCCACCTGAACCCCGAAACAAAATCTATGGCATACGAATTCATATCAGGCGATATGGCAAAAGACGGACAAGGCAAATTTATTATTGATGCTGAAAATGATGCAATGATTATTTTAAGTGAGAACAATGGAGAAAAAACCGGAATTGTATATGGCATTGGCTCATTTATGCAGTCGGTAGGAGAAACATACACCAAGCAGGAACTGGAAGATTCTCCGGAAAATTTTCTGGCAAACCCAAATGTAAAAAAAACGGGAAGAACCAAAACCATTGCAGGGTATAAATGTGAAGAATTTGAATATACTGATGAAGATACCAAATCGAACATCTGGATCACTAAAGATCTGAAAATGAATTCTCAGGATTTTTTCAGCACACTTTTCAAAACGAATCTGTATTCACACGGAATGGGCTGGGGTTATATGATGGAAGCTACCACCGAAGAATTGAAATCGGGTGATAAAACCACCATGCAAGTTACTGATGTAGATGATAATTCAAACGTAACGCTATCGCTTAGCAATTACCAAATTACGAATTTAGGCTCTTTTACAATGCCTTCAACCAGTAAAGAATAGGAAACATAATTTATTGCGATAATAAGAAAGGCAGCTTTGAGGCTGCCTTTCTTATTTTATCGGAAAATTTTGCTGCAATTCGTTGTCCTCCTTCTCAGGAAATAATCTTCTTAATGCGCTCGTCCAATTCTTTTTGATCATTGGTAAAACTTGCCAATCCGGCCAAATTTAGAAGAGTATCAATAGCCAGTTCGCCATTCAGAATTCGCTTTTCCCAACGTTTATGATTTGGAATTTTTCCGTCATCCGCTATATTCGTCAAATCTTCAGTACTTAAATACGGAAACATATCGCCACACCCTGCACTATGAGCACGTTCGATTAATTCATTCCCATTTAGCGGACAATCCTCTCCTAAGTTTTTTGCCAGTTCCAACTCTTTATCAGTAACCTCCCATAATTTTTCAGGGAAATATTTTTCTGCGCCCGGAACCAAATCAACCGGATACACCTCGCCTACTTTCGATGTAAAATCACCAGAAAGTTTTTCTCTTCCATCGGATGCTACTTTTACCGGCATTGTAAACACATTAACTCCGGCAAGTGCTTCCAGTTGTTCTGCATCACGCAAACTGGCGGCAATAAGCTTGGTTGGCACCGTATTATTTTTCGTAAGTTCTGTTACCCATTTTTGCGTTGCCCAAACGGTTCGTTCGCCAGCTCCGGAACCATCTCCCAAACCATTGTTTTTTATGTACCCACCAACTCGTCCCAGAAATACATTTAAATAATTGGGTTTTGTAATTGCAGCTACCATTACATTTTGCCGCGCTGAAAACTCAAGCGTGAAATTGATTTTCACCCCTCTTTCCCTAAGTTTTTTAGCGCCCAGTAAACCAGCCGCAGTGTAAGGAACTTTTACAATAAACTGGTGCGGATTTATATTAAAATACCTTGTTCCGTAATCAACAATTGCATTTATATCGTGCGCTGTATCTGTGTGTAATTCAACACTCACAAAGCCGCCAAATTTCTTTGCCAGACGCATTCCATGCCGCGCATTTAGAATAAATGCAATCTCAACTATTTGCTCTTTTAAAGAAAGCGATTTAACAATATCTTTTGCATCAGCAATAAAAGAATCATAAATGCCTTTCTGTATTTCCTTGTTTAACAGCGTATTATTTGTGGTAAGGGCCGTCATTTCTGCCGACCATATTTTCTCAGCGCCTTCAATATCACCTGTATCCAGCCAAAGCTCTGTTCCCACATCTTTTAGCTTTTTCCAGAATGCATCGCTTTTTGCTTCTACTAACTGTTCTTCAACTCCGCTTATTATAAATGATTTGATTTTTTCGTTCAACATTGTATCCATAATCATATTTTTTATATTTCGAATCTCTTAATTTAAAGAAAATACAGGACAATGAGATTATATAAAAAATAAAAAAACTTAAATATATTTTTTTCGTCACTTAGCGGACAAAAAATATTAAACAAACTACTTTCCTCCTCCTTTCGAAACAATACTTCTGTTATAATAAGCTTTTAAAATCTTCGAGTCGGTGCCAATAAGAATATCATCTTCTGAAAAATGTGTAACAATAATATTTTGATCTTTTGTACGGTTAAAATCATAAATAATGTATATATCTCCATTGGCAACTTGTTGTCCATCCGGATAAGAAATTCCCGGTCGTTCATCCAGCAATAACCCATTCGACCATGTGCAGCCATCATCTTTAGAAACAAAAGCCATTAAATGAGAGCGTCCTGTTTTCATGTCAATTGGCCCGTGCTTTACCAATAACAAATTTCCTGAATTTAACCTTTCTACAAAAAAGCGCGCTGACGGATGCTGAATTTTCGAGGGAACCAAAGGTGTCCATGTATAACCTTTATCATATGAGAAACTTTCGCCAAGCCCATAATTGGTTCTCACCAGCATCCAAAGATCCCCGTTATTTTTTTCAACGATCATCTGCTCATCAAAACTCCGAACTTTCTGAGGCACGTTAACAGCACCACGTTCCTGCCAGCTCTGCCCCCCATCTACGGATACAATCATTTTTGCACTATTATCAGTTAAACGCCAGGTAGAAGCTGGCAAAACCCATTCACCACCTGATAATACAATTGGTTTGCACATCATAACACCATCGGTTAAACGAACCGGTTCTGACCAATCAGGCTCCTTCTTATCCGGGCTGCTTGCTTTCATGGTCCAAACTCCGGCAATGGTTCCGTCGTGTTCTACTGCTTGCGCCCAAAAAACCCAAAGCTCTCCGTTAGGAGCAATCCATATTTCCGGATCAAAAGCCCTGACTGGTCCTTCCGCATCCGGGTCAATCACCATTACCTCTTCCCAAGTTTTCCCATCGTCACCACTGGTTGAAACAACAACATAATTATTGGCATCTTCATCAGGAGTAATGCCTGCATACCAGATTGCCCACATCCGTCCTTTGGGAGTAATTGCCAAACTGGGAATCCCGGAAAATTTCCGACTCTCCGGTGCATATTTTTCTGCCAAAACTTTCCCCTTAACTATTTCAGGAGGATTTAAAAATGCTTTTGTTTCCTGTGCTGAAGAGCCAAACGATATCAGCAAGAAAAGAAATACGAATATAAAATTTGAAAATAATCTTGTCATAACGAGTCATTTTTCTCATATATAAAAGAATCCACCCGAGGAGCCCGGCTGGATTTGCTATATCGAATTAAGTCGAACTACTTGTTTTGAGCATCAAGGTAAGCCTTCAAATACTTCTGGTCGTTTGCATCACTATCACCATAGTAATTTCGGGCCATATCCAGTTTTTCATGCATCATTTTCTTTACATCAGCATAGGCCGGATCATCGTATACATTTTTCATTTCCATGGAATCCTTTTCCAAATCGTACAATTCCCACTCGTCAATGTCGTAATAAAAATGCATGAGTTTGTATCGTTTTGTTGCTACTCCGTAATGCCGTTTCACCATATGAATTGACGGATATTCATAATATGTATAGTAGGCAAAATCACGAAATTCGCTTGTCTCACCATCTACCAGTTTGCGGAATGATTCTCCCTGCATATCATCTGGAATATTTACACCTGCAAAATCAAGAAAAGTTGGCGCAAAATCAAGATTTTGAACCAAATTATCAATTTTGGTACCGGGCTTAATTTCTTTAGGATAACGAATTAACAATGGGGTACGGAATGATTCTTTGTACATAAACCGTTTGTCAAACCAACCATGCTCTCCTAGATAAAAGCCTTGGTCTGAAGTATAAACAACAATGGTATTATCAGCCAGACCTTCTTTATCAAGGTAATCCAGCATTTTTCCTACACCTTCATCAACCGAAGCGATGCAAGCCAGATAGTCTTGCATATAACGCTCATAGCGCCAATGCATAAGAGCTTTTTCATCGGATTTTATGGATGGATAAATTTTCTTGAACTCTTCATTAATCGGGCGATATACCGAATCCCAGGCAGCTTTCTGCATTTCATCCATTCTGCCTGTATTATTTTTAAATGCATTTACCCCCCAGTTAGACGTTTCCTTTATTCCCAGTTCGTCCATAACATCTGGATATAATTTTGAATCGCCGGCCCAATTTTGATGCTTCAAAATATTCATCTCAGCATCTTTTGCTGCCGTTCCCCTTCCTTCAAAATCATCGAAAAGAGTAGCCGGTTCTTTAAACTCCATTTTGGTGTACTCTTTATAATACTTTGGAGCAGGCATCCACTCGCGATGCGGCGCCTTTTGGTGATATAACAAACAAAAAGGTTTATTTTTATCCCGCTTATTTTTCAACCAATCAAGAGCTGTTTCTGTAATAATATCTGTTACATATCCTTTTTTACGCACTTTTTTTCCATCTATAAGGAAATCTGGATTGTAGTAGTTTCCTTGTCCCGGAAGTACCATCGAAAAATCAAATCCCTGAGGAATTCCATCCATATGGATTTTACCAATCATAGCAGTTTGGTATCCTCCAGCCTGCAGCAATTTCGGAAAATTCTCCTGATCCCAGTTAAATGCCTGCACATTATCGACTTTCCCATTAACAAAACTATGTTTACCGGTTAGCAAAACCGCCCGGCTAGGCGCGCATAGCGAATTGGTAACACAAGCCCGTGTAAAAATAGCACCTTCACTGGCCAACCTGTCAATATTAGGCGTTTTATTTATGCCATACCCATAGGCACTAACTGCCTGATAGGCATGATCATCACTCATGATATAAACAATGTTTGGTTTTTGCACTTCTTCTTTTTGAGAAGAAGATGAACACCCGAAGGTTCCAGTTATAGCAACGAGGATAACGAATAACTTTAGTAGGTTCTGGTTCATGATATTAAATAAAATTCTGTTGAACAAATCAAATATAGGCCGGAGGATTAACTTTTAAAATTCAATTAAAAGTAAACATAATAACCAACACAAACAAATAAGGAAACTAAGCGGAATGTTTCACTAAACATTGCAATATACTTATTACTTTAAGGGTATTTCTTTGTAAGCATTAGGATTTCCACGTTAAGTTCAGTTTTGGTTACATGATCAAACATCCGTCTTAATTTTATGAGAAACTACAAAGAATCTCTCAGAATTAAGAAAGTGGGCAATACTTTTTCAATTTGTTGTTTCTTTTTCACAAACGTGGCGGCTAGCTCTCCCATACTTTCAAAATCGGTAGAGATAACAGAAATACCTCCGCCAACAATTTGTTTCATTGGAGTATCATTATAGGAAAGGACTCCCACATCAACTCCCAGTTCCAGATTTTGTGACCGGCAGCTTTTTATAATCTCAACCAAATCTGAATCGCGTATAACAAACCAAACCTGCCCTTTTCTGATTTTGTTTTCATCTACATGCCAGGCAACCTGAAAAGAAATGTTTTGCGATTTACAAAAGGCTTTTACAGCATCAACCGTTTCTGTAGGATGAGGCGTACTATTTTTCTCGTAAACCAAAACCATCTCATCATACTTTTTCAGTTTCGCCAATCCCTCTTTCAAACATTCCTGAACAGATGAACTAAAATCCTGTACCAAATAATTATATTTTCCAACAGCCGCCCCTCCCATATCAAGAATGAGTAACTTATTCGAATCTATCTTTTCAAGAATTGGATGAACACTTTTATTATCAATATTCATAATAATATAGATGCTGTAACGCCCCAGACTATTCTCAATTAACTGTTGAAAAACTTCAGGATTATAGTGGTGAAAAAGCAAATCAACCGAATAAGATTCCGGAAGATTTTTTCTGAATGACTGATATAACTGCTCTTTAAAAGCACTGAAATCATCGAGTAACATAAATACACGGAAAGACTCATTGGCAACAAAATATCCCTTTGTAGGTGCCGATTCAATTATATTCCGCTGTTTGAGAATACGATAGGCTTTAAAAACCGTATCGCGCGAGAAACCACTTTCCTTGCTCAACTGATTTACGGAAGGCAACATATCGTCTACCTTCAACTTTCCCATACTAATAGCTTCAGTAATGGAATGTACCAGCTGTTGAACCTTTGTTTGACCCGCAGTTTCGTGTATATCTAAATGAAATTCTGCCATGAGCAGCTAAATTATTAAAAATGGATGACATCCATTGATAAAAAATGAACGCCATCCATTATTATTCATTTTCCTGTAAAAACAGGCTATAATTCTTTATTTATAAACCGGGCCAAAATTTGCACATGCGCGGTAGTCCGAACCCTCTTTATTTTCACCAAAAGAGCTCCATGCACTGGGTCTGAAAATCTTATCTTCGTCTACATTATGCATATTAACCGGAATACGAAGAATCGAGGCCAGGGTAATTAAATCAGCACCAATATGACCATAACTAATGGCACCGTGATTAGCCCCCCAGTTAGCCATAACTGAGTATACATCTTTGAATGCTCCTTTTCCGGTAGTTCGTGGAGCAAACCATGTAGTTGGCCATGTTGGGTCTGTTCTTTTATCCAGAACACAGTGTATTTCATCGTCCAGGTTTACTGTATATCCTTCTGCAATTTGAATAACCGGACCTAATCCTTTTACCCAATTCACGCGCGACATGGTAACCGGCATTTCCCCGGCAGTTTTAAACTGGCTGGAAAAACCACCACCTCTGAAATATCCTTTACTTCCCGGGCAAAAACGTGTATTTTCCAAACAAGCGGTAACATCTTCTTCTGTTATGTCCCAGAAAGGTTTCATCACCGGATTTCCCTCTGCATCTTTTTGTTGTGCAGTAGCATCCATTGTAGTAGAACCGGAATTAATAAGGTGAATAATTCCATCTTTAGCCTTGCCGGTAAGTTCTTTGCCTGTAACTCTTTTTACTGCATCGGGACTCCAGTAAGTACGTACATCAGAGAATATCTGAGCTGTATTTGTAAGCAAGTGCCCAAACAACATGGGAACAGCATTCAGACTATCATTTTCTGTGGCAAAAACAAAAGCTTCACGAATGCCATTCCAATCAAAAGAAGTATTCAGAATTGTTTCAGAGAAGTCGCCGTTTGGATAGTAATCTGTCCATTGACGCTGCCCCTGAAAACCACCGGCGATAGCATTTCTGCCATGTGATTCTTCACCAAATCCTGCTTCTTTCAATTTCGGATTTCCAATCATCAAATCGCGCATAATGAGGGTCATCTTCACAACCACTTCCCATTCCCAATCTTTGCGTGCCCTATCCGATTGTTGATCCGGGGCATTATAATCATCGCCTTCTGTTATATTCTCTTTTGTCCAGGCCAACGCCTTTTCATATTCCTCCTTATCATAAATTTCCTGGTCAATCCTTCGTTTTACTTCAGACATATCCACAAATTCGGTACGCATTCCCAGATAATCCTGGAAAAAATCGGGATTAACAGTTGACCCTGCAATTCCCATTGAAGTATACCCTAACGAGAGATAAGATTTTCCTTTCATTTGTGCAGCAGCCAAAGCAGCTTTAACAAAGCGTAGTATTTTTTCTTGTACATCTTCCGGAACTGTCTGGTCTCCGGCATCCTGTACATCGCGTCCGTAAATCCCAAATGCCGGAAGTCCTTTTTGAGTGTAACCGGCAAGTGCCGCTGCCAGATATACCGCTCCCGGACGTTCCGTTCCGTTAAATCCCCAAACTGCTTTCGGAATTAGCGGATGTGAATCCATTACTTCTGTACCATAACACCAGCAAGGAGTAACCGTAAGAGAAACAGCAACTCCTTCACGATCAAATTTATCAGCACACATAGCAGCTTCTGCAACACCGCCAATGGTAGTGTCGGCAATTACACATTCTACTTTCTCTCCACTTGGGAAACGTAAATTTTCCTCTATCAGTTTTGCTGCCGATTTGGCCATGTTCATTGTCTGTTCTTCAAGAGATTCGCGAATCCCTCTTTCCCGTCCGTCAATAACCGGGCGGATACCAACTTTTGGAAGCCTTCCAATCAATCTGTTTGCCATAATTAATTAGTTTTATTTAATTATAATAAAAATTCATACAGTAATATACTATCATTGTGCTGTCCTGTACTGTGCTGCAATTTAAGGAGAAAAAATTGGAGAAAAAATATGTTTTACAACCTTAAAAATATTATAGAATAACACATGAGAACAACTATTTATTTGATTGGCAGCTTTCTTTAGAATTAATACATTTGTGAGCTACAATAACAATTACCAAAACAGTATCAATAATTATATGCAACCCGGAAACTCTTTTCTAACCCGTAAGAAAGATATTATCTCGTTACTATTCCTGACCGGAATCTTATTCCCTTTTTTAGCCAAAAGCCAGGTTATTCACGGACATATTGTAAACGAACAAAATGCTCCAATTCCCTATGCTACCATTTTCATACAGGAAATCCAGGGAGGGACCATTTCAAATACTGAAGGAGACTTCAGTGTTCAACTTGAAAAAGGCACCTACCATTTTACGATTCGTTCGCTGGGATATCTCCAGGTAGAGAAAGAAATTCACCTGGCTTCCGATAGTTTATATTTACAACTAACTATGCAACGACAGGAGTTTGAGATAAAAGAAGTAAAGGTGTTTCCAGGGAAGGAAGATCCGGCCATGTTTATTATGCGGAAAGCCATTGCCAGGGCTCCTTATTTTCGCGAGAAAATCAAACATTACGAAGCCGATTTATACATCAAAAGTAATTTTACATTCACCAATATTCCTCGCCTGTACCAGAACAGGATAGAGATTAATGGTAAAAAAATGAAAGAGGTTCTGAAAGAAGATATGACTTATGTTATTGAGTCGCAAAATAAAATTACTTATGATTATCCGCAGCAATACAAACAGAAAGTGATAAGTAAAAAAACATCCTTAACCGGTTTTGAAGAACCTCCGGTTATGAGCCTTATGACTGCCAGTTTTTATGATGAACGCATAAATCAGGTCATTTCACCACTATCATCGCAAGCATTAAAACATTATATTTTCCGGTACGAAGGATTTATAAACGATGGGAAACAAGATATTTTTAAAATATGGGTTGAGCCCAAACGAAAAAGCGACGAACTAGTGGAAGGCTACATCTACATTGTTGATAAACAGTGGTGTATTTACAGTCTTGACTTCCATTCTCAGATGGAATTTTTCCGTTACCGAATAAAACAACAATTTCAGAATTTAGGAAACGGCAACTGGCTTCCGGTGTCAGATCTTGTTGAAGGGAAATTGTCTATGCTTGGTCTCCGGGCCGATTTTTATTACGGAGCTTCGCTAAAATATAATTCAGTTGCAGATAATGAATTTTCATCTCTGGGTGAAATGAAGAAAGCAGTTACCGATTCTGTAAAATATCAACCAACCAGTGCAAAAGAAAAGGAACTAAGAAAAGAGGTTGCCCATCTTAACAACAAAGAGAAATTAACCAATAGCGATGTTAAAAGGGTAGCCCGGCTCAATCGGAAGATTTTAAAGGAGCAATACCAGGACAGTACATTCAGCTCATCTTTTCATGAAAATTATGAAGTAGAAGAATTAAAAGACACACTACACGCAAACCGTACCTACTGGGATTCCATTCGCACTATTCCATTAACGCCTGCTGAAATCCAAAGCTACCAAATCGCAGACTCGCTCCGTACTATTGAAACTGCTTCTCCCGACTCGCAGAAAGAAGATAACAAGAAAAAGAAACCAACACTATTCAATAAAATAATAACGGGTTATTCTGATTTTTGTAAAGACTCCTTAATAAAATTGGGATACAGTGGATTGTTGTCAACAGAAAATGTAGATTTTAATGCTGTAGATGGCTACAAATACAAACAACGGCTTTCTTTGCGAATGAATCCTGATTCGAGAAAATATATTTACATTGTCCCTGAACTGGGCTACGCTTTTGGGCGTGATGCTTTCTGGGGCTCGGTAAAAAGCAAATGGGAAAATATTTTACTCCCCAACAATGCAATACAAATAGCCGGAGGAAAAGAAAGCAGAGATTTCAAACCTTCTTCTACTGGAATAAATCCGGAGTTAAATTCACTCAGCACCTGGTTTTTTGCACAGAATTATATAAAACTTTACAAAACAGATTTTGCAACTTTTGATTTTCAGCAAAATATATTTCCCGGCTGTAAAATAAGAGTAACTGCAGATTACAACCAATTTTCGCCCTTAACCAACAGCGTTTCATACCGTCTTTCTCACAAAAAAGATTACTCCCCCAACCTTCCTGAAGGTTATGCAGAGACCAGCCCTGCAATACAGCAACAAAAAAGTTTTGCAATAACAACCGGAATTGCCTTCAAAAAGAAACAACCTAAACCATGGCTTGAAAACTCTCCGTTCTTATTTATATCCGATTTTTATGCGGTAAATATATACTACAAACAAGGATTTAAAAATGTATTTTCATCTGTTTCCGACTTTAACCAGATTGATTTTGAATTTCAGCACCAAACCAATATTTCGCCTTCTGCTGGAATCGAATGGAGCGTGAATGCCGGCTATTTCTTCAAAACAAACCAGATGCATTTTTCTCAATACAAACATTTCAAGACATCTGAAATACCAGTTCCCTTTAGTACACTATCGCAAACATTCCAGCTAATTAATGATTATGAATTTAGTACCAATAAACAATATGTTACTTTTTCCGGAGAGTTTCGCACAGACTATTTACTACTCAGGTACCTTTCGCTATTAAACAAAAACAGTTGGAGCGAAAGCCTGCATTTTAACTATCTTTCTACTCCCGTACTACAAAACTACTGGGAAACAGGCTACAGCTTAAATAATTTGTTTTTTGCAGGAAACCTCGGCATATTTGCGGGTTTCAAGGAAAACAAAATTAACCGTGTCACTGTTAAATTTTCTATTTCAATTCTTTGATTCTCATCACCTGAAGTTTGGCATCTCTACAAAAAGAAATAAATTAGCAACATCTTTTCTTAAATATAAAAACGACCACAACGTGAAAATTTTAAAGGTTAAGCTTCACTGGCAAATTCTAATTGCACTTTTTCTGGCTGTTTTATTTGGTTATTTTGTTCCGGGAGGAGTAAAATATGTTTCCGGATTTGGAAGTGTTTTTTTGAGAGCCTTAAAAATGGTAATTGTCCCCTTGATTTTTAGTTCGATAATAAGCGGAGTTACCAACATGGGAGAACTGGAAAACCTTCGGAGGCTAAGTTTAAAAACTATCTCATATTATCTTGTAACCAGTACATTGGCTATTGTTACCGGACTTTTTATTATGAACTTAATAAAACCTGGTGTTGGTGCTGATTTGGGATTTACAAAAACCGTTGAAAACTTATCACAGGACTCTACTTCCATTGAAGACTTTTTCTCCAGACTGGTTCCTGACAATATAATAAATGCCATGGCTAAAGGCGATATACTACCTGTTATATTCTTCGCCATTCTCTTTGGCTTTTTTATAACCACCAGTAAACCTAAATACAAAAAAACACTCACTACTTTTTTTGATGCCGTTTTTGAGGTAATGATGAAACTTACCCTTTTTATTATCAAATTTGCACCTATTGGAATTTTTGGAATTGTGGCCTCAGAAGTGGCCAGAAACTCTGAAGAACTGGCAAATATTGCAGGCAGCCTTTCTATTTATGCGTTAAGTGTAGTGGTGGGGTTATTAATTCACGGATTAGTTACTCTGCCGCTTATTGTTCGTTTTATAGGAAAGGCCAAACCTTATGCGCACCTGAAAAATATGGCGACTCCTTTACTTACGGCATTTTCAACCTCTTCATCTAATGCAACGTTACCACTTACCATGGATGCACTGGAAAATAAAAGCGGAGTTTCCAACAAAATATCAAGCTTTGTTATTCCGCTGGGCGCCACCATAAATATGGACGGAACCGCCTTATACGAATGTATGGCTGCAATGTTTATAGCTCAGGTTTATGGTGTTGACTTATCTTTTGGACAACAAGTTATAATGGTAGTCATAGCACTTCTTACCTCTATTGGAGTTGCCGGAATTCCAATGGCCAGTTTAGTAATGATAATGGTTGTTCTGGGAACCATGGGCCTTCCACTTGAAGGAATCGGGCTCATCCTAACAGTAGACAGGCCACTGGATATGTTAAGAACTTCTGTTAATGTATGGAGCGACAGTTGTGGTGCTGTAACCATTGCCCGTTCGGAAAAAGAAGAAACGTCAGTTGCACTATAGAAAAACCTTTTTACAGGAATATATTTTTTAGAAATCTATATTTTTGCAACAATTTTACATAAACCGGATAAAACCTGTACAATTATGAAAAGAGTTTCTCTTGTTGGATTAATAATTTTCGCACTCGCCTTCATGGGTTGCAATAAAGAGAACGACAACTTATTCTACAACAAAAAATTTGTAAAGGAGATAAAAGAAGGACGAAAAGAGTTTGCATTTTATATGGCCCGGAATTATATACCGGGAGCTTCGTTAGCCATTGCAAAAGACGGAGAAATTATTTATTCCGAAGGATTAGGTTATGCATCAAAAGATCTGGAAGTTCCAGCCACACGGAAAACAAAATTCAGAATTGGTGAAACGACTGAGTTATTTACCTCTCTCGCTTACCAAAAACTTATTGACAATGGTGTGCTTCAAGCCGACTCTTCTGTGCAATATTACTACTCCGGTTTTCCAGAGAAAAATGCAAAAATTACTTTGGATAATTTAGTAAACCACAGTTCGGGAATTCGAAAACCGAATGAGAATGAAAAAAATGACAGAGGCTTTAACAAAAGCATGGCAAAAGGACTTGAGCTATTCAAAGATGATCCTCTAACGTTTGCCCCTGACATGTACCAGGAGGTTTCCATATTTAATTATAATCTGCTTGGCACAGTAATGGAAAAAGCTACAGGAAAGAAAATTAAAGATCTGCTTCACGAATTGGTTATTGATACACTTCACCTGGAAAATACAGAAATTGATAATCCTTTCCTCACAATAAAAGACAGAAGTGATTTTTTTGATCTCAACATGGTATCACAAGTAAGCAACTGCATATCCTACGACTTGAGGTTCAGTGCGCCGGCACAGGGTCTTCTCTCAAATGCGGAAGATTTGGTAAAGCTGGGAAATGAACTGCTTTATTCAGATTATATAACAGACGGAATGAGGCAACGTTTGTTTACAACACCACAACTTACTTCCGGGCTTCAATCGCAATTGTCAAACGGATGGATTATAGCTCAGACCAGATCTGGTGAGCAATACTACGCACGTTCCGGTTCAGTGAAAGGCGGTGGTTCTGTATTACTAATTTTCCCGCAACACAATCTGGTATTTGCTGCCACAACAAATGTAACATCCAACAGTGATGATATCCCGATTTTTAATATAGCGAAACACTTTCTTCCTGAGAATAAAGGCAAACAAGAGGAAAGCAACAAGAACGAGAAATAACTGTTAAGAAAACAGGGATTCTACAAACTCGCGACGACGGAAAATTTGTAAATGCTCCATCTTCTCGCCAATGCCGATGTATTTTACAGGAATCTTAAACTGGTCTGAGATACCAATAACAACCCCACCTTTGGCCGTTCCATCGAGTTTGGTAAGAGCCAATGCAGTAACTTCTGTAGCTTTGGTAAATTGTTTTGCCTGTTCAAAAGCATTCTGCCCTGTTGAGCCATCCAGAATTAGCAAAACTTCATGCGGAGCATCCGGCACAATCTTTTGCATCACCTTTTTAATTTTAGATAACTCATTCATCAAATTAATTTTGTTATGCAAACGACCGGCAGTATCTATTATAACCACATCAGCATTTGATGATTTTGCAGAAGCAAGTGTATCATAAGCTACCGATGCGGGGTCTGATCCCATTTTCTGTTTTACAATAGGAACATCTACCCGCTGAGCCCAAACTTCAAGCTGTTCAATAGCTGCAGCCCTAAAAGTATCAGCTGCGCCAAGTACAACTGATTTTCCAGCTTGTTTAAAATTGTAAGCAAGTTTTCCAATTGTAGTTGTTTTACCAACACCATTTACACCAACAACCATTATTACATATGGCCCATCGATTTTGGGCAGCTCAAAGTCAGAAACATCGGCTGAATTGTTTTCTTCCAGAAGAGCAGCAATCTCCTCTTTTAGAATATTATTCAACTCACTTACTCCCATGTATTTATCTTTTGCTACCCTCTCTTCAATACGTTCGATAATTTTCAATGTTGTATCTACACCAACGTCAGAGGTAATGAGCACTTCCTCAAGGTTATCAAGAACTTCATCATCAACTTTTGATTTTCCAATTACAGCCCTACCTAACTTCTTGAAAACACTTTCCTTGGTTTTGGAAAGTCCTTGCTCAAGGCTCTCTTTTTTACTTTTACTGAAACTTCCGAATAATGCCATTTCAAAATAATTTGCAGAAGTTAAAAGTAGTAATAATTTCTATTACTACTGTTATTTTTAAACCATACAAAAAAAGCTTCCACCATTGATGAAAGCTTTTCCTGTTAATATCTTTGCCGTAAAACGGGAATTATTTTTTAAAATAATCTTTTACTTCTTCGTTTGGAATAACTTCTTCTTTGAAAGTATATGCACCGGATTTAGGTGATTTTACCATTTTGATTACCTTGGCGTAACCTTTACCAGCACCTTTTTGCAATGTTGCAACCGCTTTCTTTGCCATAACTTATTCTTATTTAATTTCTTTATGTACTGTTACTTTCTTAAGAACCGGGTTGTATTTTTTCAACTCCATTCGTTCAGGAGTATTTTTCCGGTTTTTTGTAGTAATATACCTTGATGTTCCAGGCATTCCACTGTCTTTATGCTCTGTGCATTCCAAAATTACCTGAATCCTATTGCCTTTACCTTTTTTTGCCATTACTCAAGATCTTTAAAAATTATCAATAAAACCTTTTTCCTGTGCGTTCTTCAATGCAGCTTTCACTCCATTTTTATTAATCGTACGCATACCCGCAGCAGAAACTGTTAACTGTACCCAGCGATCTTCGTCGGGCAAATAAAATTTCTTCTTAAACAGGTTTACATTGAACTTTCTCTTTGTTCTTCTTTTAGAGTGAGAAACATTGTTCCCCACCATGGCGCTTTTACCTGTTATTTGACAAACTCGTGACATTTCTTTATAATTTCTTGATGATCAAATCAAACACGTTGTTTTAACGGGTTGCAAAGAAAATACTTTTTTAATAAATAATCAAGGAGTTGACGAAAAATTTCCATTAACAATTAACATTTAATTGTTAACTACTTACATCATGCATGAAAAACGCACAAATATAATTCTATATTGTCTGCTAAGTCACAACAAAGTAATTTTTTATCTTAGCAGGCTGAAAACAATGAATAGGGAACAAAGAGAGGAATAATGTGGAACAAATTTAAAGCGGTATTAAACATTGCTCAAAATAAAAATTCGGGTTCACCCATACATAAAGGACTTATTCCTGCTGTTAAATTTACAGCGAAGGAGATTTCAACTTCCGGAGATATCGAAATTGAAGTTCATAACATCAACGTAGATCAACGAATTAGTGAAGATATTGAAATACCTTTTTTTAAAATCATAACTAAACTACTGGAAAGCATTAGCAAACAAAGCAAAATTGATGAAATCATAATTCGTTTTGTTGAAAAAGAAAACCATCTTCATGTATTTTTTGAAAGCAAAACTCAAGGAAAACAGGATGAAAATGAACTACTGCCGGAAAATGAATTAACCGAATTAAAAAATCAGGTAGAAAGTATAAACGGGAATATCACTTTTGAACCAGCTACAGAAAATGGAATAACTCTCGACTTGAACATTTCATTATAAATTTCAACGTGGACATATAAATTATCAAATGCAAAAAAGCTTTTCGATGCAACGAAAAGCTTCTCCAATATACATGTGCATATTTATTATTCCTCCAGGAAATATCTCAACTGGTCGAGCATAATCGGAACATCTTCTTTTTCCACCCCTTGTTTTAACAGCTGCTTCAAGTCTTCTTCAAATACCTCAATAAATTCCGCCTCAACAAAGCCGGTTCGGGTTATCGATTTTTTATAGCAATCAAGCGCCTCTTTCCGTTTTCCCAGACTCCACTGAACATGTCCCATATTCATCAAATCATGTTTATTTGGAGAATCATCAATAAGCATCTGGAAATATTTCTCTGCTTGTTCCTTTTTACCTGTTACAAAAGAACACCAGCCAATGGGGCGCCACACTTTTTTATTTCCCGGCGATAAATATTCTACTTTGAAATAACTTTTCAAAGCCTCTTCAAATTGTTCCAATTCCAGCAAACAGTTTCCAATAGAAAGTTGAATATTCAGATTTTCCGGATCCAATTTTTCTGCCAGCCGGTAATATTCAAGCGCTTTTGCGGGTTGTTTCAAATTCCGGTAACAAAGCGCTATCTTTCTCTGGTTCCATAAGCGGTTTAATTCATATAATTCGGCCTTTTTATATCCTTCCAGCGCCTGTTCATAATCACCCAGTTTCTGGTAACAAAACGCTACCTTCTGATACAGTTCACCACTCTTTTCAACGGTAAGAAGATATTCATAAATCTCGGCAGCCTCTTCAAAATGATTTTTTGCGAAATAGTATTCTGCAATGTTTCGCATCACTTTCTCATCTTCTTTCAGAATAGCCCCTAAGACGAAACGGTTATGAAAATCAAAACGCCAGTTAAAAACATCATCAAAATCTGATTTTCGCGGGTGAAGCTTAAAAAAACGGTATAAATCCTGAATATATTGATTAGAAATAAACTCGCGTTTTTTTCCAGGGCTTGTTATCTCTTCATCTTTTTCAATTTCATTAAACTGAGCCATTTCTGCTTTCATTCCTTCAGCCATAAATTCACGATTCTCCTCCGGAAGATTCTGCAAACTCAGGCAAAACGAATATTTATCGGAATTACACAAAACAGGAGCTTTGTCAATGGCCTCAACAAATCGAATATTTACATTATCAGAAACATCGATTGATGAAATAATTTCCGGGTTATCCTGGAAAAATGGCATAAACCAATTGGACAGTTTATTAAAAAACGGGAATAACTTCAACATGGAAAATGACCCAATAAAAACATCAGCGCCTTCCATTTGTAATTCAGAAAACTCTTCCATTTTGTCCATTAAACCGGGCGAATCTTTAAAAATTTCCTCCCACTCCGGATTTTTATCTTCTGACAATCCCTCCTCCATCAAACTATCAAGATTAATTTTATCCTTCAGATTCGGACTTATTCTTATCATCTCAGGAATAATCTCATCTTTTATTTTTTGCTGAATTTTCTCTGTTTCCTTACTCCGAATAAACTGTATGATTACCCGTTCCGTATTTTTCTTAAACGTTGGGTTTTCATTTAGTATTTTCAACCGGCCAATAATAGCCGGATAAAAAGGCATGCGCGAATCGTAATGATACAAGTTAATAAGTAAGCCAACCAAAGCCCGCTGATTAATTTCATCTTCATCAGATTCGTACAAATCAAAAAGAAAATTAAATTTTGCCTCGTCAAAAAAACGGAGCAAACTTAACGTCACCGCCGAAATAATCAATGATTTGTATGCGTTATGAATTACTTCATTTAAAATAAACCGATTCAAAAAACTGATTTCATCTGGAGTGAGTTTATCGCGAAACCAGATGTGATAAAACAAATGCACTAATTTTTCCTGATGCAATTTTCCCTCTTCCTCTCCCAAAGACTTAAAATTACTTCCGTCAACCAATGACTTTAATTCTTTGTCGAGATAAAAATCCTGAATTTCGTCTAAAAAGGTATCGAAATTGGCAATATAATTATCTTTAAAACTCCTTTTTTTCTCGTAAACAATCGAGGAAGAAAGCCGATAGCGAACGGCCTCATATACATTATCCGTTAATTCGTATACAGAGATAAGTAATTTGCGATATACTTTTTGACGTTCCGGATCCTGAATTCCCTCCATTGTATACTTCAGCATATAATGATAGGTTTGTTCCAAGTTGCGGTATTCATCGGAGAATGCCCCTACTCCAGCTTCCTGAATTAATTTCTCTAGTTGGTCAAAAGCCGGCTTTAGCTTCCTCCCCGCCAGATTTTTGCAAATTTCATCGTATTTTATTTTAAGCTCTTTATCTGTCATAATTATCTTCCCTTTCAAAGTTACAGGAAATAGAACTCATCAAAAATATATCCAGAAATTTATTTCGGATGATTTGTCGCAATATAAACCAATGAGGTGACAAAATTTCCCATAACCTTTTCTCCAGAAAATCGAAAAACAGAAAGGCCGATAAAATTAACGAAACAATTTGTTGGGAGAGTTCCAATGAATTCGGGCAACAAAAACACTTCCGTCGCTGCCATATTTTTCCACTCCTTTGGGTTGCATCCATTCAGCAACCGTTACCCATGTTTCATTTTCGCTTACATCTGTAACACCAAAATTCCCCAATCTTGCTCCTCTTTCAGGCACCAGAATTTGCTCAGTTTCGCGAATTACACACATTTTTTCAGTATCTACCTGGGCCATAAACAGCGGAGCCCGATGACGAAAAACATGATCATTATTTGCTCCCCTGCGCGTATAAACTAAATACAATGCATTGCTATGAGTTACCCAATGTTGCTGTGTATTGTAGCTTCCCAAGTCGCTGCCATCATCAAAAGTCCAGGGCCGGATTGGGTCAAAATGCAAACCATCGGAGCTACGGGTTACAAAACCTTTTTTATCATTTCTGATGGTCATATAAAACACACCATTCAAACGGGTAAGCGAAGGTTCACCCAAACCTCTTGTATCATCATTTAATTCCAGCTCTGAACCATGTTCTTCATATTTCAGTATTGCTCCGTCAAAAGTGCAGCGGCACACGGTAACCCTTGAATTTTTACCAACGGGACGAAAAGACACAGGAAGTAGAATGGTACCATCTTCCAAATCGTACCGCTGAACGCAGCCTGCACCGGAATTATAAAATTTAGGGTCATCCGGCATTTGCAACTTTTGCCATTTACTCCATTTCCCTTTTTCCGTATTATAAACAGCAAAAGAAGTGTGCCGGGGACGCGGGTTGGTTACTTTCCAATTGGAAGTATATGCAACAGTATGGCCTATTCCCAGTAATTTTTGTGTAGAAGAATGCCAACGGGGCCAAAAATCACTGGCTGCTACCGGACGCCTTTCTCCATCAATATTTTCATAACGAAACTTAAGCGCTTTCAATTCATGAGGTTCGCTCCAATTTTTACTCAAATCATTGGAATCGACCTCAAACATTCCACGAAAAACATCACTTCCCGACAAATCCAAACTATTCATTGTCATAACAACTTTGGGTAAGCCATTGAGCCCGACTCCCGGAATAATACCTGCACGCGGATGGCTCCAACATTTGGTTCCGTCAAATAATTTTGTTGCCACATCGAGGCTTAAACGGTAATTATCCTGTTTATTAAAAACAGTAAAAGATGGAAGCAAAAGGGCAGATACTCCACCTGTAACCGAAGTCTTTATAAATTGTCTTCTTCCTGTTTTCATTTGTCACTGATATTTATTTACCAAAATATAACTATTCCAAATTTAACTATTCAACGGGTTTATCTAATAACCAAATCAAAGGATTCCGTATGGTCAAATTACGAATCACTTCCTGCGTTTCCGGATAACCATCCAATGTTTTCCATAACTGAATATACTCCGGACGCTCATAAGCTTTTCCTGCAAACAATAGAAACGGTTGCCGCACCGGCCACTCTTCCCAATACATTACATCAGGTTCGTACGGCCAGGAAGATTTATCCTTTACATAAGGAAACATGAATTCAGCGCCTTGTTCCAGGTTCTTTCCGTCGTTAGTAGTAAAGGCATACAAGTTATGCGATTCATCAGATAGTATTTCAGCCGTTGTGAAAAATGCATCAAGGTTAAACAAAGAATAACCATAAGGTTTGGTGCGGGCCAATTCAAGAGGAAACGAACCATCAGCCGCCATTTGATTGGGAAGCAAAATATCTTTAAAACGATTCCGGCAAAAATCCAATACTTCTGAATTATCCGTAAGGCGAGCAAAAACTGCCACCTGCATTACCCAGCAAGTAGCATGATTATTTTTTGTATTCATCTCATCTTTTCCATACTGGCTGGTCGTTAGCCAATCAACAAATGCAGAGAACCACTTTTTTGTCTCGTCAATGGCTTTAGCAGAAATCGCCTGATTGGCCTCTAAAATCTCCACTGAACGTGCAACTTCAATTAAATGTATAGCATCAATAATTCCAATTCCCCTGCCCGAAACACGTCCTTTTATTGCCTGTGCAAAATTCAGGCTTGGGTTCATTTTGGTTTCGGATTGAACAAACCAGGCATTTAAATGCCCCTCCACTGCGCGGGCAAATCTATTTTTACCCGTTAATAAATAGGCTGAAGTTTCCATTCCAACTATCCGGCTCAGGCGAATCATTGCTAAACGGTGTGCTACAAAATTTTCGGGGTTTGTTTGCCCGTCTTTACGAATATAAGGGCCATCCGGATTTTCAGGATCAGGCCACCAGTAATCGCCTTCGGAATAAAAATCGTGTAAGCCACCTTCACTTCGCAAACATTGTGCAGCGGTTACTGTTACAGGCAAACTATCGATATACGAAGTTGCTGTTTCCACAATAAAATTTTGTTCTTCAGCTGAAATATACGGAACGGACTTTTCCTTTTGACTGCAACTAAACATAGACAGAAGAAAAATTCCAATACCTATCTTTTTAATCAACTTCATTACGCCATTGTATTTCTATTTAACCTCTGTTACTACAATTTCATTCTTCCCTTTCGTGTCCGGATTATTTACTTTGAAAACAATACGATTAATCCCATCCCAATATCGTTTTAAGCCGGAATCTGTAATTTCTGTATACTCAATTTCAGGTGTTACATTTTTGGCGTTGTAGCTCATTTGCAGTGTGAAACCGTCGCCATTTAATTGTAGTTTCCCATCGGCGATTTTTTGAACATCGCAGTTAGTAACAAAATTCAACGTAGTTGGAGCATCTTTTACTTCACTTAAAACATACTCGTCTTTGATGATAAATTTCTTCCCCCTATCCAGCGTATAACTTCTTATCCATTTATTTACCGCCGCATCTTCAGGGTAAGCTTTTGAAATATCGGTGGAAAATGTGACTTTCTTTGTATTGGCTGTAAAAGTTGTATTGGTGGCTTTAAACGCTGCCCCGGGAGCCTGATTTATTCCGTTAATTTTAGGCAGGTTATGGTATTGCGATTGCATTGTCCATATTTCATAACGATGGCTGCTAAAAGTTTTGGCGGTATATGTTTCCCGTCCAATATCTACCAGACAAGGTTCTCCATTGTAGTACATCACACACGATCCGGCATCATTATGGTTATGGCTTTCGGCGTTAAAACCGCCTTTGGCAGCAAAGAAAAAGCCTTTGTAAGTCCCCGCCCGGTCGCGCGCACCACCAACTTCAGTATCGGGCAACCAAAAATCGCTTATTAATGCTTCTTCAGCCGGAGCATTTTCTATCTCTTTCAGATACATAAGTTGCATCAACTGTTCATCAATTTTTCCACCAACCGGTTCCTCTCCTAAACCTTGTTCCTTTGCCAAAAAAGCGCCAAATTTCTGCATCATCGGATCATTGATATCCTTACCATAACGATAAATAATTTCAGGTCGGCTTCCTGTTTTTGCATCGGCATCGGCAAAATTGATAAAATAAGGATAATGGATGTAAGCTTTGTAAATGTAATTTCCCATGTTCCGAATCAACGGATTATCAAAAACGTTAAATTTCCCCTTGGTTGCCCGTTTTAGCAAGTCCAGATCCTGATAAAGGGAAGCCCCTGCCCGCCCCCAATAAGAAGGGCCTTCGTCGCAACCACCATCGGCAGGGTAACCATTGATAAAAACATCCAGCGAACGAACCACTTTCTCTACCCCTTTTATCTTTTTAGACTGATCGTCTTCCAAGATTAAAATAGCCGTAAGCATGTTATGATTTGTCCACGGGTTCCAGTTATTCACCGAGCGACTGCCGTCGAGCCCCTGCCACCAGAAATCATCCCGCTCATAATACGGAATTACGGCCTTCCTCATGATCTCATTTTTTAAGCGCGTGGCAATAAGCGGATGGATCTTGTCAAACTCATCTTTAAACAGAAACCAGGTCCACGAAAGAATATTAGAAATTTCTCCAACGCCCAAATCAATCGTAGGTTCATCAACATCTGGCACCCCGGGAGCGGCCTTTTGCATATACAAATGGGCAGACCATCCCCACCAGGTTTGTTCGCTGTAATACCAAACGCCATTTACAATCTGGTCGATAAAACGGCCTTCCCCTTCCACGAGTTCGCCCATAACCAAAGCCATTAACGCATTTCGCGGAGCTGAATAAACTTCCTGACGGCGATCGCCTGAACGGATAATTTCCAAATAATCTGTTGCTTTTACTACAGGCCAGTCGTAATTCAAATATTCTTCCGCCTTTTCAATATATTCTTCCCGCATCTTTTCCGGCAAATCATTCCAGAAATTGCGCGATCTATACGTTGGAAAATCAAGTTCCGAGAAATCTTTTATCAATTCATTCGCCAGATTGATTTGGGTTGCTTCTTTTTGCAGAATATTCCTTTTTTCGGCTGCAAAACCAGTAATTGAAAAACCAATAAGGATAAGCAGAACAGTAATTTTTTTCATCATTCTATTATTTTAGTTGGTTATTGTTCATAACAATCAATTTTATACATAAATCCCATACTCAACATTTGATGTATAATATTTACCCGAACTGCTTCTCCTTAAACTTCCAATCAAAATAGTTAAAAAGAATTCGTTCGTATTTCAATATTATTTTGCCCGGGTTGAAGCCGAACAGTTCCAAATGAAACATCAACGGGTTCTCCATTAAGAGTTACCTCATTTTTAGGTAAAAAATCAATCCTGAATTCGCCTACCATATTAGCAGGTAACTCCACTGTATATTTTTGTAAATTTTTATTTAGCCATTGATATTTTCCTTTTATGTTTCCTTTGATGGTGGGTGTTTCAATTTTGCTTTCTTTTAAATCAGCCATTTGAGGATGAATACAAACCATTCCAAAACCGGGTGTTTGGGGCTGAATTCCCCAAAGATAACGCGGAATAATATTTGCGGGAGCAGCGCCCCAGGCATGGTTCCAGTCGGAGTTGGGTTTGTACTTCATGTCCCAGGCTTCCATGGTTATGGCAGAGCCACTTTTGATCATGTTATACCAGCTACGCTCATCGGTAGCCTTTAATAAATCCAGTGCATATTTGGCTTCATCTGCTTTATATAATGCTTCCATTAAATACTGGGCAGCATAAACACTGCAAGCCATTCCCCGCGATTTAACAAACTCGGTTACCGCTTTTTTGTATTCCTTCGGAACGATATCAAAAGCAAGAGGAAACATGTTGGCATGTAACGATGCATGCGTTGTCCCTTCACCATCAATATACCGACCATTTTCCTTATCAAATAATTTATTGTTGATGGCCTTTTTTACTTTAGCTGCCATTAACAGAAATTCGAGTTTGTCTTCTGTTTTCCCAAGCACATCTGCTATCTCAGCCATAATCTTCATGTTCTCATAAAAGAAACAATTTACAACCGTATTCACAGGTTTCATATCATAGCCATCACGTTCTCCACGAGGCCAGTCAACAATATCACGAATGCGCTGCGTTGTGTCGGCAAATCCAATCTGAGACATAAATTCGCCTGTCAGTTTTTTTGACTCCGTACTGATTAAACCATCCTGTTGAGCCAATTCCAGTAATGTTTTCTTTTTTAATGGTTCATAATAAGCGGCAAGTAATTCAGTATCGCCGGAATAATAGTAATCCTGAAACATTAACATGGGCGTATGCAACAACCACTCGGTAGGCCAGGTTGGATGTTTCATAAACCACTCGATGGTTTGTTTGGCCATTGGATATTCCCGGTCAATGCAATAATGTCCTAATTGATTGATGTATGCATCTGCCTCATATGGAATGCGCTCGCGATCGCCATCAACATACACCCCCGCAAAAGATGTAGCTTTCATACTGTACTTACAAATCTCCCACACCTGATTCAAAATGGAATCAGAGCTGGAAAAATTACTGTTATCGTACTCAAAATAATGGAAACATGCTTTTTGTGTCACATCATGGGCTGTTATGAGTTGCGATGCATTTTCAATCTCTACATAACGAAACGGGGTAATTACGCCAATGGAATCGGGCAAATGTACCGCTGCCGGCCCCGTGTTTCGTTTATCGGGCAGAAGTTCCAGAATGTATTCAGTTTTATCAGGTTTAACCTTTACTTTTACTTCCTGATAGCGAATTGTTCCTCCCGGGTCACGATCAATTTTGCCATTTTTAAGTTTTTCCCCCAAACGAACAAGCAAAGTTTCCGGCTTTTTTGTTTGATAACTGAAGGCCAGTGTACCAAATGCATCTCTTCCAAAATCAATAAGATAAACTCCATCCGCCCCTTTTGTTACCGAAGAGGGTTTTATCATTTCTATCTGAAAACTGTTTTTTGAAGATACTGAACCCCGAAAATTCCCGGTATGAAACATTTGTGATTCGGAGTACTCGGACAAACGGTTATCCTTATCGTAAATACGTACTTTCCAAAAATAGGTGGCATTGGCTTTTAAGGCAGAACCTGCGTGTTCAATATTTACTGACCGATTGCTACTTACCCGTTTGCTGTCCCAAATATCACCCATATTGTTATCTATATTTTTTTGAGATGAAGCCACTATTATCTGATAAGCCTTTTGTTCCATTGCTTTTTCCGGCACAATCCAACTATATTCCGGTTTACTATCGTTTATTTGTGTATTCTGTGGTTCCCTGATGTATTCTACCATTAACCCTTCTGGCACCCCTAAATATGGAGCATCGTATTTTTGAATCAGTTGATTGCACTTGTTCCGCAGAGCCAGTAATACGTTGGCATATTGGCTGTTTTTAGCCAAATTATTAATCTCCATCGAATCCTGTTTCAGATTGTATAATTCCTCATCTGAATGATTATCCACGTAACGGAAATATTTCCATTCAGAAGTTCGAACACCTTCGCTGGGCGGAATATGCTCAAATTCCCAAAGATGTTCAATTAAGATGGTATCGCGGGGAAAGGATTTTTCTTCACCCGTGACTAAAGGCATTAAACTTTTTCCCTGCCACTGTTGTGGTTGTGCGGCACCGGCTAAATCGGCAATGGTTGCAGGCACATCTATATTTAAAGCCATTTCATCGATATCACGATGCTTCTTAACCCTCGGATCATACACAATTAACGGAACACGAATTGAATTTTCATACATCAGCCACTTACCAGCCAATTGTCTTTCACCGAGGAATTGTCCGTTATCCCCCATCAAAATAATAACTGTATTATCGGCTAAGCCTTTCGCAGCCAGCTTTTCCCTGATTTTCGCGATTTCTACATTAATGCCATAAATCATTCGGTAGTAACCTTTCACGCTGTGCTGATATTTTTCTGGAGTATCGTAGCGCCAGGTCCAGCGCAAACGGTTAAATCCTTCGCGAACAGGTAAAGGCAAGCTTTCAAAATATTTATCCTCTGCCAGTTGAGGGGCCGGCATTTCCTCATTCTGGTACAGTTTATCGGCTTCCTCCTGCCAGAAATACTGCAACGGAGCATTGTCATGCGCATGAGGAGCGCTAAAACTCAGCGATAAACAAAATGGGCGCTCCGACGGAACATGCTCAATAAAATCAAGTGCCTGTTGACCGGTATAACGAGTTAGATGAACCGTATCTCCGTTCAATGTTTTATAATAATACCCGCGGTAATCTGGAAACCGTCCGTTACGGTCGTAAGATTCAAATTCATCAAACAGTTTGTCATCGTTTGCATAGTTCACACCAAATTTCCCGAAAAAGCCGGTATAATAACCTGCTTTTTTTAAAACCACGGGATAGGAATCGGCCATAAACTCATCCCTTATTGGCCCTGTTTGAAAAGTATAGCGATGCGAACGTTCCTGTACTCCACTAAAAATACTGGCACGACTGGCAGAACATATGGGCGTTGTTACCAATGCATTTCTAAAATAGGCACCACTTTTCGCCAGCTTGTCCATTTCAGGAGTCTGAATAACCTTATTTCCTGCATAACCCAGTGCATTCCAGCGTTGATCATCTGTAAGGATAAAGATAATGTTTGGGCGCTTTTTGTCTGCTTTTTCTTTTTCAGCATTGATTGAAAATACATTCCTCTGAAAAAGAAAACACAAAATGACAATTACGGTAAGTTTTAGTTTCATCTGTTTGAATTTTAGTAAGGTTTTGAACGATGAAAGCTCATGTTCATTTATTGTTTCGAATATGCTAACCTATATACGAAACAAAGAAAACATTTACTTTAACTTATGTATCCCGCTGAACCCTGTATTTCATTATTTATCTACACAAACATTTATAAAACACCTTTTTTGAAACTCTATCTTATTTTTACAGGCTTTTCGAAATCACTTTTCATTTCATAAGGCAACTGCCATATATTTCCATCGAAATCGCCAAAATACAACCTGCATTTGCTCAAGTTATGCGAATGTCCATCGCTCCAAAAAAAACAGAATGGGGGTTTATAATCCACCGGACGACGCACATACGAATGACTGTAAATACTGTTATTCGTTAACTGTCTGACTTTTGTCCAGTTTTCACCTTTATCTGTTGATTGCCAAATGGCTAATTCTCCACCAACACCCCATTCCTGCGGCCCGGGTTCGGTTGGGCCAACTACCTTCCATTCACTATCTGAAATGTACAGGCTTCCCATGTCGTAATTATGGTCGGAAGTAGTAATTACAAAAGTTTGCCAATTTGTTCCGTCCCATTTGGTTACACACCACTCATAAGGCTGGCTTATTGGCCCGGGCTCGTGGCCATTGCTTCGTATATACAAACACACCGGATTACCATTAGAATCAAAGCCCATGTCTTTCATATATATATTTTTACCTTTCGAATAATAATCAATACCCCTTGCTGCACTTTCCTTTTTTAAGATGGGGATTGTTATTTGTTCCCCCTGCATGTTATTCCAGCTTTTTCCAAAATCAGATGTTTCAACATAATACAAATCCGTTCTTTTGTCCACATTCCCGTTCGGATGCCAGTTAAAAAAAGTGCCCAATTTTCGCCCTTCAAAACAGGCACTTGTTTGATAATGCCCTGATTTCTCTCCTTCTTTTTCAGGAATAGCCGCCAACAAACGATCTTCCGTCCAGTTTTTTCCATCTGCACTTGTTTCAAAATAAAGCTGCCTTACTCCTGTATATTTCGTAAAAAAATGAAAGAACCCAAACGCTGTATTCCATGGCTGCGGATAGGTCATTTCCTCTTCGGTTATTTTTTCAAAACGGCCAATATCATATGGTTTTTGGCTTTTGAATTTAAAGCCCGGCCGGCGTTGGCCACGTCCGCTTACAAACACCCAGATGTAACCATCATTGTCAATCAATAATGAAGGATTATCATGCGGATCGTTTACGCCCTGTTTATCATACACCACTGTTGGTTTTGAAACCATTCCTGTTTTATGGTTGTACTCGCCTATCATACACAACAAATAGCGTTCACTGGCAACAGTGGTTCCACCATATACAAAAAAAGTTTTATCAACTGCCGGAGCATATATAGCAAGTGGAACATGCTTGGCGGTATACGTTCCCAAAGCGCCCGAATATTTATCTCCGTACTGGTACTTCTGGTTTAGTTCAAACCAGATGGGACGGTAGCCATCAAATTTCTGATTAGATAAAGATTGTGCCTTAGCTAAATTTGCAACAAATAGTATTACAAAGATTAGGTTTATTGGTCTCATATTTTTTTATTTTATGTTCTACTTCCAACTCAAGAGATGAATTATTTTTCATTCATTGAGTGCATTTCAATTTTACATTTTTTTCAATACCAAACTAACAGTCTCACCAGCATTCCCCTCTTTGGGAAGCAGTACTTTTATTTCCGTTTTTCCATTTTGTGTTTTTGCATTTTCTCCTGAAAAACTCCCGTTTAACCGAATGGTAATTTCATCTAACAATTGTGTAGGCTCGGCAACTGGAAGTTGCAAGCCACCTTTCTGTTCTTTTACCATTACCACGCATGGTTTATCCACTTCCAACCCACCAAACATTTCCGATTCTCCGGCCTTGTAAAAAACCATTCCGGCTTCATCTCCTGTGGTTGTTACTACTTCCTGCTTTTCCTTTGAATTGAGGATAACAAAAGGGCTCTGTTTTTCCAATTGCTCCATTTGTTCTTTACCTGCATTGGGTACCAGTATATATTCGTATGATTTGTACTGGGGGTTCTGCCCGTGTTCAAACCATAATTTAAATACATCGGCATAAATTTTCTTATCGGGATAGCGCAAAGCCACCCTGTTCCATGAACCTTCAACTGACTTTGCCTCCAGCACTAAAATGCCGCCATTGGGAAACAAATAACCAATATTATCATGCAAAATCCACAGAGGATTCGAGACTACCTGCTGCGGGGTTGCCCGTTTTTCGCCATCAGCAGTTTTTATAATTACATCGCCGTTTAAATACGACTGGTTCACCGAAGTAGTAACCGGAAAACCTTCTGACGAATTAATTCCGGCTCCGAGGCAAACTATCATATCGTCAAACATGAACCACGATTTACGGGCAGTTAATCCGTTACGGATGTAATCCATAACAGCAACCCCGTTTTGTCCGTTGGAAACTCCCCCTACAAAATTGCTCGGAATATGATAACCACGTGCTGTTAACACAGGCAACGTATCGTTACTTTGATGAATGGTGGTTCCCGGAATTTTTTTCCAATCCCAAAAAGGAAATATATTTTCATATTCCTGTGTTGTTTGATATAAATAAGTAGCGCCATCTCCCATATAATATCCTCTTATATTTTCAGAATTACATGATTCCGCACCAACAACCCTTTCAGAACACATTTTTACAGAAAAATAGTAATTGGGATTTCGCTGTACCTGAAAATCGGAACACCAGAAATGCCTGTTTCCGGAAAGACTTTCATAGTTATTCGCCGCATTGTAAACATCAGCATAATCAGTATCCAGCTTTTCCATTTTTGTAAACTCGTTGGCCAAAGAGGCTGCTTTCTGTTTTGGAGAATCAACAAATAATTGCCGGCCACAAGCACTTATATCGTACCGGTTTTTCCAGGTTACCCACTGCTGCCCATTGAGCATGTAATTTCGAAGAATTGACATTTTCAGTTCATCAAAACGAAAGGGTGTTTCCCGTAAAATAGAAATCCATTTTATCATATCATCCACGTAAGCCAGCCCGTAGTTTCCAAACTGCAACTGCGGACCGTGCTGATGATAAGACCAATCGGGTTGAACACCTTCGCCTGTTCCAACCACTAACTCTTCCTTGATGGAATCTGCCGCTTTTTTTATCGTTTCAGTATCTTTCAACAGCAAAGACCTCATTAACACATTTCCTGATAACCAAACTTTATTTTGGCCCGTCATTCGAATTTTCGCCCTATCCAGAATGTTGATTCCCTTTTGCATTTGCTTGGTGGAAAGTTCGTCTTCTATTAAAATCAAAACCGGGGCTAAAACTTTAGGTATACCAATTTCCGGGTACCACCAGTTGGGGCACTGAAAATCGTTTTCCAACCAGAAATTTAGTGCTTTATGAATCTTTTTTGAAACCTCTTTTTGCTGGTAAAATTTTGAACCTCGTGTTTGATAAGCTATTGCCATTTGTAATATATTAACATTGTGCTCATTTGGCTGCCAACCTCCCCGCTGCTTACTTGTATAATCAATATATTCCCACGAGCCCTGCTCGGTAAGGGATGCAAGAAGCTTTTCTACTTCTGTTACATCGGGCTGGTTACTGATTATATTCTCCCAAATATTCTGGTGCAATTGAGTCAGTTCGTTAGGATAAACCACCTGATTCTGAGAATACCCTTTTGAAACAGCAGTCGCTAAAAACAAACTTACGACACAAAATATAAAACCTGCTTTATTCATTCTTCTCCTTTAAATTCACCCTATTAAAACGGGATATTTACAATCCATTCGTCTCCTTTGCCATTGTATACTTTTAAGTCCAGCTCACCATCATTTTCAGAAACAACTTCGGCCTTCAAATCCTTAACAACCTTTTCTGAAGGAAAAAGCACCCATATAAATTTACTGTCTCCTTTTATTTGAGTTGAATACACAGATGCGACATTGGGTTGATAAGTATTATACTCTTTGCTATACCAGCCTTGTATTTCTGGCTGCTCCTGCCCTTTTATAAATGTAATTTTCCAATCCTGATTTCCCACCGGAATAATTTGCAGGTTTCCTCTTTCATTATCCGTAAAAACATTTTCACCCTCAACTTTCACACTACAGAGGGGATGCCAGTGCCAAAGCGCTTCTATTTCCCGAGGCCGGTCGGTTTTTATTTCGTCAATAACAACCCACATATCTCCACGCACATAAAACAGGCGCCGCGTGTGTTTGCATTCACCCTTCAAATCAATAAAATCATCAAAAGCGCCCATTGCATAATCATATTCATCTGTAATTCTATAATACTTTTCAGATAATGGTTTTTCTGCCCGTCTTGGCCCTGGAGCCTGCCCTTTTCCATCAATAAGAATTACGTTATGACTTTTGCTAGAAGTGGCATATCTCCGGAATTTATCGGCCACAGCTCCCGTATATGCAAATCGGCCGCCATCAACAAGTAAATCGCGCCCAAAAGCAGAAACAGAAAGATGTAATTTATCATTATGCTGATGCCCGGCTCCCCATGGACCAATATCAAAAAACGACCACTGAGCATCGGCATCATAACCACTTCTGGAAATAAGCTGCCCCGCCCATGGAAAAATAAATGACGGACCAGTCTTTGGAACAATTCCACTCTCGCCATTTGATGCAATATATTCCCAGTCGGGGCGATTGTATTTTTTTGCAGCACCTTCTATCTCAGGCCTTGTATAGTCGAGGTCGCCATCATTATTTAACACTCCTGTTCCATTAGGCCGCATTGTACATGCAACATAATCTCTCATTTTTTCAAGTTGATTTACATAATAATCAGATAACGATTTACCTGCCCTGTTGCAAATTTCATAAAACAAATTAAAATTGCTTAACGCCACACGGTGGTAATGTGATGTAAGTTCGGTTTGTACTCCATCCGGATAAACCTGTTCTTTCAAACTTTCGGTCATGGTTTGAATGGAATATTCCAGCCACTCTCCAGATTTTTTGTATTCCGGGAAATTGGTTGCCGCCGTTGCTAAAGCCGAAATTTCCATTGTAAGCCAGTTTCCCTGAGCATGAAAATGACGGTTGTAATGCGCATGATCGGGCAAACTGCTTAGCATGAGCAGCTGTGTTGCCGGCGACAAAAATTCACTGTCAATCAATCCATAAAAAATGTGCGACCAAACTTTTATCCGGGCTGCCACTTCCAGTCCGCGCCAAACCGAAGTACTGCTTTTAACCCCGGGGTACGGCCAACTTGCTATAATAAAATCGCGTAAAAACAGATCGATGTATTCTGCATATTTTGGATTCCCTGTCTCAAAATACGTTGCCAGAACCTGACTAATCTGGCTATGACGATTGGAAAGCCAAGCCCACTCCCTGTCGTTATTTGGACCTTTGTAATACCAGTCGCGATGGCCATTTTCCAAATACGGAACCTGCCCTTTTACTGTTTGAATAGTAAACACATTTTTTAATATCGTATCTGCTTCGGCTATTGTTCCATCTCCTTTTACCGGTTGGTCTCGCCTCAGATAGCCGGCCATGTTCCCATTCTTATAATATTTCAGGAGTTCTGTACACGCCTCTTCCATATTACCTTTTTTGTATGCCCTCTTCACTTTTTCCAATCCGGGATAATCTAAATTAAATTGCTCTAACATGTTTTTCATCACATCCGGATATGCTTTACACACATCACTAACCGATGTTATTTTTTCCCAATTGGATTGAGCTGACAGTGCAGCCGATAAAAAAAGGAATCCAAAAATTAAACAAACAAAGTATTTTTTCATTTTAGTCTATTTTCAAGATGAAACTTAACAGATAATAACTTTAGCTTTTTCTAGTTTAGAGAAGGAACCAGCATCCAGGAGGTAACTTTATCAAACAAGGGCTTTTTATTGCTTTGTTTTTCCAAGTCTCGTTTTCGAATTAATGCTTCCAGAAAATAATAATCGGCATAATTCAATGGAACATTTACCTCTGCATTATGAGGAATACTCCCTACCGAATGCATCAAAATAAAATTACCATTTTCACCCATATTGGCGCGATATTCAGGGCCTGCCAGCGAATGAACAATTTTATCAGCAAAACTTTTATAGTAACTCTCGTCAGCATAGGTTGACATTTCATATAAAGCTGACGCGATAACTGCAGCAGCCGAAACATCCCTAGGTTCACTAGGAATATTGGGCGCATTAAAGTCCCAGTAAGGAATTCCATCGGCTGGTAATTTCGGATGATTGGCCACAAATGCAAACGCATTCTGAGCCTGTTTCAGGTATTTTTTCATTCCTGTTTCACGATAAGCAACAACAAAACCATAGATTGCCCAGGCTTGTCCGCGAGCCCAGGTAGATTCGTGCGCGTATCCCTGGGCTGTATGTTTATGGCGAACGCTCCCGTCTTCCAGACTATAATCAATTACATGCCAGGTGCTGTAATCCGGCCGAAAATGATTCTCCAGCGTATTATCCGCATGATGAATGGCAATATTATAAAAAGAGGAATCTCCCGAAAGCCGGGTTGCATTAAACAGTAATTCAAGGTTCATCATATTATCAATAATTACCGGGCACTCCCAACCTCGCTCCGATTGCCATCCTTTATCGACGTTCCACGACTGAATAATACCAGCCACAGGCCTGTACCGGGTTGACAACGATTTTGCTGCCTGTACAATTACCTCTTTGTACTTCCCCATGTCTCCATAGCGTAACCCGTTACCATAACTACTCCCAATCATAAAGCCAACATCGTGATGCCATGTTAAATATTGCACGGTATCCAAGGCTTCGGTGTATTTTTGCCCCAATTCTTTCCACGGTCCATTTCCGGTCAGTTCATATAAATACCACATGCTCCCTGGAAAAAAGCCGGAAGTCCAGTCCTGCGGTCTTATATACTTTATTTTCCCATCGATATAGGTTCTTGGATTAAGTACCTGCTCTGAATCTTCAATGATAGCGGTTTGCTTTTGGTACTGTTGAGATGCAAAATCAATATTTTCTTTTATGAAATTTGGTTGCTCCGTTTTTTTCTGATTTTGACAGGACAGAAAAACAAGAACCATAAAAAATGCATACAGTGGCAAAAATTTCCTCATTTTATTGCTTTTTAATTTTATACAAATACAGCTGGCTAGGCTCGGGCCAGGGTTTCTCGCGCGGACGATCGCGATTCTGTTCCAGGGTTTCCCATTTCAGCATATATCTGAATTCGCCGTTAACAGCTCCAATATCCCCGGAGGTTTGAATTTTCAGGCCGGGAAAATCACCTTCCGGTTTTAGCTGATCTTTAAACGGCTCCGGTTTTAGTACTTTTCCTATATTCTCAAAATTACGATTTAAAAGAATTGTACCATTTCCATATTTTATATGCCAGTAACAAACCTCGTAATTTCCATCGTCACGCTTCTGAAAACCATTGAGCCGTACCTCGCTTGTTATACTCCCATTTCCAGAAAAATCCCATCGATAATTCCAGTTGGTTATTTGCTTATATACCCAATTGCCTCTATGTAAACGGGCGGTATAAAATTGTAAATCTCCATTTTCATCATATTTATGATAAACAAAAACGGGCTTATTTTCATCATCAAAACATAACTTTGCAGCCAGGTTAATAATACCGCCTTTTACCGGAATAGGATCAACAATCAATGATTTTTGCCCGATTGTTGCCGGCATTTTTATTGGGTTACCGCGTACATCGTACCAATTTTTCAAATTAGGACTTTTCATATACGAAAGATCATGATTTGTAGAACAGTCTGGCGTATCACGCCAAACCCAATACACATGATACCAACCATCTTTCATAATGGTTGGTTGCGTTTGGTATGCATTCATCAACCCCTGTCCGTCGGTAAGCGGCGTATCCAGCAAGCGTTTCCAGCTTTTGGTTTTGCAGTTGTAAATATTGTAAATTTCATTTCCGTTTCCACTACCTCCATCCCGGTAATGAAAAAGCAGTTCACCTTCTTTTGTTAACATAAAATGCGGATAAGTACATCTGTCTTCTTCACTTCCCACCATTTTAAAAACCTGCTCCAACGTTGAAATATCGTTTGGCTTTTTACTTCGGAAATAAGTTACCGGATTTACATGCATATTTCCTGCAAGGTGAATATATCCATCTTTATCAACTCCCAACGTAACTGAATTATGGCTATCCCAACCTAAAACAGTACTTGTACCACCGGCAGTTTCACGAGATGTTGCAAGTAAAACATGTAATTCGAACTGGTCATCGGCAATGTTTCGCTGCCCCACAACCATGTTCCTATTTTCATTGTAATAAGCTATGTACTGACGCTTTCCGTGTGTAAGCAAACAAAATCCTACCGGATGCCCCGCCCAAACTTTATCAATTTTGATTACCTGTTCTATCGTCTCTGTTTTTACGGTTTCATCAATAACAATCGGTTCCTGCGCGGTAACCTGTAAAAAAACAAGCGATGCACATACTCCCCATATCAGCATTAAAAATATCTTCATTTTATTTGCATTTCTATATTACTTTAATTCCAAACCTTTTTCAGTGTGGACATACTCGTAATTGTATTTCTTTCCTGCTTTTGAAAATGAAATGGAAAGATTGCCCGCTTCATTCATTTTTAAATGCTTTGATGCTACAATTTTTTTTGCATCCGCTCTATTTTCTACCGGAAGAATAATAGTAGCAACCATTGTTTTATTGGATTCACCATGAAGTACCGTATCAAAATAATCGACCCAGAAAAACTTATTGGTAGCATTAATAAACTGGCAGGCATGTCTTCCGGGTACAACTTCAAAATCCTGCATCGCAACAGGAATTAACGCCATATTACCTTTTTCTCCTTCCAAAAACACAAATCCATTTTCCTTACTAAAATGAACACCGGGATGAAAGCGAACCTGAATTTCTGCACCTGGTGCAGATTCAATTTCATCCAGCACAACCGTAACCAGAGGCTTATCGAGTACAATGTGCCTGTGCCAATTTTTTAACTCCTTCCTTGGATAAGCATTGCTTGGATCCATTAACACATAATCGCGTTTTTCAGTCGTACTGAAATTCAGAACATCTCCCCCAACATCGTAATTATAAGATTGTTTCCGCCTCTTCCCGGGAACTTGTATTTCTCCATTCACAAAAATCACATTGTGTCCTATACTGGAAGCCTGCGGATAATCCCAGCGCATATCATCAAAATATTTCTCGTCGTAACCACCATCCTTTCCAATATCACGAATAAAATATTCGTTTTGCCAGTAAACCACAAAGTGGCCAATATCCAGGTGTCCGTGATGCGGGTCATCATTTTTTCCAGCTTTTCCGGCCACCAAAACATTTTCCGGATTCTTAAAATCGCTACGCAGTATCCACCAGTTAATGGTTCGAAACAAGCGGGAAGCATTTTGGGGAGGCCTGTTTTCAACGGTTGGACGAGGCCAGATAATATCAAAAATGCCGGTACCGTTTCCATAAAACTCATTGCGGTACCAGGTTGCCATGCTATTCTTTGTTTCTGTTGCCAGTTTGTTTATTAAATAAGAGCCTCCTACCAGATTATTACCTCCCGAATCTTCAAAATTCAGCGATTTATTTCCTGGGAGTGAAATATACAATGGAAAATCTACCGGATTATTTTTCAGGCGTTCATTATTAAAAAGGTTGTATTTTGAATGAGTGAGACGGTTTAAGGCATCAGCAAAGAAAGCAGAGGTTTCAACACCATAATTCCAGTAGCCACCGCCTTCCTGCCAACCTCCGTCGACGCCTAACTCGTTAAACATGTTGTTAATCCGGTTATACGATTCAGCTACAATATCCGTAAGTTGCGGATGTTCGGTAAGAAGAGCTAGTCCAACGAGTCCCACTCCCGAATTACAAACGCCACACCAGTTGCACCGATATGCAGTTGCCCACCAGTGAAATTCATAATCGCCACGAACCCGTGTTACAACTTTTTCAAGTAATGCTCCACGTATCCGATCTCGTTGTACCGGGCTTAATGCAGAGTAAAGCCAATCGTAAACGGCAGCCATTAAACGCCCCGAATCTCCGTTGTAGTGGTCAAAATTAAAATTCACCTGATCATCATCTACATTCCATGGCATAATGCGGGAATAGATAACCGGAAACTCGTGTGGACGCATGGTCCAGGTAGGTAAATCGCAAAAAGCATCGGCAAATTCAAATGCTTTGTCTGCATACTTTTGTTCTCCCGTTAACTGATATAAAAAAGCCAGTTGAAATGCACTGTTCCGGTTTAACATGTAATAGCTTTCGTACTTATTATCCCGATCGGCATCAGACCATCCGGCCCGGGTATTTTTCCCCTGAACAGGAATGTTTTTATCCACCGGCATATACAACAACATATTACATTCAGCTTTTAGCTTCCTGAAAATATCATTGTACTCCTGTTCATTCTGGATACGCTGTAACAAAGATGCTTTTTCATCCTCGGTAAAATAGAGATAAGGATGATGTAAAGAAGAGATGTCAATGGCCTTGTAGATATCAGATTTAGTCACCTGAGCAAAAGAAAAACAGGTAACCAGAGTGAGGATTAAAAGCAGTGTTAGTTTTTCTATGTGTAGTTTCATTGGTATTAGGTTTAATTTATTATTTTAACCGACGTTATTTTATTACGGTGCATTCCACCATTCATTTTCACCAGCCTCACATGAATGCGCCAAGTAAACTATCATTTCCTCTTTTTTCACCCGGGATTTCCCCCGGGCTTACTTACCATCCGACTTCGGAGTTTATTTCCATTCCTCCAGCTTTTTGCCCACAAAGGGTGCATTGGCTGCTTTATCCTCCGGAACGAGCATTACCTCAAACGTTTCAGAAGAATTAGCCGGTACTTCACAAACAAATCCCACTCTTACTGTTCCCGGATTTTCAGCATCATAATCGGTAGTTGGCGCCGTACTCCATGTTTTCATTTTTATATTATTAGGCCCGTTCACTTTTAAAAGCAACTTTTTCCCTTCTAATGTTAATGTTGCTCCTTTTTTATCGAGTTTCACATCGGCTGGAGTAAGCATATTCCACCGAACTTCAGCTTTCTTATCCAGCGTTTCCACTTCGTCATGAACAACCACATATTGTTGATTTTTTATGCCAATTCCGCGAACGGCCCTTTTTAGTTGCCCGTTGTATACCGATGAAATATCAGAAACAGCATACATAAAATTTTCATTATCCGACGATTTATCAATTTTGGCATAGCCCTCAACCCGCTGCAATTCATTATTTATGGTAAGCGTGTTATGCGGCGTATTATTTAGCCGGTAAATCGTCCAGCGTTGTGCATCCTGTTTTCGACCAAAAATTGACATTCCTTTGGACTCCAGCGATTCATAATTTTGCGAACCTAAGTCTGCTGCCCAACGTACACCATCAGCTTCCATAATAAACGATCCAATATCCATGTGACCGTGATTTACAGAAGGAGAACCTGCCTTGAAACCTACGTATACGGCATTTGGATCAGTCCAGGAAGTACGCATTAAAGCCACGGGATTATGCCCTTGCCCAACCCACATTTTTGATGTTGGAGGCTCAATTTCTTCCAATGGAATATTTTTGCCCCATATCATAATGGCTGGCAAAAGCCTGTCGCGGGTAAATTTGGAATAGTCATCAGTTTGCAGGTATTTATTTTCCATCCAAAGTAAGGAAGGATCGTTCGTCTTTTCGGCAAACCAAAACATTGCTGGTTTTAAACTTCCTCCGGGACCGCAATCACCCCAGTTAAAACATTTTTCTGAAGGAGCCAGCATATTTTCAAGAAAGCCTCCGGTTTCCAAAAAACCAGGCATTTCAGTTATTCCACGGTCGGTTCCTAATGCTTTATCAACTGCGCTTAAAAACATTACATTAAAAGAAGTTCCATACCCCCAATATCCATAACCTTCCGGATAAGCGCCATCGGGTTGATAACCTTCCATAGCTTTGGGAATGGTCTCAAATGCACGGTCTATAACTTTCTGTGCTAACTCCGGATAATCTTCCTGAACTGCCAGAGCGCCATAAGTCATCCCGGCATTACACACCTGGTTCCAATTATGTTCAGCATTTAAAAACCAATTATAATCGTCATTAAATGAAGGTTCAATTCCTTTTTTCACAATGGCTTCCCGAATGGTTAATCTTGAATCCTCCGGCAATTTGTCATAAAGCCAGTCGTAACCAATGGCCAACGCCATGGTCATTTCCCCTACATCCAGAAAATGAGAAGGATTCCAATCTGTAAAGCCCGCAGCTTTTAACATTTCCTGCTCTGCATGTTTGGCAAACCTTTCATCATTCGTCATACGGTAAGCATAAGAAAGGTAGAAAACCCTCCGTAAATATTCACGGGAAGTTCCCAACAAACGGCGACCAACTTTAATCCTTTCAAGAGGTTCTTTTTCCAGGACATTCTCACTTTCATTGATAATTGCCTGATTCATTTTTGCCCAAATCGGACTGTTTTGTACTTGTTGCTGAATGGACTTTTCTTCTCCTTTTAGCAATAAAATACGTGGGTGATTCTCCTTTTCCTGTTTGCAAGATGTTACAAACGCAAACAATATTACAAGTAAAGAAAAAATGATTTCTCTTTTTATAGTATTTCCCATCATTCGGTTTATATCTCTTTATTAAGTTTCCTAACTTACAATTTCATGGTAATGCTTGCTCCTCTGTAATTTTTACGGGGTAACCGTATGGTAATGTGAGTCAATTCCTGCTCTGCATCCCAATCGGCATTGAGATATTCCCCCCTGTTTTCGATTTTTTCTGAAACGGCCAGATGGAAATTATCCAATTCCCTGTTTGGATCGGCAACAGAAATTTTGGTTGCCCTGTTTCCATCCATTTTTAACATCACAATCCCAGGATTGTCGCTCACCAGTTTATAACCATCGGCTATTTCAATTTCACCTGCTTTATAGAAAACCACCTGGCACAATCCCAGAGAATTGTTTTTTACCGCTTGAATTTCAGAAGTATTGGCAAGAATTTCAATGTTGTTCTTCGATGTGTTTTGTTCCATTTTCTCTATGGTGGTAGCTGGCACCACAATGTACTGATAGCTTTCGTCACTGGGGCGTTTCCCATGGTCGATCCAAAGTTTGAAAACCTCCTGGCTCACTTCTTTTTTAGGAGAGTCGCTTTGCTTATTAATTCGCCACCAGGAACCTGTTGCTTCACTATTTTTTATATTTACAGTTGTTGGCTCCGGGAAAACATAGCCAACACCATCCTGAAAAACCCAGTCAATATTTCCAAACTCATTCTCTCCCTTTGGAATAACATTTTTTACATGATGATTGGAAACAGTAACATCTCCGCGTAACAAACACTGGTTAAGAGTTGTAACCACAGGCAAGTCTTTTTCGGTGCATGAAATCCCTGCTCCCAGGCAAACATATTCATTATCAAAAAAGAACCATGATTTTCTGGCTACAAGCGGGTCGTGCGGACTCTTAAAATCAAAAGCTGCAGCGCCATAAATTCCATCGGTTACTGCTCCAACAAAATTGGTCTCACCAAGTTTTTGTATTTCTCCGGGAGCAGGCAATTCCGTTTTTTGCATTATAGTTGTTCCCGGGATTTTCTGGTAATCGTAAACCGGCCAAATATCATAACACTCATCACCAGTTACTGATACATAATTTACACCATCGCCACGATGATGGTTTAATAAACCTTCGCTGTTATATGGCCACTCCATATTATAAACACGAGTAGAATACATACGTACCGATGCAAACCAATCGGGACGCTGAAATGAAAAATGTTCAGAATCCCAGAAAAAAGTAGCGTGTGAAAGTGTTGGTTTTATACCTTTATTTCGGATGTCTGCAATTTCCTGCAACTCCTTCTTCCGGTAATCACCTGTTACCAGTAATTTTTCTGCAGTTGCTGCGCTATAAGGGTTTAATGCTCCTTCCCGGCTAATGCTTCTGTTTTTTGCTCCGGGGTCGGGATATTTTCCGTAAATGGCTGTTTTACAAATTCCATCCAAATAATAATCAACTAATCGTTCCAGTTTTTCTTCGGAAAAGGCATAATCTGTCCCTGCAGTATAAGCAGTCCACTCCACAAAAGCCTGTGCATAGCTCAATCCGTAAGAAAGAGTATTATTTACACCATCAGTGCGATGATGAAAGCTATTATCATACTGAATTCCACGGCCTCCGGCATTTCTATTTGCAAATCCGCCGATATTTAAGCGATATCCATACCCAAAATCATTGCCAATCCATTCAGCAAATTTTATCTCATTTTCAATTACTTTCACCACCTGCTCAAACGGCTCTTTGTTTCCCAGAAAAAGCTGGTTCTTTGCTTCAATTCCCGCAATTTTTATGCGGTCGCCTCCCGGGCGCGCACCGGGAGCATTGATGTTAGCCCTGTTTATAATTGGCTGCGCTTTATTTACCAATTCTTTAGACAATTCATTCCCAATAATCAACATCAATGAGACCATGGCATTGGGGGTACCAATTTGATTATGCCACCAATTATCGCAAAAATAATCGTGGTCTACCCAATTTTTCAAGGCCAGTTCAATCGTATCTTTTACTTTCTTTTTCTGATAATATTTGGATTTCCTCGATTTATAAGCACGAGCAAGCGTCAACATATTTGCCAGGTGCACACGATGTTCAAACCCCTCGCGCGAAACATCAGCATAATTAATACCAGGCCAGGTTCCATCAGGTTGAACAGAGGCAAGCAATTCCTCCACGACACTGTCATCTGGTACTGGCTGCATCACTTCTTCCAGAACACGTTTTTTTATGATGTCAATATCTGATAAAGCGCCTTTGCTTATAGAGAAACTTAATAAAAAAGAAACTACAATTACAGTATGTAATAGGTATTTCATTTTAGTTGGTTTATGAATTCATATAAAATTATCTACTTTTTCTTGTTTTTGCTCCTCTGCTGCCTGTTTTCTAAATTAATTTTCAGAAAAGCGGATTCGAATATGCTCTTTCCCATTTTCACAGGTCCAGGCCGGAATACGAAGTTCAATCCGTTTTAATCCTTTAATCTGGCGATCCAGTTCCATTGGAGCAGGGTCAAGAGAAACAACAGAAAATGTAAGTTCCGGATGGGTCTGATTTTCCACTTTCAATCTCTTCCCGTCTTGTTTTAATATTGCTCCGGTCGGGGTAATTTCCACGTCAGCAGTTGTCATCAATTGCCACGTAATTAATTTTGATGATTCAGAAGTTTGAATTTCATCATCAACAATCAAAGAAACCGGACTATCTTTTTCAAAAGTACGTACTGCTTTTTTTAATGTTCCACCATAAACTGCGGTTAAGTCAAAAGATGCAGATGGAGTATCACCTGCTTTAAAATCTAACATCGGGGCAAAGCCGTCGTTGATAAATAATTGGTCATTCACAGAAATAGTACTGTGCCCAAAATTATTTTTAGTAAGTAAAGTCCAGCGCTGGCAGTCCTGACAATTTCCCCACAAATCGAAACCTGTTTTTTCCAAATCATGATATGCCTGATTTCCGGGATCAATAACCCAACGTACCCCATTTAACTCAAAAACAAAACTTCCGGCATCCATATTTCCGTGATTGTTGGTTGCTTTTCCTCCTTTTCCCCCAAAATAATATTCGTGTGGATCGTTTTTATCTCCGGTAAAAATTACAATTGGATTATGTCCTTCCCCTTTCCATGCAGTTGGAACTGTTCCTTCACTTTCAGGTTCAAACTGAGAGATCCAAACCAGTGCAGCACCCGCATTCCTTTCCAGTCCTCCCATTTCAGTTGGCGGCCTTAAAAAACGATCCTTTTCAAAAAAAGTTTCATTACCTGTTTTTTGGGCAAACCAGGCCAGTGTAAAATCGCCATTCGCACCGCGTTTGTCGCCACAATCGGAATAATTAAAATACCTACCGGAAGAAGCTTCTGAAAGCACTCTGAAAGTAGCACTTTTCAAAAAACCAGGGTATTCTGCAATACCGAAATCGGTACCAAAAGCGCTCTCCAGCATGGCAATGGTGAATACACTAAAACTGGTTCCGTAGTCCCAGTAAGTTGACCCTTCGGGATACACACCATCGGGGCTATACTGAATCAGTGCATATGGCATTCCTTCCAGCGAGCGGCTGATTGTTTTGGCTGCCAATTCAGGATCCTTTTCGGCAATAACAATGGAGGCTGCTATCATTCCGCCATTACACACCTGATTCCAGTTATGGGTTCCGGTAACCCATCCGGTGTTTCCTTTTTTATTGTAACTGGGTTTTATTCCCTTTTCAATCAATGCATTTTTTGCCAATTCTATGGTTGACTTTGGCAAATCTCCTGCTGTCCAGTCGAGACCAAAAGCTACGGCCATCGACATTTCAGCAACATCCAAAAAATGCGATGGATTCCAGTCGGTAAAATTGCAAACCGCCACCAATTCGTCATTAATACGTTTCAGAATTACAGGATCTTGCTCTATCTGGTAAACCATTCCTAACATATTCATGCGATACAACATTTCGCGCGATGTAGCCAGCAAGCGCTTCCCTATAACTACGCGCTCAAGAAAAGCTCTTTGTTGAATATTTGCTGCATTTAGTTTAATGGCTTGGTAAACATTCTGAACAACCGGATCTGTCTTGAGTTTCTTTTTCAGATTTTTCTTAATTTTTGAATTTAAGACCAAACGTGGTTGTGACTTTTGCAGATTCTTTTTCAAGTACTGAACCGTAAATGGATTTTGCAACTTTGGTAAATCCTCGTTTACTGGTTGGGATACCGGATTAACGGCAAAAGCTTGCGAGAAAAGCATGATTACTAACATGGTACTTAATAACCGGATTGAAAAAATAACTTTCGTTTTCATTTTTAGTTGGTCTTTATATTATAAAATTCGTTTGCAGAACAGCTTGTTACAGACTGTAACCTATTCTCCTTATTTTTCCATTTTCTTCTATTTCCAGATTTAACTGTTTTTTATTCACAGAAGTTCCAGTTAACCGAACCTCTATTTGAGGAATATTTCCGGAATAAGGGGCAACTAAAGTTACAAATCTTATCTCACTACTATCACTTTCCTTTTTTATTTTATAGCAAAAAGCCGGACGAGGTTCTTTCTTTGTATATTCAAAAGAAACCAGGCCTTCTTCCTTTTTTAATTCAAGTTGTTGCTGCGGCCAGGATTTTACAGAAATATTCCATCCCTCGTCAAAATCAGAATGAACTTCATTGTTCACATAATTAAAAATTGCACCACTTCCTGGCGATAATTGAAAATGAATGTCCACATCTCCCGTTGCACTTCCCATTGCCTCGTCTACAATTACAAAATATCTTTTATCCACAAAAAATACGGAGCGCCGATGTTTTAAATTTTCATAACTCTGATTTTCTACCACTAAAATATCCAGTTTACCCTCCGGCTTCCATAGCAAAAGTTGAGGAGCATATTTACTATTTTTTCCGTTCAATGTTAATGTTTGATGCACTTTCGTTTGCCTAAACCAAGCTCTGCTTTCAGGATCGCCACTGTATATATAGCTTCCACCATCGGGCATTAATGTTCTCCCACCGGCATACAAAGTAAATGTCCCATTATCGGGCTGGCAATGGCTTCCTCCGTCAGGGCCACATTTCAGAACCACACAAATGGCATTTTTGTCCCACCCACTTCGCATAGAATATAATCCTGAAAAAGGAAAAGCATAAGCAGTTGAATCTGGCTTGTTTCCTTCTTCTCCATTAGTAGCAAGAAATAAAAAATCGTTGCGGTTAAACATTTTTGCCCATGTCAAATATCTTTGATGATATTGCCCTGGTTTTCCGGCCCAAGCATCGCCAAATTGAGCGTTGGTACCATCTGGCAAACCCAATTTCACAGGAACCTCACACATTTTCTCAATCGTTTTAAAATACGATTCAGGAAATGCGTTTTCCAAATTGTTCAATTTTGCCAATTCGTAAGTGCGCAAGAACCATTGAATACATCCTATATGATAACCAATGGCCAGCTCTCGTTGATGACCATCAGGATAAACCTGTACATTTATTTCATTATTCAGTCGCCGAATAGCCTCCGTTCTCCATTCTCCGGCATTTTTAAATTCAGGAAAAGTTATAGCAATAAAAGCCATTCCTTCAGCTTCCATTAAACCCCAATTACTTTTGGAACTATAGCGCGTCATTAAATACTCAGCATGGTCATAACAACTATTCAAAAATGCTATCAATATTTCTGGCGTAAAAGAAGGTGAATCGATAAAATATTGAAATAAGTTGGTCCAGCTATGTCCGCGTATTCCTGCTTCTATAGAACGCCATGCATATTTGTGGCTTTCATCATTGGGATTCTTATTTCTCCAATCAATTAGTTGTCGCCCCCATTCTTTTACATACTTTTCATCGGCGGTTTGCCTGTATACACGCGCCATGGAATTCCAAAAATACATACGATTGAGTTGCCACACCCACTCGTTATCAGGAACAGGACGCGAATTCCAGTTAATATCGTCTCCACAGAAATGGGGAGGATACGCAGGCTGACCAATAAAAATATGTTTCAATGCATCGCTGGCTATTCGAAAATCATTTTCAGTTGCATACTTCTCTGATGATTTTTCGCCTGGAAAGCGTTCAATCAAATGCTTAACACTTTTTCTATTCTTGTAATATGCCAGAAGTTCTTCTGCCGCTTTCTCCGGAGAACGTTTGTTTTGCAATACTTTTTCCATCCCTGTTTTTTCCAAATCGAGCCTGGACAAAAGCAATGTTGTTTCTGTTGCTAAATCTCTGATATTTTCTCTTTCTGGAAAAAGAGAATTTGTAAAACCATGTTTCGATAACAGGAACAAAAGGATTGTTATCAGCAACTTTATTTTAGTGCTGCAAAATAGATTATTCCAGTTTTTCATTCGTTCCATATCTATCTCAATCAAAATGTTTTAAATCTGAATACAAAGCCGTAACCCGTCAAATGACGGATGACGGCTTTGTATTTTATAAAGCGATATGTTTACCACTTTATTACTTTTAGTTCCACCCAGGAGTTTGCTCAATATTCGTATTCTGAGCTATAGCGCTAAGAGGAATAGGCCATAAATAGTGCTTACTTTCGTCAAATACAGGATTCGCCCAATCTGTTCCCTGATATACATCGACATAAGGAATACCATTAACCATAGTTGATTTAACAGTTGACATCCCTTCCGGATCTATCTCTGCTTTCATGGCATCGTCCCAGCGAATACCCAAATCCGGATTCTCAAGTTTTTTACCCTGTTTCCATCTTCTCAAGTCATCGTAACGAAAACCTTCCATAAAGAGTTCAACTCTGCGTTCACGACGAATTTCAGCAATTAAAGAGGAAACACCATCGTCTGCATAACGCGGATCCATAGGAGGATTTAAATCCATATCAGGCATTCCGACACGGCCGCGCAATCGATTTATGCTGATATCCAAATCATCCTGAGTTATTGTTCCTAGTTCAGCAACAGCTTCTGCATAGTTTAACAACACTTCGCCAAAACGAAGAATTATACCAGGTGTATCAGAAGTGTTATATGTAGCAAATGCAGCAATCGGTTCAAATACTTTACAAATTGAGTATCCGGTTTCCGATGTCTGGCCTCCCATCCCCGTCAAACGAGGATAAGTACGTGCCTGATCATTCTGATTCCATTGCCAGCGGGCAACATCATCCGGATGTAAAATAGTTTGGCGCATACGAGGATCCCGGTTCTCAAAAACCTGATGCATATCATCATCCCCCTGATATAAATTAGAAAGAGAGATGGGAAGTCCGTCGGTACATAAATAGTCTTCAACAAAGCTTTTTGTTGCTCCGCCGTTATAACCTTTATGATAACTTTGTACATGGTTTGTAAAAACACCTAACTGATAACGTCTCCAGTACATCACTTCCGGCACACCAGTTAAATCGGATCTAATTTTATGAATCGCCTGATAATCATTTTCGGGATCACCTGTTTCATAAAGAGTATAAGGACCATCATCCATAATTTCTTTGGCTGCTTCTGCAGCTTCCTGTAACCACATATCTGCATCAGAACCTTCATTATGATATTTTCTCCAGGTTCCTTCAAACAAACAAACCCTTGATTTTACCAAAAGAGCTGCCCAGCGATTTATTCTTCCCGGGCCACCACCATCACCCCAATCATCAGGAAGCCATTTACATGCAAAATCCAAATCGGCCAACACATTCGTCATTACAGTTTCTCTGCTATCTAAAGCTGCATATAATTCTTCTGAATCAGTAGTTAATTCATGATCTACCCATGGAGCTCTTCCATATTTGGAAATTTTATCTGCATAAAACCACCCACGAAATAAACGGGCTTCAGCTTTATACTTATTAACAACCTCTTCTGCAACTCCCTTGTCCAAAGCTTTGTCGTAATTATCCATTCCTACGTTAATAGCTCGAATAAAAGACCATCCACCATTTCGCCAACCATACATTTGTGGGCTTGAAGGGATAGTGTGTTTACCAGATCTTACTTGTTGATAACGCTCATGCCTTGAATGACGAGGTGCCATATTATCCGAGAATTCATCTAAATACCAAAAACTTTGATTATTACTATCAAAGCCATCGTCATGTGCCATTAAAATCGGTACGTCATTGTCATTCTTTGCTCTGTCGTAAATACTATTATTGTAAACCTCCAGGTCACTTTCAGTATTCCAGAATGTTTCATTACTAATTTCATCTAACGGGATCCTTTCCAGGAAATCATTGTTGCAACTCACTATTAACATTGTTGCAAAAACCACAAAACTAATTTTTATTGTATTCTTTTTCATTTCTTTCATTTTTATCTTTTTAAAAAGTACCTCATGTAACAAACAACTTTTATTTATTGAAAACACATTATTCATTGTCTGTTTCATAAACCTTCTTCTTAATTTCTTAGAAAGTAAGCTTCACTCCCAGTGTATAAACCCGATCAAAATAATACTCCTGTGTTACTGTCGCAGTTTGTTCAGGATCTAAGGGGCTACGCATACCTGTAGCTTCCCAGAGATTCATCCCGGATAAGTATACCTGAGCTCGGCTCATCCCTATTTTTTGTGCAATATTATCCGGCAGGAAATAATTCAATGTTACGTTTTTCAATCTCACATAAGCAGCATTTTGCACATAGCGAGATTGTGGTTTTATGTTCTTTTTTGTATCAGTCGAGATTGTTGGTGCAGCAAAATATGCATCTCTGTTATCTTCACTCCATGTATCTGTCAAATAAAACTTCTCGATATGTCCGGCATTAAAAGGATAAAATGCGTTCCAGTTTCCATTATCAGGAAAATAATCGTGTTTTAACCTTCCCTGGAAGAAAATATTCAAACTCCAATTCTTGTATTGAACTTCTGAATTAACACCATAATTATAGCGATCTCTATTATAACCAATAATCTGAAGATCTCCATGATCATCTAATGTACCGCTTCCCTGATCAATTTTCCCGTCGTTATTCAAATCTTTATACATAATATCTCCCGCTCTCCAGTTAGCGCCAAGTTGCGATTGATCTGCATGACTGGCAACCGCATCATCACTCTGGAAAATACCTTCTGTTACATATCCCCATATCTCGCCAATTTGTTGCCCAACATAATATTGATCCAATTTCCCTGATGAATCACTGGCTCCAAGAGCACCGGTTGGATTATCATATTTAGTAATCTCTGATTTATTATCAGAAAGAGCCAGTGTTACACTATAAGACCAATCCTGGTTAATGCGGTCACGCCAGTTTACTGATAATTCCCAACCTTTAGTTCTTAAATCTGCTGCATTAGATTTTGGTGCATCCGTTCCAAGAATAGCCGGATATGTAACATCCATTAACATATCTTTTGTATCACGAATATAATAGTCAAATGAAACATCAAGTCTCTGATTCAAAGCAGTTATATCCAACCCTACATTTCTCGTCTCTACGCTCTCCCATGTTAAAGAAGGGCTCACCAAACCTGCTGCAGAAACATAAGGAATATACCCAGAAGCAGACATCATATAAGAAGAAGAGCCAATTCCCATTGTAGAAATAGCAGGATAATAAATTTGATTTCCATCGCTATCTACCAGAATCTGATTTCCTAATGTTCCATAAGAAACCCTAAACTTAAGATTATCTAACCAATGGTTTGTTGATGCCATAAAAGATTCATTGGAGATTCTCCACCCCAATGATATAGAAGGGAAAAACCCAAATCTGTCGTCGGTTGGGAAGCGGGAGGTTCCATCATAACGACCATTTGCTTCCAATAAATATCTATCTTTATAACTATAATTTAAACGGTAAAAAACACCTCGCAAAGAGCCTTCGGCCTTGCTTCCATATGTACGTTGGGTTCCGGTTGTTGCATTTAAATCGGTGATTAGTGGAGTTATTAACGAATATGCCTGAGCACCAACATAGGTATAGCGGCCCCACTCCTGGTTAAAACCAACCATAGCTCTAACATAGTGGTCTCCTAAATTGGGAACTGTATACTCCCCATACACATTAGCAACATAATACTGATCGTAATTAGAATAATTCCGAATCCAGTCATCACCGCTAAAACCGTTATCAAAATACATATTGGTTAAGTCAGTGGTTGCTATTCCTTCAATTTTACTTGCTACATCCTGACGTTCCCGATGATAAGTACTGTAAGAAAAATCACCTCTTATTCTCAAGCCTTTTAGCGGTGTAATAGTTACCCCTTGTTTTAACAACAATCGCTGTTTGGTTTCCGTATTACGTCCACCATCTTCCCAATACGGAAGAGGGTTCAAACTAAGGAAATATCTCCCAATGTATTGCTCGTACTGATCATGATCACCTGGCTCCAGGTAATAAGGAAGATCAGGAAAGGTTACCATGTGGTTTGGTTGAACCCTTGCAATAGAATTGATATCTACATCCCAATTGTAGAAGTGAGGCTGATCATTATGTTCTGCATTCCATGTTAGTTGCTCATCCAGACTTAACCAATCGTTTATCTTAAATTCCGTTTTCATCAATGCATTGTACCTCTTATACATAAAATTTTTATCTCTCGGAAGATCTGCCCAACCTTCTTTATCAAGATATCCAAAAGAAACATAATACGATGCAGCATCAGTAGCCCCTGAAATATTCATATCGTATTTTTGCTGTAACGACCAATCTGCAACGGTCATACCTCTATAATCAGTATAGCCATAATGACGCAAGTTTCCATCGTAAACCCCCCACTCATTTTCCAGTGTAGGATTCTCTTTCCATTTAAGAAATCCTTCCAGATAATCATCATCATACTTTTGCGTTCCACTAGTCCGTTCGGTTGCAAGGTTCCATGCTACAGCTGCATCATATGGATCTTTTACAGGATCTATTCGAAAAATTGGTACCGTAGCAGATTGCTCAGTTCCTATTGTTACCTTTATTTTACCTGTCTTACCTTTTTTGGTTTCAACAAGAATAACACCAAATGCAGCCCTGGCTCCATATACTGCCGCTGCCGCTGCATCTTTTAATACTGTTATACTCTCAATATCATTCGGATTTAATTTATCCATGTCTGAAGGTACTCCATCCACCAATATAAGAGGGCTTCCTCCATTAATTGACTCAAAACCTCTAATATTAAAATCAGCTGTACGAGTTGGATCTCCATTCCGTATACCAACATTAAGGTTCGGAATAACTCCCTGCAACCCTTGCCCAACAGATGTAATAGGCCGATTCTCTAACCGCTCTGCAGTTGCTACCCCCACTGAGCCAGTAAGATTAGCCTTTTTCTGTGTACCATAACCAATAGCCACAACTTCTTCCAATCCAATAGTAGAAGTATTCATTGTTACACTAATTGAGGTTTGATTTCCAACGTTTACCTCTTTCGGTTCCATTCCAACAAAAGAGAATAACAAAGTAGCATCGTTATTTACTCCCGAAAGAGAGAAGTCACCATCAATTCCGGTTACTGTTCCCGTTGTTGTACCTTTTATAATTACAGATACACCGGGTAATGGTAAGCCCCCCTCATCAACTACCTTTCCCGTTATTGTCTTCTGGGCAAACGTCCCCATACTAACAGTAACAAAGAAAAAACATAACATCAAAAAGCCAATTGCCTTTTTAGTTCCATTTTTGTTTTTCATAAAAAAAATTTTAGGTTAAAAATTAATTATTTGTGAGCACATATAATTTTAGAGTTCATCACTCACTTTTTCCTACATGTTGCTTTCTTAATATCGCTTCGAGAAAATAGTAATCTGCATATACGATTGGCACATCAATTTCTGAATTATGAGGAAAATGACCGGTAGAATGTTTTAACAAAAACCCCTCGTTTTCGCCAACGGTGGCAAGAAATTCAGACGAAGAAAGAGTAGCAAGCATTTTATCTGCCACCTCGATATAATGCTCTTTGCGATTGGAGTATTTACTTAATTCATAAAGGGCAGAAGTAATAATTGTTGCAGCTGAAACATCGTACGGTTCATTAGGAATATTGGGAGCATCAAAATCCCAGTAAGGAATTTTCCCGTCTTCTATCCCAGGTTGGGTTAATATAAAAGCCGCAATCTTTTCTGCCTGTTTCAGGAATTCTTCCATTCCTGTTTCCCGGTACATCATAGTAAAACCGTATAATCCCCAAGCTTGTCCACGAGCCCATGAGCTCTCATCTGAGTACCCCTGATGGGTTTGCATATGTTCCACTACTCCTGTCTCCGGATTATAATCTATTACGTGATATGAAGAGTTATCCGAACGAAAATGATTTTTCATGGTTGTCAGGGCATGGGTAATAGCAATATCGTTGAGATGTTCATCCCCTGTTTCTTTTGCAGCCCACATTAACAATTCCAGGTTCATCATATTATCGATAATAACCGGGAAGTCCCATTTATCAGCGTTATGGTCCCATGAGCGGATACAACCAACATTGGAATTAAAACGTGTAGCCAGGGTATATGCTGATTGTATTAGAATCTTTCGATACTCTGGATTTTCAGTAAGTTTATACCCAGTCCCAAAACTACAGAACATTTTAAATCCCATATCATGAGTACCTCCATTCCACTGCTCCTTTTTTAAAGGACGAGTATATTCTGCAGCCTCATCTTTCCAATAGTCATCGCCAGTTAACTCATACATCATCCACAAATTCCCTGGAAAAAAACCACTAGTCCAGTCACGACTCTTCACCAGTTTTAGCTTTCCATCTTCAACTGTACGCGGAGAAACAGATGTACCATCACACAAAGCATCAGATAGCTTTATCGCATACTTTAACTGTTCCGATAAATGATTGATTAAATCTAAATTGACTGATTCTTTAGTTTGGCAGGAAAATACAAATAAAATAAAGACTAATAAGCTTAGTTTAAACTTCATCATTAATTGGTTAGATTTATTTAGTATTGTTAGTTCAATTCAAAATTATTAAAGTGGAACTTTCCCAAAAGTTAATACAGGGAAGCTCCACTTACTTGTAACTAAACTATAGACTATGTTGGCTTATGATTCATTTTTACTTCCTTATTATGCAATCGATTGCATATATGCTTCCTAAAAAAATTTCACTTATTTTCAGTTTCCACAAGTCTAATTCTTTTACCACCATATTGAGTCAGAGCTACATGACGTATCTTTTCAGCCAATTCAGTTTTTCCTTTTCCATGAAGTGCTTTACCTACCATAGCACTAGTAACACCAAACATACGTGCTATTTGAGTCGAAACACCATGTTCTACAACAATCCTCTTTTCAAACTCCATTTTTTAGTACATTTATAACTTTGTTTAAATTAAATACAAGATTAAACATTCCAAATGTAGGCAATATTTTTGCCAACATCCAAGAATTATGGAAAATAAATTATCCACAATCAAAGAAAGAATACTCTATATAATTGAATTAAAGGGAGATAAGAAAGAGTTTTTTTTTAAAAAAATAGATATGACCTATGGATCATTTAAAGGAAGTGCCAAAAAAAGACCGTTAAATTCTGATGCAATAGCAAAAATATTATCTATTTATACCGATATAAACCCTTTATGGCTTTTAACTGGCAAAGGAGATATATTAACCCCAAAAGAGACTAGTGATAACACACACCAAATTCACGACAATAAAAATGAATTGGAAATGATTCGGGCACTATCGGCAGAAAACGCCCTCTTAAAGAAGGAAGTGAAAGAGTTAAATAAAAAAAACACAGAACTCCTCAATCATGGCAATCTTATTAGTAAGCCCTAACTAATGAGGCATTTACTAGCCTTTGAACCTTTTTTCGTTGCAATAAAACATCCACAATCCCCCATTACCAACTTTCAAAATACTTATGTAAAGTATACAATTGTTCATTTTAAAAGTCTCACATAAAATATAAATTTATGGTATCTTACTATATACTGCGTTATTGGTCAAATGAACTTTTGACAGGAATAAAAATCTTAACATAAAAACAATCAAAATATTCGGGAAGTAATCCCCCGACCATTCTGATTTTAATCTGCTCTCATTTCTAACAATTTTGTAGTACCATCTTTCCGTCTTTTTAATGTAAACTGGTCAAATAAATTTCCATCGGCAGAAAAAGCCTTAAAAATAAGCATATTATTATCAATTGTTATTTGTTGAAAGAGCTGAAGGTTTCCACCACTTTTTTGCATCCAGTCTTTGTCTCCGGCATCATACAATTTCGGGCCACTTACAGAAACCACGTACATAATAGAGGGGGTATCTGAAAAATCAGAAGCCATTCCCCTTCCGTACGAATGATCATGTCCATTCAAAACCAAATCCACGTTATATTTTTCCAAAATTGGCTGAAAATGTTTCCTCAATTGAACATTGTCCCTGGATGCTTTGGGAGAATAAAATGGTAAATGAGTTGTTACAATTATCCATTTCTTTGTATTGGCAGCTAATACTGAATCTAGCCATACTTTCTGTGTTTGCAGAGCCTCCCCATTTTCATCTTCCAGTTCTTCTTCAACAGCCGAATCCAAAGAAATAAGTTTCAAATCTTTATAATCGATTGCAAAACAAGTACCTTTTACTTTTGCAGGGCCATTTTGGGGCTGCGTAAACTGATATTTCCAATGCGAATCCAATGTTGGCCCATCATAATCATGATTTCCGGGAGTAAGCACTTGCGGAACAGAAGAAAAAATGTATGATCCTGCAATAAACCATTCATTCCACTCGGTATCTCTGTTTGCCCGGTTAATAATATCACCACCATAAAGCATAAAAGAACAATCAGGAACATAGTTATACGATTTACGCACAACCCGCGACCATTCCGATTTCAGGTTTGCCTGAGGATCTCCAAAATATATAAATGAAAAGGGCTTATCATCATTTGCCGGAGTTTTGAATTCAAACCATTCACTCCAATAATCTTTTGTACCAACCCTATACAAATACTCCTTTCCCGGCTCCAAATTATCAATCATACACGAATGCTGATTTGCCTGAATAACGGGTTCTTCTTTGTATTCATACTTTACATAAGTTGTAGTCGCTTTTAAAGATCTTATATCTTCTGGTTTTATCCTTGTTGGAGTCATAGAAACTACTTCACAAAAACCTTCCTTCATATCCATACTCGTTCGCCATGTAACAGCAATTGAATTTGTTGGATCTTCTGTGAGGTTTAAAATAACCCGATCGGGAAACAGTGACGGAAAATTACTTTGAGCTTCTACTTTTTGATTAAAACTAATGAGATAGACAATCACAAAGAATGTGACTATTGCGTAAATCTGATTTTTCATTTTCTATTGTTTATTCTTGTTCATAAATAGTTCCGATTATTACACCGTTATACCAATCACACAAAAATAAACCGAAAACAAACAAAAAAACTACGCTTTGTTGTTCAAGAGTTAATATATTTTAACCCTTTTATGATACAATCAATTACTAATAACATATGAAAGGTTTTTCTCTACACTTTTTTAGTGCAAAAAGAGATTAAAATTATACAACCGTAAAAGTTTATTTTACGATGAGAATCTTTTCTATATACGAATAGATTAATCATTCTGCGCGATATGTAAAGCCATGGTTATTTCTTTACAAAAAAAGGCAAGAAACAACACACTAACACATAAGTTAGAATAATCTAACTTATTTTTACATCAAGAAAAAATATTTTCCATGAAATCAGAATCATTAAGTGAAGTTCACTCTTCCGTTCGAACAGATAAAAAAGGTTGGAGAAAAGTACTTGCCTTTTTAGGCCCTGCATATTTAGTAAGTGTTGGCTATATGGATCCGGGAAATTGGGCTACAGACCTTGCCGGCGGCTCAGAGTTTGGATACAAGTTAATATGGGTACTGCTAATGTCGAATCTGATTGCCATATTATTACAATCACTTAGCGCCCGACTCGGAATTGTAAAAGGAATGGATTTAGCCCAGGCATCGAAGCAAAATTATCCTCAATGGGCCAACATTCCATTGTATATTTTAGCTGAGATTGCCATTGCAGCCTGCGATTTGGCTGAGATAATTGGAATGGCCATCGGGCTAAACCTGCTGTTTGGATTACCGTTAATCTGGGGAATCAGCCTTACTGCTTTTGATACTATTTTACTGCTTTTCCTTCTAAATAAAGGAATGCGCACAATGGAAGTTTTTGTTGTTTCTCTTGTATCGGTTATTGGCATTTCCTTTTTAATTGAAATGTTTATTGTTTCTCCTGTTTACAGCGATGTTGTGGGAGGCTTTGTTCCTTCTGAATTAAACGGAGATGCTCTTTACATAGCTATTGGAATTATAGGAGCTACAGTAATGCCGCACAATTTATATCTACATTCATCTCTGGTACAAACCCGAAAGTTTGACCGAACTTCAAAAGGAATCAAAAATGCCATCCGCATGAATTTTTTTGATACAACCATCGCACTTAATATGGCTTTCTTTGTAAATGCTGCTATTTTGATTTTAGCCGCAGCCGCATTTTATGTTAATGGATATTTTCACGTAGCTGAAATACAGGATGCATCAAAACTACTTCACAATTTATTTGGAAAAACAGCACCTGTATTCTTCGGAATTGCTCTTGTTGCAGCAGGGCAGAGTTCCACAATAACGGGGACACTGGCAGGACAGATTGTTATGGAAGGCCATCTGAATTTACGAATACAACCATGGTTAAGAAGATTAATTACCCGCTTACTCGCTATCATACCAGCCATTTTCACAATTGGTTATTTTGGCGATCAGGCTTTGGGAAAATTATTGGTTTTAAGCCAGGTTATCCTAAGTTTACAACTTGGTTTTGCTGTAATCCCACTCATCCATTTTACTTCAGATAAAAACATAATGAAAGAATTCACTATAAAAAGCTGGGTAAAAGCTCTGGCATGGATAAGCGCTGCCATTATTATCTACTTGAACATACATTTGGTTATTGATGAACTGTCAAACTGGATAGCTTCTGCAGGAAGTAACAAACCAATTATTTATTTCATTGTACTTCCTCTTGTAGTAGCTTCTGTATTCCTGCTGATATACATTTTCATTCACCCATTTCAGGCTCAGAAGGTTGCAAAAACAATTCATCTGCCACACGGACAGGCCATTGATTTTAAAGAAATGGAATCGATATCCTACAAACACGTTGGAATTGCTATCGATTTTTCGGGAAATGATCAAACCATCATACGAAGTGCACTTAACCAGGGAGGAAAATCGGCTACGTACACAATTATACATGTTGTAGAGAGTGCTGTAGCAAGGTATTACGGAAAAAAAACCATGGATTATGAAACGGATGTGGACAGACAAAGCCTGGAAAAATATCAATCTATATTAAAACAGTTGGGGTACGACACCTATATTCAAATTGGATTTGGCAACGCAGCAAAAGAAATAACAAAAATTACTACCGAAAAGAATTTTGATTTACTCGTTATGGGAGCCCATGGACACAAAGGAATAAAAGATTTGGTGTTTGGAACAACCGTTGACTCGGTAAGACATGGAATAAAAATACCGCTATTGGTAGTAAACTAAAAGACCACGTTACTAGTAAAAACGTGGCCTTAAAACTTTTATATTCTGCTTATCCTATTGCTAATTTACAATTGGGGTTAAAACAATATTTCGGTATGACACTTTCCCGTGATCTCCCTGCAGATAAATGGGGCCTGGTTTAAATACATCGGCAATAATGGCCCCACCGGTAGGTCCATAAACAGGCTCATTATCAATAATTTTCTTTCCGTTTAAAACAACAGTAAGATGACGTTTACAGAGTGTTATATCAAGTGTTTGCCACTGTCCTCCTGGTTTTTCAGCACTTAAAGAAGGGGTAATCCGGCTATACAAAGCACCCATATTATGTGAATCAAGCGCTTTTCCATATGAATCAAGCACCTGAACTTCATACATTCCGCGCAAATAAACACCGCTATTGCTGTGTTCAGGAACATTCACTTCCAATTTAAGATTAAAATCTTCAAACTCCCTATCCGTACGGAGGTTCCCATAATGAATTCGTTCACCTTCTTTCTTTACAGGGTCGTTTACCAGAGCTCCGTCAATTACTTTAAAGCCGTTAACCTGTTCGGAATTTATAAGGCGCCACCCAGTCAAGTCTTTCCCATTAAACAAGGTAATTGGTTCCCCGTATTTTACTTTAGATAAATCAGGAGCAGAAGAAGGATCCGGCAGTTTCCATCCTTTAAATTTAGTTTCTGTTACGCTCATTCTGTCTGAAGCAGGAAACATTGCAACACCTTTAAACTTATCACCGCTGCGAGTAAAACGGAATGTCTGAGTCATAGTAAATTTCCTACCATTCTCATCATCAGCAACAGCTGGTTTTTCCCTACATCTCATAACCACCAGCGTATTTTCATCTTCAAAATACACATTTGAAACAGGAACAACACTCCCACCCTGCCAAAGCATATCTGCATCAAGGTAACCTTTATCAGCATTTACATTTAACCAGCCTACCGAGCCGCCATCTATTTCCATGGTCCACATACCAAAAAAATCTTTCTGCGCATTTTGTGCATCAGAAATAACTGCAGTAAACACCAGGCTTACTGCCACAAAAAAAACACTTATCTTTTTCATTTTGAAATTATGGTTTATTGGTTCATACCGTTAACAAACATACAAAAAATGACGGTTGGTTGTAGGCCCTTTCACCTTTTGTATATTTTTTCGCAAAATTCCGGGATTAATACGAAACAACAAATTTTATTTCCAGAACAATGTATGCTAAAAATTAGCAATACAATTACATATTCATTTTCATTTGAAAGAAAACCTAGTTTAAATATTTAAATCGAATAAAAACTTCCGTATTTTTAACTCCTCATTTTTGCAAAGTCAAATTGAAAAACAAGTAAACTAGAATGAACAGAGAGGAAGCAAGACAGAGGATTACAGAACTTAGTAAAGAGCTGGAAGAACACAATTACAATTATTATGTATTAGCCCAACCAACCATTAGTGACTTTGATTTTGACATGAAGATGAAAGAGCTGGAAAAACTGGAAACCGACTTTCCGGAGTTCTTTGATCCCAATTCACCTACCCAACGCGTGGGTAGCGATATCAATAAAGAATTCGAGCAGGCAGAACACCGTTATTCAATGCTCTCACTTGCCAATGCATATTCTGAAAGCGAAGTTAAAGACTTTGATGCACGGATTCGCAAAATAATAGAAACAGATTTTGAATATGTTTGTGAATTAAAATTTGACGGTTCATCCATTAGTATTACCTACGAAAATGGAAAACTCTCACGTGCTGTAACCCGGGGGGATGGCACAAGAGGCGATATTGTAACCGATAATATACGAACCATTCGCTCTGTCCCGCTTACTTTACGAGGTAATGATTATCCTGAATCATTTGAAGTCAGGGGCGAAGTATTAATGCCTTTTAAAGTATTCGAAAAACTAAATGAAGAAAGAGAAAAAGCAGGAGAGCCCTTGTTAGCTAATCCAAGAAATACAGCTGCAGGAACACTTAAAATGCAAAATTCAGCGCTGGTTGCTTCCCGTCAGCTCGATGCATATTTTTACTATATTCTTGGCGAAAACCTTCCTGAAGACGGGCACTTTGAAATGTTGCAAAAAGCAAAATCCTGGGGATTTAAAATTTCAGATGCAACACAACGATGCAGCAACCTGGATGAAGTTTTTGCATTTATTCGAAAATGGGACGTTGAAAGACACAAGTACCCGGTAGCAACTGATGGTGTGGTTATAAAAGTTAACTCCCGGAACTTACAGGAAAATCTGGGTTTTACAGCCAAATCTCCCAGATGGGCAATTGCATATAAATTTAAAGCAGAAAGCGCTGCAACTGTATTAAAGTCTGTTTCTTATCAAGTTGGGCGTACCGGAGCTGTTACTCCTGTTGCGAACCTGGAGCCGGTTTTAATTGCAGGAACCATTGTAAAGCGTGCATCTCTGCACAATGCTGATATTATAAAAAAACTGGATCTTCATTTAAACGATACTGTTTTTGTTGAAAAAGGAGGTGAAATTATTCCGAAAATAACAGGAGTAGATAAAGAAAAACGCCATCCGATGTCGCTATCGGTTGAATTCATAAACGAATGCCCGGAATGTGGAACACAGCTGGTTCGAAACGAGGGAGAGGCTGCACATTATTGCCCCAATGAAACAGGCTGTCCTCCTCAAATAAAAGGCAGAATAGAACACTTTGTCAGTCGGAAAGCAATGGATATCGATGGTCTTGGACAGGAAACGATCGATCTGTTTTACAGTGCAAAACTAATAAATGGAATAGCTGATTTATATAAATTAGATAAAGAAAAACTTATTCAACTCGATAGAATACAGGAAAAATCAGCCCAACGTATTCTGGATGGACTGGAAGTATCAAAGCGTGTTCCTTTTGAACGTGTGTTATTTGCTCTGGGAATCCGATTTGTTGGAGAAACAGTGGCCAAAACATTGGTTAACCAGTTACATAGTATTGAAAATATAAAATCCAAAACAAAAGAAGAACTTTTAGATATAAATGAAATTGGCGAAAAAATTGCAGAGAGTATTGTTGATTACTTTTCCAACCCTCTGCATCTGGAATTAATTAACTTCCTTCGCTCTCAAGGATTGCAATTACAAATTGCGGAAGACAAATTAACAGGGAGAACCGAAAAACTAAAAGGGTTGAATTTTGTTATATCAGGGACTTTTGCACAACACTCGCGCGATGAACTAAAAAGTATGATTGAACAAAATGGAGGGAAAAATGTGGGTTCGATATCTAAAAAAACCAACTACCTGGTTGCTGGTGAAAATATGGGGCCAAGCAAGCGTGAAAAAGCTGAACAGCTTGGCGTTCCGGTAATTTCTGAAAACGATTTTATTGAAATGCTACAGGAATGAAAATCAATACCAGAAACGATTACTTTCAAAATTCATTACTACATTTGCGAGATTAATGGGAATAATAGAGAAATACGCCAGTAAAAAACTACAGCGAGCAGAAGCTAACAGCAAACGAAATCCTGAAATACCATCACTTGAAACCATCAAAAAAGTTGGGGTAATCTGGCAACCAGAACAAAAAGATGCCTACCACTTTTTATATGAATATTTCAATAAGATGCAAGTTATTTTTCGTAGCCTCTGCGTACTGGACAAACCGGTAGAAATGATGGTTGATGCTGCGACTCTTTCACCAAAAGATTTGAACTGGTGCAGATTTCCCAAACCAGGCATAATTGATGGATTTACAGAAATGGATTTTGACGTAGTTTTAAATATAGCATTAAAACAAAATATTACACTCGATTATGTAACGCTTCACACAAAAGCCAAATTTAAAATCGGGTGGTCGCCAAAAGACAAAAATTACTTTGACCTGAATATTAACATTAGCCAAAATAAAAATGCGTTGTTTCTGGCGGAACAACAAATTTTCTATCTTAGGCAACTAAATAAAAACACAAATAAATGAGCCAACTGTTTAGAGGCGCAGGAGTTGCCTTGGTTACGCCTTTTACAAAAAAGAATGAGGTAGATTATCGTTCACTTGAAAAAATAATCGATAATCAGGTAGAGGGAGGAATGGATTACCTGGTTGCACTGGGAACAACCGCAGAAACACCAACATTAACAAATAATGAGAAACACAATATTATTCAGCTGATAAAAGAAAAAGCAGCTGGCCTTCCTATTGTTGTTGGAATGGGAGGTAACGATACAAAAGAAATAATCAAACAAATTGATAAATTCGATTTTGAAGGAGTTGGCGGAATACTTGTTGTTACGCCCTATTATAATAAACCCTCGCAAGAAGGCATGTTCAGGCATTACTCGGCTATTGCAGAAGCAAGCCCGGTTCCAGTAATTTTATACAATGTTCCTTCGCGTACTGGCGTTAACCTGGAAGCAGAAACAGTAGTTCGCCTGGCCGAAGCATCAGAAAATATAGTTGCTGTAAAAGAAGCGTCAGGAATTCTTTCTCAAATTACAAAAATTGGGAAATACACACCTGAACATTTTTCTGTTATTTCAGGAGATGATGTTCTCGCTTTGCCAATTATATCAATAGGAGGGATAGGTGTAATTTCTGTTATTGCAAATGCCCTTCCTCACAAACTCAGTAGCCTTATTCATAAAGCACTCGATGGAAAATTTGATGGAGCACTCGAACTTCACTACGAGATGATTGACCTTTTTAAATTACTTTTTAAAGAAGGGAACCCTGGAGGAGTAAAAGCATTGATGCACCACATGGGATTACTTGAAAATGAATTACGAACTCCGCTTTACAAAATATCTGACGAAACATATAATGAAATTAAAGAAGCTTTTTTAACAGTAAAATAGCGTACATTACCCCCTCTCCTTTTCTCTAAAATAAATAACAGACGGTTAATTAACAAAAGCACTGCTACCTTTCATTAACCATCTCCGGCCTGCTATCTGGTTGAATATTTACTATTTGATTCTTATTAAACGATACATAAAATGTACTTCCATCTCCCACCTCAGATTCAACCCAAATTTTTGCATCTAACATATCACAATAAGCTTTTGCAATAGAAAGGCCTAAGCCCGCACCTTCATACGGACGAGACATTTCCATATCGGCCTGTACAAAACGTTCAAAAATTGCCTCATGTTTTTCTCCTGGGATGCCGACTCCACTATCTTTCACGAAAAAAATATAACTATCCTTTTCCTCTTCGAAACCTAAGAATATAGCCCCACGTTGCGTAAATTTTACAGCATTCTTTAAAAGATTTAATAAAATGGTTTCCAGCATGCTCCTGTCGGTGTAAATCGCGATATCATTCTCAGTTTCCGTTACTGGCAGAAAAAACTGTATCCCTTTACGTTTTGTTTCAGAATTAAAGTAGTAATATAACATTTGTAACAATTCATGTACTGAAACGATAGACTTTTTCAATTTCCGCTGCCCTGTATCAATTTTAGAAATTTCCAATATATCGTTAAGTGTGCTAAGCAACCGTTCTCCACTTTTCTTCACCAGACTGAAATAAAGTTTTTGGGTTGCCTCCGACAAATTTGGCTGCTGAAGCAAATCCATAAAACCAAAAATACCGTTCATAGGAGTTCGAATTTCGTGGCTCATATTCGCCAAAAAAGCCGACTTCAATTTATCACTTTCCTCTGCCTTCTCTTTGGCTTTAATTAGCTCACTTTCTATTCTTTTCCTCCTGGTAATATCAATATTTACACCTTTTAACGTTACCAGTTCCCCATCCTTCTTTTCAGGAATTATTTTATATTGCAACCATCGAATATCTCCATCCGGCAAAACTATTCGCAGTTCAAATGTAACCGGTTCATTGGTTTGAATAAGTTCTGAATATGCATTACTAAATAAATGCAAATCTTCCGGATGAATACAGTTCTGCATATCTTCCATGGAAGGATTTATTTCATAGGGTTCAAAGCCGTATAAGCGAAAATTATTTTCAGACCAAATCGCTACATCATTAACCAAATGGTACTCCCAATATCCCATTTTAGCAACTTCCTGAGCATATTTTAAAGATTCCGAACTCTCATTCAATGATAATTCGGCACGTTTTCTTTTGCTTATATCCCTGGCAATTCCCAAAACAACAATTTTCCCTTCAACGGATACAGGATGGGTAGAAATCTCCACAACAGACTCATTACCAGATTTAGTAACCAGTCTAAATTCATCAGGTCCGGTAGAATATCCAGCTCTATTTTTCCTAAGATTGGCCGACATCAGCTCCATTTGTTCCTTATTATTACTTCTAGGACACACAAGGCAGTTACCAATCAACTCTTTTTTACTATACCCAGTTATACGCTCTGCAGCTTCGTTTACCTCCAGAATATTCCCCTCCAAATCGCTTGTATAATAAGCATCTGGCGCTGATTCAAAAATGATGCTGAATTTTTCGGTTGCTCGTTTTAAGTCAGTGATATCCAATAACTGTCCAATAATCATAAAATCACTGTTCTCATCCCCCCAGCGAGCAATATGAGCTTCAACTCTCCTTTTCTCGCCATTATTGCGAACTACGTTAAACTCATACTGCGACAAAGGATTTTTTCCTGTCTTACGCATTTGGTAACGCTCTGTTACCAACCGGGCACTTTCTTCATCAAGAAAACTTCGAAAATCGGCACCTTCAACGTCTTCTATCGGAGACTGAAAAATGTTACACAATGATTGATTTACTAGCTTTAACCGAAAATCATCAGATAAGATAAAGATCCCTGTATGGCTATTTTCTATTACAACTTTATAACCTTCCTCATTTTTAAAAAACGAATGTACACTCTTTGTATCTTCTTTTTTATCAGCTGGCTTTAAAAATTCGACAGCATCCGATTTCCTTTTACCATTTTTGATAAAAGAACGAACAAGAAGCTTAAATTGAGTTTTATTAAGAGGTAGTGATAAAATGACATCTACTTCTGAATCAATTATTTTCTTATCAGTTCTATCATCAACCACATCGTCAACAAGGAGTATAACAGGAATGTCTTTCGTCTGCTGATTATCCTTTAACTTTCTGCATAATTCCAGACTGTTTGATGAATGAATACTATTATCTAGTAGTATAATGTCGATCCTTTTCGCTACAATGTCTGTTACTTCAACTTTATCAGTCTTAATAATAGATACATCAGGAACTAAGTCCTTCACATCTTCCTTGAGCACATTTGTATCAAAATAGTCACGAACAATAGCTAATATTTTCGCCATAATTCGAATTGGTTTTGTATTTAACTCTTAGTTAAATCTACAGGTTTGTATCTTCACAAAGATAAAATGTTTATTAAACATTTCAGCGTACTGCCATAAATATAATGAATGAAAAAAGAAAGATGAAAAGAAATACCAAATAATGTTGTTATTAATGAAGAAATAATAAAGCTCAGAGCATCTGCACCACAAAACCAGCTTATTATCAGCTTAAACAAAGAAATCATTTTTTCTTTTTTAAATTCCAGAGAAAAACATATTAACTCTCTATAAAACATATTACGTCCATTTCCTCCGAAAAATGGAATCTCTTCCGCTAGGAGCATCTTAAAATATTTTCAGCTAATAAATTAACATTGAAGGAATTCTACAAAACTGACGAAATCTTCAAAACATATTATAAATAGACCACAGAGACATCCATCAAAACAATCAAAACACTAACAAACAACACTTTACAGAAATACGCCCAGGTAATAAAACCTGATACCAAATCAGAATTATTAACCCTCCAGTAGGCAAATAGGCAAAAATTAATAAGGCATTCTTCCTAGATACATTTATTTTAACTAAATTCAACCTTTGAATAACAGAAGTAATTGGATGAAAAAGATTCTTGCAATTGATGATAGCGAGATTAACTTAGGACTGCTCTTCCAAATATGCAACATGCACTATCCTGATTTTAAATTTTTAAAAGCCCCATCAGGAAAGGAAGGAATAGAAATCGCGAAAGAAGAAAACCCGGAGATTATTCTTTTGGATATTATTATGCCCGAAATGAATGGGTATGAAGTATGTGAATACCTGAAAAATGATGAAGAGACTAAAAACATCCCTATCATTATGATTTCAGCATTAGGACATAACTCGGAAGAAAGAACAAAAGGATTGAATGCAGGTGCCGACGCTTTTATATCTAAACCCTTCGACCGAAATGAATTAAGGGCTCAGATAAATGTTGCCTTACGAATAAAGAAAGTAGAAGATTTATTGCGCAAACAGAATAGGAGCCTGGAGCTCACCATAAAAGATCAAACTCAGAAATACCTGCATAATGAAGAACGTTTTCTTCAGATTTCTGCCCATGTGCTGGAGTTTTATTGGGAAATAGACACCAACGGTGTTTTCACTTATATTAGTCCGGTAATAGAAAAAATACTTAACATAAAAACAGAAAGCATTATTGGAGAGAAAACATACATCGATTTCTTTGAGTTAAACAAGGCAAAACCGTCAAAAAATAAAATTGAAGAAAGCTTTCACAGTAGAAACAGCTTTAAGAATTATGAGATAATGTTACGAAACCGGAAAAATGAAAAGATATGGTTTCAGGTGAGTGGCTTTCCGTTAAACGATAAAGAAAAGAAATTTTACGGATTCAGAGGTGTTTGCTATGACATTACAGAAAGGAAACATGCAGAGATAGCATTAAGAAAGAATGTCCAGCAGATAAAAAAATACCAGAAAAAGCTGAAAAAATTAAATAGCGAATTAACATTGGCAGAAGAAAGAGAACGGAGAAGAATAGCAGAAAATCTTCATGACAGTTTAGGTCAGACTCTATCGTTAGCTTACATGCAGCTTTCTTCTATTACAGATATGGAATTTTCTGAACATGTGGGAAAAGTGATTAACCTCACTTCGGAACTACTCAATAAAGCAATTTCAGAATCCAGAACATTAACATACGATTTAAGTCCACCAATTTTGTATGAATTTGGGTTGCTGGCAACCCTAAAATGGAAATTGGAACAGATTGAAAAGAAACATGGCTACAAAACTATCTTATCTGGAGAAAGTCACAAAATTGAAATCCAAAAAGAATTTAGTATTTTCCTGTTCAGAATTATTAATGAGTTAATAGCAAACATAATAAAACATGCTCATGCCAGTCAAATTGAAATAAATATTCAAAAAGGGAAAAAATATTATTATTTTACCGTAGAAGACAATGGTACTGGAATGAAAAAGAATACTGAAAAAAAAGATTTATCAAGAGGAGGATTTGGCCTTTTAAGTATTGCAGAACGACTTGATACGATAAAAGGGCAATTTAAATTAGAGTCGAACGAAGGAAAAGGAACAAAAGCAATTGTTGCTATCCCAATTAAGTAATAAGTTAATGAATATATTATGACAATAAAAGTATTGATTGCCGATGATCACCAGCTATTTAGAGAAGGATTGGTGAACCTGTTATCTTCAGTCCCAAAGATTGAGGTTATTGAACAGGCTAAGGATGGAAAAGAAGCGGTAGAGAAGACCATCAAACTAAAACCAGACGTTGTTCTAATTGATATTAACATGCCGCTGATGAATGGAATTGAAGCTACAAAAATGTTAAAAGAAAAGCTTCCGGAACTAAAAATTATTGCGGTCTCGATGCATTCCGACAGACAATATGTAAAAGGAATACTTGAAGCAGGTGCCGATGGTTATCTACTAAAAAACTGCACCTACAAACAGCTGACGGAAGCTATTTTATCAGTAAATGTGGGAAAAAAGATTCTGAGTGAGGATATAACAGAATTGGTTATAAAAGGATACTTAGATCCGATAAAACCCGACGCAGAGGGACTAGATGAACTCTCTGAAAGAGAAATGGAAATTTTAAAACTATTTGCTGAAGGAAAGTCAACACGTGAAATTTCTGATAAACTCTTTATAAGTGTAAAAACAGTTGGCACGCATAAACAGCACATTTTAAGCAAACTCAATCTAAAAAATAGTACCGATATAATAAAATTCGCTTTAAAACATGGGCTTATTCATTTATAGAATAAGCTCATATTGCTTTCAACGAAAGTATTTATTTATCATTTTAAACAAAACCTTTCTATTCAGCGGTTTTGGAATGTAATCGTCACAGCCTGATGAAATTGCCTTTTCCCTATCACCTGCCAGTGCAAAAGCTGTTTGAGCTAATATTACTACATTTTTATTTATCTGCTTCATTTTAAAACTGGCTGTATAACCATCCATTTCAGGCATTTTTATATCCATTAATACCAAGTCAATAGTTGGATTTCCGGCAAACAATGTTACGGCATCTTTCCCATTGGAAACAAAAAACAATTTTTTACACTTCTTTTCAAATATGGCTGCAAGAAACATTCTGGCAACATCATCGTCATCGGCAACCAATACAGACAAATCTTTTAATAACTCATCCATTTGAATTCCTTCAATACTCCCATCTCCTACAATTGCCGTCTTTATATCATTGTTATTATGTGGCAAACTAAAATAAAAAACTGAGCCTTTCCCCTTTTCTGATTCCACCCAAATATCACCCCCCAATATATCAACATAAGCTTTTGAGATAGAAAGCCCTAAACCAGCTCCTTCATATGGCCTGGAAATACACATTTCTGCTTGAACAAACCTGTCAAAAATAGCTTGCCTTCTATCTTCATCAATGCCAATACCAGAATCTTTTATATAAAAAACTATTTTCTCTCTATCCAAACTATATCCAAACTCAATAGCTCCCTGAAATGTATATTTGATTGCATTCTTTATCAAATTGGTAAGAATAGCTGAAAGCTTCAATTTATCAGTTATCATGATCGAATCATGATTGTGCTCTCCTCCGGAATAAAGAAGCTGTAATCCTTTTTTTTCTACTTCCGGTTTAAAAAACTGATATAAATAATCCATTTGACTCTCAATAAAAACTTCTGAATATTCTATATCAACTACTCCTGATTCGATTTTCGATATATCAATTAAATCATTGATTGTATTCAACATCCGGCTGCCACTTTCTTCTATTATAGAAATGTACTCCTTCTTTTGTTCATCTGAAATCTGACTTTCCTTTAGTAAATCAGCAAAACCCAAGATACCATTCATTGGGGTTCGAATTTCATGACTCATATTAGCCAGAAATGCCGATTTCAAACGATCACTTTCTTCTGCTTTCTCTTTTGCTACCCAAAGTTCCTCTACCATTTTTTTCTTGCCCGTAATATCTTCCTTAACTGCTACGTAGTGAGCAATATTCCCCCGTTCATCAAAAATGGGAGAAATACTAACATCTTCCCAAAATAGTGCCCCATCCTTACGTTTATTCAACAACTCACCACGCCACTCTTTTCCACCCGAAATGGTTTCCCAAAGTTGAGTATATGTATCTTTTGAATGGTAACCAGACTTTAGCAAACCGGGCTTTCCCCCAACAGTTTCCTCAAATGAGAATCCACTTACCTTACTATATGTTGGATTAACGTATTCAATATTTCCTTTTTCATCTGTTATTACAATACTTACCGGACTTTGTTCTACTGATCGGCTCAGTAGTTTTAATTGTTTTTCCATTCTTTTTCGGTCTGTAATATCTTTTACAAATGCAATAAATTCATTATCGGATATTCTTTTCCCATCTATCACAACATCAACTATTCTACCATCTTTCCGCTTGAGGCATGTTTCAAAATTTTCTATATTATTAACCTTCTTCAAATGTTTAAAACCATCGGAACCGACACTGTTCTCATCTGCAAACAAAATATTGGAAACATTCAGTTGAAGCAACTCCTTCTCATCATACCCCAGCAACTCGCAGGCAGCCCAATTGGCCATAATACAAACGCCTTTATTATCCACCAAATACACAGGCACAGGGGAGCCCTGTATATAATTTCGGAACTTTTCTTCACTTTTACGAAGTACTTCCTCCGACCGTTTCCAATGTGTGACATCCTGAATAATACCAGTTACACTATTTTCCAGGTTATTATACCTTGCAACTGAATGAACATCAATAATCATTCTATCTGACGGACGTTTTATCTGAAATGTCAAATCATAATCTGCCCGTCCTTCGATCAAGTTTGTCAACGCCTCATCCAACATTGTTTGATACTTCGGTAAAGGAATTTTCTGAATCTCTTTTATTAAATATTGTCGCCCCAGGATAAGACCATAGATCTTACAAAATTCGTCCGAAATAGCTATTTTTCCACTTGAGAGCTCAAACTTCCAGCTACCTATTTTACCGATGAGTTGGGTCTCTTTAAACTGCTTCAAACATTCAACCAGCAAGTCGTTAGGAAGAGATGAATTCGATGGGAAAAAAGAAATTCTATGTCCCTGATTAATCAAGTCATAGTCTGTCTTATTCTTCTCATCAAATTGCTTTGGGTTACTATTGTTCAGAATTATTTTCAATTGGGCAAAGCACTCCCATTTTTCAACATTATTATATAAAAAACCATTGGCGTTTACCTTAATGGCTTTCCCCCAAAACTCTTGACTATGATCCCTTCCTGTTATAATTATAACAGGAATAAAAAAAGTACGACTGTCACTTTTTAGCGCTTCACATACTTCCAGGCTTTTGTTCTCACACAAACCAGCACTAAGTAAAATAATATTGGGAATATTGGTTATGGCATGCTCCATAACCCTTTGAAATTTATCATAAACAATAACCTCAGTATCTTCAAATACCTCATTTATTGCATCCCTAAATAAATGAACAACTTCTGAATTTTGTTCCACCATAAGAACCTTCTGCATACCTTTTCGTTTAATCCTTTTCTAATTAAATTCACATTAAACATTACGTATACAAGTCCGAACAAACACAATTTTTTCGACCCTTATGAACAACAAAAACAAACGTTCAACTGATAATTGAAATCAGTTCAAAACAACAATAACCGAATATTTCTTTATATGAGAAGTACTATAAAACTTACTTTATATTATTTCTTCCACATTCTAGTGGTATCTAAATATTAAAAACATTAGATAACCAAAAGTAACAAAAAAGATTCAGTATTTGCTTTTTGGATAAAATTATATGCAAAAATGACAGTATAATAAAAAGAAGATTACTTTAACAATTTCGCAATTTTCAAATTCCGATGGAACAAGAATATCTTTTCAACATAAAAAACAGATGTGAATAAATCCTCAAAATCAACAGATTATAAAAATAAAAAAAAGAAAAGGGCAGCTCAACAGCTACCCTTTAATGTTAACCCCCAAACACACAATTGGCCAGAATGGCCAATGCATTACAAAAGTAAAAATTTATTTTCAACCGACCAAACAGTTGCTCCACTTTTGTAATAAATTATTTTAATAATTATGGAAAAATCGCATTATTATACAATTCTGCAAATGCCAATTTTATTTCATCCCTTACTCTTATAAACTCACTGTAAACAAACTCATCGCTTCCTTCGGCGTACGAAGGGTTGTCAAAACCAATATGCAACCGGTGCCTAATACTTACTTAAAATGCTGGACTCTTTTCATTTGAGAAATGTTCAATCATTACATTCTCAATATCCGACGCCGAAATAACACCATAGTGACGAAAAAATTCCTTTCCTTGATTGTCTAACAATATTTGCATAGGAACTGCTGAGATTCCATAATATTTCATCCAGGACAAATTCTCTGCTTTCATAATATGCATAAAAACCACATTCACTTTTCTGTTCTTCCACCCTTTTATTTCTTCCAGAATGGGTTTCATTTGTTTGCACATTGTACAACCGGTTGAGCCAAACTCCAACAAAGTAAAATCATAGCTTTTACCATTTTTACTATAATTATACTCCTCCTCAATTTTATCTTCTACTGACAGTTTTGTTTCTAAGTTAACCTCCTGCTGCATAGCCCCGGAGATAAAAGCATTTAGCCTATCTTTTTGAAAATATCCCAGAATAATGAATCCAAATAATAAAGGAATTAATAAGATTAATAAATTTCTCTTGAACATAGTCCGGTAATTATATTCCAAAGATAACTGTTTTCATATTGAATTTAATTCTTTAAGCATTCAGATTATATCAGGGCTCCCCGCATTCAATATTACTTTTCTTCTTATATATTTATAAAGTTGAAAACAAATCCAACAATTGTGATACCAATGGCTACAACCGCAACGAATACGAAAATAAGCTGCCACTTTAATACTTTTTTCAAAATAATAATTTCAGGAAGAGATAGGCCTACTACTGACATCATAAAAGCAAGTGAGGTTCCCATTGTTACACCTTTTTCCATTAAAACACTAACAATCGGAATTATTCCTGCAGCATTCGAATACAAAGGAATTCCCAGAAGAATTGCCAGTGGAACGGTATACCAATTACCCTCTCCCAACATACTCGCCAGGTAATCGTCGGGCACAAATCCATGTGCCCCCGCTCCTACTGCAATTCCAATGATAACATAAATCCAGATTTTACCAACAATCTCTTTGATGGCTTCTAATCCGAATTGAATTCGTTTTTTAAAAGTTAGTTTTTCATCCTGTTGCTTCACCTTGTTTGATTTTACTTTGAAAACCCAATCTGCAACATATTTTTGCAAGTGCAGCTTTTCAAGAATGAATCCGGATATAACTGCAATAGCGAGTCCGGTAAAAATGTAAATCAAAGCAACTCTCCATCCAAACAGTCCAGCCAGCAGAATCAAGGCAACCTCATTTATTAACGGCGCTGCGATCAAAAAAGAAAAGGTTACTCCTATGGGAATACCCGCCTCAACAAACCCCAGAAATAAAGGAATAGCGGAACATGAACAAAAAGGTGTTACAATTCCCAGTACCGAAGCCATTATATTTCCTGTAAAAAGAGATTTTCCCTCAAGTGCCTTACGCGTTTTTTCCGGCGAAAACCAACTTCGTATTATTCCTACTCCAAAAACAACAAGAAGCAGCAATAACATTACTTTTGGAACTTCAAAAATGAAGAACCAGACAGCATTTGTAAGATGTTTATCAGCCGGCATCCCTAGCAAAATATATACTATGAAGTTGGTTATTTCTTCAAGCTTCATATATAAAATTGCCCAAGCAACTATTCCTACCAGAATTGAAAGGAAATATTTCCAATTTTTATTCACCAGACAATAGCTTCTTCAGTTCTTTCAATTTTGGGACACTTCCCTTTAAAACTACCTTTTCATCTTTCACCAGAGCAGGCGTTTGCATTACTCCCCATTGCATAATTTTATAAATATCATCTACTTTTTCAACGGTTGCTTCAATTCCTAACTCTTCGAGTGCTTGCAGTGTTAACTGTTCCAGTCTTTTACATTTCGCACATCCGGGACCCAATACCTTTATATTCATTATCTAATATGTTTATTTTTATAAATCAAATCGTATTTCGCAAAAATACGAACATTATTTTTATTATAAACACGTCTTCCTAAAATATTAGTCAAGATATACCATCAGAATCGAATTAAAAATTATTGGGATTAATTAAATAAATCTTTAAACAGTTCTTTAGCTATTTGCCAATTGGTTCGATTAATGCAATATTTAATTTTTGGGGCTTCAATCTCACCCTGTATTAAGCCTGCATCTTTTAATTCCTTTAAATGTTGAGACAATGTGGATTTAGCAATTGGCAACTGCTCAGAAAGATCACCGCTATAGCAACAGGCTTGCTCCGACAATAACTGCAGGACATAAATACGCACCGGATGCCCCAAGGCTTTGGCAAACCTTGCTAATTGCTTCTGGTCATCAGTAAAATCTTTTTTTAGCATAATTCAATTTTGCTTTGAACAAAGATAAGAGAAAAATGTATTTCCATTTAAATGATTTTTTTTACCACTTTTGTACCATTGAAAGTAAACCAGTAATATGGAAAAATATATTCAATTGCTAAAAACGCTGATCGCTACGCCATCTTTCAGCAAAGAAGAAGAAAAAGCAGCCAGCGTTATGCGCGATTTTCTAACCAGAGAGCAAATTCCTTTTAAAACCAAGCAATATAATACCTGGGCATACAATAAATATTTTACTCCTGGAAAATCAACCATTTTGCTAAACTCACATATAGATACAGTGAAGCCGGCAAAAGGCTACACACTCGATCCGTTCTCACCAGTTGAGGAAGGAGGAAAATTATTCGGGCTGGGAAGCAATGATGCAGGAGGACCTCTGGTTTCCCTGCTAGCCACTTTTGTCCATTTTTATGAACGTGAAGATTTACCATTTAACATTATTTACGCTGCAACCGCTGAAGAGGAAATATCCGGGCGGCGCGGTTTGGAAATAGTATTGCCGGAGATTGCACCTATTGAATTCGCAATAGTTGGTGAACCTACAAAAATGGAATTAGCAATTGCTGAAAAAGGATTGTTAGTGCTGGACTGTTATGCATATGGCAAATCGGGGCATGCGGCAAGAAACGAAGGTGTAAATGCTTTATATAAAGCATTGGAAGATATTGAGAAGCTCCGTGCTTTTAAATTCGAAAAAATTTCTACTGTATTGGGAGAAGTAAAAGTTACGGTTACACAAATAGAAGCGGGAACACAACACAACGTAGTACCAGATATTTGCCATTTTGTTGCAGACGTACGTACAAATGAACATTACAAAAATAAAGAAGCTTTCCGCATCATAAATGAATTAATAGAATCAGAAGTAAAACCGCGCTCTTTACGGTTAAATTCGTCGGGAATTAACGAAAATCATCCATTTGCAAAAAGGATAAAAAGTATGAGAATCCCGATTTACGGTTCACCCACTACTTCCGATCAGGCAATAATGCCTTTCCTCTCCATAAAAATGGGGCCCGGGGATTCTGCCCGTTCGCACACTGCCGATGAATTTATCTACATAAATGAAATAAAGGAAGGCATCAAACGCTACATAGAAATTCTGGAAGGATTAAAACTTTAGAAGAAAACAATGGAACAGCCCAATAATCCACTACATGGAAAAACACTTGAAGCAATTGTTGTATACCTGGTAAGTTATTATGGCTGGGAAGAATTGGGAGACAAAATCAGAATCAACAGTTTCAGAAAAGATCCAAGTATAAAATCGAGCCTGAAATTCCTTCGTCGTACACCATGGGCAAGAGAAAAAGTTGAAAAGTTGTATTTAGAAACTATTCAAAAGTAACCAAAACTTCGGCTGATAACATAATTATACTTTTCTTTTACCTAAACACTATCTTACATTTTATTTGGTATATTATTTGCTTCACTCAGCACAAACCAATAATATCATGAAAACACAAGTTACCTTACTGTCTGTTACAATTATTAGTATCGTACTTCTTCAATCATGTTTTTCTTCAAAAAACATTTTAAAACTACAACCGGAAAGTAAAGATTCCGGCAAATGGCTATATGGCCAACAATTTATTACTGATTCTATTGATGGTATAATTTATGAAGTAGGATTTGAACGCTGTCAAAATGAGCAATACTGGTTTGATTTTACCATCACAAATAAATCGAACATGCCAATTCTTATTGATCCCACTAACTTTAAAATACAAGGTTACAACGGATATAAAAAACCGCTACTTGAAAAAAAAGTTTCTGCCTTAAACCCTGAAAATGAAATTTTGAAGCTTGAAAAATCTCTGGCAAAAGCAGATGCCTTCGAGGCCAACTCACTGGGATTAAGTTTACTGGCAGCAAGCATTGATGTAACAACAGGGGTTGTAACTGCAACAGATGACAATCCGAACAATGATTTTCTGAGCACTAACTTTCTTGAAGGAGTGCAGGAAGGACGTGAATCAAATGCATACCATGTACAAAATGCACTGGAGGTAAAAGACGCATGGGAAAGCTCAACCATTCGAAAAACTACGCTCGAAACAAATTATAAAATCCAGGGAAAAGTTTTCTTTCCGGCATTTAGAGAAGCATCATTTGTAAAACTATTCCTCCCAATAGATTCAAATTATTTAGAGTTAAACTATGAACAACTCCAGATCCCGGTAAATTAGTTCAACTATAAAAAGAAGGACAGGATTAATTCAATTTCGACTAAATTTCAATTTTCTGAATTATAGTCTTATGAATAAGATACAAAAATGCTAGCGAATATTTGAGCGAGAACCTCGTTTTTCAGGAAATTCAAAAGCAGTTCTATCTTCATTTTTTCGACATTGAAATCTACGACAAATCTAAAACACTAATAAACAGCCAACTATTTTTTCACTAATTTCTGTATTGCTGAGTTCTTCTACAAAGAAAGCTGTTGAATATCATAAGAAAAAAAAGTTCCGTTAACGCTAACGGTAATTTTAATTTATTAGTTTTGTGTTAAAATTTACATCAAAATCAAAAATTTATGATTCTTGGCTTATTAAAAGAACTAAGTAACGAGACACGTGTTGCTTTACTGCCCGAAGTTGTAAAGACTTTTACCGATTTAAAAGTAGAAGTTTTAGTAGAACAAGGTGCAGGAGAAACGGCTTTCACACCAGATGCCGATTACGAAGCAGCCGGAGCGAAAGTAGTTTCGCGTGCCGATATATTTCAAAAGGCAGAAGTACTCCTACAAATTCAGCCACCCGCTGATGAAGACTTAAAGAAAATAAAGGAAGACCAGATTTGGATTAGCGCCTTTAACCCTCTCTGGGATACGGATTTGGTAAATACATTCCTAAAAAAAGGGATAACTACCTTTAGTCTTGATTTAATTCCACGAACCACTCGTGCCCAGGCAATGGATATCCTATCATCGATGGCAACAGTGGCCGGATATAAAGCCGTTTTAGAGGCTGCAAGTAAACTACCAACCTTCTTCCCTATGTTTATGACAGCCGCCGGAACCATTCGCCCTGCAAATGTTCTAATTCTGGGGGCCGGAGTAGCCGGGCTGCAGGCAATTGCGACTTCAAGGAAACTGGGTGCACAAGTACAGGTTTTTGATGTACGTTCTGCAGTAAAAGAGGAAGTAATGAGCCTTGGAGGTAAATTTGTTGAAGTAGAAGGAGCTACGGAAGATAAAGCCGCCGGAGGTTATGCCGTAGAACAAACAGAAGATTATAAAAAGAAACAGCAGGAAGCCATTAATTCCCATGCAGCAAAATCTAACGTTATAATTTGTACTGCACAAATTCCGGGAAGAAAAGCGCCAATGCTTATCTCGAAAGAAACGGTTGAGACCATGAAACGTGGTTCAATAATTATTGATTTGGCAGCTTCAACCGGAGGAAATTGTGAATTATCAAAAGATAATGAAACAGTTGTTCACCAAGGAGTAACTATTATTGGCCAATCAAATTACCCGGCACAAACACCGCTGGATGCCAGCCGTATGTTTGGAAAAAATGTACTCAACTTCATGAAACTAATTATAGGAGAAGAAGGGGCACTGAATCTGAATTTTGAAGATGATATAGTAAAAGGTACCTGTATTACACACGGGAAAGAAATTTATAATGAACGGGTAAAAGCTGTAATAAATAAATAATCACACATATGGAAAGTATATTAAGTTTTTTAACCGCAAATAAGGATGCAATATTTATTATTGTATTATCAGTATTTCTTGGCTTCGAGGTTATTTCAAATGTTCCCTCGGTATTACATACTCCTCTAATGTCGGGAGCAAATGCAATTAGTGGGGTTATTATCATTGGAGGTATAATTCTGGTTGGTCATGCAACAACTACATTCGAATGGGTACTGGGCTCACTTGCATTGTTTTTTGCGACCCTGAACGTGGCTGGAGGTTTTGTTGTTACCGACCGCATGCTCGAAATGTTTAAAAAGAAGAAAAAATAACCATGAATATTATGATCTTATTAAATACAATAATGCCGGGACAATTAATCCTGGAATACAGTTACCTTCTTGCAGCAATCATGTTCGTAATCGGGCTGAAACTCCAAAGTCATCCGGAAACAGCCAGAAAAGGAAACTTCTGGGCTGCATCTGGTATGATTCTTCCCATGATTACAACCCTTGTGCTAAATAAAGACATTGAAGGACATGGAATTTCTTTGTTTAACGCCGCCATAGTTATCCTGATTATTATTGCAGGTAGTATTGCCGGAACAATTATGGCCCGTAAAGTAAAAATGACAGCCATGCCTCAAATGGTATCTTTCTTTAATGCTACCGGAGGTGCAGCTTCTGCAGTTGTTGCTCTTATCGAATTCAATAAAAATCCGAACCAGGCCATATTGGTTACATTGCTTGGCTTGGTTGTAGGTAGTATTGCCTTTAGTGGAAGTATGATAGCTTATGGGAAACTGGATGGAAAAGTAGGCGACATTTTCTCCAAATTCATGACTTACGTGAACCTCTTATTTATGCTTATAATTACAGTCACCATATTACTTGTAATTTTTGGCGGATTCGATGTAGTAACAAGAACTTACCTTGTTTACGGACTTCTGGTTATTAGTGTAATATACGGGGTTAGTTTTGTTATGCCAATTGGAGGTGCTGATATGCCCGTAGTAATTTCATTGCTAAACTCACTAACAGGGATTGCTGCTGCAATGGCCGGTTTCATCTATCAAAATGAAGCCATGATTCTGGGAGGTATTCTTGTTGGAGCCGCCGGAACAATCCTTACCATTCAAATGTGTAAAGCAATGAACAGATCGCTCATCAACGTAATTATTGGTGCATTTGGCGGCGGCGGAACGGCAGTAGACCGCGAACAAGGCTCTATTAAAGAAATTACACTTAGCGACGCAGCGGTTTTACTAAGCTACTCACAAAAGGTAGTAATTATCCCAGGATATGGATTGGCCGTTGCCCAGGCTCAACATATTGCGCACGAACTTGACAATTTGCTTGAAGGAAAAGGCGTAGACGTACGTTATGCCATTCACCCGGTTGCCGGACGTATGCCCGGACACATGAATGTTTTACTTGCCGAAGCCGACGTTCCTTATGATAAACTGGTAGAAATGGATGACATTAATCCGGATATGCCAAATGTGGATGTGGCAATTGTTGTAGGAGCAAACGATGTTGTAAACCCCGCTGCCTATGACGATCCGAGTAGTCCTATTTACGGAATGCCTATTATCGATGCGCATCTGGCAAAAAATATTATCATTATGAAACGTGGAATGGGGAAAGGTTATGCAGGAATTGAAAATTTCCTGTTCTTTAATGACAAAACCAGAATGCTGTTTGGCGATGCCAAAAGTTCCATTCAAAAATTGGTAAACGAAATAAAAAGCATGTAAAATAATAGCATCAAATATTATTATAGAAAGGTTTCATTTTTTTGGAGCCTTTCTTTTTTTGTATACAACTATTCCATCCATTTTTTACCTTTACTTTTCAATATAAAATTCAGATAATGAAAAGACGAAATTTTATTGGTATTGCAGCAACAAGCTTAAGCTTTCCTTTGTATTCATTTTCAGGAAAAAAAAACACTGATTCCAATGTAGACATACGCCATGTTTTTTCTTTAGATAAAAATATAAACCGCATTTACACAAAAGCAGAAATTGCTCCTTTTCGTCTTTTCCATATTACAGATACACATTTGGCCATGGACGATGAAGGAGGGATCCCATTCAAAAAGTACAGTGAAAGAATGGGAAATGCCTACAAAATGAATAAACATTTTGAAACAAGTGCAGATACAACTTGTGCGCAAAGTTTTGAAGCAACATTACAAAAAGCAAAAGAGCAAAATATTGATTTTCTGGCATTAACCGGAGATATTTTCAGCTTCCCTTCAGAAGCAGCTGTCGACTGGGTGAAACAAAAATTAGAAGAAACCCGCATTCCATACGGTTATGTGGCAGGAAACCACGACTGGCATTACGAAGGAATGCCGGGCAGTTCCAGTCAATTAAGAGAAACATGGACCCAAAAGCGTCTCAACGTTCTCTACCAAGGGAATCATCCGCTTTATGCCTGTTACGAAATTAACGGGGTGAACCTGGTTTTTATTGACAATTCCACATACGAAATTCTCCCTGAACAGTTGGATTATTTCCGGCAACAAGTAAAAAAACAAAAGCCAATGCTATTGTTTATGCATATCCCGCTTTATATGCCGGGGCGCACAATGGGGTATGGTTGCGCTAATCCGCAATGGGGAGAAGAAACGGACAATGGCTATGAAATAGAACGACGTGAAAAATGGAGAAAAGGGGGTCACACAAAAGCAACATTTAATTTCAGAGAAGAAGTTTTTAATGCTGCAAATCTGCTGGCAGTTTATACCGGACACACGCACCATCCGGCGATGGATATAGAAAATGGAATTCCGCAAATTGTTTCCGGTCACAATGCAACCGGATATTATACCGATGTAAACCTATTTCAAAGCCTGTAATTATGGAAGAAACAAGCAACGAAATAAAAAAAGAGGATATTATTAGTACCATCATCCAAATTCTGGATAAAAAAATTGAATCGGCACAACAAGGCATACATTCAGCTAAAGAATCACGCGACAATGAAACTAAAAGTAGCGTAGGCGACAAATATGAAACCGGCAGAACAATGATGCAGTTTGAATTGGAAAAACAGATGGTTCAACGCAATAAAGCAGAAGCTCAAAAACAAGAACTACTAAAAATAGAACTTCATAAGAAATCAGGAAATGTTCAAATGGGTAGCCTTGTATTAACAGATATAGGACACTTTTTCATTTCTATTGGCCTAGGAAAAATACAAGTAAAAGCCCAAAATATTTACTGTGTTTCTCCTGCATCTCCGGCCGGAAGGCTCCTGATAGGAAAACAAAAAAATGAACGCATCTCCTGGCAAGAAAAACAAATTAACATATTAGAAATACTATAATTCCTGTCCACATTACTACGCTGCAATAATCTCACTTTTATTTTAGAAAGAAGTATTACTTTCTAAAATTATTCAACTAAGACCGATAACACTTTCATTGAGTTCTTTCTTTCAATAATTTTACATGCAATACATTATTAAAAAAATCTATGCGAAAGAAATTATTCTTCCTTTTTTTATGGGCTGAAATTATTTTTCCTTTTTCAATTCATGCCCAGAATTACACAAAAGGCTACGAACACCTTTTTACCACCGAAAAACGTTATATCGCACCCCATACAGATTCTGCCATAATGATTGATGGAATAGCGAGTGAAAGTGATTGGAATAAAGCTCAATGGACTGATGATTTCACTGACATTGAGGGAGAAGAAAAACCAACTCCCCTTTATCGGACACGGGCAAAAATGCTCTGGGACTCTCATTATTTATACATTTTTGCGGAACTGGAAGAACCAAACATTTGGGCATATTACGACGAACACGATCAAATTGTTTATCATGAAAATGACTTTGAAATATTTATCGATCCTAACCGCGATGGTTATCATTATTTCGAATTTGAAGTAAATGCACAAAATACATTGTTTGATCTGCTACTTCCAAAGCCCTATCGCAACGGAGGAAAGGCATCGATAGGCTGGAACGCAACAGGATTTAAAAGTGCAGTTGACATAGAAGGAACACTCAATAATCCCGAAGACACTGATAAAAAATGGACAGTAGAAATAGCAATTCCATTTAAAAGTATCAAAGAAACAAACTGCTCAATAACACCGAAGAATGGAGAAACCTGGAGATTAAACTTCTCGCGCGTAAATTGGCAAACGTCTCTTGAAAATGGGAAATACACAAAAAAGAAAGATGCAACAGGAAAAACATTAAGTGAATTTAACTGGGTATGGAGTCCCATTGGAATTATAAATATGCATTATCCTGAACGCTGGGGATTGCTTCAATTCTCAACAGGAAAACCGGGAGAGAATTCCCTACAATTTCAGCTCCCGAAAGATGAATACTTAAAACAATGGCTTTGGTTGGTATATTACAAACAACAGGATTACCGAAAAAAACATGGAGAGTTTGCCCCAACATTGCAATCTTTGAATTTACCGGAACAGGTTACAATGAAAGACGGAGAACCTGCCCAACTAAAATTAAGAAGCAGTAGTAATCAATTTAATGTTACAATACAAACAACACAGACAAATAGTATCTCGCTCAATGAAGCGGGTTACATCCAAATAAAATAAAGAAGTATGAAGAAAAGAGACTTTATAAAGACATCATTTGCAGCCGGGTTAGGATTACTTTCAACTACTGGAGCAAAAGCAATTTCATCTGAGAATAAAAAAGAATCTTCTCTCAAACATTGGGTATGGGAAAATCCGGACAAGAAAGCAGAAGAAAAGATTCTAAAAGAAAAGTACAATCGTTTTTATGAAGCTGGAATACGGGGCATGTTTTTCGAAAACGATAGTGAAAAACACTTCAGAATAGCAAAACAAGCAGGGCTGGAAACGCATCGTTGGATTTGGACAATGAACAGAGGAGAAAAGGAATTATTGAACAATCATCCTGAATGGTATGCAGTGAACCGCAAAGGAGAATCTTGCGCCAGCCATCCACCTTATGTTAACTATTATCGCTGGTTGTGCCCTTCGAAACCTGAAGTTCTTGACTACCTAAAAGAACAAGTAAAAATAGTAGCAGAAAAGGATTATACAGACGGTATTCATCTGGACTATATTCGTTACTGTGATGTAATTTTGCCAGTTGATCTCTGGAAAAACTATCATATTGTTCAAGACAAAGAATTACCCGAATATGATTTTTGCTATTGCGATACATGCAGGCAAAAGTTTAAGGCTGAATACGGAACAGATCCACTAGAGCTGGAATATACGGACCAAAGTCTTTCCTGGAGAAATTTCAGATACAATAATATTACTCATATTGTTAATCAGCTATCAGAAGTGGTACATAGTTACAATAAAAAGATTACTGCAGCTGTTTTCCCAACTCCCGAAGTGGCAAGACGCATCGTACGCCAGGACTGGACGAACTGGAACCTGGATGGAATTTGCCCAATGATTTATCACGGATTTTACAGGGAGCGGGTTGAATGGATTGGCGATGCGGTTAAGGAAGGTACACATTTCTTATGCGACAGGTTTCCTTTGTATGCAGGCTTATTCATTCCCAACTTTAAATCAATGGAAGAACTAAAAAAAGGAATAAACCTTGCCTTGCAAAATGGGGCAAGTGGAATATCTTTTTTTGGAAACGTAGATAGTTCTGTTCTTAATACACTTAAAAACATATAAGATATTTTACTTTTCGCAGCATTTTAAGCCAACGATTACTCTATTTGTTACAAAAAAACTGTCATAAATTTCAATACGAAACTTTATAAAAAGAATTATTAACACTTAAATACTTGAATTTAAAAAAATTCAGTCTTATCTTGCAAATGCAAAACCAAAGTGTAATGAATGAACAAACGATCTCTAAAAACAGCCTCTATGTCGGCTGATTATAAAGAAAATACAAAAATCGGAAGGCAGTCGCAAATTTTTATTGAAAATGATATTTTAACACAATTCGCCAACGCAATTTCGCAAATGTTGTTGATATTAAACAATAAGCGTCAGATTGTTTTTGCCAACAACCAATTTATTGATTTTTTACAGATTGAAGGTTACAGTAACATTATTGGCCTACATGTAGGTAATGCAGTTCAATGTATACACTCTCACGACGCTAAGGGAGGTTGTGGAACCTCGGAATTTTGCAAAACCTGTGGAGCAGTAAATGCAATCTTAGAAGCTATTGCCGGAACAACCAATGAAAAAGAATGCAGAATACTCACAACACATAGTACAGCACTTGATATACGGGTTACTGCCTCACCATTCATTAGGGGAGGGCAGCATTTCACTATTTTTGCCATCAAAGATATAAACGACGAAAAGCGAAGGAAAAATCTGGAACATGTTTTTTTCCATGATATTTTAAACAGCGCAGGAGGAATTGCAGGACTTTCTGAAATGTTGCAGGAAGTAGAAGATCAGGAAGAAATAAAATACATGGCGAATATACTGAATCGAACTGCCCAAAGTATGATTGAGGAAATTCATTCGCAAAGACAGATAAGTCTGGCTGAATCTGGTGAACTAAAAATTAACATTGATCATTTTAATTCACTCGATTTTCTAGAAGAGTTAGTACACACATACACAGTTCATCACCTAAAAAACAGTAAGACCATTCATATTGCCCCCGCCTCTAAAAAATCAAAAGTAGCCACAGACAGAGTACTTCTACGTCGTATTCTATACAACATGGTAAACAATGCATTGGAAGCTTCACCACACTTATCTGAAATAACACTTTATTGCTCACCGGTTCAAAATAAAACTCAATTTGCAGTTCATAACCCGGGAACTATTCCCAAGGAAGTACAACTCCAAATTTTCCAGCGTTCTTTTTCTACAAAAGGAAGAGATCGAGGTATTGGAACATATAGCATGAAGCTTTTGGGAGAAAAATATTTGAAGGGAAAGGTATGGTTCAAAAGTTCTGAAAAAGAAGGCACCACTTTCTATCTTGAAATATAATTGCAAAAAAACAAATATTACAAAAAATTAATTGGAAGAACCCATTTTCATTAAAATCATATTACTATCGGGTGGCTTAGAGAATTTCCTTTGCACGAATACAACTTCCATATTTTATTACGAAGCATAATATTTATAACATAAATACAGACGGTGCTTAAGAAGCACGCACAAATTTCCATTTGATACAAATCATTTCTATCAAAAAATAAAATTATTGGAAGAAATCTTATGAAATGGTTCCTAAAGTACGATGAATGTTATAATTTTGAGAGCAATTCAAATAAACCTGATACATTCAAAAAAACATAAAATGAGCACTCGTAGGAATTTTCTAAAGACAACAGCTGCATTTGCCGCAGGAAGTATGGTTTTACCAATGTACTCATGTAGCCAGGAGAAAGTAATCGGACTTCAACTCTACACAGTTCGTGATAAAATAGCACAGGATTTGGACGGAACATTAAGTAAACTGGCTGAAATTGGTTATAAATCGCTGGAAGCAGCAGGTTATTCGCTTTCTGACAGTACTTTTTACGGAATGAGTCCCAAAGCTTTTGCAGACAAAGTAAAAGGATTGGGAATGCAGCTAAACAGCAGTCACACAGTTTGTGATCCGGATACAGCTGAAAAAGTATTTACCGATGCTGCCGCCGCTGGATGTAAATTTGTTGTTTACCCATATTTGGCAGAACCAAACAGACAAAATATTGATGGCTACAAAGCTACAGCCGAGAAGTTCAATAAAGTAGGCGAAATTGCAAAAAAATACGACATCCGTTTTGCCTACCATAACCACGCATTTGAGTTTGATCCGATGGATGGACAAATGGGATATGATGTTTTATTAAATGAAACAGATCCTGACAAAGTAGCTTTTGAAATGGATCTATACTGGGTTACACGTGCAGGACATGATCCTGTGGAGATAATGAAAAAACACAAAGGTCGTTTTGAGTTATGGCATGTAAAAGACATGGTTAAAACCGACGATATGTTTTTTGCCCCGGTAGGCACAGGTCGTATTGATTATGCACGCATTTTTGCTGAAAAAAATACAGCCGGAATGAAAATGTTCTTTGTTGAACAAGACAGATTCCGCGATTACGATGCAATGGAAAGCGTTGAAATGAGCTTCAATTATCTCAACAACGCTAAATTTGTATAATTTAATTAAATTACTGAATCTCACCTTACAAAGCCTTCCTCCGGGGAGGCTTCTTTGTTTTTACACTTTTATTTTGTTTAATTCTGAAAATCATTAAAAATAAATTAGATATTCTGCCAAATTGTATTTAATTTGCATATAGAAGTTTATTTTGCTTTTTGTTATTTAAGATAAAGTAATCATCTGTGTATTATGATTCTAAAAAGTTACTCTTCATTCCAAAACAAAATGTTCAGTAATTGAGTTATCAATCAGCGAAAACAGCTTCCAATGTATTAACAGTTTAATTTTATTTTTTATTTGTTCTATTTTTTATGAATTTATTTGTTGCAAAGTTAGATTCATCAACAACTGGTGAAGAACTACAAGAACTCTTCTCAAAGTATGGAGAAGTAAGCTCTGCCAAAATTATTATTGACAGAGAAACTGGTAACTCAAAAGGTTTTGGCTTTGTAGAAATGCCAAACGATGACGAAGCATCTGAAGCTATTAATGCTCTAAATGACAGCGAGCTAGACGGAAAGCAAATTGTTGTTAAACAAGCAAATCCGAGAGAAGAAAACCGTCCAAGAAGAAACTTCTCACAACGAAGAGACAACTTCTCAAGCAGAGGAGGCGGAGGCTTCCAACGCAGAGATGATCGCCGTGGTGGCGGTGGCGGTGGAAGAAGAAATGATAACCGAAACCGTGGTGGTGGTTATGATAGTGACAACAACAGGTACTAATAAATAAAAAGCTACTCAATTGAGTAGCTTTTTTTATCGCATTACCTATCTTACAATTTTTTCAGCCATGCTTCCGCATCTTTCATTCCGCTAAAATCAGCTGACTTTACAGCATAATTAAATCCCGGCTGTATACAAAACGAACCATATTCCCCGGCTTTATTCATAGCCAGATAACCAATCTGGAATTTATGATAATCTGGTATTTTATGTGCAATCCGTTTTACCGCTTGCTCACATGCATCCTTGGGCGACATGCCGTTACGCATAAATTCTACCACTAAAAAAGTACCTAATGTTTTCATCACCAGTTCTCCCATTCCTGTTGCAACTGCACCTCCTACTTCATCATCAACAAATAATCCGGCACCAATAATAGGAGAATCTCCTACCCTGCCGGGCAATTTATATCCCATTCCACTGGTAGTACATGCTCCGCACATTCGTCCATCCTTATCAATGGCCAACATTCCAATTGTATCGTGGTTATCTTCCTGCCTATTTTCAATATTGATTTTTGCACTAAACTCACGTTCTTCCTTCTTCCACTTTTTCCAGGCAGCTTTTCGTTCAGGCGTAAGCAAATTTTCCTTTTTAAACCCATTCTCCAGAGCAAATTTCAAAGCCCCTTTCCCGCTAAGCATTACATGAGGTGTTTTCTCCATCACAAGCCTGGCAACTGAAATAGGATGTTTTATATGCTGCAGGTATGTTACGCTCCCTGCCCTGCCCTTTTCATCCATAATACATGCATCCAAGGTAACTTTCCCACTGGCATCAGGTATTCCTCCATATCCAACGGTTATTACATTAGGATCACCTTCAGGAACACGTGCACCTGCCTCAACTGCATCCAGCGCATATCCGCCTTTGGAAAGCACTTCCCAGGCGGCTTCATTGGCCGGCAAACCGTGGTTCCATGTAGAAATTACAACCGGAAAATTATTTCCCTGTGGGAAAGCATAAGTATATTTTGCCATAGACAAACCGGCAACAGCCAGTGAGCTTTTGGTTAAAAATGAACGTCGTGAAATCATATTTATACATTTTAATCGTTTGAAAAATCCTGTAACGTTTTTCTGTATTTAGAAAAAGCAACAGCTCTTGAAATAAAACCAAGATATTTGCCATCGTCAATAACAGCCAGGTTGTATCTCCCTGAAGTCTCAAATATTTTAGCTACCTTTTCCATACTGTCAGAGGGCGAAATAAAGTGCTCTGGCATGTACATCAGATCTTTTACTTTCACAGAATCATAAAGTTCACGTTCAAAAATCAAGTTCTTTACTTCCGACATTTTTACCATTCCTTTCAAATAGCCATTGTTATCAACAACCGGAAATAAATTCCGGCTAGATCTGGAAATTGCCTTAACCAAATCTCTCAAAGTTGCATCCGGAGAAAGAATCTCAAAATCGGTTTCAATTAGTCGTCTAACATCCATAAAACGGAGTACTGCCTTATCTTTATGGTGTGTTATAAGTTCTCCGCGCTGTGCCAGTCTTTTTGTATAAACGGAGTGAGGCTCAAAACGCATAATGGTTACATAAGCAACCGTTGAGGTAATTAATAAAGGAACAAACAAATCATATCCCCGTGTTATTTCTGCGGTAAGAAAAATCCCTGTAAGTGGGGCATGCATAACCGCTGCCATCATTCCTGCCATTCCTGCAAGTGCAAAATTATCCTCCGGAAGCCCAAGGTTATAAAATTCATTAATAACCTTTGCCATAAAATAACCAGCTACGGTTCCCATAAAAAGAGTTGGAGCAAAAATACCCCCAATTCCACCAGAAGCGGTTGTTGATGTCATAGCTAACACTTTAAACAAAAGAATTCCGGCCAATACCAGAAGTACAACATAATTATTATCCTTTAACCCGGCGAATAAAGAATCGTTCAGCAAATCAATTCCTTTCCCGTTAAAAATAGAAATTATACTGGAATACCCCTCTCCTCGTAACGGAGGGAATAAAAATACAAGAACTCCCAAAATAATACCACCAACCAAAAGCCTGACACCCCAATTTTTTATTGAGGCAAATTGTTTCTCAATATACATGGTCCCCCTGGTAAAGAACATCCCCAAAAATCCAACAAATATCCCAAGAACAATATATAACCATACATTATTGATCTGAAAAGGAGTTACATTTGAAAACCGCAATAACACACCTTCTCCCATAAAAAAATAGGATAAAACAGTAGCAGAAATAGCAGAAATCAAAAGAGGCACCAAATAAGCCATGGTCAAATCAATCATTATTACCTCTAGTGTAAATACAATACCGGCAACCGGGGCGTTAAAAATTCCGGCTATAGCTCCGGCAGTACCACATCCAACCATAAGTGTTACATACTTATAGTTGAGCTTAAACATTCCAGCCAGGTTCGACCCAATAGCTGCCCCGGTGAGAACAATTGGAGCCTCAGCACCAACAGAACCTCCCAATCCAATGGTAAAGGAACTGGCTATCATCGAAGAATATGTATTATGAGGTTTAATACGACTTCTTTTTTGTGAAATGGCATACAGAATTTTTGTAATTCCATGCCCAATATCATCTTTCACAAAAAACCGAACATAAAGTACGGTAATAAAAATACCTATTAACGGATACACCAGATATAGATAACTTATTCCATCAACTTCAAATAAATGCGTTAATTTTTCGGCTACCAGATGAATTGAATTTTTTAGAATTAAAGCAGCTAAACCACTAAGAAGTCCAATAATTAAACTTAAAATATAGAGAAAATTACGTTCAGAAATATGAGCAATACGCCAGGCAATTAACTGGTTTAGTCTTCGATTCGAATTTCGAAGCCACCAATATTTAAACATGCGATACATCGATAATTTGTTTTCTGTAATTAGTAAATACTCGTGCCCTAGAAATAAAACCAAGATATTTTCCATTCTCAAGAACGGCTAAATTGTATCTCCCCGAAGACTCAAACTTCTCTGCTACCTCATCCATACTATCCGTTACTTCGATAAAATACTCTGGCATATACATAATATCTTTAATTTTAACTTTATCATATAACTCATGATCAAAAATCATCTGGCGAACATCATCCATTTTTAACATACCAACCATCTTTCCTTCTTGATCAACTACAGGAAACAGGTTCCGGTGATTTCGGGAAATAGCTTCCGTTAGGTCGCGCAGTGTTGCCTCCTGAGAAAGTTTTTCGAAATCAGTCTCTATTAGTTTCCTCACTTTCAGCATTTGTAAAACATTGGCATCCTTATCATGCGTTAACAATTCTTTTCGTCTTGCCAACTGAAAATGATAAACTGAATATCGTGTAAAGGTACGAACTGTAATATAAGCAAATGTAGCTGTAATCATCAGTGGTACAAACAACTTATATCCTCCTGAAATATCTGCAATCAGAAAAATTCCTGTAAGGGGAGCATGAAGAACTCCGGCAATTAAACCAGCCATACCAATTAAAGCAAAATTATTTGTATTAATCTGGCGAACGCCAAACATATTTACCAGCATAGAAAAAAGCATTCCGGTATTTACCCCCATAAAAAGCGTAGGTGCAAAAATTCCTCCTACTCCACCACTGCCAAAAGTTAGCGATGTGGCTACAATTTTGAAAAGAATAACCAATGTAAGCAATACAAAAGCCGTCCAGATGTGCTCCCTTAGGCCATAAAACAAACTATTATTGTATAGAAAATCGAGATTACCAGCCAAACAAGAGTTAATACTTTCGTATCCTTCACCAAACAATGAAGGGAAAAGAAAAATAAGTCCACCCAGGCTAATTCCGCCGAATAACAGTCTACTCCATCTGCTTTTTATTCGATCAAACATGTCTCCAAAATAGAGGTATGTCTTTATAAAATATACCGAAACAAAGCCGGTTAAAATTCCCAATGCTACATAATATGGTAAATCTCCCAGCACAAACAGTTCCTTTACTTCAAAAGGGTATAAAACATCTTGCCCCAGAAAGAAGTATGAAACTACCACAGCAGTTGCCGACGATAATAATAAAGGAACCAGGGAAAAAACGGTAAGGTCGATCATAATAACCTCGACTGCAAAAACAATAGCGGCAATGGGAGCTTTAAATATGGCAGCCATTGCTCCGGCACAGGCACTTCCTAAAATTAGGATAGTATTTTTATAGTTTAACCGAAATACCTTTGCCAACCACGATCCCCAGGCAGTTCCAGTAGCAACGGTAGGACCTTCCAACCCTACAGAACCTCCAAAACCAACAGTTAAAGAACTGGTTATTACAGATGAATAAAGATTATGATTTCGTATCCTCCCTTTTTGTTTTGAGATGCCATATAACACGGTAGGTATTCCATGCCTTACCGTGTGTCTTACAACATATTTTACAATAACAACAGTAAAGAAAATACCAAAAACCGGTAAGGCAAAATAAATATAATTATGCATCTCACTTTCCAGTAAATGCTCGACCATATACTGAGTAAAACGCACTGTGTTTTTGATAATTACGGCAGCCAGTCCGGCAAATACACCAACAACAATGCTGAGCAAAGTTATAAAACCCCGCTCGCTTAAATGTTTCATCCTCCACCGGTGAAATTGTGCCATAATATGTAAATGCATGCTCATTTCAAGTGGCAAAAGTAACAAAACGACAGGTCACGTGGAAGGATTGCATCAACTTAACTCCTTATTTTTTGTTATTCTAATCAATAGCGTAATATTGCTTAACATTTAAATGGTATTTTCGTTATCAAAAACTTATGTAACCTTTTAACATTAAACACATTGAAAATTAAAATCACAGGCATATCTGGTTACCTGGGACAACAACTAGCTAAACAACTTGCTGATAACGGACACGAAGTTTCAGGAATAAAAAGAGAGATGTTATACGGAGATTCCTCAGATCTGTCCAGTGAAATAAAAAATACCGATATTATTATACATCTTTCCGGCTCTGCAATTCTTCAGCGGTGGACAGAAAAGAATAAGAATAAAATATATACCAGCCGGGTAAAAACAACACAAAATCTTGTTTGGGCGATAAAAAGACTTTCTCCTGAAGAGTATCCAAAAAAAATCATCTCAGCCTCGGCTATTGGAATATACAAACATGGGAAATTACATACCGAAGAAAGCGTCGATTTTGAACAAGGTTTTATTGGAAAAATCGTTCACAACTGGGAAGAATCACTCAGAAATATTCCATCCCCCATCCCTGTAATTATATTTAGAATGGGCCCAATATTAGGGAAAAAGTCGAAAACAATTACGAACATGCTACTTCCATTTAAATTGGGTTTTGGCGCCACAATTGGTAACGGGAAACAGCCCTTTCCATTCATACACGAAAAAGATGCTTCCAATGCATTTGTTTGGGCAGTTGAAAAATATTCGCATACTGATACCTTTAACCTGACAGCACCAGAAAAAATAACAAACAAAACATTTACAAAAGAGCTGGCAAAGCAATTGCACAGGCCAGCATTTCTTTCCGTACCCGGACTTATGCTGCGACTTTTATATGGAAAGGCATATACAATATTAACCAGGTCGCCTGAAGTTTCAGTGGAAAAGATTATGAAAGCCGGATTTAAATTTCTTTTCCCCGACATCAAAAGTACGTTAAAAGAAATTGTTGGCTAGATAGAAATTCCTCCTTTATGATCTGAATTAATTTTCACAATTCGATTCACTTAAAAGAGAATATTATATTATTGTTTCCTTCTTTTCAATAGATTTATCAAAACTATTTTGTTTTCATTTTATTCATCACCATTCACTAGCTTTGCACTGAAATAAATTCATTAGATAACTGCATGATTAAAGGAAAAATCTTTGGGAATGTCAATTTCGACCAGTTTAAACAAATTTTCTGGCAACACCCCGAGCGGCTTTTTGCCATGCGTGCAACAATTTCGATGGGTGTTATATCCATTCCTTTTATTATTGCAGGACAACCATTTTACGGAGTAACCCTAGCCCTGGGTGCATTGGCAGGAGCACTCTCAGAAACAGACGATCATCCTAAAGGAAGGCTAAAAGCATTATCAATTACTGTACTTAGCTTTTTTATTTCCAGCTTTGCCGTTGGCCTATTAAACAACTATCCGTGGTTGCTGGGTGCGGGTTTTGTGCTTTCCACCATCGTTTTTATTTTATTGGGTGGAATTGGAGAAAGGTACCGCGCCATAACTTTTGGTTCAGTACTGGTAGGAATTTATGCTATGCTGGGTATAGAAATAAGCCCTGCATGGTACTGGCAAGCCGTGCTACTTCCACTAGGGGCACTTTTCCATGGCATACTAACATTAATTCTAATGTACTTTAACCCCTGGCGTTTGCTCGACGAACAAATGGCCAACGGTTTTATGGCACTGTCAAATTACCTGGAAAAAAAGGCAAAATTGTTCCCCAGTAAGAAACAGGATCAGGCAACTATTAACAAAGATTTGGCGCTTCTAAATATTAACGTTGTAAATTCTCTGGAAAAAATAAAAGAAATTTTGAATAACTATGGCAGAGAGTTAAATAATCAGGAACCTTTGCGCCCATACCTGCAACGTTTTATGCTTTTGCAAAGTTTACACGAACGTGCTGCCTCCAGTCATGAACGCCATGATAAACTGAGCAACGAAGATGAAAGTATTGAGGTAATGGAAGGATTTGGAGAAATGCTCCGTCAATTAGCCTATGCTGTGCGGCAGGTGGCAGATAATATGCTTACCGGAATTGCTTATCACCACCCAATGGCATTGGAATGGATATCTAAAGCAATTGAAGATAAACTTCAAAGCATGAATCCCAACACAGCACAGCCGATTATTCTGCTCCATCACAACCTTCACCGTTCCCAGCTATCGTTAAAGTATCTGGATAATATGGAAGAGGGAACTTCTATTCCCCGTTTAAGAAAAGATGAACGGAGCTCTTTTAAACGTTTTCGCGATCAACTTACTTTTAGCCATCCGCGGGTGCGGTATGCTTTGCGATTAAGTTTAAGTTTTATGCTGGGGTTTATCCTTGAAAAGTCATTTCATCTTGATAAAGGAGCATGGGTAATGCTTACCAGTTTATTTGTTAGTCAGATAACCTATAGCGATACCCGCCGCAGATTATTTCAACGTTTGCTGGGCACCGTAACCGGAGTCGTTCTGGGAGCTCTGTTATTACATATTTTCACCAATACCGCAGCACAGGTAATTTTAATGCTGGGGTCGGCAATGGCTTTCTTTTACTGGGTACGCACCCGCTATTCAATTGCAGTTATTTTTATCACCACATTTGTCATTTCTGCTTTTAATATCATCTCAAAAGACGGAGGCATAAATATTATGATCCCGCGCCTGGTAGACACGTTACTTGGAGCCTCCCTTTCGTTCCTTACCATTCGCTTTTTATGGCCAGGATGGCAATATCACCGAATGCCTGGATTAATTTCCAAAGCGATGAGAAAAAATATGGCTTACCTACAGGCTGTTGTGAGCGAGTATAAAGAAACAAGCTCCGACGACCTTGGTTATCGGATTGCCCGCAGGGAAGCACACCTGGCAGATAATGACTTAGCAGTTGCCTGGAACAGTATGAGACAAGAACCCAAAAGCAAAAGAAAATTAATGCAACATGCATTTACTCTTACATACCTTAATCACGCGCTGTTATCTCATATTTCAGCATTAGGGGCGCATAGAGAAACCAATATGCCTACAATAGAAAATATTGATGGAATAACAGAACGAATAACCCATGCTCTGAGTGATGCAAGTGAATACCTTATTACCACCCCACATCAGCTTCCGCCAGAGCTTTCTCCACTTTTATTAAAACTAAAAGAACAAATTGAAGATGCCGATCCGGGATTAAAAAAACAACAACTCCGTCTCTTTTATAACATTACCGGTACAACATCAAAAATCATCAAAGAAATGGAAGCTACCTGGATGGATCTGAAAAGCTAGGCTTTAGATACCATAAGCAATTAAGAAAATTTACATTCTGCCATTTTTCTATATTACCCAAACAATAAAAAGCTAAAAGCTATTACAAGACATTACTATTTTAAATTGTGTAGAGTAAATTCTTTTTTTCTCTTCTTTAATCATACACCTATAAAATTAGAACGAATACGATTAATTTTTCACCATTGTTACCCAATCCCATTTTTCCTACTTTTGACAATAATTTCATCGAATTATTTGGGCCAAGAAGAAGACAAAACACTTACAAATACTGAACTAAAGGGGAAATGGAAGAAGAAAAAAATTACGAAGAACGATTTATCTTTAACCGTATGGTTAAAGGAGACAAAACAGTTTTTCGCCATTTTTTTGAAAAATATTACCAACCTCTATGCAACCACATAAATTTTTATATCCATAATCCATCAGTGGCTGAAGAAATAGCCCAGGATGTTTATGTTTACTTTTGGGAAAAAAGAGAAGATATCGTAATTAATAAATCGGTAAAGTCATACCTTTTTACTGCAGCCAAAAACAGAAGCCTGAATCACCTTCGCAATGAAAAAGCAAAATTAAATATCCGTGAAAAAATTGCCAAAACCGTTGAAAATAGTTCTGATGAGACTCCTGAAAAAATTATGGATATTCAATGGCTCAATAATCTAATACAACAGGCAATTGATGCATTACCACCAAAATGCAGAGAAGTATTTATGCTTTCAAGAGAACAAAAACTTTCCTATAAAGAAATTGCCCAACATTTAAATATATCAATAAAAACAGTCGAAAACCAAATGGGAAAGGCCTTAAAACTATTACGAGAATTCCTGCACCCTTATTACAATGATATATTCATTTTCCTGGCTGTACTTTTTTTTGCTGTTTTTAGTTCCTAGAAACAAAACGATAAACAAATGCATATCAGCAAGATAAGTCACAACAAATAAAAAAAATCAAAAAAATTAAATTTTCAATAGGGGTAATTGAAAAGTAAAGTGCCATTAAAACAGAACCAATAAAATGAAAAATAAAACGCCTTGGCATATTATTTCCAAGTTCATTCAGAAAAAAACAAACAAAGAAGAACAAACGGAACTGGAGAACTGGTTAAAAGAGGAATCCAGTAATGAGAACCTGCTTAACGAAGCATATAATATTCATACCATTACTCATCATTCTCAACCACCTTTATCTCCTGATATGGAAAAAGCGTGGCAAAAAATCAATACAAAAATAAGTAGGCGTACTTCTGGTAATAAATTCCGCTACGAGAAAATTAAATATGCGGTAGCAACTGCTGCTATTTTGATTTTTGTTTTTTCATTCCTGTTTCTAATCAGCAATTCAAAAAACGAACAATTATTACATCAATATACCGAGATTGTCACTCCCATGGGACAAAAAACCATGGTGGTACTGCCCGATAGTTCATTAGTTTGGTTGAATTCCGGTTCATCTCTGAAATACCAGGGAAATTTTAATCTAAAAGAGAGAAAGGTAGTTTTGCAAGGAGAAGCATACTTTAAGATTAAAAAGAACAAGTCCAAAAGGTTCAGAGTAAGAACCGGAATTCTTAATGTTGATGTTTACGGAACTGAATTCAATGTAAAAAATCATAACAGTGATGATTTCCAGGAAATAACTGTAACCGAAGGTAAAGTTGGAATTTCAAATAAAAACGGAGAGATAAAACAATTAACCCGTGGAGACCAAGCTCTTTACAACAAAAAATCAAACAACATTTTATTCAAAAAGAGCAGTCCGGAGATTGTAAGCGCCTGGAAAAATAACGAACTCATTTTTGATAATACACCGCTTGAAGAAGCCATAAAATATATGGAAAGGTGGTATGGTGTAAACATTACCATAGACAATGCAATGAAAGGCAAACACAATTATACATTTAAAATAAAAACTGAATCATTCCGGGAAATGCTTGAAATGATGAAAGTTATGACTCCTCTTTATTACGAAATAAATGGAAAAGATGTAAAAATACGATATGCAAACTAAAAATATTATGCCTATGCTTAGATAAATCTTAATACATACAAAAAACAGACCCGCTAAAAAAAGCAAAGTCTGTCATTTAATAATTTTTAATTATGATATCCTGAAAGAGAAACAAATTGCCGCTTGTGCCTTTCCAGAGATATCAACTAAAACCAATACAAAATTATGAAAAAAATTTATGAAAAAGCGGGAGGAAAATGTTTTACCCTCTCTGCGCTAAAACTCTTACTAACAATGAAACTAATACTTGTGCTTATTTGTGGACTGGGACTTCTGAATGGTATAGCCAATAACTCCTATGCCCAAACCACCAAAATAAGTCTTGACTTTAAAGATGTAAGTATCAAAGATGTATTGTCGTACATTGAAGATAACTCAGAATTCTCGTTTATGTATGACAATAATGACGTAGATGTGAACCGGAAAGTTAATATCAGGGTAAAAGACAAAACGATTGACTTAATACTGGATCAACTTTTCGGGAATGAAAAAATAAATACCCAAACCATTGGTAAACACATCATTATTGTTCCTGAACGTCAGCAATACAAACAAGCTGAAACCGAACAACAGCAACAACAAAAAAGCATTAGTGGAAAAGTAACTGACTCTTCCGGGCAACCTCTTCCAGGTGTAACTGTAGTTGTTAAAGAAACCACCAACGGAACTATTACGGATATAGATGGTAAATATAAATTAACCAATATTACTCCAAATACTGTACTACAGTTCTCTTTTGTAGGAATGAAAATGCAGGAAGTTACAGTAGGAAACAATTCAAATATCGACATCACAATGGAAGAAGAAACCATTGGCATTGACGAGGTTGTTGCCATTGGTTACGGAACAATAAAAAAATCAGACCTTACAGGTTCATTATCGTCCGTTTCCAGCGATGAATTTGCAGAACAAAATATTACCAGAGTAGATCAGGTACTGCAAGGACGGGCAACTGGTGTACAAATTTCGAATACCGTAGGCGCCCCCGGAGGCGATGTACGTATCCGAATCAGGGGAGCCAATTCAGTATTGGGAGATAACAGCCCGCTATTTGTTGTTGACGGTTTTGTTGGTGTAGATTATAACATGCTAAACCCGAATGACATTGAATCTGTAGAAGTATTAAAAGATGCAGCTTCCACTGCAATATACGGAAGCCGCGGAGCTAATGGTGTTATACTTATAACAACTAAAAAGGGAAATAAAGATGGTAAAGTAACCGTGAATTACCAGGGAAGCGCTTCATTAGCCTCAATCATAAAAAAATACGATGTTTTATCTGCAGCTGATTTTGCTGAAACAGTTAATGAAAAAAACCTGGGAATGGGGCTAGATCCCTACTACACAGAAAGTCAAATAGAAGATTACCGTCAAAACGGAGGCTTTAATTACCAGGATGCTGTTTTCAGAAAAGCACTTTCGCACCAACATCAGTTAAGTGTTGCAGGAGGAACGCCAAAAACGCAATACCGTGTTTCTGCAAACTATCTGGATGAAGACGGAATTGTAGAAAATTCTGGTTACGACAGAATAAACTTCCACACCAATATTAATACAAAATTCAACGAAAAGCTATCATTCAGATTTAATGCCAATGGTTCTTCCATGGTTGGATTAAACACGCAAGCCAGAACAGGCGCAAGCACTCCCTTGGTGCAAGCTTTGGCATGGGCGCCAACAACTAATCCTTATGGTGAAGACGGTGGCTACAGACTTAGCGACCCGGTAGGTTCTATAAAAACCAATCCGCTGGCACTTGTTTATGATACAGAAAACCGCAACGAACGAACTTTTGCAAATCTCGTGGGTGGTTTAAACTACGAAATTATTGACGGACTTTCACTAGATGCACAAATTGGAACAGACCTGGTTTTCAATACAAGAAAAGAATTCTCAGGCAACTACGCTTCCAATTACAGTCCGTGGGCATCAATTACAAACAGCAAATCTGTTAATATTCAAACCACAACTCAGTTATCTTATGCAAAAGTAATTAACGACATTCACAGAATTAATGCGACTGCCGTTATGGAAACACAGGAATATAAATACAATTACTCCAGTGCAACCGGAAACAACTTAAAATTTGCAGAACTGAAATATGACAACCTTGCTCAGTCAGAGTCTTACAGCATTGGTTCTGGTTATACAAAATGGACACTAATGTCTTATTTGGGACGTATTAACTATACCTTAATGGATAAATACCTAGCATCTGTTTCTATTAGGCATGATGGTTCTTCTAAATTTGCCGAAGGAAACAAATTCAGCACATTCCCGTCGGCAGCACTGGCATGGAACGCAGGTAACGAGCCATTTATTTCCGATCTGAATATTTTTAGCAAATTGAAAATAAGAACCAGTTGGGGTTTAACCGGTAGCCAGGCAATTGCTCCATATGCAACATGGTCAACCTACAACACCGACATTTACTATGCCTTTACAACTGGCGGAAAAACAAGCGGAATCCAAATTGGGGATCCGGGAAATATAGACTTGAAATGGGAAACTACAGAACAAAAAGACCTTGGTTTAGAAGCTGGCTTTTTAAACGGTAGGTTGAACGTAGAGTTTGACTACTTCATAAAAGACACACGCGACCTGTTGCTGAACCAATCAGTTCCTTACTATGCCGGAGGTGGAAGTATCACTTCCAATGTTGGCAAAATCAGAAACCAGGGATGGGAATTTACTATAGGTGGAAAAATTATTAGTAATACAGATGCTTCTTGGGAAAGTGATTTCAATATTTCAAATGTAAAAAATACAGTAAAAGACCTGGGCGATGAAGAACGAATCTTCTCCAGCCCCGACTTGAGTGGTTTGAATGGCCAGCCTGAATTTGTGTATGCAGTGGGGCAGCCACTCGGTTCATTCTGGGGACTTAAATATATGGGGCCATGGAGACCAAATGAAGCAGATGAAGCTGCAAAATATGGCAACGTTCCAGGAGATGCACGCTATGAAGATTTAAATGGAGATAATATTATTGATGGAGACGACTATCAAATTATTGGTTGTGGATTACCAAAAACAACACTGGGATGGAACAACACTATAAAGTACAAACAATTTGTTATCAACATGTTCTTCCAGGGAGTGTTTGGAATTGATAAACAAAACTACACCCGGGGAATGCACCTGATGGCAGCCAGGGACGCACGCCAGGCGACACTTTCTGAAATCAAAGAAAGATATATTCCAGGCGTAAATGAAAATGCTTACCTGCCGGCATTTAGCGAAACCAGCGAAGTTCATCCTCAATCGACCATGTTCCTGGAAGATGCTAGTTATGTGCGGTTAAAAAACCTGAGTATTGGATATAATTTCAAAGTAAAAAATATCACCAACCTTAAAGTTTATGTTAGCGGAACAAACTTATTAACGTTTACAAAATATAAAGGAATTGATCCTGAATCAAGTAACGTAGGTGGAGGTGGTTCCGATGTAAACCAAAGCTTAGATTACGGTTCTTATCCAAATGCAAGAACATTTACATTGGGAGTTGACCTTACTTTCTAACAAACTATAAAAGATTAAACAGTTATGAAAAATTTAATATATATAATTACTCTTCTTCTATTTCTTTCAACTAGTTGTTCTGATTTTCTGGAAGAAGATTTACGGGGAAAAGTTTTAGGCGATGACATATTAACATCGCAGGTAGGTTTGGAATCTGCTTTAACAGGTGCATACAGAGGTTTAGCAAACTGTTGGAGTTATGGTTTTAATAACGGCTGGGCAACGGAAATGACTTTAGGAGGTGATGACTTAACATGTCCTCCGGGAACAGGAAACACTCAGGAATATGACCGTTTGGGTGTTAAGTCCACAAACTCCAGTTCTCCTACTGTTTTCTGGGGTTGTTACAAAGCCATTCAAGGCGCCAACAATGTAATTTTGAATTACGAGAATACCAAGGGAGATGAAAATACAATCAAAATTATTGCTGGTGAAGCCTATTTCATCAGAGCATTTTCATACTTCTGGCTGGTTAGGTGCCATGGCGAAGTTCCTCTTATTTTAACAGCCAATTATTCAGATGAACTGCTAACCATTGAAAAATCAAGTGTAGCTGAAATTTATCAGCAAATTGAATCTGATTTAGGCAATGCTGAAAACATGCTGAAAGATACCAAACGTGAAGATGGAAGGCCGTCTATTGGTTCGGCAAAAGCATTACTTGCTGAAGTTTATTTACAGGAAGCCGGATGGCCACTGAAAGACAATTCAAAATATGCAATGGCTGCAGCCAAAGCAAAAGAAGTAATTGACAATAAAGACAAATATGGATTTGGGCTGGTTACCACATTTGATGAATTATATGAAAATGATGAAACCAAATCAGGCATTAATCAGGAACATGAATTTGTTATTCCATGCAATAAAGATGCAGGTAACACAACCAACGCAATGTACGGTTATTGGGCATACCCGGGAGAACTCGGAGGCTGGGATGTAGTTTTCTCTGAATTAACATTTTACAATGAATTTCCTGAAGGCCCCAGAAAAGAAGCTACTTTTGCCACTGATTTTGTAACACAGGATGGAGTTGAATTAACATGGCACGACCTTCAATACAAAAGACCTTATTACAAAAAATTGATGAAAAATCCGGATGTAGCAAACTACTATGCCTATAACTCATCCATACCAATGCCAATGTTACGTTACACACAAACATTGTTAACATATGCTGAAGCAAAAGCCCGTTCCGGCGGTCCGGATCAGTTGGCCTACGATTGTATAAATGATATTCGGGAAAGAGCTGAGCTTTCTGATTACTCTGGCCTTTCGGATGATGACTTTATCGATGCAGTAGTTAACGAACGTGCGTGGGAATTATGTGGAGAACGCGTACGCTGGTTCGATATGGTTCGATTGGAAACAGTTGCAGATGTTTTCGCAAAAAGAGATGCTGACGATAACCAGCCTTTCAGCAGCACAATCACAGAAGAACAATATACATTCCCTATTCCTGAACACGATTTATTGTTAAATCCAAACATGGAATAAGAATTTAATCTAAAAACCGAAGTATATCCATCTTTGATATACTTCGGTTTCTTTGTCAAATCGCTCTAAACCAATAAAACCTGTTTCTTCTTTTTGAAATATGGATTCCCATATTCGAATAAGAAATCGACTATTATATAACTGTGCATAAGAAAATTAACTCCTATTTTTGCTATTCAATCAAAAGATTTGGGCTGTAATCAAAAGCAAATCTTTTTACAAAGAAAGACCAAACGCCCTAAATGCAGTTTATTTCACCCCGAAAATTTTAATATAACCAATGATCGAAAAACAGATGTAAGCAACGAATTACAAAAAGCCATTAACCAACTAAAAACAACTAATAGTTTTGGTAAAGAATATACAACGTTACAATGAATGAAATTTAAAATACATAAAGCAAAATACAATGAAAAAATTTATCCATTGCGGACTTACGATTTTTTGCATTGCAGGCATTTTAATATGTCTTCAGTGCAGCTCACCTAAAACTTTCAAAATACAATTTGACAGTAGTAAAGAAGTTTCAGGGAAAAAATTTGCAATAAAAGATGTTTCTCCCGGGCTACCCCGCAACTGGGATGAATACAACTATGTAGTTCTGGAATTCAAATCATCTACTTCGCAAAGGTTCCAGGTAGGATTTACAACTGATTGGGGTTACAACGATTTGAGGGTAATGTCATACGTTGCAAATGGCTGGAATAAACTGGCTATTCCGTTGAAATTTTACCGTGAACTTCCGGACGCAGAAGTTGACCTTGCAGCCACATTTAATCAGCCACGCTATACCGGCTGGGTAAACCTCGGAGGTCAGAGAGGACCGCTTCATGGTGTAGATTCCATCGGAATACGCATGCGTGTCCCCATTGGCAATCCAACCATCGAGCTACGTTCAATTTCTCTTTCAGTTGACGATCCGGGGGATAAATATCTGGAAAAAACTCCTTCTGTTGATGAATTTGGACAATGGAATCTTGGCGATTGGGAAGACAAAATACATTCACTTGAACAATTAAAAAGTGAATGGAGCAAGGAAGACAATGAAATTACATCAACGAACAACTATCAGTATTCAAAGTTTGGTGGATATCTGAATGCAAAAGTAAAAGGAACTGGTTTTTTCAGAACAGAAAAAATTGACGGCCAATGGTGGTTTGTTGATCCCGAAGGTTATCTATTCTTGTCCGTTGGTGTCGACTGTGTGCATCCGGGGGGCGGAGGCAATGCTGTTAACATCGATAAAAGAAGAAACATTTTCAAAGAACTCCCTCCCGAAAAACTACAAAGTAAAGGGCCAGGTTCACGCCAAAAAGCAGCTTCATTCGGGCTATGGAACTTATACCGAAGATATGGTGAAGACTACCATCAAAAATCCATTGACATGGCAATAAAACGCATGGACAAATGGGGCTTAAATACAATTGCCAACTGGTCTTCTCCTGATGTTTACAACACGAATCAGAAAGCTTTTATTGTTCCTTTGCGAGGCATTGGAATTGATGGAGGGTTAATGGGCTTGTCTGACGTATACGCCCCAACATTTCGACCAACTGTAGAAAACGCTGTAAAAAATTTCGTAGAAAATTTCAACAGTAATCCTTGGTTAATTGGATACTTTATAGGAAATGAACCCTCATGGCTGGATCAGGAAGAAAGACTCTGCGATTTGATTATGAATGGCCCGGATCGTCCTATAAAATCAGAATTGGTTGCATTTCTGGCAAAAGGAGATACTCCGGAGCGACGCAATGAATTTATTCACGAAACCTTCCGTATTTTCCTTGAAACAGTAGACAATGCGCTGGAAAAATACGATCCCGATCATCTGGATCTGGGTATTCGTTTTGGCAATGTTCTGGAAATAGACAGAAACATTCTTGAAATATGTAAAAATATTTTTGACGTACTAAGCTTTAACTGCTACGATTTGTATCCTAAAAAAGAAATGATGGACAGGGCAATGGAAATTACCGGCCTGCCGATGATTATTGGAGAATACCATTTCGGAACTGTAGACAGAGGAATGGCGCAGTCGTTGTGGCAGGTAAACTCGCAAAAGGAAAGAGGAGTAGCATATCGTTACTACACCGAAAAAGCCTATTCTCATCCGGGATTAATAGGGACAGGGTATTTCCAATGGTGCGACCAAGATTTAACAGGACGTGGTCTCGATGGAGAAAACTATAACTGCGGTCTGGTTGATGTTACCGACCGTCCGTATAAATACCAGGTAAAAGCCATGATGGAAACGGCGAAGCGGCTATTTGAAATACACAAGGGAGAAATACAACCTGTTTCCCAAGCTCCCGAAAGAGCGCGTGGACATGAAGCTATTCCCGATTTATGGAATGAATAATCTCTCCTGAGAATTATACAATTTAGCATAAAGAAAAACAGTTGCTCTGCAATTTCTTTATGCTAAATTGTTGATTCATTATAAACGACGAGCATAAAAACTGTTACCCTGAATTTAGTCTTCAAAAGAAGTTTGATAAAAAACATCTCCACTCCCTTCTGCCAGTTGCAGACAATCAACTTTCCCCGAACAAAAAAATGAATACATAATACCAGTCAAATTACCCAACGGTTCAGAATAAGTTTCAGAAAAAATTGTACTATCCGATAAAGCAATCTCAAACTGACCATCAAAAGTTCTCATTTGAACCTCAAGCCAATCAGAGAGATCTACTGAGAGGCAATCTAAATCATCAAATTCTCTATCAAGATTTTTTTCGGCAATTTGCAAATTGGCATACCTTGAACATTTTAGCTGGGTAAATTAAAAATCTACATTTCCCGACTCTCCTACAAGTGTAATTTCAATATCGTAACACAACAAGCTACCGGTAGATGCATTATTGAGCACTTTGGTTTTCAACACAAGATTATCAAGGCTTTTCCCAACCGGAGAAAAAAACGATAATTAGTCCAGTATTTCTAAGTTAAATCAGCCCCTTCATTTTTAAATTCTTTGGGCGAGGAATACAAAACATCGCCCTGCCTGAAAATACGCTGGTTGATAAATGGCTTAAAATTTTCAGGCTCTGAATTGGGGAAATACCCCCCTGCCAATCTTTTAAATAAGCAATTATATTTAGCGTGTATAACATTCCTGAACGAGTATAAAAATGGACATTGTACACCCCTGCATTGGAAAATAAAAAATTAATCATATTCCGTTCGGGAGGCAAATAAGCTTCCATTGGCAAACCAAAGTCAGTAAATACGCTATCACGGATTCCCGAAACATCATAATAAAACGTTGCTGTATAGGGATAACAATCCTGGGAATTTTCACATGAAAAATAGAAGTCATCATTGCTAACTGTAACCGGCTTTGTTAGCAAAAAGCCTGAGGTTGATAATTTTCGGAAGCCACTTTCCTTTTTCCAAAAATTCGCTTCAAAGTCTCTTCGCTTATTCTGTCGCCTGTAACTTCTTCAATCGATCTTGAAAGCTCTTTAAACCCGCTTTATGCATTAGAATTTAGAGATATATTGTATATAATTCGATATCAAGTAGTTTCTAATGCATAATCCAGGTTAAACCAATTATAAATCCAACAAAAAAACCTCGCCCTTTTGGAGCGAGGTTTAATATATGTTGTAATAGACAATTTACTAGTCAAGTTGTGGACCAGCAGCAACCAATGCTTTACCTTCTTCGTTATCAGTATATTTAACGAAATTTTTGATGAAACGGCCAGCCAAATCTTTAGCTTTTTCGTCCCAATCAGCAGCATTTGCATAAGTATCGCGTGGGTCAAGAACTTCAGTAGCAACACCTTTCAATTCGGTAGGAATTTCAAGGTTGAAGATTGGTAAATTTTTAGTTGGAGCAACTTCAATTGAACCATCAAGAATAGCAGTAATAATACCACGAGTATCTTTAATAGAGATACGTTTTCCTGTTCCGTTCCAACCAGTGTTTACCAAGTAAGCTTCAGCTCCGTGTTCTTCCATTTTTTTCACTAATTCTTCACCATATTTAGTTGGATGAAGTGAAAGGAAAGCTGCACCAAAACAAGCAGAGAAAGTAGGCTGTGGAGTTGTAACACCACGCTCAGTACCCGCTAATTTTGCAGTAAATCCTGATAAGAAGTGATATTTTGTTTGTTCCGGAGTTAATTTAGCAACTGGAGGAAGTACTCCAAATGCATCGGCAGTAAGGAAAATAACTTTTTTCGCATGACCTGCTTTAGAAACCGGTTTTACAATGTTATCAATGTGGTAAATAGGATAAGAAACACGTGTATTCTGAGTTGTTGAACCGTCGTTGAAATCGATTTTTCCGTCAGCATCAACAGTTACGTTTTCCAACAATGCATTACGTTTGATAGCTCCGTAAATTTCTGGTTCAGCATCTTTATCCAGGTTGATGGTTTTTGCATAACAACCACCTTCGAAATTGAAGACACCTTCATCATCCCAACCATGCTCATCATCACCAATCAACTGACGATTTGGGTCGGTAGATAAAGTTGTTTTACCTGTTCCTGAAAGACCAAAGAAAATAGCTACATCTCCTTCTTTACCAACGTTAGCAGAACAGTGCATAGAAGCCATTCCATTTAGAGGAAGATAGTAATTCATCATGGCGAACATACCTTTCTTCATTTCGCCACCATACCAGGAACCACCAAGAACGTGCATTTTCTCAGTTAAGTTGAATACAGTATAAACTTCAGAATTTAAACCATGTTCTTTCCATTTTTCGTTAACCGTTTTTGCACCATTGAGAGAAACAAAATCTGGTTCAAAGTTTTCAAGTTCTTCTTCTGTTGGACGGATGAACATGTTCTTTACAAAATGAGCCTGCCAGGCAACTTCCATAATAAAGCGAACTTTCAAGCGTGTATCCGCATTAGCCCCGCAAAAGCAATCAACAACAAACAATCTTTTTCCTGAAAGCTGTTTTACTGTGTTAGCTTTTAACTCTGCCCAAACTTCAGGAGTTGTAGGTTTGTTGTCGTTTGGCGACTCTGGTGTTGTCCACCAAACAGTATCTTTTGTTGTATCATCTTTAACGATGAATTTATCCTTTGGCGAACGACCTGTAAAAATACCGGTCATCACGTTCACCGCGTCGAGCTCTGTAAGCTGCCCTTTCTCATAACCTTCCAATTCAGGTTTCATCTCTTCTTCAAAGAGTTGTTCATAAGATGGGTTGTAAACAATTTCTTGTACGTCTTGAATACCGTACTTAGACAAATCGATTTTTTTCATAACTACCTAATAATTAACTTAATAAAACATTTCCCAGTTATGGAAACTGGTCAACAAAAATAACTTTTTTTTCCTACTAGCCTAAGTTAACGTTTTGATTTGTCCCTTTTTTAATGCCAAATAAACAATATCTTAACAATTAAAATCTGCATGGTGTTTGTTGGATTAATATTAACCTATGTAAAAAATAAAAGATTATAAAGTATTTTATTGCAACTATAAAATTATGCCCTAAATAGTAATTTTCAATTCATGATCGAGGATGAAATTGATGAATTGTATTTTTTAAATAGTCGCGATCCAGGTGTGTATATATTTCGGTGGTTAGTATCGACTCATGTCCAAGCATTTCCTGCACTGCTCTCAAATCAGCACCTCCATTTATTAAATGTGTTGCAAAAGAATGCCTGAAGGTATGCGGACTTATTTTTTTATTCAGGTTAATTTTGTCAGCCAGGTTTTTAATAATTGTAAAAATCATTACCCGGCTTAACTTTCTCCCACGTCGGTTTAAAAACAGAACATTTTGGCTCTCTTTCTCTATTTTTAAAGTCTGTCGGTAACCATTCCGGTATTTGTTAATCTCTTCAATGGCACGATTACTTACCGGAACCAAACGTTCTTTTTCAGCTTTTCCCTCCACTTTTATAAATCCCTGTTCAAAAAATAAGTTTGTTACTTTCAGGTTTACCAACTCAGAGACACGCAGACCACAACTGTACAATGTTTCAAGCATTGCTTTGTTTCTCTGCCCTTCTGATTTATCCAAATCAATGGCTTCAATCAATGAATCAATCTCTTCCATCGACAAAATATCAGGAAGCTTCCTCCCAATTTTAGGGGATTCCAACAGTGCAGTTGGGTCGCTGGTTACTTTTCCTTCAATAAGTAAATACTTATAAAAAGATTTAATACCTGAGATTGTCCGGGCTTGTGTACGCGGACTTACTCCTTTTTCATTCAGCCATTCAACAAAACTCTTCAAATGCTGAAGTTTTACTTTTTCGGGGGCAATTTTTTTGAATTTCTCATCCAGAAAATCAATCAACTTATTAATGTCGTTGATGTAAGCCGCAACAGAATTTTGCGACAATGACTTTTCCAACTTCAGATAATTTTCGTATCCCCTTTTACTATCCTCCCATTTCATAACATTACGTTTTTGTTTTTTTAATCAACATATTTAAATAATTTTGATTGCCATAAGCAACCCAACATTAGCTATTTACATGATTTAAGATACGTTCAAATAAATATAAAGTTACTATAAAAAATATTAAAACAGAAATCTAATGAAAATATTGATTATCAACGGTCCAAACTTAAATTTATTGGGAAAAAGAGAACAAGATATATACGGAAAAGAAAGTTTTGAAGACTATTATACCAAACTAAAGACTTTTTTCCCTGAAATACATCTGGAGTACTATCAATCAAATATAGAAGGTGAGCTGGTTAGTAAGATACACGAATTTGGATTTACTTATGAAGGAATCATTATCAATGCAGGTGCATACACCCACACGTCAGTGGCCATTCGTGATGCTATTGCAGGAATTGATACAAAAGTGGTGGAGGTACATATTTCCAATACACTTACACGTGAGGACTTTAGGCACAAATCCATAATTGGCCCCGTATGTAAAGGATGTATTATGGGGTTTGGATTGAAATCTTATAAACTTGCTATTCAAAGCTTTGTCAACAATAGTTAAATTAAAGATTAACTTGTATCTTAAATTTCGTTCAGAATAAAAACATAAGCCGCTATTTATCCGTTAAAGTACTACTTTTGCGGCTTCTTAAAATGATACGAAAATGAGAAAGACGAAAATTGTAGCAACGATTTCAGACCAAAAATGCGATAAAGAGTTTATTCAATCGCTATTTAATGCAGGAATGAATGTTGCGCGGATAAATACAGCACACATTACCCGGGAATCGGGCAAAAAGATGGTTGATAATATTCGTGCTGTATCCGATTCAATAGCCATCTTAATAGATACAAAGGGGCCAGAGATAAGGACATGCAGTGCTTTACAGGAAATGAATGTAAAAGAAGGCGAAAAAATTACCATTGCATTCAAAGATTTAAAAACAGGCTCACCGCACATTTGTGTAAACTATGAAAGAATTGTTGAAGATTTATCTGAAGGGAACAAAATACTCATCGACGATGGAGCTGTTGAAATTACCATAACAGAAAAAAATTCAGATTATTTAACAGGAAAAATTGAAAACAGCGGGTTAATAAAGAATAACAAAAGTTTGAATATACCAGGTGTTTCAATACATCTTCCATCGCTTTCAGAAAAAGACAAATCTTTTATTGATTTTGCAATTGAACAGGATCTTGATTTTATTGCACACTCTTTTGTACGTAATAAACACGATGTACAGGAAGTACAAAGAATACTTGATAAACAACAGAGTGCAATAAAAATTATTGCTAAAATTGAGAACCTGGAAGGCGTAGATAATATTGATGAAATTTTAACTGAAGCATATGGTATTATGGTTGCCAGAGGTGATTTGGGAATTGAACTACCTGCAGAACGTATTCCAACAGTACAGCGTAACCTTATAAGAAAAGCAAGTTTACAGAAAAAACCGGTAATTATAGCCACCCAAATGCTGCATACAATGATTGAAAACCCACGACCAACACGGGCAGAGGTCAATGATGTAGCCAGCGCTATTTATTCGCGTGCCGATGCAATAATGTTAAGTGGTGAAACCGCTTACGGGAAATATCCGGTAGAGGCAATCAGAACAATGGTAAAAGTAGCTTATGAAGTGGAACCTGAAAGAGATAAACGCTACGACGTAACCCTTCCGCCCATCAAGCATGAAATACCGGCTTATTTGGCACAGTCCGCCATACGTGCAGCAGCTGAATTAACTCCGAAAGCTATTGTTACTGCAACTACAACCGGAAGAACAGCTCGCTATCTTGCAGCTTATCGTTCCAACACACCTGTTTTTGCACAATGCCACTCGCAAAGGGTAGTTCGGGAATTAGCACTTTCATTTGGCGTTATTCCTTCTTTTCTGGAAATTAAGAAACACCGGTTAAAAATTCAAAAAGCAGCAATTCGCTCTCTATTGAAAAAAGGAACAATACAATACGACGATTTAATAATTTATGTAGGGGGACGTTTTGGTGAAGATTGCGGAGCTTCTTTTATTGAAATATCTACGACAGATAAACTTTTTCACAAAAGAAAGCCAGTTGATGACCTTTAACGGAAATCTATAACCTCCACATCTTTATAATCGCTTGTGTTAAAAACGAAATAAGAATCAGGATGGCTCTCATTAGTTGCCATTTTCGTTATCTGGATACCATATGTATTCCCATCGGGATCCACCAAATTAGCCGAATCTATCATCATAGAGGCTTTGTTAATGAAAATGGTAACTTTTGAAACATCCTGAACTTCATTTTCAGGAAATAAATCAATTTGATAAAGTGTTTTATTTCCTTCTGTTTTTTCTCCCACATATTTGGATTTAAATCCTTTCTCGTAGATACGAAATAAAGACGAAGGATTCATCAAATCACTACTCTGTTCTTCAATATTTGAAATTGTAACCTGGTTTCCATCTTTCATATAATTCCAAACGGTCTTTCCGTCAGAATAAACTTTTAACCCCGCATCGGGTAAATTAACCACATATTTCTGTCCTTTTAACACGATCGACCCCTTATTTTTCTCGTCAATCCCTACCTCTTTATTCTGCATTGTAAAAAGGAAATCAGCAGAAATAGCGCCAAAAGATCTTGTCTTCTCGCTAACCTCATCCAAGATTTTGTTTGCTTTTGCGTCTTGTTGCGCGGCAGCAAAAAGAGAAACAAACAAGACCATACCCATCAAAAATATCTTTCTCATATTCAAATTTTTGTTTACAAGCTATTCAATAATTGTTCCAAACTATATTCATCGGAAATTAATACCTGCCTCGCCTTGCTCCCTTCGCTTGGTCCCACTACTCCGGCAGCTTCCAGTTGATCCATAATTCGGCCAGCCCTGTTATAACCGATGGAGAATTTTCGCTGTATCATAGACGTAGATCCCATTTGATTAACAACTACAATACGCGCTGCATCATCAAACAACTCATCTTTATTATTTAAATCAACCTCTCCAGGGGCAGGTTCATCATCGCCATAATACTCAGGAAGCAAGAATGCAGTTGGGTAGCCGCGCTGCTCAGAAATAAATGAACACACTTCTTCAACCTCCGGAGTATCAATAAAAGCGCACTGCACACGTGTAATATTACTACCAGTCGCAATTAACATATCACCTTTCCCGATTAACTGATTGGCTCCGGGTGTATCCAAAATGGTCCGGGAATCTATCATAGATGCTACTTTAAATGCAATTCGGGCAGGGAAGTTAGCTTTTATAACTCCGGTAATAATATTGGTTGACGGACGTTGTGTTGCAATAATCATATGAATCCCAACAGCCCTTGCCAACTGGGCAATTCGTGCAATTGGTAACTCAATTTCTTTTCCGGCAGTCATTATTAAATCGGCAAATTCATCAATAATCACCACAATATATGGCATATACCGGTGTCCTTTCTCCGGATTAAGGTTCCTGCTTATAAACTTCTTGTTGTATTCTTTTAAGTTACGTGCATGCGCTTTTTTTAGCAAATCATACCGGTTATCCATTTCAACATTTATGGAATTAAGTGTATTCTTCACCTTTTGTATATCGGTAATAACCGGTTCCTCCTCGTTAGGAAGTTTTGCCAAATAATGTTTTTCAAGAACAGAATAGAGATTTAACTCCACCTTTTTAGGATCAATAAAAACAAATTTCAACTGAGAAGGATGCTTCTTATACAACAACGAAGTAATAATTACATTCACCCCAACCGACTTACCTTGTCCGGTAGCTCCAGCAACCAATATATGAGGCATTTTAGCCAGGTCAAATAAATATGTTTCGTTTGATATTGTTTTTCCCATTGCCACAGGAAGTTCGGCTGTTGACTCCTGGAATTTGCGCGAACTAAGAATTGACCGCATGGAAACCACTTCCGGTTTTTGGTTTGGCACTTCAATACCAATCGTTCCACGACCAGGAATAGGAGCAATAATCCGAATCCCCAGTGCGGCAAGACTTAATGCAATATCGTCTTCCAGATTTTTAATCTTAGCAATACGAATTCCAGGTGCCGGAACAATTTCATACAAAGTAATGGTTGGCCCAATGGTTGCCCTGATTTTGGTAATTTCTATTTTATAATGACGAAGGGTTTCAACAATTTTATTTTTGTTAGAGATAAGTTCGTCGTTACTTACTTCTGCATTGCCAAAATTATGTTCTTCCAGTATTTCAAGTGTTGGAAATCGAAAATCGGAAAGATCGAGCGTAGGATCATAATCTTCAAGCTCCTCTGTTTGCAAATTCCCCTCTCCTATTTCCTCCTTCTTTTGGTGAACGGTTAACTCCAAATCGTCCTCACCTTCCTTAGCCACCTCCTCAGCAAAAGGCTCTTTCGGCTTGGTAGTTTCCAGTGTTAATTTATCTTCTTTACCATCAACTTCAATTAAGTCCGGTTCAAAAACAGCTTGAACGACATCATCGTCTTCAATAACTTTCGAAATGGATTCTTCCTGAATAATCTCTTTATTCTCAGCAACAGAAGCCACTTCTTTCTCTTCTCTTTCCTCCATCGCTTTTGGAGTCCGTATTCCCATTCTCTTGTTAAGAATACTTTTTACAAATTCAAAAGCTTTATCGAACCGAACAATTAATATAATTACAGCAGAAAGAAACAATAGTAATATGAGTCCAAGCATTCCCACAAGCGAACTCAACCAACTACTCAAAATGAAGCCATATCTTCCTCCGGGATAAATAGCTGAAGCTCCATCCGTTTTTGTAAAAACAAGCCCTAATGTAACTGATATCCACAAAAGTAAAATCAAACTTGAGAAAAGCGTTTTTCCGTATTTTACCAAATTCCGGCCTATAATTTTAAAACCCGTGATTACCAGTAAATAAATGAAAATAAACGAGGCAATTCCAAAACCACGGTTCATTATCACTTCAGAAAAATAAGCGCCTGTTTTCCCGGCTTTATTCTGAACCTTTACACTTGAATTAAAATATAATTCAGACCATTTCAGATCTAATTTACTCTGATCGGCGGCTCCATAAAACAAAAATGAAATAAATGCAATTAACAGGTATGCTGCTATGAGCAAAATCAATATACCCAAAATTACCCTGAATTTCTCGTTTTTAAATAAAGACTTACCCTCACTTTTCTTCCTCTGTTTCGAATTTGCCGGCTTTTTGTGCTTAAGTGCCATTGCTGTTCGTTTATTTTTTGTGTTGCAAATTTAAGTAAAAAACGTAGCAAGCCGATGATTATTCTCTACTTAAAAAAGAATCATATAAAGAGTAAACTGTTAATAAAAATCCCGGTAAAATATCAATCTGGAAAATTTCCGCAAAAATAGTTACCAAATCAAAATCAACCTTTCAAAACACTGTTTTTAAACAACATGCAACAGCACAAAAATGATAAAACCCCAGCTCATTTCTCTTTTCAAATTTATAAGTTTGCCGGAAGTATTTATTTGAAAGAAGATGAAAAAACTGGCTGTGGTTGCTTTGGGAGGAAACGCTCTTCTTCGTGATAACGAGGAAGGAACCATTGAGCAGCAGGAACAAAATGCTTTTGAGACTCTGGAGAACCTTGTTCATTTACTTAATGAAAAGTATGAACTGGTGATTACACATGGCAACGGGCCTCAGGTTGGTAACATATTAATGCGCAATGATGCAGGCGAGCAATTGTACAATATCGCCCCCATGCCTCTTGATATTTGCGTTGCCGATTCGCAGGGAGGTGTAGGGTATATGATTGAACGAATACTCAGAAATATTTTAAACAGGCACAACATACAGAAAAATATAATTACCTTAATAACACTGGTTAATGTTGACAAAAATGATCCGGCTTTTCAAAATCCGGAGAAACGCATTGGAAAAATCTACACCAAAACAGAAGTAAAAAAACTAACGAGCAAAAAAGAGTGGTACTTCAAGCCATCATCAAAAATGCCCGAAGGTTATAGAAGAGTGGTTCCCTCTCCCACTCCGCTGGAAATAATAAACAAAAACACAATTGAACTATTGGTTAAAAACGGAAATATAGTAATTGCTGCAGGAGGAGGTGGAATTCCTGTATATTATGACGAAGACAATAACATTCGTACTCTTGATGCAGTTATTGATAAAGACATGGCCTCCAGTTTACTTGCTACCAATATAAAAGCCAATGAGTTATTTATCCTAACAGATGTTCCTTTTATATACAAAGATTTTGGCAAACCAACACAAGAAAAACTGGAATTTCTGGATTATGCAGACGCATTAAAATATCTTGAAAAAGGTACTTTTGCAGAAGGAACAATGGAACCAAAAATCAAAGCATGTCTTTCTTTCTTAAAAAACGGAGGGAATAAATGTGTAATAACAGAAGCAAAAAAACTGGAAGATAAATCGTTTGGGTCTAAAATAACAATGCACTATGAATAATTTTGATTTCTAAAACCACATTGATATGTCACTAAAAAACAAAAATTTTTTAAAACTACTCGATTTTACCCCGGAAGAAATACGAGAATTAATTGAGTTAGCAATCCTCTTAAAAAATGAAAAATATACAGAAACCGAACAACCAAGGTTGCAAGGTAAAAATATTGCCTTAATTTTTGAAAAATCATCTACCCGTACAAGATGTGCTTTTGAAGTGGCTGCCTTTGACCAGGGAGCAAGGGTTACATACCTGGCTCCTACAGGTTCGCAAATTGGGTATAAAGAATCGATGAAGGATACAGCCCGCGTACTTGGAAGAATGTATGATGGAATAGAGTATCGCGGATTTGGTCAGGAGATTGTAGAAGAATTAGGCAAATATGCAGGCGTGCCCGTATGGAATGGACTGACAAATGAATTCCACCCTACGCAAATATTGGCAGATTTGCTAACCATGAAAGAACATATAAACAAACCACTTTCCGAAGTAAAGTTCTGCTACCTGGGCGATGCTCACAACAATATGGGAAACTCATTAATGGTAGGCGCATCAAAACTCGGGATGGATTTTAGAGCTGCTGCTCCAAAAGAATATCAGCCTTCTGAAAAATTACAAAATACATGCAAAGCAATTGCCAATGATACCGGAGCCAAAATAACCATTACGGAAAATATAAAACAGGCTGTAACCGACTGCGATTTTTTGTACACCGATGTTTGGGTTTCGATGGGAGAACCAGATAAAACATGGGCAAAACGAATCGAACTGTTAAAACCCTACCAGGTGAATACACGAGTGATGGAGCAAACCGGAAATCCGGACGTAAAGTTTCTGCATTGTTTACCGGCATTTCACAACAGAAAGACAAAAGTGGGAGAAAAAATCTATCATAAATTCGGACTGGAAGCTATGGAAGTTACCGAAGAGGTATTTGAAAGCAAAGCATCGGTTGTTTTCGATCAGGCCGAAAATCGTTTACATACTATAAAAGCGGTAATGGTAGCTACTCTGTCAGAACTAAACAGAAGAAGTCCATTTCATTTGGAATAATTATTAATCCAACAATCGGCAATTATTTAACCACAAACGAAACAAAAAAAATGAAAATCATCCATAGTATTTCGGAAGCAGTAAATTCAACCTATATAAAACCCGGTTCTGTAATATATACCGGAGGAAATGCAGCAACTCCGCAAGTACTACTAAAACAATTAGCTGCCGATACATCCATTAAAGACATTGAGCTAATCAGCATATTACTACTGGGAGAAGTTGAAGAGCTATTCACCAAAGCAACATGTCAACGCATTAAGCACCGCGTTATTTTTTCCGGGCCGCATTCAAGGAAAGCTTTAAACGAAGGCCAGGCAACCTATCAGGTAATGCATCTTTCCAATGTTCCGTTTCAGGTAAAAAACTTTTTAAAACCCAATGTAGTGTTTATACAGGTAAGTGGCCCCGACAAAGGAGGAAACTACAGCTACGGGACTACAGTTGAAGGAATACAAGCTGCAGTAAATACGGCAAAAGCAAACGGAGGGATTGTTATAGCTGAAAGAAATAAACAAATGCCATTCATTCTGGGAACCACCATAGATGAATCCAACATCGATTTCTTAATTGACACGAATTACCCGCTGCCTGTAATACCTTATCACCGACCCGATGAAACAGCTCATAAAATTGGACGGCTTATTACAGAACTGTTTATAACCGACGGATGTACATTACAATATGGCATAGGAAAAGTCCCGGAAGCTGTTACCGATGCAGTCATTGATAAAGGAGTAAAAGACATCGGAATCTACACCGAGCTTTTCACTGATTCCATGCAAAAACTGATAGAAAAAAAGATCGTTACCAATAAATACCAGGATGTAAATTTTTCTATTTCGTCTATCTTCCTGGCAAAAGATAAAGCAGGCTACGATTGGTTAGATTACAATAGCTCCGTGCAGAACCGCCCGTGCAATTTTACCAATAATGTTTTGCGTATTGCACAGCAACACAAAATGATTGCCATAAACAGCGCCATTGGCACAGATCTCCATGGAAATATATGGGCCGACTCATTAAAAGGCCGGCAAATATACAGCGGAATTGGCGGACAGGCAGACTTTCTTCGCGGATCGATTTTATCCAAAAACGGCTACGCAATCATTGCCATGGAATCAACCACCGCCAATGGAATATCTAAAATTATTGATATGTGTCCCGAGGGTATTACAACAACAGCAATAGCAGCAGATCCGGTTGTGATTGTTACAGAAAACGGCGCTTTTAATCCAATGGGACTAAACCTGGCTGAACATGCCATTGGAATTGCCCATTTAGCCGAGCCACACACAAAAGAATTATTGTTGCGTAAAATTTATGATAGCCCGGAATTTTACAAACCACGGGAAGCATTAAGCACTAAAACACCCAAAGGATTTACCCCCTACCAAACGATTGAAAAATAAAATGTACTTTTGAAAAAAAGTGCTTTATGGAAAACTTCAAATTGGTACTTCCCGGAGATCTCAACCAGAACGGGCATTTATATGGTGGAGCCCTGTTAAAATGGATTGACGAATTTGCCTGGATTGCCGCAACACTCGATTACCCGGGAAGCAGTTTTGTAACCGTTGCATTAGATAAAGTAACCTTTAAAAAAGGAGTAAAAAAAGGGGCTATTTTGAAATTTGTTATTGAAAAATCACACGAAGGAAGAACTTCGGTACAGTATTTAGTAAACGTATTGTGCAATAACAATTGTTTCCAAAACTTGGAACCTATATTTTCAACCCATATTACATTTGTTAATGTAGATAAAGACGGAAACAAGGTGCAACTTCCGTAAAGAATAAGAACCATCGACCTTCATTTTACATAAAAAAATTTTCATTCTTTTTCTCAGTAAATAACAAATCCATTTTTTTCTTACATTTTCCCTCAATTTTTATTTAAACATATATTCAAAACAAAGAATAAGACACACAACTCTTTTTCTCTCATATAAATACATACAGACTTTCTTTCCTCTTTCTATTTTTCATTATTATCAAAACAAACAAAAGTTGTACCTACCTCTTTAACAACAATTAACAGGGAATTTTGCTGTATTATTTGTTAGCATAGCTAACACTGTTACAATTAAAACATAATTCATAAACCTAAAAGTTATTATTATGACTAATAAAATATCGAGTTTAGCAGAGTATTTTCAGAAGTATAATGAAAGCGTTGCCAATCCGGAGGCTTTTTGGGAAAACATTGCAGAAAGCCATTTTTGGAGAAAAAAATGGGACAAAGCACTCGACTGGAAATTTTCAGGAAAGAATGCTCCAGACGTAAAATGGTTTGTAAATGGAAAACTAAATATTACTGAAAATATTTTTGAGCGTAACATGTTTATGCGGAAAGATCAGGTAGCTATTATATGGGAGCCAAATGATCCGAATGAACCGGAAATTAAGTTAACCTACGGTGAATTATTTGAAAAAGTAAAACAATTTGCCAATGGATTAAAAAAGCTGGGAATAAAAAAAGGAGACAGAGTTGCAATTTATCTCCCCATGGTACCCGAACTGGCCATTGCAATGCTTGCCTGCGCTCGCATAGGTGCGGTACATTCCATCATTTTTGCCGGCTTTTCAGCCACTGCATTGGCCGACAGAATTATCGATGCTGGAGCAAAGCTGGTTATTACTTCAGATGGCGCATATCGTGGCGCTAAATCCATTCCTCTTAAATCTATTGTAGATGATGCACTTACCAATTGTCCAACCATTGAATACAATCTTGTTTTAAAAAGAACGGGCGAGGATATTCAATTTAATGAAGAAAAAGATGTTTGGTTACACGACTTATTAAAAGGTGTTTCCTCTGATAATGATGCAGAAGTTATGGATGCAGAGGATCTGCTATTTATCCTTTATACTTCCGGCTCCACAGGTAAACCCAAAGGAGTTGTTCATACTAACGCAGGCTACATGATTTATTCAGAATATACTTTTAAAAATGTATTTCAATACAACGATGGAGATACCTACTGGTGCTCGGCAGACATTGGCTGGGTAACCGGTCACTCCTATATTGTATATGGTCCTCTGCTTAGCGGAGCCACTACAGTTATGTTCGAAGGAATACCAACATGGCCAGATGCCGGCCGTTTCTGGGAAATTGTTGACAAGTATAAAGTAAATCAATTTTACACCGCCCCAACAGCTATTAGGGCACTGGTAGCCCAGGGCAACGATTGGGTAACCAGCCACGACTTAAGTTCACTAAAAGTACTTGGAACCGTTGGTGAGCCTATTAACGAAGAGGCATGGCGCTGGTACCATGATTTGGTTGGAAAAGGGAAATGCCCCATAGTAGATACCTGGTGGCAAACTGAAACAGGTGGTATTATGATTTCTCCGCTGGCAGGAATTACACCAACCAAGCCTTCACTGGCTACGCTTCCACTACCTGGAATACAACCCATACTCGTAGATCCGGAAGGAAATGAATTAAAAGGAAATAGTGTAGAAGGAATTCTGTGTATAAAACATCCATGGCCGGGAATGTTGCGAACAACCTATGGAGATCACCAGCGATGCTTCCAAACTTACTTTTCAACCTTCCCCGGATTATACCTGACTGGCGACGGAGCCAAACGCGACGAAGAGGGTTACTACCGTATCATTGGCCGCATTGATGATGTGATTAATGTTTCGGGGCACAGAATTGGTACTGCAGAAGTTGAAGATGCCATAAACCAACACCCCAAAGTAGTTGAGTCGGCAGTAGTTGGCTACCCGCACGAGATAAAAGGTTCAGGAATTTATGCCTACGTTATTTGCGATGCTCTTTCCGACAGGGAACTTACAACTATTGAAGAAGAAATAAGAAACACAGTAACGAAATTCATTGGGGCAATTGCCAAACCTGATAAAATTCAAATAGTTAATGGTCTCCCAAAAACGAGATCGGGAAAAATAATGCGGCGGATTCTGCGCAAAATTGGAGAAGGAGATGCAACAAACCTGGGAGATACCTCTACCCTGCTTGACCCGGGAATTATTGAGGATATTATTAATGGTGCTAAAGTAGAAGTAAAAAGGTAACATAAAACACAATGCACTAAATTGGCATTTTAAATATCAAATGAAGGATAAAAGAATTACGTAAGTATAAAAATTGAAAAATGTAAATCACGCTTTATGCACAATTACATAAACTGAATTCAGGAAGTACAATTTAAATGATTCTTTATACCAAAAATAAATAGCTGTAGTTTTGCTGAAAAATTCAGCCATTTATCAGAAAACAAAGCCAACCAAACGAGGTTTTCCGTCTTTTAAGAGAAACCTCGTTTTTTTTTTATCATTCACCACTATAAAAAAGTGTTTATTATAAACGTTTTAAATACTTGTCTTCTATCTGTATTTCTGTCATTTGTGTTTTTAAACAGGTTACAACAGGATTGTGTTTTAACAAAAACGCATCATCTTTGTTTGGGAAAAATTCAGCTAATTACTTGGTTTTAAATAAACTTTAACTTTAACACCCAATCTTAAAACAATCGGTTAAAATTTTCTAACATGGATTTTTTTCTTGAATTTTACACCCTAAATTTTTCATTTTTGTGTTATCACAAATTCTGAAGAAATTTTATACAAAAAATCAAAAACATATAAAAATGGCAATCAAAAAACTCGACAGCATCTTTAAACCAAAAAGGATTGCTCTGATAGGCGTTTCCAACAGGCCTGACAGTGTTGGTGGAATAACGCTCAGAAATTTAGTAGGAGGAGGATACAACGGAGTAGTTTATCCTGTTAACCCTAAACGAGAAGCAGTATTTGGCATCCCATGCTTTCCGGATGTAAAAAGTCTTCCCAAAACCCCTGATTTAGCTGTAATTATGACAGCAGCAAAATTTGTTCCCCAGCTAATTAAAGACTGTGGTGAAGTAGGAATTAACGGGGTAATTATTATGACGGCCGGATTCAAAGAATCGGGTGAAGAAGGAAAAGCGCTGGAAGCTCAGGTAAAAGCTGAAAAAGCAAAATTCCCGGATATGCGGGTTATCGGTCCAAACTGTCTTGGAATATTAGTTCCGGGGTTAAACATGAACGTAAGTTTTGCCGATGGTATGCCTCAGGATGGCCATGTTGCTTTCATCTCTCAATCGGGTGCATTATGTACATCAGTACTCGACTGGGCTTATGAATCGAACATCGGTTTTTCCAACTTCGTTTCCATCGGAAATTCAATGGATGTAAGTTTTGGTGATTTAATTGATTACTTTGGGCAAGACCCAAATACAAAATCCATTGTTCTATACGTAGAATCCATTCAGGATGCCCGCACGTTTATGTCGGCAGCCCGTGCCTTCTCGCGTAAAAAACCAATTATTGTTTACAAATCAGGGAGGTTCCCTGAATCAGCTGCTGCTGCTGCTTCGCATACCGGAGCAATGGCTTCCGAAGATTCAATTTATGATTCAGTATTCAGAAGAGCAGGTTTGGCCAGGGTATTCGATTTCGGAAATATCTTCGACTTTACCGACCTTGTAGGACGTCGCCGTGTTCCCAAAGGAAACCGTTTAGCCATTGTAACCAATGCTGGTGGACCGGGTGTTATGGCAACCGACTCGTTGATTGCCCATGGTGGAAAACTGGTTAAATTATCAGAAGAAACCATGCAAAAACTAAATGATTATCTTCCACCATTCTGGTCGCATGGTAATCCAATTGACGTACTTGGAGATGCAACTCCTGAGCGTTTTTCCCATACAACAGAAATTATTCTGGAAGACGAAAATGTAGATGCCGTATTGGTTCTTCTTACACCACAGGCAATGACCGACCCAACGGCAACTGCAGAAGCAATTGCAAAAATGTCGGCCAACACCAATAAATCAATTATGGCAGCCTGGCTAGGAGGAGCAAGCATGCGCGAGGGAATCCAGATATTTAATAATGCAGGAATTTCAAGCTACGGAACTCCGGAACAGGCAATAAAAGCTTTCATGACACTTTCAGATTATTCTCAAAACCTGAAAATGTTGTATGAAACACCAAAAGAAGTACCGGTTTCATTTGAATACGACAGACATGAATTGCGCGAAAAATACCTGAAAGAAGTATTTCCAAAAGCAAAAATCCTAAACGAAGACGATTCCAAAATGCTGATTAACGATTATGGAATCGATACCACCAATCCTACTCCGGCAGCAACCGAAGACAAAGCAGTTGAGGTAGCCGAAAAGAAAGGATACCCTGTGGTAATGAAAATATATTCACCCGACATTACACATAAATCTGATGTTGGCGGTGTTGCATTGAATATTGAAAATGCAGACATGGTTCGGGCAACGTTTAGAAATATGCTAAAAACCGTTGCAGAAAGACGTCCGGATGCAAAAATAGATGGTGTTACCATTCAGAAAATGGTAAATACCAAAGGCGGAATCGAACTTATTGTTGGTACCAAAAAAGACCCCGTATTTGGAACCGTTATGCTGGTTGGAATGGGTGGAACCACTGCCGAATTGTTTAAAGATAAACGTTTGGAATTCCCTCCATTAAATGAGCAACTGGCCCGTCAAATGATTGAATCACTTCAGATTTACCCGCTATTAAAAGGATGGCGCGGAGATGCACCTAAAAATATCGACAAATTAATCGAGGTGCTAATAAGAATGTCATACTTGGCTGCCGACTATCCGGAAATTGAAGAACTGGACATCAACCCGCTAATTGTAACAGAAACAGATGTAACCGCGTTGGATGCCCGTATTGTGGTAGACGAAAAAATAATGAAAGAACCAGTAAAAGAATACTCACACCTGGTTCTTCGTCCATACCCGGAAAGCCTGATAAAAGAATTCACTGTAAAAGATGATGCAAAAGTTCTGCTTCGCCCGATAAAACCAGAAGATGAACCAATGTGGCGCGATCTTTTGGCCAGCTGTTCAAAAGAAGCTATCTATCATCGTTTTAGAAACGACTTCCAATTTGAGTCTCACGAAGTGGCTACTCAATTCTGTTTTATCGATTACGACAGAGAAATCGCCATTGTTGCAGAAATTGAAGAAGAAGGCAAAAAGCAAATCATTGGCGTTGGTCGTTTAATTGCCGATCCGGATGGCGAAATAATGGAATATGCTGTTCTTATTACCGACAAATGGCAGAAAAAAGAACTGGGATATACATTAACAAATTACTGTCTTGAAATTGCAAAAGCCAGAGGTGCTAAGAAGTTGCTGGCAGAAACAACCAAAGACAACAAAGCAATGTTATCGGTTTTCAGAAAGTTGGATTTCAAAATTAAATTTGAAGAAGACAATACTGTTTCTGTAAATAAAACATTTACAGAAGAAGATGCATAATTAAAAATAGTTTAGCATCTTTATCACCTGTCTCCCGGCAGTTACAATAAGTTCTGCCGGGAGATATTATATATACCAGATGGAAGATGCAAAGTACATAGAAGCTGCTCAACTCATTCGAAATGCAAAATATGCTGTTGCTTTTACCGGTGCAGGCATATCTGTAGCAAGTGGTATTCCTCCTTTCAGGGGCGAAAACGGATTGTGGAACACCACCAATCCCATCTTCCTGGAAATCGACTTTTTCAGGAAAAAACCGGTTCAGTCCTGGAAAAAAATCAAAGAAATATTTTACGACAAACTAAACGATACTAAACCCAACGTTGCCCACAAAGTACTGGCAAAAATGGAGAAACGAAGCTTTTTGGAATCTGTTATCACACAGAATATCGATTATCTTCATCAAAAGGCAGGAAGCAAAAAAGTGTACGAACTGCACGGAACCTACAAACAGCTTGCATGCATAGAGTGCAGTACTGAATACGATATGAATTTTGCTAATCTCGATCACCTTCCGCCAAAGTGTTTTGTATGTGGCGCCAACCTGAAACCCAATATCGTTTTTTTTAACGAGCCTATTCCGGCACTTACACAAAAAAATGCTATAAAAGAAGCAACAAAAGCCGACGTACTGTTAATAATCGGAACCCATGCAGAAGTGTTACCTGCAGCCGCCATTCCGGAGATTGCCAAAGAACATGGCGCAAAAATCATTGAGATAAACATTGAGCCATCTCATTTCACCAATACGCTTACCGACGTTTTTTTGCATACAACAGCTTCCGAAGCGATGGAAAAATTAAAAGAATTACTTTACCTGTAATAAACCACATACATTTCAAAGTAAAGCAAACAGGCTTCATTTTCTGATTTTTCCCCTTGTCTGTATCAAAAATTATATTTACAATTAGCGTTTCTAAAACAAAATAACATGCTACATTTTTTCAGAAAGCTTTTTTTCACTCTGTTAGCAGCAGGGATTACAACCGGTACATTTGCGATAAATGATGCCCGGTTAATGCGATTTCCGGATATTAACAATAATCTGATAGCATTTGTATATGCGGGTGATATATGGACGGTGAATGCCAACGGTGGCGATGCCCGGCACATAACCTCACATAAAGGAATGGAGTTGTTTCCCAAAATATCGCCCGATGGGAAGTGGATTGCTTTTTCGGCTGAATACTCAGGCAGCCGGCAAATCTATATTATTCCTTCAGAAGGCGGAGAATCCAAACAACTAACGTATTATAATTCTGTTGGCATGATGCCTCCCCGCGGCGGTTGGGATAATGTGGTACTCGACTGGACTCCCGATAGTAAAAATATTCTCATCCGTGCCAACCGAACCCAATTTGGTGAGCGAAACGGAAAATACTACCTGGTGAATATCGAAGGAGGATTGGAAAAACCGCTACCCATTGTTGATGGAGGAATAGCTGTTCTTTCTCCGGATGCTGACAAGATTTGTTTCACCCCTGTTTCGCGCGAATTCCGTACCTGGAAACGTTACAAAGGAGGGCGTGCAACAGAATTGTGGGTGTACGACCTGAATAAAAATACATCGGAACAAATTACCGATTTTGCAGGCTCTGACCAGTGGCCGGTATGGTACAAAAACAAAATTTACTTTACTTCCGATCGCGACCTGAAACTAAATATCTATAGTTACGATACGCAAACAAAAAACATTGAGCAAGTAAGCCATTTTTCTGACTTTGATGCAACCTGGCCTTCAGGGGAAAACGGACAACTGGTAGTTGAAAACGGAGGGTATCTCTACAAAATAAATCTTAGCAATAACGAGATTCAAAAGGTTCCGGTGAATATTAATTATGATAATCCCAACCTCACTCCATACTTTAAAAACGTAGAAGACGACATTCACAGTTATACTGTTTCTCCCACAGCCAAACGCGCATTATTTGATGCCCGCGGCGATATTTTTTCGGTTCCGGCTGAAAACGGGATTACTGAAAACCTTACACAAACACAAGGAATTCGTGAAATTTACCCAAGCTGGTCGCCCAATGGAAAATACATTGCATATTATTCTGATGCAACCGGCGAATATGAAATTTATATACTGGAAAATAAAAAAGGTGCAAAACCTCAGCAAATAACAAAAAACTCCACCGCCTGGAAATATGGAAGTGAATGGTCGCCCGACAGCAAGTATCTGCTGTATTCCGACCGCACTCTTCAGCTAAAGTTACTGGATGTAGAGAAGCAAAAAGAAGTGGTGGTTGACCATGCCATAAAAAGCGAAATAAATTCATACACTTTTTCTCCTGATTCCAAATGGATAACCTACACACAAACAGCAACAAATGATAACTCTTCCATTTGGGTATATAATATTTCAGACAATAAAAAACACCAGTTAACAAATGATACTTTTTCGGAACACTCTCCGGTGTTTTCAACCAATGGAGAATACATATTCTTCCTTTCAGAAAGAGATTTCAATCTTGACTTTTCAAGTTATGAATTCGATTATCTCTACAACCGGGCAACACGCATTTACGCCGCCGTATTAAAAAAGGATGGCGAAAAACTATTCAAATTTAAAAATGATGAAGAACCGGTAACTGAACAAAAGGAAGATAATGACAAAAACCAGGAAGTCAAAGAAGAGAAGACAGACAAAGAAGTTGATGTTAAAATTGACTTTGATGGCATAAACAACCGTATTGTCGCTTTTCCTCTATCCTCAGGAAACTATCGTAACCTGATTCCGGTTGAAGGAGGTATCCTGTACATTACAAAAGGAGATTTGAAGAAATACGACATTACAGGCGAAAAAGAAATCGATATTCGTTCGCAAACAAGTCAGGCCCAGATTGCAGCCGATGGAGCACATTTACTTTATCGCTCGGGAGGCAATTACGGTATTGTAAAAATTACTCCGGATGTAAAAAAGGATGATGGCAAACTGGATTTATCAAACATGGAAATGAAAATAGATCCGGCAAAAGAATGGGAACAGATTTTTAACGATGGCTGGCGAATATACCGTGATTATTTTTATGTTGATAATTTACATAACGTTGATTGGAAGGCAGTAAAAAAGCGTTACAGCCAATTGGTACCGTATGTAGGCCACCGTGCCGATTTAGATTATATATTAGGTGAAGTTATTTCAGAATCAAACACCGGACATTCTTATGTAAACTGGGGCGATTTTGAAAAAATAAAGCCCATAGAGGGAGGATTACTTGGAGCTGAATTAACAGCCGACAAAAATGCAAAAAGGTATAAAATCACCCAAATATACCAGGGACAAAACTGGACTAAATCCCGTCGCTCGCCGCTTACAGAACAAGGTATTGATGTAAAAGAAGGCGATTATCTGATTAGCATTAATGGTCACGAAATAACCACCGATGAAAATCCGTACAAACTACTTGAAAATACTGTCGGCAAGGAAGTAGAAATTTCAGTAAATACCACACCCAAACTAACAGGTGCACGCACCTCAATTATAAAGCCAATTGAAAGCGAACTCGAATTAAAATATTACAACTGGGTGCTTGAGCGAAGAGCAATGGTTGACAAGCTATCCGGAGGAAAAATTGGTTATATACATGTACCCAATACGGCTACAGAAGGAAACAAAGAACTCTTTGAAGGTATGTATGCCTACCACGATAAAGAAGCATTGATTATTGACGACAGATACAATGGAGGGGGCTTTATTCCGGATGTAATGTCGGATCTGCTAGCCAGAAAAACATTAAGCTACTGGAATGTAAATGGGTTAGCACCAATGAAAACTCCGGGTATTGCACACGACGGCCCCAAGGTTATGCTTATTAACGGTTATTCTTCCTCCGGCGGCGATGCTTTTCCTTACTATTTCCGTAAAAGAGGGCTCGGAAAACTTATTGGCACACGCACATGGGGAGGACTGGTTGGAATATCGGGCAATGCTCGGCTGGTAGACGGAGGTTACATTTCGGTACCACGTTTTGGCATTTACGATGAAAATAGCCAGTGGATTATTGAAGGAGTTGGTGTTTATCCTGATATTGAAGTTGTGGATCGCCCGGAAGAACTGGCAAAAGGCAATGACCCCGGCATTGAAAAAGCTGTGGAAGAATTACTGAAAGAACTAAAAGAAAATCCATCTAAAAAAGTAACGGCGCCAAAATCGCCGGATCGCTCAAGGTGGAGCGAGCACGATATTAAATAAGTTTGAAAAGAGAGGCTGTTTAAAAAAACAGCCTCTCTTTTTATGTAAAAATAAGATTTCAAATGACTAGTAAACCTCTGGTTTGGCAATGATGGAAAACTTGTACCTATCTCCACGATAGTATGATTTTTCAATTTCCACCACTTTTCCACTCGAACAAAAAATCGCACTATCCAAAATAAAAACCGATAACGGAGAATTTATCTCAAAGTAATTATCTGCAGACTTAGGGTTAAGAATAGTCGTACTCAGCGTTTGCTTCATATCGGTTATTTTTAGGCTGTAAACCTCCTCATAAATGGTAAAAAAAGGTTTTCTGGTTTCAATAATATTAATCCTTGGGCAAAGCTTAAGTGAAATATACCGTGTCTCATCTTTCATCAGAACATCGTTGGCATACCTAAGCCTGTGTATTTTAATAACCGGTCCTTCAATTATATAATGGTGTCCGCCAATCTCAGTTGAGATTCCCGCGTCAAGTACGGTTTTCTCTATAATAACACTTTTGGGCACAAATCCTTCCTTTCGTAAATTTTCTTCAAAACCTGCACGGGTAGTATAAACAGAGCCCAGTGTTCGGGTAACATGTTTATCTTCTGTACGGTTCAGAACAAAAGTACCTTTTCCTTTAATCCGAGTCCCCCACCCCCTTAACTCTATTTCCTGAAGACTTTTCCGGGCAGTGGTATTACTTATATTATACTTTTTTATAAGTTCATTCTCCGAAGGAATTTTATCCCCCGGCTGCAAATCTCCTGACTCGATACTTTTAATAATGTCCAGGCAAATCTCTATATATTTTGGATTCGTAGAATTCATGCTCCCAAAAGTAGATGAAAGAAAAGAAATTATCAACACATGCTTGCAGATTAATTTATCTTACTTATATTTACAACCAATTAAACTTAGTGCGTAAACTAAAACAAAATGAAGAACAAACAAAACTGGATTCCCTGGCTTATTGTGGCTATGGCTTTTTTAGCTACGGCTTTGAGTTTTCTCGACAGACAGGTACTTTCCATTTCCATCATAAAAATCAAGGAAGACTTTCATATTACAGATATTGAATATGGCTTTATCAATACCGGTTTTCTAATTAGCTACGCGGTTATGTTTACAGTTGCCGGCATCTTCATCGACAAGTACGGCAGCCGTTTAGGATTGGCATTTTCTGTTGGAATATGGTCGTTTGCAACTCTCCTGCATAGTTTTGCCAACAATGCTTTTCAATTTGGATTGTATCGATTCATCCTTGGAATAGGAGAAGGAGGTGCTTTCCCGGGTGCCATAAAAGCGGTAGTAGAATGGGTACCAAAACACAGGCAGGCGCTGGCCAATGGAATTGCCATTGGAGGTTCTGCATTGGGCGCAGTGGTAGCTCCTCCCCTCTGTGTATATCTAATTGGGACTACCGGATGGCGCGGAGTATTTTTAATAACAGGTGCCTTTGGATTATTATGGGTAACAGTATGGTTACTTTGCCCAAAACAAAAATCAACTTCAGGAGAAAAAGAACTACCAAAAGAAAACATAAAGCCAATTCCCATTACTCAAATACTTAAGATAAAAGAAGTTTGGGTGTTTATACTAATTCGTTTTCTATTGGACCCAATATTCTATTTTTACATGTTTTGGATTCCCAAATACTTAAACGAGGCACGTGCAATAGATATAAACTCAATTGGCAACCTATTTTGGATTCCCTTTCTGGCTCTCGGTGTTTCCAATATGCTTGGTGGATGGATTTCCGACAAAATGTATAAAAAAACGGACAGTATCAATTCAGCAAGAAAAACGATAATGGGAATTGCCGCACTACTAACGGCTCCAGCACTTTTGGTAAGAGTTATGCCCAATGCAGAATTGGTAATTCTGGTTATTTCTATTGCATTTTTTGGCCACGGACTATGGATTACCAACTACATCACTTCAATCAGCGATATATTTGGAAAGAAAATAACCTCTACAGTAATTGGATTTTCAGGATCTGCCGGTGCGCTCTCATCTCTTGTCCTCAATCCGGTCATCGGCCTTATCATTACTCGCTTCTCGTACGATCCAGTGTGGATTTATGCTGGCTCAATGTATTCCATTGCATTTATTGCATTCATCATACTAATACCAAAAATCAGATTATTAAAAGTATTTGCATGATTTTCAAAAACAAATAAGACAACTAAAAAAATTTGCACAAACAAAACTTAGTGCGTAAAGAAACAAAACACAAGCACAATTATGAATAAAAAAGACTTAAAGAATACGTTACACGATGCAAAAAGAAACGCCCCAAGAATTGGGGTATTTGGCGTAGGATACGACAAATACTGGGAACAGTTCCCAGGTCTTTTAGAGGAATTGATGCAAAAGCACCAGTTAATTATTGCCAAAATTCAAAAACAGGAAGTAACGGTTATTGATTTTGACATGATCGATAATCCTCAAAAGGCCTATGAAACAGTAAAAAAATTGGAAGCAGCCAACCTTGATATGATTTTTTGTAACATGCTAACGTATGCAACATCCGGCACATTTGGAATCATTATAAAATCGGTTTCTACCCCAATAATTCTGGTGGCATTGCAACCCAGAAAAGCGCTTGATTACACAAAAGCATCCACATACATGCAACTCGTGAACGACGATATTTGCGCCTTGCCTGAATTTGCAGGAGTGGCAGTAAGAATGGGGAAAAAAGTACCGGATATGATTATAGGGACTTTACACGACCATGCAGAAGTAGATAATCAATTTGATGAATACTGCCGGATAGCCCGTGTTTTGCATGACCTGAAGAACGCACAATTAGGGCACCTGGGGCATCCGATAAATGCAATGCTCGACATGCATACGGATGCCACCATGCTAACCGCTGCTTTTGGAAGCCACATAGTTGAATGCGAAGCCAATGAGCTGTTTTCATGTTACGATAAAGTTACAGAAGAGGAAATAAAGCAGCAGGAAAAATTAATACTTAACTTTTTTGATACGCCGGATCCCGTTTCGGATCCCATCTCAATGAAACTTCAGGACGATGATTTGCGAATTGCGGCAAAGGTAAGTATTGCTCTCACTCGCTTTGTAAAAGAAAAAAAACTGGATGGACTTGCTTACTACTACGATGGACCGGAAAACAGCGAACTGCAAACCGTTCTTTCAAATTTAATTGTAGGAAACTCCATACTTACGTCCAAAGGATTTCCGATGTGTGGAGAATCAGATTTAAAAACACTGGTGGCTCTCATGATTATGGACAGACTGGGAATTGGCGGCAGTTTTGCAGAATTTCATCCGGTGGATTTTAACGAAGGCTTTGTTCTTGTCGGGCATGACGGGCCACACAATATTGCCATAGCCGAAGGAAAACCAGTATTAAGAAGTTTAAAAAAATACCATGGCAAACCCGGGCACGGAGCCGGTGTTGAATTCAAAATAAAAGAAGGCCCCATAACAATGCTTTCAATCAATTCTACTTACGACGGAAAATTCAAATTTGTAATTGCCGAAGGAGAATCAGTTGCCGGCCCAATACCTCCTACCGGTAATACAAATACACGCGGATTTTTTACTCCCGACATTAAAACTTTTCTAACCAGATGGATGCAAGAGGGGCCCACTCACCACTTCTCCCTGGGCATTGGACACCACGCAAGAACCATAGAAAAACTAGCTAACTACTTAAACATAGATTCTGTAATAATCAATTCTGATTAAACTACTTAAAACGTTAAATTAAATTTTATGAAAATCTATCTAAACTATTTAAAACAAACAAAGGACAACCACCTTTTGAAGGGTATTTTTCTCCTTTCATTTGTGTTCTGCTTCTCCTTTATCGCAAGTGCCATTTTCTCCGGTGAAACTTCAAGGCAACCGGTAGAGGTAAAAGGTCAGGTAAAAAGTGCTGACGGAGCAACAATGCCTGGCGTAAACGTTGTGATAAAAGGCACCAGCGAAGGTGTAATTACCGATGTAAATGGTAACTATTCCATTGAAATTGGGAATTTCAACACAGTACTGGTTTTTAGCTTTATCGGATTTCAAACGAAAGAGATAAGTGTAGACTCACGCACTACAATTGATGTGATACTCGAAGAAGATGTAAAGAACCTGGATGAAGTGGTTATTGTTGGATATGGAACCCAACGCAAGAAGGATCTTACCGGTTCAATATCCAGAGTTAAGGGAGATGAAATGATTCTGCCTTCTACTTCAACTTTCGATCAGATGCTCCAGGGAAAAGTTGCCGGAGTGCAAATTACCCAAACCACGGGTGCACCTGGAGGAAATGTAAACATCCTTGTACGCGGGGTAAGTTCCATTACTGGCGGCAACCAGCCATTATATGTAATCGATGGTTTTCCTGTTAATATCAGTGAAGGAGGTTCAAATATGCTTAGTTTTGGCAGCTCAAATTATTCTGCTTCGGATATGGCCGGAAGCACTACCGACAGAATTAATCCGCTAACTTCCATAAATCCATCAGACATTGAATCGATAGAAATATTAAAAGATGCTTCAGCCACTGCCATATACGGTTCAAGGGGAGCCAATGGGGTAGTTATTATAACTACAAAAAGGGGAAGTATGGGCAAATCACAATTCAATGTTGATGTTTCTTATGGAGTACAGGAAATAGCAAATAAGCTGGATATGATGAATGCCAACGAATATGCAGAGTACGTTGCTGAAGGCAGAGATAATGCCTGGGTCTATTCAGGAGGTAGTGCAAGCGATCCAAACAGTGCAAGACCTCAGTCATACAAAGTTCCGGAAGAGTTTCGTACTCCCTCATCAATAACGACAAATACCGACTGGCAGGATGTTATTTTCCGAACTGCTCCTGTCCGGAATTATCAGATTTCATCAAGTGGAGGGAATGAAAAACTAAAATACCTTGTTTCCGGTGGTTATTTCCACCAGGAAGGAATTGTACTTACTTCTGATTACAAACGTTTTAATATCCGTACAAATTTAGATGCACAAGTTCTTAAAAATCTGAAAATAGGCTCAACAATTTCAGGTTCATACGGATATGGGACTTTTCCAAACACAGAAGGGCACTACGGACAAAGTGGTGTAATAATGATGGCTTTGGCTGCTTCACCTACAATTCCGGTGTACGATGAAAACAGAAATCCTTATTTCAATGCAGACGATGTTTCTTATGGTCTCGGATGGCTGGTAAACCCACTAACCGTTTTAAATCAGGAAAATTATTCAGATGAACGGACGAAAGCCAATGCAATGATTAACAATTACCTTGAATATAAAATTATAAACGGATTAACTTTTAAAAGCACCATAGGAATTAACTATAATGCAGGAACAATTAAGCTTTGGCGCTCCTCGGCTATTCCTTTGTATACAACACTTAATTACCCATCTTCAGCGGGTGCTACAAAAACCGACAATATTGAATGGCTAAATGAAAATACATTAAATTATAAACGGTTTTTTAGAGATAAGCATTCATTTGACGCACTGGTAGGATTTACGTCACAAAAAAGTACCTATAACCGTCTTTCCGCGGGAGCAACTGATTTCCCTTCCGACTATGTAACTTACATTTCTGCAGGTACAGTAAATTCAGGTACGCAAATAAAAGCTGAATGGGCAATGCTATCCATGATTTCCAGGATAAATTATTCCTATGACGGAAAATATCTTTTTACAGCAACTTTGCGTAGAGACGGAAGTTCCAGGTTTGGCTCAAACAACAGGTGGGGAACTTTCCCATCGTTCTCTGTTGGCTACAATATTTCAGAGGAATCTTTTATGAAGTCAGTAAAAAGTGTAAGCAATTTTAAACTGAGAGCCAGCTATGGTATTTCAGGAAATAACCAAATAGGAAATTATGCAACCATAGGGCTACTCAGCTCTTCAGATTATGTTGCCGGCGATGGAAAAATATCTGGCTTACGCCCCAGTTCACTTTCGAATGATGATTTGACCTGGGAAAAATCAAAACAAATCGATCTTGGAATAGATTTAGGATTTTTTGACGATAGAATATCACTCATTGCAGACGTTTATAAAAACAAAAAAACAGATTTATTATTGGCTGTTGAATTACCTGCTGCTTCAGGGTATTCAAGCTCTACTCAAAATGTTGGCGACATTGAAAACAAAGGTTTTGAACTGGCACTTGAAACACTGCCCGTGAGAAGCAGAAATTTCAGATGGTCAAATAATTTCACCTTTAGTACCAACAAAAATAAAGTGTTAAAACTGGCTACTGAAGGAGCAAGAATCAGTAATAATTCCTATCAGGTAACAGAAGTAGGTTCTCCTATTTCGAGTTTTTATATGTTGAATGCAATTGGAACTTTCCAAAACGAAGAGGAAATTGCGAACAGTGCCCTCCAGCATGCCAATGTTCAACCGGGTGATTTAAAATTTGAGGATTTTAATAAAGACGGAAACATCACATCAGCCGACCAAAAGATTGTAGGAAATCCGTGGCCCGACTTCACCTGGGGATTTACAAACAAATTTTTGTATCGCAACTTCTCTTTAAGCATTGCGCTAAATGGTTCACACGGAGCTGATACTTACCTGATAAATAATGCCATGATGAATAGTGCGGGAGTACAAAACCAATTGAGCACCATCCACAGATGGAGATCTGAAAGCGATCCGGGAGATGGTCGTACCCCAAGAGCTATACGCAGCAATTACGCTTATTCGTTAAGCACCTCTTCTTATTATTTGCATGATGCTTCCTATGTCCGAATTAAAAACATAAACCTGTCATATACATTCCCTCAGGCATTAATCAGCAGAATATGGCTGAGCGGCCTGACTGTTTATGCTGATGTGGCCAATGTGTACACATTTACAGATTATCCAAGTTATGATCCTGATGCAAGTAGCTCCGGAAATAACATTACAAGCTCGGGGCTTGATTACGGTACATTTCCCTTGGCAAGGACATATACATTCGGTATTAAACTTTCATTCTAACCTATAGTTTATAAAAATGAAAAAAATAGTTTATATAATATTAATTACTTTGATAGGTCTGACTTCATGCAATGATTTCCTCAATTTATCACCGGAATATCAGATAAATGAAATTGACTACTATCAATCGGAAGAAGATTATGAAACGGCAGTTATTGGAATATACAACTTATTACAAAGCCTGCATAATTTAACAATAATGTACCCTTCAGAGTTGTTAACCGATAATACTGAAATAAACTCGTATACATGGGGCTCTGTTGTTGCAGAATTTGATGAAGCAGAAGTAACATCTGCCAATAGTACCATAAACAGCATCTGGACAAGCTGTTTTACGGCAATAGCATATTCCAACAACATTTTGTCGAGAATCGACGACATTGAAATGAGCGAAACAAAACACAATCAGTTTGAAGGAGAAGCTCTTTTCCTACGAGCCTATTGCTACTTTGATCTGGTACGCCTGTTTGGTGATGTTCCTATTGTTGATGTTGCCTTTAGAAGCCCTGATGAAATATCATCATTTGATATGTCACGTCGTCCGGTTAGCGAAGTTTATACGTTAATAAAGAATGATTTAATTGATGCCGCATCATTACTGAATGGAATTGAACTCTCGAAAGGAAGAGCTTCAGAAGGAGCGGCAAAAACATTACTCGGAAAAGTTTATCTTACATTAAATGAATATGAAAATGCAAGCGGCACCTTAAAAGAGGTTATAGATATGGAAGCCTACAGTCTGGTTGACAACTATGGAAGCATGTTTGATGGCACGAATGAGGAATCTGATGAATCTATTTTTGAAATTGAATACCTTTCAGGTGATCTTGGTGAGGGAAATTCTTTTTCGTCAAGTTATACACCGGGGTTATTTAATATGGCCATATTTCCAAATAATATGAATGGAAATGGCTACATGTGCCCTACTCAGGATTTATTTGATGCTTATGAAGACGGAGATGAAAGAAAAACCGCCTCGGTTATCGATTCGGTTCTCCTAACCGATGGAACTTATGAACATACGCTTTGCGGATTAAAGTTTGTCGACTTTTCAACCGGAACATCAGGAGATGGCGGAATTAATTATACGGCTTTACGCTATGCAGATGTTTTGCTTATGTATGCAGAAGCCTTAAATGAAAGCAATCAAACTTCCGACGCACTGCCTTATCTAAACGAAGTTAGAGAACGGGCAGGATTGGCTGCTCTCTCCGGATTGTCAAAAGAAGAATTTACATTGGCAATGGCAAAAGAACGCCGTATCGAGTTTTTCCACGAAGGACACCGATGGTTTGATTTACTAAGAACAGGCCGCGCAAAAACAGTATTAAATACCTACTTCGAAAGCGTAGGAAGTAGTTATACGTTGGATGACTATGAACTTTTAATGCCCATCCCGGATGATGAACTGGAAGTTAGTCCGGAATTGGAGCAAAATGATGGTTATTAATTAAAATCAAAATGGATCGAAGTAGTAAAATTCTGCTTCGATCCACATAACACAAAGATGAGAAGGGTTTCTTTATTTTTTGTAGTCGTAATTTTTACATTGTCGTGCACTAATAAAAAAAATATCAGTGACACAACAGTCACCGGTTTGCGTTGCGATTACACTGAAAACCCACTTGGAATTGACAATAGAACTCCAAAACTAAGCTGGATAATAAATTCTACGACAAGCAACCAGACACAATCAGCTTACCAGATTCTTGTTTCAAGCAAGCCAGAACCTTTAAATACGGATAACGGAAATATGTGGGATACCGGAATAATAAAATCAGATCAGTCTTGCCAGATTATCTATCAGGGAAAATCACTTCAGTCAACAAAAAAATATTACTGGAAAGTACGCATTTGGGATAAAAACAATAACCGTTCGGAATGGAGTGCTCCTGCCAATTGGGAAATGGGGTTATTGGAACCGGCACAATGGAAAGCCAAATGGATTGGATTTAACTGCGAAGCTACTCCCATATTTCGAAAAGAAATAGAAATCTCAAAAACAATAAAAGAAGCCCGGGTATATATCAGCGGTCTCGGATTTTATGAATTAAGTATAAACGGCAACAAAATTGGCGATCATGTGCTTGACCCCGGACAAACCGATTATGAACAACGAACATTTTATGTTGTATACGATGTCACGCAGCAATTAAAACAAGGAACAAATGCGATTGGAATAATGCTGGGTAACGGCTGGTATAACCAAAACATGGTAAACAATGCCAGGTATGGATGGGGAAATGCAGTTTATGGAAAACCAAGGTTGCTATTTCAGATGCAACTCACGTTAAACGATGGCAGTAAAGAGATCTTTATTTCCGACGACACATGGAAAGTATCTTCCGCTCCGGTAACTTCAAACAACCTTTATGCAGGTGAGCATTACGATGCCAGACTCGAATCTGTGGGGTGGAATACTTCCGAATTTGATGCAAAAAACTGGGAGAACGCCAAGTTGGTTGATGCACCGGGAGGCAAACTCGTATGTCAAAACATTCCCCCCATAAAAAGGATGGACACCATTGTTCCAGTAAATATTACCAATCCAATGCCCGAAATTTACATTTACGATATGGGGCAAAACTTTGCAGGATGGGCAAAATTAACTGTAAATGCCGAAAAAGGAACAAAAATACAATTGCGCTTTGCTGAAAGCCTTGATAAAAAAGGATTGTTGGCTCCTGCCAGTACAGGCGTATATGCAACCGGCGTTGTTCAAACAGATAGTTATATCTGTAAAGGAAACGGAACAGAAAAGTGGGAACCCCGCTTTACTTATCACGGCTTTCGCTATGTGGAAATGACTGGATTTCCCGGCACTCCATCCAAAGACAATCTTAAAGGAATTGTCGTTCACTCTTCGCTGCAAGAAGCGGGTGAATTTACGTGCTCTGATGAACGGTTGAACCGTCTGCATAAAACAGCTTTGTGGACTGAAATAAGCAATTTACACAGTATTCCAACCGATTGTCCGCACCGCGAAAGATGTGGCTGGCTTGGAGATGCTTTTCTTACTTCCGACATGACCATCTACAATTTTGACGCGGCTACATTTTGGTCGAAATTCCTTGACGACATTGAAACTTCATGCAGAGACGGCATTCCCGATAACATTGCGCCCGGAAGAAGAAGTGGAGGGAAGAATCCCGACTGGGGTGCAGCTTTTATCCAGTTAACATGGAACATGTTCTTGTACTATGGCGATAAATCAGTAATTTCAGAACATTACGATGGCATGACTTTTTTTATGAATCATCTGCAACAAATAGCCAGGAACAATATTGTTCACAATGGCATTGGCAGTCTGTTCTCCCCCAATCGTATAACACCGGAAGAAACGCCCAAAGCATTTACGTCAACCATGCTCTACTATTTCTGTGCTGATGTGATGTCCCGAATGTCGAAAGCCATTGAAAAAAAGAATGAAGCTGAGAAATTTGCTTTACTGGCGACTCAAATAAAAAACTCATTTAATAACAAATTTTACAACAAAGAAAAAAAAACATACGAAGGACAGGAAAAAAATGTTTTGGCACTCGCATTCAACCTTGTACCGCAAGAAGACAAACAAGCTGTAGCCAATAATCAGAACAAAGACATTATTAAAAATCAGAATTATCATGTGTCCACCGGCATATTTGGAAGCAGATATATTTATGAGATTTTAGCACAATTTGGATTTGAAGAAACAGTCAAAAAAATATTACATTCCGACACTTTCCCCAGCTACGGATATTTATTTTCGCGGGGAGCAACCACTTTCTGGGAAAATTGGGGCGAATCAAAATTTGAAGACAGACCGCAGATAGATGGAGATGAACGTTCAAAAAATCATCCGTTTCAGGGCGGTTTTGATGCCTGGTTTTACAATGGAATTGCAGGAATTAAACCCGACCCGGAAAATCCGGGATTCAAACACATCATCTTCCGCCCTCAGTTAACAAACGTTTTAGATTCTGCAAAAGCAACCTACAACTCCATACACGGACCGATTTCAAGCAACTGGCAGAACGCCGGCAACGAATTTAAATGGTTCGTTTCTGTTCCAGCAAATACCACGGCAACAATATTCATTCCTGCTGATAAACAAGATTCAATTTTCAAAAACGGAAAACCTATTAAAGAACTGAAACAGCTCCAAAATGAAACCCGTTTTAGGTTTTACGAATTGGAATCTGGCGAATATTCATTTACAGTAAAAAGAAATTCTTATCCCGAAAAATAAAACATTTTATACATTCATTAATCTGAACGAATAAAACGAACAAACCATGAAACGAACGATTTACCACCTACATCTTAAATATCATTTGAAACTTTTTCTCTCTGGAATAATTCTAGCAACATTAATTTGCTACGGCTGCTCAAACAAAGAAGAAGGAAATAACAAAGACCTCCCAATAATAAATATTTCGGAAAATGATTTTCGTTCTGTTCCTGCTGAATACAAACCATGGGTATATTACTGGTGGCTCAAAGGAAATGTAACAAAAGAACAGATTACGCATGATTTGGAAGAAATGCAAAAAAAAGGTATCGGAGGATTTTTGCTGTTCGATTCCCGTGGTTATTGGGACTCTTACGATGGCAGAACAGGCCACATTCCGGTTCCACTTCATATAAAGTATGAATTTATGAGTCCAGAATGGCGCGAAATGGTTAAATACACCATGCAGGAAGCCAACCGGCTGGGACTCAAAATGAGTATTAACATTGCCAATACAGGAGGTTCTCTTCGTGGCTCATGGGATATGAAAGAAGACGGTCCGAAACAACTGATCTGGACTTCAAAAACCGTTTCCGGTTCAACCAAAATATCACTTCCCATTGAAATTCCTTCCGACCAAAAATATTTTCAAGATGTTGCATTGATGGCCGTAAAAATAGAATCAAAGGAAAAACCATCTGATAAAAGCAGTGATCTAAATACAAACTGGAAAACCGTATCTACACCATCTGAAGATGCACCGGTTGCAGGCGAAATTATTAATCTTGCTGATAAAATCAACAATGGCACTCTGCAATGGGATGTTCCAGAGGGAGAGTGGCAAATCCTGCGTTTTGGATTCCATGTTATCGGAGAAGAAGGTAGCGTGGATATTTTGAATACCGATGCCGTAACAAAATATTTTCATTTAATGGGTTCTGAAATTCTGAAAGATGCAGGGCCGCTGGCAAGAACTACACTAACCCATTTTTACAATGTAAGCTGGGAAGGCGGAGAGCCTGACTGGAGTCTTAATTTCGAAAACGATTTCAAAAAATACCGTGGTTACGACATACAACAATACATGCCCATCCTCGCTGGAATATCATTGAAAGACAGGAAGGTAAACGAGCGTTTTATGTGCGACTATTTAACAACCGTTAGCGATTGTTTCAAACACAACTGTTATGAAACCATTGGAGAACTATGTCATGCACAAGGAATGGAATGGCATTCTGAAGATGGCGGCCCATGGCCTCGCGAAGCTCCTATGTTTAAAGAAGCCGACCAATTAACATTCTGGGGCAGAAACGATATGGCTCAGGGTGAATTCTGGTGCTCCAGTTTTGATGATTTACATACAAAATCGAATGTTCGTTATACCGTCATGGCTGGGCACATTTATGAACATCCGCTAATTGCAGTTGAAGCCTTCACCCACATGGGGCGGCACTGGACCAAATACCCGGCCTATTTAAAACCCTTTGCCGATGTTAATTTAATAGATGGGGCAAACTTTTTTATCTGGCATACTTTTACAGCTTCGCCGCTGGAAGTTGGGAAACCCGGTTATGAATATTTTGCCGGCACACATATAAACACCAACATTACCTGGTGGAACGAAGCCAGTAGTATTTTCAATTACCTTGGAAGATGCCAGTATATGCTCCGCAAAGGAAATTTTGTTGCTGATGTATGTTGTTATGTCAGCGATAAAAACTATGTAAGATGGGGACGGGGCGAAAGATGGAATCCAAACTCATCGCTTGCTCCCGTGAAAGGTTTCACCTACGATCTTTTAAGTTCCGAGGTGCTTGTAAACCGTTTATCGGTGAAAGATGGCCAGCTTGTACTTCCCGATGGAATGAGCTATAAAATGCTGGTTATCGATCTCGAAGAACCGGACATTCCTGTTCCTGTTCTGAAAAAAATTGATGAATTGATAAACGAAGGAGCGACCATTGTTCTCGGGGAAATCAAACCGCAAAACGCGCCCGGTATTTACAACTATCCCGAAAGCGACAAAGAAATAAGTAACATAGCCGATAAACTTTGGACGCAAACGTCTGACCAAATGCAGGTTCGTAAAATGGGAAAAGGGAAAGTTTATTCCGGAACAAATATGGAAGAGATACTGAAAGACAATCAAATCCTTCCTGACTTTGAAGGGCCGTTCGAATATATTCACCGGGCAGGAGGTAACCTTGATATTTATTTTGTTTCCGGTGAAGGAAAAGCCGAGTGTACATTCCGCGTAAAAGATAAAAAACCAGAGATTTGGAATCCTTTAACCACTGAAGTTACTGAAGCTGCCAGCTACAAATCAACAGACGATAGCAGAACAAGCATCGTACTTGATCTTCCCAAAAATGGTTCTGCTTTCATCGTATTCCGGGAAGAGGCGGAAAAGAATCATTTTGTTTCTATTGAAGGACCGGAATATCCGGAAACGAAGGAGAACAAAGAAGGGTCTTCTCAATTTGTATTCTGGAAAAACGGTAATTACAACTTCACAACAGCTAATGGAAATACAAAAAAAATAGCGGCAACAGTTCCTCCTACTTCAGAAATAACGGGAAGCTGGAATGTAACATTTAATCCGGCAACCGAGGCCTTACCTTTTGAAGCTGAATTTTCTAAACTTACGCTTTGGAATGAAAATACCGATGCCGCAATAAAATATTTCTCAGGGACAGCTGCCTACATAAATACCTTTACTTTAACCGCAGAACAGGCCGGAAGCCCTGCCCTTTTACAAATGGGAGAAGTTCACGATATCGCACACGTCTGGATTAATGATAATGATATGGGAATCGTTTGGACAGCGCCATGGTCAGTTGATCTTACAGAAGTTTTAAAAGAAGGTCAAAACCAAATCAAAATTGAAGTTACCAACTGCTGGGCAAACCGCCTTATTGGCGACGCAGGGCTGCCGAAAAGCCAATGGACAACCAAAACCAATGTTCGCCGCGTTCCAGAGCGCTCGGAATATAAATCCGGGCACCAGGCTTTTTCTGCCAAAGATGAACTTATGCCTTCAGGTTTAGTCGGTCCGGTAACAATTAAGTTTGGGAAAGAAGAATCCGTTATATTAAAATAATTCATTTTTAGAACTTACCCTGTCATGAAAAAACTAAAGCTGATAATTACCATTTTTGTTTTTTTCCCTTTGCTACTCCAAGCACAGGAAAGACCTAACATCATTTTTATACTGGCCGACGATCTTGGATACAAAGATTTAGGTTGCTATGGTAATCCGTTTAATGAAACACCTGTTTTAGACCAACTTGCCAAAAGCGGCATGTCATTCACACAATCTTATGCTCATCCTGCTTGCAGTCCGTCAAGAGCTGCCCTCATGACAGGTAAGCATCCGGCCAGGTTACAAATAACCACAGCCCTGGGCCTTGACAGACAAGATCCAAATTCTCCTGTCACAGTGCCCAAAACGGTAGAAAACCTCCCCTCTTCCGAAATAACATTGGCTGAAATTTTAAAAAGAAACGGGTACAATACCGGCATGGTTGGGAAGTGGCATTTGGGAGATACGGATAAAACAGGAGCTTTTGCCAAGGGATTCGACTACAACAGGGTTATCAGCAAAAATGCACTGGATTATTACAACTACGAAATATCAAGCAACGGGAAAACTATTTTTGAAGACAACGGTTCGGAATACCTCACGGATAAACTTACCGACTATGCTATTGAGTTTATTCAGACACAGCAAAAAGAACATCCTTTCTTTTTGTATCTCGCATACTCTGCCCCTCATCTTCTAATCATTCCAAAGGCAGAAAAAGTAAGCAAATACATGTGGAAATACAACAAGTTTGAGGGAAAATATAATCCCTATTATGCCACAATGGTTGAAAGCATGGACGATGGGATTGGTATAATCATGAAAGAACTGGAACACCTCAAACTGGACGAAAATACACTGATAATCTTTATGTCAGACAATGGCGGTGTTGGTATGGAGCAAATAGCCTACCGCCCAACAACAATGGAACCATTAAGAAAATGGAAAGGCCATGTGTACGAAGGAGGCATCCGCGTTCCGTTAATTATGTTCTGGAAAAATAAAATAAAAGCAGATTCAAAAAATGATAACTATGTCGTTATACAGGATTTTGTACCTACCATTATAGAGTTAATTGGAGACAAAGCGATTCCTTCCAATATAGATGGAAAAAGTATTCTTTCCACAATGTATAATCCGGCAGCCAAATTTGAAAGAGGCCCTGTTTATTTTCATTTTCCTCATTTTAGCGGACAAGGTGGAAGACCAGCAGGAGCAGTGCGTGATGGCGCATGGAAACTGGTGGAAAATTATGAAACCGGAGAAACAGAACTTTTCAATTTAGAGGAAGATATTTCGGAAAGCAATAATTTGAAATCTGCACAACCAGAAAAAGCAAGAGAGCTTTTCAATATGCTAAAAAAATGGCAAAATGGAATTGATGCAAAAATGCCTGTTAAAAAAGACGGCAAATAAGTCTTAAAAACATATCGATAATTTAAAACGAATACCTGATTATGAAAATATATTTTGCAGCAATAATAGTCCTCTTCTTTGGATTTGCCGGCGTACCGGCAAATGGACAAAACAGTGACGACTACCAAAATATTAAAAATAGTTTTCTCAATCCGCCACAGTCGGCTCGTCCAAAAGTATACTGGTGGGGTCTTAACGGAAACATTGATACAGTGCGTGCCAAACAAGAACTCCATGCGATGAAAGAGACCGGAATTGCAGGCTTCGATTTCTTTGAAATTGGCGTTCCGCCTTCGGATACGATGATTCAGGGAGGACCGGCATTTATGAGCGACCAATCTCTTCAGTTAATAAAATTTGCGGTGGATGAAGCCGAAAAACTGGGATTAACCGTTGGACTAAACCTGGCCAGCAGCTGGAATGCGGGAGGAAACTGGGTAAAACCTGAACATGGAGGAAAATCGCTGTATTCCTCAAAAATCAACATAAAAGGAAACGCTCATGCTCAAAAAATAAAACTTCCCTTTCCTGAGATTTCATTTCCCAAAGAATCACTTATTGGAGGGAACGGCGAAACATTGATTGCGTTCACCCAAAATGGCAGGCCTGAATATTATGAAGAAATAGCTGTCCTTGCCATCCCTTCTGCAATTGAAGAAGGCAAACTAGACACAACAAATATTATTGATGTTACCCGGTTTTTCAATCCCGAAACAGATGAACTCAAATGGAAAGCCCCGGCAGGAGACTGGGAAATATGCAGGTATGTTTGTTCCAATTCAGGGCAGCAGGTAGTTCGTCCCAGCCCTTTTTCTGCGGGTTTAACAATAGACCATTTCGACTCCACTGCAGTGGAGGCACACCTCATGTATTTTATCAACCGGTTACTGCCTGTTCTAGGAGACTTCCGAAAAACAGCTTTAAAAAGTTTCTATCTTGCCAGTTACGAAGCCCGTGGTTTTGTGTGGACGTCAACATTACCCGAGGAATTTAAAAAAGTAAACGGCTATGACATTCGTAAATTTATTCCGTCATTTTTTAACCCCGAACTATTCGAAAAGGAAACTGCCGAAAAAATCCAGACCGATTTCAAAAAAACGTTGTCAGAATTGATGATCAACAATTTGTATAAAAAATCAAAAGAGGTTTGTAACAGTTACGGCTTAAAAATAAACAGTGAAGCGGGTGGACCGGGTTATCCACTTTATAACGGGCCGGCAGAACCGTTAAAAGCGCAAGGTTCCATTGATATTCCACGTGGTGAATTCTGGATTAACCACTCCCGTTTTTACAAGGATGGAAATGATAGTATTGATATTCTCCGCGTAGTTAAGGAAGCAGCAGCGGCATCACATATTTATGAAAAAGGGATTGTAGAAGAAGAAGCATTTACCTCGTTTATGCACTGGCAGGAAGGTCCGTTTGACATGAAACCTTTTGGCGACCGGGCATTTTGTGAGGGAATGAACCGCGTTGTTTTTCACGGTTCCAGCCACAACATCAGTAATTCAGGCTTTCCCGGCTATGTATATCATGCAGGAACACATTTTAATGACAAGCGGGTTTGGTGGCCAAAGGCAAAACCTTTTATCGATTATGTTTCGAGGATTTCTGCTGTTTTTCAAGAAACGAATTTTAAGGCCGACGTACTTTGGTATTACGGCGATAAAGTACCGAATTCTGCGACACCTAAAAACACCCATTTCAAAGTGGGGCCGGGCTACGATTATGAAGTTATTAATACGGAAATTCTTCTTGACAAACTTTCTGTAAAAGATGGGAAACTGATTTTATCCAATGGCGCTGAATTCAGCTTACTGGTATTGGAAGATGAAGGAAATATAAATTCAAAAGTACTTAAAAAACTGGAAGAACTGGTAAAACAAGGAGCCGCAATCATCGGTGAGAAAACCGGCAAAGTTGATGGTGTTGATGCGAAAAATGGAAACAGGACTCTCGTTGATAACTTATGGAGCAGCGCATCAGGCCTTTCAAAAAATAATTCGCCTCCCAAAGGAAAAATATATTCAGGAATTTCTTCACTTAAGATGTTACAAACTCTGAATATTCAACCTGATATTGATTATATAGGAAAGGATTCCGAGTTGCTCGATTTTATTCATTTTGAAAAAAGTGACCTTGATTTTTATTTTATCCGAAATACGCAAAATAAATGGCTTTCCCGTACTATAAAATTCAGGCAGCAGAAGAAGTCACCTGAAATATGGAATCCGGTTTCGGGCGAAATTTTCCCAATGTCCATTTTTAACAGAACAGGAGAATTTGTAGATCTTCCGTTAACTCTCCCTCCTTACGGAGCCTGTTTTGTAGTTTTCAAGAAATCTTCTCTCCCTCCAAAATTCACGGCGATTTCAGGGACAACTCCTCCGCTTTTTGAATACACACCTGAAGGAATTAACATTTTGCAGGAAGGAACTTTTACATTGGAAGGTTCAAAACAATCGCTTTCGGTTCAGAATAAGATTGAAACAAAAACGATAGACGGCTCCTGGAATGTTGAGTTTGCCAAAGGTTGGGGAGCACCGGAAGAAACTACTTTTCCGAAACTAATTTCATGGGCGGAATCACCAATGGAAGGAATAAAATATTATTCGGGAACAGCGACCTACAAAAAAACATTTCCATACGAGGCTAAAACAAAAACGGGCAATGAAAGTATCTATCTTGATTTAGGTGAAATATCAAAAGTAGCAGATGTTTGGCTAAACGGGGAACATCTCGGCATTAGCTGGTCAGAACCTTATCGTTTCGAGATCTCAAACATTCTGAAACAGGGAGAAAACAAACTTACCATAGAAGTTGCCAATGTATGGTCGAACCGGTTAACAGGTGACGCGATTACCGGACAAAAATTTACAAATACCAACATTCGAACAACCATTGTGCCAGCCAAAACGATGGAATCAGGAGATCAAAAACGTTATCTCTGGGCTGAAGTTCCTCTCATAAAATCGGGACTATTGGGGCCAGTGACCATTCAAACCTTTCATCCGGTAACCAAAAAAGATTAAGATGAAACGATTTTTTATCATAGCAACCACACCATTACTGCTCATCTTTTATTCGAGTAGTTTTGCCGAGATTAAGCCAGCAACTATTTTCTCTGACAATATGGTTCTTCAGCGGGAAATAAAAATCCCGGTTTGGGGAATGGCAACACCGGGTGAAATGATTACTGTTTCATTTAACGGGAAATTCGTTTCGGGAAATACAGACAGTTCGGGGAAATGGAAGGTTTTCCTGCCTGAATTTAAAGCTGGTGGCCCTTTCAGCTTAACAATAGCCGGAGAATCCGAAAGCACAACTTTTGAAAACGTACTGATTGGCGATGTGTGGTTTGCCTCCGGCCAGTCGAATATGACACATCCGGTTCAGGGTTGGGAGTGGATTCCGCACTCCGCTATCGAAAATTACAAGGATGAACTTCAGGACACCAATTATCCTAAAATAAGGCTTTTTAATGTTCCCAAATTTCCTTCGCCGATAAAACAGGATGATTTAATCTCAGGTGAGTGGCAAATGGCAAGTGCGAGTACTGTAAAAGACTTTTCTGCCATTGGATGGTTTTTCGCAAAAAAGTTAAATACTGATTTAAACATCCCCATTGGAATCATTCATGCGTCCTGGGGCGGAACACCCATTCGTACTTGGCTCGACGGGCCATCATTGGAACTCTTTGGCGATTCAATAGACCTTCCTCCGCCTCCCAAAAATTTTGATCAGAAAGAATGGAAAAAAACGGCTCTTTCCTCCATTGAAAAACATAGAATTCGCCGCAACCAAATCAGTTATCCTCCTCAAGGCTTAACAGAGAAAGTCACAAACATTAATTACGACGATGCTGATTGGATTGAAACTAATTTTCCATTCGAAAATAACAGTAATGTCGTTTGGTTCCGCAAAAAAATAAATATTCCAAAAGAACATCGCAATCAACCGCTACAACTATCATTGGGATTTCTGAATCGCCAAAGCCTGGTATTTTTGAACGGTGTTGAACTCGGTTATTTTCAATATCCCAAACCAGTAACAACCGAAATATCGCCCAACATTTTAAAACAAGGAGAAAATGTACTGACCATCCGGCTGGCTCAACCTTTTGGTTCGGTTCAAACGCTTGGAAGAAAAAATGATTTTTTTATCACCACCAGAGACAATGCTTTCCATATCGATCTTTCTAAGAAATGGAAAATAAACGCACAACTTGAAACTGTAAATCCCTCTGAAAAAAGTTTTCAAAATACCCCAGCATTCCTTTTTAACGGCATGGTTGCCCCGGTAATTCCTTACGGAATAAAAGGATTTGTCTGGTACCAGGGAGAATCTGATGCAGGCAGGCCATTTTTGTATGAAAGAATGTTTAAACAGCTAATTTCAGATTGGCGTCAACATTGGCAACTTGGTAATTTACCTTTCTTATTTTTCCAGATTTCAAATACCGAACTTTCACACCATTTTGAAACCTTTGACGATTCTCGTTGCCTTATTCGAATGGCACAGCAAAAAGCACTCGCACTCTCAAACACTGGGATGGTGATCTGTTTGGATATGGGTGATCCTTATGATGTTCATGCAAGAAATAAAAAGGAATTTGCAGAAAGGTTGGTTCTGCAAGCAAAAGAAAAGGCTTACCATATGAACGTTGTTTCTGACGGACCAATGGCGGAATCATTTTCTGTGGGAGACAACTCAATAGTGGTTCATTTTAAAACAGAAAAGGAATTGATACTAAAACCGAACAAAGACACAAAAGACTTTGAAATCGCAGGAGACGACAAGAAATATTACCCTGCAAAAATTAAAATAGAAGACACTCAGGTTATCATTTCCTCTCCATATATAAAAAATCCGGTGGTAGCGAGATATGCCTGGCGAACCAATCCGGTATGTACTTTATATAATTCTGTAGAATTACCCGCGGCTCCTTTTAGTACTGAATTTCTGAAATAACAAAAGAAATTGTAGACAATGTGCCCAGAAATGCAAAATCTATTCAATAAAATGCAAAAATAATACAATCGAACTCCATATAACAAGCAGAAAGGGTTCAATGCATCTCCCTGTATTTCTGCGGAGTAACCCGCTTTATATTTTTAAAAACCCGGTTAAAGTATGAAACATTATTATACCCGCACTCAAAAGCTATTTCAGAAATTGATTTATCTGAATTAATCATTCGTTTACAGGCAAACCCTACTCTAATTTCGTTTAAAGCCATAGAAAAAGTTTTGGACGTTGCTCTTTTAAAATAACGGCAAAAAGCACTAACATTCATATTGGCCAGTTCTGCAACTTCCTCCAGCTTTAAATCCCGGTGATGATTGGAAACCAGAAAATTGAATATATCACTCATTTTTTCCTGATTGGCGTATTTTGATACTTCCGTATAAGCTTTACTGGAGAGCAGTTCAAAATCTTTTGCTTCATTCATCATGCAAAGCATTTCAATCATCAAAAGCAATCTTCTCCAGCCGCTTTCCTCCGAAATCTGGATTATTTTCTCCCCTATTTTACTGGCATCCCTGCCAACAAAACGAATCCCATGTGACGCTTTCAAGTGTAAACTCCTGATTTCTTTCATTTCCGGAAGATCAATAAAACCGCTCCCCATAAAATTTTCCTGAAACTGTATCAACACAACCCTGGCAATCAAGTCCTGAATCCCTTCAAAATACCGATCATCGCTATGCCAATAATGTGGAATATATGGCCCAACTAAAACCAAATCTCCATTACTAAAACGGCGAATGCTATCACCAACAAAACGAGTTCCGCTATTTTCAATGTTATACAGAATTTCGTACTCTTTATGAAAATGAAACCGATTGTATGTATGCGGAACTTCATCATAACGTACCAAAAAAGAGTTCTCGGGTGTTACACTATATTTTCTAAAATTAATAGGCTTCATTGAACTTTATTTGTCGTCATACAAGACACAGACACTACAAGGGCAAATATAGTACAACAAACAGCAAAATCCATTCTATTTAACTTCTTTTCTGTCAATTATTTTTGCAACATGATTTTTTTGCTAATAAAACTAAAACGAACTTAAAATGAAAAACCTTTTTGTAAATCTGCACTTGGTTACAATTCTCACTTTAACAATTATATATTTCCCTTTCATCTGTAATTTGCCAGTGATAGTCATTTAAGTTAGAACAAAAAATATTTAACAAAAAATGACACACTTGTCTACACTGGATTATATTGCGATACTTTCATACCTGTTGCTAATGGCGGGTATCGGATTATTTTTCAAATGGTATGTAAAAGACATTAACGCTTACACAAAAGGTTCCAGCACTATTCCCTCCCTGGATAGCTGCGGGAATTAGTAATTTTATGGCGCTGTTCAGCACTTTTGTTTTTGTTGCATATCCAGTACTTGCTCTGTTAAGGCTGTAGAAGGAATGCCAGAGGTGATAAGACAAAGGTTGAAAGCGGCCGATGATTCATTTTCAACTGCTGTTTCTAAAGTCAGGCAACCAGTTGAAACGATTTTTAATTGGCTGATTGAAGAAGTAGATATTCAAAAAGCGAGTAAGGTTAGGTCAACAAAAGGATTAATGGTTCATGCATTCGGAAGATTAGCCGCTGCCTTTATAACATTAGCAATTTAACTCTTGATTCGCATACTTCATAAAAAACATACAGAATACAAAGAAAACAATAACCCTTTTCCCTTGTAACAAAGCCACTAAACCTCTATTTTTGCAAATCAAAATACAATAGATATGCAACCCGACTTTAATCAACTAAAATCCCAGCTTGACGGCGATCTTTTTTTCGACAATGTGCAACGCGTTTTGTATTCAACAGATGCGTCGCAATACAAGGAAATGCCGCTGGCAGTAACTCGTCCGAAGAACAAGGAAGACATCAAGAAAATCATTGCTTTTGCCCGCGAAAACGGGACATCGGTTATTCCACGAGGGGCAGGAACTTCGTTGGCTGGTCAGGTGGTTGGCTCCGGGATTGTGGTTGACATGTCGAAATACATGAACAACATCATTGAAATCAACGAGAAAGAAAAATATGTAATTGTTCAACCCGGAGTTGTTTTAGCTGAATTAAACCTGTTTCTTTCAAAATATGGAATGCAGTTCGGCCCTGAAACCTCAACGGCCAACCGATGTGTTATTGGAGGAATGCTGGGAAATAATTCCTGCGGATTGCATTCTCTGGTTTATGGCAGTGTACGCGAACATATTCTTGAAGTAGACGCCGTTCTTTCAGATGGTTCGGAAACGACTTTCAAGCCTCTTTCAAAGGAAGAATTTCAGCAAAAATTAAACGGGAATCCAAACAAACTGGAAAAAGCCATTTATCAAAATATCAATGAAATTCTTTCTGACGAAGAAAATCAAAAAGAGATAAGAGATAAGTTTCCGGATCCAAAACTTACGCGCAGAAACATGGGTTATGCCATTGATGTATTGCTCAATTCAGAAATTTATACCGAAGGCGGGGCTCCGTTCAATTTCTGCAAACTTTTGGCAGGTTCGGAAGGAACGTTGGCTTTTTCAACTCAAATAAAATTGAATGTCATCCCTCTCCCACCCAAGTTTAAAGGGCTTGTTTGCGCTCATTTCGAAACATTGGAGGAGTCGTTGCTGGGAAATTTAGTGGCATTAAAACACCGTCCGAATGCAGTTGAGTTGATGGACGACACGGTGATGCAGGCCGCAAAAGAAAATATTGAACAACGCAAAAACCGCTTTTTTGTAAAAGGAGATCCGGGGGCGTTGCTGATGATTGAGTTTGCGTTCGAAACAGAAAAGGAACTTACCGATACTGCAGCAACTTTGGAAAAAGATTTCAGGGAAGCCGGCTTGGGCTACCATTTTCCATTGGTTACCGGAGCCGATAAAATAAAAAGGGTTTGGTCGCTTCGCACTGCCGGACTTGGACTGCTGGCCAACATACCCGGCGACCGGAAAGGTGTTCCCGGAATCGAAGATACTGCTGTTGCACCGGAATACTTACCGGATTATGTGGCCGACATAAAAAAAGTTTTGGAAAAACTGGGCTTGTCTAGTGTATATTATGCACACATTGCCACTGGCGAAATCCATTTTCGTCCCTTAATTAATTTTAAAGAAAAGGGTGATGTTGAGCTTTTTGATACACTGATGACTGAAGTAGCCAAACTGGTAAAAAAATACCGCGGGTCAATGAGTGGCGAACACGGAGATGGCCGGGCACGTGGAAAATTCATTCCGTTTATGTTGGGTGAAAAAAATTACCAAATTGTAAAGGATGTAAAAAAGGCCTGGGATCCAGACAATATTTTGAATCCGGGAAAGATTGTTGACACGCCCCCTATTACAGAAAACCTGCGTGTTATTCCGGGAAAAGAAACACCTGAATACAGCACAGTATTTGATTTTAGCAACTACCGAGGTTATTTCAGAAGCATTGAAAAATGTAACGGTACAGGAGACTGCCGCAAAAGCGAAGTAATTGGCGGAACCATGTGCCCAACCTTTATGGCAACGCGCGACGAAGATAAATCTACCCGCGGACGGGCAAATATTTTACGCGAATTTCTGTACAATAATCAAAAGGAAAAGATTTTTGACCATCAGGAAATTTACGATATTCTGGACTTATGTATTTCCTGTAAAGCGTGTAAAGCAGAATGCCCTTCAAATGTTGACATGGCCAAGCTAAAAGCGGAATTCATGCAACAATATTACGACATACACGGTGTACCGGTGCGATCAAAACTGATTGCATATTTACCCCGACTGTATCGTTTAGCTGTTGTTTTCCGCCCCATTTCAAATGCAATAACGAATACTTCGGCATTCAAGAAAACAGTGGGTTTTGCGCCAAAAAGAAGTATTCCGCAACTGTCGAAAATTACTTTGAGCCGCTGGATTGCAAATGGAGTTCCTTCCGTAGAAAAAAGCAAGGGGAAGGTATATTTATTTAACGACGAATTCACCAATTACAACGAAAGTGACATTGGCATAAAAGCAATTCTTTTGCTTACAAAACTTGGTTACGATGTAAAAATTCCGGTTCACAAAGAGAGTGGGAGAACCTTTCTTTCAAAAGGGTTGATTCGCACTTCTAAAAAAATTGCAACTCAAAATGTTTCACTTTTAAAAGATATTATTTCGGAAGAAACTCCGCTGATTGGAATTGAGCCTTCTGCTATTTTAGCTTTCCGCGATGAATATCCTGAATTGGTGGAAGCAGAATTACAAACAGCCGCAAAAAAACTGGGCGACAACGCCTTACTTTTTGAAGAATTTATTGCCAAAGAAATAGAAAAAGGAAATATTTCAGCTACCGATTTTACCAGCGAAGAGAAACATATTCTACTTCACGGTCATTGCCAGCAAAAATCGGTTGCCAGTACCGAGCCAACCAAAATTATGCTTTCGTTACCAGCAAATTATTCGGTAAAAGAAATTCCATCGGGTTGTTGCGGAATGGCAGGTTCGTTTGGCTACGAAAAAGAACACTACGAACTTTCACAAAAAATAGGAGAAATGGTACTTTTCCCAACAGTTCGGGAAGCCAAAGAAGAAACAATTATTTCTGCGCCCGGAACTTCCTGTCGCCATCAGATAAAAGACGGAACAGGGAGAATTGCCAAACATCCGGTGGAAGTTTTGTATGAAGCATTGAACTAGGCATTACTGAACTTTTGTTATCTATATTTGTTCATCTCGAAAAAAGAGAAAGACATGAGTAATTTTTGGAATGAGCGTTATGCCAATGATGAATATGTGTATGGAACAGAACCCAATCAATTTTACAAAGAAGAAATAAAAAAACTTACACCTGGCAAAATTCTTTTTCCGGCAGAAGGAGAAGGAAGGAATGCCGTTTATGCTGCCACACAGGGATGGAATGTTACTGCTTTTGATGCAAGCTCGGAGGGAAAAAGAAAGGCGGAAAAACTTGCCAGCACACGGGGGGTAACAATTGATTATCTGATTAGTAATTACGACGACATACAGTTTACCCCGGCATTATTTGACTGCATTGTGATGACCTATACTCATATGCCCCCGCTAAAAAGAAATGAATACCACCAAAAATTGATCTCTTTCTTAAAACCGGGTGGAAAACTGATTTTGGAAGGATTTTCAAAAGAACAGATAGAAAATAATACGGGCGGTCCGAAAGATATAAATATGCTATTTTCAGAGGAAGAACTAAAAACAGATTTTAAGGATTTATCTCATTTATTTATCGAAAAAACAAAAGTTACATTGAGAGAAGGTCTTTTCCATCAAGGAGAATCTGCCATAATCCGTGCCGTTGGAACCAGGTAGAACAATTGAAATTAGTCAACAAATACAAAACATAAAAAGCCACTGAACCACAAACCTATGATGGCATTTGCATTACTTACTACGTAATAGTTATCTGCAAACAAAAAACGGTTTCAGAAATAAATACTTCACAAAAATAGATTTGATGTTTCTGGTTCTGTTACTTTTTATACCTTTACACGTATTAAAATAACTGGATGTTTATGTTTAATTCGGATATTGTATTGTAAACAATCTGTATTTGTAATTCTTTTACAGGTTGTATTTTCATTTATTCTCGGATAATCCTTTTCGAGAATAGTTTTCTATTAAGTTAATTTAAATTTTGAACTGCGTACAATGATAAGCATTGTTGTGCTTTTCCTGTATGCAAAAAATAAAGAAAATGAACAACGATAAACAAACAATTCACGAATTTGACTTGAATATTATTTATGAATATTTTGCAAACACAGAGCGGCAGGGTCCTGGAAGCCCGGAAGAAACGCTTAAAGCATTGAGTTTTATAAATGGTCTTACCCCAAAGTCTAAAATTGCCGACATTGGCTGTGGAACTGGCGGTCAAACCATGGTATTAGGTGAAAATACCCCCTGTGAAATCATAGGTATAGATACCTGGCACAGTTTCATAAAGCAACTTAACCATGATGCCCAAACCAGAAACCTTCAAAACAGAGTGAAAGGTATTGTTGGTAATATGGAGAAACTACCATTTCAAGAGGAAGAATTTGACTTGATTTGGTCGGAAGGTGCGATTTATAACATTGGATTTGAAAGAGGATTAAACGAGTGGCGAAAATTTCTGAAACAGGGCGGATATATAGCCGTTACAGAAAATACATGGTTTACCGAAAAGCGACCAACTGAAATACAGGAGTTTTGGCAAAAAATCTATCCCGAAATAGATACAATTTCCAATAAAGTTGCTCAAATGCAAAAAGCAGGTTATCTTCCGATTGCCACTTATGTCCTGCCCGAAACTATTTGGACAGATTATTACTCGTGGCAAACCCTGAGGCGAGAATCCTTTCTGAAGAAATATAATGGAAACAAAACAGTAGAGAATTTCATCACTTCACAACAATATGAAGCAGAGTTATATTACAAATACAAAGCATATTATGGCTATATGTTTTATATAGGAAAGAAGATATAACGCACACTGAAATCAACCGTGAATATGCGGTTTGATTAAAAAATCCCTTTCGTGCATAAGCATATGCACGAAAGGTTTTTTCACCAATTTTATGAAATACCGATTAAAACAATGCCAGCCGAAACATTTTGAAAGTTACATTATGGTGTAAGGCATAGTTACCAATCACAATTTCAACATATTTTACTGAAAGCGAAACAAGCTTCCTAAAACCAGCCCCAAATTCAATATAACCAAGCCACTAAGCATGGGAGCACATAGGTTTAAAATTCAAAATGAATAAAGAAAAAGACATAAATGAATTTCTCAACACACAAATCTCTTGACTAAAACCGACATCCAATATTAAAGAAACAGTAAGTAACAGCAGTAGAATTGCAGGGTTTTATCTATTAACCAGAAAAAAGGACAATTCACTTAAAATTAAAATATATTAATCATTTTTAATTTATGTTTTGTATATTACATGTTTTAGTATATTTGCAAAGGGAATGACTCTAATTCGATAAGTTTTACCTTCTATTTTAATTACAAACTGAAAACCTTATTAATACAAGACATAACCATAACAACCTGATTATCCTAAATCAGCAAAAATCATTTTCATTGATGAATGAATTGAAAAATGAATGAGCTAAAAACAATAAATGAACTGATATCAAGGGAAATTTTATAAAAACATGCATTTATTTTTGGGAAATAGTAAGTATTTAGTATACTTGCAATCGAATTCCATAGAATTCTCGTCCCCACTTCCTTTGTTCCAGATAATTTATCAAAGTATTAAAGATCAACAAAAGAGGAAATAATTAAATTATACAATGTACGATATACTAGAATTGAACAAGAAACTTGTTCCTGAATTGCGTGAAATCGCAAAAGAATTAAACATTAAACGTATAGAATCTTACAAGAAGCAAGATCTTGTATATAAAATCCTAGACACACAGGCGATTCAGGAGGCAGAAAAAAAAGAACGAAAAACAGCTGCTAAAGAGCAGCAGGGCAATGAAGACAAAGCGAAAAAGAAATCGCAATCAAAACCATCTTCAGCCAAAGAAGAAGACTCTAACGAAGAGCAAAAAAACAAACGTCCGCGCAGAGAACGTGTTGATCCGGTTATTAAACACGAAAAAGTAACCCATTCAAAAAAGAAACCGGAAAAAAAAGAAAGCGGGTTACAATCCAGACAAGATCAGATAAAAGCTATTATAAAAGGATTTAGCCGCGACAAAACGCAAAAAACAGAAGCTACAGTTCCTAACCAGGAGAAGGAAGCAGAGATAAAAGCTCCGGTAGAAGAAGTAAAAAAAGAACCTGTTAAATTTGAAGTAAAGCAGGAAACACAAGAGAAAAAAACGGAGGCCGCAAAACCAGAAGCTCCTGTACAACAGCCAAAAATAAAGGTTGAAAAAGCAGATAAAAACAGATACCAGGACCAGCAGCAACAAAAACCACAACGAAACAACAGCAACTATAACGACAGGCAAAAAAATAAACAATTCGAATTTGATGGAATTATTACCAACACCGGAGTTTTAGAAATTCTACAGGATGGTTATGGTTTCTTGCGTTCATCAGATTACAATTACCTGAACTCGCCTGATGATATTTATGTATCCCAGTCGCAAATAAAATTATTTGGATTAAAAACCGGGGATACCGTAAAAGGGACAATTCGCCCTCCCAAAGAAGGAGAGAAATATTTCCCCTTAATCAAAGTACTGGAAATAAACGGAAGAAGCCCCGGCTACATTCGCGACCGTGTTCCGTTTGACCACCTGACGCCACTGTTTCCAAATGAAAAATTTGAGATCACAGGAAACGGACACGACAATGTTTCTACACGCATTGTAGATATGTTTTCGCCTATTGGAAAAGGACAACGTGGATTAATTGTTGCCCAGCCCAAAACTGGTAAAACCGTTTTATTAAAAGAAATTGCCAATGCCATTGCAGCTAACCATCCGGAAGTGTACATGATTGTACTACTTATTGATGAAAGACCGGAAGAGGTAACAGACATGGCCAGAAGCGTAAATGCAGAGGTTATATCTTCAACCTTTGATGAGCCCGCCGACAAACATGTGAAAGTGGCAAACATCGTTCTGGAAAAAGCAAAACGAATGGTAGAGTGTGGGCACGATGTAGTTATTCTACTCGATTCAATTACACGCCTGGCACGCGCTTACAATACCGTTCAACCGGCATCGGGAAAAGTTCTTTCGGGTGGTGTTGATGCAAATGCCCTGCACAAACCAAAAAGATTCTTTGGTGCAGCACGTAATATTGAAGAAGGTGGTTCGCTTACCATCTTAGCAACGGCACTTACCGAAACCGGCTCGAAAATGGACGAAGTAATTTTTGAAGAATTTAAAGGAACCGGTAATATGGAATTACAACTCGACAGGAAACTTTCAAACAAACGTATTTTCCCATCGGTGGATGTTCCGGCCTCAAGCACAAGAAGAGAAGATTTGCTGTTACCCAAACATGTGCTCGACAAATTATGGATTTTACGAAACTACCTTGGGGATATGAATTCACTGGAAGCAATGGAATTTATGAGAACAAGACTTATGCGTTCCAAATCCGTTGAAGAATTCTTAACCTCAATGAATGACGGATAAAACAAAAAAAATAAATTTATCATAAAAATAAAAAATGCCGCAATTGCGGCATTTTTTATTTGAAGGACATGGTACAAACCCTGGTTGATTCCCCATCTCCCTTTCTCCAAATCCAGGCTGGGTGCCCACATCAGACGGTTCAGCGGGATGAATAACCCCGGAATGAAAAGCAAAAATTCAGGAACAAAGAACAAGCTCACAACCCACAGCCCAAAAAAACACTACTGCCCCAACATTCATGCGTTTTCCAAACCCAGAAGGTTCAAAACAGGAAAATAACATACACAAACCAAAAACAACCATTCAAACCACCTCTCTTTCCCCGCCTCCCTGGCGGGGTGTCCGCACTTCGCGGACGGGGTGGTAACGGTTACCACAACACCGGCAGGGATAGCGGTAGTGGTGACATACAACGGGAACAGGCAGGCACCGGTGGAAGCAGGAGCATATGATGTAGTGGCGATGGTTAACCAGAACGGATACAGGGGAACAAAAAATGCCACCCTGCGCATCCTTGAAGATACGGACATGGACGGGATACCTGATACCGATGATCCCGATGATGACAACGACGGGGTACCCGATGAAATGGATGCATTCCCCCAAAACTCCGGTGAAACAGCTGATTCAGATGGGGATGGTGTGGGAGACAACAGCGACCCTTACCCGCTCGATTCTGAAAAGAGTTTTGATACAACGGCTCCCGTGGTTTTCTGTAACCCTTTGACTCTGTTTGTGAACCCGGGAGAAAGTTATGCCCTTACCCAGGCCGACATAGACAAAATAGCCATGGGAAATGAAACCTCGGGATATACCTCTGATGACGTGACCCCTGCAGCCATGTTGCAGGCCAGCCTCGATGTGGAGGTACTATCCGGTGACGATACAGGGAAACAGTTACCTGTTACTGTGTCCGTGGCAGATACTGCCGGAAATACGGCTTACTGTTCTACATTTATAACAGTGGGAGAAAACCACCCGCCGGTAGTATCCCCGCAGGCGCCTGATTCAATCGTGGTGGTAAAAGACAGCACCTCGCTTATCCTGCTGGATGACTTGTTCTCCGAGGATGACCCCGGGCAACAGCTTACCTATAGCCTGTCGGTGGTGTCTTCCCCACAGCAGGCACAACAGGGAAAGGCTCTTGCCACAGAAGGGGAATTGCCCTCCTGGGTACATTTTGACAATGAAACAAACTCACTGGAACTCACTCCTTCCCAGCAGGATTTGGGAACCTACCTCTTTACCATTACGGCTACAGACCCTGCGGGCATGACCGCTACAATGGAAATGGTGGTTACCGTTAGCCTGGCTACAGCCTCCGCAGAGATAGCACAGAAGGTATCTATGCTGGTTTATCCTATTCCAGCCAGTGATAAAATATTTGTCCGGGTGAATGGCATTACAGGGGCGGCTGTGCTTGCTGTTCAGAGTATAGCTGGCAACAGAGTACTCGAAAAAGAGTGTTTCCTCACTGGAGAAACTATGCCTCTGGAAGTATATAACCTGGCAGATGGAATTTATTTTATATCGATGAAAACTCAAAACAAAATTATGACTCATAAAATCCTGGTAAAGCATTAACCAGGTCACATTTTAAGTTTTTAGCTTACAGGCAACCGGGCAGTGGCTCGGTTGCTTTTTTTATACTACTGTATAAGGGGCAGTTTATCTGGTTATAAATAAAATTCTACTGCCAGCTTATCTCAAACTACAAAAGAGTAAAATCGCCATACGAATCATAAAGAAAAAGACAGAAATAATGTAAATGAATTGTAAAATTTCAAAATCATTTTATTTTTACAAGTTATAAATTACATCTAATTTATATTTTTGCTATATACAGATTGCAATCAATATAAAATTCTGCGTATTTTTACAAAAAATTAAATAGGAATTGGAGTTTTTTCAACATACACATAAATTGCTTCTCAGCAGCACAAACCCCACAATTAAGCGCGAGTTAATGAAGAGTGTTAATTGGAATCACCGGCTTATTAGTATAAAAGGATTTCGCGGTGTAGGGAAAACAACTTTTCTTCTTGATTATTTAAAAGAAAAATACCCCAATGATAATTCAGTTTTATATTTAAACCTAAATAACTTCTATTTTACCAGACGTAAGATTGTTTCATTTGCCGACGAATTTGCAAAGCGAGGAGGGAAACTATTAATATTGGATCAGATTCAGAAATATCCTGAATGGTCTTCCGATTTAAAAAAATGTATAGTTGAAATACCCGAACTAAAAATTATTTTTACCTCTTCTCCTGTTCTTCGCGTGGCAGAAGGAAATCCGGATTTAAATGGAATTGCCAGCATAAACCATCTGGAAGGGCTTTCGTTTAGAGAATACCTGAATCACCAAACGGAACAGAATTTTCGTTTTTACTCGCTGGAAGAAATTCTTGAGAACCATATTGAAATTGCCAAAGAAATTGTCAATCAAATAAGGCCATTAGCCTATTTCAATGATTATCTGAAAAATGGGTATTTCCCCTATTTTATTGACAAGCCCAATTTCTATATGAACACATTACTAAAAAATGTCAATCTGGCTTTGGAAATAGATATTCCTTATATTAACCAGATTGAACTAAAATACCTTCCGAAGCTAAGGCAATTATTACACATAGTAGCATCGGAAACCCCTTTTACACCCAATGTTAGTAAGTTAGCCTCATCGGTAAAAACATCGAGGGCAACAGTTATGAATTACCTGAAGTATTTGAAAAATGCCAGGCTTATACATTTATTATATTCAAACGGAGACGAAGACCAAATGAAAAAGCCGGATATGGTATATATGCATAACACCAATTTACTTTATGCGATTGCCCCTGGAAATGTTAACAATCTAAATCTGCGACATACGTTTTTTTATAATCAGGTAGGATATCAACATACGTTAAAAAGCTCGCCTAAAGGAGATTTTTGCGTTAACAGCAAATATCATTTTGTTGTAGGAGGAAGAAAAATTGAATCAAACGGAGATGTTTTTGCAGCTTCGGATGTAATTGAAATTGGAGAAGATAGAAAAATTCCTTTATGGCTTTTCGGATTTTTATATTGAAAAAGGAATCATATTTTTACGAATAATAAATAATAGAATAAATCGACTTTAAAAATGACAAAGCAAAAGAAATTTATTACATGTGACGGAAACTACGCAGCAGCGTATATGAGTTACATGTTTAGTGAGGTAGCCTGTATCTACCCCATTACACCTTCCTCGACTATGGCTGAATATGTCGATGAATGGGCTGCATTTGGAAAGAAAAATATGTTCGGTCGTCCTGTTCGTTTAGCGGAAATGCAAAGCGAAGGTGGCGCAGCCGGAGCTGTACACGGAGCACTTCAATCAGGCGCTTTAACAACAACATATACTGCATCACAAGGGCTTTTATTAATGATACCTAACATGTACAAAATTGCAGGAGAATTACTCCCTACTGTTTTTCATGTTAGTGCCCGTGCAATTGCCGGTCATGCACTATCTATTTTTGGTGATCACAGCGATATATATGCTGCCCGCCAAACTGGTTTCGCAATGCTGGCAGCCGGTTCGGTACAGGAAGAAATGGATTTGGCGGGTGTAGCCCACCTGGCAACTTTAAAATCAAGGGTACCATTCGTTTCCTTTTTTGATGGTTTCAGAACTTCTCATGAAATTCAGAAAATTGAAGCCATTGAAATGGAAGACATTATTCCGTTAATTGATCAGGAAGCACTACAGGAATTCAGGAACCGTTCTTTAAATCCTGAAAATCCGGTAACCCGCGGAACTGCTCAAAACCCGGATATTTTCTTCCAGGCAAAAGAATCTGCAAATAAATTTTATGATGCAGTACCAGATATTATTGCCGGTTATATGGATGAAATAAGTAAGCTGACAGGGAGAGAATACCGTCCGTTTACCTATTATGGCGATCCGGAAGCTGAAAACATTATTGTTGCCATGGGTTCTGTTACCGAAACAATACGGGAAACAATTGATTACCTGGCAGCACAAGGGAAAAAAGTAGGTTTAATTGCCGTTCACTTATTCCGTCCGTTCTCAGCTAAATATTTTATTGAAGCACTGCCAAAAACAGTAAAACGTATTGCAGTTCTCGACCGTGCAAAAGAACCCGGAGCAGCTGGAGAGCCATTGTATTTGGATATAAAAGCACATTTCTACGGAAAAGAAAATGCCCCTGTTATTGTAGGAGGGCGTTACGGCTTAGGTTCAAAAGATACAACTCCTTCACAAATCCTTTCGGTTTACGAAAACCTTGAAATGAAAGAAGCCAAAGGTGATTTCACAATCGGAATTATTGATGATGTAACTTTTAAATCACTTCCGCAAAAACCAGAAATTAACATAACTCCCAAAGGTACTTATCAAGCCAAATTTTACGGATTAGGTTCTGACGGTACAGTAGGAGCAAATAAAAACTCAATCAAAATTATTGGTAGCGCCACAGATAAATCGTGCCAGGGATATTTCCAGTACGACTCTAAAAAATCAGGTGGTTTTACCTGTTCACACCTTCGTTTCGGGGATAAACCAATCCGATCAACTTACCTTGTAACCACTCCTGATTTTGTTGCCTGTCATGTGCCTGCATACATTAATTTATACGATGTATTAAAAGGATTAAAAAAAGGAGGCTCATTCCTTTTAAACTCTATATGGGACGAGGAAGAAACAAAAAAACGTCTTCCTGACCATATGAAAAAATACATGGCTGAAAACGAAATTGACTTCTACATCATTAATGGAACCAAATTAGGAGAAGACCTTGGTTTAGGTACACGTACCAATACCATCATGCAATCGGCCTTCTTCAAAATTACAGGAGTAATTCCATTCGATTTGGCTGTAGAAGAAATGAAAAAAGCGATTGTAAAATCTTATGGCAAAAAAGGAGAACACATTGTAAACATGAACTACGCCGCAGTTGATGCCGGTGGTAAAAATGTTGTCAAAGTTGAAGTTCCAAAAGAATGGAAAGACATTGAAGTTGTTGATTCCAATGAAGAATCAAAACGTCCGGAATACATTGCAAAAGTTGTAGATGTTATTAATGCACAACAAGGCGATGACCTTCCGGTTTCTACCTTTAGCGGGTACGAAGACGGAACATTCCCCCTGGGAACATCTGCATTCGAAAAACGTGGTATTGCAGTTAACATTCCTGAATGGAAAGCAGAAAACTGTATACAGTGTAACCAATGTGCTTATGTTTGTCCTCATGCAGCTATTCGCCCGTTCCTTTTAACAGAAGAAGAAACAGAAAAGGCTCCGGCAGGAACAGAAGTTCGTATTGCTACGCCAACTAAAATATTTGATGGTTTAAACTTCCGTATTCAGGTTGCTCCGCAGGATTGTACCGGTTGTGGTAACTGTGCAGATGTTTGTCCGGCAAAAGAAAAAGCACTTATAATGGAGCCACTTGGTACACAGCAAGCGGAAATCCAACGCTGGGATTATATGATTGACCAAGTTTCTTTAAAAGAAAAAGTAGTTGATAAAACAAAATCGGTTAAAAATTCGCAATTTGCCCAGCCTCTGTTTGAATTCTCAGGAGCATGTGCCGGTTGTGGAGAAACACCTTATATAAAATTGATTACTCAGTTGTTTGGTGAACGCATGATGATTGCCAATGCTACCGGATGCTCTTCTATTTTTGGAGGTTCAGCACCATCAACTCCTTATTGTAAACACAAAGAATCAGGATTTGGTCCGGCATGGGGAAACTCTTTATTCGAAGACAATGCGGAATATGGTTTTGGGTTTGCAGAAGGTGTAAGTGCACAACGCGAACGCATAGCAGTTATTATGGAAGAAGCCATGAACAACGGGGCTTCTGATGCAGAAAAAGAAGTATTTGCAGAATGGCTGGCCAACAAAAATAATGCTGATGCATCTGTAACAGCTTCAGATAAAGTAAAAGAAGTTATCGCCAGCAGCAACAGCACATATGCGAAAGAAATACTAAAATTGAAGCAATATCTGTCTAAAAAATCTATCTGGATTTTTGGAGGAGACGGTTGGGCTTACGATATTGGTTACGGTGGTCTTGACCATGTTATGGCAAGTGGAGAAGATGTAAATATCCTTGTTCTTGATACTGAAGTTTACTCAAATACAGGAGGACAATCTTCCAAATCAACTCCGGTAGGTGCCGTTGCTAAATTTGCCGCTTCCGGTAAGAAAATTCGCAAAAAAGACCTGGGAGCCATGCTTATGACTTATGGTTATGTTTACGTTGCCCAGGTAGCAATGGGAGCCAACCAAACTCAATACCTTAAAGCAATAAAAGAAGCAGAAGCTTATCCTGGACCATCCATCATCATTGCTTATGCGCCATGTATTAGCCATGGATTAAGGGCAACGATGGGAGCAACACAGCAAGAAGAGAAAAGAGCTGTAGAGTCGGGATACTGGTCACTTTTCAGATACAATCCACTTCTGGAAAATGAAGGGAAGAACCCATTCCAGCTTGATTCAAAAGAGCCGGATTGGAATAAATTCCAGGAATTCCTGAATGGAGAAGTTCGTTATACTTCACTGAAGAAATCATTCCCAGAACAAGCCGACGAATTATTTGCAGCAGCAGAAGTAAATGCAAAATGGAGACACAATTCATACAAACGAATGGCTGCTATGGATTTCTCAAAACAAGAAGATTAGTTAAACTCTGTTTAACAAAAATATAAAACCGTTTTGCTGACAGCAAAACGGTTTTTTTATGAAAAACATTTTCACCCCTACCCTCCCCTAATTCCAGCCTAGTTTTTCTTATATAAACAACATATAATCATAACACAATAAACTGATTATCGTTTTATAAAAAGGAAGCATAGAACACAAGAAACCATGCGAATAATTATTTCAATATAAATGATACTGACAGTTGTAAAATACTCAACATCACATCACAAAAAAATGCATCTATACATATCATAATATGAATAACTAGAAGGAAATCTGTCTTCTACCAAACATAATATGCTATTTTTTTCACTTTTTCATTTCATTAAAATTCTTATTTTTCCCGCTTAAATTGCTATTTTCCCGCTTAAGTCCTTTTTTTCCACTTGGCATTTATTCATCCATAAATTATACTTCTATTATTACAGCTCTTCCTATATTGCAGTAAGCTCTAGTTGTGCAAAACCACAAGAATCCTCTTCAATCTAATAACAACTATTTAATTTTTTAAATAATGTTCAAACCCTAAAAAATGATGTATGAAAAAGGTAGAGAAACACAAGTTTTGGACTACAAAGAATAGTGTATTGTTCCGGGATAGCTATTTATCTAAATTTCCGTACACACTATTTATTGTTTCCCTATTTTACCTTTACACTCCTACAGCATATTGCCAGCAGTTGGAGGCCGTTGTTTCTTCCGGTGGACACCTAACAGGCTTCTCCACTCAAATATCTTTTACAATAGGAGAAGCAATAATAAAAACCCTCACAGGAAATAACCAGTACGTTACACAGGGAGTGCAACAGACATCGCTATTTAGCCTGGTACAAGACACTACTCAGCTGGATATGCAGGCATTTCCAAACCCAACCAGAAATTATACAAATATTGTTGTGGAAGGAGAGATTCCTGAAGAAACACTTTTGCAGGTTTTTGATGAATACGGAAATAAAATATCGGAAAGACCAATGAATACAAACGCATTGAGCATATCTCTTGAATATTTACATTCAGGAATCTACCTTATTAAAGTTGCCAAGGACTCAAAAATTTATCAAACACTAAAAATTGTAAAGTACTAAAAATGAAAAAGTTAATTTGCATTTTAGGAATATTAATGTTGCTCCCGGCATGGCTAACAGCACAAACACCTTCTACATTTAACTACCAGGCAGTTATCCAGAATAAAGAAGGAAACGTTGCAAGAAACCAGCAAGTTTCTCTTCAATTGGATATAATACAGGGAAGTGAAAGTGGCTTCGTGGTTTATAGCGAAACCAGGAATGTAACAACAAACTCATTTGGCCTCATAAACATATCTATTGGGTCGACTTCTCCTGAAGATTTTGCTGCAATTGATTGGTCTCAAGGCCCCTATTATATCGGCACAACGGTAAATGGAGAATACCTTGGAGCAAGCCTTCTGCAAAGCGTACCATATGCCATTCAGGCTCATTCGGTTATTAACGATATGGTTAATGACGAGGATTCTGACCCGACCAATGAACTTGAACTTCCGGCCCAAACAAGTGCCGATAATAATAAAGTATTGGTTGCCGACGGAAATGGAAATGTTAATTGGCAATCGCAGGAACAAATGGGAGCAACATTAACGGAAGAGGAAGTGGATGCCTTTGTTAGTAATAATGGTTATCAGCTTAGTTCCGAAGATAAAGATGTAAACCCGAGAAATGAGATACAGGATCTTGAATTGAACGGGAATATTTTAAAAATAACAAACAATTCATTGGCCACAGATATCGATCTTTCTGTTCTTACGGTAATACCGGACTACACAACTCTTGTAAACAAACCTGCAAATATTGATGAAGATAAAACAGACGATTTGTTAAAGACGGATTTAGTAAATAATTTAGTAACCGGTGGGGTCAATAGTGCCCTTACTGCAGAGCAAGGCAAACAATTAAAAACCGCACTTGATGCAAAGGCAGATACAGGATCCGTTTATACAAAAACGGAAACCGACTCATTTCTGGGAGAAAAAGTAGATGTTGTTTCGGGGAAAGAGTTAAGTTCAAATGACTACACCGATGCGGAAAAGATACAACTGGCAGGGACCGAACAACAATCAAATAAAAACATTGCCGGTGGATATGTAGGCCTGGAAACCGATGGAAAGATAAATCAAAACTACCTTCCTTCTGCCATCAATATGGGAACCGTTTATTCCGCAGCAAACAGCGCAGAACAAGGTAGCATTGCAGCATCAAGTGGAGATATTTGTATTCGTACCGATCTTTCAAAAACGTATATTTGGAATGGCAGTACCTGGCTTGAATTACAAACCCCCACAGGAGAGGTAAGCAGTGTAAACGGCAAAACAGGAATTGTTGTATTAGGGAAAGCTGAACTGGGGCTTGGAAATGTTGACAATACACCGGATCTGAGTAAACCTGTCTCTTTGGAAACCCAGGATGCTCTTGATCTAAAAGCAAATAAAATCAATGTGCTAACGCTTGACAATACAACCCCTTTCACCCCAAATGCAGCTTACGAGCCAGCTACCAAACTATATATTGACAATCAGTTATCAGGCGTTGAAAAGCAGACCAATAAAAATATTGCTGGCGGATATGTTGGGTTGGAAACAGATGGAAAAATAAACAAAAACTACCTCCCATCACAAATTACACTGGGGACTGTTTATACTGCAGCTAACACAATAGAACAAAATCAAATCACGGCTCAAAAAGGAGATGTTCTAATCCGGACAGATCAATCGTTAACCTATGTGTACGATGGTTTAATCTGGGTAGAAATGGAAACTCAAACAGGACAAGTAACCAGTGTGAATGGGCAAACAGGTATTGTGTCTCTCACAAAATCGGATATAAACCTGGGGAATGCTGATAATACGTCGGATATGGACAAGCCGGTTTCAGTTGCTACACAAGCGATATTGGATACAAAAGCAGCGTCAGAAAATGTTCTAACCTTAGACAATACTTCCCCGTTTACTCCTGACGCCACTTATGAACCAGCTACAAAAAAATATGTTGATGATGAAATTTCAACAATACATTATCTGGATAAATGGATATACGATATCGATGAAAATGATATTATTGATAATACCGAAAAAGTAAACGGACTTACCGTTGAAACAGCTGTTCCCACTAGTGCAGTATTTACCGATAACCAAAATCTTTCCGAAGTTCTGGCCAACAGCAACAACGCGGGAAGTACACAGATAAAAGGGCTGGCTCAACCAACCGATACAGAAGATGCAACAACAAAAGGATATGTAGATAATATAACATCTGCACTGGAAAGCCTTTCCAACAAAAATAATCCGGGTGGTTATGTTGGCCTCGAAACCGATGGCAAGATAAATAACAATTACCTACCATCACTCATAAACATGGGAACTGTTTACACCGCTGCAGATGCTGGTGAACAGGCAGCCATATCAACTCCTCAAAGTGGGGATATTTGCATCAGAACAGATCTTTACAAAACATATATTTATGATGGTACCAGCTGGGTTGAACTACAAACACCTACAGGAGAGGTAAGCAGTGTGAATGGAAAAACAGGAGTAGTTGTTTTGGGCAAAACAGATGTAAATCTTTTCAATGTAGATAATACTTCGGATGCAAACAAACCAGTATCTATTGCCACACAATCAGCTTTAGATTTGAAAGCAAATACAAATAATGTACTAACACTTAATAACACAACAGCTTTCACGCCCAATACAGAATATGAACCAGCAACAAAAAAATATGTTGACCAATCCATTGAGGATGCAGGACAGGGAGATATGACACAAGCTGTGTATGATAGAAATGCCAATGATATTGCTGATGACGCAGAGAGAGTAAACGGGCTTACTGTGGAAACAGCTGTTCCAATAAATGCAGACTTTTCCGACGATCAATCTCTCTCGGAAGTACTGACAAACGGAAATTCAGCCGGAAACAAACAAATTAAAAGCCTGGCCTCACCAACGGAGAGTTATGATGCAACAACAAAAATTTATGTCGACAATCAATTGTCAGGTGTTGAAAAACAAACCAATAAAAATGTTGCTGGTGGTTATGTAGGCTTGGAAACCACTGGAAAGATAAACAAAAACTATCTTCCATCGCAAATTTCACTGGGAACTGTTTATACGGCTGCAAGTGAAACTGAACAAAACAATTTATCGCCACAAAGCGGAGATGTTTGTGTTCGTACGGATCTATCACTAACATACATTTATAACGGTTCTGCCTGGGTTGAACTTGAAACCCAAACCGGACAGGTGACAAGTGTTAACGGACAAACAGGTGTTGTTGTACTAGCAAAATCGGATATTAACCTGGAAAATGTAGACAACACTACCGACCTCGACAAACCAGTTTCTACAGCTACTCAAACGGCATTAGACACAAAAGCAGAAACCAACAATGTTTTAGCTTTGGATAATACAACTGAATTTATTCCGGATGCAAATTATGAGCCGGCGACAAAAAAATATGTTGATGATCAACTTTCATCTCTGGGGGATGGAGATATGAAAAAAATAAATTACGACATCAATGAAAACAACATAGTTGACAATGCTGAAACAGTTGAGGATAATGCCATCACAACAAGTAAAATAGCTGGGAATGCAGTTACAAATGAAAAAATAGCCAATGGTGCTGTTACTACCGGCAAAATTGGGAGCGGAGGTGCAGTCAATAAAATACTAACTACCGATGCTTTAGGAAATGTACAATGGGAAGATCGCTCCATTTTCACCACTCCTTCATTAACCATGGGTAGTGTTTTTGTGGGAAATAACTCTAATACGGCCGAAGGAATAGATGCAAGCGGGGATGCAAAAGTTCTCATCGGAAATGGAACTACACTTGCCAGTCAGGCAATTTCTGGTGACATAACCCTTGCAAACGACGGAACAACAACCATTGGTACAGATAAAATCACCAACGCAATGCTGACCGACAATTCAGTTGGTACCATCGAAATTTTAGATGATGCTGTTACTACAGCTAAAATTGGAACTGCCGGAGCTACAGATGCAAATAAAGTACTCTCTACCGATGTTTCGGGAAATCCGCAATGGGAGGATCGCTCTGTTTTTACCACTCCTGCCCTTACCAAAGGAAGCATTTTTGTAGGCAACGACTCCAATGCTGCCGAGGCCATGGATGCAAAAGGAGATGCTAAAGTCCTCATCGGAAATGGAACTACACTTGCCAGTCAGGCAATTTCTGGTGACATAACCCTTGCAAACGACGGAACAACAACCATTGGTACAGATAAAATCACCAACGCAATGCTGACCGACAATTCAGTTGGGACCATCGAAATTTTAGATGATGCTGTTACTACAGCTAAAATTGGAACTGCCGGAGCTACAGATGCAAATAAAGTACTCTCTACCGATGTTTCGGGAAATCCGCAATGGGAGGATCGCTCTGTTTTTACCACTCCTGCCCTTGCCAAAGGAAGCATTTTTGTAGGCAACGACTCCAATGCTGCCGAGGCCATGGATGCAAAAGGAGATGCTAAAATCCTTATTGGGAATGGAACTACATTGGCCAGTCAGACAGTTTCAGGAGATATCTCAATAGCAAACGATGGAACAACAGCTATTGGTACAGACAAAATTTCAAATACAATGATGCAGGATGATGCCATTAATACAAATGAAATTATGGACGATGCTGTTACTACCGCTAAAATTGGAACTGGCGGAGCTACCGATGCAAATAAACTGCTTTCAACCGATGTTTCGGGAAATCCGCAATGGGAAAACCGTTCCAATTTTACTTCTTCTACCCTTAACCAGGGAAATATTTATCTCGGGAATGCTTCCAACACCGCTGTGGCTCTAGATGCAAAAGGAGATGCTAAAATACTTATCGGAAACGGAACTACACTGGCAAGTCAGACAGTTTCGGGAGATATTACAATAACAAACAATGGAACAACAACTATTGGTACTGACAAAATTACCAATTCAAAAATGGCGGATAACGCCATAAACACAAGTGAAATAGTTAACAGTGCCGTTACATCTGCCAAAATTATGGATGCAACCATTGCCACTACCGACATTGCAAACGATGCAATTACTACTGCCAAAATTGGAACCGCAGGAGCTACCGATGCAAACAAACTGCTTTCAACCGATGTTTCCGGAAATCCGCAGTGGGAAAACCGTACGAATTTTACTTCGTCAACACTTAATCAGGGAAATATTTATCTCGGGAATGCTTCCAATACGGCTACAGCTCTAGATGCAAAAGGAGATGCAAAAATCCTTATCGGAAATGGAACAACACTGGCCAGTCAGACAGTTTCAGGAGATATCACAATAGCAAACAATGGAACTACAACCATTGGCTCCGATAAAATTACCAATGCAAAAATGGCGGACAACGCCATCAATACCAATGAAATAGTTAATAGTGCCGTTACATCAGCTAAAATACTGGATGCAACCATTGCCACTGCCGACATTGCAAACGATGCTGTTACTACTGCTAAAATTGGAACTGCCGGAGCTACCGATGCAAACAAACTGCTTTCAACCGATGCTTCCGGAAACCCGCAGTGGGAAAATCGCTCTAATTTTACTTCGTCAAGTCTTCCGAAAGGCAATCTCTATATAGGGAATGATGTTGGTGTAGCCACCAACATTGATGCTAAAGGTGATGGAAAGCTCCTTATTGGAAATGGTTCTACCGTTACCAGTCAGTCTGTCACCGGAGATATAGCGCTAACGAATGCCGGAAACATGACAATTAACGACAATACCATCACATCAGCCAAAATACAGAATGCAACCATTACATCGACTGACCTGGCCGACAATGCAGTTACTTTATCTAAGATATATTCCAGTTCGAGCAATAATAACAAAATACTGACTACCGATACCAACGGAAATCCTTACTGGGAAAATAAAAGCAGCTTTGCCACAGCAAACATTGCAGAGGGAAATATTCTTGTAGGAAATTCTTCGGGACTTGCAGGTGCGCTTGATGTTAGTGGAAACGGGAATCTTATTATTGGAAACGGAACAACCGTTGCCAGTCAACCGGTAACTGGAGCCATTGCTATAAACTCGAATGGCCTTAGCTCAATCAATAGTAACCAGATTACCAATGCAATGATGCAGGATAATTCGATAAATACGGCTGAGCTGGCAAGCAATGCTGTTTCTACAGTAAAAATAGCTGACAATGCAGTTACGGTAGCCAAAATTGGCACCAGTGGCGGCAGCGATGCCAATAAAGTAATGGTTACCGACGCCAGTGGAAACCCCATCTGGAATAACCAAACTATTTTTGCAGGTTCAACACTGGCTGAAGGGAGCATTTATGTAGGGAACTCCTCGAATGTTGCTGGTCCGCTTGTTGCGAAAACCACTGGTCAGATTCTCATTGGAAATGGAACATCGGTAGCCAGCCAGGCAGTAAGCGGCGATATAAGTTTGAGTAGTTCCGGAACAACAGCCATTAGCAGCGGAGTAATTGTGAATAGCGATGTTAACAACTCAGCGGCCATTGCCGGAACAAAAATATCTCCCAACTTTGGCTCCCAAAACATAAATACTACCGGAAATCTTAAAATAGGAAATGGTATGCCAACCAATACACAAGATGGTGAAGATGCCTATGTGGAGGGAAATGTAGAAGTTGACGGAACTGTAACAGTAGGGGCATATACACTTCCCAATACGGATGGAAATAATGGCGATATTTTAAAAACAGATGGAAGTGGAACACTTACCTGGGCCTCTCCGGCGGCATCAGTAGGTATTGATGTGGGCGACATAAAGTATTCCGTTAGGAATACCCCCGCTTATACGAAAGACGGTATTACCTGGCTCAGATTAGACGGGCAAACCTTTAGTACCAGCACCTATCCTTCACTTTTTGCACTATTGGGAACAAATACGCTCCCCAATGCAGCAGGCCACGTTTTAGGTGCAGCTGGTTCTTCAACCTCAACAACCTCTTCTCGCACCATATTTGACAAAACAGGAGAGGAAACCCATCAAATGACGGTAAACGAAATGCCACAACACGACCATAGTTTTACGGGGGGAGCCCATTCTCATGGCTTTACAGGAAATTCTCACAGTCACACATTTACGGGCACCCCTCACAATCATGCTTTTACATCAAACGGGCATACCCACACTACTGATGTAAGCCATACGCACAATTTCTCTGGCTCAGAATCCGGCACAGGTCATGACCACAGTATCGCATCAAAAACATTTACGACCAGTTCTGATGGATCGCATGCACATGCTCTTCCTCAAAGGGCTTATACTGCTTCAGGAGTAGGAAGCGGAGACAGTGATGATACAGATGACGTTGTAATGTATAACTCTGACGGTGTGAGGATTGACAATTACAGAGAAGAATGGACGAACTCAAATAGCAATCATTCTCATTCTGTAACAGTAAGTGGTTTAGATGTAAACAATACCAAAGTAACTGTATACGGAACAACTGATTCCGGAGGGTCAAACTCAAAAACAAGCAGTATCTCAACAGTAAGTGGAACAACCAACAACCAAACAGCCGGAGGTAATATCAGTTCAGAAACCGTAGGAGGTACTGTTGACGCAACCACAGTAACCGGCACCATTGGCAACAGTGGCAATGGAAATGCAATGAATATTATGCAGCCTACTTTGTTTGTTGGCTATGTTTACATCTGCGCTAAAATTGGGTATTAGAAAAACATGGAGATATGCGTATTGTATGGAAAGATTTAGAAGATCTAAAAAATAGATTTAAAATTTAAACTACAAACCACAAGTTTGCAGGGTTTTAATTAATAATATCTCAATAAATATGATTCAGAATATGAACGGTAAAATAACTAACAGACATAAATCTACCCTATTCTGCCAACAGTGCACAATTACGATAGATTCGATAAATAGATTGACAGATTTTCAGAGGAATGAATATTTAATTTTTACGGGATATTATTTCTTGTAAAATCAATTTAACTATTCAAATTATTTCAGCAAATGTGAGGGAGAATAACCAAACTGTTTCTTAAATGCAAAAGAAAAATGCGACAGATTTTCAAAGCCTACTTCATAGCACACATCTATGGGTTTCGATTCACTTTGTGTTAAACGATAATGCGCCAGTTCCAGTCGTTTTTGTGTAAGCCACCGTTGTGGCGTTATACTAAAAGCTTTTTTAAAATCCCTTTTAAACGTTGTTAAACTTCGGCCGGTGAGATAACCAAACTTTTCCAGGGGAAGATTAAAAATAAAATTCTTCTCCATAAAACTAACGATATCAACCTTGCCTGGTTCTTCGAAATTCACCAAAATAGTATCGATTTTTTTATCGATACTTCTAAGTATTGTAATTGCCTCGGTTATTTTTAAAAAAGCTATTTCTTCCGGGATATCACTCATCTCAAAATATGGAACCAAAGATGAAAGGCAACTTTGCAGCAAGGGATGATTGTTATAACACAATATTGCAGGCGAAGCTAATGGTTTTGTTTTTATATCCATTTTTGAATAAAATTCCCTTAACAGGGCTTCTGTAAGATGCATTACAACGGTTTTATGCGGTTGTCCGTGCCTGGGATAGTTAATAATTGTGGCCAGCTGATTTCTTGGAATTAAAAATATATCTCCTGTTTTAAAAAAATAAGTAGCATCGGTCTGGACAATTTTTGTTTCACCCGAAATAAACCAGATTAACATATGATGGTCGAACATAATATCCGACTTAAAAAAGTTATCCTCATAGGAGGACAGCTTTATATCTTCAGTAATGTATTTTGCACTATACTCCATTTCAATGCTTTGTGAAATTGTTAAACAAAAATAGTAATAATTAACGGCCGACTCCCAGTGTCAAGTCAAGAGTAAAATAACGGTTAAGGCTTCGACAACGCTCAGCCTGACTTCACTGGTCAAGTTGAGCGTAGTAGAAACAGCCAACATTATTACCCGATATTTGAAGATTGACTTGACTCCGGCTATTTGCATACAGCTTAAAGTTACCGGATATCAAATTTAATTCCAGTGATTTTCTCGCTTAATACCCATAATTTTTTAGCATTATCCTCATCCAGTGAATATGTTTTAACTCCGGTGGAAAAGGTTTGCCCATTATTTATTTCTGCAATATTTACGTCTTCGCAGTACACCCCGCCAAGTTTATTAAGCATGGGACTTGTTGCTGCCCAAACAGTTGTTGCAGCGCCCTGTGGAATTGTTTTTAATGAAGCCACAACTTCCGGTTTAATGTTTCCTTCTTCATCATAAAATCCCATTTGCTGGAATAATTCCAAAGAAGCCTCGCGTGCCAGTTCGGTACCATGTATAGACCCCGGATGCAAAGAATACCCCCTTACACCAAAAGCTTTTGCACGATTATCTAATTCAAGCGAAAAAAGGTTAACGGCGGTTTTTGACTGTCCGTAGGCTGCAAGAGTTTCGTACTCCCGCTGCACGAAATTTGGGTCGTCAAAATTAAAAGAAGAAAATTGGTGTCCCTGGGAAGAAACATTAACAACCCTGGCACCTCCGGCTTTTTTCAGCGAAAGCCAAAGTTTTGAAGTAAGTTGAAAAAGCGACAGATAATTTGTTGCCAACTGCGACTCTACTCCCCTGCTATCCCGCCTTAGCGGCACCCACATAATTCCGGCATTGTTAACTAACAAATGAAGAGGCCTGCCACTACTAAAAAAGTTACTTGCAAAAGCATCGATAGACTCCGGATCCATTAAATCCATTTGCTCAATTTCAACATTGGGAACCTCCTGCAGATTACGCCTGGCTTTTTCAACATCTCTTGCAGGAACAATAACTACTGCTCCTGCCAATGCCAGTGTTTTTGTTGTTTCTAAACCAATACCTGTATTTCCACCTGTTACAATGGCAATTTTACCACTAAGGTTAATACTATTAATAACCTCGTCTGTTGTTGATTGTGCGTTAAAACCACTATTCAATGCTTTTTGCAACGCTCCCTGATAATTGTTTTGTTCCATTATTTTAACTTTTTAATTACTTTGATGAAACAAAAATACGGGGAACCAAACAAGGTTACTTTGTTCAAAAGGCCAAAAATATTTTGTTTAAACGGCCATGTAATTTTTGTAATTAGCCGCAGGATAATAAACCAACGATACGATCATTCTTTATTCCGAAACACGTCCGGGACTCCTTCTGTTTTTACCCGGAGCATCGGTTAAATCATCCCCTAAATCTTCCCTGGCCTGCATTGCTATTTTTTTCAGTTCTTTAACAATTTCAGGATTTTCAGAAGCCAAATTATACCTCTCACCCGGATCGCGCCTTAAATCATAAAGCCCACCCTCAAAATCAAAATATCCATTTACTTTTCCGGGCATCCCATCTTTCCCGGGAGCAAATCCTGCATATGTTCTTCCGGGATGAGGGAAAATAAGTTTCCAGCTTCCATTGGTTACCGCTTCCAAGCTATTTTTCTGGTAGTAATAATAAAAATATTTTCTTGGTGTGGTAGTTATATCTCCGCTTATAAGGGATGAAATATCAACACCATCAATTTGGTTGGAAGGTAATGCAGCACCGGAAATACTAGCCAGAGTAGGTAAAATATCAATACCTGATATTAGTTTATTGCACACAGTGCCGGCAGGAGTATGATTTTTCCAGTACATCAGGCAGGGAACCCGTTGTCCTCCCTCAAAAGAAGTTCCCTTCCCTTCGCGAAGGCCACCTGTACTGCCTGCATGGTTTCCGTAATTAATCCACGGACCATTATCCGAAGCAAAAATAACAAGCGTATTTTCTTCCAAATTCAGTTTTTCAAGGGTCGTCAGAATCTGTCCTACGCTCCAGTCAATCTCCATCATAACGTCGCCATATAAACCCTGTTTTGATTTTCCTTTAAATTTATCTGAAACAGCAAGCGGGACGTGAGGCAGCGGATGGGCCAGATAAATAAAAAATGGATCCGACTTGTGTTTCTCTATAAATTCAACTGTTTTTTCAGTAAATAAGGTGGTAAATTCTGAAAAGTCGGGTGAAGTAGTAATCACACTGTCTCCTTTAATAAGTGGTAGCGGCGGATAATAATTTTTATGCGTTGGGTGCCCAGGATACATATCATGCGAATAAGGAATTCCTAAAAACTCATCAAACCCATGATTTACAGGAAGAAACTGTTTTTGCCAGCCCAAATGCCACTTCCCAAAAGCAGCAGTGGAATATCCTTTTTTCTTTAAAACATTAGCAATCGTTTCTTCGTTACTGCTAATCCCTATTTTTGAAGAATGATCAATAGCTCCGCTAAGTCCGATACGGTTTGGATAGCATCCGGTAAGAATACCGGCTCGTGAAGCAGTACACACAGCCTGAGGAGCGTAATATCTTGAAAAGAAAATTCCCTGACTGGCCATTTTATCCAAATTCGGAGTAGTGTAATCAATTGCTCCGGTTAAAGAGAGATCACCGTAGCCCATATCGTCAAGGTAAATCAAGATAATATTGGGTTCACTGTGTTCCTTTACCGGAGTAGATTTTGTGCATCCTGCAAGAGCAATACATATCAAGCCAACGAAAAGAAAAAGTTTATTTCTCATAGTTTAATGTTTTTGAAGAACCTTTGGTTCCGGATGATAAAGAGGTGAGAATAAATCAAAATAATATACATTATACTGATCATAAATTTGATACATATTTTTCATTTTTCCCAAAAAGTGATCAAAATCTTTCTTTGAAGATGCACTCCATGCAGCTTCCGCAAGGGCAGATAAACGTGGCCAAATCATATAATCAACTGCTTCTAAAGAGGCAAAACGTTCACTCCATAGGTTCGCCTGTATCCCCAGGATATCCTTTTGATTTACATCAACAGGTAAGTTATCCGGGAAAACATACACACTGTCGGAGCTACAATAACGCCCACCCCATTTTCGCCCATTCGTGTCGCTTTCCTGCTGAACAAAATCAAAGTAAAGTGGAATACGCGGACACAAAATTACAGGATACCCTTTTTCGAGAGCCTCCTCCAATACTTGTGGTTTGTCATGTCTCCACCACATAACAACAGAGGATTTGGGCCTTACTCCCGATTCAACAATTTCATCCCAACCAATCATCCTCTTATCGAAATACTGAATCGTATCGTTCATTCGCTTAATGAAATAGTGTTCTACTTCCCGGGTATTTTTTAAATCGTGCTTTTCCATTAGCTGAAGAATGGCCGGGTCTGCACTCCATTTTTGATTCCCAAAATGTACTTCATCTCCCCCAATATGTATATACGGAGCAGGGAATAATGAAGATACTTCGTCTAAAACATTGGTAAGAAATTGGTAAACTTCTTCTTTCCCAGGATTAAAGGTAAAATCGGGGTGTTCTTTTGTACCTCCCCCGGAAAGATAAGGATAAGAGCGAACGGCCGCCGAAGCATGACCCGGCATATCAATTTCAGGAACAACCTGAATAAATCGCTCTGCTGCATAATGAACGATATCTTCAATATCTTTCTGGGTATAGAATGCGGGGGTAGCTTCCGGATTCGTATAGTTTCCGATAGCTCCGGTACGGGTAAGTTCAGGATAAGCCTTAATTTCGATCCTCCACCCCGGCTCATCGGTAAGATGCCAGTGAAATGTATTGAGTTTATTTAGCGCCATGAGATCAAGAATTTGTTTTACTTTCTTTTTCCCAAAAAAATGCCTCGATTCATCCAGCATAAACCCTCGCCAACCATATCTGGGTTCATCTTTTATCACACAAGGCACCAAACTATATGTTCCTGTATTCGAAAAGACCGGTGTTAATAATTGTCGCAAACTCTGAAATCCGTAGAAAATACCATTTTCGGAGGAAGCTGTAATATTAATTTCCCTTTTTTTTACAGATAATTCATATCCTTCAGCATTCTCAATATCCGAAGAAAAAACAAGATTTAATCTTACACTTTTTGCTGTTGTTTTTTGAGTTGTTACCGGAATATGATGCTGTGTTTCCAGTTCATTTTTGATGTATTTTCCTACTTTATCGAAAGCTGGCGAAGCTTCAAGAAATATTGTTTTTACCTCAATGTTTCTCCCTGATTCTTTTTTAGAAAACAAAGGCTCTGGAATAATGCTTGTTTGTCCGGCACAAAAAACAGCCTTGATCTCTAAAACTAAAAACAATGCAATAATAAATGTTATCTTATTCATTTTATCAATTTTCAATCTTGTTTATCTCTTGCTCTAATCTATAAAAAAGGGACAAGTTAATTCATCAAAAGTCCAAAATCTATTACTCCAATAATCATTTTCAAACTTTTCGTACCAAATAGTTTAGTTGAATATTATGTTAGATTTATGGTATGAATACAAAAAAATCAGTTATCCGAAAATAATTGTTTTCGGATAACTGATTATATATTAAAACTACCAACCGGGAGTTTGCTCCAGATTAGAATTTTTTGCTAAAACATTTACAGGAATAGGATGTAGATAGTTTTTATTTTCATCAAAAGTTCTGGTACCTGCCGAATAATCAGTTCCGGCATAAACATCAACATATTTCTTCCCGTCTACTTCAACTGTTGTAACAGTAGTATTCTCAAACTGCTGCCCGGAAGTACGATCCTCGTCTTCAAGCCGCATACCCAAAACACGAGCTGCAAGGTAACTTCCTTTTTTCCAACGCATCAAATCCTGATAACGAAATTGTTCAAATGAAAGCTCAATTCTTCTTTCTCTTCTAATTTCAATCAATAAAGAAGACAATCCTTCATCTTCATATTTTGGGTCCATAAGAGGATTCAAATTTAAATCAGGCATTCCAGCCCTGTTGCGCAATTTATTAATACTTAAATCCAAATCATCCTGTGTAATTTTGCCAAGCTCAGCTTTTGCTTCTGCATAATTAAGAAGTACTTCAGCATAACGAAACAGAGGATAATCATTTATTTCTTTTCCATACCCTCTTAACCAGTCTTTGTGTTCATAAAACTTGATAAAGTGATATCCGGTAGGACTTTGCCAGTTTCCTCCCATTCCAGTGAGGTTTGGATACCCATTCTCAGTATCCAGTATATCAGACTCTTCTTCCGGGTCCAGGATGGTTTGCTTCAAGTGCGGATCCCTGTTTTTAAACACATCTTCATACCTATCATCGCTATAAGAAGTACTTAAAGCGACCGGACGTGCTACCCCATCTTCATCAATACAAAGAAAATCATCAATAAAACTTTTTGTAGGCCCGTATGTTTGTGATGCAATATATCCACTTACTCTGTGAGCCAGCCCCGGAGATGCATATATCCTTGCAAGAAGAATCTCCGGATTGTCATGCAGGTCGGCAGAAGTAAATAGTGTCCGGTAATCAGATTCCGGGTTTCCTGTATTGTAAATTGAATAAGCGCCTGAAGTAATTACTTCAGATGCAGCTTTTTCTGCCTCCGACAACCAGCTTTCATAATCTCCGTCAAGGTTATGGTATTTTATATAAGTTCCCTCAAAAAGACAGATTCTGGATTTTAATGCATAAGCAACGTATTTATTCACCCGGTCATCCAAATCCCAGCTTTCAGGCAAAAGGTCTATGGCATTATTAATATCAGATAATACCTGAGCCATTACTTCGCTGCGAGCGGTGCGTTCACCATATAATTCTTCCGATTCTTCTGTTAAAGCTTTGGTAACTAACGGCACATCTCCAAAATGCTGGACCTTGTCGAAATAAAACCAAGCCCTGAAGAAATATACTTCCCCCGCATAATTATTAATCAGATCCTCATCTCCTTCTGCTTTCTCATAATTTTCGAAAAAAACATTGCACCTGCGAAGAAATTCCCATTTCCATCCACCACGGGTTGAATTACTCGGAATATCTTCCAGTCCGGCAGCTACTTTAACATAACCAGAATGAGAAGAGGCCAGAGAAGCTGCATTGTCAGTCTGAGACTCTTGTCCGTAAGTGCTTATATATGAAGAATTCCACCCTCCGTTTGAATGACCAACCAAGAATACGTTGGTAGAATTATCTCCCGCATCGTCATATATCCCATTATTGTATACCTGAAGATCTGTTGGCGTTTGCCAATAGTTATTATTTGTGAGGTCTTCGGTAGGTTCTCTATTCAAAAAATCATCGTTACACCCTGTAAAGAGGAGGCCAACAGAAATAACCGACCATATAATGATATTTATTTTTCGTTTCATGTAATTATATTTTACTGTTAATTAGTAATCCAATTTCAGAGTAAATGAAAAACTATTTTACTCTACATTATTTATTCTCCATTAAAATGTCAAATCAACTCCAAAAGAATAAACCCGCTGAAAAGGGTAATACATTTTTCCACCGTTGGCGATTCCTTCTGGATCATAAGGTCCTTTTATATGTGATTTTTCCCAAATATTCTCACCACTCAGATAAATTTTTGCATTGCTAATTCGGACTTTATTTATAAGTGTTTTGGGAAGATTATATCCAATGGTAAGATTTTTTAGGCGAAGATAAGAGGCATCCTGCAGGTAACGGGTTTGTACTTCCTGATTTTTCGTACTTCTGGCCCGCGGAATTGGGAAATAAGCATCGGTATTATTTTCGCTCCAGGAATCGGTTACAAACCATTTTTGAGTATTATAATACTGCGTAGCTACAGGCCAAAATGCTTGAGCATCAGGATAAAACTCGCGCTTTCCAACTCCCTGAAAAAATAAGGAAAGAAAAACATTTTTATAGTTTGCGCTCATATTAATTCCATAATTGTACCGTGGAGTAGTATTCCCGATAACCCTCCTGTCTCCAGGATTTTCTTTCGTATTGGCACCTGTATTAATGGCACCCGAGTCATCAAGATCCTTATATTTTATGTCCCCTGCCGTCCAGGTTGAAGAGCTTATAAAACTTTGGGAAGGACTGCTGGCTACATCTGTTGCATCTTCAAAGAAACCATCCGTTTCGTACCCCCAAATTTCACCAATTCTCTTTCCTTCGTAATAACCTTCTACGGTTGCATCGGGCCCGTCATACTTAGTAATTTTGGATGTTGCATCATACAGGTTAAAGCCAACAGAGTAAGAAAAGTCGTTGTTAATTTTATCTTTCCAGGTTATTGATAATTCATATCCTTTGGTTTCCAGTTCCCCTGAATTTTTCACAGGAGCAGAAGCACCAAGTAACTCCGGATACTCAGAAGAAATAAGCATATCTGATGTAATTCGTTTATAAACATCCAATGAAAAGTCGAGACGAAACGACAACATACTAACATCTAATCCACCATTTATTGTTGTACTCTTCTCCCAGGTAAGAGAAGAAGGTGTTAATGCAGAAGGATTAACCATTATAGAAGTTGTGGAACCTGAAATATAATTAGACGTTAACTTGTTGGAAAGAAACGAAATGTATGGATAGTATTTTACATTTCCATTCCAACTCCTTGAACTTAATAACTGATTTCCTAACCGACCATATGAAGCACGTAGTTTTATGTTGTCAAACAAATTTCTGGTTGATTCCATAAATCTTTCTTCCGTTAATCTCCAGCCCACAGAAAAGGAGGGAAGGAAAACAAAACGGTCGTCGGAAGGGAAGCGGGATGTTCCGTCGTATCTGCCATTAACTTCGAATAGATAACGGTTGTCATAGTCATAATTCACCCTAAAAAATCCGCCTCTTAGAGCCCACTCATAACCGGTACTTTTAACAAGCTGCTCTCCTGTACCTAAACTTAACGATGGAATTTCCTGTGAGATCAAGTCATAACGAGTAGCTGAATATTTCTTGTATTTAGTAAGTTCCTGATTAAAACCTACAGTAGCTTTAATGTGATGCACATCCTTTAAACTTGCCGAGTAGTTTGTATAGAGGTTGAGCGACTGATAATCTTTTTCCCCATCGGAAACAGAATAGTTATTATTGGCTGTATTTCCCTCCGTCTCAACAAATTGCTTGGAAATAAAATAATCTATCCGTTTTGCATGGGCAGTATTTTTATATGCTGTTTTGGTATAACTAAAATCAGCATGAGCTGTCCAGTTTTTTGTAAATTGAAAATCGGCACTTGGGGAAAGTATGATTTCAGACATTTTATCGATATTTCTCCCTCCATACTTTAAATATCCTTCCGGGGATTGATCTTCAAAATAGGAACCTATATATTTATCGTACTCCGGATACTCTTCATCTCCCTGCCACTGACCACCTTTTAGCGGACTGGAAAAAACAATGGCGTGGTAGATATCATCTTTATAGGTGTGTGGTTCATTCATTTCAGAACTGTTATAAATTGTTTTCAGTCCTAATTTCAACCAGTTTAAACTGTTATTTTCTACAGCAAGACGAACGTTTGTCCTTTTGTAAATATCCGGGTTCAATTTTAAAACACCTTCCTGCCTGGTATAACCAATGGATGAATAAAAATTAGTTTTCCCACTGCCTCCCGAAAAACTTACATTGTGGTTTTGTTTGGGAGAATAATCTTTTATTAAGGTATTCAGCCAATTGTAATGCCCAACATAATAGTAGGTACCATTATAAATATAATAGTCTTTCTTTCCGGTCGGATTTTCAGCATAGTCTTTAATTGCTTCAACCTGCATATCATCATACATTGCAGAAATACTTTCGCGGGCAAGTGCCTTGTTAACAAAAGTTGCATGGGTATAACTGTCATCCACAAAATCGGGCATAACTGTCGCTTTAGATAAACTGTAATTCCCTGAATAATTTATTTTGAGTTCATCATTTGCTTCTCCTGTTTTTGTTTTTACCAGTATCACCCCGAATGCCGCTCTTACTCCATATATAGACGATGCCGCTGCATCTTTCAAAATTGTTACACTTTCAATATCATTTGGGTTAACCAGTTTTATGCTCGATTCTATTCCATCGACCAAAACAAGAGGCTCGCCTCCATTGATTGATGTTGTTCCTCTTATATTGAATGAAATATCTGCATCAGGATTTCCAGATGTAGGATTGATATTTAAACCGGGAAGCGCACCTTGCAATGCAGTTGATGCTGATGTAATAGGGCGCTCTTCAAAAAGTTTTGAATCGATCTGGTTCACGGCACCTGTTAAATTTACCTTTTTCTCTACCCCATATCCTACAGCAACTACTTCCTGTAAGCCAATGCTTTCCTCTTCCATAATCACATTTATCTCTTTCTGTCCGTGAACAGCGATTTCCTGTGTTTTCATCCCAATGAATGAGAATACAAGAGTTACATCATCTGAAAGGTTGGAAAGTACAAAATTCCCATCCACATCTGTAATGGTTCCTTGCCCGGTTCCTTTTACCGCAACAGTAACCCCGGGCAATGGAGAACCTGAAATATCATCTACTTTTCCGGTAATTTTAATTCCCTGCTCGTTAACTGAAACACTTTTCTCTTCCGAGGGAAAGATGATAACATGATTATCTATGATTCTGTAAGATACACTTTCCGGAAAAATTTGTTTGAGGATGACATCAATCGTGTTGTTCCTTACTTTTAAGTTTATCTTTTCAGACACATTTATTTTGCTGCTGTTATACATAAATGTATACTCTGACTGTTCCTCAATCTGTTTAAAGATGTCCTTTATAGTCATATCCCGAACATCCAGGCTAAGTCTGGTATTCTGGCTATACACCGATGCATAGCTACCAGTAAGTCCCACTATAAAAATAAGAATTCCAATAAGTTTCATTTTCAACATAAAATTTCCAGGGAAGATTCTGTTTTTATGAAATCTCCCCCGAGTAACCATTTTTTTCATAATTTTGTAATGATTTTGTCAGCTTTATAAAATGATAAGGTTATGACGGTAACTTTATCATCCAGAACTGAGTTGATAAATACTGAATTAAGAAGGTTTGCTCCATTTGCGGGCAGACCTTTGTTTTTTTCCTGAATCGTTTCTTTTTACTTCATAGGCAGTTTCTTTTTATGGTTGTTTAGTAATCGTTACCTGCTTCCCTTCAATTTCATAATGAATTGGTTTTAAAAAGTTAATAAGAGCCAGAAGTTCACGGAGCGATTCTGTTTTAATCTTAAAATTAAGACGCTCTCCATCCACAAGCCGGGGATCCAGCTTAATCTCAACACCATACCATCTCTCCAGGTACTTAACAATTTCAGGAAGAGTTTGCTCTTCAAAAACAAGTTCATTTCTAATCCAGGAAGAAAGCAAATCAATATCTGTATTTTTTATATTTAACTTGTTTTTTTCTTTATCAAAACTTGCCATTTGACCGGGGATTAAACGCGCTATTTCTTTGTGATTTTTATCAATACCCACAGAACCTCTTTTCAGTCCCACCTCTATAATCTGGTCATCGTCATAATTCTTTACCATAAACTCAGTTCCGTATACTACTACTTCTATTTCCTTTGAATTTACTGTAAACAGATGAGAGTAGTCTTTACGCACATTGAAATAACCTTCTCCGTTTAGTTGCACTTCGCGTTTCTTATTGAACTGGTTATTGTACCGGATACTTGATCCCCCATTTAAAATTACGATTGAACTATCAGGAAGTAAAACCTGTGTTTTTTGTCCTTTTGGAGCAGTAACTTCTGAAAACGAGACCTCATTGTAATCGCTAATTTGAGTGCCAGCCCATACGCTTAGCACAATGATTAACACAGCTGCGGCAATTTGTGTAACCCGCTTAAGGAAATAATGATGTGGCTTCAACGTTGGTTTATGAATGTGTGTCTTCACTTTCTCCCAGGCTGCTTTTTTATCGGGACTAAAATGCCGGGGCATTGCTCCTGTTACTTGCCAAATATCAGCTAAGTCCTGATAAATTTTCCTGTTTCCGTCCTCTTTTAACCATTCGTTTACCTCAGAAGAATATTCTTTATTCCGAGAAGTAATATTTCTAATTATTTTATATAAAGGGACTTTTGGGTCCATAATTTCAATATTTTTAACCTATGGCACATAAAACCCCCTTACCCCCCAAAAAAGATTAAAAAAAAATTAAAAAAAGATCGAAATAAGAAAAAGAGTAAAAAGCTGGTTATAATACGGCTCAAGGAAAGCCTTGATTTTATGAATAGCAATGGTAATTTGGTTTTCTACTGTTTTTTCAGACACCCCTAACTCTGAAGCTATTTCTTTATTGCTCATCCCATTATCCCGGCTCAAACAATATATCTTCTTACATTTGGGAGGAAGGCTTTCAATAGATTTACTGATAATCTTTCTTAATTCTTCCGTCTCCATGTATTGCTCTTTCTGCGAAAAATCTGCTTTAAAAGCCAGTTTATTTATTGTTTTTGTTCTGTTTTTTGTATCTCTCAAATAATTTAAACTCCTGTTTTTTGATGCAGTATACAGATATGATTTAACAGAGTGGTTCAAACCAAATGTCTGTCGATTTTCCCAGAAATAAATAAAAATATCCTGAACAATATCTTCTGAAATTAATTCATTGCGTAAATAGCTATTAACAAAATTACAGAGGTCTTCATAATAAGTATCAAAGAAATATTTAAAAGCATCTTCATCTCCTTCCGCCATTTTTTTTAAAATGAATAACTCTTCGCTTAATACATTTTGCTTCATTTTTTGCTAATCGCTAAACAAATTGAATTTTAAAAGAATAAAAAATAATCATATTATGCAACAGGAAGAAGCTTGGTGAAAATAAACAAACGCGTACTGGAAGTTGGTTGGGTTAGAGCAAAATTAAATAGATCTGAAGTGGATTTACTGATGAAACAAAAGAGTAAATTTTCAAAAAACAATCAAAGTCTTTACTTAATGGCTAAATTAGAACCACTTTCTAGTAATACCAATTCTACTAAAATATTCACACCATTACCCAATGAGCTTTCAATATCCATTGTACCATTTATTTTTGCCACACGTTGTTTCATATTATTTAAACCATAGCCTGAAGCTTTCATGTTTGGATCAAAACCTTTACCATTGTCTTTTATTGTGAGGCTAAGTTGTTTCTTATTTAGAGTAATAGAGAGATTTAAAGTAGATGCTCCGGCGTGCTTAAAACAATTTGTACAACTTTCCTGACAAATTCGATATAAGTTTAATGCAACTTGAGGGGATAATTCAAACCCGGAAGAATTGCTTTTTCCCGTGTATTTAATATTGCCGTTAAAAATATTTTGCACATACGCTTCGACCCTTTCAAGTAATTCAGCAACAGTAATTGTTTCGTTCTGAATGGACCAAACTGTTTCACGAAGTGTTACATTAACATTCCGTATTTGGTTTGAAATAACATGCAAATTTGCAATTTCAGATTCCCTCTTTTCATTATACGACTGTATATCGAGCTTTGAGCTCACCAGTGTAAGTTCAGCTCCCACATGATCATGCAAATCCATGGCAATACGGTTCCGCTCTTGGTTCATAGCTAAATGTGCTATTAATTGTTGTTGCTGCCTCCTTAGCCTAAATCGCCAAATAATCAGCAATATGAAAAAAAACAGAATAACAATAAGCGTAATTTGCAGTTGTATTGCTTTTTCCTTTTTATCCAATTCAATGGTCTGATCCAATAATTTTCTTTCCTGTTGTCCTGCGTTATATTTAGCCTGAAGTTCAAGTATCTGCTTCATATTCGTTTCTGCCAGCAGACTGTCCTTCTTATATTCATACTTTTCAAGAAGTACAAAGGCAATTTGATAATTGGCCAAAGCGGAGTTATACTTAGCCAGATACTTCAAAGCATCTATTTGAAGTTCGATTGAATTTGCCTCTCTTGCATTGTTTAAAGCTTTATTGGCAATGCCTATTCCCTCTTCAAAATTCTTATGCCTGTATAAAAAGTCGCAAAAACTTATACCGGTTAGGGCTACCTCATTAAAATTTTGAGTGGTTTCGTGTTTTTGAATTGCCGATTCATAAAAACTTCGGGAGATAGCGATGTTACCAAGACTATCGTTTGCAACTGCTAAATTATGTTCTACATAAGGAATGTACCTGTCATACCCGGCATTTTTATAACCCTCAAGCGCTTTGTTGGATATTTCTATTGATTCCTTGTATTGCTTAAGGCTAATTAGAACTGCTCCAATATTACCTTGAGTGACTATAATCCCAAACTCCGAATGTTCATTTTTATAAATGTCGAGCGCACGTTGGTAAAACTCCAGGGTATTTGAATACTGCTTTTGTTTTTTATATACAACACCGATATTCCCCAATGTCATTGCAATGCTATAGGGATCAGTACTCAACGATTCATAGATAGACAATGCCTGAAAGTACATTTCAAGCGAATTTTTATTTTCGCCTTTTAAGTCGTAAACAATACCCAGATTATTATAGCTTGCGGCAATATTTGATGAGTCATTAATTTCGATAGCAAGTTGCAGAGATTGTTTATGAAAGTATTCCGAAGAATCTAACTGTCCAACTCCGTCGTATGCATTTGCCAAGGCATTATATGCTGACAATATTCCTTTTTTATTGCCTAATTCTTTTGCCTCATCAATTGCCTGATTTGAAAATAGAAATGCACTATCAATATTTATATTTTTAAAATACCATGACAATTCGGTAAGAGAATTTATTTTGTCAATCCCCTCCTGCTGCGTCACAACCAGTTTAAGGCTATCAATTTCGTTCTGCTGAGCAATGGAAAAATAACGACACATTACCAAAACAAGGGTTAACAAAACTCTTGAATGATAATGAAGGAAGCTGGCTCTGTTATAAGATAATGTCATTATGATAAAAAATAGTTTTCATATAAACATTAGATATTACGACTTAATTTATTGATGGCCTCCAGTTTATTATGAACACGTAATTTTCGATAACAATTCTCTACATGTTTTCGAACGGTTCCGTAACTGATATATAAATTATCTGCTATTTTTTCATAGCTATTTCCTTTGCTAAGGTGCTCTAGTATTTCAACTTCTCTGGCAGTAAGATTGTATTCTTCTGCGATATTTTTTTGCGTTTCAGGCTTAGAGGTTCTTATTAGTTTTAATGATTTTCTGGCAATTTCCTTACTCATCGGAGCGCCACCTTCAATTGCTTCATATATTGATTTATGTATGGATGCAGGAGGCTCATCTTTTAATAAATATCCGGTAGCACCTGCCATAATAGCCTCAAACAGATTTTGCTCATCAGAGAATACAGTACTCATAACAATCTTCACATGAGGCCATCTCTGAGTGATCCTTTCAGTTGCATCAATACCACTGAGACCCGGCATATTGATATCCATAAAAAGTACATCGATATTATGGTCTTTTTCCAAACATTCGATAATTTCATTTCCATTGGCTGCCATATGCTTAATTTTCATCTCAGGCGCTAATTCAACTTTTTCTTTCAAAGCATTTGCTAATTGGGGGATATCTTCTGCAATGGCAATTTTTATCATAATGTTTACCTTATAATTTCAGATACAAACTTCGATAAACATTAGAAATTAACAAATACGCAACTCTGCGTATTGATGCATATTGCAGATCACCCCAACTTTGTAAGCATAAAAAATATGGTATGAAAAATTTTCTTTTAAGCATTCAATTAATGTTGTTTTTGGTACTCTTACAATCTTGTGACCTAACAATGATGATGTACCTGCTTGCGATAAAAATGCTCCCATTAGCCTCAATGAAAGCGATCGTTGCGCAAATGCTATTGCCTTATCCTACTCAAATGATCCACAACTACCTAAGGAACAGATTACATTAAGATTTGTTTTCGGGGGTGGAACCTTTCAAATAGGGTTGAATACTTCATCTATCACTACCACGACTTACTCATATCCCGGTGATGTGGATTTTAGTTTTCCAGAATTAAACAAAGGTGGATCAGGAACAGTAACAATTACCAAAATCGACAGAGAACAGAGAAAAATTTCCGGAAGTTTTAATCTTTCAGCAGAAGCAGCTGCAAACTACACTGCATATGATTATCGGGTAAGTGGGTCTTTTACTGATGTAAGTTTTTAATACGAAATAATCAATCAAAGAAATATGAACAATAAAGTAATTATTATGAAAAGCATGAAATTGACCCTATTGTTTTTGGCTATTATATTAGCCATACAAAGTAAAGCTCAAAAAGACTGGAGCAAAGTGGATTTCGATAAAGAGTACAAAAGAAGTAGTACTATAAAAGGTAGTGCTGCGAAGTTATTAAGTAAGAATAAAGTCTTTATTGCGGGTTATACAATTAGTCAGGCTACCGAAATGAAAGGGTCTGAAACTTCATCAGCTCTGCAATCAGGAAGCTCAAAATCAGTTTTTGCGGAAGCTGAACTAGGCGGAATAAACCGTGAAGACTACCAGCAAATGGTGGACAAGTTATTTCAAGATCTTGTTTCAGAGCTTACTGCAGCGGGTTTAAATATAACCAACGGTGATGAGATTATTGCCTCATCGTATGCGCAAAAACAACTTGCCAAAGGCGATAAGAAGATCTATATCGGCACTTACGGGGAAAATCCTTCCTACGAGGGTAAAAGGAAATTAACTGATGGTTCTATATTGGGATATCCAACCTGGGCAGTTATTAGAGACCTTAGTTTTCCACCAACAAATACGAATTATTATTCAACAAGTAAACTGGTTTATGGGAACTTTTATCAAAAGCTTGCTGAAAGTGAATCCTGTAATCTGCTCTATGTAAATTTCAAAATCACCTTCGCCTATTTTGATGGCGGGAAAGGTTATAAAGATGTAAAACTGGCTATTAAACCGGCAATTGTAGTGAAAGCTACAGTGGGATTGGCGAATGCAAAAGGTGGTGGCCAGATTTTATACAAAAAGGATGTTTGGGGATCAGACGCCTGGGTTAAAGAAATGGGAAAAACAAAAGATAATCAGAGCGCTGCCGATTTTTTTGGCTTAGCCAGATCTGCTGATTATGCCATTATTGCCAACTCTGACGATTACCTAAGCGAAGTAAATGCAATAATTAGTAATCTTCAGAAAGACATCGTAAAAGGTGTTAAAGAATCTCTATAAATACTTTGAAAGAATAAGAGAAATTAGTGGATTGTACAAAAGGTATCTTTACCAAAATTCAATCCACTATCCTATTCATTTATAGCATGTACACATACGAATGGGTTTTCAGAAAGGAAAACCATTATAAGTAAGGTTCATCGTATCAAGTCAAACACTCAAAATAATATTGAAATGAAATTTAAATTACTCTTCATAGTTGTATTGCAGTTTTACGTTATATACTCTTCTGCTCAACTATCGTCATTTGATTTTAACAATGACACCAAAATAAAATTTAGTTTAAGATATGGAGCTATTAACACCTCAGGAGTTTCTTCCGATTCAACAAAGGATATTAAAGCTCTACTTATACGACCGCTTGAATTTGATAAAATACAATCTGATGTAGGCGGCTATAATACAAGCCATCGCTTCGCATTTATTTTCGAAACTTTTACCCTGGCTATTATTGATGCACTAAATGGTGGTGATTTTAAATGGGGTGAAAGAACTGCTTCAACCTACATTGGTGACTTTATTCTGGGGTGGCATAACCATGCCTGGAACATAGTTTACACCGACAATTTAAGCTTTGCTGCTGGTTTGCACTGGGGCGACTATCTTTTTGGATATGAACCATATAAAAAAAGCCAGAATAATTTTGAGAATGCACATGAACCGGCTGGCTGGTATGGTGCACTAGGACCTGCAGCAATGGTTGATGTTAACATGGCAAACAGAGCAGTTTTGCACCTGGAGGGATCCTATGCATTCACCAAGAAAATAAGGGATTTCCCCGACATGACAGCAAACAAAAACTATCCTGACCCGCATTTTATTAATCTTACCGCTCAAATAAGAAGTAATTCATTTATTTATGGCGGGATGGAATTTGTCCGATCAATCAATAGAGGTTCTAATAATTTAAATGCTTCAAGAACAGATTTATTTGTTGGGATTTGGTTTTAAGTTATTATAAACCATACTATCTTAATCGAAAAGGTTCTTTACTATGTATCATTTTTGGATTAATCTGCTCCATCTCATCCACAATAATTTGTAGCACTTCATCTTTTATCCGCCGATAGTTGTATTCAATCTGATCCTGCAAATGGTTTTTGCCATCCTCATCGGTAAAACTTGTAATTACTGGAATGGGTTGATAAGCGGCAGTTTCCTTCGCTACTCTTTCATTGTCAACTACAATTTCTGCATGGAAAATCTTTTGCTCGATACGTTCTTCAAAATTGTCAGAAACAGCCCCGACAAAAACACCCTGTGTAAGATTGCTAATTTTTGAAGCAGGAATTAATGTATCCATTTGTGTGTTTATCGAAGTAGACTAGTCTTGCCGGTTTATGGTCATCGACTGCCGTTTTTGAAGGACTTTCCCAAAACGTTCTGATAAAGTCTTGGCCGTTTCGCCAACCACCTGACCGCTAAAAATATTTCCAACAGTATTCATCACCACTTTGGCTTCTTTATCCCATAATCACGATTTAACTACGAAAAATTCTGAAATTTCAAACAAATAGCGATCTTATTACTTCGGGCAGTGGCAATGAGATTGTCCAATCCCCGGAAATAAATTATAGCACCTTTAAGGTTGGTCGTTTTTGTGTTTCATGATACATTTCTTTTAATGATTTAAAAGCTAATGTATCAGCGTTTGCACTTGATGCAGGACAGGTGGCAGTGTTTGGCGTTGAGGGGATGGGGGTGGCGTTTGAGGAACAATTTTTAATTAATTTTCTCCTATTAAAAAACAATGCTCCACATTATAATGTGATTTCTAAGAATCACATTGAAAGCATCTCATAAATTCACCATAAAATCACATTATAACATCATTTAACTTGTTTTTATCTGTCGGAACAATTAATTTTACCACAAAATCACATTATAATGACAACTTCAGAAATAGGAGTGCAAATAAAGGAGCGGAGAAAGGTACTTCGGATTACCCAGCCAGACCTGGCGGATATGGCGGATATCAGCATAAATACGCTATACAAAATTGAACGTGGACAGGCGAATCCAACCGTTGAGATATTGAATAAAATTGCTGATATTCTGGGGATGGAATTAAAATTGGAAGTAAAACAACCAAAGCTGTAGCCAATGCGAAAAGCAAATGTATATAGAAACGGTGAATTGGTTGGAGTACTCTCCCAATATTCAACCAACGACTATGAATTCAAGTACGATGACAACTGGTTTGCTAACGGAGAGCTCCCACCGATTAGCCTTACCATGCCGAAAACCCAGCAGGTTTACAAGTCTGAATATTTATTCCCCTTCTTCTTTAATATGCTGTCGGAAGGCGTGAACAGGCAGTTACAAACCCGACATTTAAAGATTGACGAAAAAGACTATTTGGGTTTGCTGCTGGCGACAGCAAAAACCGATACCATTGGAGCAATAACCATTTCAGAAATTAAAGAATGAGCTTACCAGAAATAAAATACTGTCCGGGGACATTAACGGAAGGATTCGATACCTACAGTACTACATGCTTAAGACGGGTTTTTAAAGGGCGAAAAGTGAGCCATACATTGCCGTATGCACCTTCGCAAAGTAATGAAGAGGATGCAGAAAAATTTATCGAAAACCGGAAACGGATTTCCATATCCGGCGTTCAGGAAAAACTATCGCTTCTGCTTGACAAAAATAAATTACGTCTGACCGAAGAAGGCGAACATGGAACTTACATATTAAAACCTATCCCCAGGGATGTGAGAAGTGTTGACCAGGTTCCGGCAAACGAACATCTGACTATGCAAGTTGCACGGCAGGTGTACGGTTTACAAACTGCAGAAAATGCGCTGATTTTTTTCAGTAATGGAGAACCTGCTTACATCACCAAACGGTTCGATGTAAAAGAAAATGGTTCGAAATGGGGCAAGGAGGATTTTGCAACGCTTGCCGGAAAAACGGAAGAAAATGCAGGGCATAATTTCAAGTACGATTACAGCTATGAGGCTCAGGGGGAACTGCTGAAGAAATATGCTCCGGCCTGGCGGGTGGAAATAGAGAAATTGTATTCGTTAATTATTTTTAACTTCCTTTTTTCAAACGGAGATGCGCACCTGAAAAACTTTTCTCTCTTAGAAACGCCTAGCGGAGATTATGTGTTAAGTCCGGCCTATGACCTGCTTAATACAAGAATCCACGTAGATGATTCAGACTTTGCTTTGGATGGAGGATTATTCAGCGATGGCTTCAAGTCAGAGGAAATGAAAAAAAGCAATCATCCAGGATTGCACGATTTTCAGGAACTGGCAAGAAGATTCGGAATAAATGAAAAGCGGAGAGATAAAATCCTTGCCCCATATTTGCAAAAACAACCTATGGTTGAAGAGTTAACTCATCGTTCTTTTTTGAATGATAAAACAAAACGCGCGTATTTATTGCAATATCAGAATAAAAGAAATTATCTGAATAAATTATAAAGCCGGATAAGCAAGTTTATGGGGAAAGCCACATAAAAATTGCGTTATTAATTTTTTTTGAATTTCCGGGTGATATTTTGACCCTAAAAAGCACTTATCTATAAAAGAAACATTCTATGGAAACATTAGAAGAAATAGCCGATATTGAAATATTAACATCCGGGAATTACGAGATGGAAGAAATATATGAGCAGGTTTTTCCGGCGGTGGCCAGACTTGTTAGTTCTACAGGAGGTTCTTTTGATGATGCGAAAGACATCTTTCATGATGCACTGGTGATTTTTATGGAAAGAGATTCTCAAAATCTTGTAGGTGTCATTAAATCTGACAAAGCGTATATCTTAGGTATTTCAAAACACCTATGGATTAGAAAAAGCCAAAAGGATAGCCATCGTATTTCGTTAAACAGCATCGAAAACGAAATCGTAATACCAGACGATTACTTTCCAACAACAAACAATAAGCGATTACTCAATTTTTTGAAGATCGCAGGAAAAAGGTGCTTGGATTTGCTTCGTGCTTTCTATTTCCAACAATTACCAATAAAAGAGATTGCAGTTAATCTGGGCTATTCAAACGAACATTCAGTGAGCGCACAGAAGTATAAGTGTCTTGAAAAAGTTAGAAATACAGTAAAAGAAAAATCTTTGACTTATGAACACTTCACAGAATAACACAAGACTAATTGAAAAATATCTTAACGGAAGGCTTTCTCCTGCAGACCGGTTTCTATTCGAATCAAAGCTTATTATAGACCCGGTTTTAAAGAGAGATTTCTATTTTCAGAAAAAAACACTCCGCTTGATCAAAATGTATCACCGGGAGAGATTAAAAGAAGAACTGGAAACTTTACATCAGCAAATATTCAACAACCCCGATAAAATAAACTTCCGGCTAAGTATAAATCAATTATTTAAACGATAAGTATGATACAGGCAAATGTAATACCAATGGTAATCGATAATTCAGGCAGTGGTGAACGGGCCTATGATATTTATAGCCTTTTACTTAAAGAACGAATTGTCTTTCTTGGCGGGCCAATAAATGAACCTGTTGCAAGAATAGTAGTTGCTCAACTATTATACCTGAATAGCGTTGACCAAAAGCGTCCTATCAGTTTATATATACAAAGTCCGGGAGGGGAAGTTTATGCCGGTTTAGCCATTTACGATACAATGAAAATGCTTTCATCTCCTGTATCGACTTATTCGATTGGATTTACAGGTAGTATGGGAACATTCTTATTAAGTGCAGGAGAGAAAGGCAGCCGGTTTGCACTTCCTCATGCAACTATTCATATGCACCCTACCGGAGGAGGAGCTAAAGGTTATACAGAAGATGTGCGGATTGCAACTCAGGAACAGGAACGGCTTCAAACACAACTGTTTCATTTAATGGGTAACAACACCGGACATACCTGGCAAGAAATTGAAGATTTTTTCATAAGAGATAGATACCTAAATGCGCAGGAAGCCAAGAATTTTGGAATTGTAGATGAAGTACTTGGGGATGCAAGCGACATTGTTATCTTGAACAAGCTAAGACCAGAAGTAGACCTTATGCTTAATGAAAAAACAAGAAAAATATTAAACCAGTAGTACAACATAGCAGGGAAAGGCTTATAAAACTACTTATGGGTTAGCTCATCTACAATAATCTGAGCCACTTCATCTTTTATCCGCCGGTAGTTGTATTCAATCTCCTCCTGTAAATGGTTCTTACCATTATATCGGTAAAATTTGTAATTACCGGAATTGGCTGATATGTGGCTGTTTCTTTCGCTACTTTATAATTCCCAACTACAATTTCTACATGAAAAATCTTTTGCTCAATGCGTTCTTCAAAATTGTCGGAAACAGCACCAACACGTCAGGTTGCTGATATCTGAAGCTGGAATCAGCGTATCTATTTATGTATTCATAAAGAGAACTTGTCCTTGCCGGTTTATGGTCATGGATTGCCGCTTTTGAAGAACTTTCTCAAAACGTTCCGACAATGTTATTGCTGCTTCGCCAACCACCTGTCCGCTAAAAATATTGCCAATGGACTCGGCTTTTTATTATTTTAATATATCATTCAAATAAATATTCATACATTTACATCTATTAATATATAAACCCATCGTTTGAACCTTAAAAAAGTAGAAAAAATATCCAAAGCACTCGGTGATAGCCATCGTTTGAAGATACTAAAAGCGATTCAATCCAATCAGGGAAGGTTGGAGTGTAGCACTATTGTTGCTTCTCTTAACCTGTCGCAACCTTCCATCAGTCATCATATTAAAAAACTGGTAGAAGCCGAACTGATTGAACCACAAAAAGAAGGACGTTTCTATTTCTATTCGATTAACAAGGACGTGTTGGAAAGCTACACAAGTACATTGAAGAAGTTATGATTTTTTATTTAAACAATAGATAGATACATATAAATATATGAATACAAAAAAGACAGCCTATTCCATTTTGGAATTGGCAACCGTTTCCAAGGGAAATAGCATTCACCAAGAATTTAGAAATTCGGTTGCATTGGCACAAAAAGCCGAAGCATCCGGTTTTACACGCATGTGGTTTGCCGAACATCACAACATGCCGGTAATTGCAAGCAGTGCACCGCAAATTTTGATGGGACACGTGGCACAAGCTACTTCTACTTTGCGCGTAGGTTCCGGTGGCATTATGCTACCGAACCATTCTCCCTTTATCATTGCGGAACAATTTGGAACATTAGCACATTTGTATCCAAACCGTATCGACTTGGGATTGGGCAGGGCACCCGGCACCGACCAGGAAACAGCACGTGCCATAAAACCGGGTTTTATTGAAGCGTCGCGCTCATTCCCAGAGGATATTGAAAAAATTCAAACCTATTTTTCCACAGAGAATAAAACGGCGAAAGTAAGGGTAACACAAGCCGAAGGGGCTGATGTGCCTGTTTATATTTTGGGGTCCAGTACGAGCAGTGCTCACTTGGCGGCAAAAAAGGGATTACCGTACGCCTTTGCGAGCCATTTTTCTACAGAACAATTGTTTGATGCACTACGGATTTACCGCAATGAATTTCAACCCTCTTCAGCATTACAAAAGCCTTATGTAATGGCAGGCATCAATGTTTTTATAGCTGATACAGATGGTGAAGCCGAAAGCTTGTACACCTCGAATTTGAGGTTGGTACTTGGCATCTTATCCGGCAATCGTTTGGAATTTATAGACGAACCTACCGAAATGACAAAAGAGTTAAACGAAATCAGAAAACATCCTGTTGTGTTGCAAATGACGAAATATTCATTTATAGGCAGCAAGGCAACCGTAAAAAACAAGTCCAGGCATTTTTGGAAGAAACCCAAATGGATGAACTCATTATTTCAACCTCCATGTATGATATAAACGACCGACTTAAATCCACAGAATCGTTTGGGAAAATTATGCAAGAGATTAATGAGGGGAAATAGAACTTAAAAAATACCTGGATAGGATGTTTTTTCAATTAAAACTTGCCCGAAACTCCAACGGCGACATATTCGTTTTCTTTTTGAAGAGTTTATTGAATGATTGCGGGTATTCGAACCCTAATTGATAGCTATCTCAACAACAGTTAAGTTGCCTACGGTTAAGTATTCCTTGCTTTCACAATAACTTTATTCTGGATGTGCTGTTTGGCACTTTGCCCAGTGTGCAAACGCAGCATATCACCAAAGTAATTAGGCGATAATTATGCTTATTTGCGATGCTTTCTACCTTTGGGAGTCCATTATTTATTGTTTCTCCGTTTTCAAAGCACTTACTTAATACTTGCTCCATTTTAGAAAACAAATCATGATTCGCTAATTTTCTGGTAATAAATTGTCTTTCGTAAAACCGGTTACTGTAATTGAGTAATAAATCGATTTGTGAAAGAATAATATCCTGCGTATGTCTGTCTATATGCTGGTATTCTTTGTCTATCTTTTTGAAAATTTCAATAACATTTTTCTCTTCCTGTTCGGAAAGGTGTAAAGCGTCATTGACGATATACGAAAAGAAACCACAATTCTTTATCGTGGTTGCCACAGGATGTTTCAACAAAAAATCGGGCATTGTCCTTGTCATTCAGGCTAATCGCATAGCGATGTTTGCACGGGGCCGGGTTGAGTTTCCGGCCTCCTTTGTGTTTTCTTCCTGATTTTATTGTAATTTCATCCTGCAGTAATAGTGTTTAACCCGAATTATGCAATGAACTACCCCGCTGCAAGCAGACGGGGTATCACTGAGGAATGAGTCTTTAACTCGCAGCAAGCTGCGGGGAACTAACCCCAAAGTGATTAGAATAATAAAAAGGAGGACTAATGTTTTCGACTTTAGCAAAGATTCTATCAAGCCAGGGCCTCTTTTTTGCATTAAAAGTAATCTTCAACACCTTTCTATTGGCATGCTAAACACACCATTCCCCTAATGCAAAGCAGTAGACTTTTAGGGTTGATTTTTCTCAAGTTTGATTTATCCATTTACTTTGGCTTTATTCTATTTGCTTACAGGACGAATCCAAAAGGCTTGTCCTCCTCCCGGCGCTAGATTGGCTACAATTTTTGTTTCCTTATATATGGGTATATCTTTTCGAATTTGGTAGGCTTCCTTATTATTCAAATAATGTGCATCTGGTGCATCCTCATAAAAAGTAGCTACATATTGCTTTCCCGAATCCAGAAACTCAAAATTCAACTGTAGTTTACGCATATCCCGATTGGTGAGTGTTCCTACAAACCATTCATCACCGGCTTTTCTGGCTACAGAAATGTATCTACCGATTTCACCTTTTATCACTTTATATCCGTCAAATTCCGCCGGCATCTGACGGATACAATCAAACAAATCATCTTTCTTCAGATACTCTTCCGGAGCATCAGGCAATACCAGCAAACCACTGTAAATTACCATAAGTTTAGCTACCTCGGCTGTAACCGTTCCGGGAATGGGCTCAAAAACCCTTTGTCGTCCGTGCCCAAAAGCATCGTTCAGGCTAAACCAGCCATCACTCAAATCAAGCGGGCCGGCAAGCATATTTACAAACGGAGCAGTAACGGCCGTTTCAGGAAAATAAGAACGTTTGGCATCTGCCTGCGCATGCCCAAACTCTTTGGTTATCAAATTAGGCCAGGTACGCCTGTCGCCACTGGGAGCGATAGGATTATCGTGAAAATCAACCATCAATTTATTTTCTGCACACAACTCTACAATTCTTCGTGTATTTACTACTTTTTCCTGCGGAGTTCCTGTCATAAAACCATATTTTACGCCTGCGGCTCCCCAGTCTGCAAATTGTTTCAATACTCTTTCCAACCCAAATTTACGAGCACCAACATCATTCAAATATAATATTATACCTACCCCTTTTTCTTTTGCATAGGCCATACACTCTTCAATATTTACTCCTTCACGCGCACTGGTAGGATCGGCATTCTCACTAAATTCCGGCCCATACCAATCGGCATCAATTAGTAAATACTGCACATTATTTTTAGCTGCAAAATCGATAAAACGTTTATGTGAAACCGTATTTAATCCGTACTGAAAACCGTCGGGAGCCGTGTATCCCCACACACGCCAATCCCACATGGTTCGTCCCGGGCGAATCCATGAAGTATCATCTATTTTGCAAGGCTCATTTAAATTAACCAGTAAATCCGATTCAATTAAATCACCCGGTTCACGACCGATCATAAAAGCCCGCCAGGATGATTTCACAGACGAATCAGCAGGAATACAACTTTGGACCAGATTAAAAGCTAAACTTTTACTGTTATTGGTTAGCACAAAAGGAGCATAATCAAAAATAGCAGCCTCATGTATGGCAAAATAATTTCCTCTTCGAGTTTCCAGTACAACCGGATTTCTCACTTTTTCATCTTTTAAGTTTGAAATTTTCACAGGCCCAATGTTATGGTTTTCTCCATTGTATGCCCATAAACTAAAATCGAAAGGAAAACGAATTGTACTATTTTCTTTTACAACTTTTCTTGGCTCAGGAAATAAAAACCGGTAGGCAAATCCTTTATCATACAATCGAAATTCAAGGTTAAATATTTTTCCCAATTCGTTTTGGCAGTCCAGCAAATAGCCGTTATAATAGTTCCGAACAATAGGATTCTTCCCGTTAACGGCTTCCCATGTTTCATCTGTTTTAGTTTCCTGTATGCGGGTTATTTTAACTGCCTTGCTAAGATTAAAAGAATCGGTTGAAAGTACGAACTCTGTCTTATCCAGCAATGTATCTCCATCAAAAAACAGTGAAAGAAGCAATGCTTCATCTGAAGTTTTCAAAACGGCTTTACATTTGCCATCAGGCGATTGAAATGTGTTACCGGAATTTAAGTTACATGCCTGAAGACCAACAAGAACAGACAATACCACGAGCCACAAATATGATTTTTTCATTGTTATTAGGTTTAATTCAGAATTAATTACACATCGAAAAGTACGAAAAAACTTCAAATCAGGGCAAAGAGTTCTTTTTTGCATAATGTATTTTACAAATAATTCATTCCCCCAAAATATCAGACGGGCATGATAAATATGTTCCCACTGTTTCATGAATTTAATTCCATATAATAATCTACTAATTCTTTAGATTATGAAAAATAACATTGAAACAGCAAATCTGTATTTCTTCAAATAAGCCGTAAAACTTTAGTTGATTTCCATCCGGAACATGGAAGTTGTTTCAGCAGTAATTTTAAACCGGTTATCAATTCGGTGCCCCATTATCCAAACAATTTTCTCCCCACTGCATAAAATCCATGTATTTTCTTTTTCGTGGAGTGGCATTTTTACATCAATAAAAAAATCACTAACTTTCTTAAACCCTGTCATTCCCAATGGTTGGAAGTAATCACCCTGCCGCCATTTGCGAATCAATAATGGAAATTCCAATTTATCAAAATCCAGACATGCAACACGAGGATCTTTATTTATTTTCATGTCAGCTCCCACCCAAATATTTTCAATGGTTATTTCCAAAGGTTCGTTTAGTTGTATGTCCTCTCTTTCGATATAAAATACTTGTACTGTGTTTTCATTCAATTCTGAAATAAACAAATACTCCCGGTCTTTAACCACACGGTGCGTTTTCGAGAAAAACTGTTTTCCTGAGTCGCCGGAAAGTCCCTGGAAAATTTCGTCAATTACTGTAGAGTTAAAATTAAAGCCGGAAAGAATCTCGAAAAGCAACACTCCGGGGAAAGAAGTTTCCTGCAAAGCCTTTATTTCAATAACCGTTTCCCCGTCTTTTTCTGCAAGAACCTTTTGCCTGTCGTGTTGCAAACAGCCGGAATATACTTGTTCTGTTTCTTTTAAATTTTCGATACTTGCCAGTACATTCTTTTTAAATGAAGAATTTAGCTCTGAAAAAAGAGGTAATATTTTATGTCTTAAAAAATTACGCTGATACACAACTTCATTGTTGGTGGAATCTTCACGATAAGCAATAAAATGTTTTTTTGCATATTCTTCAATCTCCTTACGACCGGCAAAAAGCAGCGGACGGATGATTCGTCCGGCTTTTTCTTTTATCCCTGTCAAACCTTTTATTCCTGTTTTGCGGGAAAGATTCAGGAAAAATGTTTCTATTAAATCGTCGAGATGATGAGCGGTGGCTATAAAATCGTAGTTATTTTCTTCGCGTATTCTTTCAAAAAATTCGTATCGTAATTCCCGGGCGGCCATTTCTATGGAAATTCCATTCAACCGCGCATATTCTTCAGTTTCAAAACTTTTAAACCACGATGGGATTCCATGGCTCAGCACCTGCTCTTTTACAAATGCCTCATCTCCGTCAGACTCTGCGCCCCTAAGGTTAAAATTGCAGTGAATAAGGCCATATTCAAACCCCGATTCCTCAAAAAGATGTAACAGTACCATGCTGTCTATTCCACCACTAACGGCAAGCAACACTTTTTGCTGAGGTTCAAAAAGTTGTTTTTCCTTTGTAAAATCGATAAAACGGGTAAGCATTCTGTTTTGTTAAATATGAAACCTAAATTCTATGCCTGCCTCATTTCACCCACCAACTGCGAAATATTCAAAATCACTTCCACCGACTTTACCATAGATGGAATGGGCACAAATTCAAATGGCCCGTGAAAGTTATGTCCACCGGCAAAAACATTCGGACATGGCAATCCGTCGTATGAAAGCCGGGCTCCGTCGGTTCCTCCACGGATGGCTTTAATTTTGGGCTCGACACCCGCTTTCTCCATCGCTTCTTTTGCTATATCGATTACATACATTACCGGTTCTATTTTCTGACGCATATTATAATAGGAATCCTCCATTTCAAGCTTCACTAAATCTTTCCCATACTCCAGATTCGTTAACCGGACAATTTCTTCCAGCAACCTTTTCTTCTGTTCAAATAACCCGGCATCGTGATCGCGGATCAAATACAACATCTCCGCATTTTCTACATTCCCGTTAAAACTTAGGAGATGGAAAAACCCCTCATACTTTTCGGTGTACTCCGGCCGCTGCACAGGAGGAATCATTCCTATAATTTTATGTGCTACCAGCGACGCATTTATCATTTTATCTTTTGCAGAGCCAGGATGTACGCTTCGGCCCTTTATGGTGATTTTTGCACTTGCGGCATTAAAATTCTCAAATTCAAGTTCACCTATTTCCCCGCCATCCAGCGTGTAAGCAAAGTCAGCGCCAAACTTCTTAACATCAAAGAAATCAGTTCCTTTTCCAATTTCTTCATCGGGAGTGAATCCTAATTTTATTTTACCATGTTTGATGTTATTATTAGAAAGTAAAATTTCAGCTGCCGTAACAATCTCGGCCACACCAGCTTTATCATCTGCCCCTAGCAAAGTTGTTCCATCTGCGGTTATTATTGATTGTCCGGTATATGCCAGAATTTCAGGAAATTCTTTTGGATTAATTTCCACTCCATTCGTTAGTTTAACAACACCGCCATCATAACTCTCAATAATTTGCGGATTCACATTTTCTCCTGAAAAATCAGGGCTTGTGTCCACATGCGAAATAAAGCCGACAACAGGTACATTTCCAGAAATATTGGCCAGAATAGTAGCTGTTACATAACCATATTTATCCATTTCAACTTCCTGCAAGCCTATTTCGTTGAGTTCCTCAACCAGCTTTTTCATAAAATCCAGCTGCCTGTCAGTACTCGGAAAATTTTCACTATTGGGATCAGAAGTTGTATATTGTTTTGCGTAATTAATAAATCGTTCTACTACTTTCTCCATATTATTTTATCTTTTATCCAAATATTTTATATCCGTCTGTATTCTCAATCCGGGAAATCAATCCGATAGTTTTAAACATCGTCAGAATTAAATGAAAATCCCAAACGCTTTCCGGTTGTCATCCTTGAATGGCTGATTTTCTCCCGCATTTGATCTACGGTAGCCATTTTCACCTGATCGTAAGGCGGCACCAGCAAGTCGAATTCAATGCAATATTGAATTGCCGTTTCTACAATTTGCCGGACATTCCCGGGAGAAATTGAGTCGATGGCAAAATCTTTTACCGTTTCGTCGCTCTGACGTTTACCTTCAACAAAAAAGTGATTGTCTTTATTTATAAAAATCCGGGCCACCAAATAACCGATATCATTTAACCGGTTATACTTAAAAGAATCTGCAAGAAAATTATAAATATTGATTGTTCCGCAATAAGAACGCAAAGGATCTTCCTCAATGTACTTTGTTTTTAACACCGGATGCTTGTTGTCAAATTCGAACACATTGGAATGCATGCTAAAAAGCAACAAATCACTACCAATTTTAAAATCGACTTCAAAAGGTCCACGCTCCCGAAAAGCAGGTAAAACCACTGATTCAACCTTACCACGAACCACGCCCAAATATTCTTTTTCAAGTTGTTGCAATACCTTTTTCAAAATGGTGAAGGTTTGCCGTGTATTTTGGAAAACCTTTTGCTTTACCGTTGACTTTATAACAAACGCTTCCAACACCGAAGCCCTGGTTTCTTTCTCATTCATTTATGTCAATTTTGAACTAAAAATACATAAAGCAAATTGTTTTATAAAAAGAAAAGCAGCCCTTTTTGAGCTGCTTTTGCTGAAATTATTTCGCGTTTTTAATAAGCCAGTGCAAAAAACACCCTTCGTTTTGAAGGTTTCCCTGAATATATACAAGTTCCCTCTTCTTCTTCAAACTCCAAAGGTAAACAACGAATGGTTGCTTTGGTTTCTGCTTTTATCTTTTCTTCTGTTTCCGGAGTTCCATCCCAATGTGCAAGAACAAATCCGCCCTTGTTTTTCAGCACCTCCTTAAACTCGTCGTATGTATCTACTTTGGTCGTACTCTGTGCCCTGAAATTCAATGCCTTCTGATAGATGTTTTGCTGGATATCATTCAGTAGATTCTCAATATAGCCATCAACACCTTCTATTTCAACCACATTTTTTTCCAGTGTATCACGACGGGCCACTTCAACGGTACCGTTTTCCAAATCGCGAGGCCCGATTGCCAGGCGTACCGGCACACCTTTCAATTCATATTCAGCAAATTTCCAGCCCGGTTTCTTATTATCACTATCGTCGTATTTTACAGAAATCCCTTTTGCTTTCAACCTGGCAATTATTTCATCCACCTTTTCAGAGATGGCTGCAAGTTGCTCCATTTTTTTATAAATAGGAACAATTACTACCTGGAATGGAGCCAGTTTTGGTGGCAATACCAGTCCATTATCATCGGAATGAGCCATGATCAAGGCTCCCATCAAACGGGTTGAAACTCCCCATGAAGTAGCCCAAACGTACTCTTCACGTCCTTCTTTATTGGCAAACTTCACATCGAATGCTTTTGCAAAATTTTGCCCCAAAAAGTGCGAAGTACCAGCTTGTAGAGCTTTCCCATCCTGCATTAAAGCCTCAATACAATACGTATCCTTAGCTCCGGCAAAACGCTCATTTTCCGATTTTAATCCTTTTATAACCGGAACGGCCATGAAATTCTCTGCAAAATCGGCATAAACATTAATCATTTTTATTGTCTCCTCAATTGCTTCCTCTTTTGTAGCGTGAGCTGTATGTCCTTCCTGCCACAAAAATTCAGCTGTGCGAAGAAACAAGCGGGTACGCATTTCCCAACGTACAACATTAGCCCATTGATTTATAAGCAACGGAAGATCCCGATGCGACTGAATCCAGTTACGATAAGTATTCCATATAATTGTTTCAGACGTGGGTCGAATGATTAATTCTTCCTCCAACTTTGCATTGGGGTCAACCTCTATGCCTCCATTCTTCTCATCATTTCGTAAACGATAATGTGTTACCACTGCACATTCTTTAGCAAAGCCTTCCACATGATCAGCTTCTTTACTAAAAAATGATTTTGGAATGAACAAAGGGAAATAAGCATTCACATGACCTGTTTCTTTAAACATACGGTCTAACTCTGCCTGCATTTTCTCCCAAATTGCATAGCCATAAGGTTTTATAACCATACATCCTCTGACAGCCGAATTCTCGGCCAAATCAGCTTTAATTACCAAATCCTGGTACCACTGTGAATAATTTTCTTTACGTGGTGTTAATTCTCTCGCCATTTTTCTTAATTTGGTACAGATTTTGCTTTTATTAGTAATGATTTTATGAGGTTACAAATAAAGCAAATATTATTGACATTAAATAAACAGGAGGAGAAGTTATGAAATCAAGATTAACAATTTTATCGGTACTGGCAATATTTCTCGGTGCATGTACCACCGGGTCATATGTCACCAACTCCTATTCGGATGACATATACTTTAATCCGGGTGATGTTCCTCCACCAATTACAGAGGCTCAGATAACGGCACAGGAGAAGTCGGGAGATCAAATGATTATCAGCAACATGGATAACAATCAAGATGGTAGTAATACCATGAATAATTACATCTTTGAAGGAACAGAAGATGCAGATGCTTTGACTTATGATATGGATCAGATGGAATTACAGGATAGTGATACCACAATGTATTATAACGACGATGATGTAAAATACGTTATCAATAATTACTATGATGGAGATGAGCTTGATTATGCTTACCGAATCAGGCGTTTCCATAATCCTTATTTTTATGATCCTTTTTACTGGGATAGCTGGTATTATGATCCATGGTATTATGGATATTCTTCCTGGTACTATTCTCCGGGTTGGTCATTTGGCATGAGTTTCTCTCCATATTATAGCTGGGGATGGGGATACTCTCCTTATTACAGTTATTGGGGAAGCCCATATAGCTGGGGATATCCTTATCACAACTCATGGTATGGTCACGGAGGCTATTATGGAGGAGGACACTGGTACGGACATAATAACAACTATGCCTACGGAAAAAGAAGGTCAACCGGAACAAATGTAGCAAGAGGTACCAGCAATGCCAGGAGATCTTCAACCAATTTTGCGACCAGTGCATCAGCCAGAAACAAGAGCGGAAACGTTAGTTCCAATGGCCGTGTAGCCAATTCAACATCAGGAAGGAGAACAAGCACTTCTGTTGCAAATACAAGGAGTACAACAAGATCAGGAACCAACAACGCTGTATTGACGGAAAGAAGAAGAACATCTAGCGGTTCGCAAAGCAATTTGACACGTTCAGCAAACGCTGTCAAAAATTCAAATACACAAACGTATACTCGCCCTGGAAGTGTAACAACTACGAGACGAAGTTCCTACACCAGACCTTCGTCTACTAGTAGTAATTATACTCAACCCAGAGTTGTAACCCAAAGTAGAACGAAATCTTCTTCATCAGGCTATGCTGCACCAAGGTCAACTTCGAGCTATAACAGAGCTTATCGTTCAACCTCTACTTACAACAGAAGTTCCAGCTCGCAAAGCTCTACAAGGTCATACAGAGCACCTTCATCATCTTCTTCAAGTTCAAGAAGCAGTTATCAAAGCAGTTCGCCAACAAGGAGTAGTAGTGGAAGCAGTTACCGAAGCAGCGGTTCTTCAAGTTCAAGAAGCAGTTACAGTTCCGGAAGTTCACGTTCAAGCAGTAGTGGAAGCTCTCGTTCGTCTTCCTCATCTTCAGGACGTAGAAGATAAAGTTTGATGGTGACTTATTAAAAACAAAAAACTATTTTGCCATGAAAAAATATTTCGTAGTATTTACAATGACATTATTAGTGCCTTTTTTAAGCAAGGCACAAGATCTAGCAGATGCCCTTCGCTATTCTAACTTTCAGGTACAAGGGACTGCGCGGGCAGCAGGAATGGGAAATGCATTTGGCGCCCTGGGAGGTGATTTTACCTCAATAAGCATTAACCCTGCAGGACTGGGAGTTTATCGCTCTGGGGAGTTAACTTTTACTCCATCTTTTGATCAAACAAAAGTGGAAGCCAACTACCTTGGGTCTACGATGGACGACAGCAAATACAATTTTGGATTTAACAATATTAGTTATGTAACTACTATCAATACCCGCAATCGCAGTGAGGCAGGGTTAATAAGTGTAAATATAGGACTTGGTTATAACCGGTTAAAAAGTTTTAACAGTACTAGTCTTGCAGGAGGAAGCAATGCAAATAGTTCTTTTTTAGATTATGTTGCAAGTTACGCTAATGTGGAAGCTTTTAAACCAGGAAACAGTTCAAACACACTTGAAAGTGATTATTACGAACAACTAGCATGGGATACAGATCTGCTTCTAAAGGATGACGATGGGGTTTACTGGCATGACATTGAAGGAGCCGACTATGGACAAAGTCAGGAAAAAAGTATTTCCCGACAAGGGTCTATTGATGAATATTCGCTATCAATCGGACTCAACTTCAACCATAAATTTTATGCAGGAGCTTCTGTTGGAATAAATGATATTTATTATAAAGAGTCTTCTCAATTGGAAGAATGGGATGCCAATAATAACATTCCTTATTTTAATAATATGACGTTCAACCAATACTACAGAACAACAGGAACGGGGTACAATGTTAAACTTGGAGTTATTTTTAAACCCACTAACGAAATAAGACTTGGGGCTTCTTTACATACTCCAACATTCTATAACTTACATTATACATTTGATACAGAGATGAATTCTTCATTAACTTACGATGATGGTTCACAATCATTTAATGCATATCCTGATAGAATACTTGAATACGACTATGATTTGGAAACACCACTTCGGGCTACGGTTAGCGGAGCCTTTGTAATTGCAAAAAAAGGATTACTTAGCGTTGACTATGAATATGTAGATTATGGTTCAACACGCTTTAGAAGGGGAGGTGACGGAGAAAATTTTACTACAGAAAATCAGGATATTGCAGATGTCTATCGCTCTGTTGGTAATTTGCGTGTTGGGGGTGAATACAGGCTAACCAATACTGTAAGTTTGCGCGCCGGTTATGAATATTATCCTTCTGCATATAAATCAGAATCTTTTGGAGTAGCTCAACCCAATTCAGATGCCGACATGAATATCTATTCTGCAGGTTTAGGTTACCGTAGGGGAAACTTTTTCATTGATCTTGCTTATCGTTATTCAGATGTTACGAACTACGATTCTTTATATCCTGGCCCGATTACAGACAATTATGCTCAACCAGAAATGGCTGCATTTAAAACAACAAAAAATAAATTCTTATTCACTTTTGGTTTTAGATTTTAAGAACAAAACTGGATAAAAGCGAAAGGCTCAAATTTAGTAGATTTGAGCCTTTCGCTTTTTCAATTGCTGTATTCCTGTTATTTGAACACTTCTACAATATTCAGATAGAAAAAAAATTCCTTAAGTTTGCTCCTCATTTTCAAACCAGGAATTTATGTGGATGTTGATTTTGTTAGTACACTTTTATCTTTCTGCGCCAATTTAACTTATTTATCTTTGTAAAACAACTCCCATACTCAACCGCGTAGGAGCTGTTGTTCTGGCTTATGCACTGGGACTGGTAGCAGGAAATATCGGAATCATCCCTTCACCAGGAATGGAATTCAGAAAATTACTGGGCGGGAGCCCATCATTCACAAAAAGTGAAATACTGGAATTAATTCATTCTGGACAGTTAACACAACATGATTTCATTGTAAACCAGGTGGCAGGATTACAGGATGCATTAATGACAATCATAATTCCCATCGCCATTCCTTTATTGTATATAACGAAAACCACCGACATTGTCTGATTTATCGATTTTCGAACACAAAATCCCTTACCCATAAAAACTGAGGATAAGGGTGTTGTCAAGAAATTGAGAATTTGCCAGAACAGGAACATGTACATTGCTATTAGATATTATTGTATACGGGGTAGCTACGCTCCACCATTCAATTTTTCAAAATGTTCCCATCTCCAGAATTCTGAGCGGGTTGATTTTACAACCTTTACACCATTTTAAACACCGAGCTTCGAACTGGCTCATTCTCGTGATCAAAACTATTTTTTAAAAATCAATGATCAAAATAAACTCTACTTTAAATGGGGAGTTCTGACTAACGTTAAAAATTGTAGTTGGGGCTCAGAGAGTTACCAAGTCCAATTTCATCGGGTTTTATGTCAAATTTAGCGATTTGTTTTTTTAATTCTTTTTGCTACTCCCATCTTTCTTTTCTGGTCGAGGAACAGGTATTGTGAAGGAGGGTTGTATGAAATATTTTGCCGCGTGGTTTTACCCGCATCCGGCATTACGGGATACTAAGCAGTACGCTTAAAAAAGTGTGTGAGGAACTGCTGCAACAGGAGTTGGGCAAAACCGACCTGCCCGAACACACCAACCTGCATTTGCTTTGCCCGGTATGCCGCAAAGGAAAGCTGGTGACCATCTGGCGCTTTCATCAGCGCGGACCACCCCCGATGAATGCTTCTTTCTTAAGTCTGCTAATTAACCTTGTAAAAAAGTCCTGACACAGGGACCGGGCGGAGCTTTGCCCAATTGTAAAAAGTCAGTAGATAAATTGGGAATCTGACTGGAAAAAGAAGGCTGAAAATAACACTTAAGACTAAAAAACAGGCTCCGACCAGACCTGAAAGCAAAAGCAGGTAAACAACCATCTCCCTGAAAACGACCATCCCGAATATCGAAAAACCCATAGTATACGTCCCCGTTTCACCCCCGGTTCCGTCAACACCCGGTTCTGACTGGGCATTGCATGCCATCAGAACGCTTAATTGTTGGCAACTGTGTTTTATTTTAAGTCATTATTTTGTTTAAAATTAACTTGATAAAATTTACCCAACTCTCAGACAGGCGAGATTCTCATTGCACTTTTAAGTCATATACAGGAATCAATCTATCTGGTATTGATGATTTTGAGTCATACAAAAATTTAGCTCCAATTTTATTGTAAAATCCAGCGGCAAAAGGATCAACAAAAACTAGTAAATTGTCGATTTTCATGTCTTTTGAAATCATTTTGGCATGCTCTATTAATTGTCGTCCAATTCCAAACTCATGAAAATTAGGTCTGATGAAAATATGCTCTAACCAGAACCCTTTTTGTACAAATATCCCTCCGGCAGAGAAGTCTGATTTATTCTCAACGATTGAATAAAATCCTAAAATCAAATTCTCAGATGATGCTTGATAAACAATATTTTGATTCACATATTCCTCAGTTATTGTCAATTCGTCTTTCCATATTTCAAAGTAATTGTCAGGATAATTCCAATGTTTTTTTGCCGAGAATGCAATCTCTGTCAAGATGCTGGAATCAGATTGTTTTGCTTTCTCAATTTGTATTTTCTGTAAATCAATCATTTTGGTATTGCTGTCTTTCTTAACATGGTTGCCAACAACTACGTATCATCATTGTTGTTATTCGCTACTTGCATTACAACTTAATATCGCTGTAAGGTTTTTATATAAATACCTATTCGTTTGCAAGCGTTTATAAACGCTTGTAGTCGTTTTTCAAACAGATAATATTCTTATTGTTTCAATCCCTGGGGTGGCAAAAATCTCTCACTGCTAATCGTTCTGGGTGTCACCGGATTATGGGCATTGAAATTAACTATAATTATTTTATAATGGAAATTTGTGGGTTACTCCGTCTTTACACTCTCTCCTGTCTCTCCCTTCGAGAATGGAGAGACGATTGGCCGGAGGTTTAATCTGCTTCGCTATACCGGAAGCCGGGATTAAAGAGTGATTGTTTACAAATCGGCGCTAGCAGAAATTTTCTGGCTCATCTCAATATTTACAGGTATTAAAGAAATTTAGTTTCAAGTCTCAAACAAGGAAGACGGAGTCAACCTTCGTAATCGAGCCAACAATAGAACAATTAAACCGAAGAATATTGATGAAAGTAAGAACGTAATAACAATAGAAGAAATTTTGGCAACACCATTACTTGGTTCAAGTACAGAATATGGGACCCAACTATCGATTGTAAATCTCACTCCTGTCATTATGAGCCATATAACAGGATAAATAATAGCAATCCAAATATGCGAGAAAAAAATTGTTTTTTTCGGCCCTTCTATAATCCAGTCAATTATTACTAATACTCCCGTAACCAAATGAACCATGTAGTTTGCCCAAACAAATCGTACACCCACATCATCGCCTTGCACAAAACACCAATAAAGTACGGTGACCATAATCAAATCTACTGTAGCAACAAAGCGAACAATTTCAATCCATATATTCCGGTTTTTTCCTGTATATTTTGAAGCTATAAGAAGAGCAATAGCTCCTAAAATATTGCCTTGATTCGTCCAATAGCCAAAGAAATTAACTGGTTCAAAGGAACTTACCGACCAAGAATCGCCCCACAGAATTATTTGTGTTGTTAATATTGCCAAAGCAGATATTATTCTATAATATGACCATATTAATTTAAATTTTTTCATACGACTAGTGCTTATTTTACTTTTTCCCATCAACTTCTAATTTAAAAAAATCTTCTAATTTATGAATCCCATATTAAGGTGCCTGCATATCCATCACCATTGTTGTCATAAAAAATTCAATCGAACTATACGTTTTTGAACTCGTAAATGTCCGAACGCACCAAAGTGCAAATTTTCTTATCCAATCAGGTAAATGAACAATCTTAATTTTCTTTCTGCAATCTTTCAATGCCAATTCTACAATTTCGTTTTGAGAAAGCAAATCAGGACCGCCAATCTTAATTTCTTTTTTCTCTTGGACGATGGTATTAACAAGCTCTTTTGCAAAATCTTGTCCATGAATTGGATTGAGTTTTAATTTACCGTCTCCAAATAAGTAAACTTTTCCACCTTTTGCCATTTTAAGGAAATCTGCCCTATTCGAAAAGAAACCATTCGGTCGAATAATACGGTAATCTAATCCAGAAGTTTTCAAATAATCTCCTAATTTTTCCTTTGCTTCACAAATAAAACTTCTTTTGTTCCCATCGTTTTTATTACAAAAATAATAGTCTAATCTCTACATATTCTTGACTATCGTCAAGAACTTCTTTTGTTAAACACTCTAGCTTTTATTCTGCTTAAATTTTTAAGAGATACACCTAAAAAAGATACCATACATTACTGAGGAACACGCTGAAACAGTTCTCCTTGCTGATTTAGTTACAAATGATGCAATTACCTTTTGCTATTTCAGGATGGTGGTATTTCAAAAAGCCCCATGTTTTTCCCAGTAATTCCAGACTGCCAATTACTTCTTCTGTCAATTCTGGTATTTCGATATTAGAGCCGGAGTCAAACTCCTTGTCTAAGTCTGCTTTATAAGTCATGTCTTTTGGTTGACAGCTTACTATGAAAAAGGCCAATATTAAAATTAGAATTATTCTCATTGAGTTCGGTTTTTAACCTTCTGACTAACGTTAAAAATTATAGTTGGGGCTCAGTGAGTTACCAAGTCCAATTTCATTTGGTTTTATGTCAAATTTAGCAATTTGTTTTTTAATTCTTTTTGCTATTCCCATCTTTCTTTTTTGGTCGAGGAACAGGTATTGGGAGGGAGGGGTGTATGAAACATTTCTTACTGTCTGCAACAGCACTAAAAAATGGATATTAAATTGAACCCGACATAAAAAAACAGGCAAAATGAAACAGTTCCTTTTTACATATCACAAAAAACAATCGGAAAATCGAACAATGCCCGAAAACAAAATAATTGAAACTACACAGCTCTGAACCCCCTTTAGGTTGGGTGCAACGCTGGGACAATCACAGTAGAGTCCCCTGAATCATACGTGTGATTGATCCCTTATTATTTATAGTGCGTTTTTTATTAATCATCAGGCAATTTCCCATTTTTCCATTCTTCCCCAGTTACATAGGAATTCCATTCAATTTCACAAGTTTCATATTCTAAAGTCCATTCAACCCAGAAATTTTCTCCATCTTTTGTAAATAGTCCGTCAAGTTGTAAAGACTTATTTATATCATCTATTTTGGTATTAATGACTTCATGCCAATATTTACCCACATTTTCGGGAAAGTCAATTAATTTGTTTATTTCACCTTCGTAATGTGCTTTCAATTGTTCGTTTCTAATTCCTTTAATTGTCACTTTAGTTTTTCCGAGGACTACAAAGTCGTTAATTCCTAATTCTTCTAAATTGTCCAGTTTTGCCCAATCAAAGGTTACAGTTATTGAATCATCAGTTCTAAGTTCATTCTTAAAATGAGAGTCATGAAGACTTAGTCTATTTAATTTTTTGTCAATTTTCATTTATTCGTAGATTGCGGCACCTTTAAGAATATCTGCAAAAGTTTGCCATTCAGGTTTGTCTGCGTCTATATTTTGTTTCGTATTGTCGTAATAACCTTGAATGTCAGCTGTATATCTTGCAATTGCTTCTAAAAAATCGTCAAGTTTCTTGTTCTCCCAGTTATTAGGATTTTTCACTAAATCTGTTCTCAGTGAATCAATGAAATCAATAAATTCTTTTCTGCTATTTATTTTATCAATCATTCGTAGTTTGTTCTTTTTAAAATTGGCTATAACGAACATCTGTATGAATACGTTTATAATTATTTATACAGCACGTTGAACTAAATCCCTGCGGGATAACTCCAAATAAATACTTTCCTGTCAATTTTCCCAATAAATTCAAAATCATTATCAATACATTCATTTTATTTCGTGCACCTGTTTAAAATTTATTGCATCAAAATTTCTATATTTGATTTTTACATTTAGAATCGCACTGTATTTTTTCTCCTTAACTCATTTGTATTCAATAGATAGAGACATAAAAACCGTCAGTAAGTACATAGAACAAAATATTTTCAGAATCTGACCGGGTGTAGTTCAACACCGACTCATCGCTGGGTCGTGCCGACCGCTCATAGTCCTATTTATTTTAGCACCTGTTAATTCAGAAAATTCTTTTTCCTGTTTTTCAGCGATGTTTCCATTTGTGCTTACTACTGAGAAAATAAATGGAAGCAGGAGCAAAGCATTTATACATTTATTTGCCATTCGTTTCACATTTTACAGTTGTGTGCATATTGTTGTTATCCAGGAGCCCAATTTCGATTTCCTGTGTTTGGTTCGTTCCTCCAATACATTGAAGTAGCCCCGCATTGTAAACTTTTAATCCGGAATTTTTGCCCACTTTAAATGTAGCGTTCAGGTCGGAAAGGTTAAGCCATCTATTTTCTACTTTGCCCAAGACTTGAAGTAGTGTAGTCTCCAGCAATCCAAGTTGTTTTAGCGAGCCTCGCGTAAATGTCTTCTCCACCACTTTTATTTCCTTTATGGCGCTTAAATCTTCCTTCACAAAAATTACCTGGATGAAGGACTCTGCCGGTATAGATATATTGACGAGGTCATTTACTACTTTACTTTGCTGAATTGGTTCGTCGCGTTTTAAGAGCGAGGTTTCGCGAACAACCGCTGTACTGTATTTTTTGCCCATAGAGGAAACATCTATAGATACGTCTTTAAGGGGAGCAGGCTCCTGGTTTAAGAAATTAATGTACAGACAGTCGCTGGTTTCAATAGCCAGTGTTTTGATTTTGTACGGATTACCTCCCATTGCGTAATACCTTTCTTCTCCCAGTGCAGGCCACACGTTACGTTTAGTGTCTTTATGCGCAGTTGCTGAAACTCCCCGGTTGGCTTCCATTAGCTCAAACACATTGTACGAATCTCCTTCATTTCCGGGACTCATTCGGGCAAGCATGTTGTAAATACTGTACGAGGGGGTTGGAAAACGAAGTTGCAACGACTGAAAATCAGGACCATCTGGAAGAAGGCTCCGTAATTGCAAATCCTGACCGGTCCAATCAACGAGGTTCATATCGCCATAAACAAGACTTTTGTAATTCCGGTGCGTGGCAGGGAACTGAAGCTGATAAAAAAGAGCCTCTTCAAAATCAGGGTCATTTACGCCCCGGACTGACAGGACATTCATAATCAGGTCCGCTACCTGAAACGAGGCATTCATTCCAAACAACGACTCGTCGATTTCGGTACCGCCACCAATCCGTCCAAATTCGGTAAGGCTGACTTTCAGGTTATTTTGTCTTGCACGCATTAAAGCCCGGCGCATTTTATTCTGTATAAGTTCCCCGTCGGTATCATAAAAATGTACATCTAAAATATCTACATAGTCTTTATAATATTTCAGGTATTCTTCATAACCCAAATAAGAGGCAACGCTGTTAAGCTGCATTTTAGCGGCAACATCTTTTGAAACAAGTGTTTTAACATCGTCCATTGCCATACGGGCTAAACGGCTAAAAACACCAAAAGCCTGTTGCCATTCCAAATCGTCGGGATTCGGTTCGTTGCGCATCATAAAATGAGTTGTGCCATAGTTTTTTGCATAATGGTAAATACATGCGAAATAATAGTCGTAAGCCGACGCTGCTGCCCCCCAGTTGATTTTATCATCAGAAACAGGTATTTCGCCTACAGTACCATTTATAACAGGCTCGGGATAAACGACCGGCGCATAAGCCATCGCCAATATCGGTTCTATCTGGCACACACTCAGTTTTCTGAAAATATCATCTAACCGGCCAAGCCATGGTAATTCAGTATCAAACAGGTAGTTTTCCCACTTTATATTATTTTCAGGGTTTTCTTTTATCTTTTCCCTAAACTGATCAAATTCCTTTTGTGTTTTTATTGTTTTGAATACATCGTTAACTGTCGGGGCTTCGGTTGTATTTTTTCGCAATACACGCGGAGGATGTGGGGCCCTGACCATTTTAGCATTGGAATAAGTAAGCCAGTCCCAAATATTGCTTTTGTCGGCGTATTTCATCACTTCTACATTCAGCCCCAAATACTTAGGAGTCTTTGCAATAGGAATGTTATCCAAAACATAGGTCATTTTAGCTGATTCGCCATCGGGCTGGGCATAAGCTGCAATAAAGCAAAAGCACAGACTGAACAGAATTAGTTTTTTCATAATCTTTCGTTTATCTTTTTCAATATCAAAGGAACCTCAATACAAAAAAATTTACATAGCTCATTATATGTACAATAATAAACTGACCATCTCCCTAAAAAATGGGAAAAATTTACTACATATCAACAGTAGCAAAGGGTTTACTGGTTTTCCCGGTGAGGAAAGCTGGTTTTAAAATGTTATTTTTATTGTGCAAACAAAAAATAAGAGCATCAAAAAACCAGCCTATGTCAAAAGTATTAACAAAACAGGTACAGAACAAGATTAGCCGCTACTTTCTTAAACTTGAAAACCATTTAACCAAACCCGAATCACGTTGTGTCAGGGAAATGACCACAGGGCTATTGAAATCAGGGACGGTTTTGGTCAACAAAATTGCTACAGAAATTTGTGACAAGATTTCTCTAAGCCAGACCACCAAACGGTTCAGGAACCATTACGATAAAAAAGGATTCTTCATAAAATTGTTCCGCGGACATATGAACAGTGTTAAAGGGCGGATACAGCATGGGGACTATATCTTTTTCGATGGTTCGGATATCCAAAAGCGTTATGCAACAATGATGGAAGGCCTGGACTATGTAAAAGACCATTTGCAGAGATTTTATAATTGCAAGGGAAGACAATTTTATTTTGCATTTTAAAAAAACAACCAAATTGATTTATAATGGCTGCGAAACCCCTGTTAATAAAATAAGTCGGAAGGTCCCCCTGTTCATGAAACTGGTTGCCACAAAAGCAGGAAAAAACAAGAAGCACAAAATCGCCTTTATGTGTGGTGCGGTAAAGGTCAAATATAAAATCGAGGGCAAAGAGCATGAACTGTGGCTGGTTATCACAAAACGTGAAAACGGAGGTTATTGCTGGTTACTGACCCGCTCCCCAAAAGAAACCATTATTGATATTATCAAAGAAGCATTCACGTATTATATATTCTTCGCTGTCTTCGCTCCACATAAAACTGTTGCTGCAAAGCGGAATAAAAACATTGAATAAAGAAAAACGGGTTGAACTACGGAATTTTATCTATTACAAAATCAGCACAATCATAAAAACTTTGCTGGCGAATATGACACCGAGGGCATTTCTTCCCCATCCTGAAATCTCCCGCGATGACCCACAGTTAAGCCTCCCATTTAATTATCAACTTTAAAAACGGGAGATGGCCAATTGATTTTTACATTTAGAATCGCACTGTATTTTTCCTCCTTAACTCCTTCGTATTCAATAGATAGAGACATGAAAACCGTCAGTAAGTACATAGAACAAAATATTTTCAGAATCTGACCGGGTTGTAGTTCAACACCGACTCATCGCTGGGTCATGCCGACCGCTCATAGTCCTATTTATTACAAACAGTAATTTTTCATTTTTTTATAATTTTTATAGTCTCAGCATTTTCCTGATATTCAATTCTCAACATGTAAACGCCAGTTGTTAAGTCAGATAAATTTAATTGGATAATTTGGTTGTTAGCATCAACCTTGCCGATATCAACTATTTGTCCGGAAGAATTAATTAGATTTAGGTTTTTAATCTTTTTATTTGCATTGATGCTCTGGATGTGTAAAATTCCACTTGTCGGATTGGGATAAATCTTTATGTTGGAGTTTTGTAATTTGTTATCTTCAATACCCATTTCTTTAACCAAATACCATGGATAATTTTCTGGTAATTTATCTATCTGCCCATTGGATTTCATAATTAGCTCATAATCGCCAGAAACAAATCCAGTCGTATCATTTATGAAATAAATTGAGTTTAACGCAATTCCAGTTGTGTCATAACTTGTCCAGTTTTCTCCTCCATCAACTGTTTTTGAAATGAAGAAATTCGAACTTCCTCCTGATGTTAGTAGATAATATGTTGTTCCTCCTGTCGCAAAACCTATTGTTTCTGAGAGGAACTGTATCGATTTTATATCGTTTCCTGAATTAGAAATCTGTTTTTCATTCCAGGTGTTACCTGCATCAGTTGTTTTGAAGAGAAGCCCTGATTCTGTACCAATAAACCCCAAGTCCTGATTAATAAAAAACATAGATGATAAAGATGTATTTTCAAAAGTTTTAATAGTGTCCCAGTTTACTCCTGAATCGGTTGATTTTAGCAGGAAATTATCAAAAAGGGGATTGTTTGACTGATTCCTGCCAACTCCGATTGCATATCCAGTATCAGGAGAAATGAATGTTATTTGTCTTAATTCTCCATATTTATATCCAAATTGAGTTATACTCCAGACAGTGTCCCATGAACTACATTTATTTACAGTTCTATAAATTCCGTCATACCCGGCAACAATCCCTGAATCATTGTTGAAGAACCAAAGAGAATGTAATTGTTTTCCGGTAAGATTTGAAATGGAGTCCCAATTTTCACCAAAGTTTTCTGATTTTATAAGTTTGCTGCCGCCAACTGCAAAAATTACAGAGTCCCCAATGAATTGAAAATCGCGAATATTTGCATTTATATTTGATTGTTTTTTTTCCCATGTGTTGCCAGTGTCGGTAGTTTTAAATATAGTTGAACCGAACCCCATAAATAGGCCCAACGAGTCGTTTTTAAATTTTACCGTCCCCGTTTTGTCAGAGCTTTCATCAATGTGCTTAATTGTCCATTGAGCATTTGTCGTATGAATGAACAGAAAAATGGCAAGAATTAATAGTGTTAGTTTCATGGTAGTAGTCGTTTTATTATTGTTTGTAACGGTTTGCCAATATGAGTAGGCTGGGATTTCGAAGCCAATTACTTATCAAACCGCTACAATTTTTATTAAATGTACAATATTTTCGCATACCACTGTCCCCCAGCTTACTTATATTGGCTGTGTGTGCCCAGCATGAGCATGTGCACACTTTACTGAAAGTTCTGGAAAAAATTTGAAAATACAAATTTTTGAAAGAAAATCGGAGAAGTGAAGCATGAAAAATTTCCAGAGGGTGCAAGTCCCTTACGGGCGGGGGTAACGCCTCGAACCGTTAGCAAGTGGCAAGCTGGTTTACCGCGAGGTATGCAGTGAAGGAAGCCAACCGGCAAACTCTGGTACTGACGAACAGAAACTGGATACGAGGCTTAATAAACCGGATGAGCAAGCACATCATTGTGACGTCCAAAAGCCAGAAATGGAGTGTGTTTATTAAGTAGATTCAGCAGTGATTGGAGGAAGGAAGATGCTCTTACCTGGGGAGGTCTCAGCGATGCAAATCACTGAGAAGTCAGCAGAGGCCATAGTAGGTTAAGGAAACGAGCTGTCAAAAACGGCGGAGGACTCACAGATTAACTGAAGGGCTGAACATTAAGATGTTCCAAATTCGTTTGGGATCGACCTTTTACGGTCGTAGCCCCTACTTAGGCGGAACAGGGTAACAAAGAAGTAACGATGATTGAGGCTATTTTGAACCGACGAAATATGATGCATGCTTACCGACAGGTGGTATCCAACAAGGGAGCTGCCGGAGTGGATGGCATGAGCGTGAAGGAACTCTACCAACACCTGCGTAATAACAGGGAACAGATGGAATCCGATATTCGTCAGGGAAACTATCAGCCTCAGGCTATTCTCGGGGTTGAAATCCCGAAAGCGAACGGAAAGAAACGCCTGTTAGGCATTCCTACCGTAACCGATCGGCTATTGCAACAAGCAGTCGGTCAGGTCTTGGCTGTAAGGTTCGAGTTGGAGTTTGAAGATCAAAGCTATGGGTTCCGGCCCAATCGGAACGCACAGCAAGCGGTGTTAAAAGCGCAGGAGTATATAAACTCCGGCTTTCAAAACATTGTCGATATTGATCTGAAAAGCTTCTTTGACGAAGTAGAGCACTGCATTCTACTGCAACTGCTCTATCGCAAGGTGAAATGTCGGCTAACCATGCGGCTCATCCGCAAATGGCTTCGGGCACCGATTTTAATCGATGGTAAGCTCAGGAGACGGCGCAAAGGCGTTCCACAGGGCAGTCCGCTCAGCCCGCTACTGTCCAACATCATGCTGCATGAGCTGGACAAAGAGCTGAAACGACAAAACCTGCGTTTTGTGCGCTACGCCGACGACTTTAGCATTTACCTGAAAACAAAATCAACCGCCCGGAAAGCCGGTAACGACATCTTCCGCTTTTTGCGCAACAAACTTAAACTCCCGATTAACCGCGATAAGAGCGGCATTCGTCGCCCTGTCAACTTCAAGGTATTGGGTTATGGTTTTGTGCCTACTTACCGCAAAGGGGAGAAAGGCAAATACCAGTTGGTTGCGTCGGATAAAAGCTGGAAGAACCTGAAGTACAAACTAAAGGTGATCACCCGTAAAACCACGCCGATGAGCTTCGACGAGCGTATTCAAAAACTGGGCGAAGTAACACGGGGCTGGCTCAATTATTTCCGCTTGGCCAGTTTACAGGTTAAGTTGAAAGATGTGGACGGGTGGATTCGGAACCGACTGCGGTACTGCATTTGGCATCACTGGAAGAAGCCGGAACGCAAGCGCAAGAATCTGATTCGATTGGGGATCTCCCAGGAGCAGGCTTACCAGTGGAGTCGTTCGCGGATGGGCGGATGGGCAATTGCTCAAAGTCCGATTCTTGGAACGACAATTACAGTGGCTCGTCTGCGAAAACGAGGATATGAAGCGATGCTTACGTACTACCAGAAAGTTACTCCACATCTTAATGAACCGCTCAGTACGAGGCCCGTACGCTGAGTGGTGGGAGAGCCTTTCCCTGCTAGTGTTTGCTAGCGGGGCAGGCTACTCAATTAGGCCCTGGTGGTTTTATTCCTTGAAGGCATAATCGGTTCTTTACAATCAATTATTATGACATCAATATTATATCCTTCGGGTATGTTCAATTCCACTTTTGTCTTTAAATCATTAATGGTTTTATAATCTTTTGGTCGTAAAAATCCATTATCAGATTTATACCATAAAATTAGGTAAATGCCATGCTTTGTTTTATCACCATCCATATACTGTGTAAGCTGAGTGTTAACAGCTTTTTCGACATTTTCATGGTGAGCATTTTTTATCTCTAAACATATCCTATGCTCTCCATCTGTAAACGTAAAATCCACATTCCCATTTGCAACTTTACTTTCTCTTGAAATATAAATTTTAGAATCATAGCAATATTTATTCAAAAGAATTTTAATAAAAGGTTGAGCTTCTATCTCTTTTAGTGGATTATCATTTTTCCATAAGTATCTGTAACCACCATCCAATTCAATATCATGTTTGAGGTAATCATTGATATGAGTTGAGATTAATGATTGTAATTCTTGATTAGAAGTGATTAAAGTTTCAGGTGCAATCCTTTTTCGGATTTCAGCCTCATTCTCTGAGACAAAATCATTTATAATCTCATCTTGGCTTTTTACAAATCCTCGAACATGGCAAAATCCTTCCACAATCTTTTTTAAATCAGAGCCAATTTTCTGACTTTTTAATATTTCATTATCAACTGTATTGTTTTTTTCATAATCCAAGTCCTTTAAAAATACTAACAATGATTTATTATCAGAATCTATAATATCAAGCCGATTCTCAGCAATAACATTAGCAAAAAACACAACTACTTTCTGATAATCAGCGCTAAGTTGAGCAAGATATGATTTTAAATAATCCCATTTTTTAACCCAAGACCATTCATAATGGGATACCACGTCCAAGACCGTAAAGACTATATCAAAGAATCTCAGTTTCTGAGGTGTAGTCCAATCATTCTTATCAAGCGTCTTAAAAATCTCTTTATTCAAATCATTTGATAAATAAGCCTCTAATATTTTTTCATCTGATAGTTCAGTCATAACTTAAATGGTCATTATTTGCACGTCAGCTCCACTTGGGCCTAACGTATGTGTATCCGGCTAAGTCCGGTTATTTCTCTATTGTAAGGTTGGGTTATACGCCTAATTTGGGCGTATAACCCAACCTTTTGCTTAAAGCAACTTATTGGAGGTAGACAATACTTTTCTCTTGTTATTGCTATTTTTTCTAAATGATTTTGAAATACTGGGTGTGGAAGCATGATTCAAAGTTATGTTATTAGTCTTGCGACATTAAAAATAAACATAATTTCGAAAAAACGGGACCGGCTTTCGGGAAAATCAAACAATGCCCGAAAACAAAATAATTGAAACTACACAGCTTTGAACCCCCTTTAGGTTGGGTGCAACACTGGGACAATCACAGTAGAGTCCCCTGGATCATTCCTGTGATTGATCCCTTACTATTATAGGGCGTTTTTAATTTATTTTATTTCCTTGTTTATCAATCAAAAACCATTCATCACTTTCAACTCGACTATGCTCTTCTAAGTCAATATACTCTTTTGCTTTAAATGTTACTTCAGCTTTTCCATTTTCGAAACATTTGGCAAAATCATATTTACACGGAATTACAACTTGACCAAATTTATTTGCATATCCCATTTTCCCATTTCTTAAAACTCTAGTCAGGTTATCATTAAAATAATCAGGTCCATTGTCAAATAAAACTAAGTCAAAAAGTACATTTTGGTTTCTATCAATTCCAATATATCGTCCCCAAGTACTGTCGTTGGGATGTTCAATTACGTTTGCAAAGTATTCTAATGTGTCAGTTCCAAAATATGCATAATTCCCAAATGGAATTACTGTGTCTCCTTTTTCATTAATGAATGCAATATTTACTCCGTATTGTAAATGTTCTTCGTCTGTTATTGCAGTCAATAAAGGTTTTAAAATCGTGTCTGATTCAGTCAAGTCATAATATTTATAATTTGTCTTAACCTTGTCAGTGTATTGTTTACAAGAAAACAAGACTGAAATCAATACTATTATTATAATTATCTTCATTCGTAAAATGCTGTTTTTAAATTGCATATAACGAAAACCACCGAGATTGTCTGATTTATCGATTTTCGAACACAAAATCCCTTACCCATAAAAACAGAGGATAAGGGTGTTGCCAATAAATTGAGAATTTGCCAGAACAGGAACATGTACATTGCTATTAGATATTATTGTATACGGGGTAGCTACGCTCCACCATTCAATTTTTCAAAATGTTCCCATCTCCAGAATTCTGAACGGGTTGATTTTACAACCTTTACACCATTTTAAACACCGAGCTTTGAACTGGCTCATTCTCGTTATCAAAACTATTTTTTAAAAATCAATAATCAAAATAAACTCTACTTTAAATGGGGAATTCTGACTAACGTTAAAAATTGTAGTTGGGGCTCAGTGAGTTATCAAGTCCAATTTCATCTGGTTTTATGTCAAATTTAGCGATTTGTTTTTTAATTCTTTTTGCTATTCCCATCTTTCTTTTTTGGTCGAGGAACAGGTATTGGGAGGGAGGGGGTATGAAACATTTTACCGCGTGGTTTTACCCGCATCCGGCATTACGGGATACTGAGCAGTACACTCAAAAAAGTGTGTGTGGAACTGCTGCAACAGGAACCGGGCAAACCCGACCTGACCGAACACTCCATGTGCATTTGCTTTGCCCGGTAAAAGCTGGTGACCATCTGGCGCTTTCATCAGCGCGGACCACCCCCGATGAATGCTTCCTTCTTAAACCTGATGATTAACCTTGTAAAAAAGTCCTGACACAGGGACCGGGCGGAGCTTTGCCCAATTGTGAAAAGTCAGTAGATAAATAGAGAATCTGACTGGAAAAAGAAGGATGAAAGTAACACTTAAAACAGAAAAACAGGCTCCGACCAACCCTGAAAGCAAAAGCCGGTAAACAACATCCCCCTTAGCAACCATCCCGGATATCGAAAAACCCATAGTATACGTCCCCGTTTCAAACCCGGTTCCGTCAACACCCGGTTCTGACTGGGCATTGCATGCCATCAGAACGCTTAATTGTTGTGGGTAGTTTTTTCATCATTCATATTGACAATCTGAACAGTATAATTCAAGTAATTTCCGACTAATATTTAAGTCACTAAATTTGATTTTATAAGAATCCATTACTCTAAAAACATTCACTGTGTCAGATTTATTTTTACACGCTTTTATTACATATTCAACTTGTTTTAAATCATTGTCATGGTAAAAATATGACGCTAATATCATTTTTTCATAAACAGGTGCGCTATCTAATTTTATCGCTTTCTCAAATAGTTTTTTAGCTTTTTGTTTGTCTGATAACCAAAGGTCTTCGATGTAAGGTTCGTCTAAGTCGTTAAATTTGTTTTGTTCAAAGTCATACATGTAAACTTTCTTCAAAACAAGAATCGAATCTTCTCTATTCAAAGAGTTTTTTTCTTGTCCGCTCACCATTTTTACTGTCAGAATAATAAAAATAGCTAGTAGAATTTTCTTTATATGATTCGCCATTATTTGTTTTTTAAAATTCTGACTAACGTTAAAAATTATAGTTGGGACTCAGTGAGTTACCAAGTCCAATTTCATTGGGTTTTATGTCAAATTTAGCGATTTGTTTTTTAATTCTTTTTGCTATTCCCATCTTTCTTTTTTGGTCGAGGAACAGGTATTGGGAGGGAGGATTATAGGGTACATTTTTCACAATCATTGTCCAGATAATTGTTGCCAGTTTTCTGGCGGTGGCAGAAACTGCCGACTGTCTTCCTTTTCGGAAAGCTATTCTGCGAAAAAAGTCAGACAGGTGTGTATCTTTTAAATTTCCAATAGCATTTGCAGAATGACGTAATGCTATTTTTAGTCGGTTGCTTCCTTTTGGGATTTTGTTGCTTAGGATTCTCCCTCCTGATATTTTATTGTTTGGGGCCAGTCGTAACCAGGAGCAAAACTGTTTTGCGGATTTAAACTTTTTAAAACCATCGATTCCTATTTCGCTCATTATTGCCATAACCGTAGCATGGCTTACTCCTTCAACAGCCATTAAGTCGGTTCCCCCAAAGTACTGGAAAGCAATTTGGTTAAAATTCTTAATGTCAACGGCATTTTTGTTGATTTTCTTGTATGGTTTTTCAGTGGTTTTAAGTTTTTTCTTTTCGGGTGACTTTTTTATTTCATTTTTGATTAGCCGCTCAATTTCTTTGTCGCATGCTTTCATTTTTCTTTGGAAAAACCTGTAGCTGTCGAACTCTTGTCTGAGGCCAAACAGGTAATCCTCGCGGTTGTTTCCATGTAGTGCTTTTGCTATTTCCTGTTTTGGTTTCCTGCAATTGTAATGTCTGTGTTCTGCTAATAAAAATGGGTCGAGGTTTCCATTGCAAATGTCCTGGATAATGTTCAGACCTGTAAGTCCACACACATCATTTACGACAACATCCAATCGAAAGTTCAGAAGTTTTAAGTACTTCTGCATTTTATGAGATGCGCTTGCTGCCTGCTCGATCCAATTTGCCCTTTGACGGCAATAAGTGCGAAGTATTTCAGTGGTTTTGTCAGGCAAAAAGCTGCCAGATAATAATCCCAGTGAATGTAGTTTCTGAATCCATCGACTGTCTTTTACATCGGTCTTTTTCCCTTTGGCATGTTTTGTAAATTTTCCATTGCACAGGATTACTTCAATGCCATGTTTTTGCAATTCTACATAGAGGTTTTGCCAATAGTCACCTGTCGATTCCATTGCTACCGTTGTGATTCCGAATGACAACAACCATTGGCATAGTTCAATCAAATCCTCGGCATATACCCCAAATTCTTTTACATCGTCCAGGGCCTGCCCTACTGCAACAAAATGAGACTTGCTCCCCACATCGATTCCTGCTGCATAATGGTTGACGATGTCCATTTCAATTTTCTTTTTCCTTGCCATAATTTTAGAATTAATCAGTAAAAAGCCCTAAGGAAATGTATCTTTGAGTCGAAAAATATTCTGAACGGGGTCGCTGGCATTAATCGTCAGTGCCACCACTGGATTTATCAACAGGCCCTTGAAATGCTCTTCAGGGGCTTTTTACATTTCAACCAGAATTACGCACGGGCTTTAAAAGCACCATTTTAAAAATCGGTTACACAAAGAGCCTGTTCCAAATATAGCAAGACTTTTAATCAGGGCTCCCCTCTACGTTAGCAAAAGGATTTAATCAGGGCTGGAGGAATAGATAACTTTAGTTTAAATCTATTTCGGAGGTTCTTATGTGGGGAATTAATGGTAACGGTCACTTGTATGTGGTCGGGCGGTCCCGATGCAATCGGGAGTGTCAGCCCCGCAGGAAAGTGGGCGCAAGGTCTGACTTGTCAGACCGCTGAAACCCCCGCCTGCCATATTACAATTTGTGTGTGCCCAGCATGAGCATGTGCACACACTACTGAAAGCTCTGGAAAAATGTTAAAAATACAAATTTTCGGTGTTAAATAGTAGTGTGAAGCATGAAAAATTTCCAGAGGGTGCAAGTCCCTTACGGGCGGAGGTAACGCTTCGAACCGTTAGTAAGTCGCAAGCTCGTTAATCGTGAGGTTAGGAGTGAAGGAAGCGAGACTACAAACTCCGGTACTGACGAACAGAAACTGGATACGAGGCTTGATAAACCGGATGAGCAAGCACATCATTGTGACGTCCAAAAGCCTGAAAAGGATAGTGTTTATTAAGTAGATTCAGCAGGGATTGGAGGAAGGAGGATGCTCTTACCTGGGGAGGCCCTGACATCCGCCAACTGGCGGATTGTCAGGGAGTCAGCAGAAGCCATAGTACCTGACAGTAACGAGCCGCATTAGCTGCGGAGGTCTCACAAGTCAGGGAAGGGCTGAACGTTAAGTTTGCCTGTAATTCGATAAGGAAGCTCTTGGGGTGACCCAGTCTAGCCTTATTTTAAACAAGGGCAGAAGGTATTTCGGTGAAAAGAGCGGAATGCTGATACTTGGCGAACCGCCATATATGTTCCTGAGCAAAGCGAAAGGAAGGAGCGTAGCTCGCGTACGTACGGTGGTGTGAGGGGTTCTCCGCTAGGCTTTTAGCCTAGCGGCTTCCCACTCGATTGAACGAAACCTAAAGGTAGCTAAATTGCTCATGGTCGAGTACCTTTAGGTTTTTAATCAAAAAAATCGTTATTATGAAAAAAAAGCACCACATTAATTGAGCAAGCCTGTTTTTCACACCCTGAATTTAATCAAGTTTATCAGAAGATGCAACGGCAGGTTGCACTTTTGGGCAAGAGTACCAGTACGCTTAGCAATTATTCGCGCTGCCTGGCTCGGATGGCTCTTCACTTTAACTGCAATCCGCTGGAATTAGATGAAGAACAGGTACTGGATTACCTGTATCATATCAAAACGCAAAGCCGTACTCCTTCATCGAGTTATTTTAAGCACACGGTTTACGGACTTCGTTTTGCCTACCGTGCCATGGGGATGCCGCAAAAGCAGGTTTTTCTTCCAAAGATGCAATTTCCCAAAAAGCTACCTGTTGTGTTGAGCCAACTAGAGGTAAAGCGGCTGCTAATAACGCCTGGTTTGTTAAAACACCGGCTGGTACTTGCCCTGCTGTACGGTTGCGGACTCAGGCGGCAGGAGCTCTGTAACATCAAAATCCAGGATGCCGACCTCGACCGCCAAATGCTCCACATCCGCGAAGGGAAAGGCCGAAAGGACCGCTATGTGCCGCTGGGCAAAAATCTTTCGCGGGGGTTAAAGACCTACCTGGCAGCAGAGCGGCCCTACGTTTGGCTGTTTAACGGCAAAACCAATACCGGGCAACTACAGCAGTTCACCGGGTCAGGGGTGCGGTGGATTGTTAAAGAATCCACACGCAAATCGGGGATAAAAAAGAAGGTGACCTCGCACACGCTTCGCCACAGTTATGCCACGCACCTGCTGGAAATGGGTATGGACATCATCACCCTGAAAGACCTGCTGGGGCATGTGGATATCCAGACTACGCTGATGTACCTGCACATTGCCCAATTGGGCAGGGAGAAAGCCTTTAGTCCGCTCGACCGTTTATACCGGAAATCGTGAAACCGAATTATGAAGTAGCCGATGTGTTGCGCCACCAGCAGCACCGGCTGCGGGAGCTTTGTGCCAACAGCTGGCAGCTGCGCACCCTGCAGGCTTTGTCGGTTTGCCGTACGGCAGCACTGGGCGGACATATTGATGTGTGCAACAACAGCGCCTGCAACAAAATACACATCAGTTATAACAGTTGTCGTAACCGGCATTGTCCGAAGTGCCAGGGGCATAAACGGCAGGAGTGGATGCAGGCCCGCGAGCAGGAACTGTTTCACACTTCGTACTATCACCTGGTGTTTACCCTGCCCCAGGCATTGAACCGGCTGGCCATGTACCGCCCCAAACTGGTTTACTCGCTTTTGTTTGCTACGGCCTGGCAGGTGGTAAAAGGTTTTGCCCGCAACCCTAAATTTATTGGTGCTGCCCCGGGGATGATCGCCATCCTGCATACCTGGGGACAAAACCTGAGCCTCCACCCGCATTTGCATTGTATTGTCCCGGGCGGTGGAATTACCACATCGGAAAAGTGGAAAGCAGCCCGGGGAAAAAACAAATTCCTTTTCCCGGTAAAAACAATGAGTAAAGTTTTCAGGGCAAAATATGTACAGGCATTACGACAGCAGGGCATTGAAGATGTGCAACTGTACAAGTCGCTGTTTTCAAAACCCTGGGTGGTATACTGCAAACAACCTTTTTTCGGACCCCGGCAGGTGGTGGAATACCTCGGAAGGTATACCCATAAAATAGCCATCAGCAATCACCGCATCCGCAGTATTGAAAACGGGAAGGTGACTTTTACGGCAAAAGACTACCGGAAGGGAGGGAAAAAATACCCGCTCGTGCTAAGCGAAGACGAGTTTATCCGGCGTTTTTCGCTGCACATTTTGCCCCGTGGTTTTACCCGCATCCGGCATTACGGGATACTAAGCAGTACACTCAAAAAAGTGTGTGTGAAATTGCTGCAACAGGAACTGGGCAAACCCGACCTGCCCGAACACTCCGATGTGCATTTGCTTTGCCCGGTATGCCGCAAAGGAAAGCTGGTGACCATCTGGCGCTTTCATCAGCGCGGACCACCACCGATGAATGCTTCTTTCTTAAACCTGCTGATTAACCTTGTAAAAAAGTCCTGACACAGGGACCGGGCGGAGCTTTGCCCAATTGTAAAAAGTCAGTAGATACATTGGGTATCTGACTGGAAAAAGAAGGCTGGAAATAACACTTAAGAATGAAAAACAGGCTCCGACCAGACCTGAAAGCAAAAGCAGGTAAACAACCATCCCCCTAAAAACAACCATCCCGGATATCGAAAAACCCATAGTATACGTCCCCGTTTCAAACCCGGTTCCGTCAACACCCGGTTCTGACTGGGCATTGCATGCCATCAGAACGCTTAATTGTTACCAACCGTATTTAATTTCTTTTTTATCTCAATAGCTTTTTTATTCATTGTTTTCCATTCCTCTGTCTCAATAAATTCATCAATCAAAGGAAGATTTTTAGGTGTTATATCTGCAATTGCATTTAGAGTTTCATCAAATTCCGATAACAATTTCAATTCAGTAGGATTAAATATTTGTATAAAATCATCTGACGCTGGAAAATAATAATCTTCCCATTGACAGAATAATTCATCAGAGACTTGCGCTATTGGAACGTTTCTTTGATACTCCAATTGGCTTTCTTTTGATGCCCACAAGTCAATTACTCCGAACACGTTATTTCTTGTCAAGTCGATGAATTCCTCCTCGCTTATACTTTTCCCTTTAGTTTCAGTTCCTTCAATAGGTTTATTGATTTTATTTCTCAACGGTCTTTTTTTTATTTTTACTCGATAGTAATAAATTGGTGCATACAATGCGTTGAAAAAGAAAAGAGGAAATATTGATTTTGAATACCTGTCATACTTAAACAGAAACCATAAGCAATACCCCCAAAAAAAGAAGACTGTTAAATTTAAGGGTGTCGCAACCATATTAAAGATTGTCCGGTCTTTGCTGAATAGAATTTTGTCTATTGTTTCAGGGAATATAATTGCAATAAAAGGCAGTAGAATTACTGAAATTAGGAATATCAGATTTATTAGAAATGAGACAAATACTATTTTATCGAGTAGTTTCATTTGGTCTTTTCAATATGGTTGGTAACGAAGTAATATAATGACCGTTAATTATATTTCGGTTATGTCGGGAAAAATCATTTTTTTTGCTAAAATCCTTATTATTAGAAAGATATTCGTTTGTAAGCATTTATAAGCATTTACAACGGATACTAATTTAACAAAAATATTCCAGCAACCATATGTCAAAAATCTATCGTACTATTATTTAAATGAATTTTACAAATTTGTTGTTTCAAAACCGTAATGTTCAGGTAGTTTTGGAATAAAGGAAGAGCTGCGGGCTTGTTCCTTAATCTTTGCTCTTCATTCTTTAAACCACACGATCCAAGCGTACAATAACAGCATTTCCACTTATAAGAAAGTGTGCATGAGTAGTTTTTGAGTAATTTTTTTTCAACGGTTAGAGTTGACTTTTCTTATATTGCAGTTTTACTAACCCTTAACGATTACAAAATGGCTAAAAAAAATCAAGAGCTATTACGCGATTTTGAAGCAATAAAGAAAGTAGGCTTTTGTACCAGCGACGAGGCTATGCGTATTTTAAAAATAAGCCGGAGTACACTATACCGTTTGCGAAAAGAACATAAAATAGAGTACGAAAAAATAGGCGGAACGTATTATTACCCTTCATTAACCTTTACCCGGATGCGTGATGCTAAGTTGTTACAGAAAAATTAACATCATAATTTGCAGTAAGTAGCAAGGCAAGTAACCTTGCTACCTACTTATTTACAGCTTAACTAACAACTATATGCCCCAGATACACACTTGTAGCAGCTACTTTTTTTGTGGCATTAACAAAGGTAGCCCAGGCCATTATTTCGGTAGAAAGAAATATATTGGGTAGTGTTACTGTTATGCCAACATCTTTCCGTATTACGCTGGCCGGGGTATAAAACAGGTAATTTTCGAGTGCCGGAGAAAAAATGACCATGTACAATTCATCGGTATCAGAAGCAGTTGGCTGGTCGCTGTTATCCATCCAGCTAACCGCAATTTGCAAGTTTCCCGGGTTTTGCATATCTGCTCCTTCAAGTCCGGGTATATCACCACGGCTAATGAGTACTTTGTCATAAATAATTTCAGCCATGTTGTTTTCCCACACCACTGCATTTTTAAGATGATAAGACGTAGCCATGTTATAACGGCTCTTGTCGCCCTGGGGCGAACCAAAATACAGACTAAGAATCGATTTCATCGGGTACAAAAATTGGGTTACCATTGCAAACTTATCACGCTGTACCTGCTGGCCCTCACTGGGAGTGTAACTCTTTTTGGGCGTAGGCATGGCCCGCATTACATTTTTACCTCTCCATACACACCCTACAACAGAACCTACTTTGCCTGAAAAACCTCCCAAAATTCCTTGATTAAATATTGCCATAATACTAAAATTTTAAGTTAGACAATTCGCTATCGGTACAAACGTATGGCGCAAATTACTGAAAAACAACACCGTGACACATATTGACACGTTTTGACCCATATTGACCTGTTTTGACACACATTGACACATATTGACCTGTTTTGACACATATTGACACGTTTTGACTCATATTGACCTGTTTTGACACGTTTTGACACATATTGACTCATATTGACACGTTTTTCTCGAAGAAAAGGGTACTTTCTTCGACCGTTGTTGCAGAGTTGTTGCAGAATTGTTCGGTAAAATGGCACTTTTCTCGAACAGCTCTGCAACAACACTCGAACAACTCTGCAACATTGTGGGGTGAGACCCGAAGAAAATGGGGTGAAATGAGCGCTTGTATAAGCTGAAAATGTAAAAAAAGATGGAAGGCTGGTAGTTTTTTGTTGGTTGGGGGTATGAATTTTACGCTTTCGTTGTTCCTGAATCTTTACTTTTTGTTCTTTACCCCTTGGTTTATTCATTAGGTAAATCGATACAATTGTGCGGTAGCAGTGGGGTTTCTTTGCCCTGGGGTGAAGAATCTACGGATAAACAAGGGAACTGGTTGATAAAAGATGGCTGAAAAGTCCATTGGAGAATAAAAAGCAGGTGCTGTTCCGCACCAAAATGGAAACCTGTAAACATGCACCTCCTGAAAACAAATACACCCAAGCATCGGAAAAACCATAACTTGCCTCCCCGCTCCGAAGCCGGTTCCGTCAACACCCGGTTCTGACCAGGCATTGCATGCCATTGGATCGCTTAATTTATAGCTGTAGGGCTTTTTAATCTCTAAGTCTTAATACAACAGTTCCTGCGATTAAGTCATGTAAGGCCCTATGTTTTTCGTTAAATAGCATTGTAACAATTTCTAAAATTGTCCAAAAAAGCATAATTACCATAATTATTATCGTTATTGTGGTCGCAAAGCTGCTATCAGTCAATAATCCAAACCAACTCAACATGAAGAGCAATAATATTCCTCCCAACGGGAAAATGTCACGAAGAATTGCTTGTCCAAATGTAATATTTGTATTCTCGGATTTATCAACAATTCGCACTCCTGTCAGCATTTTACCAATTGTTTGACCATAGGTTCCATGTAACAGAATTGAATATACATAGGGTAAAACTTGAGAAAAGAATAAAATTAAATTAAATGATTATCCGTATTTATACCCAAAGGTATTTTTGTAACTCACACAAGCCACGAGCAGCCTATTAAATATTGCTTCGCCAAAATATCTACGATTGAATTTATAACAGAATTCATCAAGATAGTTTTGCAAAAATTCTGGTTTGATGTCATGGAATGTATTTATTAATTGTCTTTTTGCATTACTTATAGCGATATGTACCCACGGCAACACTTCACCAACTTTTTCTTTAGGTATTACCTGTGAATTATGCCTCGGTATATAATCTTTTAGGTCAACATAAGATGTTGAGTCATCTGTATCTACTTCTATTGCATTACTTGCTAAATTATTAACCAGTTCATTTATGGTGTCACTTTTTAAATCCTCAATAACTTTCATTTTCAAATAACCTACTCTTCGTGATTTTTGTCCCGGTTTCGGGGATTCTACCATCTCGCTTTCTGCCATTACAAGGACTTTTGATTTCTTTTGGCTTCCTCTCCCTCTTTTTAGGGGTTTGTCTTTTTCCAATTCTGGAACTTCTGTTGAAAAGTAACCTTCGTCTAATTCTATCCTGCCTGCCAAAATATATTCACCATCTCTTTTCCCCATACACTCACGCAGTTTGTGTACCATATGCCATATCGGGTGATATCGTTTGTGACCTAATTGCCGTTGTATTTCTTTGGCAGAAAAACTTTTCTTTGTCGCTGTCAACAAATGCATGGTAATAAACCAATACCTATAAGGAAGTTTTGATTTGTGCATAACAGTACCGCTTTTTAGTGTTATCCTTGTCCTGCACGACTTACATTCATATTGTTCTTTGTCTTTCTTCCAATAATGATCTGTCCCTCCGCATTTTGGGCAAACAACTCCTACATGCTCGCGGTAGTCTTTGAACTTCTGCTTGCAGCTTTCTTCATCAGGAAATTGAGATATGAAATCAATTAAGCTCATAATTTATGCGTTTTTCCAAAGATAATTACATTAGGTAAATATACGGGTATTCATTTTAAATTAAATAAAATTATTGAATCTGAATTTTGATAGAATTTCATTAGATATCCTAGTAGTCCAATTATAATTCCGTCAATCCACATGGCAAAGAACCTACGCCAAAAGGTCTGATATTTGTTTTGTGCAATGTTATTAGTTGAAACAATTTTGATTTTTTGCCTTAGCTCATCTTGAATTTGAATTAATTCAACAGTAAGTTCGTCTCGCTCCTTTAGAATTTCGAGCGCAGTCAACTTGGTGTCAATATCCGAATTATAATTTTCAATTACTCCTAATAACTCTTTCGATTGTTTTTTCTGGTAAATTTTGTAATAAAAACTATCTGTGTTCATTATTGGTTTTATGATTTATATTCTTGGTTTTTAAGTTTGCTGCTAATATATGTGATCTGGCGAATTCCTGTTATTTCTCTATTCCCAGGCTTTATACTCCCGGTTGAGGAGTTTGTCGAAATACAATGTATGGAAGTTGGGTCATAGTTTTGGTTTTAGTGTTTTAAAAATAAACATAATTTCGAAAAAAGGACCTGCTCCAGAAAAATAAAAGGAACGATGTCAACTAAGCCACACGATACAATCTTTCGGCAGCAATAATTTTTGCCTTTACTCCTTATTTCATTGATCTAAAATCCCAGGCACTAACCATTAGTCAGCAAAACAAAATAAACCCAGGCGATTTAAATGTGTTTATATTTTTTTACCAATGCCAAAACCTTGATATTTATCCAGTGTTTTTTTAAATTATTTTTTATTTTACAATCCACTCCTTTAAAAAAAACGTAAAGTATTTATTCTTAATAAATTATACCAACAATGAAAAAACGCACACTTCTATTTTTAGCATTCACCTTAAGTTTTGGCCTGTTGCGGGCACAGGTAGATTTAAGCTATCAGCAACCACCGGAAGAAATCATGCAACTGGCCGATGCGCCACAAACGCCTTTCGTTATTATCGACGATAACGGAGAAAACATTGTGCTCCTCCACAGGAACAAGTATAAAAGCATTGCAGAACTATCGGAAACAGAACTACGTCTGGCAGGGCTGCGCATTAATCCGGTTACCAATATCGGCAGCCGAACTACCTATTACAACAACATTACCTTAGTGAAGGTAGGAGAGAAACCGGAAATCACCGTAAAGAACCTACCCGGCTCACCAAGACTGGCCAATTTCTCGTGGTCGCGCGATCAAAAAAAACTGGCTTTTACCAATACAACTTCAAAAGGAGTAGAATTGTGGGTAGTTGACATTTCAACTGCATCAGCAAAAAAACTCACAGAAGCAAACCTGAACGCTAACATCGGGCGCCCGTTTTACTGGTTCTCCGACGACCAAAACCTGCTGGTTAAATTTCTGCCAAAAGAGAAAAAGCCACTGATTGATAAAAAACTGGCCATTCCTACCGGCCCCCGTATATCAGTTAGTGAAGGGAAAAAAGCACAAAACCGTACCTATCAGGATTTGCTAAAAGACAAAGCCGATGAATTTAACTTTGAACAACTAACACTCTCCGATTTATACAAGGTAAACATTAACGGAACCAGGTCGAAATGGAAAGAAACGGATATGTACACCCGTTTTGATTTTTCGCCCAATGGTGAATATGTACTGGTTTCTACCCTGCACAAGCCTTTTTCTTATCTGGTTACCTATTACAGGTTTCCTTCAAAAACAATTGTATATGATAAAGATGGAAACAAAATAAAGGAACTTCTTGACTCTCCGCTCATAGAAGATTTGCCTCCGGGCTTTATGGCTACCGAAAAAGGTATGCGAAACATTAACTGGCGAAACGATAAACCGGCCACTATTTATTACGTGGAAGCGCTTGACGAAGGCGACCCGGCCAATGAAACAGAATACAGAGATGAAGTTTTTGAGCTGGATGCCCCTTTTAATGGGGAACCAAAAACATTGCTAAAAACCATTCAACGATATGCTGGTATTGACTGGGGGAATAACAATATTGCTATTGCATACGACCGGTGGTGGAATACCCGGAACCAAAAAATCTATCTTTTTAATCCGTCAGCTCCATCGGAAAAACCGGAAATTCTATTTGATTTAAATTACCAGGATAACTACGCTGATCCGGGAAATTTTCTAACCGAAAAAAATGAATGGGGAGAAAACACGCTGGTTGTTGACAAAAACAAGCTTTTCCTTACAGGATCGGGATATTCGCCTGAAGGGATGCGCCCTTTTTTCAGACAGTACGATTTAAAAACAAAAGACACAAAAGAACTGTGGCGCGCCGATGGGAAAGAAAACCTTGAACGGATTATAGAAGTACTGGACCCAAAACAGGGAGTTTTGCTTACCCGTGTAGAAGCAGCCAATATTTTTCCCAATTATTTTATCAGAAATACAAAGAAAAGGATAGCTCCACAACAGATTACATTTTTTGACAACCCGTTTAAAAGCATTGAAAACATCCATAAAGAACTGATTACCTATAAACGCGACGACGGGGTTGAACTCTCAGGCACCTTGTACCTGCCGGCTGGCTACAATATGCAAAAGAAAGAAAAGCTTCCCATGCTTATGTGGGCCTACCCCAGAGAATACAAAGATGCTTCCAGTGCCGGGCAGGTTACCACTTCGCCTCATACATTTACTTCTCCGTATTACGGCTCCCCCATATTTTGGGTAGCGCGTGGCTATGCCATACTCGATGGAGCCGCCTTTCCTATTATTGGCGAAGGAGATAAAGAACCCAATGATACATTTATTGAACAGCTGGTAGCCAATGCCAAAGCAGCAATTGATGCTGTTGACAGCCTGGGCTATATAGACAGAAACCGTGTAGCAGTAGGAGGCCATTCTTATGGCGCATTTATGACAGCCAATCTACTTTCACACTCCAATTTATTTGCAGCAGGAATTGCCCGAAGCGGGGCTTATAACCGGACACTAACCCCGTTTGGATTCCAAAGTGAAGAGCGCACTTACTGGGAAGCTCCCAATATTTATTACGAAATGTCGCCATTTATGCATGCCGATGAAATGAAAACGCCGTTGTTGCTTATTCATGGAGAAGCAGATAACAACTCGGGGACATACCCGCTGCAAAGTGAACGTTATTTCAATGCGCTGAAAGGAATGGGAGCGCCTGTAAGACTCGTATTTCTGCCAAAAGAGAGTCATGGTTACGCTGCACGCGAATCTATTCTGCATATGCTTTGGGAGCAGGATAAATGGCTGGAAAAGTGGGTTAAAAACAAAGAAAACTAATTTAAAACATTGATACAAAAGAGGCTGCTTTGAAAGATAACATCAGGCAGCCTCTTCTTTTTATCGTTCATAATTGTAGGTAAATAAATTATAGTACTTAAATTACCATACAATCAAATCCCCAAATCCTACTACAAGAAGAATCGATTTGGCTACATCTGTTTTCTTGTTTTATGCAGAACTTTGCTGAAACAAAAAACAGAAATATGAAAATAGCAGTAACAGGTTCACTCGGACATATTAGCAAACCTCTTGTGCAGCAGTTGGTGCAACAAAACAATTTTGCTATTGACCAATCCATTCTTTAAACTCTGTTGCTTTTAACCTGCTAATTGTAATCGGTTCATCAAATGGATGAATTAACCGCAAAATTAGCTTCCCACCAAAATGATTTTCAAATTTCCGAATAGAATTAATGTGTATAATAGCACTTCGATTAACCCGAAAAAACATTTCAGGATCCAGTTGTTCTTCCAGCTTTTCCATGGTTAAATCTATCGGGTATTTTTTATTCTGAAATGAAAAAGCTGTTGTTGTCCTATTTTCGGTATAAAACCAGGCAACGTCTTCCACATCCAGTTTTATATATGACATCGCTCCTGAAATAAGAAAACGCTTTCTATATTTCTTCTCACCTTTTGTAATAGCATCTAAAATCTCATGGTAATCGGGTTTATTGCCCAGGTTATTTTCCTTCTGTCCTAAAATATTTTCAAATTTTTCGATAGCCTGTTGTAGCTTCTCCAACTTTATGGGTTTCAATAAATAATCGATACTATTTACCTGAAAAGCACGAAGTGAGTATTCATCATAAGCAGTGGTAAAAATTACCATACTATTAACCTGTACTTTATCGAATACTGAAAAACTAATTCCATCGGTTAGCTGAATATCCATAAATATTAAGTCGGGCGAAGGATTATTTTGCAGCCACTCAACCGTGCTTTTTACACTCTCTAACCATTCAACAACATCCCAGCCTGGTCGTAATTTTTGTACCATTCCTTTCAACAGGCGGTAGTTATGTAATTCATCTTCAACTATAATTACTCTCATACTTTTTCAGACTGTTAATATTCAGGTCCACCATTAATATCCGTATCAACTTAAGCCAAAAATACTACAATAAAGGAACTTTTACTTCAAAAATCTCATCGTCGTATTGTATAACCACTTCTTTCTCTGTAAGCATTTCATATCTGCGAACCAGGTTTCCCAATCCTGTTTTAGTTGAATAAGAAGCCGTTCGCAAATTCATATTATTTGAGACTACCAGATATCCCTCCCCAACCACAACTTTCAGTTTCAGCGGTGTTTCCTTACTTGTGATATTATGTTTTATCGCATTCTCAATTAACAATTGAACCGTTAACGGAGCAATTTCTTTATCCATCTCATCAACCGAAATGTTATGTTCCAACAGTATTCCATCTCCCAGGCGTTCTTTATGAAGCCCATAATAGGCATTCATAAATTCAAGTTCATCTTTTAATTTTACCAACCTTTTATTTTTGCTCTGAAGTACGTACCGGTAAACATCCGTAAAATTCTCTGTAAAATCTACTGCTACATCAGGGTTGTATATAATAAGCGATTTTAGTACGCTTAAATTATTGAACAGAAAATGAGGATTTAACTGATCCTGCAAGGAATTATAATCCATTTCAAGCTTTTCCCTTTTCATCTTATCAATTACCTCCTGCGAGTTAAGCCATTTTCTTGTCATTCGCCCCAAGGTTAATGAATTGGCAACCATTTGTATAAAAATCAAACCTGCTACCATCCCTAACATTACAGCCGGTCTGGAATCTTCCATTGCCAGTTCGGGCTCTACGAAATACATAATAACACGGTGCGCAAAAATCAGAAAAAGAATACTAACACATGTTTGCAGAAAAAGCCGAAGTTTCATTTTTGTAGGAACCGGAAGAAATCTCTCAAGAATATTATCCAAGATAATCTGGAGTTCTACTGCCATATTAAAAGCAACAATTACTACCACATAAATAGATAGAGGAATAGTGTCATCTGCACCAGGAGGCACCTTTGTCACCAATACAATAAAGTGAAGAATCATCACTGAAATCAAACTAATGATTGCAAATCTGATTGCAATATTTACAGGTGCATAACTGGGCAAACGTAGCGCCAGATATGTTTTCTTCTTCCTATGTAATTGTAAACATTTCATTAAGGGTTTACTTTGCATCTTCAGGCATATAAAGACTACCGGTAACACGTTCCCAGCGTGTTTTCAAAACTTCATAGCCGGCTACTGCCTGTGCTAATTTTGCTTTTGACTCGGCCCATTTAGCCTGCGAATTTAATAAATCTGCTGTTGTATTTAACCCAACATCAAAGCTCGCACGGGTTTCTTCCAGACTTTCTTCAGCCTCTGCAACACTTTTTGTAGCAATTCTGATAGACTCGTATGCTTCTTCAACCTGTACCTTTACCTGCATAACTTCCAGGTTAATTAAATCATTTGTATTTTGCAAATTCGTCTCAGCCTGCTGCACTTTAAGTTGGGCTGCACGCATTTTCTTTTTGCCTTGCCCCCACTGAAAAACAGGTATTGATACCTGTGCTGACAACAATGGTTGAAAATTCGAATCTTCATATAAATCCTTTACCCAAAAACTGGTATATTGAGCACTTACGCCAATAGTTGGAAGATAATCTGCACGAGTAATTTTTGCATCCAGTTCATTCAATTCTTTTTGTTTCTCCAGAATTTTTAATTCATTCCTTTTATTACTCGCTTGTGCTACTCCGTCTGAAAAATTTACGAGCTGCACCTTTGTACTATCATCATGACTTATTTGAATATCGGTATCCAATGGTTGCCCAATTATTTGGTTCAGGTACATTTTAGCTACTTTTAAACCATTTCTGGCTTTCATCAAGTTTAACTCAGCTTCATTTTTTTGCACCGTTACCCGTAGTTTCTCACTGGCAGGTTGCAATCCTACTTCATACATTGCAGTCATCTGACCTTCCAGTTCGGTAAGCATTTTAATGTATTCTTCGGCTATTTTCACATTCTCGTCAACCGTTGCCACCTGCCAGAAAGCTTTATCCGTTTGTTCAATAATATCCGAGTATTTCATATTCAGGGATAAATTGGCAATATCAACACCTGCGTCTGCCTGCTCATTTGAGTACCTGATTTTTCCACCTGCATAGATAGGCTGGGTCACCTCTAAACCACCTGTTATTAGGGTGAGGCTGTTTAGGTCGATACTAGTTCCGGGCTTCCATACGTCACTTGTCCCGGAGTAATTTCCGGCAAGTGCCTCTTTCTCATTATCTGCAGTCGGCAAAAAATACCCCGGCATACTTATCGGGTCCATATTAGGTAGGTGCATTACTGTTGAAGAAAGGCCAAACTTTGGCAAATAGGCTGTTCTTGCAACCTCCTGGTTCACCTTAGCTTCTTTGCTTTTAAGAACTTCTGTTTTCAATTCCTTATTAAACTCCACAGCCTGCTCCCGACAATCTTTGAGCGTCATTATCTTCTGACCGAAAGCACTATTAAATGTAATTATTGAAGTGAATAATAAAGCTGTACTTATTCTAATTTTTATTGATCTCTTCATTTTCTTTTTCCTAAAATTGTATTTATCATTTCTTTTGTACGGATCTGAATTTAATTTACCATTAATCATTGGTCTTTTTTAAACTACTTCCGTCAACACGATACAATACAGTATATAAAACAGGTACAACAACCAATGTAATTATCGAACCAACAGCCAATCCAAACATAATTACTATGGCTGTAGAATTAAACATCGAATCTGTAATGAGTGGAGCCATTCCTAAAATGGTTGTTAACGAGGCCATCATTACCGGACGTAGACGTGATAATGCTGAATCAATTGTTGCTGTAAGGCGATCTTTTCCTGCTTTGATATTTTGATTAATTTCATCCAGCAATACCACCGCATTTTTAATCATCATACCAATAAGGCCAAGAGCACCGATAATGCCTGCAAATGTTAAGAAAGTTCCTGTTGTTACCAGCCCCAGAACAATTCCCACAAAAGCAAACGGAACAATAAGGAATATAATAATTGGCTGTTTCAGATTATTAAACAAACCTATAATAATAATAGCCATCAAGCCAATTGCCAAGGGTAAAAACATAAACAATGCTTTGTTTGCCTCTCCTGAACGGGCAGTTGCTCCTTCCCATTTCATTTCATAACCATCTGGCAATTCAATTGCCTCCACTTTATCCTGAAATTTAGCCTGAACTTCGGCAGCGGTATGACCTCTAGCGGCATCACATTGAGCTTTTATTGAACGCTGATTATCCAATCGATTAATAAGCTCGAAATCCCACGCTGCCTTTAAAGTATCAGCAATTTGCGATAAAGGAACGCTTGTTTTACTCTGTTGCCCCCACACCGGGATATTCATAAGTTGTTCAAAGTTATCTCCTAATTGGGTATCGGTGCGCAATATAATCGGACGCATTTTGTTTCCTTCGTAAATAGCGCCAATGGGCATTCCATCGGTTGCAACCAGAATTGAGTTCCCCATATCAGAACGAGTTAAGCCCAGAGGCTGCGCCCTTTCTACTGAATACTCCGGAACAATCTTCTTTGTCTGATTTTTCCAGTTATCGGTAATATTTATGGCTGCTGGCTCATCTAAAAAGATCTTTTTCGCCTGGGTTGCCAAATCTTTCAGTACAGCAGGATCCGGGCCGGTAAATTGTGCTTCTATATCGGCATCAGCAAAAGCTGCTCCATATTCTTCTACTTTGAAAAAAGCATCCGGATAGTTTTCGCTTAAATACTTTTCTATTTTCGGAATAACCTCTTCAACTCTGTCTGTATTATCTGTTTCAATAATTAAATCGCCATAATTGGAACCCCCAGTAGCCATGTGGCGCATGAGTAGGTAACGTGCAGGAGGCCGCCCGACCGATGCTGTTACAAAATGTACACCATCCATTTTCATAATATCTTTTTGAATCTGCTGAACATCTTTTTCTACAGCTTTAATGTCAGCTCCCTGTGGAAGATAATACTCAATAAAAAACTGGTCGTAGTCAATTTTAGGCATGAAATCAACTTTCACAAACCGAAACGACCAGAACGCAAAAACTAAAATGGCAAACGATGCGAATGCAAATACATACTTATTCCTTATCCCCCACTTTAGAAACCCACCAAAAAACCGATAGAATTTATTGTTATAAGCTTCTGCATGTTCACCCTTCGGACGTTCTTTTCTGTAAAAATATTTTGCATTAAAAGGAGTTTGAACCATTGCAAATATCCAGCTCAACGATAACGAAATAATCAATACAGTAAACAAAGAAGAAAGAAATTCACCAGCTTCGTTTGGCGACATCCTTAAAGGTAAAAAAGCTAAAATTGCAACCGCTGTTGCGCCAAGCAAAGGCAAGGCTGTTTTTTTCGCCGTATGCACAAACGCCTTACTTCTGTCCATTCCTGATTTTAGGTCAATCAAAATACCATCGGCCACCACAATTGCATTATCAACCAACATTCCCATGGCCAAAATAATTGCAGCTAGTGTTACCCGGTGCAATGGCAAACCAATTCCTAACATTACAATTAATGTCCCCATAATTGTAAAAACCAAACCGCTTGAAATTAGTAATCCTGAACGCAGCCCCATGGCAAACATTAACACCACAATTACAATTCCAACTGACACTATCAGGTTCATCATAAAATTCCGCACTGCAGCATCTACCCTATCGGGTTGGTAATATACCTGATTGACTTTAATTCCGGCAGGAAGCTCTTTTTGAAGCTCGGCTAATTTTTTATCCAGCCGTTCCCCAAGTTTTACAACATTTATTCCACTTTCATTTGATAATCCAAGAGTTAACCCTGGTACATCGTTATAATAAAACGCTTCACGTTGAGGTTCCAGATACGATTTTTTTACCGTTGCAATATCTCCCAAACGGAAATTTCCTCCTCCGGGAACCTGAATCAAAAGATCCTCAATCTCCTTAATACTTGTAATCTTTTGCCCTACACCCACACGTATTGATTCTTTACCAACATCAACCGCCCCTGGATTAATAATTGCGGTCTCATTCTGAATAGCGGCAGCTATATACATCGGGTTTACATTTAACCCGGCCAGCTTCTCGGATGAAAAAACAACATCAATGGTTTGTGTATGTTCTCCAAAAATCTGCGAACGCCTTACGCCATCTACTCCTAATAATTCCCGCTCTATATATTCAGTATACTTCACCAAATCTTCATGGTTATACCCGTCTGCGGTAACAGCGTACAAAATTCCATAAACATCAGCAAAATCATCATTTACAATGGGTTCCATAGCTCCTGATGGTAACGAACCTTTTGCATCATTTACTTTCCGGCGAAGGTGATCCCATAACTGTGGTAATTGTGGTGTTTTCACCCGGGACTTGATATTAACCGTAATAAACGACAATCCCGGACTTGAAACTGAAGTAATCTCATCAACGTTTTCCAGTTTCTGAATGGCCTTTTCCATTACATCGGTAACTTCCAGCTCTACCTCGTGTGCTGTAGCGCCCGGATAAACAGTAACTACTGTAGCCGCTTTAATCGGGATTTCAGCATCCTCTAACTTTCCAATGTTGTTATACGCAATAATTCCTCCAAACAATACTGCGAACAGTATAGTGGAAATCATTGCCTTTTGATTTAAAAGCTTCTCAAACATTACAGCAGCCCTCCAACATTGGTTACTGAAGGAGTTTTTAACGTCTCTACTTTCTGTCCTTCAACCAGATAATGTACGCCTGCTGTAACAACCTGGTCTCCGTTATTTACTCCCGACGAAACATTCACCCGTCCGTTTGCTCCGTCCAACAAAATCGTCACTTCGCGTTTTTCAACCTGCCCGGATGAAGGATTATATATCCAGACATATGTGCTGGTTTTCTCATGAAAAATGGCTGTTGAGGCAACCGAGAGTTGGTTTTCTCCTGACTGACAATAAATAGTTACTTCTGCAGTCATTCCCGGAGCTACTTTAAAATCCTTTTTATTTTCAAAAAGAAATTTAGCTTCATATAAACCATCCTCCATTGCTTTTTCGCTCACGCTTAGCAATTCAACCGGAAGCTGTTTTATTCCGGCATTGGCAACATTCAAAAAACTTTTTTTATCACTTTTTACCCTGTTCAACTGGCTTTCAGAAACAGGAACAACAACCTCTAAATGTGAATTATCAATAATAGAAACGATTGGCATACCGGCACCTACTGTTTGATAATTTTCGACGAATTTTTCATAGATATACCCGGAGAAAGGCGCTTTCAATTTCGTATCGCGCAATTGGTTCTGAGCATTTTCATAAGATGTTTTTGCCATCAGGTATCCCGATTTTATCTTTTCAAAAGTATTCTCGGGAATTTTCTTCTGTTCAATTAATTGCTTGTACCGGTTGTATTCTCCTTCTGTCTGCTCAAATTGTGCTTTAGATGTTTCTACCTGAAGCTGATAGTCGCGATCATCAATTTCAGCAATAACCTGTCCGGCACGTACATAATCACCTTGTTTTACATTTAGTTTTTCCAGTGGCCCTCCTACACGGAAAGAAAGCATAGTTAAGCTTTTCTCCTTAATCTTTCCGTTAAGAGTCATTGTGTTCTGAACAACACCGTCTGTAATTGTTTCTACTTTTACCTTTTTAATTGTTTCGGCCTGAGGCTCATCTTTTGTTGAATTTTTACATCCTGCCAATGCAAAAACAGCAATGGCGAACAAAAGAAAAATGTTTCTGATTTTCATGCTTTACGATTTGTATATTCTGTTTTTGTTTCTGTTTCCGGGGTAAAATTAATTAGAACTGATCTTTCGGATAAATACAATATGTTCCAACTGCGAAAATTTAAACATAAAATGCGATAACCAATACATAATATGAAAAACTCTCCTTATTCAAAATTACCGTTTTTAAACACCAATGTCAATCATTCACCCATATTTCAACTCCAATAAGCTGATTTACAAACATTGGAATAAATAACACAGCAAAAAGATTTATAATATTTGCTATCCATTGTTTATGCGTGGACGAATAACCAGGTACCTTCAGAAAAAAATAGTATTTACCTCTAAATCGTAAAAAATCCACTTACATTTGCGTCCCTTCGAAGCAATTTAATTGGAGGCGGCTACTTTAGCGACAACAAAAAATGCGATTGCAGCTCTCTTAAAGGAACAACAACTTCGGCTGCCCCGCAAGCATATGGCCCAAGACTGTATTGAGGATAAGTAAAACAAACATCAGTAGGAGTAAAATTAACAACAGAGACCAAATCAAGTTTGGGATCAGCGGTAAAACAATTTTCTGTATTTACAAAATTGGATTTCAACAATGTATTTATGTGCTCTGCTTTGTCATTAATAATATCTTCAAAAACTAACATCCGCTGATTTTCAACATCATAGTTAAAGGAGTAAAAATCAGTCATTCCATGGGCACCTCCTGTAAAAGTATAAACAGTAAGCCTTACGCTAATGTATTGCTCAGTAGCAAAGAATACACTATCCGTTACAAAAAGAGAATAACTCCAGGACGGACGGGAAATACTTTCAACTTCAAACATTTTAAACATTTCAGCTGCCCCTGTTTTTAACGAGTCCTGCAATTGTTCTGTCAGTTTATATATTTCATTGTTCAGACCTTCACAGCTTTCATTTATTTTTTCATTGGCAGAAGAGAACCTTGAATAACGCAAATTCACTTCCCACTCGCCAGTTTTGGCTTCCAGTGTTGTCTTTTCAATGTTCACTTTCTCTGCTTTTTTCTGGCATCCTGACAGAAAAATAATACATACAACGATGCAAAAAAATACTCTCATTTTTTATTCTAATTTTCAATAGTCTAGACAAAAAGTATATGTAAATCCAAACAAATTATATTATCTGTAAAGATGCTTTAACGAATCTACCAGGTTACATATTTCAGCAAATGGCTTGGCATTATGATTATGATAAATACTATTATGAAAATTATCTATTTCTTCCAACAATGGGATTGTTTTTTTCCACTTGTTATTAATAGCCAAAAGGAACATTTCATTCTCTTCATTAATTCGTTTTAATGCCATTTTCAGCATTTGCTCCCCTTCTCTGGTAATTTTTAATAATTTAACCCGCTTATCTTCAGAACTCTGAACTTCCTGAACAAGTTCCTTTTTAATAAGACGATGTATAGTATCAATTCCGGTTGTATATTCCAGCAAATGTATACTTACTAAATCCGTTTTCTTTACCACCCCCAGATTTTCAATAGTTTGTAAAAGTAAAAATTCCAGCCGGGTATTTATATTTAGCTCCAACAGGGCTTTTCGAATATAAAATTCATGATAACGGGCAATCCGGGAAAGATATTCCAAAAAACGCGCTTCATAACGTAAGCTATCTAAAAGAGGAAGGTTACTGGCATCATCTGAAATTTTTATTTTAGGGAACAAATCTGTGTCGTCTTCAGATTCAGAACTGTAACGACCAATTATCCAATGGGCAAAGTCAAGAATATTGGAATTTTTCTCTGCATTCTCATATTCTTCGAGCAAATCAACCACTTGTTTGAGAAAAGTATAATTGGTATTCATTCTATTTTTTTACAGGAAAGTAATAAAATTTATTTATATATTTACATCGGATACGATACTAATATATCGGATACGACTTTAATGAACCTGAAAAAAAATATTATTATCGAGATTTCTGCTTGTAGTCAAATAGTTGCTATTTATAAAAACAGAAATCTACAGACTTTGCTAAATACAGGCATAGCCAAAGAAAATTCTATATCTAATCGGCATTCAGAAAGACATAAAAGGAATACACTTAAAACTTATGAAAAATCAGATTCAAGCGATTCCAGATTAACAAAGCGGTTAATTAGATTTGCTATTAGAAGCTTGATAAAAATTGTATCTCCAACATACCACGAAAGAAATCCGAATACTTCATTAAACCTTATTCCGAATTTGGCGGGGTTACCTTACAAATATTATAAGGATGCAAAATGCGCCGGACGCAAAATGCAAAAGCAGGTTCATAAAGCGGAGAACTCTACTCAGCGCGGACACGCTTAATTTTCAGTTATTAAATTTTAAACTTTATTTTTTATCATGGAAGAGTTAATAAAAATAACAAATTTGGACTATGTTAGATTGAATGGAATAATCAATTCAATTAAACAGAGCAATAAGAAAGAGCCAAAAGAGATCATTTTCCTTGAAACAGAGTTAAACAGGGCAAAAAAAATTGACTCCAGAAAAATTAGTTCTGAATTTATTACCATGAACTCGATGTTAGAGATTATTGATCTTGATACAAAAAAGACAATGACTATAACACTTGTATATCCAAAGGATGCCAATTTTAAGAAAGGGAATATCTCAATTTTATCGCCACTTGGCAGCGCCTTACTCGGATACAAGGCAGGAAGTGTGATATCTTTTAAAGTCCCCGGCGGGACAAAAAGGATGAAAATTTGCAACCTTCTCTATCAACCAGAGGCAAATGGTGAGTACACAACCTAAAACCACGATCCATCAACTTATTAAAACAGGAACAAAAAAACTAAGGTATAATGGAACAAGAAAAAATGCTGATCTCGACTTTAGATTTCGAGAGAATAATGCACCAAATAGAAGAAACCGAGAAAAAATACACTACTCAAGTAGCGAATCTTCAGCACCTGAAAGCAAAACTTTTGACGGCAAAAAAAGTAAAACCTCAAGAAATTCCAACCAATATTATTACAATGGGCACAATTGCTGAAATAAAAACAGGAGACGATAGTTTCTCCTTCAATCTAAAATTGGTATATCCTGCATTTGAAAATGTTAGGGAAAACAAAATTTCCATTTTCTCAAACTTAGGCACAGCCATTTTTCTGCAAAAGCCCAACGATGTGATTCAATATTACACGTGGCAAAAGGAGCACGATATAAAAATATTAAAGATTCAGTATCAACCTGAAGCAGTGGGTGATTTCGACACCTAGTAACGTTACATTCAAAAAAGGCAAACCAATGCAGATTTCAGTCCCCTTGGCAATCAAGAATTATTGATATTACAGGGACTGAAATCTGCTATAAAGACATTATTTTCTTCATTCAGAAAATAAACAGCCAAACTTGAACACATGAGAAATTGCTAAAAATTTCTGCTTAATATTTATAGCTCACCATAAAATAAAAATTCCTACCCGGGCGATTATAATCTCCCCAATCCAAATGCTCCGAATAGGCTTTATTTAATATATTTTCCACTCCTGCATTTACTTGTAAATCCGATTTTCCTATCGGAATTTTATATCCGGTTCGTACATGAAAAAGAGTGAAGCCGGAAGTTTTTGTTTCTCCGTAGTCGGTATTAATTCGGTTCTGGGCTGCGGATGATTCATTTTCTATCTGAAACTGGAAATTTCCTTTTTCAAAATGTAGCGACAAAAGATTTTTGAGTGGCGACATTAGCGGAAGAGGATCTTTTTCGTAGGTTTCTCCCCAATTATATTTCAGCACATTAAAAAATTCTATTGTAGAAAAAGGCTTCCAATAAAACTGAAAATGCGTTGAAAAAATCCGGGCAAAATCAATATTCCCGTACTTTTTAGTTCCTGTTGCATAAAGATTTAACGCTTCATATCCGGGAACAACAAGCCCCAAAATATAATCGTTAATATGATTATAGCTGGCTTTCACTGATAATTTAACTAAAGATCTTGTATAGCTCAGGTTGCTAAAAACATTCAAAGACTGCTCCGTTTTAATGTCTGGGGCGCCAATATAATCATAACCATCGTGTGCATTAAACAAATAAAAACCAAATTGTTCTGATAGTGTTGGCAGCCGCTCTCCCACTCCAACTCCAACCTTTGCCTTCCATCTATCCCCGGGTCGCCAGTCTGCCGTAACATTTGCAGATTTCACAAACTTCTGAAACGTCTTTCCAACATTATAACCAAGAGAACTAAATTGTTGCTTGCCCTGTTCCGACAATACTTTGGAAGAACTGTAATCTATTCGCAAATCAATGCCTAAAAGTATTCTATTCGTAAGCAAGTAATCATTTTTCAGAAAAAGGCCTGTTACCTGCCGGCGATGCTCAGGCCATGTTTCTGCAAACATAGGAGGCTCTCCCGGGTTGGAAAGATTATTCATAAACATCGTCATCTCAGCCTTTTGCCAGTTGCTGTAGCTTTCTAATTTGAACGAAGCCATGTTTTGTTCCGACCATCTCACATTCCCCTCAGCAAAAGCTCCATATGTACGGCTCCAGCCCGGCATATCCATTTTCATATAAACACTGTCTGTTTGTCCGGTTCTTGAATTTTCCACCATATACAGACTGTCGCGCTGCGAATCATCCATTAGATGATATACCGTATTATAATATACTTTTGCTTTAAAATTGGAAAAATTCAGAAACTGTTGTGGCGTATATTGCAGGCTGTAAATTCGTCCTTTGGCACGGCTCACATCCATTGGCAATGCCGGATAACCGATATCAAATGCATCGTCAATAAGCCAGTCAAAGGTCAGGTCGTGTCCATCTGCCGGACTAAAAAGAAAGGATTGCAGCAAGTTTACTTTTTCATATTGAGTATATGGCACCCTCGCTCCATCTCCATCAGTATAAGAAGAATAATGTTTGTACACGCCACTAATGCGGTAAGCCCAGTTTTCCTTTCCATAGTTTGAAAGAAAGAACAACGTTTTTCCTTTCGAAACAGTTTCGTAATTTGTCCCCGTTTCCAGTTGGAATACAGACTTCTGAGGTGCTTGAAGTTCCATATTAAAAGTTCCGCCAATGGTGCTGCCATTTTTGCTCCCTGCTGATCCTGAATTAATTTGAATACTTCTCAAATTAACCGGCTCAATATACGAAGTTATCGGATCCATTTTATCGGTACAGGCGCCAAACATTTTCATCCCTCCGATAGTCACATTTATCTGCCCGCCAGAAAACCCACCTAAAACAGGTTCTTTTGCATATGCTCCCCGACTAACCAACGAAACGCTTCCAAGCCGTTCATTTATTTTATCTATTCCAGAGCTGTAAAACGACTGATAATATTTCACTGCATTTTCATCGTTTATCACAACATTATCTATTACAGTTACCTCATCAACCAATATCGTATCTTTTACAATATTTCTACCCGCTTTTTGTGCCTGAAGACTGCTATTAAAAGCACACAACAAGCAAAACAAAAACATTAAAGTTTTCATTTTATTCAGTTTAGAAAAGAGGCTGTCCAAAAGTGAATTTGTAAATTGTAATGCTATTCTTGCTTTCCCCACCACACCTTTCCAAAAAGAGACACTTAAAATCCCTTGCATGAGATTTATGGGTAACAACTTCCACTACTACAATTTTTATAGTTCTAAAAAAATTCGATGACTTTTTGAACAGCCACTCGCTACTTAAAAAGTTATATTAAACGATAAATTCTCCCCGATGGGGTCCCCATTCCGCGATACCTCGATATTTACACGCCACCAGCCTGTCATCGTAAAGTTTACCTTGCCTTCGTAATGCCCGTTTCCGGTATGCACCGGATTTACATTATTCGGGGAACCATGTCCCATAGAAGGCATTTCCGGCTCAATTGTAATGGTTAGATCTTCTGCAGCCGGAAAGCTCATCATATTTTCGCGGTAGTGAACGGTAAATTCAATATCGTTGATTCCAACTTCCGGTTCAAATGGCTCAAGCAACGAAATAAAATAGGTTTTCCCATCGGTTTCAGAAACCACACTAAACTCACGCGCTTCTTCCAAACTGTTTACTTCCGGAATGGTAAAATTTACTGTATCCTTTATTCCATCCGAATCAATTGCCACAGCCAGACTCCATCCCTCATCTGCATTACCTGGCATAATAAATACCACTGCCCCTTCAAAATAACCATCATCGGGTGTTGTTTCCGGGTTTTCAACAGGGGCAGCATGAGACATCATAGTCATTTGCATTACAGGCAACAGAGTAATGGCCGCCTGTTTTACTCTGCTGTTATCGGAGTTACGTTTTATATCAAGCAACAGCTCATTATAACCTTGAAACAATGTTTCTTCGGCAAGTAATTCCACATTGAAATTTCCCAATTTAGAATCAGCTTTTGCAATAGATAATAGTGTATCCTGTTCTTCAGGAATATCATCATCGTCCTTCTCACAGGCAGTAAAAAACAGTACCGACACCAATAGAATTAATATATATTTTATTTTCATTTTAATATTTATATCGTGTTATCAATCTAAAATCGAATGTGTAAATCATCCGTTTGCAAGCATGCATCCTTAAAACACCATAATAAAATGGTTTTGTTTTTCCTTCTCCGGGAAAATCAAAAGAACAATTACCAGTAACTGAAATAGTTTACAGCACAGTAAAAACGGATGACGGGGGAATAAAAAAAATCAAACACATAAAAACCTGGGAGGATGGAAAATAGTCTTATAAAAATCCGGAAAGTAAAATGACCCCAAATAATCAAATTCATTTCTCATTTTTTCTTCAAAAAAGAGGAAGCCGGGCTTTTCCGGTAAATTGTACTCTATTCTTTTTAACTGCGGTATAACTGGCTTCTCCTTATCCTGCGATTGCTCTTCATTATTTTCTTTGATTCGTTTCTCAAGATAACATTTCCCTTCGCAGCATGACATTGGGTTATCCCGATTAATACACAAATTTTCAGCAATATACTTTTTAAAAGTATAATACTCGATAAAAGGCAATACCGGATGTAAAACCAAAATTAACGATAAAAAGACCAATAAAACTGTATATCTTGCTGTCACATTTTCAAGAACAGCATACAAAATTTATTGTTCACTAACTGTAGAAAGTAAAACGATTTATCTGATACTACAACTTTGTACTTTGAAAAGAGCAGTTAACTAACTAAACAACAGATATACAAAATAACCCCCTAGCTACCAAAATATTAGATCTACTCTGCATACATTTTTTCCCGTAACTCGTGAATCCTGTCGTCGGAAATGTAATCGTCGTAGTCCATTAATTTATCGATGATTCCATTGGGTGTTAATTCAATAATACGATTACAAACCGTTTGGATAAATTCGTGGTCATGCGACGACATAAAAACATTCCCCGGGTATTTTATCAGGTTGTTGTTAAATGCCTGGATAGATTCCAAATCGAGATGGTTGGTTGGTGTATCCAAAATTAATGCATTGGCGCCACTCAACATCATTTTTGCAATAATACAACGCATTTTTTCACCACCGGAAAGCACATTTACCTTTTTGTAAATCTCTTCACCGGCAAAAAGCATTTTGCCCAATTGCCCGCGAATAAAAATTTCTGTAGTATCTGTTGTAAACTGACACAGCCAGTCGAAAAGAGTCATTTCGCTATCAAAATATTCCGAATTATCTAATGGCAAGTATGCAGTTGTTATGGTTTGTCCCCACTGAAAAGTACCACTCTCTGGTTCTTTTTTACCGGCAATAATTTCAAAAAAAGCAGTCATGGCCCGGGAATCTCTGGAAAGGAAAACTATCTTTTCATCTTTTTCTGCCTTAAAATCAACATCTTTAAAAAGCAACTTTTCATCCACACTGGCGGTAAGCCCGTTTACTTCCAGAATTTGATTTCCTGCCTGCCTATCCGGAGTAAAAATAATTCCGGGATACCTGCGGGTTGAAGGTTCAATATCTTCAATATTAAGTTTTTCCAGCATCTTCTTACGGCTGGTTGTTTGTTTCGATTTTGCCACATTGGCGCTAAACCGGGAGATGAACTCCTGTAATTCTTTCTTCTTCTCCTCGGCCTTTTTGTTTTGCAGTTTTTGTTGCCTCAAAGCCAACTGACTGCTTTCATACCAGAAACTGTAATTTCCGGCAAACAATTTGATTTTCCCGTAATCGATATCAACCGTGTGTGTACTAATAGCGTCGAGGAAGTGACGGTCGTGTGAAACAACCAACACCGTATTTTCGTAATTGCCCAGATAATTTTCCAGCCATTGAACGGTTTCAAGGTCAAGGTCGTTGGTGGGCTCATCAAGCAACAAATTATCCGGATTTCCAAAAAGCGCCTGTGCCAGCAGCACTCTCACTTTTTGTTTCCCGTCCATATCTTTCATCAAAGTATAATGAGACTCTTCTTTTATACCAAGGTTACTGAGCAAAATAGCGGCATCATTTTCGGCATTCCAACCGCCCATATTTCCAAAGGCTTCTTCCATTTCCGCAGCCTTCATACCATCTTCTTCCGAGAAATCGGGCTTGTTGTATAAAGCATTCTTTTCCTGCATTAATGCCCACATTTGAGTGTGTCCTTGCAAAACAGTATCCAACACAGTAAACTCATCAAATGCAAAGTGGTCCTGACTTAATACAGAAAGTCGCTCACCCGGACCAAGAGAAATACTACCAGTTGTGGGGTCGAGTTCTTTTGAAATGGCTTTCAGAAATGTAGACTTTCCGGCTCCGTTGGCACCAATAACTCCGTAGCAGTTTCCGGCTGTAAACTTCATATTTACATCCTGAAATAAAATGCGCTTCCCAAACTGTATCTTCAAATTTGCAACTGTAATCATAACTAAACTGTATTTTCTTTACTGTTCCTGAAAAAGGCTGCAAACCTAAGAATTAAATCAGATTAAACAGCAATTTTAATGTAAAATAGAAGGGGGCAACTAATTTGTTAACAGAGATTTATTAGAGCAATTTTTCACTTAATCTTCAGGAAATATATTCTTAACACGCCCAACTTCACCTGTTTCAAGCATAACTTTAATACCATGAGGATGATTCGCTGAATTGGTAAGGATTCGTTTTACAATGCCATCGGTTAATTCACCGGTTCGCTGATGGTGTTTTTGTACGATTTCAACTTCCAAACCAATATGTATATTTTTCCGCAGACGCCCGTCTGTAGCTTTATTTTCCATGATGATTATTTTAAATACAAATTACTGTCGCCATAACTCAAAAAACGAAAATTATTTTCAAGTGCATAACCGTAAATATCTTTCCATTTTTCGCCTAAAAAAGCACTGATTAAAAGCAACAATGTGCTTTGTGGCTGATGAAAGTTTGTAAACATTCCGCTGATTATTTTAAAATTGTAGCCAGGTAAAATAATAATTTGCGTAGAAAACTGAATGGCTTCCAATTTCGATTTATTTAAATAACCAAGAATATTTTGTAAAGCTTTTTTTGTGCTAATTGAGGCTTCTTTTTCATAAGGTTCCCACTGAAGCACCTCGGGAAAGCCGGCATTAAATGTATTGTTTTCAATCTGTAATCCCAGCCAGTATAAACTTTCCAACGAACGTACAGAGGTGGTTCCCACTGCAATAATATTTTCAGGCTTCAGAATAAATCCTTCAATTATCGATTTGGTAATAATTACCTGCTCGTGGTGCATAGTGTGCCCTTCAATGGTATTCGATTTTACCGGTTGAAAAGTTCCGGCCCCCACATGTAACGTAATTTCCTTTGTTTGAATATTTTTTTCTGCCAACCGGGCAAGTACCTTTTCCGTGAAATGTAACCCGGCTGTTGGCGCTGCTACCGAGCCATCAATTTTTGCATAAACAGTTTGATATGTTTTCTCATCTGATTCTTCCGTTTCACGATTTAAATACGGAGGAATGGGAAGCTGGCCAATATATTCAATAATTTCCGAGAAATGAAAATCACCATTCCAGCAAAATTCAATCAGAAACGAATTCTCCTCCTGCGCCTTCTTTTCCGCGCTAAGTGTAACCGTTTCACCTTTTATTTCAAATTGATTCTTAAGAACACCGGCTTTCCACTTTTTTGAATTTCCTACCATGCACTTCCATATTACCTTCCCTGTCTTCTGAAAAGAAATCTGGTAATCGGCAGGATCAACAGGCTCTAAACAAAATATTTCAATCTTTGCTCCTGTTTCTTTTCTGAAAAAAAGCCGGGCGTGAATAACACGGGTATTGTTAAAAACCAACTGCGCATTCTCTGGCAAATAACCTGTACAATTTTCAAAAATATCTTCTTCTATATTGCCGCTCGTCCAAATAAGAAGCTTTGATTTATCCCTCTCTTCCAATGGATATTTTGCAATGCGTTCATCAGGCAGGTTATATGAAAAATCAGTAATTTTTATGTCTTTGTATGAACTCAATGTCTTTTTCTTTGCTCGGTGCAAAAGTAGTATTTTTCTTTGTGCAAGTTTGTGTTTGCCCAACGAAACTCTGTGCCTCCAATATTCATTCAAAGGAATATAAAATTGTACTTTTGCAGAAAATTATAGCAAAATGATAAAAGTAGGTGATAGAGTACGTTTTTTAAATGACGTTGGTGGTGGCGTAGTAACGGGTTTCATAAACAAAAATACCGTAAACGTGGAAGGACAGGATGGGTTTGAAATTCCGTATCCAATTTCACAGTTGGTTAATATAAGTGAAGCAGAAAGAGTTGAAAAAGGAATTATTACAGATCCGGAAGTCATTCACGGAAAAGAAGAAAAGAAAGAAGAACCTCAGCAACCAACTGCCAAAGGGATGAAACTGGCAGGGAAAACAGAACCCAATTTTTATTTCTGTTTTGTTCCCAATGATGCTAAAAATCCTTTGGCAGGAGAGACACATTTATTTCTGGTGAATGACAGTAACTTTACCGTACTCTATCATTATTCGCATGTGCAGGAAGAAACATATAACTCGGTAAAATATGGGACAGTACAACCTAACACAAAAGTTGAATTGGGCTCCATTGATGAAAGTGACCTGGTTGACCTGCCCGACTTTGCATTTCAATTACTATATTTTATGGAAGAGGCGAAAGAAATGCATCCGGCGATAAACAAGAAATTTAAGGTAAGCCCTGTAAAATTTTATAAAGAGAAAAGCTTTCGGCCCAACGTATATTTCAGAAAGAATGCTATGATTTTACAAATTTCACCCAATATACTGGCAACGGAACTCAACAAATTAACCGACGAAGATCTGAAAGAAGTGGTCAAAGCAAAAGAAATCAAGGAGGAAGAAAAACCAACGGCAAAGAAAAAGCCAACCGAGACAGTTGAAGTTGATTTACACATTAAGGAATTACTGGATGATACCACTGGGTTAAGCAATCGGGAAATGCTGGAAATACAACTGGAAAAAGTTGAAAGGGAAATGAATGACGCTATAAAATCGCATGTAAAACGCATTGTTTTTATTCACGGTTTGGGGCAAGGCGTACTAAAACAGGAAGTAACCAATCTGCTAAAATCCAAGTTCCCAAAATACTATTTTCAGGATGCTTCATTTAAAGAATATGGATATGGAGCAACAATGGTGATTCTCCGGCGTAACTAAAAAGCTACGAATTACAGGTTCTTTAACCCGACAGCCTAAAACTAAAAACTAATTGCTATTTTTGCGGCGGCAGGCCGCTTTATCGCCTTTGCATTTTGTAAAGGAGGAAAGTCCGGGCAACACAGGGCACCGTGCTTCCTAGCGGGAAGATCTTTGAAAGGGGATGGCAACGTAACAGAAAATAACCACCTTTGCTTTGGCAGGGGAACGGGTGAAAAGGCGAGGTAAAAGCTCACCGTGGTTGTGGCAACACAACCAGCCGTACGTCTCACGGGTTGCAAAGCCAAATATATCCTGATTGTTTGCCGCTGTTGCGGTACAGTAAAGTAGCCCGCTTTACTTCCTTACGCACAAGGATGTCAGGAGGGGTAGGCTGCAGGACTCCGTCAGTGATGGCGGAGCGAGATAAATGATAAAGATTCTTTCGATTTTCGTGAAGATTACAGAACCCGGCTTACAGGCCTGCCACTTTTTTCTGTATACCCCGTCAGTTCATTCCCAAAAGGGAAATTGCTTCATACTATTTTTCAGTAACCGTTCAAAACCATTGTAAGGCTTCAGTTCCATGATATCAAAACGTATCATCTTGTGTTTAACCAGAGGCAATGAATTTAATAATTCTTCGGCCGTTTCTTTATTCTTCGTTTCCAGAATTAAAACGGCATTTTTATTTTCTGTAAAATATATCTCCCTCAAACGACCTGAAAGATATAACTAAAAAACTTTTTGAGCCTCTTTTTCAAGAATAGCTTCTGCCCCATCCCAGTCTACTCCATCCAAATTTTTCTCTATTGCTAATATTTTCATGCTTCCAAAAATATTTCGCCAGTTAAAAACAACCGGACACTACCACCAATTATGCACCTGTCCCCTTGCAGTTCACAAAAAAGCTGCCCTCCCCTTTTCGATAACTGTTTTGCAACAAATTTATTCTTTCCCAATCGTTCCGACCATAAAGGGATTAAAGAAGTATGTGCAGAACCCGTCACCGGATCTTCATCTATTCCCGACTGCGGGGCAAAAAAGCGGGAAACAAAATCAGCTGACTCCCCTTTAGCCGTTACAATTAATCCTCTGGCATTTAATTTGGAAATCTCCTTAAAATCAGGAAGAAGCTCCATCACCGATTTTGCTGTGCCAATTACAGCCAGATAGTCGGTTCTCCCTTTGTACAATAGCAGAGGTTTCGTTCCAATGCATTTGGCTACTTCAGAAAACTCATTTTCAGCCAAAGGTACCAGTTCATCTACAGGAAAATCCAGAAAAAACCTGTTCTCCTTTTTCCTGACAGGAAGCCATCCACTCCGGGGCGAGTAAAAACGCACAATTTCTCCAGAAATTTGCAAAACATCATACAAAACAAAAGCAGCTGCTAAAGTTGCATGACCACATAAATCAACTTCTATTGTTGGTGTAAACCACCGTATTCCAAAGTCGTCTCCACTGGGAACAACAAATGCTGTTTCTGGCAAATTATTCTCATTTGCAATAAACTGCATGGTTTCGTCAGTCAGCCACTGTTCCATAACACAAACAGCTGCCGGATTTCCTGAAAAAAGCCGATCGGTAAAAGCATCTACCTGATATACTTTTAAGCGTCCCGTTTCTTTATCGTTCATCTTTTAAAATTATTCTGATTTATCGAACACTTCCAAAGCTGTTTGAAGACAGGAAGAAACACCCTTCAACCCGGCAACAGAAAGCGTTATTAAAATTGTATCGAGGATTTCGGCTCTTGCAGCACCCAATTTTTTTGCCATTTGAACATGAAAAAACACGGCCGTTTCGTCTCCCATGGCCGCTTTTATGCCAATGTATACTAACTGTTTTGTTTTTGCATCTAACCCATTGGTATTTTTTAATGCATCAATTAAACCATCAAAAGCTTTTGCTACCTCCGGTGCCTCTTTCTGAAAAACGTCAAGTGAATTCATCGTATTTTTATTTTTGATTATATAATTTTTGATTTTTATGAAAATTACATTTATCAAAATTATCCAATTTGAGTTCAATTTAACGGCCTATCTTAATCTTTGTTTTTAAATTTTTTCATATACAAAACAGAATATTCCTCCACAATATCAGATTAAAATTAAACTTTAAAACAACGAACCAAAACAAACAAATCAAGAGCAGAATAATCAAAGATGCGTATCTGGAGGGAACCATTACTCTATCTGCTTTCAGTAACCTCAGGCTTAAGTCTGAGGTTGGTAAATACATCGTCGAACTCCTGGTTTTAGCCCAATATTCCAGATCTTTAACAGACCGTAATTACTTCTGTAACATTCGATAAATTCCTACACCGTGTATCATCGTTTTATTCCTTCCAATGCTCTGGTTTATTCAACTCACGAGAACATATTACATTTCCCTTTTTAACTACAAAACCATTGGAATTTAATGATTGCACCATCCAGGCATTTGCAAATTCCTCCGGAATTGGGTAAGGAGCAGGAAATCCCATTTTTTTTGCATCGGGAATAAAACCATGCCTGGGATAATATTCCATATGCCCCAAAACAAAAACCATTTCGGAGCCCATTGCTTTTAACCGCACAAGCCCTTCTTTTATAAGCAAACCACCAATTCCCTGTTTTTGACATTCAGGAATTACCGCCAAAGGGGCCAAAATATGAATAAGTGGTTGAGGTTTCATTTGCTCAATATAAACCCTGGTAAACAAAATGTGCCCAACTGCTCTGCTATCAATAATAGCAAGCAGTGAAAGATACGGTTTTGCGGTTTCGTCATTTAACAGATTAGCTGTTAAAATGGCTTCTTTGTTATATCCAAAAGCCTGTTCCTCAACAGTCATAATATCATTAAAATCATTAATATCTGTTTCTCGAATATATATCTTCATTGTTATTTTCTTAAATGATGAATAAAAAGAACACGACCTGCATATCAATACAATTCTTCATTTGCATGATAATGACCAATTCTTTTTGTAAAAAATTTATAAATATAAAATGAGCATCGTCTCAGGCAGATAAAGCATCTGTTCCTAAGAATGCTTTCGGAGAAAGTCGACAGGCATAATTTTCATTTGATAAATATCCCAAACAAATTACCTGCCTTTTATACCGACAACAAGTGTAGCGAAATATGTATTGTACTTTTACTCATGAATTGCAAAGATAGTTGTTTTAAGCAAAAAGGGAAGATTATAATTTCTGCTAATTTTAAAATTCAGAAAAAAATGCAACTTACATTTTCTGTGCAAGAATAATAAGTTCCCGATGCGATTTCTGCTCAATAAAATCAGAATAAACACACAAAACACGAAATCCGCTGTCCTTGAGTAATTCTACAACTCTATCTTTTGATAACGAACTGTAATAGAATGGCTCATCCATCATTTTATCGGTATGCTCGCCATCCTCTTTTCCATGTGTAAAAAGAAAATAACCGCCGGAATTTAGTAACTCACCTACCCTTGGATATATAAATTCCTGTTTGTTCAATGGAATATGCCAAATCGAATCCCAAGCAAGCACTCCATCAAATTTGGAGGTTGATTTAAAATCAAAGAAATCGCAGTGAATAAACCGGGCATTTTCTATATCAGCTTCCTGCGCCAGGGCAATCATTTCTTCTGAATAGTCGATGCCTGTTACCGTAAAACCTTTACTGCTTAGATACTTTGCCAGCGGACGCCCCGTTCCGCAACCAATATCCAGAATCGCTTTCTTTGGAGATATTCTTTCTGCAAAATCAATTACCAATCTACTTACAAAAGAATCATTTCGAATATAAGCCCATTGTTCAGCAATCTTATTATAAGAACTCCTTGTTATCATCTTACAAAATTATAAGTACAATTAGTTTCTATTCTTCTTCCATCTCAATAATACATCTTCCTATTAATCAGATACTCTGCTGCAAAGAATTTACAGCTTGCAGAAGACCAGCTCTGTCCTGTTCTGAAATACCTTCTGTTTTTAGCGCCTGTTTGTAAAGCTTTAGCGCCTCATCTTTATTTCCGTCTTTTATATATATATCAGCCAAAAAGCTCACCCCGGTTAAATATTGCGGATGTTGCTTTATAAGTTTTTTCAGAGTAAGTACAGCCTTTGCCTTCTCTTTATTCTGGAGTTGATAATAAGCCAGTGTATATACGTACTTGGGGTCTTCCGGACGAGATTTAGCGGCTACTTCCGCATATTCCAGAGCCCCTTCCAAATCGTGTTGTGCAGTAATTACACTTAAGTTGTAAGCTGCTACTGCCTGTTTCGGATTGGTTTTTAATGCCGTTTTCAATGCTTTTTCAGCTCCCGACAAATCTCCCTGTTCAGCAAGCAACAGCCCCAGGTTTAAATTAGCAGCTTCATTACCGGGATCAACAGAAACCGCTTTTTCCAGGTTCTCTTTTGCTTTGGCAGCATTTCCAATGTACGAATACAATACACTACTGTTAATAAGCGGCATTATTGCTTCAGGATACAGATTGGCAGAAGTTTCATATGACTGAAGCGCTTGCTGCGTTTCCCCCTGGTTCTGATAATATATTCCCAGATTATAATAATTACTCCAGTTATCTGTGCGGGAAGTCATCGAAGTTACATACTCTTTCTCGGCACTTTTAACAACAGCCAATTGTTCAGGACTAAAACTATTTTCAGGAAACATTAATACGGCGCTTACCGCCTGAATTCGTACTAACCGGATTTCATCGCTACAAGCTTTTAATAATGCTTCTTTTACTTTATCTGTAGCAACTCCTGTTAAACCATAAGCAGCAGAAGCCCGCACTAATTCCGATTTATTATTTAGCGCTTGCACCAGTACTTCGTTTTTTGATTCAAGCGGACAACCAGCGAGCAAACGAATCAAAGAATTGGCTACAACGACATTGGTTTCAGGATTGATAATGTACTTGTACATTTCATTTACATTTGTCCAGTCCTGCTCACGCGCTTCTTTAATTAACTCCGCCCACTTCAATGTTTCTTCCTGGTAATTTCCATTGGCCCGGGCCTTTACAATCTTATTCGCCCACTCCGCTGTTTTGTCGGTATGGCATTGGTTACATGCATTGGGCGAGCCAAACTTAATGGTAGTTTCCGGCATTGGTGGACGAAAAGAATGGTCACTTCTCATAAAACGGCCAACAAATTGCCGTTTAGGCATGTGGCAGCTTAAGCAGGTAAGTCCGGCTTCCGGGGCATGCCCGGTGTGTGCTTCCATATTTTCAGCCTTATCAGCGTGGCACTGCAAACACGAATTATTGGGATTATCTTTATTTCTGTCCCGTCCGCTGGATGTGTGGCATGTTACGCAATGCAAATCACTTTTCTCAACGCACGGATTCATCATCCATCCCGTTAAAGTATAATTTTCGCCCAATGAACGGCCATCCGGATAAAAATCCAAATCTTCCAGCGTGGTAACATTATAATTATCAAAATACTTATCGCCGGGCATGTAGCTTGGCGTAATAGGATTCATTTTAGCATGGCAAGGTGAACAGGCATCAATGTTTTGTTGCTGGGTAAATGTGCTGGTACGAATCAACCCAATGTCTTCAGGTATTTTATCCCCCTCTTTCAAACTTTCAAAAATACGAATATGTTCCCCCGCCGGCCCGTGACAAGTTTCACAGTTGATACCTGCCTCGCGCCACGTCGTGTGATACGTTTGGGTAAATAAATCGAAATTAGTACTCAACTGACTAATATGGCAACTATAACAGCCTGTATTAAAAGCATACATTGCATCTTTCCATGGTAGAGCCTCATCGGCAGGATGCCCCTCTCCAAAATGACGCACACCCGATTCGGGATAATTAAACCATGTTTTTCCATTGGCATCATACGCTAACGGTATATTTTGCAGTTTCCCTTTTTCAAAAGGTGTTAGGAAACAATATACATTGTGGCCCCCCATTGCCCACAAAATGTTATAGGTTTTAATCAGTTTATCTCCTTCACGTTCATACATAACCATGGCAGAATCCTGAAATTCCACATTAAACATATGTCCTTCCACATCAATGGAACCGCTATTGGGCAACTGATGTATTGAAATAAATTCAGCATTTACAGGCATCATGGCCTGCCCGTGAAAAGATGGTTTCCATAATTTATAGAACTTTTCGTGGCATTGTATACAGCTTTCAGAACCTGAATACTCCTCTGCAACCTGTGCTTTTTTCCGTTGAGTACATGAAAAAGAAAAAAGTACAATAATCAATATCATCCATTGGCTTAAGCTTCTGACCGGCATATATTTCAATTTATTGTATACAAATATTACCAATATTTATAAGAATGAAAATAATAAATGTGCTTAGTTAATTATTTACAATTATTCTAACCTAAGAAAACAAGCGAAAGACAGAAATAGCAAAAAAGGACTGCCACATAAATAAATAATGAAACATAATACAGGCAGGCTTTCGCCGTAATTTCGCCCAGGTAAGAACATTTTTGTTAAATTAGCTGAGAACAGTAAAAATTAGTATATGAAAATTGGAATTCTCAGGGAAGGCAAAACTCCACCAGACAAAAGAGTACCTCTTACTCCAAACCAATGTGTAGAAGTACAAGAGAAATTTAATCATGTTAAAGTGGCTGTACAGCCAAGTACTGAGAGAAGTTTCAAAGATGAAGAATATTCCCGGCTTGGCATCAGTCTTCAGGAGGATTTGAGCGATTGCGACATTTTACTGGGCGTAAAGGAAGTACAGATTAACGATCTTATTCCCAGCAAAACCTACTTTTTCTTTTCGCATACCATAAAAAAGCAAGCTTATAACCAGAAATTGTTGCAGACAATTCTTGCAAAAAATATTCAGTTGGTTGATTATGAAACCTTAACCGACAAGAATGGTTTTCGTATTATTGGCTTTGGCCGTTTTGCCGGGCTGGTAGGCGCATACAGTGGCTTGCGGGCATTTGGACTGCGAAATCAGCTTTTTGAAATTGAACCAGCTTACCAGTGCAATGATTTAAAGGACATGTTTATTCAGCTGGATTCAGTGAAAATGCCTCCTGTAAAAATAGCGGTAACCGGAAATGGGCGTGTTGCAGGCGGTGTATTGGAAATTATGGAACAGATGAAAATAAAACAGGTTACACCAGAAATTTTTTTAAATAATATGGAGATGAACCAACCTGTATTTTCGCAACTTCTTCCGGTACATTACACACGCAGGAAAGATGGTGAGACTTTTAATCTGATGCACTTTTTTAAGCATCCGGAAATGTATGAAAATGCCTTTACCCCTTTTTCGGAAGTTACTGATATTCTAATTGCTTCGGCATACTGGGATCCCAAAGCGCCGGTATTGTTTACTGCGGAAGAAATGAAATCCCCGCTTTTCAGGATTGGTGTTATTTCTGATATTACCTGCGACATTGAAGGTTCAATTCCATCGACAAAGAAAGCGGCAACTATTGACGAGCCTTATTATGATTACAATCCGCAAACAGAAGAACTGGAACCGCCATTTTCTTCTTTAAAAAATATAACTGTTCAGGCGGTGGATAATTTACCTTGTGAGTTACCCAAAGATGCCTCACTGGATTTTGGAAGAAATTTAATTGATAAGGTTTTTCCGAGTCTTTTCAACGAAGATGCTGATGAAATTATTGAACGCGCTTCCATCACAAAAAACGGGAAATTGACCGAACGCTTTGCTTATTTACAGGACTTTGTCTACGGCAAATAACTTCAAGTTATGGTTTAAATAAATATTAACTCCTAAAAAAACAAAAATATCGCTTGCGACATAATTTATTTTTACCTACATTTACATCGCAAGAGATTAAGTCGATTTAGACATAAAAAGCAAAAAAAGTAATGAAAACAAATTTTTACCAATTCTCAGCCAAAAGTCTTCAGGGAAAAGAAATAAACATGGAAGACTACAAGGGAAAAACAGTTTTAGTAGTGAACACAGCAAGTAAATGTGGGCTAACTCCGCAATACGAAGGGCTGGAAAAATTATACGAAAAATACAAAGACAAAGGACTGGTTATTCTCGGATTTCCTTGCAACCAGTTTGCCAACCAGGAACCCGGCGATGAAAAATCGATTTCGGAAGGATGCCTTATCAACTACGGAGTAACTTTCCCGATATTTTCAAAAATAGATGTGAACGGAGAGAGTGCACATCCTATCTTTAAATACTTAAAAAGCGAGTTGACCGGAACTTTGGGAAGTAAAATAAAATGGAACTTTACTAAATTTCTAATTGACAAAGATGGAAAACCGGTAAAACGCTTTGCACCAACTACAAAACCCGAAAAAATCGACACCTATCTGGAAAGTTTTTTGAATTGATTAAACAATATTTAGTAAGCCGGGTATATTTTTGTAGAATTACGAAAATATACCCAATTCATTTTTAAAATTCAGAAAATGGCATATGAGCAGCTAAAATTAGAAAACCAACTTTGTTTCCCGGTGTATGCGGCATCGCGGCTAATTACACGCGAGTACCAACCTTATCTTGATAAGCTTGGAATTACTTACCCGCAATACTTGGTGTTAATGGTGCTTTGGGAAAATGACGGATTAACTGTAAACGAAATTTCGCAAAAGCTTATTCTGAACACCAACACCATCACTCCGCTTCTAAAACGGATGGAAACAATGGGAATAATTGTGCGGAAACGTTCAGAAACAGACGAACGGAAAGTAATGATAACCCTCACAGGGAAAGGAGTTGCGATGCGCGAGGAAGCAGCAAAAATTCCACAAGAATTAGAAGAATTGCTTATTTCTTCTTCAATGACGGTGCAGGAGTTAGTCGATTTAAAAGAGAAATTGCAACGGATGATTATTCATTTATCAGAAAAGTAAAGCAGCTATAATGAAGTTATCAGATTTTCTGCCTCTGAGCGGACAATTTAAGAAAGTAAAAGGCCACCATAAAGGTAGCCTTTCATTTTTCAAATTGAGTAATATGAAACCTATCGGTACTATTTATTGCCTTAATAGCTTTTGTGTTGATACGAATATTTTTTCAGCCGTTTCTTTATCATTGAAATAGTTACCTTCATTTTGGGTGCTGCCTAATATAAAATCATCAGCCCCATTATAATACCCAGTTATTTCTAAAGGAACCATATTATTATTTCCTTCAATTTCTAAATGATGCGTTGGTTGCCCGGCAGGCTCTGCCTGAGCAAATTTACTGCTGGTTACCCTGTTCAACGAACGGAAATATTTTACCACCGACGCTGAATCAGCAACAGTATTACCAATCATCCATTTGTCATTCATTTTTTCCAGCGTAAATGAACTATCAGCCGGGTAGGAAAATGTTAGCTTTGTCCAATCAGAAGAGCTGGATTTCAGAATGGTTTTGTCGCGGAAAGAATCCACATTCCGATTGAATGACATGCCCATCATTCCATCCACTCCGTAAACTTCATCTTCACCCGCCAATCTCATATAAGAAGTCATGGTTTGTGGCTGGGAGTAGCTAAATTTCCCGAAAATAACATCTGCCGCCAGATTGCTTCCATTATACAGTTTTACGCGTGTCCCCAAACTGTCGGTTACTTCAAATTCCCTCCAGCGATCTTTATCTGAAGTAGCCAGACTTTTGGCCTTCATTTCATTCAACTGCGCAATCATAGAGCCCGGAGCTGATTGGTCGGCGCGATACGCTTTGCCGTCTGCTTCCACTGTCCAGGTATCATTCTCCTTTTTCAAGGTTACAGGTTTCCCTCCGGCCGATTTTGGATACACTTCCAACGAAGTAATTTCATCTGCATTTACAGTCACCAAATCCTGTTTAAATGTACGGTTACCTTTTCGTAAATCTAGCATTTGGGTTACTACCGTAACAACCAGCAAAACAATAAAAATAACCGCAAGGATTTTTATATTTATTTTTCGATACATTTTCTTCGATTTTATGGGTTACTTGTTATAATTTTCACTCCGGCGTTTTTCCCGAATAATCCGGTTTTTCTGTGTACGCAAAAATCCATATCCAATAATGAGCAGAACCGGCAATAAAACATTTAACCATTTCAGCAAACTTTTACGAGCATCGGTCACCTGTTCCAACATCCGTGAAGTAACACCACGGGTTCGAAGATTTATCAGCCCGGAATCATCAGAAAGCCAGTCGACGGAATTCACCAAAAGATTGACGTTATCCGGTGCCACTTGCTGCGCCTGCTGTCCTTGTCCGTTTACTGCAAAGTTTCCGTCTCCGATAATAATCATCTTCGAATTATTTTGCCCCACAATCTTTCCTTCCAATAATGCTCCTGCAACTACATTATGTAGCGGATAATCGCTGTCGCTCCATTTCTTTTCAATATTAAAATACAGCGGAACATTTTGCGTTCCTGATTTTTCTGAACTAAAAATCAAAGGTTCATAATGCAATGCAGAGTCTCCGGTAAATTCAACAGGACTGGCAAACTGCATTAAAACAGTTTCCAAACCAGAAGTAACCGGATGATCGGCAAAGTGTGTAAAAACAGGCAGGTATGGAAAAGACACTTGCGTACTAAATGAAAAAATACCTTGCTTTTGCATTACATTTACCGAGCCACAGTTGGCATCTACAATAAAACTGCTTTTCACATTTATTCCTTTGTTGGCCAGCCAGGTTTCCAATCCGGTATTTATTTCAACTCCCATTGCCTGTTGTAAATTTCCTTCTACCCTGTTAATTCCAATGACCATGTTTCCGCCACCGGCCAGATAGTCATCCAGCATTTTAAGCTGCCACTCGGGAATAGAATCAGTAGGGCCAATTAAGGCAAGCGTTTTATATTTAGGCAAATAAGTAGAATCGGTAAGATTTACCCCTTCAACTTCGTTTAAAACACTAAGGGCTTCCATTGCCTGCGAATACATGGCAGTAGAAGGTTCGCCATGTCCCTGAATAAAACCTATCAGATTTTTATTATCGGCTACCAGTTTTTTTATACCGGAAGACAACGTATACTCCATAGCCGAGCCAGGTTGAACAAACGGAATAACTTCTGTTTTCTCTCCATATTTCAATACGGCGCCCAGAAAAGCTTTTTTCTGCACCGATTGATCTTTTTCCCGCACATTTATAACTACCGGAGAAATTCCATTCTTCATGGCCTCCTGTTCGGTTTGTGTATCTTTATTTGGATTTACAAACTCATAAACTACTTTCCCTCTTGAGCGGGTTCCGTATTCAGAAAGCAAATCCTTAAAATCTTTTCGCGTTTTATCAATATTGGGAGGTAATCCTTCAGAAAAATAGGCGGTAACCGTTACCGGGTCTTTCAAGTCTTTAAGCAAATCTTTGGTTGTCTGGCTTAAAGTATATCTTTTATCAGATGTAAAATCGAGCCGGAAGAAAAAACGGCTTGCCAGCAAATTTATAAGCACAATAATTCCGGCAACCAGAATGAGATATATAACTATCGATTTTTTTTGTTTCATTTTAAGAGCATTTTTAGTTAACGGTTCTTTTAACTACGATTGCTTCAGCTGCAACCATCCCCGTAAAAATGATAGACAGGAAATAAATAACATCTTTCGAGTCGATAACTCCCCGTGAAATAGATTCGAAGTGCGTAGACAGGCTCAGGTAACTAAAAACAGCACCTACCATTCCCGACATATTGCTGGCAAGAAAACCAAATATGATGTGAAAAAAGATGCCAATAAAAAGAGCCAGCAAGAAAGCCACAATCTGATTATTGGTAAGGCTGCTGGCAAAAAGGCCGATACTTATATACGCGCTGCTCATAAGCAGCAATCCCAGATAGCCACTCCACACAGCACCATGATCTATTGGACCGAGTGACCAAACAGTTATATAGTAAGGTAAAGTAAGTAATAACGCAACCGCTATTAATAATATAGTTGCCAAAAATTTCCCCCAAATAATCTGCCATTCGGAAATAGGTTTGGTAAGCAGCATTTCGATGGTCCCCGATTTATTTTCCTCGGCAATTTGTTTCATGGTAAGGGCTGGAATAAAAAAGAAAAGGGTCCAGAAGGCAATGCTAAAAAATGATTGCAAACTAGCCTGGTTTTCCATAAATATATCGCGACCATATAACCAAGTAAATAAACCGCTAATGGCTAAAAAAACAACAATCATTATGTAGGCAATTAACGAATCGAAAAACGATTGTAGTTCGCGTCGTGTTATCATCCATATTTGTTTCATCATGTAAAATTTTTCAGATTAAAAGGATTTTAGTTTTTGGTTACTTCCCTAAAAATATCTTCCAGTTTTGTTTCTACAGGTGTAAGTTGCTGGATATACCATCCTTTTTCGACACAAAGGTCAAACACATTTTTCACCGAACTTTGCCCTTCCCGCGAGTGTATTTCAAACAAGGAATCATGCTCATTTCCAAAATCAACAAATTCTATAGAGGACAATTGTTTCAACGCCTGAAAAGCTTCGTTACGCGCAGCATTCCCAATTTGCACAAGCAACAGTTCATTGCCTTGCGCCTGCCTGCGTAACTCACCGGCTGTGCCATTGGCAACAATCTTTCCTTTGTTAATAATTAAAATACGATCGCAGGTGGCTTCCACTTCTGCCAAAATATGCGAACTTAAAATAACCGTTTTTTCTCGGCCAATTCTTTTTATTAACTCACGGATTTCCACGATCTGGTTTGGATCGAGTCCGGTAGTTGGCTCATCAAGTATTAATACTTCAGGGTCGTGAATTAATGCCTGGGCCAAACCCACACGCTGTTTATACCCTTTTGACAATTCCCTGATTTTTTTGTGCTTTTCAGTCTTCAAACCGCAAACATGAACCATTTCAGCAACACGTGCTTCTGCATCCGATTTCTCCACTCCCTGCAAACCTGCTGCAAAATAGAGATAGTCAATAATAGGCATGTCCTGGTAAAGCGGGTTGTGCTCCGGTAAATAGCCAATAAACTTTTTGACTTCATCCGGCTGCTTTGTCACAGAAATACCTCCAACCGTTATATCGCCTTTATTGGTAGCAAGGTATCCGGTTATAGCTTTCATGGTAGTGGTTTTTCCTGCGCCATTCGGGCCTAAGAAGCCAAGCACTTCACCTGTATTTACCTGGAAACTTAAATTATCAACAGCGTTTTGCTGTCCATAGGTTTTTGTTATTCCATCAACATGTATATCCATATGTAAAGTGATTATTTTTTTCGGGGGTATGAATTTATATAAATCAAAGCATGATTGAATTCCCAAAACACCCTGATTAACACATTTTAACAGCCTGCAAATAAATGTTAACACTATTTAAACGCTCATTTACATTTTATTTAAAGATGAAGGGGTTTCCATTATATTTCCTGTTGAGAATCTTTTAGACTCAGCAACCAATAGTAAGTGGGGGTTATTTATTCCAGCCGGAGTACATTTTCAGCCAAATTTCAAAAAAAGGGCATAAAAAAACCACCTGCATTACCGTTTCCGGTTACAGGTGGCCTTACTGTATCTCACTTTTCCCTCGCGATTACTTTATTAATTCAACGCTACGTTTTACAAACTTGTCAAGGTCTGCCCCTTTAAGCATTCCATTGGCCAGCAAAGCTAAATCTACCATTTGTTTTGCCAGTTTGTTGCTTTTACCAAAGTCGCTCAATTTATTACGTTTGGTTTCTTCCAGTTCGCCTAATGCTTTATTCAACTCATCCAGTTTTTCTTTGTCTGCCTGCGGAACTTCTTCCTCTTTCTTACCTTCTTTGGCTTTCTCCAGAACTGAAATTTCTTCTTTCTGTGTTGAGAGTTTTGTTCCTAAGTCTTCCAGTTCTTTTCCCAGCTTTTTATCTTTTGCTTCAAATACTTTTTTCACCAGAGGGTGTGCGGTATTAACTACCAGGTTCAGGCTTTCCGGCATATCTCCATACATATTCATACCGCCCTGAGCCGCACTCATATCTTTCATACGCCGCATAAACTCGTTACGGGTAATAACCATTGGACTGCCTTTTTCTCCCAAATCCTGAAAATCAACAATAAAGGAATAATCTTTGTTTTCCGGGCACACAGCCTGAAATACCGGAGAAAGTTCCTGTTTTTGTTCCCAGGTTAATTCCTCTTTAGTTTCATCTTCCTTTTTAATAAGATTTTCAACCACATCCGAGTCAACGCGAACAAATCGTTTGTCGGTATATTTTTGCTCAAATTTATTAATCAGGTGAGGAGCCAGAACATCATCCATTACAAGAATATCATATCCTTTATCTTTTGCCGCCTCAACAAAAGTATATTGTTCTTCGGTATTGGTTGAATACAGATAAATCAAATTTTTATCCTTGTCGGTTTGACTATCTTTTACCAGCTTTTCATATTCTTCAAACGTAAAATATTTACCTTCTACATTTTTGAACATAAAGAAATTCATAGCGCGGTCGTTGAATTTCTCGTCGGTAAGCATTCCGTATTCAATAAATATTTTCAAGTCGTCCCATTTCTTCTCAAAATCGTCCCGGCTATCTTTAAAAATCTGGTGCAAACGATCGGCCACTTTCTTTGTAATGTGGCTGCTTATTTTTTTCACATTTGAATCGCTTTGCAAGTATGAACGGGATACGTTTAACGGAATATCCGGAGAGTCAATTACTCCGTGCAGCAAGGTTAAAAATTCAGGAACAATCCCTTCTACCGAATCTGTAACAAAAACCTGGTTGCTGTACAGCTGAATTTTATTCTTCTGAACTTCAAAATTATTTTTGATTTTGGGGAAATACAAAATCCCGGTTAAGTTAAACGGGTAATCCACATTCAGGTGAATATTAAAAAGAGGCTCATCGGCCATTGGATACAAACGACGATAGAAATTCTTATAATCCTCGTCTTTCAGATCAGATGGTGTTTTTGTCCATGCCGGTTCCGTTTCATTAATTTGATTTTCTTCCTCGGTATCAACCTGTTTTCCATCTTTCCACTCTTTTTTCTTTCCGTAAATAATCGGAATAGGTAAAAACTTACAATATCTTTCAAGAATTTCACCTAGTTTGTCTTCTTCCAAAAATTCCTTTGATTCTTCATTAACATGCATTACGATGTCCGTACCTACATCTTCTTTTTCCACATCTTCAAGAGAAAATTCAGGATTTCCGTCACAACTCCATTTTACAGCTTTTGCACCTTCCTTGTATGATTTTGTAACAATATCAACTCTTTCAGAAATCATAAAGGAACTATAAAAACCCAATCCAAAGTGACCAATAATTGCATTGGCATCGTCTTTATACTTTTCAAGAAATTCGTTTGCTCCCGAGAATGCAATCTGGTTGATGTATTTATCTATCTCTTCGGCAGTCATCCCAATCCCGTTATCAGAAACGGTAATTGTTTTTGCTTTTTTATCCAGCTTGACACTCACTTTTGCCTGAGTAACATCGCCTGAGTATTCGCCTTTGGAAGCCAACGTTTTTAACTTCTGCGTAGCATCAACAGCATTTGAAACAATTTCTCTGAGAAAAATGTCATGATCAGAATAAAGAAACTTTTTAATGATTGGAAAAAGATTTTCACTGGTTACACCAATTTTTCCTGTCTGCATTTTTATAAGGTTTTAATTATACATTTTCAATATTTGGGTGGCTAAACTCAAACAATATGCCATTCCTCGTTTATGACGAATTGTCACATTCTTTTTCATTTCAATGATGTTTCTGACGAAAAATGATTTTTCACCTGTATTTTTTTCACTGAAGAGCTTTAATTTGCAGTGCATTTAAAACAATTGTCGTATGCACTCGCTGGAAAAATACTTTGAAAGATTCAGAAAAAATATTGTTGGAATTGATCAGGAGTTTGAATCACCTTATGGAAAACAAAAAATTGTTTATGGCGACTGGATTGCCAGTGGCCGGTTATATAAACCTATAGAAAACAAAATATCCAGGGTTATTGGCCCTTTTGTAGGAAATACCCACACCGAAACCAGCGAAACGGGAATGCGTATGACCCATGCCTACCATAAATCGCACGAGCTAATAAAAAAGCATGTGAATGCCGGGCCCAATGATATTATTATAACCTCTGGTTTTGGAATGACGGCAGTAATAAATAAATTTCAACGCATGCTTGGCTTAAAATACTGTAGCAAAATAGCACATAAAAAATGCCTCACAGAACGCGATCGCCCAGTGGTTTTTATCACCCACCTGGAGCACCATTCCAATCAAACTTCGTGGTACGAGACCAACGCCGATGTTGTAATTATTGAACCGGGAGAAGGTCTCTTAGTTGAACCGGAGAACCTGCGCACAGCGCTCGAAAAATACAAAGACAGACCATTTAAAATTGGTTCCTTCACTGCCTGCTCAAACGTAACCGGGTACAGAACACCATATAAACATTTGGCTAGAATTATGCATGAATATGGTGGCGTGTGTTTTATTGATTTTGCTGCATCAGCGCCTTACGATGAAATTGACATGCATCCGGAAGAAACAACGGAAAAACTCGATGCAGTGATGTTTTCGCCACATAAATTCCTTGGAGGCCCGGGAGCTTCCGGCGTGCTGGTTTTTGATGTTTCGATGTATAAAAATGAAGTACCCGATCAGCCGGGAGGAGGAACCGTTGACTGGACAAACCCCTGGGGGAAATACAAATACGTTGACAATATTGAAATGCGCGAAGATGGTGGGACACCAGGTTTTCTGCAATCGATTAAAGCAGCCCTCTGTTTTGAGCTCAAAAAACAGATGGGAATTGAAAATATAAAGAAAAGAGAGGAAGAATTGCTTAAAATTGCCTTTGATGGTCTGGATACAATTCCGGAAATAAAAATACTGGCCGACAATGTTCGTGACCGTTTGGGTGTAATTTCCTTTTATATTGAAGGGATACACTATAATCTACTTGTTCGTATTTTGAATGATAAATATGGAATTCAAACCCGAGGCGGATGTGCCTGCGCCGGAACTTATGGACATTTTCTACTGGAAGTTTCCTATGAAAAATCAGAGGAAATAACACAAAAAATAAACCTGGGCGATTTGTCAGACAAGCCGGGTTGGGTTCGCTGGTCGTTGCACCCTACCATGATAAATAATGAGGTATATCTAATGATTTCAGCCCTAAAAGACATCATCAAAAATATTGAAACCTACAAAAATGATTATGTGTACCACAACCGAACCAACGTGTTCTGGCATAAAAATGAAAAAAGCGACGAGTTGCTTATGAAAAACTGGCTGTCGCTTGATGAATATGATTCCTAATGATAAACTTAAAATAATTACTTTCTTCTGAAACTACTCGATCAATGCTTGCTCCAAATCGGCTATCAAATCAGGGGCTTCTCCTGCATAAACTGCTTTGGTTTGCTCCCCTGTGTTTTTTATATGAATCTTGCTCATTGCATTTACATATTACATTCCTACCACAAAGCAGGATTACTTACGTCAAAAGAATAGAGAAAGACAAAAGGCTCTGCCTTGACTCCCCCAAAAGTAAATGACTTTACTTTCGCTTACTCAATTTTGTTGCAACAAAGCTGATAATAAGTATCTGAACCGGATGGAAAATCATAATAGGAAGCAGCATTATACCTGTAGTAGCCGATTGATGAAACAATATTTTCGCAAAAACAGTTCCATGTACAAGCGACTTTTTTGTTCCACAAAACTGAGCTGTAATCCGGTCTTCCAAATTGAATTTTAACAAGCGTGAGAAATAAGATGTAAGAAAGTAAATGACAAAGAAAAGCAAAATAACAGCTACAAATATTATCACAAGATCAAACATATCGACTGTACTGAATACGTTATTTTCAAACGAATGTGAGAAACTTTTAAATATAATCAGCAAAATAACTGATTTATCGAATAACGTCAGATAACGATTATACTTGCGGGCATATTCACCCCAGTAACGCTGTAAAAAAAGCCCCATTGCCACAGGAAGCAATATTTCGGTTACCAATTTCAAATAAATTTTCCCCAGATTAAAGTCAATGGAGGTTTGTTGTAAAAATATGCCCATCCAAAGTGGAGTAATAACAATACCTATTAACCCGGAAATACTTGCATTAAAAATAGCTGCCGGAATGTTTCCTTTAGCAATGGAAACCATTACTACCGATGAAGATACAGTAGATGGCAAGGCCGCCAAAAATAAAAATGCCAGCCAGATTGTTTGCCCGCTTTCTGTTTCTATAAAAGGGTAAAAAGCAAGTACTATTAAAGGAAAAACTAAAAATGTGGTTAACTGAACAAGTATATGAAGTCTCCAATTTTTTAAACCTGTTTTTATTTGCTGCGGGCTCAACTTTAGTCCATAAAAAAAGAAAATCAGAGAAATGCCAATACTTGCTATTAAATCAAGCGGAATTGCACTTTCAGGACTCCCCCACTTTGGAAAAAACCAAGCCAGTAAAATGGCGCCAATAATGGCCAAAATAAACTTATCTATCTTCATTATTTTCTTTACTCAAGAAACATATACCCATAAAACTATTGCAAAGGTATTTGTGCTTAAATCATCAACAAAATTCACAAAACTATTTTAGATCAAAAACTTTATTTTAATAACATAATTCTTTTCGTTAAAATTTTACAAATTATTCTCTTAACAGCTTCAAGGAAATACAAAATAGTACTTCAAGAAAAATAAACAGATATTTTTCCTGAATGAAACAATAATTGTATTTACAATACCTATCATAAGAATTAATGTTATCTTAATTTTAAAGTAATTTTATTTTAAATAATTATTTAAATCAAAAAAGTAAGCCTATTTTTACATACCGCTTGTGCGGTTTTTACCATGAAGAATACAAAAGAACTAATATTAGAGACGGCTTATAAGATGTTTCTTTGTAATAGTTATGAAGGAGTTACCATTAGCAGGATAATCAAAGCAACCGGGTTAACCAAAGGAGCAATTTATCATTATTATTCAAATAAAGAGCATTTATTTAAGGCAGTAGTTGACAAGTATATGCTAGACAATAAGATATTACATATTTCAAATGAAGGGAATATGAAAAATTTTCTGGATGCATATATACTAAAAACAGAGAAGAACTTAAAGACATCGTGCAAAGCCAAGCCTGAATTTAATGAAACTCCTATCAATTATATCTCTCTGATTTTTTCAGCATTCAAGCATTACCCGGGAAACAACGAAATAGGGAAAAAACACTTTCAGGAAAATATAAAGACATGGAAACAGGTTATACGAAAAGCAATAGAAACAAAGGAAATAAAAGAAAATATAGACGCAGATGCAATTGCATTATGTTTTGCCAATTTGGGAATAACAATTATGACAGGCCTGATAACAGGAGAGTCGATAGATAATGTATTGAAAACATACAGGCGTCAAACATTATCTTTATACGATTTAATTAAATCGTAGTTTTCACACAGAAGAAGCCGCTGTGTATGAAACAGAAAACAAGACAATATATGCCAACAGAGAACAGAAAACAACCGCATTTTTTTTATTGGGCAACTGTTTTTTCCTTTTTAGGAATAATGATACTGGGAGTAATTCCAGCCGTTGCACAAATGTCTTCTGCTGAAATGGAAAGGCCCAAAGTTGCAGTGGTTTTAAGTGGCGGTGGAGCAAAGGGTTTTGCCCACATAGGTGTACTTAAAATTCTGGAACAAGAAGGTATTCCTATTGATATTATTGTAGGAACCAGCATGGGAAACCTAATTGGCGGTATTTATTCGTTAGGATATACCGCCGATGAAATTGAAAACCTGGTTGAATCACAGGATTGGGAACAGGTACTTTCAGACAATGTAGCAAGAAAAAATCTTCCATTTAATGCTCAAATTGTAAAGCAAAGATACCAACTCTCTTTTTCTGTTTCTGATATTAAATCAATTGGACTTCCTCAGGGGTTTATAAAAGGCCAAAACATTTTAAATATATTTTGTGGATTGGCAGGAAATGTTCCTGCAGATGCTGATTTTAGCAAATTTCCGATTTCTTTTGCATGTGTTGCTGCCGATTTGAAAACCGGCAAAGAAGTGGTAATTAACAACGGCTTTTTTCCTACCGCTATGTTTGCAAGTATGGCTATTCCGGGAGTATTTCAACCCGCCAAACGAGGCGACCATATATTGGTTGATGGTGGTGCCGTAAATAACTTCCCTACGGATGTAGCAAAAAAAATGGGAGCCGATATTATCATTGGAGTAGACATTAGGAGATCTCAGCCGGCATCCAAAGAACTGGAGAAAATGGATGGCATTATAAGCCGTATGGTTGATTTTCTGGGGCAGGCTAAAGACTCTGTAAACAATAGCCTTTGCGATATCATTATAAAGCCTGATATTACAGGTTACTCCGTGGGCAGTTTCACAAAAGAAGCGGCAGATTCGTTAATTCTGAGAGGAGAAAGGGCAGCTATCCAGCAAAAAGACCAGTTAGAGGAATTAAAAAAGAAATACAACTTGCATCCACGCAAAATTTCAAGAAACCTTGTTGTAAAAGATAACTGGTCAATTACTGAAATTAATTTCGCAGGCAATTATACGCTTGATAAAACCTTTCTAAAGGATAAACTCAACATGGAGTTGCCCGGCTCATACTCAAATAAACAAATAAAAAGCGCTATCGACCGCTTATACGGATACGGTGGTTTTGATTTAGTGTATTACAATCTGACAAACAATAAAACAGGCAAAACATTAAATCTGAATATCATACCTCAGAAAGAATATTCACAGCAAATTGGCTTTAAGGCAAATACAAATGATGCGGCAGCCATTTTACTCAACTTCACCCGCAAGAATCATGAAAAGACATTTGAATACCTTGCTGCCAGTGCAGAACTCTCTGCCAATCCGGGGTTTAATCTACTGGCTGAAACAAACAAGAGAGATTTACCTACACTTGGATTTGAATTAAAAACAAAATATCAGAAATATAACATTTACGAAAAAGGAAAAAAGCAGTTTAATGCCAACATATTTTACTCTGCATTTAACATATACTTATATAAATCGTATTTAAACAAACTAAATCTAGGGCTGGGGATACAGGAAGAGTATTTCAACGGTGATGTTTTTTCAAAAGACAATAACACATCCCTCACGGCACTGGAAGCTGACCAGCTGATTACCGATGGTTACGTATATATTACCTTTGATGACTGGGACGACTTCTATTTCCCAACAAAAGGAACAAGCTTAAATATTCAATTTTCAACAAACACAGATTTCTCAAAAGGAATGGTTTTAAATCCGGTTCTGCTCTTTAAAATGAACAAAGTGGTTCCTATTCAAAGAAATACAGCTTTACTCATTGATCTTTACAGCCGGTCTCTCTTTTCGGAAGATTACCCTTTAATAAAAACCACAGTAATAGGAGGTGAAGCTTATTCTCAATATTTTAATTACCATCTGCCTTTTGTTGGCATACCACCGGTAATGCTTTCCAGCCGATATACCCACATCGGATTAATTGGATTACGTATAAAAATAGCGAAGACACAATACTTCTCGGTACTTTACAATATGTTGGTGCAGGGAAATAATTATAAAACACTTAACGGGTTAAAAACAACAGGTGGCGGAGGCATAAAATATTCGATGAATACAATTATTGGCCCAATCGACATTGGGTTAGGTTACGCCAAGCAGCACAAAAAACCAACTTTCTCGGCAAACATGGGATTTTGGTTTTAACATATATGTATGAAACAAATAATTAAAAAATATAGATTTTTACTGATAGGTGCCTGCCTTGGGCTTGCCATTCTCTCTATTTTTCAGTTTTCAAAGCTAAAAATAGATGAAGGTTTTACCCAGTATATTCCGGGGAATGTTGGCAACCGGGCTTACCTACAAAAACTCGACAGCATTTTTGGCGGTAGCGAAAAAATAATGCTGATATTAAACAGCGACAGTGATATTGTTAATCAGCAAAGCTATCAACGAATACAAAACCTTACAAACGACCTGCAAAACCTCGATGGGATTGAACGTTGCCAGTCAGTTTTAGATGTTATTGATATACGGCTCGAAGATGGCATAACGACCATTGAGCCGGTTATTAACGAAATCCCTTCGGATAAAAAAGCGCTGCAAACTTTGAGACAAGCGTTGTTAAACAATAGCATGGGACAAAGATTTGTATCAGAAGATCTTTCTTCCACAGCCATAATATTGACAAAATCTGACACGATTGCTGATAATATAATTATTCCTTCTATTCAAAAAGTGATAAAAGACAACCCAGGAAGCGAAAAAGTATATATTGGCGGACTTTCATATATACGTAGCTCTATAAAATCTTACATAAAAAAGGATTTGATTATTTTGCTACCAGCTGCACTATTGCTAATGATTATTATGTTATTCCTTTCATTCAGGGAATGGAAAGGTGTACTTCTGCCATTTATCGTTGTTGTTCTATCCATTCTTTACTCTTTTGGACTAATGGCATTACTGGGTTGGAAAATTTCTATTATTTCAGTATTGCTCCCCATAATGCTAATCGCCATTGCCAACGATTACAGCATTCACATGATTAACCTATATCAGGAAAAATGCTCATTAGAAAAATTTACCAGCATAAAAGATATTGTGGTTGATATTTACAGAGAACTCAAAAAACCTATTTTAATTACAGCCCTTACCACCATTGGAGGAATGCTGGGATTACTTTCGCATAAAATGCCTCCGGCTGCACAACTGGGAATTCTAGCCTCGGTTGGTATTGGGCTGGCATTGCTAATGAGCCTATTCCTTGTACCCGTACTATTAAGTTTCTACAACCCCAAAAACAGGAAGAGGCAAAAAGCAGAAAAAATAGCTTTTATCGATAAAATATTAGCGCTTTTTTCACAATGGGTTGTTAAGCATCCACAAAAAGTTGTTATCTCATTTGGCGCTATTACTTTATTAAGTTTAGCCGGTATGCTTTTTCTGAAAGTCGACACCAATGTGGAAAGCTACTTCCTCGGAAAATCCGATATAAGAAAAGGAATAGATTTAGTTAACCAAAAATTTGGCGGGTCACAATATGTATCCGTTCTGTTTCATGGTGATATGCTTTCTCCGGAAACGCTTCAGCGAATGGACAAGTACACCGAAGAATTTAAAACAGTTCCCGGGGTGGGGCATGTAATTTCGCCCAGTATGTTTTTCAAGGAACTTAGTAAGGGTGTTTATATGCCGGGAGAAGAAGGTTATGCTTCTTTACCAAAAACAGAAGCCGAAGCAGAACAATATCTGGAAATTTTCTCTATGAGCGGTTTTGACGATCAGGTTGGGCAGCTTATTGATTATAAATACGAGAATGCCCGGATACTGGTAAGTATGAAAGACGGGAGCAATCAAACCGGAAAAACGATATTAAAAGCATTAAACACATTAACAGAAAACGACCCGCAGAGGGTATTTATAGCAGGGCCGGGCTTATCCAAAATACAAATAGCGGATATGGTTATTGACGGGCAGGTTTCATCACTGCTACTAGCTCTTGTAATTATCTTCCTGCTACTTTCTTTCATTTTCAAATCGGTTGTGGCTGGAGTAAAGGGAAGTTTGCCCCTTGTTCTTTCTTCCTTGTTTTTATTTGGACTGATGGGATTTTTGGGCATCTCGCTTGATATTGTTACCACGCTCCTTTCGTCGGTAATGATTGGTGTAGGAGTGGATTATACCATTCATTTTTTATGGAGGTTTAAAGAAGAATATGCAAAGTCGGCAAACACAGAATTGGCTATATATACAACCATGAAAACAACAGGAAGAGGAATTGTTTTCAATGCATTCTCTGTAATTGTTGGGTTCTCTGCACTTATTTTCTCCAGCTTCGCCCCTCTACGTTTTTTTGGCGTACTTGTAGTTATTTCCATTTTCTCATGCCTAATAAGTGCATTGTTACTTATTCCGGCAATTATCACATTAACCAAACCCCGCTTTTTACAAAAAACGAAGAAACAATTATGTACAAAATTTTGCCATCGAAAAATATTTATCCCAGACTAGCCATACAGAAAGTAAGAAAAACAAAAATGTAAGTGTATGAAAAGATTAATACTTCTATTAAGTTTCCTAATACCATTTTCCCTGTATTCCAGGGGAAGCGATAATGCAGAGGCAAAACGGTTAATTGAAACTTCTCAACAAAAATTATCGCTTAAAAATGTTCAGTTAAATTTTGATCTTCAAACAACTGGAAAAAGAGGAGAAAGCAAATTTAAAACGCTGGATGTTTCATTCGCCGATTTTCAGAATCAGAAAAAAGTAATGATAGAATTCCAGGCTCCGGAAAATGTAAAAGGCACTAAAATCCTGTCAACAAAATACCCAGATAAAAAGGGAATTATTGAGATTTATATGCCCTCCACCGGAAAAGTTCAGAAACTACGGGCTGGCAGGAACAATTTAAAAATAATGGGTAGTGAAATTCCCATAACCCGTTTTAGTGAAATTTTGGATGCTAACTTTAATTATACGCTCATGGGGAAAGAAACGATAAACGGAACAGAGTGTCATAAAATAAAATTAGAAGGCAACGAAAATGATGGATATGGGATTGCTTTTGTTTCTGTGAAAAAAGAGCAACTGTTAAAAGTAGAAAGGTACGATAAACAAAACAGGCTTATTAATCTGATAGAACTAGAGGATTACATGAAAGTTGACAATGCAGGTTATGTTTATCCAAAGCAGATTGTGGTGAAAAACCTGCAAACAGGAGAAAGCTCAAGCATGAAAATACTGAGTTTTAAACATGTCGATAAAGTGAAAACAGAGGATTTCAAACTACAACCCAAAGTAGGATAATAAAGAAGGAAAAATACCACGGCAAATGCCGATACTTGTTTCCGGCGAATATGATTTTACAAAACATATGTTTTTTTATTCAAACATAGAACCTATATATTTTTTACTACCATTTATTGGTTTTACCATTGGATTGTTTGGTACGATGGCTGGCGGTGGCGGAGGATTCTTTTTTCTTCCTTTGCTTACACTCCTAATTGGAGCACCTGCGCAAACTGCAGTAATTACGTCGCTGGTAGCCACACTTCCAATCTGCATTGCTGGCACATATGGTCATTACCGCAAACGGAATATTGACTTCCGCATTGGAGCACTGTTCATTATTGCCGGAATTATTGGAGCTTTCATTGGTGCAGGGATAACAGGAATGATAAGCACCCACCAACTAAAAATTGCTTTTGGTATCTATTCTGTTTTAATTGCAGTAAACATGGTTTTAAGCGCAAAAAAGAATAACCAACCAACGCATGAAAATGGAATGCAGCGCAAAAAAAGGGCAAGTAAAATAGTGCGTAGTTCTTTTTTCGGATTGTTTGCCGGAACAATAACAGGAACATTTGGCACCAGTGGAACAGCACCGGTACTAGCAGGGTTATTTACCATGCGCATTCCTTTAAAAATGGTTATTGGAACATCGTTAATGGTAGTGCTGGTAAATACAACCTTTGCCATTGGTGCACACTTATTGGTAGGAAAAACCGATTTAACACTGGTGTATTTCCTTACCTCAGGCTCCATTGCAGGAGCTTTGCTGGGGCCCAAACTTTTGGCTAAAATAAAAACAGATAATTCAGAGAATAAGGTCAGATATATTTACGCGCTGGTTATGGTGCTTATTGGCCTTTTAATGATTATAAGATAAAGCAGAGATTAAAACATGATTCGAATTATATATTACATAATACTTATTTACTTCCTGCTGGGGGGCATTGGCTTTTACGTTATCAACCGGAAAAGGCCTCCTGAGGTTGCAAAAAAAAGCTACACAAAGTTTATTGCTTACTTTTTTATAATTAACATTTTGTTTTTCAGTATTGTAATTAATCCGCAAGTATTTAGATATTTAACAATCGTTATTATTGTAACAGGACTTTATGAGTTATTCAGGTTATTCAGGATGCGAGGATACAGGGATCAAAAATTCTATGTTTTGGCCCTACTTATTTTTATGCTTTTATCATCCGGGTTCTTTCTGTTTAGTGGTTCTGAGAAAGAATTAATACTGTTCTCTTTTCTGGTACTTTCTGTTTTCGACAGCTTTAGCCAGATTACAGGCCAGCTTTGGGGGAAGACAAAAATATTGCCACACATTAGCCCAAATAAAACATTGGGCGGAGTTGTTGGTGGGGCAATAATTGCTGTTGCCAGTTCGCTGGTATTTAAAAGCCTTTATAACGGTACAATTATAAAAACAATTCTGCTGGCAACAGGAATTGTGGTTTTTGCTTTTATTGGCGATTTAGCCGCTTCTTTATACAAAAGAAAGTACGGTGTAAAAGATTACAGCAACCTTATTCCCGGTCATGGTGGTTTTCTCGACCGGTTCGACAGTCTTATTGCAGGTGGTGCATGGGTCGCATTTTACACTTATATTTTAGCTTTTTAACAAAAACAACGCATGGAAAATTTAGTAATATTATCATTTGTATATCTGGTTGGAGTTAGTTTACTTTTAATATTTAATGAATTAATATACCGCAGGCTTGATGCACAAGGAGAGATAACACGTAAGTTTGCTCACTTTTCTTCGGTGCTGGCAACAGTTCCTTTTCCATACATTTTCCCGTCACATTGGTATGTAATGGTACTGGCTTTATTATTTGCAGCAGTGCTTTTTTTCACTCAAAATAGCAAGCAATTAAAATCCATTCATGATATTAAGCGTAAATCAATAGGAAGTTATTTGCTTCCGCTTTCCATTTATATTACGTTCCTCATATCATCTTTAACGGAAAATAAATTTATTTATATATTACCGATGTTAATTCTGGCAATTTGTGATCCAATGGCCGCAATTTTAGGAATCAACATAAAAAATTACAATGGACGTATTAAGGTGTTTGGCAGAAAACTTAATAAGACCTGGCTCGGGACAGGTTCCTTTCTGGTTACCAGCTTTGTAATAAGCATTATCGCACTCTACTTTCACCGTGGAGTATTTGATTTGAAAACATTCTGGCTGGCATCACTTGTTTCATTAATAAGCACATTTGCCGAGTTAATTAGCTGGCGTGGTTCCGACAACCTGAGCATACCACTAAGCGCTGTACTTGTGCTGGCACTTTTTCTGTAACATACATACATGAAAATGAACAAATAATAACACAAATAGAAAACAAAAAGAAAACAAAACAGAAATATGAAAACAATTGTAATAAATGGAGCTAATGGTTACGTGGCATCTCATTTTATAAATGAGCTACTAAAACAAAATTACCATGTAGTTGCCCTGGTTCGCGCCAACAAAAAATATTTACCAAAAGAAAGAATGGAAAAAGTTCTGGCCGATATTAATGTTGATGAAGCAATAGCAGACACCTCTAATTTAGAGGTATTCAGCTATTCATTACTCGACAAGAATTTTTCAATGCCAGAAGAAAAATTAAAGGAAATTTTTGCAGGACAAGTAGACTATTTTCACTTTGCCGCCAGTTTAAAATACGATGAGAAATCAATTGATGAGATATTCTCCACAAACATAGAAGGAGTAGAAAATTCTATAAAAATATTCTCAGAATATGCATCTCCGGATTCTCGTTTCTTTTATATTGGCACTGCATACTCCTGCGGAAAAACCACCACACTTTTTGAGGAAAAATTTTACAAAAATGAGGATATAACCCATTTCAGAAACTACTACGAGCAGTCAAAAAGATTTGCCGAAAATGTAGTAAAAAAGCACATTGAAAAGAGTGGAATCGAAGCATATATCATCCGTTTAGCACAGGTTGCCGGGCACGAAAGAACAGGCATTACCAAAACCGATTACGGTATTTTTGATTTTGCAAAACGAATTTTCAGCCTGGCCAGTCGTTATCCAAACGAAAAAATACGGGTACATGTAAATCCTGAATCGACACAAAACCTGATTCCCATTGATACTGTTGTAAAATATTTTATGGCAACCGTAAAGGAAGAACAAGTGCCACGGATAATGAACTTTGTAGCCAACCAGTCCATAAGAAATGGTCATATTATTAGTCAGCTCAATCGCTTATTACCCATTGAGCTTATTCCGCAAAAGAAGCTAAACCGGAAAGAAATGACTTCTCTGGAAAGGCTTATTTCAGCAGGAATGTCGTTCTCTGAAAGCTATACTGAAACAGATCTTACATTTGACACAACGGAAAGAGACAAATTTATTCAGCCAAATGGAAGTACCATGAACGAACATGCCGTTTCTAAAATGCTAGCCTATTTTATTACCGATCTTTCAGAAAAGAAAAAAATGAAGAAACAGCCTGTAGCTCAACTATCAAAATAAACTGAAAGAATTAAACATACAGAAAATGAAACAGATAACAGTACGTGGCGAAAAAATTATAAACGTCCCGAATTTTATAAGCTTATACCGTCTTTTGGCATTTCCGGTTATCCTATTTATGGCATTAACCGGCCGCGAACACTGGTTTGTAGTCCTTTTATGCATCAGCCTTGTTAGCGATGTACTTGATGGTAACATAGCCCGCATATTTAAATTACAAACCCATTTTGGTGCCGCGCTCGATAACCTGGCAGATATTTGCACCTATGCCATGGCAATATTGGGCTTATTCATTTTTAAATGGACAGACATTGAACCCCATGCATGGCTCTTATACCTTTTCCTGGGAATATTTATATTAAGTTATATCATTTCCTTTTTACGATTTGGAAAAATCCCGGGCTTGCATCTTTACTCGGCTGTTTCTGCCGGCTATGCCCAAAGTATTTTCTTTTTTGTTTTGTTTGTTTTTGGGTTTTATCTATGGATGTATTACCTGGTTGTAATCTGGGGAATAGTTGCGTATACCGAGAAAATCCTGATTTTGTTTAAACTCGATGATATAAAAATCGGGGTGAAGGGATTGTATTGGTTATTGAAAAAAGAGAAAGAGCAGAAAAAATAAATGATGCTACATAAAATTGGATTGACCATTCTGTTGGTCATTATGAGTATATGGGCCTTCTCTCAGGAAGTTGCAGGTATTGTAAAAGATGAGAAAAGCGGCGAACCTATTCCATTTTCAAATATTTGGATAAAGGGAACGACGATAGGAACCATGTCGGATGTTAACGGGCAATTTATACTAAAACTTTCCAGAAAGGATACGCTTTGCGTATCGTCTGTTGGCTATCAGAGAAAAGAAATTCTATCCAGAAATATTACAGAAAACCCATTAACAGTACTTTTGGCTGAAGAAATTCAGGAACTTGGAGAGGTTACTGTAAAACCAGAGATTTCGCGCGCCAAAGTACTACTGAAGAAGATTCAGGAAAGAAAAAAGGAAAACCGTGCAAATATAGAAAAGGTAACAAATTACAAAACCTACGAACAAACAACGGTATATCTTGCCATCGATTCAACATCAAAAGCAACCCGTATCTTTCATAACCTTGATGAGGTTACAATGAAACTCGACGGGCAAGATTTACGCTTTTCGCCAATTTACCTGGCAGAAATGGGTGAAAAAATCATCAATGGCAAAGACAGTGTTGCTTATGCCAGAAAAGACGGTATTTTTCCAAAATTAAATCAGACCATCGAAAGCCTTATCCTGTTAAATGTGGTTATTGATATGGATTTCTACAAAGATCAGATTTATATTTTGGGAAGGGGTATGACTTCTCCACTGAGTAATTCAGCATCGCTCCACTACGATTTCTTTCTGAATGACAGTACCTACATTGGCGACACTAAATACTTTAACTTTTCTTTTACGCCTAAAAATAAATACAATCCGTTATTCACGGGTCGTTTTACAGTGGAAGACAGCACATTTGCATTAACCGACATGCTCGCCTATGTGCAGAAAGAAGCCAATATCAATTTTGTAAACGGTTTTAAGGCCAATGTAAATTATGCAAAAAAAGATGACGGAAGCTGGTTCTACAATGACCAACGGATTAGTTTAAACCTGGCTCTTTCGATGAATAAAGACACAGTTACGCGCTATGGTTCCAAACGTATTGACGATATTTCCAGTGGGAACTGGCTGGTTACAAAAACAACCCAGTACTCAACTTCCAACAGACTGGATGGCGTAAAACCACGAAACTGGAAAAACCAGCCGGAATTTGTTACGCCCAATGCACTTGACGAAGGAACCTATGAACGAGTAACTAAATTAAAAGAAAATTCGGTAGTGCAGGGAATTGATGCGATTGGCGGAATGGTACTGACCAGTTATATCGACTGTGGAAAAATTGAAATCGGCCCTGTATTCGACATTTACAGTTCAAACGCTATTGAAGGACAACGTTTTTCGTTACCATTCAGAACAGGAGAAAAAATGTTTGAACGTTTTACAGTGGGGGGTTTTATAGGTTACGGAACCAAAAGCAACGAGTTCAAATTTGGAACAAACTTTGCCTGGCAGCCATTGCCTACCGACAAGTTCATTTTCAGAATGAATTATGCCAACGATTACAATCTGGTTTCACAAGATAAGTACCTCCGTTTTATAAAGAAAAACCCGAATACAAGAGGAAACGGAAACTTTATTGCATCGCTTACCAGCAGAGAACAAAACCCTTATTTAAAGGAAGAAAAGAATGTAACATTTACGATGGAATACAATGCCCGTGAAGATGTTTGCGTTGAAGTTTCTCCTTATTTCCTGCACAGTATTAATACACCGGAAGTACGTTTTATTCACGACAATGTAGATTACAAAACGTACAACAACTATGGAGTTTTGCTTAATACCCGCCTGGCATTTGGACAGTATTACGATAAATATTATTTCACCCGGGTTTATTACATTGATGAGACTCCGGTTATTAATCTTAGCATGGACTTGGGACAAGTTAATTTGCCTAACAGCAATGCCGATAATTTTGGATTGTATGCGCAATTTCACGGTTCGGTGGTGGGAAGAGTAAATATGGGTCTTACGTTTATGCGTTACATGTTAAACGGAGGTTATCTTATTGGTGATGCTCCTTACGATTTATTGGATCAACCGGTAGGTTCCATGTCGCTGGGCTATGCAAAATACAGATACAACTTGTTGCACCATGCCGCCTTTGCCCATAACTTATACACCAATCTTCATATGGATTTTAACGGAGGAGGAATTATCCTAAACCGCATTCCGTTTTTAAGAAAACTGAAACTACGGGAAATGGCATCGTTAAAATGCCATTACGGAACACTTACCGATGCATATAAACCGGTATTTGATTTACCCGCTTATTATACAACAGAAATGAGTAAACCTTATGCAGAAGTTGGTGTTGGCCTAACAAATATTTTTAAGATATTAAGGGTAGAATATGTTCACCAACTGGGAGGGACTTACTCTAATATGAGCTTTACCGACAAAAGCGGAATATTTTTCCGTGCAGAGATGAGTTTCTGATAAACATGAAACAACACTTACAATAATAATACTACTTAGAACTAAAACAAAGGTTGTCTCCACAAGGAATTTATTTTTCTTAGGAGACAACCATTCTTTCAATTTCTTCGCTGCCTCACCCCATACGTTAAATAAACTACTCTTGCTTGTTAAGAAACGTGGTTGTCAATAATTTTTATGGGCTAATAACACCATATTTGTAACTTTACCGGAAATAAACACAATTCAGATGAAAAAATACAAGACTGGTTTGGTTTTAAGTGGAGGCGGAACAAGAGGTTTTGCCCACCTGGGAGTAATCGCGGCCTTGTATGAAAAAGGAATAAAACCTGATGTTATCTCGGGGGCAAGTGTTGGAGCAATTGTTGGTTCGTTTATTGCCAGCGGCAAAACTCCCGAGGAAATTTTACAGATTTTTGGAAAAGGATGGTTATTTAAATATACAAAACTGCATCTTCCTGTTGACGGGCTATTAAAACTTGACGGGCTAAAAGAAATCATTCAAAAAAATATTCCGGCACAAAACATCGAAGATTTACCAATCCCGTTTTATGTTGCTGTTTCCAACCTTAACAAAGGAAGCACTGAATATAAAAATGAAGGCCCGCTGGGAGAAACAGTACTGGCTTCTTCTTCCATCCCCATTCTGTTTTCGCCTGTAAAGCTAAACGATCAGCTTTATGTTGATGGCGGCCTGATGGACAATATCCCTGTTAACCCCATAAAAAATGATTGTGAAACGCTGATAGCCGTAAATATTAGCCCTTTAAATCCGAAGGAAAAAATGAAGAACCTGATTCAAATTGCCTCGCGCACATTCTACATGAGTGTGAATGCCAATTTATCAGAAGTTCATAAATACGCTACCATTTTTATTGAGCCGGAAGGAATAGATAATTTCGATATCCTTAGTTTGGGGCATGCAAAAGAATTATTCAAACTAGGCTACCAATCAGCAAAAAAAGCGTTTGAGAAACAACTCTCTGCTTAATATTTCAATTACTTAATTTTTGTGAGCAAAACCACCCAACCACCAGGGAACGGAGTAGATAAACGTATCATTTTCCCTCCTTCCATTTTTTCATCGCGGTACCAGTTCGAACCTTCCAGATTTAACCACCGCAACCGGTACTGCCCGCCAAACGCAGCTAAATTAACCTTTACCTCTCCCCCGTCCGGGAAATATATAACAACATCTTTATTTGTGTTCGACGCCAGATAGGCCTCATCTGTTTGCCAATCCTGCAAAAGAGAGAAATTTACATCTGGGGTACTGGTAAAAAAGTTGTATTCATCACACAACATCCGTGCACTTTTGATATGAGCCAACGCCCGTGCAGAAATACCTATTCCCTCCGGCGGGTGGTGAAAACGCGCAGAAGCTGCCCCTCCAATTATATTTCGCCAAAAACGTTTTACTCCATGCTCCGGTCCCCCGGTCCATTCGCCAAGCTGACCACCGTAAATTTTCACATTATTTATTGGCACCGGATTCCGGGCAATCAATTTACGAACGGTTTGTAGCTGTTGCCAGTGACGCTCCCCTGCCATCAACGAATTGGTAGAAGCTTCAATAAAAGTGTAAATCTCCGGATATTGTTGCGCTGTCAAATTTGTACCGGAAGTAATGTCTTCGTCACGGTACATTTCTGTTACCTGAACCGCAACACCATTTTTCGCCGCTTTTTCTTTTATGTAGTTTGCCCAGAACGCCCCCCATTCAGGCGAATACTGTTCAAAAATTTCATTTGTAATACAATAAAGGATATGCTTGTAATTTAACGAAATAGAAAGCAGTTGATCTACAAACATCTCCTGGTATTTTAAAAGCAAATCGTCGTTATTCAGTTTTGGCACAGAAAAGAAAAAATCGTGCCGGGTGGCTGGCGATGCATCATATTCCGTTTTCAGCTTTGTATTTTCGGTGGTAAAAATATTGTTCAGCGCCGGATTCCATGGGTTCCGCTCCCATATATCCACAAAATCATGAAAATCCCATACTTCCAGTTGGACAATTATTTCGCGCTCGGCCGTAAGTTTAAAAAACTGATCCAATTTTTTCCAGAATTCCGGGTTAAACTTATTAAGGTTAAACCGCAGTCCCATTCTCCAGAAAGGCCATTCATCGCCCGGTTCTCTGCAACTTAACGTGCAACGAATATAGTTTCCGCCGGCTGCCTTTAATTTATCCAATTCGGCAACCATATCACCACTTTGGAAAAGATTATCATCATCAGAACCTCCGATTAAAAGCACTGGCTGGTTATGATATTCCCAGTACGCCGTATTTTGGGAATAAGGTTTGATGGCTGTTTCCTGTGCGTTCACATTTTCGGAACCTATAAGAAAACCTAAAATCAGTATTTTCAGGAGGAAAGATTTTCCACCCGCTATAATCAATCTCAACATATTCAACTGTGTTTTCATTGCTTTTATAACCCAATAAAGTTATAAAAAAAGTACGCGCATCAAGTTGGCTTTTAAAAGTCTTTTTAAAAGAATGTATTATGCTGATTATGATATCTTCCACAGGAGGACACAAAAGAAAATTAGAATCTCATGTACAGATGGAGAGTAAATTAATTGAAAACCAAAATTTATCTTTCCCCTTCTCTTATATATTTTATTGAAGAATCTTTCGGCTTTGAATTATTACTGCCAAGTCCAATCGTATTTTCATCTATAAATTCAACTCTATATTCTTTAGTAGTTTCTAAACCATACAAAGCAAACAAAGTATTTCCTATTTTCTTTTCTGTTAATCTAAACTCAAAATTAGAAGTTCTGCGGATTCCTGTTACCCAAATATCATTTTGTTCCACAAACATTTGTACATACTTATTATCATTTAACGCAACTACCCTTCCAATAAAATCACCTTCAGAACCTTCCTCTATTTTGATTTTCATTCCACTAAACATAGACCGACCTTCTAATTTCCATACACCTTTAAAACTTTCGATGGGAGTTTCATCAAATTTGGTCGAGTCGCATCCTGCAACAAATAGAATAAACAATAGAATAAATCCAAATTCAATAACTTTTGATTTTTTTATCTTTTTCTGCATATTCAGTTTTTCAACTTCAATATTATACAAATGACTTCTAAAAACAAAAATTTATTCGTGGCAATACTCGTATCCCCTTTATTTCCTATAAAGAACGACAGACCTTACTACTAAATCGTGAATTGCCTTTCCTTTCTTATTTCCAGACACAGTTAATAGTGAAACCCATCCCAGCAACACTTTTACTATAAATCGCACAATTGCCAGAAGAAAAGGAATATTCATTTGCGTATCACTTTCTCTTTTCACGCGAATTCCCAATAGCATATGACCAACTGTTCCACCGAAAATACTTGTTAAAAGCGGATCGTAAAGTATAAATATCAACACAAAAGCAAGTAGACGAATATAGTCCGGAACCGTTTCGAAAATTCCGAATAAATGCGTAAATCCAACCATCAAAATTACAAGTATGACAGAATCAGTAATAACAGCCTTAACTCTTATTGAAACTCCCGGGTAATTATCCTCGTCCATCTATTTTAGTTTTAGGTTAATCCACTTTTTATTTCTCGTTGTATCTACTATTATCGAGCGGGGTAAAAAATTCCACCTTGCCACATTTAGGGCAAGCATACAAATCAAAAGTTTCTCTATTTACCAAAGCTTCAAATATATTTCCCAGAATTCCCAATTTCGTTCCTTCATGAAATTTATATTCTCCCGAAAATATCATGCTTACATTGCACCTTAAGCAATCAATTTGTCTTTTATTTTCATTCAAGATTTTTACATCTATAATCTTTTGCTCTGCTAAACTGTAATTACAATTCCAGCACAACTCAAAATTATCTTCCATTTCTGCATTGCAATTCGGACAGTTTTTCATAATCAAAGATTTAGTTATTTGAGCGAGCTTTCTGTTTTTGACTTTAACTTCTTAAATTTAAACATAATTTCAGAAAAAGTATCAATCTTCATCTTTTCATTTCCCGATTTAAGTACAAAAAAGAAACCCAATTTTTTAAGAAGGCAAATACAGAAACTCCCCTTGTTTAATAATAAAGGTTAATTATTGATGTAAAAAAATGCCCGGGATTACTGAAAAGAATCCCGGGCTTATTATTACTAAGATGATTGCCTAACCTAAACAGAGTATTAACAGACTCAATTTCTGATTAAGCAGAATTGAGTCTCATCAAACATTTGATTGTTTAATGTTATTATTTACTAATCATTATCAGCACTCCACTTTCTATACTGCTCTTTTAGCTCCTTTACTTTTTCAGGATATTTATTAACTACATTTTCCATTTCGCCGGGATCGTTTTTTAGGTTTACAAGGAAAAGCGAATCTTTGGCTGAAAATTTCTCACCAGCAATTGCAGGATTGCCGAGTAATTTCCAGTCGCCTTTTCTTGCCGCCCAGTGTTTTCCATTTTGCCAGCAGAATTCATTGTGCAAAGTTTCGTGGTTCTTATCAGTCAAAACAGGCACTAAACTTTTTCCGTCCAATTTACTTTTGTCTAAATTAATCCCGCAAAGCTCAGCCAGTGTGGGCATCCAGTCGGCATTAACAGCAAGTTGATTTCTCTCCTCACCATGTTTTAACCCGGAGGGCCAGCTAATGGCTGCCGGAACCCGGATTCCACCTTCAAACAAACTAAATTTGGAGCCCCTGAAAACACCTGCATTTCCTCCCCCATTGTGGGCTCGTTCTTCGGTTGAGTAACCATTATCCGATTGGAAAACGACAATGGTATTTTCCCGTAATCCCAGTTCATCAAGTTTTTTGAGCAATGCTCCCACTTTTTCATCCATCGTGGAAATAAATGCCGCATACAAATTACGAGGATATTTTGCTCCTTTATTGTTGTAATAATCCAGCCACTGGGGAGAGCCCTGATAAGGATAATGCGGAGTATTCATGGCATAATACATAAAAAACGGACTTTCACTATTCTTTTCCATAAATTCTGAAGCTTCTTTCACCATTAAATCGGGGAAATAATCACCGGGGTAAAAAACTTCTTTTCCGTTACGGTATAAATCGTGCCGGTTAGGCCCCTGCCAATAAAAGAAATGAGAATAATTATCGATACAACCAACAAAATGGCCAAAAGAATAATCAAATCCCTGGGCATTGGGTTGTTTGTCGTTGCCATGCCCCAAGTGCCATTTACCTATGTGGGCCGTTTTATATCCGGCATCTTTAAACATTTCGGCAATTGTATATTGCTCAGTAGGCATCCCGGCATGCTCATCCAATGAACTTACATTTCCCGGTACACCTGCATGCTGAGGTGTTTTACCGGTAAGTAATCCGGCTCTTGATGGGGAGCAAATAGGAGCACCGTAAAACTGAGTAAACTTTATCCCGCTTTTCACCAGTTTATCCATATTTGGCGTCACCAAATCAGTTGCGCCAAAGCAATTTAAATCAATGGCGCCCTGGTCGTCGGTGTAAATAATAATAACGTTGGGGGTGGAGTTAGATTTTTGCTTACCAAATGCAATTACATTCAACAAAAGAAATACACATGCTACAATTAAATATTTTCCCTTTTTCATCCGATAAAATTAAACTGATTTTAAATAAAACGAAAGACTGAAACACTTTCGTTCCAGTCTAAAATATTTTTTTTACCATCCCGGGTTTTGTTCCAAATTTTTATTCTCCACTATTTCATCTGCCGGAATTGGCCATAAATAATCCCTATCTTTATTAAAAGTACGATTCTCATATAATTTATTTTCGTGGGTCAATACCGGTTTATTGTTTACAACTTCAGCGGTTCTCCATCTTCTTATATCTGAATAATATAAACCCTCAAGTGCCAATTCTATTCTTCTCTCCAACCTTATAACTTCCCTCATCTCTTCCTTATCCAAACCAGTTTCAACATCAGGCATATTAACTGATGGCCTTTTTCTAATTTTATTTAAGGCCCAGTATACTTCAGAGGACGGAGTCACACCTGCTTCATTTAGTGCTTCTGCATAAGTTAAAAGAACCTCTGCATATCTCATCACAATCGGATTAATTTCTGAATTTCCTACATTCACCTGAATCGTTTTATCATCAGTATAAGTTGTAAGTTTTTTCTGTCCATATCCTGTAGTTACAACATCTCCCGCCACTGTTATCTTTCCGTTATAAGGATAACCTATACATACTACAGTTTGATGTAAGCGGGGGTCTCTATTTTCATACGGATTCTCCGGATCAAACAGTGGAGAATTCTCAATACTTTTCCCATCAGTCATTAAGTAAGCATCTACCAAATCTTTTGTAGGGGCAGGACGATTCAGCATTTGTATAGCATTATCCAGCGAGTGTGTAAAGTATGGAACTTTATACTGAATATCAAAAATCACCTCCTGATTATTTTCATTTTCCAATAAATACATGCCTCTGTAATCCGGAAACAGGTCATAAACTCCCAGTTCAATCACTTCCTTTGCAACCTGGGCAGCTTCATCCCATCTTTCGTTGTATAAAAGCACTCTCGACTTTAACGTCAATGCTGCCCCTTTAGTTGCTCGTCCAACATTAGAAGCAGAATAACTATCAGGAAGCAGACTTGCAGACTCATCCAGGTCCTTTAAAACTTGAGTCAATACTTCATCTTTTGGAGTTCTTGGCAAATCTCCATGCTTGTCATTATCTGGTGTCTCCAAAATTAACGGACAGTCACCATAATAATTAATTAAATAAGAATAACAAAGCGCCCTGATAAAAAGAGCTTCTCCTTTTATTTGTTCTTTATCTGACTCATCAAATGTAGCCTCACTAATTTTATCTAATAAAGTATTTGCCCTTCCTATTCCCCTGTATGAGCTTTGCCAAAACGAGAGAAATAATGAACTGGTGGTGGTTCCGGCTCCTCTTCCTATATTTTTTGTATCGCTTACCTCGTTGTATGCTACAGCATTTGGTGTTATCATATCGGTTTCGCCGTTAAACATTACCATAGAGTTGCGCAGGCTTTGATAACATCCGGTCAATGCCGCATCGTACTGTTCTTTATCCAGCCAAAATGTTTCGGTACTATATTGATCGGTTGGATCAACATCCAATAACCGATCACATGAAATTGAGAATATAAAAATGATTATTATAAATACTATCCTTTTCATAATGTTTACTTTTTAAAGTGTAATGTTTAAACCGGCAGAAAATGTCTTTACAGAAGGGTATTCATAGTAGCTACTCCCTGTAATATTTTTCTCCGGATCAAAATCTTTCATCTTAGAAATTGTAAAAATATTCTGCCCGTTAACAAATAGAACTAATTTTTGAAGGCCTATTTTCTGCACCAATTCATTTGAGAAAGAATAAGAAATTTGCAGGTTTTTAAGCCTCAAATATGAAGCATCAAGTAACCAGAAATCTGAATATGCAAATATATCACTTTGAGATTCCTCATAAGTTGTAAGTATGGGTAAGCTGGCATTTGTCCTATCCGGCCGCCAGGAGTTATTTACCCACTCTTCTGTAACCGATGTTCCAAACCAAAACGGAACTGCAATTATCCTGCTTGGATATGTACTTACACCTTGTACTCCATTAAAAAAGCCATTTACCGACCAATTTTTGTATGATAAATTAATGGTAAAATCATAAGTATAATCAGGAATTGCACTACCGGTAATTATTCTGTCGTCTGCATCAATAACCTTATCTCCATTTTGATCTTTATACTTCAAATATCCGGGCTTTGTTGTTATATTCTGAAAAGGACTATTATCAATCTCTTCCTGCGTTTGAAAAATACCATCAGATTCCAATACAAAATAGGAATCAATCGGATAGCCTTCCTTAATAATTGTAGGACTTGCTTGACCGGAAAAGCCTGTACTAATAATCTCCTGGCCGTTTAAATCCTCAACATTGTTAACATTATAATTTATACCAAAATCAATTTGATATGAAAAATCATTGATTTTATTTTGATGTACCAGGTTTATCTCAATACCTTTATTACTAACAGTACCTACATTCATAACAGGACCGCCTAAATTTCCAACTTGAGCAGGCAGGTTAACCGTTCTTAATATGTCTTTAGTTCTTTTGTCATAGAATTCGACTGTTGCGCTCAGCTTATCACGAAATAAAACTGCATCAACTCCAAAATTTAATATTGATGTTGTTTCCCAGGTTATGTTCGGATCATTATATGAAGTAATAGCTGCCCCTGGATTTACGGCATCTCCAAAATAGTAATCAAGACCGGCATTGACTAAATTAACATATCTGAAATCCCCAATTCTTTCGTTCCCCAGACTTCCGTATGATGTTCTTACCTTTAATCCGGAAATCCACTCTACGCTGCTCAAAAAATCTTCTTGATCGAGCCTCCATCCTGCAGAAAAAGAGGGAAAGAATCCCCATCTGTTCCCTTTTGCGAATTTGGAAGAACCATCAAACCTAAAATTAGCTTCAAAAAGATATTTTTGCAGGTAGTTATAATTCAATCTACCAAACCCACCTAAAAGAACATTTTTAGAAGAGGTTCCCGACACACTCGGATTGGTTGAACCGGCATCCAATTCGTGAAGGTTATTACCTAAAAAACCTTCAATGGTTGCTGTAAAAAATCTCGAATTAAACTGTTCGTAACTGCTTCCTACAAGAGCAGATAAATTATGTTTCTCGTTAAAAACTTTCTCCCAGTTTAATGTATGAAACAACGTAAGGTTTATATCTTCATCATCACGGTTTCTTACATGTCTGTTTTTATTATTCGTATAATAATCTACCCTCTTTGCTTCTAAAGTCTTATTTTGATACATATATATATCTGGAACAAATCTTTTTTCAAACCCATCCAGTTTATTTACGCCCGCTTTTGCGTGGTATGATAATCCCAATGGCAACTCAACATCAACATAAAAACTAGCCAAACCACGTACATTTGTAGTATTTAAAAAACCTTCATTTGCCCATACAAGAGGATGCCTGAATACATTATGCCCGGGAGAACGAACCCAGGTATCTGCATATCGCCCATCTTCAAGATAAGTAGGGTGAAATGCCTGAGCCTTAAAAACCATCTCCATCATGGATGCGGCTGTAGTAGCCGGTTCATGTATAAATCTTCTTGTTGCAGCAAAATCAGAACCAACCTTGATTTTCTCGTTTACCTGAAAATTAACATTTGATCTGAAAGTAAACTTATCACTATTGGTTCCCATCAATACTCCTTTTTGATCTAAATATCCGAGGGAAAGTGTATAATTAATTTTGTTTTTGCCACCAGAAAACCGAAGGTTATGTTCCTGGATCAAAGCATTATTAAACATAATGTCTAACCAATCATTATTAGGATAGGTATATGGATCCGTCAACATTCCCTTACGATACTCTTCTATTACTTTTTCACCATAATCAACAGTTGCCCTTCCTGCGTTTCGTTGCGCCTGATCTCTTAGTTCCATAAATTGGATAGGATCGGTAACAACATCAGGTAAATAGGTAGGCGTTTGAAATCCTATATAGTTATTATAGTCAATTCTTGAAATTCCTTCCTTCCCTTTTTTAGTGGTTATTAGTACAACACCATTCGCAGCCCGGTTTCCATATATTGAAGCAGAAGCTGCATCTTTTAAGACAGATATACTTTCAATATCGTTGGGATTGACATCATTTAATGCGTACTCTATTCCATCAACAAGAACCAGCGGATTATTATTATTTAATGTTCCCTGTCCACGAATCCGGAGAGTTGCTTCATCCTTTCCGGGCTGCCCTCCTGCCTGATTTACATATAAGCCTGAAACTCCCTGCAAAGCCTGGGAAGCATTGGTTATCGGGCGGTTTTCTATTTTTTCGATATTAACAGAAGTGACTGCTCCTGTTAAATTCACTTTTTTCTGAATTCCATATCCAACGGCAACAACTTCCTCAATACCAACAGCATCTGTTTCCATAACCACATCAATACTATTTTGATTATCAATAGTTATTTCTTGTGTCTTCATCCCCACAAAAGAAAACTGCAGTGTTGCATCCGCCGGAACATTTGTCAAATTATATTTTCCTTCCACATTTGTAACAGTCCCCTGGGTGGTCCCTTTTACAACTACGGTTACTCCGGGGAGAGGCAATCCTGACGAATCGGTTACTTTACCGAAAACAGTCTTTTGTTCAATAAACTTGTTGCCTAGTCTGTTTTTTGTATTCCCTAATGATTTTATTAAAATTAGGTTACTTTCCGTAATTGTGTATTCTACTTCTCTTTCTTTGAATATCTCATTTAAGATATTTTCGACACTTTCATCTTTAAACTGAACATTAACTTTCGTATTTAAATCAACCTGTTCATTCTGATAGATAAACCGGAATTCTGAAATGGATTCAATCTTTTGAAGAACCTCCTTTATCGTTGTTGCCTGCATGTTCAATGACAATTTTGTTGTCTGTGAATAAACAGAGGCAGACACATGCATTATGGAAATCAAGATTATTACAGTTGTTAATTTCATTGCCAGTAAAAATTTTTTCAGAACCGGATCCAACCAGCTCCTGTTCTCATCATTTTTTTTCATAAGTTTGTAATACATTTAAATTTATAACTATCTAATGTTCGTAGCATTAGACTAAAAATTTGAATAACGGGGAATGTGCAACCATTTCCCGTTTTTAGTTTCTAACGGTTATTTTATCATAAGCATTCTATTTTTTTTCGGAGACCACAATATTTCTCCCTTTAATTTTATATTCTATTTCACTAATTCCATTCAATGCCTCAAATACATCATTAATTGATTTTTCCCGGAGAATCCCTGTATAATGAATACTTTTACCCATTTCTTGTTTGGTAATCTTTATCTGTACGTCGTACCATCTTTCCAAAACCTTACAAACTTCCGCCAACGACATGTTATCCATGTACAGCTTTTTTTCCATCCAACTTAAATTATGAGATGCTGTTTCTTCTGAATAAGATAATTCTCCTGATTTTTTTGAAAATGCAGCTATTTGTCCTGGAGCCAAAATCAATTTCTCGCCTTGTGAATCCTTGATTTCTACTTTCCCTTCTGTCAAAGTTGTTTTTACAACAGCGTCATCAGGGTAAGCAGACAAATTAAACTTTGTCCCCAGAACTTTAATACTCAATCCATTCTGTAACTCAATGACAAAAGGTTTCTTATTTTTTTCAACTTCAAAATATCCTTCACCACTAAATTGAACACTTCGAACCTTTTTATGCTTGTCATATCGATAGGCTAATTCGGATCCGGCATTTAACTTCACGATAGTACCATCTGGCAAAGTTGCTTCAGAACGACTACCTAATTCGGTTACCAGCTTTAAAGGTTCTTCTGCATTTTGGGTAACCCAATAAAAATAAAAAGAGACACCAAACAAAATGAAGAAAACAGCTGCTGCTGTGGATAATAAAGAGATTTTTAAACGTTCAAAACTTGCTGCTCGCTTCTCAATCGCTGAATCTACTTTTCCCCAAGCTTTATCGGGATCAAATTTTCTTCTTTGGGCTAGCAAATTTACTCCATTCCAAATCTTTTTATATTTAGATAAATACTGTTTGTTTTCATCCGATGTCTCAAGCCAATTATGAAGGACAGAATCATTTATTCCAGCATCGGCTTTATCTTGTAAATGGTCAACAATATGTTTCCCAATATTATTTTCCTCTTTCATCTATTTGTCGTAATAATAAAAACTCCCCTACCATGAACAAACAAATTCCTCTTATTTGTACCGTTTATTAAACGACACATCAAACATAAAAAGGTCCTATCCTAAATTCACCTTTTCTTACATAAAAGTAAATATGCTAGTTCGCATTCTTAACGTCCATGCACGACCTCAAATATTTAAGGGATTTCCAAACCTGATTTTTAATTGTCTTTACAGAGGTATTTAGCTTTTCAGAAATTTCTTTTTGTTTTAATCCCTCAAAACGGTGAAGTAAAAATACTTCTTTTGAACGCTCGGGTAATTGCTCAATACATTCCTCCAATTTCTGAAGGAATTCTTCCTGTTTTGAATATTCTTCATCCGGAAAATCCATAAGTACCACCTTTCCCATGGCTTTTTTGCGTGTTGTTTCAGAACGCAAATAGTTAAATGCACCGTGTTTGGCAGCTTTGAACAAATAATTTTCAATGTTCTTATGAATGGTTATTTTTTTCCGATCGGACCAAAACTTCACAAAAAGATTCTGAACAATGTCTTCAGATGCTGACGAATCATCAATTATAGAACTTACATAAGAACATAACGACGCATAATATTTAAAAAACAAACGATTAAAACTTTGGTAATCGCCCTGTTTAATACTTGAAACGAGTATTTCCTTTACGTTATCCATTATATTACTGATGTGCAATATTAATCAAATCAATAATGTTTTGGAAAACATACTACTCCTTCTTTCTCATTTTATTGACTTTTATTCGCTACAAAAAAACGACGAATCAACTGGTTTCCCTGTTGATCGGTAACATTTAATGTGTGCCATCCCGGAGTGGGATGCACTGCCATTTGATGTACAGTGGTGGTTTCACCAAGGTATTGTTCATCTACTTGCCAAAATACCTTTGCTGATTTTTGCCGGTGCACCAACTCAAAAATCAGCTGTCCCGGGGTACCATCCAAATCAGTAGGAATAAACAAGTTATTCCATTCGCGCGGATATACAAACTCCATTGTCTCCAACCGCTCTGCGCATCCCGGCAACAATGGAGGGACTGTAGCATACATCGGGTTTCGTGGTTTATAATAATACTCCATAGCAGGTGGCAACACAAACCAGTCTTTATGCGTCATTTTTGCCACCGGGTAACATTCTGCATTCACACGGTATGTTCCTTTTTCATTTAAATGAATTTTCTGATGAAAAGGACAAACGTCAACAGTCAAACCTTTTGGCAGCAATACTTTTCTTATAGAATCACAATAAGCTCCGGGACGATAACCGCTGGATGCACACAGTTCAACTTCTTCCATTTCGTCTACCGGCATGTGAAACCAGGCAGAAGAAGGGAGTAGTTCAAAGGTCTCGAATAACAAAGGAGCAGCAGCTGTGACACCTGTCAATCCCGGCCGACCTTCACCATCGGCATTTCCCACCCAAACAGAAACCACATAATCGCGTGTCATTCCCACTGCCCAGGCATCGCGAAAGCCAAAACTGGTCCCTGTTTTCCAGGCAATATTTCGTGCTGATGCAAAAGCCTGCCATCCGGCTTCTGATTCCGGCCGTCTTACCTTAAGTAATGCCTGCAACGTTTCATAAATCGCTGAAGCTCTCACTACAGGCTGCACAGCACGATTCTCCTTTTTTCCGGTAATTGTTTCCTGTTGAATCCACGTCAATGATTGAAACGGTTGCGCAGCATAGAAACCATCCTGCTCGTCGTAATTTCGCAGCACTGAAACCAGTGAAGTGTACATTCCCGACAAATCCCACAAAGTAACCTCTGCCCCGCCAAGAATTAAAGAAAGCCCATAATAGTCGGGCGGATGGGTAAGTGTTTTCATTCCCGCTTTTTTCAGAAAAGAATAAAAGGGAGGTATACCGTAGCTTTGTAACATTCGTACAGCAGGAATATTCAGCGACCGCGCCAGCGCTTCTGCCGCCGGCACTGCACCATTAAATTCCTGATCAAAATTCATGGGCGTAAACCCACCAAAACGAGTTGGAATATCTGCAACCAGCATTTGAGGTGTAATCTGTCCGTCATCCAGCATTTTGCAATACAAAAAAGGTTTCAAAATGCTTCCGGTACTTCTCGGCGCCTGGATTACATCAACACTATTTCCATGTTCCGTCTCCCGGCCATCAAAAACATTTCCAATATAAGCTTTTACTTCTCCGGTTGCTACCTCCGAAACCACTACCGCCATATTATAAATATGGTTAGCTGCCAGTTCCTTTCGGTACCTGTTCACACGCTCTACAATGGCATTTTGCAAACCGGCATCAATTGTTGAATGAATACGTTGCCCGCTTCTTTGCTGTGCTGCCCTTTCTACCAGGTGGTAAGCATTCAGAGGCAATGGATTTACTTTTTCAGGTAGTGGTTCTGCCACCGAAAGCCGGAAGGTCATACTATCGATAGTCCCGGAAGTAAGTAATTTACTCAATACAAAATCACGTTTTTCTTTTAACCGGTTATCAAGACGTCCGGGGTAAATTAGCGACGGAGCATTAGGAAGCACTGCCAATGTAGCCGATTCTGCCCAGGAGAGCTGTGAAGGCGATCGTGCAAACCAACGCCAGGCAGCAGCATCAATTCCCACTACATTTCCTCCGAATGGTGCATGGGAAACATACAAATTCAAAATTTTCTTTTTGGAAAACCGGAATTCCAGGTTTAGAGCCCAGACCATTTCCACTATTTTATTCTTTAGAGAACGGCTTCTGTTTCCACGTGCCATGCGACACACCTGCATGGTAATGGTACTTCCGCCGCTTACAACCCTACCCGCTTTCATATTCTGAACCATTGCCCGGACCAGAGCAACCGGATTTATACCCGGATGAGAATAAAAATGGCGATCTTCAAAAAGCAAAAGACACTTTTCATACTTTACAGGAATAGAATCGGGAGCAGGGAAACGCCATTGCTGGTCGGCAGCAATACGTGCTCCCAACAATCTACCGTCGCTACTTTCCACGACGGTAGAAAAAGGGGCATTAAAAAGCGGACGGGGAACACAAAAATAAAATGCTAAAACCAAGACAAATAAAAATATTACTACCAAAAGGAGCACACTTTTACTCTTTAACAAAAATTTATTTCCTATTAACTTGTTTTTCAATATTCAATTTCCATTTAATCTCCTCTCCGGAATTCGACAAAAGCCTCACTTATTTAACTACTTCCACCCACTTCCCAGATTTTTGCGACCTGATGCTAACATCGTACATAGCTTCACAACTTACCGGCGGCTGATAAAAATCACCGGCATAAGATGCATTCAGATAGAAAACAAATGTTTTTTGCTGATTCATTTCTAAATCAAAATAAGTGTATACTCTGTCATCACGAATATCCTGATATTCAAACGCGGAATTTTGTTCCTGCGGAATATCGTTTAGCCGCTGGTTCATTATTTCCCAGCCAGACGGGAATACCGTATTTAAGACCATTTCTTCATAATCTTTCGACGTTCCCGGATTCTTAACCGTTACCTCCATCCGGAAATCAACCCCCTGTTTCAAATGCTGTGGATTAACTTCCTTTCCGGCTGCATTGAGGTATTTTACCTGCATGATTAAATTACGGGAAGCAGAAGAAGAGTCTATACCCACCGGAATGCCCCGTGCAAGTATTTTTACAAATGTTGCGGCTTCTCCCTGATTGGAATACTCTACATTTATCTTTCCATCCGCCTTTAATTTTACAGGAATTGTCAGCACCGGATTTTTTGAACGTAACGATGTTTTTTCACCATTCACCGTCATGCTAAAACGAACCTCTGAATTGGTTGCATACTCGCCTGCATAAGCGGCAGCCGACGACAAACACCACGCGGCAGTTTGTGTACTTAACCAATCACGGTGGTTCATTTCATCCGAAATGGTTTGTAAAACACGGAAAGCTTGCTCCTTATCTTTAAGTAAAACCAGTGTTTCCAGAATCATTGCCTTATCACGTAACGCAGAACCAAAAGTTCCTCCCATTTCCTGATACTCATCAATGGATGTAGTTAAACTATTAACCAGCTGTTTTCCGGCTTCCGGCTGTCCGGCCAGAACATACGCAGCAGCCAAACGCCATGAAACCTCCGCTGATTTATTTGCTTTTTCGCGTAACCGGTTCATAGCACCCAAATCTGGAGAACCAGCCAATGCCAGCGTATATAAACGATAGGCTTGTGTAAAATCGTAGTTGCGGTAATACACACCATTTCGATAACTATCGGAAGGATTCCAATTTCTCGCAGCCGTACGCTGATAACTCAACCACTTATCTTTTAATCCCAAAGGCAGTGAATAACCCGCATTTTCTGCTTTCAACATAAAGTGCCCTGCATAACTGGTTGCCCAGTCGTTTACAATTGAAGCACCAGGCCAGTACCCAAAACCTCCTCCTGATACCTGATACGAGGGCAATTTTTGTAATGCCGTACGAATGTGATCTTCTATCTCCAGTTTCTGATCCGCTGAAAGTTCTATCAAACGATTTAAAAATAATTGCGGAAATGCGGCGGACGTTACCTGCTCAATACATCCATGAGGATAACTGGTAAGGTAATCTAGATACTTCGCCAGGTTTAACGGCGGGAACCCGGATATTTCGATCCAGGCACTTGCAGTTCCAGCTTCTCCGGGAGCATTTAAAGTTGCCTGCCAGTTTTGCTTTCCATCAACCATTTTTGATTGCTCAACTGTAACAGGAGAATTTGGATTACGAATATCCAGTTCTACTTCGTAAGTAGCTTTCTCACGCCCACTTTGGGCTTCTATCGAAATTTTGCCAATCCCGGTTACATCTCCTGTTTTTAATGTAAAATAAACCATCTTCTCCCCCGTTTGCTCAAACCGAACCATCTTTTCAGCATCACCCGAAACATTTAGCATCGAATTGGTTTTCACCTTAACAGAAACATTTTTCACATTATCTTTCATGGCGAAAACATCTACAGGCAAGCTTACCTCTTCTCCGGGAGCCAATACACGCGGCATAGTAGCCAGCAACATAACACCTTTCCTTACCGGAACTGATTTCTCTGTATTTCCGTAAGCTCCTTTATTTCCGGCAACAACCATTACACGAACAGCTCCAACATAATTGGGCATGATAAACTCATGCGTATCTGTCTTCCCTTTTTTCAATGTAAACGGACCAGCAAATTGCACTACAGGCTTAAACCGGTTTGCTTTTTTCTTTGCAGAAGCGGCTATCTCACCATCGCCACCAACGGCAAAGGCTTTTTCCAAACGAGCACCATATGCACCGGCAACATCATCGTATAAATCCCAGGTTTTTACTCCCAACGCTTCGCGGGCATAAAATGCAGCATGTGGGTCAGGCGTTTTAAAATTGGTAAGCCCTAGCAATCCTTCGTCAACAATAGCCAGGGTATATGTCATTTCCCGTTTATTCTCTTCCGAAACCTTTATTGTATATTTTTTCTCCGGCTCAATTTCTTCAGGCGCCTGAACAACTGGTTTTAATATGGTTTCCGGATTTTCTACCAAAACAGGCGTAACTCCGTACAGGCGCAAAGGAGCATCGTTTTCGGTTTGTCCGTATGGCTGAATTAAACTTACATGAACATAAAAGTTAGGAGCCATCTCCGGCTTGGTGTCAATAGTAAAATGGGTTTGTTGTTCCGTAGTTTCTACCCAGAAAACATCCGTTACTCCGGTTCCGTTTTCAAGGCTCACCAGCGCCCTCCCTGCTTTTGACGATGGAATGGTAACTTCAATCTTTTCACCCACAGTATATTTCCCTTTATCGGTACGAAGTGTTAGCAAGGTTGCGCCATCTGCCATTCCTTCTGAACGCCAGCTCCCCCACTTCGACATATAAAAAGTTACCCCGGAGGCATGACCACTGGTAAGATCTTTTACCCAAAGAAAATAGCGGCCATTATCCTGCCAATTATGGTATTTTACATTCAATTTTAGCGAGCTTTTATGTTCGGCATTTCCAATATTCCAGGTTGAAACCGGCCGGTAATAATTTCCGGAAACATAATGCGCGAGATTTTCCGAACCTGACTCCCACCACCAGCGCCAGTCGATTTTATACAATTTTACCTGAAGTTTATCTCCGGAAACCGGTTTTCCATTGGCATCAACCAATACAACCTGAGCAGTATAATCTGTATCAGTTTGGTACCAGTTATCTTCAGAAGCAGGCATTTTCACACCCACAAACGTTGAAAACGGCGCATATTTAGCTCCCTGCACATTAATACTAAAATCACCTCCTTGTTCAAAAACCCGTGAGGAAAACCAAGCCTTTACCATTCCAGGAGCATTCTCCAGCGATTTAAAATCAATGGGAATCGTCGTTTTCCCGTTTTCGTCCAATTTCCCTTCAAAAACAGTTTGTTCTCCCGGGGAAAATGAAGAAGCCGGATCCGTAAACGAATAAGATTCATACCCACTGAATTCTGTTTTATCTTTTACAAAAAGTACATCGACCTTTGTTTTTAACGAACGAGCAGGAGAACCATGTAACCACGCCACTTCCATAGGAATACTCTTACTTTTTGAATTTAGCGCTGTTTGCGGCAAATCCAGGGTAATCTTCAAGCGGTTGGGTTTCACGGTTTCAATTTTAATCCGTTCAGTAAAGACAGCATTTCCCACACTCACCTTTGCCTGCCAGTTGCCGGTAGGAGCATCGGTGGTTGTTTTAATATGCACAGGGTAGAAGCCGTTGGTATTTTCATTTAGCACACGCTTTTCAACAATCTGGCCATTGGGATTAATAAACTGGAAAACAACCGGATAATTTTCTGGAAGACCGGCATCTACTTTTTCAACAATTACATTCAGAAAAAGAGTATCACCGGGGCGCCAAACACCTCGTTCACCATAAATAAAAGCTTTTAAACCATCGGAAATTTTCTGTCCTGAAGTATTAAAATTACTGGTAGACAAAGCACTACCATCATCAAGCCGTAGGTAACCAAACTGCTTCCCTTTCTGAGCCACCAGTAAAAATGGCTTTTTATTCATTGAAACACTGGCAAATCCCTGATTATCGGTGGTAATGGTTTGCATTAACTGTTTTTGGTAATTAAACAGGCGGAGTTCAACGTTTTGTTCCGGTTGGGTAGTCAATAAATTGGTAACTGCAAAGTTCAATTTATGATCTTCCCCCTCTTTGGCAATTATCCCCAATTCTGAAGCAAAAATATTTCGCGATACAAAACGACTTGAATTATAATAAGAAATATCGCAAGGATTATCGCGTTCCTGCCAGTTATAGCCTGCCGGATAGTAATAATCGGAATACCATCCGGGCTGGTCCCATTCTGTTTGATAGGGTTCTTTTTCCTTTATGGATGTTTCTTCCAGTTGCTGTTCATTTTTTGTACCCTCCTGTCCGCAATCGTACAGGGAATATTCTTTATGAAAACGAAATTGCACATTATAAATAGCGCCTTGTTCAATGGAAATAAAATTGGCCAGATTAATTTTATATGTATTCCATTTTTGTAATCCTCCTGCTTCTTTAGGCGTAAGTTCTACCTTCCCGGAATAAACGAGCCTGCCAACCTTCTTTAAGTCTTCTCCCCCGTCCCAGTAATTATCCTGAAAAAAAGAGAACACATTGTCTTTAAAAATCTGTATAACACGAATTTCAACCGCATTTAAAGCAACAGCCTCGAAAGGCATTTCCAGCGCTCCATCCTGCGGAACAATTACCCCTTTCCCTATAAGCCGTACCGCAGGTTGCTGGCTACTAAACTGCACCCGAAAGGTTTCCGTTTTATTTAGTTTAAAATAATTTACATTCTCAATACCTTCGGAAACAGTTACATCCATTTCGCCCGATAATGTTTTAGAAGGCCATCCTTTTATTACATTCCCCTCAATGCTAAGTTTCAAGTCTGTACCATCGCTTAATGCAATCAGCCCTGTGAGCTCCTGCGACTTCAGTAAAGGATCTGAAAACCGTATTTCCAGATGCTGTTCGGGCTCCCTTACAACATTCACATCCAATATCTCAAATGCATTTAAGGCCGGAACCTTTACTGTTTCTTCCCCTCTCTTATCAATATTTATTGGGGTACCATTCCACTCTATAAGTAAATTGGTTGTTTTATCGCGATACCGTTGCAAACTATCCACTGTAAAAAAGTGTTTTCGTTTTCCGGGCTCATGCAGCCAGTGAATCATAGCCTTTTCTTCACCATACCTGGCCTGAAGTACTTTTTCAATTGACATTGGTTCTGCCACATCAGCCGTTAACAGGTAGCCTGAAAATTGCATTTTATCAAAAGGCCCGGCCTCATAATTCTTCAAACCATCAAAGGAGACTGAGAAAGACTGTTTGACTGTAGAAAACTGAAAAGTCATTTTATCCAAACCATTTTCTGCATCAACCAATTTTCCCAGGTGAAAGCTGGCTGTATAATCTGTTCCCGATTTTAAAGCTGAAGCAGGCCTGAACTCAACAACACGATCTCCAACCAAAACGGTTTTCCCTTTTATTTCAGGAGAAAAAGAAAACAGCCCATCTGTTGACACATCGGTTTTTGCCAGCGGCTGGGCCAGATACACCGAAATTACTGATTCCACAGATATTATTCCGCTGGTATAAGCCTGCACATATTTACCAAATGCAGCATCGGTTACAACTTCTTTTCTATTTGTGTGGCAGCTGATTAAAAATAAAATCAACAGTAACGGTGATGAAAAAATAATCCTTTTCACTTTTATTTCTTTTATATATGAATTACTGGTAATCAAATGTACAAAATAATGAATGCGTTCCTATTAAGCCAACTCTATCAAATTATCAACGAAAAAAACTATTTTTATGATACAGAAAACAATTCTGAAAAGAAGAAATGAAAAAAATGAAAAGAGTGCTTATCATATTTGCCCATCCAGCTATACAAAAATCGCGCATTAACCGTAAAATGATCGATGCAGTGAGCGGACTTAAATGGGTTACTGTAAACAATTTATATGAAAACTATCCTGATTTTTATATTGACATTATAAAAGAACAACAGCTTTTGATGCTTCATGATATTATTGTATGGCATCATCCGTTTTACTGGTATAGCTCGCCGGCACTATTAAAAGAGTGGTTTGATTTAGTGCTGCAACATGGCTTTGCCTATGGAAAAAAAGGCAGGGCGCTGGAAGGAAAAGATGCTATTTCGGTTTTAAGCACAGGAGGACAGCAGGAAGTTTATTCTGAAACGGGGCAAAACCATTATACGATTAACCAATTTTTAGCGCCTTTCAGGCAGTCGGCAACTTTGTGCAGAATGAATTATTTGCCGCCTTTTGTTGTACATGGTTCTTACACCCTGCCAGATGAAACGACTCAGGAATATGCGCAACTTTATAAAAAACTGATAATAAACCTTAGAGACGAGAACTACAGCAGGAATGATTTAAAAACTGTTGAATATGCAAACGAATTAACAGAGAAACATGTATAATCACGATTTCTTTTTTCAGGCACTAATTTATCTGGGTGCAGCAGTTGTTTCCGTTCCACTGGCGAAAAAAATGGGGTTAGGCTCTGTTCTTGGTTATTTACTGGCGGGCGCAATCATTGGGCCATTTGTACTGGGCCTTGTGGGGAATGAAGCCGATGAAGTAATGCACTTTGCTGAGTTTGGAGTTGTTCTGATGCTGTTTGTTATTGGACTTGAGCTCCAGCCATCCTTACTTTGGAAAATGCGCCAGTCAATTTTTGGTTTGGGTGGCCTTCAGGTTCTGATAACCACACTTGTAATTGCAATTGTTGCCCTGCTGTTTCGGTTTCAAATGAGCAAAGCCATTGGCATTGGTTTAATCCTGGCACTTTCTTCCACAGCTATTGTTATTCAAACACTTACTGAAAAAGGATTAATGCAGAACGTTGCAGGAAAATCGGCCTTTTCCGTACTTCTTTTTCAAGATATGGCAGTGATTCCAATTTTAGCTATTCTGCCAATACTTGCCACCTGGGGTAGTGAAATTAATCTTGCCGAATCACAACTGGACAAAGTTACTGGGGTTTCAGCCATGCCCGGATGGGCTCAGTTACTATTAATAATTGGAGTTATTGCGGCCATTATTTTTGTGGGTCGTTTTATTGCACGCCATGTATTCAAGTTAATTGCTGAAACAGGTCTTCATGAAATTTTCACAGCCATGGCACTTTTAATGGTTATTGGAATTGCTCTTGCCATGGATGCCATCGGTCTCTCCCCAGCTCTGGGAACATTTATCGCCGGTGTAGTTTTAGCAGAAAATGAATACCGGCATGAATTAGAATCGACCATAGAACCATTTAAAGGATTGCTGTTAGGACTGTTCTTTATTTCAGTTGGAGCCAGCATTAATTTTCATCTTTTTATTGCACAACCTTTTCGTGTACTTAGCTACGTTTTCCTACTTATATTACTAAAATTCATTGTTTTATTAGCTCTTGGAAAAACTTTTAAACTTAGAAAAGGCTACGATTTTTTGTTTGCTTTTTTATTGGCGCAATCCAGCGAATTTAGTTTCGTGCTTATTTCGTTCTCTTTAAAAAATCAGTTGTTTGATAACCAAACAGCGGGAATGCTTCTGCTGGTTGTTACTCTGTCGATGACCATTTCCCCGCTATTGCTTATTTTCCATGACAAAGCCGTTCGTCCTATTCTCTCTCGAAAACAAAACAAACAGGAGTTTGATGAATTTGATGAAATAAACCCCATTATTATAGCAGGTTTTGGGCGCTTCGGACTTGTGGTTGGCCGGTTCCTGATGGCCAATAATATTAATGTTACCATTATTGATAGCAATCCGGCAAACGTAGAAATATTAAGAAAATACGGATTTAAACTGTATTACGGAGATGTTACCAAACCCCAGGTACTGGAAAAAGCCGGCATTGAAAAGGCCCAAATGCTGATATTAAGTATGGCTGAACACGATGACGCACTAAAAGTAGCCGAATATGTACAAAAAAATTATCCACGGTTACAAATTGTTGCACGTGCAAAAGATATTTTTCATGTTTTTGAATTTTATAAATTACATGTAAAAATTGTTCAGCGAGAGATGTTTAATTCAGCTACTGAACTGGGAGTAAAAATTCTGGTTCAACTGGGATTTACAAAATACGAAGCTTACAGAGCAGGTAGAACCTTTAACCATCATGAAGAACAGGTGCTGGAAGATCTGTACCAAACATGGAAAGAAGACGAAAGAGACTTTATTCAGGAAACCCGGCGTTTTTCCAAACAACTTTCAGAAACACTACTTACCGAAAGAAATTACACTATTCACAATACAGACTGTGCCTGGGATGTTGATTCTGTGCGAAAAGAATCAATCGAAAGTTCACCTTCTGATAGTGGAAAAGCAAATACTTTAAATTAGACTTTTTATAAATAGGATATTTTCAAATAAAACTGAATTTTGGCATGTGTATATTTACTTAAATATATAAATTTGCAATCTTCAAATTACAAAAAAGAGGCAAAAACGAAAACAGACATTAGACATAAAGCTTTTGTAAAGAAGGTAACCGATAAATCACTGATCGCGACCATTGTAAATCAATCAGCCTGCTCGGCCTGCCATGCCAAAGGAGCATGCACGGTTGCCGATTTTCAGGAGAAGGAAATCGAAATCACCGTTTTCAGCAAACAATATAAGCCGGGCGATGAAATTACTGTTGTCTTTCAGGAATCAAAAGGTTTTATCGCTTTGTTTTATGGATATATTCTCCCGTTTATACTGGTACTTTTCACCTTGATAATCGCTACCAGCATATCCAATAACGAACTGATTAGCGGGCTGTTATCATTGTCAATTTTAATACCATACTTTATAACATTATATTTTTTTCGTCATTTATTAAAAAAAGTTTTCAAATTCGAAGTGGAAGAAATGAATTAAATCATGAGTATAACTATTGTATATACCATTGCTACCTTAAGTATAATAGGAACCTTGGCTGCCGTAATCTTATACTTTGTAGCTCAGAAATTTAAAGTGCATGAAGATCCGCGCATTGACCAGGTGGAAGAAGCTCTTCCCAGTGCGAACTGCGGAGGTTGTGGTTATGCCGGGTGCCGCGCCTTTGCGGAAGCTTGTGTAAAACTTGGAGATTTATCCATCTTAAACTGTCCGGTTGGAGGAAATGATGTAATGAATGAGGTTGCCTCTGTACTTGGACTGGAACCGGTGAAAAAAGATCCGCGGGTAGCTTTTATTAGCTGTAACGGAACCTGTGACCACCGCCCCAAAACCAGCTCTTTCGATGGCGCATCAACCTGTGCAGTTGCGGCATCTGTATACAGTGGCGAAACCGACTGCCAATTTGGATGTTTGGGATATGGAGATTGCTACGATGCCTGTGATTTCGATGCCATCGACTTACGCGCAGGAATAGGGGTTCCGCTTATTCTGGATGATAAATGTGTAGCGTGTGGAGCATGTGTAGATGCCTGTCCGAAAAATTTAATTGAATTACGCAAAAAATTCCCTAAAGACAGGAAAGTGGTTGTTGCCTGTAAAAATGAGGACAAAGGCGGTGTGGCAAGGAAAGCATGTACTACTGCATGTATTGGTTGCGGCAAATGCCAGAAAGAATGTAATTTCGATGCAATTACAATCGAAAATAACCTGGCCTATATTGATTCCGACAAGTGTAAACTATGTCGTAAATGTCCGCCGGTTTGCCCAACAGGAGCCATACTTGAATTGAATTTTCCCCCAAGGAAAATAAAGAAAGAAGAAAAAGAAGAGTGTAGTACAGCTAAATAAAATCAGAATGTTAAAGACGTTCAAACTTGGCGGAGTACATCCACCTGAAAACAAATTATCAGCAGATAAAGAAATTGAAGTTTTACCTGTTCCTAAAACAGTTTTTATTCCGGTTGCGCAACACATTGGCGCACCGGCAACGCCAACAGTAAAACGGGGCGATGTTATAAAAACAGGACAGGTAATTGCAAAAAGCAGCAGTTTTGTTTCTACCAATATCCACTCTTCCGTTTCAGGAAAAGTAAAAAAAGTAGATTTCTCGGCTGATAGTTCAGGATATCCGAAACAAGGTATCTTTATTGATGTAGAAGGAGATGAATGGGAAGATGGAATCGACCGTTCAGAAGATCTTGTTACTGCAATAAATATTGAAGGACAGGAAATCATCCAAAAAATTCAGGATGCCGGAATTGTAGGTTTGGGAGGAGCAACCTTCCCTACCCACGTAAAACTGGTACCTCCTAAAGGCATGAAAGCCGAGGTACTTTTGCTCAATGGGGTAGAATGCGAACCTTATCTAACTTCAGATCACCGGTTAATGCTTGAAAAAGCAGATGAAATTATGGTCGGAATACAACTGCTCATGAAAGCATTAAATGTTTCCAAGGCAGTTATTGGCATTGAAAATAATAAACCAAATGCCATCCAGCTTCTTTCGGAAAAAACAAAGAAATACAACGGGATTGCAATCCAACCACTAAAAGTAAAATATCCGCAGGGCGGTGAAAAGCAGCTCATCAAAGCAGTAACAGGAAAGGAAGTTCCTTCCGGAGGATTACCCATTGCCGTAGGGGCTGTTGTTAGTAATGTAGGTACTGCTTTTGCTGTATATGAGGCTATTCAGAAAAACAAACCTTTATTTGAACGGGTAGTCACCGTTACGGGGAAAGGCGTAGCAACGCCATCCAATTTTAAAGTTCGGATTGGCACAGCAACAACAGAGCTTATTGAAGCTGCCGGGGGATTACCGGAAGGAACAGGAAAAATCATAAGTGGCGGCCCAATGATGGGGCGCGCCATAGCATCACTCGATGTTACTGTAACCAAAGGAACTTCTGGCATTCTTTTGATAAAGGAAGAAGAATCCAAACGGAAGGAAGTACAGACTTGCATACGTTGCTCCCGCTGTGTTTCTGTTTGCCCGATGGGACTGGAACCTTACCTGTTAATGACACTCTCTGAAAAGCAGATTTTCGACAGAGCGGAAAAAGACAAAGTTATGGACTGTATTGAATGTGGCTCGTGTAGCTATACCTGCCCGGCAAACCGTCCGTTACTCGATTATATCCGTTATGGAAAAGGGAAAGTTGGACAAATCATTCGTTCAAGGAAAAAATAAATCCGTTGCTAAAATTAAATTACAAAGAAACTGAAAGTTGAACCAAATACTTCAAAAAAGAAATGAGTAATATTTTAACCGTTTCACCTTCACCGCATGTCCACTCTAACGATTCTACCCAAAAGATTATGTACCGGGTAGTTTTGGCCATGGTACCGGCACTGGCCTGGTCTGTTTTTGTTTTTGGGTTGGGAGCACTGCGTGTAACATTAATAGCCGTTGCCGCCTGTTTGGCTTTTGAGTACGCTATTCAGAAATTCATATTAAAAGTAAAACCTTCAATAAACGATGGTTCGGCACTTGTTACCGGAATATTACTGGCATTTAATGTGCCTTCGAACTTACCATGGTGGATAATTATTATTGGCTCGCTGGCTTCCATCGGAATTGCAAAAATGTCGTTCGGCGGATTAGGAAACAATATTTTTAACCCTGCCCTTGTAGGAAGGGTATTTATGTTGATTTCGTTCCCCGTACAAATGACTTCCTGGCCGGTAAACAGCCAGAGTGGTGTTGATGCAATAACTGCAGCCACTCCGCTTAGTATTATAAAAGAAGGTGTTTCCAACGGTACTTCCATTTCGGAAATTTCAAAATACCTACCCAATGTTACTGAGTTATTTTTCGGAGGAACAGGAGGTTCTCTGGGAGAAGTTTCAGCTTTCCTTCTTATTTTGGGCGGCCTATACATGCTATACAAAAAGGTAATCACCTGGCACATACCTGTTTCAATTATTGCTACTGTTGCCATTTTTTCAGGTATTTTCTGGTTAATTAACCCCGAAATTTATATTAATCCGTTGTACCACATTTTTACAGGAGGATTAATGCTGGGCGCCATTTTTATGGCTACCGATATGGTTTCCTCCCCGATGACACCAAAAGGACAGATTATATTTGGAATCGGGATAGGAATCATAACCATTTGCATCCGCTTGTTTGGCTCTTATCCTGAAGGAATTTCTTTTGCCATATTAATAATGAATGCAGTTACCCCTTTAATCAACAATTACGTAAAACCAAAACGATTTGGAGGAAAATAGAATGGCAAAACGTGAATCAACTTTTATAAACATGGTTGTAACACTGCTTTTGGTAACACTAATTGCAGCTATAGCCCTGGGCTATGTTTACGACCTTACAAAAGCGCCGATAGAAGAAGCCAAACTAAAAGACCAGGCTGAAGCCATTACAAAAGTACTCCCCGAATTTGACAAACTTGGAGATTCTTTTAAAGTTGCGGCTGAAGCAGGAGAAGATAGCCTAGAAGTTTTTCCGGCTTATAAAAATGACAAGCTGGTTGGAGCCGCAGTAAAAACCTGGTCGAAAAAAGGTTTTGGAGGGCTTATTTCCATTATGGCAGGAATCGATGAAAATGGAAATTTTTCAGGATATCAGGTACTGGAACATGAAGAAACTCCGGGATTAGGATCAAAGATGACAACCTGGTTTAATAATGCAGATAAACCCAACCAGTATGTTATTGGGAAAAGCCCTAAAACCACGAAATTTCAGGTTTCCAAAGACGGAGGAGATATAGATGCCATAACCGCATCCACCATCTCATCGCGTGCTTTTTTAGATGCAATGGTTAGAGCTTATAATTCGTACGAAAAGAGTAAATAAATTAAATTTAAAGTTCGAGGTTGCAAGTTTAAAGTTATGGCTACGTTTTACAAATTTGGAAATATAAGTCCCCGGCAAAGAACACCGGAACTTAGTAAAATGATGAACTGGCTTACTTATGGACAAAATTTTTCAGACAACTACAAACGAATAAACTTTGAACATTAAACTATAAGAACATTGAACAACATAATTTTGAATAATAAAAACATTACATATGAATCAGTGGCAAAATTTTTCGAAGGGATTTATTAAAGAAAATCCGGTTTTTGTACTGGTACTGGGAATGTGCCCCACACTGGGGGTTACATCTTCTGCCATCAACGGTCTGGGAATGGGGCTGGCAACTACCTTTGTTTTAATGATGTCGAATATTGTTATTTCACTGGTAAAAAACGTTATTCCCGACAAAGTGCGCATCCCTAGTTTTATCGTTATCATTGCTGCATTTGTTACCGTTGTTCAGTTGGCGATGCAAGCGTATGTCCCGGCTCTGTATAAAAGTCTGGGGCTGTTTATCCCGCTAATTGTAGTAAACTGTATAGTATTGGGAAGAGCCGAAGCTTTTGCATCCAAAAACACTTTAGTTTCTTCGGCTATTGACGGACTAGGCATAGGGCTAGGTTTTAGCTTTGCCTTAGTATTGCTCGGAGGAATTCGTGAAATTCTTGGCAGCGGAAAACTTTTTAATTTAACGCTGTATCCCGAAAATTATGTAACACTGTTGTTTGTGCTTGCACCGGGAGCTTTTATTGTATTGGGGTATTTAATTGCAATTATCAATCGTATCAGAAAAAATTAGGAGGACAAAAGAATGAACTATTTTGTAATCATAGTTGCAGCCATATTAGTAAACAACATTGTTTTAATGCAATTCCTGGGAATTTGTCCTTTTCTGGGCGTTTCCAAACGTATTTCAACGGCCGTTGGTATGGCAGGGGCCGTAGCCTTTGTAATGGTACTGGCAACCATTGTAACCTACCTTATTCAGAACTATGTTCTTAACAAACTGGGGCTTGCCTACCTGCAAACCATTGCGTTTATTCTTGTTATTGCATCGCTGGTACAATTGGTCGAGATTATATTGAAAAAAGTAAGTCCGGCACTTTATCAGGCGCTTGGTATTTTCCTCCCGCTTATTACCACTAACTGTGCAATTTTAGGTGTGGCCATTCTAACGATTCAGAAAGAATTCAACTTGCTTGAAGGAGTTGTTTTTGCTATTTCAAATGCAATTGGATTTGGCTTGGCATTAACACTTTTTGCAGGAATCAGAGAACATCTTGAGTTACAAAATATTCCGAAAGGACTAAAAGGAACGCCTATTGCACTAATTACTGCTGGAATTCTGGCAATGGCTTTTATGGGATTCTCGGGGTTAGTATAAATTACTTATTTCCCGATTCTCCTTCTTTTATTTGATTCAGATAACAAAAAAGCAAATCTCCTTCTTTACTACGAAGGTGCATGCCGTTTCCTTAGCAATATTTAAACCAGGAACATTCTTTACCTAACATTTAAAAAGTTGTGCTCGGGGTGCTCCTATTCTACCCGCGCATTATTTACCAAGACTTTCTACTCCCAGGCTAGACAAAAAGAAATCTTTCATATTTGTTTTTTGTACCTAAAATTTCAAAGTTACTCCCAACAACAACCTTTCCCTAAAAAATGGAAGTAGAAATAATTATTTAGTGTCTAAATAACCAGACATCCACCTACCTGATTTATTAACAGTTAAGCGTATAACTAGAATGAAATTTTATTATATTTAATGTGCAAAAAGAAGCAGAAAGCAAATTCAAAGCAGAGACCAATAAATTGATTTTAAATATACTTTTACAAAATAGCTTAACCTAATAAATCAACAAACATGAAATATTACATTATTATAACCATTCTTTTTCTTTCTGTTAAAATAACGAGGGCTCAAACAAATCCGGAATTAAAAACGATGATGGGACTTATCAACCTCGACAAAACAGTGAGTGGTGATTATGAATCTTTATTAAAAACAACAAACATTGAAGGCTCTCCGTACCTTTTAGATGATTTTACAATCGGGTCTGTTTATACAAATACAAGCGACGAGTTTACTGATATTCCTTTGCGATACAATATTTATAGTGACCAAATAGAATTTAAAACCGGAGACAATTCTGTCTTTTCTATGGGGACTCCTGAAATAATAGAAAGAGTGGAACTAGGTAATTACAAAATGGTATATTCCCCTTACGAGCAGGGAAAAAAAGCAAACAAGGATTTTTTATTGTCTTAGAAGAAGGAAAATCATCTCTTTATGCAAAGCCACAAATCATACTTAATAACCCAACAAAACCAAGTGCTTATAAAGATGCAGAACCTGCGAAATTCATTAAAAAACCAGATGAATATTACATCCGAATTGAAAGAAATGAGGCAAAGCCTGTGGAAAACAAAAAAGACCTGGTGGAAATATTCCCCACCCACACGCAACAAATAGAAACATTTATAAAGAAACATAAAATAAAAACCAAGAAGGAAGAAACACTAAAAGAGCTCGTTCAATATTACAATTCACTTTAAAATGGTATTTTTGAACCGGAAGCAAAACTATTCCGGATGCAAATACCATTATCAACATTTTCTATAAGAAAAAGTACAGTAACTAAAAATCAAAAATATCTGCCCCCAACCGCATTACTATTCTCATTAGAGTATACAGGTTTAGTAATGCCATAATAAAAAATCAAAAATAATTTCAGATAGTGTAACATCCGAAAAATACATTCGTCATTCAATCAGAATAAAAATAGTTGGAAACACTTTACAAAAATATTCATCAGGAAATTATCGACAGATGTACGGAAGGCGACCAGAAAGCCCAATTTCAGCTGTATAAACTTTATTACAAGTCGATGTATAGCGTAAGTTTAAGGATAATTAACGATGAAATGGAAGCAGAAGATGTAATGCAAGATGCTTTTTTAAGTGCATTCAAAAAAATAAGAACCTACAAAGGCGAAGTAAGTTTTGGAGCATGGTTAAAAAAGATAGTGATAAACCGTTCATTGGATTATTTAAAAAAAAGAAAGGTACAATTTGAAGAAGTAAATGAACGAACAATGCAAATTCCGGAGTACAAGACAGAAACAAAGGAAGTTGATGTAGAACGATTAAAAAAAGCCATTCAAAAGTTACCGGATGGCTACCGCATTGTTCTTAGCCTGTATTTGATAGAAGGGTACGACCACGATGAAATCAGTCAAATACTAAACATAAGCAATTCATCGTCGAGAACCCAGTTGTTAAGAGCAAAAAATAAATTGAAAGAGTTAATTAAAGAAGATGAAGTTTTCTCATACAATTAATTATGAAAGTACATGATGACATAGATAAAATAATTTTGCAAAACCTGGAAAGGTTAAATGATAACGAACCGCCCGAAGGACATTTCGAACGGTTTGAAGCAAAATTGAAACAGGAACATAAAAAGAAAATAATCACCTTAAGACTTCTATGGAAGGTAGCTGCAGCAGTGGTTTTTGTTTTTCTAATTTCCAACCAGGCGGCTATTTACCTTTCGCGAGGAAATCAGGGTTCACTTTTTTCTGCACTCAATAAAAACCGTCAGGAAGAACTAACATTATCATCTGTTTCTCATGAGTATCAGGAAGTAGAATTTTATTACACCAGTTCGATAAATGCAGGGCTAAGTCAGTGGGAAGAATTAAAAAAGGAAGGACTTATTTCAGAAGAGGAACAAAATATGATGAATAATGAACTGAATGAGTTTAAAGCCCGATACGAAAATCTGCAAAAAGATTTGGCTGCAGCCCCGGAAGATGAACGTGTAATAAATGCCATGCTTGAATATTACCAGGCAAAACTGAGTGTAATTACGATGATAGTAGAAAAATTAGAAGAAGTAAAACAACAAACAAATAAAAATCATGAAGCCGAAATTTAAAAAAATTGTCCTGCTTTTACTGCTTGGAGCTATTATGGTTGGGGTGAAAGCAAACGCAGAAGAAAAAACAAAAGAATACCATGAATCGTGGGCAGCCAGCAGTGTACAAACGCTGGATATTTCAAACAAATACGGAGAGGTAAAAATAAAAAACAGCGAAGCCAGTGATGTTACAATTGATGTAATAGTTACCGTAGAAGCGCCCAACGAAGGAAAAGCAAATGAGCTTTTAAACCTTATTGACATTGATTTTGGGAAAAGTGGTGGTACTGTAAGTGCTGAAACAGAGATTTCCAAAGACTTTAAGAGCAGGATGAAATTCAGTATCGATTATACCGTAAATATCCCATCGGATAAAAATCTCAATGTATCTAACAAATACGGCAATACATTTGTGAATAAACTTACTGCCAATGGAAATTTTGATATTCAATACGGGAACTTTACAGCCAGCGACTTGAAAGCTCCTGAAAGCAGAAATATATATGTATCTCTAGCGTACGGAAAAGCAGAGATTGGCTCTTCCAACGATTTAATGGTGGAAGTTAAGTATTCAAAAATGAACTTTGGTGAAATGCGAAATCTGAATCTTGAATCAAGATATTCCGTTGTAAACATCGACGAAGCCAGCGACATTCAGGCAGAATCCAAATATGATACATTCGACTTTAATAAAGTTCAATCCATAACAGCTACGACCAAATACAGTCATTTTAAAGTTGAGAAGCTTGAAAAATCGCTAAAAATTGAATCAGGTTATGGTGGTATCAGTGTTGAAGAAATAGCACCTGACTTTGAATATATATCTGTAGAAAACAGCTATGGCCAAATAAAACTGGGGTTAAACAGTGCCAGCTATAATCTTGATGCCAGCTGTAATTACTGTGGCATATCTTATCCGGAAGACAACTTTAACGGAAATAAAATAAAAGACAACCAAACGCGCACAGTAAAAGGCAAGGTTGGTACTGGCAACGGAGGAGATGTTTATATACGAAGCCGTTACGGAGAAATAAAATTACAGAATTAAAATAACATACATTATTAAATGACAACCGCTGGCATGTATTTGTCAGCGGTTTTTTATGGTTGAATAATAGGTAACTTTGTATACATCCAGCAAAAAAAGACGGGGGTAGTTTCCTCTAAGATTACGCTCAATAAATAGTCGACAAACAACATAAAACAAACGAAGCAATGAAGGAGGAATAATTTTGGTTATTTTATAATACTTCTGCAAAAAACGCATTTGCAATGAAAAAGCCATTTCGGTTTCTGCCAACATTTTAGAAATCGTTTTAAGGTTATCCAATGCAAGTTTTGTTTTCTCAATAAAAACCTGAGCATTCTCCAGACCGGTATGTTCCAAGGGATTATTAATATGTTTTATCTTTATTCCGCGTTGAAACAAATCGTATCCCAACAGAGTATCTTCGTGTCCATATCCTTTTAACTCTTCACGAAAAGATACCTGATCAAAAATCTCCTTTTCAATTAAAAAGTTATTGGAGGTAATAATAAAGCCCTTTGCAATATTACGTTCTTCAGCAGAAATTGCTTCCCTCTTTGTACCATAAAACCACCGCAACCATCTTTCCTGTTCCAGTGGTTTTTGAGGCTGGTAAGCTGTTCCTCCGCACAAAACGCAATTATGTATTGCAACATCCAAATAATCCTTCAAAAAACAATGACTTATAATCTTAGAATCAGCGTCTAAAAAAAGTAAGTATTTGTATTTTGATTCCTGCCCCATTTTATTGCGGATTGCTGCCCGCCCAACATTTTCAGACAATTCAACATAAACTACCTCAGGATATACAGCCAACCTCCTGTTTATTTTCTTTGTTTCAAAAGTTGAACCATCGTCGTAAACACGCACCTCAAACGGTACATCTATATTTCTCCCCTGATTTATAATCTCCAAAACTAAATCAGTAACCACAACGTTATAAACAGGAATGTTTATTGACAGCATATACAAGATTTTCGATGAAATTAAAGAAAGATTATGACTCTTTCATTTTTCAAAAATTATTTTTGTAAATAACTATGTTTCTGACAAGATATTATTTTTAATACAAAACTTTTAGATGAAGACTAAAAACCTGGTAATCATTCTACTATTTATATCTCAACTTACAGTAGGTCAAAACCTGCACATTGAAGTAAAATTACCTTCAGTCGCGGGCAAGAAAGTTTTTTTAGCGCATTATTACATAGAAAATATATACTTAAACGACAGTACCCAACTTGATAATTCCGGCAAAGGAATTTTTGAAAATGACAGTTTGCTTCCGCAAGGGTTATATAAAATATACCTGGACGAAAAAAATCATTTTGATTTTTTGCTTGGAGCCGACCAGCAATTTTCATTAACAAATACATCTTTTAATAGCCATACATTAAAGGTGAATGGCGCTACAGAAACAGAAGAGTTTGAGAAATACATTGTTTTTCTGCAAGATTTAAAAGCCAAAAACGCAGAATTTAAGAAACGGCTGGAAACAGCAAATGACACGGAGAAAGCTGAAATACGGGATGAAATATCAAAGCTAACACCGGTTTTGTCAAACTACTGGAAAGATATTTCCGAGAAATACCCGGATACATTTCTGGCCAAATTTCTAATGACAAATTATGTTCCCCAGCCGGATATTTCAAAGTTTCCTCAGGAGGTGCAAAACAACGATTCTCTTCTGCTTTTGGCACGATTTAATTATCAAAAAGAACATTTCTGGGATTATTTTGATTATACCAACGAACGTTTTCTCTACACTCCTCTACTAAAACCCAAGCTGGAAACGTGGTTTTCCAAGGTGCTATACCAAAACTATGACTCTATGAAACCCAATGTAATAAACTTTATTGAAACAACACGCCCGCACAAACGTATTTTTCAATTTGTTACCTCGTGGTTCCTAAACAGTAGCATAAACAGTAACGTTATGGGAATGGATGCCTTGTTTGTTGACCTGGCAAAAAAATATTACCTGTCTGGTGAGGCTTTCTGGACAACGGAAGAGGCGATGGAAAAAATAAAAGAGAACGTGCTTTTTATTGAGAATAACCTTATTGGATTAACTGCTCCCGATTTAACCCTCGAAAATATTGAAGGAGATTTTGTAAATCTGCACAGCATACAATCGGAATATACGATGGTATTGATTTTTGAGCCAGATTGTTCCCATTGTAAAGTTTTTGTTCCGGAATTTCATGACAAAGTTTATGAAAAATATAAAGACAAAGGACTGACGGTTTATGCCATTTATTCCATGGATGACAAAAAAGAGTGGGTTGATTTTTTAACCAAGAACAATCTTTACGACTGGATAAATGTTTGGGATCAGTATGATGCTTCCCGCTTTAAGATTTTATATGATGCCCGGAAAACTCCAGGCGTATACATACTTGATCAAAACAAAAAAATAGTGGCAAAAAAATTATCGGTAGAGCAGTTGGAAAAGTTCTTTGCCCGCGAGCTGAAATAATCTGGCTAAAACAAACTAATGTCAAATCAGTAATCTGATAACGGTTAAGGCTTCGACTATGCTCAGCCTGACTTGCAGGGAAATGTTGAGCAGAGTCGAAACAGACCAAATATTCTTACCCGAAATTCGAAGATTAACTTGACCCTAATTTTTTTCAAGCAAATTCTGCGCCCCTTTTACTGCCTGGTCAAATGTTTCGTAAATATTCAATTTCCCAATTGCAGTATCAATATGTCCCTTCAGTAATGAGTCCTCAACACCTTTATTTACTCCCGATAAAACAACCTTAATTCCCGAATCAGTAAGAATTTTCAAAGCATCTTTTAAATTATGCAATCCGGTTGAATCAACAAAAGGAACATGACGCATTCGAATAATCATAACCTTTTTACGCAAACCAATAGATTTTAGTACCTCGCAGTATTGTTTAGCTGACGCGAAAAATAAAGGCCCGCTTATTTCATATATTCCAATTTCTGCTGGGAGTTCAGAATAATCATCAATAACGTCGGAGTCAATCCCCGATGGGATATTATTACCTAAATCGCCCATTCTTTTCATAAAAAGAATAGCAGAAAGAACAACACCAATTTCGATTGCAACAGTTAAATCTACCAGTACAGTTAAAAAGAAAGTTGCCAGTAAAACTACAATATCAAAACCTGAACCTTTGAGTATGGAGACAAAAGTTCGCCATTCGCTCATATTATAAGCAACAGTAATTAAAATCCCAGCCAAACAAGCCATAGGAATAAGTTTTACCCACCGGCTGAAAAACAACATAATAAGCAGTAATGTGAAAGCATGCACAATACCTGAAACGGGAGTTCGCCCCCCATTTTTCACATTAGTAGCCGTACGCGCAATTGCCCCGGTAGCTGGTATCCCTCCGAAAAACGGGGTAATAACATTGGCAATTCCTTGCGCAATAAGCTCCGTGTTTGATCGGTGATTTCCCCCAATCATCCCATCAGCAACTACGGCAGAAAGCAATGATTCAATAGCACCAAGCATAGCAACCGTTAACGCGGGTTCCAGATAATTATGAATATTGGCAAAGTCAAGTTCAGGAGCAGAAAAATGAATCGTTCCGGGTATGTCTCCAAAAAAAGTTTCAATAGTACTCACCGGTAAATTCAATAACTGAACGACAACAGTCCCCAAAACAATGGCAACGATAGAACCGGGTATTCTTTTAATAAACCGTTTAGAGAAAACCACAAAAAGAATAGAAATAACTGTAAGCCCCACAGAATAATAATTAGCCGATGAAAGATGACTTACGTAGGTGCCCCATTTTTCGATAAATCCGGATGGTAATTTTTCAATTTCAAGCCCAAGCGCATCTTTTATTTGCGTAGTAAAAATAACTACGGCAATGCCACTCGTAAAGCCCACAATCAACGGATGCGGAAAATATTTCAATAATGTACCAAGCTTAAGCACACCAAAAACAATTAGAAATAAACCTGCGAGAATTGTGGAAATAAGCAAGCCATTGTAACCATATTCTGTTAATATGCCATATACAATTACAATAAAAGCGCCGGTTGGACCAGCTATCTGTACCCGGCTTCCTCCCAACAATGAAACTAGAAAACCTGCTACAACTGCCGTTATCAAGCCTTTTTCAGGCGACACTCCCGATGCTACTGCAAATGCAATTGCTAAAGGAAGCGCAACAACTCCAACCACAACACCGGCCATTAAATCGGATGAAAACTGTCTGGAAGAGTAATTCTCTTTTAGAACAGAGAATAACTTAGGTCTAAATATTTTGTCCACGTATAATAAAATTAGAACGGGCAAAAGTAACTTCTTTTCATATTCAAAATTTGGCTATGCCATTTTTTATTTCATAAGTTACTTATATATTACTTACCTTAAAAGCAACAGGAGTTATAATATAGAATTCACAAACAACAAAAAGCAAAGAAATTCCAAATAATACAATACCATTAAGCTAAAGAGACCAGCAATTGATAAACGGAATAAAACGTTTGAGTTCCTTTAGCTGATACTAACTTCCACGATTTACTATTTACATGAATATAAAAATCGGGCTCTGCTTTCACTACAAGCTGAAACCCCGCACGATTCAATGCTCTCAAAGTCCAGGTATAAACCAGCCCCTCTCCTATCACTCTTACTTTTGCTTTAAATTTCTTCTTAAAAAAATATTCGCCTTCCTGTAAATCAAAACCAATATTTTCATTTTTGAATAATTTGTTGAGCCATCCATTTAATACAGCATCTTCCGGCGCTCCCTGGAAATTTCCACTTTGGGTAACGATCCATAACTTATCTACTTCTCGCAGAGCAATATTTAAATCGTGTGTAGACAGAATAATTGTTTTCGCACGCTCTTTGGCAAGCAACTGAAGAAGATGAAAGATCTCGTATTTATTACTCACATCCAGAAAGGCTGTGGGCTCGTCAAGTATAATAACAGGAGTATCCTGCGCCACAGCACGAGCAATCATAGCACGTTGCCTTTCGCCATCGCTTACCTGTGTTATTTGCCGTTCCTCGAATCCCCTCAACCCTACTTTTTCTATGGCATCTTCAACCATTCCCCGATCTTTTTCTGTCAACCTGCCAATCCAGTTTGTATAAGGGAAACGCCCGTAAGCAACCAAATCAAAAACAGTCATATTCGCAATACGGATATTTTCGGTTGAAACAAAGCTCATAATCCGGGCTAAATCCTTTTCATCTATTCTTCCCAGGTCGTCTCCATTTACTTTTATCTCCCCACCAAAATATTTATGAAAGCCAACCATTGTTCGTAACAGCGTACTTTTTCCAATTCCGTTACTTCCTATTAATGCCACCATTTCTCCCGCAGTTGCATTAAAGTTTATCTCCTTTAAAATTTCAAGAAATTTACCATTTGTCTGTTCATATCCAACAGCAACATTTTTTAGTTCAATATTGAATCCCTGTTCTATCATGAAACCGACGCAAATTTTTTATTTCGGATAATCATCCACATTATTACCGGTATTCCAATAATGGCTGTTACCGAATTAATTGGCAATGTAGTTTGCATACCAGGCAGTTGTGAAACAATGTCGCTAAAAAGCATTACGATTCCACCGGTTAAAATTACAGCCGGCATCAAAACCAAATGATTTGTGGTTTTTAAAATTACCCGGCAAATATGAGGAACTGCAATACCGATAAAACCAATTGGACCGCAAAATGCAGTAATTGTGCCTGCCAGCAAACTGGTGCTCAGAAAAATTAAAATACGGCTACGAACAATTTTAACGCCCAACGAGCGTGCATAATTTTCACCCAAAAGGAAGGCATTTAAATCTTTGATTTTCAAAAAAGCTAAGAAGATACCCAACAGAATAGTCGGCGCCATTACAGATAATTGCTCGTTTGTTACACTTCCAAGGCTTCCCATGGTCCAAATAATAAAAGCTTTTAACATCGACTCGCTGCTAAAGTATTGCAAAATGCTTACAATAGCAGTTACTGCGCTGGTAAAAAGAATTCCAAGAATCAAAATGGTCATTATATCATTTACACGGGTAGAAACATATAACACAAGCAACATTACCAAAAAAGATCCTAGCCAGGCAACAATAGCAAGCGGCCAGGCGCCTGTTGCTGTAACCACTCCAAACGCAATTACCGATGAAAAACCCAACACAAAAAACGCCACTCCCAAACTTGCTCCAGCACTAATTCCCAAAACAAAAGGCCCTGCCAACGGATTTCTAAAAACAGTTTGCATTTGCAATCCACTTACAGAAAGAGCAGCTCCGGTTAAAATTGCGGTTATTGCCTTCGGCAACCGAAAATCAACTACAATCGTTTTAAATGTTTGCTGCGTTTCTTCTGAAGGGAAAAAAGCCAGAAAGATTTGCTTTAACGGAACAATTACTGAACCAAGCAATAAATCGGCAATCAATAATAACAAAAAGGCAAAGCCCATAATAGCAAAAACCAGTTGCACAGATGTATTATTATTATGTTCGCCTGCCTGTTTCATTTAACCTGACGGTAATATACCATTTCTTCAGAAATAAGTCCGGGATGAAATACTGAAATTAAATCGCTCAAAACAATATCAGGGCGCACAGTACCGCTTTCCCAAAAATCATTTCCACCTCCTTCACTCAATCGCTTGTTATTATTATAAACTTTCCCGGCAGAAAGGACTTTAAAATTTTTAAAACGACTGTCGGCTGCCAATATCTCTTTTTTTGAGGCAAGAATTCCCATATTTATCCATACGTCAGCTTCATTTCCCAAAGTCAAGGCGTTCTCAAAAGAAATCACGTAACTCTCGTGCGAAGAATTATCTTTCCCCAAATAATCACCTCCGGCATCATGAATAAGATTGGCCAGATAAGATTTTCCTCCCGGCACCCACCACGAATCTTTATAGGGTGAACCGACCAATACTTTCGGATGTTCACTTGCCTCATCTGCTTTCTTTTTAAGCTGTAAATAGTTTTTCTCAACCGTGCTAAAAAATTCATCGGCTTCTGTCTCTTTTTCATAAAGCGCTCCTACAAATTTTATCCATTCCGCTTTCCCAAGTGGTGTTTCTTCCAGATATTCTGCATTCATAACCACCGGAATACCCAGTTCTTCCAGTTTTTGCGTATAACCGGTTACTTCACTCCCTACTCCGTAAACCATTACCAAATCAGGTTTCTGGTTCAAAATCACCTCATAATTCAAATTTTGCCCGTATCCAACATCCAGTACTTTCCCTTCTTTTATCCGCTGCTGAATTTCCGGATTGGAAACATATGGAGCTCCGGAAATCCCAACTACCGACTCATTTTCATTTAACGCATCGATAAACCCTAAATGAGACGTAGACAAGCAAATGATCCTGTTGATTGGTGTTTTAATAACCTTCCTGTCTTTCAATGAATCGGGCACTGACTTATTTCGATTAATCAGAAAATAATCAAACTGCACGTTTCTTGCTTTTTCCCAGGGATTAAAAACAGTTAATTGAGTAATATCCCCATTTTTCTGAAGATGAAATCCACCAGCATAATGATTTGAATTGATTATTTCTGTTGACTTCTTTACAGAATTGGAACATCCTCCTAGAATATAAACAAGAAAAATAAGAAAAATAAAACGCTGCATAGTTATTTTTTACCACGGAACATAAGATACTTTTTTAGTTACAAAGTTCTTCCCGTTGTTATATTTTACAAAATAAATACCTGGTACGTTTCCTGACAAATCAATTTGCACTTTTCTTTGCTGTACATTTAAATATTGCACATTTACCATCTTTCCGAGTAAATTAAAAACAGAAACCTTATCAACGGAAATATCCTGACCAGCTTCCAAAGTAAATATGTCGTTCGCAGGATTTGGGTATATTGTAATTTCCAGAGGATCTTCAAGCAAATATGAATCAGAAGAATCAGATATTGTTCCCACATTACATGCCACCAACTCAAACACATTCACCATTGAATACATACCATTAGATGCTTCATTAAAATCAAGCCACACACCATCTTTTTTATAGAAAAAATAATTTTCCAGGTCGGGTTCTCTTAACGATTGGTAAACCACAAAAGTATCCTGTTCTGCCATATTACTAAGCTCAAATCCTACCCAAAAATCGGCATCAGCTTCTACGGGAGATGTAAAACCAATGTAATTCATTGCATCTTCCACCAAATCTGAAATATAAATAATTTTCGTATGAATTTCGGTTTCCGGGAAAGAATTACCTTTATATATTTTCAACGTAATTTTGCTATTTGACGCGAACTGTTTTACCAATTTCCCTACTCCAAAAGAAACGCCCTGCAACTCTTCGTTTCCGGTACCGGAAAAATGCTCCATAAACTCTGTAATTCCTATATTATTAGTACCTCCCCAATAACCAGCAAATTGCCCATCATCGTCAATGAGAACATTTTTATGTACATCATCATCGTTAAGGTGTGTAATAGCTGCACAGTAATCCTGATCAACATAAAAACGTTCTCCATCAAGGACTTCAGCTCCGGTATTTAATGGGTCTAACCAATGTTTCAACTGTTTTGTGGTGTCTGATTTGTAGTCCCACGACATGTCGAACCGCTCAAAATAATCCTTTTCTGGATTGAAACATGTTGCCGAACCTCCGGTTAATGTCCCTATTATCTTCTTTTTTGAATTAAAAAGAGAACCTCCTGAGGATCCTCCTTCTGTAACTCCTCCATCCCAACGAACGATTTTAAAAAAACCATTTGTAGTATAAGTAAAACTTCCCGTGGAAAAATTATCAATTTGTGGAGCATCGTAATCAAATGATATCTTTTTTATATCCCCTTGTGGATGATGAATCGTTACAGAGGAATCGGGCAAATCACCGCTTCTGTCCCAACCGGCATAGTAAGGGCGATACTCCGGTGGAGGCACCAATGACAATTCAGCCAGAGCAAAGTCCAGACTATCAAACCGTGCCTTCATTTTTGCTCCTGAAATTGAATTGGAAGGATCTCCATCCAGAGGAGCACAATAAGGACTTTCGTAATTAAACGCATAAATGGTTGTTTCAGCATAATTCCAATAATCATAACAATGGGCTGCAGAAATAATATATGGTTTTTCATCCTGAGATGTATTGTTAATCAACGTCCCGGTACAAATTTCTCTACCATTTACAATAAGCCGACAAACAGCGTCTTTTATATCTTTCCACTTACTTCCTATTTCACAGTTTACATCAATATTACAGGAACCGGCTAACTTATCACGCGGTCGTCTGTCATCACTTTTCAATATTCCAACAAAATCGTGATTAACTGATTTTATTTCAAAACTCTCTGTTTTCGGATATCCTGCGGGAATTTCATACTGAACAGTGAGTTCATCACCCAAAACAGGAGAAACCGCAAATTTCCCGGAAGACTTATTATTAAACGAAGTGAACGCCCCCAAATAATAACTCTCTTTTTCATTAAAAAGAAATAGCCTGGCACCATCAGGTAAAAAGAACTTATCAAAAATAAGGTTAATGGATTTCGCCCCTTTTGAATAAATTTTTAGTTTCCACACCTGTGTTCCGTCATCTGCAACAGACCACTCACCTGAATTTTGAGTTGTAAAAGAAACATCAAAAGTGGTAGCAAAGTTAAATGACTTTAGTTGCGGAGAAGTATTAAAATCCTTCACAGACTGCTTTTCTAACTGCTCATTATTAACCGCAGGCATTTTAACTACATGAATAGATGCACTTTTCAATACTGAAGTCGTTTTAGGTCTGCCTCCCTGTGAAACCTGCCCTACTCCTGTTTCATTCAGAATGAAGACAAAAAAAACAATTATCAAAACTATGCGCCTATAATACATCTTGTAAAAAATTAAGCCTCGGATAGCTGAACTCCGCCCATAAAATAAACATTCAAATAAAACGATTTAAATTCAACAAATAAAACGTAAATTACGTTTAAAATGACATGCACAGGAACAGATAATAAAAATTGTCTCATAATAATAATCCACAAAATGAAAAAAATGAATCTTTACGCTATCACTTTTCTAATTGTTTTACTGGCATCAGTTGGGCTTTCAGCACAAGAACAACCAAAGAAAAAATTACCGGCGAGCATGCCTAAAAAAGTTAAGAATGTAGTTGAAAACAAATGTTATGGGTGCCATAATATCAATTCTAAAAATGACAAAGCAAAAGAAGATCTTGACTTCACAACGCTAGACGGACTGGGAAAAATAAAAAAAATTGGCGCTTATAAACATATTATAGAAACTATTGAAAAAGAAGAAATGCCTCCGCAAAAATTCCTGGCAAGAAATCCGGATAAAAAACTAACAGAAGAAGAAGCAAAATTAATTATGGATTGGGCAAAGAAAGAAGCCTCTTCGCTAATTGGGAAATAAAAAACTACAAAAAATAAAATTGAAACAATTATAATACCCCCCATTTTTATCGAATAGCTATGAAGAAAATTTACAAGTTGGTACTTATTTCTATTTTTTTGATATTTATTCTGATACAATTCATTACCTATCCAAGGAATGAAGAAGAGATAACTTCCAACCACATATTCCGACAAGAACAATTATCCCCGGAAATAAAGGAATTACTTTCCAATGCTTGTATGGATTGCCATTCAGCCCAAACGAAATACCTATGGTACCACAAGGTTGCTCCGGTTTCGTGGTTAGTTAATAAAGATGTAAATGAAGGGAAGGAACATCTAAATTTCTCCCTTTGGGGGAAAATGGATGCATTTGATAGAATTGGGGCTTTAGACGAAATTTGTGATGAAGTTAAAGATGGAAAAATGCCAATAAAAGCATATGCTATTATGCACAAAGGAGCGCGTTTGACTGCAGAACAAAAGGATGCTTTATGCTCGTGGACAGAGAAATTGAGTGAAGATATTCTGGCTAAATCCAATAAATAATTACACAGATTGACATTTAAAAATTATTTTCACATATGCTGAAAGAAACTGCACCTTGCAGGGAAACAACATAATAAAAAAGGATGGCTCAATGAAAGTTTTAGTCATGTATGTAAATGAATTTGGGTATACGCCGGCACAAAAGAATTTAGAATCTGCGGAAGAAATTTCTCAGGGAGCAACCTTTACCGATTCAATTCTGGCATTTATCCAGGTAGAAGAAAATGATGAAAGTAATGACCTGAAAAGCAGGGAGAAAAAACTGGTTAATCATCTGAAATGGACGGCTCGAAAGAATAATTGCAAAAAAATAATACTACATTCATTTGCTCATCTTTCGGAGTCAAAAGCCTCGGTTGAATTTACAAAAGAACTATTTGATTTGGCCGAAAAACGACTACAAAATGCCGACTTTGAAACAGCCCAGACCCCTTTTGGCTACTTTCTGGATTTTCAATTAAAGGCACCGGGCTATTCACTGGCCCGAATTTGGGCAACATTATAAACCAAACATTACACAAAATTCTAACCCAACGCAGACTAAATCAATCATCAATAAGTGTTTTTACACTTGTAAAAACACTTATTCCTGCAAAATTATACGAATGAAAATTTTTCAACCGTCAATTCTGCAACCTTAAAATCCCGGGCTACATTTAGGATCGCCGCCTGGTTTTCCTCCGGGTCTTCCAGGCCTGCCAGGTCTTCTGCCTGGTCTGCCACCACCGTGCTTTCCTCTTGCAGCTGCATTGTTACTAAGCATAACCATCATTGTTGCTGCAGAAACAGCCATGAATCCAGCCTTTTTAATAGCTTGCTTTCTCGAAATCTTGGGAGAGTCTTCTTGCTCTTGCCCAATTTCATTAATCTTTTTTTCCATTCTGTCGCTTTTTGAATAAAAAATTGGTTAACACTCTATTTATATTATATAAAAAAACTTTTATACATTAACTAAAAAGGAAAGGTATATAATAATTTTAAGATAACAGATCCGTCCCCAAACACCACAACAATCTAAAAAACAAAAAATTAACAACAACGAAATACAAAAACAACACATTCCGCAAATGAAAAAAAACATAAAACATTCCCACCCAGGGACAATATTTCATATTTGAGAATATATTTATACACATTTACCTCAATCATTACATTCCAGCTTTTATATAATAATTGTTTATAATTTAGTGTCTGAATAAAATACTCATCCAGATAAATATATTTTTCATGCCAGATATATCATTTGTAAAAAAACAAATTGAAGACTCATATCTAATATGGTTTCAAAACAGCAATCTATATTTTCAACTACAGGAACCAGCATGGTTCGTTTTTGATAGACTAACCAAAGACTCAGGTATAAAAACAATTGCTAAAGAATTCTCCAACCTATATTCAATACCGTATGAAAATAGTTTGAATTTTGTAAAAGAAATCAAGCACAATGTAGATGAAGTAAGTAAACCTTATGAGAATGCGAACAGGCAATATCATGAAGAATTTGAGAATGAAATAAACAATCACACTTTTATTCCTTATTCAAAGCATAGTTACAAAATATTCAATAAAACAATAGAATTTTCGTATGAAACCTCATGGCTTGAAAATTCTATCCATCCCATGATAAAACACCTGAAAATTCCTGATAAAACGGACAATAAATCATATTTTGAATTATATACATATAAAGACAGAGTTATTTTAAAAACGGACAATACCTTAAAAGGAAGCTGGACAAAAGACGAAAGTGAATATGTAAAGGGCCGAATATTTATTGAACTTATTAATGTACTGCATAATAAAACTGAGGCTGATTGGTTAATGACTGTTCACGCATCAGCAATTTCCAATGGAAACAAAACCATACTTTTCTCGGCAGAGCCAGGCAGCGGGAAAACCACCATGGCTGCTTTGCTAAAGGCCCATGGCTATCAAATTATTTCCGATGATTTTGTCCCGATCGAGCAATCGTCGTTTAAAGCCTACCCGCTTCCTGTCGCAATGTCAGTAAAAGAGGGCTCATTGGAAATATTAAAACCATACTTCCCAGAGCTTGAAACAAATCCTTTTGTTACTTTATTCTCGCAAAAGAAAGTTAAATACTTACCTATAAATAACAACACAATGCAGCTGGTATTTCCAGCCAATGAATTTGTATTTATTAAATATGATAAATCCGTTGACTGCAGGTTAGAAAAAATTCACCCACTGGAAGGAATAAAAAGACTTTTGGATGAAACATGGATTCCAGCAACGCCAAATAATGTGGAAATATTTTTAGAAAAAATTATAAGTATCTCTTATTATTGCCTTACTTATTCCGATAATCAAAAAGCAATAAATGCCGTTTCCAGACTTTTCCAAAATGAAGAATAGTGAATTATACTTATTAGCAGGGAGATGCCTTGTACTAGATGAAAAGCCAGAGTTCAAAAAGGAACTAATTGATTTATGCAAAAATAACTTAATTGATTGGTTGAAATTTGTTTCTATTTGCAGCGACAATCTGATATTACAAGTCATTTTTTTGAAGTTCCGCGCACATGGAATTCTTGAATATATACCTGTAGAACTAAAAGAGCATTTGCAGGAAATTTATAAGATGAATAGCCAACGGAACAATGAAATCTTGGATCAAATAAAATCAATCACCACCATACTGAACAAGAAAAATATTGTTCCGCTCTTTTTAAAAGGCTCAGGAAATCTGCTTGATGGTTTATACTCTCATACAGGAGAGCGGTTAATGGGAGACATTGATTTCCTTGTCCCCGAAAAAGATTATCTTATTTCTGCTGAGCTAATGCTGGATACAGGGTATTTAAGCTATATGGATCGTACTGATTTAAATATTATCAAAGAAAAGCATTATCCCCGACTTTATCACCCCAACTTTCCTGCAGACATTGAGATACACAGGATTCCGAATGAATACAATTGCAAGAACTGGTTTAACAGTGATATAATTTATGCCGAAAAAAAAGAAGTAAATGCTTTTGGGAAATGCCACGTTCAGTCTGACAAACATAAAATTGTCCATAATTTCATACACGCTCAATTAGACCACAGAGGGCTTCTTTACGGGAAAGTAATTTTAAGATATATTTATGATTTATATCTTCTCTCCAAAAGAATTCCATTAACAGAAGCACTTGCTCAAATAAAACCCAAAAGAAAAGCAATTGCTTATTTTGCATTTGCGAAATATGTTTTCGACTTTGACGATCAATTCTTTCCAAAAAAGAACGTCACATTTCTGCGTCTAAAAAAGAAACACACTTTACATCAGGATTCCAACCTATTCCATCAAATCATCAGGCATTTCGCAATATTTATAGAAGCGTTTCAATTAAAAAGAACACGTCAAATAATAATAGCTAAGTATACCGATGTTCAATTTTACAAGAACTTGTTCGTAAAAAAGACAAAAAAGGAAGATACTGAAAATAAATAATTTAGTTCTAGCACAAACGAAAGAACCAACACTGCTAATTGATTCTCAACCTTTAAACTATCTTTGCAGTCTGAATAAGATTTATTATGAAATTTGACGAATATTCCATTGCATTCAATATAAAAGAAAACCTGCGGCAGTTAGGCTACAAAAGGCCAACCGATATACAATACAAGGCGATATCCCCCATTATAAAAGGTGAAGATGTACTGGCCATTGCCCAAACAGGTACGGGAAAAACTGCAGCTTTTGCCATCCCGGTAATCCATAAGATACAAGAAGGCAAGCAGAAAAAACGTCCGGATGGAGTTAAATGTCTCGTTATGGTTCCGACACATGAGCTGGCAGAACAAATAACCAAAGCATTTTTACAAATCGGGCACAAAACAGGTGTAAAAACTCTTGGAATTTTTGGTGGTGTTGAGCAGGAACCACAAATTGAAGCGTTAACAAAAGGCATCGACATTCTTGTGGCCACACCAGGGCGCTTGTTTGATCTTGCCAGCCAGGGGCATCTAAAATTAAACCGGATAGAAATACTGATTCTGGATGAAGCAGACCACATGCTGGATCTGGGATTTATAAAAGACATAAACGATCTGGTAAAAATGCTACCCGGCAGGAGACAAACCCTGTTTTTTTCTGCGACAATCGATAGTAAAATAAAAAAACTGGCTTACTCGCTTGTTCGAAAACCAATTCGCATACAAATATCACCAAAAAATCCGGTGGCAAAAAATGTGGAACACTCGGTTGCTTTTATTGAAATGGATGATAAACGTGCTTTTCTGGAACGGTTGATAAACGAAAACCCGCAGAGTAAGATACTGGTTTTTGTACGAACAAAAGTACGGGCAGAAAGGGTAAAAAAAGCCATGAACCGTGTAAATATTGAAGGAAATACTATACATGGAGATAAAGAGCAAAGTGAACGCACAAAAAATTTGGACGACTTTAAATCGGGAAAAGTAAAGCTGCTAATTGCCACCGACGTAAGCGCACGAGGAATAGATATACCCAATGTTGAGTTTGTGGTTAATTACGATCTTCCGGAAGTAGCCGCCAACTACGTACATCGTGTTGGACGAACCGGCAGGGGCACCCAAAAAGGACAAGCAGTTTCTTTTTGCAGTACAGAGGAAAAATCGCTTTTACAGGAAATTGAAACATTTCTGGATAAAGAAATTACCGTTCTTGAAATTGACAGGACAGCCTATCAGGAAACACTTGATTTTACCCAGGATACTGATGATAACTGGAAAAAACTAATACAGGAAAACGAAAAAGAACTAAAAAACAGAAAGAAGAAAAGGAAAGGGTAAAAATCGAGAGCACCTACAATTCTTTCAACCAAATATTTCGTAATGCAGCGGTTGTATTCCAGGAGGTAATTCCAAAAGGGCGAGACAAACTCACTTCCGGGCGAATGTCCAATGTGTGTCCTTCGATATTAAAATCCAATACCTGATTCTCATCGATCCAGGCAAGAATTTGCGTTTCAGTTACACGCAGCCGGATGTGATACCATTTATTATGCTCAAAATTCATAAGTTTCTTGGTATCATTATCTGACGCATCTTTCCCGTCGACAGTGCTTAAACCAATTACCGGACCGCCCCAGCCTCCTACAATAAAAGAACAAAAGTTATCTTTTACAGGAAAGGTAACTCCACAAAAAAAATCGTTACCGGAAACTTTCATTGCGTCCAGCGAAACCTCATAATTTATCTTAGGAAAATCATTTGTATATGTAATCCCCGTGCAGCCATCACCAAAATTAAGCATAATATTTCCATCGGAAACCAGCACAGGGCCCTGCGTCCCAAAACTTGTAATTTCCCAGCCATCAAGTGCTTTACCATCAAAAAGGGAAATACCATCTTGATTTATATCTTGACTTTTTAAGGGAGCAGGGATATTTTGCTGCTGCTCTTTATTTTTTACGCCATGATTACAGGCAAATAATACAAAGAAGACTAGCCCTAACATTCTAATAAAAGATAATTTCAACATTTATTTTCACTTTTGAATTCGTTTCTAAGGGCTTTTCTCGAAGCACGATCAACCAATGTAAAAACCTGTTCCAATCTATTCTTCCTACTTGTTTTTTGATGCCCTTTTACTTTTATAAAAGTACAATTAAGTGTGTCAATTACCTTAAAAAAATCCTGATAAAGCACTGCGTTTTTGAAAAGTTTATCGCCTTTTGAACGAAAATCATTTTGCTCTAAACGATTGCGCCTCTCCAATAAACCCAAAATATTCTGAGAATCGGAATACACTTCTATATCGACATTCTTATCAGGAATACTGTTTAACACATGCAAGAGTGTTTGCAGTTCCAGTTTTGTTGAAGACGTTTCTTCAAAACGAACCAGCTTAACTTTCTCTTTTAATTCTTCCACAGGAATTTCAATGTTATTTACCAACAGATAAGCACCAAAACCAATACCTGTTTGCACATTTACACTTCCATCGGTAAACAACATTGTTTTATTCAAAATCGCTTCAATTTTTTATTTTCACAAAGCTAACTTAAAAATTTCTTCCGCAGCTCTTCCACCTGTCCCGGATTAATAGGAACAAGTCTACCAAGCGAGGCTCCCATGGTAAGCGATTTAGCACTAAATTCAGCCACCTCCAAACGGTCGAAAGTTCCCAATAGTTTATCCCCCGTAACCAATACCGAATCGTTAGCAATGATAATAGCCGGGGTATTTTCCGACAATTCATTTAAAATAACTTCTTCACCGGCAAAATGAGAACCAAAAGGAACATTGGGCACATCCTGCAGAAAAATCCAACTTTCAGGAATCGTGCGCACATCCAGTTTTTCGTTGGTAACACTGTATGCCATCAAGTAAGGCGTTTGCGTGAGGATGATGGAGTTTACGTGAGGATTGCGTTTATAAATCTCCTGATGCAACCATGTGGAACGACTTGGAATTTTCCCCGGCTCCCTTTTTCCTCCTTTAATCTGTACTATATCTTCATTCTGAATATCCCAGCGTGCAACATTGGTTGGTGTTATAAGAAAATCGGCATCTCGCCATCGTACAGAAACCGTTCCGTAAGAACTAATCATTAAGCCCTGCTCACATGCCCTGTGCACAATCTTTTTAATCTCTTCACGAATGGCTCGCTCATCCGAAGGATGTTCAACTGTGTCTAATTCGGGCAATAACCGTGGAATTTGATTTTCAAACTCTTCTATTTGCTCATCTGTTAAATAATTAGGTGTACCGATGGTATTGCCATAAATAATGGTTCGTCCGCAGAATTCAAGCGTTTCAAACCGCTGGAAAGCATCTCCCAAATCGGCACCTCCAACCACAGTACCATGATTTTCCATGATAACAGCATTGAACCCTTTAATAAACTCTTTTGCAATTTCTTCGCCCAAAGCTTCACTTCCCGGCAATTCATAATCGGCATAACCAATAGGACCGCAAATATCTTTTGCCTGAGGAATAACATTGGTATTTGGAATTTGCCTTACAATACTAAAAGAAACCAGGGCCGGCGGGTGAGCATGAACAATGGCTTTTATATCGGGGCGTGCTTCATAAATTGCCCGGTGAAAAGGGTATTCCGAAGATGGTTTATGACGTCCTTCAATAGTTCCGTCCTTCTTAACCAGTATAATATCTGAAGCCCGTAACGAGCCCTTATCAATGGCAGAAGGAGTAACCCAAATATCCCCATTCTCGTCAATTACTGAAATATTGCCGCCGGAAGTAGTTGTAAGTCCGCTGCGATATACTTTATCAATAATCATGGTAATCTGATCGCGGGGATGCATCAGTTTTGTGTCTAATTTTCTCATTTCAAATTGATTTTCTGTCGATAATTCTTTTTTAAAGATACAAAAAAAGGACACCAGAGAATGTGCTTTATCCTGCAGTGTCCTTTTTTCCTTATTTCTGAAAAGAAATTTATCTATTTTGTAATATTTCCTTTTCGTATTGTTGAATTTCAGCAATATAGTCTTCTCCTGCCGGCACGCCTTCCTGTAAACAATAATAATCCCAAACAGCACCAAAAGGTTTTGTTTTTAACTCTTCCAAAAGTGCCAAACGTTCAAAATTCTTACCTGCCTCCTCATAGTCGATCAACCTTGAAGTGGGTTCAAGCATCGCAATTAAAAATGCTTTTTGTGCTGCTCGCGTTCCAACAACATAAGCGCCAATACGATTAATAGAAGCATCAAAAAAGTCGAGTCCTATATTTACCCTGTTGAGGTAATTATTCCGAACAACTTCCGAAGCAATTAGCTGAATATCTTCGTTTAATGTAACTACATGGTCGGAATCCCAGCGAACAGGACGTGTTACGTGCAACAATACTTCGTCGACAAACTGCAAACAAGCCGAAATTTTATCTCCCACCTGTTCCGTTGGATGAAAATGACCATTATCCAGACAAATCAGGATATTATTTTTAATAGCATACCCAAGATAAAAATCGTGTGAACCAACAGTCATCGACTCAAGGCCAATCCCAAAAAGCTTGCTTTCCACTGCATCTTTCATGTATTCCTTTGGATACTGAACAGCCCTGGCCTCATCCAATGATTTCTTCAATATGGCGCGGTACCCGTTTCTATCTATTGGAACATCTTTTGAGCCATCGGGAATCCAGGTATTGTGCACACATGGAGAGCCAAGTTGCTTACCAATTTCAGCAGAAATAGCCCGACACCGTTTCACGTGTTCTACCCAAAACTTACGATTTTCTTCATTCTTACTTGAAAGCGTAAAACCATCAGCTGCACGTTCATGAGAAAAGCAGGTTGCATTAAAATCCATTCCAATGCCCTGTTCTTTACACCAATCAATCCAACTCTGAAAATGTTTTACTTCAATTTGGTCGCGATCTACTTTCTCTCCCTGAAAATCACCATAAATCGCATGTAAATTTAACCGTTGTTTTCCGGGAAGTAATGACATTGCTTTTCCCAAATCTGCACGTACCTGTTCAATGGTAGTAGCTTTCCCCGGATAGTTTCCTGTTGCCTGTATTCCGCCTGAAAGTTCACCATCTGTTGTTTCAAAGCCACCCACATCATCGGTTTGCCAGCAATGTAACGAAATGGCTACTTCATTCATTTTTTTCAAAACCTCATCGGTATTTACTCCCAGTGCAGCATATTGCTCTTTTGCCAGTTGATATGCTTTTTCAATTTGTTCTTTATTCATAATCTTTTCAATTTATTCAAAAATGAGTTTAACTCTTCATCTTTAGAGTGAATATGTAAACTGATATTTTCCGGAACCCAGATCCAGAGAAACACCCTCTTTGGTCTCTTTTATGTTCTTACTTTTTTCTTCTTTTAATGGCGACGAATTTATTGAAACGCTTTCCAGAGAAGCTTTGGGAAGCTTAATGGTAGCCGTCGTATTTGCAGGAATATCAACATTATAAATCAATGTATTTCCTTCAATTTTCCAAGCTGATTCTATTTGTCCGTACAACGATTTATACTGAGCGGTAGCATTGGTTAAACCGCCACCTGTGTGAGGTGTCAGAATAAAATGTTTGTACCCCGGAGCCTTAGGATCGATTTGAATTCCTGCTACATAAGTGTATAACCATTCTCCGATAGCTCCATAGGCATAGTGATTAAAGCTGTTCATTCCCACATTCTGAAATGTTCCGTCAGGCTTTTGTCCATCCCAACGCTCCCATATTGTTGTCGCTCCCTGTGTAACGGGATACAACCAGGAAGGATATTCTTTACGGTTTAGCAACATAAAAGCAAGGTCAGCATATCCGTTATCCGACAATGTTTTACAAAGCAAAGGAGTACCAACAAATCCGGTGGTCAGATGCCCCATCTTCTTTACATCTTCAGCTAAATATTGAGCTGCTTCAGGCACCAGGTTATCCGGCAATAAATCAAATGAAAGGGCCAGACAATAAGCGGTCTGCGTATTTGAGACCAACCTTCCGGCCGGAGTTACAAATTCATTAACAAAAGCCTTTTTAATATCATCAGAAAGTTGAGCATATTTTCTTGCTTCATCATTTTTCCCGATAATCGCTGCAATTTTAGCCAGCAATCCGCTTGAATAGGAGTAATAAGCCGTAGCAATCAAATCTTTTTCGGTAGTAGCTCCCGGGTAATCGGAACGGGTTGTTGCAAAAGCCAGCCAGTCGCCATAGTGAGTATCGCCCGTCCACAGGTTATCATCACCGGCACGACCTTTCATATATTCCACCCAACCTTTCATACTCGGGTACTGAACCTCAAGTATTCGTTTATCGCCATACGCTAAATAAGTAGTCCATGGAACAATAACAGAAGCATCTGCCCAGGCCGTTGAACCGCCACCTCCACTTAAAACATCGGGAATCACATGTGGTACTCTTCCGGTTGGTAATTGGTCGGCAGCCAAATCTTTCATCCACTTTGTATAAAAGGGTGCTACATCAAAATTAAAAGCAGCAGTAGAACTAAAGACTTGTGCATCCCCGGTCCAGCCGAGACGCTCGTTCCGCTGCGGACAATCTGTTGGCACATCCAGGAAATTTCCTTTTTGTCCCCACTGAATATTGTGCTGTAATTGATTTATTAAAGGCTCTGAGCATGAAAACGAACCCGTAGGCTCCATGTCTGAATGAATTACAACGCCGGTTATTTGATCCATTTCCGGCATTCTATCCATTCCTTCAACCATTACAAAACGAAATCCATGAAAAGTAAATTTAGGCTCATAAATTTCTTCACCGTTACCTTTCAGGATATATGTATCAGTAGCTTTTGCCGACCGAAGGTTTGCGGTATAAAAGTTTCCTTCCTTATCCAATACCTCAGCAAACTTCAAGGTAATAACATCTCCTTTTTTACCCTGAACTTTTAAACGAACCCAACCAACCATGTTTTGCCCCATGTCAAGAACCATTTCTCCTTTGGGTGTTGTAATTTGTTTAATCGGTTTAATTTCCTCAACAGCTTTAACCGGATCTCCCTGTGGCGCTATTAAAATACTTTTGGAATGATTCAGAACTGCTACTTCCTTCCAGTTTCCATCATTAAAACCTGTAGTTGTCCATCCGTTCATTTCCTGATTGGCATCATACGTTTCTCCGTTGTAAATATCAGACTCACGGATGGGGCCATTGGAAACTTTCCAGTTTTTATCTGTTGTAATAGTTTCACTGGTGCCATCCGTATAATCAATTTTTAGCTGAACGAGAAGTGCAATTTGCTCGCCATAATAATTGTGCTGTGTGCTGAACCCAATATTTCCCCTAAACCAACCATCGCCAACAACCGCCCCTATGGCATTTTTTTGCTGAATCATGCCAGTTACATCATATGTTTGATATTGCAGACGTGTTTTGTAACTGGTCCATCCGGGAGTAAACAATTGATCGCCTACCTTTTGACCATTAATATATAATTCATACAGTCCCAAAGAAGTAACATAAGCCCGCGCTGAACGCACTTTTTTAGCCGATTCAAATTCATTTCGATAATAGTGTGCCGGCAACGATCCGTTTTTCTCCGGTTCATTTTCCATTGTAATCCAAGTTGCGGTCCACTGCTCAGGTTTCAGGATTCCCATTTCCCAATAAGCAGGTTCACTCCATTTGCTTACTTTATTGTTATTGTCCCAAACACGCACTTGCCAATAAACACGTTGCATCGATTCAATTTCCGGGCCCTCATAAACCACATCCAACGATTGGTCGCTGGGAACTTTTCCTGTACTCCAAATCCATTTGCTTTTCTTGCTTAAATCTGAAGGATTATTAGCTACACGTATTTCATATGCGGTTTGCATCACATTTTGTTCATCTGACACCAACTGCCAACTCAACCGGGGATGCTGCACATCTATGCCGATTGGATTGGTATGATACTCGCAAATTAGGTTGGAAACCTGTGTTTTTGCATTCACACAAATTGAAAAAAAGCTAAACAAAGCAACCAAAGAGAATAGTCGCATAAGTCGTTTTGTCTGTTTCATTTTTATATAATTTAGTTGTTAGTTATTCCATGTAAAAAACTTCTTCCAAACAGACAGTTACGGGAGAATTATCAGGATTTGTTTTCATGACATCTGCCATAAACTTCCACCACTTCTGCACTGTTTCCGTACTTCCCAAATCCTGCGAGCCTCCATCTCCACTTACTTTCTGAAAAGCAAAAAGAATATTGGTTTCCTCATCCAGAAAAATAGAATATTCACTTACTCCTGCTTCTTTTAGCAGACGTTTTAATTCGGGCCAAATTTCATCGTGACGTTTTTTATACGCTTCTTTCTGACCTTCATTCAGGTACATTTTAAATGCTATACGTTTCATTACCCAAGTGCATTTAGTTCAGGATACAGCCATTTGGCGACACCAATAATAATTACAGAAAGCAAAATTGCGCCAATACCAATCAATATAGTATTGTACGTTTTCTTTGAAACACCTTTCCATTCCTTTCGATAAAAACCCCACATATTTGCGGTTAAAATAATTGTAGCCATGTGGAGTGTCCACGAACTGGCGCCATTTCCAATTTTTGTTTCCCCCATTCCATAGAAAAAAAACTGCAGGAACCAAGTAGTTCCGGCCAACGCACAAAACAAGTAATTTCGTAGTAGCGGAGTTTTTTTGTCAGTGAAATCGCCGCCGGTTTTATTCTTCAAAATAAGAGCTGTAGTCCAGATAAAATTGGTGGTAAGGCCTCCCCAAAGAATAACGAAAAAGATGATATTATTTTCGAAAAGATATTTGAAACTTCCGCCATCCTGCGTCAAAAAAGGATAGTTCTGTTCTACAGCCAGAGTCCTTGCAACAACTGACATTTCTTTTCCGGCATCAATTCCAAAACTAAAAAAGGCACTCAAAACCCCGGAAACAATTGCAATTATTAATCCTTTCGAAAGGCTGAATTCGCTGTTAACTCCTTCCTTTACATTTCCAAGGTCTTTATCTTTTTTTATTCCGGCACGACCGCTCAGGATAATACCCGCTAACAATATCAAAATTCCAAGAATAACGATTTGTCCACCGGTGTTACCTAAAAGATCAGAAAAAGCAAGTCCTCCGGGAATAAGTTCAGCAACACCAGGAATATTGCGCAAAACAGGCAATCCCAGCGAGCCAACAACAGAAGTAATACCCAGCAAAACTGAATTACCAAGCGACATGCCCAGATAACGAATTGCCAACCCATAGGTTAATCCTCCTATACCCCACAGTAATCCCATAATATAGGTATTACGAAGTACACTACCACTGGTAGCGTGTAAAATTCCCTGCCAATCGGGAATTGTTAGAACAACAGCAAGAAAAGGCATAATTAACCATGAAAAAATTCCGCCTGTAATCCAGTAAATTTCCCATCGCCATTTTTTCACCCAATTATATGGCATATACCAACTACCGGACGCACCACCCCCCAAAGAGTGGAATAGAATTCCAAGAATAACGTTCATAATTGTTCGATTTTATTTTATCAGTTTTAATATTGGTTCCGTCTATTAGGAGCATTATGACCAAACAGACAATCAAATGTATAGCTTTAAAAACAGGGAAACAATATTTTATTTGGCATAAAATTTATACTTTTTGGCACACTTTTGAATTCATGAATTCAAAAAGATATATATTAGGAGATAGATGTATTTCATCGAAAAAACCAGACATTAAAGGGATAATACAACAAATATAAATGGATAACTCATTTAAATATTTAACCTCAGGAGACGATGAAACAAGTTGGGGTTTTTATCTTAATGTAGCAGGGTGTGCAACCATCCAACCGGAGTTTGAATACCCGTCATTAAACCACCCGTCAGGGTACTATTTTAGTTGGGAAGAAGGGCGTGTTCTACAAGAATATCAAATAAATTATATTACAAATGGCTCCGGAATTTTTGAGACTCAACTTGGTCGTTTTCTTTTAAAACCGGGAAGTTTATTTGTTATTTACCCCGGGATGTGGCATCGTTTCAAACCAAACATAAAAACAGGATGGATTGAAAATTATGTTGGGTTTAATGGAAAAACCGCCACCAGCTTTTTATCGCATCCGCTATTTTCACCTGCGCAACCGGTTTTTCACCTAGGTATTCGTGAAGAACTTATTGATACTTATCTAAAGATTTTCGATTTAGTAGAAAAGGAACAACCAGGATTTCAGCACATTGCTTCTGCCATGGTTGTAAAACTGCTTGGTTACATTATTTCTTTTGAAAAACAAAAAGGATTTTCGGGAAAACGGATTGTACAGGTAATTGAAGAAACACGTTTTTTGATGCGCCAAAACGTAGAACGTGAAATAAACCTGCAAGAACTGGCCAACAGACACCATGTTGGCTACTCCTATTTTCGTAAGATGTTTAAGAAATTTACCGGCGTTTCCCCCGGCCAGTACCATTTGCAGCTAAAAATAATGCGTGCAAAAGATTTACTGATTTCAACCGACAAAAGTATAAAAGAAATTAGCTACGAACTGGGGTTTCAATCCATCTATTACTTTAGCAAAATATTTAAGAATAAAGAAGGTACAAGCCCCACCCAGTTTCGGAAAAAGAATATTTTCCAGCCGTAAAATAATTTCTGAAATAGGGTTCAGGGAATCAAATACGGTTTTAACGCTTTTCCTATTTTGCTGTAGCCAGAAGCATTGGGATGCAATCCATCAGTAAAAAGAGATTCATCAATTTTTCCATCGGGTTGCAACAACACATTTTCAATATTTACATAATCTACATTATTACTACCAGCCATCCGGGCCAATTTAAAATTCAGATTCTTAATTCGCTCCTCATGTTCCCTGCGTGGATAAATCCCAATCACAAGCAAAGGACAATCCGGCTGTTTTGCTTTAATGGTTTTAACCAGTAAATCCAGTCCTGTTAAAATCTCGTCGTCTGAATTTAAATGAAGATTATTGGTGCCAAGCATTAGTAGAATTTGTTTGGCTGTAAATCCATCAAGCTCGTCGTGGTTTACACGCCATAAAACATTTTCAATACGATCCCAGCCAAAACCAAAATTCTGAACTCGGTGTCCGGCAAATAGCTGCTCCCATGCTTCGTCTCCCCGGCTAATGGTAGCCTTGGGCTCACCACTCCAATAATGAGTAATTGAATTTCCGAAGAAACATATTTCTGATGGATTTTCCTGATTGCGTTTCAAAATTTCCTCATGCCGCTGTTCCCAATCGTAATTTCCAGGCTCACGCCATTGTGTTACCGGCTTTGTTGTTGATAATGCCCCCGATGGCTCATTAAGTATTTCCCTGGTTGCTTTCTCATAAGCCACGGCATATTGCATCATTCCTAAATCAGTTGGGTGGGTTCCGTCTACAAAAGAATCCATTCCCAATCCCATATCTTCCTTGCTTAAATAGTATAAATACGGAACACCCTTCTGTAGCAAATCAGCATATGCTTTTTGCAATGTATTGTTTAGCGATGTGTACGTTTCTAACCTTTTGTTATTCAAAACTCCATCAGCATACCCGGCATGTTCTGCCAATAAAATAGGAGTATCAGGATGTTTTTCTCTTAACGTAGTAACTGTCGCCATTAAACGATTGTATGTTTCATCCAGCGAAAAACGGCCCATATTTGGCAAACAATCAACGACAAATATTTTTGCATCAATCTCTGATATAAATTTGACAACCTCTTTTTCTAATCTTCCGTTACCTGAAAAAGCCAGGTTTATTAACGGGCGATCCAGGTTTCGGGATAAAATGGAAGTCCAGGCCATTCCCGGACGAGAAGCACAACCTCCCTGCGCAATTGACGTTCCGTAAACAACCACTGGCTTTTCTCTACGCAACGGCAATACTTCAAAATAAGTTTCTTGATGAACGCCAATTTCCATCCACTCTACAGAGTTGTACAAAGGCAGATACAAACGGTATTCCCTCCCCCTGTCGTGATATTTTTCTTTTACATCCAGCGAAGAATAATCATAAACAATGGTATCTCCAAAATTATATTGCCCACGGCACCAACTAAACAAGCCTTCGCTATCCCTGGCATACATATCCATTCCGCTAACTCCGGTAGCAGGCATATGGTTCATTTCCAAGCGGCCTTTTACTTTATACCGTACAACAATCTGCTCGCTATTGGTTCGAAAACGGATACATAGCCCGGCGCTGTTTTGCGATAAATTCCAGACTGCTTCACGAACCGCTGACTTAGCCCTTTCCGGCAGGCGGCTATAGGTACTCATTTCTGTTCCATACCAGCCTTTTCCCTCTATTACGGGAATGGCAGATGTTTCAGGATTGTACCACTTTATTGTTTTTTCCTGTGCGTTGCTAAAAAAGAATTGGAAGATAAGGATTATAAAAAGGGATAAACGCTTCGGTTTTCTTTGACTGGATTCCATCGTTTGACGTTTAGATTTATTTTTCATTTCACAAATAATATGAAATGCAGATGCAGCCCCTAAATTAAAAAGAATGCCTTAAAAAACGATTGTTAACAAAAATAAACTCAAGAATCAAAGAAATCTCTTCCTGCCGGTAGCTGGCAAATATTAATGAAACTTCTCCCCCTTCGCCAGCATTTCAAGTATCAGTTTCATTCTTCGTTCTCTTGTTTCAGTTTTTTTGCAGTTTGAAGACGCCATCCAATTGCAAATATATTACTCTTATTCAATGTTTTAAAGAAATCGTAAGCCTTTTTATTCTTTGCCAACTCTTGTAAAAAATCATCTGGTATCGTCATATTATTTGGAGAATCATAAGCGCTCTCCCATCTCCCGTCATCTTTTGCAGCCTTAACCTGTTCCAGTCCTGAAGGGCACATTTTACCTTCCTTTTCCAATTTCTCTACCAGCCCAATGTTTCTTTTAGACCACGTGCTTCTCGGCCTGCGCGGCGTAAACTTTTGCAGATACGACACATCATCATATTTCTTCTTCTGCCCATCAATCCAACCATAACACAGCGCCTCTTCCAAAGCTCCATCATAGTTTACCGACGCAATTCCCGATGCTTTTTTATAAATCCTCATCCATATGCCATCATCATTACTGAGATTTTGCTGCAGCCATTTTCTCCACACTTCTGCTGTTTCATAAGCAATAATGGGAAGTTCTTTCTTTTTCTCCATTCTGATAATTCGTTTATAAAAATAAGTTTAAGCTAATCTACTAATTATTCATAATTCATCGTAAAACACGATGATTCAAATACTTTGTAAAAATCATTACATCAAAATTAAAAACACTTTATATATTCAATTGTTGTAAATTGACAAAAATTAAAAAATGAGATACGTTGCATTATTACGGGGAATAAATGTTGGTGGGCACCACAAAGTACCAATGTATGAACTCAAAAAAGAATTTTCTAACCTTGGGTTTACCTATATTTCTACCATTTTGAATTCGGGTAATGTTATTTTTGAATCGGACTTCAACTGTGAAGATGAGCTAATGAAAACCATTTCACCCCATATCGAAAAAGTATTTCATTTTCCGATACCAGTTACAATTCGAAAAAGCGATATAATTTTAAATATAATAAACAGCAATCCTTTTCAGAATATTGAAACGACCAAAGATATTCGACAATATATAACCTTTCTGCCCGGAAATTCATCAGGCGAATTATCCACTCCCTGGTCGTCAGAAGATAACTCGTTTCGGATTCTTGAAGTTCGAGACGGAGTTATTATTAGTGTATTAGACCTGGCATTAACAACATCTATAAAAGGAATGGCAGTTTTAGAAAAACACTTTGGAAAAAACATTACTACCCGAAGCTGGAATACAATAAAGCGAATCGAAAAACTTTTGAAATAAAGTCATGTTGCTTTTATACAACAAAAAACCCATCTCCGGCTAATTCCGAAAATGGGTAATATTCAAATTCTATTATTTCTAATTATCTATCCGAGATACAAACCAATAATGGCAAGCCCGGAAAACTTAAGCAGTTGCCAATTCATTAACCCCGGCAGCCTGTAACATAAAATTATGCAATTCGATGTTCTTTACAAAAGGAGGCAACGCTTCACTTCCTGCTCCGAACATGGCAAGTTCAACAAAATCGGCTGAGTGGTTCATTCCCGACCAACCAATTGATGTATAATTCTGCTGAATTTGGGCTAATTCTTTGTATGGCAATTTATAATCGTTGTACAATCCGTCATTTTCAAACGATGCATAATGTTCCAGAATACTTTTTGCCTCATCTTCTGAAACGGTAATTCCCTGTGCATAATTCAATCGTTCGATAACCTGCGAAGGTTTATCATTCTTGGAAATGTTACGCAAAACCCACTCGTTGGTTTGTTTCACATTTTGCATTAAATCAAATTTCTTGTCTACATCATGACTTTTTATTAACCCTGGATTTGCGTTTCCATGGTCGGTTGTAACAACCACTAAAGTATCATCACGACCTTCGGCAAACTCAACGGCAACAGCCACTGCATCATCAAAAGCCATCTGGTCGTATAGCAAAGCTGATGTATCATTGGCGTGCGCAGCCCAGTCTACTTTTCCTCCTTCAACCTGAAGCACAAAACCATTACTGCTATCTTTCATTTGGTTAATGGCAGTGCGTGTCATTTCTGCAAGTGTAGGAATCTGTGCTTTCAGATTTTCATCAGCCTCCCTGTCAAGCGAGTATGGCAACCCGTCTTCACAAAAAACACCCATTACCGGTTTCCCTGGTGTAACTTTTTCCATATCAGATTTTGTACGCACAACGATAAAACCGTTCTTTTCAAATTCAGGAAAAATATTGGTTTTATCTTCTCTTTTACTTCCGTCAAAATATTCCAGACCACCGCCCATCATTACATCGAACTTCAGTTCAACATATTTCGAAGCAATTTGATCCTGCAATCCACGATTCTTCATATTTACGCAAAAACCAGCCGGAGTAGCATGTGTAATTGGGACAGTAGTTACGCAGCCAACCGCTTTTCCTGCACCTTTAAATTTCTGCAGGATTGGTTTATTAAAAGAACCGTCAGCATTCACATTTAAGGAGCCGTTTTTTACTCTTTTCCCTCCTCCCCAGGAAGAACTTCCCGCAGCAGAATCCGTAACAATTGAACTGGCTGAAGCAGTGTCCATAAAAGCCTTGGAAGCTTTATTTTGCCTGTAAAGATCGATCCATTTAGATGACTTCCCCAACTTTCGCTGCATCAACAAATCAGCCATATTCAGGGTTCCTGTACTCATCCCGTCGCTAACAAGAAAAATAATGTTCTTTGTTTTCCCTGTAGACTGGCTTTTACTTTCAGTTGAACATCCGGTAACCAAAGCCGGAGATGCCATCGCTCCCACAAATGCGGAGAGTAATCCGGTATTAATAAAACTACGTCTTTTCATTTCTTTAATTATATTATTATAAGTCTTATTACCTTAACTACATCAAACTTATAGGTTCACATAGTTTATTGTTTCATTTGGGAAGCCGGTTAAAAACACTGCCGAAGTTAGCTGATTATTATTAAAATCAAAAAATACCTTCAGGCAGATTTCTCTAAGATCGGAAGATTTGTCTTCGATAAAACAAATAATCAGAAAATGAACAGCACGTCTTCAATATGCTTATTCTTTTCCTATCCTTTCCAGTTTCCCTTTTCATAATTGAAAAGAATGGGTTTTCCTGTCGGGATTTCCAGACTTAGCACTTCCTCTTTTGTAAGGCTTTCGATAAACATAACAATGGAACGCAAACTGTTTCCATGTGCCGATACCAAAACGTTTTTTCCTTCCTCTAATTTCGAAATTATATTCTCTTTAAAGAACGGGATTGTACGCTCTGCAGTATCTTTTAAACATTCACCTTTTGGTGGCGGAACATCGTAACTCCTGCGCCACTGATGCACTTGCTCATCTCCATATTCTGCGGCTGTTTCAGCTTTATTCTTACCTTGTAGTTCACCGTAATACCGTTCATTCAGATGCCAGTCGCGAAAAACCGGAATTGTATCATTTTTCATCGCTTCACTGTAAATGGTAGTCCATTCTTTCATTTTACCATCTTCGTGAACAAGTACCGGTGTTCTCGCACTTTTGTTTTGCGCTAAAGCAATCATAGCCGTTTCAATTGCCCGCACCTGAACCGAGGTAAATACCACATCAAAAATTATTTCAGACAGTTGTTCTCCAGCTTTAATAGCTTCAATAATTCCATTGTTAGACAACGGAACATCTACCCATCCGGTAAATACATTTTTTTTGTTCCACATGGATTCGCCATGCCTTATTAAAACCAATTTTGCCATAACTTTTTATTTTTCGTTTCTTGCAATCAAATCCCTTGATCTCAAACAACAATTATATCCTATTTGAAGAGTGATATGTTGAATACCAAATTTTTCCTGCAAAATATCTTCCACCTTCTTTCTTACTTCCATCATTTCTATCATGTCCATGTTCGTTTTCAAATTCACATGTGCTTCCAGATGAATTTGTGAGTCATCCAGTTTCCAGATATGTACATGATGTATATTGTCTATTTCATCCAACTGTTCTACCTGCTTTTTTACTTCATCCAAGCTAATTTCTCCGGGAGCTGCCTGCATTAAAATATCAACCGTTTCTTTTACAATTCCCCACGTATGCCAAATAATATAAATGCTAACCAAAACCGTTATTAAAGGGTCAATCCACCAAATCTGGAAAAGCCAGATAGCGAGCCCCCCAATGATAACAGCCACAGAAGAAAGCGTATCTCCCATTAAATGCAGGTAAGCCGCTTTCACATTCAGATTGTGCGATTTGTCTTTACGCAGGATTACTACTGAAATTAGATTCGCCAGCAAACCGAACGTAGCAATAATCAGCATTAACTTTCCTTTTATTGGTTCGGGTGCAATAAAACGCTCGTATGCCTCATAAAGCAGAAAAATACAAATTGCGATAAGAACAACAGCATTAAAAAGTGCCGCCAGTATTTCCACACGTTTGTAGCCAAACGTCTTACGCACATCAGGTTTTCTCCGGCTAACTTTCCCTGCAATAAAAGCTATAAATATAGCTGAAGAATCGGCCAGATTATGAAAAGCATCAGACAACAGGGAAAGACTATTGGAAATAATTCCTCCTGCAATTTGTACAAGAGTAATGGAAAAATTGAGCAAAGTAGCCCATAACAATTTCCTTCCACGCAAATCATCATCGTGATGATGATGACTGTGATTATGCGAATGATGATGGTGATTTTTCTCTGCCATTACTTTTATTATTAAGTATGCGTTGCTTTAACAAATAAAGCTTTTGATTTGTTGCCAACCAATTCAGCCTCTAAAATATGAAAACCATACGACTTTAACAGCTTTTTAGCATCTTCCAATCCAAATTGGCTAACGCCCCGGGGCGGTTTTCCATACGTTTTCATATACCGATAAATCAATCCCAGCCTGTAACGAAGCTTCATTCCTTTCTGTGTATAACTGGTGATAACCAATAAGCCATCTTTTTTCAACACTCTGAGGCATTCTTCTATTGCTTTTTCAGGTGTTGGAATAACATGAATCAGATTGGCCATAAATATTGTATCAAAACTATTCTCAGGGTAAGTAAGATGAAAACAATCGGTCTTTTCAACATTTACATTTGGAAAGGCCTTTAACCGTTGGCTTGATACTTTAACCATTTCGCCAGATAAATCGGTAGCCAGCAAAGTATTTGCATTTTTTGCCAGTACTTTTGAATAAGTACCATTGCCACATCCAAGTTCAAGGACATTCTTCAGATTCTTTAGCGAAGCCACCTTGTTCAAAATCAACTCAACATCAGCCTTACCCACTACATAGTAATTTCGTTCTTCAAAATCAGCAGCAAATCGCGACCAGTATGTTTCTTTCTGTTCCACTTTTTTATCTGTCTGTTTGCTATTCAGTTTTCATTGTTACAGATACTGCTAACTAGCAACCACTTCCATCTGTCGTTCCATCATTTTAGAGAAGATTCCCTTCTGAGTTTTTAATTCTGACGGAGAACCGGTTTCTGCAACTCCGCCATTGGCAAGTACCACAATTTTGTCGGCATTGGCCACGGTTCGCATCCGGTGGGCAATAATCAGCACGGTTTTGTTACGTATCAGCGCTGAAATTCCCGCCTGAATTTTGGTTTCGTTTTCCACATCCAGCGATGCGGTGGCTTCGTCAAGTAAAACAATCGGCGCATCTTTCAGCAGGGCGCGGGCAATGGAAATCCGCTGCCGTTCGCCCCCTGAAAGTGTTTCACCGTTTTCTCCGATAATTGTTTCATAACCCTGAGGCATTTGGCGCACAAACTCGTCGCATTGTGCCAATTTGGCCACACGCAACACTTCCTCGTCGGTAGCGTTTCGCTTACCAATACGAATGTTATCCATAACTGAGGTGTTGAACAAAACCACATCCTGAAAAACCATGGAGTAATTTTCCAACAGCGCTTCGGGGTCTATTTTGCTAATATCCTGGTTTCCCAACAGTATTTTTCCTTTGTCGATGTCCCAAAAACGGGCTGCTAGTTTTGCCGAGGTACTTTTACCTCCGCCCGAAGGGCCAACCAATGCAGTAACTTCGCCTTGTTGCGCAGTGAACGAAACATTTTGCAGGACCTTTTTCCCTTCTTCATAAGAGAAATCTACATTCTCAAAAGTGATGTTGTAATCTGCCGGAGAAAAACCTGTTTTCCCTTTCTGCACCGGCAAAGCTTCCATTTCGTTCATCCGGTTAATGCGAACATCCAGATAAAACAGGGCTGCAAGGTTATTGAATACCTCGTTTACCGGTTGGTAAATGCGTGAACCAATCATCAGAAAAATAAGGTACATAAATAAGTCGATACTCCCGGAAGCAAGCATGTTTGCCCCTACTAATACCACACTGGCTAATCCAAGTTTCAGAAAACTTTGTGCCGCATTTACCAGCGCCCCGGTTAGTAATTCGCCTTTAATCAGTTGCTTTTCATAGCTGTTAATGTGCTGGTTCAGCCCGTTTATATATGTCTCTTCCTGGTTGTACGATTTTATTTCCTGAATAGTGTCCAGCCCTTCCTGAATTTGCTCGGTTACATTCCGTTTTTTCTGATAAAGCAAGAGGTTTTCTCGGTGCTGCTTTTTTTTCGAAATAAAAATGATGCCCGCAGCAACCGGAACGACCCAAAATAAAGCCAGCGACAATTGCCAGTTATAAAAAAACATTCCGATAGCAATGAGCACAATACTAAGAATGGAAGCAAACAATTGTGGCACTGCATGGGAAAAAGTATGTTCGAGTTCGGTACTGTCTTCCATAATCGTTGATGTAAGGTCCGACAGGTTTTTCTCGCCAAAAAAGGCTAAAGGCAGTTTCCGGAGTTTTTCGGCCAGTGAAATACGCCGGTTGGCGCTTTCGTCGTAAACAGTAGTGAAAGTGCTTTTATATTGAAAAACAGCCACCACAAACATTATTAGCATAAAACCAATGCCCAGCAGAATATAATATCCAATTCCACTGGCTGCCGAAGTAGAAGAGGAGAGGAGTGGCCGCAGGTAATCTTCAAGAAAAAGGAAGATATACACGGCGGGTAGCATAAGGGCAATATCCATTAGCGTGGTAAAGAAAACGCCTTTCAAAAAATCTTTTGCGCCTTTTTCCGACAAGGCAAGCCTGCGTTGTAATATTTTAAGCATAATGTGCCTCCTTCCCAATAGTCCATTTAACCGATTGTTGATATTCATTCCACATATTTGTATAGATTCCCTGTTTTTGAATTAGTTCATTATGCGACCCCTGTTCTGCAATCTGTCCATTATTGATAACCAGAATATTATTGGCATCAGTAACACTGGTAAGCCGGTGCGCAATCATAAGTACTGTTTTCCCGCGGGTGAGTTTTCCCAGAGCTTTTTGTATCAGGTGTTCATTTTCGGGGTCGGTAAAGGCAGTGGCTTCATCAAGCACAACAATTGGTGCATCTTTTAAGATAGCCCTAGCCAAAGCAATGCGTTGCTGTTCGCCGCCTGACAAGTATGTGCCTTCGGTGCCGATTTTGGTATCCAGCCCGTGAGGTAAACGATTAATTATTTCGCGGCATTGTGCTAAATCAACAGCCCTGTTTATATCGTCTGGTGAGGCCGATGGGTTTCCGTATTTTATGTTTTCGAGTAAACTAATTTTAAACAACCGGGTATTTTGAAATACAAAAGAAACATGCTTCATAAGTTCTTCGGAAGAGATGTCTTTTACATTGATACCACCAATGCTAATTTCCCCCTCATCAGCATCCCAAAAACGCGGAACCATACGGGCGATGGTTGTTTTTCCACTGCCCGATGCACCAACAAGCGCTACAGTTTGTCCTTCAGCGATAGAAAAATTGATATTGTTGATGGCTTTCTTATTAGCCCCGGGATATGAAAAAGAAACCTTGTGAAAACGAATTTCATGGTTGGTTACAGGTATCGGGTTGGCAGTAACGGGTAGTTGTTCAAACGAGGTTAATTCCTCCATTCTGTTAATGGCCTCCGAGGCCTGTCCTATGGCCTGGCTCAGGAACATACTGCGCATAATACTCTGCGAAAAAACAGGCGTAACCAGAACATACAAAAAGAGGTTCACAATTACCATAGCTGTATTTCCTTCCTTCATTAAAAGAATAGCAATCGGCACAAGAAAAAAGGTAAACCCATTGATAATTACCGTATAAGCCGACATGGGATTTTGCCACATTTTGGTGTAACTGAATACCATATCGCGGTATTTGATAATGCTTTTATGGAAGTTTTTAAATGAAAATACTGTTTGCTGAAATACCTTAACAACCGGAATGCCACGGACATATTCAATGGCTTCAGTATTCATTTCTTCCAGGGAATCCATGTATTGTTTCATAAAATATTTTCCGCGCTTGCCCATCATAAACCCCATTATTATTATCGATAAAACGATGGGGATGATGCAGGCAATCCCGAGTCGCCAGTCGAAAACAAACACCAGCACAATGGCCGTTAGCGGGGTAAAAATTGTTCCAGCCAGGTCGGGCATCTGGTGAGCCAGAAAAGAGTGGGTGATGCTGGCGTTTTCGTCGATTATTTTGCGGATACGGCCACTCGTGTTGTTATCGAAAAAGCCGAGTGGCATACGCACAATCCGTTTCATGGCTTCGCGCCGCATATTGGCTTCCACCCGGAATGCAGCAAGGTGAGAGAACGTTAAAGCCAGGAAGTAGAAAAGGATGCTCATGATAGCAGCCCCGGCAGTCCACCATGCCAAAATCTCGATGCGGTTAAAATCCACGGTTTTACCGGAAAGAAATTCCCGAATGATAAACCAAATAAGAATAAAAGGTACCATTCCTGCCAGCGAACTAAGCGCTGATAAAAGCAGCGATGTAGGCAAAAGGGCTTTTCGCCCGGCCATGTATTGCTTTAATTTAGATAATGTATTCATAGTTTTTTATATTTAAATTTTATCAAAAAAGAACAGTGTTCATATTTGTTCAAAAAAAATCAGGTTTTAACCTGCATAATCTTTTTCCAGCCTGCAGTACCAAATTCCAGGTATTCCCTGATAAAACGTTCCAAATCCTGGTGCGACAATTCGTGCATAACCAGTTCGCTTATGATGCTCATCCACCAAGAGCTCATTGTATGGATAAAGAAATCAGATACTCCTCCGTTAATTGATGGAAATTTTTCTTTCATCAGGAAAATGTACTCTTTGCCAACCTGGGTTTGCGATTCGATAAACTCTTCCCGGTAATTCTCGAGTGAGGAGCCGGAAGATTTAAACAACAACAGTCTGAATTCTTCTTTGTAATTATCAATGAGTTCAACAAACATATCAATCTGGCTCCGCATGTACTCCTCCGAACTGAAAATATCGATGCTAATATATTTGGGGCTGTTATGCTCTTCCATCATCTGGTCCATTCTACTTAAAAGCCCGGATAATATTTCACGGAATATTTCATCTTTATTCCTGAAGTAATTGTAAATATTACTGAGCCCAACACCCGATTTTTTTGCAATACTACGCATGGAAGCATCTTTGAAACCACTCGCAAGAAATTCCTTTCGTGCCGTCCACAATATTCTCCTTCTTATATCTTCTTTTTGTATTTGCATAAATGAACAATGTTCTTTAATACAAAGAAAGTGGTGAATTTAGCTTGTCGCAATCCCTATTTATGGGGATTTTATTTATGTAAAATACAGAAACGATGAGTTTATTTCTCATTCAGATGACTTTTACTATTAAAAACAGGAATTTTTTTACTGATAAAAAGGCGTCTCCGGATAATAAAATATCCGGAAACGCAAAAAAACAACATTCCACTATAAAAAAATACAATTTATTCCGGTACATAAATAATCTGTCCGTCCTCAAGCTGGTATGCAACTCCTACTTTTTTTCCTCTTGTTCCGCTGCTCTGTGTATCTTCGGAAGGTTTGTACTTTTCAATCTCCTCCCCTTTTTTAGTAATGATTTCCATTTGCTCCGTTCCCGGATTTTTCACCATAGTAAAATCATCCTTCGATAAGAGCTCATTCATTTGGTAACGCGTAACCAGCGCTACCATTAATGCAACTGCAAAAACCATGGCAATATCAAATAAATTGGTTAGCACAGAAAGCGGATCCTGGTCGTCATTGGCCTGTAGCAACCGTCTCTTTTTCATAATTTGCTATTTTGTTATTTACTGAAATTGTTTTTAGCCTCCGGCTTTCAAGTAGTGCGCCGGTAATGTATTCCAGCGTATTTAAATCGTCGGCATACCAGCGTTGTTTAACTTGCTGAGTAATAAAACCAATAGCGCCAATAAAAACACCAATTACCGTAGTAGCGAAAGCCACCTGCATGTTGTGTGCCATGGTTGACACATCGCCATTTGCCAGCCCCACCAGAGCCGGCCCCATGGGAATTAAGGTTCCCATTAAACCCAACATTGGCCCAAGTTTGGTGAGACTTTTTGATTTTCCCAAATCGGCATCGGCAAGAATTTCATAGTCACCAACCCACTTTTCGAGTATGGCTTTTGATTCGTTACGTTGCTTTATTTTTTGAATAAAATCAGCCAACGGACTACTGGGGTAATCAGACTTTTGAAATTCATCTAAAAATGCATGAACCGGTTTGTTATCGATGAATTGCTTTATTGATTTGTTCATACGGTTTCGTGAGGTATAAATGCCATAAAATTTCCCGACAAGTAATAACGACCGCACGAAAAAAATAAGTAAAAAAACAACTACAGGCACCAGCAATCCGGTTGTTAGCCAGTAGAGCCAATTCGTAATTAAATCCATTTATATAATTTTTTAAGTTTCCCTTTACTTTTCATTTTTTGAAAAAAATATCCTGCTGCTCCCAGAAAAATAATGAGCAGTAGGAAAGCGAGTAACCCTGGCAGAGCTACATCAGAATTGTAACTTCCCTGGTTATAATCAGCAAGTCCGGCATTCAGAATAACTGCTACTATAAGCAATAGCATGTTGATATAAAACACCAGTTCCTGCCGCATGTCTTCTGCCGGTAAAAAAAGCCGGATAACCAAAGAAAGACCTCCAATAACCAACAACAACACTCCGGAAATAATAAGAGCTGCCATTCCAAACCGAACACCAGGAAAGAAATAAAAGGCTTTTAATTCAATATAAAATATCGCCCCTGCCATAATAATTCCCGGGAATGGTTTGAAAAAAGAAATCCATTTTCGTTTTCGTGCTGCGACATAATAGTCATGTAAAACTGCGATGCTTATCATTATACCGGCAATGGCTTCAGCCGTTATCAAAATAGCCAAATCGGTAACTTTTGTTTTCTCCGAGAAAATCCCGGAAAAAACTTTCATCTCATTTTTTATGACAAACGGATAGATGGCATAGGCAAAAATTCCGGCTCCCAATGTAAACAGCACAATCCCCCAATATTTCCGGTAAAATGTTGCTTTTGCCGAAAACTTCAGAATGGCAAGAATAAATACTATTTGCAACAAATATTCCATATCCTTACTTTTTGAACCACCTTATTGCATCAACAAACAATAAAACTGCTGCCAGAAAAAGAGGAATCAAAACAAATAGCTGCTCTTTCTGCCGGGCCCCGGTTGTTACAATCTCTGTAAGATGACCAGTATTTACCAATAAAGCCAAAGCCGAAAGGGCAACATTTCCCCACCGGGCGATATTTCGCTCCAGAAATTGTACATTTACAACTGCCAGCACCGGAATACAAAAACTCAACCCATAAGTAAAAACCATAGACACAGGGGTAATTCCCCCTGCATCAGGTTTTGTTATATTAATCCCATAAAAAACAGGAGTTAAATGCAAAACAATATGATACATTAATCCTGCAAGAATAATAAGCCACATAACGGTCATGCGCTGTACTATTTTGTTAGCCTCTTCCATTCTTCCTTTTTATTTTCACGATGAAAAATATCAGTCCGAACAGTATTACAAGGGCAATTATCCATACACTGTTATTACTTTGTTTTTTCTCTGCTACATATTGTTTATCGGTCTGATTTTGTTTCTGTTGCTCTTTTTTAAGCACCACATTTTTATCGTTATCCTGAAGTTTTACTTCGCGTACATCTTTTATGTCCTGCTGATATTGTGCAGCCTCTTCAGGCTCCAGCCGGGCAGCAATAAACTCGCGTAATTTGGCATTATCGCACACAAAACCGCTACAGCCGGCTTTGTAATCTTTAATCAACTCAGTATGTAACTGAACCAATTTATTAAGCTGCTCATTGGTGGCTTTCCAATAGCCTTTGCGCGCTGTTTCCAGCATAACCGAAGTCATCTCCTGAAGCGCATAAGGATTCTCCTCTTCAAAGCGCTTCCTTACATCAAGTTTGTATTTATCTTCTACATAAATCTCCTGATATGTATCCCATATGTAATTATCAATAGCAGCGGGTTTCATAACGTTCCAGCCATAAGTATTTCTGAATGTTTCAGCAAAAGTTTCCATGGCGCTGGCCTTTCCGTCGAGCAATTCTTTTATAAATTTCGGGTTGAAAACTGTTGAGTTGGTTTCTACGCCAATAGCTTCTTTCAGCTCCTGCATACGTGGGTTATTTACATTACGGAAATCGTTAAAATACGATGAAGGATCATTCCCGGTTACATTGCGCACTGCCATATTCAATCCGCCCATAAACTCATAGACGTGATCGAGGCTCAGCGGCCCCCAGGTATTGCTTTGCCTTGGCTGAACAACTGTTTCGGTATTTTGGAGGGCAGCCTCAAAAACACCTTCCCGAAAATCGCCCCACTCTTCATTGCTATCGTAGCTCGCTCCCATGTTGTTCAGATAAGTGTCAGCAACCTGTTTTTCGTCTTCCCAGGAATCGCCCGCTTCTACCAATCCCATTATACCTGCACCATAGTTCCCGTTTATTCCTCCAAATACACGGTTTGTAGAAAATTTCCGGGCATCGAGAGGGGAAAAGCCTTTATCCAGTAAATACTTTTCAGCATCCAGAATCCCTTTTCGTACATAATTTAGCGAATCAGCATCGTTGGCTTCGGCAGCCATGGCCACAGCCTTGTGAATTAATGAAAGCCGCGAAGCCGCCAAATCGCGCAGCTGACCAGAGGTTTGAACGACCACATCAATTCGCGGTCTTCCCAGTGTTTCTGCAGGAATAAGTCGCAGGTTACGCACCGTTCCAAAGCCATCACGAACCGGCTCTACACCCAGCATATACAGAATTTGGGCAATGGTTGCACCTTCGGTAGAAATAAAACTGGTAGACCACAATGTAAAACTTACTTTTTGCGGATAACGTCCTTTCGCTTTGTATTCATTTTCAAGCAACGACTCGGCCAGTTTTTTCCCCACGGCCCATGATTCTTCGGAAGGTGTAGCTTCAGCATTTACCGAGTACATGTTGCGACCGGTAGGCAGCGCAGCCGGATTGGCAACAGGATCGCCACCTGACGAAGGTGCGGTATAACCGCCGTTAAAAGCATTGGCTGCTGAAGCCAGCTCTGCTTTAGGACTATTCGCCAGATTATCGTAGTGTTTTTTTATTGAAAGAATGCTGTTTTCCACCTTTAAAACAGCTGTGGCATAAAGCTCTTCCTTTCGCTTAATGTTATCTATCCGGTCGTTAAAAAACGATAAAGCCTTTTCCAAAGTAGAATTCCAGTTTTCCTGTTTTGATAAACGTCCCAATTTCTCAGCAACCTCTTTTCCACAATAAGAAAAACATTCTGTGTTTTCTTTATAAAATGTAAGGATTCCGGTTATTGCTCTAAGTTTATTTTTATCATCCGTTTTTGAAATCATTTCAGGAGCTGAATTAAATACTCTCTCCAACAACCTGATATTTTCAGGCTGCGATGCCGTTTGTGCTTTTTCTTTTAAAGCCTGTTCCTTTTGTGCTTCGATTCGCTCCTTTAACCCCTCATCGTTTATGAGCAACAAGACCTTCGCACGGATTACACTGTCTTGCATCATTTTTAAAAGCTCAAGCATTTTTTCCTGACTACCAATAGAGATTTCCTCGTACATATCAGGAGCCGTTTTTTTCATTTTTTCAGCCAGTTTTACTGTTTTAGCGCGGTAACCCAAATCCAACATTTGCGATGACTTTTCAAAAACTTTGTCAGACTCCAAATTTTTTATGTAACGCGTATTTTTCTCCTCTTCACTTAATTCCACTACCAAATCAGTTAATACTTTATCATCGTCGCTTTTTGCTTTTGAGCTACCATGTGCATGCATCATTGCTCCCATCGAGTGGAAACGGTTTTGTTTTTCCCACTCGTGCGCTTCGTCAATTTCTTTTGATGAAAGCAATGTTTTTACAATCGTTTTTTCATCCTGTCCGTTTAATACTGCTTGTATTGCTTTTTGCGCTTTCGGACGATAATGCTCCGAAACAAACAAATTATCCTGCGCTTGTTTCGGCTGAATTTTTCCTCTTAACCCGTCAAGCTCAGCCAAACCAAACGCCACGGGATCAAGTGTCATTAACGAAACCGTTTCTTTTAGCTTGTTTTCAGGATAAGTAATTCCCATGGTATAAAGACCGGCAGTTACTTTTTCCTCCTCAATTTCTTCAAGGTATTCATGTACTTTATGAATATCCTCCGGGGTGTAATTTTTAGTGGAATCGAGACCAATTGCCCGGTGAATATTTTGGTTTTCGGCCAATTCTTTAATAGAATGCGCATACTGTTCTTTCACTGGTCCTGCCGGAAGATTGGAATAGTTACCTAGCTTTTGAGAAAGTTCATCCAACTCGTTGTGCAAACCACTTTTCATAAAAGGTGGGGTGAGGTATGTAAGCAACGTAGCATAACTACGCCTTTTTGCAATAATGCTCTCGCCAATATTACTTATTGTATAGAAATAGGAATGCGGAATATTGCCGATTAAACGGTCGGGCCAGTCGTAGTTGGAAAGCGCAACCTGTTTTCCGGGTGTAAACTCAAGGCTGCCATGTGTTCCAAAATGCATAACAGCATCTGCTTTAAACCCGTACTGCATCCACAAATAAGAAGCGATGTAAGCATGTGGCGGCGGATTTTTTGTTCCGTGTACCAGCTTTTGGGTATCGGTACCAATACCGGGGAGGGTTTGCGGAAGAAGACAAACATTGCCAAATTGCAAACGGGCAACAGCAATGTATTGCTTGTTGTCTTTTTCAACACCCATATATTCACCTGGAGCTTCACCATATTCATTTACAACCTGCTGGTATAAATCTTCGGGCAAATTATTCCTGCACCAGGCTTCGTATTCGCTTTTTTCAATCAACTCAGGGTTGCCATTTTTTAGAAAATTGTCGAAAGTTCCCAGCGCATAAGGCCCTAAAACCGGTCCTTTTTTCATTAACAGAGATTCAAACTCTTCCTCTGTATCGGGCAGGCCATCTACATTGTAGCCTTCATCTTTTAACGATTTCACCAGGTTATAAAGAGAAGGCAACACTTCCATATTTGAAGCAACAAGGGCATTTTGTCCGGGACCTTTATAATAATAAATGGCTACTTTTTTTTCTGAATTCTTTTTTCGTTGAAGTTTCAGCCAGTTCGCAGTAATCTCGCAGAAATCATCCATCCGGTCGGGAATTGCATCAAAAATAATGTTTCCTGATTCACCTTTAAATTGGGCAATAATAGCATACGGAACCACTGCTCCATCCAGCTCGGGCATCATCACGCTCATGGAAAGCATGCCTCCGTACATTCCCTGCTGGTCTGGCAACCATTTATCGTATTCATCAAAAACCGTAAGCGGAGCTAACACCGGAATATTATTCTCCTTTAACCAGTCGATGGCCTTATTTTGCTGCCCCATAGCAATCCTCCCGTGTGGTCTAAAAATAACCAAATCGGGCTTGCAATCTTTTAGCATCTGTATTTTCTTTGGGCCAAACGAACTAATGGGATATACATTCATGCCTTGTTTTTCAAGACCCTGAATCAATTTCACCGAGTGCTCCGGATTTGAGTTCTGAATGTTAATATGCCCGGCAAGCAAGGCCACCCGAGGCGCTCCTTCTTTATAAAAACCATTCTTTTTATAATAATCTTCGTACTCATCGATGGTTCCAAAAACCTGGTCGTCGTTGGCATGAAAATAAAAGTCATCCGGCAAAATCACCGCATCTGAATATTCTGTATTAAAGAAGTGCTTTTTATCAAATTCTTTTCGAGTGTAACGAAACAGATTCTGAAAATTCTTTGTGCATTTATTTTCCAGAAGGTCTGAAAAATAGTCGCGCTCTTTACCAAAAAGGTTTGTTACATCGTATTCCGGATTGGTTATGTCCGAAGCAAATATTTTAACTCCTTTCTCAGAAGCTTCACGGAACCGGGCAAGCTGTTCGGGCTGAATATTAACTCCATGCCCTCTCACTATAACCAGATCGTATTTTTCAATTTTATGCAAATCATCCAGGCTAATGCTACTTAATTTCACCCAAGGGTTATTATTGGAACGTTCCATTTTTTCAACCATAAAATCAGGAAATGAAACAAACGCAATTCGCGTGGGTGATATATTTTTCTGATAAAAAAGAAAGCCCCCTCCTATGATGAGAATGAGTAGTAGTGTGGTAAATGTTATTTTTTTATTCATTTTTAAAAGGGAAATTCGTGTGGAAAAATATGAGTGCACTCATTCATACAAATGCACTCATATACTTTATTTTTATTGCATTAACTGATATTGGATGGTTGCAATTCGCTCATCGGTACTTTCGCCATAAAAACTAGTGAAGCGTACCTTGTAATAGTTCTCGTCATCGACTTTTACGATATAAAAATGATTAGAAGAAAGTATATATACTTTGCTATCAAAATCATACGTTTTCCACTCATGCCCAATGGCATCAATATCGTCAGAATAGTCAATCCCCTGAACATCAGCCAGCGAAAGATTTACAAAAGCTTCTGAAATATCGTTGCTATCCTCGCTGTCTTCGTATATGTAAGAAGCAACTTCAATTCCTTCCTCAATGTTAATCAACACACCTGTTACACCATAAGGTATAGGTGCATCGTCTGTTCCCAGATTAGTTGTATAATTCGTAAAAACGATATCCCAATCTTGCACATCAGAAGTAAAATTTGTAGCTGCCGAATCCTCGATTAAATAAAAATGCGTCCATCCATCTGTTCCATAAACTTCTGTGCTTACATTTTCTCCGGTAGATAAGTTGAAATACACCTGGTTTTTGTAATTCACTTCACCGTGAGCTGCTTCCGGATCATAATTATAATCCGCTGAAAAGGTTTTCAGATTATAGTCTTTCACTGCAATGGGCTCATCGTCATCATCACAAGAAACCATTACGCCAATTAATAAAATAAAGAATAAATAGTACTTTTTCATTGTATAAAAAATTGATGGTTAAAAATTATATGTTAAATTCAAGAAATATGAACGTCCGTATGAAACAGGAATAGCTCCTCCACTACTATGTGCGCTTCCCCCTGAGCTATCAGTTGCTTTTACGGATGTTACATCCAATAAATTCCTCGCTCCTGCTGTGAGCAATAACTTTTGTTTTATAAGATTACGTGAGAAAGAGATATTCAGCATATGGAAAACATCTTGCTTCCCTTCTTCAATGGAGCCATTGCTTTCGTAGAAGAACGGAAGACGCCCGTTAAATTTGTAATCGATAAAAGTTCGTATTTGCGTAATCGGTTCCGTATAACGTATTCCCGCAAAAAAGTCGGGTGTAAGATTGTATTTTCGCGAATCGCTCTGGCTGGAGTAACTGTTGTACCTCCCCGTTAATCCTCCGCCAAAATTCACCTTTAAGCCAGGACGAACCAGGTAGTTCATATCAAAATCTGTCCCTAATGATTTATAGCGACTTATATTCTGATAGGTATAACCATTGTCTCCGTTGGAATTCTCAACCAGGGTTATCATATTATGTAAATTATTGAAGAAGAACGACAGGTTTATACTGGTTCTCTTTTTCGATTTATAGGAAAACGAAGTATTGATATTCTCTGAATATTCAGCTTTCAAATCGCTGTTTCCATAAATCGCATGGTTACTGTCAACAAACTCATAATATAGTTCTTTAAGAGAAGGTGCCCTGAAACCTTTGGCAAAAGAAGCCCGCCAGTTAAGACCGGTAGCAAGTGCATATTTCAGGTTGAGTGAGTAAACCAGCGGTGCATCAAAATCGGTATTGTAAGCATACCTTGCTCCGGGCTGAACCTCAATTTTGTCTGTTACATTGTATTTCAAATTTAAGAACACCGCATAATCCCCCAAAGACTCGTAATCTGACTGTAAACGCCCCCCTCCCATTTCCTGGTGATTAAAGTCAATTCCGGAAAGGATATTTAGTTTTAATGAAGGAACGTAACGATTATAAGATCCTTTAAGAATTTTCTGTTTGTTATCTTGCGTCAACTCCTTGTCTTTCCAGGTTTCTTTAAGCGTTGTTAAATCCTTGTACAAATCCTGAGATTTTCTTTCGTAATAATTATAAGCAGCCTGCAAATCCAATTGACTGTTTTTTCCCCACTTCCGCATAAAACCAATACTTCCATCATACCTTTCTGTGTAATAATAAGTATCGTAAGCTTTGTAGCCATCTGTTACATCGCTTTTCACGAGAAGCTTACTATAATACCCATTTAATTTGGCGTTTAGCTTCCAGTTATCGTGGTTTAAGTTATATGCAAGTCCACCCAGGTATTGAGTTTTGGGTTTCCAATCGAGCGAGCGTGTACTTTTATTAAAATCTACCCCATCGAAATGACTTGCTTGCGCATTGAGTGCCAGGTTGCTTTTTCCAAAACCTTTGGAACCGAAAAAATCGGCCTCATATTTTCCAACACTTTCAGCCTGTGTGCTTATTTTAAACTTCTCATGTTCTTTTTCCCCTGTTTTGGTAATCAGGTTTATGGTTCCGGCCAGTGCATTATTTCCATATACAACCGACATGGGGCCTTCAATAACTTCAATGTGATCGATATTGGATAAGTTTATCTGACTTAGATCGATATTTCCGTCAAGCCTCCCGATAACAGGAATCCCGTCTACCATTATCTTCACGTTCTCCCCATCCATTCCCATCATTTCTATCTGGCTTCCCAGAATTAAATCGGCTGATATGCGAATATTGGATTCAGTAAGCAACAACTCTGAAAGATTTGTGGCTCCCGTTTGCATTATCTTTTCGGCTGATATGGTTTTTACCCGATAAACAGAACTATCAGTTAGTGTAGGTTTCATTTCTCCGGTAACAATTACCTGTTCCAGATTAAACAGGCTTTGTTCCAGATAATATGTTTTTGATTCATTGGGCAGGATAGTGTCCATTACCGTTTTATATCCCACATAAGAAATGGCAACTTTTGCCCTTTTCTTCACCGGGTTATGAGTGCTACCTTCTTTTGAAGTAGTCTCATAATATTGAGATGTTGTTTCAAGCTCTTCAAAACATACATTGGCAAAAGGAATGGGCTTTTTGGTTTCTTTATCAAAAACTGATATTGTGAAACCATCAGCCGCATACCCTTTTGCAACCAGTACTACAAAAAATAATAAAACATATATACATTTCATGTTATTAGATATATCTATTAAAGAACTGAAGGAATTTTTACAACCTTTTATACATGGCTGTTTCACAATATTGTTTATGCTCATCCTTCAGATTAATTTTTGATTTTTTCATTGATATTTCGTTGATTAAGCAATGGCTGGTTTTATTTCATCCACCCACTTCTCAATGCGGCTGTCGGTTAACTCGCTGGCATTATCTTCGTCCAGTGGCAGTCCTACAAATTTTCCGTTAACCACCGCTCTGGATTCATCAAATTCATAGTCGCCGGTATCTACCTGCCCAACAATTTTGCATCCTTTATCTACAATGGTTTCGTAAATAGTCCCCATTCCGTCAACAAAAGAATCGGCATACATGTCTGCATCTCCCAAGCCAAATAAGGCAACTGTTTTCCCAGCCAAATCGGCTTTGGCTAGAGACGGGAGGAAACTATCCCAGTCATCCTGCAAATCACCTATTCCCATGGTTGAAGTCCCCAGTATGAGGTTATCAAATTCTGCTAATTTTTCTACCGGATTATCGCTTACGTCAAAAATTTCTGCATCCAGTTTTTCTGCCAATGTTTTGGCAACATTCCCTGTATTACCGGTTGATGAACCGTAAAATATTCCTGTTTTTCCCATTTTAGTTGAGTATTATTTTATTTTGAAAGGATATCTTTTTTGAAATCAAACATTCATTGTTTCCGGCAAGCAATGCCTTTAGTTCCAGAAACTCATGCTCATGTACACAAAGCATAATGTTTTTACTCCCCACCTTTAACACCAGCTTTCTATCGTTAAAAGTGTCTTGGTTATACTCCAGGTAGTATTTATAATTTATGGAGTTTATATACTCCGCAAAATCAAGCAATTCTCTGCGGGTAAGATTGATAAAAATATTTCCAAATTCAAGATGATACAGGCCATGCTCCGAACAAAAAGCAACCTGACCATTTAACGTTCTATTTATCAACTTCATACTAGTGCGATTTTCATTTTTACAAAAGTTTTATTACAACATCCTATCCTTCCTGTTCAGAAACAGAAAAGCATTTACACAAAGCCCCTGGCATCCACTTTTTGTAATGAAATGAACTTCTAATTGAGAATTGCAGGAATTTACTTTCCCGGAAAATTTTTATTCAAATCCCTGTTTTTATGACCTTGACTGCGCATTAGAGTTTCAATTGAAAGAAAGGTCAACCATCAAACAAAAGGCATTCACAAATGCTATTTTCTACGGTAAAGCCTTTCTATCTTTAATAAAAAACACCTGGTTATTGCAGCATGAAAAAAGCCTTACCCTCTCGGAAAGTCCGACTTTTTCTGCATATTTTCCGTCTGAAACACTATTTAATTTATTATTTCTACCGCCATTATTACGGCAGTTTTTTTCTGACATATTGAATTTTTCTAAATAAAACCCCTCTAATCTTAGTATTTTAACCAATTCTCCACGCTCCATTTCACTACTTTTTGGGATTGCCCGCCATCTTGGATAATCCTAATTTTGATCCCTTGTTTGAACTAAGTCTAAATAAACTGAAGCAAAAATACGTGGTAACGCACGAGAGGAGCTTACGGGATAAGACATATTTTTTCAATCTAAAGACAAATTGTTATGACTTATATAATGCAATACGGAGAATCTGGCGAAATTATTAGGGGAGAATATTTTCAACCTCAGGATAAGAAAGAGGAGTATTTTGGTAAAAAGAAAAACATTAAAGCACACTTTGGAAATTTAAACCTAAAAGAAACCAGGTTACCGGATATATGCATTAGTAATTGTCAGTACAATATATTAAAGGATATAAAACTAACCGGAGAAACCCGTGGCGAAATACTCTGTTTAACATTTATGAAGAAAGGGTATTCCAGCCTTTCGTATAACCAGAAAGATATTTGCCAGCTAAACGAAAAAACATTCAATCTCATCTGTCTGTCGGGAACAAACAACTATTCTTTAGATTTAAAGAAAGGGAGAAAAAGCGAGGCCATGGACATCATTCTATCAAAAGCCTTCTTCCAAAAACTGGTAAACAGATACCCCAAAATATTTGAACAACTAACACAACGGTACGAAAGTAAACAAACATTTATCTTTCATAAAAATGCCATTTCTTTTGACCAGGATATTCAACTAATATTACAACAAATTAATGAAGCCGATTTAATTGGAAACACTGCTCCCATTTACATAGAAGCCAAAATTCTGGAGCTCTTCTCCAGTTTACTAAAAAAAGAAAACGAGAAAATACGAAATAATATTCCGGTAAATATAAAAGACAAAATACAGGAGGCTAAATATATTTTGGAAAACAGCTACTTAAATCCTCCAAGAATTCATGAGCTGGCGCTTCAGGCAGGCATTTGCGACACAGCTTTAAAACACTACTTCAAAAAAATGTTCAACAATACCGTGTATGGATATCTTTTTGAATTTCGCATGAACAAAGCATCTCATTTATTAAAGACGGAAGAGAATCTTAATATTGCGGAAATTGCAGAACAAACAGGATATGAACATCAAACCCATTTCTGTACTGCCTTTAAACGAAAGTTTGGGATAACTCCTTTGGAATACAGAAAAAGATATGAGTAGAGAGTATTGAGTCATGTGAGATGTAGAAAAATATAAATGAATGACTCGTTACAAAAATTCTAAATAGAGAAACTAAACTCTCGCTAAAGAGAAGACGCTGGGTATTACAAGATAAATTCTGATGCAACCGACATTATTTATTCCTTTCCAAACGCTCCACAAAAAGCCTTTCGCAAACTTCGCGGCTTAAGGTTACTTCAGATTCATTATAGGAAATGGTTATGCTTTTATCAAAAGTTTCCACATGGTTCACAACTATTTTAATACCCAAACGCAGCTTTTTACTGTTTAAGAATTTTAAAAACTCATTGTTATCCTCAGTCAGGGCTTTTAATATAAGCTCATCCCCTTGTTCTGTTTCCGACAACTTAAGGTAATTATCACAAGAAATGTTTCCGTTTTTATCAGGAATGGGCGAACCATGAGGGTCAAAAGCCGGATTGCCCAGCAATTCATTCATCCTGTTAAAAAATATTTCGGAATTTATGTGCTCTATCTCCTCTGCAATATCGTGTACTTCCTCCCAGCCAAAATGCAACTTTTCAACCAAAAACATTTCTGCAATACGATGCCTCCGAATAATGAGTGCAGCCTCCTTTTTCCCCATTTCGGTTAACTTAACCGGCTGGTATTTTTTGTAAATTACCCAACCATCGTCATGCAACCGTTTCGCCATGCTGTTAACTGTAGGAATACTAACACCTAGTCTTTTCCCCAGGTCCGACAAAGAAATTACCCCTTTTTCTTCATCCAGTACATACATGGTTTTTAAATAGTTTTCTTTTGTTCTTAAAGGCATATATTAAATATTTACTACAAATATAAAAGAATAACACAAATCTTTTGTTAGAATAATCTAACTATATATATTCACAACACTAAAAAACAAATAAGATGATGAAGTATTATTTCGAAAAAAAACAGATAAAGACATTAAAATATCAATAATATTCATAGCTCAATATTTAGTTATGTAGAAAAATTCTTTTCTTCGTGGTTAATGAAAACAACATTCAGAAATAAAACACAAAAGCTTATAGCCGGATTACTCGTTTTGTCCGTAGGCCTGCTTATTCTAAACAATGTTGTTTTTATACATGCACACAAGCTAAGCAACGGTAAAATTATTGTTCATGCCCACCCATACAATAAAAGCCAGGATTCAGCGCCTTTTAAAAAGCACAACCATACATCAAAGGAATTATTCCATATTTCTCACATTCATTTGCTGTTTTTCGGAACCCTGTTTTTTATTTTCAGTGTACTTCAGTTCATTCATAAAAATATTTATCTCTACAATAGCCCCTTCACCCGTTTTATTTACTACTTCAATTTAAAAGGAAGAGAACCTCCTGTCTTCAACCATTCGTTCCCTTTATAACCTTTTCGCTAAAAAGAACTTAAACAAAATGCTAAAACAACTCTGCCCGGGGCAAAATGCTTTGGAAGAGGGAGAAATATATTTAAAAGGCAATCTAATTTTGAAAATACCATGAACAAAATATTATTTATTCTAATTACTTTTTTGATAACCTCAACACTTGCAAAAGCACAAAAGAAAACAACAGATGCAAACGTAATAGGAGATGTTCAGAGTGATGGAGAACATGTTCCATTTATAAGCGTAACTGTAGACGGGACAACGATAGGAACAGCCACTGATGCCACAGGGCACTATCAACTGATAAATTTACCAGTGGGTGAATTCAACATTCGGGTAAGCGGAATAGGATACAAAAGTACATCTAAGAAAGTTATTACAGAAGCAAACAAAACCATCGAAATTAAATTTCAAATTGAAAAAGATGTTTTAAATATTGAAAGTGTGGTTGTAACCGCCGACAGGAACCAAACCAACCGTGCAGAAGCACCAGTAGTAGTTACATCCATTTCTCCTGAATTGATGGCCAACACGCAATCGGTGAATATTGCAGAAGGTCTGGTTTTTACCCCCGGATTACGTACTGAAACCAATTGTCAGAACTGTGGCTTTACGCAGTTACGAATGAATGGAATGGAAGGTCCGTACACACAAATATTAATGAATAGCCGGCCAGTGTTCAGCGGATTGGCAGGAGTGTATGGACTTGAGTTAATCCCTGCAAACATGGTTGAACGCATGGAAGTAGTTAGAGGCGGAGGTTCTGCACTTTTCGGTGGAAATGCCATTGCAGGAACTGTAAACATCATCACCAAAGAACCTTCCAGGAATTCGTTTAATGTTGACGGAAGATTAGGCGCAGTTGGAGTTGGCGGAGAAGAAGGTTCCAGCGCGGCAATGGACGGCCAACTAAACCTGAATGCATCGGTTATCACAGACGATAGAAAAACCGGTGGTTATATTTATTCAATGCTTCGTAACCGCGACTCATACGATGCAAACGGTGATGGTTTTACTGAAATGGTCAAATTGGAAAACACTACCTTCGGCTTTAATGTTTTCCACAAACCGGGAAGTAAAAGCAAAATTTCGCTGGATGGGTACCGCATCAGTGAATTCCGCCGTGGAGGAAACAAACTGGATTATCTTCCACACGAAGCTGATATTGCAGAGCAACTTAATCATTTAATTTCCGGGGCAAACCTTGCATACGATTTGTTTACCAACAATACATACGACAAACTAATGGTGTACGCATCTGCGCAACATGTTAAACGCGAATCTTACTACGGAGCACAACAGGATCCAAATGCGTATGGAGACACCAAAAACCTTACTTCTTCGTTGGGTGCAAATTACACGCTAAACACAAATCTTTTCCTGTTTGCTCCCTCCACTACTATTTTTGGTATTGATAATACAAATGATTATCTGCACGATGTAAAACTGGGAGCCAATGGAAATACAAATACAACTCTTACCAAACAGTATGTAAATACGCTCGGTTCGTTTATCCAGCATGACTGGAAATCAGAAAAAGTTAATATTTCATTGGGATTGCGTTATGATTATTACTGGGTAAAAGACAAGGAAAGCAATGAGGGAGATTTAAGCAACGGAGTCCTCGTTCCGCGTATAGGAATCATGTACAAATTCACACCGGAATTGCGTTTCCGTGTGGGATATGCACAAGGATACCGTGCCCCCCAGGTTTTTAATGAAGATCTTCACATTGAACTGGTAAATGCTACCCGCGTTGAAACCTTTAATTCAGATAACCTAAAACAGGAAACTTCCAACGCATTCACTGCTTCTTTAAGTTCGGTATTTAGTATTGGAAATACATTGCACGATTTTTTAGCTGAAGGATTTTACACCCGCTTGCAAGATCCTTTTGCCAATAAATATTACCCGCTTGATGACGAAGGAGATTTCGCATATATGAGGATAAACGCAGAAGATGGAGCTTACGTTTCCGGAGTAAACCTGGAGTGGAAATCTTTTCTTACCGACCATCTGGAAACCCAGTTGGGATTCACCATGCAAACCAGCCGTTATGAATCGGCACAGGCCTGGGGAAATGAAGAAGGAAGCGTTTCTAAAGATTTTATGCGCACACCTAACCAGTATGGTTACGCCACTTTTATATGGAAACCTTCTCATCATTTTAACACATCGCTGTCACTCAATTACACGGGGTCAATGTATGTTCCTCACTTTGGATTAGCTCCCAACGATTATGAAGGAGATGAACAAACAACCATTGTAAAAGCCATTGCCAATGGCGATATTATTGAAGGCGAGACCTTAAAAAAAGCCGATGGTTTTATTGTTGCCGACTTGCTGTTTTCTTACGACATTCACTTTGGCGATGAAACAGAAATGCAATTTTATGCCGGAGTAAAAAATATCTTTAATCAAATCCAAAAAGATTACGATAAAGGCATGTATCGCGATGCGAATTATATTTACGGGCCGTCGTTACCCCGAACCATTAACTTTGGAATTAAATTTGGAAATATATTTTAAATACTGAATAAGAATATCCCACTATCATGAAAAACACGTTGCAGGTTCAATCCTGTAATGTGTTTTTTAATACTACATTTCCTTCCAGTAATAACATAAAAACAAGCGAATACTTTTCGGGAATGAGCAAACGGCAAACATCAAAACATTTATTTGCTATCTTCTGGTAAAACTTCTGATTTTCTTCCAATGGCAGAATTGAGAAAACAGTGTTGGCCAGAGTTAACCGATCAATTTGCTGAATAATATTTGTTGCATAACCATATTCACGGGCGATGTTTGCAAGAAATACAGGATTAAACTGCACATTTTTACTATGTGTATCTAAGTTTCCTTCCGCCAATTTTACGGCTTTGCCAAACATGAGAGCCAGGTTTATTTTTTTTATTCCTTGTTGAACTGCCAGTTTGATGGAATCTCCCACCAAATTCCCAAAGTGAATAAATGCGGTGTCGGGAAGATGTGGAAAATCCGCCCTGAGCTGGTTTTCACTTCGTTTCCCAGACGTAAAAACAATTTCATGGCAGCCCGATTCGTGTGCTACCGACAGCTGGTATTTTATAGTTGCCAGAAAAGCTTCGTTTGAATATGGTTTTACTTTGCCCGTAGTCCCGATAATTGAAATTCCACCCACAACACCAACCCGCGGATTAAAAGTTTGTTTTGCAAGCTCCTCCCCTTCCGGCACAAATGGCTTTACATCAAATCCAGCTTCCATTTCGTATTCATCGGCCAACATTTCCAGTGCTTCGGTTATCATCTTTCTGGGAACCGGATTAATTGCTGGTTCGCCAACAGCAACTTGTAAACCCGGCAAAGTAACTTTCCCGATGCCTTTCCCCTGCAAAAACCGGATGCCGGGTTGTTTAGACAAAATCAATTCACAGCCAATTTCTTTTCCGTGGGTTACATCCGGGTCGTCACCACCATTTTTAATGACGGTGCAGGCTGCCGACTTTTCAGACAGCGATTCCTGAAAAATCAAAAAATTTGTTTGTTCGCCATCGGGCAAAAAAACTTCTACTGATTTTGGAAATGCGCCTTCTGCCAAAGCCATAAAACAGGCTTTTACCGCTGCCGTAACACAGGTTCCGGTAGTAAAACCAGAACGCAATTCACCTTCCTTTTTCAAAACGCTCTTTCGCAAAATATATATTTGCTGGAGCAGTTGTTTTTCTGAACAAACCGTGAAATCGAAATTGGGCAACGCAGGCCGCTTTACAATCCACAGCGGTATATTTAGTTGATTTGCAACTGTAATTTTACTATCCATAAAACCGGAAGTGCCGCTTTCCTTACTCAACAATATCTCTGCTCTTGTTTTTTTTGCTAAGAGAAGTAACTCATCTGCATTGTTCGATGGGTTCATCGGAATAATCCATCCTTCAGGAATTCCTGATTGTGCCGCTTTTTGCCGACTTAGCTTTGTATCTAAAATCCGAAAAAAACAGGTTCTATTTTTCCATATTTTTTTTAATGACGGAATTGTCTGAACTCCTGTTAATGATAAAATTTGTTGGAAATTACTTTTGAGAATTTCAATAGAAAGTTGCTCATAAGAATCAAAAAAAGTAACATTTTTTATTTTTTGTAATTCTTGGTATTCCCTTTCGTACCGCAAAACAGGAATATCCAATTGTTTGGCTGCTTCATAAATGTTATTGTGCAGTTGAAGCGCAAACGGATGGGCTGCATCAATTAGCAAGCGAATTTTATTTTCTCGACAAAAATCCACAATTTTTACCACATCCATTTCTCCTGAAATTGATTTTCCTTTCAATTCAAAATGAACATCGGTTTTTGTGGAATAAAAATAGGGTTCCTCAATAAAATCGAGGATTTCTGCCGTTTTTTTTCCTTCTGTTGTACCACCAAAAACTAAAATCATATCACTTTTTCTCGCTGATTTTCTCGCTGATTTTCGCAGAAATTAGGAGAAATAAAACTCATTTACTTCCCTTTCCGAAATGCATGTGCAAACTTTCGGTCGTATAATTTTGATTCGCCCGAACGGTTGTCAATAGCTTTTCCTACCACAATCAGCGTTGTCATTTTCAGCTTGTTTTCTTTTACGGTTTGAGCCAGCGTTTCCAAAGTACACCGATAAATTTTTTCATCCTGCCAGGTTAATTTGTAGCACACAGCCACTGGCGTTTCCGGCGGATAATGTACCATTAATTCTGCCTGAACCTTTTCTGCAATCGCCGCACTTAAATAAATACACATGGTACTTTGCGACTGTGCTAATTTACGTAATTGCTCTTTTTCTGGCATGGGCGTTCGTCCTTCGCCACGGGTAAGAATGATGGTCTGCACCTCTTCCGGAATGGTGAACTGCGAACGCAAAGCTGCCGCCGCTGCCTGAAATGAAGAAATTCCCGGTGTAATATGATAATTCCAGCCCCAGTCGTCCATTATTGCCATTTGCTCCTGAATAGCGCCGTAAATACATGGGTCGCCCGTATGAAGCCGCACAATGGATAATCCGCGGTCATAAAAACGCTTCATACTTTCGAGCTGGGTTTGTAAATCCATTCCGGCAGAACTTTCTACCACGCAACCCGATTTTGCGTATTCGGTTAGCTCGCGTGGAACAAGGCTTCCGGCATACAAAATGTAGTCAGCCGTTTGCAGCAAACGTTTTCCTTTTACCGATACCAATTCAGGATCGCCCGGACCGGCACCTACAAATTCCACAAAACCTTTGCGTTCTTTTTGAGCATCAACAGCGGCTGCCCAGGTAAAATATTTATCACCGGCTTTCAGCTTTGTTTTTTCAACCAGTAAATTATTTTGCGATAAATGCATGGCTGCCGCTTCCGCCACACCTGCACTTCCGGTAACCGCTTCCACTTTTTCGGAAGGATTGGGTACTTCATATTTTGCAAGAACATCTCCTGAAAAATCCTGCAATGGTAATTTCCACCTTTCACTTAAAAGCAAAAAAGCTTCTTCATCTTTTTTAAGTTCTGTGGTTCCCAAAGAAGCAACAGATAATGACGAGATTCCCTGCTCCTTTAAACTCATTTCCAGCGTTTGTTGAAATTCGTTGAAAGGAATTCCGCGCTGACATCCCAATCCTAAATGTAGTATTGGCGGACGGTAAAAAATCGCTTTTTCACCAAAATCATACAAAAATGGGGTGACTGCCAGAATCAGGTCATAATTCTCTATTTTCAGGTCTTTTGCAGAATAAAATAGGTCCACAAAGTCAGGAAGACCTGATTCAATAAACAAGGTTCCTTTGTCTCGAACTTCCAGCAGCAAAGCTGTTTTTTTTCGATTTACAAAACGTCCCATCAGGCGGGTAAGATTGCCGGAGCATTCCATTTTCCAGCTAAATTGCCGGGGTAACACATCCAGCGCCCAGAGTTCTGATGTATCGCTAACAGTTGTAATTACCGGAACAGCGCCAAGTAAATTGGCCATTTTTTTTGCCAGTTCGTTTGCCCCGCCAACATGACCAGAAACCACCGGCTGTACAAATTGCCCGTTGGCATCGATGTTGAGCACTGCCGGGTCAGTTTTCTTATTTTTTAAGAACGGGGCAATTTCGCGGACACAAATTCCGAGTGCGCCAATAAAAACCAGTGCATTGCCCGAGTGCCATAACGTTTGATAATCTACCGGCTTTTTAACCAATTCTGCTTCGGGTTCTTGTGCCAGAAGCTTTTCGGCCAGTACTTTTCCTTTTTCTGAATGTGTTATTATTGATATCATTTTTTCTTTTTCTCGCTGATGTTCGCAAATTTTAGCGCAAATTCTCGCAGATTTATTTTTGTTTTATAATTGCCAATATGGTAATTAGATTGTGCTTGTCAACCGTCAGTTTTTGTTTAAAATGAAGCTTGTAATTATTTCGTTCGCCCCAATTCAGAAAGCTGTTTTCACTTTTTTCGCTTACCGAGTTAAAAACGATGATTCCCTCATCTGTCAAACGTAGATTTACATCATCAAGGATAACCTCCATTTTGCCGCCATAACCACCTAAAAACACGGCATTGGGTTGTTCCATATTTTCTTTCTCAACTTCCATGTAGTCGCCAATAAAAAGCTGAATTCCGGGTGTTTGAAATTTCAGTGTATTTTTTTCAATTATTTTGCGCGACTCTTCCCGTTTTTCAAAAGCCACAACTTTTAAATTCGGATGTTGTAAACGCGCTTCAATGGAAATACTTCCGGTGCAGGCGCCAATATCCCAAAACACATCTTTATTGTATAATTCCAAGGCAGCAAGGGTAGTCAGTCGCACTGCCATTTTTGTAATCATTTTTGGGCGGCCTTCCAGAATTTCAAATTCAGTTTCAGGAATTCCTTTACGCGGAATTCGTTCTTCTGTCATTTCAAGGAAAAAGCAGTTAGGGTGACAAAATTGAAAAGATGCAGCTTCACGAATGGAAAACTCAGCAATTCTTTCGTCTTCACCGCCAAGACACTCACCATAAAACATACGGTAATTATCGTAGCCAAAATCCAACATTCGGGCAACAATGGTGGCGGGTGTATTTTTGCGATCGGTTAAAATGGCCAGCCGTTTTTCGCCTTGAAGCAGGGCTTTGTCAAACTCATGCCAATCGCGGCCGGTAAGCGATATGGTTTTATACAAACCATAATTAATCCCCAGGCGTTGGGCAAGCAGTTGTAACGAATTAAAAACAGGAAATATTCTAAATTCCGCATTGGGAAATTCACGTTTCAACGTATTTCCAATTCCAAAAAACAAGGGGTCGCCCGATGCAAAAATCACCCAGCTTGTTCGCTCTTTACTTATCTCTTCCAATAAAGTCGTTAACGGAGCAGTAATATGTGTCCAGATCGCATTCTCCGGCAACCACTTCTTCACCAATTCATAATGCCGTTTCCCTCCTGCAAAATACTGTGTTTCCGAAATCGTTTTTTGCTGTTCCTCTGTAAACTCCGTCTTTTTATCGTAAATCCCTAATATTGTTATTTTCAATTTGTTTCTATTTTTTTCTCGCAGATTCCGCTGATTTTTCGCAGATAAACGCTAAGAATATCTGCGTAAATTAGCGAAAAATTAGCCGTTGCAATTCATTCTTGATACTGTATCTTTTCTCGCAGATTCACACTGATTCTTTCGCAGATGAACGCTGAACATTATTCTGCGACGATCTGCTTGAAAATAATTCAGTGAGAAATATAACTTTACAAATTATTCACTATACGTTTTATATTACTCTTTAAGTCAGCAGAATTAAAGTTTATCAATAACCCCAGCTTTTTATCTGTTAATTTCAGGTAAGTAAGTAATTGTTTGTAATGAACATCCATTAATGTTTCTACCGACTTAATCTCTAAAATTACCAAATTCTCCACCAGAATATCCAACCGAAACCCCACATCAAATTTAATATGTTTATAGCTCATCGGTATTCCAACCTGACGTTCAACTTTATATCCCAATTCCTGTAATTCATACGTCAATGCCATTTCATATACACTCTCCAGTAACCCAGGACCTAATTCATTGTATATTCTAAATACTGCTCCGCGAACATCGTAAGAAATATCATTTTCTTTCATTGTGTGTTTGTTTATATTTAACATACACTAAGTTAAGAAAATAGAATGATTTCTTTTTCTCGCAGATTCCGCTGATTCTTTCGCAGATAAACGCTAAATTTTACTCTGCAACAATCTGCGTGAAAATACCTCTGCGTGAATCCGCGAGAAATAATTCACTATAATCCCTCTCCCGGATGCATGGCCTCGGCTTCGTTCCAGCTTAAAATGGCATTGATAATAGTCGCTGCTACATTGCTTCCTCCACGCCGGCCATTTACAAACACCGCAGGAATACCAGGGCATCCGTATTTTAGCTGCCATTTGCTTTCCTGCACATTAACAAATCCTACAGGCGCTGCAATCACTCCCGCAGGATTTGCCTTTCCTTCGCGAATCAACTTTACCAGCTCAATTAATGCTGTTGGTGCATTTCCAAAAACAAAAACAGCATCGGGGTACTCTTCTACCGCCAAACGAATTCCCGCCTGAGTACGCGTTATTCCCTTTTCTTCTGCCAATGTTTTTACCCGTTCATCATCCAAGTAACACTTAATTTCCAAGCCTAACTTTTCGGCAACAGCGCTACGAATTCCGCGGGTTACCATCGATACGTCGGTGACAATTACCGGCGGGTTTTCTGAATGAAATTTCTCATACAAAGCCGGAACCACATTGTTTTTTAATTCGATAAAATCATTTAGCTGAAAATCGGCTGTGGTATGAATACAATGTAAAGCAACCCAAATATGCTCCAACGACTTTCCTTCAAAATCAACTTCCTGCAGAATGGTGCGAAAACTCTCGTTCATGATTTGCCGCCCCACTTTGTCGTTAGATTTGTTTTCTGATTGCCGCGATAAATAACCACGCGGTGTTATCATTTGGCTGCCAAATTTCTGTGTTTGACTGTTCCCAATAATAATCACCGTAAACATATCGGCCATGGAAGCATCCAAATCTTTTAGGAGAATTACTTCTGTGCTTTCCTCTTCGCGTCCAACCTGGCGGGCAATTCCCACTGGTGTTTCCGGCGAACGGACTTCCAGAAACAATTCTTTCAACCGCATTAGTTGCCAAAAACGGCCTCGACTTACCGGATTATAAATAGCTGTAATAAAGTCAGCTTCGGCAGCAGCTTTAATCCGCTTTTCTATTTTTTCCCAGGGCGTAAGCAAATCCGACATGGAAATGGAACAAAAATCGTGGCCCAATGGCGCTCCCAATTTTGCAGCGGCAGCAAACATGGCACTGATTCCGGGAACCACTTCAATCTCTATCTTCGAATTATTTTTTCGCTTCAATTCCCAAAGTAGCGGAGCCATTCCATACACACCGGCATCTCCACTGCTTATTACAGCTACAGTCTTTCCTTTTTCAGCTTCGGAGAAAGCGGCTTCGGCACGTTCCTGTTCTTTTTTCATTCCAGTGCTAATTTGCTCTTTTCCCTCTGCCAGATGCTCTACATATCTCATATAATATTTGTATCCCACCAAAACATCCGAGTTTTTGATGGCTTGTGTGGCCTCCGGTGTCAAATATTTTTCATCACCGGGCCCTATTCCTATACAGTAAATTTTCATTTTTCTCGCTGATTTACGCTGATTTTTTCGCAGATAGTGCAACCAAAATCACAATTACAAATTCATTCATTTTCAGGATAAATAATTAATAAAGAGAAATAAGGAATCTTTCTGAATTCCAGCTCATCTGCATTGCTTGTAAAAAATTCATTGTCGCTTCCCACGCGCTCTGCATACAAAAAGGGTCGGCCACATTTTTTTAGAAATAAATGCCACCCATTCAATACGCTCATTTTCATAATAACTAGTGTTGATTGCCGTTTCAATACTTCCAAAACCGCATCAAAACTTTCGGGTTTAGCCATTACTTCCAGCCCGGTTGTTTTTTCCACCAATGGCTGATCTCCTAGTGCAGAAGCGGCAATAAAAGCCGGAATTCCGGGAACTAACCGGCAAGGAACTTTTGCCTCTTTTGCCAGTTTAAAAATGTAGCCAAAAGTGCTGTAAAAGAACAAATCACCTTCGCTTACCAACACCACATTTTTCCCGTTTTCATATTCGTCTTTTATCCGGAGAAAAGCTTCTTCGTAAAACTTTTGAATTCCTTTTCCTTTCATCGGAAAAAGAAGTGGTTCACAAGGTTTATCAATTTCCAGCCCGTCTAAAATATTTACAGAAAATGAACGGTGTTGCCCGTTTTCCAGTGAAGAGACAGGATAAAAAATGATGTCGGCAGCCTGTAATGCCCTGAAGCCTTTTAATGTTATCAGCTCCGGTTCTCCCGGCCCCAACCCTACTCCTGTAAATGTTCCTTTATTCATATTTTTTTGTTTTTCTCGCAGATTAACGCGGATTCTTTCGCTAATTTTCGCTGAAATTTTCTAAAACAAACTCTTCTAATTTCCCATCTTCTCCCAGGTAAAGGTGCATGTACGATGCCCAGCAGTTTTTATAGCGAAATACAGGCATTTCCACCGGAATCCCTCGTGCATTTTTCACTTCAACATTTGTTATTGCGGACTCTTGTTGAATTAAATTTGAATAATGAAATTCGTGCCCTTTTAATTCAAATTCGTTGTGTTTTATTTGACGGTACCCCAAATGCAACTTTTTATTTTCAAAACTGGTGGAGATGTTGAAAACGCCACACATTCTATTACTGTTGCCGTTCTCATCAATAATTTCTTTTCCCAGATACATCATTCCGCCACATTCAGCAATCACCATCTTTCCGTTCTCAATAAATTCCTTTATCGATTGCCGCATCGTTGTGTTTTTAGCTAGTTGCCGGGCAAAAAGTTCAGGATAACCGCCGGGAAGCCAAAGCAAATCGGCAGCAGGCATCACTTCATCATGAAGCGGACTAAAATGAACTACGGTCCCCAGTTGCTGCATTGCATCTAAATTAGCGGCGTAGGAAAAATTGAAAGCTTCGTCGTGCGCCAATGCGATTTTTAGCTTCTTTTTAGGTGGCGGTTGTTGAGAACATTCTGTATTTCCGGTTCTTCTTGTCAACTTCAGCAAAAAATCGACATCAATATTTTTCTCAACCAAATCGGCGGCAATATCAAATATTTCCTGTTTGTTTTCGCCCGGAAGATGCAATCCAAGATGTCGCGATTTTACTACTAAGCGTTCATCTCGCGGAAGATAGCCCAGCGACTCAACACCTGCATCTTCAGCAGCTTCTTTTAAAAAACGGTAATGTGACTCGCCGCTGACTTTATTAAAAATGACTCCAGCAATTTTTATTTTTTTATCGAAATTTTTAAATCCGAATAAAAGCGGGGCAGCCGAGTAAGCCATGCTCGCCGCATCAACCACCAGAATTACAGGAATATCTAATAACCGGGCAATTTCAGCTGAACTTCCTTTGTCTTTTTGAGCGCCATCGAATAAGCCCATTACTCCTTCTACGACAGCTACGCCGGACTGTGGAAGATTCCTTTCAAAAACAGAACGCACATGCTTATCAGAAGCCATCCACGAATCCAGATTGTAAGACGTACGTCCGGCAATTTCTGAGTGGTACATCGGGTCGATATAATCGGGGCCGCATTTAAATGGTTGCACAGTAATTCCCCGATTTACCAATGCCTTCATCAAAGCCAGCGAAACCATTGTTTTTCCTGAATTGCTTTTGGGCGCAGCAATTAAAAATGCAGATGCTTTATTGTTTTCCATCTTTTAATTTTTGAGATGGGAACAACATAAATTTCTCCACTTTCACATTGCTTTGTTTTAATTCAGCAATGGCGAGCAAATAAAACAAATCGCTCATCCGGTTAAAATATTGCAGAATATAACCGGCAACCGGCTCAACCTGATTTAACTCCACCAGTTCGCGTTCGGCAGTGCGTATTCCGGTTCGCACAAAATGACACAACGATGCCACTTTATTCCCGCCCGGCAGGACAAACGCCAGTTTTTCATCTTTCAAAAAATCATTTAACTCCTCAATCCAGGTTTCACAAGCAGTCAGGCCTTTTTCGGCATGTGGCTTATTATTGGTTTTGGGCGAGTTAGCAGGTGTTGCAATGTGTGACATCATCAGCATAATATCGCGCTGAATTTTCAACAAATTGTTTTCCCATTTATAATTCATGGGCAATTCAGCCAGCAACATTCCAATTCGTACATTTACCTCGTCAATCAGTCCGTTGCAACGAATGCGAATATGGTTTTTACTTACCCTGCTTCCCCCGAAAAGAGAAGTTTGCCCGGAGTCTCCTGTTTTTGTGGTTATTGCCATATTTTTACTTTTTATTTCGCGGATTAACGCGGATTTATTTTGCTGATTTTCGCAGTTATATTATCATTTTATCGTTAATGGAAGCCCCGAAACCATTAAAGTTACTTCGTCGGCTTTATCTGCAATAAACTGATTTACCCAGCCCTGCAAATCGGCAAATTTCCGAGCCAACGCATTTTCTGCATGGCCGCCCATTCCTATTTCGTTGGAGATGATAAGTAATGTGCAATTTTTCTCAAACAACTTACTTAATTCCTCTTTTGCCAACTCCAGTATTTCATCAATTTTTAAATTCTGATTATCAAAATAAAGATTGGTGAGCCACAAAGTAATGCAGTCGATCACAACCACCTTCCTTTTCACTTCTGCCTCGGAAATATTTACCGGGATTTCCAGCGTTGTCCAGTTATCGCCCCTGTCGTTTTTGTGGCGTCGTACACGTTCTTTAAAATCATCATCCCAAATGCGGGCAGTGGCCAGGTAAATGGGATTGTCACTTTTTGAAAGCGCCAGTTCCTGTGCAAAACGGCTTTTCCCTGAACGTTGTCCGCCTGTAATAAAGTGGATGGTTGCGTTTTTCATATTTATTTTTTATTTCTCGCAGATTGCGCGGATTCTTTCGCAGATTAACGCTGAATATTCTTGCTGTGTAAATCCGCGAGACCCCAATCTCATAAAAACTTTATTTTATAATAACTTTTGTTGCTCCATGTTACCTGAATGACATCGCCATAATCGACTTCAATGGCAAAGATTTTCCGAGGTGATGCGTCCAGTAAATGAGCCAGCAAAGCCCGCAATAATCCGGCATGGCTTACCACTAAAATTTCTTTGTTCGTAGTTTGAGTAAGCTGGTCCCAAAATTCCACAATCCGTTTTTGGACATCAAAAAAATTCTCGCCGCCATGTATTTTGCAATTAATAAAATCATCGCCCCATTCTTTTTGCTGCTCCTTTGGAATCTCGCTCCAGGGTTTCATCTCCCACGATGCAAAATCAATTTCCCGGAGTAGTCCATTTGTATTCACTTTTTTTGCTCCAACCAATCTTTCAGCAAGCAAACAGCAACGCGATAAAGGACTCGAATAACAGGCATCCAAATCAATCCCGTTTAATTTTGCCATTACTTTTTGGGTTGCTTCCTTCAATGAATTTTCACCTGGCAAAACATCCGAATTCCCATAACAAACGCCATCCGGAGCCTCTGTTTTAGGATGCCTGACCAGGTAAATATTTTTATATGAATTACTGTTTGACATCAGAATAAAATTCCTTTAAAACTTAGAAAACAGAAAAAGAGAAAAATAAGTACTTCGTTGATTTGCTGGGCCACGCCCAAACAATCGCCGGTGTAGCCGCCAATGTATTTTTCAAAATACTTCCCGGCAAGCAAAGTTGCCACAATTACCACAGGAACAATGACAAACACGATCCATGAGAAAAGCAACAATGGTAACAGCGCAATAATTAACGCAAACAAAATACGTATCCATGAAAGCGCACTGCTTGAATCGCGTGATTTGGAAGCTCCTGTTTGCCGTGCATTCTCCCAAAACTTTGTAATGAGTAAAACCGGCCATCTGCTGAGTGCATGGGCAGCAACAAACAGGGCCGGAATTTTAGTTCCTGATATGCCATCCAAGGCCGCAATTTTTACTGCAAACAGAAAGATAAACCCAATGGCGGCATAAGCTCCCACCCTCGAATCTTTCATTATATTCAGAATTTGTTCCTTGCTGTAACCGCCGCCAAAAGCATCGCACACGTCGCCCCAGCCGTCTTCGTGTAAAGCTCCGGTAGTTAATACCATCGCCCCAAGCGACAGAATAATGGAAACCAACTGAGGAAAAATAAAGACAGATAAATAATAACTCAATGCACCAACACCGCCAACAAAAATTCCAATCAGTGGAAACCATGTCAAAATCAACTGCTGATTTTCCTTTTTATAATCCACTGAAAAAGGAAGGCGCACCCTGGTGAAGTACAAGAAAGACGACAGGATAATATTTAGCTCACGTCTCAGAAAAACCATTATCACTACGAATTAATATTTTAATTAAAATGACTGCCACTGGCTCAATATAATGCTGTGGCCCTATCTCTCCCACTCTAACAATGGACAGCTTACACACATATGAAACATTTTCAACTCCATCTCATCTACCCTTTGGGAAATCTTAGAAAGAATACCCTAACTTCAAATCTAATCCGAATGTAGGCTGCCATTCGTCAACTTCTGACGTATAAGCTCCAATGCCTGTTGCAAATTCAAAAACAAAATGTTTTCCAATAGTTCTTTTTAATCCCCATTCAGGAATTAAACATAATGCACGGGCTGCTTCAACATTATTACTCCCTATACTCATTCCAAGCTGATAATCAACAACAAATGAGATATAGCTGGCTGAATTATTAATTACTTTTTTCCCTTTTCCCTCTCGTCTCATGTAATTATAATAATACCGTGGTTCTACCCTCATAATTGGAGCTATCAACCAGTAATCGCCAACAAAAAAGCTTGAGCCCAACCCTCCTGCAAACATTAATTCAAAATTAACAACAGTTCTTTGCGCAACGGGCTGTTCAAAGGCATAAGACAAGCCAAGAAATGTTGCTTTTACGTTATGGTTACTTTTAACTTTATTTTCTTGTGCATATAACACAACAGTCAGAAATATAAAGAAGCCAACTAACATTACTTTTTTCATAACTATTCGTTTTATATTTCTCAAAAGCTTAATGGGCTTAAGGTGGACTATTTCAAAATATTATAAACTTTTGCCTCTGTAAATGAAGTCATTTTATTGAGCATGGCCACACTTGCCTGTACAATTGGGTAGGCCAAAGCCGAACCTGTACCTTCCCCCAAACGGAGTTGCAAATCGAGCACAGGATTTCCCTTAACAAAGTCGAGCATTTTAATGTGTCCCGGTTCGTGAGAACAATGTGAAAAGATGGCATAATCTTTTACTGTTGGATTAATTGCATAAGCCGCTAAAAATCCGGAAGTCGTAATAAAGCCATCAACCAAAATCAACATTCTCCGGCGGGCTGCCTCCAGCATTCCCCCGGCAATGGTTGCTATTTCCAATCCGCCAAAACGCGCCAGGTTTTCTTCCGGGGTATCGGCAATTCCCCATTTTTCAATGGCCTGTTTTAATACCTGAGCTTTGTGACTAACACCTTCCGGTTCCAAACCACAGCCTGGACCTGTGCAAGTTTCAACCGATATTCCTGCATAAACCGAAAGCAGGGCTGTTGCCGGAGAAGAATTGCCAATTCCCATTTCGCCAAAACCAATAACATTGGTCCCTTTTTCTGCAAAATCGGTAACAACATCACGGCCATTTTGCAATGCCTGATTACACTCTTCTGTGGTCATGGCAGGTTCGTTGAGAAAATTCCGGGTAGCCTTTCGCACTTTTTTGTTAATTAATTTAGGATGCGACTCAAAATCGTGATTTACACCGGCATCTACCACATACAATTCAAAGCCAAACTGACTACACAAAAACCCAATTCCCCCGCCGCCATTCAAAAAATTCAGGCATTGCTGCCAGGTAATTTCCGTTGGCACGGGACTCACTTTTTCATTTGTAATTTCATGGTCGGCAGCCACTGTCAGCATCACCGGGTTATTTAAAACAGGCTGCGTTGTTTGTTGCACCAGGCCAACTTGCATGGCTAACTCTTCCAACTGCCCTAACGACCCCACCGGTTTTGTTTTTTGGTTGATGTTGTACTGAAGCAGTTTTTGCAGCTCATCATTTTTAATGGGGGTGATTTCTAAATTTTCTAATGCTTGCATAATTTATTATGTTCTTTTCTTGCTGATTTTCACAGAGAAATATTTCGTCGTACATCAGCAAAAAAATCCGCGTTAATCTGCGAGAACTTTTTTTATATATAAATAATATTCATCATAAGCTTAAAACGATAAAAAGAAGGGTGAACAAAAGTACAAAAGCCACTTCTGTTCTCCTGACAATTTTTACCGTATTTATCAAATCGTTTTTATTAAAATCTCGTTTCGTTTCTCCAATGGTTGGCTTGGGAACCCATTCTCCAAAATAAAGATGGGCACCGCCAAAAGTAACGTCCAGCGCTCCGGCCAACGCAGCTTCCGGGTATCCGGCATTTGGGCTACTGTGTGCATTTCCGTATTTAAGAATAAAACGAAAAGCACGTGTACTTCCGGCACAAGCCGCCATTAAAAGTGCCGTTATTCGTGCGGGAATAAAATTCGCAAAATCGTCGATGCGAGCGGCAATGCGGCCAAATAGCAGGTACTTTTCATTTTTATAGCCAATCATCGAATCAAGGGTATTGACCATTTTATAGGCCATCATTCCGGGAACTCCGGCCAACGCAAACCAGAAAAGCGGGGCAGTTACACCATCGCTGAGGTTTTCTGCCAAGGTTTCGAGGGTTGCTGCCTTTATTTCATTTTCGCGGAGTTCACTGGTATCTCGCCCAACAATGCGCCCCACCTGTTTTTTGCCGGCTTCCAAACTTTCATCCAAAGCCTGAAAAACAGCCTTTCCTTCTTTCACCAACGTGGTCCCTGCCAGGCCGAAAAATACAAACAGAGCTTCAATGGCGATGCCTAAAATTGAGGAAACCTGATAAGAATATTTTATCAAAAAGAAAAAGAAAATAAAAGTTACGGCAATCAGAAGAATAGCTGTTATTGCTCCCTTCAAAATCCGATGTTTACCTTTGTTTAATTTTTTTGTAAAAAATGAAATACTATTCCCAAAAGCCACAATTGGGTGGGGCAGCCACTGCGGGTCACCCAATATTTTATCGAGCAGAAAACCTGCCCACAATGCAATTATATGGCAAACTAATAATTCCACGTTTTCAGCACTTTTATTAACTCGTTGTTTTTATCGGGCGATTGGGTAGAAAGCCGGAAATGAAATTCAGATAAACCCCGGAAATTAGAGGCATCACGAATGAGTATTCCGTATTTTTCGACTAATTGCTTTTTTATTTCGCCTGCATTCACGGGAGCTTTTACCAGAAAAAAAGAACTTGCAGAAGGTACAACTTCAAAGCCTTTTATTTGGGAAATTTCAAACTGAAACCGTTGAGATTCAGTCAATATTTGAGCTACACTAAAATTGTCATTATATTCTTCTGAAAAACAATACAATCCGGCCTCCAAAGCCAGGGTGTTTATTCGCCAGGGCATCAATTTTTCGTTCAATTTCAACATCAGCTTCGGTGCACAAACAATATACCCCAAGCGTAGTCCGGGAATGGAGAACCGCTTCGTTAACGAGCGAACAACAACCAGATTTTGAAAGTTTAGAGCTTCATTTTCCAACGAAATGTTTTTGTCCAGAAATTCAATATATGCTTCATCCACAACAAACAAAGTCCCGGGGGATTGCATAATTTTTTCCTTTAAAATCTCTCTGTCAAAGATTTTTCCGTCCGGATTATTCGGGTTGCAAATCCAAACAATGTCAAACTGCTTTTCATTCTTTTCTGAAAAAAGTGAATTATTACAGAATTCAATATTGTGGCTGTACATTTTACAGGCATCTTCATATTCAGAAAATGAAGGCGTGTAAATCAGCGACTTTTTATTTTGAAACAACGAAGCCAGCAGATAAAAAGCTTCTACCGCTCCGTTGGTAATTAACACACTTCCTGAAGCAAAACCTTTTTTCCGCTCAATGCGTGTAGCCAGATTTTCAGCCAGTGGTTCCGGATAAACATCCAATTTGTTAATGCAGGATTTCAGATGTGCCTGCAAACCGGGATTCATTCCCTGCGGGTTTACATTCGAACTAAAATTCATCCGAATGGTTTTGAAATTATATGTATCGTCGCCGTGCCCGTGAATCATCCCTGTAAAATTTTATACACCGCGTTCATATCCACATTTTGGCGAACATGCGTAGCCAACAAATCATATTGTTTTTGTTTAAACTCGTTGTAATCCTCAGTAGCGTGTTGTTTTTTTGCGTAAGGCGCCAATAAATCATCAATTACCACCGGATTGTCGAGAATGCCGTGCATGTATGTTCCCCAACAATTTTCGGTTATGAAACAACCTTCATTTCCTCCGTCAGAAAGGCGATTCAGTGGCTTTATACCTGCAGCAAAAGTTGTTTTCCCCATGTGAATTTCGTAACCTGAACACAGTGCTTTATAATTTTTGAAATAGAACGAACTACGAATGGTTTGCTTTTCCGCCTCTAAAATGGTTGTAGTTGGCAAAATATTGAGCCCTGGTACTGCTTCCACATCACTTTCTACACCATGCGGATCTTCAATGCGTTGTCCCATCATTTGATAGCCGCCGCAAATTCCGATAACCGTTTTCCCGGCACGTGCCAGTTTTGAGACTTCGGCAGCTACTCCGTTTCGCCGAAGTTCAATAATATCGGCAATGGTATTTTTGGAACCGGGCAGAATAATAATATCCGCCTTTCGAAGCTCCACCTGATTGTTCGTGTAATACAAATGTACGCGCTCATCGTGTTCCAATCTATTAAAATCGGTAAAATTGGAAATCCGGTGCAACAATACCACTGCAATATTTATTTTATTTTCATTGGCAAACGTGGCTTTCCGTTCAAGCGACACAGAATCTTCTTCTTCAATCTGAATATGGTTAAATGCCGGAATCACTCCCAAAACAGGCACACCCGTAATATCTCTTATGATTTCCCGCCCTTCATCAAATAAGCTTATATCGCCACGAAATTTATTGATGATGATCCCTTTTATCTGTTTCCGTTCTTCAGACGAAAGCAACTGAATGGAGCCATAAACACTGGCAAAAACGCCTCCACGTTCAATATCAGCAACCAAAATTGTAGCAGCGTTGGTTGCAACAGCCACGCGCATATTGGCAATATCGTTGTCTTTCAGGTTTAATTCCGAAATGCTTCCGGCCCCTTCCAATACCATCGGGTTGTGTTTTTCTGCAAGCCGCTGAAATGCTTTCATTGCCTCTGCAAAAAGTTGTTCTTTTATTTCGCCCCTGAAGTAACTTCCAGCTGAATAGTTCCCAAATACTTTCCCGTTGAGAATAACTTGTGCCTTTTTATCGGAGCTGGGTTTTAGCAACACAGGGTTCATATCCGTATGACAGTCGATACCGCACGCTTCCGCCTGAACCGCCTGTGCACGACCAATTTCACCACCGTTGGCCGTCACAAAACTATTGAGCGACATGTTTTGCGATTTAAACGGCGCGGGGGAAAATCCATCTTCCCTGAAAATACGACAAAATGCAGCAGCCAGCACACTTTTTCCCACGTCGGAACCTGTACCGACAAACATAATCGGGCGATTTATATTTTTATTGTTACTCATAAAACTCTCTTAAAATTTCGTTTCGTTTAAAACGGTTAAACCATGCCATTTTAGACTGGTAAATCCGCGTAATTGCCTCAGAATCAAAATCAGCAATACAATAACCACTTTCTGCTTTTGTTTCTTCTGCCAGTACTTTTCCTTTTGGGTCGATTATCATTGCCAGCCCCGGCATTACTGTGCCATGCGAAGTTGTTCCACTTTGGTTACAAACCAATGCATAACAAGCATTATCATAAGCCCGGGCGCATAAATATCGCTTGAAACGTTCCAGTTTTTCATCTGCATTTTCTTTGGGTGAGGCAAATCCAAAAGCCAGTAAATTCGATCCCTGTCTGGCTTGTGCATAACTAATTTCAGGGAAATGCGTTTCAAAACACAGTTGCATTCCAATTGTTAGTTCTCCTACTTTGAAAACAGGTATTTGCTCACCTTCTTTGAAAACATGTTTTTCTGTTGGCCCAAGATGTGTTTTTCTATGTTTCCCAACGATTTCTCCTCTTTCAAAAATGAAATGAGTTATGTAATATTTTTCGTTTTCTTCTTCCGGGAAGCCAACAGCAAAAGCTATTTTTGCGCTTTTAGAAAATTGTTGTAGCTCGCCAAAAACTTCTGTTTTGTATCTTAACAGCTCTCTTATTTCTTGCACTGAAGTAACATAGCCTGACAAATTCATTTCCGGAAACAAGGCAAAATAAACCTGTTTCTTCTCCAAACAAGAAAGCATTTTCAACGTTTCCTGAAGATTGGCGGAAACTTTGCCCGGTTCAGTGTTGTGATATGCAGCTGCTATTTTCATTTCGTTTCGTTTTCTCGCTGATTGACGCGGATTTTTCGCGGATAGGCGCAAATGATTCTGCGTGAAGTTTTCATTTGTTATTAATTTTCAAATCCATACTATTCATCGTTTGTTTTACTATCATTTCAACCGAACTTTCAGTTGCCAGTTGTTTTTCATTTTTATACAGATGAAAAGTGCTTTGCCCGTTTTTTCCTATTTCAATCCACCACTCAGGATCCTGTTTCATCCCGGTAGTTTTTATCCCTTTTCTGGCAAAAGCACGGCGAAGCAAGACATATTCAAAACCGTGGCCTTTAATTGGCAACTCATGAAAATGCTCGTATACCACACGAAATAATCCGGTTTTTGTATCGAATTCAATTCCTTTATTTTGAAACAAGATTTGAAATGCATTTTGCAACAACAAATCTTCAGGGCTTCCGGTAACCAGCGGACCGTTGTTGTGCAAAAGCCATAGGCGATCGGCCATTTGTAAAGCTAAATCGAGGTCGTGTGTAGAAAGCAAAACCGACTTTCCTGATTCGGAAGAAATCCGCCTCAATAACTGGATAATCTCAACTCGAGCGGGCAGATCCAAAAAGGCTGTAGGTTCGTCCAATAATATAACTGGCGTATCTTGTGCCAGCGCTTTGGCTATAAAAGCTTTTTGCCGCTCGCCATCGCTAATGGACGAAAGCTGCGCATCTTTTTTGTGCGCAATTCCACATTGTTCAATCGCCTTTTCTATAATTTGCTGATCTTTTTTATTCGTGCGCCCCAAAATTCCGGTGTAGGGGCTTCTTCCGTACGACACTAATTCATAAACAGTAGCATTGGGGACTACAATTCGATCGGTCAGTACCACACTTACCAAGCGGGAAATTTCTTTTTCTGTAAAGCTCCCAATAGTTTTTCCGAGAATACTGATTTCTCCATCAAAAAAAGGCTGAAACCCGCAAATTGTGCGCATTAACGTGCTCTTTCCGGCTCCATTTGAGCCAAGCAAACAGACCAGTTCTCCTTTGTCTATTTGGGCATTCAAATTTGCAGCAACTATTTTTTTCCTCGCCCCGGAAGCATAACCGATGCTCAAATTGTTGATATATATATAACCAGTGCTGCCCATTATTCCATTATTTTTTCTTTTCTACGTTTTAAAATGACCGAAATAACCACTGGCGCACCAACAAATGCAGTTACGGAATTGATAGGTAACTCGCTGTCAATGCCTGGCAGCCGTGCAATGAGATTGCAGAGCAAAGCTGTTGCTCCGCCAATTATACACGAATTCAAAATCAGTGTAAAATGATTCGAAGTATGTGAAACCATTTTTGCCAGGTGTGGGACAGCCATCCCGATAAAAACAATAGGCCCGCAAAATGCGGTAACCAATGCCGTTAAAATTCCCGATGTAAAAATGATAAGAAAACGAGCCTGCCGGATATTTAGTCCAAGGTTACGAGCATAGAGGTCACCCAAAGCAAGTAAGTTTAACGGTTTACTTAACAAAAGACTTATTAGCGAAAATGGAATAGTGACTATAGCAAATAATCCGGCGCGTTCCAGCGACAGCCTGCTAAAACTGCCCAATCCCCAAATGACATAATTATGTACATCTTCTTCGAGGCTATAGAATTTAAGAATCCCTACCACAGAATTAGAGAGATAGCCAATCATAACCCCCATAATGAGCACACTGAGCGTTCCACCTACTTTTCGGGAAATAAAGAGAATGAGAGCCAACACAGCCAGCGCCCCGCTCAGCGAAGCTCCGGCAACCGCTAAGTCGCCCCACATACCTACCCGGGCAAACGAAAAGCCAAAAATTTGTCCGGCAATCAACAAAACAAATGCAACGCCCAAACTTGCCCCGGAAGAAATTCCCAGAACCGACGGTCCGGCTAATGGATTTCGGAAAAGCGTTTGCATAAGCAATCCAGCCACTCCCAATGCCATTCCTGCACTCACCGCTACCAATGTTTGTGGCAAACGGGTACGAATTAATATATTTTGCCAAATGATATTCTCAGAACCTTTGCCGAAAACGATATGAATCACGTCCGAAAAAGGAATATTCACTGAACCGAGCGCCATATTCAGCAGCATTAAAAACAACAATGCTGCAATGGATAATAGCAGCAGAATATTAGTTGATATTTTCGCGTTTTGTTTTGGCATTAGTAATCTTTTATACTCCTAAATCCCTGAAGGAGACTTTGAAGTTTTTTTATTTCTATTTTAATAATTCATAAAATTCAGGTTGGTAATTGGGCAAAAGTGTGGGATGAAGAAAATGAATATAATCGGCCAGGATAACATCCGGCTTCATTGCATTTTGCTCGTAATACGGTTTTTCCCGGATATTACAGGCAAAAATCCTATTCTCTTTAAACGCTTTAAAATCGGCATAACGCGGATCTTCAACAACCATTGATTCTTTATTATACCCAATTGGATCCGGCAACAAAATGCGCCAGTAGTCACATTCAGCGGCGGATGAATAAACACTTTCAAAATCAAGTGGATAAGCTGCTTTTTTATCGTCTTTAAAAATGTATTCTGCGCCGGCATCCTTAAAATAATGGGCATAAAAGCTGTCGCCACCCGGAACATACCAAGTTCCAGAACGCATTTTACCGGAAAAAACAGTTGGGCGTTTTTCAACTTTTGCAGCCAGTTCTTTTAGAGATTCATATCGGTTGGCAACTCCGTTAAAAATAGAGTCAGCCTTTTCTTCCTGATTTGTAAAAGCGGCAATCATTTTAATCCATTCAGCCCTCCCCAGCGGTGTTTCTTCTTCGTAAGCCGCCATCGGAACCAGGTTAAACCCTAAACTTTTCAAGGCATCGTAGCCGCCGGTTTTGAATGGCGAGACGAAAATAACGTCGGGATTCAGGCTGGCAATCAACTCGGTATTAAAATGACCTTCTTTTCCTACCCGTTTTACCAAACCTGCATCTACTCGTTTATTCATCCCTTCATGATAAAGATGACGGCTGCTATTGGTAGCTACAATGTTTTCAATGTTATCCAGTGAAAAAAAGTAAGTCAATTGCGTTGACGATAAACAAATAATTCGCTTACAAGGAACAGGAATTACTCCTTGTTGCGGCGTCTCTATTTCTTCTGACGGAACCAGTTTGAATATTTCAAAATTTGTGCTGTCGTTGCCAGTCCCAAAAATTTTTAGCAGTTTGAAATTGTCGCCGTATTTAAGTTCAAAGCTTTTGGCATATTCCAACGGCTCAGAAATTAATTCGTCTTCCGAAGTCTGTTTTTTGGTGGAATGGTTGCAGGAACTCACCAAAAACAAAAGCACTACCAACAGGTATGAATTAGTTTTCAAGTTCATTCATTGTTGCTTTTAAGTGTTTTATCCATATAGCATTTATGGCATCAAATTCGGCCAATCCTTTTAAAACTGGTTTTACTGTAAAACCGGCAGTTTCGAGTTGCGATTTCCAGCTATCGGGTTCGTTACCAACCATGTCGTTTTGTGCATGATCGCCCGCCACTGACATAAAAGGCTGGAGCCACACCGTTTTCGTATTTTGTTTTCTTAATTCCAAAATTACTTCATCCAGGCTTGGGTAACCTTCCACAGTTCCAAGAAAAACCAGAGGCGATTGCTGCCACAAATAATACTGAAGTCCCGGATAATAAATATTTGAATGATGCGAAGTTCCATGCCCCATCAATACCACTGCATCATTAGATTTTCGTTCTTCCGGTAAAATGGAATGAATCGCCTTACAGGTTTCAACAATATCTCCATGCTGATAAAGCAATGGTTTCCCTAATACAATTTTCTGTGTATTTTTCGGAATGTGATTAAATGCATTTACCGTTTTCACAAGGTTTTCAAATTCTTCGCCTGGGATAACATGCAACGACTGAACAGCAATTTTAGCAAAACCATCAGCTCCCATTTTTGCAAGCGCCTCAGCGGGAGAGTCAATTGTTCTACCTCGTTTTTTCAGAATATTTCGAATTTTATTTGAAGTAAACGCCCAGCGGACTTCTATTCCTGGAAACTCTTCTCTTATTTGTACATCTATATGATCTAAAGCCGACTGTGCGTTGGTATAACTGGTGCCAAAAGATACCAGCAAAATTCCTGTTTTTCCTTCTTGTTTGTGCTCTCTCATTCCACTTGCTGTTAAATTTATAAGAAAAATGGCTATGGCTATTATTTTGATTTTCATATTTATTTTATTTTTTCTCGCAGATTAACGCGGATTACTGCGCAGATTAGCACTGAAAATATTTTCTGCGAAAATCAACAAGAAATATATTTTTGTTTCTTTTTACTTTTTGTTTTTCGCTTTATCCATTTCCAAGTCAGCGCTACACCCGAAAAGCTTACTACAATTCCACCCAACGAGAGAATAATAAGCAGGAGTTTTCGCAGCCAGTCGTGTTCCACCAAAAATTGAAAATTGAATTTGTGCAATCCCTGATAAAGCCACCGGTGTATTTTTTTGTTCCTTGTATATGAAGCAACTACTTTCCCGGTTTTGGGGTCGATATAAATTTGATTTTGCGCCCCATTATTCCAGCTGATCTTATATACAGGGAGTGGCCGTTTAAACATCCCTGATTCCTGATAATAATTATCATATTTGCGTTGTTCGTCAACGGAAAAAGAAGTGTTTTCAAAAAGACTTTCCGCACGATTTTCTATTTGTTCCAGCGAAACCGTTTCCTGTTTATAAATAGTATCGGCAGTGCAAACATAAACTTCAGGTGTTTGATAATCGTTGTAATACACCCACCAGGCAGGTTTTCCCAAACTGTTTATCCACTCTAACTTTCGAACGTTGCTTTTATTTTCAAGCGTCTGCCATAATCCGGCAAAGGAATGACCGGCATTAACCTGCATTTTTTTCGATTTTTCCCAAATCTTCCGAGGGGAGAAAATCTTTTGGCCGTTATTCCCGTGTTCAGAAAAATCGACAACTGAAAACAGCCCGCTAAGCAAAAAAGTAAATACAAATATTCCAAAAAAGAAGCCGGAAATATGATGCCATTTGAACCAAAATTTCTTATACGGAGTAATGTCTCCAGCCCATTTTCTTTTTCTACGTTTATTTAATCGGATCATTCCGGCAACAATTCCGGAGAGGCAGGAGAACAGACCAATTGATGAAAGCCAGATGACAGTTTGGTTCCAAAGCTGCACTTTTAGGCGTAACGAACGAAAATATATCCAGTGGGGAATAGCTCCTACACGAGCCAGCCAACGAGTTTTCCGGTTGGTTTGCTGAACAATGTTCCCTGATTTCGACGACACATAAATTACTGTGTGCCGGTTATCGTTCATATAAAACTTATAGATAGGGAGTAAGGCCTGGTAATAACTCCAGGGCATCCATTGGTCGAGTTCGTGAATTTTATCAGATTTTTGAACTTGAGCATTCAAAAAACGTTCGGCTTCATTTTTACAGATTTCTTCGGAAAAATTAGGAATACGCTGAAGTGTTGTTGCATCGTAAACCTGCTGCGCCCTTTTTCCCATAGCTATCCGATACACCGGTCTGTTATTTAATTTATCCAACCCAACAGCGCCTTTAATGGAATCGGGTAATGGTTGGATGGCTTCAAAATCGGATAAAGAAAATGGCTCCAGAAAAAGGAAACGTTCTTCGCGCGAAGCATGTGGAAAACCGGCAAAAATAAGCACGACTCCCGAAACGAACCAAACCAAAAACATCAGGCTAAGGGAAATGCCCGTAACCTGATGAATTTTTAATGTTATTTTTTTGAACAGACGCATGTGCTGTTTTTTATTTCTCGCTGATTAACGCTGATTCTTTTCGCAGATAATCGCAGAATGCTATCATAACTGCTTCTGCAAATCAGCGGAAACCGTTACTGGTTTATTGCAATTTGCAAACTCACAAAATAGGTTCGCCCCGGGCTAATTGTCCCGTAATGCGAACCGTAAGGACTGTCGTCCACATAATCAAAAATGTTGTCAATTCCGGTAGACAGGTCAAAAACAAAATCGCCCGGGCCATAAAACCGATGGATGGTTGTCAACTTCCACAAGTTATATCCTTTTGCATTTCCTTCGTCGTCATCAAAAAATTTCTCATCCTGAAAACGGGCATTCAGATTCGCTGTTAGCTGGTACTTTTTCCAGTTATGGACATAGCCCAGGCGTGCATTTCCATAATTTTCTGCGACTCCTTCCAGACGGATATCATCGGTTTTGTTTTTTGCATCCACATAACTATAACCACCACCAATTGAGAAACCTGATCCAAGATTCGCATTAAAAAGGAAATCAATCCCTTTAGTTCCGGCTTTTGATATATTGTAATGCCTACGCGTTCTTTTAACTCCATTGGCAGCATCTTCTTCCGAAGTTTCTACCGTTTCGTAATCAATCAAATCATCTACATCATTCTGATAACCGGTAACACTAAAAGAAAACCCATCAATTATATATTCAGCAGAGAATGCATAATAATCAGAAGTTTGCGGTTCTAAATCAGGATTTCCAAGAAAAAGATAAACAGAGCTTCCCATTGGCTTATCGTAATGATAATAAAGTTCTTTCAATGTGGGAGCTTTAAAACCGCGGGAGTAAGTTGCCCTGAAATTAAAGTCTTTCAAATTGTACAAAGCCGATAGTTTAGGAGTGAAAGCGCTTCCAAATTCTTTATGATTTACAAACCGGGCACCCACAACTGCCGAAAGGTTTTTAACAATTTTCATTTCATCCTGGCCATACAAGGCAAGCGTATATGCATCGGCTTTTTCTCCCTCCAAACGCCCTTCCGATTCCAATTCCTCATTGACATATTCGCCGCCAACCGAAAGTTGATGACTTTTCGAGAGTTTGAAAATTCCTTTTAAGTTTAATGCATTACGCAATTGTTCGGTTTGCTTTGCTTTATCATCAGCCTGAAAACCATCAGCAGGTTGATTGTATTTATAATAATATTTGAAATTATCGGAGTTCCAGTCGAGTGTGAGTTTATTGCCTTTTCCGAGCAGGTATTCGGCTCCGGCAGCATAGCTGAAATCATCGTAGGAATATCCGTATTTCCCAACTGTTTGCGGACGCAGAACATCGCGTTTGTATTTTGCTCCCTGCACATACACACTTAGTTGCTGGGTAAGGTCGTATGAAAGTTTTTGATTAAAAGTAAAGTCGGTTGAAGCATTTTGGGCCATAGCATCGGTTTCCACTAAATCGTCGTCATCCAGTTCGTATTTGCTTAACTGCCAACCGTCGGTTGCTTTTCGGTCGAAAGAAGTAGTGGAGGAAAGACGACCAAAATTAAGGTCAAGACTGTGGTGTTGTATCCACTCGCCATAACTTCCGTACCGATTGCTGGTAACTACAGCCGCTTTGCTTTTTAATTTTTTGGTAATAATATTAATTACTCCTGCAATCGCCTCGGAGCCATACAAAGCCGACGAAGCGCCTTTTACCACTTCAATTCGTTCGACATTGTCGGGATTAATACGGCTCAGGTCAGTTTGCCCGCCAACATCACCATAAACTCGTTTACCATCAATTAATACCAGGATATAATCGTTACCCAGTCCGTTAAGCTGCATGAAAGGTCCCATCGTCCCAGGGCTAAAATCGAAAGAAGGACTCACATTCAGCATCAAGTCATTGAAATTGGTAGCAGCAATTCTGTCAATCAACTTCTTATCGATAAGTTCAGTTTGAACAGGAGCGCTTTTCAGATGGTGTGGCGTTCCGGTTCCGGTAACCACCACTTCGCCCAGAGTGCTGTTTGATTTTTTAAGGGAATAATCGACTTTCATCCCTGTTTCCAAAAGCGCGATTTCTTCTTTAACCCGATGATATCCAATACTTGAAATAATTACTTCGTAAGTACCGGGTTTTACATTTCGGATAGAAAATTCTCCTTTGTTGTTGGTTACCGTTCCGAGGGTAGTTCCGCTAAAATACACGTTGGCGCCAATAATTGGCTCGCCCGAATTTTGTTCACTCACAGTTCCTGAGAACAAAACATTTTGTGCCCATAATGATGGCGCACTAAATAACAAGATACAAGTTAAAAACCAGTTGATTTTTGGCATGGTTTAATTATTTAAATGTTAAACAATTACACCTTGCACTCCAGTGTCAGTTATAAACTGAAACGATAAAAAATAATGTTGAACAATAACTGCTCGCAACACTAACTCCTTACCCGGAAGCAAAATGTGTACTATCACTGATTTTGGCAGGTTTTCTGGCTTGCCCCGGATTGAAACGCCTTCCCATTCTTCATTTTTTGAACAGTGGCAAAAGAATTTTTCAATCCTTCAACAGGGCTTACAGCTGCGGGTACAGCTCCGGTTTCTCACCGGATTCCCTTTTATTATTTCCGAATGTTATCGGAAACAATCACCTAAAATCGGGAGCAAATGTATTTATTAAAATTTACACGTTGCAATATTTTGCAAAGGAAAAGAAAAAGAAAATAGAAATTTAAAACGTATATTTTTTAGGATATAATACTTTATCAGCCTAACTCTCTCTGCTACACACAAAAAAACAGGAGAAAGCTCAATAAACTCTCCCCTGCAAAATTAAATAAATAGTTTAACAATGTTACGCCTCCTACCTAAATAGCCCAACCTTCATAGGTTGATGATTCGTTGGTTGAAACCAAATCTCCATCGAAGGTTAAATGTCCTGCCCTAATTCCGGATAAGCGCGCGGTTGCCTGTCCTCCTGGACGTACAGAAAAATTAAGGTCATACATCCCAATGGGGGTCATTACATACATCCGAACATTAAATGTTTTGTTCTTTTGATTTTCAGTTACCTCCCACTTGGTAATTTTACCTTTTGCAGTAACACCTCCAACTCCGTTTGGACCAACCCGAAAGTTAGATCCAAGCTGTATAACTGCTTCAGAGGAATCAACTTTTACAAAATTAATATTGGGACTTACCGGAAACCTATGACCGTAACGGTTTTGTATAAAATCACTCTCCAGGACAAAAGCTCTGTTTTCAATCATATCTTTTGTCAACTGATACTGCCTTTCTAATTCTGCTTTCCTTTTTTCTTTTTTTGTCATCTTAAGATCAGAACTTGCTTCCTGTGCAAAAACAAGTGAAGCAGAAATGGCAAAAACAAATATTAAAACTAACTTTTTCATGATGTACTCCTTTCTTCACTTTAAATTCTTTTACATTATATATTTTACAATTTACGTTCCACTCCTTTGCATCAGACAGACGTTATAACATTCATTAGCAATATTTAACAAAAGGACACAATTACATAAAACAGACTCATTTTTTTCCTCAACCTCCTTTCTTTCCAAAATTATTCATCTAAAAAAACTCTCTCTTTTAAAAGATATTGCGGAGATAATATAGCAAGAGATAATACCTTTTAAATAGCATCAAGATTTTCACTATTGAATACAATACCTGACTATTTCCGGCCTTATAAAAGTCACTTAAGAATACCTTAAACTTGCGCTCTACTTAAAATATACTTATATTAGATTCGTTGCTTCAGAACGCTTTTACAAGCTTTAAATAATACATATGCTAAATACTTTACTGGAAACAGGAATTATTATTTTATTTGGTTTTTTATGTGGTGAACTGGCAAAAAAAATCAAGTTACCAAAAGTCTCTGGTTATATTATTGCCGGAATTTTATTAAACCCCGATATTACTGGAATTATTTCGCATGATTTTATTGATGGCAGTTCATCTCTTATAAATATTGCTCTTGCATTTATTACATTTTCCATTGGGGGCTCCCTCTCCTGGAAAAAAATAAAAGAATCGGGCAAAATGGTACTAACACTAACCACGCTGGAAGCGCTTTTTTCATTTTTAATGGTTACCATTGTTTCCTTCATTGCCATTCATTTCATTTTCCATACAGTTAATTCCTGGCAATTAAGTTTGGCTATGAGCTTAATTTTGGGGGCTCTTGCAGCTCCAACAGATCCTTCTGCTACGTTAGCCGTAAAAAATGAATACCATGCAAAAGGTGTAGTAAGCTCAACAGTACTTGAAATTGCCGCGTTTGATGATATTTTCGGAATTATCCTTTACACATTATCGGTTGCCGTTGCTGCAACTTTTGCCGGAAATGTTCCGATGAATACCTCTGAAGCACTATTGGAACTTGCCTATTCCATTGGTGGCTCTATCGGAGTTGGAATTGTAGCCGGATGGTTATTCAATATGGCTACAAAAATATTCAACAAAGAATCTGCCGGCGAGCTGATTGTTCTTATTTCGGGATTTCTCATCACCATTTATGGCGTTTCTTCCTCTTTTCATTTCGACGAGCTTTTATCAACTATGACATTGGGTGTTATGCTGGTAAATTTTAACCCGCAACGAGACCGCATTTTTAACATTATTGAACAATATACTGATGAATTAATTTTTGTAATCTTTTTCACACTTTCCGGGCTTCATTTACAATTCTCATCAATCTCGGGCAGCCTGCTCATCATTGTATTTTTTATAGTTGCACGGTTTTTGGGAAAATTCGCAGGAATATATACAGGCTCGCTATTAAGTAAGGCACCTGCCCCTGTAAGGAAATACACAGCAGGAGGACTATTCCCCCAGGGAGGTATTGTTATTGGCCTTGCCCTGTTATTAACAAAAAACCAAACTTTTAATGAAATATCAGATTTAATCGTAGGAATTGTTATTGGAGCTGCGGTTATTCACGAAATACTTGGTCCTGTAATTGCTAAATATTTCCTAAAAAAAGCTGGAGATATTGACTAAAGAGCCAAAACCACCAGCTAAATGTAACTTGAAGAACAAGCATACCCCTTTAATAGATTCAACCTATCAAATGGTCAACAAAACAAAACCTCCAAGCTACCCTGTTAATCAAAATATAAACGAATAAAATATTATTGCTTAGCCTAAATTTACGTCTATGAAACTCTTCTGTACCATTTGCTAAAGCGGGTTTGCTATTTTAACAATAAAGGTGCTGATAGTAATTTTTTTTGCAATACTCATGTATCTCAATAAAGGTAAAACATGTCTCAATAAAACGAAAAAACAGATTTTTTTTGCTCCAGCTCCAATATTCAGAGTAGTGGCACTTCATCTATTTGCAATATTACTTTTATCTCCGGCCTCTTTCGAGACAGAAGTATTACATCTCCAATTCCTATTTATTAAAATAGAAATACCTGATTCTGCAAACGTTTCCTAAACTTTCCGGATTTTTATCTTCTGAAACTCGAATCTGTAGCGTGTGACTTCGGTCTTTTAATTCGCTTTCTAAAGTGTAGTACCAAGGCAAATACAGCGAATTACTCCATTCAGTGAACAAATCCAGTCTTCCCCATGGCTGGTTATCAACGCTGTATTCAACAATTCCAGCATCTGGTCCTGCTGCCACTGCAATACCAACAGCCGTTCCTTTAAAATGAAATTTTATGGTTTTTCCGGGATAAATCCCTTCAAGCATTGGCACATTTACATAGTTCTCTCTTGTTCCTTTTCCGTCTTTGGGCTGCCAGTTTTCGATCATTATCCAACCTTTAAACGCTTTTTTAGGATTGGGTTCAACCAATTTTCCGTTAGAGTATGAATATTCATCAATCGCTTTAGGAATGGTGCGAGCAGTGATTTTTGCCCCTGGAAAATCATTTGTCCACTGGTCTTCCAAAAATGTTTTTATCGACTGAAAATAAATATTTTGCCCAAATGGCGAAGGATGCAGATTTTTAAAGTCGTTCTCCCAATCAAACTCGCCGGCATCAATTCGTTCCGTAACTTCCTTTGCCAGGTTGATTGCTGAAATGTCATAATATTTCGCAACAGCATCCTGCAATTGGATTTCTTCGGGAATTTCTCCGGCCCGGTAGTCTTCCATTTTCCCGGGATCAACAAAATACATAAAAACAATATCGCAGGCGGGATTTGCCCTTAATGCATGTCGGACAATTCCTTCCATGCCACGTGTGATTTCCGCAGGTTTCCGACGATTGGTATCGTCATTCACTGAAGCTTCCTCAAAGAGTAAATCTACCGGGCCATTTTTCAAAACATCGCGTTCAAACCTAAAAGCCGCAGGAGTAGAGCCCATCGAAGGAATTCCGGCATTGATAAAATCAAATTCTGTATCGGGAAATTTTTGTGTGAGATAATGGCAAACAGAATCCCGCCAACCCGGATTATGCGTAATTGAACCTCCCAAAAACACAACACGCCCGCTTTTTTCATTCGTAAACTTCAGAAACGAATTTTTCAATGCCGAACGATGGATATGGTATTTTTCAGAACTTAATTCTGATTGTGCTTTTATTGTAAAAGTAATAAGGAGGGAGCTCAGTAAACACAAGGTAAGCCGGATTGTTTTTTTCATTTTGCTGATTTAGGTTTTATTTCCATTCCACTTTGGAATCGATGGAGCCGCGTCCGGGAGAAGGATAATCCATTGCCACTTTCCCTACATAAAAGAATCCCATGGGCAACTGCCCATTCTCAACGTCCAAAATGTCGTGAAGCAAAGATATAAAATAAGGCGTCGCCCAGAAAGCGCCAAGCCCCATTTCGGTTGCTGTGAGCCACATATTTTGCACAGCCATTGATACAGCAGCTACTTCTTCCCATTCAGGAATTCGTTGAGCTTCATCGCGCTGCATAGTAACTAAAATTACCACAGGAACACGTTTTATACTCTCTCGTAGTTTTTCAGCTTTCTGCATATTTACGCTTGCTCCCTCTTTCATTTTTCCTTCCAGTCGGAGAAAAATATCATCAGCCAATTTTTCTTTTGCTGCTCCCGAATAAACTTTAAACCTCCAGGGTTCCGTCTGTTTATGATTAGGTGCCCAGTTGGCATTTTCAAGCAATTGATTAACTATCTCCTCCGAAATTGCTTCTTTCGACATAAACCGGGGCGGTGTTGCCCGACGATTTTTTATGATATCATTTATACTCATGAATATTAGAATTTTTATATAAAACTGGAAAAAGAATAAAATGTTGATCGTTCTATATAAAAGTTTAAAAATGGATGATGTTTATTCTTAAAAAGTATTTAATTTGTTACGTATATTTTTTATGTATTTTAAACAATTTGAAATGAAGATGGGGACATCCCCCCGTAAATAAACGATTGAAAATGAGTAGAGTTTTAATAATTGGTGCCGGTGGAGTTGGCCGGGTAGTTGCAAGTAAATGTGCTGATAACCCGGATGTTTTTTCTGAAATTTTGCTGGCCAGTCGTACAAAATCAAAATGTGATGTAATTGCCAAAGAAGTTGGTAAAGGAAGAATTCAAACGGCTCAGGTTGATGCCGACAATGTTCCGGAAGTTGTTGCCTTAATAAATAACTTCAACCCAGAGTTGGTAATCAATGTTGCGCTCCCGTATCAGGATCTCCCAATTATGGATGCCTGTTTGGAAACTGGTGTGAATTACATGGATACCGCCAATTACGAACCTAAAGACGAAGCAAAATTTGAATATAGCTGGCAGTGGGCTTACCAGGATCGCTTCAAAGAAAAAGGAATTATGGCTGTTCTGGGCTGTGGTTTCGATCCCGGTGTTACAAGTATTTACACAGCGTACGCAGCAAAACATCATTTTGATGAAATTCATTATTTAGATATTGTTGACTGCAACGGTGGCGACCATGGAAAAGCTTTTGCAACCAATTTTAATCCTGAAATTAATATTCGCGAAATAACCCAAAACGGGCGTTACTGGAAAGATGGGAAATGGGTTGAAACCAAACCTTTCGAAATCAAGAAAGCGCTTAATTATCCCAATATCGGGGCACGTAATTCGTATGTGCTTTATCATGAAGAATTGGAATCGCTGGTGAAAAACTTCCCAACCATAAAACAAGCACGTTTCTGGATGACTTTTGGCGATGAATATTTAACACACCTTCGTGTAATTCAGAACATTGGAATGTCAAGAATCGATCCTGTTAAATATAAAGGCGTTGATATTATTCCGCTGGAGTTCCTAAAAGCTGTTCTTCCAAACCCGGGAGATTTAGGTGAAAATTATACGGGTGAAACGTCAATTGGTTGCCGCATAAAAGGGCTTAAAGATGGCAAAGAACAAACTTATTATGTTTGGAACAATGCCAGTCATCAGGTCGCTTACCAGGAAACCGGAACGCAGGGCGTTTCTTATACAACAGGAGTTCCTGCCATGCTGGGCGCAAAAATGGTACTCACCGGAAAGTGGAGTGGAGCCGGCGTGTTTAATGTAGAGGAATTCGATCCGGATCCGTTCATGGCAGAAATTGGGACACATGGCCTGCCCTGGAACGAAGAATTTAATATTGACCTGGAAGTTTAATTTATTCATATTCGGGAGCTTCGTTTTTTACGAGGCTCTCTTTCTTTAAATTTATTACATTGGACTATTCAAAAATTCCATCCCCGGCATTTGTGTTGGATGAAAAGCTTCTCCGGCAAAATTTGCAACTAATAAATCGAGTTCAGAATGAAGCTGGAATTGAGATTATTCTGGCGTTTAAAGGTTTTGCCATGTGGAGCGCTTTTCCCATGGTTCGTGAATATTTAAGCGGAGCTACTGCCAGTTCACTTAACGAAGCCCGGCTTTGTTTTGAAGAAATGAAAACACGCGCACATGTTTATTCTCCCGTTTATTTTGAAAGCGAGTTCCCAGAGTTGATGAAATATACGAAACATATCGTTTTTAATTCTTTTAATCAATTCAATAAATATTATTCAGAAACACAGAGAACCGATCATCCTGTTTCCTGCGGAATAAGGGTAAATCCTGAATATTCCGATGTAGAAACTGACTTGTATAACCCTAGCGCTGCCGGTTCGCGTTTGGGAGTTGGAAGCGAGGAATTTCCGGATGAACTTCCGGCTGGCATTGAAGGAATTCATTTTCATGTTTTGTGCGAATCTGATTCCTACAGTTTGGAAAAAGTACTTCAAAATCTGGAAACAAAGTTTGGAAAATACCTGCATCAGGTAAAATGGGTAAACATGGGTGGTGGCCATTTAATGACGCGAGAAGGCTACAACCACAGCCATTTAATTCAGTTGCTTCAGAATTTCAGAAAAAAATACGATGTAAAAGTCGTTTTGGAACCGGGAAGTGCCATTGCCTGGGATACCGGGTTTTTGGTTTCGAAAGTGGTGGATATTGTGAAGCACAAAGGAATAAAAACGGCTATTCTTGATGTTTCATTTACTGCCCACATGCCCGACACACTTGAAATGCCTTATCGGCCAAGAATAACAGGTGCTAATGATCCGGATGAAAAAAGTGAACATTTGTACCGTTTAGGAGGAGTGAGCTGTTTGGCTGGCGATTTTATGGAAGCTTATGATTTTGGGCATGAACTCCAAATTGGCGAACAGATTATTTTTCTGGATATGATTCATTATACAATGGTAAAAACAACCATGTTTAATGGAGTGAATCACCCGGCCATTGCCATCTGGACTGAAGACGATGAACTAAAAATTGTCAGAGAATTTCATTACGAAGATTTCAAGGGAAGGCTTTCCTAATATTTTCAACAAATAAAATCCAACTAAATACCATGAAGCAATTGTCATTGTTAATTCTACTACTTCCTATCTGTTTTTCAGGATTTGGACAGGCCCAGACCAACGAACGGGCAAAATGGTTTACAGATGCACGTTTCGGCATGTTCATTCACTGGGGAATTTACAGTGGAGCAGAAGGTTATTGGAAAGGTGAAAAAATTCGAAACAATAATGATTATGCTGAATGGATTTTTTACCGTAACCAAATTGAAAAAGATGAATATTTGACTTTGCTAGATCGTTTTGACTGGGATAAAATAAATCCGGAAGAATGGGTAATTCTGGCTAAAAAGTCGGGAATGAAATACATAACCATCACAGCCAAACATCATGATGGGTTTGCTTTGTGGGACAGCAAGATTGGCACATACGATTTGGGCGACCATACCACCCCGAAGCGGGACATTATTAAAGAAATGGCTGATGCTTGCAAGAAACATGGAATAAAGTTATGTCTGTATTATTCTCATTGGGTAGATTGGGAACATAAATACGGATGGGATCATTCCAAAGAAGTTTATGGTATTACGCCGGAAGATTATGACCAGTACTGGCAAGAAAAAGTAATTCCTCAAATGCGTGAATTGCTCACCAATTATGGTGAAATAAGTATGATATGGTTTGATATGTGGATCAATCATTCTCAATCCATTGTATCAAAAAAGCAATTATTGCAACTAAAAGATTTAATTCGTGAACTGCAGCCCAATTGTCTGGTGAATTCCCGGCTGGGACTTTCCATGGAAGAAGATCCGGATATTGATTTCAAAACTTTGGGCGACAATGAACTGGGGAACAAAAAGGAGGATTTTCCCTGGCAGTCACCGGCAACAGTTGCCCATTCATGGGGATTTCATTCCTCGGATACGCAATGGAAATCAACTTCAACTCTTTTAAGGTCGCTTATAAATAATGTAAGCCTGAATGGAAATTTCATGTTAAATATTGGCCCTCGTGCAAATGGAGATGTACCGTATGAAATACAACAACGCATGCTTGAAATGGGGAAATGGCTGGAAATAAATGGTGAATCTATTTATGGAGCTGAAGCTTTCGACTTGAACAATAATTTGCACGACTGGGGAAAAATTACCTGCAAAAAGACACAAACAGGCACGAAACTTTATCTGCATGTTTTTAACTGGCCATTAAATAAAGAACTCTATCTCACTGGAGTAAAAACAAAGCCTTCATCGGTTTACCTTCTTGCCGACAAACAAAAATCCCCAATTCATTTTTCATTTTCCGGAGCTTTTACAAAAATCCAATTGCCGCCTTTACAGCCCGATCCTTATGTTTCTGTGATAGTAGTGAAATATAATGAACAGCCGCTTGTTGAACAAGGTTTAGCAGCTAAAACCGTTGATGGAGGCTATTCTCTAACTCCTGGAAACCAGCTTACCAAAGAAACAAATTTAGTTACTCAGCCTATAAGTAGAGGAGGCACAATACCAGAGCATACTGTTGTAAACAAAAAACAAACATTCAGATGGAAAGTGTATATCGATCAGCCGGGAGAAAAAAACATTGATGTTTCATACAGCTTTCAGAATAACCAAAGAAAAAACCAGATTGTTTTTAAAGCGGCGAATAAAGAACTTATACACGAAGCAACTCAAACAGGCAAAACAGTTGGGGAACCAAACTCCAATTGGGTTATCGATGCATATACTTCTCATCGCTTAGGAAAAATAAATTTCCCGGAAAACGGCTTTTACGAAATTCAAATGGATATTCTTCCATACAAGAACGAAAGTATTAACTTCCAATGGGTATGGGTGAAATAAATTATGCTGTAACTCGAAAAGGATAAGTAGCAGATCTAATATTCGTAAAAAGCCAGATACAACGGAGTCGCTCAATGTTTTTCAACAATTGTTAATAACTGCAGTTAATACAAAGTGAATATAAAGACGCCTAAAACTCTTGACTTCAATATATTAATTGTTGTAAATTTGATTTATCAGATGAGCGATAAAAGACAGCTCCGGATGTGCGGAAACGGAAAAAGTTTCTTAGTTGAAACCAGATCCTTTCACCCCAACCTTCGGGATGGCACACAGAAGGAGCCGAAGTTTGAACTTGAAAGTCTGGAAATCAGGTTCAGTCAATTATCGGAAGAGCACCAGACGTTCTTTTAAAGATTGAGTCTTCAGGCAGGAGATAAACTGATTTCGGTCAGAAATATCAAACTGCACAGCTCACAGGGTAAACCCTGAAAAGCTGGTTGAAAAACAAAATCCGCAAGGAAATTGAAAAGTAAGCTGAAAGACACTTCGTCCAGGAAGGCAATCCGGAATGCCGAACGGAATACCCGAATGTTCCTGCCGTAGAAAGCAGAACTGCAAGGTAAAGGGCTTGAATCAATTCGAATGAAGAGAAAAAAGCCGGTCACAATAACCGTAATCTGGCATGAGAGGAAACTTCGGTTACCTCAAGTGAATGGGAGCTATTCGTCAAAGAGTAGTTCCCATTTGTGTTTTATAGCGTCTGCAAACCATAACTTGATGTTTTTAGGACTTCATTTTTAAACCTTAGCCATTTCCCAGATAATAAATCACTATGCCCTACTGAATGAATGAAGAAGATATGAGTAAAGAGTATTGAGAAGGAAAAATATGAGTGAATTTTTCATGACTCAAATCTCTGTACTAAAACTCTAAATATAGAAACGAAAAGTAACTGCAATAGAATTGCAGGGCTTCATCCATTAACTCCATAGTAAATACCTTCTCCAAAATGGAACAAAAATACACAGACAACACCCTCTTTATTAACGAAATAATTCTTATTTACAATCAATCCAAATAAAGACAAGAATGTCGTTTTTTAGTTATTAGGGATTACCTTTTATCTATTTCTAGAATATTATAATAGAAGGACGGACGCTGATTCCCCTTAACCGTTAAATCAATTTCATTGGTAATCTATGAAGATTACACCAGAAAAAGGAATAAAGGAGGCCAACCCTGCCTCCTTTTTTTATAATTATTCTAATTTTTCACATGCGTTCAGGCATCAAAATCCCTAGTAAATTCATTCCATTTTTTATTATGTTACTAACTGTGGCGGAAAGAATAAGACGGAAATTCCGAACTTGTTCATTCGGTTCAGCCAGTATGGAATGATCGTGATAAAACTGGTTATATTCTTTCACCAACTCATAACAATAATTTGCAATGATCGCAGGGCTGTAATTCTCGCCAGCTTCTTTTACAGCTACAGGAAATAAAGAAATTCTTTTCAGCAACTCCTTTTCTTTAAAAGAAAGAGAATCAGTCTCAATATTACTATTTAGATCCAGATTCATCTCTTCTGCTTTACGCAGCACCGAACGGATACGAGCATAAGTATATTGAATAAACGGACCAGTATTTCCATTAAAATCTATCGATTCTTCAGGATTAAAAAGCATATTTTTCTTAGGATCTACCTTTAAAATAAAATACTTTAAAGCTCCTAAGGCTATCATGCGATATGTACGTTCTGCCTCTTCTTTTGACAGGTTATCCAGCTTTCCCAGATCGACTGACATTTTTCTTGCCACGTCCACCATATCTTCAATTAAATCGTCCGCATCAACAACAGTTCCTTCCCTCGATTTCATTTTACCCGATGGCAATTCCACCATTCCATAAGAAAAATGATACAAACTCTTACCCCAGCTAAACCCAAGTTTATCAAGTAATATGGCCAATACCTGGAAATGATAATTCTGCTCATTCCCTACAACGTAAACCATTTTGTCAATAGAGAAATCAGAAAATCTCATTTTTGCAGTGCCAATGTCCTGAGTCATATATACCGAAGTTCCATCACTACGTAACAGAATTTTCTGATCCAGTCCGTCACCTGTTAAATCAGCCCATACAGAACCATCTTCTTTTCGAAAGAATACACCTTCCTTCTCCCCTCTCATCACCTCTTCTTTCCCTACGAGGTAGGTTTCAGATTCATAATAAATTTTGTCAAAATCAACGCCGAGGTTTTTATACGTAATATCAAAGCCATCATACACCCAACCGTTCATTGTTTTCCATAACTGAACCGTTTCCTCATCACGCGCTTCCCACTTACGAAGTAATTCCCGAGCTGCCTGAATAGAAGGCGCCTGATTTTCCGCCTCTTCTTTCGACATTCCCGTTTCCATTAACTCAGCAATTTCTGCTTTATAGTGTTTGTCAAATTCTACGTAATAATCCCCAACCAAATGATCTCCTTTTACTCCACTATCTCCTGGTGTTTTTCCATCCCCCCATTGTTTCCATGCATACATCGATTTGCAAATATGAATCCCCCGGTCGTTTACAATATTGGTTTTTACAACCTTATTCCCATTGGCTTTTAATATTTCTGAAATAGAATAACCCAAGAGATTATTTCGAATATGGCCCAAGTGTAAAGGCTTATTTGTATTTGGCGATGAATATTCAACCATTACCAATTTGGAATCATCACTTTCACTCACCATTCCAAATTTCTCGGTACGATAAGCTCCAAGCAAAACATCGATCCAATAACTCTTTCCAATAACCAAATTTAAAAAGCCTTTGATAACATTAAAACCTTCAACAATTTCAATGTTATTTTTCAAGTATTCACCAATTTCCTCTCCTGTCTTTTCCGGTGATTTTTTCGAAAATTTTAAAAACGGAAAAACGACAAGTGTTATATCCCCTTCAAAATCCTTACGTGTATTTTGCAGTTGAATCTGCTTTTCACCGGGATTAAAGCCGTACAATTCATTTAATGCTTTACTTGTTGCTTTATGGATTAATGCTTCGATATTCATTTTAGAAATATTTTTGGAGCGACAAAGATAACATTTTAGTAAATGAGTGAAATAAAAAAGCCCTGCCAAATGGCAAGGCTTAATTCTATTCACCTAATAATTTATTTATTTGCGAACTTTTGCAACCTCGAATTCAACCCTACGGTTTAACTGACGGTTTTTACGAGAATTGTTTTTAACAGCCGGGTTACTTTCACCATAATACTCAGAACTTACATAAGCATTATTTACACCTTTTGTAAGCAAGTATTTAACAACTGCCTGGGCACGTTTTTCTGAAAGTTTCAGATTGTACTGTTCCGTACCAATATTATCAGTGTATCCAGCTATTTCAATTTCATATTCTTTACTTCCCATTAATTTACCAGCCAGCTTATCTAATTCAGCTTTTCCTTCTGGTTTTAATGTTGCTTTATCGAAATCAAATAGAATATTTGGAATTTGTAGTGTTTCCCAATCCGGGCAACCTTCATTATCAACAGAACCTGCTACGGTAGGACACCTGTCCTGACAGTCAATTACACCGTCACCATCTGAATCTAGTGGACATCCATCAGCATCTACCGGACAACCTTTTGGAGTATCCGGGCATTTATCTTTTGGATCCGGAACTCCATCCTCATCAGTATCAGGACAGCCATTAAATTTAGCTAATCCGGCAACATCCGGGCAATCATCATCTTTGTCTGCAATCCCGTCACCATCTTTATCCGGACAACCATTCAAAGCAGGAGAACCAGCTTCATCCGGGCAATCATCCTTGTAATCAGGAACACCATCACCATCGCGATCGAGCGGACAACCTTTTTCGTCAACCTGTACCCCTGCCGGAGTATTCGGACATTCATCTTTTCCATCACGAACACCATCACCATCAGAATCCTTACGACCAAAAGCAAATTCAATTATACCTGCAACTTTGAACATATCATCATTTACTGTTGTAGGAACACTATTAACAGTTCTTGTGCCATCGATAGCACTGATATACCCAGCTTCCAGGAACAATGAAGTATTAGGGCTAATTGCCAATTTAGTACCAACACCTCCGTTGAAGTTTACACCATCGGAACCATTATCCCACAAATAGCCCACACCACCATATAAATAGGGTTGGATTTTACTTGTTTCTGAAATTATATGGCCATTGAAAAACTTGAATCTTAAATCCAATGATTGATTTCCAAAATCAACACCACTATTAAATCCCAGTTCGTTTTTTAACATAAGATCGAATGATGGGCTCAGATAACGACTCAAGTACAATTCAGACATAACACCAATTTGATCTTCCCCCATATTATCATAAATACCGGGGCCCAAACCAATAGCCCATTTTTTATCAGCATTCTGGGCTATCGCTGTACCAAGTAATAAAAACAATGCTAAAAACAGAAAAGTAAATTTTTTCATAATCTTCGAAATTTAATATACATATTTAATCTTAATGGCAATTTATGAATTAATTTTCATCTGGCAAAGAAGCCTATTTTGCTGAAAAAAATCATTAGCCACACACACACAAATTTTACAATATTTTTTAATTGTTAACTACAATGCAAAGCCCTGTCTTTCGACAAGGCTTCGCTTTCTTTGTAATTATCAAATTACTATTTTCTTACCTTAACAACCTCAAACTCTACCCTACGGTTCAACTGCCGATTCTTACGAGAATCATTTTTAACTGCCGGGTTATCCTCTCCATAATTCTCTGAACTTACATAAGCATTGTTAACACCTTTCGTTAATAAATATTTAACTACTGTCTGCGCACGTTTTTCTGAAAGTTTCATATTGTATGCTTCAGTACCTATATTATCAGTATGACCTCCTACTTCAACAACATACTCCTTACTTCCAAGCAACTGATCAGCCAGCTTATCAAGTTCTTTTTTTCCTTCAGGTCTAAGTGTTGATTTATCAAAATCAAAATAGACATTCGGGATATGTAATGTTTGCCAATCGGGGCAACCGTCATTATCAACAGAACCTGCTTCTGTAGGACATCTATCCTCGCAATCAATTACACCATCTCCGTCAGAATCCAGAGGACATCCATTTTCATCTACAGGACAACCTTTAGGAGTATCAGGACACTTATCTTTTGGATCAGGCACCCCATCTTCATCAGTATCAGGGCAACCATTAAATTTCAGTAATCCCGGGACATCCGGACAATCATCTTTATAATCAGGAATACCGTCGCCATCACGATCGGGACAACCATTAAACGCGGGAGAACCAGGCTCATCCGGGCAATCATCTTTGTAATCAGGAACTCCGTCGCCGTCACGATCCAGCGGACACCCATTTTTATCTACAGAAACTCCAGCAGGAGTGTCAGGACATTCATCCTTTTTGTCAGGGACTCCGTCGCCATCCGAATCTTTAGCTTTCCCTAATGCAAATTCGATAATCCCTGTAAGCTGTATATGATCTTCGGAATGAGTATCTGAGCCACTTCCCGTTTCAATTCCTTTAACATAAGAAGTTGCAACAAAAAGCGAAGTATTGGGCGTAATAGGAACTTTAACTCCTGCTCCCAGATCAAAATTAAATCCACTTTCTTGCCAATACCACATATATCCAACACCTCCAATTAAATAAGGTTGGATAAAACTATTTTCCTTAAAAATATAACCATTGCTAAACTTGTAACGCAGATTTAACAGCGGATTAAAAATATCAACGCCATCACCAAAATAACTTTCGTTATCACCGATAACCTTATTTGAGAAGTAGTTATCTCCATAAAAAGACAGTCGGGGTTCTAACATAATATCAAAAGAAGGACTTAGATAATGACTAACATAAAAATCAATCATTGAATTTTTTTCCTCGTGATCCAGATTAAAATCAGCTCCCGGCCCAAGGCCAATTGCCCATTTTCTATCTGAATTTTGTGCATTGGAAATTATAAATGTTGTTAGCAATACGAATAAAAGGAAAATTGTTTTTTTCATAATTTTGTTATTTTGTTGACTTCGTCAATGACAAAAAGCATTCCATTTTTCATTAAATTAACAAACGATGATTCATATAAAAATAAACTGTATTTTTGGTTCATTTTTTTAACAAATTTAAACATTTACGAGTTATAATACATAAATAATTAAATTTTGTTTGCAATAATCGATATAGAAACTACGGGGAATAGCTACAAATATGGAAAAATAACAGAAATTGCTATTTATCAGCACAATGGCTCAACCATAACAAATTCTTTCCATTCCCTCATCTATCCGGAAATGGATATTCCACTGTTTATTACAGAATTAACAGGCATAGACAATAAAATGGTAAAAGGAGCTCCTCGCTTTTTTGAAATTGCTAAAAAGATTGTGGAAATGACATCGGGCAGAACTTTTGTTGCACATAATGTACAATTTGATTATAAATTTATTAAAGAAGAATTTAGCAGACTGGGGTATAATTATAATTGCAAAACATTATGTACAGTCAAATTGGCAAGAAAGTTGCTTCCGGGGCACGACTCCTACTCTCTGGGGAAATTATGCAACGATTTGGGGATAAAAATAAATGGCAGGCACCGCGCTGATGGCGATGCACTTGCCACTGTAAAACTTTTTGAGTTATTATTAAATAAAAACAAATCGTATAACGATGTAAAATCGATGAACAATTATAAACTATTCTAATACATCTTCGGTATTTGTTTCTTCTCCTTTTTCGCCCTCTACCTCATCCTCAGTAAAATCCAACATTTCTTTTTCCTGGAGAACATTATACCACATCAATACTTTTTTTATATCAGAAACGTATACCCTGTCGCGATCAAACTCAGGCACCACTTCGCCAAAATAAGTCTTCAGCTCATTTGCCGATGATTTATGGCTAATTGCCTGGCCTCCATCTTCTTTTTCACATATGATTTTGAACACTTCTTTCAAAGGCACATCACCACTTTCGGTATAAATAGCGATATCCTCCAACGCTGAAACTTTTGAAGTTGAGTAGACAGGTATTCGTTTTTGATCGTCAAGCGATTCGACAATGATATTGTTTTTTGACTCGGCTACCATTTTAAATAGCCCCGATTGTCCTGAAATTGCTAATATTCCTTTTAACATGACTTATTTTTTTGGCGAAGATACAATTTTTGCATATTCTGAAAAATAACCTGTTATTTAAAGTTAAAATTGTAGGCCAATCCGGCTTTAAACCACCTTCCCGGCTGAACCAGGTTACCGATATCATTATAAGTTACATCAAACAGATTATTCACAGACGCAAAAAGAATAAGGTTCTTATGCAAATAGCGAATTTTTGCGTCTGTTAACCAGAATGGGCTATAAGCAGTTTCCTCTCCAGAACTTCCATTTTCAAATAAGGTATATGTTCCACCTCTGTCCTGATAAACCAGTTTTAAGTCCAGACTAGCATTCTTTATAACTTTCTGATTTATACCAACTACTAACTTATTCTTCAAATTATCCAAAACATAGTTTGAAATAAAGTCGTTATCTTTTTTTGTTAAATTATTATTTAAATAGCTTATGCTTAATTTTTCCGGAAAATGTTTTCCCAACCATTTATTTAAACGAACCTGAAACTGAACTTCGGCACCAAAGCTATTTATCTGTGCTAAATTCTGAGACTGCCATACTTCATCTTCTTCTGTAATTTTAACCCAGTCAATAATATCTTTTCCTTCACGGTAAAAAACAACAGCATTACCACTCATAACATCATTGCCCAGCTTAATGCCTCCCTCAATCGTTGCCGATTTTTCCGGCTCCAGATCCGCGTTCCCAACCTGGGTTGGACCAGAATAATATAAATCGGTAAAAGTGGGCATACGCAAAGAAGTATTGTATGACAGAAAAGCTTTTACTCCAGGCATAAAGTCATAGGCCACTTCAATCCCCGGAAAAATATTTATCCCAAGCCCACTATCAGAGATGTAATTGCTCATAAAACCTCCGCTTAGCATCCAACGATTATGAAACCATGTATGCTCAAGAAAGAAAGAATACGTATCTCTGGATTTTGATTTTGTGTAAAAATCTTCTTTCCCAGACACAAAAGTTGTATCCTGCTTATCTTCTCCAAGATTATTACTAAGTATATTTTCAGAGCGGAACTCTATCCCGTAAGCAGTTTTCCCCAGGCTCCATTGTAACCACGAATTAATACCGGCACCAACAACATCGGTGCGATGATAATTCTTCTGATTACTGTCATCGTATCTAAACAGGTCAAAACGGTCGCGGTGCCTCCGCCAGTATACATTAGGGGTAAAATGCAGTTTCGACTTAGATTCCCATTTAGCAGATGTAAATAATGTTTTTGTCTCCTCGTACTGGTCCGGATACTTAGGCGTATAAAAACCATTGGAACCAAAGTCTTTTCCGGCGAGTCCAAATTGAAAAGAAAAATTCCCGTTTTCATTTTCCAGCCCATTGCTATAATATATATCAGACATTCCAAAATCAGTGTTTCCAATGTAGCCGTCGGAGCGTTTCCTGTTTACAGCAAGTAAATGCTTCACTCCGCCAGTAGCAAAACTACCCGAAATATTGCCATCAAAATAACCAAAGCTTCCGCCGGAGGCAGCCACTGACAATTCATTCGAACCAGGCTTTTTCGTGACAATATTTATTGCTCCTGAAAAAGCATTTGGCCCGTACACTCTTGCTGCAGGCCCTTCCAGAACTTCAATTCGTTGGATTTGATGTAAACTAACCGGTAAATTTAAATTGTGATGTCCGGTTTGAGGGTCGGTGATATTTATTCCATTTAAGAGGATTAGCATTTGGTCAAAAGAACCGCCGCGAATACTAATATCCGCCTGAACTCCTTCAGTTCCACGCTGCCTTACATCCACTCCGGCAATGTACTCCAGCAGGTCCTGAACACTTCCAACAGGAGCAGCCTCAATTTCTTTACTCTCCATCACGGAAATAACCCGTGCCACCTGCGAATATAACGCCGGTGCTCTTTGAGCGCTAACCTCGATCTCATCAAGATCGTACTGCATTTTAACTTTTGTAGTATCTGGCTCCATCTCAGTAGCGATAGAAACAGAAGGTGTGGAAACAAAATAAATTGTTGACAATACGGAAATTTTAACCACTCTGTGCATTGTTTGAAATGCAGAGTAATTCTTTCTTCCCCACCTTTTAAAAGTTAAAATGTTTTGCGGTTGTTGCTTTACATTTCTACTTTTCATTTGTTTAAAAATTATTAATTTGATGAAATTATGAGTGGCAAATATACAAATCCAAAATGAAAACATTCTAATTCGCACAACTCATAAAAAAGAGAAGCACCACATGTCCAAATGCAAAAAAATCCACACAAATGAGATAATATTCCACAGAAACACATTACTCACAAATTCTCTCTTCACATAAAAACACTAAAAATCACCCCTTTCCCTCGTCTGCCAAATAAAAGTCACATTGGCATCATTTTCGAGTAAAATTGATTGAAATCAAATATTCCAATCAATTAAAGTTTACCACATAAATAAAACAACTATTATGAGTAAAGAAAAACCATCTAAATTGCGAATTTCCCAACAAAGCACTCTCCCTGATTCATTCCATTTTCACTGTTTATCATCTGTAAATTTATGGAAGAAGAAAAGTGCCGACCCTGTTTCACCTTTACTTATAAAACTCAAACAGAACAAATTAGAGAGCACCAAACAATACAAAAACGATTTTGTTCATCACAGCATAAATATTCTTTATAAAGCATAGAAAAAATCAACTAACAAAAGACCTGAAAAACTTTTTTTAAATGCTTTTCTCAACATATATTTGTTTAGACAAATTAAAAATAACACGCCATGACTCAAGTTCAATTTAATAACGCATTACTCGGATTAAGAGACAAATTGCATTACTATGCACTAAGTTTAACTTCAGACTCTGAAAGAGCAGATGACCTGTTACAAGAGACTTTCTTGAAAGCATTAACATATCGCGATAAGTTTACACAGAACACAAATTTCAAAGCGTGGATATATACCATCATGAAAAATACGTTCATTAATGATTACCGCAGAAACGTTAAAACAAAAAACACGTTCGATGGTTCAAATAATGATTTTCACCTGATGTTCTCAAAAGATAAAGTTTATCCGGCACCAGACTCATTTTATAGCTCCAAAGAAATCCATAAAAGTATAAATGCTTTGGAAGATGAGTATAAAGTGCCATTTACAATGTTTCTGGATGGGTACAAATACAAAGAAATTGCAGAAAAACTTGAATTACCTTTAGGCACTGTAAAAAGTCGCATTTTCTTTACACGTAAAAAACTTGAGAAATCGTTGCATGAGTATTCAGATAATTAGTAGATTCAATAACTTATATAAGAAAAGATTTCTGGTTTCAGGAATCTTTTTTTATTTTATCCCATCATGCACATATAATTAAATTGAATTTGTTATGAATAGAATTGCAGTACACCTGGCAGAAGGTTTTGAGGAAATAGAAGCGATCAGCATTATTGATGTTTTAAGAAGAGCAGAAATAGACGTTCTTACCGTTTCGATAAGCAAGCAAACAGAAGTAACGGGTTCCCACAAAATAACAGTACTTGCAGATGAATTATTTGAAAATATTGATTACTCCACTATCGATATGATTGTTTTACCCGGAGGAATGCCGGGAGCATCCAACTTAGATAAACACACTGGATTAAAAAAACAGATTCTTGATTTTAACAAAAATGGCAAGTCTTTGGGCGCTATCTGTGCAGCTCCTCTGGTTTTTGGACAGATGGGGCTATTAAAAGGCAAAAAGGCCACTTGCTTCCCTGGTTTTGAGAAGTACCTGGAAGGAGCAATAGTTACCAGTGCCGCAACAGAAAAGGATCAAAATATCATTACAGGAAAAGGAGCCGGCGTTGCTATTCAATTTGCATTAAAAATTGTAGAAGAGCTAAAAGGGAAAGAAGCCGCAGAGCAATTAGCTGAAAGAATGGTTGTAAACGGATAATTCTCAAATAATCAGGAAGAATATGAAACTGTATCAGGTTGATTCATTTACAACTGAAAGATTTAAAGGAAACCCAGCTGGAGTTTTGTATTGTAGATTCATTTCCCAAAACTGAAATAATGCAAAATATCGCATTGGAGATGAATCTGTCAGAAACGGCTTTTGTTGAATGTAAAGATGCAATTTTTAATATACGTTATTTTACCCCCACAATGGAAGTTCCACTGTGTGGACATGCAACATTGCAAGCGCACATATTTTATATGAAACAGGAATAATTGGAAAACACGAGGAATTTATTTTTAAAGCCAGGGAAACTGATTTAAAAATATCGATTTATGATTCTTGGATAAAGATGAACTTTCCGGTTTATTCAATTTGCAATATTCCTGTTCATAAAGAATTAAATGAAATTCTTGGAATAAATATTTCTGAAGTTTACAGAAGTGAAAATAATTGGCTTGTTGCTTTAGTTAATTCAGAAAAAGAACTGGAAAAGGCAGCTCCTGATTTCTCAAAACTCAGGCATGGTAAATATGGAATTTTAATTGCAGTAACTGCAAAAAGTGATAATCCTGACTATGATTTCGTTACAAGAATTTTTTGCGACCCTGAATCAGGAATTACAGAAGATCCGGTTACAGGTGCAGCCAATTGTATCCTTGTTCCTTTTTGGCATTTAAAAACGAATCTAACAAAGTTCAAATCAAAACAAATTTCAAAGCGAACAGGCGAGTTAAAAACCGAACTAAAAGGAAATACTGTAAATATTATGGGGCAGGCTAAAACAGTAATGACTATAACTCTACACGATTAGAACTTACACCTCAAACAAACAGAGCAATAAAAAAAACCGCCTTTAAGCGGTTTTCCATTCTAAATTATTGATGAATTTATTTCTTTTTCTCAGAAATCCAATTCCGGGCATTCACAAATGCCTGAATCCACGGAGCAACCTCATCATTTTTTCTGTCCGCCGGATAATTTGCCCAAAGCCACGGAGCAAATGCCCTTTCCAGGTGAGGCATCATTACCAGATGGCGGCCATCATCGGAACAAAGTGAAGCTGCTGAATAATGCGAACCATTCGGATTGGCAGGATATGCATCGCGACTGTATTTCACGGGAATATTGTATTGTTGCTCGTTAAATGGCAAATAGAATTTCCCTTCGCCGTGAGCTACCCAAATTCCCAGTTTCATTCCGGTCATATTTTTCAACATCACTGAATTGTTTTCCAGAATATCTACATTCAAAAACGACGACTCAAATTTATGCGATTCGTTGTGCAACATTTTTGGCTGGATGCTGTGTTCCGGGTAAACCAGCCCGAGTTCAACCATTACCTGGCAACCGTTACAAACCCCCAAACTTAAGGTGTCTTCTCTTAGGTAGAATTTTTCCAGCGCAATTCGTGCTTTTTCATTGTATTTAAAAGCACCGGCCCATCCTTTTGCCGAACCTAAAACATCAGAATTGGAGAATCCGCCAACAAAAACAATCATGTTGATATCCTCCAGTGTTTCACGTCCTGCAATGAGATCCGTCATATGAACGTCTTTCACATCCAAACCAGCAAGATACATTGCATATGCCATCTCACGATCTCCGTTTACTCCTTTTTCACGGATAATTGCTGCTTTTATTCCCGATGATTTTCTGCGTTTTACGTCAATTCCCAAATCCGCAGCTTTTCCGGTAAAATCTTTAAAGTCGTATTCTAAATTGAAGTTTTTATAGTTTTTAAAACGTTCCAGAGCCAAATCTTTTTGCATTTGTTTGCGGTCGAGCAAATACGATGTTTTAAACCACAAATCGCGCAAAGAATCAATGTCAAAATCAACTTCTGTCTCACCGTTTTTCACCCTTATTTTTCGGTAAGAAACAGGGAGGCCAAGAGAAACAAAACCAACACCGTTTCCTGAAAGTTCAGCTTTTACTTTCTCAGCATCGGCACATTGAATTACGATTCCGGGATTTTCACAAAACAGAACCTTCGCCAAATCTTCTTCTCCAATTCCGGAAAGATCGACTTTCATTCCTCCTTTTTTATTGCTAAAACACATTTCAAGCAAGGTAGTGATCAAGCCACCGGAGCCAATATCGTGGCCTGCTAAAATCAAATTCGCTTCAATTAGGTTTTGAACCGTATTAAATGCAGCAACAAATTTTTCAGGGCTTTTCACAGCAGGAGCTGTTTTTCCCAATTTGTTTATTGATTGCGCAAAGGCACTACCTCCTAGTGCACGTTCAGCAAATGAAAAGTCGATAAATAAAATTTCTTTTGATTCGTCATTCACCAAAACTGGCTCAACCACTTTGCGAACATCAGTCACTTCGCCCGAGGCTGAAATAATAACGGTTCCCGGAGCATAAACCACATCGTCTTTGTATTTCTGCGTCATCGACATAGAGTCTTTCCCGGTTGGGATGTTTACACCCAAAGCACAGGCAAAATCGCTGGCTGCCTTAACTGCTTTATAAATTCGGGCATTCTCCCCGGGGTTCTTTGCCGGCCACATCCAGTTGGCACTCAAAGATACACTACAGATTTTATCAGGCATTGGCGCCCAAATAATATTTGTCAGCGCTTCGGCAATCGAAAGGACTGAGCCTTTTTCTGCATCAACCAAACCTGCAATGGGTGCGTGCCCTAACGACGTTGCGCTTCCTGCTTTTCCCTGGTAATCCAACGTGATTACACCCAGGTTATTCAGTGGAAGTTGTAATTCACCGGCACATTGCTGCTTTGCAATTCGCCCGGTTACCGAGCGGTCAACTTTGTTGGTTAACCAGTCTTTACAAGCCACCGATTCCAGTTGAATTACGCTTTCAACCAGTTTATTTATTTCTTCGTTGTCGTATTCTAATTCTTCAAATTCGGGAATTAAGGTTGTGTCTTCTAAAACCGTTTTGGGTGGATTTCCAAACATGTAAGCCAGTTGCCAGTCGATAGGTTTTTCTCCGGTTTTTGAATTTTCAAAAGTAAACTGCATATCACCTGTAGTTTCTCCTATTTCGTAAATTGGTGCGCGTTCACGTTCTGCAATTTTCTTGAGTAATTCCACACTTTCCGGTTTCATTACAATTCCCATGCGTTCCTGCGATTCGTTTCCAATAATTTCTTTTTGAGAAAGCGTAGGGTCGCCTACAGGAAGTTTCGCGGTATCAATTTTCCCGCCCGTAGTTTCGACCAATTCCGAAAGACAGTTTAAATGGCCGCCAGCCCCGTGGTCGTGAATAGAAATAACCGGATTTTCATCCGCTTCACTCAAAGCACGGATGGCGTTGTAAACACGTTTCTGCATTTCCGGGTTAGCACGCTGCACTGCATTTAATTCAATGGCATTGGCAAATTCTCCGGTTGCTACCGACGAGACTGCGCCTCCCCCCATTCCAATACGGTAATTGTCGCCTCCAAGCAAAATTACTTTATCGCCAATCCCCGGATCATCTTTCAGGCTATCTTTTTTGTTTCCAAAACCGATACCTCCGGCGAGCATGATTACTTTATCGTAACCATACTTTTTGAAATGTTCAAAATGTTCAAAAGTAAGCAAGGAACCGTTAATCAGTGGCTGGCCAAATTTATTCCCAAAATCACTGGCTCCGTTTGAAGCTTTTATCAAAATTTCTTCGGGAGTTTGATACAACCAGTCTCTCTCTTCAGTTGCCTGCTCCCAGCTGCGTTGTGCTTCAGTTCTCGGATAGGAAGTCATGTAAACTGCTGTCCCGGCAATGGGTAAACTTCCTTTTCCTCCGCCAATTCTGTCGCGAATTTCACCACCGGTTCCGGTTGCAGCTCCGTTAAAAGGTTCAACTGTTGTAGGAAAATTATGTGTTTCAGCTTTTAACGAAAGTACTGTTTCAATGTCTTTCACTTCAAAGAAATCGGGTTTGTCCTGTGTTGCCGGGGCAAATTGCTCTACTACCGGGCCTTGAACAAACGAGCAATTATCCTTGTATGCAGAAACAATTTTATTTGGATTTTCTTGTGAAGTCTTTTTAATCATTTGGAAAAGTGAAGATTCCATTTCTTTTCCATCAATAATAAAAGTTCCGTTAAAAATTTTATGCCTGCAATGTTCCGAGTTTACCTGGGCGAAACCATAAACTTCGCTGTCGGTAAGCGGACGCCCCATCTGCTCCGAAACAGATTTCAGATAGCCTATTTCGTTTTCACTCAAGGCTAATCCTTCTTGTTGGTTGTATGCTGCAATATCTTCAATGTTAACAATTGGCTCAGGTTGTTTATTTATTGTAAAAATTTCCTGGGTCAGGGTGTGATACATCCGTTGCAACATCGGATCGTATTCCGCTTTTTCATTTTCAACTTCAAAAAATTCTTCCATGCGAATAATGCCTTCAATTCCCATGTTTTGGGTAATTTCCACAGCATTGGTACTCCACGGAGTAAGCATCTCTTTTCGCGGCCCAACAAACCAGCCGGAGAGTTCTGTTTCAAGTTGATACTCAGCTTCTGAAAAAAGCCAAATTAATTTTTCTATATTTTCCTGACTTAAGGTTTGCTTGGAGCTAACAGCGATGATACTGTTACATTGTGTTTTGAAAAATTGAATCATTTTGCAGCACTAATTTTGATATGGAACATGTTTTATAACACGCTGCAAAGATAGAAAATAATTGGAGGGGCGTAATTACAATTATTCTGTATAAAACCATTAGTTTTCAACAAGCATTTCGTTAAATAGATTAAAACCATGCAAGATTCATCTTTTCTGTTTACATTTCGACAAAATTTTAATAATGCAACGATTCATACTTTTGCTATTACTTTTCGCGACCATTTCTTGCGGAACAAACCGTCAACTATACAAATCATTCGAAGGGAAACCAATTTCTGCTGCCAATCAAAAATTTGGAGAACCTAAAACAATTATTGACGGAAATGGAGAGAAAATTTATGTATTTGAGGTAATAAAAAAACTTGGAAGTACAGAAATAAGCCAGGGGAAACTAACCCTCGACCCGATTGTAACACCCAAAGTAAAAAAAACCGAACGTTATTATTTTACAGTACAAAACGGAACAATAGTTAAAACAAAGTATGAGGAAGAATATGAAAAAAGATAATGGGCAACATTTTTTTTGAAAACGGTTTCAAATTAAAGAAATTTTATAGTTTTGCAGTCTCATTAAAAAAATGAAATCTTTCGTTGTGGTTTCCAAAACGTTGGATAAAACCGGAAAGAAATAAGAATTAAGCCCAGATGGTGGAATTGGTAGACACGCAAGGTTGAGGGCCTTGTGGCCGTTTTTGGCTGTGCAAGTTCGAGTCTTGTTCTGGGCACAAAAGCCGCTTATCATAGTGGCTTTTATTTTTTAGGGTAAAAAATAATTAATTTCCAAATAGTTAATCCTTTTCTTCTGTAATTCAGAAATTGTCATTATTTCGAACAAGTAGCCTTCCTTTCCCAATCGATGCAATATTTATTAAACTCGAAATCGGGAAAACTAATTAGGGTTAAAAGTAATTGTAAGCTTACAGCCACCAGAATTAGTGAGATTTTTCAGAGCATACTCGCCAAGTCATTTCTATGCTAAGCATATTGAGGGCATCTTCACTCTTATCGATAAAGCAGACACCTTCGCCCGAAAGAAATTTCATACTTACTTCTTCCGGCATTTCATATTCATGCTAAAGAAATACTCTTTCCCATATCCTGCAATATCCAAGACACAGGGGATCGCAATTGATTTCATTTGCTCAAAAATTTCCTCATCGGTGCCTTTAAAATAATAATAAACATCTGCGCCAATGGCTCCATCGTTTGTTTTTTGAGCCATACCAATAACATAAACGTGAATAATGAGCGATGTAAGCTTTCCATCAATATATACCTTTTCTGAATATTCATTGCCAATACGTCCTATTGTTCAGGCTTGTCGGTATTTCCCAGTAGATTAAGTTGGGGAAAAGCTCCTGCCTGGTAAACAAAAATTCCTTTTTTTCGGATGATGTTTGGTTCTCACCTGAATTGAAACGCTCAAGTCTTTCACCAGAATCACTCAACATACCCCCTTTTCTGTTGGCTACCAGAACATCAATTTCTATTTCTAATCCACATATTCTTTTTTCTCCAGAAAATAGGTTGCTTCTCCCATGTCGCCATTTTCAAGGTCGGTCATTTGTACGCGAAAAACCAGGTAAGGAAGCGCATTCCTTTTCTTTGGTAGGTCAACCGTGAGTAAATAGGCATTTGTTGACTCGCTTTCAGACCAGTATTCTTCTACCTCCTGTTTGTTTAATACGGCAACTTCTTCACCGTTTACAGTTACTTTTATTTTCATATTCTCCGGTGAAGGAGCAAGGCGAACTTTCCCTTTCGACGGAAGTCCATAATCAAGAGTTCTGGTGAGGCTCATCGGACGGCAGTAAATCATATACCCCGGAGTCCCGCCCTGGATACTGAAAACATTTATACCGTAAATTTCCAGTCTATGATATTGCATATTAAAAACCGTATCCCGGTCAACAATATAGTTCCAGCCCCAGAATTCCAGCCGCAAATCTTCTGCGGGTAATGTAGAGCCGGTTACAATATATTGCTCCATGTTCAGTGCACTCATGCAGTAATATCGTCCTTTTTTAAGCTTAATCTCGTAATACCCTTTTCGATCGGTCGTTGTTTCAGCAACCGCTTTTGTAAAACGTTTGTCTTGCCAGGTAACCGAAACACTGTCAAGCGGATTATTCTGATAATCGGTTACATGCCCCGTTATCGTAACATAATCGTCAGAAGTTTGGGCGCCTGACACAAATCCCAGCAACATTAAGAACACCAGAAAAGTAAAATTCAAATTCATTATGTTAATTTTTAACTATTAATCAATGTTTTTTCTTTTTCGTTTAGAATATTGGGAAAAATGCTTCTCACTTATTTCGAATGAGATATATAATATTCAGAAAGAATAAGAAGCCAACCAATACTAATACCAACAGTAAAACCAAGGCAGTAGTAGTTAAATCGACCCCACCCGAAATAAAGATTGCGGTTGGTCCGTCAGCCCCGCCAATTATTCCTATTGCCTGCGAATCAGCTATCGATTTTGAAAGATTATTGATAAAAGATGAATAACTTATTTTCACTGCAACTATAACAAATACAACCAATAGGATTCCAATTATATTGCCCACCAGTAATTGTTTTCGTTTCATATACTTTTAAATATCAATTTGTTTTCAGCTTAGCTTTATTTGCAGAAACAGAGATTCGCCAACACTTCTTATTTCCTTAAAATTATTCTTTACCAGTACTTTGACCGAAGTAAAATTTGATCTATTTGTTTCTGCCATTATTGACTTCACATTTTTATTTTTTCGAATCCAATGAATGACTCCGGCAATGGCTTCGGTCATAAATCCGTTATTACGGTATTTAATATCCGTTCCGTATCCAATTTCTACTTTGCCGTTTTCATCCGGTTCTCCATGAAAACAAATCGCTCCTACGATAGTCTTTTCTTCTTTCCAGATTATCGTCCACATGGTATAAAAAAGATAGTCTTTTGAAGGATTTTCGATATTAGGCAAAAGATCGTTTACAATTGCCTCCTTCGTTTCGTCATTAATCAGCAAATGAGAAGGAGTTACCCCCAGCCCTTTTGCAAAATTGACAGGCGAGTTAACAGCCAGATTTAGTTCCTTCGCAGTTAAAGGTTTTATCAGTAAGCGTTTGGTTTCAATCATTTAATCGCAATTTTCCAAACTCTTCCGAGTTCATTATTTCCGGTAATTTGTGTTTTATCTTTTCTTCATCCCAATCCCACCACTTAAGATGGAGGAGTTCCTGTATTTTTTCTTCCGAAAAGCGCTTTCTTATAACCATGGCTGGCACACCTCCAACAATTGAATAGGGTTCAACATCCTTTGTTACAACCGCCCGCGAACCAATAATTGCCCCGTCGCCAATGGTAACACCGGCCATAATAACTGCTCCGAAACCAATCCACACATCGTTCCCAACGATGATGTCGCCTTTATTGTCCCAGGCATCGGTAACCGGAACTTGCAAATCCCATTCGTCGGCCAATACCGGGAACGGATAAGTAGATAAAGAGTCGAGCGTATGATTGGCCCCGTTAAATAAAAATTTGGCGCCACAAGCAATGGAACAGAATTTCCCAATAATCAGCCTGTCGTTGTTTGAAAACGGATAATGATACAGCACACATTTCCTTTCAAAGTCAAGCGGGTTTTCAAAATCATGATAAAAAGAATAATCGCCCACTTCAATAAAAGGGCTTTTTACGCAACTCTTCAGATAAACCATGGTTTTATCATTTTTGCGTGGGTATAATAATGTTTTGTCTGGCATTTCCTTAATTTTTTAGAATGAGATTCATTTTACTTTCTCCAGAAAAACCATTGATAAATCTTTTCCGGAGAGTTCTCTCTTAAATTCTATGTAACCAAGCTTATCGTACAAATAGAGATTTTTTGTGCTTTTATGTCCTGTAAACAGTTCAAACCTTTTGCAATCAGGGAAAAAAGATTCTATCGAATTCATTAACAGCCGACCAATCCCTTTATTCTGAAAATTACTTTTTACAATGAGTTTGCCTACATAACATGTTTCTCCATCGAAATTACCCCGAACAGAACCAATAATCACTCCTTCAAATACCGCTTTTAGAAACTTGCATCGTTGAAATTCCTGTTCTATAGAATGGATTGTTTGTTGCAAAGGCGGAATATCAAAGTCGTCATAAATTTCAGCTTCACTTCGATAACATTCATTTTGCAATTGCAAAATGAATTCCAGGTCTGCGTTATTTGCCTGTAGAATATCTATTTTCATAATAAGCTGCTATTTCTCTGGTTCACTATTTTTTTACCAAGCTACCACACAAAATTGAATTGCATGGTAGCAAGGTTTTACACTTATACATTAAAATCTGACTGAACTACGAGGAATGATTTTCATCAGACAAATATCATCCCCCATTTTTATACTTTTGAGCAGTTCTACATCAACTTCGCACCCAAATGCTTTTTCGAAAAGAACTTTGCTGTAACCAGTTGTACACTGGCACCAGGTATTGGTTTCCAGTTTGTCGACTTCGGCGAGCATCGGGCAGGGACAAAACGGGAACTGTAAATAGAGTTCGTCATTTTCATAGGATAACCCGGCTGCTTTAGCTTTGTCCTGATTGGCAAATTCTTCCAGGCTAGAAGCAGATTCCATAAGTTCTTTAACCAGCTTAAGCTTCTCGTCCATCGCATACCCGCACTGGCAATTCATCCTGATTCTCTTTACTGTTTGAACATCAAAATGTTTTTCCAGCCTTTTCATCGTATTTTTCACCCATACCGGGTTACTCTCCTTATTTTCAATCACAATTGTTTGAGCCGTTCTAGCATCGCTTTCTGCTTTAACGGCATGATATATTACCTGTTCCTGAATTTTTCTTATATCGAACATAACTTTTTATTTTTTTTGATAATTACATAAATAAATGCGTACTGTCATTCAACAAAACAGCACCTAAACACAAAATATAAATGTGTGAAAAACCTTTTCAGGAATATGGAAGTATATTCCTGAAGTTACAAATATCAGCCTGCGGTTTTCTGAGGCTAGCTACGCTGCAATTATCAATTTAAGAATAGTTCTCAAAACTCAGTCAATTATGGTTTGGATGCAAAAATAATAAAAACAAATTATCTTATTTCAAACAAAAGTTTATTTTTAATCAGAAGAAAAAAATATTTATTCTCTGGCCTACTTCGGCTCGGCATATATTTCGTATTTAACATATCCATCAACGTTATCGTACTCTTTCAACAGTGCAATTTTCGATTTAGATGTTACCCAGATATATTCGGGAGTTGCACTTTTGTTTTTATTTTTGAACAGTTTGTTGTAAACATCCGAAAATGAATTATCCTCATCGCTGCTATACGTCGGTGAAGAATACAACAAGTTTACATAATTGAAAAGGATTTGCCTGCTTTTGGGTGCAAATATGGCTTCTCTTTCGGTCGTACTATGCAAAAACAAGTACACCGAAGGGGCATCATCCGTAACAACTGAGAGGGTTTTAAAATCATATTCTTTCTGGAAAACATTATAATAACTTGTACCCGCGGTGCTTGTACTTACCACATCGCCCCAGTTGTAACCCAGAAAATCTTTGTTGTTTACAATATTTACCGAAACGGTATCGCTTGTTATAACCTGGCTATTCTTGTACCCAAGCAAAACGGTTTCATATTCCTCCGGTAAAAAGAAACAGGTTGACCATTTCCATGTAAAACGACTGCTATTATCTGAATACTCAAGAATCTTATACCGTTGATTTGCGTTCGAACAAACCCAAACCAGGGAATCATATGCTTCGGTTAAATCCAGCAAAGTAAAATCTTCTTCCGAATACGAAAACAGGTTAAATTCCATTAAACCGAATATATTCCCTTCTTTTTCTTTTGCGTTCATTTTGACTCTCAACGGACTTTTAATGTGAACATTCAGTGCATAAGAATTATTGTGGTTATCATTTATTGTAACTACAACGTTTCCGGCAGCAAGTGGTGTAAGTTCCAATGACTCGCCAGTGTCAACAATGCTCAATTTGGTATCGTCAGAGTTGCTTATGGCATACTTTCCGTCGCCCCCGAATACAACTAATTCTATTTTTGTTTCACATGGAAATTTGAGAGAAACCTGATTGTTGGTTACCGGGTTAGGCTTATCGTTAAGGATAGCGTATTGCAATTGGATTGGCTGAAAATCGTCATCACCCTTGCTGCATGAGAAACATAAAAAGCAAGTTATAAAAAGGAATAAGACCCCAAATATTTTCATCCGGTTCTTCAATGTTCTATTATACATAAGTCAATTCTGTTTCATTTTACGAAGCCATTTATTATCCTGCCCTAACTGCAAATCAGAGCAGGATAATAAATCAGTGTCAATTCAATACACCTGTTGGAATTTCAATTTGCTCAAATTTACCGTCGAGTTGGTAGCTTGAATTAACTCCCTTCATTGTAATGGACTCGCCCCGAAGACTGTCAGGATAAGCTTTGGCAATGGTTTCCCATCCAAGATTCAGATTTTCATCCAATCGGTGCCGCAAAAATTCGCTACTTTGAGTAATTTCAAATTTATGGGTAATTGGGATCACTGAAGCATTATCTGTTAATTCTCCGCTTTCATCTTCAGGATATATCAATGTCAAATAGTATTTATCATCTTCCGTTGTAAAAGAATAAGTGCCTTTCCCCTGTATTTTTATGCCATTACTTGTTAGCGAGTTTTCTCCGCTTCTATCTGCAAAATATACATCCCGCTCCTTGTTGTTAATAAGAAAAACAAAAGGGATTTTGCTGAAAACAGGATGTTCGTTTTCCATAATCTTGGAGGTAGATTCATCCCAATAAAGTGTAGATATCTGAAGCGCCTCGTAATTGTCGGTTACTTTAATTGTCAAATTTGCTGTTTCTCCGGTTCTGTTATCTGTAACTGCAAGTGTTGATTCTCCTGTTAGTAAGCCTCGAACCAGAAACGTTCCTTCGGGGTTAGACCATCCGTCATCTTCCGAAGCCGAAAATAAGTGTGGATTATCTACCCGGACAGAATAATCACCGCTTCCGCTTTTTACGCTGATATAACGTGTACCGTGCATGGGAACTTCATAAGCCACATTAAAAAAACTAAGTGGTTCGGGGTCATCATCACTACATGCACCCGCAAAAACGGCAAGCAGTAATAGCACTAATAAATTGGATGCATTTTTTGTTCTCATAGTATTTAATTTTTATGATTAATTTAAATATTCAATATTCAGTTGTCTCCGTTAAAAACTCGATTATCTTTTGCATAAAATCCCTTACAAAATACGGGGTATCCGTAGGCCTCTTTGTTATAAAATGGCTTATTCATAAATTCTTTCAGATCATCAAAAGAAGATTTTATGATGGCTTCCTGGTTTACATCAGAAACCGTTAACAGAATGATTTGGGATTTGTGCAGAATTCCTTCCGGATTTTTGTAATCGTCGCCTTTAAAAGCTGTGAGAACATCCTGATAAGAATGTTCACTTGCTATTACAAAATACGCCGTAACGCCATACGTTAATGTTCGAATGTAAACTAACTCGCTTAAATTAGTTGGGGTATCGACAAATAAGCCGTTTGATGGAGCCTCCATTGAAACCGTGAATCCTTTAAACACAATTTCGCCAACCGATAAGCTTTTTACATTTTTTATCTCAATTTCTTGTTTAGCTATCCGCTCAAAAGTGTTGCCGAAATCTTTGTTTTCAGAAAAACAGCTATCCAGATTAGCTAATGAATTTAGCTTTGCAAGTTTGGCGATATAAGGTCTTGTTGGCAGAGTATAATTTTTATATTCCTCTGAATTCATGGCTTCTTTCAACTTTCTCAGGTATTCAGTCCCTTTTACTTCTTCCACAGTTGTGGTATAAGGTGTCGGAAAATTGAAAGTTAAATCAACAGGTTTCTTGTTGCCTTTAACTTCTCCATCAAAAGAACTGGCAAAGGCATTTTTCGGAAAGGTGGCACCGACATAAATATACGGTGGATTAGCAACAAGCGGCCAGCCTTGTATCCCGATATACTTTGTTCCAATAAAAATATCTGTGTTCTCGGCACTGTTATCAATAAAACTGTCCCATTGAAGAGAAAATTCTTCGGGCTCTGAAGGCAATGTGTCTTTTTTCTCCTTTGATAAAATTCCAATAAGCATATAAACAGTGTCTCCTGAATCCAGAGAAGGGTTCTCCAGGTTTCTTTTTTTCACTAATACTTTGTATTCAAATCCTTTTTCGTACTCAAAATTTTCAATACTTCCGATTGGTAAATAAAGGTTTTGCCCCGAATTGTCCGTTATCTCCATATATTCTTTTTCTTCCTGCCCGGGAACATTGGATCTTTGAACAGTTTTAGCAGATACGGTTAATGTTAAAGTGTTCTCAATTTCGTCCTTGTCACAACTGCTTACCATAAGTAGTATGACAATACAAGCCAAAATACTTTTAATCTGCGTTTTCATGGTATTTAATTTTTTACTCTGTTTTCTTAATTGATTTAACTAACATCTGTCCTTCATCATACAACTCATAGGCATACATTGAAGAAGAAAGCTCGACAGAGAACTCACCCAATTCTTCTGAAACTGCTTTGATTTGTTTTCCTCCATTAGAATTTTCTTTGAATTCGAACCAGTATCTTCCCCTATCGGCTGCCTGTAAATTATCATTCGCCAGAGAGTGGAAGGTGGCAATAACAGACTTCTCTCCTGCTGAGGTATGCAGAGATACATCTTGTTCCCCTGAATAGAGAAATAGTTTTTTCTCGTCTGCTTCTTTAACCGAAAGTGTTTTCCCGGTTGCAATAAAAAATGCTGATGGGATACTATCGACCCCCACAGTTAAACAGTATCCTGCATTGTCTGAAACTTTATCGGCATCGGTAAATTCAAAAATAAGGTCAGTGGTCATCTTTTTTAAATCCAACGACACAGGCTGATTTGCCCCATCAATTGCTGATACTTCAAATTCGGTAGTCGCATAATGAACGTAATCGTTGGGAATTTGCATCACTGCCTCATCGTAATTTTTTGTCAAAGACTCAAAAAATGTCAGAACATCAGAGCCTGTAACAGCGAAATCTTTAAACGCCACAAACGTGATGTAATATTTCCCTTCCGGTAACGAATCTCTCACTACAGCAATGTTGTCTGTTGTAATATTTTTAACAGCAGAAGCACCCATTTTGCAAAGTTTTATATATTTTCCGTCGCTCTGCAGGTGAATAACATAAACCAAGGTATTTACATCAGCTACTCCATAATCAACGTCAACCAAAACCTGATTAGTTTTTGTATCCGTTACTTTATAATTATAGTCCAACGTAACATTAAACGTTGTCTCGTATGAAATAACCGGACGAAGCGGAGGCTCCGGATTAGGAGTATCATCATTCTCATTGCACGAAACGACCGTAATGAAGAAAAACAAAAAAAGAATTGCTTTGAGTATGTTTATTAATTTCATGGTAATCTATTTTTATAAAAAGACAAAGGTAATTATGCAGAATCTCGAAACCCTTGACTCAAATCAAGAGTTCTTGGCCAGCAATAATTTTCTTCGTATCCGACTTAGTGTTTCTGGTGCAACTTTAATAAATGAAGCTATTTCTTTTAACGTGACCAGAGTTAAAATATCAGGATATCGTTCCACTAATTTTAGATATCGTTCTTTTGGAGAATCGCAATACAGCGAAACCAACCTGCTGTATATATCTTCCAATAGAGTCTCTGCTAATTGCCCCCTAATATTCTTTCTTTGATGGTCATAAAACGTATTGAGTTCATCATGGCCAAGAAGTAATACAGTACTGTTTTTCATTGCCTGGGCATCAATGCTTGCGTTTTTTTGAACCTGAAAAGAACCATAGTCAACAACAAAGTCAGTTTCAAAGCTGTAGCCAACGATTTGTTCTTTCCCTTCTGAAGTATATCCTAAGTATCTAAAACCTCCTTTCAGAATAAAACCTGCATAATCATGTTTTTGCCCCTGTTGCACAAAAAATTCATTCTTTTTGTATTCTTTTATAGAGCCTTCTTTTATGAAGAAATTTTTTACTTCAGTAATTTCTCCCAATTCAAGATATTTATTCAGAGCAGCCAAGTGTGATTATAAATATTCGACACAAAAAACTTGCGTTCAACACTTTAGTTTTAGTTGTTGTTCTTAACACTAGTTTACTACAACATCAACCTCAGCAGTTTGTCCGGTAACCTCGTCGGTAACGATCAGTTTTGTTTTACCACTTTTTAGCGGCGTTACCCTAACGATAGCCGAATTATTTTGCTGATCAAAATGGTCATCACTTGTCGTAACAGACTTGACTATGGCTATCGTTTCGTCAACTACCCTCGCTGAATAGTGGCCGCTTCCCCGCCAGATAGTAATACCATTAACGCCGGCAATAAACGGAAGGTCAAAAGTGAGTTGGCTATCTTCCGACTCCGGGATGAACAAATCATATTCATCGACCACAAAAACACGGGCAGAAAAGATTACGACTTTTCCCTTGCAGATATTGAACGAAGTGCTGCCAACGGCTTTCGCTTCTACTTTGAATTTATTCCCCATTTCAACACTGGCCGAAACAGTAGCAACTCCATCGTTATCAATAGCAGCACTGTTATCAGCTACTACGTTATAATTCTTATCAAACGTGAAAGGCAAACCAAACTTCCGGCTTTCACCTTTCTTGAGATATACTCCTACGTCCATCAAGAAACGTTCGTAATAAATTGCTTCCCGCACATTAACATCGATTGTTTTTGTGTTTTCTTCTCCGTTATCATTAAAAACAACGACTGAGACAGCAGCAGTCCCCTGGTTGTGTCCAACAATGTAAAAAATATTCTCATCATTTTCGTCGGAAAGTATTTCTGCAATGTCGGAATCAGTGGAGGTAACAGTCAAAGAACCTTCGCCCCTGTCGATTCGGATTTCAGCGTAACTGGTTTCATTGTCAAGTGTGCAAGATTCAGTATTCAGTTGGAGTTTTATTCCATCGTCATCTTTCTCGCAGGCAAACAATGTAACTGCCAGCACAAAAAGGAATAGTGATTTTTTCATGGTTTCTTTTTAAATAAAGGTATTCTGGAAAGAACTGAGTTAAAAATGAATTAATTTACCAGAACATCAACAACATGTGTTTGTCCGGTGACAGTATCACTAATAATCAGTTTTGTATTACCACTTTTTAACGGTGTAACCCGAACTATAGCAGAATTATTCATTTCATTACCCCAGCTTTCTTCCGGCATAAGTGAAATAGATTCAACCTCTGCCACAGTTTTATCAGCTACACTGGCGGTATAATGGCCACTTCCTCTCCAAATCGAAATACTATTAACTCCGTCAGTAAAAGGAAGGTCAAAGGCTAGCCGACTATTTTCCGACTCAGGAACAAACAAGTCATATTCATCTACCACAAAAATACGGGCGGAGAAAAGCACCGTGTTTCCCGGAGTCTCATCTGGATAGATATAAATCGCTGTACTTCCCGCAGCCTTTGCTTCCACCTCGAATTTATTGCCCATTTCAACTCCGGCTGAAACAGAGGCTACACCATCGTTATCAATAATGGCGCTATTGTCCTGAACCATGCTGTTGGCTTCGTCAAAAACAAAAGGCAATGTAAAACTCCGGTTTTCGCCTTTTTTGAGATAAATCTCGGTCAAGACATCCTTATAAACAATGTTTTCCCTAACAATGACATTTACCGTTTTAACATATCCTTCCCCTTTGTCGTTAAGAACACTAACGCTAACGGTAGCGTTCCCCTTATTATGCCCGGCGATGTAAAAAAGATTTTCTTTTGTCTTGTCGTAAAGGATTTCAGCGATATTGGGGTCAGACGAGATAACCGTAAGATTACCTTCACCCCTATCAATTATAACTTCAGCATAATTGTTTTCGTAATCCAGAGTACACGACTCTATATTTAATTGGAGTTGTATCCCGTCGTCGTCTTTATCACAGGCAAATAAAACACTTGCCAATACCAAAAGAAATAGTAGTTTTTTCATGGTTTCTGTTTTCTCTAAAAATTCTTTGCAAAGATAGACAGACAGAATCTCAAAACTCTTGATTCAAATCAAGGCTTTTCAGTTTTCGCCGTATCCTGCTTAGTGTTTCAGGCGTAACTTTTATCAACGAAGCTATTTCTTTCAAGCTAACCAAATTTAAAATATCAGGGTAACGGGCAATCAACTTTACATAACGTTCTTCGGGTGTGTCGCAGTACATTGAAAGCAGCCGGATGCTGACATCATTTAATAAAGCTTCGGCTACTTTACCCCTGAAATTCAGGATACCACAGCTTTCAAAAAACGCATTGAACTCATTGTAGTGAATTACCAGAATAGTACTATTCTCAATAGACTGGGCATCAATAGCAGGAGGCTCCTGAACCTGGAACGTTGCGTAATCAACCACAAAATCACTTTCGAAACTATAACCAACTATTTGTTCTTTTCCTTCTGAAGAATATCCCAGATATCTGAATCCACCTTCGATAATAAACCCAATGTGGCTATGGTGTTGTCCCCGGCGTATAAAAAATTCATTCTTCCGGTATTCCTTGGCAGTGCCTTTTTCAATGAAGAATTGCTGTAAGTCAGCAAATCCATCAAGCTTCATATATTTTTTCAAAACAGTCATTATGAACAATTGTTTTTAAAGGAGAAAGATAATATCATTTCTGATATAGTTGCGACCAGCATTCGTATTAATGAGAATAACTTTTCTATGAGATGTCATTCGCTTTTTAACAATTGAAAATTCGGGATGTATTTGTTCATCAAAAAGACAACCCGATTTTGTATCGCTTTTCCGTACAAATATATTTAGTTCTCTTCATTTTTATATGGAAGAATAGAAAAGTTGAGCCAAAGAAGAAACTTCACGGGAAACATTTTCCGATTCTGCAAAAGTTTGTTTTTTACCACGCGAGAAATAAAAGGATACTGTCATTGCCCGACATAAAAGAAAAGCAACACACTAAAAAGTATGTTGCTCTTTTACATAAAGGTTGTATGACTTCTTCATTACAACCTTTTCCCTACACAAAATGCCCCATCTTCCAAATTATAATATTATAAGTATTCTTCAATTTGAGAATCGTCCATACGAACAATGTAAAACTTTTTAATTCCGCTTTCTTCTGCGAATTTTTTTGCTCTCCAATAGCTTGAATATTCTCCAGTACGAAACTTAGTCCATCCATCTTCCCTAACAACATAATACTGATTTTCCATTCCAAACATTTGCAGCACCCTTGTTTTTGAATAGGTGGATGCCCGCAGAGCCATTACCTGAACGGCATAAAAACTATTTAAAGACATTTCTGTTTTGTCTGCCTCTTCTTCATCATTCATTTCGTGCTGATTTGATTGTTCTTCAGACAAAAGATTCTCTTGCGTGGCTAGTTCATTAGAATAAAATAAAGTATCAGCCCCCGGCTGTAAACTTTCCGTATTTTCCTCAGCAATAACATCTTCCCCTATGGCTTCTGGTAACTCATCATGGGGATCTATGGAGTAAATATCATAATTTCCTCTTCTGTTTGAAGCAAAATAATACATATTAAACTCAGAAGAGTAGCATATCCCAATCTCATCAGAAGAAGTATTAAAACGCTCTCCCATATTAACAGGAGTGGAAAAAATATCATTCTTAAATTCGGTATAAAAAAGATCGTATCCTCCAAAACTATCATGACCGGAAGAAGCAAAGCAAAGTTTTGTTTCACTAACCCAATAAGGCATTGCCTCATCCTTTGCGCTATTTACTTCTTTTCCCAGATTCACAGGTGCTGACCATGAACCATTTTTATATATTGATAACCACAAATCAATTCCCCCAACAGAACCAGGCATATCAGAGCTAAATACTAACTTTTCACCATTAGGAGACAATGTAGCACGCCCAATGGAATATCGTCTTCCATTGTACGGAAATTCAACCAAATCTTTTTGCTTGTCTGTTGCATCACCAATAAATAATTTTTTTTTCGTATTGAACCGGTTAACAGTGTTCAGTAATAATTTTTTCCCGTCTATACTGTAATTCATATATACATTTGCGGGTATATCTATTCTCTCTTTTTTCTCCTTCCATCGGCTTTGTTCTTGCTCTCCTTCTAGTTGATTAATCGTACTATCTATAGTTATCCGAAACAAAGAATATCCAAGTCTTTTCCCATCTCTTTCAATGTAATATAAATACTTATCGCGGATAGTAGGAGCCAGTTCGTCTTTATCCTCAATATTAAAAGGCAATAATACCAAACCACTTGATACAGAATCAGGCAATAATTGCTCATTTGTTTCATATATCCGAGGTTTATCCTCATATCTGAACCCGGAACTACCATATGCATTAAAAGAATTGATTAAAACAAAAATTCCAAATATGAATACAGATAACCGCCTTTTTTTCATCATTCTATATTTTATTATCATTATCAAAAAATCTAAACGTATTTATTAACAGTGGTCAAAAACTCAATTTTCTGGATTGGTTTGGTTATAAAATCATTGCACCCCATATACAAAGCTTTCTCTTTGTTTTGTACCGTGGCATAAGCCGATTGCGCAATAATTATCACATCTTTATTAAATTCACGTATTTGCCTGGTAGCTTCATAACCGTTAATACCCGACATCTGCAGATCCATCACTATCAAATCAATGTCATTATTTTTTTTACATACATTTACTGCTTCAACTCCGTTGCACACTTCCAAAATTTCCTTGCTAAAATCTTTTACCAAGAACTTTAGTAGCATTGTAGAAGCCGGGTCATCTTCAACGATTAATATTTTAAGCCCCTTTTCTCTGATAACTTCTTTTTTGCTACTTTCTTCTTTATTCTTTTTAGAGCTATTTATTAAAGGCAATGTGAAATAAAAAATGGTTCCTTCTCCCAATACACTGTTTACCCATATTTTACCATTCAATTTTTCTACATACGCTTTTGTAATGGCTAACCCCAGACCAGAACCATCGTATTGGCGGGAATACCCCTCATCTCCTTGTCTGAATTTTTCGAAAATGAGTTCGTATTTTTTCTTTTCAATTCCCATCCCCGTATCTTTTACATAAAATTCTATATTCCCTACTGTTTCTGTAAAACCATATTCAATGTATCCTTTATTTGTAAACTTAATTGCATTCATCAATAAGTTAGAAATAATGAATTGAAGCAACAATTTATCTGTTTTGTAAACAAACGGGCGAGATGTTTTATACTCTTTAAAATGAAGTTGTAGCCCTTTTTCCCGGGCATTTATTTTATAACTCTCGGAAATATCTTTTAGAAGCAAATTTAAATCTACTTCAACCTTATTTAACACTACTTCACCTGCCTCAATTTTCGACATGCTTACAAGGTTGTCTATCGTTTCAAGCATTCTCCGGCTACTCTGGTTAATTACATCAATATAGGTCTGTATCTGATACCTGGATAAATTATGCTCATTCAATAAATCAGCAAAACCAAGAATCCCGTTCATTGGGGTACGTATTTCGTGGCTAATATTAAGAAGAAAAGCACTTTTAAGTTCATCTTTTTGCTCCGCTTGTTCTTTGGCTCTAACCAGTTTAAGCTTATCCAGTTTATTTATCTCTGCTTTATAAATATTGCACAGGGCAGATGAAATCTCGCCAACAAGTTCTTCCATCAACCTTGTTTCTTCTTTTTCAAAAAACATAGGTATCTCACTCTGTAAAGTAAAAAGTGCTATAATTTTTTTTCTACGAAGAATTGGGAAAGTGATAAACGAACGTATATTGCTTTTTAATTCATGAATAAAAACATATGATATCTCAGCACTAAGCAAAATATCATCACACAAAAAATAATCACATGTATTTTTTTTATGTTCAATAAATTCAGGAGATTGAAATAATTCCCAAAACAAAGTAAAATCTACTCCTTCCGCCGGTTCTCTAACGCTTCCAGGCCAATTTAAGGGAGTAAATAAATTTGCTTCGTTTACCATACCTGCCCATGCTACAATATCTGTCTGCACTTTGTTAAATATCCTGCAAACGCCATTTAGAAGCTCTTCTTCAGTAGAACTCTTTTTAATTAAATTCCGAAACTGTTTGGTTACATTAAAATATCGGTTTAACTGTTGCAACCATTTATGTTCGGTTTTATATTGCAATAAAACTTGCTTGTTTTCTACCGCCGAAACAATTGTCTTTAATAGGTTATCGGCTACGGTTTGCTTTTTCAGAAAGAAGTATGGAGTTATATATTCAGCAAGTGTTACTGTAATTTCGGTTTGGTCGGAGCAAAGAACAATAACCGGCACTTGTGGTATAATGCTATTTATTATTTCCAATATACCCGAGCCTTTAAAAACGGGGATATAAGGGTTCACCAAAATAAGATCGTATGTATTTCCATGAATTAATTTACTAAAGTCAGCATACGAGGGCGCTTCTCTGACAACAAAATTGTTACCGCCTTTCCTTTTCAGAACCTTCTTAATCTCGTTCCTATCCTGTAAATTATTTTCCACCAACAAAATTTGAATTGCCATATTCAAGAGTATTATTTTTATTTTTTAATGGCTCTCTTAATACAAGTAAAAACGTTTTCCTATTCCATCACCATCCAAAACAATTATGTTATATATCCCTCATTAGTTTTCATTCAAATTATCTTAATCCCTTTTACGAGACCATTTTTCAACTATTAATCCTTACATTCTATTCGCTACTCTGGCTATTTATACAGAAGAGAGCAGACTCAAACGATTCATTCCAAAAATTCCATCAGCTGGTATTGTATCTCAAATCTCTTTTCTCTTTCATAATTTCATTTTATAGATGAAAGTTCGGGTTACAAAGTTTTGTATCATATTTGGATAAATTACATCAACATTATGGGGTAAAAACTTTAACATTAAAGGGTAAAATCTGATACAAATTTCAAAATAAAAATATAGCGACTCCAGGAAAGCAATAATAAAAAAGGGGTACTTAAAATGGTTTCAAGTATTAATGGAGTTCTGATTAAATATGTACTTATTGCCTCCTAACAGCCGCATATATTTTATTTTATCTATCATCTCGTTGTTTCTGTGCTTAGGTTAATCCGGATATTGAAAATACCTCTTCCCCAGAAAAAGAAAGTTACTCCGCCGTCTTAATTCTTCGGTAATAAGTATTGAACTTTTTACCCGAAAATACAACTCTTTTTCTCTGAATGGTTTGGTAACAATATCCCTTACTCCCAAATCATATAGTTTATTAATTTCTTGCTCTGCATTTGGGTCTGCCAATACCATTATGGGAACCCTATAAGATATTCTTTTTTGTACCTTATGAATCAGTGTAGATACTTTTGACATGGACATGCACAAATCTGTTATTAGTAGTACAAAAGGTTTTCGCTCCATCCAGTCTACAGACTCACATATGTTTTCAAATACAATAACCCGGTACCCACTATCTATTAACCATCTCTCTACCACCTCATTCAAAACCGGATCATCAGTCACAACTACAACTAATTCTTTCATAAGCTTTTATCTAAAAAGAATTCTTTACTTTTATTCCTTATCGATTATTGTAAACATAATCTCTTACTTTTACGAAATCTGTTATTTCTGTATGAAATCTATTGAAATCATCTGTTAAGTTCTTATTCTCATAAACATCTAAAAAATGGTATGCACCTTCGCATTGCATTCCCATGAATTGAAATATTTTATGCACCCCGAACAGTACCCCATCCGGTTTGGTCCCCTCAAAGAATGAATATGAATCATTAAAGCTATCAGGAGGGGCACTCCATGTTGCAACTAAAAAGTAGCTTTTACCATTTAATAAACCTCCTGAGCCATAAGCTCCCCCGTGTTTGCGGCCATCTCCCTGGTACAATTCATTTTCACCCGACATGAGCACCGTATCAATATATGCTTTAAATTTTCCGGGCAAGCCAAACCAATTCACAGGAAAATGGATAATAATCCGGTCGGCCCATAAAAATTTCTCTACTTCGGTTAAAGGCGAATAAAACCTGTCGGCCTCACTATATTTTAAATTATACCCACACTGCATTGCAACATTAGCTGCCATATGGTTTATTTTCCTGTTTAACCGCCCCGATGAAACCCGTGCCCATCTAATATGCCCATTTATAATTAATACATTCATATCTTTTTTTTTAGAAAAAAGGGGCTCCAAATTCCAATTATGGGCATCAGAGCCCCCGTCCTACTCTACTTCCTGCGCTGTTTCCTTTTCTCTATTATACCTAACTAAACTACCTATGCATTTCAAACAACGCTTCTCACTTTCCAAGTAATTAAAATTAAAACACTACAACACTCATATATTTCTCTTATATCTTACTAGTTAGCATCTCCTTCATTTAAAAAATGGTTAAGGTCGTTTACTGAACCAGGTGTGCCTGCCAGCACTCCATTTTTATCAACAATAAATAGCGAAGGGGTACTCAATACGTAATAATTTGAAGCAGCCTCGCTATTTACTCCATTGGGAGCATAAAAATCGAGCCATGGCAAGTCTTTGTTTTCTTTTGATTCTACCCAGGTATCGCGTATATCATCGAGGGCAATGCTTGTTATTTTAAACCACACCCTGTTTTCAGGAACATCGAACCACTCTTTCAACTGAGAAAATAATTCGCTGCAATGGCCGCAATCAGAAGCATAAAAAATAAGCAACTGATAATCTTTTTCTTTTTGCTCCATACCTATTTCAATCTCATTTCCCTTAGCATCCTGGGCCCTTAGTACCGGTGCTTTAACCCCCGGAACCAATTTTTTCATACCTTCCAGGCGGCGCGCAATTTCCATTTTTTTACTGGTAAGACAATGCGGGTTATTTATATGTTTTTCAAGCATTTGCAAACCAGCGATTATATCGTATGTTTCATAGCCATTAAAAAAGTAATCCACTATCCAGCCATACACTTTGGGGTTTCCCGTAGCTGCTTTTTCGCAAGCCATGCTTCCGGCGGCTGTAAAAAGAGAATCGCGCAGTTCAATGGTAGTAGCCATTGCACCGAACAATCCTACATATGCATTTATATATTGGTTCATCTGGCGGCTGCGTAGCGCCAGTGTGTCGTTAAAATCAAAATCGTTAAACCAGTTTTTTATTTGTTCATTCAGGCGTTTCTCCGGCGCTATATTCCAATTTACATTGGGGAGCCGCTGAAAACGGAACAAATGCCCCACATATAAATGGCTGTATGCATTGGTCATAGAATCGAGCCACTGGTTATACTCATTTCTACGCTCGCCATACGCCTTTTCTGCCTGTTTCCAAACGGTAGAAGCAGGCCTGTCGTAAGCTTGCAACAATTGTTCAAGCAATGCTATTTGTTGCCTCTTCAATGCATCCCTTTGCTCAAAATCATTCCAAACTACATTCTCCCTGTCGTTTGTTAAAATGAGGCTGTCTGCACTGGTATACATGGGGTGTATATTCACCTTCACATTTTCCCGGTTAAGAAAAAGCCTTGCTTCTGAAGGATAAGGGCTGCTATCTTCATTTTTTTTATAATCGCACCTTAACAAAAACTCTCCGGGGAGTAAAGAATCGGGAACAGAAAAAGTAACTGTTTGCCCCTTCATTACCCCTTTTTTTACATCAATAGGTACACTAACTTTTATCCCGTTAAAAGGACTCAGTTTTATTCTCGACTCGTACACTCCCCTTAGCTCTACTGTAAGTGTACGTTTTTCGGCCCCGTTTGAAACAAGGCTAAACAGCAACATGGCTGCCCAAAAAACATTTTGTAATACTTTTGTTTTCATATTATTGAATCGATTACCAGCCTGCTCTTTTAAAGCCCGTAAAACAGCAGGCAGTATTGTTAACTTTAATTTCCTGGTTTTAATTCATAAAGGTCATATTTTCACTCTCTTTCAGGCCGGGAACCTCATAAAAACAACTGTTGCCCCGGCGGTTACATCTTGTAAACTTTCGTTTTCTAATAAAATACATAACCGCAATTACAAGAAGTAAAATGCCCCCGCCTATTATTACCAGGATGTTCATTTTTATATTTGGTTACGTTCTAAAATCATGAATATTTATTTACCTATATTCTCTTTTTATAAAGAATGTATATTCCGTTAATCTTGCTGTCTCCATTTTTATTTAATAGGTACGTATGCAGCGTAGCGCATATGCCTCGGGTTTATTAGTAACCTCCATAACCAGGGTGGATGTATTAAACGCACGGGCAGTAGTATAGTTAACAGAAGTAGCCGACCAGTACCAACCGTTACTTCCGCGCCCGGACAGAGAACCATCCGTAGCGCTTAATTTTCCAGCCCCGGTATGTATTTTTAGTACTGAACCAAAACTGTTTGACACGCTGCCGCCCCACGAGGCATTGCTTATAACATTCGACCATTGCGTATAGGTAGGAATGCTCCAGGTATCGCCCAGCAACAAAGTGCAGGGGTCGTTACCGGCAGTCCAGTTACTGGTTTCGCTTATGGATGACTTCCAATACACAACAGGTGTGAAACTGGTACCATTGTGGGAGTAGCCCTGTTTACGGTTAAATTGCCAGTACCAGCCGCTTTGGTCGGCCGTACTAACGGTTGACGAAGAAGGCGAAGAAGAGGCTCCCAGGTTGCGGGCTATCCAGCAACGGGTGCTGCCGCTTAAGCTGCTTTCTACCACTTCGTAGGTAATGGTGGCATCTATGGGAGCCACACTTCCTCCGTAATGATGTACCGTAACGGAAGGCGGGCAAAACCCTGTTTCGCAATCATCTTGCGCCATGGCCACCTGCCCCAAAAAAAGAATAATACACCATACGAATAAATGTCGTTTCATTTGCTTATTGTTTCATTTGTGTTTATACCATTTGTGTTACTACGTTATTGAACCACCTGAGAGGATTTACCAATTCGAGTTGGCGGCAGTGAACTGCACTTAATACTTAGCGTTCCATGTAAATTCCAAAACCTGTATACCAATTAGTAGGTTCGCATACAACGAATGGTCAAAGGCCAAGTCTTTGCAAAAGTAGATTCTTTAACATTAGCATAATTATCATTCTCTATTGCGTAAATATAACCAGTAGTATTGCTGCTACTTGTAGAGCTCCAAAAATAGCCGCCATTGCCACTAGATACTATACGACTTCCATCATTCATCAATACTCCTCCAGTATGCAATACTAAAGCAGAGGACCAGGTGTCAGTTCTATCTTCGAAACCACCATTCGTATCTATATTGGTCCACTCGGCACTGGTGGGAATATACCAACCACTGCCCAGTAGCAATCTACAAGGGTCATTCTCGGCCTCCCAATCCCCATTCTCACTAATGGATGTAATCCAATTCACTGCGGAGGGGGTTCGTGTGGTTCCGTCGTGAGAATAGCCTTGTTTGCGGTTAAACTGCCAAAACCAGCCCCGCGCCTCCACTGATGCATCATTTGCAGAAGTGGCCTGTGCGGTAGCACCCAGGTTGCGGGCAATATAACAGGCGGTATCGCCACTCAGGGTAGATTCAACCACCTCGTAGGTAATGTTTACCGTAAGGGGAGAGATATCTCCCGCGTAATGATCTACTGTAATGGTCTTGGGGCAATAGCCTGTGGTGCAGTTTTGCGCCAGCCCCCTTATGGCTATTACCAGTACAATGCTTAAACCCAATAGTATTTTTTTCATGTGTATAATTTTTGTTGTATTTTATAATTTTTGTTCCTGTCTCTTCTTTCCATTTGCTTTAAAATATTATATAAAAGCCATATTATAGGAGAAGGTAAAAATGGACCTTATGCCGCTTGTTTCGTATGCTTTTTATTTATACTCATTAAACAGGTTCCTTTTTATCTGGGTACTTTTACCGATAGCTACGGACACAGCGTACATTACGGGCAGACTGTTTTGTCCCACCCTGCGAAACAGATGCATCATCAGAGAAACGCCTACACATTGCACTATCGTCATCTACTATGTCAGAAGTCCAAACATAATGGTGTAAGGTAAAATTTATACCTCCGGAAAGTACCATCCCTCCATCTGCTATAAAATTTAGCCCTTCCACATAAGCGCTATCGGTAGCTGTTAGTCCAAAGGCATCTAGCAAATTATCAAAATCGGTATTAGAGGGTACACTCCAGTTACTTCCAAGTAACAAGGTACACGGATCATTTTCGGCCTCCCAGCTACCTGTTGCCTCGCTTATTACCATTTGCCAGTTAAACACGTTGGGCTCACGGTTAGTGCCATTCCAGTAATATCCCTGTTTCCGGTTAAACTGAAAATACCAGCCTACTGTTTCAAGGGTATAATCGGTAGTTGAGGAAGGTAACTCGGTAGCCCCCAGGTTACGGGCAATCCAGCAGGTAGTATCTGATGCCCCCAGTATTACTTCGGTTATCTCATAAGTAATGTCAGCATCTTTGGGCGAAACATCCCCTGCTTTGTGGTGTACAAACAGTGTTTCAGGGCAATAGCCGGTAGTGCAATTTTGCGCCTGCACCACCACAGGGCTTATAAACACTATAAAAAGTATAAATCGTATTCTTTTCATGTCTAAAAAAATTTTAGTTAACAACCAATTACCATTGGTAAGTACGCAGGCAGCGCACGGGGTATGCAGCCACTTTTGAAACATCTGCAACAGTCTCAGCGGTAGATATTTTAAAACCTGCACCCTGTGTGGCAGTACCTGTACTCGCCCAATAAATTGCCTCAGTTCCTGCATTCTCCCAACCTCCGGTAGCTGATATATTACCTACTAGCCCCAACTTTAAGGCTGAACCAAATGCATTTGCAGCAGAAGACCATCCATCGGCCGCGTTCCATTCCCCCTGCGTAGGCATTCGCCAGTATTCTCCCAGCAAAAGGGTGCAAGGGTCATTCTCTGCTTCCCAACCATTGGCATCATCTACTGTAGTATCCCAGGTAACAGCCGGAATTAGTGAACCGTCATACGCATATCCTACTTTGCGGTTGCACTGCCAAAACCAGCCGCGTTCATTAACCTCAGTGCTGGCTGAAGCAGATGATTTGTAGGGAGCTCCCAGGTTTTGGATAATCCAGCAGGCAGTGGTGCCACTAAGTTCAGATTCAATAACGTTGTAGGTAATTTCAACCGTTTCGGGAGCTACAGAAACACCCGCTACGCCGGCATAGTGGTGTGCGGTAAGTGTTTCGGGGCAAAAGCCCGACTGGCAAGCATCTGTTTGGGCTCTTGCCACAAAACCTGCCACGAGAAATAATCCAAAAATAAGCGTTAATTTTTTCATGATTATTGTTCTTTAAAATGTTATTAATTTGAATTCATTTTTATTGTTTTTTTTAAACTCTTCTTCTACCCATCCTATCAGGTTCATTTTTTGAACAGTGGGCCCTTCCCTTCCCCGGCCTTTATTTCTATTCAGGACCGGGGCGGGAAAACGGGCTTCCTTCTCCCGGAAACATAGCCGGGACAGATCCAGGCTAGGGGCCCGGCTGCTGTTTGTATATTTATACCCAAACCTTTTCATTGTTATTCCTTTTTAGTTTGTTACAGTTGTTGTTGTTGTTACTGATACATCAGAACCGGTAGTGTACCCGTTTATTGCTTTTGGAGTAACAACCACTCCAATGTAGTGGCCTATATCCTCAACAGTAAGCAAATAGGTACTTTCGGTTGCCCCTTCAATAGGAGTAGATTCATTATCGCGATACCACTGGTAAAGAGGTGTTCCTTCTGTATCTCCCTCGGTATCGGTATATGTATATTCTATCCTTAATTTCTGGCCGTTCTCCACCTGGCCTTTTATTATTAAATCGGAAATTTCGGGCGGGTTGTTATGTATCAGTAAGGTTGCCGACATAACTTCCGTTCCTGTAGTATACCCCGCAGTTGCAACCGGTGTAACTCCCACACTTAGGTATTTATCCTGGTCATCATCGGAATAAATATATGTATATGAAGGAGTATTATTATTTGAATAAAGCTCTACTTTACCTACTGTACCTGCCGCATCATCGGTCATATACCAGGTGTAAATATTCTTTCCATTCGCATCGCCTTCAGTATCGCTATAATCAATGCTTGCAGTAAAAATATCAGAAGTAGAGAAGCTTGCAGATGTTGGCGTGAATGCCGCATTAGAAGCTACCGGCGCATCGTTATGAATCAGATAATATCCTGATTTGGTTTCCTCGCCCATTGAATTGCCGTAAAGCGATATGGGTTGTACCCCAAAAATCAGGTATTTGTCGTTGTCATCATCACTAAAGCTGTAGGTCCAGTTAACTCCTGTACCAATAGGTGCTATATTTGTTCCGGCCTCGTCATCAGCAATGTACCAGATAACTTCGCTGCTTCCTTCCACATCTCCATCACGGTCGTAATACACATACCCCGCTGTAAAATTAACCTCATCCGAGTATTCCCATGTGTCGGCTTCAGCAATCATTCCGCTGGCTTGTGGAATACAGTTGTCGAGGTACACATACTCTGAAGAATACGTGTCTCCATCTTTATTTCCGGCAGTAGCATGCGGGGTTATTTCCACCATAATCCACAGCCCATTCTGAGAGTTATCTGGCATGAAATTTTGGGTTCCCACGCCTAACTGTGTTTTATCGGTACCGTTTTTATCGGTAGCCGAATACCACTGGTAGGTTGCATTATCCAGTTCATCTCCTTCTTTATCGAAGTAGGCAAAACCGGCATGGAAATACCCATCCTGAACCCAATTGTTGTTTATAACCACCCCACTTACCTGTGGCTGACAGTTGTATACATGGTAGTATTCAGAATGTACTTCATATCCCACACCATTACCCGTTGCTGCCACAGGTTCTACAGCATAACTGATATAGCGATCTTGATCCTCGAATTTGTAAGTATAAGTCCAATTGGCCCCCGAACCAACTACTTCACTATTGGTTCCCAGTTCATCATCCGACATGTACCAGGTAATATTACTTTCGCCTTCCTCATCTTCCTCTTTATCGTAATAAACATACCCTGCCTTAAAGTTTACATCTTCGGAGTATCCCCATGTATCAGCTTCAAGAATTAAACCACTAACCTGCGGAACACAGTTTTCTAGCTGAAGATATTCAGAAGAATACGTAGCCCCTATCGTGTACCCTGTTGCAGCATAAGGTGTAACTTCAACCCGGAACCACATCCCATTTTCATCGTCTGTCGGTTTATGAGTATCAGAACCATTGCCAACGGGCACCTCGCCATCGCCACTATCGTTGATAGCTACATACCACTGATAAGTAGCACTTCCAAATGCATCATTTTCTCTATCAAAATAGGTGAACCCGGCATAAATGAGACCATCCACACCCCAGTTATTGTTTACATACACTCCATCCAATTGTGGCGGGCAGTTGTAAATCTCGTAATAATCAGATAGTACTTCTGTTCCCATGGTATTTCCTTTTAACGATACCGGCTGTACGCCAAAACTGATAAACTTATTCTGGTGGGCATCTTCATAGTTATATGTCCAGTTAGCCCCTTCACCTATCGAATCTTTGTTTGTTCCCAGCTCGTCGTCTGATATGTACCAGGTAATATTGGTTTCACCCTCCGGATCTGCATCCCTGTCGTAGTAGGTATATCCGGCCGTGAAATTCACGTCGTCAGAATATTCCCAGGTATTGGCCTCAGCAATTAGGGCACTGGCCTGTGGCACACAGTTATCAAGTAATATATACTCAGAAGCATAGGTTACTCCATCGGTATACCCCGTTTCGGCATAAGGTGTAATCTCTACGCTAAACCATAAACCATTTTCATCGTTGTTCGGTGTATATACCTTGTCATCACCAACCGGTGTTTTATCTGCTCCTAAACTATTGGTAGCTGAGTACCATTGATAATCTACATGGTCTAATGCATCTTTTTCTTTATCGAAATATGCATAGCCTGCATACAGATTGCCATCAATCCCCCAGTTGTTGTTCACAACTACTCCGCCTAACTGTGGCTCGCAGTTGTAAATCTGGTAATATTCCGATTCTGTCTCAACTCCATACGCATTACCACTTTTCGATATTGGCCTTACACCAAAACTGATGTATTTTCCCTGGTCGGCATTTGAGTATGTATAAGTCCAGCTATCGTCCGAACTTATGGTATCTTTGCCTGTTCCCTGTTCATCTTCCGATATATACCAGGTAACTACTGTTGCATCTTCTTCATCTTCCTCTTTATCGTAGTATACATAAGAAGCGTTAAAATTAACATTGGAAGAATAGTCCCACGTGTCGGCTACGGCAGCTAATGCTGATACCTGTGGCACACAGTTTCCTAACTGTATATAATCCGAGGTGTAGGTAGCCCCTTCAGTATAACCGGTAGCGGCAAATACGGTAATTTCTACCTGGAACCATAAGTAATTATACTCTCCGGTTGGTTCAAATGTATCTGTTCCATATCCTACAGCCGTACGATCTGTTCCGCTTTCATCGGTAGCGGTATACCACTGGTAGCTGATAGAAGCCAGTTCATCCCCTTCTTTATCGTAGTAGGCAAAACTTGCATACAAATTACCATCAATCCCCCAGTTGTTGTTTGCATAAATACCATCTAACTGAGGCGCACAGTTATTAATGAGGTAATAACCGGAGCGTACCGTGTCTCCTACTGTTTTACCGGTTAAAGCAACTGGCAGTACAGAGAAACTAATGTATTTACCCTGATCTTCGTTCTTATAAGTATAAGTATGATTGGTACCTGAGCCTACAAAACTTCTGTTCGTGCCCAGCTCATCGTCTGATATGTACCAGGTAACAATACTTTTCCCTTCGGCATCCCTCTCTTTGTCATAGTAAATGTACCCCGCATAGAAATTGGAATTGCCGCCTGAGTATTCCCAGTTATCAGAAGCAGCTATCAGTCCGCTGGCCTGAGGCGCACAGTTATCAATCTGGGTATATACCGAGGTGTATGTAACACCTGCGGTATAACCAGATTGTGCGTAAGGGGTGATTTCTACACGGAACCACAAACCATTCTGATCGTTGTCTGGGGTAAATGTATTCGTATTATTTTCTACAGGGGTTTCATCAGTTCCATTTCCATCAGTAGCAACATACCATTGGTATTCTACATGGTCAAATTCGTCTTCTTCCTTATCAAAATAGGAATAGCTAGCATACAGGTTACCGTCAATACTCCAGTTGTTGTTAACTATAACTCCACCTAGCTGGGGAGGACAGTTAAAAATCTGGTAGTAATCTGATTCTACCGCATCGCCTTTACTGTTACCACTCTTAGCCTTTGGCACTACACTAAAGCTGATGTATTTATCCTGGTCGGAACTGTTGTAAGTATACATCCAGTCTGCTCCGGAACCTATGGTGTCTTTGTTTGTTCCCAATTCGTCATCAGACCTGTACCAGGTCACAGTAGTTTCTCCTTCTATATCTTCCTCTTTATCATAGAAAATATAACCTGCTTTAAAATTTACATCCTCTGAATACCCCCAGGTATCTGCCGATGCAATTAAACCACTGACCTGCGGAGCACAGTTTTCAATCTGAATAAATTCGGAAGAATAGGTATCTCCAACAGAATAACCGGCTGCGGCATGAGGGGTAACTTCCACGCGGAACCAAAGCGTATTCTCATTGTCTCCCGGAGTGTAAGTATCGATATTTTCGCCCACGGCTACTTCATCAGTACCTAAAGCATCAGATGCTTTATACCACTGGTACGTTGCACTGGCAAATGCATCTCCTTCTTTATCAAAGTAGGTAAAGCCTGCATATAGCTTACTATCAATCCCCCAATTATTATTTACATACACACCATCCAATTGTGGCGCACAGTTATAAACCCTGTAATGGCCCGATTCGACCTCTTCTCCGGTTGTATTACCAGTTGAAGCAATTGGTTCTACCCCAAAGCTGATAAACCTGTCCTGGTCGGCATCTTCATAGGTATATGTCCAGTTAGCCCCGTCTCCTATCGAATCTTTGTTTGTTCCCAGCTCGTCGTCTGATATATACCAGGTAATATTGGTTTCGTCCTCGACATCAGCATCCCTGTCGTAATAGATATAACCAGCTGTAAAATTAACATCGGCTGAATATTCCCAGGTATCTGCCGATGCAATTAAACCACCAGCCTGCGGAACACAGTTATCTAACTGAATATATTCAGAAAAATATGTATCACCCTCGGTATAACCATACGTTGCATATGGGGTGAGCTCAACACGGAACCATAAGCCATTCTCATCATTGCCCGGGGTATATGTTTTTGAATTATTCCCTACAGCGGTTTCATCCGTCCCTAAATTATCGGAAGCCGTGTACCACTGATAAGTTATAGAGTCTAATGCTTCCTCTTCATTGTCAAAGTAAGAATAACCGGCATATAAATTGCCGTCAATACTCCAGTTGTTGTTAACGATAACTCCACCTAACTGCGGAGGACAGTTATATATTTGGTAATAATCTGATTCTACTTCAACACCAGTAGCATTTCCACTGGAAGCTTTCGGGACTACTCCAAAGCCGATATATTTACCCTGATCTGTATTCGTATACTTATACGTATAAGTAATACCTGTTCCTATTGAATCCTTATTTGTCCCGAACTCATCATCTGCGGTATACCAGGTAATATCACTTGCCTTTTCTTCGTCTTCTTCTTTATCATAGTAAATATACCCAGCCTTAAAATCTATATTATCTGAGAATACCCAAGTGCTTGCAGACACAAGTAAACCACCAGCCTGCGGAGCACAGTTTTCAATCTGAATAAATTCGGAAGAATAGGTATCTCCAACAGAATAACCGGCTGCGGCATGAGGGGTAACTTCCACGCGGAACCAAAGCGTATTCTCATTGTCTTCCGGAGCGTAAGTATCGATATTTTCGCCCACGGCTACTTCATCAGTACCTAAAGCATCAGATGCTTTATACCACTGGTACGTTGCACTGGCAAATGCATCTCCTTCTTTATCAAAGTAGGTAAAGCCGGCATATAGCTTACTATCAATCCCCCAGTTATTATTTACATACACACCATCCAATTGTGGCGCACAGTTATAAACCCTGTAATGGCCCGATTCCACCTCTTCTCCGGTTGTATTACCAGTTGAAGCAATTGGTTCTACCCCAAAGCTGATAAACCTGTCCTGGTCGGCATCGTCGTAAGTATATATCCAGTTAGCCCCTGAACCTATCGAATCTTTGTTAGTTCCTGCTTCATCGTCAGAGATGTACCATCTAACAATAGTTTCGCCTTCGGCATCAGCATCCCTGTCGTAATAGATATAACCAGCTGTGAAATTAACATCGGCTGAATATTCCCAGGTATCTGCCGATGCAACTAAACCATCAGCTTGTGGAACACAATTATCTAACTGAATATATTCAGAAGAATATGTATCACCCTCGGTATAACCATACGTTGCATATGGGGTGAGCTCAACACGGAACCATAAGCCATTCTCATCATTGCCCGGGGTATATGTTTTTGAATTATTCCCTACAGCGGTTTCATCCGTCCCTAAATTATCGGAAGCCGTGTACCACTGATAAGTTATAGAGTCTAATACTTCTCTTTCTTTGTCAAAATAGGAATAACCGGCATATAAGTTGCCGTCAATACTCCAGTTGTTGTTAACGACAACTCCACTTAACTGCGGAGGACAGTTATATATTTGATAGTAATCTGATTCTACTTCAACACCGGTTGTGTAACCGGAAGCAGCTATTGGTGTAACACCAAAACTAATGTATTTATCTTGAACATCGTTATTATAGTCAAAATTCAAGTTTGCACCATAAGCTATTGTATCCTTATTTGTTCCGAACTCATCATCTGATAGGTACCAGACAATGCTACTGGCTTCTTCCTGATCCTTTTCCTTATCATAATAAATATACCCTGCAGAGAAATTAACTTCATCTGAGTATTCCCAGGTATCCGCTTCAACGAGTAACCCTGACACCTGAGGAGGACAGTTCCCCAACTGTATATATTCTGAAGAGTAAGTTTCACCATCAGTATATCCGGTTGAAGCATAAGGTGTGACTTCTACACGAAACCAAAGGCCGCCCTCATCGTTTTTTACCATATATGAATCAGTCCCCTCTCCAACGGCTTGTTCGCCGTCTCCACTACTACTGGTAGCGTTATACCATTGATAGGTAGCACTGTCAAATTCATCCCCCTCTTTATCAAAATAAGTAAAACCTGCATAAATGTTTCCATCCAATCCCCAATTATTGTTTACATAAACTCCATCCAACTGTGGCGCACAGTTGTAAATCTGATGATAATCCGATTCCAACATCTCACCATCCAGTTTCCCGGCCACAGCTATTGGTACTAAACTATAGTTAATGTAGTAACCCTGATCGGCATTTGTGTACCTATAGGTCCAGGAGGCTCCAGTACCTATAGAGTCTTTGTTGGTTCCCAGTTCATCATCCGATCTGTACCAAATTATAATGCTCTCTCCTTCCGCATTCTTATTTTTATCATAATAAGTATAAGCTGCCTTAAAATTTACATCCTGGGAATACTCCCAGGTGTCTGCCACAACCATTAATCCACCAGCCATAGGAGGACAATTGGCTAACAAGTACCAGTCGGATTGTGCAGCAGGTCCAATCTGCCCCTGTGAAGAAACAGGAGATACCTCAAACTGAATGTATTTCCCATCTAATGAAGTGTCATAATCAGACCAGGTTGCATCCGTTCCCACTTCTTCTTTATTCGTGCCTGAATCATCATCAGCCATAAACCATCGGAAAAGGCTTCCAGATTCTTCGTATCCATCTTTCTGAAAATATCCATAAGCTCCGCCAAAATTCATGTTATCCACATCTCCATCAATAAATACAGCCGTTGCATATGGTGCGCAAACTTCGCAACCGGAAGAAACCCAACTCGTTCCGTTATATACCTGCAATTGTTTTGTTGTAACATCAATATAAACCGCACCTGCGATAACACCAGAAGGAGGAGAAATGAGCACAGGAATGGCTATCCCTCCATCAATCCCTACAATATCACCCATTTTTGTTTGGGTATTATCTATTATATCTCCTGCGTGAGGTAAGTCGTACGCCGAGTACCAGTTTGAACCATTATTTATATGCACCCCGGGACTGTTACTCGGATAATATATTGAACCCGGATAAGCAGGGCCACTCAGTTCTGGCTGAACGGGTAAACAAGGTATCCCGTCTACTACCCTGAAATAGGCTACTGTATCGGCTGTTTCCGGTAAAAAAAGGGTACAAAAATTATCCCAATATCTACCGGAATAGACTTGTACCCCGTTATTTTCAGTACTAAAAATCATGGCTCCGGGCAGCGGAGAACTTACAGCTCCTGTATTATTGAATACCGGCAAATGAGGTACCCCGTTTATCACTTGGAAGTCGTCTGTCTGGGCTTTTACCGGGATAATTAGCCACAGTAACACAGCCAAAAGTAATATTGATTTGCAATTATTTATGCTCATTTCCTTTTAAACTTTTTGGGTTTTCATCATTTGCCTTGTTATCTAACTCAAAAGAATCAGGAATTACTTCATTCCAAGTTTATTCATTACTTTTTCCATTTGCTGCTGCAATTGTTCAATTTCTTTTTGTTGTTCTTTTACAGCCTGAAGAATAACTGCCGACAATTGCGAATAGTTAACAGCCAAATACCCATCAGCCCCCTGGGAAACCAGCTCAGGAAATACTTTCTGCAATTCCTGTGCTATCACCCCGATTTGTGGCCCTGATGCATATTTTTGCTGATCCTTAAATTCATAAGTTACTCCTCTTAGCTTGTTCAACTTATCGAGTATATTGGTAAGCGTAGCAATATTCTTTTTCAAACGTTCATCTGAAGGAGTATTTAAAGTACCATCAACCCAAAGATCACCATTCGCTTCTACATCTCCAGCAATTGCAAAATCGCCAATATCTTGCACAATATGCGAAATAGTAGGTTCTCCAATATTTAAATTGCCGGTAATTGTAATATAAGTGCCATCGTCTGTTAAGGCCGTTGACTCACTCCAAGCAGTACCATCCCAACGAATAGTATTATTTTCTGCTGTTCCTGCTATAATATTTCCGCCTTGAGCAGAAAAAGGAACCCAACCTCCAGCTCCCGAGTTGGCAGTATCATCCCATGTCATCACTTGGCCATTTGTCGCTGACATCTGGCTTAAATCTTCAGCCTGGATGGTTCCATCTAAAATTTCAACAGTTGTTACTGAATCTTTTTTAAGACTAAGTTTTCCATCGACATCGATTGTTGCATCGCCACTTAAGGCTACTCCGGTAGCTTTACCATCGGCATTCCCTACAAACAGGTTACCGCCAGATAATGTGGTATCGAGTTTCGCGTCAACCAATACTTTCAAATCTTTTCCCATTTCAGCGCTTAAGGCATCGGTAGTACCGCCAGTGACTAGGTCATTAATAATGGTTGTTACACTATCCTGGACACTGGTGGCAACCCAGCCTCCGGCTCCTGAATTCGCTGTAGCGTCCCATTTAAGGAACTGACCATCGGTTGCGGACATCTGACCTAAATCAGCGGCAGCTATCGTTCCGTCCAAAATTTCAGAGGTAGTAACGGCATCCGAGGCTATCACAATGGCATCATAAGTACCACTTACATCACCACCAAAGCTTGCGGTTGTTTCCAGTTTATTGTCCTGTAAGGTTTTTCCCATTTCTGCACTCAATGCATCCGTGGTGCCGCCTGTGGTTAGGTCATTTACTACCGTGGTATTCGTATTATCGTCATCGGAGGCTACCCAGCCGCCAGCTCCGGCGTTTGCTGTAGCATCCCATTTCATTACCTGTCCATCGGTGGCCAACATCTGACCTAAATCAGCTGCAGCTATCGTTCCGTCCAAAATTTCAGAGGTAGTAACTGCATCCGAGGCTATCACAATGGCATCATAAGTACCACTTACATCACCACCAAAGCTTGCAGTTGTTTCCAGTTTATTGTCCTGTAAGGTTTTTCCCATTTCTGCACTCAATGCATCCGTGATGCCGCCGGTGGTTAGGTCATTTACTACCGTGGTATTCGTATTATCGTCATCGGAGGCTACCCAGCCGCCAGCTCCGGCGTTTGCTGTAGCATCCCATTTCATTACCTGTCCGTCGGTGGCCAACATCTGACCTAAATCAGATGCAGCTATCGTTCCGTCTAAAATTTCTGTTGTTGTTACGGCATCCGAGGCTATCACAATGGCATCATAAGTACCACTTACATCACCACCAAAGCTTGCGGTTGTTTCCAGTTTATTGTCCTGTAAGGTTTTTCCCATTTCTGCACTCAACGCATCCGTGGTGCCGCCGGTGGTTAGGTCATTTACTACCGTGGTATTCGTATTATCGTCATCGGAGGCTACCCAGCCGCCCGCTCCGGCGTTTGCTGTAGCATCCCATTTCATTACCTGTCCGTCGGTGGCCAACATCTGACCTAAATCAGCAGCGGTTATTGTTCCATCAGCGATCTTTTCATTTGTTATGGCATTGCCGGCAATACTGATATCATTGATACCCTCTACAAAATCGGTAGCGCTAAGAGGCAAAGCGTTAGTTCCTCCGTTCACCATTACTTTTTCATCGGTAGTGGATACATCTCCGGGGGACCAGGTGGTTCCATTGTACATTAGTACCTGATTTGTCCCGGGAGCAGATGAAGAGACTTCAATATTTTGCAGCTTTTCTACTGTTACCTCTCCAGAAGAATTGATACTAACATCACCACTTAATGGAACGGACTCACTCCACTCGAGGCCATCTCCCGAGGCATTCACTGCAAGTACATTACCGGCAGTCCCCAAAGATGGCAATTCATTGGTTTCATCATTAGGCACCCAGCCGCCCGCTCCGGCGTTTGCTGTGGCATCCCATTTTAATACCTGTCCATCGCTTGCAGACATCTGACCTAAATCAGATGCAGCTATCGTTCCGTCAAGAATCTTATCCGAAGTTATCTTTCCGCTTCCAATGGTCAGTACTCCTGAATTATCCAGGGTAGCATCGCCTCCCATTGAACTGCTGTTCCATGAAGTACCATCTGCTACTAATATATTTCCTGACGTTTTAGTAGCTGAAACTACATCTGCAATATCATTCAGGCTTGAGGTGGTTTTATTAATCTGCCCCCACGTATAATCGTTTGCCTGGGCAGTAATAATACCTGTTCGCCCAAATACAGAGTTTACATCGCTTGAATTATTGATTTGCTGCCATATACTCCCATTGTAAATAGCCCAGTCTCCTGCATTGAACGAAATGGATCCGCTTCCCAGATCCCGAGTCCCTGCAACAGAAACAACATAATAATCACCGGCAGTACCTGTTGCATTACTCAAGTTAGGACTGTTACTTGTAGCATCCCAGCTTCCCTTGTATGCTAATGTGCCACTTATTGATTGTGGTGTCCATGCGAAACCATCCCATTTCAAGAAATCATCAGTGCTTGCTCCCATGTGATCTAACTTAGCCGAGGTAACCTGTCCATCAGCTATTTTGACTGTAGTAACTGCATCCGCAGCAAGCTCGGTTTCTGTTACTGCCCCGTCTGCTATCTCTGTTGTTGTTACGGCATCAGCTGCGATTTCAATGGCATCATATGTACCACTAACATCGCCACCAAAGCTTGCGGTTGTTTCCAGTTTATTGTCCTGTAAGGTTTTTCCCATTTCTGCACTTAATGCATCCGTGGTGCCACCGGTGGTTAGGTCATTTACTACCGTGGTATTCGTATTATCGTCATCGGAGGCTACCCAGCCGCCAGCTCCGGCGTTTGCTGTGGCATCCCATTTTAATACCTGTCCATCGGTGGCCAACATCTGACCTAAATCAGATGCAGCTATCGTTCCGTCTAAAATCTCTGAAGTAGTAACTGCATCTGAGGCGATCTCTGCTGCTGTTACGGCATCAGCTGCGATTTCAATGGCATCATAAGTACCACTAACATCACCACCAAAGCTTGCACTTGTTTCCAGTTTATTGTCCTGTAAGGTTTTTCCCATTTCTGCACTTAATGCATCCGTGGTGCCGCCGGTGGTTAGGTCATTTACTACCGTGGTATTCGTATTATCGTCATCGGAGGCTACCCAGCCGCCAGCTCCGGCGTTTGCTGTGGCATCCCATTTTAATACCTGTCCATCGGTGGCCAACATCTGACCTAAATCAGACGCAGCTATCGTTCCGTCTAAAATCTCTGTGGTAGTAACTGCATCCGAAGCGATTTCAATGGCATCGTATGTACCACTAACATCACCACCAAAGCTTGCACTTGTTTCCAGTTTATTGTCCTGTAAGGTTTTTCCCATTTCTGCACTTAATGCATCCGTAGTGCCGCCGGTGGTTAGGTCATTTACTACCGTGGTATTCGTATTATCGTCATCGGAGGCTACCCAGCCGCCAGCTCCGGCGTTTGCTGTGGCATCCCATTTTAATACCTGTCCATCGGTGGCCAACATCTGACCTAAATCAGATGCAGCTATCGTTCCGTCTAAAATCTCTGAAGTAGTAACTGCATCTGAGGCGATCTTCGCTGTTATAATCGCGCCATCACTTACTGTTTCTGCAACATCTACGGTGCCATTATCATCCACATCGTAAACCGTTTTCAACATATCGCCTCCTCCGGCAGCAGCAATATTGTCATCCACATATTTTTTCGTTGCAACATCCTGTGAAGATACCGGATCCAGAACATTGGTTATTTTGTAATTTGTTATTCCATCTCCCATTGAGACATCTGCTGCTGCATTGCCAAAGCCGCTTAACGGAATATTGGCTTTATCCAAATCTGAATCTCCAACCGTTCCATCTAAAATTTCAGAGGTAGTAACTGCATCCGAGGCAATCTCTGCTGCTGTTACAGCATCGGCTGCGATTTCAATGGCATCATATGTACCACTAACATCACCACCAAAACTTGCAATTGTTTCCAGCTTATTGTCCTGCAAGGTTTTTCCCATTTCTGCACTTAATGCATCCGTAGTGCCGCCGGTGGTTAGGTCATTCACTACCGTGGTATTCGTATTATCGTCATCGGAGGCTACCCAACCGCCCGCTCCGGCGTTTGCTGTGGCATCCCATTTTAATACCTGTCCATCGCTTGCGGACATCTGACCTAAATCAGATGCAGCTATCGTTCCGTCCAAAATTTCTGTGGTAGTAACTGCATCCGAAGCGATTTCAATGGCATCGTATGTACCACTAACATCACCACCAAAGCTTGCACTTGTTTCCAGTTTATTGTCCTGTAAGGTTTTTCCCATTTCTGCACTTAATGCATCCGTGGTGCCGCCGGTGGTTAGGTCATTTACTACCGTGGTATTCGTATTATCGTCATCGGAGGCTACCCAGCCGCCCGCTCCGGCGTTTGCTGTGGCATCCCATTTTAATACCTGCCCATCGGTGGCCAACATCTGACCTAAATCAGATGCAGCTATCGTTCCGTCTAAAATCTCTGAAGTAGTAACTGCATCTGAGGCGATCTCTGCTGCTGTTACGGCATCGGCTGCGATTTCAATGGCATCGTATGTACCACTAACATCACCACCAAAGCTTGCACTTGTTTCCAGTTTATTGTCCTGTAAGGTTTTCCCCATTTCTGCACTTAATGCATCCGTGGTCCCACCTGTGGTTAGGTCATTTACTACCGTGGTATTCGTATTATCGTCATCGGAGGCTACCCAGCCGCCAGCTCCGGCGTTTGCTGTGGCATCCCATTTTAATACCTGCCCATCGGTGGCCAACATCTGACCTAAATCAGATGCAGCTATCGTTCCGTCTAAAATCTCTGAAGTAGTAACTGCATCTGAGGCGATCTCTGCTGCTGTTACGGCATCGGCTGCGATTTCAATGGCATCGTATGTACCACTAACATCACCACCAAAGCTTGCACTTGTTTCCAGTTTATTGTCCTGTAAGGTTTTCCCCATTTCTGCACTTAATGCATCCGTGGTCCCACCTGTGGTTAGGTCATTTACTACCGTGGTATTCGTATTATCGTCATCGGAGGCTACCCAGCCGCCCGCTCCGGCGTTTGCTGTGGCATCCCATTTTAATACCTGTCCATCGGTGGCCAACATCTGACCTAAATCAGATGCAGCTATCGTTCCGTCTAAAATCTCTGAAGTAGTAACTGCATCTGAGGCGATCTCTGCTGCTGTTACGGCATCGGCTGCGATTTCAATGGCATCGTATGTACCACTAACATCACCACCAAAACTTGCACTTGTTTCCAGTTTATTGTCCTGTAAGGTTTTTCCCATTTCTGCACTTAATGCATCCGTGGTGCCGCCGGTGGTTAGGTCATTTACTACCGTGGTATTCGTATTATCGTCATCGGAGGCTACCCAGCCCCCCGCTCCGGCGTTTGCTGTGGCATCCCATTTTAATACCTGCCCATCGGTGGCCAACATCTGACCTAAATCAGATGCAGCTATCGTTCCGTCTAAAATCTCTGAAGTAGTAACTGCATCTGAGGCGATCTTCGCTGTTGTAATCGCGTCATCACTTACTGTTTCTGCAACATCTACGGTGCCATTATCATCCGCATCGTAAACCGTTTTCAACATATCGCCTCCTCCGGCAGCAGCAATATTGTCATCCACATATTTTTTCGTTGCAACATCCTGTGAAGATACCGGATCCAGAACATTGGTTATTTTGTAATTTGTTGTTCCATCGCCCATTGAGACATCTGCTGCTGCATTACCAAAGCCGCTTAACGGAATATTGGCTTTATCCAAATCCGAATCTGCAACCGCTCCGTCTAAAATTTCAGAGGTAGTAACTGCATCCGTTGCGATTTCAATGGCATCATAAGTACCACTAACATCGCCACCAAAGCTTGCACTTGTTTCCAGTTTATTGTCCTGTAAGGTTTTTCCCATTTCTGCACTTAATGCATCCGTGGTGCCGCCGGTGGTTAGGTCATTTACTACCGTGGTATTCGTATTTTCGTCATCGGAGGCTACCCAGCCCCCCGCTCCGGCGTTTGCGGTGGCATCCCATTTTAATACCTGTCCATCGGTGGCCAACATCTGACCTAAATCAGACGCAGCTATCGTTCCGTCTAAAATCTCTGAAGTAGTAACTGCATCTGAGGCGATTTCTGCTGCTGTTACGGCATCGGCTGCGATTTCAATGGCATCATAAGTACCACTAACATCACCACCAAAGCTTGCACTTGTTTCCAGTTTATTGTCCTGTAAGGTTTTTCCCATTTCTGCACTTAATGCATCCGTGGTGCCGCCGGTGGTTAGGTCATTTACTACCGTGGTATTCGTATTATCGTCATCGGAGGCTACCCAGCCCCCCGCTCCGGCGTTTGCTGTGGCATCCCATTTTAATATCTGTCCATCGCTTGCGGACATCTGACCGAAATCAGATGCAGCTATCGTTCCGTCCAAAATTTCTGTGGTAGTAACTGCATCCGTAGCGATTTCAATGGCATCGTATGTACCACTAACATCACCACCAAAGCTTGCACTTGTTTCCAGTTTATTGTCCTGTAAGGTTTTCCCCATTTCTGCACTTAATGCATCCGTGGTCCCACCTGTGGTTAGGTCATTTACTACCGTGGTATTCGTATTATCGTCATTGGAGGCTACCCAGCCGCCCGCTCCGGCGTTTGCGGTGGCATCCCATTTTAATACCTGTCCATCGGTGGCCAACATCTGACCTAAATCAGACGCAGCTATCGTTCCGTCTAAAATCTCTGAAGTAGTAACTGCATCTGAGGCGATCTCTGCTGCTGTTACGGCATCGGCTGCGATTTCAATGGCATCATATGTACCACTAACATCGCCACCAAAACTTGCACTTGTTTCCAGTTTATTGTCCTGCAAGGTTTTTCCCATTTCTGCACTTAATGCATCCGTGGTGCCGCCGGTGGTTAGGTCATTTACTACCGTGGTATTCGTATTATCGTCATCGGAGGCTACCCAGCCGCCAGCTCCGGCGTTTGCTGTGGCATCCCATTTTAATACCTGCCCATCGGTGGCCAACATCTGACCTAAATCAGATGCAGCTATCGTTCCGTCTAAAATCTCTGAAGTAGTAACTGCATCTGAGGCGATCTCTGCTGCTGTTACAGCATCAGCTGCGATTTCAATGGCATCATAAGTACCACTAACATCACCACCAAAGCTTGCACTTGTTTCCAGTTTATTGTCCTGCAAGGTTTTTCCCATTTCTGCACTTAATGCATCCGTGGTGCCGCCGGTGGTTAGGTCATTTACTACCGTGGTATTCGTATTTTCGTCATCGGAGGCTACCCAGCCGCCAGCTCCGGCGTTTGCTGTGGCATCCCATTTCAATACCTGCCCATCGGTGGCCAACATCTGACCTAAATCAGATGCAGCTATCGTTCCGTCTAAAATCTCTGAAGTAGTAACCGCATCTGAGGCGATTTCTGCTGCTGTTACGGCATCCGAGGCGATCTTCGCTGTTGTAATCGCACCATCACTTACTGTTTCTGCAACATCTACGGTGCCATTGTCATCCGCATCGTAAACAACCTTTGTCATGTCACCGCCATTGGCTCCTGCATCAATATCCGATTGCAACTCTACCAACGCTGACTGTACATCCGTGGAGGTTAGATTTCCACTGGCCGTTACTGAAACTTCGCCTGCGGACTGGTCTCCTGTGTTGGTACCACTGGTATTACCTAATATCGTCAACTGACCATCTGTTACATAATTCTTATTCGTGCTCTCCGTTACATCGGAGGTAGTCAGACTTACATCTCCGGTATATCCTGCAACACTTGTTACCGGTGCGGCTGGAAGATTGGTCAACTGGCTTCCATCTACTGATGGTAACCTACCGCTTCCATCCAACTGGACTACATTTCCTGCTCCCGTACCTACATCCTCACCCGATGCTGTTCCCAAATCTGACGTGTTGGCCTTTAAATCCAATGAGGACTGCGTAGCCGTGGAGACTGGCTTATCTAAATCCGATGTATTGTCGACATTACCCAGACCAACATCTGTCTTCGATAAACTTACAACGCCAACCTGACCGTTCACACTCGTGACTGCATCCGTTGGGTTTTGTAACTCGACCCAACTGCTGCCATCATAAACATACGTCTTTGATTCATCTGCGCGGATTGCCACATCCCCGCTTATAGGGCTCAACGCATCCTGTGCGGACTGATCTCCCACTGTATAAACGGTACTCAGGTTGATTCCTGCCGGCAAATAATTCTGGTTGATCTTACCGTCGATCTCCAAACCTACATAACCACCTGCTACATTCTTGTTCGTTTGCTCCTCAAAACCACTAACACTGTTATCAACATAACCTTTCGTAGCGGCATCAGTCACTGCAGTTGGGGTTCCTAAATTCGTTATCTGTCCACCCCCGGCACTCGTTCCTGAGGTTAATACTTCTGATAAATTCTGGTCATCTGTAAATACGGCTCCAACAGGAACTGACGTCTCTACTGTTAATCCATTGACCTTATCTGCGTTATCCGAACCGTCTACTTTGCTATTATTATCGGTATCATAATCCAATTTGGTCATATCGCCGCCATTGGCCCCTGCATCAATATCCGATTGCAACTCTACCAACGCTGACTGCACATCCGTGGAGGTTAAATTTCCACTGGCCGTTACTGAAACTTCGCCTGCGGACTGATCTCCGGTGTTGGTTCCACTGGTATTACCCAGTATCGTCAACTGTGCATCCGTTACATAATTCTTATTTGTACTTTCCGTTACATCGGAGGTAGTCAAACTTACATCTCCTGTATATCCTGCAACACTTGTTACAGGTGCGGCAGGAAGGTTGGTCAACTGGCTTCCATCTACTGATGGTAACCTCCCGCTTCCATCCAACTGGACTACATTTCCTGCTCCCGTGCCTACATCTTCCCCGGAGGCTGTGCCCAAATCTGACGTGTTGGCCTTTAAATCCAATGAGGACTGCGTTGCCGTGGAGACTGGCTTATCTAAATCCGAAGTATTATCGACATTACCCAGACCAACATCTGTCTTCGATAAACTTACAATTCCAACCTGACCGTTCACACTCGTGACCGCATCCGTTGGGTTTTGTAACTCGACCCAACTGCTGCCATCATAAACATACGTCTTTGATTCATCCGTACGGATTGCCACATCCCCGCTTATTGGACTTAACCCATCCTGCAAGGACTGGCTTCCTACTGTATAAACGGTACTCAGGTTGATTCCTGCCGGCAAATAATTCTGATTGATCTTACCGTCGGTCTCCAAGCCTACATAACCACCGGCTACATTCTTGTTCGTTTGATCCTCCAAACCACTAACACTGTTATCTACATAACCTTTGGTTGCTGCATCAGTCACGGCAGTTGGTGTTCCTAAATTCGTTATCTGGCTGCCTCCTGCACTCGTTCCGATGGTTAATACTTCTGATAAATTCTGATCATCTGTAAATACAGCTCCTGACGGAACCGATGTCTCGACCGTCAATCCATTGACCTTATCTGCGTTATCCGAACCGTCTACTTTGCTATTATTATCGGTATCATAATCCAGTTTGGTCATGTCTCCTCCCGCGGCACCTGTTGCCAACTCATCCAAAGCTGACTTCACATCTGTTGAAGTTAATCCGGATGTTGCATTGTCATATTCAATTTCTGATGAATTCAGAACCACATCTCCAGTCTCTCCGTTCACACTCGTTACTGGAGATGATGGAAGGTTTGTCAGCTGGCTTCCATCTACCGCTGGCAACCTTCCACTCCCATCCAACTGGATTACATTACCGGCACCCGTTCCTATATCTTCCCCGGATGCCGTGCCTAATCCGGATATTGCATTTGTGTTTGTGGTTATATTCGTTGTATTTGCAGCTATTTCTGCTGCATTCGTAGCTATTCCACTAATATCCTGGTCTCCGGTATTCGTACCACTTGTATTTCCCAATATCGTTAACTGACCATCTGTTACATAATTCTTATCTGACGACGACGATACTTCGGCTGTCGTTAAAGATACAACCCCCGTTTGTCCATTAACGCTCGTTACGGCATCTGTCGGGTTTTGTAACTCTACCCAGCTACTGCCATCATAAACATACGTCTTCGATTCATCCGTACGAATGGCTACATCACCACTCATTGGGCTTAACCCATCCTGAGCCAACTGGCTTCCTACTGTATAAACAGTTCCCAAATTTACACCCGCTGGCAAATAATTCTGGTTAATTTTACCGTCGGTCTCCAGGCCTACATAACCGCCGGCTACATTCTTGTTCGTTTTATCTTCCTTTAAATCCAAAGAGGTCTGCATCGCTGTCGATACTGGCTTATCTGCATCAGACGTATTATCTACATTTCCTAATCCCACATCTGACTTTGATAAACTGACTACACCGACCTGACCATTTACACTCGTGACCGGGGCATCCGGCAAATTCGTTAACTGGCTTCCATCTACCGCTGGCAACCTTCCACTTCCATCCAACTGCACTACATTACCGGCACCCGTTCCTACATCTTCCCCGGATGCCGTGCCTAATCCGGATATTGCATTTGTGTTTGCGGTTATATTCGTTGTATTTGCAGCTATATCTGCTGCATTCGTAGATATGTCTGCTGCATTCGTAGCTATTCCACTAATATCCTGGTCTCCTGTGTTGGTTCCACTGGTATTACCTAATATCGTCAACTGACCATCTGTTACATAATTTTTATCTGACGAGGACGACACTTCGGCTGTCGTTAAAGAAACAACTCCTGTTTGTCCATTAACACTCGTTACGGCATCTGTCGGGTTTTGTAACTCTACCCAGCTACTGCCATCGTATACATACGTCTTCGATTCATCCGTACGAATGGCTACATCACCACTTACTGGACTTAACACATCCTGCGCAGACTGGCTTCCTACTGTATAAACAGTTCCCAAATTTACTCCCGCTGGCAAATAATTTTGATTTATCTTACCATCAGTCTCCAAGCCTACATAACCGCCAGCTATATTCTTGTTCGTTTTATCTTCCTTTAAATCCAAAGAGGTCTGCATCGCTGTCGATACAGGCTTATCTGCATCAGACGTATTATCTACATCTCCTAATCCCACATCTGACTTTGATAAACTTACTACACCGACCTGACCATTTACACTCGTGACCGGGGCATCCGGCAAATTCGTTAACTGGCTTCCATCTACCGCTGGCAACCTTCCACTTCCATCCAACTGGATTACATTACCAGCACCCGTTCCTATATCTTCCCCGGATGCCGTGCCTAATCCGGATATTGCATTTGTGTTTGCGGTTATATTCGTCGTATTGGCAGCTATTTCTGCTGCATTCGTAGCTATTCCACTAATATCCTGGTCTCCTGTGTTGGTACCACTAGTATTACCTAATATCGTCAACTGACCATCTGTTACATAATTCTTATTCGTGCTCTCCGTTACATCGGAGGTAGTCAAACTTACATCTCCGGTATATCCTGCAACACTTGTTACCGGTGCGGCTGGAAGATTGGTCAACTGGCTTCCATCTACTGATGGTAACCTCCCGCTTCCATCCAACTGGACTACATTTCCTGCTCCCGTGCCTACATCCTCACCCGATGCTGTTCCCAAATCTGACGTGTTGGCCTTTAAATCCAATGAGGACTGCGTTGCCGTGGAGACTGGCTTATCTAAATCCGATGTATTATCTACATTACCCAGACCAACATCTGTCTTCGATAAACTTACAACTCCAACCTGACCGTTCACACTCGTGACTGCATCCGTTGGGTTTTGTAACTCGACCCAACTGCTGCCATCATAAACATACGTCTTTGATTCATCTGCGCGGATTGCCACATCCCCGCTTATAGGGCTCAACGCATCCTGTGCGGACTGATCTCCCACTGTATAAACGGTACTCAGGTTGATTCCTGCCGGCAAATAATTCTGGTTGATCTTACCGTCGATCTCCAAACCTACATAACCACCTGCTACATTCTTGTTCGTTTGCTCCTCAAAACCACTAACACTGTTATCAACATAACCTTTCGTAGCGGCATCAGTCACTGCAGTTGGGGTTCCTAAATTCGTTATCTGTCCACCCCCGGCACTCGTTCCTGAGGTTAATACTTCTGATAAATTCTGGTCATCTGTAAATACGGCTCCAACAGGAACTGACGTCTCTACTGTTAATCCATTGACCTTATCTGCGTTATCCGAACCGTCTACTTTGCTATTATTATCGGTATCATAATCCAATTTGGTCATATCGCCGCCATTGGCCCCTGCATCAATATCCGATTGCAACTCTACCAACGCTGACTGCACATCCGTGGAGGTTAAATTTCCACTGGCCGTTACTGAAACTTCGCCTGCGGACTGATCTCCGGTGTTGGTTCCACTGGTATTACCCAGTATCGTCAACTGTGCATCCGTTACATAATTCTTATTTGTACTTTCCGTTACATCGGAGGTAGTCAAACTTACATCTCCTGTATATCCTGCAACACTTGTTACAGGTGCGGCAGGAAGGTTGGTCAACTGGCTTCCATCTACTGATGGTAACCTCCCGCTTCCATCCAACTGGACTACATTTCCTGCTCCCGTGCCTACATCTTCCCCGGAGGCTGTGCCCAAATCTGACGTGTTGGCCTTTAAATCCAATGAGGACTGCGTTGCCGTGGAGACTGGCTTATCTAAATCCGAAGTATTATCGACATTACCCAGACCAACATCTGTCTTCGATAAACTTACAATTCCAACCTGACCGTTCACACTCGTGACCGCATCCGTTGGGTTTTGTAACTCGACCCAACTGCTGCCATCATAAACATACGTCTTTGATTCATCCGTACGGATTGCCACATCCCCGCTTATTGGACTTAACCCATCCTGCAAGGACTGGCTTCCTACTGTATAAACGGTACTCAGGTTGATTCCTGCCGGCAAATAATTCTGATTGATCTTACCGTCGGTCTCCAAGCCTACATAACCACCGGCTACATTCTTGTTCGTTTGATCCTCCAAACCACTAACACTGTTATCTACATAACCTTTGGTTGCTGCATCAGTCACGGCAGTTGGTGTTCCTAAATTCGTTATCTGGCTGCCTCCTGCACTCGTTCCGATGGTTAATACTTCTGATAAATTCTGATCATCTGTAAATACAGCTCCTGACGGAACCGATGTCTCGACCGTCAATCCATTGACCTTATCTGCGTTATCCGAACCGTCTACTTTGCTATTATTATCGGTATCATAATCCAGTTTGGTCATGTCTCCTCCCGCGGCACCTGTTGCCAACTCATCCAAAGCTGACTTCACATCTGTTGAAGTTAATCCGGATGTTGCATTGTCATATTCAATTTCTGATGAATTCAGAACCACATCTCCAGTCTCTCCGTTCACACTCGTTACTGGAGATGATGGAAGGTTTGTCAGCTGGCTTCCATCTACCGCTGGCAACCTTCCACTCCCATCCAACTGGATTACATTACCGGCACCCGTTCCTATATCTTCCCCGGATGCCGTGCCTAATCCGGATATTGCATTTGTGTTTGTGGTTATATTCGTTGTATTTGCAGCTATTTCTGCTGCATTCGTAGCTATTCCACTAATATCCTGGTCTCCGGTATTCGTACCACTTGTATTTCCCAATATCGTTAACTGACCATCTGTTACATAATTCTTATCTGACGACGACGATACTTCGGCTGTCGTTAAAGATACAACCCCCGTTTGTCCATTAACGCTCGTTACGGCATCTGTCGGGTTTTGTAACTCTACCCAGCTACTGCCATCATAAACATACGTCTTCGATTCATCCGTACGAATGGCTACATCACCACTCATTGGGCTTAACCCATCCTGAGCCAACTGGCTTCCTACTGTATAAACAGTTCCCAAATTTACACCCGCTGGCAAATAATTCTGGTTAATTTTACCGTCGGTCTCCAGGCCTACATAACCGCCGGCTACATTCTTGTTCGTTTTATCTTCCTTTAAATCCAAAGAGGTCTGCATCGCTGTCGATACTGGCTTATCTGCATCAGACGTATTATCTACATTTCCTAATCCCACATCTGACTTTGATAAACTGACTACACCGACCTGACCATTTACACTCGTGACCGGGGCATCCGGCAAATTCGTTAACTGGCTTCCATCTACCGCTGGCAACCTTCCACTTCCATCCAACTGCACTACATTACCGGCACCCGTTCCTACATCTTCCCCGGATGCCGTGCCTAATCCGGATATTGCATTTGTGTTTGCGGTTATATTCGTTGTATTTGCAGCTATATCTGCTGCATTCGTAGATATGTCTGCTGCATTCGTAGCTATTCCACTAATATCCTGGTCTCCTGTGTTGGTTCCACTGGTATTACCTAATATCGTCAACTGACCATCTGTTACATAATTTTTATCTGACGAGGACGACACTTCGGCTGTCGTTAAAGAAACAACTCCTGTTTGTCCATTAACACTCGTTACGGCATCTGTCGGGTTTTGTAACTCTACCCAGCTACTGCCATCGTATACATACGTCTTCGATTCATCCGTACGAATGGCTACATCACCACTTACTGGACTTAACACATCCTGCGCAGACTGGCTTCCTACTGTATAAACAGTTCCCAAATTTACTCCCGCTGGCAAATAATTTTGATTTATCTTACCATCAGTCTCCAAGCCTACATAACCGCCAGCTATATTCTTGTTCGTTTTATCTTCCAAGCCACTTACACTATCATCTACGTAACCTTTTGTGGCGGCATCTGTCGTGGTTGTTGGCGTTCCTAAATTCGTTATCTGCTTTCCACCAGCACTCGTACCGCTGGTCAGTATTTCATTTAATGTCTGGTCATCCGTAAATACAGCTCCCACCGGAACCGACGTATCGACAGTCAAGCCATTGACCTTGTCTGCATTATCAGCTTCGTCTACTTTACTGTTGGAATCCGTATCATAAACAGACTGTGTCATGTCACCAGTTCCATTTCCTGTGGGTAAAACCACACTATTTCCACCTGTTATAGACAATGTATTTCCTGAAATTGAGAGTGTCTGAGAATCTGTCCCTGAGCCGCCAGAAGGAAGTGTAACACTATTTCCACCAGCGATAGTTAATGTACTTCCAGAAACAGACAATGTTTGAGAATCAGAAAAAACAGCGCTAGCAGGAACAGCCGTCTCTACGGTCATTCCATTTACCTTATCTGCATCATCAACACGATTATTATCATCAGCATCATAATTTGCTTTGAACATATCCCCTCCAGAACCTCCTCCCAGAAAAGAAGCTAAATCAACCGAATTTCCATTCGTAATACTTAAAACAGTACCATCTAACACCAGATTTTGTAATAGAAAAGTCAAATCAACCTCACTACCGTTCTGGGTACCTTCATCCAGCAATTTTAAAGTAGTATTATCCAAACTAAGAATCTGCTTACTACTACCTATTGATGCCCATGCATTTTCAGCATACACAAACAGATTATTTGTGGATGTATTATAAAACAAATCCCCCTCACCAGCAGAACTGGGCAGAACTGTACCGGAACTTGAGTTAATACCAGCAATTGCTTTCCAACTACTTCCTGTCCAGTAATAAAAGCCAGATAAAGAAGTATCATAGACCAACAAGCCTGTTGCAGGAGAATCAATATTCCCGCGCTCGCTGCTGGTAAGACGGGGAATAAGAAGCCCCTTATTTGTAGAAACAAGTTCAAGTATAGCACTTGGATCAGCATCGGCATCGCCCTTACCAATACTCACGCCCCCATCCTGGGCAAACAAATTTACTTGTACTCCAAGTAAAACGATTATGATAATCAAGTACAAATTCTTCATAGTGAAAGGGTTTTATTATTTATTTATTTTTTCTTGCTTATTCTTTATGGATAAATAAGTTGTGTTATTTCTTCGGGAATTCTGCTTTGTTCTATGTATTGAGGCCAAATTTCAAGCCCATCCTTTATCTGGGTACCTTTTCGATTTCTAAATGAATAAGAGAGCCGCAATCCATGTGAATTGAATTGATTTAATCCTTCTCCAATCCCCAACTCAAAAGTGTAGCCCATTTTTAGATTTCTGCCTATTACCATATCCAGAGAAAATGTCTGAGCCTGATTAAGACGATGACTGGTGCCAACCCAAAACCTGTCATATAACAAAAGGTTAGCTGCAAAATCATAAATCACCGGAATTTTGTAATTTTTTATAATGACTCCATTTTCTGATTTAGTTACCTTCTCGTTATAATATTTGATGATGATTCCCGGACGTAACTTTACATAAGGAGACAAACGTAACATCCCCCCACTGGAAAAATCAAAACCTGGTATATATTTGGAATCATCCATATTGTCTTTTATGGAAGTAGTCATTGAACTTACACCTATAAACCAATAACGAGAAAGATATAACAACCCTATAGAAACCGTTGGATATAAAGAGTTTAATTCATCCTGGTCAAGAAGAAAACTTAAATCTTCATCTGGATAATTAACTATCTTCTCTCGGTTAAAAGAATTTTGCAGAAAGCCTGCACTATACCCAAAAGCCAAATACCCAGACTCGCTAAGACGTATGTTATGACATAAACTAAATTTAAGTTCAGTGGTTGTTCGCAAACCAATATCCTCCACAATAATCCCGACGTTTGTTCCCAAACGAGTTTTATTTACAGGCAAAAATAAATTCGCAACGTAAGATTCCGGGCTGTAAGCAAATTCACTACCCCATTGGCTTCGATTATACATTCCCATTTCTATATAATCTTTAAACGAATTATAGGCAGGATTCAGAAATTCTTGTTGCATTATGCCTTGCGTATGCATTGAAACATCTTGGGCATACAGTTTTCCTGTAGTTCCGATTAGACAAATGCCTATCAGAATTAATTTTGGGGAATAAATAAATTTTTTCACGAAATATTATGTTGTATTTATATGTAAGTTAATTCCGTTCCATAATTTCGATAATATTACGAAGCACAATACTCTCGTCCTCAGTAGTTTTCAATATCAGCTCGTAAAAGTAGGTTCCGGCACGATAGCTTTTGGAATCGAAATCGTTGGCATAATTATTACTTTTATAAACCAGGTTTCCAAACCTGTCATAAACTGCCAAAGAAACACTGCTATAATTATATATTCCCGGAACTTCAAACGTTGTCCGCCCATCTCCATTTTTCACAATAAAATTCACCAATTCAGGAACAGGAATACCATCTACACCAGCGGTGGTTGTAATAATTTTTGCCAACGCGAATGTACCTGCAGCATAATTGTCACCAGAAATAAGATTGGTTCCTTCTGTTCTGGAATTAAAATCCAATGAGAATTCAGGAGAAATAACATCTGGAATTTCAGAATAAAATATGTTATAGTCTCCGTCAAGAACACTATTTATATTGTATAGTGATAAACCAGGAATAAAAGAAATATTGCTTTCTGTTGTAGTAACCTTCCAACCACCTATTTCCTCCAATTCAACTTCAGTTCCTAAAGAATTCCATGTACTACTAAAATTTGGTTCGTAAGTAACCCCAACATAACCTTCAGAGGAAATATTTCCTATTAGAAAAGGATGAAAACCTTCGGCACTTGTTCCAAGCGGGAAAGAATATTCATTTCCTAATGCAATATTTCGTTCAACTGTACCACGAACAAAGCTAGTATTATCTATACTATTATTAAATGAGATTGCATCGGCATCAGCCGATTGTACCTCTAATATATGATCGTCAGCTACTTCAATAATCCCATCTTCAAGAATTAGACTATTAGTAACAGCCAAATCGTTTTCCAACCATAATGTATTGCCTCCATTTATACTTAAAGAAGAAATTCCAGCTTCTGTTCCCACAAATGTATAATCTGCTACACCATATATATAATATATACCTTTACCATCAAGAAGTGTATTTATTTTCAGAGTTTCTTCTTCTTCATTATCTAAATATATATTACCATTATTAATAAAAGAAGCACTATTCTCAACGAAAAGTCCTTCTTTTAAAACCATATTAGCTCCCTCTCCAATTTTCACAGAAGTTCCACCAACATGAAAATTACTAGCGGTGATTGATTGGGCAAAAACAGATGTGCGTCCAACTAAAAATAGATACACCAATAATGTCCCCATTTTAAAGCAGTATCTATCAACTTGCATTTTCATACTTTTTATTTAAGAGTTTGTTTACCAGGAAAGGATTTTTTTGATTTAATGATTGACTTTATTATTTATTATCCTTTTCCTACTTTGAGATAAAATTACCGCCTAAAAAAAAATACCAATTAACAAAACTGCAATTTGTAATTATCAATAATGCATTTTTCTTACCGCTTATTATCATTTTCACACCACTTATTATCATTTTCACATCATTCACACAAAAAAAAACACACAAAACACTAACAATAAACCAGTTATCAATAAAAGTGATTTTTTTATATAATTTATATACTTGCTTTTAGGTATTTTCAAAAACAGATAGTAATGATTTACAAACCAAATAGCACTTAATAATGATTTTGCACAAACTGAAAGGAATATGTAAACAGACTGTTTACTCGATATTAATGGTTAGCTTTATTCTATCAATAAACGAATGCAGACTCAATAATATAAAAGATACAATAAAAAAACATCTCACATTCTTAATAGATTCAAGCAAAAATCAAAATTCAAATACAAATAATAGTCCCAGTCCCGGTGTAAGCTCCTCCAATAAATATGAACAACGTATGAATAATAAAATTAGAGCAGCTATTGTTATGATAAATTTATATTACCCTCCGGGAACAAATAATCACCTATTAATAAAAAACGGGGGAAAGAATATAAAAAGAAAAAAGTACTTTATACACTATTATAACCTTATTCTTAAATCTTTTATTGTTTCCTGTTTTAATAAAAACATTTCTTTTGTGAAAGATTTACAATATTCATCTAATCAGAATACTAAAGAGGAGCATAATTATATAGAATACCCCAGTACACAAAATATCAAGACATCAAACAGGGAAGTAATAAATTTTCACAATAGAAACGATGAACAAAAAGTAAGAAACCATACATTAGCCAATATTATTCTAATTTTTATAATATCATTTATTTTTTTCATCCTCTCACATAATTATAATAAGTTAAATAAAAATCTTCTTTTTAGCGTTTACCCTAAAAGACAATTTCCCAGCCCCAAAAGGGAAAGGCTGGTACTCTTTAAAATAAGAATAAGAGAAAAAAAGTTACCAGAGAAGCAACATCAGGAAAAAAAATACAAAAGGATATTCCAACAATTACTTGAAATAGTCGAAACTAAGAAACTTTTTTTAGATCCCAATTTAACCCAACAGGATGTTATAAAATATCTTGGTACAAATAGAAATTATTTATATAAAGCTTTAAAAATCTATACGGACACAAATTTTAAAGGTTTTATTAATTCCTTTAGAATCAGGCATGCTAAAAATATTATTGAGGCCAAACATATTTACAACGAGAAATATGAAATATCGGATATTTTTTCTCAATGCGGCTTTTCTACAAATGAATCATTTTACAGAACCTTTAAATCAGCTACAGGAACAACTCCAGGAAAATACGCAAAGACCATTGATAAAAATTAATTACCATACAATAAGGATTTTTTACAGGAAATATTACAAAGCCATAAGGAATGTGTTCAAATTTTCTTCAGGAGACAAATTTAATTTTTTGCGCAGGCGGTTACGGGCTGTTTTCACGCTTTCAGGTGCAATAAATACTAAAGATGCAATTTCTTTTGAACTCAGGTTTAAACGTAAAAATGCAGCAAGCCTCATTTCAGCAGGTGAAATATCCGGAGACAGTTGAATAAGTCGTTTAAAAAACATTGGATATACATTGATGAAGTAGGTTTTAAAGCTATTCCAGGAGTCTTCTCTGGCTTCATCTGAAAGTCCACGGATTACTCCATTCAATATATTCTTTAATTTTATATTCTTATCAGCAAAATTATCTCTAGCCTCCTCTAACTCTAAAATAACCTGCATATTTAACCTATTTTTTCTACTAATATCTAATGCAGCAAAAGTCAATTGCCTATCTTTTAACTGAATAATATTCTTATAAGAATCAGCAAGTGAAAGCATCGATTTGACACGAGCAACTAGCTCTATTTCATCAATAGGTTTACGCAAATAATCATTAGCTCCAGCGTCCAAAGCCATTTTTAAATTAACTGAGTCAATCATCACGCCAGTTAACATAACAATAGGAATACGATTCGTTATATGCTTCCTTCTCAAATACCGAATCACCTCTATTCCGGAAATTCCCGGCATATCCCAATCAACAATAATCAGATCTGGCTTACGACTTTCTGCTATTCGAATACCTTGCTCTCCATTTATCGCGCTAAAAAAAACATAATTGGGATATTCATCTTCAAGTAAATCTATTATTATCTGAATAATCTCAATATTATCATCTATTATTAAAATTACATATTCTTTCATTATTTGATCAAATTTATAAGGAATTCAAACTGCTTCTGATTTCCATATTCCATTGCACTTTTGAGCTGCTTTAACCATTGTTTATTCTCCATTCTTTCGTTTTTTATCTCTTTCAATATTTTTCGAAAAGCTGAGATTTCATATACTTCAAGCCTTTCTAATTCGGCTAAATACTTTTGTAATACAATCCGCTCCTTCTCTGTAAAAGAAATCTTCTCCTCTTTACTTTCTGGAACCTCCTCTTCTGTAAAATGAACCTGCTCTAAAGGCAAAGAAAATGAGACAGAAGTTCCATCCGAATAATCGTTATCAATCCATATTTCCCCATCGTGTGCTTCTGCTGCCAATTTACAAAATGCCAACCCCAATCCCGATGAATGGACATTCTCAATATGGCTACCATCAATTTGCATAAACTTTTCAAATACTTTTTCGTGAAACTCTCTAGAAATTCCCTGACCTGAATCTTTTACCGAAATCACAATCCTTCTATCTTGTTCACTAACACGATCTTCTATCTCTATTTTTCCATTTACGGGGGTATATTTTATTGCATTGCTTAGCAGATTTATAAAGATACGCTCAACTATTGCTTTATCTCCTGCTACTCCTGCTAATTTATTTATCTCATTCTTTATCTGTATGTTTTTCTGCCCCGCTAAATGCGCTATCTGGATAATTGCTCTCTGGGCAGTTTCATGTATAAAAAATGCTCCTTTCCTAACAACCATTTTTGAATTTTCATATTTGTTAAGATCCAGAATATTAAGTACCAGGTTTAACATTTTTCCTGCTGCTTGCTTTGTTACTTTTATGTTTTCTTCGGCTTCCCCCTTACTTAAGTGAAGGATTGTATTCAGTGGATTTTTAAGGTCGTGAACAATCATACTTATCATTCCCTGCTTAAAATGGTCGAGTTCTACCAGTTTTCGATTTATTTCTTCCATTTTTTTAGCTTGTAACTCAATTTTTTCCTTCTGGCTCTCAAGAATTTTATTATCTCTTCGCTTCTGCAAGAAGCTAACCAAAATAACAACCAGTAAACTAAAAATTAGCAAAAATCCAAAGATAAGAGCATTACGCACAATCTTTTGTTGTTTTACCTCCGCAGTATAAAGGGCCTCTTTCTTTTCCTGCTCAAGCTTCAGTGCCTGTTTTTCTTTTTCATTTTCATATTGGGATTCAAGGCGTGCGCTCTCTAACAAATTAGACTCACTAAATATACTATCTTCCAGCGACTTATACTTCTTATAATATTGTAATGCCTGTGCAGGATGATTCCCTTTTTCGTATATAATTGAAAATAATAAATTCATATCCTTTTGGGCTCCTAACCCAAAACTATCACCCACTACCTTTTGAGCTTTACCGGCATAAATAAGGGCCTTACTAAAATTTCCCATTTCACTATAAATACGCGCAATACCTTTTGTTGCGAAATAGGTACCAAAAGTGAAACCAGTACTATCACATATTGCCAAAGCTTCTTCTAAACTATTTAAAGCTTCCTGAAGCTGTCCATCAAGTGTATAAAAATCAGCTATACCTTTCAATGAATAAACAATTTGTCTTGATACACCCAGCTTTCTGCTTATTTCCAATGATTTTTTTAAATAGCCAAAAGCCTCTTCTGATTTTCCCTGCTTCTGCAGACTCGTGCCAATATTTACATAAAGATCTCCTAAAACACTTTCATTATTTACTTTTTCAAAATAGACACAAGCATTTTTATGATTCTCAATCGCCAACTCAATATTACCAAGGCTACCATATGCATTTCCTAAATTTTGATAACAGATGGCAATAAGCCTTTCGTTATTTAATGCTATCTGAATCTCCAAAGCCCTATTATACTCTCTTATTGCCTGGATAAAATTCCCCCGCAACGCATAAACATTCCCAAGATTCATTATATTACCTGCTTTCCCAAGCGTATCACCAATCTGCTCAAAGAGAAAAATCGCATCGTCAAAACAGCGTATTGCTTCTTCAACACTATCCCGTTTAAATGTCATATACAGACTTCCAAAAGCACTTAACAGTCGAGCTTTTCGCTTTATATCACCTGTTTGCTCGTTTAATTCATACGATTTTCTCAAAGCTTTAAATGCTTCCTGTGAATTTAAATTAAGAAGAAAATGCTGCGACAACTCCTTGTATGCATCAGATAAGCCTTCAACATATCCTAACTTCTCAGCCAGTTCTTTTGCTTCTGTGGCCAGGGAATACAGATAATCGCCACCTATAAAATAAGCTTTCTCTGCAGCTTTGTTTAGCAAATTTACCTTGGTTGTATCATTATACTTATATGCTTTGGCCAGGCTTATAAGACTATCGAGATTATTGTTTTGCCCGAAAGAATCTACAATCAATAAGATAAAGACAATCAATCCTCCAATGTATTTACCTATTTTCATTCGTTCAGTTTTTGATTTATAGTGGGTGAGAATACAATACGAGTAAGAAATATAATACCCTCTTTGGGGTACTTATATAATCTTATGATATAAAAAACACGCTTTTTCTAAAAATATAGAAATAAACCAGTATCATTTTTTTGAAAATGCAATATCTGCATATTAAATAATTATCCAACACAAAAATAACATTCAAAACTGATACAAAGTTTATTACTACCAATATATTATCAAATATTATATAACTCTTTCATTATTTGATCAAATTTACAAGGAACTCAAACTGCTTCTGATTTCCATATTCCAATGCATTTTTGAGTTGTTGTAACCATTGCTTATTCTCCATGCTTTCGTTTTTTATCTCTTTCAATATTTTTCGAAAAGATGAGATTTCATATACTTCAAGCCTTTCTAATTTGGCTAAATGCTTTTGTAATACAATCCGCTCCTTCTCTGTAAGAAAAATCTTCTCCTCTTTACTTTCTGGAACCTCCTCTTCTGTAAAATGAACCTGCTCTAAAGTCAAAGAAAATGAAACAGAAGTTCCATCCGAATAATCGTTATCAATCCATATTTCCCCATCGTGTGCTTCTGCTGCCAATTTACAAAATGCCAACCCCAATCCTGATGAATGGACATTCTCAATATGGCTACCATCAATTTGCATAAACTTTTCAAATACTTTTTCGTGAAACTCTCTAGAAATTCCCTGACCTGAATCTTTTACCGAAATCACAATTCTTCTATCTTGCTCACTAACACGATCTTCTATCTCTATTTTTCCATTTACGGGGGTATATTTTATTGCATTGCTTAGCAGATTTATAAAGATACGCTCAACTATTGCTTTATCTCCTGCTACTCCTGCTAATTTATTTATCTCATTCTTTATCTGTATGTTTTTCTGCCCCGCTAAATGCGCTATCTGGGTAATTGCTCTCTGGGCAGTTTCATGTATAAAAAATGCTCCTTTCCTAACAACCATTTTTGAATTTTCATATTTGTTAAGATCCAGAATATTAAGTACCAGGTTTAACATTTTTCCTGCTGCTTGCTTTGTTACTTTTATGTTTTCTTCGGCTTCCCCCTTACTTAAGTGAAGGATTGTATTCAGTGGATTTTTAAGGTCGTGAACAATCATACTTATCATTCCCTGCTTAAAATGGTCGAGTTCTACCAGTTTTCGATTTATTTCTTCCATTTTTTTAGCTTGTAACTCAATTTTTTCCTTCTGGCTCTCAAGAATTTTATTATCTCTTCGCTTCTGCAAGAAGCTAACCAAAATAACAACCAGTAAACTAAAAATTAGCAAAAATCCAAAGATAAGGGCATTACGCACAATCTTTTGTTGTTTTACCTCCGCAGTATAAAGGGCCTCTTTCTTTTCCTGCTCAAGCTTCAGTGCCTGTTTTTCTTTTTCATTTTCATATTGGGATTCAAGGCGTGCGCTCTCTAACAAATTAGACTCACTAAATATACTATCTTCCAGCGACTTATACTTCTTATAATATTGTAATGCCTGTGCAGGATGATTCCCTTTTTCGTATATAATTGAAAATAATAAATTCATATCCTTTTGGGCTTCTAACCCAAAACTATCATCCATTATCTTTTGGGCTTTAACTGCTGAAGCAAGGGCTTTATTAAAATCTCCCATTGCACTATAAGTACGCGCAATACCTTTTGTTAATATATAGGTACCAAAAGTGAAGCCAGTACTGTCACTATTACATATTGCCAAAGCTTCGGCAAAACTATTTAATGCCTCCTGAAACTGTCCTCTTCGTCTGTAAAAGTTAGCTATATAAGATAAAGAATTAACTATTTCTCCTGACAATCCAAACTCTCGGCTTAATTCTAGTGATTTTGTTAAGTACTCAAAAGCCTCTTCCAACTTACCCTGTATTTCTAATTCTAACCCTAAAGAACTATAAACCTTACACAAACCCACTTTATCATTCTTTTCATAATAAACAAAGGCATTTTTATAATTCTCTATCGCTAACTCATTATTACCAAGGTTACTATATACATCCCCTAAATTATGATAACAGATGGCAATAAGCCTTTCGTCATTGAATGCGATCTGAATCTCCAGGGCTTTATTATACGCTCTTATTGCCTCGATCAAATTTCCCTGCAATGAAAAAGCATTCCCAAGAGACGATATAACAATTGCCTTATTAAGCGAATCACCAAGCTGTTCAAAAAGGAAAATTGCGTCGTTAAAACAGCGTATTGCTTCTTCAACACTATCCCGCTTAAAATCTATATAAAGATCTCCAAGATGATTTAACAGTTGAGCTTTTCGTCTTATATCACCTGATTGTTCGTTTAGTTCATACGATTTTCTTAAAGCTTTAAATGCTTCCTGTGAATTTAAATTAACAAGAAAATGCCGTGCCAACGATTCATATGCTTCAGATAAGCCTTCAACATACCCTAACTGCTCTGCCAGTTCTTTTGCTTCTTTTGCCAGGAAATACTGATAGTCGCCACCTACATAATAAGCAAACTCTGCAGCTTTGTTTAGCAAATTCACTTTGGTTGTATCATTGTACTTATATGCTTTGGCCAGGTTTATAAGACTATCGAGTTCCTGCTTTTGTCCGAAAACATTAATAATCAACAAGATAAAAACAATCAATCCTCCAATGTATTTACCTATTTTCATTCGTTCAGTTTTTTGATTTATAGTGGGTGAGAATACAATACGAGTAAGAAATATAATACCCTCTTTGGGTTACTTATATAATCTTATAATATAAAAAAACATGCTTTTTCTAAAAATATACAAATAAACCAATATCATTTTTTTGAAAATGCAATATCTGCATATTAAATAATTATCCAATATAAAAATAACATTCAAAACTGATACAAAGTTTATTATTATCAATATATTATATAACTCTTTCAGTCTTTGATCAAATTTACAAGGAACTCAAACTGCTTCTGATTTCCATATTCCAATGCATTTTTGAGTTGTTGTAACCATTCTCTATTCTCCGTACTTTCGTTTTTATCTCTTAAGATTATATAAGTAACTACCTCCCTTTAATAACAAAAGAGACAGCCTATGCTGCCTCTTTCTTCTGCTATTATACTAACATATATAAAACAAACAAAAATGTTCGTTTATAATACATCCAATTTAAATTCGAGTAACATATTTCCCCGGGCTTACACCCACCATTTTCTTAAAAGTACGGTAAAATGATTCATTGGTAGTAAAACCACAATCAGCGTAAATTTCAGAAAGTAAATACTTTCGTCCCATTAAAACTCTCTGTTGAATAAGGAACTGCGCATGCTTAATTCTATAATAATTCACAAGCCCTCTAAAATTTGTATTGCAATGCATTTTTATTGCGATATAAACATAATTCCGGTTGGTTCCCAAATATTGTACTATATCCTGCTGTGTAAAATTAGGTTCCAGATATAATTTTTTTGATTCAATGATTTGAAGCATCCGGATATATATATCCTTAAATTTTATATTCGCCTTTTTTTTCTTTAGTTTCTCCGTTTTTCTCCAAAAAGACAAAAAATTGCAAAACATTCTTTTTTCATCATAAAAAGCAAATTTATCAGATAATCCCTTACTTATTTTTACTTTGTTTTTTCGTTCTGGGGGATATACATAGCTCTCTAACTGATAAGCGATCTGGGATAACCTTCTTCGCTTATCATAATACATATCTTCTTCTATTACGGCATCATTAGGTATTTGAAATTTAGTAAAATTCATCATAGGCTGGTTCTGTAATTAAAAATGGGTTTTGCAATTAATATGTTGTTTTGCTAACAACATGTTCTGTAATTGATTCTGTTTTTAGGCAGAAAGCAATTCTTTACGATCTTACAATCGAATGTCTGTCAATGGACATTTAAGGCTGAATTTCCAAATTCACTGTTTACAATAATAAAATTCAAGGAGTTGATTTCTTTCATCGTTTATATTTTGATTATTAATATTACTTATAATATTACTTATAAGACTACTCTTTAACCCAAATTACTATTTCGTTTATATTGCTTTCTGGTATAAATAGTCTTGCATAAAAAAGCATCTACTCAAAAATACACTAACCATATATATAAAGCCAAATTAAGAGGGGTAACAAAAAGTAAACAGCAAATAAAATTTGCAAAGGGGGAGAAGCATAAAGATTCTATTTATGCAGGTTTTACAGGAGAAATTACTATACAAAGAATGCTCCTTGCGATACAGGAGCATTCTTTTTCGAGGGATTCATTATATGTACTTTACAGCTAATTATAAATCAGCTTTTCTTAAGCCAACTCATTTTATATCATGAGAATTAATTACATAAACATTTACTATGTTAAACTAAAATTTACTCCAGCCTGTTTTTTTGTTGCTATAGTCAACGAGCAATACAAATACTTATCGAATAATTTTCACCCCTTTGGGTGCCATAATATCTGATTCGATTTTTCCACTTGCTGTTTTTTTGTGTTCTATCTCTACAATTCCCCAAGGAGTTGGGAAAGTCCCCTTAACCCATTGAAGATCCCCCAAGTGCGGTTCTACTTTTATTGTTTTACCCCCCGGCTCTATAACATTTACCCCCAACACATATTGAGTTAACCATGAAGTTGGTCCGGAAGCCCAGCCGTGGCAGAAACTATGACGATATCCTTTATAGCAATAATCGCCATAAGCAGCATGTATATCAACTTTCCCCTCAGGAACCACCTCATCAATAGGGGCTGCATTTTTTGCCCAGTCAATATTAAAATCTTCCCAGAAAGTAGTGGCTCCCAAATCAAGCATTGCCCCCCAGTATTCTCGAATATTATCTAATGCCCCTCGATAATCACCGGCCATTGCGCGTGCTTTCAGCATATAATATCCATAAAAAGTAGACATGTTGTGTACTCCCTCTTTTGACAGAACTTCCTCATTTAACTTATCGGCCGGACTTAACCGGGAAATAGCAAGCAGAGCGGCAGCCTGTTTCGATCCATTCGTTCCGGGCACATGCTTTTGCAGTTTAACTACTGTTTCTCTGCAAAATTCAGCAGTTGATTTATCTCCCAAAAAAGTCAGCAACTCATCTCCTGCCTCAAAAGTCATAACCATTAACGACTGGAGGCCTGCATGAACAGCCTCAGGATTTTCACTGGAAGGCCAATCAAGAAACCGGTTTCCAGCCAATATCTCTTTCCCACTGGCATCGATCTTTGTTGCCAGGAGGTGCAGTAAATCGGTAAGGTACCCTTGCTGCTTTTTCAGGTATGCAAAATCTCCCTGGTAAAAATACCAATCACGCTGTATTAATATCCACCACATGGAATATGAACTTATGCCATTCATCCAATTAGGCAAAGGAGTTAAATCGCGGGCCAAATCCAAACTTTTAGGAACCACATTATTATTGCCAAAAACAGTATTAATGGTCATAACCTCGGGGTGCATATCACCTACCCACACCAGACGGTCACGCTTTACGCCGTCCCACAGGTAATCCTGCATATTTAAATGTACAGTATAAGCACCGGTCATCCATATTTTATTAAGACGCTCATCGTTACTGGTAAATGAGCCCAGGTACGGAATATCCCTATAATTAAATATTGCACTGATTTCTTTTATTTCAAGTTTTGTATCCGGAGATTCTAAATCAATACGGGCAAAACGAAAACCAGAGTTTCCTATTTCCAGGCGCCCCAGCCAGGGAAGTTGCACAACAAAATCGCGCATGGCATGATCGTTTGTAGCCCCATTTTCAGCAATATCACTCATGGTTTCAGCCACCGATTCCCCCAAACGTATACGAACCTTTCCTGAAGGATTGTTATTATTGATGGTTGTTACTATTTCAATTCCCCCCTGAATTTCGCAACCAAAATCAAGAATCAGACCTGCTTTTGAGTTTTTTCCATTGGTTAATGTCAAATACTTTCCACGGTTTAAATCGGCCTGCCCGATACCTGGATGTAAAATACCTTCAATATTTTCTACCTTACTATCATCTTCATCAGAAACCCACACAACCTTTACCGGTGTAAGATATTTAGTAGTTAAAGCCGTTGAACGGATCTTATTATTGGCTGATTCGACCACCGGGGGAATTTGTGAAAAGACCGGGAAAGAAATTCCGATAAAAAATAAAATGAATAAAAACTTATTGTTCATTGGATAAAATTTATTGATGTCTGTTATATAATTCATTTCCAAATTAGTTGATTAGTTTTTGTTCGTCCATCCATTTAAAAACATATTCTAACCAATTGGAAGCAGCCGGTTCAAGAGGATACCCATGTTTCCCTTTCGAAAATAAATGCATATCAACCAAAACATTCCGGGCTTTTAATGCCTCGTAAAAACGAATACTGTTTTCAACAGAAACAACATCGTCATCTTCCGCATGAGTTATAAAAGCCGGAGGCGTATCTTCCGTTACCTGCTTTTCGTTAGAAAAAAGCTCTACTAATTCCTCATCCGGATTGGCCCCTAATAGATTGTTACGAGTACCAACATGTGTTAACTCCGGCTGCATTGATATTACTGGGTAAACAAGTATCATAAAATCAGGGCGCAAACTTATCCCCTCCTTATTTTCAATATAATTTTTTGAATAATGAGTTCCCGCAGTTGAAGCTAAATGCCCCCCTGCAGAGAATCCCATAATTCCTATTCTATTTTTATCAATTCCCCAATTTGTAGCATTGTCGCGAACTATCTTAATCGCTTTTTGTGCATCTTGCAAAGGGGCTATTGATCTATTGGTGCAAGTTCTATCACTGGGCAGGCGATATTTCAAAACAAACGCAGCTACTCCCTTTTCCACCATTGCACGAGCAATCTTGTGCCCCTCGTAACTGGCACAAACCGCGTGGTAACCACCTCCCGGACAAATTACAACAGCTGCTTTTATTTCGCTCCTATTCTGAGGCAAATAAATAGTTAATGTTGGCTCTGAAACGGCAAAATATATTCCGTTCTCATCATATTCTTTATCCTCGTGCTGTTTTTCTCCCGGAATGGAATCATTATAGAGTGGAACAATATTTTGTGCACCGCTAAAGAAACAGAGGTACAATAACAGAGTGGAAATAAGTACTAATATTTTCATTGTATCTTCTAATTAGTTGTTTTTTACTGAATTTTCACCGCTTATTTTCAATTTATTTCTGTTGAATGTGCAATACCTTACAAATGAAAAAAACACCAGCTTATGCTAATTATTTCATCTTCCACCCACCGCTTCTTTTAAGGCTTCCAGGTACCCGTATTTCCAGATGGTATCCGGCTCCAGATAACTTCCTTCCGACCATTCATTCCAGGCATTAACCGTTATCAATTTGGTTGAATATTGGTGCTGGTCAACAAAATCTTTTGCTTTCCGCACATAGCGGCCAAATTTCTCGGGAGTCGAGTTTATAATATAATCTGACTTAAATAAAAAGCGAGGATTAGCGTCCCAACTTATTGTGACATTAGGAAAATAAGAAATTGAAAAATCATTCAAAAAGTCCTGCCACATAACCGTAGAAGCATCTGCCCACTTTTCATAATCTCCATCTGGCCTTTGGAGGTGCGCCCAGCAATAATTTGTTAAACTATTAAACCCAAGAAAGGAAAGCACTTCATCCTGGCTTTCAATACGTTCTCCGGGCACTCCTGAAAGCGATGATGGAAGTGCCGACCAAAGAATACTCTGCAAATGCACCCCAGGAAAGCCGGCATCAATGGTTTTTTGCCTGAGATAATCAAGCGCCTGTTTTGTTTCTTCTGCACCTCCCAGCCCATTTATTAGTGTATTCAGTTCATAAATACAAAACACAGGTTCACCATCAATTTTGTAATAGGAAGGATTTTTGAAATACTTTTCAATAACACGATCAACGATGGCGTTGAACTGTTGCCTATTAACTTCCCCTTGCCAAATAACTGAATCGACACTGGGATTATCCACATCCCAATATGTGGTAGCATCATGGTTAGCCCACATCAGGTAGAATTTCATACGGTCGTTATTGGCTTTAATAAATCCATTATCCACACAATCTTCCAGAAAAGGTTGCCCCTGGTACCAGTACCAATCAAAAATAAACACATCAACCCCGTAGTTCACAGCCGTTTCTATTTTCTTATCCATAACTTTAGGATCGGCCTCATCAACATAGCCCCATAACGGAACTTTGGGCTGCATGTGTCCGTCTTCTTTTGGCGTTGCATTGTAGATAATTTCCCACTCACCTTTTTTATCAGGAAAAAGAAATTCGGCCTTGGGTTCATAATGATAAGCCGGCCAGTAAAATGCTGCTACGGTATATTTATCGTCCGTGCTTACCTCTTTTTTACATGCCCCTGTAAAAACAAGGATAAATAAAAAACATACACTGATTGTTCTTTGGGGGAGTAGTTTCAGTATATTCTTTTCATGCATTTTTTCATTCTTTTTACATCTATTTATTCCAAATTAACCGATAATTAAATCTCCGGTTTGGAGCAGTATCGCCATTAACGCAAAAAGAAATCGGGTTATTCAATTCGGAGGGATTATCAGACCACTTAAAATCGATGGTAATTGCATCCGTACTCAAATCCAGTAATTTTACTGGTACCCGCATTTCCAGTTTATTATTGTTATATCGATAATCAATTTGAGCTATTTGTGTCCAACCAATTTGTGAACTTTCACCATCGTATTTCATTAATGTTGTATTCTTTGCATCCTTTACTTCCTTGTTGATGATAAAGTCGTATCCATACCAACCTGTCTCCTGATTATTATCTGCATCAATAAACAGCAACATCCAGTTTTTATCTTCATGCGACGTAATTGTATTTGATGTTTCAACATAAAAATAAATGTTTTTCTTATCGACGGCAACTTTGCTTGTTATGATATCATTCCTTCCCGAATTATTTACATAATGGATACCAGCATAGCCCATTGCATCGCGGTGAAAAGTATCATTACGGGTATCTCTAAATTCATTCTGAATATTCCTCCATTCTGAAAACTCCCCATCTATTTTAATTTTATAAAAACCTGTCTGTTGCGGAATTGGCCTTATCCCTTTGTAGCGACGTATATTTTGAGCCATCTGCATATAATAATTATCGGTATATCCATCTTTCATCGGGTGGATACAGCGGTTGAACTCAGAGTTATACTGATCTACAAAAAAGAAGGGATTATCGCGTCCTAACCAGGGAGTAGTACCACCGTCTTTGGGCTGGTATTTTCCGGCCGTCCATTCATTCCAGTCGTTTACATATAAAAACTGCGGATTCGCTTCCAATGCTTCGTCCCACCGTTCCTGAAAGTAAATACCATATCCTTCAGGGTCTTTCACTTTTTTCCCCAGCCAGGGGACATATGCAGAATCAGGCAAGTCGTACTCATTTAGGGTGGGTTCTCCGTATTTGCGTGACCACGATTTTCCAACTCCCATATTCTCTTTGGTCATGGTAACCGGATGTTGAGCTGGGGTAACAGCAGCCTCTTCAAGTTTTCCATCATGAGTAGACAGTAACTCTTCCGGCGTCAGCTCTTTCACTTTCGGATCGGCCATGCTATAACCAAAACTCCAATTATCTTCTGTTCCAAGAAACCGCTCTCCTCCCCACTCGTAATATCCCCACCACATAGTACGAAGCGTAAAAAACTCTTTTACTTCCTTTGTATAATCGGTGTAAAACTCTTCTGTGTAATCAGGATCTCCATAATGCGGATTCGTTTTATCAGACTTCGCTTCTGCATCGTAATGCAGATTTGGATTCTTAACACCTCCCCCATTAGCATCAAGCGAAGGCCTGCCATTGTATAGCAAAAGAGGCTTTCCATCCCAATAAAACCACAAATCTTTGTATTTCTCTTCTTTATATATCCGATCGAATAAATCCTGTACAACAGTAATTACCGGCCCGTTAAAAGCCCAGAAAATGAATTGTGGCACCTTGTTCCCTTCTGCTTTCATTTTTTCCATTGTTGAAAAAGTAACTTCCCACTCCTCCCAGTAACGAATAGCGTTGGTAACATCCATCACCAAAACATCAACTCCGGCATCTGCCAGCATCGACATATCTTTGCGAATAACATATTCATCCTGGCTTAGGAAATATCCCATTTCCGGTTCTCCCCAATGATATGAATCTGTGTACCAAAGTTTATGATTGGCATCCAGCCGGGCAGAAGGATCTTCATTCAAAATTTTTGTTACATCCGCCCGGTAAGGCTTCTCCAAATTAATTTTATCCTGTGTATGCCAGGTAATGTAAAAGATTCCTACCACTCGCCGCTGATCATTCTTCACAGGGCCAACTTCGGAATAAGAGGGCATTTTTCGTCCAAGAGCATCGTTTGCTACCCAGGTATCAGGATAAATATCACGGTAATCATTTCCATCATTCCCTTCATTTGAATTTAGCTCTTTTTCTGAAGAAGATTTTTCACCATGTTTACACGCTGAAAATATCACCAGAATTACTCCCAGTAGAATGGTTATTAATTTATAGTTGGCAACATTTTTTTTCATTTTTTGCAGGTCAATATTTAACAGATGAAATAGTAACAGGCCCCAATAAACCAGACGGTTGTAAAGGGCTATCAGCTTTATAAGGATTAACAGGACACCAGGTTTTACGCTGTTCTTCCGGAAGGTTGCAATCGCCAATTAAACGATTCACCCAGGAATTTACTACTTCTATTTTCAGATCGTTCTCTCCTTGTTTTGCAAGCTTTGTAATATCTACCTGGTAAGGAGGAGTCCACACTCCGCCGGCATAATTTCCGTTAACAAAAACTTTTGCCATTGCCGTTAAATGCCCTAAATTGAGGATAATATTTTCACCTTCATTTAGCTGCTCCATTTTAAATGTTTTGATATAGCTGGCTGTTCCTGAGTAATATTTGATCTTATCATCTGTTGAAGCAGTCCAATCCTCCAACGATTCAAAAACCACCGGCTCTTCCGGGCCACGTTGTGAGGCATCGAATTGAACAGACCATGTACCATCCAAACCAGTTGTTGTTGCCGGGGACGGATAATTAGCTTCCAGCCCCTTTTTACTTGCTTTTCCGGCTTTTTTACTAAACACAATAAATGCGCTTTCAAAAGGAGCCAATTTTAATGGAACTGCGGTTGTTTTTTCTTTTTGTTCATATGCTAGCAAAACACGAGTTGTTCCACTGGTTGCATCCCATAATTCCGGCTGCATTTCCTGCACCCTGAATTCCGGCGTAAATTCCTGTTTTTTATCTGTTTGATTGGATACAAAATAAATTTCAGCACTGTTGGTTGTACGATGTCCGTAGTGGATTGTATTCTCCTTGGGCAAACTACAGTCCGGTACACAATCTATTAATGCAAAAGCTTCTTCCATACTCAGGCCATTCATAATCATCCCCTTCCCAACTGTTCGTGATTTAACGGAAATACCATCTACATTTCCCCATAATTCCGCAGCCATGTTTTGTACCTCTTCATCAGTAGCTGGATAATTTTGCAAACTAGGAGAACGCTGGGGAGCAGGCCCTAAAATAATTCCACCATCGTTAACCAATTGCGCAATCCTGGCAAGCAACTCCGGACGCATGGTTTCCAGCTTTGGCAATACAAGAATCCGGTACTGCGTTCCGTGAGGCAGAGTGAGCAAACCATCTTTTACGGTCATATACTTCTCAATGACCTCCGCATTTATGTAGTCGAACTGATAACCAACCGGAAGCGCAGGATCGGCCACTCCTGTCATTTTGGGTGCGTCTTCTCCAATAAAGTAGGCAACATCGGCTACATTTAATCCTTGCTGAAGCATAAAATTTACCCGTTTCAGGTAATTAACATATACATCCATTTGCGAGAACCAGGTATTTTTTCGGTTAAACTCATTTCCAAACCACGCGTTCATTCCCGGATTTTTATCTTCATAAGGCTGGGTTATATATACATGCAACAGCGTATTGTTTATGCCTTCTGCAAAAAAACGGTCTCCCCGTTGTTTGAATTTTGCAGGATAACGCGAAAAAGCGGGCCCGCCGCATGTATTGGATTCTGCTGATATTTTATTTTTCCCGTAAATATGGCCGCAGGAAGTTGCCGCCCTGTTTTCTATATTTCCCAAATCTCCTTCACTCCAAAACTCTCCGCCAATTTCATCCGATTGTCCGCCATACATGAGGAACTCCCCGGGAAAGCCCCAATGCCCATAGTTTTCAAGCCAGGTGTGTAAGCCATATTTGTGGCTTATATCCCGCAATCCCCCCACATAGTCATAAGCAACTTTATCTGCCACCATCCGGCGCACATCCCATAAAAACCTGTCAGAGGCATCTTCGCTATCCACAACAATGCCATTATAAACAGGAAAATACGGAACAGGATCGTAGCCATACTTCTGTTCAAAATCAGCAATAAAACTATCTGTAAAATTCTGTCCACCTGTTTCGTAACTATCCTGAACAACTACTTTAAAGCATTTTCTATCTTCCTCCGGAATACGTTTCAATATTTCCCCCATGTGCCCGAAAAAATGTTTCTCTGCGTGTTCCTTACTCATCTTATCTACTTCATACCCGGTAGCTTCCGGAGAAGCCGGTGCATTTTGAGTTCCGGTAGGAGTCATTCCTGTACGTAAAATAATCCAGTCTCCTTCCGGAACTTCCCAGTTTAGGATACCATCTTCCGTCAAATATTCAGAAATGTCAATCACGCTTGTTGCATCTACCACCAGCGATTTATCATTTATTTCCGGTTGACGAGGCCACTGATAATCGTGCCAGTAAGGCAGTGGAGTTGGGTGCATTTTAGCCAGTGTTTTTTCACTGAATCGTTCCACCCGTGGCGATGCAGAAATTGTAACTTCAGAAAGACCGGCTTGCGGATTAGTCCCTTTTATTACAACACGAAATGCTTTTGCAGTAGTTGCCGGGAAAGAAACAACAACCGGGGCATAGGGTTTGAATCCAACATTTAATGCCGGATTAGAACGGTTAATCTCGAAATTTGACAACGTGCGAAAAGAACCATTTTCCTCCTTCACCTGAAATTCAGCATTTACATGCATTTGGTGTTCAGAAGAACGAATTAAAAGGCTACGGGCAGTAAATGCTCCGCTGGTATTAAAATCGATAGTAAACGTATCCCCAGCAGGGAAATTTATGAATGTATTATAGTCGCCATCGGTAATAAGCGAAAGATTTTTTACTGATGGGCTGGAAGTAATAGTCGCATTTTGCCTGTTTAAAGTAAGATTATACTTTTCCGGCGTTGGAAAAGCAATAAGTTTCACATCCTGAAAAGGCTCAGCCGGCCGTTCCAGTTTCCCATTAAATTTTTGCGGCCCTTTTATTCGCAGTTCAGATGAAGCCAGGTAACGCATAGCTTCACTGGCTTTAATCCATGGACCACCGGACTGGCTCCAGCCGGGAGAATTAAAAATACCTATTTCAATGTTTAGTTCCGTTGCTGTTTTTAATGCCGTATGAAGAATATCCCACCACTCATCGCTCAACATTTTTACCTTCCCATAGGGAACATTATCCAGTCCGATATTTCCAATAAATGCACGATTGATACCTACTTCCTTCATTGATTGCAGGTCTTTTACAACCCCTTCTTTTGAAATGTTATCTGATATCCAATACCAGTATACGCTCGTTTGAATAGAATCAGGAGGTGTAACAAATCCTGATTTGAGGGCTTCGCTTGAAACTGCGCCCTGCTCGTTAGAACATGAGCCAATAAAAATGGCTGCGATAATAAAAAAGGCGATCGTAAATAAAAAATTCTTCATTGCTTTCAATTGAATTATTTCACACATACTAATTTACATAACAAGAAATCTAATCATATCTTACTGCGTATTCTTTCTCCGGAGTAGAAAGAGTAATCTCATAAGCATTGTCTTTAACTTTACGAACAAGGACTCCCTTTTCCACTTTGGGCGGATGGTTACTTTTAATTTTCAGAATCCCTGTTCCTTCCGCTGTTTTTACCTTGATTGTGTTTTTATCCATAAACAAATCGATAGTCCCGGAGGGCGTAGGTACCTTTCCCTTTATCCATGCAAGCCCGGCGAGTGAAGGCTCAACTGAATAGGTTTTATACCCCGGAGATTCCGGTTTTACGCCTAAAAGGTATTTTCCAAATAAGTAAACCGGATTTGCACCCCACGCGTGACAAAGGCTTTTTCCAAACGGACGGCCATACATTGCATAATGTTCTTCGCCTGATTGTTCAGGGTCGTAAGTTTCCCAAAAGGAGGTAGCTCCCAGGTTTAACATTCCTCCCCAGTAGTCTCTTACAAACTCTATTGCTTTTTTCTTTTCTCCTACTTCACACAAAGAAGCCAGTTCATAAAATTTCATGTACGGAGTAGTTATTTTAAGAATGCTATCATTTAAAATAACATGCTCTCTTATTTTCTCCTTCATTTCCTGACTGGCATACCCAAAGAGAATTGCAAACATGTTGGCATAGCGGGTTACATTTTCAGACAGCACACCATTTTTACGGTTATGTACAAAGGCCCCCAGCTCATTATTCCAGAAAGTAGAGAATATTTTCACTTTGATATTTTCTGCCATTTCTTTGCACTTCCGGGCATAAACTTCATCCCCAGCCAGTTCAGCACTTAAAGACATTGACTCAAGGCTACGGGCCAGCAACAATTGCTGAAAACTTACTTCTCCGTCTTTTTCAATATTGGCCCAGTCAATAAAAACCCAGTCTCCGGGCAGCCCTTCCACAAAACCATTTTTATTCGTCCTTTCCAAACAAAAGTCCATCAAGGTTTTCATCCGCGGATATATCTGTTTTACAAAGGCTGTATCTCCAGTATAAAAGAAATGATCGTAAATACCAATCATCCAATAGAATGAATAATCGAGAATGGTATTAATATGTGTTTTTACAGGATCATGCCCACGTAAAGCATACAATGTGCGCTTGTTAACATCTTCATCAAAAAATGTATAAAAGTTCATCAGATAACTCTGGTACGCATCGCCACTCCAAACCCAGCGGTCGCGCTTTATTCCGTCTAAATGAAACTCCCTTGTTGCCAGATGCAAGGTATAAAGAGAAACATCATAAATTTTATTTAGCAAGGAATCGGAACAAAGGAATTCCCCTTTGTTTTTTACCGGTAAATATTCATATAAAGCCGAGAGTTCATCAAAAGAAATGTTCTCATCCCAAACGGCATAAATATATCTGAATGCTCTCGTTTCAGTTGTATCGCTGGCTTTAGAATTTCTATTAACATCCAAATAATCATATGTCTCGGCCAAAGTTTCGGCAAGTGCTTCTTCCTTTGTTTCGCCATAAAATAACCTGAGCCTCCCTTTGCCCAGAAGCTGTTCAACGACCACTTTACCAAAAGTCTCTTTCCCGAAATCAACCAATACAGAATTTTTATTTTTCTGAATTACTTGTGCAGTGATTGGAGTATATGCCAGACGAAAAGTTGAGGGCGGCTCCATGGGAACAGAAAAACTGGCAGCGGCAGCGCTGTAATAATTGTGGTCCTGATTGGTAACCGTCCAGCTTTCATCAGTAAAAACCGAATGCCCCTGTACCAACAATGAGGGAAAAGTATGATAGTTCTCAACCAGAAAGGACAATGAATGTGTACCTGACGGAAGGGTAAAATTTTGTGGTTCAAAATCGTGTTGAATGGCTCCATCTAAACGAACCTGCAACCTTCCATCCGCAAAAATACGAATATTCTCTGCTTTTTCGATCGTATACTTTTTCTCGAAGCGAATGAGTGGATATGGAGAATCTACTCTCCAGAATGGCGGGTAAGGCTGTCCCCGCTCCTGCCGTCTACCTCCTACTTTTGTATGCAGCCACACTTCGAAATCTCCAGGATACCAAATCCATTTCTCCGCGTGAGAACCCGAGCTGGTTAAAGGAATATTACTTTGTGCATCCGCAACAACCCACAAGGCGGGAAGTATTAACAAAACAAGCAGGCATTTCTTCATTTTACAGGTATTCATAGTTGATTCGTTAGTTCATATTTTTGCCTTACTCGCAATAGACAAAGTTGAAACGACCGCCGGGGGCAGTATCTCCATTTACATAAAAATCCATTATATTGCCATTCTCCTGCATATTGTCGTTCCACTTAAATTCAATATCTACAGCCTTATTTACCAACGACAATACACTTCTGGAAACTTCTATTTCCAATTTATTATTTGTTGTTACAAACGCAGCCTCATCCGCTTTCTCCCACTCCCAACGATTTCCAACATTTTTTTCAATAATTGCTTTTTTACCAGCCGGACTCACCCGGTTAACAATATAATCGTAACCATTCCAGCCGGTAGATTTATCCCGATCTACATCAATAAAAAGCATCATCCAGTTTCTATCGGTAGCAGGAGTGAGCATATCAGCCGTTTCCACATAAAAATAAATATTCTTATTGTCGCGAGCCACTTTTGCTCCGGTAATATCATTTCGCCCTGTATTGTTCTTGTAATATTGGTCGTATCTTCCTCTATGGTCGCGGTGAAATGTATTGCCCTTGTAATGTTTATAATACGGGGTTACATTATCCCATTCATTTGCCTTGCCAGGTTTTATTGTTTTGGGTTCCGATACTTTTTCAGGAGGAGTCATTCCTTTAAATTGTCGCACTTCGTCGATTAACTGAAGATAATATACATCTCCTTTATCTCCCCACCCTTTGTTTGGTTCAATATCGCGGCTGTGTTCCCAATCAAACTGGTCAACAAATGAAAACGGATCGCCAGTCCAACCATCTTTGGGCAACCACTGCCCGGCAATATATTCGTTCCAGCCCGTAATAAAAACCAGCTCCGGATCCAGTTCAAAGGCACGCTCCCACTGCTCCTGAAAATTCCATCCATACAGATAACCATCAATACGCGGGTCGAAACCATTCCTTTTGCTAAAGCTTCTTCCCTGCGAACCGGGAAGATTAAAGGCGCTGCAATGCCCGCTTGTTTCGGGTGCTGCATTTTGGGCAATTCCTACGGTAACCTGCTCAAACTTTCCGTTGGCATCTTTCACATATCCATGTTGTGGATAATTTTCAAGCCATCCCCACTGATCGTTTCGTGTAGGGCCATTTACATAGTCCGGTTGTCCGGGTCTGAAAGTAAAGAACGCTGCAATTTCCCTGTCCTCTTCAGAATCGGTCAGTTTATCAGGATAAGCCATAATACAGGGTTTACCTTTCCATACAAACCAAAGATTTTTGTACCTGCCAGGTTTGTAAACATCGCGATAAAGCTGCCGGAGAGAAACCAGTGAATGCGGTACGGCACCAAACGGAAGCATAAATGCAATTTTGGGAACATTAACGCCATCTTTTTGTGCCTGGTCCCAGGTTTTCAATAATGTTTCATATGAGTCTTCCCATGTAAGGCTCCCATTGGTACAATCAAAGAAAACAGCGTCAACTTTTGCATCTGCAAGCATTTCTGCGTGTTTCCGTAATACCCATGGGTCGGTTGTTTTATAATACCCCAACAATGGTTGCTCCCAGAAAAAAAAGCCGGGCTGCTTATCACCCCAAGCCGGATGGTTGTAATCTTTCATTGCCAAAGGGTACTCCCGAACTATTTCCGTAATATTTTTTATATGATAAGTGGTATCGTCGTTTCCCTGATGCCAGGTCCAATAGAACATAGCCACAAATTTGTCTTTCTTTTCTTTTCCTGCCTGGTTATATTCGCTAAGTTTGCGTCCCAGAGCGTCGGTAGCTACCCATTGATCACTATTTACAGGCTGAGCAATTAAATTGCCGGTACTAATTACCATGCAAAGTATCGCTATCACTATTTTTATTGGTTTTGTTTTAATCATAATTAAGTTGTCGTTGGTTATTTATCTTCTGTTATTCAATTTTAGCTAATCTCAGCATTTGTACTGCTTTTTTCAATCTCTCCTTTCCACATATACAATTACTGATTTTAAATTCATTCCCTTACCATTGCAACACTATCTTCGAATTAATTACAAAATAAGGTTATTCCTGTCCTGCACTATCTGTTATTATATTCAGGGAGCTGTAACATCCCCAAATATTTCAGCCCAGTCTCTTACACCAATTACAGATTTATATTCATCAAAAACAGCCTCTTCCTGTTCTGTTCCGGCAGCCTGGTAGACATACCATACCGGTTTTTCACCCCCCGGTTCGGATTCATCATCAGGGAAACGTCTTAATCCTATCCGCAACCCAAATTCATTTCTGTTATCAATCCAGTTATGCCATTGTATTGCATCAATTCCATCCAGCACTTTTATCTTTTTCCATGCATAAGCCAGTCCGGCAGCTTGTTCCCTCAAGTCTGTTTCACTATATGTTCGTGAGTTTGCTCCATTTTCGGATAACCACAATGTACGTTTTATTTCTCCCTGAAACTTATTTCCGGCTTTTTTTATCCAGGTGTCCAGCACCTCCAGATTTTTAAAAGTAACCAATGGTGTTCCCATACTGAAAGTTGCCCTGGCATCGTTCCATGTTTTGGGTTCATTTAAATCTTCCGGATAAGAGTGATAGGCCAGCCCCCACAGAAAATCTCCTTCAGCCGCGCAGCTTTGCAACAAAAATTCTAACATATCAACAGTTGAATAAAACCGGGGCTCGATCGGCTCGGTCCACGAGTGGGTGAACGATGCCAATACTTCACTGGAAACATCGTATTTCCGGGCAATATTATAACACAAACGCATCGATTTGGTGTATGTATCAGTATAAACAGTCAGTGGTCTTTCTCCCATATTTGTCCAGGTAATTCCAGCATCAACCTCGTTGTGCATTATCCAGTAATGTATCCGCCCGTAAGCATTATCCTGACGATTATACCGACTCGCCAAAAAATCGAGTGCAGCAGCATAACAATTCAAACCTGCCGGAGTAGTCATATCCGGCATTGTAAAAATTCCCTCTGTTGTATAAGTCGGATACTGTAACAATTCCCCAATCTCAGGATCTGCACATTCCGAAGCCTTTTGCACCAAAATAATAGCAGCAACTGTTATGTTTTTCTCCATTGCTTTTTGCATTGTCTGCTCCAAATCATTAACATAATTTTTGTCAAAATAATAAGTTTGTCCGCCATAGGTGTGAGCAATGGTATTTGCCCTGGATTGCAAATACATAAATGATGTAAATGAAATATTCACAGTTACGCTTGAGATTTGCAATTTGTCCAAATCTTCCGTAAAGCCCCGGTTAACGGCAAATCCGCCCAGGCCTTTTTTCCCATTCAACCTTGCTGAAGGCATTTCCTGTGCCGAATAAATTTTATCAGCATAATGAGCATGTGATACAATTTCATCGGTGCTGGTACCTTTTTTTACAATTACCCATTTCGACAACAGACGATCATAATTAAATCCTCCGGTGCTAACAAAACGCTCTACTTCAACAGAGAAATTTTGTGAGTTCAGCACTTCTCCTTCCTGAAATTTATTGATTTGAACCAGGTCTTCGTAAGGCCTTACTTCGCAAAGGTTAAAATCCCCATTTTCAGGAATATTCCCATTAATTACAATTTTGGACTCTAAAACATTTACTTCTGAAATACTTGCTGAAAAATCCTCAGTAAGGTACTTTTTGAGACGTTCCTCCAGCAAAAGATCATTTTCTCTGACTTCTTCCCGCTCTTTGGCTAATGCCTCTTCTTCAGCATTTCTGCCCCTGAGCTCCATATTTTTTATATGAATTGTAACACCCGATTTGCTGCCTAAATCAAGCCGTAAAAAACTTCCTTTTGCCCCCCAATTAAATTCGTTAATGTAATCGCCTAAATCAACGGCACATGTTTTCCACTTATCACTGATATCCAAACTCCCCTCTTTAACTGATTGCTCCTCTGAAATGGGTGGAGCAAAGAAAAATTGTAAGTTGCCTATATCTTCTGTGCATTTGTATTCGAATGTAAAAACGACTTTATCTTCCGAATTAGCCGTTGGGATTTCATCTAACAAAACATATGGATCTTCTCCTGTTGTTAGTAACTCATATTCATAAGCACCTTCCTTATTTAGTTGAAGTTGATTAACAGAAGATAACTGAAAAGTAAGATAATTTTTTGTGACAATCGGCTCAGGAACCTCTGCCGTTTTTTCTTTACATGCTTCTAAAAAAGAACAAGAAAAAAGCCACCACAATAGAATTCCTGTTAATATTTGTATTGAATATTTCATTCCCGTTTATTCATAATTAAAGAGGAGGTTAGGCCCTGCCTGAAAATCATCAGAATCCGTTTTCCTTGTGCAACTTGTAAACAGTATTCCGTATTTCTTCCAGAGAACCAACAATTATAAAATATGCATATTCGTACACGCATTTTTTGTATAGAATTTCCTTTTTTACCGGAGCGATATATGATGTAGATGAATCCAATGCGTCTCCCCCGGGCTGCCCTGCCATTCCGGCCAGGAAACTAGTACAAAGTGGATTATAAACAGCCATTCCCCACTGGCTGTCATCAACAAAAGCCATCCAGTGTTCCGACACATTTTCATAGCGTCCCCAAAAGCCACTGGATAAGTTAATCACTTCTGGCCTGACTAAAGTATCGTTAGTAAAAGGAAACTTCCCAACATAAGTGTACAAATTCCCGAGAGCAGAGATTGGATAGACTGCCGGCAATTCCTGATCGTTTAAAATACTGTCTCCATAGATTTCATCGGTACGGTGGCAGGTTAGCCGGTTTCTTATTTCCATTACATTTCCACGCAAGGTTATCCATTGTTCCATTTCAGCTTCAGCCGGTTTGTTATTCATATCCCACAACATGGGAATGCATTTTACGTAAAGTTCTTTTTCCTCTTGTTTAAAATCAAGAATTTTGGCTCTGTTCCGAAAAGCGTCTCCTACCTGAATCGGGTTCCAACTCCACGGCGACCACCTTGGAGCCTGCCCATCTTCTTGCCGGTTCACACTTTTTCCGGCATAATAAGATTGTTGTATATAACGTCCTTCGTCGTGAATATTTACAATGTTACGCTCAGAACCAGACAATGACAACCAGGATATAGCTCCTCCTCTTGTTAAATCGAGCTTTACTTTAATCATGCCATTATCAGCAGTAACGAACTCATCTCCAGAAGCAATCGGTTTTTCGCCAGTACTTTGAGCCACTAATAAAAAAGGACACAGTAAATGGACCAAAAGCAGCAATCTCTTTTTTAAAAAAAAGTGCCTGATTCTTTTACAATTGCCTTTGCGGGTATAAAGTTCGTTCTTTGCTATTGTTGTCATTTGTTTCATTTTATATATTCATAATCACTTCCAACTTTTTAAAGCTGTTATGAAAATATATTTTTTACGTCACTTCGTAACCATCTTTTTTAAAAGAACTTGTGATTAATGCTATTCGTTGCTTGTATAGGTATATCAGGATTACCTCGCAGTTTTGCTCCGGAAGGTATTCCTGATATACTTTCCAATATGATTTACTAATCCATCCATCCAGAATTTTGCCAATCTTTTCCAGATATCTCAATCATTTTATCTACCTCGTCCTGCGGAATAGGATACATCAAATATTTATCGGTATTACTCTTTCTGTCTTCAAGTTTAAACCGGTTATATTCAAACTTATCACCTGATTTTGTAATGCGCATTCCTGTAACAAAATCATCCGTTTGACTTAAAATATTCCAACGCCGTACATCAAAAAAACGATGCTCTTCAAAAGCCAATTCAACCCGTCTTTCGTTTCTGTACCTGGCTTCAAAATCTTCATTTGATAATCCTGACGGAAGTGCAGGCATACCCGCTCTTTCTCTGATCGCATTTACAGCATCCCTGGCGCTCATTGATAATCCCCCTGCAGAAATAACAGCATCTGCACCTTCCGACTGATATGCAGATTCAGCAAAATTCAGGTACAACTCAGCCAAACGAAACAGGCGAACTGCGCCATCGGCATTGTTATTTTCACCTGATTTATAGTTATTAAACTTGCGCAGATAATACCCTGTGCGTGTATATTTGCGGTTTATCTGGGAAATCTCTTCATTACCTCTAACATATGTTTGTACAGAAGAATCATCGACCTCTCCTACCGGGCCGCTTTTTACTTCAATACGGAAATTTTTCATCTGTAGTGTAACATCTGAATTAACACCTACATCAAACCGCATATTATCTCCGGAATTGCCCCAACCAAAAGAAGTAACATCTTCTGTAATATTTATTGAATACGTGCTCCACTCCTCAGCTTTTGGAATAGCCACCGGATGAATAGAACGCGCTTCGGAAATAGCCGGGCCAAAGAAAAACTGCGGGCTGATCTCTGCCGTACTGGTGTATTCAAAAGCAAGAACTACTGAAGGAGGATTATCCAAACTTTCTGTTAATGCATTAACCATTATGTATGGGTCACCGCCGGTAGTTGTCATTTCGTAACCACCGCCATCCAGTTCTGTTACATTTAACTGATTGGCCGATGAAGTTAACTCCAAAGGATACGTATCGTCTCTCTCTTCAACCGTTTGCCCCAAATACCTGGGCGCTCCATTGTAATAAACAGAAGCATAAAAACGAGGATCCCTGCCTACGTAGGGGTTCGCCGGGTCATACCCTGAAGCTTCATTAACAATGGGTATAGTTTTGTCTGCATTGGCATAACCGGTAATTGGAACCTGGCCATTGGCCATTTCATAACTATCAACCAAATCTTGTGTTGGACAAGGACCTGCTTTTTCCATCCCTGAATTTGTGGGTAGCCCGGCATATTTCCATACCTGCATTTGACTTCCAATCTGAAGAATGGTCTCTTTATCAACAGAACGCTGATCGTTTGAACTGGTAATAAAATAAAGCGCATATGCATTTTGTGCTATATCAGAAGAAGGCTCAACATTAAAGAGTTGATAATCGTTGTTCAGGCATTGCGCAAGAGCTTCAGCATTTATTTCTGTGGCATCGGCCCATGAGTAGGTTCCGTCAGTCCATAACGGGCTGGCAGCATATGTAACTGCTTCTGATTTTACGGCATAGGCAACGGCGCGGGTCATTATTCCAAATTGATTTTCATACACAGCCCAATGAAATCCATCGCGGGTGTCGGGAACCAATAGTGCTGAATCACAATCTTCGATAATGAAACCAACCACATCTGCAAAAGAAGAACGATCTATGATTGAAAAATCAGCGCCAATTTCAAAAGGCTCTTTAATTAAAGGAACATCTCCATAGCGTTTTATTAGTTGCAGATAATATAAAGCCCTTAAAGTTCTTGCTTGTGCAACCCAGCCTTCTTTTACTTCTTCTGAAGCATAAACGGTAGCTGTTCTCATATTTTTAATAAAAACGTTGCATTTGCGTACTCCTTCATAAAGATCACCCCAGGGATTTCCATCTGCTGAATTATCCTCATAATTTGTAGTAGTTATATTTCCATTATACCAGTTATTGTATCTGGAATTGGCAGTTATTGCATCTGCATCCTGGGCTTCATCGGAAAAAGAGGCTCTGTCCATATAAGGCGCGGGGCAAAATCCATAACATGAGTTAAGATATCCCCTGGTTCTGTTATAATCATTAAAAACCTCGTCCATTGTAATACGGCCATCGCTGGGTAAATCCAGTTGCTCATTACAAGAATAAAGCAGACTGAATATAAAGACAGTAAATATTATTATCCGGTATCTTTTTATCTTTTTCATTTTCCTAAGTTTTATAAGGTATTTAGAATAGAATACTTATACCAACGTTATACACTCTGTACACGGGTAGTTCGCCATAAGAGCCTTCCGGACCAAAATCATCTGATTTCATATTATCCCAGGTTATTAAATTTTGTCCGCTTAAAATAATTTTTGCTGATTCTGCAGAGATAATTTTTGTTACAGATTCCGGCAATGAATAAGCAAATTCCAGATTCTTAAGTCGCAGGTATGACCTGTCATACAAAAAGAAATCGTTAACCTCATGATTTACGCTTTTGGAACGGGAAAGCGCAGGATAAGTAATCTTATCTCCATTTGCATATCTCTCCTGTGTCCATGCATTTCTGTGTAAAGATCCAAAGACGCCATCGTAGCTTGTTTCCCAAACTCCCATTCCACCATATACTGTTGCATATTTTCCTACACCCTGGAACAAACAACTTAATTCAAAAGACTTATAATTCACTCCTCCCGAAAATGCATACATAATACGAGGGATTGCTCCATCGCCTAATGGCGCCTTATCACGTTCGTCTATGGTATTATCGCTATTTAAATCCTGGTATTTCAAATCACCCACCCGGGGTGTTCCAATGTTGTAAGTTAGATTACTACCTGTAATCTCATCTTCGGAGTTAAAAAAGCCGTTCCCGTTACTGTAATCAACTAAATAACCAAACTCCTGGCCAAAAGAAAAGCCTTCTTCCCATTTCCGATAGGCATAATCTTCTGTTTTTGTTGCTTCATTCCAGAATATAATCTTGTTCTTTGCCATACTGTACATAACGTTCAGATTGAGGCTTAAATCCTTATTTACATGTTTCCGGAAATCAATTGAGATGTCGTACCCATTGTTTTCAAAAACTCCTGTGTTTGTTTTTGGATAATTACCCAATGGAATTCCCTGAAAAAGAGGGATTATACTTGATGAACCAACCACCATATTGTCCATTCTTTCTCTGAAAACATCAACAGAAAAAGTAAGGGCATTAAAAAGACCAAGGTCGATTCCATAATTCTGTTTTTCCGATACTTCAGCTTTAATCCCCGGATTGCCTACCTCGTTTTCGTCTACCAAATACTGCAGGTATGCAAGAGGGCCACCGCCTCTTACCGAGACATTATCGGCATATGCGTAACGGGCCAGGCCACTCTGGTCGTTAGCTGCCTTGCCATAGGAAGCTCTTAACTTTAATAAACTCAGCCAGCTTAAATCATTCAGAAAGTCTTCACCGGAAGCAAGCCATGCCCCTGAAACAGCAGGTGTAAATGTAAAGCGGTTATCTCTGGCATACTGCTCCGAGCCGGAATATCCCATATCAAATTTCACAAAATACTTATCATTATAACCGTAAGTAGCCTCAAAACCGGTATTAAAACGTTTATATGGCAAACAATAAGGAGAAGAAACATCTGCTTTGGTTAAATCCTGATAAAAAGCATAGCCCATACCGGAAACATGATGTTTACCAAAAGTACGGGTGTAATTCAAAGATGTCTTCCCTGTTAAGTGATAATAATAAGAGCTTGATTTACCATAAGCCAATGGTGTGTCGTTATTTGCCCCTTTTAACTCAAACATTAATTCATCCGGATTGTCTGTTCTCACCCACCGCTCATAATCCTGGCTGGTTGATAAATGCCCCACAGAATTGGTTTGGTATGCAAATACGCCCGACAAGGATAATCCACGGGTAAGAAAAGCCATATCTAAATCAAAGCCAATCTGTGAATTAATATTTGTTACTGTATGCCTCCAATAGCCTGAGCGATTAAGCATCCCATACGTAGGATTCCCAACATTCTGTGTTGTAACAACTTTTCCTCCCGGCACCAGAACCTCTCCAGTATCTTCATCTATTATTTCAGGCGTAACAGGACCATATACATTTGAAGGTATCTGGAATATACTGTTATAAACAGAAGCTGTTTCGCTCCCGGGTGTTCTTTCCCGTTTTATATTCCCGCTCAAACGAACATACCCTTTTAAAAACGAAGTTAGATCCATGTCTATATTAGAACGAAAATTTAACCACACGTTATTGGTATTTGGATTATACTCAGACTGGTCGGTGATAAATTGCCCTCCCTGGTGCATCATATTTACATTGGAATAAAAGTTTACCTTTTCATTTCCTCCGGTAAGATTAACACCAACGCGCTGCATCAGGGCAAAATCTTTCATATACTTATTATACCAGTTATTATTAGGATAAAGATTAGGGTTTGAACCGGAACGATACATATCAGTTTGCTCTGAAGAGTAATAATAGTTTTCGCCCAATCCATCACTGAAAGCTGCCTGGTTCATTAATTCAGCATATTCGCCTGCATTAAAAAACGACGGTTGAGTAGTTACCTGCTGGAATGATTGATCAATCCGGGTATCAATTTGTAATACCAATTTAATTATTAAATGCCGCATTGAATAATTTCAGATATTTCCTGTTTCCAGTAATCGATTTTATTGTTTCTGGCTGCATTGTGTTGACTATATTCCAAAGCCATTCTTTAAGTTGCAGCATATTGTTGAATAATTGATTTTTATACCTGGTTTTGATGTATTGCCAGATTTGTTCGCATGGGTTAAGTTCAGGAGTGTAAGCAGGAATGTTGAGAAGAAAAATATTGTCGGGAATGTTAGACGCTTTAACAGAATGAAAGCGGGCATTGTCAATAATTACAATTTTATATTCCCGGGGGTTATATGTAGAAAATGCAGATAAATATTTTTCAAAAATTTCACTGGTTGTCCCCTCTATTTCCCAAACAAAAGAATCGCCATTTATCGGGGAATAGCTCCCGTACAGGTAAGTAGTTGAAAAACGGTGCTGGTAGTTAATTACCGGGCGTACTCCTACTGCTGCGATACAGCTCCCGATATGGGTCATCAGCCCAAAGCGGCTTTCATCCTGAAAATACAAGTTGATGGAATCGTATTTATCTTTATCCAGACTTATTCTAATCTGGTTGAATGTATCAGGTAGTTTTTAAAAAGGCTTCTGTAGCCTGACTATCTTTATTGATATGCGATTTCCTCGGACTTTTTACTTTGGTTTTAAAGTGTTTTATCAAATAACCTCTAAGCGTATGATATTTTATCTCTACTCCAAATTCCTGTTTTACCCATTGTTGCGCATCCCAGTATCCTAAAAAAGGATTAGAACCATTATTTACCCTGCTCTTCAATCCTTCATGGATTTCTTTCCTAATTAGTACTGATGGCTTGGGTTTTGGTTTATTTGAAACCATGGATTCCAGTCCTTCTGATTGATATGTTTTCAACCATCTTTCCATGGTACGGATGTGTATCCCCAGGTATGAAGCCAGTTCCCTACGCGTCCTGAATCTTTCTTCCTGAATATAAAGAAGACATTTTACCCGCTTCTCGCCTGTTAGTGAAACTTGCCGGGATAATACATTTTTTAGTGTCGATACACCTTCTTTTATTACCAGTCTTGATTTCTTTCCCATGCCTTAAAGTTAATAAATATGCGGCATTATACTATTGAAATGGTATAACTTTCCATTTGTTCCCCGCTTTGTGGTAATTACAATAAGCCCGTTAGCCCCCTGAATTCCATAAAGAGCCTCTGTAGATGCATCTTTTAACACTGTTACCGATTCAATCTCGTCAGGAGTTATATATTCGAGGGTCTGACTACTTTTGTAAGCATTAATAATACCATCTATCATAACCAATGGCCCGGCTTCCCGTGCTGTTGATAATCCACGCACAAATATATCAGTAGTAGCTCTTGATAGCTCGGAATAGGTTTCTTCGGTGAACAGGCCGGATAACCGCCCGGGAAATGACTGGGTTAAATTGGCTACCGGTGATTTTTTCAATTCCTCTCCACTTACAGTTGCCACTGATCCGGAAATTGCTTTGCGCTGTTGACTGGTATAGCCTAAGTCGATTACTTCACTCAGGTTATGATTATCAAAATCAAGACTAATATTGTAATTTACTTTATCTTCGCTAATCTCAACTGCCCCGGTTACAAAACCTATTTGTGAGAAGGTAAGTGCTTTACATTTATTACCGATGGCAAGAGAAAATTCACCGTTAGCGTTACTTACCGTTTTATACTCCCTGTTATCAGAAACGACAGAAACACCGCTAATTCCTTCGCCATATTCATTTTTTACTGTTCCGCTAATTAATAATGACTGATCTTGCTGAGCAAAAAGAGGAGCACAGCAGGAAAAAATCAAGATTAAAATAATGCATAACTTTTTTATATTATTATGTCTCATTGTTATTTCTTTTTAATTATGAAATGCCATAAATACTTACCACCCCGGATTTTGCCAATTCTCTCCGGTAATTGCCAGAAGCCGGTTTGCTTCTGCTAATGGTACTGGTAACCAAAGGTATTTATTGGTATAACAAGCCCGCTCAGTACTTCGAACTGTTCTTCGTCCGTAGGTATAAGAGCCATCTCCATTCCTTACTATTTCAGCGGCTGTAATCCACTTATCCGTTTTTGATAAATTACCAGAAGGGTCGCACCAGCGGCGAACATCGAAATAACGATTCTCTTCCATTGCCAGCTCAACTCTCCGTTCGTGCCTAACCCTAAGAATCAGCTCATCCTGAGATAAAGATTGTGGTAACCCGGGCATACCTACCCTGGCTCTTATTTCATTCACGGCAGCTATCGCCTCATCTGTATGCCCTGCCTCGGCAGCAGCTTCGGCAAAATTAAGGATCACTTCCCCTAGTCGGAATAGTTTCCAGTTTGCCCCGGCAACAGCATTATCATTTCCTGCGTTTGGATGCAAGAATTTGCGTTCAAAATAACCTGTTCTTGTTGCTCTCCGGGTTGTTGCATGAATACCTGTTTGTGGTTCGCCAACATAAGTTGCAATTATTCGGGTGCGATTTCCAATGGCTGCCGGATAATTTTCGTAAGACTCGGGCGCTTCGGCAAAATTCCAAAGACATTTCCTCTTCGACCCATTGTAATAAATGGATGCATAAAAACGCGGATCGCGTTTTGTATAAGGGTCTTGCGGATCATACAACGTATTCTCCTCATTGTAATTGGGCTCCAGGTGTTGTTCATCCAGGTAAGGATTTTCAAGATCCAGAATGGTTTTCCCATCAACTGTTTCGTATGAATCAACCAATTCCTGCGACGGACATGTTCCTGATTTATAACCATCCTGCGCTCCTATACCATCAATGTTCCATATATTCCCTTGTCCCTGGTGACTTTGATATATGGTTTCCTTGTCAACCGGATTCGAAGAATAACTCATCGACTGGGTAAAATATTCATTGTATAAGGCCGAATATTCATTCTCTTCCGGGCCAATAAATGCCACATCAGAAAGATATGTTTGAGGGAAGTTGACTTTATTATACAACTCATAACCATTTGCCCTCAAATTTGCCAGCGAAGTTTTATTTATTTCATAAGCTTCCTGCCAATAATTATTCCCGTCATTATTCAAAGGGCTGGCGGCAAAAAGTATCATTTTGGATTTAATTGCTTCGGCCATAGCTTTATTTACCCTCCCGGCTTCGGCACTTGTTGTAATACGCCATGGTAATTCATTAATGGCTAGGGCAGCATCGCAATCTTCTATTATAAATTTTACAACATCGTAATAACTTTCCTTTGTTAATGTTGAAAAATCATCGGACAGGCCATAATTCTCGCGTTCTATAGGTAAAACTGCGCCATACCATTTTAATAACTCAGAATAGTAATAAGCCCTTAGCAGATGCGCTTCGGCTTTCCAACGCCCGCGGTCTGTTTCGGTGTTTACAGTTGCATCATCAATACGAGATAGAAACAGGGTACAATTTCGAATAGAAGCCCAGTATCTTGACCAATAATCGCCGTTTCCTGCGTCTGCACTTATATTTACAATAGGGTGATTAGAGGCTGAAGCATCGCCATTGTACATTCTCCCTGACATAATCCAGGACTCGGCTTCTGCATCTGTGTCCCAGGCCTCATCGCTCCATTCAACAGGGCCTCTGCACCAGAAAAAATACCGCACTCCTTTTGCAGGCATATTTTCATAACAAGTATTCAAAAACGCCCCTACTTTATCATTATCCTGAAAAATCTCATCCATTGTTAGCTTTCCATCGGGAGCCATATCCAATGCTTCCTGGCATGAGAACAAAATGAAAAACAACAATATATACAGATGATTGAAATATTTAATCTTCATTTTTTTATCGATTTAAGGTTAGAAAGTGATGTCTAGTCCAAAGTTCTTCATCGTTGTAACAGGATACCCCAGAGCATCATTATTTTCAGGATCGAGGTGTCCCATTTCCAGATGATCCCAGGTAAAAAGATTTTGTGCACTTGCGTAAACTCTTAGCGAACTAATTCCCAACATATTCAGAAATCTCTTTTGGGAGAGCGTGTAACCAATCTCAATATTCTTTAACCGCGTAAAAGAACGATCCATAATAAAGAAATCATTTGCCACATGATTTGTATTACTATGTGTACTTAAAGCGGGATATGTTATTTCTTCGCCATTTAAATAGCGTTCTTCAGTCCATGCATGCTTATGATAATCAAAATAGGTTCCTCTGATTGTATATTCATAGACTCCCTGGCTCGAATAATTCTTTCCATACCGGCCAACGCCCTGAAGAAACACCATAAAATCGAATGACTTATATGACAAGTTAAGTGTTAAACCATATGTAATTCCCGGAATTCCTGAGTAGCCAATGGGAGCCTGATCCTTGTCATCAATAACTCCATCATTGTTTAAATCGATATATTTAAAATCACCAACACGGGGAGTTCCGAAGCTGTATGAGGTTTTCTGCAAATATTGATTAAGTTCTTCCTGCGAGTTAAAATACCCGTTTCCGTTGCTGTAATCAATTTTATATCCCCAAACTGAAGACAGCGGATATCCGGTACTTCGGTATTGATAAGCATATGTATCGTCCCTCATTGGTTCATCGAGGAATTTCACTTCATTGTGATTGTAATTGTAATTGCCACGTACCATCAGGTGCAAATCTTTACCAATAGTTTTGTTATAGGTTACTTCGAGTTCAAACCCACTATTATCTACTTTTCCCATATTTACTTTTGGGACATTTCCCAGTGGCACTCCTTGTAATTCGGGCACCATTCCTCTGGAAATTAAAATCTTCGATCTTTTTTCAATGAAATAGTCAAAGGTTACATTCAGGTTATCCAGAAGTTGAAAGTCAACACCATAATTTTGTTTTTTAGCAAGCTCCCAACTCAAACTGGTGTTTCCCAGTAATCCCTGACTTATATCCTTTCCCAGCCCAAGACTTCCCAAGGTACCACTTCCCATACTGATGTTATCCTGGTATAAAAAACGGGCCTCTCCAATTTGGTCATTCCCAACCAATCCGTAGGAGGCTCTTAGCTTTAAATTTGTAAGAAATTCCTGATTGTCCATGAACTTTTCATTCGAAACAATCCATCCTAATGAAACAGCGGGGAAGAACCCAAACCGGTTATCGGGAGCAAACTGCTCTGACCCATTGTACCCCATGTCAACTTCGGCTAAATACCGGCTGTCGTAAGCATAAGTAAATCTTCCCGAAAAACCGACCACATTGTAAGGAATCTCCCCTTTGGTTGACTCCCAGTAATCACGCTGGGCCAGCACCATCCCGGTAACATCATGTTTTTCACAAAAAGTGCGGTTATAGTTAATTATACCTTGCATGTTTACGTTGTATCTGGAATCTGCCCCTTTTACAATCGAGAGTAAACTCTCATCAGAACGCTTAACGGCATAACTCATCGTATTGTTTTCAGAATTTACTTCTGCGAGATAAAGCCGTTCCCGCTTTTCGCCCTGCATTGCTGTTGTTGCTTTTGAGTCGTAGGAAAATAAACCTTTAATACTAAGCCCTTTTGTAACGGTGTTGCTTAAGTCCCACTCCAAACCAATTGAGGTATTTAAATTTGAACGGACTTCGTTTCGATACCCCATTCTATTCATAATTTCGAAGGCTGAACGGTCCATGTACCCAGGATCCACAATCTGCCCCGGCTCCACCCCAAATCCATCAATGGTTGTTGGCCCCGGGGTAATTGGTAAAATGGTTTGTGCCTGGTAAATCAAATCACGCATCATCCAGTTTGTATCATTCTCGTACAACCAGGCAGCAGGCATATTTACCTGTTCAATGTAACTACCTATATTTAAAAATGATTTTAATGATTGAGTTATATTGTAATCAATATTGGCCCTGAAATTATATCGATCCATTTTCGAAGAAGGATCATATCCCAATACGGATTTAGGTTCCGTTTTTAAATTCCCGCCCTGGTGGAGATAGCCGGCATTAACAAAAAAACCAATTTTTTGGCTCCCGCCACTGGCGTTCATATTTAATCTGGTTTGAGGAGAATACCTCGAAATATATTCGCGGTAATAATCATGATCGGGATACATATACTCCCTGATTCTTTTTTGTTCCGCGTAGTCTTCCGCATTCGGATCAAGTCCTTCCAAGGGATCCAGATAACGACTTATCGTTGTTTCATCGTAAGGCAACGGACTAATTCCATCATTTTGCGAAGCTTCATTCCTTAGGTTCATGTACTCCCAGGAATGTAACCTTTCTGGTTCACGGGTAAACGATGAGTAACTCTGTTCTGCATTTATAGACAGCTGCATTTTCCCTTCCGTGCCACGACGTGTTGTAATCAGAATGACACCATTCGCGCCCCTTACACCAAACAATGCTGTTGCCGATGCATCTTTCAGGATAGATATTGAAGCAACCTCGTTAGGATCGATTGTACGTATATTATCACGCGGTACACCGTCGATTAAAATAAGCGGATTTTTACCATTTGTAGTGGCTGCCCCGCGTAAATACATCGTAGCATCATCCCTTCCGGGTTGTCCTCCTCCTGCCTGAATAGATGTTAACCCTGATATTCTTCCGGCCAGAGTATTCGCCAGACTTGCAGAAGATCCTTTTACAATATCTTCGGTTTCTATTGATGATACAGCACCTGTAACAGTAACTTTTTTCTGGACACCGTACCCTACTACTACAACTTCCTCTAAACCTTCTATCGATTCTTTTAAGACAACATTAAAAACATTGGTTCCACTAAGCGGGATTTCCTGTGTTATATAACCAACAAAAGAAATGGCAAGAATCTCGGCATTTTCAGGAACAACAAGATTAAAAGTTCCATCAGTGGCGCTGATAGTCCCTACTGTAGTTCCTTTTACAACAATTGTTGCTCCCGGAATAGGCTCACCATTCTCTGCGGTAACGGTTCCAGAAATGTTTTTGTTTTGTTCTGTATCTGCCTTGTCTGAATGGGGAAACACAAATTCATTGGTTATCAGATCTTTCTTTCCAATAGATATCTGACGCTCATCGATGTGATAAGTTTGATCTGTTGATTCAAATACGAGGTCAAGAATCTGTTCAATGGTTTTATTTGATACGCTGATATTTATCTGTTTATCAAAATTCATCACCCCATCGTAATAGACAAAAATAAAATCGCTCTGATCTTCAATCGCTTCAATTAACTCTTTTAATGTGGCATCTTTTAGGTGAAGGGATAACATTGTACTTTGCGAATAAACATTGCTGCCCATTAGTGTGGCCGAAGAAATTAAAAGAAACAACAGACATAACTTCATAGTCAGTAGTAATTTCCTTGAGTTTCCCCAAAAGGAAACCCAAAACATGTTTTTTTTCATAAATTTGTTTTTTAGGTTTTAATTAGCATTTATTAGACTCTACATGCGGTTAAAACTTTGAGGCAGGCTATATTACCAGTATAGCTTGCCTTTTTAAACGGGTATTCTACATAGGCACTCTATTTTAATTCTTTTTTGAAATCAATATTTTATCTCCATTTTGTTCATACTTCATAGGCGCTGAGAAACAGATGGCATCCAGCACTTTATTACAATTCGATTTTAAATCCAGTTTCCCTGAAATAGTCAAATCACCAACCGCCTCTTCATTAAAAGAAACATCAACATTATAATACCTCGACAACTTGGCTGCAATACTTTCCATTTTTTCATTATTACAGAACATCCATCCGTCTTTCCAGGAAACATATTCTATTATATTCGTTTTTATTTGCGACGTTTTCCCCGAGTTATTATCCAAAGTAAGGAGCTCATTTTCCTGCATCATTAATTTTTTCGATTTAACAAGAGCTTGCACACTTCCGTTAACCAGCACCACACTGCTTTTATTTTCTTCCGGATACGATTTTACATTAAACTCTGTTCCCAATACTTTTACTTTAAGATGATCCATTACCACAAAAAATGGCCATTGAGTATTATGTGCCACCTTAAGGTATGCTTCGCCCTCAATGTAAATTTCTCTTTTTTCTTTAGAAAATGTCACGGGGTATATTATACGACTTCCGGAGTTTAAAAAAATAGTTGAACCATCAGACAAAATCAGGGTTGAACGCTTCCCGTAAGGAACTACAAGCTGATTGTACATTTCTTCTGAAACTGTTGTTTTTTCAATTGCCCCCTGAACTTGTTCCAGGGTAGTGGAATCAATCAATATCTCTCCTTTTGAATTATATGAAATTGAAGGCTCCTTTGCATCTATCACCTGTTTTGAATTATCTGACAGAATAAGCTGAATTTTATTCCCTGCCGGTTCTAATTTTGCAATTGACTGGTAATTAATATCTGTATTATTTAAAGTCAGGTACCAAATTATTCCTCCAATTCCCAACAATAGAACTATAGAGGCAGCCGCTATCCACTTGTACAGAAAATCCACTTTTTTTACCGGCTTGTCTATTTCTTTCTGAATACCATCCCAAAGTTCACGGAACTGTTCCTGATCAATTTTTTTATTTGCTTCCTGAAGTTTTTTTATAACATATTTTGCCCGGAACAATTCATTTTGTAAATAAGGATGCTCCTTTAAAAAATTTTCCCAATATTGGTTTGAGGCAGGTTTTGGATTCCTTACCCACTCAATAAACTTCTCGTTAGTTGCCAGCTTCTGAAATTCCTTATTTAAATCAAACTTCATTACAAATACATGTTTATTAGCTAAAGAGAAAAAATGACATTTTGTAATCAACTGTTTTTATTTTTTTCAGAAAAAAATGTAACAACATGCGAAAAGAAGCTAAAATACAACAACTTAATCACGAAACATTTTATTTAAAATTTCGACAGAAAAAAGTATTATGATAAATTAAACAGAAAAAAACTTAACTAAACTGTTTTTTGAAAGACGGAAAAAAAGATAATAATTTTGTCATACAGATTTTTTCTTAATTTTAAAATTGCTCTATAGATCAAATTTCGGGAGGCCTGGTAATTTAAATCCAATACTTTGGTTAATTCTTCATAATCAAATCCTAATACATATTTTAAATAAATAGCTTCCCGCTGTCTGTTTGTTAGTTTGTTTAAAGCAACTTGTAAGGCATCCGTATTATTTTCGTCTGTTGCCTCTTTTTCATCTTCCGGTAATTCCAGAGCAAAAGGCAACTTGTCAATATTCAAAAAACTTCCTGTTTTCTCGTTCCGGAGTTTCTTTAGAATAATCCGCTTTAAGGATACCATCAAATATGGCATTATTTTATCGGTTTTTCCCAGGCTTGAACGCTTCCGGTGCAACTCTACGAATAAATCATGAACGCAATCTTTAACCAATTCTTTGTCATGAGAAAATCGCTCTCCGTAAGTATATAAATCAGAGACTGATCTTTCATAGATAGACTTAAAAGATTCTGCATCACCTGACAGAAAACATTCCCATAATTCCCAATCAGAAAGCATGCATTTATTATTATCCATAATGTCAAATCTATAAATTTTTCAATTGACTTGTAATAAAAACGCCTGATAAAATGATGCCTACCATTTATAATGAAAGGTTGTTCGGGATATTCAAAATTTAAACAATTTGATTTTCAACAAAATTGAACAGAGTAAAATTGGCACCTTTATAAAATAAACCGCCACTGCTTGCAAGCAGTGGCGGTTTATATTTTAGCCATTTTCAGGAAATGGCTTTTTAGAACATAAGGATATTTATTCTTTTAAATCAAAGGAAACTAATCTACACCCCAATCTTTATTTGGGATTGCCCCCATTTCCAAAGTTAACTTTCCTCCCTTTGCAAAATTATCATGATAAAACCAATATTTCTGCCAAGGCTTGTTATTTAATGTTGCACTTTGGATGTACATATTTTCTTTGCTATTATTGGTTGTTTCAATAACAAATGTTTTTCCTTCGTAATACCGGTTATCCAGATGGATGGTTATTTTATCAAAAACAGGACTGGTAATTTCGTAGGTTGGCTTTACACTTGCACCTCCATCAACCTCAAAAAGCCCAATGCCCATAAGTACGCCTAAAGCTCCCATTTGCCCCTGATCTTCATCTCCGTTATAACCGCCATAAGCTGTAGTATCACCAAATGCTTCTTTTACTTCACGAACCCATTTTTGTGTTAACCATGGAGCGCCTGCCTCATTAAACAGGTGAGCCATTCCTGTTCCCGGCTGGTTGGCATAATCTACCCAGCCAGATTCGGCCACTTTATTATCGGCAACAAAACCATATTTTTCGGCGTGTTTAAATTGCTCGTCTAAACGCTTCGCTAACGGATTTTCCGGGCCAAATAACCTGGCAAGTCCTTTTATATCATGCGGAACAAAATAGGTATAAACAGCAGAATTACTTTCACAAAACCCGCGTGTAAAAGGACTCTTCTCTCCTACCGGCACGAAATCTTTCATCCATAAACCATCCATTTCTCTTGGATGAATGTATTTTGTTTCCGGATTCCAAACATTTTTGTAATTCTGCGAACGTTTCATAAACAAATCATAATCATCTGCTTTACCCATACCTTTTGCCAATTGCGCCAGGCTCCAGTCGTTGTACGAATACTCCAATGTCATTGATGCCCCGTCGCGATGACTTCCACCTGCTTTAATACCTTCCGGAACATAACCTCTTTCAACATAATATTCCATTCCTCCGCCATGGGCATCTTTTGCATGTTCATAGCTGGCATGATCACGGCTTCCTCCGGGGAATGCATTTTTCCTTAACCCTTCGTAAGCTTTTTCAGCATCATAGTTCCGAATGCCTTTGTTATAGGCAGTTGCAAAAAAACTGGTAGAAGGATCGCCAATCATTACAAAGGTGTAATTACCACCCGAAGGTCCACGTGGAATAAGCCCGCCATCTTTATACATATCTACCATTGTGTTGCAGAAACCATCCATAACTTCCGGATAAACCATCGACCATAAAATATTAAGCGACCAATGACTTCCCCACCAGGCATCAAAATTATAATGAGGATACATTGGTTTTCCACCGCCATCCAGCTCAACCTGCCTGACACGTGGAGAATCACCCGTCATATCCATGTATTTTCCGTTTACATCGCTTATAATTCTGCGGCCCTGTAAAGCGTGCCACAAGTCGGTATAAAATTTTACCTGTTGCTTTCTGTTTCCGCCTTCAACCTCGATTTTCCCTAACCAATTGTTCCAGTCGTCAAAAGCATTCTTTTTTACATTGCCAAAATCCCAGTCATTTAACTCGCTATCCATATTTAACCGGGCCTGTCCAACGCTAACATACGAAATAGCAACCTTCATTTGTACCTGCTCATTACTGCTGGTCTTAAAACGTACGGCAGCTCCGGCATTGACTCCATCAATTGTATCAGCAGGCGTTTCAACCAGCACCGAATCTTTCCACCCAATAAATTTATCCATTGGTTTATCCAGCCGCGCAACAAAATATACGGGTGTATCTTTAGGTCTTCTGCGAGTTTTAGCCATCACTTCATAGCCGGCAACTTCATTATCGTTAACCTTCCACACTTTGGAATAAACTGTTGGGCCATGCCCTAAATAAGCGCCGGAATCAAAAATTATATAGCTTTCATCGCTTTCAGGATATGTATACCTATGAAATCCGACACGTGTTGTTGCCGTTAATTCGGCAGTAATTCCATAATCCTGCAAAACAATTTTGTGGTATCCGGGAATGGCAATCTCATCGTTATGGCTAAAAGCCGACTGATATTGATCCATGCCCAGGTTTCCTTTGAACTTGCCTACCGTTGGCATAGTTGCAACACCCGATAACTGCCAGGCGTGAATATGGCTAAAGCAACGAACATGCAAAGAATCATACAAATAACCAGCTCCCCATGTGCCGTGTGTATCTGTATCCGGACTTACATTTACCATTCCGAATGGACGTGTTGCAGAATTAAAATAAAACCAACGGGAATTATGCGTATCTACAAATACATTTACCAAATCGGCAGGAGTCTCCTTTTTACTTTCGGTTGTACAACCGAAAATAAAGAAGCTCCCGAGTAAAGCAAATAGTAACAGCTTCAGCTTTGCATCTCTCATCTTCAAACTCTTATTTATTTAATACCCCACTGGCGGTTTGCTTTTGGCCCCATTTCCAGAACCAACTTTCCTCCGTTTTCAATAGCTTCATGCGAAATATTGGGAGTAGTTAACGTTTCTCCATTTAATGTAGCCGACTGAATATACTTGTTTTCATCAGAAACATTATTGGCAACAATCTCAAACACATTCCCATTTTCCAGATTAACTTTGGTGTCCTTAAACAATGGACTTCCGATTGAATATTCAGGTTTCCCGGGAGTAACCGGATAAAATCCCATAGAAGAGAAAACGACGAATGACGAAAGTCCACCACCATCTTCATCTCCGGGGACGCCCATTAAATCGTTGCGGAACCATTCCTTTAACAATTTCCGGATAACTTTTTGTGTTTTCCAGGGCTGGCCTGCATAATTGTATAAATACGGAATATGCAACGATGGTTCGTTGGCCATTGTAAATTGCCCCACATTTCCGGTTTGATCGGGCAGTTGCGTGTAAAACTCTCTTTTACCCCGTCCCATAGGAGTAGCAAACAAGGCATCCAGGTTTTCTGCAAATGCTGCTTCCCCCCCCATTAAATCAACTAAATCGGGAATATTGTGTTGAACATCCCAGCGATAGGTCCAGCCGTTATTTTCGTCGTAAGCGTCGCGTGCACCTATTCCTCCAGAAAAACGATAATCAAATGGTTCTATAAATTTCCCGTATTTATCTTTGGGGTGGAAAAATTTAGTTTCAGGATTGAACAAATTACGATAATTAAAGGAAGCTTTTTTGAAATATTCGGCATCCTCTTTTTTACCCAGTTCCTCTGCAATTTGCGACAAACACCACTCATCGTATGATGTACCAAGAGTTACCGCAACCGGCTGACGGCGTTCAAAACGGTTTACTTCAGGAATGGTTTCTTCCTCTCCTTCATGCAAAGCCGGAATGTAACCGTGCTCTTTATAAAACTGGTCAAGTTCTCCGGCAGGCATTCCCGACCACGGAGCCAATGTTTTTTCGGTAATAGCACCTTTACAAGCTTCATAAGCTTTCTCCAAATCGAAATTACGAACGCCTTTTCTGTAGCCATCAATTACAGTAGCTACTCCATGGTTGGAATTCATACGGCGACTGTCGCCTGTAATTTCAGGAAAAGTTGGCCACCAGAAATTATCCATTTGCTCCGACATGCGAACAAACGAATTGAGAATATCTTCTTCCCGCTTTTTATCAACTAAAACGCGCAAAGGATGGTGGGCGCGGTACGAATCCCAAATCCAGTCGTCGGTGTAAAACGGGCGGTCATTGTCTTTATGAACTTGTTTATCAAAAGCGCTGTAATACCATCCATCTTCAGAAATACAAACCGGACGCTCGTAGCAACGGTACAAGGAAGTATAAAAAACAGTTTTTTCATCAGAAGTTCCACCTTCCACCTTGATTTTCCCCAGCTCTTTGTTCCAAACATTACGTGCGGCAATCTGAAGCTCATCAACTGATTTTCCTGCAACTTCACGCATCATGTTTGCTTTAGCCTGCTCTTCATTTATAAATGAAATCCCGTAATGAATTCGCAGTGCTTTTGTTCCTTTCGGATAATTCAAAACCATACAGGCATTTCTTCCTTCTGTACTTTCTGATTGGGTTAATTTCCCGTTTTCCAGTTTTGCAACCTGCTCTGGCACTTGTTCCGGAACAAAATAAATATAAACCTTTGTTTCGTTAGGAATCCACTGGTAACCGCTAACAGCTTCCCCATTCCATCGTAAAGCTCCATTTCCTGAGCTTAAAATAAGATATGCAGGATCGTTCTTCTCAAACTTAATTTCGTAAGCTGCCGATTGATGTGACAATCCATAATCAACCTGTATTTGCTGCTCATCTAAATAAACAGAATACGAATATGGAGTTAATTTTTCCTGATCGTAGCTATAATTGATAACTGGTTTTAACTGCTCTTCAGTTCCCTGAAAAGGGCTGAGGCGAAAAGCTGAACTTCCGCGATGGCTGGTTACAACTAACGGCAGTGCATGTAATTCAACAGCGGTATAATCACCACGCTCGGGATAAACCCGCAACATACTGTTGGGCAAGTGAATGGTTGGAAAAGTAGGCACCAACATATGGCTGATGTTTCCCATATACGGATTTACAAAATCCACAGATTCCTTATCGTTAACAGAACCTGTATTTACTGTGCTTGTGCAAGAAAATAAAAGCGCAATAACGCAACCGATTAATGTTGTTCTTTGAGTGTATTTCATTTGATTTTCTATTTATATGAACTTACAAAAATCGCTAAATTACTCATTTCTGCGTAGCTGCAATTACTCCGCGAAAATATCCGATGGATTCTGCAATTCCCATAAACGGGTTATCCATGTTTCTTTCGTGCTCCAAACTTACCATTCCTGTGTATTTCACTTTTCGAAGCATCTTTACAAACGCCGGGAAATCAATGATTCCACGGCCAACTTCAACGGAGTAACCGTACTTTGTATTCCCGGTAACATCTTTCAAATGGATATCGAAAACACGTGAATGATATTTTTTTAAATCTTTTACCATATCATTACCATAACGCGTGTCATGACCAATATCCAAACACATTCCCATTCGCGGATCCAAATCTTTTACATGCTCCCACACATCTTTTGCATCCGGGTATTTATTGATATCCGGTCCATGTAAATGAATGGCAATCTTAAAATCATACTCTTTTACTTTCTTATCTACATAAGGCAATAAATTGTATTCAGGAACGGCAACAATTAATTTTACACCAACTTTTTTTGCGTATTCAAAAGCCCGGTCAACTTCCTGTTCTGTTTTCATATAAATGGGACCAACAGCGTACCCGTTGATTCCGTTTTCATCGAGCTTTTTCAAAAATGCTTTTATTTCAGCATCCGAACTATTTAAAGGCAGATGAAAATCTTTGATACACAGATTATGTACATCTTCACGCTTTAATGTTTCAATGGTTTTATCAATGTCGAATTTCACAAAGGTATAACCTGCCATTGCCACATCAAATAACTCTTTTGTTTCCGGTGCTGGTTGAGGCTCGGGTCTTTTTTGAGCCAATACATTCCCGGCAAATAATACGATAATAAAAAAAACTATTACACTTTTCATAAAAAAAAATTATGGAGATTACCGGAAGCAGAACTGCCGGTAACCTTATGTTATTTCTGAATATTCAATTAAATTGTTGATTTGGGTCGGTCATCAGCATCTGCTCCAAAGTTGTAATTGGGTTTATTACCCATAATAAATTTAACAACTCCTCCAGCCATAATATCCTGATGTTTTATATAACTTTTTGTATAAGGTTGACCATTCAACTCCACCGATTGAATGTAAATATTCTCCTTGCTATTATTTTCCGTTTCCACTGTAAACGTTTTTCCTTCGGGTAAATTTATGGTTGCTTCATCGAACAACGGGCTTCCAAAAACATATACTCCGTTTGACGGATTCACCTGATAAAAACCAAGCGACGACATTACATACCACGCTGACATTTGTCCGCAATCTTCATTACCAATCAACCCATCTGGTTTATTCGTATAGAATTCATTAACTATGTAACGGATTTTTTCAGCTGTTTTCCATTGCTGTCCGGCAAAAGCGTAAAGATAAGCCATGTGATGACACGGTTCATTTCCTTGTGCGTACATTCCAATTAACCCGGTAATATCCATGGAAGCATGCTCTCCCATATCTCCTGTAACCGTAAATAAGGAATCGAGCTTATTGGTAAAATTTTCATCACCACCAAACAGGTCAATCAAACCTTCCGGATCCTGCGGAACAAGAAATGTATACTGCCAACCGTTTCCTTCCGAAAAATCACCTACCATATGAATGGACTCCATCGGATCGTAAGGCTTAGCCCATGAACCATCGGTTGCCCGGGGATGAACAAATCCTGTATTTTTATTAAAATAACTTTTATACGATTCGGCTCTTTCAAAAAAATAGTTGAAGTCTTCTTCTTTTCCAAGCCCTTTTGCCATTTGTGCAACACTGCGGTCGTCTATTGCATTTTCCAAAGCTACCGAAGTTGCTTCCCTGGCTTTATCTCTGGGGATAAATCCGTATTCCATTAAAGGTGCAATCCCGCGTTGTGACTGGAAGGTTCCCGATGCTTTCAATGCCTCAAAAGCCAATTCTTCATCAAAGCCTTTGAAACCTTTTTGCCAGGCATCCACAACAACAGGTGCTGCACTGTAACCCAGCATAGCGTTGGTTTCATTTCCCATAAGGTGCCACTGTGGTAATTTGCCTTGCTGCTGGTAAATAGCCAGCATTGAATTAATAAAATCGTTTACCCTTTCAGGCTGAACAATTGTTAAAAGTTCATGCTCGGTACGATACGTATCCCACAAAGAAAAAACAGAATAGTTTTCAAACCCGGGATTATTGTACACTTTCTTATCTGTACCTCTGTAACTTCCATCAGCATCGTTAAATAGTACCGGAGCAATGAAAGCGTGAAACATAGCCGTATAAAAAATCTGTTTCAGCGTTGAATCACCGGTTTCTATTTTAATTTTCGAAAGTTCCTTGTCCCATTTCTTTTCTGCCAGGCTGGCTATTTGGTTAAAATCCCATTCGGGAGCTTCCGCATTTATATTTGCCAGTGCATTTTCTGAACTTACGGGAGAAATACCAACTTTGAAAACAACCTCCTGAGAATTGCCGGCAAAAGAAATTACGCCTTTCACTGCCTGTGCCTTTAATTCACTTTGCCCAACCAAAGTATCATTATTATATACATCCAGCTTTTCAATTTTCTGATTGCTTTTAAGCGTAAACCAAATCCGTTGGTCTTTGGCCCAGCCTTTTGAAAAACGATAACCAACAATGGTATTTGCATCTACCTGCTTAAGGTAAGTTTCATATGATTTGTCGCCAATTCCTTCTTTTAAGTCGATAATAACATGATTATCATTTCCCGAAGGGAAAGTATATCTGTGAACCCCTACTCTTTCCGTTGCAGTTAGTTCTGCTTTAACATCATACTTATCAAGTAAAACGGAATAGTATCCGGGCTTCACCGCCTCATTGTCATGACTAAAATAAGAAGCATAAGCATTGCTTATATTATCCTGTTGTCCACGCTTAACATTTACAGTCCCGGTTACGGGCATTAAAAGGATGTCTCCCAAATCAGCACCGCCGGTTCCACTTAAATGTGTATGCGAGAACCCAATTATAATACTGTCGGAATAATGATAACCGGAACACCAGTCCCAGCCTTTAAAAATATTATTGGGGCCAAGTTGCACGGCTCCAAAAGGAACACTTGCCCCAACAAAAACATGGCCATGGCCACCGGAGCCAATAATTGGGTCGACATGCGTTGCAAATGTTTCCACTTTCTTTGTTGGCTGAGAACACATACTAAGCATGGGTAATAAGAATATTAATAATGCATATTCTTTTATATTTTTCTGTTTCATGTAAATATTGTAAATAGATTTTAGCTTTCATTATTATTGGAGGGTTCTAAAGCGGAAAAAAAACAGAACTTCCTGAATGCTAAATGCATTACAGGAAGTTCTTCATTCTTATCTATTTCTATGCTGTTCTTTCAGGCATAAAATACAACTAAACTATTAATGTTATTGTTCGTATCCGGGGTTTTGTTTCAAAACTGCTCCGGTATTCAAGTCAATTTCATCTTGAGGAACAGGCCATAAGCCTTGATGATCTTCAATACTTAACCCTGGGTTTCCCGGATTATCATTATAATTTCTTACGCGTTCAACCAATTTCCCTAAACGCATAAGCGTAAATAGCCTCCACTCCTCAGTATATAATTCGCGCGCTCTTTCATCTAAAATATAATCGATGGTTACATCGCTTGCAGAAATAGGTTTAGCATTTGATCTTTCTCTCACCTTATTAATATCGGCAGCAGCCAGACCTGTTTCTCCCAAACCTAAGTATGCTTCTGCTCTTAACAAATATGTTTCAGCCAAACGCATTGCATACACATCTTTGTGATTTACACCACCACCTGCTCTGGACATATCGGTGTAATGATCACACGGAGCTGCAGCTTTCATATAATAAGGGAAAATATACTGAGTTGTATCTTTAAGAGCACTTGAACGAGAATCGTACAAACTCCAGTCTATTTCCATTCCATCGTAAGCAGATTCAGGATTATTAAAATAAAAATGCCGTTTAATACAAGCCTCTGAGTTTCTGTAATCATTATCCCAATCGCTTGCCCAAATATCGTAAGCAGTATAATTGGTTGGCCTTACCCAAGCCACCGGACGTCCAAGTGTATCACTATAACCTGTATACACTCCATCGTAAATATCTCCTACAATTGCTTTATAACCATCAGGTGTATTTCCCATTCTGTAGTAAGCGCATCCAAAACCACGCTCTCCGGCATAAAGACCACCACCTGTAACATTGGCGTCATTTTGAATAACCCAAATGGCTTCGGTATTGGCATCTAAGTTCTGATTTTCCTTGGTGAACAAATCAAAATACACATTTTCGCTTCCGAACAAATTAGGTTGAGAGCCAAAGCGCTCCTGCATCAAACCATATCCATAGTCATCAATAACATGACTTGCTGCATCTACGGCATCCTGATATTTATTTTGAGCAAGATAAATATCGCTTAACAAATGCCAGGCAGCTCCCTGTGTAAAACGTCCTTTTTCTGACTCTTGTCCGGGTACAGGCAAATACGTTGCTGCAAATGTTAAATCAGATTCAATCAACGAATAAATAGAATCGGTAGATGCTCTTGTAAAATCAGTTTTAGCAGTTGTTATTGGTTCTGTAACATATGGAACTGCTCCATAAAGTGTAACCAAAATTCGGTAACTAAATGCTCTTGCAAACTTTGCTTCAGCAATATACTCGTTTTTCTGGGTCTCATCGTTCCATTCAAATCCATCAATTCCTTTCAAAACAGTATTTGACTGATAGACCAAATCAAAAGCTTTTGTCCAAAATCTTTCCGGCAAATCACTGGTTGGAGTAATATCGGTATCCCAATTACTCATGTAACCACCTGCAGGGTCTTCTCCAAAATAAGCCACATCTGTTCCCAAACCAACAAAGACAAACATGTATTTCTGGTTTATTGCAGAATACCAGTCGCGAGTAGCACTGTAAAGCCCCACTACGCCCATTTCCACATCACTTGGTGATTCAAAGGCATTTGATGTTGAGATAAAATCAAGCGGTTTTTCTTCTAATACATCTTCTCCACAAGATGCCAAAAGAAGACTAAGGAATACCCCCAAAAAGGCTTTTCCAATATATTTTTGAATAAAATTCTTACTTTTCATTTTATTGTTTTTAATGTATTTACAACTGATTGTTTAACTATTACAATAAACTTTTTGATTAAAAACTAATATTTACACCACCAATAATACTTCTCATTATCGGCTCATTATCTTTGTCTTCCGGATCCCAACCTGACCATTTTGTCCAGGTATAAAGATTTTTTCCGCTTATATATACTTTCAGGTTATCGATCTTTAAATCCTTCAACAATTCGCTATTGAATGTGTAAGCAAGAGAAATATCCTGTAAGCGGATAAAGCTTCTGCTTTGGTATATACCCGGATTATGTTTAGGATTGAAATACATTCCCGGAGCATTATTCACAGGCCTGTCGGGCCTCCAATAATCCCTTATTGCAGTTCTATTTAAACGGTATGCAGAATCTGTTCCTCCTGCTATAAGCGCTCCCGAATTATTTTTTAAATAATAATTATTGCCTCCCTGAACTGAATTCAAGAAGAAACTAAACATTATGTTTTTATACGTAAAAACATTATTCATACTGATGCGATAATTCGGATCAGAAGAACCTAGTATTTTACGATCGTCCTCTGAGGTAATTTTTCCATCGTCATTTAAATCTTTAATCTTAAACTGCCCAGGATAATAGTCTTCCATAATTGTTCCGTCAAACAAATCTTCTTCCTGCCAAACTCCTTCGTTTTCATAACCATAGAGAGAGTTTATATTGTGACCGACAAACCATTTGTTTCCTATATCTTCAGTAACCTCATCATACAATTTTGTAATTTTGTTACGGACTAAAGAGAATGCAAAAGATGTTTTCCATTTAAAGTCGCGTGTACGAATATTCTCCGTAGATAAACTAACCTCAATACCTTTATTTTCAATACCTCCAATATTAGTCATAACACTAGAGTTTCCGGAAGTAGTAGGAATTGAGCGCCGAACCAAAACATCAGTTGTTTTCGCTTTGTATGCATCAATAGCCCCTGAAATTCTGTTATCCAGCAAATTAAAATCAATACCAATATTTGAAGAAGCCGTTTTCTCCCAACCTAAATCAGCATTTCCGAGTGAAGAAGAGTACAGACCAACCGCAGTTGAACCGTTAAAAACAGTAGTTGTACTGCTCATTACCGACTGGCTTTCATAACGTTTAATTCCCTGGTTACCGTTAATACCATAAGATAAACGCAATTTTAAGAAATCAACCCAGCTAAGTTTGTCCATGAAAGATTCCTCCGACATTACCCAGCCCACTGATACAGAAGGGAAATTACCAAATTTATTATTGGCTCCAAAAGCAGAATATCCATCTCTTCGAACAGTTGCAGTAAACAAATAACGACTGTTATAACTATAGTTTACCCGCCCCATATAAGAAAGTGTGTTCTCTTCGTATGCATTGGTAGAAACTTCCTGATTCTCGCCTAGTTCCAATGCATGATATCCGAGTTTTTCACTATCAAAACCGTAGGCATATAAATAGGAACCTTCTCCATAAATATTTTCACGGCTGTATAAGTAAGTAACATTCAACTTATGTTTACCTGCAAAGGTTCTGTCGTATGTAAAAAGGCTATTTAACAACCACGTTTTTTCTTCATCATGATCAATATATCCTTCTCCATCATTTTTCGATCCCGTTGCCATTGAAGTAGGATAATACCGTGAAGTTTTGTCAAAATCATACGTTTTTGAATAATTCACTTCGTATTTTAATCCTTTCACCCATGGCACTTCAATTTTTCCTCTTAATACCAAACTAAAATAGTCTCGGGGTTCGCTATCGCTAACTAAAAGGTTTCCAAGTGGGTGGTAGTTATAAGATTCTTCAGCAATGTAAACCGGGTAAGCACCATTCTCATCATATTTATTTCCTAAGGGACTTGCCTGGAGCGCATAACCATAGGAAGCTTCCAGCCCTGAATAGTCACGATGTGATAGTGTTGGATCAAATCCAATTGTCAACCAGTCGGTAATATCATTACTGAATCTACCAAAAAATGTCAAACGTTTAAATCTATCATTTTCCAATATACCTTCCTGAGCCAAATATGAAGTAGACAGGTAATAATTTGTTTTTTGAGATTTTCCGGAAACACTAAAATTGTACGATTGAATTGGAGCTGTACGGAATACTTCATCAACCCAGTCCACTTCATTTCCATTCAAGTAGTTTGTTTGCTCTTCTTCTGTTCTTAGATAAGAAGCAACAAGCTCCCTGTCTGTTACATCAGGCCTAACCGGACGTCCATCAGCACTGGTTGGATTTGTTTCGTACCAGTCGTATAAATCCTGCTGGTAGTAATAATCAACCAAACGAACAGCATATTGCTCTGCATTCATAACATTAGTACGGTTGGTATTGGCCAGATTTTGGAAACCATAATAAGCATTAAAACTAAATTTTGGTTTTGAAGAAGTTCCTTTCTTAGTTGTAACAACCAACACACCATTTGCAGACCTGGAACCATAAACAGCAGCAGCACTTGCATCTTTTAAAACATCAACCGACTGAACATCATTCACATTCAAATCATTAATACTTCCGTTATAAATAATCCCATCTAACACAATTAATGGTTCATCGCTGGCAGACAAAGAAGTTTTTCCTCTTATTGAAAACGAACCAGCATCTCCGGCAGTTGACCCACTGGTTATGTTTACCCCGGGAGAATAACCTTGTATAGCCTGAATTAAATTAGTGTTTGCTGCCTGATCTTTTCCGTCCATTTCCATACGAACGATGGAACCGGTTAAATCCTTTTTCTTCTGGGTTCCATAACCAACTGCAACAACTTCATCTAAACCAATGGTTTCATTTTCCATTGAAACATCAATAGTTGTTTTTCCGGCAACGGCTATTTCCTGGCTTTTCATACCAACAAAAGAAAATATTAATGTAGCATTCTGCGGCACTTCTGCCAATGTATAAACTCCATCAATATTGGTTATTGTTCCAGTAGTTGTTCCTTTCAGAAGTACAGTTACTCCTGGCAGTGGTAATTCTGCATCGTCTGATACAGTTCCTGATACTTTTATGGTACCAGACTCATTTTGCGCAACTACATTTCCCCCACAAAAAATAATGAAGGATAGAAGACTAACAAACAATAGCCTCCACCGCAAAAATCTTTCTTTAATAGTTTGAATAAACTTCATGATTTTTCAAAATTTAATAGATATTAAGAATTAAGTTTAATTTTGAGACAACCCTTTAATTTCAAAAGGATTACTTCTCATATCGAAAGTCTAAAGACTCTTTAACTATGTCTATAATATTGGTTATTAGCATTCCATTTACTTCGTGATAAATCGTATAGCTCCTCCCTTTTTTAGTTCATCCCAGCCAAGCCAAAGCGGATCATGATTTTTACCATTTATTTTCAGAGATTTGATTCGGGATGTGTTCTCTGAACCACCCTTAATTGTGAGTTTTCCCCCTGGAACCTCCATAACTATTTCTGAAAAGCGTGGAATACTTACAGAAAAGCCAGCTACCCCTGGAACCATTGGGTAGAGACCAATGGATGCAAATACATACCAGGCTCCCATTGCCCCCAAATCATCGTTACCGGGAAGACCAGAAGCAGAACTGTTATAAACTTCCTTGAAAATCCGGTGAAGTACTTGGTTTGTTTTTTCAGGAGAATCTGTCCAGTTATAAATCCATGGAATTTGAAAATCGGGTTCATTTCCGGCAGCAAACCATTCATCGTCGTATGACGCATCGAGGCGGACAAACAAAGAATCCAGTCGTTGTTCTGCTACTTTTTTTCCTCCGATGGTGTCAATCAAAGTTTCCAAATCGTATGGAACCATCCAGAAATAATTTTTGTAAGTAGCTTCGCGCCAGTCTGATTTTATACTTTTCCACTCACCATCCGGTTTTCTCGAACATAACCAGTTTAGCCTGGGGTTGTAAATATTTTTCCAATTTGCTGAACGTTTAATGAAAGAAGAGGCTTCTGTCTCATCTTTCAAAGCTTGCCGGGCAAACTGGCCAATTGCGTAATCAGAAGAGGTATATTCCAGAAGCATGGATGCAGGTGCTATTCCATACTGCATATAATCTTTTAAAAAAGGGCGTATTTCGCGATCCTGTGAATAAAAACGAGGAATGGTAGCTCCTTTTTTCATGTAGTAAAAAGCTTTTTGAAGGTCGAAATTGGTTGCGCCAAATGCATAGGAATTTGCAATCAGAATCGGTGTTGGATCGCCCTGCATGATTCCGGTTTCTATATTTGCAAGAATCCAGCGCCCGTAACCCCCCGCCTGTTCAGCAAAATTAACCAGCGACTGCATCATGTCGCTTGCTTCTTTCGGATACAACATGGCTATCAGCTGTGCTTGCGTACGATACGTATCCCAAACACTAAACGAGCTGTAAACATCACGTCCTTCTGAAGCTTTGTGTACCTTAAAATCAGCACCGATGTATTCGCCATTTACATCGCTCACAATGTTTGGATGAATCAGCGAGTGGTAAAAGTGTGTGTAAAATTGAATTAATTCATCTTTGTTATCCGTTGTAATTTTTATTTTCCCCAGGTTTTCATTCCAAACACGTGAGGCAAAGTTCCGGTAAGCATCAAAGCTTTTATGTGTTGCCGAGTTCTTCAGATTTTCTTTTGCATTTTCAACCGACACAAAAGAAATGGCAATACGATAACCAACTTCCTTTTCATTCCCGGTATCAAATGAAAAATAGGCACCTGAATTTTTCCCGTAAGCCAGTGGAACAGAATCCAGCAAATTCTTTTTCATCCAGGTTCCGAACTTCTCTGCTTCTCTGTCAAATTCAGCTGCGAAATAAATTTTATAGGGAGTTTTTGCCCCACAAAAATCGCCACCATAGCTAAAACCCTCACATGTTGACGGAGATGTAATTTCAACCCGGGCACTTTCAACAAAAGTGGCACTTACACCAGCACCAATAATTATTGTTCCGTTGTCGCCTTCAAATGTAAAACGTGCAATCCCTGAACGCTGATTAACAGTCATCTCCGCCAGTGTATTATCCTCCATTTTTACTGAAAGGTATCCGGCAGATGCCTCAACAACTTGTTTAAATGGAGAATACGAATCCATATCGTTTGGCGATTCCTTTAACTTTCCGTCAAGAGGTAAAACCGGAAAATTCCCCATATTTGAACAGCCCGCTCCGCTTAACTGAGTTATTCCAAAACCGCGTTGAGGAGTAAAAAATCCGGGAGAAAATTGCACCATTCCGAAAGGATAGGTCGCACCAATGTAACAATAGCCACATCCCAGGCCTTCCCCCTTGCTACCAATTAATGGATTAACATACTTAGACCACCCTTGCGCAAACAAATCGTTATTTAATTGCAGAAATAAAACGGATACGAATATTAATACTAATCGTTTTTTCATTTACTTTTTTTTCGCTTAGTTATAACTAGTACTCTGTTCTGAAACCAAGCCAAAAGCACAAAATAGATTTGAACTGATATTATGCTTTGCAACTTGTGCCACTGCTATCTCCAAACATCTTTTTCATTCGTAAATCCAGTATGGCATATTCTTTTGTTTATGCTTTATTTTCCTATCTAATCAGTAAAACAGCCCCAGTACAAAATCAAAAAAAACAGGTACCAAATGTATCATTGCAAAAAATGGAGATGAGTTGTTTTTGTTTCATTTAGGGGTGTTTTTGTTTCAATTGTTTATTTTTGTTAATTCCAAATCAGAACAGTTGGAAAAACAGCATGAAAACGACACATAAAATACTGGCTATATTAACCTTAGCTATTTTATTTATATTTCAAAAATCATCAGGTCAATTTATCCGGTTTGATCATTTTGATACACAAAAAGGACTCTCCCAGAATAATATCAACAGTCTGATCGTAGATTCAACCGGTTATGTTTGGTTTGGAACGATAGAGGGAATAACACGTTTTGACGGGAAAAACTACGATACATTCAGGTCTGTTCCATCTCAACCAAACACACTGGAAGGAAATTATATTGAAAAGCTTTCTTCTTGTCCAAATGGAAATATATGGGTACATGTTCAAGATCGAGGACTCAATCTTTACGATGCATCACACGAAAATTTTATAACATTTGATGATAGTTGCTTTTATCCTGCCTACGTAAAACACACTACTAGTTTAGTATCTGCTTTAGATACCCTATTATGGTTTACCGACCCTAACGGGCTTTACACTTATAATCTGCAAAAAAATAAAACGACAAAAATAAATTCCCCTGCAGGGAGGAATTATCTTATCTATGCGGGCCATAATCAGGTTTTGTTATGGGGAGCAGACGGTGCATCTATTTATTCACTCACCGAAAAAGAAGAAGCCCCCAGAAAATTAATGAAAGAAAATATTCGGATAATTTCCCAGGTTTTCAATGATTCCCTCGTCTTAATATATCCTGGTAGTGGGCATCTACAATTTCTGAATATAAAAACAGGAGAAACGAAACCGCTTCCGCTCAACAAACAGTTAAGCAACTACCTAGAAGAAAAAGGATTAATGTCTATTGCAGGATATAATAATGAAGTGTGGCTCGGAACAGATCACTGCTTAATTCAGGTAATAACAGATGGAAAAACAATTGAGCGTGCTTCAAAATATTCATACGATCCTTTTAGTGAATATTCATTTCATGGGCAGGATGCAAAAAGCTTTGCTTTCGATAATGCAAAAAATCTATGGATTGGCACATCAAAATATGGGGCAATTTTTTATTCCCGAAAGAAAAATTTGTTTAGCCACCACCCTATCTCAATATTGTCAAAATCAGATCAGGAAATTGATCCTATCCGGGCACTTTGCAAATCTTCCGACGGAAACATCTGGGTTGGTTTTGACCGTTTAGGTTTGGTTTGTATTCATCCTGACAATACGCAAATTTTATATTCAGACATATACTTTCCAAAACAAACCACGAAAAACCTGGAAAATATACGTTGTATTTATGAAGACACTAAAGGACAACTTTGGATTGGAACAAATAAAGGACTTTGTAATTATAATCCATCGAACAATCACATAGAATCGACTCTACTAACATATGGATGGGAATGGCCAGATGTGTGTTACCGAATGCATGAATTTACCCCGGGACAACTTACTGTTACCAACCAATTTGGCATAGGTATGGTTAACCTGAATAAAAGAACTCTGACAAAAATGAAAATGCCCGATAACTATGCCAACTGGTCTATTCGGAGTATTACTAAAGATAAAAACTCAAACTTTTGGTTTGTTTCAGGCGATTTGGGAATGTGCAAACTTACGCCCGATGGACACTTGACTTACTATACCTATGAAAAAGATAATTTTTCTGATAGCAAGTTGTACTCTTTAGAAATAGTTGGCGATACCATGTGGATTGGTAGCAATACCGGATTAATGGCTTTCGATTTAAATAAAGAAAAAGTTGTATCGAGCTTTTTTGAAAGTGATGGATTATCAAACAATCTAATTTACAGCACAATTCACGTAAAAAATGAACTTTGGATGAGTACCAACCGTGGAGTTAGCCGACTCAACCTGAAAAACCTTTCGATTGAAAAATACCTTACGGACGACCTTTTTATGGATGATGCCTTTTTTAAGACGCCAGACGAAGAAATCTATTTTGGCGGTTACGACGGATTTATAAGCTTCATTCCTGAAGAAATACATGAAGACAATGCTCCTCCAACGCCAATTATTACTGATTTATATGTAAACAACCAGAAAATAAAAGTGGGACAAAAAGTTGATGAAAAAATCATTTTGTCGAATTCTATTGAAAAACTCGATAAACTTGCCTTAAACTATAGTTCAAGCTCACTCTCATTTACTTTTGATGCCTTTCCGTTTAATTACCCTGATCAAACAATGTTTCGCTACCGTTTAAGTGGTCAATCGGAAGATTGGGTAATGGTATCGCAACAAACAAACCAGGCAATTTTCTCAAATCTTCCACCAGACAATTATATTTTTGAAGTAGAAGCCAGCGAAAATGGGCAGAACTGGAGCTCCCCCAAACAACTACTCTTAGAGATTATTCCACCTTTTTACAAAACGGTCTGGTTTAAAGCACTTATTATTTCAACTCTTATTCTCATACTTTATGCAGTTATGAGAATCCGATTTTATACCATAAAAAGATGGAATATCCAATTAGAGAAAAAAATAAAAGAACAAACCTTTTCTATTGAACAGCAAAAAAATAAGATTATAAACCAAAAAGAGAAAATGGTGCAGCTCACCAAACGGTTACACGAGGCAGACCAGGCAAAACTAAAATATTACACCAACCTTTCGCATGAATTTCGCACCCCACTGACCATTATTATGGGAAACCTCGAAACGCTTCGTGAACAAGGAATAAACCAGATTATTCTGAAAAACATCCGCAAAAGTTCCGATCGGTTATTTCGATTGGTTAATCAGTTTATTGACCTTCGCAAATACGACCAGGGAGAACTCAAACTGAGCGTTACTCATTTTGATATTGTTTCGTTTACCAAAGAGATATCCGACTCTTTTAAAGATTTAGCTGAACGGAAAAACATTCGTTTTGAAATTTTAAATGCCAATAAGAAGATCTTTATGTGGCTGGACAAAGACAAAACAGATAAAATTATTTACAACCTTTTGTCAAATGCTCTAAAATACACAAACAACGATGATTCTGTTTTTATTGATTTTATTAGCCTGGAAAATGCTTTGGTCTTGAAAATTACAGACACAGGCGTGGGAATACCGGAAGAAGAACAAAAGCATATTTTTAAGCATTTCTACCGGGCTGAAAATGTTAGTTCTAATATTGACGGCCACGGCATGGGACTAACTTTGGTAAAAACGCTTGTCGACATGCAACATGGCACCATTGAATATAATAGTAAGGAAGGAGTTGGTACTACATTTAGCATTTCTTTTAAGTGGGGAAAAAATCATTTTAATGATTCAGATATTGTAAAAGACATGATACCTGATGCCATTTCCCAACCTGAACCTCACTCTGTGGTAGCCATTGATTCAGGAAATCTCTCAGGAGAAGAAATTTTAGTGGTTGAAGATAATCCTGAACTGTTAGAATACCTTTCCTCATTTTTGGGTAAAAATTACAAAATACAAACAGCCACAAATGGAAAAGAAGCGCTGGACTGGTTATCTATCCGTATTCCGGCCCTTATTATAACAGATTTAATGATGCCTGTAATGGATGGGCTTGAGTTTTCTAAAAAAGTGAGAGAAATGCCTGAAACACGTTTTACACCTATTATTATGCTCACTGCAAAAACAGATGTAGCATCTAAAATTGAAGGTTTCCAAACAAAAATTGATGACTATATTGAAAAACCATTTAACCCCAACTTACTGTTATCAAGAATAAATAATATTCTTAACAAACACCAGGAAATCAGAAAAGATGTGGAACAATTTGCAATGACTAAAAGCGAGCGATGGAATAATGAAGACAAATCATTTTATCAAAAAATCCTCATCGCATTGGAAACCAACTATTCAGATCCTGAATTCAATGCCGATACATTAAGTAACCTAATTGGGATGAGCCGTGTTACTTTCTACAGAAAAATGAAACGACTTAATCAGGAAAACCCAGGTGAATTCATTCGAAAATACCGCTTAAAAAAAGCGGCAACTTTATTAAAAGAAGGAAGTAAAACCGTTGGAGCCATTAGCACAGAAATTGGATTTCAAAGCCTTTCCCATTTCAGAAAAAGTTTCAAAGAAGAATTTGGCCAAACTCCCTCTCAATACAAAGAGAGGCACGCATAAAAACCAGAATTAAGAAATTAAATATCACGCTCCTTTTTTTTGAAGAAAAGTTTTACATCAACATACCTGTAATTTTTTGTATTTTGATCCAAATTTGGATTTATCTGTTTTCTATTCATACAACAACTTAAAATGGAAAGACAAAAGCCTTTGCAGAATTATTTGGGAAAAACAGGAATACCGTGCCCACCCATTATTTATGGAACCAGTTATTTAGGAAATTTATACAGGGAACTTTCAGAAACAGAAAAACTGGATTTAATTCAGGAATGGTTTAATGTTTCCGACGGCGAAGTTTTTATTGACACAGCCGGAAAATACGGTGCCGGTTTGGCATTGGAATCTATACAAAGCGGGTTAAAAAAGCTGGGAATTTCTCCCACCCAAATCAGCATTAGCAATAAGTTGGGGTGGTACAGAGTACCATTAAAAACAAAAGAACCAATGTTTGAACCCGGTGCCTGGGTAAACCTGAAAAATGATGCAGTGCAGAAAATCAGTTACAAAGGAATTTTGGAATGCTGGGAACAAGGTTGCGAGTTACTAGGCGAGTACAAACCAAAACTCATTTCGGTGCACGACCCGGATGAATATTTATTTGCAGCCTCAACAGAAAAAGAAAAACAAAAAAGATGGAACGATATAAAAGAAGCTTATTCAGCACTTTTTGAATTAAAAGAAAAAGGCGAAGTTGCTGCTGTTGGAATAGGATCTAAAGACTGGAAAATAATTCAGCAATTGTACAAAGAAGTAAAATTCGATTGGGTAATGCTGGCCAACAAATTTACTTTGTATCATCATCCGCAGGAAGTTATTGATTTTATTTCACAACTGGCTAACAACGGAGTTGGAATAATTAACTCCGGAATTTTTAATGCCGGCTTTTTAACTGGCGGCGACTATTTTGATTATCAGATTGCTGATAAAAATTCTGACAGCCACAAAACGCTTTTCGAATGGAGAAAAACATTTTTTGAGATTTGTAACAGATTCTCTGTAAATCCGGGAGATGCCAGTTTAAAATTTGCCATTTCGGCACCGCAAATCAATGCCATTGCTTTAAACCCGGGAAAGCCAAAACGAATGAAAGAAAATAAAAAATTGCTGCATACTGAACTTCCTTCTGCCTTTTGGGAAAAGCTAAAAACTGCCGGAATACTAAATCCTAAATATCCATACTTATAAAACCGATAAACGATGATTATTGATTCCCACCAACATTTCTGGAATTACAATCCGGAAGAATACGGCTGGATAAACAACGAAATGGCCGTCATCAGAAAAAATTTTTTAATTGACGATTTAAAAGAAACCATTTCAGACACTGAAGTTACTGGTGTAATATCTGTTCATGCACGACAATGTTTGGAAGAAACCGACTGGCTTCTACAATTAGCTTCAGAAAACGAGGTAATAAAAGGTGTTGTTGGTTGGGTGCCGCTAGCTTCTAAAAGCATCCATGCTATCCTTGAAAGATATGCTTCATCCATTTTTTTGAAAGGAGTCAGGCATGTCGTTCAGGAAGAGAGTGATCCTGAATTTCTTTTACGCGAAGATTTTAACCGCGGAATTTCACTCCTTTATAAATTTAACCTGGTATACGACATTCTTATATTAAAACATCAGCTCCCTAACACGATTCGTTTTGTAGACAAAAATCCCAACCAAATTTTTGTAGTTGACCACATTGCGAAACCTCTGATAAAAGACAAAAAAATAAAAGAATGGCAAAAAGATATTAGTGAACTGGCAAAACGTAAGAATGTATTTTGTAAACTCAGTGGAATGGTAAGTGAGGCAGATTTTTCCAATTGGACAGTTAAACAACTCCAACCCTATTTTGATGTAATACTCGAAACATTTGGCCCAAACCGATTAATTTTCGGCTCCAACTGGCCGGTTTGTCTGGTTGGTACTACCTACAAAAACTGGCTTGATATTGTAAAATCACAAATTCTTCAATTGAGTAATTCTGAACAAGATTTGATTTTATATAAAAATGCAGAGAGTGTTTATAAGTTACTATATCACTGACAGAAACGTATAAAATAATAAGTGCATTCACTACTCACTTTCATTGGTTCTGAACGGAACAGCAGGTAATCCTTCTTTATTGTAAAGATTAGCGTCTGGATTATCGCCCCAGGCATAACGCACTGCTGTGGGGTGCTCTATTTCAGGCGACCAAACTTCAATCGTTTCATTGTCGATAATTCTGGCTTTTGCCCAAACAAAGGCATGACCTTCTCCGGCAATTGCAAAGCCGGAAGGTAAATTTTCATTTCTGAATTCAAGACCTTTCCCGGTTGAAGAAAAATGTATTTTCACTTTGTTTCCGTCCACTTCCATCGATTCAAAAGTTGGACCGGAACTAACAATATTTTCGCCGTAAGCTACTTTTCGGGCAGCTAAATACAAACGTTTCCCAACATCCATTTTATTTTTCGGATGAATGTCGCTTGCTTCGCCGATATCAATTATACAAGCCATTCCAGTTTTTGGATATTTCAAAGTTTCCGTTTGAGCCTCACGAAGTTCAGCCCAACTGCTTTCTTCCGGCTCCGTTTGTTTTTGTCCGTAGTTGGCCAATTGTACAAATAAAAATGGAAAGTAACCTTCCTGCCAGCGCACCCGCCAATCGCTAATAAGAAGCGGAAAAAGCGACTGGTATTGCTGAGCGCGTCCCACATTTGCCTCCCCCTGATACCAAATAACTCCTTTTATTCCGTAAGGAATTATTGGTGCAATCCGACCATTGTACTGCACAGATAATTGCGTGTAATAATCCTGCCACTGTGGAAGTTTTGTTTCAATGGTGGAGTTAAACAACCATTCCCCAGCCAACGAAACTGTTTTATTAAGTGAAACTTCACTTTCATCCTTCCCGATTAATCCACTTCCCCAATGACAATACAACCGAATTGCCAGTACATTTTTTCCTTTTTGAAGTACCTTTCGCGGCACTTCTATTGCAAGTTGTCCATCAATATTTTCCTTCGTTTCCACTTCTGTACCGTTAACATACAAACTAGCTTTTCTGGCGCGAATGTAGATTGACAGTGTATTTTCTTTTGCGATGTCGTCTCTATCCAATTCAAAGTTTTTCCGAAACCATACAACTCCCCACAAACCACTTAAACCGGCTTTTCCAAAATCAACGGGATAGTCAACATGTTTCCAATTTGTTGGCTGATATTTCAGGGTATGAACTCCCATGTCTAAGCCATTTGTAGAAGCTTGAGCAATACTGTCGCGCGATGCGTCATTTCTCCAGCTCTGTTTCACATAAGCTTTCCATGCTTCTTGATTTTTGTTCTGCGCTTTCACCTCGTTAACAAAATCAGGATGAGTTTTCAGCATTTCGGCGCTAATCCAGGCTTCAACACTTGTTGCTCCCCAAGATGAATTGATAATACCCACCGCAATGTTTTTATCCTGATGTAACGCGCGGGCAAAAAAGTAAGCCACAGCCGATGATTCTTTTACCGACTCAGGCGTAATCGATTGCCAACTGCTAGCACTCGTATTTTGCAACGGCACTATACTTGTTTCGCGTGGCACATTAAAATACCGGATTTCGGGAAAGTCCGCATTCTCTATAACTTCTTTGGTGTTTGGCCCCACTCCGTTTTTCATCTGATACTCCATATTCGACTGACCAGAAGCTAGCCAAACTTCGCCAACCATTACATTCTGAAAAACAATTGTGTCCTCACTGGAAACATTCATGGTAAACGGTCCGCCATAATCCAACAGTGGTATTTTTACCATCCATTTTCCCAACGCATCTGCTTTTGTTGCATAAATAAAACCTGCAAAATCAATTTTCACAGTGCTGTTCGGTGCTGATTTTCCCCAAACAGGAACATTCATTCCTTGTTGCAATACCATATTATCGCCAAAAATGGAAGCAAGCTCCAGTTTCTGAGCAAAAGAATTCAGTTGAAATACAAGTAAAAAAGCAAGAATTACAACTTTGGAGCAACGAGGGGTAAAAAGTTTAATTTGACTCATTTTCATAACTAAAACTTGAGAAACAGATATTTTGATAATCTTACTTCAACCAAAAAAAGTAAAAATTCACTTCTTTTTAATCAGAAACAACCAGTCAGTGCCTTCACCTGAAACAGGAGGCTGAACCTCAAAATTTCCGATAACCTTTTCGTTCCAAGGATTAGAATATTCGCCATTTCGTGGATTAAACCAGCACATTTTTACCGACTCTGTTTGAAATGCTTTTTCAAGATTTATTGAAACTCGATTTCCATTGGGCAAGTAAACCATCGCAAAATCTTTTCCGGTAGCTGCCACTGCCATATCTTTGTAATCACTATTTCCAGAGAGCAACAAAGAAGGAGCTGGTTGAATTGTTGTAAAATCAATGGATTCAAACAACTCTCGGGCGAAAAGTACAGCTTGTGCACCTTTAAAATCCAGTGCCTCTTTCCATGGCACAAAAGCATCAATTACCGGGCTAAATCCGGGGCTGTACATTTGCCAGATTTCGTTACATCCGTAGGTGTGTCCGCAGGCGCCACCCAATAAGCTCTGGTACATTATTTCCCGGCTATCAGCAGCACTAAACACGCCATTTTCCTTTTTAAAATTTTTAGGAATATTTTCATAACGCGGTTCCGAATCCATAACAGGTTTCACCGGTTTTAAATTATAATCATGCCCCAGCATTTTCTCCACAATTGCATAATCTTCTTTTGCATGGCCACTTTGGTAGGTGTTAAAATCAAGCCAGTTGCAGTGATGAAACCATTCAGAAGATGAAGATTCGCCAGACGGATGATATGTTAAGAGGTGGTGTTTATCTTTCGATTTTATTCCCTCTGCCATCGCATTCCAGATCGCAAAATTATCTTCTCCTCCCTTTCTGTCGCCGCCAATTATCCAAATAACATTTGGAAACGAAGTATAACGTTTTCCCAACCAGCGACCGTATTTCTTTGCGTTCTTTTTCGTGAATATTTCGGGGCCATTTCCCCACTGTTTGTCTACTTTGTCTCCCCAGGTGGGTAGCAACCCAACGTACAACCCTTTTTCAGCTGCATTTTGTAATACCCAATCGACATGTTTAAAATAAGCTTCGTTGGGTTTCGTTGGGTCGTTGTCAACCAATGGTGTTGCCCCTTCTGCATTTGGAGCTGTCAATCCTTTGGGCTCCGCCAATATTACGGTTTGAATAACGGTAAAGCCTTTTGACCGACGATTCTCCAAGTACAATTTCGTGTCGTCTTTACTTAAACGGTGTAAGAGTTCCCAGGCAGTATCTCCCAAATACAAAAACGGTGTGCCATCTGCATGTACAAGATAGCGATGATTCTCGGAAACCTTTAAATCACCATGCGAAAAATCAACAGATTTTCCTTGCCAGCTCTGCTGTGCATTTAATATTAAAATTGAACAAAAGAAGCTAATAATCAGAAAAAAACTTTTCATCTTGAATTTTATTGTCAGTTAAAATGGAACTACTAAGTTCCTCGATTCAATTCGTTAATCGTATATTATTTCCTAAAAAAATTAGAAACTGTTTACTGGCAGAAAAAACTATTATTTCAGCAATTTGAAATAAGGAAGCCTGCTTAAAGGAACATCAATAGTTACCGTTTTGCCACCTTTGTATTTTTTGCCCCGTTCATCAATCCACTTTCCTTTCGGAAGTTTCACTTCACGCCTTCTCTCTTTATTAATCATTGGCGCCACCAAGTATTCATCGCCCAGCATATACTGGTTTTTGCAAGTTTCGAATCCTTCATGCGGAAAGACATACTCCATGTGCCGGATTATAGGTTCACCATCTTTTGCTGCCTGTTTGGCCAATGCCAAAATGTAATCTCCCATTTTAGCATGAAGCAAAGCCACGTTGCGGCACAAGGTCAAGTGCTTTTTGTCAAGAACTCTCCATGGAGCCACCGAAAACTGCATCATGGGCATTAGCGCCTGTAATTGAGCCGAGCGAATCATCAGTTCCTGGTCAAATTTGTTGTAATCAATATTCTCGAAAGTCTGAATTAAACCGCCGCCAATCATGTCGGGGCAAGTAAACGGGTGCCCAATTAATCCGGCCGAAATCATATCTGGAATTAATAGATTTAAATCATCCCAGGAGTAAGCTTTATCCTGTAAACGCTGGGCTAAGGGTTGATTTCCCATTTTCCAGCAGGCTCTGAATTCATTAAACCCAAACTCTGTTCCCAATTTAGCATATAATTCAGACTGCAAATTTCCGCTTGTGTTTGTAGGATAATCCGTGTAAAAATGAAAATCGGCAGCATCAAATTTAAAACCGTCAATACTGTACAAGTCTTGTAAGCTTTTTAGGTTCTTCTTCAGCCAGCTAAATGCGAAATTTTTAGAGAGGTCGAGGCAGGCACTATAGCCATTCCACCATTTTATTAAAACCGGCGAATTTGTTTGTGTATTCATCACCAAACCGCCATTCTTTTCCAGAAAACGAAACTCTTTGCTATCAGCACTTATAAATGGCGTAACCCACAACATTACCCTGAAACCTTCAGCATGTAGCGAATCGACCATTCCTTTGGGGTCGTGAAATTTAGCAGCATCGAACTCAAAATTTCCATAGTACTTTTGCCAGATATCATCAATCATAAAAACGCCGGGAGGAAAATTGTTCTTCAATACATTCTCTGCATATTTCATTACATCTTGCTGGTTCTGGTTTGTTCCCAGCTCAATCCATGTATTATACTGTGGAATTTTAAACATTAGCGGATTTGGGGTTTTCCCCGATGCCGGGAAATGCTTTTGTGAAGCTGCCCGATAAGCCTCGCGCAACGTTTTTCCGGCGTTTACAGCATTTATTTTTTCAGCATCAGAATGGAGTATCAGAATTCCATTTTTGAATTCAAAAGCAAACGGTTCATCACTCCAGACGTAACGCCCCATATTCGACAACAGAAAAGGAGCAGCCTGATTTCCGAGGTTTTCAGTTGCCAAATCAGTTTTTGCAAAATTGACATTAAACGGTTGGAATTGAATTTCATTTAAAGGTGTATTGGGCCAAGCCTGAGCAGTATAGGCGCCATACCATTTTTCGCCGGCAAGCGGTTCTATTTTTGTTTGAAATTTTGCGGCAAAAATTGTTACGCAACAAATAGTAAACAGTACTGTAAATAATGCTCTTTTCATTTTAGTTCTTATTGATTACTCTTTACGGAGCCATTTTTATTATATTATTTTCCAAAATCAAATCATCGGCAGCTTCTTTTGTCTCACAAAAAAGCGCATCTACACGTTGAACAGAAACAACCGTCTCCCCTTCTTTTAGCTCAATTTCTCCTTCTCCATCAAGGAAAACGGCAAAAAGCTTCTGAGTTTCAGGCTGTCGGGAATAAATTATATGCTCGTTTATTTCGCTGTTTGTACTTTTATAGTTTTCGCCATTCCAGGAGCGGTTTGCCAAATCAACTCCACTCAAGTTATCCCAGTTGGGAACTACACGAATCAACTGCAACCAATGAGGAACCTCATAAATATTGGTCATAGGAATTTCATCACCAGTTCCGCTAAACCTGCCGTACCAATTAAACCAGGAACCATTAACTGCGGCTTTGGCAGCAATTATTTGATTTGTTTCGAACAAATGATTGTCTGGCGTAGAAGAACCAAGCTGGTATTTTTTCAAAGCTCCTGATTCGGTTAACGAATTATCTTCCGTAAATTCTGTACCACTATCGTACTGGCTTACTCCTGCTTCCTGCGAAATAAAAATATTCTCCAGCAATTTTGTCCGGATTTCATGATCAAAGGTATTTACACTGTCAATATATTCTCCCGGACGGTAAGGCTCCACAATGTAATTTACATTTCTCCCTGTGAAATCAGTTTTAACCCGGTTTTTAAGATTGATTAAATAAGCCGCTCGCCCTTTACTGTAGGTACTATATTCAGGAGTAATTCCATCGGGATGAACTCCTGAATCCGCCCCAGTCCAATAGGCAAGTGTAACCTGGTTTCCCCCGCCCCAAAAATCTCCGGAAAAGTTTGGAACATCCCAGGCAATTCCACCAAAAAGAAAATCAGCATTGGCATTCTCTATACTTTTTACCAAACTGATAACCTCGTCTGTAAAAAAATCAATTACTTTTTTTTGCTGCCAGTCAGGCTCCACAGAGAAACCTCTATTGGAAAACCACCCTGTAGCCATATTTTCAGGAAATGGCGAGTCAAGCGACTTCAATGCAAAATAATCCTGATAAGTGGATATCTGCTGGTTGGTATATTGTTTTTCAGAATCGACGTAACGTTCTACACCAAGTTCATTGTAAACAGCGTACTCCGGACTTTCCAAATAGAAAAATAAATTATCGGCCAGAGAAGAATTTTCCATGCCCGGCTGGTACATTACATATTTATACCCCATTTGCCTGGAAAATTTCAAATTATCTTCTACCTCACCCTGCCAGCAAATTCCGTAAAAATGATATTTTAAAAGCTCTTCATAGTTTTCTGCTACAGCAGGTGCATCTTTAGAAGACAGCTGAATTATATAGGCATTTGAATATTCAACATCATCGTCATCATTTTCTGTCTTTGGCTCTGCCACGCTGTCATTTGAACAAGCTGAATGAAAAACCAACAATAAAAATATTAGTACTGTGGGAATATCAATTTTCATAAAACCATTATTTATTCATCTGGTGATAAAATGTTATTTCCATTCAATCACCAGCGTTTCTTCTGCTTTAATATTTACAGACGATTTATTCATCATTTTATTCTTATGATTTGAGAAAATGAGTTTGGGACTTAACTCTTTGTTTTGAAATACAAGCGGGACATTTTTCTCTTCGCCCGATTTATTAACCAAAATGGTAATCAGTTTCTCTCCGCTGGTCATCGTTTTCATTAAAACATCATCCATTTGGTGACTAAAATAAACTGGTTGCTTTTTCAGAGGCAGGTAATCTTTAAGCCAGTCGCTTAAAGCTGCATTATTTCCGGTAATCCAGTTTCCCAATCCCATTAACGAAGAAATCCAAATTGTTTTTCCTTTTCCGTATTGGTTCTGAATTCCATATATTTCTTTATGATCTTCGGAAATGATTTTTGCAGACTTATTAATTGCGATGTTTCCCCGCCATAAATGAGCCGGTATTTCGTTGTCGGCGAGTTCAACATAAAATATATTATCAACTAGCTTGTATTCGCTGATTTCTCCGCCAAACAGCGATTTAAAAGGGAAAGAACTGATAGTTGTACAATGCAGATTCTCATCGAAAAAAGCTGTTAAGCCGTCAACCAGTAAGGTACCTCCTTTTTTAACAAAATTCTCCAACCCAGGAGCATATTTAGTAGGCAGAGATAACTGATGAGAAAGCACAATAACCTCTCCCGAATAATCCGCCTTTTGGAAATTAAATTCACTAATTTCTTTTAAAGCACAATTTAGCCCCAGTTCAGAAATGGCTTTGTAATACCCCAATACCGATTTCATTACAGCACCGCGTTGCCTTCCTGTATAATTTTGCTTTGACGGGCGTTCCATTGCTTCCTCCGCCCACATCGCTTCTCGCACATACAACACATTTATTCCGCTATTAAATTCTTTCGCGTTTGCAAAAAGTGTTTCGTGTTTCTTTACTGATTGAGCTACATTTTTAGCTGCAATTAAGCGTTCAGAAGGTTTATCCTGAAAAGTAAGCAATGCCCATTCGCCGGCCTCCATTCCGGAAGCTCTGGCATTTAAAGACCAGAATATTGCACCTTTTGCTTCTGCGCCAAGGGTAATCCACAACCATTGGGTAATTTCGTCTGCTGTTGGACAAAATGGGGCCGAGCCACTATAGGTATTATTTCCACCCTGAATTTCGGTCATTATCCAGGGTAGATTTCCTGCGCCGGAACGAATTATTTCACTGTTTGCATCCATTGCCAGGGCATATTGTTTTCTGTTGAAATAACCAAAATGCCAGCTGGGATGCGCAGATCCTCCGAGACTCTTCAAAAATTTCCGCCACGCAGGAAAATCATATTGCGGGACATTATCAAAAATCGCGTGACTATTTACATGTACATGTATTTCAGGATCTGCTTTTTTTATTTCATTGGCCAGCCACTGTAAATACCAGGTGTTGTAATCCATTTGAAAACGCTGTTTGCGCAAGTCCATTAACACAGGGTAACCATCCTTGGTATAGTCGATAACCGGATTGACTCTGCTCCATTCTTTATACCTTTTTTCAGAAAAAGAATTAACAGGAACCGATGTCTGCCCCGGTTCGTTAATTAACACCCAGCCAATTAAACAACTGTATTGTTTGAAGTGACTTACTGCATTATCGATAAAAGTTGCAATTGAGTCTAAATGAGCCTCGTTATGTGGGAATTTAAAGCCACCAATATCTGTTTTCTCAGTGTAAGGGAACAGCGTTGCTAAAATCTTTACATCGTACTTTTCTGCCGATTTAAATGCATAATCAAACAAAGTGTAATCCCAATTGCCATCTTCATCTTTCATATACGACTCAAACATTCTGATACGGCAAACCGACATTTCGCTTTCTTTTAAAATTTGAAACCAATTATCGATTTGTTCGGGAGTTTGTCCCGGTTCCAGAAAAATTTGAGCGCCAAAAGCGGGTGCTTCGTCTGCAAATATATGGGCATATAATTTTCCACAACCAGCTGCCGTATATAAAATAAATGTGAGAAAAAAATAAGAAAATAAGGATTTGGCCCAATGCATAATTATACGTTTATTTTTATGGATAAATCTGCAGAGAGCCACAGTTTCCTATGGCTTTCTGCAGTAATTTAAAATATAGGAGTTGTCTTCTATAAAAATAACAACTTATTCAATTTCTTCCGGATCAATATAAACGACTGTTGTTTTTAAATCCGGATTAACCTCACTATCCTCGCTGGATATTTCAATTCCTATTGCAAACTTGTCGGTTGCATGGCTTTTTAAAAAGCTCATAGCTACTTTTAAATTGAACGTTCCCAGATTTTCTCCATCAGCAATTTTAACCGTTTCCGGCAATGATAAAGCAGACATTGGCAAAAGAGACGTTTCCGGCAAACTTCCAGCTGTAATTAACTGCGAAACAGTATCGGTATTAAAAACCAGGTTAACAGTAACCTCTCCATCTAAATGTACTCCTCCGCGAAAAACCCCCAGTGGAATTTCCAGGGTAGAATTAGATTCATCAACAGAATATCGAGACGGAGCTCCTTCTGTTGGAACGGATGATGCATTTGGTGCAGCAGAAATATCATAAACACCGGAATAAGATGCCGGCATATAGATTAATGATTCGGGGTAATCTGCTTCTGCCAAATCTTCATAGTCGCAGGAAAACAAAGCAACAGAAACAGAAAAGATACATATTAGCTTACAATAAATATTGATTTTATTTTTCATAATTATTCTCTTTTATTTGTTTACCATAAAGGATTCTGAACCCACTGTTTATTAATATTCAGCTCGCTTTGAGGAATGGGATATAAGTACATTTTAGGAGAAAAAGATCGACTCTCCACAGTTGTTACCTGATAGTTAAAGGAATCGCTTATTTTTGTAATTGCTACTCCGGTTAAAGATTCAGCCAAGTCTTTTTCGGCTTCCATCCATCTTCTTACATCCCAAAAACGATGTCCTTCAAAAGCAAGTTCAACCCTTCGTTCCCGGTGGATTATTTCTCTCATTTTTTCCTGAGATAATCCTGACGGAATAGCAGGCATTTGCACATCGCTACGAGAACGAACCAGATTCAGGTATGTCAGAATATCAGGATCTCCCGGCTCAGCTTCGTTTAATGCCTCTGCATAATTCAAATATATTTCAGCCATTCGAATAAGAATCCAGCTATGCACACTGGTTCTGTTTTGTAATAAATCCAATCCTGAATTTACATACTTTTTGAGGTAATAACCTGTTTTTGTAGCCCTGAAAGTACCTTTACCATCCAGTCCACCTTCCCATATTTCAACATTTCTACTTTTATACCACGCGTTGTTGGTAAGAATGGTATATTTTAATCGAGGATCCCTGTTTTCATAAGGGTTAGCAGCCATTTCCGGGTTATTCCAATTGAAGTCGGAACCATCTGTCATTTGGTATGCATCAACCAAGCCCTGCGAAGGATTTGTTCCACCTTGTCCCAGATCATATCCGGGAGGAGCCGACATGATTTCAAACGAATTTGACGCACCGTTTCTGCGAGAAAAAATCACCTCGTTATTTAAAAATCCATCGCTTCCAAATAAATTAGAATAACTTGAGCTTAACCAGTAACGTTCCAGATCTATCACATCCTTCGCAGCGTCTGCGGCGGCTTCCCATTTTGATTGCTGGTCTCCGGTTAATGAAATAAGTTCATTGTTTGCATATCCTCCGGCCCATGAATCATTGTTAAATAAATTACTGGCGGCATACAATAACACACGGCTTTTAATGGCCAATGCTGTTCCGGAAGTCACTCTTCCCAAATCGCTGTCAGCATACGATTCCGGTAACTCAGCCGCTGCGTAATCGCATTCATCAACAATAAAATCAAAACAATCCTCTAACGAACTGCGGTTAACACCAGAATAATCCTCATCAAGTGTGGTTAGTTCTGTTATTAAAGGAACACCACCATAGCGTTTTACCAATTCAAAATAAAAGTAAGCCCTCAATAAACGAACCTCAACTTTCCAGTTTTCAATTTCCTTAAGGCGAGCCTGATAAACTTCCTGCGCTCCCGGGTCAGGATCTACGCGATATGTTTCCAGGTCTACACTATCAGCAGATACCAAAAACTGATTTGCTTTTCGTATTGCCTGATAATAATGCTCCCACACGTCATCCGGATTATAAACCATATTCCAGTTTCCTGTATTGAAATTCTGAATAGCGGATGTTTCAATCGTATGTTCTGCATCATCGGTTGCCGATGCCAGCATAGCACCGTCGATATATTCAAAGCCATTCTTGAGTTCGCTGTAAACAGCTATTGCCCTGTACTTTGTGTATTCATATGATTTAGTTACCTCATCCTGTGTTAGTGTTACAGTAAAATCCTGATCCAGATTTTCGCAAGCGCTAAACAGCAGAGCTAAAAAACTATATATTATAATAAGTCTATTTTTCATCTGTATTAATTTTCAATCTTGTTTCTGTAATTTTCGCAAATACTGTGATTCAATTTAACCGGCATATAATACTGAAATCCATGTATCTTCATTTTATTAAAATTGAATTTTACAGCCAATACTATACGTCCTGATTGGCGGATATCCATTCATAATCTCCGGATCTGAATATTCCAAATGATCTAAAGAAAACAAGTTGGTTCCGTTTATAAAGAAACGGGCACTCAAAAGTCCCCACTTTGTCATAAGTTCATCAGGCAGGTTATATCCTAATTCCACATTTCTAAGTTTTATGTAGTTTCCATTTTTCTGCCAGAAAGATGAATAAACTCCAAAATTGTTTGCATTATTTTCAGACGACAATCTGGGATAGGTTGCATTTTCTTTATTTGAAGCATTCCAGCGGCCTAAAGCTACTTCCCCTATTTTTCCATCGTTTTGAAAAGCCTGATAGAAATCTCCGTTCAGGTATACTGTTCGTCCGGCAACGCCCTGAAGTAACATCGAAAAGTCGAAATTTTTATATTCAAATGTGGGTCTGAACATAAAAGTCATTGTGGGAGTTTCCGTATTCCCAATCGGATGAATATCCAACTGGTTGATAATCCCGTCATCATTCATATCCTTGTATTTTATGTCTCCGGGCAATACTTCAGAACTAAAGGTTTGCAGCGGACTTCCTGCGATATCTTCTTCACTTTTGAAGAAACCAATTGCTTCATAACCAAATGGCTGATTTAACATTTGCCCGGTACGATACATATAGTCGTATAACTGAGGAGCTTCTGAATAGAAAGTCAATTCGTTTTTTGCATACCACATACTTCCTTCCAAGGAAAACACTAAATCTCGTTGGCTATTGCTTTTATAGAACAAGGAAACTTCTACCCCTTTGTTAGTAACTTCTCCAACATTCAGGTCGGGTAACTCAATTCCCAAAAATGCAGGAACAGTTGCATATGGTTTAGCCAGAATGTCAGAACGTTTTTCATTAAAAACATCTACAGTAACATCCAAATGTTTCAAGATTGTTGCATCAAACCCAATATTTAACTTTTGAGATTTTTCCCAGGTAAGGTTTGGATTAGAGTAAGCACTTTCCTGAATAGTGTAAATTGAAGAGTTGTCTGTTCCCAGATGATACTCTGAACCATATGTATAAGTTGAATTATACATAAATCTCTGTCCGCCAATATCGTCGTTTCCAACCAGACCGTAAGAAGCCCTCACTTTTAGATAATCGAGCCAGGAAATATTCTCTGCAAAATTTTCTTCGGAGGCAATCCAGCCAAGGGAGACAGCAGGGAAAAAGCCATAGCGGTTTTCTTTTGGAAAATTTTCAGAGCCACTCACCCCAAATGAAAATTCGCCAATGTATTTTTGATTCCATGCATAAGAGAAACGACCTCCCATATGATTATGTCTGTACGGGAAACTTGTTAAATCATAGGTTTCAGCATTGCGCAGTAAGTAGTTATCACCAGAAATATACAACATTGAACGAAGCATATTTTTACCAAAAGTACGGTTGTAATTAAGAATTCCCTGTAAAGTATATCTTCTCCATTTTACACTTCCTCCTTCATTTCCTGTGAGCGAAGTATTTTCACCGATTGGGTTATATGTTACATCGCCTGCACCGTTTTCAGAAATAGAAAAACGCTGGTAAGATCTTGTTTTACTGGAAAAACTCTGGAAATAATCGTTAAAGCTAACAGCTCCAGAGATGCTTAATCCCTTGGTAATGGAGCTTAAATCTCCTGTTAGTTTTAGCATTGCCTGCAAGGTTCGTGCATCGGAACTGTAAAACCCTGATTCCATAATATCCCCCAATGGATTTGAATACAGGTTGTTTCCTCCCCAGCTTCCGTTGGGGTTATACACAGGAAATGCATTCGGGGCAATTTTTTTCAGTCTTGAAAAAATGCCAGCCGTTGAATTTCCGGCAGGATTATCCTTGTTTATAATTGCTCCGGCAATATTGAAGTTTGCTTTAATTTTGGATGAAACCTGAATATCAATATTCGAACGAATATTATACCTTTCATATTTAGAGTTAATGCTGTTGTCTGAAATATCTTCTGTTTTTTTATACAGCCCGTTGCTTGAAAGAGCATTTAACAAAACAAAGTAGCTAACCGTTTCAGAACCACCATTAAAGCTCAGATTGTAATTTCTGATAGGAGCTGTTTTCCTTAAAACTTCATCGTACCAGTTTACATCCGGATGGAAATAAGGATCAGTTCCTGACTGGTATGCAGCCAAATCCTCTTCTGAATAAACTGGTGCTTTTCCATCGTTCTCCAACGCTTCGTTGTAAAGCCTTGCGTAATCGTAAGAACCTAAAAACGGCGGTAAATCATAACTGCTTTGAATACCATGCTGCGTACTAAAACTAACCTGCAATGCTTTGTTACTTCCTCTTTTTGTTCGTATTTCCAACACGCCATTGGCAGCTCTGCTACCATACAAAGCAGTGGACGCTGCATCTTTTAATAAGGTTATGGATTCAATCTCCTCAGGAACTAAATTTTCAATAGAACTCTCAAACCCGTCAACAATAACCAGAATCGAATTGGAAAATAATGTACTAATACCCCTGGACAACATATTGGGAGAATCTTCTCCTGCCTCGGTGTTATATTGCTGAATAGTTAATCCGGGAATTTCGCCGTACAACCGGTTGGCTAAATTAACATTGAAAGATTTTTCAAGATTAGAACCTTTGGTTTGAGAACCAGCGCCTGTTACCATCCATTCAGGAGTAGTTCCGAAGGGCACTGTCTTTTCTTTTTCATTTTTTATAACGAGCACACTATCCGTTTGCCCAAATGAAGGATTTTCAAAAATTAACAGGAAGAAACACCCTAAAAAGAAAATGTTTCTATATCGTAATATTATATTGTTCATTTTAAAAAAAGTTGCGATTTAATTAATAACCAGGATTTTGAACTAAGTAACCTTTAAGTACTTCATTGTAGTCAAAAGGGTGTAGATACATGCGGTCAAGGAACACGCGAGTTTCGAATACATAAGGTTCATAACGAAAATCATTGCTCCCTTCAATCGGATAAATTTTTATTCCGTACATATCTGTATCAATAACTTCTTTTGCGCGTAGCCATCTTCTTAGATCCCAAAAGCGATGTTCTTCGTAGGCCAATTCCACCCCTCTTTCATCCTGAACTCTTTCACGGAACTCCTCCTTATTAAGTCCGGCAGGCAAATCAGGCATTCCCGAACGGTTTCTGATTTTGTTAACGGCGTCATAAGCCTCTTTAACAGGTCCCTGGGCTTCGTTCAGGGCTTCAGCATAATTCAGGTATGCTTCTGCTAAGCGGTAAATGATAATATGCGGAACTTCCGGGTGGTTGTATGACAATGAATAAGGTACCCTTTTGTGCACCCATACACCACCGTAACATGCCTCATTGTGCGGACCTCCCTCATAAATTTGTACATTGGGTATATCGTTGTTCCATCTCGAACCATTGTAGGCAAACGTTTGGGCAAACCGGGGATCCATTTCTTCGTATTTTTCGTTTAAGTTAGTTCCGCCTTCCCACGTTTGAGGAGTACCATCTTTTTTCTCATAAAGTTTTTGAAAATTCAATGTAACCGACATTCCCCCCCAACTCATTCCCAAACAACGGGGAATAATACCATTCCAGGGGAAATCCCACAAGGGACGTTCACCTACAGATTTATTGGCGAGAATAATTTCTGAGTTATCGTGTGTTTCCCAAACATAACGGTAGTTCATATCTTCCCCTTGGTTTTCAACCAACGCAATGCCACCCGAAGGCGCCCAGTCAAGCACGTCTTTAGCAGCATCGGCGGCCAATTGCCAACGGTTATTATCAAAATTAGTATAACAAATAAGCTTGTTATTTTCACCAAAATTTATGTAAGGACTGTCGGTATTAAACAGTGGACTGGCAGCAAATAATAGCGTTCTCGATTTCAGCATTAAAGCTGCACCTTTTGTTATCCGCCCGCGATATTCAGCAGTATAAGAATCCGGTAAATAGCCAATGGCTTCGTTTGCTCCTTTCAGGATAAAATCGACACATTCTTCCACACTGTTCCGCGGAAGCAACAAATCATCTTCCAGTTGGAAACGTTTATCTACAATAGGAACGCCTCCATAACGTTTCAACATTTCAAAATAGTTGAGCGCTCTTATAAACAAAACTTCACCTTTTACCTGATTGATATAATCCTGGCTCACACCGGGCACAGATTCGATTCTTTCCAGAATAATATTGCACCTACGGATGGCTGACCAACGAGCATTCCATCTTGAATCTTCTATTCCAACAATCAGGTTTGGAGTAACATTCCCAACATTCCATGTTTGCGGGGTCCACCATGTTTGATCCATTTCTCCTTCACCGGTAATAGCATCTGTCTTTCCATAACTGCTGTTACCGGTACTTGCATCTTCCTGAAGCATTATGGTTGAGTGCATTCCTTGTTGGTACGTGGCCGCAATAAATGTTTCTACCTGTGTTTTAGAGGAGAATATGGTATCTTCAGTAACGTCTACCCCAGGAGCTTTTTCAAGGAAATCTCCCATCATATCTTCACAAGAATATATTGAAAGTAAGACGAGTAAAATAAAGATTATATTAACTATAAATTTCATTGCCGTTTTTTTAAAATTTCAAATTAAAACCAAGATTAAAAGTTGATGTAACAGGATAAGGCTCTACGTTTGCTTCTTCATTCGGGAATTCAGGATCTTCTCCGGGGAAAAGATTATCCCATGTGAAAAGATTACTTGCATTTATGTAAATGCGACAAGAACTCATACTTAGTTCTTTAATTAAAGCTGAACTAAAAGAGTAACCAACTTCCACATTCTTTAATCTCAGATAGCTGGCATCTCTTACCCAAAAAGACGATACCTGGTAGTTGTTTTGCTGTGCGTCGTCGCCAACCGATAAATGAGGCAATAAAATCTCTTCTCCTGCTTCATATCTTTCCTGGCTCCAGCTTTTTAATAATAATGCACTTGCTCCTGAATTCTGAAAGAAACCACGATTGGTCCTTCGCGAAGTATTCATTGAAACATTAGATGCCCCTTGGAACAAAACAGAAAAATCGAAACCTTTATAATCTCCTCCCAATGAAAATCCAAATACCTTTTCAGGAAAATTGGAATACCCGATAGGAACAATATCGTCGTTATCAATAAAACCATCGGAATTAATATCTTCATACCTAATATCACCTGGCTGGATACGATTATTCTGCCACATAACTGTAGGCCGGTTCGGATCATTTACTTCTTCCCAGGTGTTGTACAAACCATCGGCCAGCAATCCGAAAAACTGACCATAACGCAAGCCCGTTCTATACTGATAAGCATTCGTGCGGGTCACCTCATCCATAAACTCAATAACGTTATGAGCGTATGTATAATTTAGTTTTAGCCAGTAATTTAATTTGTTAAAATTGCTGCGAAATGTAATATCTGCCTCAAAACCACTGTTCTTCATTTTTCCGAGGTTGTAAGCAGGCAGCTCGGCACCGCTAATAGCCGGAACAGTTCCTTTGTTTGCCAGAATGTTATCTCGCGTTTCACCGAACCAGTCAGCCGAGAGATGGATTTTATTGTCTATCAAATGAACTTCGACTCCCAGGTTTTTCTTAGTAGAACGCTCCCAGGTTAATTCAGGATTGCCAATTTTTCCTTCAGCAGAACCATAATAATAGTTGTAAGTAGAACCAACTTCGCCAAAATAATATCCTCCGCCATATGTATACGATGAAGGACGATACAGGAACCGGCTGGCTGTACTTGAAATATCTCCAATCCTGTCATTTCCAACTTGTCCAATTGTTCCCCTAACTTTCAGGTATGACAAGATTTTGTTTTCAGGAAAGAAATTTTCTTCGGAAATAACCCATCCCAGTGAAGCTGCCGGAAAAAATCCAAAACGTTTTCCCTCTGCAAAGTTCTCCGTTCCTTCATAACCAATATTAAATTCGGCCAGGTAACGTTTTTTAAAGTTATAAGTTAAACGGCCTGCAAGCCCCTGATAACCATTCGACACAAGAAATGCCAGGGTTGGATCGTAATATTTACTCTGCTTGTAAAGAAGCATTCCGGTAACCTCATGTTCACCGTTAAATGTTCTGGCGTAATCAGCTCCTGCCTCTAAATAATATCGTCGTGAGTACTCTTTGCTTCCATTTCCCGATGTTTCTTCATAATAAAACGGCGACTCTATCCCGTTTGGGATCAACACATAGTCTCCTGAATCCAATTTTTTGGCATTGTACAACAGCAATGTTTTTTTGTATGTTGAATTCTGCTCATTGTAATTTTGGTAAGAGAAAGTAACGTGTGCTTTTAGGCCCGAAACCATTTTGTTAAAATCATAATTTAACCGTACAGAACCATTCAGGAAGTTTCTGTAATTTTCCCGGTAGCCGTTTGCACCAATCCAATACAACGGATTCGAAGTACTTGGATCTGCTCCTGTCATTATCACCAGTTTATCATCATACAACCCCGGACTATCTAAGGGATTTGCACGCATAATAAACTCCATGGTTTTTCTGGTGTCCTGATTAAAACCCTTTCGCTGCTCAATTTGCGATGATAAATTTACTGTTGCAGTAAAATCATCTGTTATATTAAAATCGAAGTTAGAACGAAAGTTGTATCGTTTAAATCGTAACTGAGGATCAAAATCATAGATATCTTCTACCTGCTTTGTTTTAAACAACCCTTCCTGACTGAAGATACCAGCCGAAACAAAATATTTTACCTTTTTTGTTCCGCCAGAAATCATAAGATTATGGTGCATTTGCGAGGCTGTCGGTTTTAAGACCATATCCTGCCAATCGGTTGAAGGATATAAAACAGGATCTTCTCCCGATTTATATTTGGCAATTTCCTCGTCAGAATAGCGGGGAGTATAACCACCAGTGATATATGAATCGTACTTTAATGCTTCATTATACAAACGAGCATAATCGTAACTATTTAAACTTTCCCTTAAATCGGTAAACCTTGAAACCGCAAAATTAGAATTGATACTAATTTTCGGAGCCCCCTCTGTTCCGCGTTTTGTAGTAATCAACAAAACTCCATTGGCTCCGCGTACACCGTATACAGCTGTTGCAGAAGCATCTTTCAGAATGGTAATACTTTCAATTTCATTGGGATCGATATTATTATAGTTTTGTGCTTCAATCCCGTCAATCATAATAAGAGGATCTTGTGAGCCCGAGAAAGTGCCGATCCCGCGGATACGCAATACAGACTGATCTTCTCCAGGCTCTCCACTTCGTTGCACTGCCTGTAAACCAGGCATTCTACCAACCAAAGCATTACTAACATTTGCCTGAGGAGACTGTAATAAATCTTCCGTATTAATTGTTGAAATCGCCCCGGTTACCGTTTCCTTCTTCTGAAGACCATAACCAACCACAATAACTTCTTCCAACCCGGTGGTTTCTTCTTCCAAAGTAACCGAAATATTCTCATTGCCGGTAAAGGTTACTTCAACCGGCTTCATACCAACAAAAGAAAAGACCAGAACGTCACCATTAGTAACGCCTTTTATCGAGTAATTTCCATCAAAATCGGTAATGGTTCCTTTAGTGGTTCCTTTAATAATAACTGTAACTCCGGGAATTGGGCTCCCGTCTTTTGCTTTCACTGCTCCGGACACCACCACATTATTCTGCTCCTGTTTACTTTCCTTATTCTCCGGTTGTAACGGTGCGTCTTTTTTCAAGATAACTGCCTTATGCTTAATCTCGTAATTAAGACTGGTTCCTTTTAAACATTGGTCTAGTGTTTTTTCCAAACTTGCACCTTCAAGCTTCACCTCCCGAACCATTACTCCCTCAATATCTTCAGAACTATAAAAGAAGTTAAAAACAGTTTGTTCCTGAATGTGCTCAATAACCTCTTTTAAACTTAATTGCTCAATATCCAGATGAATGTCAGCCGACTGCGAATAAATATTAGCCGATACATGCATAAATCCGAGCAACATAAGTAAAGTTACAAGTTTCATAACTCTCAAAATTTTCAACCCGCATTCCCCTAGGGGAACGCATGATTCTCGTTTTTTTTTCATAAATTTAAAAACTCTTTAATTAAACATTTTACATAAAATTATGAGTATCCAAGCAGGAGATGCCGCTAACATTTCCTGCTTTCTTTCTCTAATTCTCACTCTTTTCTTTAAATAATATATTGTTGTTTTCCACCTCGACTTTCACTTTCCCGGTGCTTTGAATTATTTCAAGAATAGGCTCAATGCTTTCATATTTATTTAGCCGGCCGTCAAATTCAATCTCTTTTAAGTCCTGATTTTCAAACCAGCAATTAAAATCGTACCAACGCCCCAGGGTTTTCATTATGGCGCCCAGATTCTGATTTTCAAAAACATATACACCATTTACCCATTGAATAAATTTATCAGCATCTACTTTACCTATTTTTACCTGTCCGCTATTAGAATCAATAACTGCCTGGTCGTTGGGAGAAAGGATAAATTCTTCCCCTGGTTTTTCCAGTCGGTTCATTTTTATTTTTCCCTCTACCAACGTGGTTGTAATACTGGGCTCATCGGGGTAAGCATTTATATTAAATGTTGTTCCGAGAACTTCCACTTTTACTCCGTTCACTTTCACAATAAAAGGATGGGCAGCATCTTTGGCTACCCAAAAGCATGCTTCTCCTTCCAGCGAAACCTCGCGCGTACTATCAGAAAACTGCACAGGAAATTCCAGGCGGCTCATTGAGTTGACAAAAACTTTTGTTCCGTCGGCAAGGATTAAGTTATATTCACCTCCCCGGGGAACAAGCAATGTATTTTTTAATGATTGGATATTTTTTTCCTTGCGTGACTTTTCATAATTTAAGACACCTTCTTTCTTAACAATCCGTGTACCATCTTTTTCCTGCAATTCCAGAGACTCTTCCTTTTCCAGGTTGATTCCAGAACCATCATCAAGAAGCAATACAGCATTTTTTGTACCTGGTTCAATTAAAACGTTGTTTTCAGCAGATACAGGAACTGCCTGTTTTTCATTGATAATAATTAAGTATGATGTCACGATAATTAAAGGCAAAAGAACTGCTGCAGCATACCATACAACTGATGGAATAAGTTTGCGTTTTTTGGATTCATCTATCTTTGAGATATATTTATTCCATCCGCTATTAATATCTACACTACTTATAACCTCATCGTGCTTTTTAAAATTCCGGGGATTCGTAAGTTTCTCATACAAAAGTTGGTTTTCCTCTGATTTTTTCCAATCATCCAGAAAATGCTCCTCTTTTTTATCCGTTTGCCTAAGTATTTTTTTGGCAATAATATTGGCAATATAGTTTGGCTCCTTAAAAGCTTTCATTGGTTTATCTTTTCAACTAGAAAACATTTGAGTTTAAAAAGTGGGTGAATGAGAAGATAAAAAATTGAAAAAAATGAAACGCATAATCCAAAAGAAAGTAACAAAAATCAAGAAATACGTGATTTTTACCTGAAAAAATCACTTTTCATACTTACAATAAAAAGTAAGAATTGCTGATCTTTCAGGTTTTCCCGAAGTTCCCTGTATCCGTTCTTTTTAAGTGTTTTTACCGTATTTACAGAAACGCCAAGAGAATCTGCTATTTCATTATTCTTAGCCCCTTCGAGACTGAGGTTAATAATCTGCCGGGTTCTTGCCGGAAGTTTATTTATATACTCATAAAGCAGACGGTAAGTTTCTTCTTCAATTACCAATTCATAGGATGCCTTTTCCTGTGCAAATTCATTTTCATGTACACTCTCACGAAATCGTTTTTGTTTTAAATGGTTCAGGCAGGAATTTCGAACTGAAGTATAAATAAACGATCGAATTGCATGCAGGTTTTCAAAATGGCTACGTCGATTCCAATATTCTAAAAATGCATTCTGAACCAAATCTTCGGCTACATCATTCTGCGTTATAAAGTGAATAGCAAATGAACAAGCTGAAGGATAAAAACTCTCAAAAAACGTCTTCAAAGCTTTCTGGTCTCCTTCTTTTAGTTTTATTGCCAAATCGGTTTTAGTAGCCATCACCGCAAAAATAGATTTATTTCTTTATGCAGGAGTTGCATCTATTGAAAAAATCAAATTTTACCCTGGTGGTTAATTAACAAAGAATTCTCCCAATAACTGAACCTCTGACCAGAGGATGTGGTTGTTTACTTTATTAAATAATTACCACACTAGGGGAAATCTTTGATCGATACCTGATAAACCATCGCGCTCATCCAACTTTCGGGCTACATGCAAATTAATATTTACATAAATACCTTTCTTCTTGAACTGAGCAATCATGTAGTCCAGTCGATCTAACTGTTCAGCATCCAAATTTCGTTGCGTATCCGGATCGTTTTCAAAATACCGTGCTCCTCTTCCTCCATGAAATTACCTTAATTTGCATCCATGTAATGCAACCGCACACAATTAATTCCAAAGCGTGCCAATCGTTCTGCTAAAAGATTCGCCTGCTCATGAGATAGAAAATTTGCAGAACCGGTAAGATTGGTTCCATTCAACCAACCCCGTCCTGAATCGTCAACAAAATGCCCATCTGTAGTTTTTATGAAACCATGTTTCCCCGCTGAAGCATCGAGTAAGTAAGACATATTTGTCACGTTGTCTGGCCCGTCATAAGAAATTACAAATGGAAACAGGGGGCAAATTCTTTTGGTCCTTGTTTGTAGGAGCACGATAAAAGAAACAAACAAATACAATAAATAAATATTCTTTTCATAGCCGGGTTCGTTTTATAACTTATTTTATAGTCCGTCGCCATCATTCTTTAAGTAGAACTCTGCAACCTGTTCTTCGCCTGCACTGTTTTTCCAACTTATCCGATAACGTCCCTTAAAACCTCTAAACCGGGCAATACTGTTTTCATCTACAACTATAGTTGTATTGGTTTGCCACTCATGATTAATCAAATCATCAAGTGCATAAAATGCAGGTTTGGGTTTCATGTCACGTGTAAAAATCCCTGATATTGACGGTTCCCCGGGAGCACCGCAATCATCTACAATGTTCCACCAGGTTATCCCCATCATTTTCTCTATACTAAACCACAAGCGATACAAGTTCCTTGCTATAATAGCTTGAATTTCGCGTCCCCGTTCATCATCACCCGGCGATGTTATCGTTATTTCACTCAAATGAATAGGTAATCCTGCTTTCGAAATGGTTTCCATTTTATTCCAAACCTGTTGAGGAGATTCGATTAGCTTACCATCTGCAATATCGAGGCACTGCTGCGGATTAAACAGATGCATTTGCGAGCCCATAACATCGATGCGGCATTCATGGGCAAGCAGATCCTTTACCTGGTTGGCATAGTTCTCGTTATTTGCATAATCATTAATAAACATACCTACATTTTTAGGGAGAATCTTGTCTGCCAGCTTAAATGTGTTGTATGTATAATCTCCCGGCATAACCCCATAGTTACTTTTACACATTGGTTCGCCTGTTACACATTGTCCATGATAATCGGTAGCACTTTCATTTACAATATCCCAACTATGAAGACGATCTCCATAATATTCAACAAGTTCAACAACACGTTTTTTAAAAAGCCGCTCCATTTCTTTAAAATATACCGGAGCCATTTTGGCAATCTGCTGAGTAGTCATTCCTTGTATTTCATCTTTGGTCAAACTACTTAGCTTCTCTTTTTCATCTTCCGGACAAAATTCCTCAAAAATCCATTCAGGATGTTGCCACTTTCGGTTTCCCCAAATCATAGTATGACCATGAAGATGAATCCCCTTACTTTCGCAAAATGCCACAATCGGATCGGGAGCCGGACGCCTCCAGTGAGGTTCCGACTTTGGGGCAGCTACATTGTTCCAGTATTTTTCAGTATCCCAATATTCCTCTCGAAACCGGGGACGATTGGGTTGCATTTCAAAAGGCTTCCAATAAAAAGGAATGGTTGCTGAGTTAAAAAGGGTACCAAAAAGTTCTTTGTACCTTGTATTATACTCCTCTTTTCCCAGTTGATTGAAATTAAAAATATTGGCACCAAAAATAAAATCATGAGAAATTTGTTCAACTTTTATAGCAGTTCCTGCAGGGAGATCACCCAGTTTCAATAAAGCATCAGCTTTTCTGTATTTTTCAATATCGTTATCAATCTTAGCCTGAACTTTGGGATTCCAAAGTTTCCAGTAGGCTTCACTCATTACACTACTTTTTTTGCCAGGTTCGCCAGAAAATTGTTTTTCAAGCTCTTTTGCCTTGGCCAGAATGCCAATAGATACAAATAATAAAAGAATACCAAGTTTTAGTTTCATTGTGTAGTTTTATAGTTGATTCATTATAATTCCAACCTGTCGCCATCTTTTCTCAGATGAAATTCAGCCGTTTGTTTCTTTCCATCTTTGTCTTTCCAGGAGAGACGATAATTTCCTTTGTACCCACGAAATTTGAATTGCCCTTCTTTTCCGGCCCGAATAATTGCATTTGTTTTCCATTCATGGTTTATCAGATTATCAATGGCATAATATGCAGGTTTGGGTTCCATGGTTCGTGTAAAAAGTCCTGATTTTAATGGTTCTCCCGGCGCACCGCAATCATCAACAAGATTCCACCAGGTAATACGGTAAATAGTTGGCCAGGAAAACCACAACCGATACATATCCCGGGCCATTATTGCTTGTATTTCGTTATCGACAGGAGCATTACCCGGAGAAGGAATGGTAATTTCGCTAAGATGGATGGGGCGTTTTAGCGAATCGAGTTTTTCCAGATACTGAATGACATCCTGTGGTTTCCAAGATGTATTATTTGGGAAAACAGTTTTTCCATCTGCAACATCAAGACAAGACTGTGAATCAAAAATATGCATCTGTAAACCAACAACATCAATTTTTGCCCCACGTGAAATTAAATCTTTAATAAACGGTGGATAAACCGGTCTCCAGGAATCATTTATGCAAAATGTAACGGAAGACGGGAATTTTTTTTCTGCCAGTTTAAATGATTTGAAGGTATAGTCGTCAGGCATAACACCATACCTTGGATTACCCGGCACAGGATCAACACTTTCATTTACAATATCCCAACTGGGAATTTGGCCTTTGTAGTATGTACAGATTTCCTTTATCCTCTTATCAAATAACTCTTCCATCTCCTCCACTTTGTTCGGCTCCTTCGATACCCAGGAAGGATGATTCCATTTTGTATTTCCCCAAATCAACGGATGTCCATGCATGTGAATATGATTTGATTCACAGAATTCAATAATCTTTTCCGGTGCGGGTCTTCTCCAATTATATTCTTTCCATGGTTCCCTGTTTTTGCTCCAATATACTTCAGTATCTTCAAATGAAGCTTTATACCTGGTTTTTCCCGGTTCCGGCTCAAAAGTTTTCCAGTAAAAAGGTATAGTTGCTGAGTTAAAAAGCGTTCCAAACAGCTCTTTATATTTATCGTTTAAAGGTTTAGAACCAAGCTGATCAAAATTGAAAATATTTGCCCCAAATTCGAAATCATGCTCCAGCTGTTCAACTTTCACTTCTGTGCCCTCCGGAAGTCCGTGTAATTTAATAAAAGCATCAGCTTTACGATACTTCTCAATATTCTTATCAATTTCCCTTTGTAGTTCCGGATTCCACAGTTTCTTGTAAGCTTCATTCATTATTCCATTGGTTGTAACAGAATGTTCTTTTTCTTTTGGAATGAACTGCATCATTAGAACTCCCAAAATCACTATAATTAGTATACCCCCTTTTTGCTTCATAATTTTTTAAACTGAGATTTCCCTTTAAATCATATTTAATCTATACCATCGCCATCTTTTTCCAATTCAAATTCAGCCACCTGCTTTTTCCCCGAACTATCCGTCCAACTTAATTTATAATTACCTTTGAATCCCCGAAATCTGATGACTCCATTTGTATCCACCTTTACCGATGTATTCGTTTTCCAACTGTGGTTTATTAAAGAATCGAGTACATAATATACCGGTTTAGGCTTCATTTCTTTATTGTATAAACCTGAAATTGAAGGTTCTCCCGGAGCTGCTCCTCCATCTGCAACATTCCACCAGGTAATCCCCATTGTTGTTGGATAGCTAAACCACAAACGATAAAGATTATATGCAATTCTTGCCTGATTTTTCAAACCTTTATCAGTTGTGTCAGGAGCACTTATGGTAACTTCGCTAATATGAATAGGCCGTTCAGTATCTAAAAGACAATCCAGAACAGCATAATTTTTTTCAGGAGTTAATATATCCGCTCCATCAGCAATTTTCTGCGATTCTTCGGGATTGAAAATATGCATTTGCACGCCAACATTATCGATTCGTATGCCCCGGTCAATTAAATCACGAACTATTTCAACATAACGTTTGGTTGGCCCCCAGTGAATATCACAATCATTAATATTAAATTGGACCGTATCAGGAAAAAATTGATTAGCCCAGAAATACGTTTTGTAAGTATAGTCATCAGGCATTAATCCGCGATTAGCCTGATTGATGGATTCATTAACGACATCCCACCGTTGTATCTTTCCTCCATAACGATTAGCAAGTTCTTTTACATGTGATTTAAAAAGGACCTCCATCTTTTCCCGATTTTCGGGCATCCACGAAGGATGCCCCCAGCGGCGCATTCCATATATTATGGCATGACCATTCATATTTATTCCCTTCGATACACAAAAATCTACGACCGGGTCTGTTGGAGGACGGCGATACTCATAGGAGCTACCTTCTTTATACCTAGGTTTTCCCTCTTCCTGCTCCAATGTTTTCCAGTAAAATGGAATGGTAGCTGCGTTAAAGAGAGTACCAAAGGTATCTTCGTAACGTTTATTTTTTTCCGGAGTACCCAAATCACCAAATAAAAAAATGTTACCTCCAAACAGAAAGTGATGGCTCATTTGTGTTACCTGAACTTCAGTTCCCTCTTTTACATTTTTAAGGCTGCATACAGCATCTGCCTTTCTGTTCTTCTCAATATTAGAATCAATACTTTTTTGCACATCCTTATTCCAGTACTCCAGATAACGCGAACTCATCACATTATCTGTAAACACATATCTTCCATTTGTTTGTCCGCTCATTTTCCATGGGACCAACAAAAGAATCACAGCACCAAAGACTAATTTTAATACACATGATAAATGAGCCCTCATTCGATTTATCCTAATTCTACCTTTTCTCATATAATTCGATTATTTGCTTTTTTGAATTCCAGGATTGTACACTCAATTCAATATCTTTATTTTCCATAGACTCTCTCCAATGCACATTTAGCATAATATTCTTATTTTCTCCAGGAGCGAGCCAGAAATAATTATCAGTTGCGAAAAAGCACCTTTTTATACCTAAAATATCCAAATTCACCATAAATGCAGGAATCTTACCTTTATTCGTAATATTTAATGTGATTTGGTTTCTAGTTAATAAGACCGCCTTATTGGAAACAAGCTTTAATTCTAATTTTGTTTTGTTTTCGGCAACTGTTGGTTTTAGCCAGGGGCCTTTGTCAAAAGCAGGCCAGGGAACAGGTTCTTCTATATATTTGTTGTAAAACGCGGAATCTTGCATCTGCGTCAATACTCTCGGGTAATAGAATGAGCGTGAAATAAGCTTTCCTTCTCGGTTTCTTAATTCTGTTACAAGAAATAAATACCGGTTGGTATAAGAAGAAGGCACTTCATACTCTTCAAAATCAGTTTGAACGACATGTAGCCCCGGAGCTAAATTTATGTCCTTCTTCTGAATCTTTTGTATTTCGAAATTGTCGTCATATACGGTTACAGAAATGATTCCGGTTAGAGCTTTTTCGGGTGCATATGTGATTTTACTTTTTAAGGCTATTTTTTCTCCGGGAGCCCAAATTAATCGTTTGAGGTCAAGTGCAGCATGAATGGGGTCATAGGTTCTTTTTAGAAAATAGTAAGGAGCGGCAGCTTGCCCAAACCAATCCATCATTTGGATTCCAACAACAGGCCATGGACGTTTAAAAACCCAGGTCATGAGCCCCGAAGTTACAGGATAGTTTCCCTGCATTTTTTCCGATAAAACCTGGTAAAACTCACCTGCCCCTACCTGAGTTGCTTCTGTAATTGTTTCAATGGAAGGATCGGACATATCGTTAATGTGTGAAGCACGGCTTAACATACGGGGAACCCTTCCCGGGCTGTACTCCGCAAAATGATGAATAAATTCGCCATGGTTTTTTGAGAAATTACTGTCCCACATTTTCCCAAGATCAACAAATTCCTATTCATCAACTAATTCGTAAAATAAATTGGCTTCGGGCATGCTGTGTATTCCTGTCTCAGAAATCCATGGTTCGAACTGGTAACTTCTGTTATACCAGCAAGGATCCATATCAGGATAAGTATGCATACTTCCATCATCCGGAGTAGTTCTTACAAAAAGTCGCGATTTATCAAATATATCCAGATTACGCTCAACAATTCCAATTGAAGCTGTATTTCCAAATGAGTATGGATTAAACTCGTTTCCCCCACACCAAACAGTCAGCGAAGAGTGATTACGAAGCCTGAAAATATTTTGAACAACCTGCGCTTCCCAAATATCCTGAGGATAATCAGGAGTATCCTGGTTGCCTATTGGGAAATCCTGCCACACCATTATTCCCAGTTCATCACAAAGTTTGTAGAAGGTATCTGTTTCCAACAGTCCTCCACCCCAAACCCTCACTAGCTGGACACCCATATTCTTTGCAGCCTCAAGCGCCCACTGATAGTTATCCTCAGATAAATCAAGCAAAACATCAACAGGCATCCAATTCATTCCTTTTACAAATAACTTTTCTCCGTTAACAACAAACTGCCAATTTTCCCAACGATCGGAGGTACGAGGCCCGGCTGTGGAAATCCTTTCAATAGTGCGTATACCATAATCAAACCCTATCTGGTCAACAACTTTTCCATCTTCTTTTAACGTGATTTTTACCTGATATAAATAAGGCTCTCCCATTCCATTAGGGTACCACAAGTGAGGATTAGGCAATACAATTTCTTCCTCCAGCCAGTTTACACCATTGTATATTACAGGTGTATATATTTTATTCAAAATAGTTGTCCCTTCTGAAATAAATTCAACAGAAACATTCAGCTTCTCTTTTACTATCGTTTGAAATAGAGTCCCCTTTTCATCAGGATGATGCATTTGGGCATTATTTTTAGGATGCAACTGTTTGTCTAACGAAGTAACTCCGGCCAGTAGTTCCATCGATAGATGTAACACAGCCTCCTCTTTTGTGGCTTTTTCTGTTATTAAATAAGGTCGCTCCAGATGATATTCAGGCAAAATCTCGATACGAGGCTCTTGCCACATTCCCATACTAAAAAATGGCTTAATGCCTGAACCTCCGGAAATATACCAGGGTTTTATAATTCTTCCGCTTGACCGGGGATTATAATTTTGTTTGTTTCCCCAATCACCTGCTTTAACTTCAACAATAATGCTATTATTTTCTCCGTACCTGACCAATTGGCTAATATTAATATCAGGGCCACCAAACATCCCTTCATGTATACCAGCTAAACTATCATTCACCCAAACGCGAGAGAAATAGTCAAGACCGTCAAAGCAGAGCATTAAAGAATTACCTTTTGCCTCTATCGGAATTTTAATTTCTTTTTCATAATACCATACTTTCTCATCCATCCAGCCATACAACTCAGAATTTTGGTTTGCATAAGGATGTGGAAGCTTTCCTGCTTTATAATATGACCATTGGACAGAATTAGGCACCGTTGTTTCGAAAGCATCCTCTTTATCTTTTAGTTCTTTAACTGATGCCACCTGGTTATCCATGTAAGAAATATTCCAATTTCCTGACAAATCAATATGTTGATGGGATAATTCCCGTGGCGTTATTCTAAAAGGCTGCCACAGTGTCTTCTGTTTTTGAGCAAAAGAAAAACTACTTATCGTAATTGTTATAAAAAGCAGAATGATTTTGTTTTTAATAGCAGGCATATTGTTTATTAGGTTATAGTCAAATAAAATTATCAATATATTTTAATAGCCTCGCATAAAGGTTTAACGATTAAACAAATATTCAGCAAAGGCTGGAAAAACAACCAGTCTTTACTGAATATCCATTAACAAATTAATACCCCGGGTTCTGATCTGTTTCCGGATCTATGGCTTTATTATACTCATATTCAACATTGGGAATAGGCCACCATAAATGTTTCCCGGCAACATCAATGCCATAAGCTTCTTTGATAGTTGATTCTACTTTCCCTGCACGTTTTAAATCGAGCCATCTTTTCCCTTCATAGAAGGTTTCATACATCCTCTCTTTCATTACCAAATCAATAAAAGTCTCTTCTGTATAATCTGCAAGGTTAAAATCAACAGCCGACGAAGTATATGGATCTTGTCCATATGCCCTTCTATGTATCATATTTAATTTTTCAATACCATCAGAAGTCGGACCATTGTTAGCCCTACATTCGGCCTCTGCATATAGTAATAAAACATCAGCCAGCCGATAACAAGGATAATCTAAAGAAGAACCACTTTCCCTGTCAGGGTCAATATATTTTTTATAGAGCACAGTGGTTTCTCCGAGAGCAATATCATAATTGTATAAATTGAATGATTTTCTCAGATCATGATAGTCCCAGGCGCTTATTGCTTTATTACTTACAGAATCGGAATAAAGAGCATACCATCCAGAACCGTTATTATAAGGGGAGCCAGGGTGATGAGCGAAATGAACAAAGTTGGATCCGCTGGTTGCATTGTATTTCAAATAAAATACTTCTTCGGTAGAACTTATAATATTAGGACCAAAAATCTTGTAAAAATCATCTGATGTTGCTACTTCAACCAGTGCATACTCTCCTGAATCAATAACTTCAAGAGATAAGTCACGGGCATTATTCCAATCTCCCAATTGAAAATGAACATCAGCTAATAAAGTTTTGGCAGCCCATTTAGTGGCACGCCCCGATACTTCAGCACCATCGGGCAAATACATCTCTGCAAATTCCAAATCACTTAAAATTAAATCATAAACAGTTTCAACAGGTGTTCTTGCCAGTTCTTCCTCCATCATATTTTCTTCGGTCCTCAATGGAACGGCCCCCCAGTTCCGTACCAAATGAAAGTAACAAAATGCCCGAAGGAACTTTGCTTCACCAACCAAAGCATTCAGTGTACTTTCATCAACTTCCTCTGCATTGGGAGCGTTTTTTATTACGGTATTCGCATTTCTAATCGATTTATAAAAATATTCCCAGAATCCGCCAACTCGCCCGATATTTGTTGCATCAATACCCTGAAACTGTGTTATCATAGCATAAGACCCCCTTCCTGAACCATAATCGTTTTGAGCCTCCATTTGAGCTATATAATTTCCTCCAAAGCAATTTGTATTTCTTATTGGAGAATATATAGAGTATACCGCTGATTCAATCTCATCTGCAGTGTTGTAAAATGTTTTCGTCGCAATTGCTTTAGGATTTTCCTCTAAGACATCAGAACATGATGCCATCAAAAACAAAGCTGATAGTATATATATAATCTTTTTCATAATACTTCATTTATATCGTTAAAATCCCAATTTAACCCCAACAGTAACCGATTTTGCTGTTGGATAAGTATAATAATCGATTCCCTGATTAATAGATGAGTCTCCTCCCTGGGAATTCACATCAGGATCCCACCAGGGGTAACTCGTGATAGTAAGTAAATTTTGCCCACTAATATAAACCTGGCCTCGCTTAAACCAACCAAGCCCAAATTTCTCTACAGGGATATTGTATGCCAATTCAATGTTTTTCAACCTCAAATATGAACCATCATAAACAAACCTGTCGCTCATTAGTGGATGTGTAGAACTGCTTATATAAGGATATTTTGCATTGGGATTCTCTGGAGTCCAGTGGTCATAAAGTACTTCCTTTAAAGTGTTTAATGCAAATCCATAGTCTTGAGTCTGGTTTATCATACTAAAACTGAAGATATCATTACCATAAGAGCCTTGAATAAAAATGTTCAAGTCGAAGTTCTTATATGACATATTAGAGGTAAAGCCATAAATAAAATCAGGATTTGGATCGCCAATAAATGTTTTGTCGCCAACAGAAACATCTCCGCTGTCATCATTGTCTTTGTATGCATATGTCCCTTCATCCGTATATCCAGACTCGGTTTGATAACCGTAAAATGCCCCCAGCGGATGCCCTTCACTAAGTAAATTTACGTAGTCGCCAACAACTCCCAGGTAATAAGAGTTTCCGGTAATATCCTGTCCTTCATACAATTTTTTAATTGTATTTTTATTAAATGCAACATTTGTTGAAACATTCCATTTAAAATCATTATTAAAAATATCAGCATCAATTTGAAATTCAAACCCTTTGTTTTGAATTTCTCCTACATTCTTAACTGTACTGGAATAACCTGTTGAGCGTGCCAACTGTACGTTATTTAACAAATCGCGCGTATTTTTCACATAATAATCAGCTGTTAATCTCAATCTCTGATCGAGAAAGGCGATATCCATTCCCACATCTGTTTGTGCTGTTGTTTCCCACTTTAAATCTCCCGGATAAGTAGCGGATGCCGCAAAATAAGAATAAAGTTCATCTCCAAAAACTGTTTTCCCTGAAGATAGCATATCAAGCGTTGCGTAAGGATTAATAGCTGTACTACCTGATTCACCATAACTTGCCCGTAGTTTTAAATCAGAAATAAATCCCAGGTTCTTTATAAAATCTTCTTCAGAAATACGATAAGCAAGGGCTCCGGATGGGAAATAGCCCCATTTATTTCCTTCACTGTAACGAGAAGAACCATCAGACCTAAAACTAACAGTTCCCATATATTTTCCTTTGTAGGAATAATTTATTCGTCCTAAATAGGACATTAATACCCAATCAGAATAACCAGATGATGGCGTTCCTAATGTACTTGCAGCACCAATATTGTATGATTCATAGGCATCACTTAAGAATCCGGTACCTGAAACTCCAACTGACTTATAATTGTACTCTTCATAGGTATAAGCAGCCGTTACTGTTAAATTATGATCTTGATTGAAAGTTTTATTGTAAGTTACAATATTATCGCTGTTCAAGGTAATTGCATTTGTGCCACTAATACTTGCACTTCCTGATGAGCCGGGATAAAGTAATGTAGTATAACCGTCTGTCCTTCTATCATCATTTCGAACATTTCCTGAAATCTTAATAGACAAATCATTTATTGGTTTATACGTAAATGCAACATTGGCATTTACCCTGTTCGCAAACCATTTACTAGACACCTCATTTACATATGCAACAGGATTCAAAATGGCATTTCCACTAAATGGATAAACCGTAGTTAATAAACGATACGTCCCATCTTCATTATATGGAGTTGTTGTTGGCGGGGCAGAAACAATTGCACCAATTAGAGATCCTCCACGATTCCCTCCATTGCTGTTTTTTGTGCTTTGGTCTGCCCTGCTTAAGATCGCATTAAAGGTTAGACTAATTTTTTTGCTTATATCGTGATTTACATTAGCTCTTAATGTAAACCTTCGATAATCACTGTTTTTGATAATTCCTTCCTGATCATAATAACTTCCTCCTACCGAAAACTTTGTTTTTGTATTTCCACCACTAACAGTTAATGAATGATTGTGTAAAGGAGCAGATTGAAAAATCAAATCCTGCCAATCTGTGCCTTCCCCAAAACTATCTATCTCACTTTGAGAAAAATACTCTTCACCTGTATCATTCAATTGCTGAATATTATAAAACTGGGCATACTCTTTTGCATTCATCAAATCCAGTTTCTCACGAATTGTCTGAACACTAAAACTTCCTTCATAGTCAACTCTTGTTTCACCGACACTCCCTCTTTTAGTCGTTACAATGACAACACCATTTGCTCCCCTTGAGCCATAAATGGCTGTTGCTGATGCATCTTTCAGAATCTCAATACTTTCAATATCTGACGGATTCAGCATATTCTGATCCCCGGGAAAACCATCTATTACCCACAAAGGTGCATTGCTTCCTTTAATAGAATTAGCTCCTCTTATTCGCACCTGCATCGTTGCTCCGGGGGCGCCAGTATTTTGCAAAACCTGCACACCAGCAGAGCGCCCTTGCATTGCCTGGGTAATTGTTGTATTTGGAAAAGAACTAATATCTGCTCCTTTCACTGAAGCTACAGAACCAGTCAAATCACTTTTTTTCATGGTTCCATATCCAATGGCAACAACCTCTTCCAAGTTGTATACATCTTCTTCCAGAACAACATTGTATGATGTTGATGTAGTGATTTGAATCTCTCTGGTTTTCATCCCAATAAAACTACATACCAGAAATTTTGAGTCCGTTGGTACCTGCAGTGTGAATTGCCCGTTCATATCAGTTACAGTACCAACGGAAGTACCTTTAGCAACAACTGTTGCTCCGGGTATTGGCTCTCCATTAACTTGTGTAACTTTTCCGGTTAAAGTCATTTCCTGGGCATTCGCCCAAAACAGGGAAAAGACAAACATGGTACAGACAAATACCATTTTTAATCGTTTTTTCATAAGTCAAGTTTTTTTTAATTTCTCTCCTACAAAATAAATCCAAAAAAAGCATCATTCAATATTATTATAAAATGTTTTATAACATTATTTTATATTATAAAATAAAAACAAAAGCAACAAAGATTAAAAAACAATAAAACAGAACATTATGAATAAAAAAGAAAAATAAAATCTACAACACAATATAAATACGTACAAAAAGCTATTGTTTTTTTACATTACGAAATATAAATTTGCCTATCGATTATAATAAAAAACCAAACTTATAAGTTCACAGATAATGTATCATACTTCAAAAACAAAACTACCCTACAAATGGGAATTGATCATTTTACTTTGGTTAGCCTTTTTCTTTCATCAGGCAGACCGACAAATTTTTAATGTTGTACTACCGGCAATACGCGACGACCTTGGTTTGACAGATACAGACATGGGGTTGATATCTGCTATTGTTACATTAGCTTATGGGATACTAGTTCCTATTGGCGGTTTCATTGGAGACAGAGTAAACAAAAAATGGCTAATAATAATAAGTCTTTTTATGTGGACATCAGCCACCTTATTTACCGGCATGTCAACCTTACTGATGCACCTCATCGTATTAAGAGGAGTTTTCACAGGAGGATGTGAAGCCTTTTATTCCCCTCCGGCAAACGCGTTAATTGGGGAACACCATGAAAAGACAAGATCTACTGCAATGTCGATTCATCAAACAGCATTGTATGCAGGAATAGTTTTAAGTGGTTTTATGGCTGGCTGGATAGCAGACCAGTATAGCTGGAGGGTTGCATTTTATATATTCGGAAGTTTAGGAATACTGCTAGCAATTGTTTTGGTAAAACGATTAAAAACATCAGTTATAAAAAAAATTATTCCGTCCAAAGGAAAAAACCGTCATTTCAATGAAGGGATGAAAATGTATTTTAAAAAGCCAACGGCTATTTTATTAACTGCAGCTTTTGCGGGTATGGTATTCGTAAACGTTGGATTTATGACCTGGATGCCAACCTATCTTCATGAAGATTTTAACTTTTCCTTGGCCCGTTCGGGATTTGACTCTACATTCTATCACTATTTAGCAGCTTTCTTTGGCGTTCTTATTGGCGCCAGGCTTGCAGACCGTTATTCTTCCTCAAAAACAGGAATGAGAGGGCTTGTCCAGGCTTTTGGCCTTTTACTAGGAGCTCCGTTCATTTTTTTTATGGGCATAACAAACACCCCATTTTTTGTTTATATTAACTTGGCTCTATTTGGATTATTCAGAGGAATTTATGACTCCAATATTTTTGCCGCATTATACGACGTTATTGAACCTAAATACAGATCATCAGCAACTGGACTTATGCTTATGTTTGCATTTATTACAGGAGCTCTGGCTCCCTATCTGCTGGGAAAAGTAAAACCTGTACTGGGGCTAGCATGGGGTTTATCCTCTTTATCAGTTGTTTACATTTTCTCCTCCTTATGCATTTTTATTGCTGTAAAGTTTTTTTATAAAAAAGATTTAGTACAACTTAAAACAGAACAAATATGATTCAGGTAATTAACCGGGCTTTGGATATTCTTGAACTGATTTCCCAGGACCGTTCACGTTTATATACGCTCAGTGAAATATCAGGTAAACTGGAATTAAATAATGCAACTTGTGCCAACATAATTAAAACACTTGTTAACAGGGGATATCTGGAACAGGAAGGCCGGAAAACAGGTTACCGTCTTGGTTCAATGTCGTATCTTCTAACAGGTAACTACTCACATAAACAAGAATTACTGCAGGCAGCAACAGAACCATTAAACCAGTTATCATCCAAACTAAACGAAAGCTGCATTTTATCAGTATTAAAGGAAAATTCAAGATTGGTTCTTATTGAAGTTAAATCAACTCACGAGCTTCAGGTTATCAATAAAAAAGAAAAGGAGGTTTACAAAACTTCCACCGGACGTATGATACTTGCTTGCATGAGTAGAAAGGAACAAAAAGAATTCATCAAAAAATTTGGGTTACCATCAAAAGATGTATGGGATGAAATTGAAGATGAAGAAGATTTAATGATTGAACTGCTCAAAATCAAGAAGAAACAATTAGCAATGCAGGTTTCGGTATCGCAAATTGTTGGACTAGCTGCCCCAATTTTCAAGGGAGAAAGTGCAATAGCCAGCATAGGTATTTATCTGCCCCTTACCCGTTTTTCAGATTCTATGCAAAAAAAAGTGCTGAAAGAATTAAAAGAAACCGCAGATATTATCAACCACGAACTAAATAAATAGCAAGTCTCATTATATCTAATAGAAAGAAAACGAACACATTGACGGAATTCATACCACAAGGAGAAAATCAGATGCTCCTTTTGTAAAATTCCTGCAACCGACATAAAAATTTAAATTTTAACCAAATGAAAATAATTGATCTAAAAGCCCGAACCGTAGCCATTCCTTTAAACGCACAATTAAGACATAATACAGGTGTTCATCCCGGGTATTTACTCCGAACCATTATTGAAATAGTAACAGATGAGGGAGTCATTGGGCTGGGCGAAGTTGGAGGAGGCGATCAGAGAGCCGCTTTTGCAAAACTAAAACCACGCATACTTGGCCTTGATCCTTTTCATCTGGAAATAATAAAACAAAAAGTACTTCGCAGTATCTATTACATTTCGAATGCAAGGCTTTATGCTGCTATCGAAATTGCATGTCTCGACATTCAGGGGAAAGTACTAAACCGCCCCATGAGCGATCTTTTGGGAGGAAAATTAAGAGACAAAATTCCATTTATTGCCTACCTCTTCTGGCGATACGATCGCCCCGAAGGAGGACACGACAAATGTGCTGAGGATATGGCGGATTTCTGTGTTCAGCTAAACAGCGAACTGGGAGTAAAGTCAATGAAACTAAAAGCAGGGGTAATGGAACCAAGAGAAGAGGTAAGGGTTTTAGAGCTATGTCGCAAAAAGTTGGGAGACAACTTCGGACTAAGAATTGATCCCAATGGAGTTTGGTCGGTTACGACTGCCGTTCGTATGGGAAAAATAATGGAAGACCTCAATCCTGAATATTTTGAAGATCCATCCTGGGGGCTGGAAGGAAATGCGGCGGTGAGAAAACAGTTACGAATTCCGGTAGCAACCAATATGTATCCAAACAAATTTGATGATTTGGGTCCGGCAATTCGCATGGGAGCCGTAGACATTGTCCTTACGGATCTTCATTACTGGGAAGGCCCAAAAGGAGTAAAGGATCTTACTGCCGTATGTCGCACTTTTAACCTGGGTGTAGCAATGCACAGTGGAGCTGAATTTGGAATTGAACTTGCAGCCATGATTCATACTGCATCAACAATACCAACAATGTCTTTTGCTGGCGATGCCCATTACCACTATCTCACTGACGATATTATTAAAGGCGGGCTAATGAAATATGAAGACGGATGTATAAAAGTTCCTGAAGGCCCGGGATTAGGAGTTGAGCTGGATGAAGAAAAGATGGAGAAATACGAGCGTTATTACCAGGAAAAAGGAGACTATTACGCCCGTTTTCATCAGGACGAATATCGCCCCGAGTGGTTCCCGATTGTGGGTAGTATATAATACAATCGATGGAGTATAAGGTAATCATATCAGGACTTGAGTTTCCCGAAGGGCCGGTTTTCGACTTTGCCGGGAATCTCTGGTTTGTTGAAATAAAAGGAGGAAACCTCTCTCGCTGGGATGGTGAGAACCTTCTTAGAATTGATGTGAAGGGAACTCCCAATGGTGCAGCAGTTGACAAATCGGGAAACATATGGTTTTGTGACAGTGCCAGGGGTGAAATCAGAAAATATAATCCTAAGACACATACTTTCCAAACCCTTTGCACCAGTATCACAAATGAAGAGAGCCTAAAACGCCCCAATGACTTAATATTTGACAGTGAGGGCAACTTATTATTCTCTGACCATGCCGACGGACGAGAAAAACCGCTTTCAACTATTTGTGTTTTACCCAAAGGCGAAAACAAAGCAAGAGTCATTTCTTCAAAAAAATATTTCACAAATGGCTTAGCTCTAAAAGCGAATACCCAAACACTGATTTTTGCTGAAACCTACCGGCAGCAATTATGGAGTGGTACATGGGACAGCAAAAAATTGATGTTTCAAAATGAACGACCTTTTGCAAAAGCAGGAAAAGGTCCTTGGGGACCAGACGGAATTGCTTTTGACAAGGAAGAAAATTTATATGTAGCAATATTTAATGAAAGTAAGATAAACATTTACAATCCGGAAGGACAAATAACAGAGGAAATCCCTTGCCCCGACAACCGGCCAACCAGCTGTGCTTTCGATCCTTCTGGGAAACTGGGGCTTGTTGTAACCGGGGCAGAACAAGGACTAATCCTCTCGTACAAAACAGAAAAAACCGGCTTGCCACTTTATTACTAATAACTATGGAAATAAAAAATTTATTCAACTTAGAAGGGAAAACGGCACTGGTAACCGGAGGAAGCCAGGGGATTGGGAAAGCCATATCCCTCGCCTTGGCTGAATATGGTGCCAATGTGGTTATAAATTACCGTTCCGGAAAAGAAAAAGCGATTCAAACACAAAATGAACTGATACAAATAGGAGTAAAATCTGAACTATTTCAATACGACCTTTCGTTGCCTGATTCATCAGAAAAGATAGATAACTTTTTGAAAAACCATCATATTGAAATTGATATTTTGGTATTAAACGCATCGGTCCAATACCGTAAAAACTGGGATGAAGTAACTGCGAATGAATTTGAAACACAAATCAATACCAACTTTCGCTCCTCGTTGTTTCTTATTCAAAAATTATATCCGGCAATGCAAGCAAATGGATGGGGACGTATCGTAACGGTGGGGAGTGTCCAGCAATTGCGGCCACACCAGCAAATGATTGTTTATGCTGCATCAAAAATGGCGCAAGTGAGTATGGTGAAAAGTCTGGCTCCACAGTTTGGACCATTCGGAGTAACCATTAACAACCTTGCTCCCGGAGCCATAGAAACAGCCAGAAACGAAGAAGTGCTCAAAGACAAGGAATACAGGAAATTAACAGAAAAGAAAATTCCGCTGGGATATGTAGGCGCCCCGGTTGATTGTTCTGCAACCACACTTCTCCTTTGTTCCGATGCTGGCAAATACATTACCGGTCAGGACATATTTGTGGATGGTGGTATGGGATTAAATTTTTAAAAACAAAAATATTGAACTATGAGCATAGATGATTACAAAAAAGAAATTGGGATGATGAATCTTGAAAAATTAATAAAAATTCGTGAAGAAGTATCAAAAAAAATATTCCCAATTCCAGACAAAAAACTCTTAAGCAGGTTTGAGCAACTTTATACAGGTGCCGTCAATGACGTCTTACGCGAATTTTGCCTTTTAGAACAAGCTTTGCCCAGACGAATTATTCCCCTCAGAGAGTATCAAACCATAGCCGGTTTTGCTTTTACTGTAAAAAGTGCCCCCAATGTAAAAATCCAGGGAGAAATGGAATTCCGTACACAGATGCTGGAAGAAATGCATGAAGATGCTTTTGTTATATGGGATACCAGCAGAGATGAAAAAGCAACATTATGGGGTGGAGTAATGACAGCAACGGCAAAATCAAAAAAAGTTAAATCTGCTTGTATAGATGGTGGCATAAGGGATAGCCATCAAATTCTTGAAGCAGATTTTCCCATTTTTTATGAATACAGAATTTCAAACGGGAGTTTGGGCCGATGCCTTATCACGCATTATCAAATTCCAATCAAAATTGGTGACGTCACTATTAAACCGGGCGATATTGTTTTGGGGGATATCGATGGGATACTCGTTGTTCCAAGAGATATTGCCTACGAAGTCCTTGTCAGGGCTGAAGAAATCAGAGAAAATGAAAAGAAAATCTATGGATGGGTAAAAGAAGGACAATCCATTCATGAAATCACTAAAAAGGGAGGATACTTTTAAATTTTAATATTTATTTCTGATTAAAAATCCAATAGTATGCGAGCGCCTCAGATGGTATGAGGTAGCTCAAATACTATTAAAACAACATATTGGGATGTTAATTCTCATCAGCCCCTCCTGTCATTTGCCTCTGTCTGTTCTGAACGGAACAGCAGGTAATCCTTCTTTGTTGTAAAGATTAGCGTCTGGATTATCGCCCCAGGCATAACGCACTGCTGTGGGGTGCTCTATTTCAGGCGACCAAACTTCAATCGTTTCATTGTCGATAATTCTGGCTTTTGCCCAAACAAAGGCATGACCTTCTCCGGCAATTGCAAAGCCGGAGGGTAAATTTTTATTTCTGAATTCAAGACCTTTCCCGGTTGAAGAAAAATGTATTTTCACTTTGTTTCCGTCCACTTCCATCGATTCAAAAGTTGGACCGGAACTAACAATCCTTTCGCCGTAAGCTACTTTTCGGGCAGCTAAATACAAACGTTTCCCAACATCCATTTTATTTTTCGGATGAATGTCGCTTGCTTCGCCGATGTCAATTATACAAGCCATTCCGGTTTTTGGATATTCCAGGGTTTTTGTTTGAGCCTCATTGTCTAAAGGAAGGGGTTGTTGTAGTTTGAGAAGCTATACTAAATTAATAGTATGGATTTGTTTATGTTATGCATTTATTCAAGAAATCCATTTCCTATTCTGAGCTTGTCAATTATAGTAGTAATTAATCCACTTTAACCATTACCTTTAGAAAGTTTAAATATGAATAATAAATGCAGATAGCAGTAAACAGGAAAAATACCAAATTTTTACCCGATGCCTCCAGAGTAATCGCACGGTTTCTTTACACCGGTGATGAAAGGGCGCTAAATACCATTCGGGCTGTACTTGGGATGCCTGAAAATTCTGCATCACAGGCATTAAGCCCTGTGTTGAGGGATTACTCACTACGCCACCGAAATATCTCCAAAATTTTTGAAAAGCATTTTAATAAGATTGCTCATCTGTTAAAGCTTTTAAATGTTGAACCTGATTCGCTTAACCTTTCGCAAAAAATATTAATCGGCTCCTATTTTACCATGGAGTATTCGATTGAATCGGCCGCATTTTTTAATCCCTCTATTGTGGAACACCCCGATCAATCGGAGACCGGGCCAGACGAAAAAAGGGTAATTCTAAGTTTCAGAGCCACCGGCGAAGGACACATTTCGTCCATTGTTTTTAGAACAGGTGTTCTCAATAAAAACAATAATCTTTCCATTGAGCCAGTAGGTAAAATGCTGGAAGAGGCTGAGCATATCCGGCGGCATGTGTATAATAAGGCTTCCTTTAAAAGGAAACTAAAAGAGATGGAAGATTTTCATGCAATTGTCCCCTCCGGTTTAATTCTTGACAAGCTAAACGATACATTTACGTATGGCGAACTACGCGATTGTATAAAAGAAGCCAGAAAATCGTTGGATCTTGCAGTAGAAAAAGAAGTTCTGTTTAATCAAATTATCTGGTTGGCCTCATCGCATTATGAACTAGAATTTTCCCTGGACACCAACATTTCAGAACGCGTAATTTTCCCGGTTTCTGCAAATGAAAAAAACGGTGTTGAGGATGCACGTTTCGTAAAATTTGTTGATGACGACGGCAAAATACGTTATTATGCAACTTACACAGCATATGATGGTACCACCATATTGCCAAAAATGCTTGACACCAGCGACTTTTACCACTTCAGGATTTTACCTTTGCACGGCGAAATTGCCCAAAACAAAGGAATGGCGCTTTTCCCGCGCAAAGTGAATGGGAAGTATGCCATGCTATGTCGTCTGGATGGCTTTAATAATTACATTGCTTTCTCTGATAATATTTCAATTTGGCGTGAAGCAAAATTATTGCAGCAACCTAAATTTCCCTGGGAATTTATTCAAATCGGAAATTGTGGCTCCCCTATTGAAACACCGGAAGGTTGGCTTGTATTAACCCATGGGGTAGGTCCAATGCGTGAATATGTTCTAGGAGCATCATTATTTGATCTTCAAAATCCTGAAAAAGAGATTGGCCGGTTGCAATCACCACTGTTAATGCCCAACTCCGAAGAAAGGGAAGGATACGTGCCCAACGTGGTTTATTCATGTGGATCGATGATCAATAATGATGAGTTGATAATCCCCTACGCCATGTCTGATTATGCCTCAACTTATGCAACCGTTCATCTAAGGGAACTTCTGAATGAACTGAAAAATTCTAAATAATCTTCAAAATAAATTCTGAAACCGGGGTTATTAAATTCAAATACAACTCGTTATTCAAACAAATAAGATGTGTGAATGATGTAACTCTTATTCAGAATTGTGTAATACTATTTAACCATAAAGTCATGAACTTAGTATCGTGAAAATTCTTTCACAACTGTCCCGCCAGTTGCGGGGATTTAATAAATACTGATTATGAAAACGCAAAAAATGAACTGGCAGATAAAAAGTATCCTTTTGGCAGTTTTTGCGGTAATGATGATAATTCCATTCACATCGTACGCAAAAAAATATACTTTTTTAAATTCAACTGTTGTCCCGGGAGCAAATGGTTATGTTAAAGTAAAAAAAGACAATAACAAGAATTATATTATTAAAGTAGATGTTTCTGATTTGGCAGAAGTTGACAAGGTTCAATCAACTCAAACAACCTATGTAGTTTGGATGGAAACAGACGAGGGCAATGTTGAAAACCTGGGACAGTTAAAAAGTTCGACCAGTTTTTTGTCAAAACGCCACTCTGCATCTCTGGAAACAGTGTCTTCCTACAAACCCGTTAAATTATTTATTACAACAGAAAACGGAACAAATGCTCAATATCCGGGAGAACAGATTGTATTAACTACCGACTCTTTTAGAAAATAAACTGATTATTGAGACGCACAATAATGCGCATCAATAAATAATTAAACAGATTGAAAGGCAACCGAAAGGTTGTCTTTTTGATTTAATTGCAGATTACCTTTTGTAATATCGTTTAGTGAATAATGTGAGGATCATGTAACTCTTATTCTGTGTTGTGTAATAAAAAAAAATGTAACATCCTCTACTTTTAATTTCCCAAATGCGTGAATGATGTAACTAATTATCAAAGTTGTGTAACAGTTTGGACCGTAAAGAGAAATACCTTTGATTGTGCATTAAATCAAATGCACAGTTATAATAGAAAATTATGAAAAAAATATTTTTTACACTGGCTGTTACAACATTTATTGCAGGTGCAATTTTTACCGGGTGTGTTTCTCCTTCTCAGAAACTTGAAAATGCTGAGGAAAATGTAGTAGATGCAAAAAAGGCAGTTTTAGATGCACAGAGTGATTTAAACCAGGCACATCAGGATTCAATTACAGAATACCAGCAATTTAAAATTGAATTTGAAAACAGAATCATTGCAAACGAAAAAAGCATTGAAGAGCTAAGAGCAAAAATTGTAAACGCTAACGATGAGAATAAAGTATTGTATGAAGCAAAACTAGCCGAGTTACAAAAAAGAAACAGCGACCTGAAAATGAAGCTGGATAATTATAAAGAAGATGGAACTGACCAGTGGCAAACCTTCAAGACGGAACTAAAAAGCGACTTGGACGAATTGGGAAAAGCCTTTACCGGTTTTACGGTGAGTAGTAAAAAATAATATAAAAATCAAAATAAATAATCCGGATGGTTTTCAGGTATCATTTAAATTGCAATAAAATCAAATTCCGTAAAATAAAGGCATCTGCAAAAGTTTGGAAGATTCAAATAAAATTACCTTGTGAATTTTGTTTGATGAAAAATAATGCAAATATTAAAACGAGCGCATGGACCATTTGGCAGGTATTAAACTGAAGAGCAATATGTTAACATAAAAATTACCCAAAATAAAAACGTTCAGACTAATAAGAAACTTAGAACATAAAGTCATGGGAAATTTACTTTACATCATCGCGGTTATTCTGGTTATTGGCTGGGCAATTGGATTTCTTGGATACCATGCTGGTAGTATTGTGCACGTTTTACTGGTAATTGCGATTATAGCAGTTATACTAGGTTATTTGGAGAAGAAGGGTTTTGTAAAAAATCATTCTTCCCTTTATGCCTATTTTCACTCCAACCTGCAGAAGGGTGCAAATACTTCTGATGTTACCCATGTTTTGGAGCGGAGAAAGTTCCCTCGTTTGGGTTTTAGGGATAGAGCAAAATAAGAATTACTACATGTATTATTCATTCTACCTGCATTCTATTTTTAGTATAAAATTGCATCTAATCGAAACAACTTTTATCAGACAAAAAAGACAAGCTATTTCAAAAGTGTGAATGATGTAACTCTTTTTCGAAATTGTGTAACATGCTGTAGTAAAAGGAGGACGATCTTTGTAACATAAGTTAAATCAATAAAATAATAATTATGAGTTCAGGAAAAGTTTTATTAGGCGTACTGGCTGGCGCAGCTGCCGGTGCATTGGCAGGAATTTTATTTGCTCCTGCAAAAGGCTCGAAAACCAGGAAAAAGATTGCAAGGAACAGTGAAGATTACTATGATTCGTTAAAGGAAAAATTTGATGAATTGCTCGATTCTGCTACAGAAAAATTTGAAAAGGCAAAAGAAGATGTTAATGACTACACTGAAAAAGTAAAGGAAGATGTTTCCAACTTCGCAGAAAAGAAAACAGGTAAAACTAAAGAGGCTGAAAAAAACACAAAAACAGCTGAAGTGTAAAAACGTTTCAGGTTAGCGCAATTCGTGCAAATAGAATAACATTAGAAACAAAAGCCATGTACACAGAAACCTCAGAAACAAAATCCTACGGCAGAATAAAACAGTCAACGACCGAATCTTTGCTCTCTTTAATTTGCCAATGCTTTTTGGAAAGGTAAAATTAAAATTTAACATACCATAAGAATCTACAATTCTTAAAGAGTGTCAGTTACTTACACTTCACAGATAGAATTTCCGGCCTGACAACACGTGAAGAAACTGTGTTCTTGTTAGCGATAGTTAATGAAGATAATCGGGAAAAAATTGAATAATCTTTTATAAAGCAATAGTATTATGCCAGAAGCTATGGAAAACATTGTGGATTCAATTGAATCGCTGCTGGAAAGTGCAGTAGATTATGGTAAAACAAGCTATGACCTCGTAAAACTTAAGACAATTAATAAAACATCAGATGTGGTTTCTTCTTTAATGCCACATGCTGTTGTTTTTTTAATATTAATGTCGTTCCTGCTTTTTCTCAATTTAGGTGTGGCTTTTTGGTTGGGTGAAATCTTCGGGAATACGTTTTACGGTTTTTTTGTAGTTGCCGCATTTTATGGAATTATTGGACTTGTGCTGCATTTTTTCATGCACGTTCGGATCAAAAAGAAGATTTCGGATTTCATCGTTAAACAGGCACTTAAATAGAACCCAATGAAAAATATATCTTCCAATACTGAACTTCAGGATGTTATCCGATTGTTGGAAGCGGAGCAGGCTGTAAAGTTAAAATTGATGAAAGAACAATTTCATGTAGCCTATGAAAGTTTGAGGCCTGTCAATTTAATCGAAAATACTTTGAAAGAAATTTCGACCTCTCCTTCCCTTATTAACAACCTTTTAAGTGCTGCTATTGGATTAGCAACCAACCATCTTTTAAAAAGAGTTATTACAGGTAAGTCAAACAATAAACTCAGAAGAATTTTGGAAATTGTTATGCAATTTGGCATTGCCAATATAATTGACAAAACCCTAAAGCACAAAAGACATTGAGCCAATTTATTTAATACTAAATTGTTCATAAGGGAAAATGAATTATGCAAGTGGGGAGCACGAGAATAATGGAAGAAGTTCCTGTTTCTTAATATGTGCGAATAGTGTAAATATTTAATGGAATTAAGTAATCTCTTTTTCACAAAAAAAAGACTCTCGCAAAATGAATATTTATTATAAAACAGTTTTATGAGGCAATTAAAAATATCGAACCAAGTAACTAATCGCGATAACATTTCTATAACTATATATCTACATGAAATTGGTAAAATAGACATGTTAACGGCAAACGAAGAAGCGGAGCTTGCCGGTCTAATCAGTGAAGGCGATCGCAATGCTTTTGAAAAAATGGTTAAAGCCAACCTCCGGTTTGTTGTTTCAGTTTCTAAACAATACCAGAACCAGGGATTGAGTTTATCTGATTTGATAAATGAAGGAAACCTGGGCCTGTTAAAAGCTGCAGAACGTTTTGATAAAAACCGGGGATTTAAATTTATTTCATATGCTGTCTGGTGGATTAGACAATCTATTTTACAGGCAATCGCTGAGAATTCCAGAGTGGTGAGGCTTCCCTTGAATAAAATAGGGTTAAAAAATAAAATTCTCAAAGCATATAACCAGTTAAGCCATGAGTTTCTTCGTGAACCAACGATTACAGAACTGTCCGTTTCATTAGATATACAATCTGAAATAGTTGAAGAGGTAATCAATATGTTAAATGTAAAAATATCAATGGATGCCCCTATTGGCAACGAAGATCAAATTAATTTGTATGATTTGATTTTGAATGTAGATTCTCCCAATCCAGAAAGTCATTTAATTGAAGATTCATTTCGAAAAGAAATTGAACGTTCACTCACAGTGCTTAGTAATAGAGATTCAGCAATAGTGCGCAGTTATTATGGATTAGATAGTTCTGAACCTCTTTCTTTGAGAGAAATAGCATTGAATTATGGACTATCTCCGGAAAGAGTACGACAAATAAAAGATAGTGCAATCAAAAAACTCAGAGCTAAAAATCATAGTAAAAACATACTTAAAGAATACACCTGTATTTAATAATAAAGCTCCGTTAAAATCATGTTTACTCATTATACTGTAATTAAAAAATGTGTGAAAGATGTAACTCTTATTCAGAATTGTGTAACGCTTCCTTCCCCGTTTGGTATAATTTTACTTTAAATATCAAAACCTTAACTTAAGGTTTTATAATAAATAATACCATGAAAAATACACTTTACATTATCGCGGGATTACTTGCTCTTCTATGGGCCATAATAGCATTTGGCTTCTACTCATTCCGCTATTTTGACTTACTTCTTCTTGCAGCAGGATTCATGGTACTTCTCCAAATTCTTTTTAATCAGAAATCATCAAAAAAAAGATATAATGATGGAAACAAAATTTGATATGAACCAATGGAGGCACATTAAAGATAAGCTGCGAAATAAATATCCTGAATTAACTGATGCAGATTTGGATTGGGGACGGGTTTCGAGAGAAGACCTGGTGCAAAATATTGCGATCAAACTGGGTAAAACAAAGAAAGACCTGATGGATGTTATTGACTCATTTTAATTCTTCTTTCGAAACACAAATAAACGAAATAATAAAATAAAAACGCTAAAATGAACTATTTGTATATAATCATTCCTGTGGTAATCTTTTTGTTAATGGGAATTCGGATTGTAAGACCCACGCACCGCGGGCTTATTGAACGACTTGGAAAATATAAGAAACTTGCGGAACCCGGATTTCATTGGATTATTCCTGTAGTTGATCGTATTTTCATGGTAAACATTACAGAGCAAATGGTAGATGCCGAACCACAGGAAATTATCACCAATGATAACCTGAATGCAAGTGTGGATGCTCAGGTATATTTCAGGATAAAAGCTGATGAAGAAAGTGTAAAAGGTTCCATTTACAATATAAACAATTACAAATGGCAAATTGTAAACCTGGCCCGTACAACCCTTCGTAATATCATAGGTACGCTCACACTAAAATCGGCCAACAGCGAACGAGGAAAAATTAACTCCGGACTGTATCGTACCCTTCACGAAGAAACCAAAAATTGGGGAATTGAAATTGTGCGAACCGAATTGAAAGAAATTGATCCGCCCAAAGATGTGCAGGAAACCATGAATAAAGTGGTAAAAGCTGAAAATGAGAAAATAGCAGCTATCGATTCTGCTACTGCCGCCGAAACCGTAGCCGACGGTATAAAACGCGCCAAAATTAAAGAAGCAGAAGGCTACAAACAGTCGAAGATTTTACATGCGGAGGGAGAAGCGGAAGCAATAAAACTGGTAAACGAAGCCGCCGATAAATATTTTATTGGAAATGCACAGCTTTTGCGAAAGCTGGAAGCGCTGGAAGCATCGCTGGAAAACAATGCCAAAATAGTTATTCCAACCGGTACTGAATTAGTAAATATTATAGGCGAAATGGCTGGAATTGTTCCCCTGGAAAGAAAACAAAAGGAAAAATGATCACTAGGAAAACATTTTTGAAACGATTTTTGGGTGGTATTGAAAGGAAAAACAAAACAAAATACCAACAGGGGAAATTTAAAAAAGTATTGATTTCACTGGATCTTAGCCAGAGTGCCCAAACAGTTGCAGAAAAAGGTTTTGTGTTTGCGAAAACAATGAAAGCAGAAGTAACATTATTACATGTTTTGACTGATCCAAAGAATTATAAATTAACCGAGCATGTTACCATAATGGGTTTTGCCGGGAATCTGGATACGAGAGAAAAGACATCGGAAGAAACTTTGGAGCCAAAAAAATTATCGCAGCAATTTCTTGATAAGTCAAAACTTTATTTGGGAGATAATCGCATTAAAACGATCCTTGATGAAGGTGATTGTGCAGAAACTATTTTAAAGGCAGCATATAAAATTAGTGCCGATGTTATTATAATGGGTTCGCACAGTAGAAAATGGATTGAAAATACAACCATGGGAAGTATTACTGAAAAAGTTTTACAAAATACCACTATTCCGGTTTTGATTATCCCAACAAAAAAGCAAAGTAAATCCTGATTCCAGAGGATTAATGGCAGGGGCAATTTCATTCGAATAAAGTAAAACAACCATGAGGGATAAAGCAGCAATGAAAATAATACTTGAGTATGGACCACAGCCATTACCTGATTTTGTAAAGGAACGCGATGTGTTTGGACAAGTAAAATCAAAACGAACTTCTGGATTTAAAAAGTTTAAATACAAATCTTTAAATGTTCCTGATTTGAAAGTTGCCTATGCCGGTCTTGGCATACGATCACTTGCAACTTTTTATGATTTAATCATTGTATTCATCTTGTTGCTGCTCCCTGAGATGTTTCTCCTTTCTTTTAATTTCAGCGATATCGATCTAAACATATACCGGGTATTAATAGGTTTCGGTTCGTGGGTCTTTTATCATTCTACATTCGAAAGCTCTGGTTACCAGGCAACCCCAGGAGAAATAATGCTAAAACTAAAAGTTGTTGACTTATTTGGGAAAAGTATAAGTTTTGTAAGGGCCACGTTCAGATGTTTGTCTGTGTTTATTTCCATTGCCCCATTCGGTCTTGGAATTTGGTACATTTCAACAGATCGAAAGAAACGAGGCTGGCACGATTTAATAGCCGGGTCTTACGTAGTAAAATCTACGTAACCAAACGAGTATAAACAATAAAAGTAAAACAAGATGAAATCAGCAAAACAATTAGGGATTTGGATGGATCATTCCTCGGCCCATATATTTGAGTTATTATATGGTACGGTAATATCAAAAACGTTGGAATCAACTCCTGCCTTCCCTGAACAAATCGAAAATCTGAGATTGGACGAGAGCCTGATGCACAATAAAGAGCAAAATCAACATACAGATTTTTACAGAAAATTAAGTTACATTATTAACGATTATAGTGAAATACTCCTTTTTGGACCTACCGATGCCAAATCCGAATTATTCAACGTGCTAAAAAGTAACCGACAATTTGAAAAAATAAGAATTTCAGTTCAACCTGCTGATAATAATATGACTGATAATCAACAAAAAGCCTTTGTAAAAGATTTCTTTAACGCTCACAGAAAAATAACCAGAAAATAAAGTTTAATGAATGACATAAAACCGAAAAACGTTGCTGTAATTGTTGCCCATCCCGACGATGAAACGTTATGGGCCGGAGGAACAATATTGAGCCATCCATCGTGGAATTGTTTTATTATTTCGGTTTGCCGGGGAAATGATATTGAACGAGCCCCTAAGTTTTATCAAGCGTTAAAAGTTCTCAAATCGGAAGGAATTATGGGAGAACTGGATGACGGCACCGAGCAGAATCCGCTGGATGAAGAAGAGGTTGAGCAAACCATCCTGAATCTGTTACCAAAACAACATTACGACCTGATTATTTCCCATAATCCAAACGGGGAATACACCCGGCATATCCGACATGAAGAGGTGAGTAAAGCAGTTATCAATCTTTGGAATAACAGTAAAATAAATGCTTACGAGCTACGGACTTTTGCTTACGAAGATGGGCATAAAAAATACCATCCACGGCCTGTGCAAAACGCGGCTATTTTTCGAACGCTCACAAAAAGAATATGGCTAAGAAAATATAGTATTCTGAGAGAAACTTACGGCTTTGAAAAAGATAGTTGGGAGACACAAACAACTCCCCGCGAAGAAGCCTTCTGGCAATTTACAAGTTCGTTCAATGCAAAAAAATGGCTAAATAACGGAGGGATTTACAGATGAAAGTACTGATTTTATATGATTATCCTCCTTCCCCCGGAGGACTTGCCACGCAGGGAGATTTGCTTTATAAAGGACTAGTCGAGATGGGCATTGACGCCCATCCTGTGCATTTCGATCTTTCTGGAAAAAGCCTGACCATTCTTTCATGAATTATCGAACTTTCAAGAGCAAACAAGAGCCAATGAAATGATTTCGTGGATTGAAGAGGAATAGTAAGAAGAGAAACCTATGAGACAGCCTGGCAGATCTTGAATACTACAATACTTCTCTAAGCCACTAAATGTAGTACAAAGAAATAGCTGAAATCTTGCATATAAAGCTTGAAACGGTAAAAAGCATAATTTTTATTGCAAGACAAAATTTGATGAAAGAAATAGGGAAACCAATACCAAATTGACTTTAAATCTTATACAATCTTCAAATCCGACCGGTGGAATTCTTCATAGGCCTGCAAAACAGTCAAATGCGAAATTAAATAAGCGAGCGAACTTTCGGCTCCCTGATTGCGGTTTACACCGTAACTCTCGAAACCATCGCAACATCCTTTGGTTTCAAAATCGTACAAGCTCATGCGCAGATCATTTTCTCCCAAAAACCACAAAAATGATGTATATAGTTTATTGAGATAATCTTTGTCTTTTGTTACGAAATATGCCTGGTGGTACATTAATACCATTGCCATTGCATCAATGGGCTGCTGGGCAAAAATGGAACGCTCACCTTCCTTTTTATACCATTTTTCATTTCCAATTATCGAAAGGTAATTATCTTTTAATGTGTGGCTGGTCAAAAAATTCATTGATTCAATGGCTGTTTCTGTAATATTTTGGTCATTCAGTATTTCAGCCGAATGCAAAAGAGCAAGAGGCAAAATTCCATTATCATATGCCAGTAAAGATTCAAACCAATTCCAGTCAGTGGCCTGGTTTTCATTGTAATGTTTAACTAACTCATTTGCGAGATTTCTTAATCTTTCGGTCATTGAATCGTCTGATGGGTTACTTTTCAGGTAATAGCTGATTCCAATCATTGTATTGGCAATTCCCCGGATGGATTTCAATTTTTCAAAATTAGGAGCTGCATTAAAAAACACCAACTTACCAGTCTGATAGTAAGCATCATTGGGAGCATTACCAAGCAAATACCCCAGCGCCCAGATTGTTCTGCCAAACGAATCTTCGGAACCCGTTTCATCCAAAAAATTCCGGTTAAAACTCAGGAAATTCCGGAATGTCCCGTTTTCATTTTGCATATAATGGATATAGCTTAAATAAACAGGTGATAATTCAAGCGCCCGCATATCTTTCATTTGTTTGTAAGCCATTAAAACCATTAGTAAAGCGCGCGAATTATCATCCAGGCAATACCCTTCCTTTAAGTTTGGAATGCCAAATTTGGCATGTTGAATAATACCGGTGTCATCAGTTAAGCGATTGATATGAGCAAGCGAAAAGGGCGGGAGAATAAGTAAATCGGGTTCCGTTTCTTTTTGAATAGTAATTGAATATTCATCCTGCATTATTTCTTCAGCAAGCGCTACGTATCGTTCGCCGGTTTTGGGCCATGTAATCTTTTTTCCGTATTCACCTGCTTTGTTTTTTATTTTATTTAGTTCTTCTGGGTTATCAAGGAGTTCAGTTAAAGTTTCTGCCAGGTCATCCGAATCATTAAAATTGAACAACCTTCCTCTTCCTTTAGCCAGCAATTCAGCAGCATGCCAGTAAGGTGTTGAAAGAACAGCTGCACCTACCCCAACGGCATACGAAAGGGTTCCGCTGGTAATTTGAGCCTCATTCAAATAAGGTGTAATATAAATATCGCAGGCATATAAATACTTGAATAAATCCTGTTCGTCGATAAATTCATTGAGGAAAATTACATGATTTTCAAGTTGAAGACTTTTGACCAAACGAAGAAGAAAAATTCGGTATTCTTCGCCGGAATGCCTTAATACATTCGGATGAGTTTTCCCCAAAACCATATATATAAGTTCCGGGTATTTTTTTACCACTTCCGGCAACGCTTTTATTACCGTTTCAATACCCTTGCTCCGTCCAATAAAACCAAAAGTAAGCAGTACGTTTTTATTTTCCAGTTTAAACTCCTTTTTCGATTTCTCGGGACTAAAGTGAATATCAGGGACACCATGTTCAATCAATACAATTTTTTCTTTTGGCACATCGTAAATATTCACAAGAAAATCAATCGCTTTATGGCTCATCACTACAATCTTATGCGCCATTTTACAGATTTCTTTCAAAACTGCTTTTTCGTTGTATGAAGGAGTTTTGAGTATGGTATGAAGTGTAACAATAAGCGGAATCTCTAGCCGGTGAAGTAAAGGCAGGATATAAACCCCGCTTTGTCCGCCAAATATGCCGAATTCATGCTGGAGGATACAAACATCTGCACCGCTAAGATTAATGTATTTTACGGCTTTTAAATAATCCTCCTGGTAATCTTGTCTTATGGTTAATTTAACTTCTTCTGGGTATTTATAAGTGAGATCGTTGTCGTTTATTGCAATCACAAAACCTTCATGCTTGTGTTCATTTCCCGGATTGTATGTTAACATTGATTTAAACAGGTTATTTGTAAAGGTTCCAATGCCGCATTCCCGGGGTGGATAGGTTGCAATATAAGTGATCTTCATGAGTTTTAAAATTAGATTTAAGATACAGGAATCAAGAAACAAAACAGAAATTGACTACATTCTTGTTTGTCAAAACTCCTTTGTCTGACTCGTTTTACTAAGTATTTATTATGTTTTCGGAAGTAAGTTTCCGATACTTTCTCTATCATGCGGTATGAGTTCCCGTTCAAAATAGATTAACTCTCTTTGTGTAGGATTCGTCTGGAGTTTACAATAATAAATCCTGTCGACACACCTCCTGACTACCATGTTCAGCGTTGGATTAACCTTCGCCTGCACAATTTCACCTTCTTTAAATTTGTTTTTCATAATTATGATTAAACTTGTATCGTTATTATTTCCATCCCCTATCTTTCATTCAGAGAATTATATTTAAGTCGGAACTAAATTAAACTTGAATCATTTTTCTTAGTCTTTTTTGCAGCTTTATCAGCTCTTTTTTCTTTCAGACTTTTTACTGCTTCTTTTTTCGTATTCTTTCTCTCTTTTCCTTCATTTTTTTCTTTACCTTTTGACATGATATTTGTTTTTAATTATTTAAACTACAGTGTGTTTCCTTCATAACCGCTCTTAATCACAGTTGAGATCATTTTAAATCGGCCGTTTGCTTTTACAATATTCGACGTGTGTGCCGGAATAATTATGCCTTGCCCTATTTGCAGTATATTTAGCTGATCATCAATAACAACTTCCGCCGTTCCTTCTATTATCTGAATAAAAGTGTCGAACGGAGAAATTTTCTCGGCCAGCGCCTCGCCGGTGTCAATGGCAACAACACTAATATTTCCAGTGGTTTTTCGGATAATAGTTTTGCTAACCACCGAATTGGGAACATACTCAATGATTTCTATCAGAATATGGATTTTTGATTTTTCTATCTCGTTCATTTGCAATAGTCTCCAATATGATAATCTTAACAAAGTTAATCCCGCTCAATTTCGAAAGTGTTACACAATTGATGTTATAATTTACATCATTCACACATTTTCGAAAATATATGAGCGCTATATTGGAAGGCAAAGAAGTGGCGTCATGTACATATTCACAGATCTTTTATAATCATCAATCAAGTATTATCCTATAAAAAACATACTTGAAATCTAATATTTACTCGTCAATTAGAAGATAAAGTACTTTGTTGGCTTTGTTGGAGAGGGAAGCTTACAAAATGATTAAAACCAATGAACTACCCCGCTGCAAGCAGACGGGGTATCACTGAGGAATGAGTCTTTAACTCGCAGCAAGCTGCGGGGAACTAACCCCAAAGTGATTAGAAATGGAATGAGTATGTTATCCTAAAGCAGGGCAAAAAACCATTAAGAAAGAACTGTAAGTCTCCATGGCTTCTTCTCTAATTTCCAAATAATTATTTAATCTTTCATCCAAAATTTCACCTTTCACACGCCTGTTTAGATCAAATTATTGTAAATCTGTGTAATCCCAACTCGTTACCCAAAATAAGTAAAATACCTACATAAACTACGTAATTTCGGTATTTCTCCATTACCACAAAAAACATAACTTCACACACATATAAAACTTATAATAGGTTTTATAATAAATGGATAGACGCTTATTATTTTGAGGAGACAACGAGTTATAAATGAAAAACAAACATTCTTACAAAGCAATTATTAATCCTAGATTATAGACTGTCCAAAAGACAGATAAAACTATATTTTTCAAGCCAAAGCAATTGAAGAGTTGCTATAATTGGATATGAGAGAATAACGAGAGTAATTCGTTGTTCGTATTTCCTATTTTGCTTTAGTTATATAAGCAGTTGGGGCAGTTTATAATTTCCAAACAACAAGAAAATCTACAAAAATGAAAAAAACGATTATTGTAACAGAGGGTAACAGATCTATGAATAGCATACTCGGATTCCGTTTAAAAAAAGAAGGATATAACGTTCTTTTTTTCGAAGATGATAAAAAAGCGACAGAGTATATAAATAAAAACAATTCATTTGATTTACTGATAATAAATATTTATTCCTCGCAAACAAGTAACATTAAAGCAATTAGACATGCTATAAACCATTCGACGAAAAAAGTGCCTATTTTGGTAGTTTCACCGGTTTGCGATGAAGACTTCATTACAAATATACGTAAAATGGGAGCCGACGATTTTATTGAAAAACCTTTCAGTACCGGAGAATTAATTGTTAGGATAAACCGTTGCTTTTCCCAAAATATAGTTTCTCTTTCTACAACACTCAATTTCTGATTTAATATACTACTCCTTAAATTACCGGATAATAACTGGCAAGGGATGCAACCAATGTGATAACAAAAAAAATAATAAAAATGCTTTCTAATAGAGAGTTCTGTTATAAAGAAATTTTTGAACATTTACCAGAAGCAACTGCAGTAATTTATTCTACTAAAGAAGGGGAATTTATTATAAAAAAAACAAATAGACGTTTTCAAAAATTAATCGCAAGAGAAGAATACCTAAATAACAAAAACATCAAAGAAGTATTCCCCGCAACAATAATAGACAGGTTAATTGATGACTTAAAATGTAGCATTAGCACACAAGAAACAGTTGATCTGGATGAAAAATTGAATTTTTCTTTTGGAACGCGTTATTTCCATTATCATCTAACACCCTTTCCCCAAAAAGAATTTCTACCGGAAATGGCAGTCATAACAATTACCGATATTACAAAAATAAGAGAAATAATGAAGATGCAGGAGGTACTCACTTTTGCACTAGACCATTCATGTAATCCGGTCTATATTGTTTCAAAACACTCGCAAATAATTCTTACAAATAAACAAGCATGTATTTCTACCGGATATACACAGGAAGAATTTTCAAAAATGAAAATTACCGATTTAGATAATTATTGGGCAACAGATGAAATTCCTCAAATTATTACCAACCCGAAATCATACAAATACCCCTTAATATTTGAAACAGAACACACTCGTAAAGATGGGAGCAAAATTCCTGTAGAAGTAACAACCATTCCTTTTTCAACGGAAGAGGAAGATATGTCTTACTGTATTGTACAGGACTTATCCAAAAACAAAGAAATTGAAGCCTTTCTCATGAAAAATGACCAGGACTTTATGAACTTTGTTGAAAAGTCTCCAGACATCATCATTCGTTTTGATAAAAAATTAAAATGCAGGTATTGCAATGAAGCTATTGAGAGAATAACCGGGTACTCGCAGTATGAACTGATTGGAAAAAAAATTTCAGAAACTTTTAGTGCGCCTATAGAAACAATTAATTTTTTTGAAAAAAATTTGCAAAATGTTTTACTGGAAAAACAACCTTCAGCACATAATATTCAAATACCCCATGCAACAAGCCAACTCCCCATCTTCCTGCTCTGCCACTTTGCTCCTGAATATAATGTACAAGGGCAGATTGTAGGCATTTTACTGGTTGCCAACGATATTACAGCAATAAAACAGAGTAAAATTGAGTTACGCAAGCAAAAAGAGGTGGCTGAAAAAAACAGCCGCTTAAAATCCGCGTTTCTGGCAATTATTAGCCACGAAATTCGTACACCCGCGAATGCGATAGTGGGCTTTTCTGATCTACTAAATGACAAATCATTACATATTAATAACCATGACCGTGATGAATTTGTGCAAACAATAAGCAGTGCTGCAAAAAAACTAATTCTGGTGATTAACCGAATTCTCGAACTATCAAAAATTAAGACTGGCAATATTACCATTACTCCTGACTACATTGATTTACGGGATTTACTCTCCCAACAAAAAAGTATTTTATCAGAACTATGCAAAGAAGAAAGAAAAAATAATATTGAAATAAAGATAGATCTCGCCAAACTTACCCAAAAAGTGACTTTATTTAATGATGCTAAGTTAATCAATAAAGTACTTCTTCTTTTAGAAGAGAATGCGGTAAAGTTCACCCCAAAAGGAAAAATCATTGTAGGGATAAAAAAAATTACCCAGGATTTCGTAACATTATATCTTTCCGATACAGGCATTGGTATTCCTAATGACGTAAAAAAAATTATTTTTGATCCTTTTGTTCAGGTTGATGATAAACTAACCAGAAAATATGAAGGTACTGGAATTGGATTATCGATGGCCCGAATATTAGCTCAGGCACTGGGAGGCGACCTTACTGTAAAATCAGAATCGGGGAAAGGTAGTACATTCTACGTTACACTACATAATAATATCCGCAAATAGAAAAGTGCAAAGTTTAACTAAAAAGTGAAATTCATTTTAAGGATACAAATTCATTACGAATCGCATATAGAACAAGCTGAATAGGGTTCTCAACATTAAATTTTAATTGAAGATTTTCCCGGTGTTTATCAACAGTCCGCTGACTTATATGTAGTCTGTCACCTATATTTCCTCTGGATATCCCCTGACACAATAGCGTAAGCACTTCAGATTCTCTATCCGTTATTGTAACCTTTTCAACCTCTTTAACCGAAGTATGTTTATTATTTGCTATCCCCTGGTACATAGCAGACAGAATTTTGCTTGAGAAATAATTGCCTCCGGATGAAACAACCTCTATAGCTTTTAATATTCCCTCTTTATCTTCATTTTTTAATAAATACGCCGATATACCATTTTCTAACATCTGGTGTATATATTCCTCTTTATCGTAAGTCGAGATTGCAATGACTTTTAAATGAGGATATTTAGATTTTACAATCTTTGTAATTTTTATCCTGCTGTCTTCATTAAAGTTAATTCCCACAAAGAGGATATCCATTTGCGTTGTTTCAAGTAATTGAAATAATTCCTCTTTATTCTGGCAGGTATATATTTTCCAAAAGGAATTATTCTTTTCAAGCATAAACTTTAAACCATCTCTATAAATAGGATGATCCTCCAATATAGAAATATTATAATTCATTTTTTCTTGAAATAATATACAGGTTAAAATTTTCTTCTTTACTCAAATCTGGAATAAGCTGCATCATCGCTTTATGTTCTTATCAAGGATTAAAAAAAATCAGTCATGTTTTTTATTCTTACTACGATATTCTAAAATTAAAACAGATCAATTAATTTATCTATATAAAGCCCCCCGTGAAAAGCACCTGAAAAGCCATTAATTATTTAACATAATTATATTTCCACAAAAAGACCTCTATTTTAAGAATAATATCCGCAGGAAATATGTTTTAAGCCTATCCCACTGCCATGCCCGTTTTGGGGCTACAATTAGCTCTACTCAGTACTTACTCTACTGCAACTCATCAACAACTATCTATACAACAATCAGTTGAATATTTACCATAGGACAATAGTGCATTTATGGAAACATATTTTTCTTTCCCATTCTTGCAAATTATAATTGTTCCATTAATATAAAGGAGCATTATTAAATATTGCTTCCATGGGAGTTTGTTTTCGCACAGGAGGTTTATCTCGTTATAAATCATTATAACTGCAAGGATGATTTACAAAAGCTCCAGAAGTTACGGGCATTTTTACTGTTCAGACAAATTTGTCCATCCCTATCACAATATTATTAAAACGAACCAACAAGTCATAATTAAATATCATCCTCCATTAACATCTGTAAAATGGTTATCTAAATCATTTGTTTTTATTTGGAAGAGTGTTTAGTTTCGGTATATTTATTACCAGGCAAAACAATTATACCTCCTTCCGAATTAAACGTGGTGGGAGAATGACTCCCAACCTTCAGTAATTTGCCGCCCCTTCTTACCTGAATATCCAAACCTCGCAAAATATTGGAAATTATCCTTAAAATTTTATTTTCCAACTTATTATCTATTTAAATCTATTGCCATTAGTGCTTTATATTTTCACAATATTGCAATAACATATTCCGATCAAAGCAGAAGGATGCCATTTCCTATTATAGGTTATCTCTCCTATCACTTTTATACTTTTTATACTACCATTCGTTGTAATAATCCGTGTTTCGATATCAAATATTCCATAGGTACTCAATGATGTTAATGCGGTAATTTTCAGTAGTTCAATATCATCCAGATATATTTTATTCATCAAAATATCTTCCATGGATAGCTTCTTCTCTTTCTTCATCTCGCATATTTCATACATTTTATCATCCCACACCAACTCATCGGTATTTATATCGTAACTCCATCTTCCCAGGCCAGAAACATCATGCTCTCTACAATTGTTATTTTCAGCATCCTCTCTCATATACATTTGTTTTTCAAACCTTAAACCTAGATTCGTAACCTATACAAGGTCGCCTTACCAAAAAAAGTAAAATTTTTCTCCAGAACATGTTAAAATCCAAATTCAATACATCACCTCCAACTAGGAAATAATGCGTAAAAAAGAGTTTTAGCATATTTAGAATTATTGATTTCTTTAATTCGAAAAAAAATCCCAGTAGTAAAAGCAACTGCCTGTTACTACCGGGAATAGCTATTATTCATGCGTAAAACGCCCCAAGTTTCAAGTAAGACCGTTATATTCTTTTTTATTTCGCAACGATGGCAAACTACACCACATTCATCCTTAAATGTTTGGCTAACAGTTGAAAAATCATCCTCCAAATCGCTTATTGTGCCATCACAGAAACTATTTTCTGCAAAAGAACAAATACGTTGCATATAAAAAGTTCTGTCACCATCTATAAATAATTGAAGCATATGCAGTACATAATCAAGTAATATGTATTCTCGCTTAATTCTCCTTACTGGTAACACCAACATCCTCCGGAATTTGTTTTTTTCAATGTAAAAAACAGCCCCCCAGAAAAGAAATGATAAAACATTGTAATGAATCATAACCGTTCCCTGGGGGACAAGTCTTGTAATTTTGGAGTTAACATAAAGGGTTCTTCCGGAAAAAAAGTTATTAGAAACCATTTTCCCATCATAATAATAAAGGGGTGAGCCCGATAAAGTTTCACCTCTTCTTTCATCATAATTTATTGTGTTTGTATCGCTTCCAAAACAATGCCCTACTTCCTTACAGCAATTGAAATCAAATACCGTATTTGCAATTATTAAAATACATCTAATATTATCTGTAAGAAAAAATACAGGGCAGGTATTTCTCTGAATGAAACAAGGAATGTTTTCCCAATTAATTTCCACATAACCATCATTAAAATCCCCTGTTCCAATTTCATCGTTAACCGCCCCATATGTATTTTCGTTTAGGGTATGTTTTTTTATATATATAATATTCTTATTATCAGCAGTCAGGTTCTTTTTTGCATATAGTTTATTTTGATACAGGAAAAACAAAACAGACAAATTTATCTTTAAAATTTTATTCATAAATCGCTTATTCTTCATAATTACTATTCAATAGACCTCCTGTTTGCTATTATCTGCCCACCTTAGGGAAAAGGGCTAGAGCATCTGAATTCCCTATTTATATCCTACATTTAATATCAAAAATCTCAGAGCTCTAGCCCGGCTAACCATCTCCATTCGACCATTTTTTTCATCTTCCTAATGATAAATACTACTGTTCCTATCTTCACTAAACTTTTCTACCTGAAAGCGTTGAGAAAATGCTTCATTAAAATTTCGAATAACAGAACTGTAGTAAATTTCCGTTCCTATAGAAATTACTGTCAACAAAGAACTTTACAGAATCAGCATAATTAACATTAGTGGCAATTCTCGCCAATTCTGTAAAGGCTACTTTTGTATCTAATTTGGCTTTGAGGATTTTAATCAGATGAGTGGCACATAACACAAATGTCCTCACACACAGAAAAATTTTCTCCGTAATTGCATGAACAATTAACAGCCAACAAAGATTATTTAGATTTTGTCTGAAAATCTTTGTTTGCAATAAATGTCTTACTCTTACAGCATTAAAAAATTCTTCCTTCCTTTGAAATATTTGCTTATTATCTAAAATAACTTCCATCACACAAAAAATTATTAAGTTCATATTTTATTCGCGTCCATAACACTTATATGGCTATTGAGCCACTCTGCTTTGTTTGTGATGTAAAGTTAAATTAGAAATATTAAAACATCATTATTATCCACCACCTGAAAATCACCTGAAATACACCTGCTTACTTCAGAAGGATTATATGTTTAACCAAGTTTTCATCCGGGTCAAGTTGCATTTTCTTTCTTATATTTCCTCGCGTGTATTCAATGGTACGGAAACTACGATTTGTTAACTCTGCGATAGATTTACTTGAAAGGTTCATCCTCAAATGGACACATACCTTAATCTCTGTAGGGCTAAGATCTGGATACTTTTCTAATAAAATAGTACTAAATTCTAAAGAAACTTTTTCAGTCGTCATAATGGGTTTTGTTTTGTGTTTTGCTAACTCAAACTTAGCTTTACTTTATAAAAAACATACCTGAAATTACTACCTGAATACTACCTGATTTAAACCTAAAAAGAAAAAAACACCAACTTATAAAACATAATAAGTAACGATTAAAATATAATGTCGTATTTACAACCAAAATTATTCAAAACGTACGACAAGCGTTCTTTGAGATTCTGAAAGCTTAGATATGCTTCAAAAGGCAACCATTGATATTTGATTCTCCTCCATAGGATTTCTATCAGGTTTAGTTCAGGGGAATATGGAGGGAGGAAATAAATCAACAAGTCATTTTCTTTCCACTCTTGAATTTTTGCCATGAACTTTTTAGATTTATGGATCGGTGAATTATCAAGTATTACAACAGTCCTTTTAACGATCTGCCTCATAAACTTATCCATAAAACCGATGAACTTATCAGAATTGAATGTCGTTTCGTTCACTTCAAAAAACAGTTTGTTTTTGCGGTTCATCAAGCCCACAACATTTAGGAACTTTCCTTTGGAAGCGGGCAATAATATCGGGTTTTCTTTTGTCTGCCATGCGTATGGCACATTTGGTGTAAGCCCAAAATGGCTTTCATCTCCAAAATAAAGATCTATGTAACCGCTATCTTCCAATTCTTTAAGGCTTTCTATTTGTTGCTGTTTAATTTCAAAGTCATTGAGGTTGCGTTTGCTTTTTAGCGACAGCCGGGCCCTCTTCCAGATATAGCCCAGCATCTTTTAAAAAATTCTGCAAAGTCTTTTTGCAGATTACGATATTGTGCTGTCCCTCAAGATAGGCCAATACATTTTTTAAGTTACGATTGTGTTGTTTTAATTGCTCCTCAATTACCGACTCAAGGCCTTTTAGCCGGGTCTTGACCCCTCGGCCGGGTTGGATGGGAAGAGAGTCGAGACCGTTTTTTGCCCAGTTGTCAAGCCAACGTTCGATAGTTCTTCTGTTTACATCAAAAATGCTCGAAAGGTCAGTGATCGTTCGTCTTTGATGGGACAAAAGCAGACAATGGCTGCGTTTCCTGACCGTATTGTCAGTACTGTTCTTTTGAAGCTTTTCGAGTGCTTCTATCTCCTCTGTTCTAAGCGATACATATCTCATAATGAGATAAATATAGCTAATTTATTACATTGAACCTACGAAATGCGATATTATATTATTCTTAATACTTATTATGTAATACAAAACCCGCGGACTACTTAAACACAATATATCAAGTTCCAAGAACGCATACAATAAACTTATTCCCTTAAAACCGACACTTTCTTTTTGTGTATACTTTCCAACTAAATATATACTAATGACCATTCATTAATAGCTTGAAAAAAATCCGGAAACAATGCTTATAAAGGATAAATCATAGGATAGCACATATTTTTATAATTTCATGAAAATATTCATCCTCAATTTTCGACCGCTCATAAATTACGTACAGTAATTATTTCCTAATATTATCTTCAAAAAAAAGATATGATAGGAAAGAGAGAAATGAATATACAAAAATACTTCACTCCTTATTTTGCGTAATTAACATAACTCGAAAAAAGCAGAAAATCATCATTATACCTTTTCCATTGTCGGATCTTATTAAAATAGAACCTTTCAGTGCATATTCATTTCACCAAGTTGATTCTGAACACTGACTATATATAATTCCTATAAAAAGGAGAATATTTGAATGACATTGAACAACACAACTTGCACATTTTCAAAATTTCATTTTGCATGTTGCTATTTGCGTCTTAGTTCTATTCAAAGCAATAACGAGATAAAAACAGAGACATAAATCTGCCATATTCTACCAACAGGACACAATTACGATAGATTCGATAAATAAATTGACAGATTTTCCGAAGGATGAATATTCAATTTTTTCCGGATATTATTTCTGGTAAAATCAATGGTACGAGTGCTTCTGTTGCAAACCTGCGCAATTTCCTTCGTAGAAAGATTACTTCGTAATAAAGCGCAGACCTTAAGCTCTGCAGGAGATAAATCAGGGCAGTGTTTCAATAACCTATTATAATAATCCTGGTTCGCTTCACTCAATTTTTGATTAAACTGTGCATCCAAATCAGGAGGTTGTAAACTTTTACTTAACAAACTATTTACCTTCTTCACCAATACAACTTTACTATTTAAATCATTCTCAATGATACGGTTTACCTTTTCAATGGTGTCAGCCATACTATCCTTTATTTTCACAAACTGAGATGCCAACCCAAGAACTTCCCTGTTTTTTAATTCGATGGTTTCTTCCAGGTGTTTGTTTCGCTCAAGTGCTTGCTGTTTTTCGCGAATGACGAGATCACGCTTTCTCCTAATCAACTGAAAAAAGAACATTAACAGCAATAAAATACCTGCCAAAACAGAAATTATATACTTTTTTCTGAGGTCTTTCTGAGAGAGAACTATTATCTCTCTCTCCTTCATTTCTGTTTGATATTTTTTCTCCAGCTCCAAAATATGGTTTTGCGTTCTTTCGCCCATAATACTATCTTTCAATGTATAAAAAGCTTTATAGTGATTGTAAGCCCCTTCGTAATTCCCCATAGCTGAATCCACATATGCCTGCATTCTATGTATTTGGTATAATGTATTTTTGTCATTCAATTTATGGGCAATATCAAATGCGGTTTGATTGTGCTTCAGTGCTTTTTTATAATCCTTCTCTTGTGTATCTATAATTGCCAGATTAGTATTGCATATCATAATTGCATACTGCATGTTAAGTGCCTCCGACATCTGCAAACTCTCTTCAAAAGTTTGCCGGGATAATTCAAATTCATTCTTCAACATATAATAAATAGCTATATTAATCAGGTTTTGCACAATCCCACCGGGTCTGTCCAGCTCTCTGCATAATTCCAAAGATTTATCATAGTACTGTTTGGCTATTTCTAATGAATCTAATCTTTTATAATAAGTGCCTATGCTTGCATAATTATGCGAGAGAACATATAAATATCTGTTCTCCTTATTTATTTCAATTGCTTTTTCAGTATAAAAAATAGCCTGTTTTTCTTTTTCCAAAGTACTGAAATTTTCAGCGATATTACCATAAGTAATTGCCAGATTTCCTAACAGGCCTTCCTCCTCATAATACTTTGCTGCCTTCAACTGCAACTCAACCGATGTATTATAATCTCCATTATGATAGAAGACTGTTGCTTTTTGTAACCAAATATTTGCTAATATCTTACGATTACCCTTCCCGATTATCTTTTCTGCAAGTTGAAAAAAAACCATAGCCGAATCAGCTTGATCTTTTTGTAGGCAAACACTACCTCTCCTTACGATACACTGCGCTTTTAATTCTTTATCCTTATTTCGCTCTGCTCTTTTAATTACCAGGTCTAAAATAGTTGAAGTATTTCGCCAATCGTCTTGTACTAATACATACTCGCTCATATCATAAACCGACCTTAGAATCTCCTTATTATACCCTAAAGAATCGGACACAGCCACTGCCTTTTCTGCATAGCTGAATATTACTTTAGAGTCTAGTTTGCCGGGATTATCTTCTACATATTTTACAAAATCCCCTATCACTTTCGGATTATTTAATTCTGAAAGTAAAGGTAACTCTACATCTTTTCCCTCTTTGTTTGCATACCCATAAAAAAAGAGGCAGATAAAGAACAAAAAAAACACAATCTTTCCCTGTAAGTTTTCCATCGATTGGTTTGGTCTTAAGCTATATTATTAATTAACCGTCAACATGTAAGCAAATTTTCAAATTTGCTATTTACAATAAATCGTCCACACACCAGGTGTATTTAAAATTATCCGATATAATAATAATAATTTATAATGGGCTAGCAAAGAAATAAGTACTAAATATCAGGGCAAACTCACACTTTAGCATCAAGATTACTTGTTTTTTTTATCCATGTAATTGACATTCAGTATATTATTTGTTGTTTTTTAATATTGGAATTCGTATATTGATCTAATAGTCAATAAGTTGATCGCACTGAAAACGACAAATAAGTTAAGGTCTATTTTTAGCCGGATAGACGATCCCTGAAGCGATATAAACAAGCTTCATAAATTGGAGGACATCCTCCTTATCGGAATAGTTTCCGTTATTTGTGCGGCAGATACGTGGAAAAATATGGAGACCTATGCCAAAGCAAAAGAAGATTTTTTGCGTTCGTTTCTCGTTTTACCCAATGGTATTCCATCAGATGATACCTTTAACCGGGTGTTCTATTCCACTGACAAAGAGCAATTTGAGGCTTGTTTTATGGGATTGGGTGCGCCACTTGGTGAAATTAACCAATGGCGAAGTAATCCCTATTGATGGAAAGACGATTAGGGGGGCTAAAGCCAATGGGAAAAAGTCGCCCTTCCATATGGTCAAGGGTATATAAACGGCTTCGTTCCTCGCCGCCCTTGACTGAACCTGAAATCTACCTCAAAAAGCTTTTACGAATTGGATGTGAAAGAAAGAATAATTTAATTTGAAAAAGAGAAATTATGCAGACAGAGTTACATTTACATATCCTTCGTAAATTGAATAAATCAAATTACAGGTGCAGTACATCATTTGTTTGGCTCCTTCTGAATCTTTTCCGTGTATTATTCTCAAGCCGTAGTCCAGGTGTTGTACCCTGATTGAGTACATGTACAAATGAGCTACCTCCAACGAATTACATGGTTTCATTTTTCCACTCATTTGTAACTTATCAAATATGTATGCAGCACTGGTTATTTTGCGGGTATCTTCCTCCAATATCAGCTTTCCGGCAATTGGGTTTACATACTGTTCCATGCTAACCACATGCCAGATTCGCGACATCAGTGGAGCAGACCATAATTGAATAAACCTGAGAACCAAGTAATTTTGAACAACTAAAACGATTAATTTTTTAATCTACTTAAAATGCCATACAGAACTTTCAAGTAGGATAAAACTAATACTTTCCTTATTGCTTCTAGAATCTGTAGACAAAAGTAAATGATCCTCCGGAAGAATCTATTGAAGGAACAAATGTTACGTTTTCCATTCTCTTGCATGGATTCCAATTCTTTAATGGCTCAAAATAATAAACCATTCGGGTAACTAATATTCCCAGTCCGGCGCCAGCCAAAACATCTGAAAACCAATGCTTATTATTAACTACACGAAGTGAACCAACCATCGAGGTTAAAACATATCCACTGTAAGAAAACCCAGGGGCAGTGTCATGAAACTCCTCATACAAAGCCGTTGCATTGGTAAATGAAAACGAAGAATGCCCGGAAGGAAAGGAATGGTCTGCTCCATTGGGGCGTTCTTTATTAATTGCAAACTTTGCACCGTGTGTGAGTGCAGCTGTAATTACATTTGAAATAATTAAATACTTTGTTTGATCAAACCAATGGTTTTTGGCTTTCACCCCCAAAGCATCAGCAATATATAGTTCGGCAATTGGCACATATTGTATTAAATCGTCAACAGGAATAGAATAATCAATCACCCCCTCTCCATCACGAAGTTTCTTTTTTATGCTCTTTTCAAAATGACTTCCACTAATTACACCTCCTGCTACCATTAGCGAAAGAGGCAATATACTTTGCCGAACAACTTCTTTTTTTACAAAAGGACTGATTTTTACTGTGTCTGTTTTCTCTTCGGCAAAAACATGCGATTGAATTATTACTAAGAATAGAAATATTGATTTTAATTCTTTCATGAAAGGGTTTTGTTTATGAAAATTTTGTAACATCTGGCTTCAATTTCAACAGAACTGAATTATATAATTGACTACCAAATGTCTCCATCTTCGTCGTAAAGAGAACTCACATCAATGGGCGCAATATCCGGAACGTGTTCAAACATTGCTTCGTAGTTGCCTCGACGAAGTATTATATTTTCTCCGTCGTTGAAATAAGCGTAGCCATTCCCATTGAAATACATACTGTCTCTTGCCTCGTTAAAAATGAAATAGTTGATATGCTTGATTTGTAAAACACCATTGTTACCTGGCAGGCTCGATGTATCACTTCCCTCATCTTCAATAACTGTTGAGATATAAGCGGTATAACACCAGGGAATATCAAAAACATAATAATCGTCTCTTTCGATGGTTTCATCAGTTCCATCGTCGTCAAAATCGCCGGTTTTTTCCACGGGGTAATAAATATTGGGCTTTGACTCAAAACCGGTTTCATGTTTCATGCGCCATGTTTTAGCGGCTAAATCGCCATTGTTTTCCGGCTCTAAAGGAGCATTTTTTACCTTGTTGCGCTCAATGGTTTGCGCTTTCGTAAATACAAGTTCATGGTTGTCGGACTTCAATTTCAATTCAGATTCACTTTGAATTATGGCATAATCTTTCAGAAAAATGAAGATACTGTCCTCGTTTTGCGTATAGGGCGATGCAGCGCCGGCAAAAAGATGTTCAGCACGACTTGATAGTGTAATTACATCATCTCCTTCATCGGTTATTACAGTATATGAATAAGCACGGAAAGCCCATTTATCCTCAAAAACATAGAAGTCGTTTCGTGAAAGGGTTTCTTCTGTTCCGTCGTTATCGAAATCTCCTTTTACTGTAAGCGGATAACTCGTTTCCTGGCTGTTTTTCACTTCTGAGGCAAGCTGCCAAACATCTTCGTTGATTGAAACAGGTGCTGTTTCCAAATCATCATCTTCTTTGTTACAGGCCCAAAGCAGGCTTAAGGCAACAAAAGCCCAACTAATTTTTATTCTAAACATTGTATTTATTTGATTGTACTATTCTGTGTTTCTGGTTGGCAAAAATATATACTATAGAAATTGTTGCATTGTAAATTTTAAACACATAATGTATAATACGCTTTTTACTGATAGGAAAGCTACTACATAAATTATTTTACTTTTCACCAATCAAAAAATGAATCGCCTTGTCAATAACTTTTGGGTTCTGTAGTAATGATATATGATTAAACCCGTTATTAATTACAATTTCAATATTGCATTCCGCATTTGCATAATCGGTACTTAAACCGTTTTTAAAATCAAGCATCCATTGCGGATTTATGTGAGTATCTAACTCCCCTAGTTCAACATGCAACTGCAATGGTCTGCCAAAAGAATTAAGGTTTGTTATTGGATTTAGTCTGTTATAAAGCCATTTGCCAAAATTTGTTGAATCGCCTTGATTTATAATCTTCGTTGCATCCATTACGTCTGTCATTCCCGGCCTTTCCCAGTTGGGAGTTGCAGCAACTGCGGCTACTCTGCTTACCCTCGCATCAATTCCGGCAAGAGCAATAGCAATATCTCCCCCCATTGATAACCCGCCCGCTACAACATTTCTATTGAGTTTGAACGTATCAATAGCCCAGTCAATAACCCGGAAAACATCCAAGGTTGTAATGCCTAAAATCTGCCACATGTGTTTTCTGAATTCCTGAAACACAAGCGCTCTTACATCTTCTTGCAAATCACCACTTCTCTCTCCGTGTAACCATGGATCGATGCTTATAGCAAAATAACCATGTGAAGCCAGCTTTTGTAATTCGTTCGCACCGGTTTCTTTGTCCCCACCAAGATAAGGAAGCCAAACTGCTGTGGAATTATTGCTTTTATACTTGTATGGCCGGCAAAAAGCAATTGGAATATTGTTGACATATTCAAACTCAATATTGCCGGTATGTTGTGAATTATTCTCCATATTTTGAGTTTTTGACCTTTGACTATTTCTACTTCCTTTTTAAAATATAGACCACCGAGAAAGTGATTCCCTGGTTACAAAGCTTTGCTTCCCCTTCGCTGTTACCGTATTCATTGGTGAGCGTTAAATCTTTTATCGTTGAAATAAATCCCCTGTTATACTTTAATTCAAGCGCCAGATTATCGATGAGCTGATATGAAACTCCTGCAATAACACCTAAATCAAATTTATTATCAAAAAAAGCTTCTGCATCTGGAATGTTATTATCTATTGCTTTCGCGGTTAATCGATAAGAAAATTCGGGGCCAAATAAAACGGAAAACTTTTCAATCGGCAAAAATTCAAAAGCAACGGGTAAAACAAGATAGTTCAGATTAATTTTTGTATAGGAATAATTAGAATAACTCAATTCAGTACCTCTTTGCGCAAAACCCGGTTCGAGCCTAAGCCACAGCCTGTTATTTAGCTGAGATTTAAAGATGGCATTAAACTGCATGCCAACTTTGAAATCGGTGTCGCCTCCGGGAACATTGTTTAACATCAGGTTGGTATAATTTACTCCTGCTCCAAATCCAAAGCTTGAATTTTGTGAATATCCCTGAAATAGGACGAAAGTCATCAGGATTAGAAATAAAATCTTTTTCATGATATTTAACATTTAAATTATCCATAACAAACAAAAAAACAGAACATAATATTGTCAGTTTTTTAATTAAATTTCAAGCTCTGTTTATCTGGTAAAAACGGTTCAGAATTGTTTCAAATTCATTTCGGTTATGTTTCCAGGAAATGTGTTCGCAATTTTTTATCGTTTCAACTTTCGCTTGGGCAAACTTTTTGACTAGCTTTTTTCTCATTTCGTTGCTATCGAAAATAATACCCATTAGTTTGTCAATGCATTTAAAGCGTCTGCTACAGAAGAAACAAAATTAATTTGTTTCCCATTATTACTTTCGTAAATAAAGTTCTTTAAGCTTTCTTTTGTGTACTTTGAGAAATCTCCAACGATTGCAAGCTTTACCCGGTAATTGGAGAATTTTTGAAGTATTTCTCCTGCCATTTTATTCTTTAAATCGAAAAAAACGGGTGTTATGTTTTTTTCGTGAATGATTACTTTGTCAAAGCCCTGATAGTATAAGTTTCCCAACAAATCAAAACCATCTTCATTTTTCTGAATTATAATGTCATCTGAAATTAATTCGGCAATATTAGTGTCTTTAATAGTATGTTTTTTGATTCTCATATTAATTTAAAAGACTGTGGTTTACCCTATTGTTTAATTATTTTGGTTGTCTTCTTTTTCATATCCTTCGTAATATGCAGAAAATAAATTCCCGAAGAAAAGTTTTTTAAATCTATTTGTTCCACATCGCTCTCTGCCGGTTTCTCCAAAAGCTTGTTTCCAACAAGATCAAATAGCTGAATATTGGCATCTGCTCCAATTTTACTAATTTTTAGATTAATTAGCCCAGTGGTTGGATTTGGGAATGCAATAACATCTTTTTCAGTAAATTCGTCGTCAACCGAAGTTGGGGTATCATATACCAACTCTAAATCATCGATAACAGCATAGCTATTCGGATCGCTTTTTTGAATATCACCTATTGGCGAAGATTCTATACACGAGCCATTTACATATGTCTTAAACATTATAACAAAGTAATCGATATCCACATCTTTGAAATCGGCAAGGTCAATTTCAAAATCCTGAAAAGATTCGGTGATTGAGGCTGTAAAGCTTTTTGCCGAAGTGTGTACTGTTCCTAAATAGAGTTCTCCAAGTTCCAGAGTATCTGCACGATTCACAGCATAGGCATAGATGGTAAAATCATCGCAGCCAGTATCCGTGAATTTGTAACGTCCTTTGAGTTTTTGAGGCACCTCATCGCATCGGAACCGGTTAAATCCGTTAATTCCGATAGTTCTCAATTTCATTGCAAATCCATTAGCGTCACTTTCTTCGTACCGACAAAAATAACCTGTACCGTTATAGAATCTCATTGCGGAATTGGATATGTTTTCATTCCAACCGCTATCGGGCAACCAGTAGTCGCCGCCGCCAGCTATTCCTTCTTCATGAAGTGTCCAGCTTTCAAAGTCGCCATTTGGCACCTGAGTTTGGGCAATTGCAAAAGAACTGACGAATGCGAGGAGGATAAAAAGTATTCTGAATTTCATTGTTATTCAGTTTGCAAGGGTTATTTTTTCTTTTCTAAACGTTTAAATCCCAATAAAATCAGTCCAAAGCAAAGGGCTAATCCCAATACCGCAGGAATGATAATTGATTTTCCTGACTCGCCGGCACTTTGAATGCTCCAAAATATTTTTCCGGTTGCCATTAGAATTACAACCGCCAGCCCCATCCATAAACTTCTCTTCCAAAAAGCTAAAGCCAACAGAAAAAAAGAAAATGGAACTGTTAATGCCAGCAATACATCGCCGGTCTCCCAGGATTTGCTTAGCCATTCCTTTTCGTATTTCAGAAACCCAACGACCTGCTCATTAACAACTTCTGGCTTGTTGAACCAGAACATGCTGGTGAATAGTGCAAAAATGGTTGCCATTACACCAGTCCAGCTACGTTTATAGGAGAAATAACAAAACGGAATTAAAAACAGCGGCCGAATGTACCAACTCAACTGATTGTGATGACGCTCGAAAACCCAATTGAAAAACGACTGGCTGTTCATAGCCAGTATGATGAAAATAATCGTTAACACAGCGAATATTGCGGCAATTGTTTTATCGTATTTCATGTTTCCTGTTTCCTTTTTAATCTCGTTTAAATGTCCGTCATATTATTGCAAAAATACATCCTCCTCAAATAGCTTCATTGTAAATTTTAAACGCCAACAAATTGCAGGCATCGGATAAGGCCTGTTTAAGTTGTGTTCGTAACCATTCATCTTTCAATAAATACAAGTCAGACACATAATACAACAGGTTAAAAGATTATTGCAGTTCAGTAAAAACAAAGCCGTCTTTTTCCGTTAAATAATTGTTTACTTTAAAATTGAAATACAGAAAGGATGAAAGAACTTTCAACTGAAATAGAAACCCAAAATTTATCATTTCGAAACTATAAACCCGAGCAGTTTACAGGTTGTATAGAATCATTCTGGTTTGTTGAAACGTTTGCAGAAGAAGTAAATATTGTTATTCCGCCTAACCAGTTTATCGACTGGATTTTCTTACTAAATAATAAGGGGTATTTTCATAATGGAAATTTTATAACAGAAAGCCGTTTGGAAGGAATTATGCTGAAACCTGTTTACCTGGGGCTTCCTCCCGGCATAAAAGCCCTGGGAGTTCGTTTATACGGCAACGGACTTTATCCTTTTGTGCCACTAATAGGAAAAGATTTAATCAATAAAAATATTGCCTATGCAAATTCTGCCCACGAGAATTTAATTGAGGGAATAAAAACAGCTTCTGGTGATAACGCAACAATTAAAGCTACCTATCAACTTCTTAATCATACCTACAGTGCGAATCGAGAAAAAGAAACCAAGCTTGTGAAGGAATTTTATACATTTTTGAAAGCAAATGAAGACTTATCTGACATTCAGACATTTTGCAACTTAACAAAAACCAACTATACTACACTAAACCGAAATTTCAGCAAAATATTAGGAATTACTGCCAAAAAATTCGAACGCCTGATTAAATTCAGAAAAGCAGTTAAAGCACTGATAAATTCGCCGGAACGACTAACAGACGTAGTTGTGGATTCAGGTTATTTCGACCAATCGCATTTTATTAAAGAGTTTAAGCATTATATGGGAATGTCGCCTTCGGAATACCTGAACTTATTGAATAAAGATGGAGAATACCAAGTTGTAAAAAAGATTGAATTGTCGGTTATTTAATTTGTCACACCTATCTGGAACTTGTTTTACGCCTTTTCAATTCATCCTGATTTAGAATGACCGGAGCATTTAATAGTTTTCGTACGCCCGGGGTTTGCCAACCATTCCTTTGTTATCACGCCAGGCAAAAAAAAGTAGTTTCCGGGAAATTTTCGTCTATCCATTTCAAGGAAATACTGTAATCAAAATTAATCTTCTTATAGAACTCACCTCCGGCTTCATAACTGTACTCAGTAAAGCCAAATGGTTGGTTATACTTCAGTATTTCATTGTAAACTTTTTGTGCTTTCCCGGGCAGATCCGGCGTGTATGCATCTAAGCCCAAAACATCAACATATTTATCACCTAGATAATAAGCTGCTATATTTCCCGACCCTATATCAGGAGACCAACACCAAAACAGATTGTTAACAATGTAGTTTACATCGTTCGCCACAATTCAACAAAACGTTCTTTTTTGCCCCACCAAAACCATGCTTCATTCATTTCATGAAAGGGACGGAACTTATCCCCCTAACCACTTTTTAAACTCTTTTACCCGTTCGCGGCTCACAACAATTTCTTCTGCAGAATTTGGCTGTAACACTAATTTTAACCGGCTATTAAACCACGATGAAACTTTTATTATACATGTATGACTGACTATGCAATTTCTGTTCACCCTGAAAAAATCTGTTGGATTTAAAATCCGTTCCAGCTCGTTTAGCGTTTGATCCAGCGGATATCTTTTTGGGTCGGAAGCAATGGCAAAACTCAATCCGTCTTCCGACTGGAAATAAGCAACTTCGGAAACATTGAGGCTCTTGAATGTATCGCCTACACGAACCAGTAACCGTTCTCGCCATATTGTTTCATGGTTTGCCAATAAAGCTCTCATCATGCTTACCTCGTTGGCCTGAAATAAACTTCCATACTTTTCAAATTTGTCCATCACCCGCTTAATATCTTTTTGGTCGTAGGGTTTTACCAGATAGTCAATGCTGTTCAAATCAAAAGCCTTGAGGGCGTATTGTTGATAAGCAGTTGTGAAAATCACAGGTGATTCTATTTTAATCTGCTGATAAATTTCAAAACATTGTCCATCGCTTAATTCAATATCCTGAAAAATTAGATCAGGTTGACGGTGAGAAGAAAACCAACCAGTGGCAGATTTTACAGACCCCAGCGCATCCAGTATCTCAATATCGTTTCTATAGTTCTTAAGCAAGCCAACCAAACGGTTGGCAGTATGTTTTTCATCCTCAATGATTAAAATTTTCATAATCTGATTTATTTAGTATCGGAAGGCCGACGTTAAAACTTTCCTCATTTTCTGTAATCTTAATTTTTTCTCCTGAAATTAATTCGTAACGTCTATCGATATTTTTCAAGCCAATTTTAGTGGAATCTTCTGCAATATTTCGCTTATCAATATTATTTGAGACAAGAATTTTATCATTGCTCAGAAGAATCTGTATTCTGAGCGGATTAGTATCTGAAAACTTATTATGCTTAACTGCATTCTCCAGCAGCATTTGGATTGTTGCCGGAGGAATATAAATCTCATCAGGAGATAGCCCGTTTAACTGTGTGTTTAATTGCAAGGCGCTGCCAAAACGTGTTTTTAACAGGAAAAAATAATCATTAACAACCTGCAATTCTTCGCTTAAAGTTACCAGCGAAAACTCGTTCTTTTCAATAATATAACGCAAGGTTTTTGACAACCTTATAATGAATTTATCGGCAAGGTTAACATCGTCGTGAATAATGGATGAAAGCACACTTAAACTGTTAAACAGGAAATGGGGTTCAATTTGATGTTTTAACGATTGGTACTGCGCCAGCAAATTCTCTTTTTCCAATTGCTCGGATCGCAACTCAGCTTCGTTTATCTCCAGTCTATTTTGAATATACTCATTCGACAAATAAATAAGCATGTATATAACAAGTAATCCAAAAATAAGGGATGGGTTAAAATCAGAAATATTTTTCCACAACCTGCCGTTTTGGAAGAAATAAATATCACTGTATTTATAAGTAATATTCGAGATAAAAGATGCAATTAGTCCAAAGATGACAAATACCGGAAGTTTATACAAAAAATTGATATTTGTGAGCCTACGATATAAAAACTCGCTTCCATACCATGTAAGCATCCATAGCACAACAAAAGTCCAACCAATTACCTGTCCCCGAAATGTAATGTTAAGGAAGCCTCCGAAAGTATCATCGAACCCTTTAATTGCAAGCTGAATGACTAATACGACCAGAAAACGGAGAATAAAACGTAATGTTTGTTTACCTGTTCCCATTTTGAATATAATTATATTCCGCAAACCATATATATGACTTGTGTAAGGCATTTTTTGTGTTGGTATCTTTCATTTTTAACTCCTTTTTTGCTTTTTGGTTTGAGAAATAATTGTCCAGGCTTATCAACTTCCAGTTTATCTTGTTTAAAATGATATCCGTTTTAAAAAGCGATTGAATAGCATAAAAAATAAATGCAATAGGTTTTATAATGCAATTTGGCAATTTAAATAAAATTGCTTGCGGATTATAGTTATGTTTTACAATATTGAAATACTCTTTGTAGGTTAAGTTTTCACCAGACAACAAATAGCAATGACCATTCTTTCCATATTCCAGAGCATTAACACTTGCCTCGGCTGCATATTCCACATCAACAAAACTTTTCCCTCCTGGTGGATAAAAAATAATTCGTTTGTTAATCCCATACAGTAGTAGTTTACCACTTGATATTTTTGCATCGCCAGGGCCAATAAGATAAGTTGGGGCCAGTATTACTAAAGGAAAATTGTTAGCACGGAACTCATTCAACAAAAATTTCTGGGCAAGATATTTACTGTAAGCATAGCCCGATTTTTTTAACCATGGCATAAATTCGGATGACTCAGTTCCCGGCTCTTCGATATTTCCATTGGTAAAACAATTAGCCGTGCTAATGTAGATGAATTTTTTAATCGCGTATTTCTGGCACAAAGCGGCAAGTACTTTTACCGGTTCTGTGTTAACCGGTATATAGTCTTTTAATTCTCCTTTTTGCCCGGTTTTTGCTGCACAATGAATTACATAGTTACATTTTTTTATCGCTTCCTCTAAATCAGAAGAATTCTGGAGCTCTCCCTCAATAATATCAAATTTAATACCTCGCAATGCCAGACGGTTACATCCTTTGCGGAGAAGCAGGACCGGAGAATACCCCCTGGCAACAAGCTCGCGAACAATGTTGGAACCTAACAATCCATTTCCCCCGGTGACTAAAACTTTTTTCAAATCAGGCATAAACTGGATGTTTCAGGTTTAATTCTTTGCGTAACGAATACCTGAAAATAATTAACTGCAACCATACCGGGCAACATTTCAGATAAACGTAGCTAATCTTGTTCATTAATCCGGGAATAATCAGGGTATCTTTTTTTAGCAGTTGCCTGATACAAATGGCGGCCGTTTTTTCGGGCGACAAAATAGTAGATTTTATCAATTTATTATGTCTGTTTATTCGCTTTGCAACATCACTGTTGGTTGCCATTCCTCCCGGGTGTGCTACACTAACTGTAATGCCGCTTCCGGCCAGCTCGGTTTGCAAGCCTCTGGAAAAGGAATAAACAAAAGCTTTTGATGCAGGATAAATAGTTTTGTAGGGCATTGGACTAAAAGCAGCCATACTGGCAATATTCAGAATATAGGCTTCCTTAACTTTTCTTATGTTGGGTAACAATCGGTGTGTAAGCATAACCATAGCACGAATGTTGAGCAAGATTATCTGGTCTAAATAATTCGATGTTATCTTCTGGAACTCATTGCTTCCTCCTATTCCTGCGTTGTTAATGAGCATGTTTACACTAAATTTTTTATTAATCATTTCTGTAACCCACTCCAGTTTTGCAGAATTTGTTAGGTTGACTTCAAATATTTCGATAGCAACATTGTAGCTTTGCTTTATCTCAGCCGCAGTTTCTTTCAACTTTTCATTGGGTAGCGCAATCAATATCAAGTTAAATCCTCTCTTGGCACACTCTATACACAACGCTTTTCCTAACCCCATACTGGCTCCTGTTATTACAGTGTATTGACTGATCTTCATTTTATATCTTTTTATGATTATTCAGGTAAACTGTAATTCCCTGATAGGCGGCCAGAGCAGTAACGGTTCCGGTAATAAATCCTCCGACTGTTAATGCCGCGAAAACATCAAGCCCGGCAGTAAAAATGTTCCGAATGAAGTTGAAACTGATTTTTTCAGGCACTTGAAAATCATTTTGAATGCCTAACACCTTCTTCCCTAACCAGAAATTGAACGCAAACACAAAAGCACCTGTTACTATGTTGGTATTAAAAACAGCTATACATGCCGATTTTTTATTGATTTTTAGAAGCGTAGCAATTCCAAGCGAAACAAGCATTTGAAACCCGGGAATAGGCATCATGCCAATAAATGCCCCCAATGCAAATCCTTTTGCGATTGATTGAGGACTGTCTTTTATTTTTACTATTTTTTTGAACCCTAACAGTAAGCTATTTCTTAACTTTTTCATTCTCTGATAATCTTATGAATTCTTCAAATGATCGGATTAACATCCGTTGCGTAATTGGATCCTGAACAAAACGGGGAAAAATTGGCTTCGTAAATGAAATGGAGTAAAACTGGATTGGTGTTATTCCGTTCCGGGTTTCCTTTAATATCCACTTTCCGGAGTAATTTTGCTGACGATTAACACCCGCTACCATGTCTAAATAATCTGGTTGAGCGGTAATTCTAATCATCACGCCAGGTGGTTCTTTTACAACCTCGTAACGTGTAATTAAATCCTGGGCAGTGAATGGCCTGGGGATATTATATAAGCAATAAGATATCCAACTGTCTGGCGCCAGAGCATAAACTTTGTAATCTTTAACCCCAATAGCCCATTGTTTTGCCAAGTCGGGCTCTCTTATGCAGTTTATTATTTGATTGTGATTTGCTTTCACCGAGAACAGAATACGTACCTCTCGCGTATCTGTTGAATCAATCCAACGATACTGCAATTTTAACTGCTCCGTTTCTCTTGCAGTTTTCCAAATTGACTTTTCCGCAGCAAAGCACCAATAATTACTAATTAGTAGCAACAGGAATACAATTTGCTTCATCTTTTTTCTGGCAAAACTATTGCTTGTAAGTACAGCCAGAAACAAGAAACTGATGAGCTGTTATAGAATAATATGAACTGAAAAAAAAGGAAATTGAACTGTTACAAAAAATTGTAAGCTGAAATATGAGTAGGATGATAATACCTGATACACATTTACTTTTGATTTCTTCCATCAGGAAATTAAGACTCACCTAAAAGCTTTAGTTTTGATATAAAGTGATTCGAATCTTTGTAGTATTTGATTCATTGTGAATTTAAAAGCCTCTTAAAATAGTTATTACGGGGCTTTTGTGAGTTCTGCTAAAAGCAAGAATATTCAAGAAAAGTATAATCATCTTTATTTAATACAGATTTTGATAGGAGAAGGAGCCCTTATTAAAAAATTAGACAGTTCTATAAAACTAAGATGTCTCCCAAAAGCCTTAATTCTTCCATTTAATGGTTCGAATTTTTGCGTTCTAGGGTTCACATGGCCAGTTGATCTTCACAGAGTTCATACCTCTGGTTTTATAACTAATTCTTTAGTAAGGACTATATAATCAATTTAAGTAATTAGAAACCCGATTGCCTGATATATAAGATCTGCCTTTTGAGTTTTCACCGTATAATAAATCTACCGGGAAATCTAATTAAACGATTGTCTGAACTTCAGTGGTGTTTGATTGGTTTTCGACTTAAACAGTTTACTGAACGATTGAGAATGCTCAAAACCCAATTCGTAGGCAATTTCGCTAACGGAAAGTTGGGTTGTGGAAAGACGTTCCTTTGCTCTTTCAATGAGTTTGAAATGAATGTATTGCTGAGCGTTTTGCCCAATTAATGAGCGAAGCATATCACTTAAATAACCAGCAGAAATATTTAGTTGATCGGCCAGGAATTGTACGGTTGGTATACCATATTCCAATGTTTGTTGATTGTTGAAATAAGCACCCAGAATAGCTTCTGTTTTTTGTAACAAATCATTATTTGCCGCTTTTCTGGTTATAAATTGACGCTTGTAAAACCGGTTGGCATAATGCAATAAAAGTTCCAATTGGGCTATCACCACTTCCTGGCTAAACTCATCAATCCGGCTGTTCAGCTCTTCTTTCATAATTTCGAATAACGACAGCATCACTACTCTTTCCTGGTCAGACAAGTGCAGGGCTTCATTAACTGAATACGAAAAATATTGGTACTGCTTTATTTTTTGAGCCAATGGAAATCCCAGTAGAAAATCAGGATGAAACAACAAAACACGTGTATTCGCAGAGTAATCCCCTTCGACAGCCCCCACCAATTGATTGGGAGCCAAAAACATCAAACTTCCTTCGTCAAAATCATAATGACTCTGCCCATACTTCATTCTTCCCTTCCGATGATCGGTAATCAACACAATTTTGTAAAAGTTCAGCACATCGTAAACAGGGCCGTTGCTTAAATCAATGTTGGTATTACCTCCACAATGCGTCATACTAATCAAAGGATGTTGTGGTTTGGGTAAACCAGCTGCATCATGAATTTCCGTAATCGTACGAAACCGAATAAGATCTTTATCTTTTTTCATGCTGTAAATTTGAAACCTATGAAGTTTTGAAAACCTCATAGGCCAGAGCTCTTTAACAACAATTTACCATGGATAATGTTCCTGATTGGGCCCTGTAAACTGTCCGGTTGCACCACTTTCATCCAAGGCGACACGAATGGGTTCCTTTGATCCTTCTTCTACCGTATCGGTACCCTGAAAATTATTGAGTGCCGTTGCCGTATAGCCAGGGCTCACAGCATTTATTTTAATATTACTCTTTTCCAGTTCAATAGCAAAAGCAACTGTAACGGCATTCATTGCAGCTTTTGAAGCTCCATAAACCACATCATAATACGTTCTGTAAGGATTGTTGGGATTCATGCCTAAAGTGAGTGATCCTAAACCGCTTGAAACATTTACAATACGCGGAGCCTGAGCATTTTTTAATAATGGTAAAAATGCCTGAGTTACCGCCACTACGCCAAAAACATTGGTATCCCAAACAGTACGCATTTCATCAATGGACGCTAGACTCGGTTTATTCGCTGCCACAACTTCTTCTACCGTTCTACCCGGTTTTCCCACATGAGAAATTCCTGCATTATTGACCAAAAGATCCAGTTTTCCATGTTTTTCCTGAATCTCCTTTGCCGCAGCACTTATTGTTTCTTGCTTAGTAACATCCAATTCAATAGCGATGGCATTTTCGCCAAGCTCTGTCGCTGCATTTTTTCCTTTTTCTAAATTTCTCGCACTAACATAAACCGTGTAATTATTTCCGGCTAACGCTTTAGCAATTTGAAATCCAACTCCGGTATTTGCCCCTGTTACAAAAGCAACTTTGTTTTTCTCTGTTTTCATGACTCTCATTTTTAATTAATAATGTAAAGTTATGAGGAAGAAATATTCTCTGTGTAGTAAAATCGAGGACAATTGTAGCCAAATTGAGGATAAGCGATTAAAAAAAAGAACTTATATATCGCCGCCCCCCGAAAAGACAATAGTATTTGCCTGGTTTTAAACTTAAATGGTCACTGCGTTGATGGACAAAATCCATCTTTACATCTTATTGCGGGGCCAAGGGCTTACAAATGGGGAGCAGAATATTGTCAATCGCAATTTGCTGAACTGGAAAAGTTGAAGAAACTGGTTTTTCTGTGAATTTGGAGTAGGCAAATGACAAAATCACATAAAACACTGATTTTATTTACATTACACATATCCACTAGCGACAAAACAGCATCATAATCTTCTGCCAAAAAGTTCGACATTTCTCCTGTTGTGTTCACAAAGAGGCTGTCCAAAAACAAAATAACTTTGGCCAGATTTTCTTTTTGTATTAAGCCGCCACCTTTATTTGTTGTAAGTCTATTTGCTGTTGATTTAAATGCCCGAACTGTAATATATTCAATAAAATTTGATACCTGGCAAAAAGTGAGTTCAAGTCGTACTTTGAAAATCATCGAATTCATCCTTCATTCCATCTCCAAATCATCACTCTTTTATCTGTTTTTTGTAAGTAGCTGTTAATGAACCTGTATTAAAAAAGCATTTGAACTACTTCTCACTTTAAACGCTTTTCAGTTATTTAAACCGTAACATAGATTCCAAAATACCATTCATTTCTTTTCTTTTTTGCCGTGAGACTGAAATTTCCTTACCGTCTTTCATTACAATACTTCCTCCATCCTGTTTCAGGATGCCTTTAACGAATTGTGGATTGATTAAATGAGATTGATGTACCCGGAGAAATCCATAAACGGCCAGCATTTCTTCTATTTCTTTCAAAGTCCGGCAAATGAGAAGCTTGTTTTCGTCGTCGAAAAAGAAATGAGTATAATTATTATCTGATTCACAACGGACTATGTTTTTTATTTCAACAATGTGATATCCTACTCCTGTAGGTAACGCTATTTTAGAAACATTCTTTGGAACACTGTTCAAATTATTTTGGAACAATTGCCATTGCTCAATAGTGGTTTTTTTTCGTCTTTTCTCCCAGTTAGATAAGGCCTGTACTATGCTTTTTTCGGTAATGGGTTTTAATAAATAATTGATGGCGCTGTACTGAAAAGCGCGAATGGCGTACTGATCGTAGGCTGTGGTAAAAATAATATCGAAATCGATTGGTAAAAGTTTGTCCAGTAAAGCAAAACCATTCAGGTGTGGCATTTCAATATCCAGAAATAAAAGGTCAGGTGGATTATTCTGAATGTATGCCAAACCTTCAACCGGGTTACAAAAAATTCCGGTAATTTCATAATCAGGGTGCATCTTTTTTACCAGATTGTTTAGCACGTTCACACAGTGCATTTCGTCATCTATAATAATGAGCTTCGCCATAATCTATTCATTATAGATTATTATAATTCGGGTACCCGCTGACACTCCTTCGTTTTCAAGGTCTAAAATGCGTAAATGCATTTTAGAGTCGCTTACATGATTATATAGAGATAACCGCTCTTTGGTAATATTTGTTCCGGCAGATTTGTGGAGCTTTTTCGCTTTTCCACTTTCTACTCGTCCTACGCCATTATCTTCAATCGTTATTTGTAGTCGTTGTTCGGTGTCAAAAATAACGGAGAGCTTTTTGTCAGTTTTCTCACTGGGCTGAAGTCCATGCCAAATGGCATTTTCCACAAAAGGCTGGAGCAACAATGGTGGTATGGTATATTGCGACAATTCTTCCCGGGAATTACAATGTATTGCATACGCAAAATCTTCACCCAACCGGCTTTTTTCTATGGAAAGATAGAGTTCAAGCATTTCAAGTTCTTCCTCTACTGTAATCGTATTTTTACTGCTGTTTTGCAATATTGTGCGCAGCAAAACAGAAAAATTATCCAAGTACTGAATGGCATCTTCTTCCCGCGACATCATAACCAGGTTTTTTAATGCATTTAAACTGTTAAAAATGAAATGGGGATTCATTTGAGAGCGCAGGGCCAGCATTTCCATATTGCGGAGCCGTTCAGAAAATGATTTCTTTAGTTGAATTTCTTTTTGTTTTTCAATTTCAGAATAGAGCTTTATCAGTTCGTTTGTTTTTTCATTCACCTGTTTATCGAGCTCTATGCGCATATTTTCCTGCAATTTCTGGTTCTGTTGCAATTGCTCAATCAATTCCCGGTTGGCATTATCTTTTTCTTTTTGAATAAGGAATACACTTTCGCCCAGCGCTATTGAAAAGCAGAATACCTCCCCAAGAAGACCCGCCTGAAATATGATATTTTGCGAATACGGGAAATTAAAAATGCTGCCCGGTACTAAAAAAACTTCAGTATAAGAAACAATCGACGACAGAAGAGAGCCAATAAAAAACAAGCTCTGACCAAAAATGAAATATTTCAGCAGCGGATGTTTTGCCTTATAAATAATCCAAAAGAACAGTACAAAATTAAGGGGTATAACAATCATCCGAACGATGGTAAAAATAAGCTCATTGATTTCTGATTCTCCCCAAAAACAGTCAAAAACAAATCTCAAAAAAGCATATACAAAACAAAAAATACCAAAGGCAACCAATATCTTAGACAGCTTTATGTCAAATGTTTTTACCTCAAGTAAACTCAGGATAAAAAAAATATAAAATCCGATAAAAGCGAATTGCACCGGTTCAAAAATAAGATGCGAAAATTCCGGTACGTACAAAGCAAAATTTGCCACTGTTGCGTGTGTAAATCTCAATACCAAAAGGCCATATATAATCTGAAAAAATAAATATGCGAGATAGTAGAAATAAATTCTTTTTCGCAATCGAAAATAGAATACAAGAGCAAAACTAAAAATGCAGCACAACGAAATTAAGTAGGTATAAATAAAAGCTACCGAAGGGCTTGCTTTTCCCCGGAGGTCATATACAAACTCAAGGTAATTCGACTTGGAATACAAAACCGGACAATCATAATTTATATAATTAGAGCTCAACTTTATGTAACACCAGGATTGCTGCAATGGGAGGAGCTTAATCTCGGTAAAGTAATGTTCCCTTTTGTTAGAACGCTCTTTTAAAGGCCTCATGTTACCGTTTTTCAAATGCTCATAAGCTTGCGCATTTTGGTAATAGATATCGGAGTAGTTCGAAAGACAAAATAAGTAAGTCTTAACCGTATCTTCTGTCGTATTTTCAAGTTGAAATCTAATCCAAATAGTTGTATCCGGGGTTCCAATAAAGGTTGAGTCGTAAGGTTTCCATCCGGTATTTTTTAAAACATTTTCAAAAGATACTTCCCTGTTGCTTTTTAAAGCCTGTACATCAGTGCGTCCCACTAATTCTAATTTGGAAACAATAGCATCCGTTTTTATCCGGGCAGATAAAGTATGGATTCCTATAAGGAGGAAAAAACCGATGAATGCTATCCTTTTCATTTTTTCTATAATCAAATTTTAGTCAGACGAATCGCAACTACAAAGTTATTACACCTAAATCTTAGCGTAATCCGCTAATATACAAATTCATCCGAACCACTACCCAACAAGTTAGAATTCAACTGCCCTCACTTAGTATTCTGCACCTCACCAATAAGCATCCCAAATTCTAGGTTAAACCTGCCAAATACTAAATGCGGGTTTTTATTGAAAATAATGACGGTTAAGTTTGTCAATGTATGATGAACTCAAAATTTCATTTAAGATAAATACATCCGAATATCGGATAAAAAAAATAAAATAACATGAAAATGAAATCTTTATTTATAATAATAAGGGATCAATCACATGTATGATCCAGGGGACTCTACTGTGATTGTCCCAGTGTTGCACCCAACCTAAAGGGGGTTCAGAGCTGTGTAGTTTCAATTATTTTGTTTTCGGGCATTGTTTGATTTTTCGATTGTTTTTTTGTGATGTCTTAAAAAAGAACTGTTTCATTTTGCCTGTTTTTCATATCGGTTTCAATTCAGTATCGATTTTTTAGTGCTGGTACCTTCTATTTTTTTATGTTGGGACACAGCAAATTTATTCCGGCTGTTGCAGCCGGTCAGTTCCTGCGTTCCAATAAGTTTTGCAGCTGTGCTACACAGCCATATCCATCCCTGCCATCTGAGGTGGCGAAGCGCGGTCTTTTGTCCATTTTTCAATCATCAGCAGTACTCCTTTTTTGCAGGATTGACACACGTTAATGTCGTGCCCGTAGACAATTTTAATTACTTCGCGTACGGTAAATTTTGGTTTCACTCCCGGGTCGGGATGTTTCAATTCTGTACGCATTTGTTTTAGCAGGCCTGTTTTTACGCGGGTAGCTAAAAAACCATAATGCCTTATACGGGTAAAACGGGTTGGCACAATGTGGCTTAAAAACCTGCGAATAAATTGTACCCCGGGCAATTCAAGATACTTTTGTTTGTTGTGGTCATTTCGGTCCAGGTAAGTAAAACCTACCGTTGTTTCGGTTATTTTCTTTATCCTGTAATTGCTGATGGCAATTTTATGAGTGTATCTTCCCAGGTATTCAATTACAGTATCAGGCCCACGGAACGGTTCTTTACAATGGACTACCCAGTTGGTTTTGTAAAGCTTGTCTTTTAGTTGCTGCCACACCCGGGGTTTGAGCAATACTGCCTGTTTTCCTGTTGCCCGTAGTTCACCACGCTTGTAATACCGATGCAGGTGGTACAGGAACTTGCCCCTGAACTTATTGGCCACTGCCGGTACATAAAACAGAAAATCACTGTTGCCTTTACTGGTTTTCCATTGCCCCTGCCTGTTGATTCCACCGGCAGGGACAATGCAGTGCACATGGGGATGGTACAACAGTTTCTGTGTCCAGGTATGCAGTATGGCTGTCATCCCCGGTTTGGCCATCATTTGCTGGCGCGGGTCACGGGCAAACCCGTCAATGGTTTCCCATGCACAACGGAACAACAGGTTGTAAAGCCGTTTTTTGTTCTGCAGAAACAACCCCCGCAGCTCAGAGGGAACCGTAAATACCACATGAAAATATTTCACCGGCAACAAATCGTAGGTACGTTCCAGTATCCAGCGTTCTTTATTTATGCCCTGGCAGGTGGGGCAATGACGGTTTCCGCAGGAATCGTAGTGTTTTTTTAGTTCGCCGCAATTGGTACAAACATTCCAGTGCCCGCCCATCTTTTCGGTACGGCAATGTTGTATGTCACCAACCACTTTCTGCTGGTAGTCGTTCAATGGATATTGTTGATTGTACGCATCGATGAAACGCTCAAAAACCTGTCCCAGGGTATGGCTTACCCCTCCCATTTGTCGATAGGGCTAAAAGCATGGTCCAAAGGCACCTCGCTAATGTGCAGGTAGAGCATAGTGGTCTGTACTGAACTGTGCCCCATCAGGTATTGAAGGGTTTTGATATTCATGCCATGTTCAATGCTGTGTGTGGCAAAACAATGTCGTAATACATGCATATTTACTTCTTTACCGATGCCTGCTTTTTTAACGGCAGCATTCAGGGCGTGGCGTAGTCCCTCACGGCTCATGGGTTCTCCTTTTATACGGCCATTAAAAAGATAGACCCCGGGACGGCAGGAAAGGTAATATTCCCGCAACTCTTCCAGTACTTTCCCTGAAAGAACAGTATAACGGTCTTTTCTTCCTTTCCCGTTTAAAACCCGTACCCTGCACTTCCCATCTTTGGTATCGATATCTTCCGGTGTCAGGCGGAGCAACTCGCAACGTCGCAGACCGGATGAATACATCAGCCGGAACATTACCCGGTGTTTGGGGTTGGTACAGGCATTGAACAGTTTGGTGAGCTCTTCCCTGCTTATGATCCGGGGCAATGTCTTTTCCTCTTTCGGGTATGGTATTAAAGAGGCCTTTTCCACATCGTCCAGCATGTGTTGGTAATACCAGCGTAAGCCGGCAACATAAATCTTTATGGTACGCCAATTACGTTGCTTTTCATCTTTTAAATCATACAAAAAATCAATAACCTGGTCGATTTCAAGATGTACAGGTACGTCGCCGCAAAAATCCATTAAAAACTCAACACTCCGCAAATAACTGGTAACTGTTTGTGGTGAACGGTGGGCTACTACTAATCGCTTTTCGAATTGCTTTAATACACTTTGCCCTTGGGGAGATGAAGAATACCTTGTATCTTCATTCTCAGATTTTTTTTTCTCATAATGTAAATTTTAAATTTTATGGAAAGCATTCTCAATTTATTTTATGAAAAAGATATTTCCAAAACTGGAGGGAAGGGCTACCTTTAGGTTGGGTTCAACAACCATTATATGCTTTGTTTTTATGCAAAATGTGAAAGCTCAGTTTCTAAAAAAATTAGGGGACAGGGTAAAACAAAAGGTGGAAAATACTGTGGTGGAAAAAACAGCCAATGAGGCTGCCGAGAAGACATCGAACTCGATGGATAAAATATTTAATGCCAATCCGTTTAGTGGAGGTAAAGAAAAAGCAGACCCCAATTTAGTAGCAGACTCATATAAATTCTCCTGGAAATATTCTTTGAAAATTGCCTCAAAAGCGGGTGAGGTTGTTTTTGATTATTACCTGCAACCCGATGCTGCTTATTTTGGCTTTACCAATATAGCCATGCAGGACATTTTCACTGTAATGGACAATAAAAACAAAGTAACGGCAATGTTTATGGCTTCGCAGGGAAACAATATGGGAATGGTAACACACATGCCTGATGATCCGGAATTGGAGAAAGCAAAAGACGAGTCCGCAAGTTTTCAGTTTGAACAGCTACCTGCCAAAACTATAAACGGGTACTACTGCAAAGGAGTAAAAGCCACCAATGACGAGATGGAATTGGTTATGTATTTTACCAATGAAGCGGAAGTGAGCTTTAATGACATCTACAGCTCCAAACAGTCAAACATTCCCATACAACTGAAAGATTATTTTAATGCAGATGATAAAGTACTGATGATTTCTATGGATATGAAAGGGCTGAAAAGAAAGAAAATGGATGCCCATATTGAGTGCGTAGGATTGGAAAAAGTCAGCAAAACCATTCGGAAGTCAGACTATAAATTTATGTAACCCCCAAATACTTTTCTTAATGAAACATTCAGTAACGATACTAATATCCACCGTGTTTGTGTTTTTTAGCTGCAATAATAAAGCACAAACAAATTCGGGGAAAGGCGAGACGGCATCAATACAAAAAACATCTGAAAGCGTTTCAAAAGAAGCTCCTGCACTAACAAAAGCCGAAGTAGAAAATTTCTTTCCCAAACAACTGGGCGATTATAAGTTATTTAATGTTGATGTGGTCCTGTTAAAGTCTAACGGAACAGCAGGGGGCACTTACATTAAAAACAACGATTTCAACCACAGCCTGGTTTACACATTAGAAGATGGATATAGAAAAGGTTCCGCTATCCTCAAAAATTTTGAAACATCTTATGCTTCGGAATTAAAAGAGCCTGAAGGAACAAAATACATTAAAAAAGAGCGTGATGGGTACCAAACGATAGCTTTCCTTCAACCCGAAATAGAACGTAACTCAATCGGGTTTATATATAAAAATCGGTTTAAACTCTCGATGGGAGGCATTGAAGCTCCTAACGTCTTATGGACCTATTTCCACAAAGAAGATTTAGTGAAATTAGATAAGTATCAGAACTGAACTAAAAATGCAAAGGGAGTAAAATACAGTTGCTATTTTTTCAGTAAATGATGCACATAACTACGATGAATATGGACAGCTTGTTTTCAAATCTCAGCCAGATGCAAATCAACGGGCTTATTTTATTGGTTGTATCCCTCCCCTTATTGGCTTGGTCGCTATGGAATTTACATCTTTCTGTTCGTTCAAAAACATGGCCCAAGGTCAAGGGCAAGATTTTAGAAGTGCCCATAACAAAGCGGCCCTACATTTTAAAATACCAATACATGGTTGGTGGTAAAACCTACGAGCACACCCGTATTTTCTTTACCAATTCTATTGAGTGGGAACGAAGGGCTAAAAGCATGAGGAAAATATATAAAGAAGGACAGGCTGTTGAGGTCTTTTATGACTTCAATAATTATAAACGTGCCGTTCTACAACCCGGCAGAAAAGACGGGCTAATTACTTCCATCCTATTTTTAACCGTCTTTATACTCATTGGTGGCACAGCTTATTACAATCCATATATCATACAGAAATTCATCTCGTCAATCTTTTAAAACTTAAATAAAAATTTATGGAATCTATTGAAAACAAAACAGTGGCTGTTAACGAAGGTAAAAACACCGCAATTATTGCTTACATCACCATTATTGGGCTAATCATAGCTTTTATATTGAATAGTGATAAGAAAAATGAATTTGCCCGCTATCACATTCGGCAATCGGTCGGACTTGCCTTAACCGGCCTGGCATTAGGAGTAATTGGCATGGTTCCTATACTCGGATGGATTATTGACCTTTTTGGCATTTTTGTTTTGCTATTTATGTGGATTACAGGGCTTATAAACGCCATAAACGGAAGCGAAAAACCCGTACCAATTTTAGGAAACAAATATTTAGAATGGTTTAAGAACCTATAAATATCAAATCATGAAAAAAATATTTTACATATTTGTGTTGGCCGCTTTATTTGCAGCATGCACAAACGATAAGGGAAAGGCCAATACATCTCGTCAAACCTCCTCTGACGAGACATCGCTTCAATCAAAATTACAGAAAACAAAACCGATGACAAGTGCAGAACTCAAAGCAGCATTTCCGCAGCAAATCTATAATTTAAAACTTGACAAGGAACCGGTTATCGTTAATCAAACAATATCGGGCCATTTTGGCGGACGAAAAATTACACTGGGCATTACAGATGCGGCAGGAGAAAATTACAGAAGTGCCACTTATTTTCTGGATGCATTGAATGACAATAGTTTCGAAAATACAGAGGATACAAAATACATAAAGAAAGAGCGAAACGGCATACCAACATTTGCCAAGTATTATGTAGGAAGCCATACCGAACTGGAGTTTTTATACAAGGACAGATTTTATATCAATATGGTAAGTGAAATGACTCCGGATGAACTTTGGGAAGCATTTGATCTGGATGCATTAAAAGATTTCAAATAAGACCAAGGTGGATAAAAATACCCAGAATCTTAAGCTTCATGGTTCCAGAAGGGAATTTGTAAAACTCGTCATGCTTAGCGCCATGGCTGCGGGTATGCCTTTGTCCTTTATCAGTTGCCATTCAGAGGAAGCAAGGCATTTCAGGGGAACTGGTATTCCGCCCTACAAGGTTTGGGAAGAAATGCTTTTGGCGTTACAAAGCTGTCCTGATTATTTGGAAGGACGCAGAACCCTGTTGATAAAAGCAAAGAACCCGGAAGCGATGTTCCATTTTGTACGCGACGAAATTTTTCTCATGCCGGCATCTGACAGAGCCTTTGGAAATATAGGTTCCGGTTTTAAATGGGGAATTACCGGAATATTGCGTTACGGCATGGCTACTCCGCGGGAGAAAGCCGAGTTGTTGTGCCAAATGTATAACCAGGCCGGAATTCCGGCCAAGGTAGTATTTGAGCGCACCAACATTCAACCCGAAGAGGCAAAGTCATTTTTCCTACGCCCGATACAACGAAAACTTGATGTTGCAATCTCCGAACAACAATTGAATCAATGGGAAAAGGATATGCAGGCTGATTCTGCTGCAAAAAATGATATTCCGTTAATTGATGCTGATTTTTCCAAAGCCAATGCCCTCGCAGAAACTTTATGGAATCTTATCCCTGAAAACGAATCGTTGAAAATGCCCGGTTTTGATTTTAGATGGGATAATTACCGTACCCCAACGGTAGAATTTGAAATGGATGGTGTAACAAAATATGCGCATTTGTTTGACCCGGAAGTTCCCTTTGGAGAATTAAAAAATCAGGGTAATATTGCCGCCGCCGACAACATTCGATTAAATGAAGAAACGGTGGATATTACTATAACCTATCGGGAGGCCATTCATCCTGAAAAAGAAATAGAATTAATCTCCGGCTCCTGGAAAGCAAGAGACCTTGTAGGGAATCAACTTCGTTTCTCCTGTTTAAACGGACTAAGTTTAGAGCAAAGTGCAGTTACACCCCTTCATAACCTAAGGATATTTACGCCTACTTTGGCCTTTCAGGATTTTGATGCTTCTGTGGAAACCATGCAGCAGCAATCTGTTATTGGCCCCTCGTTTACCCTGGAAGGACAAAAAATAGCATTTCCTGAAAGCGATGTGGATTCTCAAAACCCAGTGGTTATGCTCCCTTCAAATGCCACTCTTCTAAAAACCGTAACTAAAGTTGATATAAAAGCTACCCCGGCAAATAATCCATTGGTACGGGTAAAGGTATATCCCAGCAACGCAAGTGGAAAGTTGGTGGAAGGTTTGTCTGTAAACGACTTTATTTTCACGGATAACGGAAATCCAGTTCAGGCCTTGATGGAATCGAACCAGAAGACTCCCAGAATCCTTATTCTCTTTGATTCCTCCTTTAGTATGCCAAAAGAGTTCTTCGCAGAAGAAATGGATTTATTTATCACATCTTTGCAGGAAAAAATACGTGCCAAATATCCGGCGGCTATTGTCGATAAATGGGCTACCCCATCCGAATTGTTTACCTGGTTGCTCAAAGCCTCTAAAACCAGTTACGACCTGATTGTTTTTGCAACAGATGGAGATAATGAAGACTCGTTTAACGAAAAAGATTTAGCAAGCTATAAAAACGGGCCTCCGTCCATTATTCTAAACGTAAATAAAGATACTTCGCCCTTTAAAGAAAGTACTTTTCAGAAAATGGCAGCCATAACCAACGGAATTGTACTAAAAGCAACCGAACCACAAACTGCTTTACAAAAAATTACAGCCGTTGTAAATGATATGGATATTCCTCCTTATTCTTTTACCTATTACGCCGGGAATGAACAACAGCATGAACTGGTGTTACAAATGGATGAAAAGCGTCTTGAAGCCCATAGTAATTTTTCATTCGAGGTTGGTTCAACTTCATTAAACCAGGGTATTGTAGGGATATACCTTAATCTGAAAACAAAAAATACAAACGTAAGGCGAGTATTGGCCGGGTGGGATGCGCTGACTCAAAAAGACCAGCAACCCGATGAGACGCATTTCCGGGAGACAAAAAGTTTAATTTTAGGCAACTGCACTTTTTATTTTGAAGGCGAAGGCCCCACGTTAACGGCTTCGTTGGTCGATTTGTTAAAGTATAAACTCTCTACCCGTAGCTGGGGAGAGGCACTACTGGAAGGTAACCTGACAAAAGCAAAAACTGAATTTGAAAAGGGCGGATATGTTTTTCATGCGGATAGTATTCCGCTTATGGCGCCAATTGAAGAAGGTATTACAAAAGACAGCTTTACATTCGCATCGGGTATTCGTATCGGTATTTTCAAAGAAAAATTTCAACCCGAAAATAAAACAGCCACCGCATCTTTTGATTATTTGCCCACCTCGGCTTATGTGAGTTTTTCAGCGAATAATCAAAATAACTTTCAAATAAATCTTCAAAAAACCGCACAACTAAGTATCCGGGAGGCAACCATTTATTCAACCAGCACACATAGTGAATTGCACGAAAAAGTGCTTATTGAAAGAAATGCAGCAATTACTTCCAACTGGTTTCGGGAAATCGAAAAAACAGATGTTTATGCCGGATTTTGGTATGAGCGCATTTACCGGGGAGATGGCAATTATAAAATAGTTGATAAAAGCCGGGCAAGCAAAGCTTACTGGCAAATCAATAAGCAAGGAGAATTGTACGGAATTTTGAAAGACGGAACAGGCGGTGGTTCCACGAGTATCGAACAACAGCTCAAAGAACTCAATTTCGTGATGGACTACTATATGGCTGTATTTACTGCGATGGGCGTAGCGAATATGTCCGTGGGTATCGTGGCCACTTACGGAAAAACATTGGTAAAACTTTACGCCATTGTTACGGAAGTCATTATTGTTATGGATAATACAGGCATGGAAGATAAAGTTACAGCGGCGTTAAAGGAATTGGCCTGCAATGTCAATAAGGAGATTATGTTTTTTGCTTTGGGTGGAGTAGGTGAAATTATGGGCGGTTTAGATTTAATGATATCCTTAATGGGCGGCGATGGGCTGCCCGGCTTGGGCTGTGGTTAAAGTCGCCTGAATTTTCTGAAATAGGTCCTCATTTTAACATGAGCGCTCTGCAAAATAAAAACTTAACATATTAAACAACGAAAAATGAAAACAGTCTTTTTTACTTTAATTGGGATGCTGGTATTCCAGTATTCTTTTTCACAAACCAAACCAACTATCGAAAACTACCCTTTTGGCAGTTTAGATGTCAATATTATGGTGATGCCCTTTGGTATGGAAAATCCCTTGAAAATAGGTACAGTGTCTAAATCCGGTGAAATGCAGTTCAGCTTTCCGGAACAATTTACGATTTCGGAAGAGGAAAAGGAGAATTTGTCATCGGAACTATGGATGAACCTCTTTATCAAGTGTGATAAAGGCCCGGAAATGATTGCTGCGAAAGATGATATTTTTTCATTTAAAACAGGGTTCATTTCACTCTGGACATCAGAAAACCGCTATGTAGGAGTTATTTTCCCGGTATCCGACGAAGATTTAGTACCCTGGCTCGAAGATACGGGATACAATAATGCTGTATTGGGAAACTACTATGAATTGGTTTACGTGGCCAAATCCTTTCAATACAACGGCGATTGCATTTCAACGGAAACAACTGAAAAAGGGGACGTAGAGGTAGTCTATTCCTATCAATTGAATTTGAACCCGGGATTTAATTTCATAAAGTTCCAGATTGAAAGCGTTTATAAAACCGACCCAAGCGAGCGGGCATCCTTCCCCGACAAAATTTCGGTTAGCAATGCAGAGAGTATTCCCGGCACCCAATGGATAGGGAAGTATTTTTAAACATGCTTTTATCCGATTTATTATGACTAACAAATCATTATTTTAAAATTATAAACCATGAAAGAGTTCAAATTCAATAGTACGTTTCTAATAACCTTACTCATATTTTTTAAACTATCTTCCTGTGATAAGGACGATGATACCAATCAGGAAGAAGAACCGCAACAAACTTCATGTCTAATCAACACCATTTACGACGACGGTGATGTTATTTATCAGTTCACGTATGATGAATCCGCTAAAATAATCAAGGCAACTGCATGGGGTAATACATTGAATTATCAATACAGCGGAAATTCCATTATTGTTGAGGGGAAAACCCCTTCCGGAGAATTTGCAGGAAAAGCTACCTATCTACTGAACCCTAAAGGTTTTGTGACCTATGTTCACGCAGAACATAATGAAGCCGGTACCAGTTGGACTGATAGTCAGTATGAATATGAGAATGACAACAAACTTATCAAATATATCAGCACTAATTCCACCACCGGCAGTCAACCCTTTGTACAAACTTATACCTGGCAAAACGGAAATATAATAGCAAGTGAAACAGGTACAGGCAAAATAACCACTTATACCTATTATCTGGATATGCCCAAACAATATGGCGGGTATTACAGCTATATGGATTTGCTTGGTAGCGGGGCTAAGATATTTGATACAAAAAATGAACTAAAATCGGCTAGCCTGGACGGCATAACAACCACCATTTCCTATCAGACTGATGACGACGGCAAGATCATGGTGATGATGCTAAATGATGGGACAACAGCTAGCAGTATAAGTTATGGGTATCAGTGTGATTGAGCATTCTTTATAAAATACGGCATAAAAACGGTCGGATTAAGTTAATATTAACCTACTTTATTCCTCCAAAAGCTCCAAAACACATATTTTTATGTAAATAACGGATAACATTATTGCCCGCATTACGCAAACGGTGGTAACACTTCCAGAATCCTTCCCTGGGGTGTTCTTTGCCCAGTTGTTCAAGTTGTTCCATAAAATAGTGGTCGGTTTTAACCGATACATAGTTCAAACTGCTCCTGCTAAGCTGCAACAAACGACACGCCTTGCTTATGTCTTTGGGGCGATCCTGGCGAACAGCTCCAATAACTATTCGCTTTTCGCAAGGCTTTAAGGCTTTTTTTCGATAATGTATTTGGCAACATCAAGTTACATGGCAAGGTTAGCATACATGCGCTTTAATCGGGCATTTTCCTCTTCCAGTTCTTTGATACGCTTCATCTCGCTGGCATCCATACCGCCATAGCGCTGTCGCCATTTGTAGAGGCTGGCTCGGCTAACTCCATGCTCCCGGGTTAGCTCTTCAACACTCTTACCATTATCAAACTCTTTTTAAATACCCGAAATCTGGGTCGCGCTAAATGTGCTTTTTTTCATCTCTTTACGTTTTTCAAAAGTTATACTTTTTTGTCTACTTTTAAAACGTACTGTTTTTGGGGGAGCTTACACAGAATAACTGAATTTACAAACTGCCACTTTCCGTTTTTCAGGCCATAAAGATCCAAAGCCTTAATTACGGAGGGCATTACGATATGTTGTTTCATTGATTTTGCAGATTAAAACAGCTTAATGAATCTGTTATAGTTGATTTAAATAGGAGAAACATATACCTCCAAAGGCTTTAACGATTTTTTACCGACATTTGGAACATTAAGATCGATCGTATCAGTCATACTCGTATTAGTGGCAATGATAAACGATTTTTTTTTGTCTTTTACCTTAATCATGTAATGTAGGTCATTCTTCGATTTCCAATCGGAGGTATTCAGGTATACGATATTCAGGTTTTCGTGCAATTCTTTAATAACAGGCTCCAGTGCATTAAAAACTTCTGGTGTATTAGACCGATCGTTCCAGAATAAAATTCCGGTAGCACCGTGTATAATTGAGGTGTACATCTGGCATTTGATGATTTTTATAAAATCTTCGGCTGACATATCTGAAGGTTTAGCGTATCCGTTGCCATCGTAAAAAAGCCATACCGGAGTTTTGGGGCCAATACCTGCTTTAATGGCATCGACAGTTGTACCTGCCAAAACAGGATAGGTGTTAAAATCGATAAAACCATTAATACCAAATACATCACCGCAACCTTTATATCCTGCGGCGGTGTTCTTCAATGTTCCAAAGTATAATTTTTTCACTGTTTCGAGATCGTAGTCAGCATAATCAGTGGTTCCGTTGATATATAGGGGAGATCCGTCATAAGCCTGATTAAATCCGAGTAAAGGTCTGTCTTTCAGGATCACGGCATCTTTTCCTAAAGCTTCATAGGGAGGCGACGGAGGCATAGAATCATGGGTTTTCAGGTATTGCTGTTCAAAAAGGAAGGTATTGCCTTTTGGCATCCCAACCAGGTCGGTATAGACCAGTGTGTTTTTCTCTTTTTTATTTATACGCTCTTTGATTTTGTTGCCAACCACAGCAGGCCAGCACCACCCGCTCCCGGCTCCGCCATTGGCAATTTCATCAATTGGCGCATAAATATGGTCGGTGCTGCCATTTTGTTTAATAAGGAGATCTATGGCACTGTCAAGAGCATTCACAAAGCTTTCGTCATTGACGTGCTTCTTCATATACTGCCTTTTGGCATAATCAGAATCTTTATCAGGTTTAATGTTTGGAATATTACCCATGTATTTCGTCAACATTTCGTAAAACCCTATCGACCCGGTTATTTCGACCCTTTTCTGCTCAAATTTAAGATCTCCTGGCGACATGTAAACCATGTTGTAAAGCGGCGACTTGTCAAGGTAAGGTTTTGCATCTTCACGATAGATTGTCGCGCCATCCTCCATAGCACTTTTTGTATATCCGGGAACGTTCCAAAGACCGATTGCAAAGAACCGTTCATATTTAGTGTCACCACTTTTCTTTCTTAAAACCCACCCATCCTGATTGGTCTTCCATGATGATTGCTGCGAGAACAACATCGATGTTTGAAGGCATAGTATTACAGACAGAAATAAAGTTGCATGTTTAATTTTGTGATTTTTCATGTTTATCAATTAATTGGTTTGTTTATAGTCTTTTAAACCATTTTGCCGGGAGTATTGGTTTAGCTACCTTCTTTTATAAGCCTAATTTGTCCATTTGTTTTTTCTCCAAATCACCACTTTCGTCATGTTGTCTTAATCGATCTTCAAATTTTCCGGACCTTTTAGCCTGCGACCAGATCAAGCTGAACTCTGTAGTTGATGGATTTTCTTTATAAATGGGATCTTTGATCGCAGTGCTATAATTCTCGATCATCCACCCTTCTTTTTTGAATTTAGCAATTAAATCACCAAGGAATAAAGCTGATGTAAGGTTAATGTGCAACAATAAGGTGTGTTTAATTTGTCGATGATTTATTTCTTTTGACAGGTTATTGTAATAGACCGCACGCTCGAAAATATGATTGATATAAAAGTCCCGATAGGTATTTAGGTTCGTTTGAGGATTCTCGGTAAGCTTTTTTATTAACCGATAATTAATGTACCAATCTGAATTAGCAATGGTTACCCAACCGTTTCGGTATCCAATATTTCTTAAAAAAGAACAAATGCTATCTCTTTTAGCAATCGTGTTCCCTGTTTTCAGATAAGGAAACCGGAATATTTTTTGGTAATTTTGGTAACCTTTAATTACTGAATCGCACTGTAAAATTTCATGTACAAATTCGCTATAAGTTGTCAATGAATCGTTGTAATTCAGATGATTATAGGTATGGTTGGCAATAAAATTACCCGCATCGTTCCATTTTTGTAAAAAAGCTTTTCCTTTCTCGTTATCCAGCGATTTACCACATGTAAACAACACGGTTTGTATGTTGTTTTTTTCCAATTGATTAACAATCATATCATTCCACACTTCACCTTTGTAAGCCAAGATGTCATCGGTATTCCCATCGTCAAAAGAAAATGCAATACAAGGTTTCTGCTCGTTTCCAGAATCAACTTTCCAAACGATGGAAACAAAAGCTACAATAAGAATAGTAATTAATAGTTTCACAGCCTGTTCTATTATTGTTTAACGGTCAGTGTAATGGTTGCCAGCACCGCTTTATGATCGGTTGGCCATATTCCGACAGGAAGATCAAAGATATCCTCCGAAGTTTCCGGCACCCGTTGATATCGGACAATAGAACCTTGAGGCCCTACAATCTTGGCTTCCTTTATTTTCAATCGCGAATCAGGATAATAGAATATGTAATCAATTCGGTCACGCTCGTCGGCTTTTGGAGCCCACGTTAGCTGATTAACTTTTACGGCCGGATTATCGGCCGGAAATGTAAACCCGGGGTGTGTTACCGGACTTGGATATACTTCTCGATAGGCATCTTTAAAACCGGCCTTTTCGAGTTCGAGCGTATTGCGCCATTTGATCACAACACCATGATGATCGTAACTGTTCTTTGTTGCTTCAGTCCAGTCGAGGTGGGAAGCTTCATTGAAATCGCCACCTAAAATAATGAGACGACCTTTATCCCTTTCCATTTTTGAATCACGGATAAAAGCATCTATTTCTTCATCACGATGTGATTTTAAATTATTTTCTGAAAGCACCTGAGTATCTGTAATTGGAGCGGGAAGCTCTTTCCACGTTAAACCATCATATCCGCGGGGTAAATAGACACTATAGTTCAAGTAATCAAGATGAGCACTGTATAGCGCAACTTCGGTTCCATCAACATCGATCAATGCTTTTGTAATGGAGCCATGATCGTCGACAAGCGAAGAAACAACAGATTGTTCCTTAATAGGGAAACGAGATAAAATTCCGGTATCCTCACTTCTTTTTGAATAATAAACAAACCCTTTAGCTTTCATAGCTTCAACAAGTCGTTTGTCCAAACTGCTGCCATTGTAATTGCGTACTTCACTCAACGTAATCAAGTCGGCTTCAGTTCGGATGATTTCATTTATAATGTCATCAAATCCCCCATCAACAACAGTGCCTTCCTGCCAAATATTAAATTGAAGAATTTTAAGCGGTATTTCTGTTGGTACTAAAGGCTCTTTGTTTACAGTACACGACTGCAAGCCCAATAAAACAAGGGCAATACTGGTGATTGTTATTTTTCGCATCTCTCTATTCATTTCTATTTCTCCAATTCATTTACAAATTATAAAAAAGGCATTAACTGGGAATGCCTTTTTTAATTTTAAATGTATTACCAAACAATCCTGCTGTTAGTCTCTGAAAAATAAATGTCAAAGGATAAGATGTCATCGATTGATATCCTAGAAATGCCGGATCAAAATTCAGTTCCATGGTATTCAGGTCGTACGTTCCGGCCGGTCCTTTGCTATACATCATATCAGATCCCCACGAACTAAAACTGACATCGTTCAGTAAAGTAACACTTCCCTTTACCGTATTTTGATCAGGATCGCCCAACAGAAGGTCGAGGGTAATAATGGCATTCGAGTCCTGCCAGAAATCTATTGTCATTTTAATATGATTACAATCGATCTTTTCAGTGGTTACAGCACTTGGGCTATATTCAGGAAACGGTATATCCAAACATTTCACCCCAGCACCTGTCCAGAAATTTGCAGGACAACTGATGTCGGGCATGCCAGGATCTTGTGCAATAGTCACAGTCCAAATGGCCGAAGCTCCGGAAGCGGCTTTGACTTCATATTTTCCAGGTTTTGAGAAATCACCAATCGATCCAAACTTTGGGGCTCCATCTAACGGACTAATTTGACAACCTGCTTTAAGACGCACACTTACCCAAATGCTGCTCAATGGCTTATATGTTTTCACGTAGATCTTTGCCGTATGATCGGCAGGATTAATCTCATTCAGTGTAGTGGTAAAAGCATCAAGTAATCCACCAGTACTCATCTCACCAACAGTAATCTCCTCAATATTGGGCTGATCTGGAATTACGTCTACGACTATATCCTCTGGGTTCATACATCCTGATAAAAGCAGGACTGTGAACAAGCTAATAAAAGAAATATATTTCATGTGTTTTAATTGTTTTTTATTTGCCACATGAAACTCCCAAAAATCATCTTCCTGTGAGAGAAAGAATTTCTCATGGTCGTTTCATTTGCTTTAGTTTTTAATTTATTACAGTTTCATTGTACAACCAAGAAGAAATCCTACCCAATTGTACTTGTAGAATTAGCAGCCACTAATTCCATCCAAAAATTTGTTTCAGGTTTTTATTTAACAGCATCTGACTTGTCGGAATTGGACGATAATAATATTTGGGTTCGATGAAAGTACCAATTCCTTTCTGCTCAAACTTAAACATGATATGTCCGGAATTCCCGTTTTCCAGATATACCGGAGAATCGTCTGAAGTAGTAATAAGTACTGAAACACTATTCGGAAGGTCTGCAGGTTTATTCGATTCACTGTCGCTGATGAAATAATCAGTTTCTCCATCGCCGGTTACATCTACCAGCCCGTTAGAAGGGACATAGATCCCTTGTTGCGCCTCTTCAAATATTTTCCCGAGTTTCCATCTCATCATGTCGTCATAACGAAATCCTTCAGCAAATAATTCGACTCTTCGTTCGCGGCGAATTTCGAGCAATTCGGCCTTCTGTCTGGAGGTGATGCCTTTATTAATGGCTTCGTTCACCGGATCAGTTGCCGGATTCATGAACAAATGACCGACACCTACGCGATCTCTAATCGCATTGATGGTTCTATCCAAATCAGCCTGATTAAGCTGTCCCAATTCAGCTTTTGCTTCGGCGTAGTTGAGCAATACTTCGGCATAACGGTAGAGAGGTAAATCAGTATAACAAGAATAAAAACCTTCCCAATGCTTGGCTTTTACTTTCGGGATAAATTTTATTTGCCCATATCCACCGGTTTTATTAATGGATATTTTATACGCAATCTCATCACTTGGTAAGATATAACCCGGAAAATAAAGAGACTGTTTCATCCTGGGATCTCTGTTCTCAAACACCTGCTCTAGCGGAGTGATATCGGTAACCGATTTAGGAACAAATGAACCGTTTGTATACAGATACGAATCAGCCATTGTGCGACTTATTCCGTTCTCAAAATCAAGTACAAACCTTGCGCCATGTTCTCTTTTATCATCCTCATAATCAATATACATAATTATTTCAGGATTTGAATTTAACTCCGTTCCTCCATTAAATAAATCCCCATAATCTTCAAAAGGGTTTCCTTTGCTTGATATGGAGAAATTACCCGATTCCATAACTGCCTCGGCGGCACTAACGGCTTTGTTCAGAAAATAATCAGCTGATTTTACAACATGCAAATCAGTTTCTCCTGAATGATACTTACGATATGTTCCTTCGTAAAGACAGAAACGACTTAATTCGGTGTAAGCAGCCCACTTCGTAAGCAAGGTCTTACTTGATTCATTGGTTAGGTTAGCCGTCGCAAACTCCAGATCAGCAATGATTGAATCAACCACAAGTTCCCGGGTGTCTCTGGGCTTAAAAAGCATTTCGGCATCATCATCATTCACAACATGCGAATACCATGGAACATCGCTATATGCCTGAACCATACCCTCATAACACTTTGCTCGTGCGAAATGTCCCATTGCGCCATACTTTTTAATCTCACCGGCATCGCCCTCTGCTTTTTTATAATTATCCAGAAAGAAATTGATGGCACGCAATGTCCCCCAACTCCCCCACCCCCCGGCGTTATTAGCGGTAACAGAACCAAGCATCAGGCTCTGTATGCCTCCTTTTTCAACAGTAGTATTATCGGAAGGACGATCCATGTATGCAGCCCCCCAATAATCATAAAATTGATAACTATACGTCCTTAAATCAGTGGTAGATTTAAAGAAATTTTCTTGCGCAATTGACGTTTGCGGAAACCTTTGCAGGAAATCGTCATTACAGGCAAATAGAAGTGCCAGAATAAAGATTGAATATATTTTTTTCATGATTTTCCCCTTTCTTACAGTTAAAATTTAACATTTATACCAAACGAGATCATTTTCTGCAATGGATAGTCGCCAAATGAGGATTCCGGATCTATATTCGGAACTTTAATACCAGTCCATGTTAACAGATTATCTCCGGAGGCAAAAAAGCGCAGTTGATCCAGCTTAATTTTATTAATCATTGCTATTGGAAGGGAGTATCCCAATGAAATGTTCCTCAGCCTCAGATAAGCATTATTCTGCAAATAGCGGGTATTAGTCTGAAGCATTTCGGCTCCGCTCCAAGTCGATGCAGCATAACCTTTTATGCGCGGTAAATAAGCATCAGTATGCTCAGGAGTCCATGAATTTTCATATTGGTATCGTTGGAGGTTTCCCCAAGGCGCATAATTTAAACCCCAAAAATCGTATCCCGCTGAAGGATACCAATCTTGTTTTAATACCCCCTGGACAAACATGGCGAAATCAAAACCTTTCCAATCAAAGGCAGCCCGAAAGCCAACATTATAACGTGCACGGCTATTCCCGATTTTCTTTTGATCCTGCATATCGTAAACGGTATTGGCAGCGCGAATCTGGCCGTCACCATTTAAATCTTCAAACTTAATATCACCAGGTCCCGGAGTTACTTTTCCGGGATAAGTCCAGAACTGGCTTTGATTTGCATGATTTGCCAGTTCCTCCTGCGTTTGAAATAAGCCATTCACCTGATATCCCCAGATGGTTCCAACCTCATATCCTGCGTACCAATCGCTGAGTCGCCCATCCGGATTATCATATTTTGTAATCCAGGCACGACTGTCGGATAAGTTTCCACTTACACTATAATTGAAATCAGAATGTAATAATTTGAATTTATCCTTCCATGTTATGGATATTTCCCAACCCTTGGTTACCAAATCAGCAGCGTTTGTCAAAGGCTCTGAAGTACCCAACACTCCAGGCAAGGTTTTCGACTTGGTCAGCATATCCAGAACGGCTCTGTTGTAATAATCGAATGTACCACTAAGACGGTTGCCCAGAAATCCAAAATCGACACCAACATTAGTGGTTTTTACTTTTTCCCAGGTCAGCGAATTGCCAACAATTCCGGGAGCATAGATAGTGGTCTGTTGCTCTGTTTTATCGCCGGCTAAAATTGAACCGGTTGTACCTGCCCCCATGGTTGCTAAATAAGCATACGCACTTACATTCTGATTTCCTAACACTCCATAGGAGAACCTTGGTTTTAGTGAAGATACAACATTTGAGAACTGAGCGAAGAAATTCTCCTTCATTATATTCCAACCCACAGACATGGAAGGAACGAATACAAACCGGTCTTTTTTAGGAAAGCGTGAAGTCCCATCATATCTTCCATTGACTTCGAACAGATATTTTCCATTAAAATCATAATTTAATCTAAAAAATCCACTTCTGGTCGCCCAATCGGAAGCTGACTCGTTAACTATTTTATCGCCGGTGGCCAGACTAATACTGGGAACACTGCTAGTGATCAACCCATTACGGTTTGACGCAAACCAATCGGAGTAGCGATATTCCTGATTATAGCCAACCAGAACATGAACATTGTGCTGATTAAAACTTTTAGCAAGATCGGCATACAAATCAAAAACATTCTGCCGGTCACTAAACGCATCTCTTTGAGCATCAAGTATAGGATTCAGAGTTTCGATTACATTCGGTCCTGTTTTATATTCAACCGGAATCCATATATTCTTGAGTTCCTTATTGCCACGTAAAAATGTAGCTTTTGCGGTAATACTCAACATTTTGTCAAAAAAATTGGTATTTGCTGAAAATGAACCCGAAAATCTGGAGTTCCGGGTATAGGTCCGCCCCCCCTCAATGGTTGAGCCAAAAATTGCAGCTCCTGATTGTGTCCATGATCCATCAGGATTTTTGATCACATCTAAGGTAGGCGTATTCAACAAACTATAAATGCTGAATCCATGAGAAGGTTCATCAAAGTAATCATTGTTATAGGAAATATTATTGGATATGGTAAGCCATTGGGTAACATCAAAATCTACTTTTTCCCTGAAGTTATACTTATCAAAGATGTCATTACCATACTTAAAGACCCCATCCTGTCTGGAATAGGCTCCGGAAACATAATATCTTGTTTTGCTTGAAGTTCCTGAAATTGCCGCGTTGTGGTTCTGCGTGACCCCATAATCTCTCATAGCCTCCTTATACCAGTTTGTTCTCCCGGCGGTAATCCACTTTGTCGGATCCTCAGGATTCAGCATAATTTGAGGGGCTTCTCCTTTTGTCACCTTATCCAGATAATCCCAATCACTAATTCCGAAGATATCTTTTAGATTATACCAACCTCCGCTGGCATCAACTTTTGCCCTCATCGCAATGTTTTGATCCAGGATATAATCAGGAAGAACAGTCGGTCTCCGGAATGAAACATTCGAATTGTAAGTTACCTGCATTTCGTTTTTGGAGGCTTTCTTTGTTGTAACCAGTACTACTCCAAAGGCTGCTCGTGCTCCATAAATTGAAGCTGAAGAGGCATCCATAAGTGCCGAAACATTTTCAATATCATTGGAATTGATGCCCATAAACTCAGTCATTGTTGATGGCACCCCGTCGATAACAATCAACGGCTCATTCCCCGATAATGAACCCATGCCACGAATATTCATATTTGGCGTAGTATTCGCCCGGCCATTCGCAATTGAAATATTCAGGTTAGGGATAAGTCCTTGTAACGCCTGACCAACATTAATAACGGTACGATTTTCCAGTTCTTTTGAAGTTACTTGCTGAACAGCTCCTGTTAAGTTGCTTTTCTTTTGAGTTCCATAGCCAACAACAACGACTTCATCAATACTCTCTGTAGAAGGAAATAAAGTGATATTGACTTTCGTTTTATTGGCTACCAACACCTCCTGAGTTGTCATTCCTACAAATGAAAACTGCAAGACAGCATCTTCCGGAACATTTGAAATAGAATAGTTCCCATCAAAATCGGTAATGCTGCCATGCGTGGTTCCTTTTACAACAACCGAAACCCCAGGCAAAGATACTCCTGATGAGTCAGAAACTTTCCCCGAAACAGATTTTTGCTGCTGGACATTCCCTTCGGAAGTTTTCGGGACATTTTCTTTGGACAAAAGAATTTGTCTTCCTTTAACGGTATATTTGATGCCAGTTCCCTCCAAAACTTTATTCAATGTTTCGGAAATATTTTCCTTTTCAATATTTACAATTTCGATTTTTCGTTCCACATCAATCATTTTCGAGCTGTACATGAAAAAATATTCCGTTTTATCCTCGATGGCAGTAAGTACTTCCTTCAAAGTGACGTTTTTAAAATTCAGGGACAGCTTTGTTTCTTGTGAATAAGATTCAGTCCCCATAACCTGCAGTATTGTAAATAGCAATATAAAAACAGTTAGTCTCATCTTTAGAAATATTTTTCGTCCATACCACGCAATTCCAGCGTTAATGGCATAGTCACTATTTTTTTTCATACTTTTGTTTTGATAATGTTAAGAAATGCTCATTTCAATGAGCTTTTTTAATCACTGAAGCAGGGGAATGTGGCGCATTTTCCTGCTTTTTGCATTTTTTTGATCAAGTTAGAAGATCAGTAGGTTTTCAGTTTTTCACATAGGCAAATTGTTTAGTCGAAATTATTAGTTAGTTATTTTTCAGGTAAATCAATATTTCCTTTTTCATATAAGCACCGTCATTTGTTTTTCCCCTTTTAACCTCAATGCATGTAATCGGCATTACAATTTGCATCATATCAAGAACTTGCGCCAGCGATTCATCAATAAAAGTGGCGTTATAAGTTAGATCATTGAGTTGAGTATCTTTAAGGATGATATCCACATTGTACCACTGAGATAGCCGCTCGGCAACCTTTTCAAGTCTATCACCGTCGAAAACAAGTTTGCCATCTTTCCAGGCTACATATTTGAATAGATTTTCTGATTTTAACGAATATTTGTTTGTGTTTAGGTCTAATGCGAAATGTTGACCGGGAGTCATAGCGCACACTGTAGATTCCTTCCCACTTGATTTCTTTTGAACTAAAACCTTCCCAGATTCCAGAGTAGTTTCAAAATAGGAACCGTCGCTGTATGCCTTCACGTTAAAAGTTGTACCAACAGCTTTCACCAACAATCCTTCAGATTCAACGACAAATGGGTTCGACTTATCATGGGCTACATCAAAATACCCTTCGCCGATCAATAAAACTGTTCTGGTTTTACCTGTAAACTTCTGCGGATAAATCATCTTACTCCCGTGATTCAGCCAAACCTTTGTTCCATCTGATAATTCCAAAAAAGTTCTAGATCCGGGTGGCGAGATAATTTCATTATTGGCAACAAAGCTTGATTGATCGAATTGGGTATAAATAAGCAAGGTGACGATTGGTATGAGAAGAATAACAGCTATTTTAGACAACAATGGCAATAAGTAAGTTTTTCCCCTGGAGAAAGTCTTGATTTTCCCTAAAACAGGTTTTTCTGACTGATTAATATTTATCCTGTGATGAATTCTGTCGAGCCGTTGTTGGGCCAGATTACCGTCAAAGCTCTGATCTGACTTAATTTTATCCCAATATTGTTTGAACAACAACTCTCCGGACTTTATATCCGACTGTTGAATCCAACTGAAAACTTCGTCGACTTCATTAGGATAACATTTATTATTGGCAAATTTATTCAGAAGTCTAAAGTCCATTTCTGTTTTTATTAAATTACCGGTAAAAAGATTTCAACCTATTTATCAGCCATTTTGATACCTTCAAATTTTGCTTTAACCAAACGTTAGACGTAGAAAATCAAAAAACCACTAGTCAGTTTTGATTTTTTTACAGAAAAAGATGAATAAAAAGAAGAGCAGACAAATAATTCTTTCCGAAATTTTCTTTTAGGTACTTGTGGGCTTTAACAATGTGATTTTCGATGGTGTTGACTGACAGACCTAGATTGCCGGCAATTTCCTTGTAGGAAAACCCCTCGATATGTTTCATTTTAAACACCTCTTTCTGCCGGGCAGGCATTTTTTCGATCAGAAGATTCAACTTTTTGTCAATTTCTTCCCAATCATAACTTTCTGAAGTGCCGGAGTCATCAATTTCTATCTGCACCGACTTTACATATTCAATATACTGGGATTCTTTTAACCGTTTTCGCAATAAACTGACTGTAGTATTGTAGGCAATTGCAAAAAGATAACTTTCAAAAGACGTGAAAGTTTTGAGTTTTTCTCTATTTTCCCATATTTTGACAAATACATCCTGAACTATTTCTTCAACATCAGCTCCGGTTTTCACCAAAGAATACACAAACTTGCTCAGTTTAGTATTATATACAAAATAGATGTTGTCGAAAGCACGCATGTCTCCGTAAACAAATTTCCTTACGGTAAATTCGTCAATTCGATCTTGTATCTTTTCTGACTTCACTATTGCTTCTTAAAGGAGTGTCAAACATCCAAATAATACACCGACTCATTATTTTTGGCAAGTTTATACAAAATTTTCGGACTACAGAAAATTTAGGGAATCAGTTTTGTGTTTAGCGCATTCATGTCTTCGGACATTTTCGAGTCCACAATCTTTGCATAGACCTGAGTTATTTTCAGGGATGAATCACCCAGCATCCTCTCCCCCATTTTGTTATATTCGATCACAAGTAGTTCTTCATCTCATTTACATAAAACAATTAAAGGTATTTGAATCGAATTAATAGAATATAAAACAATTGCCTTTGCTGTTGTATAAAACTCTTTTTTGGTTTAACTTGAATTAAATCCGATTTTAGTGTCATGGAAATTGTAATTGTAGCAAGGCAATCTAGTGTCATGTCAACTTTGTAATGTCGTATGAATTTTGTAATTTGGCAAAAACTGCCATGAAAAAATACAAGGTGACATTGACAAAAGAAGAAAGAGAAGAATTGTTTGAAATAACCAGTAAAGGCTCTCACAAGTCGCAAAAAGTATTGAACGCATTGATTTTATTAAACTGTGATGAAGGAGAATACCAGGAAAACAAATCTAAGAATGAAGACATTTCCAATGTTCTTCAGATTAGCATGAAAAAGATTGACCGGGTAAAGAAAAGATTTGTTGAGGAAGGATTGGAAATGGCATTAAATGGGCACAAAGGGCAGCGGGTCTATAAAAAGAAAGTTGACGGGGATCTGGAGGCACACCTGATAGCTTTAAGCTGTAGTGAAGCCCCTGAAGGTTTTTCCCGCTGGTCACCGGATGTTGGCTGACAAAGCTGTAGAATTAGAATATGTTGATGCGATATCGCACGAAACGGTGCGCCGCCTTTAAAAAAAACGAATTGAAACCGTGGAAGAAAAAAGGCTGGGTAATCCCACCCCTTCAAAACGGTGATTTTGTGGCTAATATGGAAAAAGTATTGGAAGTGTATAAACGCGAATATAATCCAGATTTTCCGGTGGTTTGTATGGATGAGTCGCCAAAGCAGCTTATAGGAGAAAATAAGCTGCCAATAAAAGCAAAGCCCGGCAGTTGGGAAAAGTATGATTACGAATATAAGCGAAATGGCGTGTGTAACATTTTTATGGCAAATGAACCATTACAGGGGAAACGGTATGTAAAAGTGACTAAAACCAAGACAAAAAAAGATTGGGCTGAATACCTGTCAGAACTCGCTGAGATGTATAAAGACGCAGTTAAAATCACCTTGGTCATGGATAATTTGGGGACACACAAGCCTGGTGCACTATATGAAACATTTAAGCCAGAAGAAGCAAAAAAATTATGGGATAGGTTTGAATTCATATACACCCCGAAACATGGTAGTTGGCTAAACATGGCTGAAATAGAACTGAATGTATTAATGGGGCAATGTCTGAACCGCAGGATTGACACCATCGAAAAAGTAAAAAGCGGAACTGCAGCCTGTGAACACGAACGGAATAATAAGAATGCCAAAATCAATTGGCGGTTCACTTCTGATAATGCAAGAATAAAACTAAAACGACTTTATCCGACATTTAATGAATGACATGACACTAGATTAACTTTACTCCGCCTTCATTTTCCCATTTTTGAAACGTTCGCTAGCGGTTTGGTAGTACGATATGGTTTCGTTAATTAAATTTTTATTCGGTTTTTGGGTTTCGATCATTGATTTTCCATCATCCGAAACCTCGAATTGAATAGCACCTTTTCGGTCGTTCACTTGCGTAAAAACACCATTTTTCAGAAAACCTAACGTTCTGTAATTTGCAATAAAAGCTCGTTCGTCGCCTGGTTTAGTTTGGTTGATGTCTTTGCCATAAAATTGGGTGTCGTACCCCCAGTTTAAGTACCCCAAAAGCGTTGGAAATAAATCGATTTGGGAAGTCAAACGGTTTATTTTTTCAGGTTTATTTTTCAGATTATAAATAATCGCCGGAATATGGTGTTTGTTGATGTTGATTTCCCATTTTCCAGCACTGCTCGCACAATGGTCGGCAACCACCACAAAAACCGTATTACTGAACCAAAGCTTGGTTTTAGCTTCTTTTAAAAATTCGCCCAAGGCAAAATCAGTGTATTTTACTGCTGCATTTCGGGTGCCTTGGGTCAGGTCAATTTTCCCTTCGGGGAATGTATAAGGCCGGTGGTTGGAAGTTGTCATGATAAATTGAAAAAATGGTCGCTTTTCCTCACTATTTTTATCGGCATATTTTAGGGCTTGTTTATACAAATCTTCATCGCAAACGCCCCATGCGTTTTCAAAACTCACTTCGCTGTCGGGAATGTTGTAACGATGTGTTTTGATGTTGTCCGACAAAGGATTCCCCCGGTTTCTATCCACAATATCGAAACCTTGTCCACCAAAAAAGCTGTTCATATTGTCAAAATATCCATCACCACCATATATAAAATAAGAATGATAATTTCGCTGTTTTAAGATGGTAGCTATCGAAAATAAATTATCATTTTTTGGACGGCGCACAATACTATTTCCAGGTGTTGGCGGAACGGATAATGTCAAAGCTTCCATACCGCGAACGGTTCGGGTTCCCGTTGCATAAAGGTTGGTAAAAAAAATGCTATTGTTTGCTAATTCATCAAAATTCGGTGTAATGTGGTCTTGATTTCCGAAAGCCGAAATAAATTCGCCACTAAAACTTTCAATCATTACCATCACAATATTGGGACGGATTTCGTCCGAACCTTGCGTTTTTCTTAAAATAGCATCGATTTGATTGGAATTATAGACTTGGTTTTCCTGGATTAAATTCTTTTTCAAAATTGAATAAGCCTCTTTTTCGGGTAGAGTCTGATAGAATTTATTATAATCTAACTCGTTGGAACGATACGCTCTAAAGAATGAAAACACCCCGTTTTTCGCTACTTCATCCACTACGGAATTCAAACTGAACTCTGCCATAGAATTAGTCAAAAAAGTTAATAATAAAATGCTTGAAATCAATATAGAAACAGAAACCGTTAATCTTTTTAAAAATGGAATTTTAGAGGTAAAAGTATTATTAAACGCTCTGGTTTTTTTGAATAAAAACAACGATGCGGCAGCTAAAACAAAAAGTGTTACGATAATTATTGGCAAAGGATAAGATTCGTTGATGTTGGAAACGACTTCGTAGGTATAAATAAGATAATCGACCGCAATGAAATTGAAACGAACACCAAATTCCTCCCAAAACGGAAATTCCGCCATCAAGCTAAAAAACACAATAATCAGAACAACGACAAAATAAAAATACGTGACGATTTTATCAAACCAAGAACCGACCCATTTTTTCGGAAAAAGGAGTAAATAAAGGTTGTAGAGCATTACAAACGATAATGCTACAGTTAAATCAAATAAAAATCCTATACCGAAAGCTTTTAGAATTTCGATAAAACTGAAAAACAAATCGTTGAAAGATAGGCTAAGCAAAACTACCCTTACCAAAAAAGAAAGTAAGAGATAAAGCATTACAAAGGCAACGAGTAAGGAAAACCTACCTCTGTTCAATAATTTTTTCATACGATATATGGGTAATAAATTAGAATGGTTATCAGAAGGGAAGCAACCACCGCAAAGGTCATGGCACCAGAAGATATGTCTTTAATAAACCCGATTTTTTCATGATAATCGGGATGGACAAAATCGCACAATTTTTCGATGGCAGTGTTGAGGCCTTCGGCGGTAAGAATTAACCCGATTGCAAGAAGCTGCATCATCCATTCAATCCTGGAAAGGCCTACCCAAAGTCCAATTAAAACAAATCCGATACAAATCGTAGCCTGCACCATAATGGAATGTTCGGTTTTTAAAAGCAGGAATGCCCCTCTGAATGTGTATCGAAGACTTTTTATACGACCTTTAATAAATCCATTTTCCTTAAAATTCATGACAATTTATACCTTGTTCAGATTGTTCAGAAGCCAAAGTTGAAATTAAATTTTGAAGAAATTTTGAATTTTCATATATGTATGAAAAAAATATGCTCGCTATTCTCGAAACGGTATGTTACCTTCCATCCTTGCAGTCTGCAAATTTCCTTAACAATAGCTAAACCTAATCCGCTTCCGCTATTATTGGCAGACATTCTGGAAAACCTTTTGAACAATAACTGGATGTCGAGGCTCTGTTGTCCTGAGTTTCTAATCTCAAAACCCAATTTTGACAATTCTACTCTTATAGCTCCGCCCGGAGACGTATGACGAATCGCATTAATAATAAGATTATTAATTAACACTTCAGTTAATCCGCTATTGCCTTTCACTTTAATGTTTTCTTGAATTTTGGAACCTATATTTATGCTTTTCTCCTTAAAATGTTCTTGTAGCCCTTCCATACTTTGAGCTACCAATATGTCCAACCTCAATAATTCAGAATTATCGAACTGACTGTTTTCAATTTTGGCAAGCAGTAACAAGTTTTTGTTTATGCGCGAACTTCTTATTAATGCTTTGTTCATTTCTTCTATTACACGATATTGCCTTTCGGTGAGATCTTTACTTTGCAGCAATATGTCCAATTTGTTTTTTAAAACGGCCAACGGCGTTTGCAGTTCGTGCGAAGCGTTTTCTGTAAATTCCTTTTGTGATTTGTAAGCGTTCACGTTGTGTTTAATGAGTTTTTGAAGCGAGTCGTTAAGTTCAGCAAATTCGAAAACATCCGTTTTCCCAAATTCTATTTTAGATTGCCGGTTAAGGTTAAAAGATTTTAGCTTACTTAGTGTATCATAAAACGGTTGCCAAATATTTTTGGAAAGTTTCCTTGTTAGTATTAACAAACCAACTACAATTAATATAAAAAAAACGATAGTAATTAAAGCAATTACTCCAATAGCTTCGTCCGTTTCCTCTATATTGCTCTGGGTAACAAACCTATAAGGCTTATTGTTAATGTGTATTATAGTTGAAAGACTTCTAAACCTATCAATATCTTCAGATTTTGCATAAGGGTTCAGTTTAATTTCGGTATAAATACTGTCTTTTAAATTGTCGTTAGCCGAGGTTTTCTGAAGAATAGAATTGGGTTGAATTTTATTCCAAAGTTCAATGCTTTTTTGAAGTTCAACATCGGATAATTTCAATTGATTAAATTGATGCTGCACCGAATTCGCTACAATTTGGTTATGTTCGTCCAATTCATTTTTCCAAATAGTATCAACTACACAATAATATGCCGGAACACTTATAACAAATACGATGAGCACATAAATAAGAAATGGTTTGGTAGTTTTGTTTAATAATGGTTTCATAGGCTATTTTTTAGGTGGTTTCCCATTTGTAGCCTGTACCGTAAACGGTTTTTATATATTGGTTACAGCCTGTATCGCTTAACTTTTTCTTTAAATTTTTAACGTGGGCATATACAAAATCATGGTTGTCCAACATATCGGCAAAATCACCGGAAAGATGCTCCGCCAAGATGCTTTTGGACAGCACTCGATTCTTGTTTCCAATGAAATAAATCAGTAAATCAAATTCTTTCTTTGTTAGAGCAAGAGGTTCTTTGTTTACGGAAACAGTTTTTGCCAAAAGGTCTATTACCAATTCATCTTGCTTTATAATTTGAGAATTGTTAAATTGTTTTCTTCTAATGAGGGAATAGATACGAGCAGTAAGTTCCGATAAGTGAAAGGGCTTGGTCAGATAATCGTCCGCACCAAGCTGTAAACCATTTATCTTGTCATCTACTGAGTTTTTTGCCGAAATAATAATAACACCGTCTTCCTTCTTTTCCTTTGTCAGTTCTTCTAAAATTTTCAGGCCATTTCCATCAGGTAGCGTTATGTCCAACAGAATACAGTCGTAATTATACAGGTCTATTTTGTTCATGGCCTCTGTAAACGTAGAGGCAAGTTCGCATAGGTATTGCTCCTCGGAAAGATATTCCTGGATACTGTTTGCCAATTCCTTTTCGTCCTCTACTATTAAAATTTTCATTTTTCAGCACTTTTAATTCTACAAATTTAATTCAATTTTGAAGAAACTTTGAAGGTCATAAATAGTTTTAGCAAGCTAAGAATATTTCTTGTTTGCTATAATTATTTATACAACAAGTACTATAATATTGGTCACTTCTTGATCTGAATCCGGATAAAAAAAAATATTTAAGAGTTTAAGGAGTAATTATTAGCACTAAATTACCGACACAATATCTCTCAACACATAAGATTACGCGACCTCACATCAAATAGATTTTAAATTTAATATATATTGGAATTTTGACATAAAAAAATTATTAAATTAACAATCATCCAATAATTCTTAATATATTTATCTCGAAGGGAGTTATGAGCCAATTTTTGTTTTGATAAGTACAAAATTCTGCTTCCTACATAGCCACTAAAGGTATAATACATATTACACCAATATTAATTATTCATTTTTAGTGTTTTAAAACTAAATGTAAAGTATTGGTATACACACTCAATATTTCTTAAATCATTTTAGGGCTAAATAAAAACTATAATACAGAAAAGGAAAAACACTCATTAAAACAACTGATTTATTTTATAACATAATCTTTTAATATGAAAAAACACATTAGTTTACTAGTCATTCTTTTGCTGGGAATGCAAGTGTTTGCACAGCAAAACATTCGAGGGACAGTGAAAACCGAAAACGGGGAGCCCATTGTTGGTGCCAATGTATGGATAAAAGGCAATACCACTATTGGAACAACAGCAAATGTTGACGGCTTTTACAGTCTACAAATTAAAGAGGGAGTAAAAGCCCATGTAATATGCTTTTCATTTATCGGAATGAAAACAAAAGAAGTGGAAATTGGCACAAAAACAGAAATTAATGTTGTGCTAAAAAATGACGACATTCTTTTTGACGACGTTGTTGTTACCGCCCTTGGTGTATCGCGCGAAGAGCGTTCGCTGGGTTATTCGGTACAGGAGGTATCAAGCGACGAAATGGCGGTAAAAGATCCCACTTCAATAAGCAACAGCTTACAGGGACGTGTTGCCGGTGTTCAGATAAAATCGGGAGCTGGTACCGTTGGCGGATCATCAAGTGTACTTATTCGGGGAGTATCATCTTTGGGAGGTTCCAACCAACCTTTGTACATTGTTGACGGAACTCCAATAAGCAATTACGACATTAGTAATAACACATCTGGATACGACTACGGAAATGGAGCACAGGACATTAACCCAGACGATGTTGAATCGGTTTCAGTATTAAAGGGCGCTGCTGCCACAACTCTCTACGGAAGCCGGGGGGCAAACGGTGTTATAATAATTACTACAAAAAACGGAAAAACGAAAAAAGGCCTGGGAGTGGAAGTAAATTCAACAACTACTTTTGATAATGTTTATATTCTCCCAAAATTTCAAAACGAATATGGCGGTGGTTCTTCTCTTGAGTTTCCCACATTTGATTATGCTGCTTCCGGCCTGGGAGAAGGATGGGCTAAATTTGACGGAACACCGGTTGTTGAAACCGGAGTTGACGAGAGTTGGGGACCAAAATTTAATGGACAAGATGTATTGCATTGGGACTCTTTTGTTCCTGAAAGCGAGAACTATTTGCAAACACGGCCCTGGGTAGCTCACCCAAATAATTACAGAGATTTATTTGACACAGGCCTCACCTTAAGCAACAGTGTGGCAGTAGATGGCGGTTCCGATGTTTCTTCCTTCCGACTGGCGTATACCAACGTAAACCAAACAGGTGTGGTACCTAATTCTGAATTGAAGAAAAATATGTTCGCATTTAAAGGAAGCACCAAGGTGGCTGATAGAATAGAAGTACTGGCTTCAGTAAATTATATAAGACAGGAAACAAATGGTCGCTCGCAATTTGGTTATAGTGGGGATGGAAGCACTGTAGCCGGTGCAATGCGAATTTGGACACAACGCCAGGTCGATCCCAACTTATTGCGGAAATACTGGTATTCCGATGCTCTTGGTCACCAGGTGGGATGGAACTTTAGAGATATTTCAAACGGACGTACTTATATGCGGTGGAGCAACAACCCTTACTGGACACTAAATAACATTTATGCAAGCGATGCCAAAAACAGAATTTATGGGAATGTTGGTTTTAAGCTTAATTTAATTGATGGCTTAACTTTTTCGGCAACTGCACGAACCGATTATTACTCGATGAATGTAAACGACAGAATCGGTTCAGGAGGAGTTACCACTGATTATTATGGAGAATCAACTTACTCATCGTTTGAAAACAACTACGAAGGTATTTTTAATTACAATAAACATTTAAGTGAAGACTGGTCATTAAATGCCATGCTGGGAGGCAATATTCGATATACTCAATACAAATCGTCTGGCATAGGAACTGTTGATGGTTTGGTTATCAAAAACTTTTATACTGTTACTAATACCGTTTCACCGGCAGATGTCAGTTCATATTTCTCTGAAAAACAAGTCAACTCTGTTTTTGCCTCAGCTTCGGTTGGATTCAAAAATATGCTGTATGTAGATATTTCAGGCAGAAACGACTGGTCGTCAACATTACCGGTAAATTCGCACTCCTATTTTTATCCTTCATTCAGTACCAGTTTTGTTTTTTCTGAACTGCTTCCCAATCAATCTATTCTTTCACTGGGAAAGATACGGGCTGGTTACGCCATGGTGGGTAATGACACTTCTCCTTACCGGTTATACAACTCATACGGGATTAAAAGCTTTGGAGACATAACCACTTTCACGGTTGGTGACACAAGGCAAAATCCCAACCTAAAAAGTGAAAGTACTGCCGAATTCGAAACAGGCATTGAAGCTGCTTTCCTAAAAGGACGCGTTGGAGTAGAATTCACCTATTTTAACCGGAAATCCTCTGATCAAATTTTTGGCCTCGATGTATCAAACACAACCGGCTACACTGCCGCAGTTATTAATGCAGGAGAATTACAAAACACAGGAATTGAAGCAGTTGTTTATGGAACCCCGGTTAAAACGCCTAGCTTCTCGTGGAATATTTTTATGAACTTTTCAAAATATGAAAGCAAATTAAACTCTTTATATAGCGATCTGGAAGAGTATGTTATTTCTGATGCCGGTTCGGCATGGGTAACTGCTGTTGTTGGAGGCGAATACGGAACTATGTACACGGCAGGTGGGTATGAATACGACGAAGCAGGTAATAAACTGGTGGATGAAAATGGATACTTTGTTCAGTCGGGGCAACCAGAAAAAATTGGAAGTATTCTTCCCGATTTTAATGGAGGTGTTACCAATTCATTCTCGTACAAAAATTTTAGTTTAACTGCGTTGGTCGATTTCCAAAAAGGCGGTTTGGTTTATTCATGGGCCAATCGTTATGCTGCCGGTGCCGGCCAAATGCCGATTACCGTTGGCAACAACGATAAAGGAGTTTCAATTCGTGAAAGCGTTGAAGACGGTGGAGGCGTTAAGTCGGATGGTGTTTTCGCCCCCGGAACTCCAAAAGCAGGCCAGGCTAGCGATATTTACCTGGATGCCCGTTCGTATTTCAGACACAGAAGAAATTTCCAGGAAGAATATGTTTACGATGCCAGTTTTATTAAACTGCGCGAAGTAAAATTGGGTTACACACTTCCTACAAATTGGATTGACGGTTTGAGATTGCAAAGTGCTACTATTTCTCTTGTTGGTCGTAATCTGGCCTTGCTCCATTCCAACACCGAAGGATTTGATCCTGAGCAGGTAAATTCAATATCAAATGCAGCTCAGGGATACGAAGGAGGCTCGTTGCCATCAACCCGCTCAATAGGATTCAACGTTAACCTTAAATTTTAACATTTAAAAAAATCTGAAAATGAAAATTACAAATTATAAATGGGGTGCCGTGTTTTTTCTACTGCTGCTTATAGCTTCAGCCTGCGACAAGTTCGAGGATATGAATGTAGACCCCAATAACCCTTCCGATGTACCAACTTCCGCACTTTTAACACAGGCAGAGGCTAACCTGGTATATAATTTAAATGGCGAAATTTCGCAGCTGGGCTCACAGTATGTTCAATACTTTGCACAACTCGATTACACCGAAAAATCAAATTATTCCGAAGACGGAATTTCAAGCTTTAACGGTATTTATACGGCCGGATTGACTGATTTAACAGAAATCATAAGATTAAACGAAGCCGAAAACCGCAAGGTCGAAGTACTACAGTACGGGAATAACGAAAACCAAATAGCTGTTGCAAAAATTCTTATGGCCTGGGTCTATCAGAATGTTACCGATGTATGGGGCGATGTTCCGTATACTGAAGCAATTAATGACGATATTTTAAAACCAAAATACGACACACAGGAAGAAATCTACGACGGTTTAATAAACGACCTTAATAGCGCGCAAAGTATGATTAACTTATCTCCTTCAATTGCCCTTCAGGGAGATCTTATTTTTGACGGAGACATGGAGAAATGGGATTCATTTGCTGAATCGCTGAAAATAAGGATTGCCATGCGCTTAACCGAAGTAGACGATTCAAAAGCCCAAAACCTGATTCAGGCAGCCGATTTTGATAAAGCTTTTTCAAAGGCAAGCGATTATGCCCATTTTGCTCATCTGGAAACAGAAGATGAAGCAAATCCGATATACATTGACAATGTAGTAAACGTTGGAGCTGATTATTTCGCATGCGCCAATACGTTTATCGATGCCTTAAATAATTTGAAAGATCCACGTGTAGCATCGTTTGCTAATCCGGCCGAAAATTCAGGTTTATACGTGGGGCAGCCATACGGAATTGACGAACAAGGATCAGATGTAGACGTTTCATTACCGGGCGATAAATATGCTGCACAAACCGCTCCAAGTGTACTTATGACTGCTGCTGAAATACTTTTTGCAAAAGCAGAAGCCATTGAACGCGGTTATATATCAGGTGATGCAGAAGCCACTTATAACGAAGCGATTCGTGTTTCGTTTGTATATAACGATATTGATGAAAGCAAGTTGCCAGCCTATTTGGAACAGGAGGGTGTTAAATACAGCTCTGCAAATTGGAAAGAATTAATTGGAACACAGAAATGGATATGTCTGTTTGCTCAGGGTATTCAGGGATGGGCAGAATGGAGGAGACTGGATTATCCGACTTTATCACCCGGCCCTGCTGCCGTTATCTCTACCATACCACGCCGTCGTGCCTATACTTCAACAGAATACGCCACTAATCGTGAGAATGTGGAAGAAGCTGTAGCAAGACTGGCTTCCGGAAAAGATTTATTTACCGAGAAAGTATGGTGGGATAAATAAAATATTATCAAACCAGATACTAAGAAACTGTATTTTCATTCATTTGGGAATACAGTTTTTATTTGATATAATATTCTTCGCTCCGAACCCGGTTCCGTCAACACCCGGTTCTGATTGGGCATTGCGTGCCATCAGAACGCTTCATTGTTGTGTTGTTATTTTATATTCAAACTTTTTAATCTATCACTCAAATTTACTCCTTCATAAAGAAATATCGTCTCAAATCCGAGATTACCTGCAGCATCAATATTATCCTGGCTATCATCTATAAACAATGATTCACAAGCCTTTAATCTATACCGATTAAGCAAAACTTTATAAATTCGTTCATCTGGTTTAACTAATTTTTCCTTACCTGAAACTACAATACCTTCAAACTCTTCAAAAAATGGGTATTGGTCATACACCAGAGGAAATGTCTCTGCTGACCAGTTTGTAAGTCCAAATAAGCGAAAATTGTTTTTCAACCCTTTTAATAAAGAAGTGTTTTCTTCAATTTCTCCTCCTATCATTGTAATCCAATCTGAATAATACATTTTTATCTCGTTTTCATACTGAGGAAATCGATTTATTAATTCTTTTATTGCTTCATTAAATGAACGCCCTGCATCCTGCTTTAGGTTCCATTCTGAGTTACAAACATTGCTTAAAAAGAAATCCAACTCTTCTTTATCTTGAATTGTATTTTCATATAAGTAATACGGATTCCAATCAATTAGAACTCCACCAAAATCAAATATTATATTCTTAATTCCCATGTCTCATTCTGTAATTTCGACCCAGTTGCCTTCGCAATCCTCAATAACACTTTCATAATATCCATCTCCTGTAATTCGGGGTTCTCCAACTATATTATAACCATCATTACGAAATCTCTCAGTTAAGCCATCAACTTTACTTTTGCTTCCAACCGATATGGAAAAATGTGTTAGTCCATAAGATGTAGAATGTTTTCTATCCAATTCTTTTATGTCAGGTCGGTTCATAATTTCTAATCTTGTTTCAGCTCGCTTAAATGATAAAAAATAGGAAGAAAAATTCTTTACGGTATTTGTGTATTTATCACTACACTGCATCCCAAAATACTTAACATAAAACTCTTTTACAATTTCAAGGTCTTTTGTCCAAATAGCCAAATGTTCTATCTTCATACTATTCCATTTTAAAATTTGGAACAAAAGTAGGGAGTGCGCTTCTTCGGAAATTGTATATTCTAAACACCCTAAAATAATTTGAAATTATAATTGATGATTCTACTTTTCTTATCAGCCTCTGTTAGTATTTTTTTATAGTTTGATGGTGTTTGATTTAAAAACATTTTGAATTCTCGAATAAAATGTGCTTGGTCAAAATATCCTGAATTCATGCCTATTGAAGTCAGGTTATCGCTACTGTCTATTAAACTACAAAGCGATTTGCGAAATTTTATCAATCTCTCAAATCTCTTGGGAGTAATTCCTATTATTTTTGTGAAATTTCGATTTAGCGAAGTATAGTTTGTATCTATGTTTCTGCAATATTCTTCTATTGAATAGGTTTCTTCAGTCCACCTATATTGGTTATAAAAATTCATAATTGGAGCAATCTCGTCATAAAACTTTTGATAAAATGTCGCATTCAGAATTTCGTACATATTATCTATAATAGTTGAGTCTGAGTGGTCAACTGATTTATCGATAATTCTTTCTGCTATCTCATTTTTCAATGAACAGTTCAGTGAATTATTAATTAGGTCTTTTCCATAAGTCTGAATGAATGGGAATAAGCCAAAAGCAAAAAATCTAACACCAATTAGTTTTGTATTTATAGGATAAGTCAATACGGTATTTTGAATAGATATTCCTTCTATTTGGGGTGTATCTATCCAGATATTATTTCTCTTATATTTTGAGTTTTTCAATGGGAAAATTAAATTGACATACGGGTTTGGAGGAATTACCAATTCAACTTCGTTTTCTAAGTTTTCCGTTATCCAAACTCGTTCAATTAAATCAGAGAATAATTCTGGTTTATATGTATCAATATTGAGCAACTCTTTCTTTTTTAATTATATATAACGAGAACCTCCTGTTTTGTCTAGTTTCTCGCTTTTCGAACATAAAACCCTTTACTCTGAAAAACATGACAGAGGTGTGTTGCCAAGAAATTGAAAATTTGCCAGAACAGGAACATGTACATTGCTATAAAATATTATTGTATACAGTATGGCTACGCTCCACCATTCAATTTTCCAAAATGTTCCCATCTCCAGAGTTCTGAACGGGTTGATTTTACAACCTTTACACCATTTTAAACACCGAGCTTCGAACTGGTCATTCCCGTTATCAAAACTACTTTTTTTAAAAAAAATAATCAAAATAAACTTCCCTTTAGGTTTCGTGCAACACAGGGACAATCGCAGTAGAGTCCCTAGGATCATACCTGTGATTAATCCCTTATTATTAGCGGTTCGTTGTTATTTTTCTTAAATTATCTGCTGTAATTATTCTATTAGTATAGGAATTAATCGTCAGTCTAACATTTCTTTCGTTATTTGTTATATAAATATTTTTGCCTTTTTTATGAAATTCAGACTCATCTGTTTCTTTGATAATAGCAAATATCATTTCTTCAATTTTGTCTTTTGAAAGTTCTTTGTTCAGTTTCTTGTTAATTCTTTCATAAACAAGGTCAGTGTAACAAATTTTGTCTAAAATTTCTGCTTTATAATTATTCAAATTTACTTTAGCCTTCATGTTTTCGCCATTGGATTATGCTTAACAGGAAAATTTATGGAATTTGCAATAAAACAAAGCTTATTAGCTTTTTTATGTAATTTGTTAGCCTTGTCAATCATATGTTGCTCAGTTACAGTAACTATCGGATTTAAAGTTACTTCGGTGAATTGTCCGCCACCATTTGAGGTTTCAATCATTATTCCTGTCGCATTGTCAATGTAGTCAGTAACAACTACTCCTGCTTCTGAACACAAATGTAAATACCAAAGCATATGACAAGAAGACAATGATGAAACGAAAAGGTCTTCTGGGTTATGTTTTGTCTTGTCTCCACGAAACTTTTGGTCTGATGAACCCAAAATATCTAATTTATTCTCAATAATTATTTGATGACTTCTTTCGTAATTTTTGTAATGGTCAGTTCCCGTCCCTTTGTTCCCCGTCCATTTTATAGTCACTTTGTAATTATGTTGTCCACTCATATATTAGTTTCATTTAATTGTCTTACAACTTAATCGTTATTTCTGGTGTCGCTCTACAATGACAGCTAACTCTGTTGTATATGTATTACATCTATTTCTCTTATATCAGAAAAATTCATTTTTAGTGCTAAAAACCCTATTCTTAGAAAGATATTCGTTTGTAAGCATTTACAGCGGATACTAATTTAACAAAAATATCCCAGCAAACATATGTCAAAAATCTATCGTAATATTATTTAAATGAATTTTACAGAATAGCCGTTTTTGTAACTTTTTACCTGGTTCTATTGCTCCTTTCTCATGAACTCTTTATTCGTATCATGAAACTACAAAAAACACAATCGGAAAATCAAACAAGCTGCCGGAAAACAAAATAATTGAAACTACACAGCTCTGCCCCCCTTTAGGTTGACTGCAACACAGGGACAATCACAGTAGAGTCCCCTGGAGCATTACCTGTGATTGATCCCTTATTATTGTACAGCGTTTTTATTCAATTGGTATATAAAAGTCAACAATAGCTTTCCTTTCAGGATGTTCATTAAAATTATTATAATAAATTTCAAAAGGTTCTCTGTCAGCTTTCTTATATCCATTTTCGTTCATCCAGACGAATAATCCAGTCCACGACTTTTCAAATTCGTTTAATCCAATTTCAAAACTTCCAACGATAAATTTTCCAGCTTCAATTGTTGTCAGTCCGATTTCTCCACTTGTTTCCACTGCCTTGTCAAGTAAAATCGAAGCACTCATTCTTACCTTATTGGCTTCAGTAACTTTAAAACTGTCGTGATAAACTGTTATCATTTTTGTTTGGTCGTTCATTAATCCTTTTGGTGTTGCCCATTGCATCAACTTTCCATAGGCGTTTTCAAGATTTTGTGGACCAATACTTGACACATAAGCTAAATCCATTTTGGGCATTTCTTTAATTTCAATTTTTGCATTCATTTTTATCCAATTTTTAAGATTATTAATGATGCAAATGTATTTTTCATAGTCAGGGTAATCTTGTCCATTCTTGCTTTTAAGTTGACGAATCTTGCTATGTCGATTTGGATTTTGCTTTTTAAATTCGGTCGGGCTTATTCCAAAATATTTTTTAAAAGTTCTTGAAAATGAGGAGTTATCACTATAACCAAATTTATGGGCAATTTCAGTGGTCGCAATGTTTTTGTGCAACAAGTCTAATGCTGATTTCTCTATTCTTCGTCTTGTTATGTATTCATTTAGTGTCTCACCTGTAATGAATTTGAAAATTCGATGAAAGTGGAATGGTGAAAAAAAGGCAATTTCCGAAACTGTATTTAGAGATAAGTTAGACTCCAAGTTTTCGTCAATAAATTCAAAAACTCTGTTGATACGATTTTTATAATCAGCTTGTATTTCTTTATTTGATATGGTCATTTTTCAAATTCTGACTAACACTAAAAATTGCAATTGGGGCTCAGTGAGTTACCAAGTCCAATCTCATCGGGTTTTATGTCAAATTTAGCGATTTGTTTTTTAATTCTTTTTGCTATGCCCATCTTTCGTTTCTGGTCGAGGAACAGGTATTGTGAAGGAAGGGTGTATGAAACATTTCTTACTGCCTGCAACAGCACTCAAAAATCGATACTGAATTGAAAACAACATAAAAAACAGGCAAAGTGAAACAATTCTTTTTTAAGACATCAAAAAAAACAATCGGAAAATCCAACAATGCCCGAAAACAAAATAATTGAAACTACACAGCTCTGCCCCCCTTTAGGTTGGGTGCAACACTGGGACAATCACAGTAGAGTCCCCTGAATCATACGTGTGATTGATCCCTTATTATTATAGGGCGTTTTTCAATTTTCATTATTCTTTCATGTGTTTTTTTATATCATCAATAAACATTGAAGGATTTTTCCCTTTTATAATATTGTCCAACCAGAATTCTTCTAAAAGTCCAAGAGCATATCCGGCTGCTACTCCTGCTGGTCCAGCAATTGTTGCACCTAGTACTGCATTTATACCAAAAAGACCTAAATTTTTTAAAAATTTCCCTTCTGTCGAATCGAAGAATTTGGAGTTCCCCTTTATTTCATTGAGATACTCTTTTGTTATTTCTTGTGCGTTGGCATCCTCTCCAACTTCATTTATCCATTTTCGATAGAATTTTACGTTTGATAAATGCCGAATTTTAAAAATATCGTCAAATTGAAGATTGTCATTGAGATATAGAGTTTTTAAATCAGGAAGATTCTCAAGCTTCAATAACCGAGAAGTATTCTCTGCGATATTAAACGCTTTTCCAATATGAATGAGATTTTGTTTGCATATCTCATAGTTCGCATAGTTCTCATAGCTTTTGAAATTGTACTTAGATAAAATAGCAGTTTCCAACACATTTTGTCCTAAATTCAAAAGCATCTGCCTTTGTTTTAAATCTAATTGATTAGGTTCTTTGTCAAATGGCAGACCTAGAGTTGCTAATGTGTTATTTTGGTATGCATCAATTACTAGCTTTGCAGAATCCTTTGAAAATTCCATTCCATCTGGAACCAAGTAATTTTTTGAGACTCTTCTTGTGAAAATTCTTTTTCTGTCTCTATGTATGTTGAAATATGATAGAGCCTTATGAATGTTTTCCTCAGGGTCGATGTCTTTTTCCCCTAGAGCTGCTGCAACAACAGGAGGTTGCCCGTAAATTACGGATTCGTCCATGCTTCCATCTTCTCTTTGTCTTCCACCACCTGTAACAATCAAAGGAGACCAAATCATTAATTTAATGTATCCATTGTCGAATAACCTTTCAACAGTATTAATTCCAAGTCTACTTATTAAGAAGAATAGTGCAAAATTTAAACGATTGGTACTAATTGTGATTCTGTCAAATATGAGTAATTGTTCAAATAGTCCGGCAATGATTTGCTGTTCTTGCTCCTTAGTTAATTTGGGATAATCAAATCCATATGGAGTGCCAATACTATTATTAAAGACCTCGCTTTTCAATTTTGTTGTTTTTTCGTAATCTGACTAACGTTAAAAATTGTAGTTGGGGCTCAGTGAGTTACCAAGTCCAATTTCATCAGGTTTTATGTCAAATTTAGCGATTTGTTTTTTTAATTCTTTTGCTATTCCCATCTTTCTTTTTTGGTCGAGGAACAGGTATTGTGAAGGAAGGGTGTATGAAACATTTCTTACTGCCTGCAACAACACTCAAAAATCGATACTGAATTGAACCCGACATAAAAAACAGGCAAAATGAAATAGTTCTTTTTTAAGATATCAAAAAAACAATCGGAAAATAAAACAATGCCGGAAAACAAAATAATTGAAACTACACAGCTTTGCCCCCCTTTAGGTTGGGTGCAATACTGGGACAATCACAGTAGAGTCCCCTGGATCATACCTGTGATTGATCCCTTATTATTGGCGGTAGTTTTTACAGTAATTCATTTTTTATTTTTCTGACTAATTCACTTCCTGTTTTTGAATTTATTTTTCGTACAAATAATTTTTCAGAATTAATAATTTCATCCCAGTCATTTAAAGTATACCATTTACTTAAAGATTGGTCGATTATGTGGTAATTAGCTAATCTCCATGTCCCTCGACCTTGAAATTTCATTTTTCCAGTAGATTTTTCTGAAAAGAGTGAATTACCTACTATTGTATGAATGTAATGTTCATCTGGGGAAAAAGTAAATTTATTCATTTTACGATAATTATCATTATAATAATGATAATCATGAACATATTTACAACAACTCATTGTTAAAGCTACCCATTGACTCCCAAAGTATGGTATTATTTGATTGTCCCAATTGTTCTTCAAATGTATTTCTCTTAATAAGAAACGAAAAAGTTTATCTATTTTAATTATGTACTTATTTCGTGAATGTAAAAAAGGAGCTTTAAACCATTTGAACTTTATTTGTTTCATATAGTGTTTAGGGCTTTCTGTCATATCAATGAATTTTATGAATTCTTTATCAGGAAATGATGTAAAATATTCATAAATTACTTTTTGATTTTTTATTGGGAAACATGAACCAGATAAAAAAATTGCATGTGTGTATATTTCATATTTCTTTAATGCTTCATCAATTAAATTCATTTGAGCATTAATCATTGATATATCTCCCCAATAGATGTCAATTCTTTTTTCAATAAAAAAAACATTGTCTAAAAGAATTGTCGACTTAAAAATATCAATATCACATTTTCTATCTATATGAACGTAAATATCACAATTGTAATTTAATTCTTTCACTAAATTATTCAAATGCTCTGGGTCATTATGTGCTAATATTAAATATGCTATTTTTTTCATCTTTAAATTATATCTTAAATGTTCATTGCTTAAATTGTATATAACGAAAACCACCGACATTGTCTGATTTATCGATTTTCGAACACAAAATCCCTTACCCATAAAAACTGAGGATAAGGGTGTTGTCAAGAAATTGAGAATTTGCCAGAACAGGAACATGTACATTGCTATTAGATATTATTGTATACGGGGTAGCTACGCTCCACCATTCAATTTTTCAAAATGTTCCCATCTCCAGAATTCTGAGCGGGTTGATTTTACAACCTTTACACCATTTAAAACACCGAGCTTCGAACTGGCTCATTCCCGTTATCAAAACTATTTTTTAAAAATCAATAATCAAAATAAACTCTACTTTAAATGGGGAATTCTGACTAACGTTAAAAATTTTAGTTGGGGCTCAATGAGTTACCAAGTCCAATTTCATCGGGTTTTATGTCAAATTTAGCGATTTGTTTTTTAATTCTTTTTGCTATTCCCATCTTTCGTTTTTGGTCGAGGAACAGGTATTGGGAGGGAGGGTTGTATGAAACATTTCTTACTGCCTGCAACAACACTCAAAAATCGATACTGAATTGAAACCGACATAAAAAAACAGGCAAAATGAAGCAGTTCTTTTTTAGATATCACAAAAAAACAATCAGAAAATCAAACAATGCCCGAAAACAAAATAATTGAAACTACACAGCTCTGACCCCCCTTTAGGTTGGGTGCAACACAGGGACAATCACAGTAGAGTCCCCTGGATCATACGTGTGATTGATCTCTTATTATTAGCGGTTGTTTTTTAATGTGTAATATCTTGATTTGTGTTGCTTAAGTTCATCCTCTTTTTCATAAAAACAGTATACATCATTATATGGATTAATTTTAATCTTAAAATCATGATTAAGATGATATACTAAATATCGAGAATAATTTGAACAAACGGGTTTCGATAAAACACTTGTTTCTAGTAAATGCTTTTTTATTGTTTTTTCTATAAAATAATTAACTCCCAATAGTTTGAAAAGGTTTGTGTTTATCTTTTTTGCAATTCTCAAGCAAGTTTCGGAATAAAGTATTGAATGATGTGGCTTTAATTCAATATTCTTATCATTAACTACTGGAGGTGGAGAAATTGATTTCTTTTTAAATTTCGTTTTCCAATTGGAAATAGCATCTTTAAATTCAATACTTTCTGATATTTCAAGAAGCTTCCCACTTGGAAGACCTTGATTATGAGCAACACAATGTCTTAGTGATTCATAGAATTTTAGAATGATAAGCAAATCATCCAATTCATTTTTATCCCAATTCAATTTCGCATAAAGTTCAATTAGTTTATGTTCTCTATTTTCTTCATCTATACTTACAATAGTTGTATTTTTTTCTTCTTTGGAGAAATTTGAAGAAAGCATTCCTTCAACCTGTTTAAAGAACACGTCAAATGCAGAATAGACCCAAATAATTGCTGATTTTGTTAAATCATTTTTAAGTTGATTTAATTCCTTCTCAGGGTCTTTGATTATTCTCGGTGTCCACCTTTCCTTGGAATCAGCAATTAATTCATTTATAAGTAAGGATAAATCTTCTTTAGATTCTTTTGCATTATAAAGATATTCAACAGCAACAGTTGATATTTTGATATAGTTGTTGAGTCTGGTATGTGCGTCTGCATAAATTCTATATGGTTCCGATTCAAATTCTGACATTTTTTATACTTTTGTAATTCAATTTAGATACTTATAACAAAGTTATATAAAGATTCCATCTTGGTCGTTGGTTCGAATCCAACCTTCTCCACCAAATATTAATTCAATGGAGAAGTAAGTCTCAGGGGTTAGAGCTAAGTAACTCATTTAGCACTGTGGTTCGTTCTGCAGTGCTTTTTTTTAATTCTGGCTAACATTAAAAATTGTAGTTGGGGATCAGTAAGTTACCCTGTCCAATTTCATCGGATTTTATGTCAAATTTAGCGATTTGTTTTTTAATTCTTTTGCTATTCCCATCTTTCGTTTTTGGTCGAGGAACAGGTATTGGGAGGGAGGGTTGTATGAAACATTTCTTACTGCCTGCAACAACACTCAAAAATCGATACTGAATTGAAAACAACATAAAAAACAGGCAAAGTGAAACAATTCTTTTTTAGATATCACAAAAAAACAATCGGAAAATCAAACAATGCCCGAAAACTAAATAATTGAAACTACACAGCTTTACCCCTTTAGATTTAGCTCAACACAGGGACAATCACAGTAGAGTCCCCTGGATCATACGTGTGATTGATCCCTTATTATTGTTTTATTTTAAGTCAAATTATTATGTCAATGTATTTTATTTTGAGGACGAAAGAATGTAGAGGTTGCAACATTATAGCAACCTCCTTTTAATGAAATTAATTTGAAATAACTAGAATTTCATTGGCGTTAAATATGAATTCATCACTTAGCGCTAATTCGGAGTTACCTTTTAGCTGAATTGCCTGATTACTTTTTTTTATCAAATCATCAGAATTCATCGTCAAATTTCCAGTATTTTGTTTGCAGTTCACAATTAATTTATCTTTCTCCAACTTTACTAGAAAAGGACCTGTTTTGAAATAGCCATCATCCATAAAATCTACCTTATCATTTTTTACTATGACCTTAGCACCATTTCTATGAAATTCAATGTTTTTCCCGGGGCTGTCCTGATGGAAGTATTCAGTGTATTCCCAGTCCTTTCTTTTTTTAGGTGGTTTTGAAAGAGCAATATTTATTGCAAGATTACTATTGCGGAATTTTTCCTTTAGTGTTTCTCTATTTTTCCTTTTATTGTCGATAGTGGCAAATGATTCTTGTTCTGTATTAATTTTGATTTCCCAAACATTAGCCTCTTTCCCTAAATAGTTAATTTTAATGTCTTCAATTTTCGAAGAAAGTAAGTTGAAATTTTCAGTTCTATGATTTTCATTATTAATGATATATTGCAATTTTCTGGCAGGATAATTTCCTTCAAATGCCATATAATCATATATTTTTAATGTTCGTCTGAAACTTCCATTATACATGGCATAATATTTTATATCTGGTTCGTGATTTTGAATAACATCAATTTTGCCATGAAAAATTTTATCATTCAAATCTTTCAAAACGAAATCGTAATTATCATCTAGTTTTTGTACTTCTTTCTCAACAAGTAGCACATTGTTTCCATAGTTGGTTATTTTAAGACAGACCTTCCCGTTATCTAATAATTCAAAAACCTTATAATCTGATGTTTTGGGAATATTTATCTTCGGAGAACCCGGATAATTGAATATTAATTGTCCGGTAAGTTCAACTGCCTCAAAGCCAGATGACATAAGAGAACTTTGTTTTAAACTTGTATTTGACTTTTCTGCATTGTTAAAGCTAATAAGCAAAAACGCAATCGATAAGGTAACGGATAAGGTTATCGATTTTTTAATACACTTTGAGATAAAGTTTGAATCATTTCTATTTATCATTTTTAATCGTTTTTTAGTGAATATTGTATTAAACCCACTAGCTAGTATCATATGATTATTCCGGAATACTTGATTTATTAAGGCACTTTGATATAGATTGGTATTTTTTAGCCGTGCGACAGCATAATTGTCCGCCTGATATTCATGCAGAAGTTTAATTTCACGTTTTATGAATAAAAGGAAAGGATTAAACCACAAAAAAACTTGCATCAGCTCAATAAAGATAATATCGAGGCTGTGTAGGTGTTTTATATGACCTGCTTCATGTAAAATCAGGCTCTCAAAATCTTTACTTTCCATATCGTTCTGATTTATAAAAATGTATTTCAGGAAAGAAAATGGTGGCAATGACTGTTGTAAAAGAATCACTTTGTATCCTTTATATATTATGAAATTATTTGTTTGGACTGATTTCAGTATTTTATTTAGATTGAAAATAAACCTTGCCATAAATATGACTACCATCAAAATATAGACAATAAAATACCAGTTGAAATTTTGCTGTCTGATATTTTCTGGAGTATCAATTTTACTTGATGTTTCTATATTTTGATGTTTAATTGCTGTTTCGATTATTGGTTCTCTTAAAATTGAATAATCACTAATATTTTTGTTAAAAAGATGAAATGCATCAAAGTGTATTGAAGGTAAAATAATACTGAGTAAAATAGATGACAATAGGAAAAAACGATTGAAAGAAAAAGCATTTTCCCTACGTTGGAACATGATGTATAATAGTAATAATACCCCAGATAGTGAAATCGATTTTAATACATATAAAAATACATCAGGCTTCATCTTCTTTTTCTTGATTTATTTTATTCTCAACAATTTTCTTTAATTCTTCCAGTTCATCAATGCTAAGATTTGTTTCATCTGTAAAAAATGAAGCAAACTGAGATGCTGAATTATTAAAGAAATCCTTTATTATGGAATTTATCTGTTTCCCAAAATATTCCGTCTTTGTCATTTTAGGATAATATTCACGGATTTTACTATATCTATTAAAGCCGATAAATCCTTTATCAATCATTCTATTTATCAATGTAGCAATTGTTGTATTTGCAGGTCTTGGTTCTGGAAATGCTTCGATAATATCCTTTAGAAAAGCTTTTTCAAGCTTCCAGAGGTATTTCATGACTTGTTCTTCCGCTTTTGTTAATTGTGCCATTCTGTTTTTGTAATCGCTGAACTACAAATGTAGAATTATAATATTTGCTTTCAAATTTTTTTGATTTTTTTAACGTATTAGCAAGAAAACCAAAATTGTATATGGGAGAGAAAATTTACCGGTTAGACTGGCATATTTTTGTTTTGTATGGAAAGTCTTTCTTACCATTAAGACCTATTTTGCATGGTCATTTATGCATGTGCCGCTAACGAATGTGTATCCGGCTAATTCCAGTTATTTCTCTATTTTTTCTGTGTCGTTCCTTTTGATTGAAAGAAGTTCTTTTGTTTTTATTGCAGCCTTTGTGGCAGTTTGTTGAAATGCAATGTACAGAAGTTGGGTCATTATTTTGGTTCTGGTTTTTACTGTTCTAAAAATAAACATAATCCCGAAAAAAAGGACCGGCTTTGGCGGAAAATCAAACAAGCTGCCCGAAAATAAAATAATTGAAACTACACAGCTCTGCCCCCCTTTAGGTTGGGTGCAACACAAGGACAATCACAGTAGAGTCCCCTGGATCATACGTGTGATTGATCCCTTATTATTAGCAATAGTTATTTTTTATCTTCTAAATATTTAATCAGTTTATCTAATCTTTCTTGTGAATTTGCTGCTTCAATTTTTATATCGGGGGCGGTTTTTTCTTCTGAGTTTAAACTACCATCATGATTAAGTCCTACCAAAGAAGGGAAGCCCATCAATATTCCACTTTCAGGCAGCATTATCAGCGCAGGGTCACTTCCAATTCCATCTCCTCCTGTTCGCTCTCCTGCAATAGTTGCCCATCCTGTAGTTTTACAGAATTGAGCAAATCCTTCAGAAGATGAAAAAACTTTTTTATTTACGAGCAAAAATATTTCACCTTTAAAATTGATTGGATTATTTGGCGTAATAGTATCATTTTCAGTTTTAATGTAGAATTTCTCCTTAATAAGTTCATCTGGAATTCTTTTTAAAGATTCTGTCTTCTTTAATAATTTTGCTTCATCAAAAAAGTCACTATAAAAATGTCGATTGATTGGTCCACCTTTAATTACAGGATAGCTTGTATAAATCACTGTATCTGACAGTAGTCTTTCTACAATATTATTTTTCCAATATTTTGTTGCACCTCCAGTGTTGTTCTGAATGTTAATAATTAAATATTTACAATTTTCAGTTTGATTAAAGAAGCTATCAATAGCAACCTTTTCCTTGTCTATTAAATGAGTATTGAATGACAAAATAGTCATTATCCCAATTTTTCCATTATCTATTAAGGTATCTGAATAATTAGGAGGTAATTTCCTAATCTCTTCTTTATCTGCCTTGACTGCTTTGCTAGCATTTTCGGATTTCTTTAATATATCTGACCAGTAATCAATACGAGAATCTGGATTTTCAAACATTTCTACCCATTTATTATAATGAGGATTGTCAATAGCAGCATTTTTATATGCTTTATAAAACCCTTCATTCCCAAATCGTGTTGTATTAAAATTGACGTGTCCATCATTTAAATCTCCAAATATTTTTTTTAGCGTTGAAATATATGCACTATCATTTTCTGTCTTTTCAATTTTAGTTAGATATTCTTTTTTCTTAGCTAGCCAATCTATTCCATTTTCTCTTTTACGTACTCCAAAGAATGGGTAATTATCTTTTAAAATATCATATACATAGAGAAAATCTTTAACCTTTTGTTCTTTTGTGAGTTGGTCTATTTGACCAAAAGAAGTATTTCCTATAAATAAGATAATAAATATTATTAGTCCGTTTCTTATTCTCATTCGGTCTCTTTTTTATAATTCTGACTAACGTTAAAATTAGTCATTGATTTTCAGTTCTTTAAGGTTTACTCAAATTTATCATTTTTTTACTCATTTTCGCACCCCATTTTTACGTTAGCAACAGGATTTAATAAGCTCTGGAAGATTAGATAATTTTATTTGTTTTTCTAATCTGGAAGTGCTTATGTGGCGAATTGTATATAACGAAAACCACCGACATTGTCTGATTTATCGATTTTCGAACACAAAATCCCTTACCCATAAAAACTGAGGATAAGGGTGTTGTCAAGAAATTGAGAATTTGCCAGAACAGGAACATGTACATTGCTATTAGATATTATTGTATACGGGGTAGCTACGCTCCACCATTCAATTTTTCAAAATGTTCCCATCTCCAGAATTCTGAGCGGGTTGATTTTACAACCTTTACACCATTTTAAACACCGAGCTTCGAACTGGCTCATTCTCGTTATCAAAACTATTTTTTAAAAATCAATAATCAAAATAAACTCTACTTTAAATGGGGAATTCTGACTAACGTTAAAAATTATAGTTGGGGCTCAGTGAGTTACCAAGTCCAATTTCATCGGGTTTTATGTCAAATTTAGCGATTTATTTTTTAATTCTTTTTGCTATTCCCATCTTTCGTTTCTGGTCGAGGAACAGGTATAATGAAGGAGGGTTGTATGAAACATTTCTTACTGCCTGCAACAGCACTCAAAAATCGATACTGAATTGAAACCGACATAAAAAAACAGGCAAAATGAAGCAGTTCTTTTTTAGATATCACAAAAAAACAATCGGAAAATCAAACAATGCCCGAAAACAAAATAATTGAAACTACACAGCTTTGCCCCCCCTTTAGGTTGGGTGCAACACTGGGACAATCACAGTAGAGTCCCCTGGATCGTACGTGTGATTGATCCCTTATTATTACCGCCAGTATTTTCCTTTTTAATTTTTTCTAACCTCATTTTGATTTGTTTACTACTCTTGTATCAGTAATATTGTCGTGCCATCCAAATTCCTTTTTGAATAGATATGAGAACGGTTCTAATGGAATTAACCGGCAAAGTGTCCTTGCCAAACCATTGTAAAAGCTGATACTGTCCCCATCTAATCGTACTATTTTTGTCCTTGTAATCAATTTTCCAAGAGTTGTCTTAAAGATTCCTTCAAATATTAAATAATAGGGCAAAAATGTAATAAGGAGTGTTAAACTCAAGTCGTAGTTTTTCCCTACTTCAATCCAATCTGGAACTCCATACTTTGCAATTAATTTTCCAGTCAAGATAAAGAGTCCCAACCATAAAGCTCCTATTACCAGACTGTCAATTATCAAGTTTATAAATCTCTTTAAGGTCGATGCATTAATGTAGTCTTTCATTTATTTCAATATTGGCGGTAACGTATGTGTATCGGGCAAAGTACAGTTATTTCTCTATTATTAGGTTGGGTTATATGCCTAAATTGGGTGTATAACCCAACTTTTTGCTTAATGCAACTTATTGGAGGCTGACAATACTTTTCTCTTGTTATTGCTATTTTTTCTGAATGATTTTGAAATACTGGGTGTGGAAGCATGATTCAAAGTTATGTTATTAGTCTTGCGACATTAAAAATAAACATAATCCCGAAAAAAGGGACCGGCTTTGGCAGAAAATCAAACAATGCCCGAAAACAAAATAATTGAAACTACACAGCTTTGAACCCACTTTAGCTTTGGTGCAACACTTGGACAATCAGTGTAGAGAGCCCCTCCACGGATAATACGTGTGATTGATTCCTTATTATTAGTAGCTGGCCCTATTTATACATTATGGATATTATCAAATAAAATCATTTTTCGATTCCAGAGCTGTCATATCTCAATCTTTTATAGACTTTTGCTATTAATTGAATTGTCTGTGATTAAATCTTAGTCATGTTAGTAACTATCATATAACTGTTGGCTTTAATCTTAATTCGGAACAATTGTTTTTCTTCTATTTGTAAAAAAAATTATTCCAAAAGAAATCCATAAAGTTGTTTCTATAATAATTGCTGTTAACATTGATGAATTTACAGTTCCTTTAATTAATTCATAAGTTCCCGTACAAGACAATCCAAACATCGTAATTCCCGTAGCCAAACAAATAATTTGTCTGGCTTTTGAATTGGGTAAGTTTATTGAACCAATCATTAAAACGGATATTCCAAGCATAAATATTGAGGCTCTTCGAGCAAGAATTAATGCAGGTTCACTTGATTGTAATCCTAAGTCGATTATAAAAGTTTCTGAATCTAATAGTAGCGTCAGAAATAGATATACAAATATTACTGCTGTAATTGCACTTACTATTTTAAAGAAATTCCATTTTATTTTTTTCATAATAGTTTTCAATTTATTATTATCAATTTATTTAAAATCATCGGTAAATTATCACTTGCAATCTTCTTTCTGGCTTCTGACTAACGTTAAAAATTGTAGTTGGGGCTCAGTGAGTTACCAAGTCCAATTTCATCTGGTTTTATGTCAAATTTAGCGATTTGTTTTTTAATTCTTTTTGCTATTCCCATCTTTCTTTTTTGGTCGAGGAACAGGTCAGGTATTGTGAAGGAGGGTTGTATAAAACATTTTACCGCGTGGTTTTAGCCGCTCCGGCATTACGGGATACTGAGCAGTACGCTCAAAAAAGTGTGTGTGGAACTGCTGCAACAGGAGTTGGGAATCTGACTGGAAAAAGAAGGCTGAAAATAACACTTAAAAATGAAAAACAGGCTCCGACCAGCCATGAAAGCAAAAGCAGGGAAACAACCATCCTCCTGAAAACAACCATCCCGAATATCGAAAAAACCATAGTATACGTCCCCGTTTCAAACCCGGTTCCGTTAACACCCGGTTCTGACTGGGCATTGCATGCCATCAGAACGCTTAATTGTTGTGCCCAGTTGTTGATTCTATTTTAAATAATTTGTCATTTTGTGATAAAGTCAAAACTTCAAAATTTGAAACATCTATGTCGGATGGAAGTTTATCTCTTAGTACAGGTATAATGTATTGACAATTAACTCGTGTCACAACTTCATTTAAAAGACTTGTTATCTGATTATCGTGTACATTTTCAATTTGATCGTGGAGAATAAAATGAATGCAATCAATACCTAATGATTCTGCAAATTGAATATATGCTAAATCAAAAGCAGCAATTTGTCCTTTTTTCTTTCCTGTTCCTAAATTTCCTGTTATTGTAGATATATTCAACTCATAACCTTTTTCATTTTTATCTGGACTCAAATAAAACTGCTCTCCATATAAATCATTAGAAATCTTTGAAAAGAATTTATTAAACTCAATTACCCTTTCTTTAATAGTTTCATCCAATGAATTAATTCCAGAGTTGATTTTTTCTAATTCTTTTTCGTAATCCTCTAATTTAGTAATTGAATCTTCCCACATTCTTTTTTGTTCTTCAATGTTCCCTTTTCTTTCGTAGGCAAGATTTAAATCTGTTATAATTATTTGTAAGTCTTCAATTGCTCCAGATTTATATAATTTTTCAGTTATTTCTTTTTCTGTACTTAGTAATGAATCAAGTTTTCTTTTTTCGTCTCTGATTCTTGCTTCAATTTCAGGTAGCTCTTTTGTAAGATATTTTGATTTTTCTTGTAACATATCATTATGAAAAGTCAATGTATCCTCAAAATTTTTCTGGAGATTTGGAATTAATAATTTCGCTTCTTTATACAGTGTTTCTATCTGTTTTGTATTGATATTTACAATTTCTTTTTCAATCTCAATTTTACTTTCTAAAATAAGTTCTTTTCTAATTTCTAAACGGCTTATTTTTGTTGAAAGTGATGTTAAGGTTGACTTTGTTGTGTTTAATTTATCTAAATCCTCATTATACTCTTCATTTAAATTAAAAGAGTTCTTTTTGTTCTCTAACTCTGCAATATTCCTTTGTAACACAATGAGAGCTTGCTCTAATTGAGATAAATTACTGTCTTTCCTTAATCTTTTTTGTAAGTCACGTTCAATCTTTATCTGTTGTGTTAATTTTTGTTTTCTGTCTGAATTGTTAATATCAACCCCTAACCAAAAAAGATATAATGCTTCATATTCTTCTTGAGTGGTTGTTGGGTGTAAAACTTTGACTGTATTTAAAAGTCTATTTTTTTCGTCTCTAATGTTTTTTGCAATAATTTGTCGAAAAGTTGGCTTGGCTTCTGCTGATTTAAAAATTAATCGTTTAAGCTCAGACAGGAATTCTGTATTGTTATAAGATTCACCGTTTATTTCCTGAATTTTTTCTTTTCTATTTAGAAAATTACGTCGAATTATTATTTCTTCAGAAGACTTGATTTCCAAGTCTTCTTTTAAAACTAAAGTAATTGTAACATTTTTGTCTTTTAGATGTTCCTTTACAATATTATTACTCCCTTTTTCTTTAAATTCAGGGTCGTTATATATATTCTCGCCTTTCCCTCCTAAACAGAAATCAATAAGCCTTAAAACTGTTGTTTTTCCAACATTATTCCCGGATTCTTTACGATTTGAAGTTTTAGTTTCATCAACAATCAGATTTAGTCCTTTATGAAAAGAAATTTCACGAACTATAACTCCATTATTATCTATTGTTAACGATTTTAAAAACATACGATTAATTTATTTTTCTTTTTGTCAATTGCTCCTAATAAAAATAACCAATCAAGGCTTAAAGAGAATAGATTCATAGAGATATTCTCTTTTTCTTTTAGAGCCGTATATAAATTAAAGAAATCAAATTCTGTTGTGCCTAATTGTTTTAACTCTTGAATAATTAAGGCTCCAATATAATAGACTTTTTTTTGTGGATGTATATCGCTGCTAATTATCATAAGGCTGATGGATTTTCAAGTATTTTACAACGCAAAAATGCATCTACCATAATTATTGGTATTGCAAATGCAATATCCTCATTTAAGGTTGCCGAATCTTCAATCATTTCAAAAAGTTGATTTTCGACATCTTCAAGAATATTATCGGCATTTAATTGAATTATTTCAACTTCATTATCAGAGTCTAAAACATATTTTCCTTTTATCCTTGAATAAATTAATTTAATATTTCGGAGAAGCTTTTCTTTTCGAAAAGACCCTTGGGATTCTAATTCATCATAAATTGCATTGATTTTCGGGAAAAATACCGAATATTCCTTTATCAAATTTTTGTTTCTTTTGATAGAATTAAAAGCTATTTTGTCTTCAGGATTAAATGCTTTGGGACTCTCTAATATTTCATCATTATCATCAAAGTCATATTCTGATATGGCATTAATTGCAGAATCGAGTAATCCTGTTTTTTGTGTTAGAATAGAATATTGTTTTTTTCCTTCGTGATTTCTTTTCCAATCGTTTAAAAGTTCAACCGGATATTTTGATTCATTCTCTTTGTTGTCAATAATGCTATGACATTCATCGCAAAGTAAAATTAAATTATCAAAATGACGCCTTTCGTCATCTGTCATATTCGGATTATATCTCGGTCCATCCGGACTTGCAGCTTCAATATGGCATATTTTGCTGACAATAGTTTGTCCATCCCTAGCAATCAATTTGTTAGAACAATCAGGTGCAGCACATTCATTACTTGATAGAGTATCAAGTCTTCTAATTGTTGTTCTTTTATAATCTCTTGCTTTATTTTTCATTTTTCAAATATATCATTTTTCCATTTCTTGGCATTGCAAGTTCGTGGATTTCAATTGGGCAGTAGAGTAGAGCCTGATAACCCACTCCAAATCATTAAGCATAAAGATAATAATTCTGAGTAAGCTATCAGCCCCCCTTCATCAAACCGTACGTGAACTTTTCGCTCATACGGCTTACCGATAGAGTTCTTCATTGAGCTTTCGCAAGGGTTTTCAAACGCGCATACTTTTCCAAGTCTAAAAGCCCTTTGTCTGACACAAAAATGCTGTACGGCCGTTGGCGTAACTGCTTGTGCGCTTTCCTTCCTTTACTTTTCAACCACTTGAACAGTTTATAATCCAAATGATTGATAATAACCATGACCGTTTCCCAGATGTGGGTTACTTTACTTATCGAAAAGTAATTTAACCAACCTATCAAAAGCGAGTTTAATTTATATATCAATGGTTCTATTTTCCAGTGCCTCCGCTTGCCTGGGAGCTCACGGATTTGAATGAAAAGTTTCGACCTTGAATTTTATACTTGGGCGTACGTTCGTGTAATTCTTGCTGTTCCATTAAACTTGGAACGGATTACCCGAAACTCAAACCCAAGAAAATGTAAATTCTTTTTGTTGATGTGAAGAATGGATGTCTTTTCCTTGTTTATCGTTAACCCCATCCGCTTCATCAGCGAATCCAGATACCTTAGTATCTCTCTGCTGTAATAGTAGTTCCCCATCAGTACAAAATCATCGGCATAGCGGACTATCCGAATGTTTGCCCTGGCAAATTTGCCCTGGGATTAGTTACTATTCGGTCAAATGCGTGTAAATAAATAACGGCTTGGGTATTCGAGTATGCAAAGCTTCAGTGTCACCCTCACGGTTTTTTTCTGTTTGCAACTCTTCTAAGTGAACAGCAAATTGCTTAGACAGGATTTACACCAGCCGGAAAACTACAGCCTCGTGGCACACTAACGTTTGTGTATCCGGCTAAGTACAGTTATTTCTCTATTGTAAGGTTGGGTTATACGCCCAATTTGGGTGTGGAATCCAACTTTTTGGGCGTTGTTCATTTTTATCGCAGCCTTTGGGGGAGTTTCTCGAAATACAATGTATGGAAGTTGGGTCATGGTTTACGTTTTGGTGTTTTAAAAATAAACATAATTTCGAAAAAAGGGACCGGCTTTGAAGGAAACTAAAGGAGCAATGCAGAAGGATGACGATTTTCACCCAACGGTACCATAACGTTAGTTGTCCGGAAGCCAGTTGGAGCATATACCGTTTGGCAGAAGGTTGTAAGGAAGCAAAGAGTGGCAAAGTTTCATTGCCTGCCCTTAGGCTTGCATACATCTTACTATTTTCGCGCCCATGTCCTATTTCTGCACCTCTTGTATGCGGTACAAATGATACAATTTTGAGTTATACGGGTAGTCCCAGCACCCCATTCTGTGATATAAATTTCCACCAAATCCTTTTTTATAAACGTGTACTCCATACAAAGGATGACTTTGATTTAAATTAGGGGCAGAACCAAACATATCATATTCGGTACATCCCCATTCTTTCGCCATCCGTATCGATTCCCACTGAAGGGCGTAGCTCGCCATTAAATTATTTTTACAAGAAGTAGATGCGCCATACAAATATGTTCCCCGTTTTTTAGACAAAACCAAAAACATTGATGAGAGGAATTCACCATCCTTATCTGCCATTAGCATTTTAACGCTTACACCTTTTTTACTATTATCCTGGTTTTTCAGAATGGTTGAAAAATATTCCTGGTTTTGTACCGGCATATTATGCCGAATGGCCGTATCAAAATATAATTTGTACCATTCCTGAATATGTTCGATGCCATATTCGCGAACGCGAATTCCCTCCTTATTTGCTTTTTTCACATTATACCTTGTATTATATCTCATATTATAAAGCAAATCGTACTCGTCTAAAGTCAAATCAAGGAAGAAGGTGTTTTTGGGTAAATTATCCTCTAAACTTTTTTGAAGGTTCCAGTTAACTGTACTAAAATTTACCCTGTATTCCTGTGTGTAATTTGGAGGGGGGCCAATCCAGTTTCCAATACTGTCGAAATATTCGTCTTCTACAGCCCATTGGTTTTCCCAAATTAAATCGTACCGGATAAATATGCAATCAGAAGGGAGAAATGATTTTATGGATTCTGATAACTGCTCCAGAAAAAATCCCTGGCTTTCAAAAGCAGGTTCCAGTTTGGGCCCGTACGGAACATAGGCAAAACAAATATCTTTGTCTACATACTTAATTAATATCAATAAGTCTTCATCTTTTTTTTCAATAGAACTGGCTTCACTAACCAATAAATCTTTTGATATTGTTAACTCAAATCCTTTGGGAATAAATCCCTGGCTTCCTTTTACACGTCCCCAAAACGGGGTTTGCGGGAGTATATTTGTTGCCTTAAATTCTTCAATATCTTTCTCATCCAACTCGCAAATCATTCTTTTTTGCTGCAAAACTAAATAAACAGAAACACCCAATAAAATTCCCTCTGCTTTCGGGTCAGAAAGCTTAACATTTTAGCTTTGTGCAGCACCTTATTCCGGGCAGCCCAAATTACCCCCGACACAATGCTTTCACGATTTTATAATATAACCCAACGGATGCTCAGGTGGAGATGAATGAAAGAAAAGCAAATAAAAATTTAACCTACCTTTTCAATTTTATATACACAGCGGTTTCCATTTTCAACAATATACTCCACTCTTTCCATATTGTAGCCGGAACCTACCAACTGTTTAAAATTATGTAATTCTGAACGGCAAAACCCCTGGCATATGGTTGCGGCGGCACAAATCGGACAATGGTTTTCAATAAAAAAATATTCATCGCCTTCCTTTTTCCATTCGGCCATGTAACCTTCCTCAGAACGTTTTTTACTCAACACTTCAAGTTTCTGTTCCAGTGTTTCCGTGCCTTGCATTTCTTTAGTATACTTATCGTAAACAACCGTTTCTCTATCAGAAATAAGAAGATCAAGAGCATTGTCGCCCAAAAGCTTTTTTACCGATTTTAGTAATTGAACGGTAACTTCTGCATGTGTATCCGGAAACCGGGACAAACCTTTGTTTGTAAGTGAATAATAGGTTGATGGACGCCCCACCCCTTCGCTTTTAACGGTTGCTTTTACCAATCCTTCTTCCGACAGATTTAATAAATGCTTTCTTGCTCCTTCTTTGGTAATAGCAAGCTCCTCAGCGATAAGCTGCGAGGTTGCTCCTCCCCTCATCTTTAGCAACATCAAAATACGATCGGGCGAATTCTTTTTCATTTTGACAACAATTAGTTGTTTTATTAATAAAAGGCAAAATTAGCAAAATAGTTTACAAAACACAACATAGCAACCACATAAGCACATCATCAATGAGCCATAGATAAAACCAATTCACATTTTAACAACTAAATTGTTGTTTTATTTTTTAATATTGTAAATTTGCTACCAGTTAAAAACAATAAAAACAAAATATAATGAGCAAATTCAATTTACCGGCTCTACCATATGCATACGATGCATTGGAGCCACATTTCGACAAAGAAACAATGAGTATTCACCATCAACGTCACCATCAGGCGTATGTAAATAACCTGAACAATGCAGTTGAGGGCAGTGAAGCAGAAAACAAAAGTCTGGAAGAAATAATTAAAGGAGTAAGCAACTACAGCACTGCTGTTCGTAATAACGGAGGTGGGCATTACAATCACTCGCTGTTTTGGGAAATCTTGTCTCCAACTCCGCAACAAGCACCAACAGGAAAATTGGCTGATGAAATTACAGCAGCTTTTGGTAGTGTTGAGAATTTAAAAGCAGAAATTAAAAAGGCCGGGTTAGGTCAGTTTGGTTCCGGATGGGCATGGCTATATGTAAAACCAGATGGTTCTGTAGCAGTTACAGCCACCCCAAACCAGGACAATCCACTGATGGATCTACCATCAGATAACAAAGGAGTTCCGGTTTTGGGAGTAGATGTTTGGGAGCATGCTTATTATCTTAAATATCAAAACAAAAGAGCAGATTACCTTGATGCTTTCTGGTCGGTTTTAGACTGGTCTGCGGTAGGTAAAAAATACAATGAAGCGCTGGCAAAAATTTAATCCGATAAAAATTGTTGTCGGGAAAAACGGGAATCATATTCCTTTTGAAAGCAGACCAATAACAATTATATTTTAATTAACAATAAATTCAGAGGCGGCTTCACATTTATAAACAAATTTTGTGGAGCTGCCCCGAATTAAATTTCCGGTAAATAAACCCGGAGAACGGGTATCATTCCTATTTATCTTATCATAAAAATAAGTTCAGTTCTTTTTTAGAAAAAAGCCATAGCCTCAAAGCCAACAATTTCAGGAAAAATATAAAGAAATAGAATTAATACAGAGTAGTGAGATTTGAACTTTTTGAGATAGTTCCCAGGAGATACTTGAATTTTGGTTCAATTGCAACAGCAGTACATACTGAACCAATTAGTCAGGGGAAAGGAAGGACAATGATAAAGACAAAAGAATATGCCTGTAGCAAAGCACACAGAAAACATGAAAGCACTTATATTTAACGGAGCTTTGGAGAGGAGGCTCCAGTCAACATCGGGCATACTTTCGGCCTATTTTGCGGAAAAACTGGGAGAGCTGGGTATTCAAAATCAAATTTTTAATCTGGCCGACTCCGGAATTCCATTATTTGATGTAACCATTACCCAGACTCCCCGTTCTGTTGAGCTAATGAACCATGTATTTCAGGAAGCTGATATCCATTTTTGGTTGTCGCCTTTATATCATGGAAGTATTCCCGGTGCGATGAAAAACTGCCTCGACTGGCTTGAAATAAGTGCCAAAAATCCGTTTCCTTATCTTACCGATAAAACGGTTGGTATGGTATGCTGGGCTGACGGAGTACAGGCTATGCAGGGAATTAATACAATGGATTCAATAGCAAAGGCACTTAGAGCTTGGTCTGTGCCATTTAGTGTGCCTATTGTAAAAGGCTCACTTCTTGAAAACGAGACAACAAACGAAATTTCATCTGCATACAAAAGCAAGTTGGATCTTCTTATAAAAATAGCCACCAGCAAAAAAATAGAGACATATGAACTGCAACGCATAATGGCTGGGTAAAAAGAAAAGTCATGGATTCTCTTCACAAGAGTTTCCTGACTCTTCCTTTATATACTAAACTATAACTATCTCTTTTCTTTGGAAGAAAAAATATCTTTATTTCCCTAAAAATTAAAAGCAATAGAATTTACCTAAATAACAGGCATTATTTTAAAACTGCCTTTATTACCACCGGCTGATGATCTGAAGGATACTTATGATCGTAGCTATCTGTTAAAACACCATACTTTTTAACCACGATATCGTTGTTTACAAAAATATAATCAATTCGTTTATCCATGGGAGCCATAAAATTAAAACTATTGAATGTCCCCACGGGCCCATAAGGAGGCATCTCGCTTATTTCGTAAGAATCGTTTAGGTAGCCACCAATGGTTTGAATTTGTTCTGTATCGGGAGTTGAGTTAAGATCACCCATAAAAAGCACTGTATTTTTACCGGCAATTTCTTTCATTTTCTTTACCACTAAAATCCCCGATTGTCTCCTTGCCTCAATAGCCTGATGATCAAAATGAGCATTAAAAACAAAGAATATTTTTCCTGACTGACGCTCTTTAAATTTCCCCCAGGAACAAATACGCCTGTGCCTGGCTTCCCAACCGTAAGAAGGTTTCTCAGGTGTTTCACTTAACCAGAAATTTCCTTTATCTAAAAGTTCAAACCGCTCTTTTTTATAAAAAATAGCCGAATGCTCACCTTCTGTTTCACCATCGTCACGACCAACACCAATAAATGCGTATTCATTCATCTCCAAAAGGTCATTCAACTGTCCGATCAAACCTTCCTGTGTTCCGAAAATGTCAAAATCATGAAAAAGAACGAGCGCTTTTACCTCCTCTTTCCGGTTTGGCCAGGCATTTTCCCCATCATTAGGGTTATTAAACCGAAGGTTATAAGTAGCAAAAGTAATTTCATTGGGCTTATATTTTTTCCCGTTTGCTCCAAAAGCATTTACAAATACAACAGACAATACAAGGAGCAATAAAAATGTTTTTGTTTTCATTTAAAATATTTTAAAGAAAAGAAACCATCAAAAAACTCCTATAAACTCCGGATATTCCCCAGGCAGATAGACTCCTTTTTTTGATGGTTTCTAATTATCATTCTTTTTTTTATTTAACAAAAATTACTCCCATCCCGGATTTTGCCCCAAATTCGGGTTCATAAGATAATCCTCTTCCGGTATCGGATAAAAATAGTTCTTGTCTTCCCATACCCGCGGAACATTGTCTAGCCAGGTTAGCTCACCATACGTACCATTGGTTAGTCGCTGCGGATTAGGCTCTCCATTAATGGTTGCCCCAACTTGCACAAATTCATATGAAACGTCAGGAAGAGGACTTGGAACTTCTTCTACAAAAATCACATCATCTACTCCGTCTTCATTCAAATCTATTGGAACATTGAGCGCAGGCACATAAAAACCTCTCCAGTTTATTTTCATCAGCTCGCCTCTATGCCAGCGGATAATATCCGGGAAACGGAATCCCTCCATTACTAGTTCAATACCTCTCTCTCTGCGAATTTCAAGAATAACCGGGTCATTAATTTCCGGAAAATAAGTCGTCTGCATGTATTCATCAACAACGGTAGGCAATTGAGAAAGTCCTCCTGTTATTCCGGCGCGCTCGCGCAGTGCACCAATAGTAATTGCCCAATCACTATCTGTAATTGTTCCCAGTTCTGCTTTTGCTTCTGCATAATTTAACAGCACTTCAGCATAGCGAAATATTGACACCGAATTATCATTGTAGTCTCTTAAATCATAATACGTATCATCAAGGCACCACTTAATGGGTTGATAACCTGTTAAAACATAACCAAAATCCGGTGGTGCTGCAACCTGCTCACCTCCATGAATTCGTTTATAATCCCCCAACCGAATGGTTTGTTTCAACCTCAAATCCCTGTTTTTCACTTCCTCAGGAAATGACATTGTTTCATACCCCGATTCTGATGTAAACGGAGTCCCGTCAAGGGTTAAATATGTATTTACAAAAGTTCGGGTTAAACTTGATTTCACTCCATAGGTAGGGCTGGTATATTTCCAGTTTGCTGCATGTAGAACACTAAGGTCCTGATCCATAACCACAGCCAGCATTATTTCTGTATTTACCGGGCTCTGACTGATAAACAAATTTCTGTATGCCAGGTCCGCTCCTCCCGATTCATTCAATGAATATCCTGAATTCTCAATAACCTCGCTGGCAGCTTCTGCGGCTTGTTGTAAAAATGAGTTTGCAGTACTTTGCAAACCTTGCTCCTCATGGTATTTTCTAAAAGTACCTTCAAATAAGCACACCCGCGATTTTAAAGCATAGGCAACCCACCTGGTTACAGTACTGCTGGTAGCATCGCTGGTTTTTGTAATGTGCGTGCAAGCATAGTCGAGGTCGGCTATTATCGAATCCATTACAAAAGTTCTTGAATCTCTTCCTGAATAAAGCAATTCATCGTCCTCTACTTCAGGCACCTGGCTTATCCATGGAACATCTCCAAAACGCTTTACTTTTTCGAAATAGAAAAACGCTCTAAAAAAACGGGCTAAGCCAATATAGTTTTGCCTAACTTCAAGTGAAACATTCTCATCGGTACAGTTTTCTATAAAGAAATTAATATTCCTCAAGTCTTTCCAGGCCCATCCGGAAGACTGGTTAGAAGCATAACTACTCGTTAAAAAATCAGCCATAGAATTTCTTGCTATATAATCGGACATATCATCTCCCAGGTAGATATCTTCAGCCGAAGGAAAAACATCATAAAATGAATTTGCATATAATTCCAGACCTTCCTCTGTTCCAAAAACCGGCTCTTTTGACACCTCTGATTTTGGGTACTCCTGCATTTCGCATGCTGTAAGAATTACAACAATCAATGCAATGTATATATTAAAATATTTTATCATTTTAAATGGTATTTATATTATGGTTAAAAGGTTGCCGAAATCCCAAATGATACTGTTTTCAAAATAGGATAATTAAGAACATTTCCACTCTCTCCTGATGTCACATCAGGATCTGAGCCTCCAATATTTTCAACATCAAAATCTTTTGTTTTTCTATATAAAGGCGACCAGGCCCAAAGGTTTTCACCTGAAACATATAGTTTTACTCCCGTTAAAAATGACACCTTTTGCATTAGGCTCTGAGGTAAATTATAACCAAACTGAATATTTTTCAATCGTACATATGCAACGTTCATTATATAGCGACTTTGTTTTTGGTTTAACTCCCTGCTCCATCCGGCTATGTACCCACGGTAACGAGGCAGGTAGGCATCCGGGTTCGTTTCTGAGTAAATATTATCAAGATGCCACTTAGGCATGTTATTGTAAGGACGGTTATATTGCCCCCAGAAATGACTTGCTTCCGAGTCGGGCCACCAATCTTGTTTTCCTACTCCCTGAAAGAAACCAGACAAAAAGAAGTTATTCCAGCTACCATTAAAATTAAAACCGAAAGTATAGCGAGGGCTTGAGTTTCCAATCACTTTTAGGTCTCCCGGGTCGCTAATTCGATTTTTACCAATATCAATTTTCTCATCGTTATCCAGATCCTTAAACTTAATATCTCCGGGTAAAAGAATATTATTTGCCGAAACTTTTATGTACGACTGGTCGGCATGTGCATCAATTTCTTCCTGGCTTTGAAACAGACCTTCAGTTACAAATCCCCAAATCTCACCAAGTTTCATTCCTTCATAATAGTTTGATAATAACTTTTCAGGATTATTGAATTTGGTAACTTTAGATTTATTATCAGCCAAAATAAAACGCAAGTCATAGTTAAATGGTTTATTGGCAAGTGTAAACCGGTCTTTCCATGCGATTGAAATTTCCCATCCGTTGGTCTTCATATCGGCATAGTTTCCTTTGGGCACATCGGCTCCAAATACTGCTGGTACTGGTAACCCATCGGTGTACATATCCTTTGTTATTCGTTGGTATATATCAGCAGTAAGATTCAATTTACTATTCAGGAAGCCCAAATCAATACCCACATTTTTTGTTGTTGCTGTTTCCCAGGTCAATCCGGATGGAATAACATTGGGTTGCGAAGTAACTGCCGGCCGTATTCCGTTTAGTACCCTTTCCGACTGTGAAATATTAAACAGTTCAATATAGGAGTAAGGAGATACATTTCCGTTCCCCAGAGAACCATAAGAAGCCCTGAGTTTAAAATTTGAAATAATGTTTTCATCCACATTCCAGAAAGACTCGTTTGAAATACGGTATCCCAACGATATAGATGGGAAAAAGGCCGTTTGCTGATCGGATGGAAATTTGGAAGAACCATCCAGGCGTCCGTTTAATTCAACAAGGTATTTGTTTTTGAAGCTGTAATTAACCCGGTAAAACTGACCGGCAATACGCCATTTTTCGTATTCGCCTGTTGTTGCAATATTCTCGCCAATCGTGAGCGAAATATTTTCAGCATCTTCAAACAAAATCCCATTTCTCGAAGCCTGGAACATCTCATAACTACTTTCTTCGTAGTTAAAACCAGTCATAACTTTCAGGTAATGAACTTCGTTAAATGTATTTTCATACTCCCCGTATATATTGGCAGCCAGATAATTTGTTTCATCACTTACCCTTAGAATGTCATTGGTGGTTGTCCCTACATAATTTACAACGCCTTCCTGGCGGCTGTACGGAACCTGAACTCGTCTGCGAAACTGCGACTGCGTATTTGTAGAAAATGTAAAATCACCCCTGATTCGCATTTTTTTGTTGAAAAGTGTAGCGGTTAATCCGGTGGTATTTTTCACATAAGTACGCTGCGTATCTTCGCCATTTTTGCCGTACCACATATCTCCTACCGTATAAGCAGCAGAGTGGGTCAGCGTTCCGTCGGGATTAAACATAGGCGATGTAGGGTGCCCTTCATCAGCAATATTTCTCCATATTCCTCCACCTTCACCCACATTTAACGGCTGGTGATATTTTTGTTTTGAATATTCAGTATTGTTATTAGCAACCAACCAGTCGGTAATTTTTATATCTCCCTTTGCCCTGAAATTATATATTGAATAATCATCAGAATTATATCGAAATAAACCTTCCTGATCATTGTATCTTCCTGAAATATAATAGCTTATTTTATCGCTGCTTCCTGAAATAGATATGTTTTGATCAACCGAAGCCAGATTATCTTTATAAAGCAATCCATACCAATCAGTACTTCCATAGTAAACATAGTTTCCGCTATTATCTACATCTATTTTAGGTAAATCAGGATTCTCTGAACGTCGCTTTAATTCTTCAAGATAGGCCAGAGAAAACGACTGGGTTTTATTCATTGAAGAAGGAATGCGGCTATAATCATTAAAAGCATTGTATGCTTCGCTAAACCATTTAGCATAAGTGTAACCATCGGTAACAAAATCAGGAACTGCTGTTGGAGATTTAATTCCATAGTTCATGGTATAGTTTACCGTTATTTTGTCGCTCTGAGGACGTTTAGTGGTAATTAATATAACGCCAAAAGTCCCTCTCGCTCCATAAATGGCAGCCGATGCAGCATCCTTCAAAACCGAAATACTTTCAATATCATTGGGATTTAACAAACTGGGATCTCCTTCCACTCCATCAATTAAAACGAGGGCAGAACCTCCCTGTCCGATAGATGATTCACCACGAACCTGGTAGCTTGCTGTTCGTGTTGGTTTCCCATCGGCCAATGTAATCGTAAGGTTAGGAACCACTCCTTGTAATGCCTGGGTTACATTATTTACTGGCCGGTTTTCCAACACCTCTGAACTAACCTGATCTACTGCTCCTGTGAGGTTTACTTTCTTTTGGGTACCATATCCTACTACTACCACCTCATCAACGCCAATTGTTTCATCTTCTAAAACAACATTAAAAACAGCACGCCCGTCAAGCGGTATTTCCTGTGTACGCAAGCCAACAAACGAGAATTGTAAAACTTCATCATTCGAAGAAACTGTTAACAAAAACTCACCATCGGCATTGGTAACCGTTCCATTTGTTGTACCTTTTACAACAACCGTCACCCCCGGGAGCGGAGAACCAGACGAGTCGGTTACCTTACCAGACACTGACTTTTGTTGTTCAACAGATGAAGTAACAGAAGTTTCTGTTTCTCCTTTCTTATGAATAATAATCAAACGGTTATTCACAGTGTAAGTTATTTCCGTTCCCTCCAAAACAATGTCAAGAACATCTTCAAGCTGTTTATTTCTGAAGTCAACACTTACTTCTTTACTTAAATCCACCTGTTTGAGATTGTAGATAAATGAAAATTCCGATTGCTTTTCAATCAACTCAAACACTCTTTCAATTGACAAGTTTTTACCACTTAGATTTAGTTTAGTAGATTGAGAATAGCCGGAGGCCGAAACCTGCAGCAAAGTGACAAACATGAATACACAAATTAGTTTCATAATTCGATAGGTTTGTGTAAAGTCGTAAAACAAGCAACGACTTCCCTTAATTCGTTTTCTTTTCATACATTTGAAATGTTAATATGAGCATAAATTATATTAATTATCGAAGGTGGTTTGTCCGGCACGACAGCCACCTTTCTTTCATTTCCTTACTTTATAGATGATTTTAAATTTTCTGAATCCTATCTTTTCATAGTCGATCGGTGTAGTTAATTTGAGCGCATCGAGTACCTGCCAGATCGTTTCCTGGTTTCTGAAATTACCGCTATACAACATTTTCTCCAGTTCGGGGGCGGAATACGAGAGCTTAACATCATACCAGCGTTCCAGTCTTTTTATTAGTTCAGGAAAGGCTATTTCTTTAAAACGAAACTCCCCGTCTTTCCAGGAAGATTCCATCTCCACATCACTTTCTACTACCTGATATTTTCGTTCTTCTTTATTTAGACAAAGTTGTTCACCAGGAACAATATCAACAGTATTCTCATCGTCTCCCAATAAAACTCCTACCCTGCCTTCAACAAGCGAGACTTTTGAAAAAGTATCATCTGGATAAGAACAAATATTAAATTGAGTTCCGGTAACTTTTACATCAAAGTCGTTTGTTTTTACAATAAATGGATGTAGTGTATCTGATTTTACTTTGAAAAATGCTTCTCCACTTAAGCTGATTTCTCGTTTTTCTCTGGCAAAAACTGCCGGGTAAATGAGTTCAGATCCCGAATTCAATACCACATTTGTTCCATCAGAAAGAGTAACTTCGGAACGTGAACCAAGTGGCACTTTAAAGGATACCATTGCTGAATAGTTCGATAAATCCTGCGGTTTCTGATTCAAAACATCCAGAAAAAACAGACAAATAAAACCAAGGACAAAAACAGCGGCAACACCTGCAACTACTTTCCAAAGTCGGAGTACTTTTACTAAAGTATTATTCCTGTAAGCTTGCTTTTTGTAAAACTGCAGCAGAGCATTACCAGTATCATCTTCTTTTGGAGTTAACATATCCCAAACATCCTTAATTTCATAAAATATTTTTTTGTTGCTATCAGATTCTTCCAGCCACATCCCGACTTTTTCCATATCTGCGGCACTACAATCACCATTAAGATAACGGGGTATTAGTTGTTCTATATTCGTTTTTTGAATCATTATTATTCAACTCTATTACCATTACACTCTAAAAGATGAAACTACGTCACCAGTCTTAAACTTTCTTATATATTTTGAGGTAAAAACGATTAACCGGTAAGAAAAAGGTCATCTGTTCTTCTTATTAGAATGGTACAGGAATAATCGTATTTTGAGATTTTTTCAACAAATTTAATAGTATAAAAATCTGGTTTCCTGACAGGGTTTTCCTTAAACTCTTCAGAGCCCTAAACAATCGGGTTTCTACAGTTCGCAAAGGAATTTGCAATCTTTCTGCAATCTCCTTGTTTTTCAACCCTTCAAACCGACTTAATTTTATAACCTGTTTATAATTTTCAGCCAATGAATCAATTGCCGCATAAATTTTTTTCAGGTCTTCCTTTTCAATCAACGATTTTTCTCCGCTCTTATAAAAATCCAGCTCATTTAAATGCAGAGTCATTTTTTTATTTTCTAAGTGTTTATCTATAACCGATTGATGACGGAGATAATTATAGCAACCATTCCGAACCGAATTAAACAGATACGATTTCAAATGAGCTTCAGAAAATTCGTATTTTTTATTCTCCCAAACAGTAGTAAATACTTCCTGAAGAATATCGTGTATTTCATCTTCATCTTTTACGAACTTAAGTCCATATAAAAATAAAGAATGATAATATTTCTGAAATACTTGCTCAAACATTGTCATTATTTAATTATAAACAAATTTACTGAAGCTGTTACCCTCATTCCTTTTGGCAAAAACAGATTATCTTCCCAATTTCATAAAAAAGCAATACCTTGTTAATTTACAAAGTATATCTGTTCTCAAAAAAAGGATCTTCCTGACAGTTTTTTGTTACGCAGCAAATATAACATGCCCTAGTCCCCGGGCAACAGGTTAAAGAATAATTTTTTATTAAAGAACCTTCAATAAAAAAATACAGAAGTATTAAGGTAGAATACTCTAGAAAGACTTTTTTTACAATTACGAATAAACAAAATCAAGAAGAAGATATAAATTGCTTCCTTATCGTTTCGAACCATTTGCAGGCACGGTTCACACTGGTTCTATAGCGTTTGTACCTCTTTCTTGCCCAGCGAATAATGCGTTTTTGCAACCACTGGAAGATTGGGTTCAATTCATGTCTTCTGAACTTACCAAAGTAATTCCCCTCGTATAAACGGGTTTAGAAAATGGGCAACGCCTACAATACTTTTATGGGTTAGTCCCACGCGGAAAATAACTGCCCGATGCCATGCGGTTCCAAAGTTTGTACAGGTGTTTCGACCGGTCAGCATCGAATTCTTCCATGCTGATTTCGTCAACGCCGGCGCTTCCCTTATTGGCTTTTACTTTCTTGTAAGCCGCCTATACCATTTCGCGGCTTACAGGTATCGATTTTGTCTCATTCCATAAATTCATCCTCTTTTCAGAGTTGTTAAATGTTATGATACTGTATAACCTAACCCTTTTGCTCCATTCCCATTACAGGAACTTCATCACTACTACGGACTAGTCCGCCCCTGTTCCTGCTCATTGGCATTCTGTCTCCGGGTTGTTCCCGTTGTTCGTTTCCTTTTGCATTGCAGGACAGGTTCCCGAGTTCCGTAATTAAGCCCGAATAAAGGTCATGCTGCCTGAAAGACGCCTGCCGCACAGCCAGTAGACAGGTGCCCGCTGTGCTTATCACTGTATAACTTACTCCCAGCTTTTGACAGAATGTGGCAACTTCTCGACTCCTATTCAGCGGTTACGGTTAGTTCATCTCCTTTATCCATACCTGATTCTGCTCATGACAGAACCTTTTCCTAAACGCTCAATACCATGCCTCTTAAACACAGCACCTTTAGGTGGTGATGCTCCCTCTGCAAGACGACATCGGTGGTTCTTCCTTACAACTGGATTCCACCATCTTAATTACAGCATGCAATGAACTTTATTGCCGATTCATTGCTTCCCGGCACACTATGTTTTTGTAGCGGATTCTCGATGCGATTTGCAGTCCGGCAGGACGGAGATTGATGCGAGAATCTGCCCCCACACACACCACCGAATCCCGCTATAAAATTTATACATTGCAAACAGTTTTTAGTTGTTCTGTAACAGCAATTGTTTGTGTTTTCCTACGGTTCATCTGTTTCTGGTTACAAGCTTACCTCCCTGTAACCTGCAAATAATTTACTTTGGCAATGCGATACTGTGTTAAAGCATCGGTATAGGCATTGTGCGACTGCTGAAGTTGGGCTTGGGCATCAAGGACATCGGAGACATTGACCATACCGGCATCATAATTATTCTGATTGACCCGTAGGTTTTCTTCGGCTTGATTTACAGATTTTTGAGCCAAATGCACCTGTTTAAAGGCTTCGGTGAGCAAGTTTTGGCCTTGCTGCATTTGCAAGAGCAGTTTTTCATTGGTGTCGTTGACCTTATTTTTGTTTTGTTCCTCTTTAATGCGACGCTCTTTCATTTTATGCTTGGCTTCCCACCAACCGGAGATGGGAATGCTGATAGTGCCGAATGCGACTCCGTAATCACCACCGTCACCCATTTCATCCATAATATCAAGATATAATGCCCCTACACCAATTGCTGCCTGGGGCAGATATTCCCCGCGTTGTAGTTTGGTTTTATAGTGTTCGGCTTCAGAACTTTTTTCGAGCATCTTATATTCATCGCGGTTGTGCAATGCCTCCAGATGGTTGGTAGTATAGAGTTCGGGAGTGCCTTCAACAATAACTGTATCGGTAAAGCTGATGTTGTTGTTGTATTGAAGTCCGATATATTGACAGAATGCTGACTTGGCCAGTTCTGTACCGTTGGTGAGCTTGCTGAGGTTTATTTGCAGTTCGTTTTGCTTAAGCTCAACCTTTAATAAATCGTTGCGATTAACCATCCCTGCGCCAAAGGCATTGGAGACATCTTTGTGCAGGGTGTCTAATAGCCGGATGTAGTCTTGGAGCGTTTTTTTCTTTTGGGTCAAGGAAATAATTTGCCAGTATTGCTTTTCGGTAGATAGTAAGACTTCTTTTTGCATTGCAGCGAGCTGAAGTTGATTGACTTCGACACCGATGTTGGCGAGTTTATTGCCTGTAACAATACGTCCACCGGCATAGAGTGGTTGCGTAGCTGTAGCTGTAGCAATCACTCCTGATTCCAGCATAGACATTGCCATTCCCGGAAAGTAGGCGAACTCGGTAGCTGTTTGCAAATTTGCAGGGTTACCATCATATACAGGAAGGTTACCTCCCGGTATCTCTACATCAATTAAGGGATCGGTGAATTTGTAGGCATAGGCGGAGGCCGATACCTGGGGGAAGTATTTGGTAAAAGCAGCTTTTTTAATTTCTTTGGCGGCATCAACATCCAACTTCTTGTTTTTCATTTGAACGTTGTGCTCCATTGCCAAATCTTTGCACTGTTGCAAAGAGTAGGTCTGGGCACCTGCCATACAGGGGATGGCAAGTGCGATAATGGATATGATAAAATATTTCATTTGTTTCTGATTTTTAAAGGTTACTATTAGGCACTTTTTTGTTGTGCTTGTTCCTAAAACGTTCTCTGACATCTACGATTTTAACCCCATCGAATATCTTCCAATACATCACAGGAAGCACCAGCACGAGTAGTATCATTGAGAAGATGGTTCCCCAGAAGATAACGATACCCATAGGCGACCAGAGGGAAGAATTTCCGGTAATCATCGGGATGATCCCAATGGCAGTGGTTGCCGAGGTTAAGAAAATGGGGACCATCCGGCGAACACCGGCATCGTAAGCAGCCTGACGAGCAGGCATCTTTTGATTTACACGTAAGTTTTCTGCATGTTCAAACAATAAGATGGTGTTACGGATGGTAATACCGAAAAGACTAATTACACCCAGTATACAGGTCAAACTTAAGCGAACATCACTAAACCAAAGGCCGAATGAAGTGCCGGGAATGATTAAAGCCAGCGATATAAGAGCTGCGAGCGCTACGCCAATCTTTTTAAATTTGAGTAGTAAAAAGAAGAAAATAATAAATACGGCTATGATGAGCACCTCTACAATTGAAGGAACGATCTCATTGTCGCCTTCATACATTCCGCCATATTTGTATTGGATATCGTTGGGTAAAGTGGGTGCTATTTCATTATCCATCACTTTTCTGACTTTTTTGAAAACTTTATTTTCGCTATAGCCACGTTGTACATCAGCCATTACGGTAATGGTTGGGACACCGTTTCGTCGAACAATTTGCCCGTCGTTCCAAACGGGATTTACATCAGCTATTTGTCGCAATGGTACAGATACCCCAGGAATAAGTGTTGAAATGTATTTATCCTGAATATTTGCGGGGTTGTCGTGATTTGCAGGCTTGTCTGTTTTCATCACGATGGAGAGCGGGTAGTCTTTATCCCATACGGTTCCAACAGGAATACCGGTGTAGTATCCTGTGAGTTCGAGCTCTGCCAGACTTCTCATAACACCGAGACGAGTGGCTTCGGTTGTATGGAGGTTGACTTCCATTGTAGGAAGCGGATTTTCGAAATTAGTATGGAGCCAAACCAGCCCGTCGATATGATGAAGACTGGAAATAATACTGTCGGCATAACACTTTAGCTGCCCAATATTGTCACCAGACAAACGAATCTCAATTGGAATTTGAGCCAACTGATAATCGAGTTGCTTGAAGCGTACAAAAGCATTAGGGAAATAGTTTTGATAGCGTGGTGCATATTCATTAAGGATAGCTATGGTTGCCTCGTTGGAACTTGTGTTGACAATAAACTGCGCGTAGTTTTCACCGCCTAGATTGGGGGCATAAGTTGCCTGAAATCGAGGAGATGCCATGCCTTCAAATGAGGTAATGGATTTGACACGCTTGTCTTTGGATAAGATGGTGTATAAGCTATCGGTCACCTGTGTGGTGTGATTTATAGGTGTGCCCTGGGGCAGGTATATCTCGACGGCAAACTGGTCTCTGTCGGCATAAGGGAACATTCTTTTGTCAAGGTTAAAAAAGACAACTGTTGCTATGACTATCAAGATTAAGGTTGTTGCCAATGTGATTACCGGGAAACGGAAAGTCCACTCAAGTGCTTTGTTGTAGCCATTCTGAATAAATGTATTGATGTTGAATTTTTTCTTTTGAGCATTGGGAATTTTCTTGATAAAAAGGAACTCTAAAATAGGAATGTAAACCATTGCCAAAATGAATGAGACCATCAAGGATATTCCGAAAGTGAGTGGAAAATCACGCACGAAGTCGTACCAGATTCCTGTAAAGATACTTAACACAGGGAGGAATATTGCACATATTGAGATTGTTGCCAGGAATATTGCCCCGCTGTAGTTTTTTGCACTTAAGGCAGCAGCATGCCAGCGCGAGTATCCTTTGTTGAGGTATTCGAGATAGCCGTCGATGACGACCACGGAGTTGTCAACGACCATCCCCAGAATAACAATAAGAGCAGCCAGCGTTACCGTGTTAAGCGGAATGTGTAGCAGATACATGAAAGCCAATGTCGTAAAAACGGTGATTGGGATTGTTGTAGAGGCAATAACAGCTGATTTGAACGGGAAAAGAATCATCATAACAAGGATAATAATGATGATGGCAACGACTAAATCGCGCAAAAATGAATTGACGGATGTGCTTACCACTTTAGGCTGGTCGGCAATACGTTGTACTGTTACGTCTTTAGGGATATGGTTCTCAAAGTTTTTTAGAATTTTATCGACATCTTTTCCGTATTGGACAATATTATACCCTTCGCGCATTTCCATCGAAAGAATAATTGCTTTTTTGCCATTATTTAGGGCGTAGCTTTTTGCTTTGGGATATTCTGTTTTAATGGTGGCTACATCTTTTAAGCGGACTATATTCCCTTTGGGGTCGGAATAGATGATTTGCTGAGCCACCTCATTTTCGGTGTCGTATATTGGTGCAATATGCAAGGGCATATTAACATCGCCCGTTTCAATCATACCTGAGGAGGTCGTAAGACTTTGTGCAAACAGAGATGTTGCTAATAGTTTGTAGTTGATACCGTAAACCGCCAATTTATCCCTATCGAGATAGACACTTATTTGCTCTTTCTGGGTGCCATAACGACGCAGGTTCGATGCCGATTTAAGTTGCCTCAACTGGTCTTCTAATTGGTCTGCATAGCTGTCGAGTTCGCGATAAGATTGGGTGTTTGACTCTAAAGCAATTAAAAGTGCAGAAGTGTCACCAAAGTCGTCTTGAGCAATTAGTGCGAGAACTCCTGAAGGAAGCTGCATTTTGAACTGTGCCAAACCGTGTTTTATTTTTGACCAGACTTCGTCTTTATTGTTAACATTGTCTTGCAGTTCGACCATCACATAGACCATTCCATCGCGAGACATTGAGTAGGTTTTCTCCCGATTAATCTCTTTATAGGTGAACAAGAATTTTTCCAGAGGCTTGGCAAGTTGTTCTTCAACATGTGCTGAGGTTGCCCCCGGGAACACTCCGACAACAACACCTTGCCGAATGGTGAATTCAGGGAATTCTTGCTTGGGCATATTCCATAAGGCATAAGCCCCTACGGCAACCAATACCGCCACAAAAAAGAACATCAAAGAACTGTGGCGCATGACGGATTCGATGATTCCTGTTTTCTTTTTCATAGTACCTCTACTTTTAATCCGTCAGACATTTTTTGATAGCCCTCAGAGATGATTTGGTCGCCATAAGCCAATCCGCTTAATACCTCAACACCGTCGCCTTTTTGTTTCCCAATTTTAATAAGTTGTTTCTGACTGTGGTTGTCAACTATTTTCCAAACAAAGCTGTTTCCATTGCCATCTGTTAGGATACATTGGTTTGGAATAACAATGGATTGACTATCTGAATCGTCATTAATTGAGACATTACAAACCATACCCGGAAGTAGCGTATTGTCCTCATTGTTGATTAAAATGCGGATGGGATAAGTGTGTGAAATAAGATCGGCAACTACTCCCTTTTTGCATACTTTACCTGAAAAATACTGATCGTTAGTTGCTGATACACGAGCTGTAGCTGTTTGGCCGATATGGATGGCATTTATCTCTTTTTCGGGGACGGCTATTTTGATTTTTATATCCTCAATTTGCAACAAGGTTAATACGGTTTGGTTGGGCAGTACATTTTCGCCAACATTCACCATTCGATTTCCTACAATACCAGTGAAGGGGGCATAGAGGCAGCTGTTTTCTAAATTTCTGCGAGCAATGGCCTCAGCAGCTCTTGCCTTTTCGAGGTTGGTTTTCATTTCGATGTATTTGATCTCGGGCAAGCTGTTTTTGTCGTAAAGCGACTGCAAGCGTTTCATAGCATCTTCGGCCTGCTTAAGCATTGCAAATGAAGCATCGTGTGCACTTTTTAGGTTATAAGCGTTTAGTTCAGCCAGGAGTTCGCCTTTTTTTACTCGCTGCCCTTCTACCACATTTATTTTTTCTATTGTTCCGTTTAAGGGGAAGCTGATAGAGGCAGAAGCTCCTTCTTCGACTAATCCGATATATTCTTTGCCGGTGGTGTTTTGATTGTGATTTACCTTGTAGGTTTTTACCATCACACTGTTAGCTTGGCTGGAGGGTTGCTTGCTTTCGTGAGTGGAACAAGCTCCAAGGAGGAGAGCAAATCCGAAAAGCTGAATAAAAAATAGTTTTTTCATTTTCTGAATTTTGTTTGTTATTACTTTCTTGTTTTTTAAATTATTACTTGTTGAAATTTGTATTGTCTATCCAAATATTTTAGGCACCATAAAGTCAATGGCTTTGTTGAGTTTATCTTCGTCTAAAAAGCCGTCTTTCTCGATGCTGTAAAAGACCAGTCCGAGAAAGGCTGCCAAAAACATTTCTGAAACCCAGCCTATTTCTTCGCGTTTTATTTCACGAAGCTCTTTGAGGTCGTATCCATCTTCTAAAATTCGACTGATGTAGCTTTGCTCAAAGCTGATTATACTTAGCAGATGATTGCGATATAATTCATTCGATTGCTCTTGCTTGATGATACGGTAGAGATTCTTTTTGTTGATGACCTCTTTGTGGAACTCCCAGATGTAGGTTTTTAAACGGTCTAACATATTTTTCTGCTTATCGACCTTGCTTTTGACATGCCTTCTCAGGTTGAGTAGTTCCATCTCGACTACGGCATCAAACACGTCTATTTTACTGTTGTAGTAGTGATAGAGCGTGCTTTTAGCTTTACCACACTCTGCAGCGATTTCATCCATTGTGGTTTTCTTTAAACCGCCTTCTTGAAATAGCTTCTGCGCATATAATAGAATCTTGCTTTGTATAGTGTCTTCTTTGTTTATCATCGTCCAAAATCAGTTTTTAGTAGTGTTTAAAATCGACTAACTGCTATTTTGGTGGCAAAGCTATCTTGATAATGAAAGGTCATCAAGACCTAAAAGAGAGATAAAATGTTCTTTTGGTTGAATTATTTGTTTTTTATAGCTTTCCAAATCGAATAATCGTTACTTTTATTCGACAATAAATGATAGTATGGAAGAAACACTTTTCAGTTTATCTATAGAGGAGCTTGTGGCGAATGAGATGAGTGCCGGTATTGGTAATGATATTGTAGTAAGCTCGCAGCTAACAAAGTTTATAGATATACTCAACTTTCCTTTGCGTATAAATGCTTTTGTTTTCTTTGTGTGTACTAAAGGAAGTATCAATGTTACAATAAACCTGAAGGAGTGGAATGTAGTTAAAAATACTTATGTGGCAAGTTTGCCCGAAAATGTGATTGGACTAAATTGTTTAAGTGACGATTTTGAAGGGGTTGTTATTCTGTTTTCTCTGGAATACCTTAGGAAAATCAGTATTGATTTAAAGAATGTGTTACCTTATTATACTTATGTAAGAAATAACCCCTGCTTTACTGTATCCGATGAAAAAGTATCCACAATAACACGTTTTTATGATTTGCTATATGATTCATTAATAGATGAAAAAAGCAAACGAAGAGATGATATTATCAAGGGGCTTGTTATATCTATTATATCCAAAATAGCTGATGATGTAGATGGGATTAGCTTGACAGGCACATCTTTTCAGATAAAAAGTAAAGAGTACTATTTTCTATGTTTTATTGATTTGTTACTCAAGCATTTTAGAAAAGAGCATCATGTTGGTTTTTATGCGGATAAACTGGCTCTTAGCCCCAAATATTTATCTTCAATTATCAGAAAGACGAGTGGCTCTTCAGCTCCTCAATGGATTAATGATTATATTGTGGTTGAAGCCAAAACACTGCTAAAGTCATCAGATATGAATATTAACCAGATTGCCGATTACCTGCATTTCCGAACCCTTCGTTCTTTAGTAAGTATTTTAAACAGCATACAGGATTAACACCCAAAGAGTACAGGAGTAAGTAATCAATCCTGTGGGGATTTTTGTCCCGGTTTTAGGAAAAATATTTTCAAGTTCTATTCAAATGGCAGAACAACTGATGACAGGTAAAATGCCTGCAATTTCGAAACTCAGTTTTAGCGTTGTGGATGTCCGTGATGTAGCTGACATTCATATAAAAGCCAGGACAAATCATGAAGCAAAAGGACAACGCTTTTTGGCAACTTCGGACGGCACCACCTCTTTGCCTGAAATTGCTGAAATCCTTCGCTCTCAAAAATACGACACGCAACAGAAAGTTGATATCATGAACCAGTTTAATGGACAACAACCGGGAAATCCTGAAAAGCTGGCAAAGATGGTAATGGATACAGATGAAGAAGAACATCCACCTTTGCATCTTATCATGGGGCCAGATGCTTATGAAAGGGTTACGGAATATTATCAATCACAATTGTTGGAACTTGAAAAATGGAAGGAAATCAGTTTTTCTACAAACTTTGAGTAAGTAATTGATTAAATTACTAAATAAACAAATGCCATTCATTGGAAAGCATTGAATTTATTCGCTTTCTGCGTTATTTTATTACGTAAACTTTAAACAACTTCATTGTGCCTTTATTGTTGGCTTCACTCTAATATAACTTTAGTGGTTGTCCAATTTGTAATATTTTATTGGCAGAAATATGGTTTAATCGACAAATTGTATTGATAGATATCTTGTACTTTCGAGAAATTCTCCAAAGCGAGTCGCCTGCACGCACACTATAAAATTCAGGCACTGCGACTTTATTTCCATAGCCTTTGGGCCTTAGTTTTTTATGAACCACAGCCAGGGACTCCTCTTGTTGTGCTTCATCCCTTATTTTATGATGCTTGAAGTCGTAAACCAATTCAGGGTCAAATGCTTTCCCATTCTCATGAATTTCGAAGTGAAGGTGAGCTCCACGGGCGTTTCCCGTACTTCCGGCTAAAGCAATGGCCTCTCCTCGTTTTACCTTTTCGCCCTTCTTTTTTAAGAATTTTGACAAGTGCCCATAATAAGTCTCAATATTGTTTGAATGTTTGATGATGATGATATTTCCAAATCCACGTCCCCAGTTCGAGCGCACAATGGTTCCGTTTTCTATAGCAACAACTGTATCGCCTCTATGCATCCTGATATCTGTTCCGTAATGCATTCGTCCCCAACGAGGGCCAAACCTGCTAAGAATGTATCCATTGTTACCTGGAATCAGAAATTCGGAAAAACGGCCAGTTGATAAGGAATCCTGGGAAGTTGTATGCAATATGGTATTTTTTAACGTATCAGCATAAACCCGCAAAGTGTCCTGCTGGCTGAAGCATTTTAATCCAGTGCCTGTAATCAACAGGACGACAATAGCTTGAATTGTTTTCATGGGAAGTTGACTTGTTATTTCGTGAGATAATCCTGGGGATTTACATTTTCACCATTTTTAAATACTTCATAATGTAAGTGGGGACCGGTAGAGAGCCCCGATTGACCAACGTATCCTATTACATCACCTTTCTTTACCTTATCGCCTTCTCTTACGGCATAATCACTCAACTGGGCATAACGCGTTATATAACTGTTACGATGGTCGATTTCAATTAATTTTCCATAGCTTTTCTCAAGAAATACAACCCGGGTTACAACGCCATTGGCTGTGGCTACAACCAGAGTACCCGTTTCGGCGGAAAAGTCGATCCCATAGTGAAACTTTTTTTCTTTTGTAAAAGGATGTATGCGTTTGCCATACCCCGAGGTTACTTTGAACGATGCACCTGTTTTTATAGGAGAAATATCCGGAATATCATTGTTGTTACCGGAATGCTCAGAGAATGCCATTGTTATGGAAGCAATGAGTGGAACGAGTAGTGTATATCTTACTGTTTTCCGTCTTGAGCTTTTGGTTTTTGTCATCATTTTAACTCTTCGCTCAATGGTTGAACCATTAAAATGGTTACAGAAAGCGGTAGTTGTACCCGAGCACTTCAGGTTATTCAGCAATAGCTGTAAATAATCGGATGTTTTCATGCGACCTTTTAGAAGCAGGTGGTCAATTTGGAATTCATGAACCGATTTGAGGTCCCTGCGAAAAAAATAAACGATGGGGTTAAACCAAAAGAATGCAGCAAATAATTCAACCAGGATCAAGTCAAGCGTATGATAGTAGTTTCCATGTAGTTTCTCATGTTCAATAATCTGTTCAGCTGTTTCACTTTCCATATTTTGAGGAAGAAATATCCAATTAAAAAATGAAAATGTGGAAGATATTTTAGTACGAATAACAGCAAATCTTCCAATGGTTTGAGTTATTGTTGACCGACGCTTAATTTTAATCAGCCTAAAAGCATTCAGGATTAGTCTCGTTAAAAATATCAATAATACGAGAAAATAAACCATGAAAAACAGGCTGCCCAGATTCAACTCAAATTGATTTACAGAACCTGTCTGAATTCCATTTTTCCCAACAGTTTCAAAATCGTTAAATAAAAGAGGAAGACCCTTTGAAATAGGAATATTTGGGCCAATTTTGATTTTTAAAACAGGAAGGATTAAAGACAGCGGTAACATAGCCATTAAATAGGCACGATTTAGTTTATGGAATGTCAGCCTGCTGAAGCAGGTGAGATAAACCAAATACAGGATGCTAAAAATCACGCTGGATTTTATCAAATAGTATAGGAAATCAATCATCGTTTTTTTTCAGGTTATCAATTTTTGATTCTATGAGTTGCTTCATTCTCTCCAGTTCCGAAAGGCTTAAATCATCATCATCCGTAAAAAAGGAAGCAAAATTACTTACTGAGCCATTAAAGAAGTTTTTTACAACGCCTTTAAAATGTTTTCTGAAATAATCATCCTTGGAAATAATTGGATAATATTGATTGATTTTACCAAAAGTTTCGTATCCGATAACCCCCTTTTGAGTAAGGACCCTGACCACAGTCTGTACTGTTGTGTAAGCTGGTTTTGGCTCAGGAAATTTATCCACGATGTCCTTAAGGAATGCTTTATCCAGTTCCCATAAATACCGCATAATTTGTTCTTCTGCTTTTGTCAGCTCTTTCATTTGTATAATTCTGTTTATTAAATTCTATAACGGCGCAAATATATAACTATAATTATAATCACACAACTATTTTTATAGTCATATAATTATTATACTTTATAACGATTTATTGAGAGAGATGAGAAGAAGAGATATAACACAAGCAAATTGACTTTGGAAGCTAATTAGTGTGCTTCATACAAGATCTTTTTTCGCCTTGTCTTGCAAATGAATTGCAAACACCCTCCCTTTGATCTCTACAATTTGAATTTTTTCTTCTGTATTTCTGCATTAATAAACTTCAGCACAGCCACACAATCTTCAGCCAAAAAGTTCGACATTTTTCCGGTTGGGTTCACCTTACAAAACCAAAAGCCTCGTAATTATAGATATTACGGGGCTTTTGTGTGTTCTATACGAATGCTAAATATATTTTAGAAAATACGTAAAGTATTGTAATAAGATTAATTAACGACTCGAGTGTCTTGGGGTTAAATAATTGTACAACAAATAAAAAACACTTAAAAAAAAATAACTTATAAAGACTCTATTTCAATCCTTAGAAACCTTTGTTTCATTTTAAACCATAACGGAAAACTTTTGATAAGAGCTGAATTTACCATAATTCCCCCTCCTACATTTAATTGGTCTCTAATCATTAAAATGTAAGGAGAAAAATAAGTTTCTGCAGAAAACAAACCGTTTTACGAGTAAATCCGACACTTTGCCAGAGAACACTAGATTTTTATATTTTAGCAGATTCTGGAACGAATATAAAGAAGTTATTCAATTCCTTTACATTTGTGTTATTTTAGAGGGCAATATGGCAGATTTTGAACAGAAAATCTTAATTAATTTGAAAAAAGGAGACGAGAATAGTCTTCGCGAATTATTTGAATTATATTATACCCCCCTATGTATGTTTGCTCTGAAATTCGTTGATTCTATAGAACAGGCTGAAGATATTGTCCAGGATACTTTTATTAATTTCTGGAACTCCCGTAGCTATAATAATATTCATTCCAACATAAAGGCATATTTATTTGGGGCTGTTAGAAATAATACGTTGTACTCTATTCGGAAGGAATCAAAACTTAGGTTTGAAGAAATTGATAATCATGTTCAAAGCCTGGTTGAAGACGAATTGCCGGAGGATGAATTAAAGGACTTAAAGGATAAACTTTTCAAGCAAATTGAGCAATTGCCTCCCAAAGGAAGAGAAATTTTCAAGGCAATTGTTTTTAAGGATATGAAATACAGCGAAGTAGCAGAACTTCATGGAATATCAGTAAATACAGTAAAAACGCAATATTCAAGATCGCTTGCAAAATTGAGGGAATTTCTTGATGTTCTTATCCTATTACTCCTGCCCTGAATTGAGCCAATACTATAATCCGAATCGTGCAGAAGTCGTAGTTGAATAGATAGAATATCTGGCCTCTTACAAAATATAGTTTTAATCTACCTTTGAATATCAAATTGAAACTTTATTTCACTTTCTTAATGAAAAAAGAAATCTTTTTTGTCACCCGATTACAAAAATATTGCATCTATATTAAAAATGAATACAAATGATTCAACCAGATTCAAATATTTATCTGCTGATTGCTAAATATAGCCAGGGAAACATCAATGAGAAGGAATACCATATTTTAAAAGCATGGATGGAAGAAGATACCGATAACAAAAAGGTTTTTTCAGAATACCTGGTTTTTCTTAAGAATGCGCAAAGAGTGCGTTTTTCAGCAAAGGTTGACGAACAATTAGCATGGAAGGTTATTCATTCTAAACTTGAAGAACGAAAAGTATACAGCTTCCGGCCCCATCTTAAATATGCAGCCGTTTTATTGGCACTTGTGTCGTTAACTATATCATATCTGCTACTGCACAATCCAAAAGAGAATAACGAATTGGCTTTTGAAAATCAAGCTATTAAACCCGGAAAGCCAATGGCAACATTAGAGTTGAGCAATGGCCGAAGTGTCGATTTGGAAGGAATGAATGATTCTACTTTGCTGCTGGGTAACGGGCTTTATATTCAGATAAAAAACGAGACTATAGATTATACTAAAGCAGATATTAATTCAGAACTTCTGAACACCATACATATTCCCAAAGGTGGTGAATATAACCTGGTTTTATCGGATGGAACACGGATTTGGCTTAACTCAGACTCTGAACTTTCATTTCCTGCAAAATTTGTCGGAGAAAAACGGGAAATATCACTTAAAGGAGAAGCTTACCTGGAGGTTGCGAAGAACGAAAACTTCCCATTTGTGGTTAATGTAAAGGGAGTAGAGGTTGAAGTTCTGGGTACATCGTTTAATGTTAAAGCATACGATAATATTGAAACTACCTTGGTAGAAGGTAAAGTTAATATTCATACAAATGCATCAACCAATGTCATCCTTCGGTCTGGTGACCAAGGGATTGTAAATTCCGGAGATAACAGTGTGGAAGTTAAACAGGTAGATACAAGAATCTATACCTCTTGGGTAAATGGAATGTTTACATTCAGAAGCATGACTCTTGAAGAAATTATGAAAACCTTCGAGCGTTGGTATAATGTTACCGTTTCGTATGAAAAGGATGATTTTAAACAACGGCATTTTACCGGGAACCTGAAAAGATATGAAGAGATTAATCCGCATCTCGATTTAATTGGTCTTACAACAGATGTCGATTTTAAAATCTCTGGCAATAATATCTTGGTAGTAAAAAAATAAGAGTGAAGTGTGTTTATAAAAACGGGAAATGCTAGCACATCTCCCGTTGGTAAATGCATTAGAGTTTCTAATACAAATTGTTAAAACATTACAAATCTATGAAAAAACAATGTGTAAACTATCTTCCGGAACATTTTTCGGAAGTTAAAAAGCTATTTTTAATTATGAGGCTTATTGTTATTCTTACACTGCTTCTCTCCGTTAGCGCAATGGCTTCGGTTTATTCGCAGAGCGCGAAATTATCAGTTAATGTAAAAAATACCACACTCGAAGGTGTTTTTGAAAAATTAGCCGGGCAAAGCGAATTTCAATTCGTTTATAACGATGAAGAAGTCGCGGTAGTAAAGAATATTACCGCAAATTTTGAAAACGCTACTGTTGAACAAATTTTGGATGAGGTTTTAAAAAACTACGATTTAAACTACAAAATTATTAATAATGTAGTAGTTATTACACCTGCTCTCAGAAAAACCAAGCCAAACAATGTGACTGAACCGGCTGAGCAGAAGAAAATCAAATTCTCAGGTAAAGTAAGTGATGAAGAAGGAAACCCGGTTCCCTTTGCGGCGGTTGTTATTAAAAATACAACCATTGGTACTGCTACCAATGAAAATGGTGAATTTGAACTTGAAGCTGAAGAAGGTGATTATTCAATACTGGTTGTGTCGAGTGTCGGGTATTTAAATGAAGAAATTGAAATTGGGAATAGAACAAATTTCGATATTGCTTTAACGCAGGATATTGCCGGATTAGATGAAGTTATGGTTACCGGTTATCAAACCATTTCGCGGGAACGTTCAACAGGTTCATTTGTAAAACTGAAAAGTGACCAGATAGAACAAAAACGTTTAAGCAATTTGAGCACTGTGCTTGAAGGGCAGATTGCCGGTTTTAGCGATGGAGTAATCAGGGGGGTAACTTCAATGCAAGGGCTCACAACCCCCTTGTATGTTGTCGATGGTTTTCCGGTTGAAAACACACGTTACACACAATCTGGTTCTTTGGTTGAAAATCTTCCTGATTTAAACCTTGAAGATATTGAAAGTATAACGGTATTAAAAGATGCCGCTGCGACTTCAATATATGGTGCGCGCGCGGCAAACGGCGTGGTTGTTATTATGACCCGAAAAGCATCAAAAGGGCAAACAAATGTGAGTTTTTCTTCGAATCTTACCCTATCACCCTACCGTTATTATACAGATAACATAACAGATGCGGGAGACATAATTGGGCTTGAAAAAGAGTGGGCAACAGGAAATCCAAAGTTGCAGGCCACCGATGGAAGTGCCGCTTCTTACGCTCAATCGCTACTTACCAATGCTGTTTTCACAAGCCAGGGAATGCAATCTATTTTGCATTACTATGCCGGAAATCAATCTGAAGCAGAGATGAACAGTAAACTTGATGCATTAAAAGGCATGGGCTACCAGTATTACAATGATGTTGAAAAATATGCTAAACAAAATAAATTCTACCAACAATATAATATTAGTATTGGTAAAGCTACTGATCTCAATAATTTCATGGCATCAGTAACCTATAAGAACAACAAATTTGAAGATATATATTCGAAAGATCAATCGGTTGGTGTCGATTTACGGAACTCAACTGAAGTTACCAAATGGCTGACCGTTGATTTGGGTAACTACTTTAGTTATCGAAAAGGTACAGCTCAAACTTATGACCCTCTAAACCCCGGTTTTGTTTATCAACCATACAACCGCTTAGTTGACAATTCTGGCAACCCATTTGTTTCAACTGCTGAATCGCGACTGAGCAAATCAACTCGTGATGCCATAGAGGATTACGATTTGTACAATATGGATATTATACCATTAGACGAACTGGGAATGAATTTACAACACAGCAAAAATTTCGCCAACCGTACTAATGTAAAACTAAGCATTAAAATTACCGATTGGTTGAAATACAATGCAATGTTTCAATACGAATATGCAGTTGACAGAACAGAGCAATTGAAGAATAAAGAGTCGTACGCTGTTCGAAACCTGGTTAACCAAATGGCTTCGTTAAATTCCGGATCATTAGTTTATAATCTTCCTTACGGAAATATATACAACGAAGTTCAGCAATACTCCAATGCTTACAACTTCAGACAACAAATCGACTTTAGTAAAACTTTTGCCGAAAAACACGATTTGACGGTAATCGCAGGAACTGAAACCAGAAATTCGAAACTGGAGTATCGTGGAAACACCTTATACAATTACGACCCTGACATTTTGAGTTTCACACCCGTTGACCAAAACCTTTTGACTAGTTTTTACGGTTCAATTCTCGGAGGCTCAAATATGCGTAATAGCGATTTTGCAGTGATACGTGAACTGGTAAACCGGTTTGTTTCTTTTTATGGAAATGCCGGATATACTTACGAAGGAAAATATACAGCAACCGGTAGTTTGCGTTGGGATCGCTCGAATTTGTGGGGTACCGACAGCAAATACCAAAATAAGCCAACATGGTCAGCAGGAGCATCGTGGAATTTGTCGAAGGAAGATTTCTTTCAGATTTCATCGGTTGATATGTTAAAACTTCGCTTTTCGTACGGAATCGGCGGTAATATTGCAAAAAATTCAGCACCTTATATGACGGCATATTACTTCCCGAGTTCCACCGTTGGAGGCACATATGGTTATGTGGGAAGTCGTCCGAATCCGGAGTTGTCGTGGGAGAAAACAGCAACGATAAACATTGGGGTTGATTTTTCAGTATTGAAACAACGTCTTTCCGGAACAGTGGAATTCTATAATAAAAAAGGTTCTGATTTGTTGGCCAATACACAAGGCGTTCCCACCGAAGGTTGGGGATATTCAACCTATACCATTAACAATGGCGAAATGCAAAACCGCGGAGTTGAATTAACACTTAATGGTGAAATCATTAAAACAAGCGATTTTGGCTGGAACGCCTCATTGCTTTATGGCTACAATAAAAACAAAGTTACTTATGTAAATGTGGAGGCCCCGGTTTATTTTCTACAGCTTGATTATCCTAGTGAATTTCCAAGAATCGGGACTCCGTATAATTCAATTTATGGCTATAAATGGGCAGGTTTAAGTGAAAACGGTTTGCCACAGGTTTATGATAGCGAAGGGAATGCTATTACATCTCAACCGTCGGATTTGGAATCGATTGAAAACCTGGGAACTACTGTGCCAAAACACAGCGGGTCATTTAACACATCATTCCGCTATAAGAACTTCGGTTTATCAGCTTTATTTATTTATCAGTTGGGACACAAAATTCGAAACACCTATTTGCCAATGTTGAATAATAGTTATAGCAGCGCAGCCGGTGGATACATTACCAATATTGCTGTTGGTAATAAGCGGATTAACGAACGCTGGCAACAACCTGGCGATGAGCTGACAACCGATGTGCCACGCACTGTTTACGAATACGACAGCGATTTTAGCTATGCATTGTATTCCATCTATTCCTACTCCAGTGCAAATGTTTTGGATGCCTCGAATATTCGGTTAAGTAATGTTTCTCTGGCTTATCACATACCGGAAAATTTACTGACAAAACTGAAATTGAGCAGTGTTCGTTTGAATTTCAACGTGGAGAATGTATTCACGCTGGCAAAAAGTAAAGACGCTAAGTACATGCTTGGTGGATACAGGACGCCGAATTATGTGTTTGGAATCAACGTTAATTTTTAATACTAAATTGAATTAATCATGATAAAAATATTTCATAAAATAACCGTGCTGAGCGCTTTGTTTTTAACGTTAAGTTTCACCGCTTGTGATGACTACCTGGGAGTAATTCCTAAAGGAGAAAAAATTCCTGAAACTTTGGCCGATTTTGAGGCTATGATTCGCTATGAATACGGAAACCACCTGGTTGATGTACGTCAGGCCAATATCCTGTTAAACGACCAGTGGGTGTCATCATCATCTTGGTCGTACTACCCGCTTTATAAAGCAAATTATTTTTGGGACGAAACAGCCGACCGCGTGGCTCTAAACAACGCTGATGAAACAACTTACTATTCCAGTTATTCTGCGATTAATGCGTTTAATCTAATTATTTCGAATGCATTGACTTCTACAGAAGCAAGCGAAAGTGAACAAAACGAGGTTTGGGCACAGGCCAAAGTGTTGCGTGCCATGACCTATTTTAATCTGGCTAATTTTTATGCTGATACGTACGATGCAGCTACGGCATCCAAAAAACTGTCTGTTCCTTTGATTACAAGCGCCGATGTTAATGCAGCTTATACACAGGTAACAATTCAGGAGATATATGATTTTATGTTGAAAGATGTGGAGGAAGCGCTTCCTTATCTGCCCAAAGTAGCCGCTACAGTTTTGCACCCTAGCCTTGGAACTGCTTACGCGTTTTATGCGCGTTTGTATTTGCAAATGAATAACTACGACAAAGCATTGGAATTTGCCAATAAAGCACTAAGTGAAAATGATGTTCTTTTCGACTGGACTACTTATTATGAGGAAAATAAGGATCAGATTACAAATCCCGATTCATACATTCGTACTGCTTCGCCAATGGGGTACGATTATGTCGAAAACTATTCTTATCGTCATGGAAGTACGTATTATTCGTCCTCAGAAAAATCGCTGACAACAGATCGTGCCACATTGTTTGAAGAGGGTGATGCACGTTTTCTGTCACGCTGGAAATTGCGTACGGTTGGAGCAGATACCTACTATTACGGAACTTTGCAGGGATACTTCAATTATGGAGGAATAACCACCGTTGAGGTTTATCTGATTAAAGCCGAATGCCTTGCCCGAAGCGGGGATGTTGACGGGGCAATGGAGGTACTTAATGCGGTGAGGAAAACCCGTATTTTGCAGGAAAAATATTCCGACCTGACAGCCGCAAATAAGGCCGAAGCAATGGCAAAAATTATACAAACAAAGCGAAATGAATTAGTTCTTACACTCATCCCATTTTGCGATATACGCCGGTTGAACCAGGAAGGTACCTATACCATAACACTGTCGAAAGAGGTTGCTGGAGAAACGTTGACCTTATCTACCGAATCTCATATGTGGACTATGCCTTTTCCGCAGGGAGCAATTGACAATCACGGAAATGGCAGTATTGTTCAAAATGTTGAAAAATAGAAATATTATTAATTAAAGAGCACAAGAAGTTGCCCAACAGGTATCTTTAATGTTACCCGTTGGGTGTCTTCGAGGTTGCTCAATAAAAAAGATGAGATGAAAAAATTACTTACAAACCTGTGGGGTATTTTATTGATTTCTTTGACTATATCGTGCCAGCAATCGAATCGTGGTTATGAAATCAATGGCGAGTTAAGCGGTGCTGATGATGGTACAAAAATAGCTCTGGTTCCGTTTGCTAATTATGATGTAAAACCTGAAGCTGAAACGACGATTGAAAACGGAAAATTCAGTTTTGCCGGAGAGCTTCCTGAACCACGTTTATATTACTTGGTATTAGGCAACAAACAAGCTTATTTCCAGGTTATGCTTGAAAATTCAACCATAACTGTAACCGGCGAAGTGGAAGCAAGCACAGGCAGAGAAGGTAACCCGGTATTGAAATTCATAAACATGGAGGTAGATGGCTCCAACAGTGATGATTATTTCAAAAGCCAGATGGCCGTTCGCCAGGGGTTAAATAAAATGTACGATGATAAAAATGAGAGGTTTGCCGATATTCAAGCGAAATTTTATAAAGCGAGAGCTGAAAAAAATCAGTCTAAAATAGATTCTCTGAAGAATACGCCGGAATATAAGGATATGGAACTTGCAGAGAAAGCGTTTTTTGGTGAAGTAGAAAAACGCTACAACGCGGTATTTGAAGCCAATAAAGAGACTTTTTGGGGGCCGTTGATGATGTTGAACCTGTATTCTTATCTTACTCCTGATGCACGTCCGACTTTCGAAAGTATGTCGGAAGAAGCACGCGAGAGCTACTATGGTAAAATGGTTGCCGAAGGTTTATATCCGGCCAACCGCACGGGAGAAAAAGTTCCTGATTTTACCACCACTGATGCCAACGGAAAAGAAGTAAGTTTGGATGAGCTTATTAAAGACAAAAAAATAATCCTGATTGATTTTTGGGCTTCGTGGTGTGCGCCTTGCCGTAAAGAACTTCCCAATGTAAAAGCCAATTACGACAAGTATGCAGCAAAAGGTTTTGAAGTTATTGGTTTTTCAATCGATAAAGATCCGAAAGCCTGGAAGAAAGCCCTGAAGGAAGAGGATTTAAAATGGCCTAATTTTAACGATTTGGATATTTCCTCTTTGTATAAAATAAAAGCCGTTCCTACAACTTATCTCATCGATAACGAGGGACGATTAATTGCGGAGAATATCCGTGGCGAAGAACTGGGCAAGAAGTTAGAAGAGCTTCTTGGCAACTAAGACAACCAAGTCCAACAAATGGGAATTCAACAGACAGATTACTAATTAATACTGCCTGTTGATTTTTTACATCAATTCTTTACTTATTGTAATTATACGAAACTTGATAGGGATGGCTCAGTTCTTATTTTATAACAGGGCTTGTGCTTATATACGGATTTGCCTGAATGTGGCGGCATTTTATCTCAAAGAATGTGATATCACCAGAGTGCATTTTATGGAGACAACTGGATTTCAATCAGGTATAAAGAAATTAGGATACATACTAAAATGTTACAAACAGAATATTCAGAGTTATTAGACTTACTGCATAAAGAAGTAGTGCCGGCAATTGGTTGTACTGAGCCAACTGCTGTTGCTTTGGCTGTTTCAAAAGCGAAAGAAGTTATTGAAGAAAAAATTATCCGCTGTGAGGTTTATTTAAGTTCCAATATCATCAAGAATTCAATGGGAGTTGGTATTCCCGGAACCGGAATGATTGGGTTGCCAATTGCCATTGCACTGGGGGTTGTTGTGGGGAAATCGGAATACGGGCTTGAAGTATTAAAAGACTTGAACCCAGAAAAACTGGAAGAAGCCAAACAATTTGTTGACAGCAAACAAATCTTTGTCCATTTGAAAGAGGACGCCCCCGACAAATTGTATATCGAAGCTTGTTGTATTAGTAAAAACACGAAATCTAAAGCGATTATTTGTGGTACGCACACGCACATTGCCTATATTGAAGCCAATGATATAGTTCTTCTTGATGAACTGTCGGCGAATAACCAGCAACAAACGGATACAGATCAGGTGGAGCTGAATTTCAATAAAATATATGATTTTGCAACAACCACGCCTTTAGAAGACTTGGAATTCATTCAGCAGGCAGCTGTATTAAACAAATTGGCGGCTGATGAATCTTCAAACGGTATTTTCGGACATTCTGTTGCACGGGTTATTCAAAGCAAGTCGTACTTAAATATCATGGGAGACAGCGTTTACAATAAATTGGTTGCAGTAACCGCCTCCGCCTGCGATGTTCGGATGGCAGGAGCTATGGTTCCGGTAATGAGCAACTCGGGAAGCGGAAACCAGGGGATTACAGCAACATTACCAGTTGTGGTATTTGCCGAGGAAATGGATAAAACAAAAGAACAGTTAATTCGTGCCCTGACTTTAAGCCATTTAATGGTTATCTATATTAAGCGTGGCCTCGGGCGGTTGTCCGGGCTTTGCGGAGTAACAGTGGCAGGAATTGGGGCGTCATGTGGTATCACTTATTTAATGGGAGGAAGCAGAGAGCAGATTGCATTTTCAATTAAAAACATGATTGGTAACATAGCCGGCGTTATTTGCGATGGCGCCAAACCAAGTTGTGCACTTAAGGTTTCGAATGCAGCATCATCAGCAACTTTCTCTGCGATGATGGCGATGGATAATAAAGTGGTCAGCTCACTGGAGGGAATTGCCGACGAGGACGTTGATAAAACGATAAATAACCTGAATGCCATTGGCTCAGAAGGAATGACGGAAACGGATAAGATGGTACTCAATATCATGCTCAATAAAAAATAAAAAGAAAAATGGAGTTATTAAAGAAAATTTTGTTCTCTTGTGTAGTACTAATTGTTGCATTAGAAGCAAGTTCGCAAATAGTAGAACCTGTAAAGTGGACTTTCTCTCAGACAAAGGTTTCTGAAACGGAATATGATTTACATCTGACAGCAAAAATTGACAAGGGCTGGCATCTTTACGGTACAGCATTGCCAGAAGGAGGGCCAATTAAAACATCATTTTATTTCGAAAACCTGGAAAATGTTGAATTCTTGGGAGATATTGTTCCAAGCAAAGAACCCATTAACACGTTTGACCCTTCGTTTCAACTTCAGGTAAACTATTATGAAACAGAGGTGGCCTTTACTCAGCGTGTAAAATTGACGGATAATTCAGGTTCCGTTAAAGGTTATGTCGAATTCATGAGCTGTAACGATGAAACCTGTACTCCGCCTATGAATACAGAGTTTTCTTTTGAATTAAAAGAAAAAAATACTTCAGGTATAGAAACCGGGAGTGATGACACAGCAACCGGAGCAGGAACAGAACAAGGACGTAATTACTGGAATATTTTTATCCTTGCCTTTTTGGGAGGTTTAGCTGCCTTGGTAACCCCGTGCGTTTTCCCAATGATTCCAATGACGGTAAGTTTTTTTACCAAACAAAGCAAAACCAAAGCGAAAGGCATTCGGAATGGAATCTGGTATGGAATCTCTATCATCTTGATTTATGTCATTTTAGGGACTGTTGTTACCGCAGTTTTTGGAGCCGAAAGTTTGAATAGTCTCTCCACCAATCCTTGGTTTAACCTGTTTTTTGCACTACTGCTTTTTGTGTTTGCCTTTTCGTTTATGGGTGCTTTCGAAATTATTTTACCCAGTAAATGGATAAATGTTGTCGATCGCAAAGCCGATAAAGGTGGACTAATCGGCATTTTCTTTATGGCTTTTGCACTCGCCCTCGTTTCGTTTTCTTGTACCGGACCGATTGTGGGGGCATTGATTGTGGAAGCAGCACTTCGTGGAGGCATGGCGCCTGTAATTGGCATGTTGGGATTTTCGCTGGCTCTCGCTATTCCATTTGCCTTGTTTGCAGCTTTTCCTGGCTGGTTAAATACCTTGCCAAAGTCAGGTGGCTGGCTGAACTCAGTGAAGGTAGTTCTTGGTTTCCTCGAATTCGCTTTTGCGTTTAAATTCCTGTCTATTGCTGATATGGTACTGAACCTTCATATTTTGGAGCGCGAAATTTTTATCTCAATCTGGATTGCAGTTTTTATTGGATTAGTACTTTACCTCTGGGGAAAAATTCAATTTCCCCACGATTCGGCAGCAAAACATATTCCTGTTTCGCGATTTGTTTTAGGGGCATTGGTTTTGGCTTTTGTAATTTACATGATTCCGGGTTTATGGGGGGCACCAGTGAAGCTCATAAGCGGTTTTCCTCCCCCGGTTGATTATGCTGAATCGCCGCTTGGAGTTGGTAAGTTGCAGGTTCAGGGGATAGCTCAGTCGACGGTAAACGCTGGCCCAGGAAAACATATTGGCCCACACGGAATACTACTTTATGAAGATTATGATAAAGCGCTGGCTGAATCAGTAAAATCGGGGAAGCCTTTGCTTATCGATTTTACCGGAAAGGGCTGTACAAATTGTCGGAAGATGGAAGACAATGTTTGGGTTGATCCTCAAGTGAAAAAAATGCTTCTGGAAGATTATATTGTAGTTTCATTGTTTGTTGATTTGAGGGAACAATTACCCGAAAACGAGAAATACATTTCTGAAGCAACTGGAAAAAAAATACGAACAGTTGGAAACAAGTGGACCGATTTTCAGATATCACGTTTTCACCGGAATACTCAGCCGTATTACGTTATCTTAAATAAAGAAGAACAGCAAATGGCCAATGGATATAGTTATAATCCCGATCCACGAAAATTTGCTGACTGGCTAAAAAACGGACTTCAGAAAAATTAAAAAAAAATCATTGAAAAATCTGGTGGAATATGGGTATTCTTTGCAAAATCTAACAAATTACATGTAGGAATTTAACCTTATAGCTATCTTAGTTATTGTTGTTAAGTCTTCATGTAGTAAAAGATAAATTGAGTACTGTCCTCTATTGGTAAAAATTAATTTGCCAGAAGAAGTGGACAAATGGCTAAATCATACAGACATTTATTGTTGGTTAAAGCACAATTTAAAATATAATTAAATCAAAATCAGAAGCCTTATATTCTTCATTAGGATTAAGAGTGGATAAGAATTAGAAAGCAAATTTCTAAAATATTAGAGTGATGATAAGTCTGATTAAGTGCATTCTCATTTGCAAACCGACAGATCTCCTAAAAACTTTAATTCTGCTATTAAATGGTTCGAATTTTGTACAGTAGGGTTCACTTGGCTCTATTTGGCTTCAAAGAGGTATGATTTGTCTTCATACCTCTGTTGTTTATTATTGATTCCTTTGATGCCATTTTTTTAGGTAATGGCAAATGCATAAGAGTATTAAAGGATAGTAACTTATCCGTACTGCTAGCGTTTTTTGTATTATGATTTTATTTTTTTGCCTACAATTGAGCAACCTTTTCCAGAAACTACCATCTCTTAGATAGATCAAAAAAATAAAATATTATGGTAAGCCTGACAAAATTATTAAAGCACCTGTTTGTTGCAGGTGTAGTTATCTTTTTTTACGCTTGTTCAAAAGATGATAATGTAAACCCATCTCCGAATAATAACCCGGAAACCCCCTCTAAAATAGAAGATGTATTAAATGGAAACGACCGGGAGCTGATTGATCTGCTAAATAAAGTAAGGGGAAGCATCGGGAAACGAAATTATGGATCAAAAACGATTTGGAGTAGAAAAAATGATTATGGTTTGGGATTATATATCTCCGCTAATCATGTTATTGGGTTAAGTTCCTGGAATTCGAACAATGCAGCGTATTTTGATATTACATCTGAAGACAATGGCATTTTTACTTCTTCGCAAATTCCGCCGTCAAGTGGAAAAGTGGATTTGGGCGATACATTAATCGCCGATTTTCCCTTAATCCATTTTGATATTTCTTCATCAGCTACAGATACTACTATTTTGCCTGCCGAGGACTTTTTCTTAGGTATTGTTGATAATCAAAAGATAATGTCTGATTTATTGGCACATAGCCCCAAACTGGTTCAAACCGGTGTTCCGTTGCAGATGTACGATCCAGCTAATCGGACAAAAGCCGATCGAACATGGAATGTTCCAAATGCAGGAGAAAAAGCGATAGTGGTTGGTTACCCTCAGGATGTTGTTAATTACCCCAATGGAGGTGTTGCTTATGGAAAGATACTGTCGAATTCGGAAGCAGAAGCAGTAATTAAAGAATTACAGGCAGCCGGAGATTCAGAAGGTGATATTCCGTACAACGTAGATGCCGAATTTTTTGTTGAAGCCCGGTCGTTAGCCGGAATGAGCGGAGGTGGGGCATTCAATTCAAAAGGACAATTGTTGGGTATTGCGGTTAGGGGAAGTGATACGGAAAATGCACCAAAGATTATCCGGATCGTGAGGGCATCTTATATTCGTTCAAAAATGATCGAGTTTTATAATGGATTATCTCAAACTGATAAAGATAAATTAAGACCATTTATTAGCGAGGAAATTTGAAAATAAGTATTATTTCGTTTCGAAGAAGGTGGCTTGCAATAGGGGAACATAGCTTTCGTTTGCATTACATTTGCAACCATATAATAATGATAAATAAATTAGTGTTTCGGAGTATCAGTAAAATGAACAATCGAGCGGACACTCACAGGACTGATTTGCTCCCCATTTTTAAACGTCGCGGCTCTAATAGTAATATACTCTTTCACGTTAAAAGGACCTTTGTATAAGGGAGAGCCTGATGACGGTTGGGTCCCGTTAAGGGTATAGTGTATTTCCGGCCGGTAACTATCAGTTTTCAATGTAACGGTCGATTTGCCTTTTTTCACATCGTCATCTACTTCGAAATAAACCTGATAAGCACTTTTCGCATAATTGATCCCCATTTGTTGGTAACGTTCGTACTGGATTTCCATTCGCCGGACAAAATCATCCCAATTCCTGTTTTCTTTGCTGCTCCAACCTACCTCGGCGACAGCTCCACCCCTTGGGAAAGTCATATAGTCACATTTATCCGGCGAATGGATAAACTCCCCCCAAACATTACCCTGCACTCCCAAAATGAATTTACTCTCGCTAGTTTTTAATACTTCAGGGATAGGCTCGTAAGAGTATACCTTACGCAACGGTGTATGACCTCCAATCGCGCTGGGTTCCAGATAGGGTTCCCCCTGAAAATGATCCAAATACATGTGTGTGGTTGGACACATTACCACGGGGTGGTGCATCCGGGCTGCTGCTATACCACCCTCAATACCTTGCCAAGACATGACTGCTGCATTTGGGGCCAAGCCTCCCTGCAAAATCTCGTCCCAGCCAATGACTTGCTTCCCTTTGCTATTCAAGAAGCGTTCTATGCGTTTTATGAAATAGCTCTGCAACTCAAACTCATCCTTTAACCCTTCATTTTTGATCCGTTGCTGGCAATATACACATGTACTCCACCGATCCTTTAACGCCTCATCTCCCCCGATATGGATTATTTTACTTGGGAAAAGTTCAACAACTTCTGAAAGTACGTCTTCCAAAAAGGTGAATACTTCTTCCTTGCCCGCGCAATAAATATCTTTCTGGATTGCCCATTCTACTGGAAATTCAAAGGGACCTCCCGTACACGATAATTCAGGATAAGCAACCAACGCAGACAGCACATGGCCTGGGAGCTCAATCTCAGGCACTACTGTCACATATCGTGCCTGCGCATAATCAACCACCTCCCGGATATCGTCCTGTGTATAATATCCGCCATGTGGATTTGAATCGATAAAAAATGATCCCCTTTGAAAATTGGTATTGCGACGCCAGGCACCTACTTCTGTAAGCTTTGGATATTTTTTGATTTCAATGCGCCACCCAAAATCTTCCACCAAATGCCAATGAAAAATGTTCATCTTATGCATGGCGAGGCAGTCGATAAACTTTTTAATGTAGTCTACCGAATAAAAGTAGCGCCCCACATCAAGCATCAATCCACGCCATCCAAACCGGGGCTTATCTGTTATTTCTACCGCTGGAATATCAATTACAGCAATATCTGTAACAGACGATTGATTCATTGGTAGTAACTGAAAGATAGTCTGTATGGCATAAAAAAGACCATTTGGTTGAGAAGCTCGTGCTTCGATTCCTTGTGGACCTACTGAAATGCGATAACCTTCATCGCCCAATGTGTCGGTTATTAAATGCAAGTTAATATCGCCAGTTGATTGATTGGGGGCGGTCATTGACGTTCTGATCTGTATCCCTGTTCGTTGCCGGATGCCCTGCATTAACATGCCAGCCAGGGACTGTAACTCCTTATGTTTTCCATCAAAGCGGATTGTGGTCTGAGCATTGAGCCTGAATACTCCGGCTTGGTATTTTATTTTTAAGGGGTTGGGGATGATGGTTAATTCTTGATTCTGCTGTGCACAAAGGTCGCTTATGCAAAATTTGCTAAACAGCAATATGGTGAAAAATATCTTTCTCAATAATTTGTTCATATTATTAGGTTTTTATGTTCTGAAAAATCAGAGGTCTTTAACGATAGGGCTAGTGAAAGTATATGAACCGGATCCGATTTTGATAGTTGTATAATCACCTTCTTTATTCCCGATTTCCATATCCGTTCGTTGTGTCACAAAAAGACCACTCTCTTTGATCTCATCTATGTTGGCATCAGGGATGTAAACAGTAGCCTTCGTATTTGGTGGAGTTGTTACTTTTATCTCCAACTGGTCTTGTTTCTTTTCCCAGAAAACGGCAACTTCTCCGTAGGGAGAATAGTAACTACCTTGGGCAGATTGCAACCCAGCAATAATTGCTGGTCGTATATTGATTGATTTGAACGCAACATCATTTGTTGCTGCACGTATTCCCAATAATCCACTATATAACCATTCCATTAAGTGGCCCAGCATCATATGGTTATTCGAAACAAATTTTAAGGCGCCCCATGATTCTGTTAGTGCTGTTGCTCCGTGAGCGATCTGATAGCCATATCCAGGAACATCATCCCGATTATTCATTTCGTAGATTAACTGAGAAGCTCCCGCATTCTCCAATGCCCGCAATAAATAGCGATAACCTATATCTCCTGCAGTAAGAGCTTTTTTATTATGAACGATGCTGCCGATTAGATTTTCCTCCACACGTTTTCGCATAGCCTCATCAACTATCCCCATATATAAAGGCATCGCGAAAGAAGTCTGGCTACCTGTTGCATATACCGCACGTTCTTCATCGAAATACTTTGCATTGAAGGCATACCTGATTTGGTCAGCAAGTTGCTGGTAACGTATACTATCTGCTATGTTATTCAGTTTCCCGGAAATTTCTGACATTAACCTGGCATCATAAAAATAGATAGATGAAGCAGTCAATCCAATAGGTGTCAATTGAGAAACTCCCGGATCATTTGGGCCAAGATCAAACCAATCACCGAGCCCATGTGAAAGCAAATTGCCTTCCGCTTTAGAATCCAGATATTTCATATATCTGGTCATCATTGGGTAAGCACGTTTTAGCACTGATATATCGCCATACCACTGATATAGGTACCAAGGGATTATTATCGCTGCACTTCCCCATTCTGGCGAGTCTCTGAACCCACCTTCAAATGGCACATATTCAGGCACGATATCGGGTACCAATCCGTTATCCAACTGTCCTTCGATCATATCGTCGATGATCTTATTGTAAAGATTGTATATGTCATAATTGTAACGAAGAGATGCACCAATAAGGTGAGTTTGTTCCAGCCAACCTAGTTTTTCACGGTGTGGGCAATCAGTGGAAACACTTGCTAAATTACTGCGTATTCCCCAGCCTATGAGATCATTGATCTGATTAAACAAAGGATTTGAACACTGAAAAGTTCCTACTTGCTTCGCACTGTTGCGGGTGTGTAGCATGGTAAGCTGTATAGCCTGTTGATCCAGCTTATCGGCGCTTTCCGAAGTGACCAGAGCGTATCTAAATCCATAATAAGTAAAAAGCGGCTGCCAGCTTTCACTGGTTGCGCCTTTTGCAGTATATTCAAAATAATAGGGCCCACCGGAGGCTCCCTGATAGGGAAGTCCCTGGTCATCAAGTATCTCTCCGGGAATAATCCTGATTTTATCTCCCTTTTTACCCTTCATTACCAATCGTACAATCCCAGAAGCATTCTGTCCAAAATCGTATAAAATCGAATTATCATCTGCTTTAACGATCCGCTCAGGTTCGAATACTTCCATAACCTTTTGTGGGCAATCGGTCTGTGGACTAAGTTTACCGTGTGGACCATCTACTAACACAGATTCCTTCCAATTTTGAGCGTCAAAATTCGGTGTGTTCCATCCTTCCTGTTCCTTATTCGCATCATAATCCTCTCCACCATAGATACTACTAAATGTAATTGGAGACGAGTCTGTTTGCCAACTGCTATCTGTACAGATAGCTTCGGACAAACCATCAGTATATCTAATGAGCAGTTTTGCCCGCAACATAGGATAGCCTTCAGCCCGAACAAGTTTTCTGTAGCGCTCCCGACTGATATAGCGGAATCCTGTACCCACAATCACCCCGATCACATTTTCACCTTCATGCAACAACGTTTCTACCGCATAAGTATTATAGAAACAACGCTTTTCATATGCAGTCCAACCTGGGGACAAAAAATCATCGCTTGTTTTCGCTCCGTTGATAAATGCCTCATGGTGGCCCAGTCCTGCGATAAATAAATAAGCTTCTGCAATTGGTTTCTTAATAGTGAATGATTTGCGGAACATCGGAATTATAGCTCTTTTTTGCGCTTTGTTTCCCAATTGTTCTCCGTTACCATGTACACCGGGTACTACCCTCATAGTACTGGGGAGCTCCTCATAGGCGATCCACTGACTACTATTCCATTCGTTTTCATCAACAACTCCAGATACAAAAGAAGTTATTTCACTCCAGAGAGAGGCCTTTCCTGATTGGTCCCATATTCGTACTTTCCAATAATAGCGGTGACCTGATGACAATGGATAACCGCTGTATTCAATAAAATGCTGTTGGTCAGACGGCACTTTGCCTGAATTCCACAACAGGGAATCGTCTTCTCTCAATGCTTCTTCTGTCTCTGCCAATTTCAGTTGCCAGGCAGTTTGGATTATTCCTCGCTGATCAGACTTCAAAACCCAACTGAAACGGAGCTGATCAAATGTAATTCCAAGCGGTTCTGCCCTATTGTCAACACGAAGCTCAGTAGGAAACACATTTGCCATTAGGTGTGTGGCCTCTATACACAGCATACAAATTAATATGAACCTTTTTATTCCCATGATGATTCTTTTTCTATTGCTTTTGGCTGTTTTACAATCCTCCAGTTGTTGGTAAATTTGGATAAGTCGGCAGGTATTTTCTTATTGTCTCCATGAATAATTCCCTGCCATTGTCCATTTTCATTGAATAGCGCAATATCCTGACGTTCCGGTAAATTGATTTCGGTACTGCCTGTCTTAAATGATTTGAGTCCTCCACAGGCTAGTGCCTGTAACTTTCCGGATTTGTCAAACCGGATTCCAACAATTCCGATAGCATCAACATATACCTTTCGTCCATCAATAAGAAAATGTTTCTTGATCGGGTCTCCCATCACATTAGTCAAGCCTGACGCTTCAATATAGGTTCCGTCAATCAATCGGATATGGCCAGACGCCTTTGGAACAACCGACGCGGGAAAATCAGCCAATACGCTCATCGAGCCTTGCGTTTGTGGTGCAATACCCCTCTGTTTAAGTAACTGAAAGATAGATTCTACATTCTCTTTTGACTGGTTGTCAACTTGAAAGAGTTTAGTAGTCCCAAATTCTGACGCTCGTTCAAAAAGAGAAGAAACCAATGCCTTATCAAATCCGGGTTTATAGTACACCACTGCTTCGTATTGTTGGAGCCCATACTGTATTTTGCCATTAGTGGCTACCTTAATAGCCCCTTTGCGCACCTCGGAACTGGGAATAACATCTGTATAGATTCCCTTTTCCCAAAGCATATCGGCTAACTGCAGACCTACATCAGCAAAGTGAATGGAGTCTGCCCAATTAAGCACTGCAGTATGGTCAAAAATGATCGCGACAGGACTGTTTACAGGCATAGTAGAAATATAGTCTAGCAAATGAATTCGCTGGATTGCCTGGAATAGATTATCCTTTAATAATAGGTATGCTCGATCCTTCGCAGACGAAGGATACGGCTGATGAATATTTAGACGCCCCCCCCCTAAAACAGCACGCCATATCTCTTTCTCATACCGTTCAACACTAGTATCATAGAACATATTGTACCAAACAGCGCTTCTCCACTTCTTCGCTAAAGCAGTTCTGATTGAAAATGGCGTGGCCTCGTCTGTTTGCGCCAGATCTCGCTTGGCATCCCACCAAGATAAACCATTTTTAAATATCTCGTTACCAGACGGGTATGGATACCATGTAGGATGAGTACAAACTATAGCCGTTGGACCGAACAGTTCCTTCACGGCATCGAAAAAATCTCCCTCAATTAAGCAGTTTTGTTCATAATTCATCCGCATATAGAGGTTAATTGCATTGTTTCTTTCCGCCTCCATGTCTTCTTCACCCATTGTCATTAACAGCATATCCCTGATTAACTCGCGGCTGGAGTGGCTTTCATAAACTGAAGCCATCGCATCCGAATACCAAAGGTCTCTGTCAGATGGGTGAAACCTCCCAGGAAATCCCCATTCATCCTTCGCTGCGCCGACTAACCCGCTTCCAACGTACAGTTGCAGGACCTCACGTTGGAAGCTAAGCAGATTCGCAGAGAACAAATCTGGAGTATTGATCGTTACAGAAATCATCGCACAAGCCATACGCCCAGTATCTTCGGGCATACTTTCCACCAATACTTTCAGTCCCTGGTTATCGTTAGCTAATGCTGAACGTAAGGTGATATCCTCAACCGAACCTTGCTTGATCGACTTCCCATTCTTTTTATATGAATAGATCCGTTCCAAACACACACCTACCGGAGCATAAGGATAGCGACCACTGGTATAGTGATCAGAGAAACTGGGTAAATCTACGCTGACACCAGACTTTCCGGGGGCTCCTAAAGGAAATTCACGTAACAACATTATTTCCTGTAGATCATGCGGGTATCTTTTCTTAAACTCAGCCCTCGCCAAGCGGATATCCAAATCCATCACCAATCCCATTCCTTTTTCACGCGCATAATTTGCCGCATCCTGTATTTGGTGGATCACCTTATCGTCGGTCAGTTCTCCTATTGTCCGCAAACTTGCGGTAATTATTCCAACCGATGAATATTTTTCATAACAATCGATATACTTTTTATAACCGTCCGGGGCAAACTCCTCAGCCTCCCAAAACCAGCATGCCATAGGAGGGCGGTTCCCATGGTGGGGAACCGCTTCCTGGCATAAAGTAACACCGGATAAAACCGTACTTTGGATTAAAATCAGCCAAAGTTTAATCATACGAGATGAATTACTAAAAATAACCATACACAATATTCTCCTAAAAGTAAATCAAAGAGTTAGAGCTAGAAGTTAGAGCCCCCAACATCCCACCAAAGGCGTGTCCCTCCTGTATCTTCCCCGGTATTTGTCATTTCTCCGGCTACAGAGGCTCCTTTTTCGCTCTTTAGAAATGAGACCCCCATCTCATATCCGGTTGGGTTATTGGTCGATTCAGTCAGAGGATAGGGCTGCCGTCTAATCTGTACATCCGTACTAATAGCACCATTGCTATTATTAATCGTATTGGGGAATAACTTAGGATATCCCGTTCTCCGGAAATTAGCCCAGGCCTCAAAACCATCGGGGAATATGGCTATCCATTTCTGGGTAATGATTTTCTCCAGCTTTTGTTCATTCGACAAACTTTCATCCCATTTCACTGTTACGTCCGACTGGGCTTCAATGCTGTTGATCGGATAAATGGGATCGATATAATCTGCCGGTGTTTTAGTTGAGCTAAAGTAATCTGCAATGGAAGACGCTGGTATGTTGTACTGCTTTAATGAAAGGGTCACCCCTTTCTCATAGAGGTTTTGAGCAGACTCACCCATATTCCAACCTCTTAATGCTCCTTCTGCTCGCAAAAAGTATGCTTCGGCAACTACCATTTCCTGCAACGGGGTTGTCCGATTAAATCTATCAGCAATGTTTGAATAATTGACCTGCCGGGCAAATATCGAAGCTCCGTTTCGGATTCCTACATAGGCATCCGTAAAGCCCGGTATCCCGGAAAAGGCAAAATACTGATCGATCCGGGGATCTTCATATCCCGTCATATAGGTTACCAATGCGGCATTGGACAATACATCCACCCATTCCTTCGCTACCACCGGCAACATATTAGCCCCCATTTGTCGGACGATGGCATTGTCCGAATTTTCAGTCATTACACCGTCAAGCACCGCTTTTTCGGCCTCTTGCCTCGCCTTTTCAGGATTTCTTTTGACAATTTGCATTGCAAGACGCAGCCGCAATGTGTTGGCAAACTTAAGCCACTTCGTATAATCTCCCTCAAAGATCCGATCGAAATTAGCAAAAGGTCTTGCATCTGGATACTCTGCCACATAATCCTTCAGCAATTCTACGGCCTCATCCAGTTCATCAAAAAATGCGTTATAAATATCTTCCTGCTTATCGTATCCAACCGATGTACCTCCTTGTCCGAATTCACTGTACGGAATGGGGCCGTACTGATTAGTCACCCGATGCATGATATTAACCTTCAGAATAAGAGCGATGGCCCAAAAGTCAGGCGCTAATGTTTGAGCATCTCTCCTTTTTATCTCGGCTATCGGTGTCATAGCAAAATTATAACCAGTATTAAATAGATGATGAGAATCACGACTCGGCATATCCATCATGTAATTGGGATATCGCGCTCCATCCATATTATCCATAAAATATCCGCCATAGGTTCCTCCTATATAATACACACTAAAAAGAAGCGGTACACCTACACGTTCACTGAACATTTCCTGAAGTGCAGGAAATAATCCTCCAATATAATTATTATCGGCATTTAACTGCTCTTGGGTCAATCCTACGTTATTCGTATTATACTCTTCAAACTTATCGGTACAAGATGCTATTTCCAACAATAAAAACAGCAACGAGAATAACTTGGCACACATATTTTTTTTCATTATTTTAAAATAATTCACGACCTTAAATTTTTCAATGTTAACACTCTATTAACTCGTTAAAATCCAACACTCACGCTAAATCCAACGCTACGTACAGCCGGCGTACTAAAATACTCCACACCAGCATAGCCATTACCCGTCGAATAGGTAATGTCGGAATCAAATGGAGCCGGCTTGTAGAAATAAAACAGATTACGGCCTATCAATGAAAGCCGCACATGTTTTACAAATGTTTTGCACAGTAAGTGGTCGGGTAGGGAATATCCTAGTACAACCTCCCTGAGTCTTATAGTGGTGGCATTATACATATATTCTCCAACAATCGACTGGCTGGACAAAGCTGAATACCAACTATATGCGTCAATGGTACGCACTTCGGTATTGGTACCGTCTATAACACCAGTTATTTTCACACCTCCATTCAAACGTGCATCACCAGATGCTTTCGATACGCCAATGCCATCTAATCTCATTTGTGTCAATGACATAACCTTTCCTCCAATGTTTCCGTCGATCAAAAAGTTTAACGATAGATTTTTGTATTGAAAACTATTGTTCCAGCCTAGTTTAAAGTCGGGATTTGGAGAGCCCAGAAAATCCTTATCTCCAGAGCCAACAGGAAGGCCAGTATCTGATATAACAACTCTTCCCTGGTCGTCCTTCTTCAGCTTTTGTCCATAGATATCACCGTACGAGCCTCCAACCTTTAGAATGCTGCTATAACCGGAAAGGTCATCATTAATAACAAATTGGTCAAATTCAGGAGTCAGCTCCAATACTTTATTCTTGTTCTTCGAAAAATTCACGGCCGTGTTCCACCGGAAATCACCCTTAAATAAGGGGGTATAAGAAACATTTGCTTCTACTCCGCTGTTCTGAATATTTCCACCATTCACATACCTGAATGCATACCCGGTACCCGGTGGCACAGCTACCTGAAAGAACTGATTGGTTGTATTGGTTTTATAATAAAGAACGTCCAAGGCCCATTGATAGTCAAATAATTTTAGATCCATTCCTACCTCGAATGATTTTGACTTTTCAGGCATCAACTCCTTAAAAGGAGCAATCGTGTTGAAAGAGATATTAACTCCGGAGGAAATCATTCCGGCTTGCGGATTGGTAACGTATACTGGTACCGTATTCCCCACAATCGCATAAGATGTGCGAAGTTTAGCAAAACTGATTACCTCTGGCAACTTTAGTGCCTCATGCATCAACGCTGAAATCCCGAATGATGGATAGAAAAAAGAAACGTTGGAAGTATAACTCAGGTTCGAAGACCAATCGTTCCTTCCTGTTATTGTTGTAGTGAGCCAATCGTCATAAGTGAGCGTGGCACTACTGAATACCGCCTGTAATTGTGAGTGCGACTCCGGCTCGGTACTCAACGCGGTCATATTGTTCATCTCCATATTGTTTAAAAGGAAAACATTAGGAAGGTGTAGTGAGCCAGATGAAATCCATACACCTTGATTTCGAGAGTCAGAAATACTGCCACCTAACAAGCCTTCAAACGTAAATTTACTTCCGAAGGAACGGTTCATATTCAAAAATACATCTCCATAATAACCTTTTGAATCTCGTTCATTATAACCATAATACCCGTTTTTGAAACCATAGACTTCTGCAGAGCCACTGTAATTCTTCTCTTCAAATATAAGATGTGATTTATCCATATTACCTCTCAGTTGGAGATTCAGCCAGTCATTGAAATCATATTTCACTGAGACCCTCACCATCGTCCGTTGTCTATCAAATTCCTTGTTCATCCGGTTCATAACCCAATATGGATTCTGGTTATCCCCGTTGATCGGGACATACCAGTTCTGTGTCATTATTTTCCTTTCCGGATCCCATATTTCAAACTTTTTTCTATAAGTAGCAATGTCCATTCCCGCAGGAAACCCGTACATCTCAACGATCGGGTTCATCTGTCTGCCCGACACCGGGGGATTGTCCATATTCTGGTAAACTAATTGCAGGCTTCCTTCCACCGACAGTTTATTATTGAAAAACTTAGCAGACTCTGTCAACAATAAGTTATGCCGGTCAAGCTTATTATTGGATAGCACACCTGTTGCATGAGTGTTTGCGTATGACATAAACGTCTGCATAGATTCGTTTCCTGACGAAAAGGACACTGAGTTTACTCTGGTAACACCAGTATTGTAAAAGTCAGTCAGATTATTTGGAGCCACAGAGATCTCCTCACCCCAGCTTTCGGTGGAATTGGCTGCCGTTTGTCCAAAGGTTGTCTGAAGTTTGGGCAAGAATGAGACCTCCTCCATCGTCAAAGAAGAATTGACCGTAATGTTAGTAACCCCGGCCTTGCCTTTTTTGGTTGTAATAACAACGACTCCATTTGCAGCCTGGCTGCCATATAACGCGGCCGCAGAAGCCCCTTTAAGAATGTTTATGCTCTCAATATCATCAGGGTTCAAGTTAGATATTCCATCCCCCCCTAAATCGTATCCCGAAAATAAGTTGTTAGTCATCTGACCGCCGTTAGAGGACATGGGTACCCCATCAATGATAAATAATGGCTGATTGTTCCCCTGAATTGAACGGCTCCCTCTTAGTTGTACTTTCACAGATGCACCTACACCAGGTGTTTTGGTAATCGACAGGCCAGCGACCTTACCAGACAAAGTATTCATTAAATTAGGATCGGGAACTTTAGTTAACTCTTTCCCCTGAATAGTTTGAGCTGCATATGTCAGTTTTTTTGCACTCATCTTCAATCCCAAAGCAGTAACGACGACCTCATCTACACCAATTGCATCTTCTTCCATAACTATATTTAAGGATGTTGTACCTTCGATAGAGACCTCTTGCGTTTTCATTCCCACAAATGAAAAAACCAAAATGGCGTTTTCTGGGATATTATGAAGGACAAACATCCCATCTGCATCACTTATGGTTCCGTTGGTTGTGCCTTTTACTGCAACGGTTACACCAGGCAAAGGGATACCATTAAAATCGGAAACTTTACCAGAAACTGTTTTTCCCTGCTGAACACTTTTTATCATCCTTGCTGAATTAAGCGGTGAGAGAATTATCTGCCGGCCCATTATCTCATACCGGATGCCTGCTTCTGCTTTGATGCCATCTAAAATCTCAGTAATTGTTTTCTTTTTAAAATCACCCGAGACTGTTTTCTCCACATTTATTTCACCGGTATAGAAGAAACGGAATTCGCTCTGAGCTTCAATTTTAATTAAAAAATTCTCAAGGCTTATTCTTTCTACTTTAAGTGATAGTTTGGTGGTTTGTGAATACGTTTCGGATGCAAATACCCCAATAAAAGATATCAACATCAAAAAAACTATTAGCCTCATAACTTTAAGCATTTTCACCCCCCATGGACTTAGTACATGGGTAGTTCGATTTTTTTTCATAATTTTGGATTGGTTTGAATAAGTAACTACGATTATTTATCAACTAACTTTAAAAGGAGCAGAAAATGCAAGTTTCTGTTCCTTTTGTTTTTCCTGATAGTTGGGCAGGATAATTTGTTCTAATTCATAAGCATTAAAATTTAGTCTGATTCTTCACTCTATTTGTTAATCTATCTTGCCTTAATTGTAAACACCCGTGTTTTGTTATTGAAATTATAGACAACAGGGGCAGCTTTGCTAATCATTTCCATCACTTCGCTAATGCTTTCCATTTCTATTGTTCCCGTGTACCACAATTCGTCAAGTTTCGGATCGGCATATTCAATTCTTACATTGTACCAACGTTCCAATTTTTTAATGAAAGCCGGAAATGGTTCGCGGTTAAAAATTAATTTCCCTTCTTTCCAGGAAGTAAAATACTTCGTTTCCACCTGCCGTACAGAAAAACCATTCGCTGTTTTTATTATCTGTTCGCCGGGCTTAAGGATAATCCCGGCTTCTGCTCCTTTAACGGAAAAAGCAACAACACCCTCTTCCAAAGTGGTCTCGAATGAGTCATCGTCGGAGTAAGCTCTTACGTTAAAAGAGGTGCCCTTAACTTCAACATTCCCATAATCTGTTGAAACAATAAAGGGCTTACTGTTTTTGTCTACCTCAAAATAGGCTTCGCCCGCCAATGCTACCGGTCGACTTTTACCAAACTGCAGGGGATACGAAAGTGTCGATCCGGAATTTAAAAAAACAATTGAACCATCGGGTAAGGTAATATTTGCCTTTGCCCCCATTGGTGTTGTTATGGTTTGCAATTGCGCTTCAATCTGTGGGCATCCTGATTTCTGAAAAAAGAATATATTGCTGATTATTAAGGCGACAATAAGAATCGCTGCAACCCGTAAGCCCCAAGCATATATCTTTATTTTTCGCTGAGCTGTTTTTTGCTTGTCCTGCAATATGGCATCTTTTATTTGCATAAAAAGATCCGGGTTATTTCTTAATTCAGCATTCGGGTCATTCATTTCATTGTCCCAAAATGGTCTCATCAGACTATAGATTAAGGACTCGTTCTTTTTTCGAGCCATAAAATCTGATATTTTAGTAAACTCGTCGGGACGTAAAACCGAATGATAATATTTTCTGAACAGATTCTTCATGTTGTGATTTCTATACTTAATACACAGCAAAAAGATTTATCCCTTGTGAAAAGCCAAAAAAATCAGAGAAAAAGATGGAAATACAGCAACGACATTATTCCCAATTCGCTCAAGCTTCCCTTTATATGCCGAACAGCCAAAGCTATATGATACTCAACCGTCTTTGTTTTTATTCCAAGTTTTTCGGCTATTTCTTTATGTGATAAACCCTTGTAACGGCTTAAAACAAAAATATCTTTCTGGCGTTCTGGAAGTTCAGAAATAATACTGTCGACCTTTTCTTTTAACTCCCTGTATTCAATCTGTGCATGAGTTGAGAACTCCGGAGCCATCGAAAGCTTTTGAAATTCCTCCTTCATGCTTTTATTACTCAACCGGCTCCTTAGCTCATTCAGCAAAAGGTTCTTGGTGATAGTGAATATAAAAGAATTAAATGTAACCGGAGAATTTATTTTTTTACGGTTTTGCCAGATTTTTATAAAAACTTCCTGAAGAATATCATCAATACCATCTTCGATTTTTAAAAACGATTTAGAAAAATTAAATAACCGGGGATAATAATAACTAAATAATTTTTCAAGTGATTCTTCACTGTCATTGGCTAACTCACATAGTATTATTCCAAGATCAATTTTATTGGAGTTCACTCATTCAGGTTTTGGAACAAACTTATATAAATTGTATGAAAATATAATAGAAAACCTGTCATGCATTTTAAATAATATTGATTTTCAGATTATTTATATTCCCGTTGAAAATAAACTAGTGATATTGCATTACGGTTAAAAACGCGATTTTGGAAAGAATCCGGATTTTAAAGCCATTGAGCAACATGAATAATTATTCCTGATTTTGAATTTACGTTCTTGAATTTACGAAATAAAACAATCTTATTTACAAAACTTATTTTAATTTTATAGTATAAAAACCCGAGCATTATTATAACATATGCTTAAAAAAAATAAAATGAAGATAAGAATTTTGTTATTGCATATCAACATATTTATTTTTGTAGATAGCTTTATTTTATATATAAATAGAACATTCGGTTCATATTAAAGATATGACAGAGAACGAGGTTGTAAAACCAGATCTTGCGAGAAATAGATTTTATAAAAAAACAATTAAAATGAGCCTTCTTCTTTCATTAACAATATTACTGATAATTATCATTATAGCTGCATTCATCATTCTCCTAAACTCTTATCGCAAAATAAAATTGCTAAACAAAAAAAATCAGCATCTTACCGAGCTTGCAGAATCGCATAAAAAAGAGTTGACCATTAAAGCATTGCAATTGGCCAATATGAACGAAACACTATTAACAGCTCTTAAAAAAATCAAAAAATTACCCATCCAGAAAGGAGAATCCAATGATATTAAGTTGAAAAGAATAGCGAATGACATCCAGAAAAATGTAAAGGAAGAAGCTCGCAAAGAATTTGAAGTACGTTTTAGTGAATTAAATTCGTTGTTTTATAAAAAATTACTTGACAAAAGTCCGGATCTAACACAAACAGAATTAAGAATCTGTGGAATGCTTCATTTAAACCTCACGTCAAAAGAAATTGCCCAAATTAATAACCGTAATTTACGTACTATTGAAAATACAAGAAGTAACATCCGTAAAAAACTGGCTCTCCGTGATGATGAAAATCTGGTAACATTTCTGTTAAATATATAACCAGCTATAAATAGCTTTTTATACGCATTGATCTATTTATAGAGTATAAAACAATCAAGCCAACAATTTCAGCCATTTACATCATTTGGTACCGTTGTTATTTCCGGGAGGAGACAATGACAATATTTGTAAAAAATACCAACCTGTACATCAGACAGATAACATTACATCCCATGATTATTCGTGAGGTTCTTGTGAAATTTTTTTTACCTCACATTTTACCCGCAGGTGTAGGTTATGAGGCAATATGTGATACACACTTTGAATTTTTTTATTTAATTTAAAGCTAGTATAAATACATTACCAATGTAAATTTTTCATATACTAATTGATTAAATTATTATGTTCAATTCTGTTTCAAATATTACTTTTGGCAACTTTTCCCCCGGTTTTAGAAAAAGCAGACAGCCGTATTAAGCTCTAATAAAATAAGAGACAAGATATTTTGGGTTTATTACTACCATAGACTATTCATTTTTGTTAATTAAAATATAAAAGCGATGCATGATACACAAGAGGAGGTAATTAAAGTAAAATCAATTTCAATGATTCATAATATATTTGGATTTCCACCTCCACAACATCCATTAATCAGCGTTATTGATGTGTCAAAATTAACGATAACGGAAGAGATGGTGGGAACAAAATTCTCAGCCGATTTTTATTATGTAGGATTGAAGAGTGCTGGCTGTGGTGCCAGCTATGGGAGAAATAATTATGATTTTGACAAAGGGGTTTTGGCTTTTGCAGCTCCCAAACAAATTGTATTTGCAAAATCAACTACTGATTTTGATCAAGAGCAGGGATGGATGTTGTTTTTTCATCCCGATTTGCTCAAAGGCACTTCACTAAGTAACATCATTGATAATTATTCATTTTTTGGATATGGAACCTATGAAGCCTTACACTTATCTGAAAATGAGAAACAAACGTTGCACGAATGTATCGATAAAATAAAAGAAGAATACGGCCGAAAATCAGACAGCCACAGTCAGCGTGTAATAGTATCTTGCCTGGAATTACTTTTAAACTATTGTCTGAGATTTTACGAGAGACAATTTCAAAACCGAATAATTCAAAATAAAGATATTCTTATTCGGGTGGAAAATACATTGAAAGATTACATGCAAAAGGGATTATTAGAAATAGATGGTGTACCTAAAGTTTCATATATCGCGAATAAGGTAAATTTATCTCAAAATTACCTTAGCGATTTACTAAAAAGAGAAACAGGCAGAAGTGCAAAAGATCATATAAACGATGTCTTAATCGATAAAGCTCAATCAAAGTTATTATTGAACGAGCAAGAATCTATAGCAGAAATAGCTTATTCTTTAGGTTTTAAATACCCTCATTATTTTATAAGGTTATTTAAAATGAAAACAGGATTAACTCCCCAACAGTATCGGAAAGCAAAACAAAAAGTTTAGCGGATTCAATAATAAAAAAAAAGCTGTTGTGTAACAACAAACATAATAGCTTTTTTATAACTCCTATATCCAGGAGTTATTATGTTAATCTAGCAGTAACCATTCCCCTTCCACTATTCCGAGCTTAATTATAAAGCCAACAGCCCCTCCCAAAACCACTAACCACCAAAAACTAAACACATCTCACTCTCCGTCCCATTCAATATAAATTAAATACTACTGACAAAAATTATTATAGTTTATATTGTTTTTCTACTTCAACCTTGTTACCGAGGTAAAAAAGCTCAAATACAATTTCTCCCCTAAAATAAAAGATGATTTGTGTTATAATTCCCGTAATTAATGTTATGCAGAAAACAAAAAGAGTCTCCACCTTTAGAGTGGATATTTTCAATTTAATCTAGGGCGCTTTTCTTCTGGTTTAGAATGGTTTAATATTTAGACTTCTTGAACAACCAAGTAAACTTATGTCAACATTAACCAATCTATCTCCAAAGTTAATTTCTCTGGATTAGTATTTATGCCTGAAACAGGCGGACGCGGCTATTATCTATAAAATATTTAGAGAAGAAACACACAAGCTTAAATTATAAATGACTATGATTTACAAATTTACCTTACTATTGAGTATACTCATACTTTTTACAGGAAGAATTCTGCTTTATGCAGGAAATACTCCAGTAATGAATGGCAATGATGCCTCTCCCAACTATTATACTGAAACCAATGTTCCAGTGGCTTTATTTCCTGACTTTACGATTACCAATACAGATGGTAGTAATATTAAAGGTTTGGTAATTGCATTTACAGGTGGGTATCATAGCGACCAGGACACCCTGGTTTTTTCCAGCCAAAATGGAATAACCGGAACCTTTTACAAGAGCGAAGGAGCACTCGTATTAGCAGGAGATGCTTCTCCGGCAAATTATCAAACAGCTGTACGTAGCATTACATATATAAATAATCTCTCCCAAAATTTGGTTAACTACGAACAACGTACAATGACTATTGCATTAGCCAATTCCGATTATTTGGAATCTACAGGACACTTTTATGAATTTGTAGCTGCTTCTTTAACATGGAATGAAGCAAAAACAGCAGCCAGTGCAAAAACATATTATGGTCTGCAAGGTTACCTGGCAACAGTTACTTCTGCAGAGGAGAATACTTTCATTATGAACAAAATTAGCACCTCTGGACAGCCTTGGCTCGGAGGTTCAGATAATGCTACCGAAGGTACGTGGTTATGGGTAACAGGGCCTGAATCTGGTTCTTCTTTCAGTTATAGTAATTGGAAATCAACAGGGGAACCAAATAACGGAGGTACAACAGGCACGGATGAAGATTACCTGGAAATTTACTCAAGTGATAAAACCGAGCCGGGTACATGGAACGATGGAAGCAGTACTTACACGACAGGATATGTTATTGAATACGGAGGAATGACAGGAGACCCCGTGCTAAATATGACAACCACAACCACACTGAATATCGTAAAACCTCAACCTCCGGTAATAGAGGGCAATGATACATCTCCTACATTTTTTAAAGAAACCGATACTCCGGTGGCTTTACTTCCTGCTTTTACAATTACCGATGAAGAAAATAGCAATATTAAAGGTTTGGTAATTGCATTTACGGGTGGATATCATAGTGACCAGGATAGCCTTGTTTTTACCAGCCAGAATGGAATAACCGGAACTTTTTATAAAAGTGAAGGAGCACTCGTATTAACAGGAGATGCTTCTCCGGCAAATTATCAAACAGCCGTACGTAGCATTAACTATATAAATACTGCGTCCTTGGGTACAACCAGTTACGAACAACGCACAATGACCATTGCACTGGGCAATGCAGATTATCTAGAATCTACAGGACACTTTTATAAATATGTAAATACAACATTAACATTCACTCTGGCTCAGGCAGCTGCCAATGCCTCAACATATTATGGGCTGCAAGGCTACCTTTCTACAATTACTTCCGCAGCAGAAAATGCTTTTATTCTAAATAAAATTTCCGATATAATCTGGTTGGGGGCATCAGATGCAACTACAGAAAATACATGGAAGTGGATAGCAGGCCCGGAAAATGGGACACAATTTTCTTCGGGAGGAACCTCCTATAATGGTAGTTATGTAAATTGGAATTCAGGAGAACCAAATAATGGAGATGGAAAAAATGAAGAAGATTATTTAATGCTCTTCAAAGAAACAGTTCCAGGAACATGGAATGATATTTACCCAACGAAAACATATACATATTTAGTTGAATACGGAGGCATGGCTGGTGACCCGGTGATTAATATGACTACTACAACAACTTTAAATGTTCTTGCACCGCAACCTCCGGAAATTAAAGGAAACGATACTGCCCCCACATACATTGAAGGAACCGACACGCCACTGGCTATATTTCCGGAATTTACAATTACCGATGCCGAAGATAGCGATATCAAAGGTTTGGTAATTGCATTTACAGGTGGGCACCATAGCGATCAGGATAGTCTTATTTTTGTCGACCAGAATGGAATAACCGGTAGCTTTTACAGAAGTGAAGGGGCACTCGTACTAACCGGAGATGCTTCCCCGGCAACCTACCAGACAGCTGTACGCAGTATTACTTATATAAACCACGCCGAATCCGGGTTGACCAGTGATGAACAGCGCACAATGACCATTGCATTGGCAAATGCCGACTATTTGCAATCAACAGGGCACTTTTACGAATATGTAAGCGGAGATTATTACTGGGACGCCGCCAAAGCTGCAGCTGGCACCAAAAATTACTATGGGTTACAAGGTTATCTGGCTACTGCTACATCAGCAGAGGAGACCAGTTTTATGCTGAGTATACAAGATGATGCTTATAATACTTTATGGTTGGGAGGTTCAGATGAAGAAACAGACGGTACATGGAAATGGGTAACAGGGCCTGAAAGTGGGACAATATTTTATCAAAATCAAGGTACCTATATCAGTAATTATACAAATTGGGAAACTTCACAACCAAGTAATGATGGTGATGTAGAAGATTACTTACAATTTTTCACTAACAGTAGTGCATATACTCCTGGAAAATGGAATGACAGACGGAATGCCATATCATTCGGATATATTGTTGAATATGGAGGAATGACAGGAGATGCTGTAATCAATATGACCACAACAACAACATTAAATGTCCTTATTCCTCCCAGCGATCTCAGCTATGCAGATTCGCCTATCTCCGGAATTTATAAAACGGACATAGAATCGGCATCCCCCACTATAACAGGTATAGTGGAGAGTTATGCTATAAATCCATCGCTACCCGCAGGTATAACTATCGACCCGGAAACTGGAGTAATTAGCGGAACACCTACAGAAGTGTCAGGGCAAACAAGTTATACCGTTACTGCAAGCAATGCTGCTGGAAACACTACTGCAACTGTGCAAATTACAATTGATAAAAAAGAGCTAATTATCACTGCCGAAAATAAAAGCAAAGAATATGACCGAACAGAGTTTACCGATTTTACTGTAAGCTATTCCGGGTTTACAACAGATGAAGACGAAACAAACCTTTCTGGTACATTAACTTTCACAGGAGAAGCCACAACAGCAACCACTGTTGGAAATTATACAATTACTCCTGAAGGTTTTACATCTGTAAATTATAAAATTAGCTATTCTGATGGAGAATTAGAAATTACCCCAAAAGAATTAACTGTTACTGCTACGGCAGATAACAAAGTGTACGATAGTGCTACTTCGGCTACCGTTTCACTAAGCGATGACCGCGTGGAAAACGATGTAGTTACAGTTGACTACTCTACTGCAAAATTTGACAATAAAAATACAGGCGAAGGTAAAACAGTTACCATTTCCGGTATTACCATCAGCGGAACAGATGCCGGTAACTATACACTGGCTGCTGTAACTGCAAATACAACTGCCAACATTACAAACAAAACGCTTACTGTTACTGCTTCTGCCGAGGACAAAGAGTACGACGGAAATACTTCGGCTACCGTTTCACTAAGCGATGACCGCGTGGAAAACGATGTAGTTACAGTTGACTACTCTACTGCAGTGTTTGATGATAAAAACACAGGCGAAGGTAAAACAGTAACGGTTTCAGATATTTCCATCAGCGGAACAGATGCCGGTAACTATACACTGGCTGCTGTTACCGCAACCACAACTGCCGACATTACAAACAAAACGCTTAATGTTACTGCTTCTGCCGAGGACAAAGAGTACGACGGAAATACTTTGGCTACCGTTTCACTAAGCGATGACCGCGTGGAAAACGATGTAGTTACAGTTGACTACTCTACTGCAGTGCTTGATGATAAAAACACAGGCGAAGGTAAAACAGTAACCGTTTCCGGTATTGCCATCAGCGGAACAGATGCCGGTAACTATACACTGGCTTCTGTAACTGCAAACACAACTGCCAACATTACAAACAAAACGCTTACTGTTACTGCTTCTGCCGAGGACAAAGAGTACGACGGAAATACTTTGGCTACCGTTTCACTAAGCGATGACCGCGTGGAAAACGATGTAGTTACAGTTGACTACTCTACTGCAGTGTTTGATGATAAAAACACAGGCGAAGGTAAAACAGTAACCGTTTCCGGTATTGCCATCAGCGGAACAGATGCCGGTAACTATACACTGGCTTCTGTAACTGCAAATACAACTGCCAACATTACAAACAAAACGCTTACTGTTACTGCTTCTGCCGAGGACAAAGAGTACGACGGAAATACTTTGGCTACCGTTTCACTAAGCGATGACCGCGTGGAAAACGATGTAGTTACAGTTGACTACTCTACTGCAGTGTTTGATGATAAAAACACAGGCGAAGGTAAAACAGTAACGGTTTCAGATATTTCCATCAGCGGAACAGATGCCGGTAACTATACACTGGCTTCTGTAACTGCAAACACAACTGCCGATATTACAAATAAAACGCTTAATGTTACTGCTTCTGCCGAGGACAAAGAGTACGACGGAAATACTTTGGCTACCGTTTCACTAAGCGATGACCGCGTGGAAAACGATGTAGTTACAGTTGACTACTCTACTGCAGTGTTTGATGATAAAAACACAGGCGAAGGTAAAACAGTAACGGTTTCAGATATTTCCATCAGCGGAACAGATGCCGGTAACTATACACTGGCTTCTGTAACTGCAAACACAACTGCCAACATTACAAACAAAACGCTTACTGTTACTGCTTCGGCCGAGGACAAAGAGTACGACGGAAATACTTTGGCTACCGTTTCACTAAGCGATGACCGCGTGGAAAACGATGTAGTTACAGTTGACTACTCTACTGCAGTGTTTGATGATAAAAACACAGGCGAAGGTAAAACAGTAACCGTTTCCGGTATTGCCATCAGCGGAACAGATGCCGGTAACTATACACTGGCTTCTGTAACTGCAAATACAACTGCCAACATTACAAACAAAACGCTTAGTGTTACTGCTTCTGCCGAGGACAAAGAGTACGACGGAAATACTTTGGCTACCGTTTCACTAAGCGATGACCGCGTGGAAAACGATGTAGTTACAGTTGACTACTCTACTGCAGTGTTTGATGATAAAAACACAGGCGAAGGTAAAACAGTAACCGTTTCCGGTATTGCCATCAGCGGAACAGATGCCGGTAACTATACACTGGCTTCTGTAACTGCAAACACAACTGCCAACATTACAAACAAAACGCTTACTGTTACTGCTTCTGCCGAGGACAAAGAGTACGACGGAAATACTTTGGCTACCGTTTCACTAAGCGATGACCGCGTGGAAAACGATGTAGTTACAGTTGACTACTCTACTGCAGTGTTTGATGATAAAAACACAGGCGAAGGTAAAACAGTAACCGTTTCCGGTATTGCCATCAGCGGAACAGATGCCGGTAACTATACACTGGCTTCTGTAACTGCAAACACAACTGCCAACATTACAAACAAAACGCTTACTGTTACTGCTTCTGCCGAGGACAAAGAGTACGACGGAAATACTTTGGCTACCGTTTCACTAAGCGATGACCGCGTGGAAAACGATGTAGTTACAGTTGACTACTCTACTGCAGTGTTTGATGATAAAAACACAGGCGAAGGTAAAACAGTAACGGTTTCAGATATTTCCATCAGCGGAACAGATGCCGGTAACTATACACTGGCTTCTGTAACTGCAAATACAACTGCCAACATTACAAACAAAACGCTTACTGTTACTGCTTCGGCCGAGGACAAAGAGTACGACGGAAATACTTTGGCTACCGTTTCACTAAGCGATGACCGCGTGGAAAACGATGTAGTTACAGTTGACTACTCTACTGCAGTGTTTGATGATAAAAACACAGGCGAAGGTAAAACAGTAACCGTTTCCGGTATTGCCATCAGCGGAACAGATGCCGGTAACTATACACTGGCTTCTGTAACTGCAAACACAACTGCCAACATTACAAACAAAACGCTTACTGTTACTGCTTCTGCCGAGGACAAAGAGTACGACGGAAATACTTTGGCTACCGTTTCACTAAGCGATGACCGCGTGGAAAACGATGTAGTTACAGTTGACTACTCTACTGCAGTGTTTGATGATAAAAACACAGGCGAAGGTAAAACAGTAACCGTTTCCGGTATTGCCATCAGCGGAACAGATGCCGGTAACTATACACTGGCTTCTGTAACTGCAAACACAACTGCCAACATTACAAACAAAACGCTTACTGTTACTGCTTCTGCCGAGGACAAAGAGTACGACGGAAATACTTTGGCTACCGTTTCACTAAGCGATGACCGCGTGGAAAACGATGTAGTTACAGTTGACTACTCTACTGCAGTGTTTGATGATAAAAACACAGGCGAAGGTAAAACAGTAACGGTTTCAGATATTTCCATCAGCGGAACAGATGCCGGTAACTATACACTGGCTTCTGTAACTGCAAATACAACTGCCAACATTACAAACAAAACGCTTACTGTTACTGCTTCGGCCGAGGACAAAGAGTACGACGGAAATACTTTGGCTACCGTTTCACTAAGCGATGACCGCGTGGAAAACGATGTAGTTACAGTTGACTACTCTACTGCAGTGTTTGATGATAAAAACACAGGCGAAGGTAAAACAGTAACCGTTTCCGGTATTGCCATCAGCGGAACAGATGCCGGTAACTATACACTGGCTTCTGTAACTGCAAACACAACTGCCAACATTACAAACAAAACGCTTACTGTTACTGCTTCTGCCGAGGACAAAGAGTACGACGGAAATACTTTGGCTACCGTTTCACTAAGCGATGACCGCGTGGAAAACGATGTAGTTACAGTTGACTACTCTACTGCAGTGTTTGATGATAAAAACACAGGCGAAGGTAAAACAGTAACCGTTTCCGGTATTGCCATCAGCGGAACAGATGCCGGTAACTATACACTGGCTTCTGTAACTGCAAACACAACTGCCAACATTACAAACAAAACGCTTACTGTTACTGCTTCTGCCGAGGACAAAGAGTACGACGGAAATACTTTGGCTACCGTTTCACTAAGCGATGACCGCGTGGAAAACGATGTAGTTACAGTTGACTACTCTACTGCAGTGTTTGATGATAAAAACACAGGCGAAGGTAAAACAGTAACGGTTTCAGATATTTCCATCAGCGGAACAGATGCCGGTAACTATACACTGGCTTCTGTAACTGCAAATACAACTGCCAACATTACAAACAAAACCCTTACGGTTACTGCTTCGGCCGAGGACAAAGAGTACGACGGAAATACTTTGGCTACCGTTTCACTAAGCGATGACCGCGTGGAAAACGATGTAGTTACAGTTGACTACTCTACTGCAGTGTTTGATGATAAAAACACAGGCGAAGGTAAAACAGTAACCGTTTCCGGTATTGCCATCAGCGGAACAGATGCCGGTAACTATACACTGGCTTCTGTAACTGCAAACACAACTGCCAACATTACAAACAAAACGCTTACTGTTACTGCTTCTGCCGAGGACAAAGAGTACGACGGAAATACTTTGGCTACCGTTTCACTAAGCGATGACCGCGTGGAAAACGATGTAGTTACAGTTGACTACTCTACTGCAGTGTTTGATGATAAAAACACAGGCGAAGGTAAAACAGTAACGGTTTCAGATATTTCCATCAGCGGAACAGATGCCGGTAACTATACACTGGCTTCTGTAACTGCAAATACAACTGCCAACATTACAAACAAAACGCTTACTGTTACTGCTTCTGCCGAGGACAAAGAGTACGACGGAAATACTTTGGCTACCGTTTCACTAAGCGATGACCGCGTGGAAAACGATGTAGTTACAGTTGACTACTCTACTGCAGTGTTTGATGATAAAAACACAGGCGAAGGTAAAACAGTAACCGTTTCCGGTATTGCCATCAGCGGAACAGATGCCGGTAACTATACACTGGCTTCTGTAACTGCAAATACAACTGCCAACATTACAAACAAAACGCTTACTGTTACTGCTTCTGCCGAGGACAAAGAGTACGACGGAAATACTTTGGCTACCGTTTCACTAAGCGATGACCGCGTGGAAAACGATGTAGTTACAGTTGACTACTCTACTGCAGTGTTTGATGATAAAAACACAGGCGAAGGTAAAACAGTAACGGTTTCAGATATTTCCATCAGCGGAACAGATGCCGGTAACTATACACTGGCTTCTGTAACTGCAAACACAACTGCCGATATTACAAATAAAACGCTTACTGTTACTGCTTCTGCCGAGGACAAAGAGTACGACGGAAATACTTTGGCTACCGTTTCACTAAGCGATGACCGCGTGGAAAACGATGTAGTTACAGTTGACTACTCTACTGCAGTGTTTGATGATAAAAACACAGGCGAAGGTAAAACAGTAACGGTTTCAGATATTTCCATCAGCGGAACAGATGCCGGTAACTATACACTGGCTTCTGTAACTGCAAACACAACTGCCAACATTACAAACAAAACGCTTACTGTTACTGCTTCGGCCGAGGACAAAGAGTACGACGGAAATACTTTGGCTACCGTTTCACTAAGCGATGACCGCGTGGAAAACGATGTAGTTACAGTTGACTACTCTACTGCAGTGTTTGATGATAAAAACACAGGCGAAGGTAAAACAGTAACCGTTTCCGGTATTGCCATCAGCGGAACAGATGCCGGTAACTATACACTGGCTTCTGTAACTGCAAACACAACTGCCAACATTACAAACAAAACGCTTACTGTTACTGCTTCTGCCGAGGACAAAGAGTACGACGGAAATACTTTGGCTACCGTTTCACTAAGCGATGACCGCGTGGAAAACGATGTAGTTACAGTTGACTACTCTACTGCAGTGTTTGATGATAAAAACACAGGCGAAGGTAAAACAGTAACCGTTTCCGGTATTGCCATCAGCGGAACAGATGCCGGTAACTATACACTGGCTTCTGTAACTGCAAACACAACTGCCAACATTACAAACAAAACGCTTACTGTTACTGCTTCGGCCGAGGACAAAGAGTACGACGGAAATACTTTGGCTACCGTTTCACTAAGCGATGACCGCGTGGAAAACGATGTAGTTACAGTTGACTACTCTACTGCAGTGTTTGATGATAAAAACACAGGCGAAGGTAAAACAGTAACGGTTTCAGATATTTCCATCAGCGGAACAGATGCCGGTAACTATACACTGGCTTCTGTAACTGCAAATACAACTGCCAACATTACAAACAAAACGCTTACTGTTACTGCTTCTGCCGAGGACAAAGAGTACGACGGAAATACTTTGGCTACCGTTTCACTAAGCGATGACCGCGTGGAAAACGATGTAGTTACAGTTGACTACTCTACTGCAGTGTTTGATGATAAAAACACAGGCGAAGGTAAAACAGTAACCGTTTCCGGTATTGCCATCAGCGGAACAGATGCCGGTAACTATACACTGGCTTCTGTAACTGCAAACACAACTGCCAACATTACAAACAAAACGCTTACTGTTACTGCTTCGGCCGAGGACAAAGAGTACGACGGAAATACTTTGGCTACCGTTTCACTAAGCGATGACCGCGTGGAAAACGATGTAGTTACAGTTAACTACTCTACTGCAGTGTTTGATGATAAAAACACAGGCGAAGGTAAAACAGTAACGGTTTCAGATATTTCCATCAGTGGAACAGATGCCGGTAACTATACCCTGGCTGCTGTAACTGCCACTGCAACGGCGGATATTACAAACAAAACCCTTACGGTTACAGCTTCGGCCGACAACAAGGAGTACGACGGAAATACTTTGGCTACCGTTTCCCTAAGCGATGACCGCGTGGAAAACGATGTAGTTACAGTTGACTACTCTACTGCAGTGTTTGATGATAAAAACACAGGCGAAGGTAAAACAGTAACGGTTTCAGATATTTCCATCAGCGGAACAGATGCCGGTAACTATACCCTGGCTGCTGTAACTGCCACTGCAACGGCGGATATTACAAACAAAACCCTTACGGTTACAGCTTCGGCCGACAACAAAGAGTACGACGGAAATACTTCGGCTACCGTTTCCCTAAGCGATGACCGCGTGGAAAACGATGTAGTTACAGTTAACTACTCTACTGCAGTGTTTGATGATAAAAACACAGGCGAAGGTAAAACAGTAACGGTTTCAGATATTTCCATCAGCGGAACAGATGCCGGTAACTATACCCTGGCTGCTGTAACTGCAAACACAACTGCCGACATTACAAACAAAACCCTTACTGTTACAGCTTCGGCTGACAACAAAGAGTACGACGGAAATACTTCGGCTACCGTTTCCCTAAGCGATGACCGCGTGGAAAACGATGTAGTTACAGTTAACTACTCTACTGCAGTGTTTGATGATAAAAACACAGGCGAAGGTAAAACAGTAACGGTTTCAGATATTTCCATCAGCGGAACAGATGCCAATAACTATACCCTGGCTGCTGTAACTGCAAACACAACTGCCAACATTACAAACAAAACGCTTACGGTTACTGCTTCGGCCGAGGACAAGACTTACGATGGCACTACCGATGCAGTAATTTCCGGAGCAACCCTTATTGGGGTAATTACGAATGATGATGTAACACTGGAAAACAGTACTATTGGTACTTTTGCTCAGGCAACAACCGGTACTAATATTGAAGTAACTACTTCCATGATTCTCTCCGGGGACGATGCAGACAACTATTCACTAACACAACCTTCAGGATTAGTAGCTGACATTACAGGAAAAAAACTTACCATCACTGGTTCCTTTACTGCAGAAAGTAGAACATACGATGGTACAACTTCTGCCTCTCTTGTAAATAATAATCTGGAACTGTTTGGTATTGAAAGTAACGACGATGTATCTCTGAATAATTTGATGGTTGCTTTTGAAACGCCATCTGCAGGAAACGATCTTACCGTTTATATTACCAGCGCTGATTTAACAGGAAATGACGCAGGCCAGTATTCACTGTCGCTTTCCGGCTCTCCTGTGGCATTAGCAACGATATCTCAAAAAGCAGCCAGCATTGAGGGAGCAACAACAGTAACAAAAACATATGACGGAAATAAAATGCTGCCCGAAGGAGAAAATGGATACGGAGCACTTTCCGGTATTCTCCCGGAAGATGAAACTCAGGTTACCCTGACCGGAAGCCCACTATTTAATGCCCCCGATGCTGGTACCCGTACCATCCTCCAGGGAAGCCTCGTAATAACAGGCCCCAAAGCAGATAATTATTCACTCACTTGGCTCGATGGCAGCGGAACAATAGAAGAAGCATTACTTACCGTAACCGTTAATAATGCCACAAAATTTGTAACCGAGGAGGACGATACAAAATATGCAGGCATTAATATCAGTGGATTTGTTAATGGTGAAGATACTCAGGAAATAGACCAGACTGGGCTAACTATTACACGGAACAATGCCTCTGAAAATTCAACAGGGGAATATACAGGGGTACTGGAAGCTCAGGGACTGACTGCTGCCAATTATATCTTCACTTATCTGCCCGGAAATTATTCTATAATTCCGGCAGAAGAATTGCTGGTGGAAATTGCAAACAGCAGTATTACCTATTCTGAAACTCCTGATTATACAGTTCAAAGCGCCAGATATCTCGATAGCGACGGTAATACAATAAAAGATTTAACTTCCAATGTTACCAAGTTGGGGGATAACTATTTTGCTATTAACGACGGGACAGAGAATACAATCAACATCACCATTAGCGAAACCAGTCCTATATCCAATTCTTCCGGCAACCTGCTGGCTGTTGGAGGTTATCCACTGGAGGCTTCTGAAGTAACAGGAACCAGCTCGAACTTCAACAACAACATCCATGTTACAGGAACACTAACGGTAAATACAAAAGGGGTTGATGTACAGTTAATGAGTGGCTCCGAACAAAAGACTTTTGACGGAGATGCAAATATGAACAATCTCAGTCTGGAAACAGAGGGAATGGTTACCGGAGATGATGTAGAAATCTCTCAAAACGGTTCTTTCAGCCAAAGTGAAGCTGGCTCCAATATTTCCTATTCTGTTTCTGTTTCCTTAGCGGGATCTGATAAGGAAAATTATCATATCAATACACCCCTCCCCATTACTGGAAATAACGGAAAAATAATCCCCTACCAGCTCATCGTAACCGATGCCACAGCTGAAAACAAAATTTACGACGGAAATACAAATGCGACTATTTCCGGAACCACCCTCCAGGGAGTAATCCTGGGAGACGATGTGGCACTGGCAAATGAAACAGCAGGGACCTTTGGCAGTTATACCGTTGGGGACAACATTGAAGTAACAACTGCAATGACACTTACAGGAGGAGATAAAGACAATTATATTCTGGAACAACCCTCCAATCTTGCCGCAGACATTACGGTAAAAGAACTGGCAATAACTGGTGCAACAGGGCAAGATAAGGTGTATGACGGAACTACCGAAGCCGTTATTACAGGGGCTATCCTTAACGGGGTGGTTGGTATGGATCAGGTAACCCTGAAAAATGCAGACCAGGCATTATTTGCCCAGGCTGCAACAGGTACTGATATCGAAATAATTACTTCCATGAGCATTAGTGGTACCGATGCAGGAAACTACTCCCTGCGCCAGCCAGAAGGACTGACAGCTGATATTACACCAAGAGAGTTATCCGTAATAAATGCCATTGCAGAAAACAAAATATATGATGGAACCGCCGATGCTTCAATTTCAGGGGCCTCCTTACAGGGAATCATTACGGATGATGATGTCACCTTGGAAAACAACACGACTGGTAGTTTCGCACAGGCAACAACCGGCACTGGCATCAAAGTAACTACTTCAATGGCTCTCTCCGGGAACGATGCAGATAACTATTCACTAACACAACCTTCAGGATTATTAGCTGACATTACAAAAAAAGAACTTACCATTGCCGGCTCTTTTACTGCTAAAAATAAAACATATGATGGTACAAGCAGTGCAGAGATAGCTACAAACAACCTTGAATTTTCCGGGGTTATACAAGGAGATGAGGTGGGTCCCGAGAGTGTCACTCTTGTTTTTGAAACTCAAAATGCAGGAAATGAGATAGAAGTATCCATCACTGATATAATACCAACTGGTAATGATGCAGCACAGTATACCGTTTCCCTTACCGGGGCCCCGATAGCTTCGGCCAATATTATCCCAAAAGAACTCACAGTAACGGCTGATAATAAAACAAAAGAATACAATGGAAGTGTCTACAGTCCATTTACCGTTTCCTTTAGTGAATTTGCTACAGGAGAGAATGAAACAAATCTTGCCGGGGAACTGAGTTTCAGTGGCACAGCTATAACGGCTGTAGAAGTAGGTGCAAATTATCAAATTATCCCTCAGGGACTAAGCTCGTCAAATTATAACATCCATTTTGGAAGTGGTTTGCTGGAGATAACAAAAGCAAATCAATCAATAACATTTGCAGCTATCCCCCGGCAAGTGCTAAGCGATGCTTCTTTTAATTTATCTGCTTATGCCAGTTCCGGACTATCAGTAAATTTCTCCAGTTCGGATAAATCTGTGGCTATCATTTCGGGGACAACCGTAATATTTGTAAATACCGGGACATGCACTATTTATGCAAGCCAACCAGGAAATAACAATTATCACGCTGCCCCACAACAATTTCAAACACTAAGTATTGTCACAAATATTGCAGGCGATATCAATGGAGATGGGCAAATCACTACTCCTGAGATTGCCGGTGATGTAAATGGTGACGGACAGATTACACCTCCCGAAATTGCCGGGGACACAAACGGAGATGGACAGATTGCGTTACCAGAGATTACAGGAGATACTGACGGAAATGGACAGATTGACAATGGAGAAACCGCTGGTGACACCAATGGAAATGGTCAAATCGATGGCAGTGAAATAGCCGGCGACACCGACGGAAACGGGCAAATAAATGAAGGTGAAGTTGCCGGGGACACCGACGGAAACGGGCAAATTGCGTTACCAGAGATTGCAGGTGACACTGACGGAAATGGACAGATTGACAATGAAGAAACCGCTGGTGACACCAATGGAAACGGTCAAATCGATGACAGTGAAATAGCCGGCGACACCGACGGAAACGGGCAAATAAATGAAGGTGAAGTTGCCGGGGACATCGACGGAAACAGGCAAATTGCGTTACCAGAGATTGCAGGTGACACTGACGGAAATGGACAGATTGACAATGGAGAAACCGCTGGGGACACCAATGGAAATGGTCAAATCGATGACAGTGAAATAGCCGGCGACACCGATGGGAACGGGCAAATAAATGAAGGTGAAGTTGCCGGGGATATAAACGGAGACGGACAAATTGCGGATGGTGAGATTACAGGTGACACTGACGGAAATGGACAGATTAACAATGAAGAAACCGCTGGTGACACCAATGGAAATGGTCAAATCGATGACAGTGAAATAGCCGGCGACACCGACGGAAACGGACAAATAGATGAAGGTGAAGTTGCCGGGGACATAAACGGCGACGGACAAATTGCGTTACCAGAGATTACAGGTGACACTGACGGAAATGGACAGATTGACAATGGAGAAACCGCTGGTGATACCAATGGAAACGGTCAAATCGATGACAGTGAAATAGCCGGCGACACCGACGGAAACGGGCAAATAAATGAAGGTGAAGTTGCCGGGGACATAAACGGCGACGGACAAATTGCGGATGGTGAGATTACAGGTGATACTGACGGAAATGGACAGATTAACAATGAAGAAACCGCTGGTGATACCAATGGAAACGGTCAAATCGATGACAGTGAAATAGCCGGCGACACCGACGGAAACGGGCAAATAAATGAAGGTGAAGTTGCCGGGGACATAAACGGCGACAGACAAATTGCGGATGGTGAGATTACAGGTGATACTGACGGAAATGGACAGATTAACAATGAAGAAACCGCTGGTGATACCAATGGGAACGGTCAAATCGATGACAGTGAAATAGCCGGCGACACCGACGGAAACGGACAAATAGATGAAGGTGAAGTTGCCGGTGACATAAACGGCGACGGACAAATTGCAGATGGTGAGATTACAGGTGATACTGACGGAAATGGACAAATTAACAATGAAGAAACCGCTGGTGACACCAATGGGAACGGTCAAATCGATGAGGGTGAAACTCCTATAGAAGCAGAGCCGAACATCAGTATACTCACTGTTGACGGCACCACCTTCGAAGGGCCGGATAACAGTATTTATTATTTAATGGATTGTGGAGATACCCGTGAATATATACCAGTATCTTTCTCTCTTGAAACAAATTCAACCTCTCAGCATGCTCAAGAGTTTGATATAGATGTTCCTGCTCCTGGAATTTACACCGAAGAGATAGAAGTGTTATCTCCTGATAACTCAAAATCGAATAGTTATCAGATTGTAGTGGAAAAACGTTTCGACTATGACGATATTATTATACAGAAATATAATAATGTATTACTGGTGAATAACAATCCGGAAACCAACGGAGGATATCACTTTGTTTCATTTAACTGGTACAAAAATGAGCAACTCATCGGCTCGGGACAGTACTATTCTGCCGGAGATAACGCTTCTGACATTCTGGATCTGGATGCACAATACTTTGTAGACATGGAAACGGAAGATGGAGATGTATTGAAAACATGTGATTTTACTCTTTCCACCGCAAATTCATTTACACTGAATGTGGCTCCAAATCCTGTAAAAACAGGTAATACAATAGATGTCACCACAACCTACACACCAGAGATGCTTACGGATCTGAAAATTACCATAAGAAATCTTAATGGTGGAATGATTATGCAGGAAATATCAGGAAGCAATAATAGCCGGATAACCATTCCTGCTTTAACCCCGGGAACCTATGTAATTACTACCAGTACAGGGGGTGTTGAGTTAAGTAAAAAAATTGTTGTTCAGTAAAAAAATAAATAAAGTTCAAGAGGATGATAGATATGAGAATTGAGTACAAAGTAACAAGAAATGAAAAAATGTAATGTTGAGTTTCAAAGCTTCAAGCGACAAGTTCTCAAAATTCATACAGGTCTTATTTCTTTGATACTTAGTCTTGATTCTTGTGTCTATTGAATTAAAAGTTTACAGAAACGAAAATAACAGCAGTAAAATGCGAAGGGTTAAACCACTAATTTTATAATAAAAATGAACCAATATAAATGGACGATTTTGACGATTATGTTATTTATATTTTTCAAATCAGTATCAGCACAATCGGAGGAAAAAAGGAAACATGAGCTTTCTGTTTTTGGAAAAGGAAGCTTTAGTTCGTTAACATACAACCATATCGATAACATGAAACTAAATAACAAGTATGCAATAGGAGGCGGCCTGCAATATTCGCTGTACATGGGACGCAAATGGAGTATTTCTGTTGGGGCTGAATACCAGCAGTACAGGGCAGAGGCTCTTTTGTCGGATCTTAGCAATTCTTACCGTACAACGGATATAGAAGGTACAGAATTTGATTTTCAGTTTTATACACCTTCCTATAAAGAGCAACAGTTGATTGATATGGTTGACATTCCGGTTATGTTCAGATACGAAACCGCAACGCCATTTACAAACTCTTTTATCTATTATGCAATAGGAATTCAATGGGGCATCCCCCTGAGTTCTGAATATAAAGCAACAGCATATGGGTTGGAAACATCGGGGTACTTTCAACAGTGGGATGCGACCCTGGATATGCCTGCCTTTATGGGATTTGGAGAATGGAATACAGTTAAGGGAAAAAAGCAAACGCTGCATATTAATAATGCTTACTCCCTGTTACTGGAAATTGGCTTTAAACAGAGGTTAAATGAAAAGCAAAATGTATATGTGGCCTTTTATTCTGATTTTGGACTAAACAATCTGGCAAAAGAAAAATCTTCATATTCGGCACTGGTTGAATACAACTCAGAAAATCCTACGGTATTTGAAATGAATCCACTTTTTTATTCTGCCCCACAACAACAAGGGCAGCCATATGCAACAAAAGTTAAGATAAAGGCACTTGGAATAAAAATCCAGTATTCGTTAAATCTCTAACAGTAGAATTTAAAGTAATTAATCGGAGCTGACTACCTCGTCTTGAGGTAGTCAGCTCCGATTAATTGTATAAAAGTCAAGAGATGCATTGCAGCCATACCATCTTATTAACTGCCAATCACAATCTATCCCGGCTTACTTTAGGGCCTCATTTTTGTTAGTCTCATTTTCTGATAAATTATATCCAATTCTCTTATCAACCTACCATCAACAATAGAATTACATTTATAAATTGTAAACTGCAATTCCACGATCATTTTCCATCTCCTATGTTTCATTTTCGTTCAGTTTTTGGGGTTACTTTTTCTTTTTTCCAAATAGCAATACTTCACAGCTAATTAAAAATCACCTTAATTTTACCAGATAAAACAGAACAGATATATTCCTCTAAATTTTACGATCTTAGTTCAATAGTTTCATTCTAGCAAATAACTTTCTATCATTTACAAGAAAGCAGGAGAAAAAGCCATAGTAGCATTTTGGTGCAATCTGGGAATAGATTCAATTCTCCCGTTTAGTTCATTTATAAATCCATCATAAGCTAAGTCCCCATTAATAATGCCAAGGGCCTTAACCCATTTTATCATCCAGTAATAACTAACATCTGTTTCATTTCGAATTCCTTTTATTCGAAAAACATTTTCTGAGACTCCCTCCGCATAATATCTCTTAACCCATCTGTATAGCTTCTTATTATGCAGATATAACTCATTCACCCAGTTCTTCATGTCCATTATTTCCAGTTCAGGGTAATAATTTGTAACAAGTTCATTTATTAATTCTTTTATGGCAAAGGTCTCATCATCATATGATTTTTCATATATCCCTGAATATTGTTCAAAAACGGAACTAACAATTTTTGCTGCCCGGCAGACTGTTTTATTATAATGTATCTCACATGCTTTTACAGCTTTCCTAAACCCCATAAAAACGGCAGAGCATTTAATGCTTGCATAAACAATCTCATTGCCAGTTCTATTTTCCCGAATACTTCTTAAAGCGGTTGCTTCATTTTCTATTCTCTGCTCATAATTTAACAAAGGCTTCTCAAGCCCAATAATATCTAACTGATGTTTTTTTATCAGTTTTTTATTTTCAATATGAAATTGATAATGATCTTCAGGAAGAAGAAGAGGAAGATATATTTTTCTTATTTTCATAATATTATTTATGAAATTTAAAATTAAAACGTAATCAACAAAAAAATCAAGCTACTTTTCTGCTGTAAATAAATTATTAGTTTTACAATCTATTTATTCCCTCAGAAATGCATTATTTTCTGATTACAAGATCTGTTTATATTGCTTTCAAAGTTATTGGTTTTCCAGAGCTGAGGATAATAGAAATCACGGCAATAATAACACAAATCATCGTTTTTTTTAAAAAATAGCAAAATTTTAATTTTACATAAAAAAATAAAACAAGTCTGAAAAACTTGAAAAATATGAGATTGGAGCACTAAAGCTTCAAAAGACTGCAAATTGTATCCAAAAACCTGCAATTTATATCCAAAAAATTAAACCTGTTATCTGACCTTTGAGACACAAACTTCTAATAATAATAAAATATATTACAAAATGAGCAAGACAATTTTTATAACAGGAGCTTCATCCGGTTTTGGAAAAGGAACTGCCATAGGGCTGGCAAAAAAAGGACACAAAGTAATTGCAGCTGTTCATGTTGAACCATTAAAAACCATATTAATGGAAGAAGCCAGAAAAGAAGGTGTTGAACTGGAAGTAATTGTGGTAGATATTACGAAAGAAAGCGATCGCCAGTTTGCATTTGGCTACGAAATAGACGTATTGATGAACAATGCAGGAATTATGGAAGCTGGTCCGGTTGCCGATATTCCAATGGAAAATGTTCGCCGTAATTTTGAGGTAAATGTATTTGGAAGCCTTGCCATGGCAAAAGGATTTTTACCGCAAATGGTAAAACGTGGCTCAGGCAAAGTCATTTTTACATCTTCTATGGGGGGACTAATTACCGTTCCATTTGCTGCAGTTTATACAGCTACAAAACATGCACTGGAAGGTTTAGTAGAAGGCTTAAAAGATGAATTGACAGGAACAGGCGTAGAAATATGTACCGTTAACCCGGGCGTATTTGGAACCGGATTTAATGACAGAGGAGCAGAAACAATGATGAAATGGTTTGACATAAACAAATCACTATCTAAAAACGAAGTTATTGAAGGAGTGTTGGCCAACAGCGACTTAGGAAATCAGTTAGCCCCACAGCTAATGATAGATGCAATGATTCGTGTAGCGGAAGAAGATAACTCTTTATTTAGAAACGTGATTCCGGAAGCAATTATTCCATGGATTAAAGCAACGCAGGAACGTACATGGACAATTCGCAAAAACGATATGGTTGCCATTGACCCAAACTCCATTTAAAAAGCTAAAAAATGAAGCACGAAAATATTCACATATCAACCAACATCATTATTGATGCCCCCAAAGAAAATGTTTGGAAAGTGTTGGCAGATTTAAAAAACTGGCCCACATGGACAAGTCTGATAATTTCAGCTAGAGGCGAATTTAAAAAAAATAGTAAGCTCACCCTTGAATTTGTAAATCCGGCAGGAGGAAGTATTCTTTTTGAGCGAACAATGTTTTTATTTGAACCAGGTGAAGCTTTTGGATGGACAGGCGATGCATTCTCCGGGCTAAAAGATTTTCATGTTTATGAACTGGAAGCCACCGAAGATGGAAAAACAAAATTTATTCAGTCTGATGGATTGCATGGAGCAGACGTACCAGGAATTACAGAAATGGAACATCAAATGCTGGTGGGGTACAAAATTTTTAATGAGGAACTAAAAAAATACATAGAAACGAATTCTTAAAAGAATAATAACCTCTGAAATGAAGAATCATCATCTTCAAGAGGTTATTTTTATGACTTTATCTATTCAGAATTGCTCCTCTCCTTTTTTTAATGCCAAATTAAGGCTCAGTAAAAAACCTCTTAAAAAATTAAGATTATATTTGTACTATGAGCCCTAAAATACTTCATATCAAAACACTTTCAGAAGTACACGAAATGTTTGGATTGCCAAGTCCCAGGCATTCATTGGTTTCTGTATTGAAACATAAAAATCTAAAGATTACCAATCTTTTTCAAGAACAACGGTTCAGTACCGATATGTATATTATCTCACTAAAAGATAAACAACAGGCTTTATTAAAATACGGTAGGAGCAGTTACGATTTTCAAGAAGGAACAATAGTGTTTATTGCTCCAAACCAGGTCTTTTCTACCAGTAATGTCGATTTCACAAAAACAGAAGACGAGTGGAGTATAATGGTGCATAAAGATTTCATCGCACATTCTGAATTAGGAAAGCAAATTGACCGTTTTCATTTTCTTAAATATGAATCAAATGAAGCCCTGCATTTATCTGATGAAGAAAAGGCTGTACTAACAGAAATTGTGCACAATATAGAGCGAGAATATAATCAGGCAATAGACAAGCACACAAACACCATTATTGCCACCAATTTGGAATCTTTGCTAAAATATTGTCAGAGATACTATGACCGGCAATTTACAATGAGAAAAAATATCAACAAAAGTTTCCTGGAGAAATTTGAGAATTATCTGAAGAACTACTTTAGCAATGGTATGTCTACAGAAGGAATTCCAACAGTGAGTCAGTGTGGGGAAGCGCTAAATATGTCGGATCATTACCTAAGCGACATGCTAAAAGTTGAAACTGGTAAAAGCGCAAAGGAGCACATTGACTTGCATTTGATAGATAAGGCAAAAGCATTATTGTTACATTCCAATCAAAGTATAAGTCAAATTGCTTATGAGTTAGGTTTTAACTATCCCAATCATTTCAGCAAACTGTTCAAATCAAAAACCGGATTTAGCCCCAGTGATTTTAGGAGTTTTCAGTAAAAAATCCTAAATCAAATGTCTTAAAAAAATATCTGGTGCATGGAAATTAGTGGTGTATTCTAAATTTAAATATCTGGGAGCTACACTTTTCCATCTATTTTTTCACGACTGTTATTTTTCTTGTTTTACCAGTTAAGTCACTGATAATGCAATGATAAAAACCAGATGGGACTGCCTTATTATTATTTGTACCATCCCATACAAATATGTTATTACCGGAAAAAAAGTCCCAACCGCTGCAAAAAACAGACACTCCGAGATTATTATAGATACTGATAACAACCGTTTTCCCTTCAAATTCTGCACAATTAAAATACACCTGCTCCGAAAAGGGATTTGGATATACCACTGTGGCATTTTTATCTTTTACTATACTGTTAGAAGATAGGATACCACTTACCTGAATGATTACCTCTGATGGTTCTGATTCGAGAATTCCATCACTTACAACGAGAGAAAATATATATTCCGTTGTTTCAGTAACCGCCGGTGCAATAAACGTTGGATGTGGCGTATTACTTTCCGAAAGAACAATTTCTTCCGGTGCTGTCCACTTATAAATAAGAGTATCACCATCCAGATCAAAAGAGGCACTGCCATCCAGCGTTACCAAACTATCTGATTTGACTGTCTGAACATTGCCAGCACTGGCTACCGGCGCATGGTTTTCTACCTCAACAGGATTTACCCGAATAGTTACTGTTGAGGGTTCTGATTCGAGAATACCGTCACTGACAACCAGAGAAAATATATATTCCGTTGTTTCAGTAACCGCCGGTGCAACAAACGTTGGATGCGCCGTATTACTTTCCGAAAAAACAATTCCTGCCGGTGCTGTCCACTTATAAAAAAGGATATCTCGGTCTGGGTCGAATGAGGCACTGCCATCCAGCGTTACCAAACTATCGGACTTGACTATCTGACTCTCACCAGCACTGGCTACCGGCGCATGGTTTTCTACCTCAACAGGATTTACCCAAATAGTTACTGTTGATGGTTCTGATTCGAGAATGCCATCACTGACAACCAAAGAAAATATATATTCCGTTGTTTCAGTAACCGCCGGTGCAATAAACGTTGGATGCGCCGTATTACTTTCCGAAAGAACAATTTCTTCCGGTGCTGTCCACTTATAAATAAGAGTATCACCATCCAGATCAAAAGAGGCACTGCCATCCAGCGTTACCAAACTATCTGATTTGACTGTCTGAACATTGCCAGCACTGGCTACCGGCGCATGGTTTTCTACCTCAACAGGATTTACCCGAATAGTTACTGTTGATGGTTCTGATTCGAGAATACCGTCACTGACAACCAGAGAAAATATATATTCTGCTGTTTCAGTAACCGTCGGTGCTATAAAAATTGGCCGTGCTGAATTAGTTTCAGAAAGAACAATTCCTTCCGGTGCTGTCCATTGATAGAGCAAAGTATCGCCATCCGAATCAAATGAAGCACTACCATCCAGCGTTACTAAACTATCCGACTCCACTATCTGACCCTCGCCGGTATTTGCCACTGGCGCCTGATTTGGAACCGAAAGTTTAACAAACACAGTGGAATTACTTTTAAAAACAGGTGGAGCCGACAACTCCAAACCAGTATTGGAATCAAAAAAAATGAGAGAAGCAACGGCTTCCCTCCGTGATATCCGGCTCCAACACCTAATTTCAATCGAATGGCCTTCAGAAAAACCATCTGTCCCACTAAAACCAGTATTGGCTGAAACCATAAATACCAAATAACTTTCATTATTCCCGTATTCTATTTCCGAAGTTAAAACTCCTACCCCACAGCATACCGTTCCATCAAAAACAGCAATCTCATCACCGGCGGAATAATTACTATCTCCAATCTGTGCGCTAAGAATTACAAAATTCATGTGTTTATATCCATTTCCGGAATAAGCCGGAATGAAATGCGTTGCCTCTACTGCGGCAAAAGAAAATTGAAAAAGTAAAAAGACAATTATTCTTACATGATTTACTTTCATTTTGCTATTCATTCAATAAGGAGGAGCAAGGTTACCCCTGCTTTCCTCCGTCATGAAACATCTACAGTTTTATCAATCGAATAACCTTATCATTAATCTTACAGAAATATACTCCCGGGCTTACTATTTGACCACCGTCAGTTTCTCCGTTCCAAATAAATACATTATACTCAGAATCAACCTCTCCTTTGTATATCCTGCGAATTATTGAACCTGTAACATCGATAATCTGAATTTCCAGGGACTTCTGATCCCCTGTAGTTACTTCTATGGTAAATTGACTATCAGATGGATTTGGATATATATGTGCATTAAAAGAAGAATTTTCTGAAAGGTTTGTCCCTACTGTCTGAGCAACACTAAAATTGATTACAGCTGTACCTCCCCGCTCATACAAAGGAACACCTTTCAGATATTCTACTACAAGGGTTTTATCTTCACCATTATGGAACACTTTTGCAGTGATGGTATTTCCCGGGACAAATCCATTTGGCTCATCTTCATAATTATCATCACTGGAACAGGCAATACTTAGACGATTAAAATCGATATCAGAACTGCTCACTTTTGCAGAACCGACGCACCTGTCTCCGTCAAAAAAGGCAATTTCATCACCTACATCCAAGCCAGTTTGACTTAAATCCGGAATATGTATATCCATATGGAAATAACCATTGCCTTTATAAACAGGTACGAAATGAGTTCCTCTTACTGCCTGCGGAACAATTCGTGATGATTTTTCTGTTCCGCTATTGATTGTTAAAGAACAATCGGAATATACATATACAAGATATCCTTTCCCCGGAATAAGATTCCCTATATTATTTGTCCAGTTATTTCCCAGAAGGTTCATTAATACACTTCCTTCTTCGTCCATTACTTTACGTAAAACATTCTGGTTAATTAAATCTGCAAAAACTTCACTGGCATCGGCTGCCTGTGTGGAAGGAAAAGAAATTATATTCCAACCGCCAGTCAGTGAGATGTCTAACGGAAGCTGAACAGAAGTTCCGGAGAGGGTTACAACGAAATCGGCAGAAGCCTTTAATTGATATCCCTGAGTTATGGAAAAATCACCTATATTATTTTTCCAACCTCCATAAACACCCCAATCTTCATATGAATATCCTCGTTGATCAATAACTTTATACAAATTTCCGCTATTGACAGCATTCTCAAATACAGTACTCATCGAAGGAGCGGAAGGCTGAACAAAAGCCGAAATCATGTTCCAATTCTCCACTACATCAAGGGTTTGCTCTTTTATGTTATCACAATCTAACGAAACAACGGAGGTTCCTACTATCTTAAACTTACCATCGCTGTCCACGTTTCCATTCTCGGTATATACAACAGAGCATATTTCTATTTCTTCATCGGAAGATTTCAGATAAACTTTGTATAAGATTGTATCTCCTTCTGTATATCCATTCCCTGTACCATCATCAGCAGATGCAACCATATTGAGAGGACTCTCAAGAGATACAGCATCTGTAAGAACCGCAGCTCCAACACATAAATCCTGGTCAAAAATCCCAATTTCATCACCGGCAGATAAATCAATTCCATTCATTCTGGCCTGAATAACCAGGAAGGTCATATGATTATACCCATTTCCACTCCAAACAGTAGTGAAATGTGTTGGCTCCTCGTTGTTATCATAAATTACAGATGTACTGGCAGCTTCGCTGATATTCCCGGCTTCGTCTCTTGCCCATAAATAAAGTGTATGGCTGCCAATTCCCGACAAAGTATAACTTGCGGGTACACCTTCAAGCCAGGTCAGTTCCAATACTGGCGGGGTATCATCATCTTCTGCCAAATAATAACCGGTAATACCATTGTTGTCGCTTGCATCTATTGTCAATGCTATTTCTGCAACAGAAGTATTCGCCGGGCAACTAAAACTGTTAATAACCGGAGCAGAAGAGTCTACAGAAACAGCAGTGCTTTGCCCTGCACTAATATTGCCATCGGCATCTTTTACCCATAAGTATAAAGTATGCTCGCCTTCCGTTAATGTAATTGATTCGGGCATTTCTGTTACCCAGCCTTCAGCAGTGGCTTCCGGCGTTGAGGATACATCTGCAATCAAATAATAACCTGTAACAGCCACATCATCATCAGCCATTATATTTACTGCAACAGTTAGCTCCGCCGATAATGCAGGACTCTCGAACAGGGTAATTTCCGGAACTCCGAGATCGTAAACAACCGATACAGAGGCCTCGTTACTAATATTACCTGACTCATCCATTGCCCATAAATAAATGGTATACGTACCTTCATCTCCTGATAAAGTATAATTCTGAGGAATATCTTCCGTCCAACCATCAGCTAATTTGTCGGGCACACTGTTTTCTTCCGAAAGGAAATACTGAATACCATCTGTCCCGAAATTATCGGTAACAGTTATAGTTAAATCAATGGAAGGCTGAGCGACAGGGCTTTCTGCTGAGAATTCAGTAATAACAGGAGCTTCGGTATCATTTTCTACAGTAATTTTCTGTACTTTATACACCGTTCCTTCCATACCGTCTTCTACAAATGTGATATAGTGTTCTCCCAAACCGGCAACTCCGGCATTAAACAGCCCTTCAAAAGTACATGCCTTTCCGTAATAATTCCGTGCATTATTCTCGTGAATGGCCGGCAATGATTTTTGTTTATCCACATTCGCCAACAAAATAGTTTCAGTTACAAATGGCGCTGTAGGCAACCAGTCCACCCCACTTAGGTAATAGTCCTGGATTTTTTGAATTGAAAACCAGTCATCTTCCGGAGGAAAACCAATTCCATCCGTGCTTAAACCAACACCTGCTCCAAACTGGGCATGAATAATTCCACTTTCTTTCAGAACATCCATGTGGCTAGCCCAGGTTATTGTATTCCCGTTAACAACCAAACCAGGATCACTGGCTTCGTTCTCTGCAAAATGGGCCAGGCGGGTTGCGTCTGGTTCTGTAAACGTATCACCAAAGAAATAATCTATTGAACTATCCTCATATTTCTTTTCCGTATTAGGCAAATCTTCGTATACTGAACCTGTTCTGGCAGAAACATATTCAGAACCATTTATTCTGCCAACCGGCAGCTGCCACAGAACTACATCTTTGCCTGATACTTCATGCACGGTATTGGCATAAAGGAGATAATTGTTCCAGTGGTCAGAATTAAACCACCATGGATTATTATCGATATCCAAACTGTTTGCAATTCCATATCCTTCGGCATCAAAACCATACTTGTCCATTGAAACAAAATCGGCTCCGTTTGAAGTGATTCCGGCAGAGATTGCGTAACCAACGGTAGCTGTAGCGGCATCAATTATATCTTGCCTCCCCTGGCTCCATCCGTTTTGCTCATCGTCAGTATTTCTCATAATTCCCATGTTAGCTGGCACTTCCTGACTGGAAGACCACAAGTTGATCTGCCATCCAAAAAACACATTGGCCCCTTCTTTTCGCTTGTCGCTAATGGTTTTATTAATGCGCTCAACCAATGTTTTTACAGTACCAGCACCAGTTGCAATTTCGTCTGTGCCTACAGCCGTTGCAATTTGCGACGGATCATTAGATGCTTCTCCATTGGAAACAGCCAATTGTTGCATGTACCCAAGAAAATCAGGTTCAAGTATAATACCGAACAATTCATCGCCCATCACGTCAATCATATCATCAATCATCCCTTCTAGATCCTGAAAATACAGTGTCATATAATCAGCATTCCGGGCATTCCCAATATCCGTTACATAACTCTCGTTTCCTCCAGGTATATTGTAGAAAACAAAGAATGGGGTCAATCCGTATTTCAAACTGTTCTCGGCAAACTTTATATGACGAGAAGCATTCCGCCAGGTGTTATCGGTTGAACCAATAGGGCCTCCGTTGATATATATATACCTGACATCCACATTGGTATTGGTCTCATCATCATTTATTTCTTCCCAGAAAGCAATATCACTATCTCCATCTTCCGACATAAAACCAACGGATTGGAAATCGGGCATTCCTGGAGCTGTTCCGTCACTACTGTTAATGCGCAAACCTAAATACAAGGTATCATTCGAAGTTGTTACCATCTGTAACCCGGTACGCCCGGTACGGTATGCATCAATCGTTATTGTATTATCTGACACTTCAACCCTGGCAAGGCTTGGATTACGAAGCGATACAGAGGAAAGATTTTCGGTAAGAGTATATACTTTGGTGGTACCCAGATTTGCCCAAATTTGCAGAGGAAGATCTGTTGCAGTTATACTACCTGAGCCGGGGTTGACTAATTCAAAAGCAGAAGTTACCTGTTGCTTGGTGCCAGAATTATCTTCAGCTATAATTTCAAGCTCAAAACTTCCATATACCGAAGGTGTCCAGTCAACCGACCATGTATCTCCGGTGGTGTTTATACCAGTATAGTCTATATTGTTTATCGTAAAAGTTACAGATGAAATTGTTCCATCACTATCTGTTACATTTGCTTTTAGTGTCAATACGTCCGTTTCAGGAGAAACAATTGTACTGATGGTTTGCCCATTCACCGGATAAACATTACTAAATACAGGTGGTTGAGATCCGATAACGTTAACTGTTCCTGCTAAAGAAGTAGTAGCCAACTCATTGTCGGTAGCCTTAATTTCAATAGCAAAAACGCCATATTCTGACGGGTTCCAGTCAACCGTATATACATCCGTTTCTGAAAGATTTTGAACTCCCATAAGTTCCTCACCATTAATATAGAATCTAACATCAGCAATACTACCGTCAGTGTCTGTAATGGTTGCCGACAGAGTCACTGTTGCCAGTGGTGTTTGTTCCACCTCTGCATCCACAAATGAAGAAGTAACAACAGGCGCATCGTTTAAATCGGTACATACTCCCTGAAATACCCAGGGGCCACCTGCATCCGGAAGCAATGTTCCATTTGCATAATAACCTGCCCTGTACACCAGCCCGTTATAACTTACATCTATATCTGTATTGTCAGGACCATAAATAACCTCAGAATCCCAGGCCGAAACATCGTCGCAATTATACACCGGATATACCAAGCTGTTACAATCACCCATCAGTTCCCAGGAGGTATTTCCCTCCGGAGTTTCTCCTGCTGAGATATAATAATTAGCCTTATAAATTTGTCCACTATAATAAATATAAGATCCGCCCGAGTAATCAATGGAATTATTCCATTCAGAAACCGGACAGCTGGATAACTCATTCAGAATAAAAATACCAGTTGGGGTAGATGCAGTAGCATCCGAAGTGGCAACCGCAACCCCTTGTATCGCGTATTCTTTAAATTCCGAAGTTGTATAAGTCACCTCATAACGATCGGTGCTTCCATCTACCAACCCGGCAGTATATTCTGTTCCGTCAATGAATGCATAAACCCTATCCAGCGTTTCACCACCTGCATCTACTTCAAATACAAATGTTACATTTACTGAAGCAGAAGTTGAATAAAAACGCAGTGCTTCGGGCTCAACCAGTGCAATACTCATATCTGAAACAACTTCAGAGTAAGTTACTGTTGTGCTGGCCACTTCACTGATATTACCAGCTTCGTCTTTTACCCACAGATACAAGGTATGTGCTCCCTCGCCTGACAAAACATAATTAGCAGGCTTACCGTCAAGCCATGTTGACGATAAGGTGGGAGCCGTATCATCATCTTCCGAGAGATAATAACCGGTAACGCCGGTATCATCAGAAACATCAATGGTTAAGGAAACTGTAGCAACACTGGTTTCCGCGAGGCTGCTAAAGGCCAATATTGTTGGAGAAGTATTATCATTGCTGATATAACTTACTGTTAAACTTGCCATTTCACTTATATTGCCAGCCTCATCTTTTACCCAGAGGAACAATAAATGCTCACCTGTTCCAGGAAGCGTATAACTTTCCGGTTGATTGATTTCCCAGCCCGTTGCTGACACTTCCGGTGTAGTATTGTCCGCAGCCAGGAAATAACCTGCTATGCCGATATTATCATTAGCTGTTATACTCAGAGACACTGTTGCTGTTTCAGTTGATGCAGGACCGGTAAACTCACTGATTACCGGAAGCTCATCATCATAAGTAACCGTAGCACTAAGACCGGAGCTTATATTACCCGCCGCATCTTTTACCCAAAGCGTCAACACATGTTCACCTGCCGATGACAAAGTAAACTCAGACGGTTTGGTGTTCAGCCAACCTTCCGCATCGGAAGCGGGTTCTGTAGTATTATCCTCGGCAATGTAGTATCCGCTTACACCAACATTGTCGGTTGCTGTAATTTTGGTAATTTCTGCCAATGTTGTATTGGTGTACGGATTACATTCAAAAGCGGTAAGTACGGGAGCTTCAGTATCTATCCCCTCGGTTACCACTATTTTCTGTGCTTTGTATACTGTTTCGCTGTTATCGTTATATTGGAAAGTTACCCAGTGAGTACCTACTCCTGCTTCACCCGGAGAAAACGTACCATCTTCGGAACAACCTTTTACCGCATAATACATGTTACTTCCTGCGGGATGGCTGTTTACAAGCTCAACGTTTCCATCAGTGGTTGTTGCATATATAATTTCCGGATAGATTACTTCATCATTCACATAAGCAAGATCAGTAGTATAATACTTTTGTGTTTTTTGTATAAAGTAGTAATCATCTCCCGGATTTACCGTTGCACTCTGGCCTGCTCCTCCAAGGCCCATTCCAAACTGGGCAGATATAATACCATAGTCTTTAAACCTGGCAATATGAGAAGGAATAATTACGGTATCATTCTCGGCCTGAAATCCCGGATCGTTATGGAAATTATCATCAAAGAATGCATAACGGTCATACTCAAGCGCATCAGAATATTGTGGTTTTAGAGTATCTCCAAAGATAAAATCAACACACCAATCTAAATTATCATCAAAAGCGAAAGTTTCTCCTGTGTAGGCAGAAACCAAGGATGTATTATTTATACGCCCGGTAGGCAATTGCCATAATACAACAGGAAGGCTGGAAACCTCGTTGAGCTTTTGGGCAAAAAGCAAGTAATTTATTCCCTGGTCATTGTTATACCAGTAAGCAGCACTTTCAGGATTACTTTCACCGGGTGCATTTCCATAGCGGTCCATCGCTACAAAACCAGCCCCGTGGGTGGTTACCCCTGCAGAAACACCAAAATTAATAATATTCGCTGCTGCTGTTTCCACATTGCTAACCTGTGTATCAAACTCCGTTGGAGTCATGCTGAGGCTGTAGCCATTTTTTATCAAACTGGGGTTCACATTATAGGTATCATCTGCCCATAAATTAAACTGCCAGCCATAAATAATATTTGCTCCACTATTTTTCTTAGCCTGAATATGCTCATTCACACCGGTAACAAACGAGCTCACCGTGTAATCGCCGTAAAGAGCTATTGACGAAGGATCTGTTGTACTTGATCCGGAGCCCTGAAGCATGTATCCCAGAAAATCAGGTTCCATAATCATTTGGAAACATCTATCTCCCAGAACATCCTGTATCGCGTCAATAAAAACATTCATGGTATTATAATAATCATCGATAAAACCCTCTGTACTCAGGTTTTCTATATCAATAGCATAACTTTCATCCGGGTTTGGAATATTATAATATACAAAGCTGGGAACGACTCCCAAACGTACGCAGTTACGGGCATATCTTTGCATTCGCAGATTTCTTTCCGGATCTGCCGTTTCCATAAAATTGGTCGGTCCTCCCTGGTAATAAATATAAAGGACATCTATATTTTTATTCTTCAGGCTTTGTTCACCATAAAGATCCGTCCAGAAGCTCATTTGAGTAGCTGTATTTTCAAAAATAGAGCCCACACTTGCATAATCAGGTAGTCCGGGAGGAGTGCCGTCAGATTCGTTCACCCTCAACCCCAGCAGATAGACTTTTCCATCGGCTGCGGTAATTTGCAGACCGGTACGTCCTGTGCGGTAGCCCTGAATAGTAAGGCTCGACCCCAAAACAGTAATTTTAGCCAGAGATTCCGAACGGGGTGTCACCTCTGTAATGGACTGGTCAAATGTAAAAGTAGCTGTTTTACCCAAGTTTACTTCTACCTGGTCAACGGTTCTTGTATATAAACCAGCATCATTAAACAGGGAAGTATTTGCAATATCTTCAAAACTAAGACTCACATCTGCGGCATCATAAACCGAGAAGTTTATTTCTTTTTTAGCCTTTCCAATCGCATTGGTTGCCTCTATAACAAGTGTGTAATCACCCAGGGCTGAAGGAACCCACGAGACTTGATAAATATCATCACCCGATGTGGAAGCAACAAGGGTCTCTTCGCCTGCAATTGTAAAAGTAATATCACCTGTAAGACTGTTATCAGCATCAGTTATTTTTGCTTTCAGGGTAAGGGCATCTGTTCCCAGATTGTAAACACCAAGGCTCTGCCCCTCGTTTGGCCTTACCGCAGTAATTTCAGGAGCCCCTTCAACAAATATCTCTACTGAAATAGTATCTGATTCTCCGGTTTTGCCGTCTCCATCGGTTGCCCTGGCTGTTAACTGGTAAGTACCGACCTCGGAAACCGCCCAGGTAACAGAATAAGGAGCCGACGTAGCTGTACCAACAAGCTCTTCTCCGGCGTAAAAAGATACACTCTGAAGGTCACCTTCCGGGTCGGAAGCTGTGGCCTCCAGTATTATATTTCCCGGAGCCAGAATATCGCCATCTGCAGGAGAAGTTATTTCTACAGAAGGAGGTTGATTCCCCATAAAATAATCATAATATGTATCTGCAAATTCATTGGTTACATCTCTGCCATCAAGCACGGCATCCCAATTGATACTCCATGTCATCATCCCTCTGATATCGGGATAACTGCTTTTCACCTGTAACGGGTAAGTTAACGAAGCATCCTTCTCCCCTTTTATAAGGTAGTCAAGCGCCTTTGTTACTTCGGCAGGTTCTGTATAGTGAATACTTCCACCCGCATTAGGAGAAGCAAGCAATCCAATAGCTACCTGATCTTCTCTCAAGGCAGGGAATGTCAGGCCGGAACTTCCCAATGGAAATCCAGTAACCAGCATCTCCGTCAAACCTACAATTGCATCAGCAGTACCAGCACTCAACGAGCCAGGTGTTCCTGATACATCCTGCAAATGTGACCAGGTTGCATTGCCGTAATTATACAACTGCACATGCAAGCAAGTTAAAATATCCCTGATGTTATATATAAAAGGCAAAAATTGCCCTGCTCCCGGATAATTCAGATGCCCGTCCTGTACATAAGCAGTTTCAGGAGCTGCGGTAATCAAAAAGTCATTTCCAAAATATTCATGTACTTCACGTATAGCGTCAATTCCATATTTTAACTCAGGGTCTGTAATATCTGCATATTCAAGCGAGTTTGATTCCGGATTAAAAGCGGTCATTGAGCCTCCTTCATAATCGACATCAATACCATCAAATCCATATTCTTCGCAAATCTGAATGATTCCATTTACATAAATGTTCTTTTCTTCTTCTGTTGTCAATTCAACATGCCCGTTTTGTCCACCAATAGAAATCAAAACCGGGATGCCGGCATCCTGAAGCATTTTTACCTCATCTTTAAAAACTTCCGGATCCGGATACTCAGAAGAGAGAGGTTCAAATATCGGTGTATATCCATCGGTATTTTCTGTTTCAATAAATGAAACAATAACCACATTAAACTTTGTATTCAGCACATTTTTTAAAGGCATGAACGGGGCGCTTGTATTTAACCAGTTATGCCAGTAGCCGGTAATACATTTATCCGGATAAGGAGTAAATGCACTGGGTACCCGGATTGTATACTCTTTGGTTGTACTGCTTATTTCATCAGCATCATCGGTTGCAGTAATTACAATTGTATATGTTTTATATTCCGAAGGAGTAAACGTGCAACTATAAGTATCTCCTGAAACATTAACCGCCTGTTCATTTCCATCAACTGTAATTGTAACACTGGCTACTGTTCCGTCGGCATCGGTTACACTTGCACTTACACTTACAGCGGCGAAAGTTTCCTGCTGTTCAACACTTGCAGTAGGACTAAGCAGGGTGATAACCGGTTTTTTATTGGGGCAACCTTCTCCTGTACAATTAACATATATCGTCTGACTAGCTTCTTCTGTTATACCTTCTCCACTTGCGGTTACCACTAATTCGTATTCAGCGTCTAATGAAGAAGGAGTCCAGTCAACAGCCCAGGTATTGCCAGAGGTATTGATACCACTGAGGGTTTGCCCATCGATAGCAAAACTAACACTTTCAATATCTCCGGAACTAATGGTAACATCAGCTTCCAGACTAACGGAACCACTAAGCTCTACATCAACAGATGAAGCGGTAAGCGGCTCAATTGTTATGCTGTTTTCCTGCGCATTAAAATCGCAACGCACTACCTCATTAAACGTACTAAAGGTATATCCGTCAGTTGGATAATAGGTGACATTACTGTTGTCCCATGCGTTCATTTTTACCGTTCCCCCCATGCCATCAATATAAGCATCTGGTATTTCGTACCGGTAATAGCCATAACTATCCGTAGTAACTGTTAAGCTTACATACCCGGCAGCAGAACTGGTCCAGTTTAATACAATCTGTATCACTGCATTGGTAACGGGAGTGGTACCGTCTTTTACATATCCATAGATATAAGTTCCTTCATACAGGGAAAAATCCCGGATTATGTCTCCTGAAAGATTACTGATTACAGATTCCTCGGGAATAAAAACACCATTGCTTCCTGAAGAAGGAGTCAAGACATAATCAGTAAACGACAATACATTACTAAAGGAATATTCTCCCTGCAAATCTGTCTCGGTATAAAGAGTTGCATTTCCTTCACTTTGCAAACTTAAACCAACCCCATTATAGGCAAGGCCATCTCCTTTTGTAATAGTACCAGTAATAGCATAATAAGTATATACCATGATTTCAGAAACAACACTGGTTGCAGTTTTATCATCATTATCAGTGGCTACCACTTTTATTTCATGAACTCCGGGCGTAGCATTACTCCAGGTATATTTAAAAGGAGCCTGGCTAACTTCTGCCAGAAGCGTCTCTCCATCATAAAATGAAACTTTGCTAACAGTTCCGTCTTCATCGCTGGCAGAAGCTGTTAATACCAGTTCTTCTTCCGGCATTATTTCGGCGCCATCTAACGGATAAGTAAGGCTTACTTCCGGGGCACCCTGTTCAACTACCTGTACTGTTATTTCTGATGATTTTCCTTCTTTACCTTTATCATCAACCGCCACTACATACAATTTATACGTTCCTGTGGCACTTATTTCCCAGTCATACGTGTATGGAGCCGTATCATCGCTACCCACTTTTACGCTATTCACATAAAAATCAACAGAAGCAACTGTTCCATCGCTATCTGTGGCATCGGCTTCAATGGTTACTGTTCCAGTATTGTATATTTCATTATTTGCCGCGCTGGTAATGGAAGCGACTGGTTTTTCGTTGGCCAATGCATTGAAATACTCATAATAACGATCCGCAAAATCATAAGGGGTATGCTCACAATCGTCGGTAGCATCCCAGTTAATACTCCAGGTCATCATGCCCCGTATGGGTTCATATATTCCTTTTGTAGTATAAGCAAAGCCTTCCGGCTTTTCGCCCGTGCGCAGGTACTCCAAAGCTTCAATCATATCGTCAATAGGTACATTATAATCATCAATTCCTACTGTTCCTGAAGCAGAGCAAGTACAAGGCAGACCAATTGCCAGACGCGATGGTTCAATGGCCGGGAAACTGTTTCCTGTACTTCCCAACGTAAAACCAGTTAACAAAAGTTCAAGTTCCTGGGTAACTAATTCGGCAGAATAAGTCTCTTGTTTATCAGAACCCATCCACCATTCCGAACCATAATTATAATACTGCACATGCAGTAAATCCCACTTGTCCCAAAGATTATATAACACAGGCAGAAAATCGCCGGAAGAAGTTCCCGGATAAGTATTGTAACCAACCTGCACATAATACAATTCCTCGGCAAAAGTCAGGATAAAATCTTCACCGTAATAATCAGTCAGTTCATTTAAAGCATCAATCAGATATTTACTTCGTTCAGAAGTTAATGTCGAGTATTCAAGACTGCTTGACGTCTCTCCCAGTTTAGCCGCCACTCCCTCAAAATCGATGTCAATACCATCAAAACCATACGTATCGATCAATGTTTTAAGGCTGGCAACAAAAGCATCTTTATCAGTTTCCGACTCCAAACTGAAATGGCCGGTTTCACCACCAAGCGAAAGAATTACAGGTTTACCTGCCGCCTTTAACAAAGCCACATCATCAATAAAATCCTGCACATCCGGATAACCGGAAGCATCAGGGGTAAATGTTACGATATGATCGTCTTCGGTGCTGGATTGCACACCAAAAGAAATATCAATAACGGTATAATTCGAAGTTACCAAATCTGACAGAGGAATAAACGGGGCAAGATCACTTAGCCAGTTTTGCCAGTATCCAACAATAGCAACACTTGGCAAAGGAGTAAATAGAACGGGTTCATTTACTGCATATTCTTTAACAAGCGTTGTTGTTTCCGCAGCATCGTCAGTAACCGTAATTTCAATGGAATACGTTTTATATGCGTCAGGCACAAAATTATAGCTGTAAGTATCTCCTGTTTTTGTTGGGGTAACGTCGATTCCGTCAATAGAGAAATTTACACTTTCAATGGTTCCATCACTATCAATAATATCTGCACTAATTATTATTTCAGAAAAACTTTCCTGCCTCACCCAACTTTCAGTTGGTGAATTCAATGTAATTTCCGGCTTTTTATTCGGACAATCGGTATTACAATCTACATAAATATCTTTAGTTATAGATGCTGTTGCTCCGGTGTTTCTGGTTGCTGTTACTTTTATCTCATAATCAGCAAATACAGCAGAAGGAGTCCACGATGCCTGCCAGGTATTACCGGAAGAATTGGTTGCAGTCAGCGTTTGCCCGTCAACCTCAAACTCCACACCAGTTATGCTACCTTCGCTCACGGATGCTTCCACCTCCAGAGCTACATTTCCTTCGCTATCCGGATATACCGAATCTCCTAACGGTGCTGTTACCATCAAATCAAAAGAAATTTCCTGCGTATTAAAATCTACACGTAGCGACGAGCTTAAAGCAGAGGGAACTTCAACAGAGGAATAATACGTTGAAATAGATGGCTTTAGTACAACATTGGTGACAGCAGTTACACTTTCAGGAATAACAAAACTGTAAAGGCCGTCATCATCAATGGTTGCTGAGTGAGTATATACCCAGCCGGTCTGCCAGTCATTGGTCATGGTAACAGATGCTCCGGAAATTGGCTCTGCTCCATCTTTTAAATATCCAAAAACAGCAATTCCTGCATATTCAGAAAAATCAATAGTTGTATTTTCTGACAACAAACTTTGTTCAACCTTTCGGGTAACATAATAAATATCCTCAAGCTCAATGCTCACTTCATAGTCTGCTTTCGCCTGCAAATCGTCAAACGAATAAGTACCGTCACTTCCTGTTTGTATTGTTGCCGTTGAGCCCCCCGATAAGTTGATTGTAGCTCCTTCCACCGGATTTCCTGTTTTATCGGTAACCACACCACTAATAGAATAAGTAGTATAATCTACTGTAAAATCCTGGTTTTCCAGATTGGAAGAGAGAGAAGGCCAGGAAAGGGAAGCAGGAGTAAACTCGTAATAGTTACTGGAAGGAACCAGGGTATAATCAAAATCTCCGGGAACATTGGAAAACGAATAGGTACCATCGCTCCCACTGGTAGTATTGTCTATTTTTTTATTTGCCAATTCCAAAGATAATTCAACTCCTTCAGCTGCAGCTCCTCCTGAAAGAGAAACCGTTCCACTTATTGCATAAGATGAAGAAGAACCAATTACATTGATTACAGTATCTTTTTCAAGCATTTTAAATGTTACTTCAGCAGGTTTTATAATGTAACCTTCTTTGGAAAAATTAAGGACATAATCGCTTAAAGCGTTTACGTTAAACCCCCAGGCACCATTGCCAAGAGTTGTTGACTTCAGTGTATCTTCACTATCTGCCAAGCTAACAGTAACCCCGGAAATCCCTTCTCCGGAAGCAGAATTAACCGTTCCATTTACAATAACACTATAAATAGCCGCATTTTGGGCCATTGCCTTTACCAGACTTAATTCATTATCATCTTGTGAGAACTCCCAGGTAAATACTCCGGCAAGTCCTTTATTCATAGCAAATTTTACTTTTTCGGTAATGGAACGCGGATTATCATACGAAATAAATGCCCCCGTAGTTGAATTATACAAATAAGGAACCTTGCAGGTCTCGCTCCAGTATTCAATAAACCCGTCGTTTCCTGTACCTACTCCATCTAAAATGTATTGATGTACATTTTTTGCTTTACCGTCTTTCAAATCGCCATAATCAAAGGCGGCTGAATTTTCACCGGCAGTATCGTCCCAGCTTCCCATCAGCAAAGCAGTCTGGCTTGATGCCTGGTACAAACCATCTCCATTTGGGCCGGCAGCTACATTGTCCCAGCCGCGGCCATAAAAAGGCAATCCCATGATTACCCGTTCAGCAGGTACCTGCAAATCATCAAGCAAAACATTTATAAATGTAGAAACCGACATATCCTTGTCCGGGTCGCTGGGATCGCCGGAGTCGTACAAAGGAGCCTGGTGAGAGGAGCTTGACAACCATGCACCGCCATAGTCGTATGTCATTGTATAAAAGTTATCTACCCAATCAGTCAGGTCGCTGCCGTCATAGCCTTTATATGTCCTTGTACTCCAGTTTGATTTGTTACCCGGAAAAATATACATTGCCCCCACTGTTGCGGGGTTCTGATTTGTACATATAGACAAATGCACATTGGAAGGCAAAGCTTCTTTTATGGCTTTACAAAGCATAACCAAATTCATTGGATCCTCTGTATAATGTGGTTGTTTTGGAATAGAAAGCAAGCTGATGGTTTCGTTCCCATCCGTTCCTCCCTGTACGGGGAACTCCCAATCAAGGTCAATTCCGTCAAATTTGAATTTAGTTGCAAAATCGGCTACAGCCTGTGCAAAAGCGGCACGTGTATTTATATCGTTGGCAATCTCCGGAAAGTGCTGAGCCAAAGTCCATCCTCCCAAAGAAGCAACCGTTTCCAAACCGTTGTTCCGGGCCATAATAAATTGCCCGATAACTCCCGGCTTGCTATTATCACTCATCTTTAACCAGTTTGTAATTTTCTCGGCATAGCTGGTTCCGCTTAACCACGAGGGCGAACCGTAATGGGCAACAGAGGCCAATACATTTTCTATATCGGCATAGAAATCGGTACTTCCTATTCCGGTTGTGCAGGTTTCTCCGTCGTCGTTGGTAAATGTTCTACAGGTAAGAATTACCGCTGTTTTTGATGTTCCCCGGTAAACGACTTCATCTCCAACAGCGAGTTCTCCGCTTACAACAAACGGGAACATAAATGCCTGGGTTGCCTGGGTAATCCCACTTCCTTCGAGGTCGGCAAGCCCAAAACCTCTGCTGTAAACCGACCAGTTGGTATAGTATCCTCCAACTACCTTTTGCTGGGCAAAAGTGTTTGCTACCAGCGCGAATACGCTAAAAAGTAAAAATATTTTTTTCATAGGGGTTTGTATTATACGTTCTTTCTATTTATTCAAGGGGTTATTGTTACCTGCACAAAAGTAGTTTCTGAAGGAGTAAAAACCGGGGCTGTTATTAGATCCCCGCTGTTATTAAAAAATTCAAGTGATGCGGAATAATCCTGTGCTGGAACCGATTTCCTCCAGTAGCGAATAGTTATCGTATTCCCGGGAGTATACCCATCATCACCCATATCAACTTTTGATGCCGACAAGGAAAGGTAACTATTATTATCACCCACTGTTACAGGGCCGGTAATTGTGTAATGGGCACAACAAATATTGCCATCAAAAACGGCAATTTCATCTCCGGAGATAGCGTCTCCTCCATCAAATGAAATGTTTACAACATTTATGAGCATGTGATCCCATCCTTGCCCCAGATAAGGATTTTCGTAATAAGTTTCGCGCACCAGAAACGGAGTTGCCTGTTCGGACTCTCCACCAACAGTACCGCCGGCGCCATCATCAGCATAAGGAGTAAAACGCACATATACATATTTACCAACATCACTGTTTTGTAAAGTATAGTTTGTGCCTGTAGCTATTTGTACTTCATTTGTTCCGTTCTCATCATCGGCACGAAACCAAACAATATCGGTATGATCCTCCCCGCGTCCCAGGGGATCAGAATATGTATAGCCAGCTGTATATTCAATACCCGCCACCGGCGCTCCGGTTATTTGCAAATCGGTTACCACAGGCACAGGCTCGGCCGGTACACTCATTAACGGAGACTGCTCTCCTGCTCCAATACGAATCATTTTCCCATCGGGTGTAGTTAATACCTGGGCTGTTGCAGCCTTAACCAGTAAGAAAACAAGTAACAGTAAAAAATAATGTCTTTGTTTCATCTGTCTATTCTTTAAATATCTATTAAACTGCTGTTTACATTTTGTTTGGTTAAAACTGCTGAAATGGGGGTTAAGCCCGAAAATATTCCTGGTATAAATGCCAGGATTAGTCACAAAGTATCGATTTCACCCCATCTCTTAAGACAAAGTTCGACAATACCAAATTATCTCAAAGCTTTAGTCCAAATCTTCTTTTTTATCCAACCGTTCACTTCTTAAATTAAATAATAATCGCCATTCGGGCATTTTAGGGGCAAAATCATAATGCAATGATTTTTCTGGCTTAACAAAGTTGTAAAAACAAAACATGACAAAACTACATATTTTTTGGGACTTTTGTCCAACAAGTTGATATTAATTTTACAGTTCGTTTATTCCCCGGCATAAATGCCAGGGTTAATTCCAAAGGGTAAAACCTTAATATGCAAGGAAATGAAACCCCGGAGATATCTCCCTAAAATATTCACCCGGGGCTTCCGGTGATGATTAAACTATGTATATGTCCCTTACTTAATTCTTCCCTGTTTTTATCTATTTTCCCTCTACTCATTACTCTCTACTTTGTACTCTTCTCCATCATCCAATATTCATTTTTTGCATCATCCTGCCGTGCTTAATTAAAGATCCATAATACAACGAATACATTGGCCATACGATTTTAAATTGCTATACTGTTGAGAATTGCCTTCATTAAAATATAAGTATAGCGCATTGGCAGGATTAGCAGCACTATCTTGATTACTACTCCAAAAAGATCCATAGGTCCCCCTATTTACCATATCGTTGCCTCCATCGTCATCTAAACGTCCGCCAGTATGTAGCTTTAAAACAGAAGCATAGGCTTCGGCAGGATTCCCCCATCCACCAGTAGCATCAGCATTATACCACTCGGTCATGGTAGGCAAACGCCAATTGCCCCCCAACAACAAGATACAGGGGTCGTTCACTGCAAGCCAGTCGGATGATTCATTAATAGAAGCATCCCAGGTAGTATTTGGGGTACGGGTACTTGTACTCGTATTATAGGCATAGCCCTGTTTACGGTTAAACTGCCAGTACCACCCGGCAGCAGCATCGCTGGCATCGTTAGCCGAAGAAGCTTGTGTGGTTGCCCCCAGGTTTTGTGCAAGCCAACATGCATTGGTACCATCAGTAGAACCAATATCGGTTTCAACCACCGGGTAGGTAATGGTAACAGTTTCCGGCGATATACCATCAACAAAGTGATGAAATGTTACTGATTTAGGGCAATAGCCCGTTGCACAATTCTGTGCCCGGAGCGTACCTACCACGGCACATAAACCAGCAGCCAGCAGCGAAATAAATATTCTATATCTCATAATTAAAAATTTTATTGTGTTATCCGGTTTTATTCGATATCTCTTCAACCTGTGGGCAGAGCCCATTACCATATAAAATCAATCTTTTCACCTTTACATAGTAGAACTTGAGTAAAATGAAGCCAGCTATTAAAAATTGCCACTCCGCATTAACACCTTATTCCGGTTTAAACTTCTTTTATCTTTATTCTTATTACCATGCCTTATCAACGTTTCATAATGCAACGCACTGAAAAGCCATAGGTTTTACTAAAGCTACTCAGGTTGGCGCCGGCAACATTCAAATGCATATCATGCCCCTTGGTACCATCACTCTGTGTACTACTCCAGTAATTGCCGTATTCTTGTCTACCTGTCATATCACCATTCGTATTACCTAAATACCCTTGTGCATGAAGCTTTAAAACAGAATTATAAGCAGTAGTGTATGTACTCCAGCTACCATTAGCATCGGCATTGGTCCACTCGGCACTGGTGGGCAAACGCCAGTTGCTTCCCAACAATAATACACAGGGGTCGTTCACTGCAAGCCAGTCGGATGATTCATTAATAGAAGCATCCCAGGTAGTATTTGGGGTACGGGTACTTGTACTCGTATTATAGGTATAGCCCTGTTTACGGTTAAACTGCCAGTACCACCCGGCAGCAGCATCGCTGGCATCGGTAGCCGAAGTAGCCTGCGTAGTTGCCCCCAGGTTTTGCCCCAACCAGCAGTTTGTAGTTCCATCAGTAGAACCCAGGGTGGTTTCAACCACCGGGTAGGTAATGGTAACGGTTTCAGGCGAAATGTCGCCTGAAAAGTGGCGTGTTTTTACTGTTTCAGGGCAGTAGCCCGTTGCACAACTCTGTGCCCGGAGCGTACTTACCACGGCACATAAACCGGCAACCAGCAGCGAAATAAATATTCTATATCTCATAATTAAAAATTTATTATTGTCTTATCCTTTTAAATATACATTCGGTATCTCTTTAACCAGCAGTCAAGATCCGTTGCCATATATCAGCTTTTGCGTTATGAACAAATAATGCTCCGGGACAGTGTACCCCAGGGGAAAAAGCCTTTTGTTGCAGTGAATATAGCCTCCGGCCCAAGCCGGAGACTATTTCATCCTTACACCTTTTATTCATGCAGGGGGTAACATCAAAACCATATCTTCCAGTGTTCATTCTTTTTTGGTATTCGTAGTTATTTTTTGCTTTCATTTTAGTAACCCGTGTTAATTTAAGTATGAGAAGTTCAGGCTTCGACTCCGCTCAGCCTGACTAGCCGCACCATGTTGAGCGGAGTTGTTCATACCCCAAAATTGCAACTTGTAGTATACTAAAAAACAGCCAGCCAGTACCCAACTAAACAATATGTGTTTTAACCTTTGCATATCTATTTTTATTTTTTTTCTTTCATTTATAACGGTTAATTAAAAACTACTAATACAGCGCACTGAAAATCCGCTATAAGATGGAGTATTTGCACTACCGCCACCGATGGTATCTGTTCCATAGAGTACTATTGCAACAGTACTATAATGAGAACTAGTTGCTACGTAGTAATAAGAACCTCTATCACTTATTATTCCATTATAATTCAGTTGACCTGCCGCATGTATCTTTAAAACCGAAGCATAGACATCATTGTAACCATTCCATCCCCCCCCATACCTATCACTATCTGCATTACTAGTCTCAGTACTGGTGGGCAATCGCCAGTTACTTCCCAATAAAATGGTACAGGGGTCATTTACTGTTTCCCAATCACTGGTAACAGTGTTGGGATTAATCCAGGTAGTGTTTGGCGTACGAGTACTTGTACCAGTGTTATAAGCATACCCCTGTTTACGGTTAAACTGCCAGTACCACCCTGCAGCAGCATCGCTGGCATCGGTAGCCGAAGTAGCCTGTGTGGTTGCCCCCAGGTTTTGGGCAATCCAGCAATTGGGGGTACCATCTGAAGAACCCAGGGTGGTTTTCACCAACGGGTAGGTAATGGTTACGGTTTCGGGAGATACATTTCCCGCCACGTGGTTCACCGTTACCGATGCAGGGCAAAAGTTATAGGGTTCCCATTCGCTGGAAGCTGCTTGGCTGTCAGGGTTACCACTTTCTGCATGAACAACTACTACTGCCTGCAAATACTTCCCATCATACAAAGAATAAAATTCAGACCGGGGAAGAGCGGTTTCTTCCGAGATTAAGATTGAATTGGTCCCCTGAGCATCGTCGGCCACATACCACTGAACATCTACGGAACTGCTTTCGGCATCGCCTTCTTTATCGTAATAGGCATATCCCACAATAAAGTTGGTTTCAGTTTCAGCAACAGATACACCGGTAACCTGTGGAACACAGTCGGTACACAAAATCCATTGGCTGGAATCCGCATCGCTGTTATTGGGGTTCCCCGTGCCTGCACGTGAAACAACTACGGCCTGCAAATATTTTCCATTATACAAAGAATAGAAGTCGGGCCGCGAAAGGACGGGGTTTTCCGACAGCAAGATAGAGTTGCTCCCCTGAGCATCGTCGGCTACATACCACTGAACATCTGCCGAACCACTCTCAACATCTTCTTCCTTATCGTAATACGTATAGCCTGCATTAAAACTGGTTACATCCTCGGCAATGGTTACACCTGTAACCTGAGGAACACAGTTGGTGTAAAGAACCCACCCGCTGGAACCCGCATCACTGTTATTGGGGTTCCCCGTGCCTGCACGTGAAACAACTACGGCCTGCAAATATTTTCCATCGTACAAAGAATAGAAGTCGGACCGCGAAAGGGCGGTTTCTTCCGACAGCAAGGTTGAATTGGTCCCCTGAGCATCGTCGGCTACATACCACTGAACATCTGCGGAACTCTCGGCATCATCTTCCTTGTCGTAATACATATATCTTGCATTAAATTCGGTTAAATCTTCAACAATAGCTACTGAGGTAACTTGTGGAACACAGTCGTTACAGGCAACCCATTGGCTGGAATCTGCATCGCTGTTATTGGGGTTACCCGTTTCTGCACGTGCAATAACTACGGCCTGCAAATATTTTCCATCATACAAAGAATAAAAGTCGGGCCGCGAAAGGACGGGGTTTTCCGACAGCAAGGTTGAATTGGTCCCCTGAGCATCGTCGGCTACATACCACTGAACATCTGCCGAACCACTCTCAACATCTTCTTCCTTGTCGTAATACGTATAGCCTGCATTGAAACTGATTACATCCTCGGCAATGGTTACACCTGTAACCTGAGGAACACAGTTGGTGTAAAGAACCCACCCGCTGGAATCCGCATCGCTGTTATTGGGGTTCCCCGTGCCTGCACGTGAAACAACAACAGCCTGTAAATATTTTCCATCATACAAAGAATAAAAGTCAGGCCTAAAAAGAGTAGTTTCTTCAGAGATTAATATTGAATTGCTCCCCTGAGCATCGTCGGCTACATACCACTGAATATCTGCCGAACCGCTCTCGTTGTCGCCTTCCTTATCGTAATAAGCATACGCCGCATTAAAATTGGTTGAATCTTCTGCAATGGTTACTCCGGTAACCTGGGGAACACAATCGGTATAGGCAATCCATTCGCTGGAAGCTGCTTGGCTGTCGGGGTTACCACTTTCTGCATGAACAACTACTACTGCCTGCAAATACTTCCCATTATACAAAGAATAAAAGTCAGGCCGCAAAAAGGTGGTTTCTTCCGATATCAATGTTGAATTGGTGCCCTGAGCATCATCGGCTACATACCACTGAACATCTGCGGAACTCTCGACATCATCTTCCTTGTCGTAATACATATATCTTGCATTAAATTCGGTTAAATCTTCAACAATAGCTACACTTGTAACCTGAGGAACACAGTCCGCATAAGCAACCCACTCACTAAAGGCCTCATCGCTGTAAAGGTTCCCATCTTGTGCCTGAGCAACAACTACTGCTCTCAAATATTTTTGATTATGCAAGGAATAAAAATCAGCCTGCGGAAGGTCATTTACTTCCGACAATAAGGTTGAATTGGCGCCCTGATCGTCGTCGGCTACATACCATTGAACAGTTACAGAATTCTCAGCATCTCCTTCTTTATCGTAATAGGTATACCCTGCAATAAAATTGGTTGCATCCTCTGTAAATGTTACACCTACTACCTGCGGCGCACAATTGCCACAATCGATATCTAACCAGCCCAACCAGAAATTACCGCTATACACGCGCAATGCAGAAACAGCTGCATCGAAATAAAAAGCGCCTGTTTCCGGCGAAGATGGTTCACTGGCAAGAACCGGAATGGTAAACAGCCCGCTACCTCCATTAACCGTTCCCATTGCCGTGTTAACGTTTTCGCTTACATTCTCGGTATTTCCATATTCGAATATACTTTTCCATCCCGCACCGTCGTTTACCTGTATTACTCCAGTTGAAGAATAAAAAGCGGTACCCGGAACAGCTACTTCCGCAACTTCCGAAGGGTTGAGCAAGGGAAAAGCCGGGATACCATTTACTACGCGGAACCATTCCCTGCCTGTGCTTAACACCGGACTGGAAAAAGAACATAACCCAACCCAGGAAGAGCCGGTATAGAAATAAAAACTATTATCATCGGTACTATAGAAAAATGAACCTGTTTCAGGATCGGTTACATCAGACGAATTTGACAGAACCGGCATACACGGAATACCATTAACAACCCGAAAGTATTCCGACTGCCCGCTAACGGTAAATACTGCTGCCAACCATATAAAAATAAGTATAACTAATTTCATGAATATTATTTTTCTTGTATCCCTTTCAAACCTATATTATATATCATACTCTTGCTCTCCGTTTTCAACCTGCCTGGCTACCACTCCTTCACAAGCTATTAATACCACATCAAAAAAATACAATTACCCGGTGAGCTATGCCCAATAAGACCTTACGCCGGATATGAATTTAAAGCGCATAAACACAACGCACTGCAATAGCGTAGGACTTATAATTATGATTCATTGTTGCCAATTGACTAGCTATATTATAGTACCAGGCTCTTGCATTGTCAGTAGCATTCTGTGTACTGCTCCAATAGAAACCACTACTTCCTGATAGCTGAAAAGCACCATCAGTATATTTCAAATCTCCCATAAGGTGCATCTTTAATACAGAATTAAAGGAACTGTTATAACCATTCCAACCACCTTCAGCAAGGGCATTATCCCATTCAGTTTTGGTGGGCAAACGCCAGTTTGCCCCCAATAACAAGGTACAGGGGTCATTTCCTGCTTGCCAATCCATATTTTCTGAAATACTCGCAGTCCAGGTTGTAGAAGGAGTGCGGCTTCCGTCGTAAGCATAGCCTTGCTTCCGGTTAAACTGCCAAAACCATCCCCTGGGTTCAACCGAGCCATCAGTAGCTGAAGAGGGCTGTGCCGTTGCTCCCAAATTCCGGGTAAGCCAACAATACTTATTAGTACCTCCGGAACCAAGCGTGGTTTCAACAACCGGATAAGTAATGGTAACCGTTACCGGAGATACATCGTTGGCAACATGGTGTACCGTTATTGAATCAGGGCAATACCCCGAGGCACAATTCTGTGCCTTGAGTGTGCCCACCGAGGCACAAAAAACGGCTGCCAGTAATGAGATAAATATTTTTTGTTTCATCGTTAAAGATTTATTTATTATTGTCTTCTTCTGTTTTTCTATCACTTCCTTATTATTTCAACCAGAGTCAAGTCAAGAGGGAGATAAGAGTTCAGGCTTCGACTTCGCTCAGCCTGACTATCCGGGGCATGTTGAACGGATTTGTCCGTACCAAACATTTGCTGCCTATAGTGTGCCAAACAATCGTACAACCAGCCCCAACCATTAAACAAGCCATATTCTGCATCAATAAACAATTCTGACGTTTATTAAAGTGCGCTTAAACACCGCACCGAAAAGCCAATAGACTGAGGATAATCGGATAACCTTGAACTACTACCAGAAAAGTTCATGTAATGACTATTTTTATTATCTTCAATGTTAGCGGGAGCCTTTGTACTGGACCACATATAACCATTCACCCCCCTATTCACTATAGTACCAGCATTTACATCCAGGTAACCAGCACCATGTAACTTCAAAACAGAGTTATATGTATCAGTATAATTATCCCAGTTACCATTAGTATCTGCATTCGTCAGTTCAGCCAGGGTAGGCAAGCGCCAGTTACTACCCAGCAAAAGTGTACAGGGATCATCCTGAGCTGGCCAGTCTGAGTCCACAATAGGCACAATCCCTGGCCAGGAAGGAGTAGTAGTTGTTGTACTAGTATTCCATGCATATCCCTGTTTGCGACCAAACTGCCAATACCATCCGGCAGCATCATCGGCGGGACCTGACTTCACAACAGCTTGTCTTTTAGCCCCCAGGTTTTGGGTTATCCAACAATAACTACTACCATCAGAAGAACCAAGAGTAGTTTGAACAACCGGGTAATCAATGGTAACCGTTTCCGGCGATATATCTCCGGAAAAGTGATGTACCTTTATGGTGTCCGGGCAGTACCCTGTTGCACAATTCTGTGCCTTGAGTGTGCCCGCCGAGGCACAAAAAACAGCTGCCAGTAATGAGATAAATATTTTTTGTTTCATCGTTAAAAATTTATTTATTATTATCTTCTTCTGTTTTACTATCACTTCCTTATTATTTCAACCCGTGTCAAGTCAAGAGTGGAGTAACAGTTCAGGCTTCGACTTCGCTCAGCCTGACTATCCGGGACATTTGAGCGTAATAGAATCAGGCTGAATATTTTTATTGATTTTATACACCTATCATTTCCCATTTATGTATTCTCCTGTATATTGGTTATCTTCTTCACCATGCAAAAAACGGTTTAACTCTTCAACACTGGCAGGCATAGCTTCCAGTTGCCCGTTGTTGTTCATTACAAACATTTGCGGGGCGCTGAGGATATAATAATCGGCAGCCGCCTTGCTGTTAATTCCTCCCACGGCGTGCATATCGGTCCAGGGAAATGCCTTTTCGTTGTGAAACGAAATCCATTTTTCCTGCTCATTATCCAGTGCAACGGTGTAAACATCCATCCACACACTGTTTTCAGGCACATTGTACCACTGTTGCAAATCTTTTAGCAAGTGGTTGCAATGCCCGCATTCCGAGTCGTAAAACACAAGCAAATGGAAATCCATTTCCCCCCTGCTGAAATTAATTATCTGGTCTTTGCCGTCAACATTCTGAACCGTTATTTCAGGAGCCTGTATCCCTGGTTTTAGTTTTCCCAGTCCCTGTAAACGGGTAGCTATTTCGCGTTTGCGCGAGGTAAGGCACAGCGGATTATTTATGTGCTCTTCCAGCATTTTTATGCCCGGTTGAATGTTGTAAGTTTCAAAACCGGTATAAAAATAGTCCACCATCCAGCCATACACTGCGGGGTGCCCTTCTGAAGCTTTCCGGCAGGCCATGCGGGCGGCCAGAACAATCATTGAATCACGCATCTCTTCAGAGGTATAATAGGGTTGAAACAAGCCCAGGTAGGCGCTCATGTACTGGTTCATTTGCCGGCTGCGAACAACGAGCGTATCGTTCATATCAAAATCATCAAACCAGTGGGCTGCCTTTTCCATTAACATACGGTCGGGCGGCACGTCCCGGTTAATAGGTTCTATGCGCGAAAAACGGAACAGGTGAGAAACATATAAATTACTGTTTTCTTTTACCTGGCTGTCTATCCAGCGGTTTAGTTCCTCTACCCGCTGGTTATATTCAGCGGCAGCCTGTTTCCACACACTGCTCTGGCGGCGGTCGTAATTATCTACCAGCTGCCCCAGCAGGCCAATCATTTGTTGCCGGCGGGCACTCTCTTCCGAAAACCGGAACCAAGCCTGGTTCTCAGTGTCGTTTTCCAGTTGGAGGCTATCGCCACGGAGATACATGGGGTTGGCATGCACGGTAATGTTTTCTTTATTCAGATACAGCTGTAATTCGCCGGGATAGGGATTGCTGGTCTCGTCTTTCCGGTAATCGAAACGCAGCAGGAACTCGCCGGGCAGTGCATTTGCCGGGAGATTGAAAACCACCTGCTCTCCGTTTTTAACTGCGTTGCGTACCCCCAGCGCCGGGCCATACGAGGGACCTTCAAACGCTTTGAGGGTAATTTTTGAATCGTACACCCCGCGAAGAGAAACTGTAAGTTGCCGCTCCTGCGCCTGTGTAATACCAAACAACAGCACAGCCAGTACCCAACTAAATAGTATTTGTTTTAACCTTTGCATTTTTTATTTATCTTTTTTCGTTCATTTATATTTAATCTCCCAGGCAGTTAAAAACTGATAATGAATAAATTTCAGAACTGTCGATTTTCAACGACTACTTCTCCCCCTTTTCTTCTTTGTATTTATTCTCTTATTTCTTTTTGCATGCCGGCAGTTTATTAAGGATTTACCGGGCACACTCTCGTAACTAACCCAACCAGTTTCTTCACAAACCAATAATGAAAAAAACATTCTGCATTTCATGGTTAAAGAATTATTAGTCTTATCGTGTTTTACTATAGATTCGCTATCATTTTTACCAACAGGCAACATGCGTTGCGATAAACCCGCTTTTCCCTTTACCGGCAAATGCTACATTTCTACCATTTGTTACTTGTGGCAAAGAATATAGCCCCCGGCCCAAGCCGGAGACTATTTCATCCTTACACCTCTCATTCATGCAGGGGTTAACATCAAACACATATTCTCTATTGTCAAGTATTATTGTATGTTCACCTTCGGCCTTATCTTCGCTATTAAGCCGCTTTTTTGCAGGTAGACCCCCCGGCCTCTGCCGGGGGTGATTTACAAAACTACCAAGCATAAGCGAGCATGAAGAAATGCCGCATCTGGTATACATTTTATATTTTACTCTGCTCATCATCATCACCATCATTTTATAAGAATCAATATTACATGCCCATGGCTTGAGGCTTGCTTTTTTTCAAATACTACTTTCCGTACTCAATATTTTGTATTCTTTTTTGCTTTTAGCATCTCATTATCATTTTCGGCTGAATCCAGTTTATCTTTATTGAGCCGGTTTATCTCAGTATATTACCCCGGGAGGTCATTCCCCGGCTACGCCGGGGGGATGTATTTACAACTACCTGCAAGGGGGTTGGGCAATGGTTATCCGGGCAATGACATACTTATGTATTCTGTATATACTTTGCAGTGCTTCAATTCTTACTGTTTCGTCCATTGCCATATTACTTTTCATTATCATCCTTTTATCCTGCTCAACCTGCCATCTTTTGTCTTTTACTTCTTTGCTATGCTCAGTTTCTTTATTATTTTCTTTATCGTCTGGTAAAATTCGAACCATTGGGCTTAAGCCTGAGGTTACAAATACACTGTTAACATCCGGGCTTTTGCTATTTACTATTCTAATTTTAGCTTATGCATTACTATCTGCATCTGTTTTTTTAGCAAGTCAATTTCCTGTTGTTGTTCTTTTACTGCCTGTAGCAATACAGCGGTAAGTTGCGAGTAATTTACTGCCAGGTAACCATCAGCCCCGGTACTTACCAGCTCGGGAAATACTTTTTGCAGTTCCTGAGCAATAACACCAATCTGCTCCCCGGAGGCATATTTCTGCTGATCCTTATACAGATACTGTACTCCCCGCAACTGTTCTATTTTTTCCAGTACACTTGTTAATGTTTCAATATGGGTTTTCAAACGCTCATCCGATGGAGTATTCAGGGTTCCCTGGACCCATACAGTACCGTCAAACTCTGCATCGCCACCCACCATTAAATCACTACCGTCCATGGTAATTTTATCTACTGCAGGAGAACCAACAATGAGGTTATTTTGAACGGTTGTTGTTGCTGTTCCATCAGACGCTCCCAGTGTGGTAGCTGTGGATTCACCTCCAATGGATAAAGTGGTAACCCCTGCATTAAATAAGGTAGCCGTTGTTACCGTTGTGTTCAGATCACCTCCTTCTACCGACAGATCGCCGGAAATAGCTACATCCGTTCCATCATTCATTAACACCTGCGATTCTTCCCATGCAGAACTGGTATTGTTCCACCGCAGTGTACTGCTTTCGGTAGTACCATCGGCCAGTGTAATATCATCGGCTACATCCCATTCAGTACCATTGTACTTCAGTATCTGCCCATCGGCAGCTCCCATATCCGAAAAGTCGACAGCCATAATGGTTCCATCGGTTATTTTGGTAGAAGTTATAACCCCATCGTTTATATCGATGGTTAACTCCGTAAGCAAAGCAGTGGTTGGATCGCCGGAAATACTTAAATCTGATGAGTTTAATGCTGATCCGGTTATGTTATCTGCTGTTAGTGCGCCCCACTCTGTGGCATTACCTGTTGCATTGGTTTTTAGTACCTCGTTGGCCAAACCATTGGCGATTTTGGGTAAGGTTACATTTCCATCAGCAATATCTGCCGTTTGTACTTCTCCATCCAGAATATTTTCAGTCTGTATAGCATCATCCGCAACTTTGGCGTTGGTTACTGCATCCGCATTGATATCGATGGTTACGTCTTTTAACAAGGCGGTAGCACCATCTGTTGAAATATTCAAATCCGTGGAAGTTAATGCTGACCCCGTTATGTTATCTGCCGAAAGTGTACCCCACTCTGTGGCATCGCCGGCTGCATTGGTTTTTAGTACCTCGTTGGCCAAACCATTGGCGATTTTGGGTAAGGTTACATTTCCATCAGCAATATCTGCTGTCTGTACTTCACCATCTAAAATTTTAGCAGAAGTTACAGCTCCATCTTTAATGGTTATATCGGTAGTAGCTCCATCGAAATCGGTATCACTTAATATTTTTGCCGTTCCCAATGCTCCTACTTTCACCTTTTCATCCGTTGTTTCAATCGTTGCCGGGCCCCAGGCTGATCCATCGTACTGGAGCACCTGTTCAGCTACCGGTGCAGAAGCCGCGACGTCTACATTCTGTATTTTTTCAACCGTTATTGCACCTTCGGTATCTACAGAAGCATCTCCGGAAAGCGCCACCGAATTCACGGTAATCTTACCGTCGGCATCCAATGTTGCATCGCCGGATAAACTTACTGCCTGGGCAACACCTTCTAAATTCCCCACGAGTAATTGCCCTTCACCAAGGTTCCCTCCAAGCATGCTCGTCCAATTAACAGCATCGGTCAAAGGATTATCACTTTCGCCAATAGTTCCGTCAGTCTGGGCAATAACCATTGTATTGTTGTACAAGAACAAATCTCCTGTAAAATAACCAGCTCCGGATTCCCAATTACGAACCAACTGCACCTGTCGCCAGACTGTACCATCCCACTGGTATGTGGCATGCGAGTCTTCCAATACAACCAGCATACCCACGTTTTTAATATTGACTGACATTGCATTAAGCGCATTGGCATCGGCCACCTGATGGAAACCACCTTTTACATTGTCCTGATATACAACAGGCAATGCATCCATAAAAGGCTCTATTGTTTTGGTAACCTTCGTTTGTGCCAATGAAACCAATGAGAAACATAAAAATATCAGCAATAAGTAAGTTATCTTCATTTATACAATTGTTAAATTATTTGTATGCGGTTAAACATTATTTATAAATTATAAGCTCATGTGATTCCCTGTTCCGTACCTGACAAATGCCTTAATTCTGAGTGGCTCCCAATTTCACATTCCCTTATTTTATCTTACATTAAGCAGTAGTTAATAAAAAACCTTTCGCACACACTACTTCCTTTAACTTTCGAGTACAGTAATTTTTATACTGTTTCAATTACTAATTTCATTTTTGGGAAATGAGGGGTAACAAGAGAAGCCAAAGTATTCAGTTAGTTAATCTCTCTATCTTCAGGTTCTTATATTACCCTTCATTTCAGAAATGTAAATTTTAGCGAACCACAATATCTAATATAGTACCGGCATAATCGCTGGCTAAAGCAACATCGCAACTCCAAACCTGGTAATCGATATCATCTTTTGTGTCATAAGTTACCTCCCAGCAATCATTCAACTGAAAAGTTCCGTCATCCGTAGTAATGTAAAAATTAGGTTTCTCCCATGCTTTGGGAAGTGCAATTACAGGTAGTTCGGCTGCCAGGCTACTAATATCGTAAGTAATTGCAGTGCCGGTTGGAATCTCGGAAAGTTTTCCCTGAGTAGTAATAGCGCCAGAAGTAGTAGCTCCCGCATAATATCCATCAGAAGCACCGCTAAGCCCGGTTGTTACAGTAGTGAGATAAACATAGCCAAAAGAGGCTGCATCGCTTCCACTAAAAGAGAACCAGTAATCTTTTTCATTGGTATCTCCATCACCATCTAAATCTTCCACATATACAAAGGTTTCAGGAATACTATTGGCATTGCTTCTTACCATTACCATGGTACCAATGGCCATTTTTTCCAACCCATTATCATTTGGATCAACCAGGTTATTGAGGGCTGTAGTATCGGCTACAACAATCATGTCGCCCACGCGTTCCCATTCACTTTGCAATGGAAGGGCGGTAGTGGTTGTCCAGCTTGCCAGGCGATAAGTAGCAGGTCTGACAGAGCCATCACCGGCAATATCGGTTAATGTTACCATCATTCCCACCTGTACTTGCGCCAATTTTAAGCTACTGGTCATATCTGCCCAGCCTGTATAGGAGTGCAACCCCCCTTCAACCTGGTTAGAAGCTGCAACGGCAGCATCGAGCCAGCTAAACACTTCAATTTTTTTCGAAACTTTTGTAGTTTGGGCAAAGCCTGCCACTGAAAATACCAGAAATAGACTGGCTACGAAATAAACTTTTTTCATCTTCTCTTTTTTTAATTTGGTAAATAAATCATCCTTTTATAATCACATCAAAAACGTATAATCACTTTTTGCTTACAATATGGCAATCGCTTTTCCTGACGGGATAGCCACATCAGTTTGCCATATCTGATATTCAATATTATTTATGGTTACTTTACTCAACGGAAGGATAATATTCCATGTGTCATCTCCTTCAATGGTTAACAGGGGATTCCGCCAGGAAACAGGAATAGCCACCGTAAAATAGCCCTCGCTACTGGTGGAAGCAACATTTATTGTCTCCCTGTAATCACCGCTTAAAAGCGTGGCAGAGCTAAGCCCCTGAATATCGGATTCCGAAGGGCTGTTTGTGGAAAGTACTCCGTAATAGACATCCTGCGCAGCATTGCTTCCATCGAGCCGCACCCAGGTTCCCTGGTTGCTGTGCCCTTCTGCTAACGAATGTGTACCCGGATTGGAATAATAATAAAACCCGGGGGTAACAGCCGTACCACCCATAGCAGCTGTACCGCTTGCCGAGTTGTAGACAATCATCCCGTCGTACCGGGTAGGATAATTGGTTGACATTCCTCCACTTATTGGGCTCATTTCTGAAAATATTGTCAGATCGGTACGGGGGAAAAGCAAACCTTTCCCAACATTCTCCGACCCATTATACGAAATGGAGGATGATGCATCTATAAATGCTGAACTATTCGTCGCAGCACTAGTAGTTACTGTATTCGCTATTCTTATCTGGGCATATATCTTCCCAGAGGATAGTAAAGATACAATTAATAATAATTGCAATATTCTTGTTCTCATATGTATATATTCAGATTAAGTATTTGAGTTTTTGTATTAGTAACTAAATTATAGTTTTCATAGTCATAAAGAAATAAACCTACGAGCTCGCCTGCTCATCCCTGTCTATCAACACAAACTAATCATAGCATACTCCAAATATTTATTTTTCTAATAAGAAGACATGGTTATATAATTACCATTTCCAACATACATCACGAAAAATCCTAAAGTTGGATTTATATATCTGGCTCCCGATGTAATAGGCAGAGGAGACATATCAATACCGTTAGTACCACTCAGATTATTAAGATAATACTTCTTCCCAACAGGAATTCCAGAAGTTGGAAATGTTACAGTTAAACCTGAAGGGCTAGCTGGATTAAGCAGGATTATATCATCATCTACTTTAACGGTATAATTCCCTGTTTGCTCTTCTGTTACATTTAGTTCTATATCTCTTCCCACCTGGCTCCATGCCGAGCCGGTATAATAGTAAAAGCCGGAAGTTCCATCGGTCTGGAAAATCATTAACCCCGTAGCCGGAGAGCTAATAGCGTCGCGCTCGGTTTCGGTCATACGGGGAATTAAAATCCCTTTTTCGGTAGAAGCTACATCAAGCGCTGCGCTGGCATGGGCAGATGCACCGCCTGGATTCACCGCCACACTGGTGGGGGTAATGTCTCCCAAATTGAGGCTTATGGCAGGCACTGCCGGGTCGGTATTATCCACAGTACCACTCACACCATGGTTTTCAGTAACTGACACATTGGTTACGGTACCAGCAGAAGCGGTTCCCGGTTCCCAGGTATTGTTTGCATTACTCCAATTTAATACCTGTCCATCGGTAGCCCCCATTTTTGCAATATCGGCAGCCGCAATGGTCCCGTCGGCTATTTTAGCCGAGGTAATGGCATCATTGGCAATATCAATGGTAGCAATGGTTCCGTCATTTATTTTAGCTGAAGTAACAGCAGCATCCGCTATGTCGCCAACAAGAATGGTTCCGTCGGCTATTTTAGCTGAGGTGATGGCATCATTGGCGACATCTTCAGTTGCAATGGTTCCATCAACAATCTTTACTGAAGTTATTGTATTATCCATTACTTCGTAAGCATATTCAGCAAAGTCGACAGCACTGCCATTATTACTTCCAATATCTATTTTATCATAATCTGATTTTAGCATATCACCGGCAGAAGCGGCATCCCACTTAAAGGAACTGCTGCCATTGTCGTATTTTAACACGTAGCCATCGCTGGCAGTGTTGCCCGAAGCCAAATCCAAATCAGCAGGAGCAATGGTTCCATCCGCTATTTTGGCCGAGGTAACGGCATCATTAGCCATATCAGCTGTTGCAATTGCCCCATCTGCTATTTTAGCTGAAGTAACAGCAGCATCAGCCATATCGTTGGCTATAATTGTTCCGTCGGCTATTTTAGCTGAGGTAATGGCATCATCTGAAACTGTTGCAGCCTCTGTCACAATGCCGTCATCATCAGAATCGTAGGTTGCTTTTAGCATATCACCACCTGAGGCATCTCTCCATGCAGGAACTCCTGCTGCTACTGTCAGTACCTGGCCGTTGCTTCCCACTGATAATTTTGTTGGTGTACCTGAACCATCAGTACTATATATAATATCGCCGGCTGCATTCATCGGGTTCGCCATTCCACTGGCATCAATTTCCCATTTAAAGGAAGAAGAAGCGCCATCATATTTTAGCACATAACCGTTAGCCGGGCTGTTTCCTGAAGCCAGATCCAGTTTTAAAGGAGTAATGGCATTATCAGACACGGTTGCAGCCTCATCAACAATATTATCGTCATTGGTATCGTAGGTTGTTTTTAGCATATCACCGCCTCCGGCAGATGCAATATTATCATCTACATATTTTTTTGTAGCTGGTTCGTAATCATTATCAGGAGAAAAAGCCACCGTATTATCCAACTCCAATACATTACTTTTATCAGCCTTTGTATCCAACTCTGCCTGGGTAGCCGTTGAAATGGGTTTATCTAAATCCGAAGTATTATCCACATGGTTCAGCCCTACATCATCTTTATCCAAGACTACTTCTCCTGTTTGTCCACTTACACTCGTAACCGGCGCTGCAGGCAAATTTGTTAGCTGGCTACCGTCAACTGCCGGTAATTTACTGCCTGCATCTAACTGTACTACATTGCCAGGCCCGGTTCCTATGTCTTCGCCTGCAGCGGTACCTAATCCGTCTATAGCAGTTGTATTTGTAGCTATATTCGCGGTATTCGCAGCTATATCTGTTGTATTCGTTGCTATATTCGCGGTGTTCTCAGCTATAGCTGCTGCATTGATTGTGATTCCACCAATATCCTGGTCGCCGGTGTTTTCGCCGCTGGTTTTTTCTAAAAGGGCAATCTGGTCATCGGTTACATAATTTTTATCTGTTGATTCTGTAATATCTGTAGTAGTTAACTCTACAACTCCTGTTTGGCCGTTTACACTCTCAATTGGCGATGAAGATAAACCTGTCAGCAAACTACCGTCAAGTGCAGGCAATTTCCCTGCTTCATCTAACTGCAATACATTACCAGCGCCTGTTCCTGCATCTTTACCGGCAGCAGTGCCTAATCCGGCTATAGCGGTTGTATTCGTTGCTATTGCTGATGCATTTGTTTCAATTCCACTAATATCCTGGTCGCCGGAGTTTGTGCCACTGGTATTTCCCAATATCGTTAACTGGGCATCGGTTACATAATTTTTATCCGACGATGACGAAACTTCAGCTGTCGTTAAAGAAACAACTCCGGTTTGTCCATTAACGCTCGTTACGGCATCTGTTGGATTTTGTAACTCTATCCAGTTACTGCCATCGTAAACATAAGACTTTGACTCATCAGTCCGGATAGCGACATCCCCACTACTTGCTACTAATACATCCATCGCTAACTCGCTACCAACCGTATATACAGTGCCTAAGTTTACACCTGCAGGCAAATAATTCTGGTTAATTTTACCATCTGCCTCCAAACCTACATAACCGCCGGCTACATTTTTATTCGTTTTATCTTCCTTTAAATCGAGGGCTGTTTGTGTTGCCGCAGATACCGGCTTATTTACATCCGAGGTATTATTTACATTTTCTAAACCTACATCACCTTTGTCCAAAATTATATCACCTGTTTGGCTGTTTACACTCGTAACTGGCGATGAAGGCAAACCTGTCAACAGACTACCATCAAGTGCAGGCAATTTACCTGCTTCATCTAACTGTAATACATTACCAGCACCTGTTCCTGCATCTTTACCGGCTGCAGTGCCTAAATCCGAACTATTCGCCTTTAAGTCTAATGCTGACTGCATTGCGTTTGATACCGGCTTGTTTACATCTGAGGTATTATTCACATTGCCTAATTCAATATCTGTTTTTGATAACTCTACTGTACCTGTATGCCCATTTACACTGCTTACAGTTCCTGTAGGAATCTGAAGTTCAACCCAATTGCTTCCATCGTAAACATATGTTTTTGATTCATCGGCACGGATAGCAATATCTCCACTTACCGGAGATAAGATACCATCTTGTGCAGCCTGATCTGCAACAGCATAAACCGAACCTAAATTAATTCCAGAAGGCAGGTAACTCGGATCTATTTTTCCATTAGCTCCCAAACCTACATATCCACCAGACATATTCTTATTTGCCTGGCTTTCTAAACCACTAATATTATTATCTACATATCCTTTAGTGGCTGCGTCTGATGTTGCTGTTGGTGTCCCCAAGTTTGTTATCCGGCTATTTCCGGCACTTGATCCAGATGTAAGCACGTCACTTAACGTCTGCTCATCTGTAAATACAGCTCCGGATGGTACTGCTGTTTGAACGGTAAGTCCATTCACCTTGTCAGCATTATCTACAATACTGTTGCCGTTGGTATCATAAACTGATTGCAACATATCTCCATTTCCATTTCCAGTGGGTAGCGTTACAGTATTTCCACCACTGATTGTTAGCTGGTTCCCACTGATTATTAGTGTTTGATTATCGGTAAAATCGGCAGAATACGGCACGGAGCTGTTTACCGTATATCCATTTACCTTATCGGCATCGTCAACCCTGTTATTTCCATCTGCATCGTATGTTGACATTAACATGTCTCCACTACCATTACCGGTACCGCCGCTGTTAATCTCACTTTGTAATTCTTCAAGAGCAGCCTGCACATTGGTAGAAGTTAGTTCTCCGCTGGGGATTACACTTATTTCAGAAGCTTCGCCGCTAATTAACAAAGAAGATAAATCAACAGCGTTTCCCCCGGAGATTGTTAATGTAGATCCATCGAGTTCCAGTGTTTGGCTACCAGCCCCCGCGGAAACCCATTCGCCTCCGGTATAAATGTATAATACGGATTGACTTTGATTATAGAAGAAATCACCGTCGCTGGCAGTAGCGGGGGTTGTGCTTCCAACCGTTGATTTTGTACCTTTCACCCAACTCGCTCCTGACCAAAAGAAAAAAGTCCCTTTATCGGTATCATATACCAATAATCCTTCTGCCGGAGAAGCAATTGCTTCTCTTTCATTGCTTGTCATACGTGGAACCAACAGCCCTTTACTCTTAGAAAAAAGCTCTAATATAGCACTGGCATCAGCATCCTGATTTCCTTTACCTATGCTAACTCCACCTTCGTCCTGTGCAAACAAGTTCATTTGCACTGCCGTTAAAATGGCCACAAAAATTAAGTATATTCTTTTCATAAATATGTATTTGAGATTTATTTCTACTAGGTATATCTATATTTTATTTAGTAAATGAGTTGCCCCATTTCATCAACTTGTTGTTCTATTCTTCCAGGCCATATATCCAGGATATTTCTATCTTTCTGCTCGTCTCCATTTGCTTTTTGTCCTCTTAACTGATAAGACAAACGCAGCCCATTGGTATTAAACTGGTTTAACCCGTCGCCCATCCCGTATTCGAATGTATAGCCTAGTTTCAGGTTATTTCCAACGAGCAGATCAACAGAAAAGGTTTGTGCCTGATTTAATCTATGACTGGTACCAAACCAAACCCTGTCAGCAATCAAGAAATTAGCAGCAAAATCGTATATTGCCGGAACCCGGTAATTTCTGGTTACAATTCCATTCTCAGATTTGGTTACTTTCTGGTTATAATATTTCATTATAATTCCCGGCCTCAACTTTAACCAGGTTGACAAATCGAACATAGCGCCACAGGCAAAATCAAACCCCGGCAAATAATCTGAGCTTTGCATATTTTTTTTCAGGTTTGTTGTCATTGAGCTAATCCCGGCAAACCACCTGGGGGACAAGTACAACATACCCAAAGACACCGTTGGATAAAACGTATTTAAATCGGTTTGCTCCAACAAAAAACTAAGATCTTCATCCTGGTAGCTGATAATCTTTTCACGGTCGAAATTATTCTGAAGAAATCCGGCACTATACCCAAGCGCCAGGTAACCATTTTGAGAAACCTGAATGTTGTTACATAAACTTAATTTGAACTCGGTGGTATTTCTCAGTCCAATATCTTCCACAATAACTCCGGCATTTATTCCTAACCGTGTTTGATTAATGGGGACAAACAAATTAGCTACATAGGTTTCCGGACTATATGCGAATTTGCTATCCCATTGCATTCGGTTATAAGCACTGAAAGATGTATATTCCTTAAATGAATTATAGGCAGGGTTTAAAAACTCCTGTTGCAAAATACCTTGTGTATGCATAGATACATCCTGTGCAACAGAAAACAACGAGATTGTTATAAACCATATTATAAATATCCCGGTTTTATATATTCGTAAAGAATTCTTCATTACATCTTTTTTATAGTTATACAATATTTACAGCATTCCATTATCGCCACAACACCGCTACAAAACAGCTAGTCATGCTCCATTATCTCTATAATATTACGGGATAAAACATCTCTGCTATTGGGGGTTGTGAGTGTTAATTCATAAAAATAGGTACCAGCCGGGTAATCGCGGCAATCAAAATCATTGGCATAGGTTGTACTGCGGTAAACCAAACTTCCAAAACGATTATATACCGATAATTCAACTTTCTCGTAATTATTAATTCCGGGAACCTCAAAGGTTGTACGACCGGTACCATCTTTTACAAGGAAGTTTACCAGTTCAGGAACATCGTTCCCATCCTCATTCACCATTTTAACCTGGCTAACCGCAAATACGCCGGAGCCATATGAAGATAAGGAACTCAGATATTCACCACTTTCGTCTCCCGAATTATTGTCAAGCACAAACCCCGCAGATGCTGCTGCATCTTCAATATAGAAAAGGTTATAAAAATCGGACAAGGAGCCGGTGGAAGAAAACAAGGACAGCGATGGGCTAAAAGTAATGCCACTTACGTCTGTTTCTACCTGCCAGGCACCAAAAGCCTCCAGTTGGATCTTTGTATCGCGCACATTCCAACTATCGTCATAATTAGGATCATAGTTAACAGTTATATAACCAGAGGAAGACAGATTACCGGCTTTAAACGGATGAAAACCCTCGAACACCGTCCCTAACGGGAAGGAATATTCATTCCCTGCTTCTGTGTTCCGAACCAGGGTACCGCTAATAAAAGAAGCTGTATTGTAATCATCATTAAAGATAATTGCATCAGAAGAAGTTCCCGTTATCTTTAATTGGTACCCATTTGCCACATCAACAATTCCGGCGTCAAGGTTAAGCGTCCCGGAAATAGTAAAATCGGTATTTATGTTAACAAAATGGTCATTCCCTATATATAATGAAGAAATAGCAGCTCCATTTCCAGTTATCACACAATCATCGTTACCAGTTATACTATATACTCCAGTTCCATCAAGAATTGTATTTAGGTTTAATGTACATTGCTGGTCATTCCTAACAAATACACCTCCATCGTTTATTATCAGTGCATCTGCTGCAACCAACAAATTACTTTTGAAAGATAAAGTCCCTCCCGAACTTACTTTCATACTTGTTTTTCCAACCCGTATATCTCCAGCTTTACCTAACTGGACACAAAGCAATAGCAATAGCCCAATAATAGGTTTCATTAATATCTGTAACATATTTTACTATTTAAATTATGAGAAATAGTCCTTAAGTGCAATTACGAAAATTGCTACTATCCGTTTTTAATTAAATGGTATTAGAATGCGTCCTTTGTTTATTTATTACAAATCTATGCAGCTCCTTACAGAAGTGAAATACGTAATATTCTAAAAATACATAGGTATTTTACCTATATTAAAAAAGTGAAAATAGAGTATAATCAGGGCAAACTCACACTTTAATGTTTAAAACTTTAATTAAATAATTTTGGTCATATGCAGCTTTTAGTCTTTTCCCTTTGATGCCCTGCCTTTCCGATGTTTCATTTTTGAGCAGATTTAAAGCTATTTTACTGAGTATTGAGAAGTTTTGGGAAGCATTGCCCATTCTTTTTCTGGAAGCATCTTCCCCGAAAGCAACATCCAATACCCAATGAAGTTTATTTTCAATTCCCCAATGCAACCGAATTGCCTGTTGGTGTTCTTTTGCACCGGACAATAGGCTGGAGATGTAATATCTTGTAGCATATTCTATGGGTTTGTCCGAGTTTTTAAATTCCCTTGTACATTCAATTTTAACGATGCTTTTCAATCCAGCCCAATCTCCTTTATTTTCAATGAATTTAAAATCATTTATGACACTGCACTTGCGAGTTTCTATTCGTCCATGGTCTAATTCTTCTGATATATCTACTTGTATGTTTTTCCCGAATCTGAACTCGTCCTGAATAGCTTGATATAATTGTTTCTGGTTTTCTTTGACAGCTAAAACGTAGTTGGCTTCCTGTTTAATTATTTTACTTGCTATATCCTGTTGACACCCCATAGCATCAATGGTTACAGTACACCCTTTTACAGTGAGTAATTCCAACAACCTGGGGATAGCTGTTATTTCATTTGATTTTTCTGCGACCTTAACTTGCCCCAAGACCAAATTGTTATTTGTTGCCCATGCGCTTACCATATGGAAGGGCGACTTTTTCCCATTGGCTTTAGCCCCTCTAATCGTCTTTCCATCAATAGGGATTACTTCGGCATTGGTTAGTTTCACCAAGTGACGGACCCAATCCATAAAACAAGCCTCAAATTGCTCGCTGTCAATGGAAGAGAACACCCGGTTAAAGGTATCATCCTATGGGATCCCATTGGGCAAATCAAGGAACGAACGCAAAAATCTTCTTTTGCTTTGGCATAGGTCTCCATATTTTTCCACGTATCTGCCGCACAAATAACTGAAATTATTCCGATAAGGAGGATGTCCTCCAATTTATAAAGCTTGTTTGTATCGCTTCCTGGATCGTCTATCCGGCTAAAAATAGACCTTAATTCATTTGTCGTGTTCAATGTATTCAATTTACTGACTATTAGGTTAATACATGAATTCCAATATTAAAAAACAATAAATAAAATACTGAATATCAATTACATGGATAAAAAAACTAAGTAATATTGATGCTAAAGTGTGAGTTTGCCCTGTGTAAACCAACAGAAAGCCTGAAACAGGTAATAAAATCATGTAACGATTTGTCAATCTTTAACCATATAGAAACAATTGGTACAAAATTAGACATGGGGCTCCTGATATAGTGATTGAGCTGTTAAAAGTTTGCTTCCGGAGAACAGTACCCCAACTAAAAATATTTACAAAAACACAACAAACCAACACTGAAAATAGAGCAATAAATACCTTAATTTTAACACTCTTTTTCTGATTCATTCTTATTTTTGGATTATCACATTTTTTATGTTTATTTAAGGAATGTATTCCCTCTTTTCTTTTAATGTTACCAAAATTTCAAAAAAAAGTTCACCCATAAAAACGTTCACTCTCAAACACCTTATTTACAAACACATATCTCAACAAAAGAGTAAAAAACATACGATCAGATTTTAGGAATAAGGAATCAGTATTTTCCACATACCTAATCAGCATTTTCAGGAGGGAAATCCTTTTCCAAAGGTGTTAATTTGGTATGGAGAAATGATAACATGAAACAATCCCCAAATCATAGGATTCATTCCATGTTTTCCGCTAAATATTTTAAAATTTTAAGTAAATGAAAAAAACAATTGTTATTGCAGAAGATAACGATATACTGGATCGTGTCCTTGAATATCGTTTAAAAAATGATGGCTACGAGGTAAGAGTTTTTTCAAACGGAGAAGAAGCTGTTGACTGGATAAAGAAAAATCCTTTTGATCTTCTGATTACCGATTTGTACATGCCGATGATGAATGGAATGGAGCTAATACAAACTGTTCGGGAAAAACATGCACACAAAATCCCAATTATTGTTATTTCAGCATCGCACGATGAAGAACTTGTTAATAAACTTTTTCAAATGGGAGTAAGTGATTTCATTCCCAAGCCCTTTCGGGCAGGTGAATTAAGTACAAGAGTTAAAAGGGTATTACAGCTTAGCCAAATCTTAAATGAAAAAGGTTCACTTCCACAGATCTCTGGTGACAATATGAAAGATGACACAACTATTACGAAAATAGGATAATGACTGTCGCAAAAGTAATATGGCTAATAGTCTGCTTTTTGTTATCAGGAAATAAAGAGATACCAGAAAAAAAATTGCAGAATTTTTGTCTGAAAACCAATGAGGTTAATAAAAATATATCCGGAAATATTTCTATTAATCTCATCAATTCCATTGTTGATTTACCTATGAAAATCATGCAAACATATCCTGCAATCTCGGCATCACAAACAAAGAGAGATAAGAAGAATCTATTCTCTTTTCAGAAAGAGAATAAAAAGCCGGGGGATACACTGCAAATAACCTCTGATAGAAACGACATTCCATCCCCTTTCAAAATAAATAACTACGATCAAATCTTTCCTTTTTTTGAACAATTGTCGCTGGGGTATAAACTACTTTTCTATTTTGCCATTTTTGCTACATTATTTCTTTTAAATATTGCCGTTGTTACTTTAATAACAGTTCTTAGCAACTGGCTAATGAACCGACACAGTAGATGGTATAAAAAGACAAGAGGTCAAATCATAGACATCTTATCCCCTCTTGTTTTTGGAGAGGACGAAGATAACTTCAACAATGAAGAACATAAAATTGCCAAACATGAACTTTCAAAATACAGCTCGATTAAAGAAAAAAGGGTTGTTATTGACGTTATGCTTGAAACCCGGCGTAACCTTACAGGGAACAGTATAAATATTCTTACAGACTTATACAGCCGACTGGAGCTGAACAACATCTCTATCTTAAATACAAAGTCAATCAATCCTCATCGGCGAATCATGGGAATACGCGAACTTGCCTATTTAAGCACCCAATCACACAGCTCATTTTTAGCCCATTACCTGAATAGCCAGGATGCAATGGTTCGTTTAGAAGTTATACTGGCTTATATATTAATGGAAAAACAATCGCCGCTAGGATTTCTGAAACACCTTGACAGGCCTTTCTCCAGATGGCTTCAATTAAGTGCTTACTATACACTTTATTTTAATGATTTGACACCCCCTTCTGCACGTTCATCATTGAACCACCGGGATCCGCAAGTTGTAATATGGTGTCTTCGAATAATTGCCACGTACAACCAATTTGATTCGGAAGAAGAGGTTACCCATTGTCTCTCTCATTCCAATCCGGAAGTACGGATGGCTGCCATACAAACATCCGAAGCAATTGAAAACTGGCAGGCAAAAGCACTTTTGAAAGAAAAATATTTAGAAGAACCTTTAAAAATAAAAATCGAGATTCTGAATTTTTTGAAACATTTTTCTGCAGAAGAGGATATTCCATTCCTCACAAAACTTGTTAACACCGGTACTTTCGTAGAAAAACGAGAAGCTGTCCGCATTCTATACAAAATGAGTGATAATAGCAGAAAAATCTTACAAGAAGAAAACGATGCTCTCGGTGGAGAATTAAATCGCTTTATAAACCATATTACAGAACCCTTAAATGAAACACGATGAACAAACTATTTCATAATATTTTGGATGTAATATTTCTAATATATGCCATTTCAATTATGGTCCATTACTTTGTTCTGGCAATAGTTGCTTTATTCGAATTACGCCGCTCAACGCTAGAGTCAAAACTCTCTCACTACAAGTCTCTTATGATTAGCAGTTACGTTCCTAAAGTTTCCATTATTGCACCAGCGTACAATGAGGAAAATTCGATAATTGAAAATATTAAAGGACTTTTACATCTACAGTATCCGCATTATGAAGTAATAGTTATAAACGACGGGAGCAAAGACAATACATTAAACACGGTTATAGAAGCATTTGATTTAAAAAAAGTAGCCTTTGCTATTGATAATAAGATTGCCCACCAACCCGTTCGGGGAATTTATAAATCGACCAAAGAAGCTTTCCAAAAGATAATTCTTATTGATAAAGAAAACGGGGGGAAATCAGATGCACTAAATGCCGGAATCAATATTGCCGAGGGTAAATATTTTATGACAATTGATGTTGATACGATTATTAATCCATATGTAATTCAACACCTCATTAAACCGTTTTTTGATTATACAGATAGGAAAGTGATTGCGGTTGGCGGGGCAATCGGGGTAGCAAATTCGTGTGAATTCCGTCATGGACACCTGTTAAAAATAAACATTCCCAACAGTATACTTGCGCGTTTCCAGGTGCTTGAATATACAAGGGCATTTCTTTTATCGAGACTAGGATGGAACCGGCTCAACGGATTAATACTGGTGTCTGGTGCACTGGGAATGTTCGACAGGGAAATTGTGTCGGAATGCGGTGGCTACAATACTCAAACGGTTGGAGAAGATATGGATCTTGTTATCCGTATGCGCCGCCATATGTACGAGATGAAAGAAAAACACAAAGTTGTTTTAGTTCCTGATCCTTTAAGTTGGACAGAAGTGCCGGAAAAGAGACGTATTTTTGGGAAGCAACGTTCGCGTTGGGCCAGAGGCCTTATTTATTCTTTAATCAATCATAGGAAAGTTTTTTTTAATCCACGCTACGGAATTATGGGTTTAATCATTTTTCCGGTAACAGCTCTTTATGAATGGTGGGCTCCTGTAATACAAATTTTGGGCGTAGGCTACTTTATATACCTCGCTTCTATTCATCACGTATATTGGCCATACTTTTTAATCCTGCTATTTTTTGTGTATTTATTTGGCATCGCCTTTTCCACATGGGCATTACTGTATGACCATTTTGCTTACCATAAATACCGAAATACCTGGCAAATTATACAACTGCTTCTCATTGCATGGATTGAAGCATTTTCATACAACTTATTAAACAGTTTTTACTCGTTAATTGGAAATTACGAATACTTTATAAAAGGCAAAAAGAAAAGCTGGGGAGAAATGGGACATCAAGGATTTGCTACCTTAAAAAAGCCAAGTTAATAATTTATTACCCACAGAAATGAACAGAAAAATATATACAAAACATAGAAGAATAATAAAAGTTGCTGCGGTACTGTTGACCTTGCTATTTGGGGGAGCTAATTTTGTACACCTGTATGCCCAGTCTAAAGAATCACCTGATTCTCTTTTCAAACAAGCCCGCGATGCTGCATTTGATCAGAAAGATTATACCAAAGCAATTAAGCTAAGCCAGGAAGCATTGATGCTCAGTCCCGACTACATTGATATAAAGATATTTTTGGGCAGACTATATGCATGGAACAATAATTATGAGAAAGCAACATCTATTCTTACTGAAATTATAAAAACAAATCAGGATTACGAAGATGCTTTCATTGCTCTTTCAGATTTGGAATACTGGCAGGAGAATTATTCATATGCGTTAAATTATTGCAATGCAGGTTTGGAAAATCATCCTGAATCAAAAGAATTGCTTTTAAGAAAAGCCAAATTATTAAGCTCATTAAACAGAAACAATGAAGCCAGGAAAATTATTTCAAAGCTGCAAAAAAAGTACCCAGACGATGTTGTAATAAAAGAAACATTGGAAAATATACGATTTGATTCCTCTAAAAATGAAATTAGTGTTTCCCATGAACTTACATGGTTTAACAGTGATTATGCTGATTATTTGCACCGTTATCCCTGGCATTTAGCAAAACTGGGATATAAACGATATACAGGGGTCGGTCCTCTCGTAATCTATGCCAATTATGGCAACAGATTCAACACAGACGCCTTTCAATTTGAAACAGAACTTTATCCTCGCATTGCAACAAATTTTCGCGCTTTTATAAATGCCGGAGTATCAAACAATCAGGTAGTTTTTCCTGATTATAAAGTAGGAACATCATTGTACACAACACTGCCATACAAATTAGAATTAGAAACTGGAATACGCCTGTTGCATTATAACAATAATACTATTTTCTACGTAGGAGGGCTGTCAAAATACTATAAAAAATTTTGGTTTAACGGACGTGTATACCTTACACCCAAAAATAATGAAGTATCACATTCCTACTTACTGGATACACGCTACTACTTTGGCGGCGCCGATGACTTCTGTAAAATAAATATTGGTTATGGCCTATCTCCCGACGAGACAAATGTAGTTCAGGACATTGTAAGCACTGATAAAATACAATCTGTTCGCATAGCACTGGGAATCAGAAAAAGTATTCGCAAATACAATGCGTTGGAAGCCACTTTTTATATAAACCGACAAAAATTTGCCAGCAACCAGTCGGGAAACCAATTGAGAAGCTTTATTAGCTACATACGAAAATTCTAATATGACACAACGAGTATAACAAATACGATGGATATTTTATTTATGGACGTTTTAAATTTTTAATTATGAAAAAGTTAGTAAAATTAAATGAAAAAAAAAGCAAAACCTTTAAGAGAGTAAGTCATTTCTTATTCCTCGCAGTATTAACCGTTATCGGATTATCGGGTTGCAATGATGATCCCGATGATATTGACAATCCAATTGATGCTCCAACAGTAGTTATTCAACAAGGAGATGCAGAAAGGATCAGTACGGAAAATGCAGGAGTTGTTGCATTAAGGAATGCAGCAAACACAACCAAAAGTGCCAGTTTATACGGAGAAGAAGAGATAGTAAGCGATATGCCACTGGTTCTGGTTGCAGAGGTTGAAGCACTTACCTACAACGGAACCATTTTAAGATCAACACATGTTTGCATCAACGGCAGTTACGCATACGTTTCCTACAATTATGAAGGAGATTCTTACATGGGAGCAGTCGATATGATTGACATTTCCGATCCTTATAATCCGTTTTTAGTTGAAAGCGCGGTTTTCACAGAAACAGATATCAGTTCTATTGCTTACGCAGACAATACCCTTTATTTAGCGGGCGCCAGAGAATTCATTGACGGAGATGATACAAACCCGGCCATATTATTAAAAATGAACCTAAACAATGGCTCATTAACCGATGAGGTTAAAATTATAGATATGCCGGGCTATGTCGCAACCGACGTTGCTTTGGGAGACAGCTATATTTACGGAGTATCAGGCGACAATGGTATATTGGGAGCATATAATTATAACAACAACTCTCTGGCTGCAAGCGCATCTTTGAACGATTTAAGGTCGGTAGGAGTAAGTAACGGACAGGTAGTAATTTTACAGAATGGAAGCATTAAAACTTTTGATGCATCTACATTAACCCAGAGTCTTTCATTTTCTACCCCTACAGATGTTACAGAAGCCAAAAGAACAATTGATTTTTACGGCACCAATGTATTGGCAGCCGAAGGTGCTAATGGCACCGGCATTTACAATCTTTCCAACGGCGAAAAATTGACCTCAATTCCGGTTGCCGATGCCACCGGGTTGGATGTTGCCGATGATGAAGTGGTTACAAATGCCGTTTCGGTTAACAATGAACATATATTTATTGCCAATGGCGGCGTAGGTGTTTCTGTAGTAAGCATTAATTCAGAAAACATTGCAGACCTTACTGATTTTGGCAGCCTGGATTTAGACGGTTCAGCAAATTATGTAAAAAGTGAAGACAACCTTGTTTTTGTTGCTGATGGCTTTGGGGGACTGAAAATTTTGAAAATAGCAACAATCGATGGTGGTTCTGATGGCGGCTCTGGCGAATTAGATTGCAGCCAATATCCTGCCTATACAGGAGGCAACTGGTTAAATGTTAACAGCGGTCAAACGTTAGAATATAGTGGTTCTGCAAGTTTAACTGGCGTTAATGTAAATGAGAACTTAACATGGTGTGGTTCCCTGGCTACCAGCAGTAATCTGAATGTTAACAGTGGCGGTACTTTTTATATGAAAGGTTATTTATCTGTTGGAAATACGAGCAGCTCTACATCTTTAGCGATAAATGCAAGTTCAAAACTAATAATGGAAGGAGACCTTGTTATTTATGGAGATCTTATTCTGAACAGTAACTCAACACTTGAATTTTCAGGAACTGGTTCAACCATTACAATATATGGAAATGTAACGATAGGAGATAATGTAACCATTGCCGGAACATATACTGATACTTATAATAAACTGAATCAATAAAAGTAATAATTCATACAAAAAAAATACCGCAGAAACATTTCTGCGGTATTTTCATTTATCCTTTCAATATCTAATCTTAAGATATCCCTATTTGTTTCCGGCATTAATCCAGCTATGCGGAGCAAAAACTTCCTTCCTCTGTTTCAATCTTACTTTGTGCCCTTGTACCAAACCAGCTGGGATAAACGCAACCAGCAGTGCAAACAAAAAGATAATTATAAACTGAATATTTACATTATATGCTAATTGATTAGATAACAAGGCAACCAATATAAACAGTACATTGGTTGAAACAATTATTATCGTAACCTTTAAATGGCTTGGTATAATAGCGAGCAAACGATGGTGCAAATGATTGTTATCTGCCGAGAAAGGAGAACGCCCTTCAAAAATACGCAAGGTAATAACCCGCAGCATATCAATTAAAGGAATGGCCACTACTGCAAATGAAACAGCAGGTGCTGCGGCAATTGCATATGCTCCGGCGGCAGCTCCAATATTGAATTCGTTAAACTTAATAACTAAAATGGCGACCATTAATCCCACAATCAGCGAGCCTGTATCGCCCATAAAAAGCTTATTTCTTTTTCCGAAGACATTAAATAAAAAGAATCCCCCCAGACTTCCTACCAAAGCAAACGACATAATCGAATACTCCATATGCCCGGAAAGAAAGAACCAAACACCAAAGAAAGTTCCCACCATCATTCCCAAACCTGAAGCCAAACCATCGATTCCATCAATCAGGTTATAAGCATTCATTATAGAAAGCATTATAAACAGGGTTAGTAAAAATCCGGTAGCATAATGAATCTCATAAATACCCAAAATACCATGTAAGTTGGTAATTTGAAATCTTCCCAGAACAATTAACATTATTGCTGCAACCGACTGCACCAAAAACTTTTTCCGCGCAAGAATATCCATTAAGTCGTCTACCAAGCCAATGAAAAACATCATTATTACACCTGCTATTATATATTTTAATTCAAAAAATATATAACCTCCGGTTGCAACAATTGTGCTTAGCAAAAAGCCTAAGAATATAGCAACACCTCCCAAGGGAGGGATTCCATATTTATGTACTTTTCGTGTACTTAGCGGATCAAATAATTTCTTGGCATGAGCTACATTTAGTATAGGTGGTATTGCAATAACCACAACTACAAATCCCAGGAAGAACGATGTTATATTAAGAAAAAATTCCATATCAACTGATTAGGGTATTAATGCAAAAACAATAATACTTTTTATACACTCCTCTATAATCTCTCTTATATCTAAAAATTAAACGGGTAACAATAGCAATTATTTTATCCCCTTAATTCATCTTTTATCAAACCTAGACTCCTGTAATTACATATAGGTTGTGTTAAAAAGTGTTAATTTTTTAAATATATCTTACTTTCGAAACATTTTAAGTTAAATAAATGCTGATTTCCCACTCTTTAATATTAAAATAACTTTACAATAAAATTACATTTTGAAACAAATCGGGGAAACTCCTATAAATATTGTGCCAACCTTTCTTTTTTCATCAAAAAATTTATTTAAAAAGCTCTTTCAAGCCTTCCCCCAGTTTGTTTAACGATTTCTGCAAACCTTCTTTCGTTGCTTTAGTAATGGTTTTTCGGGTTTCGGAAAGATCCATTTTTACCTCAGGCTTGCCCACCGGACCTTTTATTATTACTCCAGCCGGAACCAATGTAATAGTTTTATTTCCGGGAATAGCGCTTAGTATACTCTGAATATCTGAGCCAAATGCTTCCCGCTGAATATTAAAATCAAGACGCATATCCAACAAATTCCGGGCATTCAAACTACCTGAGACTTTCGTTTCCTGGCCGGCAACTTTTGTAGAGAATGGCTTCAACAATAAATTACCGTTTTCAACTGTAAAATTGGCTTTAAAATCATCAATGGTTACGCTTTGTAACTTTTCAGCTTTCAAAATACCTTTTAGTTGATTAAAAACAGGAGAATTATCTATATGAAGATTTTCGGTATTGAATACACCGGTACCATCAATAGTTGTAGTTTTTAACTGAAGCTGTGGAGTTAACTGTCCCTTCATATTAATCTTTGTACTAAGCTTACCATCACTCTGTCCAGCCACTGGTAACATCTTCTGCAAGCCAGAGATTCTCTGATAAGCTTGCGGAATATCAAATTTTTTCACATCTAATCCTACATCAAACAAGGGTTGATTCTGCGCTGTATTTGCATATGAACCAGTTAATTTCAAGGTTCCATCAAGCATATTCATATCCAGCCCCTTGAGTTCCAGTTTACCCTCTTTGGCTGTAATTGTTCCGGTAATATCAGAAATAGGAATCCTGTCAAAAATAGCCTGTTTAATATTCGAGCGGAAAGTGAAATCGATGTTCTCTGGAACATTAAATGCAAGTACACTTGTATCGGCAACAGAGCTTTTAACTTTAGCTTCATCTGAAACCTTTTCGGTACCTTCATCTTTACGTTCTTCTGGCACTTGTAAACGCAATAACTCATTCACATTCACCAGTGAAGAAGTTAACTGCATGGTTCCATCCAACGTTCCATCCTTAAAAATATAATTCAGGTAGTTTGATACTTTGCCCGACAAATTAAAGTCGCTCTGTCCCACTTTCATGGAGAAGGTACTCAGATCTACACTTTTAGAAGAAAAATCAAGGCGCCCGTTGGGAACCATAATCTTTTGCGTAAACTTTGGTGAATCATATATAAAATTATCCAGCAACACCACGCCATCCGATTGTATTTTATCGTACTGCTCCTTTTCAATAGCTGAATACCTTCCTTTCACAAAAAGATTAGCGTCTACAATTCCGGAAAGATTCACGCTATCCAGCGGCAAAGCATCTTTTAAATGGTTAAAATTTATTTTCCCAACCAAGGCTCCATCAAAACGCACATCGGAAACAAGGTGCTCCAGCTTAAGTGTTAAATCTACCGAACTATTGCGGACTTCTGCATGCGCATTCGTAATTGTTACTTCAGTTAAATCCAGCACTCCCTCTGGTTTATTTACAGATATATCTGCTTTTATATTTTTTATTTCCTCCGGCAAATCAGTATAATGAAAATTACCATTGGCCACATCCACATTTAAGAAGAATGCAGGATAAATTTCATCAAAGAATAATCCTTTTACAGTTCCCGAGACAGTTGCCGAACCAGTCGTTTTTATATTCTTCAATTGCTCTTCATAATTAGGTGGCACCAAAGCAAGGAAGTTTTCAAAGTCAGAAGATTTGGTTTGTAAAGACATATCAAAAAACATGCTATCAGATGGAATCTGAATACTACCTGTAACCTCCAGGGGCAACCGGTTAATAAGAAGCTCATTCTCTTTTACAGAGATATTCATTTTTTCATAATCGACATTTAACAGCGTCTTGGTCTCTAACCGGGTATTGGCAATGTAGGTAACGCCTCCATATTTTACAGAAAATGCGTCAACAACACCTTTCACCATCAATTCAGTTGCACTCCCATACATATCTCCGGCCACATCAATATTTACATTGTTAAAATCGAGCAACATATCAGAAACACGGTCTTCGTAAACAACCGTTGCATTCTTAATCTCAATTTTTTCGAGTTTTAGCTGAAAAGAGCTTTCGTCATCATCAATATCTGCCACTTGCTGTACTTCTGAAGAATCAGGAATAGCCAAGTCCCAGTTTACATTTCCGCTTTTTCCACTAATTAAGTGCAAGCGAGGTTGCTCTAAAATAACCTCCTCAATACTCCTTCCCGATTTGCTAAACAACGATTTCAGGCTCATTTTGGTCTGTAATAGAGAAATACTAAACAGAGTATCCTGTTGAAACTCGTCTTTACCGACAACAGTTACGTCTTTTAAGCCTAAAGATACTTTTGGAAATCCATTAAAAAGTGACAGATTAAAATCGGCAAATTCAACCTTTGCATTTATATTCTTATTTATGGTTGACTTTGTTGCCTCAAGCAATTTTTGCTTAAAGAGCAATGGCACCGCCGCCAAAATCATTATAAAAACAGCTATAACAATTATAAAAATGATTACAATTTTCTTTTTCATGTTTTCCTTATTTCTATTTGGCTTTCACTTATCCTAACAAATTATTACATTAATAGTTTCCAACTACTTATAGTAAAGAATCAACAGTTCTATCGAATATAAACTTTATATCTCCATTTAAATGAAAACACAAAGAATCATAAAACGGGATGGATTGGAAGTGGCACATTCGCCGGAATATTCGCTCAATTTCTTATCTTTCCTGAAAGCGTAAATTATTTGTCCTGCTCCTTCAGGATTAACTGACGTAATAACTGCAAGGCCGTCTGGGAGGAACGAATAATATTCCTTTCCCGGTTGTCGCCAAACTCGAATTTCTTTGCTATAACCTCATTTTCTCCGGCAACTGCAATCCAAACTGTACCAACTGGTTTTTCTTCCGTACCACCATCCGGGCCCGCGATACCTGTTGTAGCAACTGCATACTCCGAATTTAACGCTTGTTTTACCCCCTGCGCCATTTCAATAGCTACGGCTTCACTTACCGCTCCATATTGTAATAACGAAGATTTTTTCACATGAAGTATGTTTTGTTTTACAGAATTTGAATAAGCCGTAACAGAACCACTAAAATAGTTCGAACTTCCAGGCACTGAAGTAACCAAGTGGGCAATATATCCACCGGTGCAACTCTCTGCCACAGCCAGTTTTTTATTCGTTTCATTTAACATTTGGCCAATAACTCCGGCCATTGTATCGTTATTGTATCCAAAAATATTGTCAGGAATAATTTTTTGAAGTTTCTCTATTTCATTTTCTACCTGCTGTTTTAACCTGTTTAAGTCGTTCCCCATTGCAGATAAACGTAGCCTTACCGACGTTGGATTGGGCAAATACGCCAATTTAATATTCTCAGGAAGCGCATCTTCCCACGCTTCCAGTTTCATCGCTAGCATCGATTCGGGCACTCCCTGCGTCAGTACCGTTTCATGAAATATTGCCCTGGTCTTTCCACTGCGTCTCAGCCGGGGAAGGACTTCATATTGAATTAGGTACTCCATTTCGAAAGGTACTCCTGGCAAAGATGCAAAATATGTATCATTTTTTTCGAACCACATGCCGGGAGCTGTTCCTGCCTTGTTGGGCAAAACAGTACACAATTCAGGAACCAATGCCTGTTCCTGATTTAACTTGTTCATATCGATATTACGTTTAACAAACCGCTCTTTAATATGCGCCAGAGTAGGTTCGTGCAATACCAGTTTTGTATCAAAATATTTGCAAAGTGTATTTTTGGTAATATCGTCTTTCGTTGGCCCCAGACCTCCGGTTATAATCACTAAATCGGCTTTTTCTTCCGCTTTTCTCAGCGCCTCCATAATATGCGCGTGATCGTCATGAACAGAAGTAATCTGATAAATTTCAATTCCATTCAGATTAAACTGTTGCGCTATCCAGGCAGAGTTTGTATCAACAATTTGCCCGATGAGTATTTCATCTCCGATGGTAATAATTTCTGCTTTCATATTTTTCAATTTGAATTCCGAGAACCGGAGTCGGGAGACCGAAGGCGGAAGATCGGTTTATTTATTTGTTTTATTTTTCAAATCTTTTTAAATGTGCTAACCGTTGCAACAGCGTAGGATGCGAATAATGAAAAAATACATATTTGGGATGGGGAGTTAAATTACTAAGGTTCTTTACAGAAAGTTTTTTCAAAGCGGAAGCAAGTGCCTCTGGCTTATAATTCTCAGCTGCAAAAGCATCTGCCTGGTATTCATTTTTGCGTGAAAGCACATTCATAAAAATCCCCAACACAAAAGATACGGGAGAATAAAGAACTCCAAAAGCCACCAATCCGATATGAAAATTTGGCTCGGCTACTCCCAAAGCACGACTTAGCTGCGGGCTATTAATTAGCAACGAAAAAATAAAAAGCACAACTCCTGTCTGTATTAACGACAACAATAATCCCTGAATAACATGCTTCTTTTTATAGTGTCCTATTTCGTGAGCTAGAACAGCTACCAGCTCGTCAATTTCCATGTCCTTTATTAATGTATCGTATAACACAATTCGCTTCTTTGCTCCCAGCCCTGTAAAATATGCATTGGCTTTGGTTGAGCGTTTCGAGCCATCAATAACAAAAATATTATCCAGTTTAAATCCCACTTTAGTAGCAAACTTCTGTATTGCATTGCGCAATTCACCTTCTTCCAGAGGTGTTTGTTTATTGAAAAGAGGAACAATAAGGTTGGAATAAAACATGGCCATAAAAATGGAAAATACTGCCACAACAATCCATGCATAAATCCAAAACATGTTTTGTGTTTTCTGATAAATAAAAATAATAAGCGCTAACAAGCCTCCACCTAATATTGCACCAACCAGGCCACCTTTTATTTTGTCGAGGATAAAAGTCTTTGGAGTGGTTTTATTAAATCCATATTTTTCTTCAATTTTAAACGTGTCATACACTTCAAAAGGAATTCCTAAAAGTTCGGACGCAACCATAATAATACCGAAGAAAATAAGCGCTGCTACAATGGCATTTTCTGTTAATCCCCAGGCAATGTTATTTACAAAAGCAAAACCCAAAAGTAAAAACATTAATAATGTAGCCACAAAACTAACGCTCCCCGAAATCATCCCAAAACGATTATTCTCTCGTTGATAAGCTTGCTGTTTTTTATACTTCTCCTCATCGTAAATACCTTTTACCGCATCAGGCAAAGTTTCACTCATTGTGGTAGTATTCAAATAATCGAGGTATTTTTCAAACAGGAAATCAATAACAAGGATGGCTATTATAACCCAAAACAAAATTTCGTGCATGCTTTTATTTTTTCAAAAGAGGAACAAAGATAAACAAGATTCGTTCGGGGTGAAAAAATACAAATAAAAATTAGCGAATCAGAAGAAAAGCTTACCAAATATAATTCCAAGAACAATTAAGGTACAGCTCAACTATTTATCAAAAATATTCATATAAAATATCCCTGCCAATGCTTTGCATGAATAAAATACGAAATTGAGATGTATGAAGAAAATAATATCCCTCTGTCAACATTCACAAAATCGTTAAAAACAAGTATGAAGATTACAAATTCGGATTAACGAAGAACTCCTGCAAAATTTGTCGATGGTCGAAAGCGAGCTCGGGTAGATTATCTAAAGGCAACCACTCTGCGCGTGCAGCATCATCACCTCCTTTTACCAATTGTTTAGCCTCTAATTCGGCTGTATGAATAACTGAAATAGTGCGTCCCCGCGGGTCTCTGTCTACGGCATCATACGTTCTAAACTGGGTAAGTTCTTCCATTTTCAACCCGGTTTCCTCAAACAATTCTCTTTTACATGCTTGTTTCAAGGTTTCATCCATTTCAATAAAACCTCCCGGTAACGCCCACTTTCCTTTAAAAGGCTCGTGCCCCCGTTGAATAAGCAAAACAAACGTTTTGTTTTCCTCTTTTACATAAACAATTGCATCAACCGTTAACGATGCCCGCGGATATTTATATGAATACATAAAATGTTGGTTATTTATTAACCGAATCCTAATTTCTACCCAAGCTATTACAGAAATATCAAATCCATCCATTTCAGCAACAGCTTGTATCTGCTATTTTTTTCTACCAGTTCGCCAGTGTTTTATAATCAGGTAAAGAACAGCAACAAAAAAGATAATATATATGAGCATTTCAACTCGTTCCATCCGTACCAATTATATTTTTCATTACACGCATTTTATGGGTATAACGTTTCAAATCTGCGTTAAAGATTCCAAATTGGTCTACATTATCAATACGAACCTTCCCTGATGCATGAATTATTTTATTCCGTTTCCAGATAATACCGACATGTACAATATTCCCCTCCTCATCGTCAAAGAAAGCCAGGTCGCCGGGTTTTGCCTCATCTACAAAACTAAGCGCAGTCCCAATTTTAACCTGTTCACTTGCATCGCGCGGAATACAAATACCAATCATTTTATAAATAACTTGAGTAAATCCGCTGCAATCAATTCCAAACGGCGATCTCCCTCCCCATAAATAAGGCGCATTAAAGTATTTTAGGGCCTGCGATATAGCCACTTTCCGAGGCTCCTTTAGCTTTCCGTAAAAAACTTCACCTTTCAGTTTAAATGTCTCCTTATCAACAGAAAACTCTCTCAGGTAAGGCCGCCATACCGGCAAAGTACTACCAGCCACCAACATCAGGTTTTGCTCATCGTTCACGGGAATAATGGAAAAGATATCTGCAGAAACTGCTTTCGGATTGTGCTCCAGCTTTTTTAACATACGCATTGAAACCGGCGTAATCATTTTACTGTCAACCCATCCTTCATATCCGTCGTATGCCAGTTTAACATTACTCCAACCAACCATTTGTTCGTAAACTTCAAAATGTTCACCATACAGAACCTGCGTTACCATTTCACTTCTTTCAGAAGGCTCTTTTCTGACAGGAATAATACTAAGACTGGAAATTCCGTAATTCATTAAAAAAATTATTTCTTACTTTTATTAGACCAAAAAGACTTGTGTTGGCGTTACACATATATGCACAAAACTATGAAAAAAAATGGTGCCAGATAAACGACACTGTAGGCAATTTGATTTTTTTTAGTTACGGAATAAAAATAATGTTGGTTTGTTCCTATATTTCGAAATGTTTGGTTTAATTGCACATCATTATGAGTAAATTTTACGAAAAAATTAAAGGATATACACGTATCATCTATTGGGCACTGGTATTTCTGGTATCGGCATTTTTACTTTATCTCATTTTACCCGGTGAGCCCAAGTTCAAATATGAATACCAAAAAGGATTTCCCTGGAGGCATGAAAACCTTGTAGCGCCTTTTGATTTTGCCATTTTAAAATCACCAACCGAACTGGAAGCAGAAAAATTGCAACAGCAACAAGCCATTGTCCCCTATTTTACATACGACACAACCATTGTTGCAGAAGAAATAAATAAACTCAAAGCAGATTTGAATATTGAATCTGATTCTACCCGTGAAGAGAAGATAACTGCATTCAATCAGCTAAAACAAAAGCTTGAAGAAATTTATGCCAGTGGCGTATTGCAACGTTCACCCGACACTTACGAGGCACTTAATAACAAAGCAGAATTACTTAAAAGAACCGGAACAAGCGTAACCCGAACGGAGATTGCCAGCATACACTCTGAAAAAACTTCGTATAACGAACTAAATACAACATTGCATCAGTTGAAATCAAACCATCCGCGATTAAGAAACTGGTTATCAAAAGTCTCGCCGGAGAAATATATTACTTCAAACTTAGCTTTTGATGAAGAAACAACACAAAAGGCCTTAAACGAGGCAACTGATGGAATTTCGACTACTCGTGGAATGATTCAAACGGGCGAACGAATCATACTCCAAGGAGAAATTGTTGACAATAATAAATACCAAATACTTGAATCGCTGAAAGACAGTTTTGAAAAAGAACGAGGCCAGGAGGTTAACCGTTACCTGGTTTCATCTGGAAAGATTATTCTGATACTTGTTTTAATGGGGCTCATCTTTACTTTCCTGTACATTTACCGTCGGGATATTCTGAACCAGTTTTCCAAACTACTGTTTCTAATGATTTTTATGGTAGGCATGGTTTTCGTTGCCAGCTTTATCAATTCCTTCCCCAACCTGAACATTTATTTAGTACCGCTGGCTATTTTTCCAATTGTAGTTCGAACATTCTTCGATTCCAGAACTGCCATTTTCACTCTTATTATGTCTACGCTGCTGATTGGTTTTTACGCACCAAATAATTACGAATTTATTTTACTACAGGTATCAGCAGGAATCGTTGCCGTTTTTAGTTTAAATAAAATGCACCGCAGGGTCCATCTGGTTCTCGCCACACTTTGGGTATTTTCAACATATGCTTTGCTATACACCGGGTTAAGTCTCATACATGAAGGAGCAATTATTTCAACCAACTTTAAAATGCTGGAATGGTTTGCACTTAGCAGTTTATTGATTCTTTTGGTTTACCCGCTGGTTTATATTTTCGAGAAAATCTTTGGTTTTGTATCCGATGTTACGCTCATTGAACTTTCGGACAGCAATCAACCTCTTTTACGAAAATTGGCAGAAGAGGCTCCCGGAACGTTTCAGCATTCAATGCAAATTGCTAACCTGGCTGAAGAAGTAATTCTAAAAATAGGCGGAAATCCATTCCTGGTAAGAGCCGGCGCTTTGTACCATGACATAGGAAAGATTGCCCAACCTAACTTTTTTATTGAAAACCAGGCAGTAGGAATGAACCCTCACGACAATATGAATTTCAAGAAGAGTGCCGAGGTAATTATAGACCATGTAAAGAATGGTGTAAAAATGGCAAAAAAACACAAACTCCCTGAATCTCTTATTGAGTTTATTGCCACGCATCACGGGACAACCAAAGCAAAATATTTCTATTTAAAACATCAGCAGGAAAACCCGGAAGAAAAAATTGATGAAAGTGCTTTTATATATCCGGGGCCTTTGCCCCGCTCAAAAGAAGCAACAGTAGTAATGCTGGTTGATGGTATTGAAGCAGCTTCGCGTAGTTTAAAAGAAAAAAACATTGAAAATCTACAGGAATTAATTAACAATATGATTGACCAGAAAATTAATGATAAACAACTGGAGCAATCAAAACTAACATTTAGTGATATTAAAATTATAAAAGCAACGTTATTACAAAAGTTGATAAACATTTATCACATACGAATTGAATATCCTAAAGAAGAAAAGAAGGAAATAATAAACCATTGAACACAGCAAACGTTCAGTATACAATAATGAATAATAATATTTGAAAATGAAAATGTGGAGCAAGGTAGTATTACTGTTGTCTCTGGCAACAGTAATTATGATGAGCTGTAAGGATAAACCACTTCCCGGACCAGATGACGAAGACATTCAAGCTTCAGAGGAGACGCAAAAAGTAAATAAATTTATACAAGATGTAATGGATCTCTACTATTTATGGTACGATGAAATGCCAGATATTGATATCCGTTACGAAACAGATCCCGCTAAGTTTTATAACAAGTTGCTTTATAAAGACGATAAGTGGTCGTACATTACTGATGACGCTAAAAAAACAGATGACAGCTCACATGGTATCGAAAAAACTTTCGGGTATTCATTATCTCTGGGCGATTTTTCAAACAGCGATACCTACTTTGCAATCATAGAATATGTATATCCTAATAGTCCTGCAGAAAGAGCAGGTTTAATGAGAGGCGATTTCATTGTAATGATTGACGGGGAAGAAATAACTAAATCGAATTTGGGAAAATTATGGGATGCAGAGACAATAACTATCACAAAAGGAGTTTACTCCTCCTCTGGAATTTCTTTGGGCAATGATATTTCAATGACTGCAGAGAACTTAACAATGGATCCGGTATTAATGTATAAAACCATAGACAAAGACAGCCACAAAGTTGGTTATTTATGTTATACTCAATTTATCCCTTCATACAACAGCACAAGTTTGCATGATGCCTTTCAATATTTCAAAGAAAATAGTATTACAGATCTGGTTGTTGACTTACGCTATAATCCGGGCGGATATATAGCTGCTGCCCAGTATTTGTGCAGCTCCATTGCTCCATCGGGTGTCGATCATAATTCCACTCTTGTAACTTTGGAATTTAATAACCAGCTTAGCGATTACTGGAATACGACCTGGTATTTTCTTGATGAAAGCGACGATACTCCACCGGTAAAACTCGGATTAAATAAAGTCTATTTTTTAACCGGACACGGTACGGCTTCTGCGTCAGAACTGTCCATTACCGGACTAGATGCGTATATGGATGTTGTTACTGTTGGAGACACAACCTATGGAAAATATACTGCAGCACTGTTTTTTACACCTGATTCAATTTATACAAACAGTTCTTATACAAGCGATATTGCCAACTGGGGCATTCAACCAATTATAGCAAAATATTCAAACGCATTAGGTGTTACTGACTTTAAAGATGGACTTGTTCCCGATTTTTATGTAAATGAATATTCAGCAGCAAATATACCATTTGCTCCGTTGGGAGAAACAGATGAACCTCTTCTGCAAAAAGCCCTTGAAGATATCACAGGAATTCCTGTCCAGGCATTAAAAAAAGCGGAATTTCCTTATAGTTTCAACGTAAAGAAACAGGGCATATCAAGACATGAAGATCTCAAAAGAAACTTACTTTTAACTGAAAAAGACTTGAAGCCCCAAGCCTCTCCACAATAACTTAACAGAAAGTATATTTCGGTACAATTAACTTAAAAAATGTTATAAGTATCCGGCAATTCAACATAATGTGATGAATTGCCGGATATTTTTTTAATTTTAATCTACATTTTTAAAAAATTCAATATTCTAACAAACGTTTATTTAATATAGATAAAAAAATATCCTTTTAAGGCACAATTTTTGTAAACTTTTGAATCAAACATACCTTACTCTGATGAATCTAAATTAACAACCTACCATGAGAAAAAAATTACTGATTACACTAATCATTCTCGTTGTCATTTCTGTTTCGGCTTTCGTGTTTCTTTCTGGTACAAAAAGCGAAAATGTTTATCTCCGTTCAGAGGTACAGCGTGGCCCGTTCGAAATATTGGTTTATTCAAGTGGCCAGTTAGAAGCACAAAATTCTGAAAACATTGTTATCCCCACGAATCTAAGGGAAAGAGACATTCGAATTTATGAAATAAAAATTACCGATTTGGTTGAAGAAGGAACAGTAGTCGACTCAGGGGAATATGTGGCATCACTCGATCATAAAGCAGTTGAAGAAGTTCTAACCACTGCAAGAGAAGAACTGGAAACTGCACTTAACAGTTTTGAAGATGCTAAAATGGATTCAAATTTAACCCTCAGCAATAACCGCGACTTAATCACCAATGCCAAAGAAGAAGTAGAGGAAATGCAGATCATTCTTGATGAATCGATATACGAGTCGCCTTCTGTTATCCGGAAGGCAGAAATGGATCTGGACAAATCCAAAAGAAAGCTGCAACAAGAAATAAAAGGTTATGAATTAAAAAAACGCCAGGCTGAATCAAAAGTAGAACGTGCTAAAATTGAAATGCGCCAGAGCCAGAGCAGGGTTGACAAACTACTTGGTGTTTATGAATCGCTGAAGATAAAAGCACCAAAATCAGGTATGGTTATTTATGGAAAAGATCGCATGCGGGAAAAAATAAAAGTAGGTTCATCTGTTAGTCCCTGGAGTCCAATCATAGCTACTCTGCCCGACTTATCATCTATGCTTTCCACAACTTATGTAAATGAAATTGATATTTCGAAAGTAAAAGCAGGGCAAAAGGTAAAATTGGGAATTGATGCCATGCCTGAAAAAGAACTGGAAGGAGAAGTTGTGTCTGTAGCAAACATCGGGGAAGCTATGCCCAAAAGCGACGCTAAGGTTTTTGAAGTAAAAGTACGGGTCTTTGGAGAGGTTGATGATTTAAAACCAGCAATGACTACAAGCAATATTATTCAAACAGGCATCTTTGCCGATACTTTGTTTATACCTTCTGAAGCTGTTTTTACAAATGATTCTTTACAATATGTTTTCCTCAACAAAAAAAACAATATTGTTAAACAAGTAGTTGATCTTGGCGATCAAAATGAAAACTTCATTCTCGTAAATGAAGGACTAAAAGAAGGCGACCAATTACTACTTACCCGTCCTGATAATGAAAAAGATTTGACTATTGAAGGAATGGATTTGTACGAAAAAATAAAAGCAAGGAAAGAGAAGGAAGAAGAAGAAGCCCAACAGGCAATTGAAGAGTCCAAAAAACAACCATATAAACAAGGGAATAAAAGCAATTCAGGTTCTGGTGGCGGAATGGTCATTATTGGCTAAGGAATATTTTCACAAACCAAATCGTAAACCATTACCATATTTTCATGTATGTACACATACACACCCTAATTTTCTGAAAAACAAATCAATATTCTAATACCAATTATAATGAAAGGAGTTTTTGAACGATATAAATACGATATTGCCAGCGGTGTTGAGGCAATATTCGCAAACCGCATAAAATCGTTTCTTACTGCCCTGGGTATCATTTTTGGCGTTGCGGCAGTTATTAGCATGCTGGCCATTGGCAACGGGGCAGAACAAGAAATCCTGGAACAGATAAAAATGGTTGGGGTAAACAATATCATCATCTCCCCTTCTGAAAATGTAGTAAGTACCGAGGAAGAGGCAACAAGCGAAGACGAAGAACAAATTAGCAATAAAAAGTACTCAAAAGGACTGACGCTTCTGGATGCAAATTCAATAAAAGAGGTCATTCCCAGCGTTAGTAAAGTATGCCCATTAATTACATTTAACTACTCAGCTATTTTAAATGGCAAAAGCAAGCCAATTGTACTTGAAGGTACAAACAACAATTATTTCGATCTATTCAACATCTCACTTCAACGAGGAGAGTTATTTACCGAAAACCAAATGGAAGATGGATTTCCTGTTTGTATTATTGGCGACAATATTAACAATGTTTTTTTCAATCACGAGGAAGCCATTGGCAATTATATAAAATGCGGGCAAGTATGGCTAAAAGTTATCGGCGTTATTGAAAGACGCGATTTTACAGCTTCAGCATCTGATGAACTTGGGATTAGCAGCACCGACAATAAAATTTTCATACCTGCCACAACCATGCTTTTACGTTTTAAGAACCGCTCGCTGCTCAGAGCTGATGAGATACAGGAACTGGCTGCATCTCGCGACAATAAAAACCCCAAAGAGAACCTTAATCAACTGGACAAAATTATTGTTCAGGTAAACGAAACAGAATACCTGAATTCCACTGCCGATGTTATTAAACGCATGTTACTGAGGCGACATAACGAATTGTACGATTTTGAAGTAACTATTCCGGAACTTTTACTAAAACAACAACAACGCACAAAAAACATTTTCAATATTGTACTGGGCGTAATTGCGGGAATATCGCTCATTGTTGGAGGAATAGGAATCATGAATATTATGCTGGCTTCAGTTATGGAGCGAATCCGTGAAATTGGCGTTCGCCAGGCCATTGGAGCCTCCAGAAAAGATATTGTTGTTCAGTTCCTTTCGGAATCAACATTAATTAGTGTTTCTGGTGGAATTATTGGAATTGTACTGGGAGTTGTATTATCGAAAGTTATTACTGCCATGTTTGACATAAAAACACTCATCTCTGTTTTTTCCATTGTCATATCATTTGGGGTGTCTGTAATTATCGGAATGACATTTGGCTACCTCCCTGCCAAACGCGCTTCCGACCAGGATCCGGTTAACTCATTACGCTATTAATAAAAAAACCATGAAGATAAAACATAACTTATTTCTGCTTATTACGCTTATTGTTCTAGGCGCAAATGCCCAGGAGAAAAAAATGCTCACTCTCGACAATGTAATTAACATTGCTTCACAACAATCGCTGGATGCTTTCAGAAACAAGAACATGTACCTGGCTAGTTACTGGGAGTATCGTTATTTTAAGGCCGAAAGGCTACCTACTCTTAGCGTGGAAGCTACTGCACTTGATTATAACCGTTCCATGCAAAAGGTATATAACTACGATGAAAACCGTGACGAGTACAAATCGAGAGAAGATCTTAGCTCTGAAATTGCCCTTCTTCTTAGCCAAAACGTGGGATTAACCGGCGGGCGTATTTTTGCCCAGTCGGAACTTAATTTGACCCAAAAACTGGGAAACGACCGACTATCTTCCTATTCATCAACACCCTTCAGCATTGGTTATTCGCAATCGTTAAACGGATACAACAGCCTAAAATGGACAGCAAAAATAGAACCGCTCAAATTTGAACAGGCAAAAAAAGAATATATCCAGGAAAAAGAAGAACTGGCAATAAAAGCGAATCGTCTGTTTTTTGATCTGGTTGATGCCCAGATAGAGGTAAATATTGCAGAGACCAACATGTCTAATGCTGATACTCTTTACAAAATAGGAACCGGAAGATTCCAGGTAGGAACAGTAACTCAGGACGAACTACTTAACCTGGAGCTAAATTACATGAATTCAGAACTTGACCTCACCCGCGCCAATCTTGGATTGGAGCGCGCCCGTGCCGAATTAAATTCATTTCTGGGATACGATAAGGATACAAAAATTGAATGCGCTATTCCTGTTAATCTTCCTAATCTGGAAATTGAGCCACAAAAAGCAATAAAATTAGCTTTTCAGAATAATCCGGAGATACTCAACCAGGAACAACGCCTGTTAGAAGAGGACAGAAGAGTAAATCAGGCAAAATCAGAAAGTGGCATCAGTGGCGATTTATATGCATTATACGGATTAAACCAGAATGCAGAATCGCTTGACTTGGTATATAAAAATCCGCTTGACAGGCAGCGCTTCAGAGTTGGAGTAAATGTACCAATACTTGACTGGGGCCGAAGAAAAGGGCAATTGGCAATGGCTCAATCAAACCGGGAAGTAGTTAGAATAAGCATAAACCAGGAAAAGGTTGACTTCGAGCAAAACATTGTTATGAATGTAATGGAGTTTAACATTCAGGGAGCACAGGTGCAAAGCCGGGCAAAGGCCGATACAGTAGCTCAGATGGGGTATGATGTTACGCAACAACGATTTTTAATCGGGAAAGTAGATGTAACCAAACTCAACCTTGCCCGTAATGATCAGGAAACAGCCAGAAGGGCATACATAAATGCATTAAGATCCTACTGGAACTATTATTACACAATTCGGCAGCTTACTCTTTTTGATTTCGAAAAAGAAATAACCTTGTCGGAAGATTTTGATCAAATTGTCAACAATCAGTAAAAACAACCTATGTCAATCAAGAAGAAAGGTATTATTATTGGAGCAGCACTCGCTGTTGCAGCCATAATTATTGTTGTTTTATTGAGCAACAATAGTTTATCAGGAGAAAAAATATATACTGTAAAAAAGGACAATTTTGAATCTATTATTTCCACAAAAGGAGAAATTCAGGGGAAAAATGCAGTACTTATAAGCTTACCCGATGTATTGAAAAGAAGAGATCTACGCATTTATGAATACGAAATAAAAGAACTGATTCAAGAGGGTACCGAAGTAAAAAAAGGAGACTGGATTGCCACATTGGATATTGGAAGTATTACACAGCAAATACAGAACAACAACGAAGATTTGGAAAAAAGAAGAGCCGAGTTTAATGATGCAAAAATCGATTCGGCTATTCAGCTAACCCAGCTTCGCCAGGAACTCAAAGAGTTTAAATATGATCTCGAATACAAGGAAGTAGAACTCGAAGAATCAAAATTTGAATCTCCGGCCTATCAACGAAAGGTAAAGGTTGAATACAATAAAACAGTCCGGCAGATGGACAAGAAGCATCGCGACTACCAGTTAAAACAACTTGAACTAAAGGTCAAAACACGAAGAATTGAAGACAAATATGAGGAATTCCAACGAAGAGATTCACTTCTAAAGTTGGCTGTTTCTGAAGCACGAATAAAGGCTCCCGAGGCAGGAATGGTTATGTATGCAAAACTTTGGGGGGGAAGGAAATTACGTGTAGGCGACTATATTAGCTTATGGAATCCGACTATTGCTACCCTACCCGATATGTCGGTGCTGGTTTCAGAAACTTATGTTGAAGAAATTCAGATTACCAAAATTGCAGAAGGGGACAGTGCTGAAGTAACAGTAGATGCACTTCCTGATAAAAAATTTAACGGTGAAATAATTAAGATTGCCAATATTGGCCAGGAACTTTCAGGTTTCGAATCCAAGGTTTTCAAAGTGCGAATTGAAATTAAAGATTCAAATCCGGAACTAAAACCAGCCATGACTACGAATAACGATATTGTTGTAAAAAATGTATCAAATGTGCTAACTATTCCACGTCAATGCCTCTTTTCCGAAAATGAAAATGATTTCGTTTATCTAAAAAAGGCAGGAAAAGTATACAAAAAGAAGGTAGTAGCCGGAACCGAAAATGAAGAAAAAATATTAATTAAACAGGGTTTACAGGAAGACGATAAAATTTTGTTTTCTCCTCCGGAAAATGCAGATGAACTTGATTTTTACGAAAATTTGGCAGCTAAATAAATGGCAAGTTCAGTGCAATTTCAAACAATGGTTACAAACTGAAACAGATGGTGTTTTATGCCCCTGGACACTGTTTCACAAAGAGACATTTTTGTCATGTCCTTAGCAGTCTTTCATAATTTTTCTGGGCATAATCATATTTTCGGGTTTAAGGAGATCGTCAAGTTTAGCTTTGTCCAATAACCCTTTATTAAGTATAAGATCATAAACACGCTCTCCAGTTTTTAATGCTTCTGTAGCTATTTTTGTTGAATTTTCGTATCCCAGATAAGGATTTAATGCCGTTATAAGACCAATGCTATTCAATACCAAATCTTCACATCTTTCTTTATTTGCTACTATTCCTTCTACACATTTATCTCTTAACGTATTCATCCCTCTTATTAGCATTTCAATGTTCTCCAATAGTGAATACACTATAATGGGCTCCATTGCATTTAATTGTAATTGTCCGGCTTCAGCAGCCATTGTAATAGTAAGATCGTTACCAATAACTTTATAGGCTACTTGGTTCACCACCTCAGGTATAACTGGATTTACTTTACCTGGCATAATTGACGAACCAGGTTGCCTGGGAGGAAGATTAATTTCGTTAATACCAGTTCTTGGTCCTGAAGAAAGCAGACGTAAATCATTACATATTTTTGAAAGCTTTACTGCTAAACGCTTTATCGAAGATGAATTCATAATGAACACTCCTGTATCGCTGGTTGCTTCAATCATATTTCTGGCAGACGTAACTTTTATCTCGGCAATGGCAGCTAAATGACGGGTAACAACTGAAATATATTCCGGGTCAGAATTAATTCCGGTTCCGATAGCAGTTCCCCCCATATTCACTTCAAGGAATAATTTTCGATTCTGTTCCAAACGAATAATCTCTTCCTTTAAAGTAGTGGCAAATGCTTCAAATTCCTGTCCAAGAGTCATTGGAACAGCATCTTGGAGCTGAGTCCTTCCCATTTTAATAATCTTCGAAAACTCCTTTCCCTTCTCATGAAATGATTTTATCAACTGTTCCAATGATTTTTTTAACTCACCGATACTTCTGTAAAGTGCAATTTTCACCGCTGTAGGATAGGCGTCGTTTGTTGACTGAGAAAGATTTACATGATTATTGGGATGGCAATATTTATATTCACCCTTTTTATATCCCAGAATTTCCAAAGCACGATTCGCAATTACTTCATTAGCATTCATATTTGTAGAGGTTCCAGCACCACCTTGAACCAAATCGACCACAAAATGAGTGTTCAATTTTCCTCTTTTTATTTCCTCACAGGCTTCTACAATAGCCTCTGTTATTTTTAGAGGTAATTCTCCCAATTCACAATTCGCTCTAGCAGCAGCAGCTTTTACATCGGCAAATGCATAAATAAGTTGTGGATAATGGTATAATTTAGAACGACTGATATTAAAATTATCCAATGCCCTCATGGTTTGAATTCCACCATAACACTCCACTGGAATTTCCATGTCTCCCAAGAGGTCATGCTCCAGACGCATTTCCCCGCTCAATCTTAAAATTGCCTCCATCATTCTTACATATTTAATTACGATGTTTTGTATTTAGTTTTTCGCCCATCCCCGAGAACATTTTTGAAGATAAATGTTAGGAAACAAGAGGCGACACAAACTATTCAAACAAACTGTCCCCCCCTTGTTATTTATGAAAAATATCTACCACGTGCTCTGCTTATTCATACAGGAGCTTAGCAGCTCCCTCTGACATTCCTTCCCATTCATGCCCAACCCCCTCAACAAATTCTATATCCCAGTTAAATGGACAAGATTTTACGCGTGCATCTTCTTTTGCGGAATTATAAAATTTTTGGCCTCGCAACAACCTGTTTTTTCCTTGTAAATCAGCTCCTTCAGTTTGTCTGAGATTACTGGTTCTAAGGGTATCTGCAGTCCCCAGCAAAATTGTAAGGTTCTTTGCATAAAAATCAGTGGTACTCACATTCAACCTTGACGGGACAGTCCTTATCCCATAAGGGAAATCAGACTCATTATCTGGGAACGTATACCATCCGGCGTTAGCAGCAACAGCCCTCCCTAAATTATCAGTAGGATGAAATAATAAAAAGCGATGCACAAACTGTCCACCTGCAGAGTGACCAAAGATGTTATATTTTTCAACTTTAACCGGAGTTTCTTCTTTTACGAATGTAAATACCTGTTCTATTAATTCAAAAGTGGTACTATCTGCTTCCACAAAATCTCCATCATCATCTCTTACTCCACCTTGCTGATATGCCATTTCTGAAAAATCCTCTTTTGAGAATTGAGGAACTATTAAAAACAATTTATATTCATCAGCACTATTAATCCAGGAACACAAATAGTCATACCCATTCCTCCCCATACCGTGTAATATGTATTGCACTTTAGTATCTTCCACTGATGCTTCCATTGGTATGTAATAAAAAACAGGAATAATGCAATTTCCAAATACGGAACCACTATCGAAAAATTCAATACCTCCCCCTCTTGTGAAATGATTATTTTGATAAGGACCATACAAGAAATCAGCTACTGCTACCACTTCGTTTTCTTCTACAGATGAAGAATTATACAAAAATTTTAAACTCCAGTTAAATGCATCTTCTTTTTCTTGAGAGTATGTTCTGGCCGAAAGGAAGAAATCGGTTCCCTTCTCAAAAGAAGAGGTTTCCTCATCTGTCAAGAAAATAGCCACTTTTTTATTAAAATATTTTTTCAGATCGGAATCACCCAGATCATTATTTTCCACAAATTCGTCGAAATCTAATAATTCAGTCCAATCCAGATTGGCAATAATTGCCTTGTTTAGAGATAAATTCTCATGAAATAACAAATAACTATTAACAAAATTAGCTCCTTCACCATTACCACATAAATTAAATTTATTATTTCCTAATTTATACTTCTCTATTATCCTGTCATGAATTTCATCCACCACATCAAGAAGCTTATTATATGTATCTTCATTGTATTCTTTACTTTTAGCAAAGAAATCGGGAATAACCAGACACAGCCCATATTTGTCTGCTTCTGAAATCCAATCATTTAATGCGTTTATCGGAGAATCTCCATTGTCAGGTATAATTATTTGGGTTAATACAAGATCTGTATCGTAACCATCCGGGAAGTAACAATACAAACGGACTGAATCGAGAGAGGGCAGCGAGGCTGAATAAAAAGTTTCAACCTCATATTGCAGCTCTTTAGGATCGCGAGACTCTTCATCTTTTGTATTATTACATGCTATGAAAAAAGATAATATAAAAGGTATAATTATTGTCTTCATCTTTCAATTTTTGTTGTAATTCTTTTCAGTTCAATCACATTAAAAAAGTAATACTATTCGCCATCTGTAAACTAGCAGATGACGAATATATATAATTAGTAACCAGGGTTTTGTTCAATTACATTACCACTATTGGATTCAATAAATGATAATGGAATAGGAAACAGTACTGGAGTAACATCATCATCCATTCCTCTTCCATCCCGACCTGAAACCTCGTTATACTCACGTACCCTTGTTTTGAATATATTAGCGGCACTTCTCTCGTCTCCGCCATCTTCCTGGCTTAAACGAATTAGGGTATGTCTCCTATTTTCTTCTGTTATCAATTCACGGCTTCTCTCATCCAAAATAAAATCAATAGATACATCAGAGCCGGAAATCTCAGAAACATTTGCCCTCCTTCTGATTTTGTTAATCCATTCTGCTGCTTCTCCTGAATCTCCTTGTTTGAAAAGTGCTTCGGCATAAAGGAAATAAGTTTCGGCCAAACGCAAATAGGGAAGATCGTTGTATTGTCCATCTTCATCCGATTGTTCAAAAGTAGAATCAACCCACTTCCATTTTTTTGTTGATGGCAAGTTATAATTTTTAATAGAAGGGTCTGAATCATCCTTCATTTTACGTGTAACTTTCAATTCGATTAAGCTCTCTCCGTCATCCGTAACTTCATATATTTCGTCATCCTCATTTAAGAAATAAAGATGCCATGTCATTGCATTATCATCATAGCGATAGTCATTGTCCTGCTGATCATCATAGGAATACAAACTATAGGCGCCAATAGAAATAGCACATCGTCCTGCCCCTTTTCCATTGTTTAGCGACCAAAAGAGATTTACTGTTTCGCCTTCGTAATCAGAATGTTCAAGGCCAGATATATCAGACAAGTTCGAATAATAATTTTGCCACATATTTCTCATAAATACTTTTTTAGTTCCATACGCCAACTCATCCGGGTCAGAATTTAAGAAAGCCCATAATACCTCTATATTCCCTTCGGTATATAAAGGAGATGCAAATAAATCGGTAAATGCATTTCCATCTTCATCTGCATTGTTTCCAAATCGTTCTGTCATCAATCCAAAATCGCTTGACTCGACCAATGGCTGTAATATTTCCATTGCTTTTTCATCTTCTCCCATTGCCAGGTATGTTTCCCCCAAATAGTGGCGAGCAACTGCCTGGTTTGGCTTTGTATTGTTATCTTCAAATCGTAATGGTAAATTATCAATTGCAAAAAGCAGGTCTCCTACCATCACTTCCCTTATTTCATCGACTGAGTTTCGTTCCCAGTCAACACGATAATTTGAGCCAGTAATTTCTTTTGTACTTAAAGGAACCGCTCCAAAAGAATAGATTAAATGGCGATATGCCCATGCCCTGTAAAGCCTTGCCTGTGCAATTATATAATTTTTATTTTCCAGAGCTTCTCTTTCATCTGAACCGCCCCAGTCAACATCTTTATCTTCAGCACGGGTAATTACTACATTTGAAGTATTAACTACAGCATATAACCACTCAAACAATGCAAGAAACGAATCGTTATCAATCATAGTAGTTATGTTTTTGGGATAACTCAGAAATGCAGCCCTGGAATGTCTATTATTCCCCCAGGAATTATCGGCTCCCGCACTAAAAAAAATCGATTTTGCAAAAGGCAAACTTGAATAGTTGGCACCATCTACATATTCATCATCTAAACGTGAATACTCTCCCCTTACCATTGCCAGCAGTGCATAGTTCATGCTTTCAAAGCCGTCATAATCAACCAGTAAATTTTCTGCATACATATCATCTACCGGATTCTCATTAAGAAAATCTTCAGAGCAAGAACTTACAACCCCTATAAAAATGATCAATACGAATATTCTTATATATTTTTCCATGTTTATTTGCTTTTTATTTTACGTCAAACTTTACTCCGAACAGAAATGTACGAACCTGTGGTTTAGCTCTCTGACTTGAAGATGAATCTACAAACTCGGGATCCAGCCCAGACCAATCAGTGAAAGTATATAGATTTTGAACATTGCAATAAACTTCTAATTTACTAAGGTGAAGTTTTTCCAAAACGCTCTTTTTGAAATTATACCCCAGTGTAATATCTTTTATCCTTAGAAAATCAGTCTTCTCATAAAAATCAGCTCCAGCAGGATTTACAGAGCCATCGCCAGTATTTGCCGGATATGTATTTATTGGATTATCTTCACTCCAAAACTCTTTATCCAGTTGATTTTGGCGATAGGAGTTTGAGTGTGTATCTAAAAGGTAATTATGAGCTATTCCTCCAACATTCCCGTTTATAAAAACAGACAAAATAATTGGTCCATACCTAAAACTATTTGTCATTCCGAAAGTAAAATCAGGATAAAGACTTCCGATTACTTTCTTGTCATTTTCTGCATCAATATCTCCATCTCCATTCAAGTCTTTGTACCTCATATAACCAGGTTGTGAATTAAAAGGATCATCTTCAGGAACTTCTCCTACCTGAAAAATTCCATCAAAAACATAATCGTAATACACATTTGGATTATATCCGATAAACCATTCAGATGCAGTATCGTCAATAGGCTTCCCATCCTCATTATACAATCCGACATCAACAATTTCGTCTTTGCTGGCTTCAATATTAAAATTTGTTGACCACCTAAATTTCCCTCGATTTATGTTGGTAGACGAGATTTGAACTTCAATTCCCTTTCCCTTCATCTCTCCAATATTCTGAAGTAATGAACTTGCTCCATTTATCGCAGGAATTGTACGTTTCAACAAAAGGTCTTTGGTCTTTCTTGAATAAACATCAACAGAACCATTTATTCGATTTCTCAATAACCCAAAGTCAAGCCCCAGGTTTATTGATTCACTGGTTTCCCATCCTAAATCGGGAGAAGAAAGTGCTGATGCATAGAAACCAAAGGCCGGATTATAGTCATCATCTAAATATTCAACCCCGTCTAACGTAGGCAGTGAAGAATATGCAGAAATTCCTTCGTTTCCATTACGTCCCCAAGACAATCTCAGTTTCATCGTATTAACAACATCTGACAGGGAAGAACTTAAAAAGAAAGCTTCATTTGCCATATTCCATCCTAATGAAACTGATGGAAATATTCCATATTTATGATCTTTCCCAAAAGCAGAATAACCATCTCTTCGAATAACAAAAGAGGACATATAACGAGAATCATAACTATAATTTATACGCCCCATTTGAGACAAGTGTTGATTTTGAGAATAACCGGCATCTGTTTCTACAGTACCTGCTTTGTTGGGTTGCCAGTAAGTCATTACATCATTGGGGAAATCTGCAGCTTCTATAGAATTTGAAGTTCGCATGTTTTTTTGCGCAGAATACAGCGCTGTTATAAACAAAGAATGTTTTTCAAAAGAACGCTCAAATGATACAATATTCTCAATTAGCCAATCTTCATCATATTTATTCCCTATCTCCAATTCTCCATTAGACTTTACTCCTTCCGAAGTATCTTCCCCCCAATAGGTCTGTTCAATTCTGGTACCATATGTATAGCCGGTATTCAATTGATAGGACAGGCCTTTTACCGGAGTAGTAATGTTAATACGATTATTCGAGTTAAATATACGCTCTATATCATTATCTTTTTCATTCAAAGAACTTAAGGGATTGTCGGCATAACTACTATCCTCCCATGTTTGCAAACGAATACTTCCATCATCATAATAAGCTTTTCCCAATGGGTTCATAAGAAAAGAGCTGGAAAAACTTGCAGCATTGCCCCCTCTGTCATAATAGCCGTATCTATTTTGGGTTGAGAACGAAACCCATTTCCCCAACTGTTGATCGAGGTTAAGCCGGAATGAATACTTCTTAAACTCATCATTCAGCGCAATACCTTTATTATCAGTCAAATTTGCAGAAACATAATAACCTGTTTTACCGGAGCTTCCCCTGAAAGAAATGTTATGTTGCTGGTTAACTCCATCCTGCATTGCCAAATCCAGCCAATCAGTATATTCTCCAGCTTCGTAAGATGCCTGTTCGGTAGCAGAAATGCTTCCTTCTCCTTCTACTTTTGTATTATAAAAAGTTTCTCCATCCATTAACCGTGGAATATTAATTGCATTATAAAATGAAACATATCCATCATACGAAACAGTTAATTTTTCCCCTTTCCCTCTCTTCGTTTGTATCAAAATAACACCACTTGCTCCACGAGCACCATAAATTGCTGAAGAAGAAGCGTCTTTCAATACTTCTATCGACTCAATATCATTCACATTTAGCTCACTCCATGAACCATCATACGGAACCCCATCTAAAATGATAAGTGGAACTTTGGAACCAGAAATCGAATTAACCCCACGAATCCTTGTTACTGAAGATGTACCTTCGGCATCTGCTCCCCGCAAATAAATATTCATACCAGCAACAGCACCCTGCAAAGTTTGAATAATATTAGGATAGGGTCTTTCTTTTAACTCCTCACTACTAATTGAGGCAACGGCGCCGGTAACCACACTTTTTTTCTGCGTTCCATACCCAATTACAACAACTTCATCAACCATCTTCTCATCTGGTTCCAATACAACCGTTAGGAACTCAGTACTCGCCAAATTAATTTCCCGGGTTCTGTACCCAATAAAGGAAACCTGCAATATATCTCCCTTTTTCGCAGAGATAGAAAACTTCCCATCAATTGAAGTTGCTGCCCCCGTTGTTGTCCCTTTTATAAGAACACTCACTCCGGGAATTGGTTCCTTCGTATTTGCATCAATTATAACCCCCTGGATTTGTGCATTTAGAGCCATAGAAGATGAAAATACCAGAAATAGCATTAATAGAATTTTTACCATAATTTCTTGTTTTATGTTTAAAATAATCGATGAATTTTTAGCAGTTCGCCCAAATTTGTTTCTGTTACACGAAACGTAACAAAACCATTATCAGACTCTGGTTCTAAAACCGAAACCGCATAATTGGCATTTTCCTGATGAAGACTAATCAGAAAACTTCCTTTTAGGAATTTTCTTGTTTCCTGAATAAGTTCGCATTTCACTTCTGCCGGGTAAATATTTTCCCACAATTTGTCTCTCTCTTCACATGAAACAACCTGATAACTAACTACATCAAAAAATGCATCTACTTTTAAAGTATCTACTTCTACACCCAAAATCCTTAGAATCTCAATTTCCTTTTCGCAGGAGGGTTCCAGGATATAAAAGTTAGGGCGACTTCTTTCTATTTCAGGAATAAGAACAAGTCCATCCTCTGTTAATATTTCTTTTTCGAAAAGGTTACCTGTTTGTAGATCGATGAATGTGTATGAAAGTATCTTTTCAAGAGCTTTGCCTTTTATATAAATTGGATTTGCACCTTGGAGTGTTTCCATTTTGGCCTGATTAACTGCATTTTTTATCCTTTGTGGGTTCAGGGCAGCTTGTTCGAAATAAGTTTTTGCAATAAGAAAAGCTGCATGTGTGCGTCTTACGAATGAAGTCTTTCCCAAGCCAATTCCACGGATTTCAACCAGCATAGATATTGCATTGGAAAGCGCATACGATGTTGCACTTGATCGCGGGTTTATTGCCCCCTTCAAACATCTAAATCCATTGTCTGAATTATCTACCGAAACATAAAAGCTATGTGAATACCCATTTACATCCAGTACTTCTTCGACCCTTTTCTGAAAAAAATTCGTTGAAGTTTCCCTAAGAATATCTGGAATATTGGGATAACCTGACGGTAGAAACTGAACATCATGATAAAAAGAAGCCCCCGCTTCTCCTAATGAAGAAAGCACTTTTTTCTCTGGGCCAAATTCATGAAAGTCAAGAGCCAAATCCGGAGAAAATTCGATAAATGCCCTTTTTATAATTATACTTACCGGATCTGCAAATTTAGTTTGATCTCGATTTAAATCATACCCGGATCCTGAACGTCGTTGCTGCTTTAGATATCCATCAATGTTAGCTATTGGCAAAATAGTAATATCAACATTATTTAAAAACTGTTCTCCTTCCCTTGTATTAAGAATATAATGAGCAAGTGCCAATAACCCTTCAGCACCGGCAGGCTCATTTCCATGGAGTGCGCCCTGCATCCAAACCTTGACTTTTGCACAGCCATTATTTTTAGAAAAATGGAGGATTGGAATTTTTTTCCCTGAAGGAGCTTTGCCAATATATTCAAGATTAACAAACTCACTGTCTGACACAAGATTATTTAGCCAATCAATTATTTCGTCATAATTGGCAAATCTTTCCTCTTTTATTAAAATAGAAGGAGTTGTAAATTTTACCTTTGGTTCCGGATAATATTTCTGAGTTATTTCTTTGCTCTGTTTTTGAGCAATGGAAGGGGAAAATATAAGCAAGAAGGATAATAAAGTAAGTTGATTTTTCATTCTAAGTTTTGTTTATTTAACGAAACTACTTTTTATAAATTCTAACTCTCGAACGCTCCCTTCTTGGCAATTCCATTCATCATCATAATATTCCCCCGAGAAATAACCGAATGAAGCTTATAATCATCAGAAAAAAAGCAGAAGTCGGCATCATAACCAATTTCAATTTTCCCTTTATTTTTTAAATTCATAGTTTTTGCAGCATTTTCGGTAACTAACTTAAAAGCATCTTTTGCAGATACCCCTGCTTCCTTTATCAGTTTTATAACCTGTTCAAGATTTTTGTGAAGTGGCGCAAGCGTATAGGTTTCATTTCCGGTTTTAGGGTATACTTTCCTTACACCTCCATTCCCATCACTACTAAAAGTCATATTGCTAATTGACACACCTTTCTCCAAGGCAATAAGAACACCTTTGTATGGTTTGGTAAACTGTGTCCCTCCTGTTGTAATATCAATCATTCCGCCCATTTTGGCAAATTCAATTGCCTGATTAAACAGATGTTCTGTACGAATTGTATGCGTAGGAGAAATGTATTCAATAAGGGTAGGGTATTTTTTAGCAATATCGATCAGTACCTGCATCCCCTCCGGTAATGCCCCCAAATGTATATGCATTACACCTTTTTTAGCGGAGGTAAAACCGCCAAGCCTAACTTGACTAATTATCTGCATTAGCTCTCTCTCCGAAGGGAAAGAAGATCTGTCATCGCAAATTGCAATCTTACAGCCAATCACAGGATCAATGAAAATAAGGTCGTTAGCGATGCTGTCGGTAAGCGTTGGTGTTGGTAAGCCATAGAATCCTGTAAGCATATATGCAGAAATACCGTTCATGCGTAACGATTGTGTCTTTGCATATAGTTGAGGAAGTTGCTTTACAAAACCATCTGTACCTAATAGCCCTACAACACTAGTTGTTCCACACTTTATTAAATCTTCAACCCTTACTTCAGGAGCAAGAGAGAAGAACCCGGTTTGCCCTCCTCCTCCGGAGGTATGAACATGTATATCAATTAAACCGGGGGAACCAATCGCCCCTTCCATGTCTAACATTTCCAAAGGAATATTTCCCGCATCAAGATCATGACCTATGGCAGCAATCTTATCGTTCATTATAAGAACATCAGTCAACTCTTCTTTTTCTGAAGAAATAAGCTGGATATTTTTAATCAGTTTAATCATATCTAAAAAAGTATTTGGTTATATATCAACATAAAAATTAAAGCCCCAACCAATGGGAGCGCATTGCGCTTTGCTAAATCAAAGGTTGAAACGCCGGCAATCTCGGCTGTAGCAATTATTACCCCAGCAATAGGAGAGGTAGCTCTCCCCATACTTGCAGATAATTGCATCGGCAATACAAGTTCTACAGGCGTCATTCCAAACTTTTTGGCAATTCCCGGAATTAAAGGACCAAATGAAAAGAATGACGCGTTGCCACTTCCCATAAGCATTGCTGCAAAAAATATGATAATGGCTATAATAATCCCAATAATTGTACTGGAAAGGCCTAAATGCATTGAGCCCTGCACAAGTGCATCGATAAACCCAAGACTGATTAAACCTTTTGAAAATACTTCTGCAGAAACAATAAGTACAACAACACTTGCAAATACGTTCCCCATCCCTCCCCAAAAGGACTTTAGGCCAGCAAACATGACTTTAAGATTTTTGGTTCTCACTAACTCAAAGACCATAGCTACGAACAACGAAATAATCATTGTTGTAGTTGTATCTAATTCAACAGGCCCCTTAAACAGTTGTAAGTATTTCGAGAAAACAATAAGAAGTATAATAGGTAATAAAGGCAAAAGGGCATAGCTAAGTGGGACATCTATATTAAACCCCTCCTGCGAAAGCTTCTTTTCTAATTTTTTGCCATTCTTTTCAGCATCCTTTCTATCATAATACCTACTTGTGAAATAGTATAAAACCATTAATACTATGGTTAAAGGAATTATTATTGGAAGCTGATATTTTAAAAAATATACTATACTATTTAACTCTACCAATTCAGAAGCCCTAATTGAATTAGCGGAACTCGGTCCCATATCAAAAACAGTACATGCTATTATTACAGATACGGCTGTTAACCGGCTCACTCCAATACTAACAAGTACAGGCATAACTGATGCTACTAATAATAAGCCCAATCCGGTTGCACTTGGGATACAGATAAAAAGTATTTGTCCGATAGGGATGATAGAGATAGCAGCAATGTGCGGATACTTCCGAAGCAATGAAAGAGGTTGCATTGATACATATACTAAAGCCTCGCTTGCTTTTATTTGTTTCATATAGGCCACATAACCTCCGATTGCCATTAACATGAAACCCAAATTCACCAAATTGGAAGTAAATGTATCTTCAACTATTTTAAATAAGTCGAATGCGATAAAGCCAGTAGGACTATCTATTTTTATATCTCCTATACCTACTATCATAGAAAGGGACATCATAAACAGTCCTATTACCAAAAGCACTCCCTGTGGGTTATACTTTCTGAACAACAAAATTCCAGTAAGGACAATTAATTGAGTTGCTATTAATGCACCGACATAAATCATAATTATTTGGATATTTTTATATTAATAAATTCGAAACCAGTTAAAAAATCTACTTTTTTATCCTGTATTGATAGAATCATTTATCCCATTTTCTATAACAACATTTACTGCTTCAAGCTCTTTTATCAGAATTAGATCTTAATATGAACCGATTTAGTAAGAGGCAAAAATATTCTTCATAGCTAAACAAACACATTAACAAAACGCTATAAAAGACATTAATGCACAAATAAAATGTTTAAATAAATAAGTTTTTAAGAACAATTATGGCATTCTATTATTTGTTGATGAACAAACACTTAATGGGATTAAAGATATTTTACCAGCTTAATGGTTAAAAGTAAAGTAATTTTATTGCCTTATCAAATTATTTTCTGGTTGCCATATATGTAAAAAGTTGTTTTGTTCAGGATTATGAATATCTGTAAAAACAGATGGAAAAGAATCTGCGACAGGCAAGGTATAACCTGACCGACATGTGGGGCTAATACCACTGAACGTTTTCGAATAGAAAATAATTTAATTGATGAAGTTAAGCTCATTCATTTAATATGTCACTAACATATCTGTAAGCTAGCTTTCCTGATTGGTTGCAAGTCCTTCAATATCTTTAAACCGGACATTAAAATCCACCCCATAAACACTTTTGTATTCCTCACTAAACTTATCATAAGAATTTTTAGCACTTGCATGTTGCCCAAGAATATTATAGGCTTTACACTTCAAATACAAAGCTTTTTCATTTAAGTAATCAAATCTAAAAATAATATCAGCGAGTTTTAAAATCAATCTGGGCTCTCTTTCCATCTTCAAATTACTTGAAAAATTCAATATTGTTTGAATGGTTTCATTAGATGTTTCATCTTTGAATGTATCCATCCAAAGATAGTCTGCGGCAGGCAACAAATTCCCATTATTTGTTATAGCAAGCACCTTCTCTATTTCATTCTTATCTAATGATTCCCTAAGTAATATGTCTTTATATTCAAAATAATCAATAAACATATCTGTTGTCTCTAATATCCAATAACCAGTTTTGTTATGGATTTTACAAGCCCCCAAGTTATCAAGAATAGTCCTAAGTTTGCCAATATATACTGCCCGGTTATTTCTCGCGCTTACATTTGTTTTATCTGCCCATAATAATTCCTTTAACTTATCAGCAGAGATACCTCCTCGTTTCGAGTAAATTATCAGCAAGCATAACAACTCTTTTAACAATGGGGAAAAACCTTTTGTTATATCTTCACCATTTCTATCATAAACATGAAATTTGCCAAAAATAAAAATCGCACTTTTAGTGGGCATTGCCATTTTTATTACATTTTCAGTTTGCTGCATCAATATATTATCAGCCATTCTTCCCTCGCGTCTCTTTTTCCTTCTTCTATAAAGATGAATAATTAAAAATATAACAAAATCTACAAGGATGATAATTAAGAACCATATCCATGTTGTATTGGCCGGCTCTCCTTCTGAAACAAAAACACTTAACTTCTGAACAGAAAGCTGTGGTACCATATTGGAATCTTTTGAGAAAGCCAAATCTGGCAAAATCTCAAATTTATAACTATTATGAATTGAAAATTGCAGGTTATAAATATGTACCTCTTTGCTACCAATCTTAATGACTGTTTCATCATCTTTAAAATTAATATCGATCTTTACTGGAGTTGGAATAGCAAAAAGTCTATTATCCACAGGAAGTGAGTATTTCCGTATTTCAGCATTGTGAACAATAAAAATATTCATTGTTGGAAAATCTTCTTCCCAGTCAATGATGAATGTTCTCTCCGATTTATCATTTGAAAAAACCTTAAGCAATATCCCTGTAAGTTGAGCACGTTTTTCTAATTGCTGTAAACTTAACCGGAGAGATAACTTTTCTTTAAAAAAGGTGTATTTACTAGCATGAAAAAAAATCGTACTCTCTATCTCTTTCATATCATCCACCCTTTCTCTGGCATTTAAGCCTTCACAAGGAAAAGAAAACAAGAGTAAGAAAAAGATAAGATGTATTCTTGAATAAGTGATATTTAATATTTGTTGTTTCAAATCAATGGTAGTTACTGTTTTCTTCTTTCTTTCAAAAAATCAAAATAGGTTTAAGGAACCTTTGCGAAAATTATTTTATTCAACGACACGAAGAACAACTCAAAAATAACAGTTTATTTTAATGCTTTTTTTATACATAATAAAAATACAAACAATTGATTTTCAGAAAAAACAAGCCAGTCAAAGATTAGAATACAACGTTGAATTCCTGTAATTTAGAAGAACAAAACCACCCATTTTTCTAATGGAGAAAATCAACATTGAGAGTAAAAGTAATCAATTCAAATCAATTATGGATACCCAATTTCAAGGAAAAATAAATTTAGCCAGGTTAAAGCTCATAGCCATGTTTGTATTTGCCCTGTGCGAGATACAAACGGTAAGTGCTGAGAAACTGACCAATGCTTTTGACACATGGGCACTAGCTGCTTCAAGCTCACGGCGCATCAAGTATTTTATGACCTCCTGCGCATTGGATTCTGTTTTAGTTGCAAAACAATTATTCTGCTTTCTGCCATGTAAAAAAAACCTAAAACTCAGCATAGACTGTACTAATTGGAAATTTAGCCAAACAGATATAAATATCTTTACTCTGGGAGTGGTTTATAAAGGCGTAGCTTTTCCGTTATTTTTTTAAATGTTAAATAAACGGGGCAATTCCAACTCACAGAAAAGGATAGATTTGGGAAGCCGCTTTATCCGGCTCTTTGGAACAGAATGTATTGATTCATTAATGGCCGACAGATAATTTACTGACAACAAATAATGGAAATAACTCAAACACAACACAATACCCCAAAATATCTGTATCCACAACAAATTCAAGATATTTCGCTCCCACAAAAACAAAGAGGTAAAGGCATGGTGACTGTTCAATAACCTGGAGCTTAATATGTTTATGCATTACCAGAAAATCATTCGGATGGGCACTAAATTGTGCTACATATCAGGAGCTAAGGTAAATATAAAAGATAACGGTACTGATTTTTTGATTATTATATCGTTCAACAAACCAGAACAATTTCAAATAAATTATAAAGACAGGTAGTAAATTGACAGTTGTTTTAAAGCAATAAAATCAAGCAGATTTGACATTGAAAAAACTCGCCTGCAGGATATAATACCAATTTAATTATTAAATGCCGCATTGAATAATTTCAGATATTTCCTGTTTCCAGTAATCGATTTTATTGTTTCTGGCTGCATTGTGTTGACTATATTCCAAAGCCATTCTTTAAGTTGCAGCATATTGTTGAATAATTGATTTTTATACCTGGTTTTGATGTATTGCCAGATTTGTTCGCATGGGTTAAGTTCAGGAGTGTAAGCAGGAATGTTGAGAAGAAAAATATTGTCGGGAATGTTAGACGCTTTAACAGAATGAAAGCGGGCATTGTCAATAATTACAATTTTATATTCCCGGGGGTTATATGTAGAAAATGCAGATAAATATTTTTCAAAAATTTCACTGGTTGTCCCCTCTATTTCCCAAACAAAAGAATCGCCATTTATCGGGGAATAGCTCCCGTACAGGTAAGTAGTTGAAAAACGGTGCTGGTAGTTAATTACCGGGCGTACTCCTACTGCTGCGATACAGCTCCCGATATGGGTCATCAGCCCAAAGCGGCTTTCATCCTGAAAATACAAGTTGATGGAATCGTATTTATCTTTATCCAGACTTATTCTAATCTGGTTGAATGTATCAGGTAGTTTTTAAAAAGGCTTCTGTAGCCTGACTATCTTTATTGATATGCGATTTCCTCGGACTTTTTACTTTGGTTTTAAAGTGTTTTATCAAATAACCTCTAAGCGTATGATATTTTATCTCTACTCCAAATTCCTGTTTTACCCATTGTTGCGCATCCCAGTATCCTAAAAAAGGATTAGAACCATTATTTACCCTGCTCTTCAATCCTTCATGGATTTCTTTCCTAATTAGTACTGATGGCTTGGGTTTTGGTTTATTTGAAACCATGGATTCCAGTCCTTCTGATTGATATGTTTTCAACCATCTTTCCATGGTACGGATGTGTATCCCCAGGTATGAAGCCAGTTCCCTACGCGTCCTGAATCTTTCTTCCTGAATATAAAGAAGACATTTTACCCGCTTCTCGCCTGTTAGTGAAACTTGCCGGGATAATACATTTTTTAGTGTCGATACACCTTCTTTTATTACCAGTCTTGATTTCTTTCCCATGCCTTAAAGTTAATAAATATGCGGCATTATACTATTGAAATGGTATAAGAAAAACTGAGTTAACCCTTAATGCTATGATTGCATTCGTGCTGTGTTGCATCAGCAAAAAGGCTGCTAACGAAAGCAACCTTTTTTTTACCTAAACCAAACTATATTAAAATGATTCCGGGAAGATCGCCGGAATGAATATTTCCATTTGTTTTAGTCACGGCTCACCGAACCAAGACCATCTATATTTTTCGTTACTTCTGGATTCCCTTTGTATTTGACTTTACCCACACCTTCTATTTCGGCATGTAGGGTTTCTGTTGCATAAACGGTACCCGTCCCCACTCCTTCTATCTTAAAATCCACATCTTTAGTTTTTAATTCGCTTGCATTTACATGCCCTGCTCCATACAAGTGCACATTTAAACGATCTGCAACACCATCCAGCTCATATAAAACGCCACCTTCACCGCCTATGGTCACATCCCTGGCCTTCATATCCATTTCAATTTTTGCTCCTCCAGAAACACTAACCAGAATATTATCCATATCCAGATAGCCTCTGGTTTTCAACCTCACTCCACCTTCTATTTGAATACGTTCAATTTCTCTAAACGTAATATACAGATTCACCCTGTCAAAGTTGAAGTGCTCTCTATTTATTTCCAGGCCAAGCGAAGAACGATTATTATTAACTTCCAAATAATCAAAAACATCACCATCTGAAGCTTTTACCGTCAGCGAATTCTCTTTTCCCTGTATAAGAAAAACCTTATAACTTCCTTTTAAATAAATATCCCTAAAATCATTTAACTCGTATGTTTTAGTCTCCCATGCATCATCCTGCGCAAGGCTTGTTTGAGTAATTCCAATACTAAAAACTGAAAGGATAAAAAAATATATGTATTTCATTGACTTATTAATTTTTATGTGAATGTAATTCCAATACAACTCTTCTACATCCTATTTTCGATGAACACATGTAATTAATGGGTAAATAACCAAGAGCAACAGGTTGTTAAAGGAAAAAGGAATAATTATTTTTTTAAACGAAGAAGGTAAAGAAGTCCATAGATAATTAATACATAAAAAATTGCGACAATAAAGATATCCATAAATATAATTTCTTTAAGGCCAGTAAATATTTTAGTTATGTATAATGCAGATAAAGCCAATATAGCCAACAGTGAGTAAATTAGATTTTTTTTAATTTCCTGAAAAACACGCACCGACAGAAAAATCCACAAAATCCCCATTAGAATTAAAACACTACCTTCCAGTTTGAGTTCTTCTTTCATTCTTATAAATCCCCAAATTACCGGGAAAATACCTGTAATAATTAGTGCTCTTGATATACTTTTTCTCGTTTTGTCCATTTGATGAGCCCTGTCTATTGAAGGGAAGAAACTATAAATCATTGGTTTTACACGGAAATCTTCACCAAGTAAATCCTGTTCTGTATGAATAATCCCTCTTTTTATTGCCTCGTTTAATGCTAACTCATAGGCCTCCTGTTGATAATGATTCCGTTTTTTAAGAATCTCGATAATCTGATTATCATCATATTCAGGAATTAAAATTCTAAAATCCCTGTTACGTTCCTTTTCTGTTGATTTTCCCCTCATTTTACAATAATTTTACCACGACTAATAGTTATACAAGCATAAAAGTTATTCAATAATCTTAAAAATAAATTGATATGTACAATTTTGAATACAAAAATCCGGTAAAAATAATCTTTGGCAAAGGCTCTATACCTAAAGTTTCCCGGGAAATTCCTAAAAACGCAAAAATACTTCTTACATACGGTGGAGGAAGTATAAAGAAAACAGGGGTTTATGACCAGGTAAAAGATGCCCTTAAAAACATGGAGGTAATTGATTTTGGGGGAATAGAGCCCAACCCTCATTATGAAACTTGCATGAAAGCCGTAAAAATTGCACAAACAGAGAAAGTTGATTTCCTGTTATCTGTAGGAGGGGGTTCTGTTCTTGATGCTACAAAATTTATTGCAGCAGCAACACTATATAAGAAAGGCGATCCATGGGATATTATGGCCAAAAGAAAAACTGTAATAGTGGAAGAAGCTCTACCGATTGGAGCCATTCTTACACTACCTGCCACGGGTTCAGAGATGAATGGAAATGCAGTAATTTCAAGAGTTGAAACACAGGAGAAACTGGCATTTGATTCACAACACGTACTGCCACAATTCTCAATTCTTGATCCGGAATGTGTATTTACATTACCCGACCGGCAGGTAGCAAATGGAATTGTAGATGCTTTTATTCATGTGATGGAGCAATACTTAACTTTTGATGTAAACTCTCCCATCCAGGATCGTTTTGCAGAAAGCATTTTAGCCACATTGATAGAAGAAGGCCCCAAGGTACTCTCCAACAGAAAAGATTATGATTCCGCGGCTAATTTCATGTGGAGCGCTACAATGGCTCTTAATGGGTTAATTGCTACCGGAGTTCCGCAAGACTGGGCAACACATATGATTGGCCATGAATTAACAGCTTATCATGGAATAGACCACGCAAGAACACTGGCTATTGTTTTCCCTGGAATGATGTACATAAAGCGAAAAAATAAGAAAAATAAAATTTTGCAATATGGACAACGTATTTGGGGCATAAATAAAGGTACGGATGATGAAAGGATAGATAAAACAATTCAAAAAACGATTGATTTTTTTGAATCATTGGGAGTACCAACCACTCTACCCGACTACAACCTATCGATAGAAACGATAAATAAAATAACGGAAAGGTTTAATAAACGAGGAAATAAATTGGGAGAAAAAGCAGACATTGATTACAAAGAAGTGGAAGAAATATTGAAAAACAGATTATAAAATAAATATGGATGGGATTCTTACTATTCACCATAAAAAAGAATTCCATCCTTGAAATCCCTTCTCCAGTAAAATTCCCCACACAGAAATATTCTTTTTCTCAACTAACCAAATTACAGGAAACAGATTAACCAACAAATAATGAAACAACTACAAACAAACAGCCCAAAAACAAGCCAAACTTATGATTAAAAAAACGAAAAAAAAACACACTTACCGCTTGTCCCAAAATGAGAACACATGTCCCCTCTTTAGAATTTTCTCATTTTGCTTTTTAGTATTCCACAGATATAGAAGGCAACAACAAACCAATACAAAACACTAATAAACAAACAATTAAACTCAAGCCAAACACAAAAAAATCACAAAGCCATTACAAAAACGCACATTGGAAAAACATATCTAATGTCGTACCTTTCGCCCATCTTTTAACCAAAAAAGATTTTCAAAATCGGGAGCTGTTACAACATTCCACTAGAGAATATGTGAGTAACAAATGGGGAACCCCTGCCCGCGAATCAAAAAAGAGACATAAAAAAACACTCCTAAACAACTAATAATAAAGACAATAACAAAACCTTTCTAATGGTTTAAAAATCATTTTTCACTTAGAAAAGAAACAATTAGAAAAATTACAGATTAATTCTGGAACACCAAACACTAAAACAAACACAAAATACCTCATATATAATATATTATAAATCATGTTTAGTTCTAATTAAGTAACCAATAACACAATCAAAAAAAGGAAAAATGCCAAGAAAAAGATTTAACGAGTCCGAAATTCACAAGATCCTCCAGGAATACAAAGAAGGGAGTCCCATTCCGAGCATCATTGCCAAATATGGAATCAGTCAGGCAACATTCTATAATTGGAGAGCGAAATACGGTAATCTTTCACCAACCGACATGGTACAACTAAACAAATTGAAAGAAGATAATGAACGACTAAAACGGATGTTTGCCGATTTAAGTCTTGAAAACTTAGCATTAAAAGCAAAATTAAAGAAGCGAAACAATTATTAAAAAACATAGCTTTTTTCATAAAAGCAAAAGACACCTCTTATTTAGCTGCTCAAAGAATTTGTATATGACAAAACAAACAATTTACCAATGGTATGCCATATATACCAAGGCAAACAATGAAAAAAAAATATTTTCGAAGCTTCAAGAAGAGAATATTGAGTGTTACTTACCATTGAAAAAAACATTACGTAAGTGGAGTGATAGAAAGAAATGGATAGAAGAACCGCTGTTCAAATCTTATATTTTCATAAAGGTAAGCCACATCGAATTCTTTAATATACTTAGCATACCAGGGGTTATATACTATGTTAGTTTTGCCGGAAAACCACAGGCGATTCCAGATCATCAGATAGAAAACATTAGAAAAATGGTAGCCCAAGAAGAGAAAGAAGTACTGGTAAATTACAATAATATTAGAAAAGGAACAGATTGCGAAGTACTTGTTGGCCCCATGAAAGGGTTAAAAGGAGAAATCGTTCGCGTTTGCGGACAATATCGTTTGCTTATAAGGCTGGTTTCTATGGGAATATCTTTACATGTTAACATTTCCAAAGACGAAGTTAAGCCAATCAGAAACCGTACAGAGTCACAAAAACAGGATCAACAACTAATTCAAAGACCCAAAAGGAACCCCCACCCAAAATCAGGTGTTCTTGTTAATGAGTAAACCAGCCCTTTCATAAAAGCGTTTAATCTATATTTATCACAGTTTAGTATTTTTCCATTGACTGTAATTATCCCAGGATTGTTTTGAGAATACCACCACCACAAAATCAAGCAACCAGAAAAGATTATTTCTGACAAGCATTTTTTACTCAATTTAATCCTAGTGAATTAATGAAAAAAATTATCATCATAGGAGCAGGATTTGCAGGAACCGGTGCAGCTTACCGTTTTTACTGCAATAAAATCCAGGCCACTATTTACGAAAAGAATAGTTATCCGGGAGGAAACGCGGCTTCATTTTCAAAAAATGGATTTGTTTTCGATCTGGTACCTCAATTATCCCTTACAAAAAACGAAAGAATACAGAATATATTCCACCATTCAGTTAACCATAAAGTTGAATCAATTCAGGCTAAAATCAATAATTACTGGAAAGGCCACTGGATAAAACATCCTGTTTTGGTAAATCTTTGTGGACTGCCAAAAGAAATTGTTGCAAGAATCATTAAAGAATATTTTGAATCAAATCAAGTTCAGGAGAAATTAGCCAGCAATTTTAAAGAGCTTTTGTATAGTATATTCGGAAAAACTTTCACCGAGACATTCCCTGAAAAATATGCATTGAAATACCACACAACATCATTAGAAAATATAAACCTGGTGGATATTAAGCAGAAATTTTACCATCCGTCATTTACAGATGTTTTGCTGGGCGCAATTTCCAAAGAAACAAAAGACACAGGCGATATTACACAAACTTATTATCCTTCTCAAGGTGGCTTTTTAAGTTTTACAGATAACATTTTAGCACATTCAGATATTAAATTTCATCATAAAATAAAACATATTGATGCTAAAAATAAACTTGTTGTATTTGATAATGGAGAAATAGAAAAATATGACTACATTATTTCTTCAATGCCAATACCCGAATTAGTAAACTGTATTTTAGGCGTTCCGGAAAGAATAAAAACAGCAGCAAATAAACTGGCATATACCAGCTGTGTAGTTATTAATATATCTGTTAACCGGGAAAATATTTCAAAAGTGCATCAAACTTATTTTTATGACCACAATATAATCTTCTCAAAACTGACCTTTCCGAGTATGCTTTCACCGAATAATTCACCTAAAGGCCATGGTACCATACAAGCAGAAATCTATTTTAGTGAAAAATACAAACCACTATATCTTCCGGCGGAAAGTTTTATTGAACCAACAATTTCGGGATTAAAAAAATGTGGATTAATAAAAGAAACAGACAAAATAGTACATAAAGAAGCAAAACTAATCCCCTATGCGAATATAATTTTTGATTTTGAGAGAAGAGCAAACCTGTCGACAATACATGAATATTTAGATGATATAAACATTGAATTTTGTGGACGTTATGGCGACTGGGAAAACGAAATGACAGATGAAGCTTTTATAAGCGGAGAGAATGCAGCACAAAGAATAATTAACAAAATATACTCCAAGGCAATTGAAGATGGCGTCTCCAGTAATTTATCCGGCTATGTCGAAAATTAATTGTCTTGAACCATATCTAAATATCTAACCAAAAACACTACAGTACCACTATGAACGACCAAACTTCAAAGGTTGAAAACCTAAGAGAATTTATCTCAGAAATTTCATTTACAGAAGTAGAAAAAATAAAAGCTGATACCCTTATTTTTCAAGAAGGCATTTTTGATTCCCTGGGTTTCATTTCTCTTTTAAGCTACCTCAACGAAACGTATGGAATAGAAGTAGAAGAAGATGAATTAGTAGAGGAAAACTTTGAATCGATAAATGCAGTTATCAACTTTATGAGTAATAAAAGTTGTAGCCACCAGTAAAACAGGAAGCAAATGTGCGGCATCGTTGGAATTATAAATAAAAATGAACAGGTTAACCAAGAGCTCCTTCAAAAGATGCTTACGAGAATTGCCCACAGAGGACCTGATGAAAATGGTACTTATATTGAAAACAATATTGGCTTAGGAAGCGTTCGGTTAAGCATAATTGATATTTTCGGAGGCCAACAGCCCATGGCGAATGAAGATTTTACTTTATGGATTGTTTTTAATGGTGAAATTTTCAATTACATAGAATTAAAAAAAGACCTGGAAAAAAAAGGTCATCATTTTAGAACGAGCAGCGATACAGAAGTAGTTGTTCATTTATATGAGGAATATGGAGAAGGATTCCTCACAAAACTAAACGGACAATTTGCTTTTGCCATATGGGATAAAAAAGGGAAAGAACTGTTTTTAGCCAGAGACAGGGTAGGAATACGACCATTATTCTATTTCCACAACAAGGATATGTTTATTTATGGTTCGGAAATAAAAGCAATATTTGAACACCCGGAAGTAAATAGAAAAATCTCGGCAATAGGTATCGCTGAAACTTTTACATTCTGGTCAACTGTTTCGCCAAATACTATTTTTGAAGGAATAAACGAGTGTCCTCCGGGACATTTCATAAAATACAAAGACGGAAAGATATCAATCAACAAATATTGGCAACTAAAATTTACAGACAAAGAAAATTACTTTCCCGGTACAATGGAAGATGCCATCAATGAATTTGATACGTTATTTGAAGATGCCGTAAGAATACGATTAAGAGCCGATGTTCCTGTGGCTGCTTATTTGAGCGGAGGGCTTGATTCCAGTGTAACCACTTCATATATAAAGAAGATAGCGCCAGAAGCACTGCAAACATTTTCTATAGGTTTTGCAGAGAAAGAATTTGACGAAAGTTATTATCAAAATATAGCATTTAACTATTTCGGAACCAGTCATCTCAGTTTCCAATGCTCGTCAAAAGAAGTAGCTGAAAATTTCCCAAAAGTGATTTGGCATTCCGAGACTCCGATGTTAAGAACCTCACCTTCTCCGATGTACAGCCTATCAAAGAAAGTAAGAGAGAACAACATTAAAGTAGTTATTACCGGAGAAGGAGCAGATGAAATATTAGCCGGATATAATATTTTCAAAGAAAATAAAATAAGAAATTTCTGGGCAAAAATGCCCGAATCAAAATTACGTCCGTTACTTTTAAAGAGACTCTATCCTTACATTTCATCATTGCAAAATGCAAATCCGAATGCATTAAGAATGTTTTTCGGGTACAAATTAAATGAAACAAATTCGCCCATTTATTCCCATTTGTTAAGATGGAATAACTCATCAAAAACGATGCGACATCTTAACCATGATATTATGGATGAGATTAAAGATTTCAACCCTTACGAAAAATTACTAAAATCAGTTGATAAGAGGTTTAATAATCTGGAACCATTAGCCAAAGCACAATACTGGGAAATGACAACTTTCCTTTCAGGATACCTGCTGTCTTCCCAAGGAGACAGAATGGCCATGGGAAATTCGGTAGAAGGAAGATACCCATTTCTGGACCACAGGGTTATTGAATTTTGCGCATCCTTACCTCCTGATTTTAAACTAAAAGGACTGACAGAAAAAATCCTTCTAAAGAGAATGATGAAAGACCGGATTCCCAAAGAGATACTTAACCGCCCGAAACAGGCATACAGAGCTCCTATTACAAGCAGCTTTTTAGGGAAAGATGCTCCTGATTATGTTAAAGAATTACTTTCAACCAAAGCAATAAATGAATCAAACATCTTTAATCCAGTTTCTGTTTCCCGCTTGAAAGAAAAAATAAATTCAGGAAAAGCATATTCGGAAACAGACAGTATGGCTTTAACGGCTATTATTTCAACACAATTATTGTTTAAACAATTTATAAAAGAATTTAAGTATCTCAAGAAAGAACAGGTTATAAACTCAACAAATACAGTTGTAACTATATAGAATCTAAACGAAAATGAAACCGAACACAACTTTTTCAAAAGCACTTATACAACTTCCTGATGTTAAAAGAACAGCATTAGAGATTGAAGCAAGACTAAAAAACGATATACTCAATAATTTAAAAAGAAGAGGGGCTGTAATTGGAATAAGCGGAGGTATTGACTCTTCAGTAACGTTAGCTCTGGCAGTAAATGCATTAGGAGCAGATAAAGTAATTGGAATAATGATGCCGGAACACGATTCTAATCCGGAAAGTAAAAATCTGGCTTTGAAGCTGGCGAAAAAATTTAGTATAAAAACAATTGAAGAAGAAATAACAGAAACGCTGGACGGGTTTAAGTGCTATGCAAGAAGAGATGAAGCTGTAAAAAAAGTAATACCCAAATATGATCCGACAAAGGACAAATTCAAAATAGAGATAAAACAAAGCACACAAAACATGAAGCTTCCTCCGGTATTTTATGTTACCGTATATTTTGCCAATGGAGAAAAAGAAAGTAAACTCTTACCCCCAAAGGCATATTTACAAATTGTTGCTGCATCAAATTTTAAGCAAAGAAGTCGAATGTCAGTGCTATATTATCATGCAGAACTAAACCATTATGCAGTAGTCGGAACCCCGAATAAACATGAAACAGAGCAGGGTTTCTTTGTAAAATATGGAGATGGTGGTGCTGATGTTATGCCAATTGGGCACCTTTATAAAACACAAGTTTATGAATTGGCCCAGTTTCTGGGAATACCGAAAGAAATAATACAGCGCACGCCCACTACCGATACATATTCAGCAGAACAGTCTCAGGAAGATTTCTTTTTCCAACTGCCATTTGAAGTTCTTGATTTAATGTGGTATGGATGGGAAAACAAATTCTCAGCAGAAGAAATAGCCATAGAAATGAATTATTCAGCTGACGAAGTAAAAAGCATTTTTACAAATTTTGAGAGAAAAATAAAAACCACCGAATACTTAAGAATGTCCCCCATTCGATATCAATAACCATAAACGAACGAATAAACACCTATTTTTTCAACCAAACCTATGAATGTAACGGAATATTTATTTGAAAATTCAGCTCATCTGGAGAAAGATTTTATTTTGGGGAATAAAGAAACGATATCATTTAAAACGCTCCATCTCCAAAGTTCAAAAATGGCATCATACATTTCTCAAACGGTTGGTAGCGAAAAAAATATATTACTGGCAAGTACCAACAATAGCTTTTTTATTATTTGCTATTTAGGTATTATACTTTCCGGAAATGTGTGCATTCCTGTTAATCCGGTTATTGAAAAAGAAAACCTTGATTATATATTAAAAAAGGGAGAAGTAGCTTTATCCTTCGTCGAAAAGAAATTTATAGAAAAATTCAGCAGTGCAATAAAAACTATTACAGAAGAAAGTTATGGTACTTTAATAGCAAACCGGGAACTATTTCAAGTGCCGACATCTTTTAATGCAAATAACCCTGCTCAAATTATATTTACATCAGGCTCTACAGGTCGCCCCAAAGGCGTTATTTTAAGCCACAATAACATAATAGCAAATACCAATTCTATAATAGAATACCTTCATTTAAGTACGAATGATATAATTGAAACTGTTTTACCATTTTTCTATAGCTATGGGCTCTCCCTTCTTCACACACATTTACGAGTAGGAGGCTCAATGGTTTTGAACAACAACTTTGTTTTCATTTATTCAGTATTAGAAGATATACAAAAGTACAATTGTACTGGCCTTGCAGGTGTTCCAAGCCATTTTCAAATACTTTTAAGCAAATCACAATCTTTAAAAAAAATGCAGCTTCCTTCACTGAAGTACGTAACACAAGCGGGAGGGAAATTACATACCAGGTTTATAAAAGAATTCAAGGCCATTTACCCGGATGTAGATTTTCATGTAATGTACGGGCAAACCGAGGCTACATCGCGCCTAGCACATTTGCCCCCCAAAGATTTATTCCGTAAACCAGGCTCCATCGGGAAAGCCATTCCGGGAGTAGAATTAAAGGTTGTAAATGAAACCGCGAAAGAAATACAAGTGGGAGAAATTGGAGAGATTGTAGCAAGAGGTAAAAACGTCATGCTGGGATATTTCATGGACAGTTGTGCTACAAAAAACGCCATAAAAGATAACTGGCTCTACACTGGTGATATGGGTACAATTGATAACGAAGGATACATTTATCTTACATCCCGGCAGAATGATATAATTAAAGTTTTTGGGAAAAGAGTTTGCCCCAAAGAAATTGAAGAAACTCTGCTTTCATTCCCAGACATAATTGACTGCCAAATAGAAGCAATTGACGATAAAATATCAGGAGAAGCAATAAAGGCAACGGTAATTGTTAATAAAAATTCCAAAAACAACATTACAGAAGTTACATTAAAAAAATATTGTGCTGCAAAACTTACCAGCTATAAAGTTCCACAGATTATAGAAATAAAACAGACACTTAATATAAGTGCTACAGGAAAAAAGATAAAAGCAACAACGCTCTGACATTTGACAAAATTTAGAAAATAAATGTTTCCCAATTAATATCCAAATTATGACTTTAATTAATAAATGTAAGATTATCGAATTACCCAAAATTCAGGATCCCAGAGGCAACCTTTCATTTATAGAGGAAGAAAACCACTTCCCTTTTGAGATAAGGAGGGCCTATTGGATTTATGATGTTCCCGGGGGCGAGATCAGAGGAGGACACGCATTCAAAAAACAACATGAAATGATTGTTGCCCTCTCCGGCAGCTTTGATGTAATGGTAGACGATGGCAGGAACAAAACAGTTTACTCTCTAAACCGATCATACTACGGCCTTTATATCCCATCAGGTATTTGGCGGCAAATGCAAAACTTCTCAACCAATTCTCTTGCTATGGTATTAAGTTCAACAGAATACGCGGAAGAAGATTACATTCGAGACTATAACCAATTCATAAAAAATAATCATGAATAATTCTACTGTATACGATAGCAATATAGTTGTTTTGGGAAAAGCACATACCGACACAGGAAATATAACGGTTATTGAATCCAATAAGAATGTTCCGTTTTCTCTAAAACGAGCTTATTATTTGTATGATATACCTGGAGGTGAAAGCAGAGGCGGCCACGCGCACAAAGAGTTATATCAGCTAATTATAGCTGCAAGTGGTAGTTTTGAAGTATTGCTTGACGATGGAACCAATAAAAAGATAGTAAAACTAGACAGACCTTATTACGGGTTATTAGTAGTTCCCGGATTATGGAGGGAACTATTTGAATTCTCTTCAGGAGCAATATGCCTAGTGCTAACATCTCATAAATACGACGAAGAAGATTATATAAGAGACTATAACCAATTTGCACAATGGAAATCATTGAAGTAACAAAAAAAGAATTTAATAATGTTATTTTCAATCCTTTCCATATTTATGGCATGGGAGATTTCAATAACATTAATAAGCACAAATGTAATTCAATTCATTATCTGCTATTTAAAGAAACAAAGTTCCGACTAGGGCTAGTCGGTGGTATTATTGATAATGTTTTTCTCTCATCTTTTTCAGCTCCGTTCGGCGGTTTTTTATTTATCAAAGAAAGTATAGCAATTGAATATATGGATGAGGCTATTGATTTAGTAGTTGAATGGGGGAAAGCTCAAAACCTGGAATCAGTAAAATTAACACTCCCTCCACCTGTGTATAACGAAAGTTTCATTACCAAACAAGTAAACAGTTTATACAGAAAAGGATTTCAGACTTCAAATATTGAACTAAACTATATTTTCTTTACAGAGAAATTCAACAACGACTATCTGAAAAGTCTTGACAGGAAGTCACGCAATAACTTAAATAATGCACTCAAACAGGATCTTAGATTTCATAAATGTGAAGATCTGGAAGAGAAAAAGTTAGCCTATGATATAGTTGAAGAACATAAAAAATTTAAAAAATACCCTATGCGAATGACCTGGGAACAGGTTTTTGAAACAACAAATATTATAGAAGCTGATTTCTTTCTTTTATATCACAACGAAGACACACCTGTTGCATCTGCAATGGTTTATCATGTTTCCGAATCAATAGTACAAATTATTTATTGGGGAGATGATCGCAATTATGCAAATCTGCGGACAATGAATTTTCTTGCTTACAAAATATTTGACTACTACTACAAATTAAATTACAAAATAATAGATCTTGGACCTTCTTCCGAAAATTCAATACCCAATATTGGACTTTGCCGTTTCAAAGAAAATATTGGTTGCGATATCACAACGAAGATGAGTTTTGAATATAAATTCTCGTAATATGTGTTCTATGGAAAATTGGATACAAAATACTGTTATGTTTTGTGAACAAAATATGCACATATCCTTTTTATATGAAATATAAATTTAAGTAACCTTTAACTATTTGATTCAACAAAAGCTACCTAAACATAAAATGCTTATATGTAAAACCATGAATAAATTTAAATTAAATGATACATATCACTTCTGATGTACAATCTAAGAACATTGGAGAAGAAACCCAAATATGGCAATTTTGTGTTATTCTTCCGGGAGCTGTAATTGGTAACAAATGCAACATCAATTGCAATGTATTTATTGAGAACAATGTTTCAATAGGCAATAATGTTACCGTTAAGTCAGGCGTTCAAATCTGGGATGGTGTTACTTTGGAAGATAATGTTTTTGTGGGGCCGAATGCAACTTTCACAAACGATCTCTTTCCCCGATCTAAAAACAACGACATACCACTCATACAAACAATTGTAAAAAAAGGTGCTTCTATAGGTGCAAATGCAACTATTTTAGCTGGAATAACGATTGGTCGATATGCAATGGTCGGAGCAGGCTCTGTAGTTACAAAGAACATTCCTGATTATGAGTTATGGATTGGGAATCCGGCAAAACCAATTGGATACATAACAGAAGAAGGTGAGGTTCTGGATCTTCAACTAAAATCAAAAAAAACAGGATGTCAGTACTTCTGGCAAGATAATCTTCTGGTAAAGAAAAACTAAATTAGATTGAACCTCTGGGGAGCAGACTGTCCAACATTATGCATAAAGAAAATGTTATTAAAGCGGATACGCTGGAAATGAGATTGGTTCAAGAAAGAGATGCTGAATTTATAGTAGCCATCAGGACAGATAATAAACTGGGAAAATATATTTCGCATACGCCAACTGATATTCATGCACAAATAAATTGGATTCGAGACTACAAGAAACTAGAAATAAATAATAAAGAATTCTATTTCATATTTAAAGATGAAAACAATACAGACTGGGGAACCATTCGAATATACAACATTACAAATGATAGTTTCACGTTAGGGAGTTGGATATGTTTACCTGGAAACAAAGATAATATTGCATTAAAAGCCTGGTTCTTAAGCATAGACTATGCTTTTCAGGAGCTAGGAAAAGAATATTGTTTCCTGGACGTAAGAAAAAAGAACCGTCCGGTCTATTACTTCCTCAACCTTTTTCAGCCAACATTAATAAATGAAACCCATCTGGACTATTATCTAAAATTAAAAAAAGACACTTATTTCAAAAGAAGAGAGAAAATACTCGATCTATTGAAAATAAAATTATAGCAATGATAAAATTTCTTGACATTAAAGCAATAAATGATAGTTTTGAACCGGAACTATCAACTGCGATAAAGCAAACGATTGACTCAGGATGGTATCTTCTTGGCAATGAAACAAAAGCCTTTGAAGAAGAATACGCAAATTTCATTGGCACAAAGCATTGCATAGGAGTAGCAAATGGGCTGGATGCTCTGAGACTAATACTCAAAGCTTACATTACGATGGGAGTAATGACAGAAGGAGATGAAATAATTGTCCCTGCCAATACGTATATTGCTTCTATTCTTGCCATTACCGACAATCGGTTAAAACCGGTATTAGTAGAGCCGGATATAAAAACATATAATATTGCTCCGGGAAAGATAGAAGAGAAAATCACATCAAAAACCAAAGCCATAATGTTGGTACACCTTTATGGTAAGAATGCCATGAACAAGGAAATCAAGGATCTGGTAAATAAGTATCAATTAAAACTCATTGAAGATAATGCCCAGGCTGCAGGGTGTTATTACGAGGACAAACGGACAGGTTCTCTGGGGGATGCGGCAGGACACAGTTTCTATCCAGGCAAAAACCTTGGAGCACTAGGAGATGGAGGAGCTGTCACTACAGATAATGATGAACTTGCTACTACAATCAGAGCATTGGCAAATTATGGCTCTGCGCAAAAGTATGTATGCAATTATAAAGGATTAAATTCCCGTTTAGATGAAATACAAGCAGCGGCCCTACGCATAAAACTAAAAAGACTGGACAAAGACAATCAACGAAGGAGAGAAATAGCGGCTTTCTTCTGTAACAATATAAAACAAAAAAATATTTCTCTCCCTGCAGAAAAAGGAGAGACAATCCAGGATCACCAATCTCATGTTTGGCATCTTTTTGTAATCCGGCATCCGGAAAGAGATAAATTACAAAAGTTTTTAGAACAACACGGAATACAAACACTAATTCATTACCCAATACCTCCTCATAAACAGCTAGCTTACTCTGAATGGAATAATCTTTCTTTTCCAATAACTGAAAAAATTCATAGGGAGGTATTGAGTTTGCCAATGAGCCAAATAATAACTAAAAAAGAAGAAATAATAATAACTACACAAATAAACCACTTTAATTCTTTTACAAAAAAGAAACTCAGTTAGTCATCATTATGAATAAGCTACTTTATAAAATTTTAGGAAAAATATTGAATATAAATCTTGTATTTTTTTCTAAACATTTTAAGATTCTGTTTTCACTGTACATTTATAATAAACTTACAGGAAAAATTTTGAACCTAAGAAATCCCAAAAATTTTAACGAGAAACTAATGTGGTTAAAATTATATTATAATAATCCACTGATAATAAAATGCACTGACAAATATTTGGTAAGGGAATATATCGAAGAAAAAGGATTATCGAATATTTTAAACAAACTTTACGATATATATAGTTCCATTGAAGAGATTGATTTTGAAAAATTACCAAATCAATTTGTACTAAAAGCAAATCATGGGGCACAGTATAATATTATCTGTAAAAACAAATCACTGTTAGATATAGAAAAAACAAAAAACACTCTCGATAATTGGCTTAATTCAGTTTATGGCTTAGAATACGGAGAATGGCACTATTCTAAAATCACTCCAAAAATAATTTGCGAGAAATATTTACAACCAATAAAAGGAGCAACATCAATTGTTGATTACAAAATTCATTGTTTCAATGGACGTCCATATTGCTTTTTGGTGGCTTACGACAGAACAAGTAAATCAAAAAAGTTATCTTCATACGATCTGCAATGGAAAAGAATATCCTTATTAAAAGAAGAAGGAAAAGAAGAGTTTACTCGTCCAAAAACATTAGACGATATGATTTTATCTGCAACCATATTATCCAAACCATTCCCATATGTAAGAGTTGATTTTTATGAGATAAACGATAAATTATATTTTGGCGAGTTAACCTTCACCCCACATGGAGGAATTATGATTTCTTATAAAGAAGAAGCCTTAGAAATAATGGGAACGCAACTAATCCTCCCGGAAAAAACAATATTCAGAATATAAAGAAAAACAATACGATAAAAGACAACCGTATCCTTCAATCATTAGTACACTAATTACAAATAACAAAAATTATGAAAGTTTATCAATGTATTCATAAATATCCCCCACACATTGTCTATTTTGAAGAAAAAAACAAAAATGTCATATCAAAACTGAGTTTTAATGAATTAAGAGACTTGATTATAAAAGATGGATATGCCAATACATACATTCTGAATCCGGCACTGGAAGGAAGATCTGAAGAAGTTTTTTATACTCTTTGGGATTATGAAACTTTACAATTTAAATGGGCAGAAGAAAATGGGTTAAAAACAAAGAATCTGGATGAAATAAAACTTGCTCAAATTGAAGAATTCAAACCAGATGTTTTTTATAATCATTCTCCGTATTACGATGGTGGTTTTATTCAGAGATTAGAGAGCAAAAAAAATCTAATCAAAGTTTGTTGGGATGCAATAATTACTAACGCCCCATCATTTCATGAAAATTATGACATTCGATTTTCTTTATTTGAACCATATATAAAATACTGGAATCAATGCAATTATAATGCCTACATACTACCACCAGCATTCCCCACCTCATGGGAACTCCTGCAAAAGACACAAAAAAATATTGACATACTATTTTATGGACAATACGAAGGCTACTTCTTTTCTGAAAGAAACAAAATACTACAAGAATTAGCTGAGTGGTCAAAACATAAAGGATATAATTTTGAGCTACACCTTCAATTCAATGGAAAAAGAAGGCCTCTTATCGACATCAAAGGATTTCGCAAATTTACAAAGTGGATACCTGTTGCAAGCAAAATTATTAGGGATAATGCACTCCCTCCAATATATGGACAACAATTATATGAAACAATTGCAAGAAGCAGAATAGTAATTAATGCCTTTACAAACTATAATGGTTTGTTCAAAGATAATATGAGAAATTATGAAAGTATAGGTTGTGGTGCTTTTCTAATTAGTGAAGATGGAATCTATCCAGAGCATTTCATTCCCAATAACGATCTTTATACATATCGAAATACATCAGAACTATTTACACAGATAGACAAGGTTTTCTCACTACAGGACAAAGGTGCCTCAATCGCAAGAGAAACAAGAGAAAAACTAAAAAAGATCTATTCAAAAGAGAACCAATGGAACAAATTCCTTAATGCTATAAACACATAAAAATTCACATGAAAACTATAAAGATGAAAGAATGTATTGTGAAATTTAAATATTTAGACATTTAATGACTAACTCATTAAAAGAAAGTGCTACTAAAGGCATTGTGTGGAATACCCTCGAAAAACTTATCGTACAAGGAGGGCAATTTATTATAGGAATTATTCTAGCACGTATTCTGATGCCAGAAGACTTTGGTCTCATTGGAATGCTTTCAGTTTTCATTGCTATTTCACAAGTTTTTATAGATAGCGGAATGGGCTCAGGATTAATTCAAAAGCAGGAAAGGTCAAATGTCGATTTTTCAACAGTTTTTGTCTTTAATTTTGTAGTTAGTACATCTTTCTACATTATACTTTTCTTCACTGCACCACTAATTGCTGATTTTTATCAATTACCACAACTTATAATAATAACAAGAGTTTTAACATTAAACATTGTTATAAATTCCCTATCGATTGTACAACGCTCACGAATTACCATTAAGTTAGATTTTAAAACGATTGCTAAGGTCAACATTATTTCAGTCATTGCAAGTGGTATTGCTGGTATTATTCTTGCCTATTTGGGGTATGGGGTTTGGGCGCTTGTAATTCAAAACATAGTAAAATCTATAATGTCAACTATAATGTATTGGCTTCTGAGTGCATGGAAACCTTCTTTACAATTTTCTAAAAAATCATTTAAAAAACTTTTTGGTTTTGGCTCAAAACTACTTATTGCTGCACTTTATTCTGAAATTATAAAAAATATTTATAATATAACCATAGGAAAAGTATATACTGCAGCAGAGCTAGGTTATTATACTCAGGCCAAAAGACTCTCAATGGTTTCATCAGGAACAATAACAAGTATATTAAGTCAAGTTGCATTTCCTATTTTATCATCGATACAAGATGATAAAACAAGAATAGTTTCTATTCTTAGTCGCCTGGTTCGAATGGCAGCATTTATTACTTTCCCTATAATGATTTTGTTGGCTATTTTAGCAGATCCCCTTATTAGAGTAGTACTAACAGAGAAGTGGCTACCTGCTGCACCACTCCTTCAATGGATGTGCTTAGGTAGTATGTTTAGCCCAATTGGCGTGCTTAATGTTAGCGTGCTTAATGCAACCGGAAGATCTGATTTGTTCTTAAAAATGGATTTAGCAAAAATCCCTTTGACAATAATCGTTTTAATTATTACCATACCAATTGGCGTAAAAGCAATGGTTATTGGGAATGTAATTTTAGCTCTTATAGCATTCTTTTTTAATGCTTATATGCCAGGAAAACTATTTGGATATGGCCCTATTGCCCAGCTTAAAGAAATGACACCAATATTTCTAACTACAGCATTAACTGCTTTAACTATTATCATAATCAATTCTTACATCGATTCGTCGCTCTTGAAAATAGTTTCAGGAATCACGACAGCAGTTATTGTTTATATAGGTTCTAACTACCTAAGGAAAAACAATGAACTAAAAGAAATTCACTCTCTTATTATAATGTTAATAAATAAAAATGATAGAACAAAAAAAGGATGAACCACTTGTTTCCATTATTATTATCACCTATAACTCCTCACAATACGTATTGGAAACACTCGAAAGCGCAAAAGCTCAGTCCTATAAAAACATTGAACTAATTATATCAGATGATAGCTCCTCCGACAATACTGTGCTAATATGTAAAAAATGGATAGCAAAAAATAAAGAACGCTTTTTAAAAACTGAAATAATATCTTCAGAAGCTAATACTGGTACTACAGCAAATTGTAACAGAGGATTAGCACAAGCGGAGGGAGAATGGATAAAATTTATTGCTGGCGATGATATTCTTCTTAAGAATTGTATAAATGATTTCATTGATTACTGTCGAAAAAATGAAGAGTGCAAAATTTTGTTTGGCAAGATGTATATTTTGAGAGATGAAAAACTAGAGGAAGAAAAAGAGAAAACTTTCTACTCTCTTTCCCAAAAAAAACAATTTCTAAAAATCTTATCAGGTTCAGGTATCCCATCACAAGCCTGTTTTCTAAATAGTTCTTTACTTAAAGAATTAGGAGGATATAATGAGACATATAAGTTTATAGAGGATGCACCTTTATGGATCAAGGCATCTGAGAGAGGAATTCATTTCTATTTTATTAATAAATTTGTAGTTACATATAGACTACATGAACATAACATATCTCGATTAAACAAAGGTTCAAAATTCATAAAAGAGAACTTCTATCAGGATTCGAAAAAAATTCTTCTGAATGAAGTAGTTCCAAGACTTAAATCTCACAAAAGAATAATTGACATTTTTAACATATACAATACACTATTAATATATGAAATCATTTTTCAAACAGGAAATAGGAATAATCTATTATCTAGGATATTAGAACTATTTATAATTAGAAATTTATTCAATAAACTTATAAATAAATTTAACGGAATAATACAAAAAGCATAACGTGATGTATATAATGAAAAAATTATTCTGGAAAATAAGTCGTAAATTATACTTAACATTTGCCCCTGAAACATCTTTTTTGGGTCGTAATTGGAGAATGTTCTCAAACAAATTATATGCAAACGATACCATCTACAATATTTTAATGGAAGAAAAACCTTGCTTCATTGGTAGGTTCGGGGCATACGAGGCGAATTGTGTTATAAACTATTTAGGGGTAAAACAAAAACAGCATGGATCCTTTTACTCATTTATAAAAGGTCAGGTTCCAGAGCCATGGTGGAATAAAAAATTACTTCATCGTTTACATACCAATGCAGGTTTTTTTCCAAATAGAATTGAAGAAGTTGAAAAATTTTGTGAATTGATGCTAAGTGACATGCAAGAATTAGATCTACTTGGCTCTTGGCTAAAACAAGAAAAATTTTTATCAAGCCAATTAATAGATACGAAACAGGTAGTATTGGAAGATCTTGAGCCATTTTTCACACAAAATCCTTGGACACGAGCGCTAGAGGGGAAGAAAGTATTGGTCGTACACCCTTTTGTCGATACAATAAAAAGACAATATAAGAAACGAGAATTATTATTTGACAATAATTTATTACCAGACTTCGATTTAAAAACAATAAAAGCCGTACAGAGTATTGCAGGAACAAAAACAGAATTTAAGGATTGGTTTGATGCATTAGAACACATGAAGGCACAGATTGATGAAACAGATTATGAAATTTGTATTATAGGAGCAGGTGCTTATGGTTTCCCTCTTGCTGCACACGTAAAACGAAAGGGAAAAAAAGCTATTCATTTAGCAGGAGCAACGCAATTACTATTTGGTATAATTGGAAAACGCTGGGAAGAATACATAGTTTGGCCATATTCAAATCTGTTTAACGAGCATTGGGTGAGGCCTAACGAGAAAGAGAAACCTTTGAAAGCACAAACTGTTGAGAGTGCCTGCTATTGGTAATTTATAGAACTAAACATTCATAAATACGGCATAACAAAAACAATAGAATTAATTCCAAATGAAAAATATTTTAAAAAATATAATTGCCCTTTTTAATAAATTTGTGCTATTATTAAACAACAATATTTCGTTTAACCACAGTACCTTTTTTTTTGTAACGGTGGCAATCCAGAACCAAAATAAAGTAAAACTCTTAAAAACAACGATAGAAAAAACACGTATCTATATTAAAGGGGAAAATAATGAAATATTTACGAATAATTCACGAATATCAAATTCATCCATTGAAATAATAGGAAATAATAATAAAATTATTCTTGAATCCAATATAAAACTAACAAAAGCAATTATCATAGTGCGAGGGAATAATTGCTCCATTAAAATAGGCGAAAACACTTCTTTCGAAGGAATACGAATAGTGAACATAGGCAAAAAAAATTATATTAACATAGGTAGGAATTGTTTGTTTTCTGATAACATTGAGTTATGGGCTAGTGATACGCATACAATCTTAGATCAAAACAATAAAATGATAAATGCAGAAAAACCAATAGAGATTGGAGACAGGGTTTGGGTAGGAAGTCACGTGATGATTCTGAAGGGTGTTGTCATAGAAAATGATAGTGTTATTGGTATGGGCTCTATTGTAACTAAAAATGTTCCAGCAAAATCAATAAATGTTGGAATTCCCAATCGAACAATCAAGAAAAACATTACATGGAAAACTGACTATGAATAGAAACAAAAATATAACTCTCTCATTTCTTTAAACAATATTAACAACTCATTATAATAATTTTATCTTAATATCGGTACAATGTTAATTTACAATCAATGTAGAAGTTACATTGATTAATATTACAACCTTAAAAGTCAAGGAAACTTATAACACATCATATTCTTTAAGTTATAAGGAAGTTACTTCTTCAACAAAGAAATAAAATCACACATCACAAAAAATGCAAAATAGCTACACCATTAATACTTATTACTACATTAAATATTTCAGACTATTAATATTTGTAATTATTGCAACTGTAGTTACAGACACTCTAAGACTAATAAGCTGGAGCGCAACAATAAACGTTGGTTTTTCAACATACATATCAACTTTCTTAAATTATTTATCTCTATGCCTAATAATTCACATCATTATAAAATCTATCAAAGCTTACCATATCCCCTTTTCAATAAAATTATTCTTTAATATATGGCTTCTATGGAATATTGTAAATATTATTAGAGGCGGATTTTTAGCATCCGATTATTGGGATTGGAAATTTCTACTTCTTACTTCATTAGGCTTTTCATTAATTTCGTTAGTATTTTACATCGGGAATAATCCCTTTTTTGTAAGGGGTATTCTTCTTCTGTATTTAAAATATATATTCCTTTTGGGTTTTATACTTATCCCCTTAAGTTTCGTTACAAACCACGAATTATACTCTCGTATAATGATTCCGGTATCTTTTTTTATAGTATTTATTCCTTATTTAAATTTCAAATGGAAAATACTCATTTTGATTGTTGCAACTACATCTATTCTGGTAGTTATAGATTTTAGAACAAACATCATAAAAATTATTTTCTCGCTTTTAATTCTGGGAATCTTCTTCATTAGAAAGTATTTTATGAACAGCTGGATAAGAATAGTTCACTTCATCATTTTTGCAAGTCCATTATTGCTTCTATTTTTAGGAATTACCGGATCCTTTAATATATTTTCGAGAATGTCATCATCAAGTGATTACATGATGACAAATAGTCAAGGGAAAGAGAGGAATATGGCTGTCGATACCAGAACCTTTCTTTATGTAGAAGTTTTCAAGTCAATGGATAATACTACCGACTGGATAGTTGGGAAAAGTGCTTCAGGAAGTTATCACTCAGACTGGTTTTATAATATAGGGGGAGCAATGGAAGGGAAAAGATACCGCTGTGAGGTTAATATTTTAAATATATTACTCTACCACGGAATTATTGGAGTTATAATATATTTCTTATTGCTTTATAATATTTCATTAACTGCAATAAAGAAATCGAACAATATGCTTTCAAAAATGCTTGGTTTGATAGTTGCTTCTCGATGGGCACTCTCCTTTATTGAAGAGTTCACTCAGTTTGATTTAAATTTCTTTTTCTTTTGGTTAATATTAGGTCTTGTGAGCACAACATTCTTCAGACAATTAACAGATAACGAATTGAAAAAATATTTTAGTTTCTAATGGATAATTATATTGCCGTCTTACTTACATGCCATAATCGGCGAAAAAAAACTATTGCTAGTCTTAATGCACTATTTAGTTCAACTTTACCTGTCAATTACAAATTAAAAGTATTTCTCGTTGATGATGGTTCAACCGATGGAACAAGTATTGAAGTTAAAAAAAGGTTTCCAAAAGTAAATATTATACAAGGTACAGGAAACTTATATTGGAACCAAGGTATGCGTCTGGCTTGGTCAACAGCAATTCAAAATAATAACTACAACTTCTTCCTTTGGCTAAATGACGATACCATGCTTGCCAGATTTGCCCTTCGTGAACTTTTTGAATGTTATAATGAAGTACTATCAAAAACAGATACGCATGCAATAATTACAGGAGCTTGCAAATCTTCTTATGAGAGTAATGAATTTTCATATGGAGGTAAGACTGACAATGGGCCTGTCATCCCTAATGGGATACTACAACAATGTAAATACATTAATGGAAATGTAGTTTTAATCCCTAAAGTCATTTATAAAAAAATTGGTATTCTATCTTCCGACTATACGCATACAATGGGTGACTTTGACTATGGTCTGCGTGCTGCCAAAGAAGGCTATTCTTGTTTTACCACAAAACATTACATTGCAATATGTTCTTCCAACCAGGAAAACTCAAAATGGTGTAACCCTAATACCCCATTAAAAGAAAGGATAAAATTACTTTATTCACCAAAAGGATTAAACATTAAGGAATATAATATTTTCCGTCAGAAATTTTGGGGCTGGCGTTGGATCATTTTTGCTGCAAAAGCATACATAAGAACCATTTTCCCAAAAATCTATTCTAAAATTCAAAAAAGATAAGCTATGCTTGCCCCAATTTGTTTATTTACCTATAACCGTTTGAAGGAAACAAGACAAACCTTAGAAGCTCTAAAAATGAACCTTTTAGCTTCCATAAGTGACTTGTTTATTTTCTCAGATGGACCTAAAGATGTAGCATCCAAATTAAAAGTTGAAGCAATTCGCAAATATCTCTATTCTGAAACAGGTTTTAAATCAATCACAATTTTTGAGTCTGAAGAAAATAAAGGTTTAGCAAATTCAATAATCAGCGGTGTCTCCAATATACTTCATAAATATGGGAAAATAATAGTTTTGGAAGATGATTTGATAACAACTCCCAATTTCCTTGACTATATGAACAGTGCATTATATTTTTATGAAAATAACTTAAAAATTCATTCAATATCTGGCTATAGCCTTGATTTACCGTCATTAAAGAATTATTCAAAAGATTATTATCTCGGCTATAGAGCATCCTCTTGGGGATGGGCAACATGGCTCAACAGATGGCAAGACATAGACTGGGAGGTAAGATCATATAATAAGTTCAAATACAATTATCTGGAACAGTATAAATTCATGAAAGGAGGGAGTGATTTACCGAGAATGCTAAAAGCTCAAATGAAGGGTTACATCGACTCATGGGCTATTCGTTGGTGTTATGACCAATTCAAACAAAACAGGTTAACAGTATTTCCATCAACATCAAAGATTACAAATATTGGATTTGGGAAAGATGCCACCCATACAAAAAGAAAAACTAGTTTTCAAACAATCCTAGATAAAGGCGAGCAAACTTCATTCTCTTTTGACGACACTATTATACTGGACAAAAGATTAATAAAAGAATTTCGCCAGAAATTTTCAATTAGCAGCCGCCTAATGAACAAAATCCATTTTTCATGAAAACCACAAAACCCAAAATTCTTTTTATCTTACATACACCTCCTCCTGTTCACGGATCCGCAATGGTAGGACAATTTATTAAAGATAGTAAAATTATCAATTCAAATTTTGATTGCCGCTTCATCAATTTAGGAACCTCCTCTGATATTACTGAGATAGGAAAAAAAAGCATATACAAATACTTTAAAATTTTATCTTTACTATATAAGGAGCTCCAGTATATTATTAATTTTAAACCTCAATTATGCTATATCGCATTAACAGTAAAAGGTCCTGCTTTTTATAAAGATTTTTTATTCATTTTAATTGCCAAACTTTTTAACGTAAAGTTAATTTATCACCTACACAACAAAGGAGTACGTATAAGTTCAAAATTATTTATAAATAGATTTATCTATCATTTTGTATTTAAAAATACAAATGCAATCCTACTATCAGAACATCTATATCAAGATGTCTGTAAATTCCTTCCCAGAGAGAGAGTCCAAATATGTCCTAATGGGATCCCTGACACTACTCCTCCTGTAGTCAATAATTTAACTACTCCGACAGGTACTATTAAAATACTTTTTCTTTCTAATCTAATTCAGTCTAAAGGAGTATTTGTTTTATTAGAAGCAATGTTTTTATTGAAGCAAAGAAAAGTTGCTTTTGAAGGCTTTTTTATAGGCGGAGAAGGTGATATATCAGCAAAACAATTCGAGCAAAAAGTAAAAGAATTAGCACTACAAAAACAAGTTAAATATCTAGGAAAGAAATACAATGAGGATAAAACAGAGGCTTTTAATAGTGCTAACATCTTTGCCTTTCCCACATATTATTCCAACGAATGCTTTCCACTAGTTCTTTTAGAAGCAATGCAACATAAATTAGCCATTATATCAACGTTTGAGGGAGGAATCAGGGACATTGTAGAAGATGGAATAACAGGTTTTCTCGTTCCACAAAAAAATATTAATATTTTGGCAGATAAATTAGAATACCTTATAAACAATCCTGAATTATGTTTAAACATGGGAGTGGCGGGAAGAAAAAAGTATGAAAAACTTTTCATGCTAGACGCTTTTGAGAATAAGTTAACAAAAATTATTCATGACACAATTTGACTCAATTAAAAAAATTACAAGACATAAACATTTATTCATTAATAATAATTATTCTGATAAGATCCAGGTTATTATACTTTTAGAAAACAAAAATTTATAATTAAATGAAAACAAAAGCAATCTTTTATCTTTTAACCCTTTCAATCTTCTTTCAAACATCTTGTAATAGTCCTAAAAATATAACAATGTTGCAAGATCTACAAAAGCAAAATAAAGTTAGTAATTCGTTAAATCCCCCTAAAAAACATGTTATAAGGATTTATGATAATCTGTATGTAAATATATTAACATTGGATCAAAATGTCAACATGCTATTCAATCCCAATATGGGAGGAAACTCGTCGAACGGAAATACGCAATACATGTACGGGACACCGGCCGGGCAATATATCAATGGGTACCAGGTTAACGAACAAGGTCTTATTACCATTCCGATAATTGGAGAAGTTAAAGTAATAAATCTAACGATCGATGAAGTAGAAAAAAGGATAAAAACAAAAGCTGAAGAATATTTAAAAGAACCATCTGTTAAAGTAAAATTACTTAATTATAAGATTGACATTTTAGGAGAAGTAAATGCACCTGGACCTAACTATAATTATGAAGGAACTATAAACATCCTTGAAGCAATAAGTCTTGCACGAGGTATTACACTATATGCAGATCTCAAAAATGTAGTTGTAAATAGGAAAATTAATAATAAGGTACAAAGTTATAAAGTTGATTTAACCAATAGCGACATCTACAACTCCGAAGTATATTATCTTCAACCTAATGATGTTGTATATGTACCTCCTACAAAATTGAAAAGACGAAATGTTAATAATTCTACTATTTCTATAATATTATCCACCGTTACCACAATAATTGCAGTTGTTGCATATTTAAAGTAAAATCAATTCAACATAAATAGAATGGAAAAATTTGAAGAGCTTATAAACCAGGTTGATTCCTATCAAAAGAAAGCAACTGTTAACAGCTTAAAAAAATACTTAAGATACTGGTACTTATTTTTGCTATTTGGAATAGTTGGAGTTATATCTGGATTTTTAATGTACAGATATTCGCCAAATACATACCAAGTTAAAAGCCGCATTTTAGTTAAGGAGCAAAATGAGCAATTGAATTCAATTTTGCCAACCCAAAATGACTTCATAAAATCGATGGGAAGAAATTCAAACATTGAAAACAAAATTGGTATTCTTCAATCATATACTTTGTTCAGAAAAGCATTAAATAATCTTGACTGGAAAATTTCATGGTATAAAAAAGAATTTCTATATAACAAGGAACTCTATAACAATGAGCCCTTTGATATGCTTGTCCCACCAAATGCGATTAATGTAGAAAACACATTAATAAAAATTGAACCTATAAATAATATACAATATAAAGTACAGGCAAAAGGACAGACCTCTCAAAATGGGTACTTACAAGAGTTTGAAATCAATAAAACAGCAAAATTTGGAGAACCATTTAGTAATGAATTCTTTAATTTTACTATAAATAAAAAAGCTGAAACAAACAATAATATTTATTACCTCTTGTTTAACAACGTTAATTCCCTCACTAATCAATACTTGGGAAAAACAGTAATCTCATATGACGATCCAGGCTCTGATATCATTACTATTAGCATTCAGGACCAAAATATTCAGAAGGAAGCAGATTTTATCAATGAACTAACAGATGTTTTTATTCAATTTGGTTTAGAAAACAAAAATTCTAACTCAAATAGCTCCCTTGAATTCATCGACTCTCAGCTGTCCAGAATAAAAACTCAGTTAAAAACAGCAGAAGATAATTTTAGCAATTTTCGTAAAAATAACAAGGTAATGAACCTTAGCCAAGAAGCACAGATTGTTTACGCAAAATTGGAAAAAATTGAGAATGAAAATTATATGACCCAGCTTCAAATTAATTATTACAAAGATTTACTCAAATATTTGGATAATTCAGGTAAAATTTCAGAGATGGTAAATCCTTCTGTTATTGGCATCAATGACTCCGGCCTATCAGGCATGTTAACAAAGCTGATGGATTTGTATAGTAAACGAGAAGTTCTGTCGTACAGTGTAAAAGAAAAGAATCCGAGTTTTCAGATCTTAGAAAAAGAAATAAAAATTACTCGAGATGGATTAGAAGAGACTGTAAAAAATCAACTTCAGGCCACTGAAGCAATGCTGGCAAGTACAGAAGACCGTTATAAAACAATAGAACAAAGAGTAAAAAAGCTTCCACAAACAGAAAAACAAATGATTGGTATTCAGCGGGATTTTGATTTAAATAATGAATTGTATACTTACCTACTACAAAAACGATCGGAAGCTTCACTCGCAAAAGCATCCATAATGCCAGAAGTACAGGTTATCGATCCTGCCATGCAGGAATCATCATCACAAGTTGGCCCAAATTTAGTTATGAATATTGGATTAGGCCTTTTCGGAGGATTAAGTATTCCTCTCATTTTTATTACACTTCTTATTTTCTTTAATACAAAAATAGAATCCAGAGATGAGGTAGAAAGTAAAAGCGAGCTTCGTGTTTTAGATGGAATTATCAAACATAATTATAAGACATTAACCCCAGTAGTACAACATCCGCGGTCAGGAATTGCGGAATCATTCAGAGGGTTAAGAACGAATATTAGTACGATACTGGAATCGCCCCGTTCAAAAGTGATTTCTATTAATTCTTTACTGCCAGGAGAAGGGAAGTCGTTCATTTCCTCTAATTTTTCTATAACCCTGGCCCAATCAAAAAAGAAAACATTACTAATTGGTGCAGATCTATACAAACCAACCCTTCACAAATTCTTAAACATAAAAGAAAACAAAGGATTAAGTGAGTATTTTAAAGGTGACTTAGAAATGAATGAAATAATCTTTTCAACATCTATCCCAAATCTACATTTTATACAAGCAGGTTCGTCGCCACAAAATCCATCAGAGTTAATAGTTGAAGATAAGCTGCGTCAACTATTGGAGATGGCCAGGGAGATGTATGACTATATTGTAATTGACAATGCTCCTTTAATGCTTGTCCCCGATGCAGTAACAACCAGCAACTTTGCAGACATTAGCTTGTTTATTGTACGAATGTTCCAGAGCCACAAAGATCAGGTAAAACAAATTAACAAAATAGTAAGTTTTAACAAAATAGAGCAAGCTGCAATTGTCATCAATGGTTCTCCAGATAGAGGATATGGTTATGGAAAAAAATACTGGGAAAAGGGTTATGGTGAATCAAAATACAAAGCAAATATAACATAAGAGATAAAACAAAAGCGAGGTTTTAGTTTAGAAAAAATTGGTTATCTTCTGAATTAAAAGATACGATAGCTGAATAAATAACTTGATCTGGCTTATTGGCAATATAAAATTCCAAAATGCAGAAGTACTTTAACATTCCTCTTCAATTTGATCATGATCGTTTAGAAGAAACGATAGTTGAAACTTCACTAGAATCGAAAGGATACTGCTGTTTTATTGATAGCAATACTTTAGTAGAAGTACACAAATCCCCGCAAAACAAAATATCCAATGTGATAAATAATTCACTTGTTAATTCTTGTGATGGAAGCTATATTGCCAAATTGGCTTCTTTAATTTATAAAAAACACTTAAAAGCATATAATGGCCCTACTTTCTTTAATAAATTCATTTATGAGCCAGACAAACAATGTATCATTGGAAACACCCTTGACGTATTTAATAAAATAAAGGAGAAAGTAAGCAAAAAAGGAGAAGGCTCAAATCTATATTTCATCCCTCTTCCATTCATGAGCGTAGAAAACTTCGATTATAAGAAAATAGCTGATGAGGTAAATACAATAAAACCGAGATACATTTGGGTGTCATTAGGTGCCCCGAAACAAGAAATATTTATGTCAAACCTAGTCCCCTTAATAGACCGTGGTGTATTATTAGGCGTTGGAGCTGCGCTAAACTATTTCTCAGGTGAAATTGATGATATCCCCAGCTGGGCCACTAAACATAATTTAATTTGGCTTTTCCGTATTTTAACGGAACCCAGAAAACAAACAAAGAGAGTCATGAAAATCCTCAGGTATTATCCTCGAATTTGCTACCATGGAGTAAAAGAAGTTCGTAATTGAAACTATTTAACAAAAAATGAATATCCTTATCACCGGAGCCTTCGGTTTTGTTGGAACGAATCTTTCAAAGGCAATTAAAAGAGCTGACTGGAAATCTACTCTAATTGCCATAGATGTTCAAGAAGCAAAGAATCATGCCTATGATGAATATTATAGTTGGGAAGATCTCACTAAAGTAGACTGGACAAAGATTGATGCAATCATTCACTTAGCAGGAAAAGCGCATGACACAAAGAATAATGCAGATGAGAAAGTTTATTTCTCAATTAATGTTGGACTAACGGAAAAAATAGTTGGCCTTTTCAAAGAGTCAAATGCTTCTAAATTTATCTTCTTTAGTTCCGTTAAGGCAGTTGCCGACACGGTAGACGGAGAAAGATTGACCGAAGAATATTTACCGAATCCTAAAACAGCTTACGGCAAATCAAAGCTGGAAGCAGAGAAATACATACTTAGTCAACAGCTTCCTGAAAATAAAAAGGTTTATATTCTTCGTCCGTGTATGATTCACGGCCCGGGTAATAAAGGAAATTTGAACCTACTTTATAAATTAGTTCAAAAAGGGATACCATGGCCTCTAGGAAGTTTTGAAAATGAACGCTCTTTTACCTCCATTAATAACCTGAGTTTTATAATTGAGCGATTATTACAAGACAATGTTGAACAAGGAATTTATCAGGTTGCAGATGATCAGACATTATCTACCAACAAATTAATTCAATTAATTGCTGAAGCAAGAGGGGGAAAGCCCACTATATTACATTTCAATAAAAATATGATTAGTAGTGTAGCCAGATTCGGAGATCTTTTACATCTCCCTCTAAATAGCGAACGATTAAAAAAATTAACCGAATCATATGTCGTTTCTAACGATAAGATAAAGAAAACATTAAAAATAAACACACTACCTGAAACAGCAACCGAGGGTATGAAAAAAACATTAACTTCGTTTTCATAAACCAAGACAAAATTGTAAAATAGCTCTTCCCAATAACTTCAAATCGCATTCGCACTTCTGAAATAAAAGAATAAAATATTCTAAATATACAATATACAATGTTATCATACCTGCTATTCTTAACTGTTCTTTCAATACTATTTGTTGCCTATTTGAAAGTTGCCGATTATTTTAATATTGTTGACAGGCCAAATGAACGAAGCTCTCATTCAAAAGTAACAATAAGAGGAGGGGGCATTATTTTCCCCATTGCTGCCCTGGTAGATTTTTTCTTTTTTGATTTTAATAATCTCTGGTTGATTCTGGCAATTACCATCGTTGCGGGAATTAGTTTTATAGATGATTTGGTTGACTTGTCATCAAGAGTGAAAATTATATTTCATTTGGCAGCAGTTGTAATTCTATTTTGGCAGTTAAATATATTTGAACTTCCATGGTATATAATTGCATTTGCCTTTTTGTTTACAGCAGGATGGATTAACGCCTTTAATTTCATGGATGGGATTAATGGAATTACGGCTATCTATTCATTCATTTCATTAGCCACTCTTGCATGGTTAAATCAATCAATCGGTTTTGCATCTCAACATTTGATTATTTTATTGATTTTATCTGTTATAATCTTTTCTTTCTCAAATGTTAGGAAACGGGCAAAATCATTTGCAGGAGATGTAGGAAGTATTTCCATGGCTTTCTTCCTTGCATGGTTTATTATTGCATTAATTATGAAATCGGGCCACATCGAGTACATACTGTTTTTTGCAGTATATGGCATTGATACAGTCATTACAATATTGTTCAGATTAAGACGCTTTGAAAATATTTTCGAAGCTCATCGTTCTCATTTATATCAATATTTAAGTAATGAACTAAAACTGCCACATCTACTTGTTTCCAGTTTGTATGGTATTGTACAATTAGGAATAAATATCATCACTATTGAACTCATTCGACATGAAAAGATGTCACTGCCACTCTTTTTCACAGTACTATTTTTTTTAGGCACTATCTACCTAATTGCCAGAATAAAAATATTAACGGTTATAAAAAAACAATCCTAATTTTTATTTGTTAAAACTGGTGACAAAAAAACCAGAAACAACACGATTTATCCTTAACGTCCTTAAAAAATTGTCTCATGAAACACATTATTAACTATTTCTCGGAAAAATTTTTACCCCGATGGTTAGTACTCCTATTTGACCTATCTGTTGTTGTTATTTCCTGGGGAGCCGCCCTGCTTCTTCGGTTTAACTTTGACTTTATAAGTGTCGAGGAATTTTTTAATCCTCTTCATGCCACTATATTATTCCCTGTTTATTTCTTCTTTTTTTGGAAATCAAAATCGTACTCAGGTGTTCTAAGAAGAAGTACCACGAATGATATAATGAGAATCTTCTTTGCAATGGTTTATGCCGGTATAGTATTGGCCATAGTTGCAGGAATTGGGCGCATCTTAAATATTGAACTATTATCCATTCCATTTTCAATTTTAACAATACATGCATTATTGGTAACCACGTTTCTGGTTATGTCCCGCCTTTTTGCAAAAATGATATTTAAACGTTGGATAAAAATAGGCAAGGATGCAAAGAATGTAATGATTTTTGGAGCAGGACAGCTTGGCCATACAACCCTTAATGCATTAATACTGGATCATTCGGAGAATTATAGAGTAATTGGTTTTATAGATGATAACTTTTCGCTTCACAACAAGTATGTTTCGGGCATACCAATTTACTCAGTCAATACAGCGTTCAATAAAGTAATCCCTGAAAATAATGTTAAAGAAGTAATTTTTGCTGTAGACAATTCAAAAATTACCCGCAAAAGAAAAAGTGAGATTGCTGACAAATGTTTAAATATTCAATTACAAATAAAAGAAGTTCCTCCTGTACAAACATGGATAAATGGAGAACTGCAGGCAAAATCAATTCGTCCAATTAAGATAGAGGATTTACTGGGAAGAAATTCAATCCAACTGGACAGGAGCAAAATTGAACAGGGATTGAAAGATTCTGTTGTTTTAGTTACAGGAGCAGCAGGTTCTATTGGTTCTGAAATTGTTCGGCAATTAATCGATTTTAATGTTCGTAAAGTTATTTTATTAGATAAAGCAGAATCAGATCTTTATGATCTACAGCAAGAAATTATCAGAAAAAAAGAAAAAACAAATTTCGAGGTAATTGTTGGTGATGTTACTAATAAAACAAGGATGAGGAACATCTTTGAAAAACATAGTCCTACCATTGTATTCAATGCTGCTGCCTACAAGCATGTTCCTCTGATGGAAGAATTTCCTTATGAAGCAGTGCGTGTAAATATTGGAGGAACAAAAATAGTTGCCGATTTGGCTGTAGAATTTAATGTTGAAAAATTTGTTTTAATTTCTACAGACAAGGCTGTAAACCCAACAAATGTGATGGGGGCTACTAAACGAATTAGTGAAATGTATGTTCAAGCATTAGCTCAATCTGGCAAAGTTTCTACCCAATTCATAACAACGCGGTTTGGGAATGTTTTAGGCTCCAATGGCTCTGTTGTTCCTCTATTTAAAAAACAAATAGAAAAAGGTGGGCCAATTACCATAACTCATAAAGATATTACCCGTTATTTCATGACAATTCCGGAAGCCTGCCAATTAGTATTAGAAGCTGGATTTATGGGAAAAGGGAGTGAAATATTTGTCTTCGATATGGGAGAACCAGTAAAAATTTATGATTTAGCTAAAAAAATGATTTCCTTATCCGGTTTTGTTCCAGAAAAAGACATACAAATTAAAATAGTTGGATTAAGACCAGGGGAGAAACTTTTTGAGGAGTTACTTAGCAATAAAGAAATATTACAGCCAACTCACAACGAAAAAATCATGATTGGTAAAGATCGCAAACATGATTTGGAATTTCTTGAAAAGAAAATTGGAATATTGCTGGAAGGAATTGATTACATTGAAAGCATCCAACTTGTAGATCAAATTAGAAATATTGTTCCGGAATTTGTTTCAATGAATTCATACTATAGTAGTAAAAATGCAGAAGAATTAACTCCTAAAGGACAGCAGAATTACATAAAAAGAAAAACAAAAGAACACGAATTTGCTTTAAAAAATGAGGGAAAGTCAAACAAAGAGAAAAAAATATTATCCGTTGAATAATTATAAAGAAGGTTTACTGATTAGAAAAAACAGAAATTAGGTTATTTTGAATAAAACGATGACTTTCCTTATTACAAAATATGATAATTGCAGTTGACTTTGACGGAACCATTGTAAAACACCAATATCCGTCTATAGGAAAAGAAATACCATTCGCGATACAAACACTAAAACTTTTTCAACAAAAAGGGCATAAGCTAATTCTGTGGACATACAGAGCAGGGAAAGAGCTAGATGAAGCTATCCAATTCTGTGAAGAAAGAGGGCTTACATTTCATGCTATCAATAACAACTTTGAAGGTGAAAAATTCGATAATACGTACAGCAGGAAAATTTATGCTGACATCTATATTGATGACCGGAATTTAATGGGACTGCCCGAATGGGAAAAAATTTATGAACTTATAACAGAAAAAGACAAAGAATAAAATCTCAAAACGTTATTTTTGAACTATCGCTAAATAACAAATTCAACATAATGACACAGAAAAAAGCTTTAATAACCGGGATTACCGGTCAGGACGGTGCCTACCTAACCGAATTTCTTACAAAAAAAGGATACATTGTTCACGGAATTAAACGCCGTGCATCCATGTTCAATACAGAAAGAATCGATCACTTATATCAGGATCCTCATGAGGAAAACAGAAACCTAATTCTACATTATGGAGATCTTACGGATAGTATGAACCTCACGCGAATAATCCAGGAGGTTCAACCAGATGAGATATATAACCTGGCTGCAATGAGCCACGTAAAAGTAAGTTTTGACACCCCGGAATATACCGCTAATGCAGATGGTGTTGGTACGCTTCGTATATTAGAAGCTGTACGTTTACTTAATTTAGGAGAAAAGACAAGAATTTACCAGGCATCTACATCTGAGTTATATGGATTGGTTCAACAAGTTCCGCAATCAGAAAAAACACCATTTTATCCTCGCTCTCCATATGGAGTAGCAAAACTTTACGGATATTGGATTACTGTAAATTACAGAGAGGCATACAAATTACATGCATCCAATGGGATTCTGTTTAATCATGAATCACCTATTAGAGGAGAAACCTTTGTAACCCGTAAGATTACCAGAGCTATGGCTCGTATTGCACTGGGTATGCAAAAAACAGTTTTCCTCGGAAATTTATCAGCACAACGAGACTGGGGACATGCCAAAGATTATGTTAGAGCAATGTATCTTATTCTGCAACAAGATGAACCCGATGATTATGTAATTGCAACCGGAATCACAACAACAATCCGCGATTTCATAAAAATGACCGGAGAAGAAATTGGTTTGGAAATTTCTTTTGTTGGGGAAGGCGCCGATGAAAAAGGCTATATAACAACAGTTGACGAAAAGAAATTCTCAGAAGTAGTAGGACAAGAATATTTAGAATCTATCAAACAACGAATTGGGAATGCAAAATTATCCACTAATAGTTTGGAACCATTAGTTTCTATTGACCCTAAATATTTCCGTCCTACAGAAGTAGATTTACTTATTGGCGATCCGACAAAAGCTCACGAAAAACTTGGCTGGAAGCCCAAATATGATTTAAAAGGATTGGTAAAAGACATGATTTTATCGGACATAAAACTTATACAAAAAGATGCCTACCTGAAAAATGGTGGATACCGCGTACTTAACTATTTTGAATAGTACTTTTTGTTTAAGAAATTAACTATGAATAAAGATTCAAAAATATATATAGCAGGACATAAAGGATTGGTTGGTTCTGCTATTTGGAAGAACTTACAAAATAAAGGATACAATAATTTAGTTGGACGTACATCAAAAGAACTGGACCTGACCGACAAAAAAGCTGTAGATGACTTCTTTTCTACGGAAAAGCCGGAATTTGTTTTTCTGGCTGCTGCGAAGGTTGGGGGAATAATGGCTAATAGTATATACCGGGGACAGTTTATATACGAAAATCTGATGATTCAAAACAATGTGATTCATGCTTCCTATAAAAATGATGTAAAGAAACTCTTGTTTCTTGGAAGCACTTGTATCTACCCCAAAGAGGCGCCGCAACCAATGATCGAGGATAGTCTTTTAACCAGTCCGTTGGAGTACACAAATGAACCGTATGCAATAGCAAAAATTGCCGGTATAAAAATGTGTGAAAGCTATAACATCCAATACGGAACAAATTATCTTTCGGTGATGCCAACAAATTTATATGGGCCAAATGATAACTTTGATCTTGAAAAGTCTCATGTTCTTCCTGCTCTAATACGAAAAATTCACCTGGGAAAATGTATTGAAGAAGACAACTGGGAACTTATCAGAAAAGATTTAAACAAAAGACCTGTGGAAGGAGTAAATGGAGATGCAAATAATGATGAAATAGTTGCAATATTAGCCAAATATGGACTTAATAAAAAGAGCAGTAATCATTCCCCCCACTCAAGTCCAGTAACGGTAGAAATTTGGGGAAGTGGAAGCCCCATGAGAGAATTTTTATGGAGTGAGGAAATGGCTGATGCTTGTGTATATATAATGGAGAATACGAATTTCTCGGATTTAGTAAGCAGTAAAACCAAAGAGGTCAGAAATACACACATAAATATTGGCACCGGGAAAGAAATAAGTATTAAAAATCTGGCTTTTCTGATAAAAGAAAAGATTGGTTTTAAAGGTGAATTGGAGTTTAACGCAAGTAAACCCGACGGAACATTAAGGAAACTAACAAATGTTTCAAAATTGAACGAATTGGGTTGGCACCACGAGATTGAAATTGAAGAAGGCATTGAGAAAATGTATAACTGGTATACCAACTTCTAAATAAAGATATAAAAATGCCAGGAGATATCGGAGGATATTTTGAAATGGACTTCAATATGGCATCTTGTCTTCACCAGGATGCCTTGGAGTTAAATACTGCAAGAAATTGTTTTGAATATATTCTGCTTGCAAAAAAAATAGAAAAAATTTACATCCCCCATTACACGTGTGGAGTTATGTTAGAGCCTTTAAAAAGGCACGACGTTAAGTATATTTACTATAATCTTGATGAAAACATGGCTCCCATTCTCCCAGCCTCCGTAGATTCAAGTGACTATCTTCTGTACACAAATTACTTCGGAATAAAACAAGATATTGTTGAACATCTTTCGTTAAAATATAAAAATCTTATCATTGACAATTCAATGGCATTCTATGCCCCCCGAAAAGAAAAGCTGGATACATTTTATTCAGCAAGAAAATTTTTTGGGGTATCTGATGGTGCTTATCTATATACAGAAAAGAAACTGGAATTGGAATTTGAAGAAGATCTCTCTCATACAAGAATGCTACATCTGTTTAAAAGGATAGAATTAGGTGCTAATGAAGCATATCAAAACTTCCTTGATGATGATCTCTCATTATACGATCAGCCTATAAGACGAATGTCTCCTGTAACAAAACGGATTCTATTAACAACGGATCAATTAAAATACAAGGCGATTAGGGAAAGAAATTTCCTGTTCCTTCATCATCAGTTGGAATACTCCAACGAACTTAAAATAGGACTTACATCATTATGTGGCCCCATGTTTTATCCATTCTTATATGATTCTGTTGAACTAAGAGCAAAGTTAATTGAGAACAAAATTTACGTACCTATGCTATGGAAAAATGCATTGGAAACGGCAGAAAGTAATTCGTTTGAACATTACCTAACAAAAAATCTTTTTGCACTCCCTATTGATCAGAGGTATTCTCTAAATGATATGCAATTCATCTTAGACAAAATTCAGCTACAATAAATATTAATAGGCAGCAAAAAAAAGGGTTGCCTAATATAAATTGGACAACCCCTCTAAAAAAATACCGGCCTATCTTCAATCTGAAGTTTATCTTTTCACCAATTTGTTTACTTTATAACCATTCGCAGAAATAATTTTGATGAAATAAATACCGCTAATATAAGACCGTATATCAAAAACTTCTTTTACTGATTCAACTCCCCTACTTACCAGTTGCTTTCCTGTCATATCAATAAGTTCAATTCTGGTACCATATTCAGGAAGAGTGGAGAACTGAACAGCAACCTGATCTGTTGCAGGATTAGGGAACATATTCACTTTCACTGATTCAAATTCATCAACGCTTGTAGTTTCCTGTTTTGAGAATTGTGCAAAAACACTCCCTTGTGCTTCAAAAGTCATATTACCTTCAATTACATTTACCTCGTATTGAGTAACTTCATTAGCAACTGCATTCCAAACAACAAGAGTAATCTGATTTCCTTCCGTAAATCCATTAAGAACATCATTATCAGAAAGTGAGGCACGGATACTTATTGCATCCTCTTCAATATTTGAAATCCCAAGTTTCACTGCTCCTACACAAATATCTCCATCAAAAGCAGCAATTTCATCACCTACATGAAAGTCTATCTCATTTAATCCCACGATGTTAATATTCATATGCTTTGAACCATTTCCTTCATAGCCTACACGAAAATTAGTTGTTGCTAATTCGTTGGCTAATACAAGTGCAGATTTTTCATACTCATTCATGATTGGCAAAGTACTGCTGGTACTAACCTGAATAAAATACCCCTCACCTGCATTTAAATTTCCTATTGCATTAATCCATCCTTCTGTATCTCCCCAATATTCAATTGAATTTCCTTTTTCATCCTGAACCTTTACCAGAGAACCTGCATCAATTAAAGGTTGAATTACTTCCATGGCATCCACTGTTCCATTATAAGGAAATGAAATCAAATTCCATCCTTTTTCCAATTCGATGTTGAGTGGTAATGCTACTTCCTGTCCTTTCAATGTCAATACTCCTGAATTTTTCACTCTAATTTTATAGCCTTCAGTTTTCTGAAAATTGCCAATGTTATTTATCCAGTTATTACCTTTTTTTTCATATGTATTTCCATTTTCATCTTCCACCTCCCAAAGAATATTGCTTGAAGAAAGCATATTTTGTATCGCATCTATACTGGAATCTGAAGGAAAAACATAAGATGAAAAAACATTCCATCCTTTTTTCAACTCAATGGTTTGAATTACTGCTTGCTCCACTGATAATTCTGTTGTAACAATACTATCACAACCTGTTACAGAAGTAAGTGTTCTCTGATACTCACCAGCCTGAGTCCATCCTTCATAATTATCACCTTCTACTATTGTTATTTCTTCGGAAGTATAAGCCACTGCGTTCACATACAAATTTGTAATAATAACGCTGTCATCTCCTGTAGAAGCTTCCAAAGTACGTTCATACTGACCTGCTGTTGTCCAGCCTAAATAAGATTCGCCTTCGCAAATGGTTATATCTTCAGTTGCAATCAGAGTCTCTGCCATAATTACTGCTAAATTTGTGGTAATAATACTGTCACATCCGGTTGCTGCAGTAAGAGTTCTTTCATATCTTCCTGAAACAGTCCATCCCTGATAAGATTCACCCTCCTTAATTGAAATGTCTTCCGTAGTATTAGAAACAGGATTAACAAAAAGGTTTGTAGTAACAATGCTATCAACACCGGAAGAAGCAGTTAATGTACGTTGGTATTCGCCGGAAACAGTCCATCCCTGATAAGATTCCCCATCACAAATCGTAACATCTTCTTTTACAAATATTGCGTGCGCCACTACACTCAAGTTTGTAGTAACAATACTGTCGCAACCTGTTACTGAAGTTAGTGTTCTTTGGTAGCTTCCGCTTGTTGTCCATCCCTGATAACTTTCTCCTTCTTTAATTGAAATATTTTCTGTTACTTTCTTAACAGGATTAACATATAGATTTGTAGTTACTATACTATCGGCACCTGAAGAAGCTTCCAGTGTACGTTCATACTGTCCTGCTGTTGTCCATCCTAAATAGGATTCCCCTGAGCAAATGGTTATATCTTCATCTGTAAAAAGAGTCTCTGCCACTGCTATATTTGTAGTAACGATACTGTCACAACCGGTTGCTGAAGTTAACGTTCGTTGGTAGCTCCCGCTTGTTGTCCATCCCTGATAACTTTCTCCTTCTTTTATTGAAATATTTTCTGTTACTTTCTTAACAGGATTAACATATAGATTTGTAGTTACTATACTATCGGTGGCTATTCTGGTTCGTTTTGTGCCACCGATTTCGGAATGGTTTGTGCCATTGATTTCGGTTCAAACTGTGCCACCGGGTAGCTAAAAATCGGATATTTTCGGTTCGTTTTGTGCCATCCTGAGCCGGGCCGGTTACTCTAACGGTTCGTTTTGTGCTACTTTGGGAGATCAGGTAAAAACAGCTATATCGCAGATTTTTTTCTGGATATGGCAAATAAACTTGATCCGATGGATTTAAAACAGATTTTATCGTTGCATAACGACGGGGTAAGCAACCGGCAGATTGGCGATCTTTTGAGTATCTCGCGCAACACAGTCAATAATTACATTAAACTGGCAAGGGCCAGCGATTACAGTATCAGGGAACTTCTGGCAATGACTCCTCACCAGTTGGGGGAACTCTTTACGGCACACACCACACTTATTACCAACCGGTACGACGAGTTGATGGCCTGGTTTGACAAAGTGAACCAACAACGCAACCATCCCGGTTTCACCTTTATGTACCATTACCAGGAATACCGCAGCCAGGTTTCCAGGCCGTACAGCTACACCCAGTTCATGGAACATTACCACCGTAAATACGACCAGGTGAAAGGCTCGATGAAACTGGAACATGAGGCCGGAAAGGAGATGTACATTGATTTTGCAGGCAAGAAACTGCATATCACCAATAAAGAAACCGGAGAGTTTATCCCGGTAGAAGTTTTTGTCGCTATCCTGCCCAACAGTCATTACACCTATGTTACAGCCTGTTTAAGCCAAAAACGCAAAGACCTTATTGCTTGTACTGCCCGCGCCCTTTCGTTCTTTGGAGGTGTACCTAAAGCTATTGTTTCGGACAATTTAAAATCGGCAGTTACCCGTGCAAGCAAATACGAAGCGGAGATAAACCGTACGTTTAAAGACTTTGCCTGTCATTACGGTTGTGTTATCAACCCAACACGCAGTTATGCCCCGCAAGATAAAGCATTGGTTGAAAATGCCGTTAACCTTGCCTATCAGCGTATCTATTACCCGCTAAGAGACATGGATTTCTTTTCACTTGACGACCTGAACCGCAAGATAAGAGAACTTTTAAAAGACTATAACAACTTGTTGTTCCAACGAAAACAAGCCAGTCGCAGGGAGCTTTTTCAATCCGTGGAACGTGCTTACCTTAAACCACTTCCCGACACCGTTTACCAGATGAAAGATTACCGCAGGGCAAAAGTACAGAAGATTGGCTATGTGTATTTTTCTCCGGAGAAAAGCTATTACAGCGTTCCGTACCGCTACATCGGCAAGTCAACACTCATCCATTATACTGCATCCACCGTGGAAGTATATTATAACCACGAGCGTATTACCTTTCATAAACGTAACTACACCATGGGAAGTTATAATACTATTAAAAACCATTTAAGCAGTACGCACCGGGCACGAACCGATTGGAGCCCTGATTTCTTTAAGCGCATGGCTGCAAAACACGGAGAAAATGTACTGACACTTATTGACCGGTTGGTTACCGGCTGCGACTATCCGGAAACGGCTTATAAAAGTGCCATGGGCATTATCCAGTTGCATAAAGCTTATGGTTCAGAGCGTTTAGACAATGCCTGCAAACTGGCCCTGCTTGCCGGTACCCATTCTTACAGGCGCATTGGCAACATCTTAAAAAACAAACAAGACAAACTTCCTTTCCTGAAAGAAAACAGCAATATCCCGCATATCCCTGCACACAGCAACTTACGCGGGGCAGCGGCCTATAAATAACTCTAAATTTTAATAATATGAACAACAATCAGACAGTTGAAAAACTCAGGCAGATGCGCATTGGCGCAATGGCCGACCTGCATTTACAACATGTAAAAAACAACGGCTTACAAGAACTCACGCCCGATGAGTACCTGGCCTTGCTTACCGACCATGAATGGGAAAGCAGGCAAAATCAGAAAATCGAACGGCTGTTGAAACAAGCTGCCTTCCGACAAAAAGCAAGCGTAGAGGAAGTGCTTTTTGAACCGGCACGCAATCTCGACCGCAACATGTTTAACCGTTTGGCAACACTCGACTTTATCAAGCGTAAAGAAAACCTGATAATTACCGGGGCTTCGGGTGTTGGTAAAAGTTACCTGGCACAGGCACTTGGGCACCAGGCTTGTTTTAACGGGTTAAAAACCCTGTATTCAAACACAGCACGTTTGTTTGCAAGGATGAAACTGGCTAAAACCGACGGTACTTACCTGAAAGAACTCAGTAAGCTGCAGAAAATAAACCTGCTCATCTTCGATGACTTTGGCCTGCAGGCACTGGATAATAACAGTCGTGAGGCCTTGATGGATATTATTGACGACAGGTACAACAAAACTTCAACAATTGTTGTATCACAGATACCGGTTTCTGTCTGGTATGATATTATCGGAGAAGGCACTATCGCTGATGCAATCCTCGACCGGATCGTTAACTCTTCTCACCGGATTGACCTAAAAGGAGAATCCATGAGAAAAGGAATATTAAAGAATGAAAATTAATTTTTTTGTATAATTGCACCATCTCTCAAAGTGGCACGGTTTCAACCGAAAAGTGTGGCACAGTCAGACCGAAATAGCCAATCGGCACCTGAAGAAGCTTCCAGTGTACGTTCATACTGTCCTGCTGTTGTCCATCCTAAATAGGATTCCCCTGAGCAAATGGTTATATCTTCAACTGTAAAAAGGGTCTCTGCAACTGTTAAATTTGTAGTAACGATACTGTCGCAACCGGTTGCTGAAGTTAACGTTCTCTGGTAGCTCCCGCTTGTTGTCCAACCTTGATAGCTTTCTCCTTCTTTAATTAAAATATTTTCTGTTATTTTCTTAACAGGATTAACATATAGACTTGTAGTTACTATACTATCGGCACCTGAAGAAGCTTCCAGGGTGCGTTCATACTGTCCTGCTGTTGTCCATCCGAAGTAGGATTCTCCTGCGCAAATGGTTATATCTTCAGCTGTAAAAAGGGTCTCTGCAACTGTTAAGATGGTAGTCACAATACTGTCACAACCGGTTGCTGAAGTTAAAGTTCTCTGGTAGTTCCCGCCTGTTGTCCATCCCTGATAGCTATTGCCTTCTTTTATTGAAATATTTTCTGTTACTTTCTTAACAGGATTAACATATAGATTTGTAGTTACTATACTATCGACACCAGAAGAAGCTTCCAGTGTACGTTCATACTGTCCTGCTGTTGTCCATCCTAAATAGGATTCCCCTGAGCAAATGGTTATATCTTCATCTGTAAAAAGAGTCTCTGCCACTGTTAAATTTGTAGTAACGATACTGTCACAACCGGTTACTGAAGTTAACGTTCTTTGGTAGCTCCCGCTTGTTGTCCATCCCTGATAACTTTCTCCTTCTTTAATTGAAATATTTTCTGTAGTTTCTATAACAGGATTAACATACAATGAAGTTGTTACAATACTGTCTGCTCCAATAGAAGTTTGCAGGGTACGTTTGTATTCACCAGATGCAGTCCATCCCATATACGATTCTCCTTCACAAATCACCTTATCTTCCGATGTATATACCGGAGATAAGTCATATATTGTTACGGAGGAGCTGGCAACATTAGATATATTACCTGCTGCATCAATAACCCACGCATACAAGGTATGAGCTCCAAACGATGAGAAAGTATATGTTTTAGGAATGGTATTATCCCAACCACTAACTGCAGAGAAAGAAGAAATCATGTTTTCAGTTACTTTATATCCTGTTACTCCGGTATTATCATTTGCAACAAAACTTGTAATTGCAACCGTTAAAGAACTGGCTGTATTAGGAATAGAAAAAGAAGAAATAGCAGGAGGAGTTATATCAGGAAAAATAACTCCTTGAATATTTATAACAACATTTGCCTGAGCCGATAATGGACTTGTTGCATTATCAGTTACTTTAACAAGTAAGGTAACAGAAACATCTTCTGCGTATTTAAAATCCTCTTTGGTATATATTTGTCCGTTTGAAGAATTAATATAGAACAGATTATCGTTATTTCCACCAACTATTGAGTAACTCAATGTTTGATCTGCATCAGCATCGCTCGCAATAACCTGTCCAACGAAGGTATTTTTCGGGCTATCTCCATCAATATTAAAAGTCTGCCCCTTAATCTCTGGAGCCTGATTGACTTTTTTAGTTGTTTTAATCAAAATTCTGGAAGTAAAAGGTTCCAAAGTAAACTTTCCTGAAATCTCCTTTCCATAAATATCTCTGTAAATATAGCCGCCTAAATCAATGGTCTTTGTAGCTTTGGTATCATTGTAAAAACAAAATTCTTTTTCTCCGTCTGCCAAAGAGGTATTATATATTGACGAACCTACTTCTCCTGTCGCAACCTGCCATTGGTCAAATGTCAAATAACCATGTGATGCATTAGTAAAAACAATTTTTCGATGATAATCTACATAAGTGTTATCAGCTAGACTAAGGGTTGCTTCATCTGTATTTACGACTGCCAATTCGGTAATATAACCTCCCTGATTTGACTCTGCAATATTACATACAATATTATGATGGAAAAGATTCCCTCCATAAGTCCCGGTTGCTCTAGTTCCTGTTTTATTATTAAAAATTGTATTGTAACGAGCTTCAACATTCATATTATCATGAAAAAATAACCCAATATTGCCTCCTGTTCCATCACTTACAACTGTATTATACTCAAGAAGAACATCTCGTGTCCTATTATCCATATATAAACTTGCAGTTCCATGACAATTGTAAACAATGTTATATGCTACAATAGAACCGGAGGAAACCAATTCATTCACATCATGACTATAGGTATAAATCCCTCCTCCATCACTCAAATAAGTACAGACATTTTCAACATAATTGTAAGACAAATTACAATTTTGACCTGTCCATGTAATTCCATTATATGCCGCATTTACTACCCTATTATAGCTTATTATATTATTATCACCTGACAAGGTGATAACCTGAGAATAACCTTGTATTCCTCTCACTCCAAGATTTGCAAACAATGCTGTATTTAATAACTCGTTATCAGAAACAATAGAATTAGCACCTGAATGTGTTATTCCAACATGATTAATTTCTACAATTCTATTTTTTATCAGGATACAGTTAAGACCTCTGCTTCTTATTCCATTCGTCTCTACACCTGATATAAAATTATTTTCAATTGTAATATTATTCCCTTCAGAATTGATCCCATTCTCATTTTGATGCAACATATTCAAATCTTTAATTGTAATATAATCTTTATTACGAATTACAAAACCATCATCATATACAGAACCTTTTATCTCATAATTATCTGGGGAATCCCCTGAAGGAGTCCATAAATAAATTATATTACTCGCATCATCATAATACCACTGTCCAGCCTTATCTAAAAAAGATAGCTTATTCGTTAAAAAGAAAGCCTGAGATTTCTTTAATCCATAGCTTGTTCCAGAATCAATTGTTAACGACTGACCATCAGAAGAAACAACATCTCTTGTATCCAAACGCCATTCACTTGTTTTAATTATTAGTTTAGCCCCCTTATAAAAATCGTCAATTCCACTTTTTAAATCAGAAGAAGTAAATTCAGCTGTCCCTGAAACACTTGAAACAGACATAAAACCTTCATTAGGATATCTAGCAGACTGCATTCTATTATCATCAATAAATAGCTGACTAATTGCTTCTGTGCAATTTGCTTGGTAAATATTACCTGAATACAATGTCCATCCGGTGATTTCTTCTGAACCATAGATTTTGGGGTTATCACCACTTCCATATGCACCATACACAATGGGATTTCCAGAAGCGCCGGAGGCATTGACTGTAATGGTTCCTTCCCATTGGTCTCCCCTCTTAAATAAGATTTGGTCTCCCGCCCTGAATGCAAAACTATTAACTTTAGATAAGCTAAGCCAAGCTGTTGCGCTACTCGTACCAGAATTTGAATCACTCCCACTATTACTTACATAATAAACAGTTGCATTCACTGGAGTAATTCCCAGCATACAAAAAAATAAAGATAGAAATAAATAAGTTTTTCTACCTAAGTGCAATTTAAGACTAAAAGCATTAATTAAAAACTCTCCTAAATAAACTTTCCTGGTCTCCTGTCCCTTTACAAATAGATTGTAATTTCTTAAAAGCGTCCTTTTCATTTTACTGCGAATTAATGGTTTGTAAACTCACTGTAAAAGTAAAGCCACAATACACATCAAAACACTGAAACACAGCTGAAAACAAAAGAAAAAACTACTGAATATCAATAATCAAACAGCCTCCCTCTAACGTTTATTTCACCTACCCCAAATCAGATAATCCATAGATAAGTTTTCACTCATGCCAAGGTAATATCAGAAGAATTACCCGGCGTTATCAGACGAAATATCCTTTTAAAAACTATAATTGACCACCACAAATAAAAAAGGAGACAAACCATTACAGCTTGCCCCCTTCTGCTTTATTAATAAACAGCGTTTTAGAAGTATACATAAAAAAGGTAAACCTACCTACTTACAATCAGTTTTTTGGTGATCACAGACTCCTCATTAACCATCCGCACAAAATATATACCTACTGGAAAGTCTGATATATTAACCCTAATTGAAGAAAAATCAACATACTTATTAATAACTATTTTCCCTGAACTATCCAATATTATCATTTTTATTTTAAGCTCTGGAATAAATGAACATTCAATATTAACGTAAGTATTTGCAGGATTAGGATATATACTTAAATCTCCTTCTGACAAAATGCCTTCGCTATTTAACTCAGATGCCACTCCTATGTTATTTCCTTCTGAAATACCTTCTCTTGGAACAACATACAAAATGGTTGTAACAATACTATCTGAACCTGATGATGCAGTTAAAGTACGCTGATAGGTACCCGACTCTGTCCATGCCTGATATGACTCTCCTTCATTTATAGTCACCTCTTCTGTTGAATGAAATATCAAACTGTTAGATGACAATACTGACAAATCACTATAATCTATTAACATACTAGCTGACTTTGACAAACTCGTACTATATGTACAGTAAACAGAATATTTATAAGATGCTAAACTACTTGTTCCAAAACTACCCGGCATACCTGATGACCATGTGCCTGTTGACTGAGCTCTGCCTGGACTTCCAATAGTGTAACGAATCCCCGGATTATCCTCAAAAACCCAGGACAACCATACTGTCTCTCCTGAATTAACGGAAACCGTATTCTGAAGAGATATTGTCTGCCACCCCTCTGTTGATTTAACTCCTGTAGATGATGTCACCCCTAGTAAATCCCCTGGGTTTCCCCCCTTATTTGAATATACTCCTAGCAATACATCCCCATCACCTCCCTCATGATAAAAAGAAATACTGGTAATACTTCCTGATTCACTAAAAGTCACTGGCATGGCCCGCCGGTTATTCAATTTCGAAACATCTTTATATATATCTGTATATCCAACTTTATCTGTTACAATTTCTTCTCCTGGTGTATATGTACAATATATAGAATATTTATAAGATGCTAAACTACTTGTTCCAAAACTACCCGGCATACCTGATGACCATGTGCCTGTTGACTGAGCTCTGCCTGGACTTCCAATAGTGTAACGAATCCCCGGATTATCCTCAAAAACCCAGGACAACCATACTGTCTCTCCTGAATTAACGGAAACCGTATTCTGAAGAGATATTGTCTGCCACCCCTCTGTTGATTTAACTCCTGTAGATGATGTCACCCCTAGTAAATCCCCTGGGTTTCCCCCCTTATTTGAATATACTCCTAGCAATACATCCCCATCACCTCCCTCATGATAAAAAGAAATACTGGTAATACTTCCTGATTCACTAAAAGTCACTGGCATGGCCCGCCGGTTATTCAATTTCGAAACATCTTTATATATATCTGTATATCCAACTTTATCTGTTACAATTTCTTCTCCTGGTGTATATGTACAATATATAGAATATTTATAAGATGCTAAACTACTTGTTCCAAAACTACCCGGCATACCTGATGACCATGTACCTGTTGACTGAGCTCTGCCTGGACTTCCCATAGTGTAACGAATCCCCGGATTATCCTCAAAAACCCAGGACAACCATACTGTCTCTCCTGAATTAACGGAAACCGTATTCTGAAGAGATATTGTCTGCCACCCCTCTGTTGATTTAACTCCTGTAGATGGTGTCACCCCTAGTAAATCCCCTGGGTTTCCCCCCTCATTTGAATATACTCCCAGCAATACATCCCCATCACCTCCCTCATGATAAAAAGAAATACTGGTAATACTTCCTGATTCACTAAAAGTCACTGGCATGGCCCGCCGGTTATTCAATTTCGAAACATCTTTATATATATCTGTATATCCAACTTTATCTGTTACAATTTCTTCTCCTGGTGTATATGTACAATATATAGAATATTTATAAGATGCTAAACTACTTGTTCCAAAACTACCCGGCATACCTGATGACCATGTACCTGTTGACTGAGCTCTGCCTGGACTTCCCATAGTGTAACGAATCCCCGGATTATCCTCAAAAACCCAGGACAACCATACTGTCTCTCCTGAATTAACGGAAACCGTATTCTGAAGAGATATTGTCTGCCACCCCTCTGTTGATTTAACTCCTGTAGATGGTGTCACCCCTAGTAAATCCCCTGGGTTTCCCCCCTCATTTGAATATACTCCTAGCAATACATCCCCATCACCTCCCTCATGATAAAAAGAAATACTGGTAATACTTCCTGATTCACTAAAAGTCACTGGCATGGCCCGCCGGTTATTCAATTTCGAAACATCTTTATATACATCCGTATATCCAATAGTACCTGAAGATTCTGAAGATGTGGAGTCAACTTCTATAATATTTTCAAAGTTTGAACCTATTAGTATTTTTGAAGTAAATGGTTCGAGACTCAATTTTCCAGTAACAATATTACCATAAACATCATTGTATTTAAGACTTCCTAAATCCAATAATTTAGTTTGTTTTGTATTATTGTACAATAACTCCTCCCTCACTCCATCCGCTAGAGAAGAATTATCAAATGTAGAATTTAGATCCTGATTCATTGCATTTTTCCACCCCATAAAAGAAGCATAGTAACCCGTTTTTGTATTTTTAAAAGGATAAGAATAATGATGATCGACATATGTATTATAATCTATCTTAATATATTCTTCATCTGGATGTCTTTGCACCAACATAGCAGGATAATTGCCATTCTTTGTTTCCTCTAAATTACACAATAAATTATTATAGAATGAATTACCTTGTCTATCCCCCCTTGATCTCACGCCAAGAGAAGTGTCAAAAATAGTATTATTCCGAACCTCGACGTTTTCATTATTACGTAATAAAATAGCATAAGAAACATGCCCAACAATGTTATCTTCAATAAGAACATCATGAGTATTCTCATCCATAAAAATAGCAGCCGTAGTATTTTTCATATTTATAACTATATTCCCACGCACTACAGAACCAGCTGCTCCTTCATCAGTGATATCTGAATTATATGTATAAATACCTCCACCATCACTTAAAACTAAACATGCATTACTAACATAATTATATTGGACTGTACTATTTATCCCCGTCCACTCAATCCCGTTATAAGCACACTCGTCAATTGTATTGTACTGTATAATATTTCCTTCTCCATGGGCAGTTAAAGCATGAGAATAACCATCCATTCCATAAACCCCTAGATTATTAAACAAAGCTATATCTAGTATTTTATTATCTGAAATAATTGAATTTGTACCACTATATGCAATACCAACATGATTAATCGCATTTATTTCATTATTTGTAACTGTATTATTTGAACCTCTCAAATAAAGGCCATAAGAATCTTGGTCATATATATAATTCCCATCCACAACAATATAATCACTTGAATTAGTTGAATATATTGCTCTCCCTGATTGTTGTAGAATACATAAATTAAGCACACTTATGTAATCTCTGTTATTGATATAAATACCATTCTCCTCAACAGAGCCCCTAATTATATATTTAGAGGGAGAATCCCCATTGGGAGTCCACAAATAAAGAGCATTTGTGCTTTCATCAAAAAACCATTGTCCTGGCTCAGTCAAGAATTCCAATTTATTTGCTAAATAAAATTTTGCATATGAAGATAAAGAATAACTTAAATTCGAATCAAATAATAAAGTTTGCCCGGAAGAAGCAGTAACATTTCGCGTATCCATTCGCCAATTATTCGTTCGAACAATTAATTTCGCTCCTTTATAATAATCTGTAGATTTACTACTGATTTCTGAAGAAGTAAATCGAAGCTGACTACTTACCGCAGTTACATCAAAAAAATCTCCATCATTATCATACCTGGCCAACTGCATCCGCTCATCATTCAAGAATAGCTGAGTTATTTTCTTATTAAAAGTTGCCTTATAAATATTCCCGGAATACCTGGTCCAGCCTATTATAACCTCTGAACCGTATATTTTAGGTTTATCGCCAGAGCCATAAGCACCGTATGTAATTGGTTTACCTTCAGTTCCTGAAGTCTTCACGGTTATAGTACCTTCCCATGAATCTCCTCTTTTAAATAGAATTTTGTCTCCAGCCATAAAAAAATAGCTGTTAACTTTCGTCAAACTTTTCCAGGGAGAACTTTCACTCATTCCTGAGTTCGAATCGCTTCCACTGTTACTTACGTAATACGTAGTTTGTGCCAATAAACTTAGCGGGAGTAAAAACATAAAAACAAATAGCAACCTTTTCATCTTACCTTACCTTTACTTTTCATTAAATAATTATTTTAACAGGGTACTAATTATTGTGCCTATTACGTAGTTTGACTCTCTTCATCATACGCTGGTGAAAAGACATAATTATTCTGCATTCTCTTTTCTCGAGAATTAAGAGTTAAACATCATTTAAGGACATTTCTATCCTTAAAATTTAAACTCAGCAATCAATAATCAGTAATAGGTTTGTGAAATCGGTTCAAATATATAAAAGTTTAAATGGAAAAATATCGTCAAAAAAAAAATATCATTATTTTTTTTTTGAGTACAAAAAACTCAACATAAGAAATTAAAAAACAGACAACTTAAGCTCTAATAATACTTCCTACTGTTTTAGAATAAAAAGCCAGGAATGATTTAAAGAAAACAAGCAGCACGTTCAAATAAATCTGACAGACATGTAATTAAATAATAATTTACAGACTATACCTCGTTTCCAGCTAAGCCGTCATTATCAGAAATTCTAGAAAAGAAGTCTATACTTTTAGAATAAGAATTAATCTCACATATCCAATTTAACAATAACATTCAATAATAAAATTGTAATTTAGATTAGATGTAAATAATCGACATGATATCTTTTTATACAAATCGATTGAAATACTATCCCAATGACGCTTTTCCCTGAACATGGAGAATATCCAATACCGAATTTTTATAGCTTCGCCCAATGGGTAGCTCTTTACCTGGCACCTCTATGCTGCTCGAAGTAAATGCTTCTATTTTTGCAAGCGATACAATGAAAGATTTATGAATACGCATAAAATCAGCATTGGGTAACTTATCCTCCATATTTGTCATGCTGGTTTTGGTAATTATCTTCTTGTTTTCTGTATAAATCTGAACATATTCGCTCAATCCTTCTATATACAAAATTTCATTTAAGTGCACCTTTATTACTTTTTTATTCTCTTTAACATAAATAAAGGCCTCCTCTGGTGATGACACAATACCACCAGCGGAAATAGTATTCGGAATTTCTTCCTGTGCTAACTGAAAGTGTTTATTTACCGCCTTAAGGAAACGATTAAAGGTTATTGGCTTTAATAAATAATCAACGACATCCAGTTCAAACCCATCGATCGCATATTCCCTATATGCCGTAGTAATAATTACTTTGGGAGGATGTTTTAATGTCTTTAGAAATTCGATACCTGTAATCTGTGGCATCTGAATATCCATAAACATTAAATCAACCGTATGCTTTTGCAATACCTGTAACGCTTTCATCGCATCACAGCATTCGGCAACTATCTCAAAATTCTCCAGCTTTTCAATATAGCTACGCATCAAATCACGTGCAAGCGGCTCATCATCAACAACGAGGCATTTAATCTTCATGGCAAAACGGGTTAGCTTTCTATCTAAATTTTCTGAATGTAGCTTAAAACATTAGTAACATTTCTACCTACTCATTACAATCTTATTATTCATAAACTGCAACCAGGCTTACTATGCTTACGAACGCTATTTTATATATCATTTGTTCTCATTTATTATTAATGACGGCCATTTTATCCGTTTCGTTACATATAAACTTCAATTTTATAGATTACGTAAGTCTTACCAACAAACAACATACTGATTATTAAATAAATTACTCCTTCCATTTTTTTAAATAAAAGCAACATTAAAGAGCCATTGAACTTCGTTTGCTTTACTGTTTAAATAGGGATGTAGCACATATTAACATCTCTCTTCCTTTCTATTAATGATTAAAGACACACTAAATTTTTGCCTTTTGTCTGTTATTTTTAGCCGGTAATTATCTCCATAAATAATTCCTAATCGCTTTTTAACATTAGTAAGGCCAATTCCTCCCCTCCCTTTAGGAACAGTTTTTTCAGGGTTACTATTCACGGTGTAGAAAATTATTGCATTATTTACAACTTCCAGATTAATACTTATGTATGGTTTATAAGGATCATTGCAGCTTCCATGCTTAAAGCAATTTTCGACAAAAGTGAATAATAACATCGGTGCAATCTTCATTCCTGCTACAGGCCCTTTCTCATGGAACTGAACATCTAACCTATCACCGTATCTCATTTGCTCTAATTCAATATAATTTTTGATCATTGCAACTTCGTTTTCCAACAAAATTTCAGGCTCATTACATTCATACAAAACAGAGCGGAGCAATTCAGATATACGCGCAATTCCTTCTGATGTTTTCGCGGATTCTTCCAGCGACAATGCATATAAATTATTCATTGTATTGAACAGAAAATGAGGTTGCAACTGTGTTTTTAGTAAATTAAGTTCGGTCTGAAGATTTTTTTTCTCCATATCATGTTTCTCTTGCTGCTGCTCAAACCATTTCTTCACTAACTTGATAGAAAAAGCAATGCCAACCATAAAATTGGTTTCAAGTAGAAGATATAGAAAAGTTATCCCAAATAGAGTCTCTGAATTCACTTCCAAATCGTTAATCAAACGCAAGCATATCCGTTCTCCAAGTGTTGTGAAAAACAAAAGAAAAATCATCATTAACACAGAAATAAACAATTTCTTCTGCTTTAGATAAAAGGGCAGTATTGCGTATATACTAACATATGTTGCCAACATAACAAAAGGCAACATATATACAGACTCCAGTATATACCAGCTGTAATCATTACCATATTTCCCGTAAATTAATCCAAAAAATAAAATATAAAAAAGCCAGAAGAGGATATGAGGAGCTACTCTACAAGCACATCTTGAAAACACATTTTTTTGAATCACTATCACTGATTTTCAAGCAAAGATAGAAACATTAAAACTCCTATAAAACAAGCAAATAGAAAAGAAAATAAACCGCGCCAATAAATCATATTCATTTACAGACAAAAACAAACCATTGACATACAATTGAGAGTTATTCGTTGAAAAAATACATTAAAAGAATAATATGATTTACAAGAAAAAGTCCTCTACTCAAATATTGTTAACAAAGAGCAAAAATAAAGCCCCCACCCACAAAGGCAGAGGCCCATTTTTTCATATTCCTATGAAAAAAATTGCGCTTTAATATTTTTAAAAGTTAGCCTGGTATTCTTCATTTACCAGGTTTGGGAAATAGCAGGCGATTAATCCCAAAAGTTCGTCTTGTGTTTTTGGATTTCGACTTATAACTCGCTGTGCATAATAATTTACCGAATTCAATCTGGCTAAATTTGCCTCATCAGGAAATTGCTTATACTTATTCTCCATTTTCTTTACGCCAAAAACATTCCTGTTACATACATACTGAATTTCGAATTCATCAGATCGAACAATAAAATTCATACATTTTTTTTCATTTACCACTCCAATCTGAATTGGATAATTGGTATTCTCATAACTCAAATCGAAGGTTTCTAGCCTTTGACCATTTACAATCATTGGATTTTCTGATTTTATTATGGTATAGTTACCAAAATCAGTGAGAGATTTTCCGCTAAGCGCTTTTCCGTCCTTAATTTTTGCAGATACGCTCAAACTAAAAATAGAAATACAAATCGTTAGTGCAATTAATCTGGCTTTCATGTCTTTCTTGTTTTATGTTTTTCATGTAAACCAAATATACACTTCGAATTAATGCTTAAGATATTAAATCAATATGCAACCACTTACAACAAACTAATTACTCTTTTTTTACGACATCCTGCAAAACCGGGTGTTCACAGATACCACGAAGTATTTGGCTTTTAAACCACTCATTACCATAATAAAAATTAAGCATCCTTGTATGCTCAAGAAAGTTACATTTAACAGAACACCCAATTTATGAAACTTTGAAGCTCAGATGAAATAAAAAAAGGATTTCTGCACTCCTATGCAAAAATCCTTTCACCTGCTCTTTGATTTGTTTTTTACTTTTCATGCAAACCACACTCTTTTCCTGAATTTTGTTCCCACCACCACCTTCCGGCGCGGAAATCTTCCCCGGGACGAATAGCCCGTGTGCAAGGTTCGCAGCCAATGCTAACAAAACCGCGATCGTGCAGAACATTGTAAGGAACATAATTTTCCTTCACATATTGTTTTACATCATCAAGGCTCCAATCCAGAAGTGGGTTGTATTTTATAATCTGATTATGCTCGTCCCACTCAAACTCGGTTAAATCACTTCTGTTCTCCGACTGTGAGGCACGTATACCAGTAATCCATATTTCATTCCCTTTCAGGGCTCGCTTCAAAGAAATAACTTTTCTTATGTAACAACATTCCTTGCGATTTTCAAGCGATTCATAGAAGCTAAAAGGCCCCTTTTCTTCAAGCATTTGCTCTACTTTATCAGCCGGCGGAAAATATGCCTTAATTGGTTTACCATACTTCTCTACTGTACTGCGATAAACTTTGTACGTTTCTTCGAATAACCGCCCGGTATCAAGCGTAATTACTTTTACAGAAAAATCATTTTTAAAAATATAATCGGTTATCACTTGATCTTCATAACCAAAACTGGTAGTAAATATCACATTCCCTTTATAAACCGCGGTTAAATACCTTAGTTTTTCGGTGATTGACATTTCCTGTAATTCTGAATTTAAAAATTCTGCTTTATCTAAACCGTTCATATCTCCTCCTGAAAATTATTCTACAAATAAAACCAAACCTTTCAAATATTCACTTTCCGGATGATAAATATTCACCGGATGATCTGTTGGTTGTGTTAACTGGTGCAATATACGAACTGTGCGTCCGGAAATGGCAGCTGCAGAAAAAACAGCTTCGCGAAAACGCTCTTTTGACACAACCTGCGAACATGAAAAGGTAAATAAAACTCCGCCGCTCCTTATTTGTTCAAATGCACGGGTATTTATTCGTTTATATCCCTGTAAAGCCTGATGCAACGAATTCCGATGCTTGGCAAAAGCCGGTGGATCCAAAATTATCAGATCATATTTATCTTTAATATCTTTCAAATATTCAAAAGCATCGGCAGCAAAAGCTTCATGCCGTTTATCCCCGGGAAAGTTCAGTTCAACGTTCTCATTTGTCAAATCAATGGCCTTTGCCGACGCATCAACCGAATGTACCAATTTGGCGCCTCCTTTCATTGCATAAAAAGAAAAACCACCTGTATAACAAAACATGTTTAGCACATCCCTGTTTTGTGCGTAGTGCTGAACAAGCATACGATTTTCACGCTGATCAATAAAAAAACCGGTTTTCTGACCTGTTTCCCAATCAACCTTAAATTTTAAGCCATATTCCAGAACTTCACTCCCCTCGTTTTCGCCAAACAAAAATCCATCCACCGGTTCTACATCAGCTTTAAATGGTAATGTTTTTGCACTTTTATCATAAACAGCTTTTAGTTTATCTCCCAATACTTCCTGCAATGCCCTCACCAATTCTTCGCGAATAAAATACATTCCTACGGAGTGCATTTGCATCACAGCCGTGCCATTGTAATAATCGATGATTAATCCAGGCATCCCGTCACCTTCCGCATGAACCAGACGAAAAACATTGGTTTCCGGATTCTTCCCAAACCCCAAAGCCAAACGCATTTTCCAGGCATGCTCAATTTTTGTTTTCCAAAAAGCATAGTCGGGAATAACTTCGGAGAATGACACAATGCGAACAGCAATTGAGCCAATCTGGTAATGCCCTATCCCGAGGAATTCATCTTTATTTGAATAAACAGCGACCAAATCACCTTCGGAAATATTTCCGTATATTTTTTTGATTGCCCCGGAAAAAACCCACGGATGAAACCGTTTTAACGACTGATCTTTTCCAGATTTCAGAACAATTTTTGTATAGTTTATCGGCATGTTAGTTTCTTGAAAAGTTTTCAAAAATTTCCAGCGCCGTCCATGCATCAGTAGCTGCATAAATTTGTTGCGCCTCGGAAAGTGTTTCTGCCTCCCAATTGGAAAGTTGCTGTGTTTTCGAGATACGAAATCCCAATACTATAGCAGCCAATTTCTTTAGGCTAAAATTCAGGATTCCCAAATCTTTGGCATAATCCTGTAATTCAACAAAGCCACCGGGCTTAAACCTTTTGATTCCCTGCAATGCTTTTATATCATCGCGAATAGCAACCCCGGGCTTTATAATATTTGGATTAGCCAGAATAGTAACTATTTCTTCGGGAAGGCCTATTTTATTCAAACGAAACAAGAAGGCCTGATTGTGAACAGACAATTGCAGTAACGATACTTTATTTACAACTCCCTTTTTAAAAGAAGGCTTTGTTTCTGTATCAAACCCAATTACAGAAGATTGCGAGAGCACTCCGGCTGCATAATTCACCTTTTCATACGAATCTACCAACACTATTTCACCCTCGAACCATTTTAACGGTAATTCTGTAAGTTCCTCTTTGGTTATGCTTTCTTTAAACATTTTATTCATCTCCATCGGGCCCGGTTCCCCAAAAATTATCAAGCCATTTTGGGTTTCCCTTTCCCGGTTCTATCTCATTTTTATCTTCTTCTTCAAAATCAATTCCACTATATACCAACATGTGAACAGCGCGCATTACATTTACCAATCGCTGCCCCCAGGATTCTTCAAAATGAAAAATGCAATCAACCAAAGCATCGTTCATTACTTCCTCATTTCCCATGCTGTAAGCAATTAAAAAATCTTTTACATCCTGGTAAATATCCATTAAACTCTCTGATATACTTGCCGTAACTGTTTCCTGTCCAAATTGAATGCTAGGATCAAACACTTCATAAAAGCTATCATTTTCACCAAGCAACACCAACCATTTTTGGTGCAAGACATTGTAATCCAGTTCGGTGATGTATTTCTCCAACTCTTCATCGAGCATTCTCTCTCCTCGCGGAAGCAAACTTGCTTTTAAATAAAGTAATGGTAAAATTTTTTGTAACTTCTGAAGACTGCTCAGAACTGGAAAATGATTTGCTTTTTCTATCGTTCCACAGTACTCATTTGCAACAGTTACGAACTCTACTACATTTTTTGAATAAACAATATGCTCAATGTTATTATCTTCCATCTCCCGGTAAAAAATATCGCACAAAAGTAGCAAAGATTTTTCAGAAAGTGTATCCGATCCTTTCGAGACTTGTTTTTACATTAGAGCGAAGCTCGTCTGTAAAGAGTTCTTTTTTTTGAAAAAAACGGGGTAAAAACCAGGCAAGAAACTATTCAGTCCATTCCAGTTTATCATCCACTCGGGAAATCAGTTTATTATTATCAAGCAACCATGAAACCACTTTTCTCATTTTTTCCTGCTCCCCCTTTAATTGAAAAAGCAACTCTTCGTAGCTACAGGGAATTTCAACAATCTTTTTTACTTTTTTTGAAATATCATTAAACTCAAAATTACTCATTTCAAGTTGTTCAAATGATTTGCAAACATCGCACTTTCCGCATGGTTCAGAATCTTTTTCACCAAAATATTCCAATAAAAGCTGGCTCCGGCACTTATCTTTACTGGTAGCATAATCAATAACCGATTTCACTCTTGCTGAAAGATCTTTTTTGCGCTGGTCGTAATTTTCTTTGGATATCTTTAGCCGTTCAATTTTTACCCGTTCTTTGCTGAAATAAATATACGGAGTGCGGCTTCGTGGCACGTAGTCTATTATTTTGGATTTGCGAAGGTGTTTCAAAAAATTATAAACCTGCTCCTGAGTTATTCCTGCGCGCCTGGAAATTAATTCTTCATCAATAATCACATAACCGGAGAAAAGACCTGTATACGATCGCAAAACCAGTTTAATAAAACCATCCAGGCTGGCATTTGCTACTTGAAACTTATATAAATCATCGCGGGAAACGGTAAAATAAATTCGTGAAGGACTATCAACCTCTTCTGTAAATTCCAAATATTTTTGACGTTGTAAAATCCGCAGGCTATTGTATACCATTGCCTGCTGAAATTTAAACGCCTGAGCAAAACCTTGCAAGCTAAACTCAAACACCCTTGATTTTCCATAACCTTCAGCTATTTGAAGATAATTGCACAAAGCCTGGTAAACCCTTTTTATTGAATCAATTTCAGGGAAAGCTACCGTAACATGCTTTTTTAATTTGGTTTTATCGGCATTATTAAACAGCAGAACTGCGGCCGATTTTTTCCCGTCACGCCCGGCGCGCCCGGCTTCCTGAAAATAGGCTTCCAAGGAATCAGGTGGATCGATATGAATAACAAAACGTACATCCGGTTTATCAATCCCCATACCAAATGCATTGGTTGCTACAATCACCCGAATCTTCCCCGAAAGCCACAAATCCTGTTTTTCGCTACGCACCCAATTGCTTAATCCGGCATGGTAATAATCTGCTGAAATGTTATTTTTCTTAAGTTCCTCTGCAATCTCCTTTGTGGCCTTTCGGCTGCGTACATAAATAACTCCGGAGCCTGAAACCTTTTTTAAGGTAGTTAATAAATACCCGTACTTATTTTCAACCAAACGTACCAGATATCTAAGATTCTCGCGCCGGTAAGACATCTTTATAATATTCTTCTGCTTAAAGCCCAGCTTGTCCTGGATATCATCGGCAACAGTTGGTGTGGCAGTAGCGGTTAAAGCCAGAAATTTTACTTCAGGCAAAATTTCCCTCACCTGTACAATATTTAAATAGCTGGGCCTGAAATCATACCCCCATTGCGAAATACAGTGTGCTTCATCAATCGTTACCAGGTTTACATTCATTTGTGCCAGCCGCTCTTTAAATCGCTCAGAACCTAACCTTTCCGGGGATATATACAAAAATTTATAATCTCCCCAAACGGCATTATCAAGTGCCACTTTAATCTCCATGGAAGACATCCCGCTGTGAATGGCCAGTGCTTTTATTCCCCTCCGGTTTAGGTTCTCCACCTGATCCTTCATCAATGCAATTAAAGGCGTAATAACCAGGCAAATACCATCTACAGAAAGAGAATACACCTGAAATGTAATGGATTTGCCTCCCCCCGTTGGCATCAAACCAAGCGTATCTCTTCCTTTTGCTACCGACCGGATAATTTCCAACTGAATAGATCGGAATTCGGAATAGCCCCAATACCGGGTTAATATTTGCCTGTAATCTTCCATTAATACAAATTAAGAAATCATTTTAAGGTTTAACAATTTTTATTGCTTTAAACGAAGTCAGCACCAAAATAATACCCATCCAGTACACTATTTTTTTGTAGTTTTGCCCGTAATTAAAACATAAAAAGGTATACATGTTGTTTCTTTCAGAGAAAGTTGTTTTTGCAGGTTTAACTTTTGATGATGCACTCTTATTTCATTCGCATTCAAAAGGTTCACCACAAGCAGTGAACTTCACCTGCCGGTTTTCACGCTCAAATACGATGAATGCTCCTCTAGTGAGTATCGCCATGCATACCGTTACAAAAAATAAAACGGCCATTACAATAGCCAGTGAAGAAAAAGTTAGTGTTACTTGTAAAAAATTAAAATGAAGCATCTCATCTTTTCATTTATACTTTTTTGTATTGTAACTTTTGTTGCACAGGCGCAAAAACAAGAAACCTTGCTTACTATTGGTGACAGCCAAATAAGCAAAACAGAATTTGAACGCATTTACAGAAAGAATAACAGCGACCTGATGGATGAAAGCGACAAAAAATCGCCGGAAGAATATCTTGATTTGTTTATCAATTTCAAGTTGAAAGTAATTGAGGCTGAAAATTTGAAGCTCGACACTACAAAAGCATTCAAAAAAGAACTGGGAGGTTACAGAAAAGAGTTGGCTCAACCTTATTTAACTGATATAAAATACGATCAAAAACTGGAGAAAGAGTTATACGACCGGATGACCAAAGAAGTAAATGCCAGTCACATTCTTATAAATGTTTCCCCCAACGCCTCGCTGGCAGAAGTAGAAGCTGCCCGCACAAAAGCTGAAAAAATAAAACAGGAAATTCTTGCCGGAAAAGACTTCAACGCTGCGGCAAAAGAATATTCTGATGATCCTTCGGCTAAATCAAATGGAGGGGATTTAGGATATTTTTCTGCGTTTCAAATGGTAGCCCCTTTTGAAGATACAGCATACCAAACACCAGTTGGACAAATCTCGGAGCCGGTACGCACCCGGTTTGGTTTTCATCTGATAAAAGTAAATGATGTAAGGGAAAATAAAGGCGAAGTAAAAGTGGCGCACATTATGAAAATGTTTCCCAAGAATGTGACGAGCATGGAACGCGCCCGCTTAAAAGCAGAAATAGATTCAATTCATGTTGCATTAAAAAACGGAGCCAATTTTGCTGAAATGGCAAAAAAATACTCCGATGATAAACGCACTTCCAGCCAGGGAGGAGAAATGCCATGGCTTTCAACAAACAGGTTGATTCCTGAATTTTCAAAAGCAGCATTTGCTTTAAAAAATAACGGCGATTTTTCAGAACCTATCGAATCGGCTTATGGTTACCACATTATTGAAAAAATCGATACACGCCCCATTAAGTCATTTGAAGAATTAAAAAATCAAATTGAGAGCCGGATAAAAAAAGATCCGGAAAGAAATACATCCAGCAAAAAAGAATTTATACGAAAATTAAAAGAGGCCTATCATTTTTCGGAGAACCAAAATAATCTGGCTAAGCTTACCACTATTAATAGCTCAAATGATTCAGAACCCCAGAACACTGAACTTTTCACCATAGATAATAAATCATATAGGCTAAAAGATTTTAATGATTTTCTTCGAGAACAAAATATTCAAAAAGGGAATTATTCCGTTTACTACGAACCATGGGTAGAGGAGGAAATTACAAGACTTGAAGATGCTAAGCTCGAAAATAAATATCCTGAATTCAGATATTTGTTACAGGAATATCACGATGGAATCCTGTTGTTTAATATTTCGCAGGAAAAGGTATGGGATTTTGCTTCGCAAGACTCAGTTGGATTACAAAAGTTCTATGATAGAAACAAAAATAAATACAAATGGGGGGAACGTTTTAAAGGTTTTATTGTAACCTGCAAAGACGAAAAAAGCCGGGAAGATGCCGAAAAATATTTCGCAGCCGGAATGCCTGCGGAAGAAATTACAGATATGATAAACAAAAATGATCAGACAATAACGATTAAAGAAGGTGCCTGGGAGAAAGGTATTGACCCCATTGTTGATTATTTTGTATGGAATGAAGAAAACCCCATAAACTTTAATGAAGAGCTCACGTTTATCAGGGGCGACAAGATTCCACCGGAACCAAAAACACTAGATGAAGCGCGCGGGCAATTTATTTCCGATTACCAAAACTACCTGGATGAACAATGGATAAAAGAGCTTAGAAAAAAATATAAAATAAAAGTAAACAAACAACTATTGAAAACAATTCCAAGTGTCTGATAATCGAACAAAATACAGTCTCATTTTTATGATCCTTCTCCTTTTCACAGGATGTAAAGAAAGTAAGAAAACAGAAAAGCAGTCGGTTGCCGAAGTAGGTGACAAAAAACTCTATTTAACAGAAATAAATGAGGTTATCCCAGCCGGACTGGAAAAAGAAGACAGTACTGTAATGGCTGAAGACTATATACGAAAATGGGTAAAAAAAGAATTACTGATTCAAAAAGCTGAGGAAAACCTCTCCGCGGAACAGAAAAACGTAAATAAAGAGCTGGAAGAATACCGAAATTCATTGATAACATATAAATATAAAAATGAATTAATGAAACAACGGATGGACACAACGGTAACCGACCAGCAAATTGAAAATTACTATACAGAACATACGGAAAATTTTAATTTATCCAGAAATATTGTAAAAGCTATCTACGTAAAAACACCAAAAGAGTATGCAAATCCTGATCTTTTAAAAAAGATGTGTGCTAACACAAGCGATGAAGGATTAGCCGAACTGCGCGAATACTGTTTACAGTATGCCAAGGGGTTTGATATTTTTATGGATAACTGGGTAGATTTTGAAATGGTTTTAAAAAATATCCCAAAAGAAATCGATGCCCCCGAGCAGTTTTTAAAGCAGAATAAATCCATTGAACTGGAAGATTCAAATTATTATTATCTTGTCAGCATTCAGGATTATAAGTTAAAAAATGAATTAGCTCCCATGGAGTTTATGAAAGATAACATTAAAAACTTAATTTTGAACCGCAGGAAAATAGATTTCCTGAAACAAGTAGAAGACAATGTTTACACAGAAGGAATCAGAAAAAATAAATTCAAAATTTATAACCAAAAAAACAATGAGGAAAATTAATACAGTAAAAATACTAACCTCTGCTATATTGTTGATTTTCTCTGCAACAATCACCTTTGCTCAGGACAAAATTGTAGACCAGATTGTAGCTGTTGTGGGAGGAAACATAATCCTGAAGTCAGACGTTGAAGATATGAACATAAACCAGCAGGCACAGGGTATTACTTCTGATGGAGACATGAAATGCGAGATACTGGAAAACTTGCTCATTGACAAACTATTAATAGCGGAAGCGGAACTGGACACATTAATTGAGGTTACCGACAACGAGGTAAACCAGCAAATGGACGGACAGTTGCAATCCTACATTCAGCATTTTGGTTCAGAAAAAGCAGTTGAAGCTTACTTTAAAAAGCCTATTGCATACATCCGCTCGCAAATGCAGGAAGGAATCCGGAATCAGTTATTCAGTTCAAAAATGAGAAATAAAATTGTGCAGGACGTAAAAGTAACTCCTTCCGAAGTACGTTTAAACTACCGGAATTTAAAGGATGAAGAAATTCCAAACATCCCTACACAATACGAGTATGCGCAAATTACTATGCAGCCTCAGGTAAGCATGGAAGAAGAAAACAGGGTAAAATCGAGGTTACGTGAAATAAAAGAGCAAATTGAAAAAGGAAACACCAGCTTTGCAACAATGGCCGTTTTATATTCAGAAGGGCCATCGGCAAAAGATGGAGGAGAAATCGGGTACCTGGGACGCGGACAACTAGATCCTGCCTACGCTGCCGTTGCTTTTAATCTAAAAGGCGACCGTATATCAAATGTTGTAAAAAGTGCGTTTGGCTATCACATTATTCAGCTAGTTGATAAAAAAGGGGAAAAAGTAAATACCCGGCATATTTTAATGAAACCCAAAATTTCAGTTGAAGCAAAAGAGGAAGCATATAATCGGATGGACAGTTTAGCAAATATTATTCGTAAAAACGAAGTGCCATTTGAACAGGCTGCAATGATGATTTCTGCCGATAAAAATACCCGGAATAACGGAGGGATGGCCATAAATCCAAACACAATGTCCTCGAAATTTTCAGTAGAAGAACTGGATCCTGATGTGAGTAAAGTACTAACAAAGATGAACCTCAACGAAATATCTAAACCCTTTGAGACAGTAGATCCGGAAACACAGCAAACGGTTTACAAAGTGGTAAAACTGATAAATAAAATTGACGGGCATAAAGCTAATCTTCAGAATGATTATCAGCAACTGGCAGATATGTACCTGGCTAAAAAGAAAGAACAGGTTTTAAGGGACTGGATAGCAGAACGCCAAAAGCAAACCTACATTCGAATAGATGAAACATATGCCAATTGCAACTTTAAATTTGATAATTGGATCAAATAATAACCTATCATTCTTCAAACAATTAAAGTAGTACGAATGAATTTTAAAAACGATGTGGAGGCCATGGATGCGCTTCGAGCTAAATTTAATGAGCTCAAGACAGAAATCACCAAGGCCATTTACGGGCAGGATGAAATAATAACTCAGGTACTAATTTCTCTTTTTAGCCGCGGGCATGTACTACTTATCGGAGTGCCCGGACTGGCAAAAACATTACTGGTCACCAGTATTGCAAAAATTCTGGGATTAAAATACAACCGAATTCAGTTTACTCCCGATTTAATGCCTTCTGACATTATAGGAACTGAAATTCTTGATAAAGATCGTCAGTTCAAATTCATACAAGGCCCTCTTTTTGCTAATATTATTTTAGCTGATGAGATAAACCGTACTCCTCCCAAAACACAATCGGCACTCCTTGAGGCCATGCAGGAAAGAGCAATTACAGCATCCGGACAACGATTTGAACTGGAAAGCCCATTCTTTGTATTGGCTACTCAAAACCCAATTGAACAGGAAGGTACCTATCCTCTGCCGGAAGCGCAACTGGACCGCTTTATGTTTTCGGTTTGGCTCGATTATCCCAGGTTTGAAGATGAGCTTACCATTGTAAAAAATACAACATCAACATTTCAGGTTGACTTAAAACCGGTAATCTCAGCTAAAGAAATCATCTTTTACCAGGAATTAATCAGGAAAGTTCCCATAAACGACAACGTATTAAAATATGCCGTTAGCCTGGCTGCCAAAACACGTCCCGATAGTGAACTCGCGTCGGATGTTGCCAAACAATACCTGAAATGGGGAGCCGGACCGCGAGCTTCGCAGTACCTGGTTCTGGGCGCCAAAACACATGCTGCTTTACACGGGAAATATTCGCCGGATATAGAAGACGTTAAAGCAGTGGCCCTTTCAATTTTGCGGCACCGTATTATAAAAAATTACAAAGCCGAAGCGGAAAATATATCCATTGATCAAATCATAGCAAAGCTGCTTTAATGTTTCGTGATTATAATTATAAAAGTAAATTCTCTTTTACCATAAGAACTGCTATCGTATTTACTATTCTGTTTTCAATGCAAATAACTGCTTTTTCGCAGGAAAAGAAAAAAATAGAAATACTGGATGCAGAGTATGCTGAAAAAGTAGCAAACCAGCCAAATGCTCAGCGCTTGGTAAACCATGTAAAAATAAAACACAAAAGCATTCTAATGTGGTGCGATACTGCCTACACCTACACCGGAACAAATAAAGTAGATGCTTTTGGGCATGTTCATATAAACCAGGGAGATACATTACATTTATATGCCGAAAAGATTTTTTACAACGGCGATAATAATTTTGCCAGTGCCTATGATAGTGTACGGCTTATTAATAAAGGACTTACTCTTTATTCAGATACAGTAGACTATGATCTTGCTGCTAACATAGGGTACTATGATAATTTTGGAAAAATTGTTGACAGCACAAATGTATTAACCAGCATCATTGGGCAGTACTATATTAATACTAATATGATGCACTTTTACAAAGAAGTACATGGCTACAACGATAAATACACACTGGATGGCGATACCCTGCTTTACAATACTCAAACAGGCCGCATATTTATGGATGGTCCTACCACTATCCGTGATTCATCAAATACATTGTATGCAGAAGATGGATGGTACGACTCAAAAACAGGAGAGGCCGAATTAAAAAAGAATCCCAAAGTTTTTGGTGATCATCAGGAACTTACTGCCGATTACATTGAATACAACCAGGAGAACGGAGATGGAAAAGCTGTTGGTGATGTTAAAATCCAGGATCTTGAAAATAAAATCATTGTTACAGGACTAAATGCTGTTTACAATAAAATAACAGAAACTGCCTCTGTTACTGATTCAGCAGTGTTTATGATTTACACCGAAAAGGATACTTTATTTATGCATGCCGATACATTACGAACCATTCCCGATACAATTACAGGAGAAAAAATTGTTAATGCATTTTATGGGGTTCGTTTTTACCGCACCGATCTTCAGGGCGTGTGCGATTCGCTTGTCTACTTCACAAAAGATTCAGTTGTACAAATGCATCGAGCCCCCGTATTATGGTCAGATATTCACCAACTAAGTGCGGATAAAATTGATATGAAACAATACGTAAATGCTCCTGATGAGATGCACTTAACCAACAACAGCTTTATTATTTCCAAGCAGGATTCCGGGAAATTTGATCAGATCAAAGGAAAAAATATGATTGGTTACATCATAAATAATAAATTAGATCATATTGATGTAGATGGAAATGGACAAACCCTTTACTATGCCAAGGAAAAAGGACAAATGATTGGGTTAAACCGGGCAGAAAGCAGCAATATCGGCATAAAATTTAAGGACGGACAAATCTTTCGTATCTCATTTTTAAAATCTCCGGAAGGCGTATTAAAACCAATACTTGAACTTACTGAGGAAGAAAAAAAACTGAGTGGTTTTGACTGGCAGATTGACCTTCGCCCGCTTTCCAGATATGATATATTTAACCGAAAGGAAAAACAGGAAAGCAAAAAGAAGCAGGAGCAAATAGAAGATTTGAGCCAGCCTTGAAAGTTAAATATTTCGATACTAAACAAAACTTGTTTATACTTTCACTGTAATATCATTGAAAAAAATAAAGACAATCTAATCTTATTTTTAAAGTTTTATAAATAAAATGACTTATTTGTTTTCATTTTAAAAAAATATTTTCATATTTGCAGCAGATCGTAAGCAAAGAGATGAAAAATAACATCAGCATATCTATTCTTAGCCTAATTCTAGGTATTATTCTTCTAGCAAAGGAGAATTGAGAATGGTATGTTGTTAAAAGATATTTTAGAAAGCGTAGAGCCATTCTCATAAAAAGAGGGTGGCTTTTTTCATGTTAAAAAAGTTACAGATAAAAATAAATAACAAACATTAAATAACAATTTACCATGAGTGACAGAGTGTACATTTTCGACACAACCCTGAGGGATGGAGAACAGGTCCCTGGTTGCCAGTTGAACACGGTAGAAAAGATCCAGGTTGCTAAGGCATTGCAGGATTTGGGAGTCGATGTTATCGAAGCAGGATTTCCGATTTCCAGCCCCGGCGACTTTGAGTCGGTAGTTGAAATTTCAAAAGCGGTTACATGGCCAACAATTTGTGCCCTTACCCGCGCAGTAAAAAAAGATATTGATGTTGCTGCTGAATCGCTAAAATATGCAAAAAAAGGGCGTATACATACCGGAATAGGCACATCTTATTTCCACATTCACCACAAACTAAAATCCAATCAGGATGAAATTATTGAAAGGGCTGTAGAAGCTGTGAAATATGCAAAAAAATATGTGGAAGATGTTGAATTTTATGCAGAAGACGCAGGAAGAACAGAGAATGAATACCTGGCACGTGTAATAGAAGCAGTTATCAAAGCAGGAGCAACGGTAGTCAATATTCCTGATACTACTGGCTATACACTTCCAAATGAATTTGGTGAAAAAATAAAATACCTGGTTGAAAATGTAAATGGCATTCACAAAGCAACCATTTCAACCCATTGCCATAACGATTTGGGAATGGCTACTGCCAATACAATCTCTGGAATTATGAACGGAGCCCGCCAGGCAGAAGTTACTATTAACGGAATTGGAGAACGTGCCGGAAATACTTCATTGGAAGAAGTGGTTATGATCTTAAAAAGCCGTTATGCTGATTTGGGTATTGACACCGGAATAAATACCAAGAAAATTTATGGCACCAGCCGCTTGGTTTCAACCTTGATGAACATGCCCGTGCAACCAAACAAAGCAGTTGTGGGAAGAAACGCATTTGCCCATTCTTCCGGAATTCACCAGGATGGGGTTCTGAAAAACCGCGAAAATTATGAAATCATGGATCCGGCGGATGTAGGCATCAACGAATCATCGATATTGCTTACTGCCCGCAGTGGACGTGCTGCATTAAAGCACCGTTTGGAATTGCTTGGTTTTGAGTTGACCAAAGAGAAACTGGATGAAGTATATGACGAGTTTTTAAAACTGGCTGACAGGAAAAAAGATATACGTGACGATGATATCGCCTTACTGGTTGGTGATGCAACCCGTCAGGAACGTCGCATAAAACTTGAATTTTTGCAGGTTGTTACAGGCAAAAACCTGACACCAATGGCAACAGTTAGACTGGACATATCCGGCGAAAAATTTGATGCGACTTCATCAGGAAACGGTCCGGTAGATGCTGCCATAAAAGCGGTAAAACAAATCATTAGCCGCCAGGTAGTAATTGAAGAGTTTTTAGTACAAGCAATTACACGGGGTAGTGACGATATGGGTAAAGTTCATATGCAAATTGAATACAATGAAATCGTATTCCATGGTTTTGGAGCCAATACCGATATTATTACAGCCTCGGTAGAAGCTTTCCTTGACGCCATCAACAAAATACCGGTTGAACAACCTGCTGAGGTACAATAAAAACAATTTAGAAAAACAAAGATTCGACTATATAAAGAATAACGAAAAAATGGAAGCGAAAACATTATTTGATAAAATCTGGGATGCCCACGTGGTTAAAAAAGTGGAAGGCGGCCCTAATGTATTGTATATCGACCGTCATTTCATTCATGAAGTAACCAGTCCGGTCGCATTTCTGGGATTAAAAACCCGAGGATTAAAAGTATTCCGTCCGGAAAAAACAACAGCTACACCAGATCATAATGTGCCAACTACCCAACAGCACCTTTCCATCGTTGATGAACTCTCACGCAACCAGGTAGAAATGCTGAAGAAAAACTGTGCTGAGCACGGCATTAAATACCATGATCTTCAATCCGAAGGACACGGGATTGTCCATATTATTGGGCCTGAAATGGGAATAACCCAACCGGGAATGACCATCGTTTGCGGAGATAGTCACACATCTACTCACGGGGCTTTTGGCGCCATTGCTTTTGGAATTGGAACCAGCGAGGTAGAAATGGTATTGGCCAGCCAATGTATTATGCAGCCCAAACCAAAGAAAATGCGTATTACCGTTAACGGAGAACTGGGAAAAGGTGTTACGGCAAAAGACATTGCTTTGTATATTATCTCAAAGATCTCTACCAGCGGGGGAACAGGCCATTTTATCGAATATGCAGGTTCTGCCATCACCGGATTAAGCATGGAAGGCCGGATGACCCTTTGTAACCTTAGCATTGAAAGTGGTGCTCGCGGAGGTATGATTGCCCCTGACGAAACCACATTCAACTATGTAAAAGGCAGAGAATTTGCCCCCAAAGGAAAAGAATGGGAAAAAGCGCTGGCAAAATGGAAAGAACTGAAAACTGACGATGGGGCTGTTTTTGACACCGAATATACGTATGATGCTTCCGATATTGAACCGATGATTACATACGGAACAAATCCGGGGATGGGAATTGGAATTTCACAGTCTATTCCAAAAGCAACTACCAACAATAGTTCAGACAAAAAAACACTGGAAAAATCGTTGTTATACATGGGGTATGCCGAAGGAGACAAAATGATCGGCAAAAAAATCGACTATGTATTCCTTGGCAGCTGTACCAACGGCAGAATTGAAGACTTCAGGGCATTTGCGCAATTTGTAAAAGGAAAGAAAAAAGCCGAAAATGTAAATGCATGGTTGGTACCTGGCTCTAAGAAAGTAGAAACCCAAATACGTGAAGAAGGACTTACAAGCATCCTGGAGGAAGCAGGATTTGAACTTCGCCAACCCGGGTGCTCTGCATGCCTGGCCATGAATGAAGATAAAATCCCGGAAGGGAAATATGCTGTTTCTACCACCAACCGAAATTTCGAAGGCCGCCAGGGACCTGGTTCGAGAACAATGCTTGCAAGCCCGTTAACGGCAGCAGCGGCGGCGATTACGGGCGTAATTACAGATCCAAGAGAGTTTCTGTAAAGCCTCTATTCTCAAGAGAATACAAAAATTTGAATGAAATAAAAAAACAGGACAAACTTCTCTAACTCCTCCCTTTTTGCGGAGGTTGTGAGAGGCAATAAATAAAAAAATGGCATACGATAAATTTAATAAAATAACATCGCCGGCAGTGCCACTGCCCATTGAAAATGTAGATACCGACCAAATAATTCCGGCCAGGTTCTTAAAAGCAGTTGAACGCAAAGGTTTTGGAGACAACCTTTTCCGCGACTGGCGATATAATAAAGATGGAAGCCCTAAAGCTGACTTCCCTTTAAACGATTCAAAATATTCAGGAAAAATTCTGGTAGGAGGCAAAAACTTTGGAAGCGGCTCCAGTCGTGAGCATGCTGCCTGGGCCATTTACGACTATGGCTTCAGAGTAGTTGTTTCCAGCTTCTTTGCTGATATTTTTAAAGGAAACGCATTGAACAACGGATTGCTTCCTGTTGTTGTTTCACCAGAATTCCTTCAGAAAATTTTTGATGAGATTGAGCGCGATCCGAACACCACATTTGATGTCGACCTTGAAAAACAGACTTTCACAATTTCAGCTACAGGAGAGTCGGCAGAATTTGAAATCAATGAGTACAAAAAACATTGTTTGCAGAATGGGCTCGACGACATTGATTTTCTGGTGGAGATGAAAGAAAGAATAGCTGAATTCGAAGAAGTAGTTCAGTAATAACCACTTTTCGAACGAGGAACGATTGAGAAGTCTCCTCTAAAAACAGACTTCTCACCCTTTCTCTTCGGGTTTTAAAAGAGAAAAACAGACAGTATTATGACAGGGAAGACAGTTGAAGTAACAGGGAAACACCTGATGATAATGGACACGACCCTTCGCGACGGAGAACAAACATCGGGAGTCTCTTTCAGCGAAGGGGAAAAACTAAGCGTGGCCAAGGTATTACTTGAAGACGTAAAAGTTGATCGCATTGAAATTGCATCGGCCCGCGTATCAGAAGGTGAATTCAAGGGAGCCAAACGTATTCTGCAGTGGGCTGCAGAAAGAGGCCACCTTCAAAAAGTTGAAATCCTTGGCTTTGTTGACAATAAAATCTCGCTGCAATGGATTGCCGACGTTGGCGGAAAAGTAATCAATCTGTTGTGCAAAGGTTCGCTCAAGCACGTTACAAAGCAGTTACGGAAAACGCCGCAAGAACATGTAGCAGACATAAAAAAAGCAATTGCCAATGCCACAGAAATGGGCATAAAGGTAAATATCTATCTTGAAGACTGGTCGAACGGGATGCGCAGCTCGAAAGAGTACGTGCATTTTATGATCACTGAATTACAAGATGAAAAAATTGACCGGATTATGCTCCCCGATACACTCGGCATTCTCGATCCGGATGAAACGTACGATTTTTGTCTGGAAATGATTGAAACATACCCGCATCTTAATTTTGATTTTCATGCGCATAACGATTACGACTTAGCCATAGCTAATGTCTTCCATGCGATAAAAGCCGGAATAAGGTGTGTCCATACTACCGTAAATGGATTGGGTGAACGCGCCGGGAATGCTCCCCTATCGAGTGTTATTGCCACAATAAAAGACCACCTGAAAATGCAAACAAATGTAAACGAAGCGCAGCTAAACAAAGTTTCCCGCCTCGTTGAATCATTTTCAGGAATACGTATCCCAACCAACAAACCGCTGATTGGCGAATTTGTATTTACACAATGCAGTGGAATTCATGCTGATGGTGATAACAAAAACAATCTGTATTTCAATGAGCTTTTACCTGAACGTTTTGGCAGAATCAGACAGTATGCCCTTGGAAAAACTTCAGGAAAAGCAAACATAAAAAAGAACCTCGAAGACCTGGAAATCGAACTGGATGCAGAATCTTTAAAGAAGGTAACCCAACGCATTATTGAGCTGGGCGACCATAAAGAAACCGTAACCAACGACGATTTACCTTATATTGTGGCTGATGTACTTCAAAACGATTTGATAGAACAAAAAATCAAGGTTGTAAATTTCTCGGTAAGCCATACAATGGGGTTGCGGCCAGTGGCCAATGTTTGTCTTGAAATAGAAGGGGAAAAATACGAAGAGTACAGCGATGGCGATGGGCAGTACGATGCTTTTATGAAAGCCATTCGAAACATTTACAAGCATCTTGGACGGTCGTTTCCCAAACTGATCGACTACGTTGTAACCATTCCTCCGGGTGGAAAAACTGATGCATTGGTGGAAACGGTAATTACCTGGAAAAACAGCAGAGAATTTAAAACAAAAGGACTTGCACCCGACCAAAATGCAGCTGCCATACAGGCAACCATTCGCATGCTGAATATTATTGAAAATGAATTCAAACCCGGATTACTGGACAAAATATTGAATAGCATTTCGTAAAATTCTTGCCCCTCGATTTATGAAAAATATGAAGAGAATCAAGTCTAATTTTAAAAATCAAAAAAAAATTAAATAATAAATGAAACTGAATATTGCAGTGCTACCCGGTGATGGCATCGGTCCGGAGATTGTAGACCAGGCCTTGAAAGCAGTAAAAGCTGTTGCTAAAAAATTTAATCATGAAATAGAATATGAATTCGGAATAACCGGTGCTTCGGCTATCGACAAAGTAGGAGACCCCTACCCTGCTGAAACGCATGAGTTATGTATGAAGTCAGACGCCGTATTGTTTGGAGCCATTGGCGATCCGAAATTTGACAATAATCCCAAAGCTCCGGTGCGCCCGGAACAAGGTTTGCTGGCCATGCGTAAAAAATTAGGATTGTATGCCAACATTCGTCCGGTAGAAACATTTGAATCGCTGCTACATAAATCGCCACTACGCCGGGAATTGGTTGAAGGTGCTGATTTTGTTTGTATCCGCGAACTTACCGGAGGTATTTATTTTGGCGAGAAAGGAAGAAAAGATGGAGGCAACACCGCTTTTGATACCAATACTTATACCCGCGAAGAAATTGAACGTATTCTAAAACTGGGATACGAATTTGCAGGAAAACGTAACAAAAAACTTACTGTAGTAGATAAAGCCAATGTACTGGAAAGTTCGCGTTTGTGGCGTGAAGTTGCCCAGGAAATGGCACCCAATTATCCGGATATAAAAACCGAATACATGTTTGTGGATAACGCAGCTATGCAAATTATTCAGTGGCCTAAAAACTTTGATGTAATGGTTACCGAAAATATGTTTGGAGATATCCTAACTGATGAAGCCAGTGTTATTACGGGCTCACTCGGGTTGTTACCTTCTGCATCGATGGGTATTCATACTTCGGTTTTTGAGCCTATTCATGGTTCATATCCGCAAGCTGCAGGGAAAGATATTGCCAACCCTATTGCAACAATCCTTTCGGCTGCCATGATGTTTGAATACGCTTTCAATTTAATGGATGAAGGAAAAATCATTCGCGATGCTGTTGCTGCATCAATGGATGAAGGTTATGTAACGGAAGATATTGCTGAAGGCACAGCCTATAAAACTTCGCAAGTGGGTGACTGGATTGCCCGGTGGATTGAAGAAAAATAGACACATAATACATCAGGATTCTATTCTTAAGAATGGAATCCTGATACTCAACTTTTTACTGTAACAGCCTCTTCTTTCCTCAATTTTGTAAACAAAACCCGAAAATCACACCTGCTCTTATACAATAAAATCAGGATTAGAACAACAGAAACCCCAAAACTGGAACTTCGATCTACTTCCACAAAAAACAACTCAAATATTACTGATACTTAGTTTTCCCTCATCCCTTATAAATTTAGGTTTCCTTTAATTTTACATACAACCCAATTCAACAAAAATGGAAAACGCTCTGTTCCTATTTAACTATCTTTGCAAAAATTTTCAGAAAATGGGGAGCACAAAAACATATTTTCCAAAACTACAGGATATTACCAACGCAAAGATTAATTTAAACGAAGTAGTACTAAAAACGCCACTGCAAAAAAATTTAAACTTATCAGAAGAATTCCAGGCAAACATTTTTTTGAAACGTGAAGATTTGCAGGCTGTTCGTTCCTATAAAATCCGTGGGGCATATAACAAAATGACGCAACTAACAAATGAAGAAATGCAAAGTGGAGTTGTTTGCGCCAGTGCAGGAAACCATGCACAGGGAGTGGCATATTCGTGCCGAAAACTGGGAATAAAAGGCAAAATTTATATGCCCACCACCACACCCAAACAAAAAATTAACCAGGTAAAAATGTTTGGGAAAGAAAACGTGGAAGTGGTAATTATTGGCGACACATACGATGCCGCCGATAAAGCAGCCCGCGAAGATTGCGAAAAAACGGGCATGGCATTTATCCATCCGTTTGACGACCCGCAGATTATTGAAGGACAAGCAACCGTAGGATTGGAAATTTTACAGGACTCTAAAAAACAAATCGACTATATATTTATTCCCATTGGCGGTGGCGGACTGGCTGCCGGCGTAGGTTCCTATTTTAAGCAAACCAATCCGCAAACAAAAATTATTGGTGTAGAACCTGCCGGGGCACCATCTATGCAAAAATCGTTTGACGCCGGGAAAGTAGTGGCGCTGGGAAACATCGATAAATTTGTTGACGGAGCAGCTGTTCAAAAGGTAGGCGAGCTAACATTCGAGATTTGTAAAGAGGTAATTGACGAATTGGTTGCCATCCCCGAAGGAAAAATATGCACAAAAATTCTGGAACTGTACAACCGCGATGCCATTGTAATTGAACCCGCCGGAGCGCTCTCGATTGCCGCACTTGACTTTTACCGCGAGAAGATAAAAGGAAAAAATGTGGTTTGCATTATTAGCGGCAGCAACAACGACATTACACGTACCGAAGAAATAAAAGAACGCTCGTTGTTATACGAAGGCCTGAAACACTATTTTATAGTGCGTTTCCCGCAACGAACCGGAGCGCTACGTACATTTGTTGATGTGGTTCTTAGCCCAACCGACGATGTTACCCATTTTGAATATTCCAAGAAAACCAACCGCGAAAAAGGCCCTGCCGTTATTGGCATTGAAGTACAAAAAAAGGAAGATTTTCAGGGCTTGATTCAACGCATGGAAGAGAACGGCTTTGTTTATGAATACCTGAATGAAAAACCAGATTTATTTCAATTTCTGATTTGAATCAGAAAGGGATTCCATCTTTATTTTTACTGGTGTACAAAGATGGAATCCGTTGAAACTTAGATGCCCCCAATTTCTATTCTGAATACTTCATACTTTTCATTCAAACTATTTGCCTTTCAAAAATATTTCTGCTTAATTTTAAACATTTGAGTGAATTAAACATTAACCTGTAATCAAAAAACTATCCACCAATGAAGTTCTTGGATTTCACATAATTTATATGGAACTTAATCGGTGTATTTCTCACAATAACTGACAAAATCTAAACTTCATATTATGGAAAAATTTTCGCTTTACGACTTTTTAGGATTACTACTACCCGGTGTGTTATACCATTTCAATAGTATAATGCCGCATATTTATTAACTTTAAGGCATGGGAAAGAAATCAAGACTGGTAATAAAAGAAGGTGTATCGACACTAAAAAATGTATTATCCCGGCAAGTTTCACTAACAGGCGAGAAGCGGGTAAAATGTCTTCTTTATATTCAGGAAGAAAGATTCAGGACGCGTAGGGAACTGGCTTCATACCTGGGGATACACATCCGTACCATGGAAAGATGGTTGAAAACATATCAATCAGAAGGACTGGAATCCATGGTTTCAAATAAACCAAAACCCAAGCCATCAGTACTAATTAGGAAAGAAATCCATGAAGGATTGAAGAGCAGGGTAAATAATGGTTCTAATCCTTTTTTAGGATACTGGGATGCGCAACAATGGGTAAAACAGGAATTTGGAGTAGAGATAAAATATCATACGCTTAGAGGTTATTTGATAAAACACTTTAAAACCAAAGTAAAAAGTCCGAGGAAATCGCATATCAATAAAGATAGTCAGGCTACAGAAGCCTTTTTAAAAACTACCTGATACATTCAACCAGATTAGAATAAGTCTGGATAAAGATAAATACGATTCCATCAACTTGTATTTTCAGGATGAAAGCCGCTTTGGGCTGATGACCCATATCGGGAGCTGTATCGCAGCAGTAGGAGTACGCCCGGTAATTAACTACCAGCACCGTTTTTCAACTACTTACCTGTACGGGAGCTATTCCCCGATAAATGGCGATTCTTTTGTTTGGGAAATAGAGGGGACAACCAGTGAAATTTTTGAAAAATATTTATCTGCATTTTCTACATATAACCCCCGGGAATATAAAATTGTAATTATTGACAATGCCCGCTTTCATTCTGTTAAAGCGTCTAACATTCCCGACAATATTTTTCTTCTCAACATTCCTGCTTACACTCCTGAACTTAACCCATGCGAACAAATCTGGCAATACATCAAAACCAGGTATAAAAATCAATTATTCAACAATATGCTGCAACTTAAAGAATGGCTTTGGAATATAGTCAACACAATGCAGCCAGAAACAATAAAATCGATTACTGGAAACAGGAAATATCTGAAATTATTCAATGCGGCATTTAATAATTAAATTGGTATTATTTTTATTTTTCCTTATTCATCTTAACAACCTTTTTGCGACAAACCTCTTCCATATAATCCCTGAAAACATAGATACAAACATTTTACCCCTGCTTTGTTTGGCATTAATTATTGGAGCCATTCTTTATACTTCAAACTTTTACCTGGTTAGCAAAACCAACTGGTATAATCGTCTTTTGGGAATGTATAAACATGTTACTGATTTGTATTTGGAAATGGATAATTTACATTCTTTAATGAATAATGTTTTGAACAAAAAAGCAAAAGAATGGTATGGAAAAGACCTTTTCTTTAACCAGACTGATTTTTATAATTTATCAGTTTCAGAACAAAACCAGATTAAAAATTTGCAGGATGAATTTTACGATCGAATTTATTATGAACTGGAGTATTATGAAAAAAATGAACATTCAAAAGCATTTCATAGTTTCTATTTCTTCTTCCGGCAAACAGCATTAGCTTTTCTTCTTTTATTATTTATAGAGCTTCTGATGTTTCTATTTTCCTTGTTGGCAGAAACAACAAGCGCAATTCCCCATCAATGCAACCTTGATATTATACTATTTACCATCATTCTATTTTTGCTTTTAATCGTCTCCATATGGCTTGCCCGCTGGTACCGAAAACGTATGGTAATGAAAATATACTGGGCTTATTTCACACACTTGCAACTAACCAAAAACTAAAAAGAATGGAAACAACAGATTACCAAATCACTTACCGGACACTGGAAAATGATCCTCAATATTTTGGTGGCTACCTAAACATGGCCCGATTAAATGTCTATAATATTAGTAACCATATTGCCCAGCAATTTGAGCAGGCTTCTTTAAATGAAGATGGTAGAATTAAGGATAGCTTTCTATGTAACAAAGAAATTAACAAACTAAACTGGAATCACGTATTCTCCAAAACGGTAAAATTCTTACCAATTATAAAAGTCTTTGATTCTGAAAGCCTTCCTAAATCAGAGAAAGAGAAGTTTCGGGGTACACCGAATATTGGTAAAGATTTTAACCAGATGTCGGATAGTTTAAAAATAATTTTCGGCGAACTTCAGGATTTCAGGAATGATTATTCGCACTACTATTCAGTTTCTAATGGCTCAACAAGAAAGACCAAAATATCTAAAGAATTAGCACACTTCCTCAATATCAACTTTTCACGGGCGATTGAATATACAAAAGAAAGATTTTTAGGGATACTAAAAGCAGAAGATTTTAATTTGGTAGCCTCCAAAAAACTGGTTGAAGCCGATTATACAATTACTACAGAAGGGTTAGTTTTTCTCATTTCCATTTTTCTGGAAAAAGAACATGCCAATTTATTTATGAGCAAAATTAAAGGATTAAGAGGAACACAATATGCCCCGTTTATTGCCACTCGCGAAGTTTTAACTGTATTTTGCATAAAACTACCGCACGAACGATTTGTAAGTGAAGACCCTCAACAGGCTTTTTTACTGGATTTAATAAACACACTAAATCGTTGCCCCAAATAATTGTATAACGTTATTTCTGAAAAAGAAAAACAACAATTTAAACCTCAATTAGATGATATAAAAGAGGAACACCTGAAAGAAAACAGCTTAAATGATAATCTGGAGATTGAAGATTGGGAAAGTTATCGGGATGCACTTACGCGAAAGATCCGACACAGTAACCGTTTCCATTTTTTTGCACTAAAGTTTATCGATGAAACAGACTTGTTCAAAAATTACCGTTTTCAAATTAACCTTGGAAAATTATTGATTGATAAATATGAGAAAGAAATCAATGGCGAATTATACCCAAGAACCATTTTAGAAAATGTAAAAGCCTTTGGAAAACGAAGCGATTTTGAAAATGATAAGGAATTACTTCAGAAAATAGACAAAAGTTCATTCTCGCATGGGTTTGAACAATTTGCTCCTTATTATAACGATGAAAACAATAAAATAGGATTATTTTCAGGAAATAAATATCCGGTTCTAATCAACAATCCCAAATCAGGATCAAAAATAAAAAACAACCTGAAACAACCTCTGCCAGAAGCTTTTTTAAGTTTACACGAGCTATCAAAAATTATTTTGCTCGAATACCTTGAGAAAGGAAAGGCTGAAGAACTCATTCATGAGTTTATTTTACTAAATAACAGCAAATTACTAAACTGGACATTCATACAAGAAATAAAAGAAAAACTTCCAGAAGACTGGAATGAATTTCAGAAAAAAGCGGATTCAAAAAAAATAGTTGGATATCGATTCGAGACACTGGCATATCTGAAATATCGAAAAGAAACGCTAAATAACGTATTGGAAGAATACAACCTCAACTACAAACAAATTCCTACACGCATTTTAAATTACTGGCTTAATATTACTGACATTAAAAATGAAAGAACTGTTGCTGGCCGGATTAAAGCAATGAAACGAGACTGTATGGAAAGGCTGAAAAACCTGGAAAAATACAGAAACGAAAGAAAAGGAAAAATTCCTAAAATTGGAGAAATGGCTACTTTTCTGGCGAAGGATATTGTTGACATGATGGTAAATAAAGACAAAAAGAAAACCATAACTTCATTTTATTACGACAAGATGCAGGAATGCCTGGCTCTTTTTGCCGATCCGGAAAAGAAATCCCTCTTTATTGAACTTATAAATACATTGAAACTAAACGAACCTGGAGGACACCCTTTTTTGAAAAATATAGATCTTCGAACAATAAAATACACGCCCGATCTTTACGAAAAGTATTTGCAGGAAAAAGGAAAGAAGATAATTAAAAACAAAAACTATAAAACAGGGCGGGTAAGTGAACTAGATCAATCGTGGATGGCAGTTAACTTTTATAAAAAAGAGTGGAGTGAAAAAGCACATAAAAAACTCACTGTTGTAAAACTCCCCGATGACACATCAGATATTCCTTTTTCAATCCGCCAGTGGGCAACAAAAGAAAATTATAGTTTAAAAGATTGGTTAACTCACGTTGCAAAAGGAAAAGCTCCTAAAGACGGCAAAAAGCCGGTAAACCTGCCCACTAATCTTTTCGATGAAAAACTAATACAACTCCTGAAAGAAAAATTAGATACAAAAAATATTGCGTATCCGGAGAATGCAAAATATAACGAACTATTCAAACTCTGGTGGAACAGCCGTGGAGATGACGTGCAGGATTTTTACAAAGCAGAAAGAGAATATCTGATTTATGATGAACCGGTAAAATTAAAATTACAGGAAAACGCAAAGTTTTCTGACCTGTATAAAGATTCGCTGAGAAAAGTATTTAACGAAAGGAGTAAGAAAAGGATACAAGAAAACAAAAACCAAAAAAGAAAGTTACCCGACATACAATTAAAACAGGTAGAGAAAGTTTTTAAACAGACCATTTCCAACACAGAAAAAGAAATAAGGTTACTGCAGGAACAGGATCGAATAATTTTACTAATGATTGAAAATTTATTTTTCCCTCAAAAGCAGAATATAAAACTAAGTAACATTCAATCGTTATTAAATGAGCCAATTATAGCAGAACAAACAGTGACCCAAAAATTATCGTTCGACGATTCGGGAAAAATAATAACCGGCAACAACCAACCTGAAATTACCCGGATAATTACCGACAAACGCAAAAGGAAAGATCACAGTCTGCTTAAAAAGTATGTTCACGACAGGCGTTTGCCCGAATTATTTGAATATTTTCCTGAGCCTGAAATTGCGGTAGAGCAATTAAAGAATGAACTGGATACATACAACATTGCCAAATTAATGGTTTTTGATACCGCTTTTGAACTGGAAAAACGAATAATTGAAAAAGATACAGAGGGTGTAAAGAGATTTATTAATAACAATACCGATTTTGATAATATTCAACACAAACCCTATTTAAAATGGTTGCAAAACAAGAATTTGATTACTGATGATGAATATACATTTTTAAATATGGTGAGAAACTGTTTTGCCCATAACCACTTCCCGCAAAAGAAAACCATGGAAAAACAAATTACATTTGGGAAAAAAGACTTTGCCACCCAAATAGCAGAAATTTACAAACAAAAAAATGAACTAATAATGACAAATTTATAGAAAATATGCCCGGTTTTTTAAATGCAAAAAGAACCGGTTTACCTTTCTTAATAAGGCTTTCAAAGCTATACGTTGTAGCTGCTCTTATTTTGAAGGGTAAAAACAACATTATCACCTTGGTGGAACCAGTGAATTGAGTTGTAGCTGCTCTTATTTTGAAGGGTAAAAACAACAAATTTCTTTAGCTTGTCTTCAATCCTGTAGTTGTAGCTGCTCTTATTTTGAAGGGTAAAAACAACTGGTTCGGCTAGGGTCAATAGTAAAATACTGTTGTAGCTGCTCTTATTTTGAAGGGTAAAAACAACTTTTAAACCTTGGAAGTAATCTTCTGTACCGTTGTAGCTGCTCTTATTTTGAAGGGTAAAAACAACTTAATTTCCAAATTGACAATAAGATTAAAGGTTGTAGCTGCTCTTATTTTGAAGGGTAAAAACAACTATTTTATCTACCAGCGATTGCAATGATAGGTTGTAGCTGCTCTTATTTTGAAGGGTAAAAACAACTGTTAACATACCCCATACTTTCCCATCATTGTTGTAGCTGCTCTTATTTTGAAGGGTAAAAACAACTAATATTTGTGGTCATTCAACTCATGTGCGGTTGTAGCTGCTCTTATTTTGAAGGGTAAAAACAACTCAAAACATTCAATACCTCCTTATAATGTTGTTGTAGCTGCTCTTATTTTGAAGGGTAAAAACAACTTAATAAACAGGAAATTTACAGCTGTAGCCACACTGTTGATTATAAAAAAAAGAGATTGCTTAAATATTCTTATGAAATGAGGTACAGACGACAAATCTACGCCAACGAACACCCCACAATCAAGAATATATATTTAGCTTAGTCAATAGAGACTGTCTCTTAAGGCTGGTGCTACGCCTGCGGGAGGAGCGGTTCAGGCTTCGACTCCGCTCAGCCTGACCTGGACTTTAATCAAAAAGTAAATTATTCTGCCGCTTTAACTATAACTTTAAAATTTCACTCAACTATTTTGAAATTATCCATTTATTCACTTACTTTGAAATTCAAAGTACTTTTAAATGAAAAACACTGAAAATTACCTGGCGGAAATAAAAGAGATCCGGAAAATGATGGAGGAGTCGAGCCGTTTCCTCTCGTTAAGTGGCCTGTCCGGAATTCTTATTGGAATGTATGCACTCACCGGAGTCATTATCTTCTATCTGAGAATGAATACTCCGCAGGCAATAGAGAATGCCAACTCTATCGAAATAATTTCGTCCTTGCTTTTCATGGCTGTTTTGGTACTTATTGTTTCGCTTATTACGGTTGTTGCCCTCACCTACAGGAAAGCGCAAAAGTCGGGGAAGAAAATATGGAACCCCGGCTCCAGGTTAATGTTGCTAAACCTGGCCATTCCGTTAGCCAGCGGAGGATTGTTTATCCTCATTTTCATTTTCAAAGGAGTTTTTGAGGTTGTATCGCCGGCATGCCTCATCTTTTACGGGCTCGCGCTGGTTAACGCAGCAAAGTTTACCCGCCAGGAGATATTTTACATGGGATTATTCCAAATTTCGCTGGGAATTTTTGCGGCGCTCATCCCCCATCTGGGGTTATTGTTTTGGGCACTGGGATTTGGGGTACTGCATATTATTTACGGTACCGTAATGTATTTCAGGTACGAACACCAAACAAATGCGTAGGTTGTGAAAAACAGTTTTCAAAATTTAAATAAAGCTTTCGACAACAAAATCCGCCTGGGCATTATGTCGGTACTGTCGGTAAATTCCCGGGCTTCATTCAATCACCTGAAAGAAGTGCTTGAAGTAACCGACGGAAACCTTGCCAGCCATCTTAAATCGCTTGAAAAAACCGGTTACATTGCCGTTATAAAAACATTTAAAAACCGCAAACCCAATACAAATTATGAAATCACTACTTCCGGTTCTGCCGCGTTTGAAAGCCATTTAAAAGCATTGGAAGAAATATTAAAACAATTATAATTTTTTTCAACCACCCACTTTGAATTTCAAAGTTCTTTGTAAAACAATAACAAATAAAAAAAATGGAAACAAAAGAATTCATTCAGAACAAACAAAAATCGATTAACCGGCAAATTACCATTAAGGTGCTAATTATTGGTTTTATTGCCCTTGTTTTGCTCATTCCTAAATTTATGATTTTAGGCCTTATTAACGAAAGACAACGAACTGCAGCAACCACTTCGCAGGAAGTGATGCAAAAATGGTCGCTGGCTCAAACAGTAAGAGGGCCGGTTCTTGCCATTCCCTACATAGAACGCACCTTCGACAAAGACGGAAAAGAAATGAAGGAAGAAACTCGCGCATGTTATCTCTTGCCTAAAACATTAACTATTAATGGTGAAATCTTTCCGCAGGAACGAAAAAGGAGCATTTATGAAACCGTTGTTTATGAATCGGAAATACAAGCTTCGGGGCAATTTGATATTTCCGATTTTAGTTCCCTGAAAATTCCACCGAAAGATGTACTCTGGGAAAAAGCAAAGATTTTGGTGGCCATCAGCGATTTGCGAGGCATAAACAACCGCATTTCTTTTTCATGGAACGATTCAACCTTTGCCTTTACGCCCGGAATGGAAAACCGGGTAATTGGAGACAACGGAATTTCCTTGCCTTTTTCCACTCTTTCAACGAGCGATTTTCCGGGAAATTTCCAGTTCACGCTTCAACTGAAAGGTTCTGAATCGCTCAACTTTGCCCCGCTTGGCGAAACAACCGAGGTTACATTAAAATCGAAATGGAACGATCCGGGTTTTGAAGGAAATTTCCTTCCTTCTGAGCATAACATTAACCAAGACGGATTTACAGCTCACTGGAAAATTTTAAACTACAACCGGAATTTTCCCCAGCAATGGAAAAACAGTGAATACAAAGTAACCGGTGCCGATTTTGGGGTAAACCTGGTAACCGTGGCCGACCATTACCAGAAAAGTTCGCGCTCAGCCAAATATGCCATTCTTGTCATCCTGTTTGTTTTTCTCTCCTTCTTTTTAAATGAAATAATTACCAAACAGAAGGTACATCCGTTTCAATATATCTTAGTCGGGTTTTCCATTCTTATTTTTTATCTGTTGCTGCTTTCCATTGCAGAGCAGCTGGGATTTAATCTGGCTTACCTGATTTCTGCAATTGCCGTAATAATTATGGTTTTGCTCTATTCGCGGACTTTCCTTCAAAAGTGGGGAAATTCAATTGTGCTAACGTTGATACTAACGTTCTCTTTTGGTTTCATTTTTATTCTGTTACAATTGGAAACCTTTGCACTTTTGGTAGGAAGCATTGGTTTATTTGTTGTACTTGCGCTCACCATGTTCTTTACCCGTAAAATAAACTGGTATAATAATTAATTAGCAACGTCCTCATTACCCTCTGGTTTACACCAGAGGGTAATAAAAGCTTGATAATACAAGGAATTCAACCCAATGTTTCAATTTTTTACCGGATTACGACAGGCTAATAATTGAGTATTTATCCTTGGTTATTCCAATACTAAAAGTTTCTTCTTGTAAGGAATAGGATAGGCAGTTATGTATACCTCCGGCGTTAAATCCAGGTTGGCTTTATCAAAACCCAATACATAAACTTCAATCTTCTTCCCAATCATATCTTTCTTTAACGGGAAGTAGTATGTGTAATTTTTATCACTTTCTCTCACATCCGCTTCCCAAACATTGCTTTTATATGCAGGAGCACGATCCGGACATCCAAAATATTTTCCATCAATTTTTAGGCCGGCATAAGCCCCTTCAATACCATGTTTACCATTAACAGCGATGCATAAATAACTTCCGTCTGCTATTTCATTCAACTCAAACTCAGAATTCCATGATTTTTCTACAGACAGAGATTTTCTCCTGTTACGAAGATTGTAAAAATGATCGCCAAATAAATTGGAAGCTTTCCAGTTTGAACGATCTACCTTTTTTCCATTCTTATAGCCAATAACCTCTGTTACCCGAATAGGCGCAGGATGTAGCTTTACATACCGGATAGGCATCTGAGAAGTCAAATCAATTTTCATCGATTCTCCAGCCAGATAAGATATATCCTGCCAGTTCGCCAAATCAGCAGAAACATTTGCCGTATTACCTTCTTCGGATTCTAGTGGTTGTAAAGAATAATCATCAAATGTTTTAATCACCAGGGAATCTAAATCAGTTTCTTTGCCTAAATCAAGACGAAGAACAACATCAAAAAGGTCGATTATATTATGACGCATTCCTACTGAGAATGCTGTCGATAAATCATCATCAAATAAATTACGATCCCATAATTCCCGATCTATAAACAATTTTTGTTTAAAAAAAGCATCTCTGGCAGCCCGAACCTGTGGAATTTTTGTTTCACCCGAACGAGCTAATTCCTGTGCTTCGAGCACATTGTTACTACCAGCAAAGCAAGTGGCTTCGTATATTGATCTCGCATCATCCGGCACAGGACATTCTGTCATTTCTGCTATTTTGCGATGGTAAGGAAATTCAGAAGCATCACCATCAAATGTTACGTTTACCGCTCGCCCCTTTAACAACGACGAAACGTCTCGCCCATCAATTTTTGCTGTATTATATGAAGAATAGTCTCCGGTTAACCTTATCCTTTTCTTTGTTCCCGGCATTGACATTATCTGAATATCTTTCGGCTTATTTTCGCTATTGGGAATAATTTGATAGTCAACTCCATTAACTCCTAATTCTGAATCATTAATTGCATCCGATATCTTTATAAGGCAAGAACGAAAAGGAAGAACTTCAACATCCACTTCAGAGCCATATGAAAAATCACCCAAAATTTTTTCTGTCGGATGATAGGTACGAACCTGTATTTTCTTTATATTTTCTAATCCAATGGTTGAATCAAGCTTCACTGTAAACTTTTTGGGTTCCCAGCTCAAATTTCGCAAAGTAACCAAACGGGTATGCTTATCTCCACGCGAAACAGCATTTAATCCATATCTGTCTTCAGGAAGTATCATTCCATTCACAAGAATATCGCGATATTTCCGGTGTAAGTTAAAAATGCGGGCTAACAAAGGATATTCGTCATCGCTTAAAAGCCAGGGATTCCCGTAAATTTCGGGGGCTAAAACAAGATTGCGGTTAAAGGCCTGTAAAACAAGATCATCTTCCCAATAATCAAGATAGGATGACAAACACACCCCATGATCTTCGGTGAGGCGGGTTAGTTTAGGTGGCAGCTCACGAGCTAAAGCCCCCGCCCGGTGGTGGGTTGCAGTTGTTGAATTTGCAATATGAACATCAATATAAGTTTCTGCTCCACCAAGTAAAAAGGTCGTTGAATGAGCTACGCCTTTGCCTAGATTCAAGCGGTGATTCAATAAAACTAAATCCGGAGAATATTTCCGGCATTCTGTCATCATCCGATCAAAAGCGTCATACTTTTCAGGGCGCAACTGTCCGCATACAGCATCCATTTTAAAAAGTTCAAAATTATAGTCACGGCACAGGCTCACCATTGTTTCAATCCGCCGTTTCTCTTCCTCTTCTGTGTTTCCAAAACCATCAGGCCCGCCCCAAAGACCAAGACGGGTACCCATATCCCCTGCTTTTTTTGAAATGGGTGCAAAACCATTTGGGAATTGCCTTTTAAACCTATCGGATTGCATGCTTCCATAAAATCGCTTTCCATCAACAGCACCGGCATCAAAGGCATATATATCGAGTTGCATGCCATATTGTTCTTTCAGCCACTTAAAAAATTCCAGATTAATCAGGGTTTGTGCTTCTGTTGCTCCTTCGTTGGTATTATTTATCCAAGAAAAGAACTCTGAACGCGAAGGAGTTGTTTCATCCGCTCCAGGAAATATTTTTTCCTGTGCATTGGAAACCATTACGAAACCCGCCAAAAGAATAAAAAGAATGTTTTGTTTTATTTTTACGTTATTCATACTATAATTTATTGGAAAGAGTGTAAAAATAAACTTTCCACGGGTTTGTCAAAAATAACAAGTTGCTTTATTATGAAATAAACCTTTAAGGACAAAAGACAGCCAGACACATTCACAGTTTTACATCCGAATACTTCATATCATTTCTTTATAAACGTTTCGGTAAAATATAAAAGAACTATACCCACTGAGTAAATAATCAGCGGATACTTTCTACATGATTTTTTTGCGTTCCCGAGTAAGATTTTTAGTCCATTGGTTTACAACATATTCATTCTGCTCAATCCAGACTTTCACCCCTTTAACCGGATCTTCATTCAACCTTACCTGATAAACCAAATCGTTGAGTTGTTTTTCAGAAAGCTGCATACGTTCAAAAAAACGAACTGCATTCGGATGTTTTTCTTCCAGGTTTTTGTGAGCAATGGAATAGATTCTCTCTTTTTGCCCGAATATATTATCCGGATCTTCCAGAAAACGCACATCGTAGCGCGCAAAAATCCAGTGGGGCCTCCACCCTGTAACTACAATATCTTTTCTTCTCTTCACTGAGTCGGCAAGTTGATGAACCATTTCTTCTTCAGAAAGATCGAGCAAAGTTGTATTTAAAGAGTATGTGTCTATGGCCTTTTGAGCTTTCTGCATTACTCCTGCCCCCGGATCAATCCCTACAATGGAATGATTATAATTCTTGAGGTCGGCAACTGTTTGCAACGGGCTGTAATTGGGAACAACAAAACCGATTCGGGCTTCCGGATAAGTAATTCCCAGCAATTCTAACTTGTTGCTGTATTCATCGTAATAACTTTTATGAGTATCAGGTAGCCAGGCATCTGCAAACACATCAGCATTTCCGTTTGCTACTTCTTTGTAGGCAGACTCCACATCTGTCAGTTTCAGAATAACAGTGTAGTCCATTTTTTCTTCCAGTAAAACAGATGAAAGATACGTTAGTGCAACGCTTTCCGACCAATCGGTATAAACCATTTTTAGGGTGCGTTCATCTTCCTCATTTCTGCTCATGCTGCATGAGAAAATTAATATGCCCATGAGTAAAATCGTAAGTGACTTCATTTTTGAAAGATATCGTATCATTTTATAATTTTTTTACGAAAACAATGCTTTAAGAAATCCCATGGTTTGCTTCCGGTCTTTTACAATAAAAACCGGGATATTTTTTTCGCTCGCAGCCAGTTTCTCGGAAGTAGAATCGATAATAATATCTGCCAATTCCGATTTTATTTTAGAACCGATCATAATCATATCTGCCCCATCGGTAAGCGCACGGTTATACAATATTTGTGCTTCTTCGTTTTCCACATCAAGTGAACTGGAGAAAGGAATGTTTGCTGGCTCATATTTTAAACGTTTCATAAACTTTTGAAACTCCCTTCCGCTGTGTTTTTCCACATACTTGTTGAGCCTTATATCTTCTTCAGGCAGATTCTGCGGAAAATAATTCAACGGTAATTTATGTACATGATGACATGCCACTTCTGCACCGGTCATCTCTTTAAACCGAAATGCCATTTTCAGGGCCATCTCGCTAATTTTTGAAAAATTCATCTGCACCAGAATCTTTTCGATTTTCCGGTGGGTAGTTTCACTAACCAAAAGCACTGACGAAGGAATAATTCCAAGTACTTTGCGCACAACACTTCCACGGCCCTCATAACCTGCTTTTTTACCCATCAGGGTGAGCGTAATACTATTCTTTTGGGTGTATTTAACAATTGTTTCAGTAGGATAACCTTCTACCACTTCTATGTTGATATTCAACTTGGTTACAGGTTTAAAAAGCTCCTCTATCTTTTCCTTTAACTCTTCCCGGATAACGCTGGCAATTGGCTCATCCAAATGCGGAAAAGCTTCGATAATTTCTTTCGGAATGTCATACGGCCTCAATACATGCAGAAATGTAATGCTTTCAGATTCTATTTTATCAACCAAAAAATCTGCATAGCGAATCAGAAAATCATCTATTTCGCTCAAATCGAGGCAAACTAAAATATGTTTTAACTGATACATATCTCTTCTTTTTCAGGTTTTATGATTTAGTATTTTTATTTGTTTCAGCTTGGGAAGGTATTTTCGTTTTTTCCCGTTTTTGAAGCATACGGGTTATGGCATCAACATATTGTTTTCTTTCGTTTTCGCGCTGAATTTCCATCAACCCTTCATGTTCTTCACGCAATCCTTTTAAAAGGCTCCAAACAAGAATTACCAGTATAATGGCAAATGGAAGCCCGGTAGAGATAGCAGCTGTTTGCAAAGCTCCCAATCCACCTCCGATTAACAAGACCGCTGCAATAGCACCTTCGGTAAGTGCCCAAAAAATACGTTGAGCAATCGGTGCATCCAGCTTGCCGCCTGCAGTTAGAGAATCTACAACCAGTGAACCTGAGTCGGAAGAAGTAACAAAAAAGCTGGTAACTAAAATTACACCTACCGTTGAAGTTACTGAGGATATTGGAAATTGCTCGAGAAGAACATACAACGATGTGGCGATGTTATCGCTTACTGCTCCTGCAATGTCTGCCATTGAATTAAGTTCCAGAAACATGGCACTTCCTCCAAATGTTGAAAGCCATAAGAAAGTAAGAAGTGTTGGGACAATTAAAACACCCAGCACAAATTCTTTCAGGGTTCTTCCTCTTGAAATCCGCGCGATGAACATTCCCACAAAAGGCGACCAGCTCACCCACCAGGCCCAGTAAAAAACGGTCCAGTCATTCTGCCAGTCCGATTGCTGATAGGTTTCGGTCCACGATGAAAGCTCAAAGAAATTTTGCACATACCCTCCCAGGTTCTGAATGAACGAGTCGAAAATAAATAACGAGGGGCCCACAATTATCATAAAAAGCAGGAAAACAGCAGCGATTATAATATTTAATTCACTCAACCTTTTTACTCCACCGCTCAAGCCGGCCACAACAGATCCGGTTGCAGCAAACGTTATGAGGATAATAAGAATAACCTGCGAAGTAATGTTATCGGGCATATTAAAAAGATGCGCCAGTCCCGCACTTACTTGTTGTACACCAAGTCCAAGCGACGTTGCCAATCCAAAAAGAGTTGCTACTACAGCAAGTACATTAATTGCTTTTCCCCATAGTCCGTAGATTTTATTTCCAAGCAGAGGATAAAAAATGGAACTGATGGTAAGAGGCAGTTTTTTATTGAATGTAAAAAAAGCCAGGGCCATTCCTACCAGGGCATAAATTCCCCACGCATGCAAGCCCCAGTGAAGAAAAGTAATTTCCATTGCTTCTCTTGCGGCTTCTACAGAGCGAGGCTCTCCAAAGGGAGGGTTGATAAAATGCTTAATAGGTTCACCCACACTCCAAAACAAAATACCAATTCCCATTCCTGCACTAAATAACATGGCAAACCAGGCCCCTTTTGAAAACTCAGGTTTGGCTTTACTACCACCGAGCCTTATTTTTCCGTATTTACTAAATGCAATATAGATTACAAAAAAAAGGAAAAAGTTAACCGACAACACAAAAAACCATCCGCCAAAATTGGAGATGGATGACTGGATAGCAGAAAAAACCTTATTCATTGGTTCACCAACGATTAATGTAGTGCCAATAAACAACACAATTATAATTGCTGCCGGCCAAAATACAGGTGCATCTACATCAAAATATTTGTTTGTACTTTTTAAATGTGCTTCGCTGTCTTCGGGAATTTTTTCTTTTTCAGCCATAGTTTAATAATGAGGAAAGCCAGATTCAGCTTTATTATTTTCGATAAAACTATCATTTTTTATTTCCTGAACAAGTCTTCTGCTTATATTACACTCATTCACCATAAATTGTTTTCACAAATTCGAATAAAGCCAAACAGAACAAGCCTCACTTATTCAACTAAATAACAAATAATTACACACAGAACATACGATTAGAGCGATGCACGGGCAATGTAAAACTACGAATAGCAACAGGAATGTCCATCTTGAAAAAATGAAGTCATTTTCAGACATCTACTTTCGAACCAAGAAAAGGAAAGAGATGGCGGTGCCTTCCTTTAAAAGTATAATAAGTACAACACACTCTCAATATCCATAAATCAAATTTATTTCCATTTATACTTGAAAATTGCCCGTTTATCATCATCTTTACTCAACTTAAACTAACAATCTTATAAAATCCTTATGATGAAACACCTACTGATTTTTCTCCTCTTTTTTTCATGCATAGAAGTAGAATTTGCCCAATCCCAAAATGCTCAGTCTGAAAATATTATAATAACATCGCAAAAGCATAAAACCAGTATACGAACCAATGAGAAAGGAGAACTGCTGGTAAATGTATCTCCCAAAGATCTTTTAAAATTTAAAAAGAAAGGAGAGGTTCGTTACAGCAATTTTGGGGCGAAAGGCGACGGGAAAACCGATGATATGAATGCCATTGCTGCAACCCATGCTTTTGCTAACGAAAATGGCCTTTGGGTAAAAACCGACAAAGATGCGACGTACTACATCGGTGGGAAAAATCGTACTGCCATTATCCGTACCAATACTGATTTTAGTACAGCTACCTTTATTATAGACGATACGGATGTTCAAAACCGCAATTCATCTATTTTTATGGTTGCTTCGAATATGGAATCATTCACTCCGGAAGGAATATCCTCTTTAAAAAAGAACCAGAAAAAAATAGATGTTTCACTGCCTGGAAATTGTCTGGTAACAGTAACCAACTCAAATGTCAGGCGTTACATTCGTTTTGGGGCCAATCAAAACAATGGCTCTCCGCAAACAGATATATTTATGGTTGACAAAAATGGGAATGTAGATCCAAACACCCCAATTATCTGGGATTTTGATCAGATAACCGATATTTCAGCACTTCCTATCGACAACCAGAAACTAACAATTACCGGAGGACATTTTACCACCATTGCCAACAAAGCAGAATCGAAATATACCTACTACAGCCGGGGCATTGCCATCAGACGTTCGAATGTAATTATAGATGGGCTGGAACACCACATTACCGGAGAAGGAGACCATGGCGCACCTTATGGCGGATTTATTAACATTCGCGACTGTTCTCATGTAACGGTAAAAAACAGCCTTTTAACAGGCCACAAAACCTATCGTACTATCGGCTCGGCAGGCGTTCCGGTTTCCATGGGAACTTACGATATTTCGCTTGGCAGAGCCCTTAATGTATCGTTTGTGAATTGTAGCCAGACCAATAATATTGACGATAACTCCTATTGGGGAATTATGGGTTCCAACTATTGTAAAAACCTGGTTTACGACCATTGTGTGTTTTCCCGTTTCGATGCTCACATGGGAGTTGCCAACGCTACCATCCGTAACTCAACACTGGGACACCAGGGAATAAATGCCATTGGCTGCGGAACTTTTACCGTGGAGAATTCCACCATCAGGGGAAGAAGCCTGATTAACCTGCGCTCTGATTATGGAAGTACGTGGCAGGGAGAATTCATCATCCGCAACTGTGTTTTTGTGCCTGCCGGAGGAAAAACAACCAGCGCCAGCCTCATTAGCGGCTCCAATTCTGAACAGCACGACTTTGGCTATACCTGTTACATGCCTGAACAAATACTCATTGAAAATTTACGCATTGACGACTCCAACCACCCGGAGGACTACAAAGGCCCGGCTATTTTCACCAACTTCAATTCAAAATTAACTGATGCTTCTTTCGATGAAAAATTTCCATACATCAGAACCAAAGAGGTTATTCTCAAAAATGTGACTACCGCCAGTGGAAAGGCTTTACGAATAAGCGATAATAAATACATGTTTAAGGATGTAAAAATTATAAATGATTAACAGATTAGAAGCGAAAACAACATTTCCCTTTCAATAACAAAGAGTGGCAATTCAATAATGATGACGCAAAAATGACGTAAGAATGCCGCAGCCATCACCATGTAAAGCACCTACTTTTACTCCGAAAATTTTTATACCAACAAAATGAAAAATCAGGATCTCGCTAAAAAGATGAAAGAACTACGCGTTAAAAAAGGATTCTCACAGGAACAATTAGCCGAAGACTCAGGATTAAGTTTAAGAACAATTCAACGAATTGAAAACGGAGAAACGATTCCACGTGGCGACTCACTAAAAAGGCTTGCTACCGCACTGCATGTTTCCCCTGACGAAATTCTTGACTGGCAGCTTATAGAAGATAAAAATGTTCTATTTATTCTGAATTTATCGCAACTCGGAATCATCGCCTTTCCGCTACTGGGAGTAATTATTCCAATGGCCATATGGATACTAAAAAAGGAATCCGTTAAAAATGTAAATGAACAAGGAATATTGATATTGAACTTTCAAATTTCGTGGTTAGTTCTTATAATACCAGTATTTTTCTTAGGTCTTCTTTTTGGAGGACCACAAATGTCCATACTTTTCATAATGCTATTCTATATTTTCAATATTATTTCTGTTCTTATCAATCTAAAAAGGGTCAGTCAATCCAAAGAAGTTATTTATCGCCCACGGTTTGTATTCCTGAAATAACAAAGGATTTTAATTCAGAGTTGGAGTAATTTCCTACAATGCCTTTTTTATCGCATAAGTAGGCAACTATTTCGTAGCGACTAAAATTGTAGGTTTCCTTTAACCCGCGAATAATTGTCATCAAATATTCTTTTCCCGGTTTATTTAGTTAAACCTTAAAAAGTCTACTATTTTTGGGAACCTTATCTTTGAAAAAAAAAGCAATTTCCCAAGACTTAAGATTTGAATAAGGTCAAAAAGAATTTGCTCTTTAATTCTATTGAGCATTTTCTTCAGGTTGTAACCTGTTCCGGCCAATATTGTATTTAATTGGTCACCAATTACACCTTTCAAATAATTTCTTAACATTCTGTGATCGTATTTGATATGACTAATCACTGGTTCTATTCCTGCCCTTGCCCTAAATTGTTTCCTTGCTTTCTGTTTTTGGTATTGTGTGGTTTCATTTTTAGGGACCGATGGTGATATGATTTCTGTTCCATTAATTTTCTTTTTCCCTTTATAGCCCCTATCAACAATTCCTGTTTTTGGTTTGCTTTCTGTTAAATATTCTGTTTGGGTAAAATGTTCTTCAAGTGTATGACCATCGTAGGGGTTGCCTTCAAAAGCAATAGCACCCACTACAATCTTAGTGGTTTTGGTTAATACAATCCCCGATTTATTCCCAAACTCAAACTTCTTGGCTTCTTTTCCCTTCGCAATACAACTAACCTCTGGTTCGTGAATGCTGTAAATCTTATTCTTATCTGTCTTTTCCTGAAGTAAAATCTTATTGAGAATGATGAACAACTCCTTATATTTTTGTTGCTGTACAGGTGTAAACTTTCTTTCAATATCCCTGACCTGGCGGCCTGCTATGGTTTTGATTTTGCGCATGGCTGCTTTGGCTTTCTTTTTCCTTCTGGGATGACTGTGAAAACGCTGGTCTATCATTAACTGCTTTAAAGTCCTTGTATAAGTTTGGCGCAATGTTATCCCTTCCTGTTTGGCTATCTTGTTTACTTTCCCGATAATACGTTTATGCAGTTTCGCATCGGTCGGGTAGGTAATGTTCTTCTCCTGCACGGTACTGTCAATCAACACCTCTTTTTCTTGAGCCTCTTTTCCAAATAGTTGTATCGATACTTTCAATAGTTTTTCCGCACCTTCTTTGCCTATCCGGTTCCTAAAATGTATAAATTCTGTCGGGTCAAAGGGTTTTTGGGTTTGAAAAACTTTCTCGCCGCTAAAGTATTGCCAGTACGGGTTTTCAATCCACCTGTCAACCATGGCCTCGTCACTTAAATTATAGATGTGCTTTAGCAATAGCAGTCCAACCATCCTGCGGATAGGAACTGAAGGACGGCCCGTTTCCGAATAATAAACAGAAAACTCTTCCTCAATTGAATCCCAATCTATTTGATGAGATAAAATACAAAGTTCATGTTCTAAATTAATGAACCTCTTCAGAGGTGTGTCAAAAATACTCAACTGTGGTGCTTTGTCTTGTTTCCCAACCATATCTGCAAGCTTTTTCACTAATTTACCTATTTGCTTGCATTTTTAGAAACCAAATAAAAATTGTTATGAATTGATTACCAACAATCTATTGTGTTTTTAAGGTTTGACTATTTATCTTTTGCGTATTTTCCTGAAAGGTGAAAGTAAATATGGGGACCCCATCCTGTATTCCCAGGAAAATAACATTTCCATACCATGAATCTTCCTTAACCACTTTATTCCCATTTCTTTTAATAAATTCGAAATCCACAGACAGTTCTCCACTAAAATCTATCTCCTGCTTTAAAACGTCAGTAAATTGTTGTTCAGTTATAAGGTACATCCGCCCAAATGTTTTTGTCCATTTAGCAGAATTGGTTTTTATAAATGCCACGCCGCCTTTTGACCATGTATCCGACTCCTTCGCGAAATATAGCTCATGATGAATTAGGATATTTCTGTTTTTCAGAGGCAAAGATTTGTCGGCACAACCGCTGTAATTTCTATTTGTTCCGGCAGGCATACCTCCCCGAACGTAGCACAAAAACCTTTCTTCCAGAAGGTTTGAACCATAACTTGCATACCAAACATATCTCTTCTCGTTATCCATTTTCAAATTGGGTTAAAAAAGAAGAATAACACCATGCTAACTAACACTATTTCTTTTCAGTATGAAATTCAATATCTCCTCCTTGTGCCCTGGCCTCCCTTACCATTTTCTGTAGATCTGCTGGCAGAGAATCCAGGGGAGCAATAAATCCATCAACCATCACCAAATTGTTAAACGGATTATCTTTTATCATTCTCTGCGTCGAAAATTCAGGGCTGTAATGCCACAGATCAAACATATCTCTAATCTGTCTGGCTTTATTTGAAACAGTCGAGCTTTTTGTGCCAAAATATTTATTAATTTGCTCCACTGTCATATACGGCTCAAACGATTTATCAGATAAGAAATTAATCGTTCCAATAGCACAAACCACAGCAGCTGCCCAAATCTCAAGCTTTCCTCTCTGAAAAGGAACATCCCTTTTTCTACCCAGCTTTTTAATTAACTTTTCACATAATTGTAAATAGTCGTCATCCAATTTCTGAGCACAAAAAGTTCTTGTCATTTCAAGCAGTTTCGCCTCTTTCTGCTTAATCTCTTGTTTTGTCATAATAGTGTTTATTTATCTCAATTTTCTACTATTCAAATATTCATCCGGAGATAACACAGGAATTTCCGACTCCTTAAAATCTTTTCCGTTTCTTGTAATTCCCCACATAAGAACCTCCGAAATAGATTTAAACTAAAGTTATCTATTCCTCCAGCCCTGATTAAATCCTTTTGCTAACGTAGAGGGGAGCCCTGATTAAAAGTCTTGCTATATTTGGAACAGGCTCTTTGTGTAACCGATTTTTAAAATGGTGCTTTTAAAGCCCGTGCGTAATTCTGGTTGAAATGTAAAAAGCCCCTGAAGAGCATTTCAAGGGCCTGTTGATAAATCCAGTGGTGGCACTGACGATTAATGCCAGCGACCCCGTTCAGAATATTTTTCGACTCAAAGATACATTTCCTTAGGGCTTTTTACTGATTAATTCTAAAATTATGGCAAGGAAAAAGAAAATTGAAATGGACATCGTCAACCATTATGCAGCAGGAATCGATGTGGGGAGCAAGTCTCATTTTGTTGCAGTAGGGCAGGCCCTGGACGATGTAAAAGAATTTGGGGTATATGCCGAGGATTTGATTGAACTATGCCAATGGTTGTTGTCATTCGGAATCACAACGGTAGCAATGGAATCGACAGGTGACTATTGGCAAAACCTCTATGTAGAATTGCAAAAACATGGCATTGAAGTAATCCTGTGCAATGGAAAATTTACAAAACATGCCAAAGGGAAAAAGACCGATGTAAAAGACAGTCGATGGATTCAGAAACTACATTCACTGGGATTATTATCTGGCAGCTTTTTGCCTGACAAAACCACTGAAATACTTCGCACTTATTGCCGTCAAAGGGCAAATTGGATCGAGCAGGCAGCAAGCGCATCTCATAAAATGCAGAAGTACTTAAAACTTCTGAACTTTCGATTGGATGTTGTCGTAAATGATGTGTGTGGACTTACAGGTCTGAACATTATCCAGGACATTTGCAATGGAAACCTCGACCCATTTTTATTAGCAGAACACAGACATTACAATTGCAGGAAACCAAAACAGGAAATAGCAAAAGCACTACATGGAAACAACCGCGAGGATTACCTGTTTGGCCTCAGACAAGAGTTCGACAGCTACAGGTTTTTCCAAAGAAAAATGAAAGCATGCGACAAAGAAATTGAGCGGCTAATCAAAAATGAAATAAAAAAGTCACCCGAAAAGAAAAAACTTAAAACCACTGAAAAACCATACAAGAAAATCAACAAAAATGCCGTTGACATTAAGAATTTTAACCAAATTGCTTTCCAGTACTTTGGGGGAACCGACTTAATGGCTGTTGAAGGAGTAAGCCATGCTACGGTTATGGCAATAATGAGCGAAATAGGAATCGATGGTTTTAAAAAGTTTAAATCCGCAAAACAGTTTTGCTCCTGGTTACGACTGGCCCCAAACAATAAAATATCAGGAGGGAGAATCCTAAGCAACAAAATCCCAAAAGGAAGCAACCGACTAAAAATAGCATTACGTCATTCTGCAAATGCTATTGGAAATTTAAAAGATACACACCTGTCTGACTTTTTTCGCAGAATAGCTTTCCGAAAAGGAAGACAGTCGGCAGTTTCTGCCACCGCCAGAAAACTGGCAACAATTATCTGGACAATGATTGTGAAAAATGTACCCTATAATCCTCCCTCCCAATACCTGTTCCTCGACCAAAAAAGAAAGATGGGAATAGCAAAAAGAATTAAAAAACAAATCGCTAAATTTGACATAAAACCCAATGAAATTGGACTTGGTAACTCACTGAGTCCCAACTATAATTTTTAACGTTAGTCAGAATTATTAAATTGCATTCTGACTCCACTGCACAGTAATATTGCAATGAATCTTCAAAATCAGAAAATTTTGATTCAAGACCTTTGTCAATAATTTTGTCTGTTAAATCAGAAGTTTCTGCAATTACCTTAAATTTTCTCATTTTTTCTTTAACAACCTTATTGCGTTCATACCTTGAGAGCAAATAACAAACTGTCGTGTAAGTTAAAGCAGAAACTATTATTTGCACTTTCCCTTTATCTGCAAGAGTTACAATTTTGGCCGCAGGTTCATAGAATGGTTCTCGTTCACCCAATAAGTCAATTACAATATTTGTATCAAGAAAAAGTTTGTCTTTCATTTGTATTTTTCAATCAGGTGGTCTCCATAGATTTTTTTGTAATCTAAATCAGCGGGTATATTTACTCCGGTTTGCATACTTTTTACAAAAGGAGAAATTTTAATATCATCCTCCAACTGTCGATCATCCGCATCAACTAGAGTTTTAAGATATGACTCAACTAAACGGGAAAGACTTCTTTTTTGAGACGAAGCATACTTTTTTGCCTTGTCAATTACATATTTATCAAGTTTCAATGTCAATTTTGTATCCATATCCTTTCATTTGCTCAAGTACGTACAAAAATAATAAAACAGCACGCATCACACAAATTTATTTTAAGGTGAGGAACAGCCATTTGGAAAGAAGACTGTATGCCACATTTTTTAAAAATGCTGCGATTCCGCTTTCTTCCAAACAAGTTCCACATTGAACATTGAATGTATTTGGAACGGTTTGTTATAGAGCACATACGACTCTCAACCTTTCGTTCTTACAGCTAGGAATTAATTAAAAGCTAAGGTTATGCGATTTTTTTCTGGCATAATTCGAAAAACAACATCTTCTCCCGGAAGCACAAACGAGCCTTGCTTTGCTTCCACCTGGTAATCTGTTTCCAAAAACCGGCACTCTGTTTTTTCGGGATGAATGGTTTGAAACGGCAGTTCTGCTTTTGACGATGCAGATAAATCCAGAAACCATTTCAACGAAGGATTATCGGTACAATAAACGGAAAATCCTTTTTCATCCATATCTATATGCATAGTTCCGTTTACCGATTCCACGTTCCAGCTAACTTTTAACTGCCCGGGTACTGAATCATCTATTTTTAGGTCGTCGCCAGGCAAATCAACATCCTGTCCGTCAACATTTCCTTTTAAACGCAATCCGGCAATGTTTTTTTCTGAACTCCAGAAAAAACCATCTACAAAAGGAAGGGTAAAATAAGTACATTGCGTATCAGTGAGTTTTTGCGTTAAATAGTCGGAAGCCAGGTTTTCATCAAAAAGATGAATATCGCGAAAACGAAAGGTTCCTTTTTCCCAAAATAAATTGGCACGGTAATACCGGCTGTTGAACCAAACCGTTTTTTTATCGCTCCCCGGCAGATCTTTCGTCACTGTAACAGAAGTAGCCGGCGTTACCAGAAACCTTTCCTTAAACCAACTTCCCGACTCAGCCAATGTTTCAACCGTTACTCTCTTTTCATCTCTTAGTTGTGCAATAAGTGGCAACTGAATTTCAAAACCTTTTTTCATCCGCTCCCAGGTAAAAGAATTTTCCTGTCCGGCCTGTACATATGCAAATTCCATGGCCGGGCCATTTACAAACTGGTCAAAATACCAGTGTACCCATGTTGAATCGCCGCCCCCTTTAGGGTAAACCGGTTCCAGCGACACAACTCCCTGGTGATTGGCACCTACACCATCATCGTACTGACGCACCGGATCGCTTCCCAACATTCGGAAAACCGGAACAGCAATTTGATTCTCCCGGTTCTGTGCCGGCATATATGCGTTCTTTTTGCTCGGATAATAAGCCTGGTTCCAATATCCACCCCAAAGAGTATACCCATCGGTTCCTACCTGGTCTTTACAATTACACGAAGCAATAATTCCATACTTTTCATACATATAGTTTAGCGTATGAGCATCAATAAACCACGAGCCTACAGATTTTGGATAATAGCCATAAATCGACTTAAAATCGTTCATGTAAACATCTACCAGTTTTTCGCGTTCTCCGGGTGTGTACCCTGTTGAAAAGCCAACATTGGCATGCCAATCCCACGGATAACGGCCTCGCCATTTCATTCCCGCATTTTCTACCAACGGTTGCGGGATTTCCCACCAGGCCCCAATTTCAAAAGAACTATCAGGTAAATTTTTTAACAGGTTCTGGTAGCGTTTATCCAGTAAAGCATCGTATTGCAGCAAAAAAGTTCCTCCCAGATGGCACTGCTGCATCATTTCTACCTGCTTAACGACTGTTTCATACAAAACATCTTCGGTTATGGACTCGCTGCGCGGTTCAAGCAAACGGATAAAATTGATGATATTTACAATTTTAGGCTGCTCTTCACTTTTCTTTTCAGTTCCTTCCTCTTTTGTTTTATTTGAACAAGAAGAAAAGCCCAACATCAGCAAAAGGAATACAGAACCAAAACTTACTTTCCAAAACCCCATAAAACTTATTTTTCAATCGCATTAAATATTTACCACAAAATTTGCAACAGACCATCCACCTTATTTTACAGAAAAAGAATAAACCCCTGAATCAAGGAAAAGCTGTTTTTCCAATCCTTCCTTTTTCACTATTTCAATATGTTTATTTTTTTCTATGTCTCCTTTTTCTTCACTAACCACTGAAGCATTAAGGAAAAGAGTAGCAGTACTGCCCGGTGGAACTGTTACATTATAAATTACACCATCATCTGTTTTTTTCCACGAAGACACAATTATTCCGTAAGGTCCGTTGTGGGTGGCCTTAAAATGCTCCAGACCATCAGCAAAATGGGGCTTTAGAATTACATTTCTAAACCCGGGATTCTCCTCATCAGGGAAAATGCCCCCCAATGCTTTATAATACCATGCACTTATTTCACCAAACATAATATGGTTTAGCGAAAGGTCGCGATTAGCATCCAACGGCCAGTTTTCATAAAAAGTAGTAGCTCCGTTTACAATCCACCACCCCCACGACGGGAATGTTTCCTGAGAAGCCACCTTATAAGCCAGATCAGCATGCCCGTTTTCACTCAAAGCATTCAAAATCGCTTTGGTTCCCAGCAGCCCCACATCAATATGTGAATTATCTGCCTCCACCCTTTTCGCCAGGTTGTCCGCCACTTTCTCAATCATATCATCAGGAACCAGTCCCCATTGCAACGGGACACTTAATTCGGTCTGAAAGCCACTACCATATATGCCAGTTTCTCTATTCAAATATTTTTCGTTTAGCGCTTTTTTTATTTTACCTGCCAATGCAAAATACTTCTCTGCATCTTTGGGTTTCCCTAATATTTGTGCTGCTTTGGCCAGAATGGTTGCATCTACAAAATAGTAAGCTGTGGATGTAAATTCCTTAGGTGTTTTCGATTTTACAGGAACCCAGTCCCCCAGTCCCCAGTCGGTAATTCCATCGGGGCTCATTTCATCGATATGATCGACATATCTTTTAATATTATCGTAGCAGTTCTCCAACAAACGGGAGTCGCCGTAAAACAAATAAATATTCCACGGAATAATGGCAATGGTGCTCGTCCAGTCGGGGCCATTTGCCCATGTATATCCCCAGCCATCCGAAGGAACAATTGCAGGTAAAACGCCATTGGGTTGTTGCTCATCCCGGTGATCGGCCAGCCACTTCTCATATACGGTAATTCCATCAAAATTATACAGGCCTGTTTCAATGTTAATTTGGGCATCCCCTGTCCATCCGTTCTTTTCACGTTGCGGGCAATCGGTTGGGTATCCAAACAAATTTGACAGATACGAAGCGTTTCCTGCCTGCCAGATTTTATCCAGCACCGGATTCGAAGACTGAATAGTCCCGGTTGGAGGAACATCGCTGTGCATAAAATAGGCAGTTAAATTTTCTTCTGTCAATTCCAGCGGCTTGTCTGAAATAACTTCAACATATTGAAAACCTTTGTAGTTAAACAAAGGCATAAATGTTTCTTCACCTTCTCCGGAAAGAATAAAGATATCGGTTTGAAATGGATCAGTATCGTCGGTTGGGCGGTAATGCACATCTATGTTCGACATATCTACATGTCCATTCTCGTACAATCGTTCCCCGTGTTTCAACCGGATGGTTGTACCGGCAGGGCCACTCACACGCATTTTTGTTACTCCGGCAATATTCCGGCCAAAATCAAATACATAATTTTTATTGTTAAACTGAACCACTTTTTTGGCAGGAAGCGTCTCTGTTTGACGAATGGGGCGCAAAGCCTGTGCAGTAATATTATTTGACGGAGCACCTGTTAACATTGCCCCATTCCACTTTTTATCGTCAAAACCAATTTTATTCCATCCCGGCTGCTCTAAACGTGCATCGTAATGTTCTGCGGTATAAATACTATTAAAAATAATGGGACTAAAAGCGGTCTTCCAGTCACTGCCAGTAGTAACCAAATCCGTTGTTCCATCTTCGTATGTAATCCGCACATCCATGCAAAACTTTGGTCGGGCGCGCCATGGGGCCCTGTCGAAATACCAAACAGCAGTTGACTGATGATTGTACCAGCCGTTACCCAAAATAATGCCAAGAGCATTTGCCCCATCGTTTAGCTGGCTGGTAATATCGTAAGTTACATAAAGCGTCCGGCGATCAAAACGGGTATACATAGGATCCAAACGATGATCACCTACTTTTTTGCCATTCAGGTACAGTTCGTATAACCCAGCTGCGGCAATATAGGCACGTGCACTTTTTATTTTTTTCTGAACCTTAAACTCTTTTCTAAACAGAGGCGCTGGTTTCACATTGTAATCCCAGGTGTCCGTAATCCAGTCTCCTTTCCAGTTTGTCTGATTTATCATTCCGGTTTCGAAAAAAGCGACCTCTGAAACCGGCGACCACTTCCCACTAACATCCTGCACCTTTACACTCCAGTAATAACGGGTAAAAGGTTGCAACTCCGGGCCGGCATAAACCACCGGAATAGTAGACGATAATGAAGTTCCTGATTTCCATACATTTCCTTTTCCCTTAGCAACTTCGTCAGCATCAGTGCCAACAAAAATCTGCACAGCATTCTGGGCAATGCCTGGCTCAGATGATTCTATCTGCCAGGTAAACCGGGGGTGAGTTTCATCAATTCCTATCGGATTTTCCAAATATTCACATTGCATATTCCGGATAAAAAACGCTCCGGTATATTCACTACAGGAAATAAAAAAAGTAACAATTACAAGTGGAAATAAAAATCTTTTCATTCTTTTCAAATTTAATTGGAATACAGCTTTTCCGGTAATTCAGCATACCGGGGAGTAAGATATAAAATGTTAAAGATTCTACACAAAAAAAAAGAAAATTGGCACCATTTGTTTAGTAAAATCAATGTATTTTGTTTTTTTCATAAATTGAATCTTTTTAAAAATACATCTTACCCATCTTTATCAATACGCCTATTTACTCTGTTTTACTCATCAACCAATTTAAAGAAACACAACACAAATAATATTTAGAACCGCAGTAACTACTCCAAACATAATGAACATTAATTCAATTTATCATTAGAAGAAATGGAAAGAAGTTTAACATGCACTTTTGTATAACAAATGAGAGATACAACCAGAAAATAATACTTCCTCTAAAAAAATATTTTCCCGATGTAATGAAAATCAAACAACTCCGTCTTACTTTTGAAACAGGAACAGAAACAAAAGACAACAGGCGGATGATTGCCAAAGATTTTAAAACAAACGTTTTACCACTTAGCAAAAAATTGCTTCGGTTCGCAACCCATTTTCTAAAAAATGAAGATGAAGCACGTGACGTGGTACAGGACATTTTCCTGAAACTTTGGCAAAAACGAGATTCGCTGGAGGAAATTGAAAATATTGAAGCTTTTGCTATGCGTATGACACGCAACCGATGTCTGGATATTGTGCGAAGCAACAGAACAACACCGATTGATGCGGAAACAGATCGCAAAATGAAGGAGGAAACGGTTGATGTTCATGAGCAGGTAGAGCTGCGCGATACAACAAAATTAATTAGGAAACTGATTAATGATTTACCAGATTTACAACGCACGGTAATGACACTAAGAGATATTGAACAGCTGGACTACGAAGAAATTGCAGAGCAAACAAATTTGAAAGTAAATGCCATACGGGTAAATCTTTCAAGAGCGAGAAAAAAAGTACGTGACGAATTTTTAAAAATAAATTCAAATGAAGACGAAAGAAATAAAAGACTTACTGCAACTCTACTTTGAGGGAAAAACATCGCTCGAAGAGGAAAGAACGCTGGAAGCCTATTTTCAATCGGATGATGTAGCAGATGAACTAAAAGAATATATCGGCTTCTTTGGTGGAATATCTGAACTAACAAACGTTACAGGCGAAGCAACCATTGAAGAAGATGTAATGGACTATATTCTGGAAAACGAACATCTGGAAAAAACGAAATACCGTTCCATGTGGCGGATGGTTACTGGTATAGCCGCTTCTGTAATTATTATTCTAGGTGGAATGTTACTATACGAGCAACAACAAAAACCATTTAAAGACACCTACAAAGATCCGGAAAAAGCATATGCAGTAGCAGAACAGACGCTTGAGTTTGTATCTTCAAAATACAACAAAGGGCTGGCTGAACTGGCCAACTTTGAAAAGCTACAACAAGGAAAGAAAGAATTAAAAAAAGGGCTGAAACCTGTAAATGATTTTTATGACGATATCTCAAGGTTGAAAAATGAGCAGTCGCAGTAACGATAAGGTTCGAACCATTAACCAGAAAATAAAAAAATGAATACATAAAATAAAAAGACCATGAAAAAATTAATTTTAATACTTGCAATACTACTGCCAGCAGCGGTATTTGCACAAAAAACACCGGTTGACAAGCTGTTTGAAAAATATGCCAACCAGAAAGGATTTACTACCGTAAATATCTCCGGAAAACTATTAAGTTTTGCCAGTAAAATAGATTCAGGAAGCGACGACGCAAGCGAAATACTCTCGGAATTAAAAGGAATCCGTATTCTTACGGTAGAAGACAACGACTTAAACAGTAAAATTGATTTTTATGCAGAATTGGAAAGAGACGGATTCTTCAAAAATCATGAATATGAGGTTTTGATGGAAGTTACCGAAAACAATGAAGTGGTTCGGTTCCTTGCCAAAGATGCCGGCAATGGTAAAATCTCTGATTTACTGCTCGTGGTTGGCGGAGACGACAATGCGCTTATTAGCATAAAAGGAATGATAGACCCGGAAAATATTGGAAAAATCACCAAATCGCTGAATGTTGACCTGGGAGATATACATATTGACAAATAATTTCTGTTAAAATAACAACAAGCAAGTCCGTTTTTTAACGGACTTTTTTTATGCCTGCACACCCATTTCCAAATGTTTCGTATTTTTAGCTTGCTTTTAAAAACAATATGGATACAAAACAATTATTGGGAAAACAGCAGGTGCAACCAGGCAATTCGCACACACTGGAATTTGAAAATGAAAAAATTACGATAACCAGGGAAAAAGAAGGCTGGAGTTTTCTTTCGTCGAACAATGAGCAAAAAGAGTATTACCACACCGGGAAATCAAATTCGCTGGTAATACAGCCATCTCTTCCTGAAAAGCCATTGGTTTTTAAGGGCAGCCGAATGAATGTTTCCCCACGGCAGAAGCTTACTTTTTTCCTAAGAATTCCGCTCTCAATACAGGTTTATTTTTCGAAAGTGGTTCCTGAAAACTTAATTAAGACAATTGCCGTTGCCCGGCTTTCAGACACATGGTTTGGAGAGCCGGATACCGGAGAAGCCGCTTTTGCCCTTGGAAATTCTTATTTTCTAAGTATGGAAGAAATAGCTACCACCGATTTTGAAGCCATTTGTCCGGTGGTGATTTTTAATAACTCCACAACTGTGCTCGAAGTGGAAAGGCTTATTATCCGTACAGAAAACATGGCCTTATTCCGTAATGCCGGAAAAATTGTTACCAGTGTTGTTCAGGTAGAATACAGAGGAAAAGAAATAACAAGTTCTGCGGAATACCACTACTCAAAACTTTTTAACGGAGAGAAACAGGATACAATTGCCAAACCCAGGAACGGTTCTGGCAAAAGCACGCTAAAAATTAACTTCCATTTTATTAAAAACATCTACCGTACCGAATAATAATCGTAAGTTTTAATAAGAAAAAACAATGAAATTCGATTTCTCAAAATATATTACAGCCGCCGTTCTGGAAAGATTAGTTCTTGCCGCTATAATACTTGTTATAGGGCTGCTTATTATTTACTCTGTGGCTTTTGTTGTAAAAAAAATGCTCCCGCGCAAATGGTCGAAGCAACGGCAAATGATTGTAAATCGTTTTGTCCAATATTCCGGGTATGTGTTCCTGTTTTTTATACTAATATCGGAGCTAAATATTGACCTCGCAGCCATTTTCGGAGCAGCCGGAGTAATTGGTATTATCATTGGATTTGCCTCGCAAACAAGTATCGGGAATATTGTAAGCGGATTTTTCCTGGTTTCAGAAAAGTCATTTGAGCTGGGCGACGTTATAAAAATTGGCGACAAAAGCGGTGTGGTCTACAGCATCGATTTGCTTTCTATAAAAATAAAAACATTCGACAACCAACTGATTCGTTTTCCGAACCAAACGGTTATCAGCAGCGAAGTAATTAATGTAACCCGCTTTCCCATAAGGCGGCTCGATTTTGAAGTGAGTGTAGCCTACAAAGAAGATTTGGAAAGGGTAAAAACGTTGTTGGAAAAAATTACCCGTGAAAATCCGTTAAGCCTTGATGAACCGGAACCATTGATTGTATTCAAAAGTTTTGGAGCCAGCGGAATTGATATCCTTCTGGGCGTATGGTTTGAAAAAACAAACTATTTAAAAGTAAAGAATTCTATTTTCCAGGAAATTAAGAAAAGATTCGACGAAGAAGGCATCGAAATTCCATTTCCACACATTAGTCTGTACACTGGCGAAGCCACCAAACCTTTTCCGGTGGTTGATAAAACAGAAAAACCCGGTAGCAAGAAAAAAGAAGAGTAACAGGGCTGTGAGGTTTAGCCGGAAAAAACCAAGCCAGGCCTCACGCAAGCTTTCCTCCATGGGGGAATCTTCCACCAGGGGTCGCGCGAACTCCCCCCCCTGTGGGAAACCTTAAACGAGCCCTCGGGCTAACTTTCCACAAGGTGGGAAAACTTCAGCGAGGCATCGGGCAGACTTTCCCGGTTAGGGGAACCCTTCAGCGAGCCTTAGGCCGGCATTTTCCACCTTAAAAAACACCTTCGTTTCTTTATCTTCTCTTTTTTATCTTGAGCCCCCTTTATGCATTAAGATTTAGATATATATCGTATACAATTCGATATCAAGCAGTTTATAATGCATAAGTCGGTTCTGTTTGCCATGTCTCGTGCATTTATTTACACACGAAATTATATTTTAATCGTTACTTATCATCGCAAATATTTGTTCTTTAAGTCGAAGTTGTCAATAGTTAACTGTTGACAATTTTTATTTATAACACATATAAAGCGTTTTGCTATTACAAAGAAAAGCAGTCTTTGATTCATTTACTTCCTGCCAGTTCCTGCTGAATTGCATCCAGACTTTGTTTGGTATGCTGCCAGATACTCACTACATCAAAAGCAGCCCAGAATAATCGCATTCCCTGTTCTTTCCAAAATTTAATTTTTACTGGATCAATACAAGCAATGCCAGGAAGAACTCCATACTTGTTGCAGGTTGCAATAATATTTTTTACCGTCTTTATGTATTCAGGATTATCAAACTGAGTTGGGATTCCCATTCCCAATGATAAATCGTCGTTTCCTACCAGCGCAACGTCAATTCCCGGAACGGAAAGGATATCATCCAGATTAGCCAAAGCATCTGCCGTTTCTATTTGAATACCAACAACAAAATCCTTTTCAAAGTATTCAAACTGCTCCTGTGGCTTCTCCCAGCCAAGGTATTTTCCTGCAGGACAGGCGCTACCGGCATAACCTTTAATTCCATGCGGAGGATACTTAATCAAACGCAAAAAATCTTCCACATCTTTCCGGGTACGAATGCGCGGAACAAATATGCCATCCGGTGCCTGATCCATGGTACGGTTTAATTCTGCATATGAAGGTTCTGCAACCCGCACCATACAGGGAAAATTTAATGCCCGCGCCAATCGGATATGCTCCAACACCGTTTCATTATTCAATGCGCTGTGTTCGCGATCGATTAATACCATATCATATCCGGTGGAATGATACATTTCGACTACTGAACCCGACCGGCTATCCAGTACACAACCGGAAAGTAAAACGTCTTTATTTTGAATTCGTTTCTTTAACTCGCCACTACATGTTGCCATAACTTTGTTTTATCGTTTTAACTAAAATTCAGGAGTTTGATATAATGTCTTCCCTTTTACTTGTATTTCTGCCTGAACCAGATACTTTTTCAAACTCGGTGTATCAACCGTAACACCCAACCCCGGTTTTTCAGAAAGTATGATTTCTCCTTTGTTATTCGGAATTATTTTTTCCTTTGTTATTTCATGAGCCAACGATTTGGCTTCTATGGGATACTCACATATTTTGCTTTCTTCTATTCCCGCAAAAGGCTGAATTGAAGCGGTTAAAGCGAGAAATGAAGTAAAAGTGTGGTTTACAAAAGTTATGTTCTGCTTCAATGCTCTATCTGCCACTCGTTTTGCCGCCGTAATTCCACCAATTCTTCCTGTATCAATTTGAATAAAACTCAAACCAGCATAATCCATCATAGCTGCAGCCTGTTGGTAATTATTGCAGCCTTCTCCAGCAGCTATCCCAATACGTGGCGTTGATTCCGAAAGTTTTTTGTATACATCGAGCGACATATTGGTAAAGGGTTCCTCCAACCAGAAAACATTTACTTCCTTCAGATACTTCAGTCGTTGCTTCGCTTTTTCTACATCTTCTCCCCAACTGGTGCCAATATCAACCATTAAAAATACATCTTTTCCCAACCCCTCGCGTGCAGCCTGAAAATGGGCACGATCGGTCTCTGCATCTGCCTTTCCAATGGGGCCCCATCCAAATTTTACCGCCTGGTAACCATCCTTTATTGATTCAACAGCCTTTTGAAAAGTCTCTTCAGGGGTAGTACCAAACAATTGTGACGCATACGCCAGTTTTGGATATGAATGAGTATACCCGATAAGACTAAAAACCGGCTCCTGTTTGTATTTGCCCAACAAATCCCAAAGGGCGATATCAATCCCCGATAGAATATGATCTGTTTGAAGCAAATCAAAACAATTTTCATGTACCCGTTTGTTGATAGCATAAATATCGGTCGGCGCCGTTACAGACATTCCTTCCACAGCCCAGCGTACAGGTTTACAACCGCTATGTGACATCGGACAAACATACCCGGCAATACTGGTTAACGGCGACGCTTCACACTCGCCCCAACCTTCATATCCACCAGCCCTGATTCTGACAAGAAGAGCATCCTGACTACCGTCGCCAATATCCAACACCTGAGGCATACTTAAATAGAAAAAATCAACTGACTCTATTTTCATCTTTTTTTGCTTTATTTTTTTCTTAAAAAGTAATGGTCAGTCCTCCATCAACCGTTATTACCTGACCTGTGATATACGATGCATCTTTCCCTGCCAGGAAAAAAGCAACGCCTGCTATTTCTTCCGGTTGCGCGGCACGACGAAGCGGCAAATGATGTCCTTCAATATAGTTTCTTCGAAACCACTCACTTTCCAGTTCATTTTCTCCGTCAACCACTGACATTGGAGTATCCACAAAACCCGGAGCAATGGCATTTACAAGAATATTATGCCCGGCCAGTTCATTGGCCAGGTTTCGGCAATATTGATTTATGGCGGCTTTGGCCATAGCATATCCACCGGAACCAAATTCAGCCCGTTCTGCATGGATAGATGTAATATGAATTATCCGTCCCCCCCGATGCATTAAAGGGATGGCAAGACTACTGGTTAAAATAGCTCCCCTGGACATGTGGTGAAAAATATTTTCCCACTCGTCTGCTGCTGATTCTCCTACAATAGTTTTGTTGCTAATGCCGGCGCAGTTTATTAACGCATCCAGTTGTTCCCAGTTTTCCGATATTATACTACTACATTTCTCAATCGTTTTCTCTTCAGTATAGCTACCTTGAACAATAAGATGATTTCCCTCAGTAAGAATATCAGATACATGCTCCATATTCTGTATGTCATTTAAACAAATGTCGTATCCTTCTTTAGCAAATCGAATTGCTGCTGCTTTTCCAATACCGGAAGCTGCACCGGTTATCATAACTTTAGGTCGATTTTTTCTCATTTTTATTTATCTAAAAAGCGATTTATCTTTTGAACTTCCTGCCAACGTTGTTACACTGGTTGTCAGAAATTCTCCGGGTTGAAGAATCTTAGTCTGACCTAACGAAGCTGCATCATTTACAGAAATCGGCATGGTTGTACAAGGTTCCAGTATTGCTGTATAATGATTAAAGAAGCCACCATAGGAAGCAAACAACCATACATATGGGAAAACACTTTTATCAAAAGTATACCCGAAATAATGACCATCAACATTTTCAAATCCAACTTCACCATCCGCCAAATCGTAAACATAAAAAAAATCCATTGTGCCATTTTTCTCAGGAATAACAGACACATCTGTTTGTTCAAGCAACGGCCAACAGAAGGGTTCAATTTGTTTAAAACGGGAATATTCGGGATCAACCACCTGACCTTTACCTGCCCGACACAAAATCCGGTCACCTGCCTTTACTTTCAGAGCCGCGTGCAATTTCCAAAGAAATTTTACCGGTTGATTATTTTCATTAATAATGGTATAATCCGTGTGAATTAACGGTCCGTTTTTATCAAGCCATATTGATTTTTGATAGTTTAATTTTGAAACCGGCAAAATTCCCTGAAGTTTAAGTACTCCATCTTCCAGTGAAACATCCAGAGCTTTTGTCCAAAGTTCTCCGTGGTCCGGAAATTCCATTCCGTCAACATTTTCAGGAATATCATTGGGAATCAATTCATCCACCCCACCATAAAAAACCGGATCGTATTCCGTTCCGGGTTTATACGCATCCAAATTTAAGGCTTCATTTTTCCACAAGAATTCGTATTTCAATTTTTTATTATAAATACTTACTATTTTGCCTCCTCCGTCTGGAAAGACATCTACCTGTAAGTACTTATTTTCCAATCGTATCAAAGATGAAATATTCATATCTTTTGTATAATTTCTAATTTACTACCAGAGCAAAAAATAAATGGTAAAATAGCAGACCACCATCACAATTACCCAGAAAACAATACTTTTATACCAGGGGACTTTTGTAGTTTCATTAAGGAAAAGAGTTCTTTCCGGTTTCTTATCTGTGTTATCAGCAACAAACATGTACAACACAGAAGAAAGAAAGGTGACAATCCAGACAATACCGGCCACATTGAAAATATTCATTGTTATACCCAGCAACTTGACAATGTATGGCATCAGGAACATAGGGAAAGTAAGTAACATCAGATAAAAAGCCAGCTTTGATGACATGCGCTTAAAAAATATTCCCAATAAAAATGTAAGTGATATAGGTACCGCAACAAAAGCCCAGCATTCCTGGAAGAAATCGAAAATGTGCTTAAAGCTGCCCACCACCGGCGTATATAATGCACCAATAATCAGAACAACTGCTGAAAAAAGCCGTCCTACTTTCATCAGATGTTTATCATCGACCTGTTTTTTTGCATACTTCCTGTAAATATCGAAGGTAAAAATGGTAGAAACGCCATTAATCCCCGACAGCACAGCAGTAACTACTGAAAAAATCAAAACTCCATACATAATACCAGCTCCTCCGGCAGGCAATAACTCCTGTGTAACAAATACAAAAGCCATGTCTGCTTTTGGCAAATTGGGGTTTAGTTTATAAGCTATTAAACCGGGAAATACATCAGCCAGTGGCACAAAAAGAAGCAGAAAACCGGCAAATACAAGACCAATCCGTCCATTCCATCTGTTTTTTGCCCCCAAAACACTTTGGTTGATATTCTGGCTGGTACAGTAATACCATACATTGGTTGAAAACATCAAAACCAACAAAGCTGTCCAGGGAATTTCCGGATCAGAAGCCGGACGAATAAGATGCGCCCTTTCTCCTTCACCAATAATTGCTGAAAGTCCTCCATCAATATGGTTTACTCCCAAAATAAAAATCAAAAAGCCGCCACCAAGCAACATGCTTGCCTGCAAAACACTGGTCCAGGCCAATGATGCCATTCCTCCATAAATGGAAAAGAATCCTACAACTATGGCAATAATTATGATACATATATAAATGTTAACACCAAGTATTTGGCTCATAGCAAACCCGCCAGAATAAAGTACTCCGGCCAGATTAATAAATACATAAATAAATACAGAGAGAATGGCGTACAAAGAGCTTACCCGCTTATTAAACCTTCTTTCCAAAAAACCAGGTGTAGTAAGAATTTTATTTCGAAGATAATAGGGCACAAAAAACACCACCATAATTATAACAGCCGGCGCAATTCCCCATTCCCAGTTAGCCGTCACCAGTCCCCGGCTATAAACCGCTCCAACTGTGCCAATAAATTGCTCGCTGCTTATTCCTGCTGCTACCAGCGAGAATCCGATTACATACCATGGAAGGTGATTTTGCCTGATATAGAAATCTGCTGCATCGGTCCGCCGTTTTCTCCCCGCTATTACCCCTATAAGTATAAATACCAGCACATAGAGAGCAAAAGTAAAATTATCAAAATTTGACATAAAATGTTTTCTCGTTTGTAAAATTGCATAAGCGACACAGAATGAAATTCATAGGAAAAATCAAGAATAATTAATTAGTTCTTTCTCAATACAAATACTAACCGGATAACAAAACTTTACTACAAATCATCTATCTGCATGACGTTTATGCAATTTGTTTGAGATAAAAATAGACGTGACTGATGGAGACCGCAAAACAGGTTAACTATCTACCAGAAAAGGATAATAAATTTCATATAAAGAATGATATATCTAAAATCTAATAGGTATTTATTCTGAAATATGTATTTCTGAAGTTTTTGGGACTAATGCCGTTCTTTTGCTTAAACTGACGGTTAAAATAAGACAGATTATTATAGCCACAACTGGAATATATTTCATTGATGTTTAGGTTAGAATTTATTAACATTTTTTGAGCCTTATTTATTCGGACTTCATTTACATATTGTGAGAACGTTTTTTCAGTTTTATTTTTAAAATACCGAGAAAATGATGTAATACCCATTCCTGATATTTCAACGGCATTTTTAAAAACTGTGTCTTGCGAATAATTTTCTTCTACAAAAGAAATTATCCGCTTAATCAGGCTATCACTTAATTTATAATAATTTTTCTTTACCCAACGTGCTGCTATAAGCTCAAAATCATTATGTCTCGACAAAATATCCAGTATGGTTAACAAATCCAGTACACTTCGTAATCCTTTGTTAAAAGATAATTTTTTTATCAGTCCAATTAATTCATCAGACGAATTTGAAATTTTTATTCCCGCCTTGGCGTTTGCAAACAACTTATTAAGCAACATAGCTTCTTTGCGTTCTAAAAAAGAAACACCTAAAAATTCCTTTTTAAAAAGAACAATCGTTGCCTTAGACTTCTTTCCATTATTATTTTCCTCTTTAAAGTTTTTAAAACAATGGATTAATTTGGGTGCAAAAACAAACATATCGCCTGCCTTGAAATTAACAATATTATTACCGGCATAAAGTTTTCCTTCACTTTGCTCAATATATGCAATCTCATATTCATTATGATAATGTCGCGGAGAAGTAAAATAGTCTTGTTTATAGTGCCTGGTCAAAAAAATCGCGTCATCATCGAAATTAAGTTTCTCTTCATTTATCTCCATATCCTTCAATAAAAATATTAAAATCGTACCTTTTCCTCAAATGCCGAAATGCTTTATTTCTTAATTAAGAACTACCCAAAAAACTATAACCAGGATCTTAAGGCTCCCACTCAAGTGTATTTATTAAAACCTGCTTAAAGTTAGGATTCTGAAAATCTCCAATCTGATGCCCCGCCTGATAATAAAACAACCAACCTTTGCCCGTTTTTTGATACCACCCGGAAGTTGGTTGCATTATATTCGAGTCACCGGAGTAGAATCCGTATAATATTTTTTTCTTTGCTAAATTTGTAAATCTTTGATTCAAAAATATCTCCGTATTAGGCAAATCAAAAGCCTGAAATTCACCCTTTAATGTATTTGAGTAATCAGAAATAAAATATATATATTTTTCGTATTTAATATTATTTGTGGTAATAAAATGTCCGGGAGCCAGGTTAACCATTGTGTGTGTTACATGCTGTAATACATTCCAACCAAACTGTTCTTTACGTGGATATAATTTGATTCTTAAAAATTGCAGCCAAGCCGGATTTTCCATTTTGGCAGAAGCAATGCCGTGATGTAGAACAATAAGTTTTCCTCCCTGATTTGCATAATTGATTAATGCCGTTTCAGTATTTTCCAGCAAAACTTTATGCACATACATAAAAACAAATCTGTAGTCGCTTAAATCTTGTTGCACTCGTTCCTGGCTAACAGTGTCTATTTTATACTTTCCATTCTCCTTTATTATTTCAGATAGCGCAAGCATTGGAGGCCACTCATCCGCCACGATAAGGATTTTACCTTTATTTTTTGGATAATTACATACAACTAAAGAGAAAAATGTTATAACTATAGCAATCAATATTTTACGGTTAAATTTCATTTATAACTTTTTAAAACAACAATATCAGTTTTATCGTATCACAGCAGGCCGGGATATGTTTTCCTAATGTGGTGTTTCATTTCTTCGGAAAAATTTGAAATTTCAACAGGTGTATCCTGAGGCCGGGTTTCTTTCTGGTTTATTTCACCCAGCAAACTCCAGTTCCTTGTACTGCCCGACTCGGGTTCTTTACAGTTTTTTTCATAATTCGTATAATCTATAGCTTTAACAGTTGCATTTGGTAAAGTATCTTTTAACAGGGCAAAACGGAATCTCTTATTCATGAACCATCTGATTTCTTTGTCTGAGTCAGAGCCCCCGATTCCGGAACCAGTCTCTATAAACCTGTAGTCAAAATTATTTGATTTATAATGCTCCCTCCATATCAAACCAAATTCTCCTTGTGTTATAAATTTCACATCAGGCCAGCGTTCCTTTATTTTTTCCAACCAACGAGCCAAACCATATGTATCAATATTTAATGATATCTCCCAACAATTGGTTACCCAAGCAAAGTTGTTTAACTCGAAACCTTTGTCGAAATGAATTGCCGTTGTATGAATCATTTCTTTTAGCCCGGTTTTCTGGCCGTATTTGCCAAGTGTTTCGATGGGACCAACCCCCATTCTACTATTAAATCCTTCAGCATACCCTTCCCTTCGTGCCGCAAGAAAATCCATGGTCCATCCGTCAAGGTTTACACAATCAATAAAGTCGCTTTTATTTTGGGCAGGTTTACAAAAATGCTCTTTTGACGGGTAATAGGGATAGCTCACAGAACCATCTCCGTCCTGATTATCAATAGCATATTGGCTCCATATATTCCCCTGACATACATGAATATTCTCTTTTGTAGCAAGATACTCCAGGTTTTTCGCAGACAAAAAGCCTGCTACCACACTCGTTGGGCGATATCCGTTTCCCATTATTTCAGAAACCATAGCTAGACCTTCGTGTAGGTCTTTATTAACTTGTTCGGTTGAATTATAAGCATTGGCAAAATATGCCCCTGGGATAAAAGTCATTTCATCACCATATTTTAGGCAATATCCTTTTACAAGTTCACGTATCTCTGTATAATTTTTTGAGGTATCATGCAGTGCAAGCCAGCTAAATGCCCAGGTTATTCTTGCTCCCGGGAAGCCTTCTTCAATGGCATTTCTAAAAATCTTTACACGCTCCGGGGTATGCGCTTTTCTTTCATCTTTCCCCTCGTTCCTGTTTCTTGAAACTTCAATCTGATTTACACGAATAACAGTATTAAAAGTTAAGAACCGGTTGCCCGTTAGTGAAACAGTGTTACTCTTTCCCTTATTCTGCGCTACTGATGTGGTAAATAGAGTAAAAAGAAAAAAAGCAGCTGTTATATTGTTTAAAATAGAAATCTTCATTCAATTAAATCTTCAGATAGACCTTGTTGTAATTTAAGAAGTCATAATGTCAATGAAAAAGCACCTAAGCTTTAAAAGGACGAATTCCTTAAAGATATAACAGATCAATTTATATATCATTATTTATTTACTCCCCAGGAAACATTTGGTTCAGATCCCATTTCAAATTCAAGAGCACCACCATTCAATAGCGTTTTATGATCAATCCAGGCCTGATTAAAATCGATACCGTTTAATGTTGCCGACTGGATATAAAAGTTATCCTCACTCACGTTGTTGGCAATTATCTTAAAATCATTGCCACTATCCAGATGCAAAACCATTTCAGGAAATATTGGTGAGCCGATAAGATATTCTGGTTTAGCCAGATCCACCTGAAAAAGCCCCATCGCACTCATAACAAACCACGATGCCATAGCGCCTCCATCGTCATCCATAGACTCAATATACCCTTTATTGTCAGTCCGGTAAATTCTATTAATAACTGGCCCCGTAAAAGCTCCATGGTTATGATACAATTGAACAACTTCTTTTGTGGTATAGGTGCGAACCCACTTTTGAGTTAGATAAGGCTTTCCAAGCATATCAAAAAGATAAGGATAATGAATATCGGGCTCATTTAAATGCATATAAAAATTGTTATTGAAAAAGTATTCCAGATCATCAGCAAGCACATCTTTTCCGCCTCTCAGTTCTGCCAATCCTTCTATATCATGTAACACAAACCAGCGATAATGCCAAAGATTACCTTCATAAACATATTTTTCAAATTCTTCAACATCGGGCACTGGATTACCATCAGGGGTAAAAAAACCACGCACATTGCCTTGATTATCTTTTTGTCGAGGGCACCACATTCTTTTATATGCATTTGCTGCATCTGTCAATTTCGAAAACTCTTGTGTTTTACCAAGCCTTTCAGCCATTTGTAATGCAATATATGCATGGTAAACTTTTTCAAGTTTCCTACTCACATTTTTATCCCCATAATTTTCAAAATCCTCCTTCATACCTTTAAATGCTAACTCATAATCAAAATCTCCCAGGCCTTTTGAAGCAGCATCCATTATTACGGCACTAGCAAATTCCATACGAATAGAAGGATTTGGCCAATATCCATTTGCATCGGTTTCAATCACCTTACGGTGTTTATAATAATCGACTAAAGATCTTGCTATATTTTTTGCAATTTGTGGTTCAAGTAGTGAAACCAATGTATATTTTCGAAAATCGTCCCAGGTGGTCCACATCGAATAGTAATCGAAGTCAGGAGCAGTATTTTTTGTTAAAAGAATTGAATCGGGACGATGGGCTGCCCGGTAAGTTCCACTTGATGAAGAAGAAATATTTGGAACCAGATACGAATGATAAAAGTGAGTATAAAAGAGCGTCTTAAATTCTTCTGATCCTCCATTAATTTCAATCTTCGAAAGTTTTTCTTCCCATGCCAAGGCTGCCTTATTTTTTGCACTTTCAAAGTTCCAATCTTTTATTTCGGTAGAAGCCTCAAGCAATGCCTGTTCTTCGCTAACAGTTGACAAACCCACTTTTAATTTAACTGTATTCCCGGCATCTTTTGGTAAATTAAGCCATATTCCGGATTTATTTCCGAAACAACTTGGTACATTCTTATTAATTGTTTCTCCCTCCCATGAAGTATATGATTTAAAAGGAGTATCGGAAATAATGGCAAAATACAGTTTATGATATCCCCCGTTCCCATTGTGCAAAGATTTGAACATGCCTGCAATTTCTTTATCGTTTTTAAGCTCAAGGCGGGCATCCTGCATCCCCACATAACTATGTGAAAGATCAATTACTATATAACGGTCTTCTTTCTTTTCTTTAGGGAATGTATATTTATGAAAGCCAACCCGAGGAGATACGGTTAATTCAACTTTTACTCCCGATTCAAGTTCTGTTTTGTAATATCCAGCCTTTGCCTCTTCCAACGGTTTAATATATTTCTCCCGAAAACCTTCTATTTTATTTGTAAAGGCTCCAATACCTGGTTTTATAAGTAATCCACCACCTTTCCCTCTGGAGCCTGCGCCAGCTATCCTAATGTGTGAGAAACCTTCAATATACTCATCTTCATAGTAGTATCCCACATGAGAGTCACCTTCTGTTTCAGGGGATAACTGCACCATTCCAAAAGGATAACTTGCTCCTGGATATAATTGACCATTGTCGCCTTCGGTACATATAAACGGATTAACATAATCTAACGGCGATCGGTTTTCTTTCTCTTTTTTAGAACTGCAGGAATTAAAACTTGTTAGAATTGTAAAGAATACCAATATAAAATTCAGAGATCGTACCATTATTGTTTAATTTAGTTGGTTTTGTATTTTCTTAACAGTCTTATTGAATTAGGCACTTAAGCAATAATTTTTAAAATAAATAATTCACAGTTAACTTATCCAATAAGAATCCTACTTTCACGCGCTACATTACATCCGATAATTCTAGTATTTCCTGTCCATAAGTATCAAGAGAAATAGTCAAGACTCCCTCCTGCAGTTGCTTGCCGTAAAAGATGCCAAAGTCTTTCCCTGAGAACAAACCTTTTAGTCGGTATTCTTTATCAGCAAGCACCCAGGGAACATTTACATTTCTCGATTTTTCTCCCGAATTACCACGAACGACAACCACTACACCACACCCTTTGGGATTCAGTTTTCCCCACCAGTGCCATCCCTCATCGGTTGGTTCGGGAACACCGCTAAACTGGAAACAAGAATAAATTACATACTTTTCCTGAAGTCTTTTTAACATGGCAAAACGACTTTTATACTGTTTTACATTCTCTTCTGTTAGCGAAGTCAAATCGCCGGAGAATGAATTTGGCGCTCCCATCAGCCAGCTGCAAACCTGCCTGTCAATCACCTCTGCAGAAAGGCTGCCTTTATAGTTAGTTGTAACCGCACCAAAAATCTCAATCCTTTCCAGCGGAAGTCCTCGATGAGAATACATTAACCGGCGGGAACGCAAGGCTCCCTGCAATAGCTTTTGTTGTAGGCTGTCAGCATCATATTTCCAGGAATCATTAACCAGTTGTTTACGATGACCTGCTCCCCAATATTCATTTGGCGAGGCATGATAGGAATCCGCATGTTGTAAAACGGCAATATCAGCACCAGGACCAGGTGTTTCCCAGTAAATTTCGTGCGAAAGTTGTAGCCAGGCTTCCGGCGCTTTGTTATGTATTCCATCCTGTATTTGAAACAAGCCACGCAAACCACGCAAATATGATTCCTTTAACGTGCGACTTTCATGCCCCTCCGCAATATCACCAAAACAGAGATTGCTCAAATCCTGTTTAAAATACGTAGCATGGTAAGTTTTATTCATATAAACCAAATCATTGATGTACTTTTCGCGCGACTTATTATAACACATACTTAAGCCAACGCCGCCTGCTCTTTTTACAAGGGGTAAACTCGCCAGAACGGATCCTTTTGAAAGATTCGTCCCATCTTCTTCGCTGATAAAAATGGAATACCATAATCCGGCGTTCATTTTTTTTGATCGGATATGGTCCATTAATCCAACCAAATCCGGAAATTTATTTTTTTCGGGATATGGAGTGGAGACTCCCCAATTTCCTCCGGTTTCAGACCAGCCCGCATCCAGCTGAAAACACTGAAAACCAATATTCGATGCAATATCTGCAGCTTCGTGCATATTGCGTTCATCAATAGAAGCGGCATAATTGGTCCAGGTACAAAACACAGGAACAAGTTTACTTATATCCTCTGTCGTTTTCAGAATATTCTTTTTCAGAAACTGCTTAAATTCTCCTTCCACGCAACGATCCATGGCTGTGGAGGTTGCAGAAACCGTTGGATAACTTTCTCCTGAAAAGGCATAAATTAATACAGGTTCCGAGTCAAACGATTCTCCTGGTCCCAATACCCATTCAAAAAAACCGGGATTGTACCCCGAAGCTCCTTTATCCGAAATCGAACGCAATTTAGAAGGGACTTCACTAGCTACAATAACTCCCGCTGATGCATCTGAATTGTGAAAAGCTATAATACTGGATTCAATACCTCTTACATCAGGTGTAAATAATGTTTTTGTGGAATATTCACCGGTTACAGCAACATCATCAATTACAAGGTTACTTAATTTTAGCCACCGGGTGCTGTTATTGGTTAAACTTATACGTTTACGAATGGCAGGAAAGCCGTCATATATTTCATAAATAACCTTTGCCTCCAGTCCTTTCCATTCTTTTGAACTTTGCGCAGAAAAAGTTACTTCAAGCTGTTTGGTTCCTTCATTTTCAGAATGAATGGAGTATTGTACATCATCAAAAATGTCACCAAATCTACCTCCTGAAAAAGATACAGAATCTATCCATTGTACCGATTGGTCTACCTGACCTTTTTTCTTTTTTACTTTTAATGCATCCGTGGAATTTTTTTCATCGTTTTGCTGCTCCACACCGGCCTCCGAGGTGTAAGCCATCCCTTGTGGTTCTTTATTGGGTGATGCTTTCCACAAAGTTACTGAGAAATCTCCGTTAGTCGCACCATTAACAACATTTACTCCTTTAATCAGGAGCGAGGAAGCAGTGTTCTCAGATTTTCGAAACTTACGCTCAAACATTCCTGCTTTTATAACTATTTCATTTCCTTTTTCTGTTATACCCCATTGCTCTGATTCTTTAGATGATTTACAACCTGTAAAAAATAAGCAAGCTACAACTACAATTAAAAAAACGGCTGTTAAACTCCTGGCTCCTCTTTTCATTTTCATTCTTATCTGCTTTATTTAAATCTTATTTGTTTGTTTTATTTAATGTCTTCTGTTGGGTACATAAAAACAGCGATATCTCCGGGGTCAAGTTCCATGGAACTTTCGTACAAATTTGCTGCAACAATTGTCCCATCTTTGAGTATCATTTTAACACTGTCATCTCCATAAAATGTATATCGCATTGAGTTTTGGTAATCTTTGTTAACAAGAACCAGAAAAGAAGTATCTCCTTTTTGTAAAACTGAAACAATAGCTGGTGAGCCATGTGTATCTAAAACTTTAATTGGTTCCGGTAGTTCGGATAAACGAACTGTTCCATCCGGAATTTCATCCAAACTCGTATGCCTAACACTAAGCACCTTGGCTCCTTTGAAAACGCCTGAAAGCTTTTGAATTTCCTTGCTCATCTGTTTTATCCGGTCATACACTATACTTCTTTTCCCTGTTGCACTCAACGGTGCACCACGCTGATCTTCCCTGGACGGCGCTTTTGTTGAAGTTGCCGACCAGTAAGTAAAATATTGTATTCCCTGAGCTCCGTAGGCAAGGTTTGTAAATGCCTGTAACCGCATCGCAGGAATGGTTTGAGGAGTAACATGATCGTCGTCGTAATTTGTTGTCAGAACAAATGCCCAGAAAGGTTTTTCGTTCTCTTTTGCCTTTTTTGCAATTATTTCAAGATTCTTATACCATCTTTTGTCGACATAATCCTTATAAACCGGATAAAAATCAAAAGAAATAAAATCAATAGGTATCTGGTTTATATATTCCTGAACATATTCCTCATAACTCTCAGTTCCCAGCCTTTTTGAACCTGCAAATGTTGGAAAGAGGTTTACATAACAAAAATGCTTATTATCTATTGACCGTATCTTTTTTGCCCAGGCAGAAAGTTCAGGATAAAGCTCCATTCCCGGCTCATCTCCTATATGATAACCCGCAACTGCCGGATGGTTCATTATCTGTTTAACCGTTTTCTGGGGTTCCTTTTTTAATTCAGGACATGAAACAAGTAATTTTACATCTGCTTTGGCAGCTGCATCCAATGCCTTTTTAACTTCATCAAGATTTGGAAAGAATGTAAGCGAATAAGTTATACCGGCATCTCTCATTTCCTGGTATCTTTCAACAGAAGTTTCTGAAGCCGGAATACTGTACCAGGCCAGTATAGGGATTTTCCCCTCAGTACGAATTTGTTGTGGATATTTTTGATTTCCAATGCTTTTATCCGTTCTGGGAGAAACTTTACTGATAGTTTGGTTCTCAACATTTCTACCTGTACAAAACAGGTTTAGAACTAAAAATAAACAAGTAAAAAAAATGGAACTCTTCATAATTATTAAAAAAGTAAAGTTGGTTTAAAATATTATTAGCAATTTCGAATATAAGGTAACATGTAAAGTTACCTCCTAAAAGCCTCCTTTTTAAGATCTGCGGTTTTCAATCTAAATATCTTATACAATTATATGCATCTCTGCATAAAACCTTCGGTTGGAACAAAGACAAACAATTTGGTTATTTTAAATTTTGTACTATCAAAGTTGTCTCATATTCATTCCTTCAAAAAAAATTGAAAGAAATCCAAACAAAAGATGCTATTGATAATACAAGCAAATTTCCATTTTCCGTTATCCATTTTTTGTTCAGATGATGCTAAAAAAAGACCGGTAAATTCACCGGTCTTTATAAAATTTATTACTGATAGCCTGGGTTCTGAACTAATTGGGGAGCTTTATTCATTTCATCAATTGGAACAGGAATCCAATACATTTTATCATCTACCGGTCCACGATTTTGCACATTTATTTGCTGCCAGGAGGTAGAAACATTATTACCTTGTGTTGTCTCAAGGATGGACATCCCCAAAGCATCGGTCAAACATTCATCCAGGATTTTCCATCTTCTGATATCAAACCATCTTTTATCTTCAAACACAAATTCTATTTTCCTTTCGTGCCTTAAAGCTTTTGTAATATTACCTGTAAAATCAGGAAGTGCTGCTCGATTTCTAATCATATTAATATAAGTTGCAGTGATTTCAGTTTCACCAAGCCCCAGACAAGCTTCAGCATAATTCAGAATAATTTCTGCATAACGAAATTCAATGATTACGTTTTTATTGTTTTCATAATATCCCTGAATTTGATCGTCAAGTGTTTTTTTCATTAAGTATCCTGTATAGCTACCGTCTTCTTTATCAACCGGGCCTTGACGTGTATCCAGTCCATATACATCAATAACAGTCCCGTCATCCTGAACTGTACGTCGTGTTCTTCTGTCATAAATCCCAACTGGATCTCTTTCAGCAAGTGCCTCATAAATACGAGGTTGCCATACAGCACTGTCATACAATACAGAACCATAAAACCTTGCTTCCCTGTTATAATAGGGATTTTCATTGGTATAAGTGGAAGAGTTATTGATATAATACCCATCCCCATCCAAAGCAAAATGATCAAAAAACCTGGAACCATCTTCCATTTCATAATCATCTATTAATCCCTGAGTTGGGCAATGACTTCCATAACATTCATTTCCATTGTTACCATTTCTCAAGTTCATCTGGTTTACATCTCCATCAACCTGTGAAAACATTTTACCCCAAATAATTTCATCATTCGACAAGTCATACGATTTAAATAATTGGTAGTAGTTTTCAGCCACTGCTTGCTTATCCGGAGCACCAAAATCAGCTAACTTTGCTGTACCTAAATCCATAACTGCTTTTGCCGCGTTTTTAGCAGCAGTCCACAATGCAGTCCTGTCCGGGTTCGTATATCCCACATATTCACTTTTGGCCGTTCCGTCAGCCGTAAGGTCACTGGCTGCAAACAACAGTATCCTCGATTTTAATGCCAAAGCTGCTTCTTTTGTTGCCCTCCCCATTTCAGTCTCACTTTTCATTTTTAATAGCTGGGCAGCATTGTCACAATCTTCTACGATAAAATTAACGGTCTCCTCAAATGTACTTCTGGTAATGTCTAAGAATTCATCCCCTAATTCATTCGGTTCTTTCATAATTAAAGCTCCACCATATACGCGACATAACTGAGTATAAAGAAATGCGCGTAAAAACATTGCCTCACCTTTTCTTAATTCAATGTATGCATTTATTTCATCCTGCTGTGACGCTTCATACGAACTTGCAATCTTATCTATGTTTGCGATGAAAGTATTAATCTTTTGTATTGTCCCATACAAACTCCATGAATAGTTGTCAAAAGAATATCCACCGGTTCTCGTCCAAACTCCACCGTTACTGGCGCTAATATTACCTTGCAAATAAACATCTGTTCCTTTTATATGAATAAAATAACACTCATCACTAAGAGCAGAAAGATGAATCCTTCTGTATACCATTGTATTTTTATAGCAATCATTTAAATAATAATCCGAAAGGCCTTTATCAGCCCAAACTGTTCCGTCAGAATAAGCATCCAATGGTACTTTATTAAGCACATCATCGCATGCAGAAAAAGCAAGTGTAAGAAAAACTACTATGCTAATATTTTTTATATACTTTTTCATAATCGATTGTTTTAATTTAGAATGAAACATTTAATCCAACAGAATATATTTTCATTAAAGGATAATTGTAGTTCCCACTAATTTCCGGATCAAATATTTTATTCCCCGAATAAATCAGAAACAGGTTTTGGCCGGAAATATATAACTCGGCATTCTTTAACCAAACTGCTTTTTTGATATTCTGCGGAAGTTTATAGGTTAGCTGCAAATTTTTCATTCGGGCATAAGAGCCATTTTTGTAGTAATAATCCGTTGGATAACTTCCTCTCCAATATTCTTCGTCTCTTTCCCAGGCTCTTGGCTTTTCGGCAGTTATATTGTCTTCCGTCCATCTGCCTTCTGCGTCAGCCAGAAGGTAATTACCGGAGGTTCCCTGAAGCGATTGCTGGATACTTCTCATGCAATTTCCAACCCCCTGAACCAACCCAGACAAATTCCAGTTTTTGTAGGCAACATACCAAGACAGACCATAAGTAATTTCCGGATCAACAGTTTTATCAAAAATAATCCGGTCATCGTTATCTATAATTTTATCATCATTAAAATCTTCAATTATTAAATCACCAGGTCTTGCTCCTGAAACGTGCGGATAAGAATCAATATCTGCTTGATCATTGAATACCCCAATTGCTTTATACAGTAAAGCTGCTCCCTGGGGATGCCCTGTGAATACCTGCCAGGGAACGTTTCTCGCTGGTTCATCAAATTCAACTACTTTGTTTCGCGCATAAGCTAAATTTCCCTGAATTGAAAAAGACCAGTCTCTTATTGTATTCGAATATCCCAATACAGTCTCAAAACCTCTATTTTCAATTATTCCATAATTCTCATCAGGCAAACTGATTCCAGTATAAGTAGGAACTGATGCATTTCTTGTAATTAATATATTGTTCCTTTTTTCATAAAAATATTCAAAGTCTAATTTGAATTTGTCATTGAGAAACCTTGATTCAAAACCAATGTTTGAAACATTTGCAACTTCCCAGGTAATTAACGGGTTAGGAGTACTGCTTTGATAAATACCAGGTGTATAACTCAGATCGCTTCCGAAAATCATACCGTTTCCAAATGAATATGTTGAAAAATACTGAAAAGGGTCAACTCTGTCATTTCCCATTTGTCCCCAGGACCCCCTCAATTTGAAATAGTTGATGAAGGGTAGATTCTTTTGCCAGAAATCCTCATTTGATATTCGCCAGCCAGCCAGTATACTCGGGAAATTACCCCATCGGCCATTATCTTCAGAAAATCGTACTGAGCCATCTCTTCTAAATGAAAATTGAACCAAGTATTTTTCCTTATAATTATAGCTAAACCTGCCAAAATAGTTTTCACGTGCATCTACAGATACTGAAGACCCTATAGCCTGGTCATCAACACCTCCAGCAAAAAGATAAGGAATTACGTCAGAGGCAAAGTTTTTACGGTACGCATTGATTCCCTTTGTGAGATAATCAAAACTTTCGTAAGCCACAAACACACTAATTTGATGATCATTACTAATGGTTTTATCATAGCTTAGCTTAAAGTTGTAAGTTATACTTTTTGAATCAGAATAAGAATCTGTTAATTCGGGTTCGCTCGCACCAACTGAACTACCAATTAAAAATGCTGAACCATCTTCTCTCCCAGTGTTCCCCGCAGCCAAATAGGAAGGCTCATCCAGGTTATACACTGTCCATGGTTTCTTAAAATTCTTATTGACATAAAAATACATATCATAGGCCATATAACCCGAAAGAACCAGACCATCTACCTTTGGTATATTTAATGTTGCGGACAGAATGTTTTCACTGCGATATTCTTTAATATCATTAAAACCGGCATCCAAAGTTGCAGTTACACCACTGGTCTTTCCATCCGGTATTGGTGGCCCTGGTTTACCGTTTGGATATATTGCCGGATCGGTAGGCCTTCCTCTTACCAAAGCATTAAAAATATTGCCGCTGGGATATACTGAATACATCTTGTTTTCCTCTGACCCATGCATATCTAAACCTACGTTTAAATATTTATTGATATTAAAATCAATATTAGACCTCAAATTGTAGCGATCGTATGATGTTCCTGAGTTTTTGTAATTACCATCAGTGTATTGTTTTCCAAAAGAGACATAATAACTTAGCTTTTGGGTCCCCCCGTCTACAGAAAAATAGTGATGATGTGTATTACTGTACTTCTTCATAAAAGTATCAAACCAATCAGTATTAGGATGTGTCCAGGGATAAATTCCCTGTTTATATTTTTCAATGTCATCCAAAGAGTAAGCCATGTTGGATTCATCATAATTCCTGTATGTTTGTACTTCCCTAATCATTTGGGCATACGTTGCAGCGTCAGCCATTTCAGGCAATCGGGTTGGAGTGCTGACACCAAAATGATAATCATAATTAAATGTTGGGGCATTCTCTGCACCCCTTTTTGTAGTAACAAGTATAACACCATTGGCTGCCTGTGCTCCATAAATACCTGCTGATGCATCTTTCAAAACTGAGATACTCTCAATATCCTTTGATTCCAGGGAATTTAGATCACGCCCGGCAATGCCATCAACGACCACTAAAGGAGAATTATTACCTAGTGTAGCCTTCCCCCTAATTAAAATTTGTGCACCATCTAAACCTGGTTCTCCACTGCGCTGTTGGATAATTGCTCCGGGAAGTCTGCCAGCCAGTGCATTAGATACAGAAGCAACGGGTGCAGAAGATATTTCCTGACTAGAAACAGAAGTAACAGAACCAATTACATTCGCTCTCCTTTGGGTTCCATATCCAATTGCCACAACTTCATCAATTCCAATTGTTTCTTCTACCATCTCAACGTTAACCGTTGTTCTGCCAGATACTGCAATTTCCAAAGATTTCATTCCCACAAAAGAAAAAGTGAGCGTTGCATCATCCGGCACATCAGGAAGTGTATAAATACCATCAGAATTAGTCACTGTCCCCTGAGTTGTGCCTTTGACAAACACGGTTACACCTGGAAGTGGAGAACCTGAAGAATCAGTAACTTTTCCTCCAATTGTCTTTTGCTGACTATCGGTCAAATATATTGGGGCTAAAACAATTTTCCGGTCAGCAATAGAATAATACACATCAGTTCCTTCAAAGATTTCATTGAGTATATTGTCAATTTTTTCATCTTTAAATGAAACAGTTACTTTACGTTGTGTGTCAACTAATTTTTCATTATACAGGAAATAAAATTCTGAACGATTCTCTATCTCGTCCAGAATATCAACCAGTTTTGTATTTGAAAAATCAAGTGACAGCCTGGTTTTTTGTGAATATGCACCGTTTGCAAAAGTTTGGAGGACTGCAGCGAGTAGCACAAATAGGGTAATTCGCATGATCCTGAATGTTTTAATTAAAAGTGAAAAATAACATTCATAAAAAAGTTTATTTTTTTTCATAAATTTGATGTGTTAAACGTTAAAAAAATTGATGTTTTTTTGGAGGAGATCGTTGGAGCGATTTCCTCTTTTTTACTTAAGGTCCGTCCCGTAATTTCATTTCTGTTAGGTTTTTAGTTATTTTAATTTTCTTTAATTCCTCTGCATAAAAATTAAAAGATGATGTTGGCTGTACCCCTCCTGAACTTAAAAAAGTATTTAGAAAATCAGTTCTCCTTTTGAAAGGTTTTATTAATGATAATTTTCTTCATTTTTAGTTTTTTTTATACAAAACCTCTTAATTTTTCCTTTTATATAGAAGCACTTTCTTCTTTTGAAACGTTCCGTCGTCTGACGTTTTTCTATCAATAATGCGGTACTCCAGTGGAGAAGTCATACTAAGATATCTGAAAACATCTTCCAATGAGTCATCCTGAAAAGTTCCACGTATTACATATTTTTCCAACTCTTTATCAAGCAACTCAACATCAACATTGTACCATCGTTCGATACGTCTTGCAACTTCCCTCATCGGATCCCCGCGAAAAACAAGCTTTCCCTCCGTCCATGCAGAATATTTACCAGGGTCTGTTTCGCTAATTTGTACACTATCATTATTATATATCAACCGTTCCCCTGGCTTCATTTCAATATTTGATGAAAGGCCTGGCATATGGAAAGTAACTTTACCCTCTTCTAATACTACCTCCACGTATTTGTCTTCAGGATAGGCACTCAAATTAAATTTTGTCCCCAATACGCTTAATTTAGAACTGCCGGCAATAGCATCAAAAGGATGTAATGCATCACGAGTGACATTAAACCAGGCTTCTCCCAAAACTTTAACTTTTCTGTTATTATTAAAAGGAAGACTATATTCAATTGAAGAACCACTATTTAACCAACCATTGGTGCCGTCCGGCAATGAAAAATTAATTCTGGAGCCAAGGGGAGCTACTATTGTAGCTATAGTCGACTTTTCATTTTGTATAGATTTTCCCCAATAATTTTTCGTAAACAAAATACCTCCAACGATGAGTAAAGGGATTAAAATTGCTGCTGCTGCCGAATACCACAGGTAAAACTTTTTAATTGCTGTTTGTTGTTTCTTATGTTCATTTTTACGAACAATATGATGAATTCTATCGAGCAAGAAACTAATGCCATAATCCTCCTCTTCGTCTTTATCAATAAAATCATTCCAACTTGAAAGTAGAACTTTTTTGAACTCCGGACTTTCCTCGTTCTCTGCAAAAAGCCGATATATATATTGATTATCTTCATCGTTTGTTTGCCCTTTATTGAAACGATGTAGTTTTTCTTTATCTATTTGACTCAACATTCTAACTTTTTTAAAATCCTCTTATATTTCAAAGAGGATTTTTTTTAACTAAACTAAAGTAATTGATTTAGGTTACCTTTATAAATAGTTATATCCACATTGAAACAAAATCTCACGAAAAAATAATCAAATTTATTCACGGCCTACGCAGCCCAGAGCGTAAAAGACTCATAAACAACAACATAACAAACAGAATCATTATTGAATAAAAATGGCAAAGAATAACAGGAGTGAGAAATTATTATCCTCAATTTGCCTGCGAAGATATTTTATGGCTAAAGAAACCTGATTGTCAATTGTTCCCGGAGCTAAATTCATTTCTTTGGCAATTTCTTTTGTACTCTTGCCTTCTTTTCTGCTTTTGGTAAATATAACTTTTTGCCTTTGGGGTAGCTTGTCTATCAATCGATCAATCTGTTCAAGTGTTGCTTTGTATTCCAATTGCTCCTCTAAATTAAATGTATAATCTTTTATATTACTCACTTCCTTCCTGAATTTTTCATCATTCAGTTTTTTTCTAAAGATTTTACATATATCGTGATAAGCGATGGTAAAAAGATAGGCTCTCAGCGATGATTCTTTTCTGATGCTATTTCTATTTTCCCAAATTTTAAGAAAGACATCCTGAACAAGTTCTTCCGTTTCTTCTTTTGATTTCAAATAGTTTAAAACAAACCCAAACAACCTATTTGCATACTTTTTAAAAATCGCATCAAATGCCTCAATGTCTCCTTTTCGAAGCTTTTCTGCCAATTTGTAATCCGAAGTATGCTCGTCTAAATTCATCTTAATACTCATCCTATTACAAATATAGAGATTAAAATCTAAAAGAAAATTTTTATGATTTTGACATACTTTTTAAATTATTTTGACAGGAATAACATTTATGTTGGGACTTTCCCTTTTACCAAATCTAAACTCATTTTGACAATAATCCGGGCCTCAACTAACAAATACTTTCATTGGATAAGTGTGTGATAACATCAAAAATATAATTATGCTAAATATTAACCCCGGGCAAGGAGCTATAAACAAATCGAATAAAGTCTGAAACACACTCAGACACAAAAAAGCTGTAACAAAAGTGACACCTCTATTTTTGTATAATTTTTAAATTTACACAACAATGAAAAAAGAAAATTTCTTAAGTAACGATTTCCTCAAGCAGTTTAAATCTGGAGAGGACTTAACGATTTTCAGAAACAGCTTCAGAAACAAGGTATTGAAATGATGTTAGAAGGAAAATTTAAAGGTCATCTAGGTTATGACAAAAACCAAAAGTCAGATAGCTCCTACACCCGCAATGGCGATTCAGTAAGTAAATTTTGCTCTTTCTTAGGCGAATTGTCATCTGAGCTATTTTGCTTCAACAAATCTGAAATCCCAAATTCACCTGGGAAATCAGAATTCTTATATAATAATCCCCGTCAAAAAACTGGTTCTAACATAATTTGTACCTTTCCAATAATCAGAACAAAAAATCGTAACTATCAATTCAATCAGGAAACCAACCTTTTAGAAACTCTTCCATAGTACCTTCATAATAAGCTTCGGCTAAAAATTCTGTACCATCCTGGTTGCCCCAGGAATAATTGATTATTAAGCGCCCTTCATATTCGCAAAAATCAATATCTGAATTATTAATATTCTGCGCTTTGTCAATTTTGTCTTTCAAGTCCTTTGTCAGTTTATTATTTGCTATGTTTTTGTCTTCAGGAGAGGCTTTTAGTACTGGCCCCAGCTTTGTTTTTTCCCAATGGATTAAATCTTTTGAACGAACTACCCATTGTTCATATTCGTCCAAATCTTCCAGATAAAAATCGTAATAGTAACCATCCAGGTAACGTAAACAATGGGGAGCCGTATACCGGTCTTTGGCATAATTATGCTCTGATGATAAAACTTCCCAGTTTTTTAAATTAGTGGAAGTAGCAAAGCGAGCCGTAAAACGTACACCAGCTTCTTCTTTTGGCATTCCAATTTCAAACATCAAAACATATTTATCTTTCGCTTTTGTTAGCGAGGTGTTAAAAATGCCATATCCGGGAAGTTGAAATGCGACATAACTATCCCAATGTATTAAATCTGCAGATTTAAAAACATGAATCCGGTCTGCATTCCATTTCTCTACCCCGGTAACATAAACTGTATCGTTAAAAACAGCAGCACTTCCCAAATGAAAACCTTCAGCAAAAGATGGTGTTGAGCCTCCTGTTTGAGGATTAACAAAATGAAAATAAGAATCGCCAGTATGATTGTCCCAGTATTTTTGCCGAATATATTCGAACCTGTAAACTTTGCCCTTAAAAACAATGGGTGATGTTTCCACAATATCACAATCAATTGTACCTTTCTTAATAATTAACGGACGCCCCTGCGCATCGGTTTTACCCGAATTCCTATTTCCACTGCAGCTTCCTAAAACAATTGCAGTTGCAGCAAAAACGGTTACAATAAGTATCATTTTCAATTTTCTCATAATATTTTCAATTTATAATTTCTTCATTCTTTTATCTCTGTATGAAACCCTATCTATGTACTGCTGAAGAAGAGTTTCCTTTTATTCAAGCATAAAGCCTACAGTTTCCCCCATGTATTCATCAACTTTCAATTCAGCGGTTGATTCCCAGAAACTTGTATCTTCTTCGATTAAAACCTGCGTTGCCACAATCCAACTTTGTGTCCACCCGGTGAGTGTTGACCATGCTCCCCAGCCATGATCAGCATTGGATGCCCAATACTCCCATCTGCCATAATCAAATGCACGAAACCAGGCTCCATCCAAATCGGGATGTTTTGTACTTTTTACCTGTATGCGAGTCAGAAAATCTGACATTTTTGAAACGGCTGTTTTATATATTGGGTTATTGGTAGCTTTGGCGGCTTCGTTTAAGGCAAAAAAAGCAAAATTGGTTGTATACAACATATCTGCTACAGGATCACCGTTTTCAAAAATTAACGGCGCTTCTGATGTTCCATAGTCACTATTAGAAGTCGTCTGTCCGTATCGGCCTAATTCAGCAGCTCCCAGTTCTTCCTGAATAGCCCCGCATTCGTGCTGGTTCTCCAGTACCCGCGAAACAATCATATCCAGCCACTTCCGATGTTCTTCGGTATCTTCAACCCTTACCAACCAGGCAAGTGGTAAAATCATCCGGGCACGTTCCTGTTGAATACCATTGGTCCACTCCCAGTTATCAGGATAAGCTTCCATGGTTAAACGAATGGCAGCTTTTGCTTTGTCAAGGAGCGGTTGGTAACCCGTTTTATCATAAAGCCAAAGATAACATGCCCATATCCACGATTCGTAATGAGGCTGAATATGCCTGATTTCCTCTCTTCCACCCAGGTACTTCCATCCCAGCTCTTCTATTTTTGCCTGTCGAAGAGAACCTTTTTCCGAGTAAAAACCATTGATGCTACTCACCCTGAAATTGGCCAGAATATTCTCTACAATTTGTCTGTCCCACTGGTTTGTTTCCAAAAAAGAAGAAGCACCAATCATCCCCAAAACACACCTCGCATTATCGTCGCCATAAAAAACATAGGAGCTGTTGTAGCCCCAGCCAAGTAAACCATAAACCGGGTTCTTTTTATCCCAATGTGCTTTTTTTCGGAAATTGGTTGTATCATTAAAAACAAAATTTATCAGATTTTCAGCAACCTTTAGATGCATGGGAACCTCCAGATATTTTCCGGCAGCTGCCAATGCATAGGCTGTTTCACCATGTACATCGCAACGCAAATTGTAACGGTAATTCTGAAGACCGTTATATAAAATATTCGATACATGCCCTTCCAGAATACCCATGGAGCCATTGCCATTTTTAAATGACTGAGGAATTGGAGGACCAACAGGATTGGCATCATTTGCTTGGTATTTAAGCCATCTCTCTTTCCAGGAAGAATCAATAAAGAACTTCCCATTGTAAAACCAATTGGTACCTTTCTCTATCATTCGCTCTTTTGCACCATCCGGTAATACAGTGTTGGCCTCAAACATTGGAGAAACATCAGCAGGCCATGCTTTTTCAAATTGAAAATCAGGGTTACTAACCAGCCACGAAATGATGTAATTCCAAATGACTTTCCATGAATCATTTGGGCCATACCTGCCTGTTCTGAAATTGCTTAATTTGGTTAAAGCAACCATACAATTATCTTTCTGAAATAGTAAAGGATGAGATTTTACATCGTCAATTCCATATTCAGCTTTATCAAAACCAGCTACTTTTGCCAGCACCAGTAGCGGATTTTCCACATCTGCCTCTAAGGTGTAGCAGTCATTTATACCCACAATTGACATCGACTCCAGATTTGGTTCAAATGCATTACCGGCAACCACTCCCCGTTCCAATATTGCATGAAAAATATCGTCTGAAATAGAAATTCCCGGAAATGCAGTAGGATACTCAATATACAATTTTAATTGCTTTTCTTTTGCCTGGCTGTATGTTTCCTGGTTAATATCTACTTTAGTCTCAGGATAATTATCACTTACAATAACAACTGCAGAACCTTCGCTGGCTATTGAAACAGCATCTTCGGGAGAACTTACTACTTTTATTGTAAATCCTTCCTCTTGTAAGAATTGATAAAGATCATTCTCTGTTGAACCGCAAAAAACCAGCTGGTTTTCATGGGAACATCCGGAAAACAAAAACAAGCACAGACAAAGAATTACAAGAATTTTTCCGAAGCCCTGAAAGTTCTTCTCCGAGCTCCTATACGTTTTTCCAATATTATTCATAATACTAAATTTTAATATGGACAATTCCTTTTCTTTCAGCTTTTGATACAGTCTGTAATTTTTATGTGCCAGGAGATATCCTCCCCCATTCCTCTAAACGGATGCCAAAGTATATATCGATGATACTCCAACAGTTGTTTATTTTATAAATTTTCGTCGTTCCACAAACCTTGTAACTTAATCTACACATTAACACAACGCATTAATCCTCAATCTTCAGCAATTCTTTATAATCCTTATTATTCCCTGCTCCTTCTGAGATATGTGTAATATTCTCCCTTTCTATAATTTCCCAGAAACGTTGGATGCTGCCATCAAGTTTTGACTCAACCGGATTTCTCATACACTTCAAAAATAATACAGGAAGCCGGGCCAGTTCAACCCGTTTTAATACTTCATTGTCATCAGCTACTTTTTCGGCTTTATCAAATATTCTTTCAGCTTTAATAACAAATTCGTCATTAAACAAATCGTCGTAATGCCTTAGTCTGATATCAAAATGTGTTTCGGGTGTAATTAAATTATGAAGGAGATCAAAATAATCACGTATATATTGCCCGCTTCTTCCATAATATCCCGCCATAAAATCGTCGATTACCCAATCTACATCTATTTTAGAATTCCAAAGCAGTTTTGCAATTACATATGAACGCAACTCGGCAAATTCTGTCCCGGGACATTGGTATGCTGCCTGCTCCATAATCCCAATGGCATTGTTTTCAATAAAAGAATTTATATTGGACTGCAACACTTTAAAATTGGGAAATGGGACAAGATATTCTCTAAAACTCACCACATAATCCCAAATATAAAGGTGAGGTGCAAGAGTCGACCAAATTTTCATGTCTTCCAGGAACTCTTCGTTCTTGTGGCAGCTTTTAAAATCGTGGGCAAAACAACACTCAATGCTACACAAGCGGATTACTACGTTTTCACGAGGTTTGATTGTAGCCGGTGGTTTCCGTGTATATTGATAGGCAAATGTCCCCACATATTTATCTGGAAACTCGTCTTTTATCCCATCAGCAACCTGGTTAATAAAATGAATCAAAGGTCCTGACTGGCTTTTTTCTCTGTCGACAATTGCCTGGCACTTTTCGCACTGACAAGCATTCTTCCAATCCATTTGTGAAACGGAATAGATAAGGTATTCCGGATTTTCTTGCATCACCTTTTTCAGCCGCTCCGTTGCCACTTTTATAACTTCCGGATTGGAAAGACAAAGCTGTGCCCTTTCATGAATTCGTTTTCCATCAATTAAACTGTAATACTCAGGGTGTGTATCAAAAAATTCTTCCGGAGGTAACAACTTAAAGAAAGTGTGAGCACTCCAGTATGCCTCAAGTCCACCATGCTGTTCGCAATAATTCATGGCTCCATTTATTTTATTTCGGGCTGCCCAATCCGGATTATCAAATACTTCGTAGTAATAATCATTGCGGACTCTCACCGATGGAGATTCACTATGGTTAAAAAAACTAAATGAATATTTCTTTTTTTGCGGAATTACAGTAACTTCAGGAGAATACCAACGACAACCAAATTCATTTTCAAGAAACGAAAAAACAGCATACATCGATCCCCGTTGTTCTCCTCCCAACAATAAAACAGAAGAGCCAATGTTTTTGTAATAATAGCTTTCATTAGTAGCTTTAGGTAAAATAGTTGCCGGTTCGAGCAGCGCAAGTGAATGTTTATTATAGCCAATTACTATCTCATTTTCAGTTATCTCTTTATCATCTGTAACAATGGGAAAAGTTACACCGCTAATTTTTTCTAACCAGTGTTGGAGTTCTTTTGCAGCCCATTTTTCCCCATCTCCGGCATCTTTCTTTACAACAATAGAATAAGTTGTTTTCCCATTTTCAAACAATGGATAAAAAACTGGATTTCCGGTATTGTAGCAAATTTCTTTTTCCCAGAGGCTGCCGTCAGACAATATTGCGGAGATTACAAGAATGTTTTTCTGGAATTGTTCACCCCCACGGGGCAACGTAATGTTTTTACCATTAAACTCCCCCTGCCAAACAACATCGTCGCTTCCTTCTTTGGTAACTTTAATATTTACCGATTTAAATAATTTATAGAACGAAGGTTGCATGAAACCCAGCTCGGGAACACCATCACGTTTTATTAGTTGGAATAAAGGTTGGTTTTGCACAAAATGGTGCAAATCAAAAGGTAATATCCTTGCTTTAAATCCCCAGGCATGTTCCCGTTCTTCCATTTTAAGCAACAAGGTATTTTTACCTTTTATGAAATTGGCAGGCACTAAGTCGTCGTCATCTTTAATACCACGTTCCTCGTAGCAATCCCACACCAGTTCGCCATTCACCCAAAATTTACCACCATCGTCTGTGCCCAGCGAAACCAAATAAATACCACTGGAATCTACGTCCAATTCCTTGTAAGCATATGCAGCAACAAACGATTTCCCTGAGTAATATTTGTCCAAATCAACTATAGGATCAGGGCTTTCAAATTTTTCCCAACGAGCATAAACGCCCTTGTATTTAACTCGTTTCCCCTCTTTTACCTGAGGCTCTAACTCGCCACCTGTATTTTGTAAAAAATCAGTATCGAAACCAGCCAGGTGTTTATAGTTATATACTGCACTATCTAATGGAAAAGTACCAGCAAGATACCAGTTGCGTAGCCACTCCTCCGTTTTTAACTTCTCAATAGGATTCAAACGATCGGGTAAAACCTGACAAGCTACCAATTTTGAAATGACCAATATAAGATTAAGTAAAAAGACTTTTCTTTTCATTCCACTAATTCATTTTGTATCTGAAATACAAAACTATTATTAACATTTACCTCTCAAAAAACAGACAATAATGTTCTTGTTTTAGTTAATTATGTACCTATGCAGGTTAGAGTTTTCTTATTTTTAAGACAAAAAATTTTCCCTTATCTCCTATAAAACAAAACTCCCATTTCCTAATTTTTTCTTTGCGCTTTAAAAGCGTTATCGATTATTTAAATCAAGACCATTTCGGTATATTTCATGAATTGCTTTTTGATCATAAACTTTAGCAAATAAAGCAAAGTCATCCATACAGCCTGAGAAATATTTACCATCAGGATTATTGTTGCCTCCCAGATAGATATTTATGGCATTGGTAAAGAATATTTTCACTTTATTAGACTCTTTTATTTTTTCTCCATTGACATAAAAACTAAATTTTGTCCCGTTATAAACCATTGCCAGGTGATACCATTTTTGCCACTCAACACCTTTATATACTACTTCAGTCCTCTTCAAAGTCCTGTTTTCAATTGCAGCAACAAAAGAATCGTCATTTATAAATATTTTCGAGGGATCGTCCATGATTGAAGACCAGGCTGAAAAAATTTGAGAATGCACATTGTTTCCTTACGGTTTTACCCAACATACAACACTGTATTTTTCGGGCATATATGGAAGCGAATAAACAATTTTACCTGTCCCGTCAAAGCGGACTGATTTATTAGCGTTGCCATACCGATCTTCTGCCGGTTGAATATTGGTTTCTGTTTCCAAATGCCCGTAAATTGTTCCTGCATTGCCATCCAGCCGGGAACCAATAACCAGAGAATCTTCTGAACGGAATTCATAAATTGACGGATCTGAAAAATTTCCGGAATCATAGTTTTCAATTGTAAAGCGGCGGGGCTTACCAATCATTACACCTGAACCATATTTGTTTTCAGGAATAACTTTAAAATAATACTCACCAGGAGTCAATAACTTCTTTGGAATGTAATTTACTGTTTTAATCCCCTTTATATCGGCAACCACATTTTGAAAATCCTCATCGGTTGCAATCTTTAAGTTGTAAGTTATTGAATTACTCTCCGATTCGGGACCTGACCACTGGAACCTAGCTAATTTTGATATTGAATTATTTAAAGGACTTTTAAGCCGAACATTGGCTGGAGGTGCATTTTCAATGTCGAACCAGGTTTTATAGTAAGTTCCGTGCGAACCTGCCGAGGCGAAATCACATAAAAGGATCTTCTTCCCATCTGTATTTCTGACTTTAAAAAGCATCATAGGGTTATAATAAAATGTTTCATCCACAATGGAACCTATATCAACTTGTTCCAGTTTTGCGGATGAATAAGCAATTTTTTCCAGCTCGTCGACATCAAAAGGATTGAACTTCTGGTCATAGGCCAATAATACCGGTCCATAATACAATGATGCTTTTCCTGAATACAATTCATCGCCGATTAAAGGTTCCCTGGTCATATCAATATCCAGTTCAATGGAAAACTTTTTAGCTCCATTTCCTCTTATTGAAAAATACCCTTGCCCAGTTGCGTCCATTTCTTCCTTTCCCGAACGGACGGTTACCTTTTTACTCCAATACGGAATACGTAATTTAATATCGTTATCAAACTTTGAACTACATTCAATATCAATTTTAATATGACCATCGGCAGGATAGTTGGTTTGTTGCTTAATTGTAATAAGATTATTTCCAATGCTAACCTCCCCCTGAAAAGGACCATAGAAATTAACATACAGGTTTTCAGCCTTATCAGTTCCCATTTGCTTAGCATTCCAAAACCACGTGCAAAATTGGCAGTACAACAATTTAACCAGGGGCCTCCTTCACAACCCTGCCAGCTAATATCCTGAACAGCGAGCCTCTTCACTCCATCCATTGGAGTATTGTATGTACACCAGGAACACGAAGGATGGGTGTAGCCCATTATTGCATTGTATAATCCTGTTTCAAGCTCATCGGCAATCCGGGAATCTGCCGTTAGGTGAATTCCATCTATTTGCATCGCATTCCATGCCACCTGGCAACATGTTTCAATCGGACCTTCTCCGTAAGGTGTACCGATAGCTTGTTCTTCTGTTGAAAACGCTCCAGTATTGTGAATGTCATAATCACGGATGCTTTCCATTAGGTTGACAAACGACCTTTTATATCTTTCATCTCCCGTGATGTAATACAATTCTACCATTCCCAGAATAGGATGCAATGCCTCCCAGCGTGGCTTTCCTGATGTAAAAAATGGTTGATTTTTTAAGCCCAATCTGAAATAGTCACCTGAATCATCATCTTCAAACCCTTCAAGGATCTGGTTCATCAAATTGAGATATTCTTCTTTTCCTGTTATCCTGTAAAGCCTGCCCATGGAATGCATAATCGCATAATTCATCTCTTTCCAGGCAACCTCGTTTATTGGCTTTCCATGCAAAAAATGATCACTCAGGTAATCTGCATTTTTCTCAACATACTGTAATATTTTTTTGTCTTTAGTAAGCTCATTCCATTCTAAAAATGCCAGTTCAAGATGATATTGTCCCCAAACATCCCAATTATTGGAATAGAGCCGCTCATTTTCAGGAAAAGGGCCCCAATAGCCATCTGGTTCCTGAACTGCCATCAATCTTCCTATAACTACTTCAATTTGTTTCTTTAACTCAGGATTTCCGGACATCTTATAAAGAGAAATTCCACCCAGTAAATGCTTGCCCATAAATTCCCCGGCCCACCACATCAATTGTTTTGGGTGTTTGGGATCTCTTCCTTTGATATGAAACATCTCTGTTGCAAAAGGATTTGCATCGATAAAATCCTGAAACCAATGATTGCCCAATTTATCAATCATTTCTCCAAGATTCCCGTCAAAATTATATTTAATGATTTCAGGAGAGTAATACAAAACATTATTTTCTGAGAAGCTATCTTTCTCTTTGGCTTGTGCATTTAGTGAAAACCAAAACAGATTTCCGATCACCAATAAAATTAGCCAGATTTTTTTCATCTTGCATTTAATTTATAGCTAGGTATTATCACTGGTCGTATACTTTATCCGACAATAACATTAATGATTAAATCTCCTCACAATTCTATACACATTTGAAGGGATTTGCTTTTATCTCGATGAACAGAATTGCATTATAATATCTATCTATTGATTTCTTATACCAATTTAATTATTAAATGCCGCATTAAATAATTTCAGATATTTCCTGTTTCCAGTAATCGATTTTATTGTTTCTGGCTGCATTGTGTTGACTATATTCCAAAGCCATTCTTTAAGTTGCAGCATATTGTTGAATAATTGATTTTTATACCTGGTTTTGATGTATTGCCAGATTTGTTCGCATGGGTTAAGTTCAGGAGTGTAAGCAGGAATGTTGAGAAGAAAAATATTGTCGGGAATGTTAGACGCTTTAACAGAATGAAAGCGGGCATTGTCAATAATTACAATTTTATATTCCCGGGGGTTATATGTAGAAAATGCAGATAAATATTTTTCAAAAATTTCACTGGTTGTCCCCTCTATTTCCCAAACAAAGGAATCGCCATTTATCGGGGAATAGCTCCCGTACAGGTAATACCATTTTAGCGACAAATTTACCCAATAAAATTTTTGGTGTACAATTCATATCCGGTTATTGATTTTACCAGTTCGGGTGTGAGTTGATGTACCATGTGAGTTATTTTGTCCTGTAAAGCTTTGGTTGATTCGAAAAATTTCATTGCCACCCTGTCTTTCATCCACTGCCACACCTTTTCTGCCGGGTTGAGTTCCGGGGAATAGGCAGGAATCCGCACCAGCCTGATATTTTCCGGGATGGTTATATTCTGGCAGGAATGAAATCCGGCATTGTCAATAACCATTAACTTAAGTTCTTTTGGCCTGTTTCGGCTAAAATCTTTCAGGAAAGCTTCAAAAATAGCGTTGTCCACTTTCGGTGTTTCCCAGTAAAAGGCATCCCCGGTGACAGGAGAAAAGCAACCCCAAAGCCATAACCACTTGTAACTGTGCTGGAACCTGCCTACAGGCCTTATCCCTCTTGATACGAGTACCCGCTTTTGTCTGGTCATTAAACCGAAGCGGCTTTCATCCTGGAAATAAATGTTTATGGACTCATACTTATTTTTATCCAGACTGTTTCTAAACCCCTCAATCAACCCTGGTAGTTTTTTTAAAGGCTTCAACAGCCTGCTCGTCCTTCCTGTGATGTGATTTTCGTGCAATTTTTAGCCTTGAATTTAATCGGGAACGGCAATATTTATATATCACATGGTAAGGGATTTCTTTCCCAAACTCCGATTTTGCCCAATGGCATAGTTCCACATAACTGGTTATATCTGTTGATGCATCCTGCAATTTTCTGGCAATGCCCTGTTTTTCATTATCTGAAAGCTTGTCTTTGCGTTTGCCTCGGCTTGATACCGTCAGGTACCCATCGATGCCTTTCTCCTGGTACATTTGTAGCCAGTTATAAATGGTCTTACGCCCACGTTTTAACTTCTTCGATAATTCATAAGTGTAACGTACCTTGCCTTGTTTTATCAGTAATAATGCTTTCACCCTGCCTTGCTGTAAAAGCTTGTCTTGTTTGCGGAGAAGGTACATCAGGTGTTCCTCGCTTTCCTTGATGGTGATGTCGATTGTTTTTGCCATGATGTCAAGTTAATAATTATTGGGTAAATTAACAAGAAATATGGTATAAGTAGTTGAAAAACGGTGCTGGTAGTTAATTACCGGGCGTACTCCTACTGCTGCGATACAGCTCCCGATATGGGTCATCAGCCCAAAGCGGCTTTCATCCTGAAAATACAAGTTGATGGAATCGTATTTATCTTTATCCAGACTTATTCTAATCTGGTTGAATGTATCAGGTAGTTTTTAAAAAGGCTTCTGTAGCCTGACTATCTTTATTGATATGCGATTTCCTCGGACTTTTTACTTTGGTTTTAAAGTGTTTTATCAAATAACCTCTAAGCGTATGATATTTTATCTCTACTCCAAATTCCTGTTTTACCCATTGTTGCGCATCCCAGTATCCTAAAAAAGGATTAGAACCATTATTTACCCTGCTCTTCAATCCTTCATGGATTTCTTTCCTAATTAGTACTGATGGCTTGGGTTTTGGTTTATTTGAAACCATGGATTCCAGTCCTTCTGATTGATATGTTTTCAACCATCTTTCCATGGTACGGATGTGTATCCCCAGGTATGAAGCCAGTTCCCTACGCGTCCTGAATCTTTCTTCCTGAATATAAAGAAGACATTTTACCCGCTTCTCGCCTGTTAGTGAAACTTGCCGGGATAATACATTTTTTAGTGTCGATACACCTTCTTTTATTACCAGTCTTGATTTCTTTCCCATGCCTTAAAGTTAATAAATATGCGGCATTATACTATTGAAATGGTATTACTATATATAATAAGCCAGTCAGTACCATTTACCCCCAACATTACAAAAATATCAGAACGGATGAATGTGCCACGCAACTCCATTCTCAAAATACTGGACCTTTTAAACCATGCCCAGATCATTTCACTTTTAAAACGGGATACAAAAGGAATAAGCTATCTTCAAAAACCGGAAAAGATTTATCTCCAAAATCCAAATCTTGCCTGGTTATTATCTGAGAACAAACCAGACATTGGAAATTTGCGTGAAACTTTCTTTTTTAGCCAAACTGAAGTATCTCACCATGTAACATCATCCAGATTTAGTGATTTCACTATTGATGATGTATATACATTTGAAATAGGAGGCCCTTCAAAAACAGATGAACAAATAAAAGGGATCCCCAATTCATACATCGCTTCTGACGGGATAAAAGGTGGTTCTGGGAATAAAATCCCCTTATGGCTTTTCGGCTTTCTCTATTAAAACTTTACACACGCCATGTTCCAGACTTCAATCCTTGTTTGCTTAATGTTGGTCATTGACAATCAAATGGATCTTGAAGCCCCAACCCCTTCCATAGTACTTTTGCCCCTCCCCCTCAAAAACACGGTTCTGTTTTTTCCTTTTTACATGGCCCCCTTAGGAAGGTCGAATCGCCCCCTTAATCTACCAAAAACCTTATTTATCAAGCAAATAACCAAGAGGAGCATTTCCATGTATTGAAACTGGAAAAAACGTGTATAACTTCAATAAATATGTAAATAGGTCTGATAAGTGCCTGCAAACATACTGGAAGTAAAAGTGCTTGAAGTTAGTAAATTGTCCAAAGCAGGATGCTCAGTATTTCACTATCAGACAGCTTACATTTATGTCTTTTTACTATTGGCTCCTCTAATTTCAGTTGATTCTCAATATCTATATCAAAAAATACATTATTATTGTTCCTGCACATAAAACTCCATTCTTAAAACCTGCTAAAGAATTTCTTGATAAAGTAAATAAGCATACAGATGTAAACCTGTGCTTATACGAAGATGAAATTATAATACAAAATGAAAATGCTTTCAGAATGTGAATATCCAATGATCTCCTGAAAATAGTGTATCTTCTCCTTGTGCCAATATTCGAATAATATATCTTTTATCAGGCTTCAGACTATCGATTTTCAGCGTATTAATTTTACCGGAAGTAGCTTGAATAGCAACAGAATTTTCAGGAAAAGGTAGTTCTTCCCCCCAAAGAACGCGGGTGCTGCAATCTCTTTTCACATTGAATGAAATAGTTGCGGTATTCATATCTTTATTGTAAGCTACGTCTATTGATGAGAATAACGGCTTTTCAGGCGTAAAATTATCATTGGGTTGAATTGCCTCCGCATTATCTATATTTTGAATGTATCTTTCTAATGAAGAGTAACCCATAACAGGTAAATCCAGAAGATTATTTGTTTTATATTCTTTTAATATATTTTTCATTTCCCTGTAAGCCCATCTTTTCCAGTGTAACAATTTTTCCGAATCCTGATTCTCTTTACTGTCTTTTAATGCTTTAGTCGACCAAACATAAATATCGATAGCCCGCCAGGCTTTTGAGGCTAAGTACTGATGAATAAATCTTTTATGCAGATCATTGTACACTGAGTCAGATATTAAATTCTCTAACTGCGGAAAAATCAACAACGACTCGTAAGCTGATTCCACGGCTTCAGTCGATTCCTGCCAGATGTTTTTCAGTGTTACGATGTTTGGTTCATCTAAACTTTTCCAAACCGATTCCCAGTTTGCATCCCATTTGGGCATATCTCCACGGTCGTAAAATTGCGAGGTATTTAGCCGTTTCGGGAAGTCGCTTCCATGATCATAAGCCCAAATGCCGAGCACAAAATTGCTTTTCAATCTTATAAAGAAGGTTCGTTCAAAAAGATCTCTTAAAATTGGGTATGCATCTTTATCTACTTTTTCTTTGTATAAGTTACTAATTGCTCCATCCCAGACTTCATCAAGCGAAACTTTAGTATTTTGGTTGAAAGCGCCAACGGTGTACAGGTTAACAAAATTTGGCGTATTCAGCACTGAACGCTCACCAATCCCGCAACGGGTAACAGTACCAATCCCATCTTTTTCTTTCATATAATTTAACCGGTAAAGGTAATATCCGGGAGCGCAGTATGGCAATACCGAAACCCCAAGATATTCGCCGGCTGCATCGTTTTCAACGACAAACTCTTTTCCTGTGATGCCGCCAATACAGGCATTATGAGGATTGTAGGGTTGCCAGTCCTGTACTGCTGATTTATGCATGGTTTTAAACGGAACATTTTCAACTTTCGAAAGACCTTCAGTATACCAAAAAATTTCTTCCGGTTCATGAACAAACGTACGGACAAATAATTCTTTGTTCATATCCCGTGTAATATAGTTACCAACATGCTCCGTTAGTATTTTTATTCGCTTTGACTGCGCCTGCTGACTTTCTGCATCTGCGAGGCCATGATCCCTGCACCAGCTACAGTTACAGGTGGTTCTCCATGGCGGCAGTGGCGAAGAACCATACATTAAAATAATCCCGTCAATTTCGGGAATTTTTTTTAAACCGTCGCCATATGCTTTTTTTCTTTGCTCCCAAATCGGACTATCGGGTGAATAACAAATTTCTTTTTGAGATTTATCCGGCACCGAAAACTCATGGCACCAGATATACGTTTTCATTCCCAGACTGTGCGCCAGCTTAGTTCCTTTATTGATAACTGTTGAACGGTAAGATGCTTTGGGCGAATCGCTCAATAAATCATCAATATTCATTATCAGGTGATGTGAAAACTGAATGTGGTTAACGCCATATTTCCCGGCTTCTTTTATTGTGTTGAAGATTTGAGTTGAATCCCCACTAAGAATAATCCAACCGTTAACGTTAAATTTGGAAGTCCCCGGCTTTTGTTTGTCGGTGTTTGTGCAGCCTAATCCCAGAAAAAATAAGATGAAAATCAGCAATCCAAAACTCTTCATAATTCTATATTTATATTCAGTAGTGTCCGACTAAATTAAATAAAAAGAAGGTACTCCCTTTCGGTTTCCCTTCAAAGTTGTAAATTGATTTTTACGAAAACTCTTTACAACATGGGTAAAATTAGTGAAATAAAATTTGTCGGACAGCCGATTTTCAAACAGGTCATCAATTTGATAGAAAAAGTCAACATATCATCCATAGTAAGGTCGTACGACAGCGACAGGTATTATAAAGCATTTAAGAGCAGGACGCACTTAATCACCATGTTGTTTGGGATTTTAAGCCGATGCGATTCGATGACCGAAATATGTGAAGGGCTAAGGGCTTTAGGCGGGAAATTAAACCATCTTGGTTTGGAAGAAGCACCAGCCAAGAGTACCGCCAGCGATGGCTTAAGAAACCGGGACAACCGTTTTTTCGAGGACTTGTATTTTGCATTGGTCGATAAGTATCAATCATTTTTGTCGGACAGCCGGACTTATGGGCTAACATTCAAAGAGGTACTTTTAATTGACTCAACAACAATCCGCTTATTTAGCGACATCTTAAAAGGTGTTGGCCGTAATCCCAGGGGAGATGGGAAAAAGAAGGGCAGTTTAAAAGTCCATATGCTTATTGACGCCGTACAGTCGGTTGGCCGGTTTGTAAAAATCACAGCCGCAAAAGTCCATGACAAAAACTTCCTGAAAAGCCTTGAACTAATATCACATAGTATGATAGTGTTTGACAAAGCTTACAATTATTATCACCAATTTGCCTTGTGGACTACCCAGCAAGTTTATTTTGTTACCCGCCTGAAAAAGAATGCTGTTTATGAGATAATTGAAACAAAACGGGTGCATTACCGCAAGAAAGGAAAGGCAAAAGTGCTACGCGATGAGATTATAGAACTCACATATCATCCCGAGAATGAAAATGGCAAACGGCAGATGAAGGTTTTCAAAAAAATACGTTTGCGCAAAGTATGTTACCAGGATGAAAAGAACAGGTATTTTGAATTCCTGACCAACAACTTCGGGATAAGCGCAGAAGAAGTGGCCTTTCTTTATAAAAAGCGATGGGGCATCGAATTATTGTTCAAAAAAATGAAGCAAAACTTCCAGTTGCATTATTTCTATGGAGAGAACGAAAATGCAATACGTACACAGGTTTGGTGCACGTTAATTGCCCAATTGTTAATGACTGTTATTCAAAAAATTGCTCAAACCAGGAAAGCATTTTCGGTTGTGGCTTCACTAATAAGGATACACCTGATTAGTATGCTTGACATGGTAGAACTATTACGTTGTACCAGTCGCGCATATAAAATCGAAGTTGGCGAACCTCCCGGGCAACTTCAGTTAAACCTGGTTTAGACAGGGGGTCTGTTTTGAAAAAATAAATTAGATGCCCATAAACAGGGCGTTATAGTGAATAAAATTTGAAATCCCGACTTTTGTCGGTTAATAGTGATTTATATTAAAAAGAAAAGGCTGTTGAAAGAACCACTACAATTATCCTTTCAACAAGCCTGTCTTTTTTTTATATTTTACTGTAATAACCAAACTTTTGAATGTTCATTGTCTTCACCGGGACTTAACCAGGAAACCCCTTCTTTATAATTTTCAGCATTTTGTCCTGATTCACTGGTAGGGTAGCGAAACCGTACAGGAATTTCCCTGGAAGTTACAATACTTGAAAAATCGGGTAATCCGGTTCTTCTGATATCAAGATAGGTTTCGGTGGAAATGAAAAGCATAGCAAGCCATTTTTGGGTAGCTATCTGTATTAGCCTCCTTTGTGTGTTTCCACTCAATGCCACACGCGATTGAAATTGGGAGATAGCAGTCCCGTCAGTTATTGCCCATCTTTTCAGGCTTAGTTCTATCGCCGAATTGTAATAGTTCTCAGTATTTCCCGAAATAATACCTTTTTCGGCTGCTTCGGCCAGGATAAAATAAACCTCGTCGCTATTCATAATGGTCGCTTTCAGCAAGTCGTTCGTATTTTCATGAAACAATTTGGAATAGCTCGAAATTTTATAGTTGTCATTGGCATTTAAATCATAATGCCCGTTATCATGTCTCAACTGAGATGCGCTGGTGGTTCCCGGGAAAATTCCGGTCCAGTATGAATCAGTATTAACAATGTATTTTTTGTATTCCGGATCAAAATCATCAGCCAGGTATTCCCAGGTAATTTCGTAATCATACCCGTACTGGCTAACGATTTCGGTTAAACCGTCTTTTGAAGGATCGGTTGTCCATGGTTTTGCTGCAGGGGCCAGCCAAACAGAGATTCTTGGATCATTGTATTTTACCAGAGAATCCACCAACATACGTGTAGGTTTCCGGTTTAGAAAACCATTATCCCCCATGCTCAGAGGGCCCCCCGGCCACGAATTATCCGATGTTACTCCAGGATAGGCCAGGCCTGCATTATCATCAACCGTCTCAAAAATTGGGTATTCAGATGGGTTACCTAAGATTTCTGAAAATCCTGCTTGTGCCCAATCCGGTTTTTTATCCGATACGCGCATTAAATATCTTAACCGCAAAGAATTGGCAAATTTTCGCCATTTCAGCAAATCTCCTTCATATAAAATGTCACCCTGGGAAGAAATTGATTTTGTGCTTTCTTTTATTAGTTGATTGGCACTCTTTAAATCATCGAGTATTCCCTGGTAAATGGCTTCTTCTTTATCATATTTAGGATAAATTATACCTTCCCTGGCCTGAAGGGCTTCAGTATAAATTGCCGGACCGTACAAATCGGTTGCCATTCCAAAAAGCATTGATTTAAAAATGAGAAATACACCTTCGTATGCCTTATTTTCTTCCTCTTGGGCTAATTTAACCGAGGCTAATACCAACTTAAGCTGGCTGTAAAAATTATCCCAATCACCGCGTACATGGTAGAAATCCAGGTACGTATTTTGTGTTTCACCGCTTAATGTTTGATAATGCATAACCGTGCAGGGAAGAAGTAAATCATCGTACGATAAATCCTGGTATTTGGTAGCTGCATTCTTTATAACCGATGCTAGTGTAAATTCAAGATACGTTTTTTCAGTTGCGTCTCTTTTTAATTCAAGATCATCAATCTGAAGATGGTCACTACATCCAAAAGTTCCAAAAACAAGGAACAGAATCACTATTCTAATTTTATTTGTAATCGTTTTCATAATAATTGTAAATTTCTATTGATTAAAATCCAATATTTAAGCGAACTCCCCACGATGCAACTGCCGGCATACTAAACCTTGATGCCCCCTGGTTAAAATAATTACCTCCCAATGTAAAAGCGGTCTCTGGGTCTTCGTTATATCCGGACGCATACCAATGAAAAACATTCTGAGCAATAAGGGATAGCGATAAATTACTAAGTCTCATTTTTTGAATGAGTTCCCTGTTAAAATTATAGGTGAGGGTTATCTCTTTAATTTTGAAGTTGGTAGCATCAAGGGTCCGGTTTTCAGCAAATTTGTAAATCCAGTCGTAGGCGGCATCTTCAGAAGTTGACCATAAGGTAGAATTTGGGTCAGCCCCATTTACAATGTAATTTTCATCTCCGGCATTGGGATCGCTGTAATCCAGACCACTGCTAGGATCAACATAAACGCCTACCAGATAAACGGCATCGTTGATGTCCCTTCCCAGGTCGGAAAGCCTCCGGTTAACCTCGCTATTTGTTCCACTACCGGGCGAGAGCCATGCAAATCCTCCGTAACTGGCATCTCGTCCACCAACCCATCCTTCTGCATACTTAGTTCCACCTCTTAAAGTCTCAGGCAAAAATCCATTCCTTGCAAGGTCTCCCATTGTACGTGAAACATATTCGCCTCCATAGCGAAGGTTGGCTACAATATTCAATGACCAGTTTTTATAACTAAAATTGGTACTGAATCCCATAATAAAGTCAGGATTAAAATTACCGATACATTTCTTTTTGTCACCATCCCTGGTACGCTCAAATCCTTCCCCGTTATCCCAACGTATCAGATAACTGCCTTTGTATTTCCCTTCTTCCACGAGAACAGGCTGGTATTTCTGATACATATTGCCAATTTTCTCCCCTTCTGCAAGTTTATAATTCAGATATCCTTCGACTCCAATAATCTGGTAATCGCCAAATGCTTCTGATAAACGATCGATAGTTGCTACTGCTCTTGAAAAATTAGTTGAAACCGTCCATGACCAATCTTTCTTTTTAACGGCGTCAAGAGCCAGGCTCCATTCATAACCTTTGCTTATTACATCGCCAACATTTGTAGTCATGCTGCTAAAACCACTTGCCGGGGGGACACTTACATCCAACAATTGGTTTAAGTGGCTCTTTTTGAAAATAGTGAAGTCAGCCCTCAGTCGGTTGTTAAACATATTTAAATCGCCACCAAATTCAATGGAGTTTGTTACTTCGTTTTTAAGATTTGCATCTACAAGACTTCCACCTATCCCTACTAACTTTACATCTCCCCAGTCGCTGGATGCAAAACTATAGGTATCCCTGTTTCTGGGTTGCCCCATTCCATGCCCGACCTGGGCAATTCCAAGACGTAGTTTGGCAAAATCGAATATCTCAGGCATTTTAAATATAGCCGTTGGAATCAGGCTTAATGATGCAGAAGGATAAAAATAGCTGTTCTTGTCTTCTTCAAGAATGCCGCCCCAGTCTTTACGCCCGGTTACTTCAATATATCCCATATTATTGTATCCAACCTGGGCAGTGGCATAAATACTTTGTTTTTTGCTTTTGCTCCAACTGCTACTTTTACTGTCGGCACCGGCTGCCGCATTTGATATATTATAATCGTTTGGCCGGGCCAGTGCCGATGCACTCATACCGGAACTGGTAATATTAATATACTGGTAGTTATAACCGGCATTTGCATTAACAGAAAACTTATTAAATACTTTTTCGAAATTCAGGATAGCATCTGTATTGGAGGTAAAATTACTTCTCTGGTTCAATTGATAGTTTCCTGTCGGGTTTTCAGAGTACCCCCAGGCTTTTCGCCCTTCATGATAATAAGAATTTAAATCCATTCCTGAACGAAACATCACCGAAAGCGGTTTTAAAATTTGCCAGTCAGCCTGAACTTTTCCAAAAGTCCGGTCTTTTGTTATGGTGTTTATACTTTCATTCGCCAACCAATATGGGTTTTCATAATCAGCAACATCACCGTCAAACATTATTGGATTTGGATAAATTCCTTCACTTCCCTCTAACCAGTATTCTTTCATATCAGAAATGGGCTGAATCTGGTTTGCTATATTGTATATCCGGGCAATAGCATTTCCATCTCCTCCTGAACCGGTTGTTATGGAACGGTTTGGGCTAAACGATCGTAAGTAAGTAGCATTAACTGAAACGGTCAGTTTTTTATTTAAATTTCGAATACCTGCAAAACTCAGTGAGTTCCGGTAAGTATCGGTATTGGGCATTACGCCTTTATTTCTCAGGTTATTATATGAAACACGAAAACTACCATTATCATCCTGACTGTTTATTGTTACATTGTGCGAAGTAGTAATCCCGGTTTCAAGAAATGATTTTAGCCGGTCTTCTTTAGCAGAAGTTAACGGAACATCATACTCCCATTCCTGAAGTCTCATATTCCATCTCGTCCCTGTTACATTTCCATATAACGAAGGTCCCCATCCGTCTCCTACATTTGCATATCGATAAATGTCGCGATCCCCTCCGGCAAATTCCTTTTGTAATTCAAGGGTTTTAAAAACTGTATTTACAAGGGAAGAAACATTGTATTCAATGCCAATTCCTTTCTTCTTCCTGCTACTGACTTTAGTTGTAATCATTACTACTCCGTTACCGGCTTCTGAACCATACAGTGCTGCCGCACTTGCCCCTTTCAATACAGTAATACTTTCAATATCATTCGGATTTAAATCTGAAATAATATTCCCGATATCGACCCTGTTCAAAAAGGTTAACTCTGTGGTAATCGGAACACCATCGATTACATAAAGCGGCTGGCTATTGGCCGATGAATGGCGAATATTTAACGATGTTGCTCCCCTGATATTCATTAACACTGATGAGCCGGGATCGTTACTTAAGGTGCTAATGTTAACCCCCGTAACTTTACCCTGTAACGACGACAACACATTAACGGCAGGATTATCCAGTTGCTCTGAAGAAACTCTTGAGACCGAATATCCCAAAGCCTTTTCCTTTCGTTTAATACCCACAGCCGTTACTACTACTTCATCAAGCGCCATGTCTTCCTGGGAAAGTACAATATTTATTTCCGCCTTGTCCTTTACCGGAATAACCTGCGTTTTAAACCCGATAAATGAGAAGCTTAATCTTTCATCGGGTGATACACTTATTCTGTAAACCCCGTCGACATTGGTTACTACGCCTCTGCTTGTGCCAACTACGCTCACAGTTACTCCCGGAATTGCTTCGCCATCTTCATTGGTTACTTTCCCTGCCAGCTCTCTTTCCTGATTCTGCGTTAATTCTTCAGCCGAATTTCCAAGAGCAGATTCCCACTTTTTGATTGAAATAGTTGAGTTTACTTCTCTGAACTGCAATTTTGCCTGGTTGGCTACTTCTGAAAGGATTTCTTTTACACTTGCTTCGTTTGATGCAAGATATACCTCCTGTTTTAACTCTTCCAGTCCATCATCATAAAAAAAGGAAAAGTGAGTTTTTCCTTCAATTTCTTTGATTAGTTCTTTAAGAGTTGTTTTTTGCTTTCGCAGATGAATAGTCACCTGCCCAATGTTTTGTCCTTCTATATTACCTGCAAAAGTAAATTGTGCAAAAACGCACAGAACAATAAAAATGCGAAGTGTAATTTTTGACACCATAAGGAATTTCGTCAAAAGTGTTTTTTTCATACCTTTGAAATGTTTATTATTAATAATTATTGAAAAGGATATTCAGGTTTTGTACAAGGCCAATCGTATTTACCTGAATTCCTTTTTATTTGTTACTATTTCATTTATAAAGCAATACTTTAGTTTTATCAATCTTATATTTTATACCCGTTGTAAACTTTATTGCATTTAACACATCTTCCAAATCAGGGTTTTTAAACCGGCCAATAAAACTTATATCTGAAATATCCTGGCTGGCAAGTTGGACAGAAACCCCAAACCATTTTTCCAACATATCTGCCACTTCACTTATTGACGAACTTTCAAAAATCAAAAAGCCATTCTTCCAGCCAATTACCTCGCTAATATCGATATGTTCAATTATCAGTTCTGATTTTACTCCGGTTAATTCAGCCTTTTGGTTTGGAATAAGAAATGCCGATTGCGAATTTCTATCCCGTTGATCTTTTATTTCAACTTTAACCTTTCCTGTTGCTACGGCAACCTGAAGCATATTTTCCCTTGGGTATGCATTTATGTTGAAAGAGGTCCCCAGCACAGTAGTTTTTAAATTTCCTGAATGAACAATAAATGGTTGCTTGATAATATGCTTTACTTCAAAAAAAGCTTCCCCGGCAAGTTCAACTTCTCTTGTAGCACCATCAAATATTTTCGGAAATTTTAAGGATGAACCTGAATTCAAAAAAACCTTTGTACCATCAGCTAAAGTTATTATTGACCTCTCTCCAAAAGAAGTCTGTTTTACATCCATCTCAGCACTTTTCAAAACGTCATTTTTGTAGACATTGGTTTTGCCCATATAGAAAAAGAGTCCCAACCCGATTAAAATTATTAAAGATGCGGCGATACCGCCCCTCTGGAAATTAGAATTTTCATTTATTTTTTTTGAAATAATAAAATAGGGCTTATTCGGGCTTTTGGTCCGGTCGTCAATAATTTTTTTTATCCTACTTTTAAGACTTTCGTTTATAAAGCCAGGCTGGATTGCAGGAACATTAGAATCAAACCATTGATCAAAAAGAATTTCGCCTTTTTTATTTCTGCTGTTTTTCAAATACTTATAAACATCCTTTTTATCCGATTTATGATTATTGTCTCTCATTCGACATTGTTCTTTATATTTAAGTCGAATGAAACGGGAAGTAATACTACGTAAAACGAAAAATTTTTAACAATTTTTCAAATTGTAATTTGTATGAGAAAAAATACAACTGACAATTCGATAATAAATTCCCCTGCAAATTTTCTCAAAATCTTCAATCCTTTTGATATTTGATTTTTTACTGTTTGCTGAGATAGCTGAAGCTCAAAAGAGATTTCGTGGATGGAATATTGTTGAAACCGGTTCATATATACTATCTGACGGCATTTTTCCGGCAGTAGATAAATAGTATTCATCAAACTTTCAATGGTTTCACCAACAATATATTTTTTTTCCGGGCAATAATCATTAGTTACAGAAACTGATTTTACAATATCTTCGGCATACTTTTCGAATAATCTATTTTTTCTGATTTTATCTAATAATTTATACTTTATCGCAGAGGTAAAATATGCTTTCAACGAAGTTTTAATTACAATATTTTTTTTCTTTTGCCAGATTTCAGTAAACAAATCCTGAACAAGATCTTCTGCATCTTTTTCATTCTTTGTTAAACTAAATGCATATTGGTAAGTATATAACCAATATTTTTCGTATAAAAAATCAAATGCTTTTTTATCACCTTTACTTATTTTGGAAATCAAATTGACATCATCGCTATCGGTGCATCTCATTACAAAAATATTTGTGGGGCAAGTTAGAGATTTGATGTGTAGGGTATTTTACAAAAAAATTAATAATTCATTAGATATTCTTTAATTGACATTAATCTTTCGCATTATAAATAATACTTTGCCAAAAATCAATACTTAACAGAATAGAGCTACTATTGTTAAAATTTTTGTTTTCGTAGATTATTAATACGATGTTGTTAATGATTGTTTTTCATTTCTATCAACCATTGAAGCATTAAGAGGATTAAGTTTCTTTATTGAAGACTATAGAAATCATTTGTTTTATCTCATAAAAAAAGCCGTTTCAAAAATTATGTTTTTGAAACGGCTTGCTATTAATTTATTAATCCACTAATAACCTTGGTTTTGTGTAAAAATATCGCCACTAACATCGATTACACTTTGAGGTATCGGATACAAACGACGAAATGGCTCAGTTTGTGGTTTTGCCGTGTATGCATCGTCAAACGTTCCGAAACGAATCATTTGCGGACGTCTTTTCATTTCCCAGTAATTTTCGTAAGAAATTTCGTTGTATAATGTCTGTTCGTCTAACGATTGCAAAGCTTTTCCTGTAATAGCCCCACCTTCGTCGTCAGGTTGAGTACGAGTACGGCTTGTTCTCAATATATTGATATCTGCCAATGCCTTGCCGTTATCGCCACTTCTGAAATAAGCTTCTGCACGCAATGTGTACATATACCCCAATCTGAAAATCGGGATATCAACACGGCACGATCCGTTACTTCCATTAATAGGGTCGAATTCAAATTTAAAAACACGAACTCCCTGGTGTACCTTATTTTGTGGCAAAATGGTACCTGAAGAAAAATCAAGGTTAGGCGAAAACACCAACAGACTATCGTTTTTGTCGGTTTCTAAAGCCGATACTTTCACACACTCAACTCCATCAACTGTTGAACGAATATACTTATTATCATCATCTAATGTTGGACCATATTGCTGACCGACCAGGAACCCACGATTAAAATGAAACCAAAGCGTTTTATTATCGGTATTTTCCACGTAGTCCATAATACTTAAAGGAAAATCCTGCTCCCTGTCATTGTAAAACCAGGTTCCGTCGCTGTATTGGTATTTTTGTTGAAAGCGGGGATCGTCTTGATTATCAGGCCAGGTTGCATAATACTCTGGTGTAATACAAGTTGCATTTGTTCCACGCATACCATCTTCGCCTGGTTTTTGTGCGCGGGCACAGGGCATGTATGCAAAATCATTTTCTCCCGAAACAGAACCGTCGTTCATGTGCTGTGGTGCCACAAAAATAAGCTCAGATCCCGATTCGTTGCCAATCGCGAAGTTATCGAAAAAGTGATTTTCCAAAGAAAATTTACTGGAGCTAATCAATCTCGAAGTATAATCAATAACCATATCCATATCGGTCTCACTACTGTTGTTGACCGATGCTTCTGTAAAATTAAAGTTTGATGAAGAATTATACCTGTCTTTAAAAACAGCACGGTTCATATACATTTCGGCAAGAAAAGCATAAGCAGCTTCTTTTGTAAAACGGCCATTGTATGTCGAATTCTCTCCTAAAGAAGCAAGATCTGGGATAACACTTTCCACATTGGAAATAAGCGTATCGATATACGAACTGCTCACCGCTTTTACATCCTCACTGCCTGGTTCACGTAAGGGGCATTGCCCGTATAAATCTAATGTATAGTAAGTATACAATGCCCAAAGACAATTAGCCTCTGCCAAATACATTTTGGTATTCGGGCTTTCAGTACTTTCGTTAATGGTTTCAATTGCCGTCAGCGAACGGGTGATTCCGTTTGTTAGCGAACTCCAATTACCGTCAACCAACGGGTTGTCAGCTCCCCACGAAAATTCTTGAATACTGCGATACCTTCCACCATCACCCCAGTCACTACCACGTGTAGGAAGCATAGCCTCATCGGTTGAATATTCCTGCATTCCCCAAAGGTGGGCATGATCGACAAACACATCATCTACCATACGGTTATAAGCCGCTGCCAAAGCATTTTCGCCACCGGGGGTCACATCGCTCAATTCTTCGTCAAGAAAAACTTCTTCAAGGTCGGTACAGCTTGCCAATACCAACAAAAGTGGTAGTATTCTTAAAATTTTTGTAATTTTCATCTTATTCAAATTTTATATCATTTAGAATTTTACTGTTACACCGAACATATAAGTTCTTGCATTCGGGTAGTTGGTATAATCGATACCTACCGACTGGTTCCCTCCGGAAGATTTATTGGCATTTGCCAACGGGTCGTAACCGTTATAATCGGAAATTGTAAGAAGGTTCTGACCTGTTACGTATAAGTTTAAACCTTTTATCCAATTAACTTTGTCCATATAAAAGTTGTAACTTAACCTTGCTGAATTCAAACGGATAAAGTCTGATTTTTCAAGGTAATAAGTAGATATTTGAGGTGAGTTACCCGAGTTTGCGCCCGATTTCACATAGTCGGTTAAAGCGTTTCTATCCGACTGCAAATTGTTGATGTTACTTGCAGTGAAAGTTGTATTGTTAAACAGGTAAGCACCTTTTTGACCAATAATAGAGAATGAAAAATCAAAGTTCTTATACGACAAGCTACTGTTGATACCATAAGTAAAGTTTGGCAAAGCACCTTCAATAATCTTACGGTCATCAGTATCAACACTTCCGTCTCCTCCATCATCAAATATCTCTCCACCATTTTCGTCAAATCCTTTCCAATCGTACAAATAAAAAGAACCTATTTCGTATCCACTTTTATAAATGTTGGCCATAACCCCTGACTGACCAGGGCCGGAAATTGAACCGGAGTAAATTTCGCTTACAGGAAGATCTTCAATTTTATTGTCTAAAGTAGTAGCATTAAAATCAACATTCCAATGCCAGTTTTTTGTGTTGATAACATTCACACCGAGGTAAAATTCAAAACCTTTGTTAATAATTTTTGCATCTACGTTTTTCCAAACAGTACCTGTTGGACTTAATACAGGAGAAGGAATGTTCAAAATAGCGTCGGTTGTTGTTTTGTTGTAGTAATCAAATGAGCCGTACAACAAATTGCCAACCAAATTAAAGTCAAGACCTAAGTCATATTGAGTTACCACTTCCCAATGCAGGTCGGGGTTTGCTGTACGACTGATTGAAATTCCATTGGTAACTCCACTTGCATTAATGTAATAACCACTTTCGCTTGACAATGAATAGCTTGCTTTTGTAATTTTATTTGGAACTTCCTGGTTACCTGTTTGCCCCCAGCTTCCTCTTAATTTCAAGTTATCTACAAAATCGACATCATTCATAAAACTTTCTTTGGAAATATTCCATCCTAAAGCAAACGAAGGGAAATAACCGTACTTTTTGTCTTCTCCAAAACGGGTAGAACCATCGGCACGTAACGATGCTGTTAGCATATATTTAGATGCATAAGAATAGTTTAAACGAGCAAAATAAGATTGCAGTTCGTTTTCCTGTGCTCCGGCAAAAATATCATGTTCGGTATAACTTGTATAATCAGGATTATATTTGGGTTTGATACCAACACCTTTTTCTTCGATATTTTCGAATGAGAAACCAGAATGTTCGGTGGTAAATTTTTGGTAAGAAAAACCGCCCAATACATTTAAATTGTGGTCTCCTTTATTAAGCGAATAGGTTAAATAATGCTCAATCAATTCGCTGCTATTGTCGCGGTGATTTTCGTTGTACTTACCATTCGTCGTTTTTACTGTGTGGTTTTGTAGAAAGTTGTATTTCTTTCTGATCTCGAACGGTCAACCGCATAATTAATACGATATGTCAATCCTTTAAAAAGTCTTAACGAAGCTTCTATATTTCCTACCACTCTTAATGTACTTGTTTCGTCTTCATAAATATGAAGCAAATACATAGGGTTATAATTCTGAGTCAGATTAAAAGCAGTATAATCGCCGTCGGCATCAAAAACCGATTGAGTTGGATTTGCCATTAAAGTATGTGTAATCAACTGTCCATCGGAACCGGCATTATCTGCGGCAGGAACCCCGTCTTCATCCATTTGGCTTACTGCCAGGTTTAACTTAACGACTAAGCGTTGATTGTCGAAAAACGATTCTTCGGCATTTAACCGGGCTGAAGTCCTTTGAAAGTCGCTATTATGGATAATACCTTCCTGATCGATATGCCCCATTGAAGCATAATAACTTCCGGTTGAAGTTCTTTTAGAAAAAGACAATTCTGTATTTTGAGTATAGGCAGTTCTGAACACTTCGTCTTGCCAATCGGTAGCAAATCCGTGGTTAAAGCTACTGGTTGCCCCAACTGCATCAATGTATTCATCGACTGAAAGTACATCTATCTTCTTAGGTAAATTGGAAATAGCAGTATATGCATTTAGGGTCAACAGAGGTTCACCTTCTTTGCCCTTTTTTGTTGTAATGATTACCACTCCGTTTGACCCCCGTGCACCATAAATAGCGGAAGCCGAAGCATCTTTCAATACGTTAATAGATTCAATATCACTGGTATTTAAGAAGTTAAGCGGGTTTTTGGCAGACGTGGATCCCATTCCTATATCTCCGCCTGCAGGAGTTACATCTGTATTGGATAAAGGCACTCCGTCAACCACAAACAAAGGGGTACTTCCGCTACGAATAGAGCCCAGCCCACGTATTTGTACATCAACACCCCCTCCAGGTTCGCCCGATGAATTGATAATACGAACCCCGGCCATTTTCCCTTGTAATAAATTATCTGCCGAAGTATTGATCCCTTGTTTAAAATCTTTCGCCTCGATTGTTGCTATTGCCCCTGTAACATCTTTTTTCTGTTGGCTACCATATCCAACAATAACCACTTCATCCAGACCTTTTGTTTCAGGAACCATCTGAATAGACATTCCTTCTTTTGCTTCCTTCTCAATACTTTGATAACCAATAAAAGAAAAAACAATAATGTTGCTTTTGCCCGTAAGCTTAAGGGTAAAAATTCCGTCAACGTTGCTAATGGTTCCGTTAATTGTACCTTTCTCAAGAATATTTACCGATGGCATAGGAGTTCCGTTTTCATCCAGTATTTTACCTGAAGCTGTCAACATTTGAACCTGATTTTGTTGAATCGTTGCCGGCTTGTTTTCTTTCCTTACCATAACCACTTCCCCATCAATGGTATAGCTAAGATTGGCTTCATGAGAAAGTTTATCCATAACCGCATTGATGCTGGAATGGTTATAATCGACCGAATAAGTTCCCTTGTCGTTGATTACTTCGGCTCCGTAACTAAACCGATAGTCGGTTTGTTTTTCTAACTCATCGAAAATGATTGTCAATCGTGCATTCTCTACTTTCAGGCCAATATCGCCCGAACCTGCATTTTTTTTGCTTGCCCAGCTATTTGTAGCAGTAATGGCAAAAAAGAACGCAATTAGTGATAACTTAATAAATAAATAATTTACTTTTGAATACATATCTTTTTAAGTATTAAATAAATAAGTACTTAATTAATCGAGACCGGCAATGTGGCAGCATTTCGGTCTCTTGTTTTTTAATTCATTGTAGCTTTTTCCAAAATTTCTTTGGATTTATTTTCACATGTCAATGTTCCCTCATGCGCATAAAATTTTAAGTTCGTAATAAAATTCATCTGTTTTAATACCGAGTTGAGTGAAGCTCTGTTTGCGATGAACATGGTCGCTTCCTGCTCCAATATTTCGTCTTCGACAGTATATTTTTTCAATCCATATTTTTGAACCACAACTTTTAAAATCGTTTCTATTTTTTCGTTTGTAAGCGTTATGTCGCTATTGTACCAGGGAATAAGTTCTTGATTGTCGAATTGTATAACTTTTATGCTGTTGGTTTTTGCAGAAAAAACAGCTTCCTGGCAGGGGAGGATGTTTACATTTTCGGATTCAGACGATACATTTACTTTTCCGGTATGCACTTTAACACTCGATGACTCTCCAGACAGATGAATGTTAAATGATGTTCCCAAAACTTTTGTTTTAATATTGTCCGATACTACAATAAATGGTTTCTGTGGGTTATGGGCTACTTTAAAAAAGGCATTCCCTTTTTCTAAAGAGACGTTTCTTTGGTGCCGGGCAAATTTTTTCGGAAATGAAAAAATACTATTGGGGCTAAGATAAACAACTGAGCCGTCGGCAAGCGAAACCGAATCGGCAACAGTTGAAGTTTGTACCGTTAATATTTTCCCGGAAACATTCTGTTCAATTGTAAACCAAAAGCTTATTGCCAAAAGCAATATTGCGGCAGTGGATGAAATATAAACGATAATATGTTTTGTTTTTTGTTTCCGTTTTTTTTCTATGTAGTTATTAATTCCCGATTTTATAGATGAGTGAATATCATCCTTATTTCCCATTGTTGTTTCGTCCCATTCCGGGTTGCTGTCAATTTTAGCAAAACTGTGTAATAGTTTTGCTTCTTCTGTATTCTCTTTTCCCTGGAGTCCGTTTTTGATTAAACTATCCAAAATATGTCGGTTTTCGCCTTTGTTCATCCCAAACTTTTCAGTAATCGTTACATACAGAAAGTAACATAAGTCTGCCCAAAGTACTATCTGGTTTTGTTACGATTTAATTACATAATTATTAATGAATTTATTCGGGAAAGAGGGAGAAAAAATAGGGAAAAAAGTATGAGATCTGATATTCTTTAGAAGTCAGGGAGCCATTTTATTTTGACGTATTTAGGTACCGAACGGTTATGCAAAAGCACAGCGAAAATAAAAGGTTCCGCTAAAAAATTCCGGCCCTTAATTGCTTTACTGCTACAGTTAACTGATTTTTTACTGTTTGTTTTGAAATACTGAGACTTGTAGCAATTTCTTCTATTGACATGTCGTGTATTTTATTCATTTTAACAATCCTGCATCTTTTTTCGGGAAGTTTGTTTAACGCTTTTTCAAGATTATCGATAAGCTTATGGTCAGCAGATTCGTTGTTTTCTTCAATATATTCTTCAAATTTATCCAGAAGTATTTCCCGATTTATTTTTCCGTTGCGATAATGGTTGAACAATTGGTATTTTACCGATTTGAAAAGGTATTTATCCACATCCTGAATATGGATTTTGTTTCGTCTTTCCCAAAGGTCGGTAAAAATATTTTGTACGATGTTTTGCGACAAATCGTTGTCGGAAGTCATTTTGTAGCAATAACAGTACAAGCGCTCCCAATATTGGGTGAAAAATTCTTCAAATGATTGTTTATCAATATTATTCGACATACAGTTTAGCTTTTCTCTTCTCATGAGACAAATGAGCTATTGTTGCATATCAAAACTAACACCGGAAAATAAATTTTATGCTGAAATTTTAAGAAGTTTTAATTAATTTTTTGTTAAAGAGGAATAAATGGAATTTTCAGGGTTATTTTGCATTAATCTATATTATTTCAGTTAAGTTATGAAACATTGATTTTATTTTAATTGCATTCTTATAGTAACTAATATTCCTGACAAAAATGGTATACCAAAGCCTCACAAATCATATATCACTTACAACCAGTCGATTCAAAATAATTAATAATTATAAGAAAGGTTTTTATCATCAGTCATTTCGAATTCCAATTTGCCCCTGTATTTGATTTCATCATAAGTAATTTTGAAGGTTTCCAAAAGCTTTCCATTCAATTTCACTGACCGGATATATTTGTTTGCGTCAGACAAATTGTTGGCTTTCATTTCGAAAATTTTTCCGTTGGGCAAATGCAGTTTCATTTCGTGTACCTGTGGCGCTCCAATTAAATACTCGCCAGAAACCGGATCAACCGGATAAAAGCCCATAGAAGAAAAAATATACCAGGCCGACATTTGCCCGCAATCATCGTTCCCGCTTAAACCATCGCGTCCGGGCAAATAAAATTCATCGAACACATGGCGGATTATTTCCTGAGTTTTATAAGGATGATCAGTGTAATCGTACAGGTAGGCAATATGGTGGCTCGGCTCGTTTCCATGGGCATACTGGCCAATCATGCCGGTTGCATCTCCATGGAAACCACCGCCCAATGAGCGAACATCCAAAAAGAAAAGCGAATCGAGTTTGGTTTCAAAATAGGCTTTGCTTCCCATCAATTTCACCAATGCCGGGATATCGTGTTGAATGTGCCAGGTATACTGCCATGCATTTCCTTCGGTGTAATCGCCGCCACTGGTAGAAGCATGCGATAATAAAAATGAATCGAAGGGAGTACGCCAGTTTCCGTTTGAATCTTTTGCCCTCATCAACTTGGTGGAAGGGTCAAAAAGATTTTTGAAATTGTCTGAACGTTTTTTGAAAAATGTTTCCTTCCCGGAATCATTTACAAATTTTGCCATTAATGAGGCACAGTAATCATTGTAACAATGTTCCATGGTTCGCGACACGGACTCTACCAGTTGAAGATCGAACGGATAATAACCATATTTATCATACATTTCCCAGTTCGATTTGGGATGCGATGTGGTTAACGACTTAAAAATGGCTTCCATCGCCAGGTCTTTATTTTCGGTTATTGTTCCTTTCAGATATGCATCGGCCACAACGGGAACAGCATGGTTTCCAATCATACACCAGGTTTCGTTCTGTCCGTATTCATTGGTGCACAAAACGCCGCGTTGTTTATAAAGATCGAGCATCGACTGAACAAACCGGGCATTTTCATCAGGAAACATAAGCACATAAAACGGGTGAGTGGCCCGGTAGGTATCCCACAAAGAAAAGTTGGTATAGTGCTCTCCGCTGTTTTTAATGACAGTTCCATCGGGCAATGCATACGTGCCGTCAACATCGGTTATTTTATTGGGCATTACCAGGGTATGATACAATGCAGTATAAAACGAAATTTTCTGTCCTTCGTCCCGCGGGGTAATTTCAATTTTATGGAGGTAATTGTTCCAAACCGCTATGGCCTCTTCCCTGACCTTCTCAAAATCCCAGCCTTTAAGTTCTTTTTCAAGATTTCTTTTTGAACCCTTTACGCTAACTATTGATAATGCCACCTTTACCATTACAGGCTCATTTCCATTTGTTTTAAACCGGAGAAAAAACTTCGCAGTGTAATGGGTGTTCGGGACAGCCAATATCAACTGATAAAAGCAGTAGAGTTGGATGAAGCATTTTCACGACCGATAATGAGGGCTCAAAAAAAGATAAGAAAAAAAGCAAGCCATTGAAAAGAGGGCAGGCAGCCAACGTCAATCCAAAGTACTTGTTATGGTTGAATATGAGGCTACAATACCGATAAAAAAGTCTCACAAATCACGACCCGCAAGGCCGGTCATCTGCCCATGGTGCATATCCCCAATTTGCTGTTGGCAACAATAAAATGCGAAGCCATAAAAATAATAGACAAAGAATCACAAGTAATAATGGATGACTCAAAGTCGCATGTAAAATTAGACGGCGAGTTTAAAGAAATAGAGAAAAAAGTGGTAAAACAGAAAGATGCGCCCAAAGTATTACCTTGGGTACACCTAGTGTCAAGTCAATCTAAAGTTGACGGATAAAGTCTTTCAGTTTAATGCGAGAGTCTTTTGTTGTAAACTGCCAGTTAATTTTCGCGTTTTTGTTATTTCTATGCTTTAATATTATTCTGATTTAGAGTCTTCTCGTTTCTGGAGAAAATTGAGCAGTAAATCAATGGAGTTTTCACGGTTATTTTGCATTAAATTGAGTTTTTAAAATGAACTTATTCTTTACTATAGTTATCTTCTAAATTATGCGAGACTACTCTTACCCCCTTAAAAGTTATTTTAACCGGTTTTATATATCCCCTTTTGTCAAAATAAACTCGGTCGATACAAGTTACTCGATGATTGGCATCTTTCTCCCCCAGGGGTCTTCGATGATAAACGATGTACCATTCATCTTTTCCAGGAGCTTTTATCATGGAATGGTGACCCGCTCCTGTTGCCACTTCCGGGTTTTGTTTCAGCACAACACCAATTCGTTTAAACGGTCCAAAAGGAGAGTCGGCAATAGCATAAGCGACCTGGTAATCAGGCCCCCCCCATCCACCTTCCGACCACATAAAATAGTATTTCCCATTACGAATGAACATAAAAGGTCCTTCTACATAACCTTCCGGTGTTATTTCTTTAAAAATTGTTCCATCTTTATGTGGAAGAAATCCTTTAAAATTCTTTTTCAAACGAACAATGTTACAATGCCCCCAACCTCCGTAAATCATATAATACCTACCATCCTTGTCGTGAAAAATAAATTGGTCTATTGGCTGCGCGCCATTGTGAATTTTATCCAGCAAAGGTTTTCCAAGATAGTCTTTGTAAGGGCCTTCCGGCGAGTCGGCTATACCAATTCCAATACCTCCGGGTTGCTGATTATTTTGTATATCGTTGGCAGCAAAAAACAAATAATATTGTTTTTTCCTTTTTACAACAGAAGGAGCCCACATTGCTCTATTTGCCCACTTTACAGCAGAAGTATCAATTATATGAGAATGCTTTTGCCAATTGACCAGATTTGTTGATGAAAAAGCATCCATAAAAACCTGTTCTTCGTATGGTGCCGAATAAGTAGGGAATATCCAGTACTGATTATCTAAAACAACTCCTTCCGGATCGGCATACCAACCTTTAAATACAGGGTTCCCTGACATCTTTTTTTGTTGGGCAGTAACTGCTGTAGTTGAAATAAAAACCAACGTTAGAATGATTATCAAATTCTTCATTTTATCAAATTGAAAGATTAAAAATTTTAAAGTACCCTTATTTGTTAAATACGGGCTTTTTGAGAATTACCCACTTCAGTAAAATACGGAAGCGGGTATTCTCCAAATCAATTTTAGTGGTTATTAAGTCCAGTCATAAATTTCAATTTCCTCTCCAAACTTCCATTTTGTTGGGGTTTTATTTTCCATCCAGTCCAAAGGTTCCCCCAAAACCTGCTGGCGCGAAGCTATGCTAAAACACTTTCGAATAAATTCTTTCTGATCTTTTCCTACTACTTCCGGCTGTGCAGAAATAAACAAGGGAGTTCCACTTTTGGCAAGCAAATCCATCCATTGTTTATTTTTCGCCCATGGAATTTCCTTGGTAAGCCCCACGCAATCTGCATCTGCAGCGTAAAAAACATCGTGTTGGATTCCTCTAAAAGCCAAGGTATTTACTCCAAGACGTGAAACTCTTCCCCACTCAAAACCAGAAGTATCGTCACCAATACGGTTGAGTTCAAACAATCCGGCCGATAAATGACTAAAGGTATTACAACCAATGATGTACATTTTATCACTCGCTTCCCGAAATGCCTTGTACATATTCAATATAATTTCAGCGTTGGTAAGAGAACGGTCATTCATGGCCCAGTCTGAAACAGTGATTGATTTGTTTTCCACCATCTGAAACCCCCATCGTCCGAAAATGTCAAACGAAGAGAAATCAATTTTTACCATTTCATATCCCCAATCGTTATACAACTGGAAAAAACCTTTTATTTTTTCGATGTTTTCAGGAATGGTTGGATCAATAACTCCGTCATTGTTTTCCCTTTTTAAAAGTCGCGTTGATTCTATACTACCATCGTCTGAAATTAAAGGACGTGTCCAGATTCCCGGTCTCATTCCCAACTCGCGAATCGCATCAGCCAAACCGGGCATATCCGGGAATTTTTTATTTGGTTGCGATACATCTCTACCTTCAAACCAACCATCGTCAATCACCGAAAATGGTTTGTTGCTGGTATTATCACTCAAGCCTGCAGTAACTCGTGTATGATCCAAAATCGATTCATGAGAATTCTTGCCGTAACAATAATACCAGTCGTTTATCCCGTAAACAGGATGTTTCGGCAGTCGTGGTTTTGGACTCATTATTTTCATAAACTGCCGGGCCGAAAAAAATGGATTTTCTCCCCGTTCGCCTTTAAAAGTTACAATTTCAGTAGCTTTCAATTTTCTGTCGCCAAGTAAAACGCCTTTTCCACCTGATTGTGTATCCAATGTGAGGGAAAGGTTTGCATTTCCAAACTGCCAATAACAAAACGATTTACAGCCTGTTTTTACACCAAAACCGCTCAATTGTTCTTTGTTGTGTTCCATAAAATACCATGGAAATACTTCCGATTCTTTTGGACGATGCCACGATACATCACCGTAGGTTCTTTCCCAGTGATCATTTAAAACAATGCCGGCACCCACCGGAACTTTCCAGTGTAAAACAACATTGGACAGTTCAACTCCCGGTGCTTCAACATAAACGGCAAGCGCATTTTTTTTATTTTTTAACTGAACACTTACACCATTATTTTCCCAGACAGCATCTTTTACTTTGTTTAGCAGAACAGTTTGCTGATTAACTTTTGCAGTAACTTTATCCGGAGTATTTATCAAGTTAGCACTTTCCGGTTTTGAGTTTCCATAAAACGTTTTGGAAATTAAAATGGTAGCCAGCGATAAACCACTGGTTTTAATAAATTCTCGACGATCCATATTTATATTTTTTCAATTACTTTCATTTTTTGTAAAACTCAAACAGTCTTAATATATTACAGTTGAAATTGTTACCGGGCCTAATAATCCGGAAGGATGCAGGTCACTATCGGCTGAATAATGAAATACATTGTACCAAGTTTTCCGTTCATCTTCAGGAAGTCTCAAATCCCCAATGATTCGGTTAACCCAGGTATTTACTACCTCAATTTTTAATTTATTCTCACCTTCTTTTACATAGTTTGTGATATCAATTTGAGCCGGAGGAGTCCATAATCCTCCCACATAATCATCGTTCACATACACTTTTGCCATTGCAACGAAGCTTCCAAGATTGAGAAACAACGTCTCGTGGTTCGTCACCTTTTCAAGATTAAATGTTGTATTATAGAATGAGGTTCCCGAATAATATTTTATGCGATTATCCGAAGAGGTAGTCCAGTCGATTAATTGATCAAAAACAATCGGTTTTTCAGGGCCTCTCCATTTGGAGTCGAACTTTACCAACCATGGTCCTACCAATTCAGTTATCTTTTCCTCGTCCGGAAAATTTACTTTTAAATTTGTTGAAACCGCTTTTTCTGCGTTTTTTCGAAAAACAATAAATACACTTTCGTTTGGTGCTAATTTCAAAGGGACTGTGGTTGTTTCTTCATTTTGAACATAAGCGGGCAGTTCTCGAACCACAGCACTTGCTGCTGACCATAATTCGGGCTGCATACCACTTACTCTGAATTCGGCATTAAACACCTGCGTAGTATCCAGTTGATTAGAAACAAAATAGATTTCAGTACCATCAGTTGTACGGTGTCCGTAATGAATGCTATTACCTTGTGGTAATTTACAATCGGGAATACACTTGATTAGTGCAAAAGCCTCCTCCATTGTTATTCCACTCAATACCAAACCCTTACCATATTTATGCGATTTTACATTTTTACCGTCCACATTCCCCCAAAGCTCCGAAGCCATTTGCTGGATTTGTAGATCGGCTTCCGGTTGATTTTGCTGACTTGGCGAACGTTTAGGAGCCGGTCCAATAACAACAGCTCCATTCGCTACTAACTGTTTAATTTTAGCCAATAATTCGGGGCGCATGGTTTCCTGTGGCGGAAGCACCAGAATGCGGTATTGAGTTCCGTGAGGCAGTGTCAATAAACCATTTTCAACGGTCATGCTGTTTTCAATTACCTCTGCATTTATATAATCAAACTGGTAGCCCTGTGGGAGTTCAGGCTCAGTAATACCTGTCATTTTGGGAGCATCTTCACCAATAAAATATGCTGCATCGGCAACATTTAATCCCTGCTGAAGCATGTAATTTGTGCGTTTTATATAATCAAGAAATACATCTAATTGTGAGAACCAGGTGTTTTTACGATTAAATTCGTTACCAAATCCGGCATTAACTCCGGGGTTTTTATCTTCATAGGGTTGAGAAATGTATACATGCAGTAGTGTATTATTAATTCCTTCAGCAAAAAAACGGTCACAATCTTTTTTGAACATGGCCGGATATCGTGAGAAAGCCCAATTAACACAAGTTGTTGACTCGGCTGATATTTTTGTTTTACCGTAAATATGGCCGCAGGAACTGGCTGCCCGATTTTCAATTTCTCCACCTCCAAATTCTCCTGCTACCTCGTCTGACTGGCCGCCATACATTAAAAATTCACCTGGAAAACCCCAATGCCCGTAACATTCTAACCAGGTAGTCAGCCCATTTTCGTGACTAACTTCTCTTAATCCACCAACATAATCATACGCAATTTTATCGGCAACCAAACGACGCAAATCCCATAAAAAACCGTCTGACGCTTTCTCGCTGTTCACTACATAACCATCCAGCACGGGCAGATACGGAAGCGCATCATAACCATAATGTTTTTCAAAATCGGGAAGAAAATCGTCGGTAAAATCCTGTCCTCCCCGCTCATAGCTATCCATTACAACTACTTTAAATGTTTTTCTTTCGGCTTCAGGAATGCGTTTTAATACCTCACCGATAAACGCATTAAAATGTGCCCGAATATGTTTTTTGCTCATTTTATCAATTTCCAAACCTGAATCTTCAGGAAATGAAGGTCCGTTTTTTGTTCCGGTTGGGGTCATTCCGAAGCGGCGAATCACCCACTTGCCTTTCGGAACATTCCATTTCAACGTTCCATCTTCCGCTAAACAGTTGGTAATATCAATCACTTCGGAAGCATCTATCACCATGGATTTATCATCAGGTTCAGGCTGTTGCCGCCACTGATATTCTTTCCAGTACGGAGTTGGTGCAGGATACATTTTTGCCAACGATTTGCCGGCATAACGTTCTACTCTGGGCGCTGCAGACAATTCCACTTCAGCAAGTTTATGGTGTTTTTCTGTGTCTTTTATTACCAAACGAAAAAATGTGGACGTAACTGCCGGGAAAGAAATAGCGACCGGGGCATAAGGGACGAAACCACAATCAACAGAAGTGTTGCCACGGTTAATCCGAAAAACAGAAATAGTACGAAAATCTCCCTTTACATCTTTTACCTGCAATTCGGCCTTTTTATCCATTGATTGTTCGGCAACTGTAACAGAAATACTTCGGGCAGTAAATGGTTTATCTGATTTAAAATCTAGAATAAAATCGTCGGTTTCAGGAAAATTTATTGTGGTATTTTTTTCTCCGTCAAACAAAACAGACAGATTTTTAATGTTGGGAAATGATGTGATTGTTGCATTTTTATTGTTCTGAATTAGTTGATCGTTTTTAGGTTCGGGATAAGCAATAACCCTTACATCCTGAAACGGCTCAACCGGAACTTCCAGTTTTTTATTAAAACTCAAAGGCCCTTCCACTCTCAATTCTGATGAAGCAAGATAACGCATGGCCTGTGACGGTTTCACCCAAGTACCACCCGACTGGCTCCAGCCCGGAGAATTAAAAATACCAATTTCTATATTTAGTTCGGTAGCTTTCTTTAATGCAGCATGAAGCACCTCCCACCATTCGTCGCTCATCAGTCGCACCTTGCCTCTGGAAGTTTCGGTATTACCCATGTTGCCAATAAAAGCACGGTTGATTCCTACTTTTTTCATCGCTTCCAAATCCTTTTCAACACCTTCTTTTGAAATATTGTCGGACACCCAATACCAGTAAACACTGGTTTGAATGGAATCAGGAGGGTTTACAAAATTCTTTTCCAGTATTTCATCCGAATTTTTATTCGTTTCTGAACAAAAAGTCAGGAACAAAAAAGGAAGTAAGGCAAGCATTAATTTTATGGCATTTTTCATTTAAATCGTTTTTTCTAAAAACTCCAGAGTTATTCTTTCTTTTGTTTCAATAGCAGAGTTTATGGTTATTAGATTCCCCAATTCCTATTGGGAGTGTTTCCGATATAAAGCGTAAGCGTCCCTCCTGAAATAATATCGCTATGTTCCAGATAACATTTGTTATATGGGTTACCATTTAGTTCGGCCTTTTGGATGTAAATATTCTCTTCAGAATTATCTTTCGCTTCAATAACAAATTTTTTTCCTGATGCATATTTAGGATCGAGCCGGAATGTTATTCTGTTAAAAACCGGACTTGTAATCTCATATCTGGTTTCTCCCGGACAAATTGGGTGAATTCCTGACGCCGCCATAACATACCATGCCGACATTTGTCCCACGTCTTCATTGCCAACCAGTCCTTCCACACCATCATGGTATGCTAGCCTGCAAATTTTACGTGTCCATTTTTGCGTTAACCACGGAGCATGCAAACGGTTAAAAAGAAAAGGCACCTGATGGTCCGGTTCGTTTGCATGATTGTAGTAATCGTTCCATAACATGTTATCCGGTGTATTTTCAAAAAAAGAGTTCAGGTCTTTGAGAACTTTTTCTTCGCCTCCCATTAATTCAACCATTCCGGGAATATCGTGAGGAACAAACCAACCTTGTTGATAAGGATTACTTTCAACGCAACCATAGCCTTGTTCCAGTCTTCCCCGCTCGGGCCACTCACTCCATGTTCCATCATCATTTTTAACCCGAAACCACTGCACTGAATCATTAAAAATATTTCGGTAGCTCTGTCCTCTTTGAAAATAAAGTTCTTCATCATCTGGTTTCTTAAGGAAATTAGCCAGCTGCGAAACGCACCATTCAGAATAAGCATATTCCAGTGTTGTGGAAATACCATCTGCATAACCTTTTTCCCCGTTACCAAATTTTCCAACCGTCTGTTTGCAAAATTTATACGCTTTTTCAACGTCGTAATTACGTATTCCTTTTGCATATGCATCTGCAATTACAGAGACAACCGGATTTCCGATCATACAACCACTGTATGCATTCAGAAATTCCCAACGTTCCAGATAATCGTGGTTACTTTCTTCGGCAAGCGAAAGCAGTGAATTAATCAAATCATCCACAACTTCAGGATTAATAATTGTTTGAAGTGGAAACTGGCTACGAAAAACATCCCAACCACTAAAGATGGTTCGTTTAGTGAAAAAAGAAGTTTGGTGAATTTTATTGTCTCCACCCGGATATTTTCCGTCGACATCGGCAAATGCCCGCGGGTCAATCATGGTATGGTAGAGTGCGGTGTAGAAAACAGTTTTCTCTTCCTCTGTTCCGCCTTGCACCTTCATTTTATTTAAAGCCTGATTCCATGAATCAACTGCCTTTTGGTGAACAGCATCAAAATCCCAATCTGTAATTTCCGTTTCAAGATTCTTTTTTGCCCCTTCCATGCTTACAAACGAAATTCCAACCTTCATTAATACTTGTTCCTGGCGGGTTGTTTTAAACTCGGTATAGAAGCCAAGATGCCTCCCAATCAACTCTTTAAAATCTTCGCTAACATCGGCTTCAGCTATTTTCTCCTGGTATTCAGGACTGGTCACTTCTCCTAATTTACGCGTCCAGTTGTCGGGAATGTCAGCACTCCAAACGCCGGTATTTGTAAAAGGCTTGCTGAACTGAGCATAAAAAAATACGGTATAATCAGCATTGCCGTCTCCATTTCCCCAACCTCCACCTTCGGGCGGGCATTTCATCCATCCTTGAATCGTATGATCATCTACCAATTTTACATATTGAAGGGTAGAAGTCCCACCGACTCTTCTGGCCAAATCAATCTGAATACGGGACTGATTGTTTTCAGGAAATGTAAACCGCAAGATTCCGCTGTGTGGTGCAGCTGTTAATTCTGCCTTTATTGAATAATCGCTTAATGTTATTGAATAATAACCAGCCGACGCAATCTCATCCTCTTTTTTATAACGAGAGCGATATCCGTTTTTGGGTTTTTCCTCTTTTCCGGCAACCGTTTTTAATTTACCAGTTGTTGGCATTACCAGAAAGTTCCCCAAATCGCCAAACCAGCCAATACCACTCATTTGCGTAAAAGCAAACCCTTCTATTGTTTTGTGTTCATAACTGTAACCTGAGCTATTATCTCCGCCAGTTATGGTATTTGGACTCAATTGTACCAATCCGAAAGGAGTTGCAGCTCCCGGAAAAGTTTTTCCCAAGGAAAAAGATGTTCCTTCTCCTACGTTTGTAGAGGCTCCGATAAACGGATTGACGTAATCTGCCGGTTGTTTTTCTGTTTTGTTACAAGCATTCAACATAATAACTATTTGAAACAACCAAACAAATTCTTCAAGTCTTTGCCTTCTCATTTATTTCTTAAAAAATTAAAAGTTCGTTGAATCGATAACCAGGTCAGTGCCCGGTTTGGTGTCGTATTCAAGAGATTTTCCGTTGTATGCCAACACAAGCTTATTACCTAAAAGAGAACGAATGGTTGCTTCTTTCAATTCCCCGTTTTCCCATTCAACATCCACTTCAAAACCACCACGGGCACGTAACCCGCTAACCTTACCTTTGTTCCATGCACTTGGTAATGCCGGCAATAAATTTACCGTTCCGTCATGCGATTGCAACAGCATTTCGGCAATGCCTGCAGTTCCTCCAAAGTTGCCATCAATCTGGAATGGCGAATGATCGTCAAATAAATTAGGGAGTGTGGATTTTCGCAGCAATTCGGTAACATGGAAATATGCATTCTCGCCATCCAAAAGCCGGGCATAAAAATTAATTATCCAGGCACGGCTCCAACCGGTATGTCCTCCACCTTTCTCCAATCGTTTTGTAATTGATTGCCGTGCTGCCTCAAATAATTCAGGTGTTTTCTCTGTTATTTGTGTCCCCGGATAAAGTCCCAGTAAATGCGACATGTGTCGATGCCCCGGCTCCGGTTCTTCAAAATCTTCTATCCATTCCTGAACTCCACCGGTACGTTCTGAAATTTTTATTTCAGGTAAATCCTTCATTGTATTCTTAAGCGTATCAGCAAACTCCTTATCAACGCCCAATACCTCGGTTGCTTTTATACAATTATTAAACAACTCGATTATAATTTGAATATCCATTGTAGCAGAGTAAGTCATGTGAAATATCTCTCCGGTAATCGGGTGCTTGTAAATATTTTCAGGAGAATTTGATGGTATCGTAGCCCAACGGCCCTGCTTATCTTTTACCAAATAGTCAAGAACAAATTGCGCTGAGCCTTTCATCATCGGGTAGGCAACATTTTCGAGGTAATCAGTGTCACCCGAGAAAACATAATGTTCGTAAAAGGGGAAAGTCATCCAGGGCCCGGCCATGGGAAAAAGTCCGTGAATCCCATCCATCACCCCGGTCATACCAAAAGGGGTAGTAAGGTGATGCAGAGTCCATCCTCTTGCACCATACATTTCGCGTGCGGTAACTGCACCCGGCTTTTGCAATTGAGTAAAAAAATCTGACAACGGTTTTTCTGTCTCTGCAATATTGCATATCTCAACCGGCCAGTAATTCATTTGAAGATTAATATTGGTATGAAAATCGGCATCCCAGGGTGCAATAAAATCTTTGTTCCAGATTCCTTGTAAGTTCGCTGGTAATCGGCCCGGTGCCCTTGAGCTGCCCATCATTAAATAACGGCCATACTGAAAATACATGGCTATCAAATCCAGATCTTCTTCACCATCTTTTACTGCTTTTAAACGGACATCGGTTGGAATGGCAGCTTTATCGACTCCATTCAAATTCAACGACACCCGATCGAACATTTCTTTGTATTCATTTAAATGCTCCTTTTTAATTTTTTCAAAGCTGGTGTTACTTACTTTTTCAATAATTTCAGAACAAATAACTCCGGGATTAATACTTCTGTCGAAACTCAATTTTTGAAGATTATAGTCTGTTGCCGCGGTATAATAAAGGGTTACCTCGTTGGCCTCTTTTACAACCAATGAGTTACCTTCTTGAGAGATGCTTCCTCCTTTATTGATCGCTTTTAATTGCTCCTCAAAACGCATGTGGGCACCACCTTTTCCATTTTTTGGATTTTCTTCATCAATAATTTGCCCGGTCATAATCAGCATATTTTCTGAGGCATTAACAGTTGCCTGTCTCTCTCTTTCCAATCTTATCTGAAAGTTCAACGCCTTTTTCTCTGAAGCTTTCAGGCGAATGGCAATAATGTCAGCGGGAGCTGAGGCCAGAATCTCCTCCGAATATTTTACTCCGTTTGAAACGTAAGTAACCTTAGCGATACCAGTTTCAAGATCGAGTTCTCTTCTGTAATTGGTAACTTCCCGTTCTCCAAAATCGAGAAATATATCACCGGCAGTCTCGTAGGAACGCACCTCAGGAGGCGTTCCCATCATTGTCTTTGTTGCAAGGGTAACTGCTTCCCGAATCTTATCATCTAAGATTAACTCCCGGACTTTAAGCAGATTTTCTAAAGCCTCAGGGTTATTATTATTTATAGGACATCCTGCCCAAAGGCTTTCTTCATTTAATTGAATCCGCTCGGTTTTTGTCTCTCCAAAAATCATGGCACCTAAACGTCCGTTACCAACGGGCAGGGCTTCATTCCAATTTTGGGCAGGTTGTTGATACCACAATTTTAAGTCTGATGAATCCTTGTTTGTTTGACAAGCGTGAAGAAAAAGAGCAAACAAAAGCAATAAAGAAAAAACTTTCTTATTATTTAAATTCATATCACTTTTTTTGAAAAATTATTAAAACTATTTAAGGCAGAATGTCCTATCCAAATAATCAACTTTTATTCGATATATATTTTCTTCATGGCAATATTGTTATCTTCCACTTTCTCTTCGGCATTTTTACCCAACCAAACTTCAAAGTTTCCTGGCTCAACAACAAAATCCATTTCTTCGTTATAAAGACCAAAACTTCGATAGGGCAATTCCAGTTTTACCACTTTACTTTCTCCTGGTTCAAGAGTTACCCTTTTAAAAGCTTTGAGTTCTTTCATCGGGCGTACAACTGAAGCAAATTCATCGTGTACATAAAGTTGAACAACTTCATCGCCTTTCATATCTCCGGTATTGGTAACTGTTACTTCTGCAAATACAGGTTTCCCTTTTTCACCTTTTACAGGAAGTTTAAAATTGGAGTATTCAAAAGTGGTATAACTTAATCCGTAGCCAAAAGGCAGGAATGGTTTGCCGTTATTGTCGTTGTATTCGTAACCTCTTCCTGATGGTTTAATTGCATAATAAAGTGGCAGTTGACCGTTGTTTAATGGCCATGTTAAAGGAGTTCGTCCTCCCGGATTATTTTTCCCAAGCAATGTTTCAGCGATCGCTATACCTCCCTGCTCGCCAGGATACCAGGCTTCCAATACTGCATCGACGTTATCAATCCAGTTTTTCATATCGATAGCAGAACCGGTAACAAGCACAACAATTGATTTTTCACAATTTTCACCTAAAATATTAATCGACTTCTCCTGATCCTCATTAAAATTAATATCTTTTTGCTCTTCAACTACAATCGCATTATTCATACTTTCAGTCAGTTTCCTTGAACTTGCCGGCAGATTAAGTGTGCTGCGGTCGCCTCCTTCTCCTTCTGCAATAGACGCAAAGTAAATTACAGCATCGCACTCTTTAGCAGCAGCCTCCATATCGTACCCAACGGGGTATAAAACAACCTCAGCTTTTCCTTCCAAAGCTTTTTGTAATGCCTGGTACGGAGTTAAACAATCAAAAACTTTCCAACCACCGTAAGGGCCTGAATAGTTACCAATAGCGACAATGTTTGCTGCAGGTCCGAAGAGACCTACTTTCTTCAAATTATCAGGATTAAGCGGCAACGTATTGTTTTCATTTTTAAATAAGGTCATTACTTTTCGGGCAACTTTCAATGCCATTTCTTTATGTTCTTCGTTTCGAATGATTTCATTGGCTTTTGTAGCATCAGCAAAAGGTTCATCAAAAAGACCAATAGCAAATTTACTTCTCAGTACACGTTTTACAGCGGTATCAATAACTGCCTCTGAAATACGACCTGCTTTATATTCTTTTACCAGTGCATCGCCACCTGTTGGCAACTCCAGCTCCATGCCTGCTTCCAAACTTTGAGCTGCTCCTTCGGAAGGTGTTTCAGCTACACGATGAGCTGCATGTACACCAAATACACCGCCGTAGTCTGAAACTACGTATCCTTTAAAATTCCATTCATCACGAAGTACTCCCGTCAATAAGTCATGGCTTGCCGTACAAGGCCTCCCGTCAACTGAGTTATAAGCAGCCATTACCGACATCGCTCCACCTTCCTGGAAACAAGCACGGAATGGTTCAAGATAGGTTTCGTGCAACACACGCCATGAACTATTAGATGCCCATGAATCGTGTCCTCCATCGGCATAATTATCGACAAAATGTTTGGGTGTGGCAATTACTCCGCCTTCCTGCAAAGCTTTTACATAAGCTACTCCCATTCTCGAAGACAGTAAAACATCTTCTCCATACGATTCCTGGGTACGTCCCCAACGAACATCGCGTACCAGATTTATTACAGGTGCATATACCTGACGAACGCCAATTGCGCGTAATTCTTTTGCAACCATTTGTCCTTCCCTGTAATACAGTTCATCGTCGAAACTTGCGGCAACACCAATACTTTGCGGGAAACAGGTTGCATTGTAACACTGTGCCCCGTGTAAAGCTTCTCCGTGTTGCATTACCGGTATGCCAAAACGGTTGGCTTCCATCGACTTTCTGGTGTCAGTATTTACTGCTTCCGCGCACTTTTCCGGCGATACGGGAGGATTTGTTGAGTTGGTGAAAAAATGTGAAAAATTTCGGGTGTGGCCCACCGTAAAATTTCGATCTTTATACTGGTCGAAAAATACCATCTGGCTCTGTAACTGAAGTAGCTTTTCATCTATGGTCATACGACTGAGAAGGTCTTCTACCCGTTCCTCTACTGATAATTTAGAGTTTTTATAATCCTCTTTTTTTTTCCCTGTAAATGTAAAACTACAGAGAATACCAAAGCTTAGCACTATAGCTAAGAGTAAACTAATTCGCTTCATAAAATTCAATTTTTATTTTGTTCAATAATCTGATTTATAATTAAATATAATTCAACACTGGCTTTATAAGAACTTTTTCCCTAATAAATGAATTCGTGACTTCCACCCTCAACAAAATACTCCTTTCCATCATCAGCTCTGATTTTTGCTGTACAGCCAGCAGGAATGGTTACTTTCAAAACTACCTTGTCATTTTCCCGTTTCCATTCACTGCTAATAAGTCCTTTTACTGACTGGTATTGGCCTTTCACCCAAGACAAATCTTTTACAAAATGAGGTGTAATCAGGATATTGGAGAATCCTGGATTTTCCTGGTCGCAATTAATCCCGGCTAAATTATTGACCATCCATGCAGAAACATCGCCAAGGAAAACATGATTGAGGGAAGAGAAATCCTGAATTTTTGTCCACTCCCATGCTTCGGGCAGTGTTGTATAACCTTTTTCTTCCACCCAATATCCCCATGATGGAAATTCTGTTTTAGTGACCATTTTCATGGCATCTTCCATGTACCCGTATTTTGTAAGCATGCGGGGAACCGTTTTGCTACCAATCACGCCAAAATCGAGGAAGTAATCATTTTCTGAAACCAGTTCATGCAACTTGTCTGCAACTTTCTGTTCTTCTCCTTCGGGCGGAAGGCCAACATAAAGAGCTAAACCTTGTGCTGTTTGAGTAGCACCTGCATAAGCCCCGGTTTCAGCATCAAAAAATTTATCGTTTATCGCTTTCTTAATTTCATTTGCTTTAGCCTGAAATGGTGTTTCATCTTCCCCTGTAATTTTAGCAAACTCAGCCCTTAATTTGTATTGAAGGTAATAGTAAGCTGATGAGGTAAAAGTTCCATCAGTTTCCGTTTTATGGAAAACCCAGTCGCCCAAACCAAAGGTTATCAGTCCTTCTTTTTCTTCATTTGCGAGATAAGCCAGATAACGATCGATGGTTGGAAGCATTTTTTCTATGCAATGCGAATCGCCGTAATAATTATACAACGCAGAGGGAATAATGAATAATGCAGCGTCCCAGACCGGACCAGGAGCCCATCCCCAACCACTTGATGGAATGATTGCAGTAAGATCTCCGCGTTCATTTTGAGCATCAATAAAATCATCCATCCACTTTTCGTAGAAGCTTATCCCATCGTAATTTAACAATCCCAAATCGATGGCAAACTGGGCGTCGCCAATCCATCCGTTCTTTTCGCGCTGCGGGCAATCCATCGGAATACTTTCAAGATTACTCAAATAGGATTGCCGTGTGGCTTCCCAAATTTTATTTAAAGTTGTATTTGAACATTCAAAATATCCAACCGACTCAACATCTGTATGTGCAAAACAGGCAATTAAACTTTCCTGTGTTAGTTCAATTGGTTTTGAACTTTCAACTTCAACATGCTGAAAACCGTGAAAAGTAAAAGAGGGAGAAAATTCAACCACTTCATCGGAATCGCGCAGAATAACCATATCCGACTGAGCCTGTTCATCTTCGTGATTTGGAGTAAAAAAGATACTTACACTCTCCATTTCAACGCGTCCATTGTCTTTTAACATCTCCGCGTGCCGAAGTTTAATTTTTGTTCCGGGTTCCCCTTTTACTGTTAAACGGCAAAATCCGGCCATGTTTTTGGGAAAACTATAAACATAAAGCTGGTCGCTGAATTTCTTAAAACCGGAAGCTTTGTATTCTTCAGTTATCCTGATTCCCGGCATCTGACGGGATACAATTTTTTCTGTTGGAGAATCGATTTCTTTGACTTGTTTCCAATGCGAATCATTAAAATTATTTTCTTTCCAGCCTATTTCTTCGAGCCTTAAGTCAACATAGTCACCGGCATAAATATTATTATAATAAAGCGCTCCGGTTGACGTCTTCCAAGAATTATCGGTTGGAATAATGTCGGTCGTTCCGTCGGAGTAATCAATATGAATTTCAGCCATTAAACTTACACGGTCTCGCCAAGGGGCACTCGCTAAACTCCAGCTATCGAGCCCCTGAAAATTATACCGCCCATTGCCTAAAACTGCTGCAACGGTGTTTTCACCTGAATTTAGTAAATCTGTTATATCGTACGTTTCATAAAGCAAACGTTTTTCGAAATTGGTAAATGCCGGATTCATATAAGTGTTTCCAACGCGTTTACCGTTAATATACATTTCGTTGTAACCGGCCGATGAAATGTAGGCTCTGGCTAAGGCTATTTGTTTTTCCGAAATTTCAATTTGTTTCCGAAAAAGCGGTGCCGGACCGTAATCCTTGTCATGGTCGTCGGTAATTCGTTTTGCCTGCCAATCGTTTTCTGATAACATTGCCGTTTCAAACGAGGCAAGTTCAGAAGGTGTACATTTCGCACCATTCTTGTCCCAAACAGTAACTTCCCAAAAATAACGTTTCAGCGAAGACAATTTTTCAGGAACGACAACGGAAGTTATTAATGTTTTCCCTGTTGTAGCTTCTTTTTCTATGGTTATTTTTTCTCCCGATTTATCCGGATTATCCCACAAATTCACTTCCACTTTTGATGTTGAGAATTCAGGATCATCGCCATTAAACCGCCAGGTTAATCTCGGATTACTAACACCGATACAAATAGGCTCTTTCAAATACTCTGTTTTTAAATCAACCGGTCGTACTTTTTCATTCTTTGGAGTACAACCCAGAACTCCAAAAAAAAGAAGGATACTAACCACTAAGTTTATTTTATTCATGAGTTATAATTTTTTCATTTTAGTTTATGTCGTATTGAATATCAAAATATAGACTACTATATTCCCTCATTTCCAATGAGAGTAGAAACGTAAGCATCTCTCTTTTAACAACATCATCTTTGTTCATCTAACATTTTCAGAAAATAACCACCTACAACTGGTCTGGCATGGCAGCCTCCGGCTTTCATTGCATTGGTAGTTTCAAAAAAGTCTGTCATTGGAACACGCTCAGGAGCATCGTTTACAAAATCATGCACTCCTTTTATAATTTTTTCAAAATCACTCTTACTTTCTGCCAATACAGCAGTCCATAAAATCCAGTCTGATTTGGAGAATGTTGCCCTACTATCTAAAGGCAATCCATATTTATTAAACTTAGAAAGATAAAATGCGACTTCTTTTTGGGCTACTTCATCCGGGAAAATATGGAGATCCAATAATTTGTTCCAAACTAAATTATATTTCTGACTCCAAGTGTCGGGTTTGTCAAATGTCAACCGGTAGTGCCCGCCATCATTAGCCATTTCCATCCATTGTTTTGCCATTTGTTGGGCAGCAGCAGTATATTTATCTGCGATTTCTTGCATGCCCGATTTTTCTGCAAGCTGGCCATACGCTGCAATTGCTAAAATTGCTTTTATTGAAAGATTTGTATTGTGCGCAAAGTGGCCACAGAAATCATCTGTACATAACTGGTTTTCAGGATCCATTCCTTTTTCCAATAAATAATCAGCCCATATTGTTAGCGTTTTCCAATGTTGTTTTGCATACACTGTATTCCCCTCCAGCTTGGCAATTGCAGCGGTTAGCAATATCATGTTCCCACTTTCTTCTACCGGCATGTCGCCACCATAAGTCTGCCCATTTGCTTTCGGATAGGTTCCAACGTCGTGTGCGGCAAAAGGCCTGGTCCATTTTCCACTTTCTGAATAATAAAAAATTGGCGTAAGCATTCCCTTTACCAGTTCGGTATTATACTTTAAAAAAATGGGAGAAGTTGGATAAGTTACATCAACTGTTGCAATTGAGCCGTTGCTGAAATTTTCTTTTGAAAAGAAAAGCACTTCTCCTTGTGGTCCTTCAACCACTTTGTGTGCAGCAACTGCCTGACGATATGCAAGGACACACAAATCTGCATAATTTTCACCACCTTTCTGAACAGCTTCTTCCCACACAGATTCATCAAATCCAGCGCACTTTTCAATAACATCTTTATAGTCTTTTGACGCATTGTGGAGGACATCGTTCATTGTAATTTTTCCGCCATGTTTCCACCATGCTTTCAAATTTTCTCCGAAATATTGTATCGACTCGATATCATCATACGCAAGCATAACAAACCCTGATTTACTGTGGCTGCGAACCGTTCCAATATCCTGCACACAGGCCATTGCGGGCTTTTTCTTGCTTAATGAAGTAACTATCTTTTTTTCACCTTGAAGCAGTGTTCCCTTATCGGCAAAAGCTTGTTTCATTTCGAAATAATCACCAGATGAAAGAACAGTATTGTTTGATTTAGGAGCAGCCATGTAAAAATATCCCCAGTTTATACGAACGTCATCTCCACTCTTTTCCAAAACTGGCTGTGCGGTTGTTCCGGTTCGGATAAAATCAATATCGTCACTGGTTCCCATCGATACTTCAACTTCTTCATCCAGTTTGTCCACTGCCCATTCAGGAGTCGTTTCAAAATATAACTGAACATCGTGAGACTTGTTATCTGTAGAAGCAACCTCATAGGTTAAGTAATTCACAGGTCGAGATAATAAATCGAGACTATCGAGTAATAAAGGTGATACAAAACAAATCGTTAAATCTACCGAACCACAACTAAATTTATATTGGGTTCGGGTTGCCGACATGCGAACACTTTTTTGTTCTGCTTTTTTACCAAATATCTCTTTCTCTGTATTGGTTTGGTATATGCCGAAATCAACATAGCTTCCACCCCAAGTGTTGTGACAATGGGCAGCGATTAAATTCTTTTTCCCTTTTTTCAATTGACTTTTATCAAGCTCCAGCAAAACATTATTTTTCCAATCTTCTCTTGTGCTTACTAACTGTTCCCCATTCAGGTACAATTGAAATAAATCGTCAAAAGAATAATCAAGGTATATTTCTCCCTTCTTTAATTCTTGAGGAACATCAAATTCGCGTCGCACCCAAATATCACTGTTTACCCAGGGCGTTCTAACGTTAGTATTTCCCTCAGAGCCAAAAGCGCCCGTCCCATTCGACCACCCTTCATCAATAAATTCTGATTGTTCCCATCCTTTTTGAGGTTCAGAAAACGTATATTTGGCATTCCATGCGTTTTCTCCTGCTGAAACAATTGGAAGCATCGGAATGTCTTCCTTTCCTAAAAAACGATAAACAAATCCATCAACACGAATGGCTCCAATCAACGGATGCTTTTTCCCCGTCCAGTGCCTTGTCTGATCATCGGTCAATAAATCTTTTTGTGACCAGACACAAGTGTAAGGATCAATTGTTACTAAAGGATAAGCAGGCGCCCGCACTCCAGACATTCCCTTTTCAGAAAAGCTCATCTCCGTATTATTTCGGCATGAGAATAACAGAACGATGCAAATCAGATAAAAAATTGGTTTCATGTTATGTTGGTTTAGTATTCTTTCGTTTATTCTACTTTTAACTCTTTTTTTAATCGAATATCATCACTTGAAGCTCCTATTTGTATTTCATAAATACCGGAATCAACAACAAACTTGTTTTCACTTTCATTGAAATACCGCAATTGTTCGGGCGTTAACGTGATTTGAATTGTTTTTGTGTCACCACTTTTTATATTCACTCGTTGAAAACCTTCCAATTCCCTGATGGGAAGAGTCAAATTGGTCGTTTTGTTTTTTACATAAAGCTGAACGACCTCATCGCCATCAAAAGCACCTGTATTTTTTACATTTACCAGAACATCCAACGAATCATTTTCGGGCTGAAGTATTGTTTTACTAAACTTCAAATCTGAATATTTAAAAGTACTGTAACTCAATCCGTAACCAAAAGCATACAAAGGCTCTTTTTGTGAATACATATAAGTCCGGCCTTTCATAATTTCATAATCATCAAAAGGCAATAAATCGGTGGTAGCTTTGTAAAAGGTTAATGGTAATCGGCCTGCAGGATTATAATCGCCCAACAAAACGTCGGCAATGGCATTTCCGCCTTGTTCTCCGGCATACCATGCACATAAAACCGCCGGAATATTTTCATTAATCCAGCTTGCCGCCAGAGGGCTTCCCGACTCTAAAACAACAATTGTATTTGGATTTGCTTTATAAATTTCCTGAATAAATTCTTGTTGATCATCTGGTAGTTCAACTCCGTCTTTATCGGTTCCCTCCCTTTCAATATCGGTATTCAATCCGAGCACCGCAATTACCCAATCCGAGTTCTTTGCAAGTTCCATTTCCGATTTATAAAATTCCGATTTTTCTTTGTCTGTCAACGGAGCTTTCCACCTCAATTGTGCAATAGCGTCTCCTCCTCCATCAAAATATTCAACCTTTATTTTGTACTTATTATTTGCTGTAAAAGAAACATTCACCACATCCATGGTATTCCCGCGACTTAGCCACTTATCTATGAGTAATTCATCGTTAATAAACAGACGCACTCCATCGTCGGTGTTTACAGCCAATTTGTATTCGCCAGTTTCTTTTGGAATAATAATTCCTTCCCAGCGAATTGATTTTTGTCCGGAAGGAACAATCGGATCCGGAGCCTGATTGGCCGGATTAAAATTAACCCATTCATCGACACGTTTTACCGGCTCTCCTTTTAGTTCGCTGCTTTTAAAATATTCTGCTGATAGCCCCGGAGTCTTTCCATCTTTTGCCCTTAAAAAATCTTTGGTAATCAATTCAAACCCTTCATTACTTCTGTTGTTTGTCCAAGGATAAGTTGAAATTTTCACATTATTTCCTAACTTTTCTTTGAGCCCATCGACTACACTTACCGGTTCGTTTGCCGATTCTTTGGCACTGTAATCGCCAAAAACACAATTACTGGCATTCGGGCCCAAAACAGCGATAGACTTTATTTCTGATTTTTTCAGAGGCAAAGTATTCTTCTCATTTTTCAACAAAACGATGGATTGCCGTGCAGCCTCCAACGCCAATTCTTTATGTTTTTCACAACCTACAACTGATGGAGGTATCTGATTGTAAGGATTTGTTGAAAGATCACGATCGAAAACACCTAACTTAAAGCGGGCACGCAAAACCCGGTAAACAGCTGAATCAATCTGCGATTCTGTTATCCATCCTTTATCGTAAACAACTTTTAAGTATTCACCATAAAGTGCATTCCAGCATTCCAAATCCAAACCCGCATTAATACAGGCAACAGTAGCAGAATCGTATGTCTGGTAATATTTATGAAAATTAACAATGTTTCCGCCCGCGCCACAATCGGATACAACGTAACCATTAAAGCCCCATTCATCGCGGAGAATATCGGTTACCAGTTTTTCATTCATCGTAGATGGGACTCCGTTGATCGCAGTATAAGCAGTCATAATAGAAGCAGCTTTTCCTTCTTTTACGGCATACTCAAAAGGAACCAAATAGTATTCCCGCAGCGACCTTTCCGACATCTCCGCGTTACACTCAAACCGGTTATGTTCTTCATTGTTTCCGGTATAATGTTTCGGCGTAGCAACCACTTTCAAATAATCCTGGTTATTTCCCTGAAGTCCTTTAACAAAAGCAACTCCCAATTGTGAAGCGAGGTACGGATCTTCTCCATAGGTTTCCTGGGTTCTTCCCCAACGCGGATCGCGGGCCAGGTTCAAATCGGGCGACCAAAACACAAGTAAATCGCTGTATTGTTCCTGCTGAAGTTCCCCTCGATTCAATTCATTCCAACGCCCTCTTGCCTCATCAGAAATAGCTGTTGTAATATCGTACATCAAATCGGGGTTCCAGGTAGCGGCCAAGCCAATGGATTGCGGAAAAACCGTAAACTTTCCCGGACGAACCACTCCGTGCAAAGATTCATTTCCCATGTAATATTTAGGAACTTCTAAACGAGGCACTCCGGGCGAAGTTTCTCCTAAAAAGCTAATTTTCTCATCAAATGTTAAACGGGAGATTAAATCATTTATCCGTTCTTCTTCCGATAAATTCTGATTCCAAAACAATTCCTCTGAATTTTGAGCAAAAAGCGTATTAAACAACAGGAATAAATCTATCGTAAACAATATATTCTTCATATTTATTTTTATTGAATCCGTTCGCCCAAAAGCTATTTAATCTGATATTTTTCAAGTAGTAAAATATTCGTTTTTGTTGGCCATTTTTCAGGGATGGCTTGTTTCACTTTTCCGGTAGCAGCCCATTCCGTGCCTCTTTGAAGAGTATACACGAAACCTGCACATTGCAGGGATGTAACCGTCTTTTCATCCACATGCCCCATTACTGTATGAAAAATCCTACCTTTACCATACCGAATGGTAAACAGAATCGGTTCTTCTCGCCCCGAGCCATTCGTATTTTTATCGGAATAAGCAGTTGCAAGTATCTCCATATTTTCACCAGGCCCTCGTAATCGATCATACAATTCGTCGGTAGCATGTAACCAAACCGCTGGAATACCTTTCATAATTGGATGTTCGGGAGCCCGGGTTCTAACAGCATACTCCCATTGTTTGCCATGAGAGCCTGCGCTGCCCGGAGAATAGTCATAAAATGCCTTGCCGTCTTTCCAGTAAACATAAGGACCTGATTTTTCATCTCTGTCTCCCCAGCCACCTAAACCAATCATTTTATTATACTCTTTCCAATCGGGGAAAGCATTGTCTGCTGCATGGATTACAACTACTCCTCCTCCATTTTCGACAAAACTTTCAAAATTTGTTTTTGTCTGAGTATTCCAGCTATCGCCATTATAATCAAGTACAACAACATTATAAGCTGAAAACGTTGGACTAAAAGCGCTCATATCCTTGCCTGTTTCGGGGCTTATTGCTACGTCCACAGAAAAGATACCCGCATCTTCAAGAATCTCCCGGAAAATTGGAGTTGAATTTTTCCAATAATGGTTATTCTGGCCTGTAACAATCAAAACATGTATTTTTTCTCCCTTTTTCGTTGTTGAATTCAGAGGAGCACAGGCTATCATTAAAAGAGCCACAACCGGAAGTAATAACAACTTCGTTTTTACATGATTAATATTCACGTCAAAATTAAATTTTAGGAAGTTTCCACGAATTATGATATTGCCTCATCAACAGTGAATTGGCCTGATCACTGTTTGTAAAAGTTTCTGCTACCGGATCCCACTTAAGTTTTTCTCCGGTCGTCATTGCTATTTCGCCCAATAGTGCTACACTAATTGATCGGTGACCAACCTCTGCCGGGGCAATTGGTTCTTTTCGTGATTTTACACAGTCGATAAAATTTTTATGATGTCCCGGACTTTTGTATAGACTTATTTCTCCTGAACCAATCTCATAATCCAATATTTCCGGGTTTTCTGCCCATATTCCACCACGATTCACCTGTAACCATCCCTCTTCGCCATACCAGACAGCTCCCATTCCCAAATTACTATCACTCTCTTGCTCCCATCCTTTTTTCTCTTTTCGCATTTCAACAAACTTATTCTTGTTGGCAATATTCATGGTTAAGCCATTGGCATACTTGCATTTAATATCATAAGCATAGGGAACATTAAACAGATCATTTTCGTTGTAAAGGCCTGTACCCTCAATTTCAACAGGACCTGTTCTTTCCATATCAAGTCCCCAATGTGCAATATCAATGTGGTGTCCTGCCCAATCGGTCAATTGACCACCGGAATAGTCAAGCATCCACCTCCAGTTCCAATGAATAACTCCGCGGAATGGAACTTTTTGTGCAGGCCCCAGCCACATGTCCCAATCAATACCTTCCGGGACGGCACGTTCAGCAGGCATACCAATTGTTTCTCCACCATCTGGCAGACCAACATCTACATGCTGCACTTTTCCAATTTTATTGTTACGCACCATTTCACATGCTTTTAAGAATCTTTCCTCGGAACGTTGCTGACTTCCGGTTTGCCAAATAATGTTATTTTTTTCTACAGCATTCACAATTGCACGACCTTCAGCAACCGACCTGGCCAGAGGTTTTTGCCCATATATGTCAATCCCTTTATTTGCTGCTTCTATTGCCGGAATAGCATGCCAGTGGTCGGGTATTGCAATATGAATCGCGTCCAACTTCTCTTTTTCCAGAAACTCCCTGAAATCGTTGTAGGCTCTGGCATCTTTATTCCCGTATTTTTCACTTATAATTCCGAGGGCATTGTCACGATGCGATTTATCGATATCGCAAAGGGCTACATATTGAACATCCTCCATTCCCAAAAAATTGTGCATATCTCCGGTGCCCATGCTCCCCAAGCCAATCCCTCCCATTACAATCCGGTCGCTTGGAGGTGTCTTTCCATTCTTTTTACTTGTACAACCTGATGGAATAATCATTGGTACTGAGAGCCCCCCTGCAGCCAGTATCACATTTCGAACAAATTTTCTACGTCTCATATTCTTTTGATTTATACTTTTAAATTCTGTTGAAGATTATTTGGAACTAACAGGTATTGAATCAAATCCTTCGCTTTAGATAAGAATTCGATCAGCTTCGAATTACCTAGATCAAATACATTGGTTTATTCTCCATTTAAATTCAGCCATCTTTATACTCAAACTGAAACAAGGCTTATTTGGGTCAGGAAAATGATTGCTCTGATATTTCGAATTGAACAATATATATTAAATATAAAAGAATGTAATCTTTTCATATCTAGTACTGTTAATCATAAAATTCATGAAAACGAACAGAGTGTTGGAATTAATTTATTTAAACAAAATTTCAGATAATTTCTTTAACAAGATTCCTGACAGTGTTATTAAAACAATGCCTCCAACAATCCCATTTATGGAACGTAATAAAAGTACGGCTGAAAAAGCTTAATCTCCCCTCGTGACAACACAAGGGGAGAATTAATCAAGTTTCTATTTTATGTTCGTTACCGGACAATAAATGGCCTGTTCACCTTCTCGTTTTATACCTACGCGGGCATTTAATACCGGGAAGGATAATGTTTCATCACTTAATTCCATTGACATGGTAACTCTTCCAACTCCGGGATACATGGTATCAATCCGTTGAATTTGTGCAGTTTCGTCAACAAATGTAGTTCTGTTCACCAGAAGCATTGCTCTTTCAACAACCTCAGTACCTGTAACATCATTAATTGTAAAAGATACTGTAAGATTGTTCCCATTTAGCGAAAAACTTTCATCAGAAATTGTAAAGTATGGCGTTACTTCGTACTCACAAAAAGTATTTCCCGAAATGTTGATATGCAAAGTATCTGTATTACTAACCCACGAACCTGTCCCGGCTTTAGCAATCAGTTTATAATCACCGTTAAAAAGTGTAGTCTGAAAAGAACCATCTTGCTTAACGTACAGAATCAAAGGTTGATTGGTTAATTCATAACCGTCTTGATAGAGTTCCATTTGGACTGTACCGTTTGATCCCATTACTTGCACATTTTCCCCATTATAAACTACATTTCCTGATAAAACTACGTCTGGTTCATCGTAATTATCTAACCCACAGCCTACCATAAAATAAGCGATGATTAGTATATATATATATTTCATTTTGTTTAATTTAATTTTAACCATTTGTACTAAATCATGTTGTTACCTACTTATCAGCCTGTTACTGATATGGATTCTTGACAAGTTTTGGATTATTATCTAACCACTCGTTATCAAGAAAATTATAGTAATTTCTTAACTGAAAAAATCGAGGATATACAGTCATATAAGCAACTTGTTTTTCGTACACCCATTTACCATTGTATTCACTGGAAGCATCTTTGATTTTATATGGGAAAAGAGCATAATGAGTTGCACTATAATCGTTACTGTCTCCGGTCCAGGTCCTATGCGCCAAGCGCCATCTTTTCATATCCCAGAACCGTTGGTTTTCATAGGCAAATTCTACCCTTCTTTCTCTAACGATATCATCAAGGGTAACTGAAGACAATTCCTGAATTCCTGCTCTGTTACGAACCTCATTTATATACGAAACGGCATTGCTTTGTTCTCCAAGTTCCATTGATGCTTCTGCAGCAATCAAAAGAATATCGGCATATCGAAAATAAGGGAACCAAACCTCACTTCCCTGCCCTAGTGTTCCAGAACCGGTTGTTTCATCAATAAATTTCCGAATACAAAAACCACTTTTGTTAACGTGAACCTCTGTATTATTTATTGGTCCATCAACACTAGTAATAATGTCTCCATCTCTATCATAAGATCCTATTGCACCGGTTAGACTTTGCCACTCTCCGTTTTCAAAATATTTTTGGCCTGCCTGAAAAATGATTTCTGTACTACGATACGTAGAACCATTAAGAATGACTGTACCTCCCAGTCGAGGATCTTTATCTTTGAATATATCACCAGGATTATCATAAAAAATATAATTCCCGTCTTCATCATATATTTCTAATGCTCCATCGCGATTGTTAATATATTCATATGCCTCAACCAGATTAAGTATTGGGGTAATTTCTGTGCCGCCAACATCCTCTCTCACTGAACGTGGCATATTATGTTGAGTGAAATTATGTGAATTTCCAGGGAAAACATAATCTCTTGCCCAGATTACTTCATCGTTATTATCTTTTGAAGTTATGGCCTCATAGAAATTTACCGACTTATCCGGATTATTGTTATAGAGGGAATACCCCCCCCCTTCAATGATTTCTCTTGCGGCAGATAATGCTGTTTGATAATAACCCTGAGCTCTGTCGGCAGGTATTCCAACTTCTCTTCCTTCTGTTTGAATGGGCGTACTCATTAAATTATTATACTTTGCTAATGAAGCAGCATATATAGCCGCCTTTGCTTTTAGAGCTATAGCAGCCCATTTATTAGCTCTGGCAGCATTGACACTCTTCTCTTCCGGTAGCAATAAAGCTGCTTCTTCGCATTCACTTATGATGTAATCGTACATCTCTGCTTCAGAAGAACGAGCAACTTGCAATAAGCTAATATCCATCCCGGCATCGTATTCAAATATTGAATCTCCAACAATTGGCATTCCGCCTAAACTTCTGCAGATATTGAAATATGTCCAGGCCCGGAGGAAACGAGCTTCACCTTCTACCTGTTTTTTGAAATCATCTTCCAACTTATTAGCGTTCTCTGTTCTGATTCCTTGTAAAAACTGGTTAATATTTCGGAGCAATTGGTAATCATATACTCTCCAGAAATCACCTTCATCTCCATCAAAATTGTAGGTAAAATCACGCCCCCCGTTAGACAAACATGCATCATCTGTATAAACAAGTTCCCAGTCCATATTATCTGCAATCCCTTCGCCCCATTTATCCACTTCTCCATAGTAATTAGCCAATACAGACAAAACCATATTATTGTCGGAAAAAATATCATCATTTGTAAAGATCGAATCAGGATCTTGATCAAGAAAATCACTACATGAGGTAATAATAAATAATCCTAAAATTAATATTATTACATTTTTTATAGTTTTCATAAACATTTTTATATATATTGTTTTGTAAAACTAAAATTCAACATTAATTCCTACACTATACACACGATTGGTAGGATAATTAATACCAGATCCTGCAGTTATTTCAGGATCTACCTCTTTGTTAAAATTATCAAGAGAAAACAGATTCATTCCATTAAAAGAAACACGGGTTTTTGATATGCCCACCTTACTTACCCATGAAGAAGGCAGTGTATATCCAATTTCCAGATTTTTCAGTTTCAGATAACGGCCGTTAACAGACCAGAAATCACTATTTTCATAGTTAGGATGATCTCTGTTTCCTACAATTACGGTTGGGTATTTCCCTGGAATAAGTTCGCTATTAGGATCGTTGAGAACAGACAAATGCCATTGATCTTCCAAAACGTACTGTGGGCTATTACCACCATCATGAAAAGGGTATCTGGATTCATGTTCGTAGAAATAAGAATAAGCTCCAGCCCCTACAAAATCGACCGCAAAATCAATACCTTTCCAATTGGCAGCCAGATTAATACCAAAATTCAATATTGGAGTTGATCCTCGGGGATATGCAAGCGGACGTCTATCCTGGTCATTAATCAGCCCGTCACCGTTTACATCTTCATAAATAAGATCACCAGGACGCATTGTAGCATTTCCTTCTCCATCAATATCTACCGGATGATTTGCAATTTCTTCCCACGACTGAAACTGACCAATGTAATGATATAGCCAATCGGTACTTTCATAACGTTCTGTATCTGAATTTATGTATTCATCAACAGAGTTACCAAACCTTGGTTTGTACTGTTGCCAGCTATACCGACGAGCATAGGTCATGTTTGCGCCAATAGAATATCCCAAATCTCCAATATTATCTGTCCACCTGAGTATACCGTCAATCCCCGTATTCTTATCTGAATTCAGATTTTCATTTGGAAGAGAAAATCCTGCTTCTGATGGAATCAAAACATCATACCTCCTGTCAGGAAGCCCTGTCCGGTTACGAACAAAATAATCAATACTTCCGCTTAATTTATTGTTGATAAAGCCAAAATCAAACCCAACATCAAAGATTTTTGCCCTAATCCAGGAAATACTGGTTACGGCCAAATCACGCGGAGTAGAACCAGTAACGTAAGTGCCACCAAGAACAGAACCACTTGTTCCGTAATTATATCCATTTAAATAATCGAATGAATTGTATCCACTAATGTTATCATCACCCAACAACCCGTAAGATGCGCGTAGCTTTAGACTCGTTAATGTCTTTGATATTGCAGATGAATCCCAAAAATCTTCACGCGAAACTCTCCATCCTACTGATGCAGAGGGAAAGAACCCCCACCGATCGTCTTTAGGAAATTTCCAGGAACCATCATAACGGGAAGAAAAATCAAATAAATATTTTTGATCATAGTCATAAGTGAAATGCCCAATATATCCTAATCTTGTTTGAGTTTCTTTTCCAGTATCATTATAAGTATCCAGTGTTGGAAAATTAATTAACCTGATTGCATTTGTTTCAGGCAAACTATGAACATAAACATTGGGATTTTCTCTTTCATACGATTCAGCAGCTATCATTGCCTGAATGAAGTGTTTCCCAAATTGTTTTTTATAGTTTATTTGAACCTGACTCATTATTTCGGTAACATCTGATATTGAGCGTTCTCTAAAAGGATTTCCCATAGTATAAATTACAGGATAAGTATCGGTAACTTGATCATAACCATACAACTCATAGGTGAATTCATGGTTATCCATCCACTGGTGAGCGAAATAATAACTAAACAAACCTTTAAACTTCAATCCATCCATTATCTCATATTCAGCATTAAAGTTCAATTGTATAACACGCCGCAAATCTTCATAAATACCGGATCTTTCATAATTCAGCATCGCGAAATTTGATGATCCGTTTCTTGAAGTAAGTGTTGGATAATTTGTATTGTCGTTAGCAAATGGCCTCATGGTAGGAAGGTTCCTGTAAATTGCAGCTAATGCTTCCCAGGTATCATCCCATCCCGGAACCCCCGGATGTTTCGTTTTTTCAATTCTCCCATTCATATCAGCCCCAACTTTCAATTTATCACTGATGTTGGCTTCAATATTGAATTGAACATTAGTCCTGTTGAATCCGCCATAGTTCACGATATTAGCTTTTTGGTTTAGATTACTTACTGCAAAATAATAATTGATCTTATCTGAACCTCCGGAAGAGTTTACTTCAACATAATTTTGCGGGGCACTTTGTGACACAAAATCGTACCAATCGAATTGACGATATCCATATTCTGTTCCAGCCCTCCACTTTTCAAGATCTTCTAATGTATAAGTAGGATTTGTAGCTCCTAATATTGCATCCGACTGAATATAACTGGCAACATACGTTTCTGCATTTGCCGGTTTAGGGAAACGGAACATACTTTGGACTCCATAGCTGGCATTTACATTTATCCTATTTGGGGTATTTCGTTTTCCTTTTTTCGTTGTAACAACAACAACTCCGTTGGCTGCTCTTACACCATATAAGGCTGCTGATGCATCTTTTAAAACCGAAATGCTTTCAATATCATTAAAATTGAGGTTATTAAAATGGCTTTCTTCTTTTTGCACACCATCAATAACATAAAGTGGTGTCCCCATATTTCGAATTTGTAAAGAAGTGGTTGCTCCGGGGCGTCCATCTGTTTTCCGGGTATTAACCCCTTGTATTTTACCTACCAGGGCGCCTGATGTATTTGGCGATTGTGATCGATTAATATCTCCTGCAGATATACTGGAGATTGCTCCTGTTACTGTTTCTTTTTTCTGGGTACCGTAACCAATCGCTACAACCTCATCAATACCAATTACGCCTGCTTCTAGCACTACATCGATATTGGATTGACTTCCAACAACTATTTCCTGAGGTTGCATTCCAACGAACGAAAATTGTAAAATGGCATCAGTCGGAATATCGGTCAGGGAATATTCTCCATCTGCATTGGTAATAGTTCCCTGGATAGTTCCTTTTATTATAACTGTTACGCCAGGAAGAGGAGTACCTGAATTATCTGTTACCTTACCTGAAACCTTTCTATTTTGTTGATCCTGGCTTGCATAAGTATATTGACTTTCGGGATTTGCTTTTAAAATAACAAAGTCATTTTCGAGGATTTTGTAATTAACCGCCGACTTATCGAAAAGACTATTTAATACTTCATCAATTGCACTGTTTTGAAAATTAACATTCCTACGTTCAAGAACATTTAGCTTTCCTTCTTCATAAAAGAAACGAAACCTACTCTGTTCTTCGATTTTTTCAAATACTTCCTTAATTGTTATGCTTTCCTCTTTCATATTAAACCGTTTGTTTTGGGAATAAACAGAAGCAGTGCTACTTAAAACACTTAAAAACATAAGCAAGAGAAAGCATTTCATAATTAATAATCCCTTTCTGAGCCTCCTGAAAAATTCAGGATCGCCATTTTTTTTGTTTTTTTTCATAAATTTGTCATTATAAGTTAAACATTGTGCCTTCACAATACATTACACGATTTTAGGCACATTAATTTATTGTTACGACCGGAAAATACTGCCAATATTTTCCGGTCTATTTATTTCGAGTATAAATAAACTATATCATTTTCACGTTTAAATTTGAGTGATGAAGCAAATCCGAGTGCTTCCAATACTACATTTATATCATCATCTTTTATCGAACCCGTATAAATATGTTTTTCAACTTCTTCATCTCCAAAAACAAATTGGACATCAAACTTTCTTTCCAGTTTTTTAGCCAACTCTTCAATTGTTTCTCCTTTTACTGTTAAAATACCTCTGGTCCAGTCTGAAAGATGATTGTCAGCAACAACTGATTTCGAAAATCTACCTGAAACTTTGTTGTACTCCAGAACTTCCCTAGGGTTTAAAACGATATTGTTGCCTTCAAGATAGACCTGCACTTTCCCCTTTTCCAGGAAAGTAGTAATTAAAGAATCTTGAGGATAATTACTCACATTAAAACTCGTTCCAAGAACTTCAATTTTCAGATTATCTGTTTTCACCACAAAAGGATGGGAATCATCATGTTTTACCCTAAAAAATGCTTCGCCTTGTAAAATTACCTCTCGTTTTTGGGATATAAATGATGGCGTGAATTTTAATACAGAACAGGCATTTAAATTGACTCTAGAGCCATCAGGTAAAACAACGTTTGAACGTTCTCCGTTTGGAGTTGTTATTTCTGTATAACTTTTGGCAGAGATACTATCTCTTTTAAAACTTGAAACAAAATAACCAATTGAACCTGATAAACCAATTAAAAACAATGCTAAGGCGGCATATTTTAGCCAATAAGTTTTGACCTTCTTTTTCCGGTCTTTTATATTTAACTTGTGGATACGAGCCATTATTTTCCGAATTTCGCTTTTCTTTTTCTGTTCATCCACCGTGTTATCGAGGCTTGCCAATATCCAAATATTCTTCAGTTCTGAAAGTTCGCGTTTTCGCTTTTCTGACTCAGAACTCCAATCCCGTACGACATTTATTTCCTTTTGAGTAGCTTGCCCTGAAATATATTTAAATAATAACTCCTTAGTCATAAGTTTTGCTTGTGTATATTGAAAACGAACAGAAGTAAAAATACCCTGAGTCAAAAACTCATTTTTTTTAAGAAAATATTGTAAAAACAAAAAAACAATATTGTCATATTAGTGGTAAGTCACTGAAAAAGAATATATATTAATTTCGATCTCTAGAAGGGTGAGGTTTCAAATTTCTAAAGAGAATCAGAAGAAAGTTAAAAGAACCTGGAAATTTCTTCTGTAAAGTCTCGCGGATAGTTTTTAATGCTTTGGTGATATGGCATTCAACTGTTTTAGGTGAAAGTTGAAGAATTTCACATATCTCTCTGTTTTTTAGTCCATCCTTGCGACTCATAAGAAATACTTTTCTGCATTGTTCAGGTAATGAACAGACGGTACTATCAATTTCAGTTTGAAATTCTTTGGTAAATATATCGTCAAGAAATGGCGCAGATAATGCCTGGAAATTTTCTGCTAGTTGTATATACTCTTCTTTTTTGTCTGTACGATATTGAAGAAGTAATTTTTCTCTTCGAATTAAGTCTATGCAATGATTGCGTGTTAACGTGAATAAATAGGCATTTAAAGAGGTGTTATCAGCCAATTTTTTTCTGTACTCCCATAATTGCAGAAAAACATCCTGAAGTACTTCCCGGGCATTTTCATCGTTATTCAGATAACCTCTTGTAAAATTGAATAATCTTGCATACCAATGCTCCATAATTAGCTTAAACACTTGTTCATCACCAAGCTTTAAAGCCAAAACATATTTGTTATCATTTTTCAAAAATCAATTCTTTATTCGTAATTTATTATCCCTTAAAAATTCAAAGTAATAACTTTTTACTGGGATTTGTAATTTTCCTTATGTTTTATGTCATTAATTATTTCTCCAAACTACTGGAAATCATATATTTTATATTTATTTATTATTTTATAATTATGAACAATTCGCTAAATAAATTTTTTTCTTCATTGATATGAAATCATTACCTGTTTGACCAAAAGTAAATGTTATACTTAGACTTAACAAGGCCAGAATAATTGCCGTCTTTTTCATGATGTAAAGTTTATTAATGTTTGAAATAATATTCAAGAGTTTGATGATTTATATTTATGATTATCCGTATTTATCCCCAAAGGTATTTTTGTAACTCACACAAGCCACGAGCAACCTATTAAATATTGCTTCGACAAAATATCTACGATTGAATTTATAACAGAATTCATCAAGATAGTTTTGCAAAAATTCTGGGTTGATGTCATGGAATGTATTTATCAATTGCCTTTTTGCATTACTTATAGCGATATGTCCCCACGGCAACACTTCACCAACTTTTTCTTTAGGTATTACCTGTGAGTTATGCCTCGGTATATAATCTTTTAGGTCAACATAAGATGTTGAGTCATCTGTATCTACTTCTATTGCATTACTTGCTAAATTATTAACCAGTTCATTTATGGTGTCACTTTTTAAATTACAGGCCACTAATAAAGACAATAATTCGGTTTTTTTAAGTTTCATAATCTTCAAAAAATTAGTTGAATATAAAATGACAGATCGTCAAAAAGGAGCTCTTAAATACCCTTCTTCAATAAACGACATAAATGAAAGCAGGGCTCCCCAGTGATAAAACCCATCGGAGCTGCTGCCATCGTCTCCTTCGCCGGTAATACAATTGTAATTTTCGTAAATAGCCCTATCTTTTTTCCATGATTTCATTAAAAGGGCGTCCGATTTTCCAATCAAATCCTTCTTGGCTTTGGGCAAATCGTAATTACACATTCCCAGATAAACCAGGAAATTCATTGGCGCCCAAATCCGCCCGCGCCAGTAAGCATTATCTGAAAATGCAGGATCGTTTCGTGCTATCGAAGGCATCACATATTCGCCATAAAATTCTTTCGGATTAAAATAATGCTTCTCAGTCATTGTTTCCGCTTGCTTTTGCGAACAGGCATTGGCCAGCATCGGATAAAAATTGGTTGGAGAAAGACGATGACTAAATTCGCCTGTCACAAGGTCTTTATTAAGGTAAATTCCCGTTTCTTCATCCCACAACTCAGCCAGTTTCTTCTGATATTTATTGCCGCGTTTTTTTATCTCATTCACATCCTTTTTCTTTCCTAATATTTCCGAAATTTGAGCCAGGGCATGACAATCAGCAATATAAAAACTCATCAACCCAACATCTGCGAATTCCATCACATTTTTTTCACTATTGAAAACAGCGTCATCGTACATTGGAGAGTTATCTAATCCTGACTCCAGTTTTGCGCCCCTTATTTCATGCGCTCCTTCTGGATCTAAACGATATTTTGCCAACGAATCAGGTGTTTCATCAGACCCCCAGGCAAGGAAACCGTCAATATCCCGGTTCTTTTCCCACCAACGATTCCAGGACAGCAGCTCATCGTAAGTTTCCTCCAGGAACCATTTATCCTGATAACGTTTATACATTTCAAGAATCACCAGACTGCCAATGGGCGGCTGTGAGCGATCCCACGACGAATTTCCATAAGGTGCCTGAAAATTGGGAATGAATCCACCGGGTGTAATGGCCTTTGTTATTTCAATGGCATTGGCGTAGGCCAAATCTTTATTGAAAAGAGAAAGCATGTAACTGGCAAAATAGGTGTCCCAGTCGAACAAAACAAAACCACCCCATTTTTTATTCCAGTTGCGGCTTACCGGACAAATTGCGCGTTCATTGGCCGCATCGTAAATCGTATTCCAGGCCAAAATGGTTTGCATTGCCAGAAACTGTTCCGCCAAATCATCATAACTATTTACACGCTCTTCCTGTATTTTACGTTTGGCTACAATAATTTTTTTTATCTCGTCAAGCGATCTTTCTTTTCCTGAAAAAATCCCAACTTCATTGTGTAATGGGACCGTGATATGTGGTGCAGAAGTCCAGGCATACGTTTCAACAACGGTTTCTTCTGTAACACCAACTGTAATTTCCCGAGAAGGAAAACGCCCTACTAACTTTTGATTCTCAACACCGGCCATTCCTTCCTTGTTCCAAAGGATACTTGCTTCCAAAACCAACTGATTCCTGCATTCATTTAAAGGCGTAACCAGCAAAACCTCATCTTCTCCATCGGTAGCACTTTGTACTCGAACACTGTCGCCTTTGTAACTTACGTAGATACTGGTGTAGGAACCATCATCAGAACGAAGTCCGGGAAAAACTCTTTCATCACGTTTGCTGACCTTTGAATCTTTGAAAAAATCCCGAATAAAGGCATTTTGCCACTGCCCTGTTCGGGAAAGACAAAGATTTATTGCAAAACCTTCGGGTAACAAAACATGTGATAAAACACTGTTATTGTACCAGGTATTCCACCCTGTACAAAGCTGTTTCTGGAGTTGTTCATATTCCTTCGTTTTTATGTTTCTCTGCACCGACTGCGACCAAGCACAGTTGCTAATAAAAATGAACAACAAAACAAGAATTGTATTTTTTTCGATTCGCATTGATATTATGTTTATAAATTATTGCAACAAATTAAAAGGCAACACTTGTTTTGCCACATTTCCGGATACCGATTCATATAAAAGTTCCAGCAAAGCGCCACCGTTATCATCAAAATAATCAACACGAATATTATGTAACCCAGGTTGCAGGGTTACCCTTCCAACTTTGGTTTCCACACTGTGTGAACCATCATTATCAATAATCATTTTATCGTCTACATACACTTTTGCTCCATCGTCGGAACTCAGCGTAAAAATGTAATTGTCAGCTTCTTTTATTTCCAACCTGGAAGAAAATTGTACCGCAAAATGATCCATCTCCTTAATATCCAGATCAACCAGTGAAAATTCAAAAACATTTCCTTCGCGATCGGCTTTTTCCAATCGGCTAAAATCGGGAACAAAAAGGCTGTTATAGTTTTCATAAACACAATAATGAACTGCTGCCTTTTCATTTTTACCTGCCACGCGAATGTTGGCTGACACCACTTTACTTTTTGCTTTTCCGGCAATACTGACTGCTTTTAAATTGGTAAGTTCAGTCAACAAAACCGGTTTTGTATATAAAATTGATTCTTCGGTTGGCTGGCTGCCATCTGTGGTATAATAAATTTGTGCTTCTGGAGAATCAGCTTTCATTGAAACTTCAACCGAACCACTGAAAAAACCATCGGAAGGAGAGATCAATGGCATTGGAGCATATTCCCATTTTGATGTTGCTGGTTCAAAAGCTTCGCTCAAAAAATCACCGATGCATTCCACCGGCATTTTCACCCCCAAAAGTCCGGCCACGGTAGGCGCAATGTCGCCGATAAAACGACTGTGTTGCATTATTTTCCCTTTTGTAACCGGCCCGCCATAAAACAATACCATGGTTTCCATTTCGTTGGGAGTTTGTCCACCGTGCCCCTTGTTTATTCCACCATGGTCGCCGGTAACAATTACCACCGTATTTTCAAGTATATTTTCCTCCTTCAGTCGCTCTGCAAATTTTCCAATAATGGAATCGTATTTTGTAACACAATCGAAATATCCTCGATTTTCGTGACCAAATTCATGTCCTGCATGATCGGTTTCATCCACGGTAATAAACAGAAACTCGGGTTTATCAGCAAAAAAAGCATCGATTCCCTGATTAATAGATTCCTCCCCTGTTTTTTTATGCACTACTTTGTCGGGGACAGTTAAATCGAACATGCGCCCCAGACCGCCCCATTCGTAGAAGAAATAAACTTTATCTTCCGGTTTTTGAGTTTTGATATTATCAAAAACAGAAGGGAAAAAACCAGCTTTGTTTTTCAAAACAGGTTCAATTACATATGCCTTAGGATTCCAGTCGTTGGAAGTAACACCGTGTTGAATAGGTGTTGTTCCGGAAAGCATTGTCATCCAGTTTTGGCTGCTGGAAGATGGTAATATGCAACGCGAATTGAGCGAGAGTGCACCCTTTTTTGCCATTTGGTTCATATATGGCGTATGCGAGCGTTGAAAACCGTAAGCTCCCACCCCATCCAAACCAATTAAGACAACGTGCTTGACACGAGGAATCTTTTCACTTTTATCATTACTTCCGGAAATAAGAATCATAAAGACAATGAATAAGGAAAGTTGGATAGATTTCATTCTATGACTTTTTACATTTTGGTTGGAACTCCGGCTATACTCGTTTCAGAAACTTATAATATAGCCGAAGTATCCGTATAACATTTTGTCAATTATTAATTAATAAAAAAGGATTCCGGCCCCAAAGGAACATCTGTTTCTTCACCCGGTTTTATCCACGACAAAGTGATTTCCTGCCCTTCATAATCTTCGAAGTAAATCAGTTTGTAGGGATGAAAACCTTTTTCCAACGCGATTCTTGAACCGATTTTTATGGTTCCGTGAGAACCGTCGTTATCAACAGTACGATTACCGTCAAGATAAAATACACTGCCATCGTCGCTTTCTAACAGAATCGAATAAATGCCTTTCTCAGGAACCCAAATATACCCATTGTATACTACGCCGTAATGATCAGGAATTGCCGCCATCGACAAGTCTGGTTTTTCACAGATTCCGCTGGTTTTAAATACGCCGGTTTCCTCCACTTCCGAAGTCAGTGCAAATTCTCCTTCGTAATATTTATAATGAACTCCGTGTTTACTTAGATTTACCCGCGCGGGTTTTGCGTATTCAATCTGCGACGCAGTGTATTGCGCAACTCCACTTGGTTCATACCCTTCGTGGTAGGCTTTCAACTTGATAATACAGGTTTTATTTACTTCAAAGGGAGCCGTATAAAGAGTTGAATTTTCATCGGGTTCAGAGCCATCAAGTGAATAATAAATTTTCGCATTCTCAGTAGCAGAACCGCAACGAACTTCAACTTCGTTTGCAAAAAATGAAATATCATTCGAAACATATGGAACAGAAACCTGTTTTGTCTCCCCACTAAAAGAGTAAGGGAAAGTTTCGGGAGAGATAGAACGCTCTGTATTCGGTTCCGATGACAAGACAAACTTCAACTCACCTCCTTCCATTAATTTTTGGTGTGTAATATAATTTTCAGCAACCAACTCTCCGTTAAAATAAACCTCTTTGATATAAACGTTTTTTGCCGGGTCATTGGCCAAGATTGCAAGCGTTTTCCCGTTGGCTAACCGAATGCTGGATTTCTCAAATAAAGGCGATGCAAATACATACTGTCCGGTCCCCGGACAAACGTCATAAAGCCCCAGACTGCTCATCACGTACCATGCCGACATTTGTCCGCAATCTTCGTTACCGATAATTCCTTCCGGTGTTGGCTTATACATTTCCGCTAACAAACGGCGAACCATTGCCTGTGTTTTCCATGGCTGACCTGCGAAGCTGTACAAATATGCCATGTGGTGACTGGGTTCATTTCCGTGGGCATATTGGCCGAGTAATCCGGTAATATCCGACTGAGAGCCTTTCATTTCAACGGTTGTATTGAACAGCGAGTCCAGGTTTCTTGTATATTCCTGCTGCCCTCCCATCAAATTTATCAGGCCATTAACATCGTGCAGAACAAAAAAGCGATATTGCCATGCTGTTGCCTCGGTGTAAGCGCGCGCCACTGCTTCAGGAATAAATGGTTCAACCCAAGCTCCGTCTTGTTTTCGTGCTCTGAAAAAACCAGTTTTCCCATCAAAAACATTCTTATAAAGCTGTGCACGATAAATAAATTCGTCGTAAATATCATCTTTCCCTAAATCTTTAGCCAGCTCAGCGATACACCAGTCATCGTAACAATTTTCCAAAAGGCGCGATACCGATTCTCTTTTCCTATCGGCAGGAATAAAACCATAACCAACAAACGGTGTTGTCCCCCTGATTCTTTTATAAGCCGTTTCGCGCATTGCTTCCAATGCTTTTTCAACATCGTAGTCACGAATATTTTTATTGTAAGCATCATAAATAACTGATGCTGCGTGATACCCCACCATTGTTCCGGTTTCTCCTGAAGAAAGCGACCAAATAGGAAGTTTACCGGTTTCGTCATAAAAATTGAGGAAAGAATTAATCATATCATTTACCAAAGTGGTATCGGTAAGTATCATCAGCGGGTTCCACGCACGAAAAGTATCCCACAATGAAAATGTGGAATAAATTTTATGCCCCCCCGATTTATGCGTTTTCATATCTGCTCCACGGTATTCTTCATTTACGTCACTAATAATATTTGGGGTAATCATACAATGGTACAAAGCCGTGTAGAAATTGGTAAGTTCTTCGCTTGTCCCACCGGAAATCTGAAAGGCAGAAAGTACTTTTTCCCAGGCATTTTGTGCTTCAATTTTCACTTTATCAAAGTCAAAATCAGCAACTTCTTTGTGCAAATTCTTACGGGCATTTTCAATACTCACCGTTGAAATCCCAACTCTGCAAACAACCTTTTTGCCTTTGCTTTCAGGGAAAAAAACGATGGTCTGAATATTTCCATCTTTGGCTGATTTTATATTTGCAGGAATTTGTTCTCCGTTGTGTATTAATTGTGCTTCAAAAGGCGCGGAAAATTGCGCCACGAAGTATACATACTGATTGGCTACCCAGCCGTCAGTACAACGCATTCCCGAAATCTCATCAGCATCAATAGTTAATTCTGATTCCTTTATGGCTTCATGCTCCAGAAGATGCGCCAAATCAATCACTATTTTAGGTTCGCCTTCGTTTTTAAACGTGTATCGGTGAACGCCAACATGCGGAGTTGCTGTTAATTCGGCAGTAACACCGTTATCCAGTTTCACTTTGTAAAAACCAGCCTCTGCCGTTTCATTATCGTGCGAAAAAGGAATTGGAGGAAAAACATATCCATCGCCCAATTCATCACTGGTAGGATAAAACAATACATCGCCTAAATCGATACAACCCGTTCCGCTAAGGTGCGTATGCGAAAATCCGAGAATTGTAGAATCGCTGTAATGATAACCAGAACATCCGTCCCAGCTGTATTGCCGGGAGTCTGGACTCAATTGAACACCGCCAAACGGCACAGTTGCGCCGGGATAAGTATGCCCGTGATAACCCGTTCCGATAAAAGGATCGACATAATCAATCTCCTTTTTAGTCTGGCAGCCTGAAATAACCGCCAACACCAAAAGTATTTTGAGAATATTCTTCATTGTTATTTTTGTTTTAAAATTTTGTCACACTTGGTTTTATCGCAATCTCTTCGTTTCCACCTTTCCAATTCAATTTCAAAGTGAGATCAATATTGGAATTAATTTCAACGGAAGGTTTTTCATTGGCAGATTTCCTCGCCAAGCATTTTAAAGAAAGTATCCCATCGGGTCCAATAGGGTAACGCTCCAATCCGTGTTCTTCCAACAAATGAACATCCCAGGTAATTGTTTTCTTCGGAAAATCAGCATTGATTCCGAAAAGTCCTTCAATTAAAACAGCAATGGGCGGAAGTCCTGTCCAGCCCACAAAATCAGGACGGGCAAGCAATCCCGGATTGGCGCTTTCAGGAGCATAATATTCCCAGAAAGTACCGGTATTTTTGAAAACCTGGAAAATCTGGTCGTGATGTCTTTTCGCAATATCAAAAGCCAAATCTTCATAGCCATTTTTCTTTAAACCTTTAATAATCATAAAATTGGTTGGCGCCCATATTCCTCCCTGCCAGTAGCGTCCGTCTTCCTGATACAGAGGATTATCAGCAGAAATAGAAGGCACAGGGAATTTCCGGTTGAATAGTTTCGGATCGGACAAGTGGCTAACCAATTTATCCAACTGTTCCTTTTCTAAAACATCAGCATGAAGCGCCCAGTAAGCGCCAATTCCTTTAGTAGTTCCCAGGCTTCCGTCGGCATAACGATCATAAAGAAACCCGGATTCATCATCCCACAAATATTTTTTTATGTAATCGGTCAGAACGCCTATTTCATCTTCGATGTCCTGAATTTCCTGCCAGCGTTCAAGCACAAAACCAAACTGCAACAAAATCCGGTCAACCATCAACTGCTGCAAACAGGTATCCAGCCATACCATGTGCCCATGACTGTAAATCATGTTGTATTTTTTCTGAACGCGCGGCATGTTGTCCATTCCGGTTCCCCAGCCGCTCGACCAGTATGAGCCGTCGCGCCATGTGTGATTTAACCTTAACCATTGACTAAACGCTGACAATGGAGAAAACACTGCATTCACTCTGTCCCAATCACCAAATTGATTATAAAACTCTAACTCGCTCCATGGTATAATATTTGGCCCGGTACTTACCGGATCGTAGCGTTCAAAACAATCGTCGCCGGAGGCCATAATTTCACGACAGATAAAACCGTCGAGATGCTGCAATCCGTAGAAATTATCCAATGTGCGCTGAAATGGGAACAAACGTTGTCCGTAGCGGGCAAACAGCGTAATAAACGCAGAATCCCACATAAAAAGGTGACCATTGTATGCCGTATCTATATAGCTGGAAACAAAACCAGAGTTTTCCTGCGGTTTACGTATATGCTGAATTCCAATATCCCATGCTTTCCAATACATGTCGATAGCTTCTTCGTGGCCTTTCCAAAACGGAGCAGGCAACACTTCTTTTGCTTGTTCGAAAGTTGGTGCTTCAATAACCGTAGGTTCCATTCTCCGGAACTCGTTTTCAGCAACAAATAAATTTTTAACGTATGTATTTTTATAAGGTAATTTATATTGCGACTTCCTTTCGGCTGCTGAGCCAGCCAGAGGGGACAAGGCCAGCGACGTACCGGCCAGTGCACCTGCTTTTAAAAAATTTCTTCTATTTGTTTTCATTTTATTTCATTTTAGATTTTGACTAATATAGCCTGAATCATTTTTCAGTTTCATCGTTCAGGAAAAATATACCCGACCCGGAATAGTCGGATCCACTTCCCCAGCGAGGCTTCCACCATAAAACAGATGGTTCAAGATTTGTTCGGTCATCGGAATCGGTAAATGAAAAGTTCATCCGGAAACAGTTTTCTTCGAACATTTTCACGGGTAATTTTAATGATGCCCAAACCGAATTTCCTTCACTCCCACTTGCTACTGTAATGCCTTTTGTGTTTAAGGGAGCCGTAACAAAGTTATAATCTCCATTTGGCCAACATTCTACTTTCAGAAAATCGGGTGCCGAATAAGTTGTATCGGTACGCAGCATCAGTGTAAGTTTATCTTGAATAACTGAAATATCAGGATTGTTCACTAAACTATCATCGCTGGTTTTTACATCGATGTACACATATCTTTCGTCGTTGCTAACGAGGTACGCAAAACTTCCGTCCTTCATTCCATGCCAATCCCAACTTTCGTCAATATGTCCGGGAATTTGTTTCTTCGAAAACGGCAAATTTTCACCGGGCACTTTACATGTTTTCCAATAATCGATTGTCCAGGTTAACTCAAGTGATGAATTCAAATTTTTATTATCCTGTAAAAAATGACCGTTCAATGTTAATTCAGGAATAGAAATTTGTTCCTCTTCAAGCGGATTTTGAGCTGTCATTTTTATCGTAATTTGCTTTGCCTGGCCTTTTGGAAGCGTTGATTGAATTTCTGAAGGAGAAAACGAAAACCCATCTTCTGAAGAAAACATACCGTTAATTTCCAAAGAAAAATCACCTTCGTTTTTTAAATGAAGTAAAGAAGTGAATTCACTCGCTTTTTCATTTTTAACAACTGTTGGCTGAATTGTCGCCCATTTTCCATCACGCAAAATATCAACTTGCTTTTCTGTTTCATCACTTACCTCCAATGGTGAAAGCAAACCTTCCAGTTTCATATTGGAAATTTTAAAATCATCTCCCCGAACCGAAACAAACAATAAATTATGAAACTCGCCCAATTCAGAACCGCGCATTCCAGGGCCGCCGGTTGCAATTCCGGCCAACATATAATGCTCTTGCCCCTTTACTATTTTATGTAAATAACGGTGCTCGTGTCCGCAAAAAAAAGTTGTATTTCGCTGACCCAAAAGCTCGTTTAATTCGCGCACCCCAGGCTGGTTTGAGATGAGCCAAAAAGGATCGTGTGTAAAAACAAATAAAGGAATTTCCTTCGATTCCTTTTCAATGGCTCTTTTTATTTCATTCGTTTGTTCTTTTGAAATACCGTAAATGCCGGGTTCCCAGGTATTCAAAACTACAAACAAATATTCACCAACTTTAAAAGTATAATAAGACCGGCCAATTTTCTCACTCCAGACATCCATCAAAACAGGGTTCGCAACATCATGGTTTCCGGCCATATAAAAAAATGGGGCTTCCAATTTTTTAAGAGAAGTTTGAAATTTTTGCCATTGCCTGTTTATCAATGTAGTATCCAAAGTATATCCATCAATAAGATCGCCAATGGAGATAACAAAATCAGGGTCCAAATCGTTTATTCGATCTATTGCCCTATTAAAAATGCCGGGTTCTTCTCCTCCGGTAAGGTCGCCGATTATTACAAAACGATAACTATCACCGGCAATTTTAGGTTCTGAAGTCCAGGGGAAAGCTCCCTCTTTTAAATTACTGACAAACTGTGCCTGCAAATCTGATTCCAGGCAAAAAACGAATAAAACTGTAAATACAAATAACCGAATCATAAATTTCGCTTGGTTGATTTTTCAACAAAACCTATTACAATTTGAGTGCAGCTTTCATCTTTTCAAACAGGTCAGTGTTTTCATAAATACCGGCAAAATCTTTTGCTCCCGGCCCGAAAGAATAAACCGGAACCATAACCCCGCTGTGCTCATCGGTAGAAAAATTCCCCTCAATCATTCCTTCTGAAATATTGCCATCTAGTAAAGTTAAACCTCCGGTTTCGTGATCTGCTGTAACAACAACCAAGGTTCCGGGATGAATTGTAGCCCATTCAAATACTTTCCCTACGGTTTGATCAAAATCAGCAATTTCTTCCATCAGGTGAGGCAAGTCGTTGAAATGTCCGTAATCGTCAATCATTGAACCTTCTACCATTAGAAAAAATCCATCTTTATCTTTACTCAAAACTTCGAGTGCCTTTTTCGTTCCCTGCCACAGCTCATCGCCGCGTTCCAATGGTTTTGCCATATCGCCTTCTTCAACCGGGGCAAATACTTTTCCTTCTGTTACATTTTTTAAATCTTCCATGGAAGTTACCACCTGATACCCATTTTTCTCAAATTCCGGCAACAAATCTTTTCCGTCTTTCCGTTTATTGAAATATTTGCGTCCGCCACCTAAAATGAAGTCAACGCCACTCGTTACATACGATGCAGCAATTTCTTCGGACTTATCACGCTCAATATTTTCTACCGAAAATGTTGCGGGAGTAGCATCGGTAAGGCGGCAGGTAGAAATGACGCCAGTAGAAAGACCTTTGGCGCTGGCATATTCACAAATGGTTTTTAACGATTCGCCATCAGGCCCCACACCAACATAGCCTTTATTGGTTTTTTTACCTGTAGCCATAGCAGTTCCACTGGCTGCCGAATCGGTAATCAGATTATCAGCACAATATGTTTTAGAAAGGCCAATATAATCAGCGCTCTCCAAAAACAAATGTCCCCGGTTAGCAGTCCAGGCAGTGTATGCATGCATCAGGCTCATTCCATCACCAATCATAAAAATCACATTCTTCACCTGTCCATCACCCGGGGAATTAATTTTTGAAACCGGGTATGGATTCGGATTTTGATATACATGAATTACTTCACTCGATTTCTCTTCGTATTCTGCACCCTCTTGTTTTTTACTTTCCTGGCACGAGAGCAATAAAGCTCCCACAAATGCTATTGCAAAAAATTTTCTTTTCATACTGTAATTTTATTAAACTTTATATTGCATCACTATCTCCTACATCTACCTATATTTTAACCGAATAACAAATCACATTTTAATTACTTACACAAATAAATTTAATCATGACATAACCATATTCTATTTTCGAAAAGGGCGGTCGTAATCCGAGTCAATTTGGTAATACTTCACCCCCCAGCTTTTTAACCACTCTAAATCTCTGTTAGCTTCCTCAATGTTTCTCTCTGATATTGGTTCTCTCCATGGACGGTTAACACAAGCCATTACTTGTATCCCATGTGTTTTGCACCAATTAATCAATTGGGAGTTGATTTCATCGATGCCGGCAAACAGGAAATAATAATCTTTTGTTTTTTCTCCGTACTTTTTAAAGAATTCGTCCCGCTCCCGAATTAACATTGTTATTTTTCCTTTTCTCAGAAAATACCCGCTATGACCAATGAAATACGAGTTTCTCAGAAACCCGGTTTGAATAAGGATTCTTTCAAGTTTTTCATAAAAATCAGTTGAAGGATGATCCAATTTTATATCCAACATAATTTCCGAAATCTTCCCTTGAGCGTATTTACAATATTCCTCAACTGATACCGGAACTTTCCCATCAACCCGTATGGGACGCAACTTTTGAATTTCTTCCCAGGTTAAATTGGCACAACTACTTTTAGTATCATAATCTCGTTCGAGGGAAGCATAATGGTATAAAAACAATTTCCCGTCTTTGCTTTCCCTGATGTCGATTTCTACACCGGAATACCCTCTCTTTACCGCTTCATCTAAAGCCGCTAAACTGTTTTCGGGATGGACTTCATTTTCGGTTACTCCTCCACGATGTCCAATTAAATGAAATTGCTTATCCACATCAGTAGCGGAGACGCCTGTTGCCATCCACATCAGGCTAATAACACAAACTAATTTCATCCACATTTTACTGCATTTAATTGTCTCGTATCTATCTTTCAGTGCTCTTACTCACAATTTCTTTTATCTGTTTTTCGCTTAAAGCCGAAGCAAATATTTTAATCGCGTCTGCGTGGCCATAAAAAATACGTTGCCTTGGAAATTCTTCATTTTGACCCACATTCCAGTTGGCATTATTTCTTAGCTCCGCTTGTATATTCACTTCAGTTGAAGCAATTAAATCTCCGTCCAGATACAATTTCAAGGTCAAACCTTCGCACACTCCGGCAATGTGGTGCCACTCGTTTGTCAGCGGTTCTTCAAGCAAGACATTGCAGGTTCCACGCCCCCAGCCACCGGCAAAAAACTCGATATCGCGGTTCCCGGACATCTGGATTACATTAAAATCACCTTGTGTTAAAAGGGAACTCTGCCCCAAATTTTCGCCTGAGGGTTTTATCCAAACCATCATAGTAATTTCATTTGTCAGTGTTTTAAAAACAGCCGTATTTTCAATTTCTATAAATTGTTTCTCATTAAAATTGAATTCTGAATTCTCGCTATTAAAACCATGCAAAATGCCATTGTTCTCAAATCCTGACTGATCAATCAAAACCGAGTTTGATTTATGCTGAAAATTAAGGTTGGTTAATAACGTTTCCTTTGGATTGGCTACCACCTTGTACAGCCCTTTCAATGCATCTACCTGAACTGTATTTGCTCCTTTCGGCCCGCCGGCAAAAGAGTAATTCAATTGCTTTTCTTCACCCGGTTCCAAACGAATCTTATCAGACAAAACCAGCTTATTATTTCGAACTATTTCTATTTCTTCAGAATCTTGCTTTCCTCCTGTATTTTTAACAGAAAAACTAATTTTTTGCTCCACACCCGGTTTTAGTAGTGGCTCCATTTCCAGTGCAGAATATTCAAATCCTGCGACACCGGAATCTTTCACTTTTACAGAAACTGTTTTAGGACTACCCGAAATGCCCAGTTTTGATTTCCCGGGAATATACAACCGGCACAAAACAGAATCGTTTACCGTTTCGTTTTCTTTTACAAACATATTTTTCCGAGCCAGCTCTTTTCCGTTTTCCAACAGCCGGATAATTTTAACCCCTGAAGCACCACTATTTTTAAGTTGAAATCTCACACAAAAAGCTTCGTTGGAAACCACTTCTTTTTTTGATGCACTCAGCGAAACAACTAAAATATCACTTTCCTTTTTCGTAATTGAGAAGGCATCATTTTGAGGATTCGCAGCCCAACCGGAAGGTTGATCTCCCATTTCGAATACCAGTTTTGCCCCTTTCTCCAAATCAGCGTGAGAGAACCAATAATTTTCCAACGAGTTGCCATTCAAACTGGCCGACTGAATATACCTGTTTTCAGCAGACACCTTATTAGCTTCAATAATACAATCATTTCCGTTGGGAAGGTGAATCGTAACTTTTTCGAACATTGGTGTTCCTATGTTATACTCGAGAATTCCGGGTGTTACAGGTAAAAAACCAAGCGCATTAAAAACATACCAGCTCGACATCGAACCCAAATCATCATTGCCGGGCAATCCACCTGCTTCATCGGGAAAGAGTTCTTCCCGCATTTCGGCAATCAACCGCTGCGTTTCAGAAGGTTTTCCGGAATAATTAAACAGATACGGAATATGAAAATTGGGCTCGTTATCAAAAATAATGTGTTTGCTAACAATGGCGCTATCCAAAAGCTCTGTAAAGGTTTCGTCGCCTCCCATCAGGTTTATCAAATCGCGGATATTCTGAGGAACGAAAAAGGAATAGTTCCACTTGTCACCTTCTTTGTATCCAAATTCAGTATCAGAAAAAATATAATCATCCCCGTTTCGCGGCACCAGAAACAACTGCTCAGGATCGAACAAATTCCTGTAGCTTAACGCTCTTTTCTGCAATATTTCATCGTCCTCTATTTGATTCAATTCTTTTGCAAATCTGGAGAGTGCCCAATCATTGTAGGCATATTCAACGGTACGCGTAACCGACTCCGGGTAAGTTGCAGGTACAAAACCATTGACAATATAAGCCGGCATATCTTCATATTTCCAGGGGCTTTCCATCAACGAATGTCTCATGGCTTTGTAAGCCAGTTGATGGTCGAAATGATTGCATCCTTTAAAATAAGAATCCACAATTACAGGAACGGAATGGAATCCAGTCATCGGTTCGTTGGGAAGCTCACCACGCTGTTGGTAAACATCCAGCATCGAATTGATAATATCTTCCTGTACGTCGGGCGCCAAAATGCACAAAAGCGGGTGCAGAGAACGAAAAGTATCCCATGGAGAAAAAGCACCGTACTGATTTTTTCCTTTTGATTTATATACTTTCCTGTCCCAGCCACTGTAACTTCCGTCAACATCGGAAATTATCCAGGGCATCAACATTAAATGATAGAGTGCCGTATAAAATTTTGTCTTATTTATTGTTGAATGATCGGTGATTTCAACGGCGGAAAGTTTTTCGTTCCACTGTTTTTGCGTTTCATTTTTTAGAGCATCAAAATCCCAGCCCGGAATTTCTGCGTCAAGATTCATTCGGGCATTTTTGAAACTTACCGAAGAAGAGCTAAGCTTTAATAAGACTGACTTTGCGGCAGGAACATCAAACGTAAAAATATACCCGTCGCCATTGGGCTGTGCCTCTTTCCATGGAATATTAAACTGAATATAAACATTTCGTCGGCTGCCTTTTACAATGTAATTTTCGGCCAATTTAATGTCACCAATACCACCTACAAATATTTTTCCATCAAGGTTGTTTTTATACGAAAACCGGAACATCCCGGAGCGAACAGATGCCGTTGTTTCAACAGTTGTATTGTTATCGCTAAACGTAACCTTATAATATCCGGGCACCGCTTCTTCGTTCAGATGCGAAAAAGGACGGGAATATTTTTTTACCAAGAAATCTGAACCATTTTCCACAGGCATTATTTGTCCCTGCCCCGAAGAGCCGTTGGGATAACCACTGTAATGTCCGCGAAAACTAAAAAAGTAAATCTCGGAGTCGCAGTAATCGTATCCTTTTTCTGAAGCAACACGTGTTTCGGGAGTTAAATGAATAAACCCAAAAGGTGCCACAGCTCCAGGATACGTCCGTCCGTGACCATCCCATTTTGAAGGATGAGTTGTTGGAGCCGTTCCGATAAACGGATTGACGTATTTATCGTTTTCCTGCCCTTTTACAGACAGGACAAACAATCCATAGTAAAAAATCAATATGGTTAAAATCTTATACCTCACAATTAAAAAACTAATAGCGAAACTTAACAGCTCTAATCATTTGTCATAAGAAAATGTTGTAGTTCTTTCAGGTTATCAGCACCAATTAACCCGACTTGTGCATTTTTAAATTCTGTCCAAACAGCATTTCGTTGGGCTTCTGTTCTGTTGGGAGTTCCCCAAAAACGAAGAAGATATCCACGCTCTTTTGTCTTTTGCGCAAGTTCGTGAAGCTTTTTCTTTTCAGCATCTGGAATTTGTCCTGTTCCATCCCATTTAAAATATTCTCCCCAGGCATTACTAACCACAGGCATCGATGAAGACGAGATTCCTGAATCTAGATCAGACAAACGTCCGTCGTAACCGGCGTATCTGATTTTCTGCTCTTTCATAAATTCGAAAGGACGTTCTCCTGAAACAATAACCATGATGTTTCGCTGAATCTTTTCACCCTCATTAAACTCAGTCAAAACCGATTTATAATTCTCCAGAATTTTGTGTAGCAACTGATAAGTTTTTAACCCGTCTACTTTTATATCGATAAACAGAATTACTTCTTCTCCTTCGCCATAAACCGAGCCATTATTTTTTTCAATTTCCTGCTTCAGCGGATCCAGATACAATTTTCTCAAAGTGTATCCGGGCTTAATATCCTCCGAATTATGCGCAACAAACAGTGAATCACCAACGGGAAAAACATCGGCTTCGATACTTTTGAAATGACAATCGAGCGCATCAAATAAAGGACGAACATGCTCATAGTCATTGTGCGAGTGTCCCTGTATTATTTGCCCGTTTTCATTCTGCTTACAACCAAAAATAATAACGGCAAAAAATAAAAATCCGGCTAAATATTTTAAACCTTTAAAGATCATAACACTACTCTTTTTTTGCGGTGACTACTAATACCTTTTGAAGATTATATTTTGCATCCTCAAACTCAGGATCTATACTAATTGCTTTTTTAAAATGGTCGACAGCAATCTCATTTTGTTGTGTCGAAGCATAGATTACTCCGATATAATTATGAACTAATGATTGACTTTCACTCCATTGGTTTCGAAGCAATTCTTTTAAATCGTATTCACTAAAATCAATATCGTCTTTTCTCTTTTTACTTAAATCTTCCAGGTTAGCGTATATTTCAGGGTTTAGTCTTTTCGGGTAATTCTGCATTTCGCGGCGCAACATCTCTTTCCACAAATGATACGAAGAAGGGACTTCAACTGCATTTCTATAATACTGAAGTGCCGAACTTCCATCTTCGTAAACAAAATAATGGATATTACCAAGATTAAATGATGCTTCGGAAATAAGAAACTCGCTGGAAGAACTCTTCTTATAATATTTTACAGCCATGTCATAGTTTTTCATATGGTGGGCAATCATTGCCACATCAAAATACACCTGCAAAGAATCCTTACAACTATTTTTCAAGGCCTGATTATAATAGTTAATTGCATTTTTATATTCGCTTTTTTCTTTGTACGCATTCCCTATCTTTACATTCATTATTGCGCTTAACTCTGGCTGTCTTTCCTTTATTTGAGAATAGTAATAAATAGCCTGATCATAACTTTTATGACTGTATGCATTATAGGCTTTCCATAGGGTTTCATTTTCATAATCTGATTTTGAAAATTCTACCATATTCGGAGATACTTTTAAAAAAACAGGCGCAATAATCAGGATAAGTAATAATCCCATAAGAAAACAAAACACAACTTTATCAGTGCTATTATTACGAGTTTGATTTTCCTTCATTTTATAAAATTTTATGAAGCACAAACAATGTTTTCAACCCCTTATCTGTAAGTTCATTATACTTCTCGCAAGCAGCTCCTGAATCGAGAATAATAACCTGTACCGCTTGATTTGTAAACTTGTTATAGATAAAATGCGATTTATCTTTATATGGAAAACCATTTCCTCCTTCCATACTCTTTCCTGCTCCTACCAGAATGATATCCGGTTTATTTTTCAATAAAGTCTCTTTATCGGTTTTACTAAAAAAAACCTTCTTATCGACCAACCGGAACGTGTGATCAGGATAAATTACAACATCAAAAAAAGGAAGTGGAACTCCATTATAAACGGTAAAAAAATTATTATGAAAAAGTATATTCGTGTTGCGAGAGACGCCCCAGATTACCCCCTGAACTAAACATAGAACAACAATCAGATATCGTACATATTTAGATACCCGGAGTTCCCAATAAATAATAATTAGAGCAAAAGGGATAAAAAGAAGGAGGGTAATAAACAGCACATAAAAAGCATAACCGGCATTCGTAAGTAGTGCACTAACATTTAGATAAATAAATGAAAGGACAAGAAGCAACCAAAAACTTTTGTCTTTCTTTGTTTTCCCTGATGAAAAAAAATGAATAAATCCGATTCCTAATGTTACTCCCCACAAATCCTTAGCAACATCGCTTAAATCGAAGATTCTTTCAGATAATAAATTCTGAAATGACTCATCAAATAACGAAATACCTGCAGCAATTGAGAAAATTAGATAATTCGATTTTTTATGTGTAATATTCTTTTGTTTCAGATACGAACTAATAACAAAAGCAAAAAGGAAATAGGCCAAATAATGCCAGTTATTTTGTAAATCGTAATATCTATAATCAATATAATAATCGCTGATCCACTGTCCAACCGCCATTAAAAAGAAAAAAACAACAAAGGCAATGAACATGGCCGGTGTTAGTTTTTTCCGAAAAAGAAACAAGCCAAATATTACACCCCAAAAAAAAAGGATTACCACAACAGAAATATCAAAAGTTCCCGCCGATACTTTAAAAGATGACAAACTCCTTACCCAGCCCTGAAGATAATTTTGCAACATAATAAACGGTGTTGCTACTAAAAGAGCCGAATAAAGAAACAGGTTTATAACTTTTAAATTTGTATTTCTCAGATTAAACTCCACAAAAATAATTTGCTTAAGATTACATACGTAGAACATTGAACACAGAACATAATAACCTAACAGACAACAACATAAACAGACCATCTAACAGTATCAAGGCATGCCTTGATACTGTTAGGTAATCTATAATCAAGCTATACGATTTTAAAAAACCTAGTTATAACCTGGATTCTGTTTTAATTTTCCAGCAGATTTTGTTATTTGCTCTGATGGATAAGGAAATACCATCATATAACTCTGATAAGCTTCTTTGTTCTTATAATCCTCATAATCACCAACTATAAAAGCTGATTCTGGATTTGAACGGTCTTCATAATGACGTGCTCTTGAATGGGCATTCAATTCTGCATCAGCCAATGCTTTAATTGTTGCATTTGAAGAACGATTCCATCGTTTTAAGTCAAAAAGGTGATCCGTTGCCATTTCAAATGCCAACTCACAACGACGCTCGTGATATACATCTGCCATTGTAGGTGCATGATCAAGAGAAGCAATATTTGAACGATTACGTATATCATCCAGATCTTGTTTTGCTGAACCAGCCTGATTGGTCATAATATATGCTTCTGCACGGAAGAGCTTCATTTCGGCAAATCGCATAATTGGGAAATTAAGACGAGCAGTTGGGGCATCTCCATTTGTATTTACATAACCTGCCTGATCTGCTTCTGCATGTTTAAATGGATCCATAAATTTATTAATCTGAAATCCACTTTCAACATCTGAAGTAGAATAAAACCGTCTAGCCTCACCCCAAAATTGAAACTCATCGTTGTATTCCAAAATAGATCTTTTTAAACGTACATTACCCAGAGACTGATCTACTAAATACACACTATCTTTACACATTTCAGAATAAATGTCATAAGAAGGTTTGTACTGTCCCCAGCCATTGTATTTACCCCAACCTTTATTTTCGAGACAAACACCCGGAAATTCAGAGCCACCTCCGCCATTACCTCCATCAGAAGGTATTGTCCATAGATACTCACTAGTCCACCAATCATTATATTCACCTGAAAAATTAAGGTCAAATGAAGATGCAAGCGCACGCCCATAGTCAGTTTCCAATGAATTAACCATTGTAATTACATTATTCCATTGACTTTCGTCCCATGTTGCCCAATAAGCATAAACTCGTGCCTTAAAAGCAACAGCAGCAGCCTTGTGCGGACGCCCCTGATTTTCAGGACCATAATCTTCAAATTTAGGAAGATAAGCTATTGCATTATCCATGTCATCAATAATGTTGGCATAATTATCTACAACTGACGCCAGTTGCGGTGGAATTGTATTATCATATTCACCATCAAAATCTTCCCATCGTACAAAAGGCACCCCCTGTTGGTCGGTACCGTATCGGTAGGCAATTAATAAATGAGCCCAACCACGGACAAAATAGGCCTCACCTAAACTGCGGCTTTCAATTTCGGTAAGTGTTGTAGATTGCTGCTTTTCAAGTAATGACTTAATAATAAAATTAGATCTTGACATTTGCTCATACATCCGTCTAAAAACACCTCTTAAAGGGCTTTCATCTCCGGTATAGGCAAAAGTTGCCAGAGTATTATAGCCACGGGTACGTCCCCATACAACATTACAGGCAGCAGCTTGTGGCCAAAACATATCCCGGCCAAACATCGCTTCAGTAGCAAATACCCGGTACAACGCTTCTACAGCATCTAAAGATTGCTGATCATTCATAAAATAATTGGTCGTAGTGGAGTTCCCTTCTTTCTGAACATCCAAAAAGTCTTGACACGATGTCATTGCAATAAGTGCCAAAACCGTTACGTATATATATTTTTTTAACTTCATAACTTCTTTATTAATAACATTAATATCAATTTTCATTAATAGGTTATTCTAACTCCTACCGAAAGCACTCTTGAAACAGGATATTTCAATGCATCATATCCACCACACTCAGGATCAATTCCGCTATACTTTGTAAAAGTGTAAAGGTTTTCACCGCTGAAATAAACCGACATATAGCTGTTACGGTTGCTCAAATGTCCACTTCGTTGAATCAAGTCTGTTAAATCATAAGATACAGTAAGGTTTTTAAATCTCATGTATGAAGCATCCTCCAGATACCAATCGGAAGCAGTACTAAAGTTACCATTAGGGTCATTTTTTGATAAACGAGGAATATCTGATGATGTATTTGTTTCACTCCAGGCATCAAGTATTTTATCCTGACGGTTAAAGTTTCCTTCAACAGCACTTAAGTTCATCATTTTTGCAACATGCATTGCCTGTGCACCTTTTACTCCCTGGAACATAGCACTTACACTCAACTTTTTGTAGTTAAACCCTAAAGTAAACGCGTAAGTTAATTCGGGAACTGCATTGCCCATGTACTGACGATCATCACTGTCAATTTTACCATCTTCATTGAAATCAACAAATTTTAAATCGCCGGCAACTGCATTTGGCTGAATACGATTTCCATCTTTATCAACATATGCTGCGGCTTCTGCATCGCTTTGGAAAATACCATCCGTTTCTATTAAGAAAAAAGAGTTAAGAGGCTCACCCTCTACTGTTTGATATATATCAGGAATGGTGCGAAAACTACCGCCTCCTGACCACACTCCGGGGTTACCTGCATCATCTCTAACACCGATATCAGATACCCAGTTTTTCAATGTTGACAAGTTGCCAGTTACGTAGTACGAAAAGTCTCTTGAAATATTATCATTCCATGTAACCTGCATTTCAAAACCCCGGTTTCTGATTTCACCTTGATTAACCAACATTGAATTAAGACCGATGGTTTGTGGCCAGCCCATTGATTGTCCCTGTATCAAGTTAAAAGTACGCTTATCGAAATAGTCGAATGAAGCATATAAACGTTCGTTAAACATCTCTACATCCAAGCCAATATCTGTCTGTTCCGATGTTTCCCAGGTTAGATTGGGATTAATAGCATCTGCGTAATACACCATTGTTCCCATTCGAATCCCGGCTCCCAATCCATATTGTCCTGTTTTGTTATTGGTATTAGCGTCAGATCTTAAAACCCCCGATTTATAATTCTCACTAATTGATCCAAGATTGCCAACACGTCCCCAAGAACCACGAACTTTTACCAATGAAAAAAGATTGGTTTTGTTAAAGAAATTCTCATTTGAGATTTTCCAGGCTGCAGTTACAGCGGGGAAATCTCCATAATTGCTTTGTTCTACCAAACGACCAGCATAATCCCGGCGAAACGATGCTGTTGCAAAATAACGATCATCGTAAGAATATGCCAAACGACCTATAACCGACACGTTTGCATCTGGTCCTCCCTTTTCGTCGTTTGCAGTAATACTCGTTGCATACTTCAAATATTGCAGTACTTCTTCTTCACTTGCAAAACCCGAAGCTGAAACTTCGAAAGACCGCCTCTCTGTATGATTTGCCGTAGTTGAAGCCAAAGCTCCTACTGTATGTTTCCCGAAAGTTCGATCGTATGTAAGCGTATTTTCTGTATTCCAACTTCCGTTCCGCTCAGCACGTTCACTTAAGCTGTTTGAGCCGTCAGGCTTCCCAACTTCCGGACGTTTTGGAGTAAATCCTTTTGAATAACTAGAACTCGTATTGAAATTATATATACTTGTAAACTTTAGCCCCGTCACAATATTTGCAATCTCTACACTTGTGGTAGACCAAAAACTGGGCGAACTTTTATAGATCGTCTTTTGTGTTAACATACGAACCGGATTTATTACATCTCCATGGATATCAGCATAATTTGATCCATAAGTATTGATATAATCCTGATCCTCAGTTGTTGTACCGCCATATGATCCATCTTCTTTATAAACAGTAGCACTACGCGGCATATAAATCGCAGATAAAATAACACCGGAATAACCGCTATTAGTATCAGCACCACGACTACTACCATCTGTATACTGGATATTTTCCTTTATCGTCACCCATTTATTGAGATCATAGCTACCGTTATATCGTAAAGAGTAAGACTTTTTATAGGTGTCAATTAATGTCCCCTGGTCATTATCATAAGCCAACGAAAAGCGGCTTTTAAAACGATCAGTACCAACATTTAATGAAACCGAATGTTTTTGAAATAAAGCTGTACGAAATATTTCATCCATCCAATCGGTACGTGTTGTCGCAACCCAAGGATTTCGGGTAACATCCCATCCCATTGGTAATGTGAGCCCTGCATTTGTATGGGCTTTTGTATACATTTCAATTTCTTCTTCGGCTGTAAGCGACTGAGGAAGATTAGTTGCCTGACGTGCCCCATAAGTAACATCATATGTCAAAGTGGGTTCGCCTATCTTCGCCTTTTTAGTAGTTACCAAAATAACACCACCAGCACCTGATTGTGCACCATAAATTGCAGCAGAAGCAGCATCTTTTAAAACCACAATTGATTCAATATCAAAAGTAGAAGGTATGGGGCCTCCGGGTACACCATCAACAACCCAAAGAACTCCATCTCCATTTTTAGATCCTTGTCCCCGAATTATAATATTAGGTGATGATTCAGGAGAACCACCATCATTACTAACGGTTACACCGGCAATTTGCCCCTGTAACATCGACTCTCTCGAAATTGAAGGGCGTGTAACCAATTCTTCTGTATTGCTAACAACCCCAACAGCTGCTGATAAATCCTGTTTGCGCGAAGTTGCACCATAACCCAGTACAACAACATCATCAATTTGTTTACTATCCTCTTCCAGTACTACATTGATTACGCTTTTTCCTGCAACTTCAATCTCTTGCGTTTTCATCCCCACAAACGAGAACAGGAGTGTCACAGAACTAGGGACATTGGTCAAAGTATATTCACCATTTACATTGGTAACCGTCCCGTTGGTTGTACCTTTAACTAATACAGTTACACCTGGAAGTGGAGTTCCTGATGAATCTGTAACTTTACCCGAAAGGGATTTTTGCTGTTGTAAAAAGTCATTGTTTGGTGGATTGGCATTTTTTACCAAAATCTGATCCCTCACAACTGTAAGGGAAAGCCCTGTTTGTTTACTGACTGCATTAAGTATATCATCTACCGGAATACTTTTTGCCTTTAACGTAATTGTTTGGTTAATGTTTAACACATCTCCACTGAAAAAGAAGGTCAAATCAGTTTGCTTTTCAATTTCATCAATGACTTCTTTAATGGTTGCCTGATTGAAATTTACCTTCAATTTTGTTTCTTGCGAATAAACACTTGCCGATAGCTGTACAACAAAAATTAACAAAAAGAAAACTGTAAATTTCATCATCAACAAAATTTTTAAGAGATCGCTCCTAACGAGGAAATCTCTCGTTTCACATTTTTTTTTCATACATTTGAAATGTTTAATTAGTTACTATTTTATGGTAATTAAATTGATTCTGAGGCGGAAGATGGGACCACATCCTCCGCCTTTTTTATTTTGCCATTTTAACAGTTATATGATCTTTTGTTTTATTAAATTCTACTTTAAATTTTATTGGTGATGCATCTTTAATCAGAGTAAAAATTTCATCAAGAGTTTCGTGTGGTTTAAATTGTCCTGTATACCTGATATATTTCAGATTATTGTCTGTAATTTCAATATTTACATTAAATTTTCTTTCAAGAATTTTTTGTATTTCTTCTAAGGTCTGATTATCAATAACAATAATGTTTTCTATCCATGAGGATGCCCCCCGAATGTCTGTTTGTATTATTTCAGATTTGCGAGTTTTATTATTAAGAACATACTTTTCTCCCGGTTTAATTTTGCATTCACGGCCATCATTTTCAATTGTCACCCTTCCTGAATGTAATGTTACACTGTTTTCTTTATCATCACTATATGCAGATACATTAAATGATGTTCCGGAGACCTTCACATTAAATCCAGATGTTTCTACAATAAATGAATTTGACGGATTTTTTTTTATTTCAAAAAATGCTTCACCGGATAAAATAACTTTCCTTTCCTTTTTAGAAAAAAACGCTGGATACCTTAAATGTGAATCTGAGTTTAGAAATACTTTGCTTCCATCTGAAAGTATTAGTTGAGACTTCTCGCCTTTAGGAGCGATAATTTCATTTAAAATATAATTCTCGTTTTTTATTTGATAGATATTATTTATGAGTATTCCTGAAACAAATGCAATCACAATTAATGCCGCAATTCTTACCCAATCAGGTAACATTATTTTTATACCAGCATTCTTCTTTGATTTAGGATAAAGTTTAGCATTGATTCTTTGCCAGGCAGCATTTGCTTCTTCAGAAATTTGGAAGAACTGATTTTCAGAAATATATTTTTTAAAAGTCTGAAAATTCTCATTGGATAAATTTATCCAATTAATCAATTTTGCTTCTTCTTCTTCAGACAAATTTCCCTGAAGATACTTTTGAAATACTTTTTGTTTACCGTGGAAATCATTATTCATAATTGATCCTTCTATAATGTAATACAATTATGAAATTAAATACCGTCCCCCCTGCAACAAAAATTGGTTTTATAAATCTTTAATAATATTTATGACAGCTATAGCTACAAGGTAATTTGACGCAAAATGTGTCTTTAATTTTTGAAGTGCCCTGGTGTTATGTTTTTCTACTGTCCTTAATGAAACATTTAGTTTTTTAGCGATTTCGGAATTTTTAAATCCTTCAAAACGAGAAAGCAGAAAAACTTTCCTGGTTTGTTCGGGAAGGTTATTCATAACAGTTTCAATTTCATTTTGGATTTCGTTAAAAACTGTCAGATGATAAGGATCGCTAAAAAAATCAGCATAGTAAAGCCCTTCTCCCTTTATTTTGTTCTCCAACTCAAAATTATAATCATTTACAACTTTTTGATGTTTTATGTGGTTTATGCAAGCGTTTCGTACTAAAGTAAATAAATATGATTGAAATGTACTTTCTTCAATTTCATCCCTTTTCATCCAGACTTTAAAAAAAGCTTCTTGAATAATATCCTCAGCTTCAGTTCTATCAGGAATATACTTAATAGCAAAAGCCATTAAGCGAAGGAAATATGCCTTAAAGATAAATTCGAACATTCTTTCATCGTTAAACAAAAGTTTATTTCGTGAATGTTCTTTATTTTTAGTAATATCCATTGAGAACAAAAGTAAAATATTTACATGTGATTATAAAAATCAATTCAAAACTTAGAGTATCCAAACACATAACTATCAAATCATGAAATGATTAACATATTTTTTCTTATAAAAAATCAAATGCTTTTTTATCACCTTTACTTATTTTGGAAATCAAATTGACATCATTGCTATCGGTGCATTTCATTACAAAAATATTTGTGGGGCAAGTTAGAGATTTGATGTGTAGGGTATTTTACAAAAAAATTAATAATTCATTAGATATTCCTCCAAAACCTCTCAATAAAAATATTATCAATCGCCCGGCCTTTCCCGTCCATGCTAAAACGGATATCTTCTCCAAGAACAAAACCAGTAAACTTTGGAGATGAAAACTGGCTGCCCTGGTCAGTATTCAGGATTTCTGGCTTTCCAAAACTGTTTACAGCCACTTCTAGACATTCTTTGCACCAATCAGCTGTCATTGTGTTAGAAAGGGACCAGCCAACAATAAAACGGCTGTAGAGGTCGATAATGGCTACAAGATACATATAGCCATTGCCCACTGACACATAGGTAATATCCATTGCCCAAACATGGTTGGGACGGGTAATTTCCAGGTTGCGTAACAAATACGGGAATATGGTATGCCCTTCGCCTTTGTGTGGCTTGCTCGTATTGAGACGCGGACCAATAGCATGTAAATCCATCAACCGGTACAAACGTCGTATGCGTTTAGGATTTACCCGGTGCCCAAGTTCACGCAAATATTCTGTCATCCGAAGAACTCCAAAAAGGGTGTTTCCATGTATTGTTTATCTATTAGCTTCATCAGTTCCATGGTTGTCGGAACCTTCCTGGCGGGGAACATAGTAGAAGCTACTACGGCAAACTTCTAAAAGTTCACATTGGCGTTTTACGCTCATTTTTTCGCTTTTGTCTACTTTTTGAAGCCTTGACTGTCTTTCTATTTCCCCAATACTTTTTTTAAGAAATCAACCTCCATTTGCAGTTGACCAACTTTCTTAAACAGCTCTGCCTTTTCTTTCTCTTCATCACTCTTTGTTACTCCTTTTTCGAATACTCCCGATGCTTCTGATAAAAACTGGCTCTTCCAGTTAGAAATCTGCGTGGGATGCAAGTCATATTTCCTGGCCATCTCCTGAATGGTTTCCCGTTCTTGTAAAGCTTCCAAAACTACTTTGGTTTTGAAACCTGACGTGTACTTTTTTCTCTTTTTCATTTCAACAAGTTTATTTAAAATTATCATTTAACTTGTTGGCTAAATTATGGGGAGTATTATATTCAGAGGTTGACCCTGCCGGTGACACAACAGGGTATTCTTATGGTACCAACCAAGGGAACGATGTTTTACGATTGGATGTAACTGACAATGGGCAGATGGAGTGCAACAGTTATTATGGTCCAGGGGAACTAAAACAACGACCACAGATCCTGTGGGCAATATAACCGTGGAATACAAGGATAAACAGGGACAGGTTGTGCTTAAGGAGTCAGCGGGAGCCCGTACCTATTATGCATATGATGATTTTGGCTTGTTACGATATGTTTTCCCTCCCCTTGCTTCAGCCACATTGTCTACCTCTACAGTACTGGCAAAAAGCAGTGGCGTAGTAACCGGGTTATGTTACTATTACGACTATGATAAATGGAAACGTATGGTAGAGAAACAACTTCCTGGCGTCGATCCGGTGCTCATGGTATATGATACCCGCGACCGGCTGGTCCTGGTCCAGGATGGGAATGTCCGCAGGGAAAACAGCAACCAGTGGTTTATACAAAGTATGAAATGTTTAACCGTCCATCGGAAACAGGGTGGGTTACAATTTCCGGGAATCATGCAGCATTGCAGACTGCCTTTGATACGGGTATTAACTTTCCTGCAAACTCCGCTTTTGGTGATGTGCTTACCCAGACGTTTTATGATGAATACCCGTCTGAAAATATGTGTACCCTTTCCATGCTGAACGAAGAAGTAAAAGGGCAGGTAACACACCAGAAGTCCCGGTTGCTGGATGGAAGTGGCTACCAGGATACATATCTTTTTTATGATGATAAATACCGGGTCATCCAGCGTACGACTACCGGCGGACCGATTGGGGTTACGGTTGAGAATACCTATGATTTTGCAGGGAATGTGATAACAAGCCGCGAAGTCTACAGCGGGGAGGCTTCGCAGGCATTCACCCGTTATTATACCTATGACCATGCGGGCCGACTGGAGAAGGTAGAACAGGAAATTGAAAATGATAGCCGTAACGGGCGGGTAGTACTGGCTTCGATGGATTATAATGAGCTGGGCCAGTTAATGCTAAAAAAATTGCATATGTCCAATGATACCAGTTATGTCCAGGATATAGATTACATGTACGATGTACGTGGATGGCTCAAGAGTATCAATAATTTTGAAGATACCACCCTGCGCAAGTTGTATGCCCAGTCCCTTGATTATTACGGGAACGGGAGTATCAGCAGGATGGCGTGGCGAAACACATTGTTGGACGATGATGGCCGGGTGGTCCCGGTGAACCGTGAACAGTATGATTTCACTTACGACGGACTGAACCGGCTGGACAGTGCAAATTACTCAGAAACAGATTTTTTTAGTGGAAGCATAGTCCACAGTGGTAATTTTGATACCCGTTATGGTTATGATTTGAACGGCAATATCAGGCAGCTGTCACGCCAGGGCAACCTTCATGCGAGTAATGCAGGTTCTCCTTCTTATGGAAGCATGGATGCTTTGGTTTATAACTACCCGGCGAACAGCAACCGTCTCAGTTCGGTGACCGATAATGGGGTTGGCAGTTCGCACGATTTGGAGTACAAGCCGGTAACGGGGAGTTATGTATATGATAAAAATGGAAATGCGACGACAGTTCCCGGGAAAGGCACTATCCATTACAATTATTTAAACCTTCCACAGCAGGTTGTTGCAAGCCAGGGGACAATTAACTATCTTTACGATGCCTCTGGGGTAAAGCTGAAAAAGACAGCGGGTAGTTCGCAGAGCTACTACCAGGGGAGCGTTCTAAAGATGGATGGCAGGGTGGTTGTATTAACCGGAGAAGGACGTGTTGTAGATAATGGAGGGGAGTGGGAATATGAATACGATGTTAAAGACCATTTGGGCAACACCCGTGTATCGTTTGGAGTTGACACAGTAAGGGCAGTCCCCTTGCAGTACAAGGACTATTACCCGTTTGGTATGGAGATGGCCAAATGGTACAAAAGTGATGTTTCCGCGACCAAATACCTGTATAACGGGAAAGAGCTGCAGGAGGATTATGGTTTGGACTTGTACGATTACGGAGCAAGGTTTTATGACCCGCAACTGGGCAGGTTCCACACTGTCGACCCCAAAGCAACTGATTACTATTTCCAATCTCCATACGCATATGCAGCAAATAATCCTATTAAATTTATCGATAAAAATGGAGAAAATCCTATTATATTGGGAGGGGTTGTTCTTACCGTTGCTGATTTAGCATTGATTTCTGCCGGAGTTATCACCACCGGAATTATTCTGCAAAAAACGGCTGATGGTTCATTAGGGTGGAGTCAAGGAATGCAAGATTTAATGGGAAAGCCTAAGATTAGAAGCACTACAAAAAGCAGGGAATTCTCAAGGCAACGGACAACTAACACAACAAATGAACAAGAAAAAAAGCGAAATGGTAAACCTAATCGAAATCTAGGGCCAGGAACAATAGCCTTACTTTATGCTACAGGAGCTTTTGATACATGGACCATAATAAGAGAATTTATTCTACCATACTTTGAGAAGCCAGAGCCAGCAACAATGCCCAACCCAACATATGAACCAGAACCAGAGGTTGCACCGGATCCAGAGCCAGAGCAGATGCCAAAACCAAAACCAAAACCAGAGACTGATGACGAAACTAGATAACAGGTTACAGTATTATAAATATTTTTACATATGAATGTAAAGCAGAAGCTATCAGTTCTTGAAGAATTATACCACAAAAACAAGTACCGTGAAATTACTGATTATTGGAATAATAATCAGGAAGATTTAGATTTCACTAGCAATGAGACATCTTCACAAATTGCAGAAATATTATCTGTTAGTTATATTGAATTAGGAGAACATAAAAAAGCCTTATTTTATGTAAATGCCAGTATGAAATTTTTACTAAAAGAAATAAGCTCAGGGAAAAGTATAGATGATGATTTTCTTGATGATATTATCACTTTTTATGATTTGAAAATTGAAATTTTCTTTAGAACTAACAAGGTAATACATGAATATGCCTATACAAACAAATATTTAATATATGGAGCAGATAAGGAAGTATTAAGACGCAAAGACGAATTAGAAGATATTATCTATGATAGATATGCTTTTGTAAATAAGGTATTAATGTTTGCATCAATTGGTATTTTCAACCTATTTTTATTTAAGATAGGCTTTTTTAGTCATAAATATTTTTTGATTCTCTCTTTAGTTTTTGGTTTGTGGGTTATCCTAAATAGCATTTTTCCAGAGAGATTTAGGATATTGTTTTTTGCTATTTTAAAAAACACAACTTCAAAACTATTTAAACTCTAATCAGGATGTATCCCCCCGTACGGGCTGGTAATGAGCCAGCAGGATTACATTGCCTACGAAGCGTTTCCCCCTGTTGGTGCGGATTTGCAATCTGTACCTTATTTTGCAAAAAGAACTCTTAAGAAATAGAAAATTGAAGAAGCCCGGCATTGCCGGGCTTCCCTTGTTTTATAGAACCAACTGTTTCAGTTTCTTTTTGGTAATAAATGCATCAAGGAAAACCTTCACTACGTTTTTATCCGCTTCGGGCAGTTTTTCAATGCTCTTAAACTGGTTCAGTAGTTCTTTATCGGTTAAAGAACTTTCTGCAAGGTCATCAGAAGTACCGTTTGTGAGGTAATCGGAAGAAACGCCCAGTGCGTTCGCCAGCTTTGCCAACACATCGGCTGAAGGCTGTGCGCCCTTTTTCTCGTACCTGCCCACTTGGGTATAATGTATCCCAACCGACTTCGCGAGGTCAGTTTGCGAAAGCCCCCTGTCCGTGCGTGCCTTTTTTAACCGCTGTGCAAAACTCATGATATCAAGATTAAATCATTTATCAACATTGCAAATATAGCGCAATTGCACGCTTTGGGCAATAAACTTGATGCTCATGTTCATAAAATCACGAGCTTCGATTTTGTTCAAATAAAGAGGATTGGTAATATTGTGTGCGAATAAGCATTACAAAAAGTTATCAACATGGAAATCCGGGAGATAAAACAACGTTTAAGCATCCTCACAGTATTGAACCATTACAACCTCGAACCCGACAAACACCAAATGCTAAAATGCCCCTTTCACGAAGACGACCAGCCCAGCTTGAAAGTCTACACCGAAACCAACACTTTTAACTGTTTTGGCTGCAATGCCAATGGCGATGCAATCGAGTTTATCCAGCGAAAAGAAAACCTGAACAAACACCAGGCACTGGTAAAAGCGGCGGAACTTTGCGGGCAAATCCAACCAATCAACAACAAACCCAAAAGCCAGCCAATGCAAAGCCACACCGAAATCTTAACCAAAATCTTTTCCTACTTCCAAAACGGTCTAAACAGTGGCGTTGCCATAAAACCCAAAGAATACTTACAAGAAAGAGGATTAGATTACAAACTTTTGGAAGCCGGTTACAACTCCGGCCAGTTCCACCACCGGGGCAAACTGAGTGACAAAGACCAGCAGGACTGTATCGATGCAGGCTTGTTAATCCCTTACGGCGGCAACATCCCAAAAGCCAAAGGAAAAACTTATACACCCTTTGCCAAAGACTGCATTATCTTCCCGCTAAAAAACAGGCAAAACCAAATCGCTGGTATTTATGGCCGGAGCATTACTGACAATAAAAATGCAAAACACTTTTATTTAAAGAACCGCACCGGGCTTTATCCCGGTTATCCCAGACCGGAAACAGCCAGGCTCATTTTAACAGAGGCAATTGTCGATGCAGCCACACTTTTACAAATACCGGAAGTCACTACCCATTTTGAAACCCTTTCCTGTTACGGTGTAAACGGCCTGACAACAGAAATTTTACAGGCCATCAAAGAACTTCCGAACCTGGAAGAACTGGTTTTCTTTTTCGATGGCGACACAGCCGGAACCGAAGCCGTAGAAAAGTACCGGGAAGAGTTGTTTAACGAGCTGCCCGGCGTAAAACTCTCAGCCGTTGAAACCCCGGAAGGCGAAGACATCAACAGCCTGTTTCTGAATTACGATAAAGATGCCATTTTACAACTAATCGACGAACGCAAGCTTTTTCTTTTATCGGAAGAAACTGAAGTTGAACCTCCTGAAATACCACTGGAAATAGAAGGCAGGCTGAACACCTCGAACCCTGAATTTATCACCTACACCACACCTGAACTCCAAATCATTTTGTTGGGCGGTATAAACCTGCAGCAACTGGACAGGCTCCGGGCAACCATCAAAATAACCAGGACAGACAGTACCAACCCGCTGCATTCCATCCGGCACACCATCGACCTTTACCACAGCGATTATTTGGAAAAGTTTATCAATAAAGCCAGCGAACAACTGGAAACCGGTACGACTGTTTTGCGCACAGCACTGGCAGAATTGACCGACCAAATCGAAAAATACAGGCTTGCCAAAATTGAAAGCCGGAAAGAAAAACGCCCGCAGGAACGGCAACTCACCGAGACCCAGAAACGCAAAGCCATCCGCTATTTAAGCAGCCCGAAACTGATGGAACGCACAAACAACGACATCGGCAAAACCGGGATGATAGGCGAAGAAAATAACCGGCTTTTGATGTACCTGGTATTTACCTCAAGGCTGCGGGAACAGCCTTTGCATATTATCAGTTTAGGCGCATCGGGAACGGGCAAAACCTACCTGCAGGAAAAAATAAGCGCACTGATACCGGAACACCACAAACTGGAAATTACCATCCTCTCAGAAAACGCCTTTTACTACTTCGGTCAGCAGGAACTAAAAAACAAGCTGGTATTAATCGAGGACATGGACGGGGCGGAGAACGTGCTTTACCCGCTTCGGGAACTACAAAGCAAACGTAAAATATCCAAGACCATCCCCATTAAAGACAGCAAAGGCAACCTGAAAACCATCACCCTGAAAGTAGAAGGCCCGATTTGCCTGGCCGGAACTACCACCCGTGAAAAACTTTACGAGGACAATGCCAATAGGAGCCTTCTGATTTACCTAGACAGCAGCAAGAACCACAAAGAACAGATTATGAATTATCAGCGAAAACTATCTGCCGGAAAGATTGCCACCAAAGAGGAACAGCAGTTAATCGAGTTTTTTAAGGACATGCAAACGGTACTGAAACCGGTAAAAGTAAGAAACCCTTATGCTGAATACCTGGTTATCCCGGAGCATGTTTTTAAACCGCTGCGGACAAACAGCCATTACCTGGCCTTTATTGAGACCATCACCTTTTACCACCAATATCAGCGGGAAGTCAAAACCGACCCGGCAACCGGGGAAAGCTATATCGAAACCACATTGGAAGACATTGAATGGGCAAACATCCTTTTAAAAGATGTGCTTTTGGCCAAAGCCGATGAACTGCCCAAGGCAGAACGCCAGTTTTTTGAACTGCTAAAAGGCTGGCTGGAAACCACAGGTAAAAACAGTTTTTACGCCAAGGAAATCCGGGACATTTTCCGGCTGCACCCCAGCAAGGTAAAACGTTACCTGAACGATTTACTCCGGTACAACTTTATCCGGGTCGTAGGCGGCAACCGTTACAAGAGCGGGCTGGAATATGAAGTGGAGAAAAAAGACGATTACAAACAACTGGAAAGTGGCATCACCACAGCACTTGACAAGGTTTTGGACGACCTGAAAAATAAACTCAGTGGTTCAGTGAGTTACCAGTGGTCTAAAATGGAGGAAAAACTACTCAACGTAAAGAAAAACAGCGAGTTAAGCCCGATGGTTTAGCGGGTTACTGAAATGCAAGGCAGGGGTAAACAAAAAATCATCGTAATGGAAATAAACGGCGTACTGGCAGAAAGTTTTGAAAAGTGGCTGCAAACCCTGGGTTATGCAGAAAGCACGGTTTTGGCATCGGTAAACTATCTCCGGGATTTTGCCGCCTGGCTCGATGAAAACAATCTCAACAACCTCGGAACAATCAACAAGGAAACGCTCGACAATTACCACAACTATTTACAAAACCGAAGAAACAAACGCAAGCCCGGTAGCCTTTCCCTGAATTACATCACCAGTAATATTAACGCCTTAAAAAGGTTTGGCCGCTATCTGCAGGTAACTGAAAAAGCCACTTTTGAAATCGATATCCGGCCACAGGCAGAACAGGTACAAAAACATGCCATCCTGACCCGTGCAGAAGTTGGTGCGCTCTACAAAGCCTGCGGGAACGATGTTTTGGGAATCCGCGACCGGGCCATCCTTGGGATTTATTATGGTTGTGGTTTGCGAAGGAGCGAAGGCCAGGCGCTGAACCTCGATGATGTTTTGCTGCGTGAAAAACTGGTTTATGTACGCAAAGGCAAATACTACAAAGAGCGTTATGTCCCGATGACCGAAACCACCCGGGAAGATTTGGAAAATTATATCTATGTGTCCAGGGCAAAGATTTTAAGTTTTAAGAATGTCCGGCAGGAAGCTTTCTTTTTAAGCATGCAGGTAAAACGGCTTGGCGGGAATGCTTTGATAACCCGCATACACAAATTAACCGAAGCCGCTAAAATCGATAAGGAGACCGGGTTGCACACCTTGCGGCATTCCATCGCCACGCACCTTTTACAATCCGGTATGTCGCTGGAAGAAGTCAGCCGGTTCCTTGGCCACAGCAGTTTGGAAAGTACGCAAATTTACACCCACCTGAGTCATGAGTAAACCTAAAACCTACGAGTTCAACCGGGAAATACAAATCCGGTTAAAAGGCTTCAAAACCTGCCTGCAGGAGTCGGGCAACAGCGAAAATACCATCCGTCAGAAATCAAATTACGCTGGTTATTTTTTAACCTGGCTGGAAGCAGAAAACCTGGTGCCGGAAGAAACCCGGTACAATGATATTTTGAACTTTATCGACTATTGCCACCTGGAAGGGAAAAGCAAACGGCACATCAACCGGAAACTGTGCAGTGTCCGGGCTTATTACGAATATCTGAAAAAAGAAAATGCCGGAATTACCAATCCTGCTGCCGGGTTGTTCCTAAAAGGTGTCGGGAAGAAACTGCCGTCCGGTATTGTCAGTTTTAAAAGGCTGGAACAGCTTTATCATGAATATCCGTCAGAAGCCGGACAAGCTCCGGCAAATGATACCCGGACAAAAAGGAACAAGGTAATTTTAGGGTTGCTGGTTTACCAGGGTGTAACTACCGAAGAATTGAAACAACTGGAGGTAAGCCATGTAAAACTGAAAGCAGGAAAAATCCATATCCCCGGAAGCCGGAGAAGGAACAGCCGGACACTGGAATTAAAACCTAAGCAAATACTGGAACTGTATGAGTATTTAAATAAAACCCGGCCTAAAATCTTATCTGAAATATCAGCCCCGAAACCGGCAAGAAAGCCTAATCAAATCGATATGGCCAAACTCCGGGAACAGCTTTTTATCAGTATCAACGGGAGTGAAAACATCAAAAACAGTTTGCTGCACATGTTCCGGAATATCAGGAAAAGCAATCCGGATATTTTAAGCCCGAAACAAATCCGGGCAAGTGTAATCACCTACTGGCTGAAAGAATACAACCTGAGGCAGGTGCAATATTTTGCCGGGCATAAATATGTAAGTTCTACCGAAAGGTACCAGCTAAACCACCTGGATAACCTGCAGAAGAAATTGGAGAAGTTCCATCCGCTAAGCAAAAACCAAATATGAATATTAATCGTTAAATTTGTAGGAGATACAAACAATGGAAGTTATGAATGTACAAACAAAAAAGCTGGAATTAGTTCAGTTAATATTGAATACAGACAAGCCAGCATTATTAGATAAAGTCAGTCAATTACTTAAACAAGAAAAAGAGGTTGATTGGTGGGAGGAAATACCTGAAACAGTACAAGAGTCTATTGATATAGCATTAAAACAAGCAGATAATGGCGAGCTTATCCCACATCAGGATGTAATAAAAGAAGCAAGGGCTAAATATCATGTATAAACATGGAGATAAACTGGACCCCAAGGGCAAAATCCGACTTCAATAAAATTTTGGAATACATCTATGAAAGCTGGGGAGTAAAAGAAGTCAATAATTTTATTGACCAAACAGACTCTGTTATTGAAAGCATAAGTAAAAATCCACAGATGTTTGTTGAATCCACAAAGAAAAAGAATGTACGCAAAGGATTTATTACAAAGCATAATAGTCTATTTTACAAGATAAAACCACGGGAAAAAGAAATTATACTCTTAACATTTTGGGACAATCGGAAAGACCCGAAAAAACGTCCAGATTAATCTCCCGCCCCCCCCTCCGATACAAGAAACGGCACAGTATTTTTTTCTTTTAATTGAAAATTTGAAACACCCATGATGATGGTAATGGGCTGTTAAAATGGAAATAACTTTTGTCCGGGATTTAGGGCAGGGGAAAGTTATTCTATTTTAATGGCCGTGTGTTGGCTTTGTGTGGCTATTTACACATAATGCCCTTATAAGACAGCTTTGGAATCAGTGCGATTGGTACCGGCGGCTGTTTTATAAGATGGTGTTATGTTACAATAGCTTGGGATTGTCCGGCTGTGCGATGGCGGTTGCAGCTCTTTGATTTTTTGCTTTTACCTTAAAATCCACCCACCCAAAAAGCAAACAAAACAATGTGCTGCAATCAGGGCGGGAAAGTGCAAGGGTTAGACAAAAGTGTCCAAGGGTTGGACTGTTCTTTTTCGGTTGGCTTTTTCATGACTACATTCAGGAAGAAAAATGTAATTGCATTTATATTTTAGATGAAAGATATATTAGAATATGGAAAGAGTAACATTATATTTTTTAGTCTGGATTGTCGTTGTGATAATCGTTTTGGCATTTATCCCACGCACGAAAATCAGGGAAATAACAGGCTTTTTTAAGGAAGTTTTGCCACGGTTGCCAATTACTGATATTATCAAACTGTTCAAAAAGTGAAATCGGTTATTGACCTTTTTTGTGGAGCAGGTGGGTTTTGTTATTGGAAGTCCACCCTGCCAGCTTTTTCTTTTAACTGAATTAATTGAAAAACTCAATTTAAACCGGTTCAATTAAAAGAAAAAAGTTGTTACTTTTAAGAGCAGTAAACGTTCTTTTAAAGACTGTTTTTGGTGCAGTTAGAAGTTGTTTGAAATGTTGTTTTTGAGGCGTAAAGTTGTACGATTATGGCGCACGGTTTTATGACCCGCAACTGGGAAGGTTTCATTCTGTTGATCCGTTGGCTGAGAATCATTTTGATTTTACTCCGTATAATTATACTCTCGATAATCCTATGTTATATGTTGATCCTTTTGGAATGGATACTGTTAATGTTAATAGCAATGTTCCTGTCAAAAAGGATGATGTCGTATTATTTGATGATGGAAGAAACGTTACTGCTAGCACTGATGAAATAGTAGTTACACCGGATGACAATAATACTGACGATGAAAATGGGGAATTACCTGAATCTGAAATTACAGAAGAGGTTAAAGAAAATCCAGCGAAAAAAATTATGGCTACTACTTTAGGAGCAGCGGCTATAACGAGTCAACTTGATTCTCCAGTACCTGGTCCTGCTGATATTGTTGCTGTAGGTGAAGTTATCGTTGGAGGCATCGTTGCAACAGGTGCTTGGATTGTTTATAAAATGTCTGCAGAGCATACTAAAAACAAGAGAAAATCAACTTGGAACAAACACTCCAAAACAAGGTCAGGACAAGAAACAGGACAAGCAAGAAATACTAAGAGAGGAAATAAAAACAGAAAATACAAAAAAGAAAAAAATCCCAATAAACGATAATTCTATGCAAATTCTTAATGAAAAATACAAAGAGAATTTTTCGAATAATCTTAATGGCTTATTTGAAAAGGACAAATGGAATGAGGCAAGAGAGTTGCTTGAAAAAGAGATAATTATATTCCCTCAAGAATATTTTTTAATTACCTCATTAGCAAAAGTTTGTTATAATACAGAACACTTTGAAGATTCTCTGGAGTATGCAACTCAGGCAATGAAAATAGAACCTAATGATGCCTTAGTTATTTATGACTATGCATGTGCATTGTCCGCTCTTGAAAAGAATGAGGAAGCGATAAGACAATGGAATAAAATTATAAATATGGACATCAATAAAATTGCTTATGGAGACTATGGAGAGGGGATGAAATGGGCAAAATCAATTGTAAATGATTCACGTTATCGCATAGCATTAAGTCATGTAGAACTACAAAATATAAAAGAAGCAAAAAGACTGATAAATGAGCATTTACAATACAGACAAAGAGGTATTTACAGTGATTTTACTAAGAAGCAGGTTGTAAATAAACAAAAGGATTTAACATAAGACTTTAAAATATAAAGGCCCGGAAGTTCCGGGCTTTTATAGGTGATATGATTGTTTTAGTAAAAAAAATATTTTTGATTTTAACATGGTTATTTTATTTCATGAGAAATGAAATATCAAACAATTTGTTCTTTGAAAAAAGCAGCCTTAAGGTTTCTCCCGTCATAGTGGAATTAAATTTTGACAATATTGTTACGATGAATGAAAATCGTAGTAAATTAAGTAAAAAAGTTCTCTGATTTATTTTGTTATAACGGTGGTGTGATTGGACTGGTATGATTACGGGGCCAGGTTTTATGACCCACAACTGGGACGGTTCCATTCAGTGGATCCAATGGCCGATTACCATCCCGAAGCAACCCTATATCACTACTGTTTTAACAACCCTATGCGATTTATTGACCCCATGGGGATGGATACATTGAGTGTTAATCCGGATGGACTTCCTCATGTCGATTTAGACGAAGTTGTCGTGGCTCCAGATAATAATAATGATGATGACAATCCATCGAGTGAGACCGCTGACAATACTCAAAATAATTCTTCAGAAGACGGCAATACGGAACAAGCAAATCTATATATACCTGCAATTCCTTGGTATATTACAACTGGAAGAGTTGTTAGTACTGGTGTCGTACGAGCTCTTGGGACAGTATCCATTTTCCTGAACATCCCAGGCGACACACCTGATTATAAGAAAACATATAAACCTGCCCCAACAGATTTACCCGGTTTTCCTGGTGCTGTAAGAGTAAAACCTAAAGGCGGAAGAGCTCGCTGGCGATTACCTAATGGAGATATTGCAGAATGGGATTCTCAACACGGTGAAGTTGAAGTTTATGATAAAACTGGTAAAAATCACAAAGGAGCTTATGATCCTGATAGTGGTAAAAGGGTAAAACCGAAGAAAAAAGGTCGAAGTACAAAAAAATAAGAAAATGGAAATAAAAAGATATATATCATTTTATGATAAAAAAGGTGAAAACCATATTGGGGATTTTAATATTGATAATTTGGATTTGGATTTTTTAAAATTATTATTTAATCCGCCAGAAAAAGATCCTCTTCTGTATGATGTTTACGAAATAGATGAGAAACTTTCATTGAAGCTACAGGAAAAAGTAGATTTTACCTTTGATTTCGACAAGTATGACTATTTTTTAGAATGCTTTCAAAAATAGCAAAAAGCCCGGCAGTGCCGGGCTTTATTGTCTATAAATAGTTGAAATACTTCAACTTCCGTAAGCATACCGGGCTTTGGCATCCCGGACAGCCATATCAATGAAATAATAGATTTTATCCTTATCATCCTGGGTAAGGCTTTCAATATCTTCCAGGCGTTTCAAAAGCTCCTTCACAATGGACAATTTTGAACACATTAGAGAAGACGGTATGTTTGATACAGATGAATTGAATGTTAGTGGAGTTCTTGCGGATAATGGTTTTGACCAGTTCTATATGACATCTGAAGGAGCAGGAATTTTTATGGACAATATGGGATATGAAAAAATAATCCAAAAAACAACTGTTACTGATAGCTATACTACTGAGGATTATGAACCATCTGGTAAAATTGAAACATCTTCAAGTCGAACCCAAGTTACAGAACAGGTGGGATATAAGAAACCATATTCAGAAGGGCATTATCCTCAAGTTTTAGGAAGAGAAATGCCAGAACAAAGACAGTTCTATTATGGTCAGTCTAGTGAAATAAAAGGTCCTTATCGACCAACATTAATGCTAATTCATACTAATACCATATTTCTTGTTAATTTACCCAATAATTATTAACTTGACATCATGGCAAAAACAATCGACATCACCATCAAGGAAAGCGAGGAACACCTGATGTACCTTCTCCGCAAACAAGACAAGCTTTTACAGCAAGGCAGGGTGAAAGCATTATTACTGATAAAACAAGGCAAGGTACGTTACACTTATGAATTATCGAAGAAGTTAAAACGTGGGCGTAAGACCATTTATAACTGGCTACAAATGTACCAGGAGAAAGGCATCGATGGGTACCTGACGGTATCAAGCCGAGGCAAACGCAAAGACAAGCTTTCAGATAATGAAAAACAGGGCATTGCCAGAAAATTGCAGGATGCATCAACAGATATAACCAGTTATGTGGAACTATGCCATTGGGCAAAATCGGAGTTTGGGAAAGAAATCCCTTACCATGTGATATATAAATATTGCCGTTCCCGATTAAATTCAAGGCTAAAAATTGCACGAAAATCACATCACAGGAAGGACGAGCAGGCTGTTGAAGCCTTTAAAAAAACTACCAGGGTTGATTGAGGGGTTTAGAAACAGTCTGGATAAAAATAAGTATGAGTCCATAAACATTTATTTCCAGGATGAAAGCCGCTTCGGTTTAATGACCAGACAAAAGCGGGTACTCGTATCAAGAGGGATAAGGCCTGTAGGCAGGTTCCAGCACAGTTACAAGTGGTTATGGCTTTGGGGTTGCTTTTCTCCTGTCACCGGGGATGCCTTTTACTGGGAAACACCGAAAGTGGACAACGCTATTTTTGAAGCTTTCCTGAAAGATTTTAGCCGAAACAGGCCAAAAGAACTTAAGTTAATGGTTATTGACAATGCCGGATTTCATTCCTGCCAGAATATAACCATCCCGGAAAATATCAGGCTGGTGCGGATTCCTGCCTATTCCCCGGAACTCAACCCGGCAGAAAAGGTGTGGCAGTGGATGAAAGACAGGGTGGCAATGAAATTTTTCGAATCAACCAAAGCTTTACAGGACAAAATAACTCACATGGTACATCAACTCACACCCGAACTGGTAAAATCAATAACCGGATATGAATTGTACACCAAAAATTTTATTGGGTAAATTTGTCGCTAAAATGCTATAAGACAGTAACTAAAGAAATTATACCTGCTAATAATAGAGTAGCTAATGTAATCTGATTTTGACTTTATGGTAAATCCATTCAAAAAGAATAATTTTGTTTTCTATAATTTGCTGTTCAGTTCTTATTTAATGCAAATTATTATAGTTTGTGCTTTATCCTCTTTGAAATATAGGATTCCACGTTTTTGTTTTTTTCCATAGTACGGGCAAACTATTATTAGGACAGGTATTTGGAAATACAACAACTGCTTGGCAATCGTCAAATCCTAATGGATGCTTCTTTTCGAGTGTTAAACCAATATTATAGCATATTTTTCTTGTTTTGTCGCGTTCAATTGGCTTATTGAAAATTAATGATTCGTTATTAAATGCTTTGTCACTCTTATCTAATGGGTCAGGAATTACAATCTTGATGGGAATTCCAATATCTTCTATTGTCTTTTCGATTAAATGTTTTCCCTCTTGAAAATCCCGTAATTACACCAATAATAACAATTAAATTTCTATCTTGGATTATACTTTTGTAGTTATTCGCTAACTCAGTAATATTATCTAGTGTCATGTCAATTATGAAATGACGTAAATATTTTGTACTTTCACAAAAAACAGCTATGGAAAAGTACAAAGTAACTTTAACAAAAGAGGAGCGAGAAGAATTAGAGTCAATCATCCATAAAGGCAAACATACTTCTCAACGTTTTCGTAACGCCTACGTTCTTTTAAATTGTGATGAAGGAGCATACTCAGATAAAGTAACCAATACAGAGATTAGTAAAATTCTGAAAGTTGGGATGCGTACAATCGACCGCATAAAGAAACGCTTCATAGAGGAAGGGTTTGATGCTGTACTTGAACGGAAGCCATCCACCAGGGAATACGAGAGGAAAGCAGACGGTGATTTTGAAGCCCGTTTAATCGCTTTAAGTTGCAGTGAACCGCCTGAAGGATTTTCAAGGTGGTCGCTCAGGTTGTTGGCAGACAAAGTGGTTGAATTACAAATTGTTGATTCGATATCATATGAAACGGTTCGTTCCGTTTAAAAAAAACGACTTAAAACCCTGGAAAGTTAAAGGTTGGGTAATCCCTCCCGGGTCTGACAGCGAATTTGTTGCCAGTATGGAAAAGGCTCTGGATGTTTACAAAAGGCCTTATGACGAATCGAAACCTGTAGTCTGCATGGACGAATCGCCCAAACAACTAATTGGCGAAACAAGGACAGGCATGCCAATGGAGCCAGGAAAGGAAAAACGTTGTGATTACGAATACATACGGAAAGGCACATGCAATATATTTATGGTAAACGAGCCATTGAGCGGCAAACGACGCGTTAAAGTGACAGAAAGAAAAACAAAAACTGATTGGGCAACTTTGATAAAAGAAATAGCGGATGTAGATTATCCTGATGCAGAAAAAATCACATTGGTCATGGATAATTTTAAAACCCATTCGCCAGGTGCTCTTTACGAAACGTTTGAACCTGAAGAAGCAAAAAGAATTTGGGACAGGTTTGAGTTTGTATATACTCCGAAACATGGGAGCTGGTTAAATATGGCAGAAATTGAGTTGAATGTATTGAATAAACAGTGCCTTAACAGGCGAATTGATAATATGGAAGAAATCATCTCAGAAACAAATGCGTGGCAAAACCACCGGAACAATAAAACAGCCAAAATAAATTGGCAGTTTACTACAAAAGATTCACGGGTAAAACTAAAAAGACTTTATCCGTCAATATTAACTTGACATGACACTAGTACAAACAAAAATGACCTTTAAACCTGAAATAAAAATACTTGTATTTACTTTCTTATTTTGCTTCCACTATTCAACCGGATTCTCTACCGTAATGGGGCCAATTAAAATTGATATCCTAGGATTTAACAGCCATACAAATTCAATATTTTTTACACGAACAAACTGGTCTGAATGTGACTGCCAAACAGAATTATACACATATAGTATTGACAACGATTCTCTTGAAATAATCTCAAACTGGAGCTTAAGAACAGAATACTCAAAAAACAAGAACAAAATAATTAGAGATAAAGGATTAGCAAATTTGGCACAACCAGACACGGCCATCCTTCCAAACTTTGTATTGCTAAAATGGGCACCACCCGTAAAATATTACAGTAAGGTACTACTGACAGAAACTGTTAGTTATCCATTTGAAATTTCAATTTTTGACCAGCAGTACAAATACTATCAGTGTGCAAAGAATAGCGGGGATCCTCAAATAATCAATCTCAAAATCGATGAAAATTCAGGGCTGATTCTCATTAATTTCCAAGGTGATTGTTTTGAAGGAAACTGGAATGCTTCATTGATTTATTATTCAGAAAAGAATGGGAAAGAATTTAGCAAAAAACTAACAGGGAATGATGTTACTCCGTTGAAATTTTTTGAAGCAAAGGAAAATGAGTAGCGTCAAAGGATTGTCGACGAGAAGAAAGCAATTCCCGATTGGCCGGTTATTTACAAACATGGAAGAATACTTAATTGGTGGACCTTCTCAATTAATTTTAATATGCAGGATAAAACAGAGAATAAGTAAACAGTCCAATCACCGGTGAGGAACGTAAAAAAAATCACCAAACATTTCTCTCAATATGGACTAGAGTTGAGTTCCTTTCTAATCACGACAGCCAGCAAAATGCATTCAACCCCGAGCTTAGAAACAACCAACCAATAAAAACTCAAATCACAATTTTTTCAAATATCTTTTTTTCAGATAGGGGTATTTTTTAGTGAAGTTGTCCACGTATCGTAAAATGAATTTCATAAAACGATAAAAAACAGAAATGAAAAGCATTAATTTCTTACAAAAAATGATGTTCTCTGCATTTTTTGCAGCAGGCAAAGCACAAACACCAAATAAAGAAAAACAGCGGATTTCATTCTTCTTCCCTGCTTACTTTTCCGGTTACAATTCAACGGATTACAGAAACTATCATTCTCGAAAGAATCAAATTACTGAAAACGGTTCACTATCTATTTTCGGCAGTATAACTTTCACCGATAAAAATCATGTATTCACTGGAAATTAGCTTTGCCCCTAAAAAGAATGTGATCAATTTTGAAAAAAATTAAAAATCAGGCAACCCTCTGAAAAAAAGTTTGTCTATAAACGGAAATGCTACGAAAACAATTAAACAATGTACCATGAAAAAAACCTTTTTCATTTTAACCCTAATATGTCTGTTTCTAAAGACATATTCACAAAAATCCACTGTTAGTGGCTATATAAAAGACGCTGGCAGTGGAGAGGCGCTTATAGGCGCCACCTGTTTTTCCCCCGAAACGCAAACAGGAATCACTTCCAACCAGTACGGATTTTACTCGCTTACTCTACCGCAGGGAAATTACCAAATCACTTTTTCCTACATCGGTTATGAAAGCCAAACCATACGAATTAACTTACAGGACGACAAAACGCTGAATGTATCTATGGTTGAAGACAGCAAGCAGCTCGATGATGTTGTTGTTACCGGTGAAAGGAAAGACAGGAACGTGGAAAGTACAAACATGAGCATGGAAAAAATTTCGGTAAAACTGGTAAAGAAACTTCCATCGTTTATGGGAGAGGTAGACGTACTGAAAACCATTACTCTGCTTCCCGGTATTCAAAATGGAGGAGAAGGGAGCTCCGGATTGTATGTAAGAGGCGGCGGCCCCGATGAAAACCTGATGATTCTAGACGAAGCCCCGGTTTACAATGCCTCGCACCTTATGGGATTCTTTTCGGTTTTTAACTCCGATGCCATTAAAGATATTGAAGTCTATAAAGGTGGCATTCCATCGCAATATGGAGGAAAAGCCTCGTCGGTTATTGACATTCGAATGAAAGACGGAAACACCAACGATTTTAAAGGACAGGCCGGAATTGGGAATATTTCGAGCCGCCTGACACTGGAAGGTCCGGTTATAAAAGACAAATGGAGCTTTATTGTGTCGGGGAGGAGAACCTATGCCGACGTTTTGGCACGCATGATGGGCGTGGAAGAGCTCAAAGAAAATAAACTTTACTTTTACGATTTAAACCTGAAAACCAACATTCAGTTTTCACAAAAAGACCGGCTCTATATTTCGGCCTATTCCGGCAACGATTATTTTAAACTGGGAGAATCAATTTATATGCGTTGGGGAAATGTTACCGGCACAGCCCGCTGGAACCACATTTTTGGAAACAAGCTTTTCTCCAATACCTCAGTAATATATTCCAACTATGGTTACGACCTTGGTGTTCCCGGAAATTCAGCCGATCAGTTCGACTGGGATTCAAAAATACAGGATATTAACCTGAAAGAAGATTTTAACTGGTACCTGAATTCAAGCAACAAAATTAATTTCGGGGTTAATCTCATCAAGCATCATTTTGAACCCGGAAATATAGACGCAAACGAAAATTCTTTTTTTGAACCTATGAAGCTGACCAACTACAATGCTTTGGACGGCGCAATATACGCATCAAACGAACAGAAACTGGGCCGCTTGCTTACCGTAAAGTATGGTATACGCCTGTCGGCTTTTCAGCAAATTGGCAAAGGAGAAGTTCGGGAATATGAAAACCCCGATGCCCCAAATGAAGATGAAGTAATTGATGAGAAATCATACGACTCCGGAGAATTTATTGGTTCGGCCTACATTTACCCCGAGCCCCGCATCTCTTTTAAATTAACGACCGGAGAAACCAGTTCGGTTAAAGCATCATACAATCGCATGGTACAAAACCTTCACCTTATTTCAAACACCACCTCTCCTACTCCGCTCGACATTTGGTTGCCCACCAGCAAATACATAAAACCACTTATTGCCGACCAGGTAGCTGCCGGGTATTTCCGGAATTTTGCCGACAACAAGTTCGAAACCTCGGTTGAGGTTTATTACAAAGACATGAAAAATGTACTCGATTATAAAGATGGTGCAGAATTGTTTTTAAACGAAGACCTCGAAACAGAACTGTTAACCGGAACGGGCTACTCTTACGGGTTGGAAATGCTGATAAAAAAACAGGAGGGACGGTTTACAGGCTGGGCCAGTTACACATGGGCAAAATCAATGCGTAAAATCCCGGGGATAAATAACGGCGAAGCGTATCCGTCTACTTACGACCGAACACACGATTTCTCGCTGGTTATGAATTACGATGTATCCAAACAACTTTCGCTGGCGGCCAACTGGGTATTTTCAACCGGGACACCCATTACGTATCCTGTAGCAAAATACGATGTACAGGGAAACACCGTGTTTGTCTACTCAGACAGGAATGGCAACCGCATTCCCGACTACCACCGGCTGGATTTATCGTTTACCTATAATTCAAAGAAAAACGAAACCCGAAAAGTAAAACGCTCGCTCAACGTATCTTTTTATAATGTGTATGCCCGCCGGAATGCTTATTCCATCTATTTCAGGGAAAACGAAGATAACCCCAATATAACCGAAGCTGTGCGGCTTTCCATTATCGGATCAATTATCCCGGCAGTAACTTACAACATCACCTTTTAAAGAATTTAATCATGAAAAATAAAATCTGGATATTTCTTATTTCCATCTTTTTTTTGCTGAACAGCTGCGAAGATGTAATCGATGTGAAACTAAGCAACGAAGATGTAAATATGTATGCCGTTGAGGCTCACATTACCACAAAAGACAATCCTTATGTTTTTGTGTACAAAACACAGGAAGTGAGTTCTGCCGACGCTTTTCAGGGCATTAGTGATGCAGTGGTTACCATTGCCGACAATTCCACTCCGCCCAATACCATTCAGCTGGTTGAAAGCGGCGAGGTTCCAGGCCTTTACAGCACCAGCGAAGATTACAAAGGAGAAATTAATAAAGAATACACGGTTACCATTTCAACCAACGGCGTAGTACTAACTGCAACAGATGCCCTGTTAAGGGTTGAGCCTATTGATTCAATACAGGTTCATTCCTCGTTGCGTGGCGACCACCGGTTCCTGGGAGTTTTTACATACGGAAATGAAACACCCGGGGAAGGAAACTACTACAAATGGAACATCTATATTAACAACACCCTTTTAAACGATGCAGAAGATTTGGTTGTTGCCAGCGATGAACAGGTGGATGGCAATTATATAAAAGGATTCGAAATTTTTACCGACTATCACGACACCGATGATCCTTCGGAACGCGAGCTCAATTTAGGAGATACCATCCAGGTAAAACAAGTTTCGCTTACCGAATTTGGATACGATTTCTACAGGCAAATGTACGACCAAAGCCAAACGGGTGGAATGTTCAGCGTACCTCCGGCCAATATAAAAAGCAACTTTACTGCCAGCGATGGCAGCACCGTAGCCGGGCTGTTCACCGCTCACGATGTTTCTACATCAAACAAAGTTATTATTGACGAAGCAATTGAAAGCCAGTTAAAAGATTAAATAATTTTGTAAATAAAAAAGCCACAAATTAAGCCGCACTATCTTGTATCGTGTGGTTTAATTGCTTTTCTACGGTGCAAGATTCGCGCAGCAGCTGTATATTATGCCCCAAACCAGGTTTATGGTAAATCTGTTTTTCATTTTATGAGCCAACGTTATGGTACCGTTGCAGGAAATCTCTTCCGGGAAACCTTCTATTAAACGATATATGCTCCATTTTTATATTTTGCTGAATTATTTTACTTCTTCCAGATACCGATGTAATGGAATTATATTTACTTTTAAAACAGTAAAAACCAAAACTTAAACGATGACCCTACTTCCATACATTGTATTTCGACAAACTCCCCCAGAGGCTGCAATAAAAATGAACGATACCCAAAAAATTGGTTTCCACACCCAAATTGGGCGTATAACCCAACCTTACAATAGAGAAATAACTGGACTTAACCGGATGCACAACCGTTGGCGGTAAGCTTAAAAAAAATCCTGCAAAGATGGAAGCTGAAAATATAAAAGAATCATATGAGCTATTAAAAATCATTCTTGATTTTATAAGCAAATTAGTTTGGCCAATAATAGTTGTAATTTTTGTATTCGTTTTTCGAAAAGAAATTCGAAAACTAGTTGATAAAGCAAAAAAACTAGAGTTACCTGGCGGCATATCAATTGAGACTGTAACAGAAGAAATTTCAAAAGCACAAGAATTAGCAGAAGAAATTAAAAGTGAAAGAAAACCAGAAATTCAGACGATTATCAATCAATCATCACCAGAAACTGAGACTAAAGCGAACAAAAGAATGATTGAACTTGGTTTAGAAGCTTCTCCAAGTGGACTGGACTTAGATTACTATAAACGAATAGCTGAAATTGATTTAAGACTTGCAATGGTTGGATTACGCATTGATTTCGAAATGATGTTAAGGAATTTAGCAAAAGGATTTCAAATTGACGTTCAAGAAAAAGAATCTATCTCAAAAACGATTTCGAATTTATTTGCCAAAGGTGCAATCACATCAAGACAATATGAATTTATAAATACGATTTTTAAAATATCAAATGCTGCTGCGCATGGAGCTGAAATAACAAAAGAACAAGTATTTAAAGTTTTAGAAATTGGACAAGTTTTAGTTGACGATTATATTGCATGGCTTGATTGGGGATTTAATTCACGATATGATTAATTGAAGACAAATGAAACTAAAATGCTAGAAATAAAAAGCCAACCGCCAATAAATAGGAGTCTGAGCGGTCGGCACGCCCCAGCGATGAGTCGGTGTTGAACTACACCCGCCGGGCCCAGAGCTATGTACTTACTGAAGGTTTTTAATATTTTTTGAAGAAAAATAGTTGGGTTCCACATCTAAATTGGGCGTTTAACCCAACCTGATAATAGAGAAATTAATGGAATTGGTGAGATATAGATATATTAGGTACAAGCAGTGACAAAGAAATTATGATAATTATGCAATATTTGATAATGTACGAATTCCTGATGTGGAATAAAAATCGGTTTTAATGAAAACAAAAACAATAATAATATGGATTTTAGCTTTCGTTCTTATTGACCAGTCCTTAAAGCTCTTAATAAACGCTCATTTTAGAGAAATTCACATTGAGATTATTCCATCATTGCTCGAATTCAAACCGATTTTTAATGTAAAACACAGTTGGGTAAATACATTGTTGAATAAGAATCTTGGAATAAATATTGGGCTACTCCCACACATACTTCTGTACCTATTGATTGGAATACTATTACCCTTGTATTTCTCATACTTTAGAAGTAAAATACCCTTTGACAAGAAACTTATAAAGTATAGCAATTGTGTTTATAGTAGCGGCAATAATATGTGCTTTGAGTGGAAATATAATATGGAAAAATGGGACACTTGATTATATTTATCTTAAACCATTATTCATTTTTGATTTAAAAGATATGTATGTTGATTTCGGAATTGTAGCTTTTCTATTTTACGCTATCAAAAATAGAGTACAATTGGAAAAAACATTGAAAGGAGTTAGTGTTAAAGATGTTTATCTGGATACAAAAAATAGACTTAAGGAAATAAAATAAATGAATGCCAGCACCTAGCACAGTACATATTGCAAGACGGGTTCGGTGGTACGCCAACTGCGGATTCTCGTTTCCAAGTTCCGTGTACTTCGGATTGGAACGCTCTTTGAAATCTGAAACGATAGCAGTACCAAACGTTGGCGGCTATCATGATTGCAAGTGGAAGCTATAATTATGATACAGATACAAGAAATACTGGTAAATTAACTTTATATTATTGATTGATTTGATTTGAAATATATAAAATTCGAGACCCTAAATCAATTAAATAACAGCTTGAAACTGAAATACCAAATGAGTAGAACCTAAAATATATAATAAATGGAAAAATTAAGCGATTTGACAAGTAATTCAAAACAACGACATGGTTGTGTAACGGCATGGTTAATATTCATGATTATTGCTAATTCACTGACAGCTATTTTATATCTATTTGCCGGAGACATGATTGCTCAAAATCTCCCAGGAGGAATTTCAAATTCAATGTTGGTTCTTTTAGCAATTCTTGGAGTTGGTAATGTAATTTTCTCAATCTTGTTATTTAAATGGATGAAAATTGGATTTTGGGGATTTCTTGCCACAAGTATTGCTGGCTTGGTAGTAAACCTGAGTATTGGATTAGGTATTATGCAATCGTTATTTGGATTGGTTGGAATAGCTGTTTTATACGGAGTACTTCAGATTAAAAAAGATAATGTGTCTGCCTGGACAAATCTTGAATACCAAAATAAGCAACTAAAATCTAACATAAATTCAGGTTTTAAATCAGCAAAGACCATTAATAAAGAAAAGTTAGAAGAGGAAGGAAAATTAAAACAACAAGCTGCGGAAGAGGCTGAGCGCATAAAAAGACGCAAAGAGAAAGAAGACCCAAATAGATTCATGCCCAAATAACTACCGCCAAAACAGTACATATTGCAAGACGGGTTCGGTGGTTCGCCAACGGCAGATTTTCGTTTCCAAGTTCCGTGTACTTTGGACAGGAACGCGCTCCGAAATTTGCCTCGAAAAACATGTACCAACCATTAACGGCAAGTGTAAAAACCGAAAACTATTGAGAAAAATACGAATTATAATATTGTTATTATTCATAATTGGTGGCTGCCAAACTAAGAACACTTCATTTAAAGCTGACTCTGACAAAGGGTTTAATTCAGTCTCAAATATCGAAATGCCGGAATTAACTGATGATTTAATAGACAATCTGGCTTTATTGGGAAAGATTTGGGGGTTTTTAAAATATCATCACCCTGAAGTTGGAAAAGGGAAATATGATTGGGATGATGAACTGTTTCAGTTTTTGCCGGAATATATGAACATAAACAATACCAGGCAACGGGACAAATCACTACTCCGATGGATAGAAGAATACGGTGAGTTACCTGAATGTACAACCTGTAAGGAAACAGCTGCCGATGCTTATCAAAAACCTGATTTTTCATGGGTTGAAAACGGAAATATGAGCGCTGCCTTAAAAGAAAAGATAAAAGAAATCTATCAAAACAAACACCAGGGAAAGCATTATTATATTAAGAAGGCGTACAATGATGGTAATCCTGAATTTTTAAATGAACAAACATATTCAGCTTCTTTTCCCGACAAAAATCTTCGTTTATTGGCCTTGTACCGGTACTGGAACGTAATCCAGTATTTTTTCCCATATAAATATTTAACAGACAAAGAATGGGATGAAGTATTGAAAGAATACATCCCTGTATTTATTAACGCAAAAACGGCATTGGAATATCAATTGGCCGTACTTCAACTTGCAGCCGAAACCAATGATACGCACGCAAGACTTCTTATGGGAGCAAATGAAACTGGCTTCTTGAGAGGAACAAGGTATGCGCCTCTTCGGACAAATGAAATAGACTCATTGAGAGGAACAAAGTATGCCCCTTTCCGGGTTCGGTTTATTGAAAACAAATTAACGGTTAGTGGCTATTTCAAGCCGGAATTGAAAGAAACTGCAGGTTTGGAAACTGGTGACTTCATAACCCGTATAAACGGTAAAACGATAGAATATATCATCGATAGTATAAAAGCATATTATCCGGCATCGAACGAAGCAGCAAGAGGGTATTACATGGCGACCGATTTGGTACGTTCGAATAATAATTCAATTCACATCGTCTATAATTCATCCGGAACAATAAAACAAAAAGAATTAACCATGTATGAAAGGTCTGATTTGAATATGGACGAACCAAATAGCAAATTGTCTTATGACAGTATAATGATTAATAACGATTCTGAGTTTATCGGATACATTACACTTGAAACCATTAAAGATTCAGAAATACCCCAGATTAAAAAGTCTTTTATGAATGCGAAAGGAATCATCATTGATATTCGGAATTATCCTGCCAGTTTTGTATGCTTTTCACTGGGTGAATTTTTCACTCCGAAAAGAAAGCCTTTTGCGAAATTCACAACAGCAAATTTGAATAATCCGGGAGAATTTTATTTTAGTCGTAGTGTGCCGTTTTTAAATAATAAATCAAAAAACCATAATGGCTTATATGATTTTAAAGTATATAAATCAGAAAATTATTTTCAAGGAAAATTAGTCGTTATTGTAAATGAAGCAACCATAAGTCAGGCTGAATATACTGCTATGGCATTCCGAGCGGGAGATAATACAACTATTATTGGCAGCCAAACGCAAGGAGCCGACGGAAATGTATCACTTATTCCGTTACCGGGCGGAATAAAATCCGGGTTTTCAGGCATTGGTGTTTATTATCCTGATGGGAGAGAAACTCAGCGTATTGGCATTGTTCCGGATATTGAGGTAAAACCTACCATTCAAGGAATTCGGGAAGGACGAGATGAACTCATGGAAAAAGCAATCGAGTTAATACAAAAAGAATGAAAACAGCAACAAGGAAGCGTTCTGATGGCATGCAATGCCCAGTCAGAACCGGGTGTTGACGGAACCGGGTTTGAAAAGGGGTATATTATGGTCGATGTCCTGGTACATTTGTTTTCAGTGGATATTTACTCCGTTTTGCATCCGTCGGCAGTTTCTGCCACCGCCAGAAAACTGGCAACAATTATCTGGACAATGATTGTAAAAAATATACCCTATAATCCTCCCTCCCAATACCTGTTCCTCGACCAAAAAAGAAAGATGGGAATAGCAAAAAGAATTAAAAAACAAATCGCTAAATTTGACATAAGACCAGATGAAATTGGACTTGGTAACTCACTGAGTCCCAGTTGTAATTTTTAACGTTAATTAGTCAAACCTTAAAAACACAATAGATTGTTGGTAATCAATTCATAACAATTTTTATTTGGTTTCTAAAAATGCAAGCAAATAGGTAAATTAGTGAAAAAGCTTGCAGATATGGTTGGGAAACAAGACAAAGCACCACAGTTGAGTATTTTTGACACACCTCTGAAGAGGTTCATTAATTTAGAACATGAACTTTGTATTTTATCTCATCAAATAGATTGGGATTCAATTGAGGAAGAGTTTTCTGTTTATTATTCGGAAACGGGCCGTCCTTCAGTTCCTATCCGCAGGATGGTTGGACTGCTATTGCTAAAGCACATCTATAATTTAAGTGACGAGGCCATGGTTGACAGGTGGATTGAAAACCCGTACTGGCAATACTTTAGCGGCGAGAAAGTTTTTCAAACCCAAAAACCCTTTGACCCGACAGAATTTATACATTTTAGGAACCGGATAGGCAAAGAAGGTGCGGAAAAACTATTGAAAGTATCGATACAACTATTTGGAAAAGAGGCTCAAGAAAAAGAGGTGTTGATTGACAGTACCGTGCAGGAGAAGAACATTACCTACCCGACCGATGCGAAACTGCATAAACGTATTATCGGGAAAGTAAACAAGATAGCCAAACAGGAAGGGATAACATTGCGCCAAACTTATACAAGGACTTTAAAGCAGTTAATGATAGACCAGCGTTTTCACAGTCATCCCAGAAGGAAAAAGAAAGCCAAAGCAGCCATGCGCAAAATCAAAACCATAGCAGGCCGCCAGGTCAGGGATATTGAAAGAAAGTTTACACCTGTACAGCAACAAAAATATAAGGAGTTGTTCATCATTCTCAATAAGATTTTACTTCAGGAAAAGACAGATAAGAATAAGATTTACAGCATTCACGAACCAGAGGTTAGTTGTATTGCGAAGGGAAAAGAAGCCAAGAAGTTTGAGTTTGGGAATAAATCGGGGATTGTATTAACCAAAACCACTAAGATTGTAGTGGGTGCTATTGCTTTTGAAGGCAACCCCTACGATGGTCATACACTTGAAGAACATTTTACCCAAACAGAATATTTAACAGAAAGCAAACCAAAAACAGGAATTGTTGATAGGGGCTATAAAGGGAAAAAGAAAATTAATGGAACAGAAATCATATCACCATCGGTCCCTAAAAATGAAACCACACAATACCAAAAACAGAAAGCAAGGAAACAATTTAGGGCAAGGGCAGGAATAGAACCAGTGATTAGTCATATCAAATACGATCACAGAATGTTAAGAAATTATTTGAAAGGTGTAATTGGTGACCAATTAAATACAATATTGGCCGGAACAGGTTACAACCTGAAGAAAATGCTCAATAGAATTAAAGAGCAAATTCTTTTTGACCTTATTCAAATCTTAAGTCTTGGGAAATTGCTTTTTTTTTCAAAGATAAGGTTCCCAAAAATAGTAGACTTTTTAAGGTTTAACTAATTAGAATTCCCCATTTAAAGTAGAGTTTATTTTGATTATTGATTTTTAAAAAATAGTTTTGATAACGAGAATGAGCCAGCTCGAAGCTCGGTGTTTAAAATGGTGTAAAGGTTGTAAAATCAACCCGCTCAGAATTCTGGAGATGGGAACATTTTGAAAAATTGAATGGTGGAGCGTAGCTACCCCGTATACAATAATATCTAATAGCAATGTACATGTTCCTGTTCTGGCAAATTCTTAATTTCTTGGCAACGCCCTTATCCTCAGTTTTTATGGGGAAGGTATTTTGTGTTCGAAAATTGATAAATCAGACAATATCGGTGGTTCTCGTTATATACAATTCCCCACATAAGAACCTCCGAAATAGATTTAGGCAAAAGTTATCTATTCCTCCAGCCCTGATTAAATCCTTTTGCTAACGTAGTAGGGAGCCCTGATTAAAAGTCTTGCTATATTTGGAACAGGCTCTTTGTGTAACCGATTTTTAAAATGGTGCTTTTAAAGCCCGTACACAATTCTGGTTGAAATGTAAAAAGCCCCTGAAGAGCATTTCAAGGGCCTGTTGATAAATCCAGTGGTGGCACTGACGATTAATGCCAGCGACCCCGTTCAGAATATTTTTCGACTCAAAGATACATTTCCTTAGGGCTTTTTACTGATTAATTCTAAAATTATGGCAAGGAAAAAGAAAATTGAAATGGACATCGTCAACCATAATGCAGCAGGAATCGATGTGGGGAGCAAGTCTCATTTTGTTGCAGTAGGGCAGGCCCTGGACGATGTAAAAGAATTTGGGGTATATGCCGAGGATTTGATTGAACTATGCCAATGGTTGTTGTCATTCGGAATCACAACGGTAGCAATGGAATCGACAGGTGACTATTGGCAAAATCTCTATGTAGAGTTGCAAAAACATGGCATTGAAGTAATCCTGTGCAATGGAAAATTTACAAAACACGCCAAAGGGAAAAAGACCGATGTGAAAGACAGTCGATGGATTCAGAAACTACATTCACTGGGATTATTATCTGGAAGCTTTTTACCTGACAAAACCACTGAAATACTTCGCACTTATTGCCGTCAAAGGGCAAATTGGATCGAGCAGGCAGCAAGCGCATCTCATAAAATGCAGAAGTACTTAAAACTTCTGAACTTTCGATTGGATGTTGTCGTAAATGATGTGTGTGGACTTACAGGTCTGAACATTATCCAGGACATTTGCAATGGAAACCTCGACCCATTTTTATTAGCAGAGCACAGACATTACAATTGCAGGAAACCAAAACAGGAAATAGCAAAAGCACTGCATGGAAACAACCGCGAGGATTACCTGTTTGGACTCAGACAAGAGTTCGACAGCTACAGGTTTTTCCAAAGAAAAATGAAAGCATGCGACAAAGAAATTGAGCGGCTAATCAAAAATGAAATAAAAAAGTCACCCGAAAAGAAAAAACTTAAAACCACTGAGAAACCATACAAGAAAATCAACAAAAATGCCGTTGACATTAAGAATTTTAACCAAATTGCTTTCCAGTACTTTGGGGGAACCGACTTAATGGCTGTTGAAGGAGTAAGCCATGCTACGGTTATGGCAATAATGAGCGAAATAGGAATCGATGGTTTTAAAAAGTTTAAATCCGCAAAACAGTTTTGCTCCTGGTTACGGCTGGCCCCAAACAATAAAATATCAGGAGGGAGAATCCTAAGCAACAAAATCCCAAAAGGAAGCAACCGGCTGAAAATAGCATTACGTCATTCTGCGAATGCTATTGGAAATTTAAAAGATACACACCTGTCTGACTTTTTTCGCAGAATAGCTTTCCGAAAAGGAAGACAGTCGGCAGTTTCTGCCACCGCCAGAAAACTGGCAACAATTATCTGGACAATGATTGTGAAAAATGTACCCTATAATCCTCCCTCCCAATACCTGTTCCTCGACCAAAAAAGAAAGATGGGAATAGCAAAAAGAATTAAAAAACAAATCGCTAAATTTGACATAAAACCAAATGAAATTGGACTTGGTAACCCTCTGAGCCCCAACTATAATTTTTAACGTTAGTCAGAATTTAAACCAACACAATGATAATGAGTATGCATACTGAACTTTTAAATGTTTTTAGACAAATAACAAATTTAGAGATACAAGAAGAAAATCTATTTTGTGAATTATTCAAACCTCATTTCCTCAAAAAAGGTGATTATACCATTTCAATAGTATAATGCCGCATATTTATTAACTTTAAGGCATGGGAAAGAAATCAAGACTGGTAATAAAAGAAGGTGTATCGACACTAAAAAATGTATTATCCCGGCAAGTTTCACTAACAGGCGAGAAGCGGGTAAAATGTCTTCTTTATATTCAGGAAGAAAGATTCAGGACGCGTAGGGAACTGGCTTCATACCTGGGGATACACATCCGTACCATGGAAAGATGGTTGAAAACATATCAATCAGAAGGACTGGAATCCATGGTTTCAAATAAACCAAAACCCAAGCCATCAGTACTAATTAGGAAAGAAATCCATGAAGGATTGAAGAGCAGGGTAAATAATGGTTCTAATCCTTTTTTAGGATACTGGGATGCGCAACAATGGGTAAAACAGGAATTTGGAGTAGAGATAAAATATCATACGCTTAGAGGTTATTTGATAAAACACTTTAAAACCAAAGTAAAAAGTCCGAGGAAATCGCATATCAATAAAGATAGTCAGGCTACAGAAGCCTTTTTAAAAACTACCTGATACATTCAACCAGATTAGAATAAGTCTGGATAAAGATAAATACGATTCCATCAACTTGTATTTTCAGGATGAAAGCCGCTTTGGGCTGATGACCCATATCGGGAGCTGTATCGCAGCAGTAGGAGTACGCCCGGTAATTAACTACCAGCACCGTTTTTCAACTACTTACCTGTACGGGAGCTATTCCCCGATAAATGGCGATTCTTTTGTTTGGGAAATAGAGGGGACAACCAGTGAAATTTTTGAAAAATATTTATCTGCATTTTCTACATATAACCCCCGGGAATATAAAATTGTAATTATTGACAATGCCCGCTTTCATTCTGTTAAAGCGTCTAACATTCCCGACAATATTTTTCTTCTCAACATTCCTGCTTACACTCCTGAACTTAACCCATGCGAACAAATCTGGCAATACATCAAAACCAGGTATAAAAATCAATTATTCAACAATATGCTGCAACTTAAAGAATGGCTTTGGAATATAGTCAACACAATGCAGCCAGAAACAATAAAATCGATTACTGGAAACAGGAAATATCTGAAATTATTCAATGCGGCATTTAATAATTAAATTGGTATTAGTTCCTTAAATCAGGAGAAAACAACAACTATATTGGCTTTATAAAAAAAGGATTAGTTAGGTACTTTGTATACAAAAATGGAGAAGAGTCAACCCTGGAATTTACAAAAGAGGGAGAATTTATCGCAGAATATCAGAGTTTTATCAATAGGGGCATTTCCATACAAAGCATTCAGGCAATTGAGGACAGTGAGTTATTAGTGATTTCTTATACCGATTTACAACGTCTTTATATCACAACCCGGGATGGTAACTTATTAGGCAGAATGATTGTAGAACATAGATTTAACACAATGATTAACCAGCTTCTATCTGTATATATGCATAATCCCGAACAGCGATATAAATACTTCATTGAAAACTATTCAAATCTTGTTCAACGAATTCCACAATATCTAATTGCTTCTTATGTTGGAATAAAACCCCAATCACTAAGCAGAATAAGGAATCGAATTGCAAAAGGAATTTCTTAACCTGGGTGAATGATTTTTGGGATTAAGCAATACTACCTTTGTTGGAAAAAGATACACAAATGAAAAATACTGTTTTCCTTTTAATTTGCTTATTTTTTTATACTGGTTGTAGCAAAGACGATGATTTAAGTTTGTCTTTTAAAAATGATTTTGTTGAAATCGGCTCTCAAAAACTGCAAACATTTTCAATAGAAAAGAACAGTAAATACCTAGTTGTTTTTGAATCAGGACTGGGAGATGACCATACTGTTTGGCAAGCTAAAAATGTAGCACAAGACATAAGCCAAGAAATGGATGTTGTGATTTATGACAGAGGTGGTTATGGGAAATCGACCATCGACAACAGTTTAAGAAATATTGACAGGCTAAGAATTGAGCTTGAAGCTATAATTGACAAATTTGCAGACAACAGAAAAGTAATTTTTGTCGGTCATTCATTAGGTGGGTTAATTATACGGGATTACGCAATTAAGAACCCCGAGAAAACAGCTGCTTTACTTTTTGTTGACCCTTCCCATGAGTATTATAATCAACCAACTCAGGAAATAGAAAACCTCATTTATAATTCATTTGTCGATGCTTATGGTGCCGATTTTGGAGGAACGCGAGAGGTTAAAATGCTAATAGAGGATTTTCAATATACTTCTTCATTGCCCAACTTACCTAATATTCCAGTAGTTGTTCTTACGAGTATGAAAAATGACGAATCAAATACAACTGCTGACCAAACTTATAATAAAACACGTCAAGATTGGTATAATGCTCACGAGCAACTAAAAAATGGAGTTGATGATTTTACACATATTCAAACTACTAATTCGGGACATTATATTATGAAAGAAGAACCCAGTCTTATTATTGACAACCTTAACTCGCTGATTTCAAAATTACCCTAAAAAACTGCCCACAATAATAAGGGATCAATCACAGGTATGCTCCAGGGGACTCTACTGTGATTGTCCCTGTGTTGCACCCAACCTAAAGGGGATTCAAAGCTGTGTAGTTTCAATTATTTTGTTTTCGGGCATTGTTTGATTTTCCCGAAAGCCGGTCGCTCGTTTCGAAATTATGTTTATTTTTAATGTCGCAAGACTAATAACATAACTTTGAATCATGCTTCCACACCCAGTACTTCAAAATCATTTAGAAAAAATAGCAATAACAAGAGAAAAGTATTGTCTGCCTCCAATAAGTTGCGTTAAGCAAAAAGTTGGGTTATACACCCAAATCAGGCGTATAACCCAACCTAATAATAGAGAAATAACTGTACTTAGCTGGATACACATACGTTAGTCAGAATAATGAAAAAAACAAAACAATGAGAATTCCTTCATTCAAAATATCAGAGTTATTAATTTTAATTCTCTTGTTCTCATGCAAGACTGACAGTAAAGAATCTGAATTAAAAATGGGGAACGTTGTTGACTTGAATGGAAAATTTCAAGTGAAACTCCCAAAGAATAGGAAAAAGGAATTTAATACAACCGAATTTTCTTCAGGGATTATCTCGTCTGACACAACGGAAGAATTGAAAAACACAGTGATTATTAATATTAATTGGAATCAAGATACTGTTTATATCAATTCTAACCTGGAGCAAACACTTGACTCTCTTAATGCAACAGTTAGACTAAAAACACAAATGCAAAAAAGCGGGAAAATTGGTGATTATCAGACAAGTTTTAATTTTAGTTCTGGTTATGACTCGACAGAAAAAATGCAACGGAATCAGTATTTGTATGTACTAAAAGAAGATTCCATTAAAGGACACATATTAATGACAGCAACAATTTTTGGAGATTCAATTCTGACCAAACAATCGGAATTAGTTGCAGAGATTGTAAAGACAATAAAAATGAATAAATAACGAAAGCCTAACAAATTGCAAATTGCATTGCGGGTGCAGCGGTGTTACTATCCCACACTGCAACCTCGAAAAGTAATACCAATTTAATTATTAAATGCCGCATTGAATAATTTCAGATATTTCCTGTTTCCAGTAATCGATTTTATTGTTTCTGGCTGCATTGTGTTGACTATATTCCAAAGCCATTCTTTAAGTTGCAGCATATTGTTGAATAATTGATTTTTATACCTGGTTTTGATGTATTGCCAGATTTGTTCGCATGGGTTAAGTTCAGGAGTGTAAGCAGGAATGTTGAGAAGAAAAATATTGTCGGGAATGTTAGACGCTTTAACAGAATGAAAGCGGGCATTGTCAATAATTACAATTTTATATTCCCGGGGGTTATATGTAGAAAATGCAGAAAAATATTTTTCAAAAATTTCACTGGTTGTCCCCTCTATTTCCCAAACAAAGGAATCGCCATTTATCGGGGAATAGCTCCCGTACAGGTAAGTAGTTGAAAAACGGTGCTGGTAGTTAATTACCGGGCGTACTCCTACTGCTGCGATACAGCTCCCGACATGGGGCATCAGCCCAAAGCGGCTTTCATCCTGAAAATACAAGTTGATGGAATCGTATTTATCTTTATCCAGACTTATTCTAATCTGTTTGAATGTATCAGGTAGTTTTTAAAAAGGCTTCTGTAGCCTGACTATCTTTATTGATATGCGATTTCCTCGGACTTTTTACTTTGGTTTTAAAGTGTTTTATCAAATAACCTCTAAGCGTATGATATTTTATCTCTACTCCAAATTCCTGTTTTACCCATTGTTGCGCATCCCAGTATCCTAAAAAAGGATTAGAACCATTATTTACCCTGCTCTTCAATCCTTCATGAATTTCTTTCCTAATTAGTACTGATGGCTTGGGTTTAGGTTTATTTGAAACCATGGATTCCAGTCCTTCTGATTGATATGTTTTCAACCATCTTTCCATGGTACGGATGTGTATCCCCAGGTATGAAGCCAGTTCCCTACGCGTACTGAATCTTTCTTCCTGAATATAAAGAAGACATTTTACCCGCTTCTCGCCTGTTAGTGAAACTTGCCGGGATAATACATTTTTTAGTGTCGATACACCTTCTTTTATTACCAGTCTTGATTTCTTTCCCATGCCTTAAAGTTAATAAATATGCGGCATTATACTATTGAAATGGTATAACAATATGAGAGACATATTATTTATAAGCCATGCGACACCGGAGGATAATGAGTTTACAATTTGGATTGCTTCCCGATTGGAGTTAATGGGCTATAAAATATGGATTGATAAAGAAGGCTTGCTTGGAGGAGAAAGATTCTGGAAAGAGATTGATGGGGTTATCAGAAAACATGCATGCAAAATTCTTTTGGTCTATTCAAATAGTATTTGTTACAAAAATGAACCTGGCGAACTTAAAACAGGAATCAATAAAGAGATTGAATTAGCTGAGAGTATTGCAGCTAATGAAAAAATTAAAGACTTTATTATACCACTGCATATCGACAATTCACCATACGATTTATTTGTTGGTTCAAATATGTTAAATCATATTCCATTTAATGAAAATTGGGCAACTGGATTTGAGCAACTTTTAAAAAAGCTACAAAAAGATGAAGTTCCTTTCTCAAATAAAATGGAGGAATCATCTTTTGCTAAATGGTTTGAAAACGAATATATTAATAGAAACAATATCGTTGACAAGACAGAATTATATTATTCAACTTGGTGGACATTTAATAGCTTGCCTGATGAGTTTTATATATATCTTTTTGAAAACAAGGCACAAGCCGAAGCTATTTATAGAACAAACAAAATACCGATTGGAAAAATATCGAATGTGCTAACAACATTTGAATCTGAGCTAAATACAACTATACAGAGAAATGAAGAATTAATTGAAATTACTCCCAAAGAAAAACATATTATCTCCATTTCAGATTTACTTTTTGGATTTGAAAAAGAAAAATTCCCAACCCACCGAGACGCTGAAAACCATTTCAAGAAACTTCTAAACCAATGCTTTTTTCAGCTAATAAAACAAAGTCGATTGTATTGGTATGAATTGTCAAATAAGAAATTTGCATATTACTACGTTCCAAATACTTTACAAAATAAAAGAATCACTTTTGAGTACCCTTTTAGGGGAAAACATAAAAGGAAAAAAACTAAAACGTTATTTGGGAAACACAAATCATTAGGAAATTGGCACTATGCAGTTTCATCAAAACCTTCACTATACCCTTTCATTGGATTTGACTTAAAATCTCATCTGGTTTTTACTACCAATGGATTTCAAGCATGGGATGATAAAAAGAAAATGCATTCTCAAAGACGAGCAAAAGGTCGTCGTTTCTTTAATGAAGAATGGCGAGACATGCAGCTCGCATTCATTCAAGGACTAAAAAACGAAGACGAAAAAATAATTCTTGAAGTTGCAAAAGATAAGTTATTGATATTTAAAGAATGGACAGAAATGTTTTGGGCTGATTTCGGTTATTTAGAGCCTAAAAATAAAAAACGACAAGACATTCTTAACGAATACTATTTTGAAGAAGAATGATTAAAGAACCTGAAATAATATACCTTTCTGAACCCAACTTAACTTTTGGTTATAATCAGAAAATTGCTGACCCAAGAGATGGATTAACTCTTTTTGGACCTTACTCCAGAAAAAAAATAACTGGTCAGGTAAATGTTGGAATAATTGGTCCTCAAAAATTGAGAAGTAACTTAATCTCATATTTAGAAAAAATACATTCTCCCGTAAAAAGTTTAGAAACAGACTTTGCGCGACCCGATTTCCCGGGATTAGAAGCAACATTTGAGATATTTATAAACTTCGAAAGCTTACAAGAGATTGAAGTTTCTGAAATTGAAATCAAGAAATATTTAAAATACTCTGATAATCACCAACGTGTTCACAATTTAGTTAATCTGTACACCGATAAATTAATTGATTTTACAAACAAAGAAGAAATACCGGTTACTGTATGGTTTGTGATAATCCCTGAAAGCATTTACCAATTTGGAAGACCTAATTCAAGAATCCCAACGTCAGAGGATAATATTAAAATTGGATTACCCAAAGAGGAAAGAGAATCTATGCAACAATCGTTGTTCTTCCAGGAGGAAGATGATAAATTAAGAGAAGCCTATCAATTTGAAGTCAATTTTCATAATCAGCTTAAAGCAAAACTTCTTGATAAAAAAATCATAACCCAAATTATCAGAGAAAGCAAGATTGCATATGAAGAGCTTTGGGATAACGAAGATAAGATTGCACTTGAAAAGAAATTTGACTCAGCCAAAGCTTGGAATATTTCCACAACATTGTATTACAAATCAGGAGGATTACCTTGGAGGTTAGGAGAAGTTCGAGACAATGTATGTTATTTGGGCTTAGTCTATAAGAAACTTGACACGAATGAAAACAGCCGAAATGCATGTTGTGCTGCACAAATGTTTCTGGATTCTGGAGACGGAATGGTTTTTCGAGGCAATATTGGTCCTTGGTATAATCCACAAAAAAATGAATTTCATTTGGAAAAAGATGATGCAATAGATATTATCACTCAATCTCTTGAAGCATTTAAAAACTATTCACCGTCAAACTCATATCCTAAAGAAGTTTTTATCCATGCAAAAACATATTTTGAAGATGATGAGTGGGAAGGTTTTCTCGAAGCTGCCCACGCTAAGTGTAAAATAATTGGTGTAAGGATTAGAGATGACAGAGCATTCAAGTTGTATCGAGATTTTTCTTATTGCATACCAAGAGGTTCATGTCTGGTTTATGATTCAAACAGAGCATATCTTTGGACAAGAGGCTTTATAACCAGACTACAAACACAGTTAGGTTTAGAAACACCAAATCCTTTAAATATTGAAATCACAAGAGGAGAATCCAATATTGAGACTGTGTGTAAAGATATTCTTGCGCTCACAAAATTGAATTATAATACATGTTCATTCGCAGACGGTTCTCCGGTGACATTAAAATTTGCTGAATCAATAGGAGAAGTCCTAACCGCAGGAAAAAACATTCAAGGCAATGTTTTACCGTTTAAACATTACATTTAAACCAAAAGGAACGCCAAGAATTTTAATTTTGTAATGTGAGTGAAAAAAAAGCAAATATCAACTTATACAAATCACTTTTCCGAGGAAGAACAGATATTTATGCAGTTCGTTGGGAGAAGGATGGACGAAGTGGATATATGCCAGCTTACAAGGTTGATTGGACGGACTACAATAAACACAAAGCTCAGGGAGGAACTTTTAAGAATTATAAAAAGAAAGAGTATTTACCATTCGATAATTCTGCAATAGAATCGCACCTTTCAGGCGAGGAAACTTGTGGTATTTATCCCTTGCGTGAAGACAATACTTCGTTTTTTATTGCAGTTGATTTTGATAAACAAAATTGGAAAGAAACAATTTTAAAACTACACAATACTTGTTCAACCTTTAAGATCCCATCTTATATTGAACGTTCTCGTTCTGGCAATGGAGGTCATTTATGGATGTTCTTTGAAAATGCCTTTCCTGCACAACAAAGTCGAAAAATTATGTTTGAGTTGCTACGGCACTCAAATATTATTTCGCATTTCGAAAAAGAACCAAGTTTCGACAGGTTGTTTCCGAATCAGGATTATCATTCGGGCAAAGGAATGGGAAATTTGATTGCACTTCCATTTCAAGGAAACTCAATGGTGGAAGGCAATTCGTGTTTTATTAATCCCGATACTTTTGAACCAATTAAGAATCAATGGGAGTTTTTAGAATCAATTAAGAAGGTTTCCATTTCGGAACTAAAAAACCTGTACGAAAAATTATTTGATGTTCAACCGAATGACGTTTTGGTATCTTCTCCAGAGCTTAATAAGCCATATGAGCTGGAAATCGTTATAAGCAATCAGATTTACCTTAAACGGACACAATTAAGTCAGAAGCTAATCGTTTTTCTGCGAGAACAATTGAATTTTTATAACTCAGATTACCTGGCAAAGAAGAACCTTGGGAAAAGTGTTTTTAATACCGAGAAGTTCTTCAAGTTAATTGAGGAATCAGAAAATGAGGTAATGATTCCACGAGGCTTTTCGGCATCACTGGTTCAGTTCTGTACCAAAGAAAAAATTCCTTTCAAAATAATTGATAAACGAGAGAAAAAAGATTCCATTGATTTTGAATCGGAGATAACATTACAAGACCATCAGGAAATTGCACTTGAAAAAATTCGTGAAAAAGATTTCGGAGTAGTTGTTTCGCCGCCTGGTTCTGGTAAAACGGTAATTGGACTTGAAATAATTGCAGAAAAACGACAACCTGCTCTAATCATCGTTCATAGAAAACAGTTGTTTGACCAATGGATTGAACGCATTCAGGATTTCTTGAAAATCCCCAAAAAGGATATTGGGCAATTGGGAAATCAAAAGAAGAAGATTGGCAAACAGATTACTATTGCGATGATTCAATCTTTATCGAGATTAGAAGATTATAGCGAAATTTCAAATGCATTTGGAACAATTATTATTGATGAATGCCATCATATCCCGGCAAAATCATTCCGAGAAGCAATTGTTAATTTTAATGCTTTCTATTTGTATGGTTTAACTGCAACTCCCAAAAGAAAAAATAACGACCAGAAACTGATTTTCGTTTATATCGGAAATATTCTTCATCAGGTTAACCAACAACAATTTTTGGCAGAAAGAAATATCCAAACAGAAATTAACATCAAGGAAACAGAACTGTTTGCACCTTTTGATTACAAGATTGATAAATACGAAACTATTTCAAGAATATTGGTTCATGATACACAACGAAATTCGCTGATTCTTCAGGATATCGAGAACAATGCAAAAAGATTCAAAACTATTCTGATTTTATCTGAACGCAAGTCACACGTTGACATTCTAAATCTTTACTTAAAAGACAAATATGAAACGATTACAATTCATGGAGATGATACGGAAAGTGCTAGAAAAAGCAAAATTGAACAAATAAAACAAGGACATTTTAAAATAGTCATTTCCACGGGTCAATTCTTTGGAGAAGGTATTGATATTAGTAATTTGGAGTGCTTATTTATTGTTTACCCATTTGCTTTCGAGGGAAAATTAATTCAATACATTGGACGAATTCAGCGTTCAATAAATCCGCCGGTAATTTTTGATTATCGCGATTCTAAAATTAATTACTTTGAAAAGATGTTCAAACAGCGAAAACGATATTATAACAAACTGCTAAAATAGATGCCAGAAAGTCAAAATATAGAATGGAAAGAAAGTTGGAGGGATGAATACCTCAAATGGATTTGCGGTTTTGCCAACGCCAAAGGTGGAAAAATTATCATTGGCAAAAATGACAGTGGAGAAATTGTCGGTGTTGCAAAGGCAAAGCGATTAATGGAAGATATTCCCAACAAAATTCAAACACAGCTTGGAATTATATGCGATGTCGATTTAAAAGAGGAAGATGGAAAAGATTACATTGAAATTGATGTAAAACCATACGATGTACTAATCTCATATCAAGGCAAATATCATTACCGAAGTGGGAGTACAAAGCAAGAACTCAAAGGGAACGCACTCAACAAACTTCTTTTAAAGAAGGCTGGCAAAACATGGGATGATGTCGTTGAACCACGTGCCAAGCTTGATGATATTGACATTTCAGCGATTGAAGCCTTTAAGAAAGGTGCAGCTACAAGTAAAAGATTGCCGTTTATTGCTGATGAAGAAAATATTGAGCAAATTCTTGACAACTTACTTTTATTGGAGGATGGTAATCTAAAACGTTCAGCAATTCTTTTGTTTGGGAAGAATCCATGCAGATTTTTCATAAATGCTTTCGTAAAAATTGGGCGGTTTGGACAAACAGACGATGACTTACGTTTTCAGGAAGTAATTGAAGGAAATGCTTTTCAACTGGCGGATAAAATTCTGGAAGTTCTTGACCGAAAATTCTTCGTTTCTCCAATTTCGTACAAAGGATTACAGCGTGTGGAAAGCTGGGAGTATCCATACGAAGCAATTCGTGAGGTAATTTTGAATGCGATTGTTCACCGAGATTATATGGGTGCGCCAATCCAAATTAGTGTTTACGACGATAAACTCATTGTATGGAATGAAGGTTCACTGCCGGAAGACTTGACATTTGAGGACTTAAAGAAGAAACATTCATCTCGTCCTCATAACCCAATTCTTGCAAGTGCATTTTTTAAAGGTGGACTAATTGAAGCATGGGGACGTGGAACAATCAAGATTATTAATGAGTGTAAAAAAGCTGGACTGCCAGAACCAATAATTGAATATTCGTCAGGCGGAATTAGTGTGACAATTTTAAAGAATCAGTTTAACGAAAAAAATCTAATTGAAATTGGATTAAGTGCAAGGCAAATAAAGGCTGTAGAATACCTTAAAGAAAATAAAAGTATAACGAATAAGATTTACCAGGAAATATGCGAAGTATCAAAAGCAACAGCAACACGGGACTTGACAGAATTAATTAAAAAATTCAAACTGTTAGAAAGGTCAGGAGAAGTTGGAGCAGGAACATCGTATAAACTGATTGGCTCATAATTGGCTCAATTGGCTCATAAATGATTCAATATGGACTCAGACATGATTTATTCAGATTGCCCGCCCTTCGCATTCAAGCACATTGTCTGATCGCACTTGCCAACACACAACCAAAACCAGCCAAAGGTAAGCGAACAGCCTTCCCCGTATAATTTAGCCGACATGGTAATTTTTCCCAGGGCCTATTAGTTGGTCCTTTGTAACCGAATAGCCTTACCCGTATAGATATCTATAGCCGATGGGGTAATTTTTCCCAGGGCATATCGTTGGTCATTTGATTTTAAGCCCCTGAATCGTTTTTGAAAAAATCTAAAATATCCGTAGTTTGATTGGAGATTATTGAAGTTCTTTAGACTTTTTCCAATGACTGACATTGATAATATTTATGGTTATAATAGGAATATTTGATGTAAATGCTCAAAAACAAGAAGGACTTGAAGTAGGAATGAATATAGGAATAAGTCTGGCAGGGGTAGTTGCACCAGGAGAAGACAACTCTGAAACCAGGGTAACCTATAACAATGGTATATCTGGTGAATACTATTTCTCTGATAGATGGGGCACTAAGTTGAAAGTGATTTGGGATAACAAAGGTTATTCTAACGGTACAATTATAGACAAGAACGGGAATAAGATAATAACTGATATTCATCTGAATTATATTACTATTCCCCTAATGGCAAATTGGCATTTTAGTAAACATAGGAGATGGTATTTAGGTCTTGGTCCTTATCTGGGACTATTAACCAGTGCAAAAGATTCAGAATTACGTGAGGATATAAAAAATCAAATGAACAGTTCCGATTTTGGTTATGCGTTCTGTATTGGGTACAAATATGAAATAACTAATAACACAAAACTATTTCTTGAATGTGATGGTCAATATGGTATTAAAAATATAATAGCAGGAAAACATAAGGTTTGGAATACCAGAAGTGCTTATAATATGGGGGTATTGATTAATCTATAGTGTATAAAAACAAGAAAAAACGGTTGCCAGCAATTAATCTCTAATAAAGCGTTGCTTGCATGCTCATAGCAGCTTCCGCACCAATGTATCTTATGGCTTAATTCCTCTTCCACTCCAAAAATTCGCACGGCAGCGGGGATATAAATTATTACGGCGCGTTAAAACAATCACAAAAAAAATACACGTCCCCCATAGTTTTCTTAATTTTGCAGGTTCATAAATTAGTTTAGGAATCGCTATTATAAAAAACCAGAATGAAGAAAATCAATAGAACATTTAATTCAACAGGCATTATTATACTAATGCTTTTAGCAACCATTTTTACAACAAGCTGTGATAAAGATGAAGTTGAGCAAAAACAACCGGAAGAACTGACACTTTCGGTAAATGAAGAAATTATTTACACCGATAGTATTAAATATTCATTTGATATTACCTCGGGAGGTGGCGACTATCAGGTTTCAGTAGCTCAAACGGATGTTAACGGAGGTTTCGCAACTTTAAAAGGAAATAGGGTTACGGTTGATTTAGTTTCAGAATACACCTACGTAGATATTACTGATAAGTATGGGCAGAGTGCAACGGTTACCATAAAATCAGGCAACAAATCGCTGCAAGCACCTAACACAACAATAGATATGGGATATGGCACTATGCATAGTATAACCTTAGATTGGGGGGATGGGAATTTTAATATCTTAGAACAAAATGAAGATGGTGCTGCAGATATTACTTTTGATGGGCGAAATGCAACCGTTAAAGCACTGCATCCGGGGAAATCAAGATTTGTTATCTCTGACCTTCGGGGAACAATTGGCTATTATTCGGTAAGTGTCAGGCAAGGTTGGGATTTAGATTCTGAAAAGTTAAACATTTCGGCAAAAAAAGGAACTCTTTATACATTTAGCTTAAAGTATGGAAATGGAGATTGGGAAATCGTCTCCTGCTCTGATGAACTGAGAAATAACTGGCTAATACTAGGCTCAAAAGAACATGATGAGGCTTTTCGCGATTATGATTATGACTTTCTTCAAATATTCACCCCCGAAGAACAAACCGAACCTCAATCTTTATTTGTCAATCTAAAAGATAGCTCAAATAATACGGCAACAATTACAATAAATATTGAACCGAATTAAAAATCGGCACACAGCTGCCACACCATTATATCGTATGCCTTAATTCCTTTTCCAGGCAAAAGATTCGTGCGGCAGCTGTGTGATAACGAGTGTCCCCCTCAAAAAAAGAGCCCCCGCATTTGGGAACCCTCTCATATAAAAAATAAGTAACAATGGTTATTTACATCTCTAAGATACAAAATTTTCACGTTTCATTCTCTTCGTCGTTTTCCTTGCCTCTGCGTTTTTTCACCACCTCGTTATTGTCGGCAATAATTTCGGCAATGGTGCGGGCAAAAGCTCCGTAAGCAGGTTCGTCAACCACCTCCATGGCGCGCAGGTACACCACTATTTTATCGTTTATTAAAGCCAGTACATCTTTTTTTATGGTCGAAGCATTCAGCGAAGTACTCTCTTCAGCTTTTTCCTGTTCGTAGGTTATGCGGGCCGTTTCAAAAGACGTTTGCGCAGCTTGCAGTGCCGAAATAACATCGGCACAGCCCCAAAGTTTGGTTATGGCATCTTGCAGCCCGGGGGCCGACAAATCTTCAAGTAACGATGTTATTAGCGACGACTCGGTGGCGTAGCTCTCGCCCGTAATAGCAACCCCGTATTTATCAAAAATTTTCTCAACAGCGGCAGCGGCTTCTTTTATTCCCGGGTCGGGGTGGTGCAGAAAACCCATAATTAGGTATGAAAGAGCGCGCACCTGCTCGTCGCGTTTTGTGTCGAACTCATCGAGCGTACTTTCAGCTTTACTGCGGTTAATGGCTGTGGTAAGGCTGCCCGAGAGGCTGCTTAACTGCGTAAACATGGTTTGCAAATGCGCGTCGGTATCTAACCCCGAGCCGGCATAAGCGCCATTCATTCGTAGGCTCACCGCATCAACCTCGGTTACGCGGCTGTTTGAAATTAACTTTTCAATCATGATTCTAATTTTTATGTTTGTAAAGGTTTCCATTACAATAGAATACAATTTCAAAAAGAATTTGGTATGCTATGGTAAAGTATTTATCAAATTACACCTAATTCTATTTTTCTGAAAAAATTCCGGAATGTTATTAGACACAATTAATTAGGGTTAGCCTAAAAACACGATAAACAACCATTAAATAATTAGAAAGTCCCTTCAGAACAAACCTTCTATTAAACGATATATGCTCCAATTTACTTCAGGACAACCTTCTAGCAAACGATATTTGCTACAATTTGCTTCAGGGCAACCTTCTATCAAACAATATATGCTCCATTTTCCTTCCGGGCAAGCTTCCAGCAAACGATATATGGTCCATTTTGCTCCAGGCAGCCTTCTAGTAAACGATATATGCCCCACTTTGCTTCAGGGCAGCCCTCTATTAAATGATATTTGCTATATTTCTATATTTCGCTGAATTATTTACTTCTCCCAAATACCTATGTAATAGAATTATATTTACTTTTAAAACACTAAAACCAAAAACGAAACGATGACCCGACTTCCATACATTGTATTTCGACAAAACACCACAATCGAGTATATTTTACAACCTGGCAATAGAGAAATAAATGGAATTGGCGGGATATAGATATGTTGTGGGTAGTATTAACTAAAGAGGTGCAAATAACAAGAATTAGAATGAATATAATATCAACATTAAACCTTGACAATTGGCAATTGATAGTTAAAGAATTACAATCGCTTGAAAGCAAAAAACGATTTATATTTAGAGGCCAAACTAATGAGTGGAATGATAAAAAACAAGACACTTTGTTTTGGCCAATTATTTCAACTTTTAACCGTTACTATTGTGATGATGGATTGTATGATTTCAAAACTTTTTTGAATCAACAATATAGCGATGGTTTATTCCAAGATTTTTATGGGAACTATAATAGTAAACATATAAAACAATTAATTGATTCTACTCAGCTTGAAAGAATATACTTTTTTCAGCATTATGGTATTCCAACATGTTTGCTTGACTTTACTTATGATTCACTAATTGCATTATATTTTGCAATATCAGGAGTTAAAGCGTCAAGTGGTGGAACTCATAATCCTTTTACAGGAAAATCAACAAATTATCCAAAAAATTTATTGATTTCAATTTATGCCATTGATTATAAAATCTTAAAAAACATTATAAACCTTAAGGATTTAAAAAATTCAGATTTATTTCTCAATTATGATAATTATTTTTTTGAAAATAATTATTTAGCTCTTGATTTAACTCCAATGAACAACATAGGTTCTAATAGAGAAAATTATAACTTAAAAAATCAAAAGGGATGTTTTATTCTTTTCGACAATAAAAATTCAAAAGAAGGATTAATTGAGTATTTGGATAGGATTGTTCAACAAAGAATAATTGAAGATAAAATTGACATACAAGAACCGCTGGTTTATCAATTAAATCTTGATTATAATAGCGTTCTAAAACCACATAGCTATACAGAACGATTAGAGTCTCTATTCCAATTTCTAACAAAAAATGAAAGAACAGGTAAATATTTGTTTAATGATTTACAAGGATTAAAATATGATTTCAATTTTTTCCATAATTAAATATTATCCACAACAATTAGCCTCTAGTAAAGCCTACTTGCATAATCATTGTTGCCGCACCATTGTACCGTACAGTTCAATTCGTTTACTAAGAGATGGTGACAAAAAGTAATTAAACCTAATATCAATGAATAATAAAACCGAAAAATGAAAACAACATTTAAAGAAGAACAAAAATTCACGCAATGGTGGCTTTGGGGCATTATAATTTTAATTGGAGTTATTCCCATTATAGGAATCTACAAACAATTAATACTTGGCGAGAATTTTGGAAATAACCCAATGTCTGACCGTGGACTCATCGTATTCTCAATATTTATGTTTGCATTCATTGTACTTTTTTTACTAATGAAACTAACAACCACTATTAACAAAGATGAAATACAAATGAGTTTCTTTCCATTTATAAAGAAAAACGTTAAGTGGAGCGAGATAAAAAAAGCCAAAATAGTAAACTACGGATTTGTTGGTGGCTGGGGAATCCGGCTTTGGACAAAATACGGAACAGTGTACAATATAAAAGGAAATAAAGGGCTGGCAATAGAACTTTTGAATGGAAAAAAATTTCTAATAGGAACTCAAAAAGAAGTTGAATTGGAAGAAATAATTAAAAGCCATATTAATAATAATTACATCTAATGGACCCGCCAGCTCCCGGGCGCTTACACCGCAAAACCAAAAGAACTAAACATAACTTCTAACAAATAAAAAACAAACAGTGAAATATACGATTACATTAATTCTATTATTGAGCATTCTTTCATGTTCAAATAAAGAACAGAATAAGGATGAAAACGTTACAAAATGGGAAGGTGAAATAAAAATCGATGAGTTTGAATTAAAACTGATTTTTAAACTAAACGATAAAAAATGTTTGCTGGATGTTCCAGCCCAGGCAGTTCAGAATTATCCAGCTACAGAATATGATAATTCGGGAGATACCATAAAAATTACTTTTACCGGTATGTTTAAGGCACGTTTCGAAGGAATAAAAACGAATGACGTAATTGTTGGAGACTGGATTCAGCTAGGAAAGAATTACCCATTAACATTAAGAAAGAAAAAAGAATATAACAGGCCACAAAATCCTACACCTCCCTTCCCATACAAAGAAGAATTTGTTTCTTATTTTAATCAGGACAAAAGCATAAAATTTGGAGGAACGCTAACTATTCCGAAACAAGAAAACAAATACCCGGTAGCTATACTTATCTCGGGGAGCGGACAGGAAGACCGCGACGAAACGTTATTTGGCCATAAACCGTTTCTTGTAATTGCTGATTACCTGACACGTGAGGGAATTGCAGTTTTGCGCGTAGATGACAGAGGCATTGGACAGACAACGGGAAAAGAAACGCTGGTAAATGCAACGTCGCATGACTTTGCAATGGATGTGATCACCGGAATTGAATTCCTGAAAAATCGACATGATATTGATCCGGCAAAGATTGGACTTATCGGGCATAGCGAAGGTGGTCTTATTGCCTCTATAGTTGGAGCAAAGAGGAACGATATTGCATTCATTGTTTCTATAGCTGGTGTAGGGATTAGTGGAGAAGAGTTAATACTATCCCAAATTGAAACATCGCTTCAACAAAAAATAAACAGCCACTCTATTGATAGTATTATGGCATTTGAAAAGGAAGCCATTGATATAATCAATAAAGAACAAAACAACAGACTAGCAGAAGTTATCATTATGCAAAAGTTAATGGGAAAGAGAATACAAAAACAAGATTCAATCGTAAAGAAATATTTTGAACTGGAAATAAAAGACGGTTTTGAATCCTATAATATAAAGGAATTAGGAAAGCGTTATAAAAGATTAATGTTGCCCTGGTACAGATATCTTCTTTCGTACAATCCTGAAGAATTTTTACCGGAAATAAAAGCACCTTTCTTAGCACTCAACGGAGAAGAGGACAAACAAGTATTATCTGCTCTCAACTTAAATGGTTTCAAAACTATATTTGACAAATATGGAAAAAGGAACTATAAAACAATCAGCTATCCGGGTTTAAACCATTTCCTTCAACATTGCCAAACGGGTAATTACGACGAAGTTGAAGCAATAGAAGAAACAATTTCTCCGGAAGTATTGATCGATATATCAACATGGATAAAAGAACAAACTGAAGAAAGCTCTACAAATTGAACAGCTCCTTTATTCTCGCTCCAAATTTTCATTCAAAACATACAGCTGATTAGCTGTCGTTTCCAATGTTTTCCTGATTTCCCCGGAAATTATATTGCAAGGATTTCCTAACAACGATTTAATTTTCAGTTGCATCAGTTTTCCATTTTCCCATGCCATGTCAACAATAAAACCGCCCCGGGCACGCAAACCATTTACGTGGCCGCTTTTCCAATACGATGGCAAGGCTGGTAAAATTTGCAAAACCCCGTTATGACTTTGCAGCAACATTTCGGCAATTCCGGCAGTAGCGCCAAAATTCCCATCAATTTGAAAAGGCGGATGATTATCAAACAAATTTGGCAACGTAGACTTAGCAAACAAAGCATTAAGGTTCTCATGCGCTTTTTGGCCATCCTTTAACCGGGCATAAAAATTAATAATCCAGGCACGGCTCCACCCGGTGTGGCCACCTCCGTAAGCAAGCCGTCCTTCAATCGATTTACGCGCAGCAACCATCCACTTCGGATCATCCGGATTGGTAAACTCCTCTCCCGGGTAGAGAGCATATAAATGTGACATATGGCGGTGCCCGGGCTCTGCCTCCGGCAATTCTTCCGACCACTCCAGTATTCGCCCGTCAGAGCCAATTTGCGAAGGAGTAAGCTGTTTTAGCATGGTCCGCAGTGTATCGGCAAAAGCTTTATCAACGCCCAAAATATCCGATGTTTTTATAAAGTTCCCAAAGAGTTCGCGAATAATTTCATGATCCATAGCCGGCCCCATACAAACAGCAGCTCGCTCCCCGTTAGGTGCAATAAACTTATTTTCCGGCGACATGCCTGGCCCTGAAACCAATAATCCGGTTTTAGGATTCTTTACCAGAAAATCAACAAAAAACAGGGCAGCATCTTTTAAAACCGGATAGGCCCTTTCCTGCAAAAACTTTTTATCTCCGGTATAATCATATTCTTCCCAAAAATGATCGGAACACCAGGCTGCCCCCATCGGCCACATTCCGTAACCGGTATTTCCTATGGCATCGGTAAATTTCCATACATCGGTGGTATGGTGCGCTACAAATCCGCGGCACCCGTATGTTTCGCGAGCTGTTTTACGACCACGTTCGCGCAGGCCGTTAATAAAATCAAAAAAAGGTTGCTGGCACTCTTCCAAATTGGAGACCAATGCCGGCCAGTAATTCATCTGAATATTTATGTTTATATGGTAATCGGCATTCCAGGGTGGAGAAAGACTTCCCTCCCAAATTCCCTGTAAATTCGCAGGCAGTCCGCCAGGGCGGGAAGAACTAATCAACAAATAACGGCCAAACTGAAAGTAAAGCTCCTCCAGATGTGAATCAGGAATTCCGTCTTTTACGCGCTCCAGTCGTTCATTGGTTGGAATATGCAACGTATCCGGATCATTTAATGCCAATTCCACCCGATTAAATAATTGCTGATAATCTGCAATATGACGTACTTTCAATTTCTCAGAAGCAATCTCTTTTGCCTTGTTTATGTCTGATTCCGATTCCATTAGTTCATCTTTTCCCCAAAAATCGGTACGCCCGGAGATAAATATTTCTACCTCATTGGCATTTTTTACGATTAAACTGCTATCAGTTGACGTAATTTCCCCTCCCTCGTTTTTAATGTGTGCAACAGAGGAAAAATGGGTTCCTTCCCCCTGATACTGGGCGAAACCTGTCATTCGTAATTCATTTCCAGCTACAGAAACTTTTTCGGCATCTCCCGGCCGGTTCATCCAGGTTGAAAAGCTCAGTCTCCCCTTTTTCGAGGCGCTTAACTTTACAATAATTACCTCATCAGGCTTAGAGGAAAAAACTTCGCGGGTATATTCCACTCCATCCGATTCAAAACGGGTAGTTGTAACAGCTGTTTTCAGGTCAAGAGTACGTTTGTAATTTACCGGACTCTCAATCCCTTCAAAATGAATAAATAAATCGCCCATTGTTTGATAGGTATGCAAACCTCCTTCAATGCGTTTGCCCATTATTTTCTCCTGGGCTAACTTCTCTCCTTCTACATATTTTCCTTCAAAAAGCAATTTCCTGACTTTATCAAGATTTTTCAATGCCTCCGGATTTGCACGATCAATAGGAGCTCCTGTCCACAACGATTCTTCGTTTAGTTGGATTCGCTCATTTGCAGTGCCGCCAAAAACCATTGCTCCCAAACGGCCATTGCCTATGGGCAAAGCTTCTGTCCACTTCTCTGCAGGACTGGAATACCAAAGTTCTAAATCGCGGGAAGTTTTTTCTTCCGGAGAAGAGCATGAGATAAAGAAAAAAATAAAAAACAGGGATATCAAAGAGAAATACTTCATATATGCGTGGTTTAATTGAAGAGGTGAAAATACGAATTAGCAGTAAAATAAAGTAGTAGAAATAAAACAACTCATAGCTCACTTTTGTAAGAAAAGGAAATACAATGATATTTTTACTTCTTACTTGTCGTCTCCTTGCCTCGTTTCGATAATTACAACACCATTAGCGCCTCTTGAACCATAAATAGCAGAACTGCCATCCTTAATAACGTTTATACTTTTCACCTGCGTCGGAGCAATCGACATAAGCGTGCTGTTACTTACCGGAACGCCATCAACAACAATTAAAGCTGCACTGCTGCTATTAATTGAATTCTGGCCCCGAATAATTATTTCATCATTTACAATCTGAACTCCTGCAAAGCGCCCTCTTATAAGCTCATAAATATTGCTGTATTGCGAAAAATCGATGTCATCTTTATTTATGCTGGCAACTGCATTCAGTTTATCAGCATCGGCTACGTGGCCATAGCCAATAGCATATTCACGCCCTTTTTCTCCCGGCTTGAGGCGCAGGTTAATTGCCGCAAATTTAATGTTGCCGGTAAGTTTTACATTCTGTCTGATAAACCCATGGGCAAATACTTTTAGCCGATCCTCCTGATTACATGCAATTGAAAAATTACCTAAAGAATCTGTTTGAACACTTTGTTTAGTACTTTTTACGGTAACAGAAGCCCCAATTAACGGAATACTATCAAATGTAGTAACGGTTCCGTGAAGAACACGATCCTGCGCTTTTAAAGAGCCTGACAAAAACAAAATTGCTATCAGCAAAAACGAGAGAATACATTTTCTTTTCATGGTTTATTAAGTTGATTTATACAAATTTACTATAAACCTGTGAATATTCCCTTCTAAACAAAAAATACCACAAAATTATTTTGAATGTATTTACTTCTTATCAGTTGTAACAACACGTCTTATCCTGTAAGGAGTTTTATGTTGCGATTCAAAATAGGTACGCATTTGCAATTCAGCAATAATACCAATGGTTATAAACTGAATTCCTCCCATCACCAGAAGTATTCCGAGTAATAAAAGTGGTTTCCCCCAAATATCGTGGCCCAAAACTTTAAGCACAAACATGTATAAATTGATGAGAACGCCAATACCAAGCGTTACTATACCAATTCCCCCAAACAAATGCATGGGGCGCTGCAGGTATTTTTTAAAGAACAGCATAAGAATAAGATCACTGACAACACGTGTTGTTCTGCTCAAGTTATATTTTGAAGTTCCAAAAGTACGCGGACGGTGGTTTACATCTATCTGCGTTATTCTGGTAGATCCTTCCTGAATGATTAAAACAGGAATAAAGCGGTGCAATTCTCCGTAAATATGGATGCTTTTTATTGCTTCGTTGGTAAAAATCTTAAGGGTACAGCCCAAATCTTTCATTTGCGTACCGGTAGATTTGCGAATCATATAATTGGCAATTTTAGAAGGAACCTTTCGAAGAAACATTCCGTCTTTCCGGTTCGCACGCACACCTGCCACCATATCCCAATCCTCCTCTTCCATCTTCTTTAGCATCATTGGAATATCAGCAGGGTCGTTTTGTAAATCACCGTCAAGCAATACAACATATTCTCCTGCCGCCTGATCAATTCCTGCCTGCAGTGCGGAACTCTGTCCGTAGTTTCGTTTCAGTTCCACCAGAACAAAACGCTCGTCATTTATCTTTTTAATCTCCCCCCGCGTGTTATCGCTTGAACCATCATCCACAAAAATGGCTTCAAAATCATAATCGTTTAAGGCATTCTTTATTTGTTCCGAAAGTGGTTTAATATTAGGCTCTTCATTGTAGACGCAAATAACCAGCGAAAGTTTTTTCATTGTTTTTCCTGTTTATGTTTTCTGAAACTATTTTTTACGGTTCAAAAGTACACATTCCCATTTCAAAAAAGATGATTTAATCCAGTAAGTTAAATTTCCAGATAAACGAAAATTTGATAGTTTTATACTCCAGGTCACGCAATCCATGAAGATATTGCAACCGAATAGCCTTCCTCTTAAAATCCTTCCTCCATTCAAAATTAAGCTGCATAGGAGCATCCCGTTCATCTTTGTAACCTGTATATCCCGCCCACGACACCGACCATAGATTTGTTTTTTGCAGAAAGTCGGCTCCCAACGCATACATATATGCATCGTTCTGTAGGTTTAGCTCATCATTGGTTTGCCAGCTGTAAAAACCGAATAATCCAAAAGGCCGAAACATTCCAGTCATACTCTTCCCATATTCTTTGGATAAACTAAAATCAAAGAAGTACCCGGGAAAATCGGTAAAACGGGCAGCAGCCAATTGGTTTCCGGAAGTTGTTCGGGCAGCAAAGCGAAAAAGAGTATTGGGGAATTTCCTGTCTTTTGAAACCTGAATAAGCGTTGAAAAATAAAAATCACCAACTGCCAACCCCTTTCCATCTTCATCGCGGGAAATGCGTTCATCTCTTATCTCTTCAGAATAGGCATAGTGCTCCAAAATAACCCCATACATTTCAACGGCTATCTTATTTTTTGCAAAAGGAAGAAACAATCGCCCGGATATGTCCTGCGTTGGATCACCCGAATAAAAATGAGCAGATGCAGTGACTTCAAATTCAGAAGTTGTGTCAATTACTCCTTTTTTCACTTCCGGCACAGGCAGCGCATTGGGCCCAAAATACCCTGGAGTAATCTTCATCCAGTTTCGCCATCCGGGATCACCTTCCTTCCAACCATGGGTTTCATTCCACCAACCATAATCAGAACTCTGGCCTTTTGCCGAAAAAAACATAGTGACACACAAAAAGAAAAGCAGCGCGTATTTCATTTCGCTTAATTGAAAAACCAAAGATAAAAAAACCCTTCAGAATCAACTGAAGGGCCTTATATTAAAGCTCTAATTTTTCACGAATACTTTGGGGTATGGCGTTTTTGTTTACCATTATACACATGGTTTTATACCGAACATATGGTTTTGAAGTATAAAAGTAACCATTGTACTCGTTATAATCGCCCCATGAATTTTTTACTTTGTAGAAAGTTTCTCCTTCCTGATCTTTAGCTGTACCAACAATTTGCATCCCATGATCGTCAGTGGTCTGATAGTTATCGAAAGCCTCCTGACGCATTTCCGGGGTAACTTCCAGTTCGGGCACCGGCTTTTGTAATTCATACAACTCTTTATCTTTATCCTTTTCAGGCAAAGCTTCCCAGCGGGCAATTTCTGCATCGGTCATATCTTCTGCCGGTGCTGCAGGTAAAACAGCCACTCCTTTGTTACTGGTAACAAAACCTTTTTCACTTACATCAGCCGCCCAGGCAACAGTATATCCGTTCTTCAACGAATAATCAATAATTTCTTCCATCTCGTTTAATGGAACGTTGTACATTTCGTCCCACGACCAGTTATCCGGTACCTCCAAAATGAATTTTGAATAAAACGGATGATGTGTATATGATGTAATTTCAACATAGTCATCAAAATCAAGCCCAACAAAATTGGTAGCAAAGCTTTGAGGAGTATATTGTTTTCCTTTATAATCAAATTTATCAGGAATCTCACCAAGATATGAATTTAGAGTTCCCTCAATTGCATCGTGCCAAACAGTCGTAAGTTTACGGTTCTTATTTTCAATAACGCCATCCACTTGTTGCTTCAATACACGATCCATTTCACCATGCACATGTTTGTCTTCACCGTAATTCAAACCGTTATAAACAGACTCGGGTACAATTCCATATTTCGAAATCATATTGGTTACATCGTGAAAAGCACCTCCGGCAGCAAAATTAAGGTGACCGTGCAAACGTACATCTTTAATCGCTTTATCTGAATATGTGTGCCATACAACAAACATTTCCGAAAGGTCAACTTCGGGCTTACCCAAACGTAACATTTCTGACTCTAAAAAAGATAATGCTGAAAACGACCAGCACGTTCCTGAACGGTATTGATCTTTTACTGGAGTTGTGGGTAAAGAAATTACATCTTCAAAAACATAGCCCTCCGCTTTTTTCTCCTTTTTTACTTCTTCTCCCGCAAATACATTTCCGGCGATTGTAATAAATAATACAATGCCTAACAGATATCTAATTCTCATTTTTTAAAACTATGAACTAATTAATTTCCTTTATGAATGATGCCAAATTTAGCAATTAATATTTCTTAATAAAAATTTTACAAATTAGAAACATTCTGAATTTTTCAACACTGTTCTTTTAAGCTTTGTAGTTATTAGCTGGGCAAGAGAAACTGCACAAATTGATTTTTGAAGTTCTAGATACCAACCTCTTTGTACCTGAAGCAAGAAACGATATGGTCATTCACCATTCCGGTAGCCTGCATGTGCGAATAAACCACGGTAGAACCCACAAATTTAAATCCCCGTTTTTTCAAATCGGCAGAAATAATATCAGACAATGGTGTTTTAGCAGGCAATTCACTGGTGCTGGCAAACACATTAACAATGGGAATAAAATCTACAAATTCCCAAATATATTTGTCAAAACTTCCAAATTCCTCCTGAATTCTAAGGAAAGCCCGGGCATTACCAATACAAGCTTCTATCTTTTTCCGATTCCTAATAATGCCTTTGTCAGCCATTAGTTGTTCAACCTTTCCATTATCACACTCTGCCACTTTCCCCGGATCGAATTCATCAAATGCCTTTCGAAATGCTTCCCGTTTATTTAATACAATTTGCCAGCTTAATCCGGCCTGAAAACTCTCAAGAATAATAAACTCAAACAGTTTCTGATCATCATGAAGAGGCACTCCCCATTCAGTATCATGATACTTCATCATCAATTCATTGGAACTTCCCCAGTTACACCTTTCACACATTTTAGAATAATTTTTGGGAAAAGTTAAATAAAATTAACCGAAACGCGGGCAATGATAGTAAAATGTTATTTTTGTTTGTTTAGGCTTGAATACAATGAAAAAAACATTCATACTTCTATTATTTCTTGCACTTGTAATACAAAGCGAGGCACAATTGAATATAAATCAATTTATAAGAGTTGGTCAAACCCGTATTCAAATTGGCAACTACACTGGTGCAATTGAAAATTTCAATATTGTAATCAAATTTAAACCTTATTTACCCGAGGCTTATTTTTACAGAGGAGTTGCGAAACATCAACTGGAAGATTACCGGGGGGCAATAAAAGATTATAATAAAGCCATTGAGATAAAGCCTTATTATCCGCAAGCTTATACCAACCGGGGAATGGCTTACCACAACCTGAAGGATTACAAAAATGCCATTGCAGATTATAACAAAGCGCTGGAATTTGATCCGGATAATGAATCGATTTACAATAACCGGGGAATAGCCAAACTTTCGCAAAAAGATGTGGAAGGAGCCATTGAAGATTACAATAGAGCGCTGGAGATTAATCCAAAATCAACCTACGCATTAATGAACCGCAGTAATGCAAAGATTGTAAAAGATGATATCAACGGAGCTATCCGGGATCTTAACCAGGTAATTATAATCAGGCCGCACTATGCAGCAGCCTACCTTAACAGAGGATTGGCCCGTTTTCAATTGGAAGACTATGCCTCAGCTTTGCGCGATTATGACCAGTGTATAAAATTTGATCCGCAGAATGCACTGGCTTTTAATAACAGAGGAATTGTAAAACACAAACTGGAAGACTATGAAGGGGCGATTATGGATTACGATATGGCCATTAAGCTTGATCCGCAAATGGCCAGCGCTTACTTCAACCGGGCAATGGCTCGCGAAGTACTGCACCGCCCCGGATATGAAAGTGATTATAAAATTGCTGCCCAACTAAATCCACAATACGATTTGGAAAGCAGGCGTTTGGATGCAGAGCAACTGGCACAAAATCAGCAAAACCAACAGAACCAAAATACAGGAGGGAGCTCTGCAACACAACAGCAGCAAACAAAAACGCAAAATCAGACGAATACAAATACGCAGCAAGGCAATAAAAATCAACAAAATAACGCGAATACAGGAAGTGCAACGGCTCAAAATAATAATCAGAATAATCAAAAAGAAGACAAAGAGAAAAATCACCGCAGAAGGATAAACCTGGTAGTGGAAGATTCCCGCGATTTGCCGGGAGAAGATGAAGATGTGGATGATGGACGCGTTCAGGATAAAAACATCATCATCGATCTGCAACCCATGTTTATAATTTCGGCTTTTGAAAAAAATGCAGTCGACTACGATCGTTTTCAGTATTACAACGTTGCCATTGATGAACTGAATGAACAAAACAATTACAATCCAATCCTTACAATATCTAATAAACCGGTAGATAAATACATGGATGTATTTAAAAATTTCATTTTGTACTTTAATGATAAAATAGATATTCAACAGAGTAGCCTGAATTACCTGAACAGGGGAATTTTTTATAGTTTAACAGGAAATTATAATGATGCCCTAAACGATTTAAACAAAGCTCTTGATAAAAATGATAAGTTGGGCATTGCCTATTTTACAAGGGCTAACTGCCGTTACAAAATGTTGGAGCAAATGGAATTACTGGCTGGTTCGGAAGAAAAAATAACCATTCCTATAAAAAATAATTCAGATGATGATTCAGCAGGCGTAGTCCAATCCACTGTTGATTATCAAAAAATATTGAATGATTATGAACAGACACTGTTCCGGAATCCAAAATTCTTTTTCGGGTATTTTAACCGGGCTTACATAAAACTTCGGCTGGGCGAATACAAAAGTGCAATTGAAGATTTGAATATGGCCATTGAATTGGAACCGGAATTTGCGGAAGCTTATTTCAACAGAGGGCTAACCAAAATTTATCTGGACGATGTAGAAGGAGGAGCAATGGACCTCAGCCGGGCTGGTGAATTAGGAATTGTTGGTGCATACAACATTATAAAAAGGTACTGCAACTGAACCTCTTCTGCAAAACTCTGTTTTAGGAACAAGAATTCGAAACGAATGCATGAGAAGAGCAAAATTCTTTCGTAAAATAAAACCTGGCGTTCCCAAACGCTACTTAATGTTCATGGCTGCTTTTGTTTGGACATTTGCAGGCAGTATGTTACTTTATAAAGGAGCCGTATTTTTGCGACAGTCGCCCGCACACATCTGGGTAAAAATTGGAATATGCACCATTAGCGGAGTTTTATTTTATTGGGCCATGTTTTCAAAAATATCGTTAAAACATAGTCGCCGTATTATCAAGCTAGAAAAAGAGAAACCATGTATTCTTTCATTTTTCAGCTTGAAAAGCTACATTCTTATGTCCGGAATGATTTTAATGGGGATAACACTTCGAAAATCAGGAATACTCCCCGTTTCTTATATGGCTATTATATATATAACAATGGGTATTCCACTATCCATTTCGGCCTTTCGTTTTTACTATTTTGCCTTTAACTTTGAAAAAATGAGTAAGAGGTTTTATTAACCGAGACTGTTGGTATTAAAAAAATAGAAATGTAACTCCTTTGTCAATCATCCCTTTTCGATAATTGTTTATTAGTTTTCGTTGCAAACCCGGAAGCAAATTCGTTTAATTCATAAATTTGTCGGTAATAACAATATTGAAGAGGAATTATTATGAGTAACCAGCCACTCGCAGAACGTTTACGCCCCAAGAATCTTGACGACTACATAGGACAAGAACATTTGGTGGGAAAGAATGCCGTTTTGCGAAAAATGATCGAATCAGGAAATATCTCCTCCATCATTTTGTGGGGACCTCCCGGTGTAGGGAAAACAACGCTGGCAAAGATTATTGCCAATACGCTGGAAAGGCCATTTTATACATTAAGCGCCATTAATTCGGGTGTGAAGGACGTACGCGAAGTAATAGAAAAGGCAAAAAAACAACAGTTTTTCAACCGCCCTAATCCCATCTTATTTATTGACGAGATTCATCGTTTTAGCAAATCACAACAAGATTCTTTACTGGGTGCAGTTGAAGATGGTACCATCACGCTTATTGGTGCAACAACTGAAAATCCTTCATTTGAGGTTATTTCCCCGCTACTTTCACGTTGTCAGGTTTATGTACTTCAGCACCTTGATAAAAAAGGCCTGTTACAAATTGTCGACTTAGCAATAAAAAAAGATACCCTTCTTAAAAAGAAAAACATCACCATAAAAGAAGAACAGGCCTTGCTTCGATTCTCGGGTGGAGATGCCCGAAAACTCCTAAATGTATTAGAACTGGTAATTCTAGCAGAAGAAAATGACGAAATAGAAATTACAGACGAGAAAGTAACCAACCGGCTTCAAAAAAATTTAGCTGTTTACGACAAACAGGGAGAGATGCATTACGATATTATTTCGGCATTTATAAAAAGTATACGTGGCAGTGATCCCGATGCCGCCGTTTACTGGTTGGCCCGAATGCTGGAAGGAGGAGAAGATGTAAAATTTATTGCCCGTAGGTTGCTCATCCTCTCAGCAGAAGATGTTGGCCTTGCAAACCCGAACGCACTTCTTCTGGCTCAAAGTACTTTTGATGCGGTTCATAAAATTGGCCCACCAGAATCACGCATTATTCTTTCTGAATGTACCATCTATCTGGCTACTTCCCCGAAAAGCAACTCGGCTTATATGGCAATCGACGAAGCCATTTCAAAGGTAAGACAAACGGGCAATCTTCCGGTTCCATTACATATACGCAATGCCCCAACCAAGCTAATGAAAGAAATTGGTTACGGTAAAAATTATAAATATGCTCATAGCTACGAAGGCAATTTTACCGAACAGGATTTTCTTCCTGAAGAGCTGAAAAAGGAACGGTTTTATCAACCTCAGAACAATGCTTCAGAATTAAAAATTTTGGAAAGATTGAAAAATTGGTGGGGCAAAAGATATTAGTCATTAGCCATTGAATACTCCATCAATGGCCAATGACCAACATTTGATTCTAAACAAGAATATTTTTACAATACTGAACGCACTTAATCACTTCTTTCTGTGCATCAGAATCATCAGGAACCGGATATTCCAGCTCAATATCAAAATAAATAGGCCATTTATTTTTTTGAACCAGTTTTAACATATCGGCAATCGGCGTGTCTCCCTTTCCCCATGGCATATTTGTATTCGCTGGATTGGCATTTTTACCTGTTTTATCTTTTGTGTGAATACTGAAGATGCGATCGTGCAATCTTTCTATGATCTCATTCGGATGCTTTCCTGTAGCACCAAAATAATGTCCTGCATCAAAATTTAACATGTTATTTGGAGAATACGCAAGGAATTTATCAAAGCTAAAACCAGGTTCACCGGGTTGCGTGTGGTTATGAAAGATAGCATACATATTATGTTTCTCAGCAAATTTACCAAGCCGTTGACATGCCTGCTCTCCTATTTCATTAGTAACTCCCTTTGCCCCCATCACGTTGGCAGCTTTAAATGCATAGTCTGTTTCTTCATCTGACCAATTAGCAGGCGAAAACTTAACAATATGAATTTCTACTCCTGCTTTATTAAACATTTTACGCAGTTCCTTGTACTTATCCATCGACACTGATAAACGCCAATCCCGCTGTTCCGTCTTAGCCTTCTCTACCTTTTTATCAAACTCTGCCTTTTCTTCATCAGACATTTGTACACCTCTGGGGGCTCTTGGAGGATCTTGCGGAATCCCCGCATACTCTTCTGCTACATTCCCCATTAATTCAATGGAGCTAATTCCAGCTTCAACACAATACTTTAGTACATCTTTTGCTGTACATGGCATACTGCGCCAGCTATAAGTAATCGCGCCAATTTGTACACCACCAAATTTAGAATTTGGCTTTGTAGATGAAATAAACCCATAATTAAGCGGAGCAAGTGAAATAGCAGCAGCTCCTACCGCTGTAGTTCCAATAAAGGATCTCCTTGAAATAACTTTCCCAGAATTCAACTTATCATTCATTGTTTTGGAATATTAGATTTTAAATTGATTTAAGCGCATTAAAATTAACAGATAAATCTTACGAATTGATGTTTATTTCCGGGAAATATTAGTGACCCCAACTTTTTAAGCAAAAAAAAACCGGGCAAAACCCGGCTTTCATATAATTAAGAAAAAACTCTATTCTTCTTTTTTAGTTTCTTCATCAGCTCCTTCTTCGGTTGCTTCAGGTGTATCTTCAGTAGTTGCTGTTTCTTCTGTCTTAACCTCTTCCTCTACTGGTTCAACATCTTCTACTACTTTAGAAGTTTCTTCTGCAACAGGAGCAGTTGTTTCAGCTTTCTTTGAGGCACCACGACGAGAACGACGTTTTTTCGATTTCGTTGTTTCCTCTTTAGCAGCCAACATCGCTTCGTTGTAATCAACTAACTCGATAATACACATTTCTGCATTATCACCTAAACGGTTACCAGTTTTTAAAATACGTGTATATCCGCCAGGACGATCTGCAATCTTTTCAGCTATTTCTCTAAATAAAATAGAAACAGCATCTTTATTCTGCAAATAGCTAAAAACAACTCTACGTGAATGAGTAGTGTCATCCTTTGCTTTTGTAATAAGCGGTTCAACATACATTCTCAAAGCTTTCGCTTTAGCAACTGTTGTAGTGATTCTTTTACTTTCAATCAGCGAACTAGCCATATTTGCCAGCAAGGCTTTTCTATGTGCACTTTTCCGACCTAAATGATTAAATTTTTTATTATGTCTCATTGCGTCTTACTCCTTATCCAATTTATACTTCGTGATATCCATTCCAAAATTCAGCCCCATATTATCAAGAAGGTCATCTAACTCTGTAAGCGATTTCTTACCAAAGTTTCTGAATTTCAGCAAATCATTTCGATTATAGGTTACCAGGTCTCCCAATGTATCTACATCAGCAGCTTTCAGACAGTTTAATGCCCTTACGGATAAATCCATATCTACTAATTTGGTTTTCAGAAGTTGGCGCATGTGAAGTACTTCCTCATCAAATTCTTCATTAGCAAATTTTTCATCTGAATCAAGCGTAATCTTTTCATCAGAGAATAACATGAAATGATAAATCAGAATTTTAGCAGCTTCTTTCAGCGCTTCCTTTGGTTGAATAGAACCATCAGTTGTAATATCCAAAACCAACTTTTCATAGTCAGTCTTTTGTTCAACACGATAATTCTCAACAGCATATTTAACCTTTTTAATAGGTGTAAAAATTGAATCAATAGGAATAATGCCAAATTCTCCTTCAACCGGTCTATTCTCAACCGCCGGAACATATCCCCTACCTTTATTGATAGTAAGTTCCATTTGAAGTTTTACATCTGGCTCCATGCGACAAACAACTAAATCAGGGTTCAGCACCCTGAACCCGGTCATGAACTTATTAATATCTCCTGCAGTAAACTCTTCCTGGCCTGTTATTGAGATAGTAACCTTCTCACTGTCAAAATCCTCTACCTCATTCTTAAATCGAACTTGTTTCAAATTAAGAATAATATCTGTTACATCTTCAATAACCCCTTTTATCGTAGAAAATTCATGGTCAACACCTTCAATTTTTACCGTTGTGATTGCATACCCTTCAAGCGATGATAAAAGAATCCGGCGTAATGCGTTCCCGACAGTAATACCGTATCCAGGTTCCAGCGGACGGAATTCAAACTTTCCGAATTGATTATCGGATTCTATCATTATCACCTTGTCAGGCTTTTGGAATGCTAATATTGCCATAATAACCTTAGTAAATTTTTATTTTGAATACAACTCTACGATCAGTTGTTCTTTGATGTTTTCAGGTATTTCTTCGCGTTCCGGGCGGTTCAGGAATTTGCCAGTCATTTGGTCATAATCCCATTCTAACCACTCGTACCTAGAACTCCGGCGCGAATGCAATGAGTCGGTAATTTCTTCCAACGATTTTGATTTTTCCCTGACACCTACAACATCGCCAGGTTTCAATGTATACGATGGAATATTAACTACACTTCCGTTTACTACAATATGTTTGTGTGAAACAAACTGACGGGCAGCTGCCCGTGTTTTAGCCACACCCATGCGGAAAACAACATTATCCAGTCTCGATTCGAGTAACTGTAATAATACCTCACCGGTTACCCCTTTTGCCGCAGATGCTTTTTCAAAAAGGTTACGGAATTGTTTTTCCAATACGCCATAGGTATATTTTGCTTTCTGCTTTTCCTTCAATTGTAGCCCGTATTCTGATTTTTTTCTTCTTTTAGAAGCTAAACCATGCATTCCCGGAGGATAGTTTTTGTGTTCAAATACTTTATCCGGTCCGAAAATTGGTTCACCGAATTTACGTGCTATTTTAGATTTTGGTCCTCTATATCTTGCCATTACCTTGTTCGTTTTAAATTATACACGTCTTCTTTTAGGAGGTCTACATCCATTATGAGGCAGCGGAGTAACGTCAACAATTTCAGTTACCTGAAGTCCAACATTACCTAATGCCCTCATTGCAGATTCACGCCCGTTCCCAGGTCCTTTAACGAATACTTTTACTTTACGAAGTCCAAGGTCATAAGCAGTCTTGCCACACTCTTCTGAAGCAACCTGTGCTGCATAAGGTGTATTCTTTTTAGAGCCACGAAATCCTTTTTTCCCCGCTGACGACCATGAAATAACTTCGCCATTCATATTAGTCAACGTAACAATGATATTGTTAAAAGAAGAGTGGACGTATGCCATTCCATTAGCTTCCACCACCACTGTTCTTTTTCTGTTTGCTCCTGTCTTTTTTGCCATAATTCAAATTCCTTATTTAGTGGCCATTTTTTTATTCGCAACAGTTTTACGTTTCCCTTTACGAGTACGGGCATTGTTTTTTGTGCTCTGTCCTCTTACCGGTAAACCAATACGATGACGAATTCCGCGATAACTACCAATGTCCATTAAACGTTTAATATTCATTTGAACTTCAGAACGAAGCTCTCCTTCTACTTTGAAACTTTCGTTTATAATTTTACGAATAGCACCAAACTGATCATCATCCCAGTCTTGTACTTTCAGATCTTTATCAACGCCAGCCTGCTCGAGAATCTTAGTTGCCCTGCTCCGGCCAATACCATAAATATAGGTAAGAGCAATCTCACCTCTTTTATTATTTGGAATATCAACACCTACAATACGTGCCATAAATTTTAATTTAACAGATTAATGTGTTATCCCTGACGTTGTTTAAACTTAGGGTTCTTTTTATTAATCACATACAAGCGGCCTTTTCTGCGAATAATTTTGCAGTCAGAACTACGCTTTTTTACTGAAACACGAGTTTTCATTATAAAAATCTTTAATTTTTGTATCGAAATGTAATTCTACCTTTGGTTAAATCATAAGGAGACATCTCCACTTTTACTTTATCTCCGGGCAAAATCTTAATATAATGCATTCGCATTTTACCGGAAATGTGAGCCGTTATAATATGCCCATTTTCCAACTCAACACGAAACATTGCATTTGACAACGCTTCAATAATTTTTCCATCTTGCTCTATGGAAGGTTGTTTTGCCATAAAAACTTTTTTAACAATTCTTGTATTTTATAAATTTAAAAGTGGCCTAGTTATACCGCTAATTCAAGTCGTATACCAGCTCCAAAAATTAACCACATCTTACATCACACCCGGACGACCTTTAATCCTGCCTGATTTCATCAAACCGTCATAATGGCGCATTAACAGGTGACTTTCAATCTGCTGCAAAGTATCCAACACAACCCCAACAAGAATAAGCAATGATGTCCCCCCATAAAAATAGGCGAAGGATTGATTTATCCCCATCATCATCGCAAAAGCAGGAAGAATGGTTACAAATCCCAGAAATATAGATCCGGGAAGTGTAATTCTTGACATTACTGTATCAAGAAATTCAACGGTTCGTTTTCCTGGTTTTACTCCAGGGATAAAGCCTCCGTTCTTTTTCATATCTTCAGCCATCTGTGTTGGGTTAATAGTAATTGCTGTGTAAAAATATGTAAAAGCAACTACCAATAAAAATTGTGTGAAATTATACCAAAATCCGGTGATGTTTGATAATGCAGCCGCAACACCACGCAAATTTTCGGAATTCGCTACACCAACAATGGTAATAGGAACCATCATAATTGCCTGCGCAAATATGATAGGCATAACACCTGCAGCATTCACTTTCAAAGGAATATACTGACGTACTCCTCCATATTGCTTGTTTCCAACTATTCGTTTTGCATACTGTACCGGTATTCTACGAGTTCCCTGAACTAATAAAATAGAGGCCATAAATACAATGAACAGAATAACAAACTCAACAAGGAACATCACTAAACCACCCCCAGCCTGGTTAATTCTGGAAGCAAATTCCTGAACAACAGCCTGTGGTAAGCGAGCGATTATACCAATCATAATGATTAAGGAAATTCCGTTACCAATACCTTTATCGGTAATTCGTTCTCCTAACCACATGATAAACATCGAGCCGGCGGTAAGAATGATTACGGAAGAAATGGTAAACATTGTCCCTTTCATTACAAATGCCGAATCGGGTAACTGGTAATGTAGATTTGTTAAATATGCCGGTGCCTGGAAAATCAAAATAACCACCGTTAAGTAGCGGGTAATCTGATTTATTTTCCTTCTTCCTGACTCTCCCTCTTTCTGCAACCTCTGGAAATAGGGAACTGCAATACCAAGTAACTGAATTACAATGGAGGCAGAAATATACGGCATAATTCCTAAAGCAAAGATAGAAGCTTGCGAGAAGGCTCCCCCTGAAAACATATCAATCAAGCCAAGCAACCCATCTGAAGTTTGATGCTTCAAATTTTGCAATTGAGCCGGATCAATACCAGGCAGAGACACAAAAGATCCTAACCGGTAAATTAACAGGAAGAACAAAGTTGTACCTATCCGCAACCTTAAGTCTTCAATCTTATAAATATTCTTTAGGGTTTCAATAAATCGTTTCATTCCAGTTTAAAGTATTTCAGTGGTTCCTTCTAGTTTTTCAATTGCTTCTTTTGCACTTTTGGAAAAAGCATGTGCTCTTACCTCAAGCTTTGCATTTAGAGTACCACCACCAAGTATTTTGATTTTATCATTTTTTGAGGCGATCCCTGCATTTACCAATGAAGCCAAATCTATTGTAGTTAAGTTTCCTTTATCAGCTAATTGTTGTAAAACATCAAGGTTGATAGCCTTATATTCAACCCTGTTAAAATTCTTGAACCCTGACTTAGGAACCACACGCTGCAAAGGCATCTGTCCTCCTTCGAAACCAATTTTCCTTGAGTATCCAGATCTGGATTTTTGTCCTTTATGACCGCGAGTAGAAGTACCACCCCGTCCTGAGCCCTGGCCACGTCCAATTCGTTTCTCACTATTTGTAGAACCTGATGCAGGCTGTAAGTTACTCAAATTCATAATTTCAGATATTTGAAATATTATTTTACTTCTTCAACACTAATTAAATGCCTCATCTTATTGACCATGCCAACAATCTGAGGTGTAGCTTCGTGCTCTACTGTCTGATGCAATTTCCTCAATCCTAATGATTCCAAAATTGCTTTCTGACGTTTTGTAGAACCAATACCACTTTTTACTTGTGTAATTTTTAGTTTTGCCATAACTACGTTATCCTTTAAAAACTTTTTCCATTGACACACCTCTATGTTGTGCTACAGTATGAGCATCTCTCAATTCAAGCAGAGCTGCCATTGTTGCTTTAACTAGATTATGTGGATTCGAAGAACCTTTTGATTTTGCCAGGATATCGTGAATTCCGACACTTTCTAATACTGCACGCATCGCACCACCAGCTTTTACTCCAGTTCCGGAAGAAGCTGGTTTTAATAGTACATTTGCTCCACCGAATTTAGCAACTTGCTCATGAGGTATAGTTCCATTAATAATCGGAATCTTCACAAGATTCTTCTTTGCTGCATCTACACCTTTTCCAATGGCAGTTGTTACTTCACTGGCCTTACCAAGGCCCCAGCCTACAATTCCATCCTCGTTACCAACAACTACAATTGCAGAGAAACTAAACGTACGTCCACCCTTTGTAACTTTAGTAACACGGTTAATGGCTACCAACCTATCTTTCAATTCAAGGTCGCTTGTTTTAACTTTTTTAACTTCTTTCGCCATAATATATTAGAATTTAAGGCCACCTTCACGGGCAGCATCAGCTAATTGTTTTACTCTACCATGGTACAAGTACCCTCCCCTGTCGAATACAACCTCAGTTATACCTGCTGCCAAAGCCTTTTCTGCAATTAATTTACCAACCAAAGCAGCTTTCTCAGTTTTAGAAACTTCGTTATTGCTTATTTCCTTTGCCTTTGATGATGCAGAAGTTAATGTAACCCCCTGTAAGTCATCGACAATTTGTGCGTAAATTTGCTTATTACTTCTGTACACACTCAAACGAGGGCAGTCAGCAGTGCCAGATACGATTTTGCGTACACGACTCCGAATTCTTGTACGCCTTGCTATTTTTGTTAATGCCATAATAATTCGTCTTTTCAAAAATTATTTAGCAGCTGCTTTACCAGCTTTACGCCTTAATTGTTCACCAACAAACTTAATACCTTTTCCTTTATATGGTTCCGGCTTACGGAAGGACCGAATTTTTGCAGCCACCTGACCGATTAATTGTTTGTTGATGCTATTCAGTGTAATAATTGGATTGCTACGCTTATCCGATACCGCACCTACTTTTACCTCTTCGGGTACCTGTAAATACGTATGGTGAGCAAAACCCAAAACAAGGTCAAGTACATTATCGGGCAAAACTTCTGCACGATAACCCACTCCTACCAATTCAAGTTTAATTTCGTATCCTTTTGATACTCCAATCACCATATTATTAACCAGCGCGCGATACAGTCCATGCATTGATTTATGACGTTTCGTTTCAGCAGCCCTGCTAAAAATAACCCTGTTATCTTCAAAAGTTATTGTTATTTCAGGATCAATTTGCTGTTCCAATACACCAAGAGGACCTTTTACAGTTATCAGATTTTCATCTGTTACCTTTACTTCAACTCCTGATGGTAATTCAATGGGTAATTTACCTATTCTTGACATGACTGTTCCTCCTTATTAATACACGTAACACAAAACTTCTCCACCTACATTCAGCTCGCGAGCTTCTTTATCAGTAATAATACCTTTTGAGGAGGAGATTATTGCAATGCCTAAACCATTAAGTACGCGAGGTATACTTGTAGTATCACAATACTGCCGCAACCCTGGTTTACTTATGCGCTCTAACGCTTTAATCGCAGAAACTTTTGTCTCTGGATTGTATTTCAATGCAATTTTTATGTTCCCTTGATAATTTACATCTTCTTCAAATTTGTAATTCAAGATATAACCTTTTTCTTTCAGTAGTTTGGTTATTTCTTTTTTAATATTTGAAGCCGGGATATCAACCACGCGATGTTTTGCCTGGATTGCATTTCTAACCCTTGTCAGATAATCTGCTATTGGATCTGTTACTTTACTCATCTTTTCAAGTTCTTTAAACGATTACCAACTTGCCTTTTTAACTCCGGGAATTAATCCTGCTGATGCCATTTCCCTGAAATTAATCCTGCTGATACCAAACTGGCGCATATATCCTTTTGGTCTTCCTGTAAGTTTACACCTATTGTGCATACGAATTTTGGAAGAATTTTTAGGTAACTTCTGCAAACCTACCCAGTCGCCCTCAGCTTTCAGCTGTGCACGTTTTTCGGCATATTTCTCAACTAGTTTAGCACGCTTAACTTCGCGGGCCTTCATTGATTCTTTTGCCATACTTAGTTCTTTTTAACGTTTTTAAATGGTAAACCTAATTCTTTTAATAAAGCAAAACCTTCTTCATCGGTTTTTGCAGAAGTGACAAAGGTTATATTCATCCCGTTGATTTTACTTACTTTATCAAGTACAATTTCCGGGAAAATAATTTGCTCCGGAACACCTAGAGTATAATTGCCACGCCCGTCCATTTTGCTTTCGATACCGCGAAAATCACGGATACGTGGCAAAGCCACAGCAATAAGACGATCGAGGAATTCATACATTTGGTCGCGCCGTAATGTTACGCGCACGCCAATAGGCATTTTCCTTCTTAGTTTAAAATTAGAGATATCCTTTTTTGACATTGTTTGTACGGCCTTCTGGCCGGCAATCATAGTCATTTCAGTAGTCGCAACTTCAATAATCTTCTTATCTGCTATTGCTGCGCCTACTCCCTGGTTAAGGACAATTTTTTCCAATCTCGGAACCTGCATTACTGAAGAATAATCAAATTCTTTCTTTAATGTAGGAACTACTTCTTCCTTATATTTCTTTTTAAGAGTTGGTACGTAAGCCATTACTTAATCTCCTCTCCAGATTTTTTGGAATAACGAACTAATTTTCCTTTGTCATTCAATCTCCTTCCAATCCTGGTAGCTCCTTCTTTCGGATCTACTAACATAAGATTTGAGATATGAATAGGTGCTTCCTGTTCAACGATACCTCCCTGTGGCGCATTCGCATTTGGCTTGGTATGTTTCTTAACAAGGTTTACACCTTCTACAATTGCTCTCTCTGCTTTTCTGATTACTTCTAATACACGGCCTTTCTGACCCTTATTATTTCCAGTAATCACCATCACAGTGTCACCTTTCTTTATGTGTAACTTTTTCTGCATTTTTGAGCTTTTTACAAATTACAGTACTTCTGGTGCGAGTGAAATGATTTTCATATTCTTTTCTCGCAATTCACGTGCAACAGGACCGAAAATACGGGTACCTCTCATTTCGCCAGCATTGTTTAACAATACAACTGCATTATCATCGAACCGGATATAAGAACCGTCAACACGACGCACTTCCTTTTTCGTTCGAACTACAATAGCTTTTGAAACAGTACCTTTTTTAACATCGGTTCCAGGTATTGCACTTTTTACAGTAACCACAACAGTATCCCCTAAACTAGCATACCGCTTTCTGGTTCCACCTAAAACACGGATACACAGAACTTCTTTTGCACCGCTGTTATCGGCTACTGAACATCTTGATTCTTGTTGTATCATGATTACTTAGCTCTTTCAATTATTTCAACTAATCTCCAACATTTGCTTTTGCTGAGCGGACGTGTTTCCATAATCCGTACAGTATCACCAATATTGCAGGTATTGCTCTCATCATGGGCATGGAATTTAGTTGTTTTGTTCACGAACTTACCATAAATTGGATGCTTCACTTTACGTTTTTCAGCAACCACAATAGTTTTATCCATTTTATTACTAACAACTACCCCGACTCTTTCTTTCCTGAGATTTCTCACTTTATTTTCTTCCATTGCTGAATTAATTCTCATTTTCGTTTAATTCTTTATCACGAAGTATGGTCTTCAATCTTGCAATAGTCTGCTTGCTCTCCTTTAATTTCATAGGATTATCAAGTGGAGAAACTGCATGATTTAACCGAAGGCGAACCAAGTTTTCCTGCTCAGTCTGAATTCTTTCAACGATTTCTTTGGTCGTTAATTCTTTTATTTCCGATGCTTTCATCATTCACCTCCTTTTATTCTTCGACATAATCACGTCTAACAACGAACTTCGTAGTAACCGGTAACTTTTGGGCTGCTAATCTCAACGCTTCTTTAGCTAATGCTAATGGCACTCCATCAGCTTCGATTATAATCCGCCCAGGCGAAACCGGAGCAACAAATGCTTCAGGCGCCCCTTTACCTTTACCCATACGTACTTCCGCAGGCTTTTTGGTAATGGGTTTATCAGGGAATATCCGTATCCATATCTGACCTTGACGTTGCATGTGGCGTGTAACTGCAACCCTGGCAGCCTCAATCTGACGGCCAGTAATCCACGTTTCTTCCAACGTCTTTATTCCAAATGAACCGAAAGCCAATTGATTGCCACGCTGGGCATTGCCTTTCATTCGGCCCTTTTGTACTCTTCTAAATTTTACCTTTTTTGGCTGTAACATCCTATAAAATTTGTGAGTGTTAAACCACTATTTTCTTCTTCTACCGCGATTTCCGCCACTGCCGCCACCTTTACCTGGCCTTCCACCAGATTTTTGGCCCAGATTAGGCGAAAGGTCACGATTTCCATAAACCATACCTTTACAAATCCAAACCTTAATTCCTACAAGTCCGGTTTTTGTAAGTCCTTCAGCCAATGCGTAATCAATATCAGCACGCAAAGTATGCAGTGGTGTACGGCCATCTTTATACATTTCAGAACGAGCCATTTCTGCTCCGTTTAGCCTACCGGAAACCAATACTTTGATTCCCTCAGCTCCCATTCTCATGGTTGAAGCAATAGCCATCTTCACAGCCCTACGGTAAGCAATTTTACCTTCAATCTGCCTTGCAATGTTAGTTGCAACAATTTTGGCATCAAGTTCCGGGCGTTTAATCTCGAAAATGTTGATTTGAACCTCTTTACTAGTAATCTTTTTTAATTCTTCTTTCAGTTTGTCAACTTCTTGACCTCCCTTACCAATAATAATACCTGGACGTGAAGAATGTACGGTAATAGTGATAAGCTTCAATGTACGTTCAATCACGATTCTTGAAATACTGGCTTTGGCAAGACGTGCATTCAGGTACTCCCTGATTTTCTGGTCCTCTACCAATTTGTCGCCATAGTTATCACCCCCGAACCAGTTCGAATCCCATCCTTTGATGAAGCCCAAACGATTTGCTATCGGATTTACTTTTTGTCCCATGTACTATTAATTAAGATTTTCTTCAACAACACTTTCTTTCCTATCAACGTAAATAGTAACATGGTTTGAGCGCTTTCTAATACGGTGAGCACGACCCTGGGGAGCCGGACGTAACCGTTTTAAAATACGACCTGAATCTACCATGATTTGTTTTACGTAAAGTTCACTTTCCTCTAAACGAACTCCTTCGTTTTTGGCCTGCCAATTGGCAAGAGCCGACAGAAGAAGTTTCTCTACCCTACGGGATGCTTCTTTCGATGAAAATTTCAGAACATCCAACGCTTTATTCACCTCCATACCTCGGATCATATCGGCTACAAGCCTCATCTTTCTAGGAGATGTCGGGCAATTTCTTAAAACAGCAAAATATTGTTGTTTTTTTTCTTCTTTTCTTTTCTCAGCTGCTAATCTTTTTCTGGCACCCATTGTCTTTTCTTTTTAATTTATTCTGCAATTATGCCTTACCTCTTATTACCAGCATGTCCCCTAAATGTTCGCGTAGGTGCAAACTCACCTAAACGGTGACCAACCATATTTTCTGTAACATACACAGGAATAAATTTATTCCCGTTATGAACAGCAATGGTATGTCCAACAAAGTCAGGAGAAATTACTGATGCCCTGGCCCATGTTTTTATTACCGATTTTTTTCCTGACTCATTCATAGCCAGTACTTTTCTTTCAAGTTTAAAATCGATAAATGGTCCTTTTTTTAATGAACGACTCATAATTTTACCTCTTTAACTATTTTTTCCTACGTTCTACAATATACTTGTTGGAAGCTTTTTTCTTCGAACGGGTTTTATACCCTTTCGCAAGTAAGCCCTTACGTGAGCGAGGATGTCCTCCTGAAGACCGGCCTTCACCACCACCCATTGGGTGATCAACAGGGTTCATAACAACTCCACGAACACGAGGTCTTCTTCCTAACCACCTTGAGCGACCTGCTTTACCCGATTCTTCAAGGTTATGTTCTGTATTTCCAACTGTACCTACTGTAGCCCGACAGGCCGTTAGTACCATACGAGATTCGCCTGAAGGCAATTTTAAAACTGCATATTTACCGTCACGAGAGGTCAATTGCGCATAAGTTCCTGCACTACGAGCCATAACTCCTCCTTGTCCAGGACGAAGTTCAATGTTGTGAACCAAAGTACCCAGAGGTATCTCAGCCAGGGGAAGTGAATTTCCAATTTCAGGTTCAACTCCTGTACCACTTTTTACCGTTTGGCCAACTTGCAACCCGTTAGGCGCCACGATATATCTCTTTTCGCCATCTTCATATTGAAGAAGAGCGATACGAGCAGTACGGTTTGGATCATACTGAATTGAATTGACAACAGCTGCAACACCGTCTTTCTCTCTTTTAAAATCGATAATACGGTATTTGCGTTTGTGTCCCCCACCTCTATACCTCATTGTCATGCGGCCCTGGTTATTTCGGCCTCCAGATTTCCGCAGGGGCTCCAACAATGATTTCTCAGGTGTAGATGCAGTAATGGTATCAAAGGCACCAATAATTTTGTGTCTTTGACCCGGTGTTACTGGTTTTAATTTTCTTACTGCCATTTTATATTAAATATTACTATAAAAGTCGATACTATCTCCATCTGCCAATGTAACAACTGCTTTTTTATAAGAAGCAGTTTTACCCGATATTACACCGGATTTGGTATATCTGGATTTTTTCTTTCCTCCGTAAACCAAAGTATTCACGCTGTCAACAGTCACATTATAAAAGCCTTCTACTGCTTTTTTTATTTGTGGCTTTGTTGCGCTACGTGCTACGACAAAAGCATATCGGTTATACCGTTCTGCCTGTTGTGTCATTTTCTCGGTTACTAATGGTTTTATTAATATTTCCATTTCTTACTAGCCTTAAAGTTTAAACGCTTCTTCGATTTTCTTAACCGAACCTTCAAGAATAACAACTGTTTTCGCGTTGAGTATCTGATAAGTATTTAACTCAGAAGCAGTTACAACGGAAACACCCTGTAAATTTCTGGAGGACAAATATATATTATTATTTTCGACTGGTAAAACGAAAAGTGACTTTTTATCAGCAATTTGCAAATTACTTTTAATCGTTACAATTTCTTTCGTTTTTGGAGCTTCCAGATTAAAGTCCTCTAAAACTACAATGCTGTTTTCATTTGCTTTGTATGTGAGCGCCGATTTTCTGGCCAACTGTTTAACTTTCTTATTCAGTTTAAAACCATAATTGCGCGGCCGCGGTCCAAAAACGGTACCTCCACCACGAAAAACCGGTGATTTTATGCTACCTGCCCGTGCGGTTCCAGTTCCTTTCTGACGCTTAATCTTTCTAGTACTTCCAGACACATCTCCTCTCTCCTTCGCCTTATGAGTTCCCTGGCGCTGGTTAGCCATATATTGTTTTACGTCAAGATAAATGGCATGGTCGCTGGGTTCTATACCGAAAATCTGTTCATTTAATGTAACTTTCCTTCCAGTATCTTTTCCTTCAATATTCAGTACACTTAGTTCCATTGTTTCCTAATCATTAAGTATGAACCTTTGGCGCCAGGCACTGAACCTTTTACCACTAATAAATTTTTCTCAGGAATAACTTTCATTACTAAAAGGTTTTCTATAGTGATTGTTTTACCACCATCTCTACCAGCCATGCGCAATCCTTTGAAAACGCGGGAAGGCCATGAAGATGCTCCCAAAGAACCTGGAGCTCTCAGCCTGTTGTGCTGTCCGTGAGTTGCATCGTTAACCCCACGGAAATTGTAGCGTTTAACAACCCCCTGAAACCCTTTACCTTTTGATACTCCAACTACGTCAACATAATCATTTTCTGCAAAAATTGTTACATCAACTTCCTGTCCAAGTTCAAATTCTTCCTGATAAGTGTCTTTAAACTCAACTACTTTGCGTTTTGGTGTTACACCAGCCTTTTTAAAGTGGCCAAACTCTGCTTTTGTGGTGTGCTTTTCTTTCTTGTCACCATAAGCAAGTTGTAACGCATCGTAGCCGTCGGTTGCTGCCGTTTTCACTTGTGTAACAACACAAGGACCGGCTTCAATCACAGTGCATGGGACATTTTTCCCCTCAACACTGAATACGGATGTCATTCCGATTTTTTTTCCAATAATACCAGCCATTTTTCGACTACTTTAAATTATCAAACTTTAATTTCTACTTCAACGCCACTGGGCAATTCCAGTTTCATTAAGGCGTCAATTGTTTTTGCGGTAGAGCTGTAAATGTCAATCAAACGTTTGTACGACGACAACTGAAATTGCTCTCTCGATTTTTTATTTACGAAAGTGGAACGCAAAACTGTAAAAACCCTGCGATGTGTTGGAAGTGGAATTGGTCCACTTACAACAGCTCCGGTAGTTTTCACCGTTTTAACGATCTTCTCAGCCGATTTGTCAACAAGGTTGTGATCGTAAGATTTCAGCTTAATCCTGATCTTTTGACTCATAATGAGAAAATTGTTATAAATTATTTTAATAAATCAACTCTTCCCTGTACATCTGACAATACTTTCTCTGCCAATTGTTTTGGCACTTCCTGATAACTGTTGAACTCCATTGAGGAAGTAGCCCTACCTGAAGATAAAGTACGCAATACAGTTACGTAACCAAATTGTTCTGATAACGGAACTTTCGCTGTAATTACTTTTGCACCGCTTTTGGTTTCCATTCCGGCAACCTCACCTCTTCTACGGTTTAAGTCACCAATAATATCCCCCATATATTCTTCTGGAGTTACAATCTCCAGCTTCATAATAGGTTCAAGCAATTTTGGTGATGCTTTAGAAGTAGCAGTTTTGAAAGCTTGTTTAGCGCAAATTTCGAACGATAATTGATCTGAATCCACCGGGTGGAACGAACCATCGAGCAAAGTAACTTTCAAACTATCAACCGGGAATCCTGCCAAAGGACCGTTTGATAATGCTTCTTTAAAACCTTTTTCAACAGAAGGAATATATTCTCTTGGAATTCTACCACCTTTTACTTGGTCAATAAACTGCAATCCTGTAACGCCTTCATCGGCAGGCTCAACTTTAACAATGATATCCGCAAATTTACCACGACCACCAGTTTGTTTCTTAAATACTTCACGTATTTCAACCTGTTGGCTAATTGCTTCTTTATATGCAACCTGAGGAGCTCCTTGATTACATTCTACTTTAAATTCACGTCTTAACCTGTCAATAAGAATTTCAAGGTGCAGCTCCCCCATTCCGCGAATAACTGTCTGACCAGAATCAGGATCAGTATTTACCTGGAATGTTGGGTCTTCTTCAGCCAATTTCGACAAACCTGTTCCAAGACGGTCTAGGTCTTTTTGCGATTTTGGTTCAACCGCTATCCCGATAACTGGTTCAGGGAACTCCATGCTTTCCAGTACGATTGGATTTTTCAAATCACACAGAGTATCACCAGTACGAATATCCTTAAATCCAACAGCAGCACAAATATCTCCAGCCTCAATTACATCTTTTGGATTTTGTTTATTTGAGTGCATTTGGTATAAACGAGAAATACGTTCTTTTTTACCCGTTCTGGTATTCAATACTTGAGAACCAGCATCAATTTTACCTGAATACACTCGTATATATGCCAAACGCCCCACAAACGGGTCAGTTGCAATTTTAAAAGCCAATGCGGCAAGAGGCTCGTCAACATCAGCAGTTCTTAATACTTCCTTGTCTGTATCCGGATTTATTCCTGTAATTTCGCCTTTATCAAGCGGACTTGGCAAGAATGCACAAACAGAATCCAATAAACGTTGTACTCCTTTATTTTTAAAAGCAGAACCACACATCATTGGAATAATAACTCCATCGATAGTAGCACGCCGAATTACAGCCATCATTTCCTCTGCAGTAATTGAATCAGGATCTTCAAAGTAACGTTCCATTAACGCATCGTCAACTTCTGCTACTGATTCAACTAACTTTTCTTTCCACTCATTAGCCTGTTCTTTTAGTTCTTCAGGAATTTCTTCCAAGCTATAATTGGTTCCCATGTTTTCATCATCGTACCAACGTACAGCTTTCATCTCGATAAGATCAATAACTCCCTCAAATTTTTCTTCAGCCCCAATTGGAATCTGAATTGGAACCGGGTTCGCTTTCAATTTTTCTTTAATATCGTTATATACATTAAAGAAGTCAGCTCCCTGACGATCCATTTTATTAACAAACGCAATTCGCGGAACGCCATACTTTTCAGCCTGACGCCATACAGTTTCAGACTGCGCCTCAACACCACCTACTGCACAAAAAAGTGCTACGGTTCCATCAAGCACCCTTAACGAACGTTCTACCTCAACAGTAAAGTCAACGTGTCCGGGAGTATCTATGATATTAATTTTGTGTTCTTCGTCCTTGTATTTCCAGAAAGTAGTAGTTGCAGCAGAAGTAATTGTAATACCTCTTTCCTGCTCTTGCTCCATCCAGTCCATAGTAGCAGCACCATCATGAACCTCACCAATACGGTGTGTCAATCCGGTGTAAAAAAGAATACGCTCAGTTACTGTGGTCTTACCCGCATCAATGTGCGCCATAATACCAATATTCCTTGTATGCTTCAGATCTTGTTTAGCCATTTTATACCAATTTTCTTATCCTGTTTTACTTTTAAATAGAAACTATACCATTTTCTAAACTAGAATCTGAAATGAGCAAATGCACGGTTTGCTTCGGCCATTCTGTGAGTATCTTCTTTCTTCTTGTATGCTCCACCTTCTTCATTAAATGCAGCTACAATTTCAGCAGATAATTTATCGGCCATTGATTTACCCGAACGTTTACGGGCAAATAAAATCATATTTTTGATACTTATTGCTGTTTTTCTTTCCCCCCTGATTTCCATAGGAACCTGAAAAGTTGCTCCACCTACACGGCGGCTTTTTACCTCAACAGCAGGAGTAATATTTTCCAATGCTTTTTTCCACACTTCAAGAGGTGAAAGTTCTGTTTCTTTCACACGTTGCTCCACTAAATTAAGTGTCTCATAGAAAATGGAATAGGCGATGGACTTTTTCCCATCTACCATTAGATCGTTGACAAACCGGGTTACCAGAGTATCATTAAACTTTGGATCCGGAAGCAAAATTCGCTTTTTTGGTTTCGTCTTTCTCATTTCTTTGTTTTTTAGTGTTATTCAAATTGGTTGCCCGTAGGCGGTCTTCAGCATTTCTCCGGAAGACATTTAAGAGAACTACTTACTCAACCAAACCACTGCAAATAACATTATGTAACTACTCTTTTTTAAAAAATCACTATTTTTTCGGTTTTTTAGCTCCGTATTTAGAACGACGTTGCAAGCGTCCTTCCACCCCCGCAGTATCAAGTGCACCACGTATTAAGTGATAACGAACCCCTGGCAAATCCTTTACCCTGCCACCACGCACCAAAACAATGGAGTGCTCCTGCAGGTTATGGCCTTCACCCGGAATATAAGCGTTTACCTCTTTACCATTGGTTAACCTTACCCTGGCAACTTTACGCATAGCCGAGTTCGGTTTCTTTGGTGTAGTGGTATAAACACGAACACATACCCCACGACGTTGAGGGCATGAATCTAAAGCCGGAGATTTACTTTTCTCCACCTTACTTTGTCTTCCTTTCCTAACTAATTGTTGAATAGTTGGCATAAATACCTGTTTTTTATATAGTTAATAATCATTTCCAAAATGGACTGCAAAAGTATGCAAAAATCCTTAAAAACAACACGTTTAGGAGTGATTTTTACAGACCACCCCCTAAAAACGGCATGCAAAAGTAGTAATTCAAAACGAACAACAATACGTTTTCCTGTTTTTTTTGAAAAAATTAAAGTTGAGATATAATGAAATACAGAGAATTATGACCATCTATTCCTTCACCCGCTCTTTCCAAAGAGCTTTTAACGGGTTAAAAATACGTTGAATTAATTTCAGGTCGTCGGCAATAATTTCGGCCTGCCCTTTTAAATTATTTTGCAGTTCCAGCTTTTCGTTATAATTTGTAACCAATCCGTTAGGAAACATGACTTCTACCATATAAAAATTGTCGTCGGGCACTAATGATACATTCTTTACTCTCCCTCTCACTAACCCATATTCCATATATGGATAATTATCAAACTTCACATTTACATTAAGCCCTGGCTTAACTTTCCCGGAACGCCGAATAGGAAGCTGAACTTTGCCAACCAAATCGCCCATATCCTCCGGTACAATCGTAAAAACTTTATCAGCTTCAGATACATTTTGATTTTCGCTCCAAAATCGCGTAAACGTTACAATTCCATGAATAGGAGAACGCATCACATAGGTAAGCTGCCAATTACTTACATAACTTTTCAAATTATTAAAAGCCTGCATCATTTCAGAGTGATATTTATTTTCCTGATCCTGAAAAAGCTTGTCATTTTCAATTATTTTCTGCTCCAACTTACTTATATCAATTTGTTTCTCAGCCAAATCAGATCGCAAACCATCCATCTCTGATTTTTTATTTAACATTTCAGCCTCTGCCGATTCCAAATCAAGTGAGGAAATAACGGCTCGTTCATTAAGCTTCTTTTGCCTATCGTAATTCCGCAATTTTATATTGTATTCTCCTTCAACTGCATTTTTCTTTTCCCACAACCTCTCATAAAGAATTCTTCCCATTTTGCATTGTCGCTTCAATGACTTCTTCATGTCCGGATAATACTCCTGCTCCATAAAAATGATCAACGCGTTGTATTCAGTCAAAAATTGAGAATAGAATTCCTGTATCGTTCCCAACTGAAGGTTTTTATCAAAATATTCAAAAGGAACCAACCCCAACGTATCAAAAACCGGCTGAACCGAATCAATAATCGACTGTAATTTTAAAATATCTTCATAATTGGAAGGATTTTGAATTAGCGCAATGACTTCCCCTGCATCTACTTTCTGATTATCTGCGACAAACAACTTTTCTATTTTTCCGGTTGCCCGGGCGACAATGGTTGCCGGCGGATTTTCCGTAGTCACTTCAATATCCGACTCAATAATATCAGGATATTTAAAAATAAAGGAACCACCTATAATTACAGCAAGTACAAAAAGAAAAATGTACATTCCGAAACGTACAATCCAGGAAGGAATACTTCCCAGGATTTCCTGCACTTCGATAGAACGAATTTCTATTTTTTTATTATCACCCGCCATGCTTCCAATTAATTTCCTAATTCCAATTGATTTTTCACCAACTCAAAATATTTTCCCTTTTTATTTATTAATTCATCGTGTTTCCCTTTTTCTACAATTTCCCCCTTCTCCAACACAACAATTTGATCGGCAGTTTTAACTGTACTTAACCGGTGCGCCACAACAACAACTGTTTTTCCTCTCGAAAATTCAGTCATATTATGCATAATCATCTTTTCGTTATTCGCATCGAGTGCATTGGTAGCCTCATCAAAAAAGAAATAAGTTGGTTTCTTGTAAATAGCACGCGCAATTAAAATCCGCTGTTTCTGCCCCTGGCTTAAACCAACTCCCTCCTGTCCTATTTTTGTATTATAACTCAATGGCATTGATTCAATAAAATCCTGAATATTGGCCATTTTAACAGCATGTAAAAGTAACTGCTCGTCAATTTCTCCTTCACTAACAACAATATTACGGGCAATGGTATCAGAAAAAATAAATCCATCCTGCATAACTACTCCGCAATGGGCACGCCAAACCGGGGGAGCAAAATTCCCCAACCTTATTCCTCCTATCTTAATTTCTCCTTGTTCCGTTGCATAAAATCCGAGCAAAAGTTTTATTAACGTTGTTTTACCACTGCCACTGGTTCCCACAATTGCAGTGGTTGTATTTTCTGCAATTTCCAGATTTATGTTATTCAAAACTTTGGGAGAACGTGGCCCTTCATATTGAAAAGTAAGATTAGAAACGGTAATATTTTTGTTTGCCGGCAACATTTTTATATTCGTAGCAGAGCTATCCAGTTCATCTTTTTTATTATGAATTTCAGCCAATCTTTCCAAACTGATTTTTGCATCCTGTGCCTGATGCATAAAACTAATCAACTGCCGAAGCGGACTGTTTAACTGACCAATTATATATTGTATGGCAAGCATCATCCCCAGGGTGAGCTCACCATTAATAACAGCCGTAGCGGCAATAACAATAATTATAATATTTTTGGTTTCGTTGATGAAAACCGAACCGGCATTCTGATATTGTTCCAGAGAAAGACTTTTTATACTTACTTTGAAAAGACTTGCTTGTACCCGCTCCCATTCCCACCGCTTTTCCTTTTCGTAGTTATTAAGCTTTATTTCCTGCATCCCGTTTATTATCTGAATAAGCTTGCTTTGGTTTTCAGACAATTTGCTAAACCTCTTATAATCCAGTTCCCGTCGCCGCTTCATAAAAACATATACCCATACAAAGTACAATATGGAACCAATCATAAAAATCAGAAATATCTTCAGACTGTAAATGGCAAGAACAATGGCAAACATAACCAGATTAAACATGGAAAAAAGCACACCTATTGATTGTGCAGTTAGAAAGCGTTCAATACGTCCGTGGTCTTCAATTCGCTGCAAGATATCCCCAATCATTTTAGAATCAAAAAAGCCCAGCGGCAATTTCATCAGCTTGATAAGAAAATCAGAAATAATGGAAATATTGATCCGGGTGCTAATATGCAGTAAAATCCAGGAACGAATAAATTCTACCGACATACGACTTATAAAAAGCACCATTTGGGCAATCAATACAAGGTAAATAAAATCTATATCCTGATTATTGATTCCTATATCAACTATACTCTGTGTAAGAAATGGCAAAACAAGCTGAATAACACTTCCGATTAGAAAGCCAAGCAAAAGCTGACCAACCAAATGCCGGTACGGTTTCAAATAATTAAAGACAAAACGAAAACCGGTGCGCGGAACTTTCTCATCGGGTTCAGCATAAAATTCGGGAGTAGGTTGCAACAACAAACAAATGCCCTTTTCTTCTCCTGCTTTGACTGTTGCCAACCAGTGAGCCTTAAATTCCTCTTCGGTGTATTCCAGATGGCCAAAAGCAGGATCGGCCACATACACTTTTCCTTTTTTAAATTTATACACCACCACGAAATGCGCCTGATCCCAATGAACAATGCAAGGAAGAGGAGCCTCTTTCTTTAGCTGCTCAAAAGTAATTTTCACCCCCATGGAGCGCATTCCTATTGTTTCAGCGGCGTCGCTTACACCAAGCAAAGAAACCCCCTCGCGTGTGATATATGATTTTTCCCGTAAAAATTCTGCTGAAAAATGTCTTCCGTAATAATGAGCAACCATACGCAGGCATGTGGGGCCACAATCCATGGCATCGTATTGCTGATAAAACGGAAATTTTGGCATATTGATCTTTTGATGCGAAAGATAAAAAAAATACTTGTTGCGTGAGTCCAACAATTATGTTTATTGGACTTTATTATCTTTCTCAACGGCCTCCTCTTTATCTAATTCCAGTCCTATTTTCTTTAATAACATACTTGCATTAAATGTACTGCAAACGCCTTCTTTCAATTTATAATCAAATGTATATTCCTGACCAACAACAGAGATGTCAAAATGAAAGTTAGAAACACTCTTAGATAAACCATGAAAAGCAGACGTGAGTCTCAAATCATGAGTAGCTACAATTCCTGAAATTTTATTTTTAATAAGCTGTTTTATAAGAGCACTTACTCCATAGAATCGATCTTCAGAATTTGTTCCACGAAGAGGTTCATCAAAAAGGACAAATAATTTCTCCGGTTTTTCAGACAAATCAAGCACCTTCGTCACACGCTCCAATTCAGCCTGAAAAGTTGAAATACTTTCGATCAGCGAGTCTTTAATCCGCATAGAAGAAAACAAAATAACGAAAGGGACAACAGCATTTGTGGCACAAACAGGCGCTCCTGCTAATGCAAGTACAACGTTAATCCCCACTGTTCGCAGAAACGTACTTTTACCAGCCATGTTCGATCCGGTTATAATCTGAAAATTCGCCTCCAACTCTGTTCTAAAATCATTAACTACATTTTTATCTTTTGGGATTAATGGATGGCCAACATTTTCTAAAATCAATGTCACTCCTTTATCTTCGACCTTTGGAAAAGTCCACTTCGGGAACTTAAAAGCCAAATTTGCGAAACAAACCAATGCCTCAAAATTTCCTAATGTGTTGAACCAGTCTGGAATTTGTGTACTATTCTTTTTTATCCATTTATCAAAACACAGCAATTGAACGACATCAAAATATATAATATAGTTTACGAACAAATGAAAAATCAAATTCATTCGATATTCAAACCTTTTATTGTAAACCGATAATTTATAAATACGATTCGATACAGTCTCCCCCGATATAATTAGTTGTCGTTTCATTTCTCTCAAAAAAGCCCCTTCAAAATTTCCGTTTTCAACCAAACTTATTAAACCAACATATTGGTTCAGTTCCTTTGTATTTATTTCCATGTTTCTTACCGTTTTAATTTGACGTTTCCATAAAAAACCATAAACCACCGTCCCATTTAGAAATACAACAACCATCAAAACACCAAAAGAAATAGCGTCAGAAAAGAATAAGAAAAGAGAATAAAAATTCACAACCGCGCAAAACATTGTAAGAGCAAACCTCCCAAATGAAAATTTTTGCTTTTGAAACTCCTGCACAATTTTACTTACATCAACCGTAAGTTTCTGCGGCCTTGTTCGTGCAATAAAGTCCATTATATAATTCGGCTTTCTACTTATTTCTTTTACAGCCGCTTGCCTCTGCTCTACTACAAATTGGCCTGATGGAAATTTTAACCAATCAATTAATGCTTGACTGCCAAAACGGGTAATGGTTCTGTCAATAAAATGAAACAGGGAATTCTCTCCAAAAATATCCAAATCGGAGGCATAATTATGCCCCGACAATTTTACATCATCAACCTTTTCAAAGAAACAGGAATGATTTATTGATACCCCTAACTCTTTACGCAAAACGTTCAAAACCTGCTCATGATATTTCAGGGTTCTTTTTAACCGTAAATCCAGATTTACAGCTATTGTAAATACAGAAAAAGAGAAAAATGCGATGACAATGTTTTGCCAGAAATCAAAAATAAACAAGCTTGTTAACGCAAAAAGGAAAGCCACAACCCGAACGAATAAGATTTTCTTTTGTTTTCCAATTATTTTCTCAACCTCCAACTTATTCTCGTCTACCTTCTGCTGATAATAAAGCTCAACTTTGTTTTCATCTTTCATGAATTCGGTACTTTAGCCATATAAAGTATGCAAAAAAATCGAAAATCAGCTATATTTTAATATCAGCAAGAGAGATGTTCCTTAAAAGAACTACTTGTGCGCCCAGACTCAACTTACTTATACTACAGAATCACAAAAAGCAAAAAAATTAATATTTGAAGAAAGCCCATCAAAGTATTTTCTTTGCATTCTTTTTAAAACTTTCCTTCTCTGTCCTAAACAAAAAATACCTATTGAAAAAATTGCAATAAATAAAACAGTTCCCTTATTTAAAATTTGGGGTACTACTTTCTAAAATGCTTTCAACATGCTTTCCAATAAGAATCGTAGAAGGCGTTTCCGGCCTGTTTCCTTCCAAAAAACTTTTAGCCTTTTCTAAAGTTGTTACATATCCTTTTTGACCGTCTTGTGAAATTTTGCTTAATATATGAACCGGTGTAGAAGGCTCTATTCCACGTTCCATCAAGCTATCGGCCAATTCGGGCAAATAATTCAATCCCATATACACAACAGCCGGCGATCCTGACTCAATGATTTTTATCAACGAATCTATTTCCGGAAAACCATTTTCACTTTTGCGACCTGTATAAAAAAGAAGCATATTATTTTTTCCCCGCTCAGTAAGTGGGACAGAAAAAAGTGCCGCCCCTGCAATTCCAGCCGTAATTCCTGGAATTACTTCATAATTGAGGTTATGTTCACGACAAAAACGAATTTCCTCGTTTCCCCGACTGTAAATCATTGCGTCGCCGGATTTTAGCCTTACAATCTTTTTGCCACGCTCGGCCCAATACAAAAACTGGTTATGGATATTTGTTTGCCGTTCCTGAGGATTTTGACCATCGTTACACAACTTACCAAAATACTTTTTGATAATTCCCTCCGGAACAACATCCAGCAGTTCCTTTCCAACCAGGGCGTCATACAAAACTACATCTGCTTCCTGAATCCGTTTCAATGCCTTTACCGTTAACAATTCCGGATCGCCAGGCCCGGCACCAACAATCGAGATTAAATGCGATACGCCCATTCCTGCAATTCTTTTAAATAATCTAGCGGATTGGGATACCTGAACGAATAATCCAATCGCTTAATCAATTTATCGCTGTTTACAATTTTAAAGTTCTCCGGTTGAGTTGAAAACTTAGGCAAAGGCAACTGGCTCACTTCGGCAGCTTTAGTATAAAATTCCTTTTTGGAAGGATGCCCGGGACTGCAAGCATTAAATACTTCGCCCCAGATTTCTTTTTCAATTATATCGGTAATTATTTGTACACAGTCGTCTCTGTGAATAAGGTTTACTGGCGAACCAGCTGCCACGGCTTTCGCTTTTAACAAAAAACGCGCTGGATTACGGTTTGCGCCAATCAAGCCACCAAAACGTAAAACAGTAGTTTGCACACCGGGCAAATCGAGCAACATTTTTTCTGCTTTCAGTAGTGCTTTGCCACTTGGTTTCTCCGGGTTACCTTCCTCCCCTTCTTTTACTTTACGATTACGCCCCTCGTAAACAGAAGTAGATGAAATGAACAACACCTTTTTGATATTTTGTCTTTCTATATACTGTGCGATCTGATTAATTTGCTGCGGAAATATCTCATCTACATTCTCACCTCGTTTTGGCGGAATGGATATTACCAAAACATCGGCATTAAAAAAACTTGTATAATCCACCGCCATCGAATCAGCCTCAACCTTTATATGAAAGGTGCCAATTCCTGAGGTTTCCAACGCATTGTAGCTAGCAGAAGAAGCAACGGAACCTTTTACAACATATCCTTTCCAAAGCAGGCTTTTCCCCAATGCTGTGCCCAGCCAGCCGCATCCTAATATTGATATTGTTTTTGCCATTTTGTCTATTTTTATTTCATCTATTACTCCGGCAAACCTATTATAAAGGAAGAGAGAGGATTATCAATGCCGGAAATCGCTTCCTTGTTTTACCTCTTCCACAATGTTTTTCCGCAGAACAAAATCCCCCAATTTTTCCCCAGGTTCTCGTGTTTCTGCATAATCTTTAAAAATCGGGTCAAGTTCATCCAGTATTTCTCTTTCAGAAATGGTTTCACGATACAAACGATTTAGCCTGTTCCCGTTAAAACTTCCGCCCAAATAAAGATTATAATAACCAGGTGATTTACCAATAAGGCCAATTTCAGCCAGGTAAGGTCTCCCACAACCGTTTGGACACCCGGTCATCCTGATTACAATTTCATCTTTCATCAATCCATATTTCTCCAGGCTACCTTCCAGTTTTGATATCAACGTTGGTAAATACCTTTCGGCCTCTGCATAAGCCAATGGGCAGGTAGGAAGAGCCACACAAGCGATGGAATTTTTTCGTAATCCAGAAATATTATCCGGCGAAACATTATGCTTCTTTAGGATAGTATTGATTTTTGTTTTCACTTTCTCGGAAACTCCAACCAAAATAACATTCTGATTTCCTGTGAGCACGAAGCCTCCATCACTAATTTTTGCAACTTCCCTTAATGCTGTTTTCAACTTTTTTTCACCGCTATCTTTTACACGGCCACCTTCAACAAAATAGGTAAGGTGCCACTTTCCATCGGTTCCTTTTTTCCATCCGTAGTTATCGCCAGTGCGTTCCAACTTAAATGGTCTTGGCTCCTCCAGTGCATATCCAAGCCGCTGTTTCAATTCATTTACAAACCAAACCAGCCCTAATCGGTCGATAGTATATTTCATTCGGGCCTGCTTTCTGTTTTGACGGTTCCCGTTATCGCGCTGAATAAGCATTATATTTTCAGCCACCTCAATCACCTGCTCCGGTTTGCAAAAACCAATTAAATCGCCAGTACGCGGATATGTCTCAGGCATCCCAAAAGTAGAGCCCAATCCTCCACCAACCAATACATTGTAACCAACAATTTTCTCTTTTTCAACAATGGCAATAAAACCCAAATCCTGTGAATATACATCACTGTCGTTATTAGGCGGAATAACAAAGCCAATTTTAAATTTTCGCGGTAAATACCGATTTCCATAAAGCGGTTCAATTTCCTCGGAACCACCGGCTACCAATTTTTCATCAAGCCAGATTTCGTGATATGCTCTGGTTTTGGGCAGCAAATGCCCACCAACCTTCTCGGCTAACTCAATCAATTCCGGGTACAAAGGAGATTCTGCGGGATTAGCATGACACATTACATTTCTGTTTACATCGCCACAAGCTGCAATCGTATCGAGCAAACTTTTATTAATTCCCTGGATCGTTGGCTTTAAGCTTTTCTTCAGCACCCCGTGAAACTGAAAAGTCTGACGTGTAGTAAGCTTTAAAGTTCCATTGGCATATTCATCAGAAAGTTTATCTATTTGCAGCCATTGCTCAGGAGTCACTTTCCCCCCGGGCATCCGCACACGAATTAAGAAAGAAAAAGCAGGTTCCAGTTTTTGCTGTTTCCGTTCTTTCTCAACATCACGGTCTGACTGCTGATAAATTCCATGGAATTTGGAGATCTGCGTGTCATCGGCTGCAATGGCTCCGGTTATCGGATCCTCAAGACTTTGAACCAGAGTTCCACGTAAATAATTGCTGTTGTATTTTATTTTTTCAAGCTCGGATAATACTTCCCAGTTAATATTCTCACTCATTTTTATTCTTTTTAATTCAGATTAATAAACGTCAGATTGAAAACGTTTTTCCCGCCTCAGTTGTTTAACATATTTCTCCGCCTGCTCTTCGCTTACTCCGCCTTGTACCTGAATAATCTCAAGTAAAGTTTTGTTCACATCTTTCGCCATGCTTTTCATATCGCCGCATAAATAAAAGTGCGCCCCGTTTTCAAGCCACTCATAAATGTCTTTTTGGTGTTCCTTTAATTTATGCTGAACGTAAATTTTTTCATTTTGATCTCTTGAAAAAGCCACTGCAATTCTCTCCAGTTGCTTTTCTTTCAATAACTTCTGCCACTCAATCTGGTACAGAAAATCTGAATGAAACCGACGGTCACCAAAGAACAACCATGAATTCCCTTTTAACCCCTGGCTTTCACGGTGCTGCATAAATGCCCGGTATGGCGCAATGCCAGTTCCGGCTCCTACCATAATTATGCGTGCGCCATTGGCAGGTAGTTTAAATGAAGGATTTTTTTCGATATATACAGGAATCTGATCATCCAACTCAATATTATCAGCAAGATATGAAGAGCAGGCTCCTAATCGCTGACGATTTTTACGGTTATAACGAACAACAGAAATGGTTGCATGCACTTCATCTCCAACCATATCCTGGCTGGAAGATATAGAATACAGACGAGCAGGCAGAGGGCGCAAAATATCAGTTAATCCCTGAGCGGTCCAGTTGCCTGGAAAATCTTCAAGCAAATCAAGCAAGTCGCTTCCATACAAAAACTGGTCAAGCAATAATTCGTCGTTTAATACTTTTTCCAATTCAGCATTCCCGGTTTTCTCAGCGTACTTTTGAATGACATCGCGGGTTAGTAATGTTATCTCCAAATGCCGGGAAAGTGCCTCCTCAAAAGAAAACTCATTTTCTCTTATTGTTACCTTTTCATCAGCATTCAATCTAGATTTATCAATAATACCCTGAACCAGTGATTGTGGATTTTTCGGAAAAATTCCTACTGAATCACCTGGTTCATATGTTAAACCAGAACCGTCCAGAGATAATTCCAGGTGATACACTTCTTTATCAGAACCTCGTCCCGTAATTTTCATCTTTTCCAATACAGTTGCCATAAACGGATTCTTCTTAGAATAGGCTGATTTTGCTACAACTCCTTCCACATTATTACTCGTAGTTGTATCCGAAACTGAAGGAACTAAATTCATCAATAAATTGGTCATCCAGCTCTCTGCATCTTCTTCAAAATCCACATCGCATTTTACAAGCGGAACAATACCAGTAGCACCCAGTTTTGTGAAAGCGGTATCAATATCTTCACCGGTTTTACAAAAAAACTTGTACGATTTATCCCCAAGAGCCAAAACTGCATATTTGAGTTGCTCCAATCTTTGAGCACGCTTTCCTGTGACATATTTATGGAAATCTTCAGCCATATCCGGTGGTTCTCCCTCGCCATGTGTACTTACAATAACTGCAAGGTTCTCTTCATCTTTTAATTGCCTTACCTTGTAATCGTACATACTCACAACATTGGCTGTAATATTTTGCAATGTTGACTTTTCAGCTAATTTTTCAGCTAGCTCTTTTGACCTTCCTGTATCGGTTCCATACAAAATTGTAAGTTTTGTAGTTGGTACAGCAGCCGGTGCCGGTGCAGCACCTGTTTTGGAAACACTCAGTTCGGCAGCAGCCAATCTTCCTTCCAGATAACCGCTTAGCCACAAAACCTGCTCAGATGTGAGTCCTTCTGTCAACTGTGCAAGTGCCGCCAGCTGATGCTCACTCAATGGGTTCGTTTTTAGATTCATTTTTATATTTCTTGTTGTTTTAAATAGTCTTGAATAAGATTCCTGATCCGAATGGATTCATAAACATTTTCACCGTTGGAACTAACAGCTACCGACAAGTTTCCCGAACGATAAATAGCCGGAGACACAAACTGGCACAAGGCTGGCTTATCATGAATATTTACCAAAACACCTGCCTCTTTTCCCTCTTTATGTATTTGCCGGTCCAGTTCCTTATCATTTGTACATGAATATAACATTAGGTAACCCGGAAGATACTTTTTGTGGTATTCAGCTTCAATATACTTCACACCACTTTCTTTAATTTCAGCGCATACTTCCTTTGCCAACACCTCTACTTCAGCATCAAACCGTTGTAATATTTTCATTTTCTTTAACGCGCTTTGATCTCCCCCAATAATCAAAATCTTCCGATTGGAAATATCGATTGAAATAGGCATAAAATTCTGTTTCATCTGGTTACAATTATATTTCATATTCTATTGGAGTACTTTTTACTCTCCCAAAGTTGATACGGTTCCATGCCCTTTCATGAAAAAAGTAGAGTGTCATTTTAGTAAACAATTCAATTCCACCAATGGTTACAGCAAAATGCACATCTCCCACAACCAACCACGAAATAATTATTGTATCGATGGTTCCCAATGTTCGCCAGGAAATAGTTTTTGCAATACTTCTGCTTGGCCTTTCTACTATTTTAATGTTACTCTTCTCCATCATCCGTTTCTTTTAATAAGGTTTCTGTTTTCAATAAGTACCATTATGAAATAAAAAAACCCTTCTGCTATTTGCAGAAGGGTCAAAATTCAAAACATTATGTTTTTCTTATATTAAATCTTTCTCTTCTGCACTAATAAAGTATTACAACACATACACATCATACATGCCATCATTACCATTACTATGTCAGAAGAATACTTTTCCATAATTAAGTGTGACTTTTATCACATAACTCTGTCACAAATGTAAAGTAATATTTCACTTTTCAAATACTTTTTTGTCCTTTTTTTAAATCAATCTTAATAAATTAACATAGATTAAAATTTTAGATTTCATTTTCAGATACATATAAACAGCAATGCAAAATCTGAAAAATAATGCACCAAAAATCATTTTTTACTTAAAAATCATTAAAAAAAATTGCTTTAAAACACGTACAAGCAGAGATAGCACTTCTAAAAAAAACCTAATTATCTCTACAATAAATAATTAAATAAAAACAAGCATTTACTGGTATTTTATAACACTTCCTGTTACATACAGCACCCTTGATTGTTAATAAATTATTACTAATTTTGGTATCCTTTCCCAGAAAATCTGGAAAAAGACTAAAAATATTTCAAAAACTAACATACAATGAAAACTTATAAGACTAATCAAATTAGAAATATTACGCTAATAGGAAATGCCGGCAGTGGGAAAACCACCCTTGCAGAAGCTATGCTTTTCGAGGGTGGAGTAATTAACAGAAAAGGTGATGTTGGAACGAAAAACACCATTTCAGATTATAACGATATTGAACAAGACTATGGTAACTCCGTATTTTCAACCCTACTTTACACTGAAAAAAACGATAAAAAGATTAATATTCTTGATACTCCCGGAATGGACGATTTATGTGGCAGTGTCGTTTCTTCGCTGAATGTTACCGGCCTGGGATTAATGATTATTAATGCAGCAAACGGTGTTGAAGCCGGCACAGAAGCTGCTGCACGCCATGCAGAAGCCATGCACTCTCCATTAATTTTTGTTTTCAATCAGCTGGATCATGATAACTCAAATTATGAAACTACATTAGAACAATGCAAAGCAACTTTTGGCAAAAAAGTAACCATTGTGCAATATCCGATTAATGCTGGCCCCAACTTTTCTTCGATTATTGATGTACTTAAAATGAAAATGTACAAATACAACGACAAAGGAGAAGTTGAGGTTTTAGACATTCCCGATTCAGAAAAGGAACGGGCAGGCGAGTTGCACAACGAATTGGTAGAAATGGCAGCCGAAAACGAAGAATCATTAATGGAACTGTATTTCGATAAGGGCACTTTAACCGAAGACGAAATGCGCCAGGGTATGAAACTGGGAATGTTACAACGCGATTTATTCCCGGTATTTTGCACCACTGCAAAGAAAAACATTGGAGTTGGCCGTTTATTGGAATTTATCGCCAACATTGCACCTGCTCCAGATGAAAACAAGATGCGCAAAGTTATTGGTGGCAAAGCGGCAAAAATGGATGAATCAGAACCTCCCAGCCTCTTTGTTTTTAAAACAGCCGTTGAGTCGCACGTAGGAGAAATTACTTTCTTTAAAGTAATGTCAGGAAAGGTAAAAGAAGGAATGGATTTAATCAATAGCAAATCAGGTAACAAAGAGCGTTTATCACAAATATTTGTTGCTGCCGGAAAGAACCGTGAAAAAGTAGAAGAACTGGTTGCCGGAGATATTGGATGTACCGTAAAACTGAAAGAAACTAAATACAACCAAACACTTACAACCAAAGAAGCCGATACAAAATTTGAACCTATTGCATTTCCGGCTCCCCGGCACACAGTTGCTGTAAAAGCAGTAAATGATTCTGACGATGAAAAAGTAGGCGAAGTTCTGAGCAAAATTAAATACGAGGATCCAACTTATATTGTTGAATATTCAAAGGAATTAAAACAGCTTCTGGTTCATTGCCAGGGAGAATATCACATGAATATTTTAAAGTGGTATTTTGATAATGTATATAAAATTGAAGTAAATTACCTTCAACCTAAAATCCCTTACCGGGAAACTATAACCAAGCCAGCCCCAGCTGATTATCGCCACAAAAAACAGTCAGGAGGTGCCGGCCAGTTCGGAGAAGTTCACTTAATTATTGAACCTTACGAAGAAGGCAGTGCCCCCAGAACTATGTTCAAATTTGGAGACAAAGAACAAAAACTTTCAGTACGTGCCGTTGAAGAACATAAACTTCCGTGGGGAGGAAAACTTATATACTGCAACTGCATTGTTGGTGGCTCTATTGATGCCCGTTTTATGCCAGCTATTCTGAAGGGAATTATGGAGAAAATGGAAGAAGGCCCTCTTACAGGTTCTTATGCACGAGACATACGTGTTTATGTTTATGATGGGAAAATGCACCCGGTTGATTCCAATGAAATTTCATTTAAACTGGCCGGACGAAATGCGTTTAGCCAGGCATTTAAAACAGCCGGACCAAAAATTCTGGAGCCGATCTACAACCTGGACGTATGGGTTCCATCAGACAGAATGGGAGACGCAATGAGCGACCTGCAGGGACGCCGTGCGATGATAATGGGCATGGGCTCGGAGAAAGGCATGGAAAAAATTACAGCCAAAGTTCCGTTAAAAGAAATGAACAAATACACTACCTCATTAAGCTCCATCACAGGTGGACGAGGTGTTTTTACCATGGCATTTGACGGATACGAAAAAGTTCCTGCTGATGTTCAGGAAGAATTGCTAAAAGCTTACGAAGCCGAGCAAGAAGAAGAATAGACCATTTTCTAATCCATTTTACTATAAACTAAGCAAAAGGCCCTGATTGAAAAATCAGGGTTTTTTTATTCCCTAAAAGTTTAAAGATTTCTTTTGGGCAGAATCAAACCGCCTATAAGAAGTAAATACACCGAAACATACAACCTACTTCCTATTCAACTTTAACCGGGTATGATGTAACTCCATATTTATCTTCGTATAACGTTCCAATGCATTTTTCTTATGAATTTCAAACTCTTCCTTTAATTCGCTATACTCTTTCTTTGTACGAGATGTAACGTTACTATTTCTTTTAAACAAAAGAAATAAAATGACCAGAAATACCAACAAGCCAAGGATTATCATAGACATAACAAATGTATAAATACTCTTATCAACATTCTGACCAAAAATCTCAATTGCATTTTGATTTTTAATACTGCTTTCAAGCTCTGCTTTTGTACCCTCTAAAGTTTTGTTTGCTGTATTTAACTCGCGTTGAAGGGATTTTACCTGAACTGCTTCCTCTGACATCTTGCTTTCTAAACTGGAAATTGAATCAGTCAACGCATTATAGAGCTCATCCAGTTGTGCTTCCTTTAGAAAAAAAGAACCATTCCAGAAATTAAGGTTTTCTTTAAAAACAACATATTGCTGCTCAAGGCTTTTCTCGTTCTTCCATGCATTTGTATCTTTCTTTGCCTGAGAAGTTAACGTTACCACCACCAATAAAACCGAAAGTATAATATTTTTCTTCATAACGTTCAAATCAACTAATCAATTAACGAATAAACATTTATTCTGGTGTACAAAACTCAAACTTTGTAATAAAATTTATATAAGGGACATTCTATCTTAAAACAGAATAAAATGGTAATCTGGTTATGTACATACCTTCATACAATATAAAGTTATGGAATTTTATTTAACCAATACAAATGATTTTCCTATCGAGACAAGGAACAGAAAAAAAAACAATTTCAGCAACTCAGTACTAAAACCAAATTAAAAAACTCATTGAATACACGGGGATACGTATCAATCCTTTCCCCGGAACAAGTGCACAAAACCATGTGCTCGTCGCTTCTCTCCATCCCTGCCACTCCCCTCAACTACATAGTAATACACTCCCGGGCTGGCATATCTCCCCCCGATTTTACCATCCCAAACAGACTCAGTAAAAGAATCTTCAAATCCTTGAACATCAGATTTAGACCAGTAATGAACTTTCTTGCCCCACCTATTAAAAATACTGATTTTCACACTCCTCATGGAGAAAAACTTAACAACAAATACATCATTAACTCCATCACCATTAGGAGTAAATACATTCGCCGCCCGAATATAGGAAGAATCAATTTTAATGTAATCATCCAGGTAAAAGGTATCAACACAGGTATTTAGTTCAGTAACTTTTTTTGCCACCATTTTTACCATATAAGTACCTGTATTTTCATATGTGTAAACGGGACTATCATCGTATGCAACAACCATTATACTATCTATTGCCTGCTGCGAGCCTTCAGCTTCCTTCTTGATTTCATTTAAGTCTCGAAAAAAGAACCATTCATACTGCCCGGGATCTGCATTTTGTGATTCGTTGATAAAAGAGACAGTCAATGGAGCTTCAAGGTCATTGGCATTAGCCTGATCGCCATAATCTACAGAAAATTTCGCCTCTGGAACAATTGATTCATAAAATACATTGGTTGAAGCAGAACAACCAAAACGATCGAATGCAGTGAATGTATAATTTGTATTTTGAGAGGGAAGATCAAAAAATTCGGGACTCTGAACAGAAGACACTGTAGTACTCCCGTCTTCCCATTGTACTTTCATGTCTTTAAAAATCTCAATGCTGGCATTGTTCGACAAATCGTAGTACACCAAAGTAGCGGTCGTAAAACGTCCTTCCATCTTAAAAGACTCACAGCTAGATGCCACTTCCTCTCCACTTACTGTTATCCAGTTATTAAAAGCCCAGGCACGGTAAATTTCTGTAGTTCCTCCCAATGAAACAGTTGCACGGTAGCATCCATCAGCAAGCCCGCTTATTTGAGAAGTCTGTCCCGATGAACTTTCTGAAAAATAAAAATCAAAAGAAGCACTGCTCTCATTATACTTTTCCCATAAAAAAGTTTTTGTTCCCTCCAGTTCAGTAGAAACCTGCAAAGCTGCCATTTCAGCCCCTTCATTCTCCGCACAAAAAATATAAATATTATCCGTACCCGAAAAAACAGGATAGTTTGTTTGATCGGTTCCTGTAGCCCCGGGAGCCATAATCTGTGCCATTAACGAAACAGGCAAAAAGAAAACCAGGATAAAATAAAACAGGTGTAAACAACTTCTTTTCATCATAAATACATCGAACTTTAAGCTACAATATTAACGTATAATTTTTATTTAATTGCCTGTACACCGACAAAATTGCCTCTTAAAAGTTGCAAAATCAAACGTTCTGAAAATTTGTTGATAAAACCAGAAACGAAATTTCAAAAAAACATATAACATCTTTTACATTTGTTTTCTGAAATCTTATAATATAAAATAGTGTTTGATTACCTCAGCGGATTAAATAAAATACAACAGGAAGCGGTACTTTCTACCGAAGGTCCGGCCTTGGTTATAGCTGGCGCCGGTTCAGGAAAAACAAGAGTATTAACATATAGAATTGCTCATTTATTAAAACAAGGCGCCCGGCCATCCACAATTCTTGCACTTACTTTTACCAACAAGGCAGCGCGCGAAATGAAAGAGCGAATCTCTGCCGTAGTAGGAGAAACCACTGCACGCTATCTCTGGATGGGAACATTTCACTCCATTTTTGCCCGAATGTTGCGCACCGAACACGAAATTTTAGGTTACCCGTCTAATTTCACAATTTATGACAGCGCCGACAGTAAAAGTCTGATTAAAACAATTATAAAAAGCTTTCAGCTCGACGATAAAATTTATAAACCGGGAGTTGTTGCCAGCCGTATTTCAATGGCAAAAAATAACTTAATTACCCCTAAAGCTTATTCCGAAAATTCGGATATAAGACTGGTTGATAAAAGTATGCGCATGCCTGCCATACACGAAATTTATCGAGAATATACCAAACGAAGTTTTCTTTCAGGTGCTATGGACTTCGACGATTTATTACTAAAAACCAACCTTCTGTTCCGCGATCAGCCTGAAGTTCTGCAACGTTACCAGGAACGATTTGATTATCTTTTGGTAGACGAGTACCAGGACACCAATTATGCGCAATATCTGATTGTAAAGAAACTTGCAGCACGCCATAAAAACATATGTGTTGTTGGAGACGATGCCCAAAGTATTTATTCTTTCCGCGGTGCAAGAATTGAAAACATCCTTAATTTCAGAAATGATTATCCTTCCCATAAAATTTTTATGCTGGAGCAGAATTACCGCTCAACTCAAACCATTGTAAATGCGGCAAACAGCATAATAGCGAAGAATAAAAAACAAATACCCAAAAAAGTTTTTTCTGAACAAGAAAAAGGGAAACAGATAAAAGTTATTTCTTCTTTAACGGATAACGAAGAAGGATTTTTAGTAGCCCAGGAAATAGCGCAAACCCAGTTACGCGATCATTACAAAAACATGGACTACGCTATTTTATATCGCACCAATGCACAATCAAGGATCTTTGAGGAAGCGCTTCGTAAAAGAAACATTCCGTATAAAATTTACGGAGGTCTTAGTTTTTACCAACGTAAAGAAATAAAAGACTTGCTGGCGTATTTTCGCATTACTATTAATCCGTCAGACAACGAAGCACTAAAAAGAATCATAAATTTTCCTGCCAGAGGAATCGGCAATACAACCATTGCAAAACTGGAAACGGCTGCGGTAAATGCAGAAACAAGTATATGGAAGGCAATAACCTCGTTGCCTGAGAACAACCCAGGTTCGCTAAATAAAGGAACTATAAATAAGTTGCAAATATTCGCCAATCTGATTAAGAAGTTTTCAACTTTTATAGTTGAGAACGAAGCATACGACTCTGCAAAAATCATTGCTGAAGAAGCCGGGATTTTAAAAGATCTATATAACGATAAATCACCGGAAGGATTAAGCCGTTACGAAAATATACAGGAGTTGCTAAACGGAATTCAGGAATTTTCTATCAGTGCCAAAGAAGAGGGTCGACCAGACCGACTTGAAAATTACCTGGAAGATGTAGCCTTGCTTACAGATCAGGATAGCGAGAAAGACGAAGACCGCGACAAGGTGACACTTATGACTGTCCACTCGGCCAAAGGTTTGGAATTCAAAAATGTTTTTATTCCCGGGCTGGAAGAAAATCTTTTCCCTTCGGCCCAATCAGGAGAAAAAAATACACCTGATGCGCTAGAGGAAGAACGAAGGTTGTTTTATGTAGCACTTACACGAGCGAAAGAAAATGCGTGGTTATCATTTGCGAACCAGCGCTACCGCTGGGGCAAGCTTGATTTTTGTGCCCCCAGCCGCTTTTTGGAAGAATTAGATGAAGAATTCCTTGACAATACCGACTGGAAAACTGGGTTGGAACGCCCTGCCAATACTTTCAATAATTTGTCATTCAATTCGCCTCAGAGACAAATACAAAGGCCTCCTGCTGTTCCTTCGCTTAAAAACAGGAACGAACGAAATATTTTTGGCAAAAAACTCGTTCAATTAAAAGAAACAGGAGAACAACAGGAATCTTTTACAAGCGACAGCCCTGATAAAATTCAATCGGGAATGGTGGTAGAACATCAGCGTTTTGGGCAAGGAAAAGTACTAAAAATTGAAGGGATTGCCCCCAATTTGAAAGCAACTGTTTTTTTTCAAAACGCAGGACAAAAAAAACTTCTTTTAAAATTTGCCAGGCTAAAAATAAAAGGCTGAAAGGCTGAAAAACAGAAAGGATGATGGTAGATTAAAAGATATTCATTAGCTTTGCCATTGCAAAATCACCCAAATGTTCAGATTACCTGACGAATAAGTGTGTACACCAATTTAAATTTATTACATGGATTATAATTCAAAAAGAAAGAAACTTCCTTTACCTGAATATGGTAGAAATATACAAAACATGGTTGATTATTTGCTAACCATTGAAGACAAAGAAAAAAGAAACCGTTCGGCAAAAGCAGTTATTGATGTTATGGGAAATCTTTACCCATATTTGCGGGATGTAGCAGAATTCAATCACAAATTGTGGGATCACCTGGCAATTATGGCCGATTTCAAACTTGATATCGACTATCCATATGAGCCACCAACACCCGACACACTGCTCGAGAAGCCCAACACTGTTCCCTACAACCAGAACCGCATAAAATACAAACATTATGGACTGGTAATGGAAAAGATGATTGACCGGGTTGGTGATTTCGAGGGAGAGGAGAAAGAAATCCTTATCAACTTATTGGCTAACCACATGAAAAAATCATTTCTGGCCTGGAACAAGGATGCTGTGGAAGATGAAAAAATATTTATGGATTTGGAAGAACTTTCGGAAAATAAAATAAAAATTGCTCCAGAAATGAAACTTGCCGAAACAAAAACCATCCTGGGAACAGCAGGCGGAGGAGTAAAAAACAAAAAGAAAAAGAACCTGGGAAAAAACAAAAAATACTAATCCTCATTTTTTGTTGAAATGTCAACTTTTCAAATTGAAGGCGGCAATAAACTGACCGGCAGTCTTGAACCTCAAGGGGCAAAAAACGAAGCTCTTCAGGTTATTTGTGCGACTTTGCTCACAAGCCAAAATGTCATAATAGAGAATATTCCTGAAATCAGGGATGTAATTAAACTTATTGGTATTTTAAAAAGCCTGGGCGTTGAAGTTGTTCGTGTAGAAAAAGGGAAGTATAAATTTAATGCTTCCTCCGTAAACATCGACGTTTTAAAAACCCATGAATATGCAGTAGAAGCAGCCAGCTTGCGTGGTTCAATAATGATTATAGGCCCTTTACTTGCCCGTTTTGGCAAAGGTTTTATTCCCCAGCCGGGAGGAGACAAAATTGGCCGCCGAAGAGTTGACACACATTTTACAGGGTTCAAAAAACTAGGCGCAACATTCGAGTTCGATTATACCAATCACTGGTACACCGTATCTTCTCCCAGGTTAAAAGGAAGTTATATGCTACTTGATGAAGCTTCGGTTACCGGAACTGCCAATATTTTAATGGCAGCCGTTCTTGCCGAGGGAACAACCACCATTTACAATGCAGCTTGCGAACCATATGTTCAGCAATTATGCAAAATGCTTGTTTCCATGGGAGCTAAAATAGATGGAATTGGCTCAAACCTTCTAACCATTTACGGAGTAACCTCGCTAAAAGGAACCACACACCGCATATTGCCAGATATGATTGAGGTGGGAAGTTTCATAGGATTAGCAGCAATGACAGCTTCAGAAATCACCATCAAAAATGTTGGGATAGAACATCTGGGAATTATTCCTGAATCGTTTCGAAGACTGGGCATTAAGGTAGAACAAGAAGGAGATAATCTAATTGTAAAAGACACCGATAATTACGAAATAGAATCATATATAGACGGTTCGATAATGACCATTTCAGATGCCCCCTGGCCTGGTTTAACTCCCGACTTGCTCAGTGTTTTTCTGGTAGTGGCTACACAAGCAAAAGGCAGTGTACTAATTCACCAGAAAATGTTTGAAAGCAGACTGTTCTTTGTTGATAAACTTATCGATATGGGAGCACAAATCATTTTATGCGATCCGCACAGAGCAACAGTAATTGGCCTCGACCGAAAGCACCATTTACGGGCAACAAAAATGACTTCTCCCGACATCCGTGCCGGAATTGCTCTGTTAATTGCAGCCATGTCTGCTAAAGGAAAAAGCGTAATCAATAATATTGAACAAATTGACCGTGGTTACGAAAATATCGATTTAAGATTAAATCAGATCGGAGCAAAAATAATAAGAACCTAATTGTCAAATACTTCAACCTATCCCTCAAAGATAAATAAACTTTCACAACCAAAAATCCGTTACTTATTTACCGGAATTTATATTTTTGACATTACTAATATAAAACAAAAGGGAAATTAAATATGAAGAAATTAAGTTTAGTACTTGCCATTATCTTAATGGCAACAGGAATTTCGATTGCGCAGGAGATAGGATTGAATATTGGAAACAAAGCACCTGAACTAAGTGGTAAATCACCAGACGGTTCAACAATAAAACTTTCTGATACCCAAGGGAAAATTGTACTTCTTGATTTTTGGGCTTCCTGGTGCCCTCCTTGCAGAAGAGAAAATCCCAATGTGGTTAACGTTTATAATAAATACAAAGACAAAAATTTCACCCACGGAAAAGGGTTTACTGTTTTTAGTGTATCATTAGACAGAACTGCTGATGCCTGGAAAAAAGCTATTTCAGACGACAAGCTGACATGGCCGTACCACATTAGTGACTTAAAATGGTGGCAGTCAAAACACGCAGCCATTTATGGCATCCGTCAGATTCCATCAAGCTATCTATTGGATGAAAATGGTGTAATTTTAGCAAAAAACCTTCATGGCCCTTCGCTGGAGGCAGCGCTTGAAAAATACCTGAAATAAGTATTTCCGGCTCCTCTGTTAAAAATACGGCAGATAAATCAAATTGACACTTCTTTCTTCCAAGGGGTGTCAATTTGTCTTTTATATTTGCATGGCAAATTATTTGTTTAGAGAAGCTGCAATGTAAAGTAAACATTAGAAATATGGCAGAAGAAAAAATAAAAAATGAAGAAATAAAGGCAGAAGACTCTGCTCAAGATACAAATGGAACTGATGCTTCAGTGGAAAATGAGGCTGGAGACAAAAGGGAAGCGACAGGAAAAAAATCAAAAAAAGAAAAGAAAGAGACAATAATTGCAGAATTATCTGCAAAACTGGAAGAATTGTCAGACAAGCACCTGCGCTTACAAGCTGAATTTGATAATTTTCGTCGCCGTACAATAAAAGAAAAGGCAGAACTGATAAAATCAGGCGGAGAGTCAGTACTGGTTAATATACTTCCTGTAGTTGACGATTTTGAAAGAGCACTTGATTCTCTGAAAAACATACCAGACGAAGATACCGGCAAACAGGGGACAAAGTTAATCTATAACAAATTTATTGACTTCCTGAAACAAAATAATGTAAAAGAAATAGAAGCTAAGAACCAGGATTTCGACGTAGATCTACACGAAGCAATTACAAAAATTCCTGCACCAGATGAGACATTAAAAGGCAAGGTTGTAGATGTAGTTCAAAAAGGTTATTTGTTAAATGATAAGGTAATCCGGTTTGCCAAAGTAGTTATTGGAGAGTAAAAAAGGAGCACGAAAATGGCCAAAAGAGATTATTACGAAGTATTAGGAGTAGGAAAAAATGCCACCCCGGAAGAAATAAAAAAAGCATACCGGAAAAAAGCGATTCAGTTTCACCCTGATAAAAACCCAGGAAATAAAGAGGCTGAAGAGAATTTCAAGGAAGCGGCTGAAGCATATGAAGTATTAAGCAATCCGGAAAAGAAACAGCGGTATGACCAATTCGGACATGCCGGAATGAGTGGCGCCGCAGGAGGTGGTGGCTTTGGTGGAGGCTTTAGCGATATTGAAGATATTTTCTCTGCATTTGGTGATATTTTTGGCGGCCACTTTGGCGGTTTCGGCGGTTTTGGCGGAAGCAGAGGCAGAGGGGGGCGACGTGTTAGCCGTGGCTCCGATCTTCGTGTAAAAGTGAAGCTTAACCTGAGCGAAATTGTAAACGGAGTAGAAAAAAAGCTAAAAGTAAAAAAATATGTTCCTTGCCAACATTGTAACGGCACAGGAGCTAAAAACAGTTCTTCATTTTCCACTTGCAATACATGCCATGGAACTGGTCAGGTAACACGTATCACCAATACACTACTTGGGCAGATGCAAACAACTTCAACATGTCCAACATGTCAGGGAGATGGAAAAATCATCACCGACCAATGTAATCACTGTGCCGGAGAAGGGGTTATCAGAGACGAAGAAGTTATCAGCGTCAAAATTCCGCCTGGAGTAGGAGAAGGAATGCAGCTTAATGTATCGGGCAGAGGAAATGCAGGAAGACGTGGGGGAATAAACGGCGACCTGCTGGTAGTTATTACAGAAGAAGATCATCCGGATCTGATTCGCGACGACAACAACCTGATATACAACTTATTTTTATCATTTCCTGAAATAACACTGGGAACAACAGCAGAAATCCCCACAGTAGAAGGAAAGGTAAAAGTAAAAATAGATGCAGGAACCCAACCCGAAAAAATATTACGCTTACGAGGGAAAGGAATTCCTGATGTAAATGGATATGGCAAAGGTGATTTGCTGGTGCGCGTTCATGTTTGGATTCCAAGAAAACTAAGTCAGGATGAGAAGAAAACATTAGAAAAACTTCTTAATTCTCCAAATTTTCAGGATGGGCCGTCATCATCAGACAAAACATTCTTCGAGAAAATGAAAGATATGTTTGAATAAACATACTACCCTGAAACAGAATATACTTATCCAACGAAGGATTACTTCAAAAAATTTCATTGATTTGTTTCAATTATTTCAGAACAAATCAATGAAATTTAAGAAAATAATCACGACATAACTTCCCCGACTCTTTAATGTAATTAAACATATGATTTGTTTAATACTATTTTCATCGCTACTTTTGTAAGACCTTAACCAATTTTCGTGAAAAATTTTGCATCTCAATATAATTTTCTGGAAAAAGATCTACAAAAAGAGATTTTAGAAGTGGGAACGCCTAAAATATTTCAGGCAAGTGAAACAATTATGCGTGAAGGCCAGTTTATTACCAGCTTTCCATTGGTATTAAATGGACTCATACGTATTTCCAGAAATAATGCTGAGGGAAACGAGCTACTGCTTTATTATCTAAAAGAAACAGAAGTTTGCGCTATGGCATTAACCTGTTGCATGACCAACTTAACAAGTGAAATAAAAGCGGTTGCCGAAGAAGAAACAGAAGTTCTGTTAATTCCGGTTGCCATGCTCGATAAATGGATGGTTAAATACCCTACCTGGAAACAATTTGTGATGCAAACATTCCAGAATCGTTTCCGGGAACTCATAAATACAGTAGATTCGATTGCCTTTTTGAAGCTAGATGAGCGCTTGGTTAAATATTTCATCGACCGTCATCAACAATCAGGCGCAACCACTTTCTCCGGGACACATCAGGATCTCGCATTGCAATTAAATACTTCTCGTGAGGTTATTTCCCGATTACTAAAAAAACTTGAGAAAAGAGGAAAAATAGAGATATCAAGAAACTTCATCAACTTTTCTGGCCTTCTGTGACTTTCATTACAGACCAGTTTTTCAACAGTTTGTTTCTTTGTGTTAGAAAATTTCGAGTAAATAGTATCATAACTATTACTTCACAATTTTTTGGGTTATAAATCGGTTAGTAGTTGAAGGTTGTTGTGCCAGGTTCAGAGGGAGCCTGGCATTTTTAATTGTAGACCTTCTTGAAAATGGCATTAGCCTTCTTTTAAATATCTTTAACCCTCGTTAAGAATCTTACATATTATGGTTCCTTACTTTTGTTACTTTTATTGATGTTCCGGTAAAAACAATAAGGGAAAGCCAAAAAGAAACAAAATGAACATTCAGAAAAACAAAAATCAACCCAAAAGCCTATTGTTGCTTCTTGTTATCATAATGACAAACAGCGTTCTGGCACAAACTACACAGAAAAAAAATTACGATGAATTTATAACAGAGCCTGTTTATTTTATTCAGAAAGATTCATTAACAGGAACAAACCGTATAAAACAACTGGCGCCTTACGATACTATACCCGACAGTAAACTTGATGCATTGTATCGTTCTGTAAAAAATAATCTCCCCAACGATTCTGTATTATTAACAGATCTTATTCACTACTACCGGCCGCTAATGGATGCTTTTTCTTCTGAAGATCCTCATTTCCGTATGCTCATTCCTCCATTTATAAAGAAAGACGAAAAAATAAATTTTGAACTCAGCGATTTACATGTACTTCCATTCGATCTGCTTCTAATAGGCGACACTGCTGTCGTTGAGTATTCTTACGAAAAACAATTTTTACCCGGCGACCGCATTATTTCAGTGAATGACATTCCTTTTAAAAACTTTATAAACTATTCGTACAAAGACAGATATTCACCGGCTTATCTGTTACAAGCTTATTACCACTTCACCTATACTCCTGAATACTCTGTTTTGATAGAAAGAGATGGAGAAAAAAAATTAATAACAAGTAACAGTACAACACTACAAGAAGTTATAGCACCTGCCAAAGACAAACAAATTATATTTAGCCAATATCATTGCGGATATTTCAGTATTAATTCATTCGACAATAACAAGCAGTTGGTAAAAGACCTAACATCTTTTATCGATAAAATGAAAACTGCCAGATGCGACAACCTGATTATTGATTTGCGAAAAAACCGGGGAGGAAACGGGAATAATTTTGATAAGTTACTATCCATTTTTACAGACTTGCCAAATATTCCTTACTCCAGCGGAGAAAAAATAAAAGTTTCTGATGTTACCCAACAATCATACAAGTATTTAAAGAAAGAAACTAAGGGAGAACTGGTTGATGTTCCAGAAAAATATATAGTACACTCTGTATCGTTGCATCCCAAAATGTTTAAACGTGGAATTAATTTCTATGTTTTAATTAGCAGGCAGACCGGCTCAATGGCCGCCAGTTTTGCCAACATACTGCAATACAACAAACTGGCGATGCTGGTGGGAGAACCACTCATGCGCAATGCACTTGCATATGGAGAAGTAACTATTCTTCCCTGGGAGCAATACCCTAAAATATGGCTTAGCATGAGTACAAAATGCATTGGAGAATATACAAATGCTATCAATGGTATACTACAACCTGATATTCCCATTCCTTACAATGCGGAAAGGTATATGCAGGGAGGAGATCCTACTCTGGAACAATTATTGAATGTTGTTAAAAGGAAATAAACACTGATTCATTTCAGGAAAATACTTTCTATCAATAATTAAGACAGAATATTGACCATATTAATCAGAAAAAATCCATTAATGTTAATTTCATATTGAAAACTTAACCCGGTTTTAAAGCTTGGATTTTCAATAAATTGCTGATATTTGTCATTATTCAGTTACAGCGAATGACAATCTTTAAAATTTAAACCACATGTTCAAAATACAAACGTTAGATAAGATTGACCATGAAGGGCTAAGCATTTTCCCTTTAAGCAATTACGAAATTGCCAGTGAACTACCCAATCCGGATGCCATTGTTTTGCGTAGTTTCAAAATGCATGACATGGAGTTGCCAAAATCGTTAAAGGCTATAGCACGTGCAGGAGCTGGTGTTAACAATATCCCAATTGAAAAATGTACAGAAAACGGGATTGTTGTTTTTAATACCCCAGGAGCAAATGCAAACGGAGTGAAAGAATTAGTTATTGCAGGTTTATTGTTGGCTTCGCGTGACATTGCAGAATCCATTTCCTGGGCAAAAACACTTATCGGGCAGGGCGATGAAGTTCCTGCACTAATTGAAAAAGGCAAAAAGAATTTTGCCGGACAGGAAATCCAGGGAAAAACACTCGCCGTAATTGGGTTGGGAGCCATTGGTGTTTTGGTTGCGAATGCAGCAAAAGCCCTTGGAATGAATGTAATTGGTTACGATCCGTACATGTCGGTAAAACATGCATTGGAACTCAGCCGTGAAGTAAAATGGATGGAAGGTATCCAACCACTACTTGCTCAGGCTGATTATATCACATTAAATGTTCCGCTTACACCAGATACAAAAGGGTACATTAACAAAGAAAAATTTGGCATGATGAAAGAAGGAGTACGAATATTGAACTTTGCCCGTGGAGGCCTGGTTGATATTAGTACATTAAGAGATGCTATTGCCAAAGGAAAAGTAGCCCGCTATGTAACAGATTTCCCCGATGAAGAAATCCTGAAAATGGAAAAGGTGATTGCCATTCCCCACCTTGGAGCTTCAACAAAAGAATCTGAAACAAATTGTGCAGTTATGGCAGTGAATCAAATACGTGATTTTATTGAAAACGGGAACATTCTTAATTCTGTTAATTTCCCGGCTGCATCAATGGAAAGAAATGGTGGCGCCCGGATTCTGATTGGCAACCAAAACATTCCAAATATGGTAAGCCAAATATCCAGTGTTCTTGCTTCTGAAGGAATAAATATCGATAATATGCTAAACAAAAAACGTGACAATATTGCGTATAACATTATTGATATTGCCAATACAACTATTGACGAAACAGTAAAAACCAAGCTTCAGGCTATTCAGGGCGTTTTTATGGTTCGAATCATTCAGGAATAATCATAAACTATTATTAATACAGGGAATTCATAAGAATTCCCTTTTTTTGTTATTTTTGGTTCTCTTCCGAACTAACAACAAATTTTTGAACAAAAAGGACAATCATGAGTAAAACTATCGAGACAAAAGCTGCCAACAACATTCGGATTTTGGCCGCATCCATGGTCGAAAAAGCAAAATCGGGACATCCGGGCGGAGCCATGGGTGGAGCCGATTTCATCCATGTGTTATATTCTGAATTTTTAAACTATGATCCTTCCGATATGGGTTGGGCAAACCGCGACCGTTTTTTCTTGGATCCAGGACACATGTCGCCAATGCTCTACAGTATTCTTTCGCTGGCTGGTTTTTACAGCATGGAAGACTTAAAAAACTTTCGCCAGTGGGGAAGCGTAACTCCCGGTCACCCCGAAGTGGATGTTGAAAGAGGAGTAGAAAATACCTCCGGACCATTAGGACAGGGACATACCATGGCTATTGGAGCTGCCATTACAGAACGCTTTCTGGTTGAACGTTTTGGAGAATGGATGGCACATAAAACATATGCTTTTATATCTGACGGCGGAGTACAGGAAGAAGTATCACAGGGGGCAGGACGTGTGGCAGGACACCTGGGGTTGAGCAATTTGATTATGTTCTACGATTCAAATGACATTCAGCTTTCTACAAAAACAAGTGAAGTAACAACAGAAGACACAGCAAAAAAATATGAAGCATGGGGCTGGAATGTGGTAACCATTGAAGGAAATAATGTTTCACAAATAAGAGAAGCCCTTAAAAATGCGAATGCTGAAACAGAAAAACCAACACTGATTATTGGCAAAACCATTATGGGAAAAGGCGCGCTAACCGAATCGGGTGAAAATTTTGAGCGTCAAACATCAACTCATGGAATGCCTCTTTCAGAAGCAGGTGCATCTTTCACAAAAACAATTGAAAACCTGGGTGGAGATCCGGAAAATCCATTTGTAATTTTTGATGACGTAAAAGAATATTATGAAAAACGCAAAGAAGAATTAATTGAGGCTGCCGCAGCAAAAAAAGCTGCGCAGGCTGAATGGGAAAAATCAAATCCTGAATTAGCTGAAAAACTAAAAGCTTTCTTCTCGAAAGAAAAACCTGCATTTGATTTTGCTTCTGTTGCACAAAAAGAAAATACTGCTAGCAGGGCTGCTTCCAGTGCTGTTTTGGCAGCTTTTGTTGGGAAAGTAGAAAATATGATTGTTGCTTCTGCTGACCTTTCAAATTCGGATAAAACAGACGGGTTCCTGAAAAAAACCACTTCTTTCAAAAAAGGAAATTTCAGCGGCTCTTTCTTACAAGCGGGTGTTAGTGAATTAACCATGGCTTGTTTGGCTAATGGCATGGCATTGCATGGCGGAGTTGTTCCGGTTTGTGGAACTTTCTTTGTTTTCTCTGATTACATGAAACCGGCAGCTCGTTTGGCTGCGTTAATGGAACTACCGGTAAAATATGTATGGACACACGATGCATTCCGCGTTGGAGAAGATGGTCCTACCCACCAACCGGTTGAGCAGGAAGCACAAATAAGATTGCTCGAAAAACTAAAAAATCATAATGGAGAAAACAGCATGCTTGTTATTCGCCCGGCTGATGCAAACGAAACAACTGTGGCTTGGAAAATGGCACTGGAAAATACAAGTACTCCAACTGCCCTGATTCTTTCCCGCCAGAATATTACCAATCTGCCTGTTGAAGGAAATGCTTATGAATCGGCACTGCAAGCGGAAAAAGGCGCTTACATCGTATCTAAACCGGAAGCAACACCTGATGTTGTATTGGTTGCCAGTGGCTCAGAAGTTTCGACTTTAGTTGAGGGTGCCAAATTACTTACTGAAAAAGACGGATTAAAAGTTCAGGTAGTTTCTGCTCCATCGGAAGGACTTTTCAGAAGCCAACCTGCAGAATACCAGGAAAGTGTTCTTCCTACAGGAATTCCTCGTTTTGGAATGACAGCAGGATTACCAGTGACTTTGGCCGGACTTGTAGGCGAAAACGGCAGCATTTGGGGACTAGAATCATTTGGATACTCTGCCCCATACAAAGTACTTGATGAAAAACTAGGCTTTAATGGCGAAAACGTTTATAATCAAGTAAAAAAAATGTTGGCATAACAACAACTTTATAAATATACTTCAAAAGATGTTTCGGTTTTTCGGGACATCTTTTTTTATGCATAAAAAAGCCTGTTACATCAATAACAGACTTTTTCATTTGTATATTCTGTATAAATTCCCGATTTAACCAACCACATGAAGCCAGGCTTCCGCCATCAATTGTGCACCGGGCATTGCCGGATGAACGCCATCGCCACTCCAGTATGTTGCAGGAGCGTGTTTTATGGCCTCATCATAAACCGTTTGAAATGGAACCCATAAAGTTTCAAATTCTTCCGACATTTTCCTGGCCACAGCCTGGTACTGCTTCATAGGTTCTACCCAAGTTTCATCCACCGCCCTGGTGTTCAACAAATAATAAGGTTCGCAGAGCACCAACTTCACTCTTGGCAAAGCATCTTTTGTACGTTTCAACAATGCACGGTAATCATTTTCATATATTTCAATTGTTCCGTCGTACTTCCCATTTCTTTTATGCCAGTAATCATTTACTCCGATAAGAATACTCAGCACATTTGGCTTCAAATCCAAACAATCTTTCTGCCAGCGATCGGCTAACTGAAACACTTTATTTCCACTAATTCCCCGATTATAAATAGTTAAATCTTTCTCCGGTAATGCATTTAAAAGAGAAGATGCTGCGAGAAATGCATATCCCTGACCAAACGAATGCGGATTATTGGGTAGTTCTTTTTCTTTCTCTCGTCCGGCATCAGTAATTGAGTCTCCCTGAAATAAAACAGTACTTCCTTTTTCAAAAAGCGAATGCTTCTTTGCTCCTTCATTTTTTGAAGGCAGACTTGCTGAAACAATGGAAGGAATACTTGCTAAAGCAGCAGCGCCAGCAGCTGATCTTGTTATAAAATTTCTTCGTGAAAGGTTCATTGGTTGATATTTAAAGTTATAAAAGCCTAAATTTAAAAAGAATATTTATGTTAAAGGCGGTGTCTGTGCAATACATGGCAACAAAATTTTGATTAAATCAACCAAACACAGAAACATTCTTCTGCCTGTTAGCTCACCTTTGTCTCATATTCCATTCTCGACGTTTGAATTTCAGTCATATTATCCAGAGCCCAACCAACCAAACCATGAATATGAGGAAGAAGTGATTTTGTCCTTAAAGTCAATTCATACTCAACCTTGGGTGGAATCTGTGGATATACAGTTCTTGTTACTAACCCATCTGCCTCAAGAGACTTTAAGGTTACACTCAACATTTTTTGTGAAATGGTTGCAATATAATTATGTATTTCATTAAATCGTAAGGTGCCTGCTTCTTCCAGTAACATAAGAACAAGCAACGACCATTTGTCTCCAATCTTATCAAGCACATTTCGAACCGGACATTGCTCCGGAAAACTATATTTTTTCAATATTTTTTCATCCATATTTCCTTCATTTTCAATATTACTAACATCCAGGTAAGTATTTCCCTTTTGTGTAATCTATTGGTGATTAAAATATTAGTTCATATATTTGACTTACCAAAAGTAAGTAAAATACTTAAATAAATTAAGTATAGTTAAGAAATTATAAAAACAGACAACATGAAAATTGGAATTACCGGAGCTACTGGCCAATTAGGCAACATTGTAGTAGAGAAACTAAAAAAGAATATTGATGCAAAAAATTTAGTTGCACTTGTTCGAACGCCAGAAAAGGCAGCTAATTTAAATATTGAAGCCAGAGCATTTGATTATAATAAACAGGAAATGCTGGTAGATTCGCTGAAAGGGATAGAGCGTTTATTACTAATATCTGGTAGCGAAGTAGGAAAAAGAACCGAACAACATACCAACATTATTAATGCCGCAAAAGAAGCAGGAGTTAAATGGATTGTTTATACAAGTTTATTGCATGCCAACACATCTGAACTGAGCCTGGCGCCAGAGCATATGGCAACAGAAAATGCATTAAAACAGTCAGGTATAAAATACACCATTTTAAGAAATGGCTGGTATACCGAAAACTATACAGTCTCCATTCATGGAGCGCTGGCAGCAGGAGCTTTTGTAGGAAGTGCCGGTGACGGTAAAATTTCTTCAGCTACAAGAGCCGATTATGCCGAAGCTGCAGCACTTGTTATTATGGATGAAAAGCACATTGGAAGAACACATGAACTGGCCGGAAATGAAGCCTATACTCTATCTGATTTGGCCGCTGAATTATCAAAACAAACCGGGAAAAATATTCCATACAAAAATCTACCAGAACAGGAATATGCACAAATCCTGCTGGGTGCCGGATTACCGGAGGTTGTTGCTAAAGGATTGGCAAGCTGGGATGTGTGCGCTTCCAACAATGACCTTTTTGACGATTCACATGAACTATCAAAACTGATTGGAAGAGCAACAACTCCTATGGCTGAATCAGTTAAAGAAGCTTTATAAAACACACATATTTTACTCAACAAAGCAAAAATTGGCATAAAAAACAACAAGTATAATTCAAAACACAAAAAAGCTGCCTGAAATTCAGACAGCTTTTTGTATATCTATTCAAAAATAATTTTTACTCAGCAAGCAATTTATCAGCCATTGCATCAGCCAACTTTATCAGTTCCGTCCTTTTATCTGTTTTCAACTCACCTTTTTCTTCAATAGGTTCATAAACCAAATCCCACTTAATTTTTTCGGCAAATGTTTTCAAGTTCTTTACTCCACCGCCATTCCAGGAATAATTTCCAAAAATTCCGAGGTAATGATCTTTAGGCGCCATGTGCTCGATGGTTGAAATTAATGTCCCTACATTTGGGAATATGGCATTGTTATAAGCAGGACTACCAACAATAAACCCTTTGTATTTAAATATATCGTTGATAATATAAGATGAATGCGTTTTTGAAGCATCGTACACACGAATATTTTTTATTCCCCGAACAGACAATTGACGTGCGATTACTTCCGCCATTTTTTGGGTATTCCCATACATTGAGCCATACACTATAACAACGCCGCAATCCAAATCATATGAACTCCACTTATTATAACGGGTAAGAACCCAGTCGAGGTTGCTACGCCAAATGGGACCATGAGTAGCAGCAATCATTTTAATATCAAGAGCAGCCAGTTTTTTTATAGCACGCTGAGTATGCGGGCAATATTTACCAACAATATTGGTAAAATAACGCATTACCTCAACCTCATAGAAATCAAGATTAATTTCATCGTCAAAAATTCCACCGTCAAGAGTTCCGTAACTACCAAAAGCGTCGCCTGAAAAAACAATTTTATTTGTCTCCTCATAGGTAACCATAGTTTCCGGCCAGTGAACCATTGGAATTAACTGGAACTGCAATTTGTGTTTTCCCAAATCCAACACATGCCCATCATACACTTCCAGCGTCTTCTCCGGTTTTAGATAAAAGCTTTCAACAAAGCCAAAAGTCTTTTTATTACCAACCAGTGTAATATCCGGATATTTCTGAATAATGGTTTTTAACGCGCCTGAATGGTCAGGTTCCATATGATTAATAACCAAATAATCTACCGGGCGATCGCCAATTATATCTTCAATATCATCAAGAAAATCGTCGACAAACGAGCGTTCAACTGTATCAATTAACGCAATTTTGTCATCAACAATCAAATAAGAGTTATATGAAATTCCATGAGGAATGGGCCAGATATTTTCAAACAGATGAGTTCTCCGGTCATTAAACCCCAGAAAGTAAATGTCTTCAGTTAGATTAACCTGTTGCATAATTTTTGTGTTTTTATTGCATTATTACCGTTTGCGAATTTAAACATTTTGCTCTGAAACTTCTCGAAAATAAAGGTAAGCAGCTTATTTAGAATCAGAAATTAATTTCAAATTCATAATAAAGGGACAAAGCACTTGTAAAATTATTTTATTTTTGGGACGGATTATAAAAGTATAAAGCATGGCCATCGATCAAAAAAGCAAACTCATCTTATTCCCAAAAATTGGAAAATTCATTATTATATTTTTTGCCATTGCCTTTATTATTGTTGGAATACGTGCATACCAACTTTACCAATATATTTTTGCAGAAAACGTAAAAAAAGAATATGTACTTCTCATCCCAGAAGATGCAACTTACAACCAGGTTACCGACAGTTTAAAATTGAATGACGTACTTAATAATTACAAGGCTTTTAAATGGGTATCTAAAAAGAAAAATTACCACGATGCTATAAAACCCGGACGGTATGTACTAGAGCAAGGAATGAATACAAACCAGGTGGTAAATATGTTACGCGGCGGATTACAGAAACCAATAGATGTAACATTCAGTAATATTCATTTTAAAGAGGAACTGGCCGGAAAAGTTAGCAAATATATTCAAGCCGATTCTCTTTCAATTTTAACTCTGTTCTCCGACAAAAGCAAAATAGAAGGATACGGTTTTACACCGGAAACATTCAGAGCCATGTTTATTCCCAACACTTATGAGTTCTACTGGACCACTACTGCCGATGAATTTGCAGAACGCATGCATAAAGAATACGAACGTTTCTGGAACGAAGAGCGAAGAAACAAAGCAAAAGAAATTGGCCTCACTCCCGTGGAGGTTACAATACTGGCTTCAATCGTTCAATCGGAAACAGCAAAAAATGATGAACTGGAACGAATTGCAGGGTTATATATTAATCGGTTAAAACGAGGCCAGTTGCTACAAGCCGATCCAACAGTTAAGTATGCCGTAGGTGATTTCTCGCTTAAGCGCATTTTAAATTCTCATCTGGAAATTGAATCACCGTACAATACATATAAATATGCGGGGTTGCCACCCGGCCCGATTAATTTTCCTGAAGTTTCATCGATAGATGCAGTTTTGAATTACGAAAAGCACAACTATATTTATATGTGTGCCAAACCAGATTTCTCGGGCTATCATAACTTTGCCGCCACCCTGGCACAACATAACCGTAATGCTGCTGCATACAGGGCCGCGTTAAACGAAAACAGAATTTACAAGTAACGGGGAATTTATATTTTAAGACAACGTTACAGAATATGGTTACTTTTCCCAAAGGGAAATAGCTAAATACAGTTTACTTCCCGTTCCAGATTAATACCAAATTTTTCAAGAACAGATTCTCTTATTTTTTCTGAAAGTTCAAAAATATCTTTACCGGTTGCTTTGCCATAATTTACCAAAACCAAAGCCTGTTTGTCGTGTACTCCTGCATCGCCTTCCCGATATCCTTTCCAGCCGGCATTTTCGACAAACCATCCGGCAGCAAGTTTACATTTTCCTTCGGTAGTTGGATACACAGGCATACTTCCAAACGTTGTCTCCAATTGTTTTGCAATATCAACATCAACTTCCGGGTTTTTAAAAAAGCTGCCAGCACTACCCAGCTCTTTCACATCAGGCAATTTAGATGACCGAATTTCATTCACTGCTTGCTTAATATTCTCCAGGTTCACCTCTCCCCGCGCCATCACTTTCTCTTCCAACCTGCTATAATCCAGTTGAAACACAGGAAATTTATCTAACTTAAAAATGACAGAAGTAATAATAATCCGATTTTTCAGCTCCTTTTTAAAAATGCTGTTCCGATAGGCAAACCGGCACTCTTCATTTGAAAACTCAACTTCAGTGCCTGTTTCTAAATCAAAAGCCTTTACCGTATCAATCACATTTCGCACTTCTTGTCCGTATGCACCAATATTTTGCACCGGAGCTGCACCAATGGTTCCCGGAATCAACGACAAATTCTCTACACCTCCTAATTGCGAATCAACACAGTATTTTACAAATTCATCCCAAATTTCACCAGCCCCTACCTGGATCCAGATATGCTGCCGGTCTTCTTTTACCGGGTATAACCCCGGAATATTCGGATGAATAACCAATCCATTAAAATCATCCAAAAACAAAATATTACTGCCTTCGCCAATTACCAGCAATTTTTCTTCCCTCCAGGTACTGTTTGATTGCCAAAAAAGACGCAAGTCTTCTGTTTCAGTGAATTCAAAAAAAATTTTTGCCTTTGCGTCAATATTAAAAGTGTTGTGTGGTTTTAAAGAATAATTTTCGAGAAACCGGATCATAAAATTTTTTGCGTAAAGATAAATTTTATCCATAAAAGTACACCATAAGACAACTATCTATGAACATTTACTCATATTAAAAAATGCTTTGAAGCAATATTAATAAATGTAGTTGTTTTGAATTTGCTACAGTTCAAAACCTACACTTTGCCAAAACAGTCGTATTTTTGTAGTGCAAATGAAAGTCTAATTACCAGTGTAAGGTCAACTGCTAAAATACTGATAAATCATTCAGGATGCGTTAAAATTCAGACAGACAAAAAATGGGAAAAGAATCAACAACAGCACTGGGTACTGAAAATATATGGCGTTTATTATTGCAGTATGCCATTCCATCGGTTATTGCAATGACGGCTACTTCGTTATACAACATAACCGACAGTATTTTCATAGGCCATGGAGTTGGTGCTTTGGCTATTTCCGGGCTGGCGATTACATTTCCATTAATGAACCTTGGAGCAGCATTTGGCTCGTTGGTAGGAGTAGGTGCTTCTACCTTAATGTCGTTACGTTTAGGCCAAAAAGATTATGACTCGGCAAATCGTATTTTAGGAAACGTTTTTGTTTTAAACCTAATCCTGGGTATTGTTTATTCCATTATTGTTTTAGCTTTTCTGGATCCAATCCTCTACTTTTTCGGAGCCAGCGATGCAACCATTCCATATGCTCATGACTACATGTTAATTATTTCACTGGGGAACCTGGTAACACACATGTATCTGGGGCTAAATGCCCTGCTCCGAACCATTGGAAAACCACAAAAAGCAATGCTCATCACCATTTTATCTGTGGTTATAAATGCCATTCTCACTCCTATTTTTATTTATGGCTTTAAACTTGGAATACAGGGAGCCGCCATTGCAACAGTACTCTCGCAAACAGCTATGCTTTTATGGCAGATTAACATATTCAATAACAAAAAAAATGTAATTCATCTGAAAAAGAACACCTTCAGATTAAAACGTAAAATTGTTATCGATTCACTGGCCATTGGCCTTTCTCCTTTTTCAATGAATTTGGCTTCATCTGCTATTGTTATTATTATTAACCAAAGTCTCACAAAACACGGAGGCGACCTAGCCGTTGGGGCATTTGGTATTATCAACCGGGTAATGTTTTTGTTTGTGATGGTTGTTCTTGGGCTTAACCAGGGCATGCAACCTATTGCAGGATATAACTATGGAGCGCGGCAATACGAAAGAGTAACCCAGGTGTTAAAACACACAATATTTCTGGCAACAGGAGTAATGATACTGGGTTTTCTGGTTGGCCAATTTTTCCCGCATGCTGTAGCTTCTGTTTTCACCAGCGACGAAAAATTAATTGCCATTGCCATTACCGGAATAACCATTGTATTTATCACATTTCCTATTGATGGTTTTCAGATGGTAACTTCCAACTTTTTTCAAAGTATTGGCAAGCCGGGAAAAGCCATTTACTTATCACTAACAAGACAAGTACTTTTCCTGCTTCCCTGTCTTCTTATTCTGCCCACACTTTTTGGTGTAAAAGGCGTTTGGATGAGCATGCCTATTGCCGACGTTATTGCCGGCATTAATGCCGGATATTTATTGTTTCGGGAATTCAAAAAAACAAAAATCAGAAAGTAATTTTATACATTCGAAAAATGCAGATGAAGAACGAAAAATTTTATATAAACATAGGAAGGCAGATTGGCAGCGGAGGCCTGGAGATAGGAAAAAAATTAGCAGAACAACTCAAAATTGCTTTTTATGACAACGAACTCATACAATTTGCTGCGCAGGAAAGCGGGCTTGGAAAAGAGTTTTTCGAAAAGGCAGATGAAAAAGACAGCCATAGTATTTTTGGAGGCATGTTTGGAATGCGTGCCTCGTTAATTGATCAAATTTACACCGGATATTTTTTAAGTAACGAAAACCTGTTTCAAATCCAAAGTGATGTTATAAGAAAACTGGCCAACGAAAAGTCCTGTTTGTTTGTAGGCCGTTGTGCCGATTATGTTTTGAAAGATTATCAGCACTGCTTAAATATATTTATTAGTGCAGAAAAAGAAGACAGAGTAAAAAGAATTGCAAAAATTCAAAATTTATCCGAGGAAAAAGCGTCTGCTTTTGTAGAAAAAATGGATAAAAAACGAGCCAGTTACTACAACTACTTCAGTAATAAAACCTGGGGTGCCACCGAATCTTATCATCTTTGTATAAATTCATCGGTTCTGGGCATTGATAAAACTGTTGATTTCATCCAAAATTTTGTAAAAATGAAACTTGAACTTTAGCAATTAGGAAATTGCATTTAGGGAAAAATATCAAACACTAAATTTCTTTCTTTTTAAAACAAAAGACGATATAGAAGAACACAAGTTAGTTCATCACTCTTTATAAAACATCCAGCCTAACTATTTTCATTCATCCAATTCACGTTTATACGGTAATAAAAAGTCTTGCTAAAAGTAATATTATCACCATCGCAAAGTTTCTATCTTTACATGGAAAATCTCAGGATGTGGCAAAATCATCAAAAAAACGAATTATTGTTTCGGTAACCAGCGATTTGGTTTCTGATAACCGGGTGCATAAAGTTTGTACATCACTTCACAATATGGGTTTTGAAGTACTTCTCTTTGGCCGAAAAAAAAACAATAGCTTGCCACTGGAGCCACGTGATTACAAAACAGTTCGTTTCAAGCTTTTCTTTGAAAAAGGCCCGTTTTTTTATGCTGAATACAACCTTCAGCTTTATTTACGACTGCTTTTTTCAGGATTCGATGTATTACTTTCTAACGACCTGGATACACTGCCTGCCAATTTTCTTATTTCAAAGTTTTTAAAAAAGCCATTGGTATATGATAGTCACGAATATTTCACAGAAGTACCAGAATTAATAAACCGCCCGCGCATACAACAAATCTGGCAATGGCTTGAACAAAACATGGTTCCTCATCTAAAATATGCATACACTGTTTGTACCTCAATTGCCGAAGTCTATTCAAAAAGATATGGTGTAAATTTTAAGGTAGTCCGCAACCTTCCTTTTTCGAAAAAAATAACGGAATCGATAAAAATTGAAAAAAATAACGCGAAAAAAATAATTCTTTACCAGGGAGCTGTAAATATGGGGCGTGGGTTAAAAGAAGCTATCTTGGCTATGCAGTATATTAACAATGCACGGCTGATTATTGCCGGAGATGGTGACATAAAAAGAGAACTGGAACAATTGGTGCACACAAAACAACTGCAAAAAAAAGTTGAGTTTACCGGCCAGTTAAGCATTGAAGAACTTAATAAATTAACTCCGCAGGCCAATTTGGGCTTGTCGATAGAAGAAGACCTCGGATTAAACTACCGTTTTGCTTTACCAAACAAACTGTTTGATTACATCCAATCTCAGGTTCCGGTGCTGGTAAGTAATTTACCCGAGATGAGAGCCATCGTAAAACAATACAATGTTGGAGAGATTACAGATTCGCATGAACCGGAATCATTAGCAGAAAAAATAGAGGCTGCTTTATGCAATGAAGAATTAAGAAAAATATGGCAGAAAAATCTGAAGATAGCGGCCAGAGAACTTAACTGGGAGAGTGAAGAAAAAGTACTTTCTGAAATATTTGAGCGCTTTCTCTAACAGGCTATCTATTGGATTCCAACAAACTCTCAAAATCAATTTCAACATTATTGGCTTCAGAATCGCTTAGTTCACCCGCTGCACAAACCAAAGTGCGTGCCGGTTTACGTGCAATAACAGCATAGTCATGTGTAGCCATCAATACCGTTTTCCCTTCCTCATTTAATTTTATAAATAATTCAAGAATCTCGGAAGAAGTTTCCGGATCGAGGTTACCAGTAGGTTCATCTGCTAAAATAATCGGCGGATCATTTAAAATAGACCGGGCAATAACCACTCGTTGTTGTTCTCCGCCACTCAATTGATGTGGCATTTTTTGTATTTTATTTGCTACACCAACACTTTCAAGTACTTCTGCTATTCGTCCGTCAATGTCTGTTTTCTTTTTCCAACCTGTTGATTTTAAAACAAAAGCAAGGTTTTCATATACACTCCGATCGGTTAACAAGCGGAAATCCTGAAAAACAACCCCCAATTTTCTTCGCAACAAAGGGACCTCTTTTTGTTTCATACTTCCCAGTCTGAAGCCTGCAACAATGCCGGCGCCGGATATAAGAGGCAGCTCAGCATTTAATGTTTTAATCAAACTGGTTTTACCTGTACCAACTTTCCCAATAATATATACAAATTCACCTTCATTAATTGTTAAATTCACCTTCGGCAGAATTATATTTTCACGCTGATAAATAGCAGCATCAACCAGTTCAATTACTTTCTCTTTCTCCATAACAAATTTATCTGCACCAATATACCGCTGTTTTTTTGATTATTTCAGATAATAAACGGAAGAAATAAACAGTTTCTTGTTAAGAAATTAAAATGGTTTTAAATAGCAAGCCGATGTTTATTTCTAATTTAGAAAAATAAATTCGAGATGACTCTGTTCTTTGTTATAAACAATACAACAGGAAACAATTGCATTGCAGATAATCAAAAAAAACAAAACAAATGAAACGAAACAGAATACCGGCAACGGTTTTCGTATATCCAAAAAGAAACAACAAGAGCATGAAAACAATTCAGATTTTAATTTTTCTACCCTTGTTCATTCTGGGTCATTTTCAACTAAAAGCACAGGAAACAGCCTACTACAAAAATATTCAAAAAGATATTGATGTAGCAAAAGAGTTATTTGAGCACGAAAAATACAATGCGGCTTTCCGGCAATTTGAAATTATACAGAAACAAGTGGAAGAAAAGTCAGAGCTTTACTCAGAAGCAGAATTTTATAAATCGGTTTCGGCCTTAAAAGCCGGGCATTCCTCCGGAGGCAAAATGATCGATAAATTTGTTGAAGACCATCCGGAAAGCCCTTATATCAATCAGGCCTGGTTAAATCTGGGTGATTACCAGTTTAAGAAAAAACAGTATGGCAATGTAATAAGCAGTTTTAACCACGTTGAGCGCCCAGATCTTTCGGAAAATGAACGAACAAAATTGCAATATCAAACAGGTTATGCTCAATTAATGGAAGGCAACACACAAGAGGCTGCCAATGAATTTTATGCCATAAAAGACGGCAACAGTTTCTATAGCAAACCGGCTACCTACTACTGGGCTCACGTTATGTATCTCGAAGAAAATTATGAATCAGCACTTCAGGGTTTTTCAAAATTAAATGGAGACCCAGCTTATTCAAAGGTAATCCCGATGTATGTAAGCCACATTTATTATAAACAACAAAGGTACGACGAAGTAGTAAAATATACCGGTTCTATTATTAACGATGTAGAACCGGATCACCAGGCAGAACTTTCAAAAATTTTAGGTGATTCTTATTTTCATTTGCGGGAATATGATAAAGCCATTCCGTTTTTAGAAACCTACCATAATACAGCCGGACCAAAAACCCGTGAAGACAATTATCTTTTGGGTTATTGCTACTACAATACCGGCAGTTATGACAAAGCAGCCCCATTACTGGAAATGGCATCGAAGGGAGAGGATGAAATGGCCCAAAACGCACTTTATCACCTGGCAGATTCATATATCAAATTAAATGAAAAAGAAAAGGCCAGGGTTGCTTTTGAAGCTGCATCAGAACTCGATTTCAATGAAAAAATAAAAGAAGACGCCCTCTTTAGTTATGCCAAGCTCACCTACGAGCTTTCTTATTCTCCTTTTAACGAAACGATAAAAGCCTTCGACCGGTATATCAGTCTTTACCCTAACTCGGAACGAAATGCAGAGGCATACAGTTACCTTGTTGATGTTTATATGGTTACTAAAAACTATGCTGATGCAATTAATTCCATAGAAAAAATAAAGGTAAAAACCCCTGCCGTTTTGCGCGCTTATCAACGAGTCACGTTTTACCGGGGTCTTGAACTTTTTAACAACCTGGTCTACAATCAATCTATTGATTACTTTGATATTTCCCTTGAAAACGGGAGTTACAACCGGGAACTGAAAGCACGTGCACTTTTTTGGAAAGCAGAAGCTCTTTACCGTGTAGGAAATTACACTACTTCGATTTCTGCATACAATCAGTTTTTGGTTACGCCGGGTGCCTACTCTTTACAGGAATACCAAAATGCAGAATATAATCTGGCTTATGCCTATTTTAAACTGGAAGATTACGAACAGGCTGCATCTCATTTCAGAAAATACATAAATGCCACAAAAGGGAAAAACGAAAAAGTAGCAGACGCTTTAAACAGAACGGGTGACTATTTTTATCTGAAAACAGATTATGCACGAGCCATTCAAAACTATCAACAGTCTTATGAAATGAGAACTTTCGATCCCGACTACGCACTATTCCAAATCGCCTCTTGCCAGGGACTGGAACGCAACTTATCGGGAAAAATCAACAACCTGAAACGCCTGCTTTCTGATTACCCGGAATCGGACTATGAAGATGATGCACTTTATGAACTGGGACGGGCTCAGGAACGGCTTGGCCAAAATGCCGAAGCTGCCAGCCAATATCAACAAATTGTGCAGGAATTTAGCCAGGGAAATTACTACAGAAAAGCATTACTGCAACTCGGGCTCATAAATTATAATAATGGTAATTACGATCAAGCTTTGAGGCAATACAAAGAAGTGGTTGAAAACTTCCAGGGAACAGAAGAAGCACAGGCAGCCCTTCTGGGAATAAAAAACTGTTATGTTGAAATGAATAAAGTGGATGAATATTTTACTTATGCCAACCAAACAGGAAGCGGGAATAATGTTACAACATCTGAGCAAGACGAGTTATCCTACCAGGCAGCAGAACGAACATATATGGCTGGCAATTCAGGAGCAACCTCTCAGCTGGAAAACTACCTGCAACAATTTCCAAGCGGAAAATACACCGTAAATGCACATTTTTACCTTGCAGAAGCTTTATATAAGGAAAAGAAATATTCGATGGCGAATGAACATTATACGTATGTTGCAACCCAACCAACCAATATCTTTAGCGAACCAGCACTATCACGCGCTGCCGAACTTACTTTTAATGCCGGTAATTATGCAAGCGCTCTGGAAATGTTTAAAAAGCTGGAATCAGTAGCAAACAGTAAATGGAATGTTCTGAAATCATATGCAGGTGAAATGCGGTGCAATTTTAAACTTGAAAATTACGAACAGGCCATCGTAGCAGCAACAAAAACAAAAAGCTCGGAAGTAGTAGATGACCCGCTGAAATGGGAGGCTGATTATACAATAGGAAAATCAAACTATTTACTACAAAAATACGATCAAGCATTAGCAGCTCTAAAGACAGCTGCCTCCGATACAAAACTGGAACAGGGAGCTGAAGCAAAATATTTAATTGCAGAAATCTATTACAAACAAAACAAAAAAGAACAGGCAGAAAAAGAGATAATGGATTTTATTTCAAAAGGAACACCTTATCAGTTCTGGCTTGGAAAGGCCTTCCTACTTCTTTCTGATGTTTATTTAGACAAAGGCGATGAATTTCAGGCAAAACACACACTGAAAAGTATGGTTGAAAATTATGGCAACCAAAACGATGGAATCATTGAAAATGCTTCCCGTAAGCTGGCGGAAATTGAAACCCGTGAAAAACAGGAACAGGAAAAAGCCAAAGACAATTCTCTCCAATTAAAATTAAACGAACAATAAAAACAGAAACAATGACAGGTAATCATATAAAATATTTCATATTGCTTTTAATGCTGGCTCCGGCAACAATTGCCTTTGCTCAAAGAGACACAACTCTTTCTCAGGAAGTGGAAGTTGTAAAAGCATACAAACCTACTATTTCTGATGCTAACAAAATAAACGAGATGCCAAAAATAGACGAGGAAAAACCACAAAAGCCTACGTTTAATTACAGCATATACAGCCAGCCTATTTTTAACACATTTTCTGTAAACACACTAAAAGCAGCTACTTTTGCCGACAGGCCTGATACAGATAATGGCTTCGGACTTGTAAGAGTGGGGGTAGGAAATTATTATAAACCATATGGTGAAATATTCTTAAATAATCAGAACACAAAAAACACCATCTTTGGAATACATGGGCGTCATCTCTCTTCTCATGGGAAACTAACATTGGAAGGAGGAGATCGGGTAAAAGCCCCCTTCTCGGAAAATGAAGCAGAAATGTTTATCAAGCATCTTTATAAAAACTCCATACTTTCTATTAATCTTGATTTTAATCGCAATGGATTTAATTATTATGGCTATCCGGAAGATTCAATTCCTTCTGTATTAAAACAAGACGGACAAGAAATTACCTATCAGGGCACAAAGCAGGCTTTCACGAAAGCCGGGTTAAACATAAATCTGGAAAACACAACAGCAAGCAACCAGGATATTACGGTGGGCTTTAACTTTAACTATGATTATTTCGCTACAAAAACCAACCAAAAAGAACATTTCAGTGAACTAATGCTGGACATAAAGAAACCTCTTGAAACAGGAACCGGAATGCTTAAAGCCGGAGTTACATTTGTACAAACCGACCAGGTAATAAACAGAACCACCCAGGAACTGGGAAAAAGCCAGCAAATATGGTTCACTGCAAAACCATCCTACTTTATCGGCAAAGACGTTGCCAACTTTCAGCTTGGTGCAAACGTGTGGACGGTATTTGACAAGGAAGCCGATGCCAAGCTAAAAATAACACCAAACATAAGAGCGAACCTCTCCCCCGTTAAGGAAATTATAAATATTTTTGCAGGTGTCGACGGGAACTATATAAATAATCATTATTCTAAGATTGCATACGAGAATCCGTTCGTTGATCCCATGCACGATGCAATGAATACATTTGAAAGGCTTCATTTTTATGGCGGCTTTGATGGAAAAATAGCTACTAAAACCAACTTCAAGATTTCCGCAGATTATTCAAAAATAAAAGATCAACCGATTTACTATCTGTTTGGATATGTGTTTCCAAACCCAAGCCAGTCTGCCAATACACCAGATCCTTCCATTGTAGAAAATGACTTTTCCATATTTTACGATGATATGGATTTGCTAAAATTCAATCTGGAGATTTTTCATGCCTCTTCTGAAAAAATGAATTTACTGCTTACCGGGAATTATTACGTATATAAATTAGACACAGAAGAGAAAGCATGGAACATGCCCGACTGGGATGCAAAAATGTCGATTAGCTATAATGTGACAGAACAATTAAGCATTGCCACCGATCTTTATTTAACAGGTCAACGCGAAGCTCTTATTCTAGATATTAATTACTATGACCCGCGCTCAATAATATTTAACGAACTCAATGAACTTTCAACAGCAGCCAGAAAATCATATATATTAGACACCGTATTCGATCTGAATTTTAATGCCACATATAAGATAACTCAACAATTTTCAGTTTTTGGTCAGCTCAACAATTTTGGATTTCAAAAATATCAACGTTGGCTAGGCTACCCGGTACAAAGCTTCAATATTCTGGGAGGACTTAGTTATTCGTTCTAAGAAAATATTTTTATAAAAAAAGGGAGCTGTAAACTCCCTTTTTTTATTTAATTCCTAACAGGTTTTATTCTCATTTTCAGGTTAATAAATTGTTTAAAAATACGACTAATCACCACTAAAAGACACCCGTTTCTTCAGTTAATTTTATTATATTTGCCGAACGCTTAAAAAAGCAAATTAGCAGACGAATAAAAACTTGATTACCAACTAGTTTCCTTTCAAAAGAAAATGCTATTTTCTGATACTGGAAACTATTTTATTTTGAGAATCAGAGTAAAGAGTATAAAATAAGACATAATGAGTGAATTAGAAAAGAATGGCACTCCAAACGGGGGGAATGGAAATTATTCTGCAGACAGCATTCAGGTGCTTGAAGGTTTGGAAGCCGTGAGAAAGCGTCCGGCCATGTATATTGGCGACGTGAATGAAAAAGGATTACATCATTTGGTTTACGAAGTAGTCGATAACTCCATTGACGAAGCTCTTGCCGGTTATTGTAACAACATCGATGTTATTATCCATGAAGATAATTCAATCACAGTAAAAGACGACGGAAGAGGAATTCCAACAGAAAGACATACAAAAGAAAACAAGTCTGCCTTGGAGGTTGTAATGACTGTTCTGCATGCAGGAGGAAAATTCGATAAAGGTTCCTATAAAGTTTCCGGAGGATTGCATGGGGTTGGGGTATCTTGTGTTAATGCATTATCTACTCACTTAAAAGCGGAAATACATCGCGACGGAAAAGTTTGGGTACAAGAGTACGAAATAGGCAAGCCAATGTATGAAGCAAAAATCATTGGGGATACAGACAAAACCGGGACGATTGTTACTTTCACCCCTGATTCATCTATTTTCCTGACAACAGCCTATAAATATGAAATTTTGGCTACCCGCTTGCGTGAGTTAGCTTTTCTTAATGCAGGAATCAATCTGTCCATTATTGATGAACGAGAAAAAGATGAAGATGGGAATTATAAATCAAATCAATTCTTTTCAGAGCAAGGACTTAAGGAATTTGTTGAATATCTTGATGACACTCGTGTAAGACTAACACCAGAAGTTATTCACATCACCACAGAAAAAAATGACATTCCGGTTGAAATTGCCCTCCAGTATAATACGTCTTATTCTGAAAACATTCATTCATATGTTAACAATATCAACACCATTGAAGGAGGTACACACCTTACTGGTTTCAGAAGAGGACTAACACGTACACTAAAAAACTATGCCGACCAGTCGGGCATGCTTACCAAATTAAAATTTGATATTAGCGGCGACGATTTCAGGGAAGGCTTGACAGCCGTTATTTCTGTAAAAGTAGCAGAGCCGCAATTCGAAGGGCAGACTAAAACAAAATTGGGGAACTCAGAAGTTAGCCTTTCTGTTGACCAAGCTGTTAGCGAAGCTCTTTCACATTATCTGGAAGAAAATCCAAAATCGGCAAAAATTATTGTCAATAAGGTAATTATTGCTGCACAAGCTCGCCATGCAGCACGCAAAGCCCGTGAGATGGTGCAACGTAAAAGCGCCCTGTCTGGCGGTGGATTACCAGGAAAACTGAGCGACTGTTCTGAAAAAAATCCTGTAAGATGCGAGCTATTCCTTGTAGAGGGAGATTCAGCAGGTGGAACAGCAAAACAAGGTCGCGATAGAAAAACACAGGCAATTTTACCGCTAAGGGGAAAAATCCTCAATGTAGAAAAGGCTTTGATGCACAAAGTACTGGAAAGCGAAGAAATTAAAAATATTTTCACTGCTCTTGGTGTACATATTGGAACAGAAGATGATTCCAAAGCTTTAAATATGGAAAAACTGAGGTATCACAAAATAATAATCATGACCGATGCCGATGTGGATGGAAGCCACATTGATACACTTATTATGACCTTCTTCTTCAGGTATATGCAGGATCTTATAAAAAACGGGCACCTTTACCTGGCAACCCCACCTCTTTACTTATTAAAAAAAGGGAAAAGAGAATCTTATGCCTGGACTGAAAAACAACGTATCGAACTCATAAATGAATGGGCAGAGGGTGATGAAAGTGCAGTTCACATTCAGCGCTACAAAGGTTTGGGTGAGATGAACGCAGAACAACTTTGGGAAACAACAATGAACCCGGAACAACGCACATTGCAGCAAGTAACAATTGACAATGCTGCCGAAGCCGATCACATCTTCTCCATGCTTATGGGAGACGACGTTCCGCCCCGAAGAAAATTTATTGAAGACAATGCAACATATGCAAATATAGACGCATAAAAAATAAAATCCGGTTAATTCCCGTAACCGGATTTTTAAAACTATAAAGCATGAATATTTGTGTTTTTTCTTCTTCCAGTAATGCCATAGCTGATGTATACTTTCAGGAAGCGCAAAACCTGGGAAAAATAATAGGGGAAAAAGGACATACACTAATAAATGGCGGTGCAAACGTAGGATTAATGGAAGCAGTAACTGTTTCTGCTCGTAATGCCGGAGCCCAAACGATAGGAGTTATTCCTGAACGCCTTCTAAAGAGATCGCTGGCAAGCACTACTTCACACGAAGTAATTGTAACAAATGATATGCAAAGCCGAAAAGCAAAAATGCGGGATATTTCGGATGCATTTATTGCAATTCCCGGAGGTTTTGGGACTCTCGAAGAAATATTGGAAGTGATGACTTTACGACAACTCTCCTATCACGAGAAACCTATTGTTTTTATTAATACCAACAATTTTTTCAAATATCTTTTCAAACAATTTGAAGTTTCTTATAAAGAGATGTTTGCAAAAGAAATTTATCGGGAATTATATTATGTTGCAAATAATTCCATGGAAGCAATTGAATACCTTAATTCATATTCTCCGGTTGAACTTGATTCAAAATGGTTTGTTGTGCCTGAAAAATAGCGGGTATAAGTATACTGGTAAAGTTTTATTACCCCATTTATTATTGCAACTTTTTAACAAATAAACCGTAAGGTTGTTAAATTATGCAAAATACGGCTATTCTTATTCATGATGAAGAACACTGGCAGTATATTTGCGTTAAATAGGTACTATTAACAAAAACGAAGTACAAAATATAAAAAATAAAATAATTCATTTAGCCATGAAGAAGCTAGGAAGATTTACACTTACATTTTTACTGGTAATTGCAGGAGCATTCATTGCTGTTTGGGCATATAGTACATTTTTCGACAAAAAGAATGATGTAGTTACAATCCAAGAAAAACAACAATTGCAATATGCCTCATTACCAGCAGAAAACGGTGCAACACTTCCCGATTTGACCTATGCCGCAGATAAATCGGTTCACGCGGTGGTACATATTGCAACTCAATCTGTCCGGGGAGGAGGTTGGTCTAGCGGGAATCCTTTTCTGGATGAATTCTTTGGATTACGTCGTCAGCAACCTCAAATAGCACAAGGTTTTGGTTCAGGCGTGATACTTACTTCCGATGGATACATTGTAACCAACAACCATGTAATTGAGGATGCACAAAAAATAAAAGTTATTCTAAATGATAAGCGCGAATTTGAAGCACGTTTGGTTGGAACAGATCCTTCAACTGATATTGCATTACTAAAAATAGACACGGATGACCTCCCATTTTTAAGCTATGGAAATTCTGATGATTTAAAACTAGGAGAATGGGTATTAGCCGTAGGAAACCCCTTCAACCTCACATCTACAGTAACTGCAGGTATTGTAAGCGCACGGGCTCGAAATCTGGGAATAAATACAGATCAAATGGCCATCGAATCATTTATTCAAACCGATGCAGCCGTAAACCCGGGGAATAGTGGAGGTGCTCTTGTTAATCAAAGAGGAGAGCTTGTCGGAATAAATTCAGCTATAGCATCCAGGACAGGTTCCTATTCAGGATACTCATTCGCAGTTCCGGTTACCATAGTAAAAAAAGTGGTAGATGATTTAAAAGAATTTGGAGAGGTACAGCGAGCGCTTCTTGGAGTGAAAATTGGAGATGTAACAGCAGATGTTGCCAAAGAACTCAACCTTGATGAAGTTGGCGGTGTTGTTGTAGGAGAAGTAACTGAAAATGGAGCAGCAAGGGAGGCAGGCGTAAAAGAGAATGATGTAATAATAAGTGTAGGCGGTGAAAAAGTAAAAACATCTGCAGAGTTACAAGAGAAAGTTAGCCAGTATCGCCCAGGCGACGATGTAAAAATTGTTGTATTACGAAATGGAGAAAAGAAACAATTTACAGTTACTTTACGTAATAAACATGGTGACACCCAAATTGTAAGAGACAACAAATCAATATTGGGCGCAGAATTTGAACAAGTAAATGAGAGAGAAAAACAAAAATTAGAAATAGATTACGGAATAAAAATAACAAGTTTAAGCAAGGGAAAACTTAAAGAAGCAGGCCTCAAAGAAGGATTTATAATCACAAACGTGAACAAAAAACCTATTTACGAGGTCAACGATTTGAAAAGAGAGATAGGTAATGCCAGAGGAGGAATTCTTGTTGAAGGTATTTATCCAAACGGAGAATTAGCTTATTATGTATTTGGAGTTGATTAAAAAATCAACTTTAAAGATATCATTAACTTACAAATTGTTTTGAGTTTTTCTCCTTGACCATTAAATTTTAATATTCTATATTTGCACGATTTTTTAAGGAGAGTATATGAGACAGCTAAAGATCACAAAGTCAATTACTAATCGGGAAAGTGCCTCTTTAGACAAGTATTTACAGGAAATAGGGAAAGAAGAACTTATTACCGTAGAGGAAGAAGTCGAGTTAGCACAGAGAATTAAGAAGGGCGATCAAGCTGCTTTAGAGAAATTAACAAGGGCAAACTTACGTTTTGTTGTTTCGGTAGCGAAGCAATATCAGAATCAAGGGCTTAGCCTCCCTGATTTAATAAACGAAGGAAACCTTGGGTTAATTAAAGCAGCTGAGAAATTCGACGAGACCCGCGGGTTTAAATTCATTTCCTATGCCGTATGGTGGATACGTCAATCCATTCTTCAGGCGCTTGCAGAGCAGTCGCGCATTGTTCGTTTGCCATTGAACCAGGTAGGTTCGTTGAATAAGATCAACAAAGCATTTTCGAAATTTGAGCAAGAACACGAGCGCAAGCCGTCACCCGAAGAATTGGCCGATTCACTTGAACTTCCTGCCGACAAGGTTGCAGATACCTTACGTGTTTCTGGTAGACACGTTTCCGTTGATGCTCCGTTTGTTGACGGTGAAGACAACAGTCTTTTGGATGTATTGGTGAATAATGATTCACCCAATGCAGACAGATCACTTATCATGGAATCGCTTGCCAGAGAAATACACAGAGCTTTAGCAACATTAACCGAAAGAGAAAGTGACATCATCAGGTTATTTTTTGGCATTGGCTGCCAGGAAATGACATTGGAGGAAATTGGAGAACGATTTGGGCTAACCCGTGAAAGGGTTCGACAAATCAAAGAAAAAGCGATTAGAAGGCTACGGCATACATCGCGAAGTAAATTATTGAAATCTTATTTAGGATAATTTGGAAAAGGTTGCTTGCGCAACCTTTTTTTATTCATACTTGTCTCAATATCATCATTCCTTTACTTCCAGCAGAACAACATTTTCCACATGGTGAGTATGAGGAAACATATCTACAGGCTGCACTTTCTGCACTTTATACTTTTCACTCATAAGCGCCAAATCTCTCGCCTGGGTGGCCGGATTGCAACTTACATACACAATTCTTTTAGGTTTCAAATTTAAAATTGTATTTACAACCTCCACATGCATCCCGGCTCTGGGCGGATCAGTAATAATTATATCAGGCTTACCATTTGCCCTTACAAATTCATCATTAAAAACCAATTTTATATCACCAGAATAAAATGATACATTCTCAATACCATTAATCAAAGCATTTTCTTTTGCATCATCTATGGCTTCAGGCACATATTCAACACCCACAACTTTCTTTGCCCTCCTGGCCACGAAGTTCGCAATCGTCCCTGTTCCGGTATATAAATCGTACACAATTTCATGTCCTTCAAGTGCAGCAAAATCCCGTGCAACTTTGTATAAAGAATATGCTTGCTCTGAATTTGTTTGATAAAAACTTTTGGGACCGACTTTAAACCTGAGACCTTCCATTTCCTCCCAAATGAATGGCTGTCCGGCATAAACATGAATGTCCAAGTCGGTAATTGTATCATTCCCTTTGGGATTGATCACATACATTAGGGAGGTGATTTGTGGGAAACTTTTTTTGAGTTCTTCAAGTAATTGTTCTCTGGTTCGAACATCATCGTAAAAGAAAGATACAATAACCATTACCTCTCCTGTTGAGCTTGTCCGAATGATGAGCGTCCGAAGAAATCCTGCTTTTTCCTTTATATCAAAAAAATTAAGGCTATGCTTCTCTGCATATTCATTTATAAAATTCCGAATTTCATTGGAAGGTTCCGGCTGTAGCCAACACTTCTCAATATTTATAACCTTATCAAATAAACCAGGAACATGGAACCCCAAAGCATTTGTATCGTGAATTTCGTTGTTTGCCTCAATTTCCACAGCAGTTAACCAGCGTTTGTTTGAAAAAGTAAATTCTAGTTTATTGCGATAAAAAGTATCCCTCTCCGAAGCCAAAATCTTCATAACCGGAGGTAAATCTAACCTCCCTATTCGCTTTAATTGATCTTCAACCTGCTTCTGTTTATAATACAGTTGCTTATCATAAGGTAAAAATTGCCATTTACATCCTCCACACGTCCCAAAATGACTGCAAAAAGCCTCTATTCTATCAGGCGAGTACTCATGGACCCGAACAACAAATGCTTCCTGATACTTTTTTCGCTTTCTGGTTACCTGTAAATCTACCACGTCGCCAGGTATAACTAATTTAGTAAAAACAACTACCTCATTAACTCTTGCCAAGGCTTTACCCTCAGATCCAATATCCTCTATTCTAACCTTTTCGTAAAAAGGATTCCGTTTTTTTCGTACCACTTGTTTTTGCCACAAATATAGCTCATTAGATCAAAGGAAACGACTTTTAACAGCAATATGACCATTCCCATATAAAAAACAATTTTCCCATTCTGGGAAAACAAAACTTCACAATCCCTATTTGAGCACTTTTTGGCGATTGGGACTTTATTCTTGAATTTATTTTACATATCTTTGAATCGATTTAATGGTTGGTTTTATTTTCAATAAATAAAACTTATAAGGGGAAAGCTACTTCTGTATTTATGATTGGTTTTGTGTTTAGGGGTTTGTAAATCATCAATCATCTTCAAAAAGCGTCCATAGTGCTTTCCCCTTCCTTCTTTTTATACCCGAAAGGGTATTTTTTTTTGCCCTTTGGTTTCCAAATGCGATTCATCATTTATCATTATCTTTGCCCACTTTCAGATTATTATGATATCAATAGATAAATTAAATTTAAGTTTTGGCGGATTTCAGCTTTTCAAGGAAATCAGTTTTCTTATTCAGCCCAAAGACAGAATTGGACTAATTGGGAAAAATGGCGCAGGAAAAACAACGCTTCTCAAAATCATTACCGGAATAGAGCTGCCAACTTCGGGAAGGATAGGTATTCCCAAAGATATTACACTGGGTTACTTACCACAACAAATGAACCTCACAGACAGGTTTACACTAAAAGAAGAAACAGTTCTGGCTTTTGAAGAGTTGCTAAAACTTGAAAAGGAAATTGCCACACTGAATACGGAAATAGCAGAAAGAGAAGATTATCACTCCGATGAATATCTTAACATGCTCGATAAAATTACCGAGTTTAATGAGAGATATCAAATATTGGGAGGTGAGAATTATGAAGCAGATCTTGAGCAAACATTACTTGGATTAGGATTTGAGCGGAAAGATTTTAACCGCCACACCTCAGAGTTTAGTGGAGGATGGCGAATGCGAATTGAACTGGCAAAACTTCTGCTAAAAAAACCGGATGTATTTTTACTGGATGAGCCAACCAACCATCTGGATATTGAATCTATTCAATGGTTGGAAGATTTTCTTAAAAACTATAAAGGTGCCGTATTACTAGTCTCTCACGACAAGGCTTTTCTCGATGCAGTTTGCAACAGAACAATTGAAATATCACTTGGAAAAATCACCGATCAAAAAATAAACTATTCCACTTTTATCCTTTGGAAAAAAGAACAACGGGAAATCCAACTTTCTGCGTACCGCAACCAACAGAAGATGATAGAGGACACAGAAAAATTCATAGAACGGTTCAGATACAAGGCCACAAAATCGGTTCAGGTTCAATCGAGAATTAAACAGTTGGAGAAACTCGACCGCATTGAAATTGAAGAAGAGGACAACTCTGCATTAAAAATAAACTTTCCTCCGGCTCCCCGCTCAGGAAAAGTAATTGTGGAAGGCAAGAATGTTAGTAAAAGTTATGGCAACCACCTAGTTCTGGACGACATTGACATTACCATAGAAAATGGAGAAAAAATTGCCTTTGTTGGACGTAATGGTGAAGGTAAGACAACTCTTGCCCGAATTATTATGCAAGATTTAGAACACGACGGATATTTAAAACTGGGGCACAATGTAAAGATTGGCTACTTTGCACAAAACCAGGCACAACTTTTAAATGGAGAGTTAACAGTACTGGAAACAATCGACGAGATTGCAGTTGGTGAAGTGAGAACAAAAATCAGAGATATACTTGGTGCTTTTCTGTTTTCAGGAGAAGATGTAGACAAAAAAGTAAAAGTATTAAGTGGTGGAGAAAGATCCCGGCTGGCTATGATTCGGCTAATGTTGGAGCCCGTTAACTTCCTTGTGCTTGATGAACCCACCAACCACCTAGATATACGCTCGAAGGAAATACTAAAAAATGCTTTAATAAATTTTGATGGCACAGTGCTGGTTGTCTCTCACGACCGTGATTTTTTAGATGGTTTGGTTAACTGTATTTATGAATTCAAAAATAAAAAAGCAAAACAACACCTTGGAGGTATTTATGAATTTCTCCAGAAGAAAAAAATCGAATCTTTAAAAGAGTTAGAAAAAAAATCAAAAATAGAAGGTAAAAACAAAAGCAAATCACCTCTGAATAAAATGGCCAACGACATTAGTTTTGAGGAGAGAAAAGAAATCAACAAGAATATCTCAAAGCTGGAGAAACAGGTAGAACAGACAGAAAATGAAATTGCCAGCATAGAAGAAGGAATAGTACAGATTGATAAATTATTATCCTCTTCAAAAACCCTGGAAGATCCTTCTCTTTTTGAAAAATATGATCAACTCAAAAGTAAACTTAAAGAAACCATGCAGGCATGGGAAGAACAACATGAAGAACTAGAAAACTGGATACAGAAAAAAAATTGGTAATGAATAAAGAAGATTTTGTTTTTGGCACACGGGCGGTGATAGAAGCCATTAAAACGGGACGATCAATTGAAAAAGTACTTATAAAAAAAGGATTAAATAATGACCTATTCAGAGAACTTTATCAATTAATAAAGGAAAATGAAGTTGCATTTCAATTTGTACCTATTGAACGCATTAATAAAATTACCAGAAAAAACCACCAGGGAGTATTAGCACTTCTTTCCCCTGTTGAATTTCATTCTATTGAATCGCTGTTGCCGGGGCTGTATGAAAAAGGGCAGGATCCTTTTATACTGCTACTTGATCAAATTACCGATGTCAGAAATTTTGGGGCAATTGTTCGTTCAGCAGAATGTGCAGGGGTTCAAGCAATAATTGTTCCCGATAAAGGAATGGCACGCATTGGAGGAGATGCTATAAAAACTTCTGCAGGAGCCATTCACCATGTACCTTTGTGCAGAGCTGTAAATCTCCAACAAACTGTACAATTCCTAAAGGATTCCGGGATAAAAATTGTTGCTGCAACGGAGAAAGGGGACAAACTATATACACAAGCACATCTAAACACACCATTATGTATAGTTATGGGCTCGGAAGAAAAAGGCATCTCACCTAAACTACTGCAACTGGCTGACCAACAATTAAAAATACCCATACTCGGACAAATTGAATCGTTGAATGTTTCAGTTGCAGCAGCACTTATGATGTACGAAGCTGTACGTCAACGAGATTAAATATGCACAGGAATTGTTCGCTTAAATGACTCTTCCAAAGAGATAAGTGTTTCGGTACTGGCTACCCCTTGTATTTTCTGAATTTGTACACTTAGCACATTTTTCAGATGCTCATTATCTTTGGCATATACTTTAACAAAAATGGCATATTGCCCTGTTGTATAATGACACTCAACAACTTCCGGAATTAACTTCAGTTTATCCACTACTTCCGAAAACATTCCTCCTTTTTCAAGAAAAATTCCAATGAAAGTACACGTCCTGAAATCAACTTTTTTCGGATTAATATGATACCCGGACCCCACAATTACCTCAAGCTCAATCATTCTGTTTACACGCTGATGAACAGCTGCTCTTGAAATGCCAACATCCTTTGCTACATCTTTAAACGGAATACGTGCATTTTTGGTAATAATATCTAAGATTTTTAAATCTACTTCATCTAAATTATTTCGCAATGTCATCTCTTACAATTTTCCAACAAAACTACCAAAAAATAAGAAATATTTCAATTTATTGATAACCGTACAACTAAAAAACAACAATTTGAAAATAATAGCCACAATAAGGGCAAGGCATGTATTTTTGTTATCAAATTGTTAACTAAAAAATATATTTCATAACATTTTTCTAACATAATCAGACAAACATTTCTATCGAGACAATATTATTCTTTATTTTTACGCATACAGACAGCAAACGACTAAAAAAAGTACGATGAAAAAAACAGTTAGATGGTGGCTAATACTAGCCATACTGGTTATTGCCGCATTATTGGGAATCATCATTCCTTCAGGTCTTGACAACCAGGATTATTCAAACATTGTTCCAGGGGATACAGCCTGGATGTTAACAGCAACCGGGCTAGTACTACTCATGACTCCGGGATTAGCTTTTTTTTATGGCGGAATGGTGCAGCCAAGAAACATTATTTCAACCATGTTGCAAAGTTTTATTGCCATGGGTATTGTAAGTGTTATATGGGTAGTAGTTGGCTTTAGCATTGCCTTTGGAGATAGTATTGGGTGGAAAGGCTTTGGATTATTTGGCAATCCGGCTACTTACTTTATGTTCCGTGGTGTTGGAGGAGGCACAGATCCTAACCTGGCTCCAACTTTCCCATTAGCGGTATTTGCGATGTTTCAGCTAAAATTTGCCATCATTACACCAGCTCTTATTACGGGTTCGTTTGCCGGAAGGGTGCGATTCAGGGCGTATATGTTATTTATGTGCCTTTTCGTAATTTTCATTTATGCGCCACTTGCCCACTGGACATGGCACCCGAATGGATTTTTAAGAAATTGGGGAGTACTGGACTTTGCAGGAGGAACAGTAGTTCATATGTCTGCAGGATTTGCTGCTTTAGCCGGTGCGATATTCTTGGGAAGAAGAAAAGATGTAACAAAAGAGTTTAAACCTGCCAACATCCCCTTTATTCTTCTTGGTGCAGGTATGCTCTGGTTCGGATGGTTTGGCTTTAATGCAGGCTCAGCTCTTGCTGCAGACTCTGTTGCTGCGATGGCACTTGTTAATACCAATACGGCTTCAGCTGCAGCAATGTTAACCTGGATATTTTATGATGCTGCACAAGGAAAAAAACCGTCAGCCGTTGGTGCAGCCATTGGACTAGTGGTTGGGCTAGTTGCTATTACGCCAGCCGCAGGTTTTGTAAATGTGGGATCGAGTATATTTATAGGTGTAATTGCCGCCATTATAAGCAATTATGCAATTACACTTCGCACAAAATCGACACTTGATGATACACTGGATGTATTCCCGGCTCACGGCATGGGAGGGATTGTGGGCATGATTGCTACTTCAATTTTTGCTAACGATGTAGGTTTAATTCATGGACACATAACAACCTTCTTATATCATATATTGGCACTTGTAATTGTATCTATTTTTACTTTCGGGGGTTCATTATTAATGTATAAAATTACCGACCTGATAGTACCCCTTCGTATTTCCCCCCATGGAGAAAAGATTGGGCTGGATCTTAGCCAACATAATGAATCATATGATTTTGTTTATAAAGAGGAATAAAATAAAAAGGCCGGTTTATCCGGCCTTTATCTTCTATCTTATCGGCACTTGCCGCTTAAACTCCATTTCTAAAGAAATAAATGTTTCCGTGCGGGCTATTCCTTCAATCTCCTGCAGTTCCATGTCAATAATCTGTTTAAGGTGCTTATTTGTTTTTGTTTGTACTTTTACAAAAATAGCATACTGCCCTGTTGTATAATGACATTCGATTATTTCGGGTATTTTACGAAGCGACTCAACTACTTGAGTGTGATATTTTGCTTTTTCCAAATAAATCCCCATATAAGCACAGGTACTGTAACCAAGTTTTTGAGGATTAACAATAAATTCACTACCCGAAACTACACCAATATTAAATAACCTCTGCACCCGCTGATGAATTGCAGCCCCTGAAACCCCACATTCACGAGCAACCTCCAAGAAGGGAATCCGTGCATTTTTTGTAATTAAACTAAGAATTTTTTCGTCCAGCTCATCAATATCGGCAGCTAGCTCAGCATAATCATTATTATTCATGTTTCTGAATTCGTTTAAAATATCAAATTAAAGAACAAAAGTATTAAAAATCTACAGATGAAAAGTCACCATGCTTAATAACACACTAAATGGTATAAGCCCCATTCAGCGCCCTTTTCACTAAATTCGGAAAGGAATCAATTACTTGCTCATCCCTGATATTGCACTTGAAATGTCAGTACCGGAAGGTTCCTGAAAAACCTTTAATTCAAACTCGGGAATAACAGCAAAAATGTGGTCAAAAATATCTGCTTGAATTGACTCATAATTCGCCCATGCTTTGTCTTTGCAAAACACATAAATTTCAATGGGTAATCCTTTCTCGTTGGGATGAAGTTGCCGAACAAGGAAGGTCATCTCCTGGTTTATCATAGGGTGTTGATGAAGATAAACCTCCAGGTATTTTCGAAAAATCCCTACATTGGTTTGCCTGCGACCGCTAATGCGATCTTCATCGGCAATATTTCTGCTTTTATTGAATTCTCGTATTTCTGCTTCCTTCTTCTTGACATAATCACGAATCAAATCAAATTTTTCAAATCGTCCCAACATTGCTTCATCACAAAACTTAATTGTTCCCATATCAATAGAAACTGCTCTTTTAATGCGCCTTCCACCTGACTCCTCCATACCTTTCCAGTTATTGAAAGATTCTGCCACAAGAGCATATGTAGGAATGGTTGAAATTGTTTTATCCCAATTCTGAACTTTTACTGTATTCAAAGTAATATCGATAACTGTTCCATCCGCACCATGGCTGCGCATTTCAACCCAATCTCCAATCTTCACCATATCATTAGCCGACAGTTGAATTGAAGCAACAAAACCCAGAATGGTATCTTTAAAAACCAACATCAGAACAGCTGCAATTGCCCCCAATCCAGCCAGTAAAACTGTTGGGTCTTTTCCCAGCAGCACAGCAATAATTAAGATCCCTGCCATGAAATACACAAAAATCTTCAACAGCTGCACATAGCCTTTTATTGGCCGATGATGCGCAATATCTAACGTGTTATATATCTCAAAAGCTGAATTCAGAATAGAATTGGAAACAAAAACAATGATAAGAGTAAAATATATACGAGCTATTTTTAATAAGAAACCAGCCAGTTCAAAATAATGATCATGAGCCAAAGCCTCCAGCCTTGAAGGATCAATCTCGCTCAATTGCTGATGCAGCACTGGTGAAGCAAAATCAGCAGTATAGTATAAAATGAAAGCCGGCACAAGATGAGCCAGTCCACTAAAAACCTTATTCTTTACTAATATATCATCCCAGGTTGTTTTTGTACGCTTTGCAATACGGCCCACAATACTCAGAAAAATTTGCCGGGTAAGAAAATGTGCCAGCCAGGCCGTTGTAATAATAATTACAATACACACAAAAGCAGAGAGTGGCTTTGCGAGCATTTCAAGCCCGCTAAAGTCACGCACATATTCAAGCAAGAATTTATAAACATTTCTCATTTTATCGTTGGGTGATATTTGTTATTTTCAGCCAAAAATAATAAATGCACAACATGAAACTGAAAATTTTCACCATTCTTTTTTGTTTTCCGCTTTTTACTTTTGCACAAGTTGATTTTAATCAATTCTTTGAAAGCAAATCATTACGTGTTGATTTCTTACTGGGTGGCAATAATAAGGAAGTAAAAGTTTTCCCTGAACAAATAAAACAGGAACCTTACTGGGCAGGCCCCAAAAACCATCTTATTGATCCTTTTAATTATGGAACATACCGCTTCAGAATTTTTGATGTAAAATCCGATCTTCTCATTTTCGCCAAAGGATTTAGTACCCTTTTCCAGGAATGGCAAACAACTCCCGAAGCAAAACTGAAAGACAAAACATTCTATCAGTCAGCTATATTCCCTTTCCCAAAAAATAAAATAAGATTTGAAATTGATGCCCGCCAATGGGAAGGAAATTTTAAAACAATTTATAGAACAGAAATAGATCCAGGTGATTACTTCATATTAAAAGAAAAACCAGCACCATTCAAAACAGTTGACATTATTAATAATGGAACTCCTGAAAAAAAAGTAGACATTGCTATTTTGGCAGAAGGTTACACAGCATCTGAAATGAAAAAATTTGTAGATGATGCAAAGCGTGTTACCGGTTATCTTTTCGCGAAAGAACCATTTTCTTCTGAGAAAGAAAACTTTAATGTAAGAGCTGTGCTTACTTCTTCAGTAGAATCAGGAACTGACATTCCAGGAGAAAATATATATAAAAACACCTGTTTTAATTCTACATTTTATACGTTTGATGAAGCACGTTATCTTACTACAAGTGATATGAAAAATATCTATGATGCAGCAGCAACTGTTCCTTACGATGTAATTTATGTACTGGTAAACACCGAACGTTATGGCGGAGGTGGCTTTTACAATTTTATTACACTTTGCTCTGCCGACAATGAACAGACAGAAAAAGTTTTTGTACATGAATTTGGCCATGGTTTTGCCGGGCTTGGAGATGAATATTACACTTCATCCGTTGCCTATGAAGACTTTTATAATTTAAAAATAGAACCCTGGGAACCGAATCTAACTACGTTGGTAGACTTTGATAAAAAATGGATAAGTATGATTTCTTCCTCAACTAAAATACCTACTCCGAGAGAGGCTAAAAACAAGCAAACTATTGGAGTGTACGAGGGAGGAGGCTACTTGAGTAAAGGCATTTACAGTCCCTATATGGATTGCCGAATGAAAAGTAATATTGCACCTGATTTTTGTCCCGTATGCACAGAAGCCATAAAAAAAATAATTCGATTTTACACAGAACAACAATAGCTGTTAAATAACCTTTATACAAACTTATTGTCAACAATTATTATCAAACTCATTAGAAAAAACAATAAAAATCACTCATATTGCTTTAGTATTCCTACCATGATTAAGCATTGGGCTGCGACATAGGTACTCATGATCGCAATACCACTGAATGGGAGCGAGATTAGGAACTCATTAATTGCAATCAAGGAATCTGAAATAATAAAAAGTATGGAACCAACAAAAACAAGATAGAAACTCAAAGGATGGCCATTCCCCTGCCGATTTAATGCCATTGAGGACATGCCAAGCAAAGCCAGCATATAAACAAAAAAAGCTATTTGAAAAAGAATACTCAAATGATTAAAGAGCATTATATAAATAGCCAATCCATATATCATATAAGGAAGCAACCAATAGGCTCTTTTCTTTAAAAAAGATTTTTTTCCTGGAAGTTGTATTGTTCTCAAAAAAAGAAGGATATAAGCAATGTGTGCCAATAGAAAGCCAAACAATCCCAAAATAAAATAGACAGAGCTTTTACTGCCAAACATGAGAAGAACATCTCCCAGCCACGAAAAGAAAAATGCAACAACAGCTAATTGCACTACGTTTTTATCTATCCCTCGGGAATAAGTCAAAAAATATCCCGCGATAAAAATCATTATTAATGGTTTAGAAACGTATACCAACCAACGAAGATGGAGTAATAATCCGGCAAACTCACCAACAAGAATTATAAGAAATAGTAAATGAAGAATTACTTTTTTCACTATTCATATTTTCTATAAAAATAGAATAATTGTAAAGAAAAAAACAAATGAAACTAAAAACAGGCTTCTTCCTTTAGATACTCACTAACATACTTATCCACTCCTTCTTCCAGTTCGGTAAAAGATTTTGTATAGCCTATCTCCCTTAGCTTATGAATATCAGCTTCTGTAAAATACTGGTAACGTCCGCGTAAATCTACCGGTGTGTCAACAAAAGAAATATCGGGATGTAGTTTCATACTTTTAAAAACAGATTGGGTTAAATCCAGAAACGAACGAGCTTTCCCGGTACCTACATTATAAATCCCCGAATGTTTCTGCTCTTCCATAAAGTGGAGCATTACTTCTACAATATCATCTACAAAAACAAAATCCCGGCTTTGCTCACCATCTTTATAATCTTTATGATGAGAACGGAACAATTTCATCTTGCCTGTTTCACATATCCGGTTAAATGCATGCAAAACAACAGAAGCCATTTGCCCTTTGTGATATTCATTCGGACCATATACATTAAAGAATTTTAATCCGGCCCAAAATGGAGGAGTATGCGTTTGCTTCAGAGCCCAAACATCAAAATCCTGTTTTGACCAGCCATACAAATTTAGTGGCCGCAGATTAATAACATTTTCGTGTGAATCTGAAAATCCAGACTCTCCATTTCCATATGTAGCAGCAGAAGAAGCATACAATAGAGGCGCCTGTATTTCCGCGCAGATATTCCAGATACGTTGAGAATAAATCACATTCAGTTGCTGATATAACTCTGGCTCCTGACTAATAGTATCCGTTCGTGCCCCAAGATGAAAGACAAATTCAACCTCGTTGGCATGTTTAATTAGCCACTTAAAAAAATTGTCGCGATCGATAAATTTGCGATATTTTTTTTGAAGAATATTTAGATCCTTCCAGGGGTTATCCATTTTGTCGACAAGAATTAAATCATCATAGCCGACGCTGTTTAGTTTTCCAACTAAATAACTGCCGATAAATCCGGCTGCTCCAGTAACAACTATCATTTATAAAGCGGTTTGTTCGGTACAGCAAAAACTCCGTTCTTTTTCTGTGGTTTCTGTTATAACTTCTGTATTTATATTTTATTGTATAAAGCTAAAAAAATCATTCTTTTCTCACTTAAATTTTTAATAAAACACAGATAAAGTTACTGTTTCCTATGTTTTATTATGAGACTCCTGCAAAAATAATAAAATCAAATTACAGCAACAGTATGATTCTTCAAAACATTTAGAAAGCTTTTTAATGTTTTACATACCTCCCAGACAATTTTGAAAAAGAAGTTTAGATTATTCCATCCCTTTCAAAAAAACCATGCACCGATACACGTGTATTTTATGAAAAAAAATGAATCTTTGTATTCATTTAAATTAGTTGATATGTGTAAACCAGATACAACCACTACGAACGGTTATGAAAGAATAGATAATTTTGATGATGATATAACCGAAAGACTTTCACAAAATTACAGTAATATTTTAACCATATTAGGAGAAGACACCTCTAGGGAAGGACTTAACAAAACACCTGAAAGGGTTGCAAAAGCAATGCAATTCTTATTACAAGGATATAAAACCGACCCTATTGAAATTCTTCGTTCTGCAATGTTTAAAGAAGATTACAGACAAATGGTAATTGTAAAAGACATTGAAATATACTCCATGTGCGAACATCACCTTTTACCATTTTTTGGAAAAGCACATGTTGCATACATTCCTAACGGAACAATTACCGGATTAAGTAAAATAGCACGTGTTGTTGATGTTTTTGCTCGTCGTCTTCAGGTGCAGGAGCGCCTTACTACACAAATTAAAGACTGTATTCAAAGCACGTTAAAACCTTTGGGCGTGGCAGTTGTTATTGAGGCTCAACATTTATGCATGCAAATGAGAGGAATACAAAAACAACATTCAATAACAACCACATCTGATTTCACCGGAGCCTTTCAAAAAAATGCCACGCGCGATGAATTCATAAAACTTATCAGCACAAAGTTAAGTTAAAGTAGTTAGAGAAAATCAATACAAACAGGGCTGGGTAATTTTATTTCTTTGCCCGTAAATTGCGGCTCACCTGTTTTACTATCAATTTTAAAAACGGTAATGTTACCACTACGCTGATTTGCGACCAACATAAACCTACCATCAGGACTCAAAGAAAAATTACGAGGCCAGTCTCCCTCAACAGAGACAGTATTTTTATAAGTCAGCTTCTGAGTATTTTTATCCACTGTAAAAACGGCAATTGAATTATGTCCTCGGTTAGAGGCGTACAAATACTTTCCATCTTCCGATATATGAATATCTGCACTGTAACTGGTACCTTTAAAATCCTTGGGTAATGCAGAAATTATTTGGCTCTTTTTCCACTCATTACCCTTGTTTTGAAGAACTGTTACTGTCGAATTCAACTCGCTAATAACATAAATAACTTTTCCATTTGGGTGAAATTCCAGATGTCTCGGGCCTGCACCTGGTTCCATCTTCACAAATTTCTGTCCATGCTGAACCAACTTATTATTCTCAATAGAAAATATATTTAGTTGATCGGTCCCTAAATCGGTGCTAAAAACCTGATTGCTAAATGGTGAAAAACGGATAGAATGTGCGTGAGGCCGATCTTGTCTTTTTTTGTCTGGTCCGGAGCCGATATTCTCAATAACCGAAGTAGCCGGCTGTAAACTCCCATCTGCATTTACCGGATATAAGGATGTGGTACCACCATTATATGCTGCAATTGCAACATATTTTTTATCAGAAGAAACATCAATATAACACGGATCTGCACCGTTGGAAGCCTGTTTATTTAGAAAATGAATAACTCCATTTTTACCAATCTCATAAGCAATTACATATCCTCCTGACTTTTCTATTGCAGTGTTTGCTCTTGCCACTACATATAAATTCTTACGATCAGAAGAAATCTTTAGAAAGGACGGATCATCAACTCCTTTAAAAGTATTATCTAAAGAAATATCTCCACTTGCAGTGTCAAAATCACATAAATAAATTCCGTCTGCACCTTCTGAAGTAAAAGTTCCTACGTAAAACTTTAGTTTCCCCTTTTCCTGCCCACAAACAGCAAGACTAACCAGTATTAACATATAAACAAAAAAATATTTTTTCATTTCCGTATTTGTGTTAAACAATTCTCCTGTGTTTCTCATTATAAATATCGCATTTCATTTGTTAAAGGAAACGATTATTGCTAACTTTTATCAAATTAAAAACAAAAACGTGATGAAATTGCATCAACAAATAATTTTTCCTCACTCTTTTAAAATCATTCGTGTTTTGCACAAAATTAATACATGAACAATAAAATGTTAATTGAAAATCAATAAAAATGAAAGTAATTCTAACCACACTATTCTTAATTCTGTTACTTCCAACTTTTCACCTCAAAGCCCAAAAACTTATAAAAGTCTGGACAACTTCTGACGGCTTGCTCACGCCCGAATCTGTGCTGTATGATGAAGACAGAGATGTAATTTATGTTGCAAACATAAACGGAGATTCTACAGAGAAAGACGGGAACGGATTTATCAGTGTTTTATCGCCCAATGGACAAATAAGAAATTTGCAATGGGTAAAAAAGCTAAATGCCCCCAAAGGAATGGCTATTTATGAAGGAAAATTGTATGTGGCAGACATTGACCAACTAATTGAAATTGACATAGAAAAAGGAAAGATATCCAACAAATACAACGCACCGGGAGCTGTTTTTTTAAACGATGTTACTGCTTGTACAAATGGGATAATTTTTGTTTCGGATACACGTACAGCAAAAATACATATGCTACACCAAGGTGAATTTAAGGTTTGGCTAGAAGGAAAACCACTGGAAACCCCCAATGGCCTGCTAACGGAAAAAGGGAAGTTATATATTGGAGATAAAAATATTTATAAAGTGGATATATTAACAAAAAAAATAGAACTTTTATTTCCGGATGCAGGAGGTGTAGACGGGCTGGAAAAAGATAACGACGGCAATTTTATTTTCTCAAACTGGACAGGCCGCATTTTTATAAACACCAACGGAAAAACCATAAAGCTTCTTGACACAACCACAGAAGAAATTAATACCGCTGATATTGACTATGTTCACAAAACCGACGAAATTTTAATTCCGACTTTCTACAAAAACAGCGTAGTTGCATATAAAATAAAGTGGTGATTTTTCACTAATTTCACGGGGTCAAAAATCAATTAACGTAAAAATTAAAATGTCATGTCAGAACCAAAAATTGCAAAAAAAGAACCAGCACATGTAACATTAGAACCCGGTACCTATTTTTGGTGTGCCTGCGGAAGAAGTAACAACCAGCCTTTCTGTGATGGTTCTCATAAAGGAACCGAATTCACTCCACTTCCTTTTAAAATAGAAAAAAAGAAAGATGCCTGGCTGTGCCAATGCAAACATTCTAAAAATAAACCGTACTGTGATGGCACACACAAAACACTATAAGAATATCTCAGGAATTAGTCTTCCCTGAAATATTCTCTGCCCGCATTACAAATAGGACATTTATAATCATCGGGCAAATCTTCGAAAGGAGTTCCTGGAGGGATACCCATCGTTGGATCTCCTTCTTCAGGGTTATACTGAAATCCGCAAATCGTGCAGGTATAAGTACTTGCATCATTATTTGGATTTGCGGTTCTCGGCTTAGGTTCTTCCTCTCCACGGGGTTCATCTTCCGGCACCACTTCTTCTTCAAGTTTTGATTTCTCAATATATGTTGGAGCATTTTTCGGAGCCAGCATTTTATATTTCTCACGGTAGTATGCATAAGTCAATGGTTCTTCCCCTGAAATGACATCACTATTCACAACCTCACCAACTATCAGAATATGCGATCCCACATCCATTGTTCCTTTAACTTTGCAATCAAACCATGCAACCGATGAATCAATAACAATAGGAGCACCAGTTTCCGAGGTTATAGTATTTACATTACGAAATTTATCAATATCAGTACTTGACATAAACCCAAATTCACCAATCAAAGAAGTATTCACATCTTTCTTAAGGATGGATAATGAGAATATCCCACTATCTAAAATCTGTTGAGTAGTAAAATTTTTTTTATGTGAACTAATTGCAATTTGAGAAGGTTCCGAAGTAACCTGAAAAGCAGTATTTCCAATATATCCTGACTTTTTCCCTTCAAACTCTGTTGCAATCAGATATAATCCATATGACAATTTATGAAATGCTTTATATTTCATTTGTTTATAATTTTATTTTATGTTGTCAGTAACTTATGATATAAGGTAGACAGCATTTTTTATTTCACTAAAGTAGCTTGTTTATCAATAAATACCTAAAGAACGCTGTTATTTCAATATGTCTGGTAAAACATTACTTTTTTCATTCAGAGAACATTGCGCCCCTATTTATCAAAAAATATTAATCTGTAAAACTATAAAAATGAGAGTGCTGGCAAATAATCCAAAATTCTTACAAAACCATCTAGAAAAATAAACCAGAACTACTCTCTTGAATATTGGAGGTTAAACATTGCCAGAATCACACTTATCCCATATTGGGAAAAGCATAATTAAGGAAACTAGAGGCTTAACCATTGGAAAAAATACTAATAATTCTACTCTAAGACTTCAAGTAACCTCTCGTCCTTAAAACAATAATAACAATTAGTTAACAAAATAATAAAACAATCTACACAAACCATAAGCGGCTATAAAAAAGACACATACGACATTGATGCAAAACAAAAGCGGATTAAAAACATGAAAAGAAAAACATCAACAACATTCCGTTGCATATAGGAAATCTTAAATTAAGACAACAATGCTCTCAGCCAGGAAATTAAAGAATCACAGCTCTTTTTTTATCTAATTTCTAACAATGAGAATCATCCCAAATATCAATAAATTGTTTCAAAGAGAGAAAATAATCAAAAAAAATTCCTAATTTGGCACTGAAATTTTTTCAATGTAATAATTAGAAGTGGACGTCTAAATTAAAATTATTGAAAATGTCAGACCCAAAAGACAATATTCAGTACAAGATCTTTATTGTCGAGGACAATAAGCTTTACGCACAGATCTTAAAAAAGCAACTGATTAACGATCAGTTTCAGGTTAAAGTGTTTTATAACGGAAAAGATTGCATTTCACATTTACAGGAGAAACCTGATGTGATTACGCTTGATTATACGTTACCCGACATGACAGGACATGATGTATTGAGGGAGATCCAAAAAGAATCACCCGATACAAATGTTATTGTCATTTCAGCTCAGGAAAATATTACGACGGCTATTGACCTTATGAAAAACGGAGCTTATGATTATATAATGAAAGCACCGGATACCAGGGAAAAGCTAAGTAACATTATACGCAATATCTACAAAACAGATCAGTTAAAGACTGAAAACCAGCTTTTGAAAGATGCAGTGAAGGAAAAGTATGGTTTTCGCAAATTAATTAAAGGGAATAGCCGTGAGATAGATCATGTTTTTGAATTAATGGAAAAAGCAATGCAAACGCAAATTTCAGTTTCAGTTTCCGGTGAAACAGGAACAGGGAAAGAGCTGGTTGCGAAAGGCATTCATTATAATTCCAAAAGAAATAACAAACCATTTATAGCTGTAAATGTTTCAGCTATTCCCGAAGGCCTGGTTGAAAGCGAACTGTTTGGCCACGAAAAAGGAGCATTTACCGGTGCTGATTTTCGAAAAATTGGAAAATTTGAACAGGCCAATGGAGGAACACTTTTTCTTGATGAAATTGCCGACCTTGACATAAATACACAAGCTAAATTACTTCGTGTTATCCAGGAGAGGGAAGTAACTCGACTGGGTAGTTCCGAAAATATTTCACTTGATGTTAGAATAGTTACAGCAACACATAAAAACCTGGCAAACCTCGTAACTGAAGGAAAATTCAGACAGGATTTATATTACCGTTTGCTTGGGCTCCCTATTGAATTACCGCCTTTACGCGCACGTGGTAATGATATTATTCTCCTGGCTAAATACTTTGTTGATGAGTTCTGCAAAGAGAATGATATGGAACCTAAGAGTATTTCGGATGAAGCAAAAAAACTGCTACTTTCCTATCATTTCCCGGGAAACATAAGGGAACTAAAGGCTGTAATGGAACTTGCCTGCGTAATGACCAACCGGGATACAATCAAACCAAGTCATTTAAATATGAATGTGGATAATAGTGTACAAAATCTGTTAGCCAACGAAAAAACACTGGACGAATACATCCATGAAATCATTCAACACTTTCTAAACAAATACAACCAAAATGTACGCTTGGTTGCAACGAAGCTTGGCATCGGTAAATCAACCATTTACCGTATGCTGCAAAAAAAAGAGGTGAGAGTTTGACATGTAATACCACAAAAGAAACATATAAAGAAAATGAGGCTGTCTAAAAACAAACCAATTTTTAGGCAGCTTTTTTTGTGCTCATGCTGCGATGCTTGCATATTTTTCCAAGTTTTCCATGCTTGCTTTTAATTTGATGAAATCCCCCTGAATAGATGCACTGAATTGCCTTTTTTGATGTTTTTTCCTTGCCATATTAGCAAGCGAAGCCATTTTTCGGGCTAGTTTCGAGAGGTTTAGTGCAATAGCAAGCACGGTAAAATCCATTTCAATTTTGTCTTGTCCAAAGTGGCGGAACCTGATATATACCCCATCATAACGGATGTGCGAAAAAACAGGCTCCGGCTCTACACATCGTTTTTTCCGGTGTTTTATGCCTTCTTCTGATAATAAAAGTTCCCGTGATTTTGCTTTCAGGCGCCGCAGGTTATGGTTAATCTCTATGCGGCGGTTTCCTTTTGCATTGAAACACATGCCCCTGAGCGGACAGCCTTTACAATTTACTGCTTCATATATTGTTATCTCAGAACAGTGACCGTTTTTGTTTGTAGTTGTTTTATTTTCCTTTTTTTCCAGGTGTTGCCCCATTGGGCAAACAAAGTAATCGTTTGTTACATTGTAATACAGGTTTTGGGTGATAAAAACATTTTCCCGGAACTTCTTTTTCTGTTCAGCATGAAAATAATTGTATTTTACAAAAGCTTCCATCTGGTTGTCTTCCATAAACACATAGTTTTCTTCGCTGCCATACCCGGCATCGGCAACAGTTGTTCCCGGATATGCGTTGTAACGTTCTTCCCAACCTTCTAAAAAGGGGACCATTGTTAGTGTATCTGTCGGGTTTGGAAAAAAATTAAAATGGGTAATGAATTGCTCTTCTGTGCCAATCTGAAGATTGTAGGCAGGTTTCAACTGTCCGTTTTTCATATGGTCGTCTTTCAATCGCATAAAAGTGGCCGACCGGTCCGTTTTTGAATAGCTGTTCCTATTGCCCAAAACCTCAAGATGCCCCTCGTACTCACGTAACTTTGGGAGGTGCTTTTCTTCCAGTGTTTTTACTGCTTTCTGCTCCTGCTTTGAAAGGTTTTCACGGTTAATTTGGTCAATACGTTTTTTCAATTCACCCGAGTCAATTGGAGAGGGGGGCTCATCATTGGGAAGGGCATCTTGTGCAATCCCTTCGTCTATCATCTTTAGTATATCCCTGATTTTTGTTTCCAGACTGGCTTTGTTCTTTTCTACCGTCTTGCGCCACACAAAGGTGTAACGGCCAGCCCTGGATTCCATTTTCGTGCCATCGATATAAACGGTTTGTAAACCAATGTAACCCATTTCAACCAACATCAGCACAACCTGTGTGAAAACCTGGTTGATGGTGTCCTTCAAATGTTTTGAACGAAAGTTGTTGATGGTCCTGAAATCAGGCGTTTGTTGGCCCGAAAGCCACATGTAATGAATATTTTCCAATAAATGCTTTTCAATTTTCCGGCACGAATATATATTGTTCATGTAGGCGTAAAACAATATCTTTAGCATCATCCTCGGGTGATAGGACGAAGTGCCCCCTCCTTTGTAGGTTTTCTCGATGTCCGAAATATCAAGTTTGTCGACAATCTGATTGACCAGCCGGACAGGGGCATTTTCTGGTATGTTTTGATCCAGCCGGGCAGGAAAAAGTGAAATTTGACCCTGTAAATTTGATTTAAATACTGGTTTTTTCATTCTTCGAACTCAATGATTGATATGGTGTTAATTTACTAAATATCATTAAGTTGACACAGTATTATTCGTAAAAAAAAGAGGCTGTCTTCTTTTTAGACAGCCTCTTTTTTTATATCAAAACTCCATATTATCCTTCAAAAGAATCTACTCCGACAGTTTCCATTGCCCTGTCAACTTTTTTAACCAACCCCTGTAATACTTTTCCCGGACCAATTTCAATAAACAATGTAGCTCCGTCAGCAATCATATTCTGAACAGTTTGCGTCCAACGCACAGGGGCAGTTAACTGTGCAATCAAATTTTTCTTTATTATTTCAGGATCCGTAACCGGTTTTGCATCCACATTCTGATAAACCGGACAAACCGGATTACTAAATGTTGTTGCCTCGATAGCCTGAGCCAATTCTTCACGAGCCGGCTCCATTAGTGGTGAATGAAAAGCTCCACCAACGACTAATTTCAGTGCTCGCCGGGCACCTTTCGCGGTAAGAATTTCGCAAGCCTTATCAATACCGGCAACCGAACCGGAAATAACCAGTTGCCCCGGACAATTATAATTGGCTGCAACCACCACTTCTTCAATACTACTACAAACCTCCTCAACAACTGCATCGTCAAGTCCAACAATAGCCGCCATTGTTGATGGTTCTGTTTCACATGCCTTTTGCATAGCCATAGCACGTTTTGAAACGAGTGTCAATCCATCTTCAAAAGTAAGTGCTTTATTGGCTACCAATGCAGAAAATTCGCCCAATGAATGACCGGCAACCATATCCGGAGCAAAATCCTTTAAGGTTTTTGCCAACAGTACCGAATGCAAAAAAATAGCCGGTTGGGTAACTTTGGTTTGCTTCAAATCATCTACCGTTCCATCAAACATTATGTCGGTAATTTTGAATCCCAAAATATCGTTTGCTTTCTCAAACAAAGCTTTTACTTCTTCAGAGTTTTCATACAAATCTTTTCCCATTCCCGGGTATTGTGCTCCCTGTCCGGGAAAAACAAATGCCTTCATAATAACAGTTTTAAATTCGCTGCAAATATAAACTTTTTCTTGCCTCACACGAAATGCAGCAAATGTCGCTATTCAGCAACCATTCAGAATAAAAATCAGAATTAAAAAACCAGGAACAAAACAATGTACTTAATTAATAAACCTAAGAAACTACAAAATAACTGTTGCTTGAAATTATACTTAAGCATGCCGGCAACCAATACAATTACAGGAGAAGAAAGAGGCAACACATTAAACAAAAATATGGTTAACCCACCATATTTTTGAATATACTGTGTTGCATTCGCTATGCGATGTTCCCCCACCAATGAATTAATAATTTTATTTCGAAAGGAATACCCCACCACACAATCAATTGTCTGGGCTGCCAGAGCAGCTATCAATGCAATCGCTGTTAACTCTGCTGTTGAATAAAACGATAGATAATAAACAAAGACAAGTTCGACGGGCATTAACAGGCAAAAAAGATAACCTGCAAAATGCACCAGCGAAAAACAAGTTAAACTTTCACTTTTCCCCTCATAAATTACACGACCAACCGTAAAAGATAAAATAAGAACGGCTACAACCGCAGTCAATATGGTCATTATTATTTTAGCCGCTTATAATTTTTCTCTTTCATGGTATAACCTTTACTACCTCAAAAGATTCTTCACTGAAGACAAAATAAGCCTCACCAAATACCATTTCCCTCAATAAATGCAGAAAGACTGAAATACCCAATGAATCTATCTTAAAGTTCTATTCTACGGTAACCGACTTAGCAAGGTTTCGGGGCTGGTCTACATTACATCCGCGCAAAAGGGCAATGTGATAAGCCAGTAACTGTAGTGGCACAACTGAAAGAAGTGGGGCAACAGCCGGATGGGATTTAGGGATTTCAATGATATCATCAACCATTTTCATCACCCCCTTATCACCTTCAGAAACAATTGCAATGATATTTCCACGGCGTGCCTTTATTTCCTGAATATTACTGACTATTTTTTCGTAATATGCATCGTGCGGGGCAACTACTATTACGGGAAGATTATCGTCAACCAATGCGATAGGGCCATGCTTCATTTCTCCGGCCGCATATCCTTCTGCATGGATATATGAAATCTCCTTCAACTTTAAAGCCCCCTCCAAAGCAACCGGGAACAAATATCCACGGCCTAAATAAAGTGCATTTACAGCATGCATGTACTTTTGGGCAACCTGCTTTACAGATTCATTATTTTGCAGAACAATCCGCTGTTTCTCCGGAATTTCAGCTAATTCCTTAACAAGTTCCTGATATTCCTTTTCCGAAATTTTATTTTTTGCCTTTGCTAGTTTTAATGCAAACATAGTAAGAACCGTTACTTGTGCAGTAAATGCCTTGGTAGAAGCAACACCAACTTCAACACCTGCATGTGTATAAACACCCGCATCTGTTTCGCGGGACAACGAAGAACCTACTACATTACAAATTCCCAACACCAGCGCACCTTTTTCCTTTGCCAGGTGGAGCGCAGCAAGCGTATCAGCCGTTTCGCCACTTTGACTAATAAGAATCACAGCATCTCTTTTCCCCAACACCGGTTTCCGGTAGCGAAACTCTGAAGCATATTCCACTTCCACAGGTATTTGTGCATATTCTTCCAGCAAATACTCCCCAATAAGAGCTGCATGCCAAGAAGTACCACAACCAATTATGACAATACGCTCTGCCTCAATTATTTTAGGAAAAATATTTAACAGTCCGCCCAAAACAATTTCAGAATAATCAGCTTTTAACCGTCCTCTAAATGTTTCCTCTATGGTTTTGGGTTGTTCAAAAATTTCCTTCAACATAAAATGCTCAAAATCTCCTTTATCATATTTACCTATTTCGAAATGGATATTGTGTACCGTTAGAGAAACAGGATTATTCTGAATATTTTTCAAGGTGAAATTATCCTGCTGTATTACAGCCAAATCATTATCGTGTAAATAAACTACCTGACGCGTAAATTCAGCTATGGGAGACGCATCGCTGGCAATAAAATATTCCCCTTCGCCCAAACCTAAAACCAGAGGACTTCCCCTACGGGCAATAACCACCTTATCCTTTTCTTTACTACAAAGTACTGCAATTCCATAGGCCCCAACTACTTTTGAAAGCGCCAGTTGAATAGCTGTTTCTGCCAAAATATCTTCATCTTGCAAATAGAAAAATTCAATTAAATTGGTTAGCACTTCCGTATCGGTCTCACTTTGGAAAACATAACCTTGTGACTGCAAATCTGCTTTAAGTTCAGCATAATTCTCAATAATCCCATTGTGCACCAGAGAAAAGATCTGATTCATCGATGTATGCGGATGTGCATTTTCATCTCCCGGAACTCCGTGTGTAGCCCAGCGGGTGTGACCAATTCCAATGTTTCCAGAGACATTGTTACCCGCTACAAAATTTTCAAGCTCTGCCACTTTCCCTTTCTGCTTAAATACCTCAAGTTTACCATTTAATAAAGCCACTCCGGCAGAATCATATCCACGGTATTCCAGTTTTTTCAAACCATTTATTAAAATAGGGAAAGCCTCTTTTTTCCCAATGTAACCAACAATTCCACACATACTCTTATAAATTTACAGGATTGTCTTCCTGAATTACTTTCTTCATTCGGGAAATTAGTTCGTTTCCCAGGGTCTCTTTCGTTTGCATATGTACTTTAATGGCCTTCACCGTTTCATTCTCTTCAAATTCTCCCCGAACCTGTGCAAAATCCATTTCGCGATCACCATTCCGGCCATCTACACCAAAACCCGTCATTTTTGTAAGCGAAAATTCTTTGCGGGCATCTTCATAAAGCAACTCGTCGATACCCAAAACACTTTCCTTCCACTTTTCTACAATTATTATTACATCTTCAGCAGTAAGTTCTTCCGGCTTTTTACAATAGTATCGTCCCAAAACATCGTATGCCCAGGTCCATTCATAATTGTAGTAATTCTTATGGAGTGCAATTAATGCTGAGTTAACCTCTTCCAATGAAGAAATTGTACCATTTTCGATAGAAGTTAACAGATTATTGAGAGCTTCATATGGACAAATAAGACCAGATAAATCGACCCAGGTTCCAACCCCAAGTGCGGTATCTGCCTTGAGCATTTTTCTTATTTCCTCATTATTTTTATATTCTTTTTTTTGCAATCTTGAGATCAACGAATTACCTAAAAATTTCCAGATAGCTTTTTCATATAAATCAATCCCCCTGTCGAGACCTTTTTTCTCGATCTTCATTTTTTCATAGCTATACACACTGGCAAATTCACCTGATGTTTTTCGAATAGCTTTCAATTTTTTACGGCCATTCATCATCTTTTGAATAGTATAAGGACTCAACAGGTTAAAATTAATCAAGTCCAGCAAATTTGAGTCTTTCCGGTTATCCCGGCGAGGCCACTTTTGTGTATCTCTGATAGTTCCAATGCTTTGGAGATTTATTCCCGGAACCAGAATGCTTTCATCCCTGCTTTCAATAATATAGGAAAAAGGGAAATCGGTAGTATCGCAGTGTTTATAGTGGCGCCCCATAATAAGAGAAAAAGCCCCGATACGCGCAGGCCACAATACATATGAATCGCTGGTAGTTTTGGCTCCACGCTCCATAATTCCCTGATGAATAGGGCCTAACTTATACAAATGGTTGCTTTGATTGGAACCACTGCCTGCATTCAAAAAAGAATACATGCCCGCAATAAGCAAAGTAGATTTATGGTGAGTTACCGTATAAGGACCGGCAAAAACAGAACACGCCTCTCCGTGAAACCCCTGGCAATTGGCAAAAAACAATGAATTGACAGCTGAATAATGCTTGTCTAGCATACAGCCCTGCCCAATAAAACATTTTGAAATAAGTGTGGCATCATTTATATGCGAACCGGAGCAAACAATAAAATCTTCCATCATTACACCTTCGCCAATCACAACCGGATCCTCAAAATTGCTGTTAATACTGCCATTCTTCAATTTCTCAGCACCATCAATCAGCGCAGCCGGACCGGTTTTTATATTAAGCAGGGTATTGCAATTAATAATTTTTGAATAAGCCCCAATTACCCCTGTATCACTTTTCACAAAGCCAGAGTACTGATCTACCATTTCAATTAAACGTGAAACCAACTGAGGGCGATGCCGATACAAAGCCATAATATATGCCACGTGCGTAGATAAATAATCATACATTGGAAGTTCACGACCTCCTCCTTCATTTATTGTTTCCACCCGGACACCGTTTCCAAAAGTTGTTTCGCCATCAACTGCCAGCGTGGTTATATTATGAATAACAACACCTTCTTCTATTTTATAATTGGCAATGTAACTTCTTACGTTATGAATCAGGGCATTTTTACCTACTTCGCAATTATGGAGCCAGGCATTATATATTCCTGAGTGAAAAGTAATTCCCCCAAGTAATTTTACAGAATGATTAAAACTGTTCAGAAGAATGTGTCCTGTGAACTTACTATTTTCAATATTATCAGGAATAAAATCGTTAGAAACCTTTACCAGACTCCAGTCGGAGGATGAGCACCCCTGATGTACCAACTGGCCTATTTCTTCATCATATAACGCTCGGTAAAGTTTATTCTGTGCAGTATCAGACATCGTTTATTATTCAATATTAATAACGACAAATATATCCGATTCTAAATCAACCGAAATCAAAAAACACTACATAAACAAATCAATATAAAAATAAAACACTACATCAATACATTAAATCACTCAAAAACAAAATATTTACAAAAATTAAAAACACATCATAAAAACAAAAACAACACGCCACAAACCCAACAACAAATTCTAGACTTCTTCAATATAGTTAACCAGACGTATTTTTCGTTCCAGCTTTAACTTCTTTCGCAATCTACCTCGGGCAATCTCCACACTTTTAGGCGTTACATTTAATATTCCTGAAATCTCTTTACTTGAAAGCCCCAAACGTAAATACGCACAGAGTTTTCTTTCCCGCGGCGACAGGTTATGATGCTTAACCTGCAAACGCCCTAAAAATCCGGGATATATTTTTTCCATTTGAACTTCTACCATCTCCCAGTTTACCGGAACCGACGGTAAATCACCAACGGCAACAAGCAGGCGGGATAATTTTTGTTGGAGGTCAACCCCATTTCCGGATGCGATTTTTTTTAACTGGCTGGTTATATATGATATGGATTCATTTTTCTGAGAGAGCTGTAACAAAAAGGCAACCAACTCTCTGTCTTTATTTTCCAGCTGCGACTTAAACCTCAACTTTGCCCGTTGTTCCATGTCTTTGCTTTCTGACAAGTCGTGAATATGCCCCAATGCGCGTTTTAATTTTGTAATATCCTGAACAGAAGCTCGTATTCCCAAATAACGCCCCTGTTTGTTATACACTGCCCGAACATTTATCGAACACCAGCGCAATTGTTTGTGACGCGTTAAAATTCGAAATTCTAGCGACTGGTTCATTAACGACTGATTAAGCGAATCGGAAACAAACCGTTTAAATTTCTCCTGATCCATTTCATACACCAGCAATGCAGGCAAATCCTCTGATGCAATTAACTGATTTGCTGTAAAACCGGTCAAATCAAAACAAGATGGCGAACAATATTTTATCCTTCCTTCCGGTTCTAACCATAACTCCCAGCCAAATGTAAAATCTGCTACCAACTGATAAAACTGTCGCATTTCCTGCTCTTCCTCAAGTGCAGCTCTCGCTTCCTCTAATTCAAGTTTCACCTCTGAAAGATGAGATTCCAACTCTCGTTCCCGATTTGTATCTCTGCTTTTTTGAACATCCATTCGAAACAACTCTCAATATATTTTTTAAAAATAGCACCTACCTGCAGGAAAAGCAAACAATCGAAGATCGATTCATTCCCAAACATTAAAAAACTACATTCTTGTAGAATAATAGTTTGCATTCATTACAAAAATGAAAGATTCACATATTTATCAAAACATAACATACTGATTAACAGAAAAGCTTTTTTTCTGGCACCGCATTTGCACCATTAGTACCAAATTCAAAAAATGTACATCATATGAAAGTAATGTTGCCTGTAAAAAATGAAAAGGCTGGAAAAGATGAACTGGCTGAAGGCTTTCATAATATTGATTATTTATGTATTTACGACAGTCTGTTAAAAACCACAGAATGGATTTCGGCTAAAGATATTAGTGAAACTCCAGGAGGATTAAATACAGCCTTGATCCAAAAAGAGATTTATACGATTATTAGCAAAAACATTCCCCCAATGGTTTTAGCTATGTTTAACAGAAACGGAATTAATGTTTATAAAGCTCAAAGCCTTAACGTATCTAAAAATCTTGAATTGTTTCAGTCAAACCAACTGGAACCGTTTACAGCCCTGGAGTCACGTTTAAATTTCGCATCATGTAGTAGTTCATGCTCCAGCTGCAACTCATCCTGTAATTAAAAAATAATGACTATAGCTAAAGCCGTAAAATTTGTAAAGCAGGCCGGATTTGACAAAGAACTCCGCAAATCTTGCTACAACAGCAAATCAAAAAAAGAGCTCCTCAAAAGACTTAACTTTAACGAGGAAGAATTTGAAGATGCCATTAATATGCAGTTGGTGAAATGTCAAACATTTGAACAAGCAGCTCTTGTTCAACAACTAAAAATGTGGTTCTTACTTCTTTAAATTATATTTCATATGACACCTAGAAACCTGGAAGCAGTACGAGTAATTATAAAAGAAGCCACCGATCTTGACATAACATACGCTTATGATGATTTGGTTTTCCCGGAACACATGGCTTTTCTTATTCAGTTTGATGATAATAACCCAAGCAACTTATTTTGTTTTTTTCATTCCGATTGCAATGCAGAAGATAAAAAACAATTATACAAACAAATGACCAATGTATCCGCTGAAAATAATTTCACACTGGAATACAAAGGCACTTTTCAACTTGAACAAAAAGGAGAGGAAGTAGAAATTAAATTTCAGTAATCAACTTTATCGTATTTTGAATTCCACTTATCAAAAAGCATTAGTCCTTCTTCGCGTATGATATTTTCAAAATGAACTTTTCGTTCCTCTATTTTCACATTAAGTTCACTATAAATAAACTGATCGTCGAAATTGGCAGAAGCCGCATCTTCACGGTTACAAGCATAAAAAACCTTTTTCGGTCTGGCCCAGTAAATGGCTCCCAAACACATCGGACAAGGCTCGCAGGAAGTATAAATTACACAATCATCTAACTGAAAAGCACCTAATTTTTTGCAGGCCTCACGTATAGCGATTATTTCCGCATGCGCAGTTGGGTCATTTTCTGATGTCACTTTATTAAATCCTTCTGAGATTATTTCTCCGTCTTTCACAACCACTGCACCAAATGGCCCTCCAGCATTGGCATCCATCCCCTTTTCGGCTAACCGGATTGCAGCCCGCATAAAATTCCTGTCCTCTTCTGTCATTATATATCCTCCCAATTTGTCGAACCTTTAAAGGTAACAATCAGACAAGAATAAGCAAATAAAACCACTACACATTCAGCAAATCAGCATCAACTGACTAGTCCTAAATAGTCTGCAACGCTTATTTAGGACTAGTCATCCGGGAAACCTCTCAGCAAGCACTCCTACATTTTTGCTCTTGTATTCGGATCATAAATTGCTACACCTACTTTAGAGTCGGCACAGCCATAATATAAAAACCATTTGTGCTTAAAATAAGCAAGTCCTTCAATAAATACAGTCCCATCAACATATTGCCCGCTTTTTTCGAAATCAGCCGACGGTTTAAAAAAGGGTTGATCAAGCCTTGCAATAGCTTTGTATGGATCATCTTTACTGAATAATACCTGTCCGGCACAATAAGCCCCCGAAGTATAGTTTGGATCACGATTCGTACCTTTACTATTTTTACCATTATAGAGCAATAAAATACCGTCAGTTGTTAAAATAGCAGGAGGGCCACACTCTGTTAAAGAGCTATCAAAATACCCATCACGTGGAGCAATCAGAGCTTTTAAATCTCCCTTCTCATCGAGCACAGGATCCCAATTAATCAAATCAGTTGATGTAGCTGCACAAACCTGATGCTCTCCCCAGTACATCAGATAATGCCCATTTATTTTTGTCACCACCAGTTGCTCATTTTTTAGTTCTGTAACAATCGAAGCAGATTTAGACGCGATATCAAGAAAGCGCCCATCATATGCTTTAGCAAAAGCGGGCCCGTGTTTTTCCCATGTAAGCAAATCTTTTGAGGTTGCAATACACAAACGAGGAACTTTCCTGTTCCAAGAAGTATAAGCCATAACATACACCCCCTCTTCAGTTACTGCAATCCGTGGATCCTCACATCCGCCAGGCCAATCGTAATTTTTCATATTATCTTCACCGGGATACAAAACAGGAACGTCTCTTCTCTGCATATGTACCCCATCAGTACTTTCAGCCAATCCTATTCTTGATGTTCTTTTTCCAATCCCTGTTGCTGAATTATCTTCAGCCCGGTATAATACACAAATTTTACCGTCCTTTACAACAGCTGCCGGATTAAAAGTATCGCTCTCCTCCCAGCGAACATCCGCTTTACGCATAGGACAATAAAATTTACTTTCCTGTTTTGGTGTAATAACAGGTTTTGCATTTTCAGGGCGAATAAATTCGCCGAGAGCCCATTGAGGAAGTAAAGGAGGCATGGAATACCCTACAGATAAATTAAAAATAAATACAAAAAAACACACTATTTTGAGGAGTTGTGGAACCTTGAAAAATTTGTACATAATCAATACTTTTAAAATAAAGGATAGCCCAAGGAAATTACAGAACGGTCTCTTTCAAATACATCCATTTTTTTTGAATTTTATCTTGAAATATTTATAAAGATCATTTCATTTTTTCCTTGGACAATTACCTTTTTAAAGACTTATTTCTACTGTTTTACTATAATTAATAATACCTTCTGTTTTGGCGCCAACTCTGAAATACACTTTATTTCCGTTATCATTTATTTTGTATTCATTTGATTGAAATACGGAACTATTTCCCAAATCAAAACCAATACTTCCTTCAGTTTCACTTACTGTAACTTTTTCAGCATAATTACTTGCGCTATTGTCTATAGCCGGACCAAAATTCCAATAAAGATACACTTCCTGAATATCAAATTCTGAATTTGTAGCTGCAACATTATAGGTAATAGTTACCGTTTTGTTCTCCACAAAAGACGATATTTCAATCCTTGAATAAGGAGTTACGCTAAAATTGAGTTCAGTTTGGCCATTTATTGAAACAATTTGTTCTGCTGTTTCAGTAAAAGGACCGTTTACAATCACCTGGTATTCTCCATTAAAAACCTGGCTATTTATATAAGTGCCATCTTCTTTGGCATAAAAATCGATTGATTTTGTAGCAGAGGTATTCTGTTCAACCAAATTAATAATAATACCTGTAGAGCCCTGAACTGGAAGAGGCACTGGTTCGTTGGTTTCTGCATCGAGAATGGTTCCGTAAATTCCTCCGTTGGGAGCGTCATAATTATCAAGCTCATTACATCCGAAAAGAACGGAAGTAAGTACCATAATAAGCCCAATGGCCATTTTTCTTATATTTCTGAAAACTATCATAATCTTAAATTTAATTTGTGTAACCTGGATTCTGAACCAACTCGGGGTTAGAATTCATATCATCACTGTTAATTTTTGTATAATAATTCTTTTCAAGAAAAATCCGGGTTTGCTTCGGAGGATTTTTTCCTATCTCAAAAACATATTTTCCATCCCGAATGTCATACCAAGGATACAATGCACTTCCCTTAAATCCATTTAGCCCGCCCTCAGAAACATCTTTACCGGCAATTCTCCAGCGTTTTAAGTCCCAAAAACGATGCCCTTCGAACGCAAGTTCAACTTTTCTTTCATGACGAACATCTTCCTGCGATACCGATGAGAGAAGTTTTACTCCTGCCCTACTACGAATTTTATTAATAGCTGTCAATGCTTCATTCTCTTTTCCCCCTAATTCTATTGAGGCTTCAGCCAGGTTTAGATAAATCTCTGCCAAACGAAATACAGGCCAGGGAGTTTCTGATTTTCCCATGCTAACATCAGTTAAGGTTTCATCAAAAAATTTCTTTTGATAGAAACCTGTTTTAGAAGCGTCGCCGGCATCGGCACCGCCATCTTTTCCTGACGTACTGTAAGTTGTTCCATTAACTACAACTGAATTCCCCCCATCGGGCTGGCTTGTTGCTGCATAACGTTCGCTATCTGAAACAATAATGCCCCTCATCCATTCAACATTGCTTCCTTTACAGGGAGCCCCCGGTAAATAAACGGAGGCAAAAAGACGCGGATCTTTATTTGTAAAGAGTTCGTATGGATCGTCAAATCGTCTCTTTGTCCCATCTTCATTTTCCAGAACAAGCTTTCCTGCACTTCCATCTGTATATTCATATGATTCAACCATCTCAAGAGTTGGAGCAACTCCACACCCCCAGCCTCCTTGCCGATATGAAAAAGGAGCATTCATTTTATCCCAGTCGTGTCCTTTGCCTCCTGAGACATCAAATTGTTTCTGAAAAATATATTCGCCATTTTCGCCATCAGTCGATTTGGTAAAAATATTACAGAAATTCTCAGCTTTATCTCCGGCCTGATCGTATAAAGAATATACATCTAAATCTAAAACTGCTTTCGATGCATTATAAGACGACTGAAAAAAGCGCTTTGATTCAGATTCTGATATCCCCACAATTCCATCTAATTGAACTGTTCCATACTTAGCTATTGAACCTGCATACAAGGCTGCCCTTGAGCAAAGGGCAAAAACAGTTCCTCTGGTTGCCCTGTATTTTGCCGATATTTCCCGTTTAACAGGAAGAGTTTCTGCAATTTCATTGCATTCATCCACAATAAAGTCATAGATCTCCACTTCCTTATTTCTCGGCACCATCAACTCATCTAATTTATCAGCACTGTAAGCTTGCGGAGAAGTAATTAAGGGAACACCACCATAGCGTTTAACTAATTCAAAATAGTGCATTGCTCTTAAAAAACGCCCCTCAGCCATCAACAGACTTTTATCCTCATCCGATAAAACTGTTGACTCATCTAATTGCGCAAGCATATTATTACAATTTCTAATTTGTTTATACATATCAGAAAATTTTAGCTCAAACAGATTATCGCCATAAGTATAAGTTGCATTTCCATTATCAAATAACGGATCTTTCTGAAAAGATCCCTGTGCCTCATCTGATAAGGTTGTGGGGTTCATTAAACGCCATGAGCTACTGTTCCAGTAATTAAAATCATTCAAATTAAGACCATCGTATAAATTCACCATTACTCCATCAATAAGCGCTGGATCGCGCCAAACTTGTTCGGGAGTAATAATATCAAATGATTCTTTATCCAGATAATCATTACAAGCGGTAAAGCTTAATACAACGAATGCTGTAAATATATTTCTTATTATTTTCATACTTTCTTTTGTTAAAATGATAAGTTAACACCAACATTAAACGTTTTCATTTGTGGATAGTACCGTAAACTGGACTCTTCATTCTCAGGATCCATGTATTTCATTATCCCTTTATTACTGGTAAAAGTTAATGTATTAAAACTATTTACATATATCCTGAACTTAGAAATACCAACCTTTTGAAGCCAGTCTGAAGGCAATGTATAACCAAACTCAAGCGTCTTCAAACGCAAATAATCTGCGCTATGTAAAGTCCATGTGCTTTGTGTGCGGTTGGCCGAAAAACCGGTTGGCCGAAGAGCTGGCATTGAGCCGGGAATCCATGCACTAGAAGCATTTGAGGGATCTTCTCTATGCCAGCGATCCATCCAAAGTGTAATTCCGTTACCAAGTCCTTGTTGAATAAAGGGATCAAGAAAATCTCCGCCAACAAATACATCATGCCCGGCTGCCCCCTGAAAGAATAGGGTCAGATCAAAACCTTTATACTCACCATAAAGATTTAATCCGTAGTACATTCGAGGCGTAGAACTGTGACCAATGGGTTGATCATCTTTACTATCAATAATCCCATCGTTGTTTACATCTTTAAATCTTATATCTCCGGGTAGTAACGACTTATTTCCGTTATTATCCTGTATAGGAGAGTTCAGAATTTCCTCAAAAGACTGAAACTGCCCAAGTGCTATTTTCCCCCAACTAATAGATTTATACCGTCCATTAGTATTGTTTCTCCAATCATCGTATTTGTTCGTTGACGCAGCACGTTCAACATAGTCATACAAGTCGCGGGTAGTTGAGAAATTTGCTTTAATATTATAAGTAAACTCCCTGATTTTATTGCGATGCCCAAGAACAATTTCAAAACCCCTGGTTTTATCTGAATCAAGATTTTCCTGAGGAAGGCTTTGTCCAAACGTAGTAGGTAAAGTCAGTTGTCTGGTAGCCAGTAGTCCATCTCTTTTACGAATAAAATAATCAAATTCAGCTGAAAACATGCCATGCCATGCAGAAGCCTCAAAACCGGCATTAGCCGTGGTTGATTCATACCAGGTTAAGTCTACATTTGGCATACCTTTATCAACCGCACCATTTGATACACCTCCAGCCCCTAAAACATAAGAACCGCTTGGGTAAGTATATCCGCTTAAGAACTGAAAAGCATCAAAATCTCCTTCATCTCCAACGACTCCATATGAACCTCTGATTTTTAAATTCTCAACAAACGGAAGAGCATCTTTAAAAAACGATTCCTCTGAAACTCTCCATCCCAAAGAAAGAGCAGGGAAAAATCCCCAACGCTGCCCCGGGGCAAACTTATATGATCCATCATACCGAAAACTTACTTCAGCCAGATATTTTCCGGCATAAGCGTAATTTACACGACCAACCAGTCCTTCATGTGCAGACTCTGATGCACTTCCACTATTATCTTTGTTGGTATTATCCCCTGCATCTATCTGGTCTATTGCACTTACAGTAAATTGTCTGTAAGCTTCAAGCCAATCTTTGCGGTCATCGTACATTTCCCAAAGCAACAATCCACCTATATTATGATTTCCAAATGTATTATCATAGTTTAATGAATATTGCTGAGTAGGTTTAAAATAGTTAGTTGATTTGGTCGTTAATTCAGAAATACTATGACTTGCCTGCACAGTGTATTGCTCTGAAGATGCATTATAATTATATTCGTTATATGCCTTATACCATTTCTTAACATAGGTATTACTATAGTCGTACCCCAGCAATGTTTTTGCAGATAGTCCTTTTAGCCAGGGAATTTTCCAATTAAAAATAACGGTTCCGTTAAATTCCCTTCTATCTCTCCTGTCATATCCAACATTGTCTATCTCTGAAAGATGAACTGGGTTACCCTTATCTCCGGGGTTTTGCCAGTATGATTCATTATTATTGGCATAAATTGAATACACAGGTTTTGCCATTTGAATACTACGGGAAAGCGGATCTGCTTCGTAAGGTTTATTCCGGGTGTCTAAATTCCCGCTTAATTGCAAATCAACAGTCAACCCTGAAACAATTTCAGCGCTAATGTTTGAACGAATATTATACTTTTTATAAGTATAATCATCTGATTTATACATACCGTCCTGATTGGTCAATCCAAAAGAAAAGAAGTATTTCACTTTCTCTGTCCCACCGGATATACCTACATGATGGTACATTTGAGGGCTCGCTTTACGTACGACCTCATTCCACCAGTCGGTAGTTCCAATTCCTACTTTAAAATTAGCAAGTTCCTCTTCCAAATATGGTGCATTCACACCTACATTTTGCTGTGCTTCATTGTATAATGTAGCATACTCATACCCATTTAAAAGCTCCGGGTAGCGTGTTATCTTCTGAAAACCAAAATAAGAAGAGTAACTAATCTCCGGCCTGCTTACAGCTCCTTTCTTTGTTGTGATTAGTATAACTCCATTTGCACCTTTAAACCCATAAACGGCAGCAGAGGCATCCTTCAAAATACTAATAGATTCAATATCATTAGCGTCAATCTTACTGAAGTCTCTCTCTATTCCATCAACAACAATTAATGGATCTCCAAAACCCCGGATATCAATAGAAGCATCGTCGTCACCAGGAGCTCCGCTTCGTTGTACTGCCCTCAAACCAGGAAGTTTTCCTGCCAGGGTATTAGTAACACTTGAAGTTTTTACAGTAACAATGTCCTTTGAATTAATAGAAGCAACAGAACCGGTAACCGATTCCTTTTTCTGTATGCCATATCCTATGGCAACCACTTCTTCTATTCCAATCGTTTCTTCTCGCATTGTAACGTTTACCTGTGTTTTTCCTTCAACCAAAACTTCCTGGCTGATCATTCCAACAAAAGAAAAGACAAGAGTGGCTTCAGCAGGTACTCTTACAAGCGAGTATTCTCCATCAATATTGGTAACCGTCCCATTAGTTGTTCCCTTCACCACTACAGCCACTCCGGGAAGAGGCAAGCCTCCTGAATCGGTAACTTTCCCTGAAATACTCCCCTGCTGTACAGATTCATCACCCGGTTCCCGCGTAAGAACAATTTGTCGGTCGCTAATCTCATATACGATTTTTGTATCTTCCAACAATTGATCAAGAATCATTGTGATAGGTTGATTCTCACAAAAAATAGTCTTCTTCTGATAGACATCAATGATTGTAGCATCGAACATAAAATAGAACTCAGACTTATTTTCTATTTTATCGAGGATACTAAGAATAGTCTCATTTCTACAGTTAAGGCTTAACTGTTTTGTTTGTGCATAAGTCTCTAATGCAAATGTTTGTGTAATACTGATTAGTAATAATAGTGCAACAATCCTCATTTTTTTAAAAAAATCAGATCTCCAGACATAGCCATCTCTGGAAATCAATCCATAATAATTTTTTTTCATAAATTTGTTTTGATTTGGATTATTAAAATTCAAATTGTTATGCCTTCCTTTCTTGACATGAAAAGGCATAAATAAGCCAAAGGGGAGATGTTACCAGCATCTCCTTTTTTCATCGTTTTAGTTTACTACATAAGCTTTATTTTTAAAATTGATTATCCCTTTTTGAAATGATTATTTTAGGCTTGGCCTTTTTATCATAATTGTGTTTAATCTTATAGTCGACATGACAGGCAATACCAATTAGTCTAAAAATCTCTTCATAGCTTTCATTCTTTATGGTTCCTGAGAAAATCGAATTATATACTTCAGTATCCTCAATTTCAATATTAACATTGTACCATTTTCTCAGTTTCTCAACTACTTCGCCCATTGGAGAATTACGGAATATAAGTTCTCCATCTTTCCACGAAGAATAAACATCTGTATTTATCTGGCTTATATTCATTGAGTTGTTTTGCTTCAAATTAAATGTAGCCTTCTCTCCGGGAGCCATTGTATACGAAAACGATTCGAAGTTCTGAAGCGCAAGTTGAACCTTACCTGACTTTAGCACAACAGTCATCTCATCTTCGTCAGGATATGCATTTACATCGAATCTTGTCCCTTTTACTGTAACAATTAGATCATTCGCATGAACAGAAAATGGATACTTGTCTTTGTGTGTAACTTGAAAAAAAGCCTGTCCACTTAATGTAACTGTTCTATTTTTGTCGGAAAAATCGCCGGGATAAGAAAGTGTTGTGCCCGAATTTAGCCAAACAATAGAGCTATCCGGCAAAAGAACTTTAGACCTTTGTCCATTCTCTGTAAAAACAGAAGTATATAAATTTGATTTTTCATTTGTTTTTAAAGAGTAGCCGGAGAAAAAATAAAAAACCCCAATTATTCCTACTAAAATGAATATAGAGGCAGCAATTCTCCAACGAATCAAAGCGCGTGTTCTTGATTTTAACAGTATCTTCTCCCTAAACCTCTTCAAAGCACTTTCTTTATCAAACAAATCCATTGTTTCATATTCCTGGATCAAGTTTTTATTGGAATTAATTGAATTAAGTAATTCTCTATTTTGAGAATTCTCATTCAGCCATTTATCAAGAGCCTCTTTATCCTTGGCTGATTCAGAATTTGTTAAATACCTTCCAATAAATTGTCCCAGTAATATTGATTTAAGTAAACTATTCTTCATTGTATCAAATAAAGATCTTCATTCAATATTAAAAACAACTTCAAGTTGAAACAGAACTACAAACAAATTCAAAAAAAACACTACCAACAAAACAAACAACTGATAATAAGAAACATAAGATACTTATATGGATTTAATATAAACTAATTTGATTGCTTGCAAAGGAAGTTTTTATTTAGGGCGAGCAAAAAGAAAACAACATTACCCAATCGTTTACGCAAGACCTGGTAAGCTCTGGATTTGTGAGTCTTAACTGTATTTATCTTTAACCCTAACTCACAAGCAATCTGCTCATTGGAATATTCTTTTAATGATAATAACAATACCTTTCTCTCCATAAGAGGCAGTTTGTTTATTTCATCGTAAATTATTCCATAGGCCTCTTTTCTAAGAATTTCTTCCAAAAAGAATTCAGTTGATTCTATCTTATACTGATTCTCCTGAAAATATTTTTGTTTTACTAAATCATGCTTTATACTATTCAGGCACATATTTCTTATAGAAGTATAAAAAAAAGCCTTCACTGAAATAAGATTGGAGAATATTTTTTTCTGCTCCCAAAAAGTAATAAAAACATCTTGAACGATGTCTTCACATTCATTTTTATCAAATAAATAATTAAATGCAAACGAATTAAACCTGAGATAATTGGAATTAAAAAAATCTTCCAGATATACTTCGACACCATCATTCAATTTAATTTTCTTTTTGGTCTTATCTGCTATCATATATAATGATAATTCAAAATGAATAATGGCAAATGTAAAAATTATCTCAGACCCGGAAAAACTACATTTCATTCATTCAGTTGCATACCAGATGCTTATTATTTCGTTATAGCAATGAAACAAACGTAATTTTCCACTATTATTTATAACACACCGGGTATTTGAAAAATAGAGAAATTACAAAATTCTTTAGGAAAGCTATTACTTAATAACAATTCAGGCGATGCTTATTTCCTCTCCCCTGATTTTCGGGGAGCCTGACGAATAATCAGACGTAATGACTGGTCGTAAGTCATATAATTCCATAACCAGTTAATAAAAATAACCAGCCGGTTTTTAACACCTACAATTGACATGAGGTGAACAAACATCCAAACCAACCAGGCAGGAAATCCCGAAAATCGTACTTTTGGAAGATCAACGACAGCACGGTTTCTTCCTACGGTTGCCATCGAACCTTTATCATGATATTCAAAAGGAACGAGCTCTCTGTTCTCTTTTATATTGATAAGATTCTGAGCCAGATTTTTTGCCTGTTGCAACGCCACCTGCGCCACCTGCGGGTGCCCGTGCGGATATTCCTTGGTTTCCATATAAGCGATATCGCCAATCGCAAAAACTCCGTCCAGGCCATCAACTTTATTAACCTCGTTTACTTTAATTCGATTTCCGCGAACTATTAAATCAGCATTTAATCCGGTAGGCATCTGACCTTTTACTCCTGCAGCCCAAATTAAGGTATTGGTTTGAAAATTCTCTTTGTCTTCCAGCTCTACTTCAGCCCCGTCGTAGTTCAAAACTTTGTGCTCCAGTTTCACCTCAACCCCTAAATCAGTAAGGTATTCAAAAGCCTTTTTTCCAGCATCTTTACTCATACCATGCAGCAGCTGCTTATTTGCTTCCACCAGCGTAATTGTCATGTAGCTAAAATCCAGTTCCGGATAATCTTTTGGCAAAACAAACTTTCTCATTTCCGCAAGCGCCCCGCATACTTCAACACCTGTTGGCCCTCCACCAACAACCACTACATTTAACAATCGCATTATTTCTATCTCATTACGCAGGGTAACTGCTTTCTCAAAATTCTCAAGTAAAGTATTTCGTAGCAAAAGAGCTTCCGAAACCGATTTCATGGGAATACTATTATGGGAAAAACTATCCATCCCAAAAAAGTTGGTTGTAGCGCCGGTTGCCATTACCAAATAGTCGTACCAAGCTGGCCCGAGAGTAGTTTCAATTGTCTTCTCCCCAGGATTTACTGCTTTTACTTCAGCAACACGTATAAATACATTTTTTACCTTCTGAAAAACTTTCCGCAACGGAAAAGAAATGGAACTCGGCTCCAGCCCCGAAGAAGCAACCTGATAGAACAAGGGCTGAAACTGATGGTAGTTATTTCGATCAATCAGCACTATCTGAAAATCGTGCTTATATAAATTACGGGCAAGCTTTAACCCTGCAAACCCTGCACCTACAATGACAACTCTTTTTTGTCCTGTTTCTGGTATATTAACTGGCATAACTGTTCAATTGTTTGTTGTAAAAACAATGCTAAAAAGAGAATGTTTTCTTTATTTAAAGAGATAAAAATTATTTAACACACCACAAAATTACAATAAAACAAACGCTCTTACCATAAAAACAGAAATGTTTTCAACAAACCAAACAATAGACATTTTGTCAACCAATATTAACACACAGTTACAAAAAAGTCAAAAATACAAACACCAAGCAATCATATTGAATTATTTATAGTAATTTCAGATCACCACTAAAAGGCTATAACTAAATTTCCCAAAAATGAATACACCGGAAAAAATAACAGGCAGCGGATTATTTACCCACTATCCGAAAAAACAAGATTTATTTGATGAAGTATTTTCCGCAACCGGAAAAATCCAGAGATACTACCAACAACTCATGGCAACTTTCGACGCGATAAATAATTCAGAATACCAGATAATCAACGATTCCGCAAAAAATTCATTTATGAACCAGGGAATTACATTTGCTACTTACAACGAGAATCCGAAGGGCATAGAACGTATTTTTCCCTTTGATCTTTTTCCGCGCATTATTGAAAAAGACGAATGGGAAACCATTGAAAAAGGATTGCTGCAACGGGGGCATGCTATTAACCTTTTCCTTCATGATTTATATCACGACAAAAAAATTCTAAAAGATAAAATTATTCCGGCCGACCTGGTATTTTCTTCAATTCACATGTTAAAAGAGATGAACGGTTTTACACCACCGGGCGGAAGTTACTGCCACATCTCAGGCACTGATCTTATCCGCCACTCTGATGGGGATTATTACATTCTGGAAGACAACATACGTTGCCCCTCTGGCGTAAGTTATGTTTTGGCCAACCGGGAAGCCATGAAACGCACACTTTCGCATATTTTCAAGCAGTTTGATGTTTCTACTGTTGTTGATTACCCTTCGGCTCTGTTAAAATTACTCCATTCGGTTAGACCTCCCGGTGTTGACAATCCAGTATGCGTTGTACTAACCCCCGGTATGTATAACTCCGCTTATTACGAGCATTCAGCCCTGGCTCAAAAAATGGGAGTGGAATTGGTAGAAGGCCGCGATTTATTTGTCGATCAAAATTTTGTTTACATGAATACGATTGAAGGCCCAACAAAAGTAGATGTAATCTACCGCCGTGTTGACGACGCCTTTCTCGATCCGCTGGTTTTTAATCCGGAATCGGCTTTAGGCATTGCCGGAATAATGAGCGCTTACCGCAAAGGGAATGTAGCCATTGTTAACGCACCTGGAACCGGCGTGGCCGATGACAAAGCCGTTTATACATTTATTCCCGATGTAATAAAATATTATCTGGGTGAAGATCCAATTCTAAATAATGTTCCAACCTATCGGTGCAATATTGAAAAAGAAGCCAAATATGTAATGGAAAATCTCGACAAACTGGTAGTGAAACCGGTTGACCAGTCGGGCGGTTATGGAATTTTTATTGGTGCGAATGAAAGCAAAGAGAATATTGCCAAACAAAAAGAAATCATCAAAAAAAATCCCCGGGGCTACATAGCCCAACCCATCATGAATTTATCCTTACATTCTACCTATATCGAAGGAAAAAATACATTTGAACCCCGCCATGTGGATTTACGAACCTTCAGTCTCATAGGCAACAATTACGAATATGTATTAAAAGGGGGGCTATCACGCGTAGCTCTAAAAGAAGGGAGCTTAATAGTAAACTCATCACAAGGCGGAGGGTCAAAAGACACCTGGGTAGTAGAATAAAATACATCAATCGTTTCCTAAAAAATCAAACATGTTATCAAGAGCAGCAGAAAACCTTTTTTGGATGGGAAGGTACCTTGAACGTACCGAACACTTGGCACGATATATTAATGTAGAATATTTTTCCAATCTCGACAGCCTTCACCCCCGACAGCACGAACTGGCTCTTTTGTCAATTGCTGATATGATTGGACTGGAAGTGCCGGATATAAACGAAAATATCAACGAAGAAGAGGTCCTTGTCTCTGCTGCACTCGATGAAAACAATCCGGTTTCTATTCTATCGGCTCTTTTTATGGCACGAGAGAATGCAAGAAGTGTACGCGACAGCATTTCTTCTGAACTCTGGGAAGCCATTAACAATTTTTACCATTTTGTATCCAACTATCCGGTCGACATATACAAAACAAGAGGATTATCTGATTTTACTTATAATGTAATCCGCCACTGTTCAAATGTCCGTGGTAGAATTCAATATACTTTACTTTACGACATTGGCTGGTATTTTATTCAGATCGGACTCAACATTGAAAGCGCCACTCAGATTGTACGCATCATGATTAGTAAACTGAACGACATCAACGAAATAAGTAAACTAACAATTGGTGATGCCATTCAGGAACAAGAATGGGATATTTTACTCGACTGTGTGGAGGCAAAGGACATGTGTAATAAATACAACACCAGTATAGCCAACCGCAAAAATACCATCGAATTTCTATTATTTAATCCGCTTTTCCCACGTTCAGTTATAAACCGGTTAAACACAGCACTTGATTTTTTAGGCAAAATTTCACCCGTATATAAGAAAGACAAAAACAACATTTATTATAAAGTGGCCAAAATAATCTCACCGCTGCAATATCTCGATGTTGATGAAATTAATGATAATTTAGCTGATTTCCTGGAAGAATTGTTATCAAAAATTTACTTAATTAGCAACCTGATTTCAGAAGAATATTTTAAATAAGAATGCCAACCTATCAGATTACTTATCACACAACGAATGAATATTCACAATTCATTCACGAGGCGGTACTTGAATTTTTGGTATTCCCTGCTCTGCTTCCTAATCAAAAAATCAATGCTATTTCTTTTGAACACAATCCAAATTTTCCTTTTTATAAAGGTGAAAACTTTTATGGATTTGAGTTTCTTCGGTTCCGGTTAAAAGATATGAAAGGCAATTTTTCTTTTACCTTAAATGCTTCGGTTCAAAAAGATGAAGTAAATCCTTTTGAAATTACGCATTTGCCATTGGACGAAGAACAATTGATTTTATCTTCTGAAGATTTTAAAATTGACAATTACCTATTTTTAGGAACTGGCGGACACATCCGGATTCCGGAAGGTTTTGAATTTCCCGCAAAAGCAGAAAACGAGGCGATTTTTGAATTTGCGCAGAAAACGAATTCGTTTGTTCACGATGAACTGGAATACGACAGTTCAGTAAATGATCCGCACCGTTTAATTCAGAAAACAATTATAGAAAAGCGCGGCGTTTGTCAGGATTTTGCGCACCTGATGCTTGCCATTTTGCATAAGAATAATATCCCGGCACGATATGTAAGCGGTTATTTAAATCCGGGTGAAAATGCCGTTGGAACTGGGGCTGTTCATGCATGGGTTGAAGTTTTAATTCCGGGAGCCGGCTGGATTGGTTTTGATCCCACCAATAATCTGCTGGAAGATCATCATTACATAAAAATTGCGCATGGCATCGACTTTAACGATTGTTCCACGTTAAAAGGGATTATAAAAGGACAAGGGTCTAACCAAACCAATTATCATGTTTTGGTTGAAGAACAAAATAAAGCATTAAATCAATGACATATTGTTTAGGCATACGTTTAAAAGAAGGGTTGGTAGCGCTGGCCGACACTCGCATTACATCAGGCAACCAGGCTATGACAGCAAAAAAATATAAATTGTACCAAAAGGATAACTACCATATTTTTTTAATGACTTCGGGGTTGCGTTCGGTGCGCGACAAAACGCTGACTTATTTTTCTGAAATAATGGAAGAAAAGTTAAAGGACATGACCCGAATGCACCAGGTAGTGAATGCGCTGGGTGAACAAATTAAGCGCGTTGCCAAAGAGGATAAAAAAATGCTGGAAGAGAGTGGGATTGAATTCAGTATCAATACTATTATTGGCGGCCAGATGAATGGCGACAGCGAACAGAAATTGTACCTTTTGTATCCGCAGGGAAACTGGATTAAAATTGGAAAAGGTTATCCTTTTACCATTATCGGTAATTCCGGTTATGGAACACCTGTCTTACGACGTACGCTAAATTACGAAGAGTCGAGTATTCGCTTTGCCCTAAAAACCGGCTTTCTTTCGTTCGATTCAACACGGGTTTCGGCCAACGACGTTGGGTTTCCCATTGATGTAATTGTTTACCCGGCAGGAAGCCCAAATTTAATTGTAAAGCGTTTTGAAGAGAAAGATCTTTCAGAAATTTCTCACCTTTGGGGCGACAAACTTACGCAAGCTGTTAAAGAAATTCCGGACGATTGGGCGGATAGTGTAATTCACGGTTCAGGTTAAAAACTACTCCACTCTCAATCCGGTTACCAACGTTTTCTTTTGGAGGGAAATCCAGGTCAGTCCAAAAATCCAGAGGAAACCATTTACTAAAATTAAAATGGTTACCAAAGCAACAGTGCTAAATGATGCATCGGAATTGGTCGATAAAAATGCCGGAAGTGTAGCTACCACTGCAGTTATAAATCCGATGATTACTCCTGTAACGAGCAAAATCAAATATTCAGTTGTTATAATTTTGAAAATGGGTTTGTTGTTAAAACCAATGGCCTGCATCACCGAAATTTCACGGCGGCGTTCCAGCAGTGTACGTGCCAGAATTACTGCCAACCCGATGGTTCCAAGAATTAACCCCAACGCTCCTAACGCCAGAAAAATGGAAAGATATGTGTTCGTTACCGAATAAAATTCGACCAGACGTTTAGCTGTCGATTCCATCTCCCAACCATAATCACGGAAGACCGATTGCAGCTCCTCTCCTATTTTTTGTTCATCTTCCGGTTTGCCATCAATGAGAAAGATGTGCGAACCACTATTGCCCGGATAATTTTTCAAAAAATTCTGATTGCCAATAATTACATATCCCTGAAAAATAGATGGTGTTGTTCCGGCAATCAGTTTCAAACGCAGTGTGTCGCCCAATTCATTTTGATAAAAAAGCACATCGCCCACTTTTTTGCCAAGTCCCCACTGAATTACGGTTTGATCTGCAATGGCAGGGATGGTTCCGTCATCAAAGGTTTGGTTCAGCACCTGCCAGGGATCCTTGTCTCCCAATTCTTTCATTTTTGCGGCAAAAGAAAAACGTCCCTGCAAAGCTTCTGCATCCACCCCTAAAATTGCAGGTTGCGAAATTCGATTAAGGTTCAAACAACTGGCATCGTCTCCTTCCACTTTTCGTAACTGCACGGCATTAAATTCTTCAAAAATACCTTCTTCCGCCCGCTTTTCCTGATTGTTCAAATCGAATAAGACAGGCATGGTTGTTTCCGCAAAATAAAGAAATCCACCCGTTCCGCTTGATTTTTTTTGCGCATTAGCAAACAAATCCATTTTATACGAACCCGTAGAAATCACAATAAAAGTTCCCAGCGCAAACAAAATCACAACCGTTAAAGAACGTCCTTTATTTCTTGAAAGATTAAGTTGCGCCAGCCTCCCCAAACCAAGTTCATTCTTTTTCCGGTTTTCCAGCCTGATAATAAAACGCCGGAATAACAGCATCAAACCAATCAACAGTAAGCCTCCAATAATAAAAAACAAGGAGGAATCCATTTGCTTGGAAAAGAAAACCTGATAAATAAAAATGGCCACTGAAACAATCAGTGTTACAAACATGATTGCATTCCAAACTTGTTCCTTTATTTTATTTTTTTCTACCGATGCTTGTTTCTGAAGTTCAGCTGTTTTTTGTTTCTGAAAACGGGATACCGAAATAAATATGGCAGCCAGCGACACCAGCAAACTAATTACCAATCCAAGAACAACTGTTGTCGGATAAATCTTAATCAGCAACACATCGGTGCGAACAATATCAAACCACAGTGTATTCAAAATTTTAAAAACCAACTGCGTGTAAAAAACAGACGCAATTATTCCTAAAATTCCACCAAACAAAGCAACAACAAAGCCTTCCCAAAGATAAAAACCACGCACTTGCTTTTGTTTAAAGCCGAGGGCATCCAGCAAACCAACCTGTGTAGAACGCGTTTCCAGATTTAAGCGGAATAAAAGTGAAGTAAGCACAATTCCGGCAACAAGCAAAAAGAAGCTCAATCCGATAAAAAGACCGCTAAAATCAGTTCCATTTCTAGCCGCACTCACGCCTTTTTCCCGAATTGGCTCCACCGCCATTCCCAAATCGGCAGGAGTAATATTCTCAGCAAAAACTTTCTTATAATCCGCTTCATTAAAAACATTGGCTGAATAGCGCACTGCGGTATAATTTCCAAACCGGTTCGACCAAATTTCGGTTGCTTGGTCTAACGAAATGTAGGCTTTGGGAGCACCTTTATAATCGTCCCAATATTTTTCATCTTTATCGCGAATGGCGTCTAATTTTATAGGAACGCCGGCTTCCCACTCGCGGCAATGCCCTGCATCGGAAAGTCCGGGCAAATTTGGCATCCTCGTGCTGTCTGCCCACCCCGGAACCATAGGAACAATCTTCGACAAAATAAAATCTGTCTTTTTCTCTATCAACTTTCGCAAAGGTCCAATTTGCCAATAAGTCAATTGAATGGAATCACCAACCAGAGCTTCCAATTCATTAGCTGCCCACTGATTTAAAATAATCTCATTTTCACCCAAACCACCATCAAGAGTAGAGACAAAGGAATAGGGAATACCAGCCTTAGGCTTTGAGCCTTGGTTTTTGAGCAACGAGATGTCGTTCACAAAGTAAGTTAACATGGGCTGAGCCGTTGGCAATTTCCGAAGCATTTCCGCCACTTTATCTTCCATAAAGACACGCTCCGTTGAAACCTCAACCTCATCTGTCGCTTCAATATCTTTCAACTTTAATCCGGCATCTTCAGGCGTTAAACAATCTTTTACCGACTGCAACACGTCGTTATTTTCAAGCTTTGTTACAATTAAAATTTGATTGGCCTTGCCTTTGAAATCCATCAACTGATTCAATCGTTCAATAGACAGAAAAATATTATAAGGTGCCGTCTGTGAGTTTTTCAAACTAAATCTTCCCAACTCCTCTTTCGTAACCACTTTTTTTATAGTTGCGCGAAGAGAAACACTGGTTTCTTCGGCTGAAATAAAAGGAGCATTCATCGGAACGAGGCTTGCCTTTTTTATACGAACCAACAAATTATCGCCTTCCTTTACTTCTAGGCGTTCTGCCAAATTCAGACTAATCGCAATTTCATTATTCTGCAATTCAGAAAAAACAGTGGTATTCGAGATCTTTTTGAAAGACTTGTCAACACCAACCACCTGCACTTTGTTAGCCCGTCGCTGACCACCATCTGCCACAGCCACACCTTCCAGTAATAAAACCGGGGCCGCTTCCATTTGAATGTTGTCCGCTTCTATTTCGGCAGCCATTTCCTGCCGGAAATAACGTTCGACTACCGTTACCAGATGCGTTGTATTTCCGAGCCGGAAAAACGTAGATTGTTCCAGACTATAGCGTACAGAATCGCCAATAATGAGCGAACCGGTTAATACCATGGTGCTTACTACCACTCCCAAAGCTACCAGTAAGTTGGCTTTAAAATAATGAAAGAATGTTTTTATTATATATTGAAGTTTGGTCATAATCTGTCACTCCTACCGGTTTCGCCGCACTCCCTCGTTGAGGGGAGAAAATTCCTATTCCAAATTACCTTTTCGTATTGTAAACTTTTTGTCCATCTGTTCGGCCAAAACCGACGAGTGTGTTACTGTTACCAGAGTAACACCTTCATCGTCACTTAACTGCTTTAGCAAATCGGTTAAGGCAGTGGCATTTTCTTCATCGAGTGCGCCGGTTGGTTCGTCGGCCAGGATTAATCTTGGTTTGTTGATTAATGCACGAACAACCGCCGTTCGCTGACACTCACCTCCTGACATTTCCGATGGTTTTTGATTGCGCTGTTCCCAGATCCCAACTTTTTTAATCAAATACTCTGCCCATTCCTTTTGCTCTTTTGAGATTTTATTTCCCTGTGGCAAAAGCGGTAGCAATACATTCTCCCACAAACTAAGCTGTGGCATTAAATGGTGCATCTGAAAAACAAAACCAAGATGTTTGTTCCGAAACGTTGCCAGTTCCGTTTTTGAATACCCTGTAATTTCTTTCCCTTGAAAAAAAATCTTGCCAGCCTCTGGCTGGTCGAGCGCTCCGATTAAATTTAGCAAAGTCGTTTTTCCCGAACCACTTGGCCCAACAATGGACACTTTCTCTCCCTCTGTTAATTCAAAATTCAAATCTTTCAGAACCGGCCGGTAACTGTGTGTTCCAGGTTCACCGTATCCTTTTGTTATGTTTTGTAGTTGTAGTAGCATTTTTTTCCTGTGTTCCTCCGTGACTTCTCTGTGTTCTCTGTGTTCAAAAAATAAACCACTGAGGGCACAGAGTTTTCGCAGAAATTTATTTCTTCAGACTTTCGTATAAAGTTATAATTTCTTTTGCGTGATTGTGAATATTGAACTTTTTAGTTACTCCCTCGTAACCATTTTTGCTCAATTCTTCCAGTTTATCCGGATACGATAATAACTCAGCCCAGGTTTCACTCAGCTTTTGCGGTGTATTCGGCATGTAGTTAACGCCTCCGCCAGAGAGTTCAACAATTTCGGGAAATGCACCCAAAGCTGGTTGCACGATAGGAACACCGGAAGCCATCGATTCAATCATGTACATTCCAAATGCTTCTCCAATCCGCACAGGTACCGAAACCAGTGAAACTCTTTTGAAAAAATCATTTACTTCACTGCCTTCAAAATCGGGTATAATTTCAAACGAATCCAGCAAATTATTGTCTTTTAGTTTACGCCTTTGTTCTTTATTAAATTTTGTATCATCACCTGTCGAACCGCCTGTGGCAATCAATTTCACATCCTCAAAACCGGGTTGTTTTTTTAATTCAATAAACGCATCTACCACAATATCAAAACCATCTTTATGGCACATCCGCGAAATATAACCAACATTCCGTTCTTTTTTCTTTGTTGAAATATATTGATAATCCTCCACATCTACTCCCAGATGAATGGTTGTTACCTTCTCATCCGGTAAATTCATGCGCTGTTTCATAACACCGGCAAAAAAATCACTCACAGAAACCAGCATATCCACATCTCCTGCCCGCTCGTGCATCAAATCCCAAATTTTCTTCTGAAACTTAGGTTGCATGGGGTCAATCCAAACATCTTCATCCTGCAAAGTACAAAGCACCGGAACACCAATTTTTTCTTTCAAACGGCGGACAAGTCCTAAAAGCAAAGCATTCGATATGTGAATAATATCGGGCTGACAATGTTCGGCTATCCAGTTTACCATGTGGTCAAGCTCTTCCTTTTGCTGGCCATCTTCGCCCAAAAGCATTGAAACTGTCATATCTTCCAATCCTTTGGCCCGCGTGGAACCAGCCATGGAAGCTGCCATTTTCATCATCGGTTTTGAATTCAACAATTTGTCCAACCACGCCGGCGCCTTCCGAAAAATCGGATACACCTGTTTCAGGTACAAACTGATAGCGCCATAAAAAATAGGGACTTCCGAAATGTCGTGTTCATCGGCAAACAAAGGCAGGTACATAGGAATTTTGGTCACTTTGTGGCCTTCTGCGCGCAAAGCATTAAAATACTTGCTGTCGCGAAGACAGTTTCCACAATAAAAACTGCCTCCTGAACCCGGTATGATTTGTATGATGTTCATCGTATTTTGTGTTAGAAGACCGAAGTTTGATGCTGGAAGCCTTCGGTCAACAATTATTTTCCAAAACAGTAGACATTTCCATCGTAAGCCCCCACAAAAATCTTCCCTGAAGCAACGGCAGGATTACTTATTATCTGACTGCCGATTTCATAACTCCAAACCAATTTCCCATCCAACAAGTTCACAATTGCCAAATCGCCGCGCATATTACCAATAATCACTTTATCTTTTACAACTACCGGAGATGCTTCTACCTGTCGACCGGTATTGTATTCCCAAATTTTTTTGCCTGAATTTTTATCGAAACAATACAAAAACTTGTTGTAATTGGCCGTCAAAACTTTATCGTCAACTAGCGCCGGAGAAGCAATAAACTGCAAATGTGTTTTATCGTCTTCCCAAACCCAGTTTGTTTCTTTGGTTTTTAAATCCACCTGAAAAAAACGGCCATCATAATCGCCAATGTATGCTTTATCATTTTCCACTGCAACCGAACCGGCAACATAGGTAGCCACATCAATTTTCTCGTCGAGTTTACCGGTAGCTATATCCACTACATGCAAAAAGCCGTCGCAGCCTCCAAACATCGCTTTCCCGTTGGCACTGGCCGCTGCACCGTTGATGTAATTATCCGATTCATATTTCCATTTCAATTCTCCGGTTTTGGCATCCACACAATGCAAATAAAAATCATAACTCCCGGCAAAAATAAAAGTCGATTCTCCATTGCTCCACCAGTTGGGTGACCCGATAATCTGATTTTCGCACTCGTACTCCCATAATTTCTTACCCGATTTTAAATCAAGTGCATACAGCATACCATCCAGATTGCCAACATAAACCGAGCCGTCGCGAATCAGCGCCGGAGCCTCAATGGCATTATTGGTTTCAAATTTCCAAAGGAGTTTTCCATTCATATCGAGGCAATACACAAAACCATCGGTGGAGCCCACAACCACTTTCCCATCTTCAACAACGGGTGCCGATTTTATATTATCGCCGGTTTGAAAAGTCCATAACAGTTTGGGACTGTCGGGAATTGTTGTTTCCGAAACGCCGGTTAAATGCTGATTACCGCGAAAAATGGGCCAGGAATTGCTTGATTGGGCAAAAGTTTGACCTCCGGCAATCAACAAAATAAATGTAATGTATATATTTTTTTTGATCATATTTCTGAACTATGTTGAACCCTTTCAGGGTTCTTATTATTACTACTTACCTCCCATATCCGGTAGGTTCTACCTACGGCTACTTTTATTAAACTCCTTCGGAGTTATTTTACGAAGTTTAAACACCCAAAATATTAGAGTTTTGAATTATTTCTTGGTTCCAAAACTACCTGTTAACGAACAATTTCTATTAAACAAATCCTGAAAGGATTTTACAATAATAGCCGTAGGTTTTTACCTACGGTTAAATACCAACCACACCACAACCCAAAAAAGTTTGAACTACAACAAATATTTTTCATCAAACTCAATTCCATGATCGTTTAACAACTCCATATATTCTTCCTTAAATGTCTTCACCCGATGATGTTCCCTTTGATTCTTCACGTAATTCATTAATATCTTTTTCTGATTAATATGATAAGTGAAAGCACCATAACCTTCCTGCCAACCAGTAAAATTCGGAAATATATTTTGCTCTTTTATCCAAACTGAGGAGGAAACTTTAATGTCTTTTACCAAAGATGAAACAGCTACAGACGGATGAATATGTGTAAGAATATGCAAATGATTTTCTGTTCCGTTTAATCGATATAAAACACATTTTTTATTTTTCAGGACTCCCCATATATAGCGGTACAATTTTTCACATTCATTAAGTACCATTGTGTTTTCAGCATATTTTGTTGAAAACACAATTTGATACAATATTTGCGTAAATGTGGCCATTACATATTATTTGCTGAACCCTTTCAGGGTTCAGGTTTTCCGTATTCATTTCACCGTAGGTTGCACCTACGGCTATTGTTGTTTGATTCCTGCGGAGTCTGTTTTTACTACTAACTCACACAAGTTACAAAAACATCAACAACTGTCTGACTCCTGCAGAATCTAAATCCTCTGAACTTCTATTTCTTGTCATTCCGAGCGAAATGAGGAATCTGTTTATCGTGTACTAAAGTTACAGATTCCTCTGTCGTACCTCCTTCGAAATGACAAATTCTATGAGTCTTTCAAAGAGATTGCTCCCGTTGGGCATGCATTTGCCACTTTTTCAGCAGTTGCAGTCAATCCTTGTTCCAACTCTTCGTTAAAAGGAACTCCAATTTCTACATCAAAACCACGACCGATGTATGTGAAGCCAAACTTCTCAGTATATTTTTCTGTAAGGCGAACGCAGATACCACATTTGATGCATTTTTGCGGTTCATAAACAACCAAACCATGATTCATTTCTTTCGTGATATTTCGCCGCACACTGGTCTTAAATCGTTTTTGATCTGCCTGATAGTAGTCGGAATAAATACGCAATTTACAATCGTCGATGGCACGGCAATCGCAGTGTAAACAACGTTTTGCTTCTTCAATTGCCTCTTCACTTGAAAAACCTGAATGTCCGCCCTTCTCAGGAAACGACCGTTTCTCATTTACCGATTCTTTTAAGTATTCAGCAAATTCATTGGCTACTAACTTCCCAAAACGCGAATTAAACATCCGCGGTTCGCCTTTCAGTTCCTGACCACTTAAATACTGCATCACAGAAAAAGCAACTTCTTTTCCCTGACCAACCGAACGAACAGCCAAACGCGAGGAGCGCAACACATTTCCTATGGCAAATACTTTTTTATCATATGTTTGATATGAATTTTTATCGGCGATGATTCCTTTGGGTGTCGATTTCAATCCAAATTTATCCGATTCATCAGAAACCGTTCCGCTTGAAATAACAACAGCATCAAAATCCTTTTTTAATATTTCAAAACCTTCAGCATTGATTTCTTTTCTACCCTGAAAATCAACACCGGTCTTTAGAATCACTTCAATTTCTTTATCCAGCACATTTTTGGGAAGAATTTCATCATTGATTTCTGTTCGCAGCAAACCACCTGCTTTTTCATTTTTATCGAATAAAATAACATGAATGCCTTTTAATTGCAAATAGTAAGCGGCAGCTAATCCGGCTGGTCCGGCTCCAATAACAGCAACTTTTTTCCCGGTTTTCCCAGCCGGTTTAATTTCAGGCGCTATTCCTTCTTCTCCAACAAATCGTTTCAACAAACAAATAGAAACAGGCTCATCCACCGTTTTCCGATGACATGCTCCTTCGCACGGTGCCGGACAAATATGCCCCAAAACCGCAGGCAAAGCGATGTCGCGTTTCACAACTTCCAGCGACTCATCAAACTTCCCGGCAGCAATCAATCGGTTCATCAACGGAATATTCATATGCGCCGGGCAAGCCACCTGACAAGGCGCTTCACAATCGCCAGTATGCTCGCTCAACAAAAGTTCAAGTGCTGTTTGACGCGCTTCTTTAATCTCCGCATCGTCCGTAATAATTTCCAAACCTTCCGTTGCTTTTACCGAACAGGAAGGAAACAGCCTTCCGTTTTTTTCATCTTTAACCAAACACAACATACAGGAAGTAAAATGCTCCAGTTCATCGTGCCAGCACAAATTAGGAATATCAATGCCCATTTTCTGTGCTGCTTTCATCACCGAAGTTCCTTCTTCTACCTGAATTTTTGTGTTATTTATTTTAAGTGTTATCATTTTTAGTTTCGAGTCTGACATTCAATGGTTTTGGTTATTTAAAAATAATTCCTGCAATTCGAGAACCTCTTCCTTCTTTTCATATTTACTTATTAAACCTTTTATTAGTTCTTCAGCTTTATCGCACGAAACGTTATTTTCAATACAATCGAAAATATAGGCTTTCGAATTTGCTAAATCTATTTGAAAATCATTATTATTTAATTCGTATGCTTTGTAAAACTGAATCTTTGCATTTTTATAGTTCTTCTCACTAAACCACTTGTACCCACTATTTAAGAAATATCTTACTTGCTCTTCCTTTTCAAACTTCTTCTTCAACTGGGTGGTTTCCCAATTTATATTATTTTGCTTTTCCTTCCTTTTCGACTCATTTAAGAAATTAGAAAATATCCAAATAGCAGGAACAAAAATGATAACTGAAATTATAATATTTGTAACCAATCTTCTCTTCCTGCAATTTTTATACTCTCTCTCATTCTGTTGTTTAATTCTTTCTAATTCTACTTTTGATACTTTCTTAAAAATAAGCCGGTGTTTTGAGTTTAGAACATTATTAGATTTATTCCCATCAAAAATACTTTCCCTTTTCCTCAAGTTTGAATTATTTTTCAGGGAAACAATCATATCTAATATTGAACCTCCTAAACCCACTCCTGCTTAAATCTATTTTTGCTAAACATCGAACTAAAACTACAGCATCCTTCGACTCCGCTCAGGATGACAGCTCTGAACTTTAAACCTTAAACTCTGAACTACGTCACATCAATCGCATCTACCGGGCAAGCAGCTCGACAGGAGTCGCATTTAATACACAATTCCGTATCTATGCTGTGTTTTTCATGTGGCGTAAACGGAATTGCGTCCACCGGGCATTTTTGTACACATTTCGTGCAACCAATACAATTATCATTTACTGAATAAGTTATCAGCTCCGTGCATTTTCCGGTTGGACAAACTCCATTGATGTGCGCCTCGTACTCTTCTCTAAAATATTTCAAGGTACTCAACACCGGATTTGGCGCTGTTTTTCCGAGTCCGCACAAACTTCCTTTTTTTGTCCACTCTGCCAGTTTCTCCAGTTCTTCGATATCTCCTTGTTTGCCTTTTCCTTTTGTAATATTATCCAGAATGTCGAGCATTCGTTTTGTTCCCACACGGCAGAACGTACATTTTCCGCACGATTCTTCCTGCGTAAACGACAAAAAATAACGGGCAATATCAACCATACAATCGGTATCGTCGAGCACAACTAAACCTCCGGAGCCCATCATCGCTCCCTTCTCACTTAACGACTCATAATTGATTGGCGTATCTGCATATTCAGCAGGAATACAACCGCCTGAAGGACCGCCAATTTGCACCGCCTTAAACTTTCTGCCGTTGGCAATTCCACCGCCAATTTCTTCAATCACTTGTTTGATAGTAATTCCCATAGGAACTTCAATCAAACCACCACGAGCCACTTTCCCTGCCAGTGCAAAAACTTTTGTTCCGGTACTTTTACCAACACCTATTGATGCAAATTTTTCGGAACCTTCACGTAAAATATAGGAAATCTGGGCAAAGGTTTCGGTGTTATTTACCAAGGTCGGAAATCCCCACAACCCGCTTTCTGCAGGAAATGGCGGACGAATTCTTGGAAATCCGCGTTTCCCTTCAATCGATGCCATTAAAGCCGATTCTTCTCCGCAAACAAATGCACCGGCCCCTTCGTAAATTTTCAGGTCGAAATTGAATCCTGTTCCCAGAATATTTTCACCCAGCAGATTATTTTCTTCACAAATTTCCAACGCCTCACTAACCCGTTTTACCGCCAAAGGATATTCAGCCCGAATATAAAAATACCCGTGACTAATTTCAGCAGCAAACGCGCCAATCAGAATCCCTTCAATCACGCGGTAAGGATACGACTCCAATAACATTCGATCCATAAAAGCGCCGGGATCGCCTTCATCTCCATTACAAATGAGGTATTTGATTTCGCTTTTTTGTTTTTTTACCATCTCCCACTTGATTCCGGTTGGGAAGCCGGCGCCGCCACGACCACGAATTCCACTGTTTTTCACTTCGGAAATCACCTCATCGGGAGACATGGATTCCAGCACTTTTTGCAAGGCTGAAAAACCACCTCGTTTTTTGTATTCATTAATATCCAGCGGATTTATCATTCCACGGTATTCCGTAGCAATAGGAATCTGTTTACCCAGAAATGAAGCCACCGGCTTTTCGCGCATACTAATTTCATAACGTTCAATACCATCCCAGTTGCGGTCGGTTTGAATATCCTCGACCAAATGCAGTAATTTATTTTTAGTTTTGGTGAAAAATCCGGGCGCTTCAAAATGAGATTCCACAATATTTTTCACATCCTCCGGCTTCACTTTCGCATATAAAGTTGGCTCTCCCTCATTGGGAACCACTTCAACCAGCGGCACCTGATGGCACATTCCCACGCAACCTACGTGTTTCAATTTTACGCGCAAGCCACTTTCGTTGACAACATTTTCTACTTCTTTTCGAATTTCCTCACTACCACTGGCAACACAACACGAGCCGAGCCCAATTCGTATTTCACCCTTTATTTCAGAACCGTCAGCACGGCGGGCCTTTTTGGAATCTTTCCTACCACTTTGATTTTCAAAATCAGAAATAATCTGCCCCACCTGGTCGGTAGAAACATGACCGTAAGTAATATTATCAATTTGAACAACAGGCGCCAAAGTACAACAGCCCAGACAACTCACTTTTTCGAGCGTATATTTCCCTGATTCTTCCGTGTTTATTCCTTCCGGCAATTTGAATTCACGGCGAAAAGCATCGTACACCTGAACAGCTCCTTTCACATGGCAAGCTGTTCCAACGCACACTTTAATCATGTGCTCGCCCACCGGTTGCAGCCTGAATTGAGAATAAAAACTCGCTACACCAATTATCTCCGCTGCCGTAATCGATGTTTTTTCTGCAACACGGCGAAGTACATCCTCCGGCAGGTAATTGTATTCCTTTTGAATAGCCTGTAAAATCGGTATCAGGCTCTTTTTCGTGGAGCCTTTTTCTTCAATTAACTGGTCAATATTTTGAAAACTATTTGTCATATCGTTTTTGTAAAGTGCTGTTGACTTTTTGTCGTCACTTTAGTCAATATTCTTATTGTGCGGCGCATGGTTCTCTCATTTTCAATTCTGCAGGTGTGGATGCGCCTTTTATTCGCGTTGCTCATTTTTCCCCCCGGGTTACTAAAATCAAACTCCTACGGAGTTTATTTCCCTATACAATACAAATTGCTCTCACCACGAATATAAATATGCCCATCTTTAAATGCCGGAGTTTGCCCGGAATTTTCACCCAAATCATTTTCGCTGAGAAGCTTCATTTCTTTTGAAAATTCATATACCTGTGTTACTCCATCATTATCCATCATAAACAGTTTTCCATCGGCAAAAACAGGCGACGAATACAGGGTTGTACCCACATCGTGCTCCCAATATTGCTCTCCGGTTTTCAAATCATAGCAAACCAGAACTCCATAACTGGTAGCAATGAACAGAAGTCCATTGTAAGCTAACGGACTTGATGCCTCCGGTAAATATTCGTCGTTTTCCCACAATGTTGTGCCTGTTCGAATATCAATGGCAACCATCCGTGCGTATTCGTTAGCAGCCACAACAATTCCGTCAGAATAGCCAACAGAAGGTCCAACCTCGCCCATCATACATTCTACCGACCACAATTCTTTTCCCGTCTCCACATCGTAGCCTGCCACAATTGGATCGGCCGTTAAAACTAACTGGTATTTTCCATCAACTTCAGCCAACACCGGACTTGCCCACGATATTTTACACTTGCGAACGGTTTCCCAAACCGGATTTCCGGTGGCCACATCCAATGCCATTACTTTTCCACCTTTGTTTGTATCGTACTGAATAAACAACTTGTTGGCCCAGGTAATCAATGAAGAGGAATGTCCATAATGATTATCAGGAACTCCCAGGTTTTTAGCCCAAACCCGTTTCCCATTCATATCAAAAGCAATTACATCGCCGGTAGCGAAAATGGCAAAAACATATTTTCCATCGGTTGTCAAGCTCGGGGCAGAAAGCCCTGTATCTTCAGTAACTCTTGGCGGAGAAGAAGGTGAACCTTGAATATTATCCGCTTTTCCAGTCCAAAGTAATTTCCCGTCGGCACGATTAAAACAATAGACTTCTCTGCTCGCTGCGTCAGCGCCTCCAAGAAATATTTTATCGCCCCAAATTATGGGTGAATTGAATCCTTTTTTAGGAACCGCTGTCTTCCATAAGACGTTTGTTCCATTTGCTCCGTTCCATTCGGTTGGAATATCTTTAGCGAAACTCGCTCCTTGGCTAAACGGCCCACGAAATGAATTTGAATTATTTTTAACATCTGTCGCAAAAGAACTTTTAGCAGGAGTAGCAGCTTTTTTATCTTCTGCTTGTGGTTGAGAGCCTGAAGATTTGGGTTCTTCCTTCGAAACCACTTCTGCAACTGTTTTTTCTATTGGAGAAGTCTCCTCCTCTGCAATAGTTTTCTCTTCAACTTCATTACTCGTACCATCAGCCGCCACTATTTCTGTTGTTGTTGATGTTGGATTTTCTCCTACTTCAATAACCTGGATAGGTTCCTCCTCCGGAGACGAGGCTTTAGCGACATTGGCATTTACATCGTAATATTTTAAATGATTTACCGTAATAAAAGATGCGCCAAACGCCAGAACTAAAACCGCTGCGCCAACGATTATGATTCCCTTCTGCGCCAAAATACGACTTGCAATTTCATTCTCATGCTGCGTATCAGGCTGCTCAATTTTTGATTTTAATGAATAATAAAACCGAAGTGCAACCGCCATAACAATCGCTCCAAATAGCAAAAGGTAAGCTCCTGTTTTGACCTGCCATCGACTGTTAAAATAGGCTTTCCGTGCAAGTAAATCGAAGTTTCGGATTTCTACTTTCAACTCGTCATTGTTGGGCTCCTGTTTTAAACGTTCTACCAACGCACCAATTACTTTGCTATCGGTTGGATCGTTTTTCGACATTTGCCAAAAATTGAGTAACAACAACAAAGCTACTGTTATACAAAAAATGCCTGAGATGACAGCAATGTTTTGCGATAGCTTGATTTTATCTTTTATATCCATAGTTATATTGATTCCTTTTCAATCCTGGTTCCGTTTTTACTATAATCAAACTCCTTCGGAGTTTTTTCTTTCTCGTTTATTGTAATAATTCCTGTCTGTATCTTTCTCGTTTGTGGCGCATGGTTACCCGTTTTTTTAATTTAACGGTCGTGGATGCGCCTTCTATTCACCTTGCTCATTTTCCCGGAGTAAAAACTCCGGGCTATTTTTGTTGAACTCCTGCGGAGTTCCGCTCCGGGTTAAAACCCGGAGTTATTATAATCAACCCCCTTCGGAGTTCTCTTCGTTTCATTATTTCAACTTTCTCCCAACAAACCCATCTTTTATTCCCCTCCATTTGAGAGTTTGGGAAGGCTTTTATTTTTCAACCGGACAATAATCCATACAGCGCCCGCAACTGAAACAATTTCCTTTGTGTGGTTCATAATCCTGACGCTTACGGAAAACCACCGTATTTAGCAATGTCATTCCTATTACCAAACCAATAAAACCGCCGGCAATCATACTTCCGATATAAAATTTATGCTGAACAATTTCGGCCTCCTGAACCAAAGTTTCCATTGTTTTACCTGATGACATAAATGTTTGTACATCGATATTATCGGGATCCTCTTTCACTTCCGGATGAAAAATCAATAATTCAGCCAAATAAACATCGGGATTTGCTTTGGCAAGAAATGTGTGTGATTTTGCACCAACAAATACTCCTGCTGCAATCCATAAAGGAATTATTAGGGCATAGGTTATAAATCGTTTTGGGCCCAATCCTGATTTTACCACCTCCTTTTCATTGGTTGGAAAATCGATAGCGTCAAATGGACAGGAATGCGAACACAGTTTACACTGAATACATTTTGACGGTGTGATGGAAAGATGCCATTTGGAAAATCGAGACATCCAGCTCAGCAAAACACCATAAGGGCAAAGAAAGCGACAATACGGACGAGCCACAAACATTCCCATCAGTAAGAAAGCAATACCAAGCACAATCATTAAAAACCTGGCATCCATCCTGAAAATTCCCACAAAAGGATCGTAACGACAAATTATAAAATCGGTTCCGGTAGCTGCAAACAACACAGCCAGCGCCAAATAAATATAGGGAAATAAGCCCAGTGTTTTGTTTAACCACTTTGGCAAACTCAAAGGTTTTACAACAATCAAATCCTGAATGGCCCCCAGTGGACAAGCACCTGCACAAAATGTCCGGCCAAAAAACAGGGTAAAAATCAATGGTAAAATAAAAAACAGTAGTGCCGTAATTGAGATGGCATAATTTGCATCGAAAAATGACAAAGTTACATTTTGAATCGCTCCAATGGAACAGATACATCCATTTCGGTAAAACCCAAAATACATGAGTGAAAAAATGGAAAGCCCCAAAATTCCATAACGCGAACGTTTTTTTATAGCAAAATAAGACGCCAGTGCAAGCACAATTATCAAAACTATTACATCGAAATATTCGAGTTGTAAAGCTCGTGGCTCCGGCGTAATTGTATTTGGCTGCGAGTACCCAGAATCAAATTCCGGCTTTGGGAAGCGTTGTTGCTGTGCGGACAAGGCAAAAGTGAGAAATAAAAAAGCAAAAGAGAATATTGCAAACCTTGTGTATTTCAAAACAGCAAGTTTCCTGTCACAGTTTGCAGTCTGCAATGTAGACAGACAACTGACAAATGCATTATTACATGTAATTTTCTGCTTACTACTAAATTCTATTTCGATTATTTCGTTCATCTATTCGTTAATACTACTAATTAAGTTGTTGGTTTTGTCCAGTTGCCTTTAATATTGTAGGCTTCACTCGCTTTCACCCGCTTAATTGCATCCGACGGACAATTTCGCGCGATGGAACATTCGTTGCAATTCAGGCAGATATCGTGAATAATCTGAAGATGTAAAGAACCGTTTCCAAAGGAAGTGCAGCCTTTAACACACTTGGCACAACCGATACATAAATCTTCGTTAATAACATATTCAAAATAGGGTTCCTCTATATATTTGCGCTCGATGGCTGCGGTGGGGCAAAGCTGATTTTCGGCCGCAGTTGTTCGTGCGTTTGAATCGGGTTTTAAATAGCCTCCACACAAATCGCAATAACCACACAATTGATATGCATGAACGCATTTCACTGCCGATGGATTCATCACACACTCAGTAGCACAGCGTCCGCATTGTGTGCATAAGAATGGATCGATTTGCCAAACATAATCGTCGGTTATTGCCTTGCTGAGTGAAATACCACTAACGCCACCCAATGCAAGAGCAAGCGACAGCCGGACTCCGCTTTGCAGAAACTCTCTCCGGTTTTTTGATTTATTGTTTTTTCCCATATTGTGGTTTCTATCGTCTTACTATAATCAAACTCCTACGGAGTTTTCTCTTTCTTTTTTTGTTTCGGGATTTATACAATCGGTATAAATGCCGCAACTTTTGCAGGCTGGGGAAATGCGACAATCAGTGGTTACCTTTTTATTTGCAATGAGGTAGCCTGCGGAAGCTGTTATTCCGCCGAGTAGTAAAATTCGTCCGCCTGTTTTAAAAAATTCTTTACGGTTCATCTCTTTAATTAACTTTTCTGTATGCGGTGCATGAAACGCCAGTTTTCCAGATTACGGGCGTGGAGGCACCTTACTATAATCAAACTCCTACGGAGTTTTTATCAATCTATATTTTCTGTGCAAGTTCAGTGCTCTCTGTGGTAAAACACACATATTATTTTAATTCAAAAACACGTATCATCTTTTTATCAAAGTCGAGTGCATAGATGTTTCCCGAGCTATCCACTGCTACATCGGGCGCTTCTCCTTCATCCTTAAACTTTGTTGGCGAAGCAACCACGCAATCAAATTCACCTGATGGTTTATATACTTTTACTCTGACTAATCCTTTTTCGCTGGTAACAAAACTTCCATCTTCGAGAAAAGTAAAATGCGCCGGATTACAACATCCGCTGAATCCTTCGGTTTTCATTGTTATATTTTCCCAAAAACCCCGCATTTCTCCATCGAATGTATAATTTTCCAAAGAATGCATCCCCGGATTTACGACCCAAAGTTCTCCGTACTGTGTTATATCAATATCGAAATACGGACTTGGAACGATAAATCCGTGAACGGTTTCATCTCCTTTTTTACCTTCAAATTCATTCTGCCGTTTACCGTCTTCCGAAAACCGAAGTATTTTTCGCATCCCGGCGTCAGCTACAAAAATATTTCCCTCGAATGCTGCAATTGCTGTAATAAAAGAATTGTCATTGGTTAAGTCCCACTCCGTCAACTTTTCTCCATCTGTAGAAAAAACAAGAACTTGTTTTTCCAGCGCCACAAAGATTTTGTTGCTTGTGGCTTCCACCGTTTTTGGTTCTCCATCAATAGCTATCTCGTTGAGTAGTTTTCCTGAAAGATCAATTACTTTGAGACTTTTATCTCCGGTAACATAAATTTTATCATTGTTGATAGCAATTCCTGTCGGGTTCTCAAAACCAATTTTAAAGTTCTTCGTTTCCTTGTATTTAATTAACTCAGGAGCTACATTCTTAAATTCATCGATATCGTACACATAAGGATTAGCCTCACTTTTATTCGGACGTTCAGAGTTGTAATCAATTGCAATAACTGCAACAATCACCACTGCGAGGATTATAAGAAAAATAACGATTCCTTTATTCTTCATTCTTTAGATTATTAGATACTCAGGTTTTCAGACTCAATTCTTCAGTTTTCAAAATAAATTAATCCAAAAATTCTTCAATTTATCCATTTTACAATTTTTCAGTTTTTCACATATTCAAATCGATACAAACCATTGTTTTTGAATCCCTCATAATTAAATAGCCATCGGCAAGAGCAAAAGGCGCCCACGCATCATGTGCATTTTCAATAATCTTTGCCTGATCGAGTTGAATATATTTTTCGGTGCCCGGACGAATAATGGTCAACACACCATCGTCGCTTAGCACAAACATTTTGTTATCTGCAATAAAATAGGGCCCCAAACCAAAACGTGCTTCTTTTCCACTCGACCAAACTACCTTTCGCGAGTCGGCAGGATCTACACAAACCAGCTGATTACGAAGCACACCTCCGTCTTTGGGTAAAATGCCAAATAAATGTTTGTTCCAGTAAATAGCAGTTTGTTGCTCACAGGCCAACCCGTCTTTTGGCGCATATTCATAAAGCGGCTCAATGGAAAAACTACCATTGTTTGCCGTAAGTTGCAACATCATACTTCCTGCACCGTAGCCTGCTGTCATAAAAATTTTGCCATCAGGCATACAAACCGGAGAAGGAGCTACCACCGAGTGATTCCATGCTGGTGTTTCCCACAAAATTTTTCCGGCATCACCGCCATCGGCAGCCACGCCAACCAAACCTCCAACTGCGCTATAAACATACATCTTCCTTCCGCCGAAAGTAAAAGGCATAACCGATGAATGCGACATTAACCAATTATTTGGATTGGGTGTTTCCCATAACTTTTCACCCGTTTCGCAATCAACAGCAATCAGCAAAGATTTTCCTCCGGTCGCAATAATTGCTTTTCCATCGTCAATTAACGGGCACTGTCCTGTGTACCAAAGCGGAATCTCCGATTCATAGTCTTTGGCTACATCAATCCCCCAGCGCATATCTCCCGTAGTACGGTCGAGACACATGACCTGACACATCGGCCCCATCGTTAAAATATAATCTTCTGTAACTGCTGGAATTGTTCGCGACATTCCATGGTTTCGTTTAATATTCAGGCGATAACCACGTGTCCACATTTCTTTTCCATCCACAACCGAAAAACAACGTAACATATCTGCACGCTTTTCCTCATCATAATCGAGAACATAAGCCAGGCCTTTGTATATAGCAGCTCCGGAATGGCCTTCCCCCAACTCAACACTCCATAAAATTTTTGGTCCTTCAGCACCAAATTTGTCGATTAATTTTACCGGCGACTTCGAAATATTATCAAAATAAGCCCCCCTGAAGCGAGGCCAGGTTTCATTTAATTCTGTGTAGTCCGTATTATATTGATGAAATATTTCACCGATATTAACCACCTGTACAGAGTCACCTCCCCCACGATTGTCTGCTCCGGCTTCACTTACCGAAAACTCTTTGGTTGGGTCTTTTCGTAACCACCAAAAAATAAGCACAATGCCAACAAAGCAAGAGGTCAGAAGTATAATATTTATGGTTCGTTTAGTATTCATTTAGTCGATAGTTGTGAGAAGCAAATACTGAGTTATCTCTCCCTATTCTGAAATTTAAAAATTTAATTTCAATGCGATTCTTCCTTTTTGAAGAATCTTGTTATTTCTGCTTAATATCATAAACCATCAACACGTCTCCGTGTCGCATAAATAGTTTTCCATCAGCAATAAACGGATGAGCCCAATGGGGGCCTGAACCTTTTTTTATTCTGAATTCGCTGATAATATTAAAACTATCAGGATCTGGTTTTACCAAAGCGACGTTCCCACGTTCGTTGTAACAATATAGCAAGCCATCGGCCATAACAATCGGGCCTTTTGTATCCCAATCGGCCACATATTTTATTTCACCATTATCCCATTTCATGCATACCCAGCGCCCGTTCGAATTATTATACCAGTTCGAGCCATATACATACCCATCGTAAAGCACCAATCCGCCAATATGGTTATCCAGTGTATGATCAATAAATTTTTCGGAAACAGAAGTTCCGGTGGAGTCCATCGTAAGCATTACTGCCGGATAATCGTATCCCATAGAAAGGAAGATTTGATTGTCTTTAAAAGTAGGCGTATTTGCCCAAATTAAACCATTATCCTGCCACTTCCATTTTACCGGTTTCCAATACTGGTATGTCCAGGCTACTTTCCCGGTAGCGGGTTCAAGAGCAACCAAATGAGAAGCTGTTGCCGCCAGAATAAACCGGAGTCCGTTAAATTCATAAACTGTTGCAGAAACATAGGAACGCGGCCCACCAACACATTCGCTTTGCCACACAGTTTCACCTGTCATTTTATTTAAAGCCACCACACTGGTTTCTTTCCCGCCAGGAGTGCAAATTACTTTATCATCTACAATTAAAGGGGTTTCGGAATTCCCCCAAACGTGATACTCTCCATTAAATTTCTTATCAACTTCCACGGCCCAGATATCTTTTCCGGTTTCCCTGTCGATACAAGCTACCCTACCGGTTCCGCTTTGAACATAGATTCTGTTGTCTTCAATAGTTGCTGTGCTCCTGGTATCCGGATATGATTTTGTCCATGAACGACCGTAAGGAACCTGCCATTTCATGGTTCCGTCCATGCTGATTGCAGATAAATAATCCAGCGTATCAATCATTCCGGTGGTGTAAATCATTCCGTCTACAAAAACAGGAGACGACCATCCCTTTCCAATATTTTCCACTTCAAGTATTTGCTGCGGGCCTCCTTCAGGCCACGATTTCAAAAGGCCAGTTTCATTAAATATTCCACCTCGGTTGGGACCTCGCCACTGTGTTATTTGTGCATTTGAACTCCAACTTATGATAGCCAAAATAAAAATTACGATTGTTGTTTTCATTATTCGTTGTTTCGTTGATTTTTTTATCTATTTATGAATCTATTATAATCCAACTTTTCAAATACAGAGCTTTTATAACTTGAACCTATGGGAAACTCCTTCTTCCCCACAGAAACACTAACCGGACTAAAACTCGTTATGCGCTTTAATGACACAATAAACGATCGGTGAATACGAAGAAAATCATTGCCAGGTAATACATTTTCAACAGAAGAAATAGTGCAGCGAATATTCAATTCCCGATCTTCTGTTATCAGTTTCAGGTTATCTCCCATACTTTCTACATAAATTATTTGAGCAACTGATATTTTATGAATGATGTTTTTCTCCCTGAGGTATAAAAATTCATCGCTTGTTCCCTTTTTATGCACCGATATTTCGTCGAAAAAAGCAAACATGGTATAGAACTTATCTACCGCCTGCATAAAGCGCTCAAAGGAGATAGGTTTCATCAAATAATCGAGCACATTCAGGTCGTAACCTTCCAATGCATACTGCCGATGCGCTGTAGTTAAAATAACTGCCGGCGGATTTTTTAACGATCGGATTAGCTCTGTACCTTTCATCTCCGGCATGTGAATATCAAGAAATAATAAATCTACCTTGTTTCGTGTAAGAAAATCAAAAGCATCAAAAGCATCACAGGCAGTTCCTGCAATTTCAATCGAATCAATTTTACTGATGTGCGATTTTAACACTTCAATAGCCAAAGGCTCATCATCTACTATTAAACATTTTGCCTGTTTCTTTTCCATTGCTATCCCTCCCAGAAAATTTTCAGATCTACCTCAAATTGATTCTTCTCCGGTTTTACCAATAATGTATGCTTTTGAGGATATATTAGTTCCAGTCTCCGGCGCACATTTTTCAACCCGATTCCTGCACTTACCGATTCATCTTTTTTCTTTTCTGGCGGAATAGAATTCACTACTCTTAATTGTAGATACCCGGCATCAATAATAAGTTGAATTTTAATGTTTGGCCGGGTTCTGTCGTTACTTGCGCCATGCTTAAAACTATTTTCAATAAAAGGCAAAAGAATAAGTGGTGCAACCTGATGTCCATCCACTTCTCCATCAATTTTATATTCCAGCTCCAACCGCTCATTGTACCTCATCTTTTCCAGTTCGATATAACTTTCCAAAATTTCTAATTCCTTCATTAAAGGCACAAAGTCGTCGTTGCTTTTATAAATCATATAATCCAGTAACCCAGATAATTTCAAAACAATATCCGGAGTTTTCTCCGATTTTATAAGAGCAAGTGCATACAAATTATTCAAGGTATTAAACAAAAAATGCGGATGTACCTGCGACTTCAGAAAGCTTAATTCTGCAGCCAGTTTTTCCTCCGACAATTTTTTGTTCATCTGCTCATCGATATACCATTTCTTAAATATGATGATTGCTGCAGCTAAAACGGGAATCCCATAATTTGAAATAAGCTTATTAAATATTTTAGGAAAATAAAACAGTGAATAGTGAGAAAAATCGTAGTAACCAGTATATAAATTCGTTACATAATAGGAAAACCAAATTATAAAACCATATAAAAAAGCGTGGATAACAGCCAAAATTCCAAAGGTAAAGAATCGCTTTCTTTCCGTAGCAAATGGCAATACCCCATAAATAAAAATATAGGTACCGATAATCCTGGATGGCAATAGAGTAAGGCTAATAATAAATTCTTCCCGGTAGCGATCGAGGTAACCACCATAGGTAATCCAGTACATCAAAAAAATAAGCACCCAGAATAAAAGATGCCACAAAAATCGGAACCTGAAAAATATAGGAAGCCGGGTTTCTGTCATTTTGATTTTTGGTTTCCAACAAACTTAGCAGAAGATATTTTAACAAACAAATGCTTGCGATAAACACAATAAAAAAAGAGACATTCAGCAGCTCAAACGCCTCTTTTCGTTTTATTTAGAATCAATCTTTACTTAATTTTATACGCAATTAAAACGCTCCCGTGCCTTACATATAAAACACCATTGTCAATTACCGGGTGTGCCCAGTGCTGGGCGGTTCCCAATTCAACTTTGGTCCGGCTAATCAAATCAAACTTTTCGGGGGTTGCCTTTACAAGTGCTAGCTCACCACGTTCGCTATAACAATACAACATTCCGTCGGCATAAATAACTACCCCTTTTGTTAAATCTTTTGAGACATATTTTTCATCACCGGTTTTCCAATCCACACAACGCCACTCACGACTGGTATCTCCCGAACCATAAAGATATCTGTTAACCATTACCATTCCACCAATGCGGCTATCGAGTTTTTCACTTTTCCACACTTCTTTTACGCTACTTCCATCTGCACTCAATTCCAATTTTTCGCCTCCCTGTCCGTAACCACTAAAGCAAAACAAACCACCATCTTCATAAATAGGCGTATTGGCATGAACGCTCCAACGATTGGGATGTGGATACGACCACAATAATTTCCCGTTAGCAGCATCTAATCCAATTAAATGATCAGCAGTATGTGTTACCAATAATTTTCGCGCAGGCAATTCAATTAATAAAGGAGTACAATAGGCTGAAGTTTCGCCCAATCCTTCTGAAGACCATACCAAGTTGCCGTTAAAACGGTTCAACGCAATTACATTATTCTTTTTACCTCCAGGCGTTACAAAAACATTATCACCATCTACAACCACCGTTTCGGTAACGCCCCAACGGATATTCTGCCCATCAAAATCATTCAGCATATCTTTCTGCCACTTAATGGCGCCATTGTTTGAGTCCATACATGTAAGAACACCATAACCGGAATAGATGTATAACAAATCACCTACAACTGTTGGTGATGACCGTACTCCCGGATAACTTTCAAAAAACTCTTTCCCGTATTCTTTTTCCCACAATAAATTACCGTTTTTATCCAATGCTGAAATGAAGCCCTTTTCGTCTTTCCCGCCAGAAACATAAATTATATTATTGGCAAATACCGGAGAAGAAAATCCTTCACCTAGGTTATCAAAGTGCCACATCATTTCCGGCCCAGAGTCTGGCCACTTTGTTAGCAATCCCGTTTCATTATAAATTCCATTTCCATGCGGACCACGCCATTTGGTTGGAACCTGAGCAAAAGAGGAAAAGTTAATTATACCAAATGTGATTACTGCTATAAGAAATTTTACATTCATGATTTCAAGGTTATTTTTTTGTCTAAAATATAATCAATTAAACAGATTACCAATGGTTTCAGATAATTTATCCGCCATCTAAATAGCTTATCATACTCAAACCTAGAATTCATAACATTTGTCAAAAACAACAGCATGAAAGGTATTTATTTGAAGCATGTTTCTCAATAAAATTTCACACTATTGGAACACATAAAACTTCAGCCGCCAACTATTCATGTTTACATATAAAGCAAGAGCACTAAAAGAATTTTGTGCTCTAACTATTCATATTTTGCCGCTTTTCCTTTTGAAAGGCTATCCAGAATAAACTGCCTAATGTCATCATTCCCCTTTTTCAAATCTTCATGCCGCAGGTACATCATATGCCCGCCACGATAACCAATCAAACGAATCCGGTCTTTTAGTTTTCCTGAAGGATCCATCTGCCACATCGAATATTTGGTATCAAAATAAGTACAGGCTCCGTCAAAATATCCCACCTGATACATAATATGTAAATATGGATTTTGCGCCATGGCAAGTCTTAATTCTTCGCGCGTATTATTGTTTTCCCTATCCCAGGGATGAACAGAGCCAAACATATTGTATTTTACATCGGTTTTAAAGTTTAGTTCGGCGCGGACATAATGATTAATAGCCGGAGTAAACGAGTGCACCCAGGAAGTTAATTCAGGATTAAAGTCGGGACTGGAACCTGCATCTTCTCTATCAATCCCCAGATATCTGGAATCAAGTCTTCCGGTTGTATATCCTTTATCGCGTAATAACTCTTTCCAGAAAAAGGAGGTTGGCACCCGCAGGTTATATTGCAAAATTGATTCTTCAGAAATTCCTGAATAATACGCCATCTTTTTTGCCACTTCTTCTTTCTCGGCCTGTGGTACTGATCCTCCGCGAGCCAAAACCGGCAAAACAGTATTTAGTGTATAATCTTCCACTTCCGGTAAAACTTCCAGCAGATCTTTACTCTGAAGTTCAGGCGGCAGCATTTTATGATACCAGGCAGTTGCTGCAAAATAGGGTAATTTCAACGAAGAAATAGGGGCATCAGATTCAAAAATATTATAATCTGCCGGAGAAACCATTATTACCCCATTTAAATACATCCACTGATTGTCCTGAAGTTCGTAAGCAAGGCCCATTACACGAGTTCCTCCATAACTTTCGCCAATAAGGTATTTGGGCGATTCCCAACGATCATTCCTGGTAACAAAAGTATTTATCCACCCTCCCAGGTATTTTATATCGGCATTAATTCCAAAAAATTTCTTTTTATCTACCTCTTTCCCACTTTCAGTAATTGTACGCGAAAATCCGGTATTCACCGGATTAACATATACAATATCGGTAACATCTAACACCGAATATGGATTTTCCTTGTACCCATAAGGCTGCAAGGGATATCCCTCATCATCGATATTCAAAAGCCGGGGGCCTGTGTATGCAATGTGCATCCATGCCGATGCTGAGCCGGGACCTCCGTTAAACGAAAACAGCAACGGACGGTTGGCATTCTTCTCTCCATCCTTTTTGTAATAAGTGTAATACAACGTTGCAACAGGCTTTCCCTCTTCATCCCAAACAGGCTGCATTCCGGTTGTTGCCGTATAACTTATTTTCTTACTGTTGATTGTTGTCTCGTGATGCGTTACCACCATTGTATCAACAGGAATTGTGTTTTCCTGTGCCTGCCCCTGTATAAACGTAATGGTAACAAGAAACAGAGCTAATGCAATCCTTTTCATTTTTCTATCTTGTTTTGATTTGGTATACTCAAAATCCTGAATATATTGCAACCCAATTAACGATAATTGCAACAACAAGCAACCATCATTTTCTGAATCGTTGCCCCAAGATAATCAAAATGCAGATAGAATGTGCTTCGCTACATTCCATTGCTTTTCAAGATTAACATTTCGATACAGAGATTAACAAAATGTTTTTATGAATACACATTGAATTGGTTCTAGCGTAAAAGCATAGTTTGACATTAACCTTGTATAAGATAACCAGAACCGGCATTAATGCTTGCTCAACTGACTACGATTCCCACCACTTTTATGTGAATAAAGTGGCATTCAATAAAATGATGAAATAAACAATGGGATTAGCAGATAATAAAGGATATGAGTATTGAGGATAAAGCCGGAGATTAAAACATTCGCATTAAGCACAGTTAAAACCTGTGCTTAATGCGAATCTAAAAAAAGTATTATTCTGAAATATTTTTAGCCTGACGTTTTCTGTCGTGCTCATTCAAGAGAATCTTTCTTATTCTCATGAACTTTGGAGTAACTTCGATATACTCATCTATTCGAACATATTCCATAGCTTCTTCCAGTGAAAATTTTATAGCCGGAGCAATGCTGGTCTTCTCATCAGAACCGGAAGCCCGCATATTGGTCAGTTTTTTTGACTTAACAATATTAAGTGTTAAATCATCCTGACGGGTATTTTCCCCTACAACCTGACCAACGTAAACATCTTCACCCGGATCAACAAAAAATCTTCCACGATCCTGCATCTTATCAATGGAATAAGCAATAGCAGTTCCTGTTTCCAGTGAAATCAGGGCGCCATTTCTACGCACGCCTAAATCGCCTTTCCAGGGTTCGTATGCATAAAACCGGTGGGCCATAATAGCTTCTCCTTCGGTTGCTGTTAACATTTGGTTTCTCAATCCAATTAAACCACGGGCCGGAATTAAGAAATCGAGGTGAGCACGATCTTCTTTTATTTCAATATTGGCAATATCACCTTTTCGCTGAGTAACCAATTCAATTACTTTCCCAGAGAAAGCTTCAGGAACATGTACTGTTAATGCTTCAATAGGCTCATGCTTTTTCCCGTCTATTTCTTTTGTAAGAACCTTGGGCTGTCCAACCTGCAGTTCAAACCCTTCCCGTCGCATTGTTTCAATCAATATCGATAAATGAAGAATTCCACGGCCATAAACCAGGAAAGAATCAGCAGAATCAGTGTCCTCGACACGTAATGCCAGGTTTTTCTCTGTTTCCTTATATAATCTGTCGCGCAGCTGGCGAGAGGTTACAAATTTCCCATCCCGCCCAAAAAACGGTGAATTATTAGCTACAAACAACATGCTCATCGTTGGTTCATCAACATGAATCGGAGCCAGTCCTTCCGGTTCTTCTCCGTCGGCAATGGTATCGCCAATATCGAATCCCTCCAATCCCATTACAGCGCATATTTCGCCGCAGGGTACAGTATCTTTTGTTTTTTCTTTTCCTAATCCTTCAAAAAGATAAACCTCTTTTGCAATGGTTTTTACTACTGTTCCGTCGCGTTTTACCAACGACACCTGTTTCCCGGGAACAAGCTCGCCACGTGTTACTTTTCCAACGGCGATACGACCAGTATAAGAAGAGTAATCAAGTGAAGTGATACGCATTTGCAGGCTACCTTCTTTAGGTTTTCCTGCCGGAATATATTCCAGAATTTCATCAAGCAAATAACTAATATCTGTGGTAGGTTCTTTCCAGTCAGCTCCCATCCATCCGGCTTTTGCCGAACCAAAAACAGTTGGAAAATCAAGCTGCTCCTCCGTAGCCTCAAGACTAAACATCAGGTCAAAAACTTTTTCCTGAGCAATATCGGGCGTACAGTTGGGTTTATCTACTTTGTTTACTACTACAATGGGTTTTAGCCCCAGTTCAATAGCTTTTTGCAACACGAAACGGGTTTGCGGCATGGGACCTTCAAAAGCATCCACAATCAGCAATACGCCGTCGGCCATATTCAAAACGCGCTCTACCTCGCCACCAAAGTCGGAGTGCCCGGGAGTATCTATAATATTAATCTTTGTGTCTTTATAACGTACTGATACGTTTTTCGAGAGAATGGTAATTCCCCGCTCCCGTTCCAACTCGTTGTTATCAAGAATCAACTCCTGAACTTCCTGGTTTTCCCGGAAAAGGTTTACCTGGTGCAAAATGCGGTCAACCAACGTAGTTTTCCCGTGGTCAACGTGTGCGATGATCGCAATATTTCTAATCTCTGTCATTTTCTAATTTTACTACTACATAACCTTATTCGGCACAAAAAGTTTTTCAAAGTTTTAAATTGAAGGTGAACCTTTTATGCGAAAGGGCGCGCAAAAGTAAGAAAGTTTTGTTTCAGAGAAATCAAATTACGGTTAAATCAGAACTTTTGTATGGAAAATTAATATCAGCAGACCAGAAAAAAGACAGTAAATATTTTATATCAGATGAATTGATTGATGAACAAATCAATCTTTATCTGAACTACAACATTTTTTATAATGGCCACCAAAATACGAAACAAACTTTGCCTTATGCCAAAAGGCTAAGGATTATCTGAAAACGTCCCTACTCTATCAGATACAATTTCTTTTCGGTACGCAAAAGCAACTTATCTTTTACAAAAACAGGAACTGCCTTTACCGTTTCAGAAATGTCATTTTCAGCCACCTTTTGAAAAGTATCCCCGGGTTTGAGAATCGTACAAAAACCCTTCACATTGATAAAATAAATATTACTGCCTGCATAAACGGGTGACGAATTAAAATTCCCTTTCAACTTTTCCTTCCAGATAACTTCTGATGTCATTGCATCCAAACAAGTTACCATTCCACGATCGTGCACCATATACATTTTCCCATCTACAATTACCGGAGTAGGAATTTGCGGAACTTCATCTTCATACATCCACCTTACATGTGTTTCGTTTACATCTCCCTCGCCGGTTGGATCAATGGCATACTGCCGTGTAAAATTGGGTTTGTTATCCAGAAAAATCCAGCCAGAATTCACAAATACCAATCCGTTCCAGAACAGTGGTTGGCTCACCGTTGAATCATAACCATATTTCATAAACCAAACTACTTCGCCCGTATTTACATCATGAGCAAAACACATAAATGAAACATTACTTATCAACAACTCTCGCCCATTTGCTTCAATAACAATTGGTGTTTGATAGGCCTTTCTGTACACAGGCTCCAGCGTATCGTAAGCCGCTGCCGGACGTATGCTTTTCCAGATAGTTTCGCCTGTTTTTTTATTCAATGCCACTACATATGGATTCTCAGTACCTTCCAAATGAACAATCAGTTTATCTTTATAAATAATAGGAGAAGAAGCAGGTCCCTGCATATGATCGCACTTTAAATCATCACGCTTCCATACTACATTAAAATCCTGTGTATTGATGCAAGCCGTCCCGTATGTGCCGTAATGCACATACACAAAATCTTTCTCAATACAGGGAGTTGGCGTTGCATAAGAATTGGTGGCATGAATCCGCTGTGGTTCGTTACATGTAAAAACAGTACTCTCATGAAGTAACTTCCCTGAAGTAAAGTCGAAACACAAAACATAAAATTCTTTCCCATCTTCGGTGGCCGATGTAAGCCATATTTGGTTATCATAAACCACTGGCGACGACCAACCTTTTCCTTTCACGTCTGCTCTCCAAACAACATTAGTAGAATCAGACCAATGCAACGGAGCTTCATCGACATGTGCCTGGCCGTTCATGGAAGACCCCCGAAAATGTGTCCAGTTATCAATGTCCTGAGCCATTGTATTCATCGAAACAAAAGGAATAAAAAGTAGAATAGAAAAAATGCGAATCATTGATATAAAGGTTTAGTTTTTTGATGAAACCAAAGGTAATCAAAATGGAGATTCAAAAATTAAATTTCTAAATTGCAATCAAAACATTTTACATATGAAGAAAATCAGGACTCGCATTCTTATCATATTTACAATCCTTGTTTCAGGTTATATTGAAACGACTGCACAAAGCCCGCAAAAAACAGCCTCCAGTATTAGAGTACTAACTTTTAACATTCTACATGGGGCTACCACAAAAGGAGACTTCGATTTAGACAAAATTGCCTCTGTCATAAAACAGGCAAATCCTGATTTAGTAGCACTCCAGGAGGTAGATTTCAAAACAAATCGGGCAAAAGGTTACGACCTTGTAACAGAACTGGGTTGGCGTACCAAAATGGCACCATTATTTGGCAAAGCTATGGATTACGACGGAGGCGGTTACGGTGAAGGTATTCTAACCCGTATGCCCATTATTTCCAGCAGAACAATTGTACTCCCACACTCTCCCGGCAGCGAACCAAGAGCAGCATTGGAAGTAACAGTAAAACTGACATCGGGCGATACCATCTGTTTTATAGGTACGCATCTGGACCACCTGTCGAACAGCCCCGATCGCATTGCACAGACGGACAAAATAAACCAGTTTTCCGGCAAAAATAAATATCCAACAATTTTATCAGGCGATTTAAATGACACGCCGGAAAGCAAGGCTATAAAAAACCTGAAAAAAATATGGACCGATGCAGCTGATGAAACAAAACCAACCTACCCTTCCAGTAATCCAAAAATTAAAATTGATTATATCTTCTACCGCCCGGCAAAAAATTGGAAGGTAACAGAAACAAAAGTAATATGCGATTCCATTGCGTCTGACCATTGTGCGCATTTAGCAGTACTGGAATTGACTGAATAGTCTGTATTTTTATGAAAGCCAGCTTAAAAATGCTGTAAAACAACATAAAAAGCGAATGAAGTAACATTAACTTCACTTTCATTAACAAAAAAATACCCAATTTTATACTTTTCAAATTTCGGGACAGATAATTCATTTACTCACGCCTGTCTAACGAAAAAATTAGGAAACCAAATATGAAGAAAGTTTTGTTACTTGGCGCCGGAATGGTAGCCAAACCCATTGCAGATTATTTACTGAACCATAAAATAGAATTAACCATTGCCAGCCGCACAAAAGAAAAAGCTGACAAACTCATTAACGGACACCCAAACGGGAAAGCCATTTCATGGACAACTGAGGATACCAACTTGCTTGACCAAATGGTGGAAGAACACAATTTAGTGGTAAGTTTGCTTCCTTATGCTTTTCATGTTCTGGTAGCCAGCTTCTGTATTAAACATAAAAAGAACATGGTTACCACTTCGTATATTTCAGATGAAATGAAGGCATTGGATCAGCAGGCAAAAGATGCCGGGATTATCCTACTTAATGAAATAGGAGTAGATCCGGGATTTGACCATATGACTGCCATGCGCATTATCGATAAAGTGCGTGAAGACGGAGGAAAAGTGAAAGCTTTCTATTCGCTTTGCGGAGCTCTACCTGCACCGGAAGAAGCCGAAAATCCATTCCGTTACCAATTTTCATGGTCGCCACGGGGAGTTATTCTCGCCAGTAATAATGAAGCCAAATTCTTAAAAGACGGAACAGTTACAGAAATTACATCAGAAAACTTATTTAAAAATCTGTTGCAAGTTGAATTTGCTGAAACGGGGAGAATGGATATTTATCCCAATCGGGATTCATTGATTTATTCCGAGATTTACCAACTCCCGGAGATAGAGACCATATACCGGGGCACATTACGATATCCGAACTGGTGCGAAAGTATGGATGCCATAAAAACACTGGGCTTGCTGAGCACTGAAAAGCAGAACTTTGATGGAAAATCGTACAATGAAGTTGTGGCTGAGCAAATTGGTGTTTACCCCCGCAATGTAAAAGAAAAAGTCGTTTCTTTCCTCAACCTTCAGTTGTATAGCCCGGCAATTGAAGCCTTGGAATGGCTTGGTTATTTTAGCAATAAACGGGTACATATAAAAGAGGGTACAACACTTGATATTACTGCCGATTTGATGCAGGGAAAAATGATGTTGCCCGAAGGGAAACGCGACATGGTAATTATGCAACACAGCTTTCTGGTGGAAAACGCCAATGGAACGAAAGAGGTTATAAAATCGAGATTAATAAACTTTGCCACGAAAGAAGATACGTCTATTGCCCGAACGGTTGCACTGCCGGCTGCAATGGCTGGGAAAATGATTCTTGAAAATAAAATAAAAGATACCGGCGTGTGTATACCAACATCGAAAACCATTTACGAACCAGTGTTAAACGAACTCGCAAATAACGGAATTGCAATGACCGAAACATGGGGATTACCAGAATCGGAAATACTTCCGTAACACAACCATTGTGCTTTAACGTTTAGCATTGAATAATTATTTAGATGTAAAAATTAAGTAAAGGATAGCAAGAATTGCGAATATGCAAAAGCAGCAGAGTGATGATATTTGTGTCTTAATTCTATCCGAACAAATTGCAGCAATTCAGGAAAAAACTCAAAACTTAAGGATCCTGTGTCCCTGGCAAAAAAGAATATTACATAATTATCATAACCATTTTCAAAAGAAATACGTTATACAGAAACGAAAGGGCAACCTGCGACGAATAAGAACAATCAACAAATTACTATAACAGATAAATAATTCAATACACTAAAGATGAAAGCGAAATTATTAAAAGCGCTGGAACTCGACAAAAATGGCGACTGGCAAGGCGCCCACCAAATTATACAAGACGTTGGAAACCTTCCCGCTTTTTGGATTCATGCATACCTGCACCGAAAAGAGCCAGATCTAACCAATGCTTCCTATTGGTACGCACGAGCCAGAAGAAACATGCCAGCTTACAGCCTGGAACAGGAATGGCAGGAAATTTACGAAGCAATCTCAAATGCCGATATTTAAAAAGCATTCAGTTATATTGCCCGTGCACAAATATCCGGAAATTAACGAACGAAGAACATACGCATGGAAACATCAAAAAAAATATATATTTTCCTTATTGTAACAGCCATTATTGTGGCGCTGATTTATGCACAAGCTATTATTATTCCGTTCATTCTGGCTATTCTTTTCTGGTTTATGATTCGGGTAATAAAAAAACTACTTAGCAAAATAAAATTTGTAGGTAAATTCCCGAAATGGGTTCTCACCATTCTTTCCTCTGTTCTTTTGCTAAGCTTCCTTATTTTAGCAGTAGACTTAATCACCAACAACATCCAACATATATCAGAAACCCTCCCGGTTTATCAGGAGAATGTGAACAAACTCACAAAAGCTATTAACCAACGATTTGACATAGATTTGTTTACCATGGCCAATAATTTTGCTGATGATTTCAATTTTGGAAACTTACTTTCAAAAATCATTTCAGCTATTACCGGTTTATTTGGCGATGCATTTACCGTACTACTTTACCTTGTCTTTCTGTTACTGGAAGAACCAATTTTTCCATTGAAACTAAAAGCAATGTATCCTGGCAAAAAACAATACGACCATGCAAATAATCTAATTAGCAAAATTGATCATTCCATAGGAAATTACATTGCCTTAAAAACCATGGTAAGCCTTCTTACCGGTTTCTTGAGCTATTTTGTTTTGCTTTTTATTGGTGTTGATGCTCCGTTCTTCTGGTCGTTTCTAATTTTTGTGTTGAATTTTATACCTACCATTGGATCTTTAATTGCCACATTTTTCCCCGCTATTTTCGCAGTTCTGCAATTTGGTGAGTTTACCCCCGGACTGCTGGTCCTTACCATTGTTGGAGCAATTCAGTTGGTGGTTGGTAATTTAGTTGAGCCACGCGTAATGGGAAATACTTTAAACATTAGCCCGCTGGTTGTTTTCCTTACTCTTTCTCTATGGGGAGTAATGTGGGGAATTACCGGAATGCTTCTGAGCGTGCCCATTACGGTAATCATTATTATTATCATGTCGGAATTTGAAGGCACCCGACCACTGGCCATCTTGCTTAGCCAGCGAGGCAGTTTAAAAAATTTCTAGCTGATTAATATTTTAGATTTGCTCCAGTACATCCACCAAATGTTTCCAGAATTTTTCCGTCGTATGAATATCCAGGCGTTCATCGGGCGAATGCGCCCCTTTAATGGTTGGGCCAAATGAAACCATGTCAAGATTCGGATATTTCTCTAAAAACAGGCCACACTCTAATCCTGCATGAATGGAACGTACAACAGGACTTACCCCAAACAGCTTTTCATACGAGTTCACTGTTGTTTTCAGCACTTTCGAGTCCGGGTTGGGAGTCCATCCCGGATAACCATCGGAGTGCTGTATTTCGGCTCCTGCCAAACTGAACACAGCTTCAACCATATCGGCTGCCATAAACTTATGACTTTCCAATTCACTACGCTGACTGGTAGAAATTCGTATTTTGTTATTTTCAATAAACTTTACCGAAGCCAGATTGGTTGATGTTTCCACCATCCCTTCCATCCGGGTGCTCATTTCAAGCACTCCATGCGGACAGCCATTAATAGCAGATAACAACTGTTTCTGCATTATTTGATCCATTACAAATTCAGGGAGAGAAATATTTTCTGCAGCAAATTTAATTGCCGGCTCATTGTTTTCAAACTCAAACTTTACGGTAGTAGCAAATCTCTCAAAGTCGCAGGTGAACTGTTCCTGCTCCGTCTCAGGAACAGTAACTATTGCAAATGCCTCTCGGGCAATAGCATTACGCAGGTTTCCACCATTAAATTCATTTATTCTGAAATCGTAATTCTGCATAGCCCGCCATAAAAAGCGATTTAAGATTTTTACAGCATTCCCTCTGTTTTTATGAATATCATCACCAGAATGCCCACCTAATAAACCGGAAACAGATAGTTTTAGCGCCGATGAATTTTCCGGGACAGCCTCTTTTTTATAAGAAAAAGTTGCCACGGTATCTATTCCCCCGGCACAGCCAATAAATATCTCGCCCTCATCTTCCGAGTCGAGATTTAGCAAAATAGAACCACTCATAAAACCTGGCTTTAGAGCAAAAGCTCCCGTAAGTCCGGTTTCTTCATCCACAGTAATGAGGCATTCCAGAGGCCCGTGTTTTATTTCGTTTGAAGTTAACACAGCCAGCTGAGCTGCAATACCAATCCCGCAGTCGGCTCCTAAAGTAGTTCCATTGGCTTTTACCCAACCATCTTCAATACGGGGCTCAATGGCATCGTTATCAAAATCGAACTCCTTATCGCTGTTTTTCTCACACACCATATCCATGTGTGTTTGTAAAATAACAGCGGGCGCTTCTTCCCTTCCGGGAAATGCTGGTTTTGAAATCAACACATTTCCCGTACCATCGATTTTGACTTCCAAATTATTTTCACGGGCAAAATCGAGCAAAAACTGCCGTATCTTTTCTTCCTTTTTTGACGGCCTCGGAACATGGCAGATTTTTTCAAAATAATTAAATAAAGGCTGTGGCTGTAATTCAGATAATATATTCATTTGTATCAATCTCCAACTGTTTTTTTATCGTTTGTATTCCATTGAATGCCCCTTCCCGCAACAAAATGGATTTTTTTCATTTTCAAATATGGCAAAATGAAATGAAATAGAAAACTGTGTTTCTCAGGAATTATAAAAGGACAATAAGAAAAATGCATTCTATGAACTTTTATACAGATTACATTTAAACCGTTTCAAACACCAACAGATGACATATAAACATTTAACCTCCTAATGACAAATCATTTCAAAACATAATTTTATAATGCTCTTTTTTGAAATTATATTTAATTTTAAGCAGACAAAAGCACATTGTTACTCTTCTCCTCATGAAGAAATATCAATTAATAACATTCTGCATAAAACCGTTAAACTAACCAAATGAAAAAACTACTCTTTCTTTTATTAATAATATTTTCGCTAAAATCATTTGGAAGGCAAACTGAACAAAAAGATTCTTTATCGCTGATTTTTATTGGTGATATAATGGGACATGTACCTCAAATAAAATCTGCTTTAGACTCTGCCACCGGCGAATATAATTATATGAATGTATTTGAAAAGGTAGCTCCGCTAATTCAATCGGCCGACTTTGCTGTTGCCAATCTGGAAGTAACATTAGCCGGGAAACCATATTCAGGATATCCGTCATTTTCATCGCCTGCCCAACTTGCTTATGCTTGTAAAGAAAGTGGGATAGACGTATTGGTAACGGCCAATAATCATTGCTGCGATAAAGGGAAAAGAGGAATCCTGGGAACAATAAATGCTTTGAATTCCCTGAAAATCCTTCATACCGGAACCTTTAAAGATTCTTTAGACAGAGCAAACAACAACTTGCTTATTTTAAGGAGAAACAATATAAATGTTGGTATTCTAAACTACACTTACGGAACCAACGGTATATCTATTCCTAAACCTACATGCGTAAACAAAGCAGATACACTTACAATGCTTTCTGATATAAAAAACAGCAAAACATTTTGTGTAGATAAACTTATTGTTGTTATTCACTGGGGAGCAGAATATGAATCTTCTCCATCTCAGCGTCAGATTAAGATTGCAAATTTCCTTTTCAGAAATGGTGTTGATATTATTATTGGCTCGCACCCGCACGTAATACAAAAAATGGAATATGGAACGAATGAAGAATTTGGGGAATATTGTATTGCTTATTCTTTAGGCAACTTTGTATCAGATCAAAGAAAAAGAAAAACCAACGGAGGGGTGATGTTGAAAATAATGTTAACCAAGGAAAACGATAAAGTAAAAATATCAGACGTAGGGTATTACTTAACATGGGTACATAAAACAATTGCCAATGGCAAATCAAATTATAAAATAATCCCTTGTTCTTTATACGAATCAACTAATTTTAAAGGAATGGGTTCTTACTCCATACAGAAAATGAAACTATTCATGTCTGATTCCAGAGATCTTTTAGGAAAGAGCAATATAAATGTAAAAGAAATAACCTCTGAATAGTTCTTCAAAAACACTTTCTACATGAAACAATTCAGCACTAATACATTAGTCTACTAAATTTTCTATCTGAAATTCCTATTTATTTTGTTAGTTACCAAAGAAAAATGAAATATGACAACGCAAAAACAAACTTCCGGAGAATATTTTAAAGCACTAACCATTGTTCATTTTGCATTACTTGCAGGACAAGTACTTTTTGCTTTAGTCGCCCTATTATTAAATACCCAGAATTTAATGACAACAACTGAAGATTCATTAAAGAATATTCTTATTCCTATTGTTCTTATATTCATAATCAATGGTGTAATAACCGGACAAATCATGTATAAAAAACGACTAGATAAATTAAAAAAAGAAGATAGTCTTTTTCAAAAAATGTCAGGCTACAGAAGTGTCATAATAGTTCGTTTGGCTTTTTTGGAAAGCGCCTCATTTGTTCCCATTATTGCCTACTTGCTAACTGCTAATTTTGTTTTTCTAGGATCAGCAGGTATTGCTATCACTTACTTTTTCATGTTAAAACCGTCCAGAAATAAAGCAGCCATGGATTTGGAACTGTCCCCTGCGGACAAAATAAAGATTGTAGACGACACAGCAATAATTGCCGAGGTTAAATCGCAAAATTGACCAAGACTATAATTCATCAATTAGAACTGTTGTAGACAACACAATGAATAATACAGCGAAGATGAACAAACAGTCAAATCCCAAATATATACTTTGGGAACCATTAATATACAGAAGAAAACCAATACCTGACAGGAAAAATAAAGGGGCAGTTATTTACAACCACCCCTTTACAGAATCATTTGTCATGCTGCTGTAATCAGGCCACGTCAAACCTATCCAAATTCATTACCTTATCCCAGGCTTTAACAAAATCTTTTACTAATTTTTCTCCTGCATCAGCCGAACCATAAACTTCGGCCAGTGCCCTTAATTCGGAATTTGAACCAAAAATAAGATCTACTCTTGTAGCAGTCCATTTTAGTTCACCAGTTTTTCTGTCACGCCCTTCAAACAAATCTTCATCTTTTGAAGTTGCTTTCCAAACGGTAGACATATCAAGCAAGTTTGTAAAAAAATCGTTGGAAAGTGTATCTACTTTCTCAGTAAAAACACCATATTTTGTTTGTCCGAAATTTGTTCCCAACATTCGCATACCACCTGTAAGCACAGTCATTTCAGGAGGGGTAAGCGTTAAAAGTTGAGCTTTGTCTACAAACAATTTTTCAGCAGGCACTGAATATTTACCTTTTGTGTAATTGCGAAATCCATCTACAACAGGCTCAAGAACATCAAATGCTTCTGCATCCGTTTGTTCAGCAAGGGCATCGCCACGTCCGGGAGTAAAAGGAACTTTAACATCAAAACCGACATTTTTTGCTGCCTTTTCAACTGCTGCACAACCACCAAGCACAATCAAATCGGCTAAAGAAACCTGTCTTCCACCTGCTTGAGCACTGTTAAATTCCTTTTGTATACCTTCTAATGCTTCCAATATTTTTGCCAGTTCTGCCGGATTATTTACCTCCCAGTCCTTTTGTGGAGCAAGACGAATACGAGCGCCATTAGCACCACCCCGTTTATCTGAGCCACGGAAAGTAGAAGCTGAAGCCCAGGCTGTAGATACCAATTGAGAAATTGATAATCCAGAACCAAGTATTTTTTCTTTCAGTGCTGCAACATCTCCCTCGTTAACCAATTCGTGCGTAACAGCAGGAATAGGGTCTTGCCAGATTAAATCTTCTTCCGGCACCTCAGGCCCCAAGTAACGCAACTTTGGCCCCATATCTCGGTGGGTTAGCTTAAACCAGGCGCGGGCAAATGCATCAGCAAATTCATCCGGATTTTCATAAAAACGACGGGATATCTTTTCATATGCTGGATCAAAACGCAAGGACAAATCTGTAGTTAACATGGTTGGCCGGTGACTTTTTGAAGCGTTGTGTGCATCAGGAATTACATTCCCTGCGTCTTTAGCCACCCATTGGTATGCACCAGCCGGACTTTTACTAAGCTCCCACTCATAACCAAATAGATTTTCAAAAAAGTAATTACTCCATTTGGTTGGAGTATTTGTCCAGGTTACCTCCAACCCACTGGTAATAGTATCACCACCTTTTCCTGTTCCAAAACTGCTTCTCCAACCAAGTCCCTGTTCTTCTATTGGAGCAGCTTCGGGTTCCTGCCCCACATGAGCAGCATCACCCGCACCATGCGTTTTACCAAAAGTATGTCCTCCGGCAATCAAAGCAACTGTTTCTTCATCGTTCATAGCCATCCGCGCAAAAGTTTCGCGAATATCCTTAGCTGCTAATAATGGATCCGGATTCCCATCCGGCCCTTCAGGATTTACATAAATCAATCCCATCTGAACTGCTGCAAGCGGATTTTCCAGGTCTCGTTCTCCAGAATAACGACTGTTTGGCTTTTCACTTGTGGCCAGCCACTCTTCTTCAGCTCCCCAATATACATCTTGTTCCGGCTCCCAAACATCGGCACGACCACCGCCAAAACCAAATGTTTTGAACCCCATAGATTCCAGGGCTACATTTCCGGTAAGAATAATTAAATCAGCCCATGAAATTTTGCGACCATACTTTTGCTTAATTGGCCAAATAAGCCTTCTTGCTTTGTCGAGACTAACATTATCGGGCCAACTGTTAAGCGGTGCAAATCGTTGCTGACCAGTTCCGCCTCCACCACGCCCATCTCCTGTTCTGTAAGTTCCGGCACTGTGCCATGCCATACGGATAAAAAACGGGCCATAATGGCCAAAATCTGCCGGCCACCACTCCTGCGAATTGGTCATTAGTTCCAGCAAATCTTTCTTTACAGCAGCTAAATCAAGGCTTTTGAATTCTTCCGCATAATTAAAATCTTCGCCCATCGGATCGGAGAGAGAAGAATTCTGACGAAGAATATTGAGGTTTAACTGATTTGGCCACCAGTCCTTATTTACTGTTCCTCCTCCTGCGCTATCTTTTGCACCGGAAAACGGACATTTACTTTCTTCGTTTACATTGTAAACTGATTTGTTCGAATCTGAATTATGTTCCATTTTAAATTAGATTTTGAATATTCTATGGCCAATATACCATAAACTGTATTTATGATTTTAATACATATATAATTTTTACTTATAGCAAAAATAACTTTACATGACATTTAATTTACAAAATAATTATCGACTGGCAAAGCCGTAAATAATTATTAGCGTGTTAGAAACATCGCCGTAAATAGAAATTAGAAATGAATAAGGAGATCATTTTACCAATTATACGCTTGTAAATTTCATAGTGATGAAGAAAATAAAGAAGCAACTTTCTCCTCCCGACTTTGGCTTAAAAGAAATGGAATCCTTATTTTTATTGTCCTAGATGAAACGTAAAAATATATACAGGATCCTTATTGTAAATAATGCAGAACCCGGGCTAAAAAAATTTACGGCACCTCTGGAAAATATTGTTACAGAAAGTGGCGCTAAACCATTTCCTATTGAATATAAAGATTGCCTCGATTTTGATTTTAGTAGTTACAACGGAATTATCTTATCCGGTTCTCCGCAAGGTGACGATATAGTTGAACACCATCTCCCGTACTTTCAATGGATTACGCAATATAAAAAACCAATTTTGGGAATTTGCGCAGGGCACCACATTACCGGTTTTTTGTACGGCTCAAAAATCCTACACAGTGAAGAACCAGAGTCAGGCGACTTTGTTGTGAAGACTGAAAAAGATGATTACATATTTGATGGATTACCGAAATCTTTCCGGGTAAAACAGATGCACAACGATTCAATTACCCTACCGAAAAATTTTGAATTACTGGCGACATCTAAAACCTGCTACAACCAAATGATGAAACACAATACAAACCCCCTTTATACATGCCAGTTTCATCCGGAATACTATAACGCAGAACTAATTGCCAACTTTATAAGAATTTGTAAATAAAATACTTTGTAGCCGCAAACAAAAAAACCACCTTGCCCGCAAGCAACGTGGTTTTCCTGTTTATTATCTTTATTTATACCTTATGCTTTCTTCTTCATATCAGCAAAAACAACGCCTTTTTCATGAACGCCGCTAACAGCACGCCCTGAAGGATCTGCATTTCCCTGGAAAGAAGCATCCCAGAGCAACGCTGTTTCTGTACTACATGCAATAGATGGTACAGAAGGAACACAAGCAGCTGCCTGATCTGACGGGAAATGCTCATGAAAAATGGAACGATACAAATATTCTTCCTTGTTCATTGGCGTATTCACAGGAAACCGATAGTGAGCATTGGCCATCATTTCATCAGTTACTTCCTCGCTGGCAATTTGTTTCAACGTATCAATCCACCCGTAGCCAACGCCATCAGAAAATTGTTCTTTCTGCCGCCATGCAACACTTTCGGGTAAAATATTTTCAAACGCTTTACGCAAGCACCATTTTTCCATTTTACCGTCTTTGGCCATTTTAGCCTCGGGGTTAAAACGCATGGCTACATCAATAAAATCTTTATCGAGGAAAGGAACACGGCCTTCAACACCCCAGGCAGCAAGCGATTTATTAGCACGCAAACAATCGTACTGATGTAAACGCCCTACTTTGGTTACACACTCTTTGTGGAATTCTTCTGCATTTGGCGCTTTGTGGAAATAGAGATATCCCCCAAATATTTCGTCAGCCCCCTCACCCGTTAGTACCATCTTTATTCCCATTGACTTGATTACACGAGCCAGCATATACATGGGAGTAGAAGCGCGCACGGTAGTTACATCATAAGTTTCAATGTGATAGATTACATCCCGGATAGCATCCAGCCCTTCCTGAATAGTATAATGAATTTCGTGATGAACAGTACCAATATAATCAGCTACTTTTTTTGCAGCAGCAAGATCAGGAGAACCTTCCAAACCAATTACAAAAGAATGTAATTGTGGCCACCAAGCTTCTTTCTCATCACCATCCTCCACCCTTTTGCCTGAATATTTCTTTGCTAGAGCAGAAGTTATAGAAGAATCCAATCCGCCCGATAACAAAACTCCATAAGGAACATCAGACATCAACTGACGATGAACAGCATCTTCAAGTGACTGAGCCAATTCATCAATATTAGCCGGATTATCTTTTACATTATCAAATTCCGTCCATTCACGCTTATACCACTTTTTAATCTCACCATCTTTGCTATACAAATAGTGAGCTGGCGGAAATTCTTTAATCTTGGTACAAAATCCTTCCAGCGATTTTAATTCGGATCCAACATAGAAATTACCAAATTTATCCCACCCCATGTACAATGGAATAATCCCGATATGATCGCGGGCAATAAGATAAGCATCTTCTTCTTCATCGTACAAAGCAAAGGCAAAAATGCCATTCATATCATCCAGAAATTTCTCTTTTTTATCACGGTACAATGCCAGTATTACCTCGCAATCGGAACCTGTTAGAAATTCATATGAATTTTCATATTTTTTGCGGATTTCATGGTGATTATATATTTCACCATTTACTCCTAAAATTAATTTGCGATCTTTACTATATAGCGGCTGACCTCCAGATTCAGGGTCAACAATCGATAATCTTTCATGAGCGATAATCGCCTTCTCCCCGCAATAAATACCAGACCAATCGGGTCCTCTATGCCGAACTTTCTTTGACATTTCCAGCACGGTAGGCCTTAATACCTGCGGATCTGTTTTTAAGTCAAATGCTCCTACAATTCCACACATTTTATAACGTATTAATTAGTTTCTATTTAATTTCTGTCAAAAATAGTCACTTTGCTAAACTGACAAAATGTTTTGTGACATTTTTCCAGCATAAATAATATTTAACCAACAAAATACAATAATACACATGCTTTTTAACCATTTTAATAAAACAATTATTTTCAAAGTCCCCCTTTTTGCAAAAGGGTATACTCCCTAAAAAAAGCAAAAGTAATTTCCGACCCCCTGTTAAAAAAAAGGACACAAACAAGCAAAATACATTTTACTACCAAGCAAGATCGAAATTCACCGCCGTCTCCCCCCAAAAAAGTAACTTATAAAAAATTAAACTGCGAAAATTGAATTTTACCCGGAATTAACATTGAAACAACATTCATTTAATGCATCAGATCGACGAAAATGCAGGAAGCCCGATAACCGTAAAATGTTATATTGAAAATGCCAAATGCATTTCAAAATCTCCAGGCATTGTATTAAAACGTTACTGAGAAAAACGTAAAAGAGTCAAACAAAAAAGTTCTATTCTACAAAAAGTGCATTATTCTGTTTAAAACAAAAATTTTATAGTTTAAACGGGTTGTTACTCTCCTGAATCCTTGCCATCTGTTAACCAGCTTAAAGAAAACCGTGTTACCACATTTTCAGAATAATCATCTTTTTCAAAAAATAACAATATTTCGCCATTGGGAAGCACTGTTAAAGATGAATAAGCAGAGCTTCCAGCGTATATGGTTTTTCCTTCCGACCAGGTTTTACCCTCATCGTAACTAATACGCACAGTCATATTCTCACGGTTACTGTTACTATTTGCATTGGAAAACAATAAACGATTTTCTGCGGCTCCATCTTTCTTTAGAGAATACCTTACAATACTCGCGTTGCATGCCGGATCAGGAAGAGATTTCTCCGGATGGGAAGTCCATGTTTTTCCCTCGTCGGTAGAGATGTGAACATAACGTACCCCCGCCTTTTGTACTCTGCTGTTTATCATCCAGGAGCCATCCGCCAATTCCATAACTTTTGATTCATTTGCCGGACGAATGGGGGTATCAATTAAATACCAATTCGTCCCATGATCATCGCTGGCAAAAAGATGGAGCCCATGTTCGCGATTGACAAGTGTATGCAGCAATTTTCCCGATTGTGTTTGTATTCCGCGTCCAGATGTTATGAATTTAAAATCATTATGCCACTCAGCTTTAGTAATCATTTTTGTAATATCCTGCGGCTCGCTCCATGTTTTACCATTATCTCTGCTTTTTGTTACCCGCAGATAATACACATCTTTCTCTTTATTGTGATCCATGAAATTGAAAAACAGAAAAATTTCGCCGGTAATTTTGTCGACTATCATTGAAGGATCGGATGCAGTTTGCCCGTATGGATAATCAACAACCGTTTGCATTTCTGACCAGGAATTACCATTGTCGGAACTTCGACGAATAAGAATATCGATATTCTTGTTCCTATTCATATCCTTATCGGAATCTATACGTTCGTCGATAGCTGCTATTAAATCTCCATTTACAGCTGTTACAACAGCCGGGATACGAAAACTGGCAACCCCCGATTTTAAAGAAGTATCAAAAATACTCTTAAATAAAAGCGAGTCAGGAGAAGATTGTCCTTTCCCAACCAAGACAAAAACAATTAAAAATGGAATTAAAATAAAAAGGAGTAACCTATACTTTTTCATATTTTATAGTTTCAATTATTTCATGAACGGAAAATAAGCTTTTTTACTCGTGAAAGCAAGGTGATTTTTAAGCCCCTCATTCTTATCAGGAAGGTAAACTCAATTAAACTTCCCCGCCAAAATAATCTCAAACCAATAATTACCAATAAGGATTATTTCATTTAGTTCTAAGTATATTATCTCTGGATAACCTGAAATTACCGATTCAAACCGGAGTTGGCTGAAAAATTCCTTTTTCTAATTTTCGAATTACAGTCATCGCAATATCTCTATATTTCATTTCTCCTTTCCATATTCGATATTTTATAACCAATAAGAATGTGATACTTATATCTATAAAAAAATAGAATCTAAACTTTCTGTAAACATCAATAAACCAACACTTCAATGATTATCCTTTATCTCTCAATCAAAAATTATTGTTCCAAAGCCTTAATAATTTTAATGTTTGCCCTTTCAAAACAATTCAATTGTCCTGTCACGTCATCGCTGTCTGGTTTATACCAATCGAATTTTCTGAAATACTCGTTCATGTCTCTTGATCTAAATTTATAACCATGAAAAGCAAAAATTTCATTTCTCATCAAACGCAAATCGTCTTTTGAGTAGCCGTTTAAATCATCCGCTGTCAGATATATTAATGATGTTTGCGGATATATGCGGTACTTTTCAAAATAAAAATATGGTTTAAAATCTCCATGAATATTGGGCTGAATAGTAAAGTACTTTTTTTTCTCATCGTATGACAAGCCAAAGAAACCAGCATAATTTTTTATATTATAATTTTCTGATAATCCCGTATCCGTTACAAGCGTATCATTAACCATCTTTAATACATGAAAAGGGTTGTATGTTGCCCCAACCGATATCGAATCTTCGTAACAACACAGTTCAGAAAAATATTTATATCCAATTATTTCTTTTTCTCCATCATTATCAACATCCTCAATTTTTTGCAAATCGAAACAAGATTGAAAAACAGGAATAACATTGTCTTTTCTCATCTCTATAATGGTGAGCTTTCCGGGAGAACTTGCATACGAATAACCCAATACAAACAATAAGGTTTTTTCTTTGGAAATCTCAGCAATTATGAATCGATTACTATTTACATTATTAATTGCGCGAAAATATTCTTCCTGCTCTTTATTCATATTGCCCCAGTCTCCCAGATTATAGACACTAATCTGTTTGCCGGAAGAAAATTTTATCTTAAGTTCATGAAAATCTCCCGGATCTGACCAATTCATAATTTTACATACAGATATGGTATCTGCAATCAGATCTCTATCTATGTCATAAAGAATTTCATCTATCTGGTTATAAGCTCCGTTTTTCCAACGCTGACCAGCAAACAATGTGTCTTGAGCCTTACCATCACTTATCAATAATATAAACAATAAAAGACCAATAATAAAAGAATTAATATAGGACTTAGTCATTTCTGGCGTGTTTTTAGATTACTATTTCCGTAGGCTTCTGTCACCTTTTTGTCAGATATTTAAGACATTACAAATAAATCTACTTTTTAAAATTACTTATAACTTTTAAAAAGTGCATATATATCTAACAAATAAAAGGTGAAGGTTCCATGAGTATATAATAAAATGTTAAAAAGCAAACAGGTCTTTGCACAAAATCCATTTGTTCCAATAGAATTCCTTCCACTGCACAATACAACAGGAAATGAAAATAAGATAAAATAGCCCAGCGACATGCTTGATCTTTCACGAAATGAACCGAGGTACCGGAAAAAATTTAGATCAAATAAAAAAGCCACTTCCATTCGTTAACGGAAGCGGCTTTTAGGAAAGAAAAATATGTTAAATTTCAAAAATATATTACAGTCAGGCCAAAGTTCGTAATTGAACATTTACCTTACTCTAATAATCCTAATTATAGTTCGTATTTATAAGTTCCCAGGTCGCTTAACTCTGATACGCGTATATATTCAGCATGAGCTTTTACCTGTGCCTTGGCATAAGTAATATAATTCTTTGCCGAACGTAAAAATGATTCATCGCGGTTAGAATCCAACAATAAAAGGTAGCTCATTATAATATGACCGGCCATTTCTACCAAACGGCGGGCATGGAAATCAATAAATTCACTATCATCACTTGAGGTTACCTTTTTCACAGCTCGTTCGTAATCATCAGTAAGAATAATCAACGAACGTTTCAGGTACTCCAGTTGCGGAGAAACTTTCTGTGCCTCATAATCGCGAATCTGATTAAGAAAGACGCCTGTTGTAACACCTCTGATAGCTGCAACAACCTGCAACTGGGTAGTTCCTTCATAAATGGAAGTAATACGGGCATCACGGTAAATTCGCTCTACCGGATAGTCTTTCATAAAACCGGATCCTCCATGAACTTGCACAGCATCGTAAGCCAACTGGTTACTAAACTCACTCGACATTCCCTTTACAAGTGGCGTATATACATCAGCCAGGCGCTGGTACTTTTTCATTTCATCACGCTCCTCTTTCTCCAGTTTTCGCTCTTCTGAAATATGCTGCCACGTTTTATACATATCCACAAAACGGGCTGTTTCATACAATAATGTTCTCGATGCATCTAATTTGGCTTTCATTATGGATAGCATTTCATAAACAGCTGGGAAACGAATAATTGCTTTTCCAAATTGCATTCTTTCTTTTGCATATTCTAATGCTTCACGATACGCAGCTTCACTAACACCTACCGATTGAGCTGCAATTCCCAAACGGGCGCCATTCATTAAAGCCATCACGTATTTAATCAACCCCATTTTACGAGAGCCAACCAATTCTGCAGGAGCATTACGGAACACCAATTCACAAGTTGGAGAACCAATAATCCCCATTTTATGCTCGATACGGCGTACTGTTACACCGCCATGTTTCTTGTCATAAATAAACATAGAAAGTCCGCGGCCATCTTTTGTACCTACTTCCGAGCGGGCCAAAACAAGGGAGATATCACCGTCGCCATTGGTAATAAACCGTTTTACCCCGTTTAATAACCATGTATTCTTTTTCTCATCCCAGGTAGCTTTTAATTGCACTGCCTGCAAATCAGAACCTGCATCGGGCTCGGTTAAATCCATTGCCATGGTATCTCCATTGCACACACGTGGCAAGTATTTTTCCTTTTGCTCTTCAGAGGCAAACTCATTGATGGTCTCAGCACAATCCTGCAACCCCCAAATATTTACAAAACCGGCATCGGCACGTGAAACGATGTCGGCTGCCATAATATAGGGAACAATCGGGAAATTTAAGCCTCCATATTTATAGGGTAAAGACATGCCCATTAATCCGGCCTGGTTAAGTGCATCAATGTTCTCCTGTGTTCCCCGGGCGTAAATAACATGCCCGTCGACAACCTGCGGTCCTTCCGCATCAATACTTTCAGCATTGGGAGCAATGATTTCACCACAAACTTCACCAACAATTTCAAGCACGCGATCGTAACTATCTATCGCATCTTCATAATCAAGTGGTGCAAACTGAAATTCGTCTTTAAAAGAAAAATTACGCTCTTTTAACCGAACGATTTTTTCCATGAGCGGGTGATTCAAATGAAATTTCAACTCGCTGCTATCTGTATAATAATTTGCCATTTTAGTTCCTATTTTGTGTTCTTTTTGTAATACTTAATCATTTTAGGAATGATTTCAGACACATCTCCCGTAATCACATAATCGGCTATGGAATTGATAGGAGCATCAGCATCGGTATTGATTGCGATAATCTGTGCAGATTGATCCATACCTGCGCGGTGCTGAATTTGCCCCGAAATACCACAAGCAATGTACAATTTCGGACGCACTGTCAAACCGGTTTGTCCTATCTGCCGTTCATGGTCGGCAAATCCGGCATCAACAGCAGCACGCGATGCGCCAACTTCTCCGCCCAACACTTCTGCGAGTTCATGCAGCAATTTGAAATTTTCTTTTGAGCCTACGCCGTAACCTCCGGCAACGACGATTGGAGCCCCTTTTATATTTAGTTTGCTTTTTTCTATATGACGATCGATAATTTCAACAACAAAGTCAGTATCCTTTGCATATTTTGAAACATCGAGGGTTATAACTTCTCCTTTATACTTCTCATCCAAAATACTCTTCTTCATCACACCTTCGCGAACGGTTGCCATTTGCGGACGACAGTCGGGATTAATAATTGTAGCAATTATATTTCCCCCAAAAGCAGGACGAATCTGGTACAAAAGATTCTCATAATTCTTATTTGCCTTTTTATCAAAATGCTCACCAATAACAAGACTGGTACAGTCGGCAGTAAGTCCGCTATGTAAGGCAGACGAAACACGTGGTCCCAAATCACGCCCAATAGAAGAAGCGCCCATTAAAGCAATTTGCGGTTTTTCTTCCTGAAACAGTTGTACTACAATTGCTGTGTGCGGCAATGTCTGGTACGGATATAATTTCTTATCATCAGCCAGGTAAAGCTTATCCACGCCATAGGGCAGTATCTGTTTGGCAACATTCTCAAGTTTATACCCGATGGCGATGGCTTCCAGCTTACAGTTCAATTCATTAGCCAAAGTTCTGCCCTTTGTTAGCAACTCCTGGCTAACTTCAGCTACCTGACCATCTTCTATTTCGCAATAAACAAATATATTATTCATTTCTTTCAATATTTACAAGGATACAACTAACCGATGGTATGACTTTCAATAAGCTCAATCATCATTTTTTCGATATCGGCATCAGCATCCGAAATAATCTTGGAATCTTTTGCCTGCAACACTACATTTTCAATGGACTTTACTTTGGTAGGAGAACCACTCAACCCCAACTGAGAAGCATCAGTTTCAATATCATTTACCGTCCACTCAGGTATATTCAATTCAGGCCGATCGTTATAAAAATGCGTGTAATCTTCATTCTCCTTTTGCAACTCAGTAACCGTTCTTGCCCGTTTATAAGACATAAGCATTTTTGCATTTCGGACCCTGCACTCAGGAGCTGTTCCGTTTACAGTCATCACAAGAGGTAACGGACATTTTACTGTTTCCACACCACTGTCGAGCCGGCGTTTTAAAACAATTGTGTTGTTTTTTAACTCTTTTACTTCTTCTACGTAAGTAACTTGAAGCATATTTAGTTTTTCAGCTACCTGCGGGCCAACCTGGGCGGTATCTCCATCAATGGCCTGGCGACCGGCAATCACCAAATCAATTTTGCCCATTTTCTTTAATGCCTGCCCCAGTGCATACGATGTTGCAAGTGTATCAGAACCGGCAAAAGCCCTGTCAGTAAGCAATACTCCACCATCTGCTCCACGATATAATCCTTCTCGAATAATATCTGCAGCCCGACCAGGGCCCATGGTTAAAATTTTCACAGTTGTTCCGGGAAATTGATCTTTAATTCGTAACGCCTGTTCTAACGCGTTTAGGTCTTCCGGATTAAATATGGCTGGAAGTACTGCCCTATTCACCGTTCCGTCAGCTTTCATTGCATCTTTGCCAACATTCCTTGTATCAGGAACCTGCTTGGCTAAAACAATAATTTTATAAGCTTTCATCTATTCTTTGATTTAATTTAGTTTTATCAATATTTTAGTTCCGGAGTTGAACATATTTCTTTATTCTGGCAAGGAAAGAAACAAATATAGATATTCACCCCAAAGAAATCAAGATAGAAAAAGTAATGTATGTTAAAATAAAAGAGGCTCTGCATAAAGGAAAAGAAAAAAAAATTCCTCATTCTGGGTAGGTCTCTTCTAACACCCTAATTAACTGCCATTAATACAATCAAACAATTGTGTCTAAATTTCCCTTTCTTTTAACTTCATGTAATTTATAATTATTTTAATTAAGCATCAGCTCATAATTTGCGCAGAGTTAAAACTTTCTCTCCTTTATCATTAGAAAAAGAAATTTTTAACTCTCCATCAACCAAATGAACAAGACTTTTGATTTGTTCTCCCTTCGGTGTTGTCCACTCTGCCGTGAACACATTATCCAAACCTGATGGGGTCAAGATGGCTATCTTCTGCAGATTTTTGTACCCCAAAAGTTCTCCATTAATAATTAGTAATTCTTTTTTGCCTCCGCCTGCATCGACTACATCAACAAAATAGGTGTAATTATAATAAAGGTTAGATGGCCGGTAAATATCTCCCGTGTTTTGCGAATCCACCACATTAATTAAGGCAGGTTCTTCCAATTTTGCCTCAGTGCCTGAAGAAACATTCTGAATTAATGATGGCTCCGGCTTGCTGTAATTTACAGGCAACTGACTCAATCCATTCAAAGCTTTGGCAACAGCCTCGGCATATCCTTCCTGAAAACTTTTGGAGCGGCCTGTTCCTTCCTGAGACCACACTACATTATTTCTACAATCTCTTAACTCCACCTTTAGCTTATTTTGTAACATACTCGAAAGCTTTACCAGGCTCACAGTTAAAGCATCACAATAATCTCCATCTCCTCTCTCAGAGGGAAAAACACTTCGAATAGAACGCTCGTTCAATTCTTTTTGGACTGCAGAACAAAGCCCATAAGGATTAAAACCTTCACCAAAATCACTGAATTGTGTTGGGATAATAACATATTTGTATGGTTCCTGGCCAAAACCAATTACACCTAATATTAAGAATACACAAAGCATCAAATATTTCTTCATTTTTATCTTTTTTATTTTTGCTAGTTCTTCCAAACTTACAAAATTTTCGCTCTGTGCTAAAAACTACAACAAATTTAATTATCCTTTAAACCACAAAAAAGGGTTTACTTACGTAAAAAATAGATTCTTTACTCGATACTCCAGAGAGTCTTCCATTTTTGAAGCACTAATAAATATCGATTTTCTTTAAGTATATTGCAATGATACATGCTGCATTCACCAATAGAAATTATGTATCAGTTTCCAATCCCATGCATTGGGAATTTGTAAATTATTTTTATAAATTCAGCCATTCAAATATCAAAACAAACCTAACCAAATTTAGTTTTAGGGCCGGGCAACCGGCCTTTTTTATGGCATAAAAAAAGAGGAGCCCAATGACTCCTCTTTTTTATATAGCTTAATACTTCTTTATGCTTGTGCAGTAGGCCCTCCAAAGTTCATTGGGGGCATCATCGGATCAGAACCAGGATTAATATTTTTAATTGGCCCATGTATAGCCTCGTATTTTTTAATATTATCCTGCAAAGCCATTAATAATCGTTTGGCATGCTCCGGTGTAAGAATAATCCTTGATTTTACATTAGCTTTTGGAATTCCCGGCATAATCCGAACAAAATCTACTACAAACTCTGAACTTGAATGCGTGATAACCGCCAGATTTGAATAAATCCCCTGGGCTACTTCCTCATTCAATTCAATATTTAGTTGTTGCGACTTTTGTTTTTTATCATCCATAACGCTATGCCTTAATCATTCGATTTTCTCATATCGATGAGCTGATCATATTCAGATTTTGACCCAACAACCAGGTTTTTATATTCTTTCAAACCTGTTCCAGCTGGAATTAAATGACCACAAATTACATTTTCTTTTAGCCCATCCAGATAATCTGTTTTACCGTTTATAGCCGCTTCATTCAGTACTTTTGTAGTTTCCTGGAACGATGCTGCCGACAACCAGCTACGAGTTTGTAACGCAGCTCTGGTAATTCCCTGTAATATCTGACTTGAAGTTGCAGGAATTGCATCTCTTGATTCCACCAGATTTTTATCCTTCCGGCGTAGCTGTGAGTTTTCATCCCGCAATCTTCTGGCTGAAATTATCTGTCCAGCTTTCAAACCATCGGCATCACCTGGCTCAATAACAACTTTTTTATTGTAAATCCAGTCGTTTTCAGAAATAAACTCATTCTTATCTACAACCTGCTTCTCAAGGAAACGAGTATCACCCGGATCATCAATTTCTACCTTACGCATCATCTGACGAATAATAACTTCATAATGTTTGTCATTAATCTTCACCCCTTGCATACGGTATACATCCTGAACCTCATTCAAAATATATTCCTGAACGGCTGTTGGGCCTTTAATTGCTAGAATATCGGATGGCGTTATAGCACCGTCAGACAACGGAGTACCTGCCCTGATGTAATCGTTTTCCTGAACCAGAATCTGACGGGAAAGAGGAACCATGTACTTCTTAACGTCACCGGTTTTTGTAGTAACGATAATTTCACGATTACCACGTTTAATTTTACCCAATGAAACTTCACCATCTACCTCTGAAACAACAGCAGGATTTGACGGGTTACGAGCTTCAAACAACTCGGTTACACGAGGCAAACCACCAGTGATATCACCCGCCTTACCAGCGGCACGTGGAATTTTCACCAATACCGTTCCCGCTTTCACTTCCTGCTTGTTGGACACAGAAATATGTCCTCCCACCGGAAGGTTATAAGAACGAATCATCTGCCCACTGTCATCCATGATTTTCAGGGTCGGGTTCTTCGTTTTATCACGGGTTTCAATAACTACTTTCTCGCTATAACCGGTTTGTTCATCAGATTCTTCACGATAAGTGATACCATCAATTAAATTCTCAAATTCAACAGTCCCCTTAAATTCAGTAATAATAACACCATTAAACGGGTCCCACTCACAAATCATAGTCCCTTTACGAATTTCCGTACCGTTTTTCACATACAGTTTAGAACCATAAGGAATAGGATGTGTTGATAACGGGATGTTGGTGTTCTTATCTATAATTTTAAGCTCGGCCAAACGGCTAACCACAATATCAATGTTGCTGCCATCTTCATTTTTCTGTTCAACCGAACGTAATTCTTCAATTTCCACATAACCATCGTAACGAGACTCAACCTGCGATTGAGCAGAGATGTTACCAGCAATACCTCCTACGTGGAAGGTACGCAAAGTAAGCTGAGTGCCAGGCTCACCAATAGACTGAGCAGCAATAACTCCTACCGCCTCACCTTTTTGAACTTTCTTGCCTGTAGCCAGGTTTCGTCCGTAACATTTAGCACAAACACCAATTTTTGACTCACAAGTAAGCACCGACCGGATTTCAACGCTTTCTATTGGCGATTCTTCGATTACAGAAGCAACTGCCTCTGTAATTTCATCTCCTGATTTCACTATCAATTCACCGTTTAACGGATGATAGATATCGTGAACAGAAGTACGACCAATGATTCGTTCAAACAACGATGCTACAACTTCTTCATTATTTTTAACGGCTGTTGCAACAATACCACGTAATGTTCCGCAGTCATCTTCTGAAATAATAACATCCTGAGCAACATCAACCAAACGACGGGTTAAGTATCCAGCATCGGCAGTTTTTAGAGCCGTATCCGCCAAACCTTTACGGGCACCGTGAGTTGAAATAAAGTATTCCAAAACCGAAAGTCCTTCTTTAAAGTTGGCCAAAATTGGGTTTTCAATAATCTGAGAACCTGTAGAACCTGATTTTTGAGGTTTGGCCATCAAGCCCCTCATTCCACAAAGCTGACGAATCTGTTCTTTCGAACCACGAGCTCCGGAGTCAAGCATCATATAAATTGAGTTGAATCCTTGTTTATCAGAGCTAAGCGTTTTCATCACAGAGTTAGTCAGCTTAGAGTTGGCATGTGTCCAAATATCAATTACCTGATTATATCTTTCGTTGTTGGTAATGAATCCCATATTATAGTTGCTGATAACCTCTTCCACTTCGGTATAGCCATCACCAACAATTCCTTCTTTATCCTCAGGAATAATAACATCGTCGAGGTTAAAAGACAAACCTCCTCGGTATGCCATGTGATAACCTAGATTCTTGATATCGTCAAGGAAAGCAACCGTTATAGCATTTCCACTTCTGTTAAATACACTGGAAATAATTGTACGGAGCGATTTCTTTGTAAGCAACTGATTAATATAACCGGCTTCACGAGGAACAAACTCATTGAAAAGTACACGCCCAACAGTTGTTTCAATGATATGTTTGAATATTTCACCATTCTCATCAATATCCTCAACTTTAACTTTAATAACGGCATGTAAATCAACTCTTTTTTCAGAATAAGCTATATTTACTTCTTCAGCAGAGTAAAAAGTCATTCCTTCTCCCCGTGCTCCTTTTTTGGGCTTGGTCATATAATACAACCCGAGAACCATATCCTGCGAAGGCACCTGAATAGGAGCTCCATTGGCAGGGTTCAACAAGTTATGAGAAGCCAACATTAACAACTGTGTTTCCAAAATAGCAGCATTTCCTAACGGAAGGTGAACTGCCATCTGGTCCCCATCAAAGTCAGCATTAAAACCAGTACAAACCAGCGGGTGCAATTGAATAGCTTTTCCTTCAATCAAAACAGGTTGGAATGCTTGAATTGATAACCTGTGCAATGTGGGCGCACGGTTTAGCATAACAGGATGCCCTTTCAGAACATTTTCCAATATTTCCCAAACCACAGGATCTTTACGGTCAACAATCTTTTTCGCGGATTTAACCGTCTTTACAATTCCCCGTTCAATCAACTTACGAATAACAAACGGTTTGTAAAGTTCAGCTGCCATATCTTTGGGAAGACCGCATTCATGAATCTGTAATTTTGGACCAACCACAATTACCGAACGGGCAGAATAGTCTACACGTTTACCCAACAGATTCTGACGGAACCGCCCTTGTTTCCCTTTCAAACTGTCAGAAAGAGATTTCAACGCACGGTTATTTTCCGTTTTTACTGCATTTACTTTTCTTGAATTATCAAATAACGAGTCTACAGCTTCCTGCAGCATTCGTTTTTCGTTTCTTAAAATAACTTCAGGTGCCTTAATTTCAATCAACCTTTTCAAACGGTTATTACGAATAATAACCCTACGATAAAGGTCGTTCAAATCTGATGTAGCAAAACGTCCACCATCCAAAGGTACCAGCGGGCGTAAATCCGGAGGAATAACCGGCACAACCCTTACGATCATCCATTCCGGACGATTCAGATTTTTACTTGCCCTAAATGCTTCAACAACCTGCAAACGTTTCAATGCCTCGTTTTTACGTTGCTGTGAAGTTTCGGTATTTGCTTTGTGACGAAGTGTAAAGGATAAATCATCGAGATCAATCCTGCTTAAAATCTCATACAACGCCTCAGCTCCCATTTTGGCGATGAATTTGTTCGGATCATCATCATCCAAAAACTGGTTCTCCTTAGGAAGCGTATCCAAAATATCTAGATATTCTTCTTCAGTAAGGAAATCTAATTGTTTTACGCCATCTACTGACTTAACTCCCGGATTAATTACCACGTAACGTTCGTAGTAAATAATGGAATCAAGCTTTTTGGTAGGAAGACCTAACAAATATCCAATTTTATTAGGAAGTGATCTAAAATACCAGATATGTGCGACCGGCACAACAAGTGAAATGTGCCCCATTCTTTCACGACGCACCTTTTTTTCTGTTACTTCAACACCACAGCGATCGCAAACAATTCCTTTATATCTGATTCGTTTGTATTTACCGCAATGGCATTCGTAATCTTTAACTGGACCAAAAATACGTTCACAGAATAGTCCGTCACGTTCTGGTTTATAAGTTCTATAGTTAATTGTTTCGGGTTTTAGCACTTCACCGAATGATCTTTCCAAAATCTCTTCAGGAGATGCCAGACTTATCGAAACTTTTGAAAAACTACTTTTTGCTTTATTATCTTTTCTGAATGCCATAATTCTAACTAAAAATCATTTAACAGAACTAATTCAATTAAGAACAAAGAACTACTCCATTCTTACGCTAAGACCAAGACCTCTGAGCTCGTGCAACAATACGTTAAGAGACTCAGGAATACCTGGTTGTGGCATCGGTTCTCCTTTTACAATTGATTCATAAGCTTTCGCACGTCCCATAACATCGTCAGACTTAACAGTAAGTACCTCTTGCAGAATATGTGAAGCTCCGAATGCCTCGAGAGCCCAAACTTCCATCTCCCCAAAACGCTGACCACCAAATTGAGCCTTACCACCCAATGGCTGCTGCGTAATAAGAGAGTAAGGTCCGATAGAACGAGCATGCATTTTATCTTCAACCATGTGTCCCAGTTTCATCATATAGATAACACCAACAGTAGCTGGCTGGTCAAATGGTTCACCAGTCTCGCCATCAATCAGTCGGGTTTCTCCAAAACGTGGAACTCCAGCTTTGTCAGTATATTCCGTAATTTCCTCCAAACTGGCACCATCAAAAATTGGTGTAGCAAACTTAACCCCCAGTTCTTTTCCTGCCCAACCAAGAACAGTTTCATAAATCTGTCCAAGGTTCATCCTGGAAGGTACACCCAGTGGGTTCAAAACAATGTCAACTGGAGTACCATCAGCAAGGAAAGGCATGTCTTCAGCCCGAACTACACGAGAAACAATCCCCTTATTTCCATGACGCCCTGCCATTTTATCACCAATCTGAAGCTTACGTTTCTTAGCAATATAAATCTTAGCTAATTGAATTATTCCTGCAGGAAGTTCATCTCCAATAGTTACATTATATCTTTCACGACGGGAAACAGCTTCTGCTTCCTTAACTTTCATGATATAATTATTAATCAAACTGAAAATAAGATCATTCTTATCTTTGTCGGTAGTCCACTTTCCTGGATTGATATTCATGTAATCAAGCTCCTGAAGTTGCTTTAAAGTGAATTTTACACCCTTGACAATCACTTCAGTCCCATAGTAATCTTTTACTCCCTGAGAAGTTTTTCCACTTACCAGCGTAAATAACTTATCTTCCAGTTTTGCTCTGAGTGCAGCAATTTCTCTTTCCTGTTTTTCATCAATCTGATCAAGAAGAGTTTTTGTTGCCTTACCCTTTTTATCTTTTGTAACGCGAGAGAACAACTTCTTATCAATAACAACACCAGATAATGACGGAGAAGCTTTCAATGAAGCATCTTTTACGTCGCCTGCTTTATCACCAAAAATAGCTCGAAGCAGTTTTTCTTCCGGTGAAGGATCTGATTCTCCTTTTGGTGTGATTTTACCGATAAGAATATCTCCGGGTTTTACATTCGCACCTACACGAATCAACCCATTCTCATCAAGATTACGTGTTGCTTCTTCACTTACGTTTGGAATATCAGATGTAAATTCTTCAACACCACGTTTAGTGTCACGAACCTCCAAGCTATATTCATCAACATGAACAGAAGTAAAGATATCTTCTCGTACAATCTTCTCAGAAATTACAATCGCATCCTCATAGTTATATCCCTGCCAGGGCATGAATGCAACCATAAGGTTTCTTCCCAAGGCTAATTCGCCTTTATCTGTTGCATAGCCTTCCGAAAGAATTTCTCCTTTTTCTATTCGCTGACCTTTGCGAACAATAGGCTTTAAATCAACAGTTGTGCCCTGGTTTGTTTTTGTATATTTCTCTAAATCATATGTTACAACTTCAGGATCAAAGCTAACAAAACGATCATCCTCTGAAATATCGTAACGTACAATTATTTGCTTAGCATCTACATATTCAATAACCCCATCAAATTCTGCTTTCACCAAAATCATTGAATCAGCAGCCGCTCTTCCTTCCAAACCTGTTCCTACAATTGGCGATTCAGGTCTGAGTAACGGAACTGCCTGGCGCATCATGTTAGAGCCCATCAATGCACGGTTAGCATCATCATGCTCAAGGAATGAAATTAGCGATGCAGCAACCGAAGCAATCTGGTTTGGACCTACATCCATCAAGCTTACTTCGTCTTTTTCCACTACAGGATAATCACCATCCAGTCTGGATTTTACTCTTTGATTGACAAAATATCCTTCTTCATCAATCGGAGCATTTGCCTGCGCAATAATTTTTCCTTCCTCTTCTTCGGCGGTAAGATATACGACACCATTATCTGATAAATCAACCTGTCCATTTTCTACCTTCCTGTATGGTGTAGAAATAAATCCAAGATCATTGATTTTTGCGAAAACACACAAGGAAGAAATCAATCCAATGTTTGGACCTTCCGGTGTTTCAATAGGACAAAGACGACCATAGTGAGTATAATGCACGTCACGCACCTCGAAACCAGCTCTTTCACGTGATAAACCACCTGGTCCCAACGCCGACATTCGCCGCTTATGCGTCATTTCAGCTAACGGATTTGTTTGATCCATAAACTGAGATAAAGCATTTGTTCCAAAGAACGAATTAATTACCGACGATAATGTTTTGGAATTGATAAGATCGATTGGGGTGAAAACCTCATTGTCTCGAACGTTCATTCTTTCACGAATGGTACGAGCCATACGAGCTAAACCTACACCAAACTGATTGTACATTTGCTCACCAACCGTACGTACTCTACGATTGCTAAGATGGTCGATATCATCAACGTCAGTTTTTGAATTTACCAAACGAATTAAATGTTTGATAATTTCAATTATATCTTCTTTTGTAAGTACCCTGTTTTCTGAATCAACATTAAGACCTAGTTTCTTATTAATTCGGTACCTACCAACTTCACCTAAATCATATCTTTTGTCAGAAAAGAAAAGTTTATCGATAACGTCACGCGCTGTTGCTTCATCCGGCGGTTCTGCATTACGCAATTGCCGATAGATGTGAAGAACGGCTTCCTTCTCTGAGTTACAAGGATCTTTTTGAAGTGTATTGTAAATAATTGCGTAATCCTGTTGGTTTTGATCATCTTTATGCAACAGAATTGTTTTTACGCCCGATTCAATAATTTCTTCGATGTGATCCTCCTCAATAACCGTTTCACGGTCTATAATCACTTCATTACGTTCGATAGAAACTACTTCACCCGTATCTTCATCAACAAAATCCTCTACCCATGATTTCAAAACACGTGCAGCTAATCGTCTTCCTACAACTTTCTTTAATCCTGATTTTGATACTTTAACCTCGTCTGCAAGATCAAATATTTCGAGAACATCTTTGTCACTCTCGTATCCGATAGCACGCAATAAGGTTGTTACTGGTAATTTCTTTTTTCGGTCAATATAAGCAAACATGACACTGTTAATGTCTGTCGCAAATTCTATCCACGATCCTTTAAAAGGAATGATACGAGCTGAATAAAGTTTTGTACCATTGGCATGCAAACTTTGCCCGAAGAAAACTCCCGGCGACCTGTGTAACTGTGATACAATAACCCTTTCGGCTCCGTTTATAATAAACGTTCCTTTATTAGTCATGTATGGCACTGTTCCCAGATAGACATCTTGCACGACAGTATCGAAATCCTCATGTTCAGGATCGGTACAATACAACTTCAGCTTAGCTTTCAATGGGACACTAAAAGTTAACCCACGCTCAACACATTCCGGAATAGAATATCTTGGCGGATCAACCTGATAATCGATAAATTCCAAAACAAAATTATTACGGGTATCCGTAATAGGGAAATTTTCTTCGAATACCTGAAATAGCCCCTCAGCCTTTCTGTTATCGGGTGTGGTTTTTAACTGAAAAAAATCCTTAAATGATTTAACTTGTACTTCTAAAAAGTCAGGGTAATCAAACCTGGTTTGTGTTGAGGAAAAATTTATCCTCTCTTTTTTCTTATATACAGACATGTATTTATACAGGTTAATTATATAAAATATAAATACACAAAAAGGTTTAGAATCCTACGCTGGTAAGATTCTAAACCAAATAACCTTAATGAAAAGGTCTGAATGCGATTATTTAACTTCAACTTCAGCTCCCGCTTCTTCAAGTTGACTTTTAAGTGCTTCAGCTTCGTCTTTTGAAACTTTTTCTTTGATAGCTTTAGGAGCTTCATCAACAACTGCTTTAGCTTCTTTCAAGCCAAGACCTGTAAGTTCTTTAACGAGTTTAACTACTGCAAGTTTAGACTGTCCTGCTGCTTTCAAAATAACATCAAATTCAGTTTGTTCAGCAGCAGCTTCACCTTCGCCAGCCGCTGCAGCCGGACCTGCAACCGCAACTGCTGCAGCAGCCGGTTCGATACCATATTCATCTTTCAGAATACCAGCTAATTCGTTAACCTCTTTAACAGTTAAGTTTACTAACTCTTCTGCAAGCTGTTTTAAATCTGCCATTTTATTACTTTTATTAAATTATTTCAAAAAAATTATTCTTTCTCTTTCAGTGTATCAAGAACACCGTGTAAAATATTACCTCCCGACTGAAGCTGTCCAAGAACTGTCTTCATTGGAGATTGTAACAGAGCCACCACATCAGCAATAAGTTCATTTTTCGATTTAACTGCAATCAGCACATCAAGCTGATCTTCGCCCATGTAAACCGACTCTTCAACATAAGCTGCCTTTAACAAAGGCTTTTTATGCTTTTTGCTAAAGTCTTTTATCAGTTTAGCCGGAGCATTTGCATTCTCACAGAACATTACTGTTGTGTTGCCCTTAAGTGCATTGTAAATCTCTTCACTGCTCTTATTAGAACCTTCCAGAGCCTTACGTAATAGTGTATTTTTAACAACAACCAGTTTTACATCTTGTTTAAAACATAGTCTTCTTAAATCGCTGGTATTCTCAGCATTTAAACCGCTAATGTCTGTCAGATAAAAATGGCTGTATGAATCAATCTGTTCTTGTAAATTATTAATAATAACTTGTTTCTCTGAACTCTTCATTTTTTAACACATTTTTATTCTGCAACCGATTTTGGTTCAATTTGAATACCAGGGCTCATAGTACTGGATAAGTATATGCTTTTGATGTATGTACCTTTAGCAGCTACGGGTTTTAATTTTACGATAGTATTCATAAATTCAACTGCATTATCTCTAATTTTTTCGGGAGAAAAAGAAACTTTCCCTATAGAGGTATGTACAATACCAAATTTATCTACCTTAAAATCAATTTTACCTTGTTTAACTTCGCTAACAGCTTTACCAACTTCCATTGTTACGGTACCACTTTTGGGGTTCGGCATTAAACCACGAGGGCCTAATACACGACCAAGTTGTCCAACTTTTCCCATAACAGGAGGCATGGTAATGATTACGTCAACATCTGTCCAACCGCCCTTAATTTTATCGATATATTCATCAAGTCCAACAAAGTCAGCTCCGGCATCTTTAGCCTCCTGTTCTTTATCAGGAGTAACCAGTGCCAAAACACGAACTTCTTTTCCAGTTCCATGGGGTAACGAAACTACGCCTCTAACCATCTGGTTAGCTTTTCTAGGGTCAACTCCAAGTCTGACATCAATATCCACGGAGGCATCAAATTTGGTAAATGTAATCTCCTTCACCAGCTTCGATGCTTCTTCAATGGTATAAGTCTTACCTTTTTCGAGTTTACCAACAGAAGCTTTTTTATTTTTCGTAATTCTGCCCATCGTAAAACATTTATTTAGTTATTGAATGGTGAAGTACCTTTTACAGTAATTCCCATACTTCTGGCAGTACCAGCTATCATTCTCATAGCAGACTCCAAAGTAAAACAGTTCAGGTCTACAATTTTGCCTTCAGCAATTTGCTTCACCTGATCCCAGCTCACAGAACCAACTTTGCTAACATGTGGCTCTGCAGATCCTTTTTTTACTTTTGCTGCTTCGAGCAATTGAACTGCCACCGGAGGTTGTTTTATAATGAAGTCAAAAGACTTATCTGCATAAACGGTTATAATAACTGGAAGTACTTTCCCAGCCTGGTCTTGTGTACGACCATTAAACTGTTTGCAGAACTGCATTATATTTACTCCTTTGGCCCCCAATGCTGGCCCTACCGGTGGCGACGGATTAGCCGCTCCACCTTTGATCTGTAATTTAATTAATCCAGCAATTTCTTTCGCCATAACAAAAAATTAAAGCGTTACTATTCCTTTTCGACTTGCATAAAGCTAAGTTCCAAAGGAGTTTTTCGTCCAAAAATCCGAACCATTACCTGTAACTTTTTCTTCTCCTCATTGATTTCCTCAATGGTTCCGTTAAAGCCATTAAATGGTCCATCAATCACTTTCACAGTTTCTCCTACTACGAATGGAATATTCAATTCCTCATCAGTCTCAGCAAGTTCATCAACTCTTCCTAAAATTCTGTTTACCTCATTTTGCCGCATCGGTACCGGATCTCCACCTTTGGTGTCGCCTAAGAATCCAATTACATTAGGAAAATTCCTTAGTGTATGTGCAACTTCACCCACTAAAGCAGCTTCGATTAAAACATAGCCAGGAAAGAAATTTCGCTCTTTGCTGATTTTTTTACCATTTCGAATTTGATAAACCTTCTCTGTTGGTATTAGAACCTGATCAACAAAACCCTTTAGTTCTCCGTTAGCGATTTCGTTTTCGATATATTCTTTAACCTTCTTCTCCTTGCCACCTATGGCGCGCAGAACATACCATCTTTTACTATTTTCGCTCATTCTGTTCTAAGGATTTTGTATTAATAAAATAATCCGTAAATAAAATCCATTATGTTTCTAAAAGATAGATCCATAAGGAAAATAACGAGTGATATTATAAAGGAAGCAACCATTACAACCAATGCGCTACTTTGTAGCTCTTTCCAAGTAGGCCATGTCACTTTATGAACCAATTCATCGTAAGCCTCTTGTATATAAATTTTTAATTTCATTATAATTGATCCTTGTTTTTATTGTACGGAAGGTAAGATTCGAACCTACTGTTATATAACCACTCCCAGATTGAGCTTCAACCGTAAAATAGTCCCAGGAAAAATCCCGGGACTATCTCAGGAATATTTATTATTGCAATATTATTCAATAATTTCAGTTACCTGTCCTGCTCCTACAGTACGGCCTCCTTCGCGGATTGCAAAACGCAAACCAACGTTAAGCGCTACAGGATAAATCAATTCAACCTCAATAGATACGTTATCGCCAGGCATAACCATTTCACGACCTGCATCTAAATGAATTTCACCAGTAACGTCAAGTGTACGCAAATAAAACTGCGGACGATATTTATTATGGAAAGGAGTATGACGACCACCTTCTTCTTTCTTCAACACATAAACCTCAGCTTTGAATTTTTTGTGAGGAGTGATTGAACCACTTTTGGCAAGAATCTGTCCACGTTTGATTTCTTTTTTATCAACACCACGCAACAACAAACCTACGTTGTCACCGGCCTGACCCTCGTCAAGAATTTTACGGAACATTTCAACCCCAGTACATACAGTCTTACGTCCTTCTGCTCCTAACCCAATCAACTGCAATTCATCGCCAGTGTGAACAACACCAGTTTCAATACGACCAGTTGCTACAGTACCACGACCAGTAATAGAGAATACATCTTCTACCGGCATCAGGAATGGTTTGTCAATATCACGTGGAGGAAGTGGAATCCAAGTATCACAAGCATCCATCAATTCCATTACTTTTTCTTCCCATTCAGGTTCACCATTCAATGCACCTAAAGCAGAACCTTTAATGACAGGAGTATTATCACCATCAAATTCATAGAAATCCAATAACTCACGAATTTCCATTTCAACGAGTTCCAATAATTCTTCGTCATCAACCATATCCACTTTATTCATGAATACAACCAATCTAGGTACGTTTACCTGACGAGCCAAAAGAATATGCTCACGAGTCTGAGGCATAGGACCATCAGTTGCAGCAACAACAATAATTGCTCCGTCCATCTGAGCAGCACCAGTTACCATGTTCTTAACATAGTCGGCGTGACCGGGACAGTCAACGTGAGCATAGTGACGTTTTTCAGTCTGATACTCAACGTGAGCTGTGTTAATAGTAATACCCCTTTCTTTTTCCTCAGGAGCGTTATCAATTGAATCAAATGCTTTAATTTCCGACAGACCTTTCTTTGCCAAAACCGTAGTAATAGCAGCGGTCAGGGTAGTCTTTCCGTGGTCAACGTGGCCAATAGTACCAATATTGACATGGTCTTTATCCCTTACAAATGTTTCTTTAGCCATAACTGCAATTTTTAATTATTTTTCTAAATCAATTGAGCCGAAGACGAGAATTGAACTCGTGACCTCATCCTTACCAAGGATGCGCTCTACCCCTGAGCTACTCCGGCATTAATACATGAAGAGACAGAAGTATAAAGATTCTCTTTAAACTTCAGTCTCATAAATGAGCGGGAGACGGGATTCAAACCCGCGACCCTTAGCTTGGAAGGCTAATGCTCTATCAACTGAGCTACTCCCGCAAACACTATCTAGCAAAAATGCCGTGCAAAACTACAAAATTTCTTAAAACAACAAATAAAAATCTTACTTTATCTAAGAAATGTATTCTAACTTCTTTGTTTTCACTCTTTTTGGGAAGCCTTTTACAACTCCCAAACATTAGCTTTTAAAAGCAAAACACTTAAATATCAGCTGTTTTCAGAACGCCCCTAAAAAGGGTTTGCAAATGTAAAAATATTATTTTAAAAAACTAAAGATAGAACGGCATTTTTCAAAAATTATTTGCTTTTGATTTTATCCTTGTATTTTTCCAACTGCTTACGTATAGCATCTACAGCTAAATCCGTTGCTTCCTCAAATGTATCAGCCTGCTTTTTTGCGAATAAATATCCATTAGCAGGGATTGAAAGTTTTAACTCAGAAATCTTATTGTTTGATGCTTCCGGTTTCTGCACCTTAAGTATCACCTCTGCACTTATAATCCCATCAAAAAAAGTATCCAGCTTGTTTACTTTTTTATTTACAAAATCGACCAACTTTGGATCAGCATTAAAATGCACTGAATTAATTTTCACTTCCATAATCTTCTGTTTTAACCCCTAGGGTGGGCTTGTTTATAAATATCATGCAATTTTTCAAATGTTGTATGCGTATAGATCTGGGTAGCCGCCAAATTTGAATGCCCCAACAATTCTTTTACCGCATTTAAATCGGCTCCTTTATTTAAAAGATGGGTCGCGTATGAATGGCGCAAAACATGCGGGCTTTTCTTTTCCAGCGAAGTTACTTTTGCAAGATTACTTTTCACAACCCTGTAAATTAATTTCTCATAAACCGGTTTCCCTTTATCTGTAACAAGTAGCCTTGATGTTTTCCCTCCAACTTCACCATCTCTCATTTTAACATAATCATCCAACAAAATGTTTAAACCTCGCGGATATGGGATGATCCTCTCCTTTTGCCTTTTCCCAAGCACTTTTATCAAATATTCTTTTTGATTAATGTCCGAGTCCTTCAAGTGCAGCAATTCCGATAATCTAATGCCTGTACCATACAACAAGGCTATAATAAGCTTGTCTCGAATGCCTTTAAAATCTTCAGAGAATAAACCATCATCAAGTAAATGGTTCAACTCTTTTTCATCAACAAAAAAAGGAAGTTTTTTTCTGATTTTGGGAAGAGGTAAGTTTATTGCAGGATTACTTTCAACCACATGCTCTTTCATCAAAAATTTGAAAAAGACTTTTACGCTTGTTACTTTTCTTGCTACGGTTTTTGGAGAGCATTGCTGCTCCATTAAAAAAATCACCCAATTTCGCAGCAACTTAGTATCAACCGTCTTAACATCAAACTCCCCGATCATTTCAGTGCAATACGACACAAATTGATCGAGGTCTTTATGGTACGCCAATAGAGTATGAGGCGAATATCTCTTCTCATACTTTAGATAGCTTATAAACGATTCCTGACTGCTCATTAACATCCCTCACTATAAACAATTACCAGGAATCTAAATTAATAATTAGTCTTCCTGACGTTGCAGCTGCTCTACATATGCAGCTTTTTTTAGTTCTTCCCTTCTCTTAACAGAAGGTTTTGTATACTTCTGGCGCTCGCGTAATTCTTTTATTACACCAGTTTTTTCAAATTTCCTTTTGAACCTTTTTAAAGCTCTTTCTATATTTTCGCCTTCTTTAACCGGAATAATTATCATATCTTCTCCGTTTACTTTTTTAAATTGTGGCGCAAATTTAGAAATTATTCATAGTAAACCAAATTTAAAAGAAAAAAATAATATATCCTATGTGCATAAATTTGATTTAGGCTTTTTTAACGACAGGTAAGATAAGGGTAAATTAATCGATAAGTTATAGAATCCAGTAAATTTTCCTCCAGTAATTGGTTAACAGCATTATATGAACCATTCTGATTTCTGTAATCTAAAATTTTCTTCACACACTGTTTGTTCAAATAAGGGTGGCGCAATAACTGAGGGTAATTAGCAAAGTTAATCCTAATCTGTTCTATTTCTGCTGTATCAACAGTAATATACTCCTCGATATTAAGGTATATTTCTTCGGGGAAATTATATATTTCCAGTAGTTGGTTCTTATTGTTATACCCTCCAAGCAAATCGCGGTATTTAACAATACGCATAGCAAAAGTACTACCTATCCCTTTCAATTTTATCAAAGCACTAGTATCTGCACGATTCAACTCTATAGAATGAACCACTTCTTTTTTAAGCCAGTTGTCGTGATCCTTCTGCGCGTCTTCAGATGGAGCAATATAAATATGAGATTTTACTTTTTCAAAGAATACTGAATCAACACCATAAATTTTTAGCAAATCATTTTTTGTGTAAAATCGCCCCCCCTTTTTTACATATCGTGTTATATTATCCGCCTGAAATTTGGAAAATCCAAAATCAATCAATTTCTCATACGTAGCATTGTTAGGATCAATTTCTCCATAAAACACATTTTCAGGAGGCTGTTTCTTTTTTTCATTTCCCCCTGTTTTATTGAATAAAGTATCAGCTCCGGAAATATTAATATAAGGTTTTATCACTTCAAATATACTATCATTCATTCCGTATATTTTTCGTATATCTTCAATGGAACCAAAGGCACCTCCTGCTTTCCGGTAATTCAATAAGTTTTGCTTAATAAATTGTGGCAACTTTAGCGAATCAATGGATTCTTTTGTAATTGTGTTCGGATTAAAAAGAAACAGGGTTTCATAACTTCTCTCTTTTACTTTGCTTTGGGCTTCCCATCTTTCTAAAATCTTCCGATATTCGGAATAGTCTTGTTCTGAATTGAAATGAATAAAATCGAGTAGTATATAAACGATGAATAAAACTAAAACGAGAATACTTAAAAACAAAATACCATTCCTGTCTTTCCGGGAGAAACTAAAAAACTGCTTTAACAAATTTGAAAGAGGATTCTTCATTCAAAAAATATTTGGGTTTTAACATCACAATTAAAATTAATAATTGCAAAGAACAGTCACAAATATTTTATAAAAAAGATGAAATTGTTCTGATTACATTTACCCAAAACTAAGCAATCCTACTTTATTTAGAATAACTATTGCAATGGCAATAGGAGCAATGAATTTAACCAGAAACATAAAGATTGAGAGAAATGCACCTGGGAAAGCACCTCCATTTGCCATTTCTTTTTTAACCTTTTTCCGTCCAAGAAACCACCCTACAAAAATGGCAATAAACATACCTCCTAAGGGCAATAATAAGTTTGCCGAAATCCAATCCATTAAATCAAAAAAGTTCAATCCGAAAACTGTAAAAGGAGAGAGTATCCCCATAGACAAAGAGCAAATAATTCCTAATAAAGAAGTGAGTATTGTAGCAAGAACGGTTGAAGCTTTCCTACCCATATTGAATTCTTCAATAAAATAAGCAACAACTACTTCAAGAATTGAAATAGAAGAGGTAAGAGCAGCCACAGTTAATAAAACAAAAAACAAAAAAGAAAAAATGGCACCTCCCGGCATTTGGTGGAATACATTTGGCAAAGTAATAAATATTAACCCGGGGCCCTGGCTCGGTTCAATACCAAAAGCAAACACTGCCGGGAATATTGCAATACCTGCCAAAATTGCAATAGCAGTATCAGCAACTGTTACATTTATTACTGTATTTAACAAATTATTATCTCGCCGAATGTATGATCCATAGGTTATTAATGTTCCCATCCCGAGGCTCAAAGTAAAAAAAGCATGTCCTAAAGCACTTAGTATTCCGTCACCAGTGAGTTTTGAAAAATCAGGCTTGAACAGGAAATTCAGCCCCGCTTTTGCATTCTCCAACGAAAGAGACTTGGCACATAATACCAACAGAATAACCACCAAGACGGGCATTAAAACCTTTGTATATTTTTCTATCCCTTTCTTGACTCCAATTATAACAATAGCGCCTGTAGCAAGCATAAAAATCAATTGATAAATAACTGGATTAACGGGTGAAGTAATAAAAGTGGAAAACATAGTTGAAATTTCCTCCGGACTTTTATTTGCAAAACCATTTTGCAATGACAACACGATGTATTCAACACTCCAGCCAGCCACGACCCCATAGAAAGAAAGGATTAAAAAAGCAGCGCTTACACCTAAAATACCAATATACTGCCAGTATGTTCCCGGCGCAAGTATTTTAAAAGCCCCAAATGCATTACGGCGCGACTTCCGTCCTATTATCAATTCAGAAAGCATAACAGGCATTCCAATTGCGAGAATAAACCCCAGATATACAAATAAGAAAGCTGCTCCTCCATATATACCTGCTATATATGGAAACTTCCAAATATTACCTAAGCCAACAGCAGAACCTGCTGCGGCAGCAATAACACCAAACTTAGAACCAAAAGAATCACGCGTTTGCTTTGTATCTGGCATAAATAAAGTATTAATTTAAAACAAAAACTTCCCCTTAACTTTAGTTTTGTTATTTCTTAGACCCCAAAAATGCAAAAAATATTCATTTATGAAGAAACCACTTCCTGGAATTATAAAAAACAAGCTAAAACGGATAACCAATAGCAAAAGAAAACGTAAAATCATCCGTTTTGTAGGAACGATTTCCGATAATCCATCCATCACCAAAATTATATTCAGGCTCTCTCAATTTCATCCCCAAATCCAGACGAAATATAAAATAAGAAAAATCAAACCGGAAACCGGTACCGGTACCAAATGCAAATTGTTTATAAAACCTATCGAATGCAAATTGCGCCCCCTCGCGATTGTCCTTTTTATTAATGGCCCATATATTCCCCACATCCATAAATAATGCGCCTTCCAGAAAACTCAGTAATTTAAATCGATATTCCAGATTAGCCTCAATCTTTATATCAGACGATTGATTTGGATATGCGCCAGACGGAGCCTTGTATGTACCAGGCCCTAATGATCTCACCTGCCATGCTCTTATACCGTTTGCTCCTCCGGTAAAGTATTTTTTTTCGAAAGGTAAAACATCAAAGTTTCCGTAAGGAAAGCCAACTCCTAAAAATGCCCGTGTTACTATTGTGTTATATTTGTCGAGTGTATAGCCATACCTAAATTCCACATCCGACTTAAGATATTGCGCATACCTTGTACCAAACAATCGATAATATGAAGATTCACCCAAACCTAACGAATCAACAGGGTAAACTTTTGTTTGGTTACTTACCGACGAAAGTAGATGTAATAAATTACCAGCCGATTCGACATTAAAGCGTATGTATGTATAATTTTGTGACACCCCTAAATTCTGCGTATTGTAAATGAAAGAATAATTTAATGCCATTATCAGGTGATCTGTAAAACTACTTTTTATGTATAAATCCTTTATCAGGTCAATAAAATCCAGATCAAACTGATACAAATTAACCATGTTAAAATCCATAAGGTTCCAGGTATGTCTTGCTCTTTCTGATGTCATCCAGTCATACCCAAACTTAAAATTCAAAATCGTACGCGTGTATTCAGGTCTTCGTTGAAAGTTGTATCCCAGCGAGAGAACCGTTTTGGGCAAAAATTCCTCAAACGCATTAATAAATTTCCCGGGACCAAGCAATGTAGGGAAATCCAAACTCGATTCAATCCCAAACTCTCGTGTATTAAAATATTCAGCCATCTCATTTACAACACGCTGCTGACGCTCAATAGCTCCCCTGAGCCTAATCTGAAACACTTCCGCACCATGAAAAACGTTACGATGTTGATAATTAATATTTCCTGCCACACCCAGATTCCCTGAGGTGTTCGTCCCTTCAATATCAAAGGATGTTGATTGTTTACTCAAAGGAGCCAACCGAATATATGAATCCAGCAGATTTGTATCTTTTGCAAATTTGGGTTCATCAAATTTGATATCAATAAAACGGAATTGACGAAGCCTGTTAAAAGCAGTAAAAGTTTTCTCTACATTACGAATATTATATAACGTTCCACTTTCCATTTTTAGAGAACGCATAAAAAGATTGGTACGATATTTAATTTGTGGATTTCGGTAAACCGTAACATTGTCCCATTGAATAGTATCATGAGACAATGCTTCATTCGCCCTGGCAGAAGCAACAGGAGTATTACCAGGCAAAACTGATATATAAAAATTATTCAAATAATACGGAGAGAATACTTTGGAAGAATCGGCTCTGTTTTCTCTTGAATTACCAATAAATAAATCAAGTTTTATCTCTCTGGCATAACTACTACTATCAGCCAAATAGCTGATATCATCTTTAGTGAAATAGTAATACCCATTCCTCCTGAATAGATTAACAATATTGGCACGTTGTTTATCCAGCAGGTAATAATCAAAAGAAGTTCCTGAATGAATATAATTTTTTAATGAATCTTTATAAAAGAGTGTTCTGAGAGCCGAATCTTTTATATGGTACTTAATACTGCTTATTTTATATTGCTCTCCGGTTTTAATATCAAACGTTAGGTTTACCTTTTGTTTCTTCTCTTTAAAAATCAGACTTGTATCTATTTGGGCCTGAAAATATCCCTTATTATTCAGAAATTGTTTCAGTTGTGTTTCAGAACGTTCAGTCATTGCCTGGTCGTATATCTGAGGAGGTTCGCCAATTCGTTTTAGCCAATCATCTGTTTTTGACTTAGAAGAAAGATTATACAAAAGAAGATGGAATTTTGCGAAGCCCAGTATTCTATAATTCTCTTTCTGCCGAATATAGGATTTTGCCTCCTCTTTACTAATCTTAGGATTATCTACATTTACTTCTACTTTATTAAGAAGGTATTGATTCTCGGGAACAAACTTTACCGGTGAGCACGAAAACAAAAAAAGCGCCAATAAACCTACCAGTGCTATTGAAACCCGAAACATATGAATACTTCTTTTCTCGCTCAATTCTTTTTCTTTAATACAACAAAAATAATCAAGTGTTTTGTTTAGAAACAGTAACTTTACCGTATTATTTTATACAATTCAAATTAAATGATTGGTAAAAATACGATAAAACAAATAAAATCACTTTCACAAAAAAAATACCGTCAGAAAGAAAAACTTTTTCTTGTTGAAGGAGACAAGAATATTCAGGAGCTGCTCCATTCCAACTACAATGTAGTGCAACTATATGCAACAAAGTCATTCCTTGAAGAGAATAGAATTCAAAAAAACAAAGCCACACTAATTATTGAAACAACAGAGGAGCATATTCGCAAAGCAAGCTTACTTAAAAACCCACAGCGAAGTCTGGCACTTTGCACCATTCCTCCATCTCCACCACTACCTCAAAAACTTAAAGGGCTATCGTTATATCTTGATGGAATACAGAATCCGGGAAACCTGGGAACATTAATCCGTATTTGTGACTGGTTTGGAATCAGTGAACTTTTCTGCTCTACCGACACTGCTGATTTATACAATCCTAAAGTCATTCAGTCAACCATGGGGTCGTTTTGCAGGGTAAGCGTATCTTACCTTCCTTTTGAGCACATACTGGACATTGCCAAAAACTCTAATATCCCTATTTGGGGAACATTCCTGAACGGAAAAAATATTTACACCCAACACCTTCCTGCTGAGGCACTTTTAATTGTAGGGAATGAAGGAAGTGGAATAAGAAAATCGGTTGAAGAACAAATTGAAAATAAGCTAACAATTCCCAGTTTTGCGTTGGAGAACCATGGAGCTGAATCATTAAACGCAGCTGTTGCAACCGGAATTATTTGTGCTGAATTTCGAAGGAAACAAATATTCCCTTCATGAAATGCTATTCGAAATGGAACGAAAGGGTAAAAATATTTGACCGCAGAGACTTTATCGATTGAGAATAGTACTGACTTTGCATTTCATTTGGCGGTGGTCCGAGAATATCGTTCAACCCAAAGCTAAATTTGCCCTCAACCGAAAAACGGAAAAAAGCAAAGTAATGATCCCAGCCTGCCCCCACCTCTGCATAAAAGCTACTCTTTTTAAGCCCTACCAAATCTTCCTGTGCCGTTCGGGAAATGTCTTGCCTTAAAGCGGGGCCAAATACAATATATGGCCGGTTATTATTAATTCTCCTGGCTTTATACTTGAATAGTAAAGGAAAATCAAGAAAAGTAGACTTAATGGAATAATACGGCAAAGGTTCATTATAATAAATATCATCCACATCAACATTATAGGTTAACTGCCGTTCCCCAAAAGAAAGCCCGGGTAAAAACCTCAAATTCAAATCTCTTGATAAACGTAAACTGGTTACTATCCCTACGGTAAACCCAGGAACTAATTTTGCAACATCTGCTCTTACATACTCTTTATCCGGCAGCTTGGTTCCCGTAGTTGGAAAATTTGGATTATCATATATTGATGCATAATTCGCTATGGCAAAATCGAGCATATTTATTCCTAATGAGAAGCCAAAATGCAGTGTTTTATCATCAAATGTTGTTAGATAATTCACTTTCTGGCGTTGCGCAAACGCACCACCAATAGCAAAAATCAGACATATTACAAGGATAATCTTTTTCACGTTCTAACCTTCAGCATTATTCTTCTTTCAAAACAATATTAATTACAATTTATTGTTTGCTTTCATTTATTTTTCAGGTTTAACTGCCTTGTAAATGGAAGCAATGCCAAACGTTTGTGGAAAGGCCCTGCTATTCTGAAAACCAACCTTATCCAGTACTGCCGTAAAATCATCCCCATCAGGAAATTCTTTTACAGATTCCGGCAAATAGGTATATGCCCTGCTATCCTTTGAGATTAACCTCCCCAGTGCAGGCAAAACATTTGTAAAATAGAATGAATACACTTGTTTAAAGGGGGCCTTTCGTGGTTTTGAAAACTCAAGAACAACGAAAACACCACCATCTTTTAAAACCCGAAAAATTTCAGAAAGACCTTTTTCCAAAGCTTCAAAATTACGAACGCCAAAACCTACAATAGCCGCGTCGAAACTATTATCACCAAACGGCAAATTCTCTGAATCTGCTTTCTGCAGAACAATTCTTGAAGAAAGACCTCTTTTCGTAATTTTTCTCCGTCCAACTTCAAGCATTCCCTCCGAAATATCAATGCCAGTTACTATTACATCCTTTAATTTGGTTGCAGCAATCGCAAAATCACCAGTACCGGTAGCAATATCTAAAATATGCAAAGGTTTGTGAGCTCCTAGCTTTTTAATTGCCTTTCGTCGCCAAATCTTATCAATATTTACAGAAAGCAGATGATTCAATAAATCATACCTGTGAGAGATATTATCAAACATCTCCTCTACCTGTACTTTCTTGCTCTGTTCTAAATTCTTGTATGGAAGGGCTGCCATTAAGCTCCTGCGGTCATTTTATCGATAAATCCCAACGATTCATCATCAATTCTAATTTCTCCCTTTGTTACGTGCCCCAGCATAAAAAACGGGACTTTCAGTTCAGTAAGAACATCCACAAAATCATCTTCTTTCTCCGAGTCTACATCAACCAAGATACGCCCCATCGCTTCACCAAACAGGAAAGAATCACTTCTCACCTCGGCATCCGATGTTATATCAAACCCTAAACCATTGGGGATAGCAGCCCGCAACAATGTAAAGAATAAACCTCCTTTACCAACGGGACTTGCACTTCGTATTAAACCAAGTTCATTCAATTTTTTAAGCGCTTGCTGGATACGAAGTTCACATTCCAAATCAAATACAGGTAGCGAAGAATCTGTAATGCCATGGTAGAACTCCAGATATTCAGACGATGCTAAATCGTCAACAGAACGGCCCAGCATAAAAATATTGTTTCCTTTCCGTTTAAAAATATGTGTAGTAATATTTTCTTTGTTTTCAACCAATCCCATCATACTAATAATGATTGTCGGAGGAACAGGATCGTGTCCTGTAAAATGGTCAAAACGAATTTTCCTATCAGTAACTTTCAAATTGAATTTCTTTGCGGCATTTTCCAATCCTTTCTTCGCTCCAGATGCAATAAATTGCCCCTTAGGGTCAGCAAAATTTATATGGTATAGAAAAGCACTTATCGCTGTTGGAGTAGCTCCAAAACATAGCATTTTCCGAGCAGCTCTTGCAACTAATATTTCAGTAGCCTTCTGCGGATTATCCTGCAAATGATTATGAAATGCATGTGTACTCATAGCCATACTTGTTCCAGTAGAATCCAATTCAAACAAACCGGTTTCATCTGTATCGCTATCACCTATTGAGTCAGGTGAAATATTAGCATCATTAAAATCGTTAAAATAGTTTATACTTGACAGATTTGGATTAACCATTAATGAAAAAATTACATCCTCAATCTTTTCCGGTTCAGGAACAGAGTCGATTACAAACTCTTTTTCCTCTTGTAAAATATCATTCATAAAGCATGGTTATTATGAAATTAAGCAAAGCAAAGGTAATTAAGTACGTCATTATTCCATAAAAATTGATGTTTTTTTTAATTTCGGGATGAAATGCAAAAACAGAAAAAATGAATAAAATTGCTTTAATCACAGGAGCCACATCCGGCATAGGGGAAGCTACTGCAATACTTCTGGCAAAGAATAATTTTGATTTGATTTTAACCGGTAGAAGAGCAGAAAGACTGCGTCTGCTAAAGGATAAGCTGATAACAGAAACACAAAGCAAAATTTTCCTGCTAAACTTTGATATCAGAAATAAAGAAGAGTCGAGTGATGCGTTTAACAGTCTACCGGAAGAATGGAAGAATATTGATCTATTAATTAATAACGCCGGGCTGGCAGCAGGATTAAGTACAATTCAGGAAGGAGATACTGACGATTGGGAGCAAATGATCGATACCAATGTAAAAGGCTTGCTTTACATAACCCGTCTGGTATCTCCCATTATGGTAAAACGCGAAACCGGACACATAGTAAATATATCTTCTATTGCCGGCAAGGAAACTTATCCGATGGGAAATGTATATTGCGCAACTAAACATGCTGTTCAATCGGTAACAAAAGGAATGCGGCTAGACTTATTAAAATACGGTATAAAAGTAAGCACAGTATGCCCTGGGGCAGTAGAAACAGAATTCTCAACTGTTCGTTTTAAAGGAGATACAGATAAAGCAAAACAAGTTTATACTGGCTTTACTCCGCTTCTAGCACAAGATATTGCTGAATCGATTCTGTTTATTGTAACGCGTCCAAAACACGTTAACATTGACGATATCCTGGTTATGCCAACAGCCCAGGCTTTTTCCCGCGATTTTAACAGAAAAGAATAAGGCCTGAAAATTTCTGCTACATTTGTATCTCAGAGAAACAGAACTATGTCAGAAGCAATTATTATTACACCAGTAAAAGACTCCCTCGAAACTACAAAACGTACAATAGATGCCATAACAAAAGCAAATGGCAAGTATGAATATTACGTTTTCAATGATTTTAGCCAACCAGAAACGAAGCAATACCTTGACAAAGCAAAAGCAGAAAAAGGTTTTAATGTTATTCATCTGGAAGATATAACAAATACCCCGTCTCCGAACTACAGACTTGTACTTGAGATGGCACAAGATATGGCTCTTTCCAAAAATCTGCCTTTAGTTATTATTGAGTCGGATGTTATTATTCAACGGGAAACATTAACCGAATTACTCGAAATACAAAAGACCAAAGAAATACCGGGAATTATTGGAGCTATAACAGTTGACCAAACCGGCCGGTATAATTTCCCATACACCTTCGAAAAGGTAAAAAGTACAGAGGTTATTAATACAAACCATAGTTTAAGTTTTTGCTGCACATTGTTAACACACGATTTTTTAAAGAAATTTGACTTTAAAACACTTTCAACAGAAAAGGACTGGTATGATATTTTCATCAGCCGGCAGGCAAAAAAACTAGGGTTTAATACTTACCTGGCCAAGGGAACAGAAGTACTACACCTCCCGCACTCCAGCAGGCCGTGGAAAAACCTGAAGTATAAAAACCCAGTTTTATATTACTTTAAAAAATTCTTTTATAACCGCGACAGAATTTAATATGCCGCAACAAGCATTATATAAGCAATTAAAAATAGCCGGGCACATCATTTTCTGGCTTGCAAGCATTGCTTTAATGTTGTTCTTCTTTTTTTTTAATGAAAAACGGGTTCATTTCGATGCTATAACTCTGTCCAAAGCGCTGATTGTTAATATTGGATTTGCTTTGGGTGTGTATGGTAATTTAAAGGTGCTTATTCCGCGCTTCTTAAAGCAAAAAAATTATATCTTCTATATTTTCTGGCTCATCGTTTTACTTACATTATCGAGCCTAATCATACAGCTTCTCTTAATTTCTCTTCGGAATGCACTGAATATTGCCAGCAGTTTCACCTCTTTTGATGTAAACCTACATTCTGCATACTTCTTCGCCACACTTATTTATGTTGCATTTACATCCTTATTAAAATTTATAAATGACTGGATTTCTATGCAGGATCTGAATTTTAAGCTGGCAAAAATTGAACAACAAAAACTGGAAGCAGAGTTAAAAACATTAAAGGGACAGTTAAACCCACACTTTCTTTTTAACTCGTTAAATAATATATACTCACTCGCTCTTATCAAATCCGATAAAGCCCCGGATCTAATTTTGAAGTTATCTGATTTAATGCGTCATATCATTTATGAATCAAGAGAGAACTTTATTTCCCTTGAAAAAGAAATTGATTTTGTAAACAATTTTATTGAACTACAGAAAATCCGTACATCGGATACCATAAAAATTACCTATAAAACCATCGGAGAAATACCCAATGCCAAGGTTGCTCCTCTCTTATTTGAACCTTTTATTGATAATGCTTTTAAACATGGGCTTCCTGGAAGTGCGAATACAGATTATATTCAAATAATATTTAACTTTTCAACTCCGGGGTACCTAGATTTTAGCATTGAGAACAATTACGAAAAGATAGTTTCCTGGAACAAAAAAAACTCAGGAATTGGGATAAAAAATGTAAAACAACGTTTGAAATATTTGTATGGCTCAAAACAATATGAGCTTTCAGTAACAAAGGAGAATAATATATTTCGTGTGTCGCTTCAATTAAAACTAAAGTGAAATGGAAATAAATGCATTAATCATAGACGATGAGCCTCTGGCACAAAATGTCATACAACAATATGCCAATAAATTACCTCAGTTAAATATTAAGGGAACATGTCTTGATGCTATTTGTGCCCATCAATTTCTGCAAGCAAACAAGATTGACCTGCTGTTTTTAGATATCAACATGCCTAAATTGTCGGGAGTATCATTTCTTCGCAATTTAAAAAATCCGCCCTTAGTGATATTCACGACTGCATACTCAGAATATGCTCTTGAAGGTTTTGAATTAAATGCCATTGATTACTTAAAGAAACCATTTTCTTTCGACCGCTTTTGTAAAGCTATATTTAAAGCAGAAGAGTTGCTGGAGATGAGAAATTCTACAGAAGACCATATCCATTCTGAGATTACAACTGATTTTCTGTTTATAAAATCAAACAAAAAAACAATTAAAGTAAAATTTAACGACATCCTTTATATAGAAGGTCTGGGGGATTATATTCAGGTATTTACAAAAAATCAGAAAATAATTACCAATCTGTCTATGAAGAAAATAATTAGCCTGCTACCATTAAATCAGTTTTACAGGATACATAAATCATATATTATATCGCTGGATAAAATTGACCTAATGGAAGGTAACATGGTACAAATAAATAAAGCGCGCCTTCCCATAGGAAACAGTTATCGTCAGGATTTTATGACTTTTATAAATAACTATCTGGCAGAATAACTTACTCTAAGAAGCCTTGTGTTTTTAATGCTTCCAGTATTTTTTGTGAGAAAAACACATTATCTGCTTCTTTATATCTAATATCAGTAAATACCTGCGCTAACGATTCCTTTTTATTCTCTTCAACAAACTTCTTCGATGATTGCAGACTTTCTTTATATGAATATAAATTTTTAACAGCCTCTTCTGAATAGTCATTATATTCTTCAAAGTGAATAATGCCTTCTAAAGGAATCCTATCCGTTAATTCAGGTACTTCATCATGGTACCCAAGAGCGATTGTCGTAACCGGAAAAGTAAGCTTAGGCAATTTCAATATCTGTATAATTTCCTTTGCATTATAAGTTGTAGTGCCCAAATAACAAATACCCAAACCACTATTTTCGGCAGCAACACATACATTTTGGGCAACCAATAATGCATCTATTGCAGCAGTAAAGAAAGACACAAAGTTTGAATATCCATGCCTGGCATTGCTAATATCGCACCACTTTACAAATCTATTGAAATCAGCCACAAAGGTTAATAAAACGGGAGCGCTCTTCGCAGTAGGCTGATTAAAGTGTAAAGGAAGCAGTTTCTCCTTCTTCTGCTTATCTTGTGTAATTATAACACTATACAACTGCATATTCCCGGTTGTAGAGGCTCTAGTGCCTGAATAAATAATAGATTTAAGTAAATCCCCAGAAACGGCCTTATTCTTAAAATTTCGAACAGAAACATGTTTGTTTAATAGTTCCATCATTTGTGGTTTTATATAAATAAAAAAAGGGAAGCTTTAAGCTTCCCCTTTTTAATCAATCAATTCGGTATTACCTTTTAACCATCCGTTCTGTTTTTGCGATTCCATCTTCATTAATCAAGCTAATAAGATAAACACCGCTAACAAGTTTAGACGTACTGATCGTATGCTCAGGATATTCAACATCGATAACTTTTTGTCCTGCAATGTTATGAACAATTACACGAGTCAATTTATCGTTATTGTCTATCAAGATTTGGTCACTAAATGGGTTTGGATATATTTTGAAATCTACTGTTTCAACTTCCGGTTCAGTTCCATCGGGAACATCAGGTCCGGTAGTAAATGTCCAAGCTGTTCCAGAAACACCACCAAAAGCGTTTCCTTCTGCATTTTCTAGTACATCCGCATCAACTGTAACAACGTATGTTGTGCTAACCTCCAATCCACCTACTGCATTATAATCATAGTCCACTGTAACAGTAGTACCAGAAACCATATCAGAAGTAATTGGAATAGTTAAAGCAGGAGTATCAGCACCTTCTTCAGTAACATACAAGTTTCCTGCTTGTGCATACATTATATCAGCAGCAAAAGTCATTTCAAATGTTGGATGATTGTTCACAATTGTCCCTTGTGGAGTCCACGCAGTCAATTTAGGCATAACAACATCTGAAGTAGTAAAGTTCCAATCATAAGTATTCAAAATACCAGTAAAAGCATCAGCTGTTACTTCTGTATTCATTACAGCACCTGCCGGAACAATTACATAATAACCAGTGCTTGGTGCTAATGCAGCGGTCAAATCCCATGTTAATGTAGAATCACTAATCGTTGCTGTTGTAACATCAACTTCCTCAACTAAATCACCATTTACAGAGCTTCGTACTGCAATCATACCTGTACCAGCAACAATGTCACGGTCAAATTTAATGCTGAAAGAAGTTGTAGGATCAACAGCAATATCATTATCCTCAGGAGTAAGTGCAACTACCTTCGGTGCGATATTATCAACAGTTGAGAATACCCAGCTATTATCTAAAATACCAGCAAAACTATTTCCATTAGCATCAGTGAAACCATCTTTTTCTATTCTTGCATAATAGGCCTGATCGGCTTCTAACTCAATTCCACCAATAGAAGCAGTATTACCACTTACAACCATAGCTGTAGTTGCTTTTTGATAAACAGCTGTTCCATCTGCTTTATAAATAGCTAAATATTTACCTGCAACAGGTACAGGAGCTTTATTAAAGCCTACCTCTATTGTAACAGTTCTAGCAGTATTGTCTCCATAAGGAGAAGTACTTGCTACTTCTAAATCGTAAGTATCATTGGTTGTAAATTTCCAACCATCAACTGCATCACTATAGGCAGCATTCGCATTCCCTGCTTTGTCAACAACAACTGATGCTTGTAACTCAACAAAATAGTTAGTCATCGGCTCAAAATTTGTATGAGTGATGTTTAATTTTGTATTATCACTTGCATCAACGGCTAAACCACTTGGGGCAACAGTCTCGAAAATTGTTCCATCCTCACGGCGGATAACTACGGAACCTGTTGAAACCACAATTGGTTCTTTAAACTTAACCCACATTTTTTCATTAGCAGAAACACTAGATCCTAGCGGGTTAAAATAAGTAGCAGTAACATTATCTGTATACAACACAGGAGCTTCTGTATCTATTGCTGTAAACGATGCCCTTGCACCTGCAGTACCAGGAGTAATAGCAGTATTATTAAGATCATATACTGCTTTATCTAAACCATAGTAATATTGTGTTCCGGATTTTAAATCACTCGTTGGGTTTACTGTAATTACATGTCCTGAGATGCTAGCACTAAACGGAACGTTAGTTCCAGTATGAGAACCTGTTCTTAGATAGACAAATGTTTCAACATTTGAATTATCAACGAAAGCAAATACATTGTCATTGGCACTAATTACCTCGGCATAGACATTTTCAGAGAATGTTAATGTCAGGTTTGCAGCTAATGCAACATTCTTTGCATCATTTGCAGGAGCAAAAGTAATTGTAGGAGGAACTTCATCATCGGTTGTAAAATCGGCAACGGCATTCACCATAACTTGCGCATCTTTATCTTCAAAACCTGAAATAGTTAAAGCATAAGTTGCATTAGCCTTTATATCATCCGAATCAAATTTTATAGTAAATTGGTCTCCTCCAGTCTTAGTAACTTCAGAAATTGCTATTGCAGCGCCATCTCCATCCACAAAATTAATATGGGCAAGTAAATCCGCCTGTGTTAATAATGCCAGTGGTTTTGAATAACCAGCAATAGTTAAATAAATATCTTCGCTAAATGATACAATAACTTCATTAAATGATGTAGGATTTAGGGCTATAGAACCACCAGCAGGACTAAACGTAACTGTTGGAGCAGGATTACTTGTTCCTGTAAATACTACATGTTGATACATACTTCCATCCGTAGCAACACTGGCATTTGCATTGCTTGAAACATCTTTTGCAAAACCTGCGCCAACTGCAAGTATATAATCCTGACCATTTTCCAGATTAGCGGAAGGATTAATTGTAGCAGTATTCCCACTAAAAGTAGCACTTGTAGCATTAAATACTTCAACAGCATTACTTACACTAACTACACTACCTTTATACAATGTAGCTTTGCCTGTACCAGCAACAACATTTTCGGAGAAAACAACTTTTAAATCAGAAGAAAGACTGATATTGCCATTTGTACTTTTTGCAGCATCAACAGTTGGAGCAAGATTATCTTCTGTTGTAAATACAATAGAATCTTTTCCAAATACACCACCAAAACTATTGCCAGCAAGGTCTTTAATAGCAGCTCCTTCTATTTCTACATATATTTTTTCGGCATCTTCATTTGCCCCAAAAGAAGAAATAGTCAAATTTATAGATTTGCTATCACCGGTAACTGCTGCAAGATTACTTTGTGTAAGTGATGCCAACAATCCCTGCGTTGCATAGTCTCTAACGGTTATAGCTCCTGTACCAACCAGTACATCTTCATTAAATGTTAATTTAACAACAATGCTTCCACCGTTGGCGCTGGTAACATCTACATCCATTTCATCAGATACGGGATCTGTTGAAACAAGTAAAGGAGCCACAGTATCATCAGTCTCTGCTTCAACTACAGCAACTGTTGATTCATTTCCAACCTTATCATCAGCCAAATAATAGAACTGATATGTAGTAGAAGGGCTTAAACTTTTAATTTCAAAGCTGGATATAGTACCACCTGTTGCATCTTTGCTATTAGCTGCCTTAATTTCAGCAACAGTAGGAGCAGCAGCAGTAGATTTTTCACGAACAAGGTAATAAAACTTATTATTACCAATACCTAATCCATCACCAACTGTAATAACCGGTACAATAATTTTCTCATCATCTCCAGTCAAAGTAAAAGCTGTAACTGTAGGAGCTGATGTATCTTCAGTTCTAAAAGTAGAAGTTATATTACTTATTATAGTTTCTCCATTTACATCTTCAATTTTATTCTGAACCAGTGTAACTGTGACATCTTCATATTCCTCAAAAGGAGAAGTGGGTTGCAATGTAACAACTCGTCCTGAAATTGAACCAGTAAAATCAATTGCACCAGAAATGGTACCACTAACAGTAAACAAACCACCTCCGTTTGTCACATTTATATCCGTTATAGGTGAACTATCAGCATTATAAATATCTTCATCAAATGTGATAACAATATCATCATTCACACTTACATAAACAGGACTACTTGCATTAAATGCAGCCGGATCGAACGTAGGTACCGGTGGATTAACATCACCAGTATAAAATGATACCGGCTCAGTAATATAAGTAGTAGCAGTATAATTAGTACGATCCAATAAAGTATTTGCCTTTGTAGCATCACTGGAGGCTACAATTGCACCAGCTTCCAAGTATACGAAAATCTCACTATTATTTGGAAATGGTTTATCTGTATGCGTAACAGTCAATACCTTACCACTAATAGAGATATTTGTACTTCCGATAGGATAAGACTGGATTTGTTGTGTAGAACCATCCCACTCAACATACCCAACAGAACCTGTTCCTACTTTAATTTCACGATTAAATTCGATAACCAGAGCTTCGTTTGCACCAATCTTATCGCTACCATCAGCTGGTGTAATCTTAACAATCTCCAAATCAGGATTAGCAGTAGTAAATGTCCAGTCTGATAAACCCGTTGTACCCTTTCCTGCAATTGCATCTGATGGGTTACTTACATGATCAACCAAAGCACCTGCAGAAACTTCTACATAGTAGCTAGTGTTATACAAGAAATCGTTAGTTGGATTAATAGTAACTTTTTTTCCACCATCACTTAAAGTAACCTGAGTAGAAGTAATATTAATACGTTCAACCAATGCATCAGTACCAGCAACTTTGATATCAACATAACCTGTACCTAATGTAACTTTTTCATTAAAGGTCATTACAAGATTATCACTAATACCGGCAGTAGCCTCATCTGCACTCAAATCAGTAAGCTCAACTTGAGTATCTTTGGTTAAGAAACTCCAGGCACCTGAATTAATTGCAGTATTAGTAGAAGTTGGTTCATTTTTATTCTCGAAAACATCAGGATTAACTACTATTTCGTAAGAATGATCATTAGCTAGACTAGCCGTAGGATTAATAGTTACAACGTTTCCACTAACAGAAATATCTCCTGCTACTACATCAATAAATGACATTCCATCTTCATAAATCTTAATATCACCGTCATTATAAGTATGAATGACATTATTTGAAACATCGTTTACATCAGTATTAAAAGTAATAACAAAATTAGATGTTCTATCGACTTCAATAGAATTATCAGCGGGTGAAAGGCTAACGACAGTTGGTACCCCTTCGTATTTTGTATTAAATGTAACAAACTTAGGTTCGTTTATATTTCCATCAGCACCCTTTGTTGATGCTCCAACACCAATGTAATAGGTTTTATTCCCTTCAAGAGATGCACTAATTTCAAATGTAGCATCGTCTACACTGGAAACAGAAAAAGCTACATCAGCACCATTGGCGCTACCTTCTTTCAAAATTATTACATTTTCCATATCAGATGCAACAGAATAATTATTCCATGAGCCATCATAATATAGAGAAGTTCTTTCTTCAATAGCACTACCTTCTTCAAATACCAATGTAACAGGATCAGTTGTTGCAATCGTCTTTCCATCAACACTGCTCAAATCAACAGTTGCTGAAGTAACATCATCTATTGTAAATATCTGAGTCCTGTTTGCACCATCAAAACCATTTTCTTCAGCATCTTCCAAATTCTGGGTAACAGCAACATAATATGATTTCTCGCTACCCCAGGCAGTACTCGGAACAATAGTTATTTTCTTTTTATCAGATGAAATAGTGGCAGTGTAGGTAACATTCGTTCCATTCTCATCCTCATTTTTCAATGTTAGAATAGAGAACAAATTATCATTTGTTATTTCACCACCACCTGTTAAATAAACAGGTTCATCAAATTTAACAACTAGCTCATCAGCTGGTTTTGAAGGTAAATCCCAGGTGACAACAGGAGATGCAGTATCTTCAATAACAAAAGAGATTCCCTGTCCGGCAGGATCAACAACATTTTCACCAACATCCTGCAGAGAATTGGCAACAATAGCCAATGTAACTACTGCACTACTATTATAAGGACTAGTAGGTGTAATTGTTATTGTAGTAAACATTCCACCGTTGTTAGATTCACTAACATTAAAAGTTACTGGAGTGCCATCCTGAGTTAATGTAAATGCACTATTAACAGTATAAGGACTCTTAGCAGAAACAATCTCATTAAATGTAATTACAATTTTTGCATCATCAGCGATATTAACAGCGCCATCTGCAGGAGTATACGTTAATGTTGGCGCAACTGTATCATCTGTCGCAAACTTCCATCCACCCGTACTGGAGATACCTGCGTATTTATTATCATATTTATCAAGAACAAGTGTATTCGGAATCCAAACATAATATTGCGTATTGTTTCCTAATCCGCTAACCGGAACTTTCACTTTTGTACCATCTACAGAAAGACTAGCTGCAGCAACAGTAAGAAAATCACTGTTATCACTTGCTTTCTTTATAATAACATTACCAGAACCAATTTTAACCTCTTCGCTAAATGTTAGAACAATATTATCAATCATCTGATTAACACGAGCTGCAGTACTTACAACATTAGAAAGAACACTACCAGTGGTAGCAGAAGTAGTTCCTTTGAAATATTCAACACCAGACAAAGTTGGAGCGGTATTTTCAGTAGTTGTAACATCCAGTTTAACGGCATCACCAGCAACGGCATCCACATCCGCATTTTCCATTACCACATATACATCAAAATCTTCGCTTGTTGAAGCAACACCCAAGTTTTGAGTTAAGGTAATTTTGTATTCAGTATCCGTATTTGCAACAGTAACACTTCCACCAGCTTTAATTGCAGTAATTCCAGGATTACCTGCGTTATTATTAACCGCAACAGCATAAGCAGTACCAGCTTCTGCTGCTTTAATTAACACTTCTGCCGAAGTATTTCCGACAGTTCCAATTTTAGGATAACCTGAAGCATAACCAGGTACAGAAAAATCTTTGGTTGTAAAACTCCAAACAGTTTTATCGGTCAGGCCGGCATATGAATTCTTCTTATCATCAGCACGCTTGCCATCATCTGTTACAGCACCTGCATCAACAGTTACATAATATTCAGTATTATCTTCTAACGGACGAGGTGAACTGAAAGTTAATGTATAAGGACCAGAGCCTGTCAAACTGCCACTTGTGACATCTATTAAACTCCAGATATTACCATCTGCTTTATACAAAGAAACATTCCCGGTTCCTTTTTCAACCACAGAAGCATCCTCAAATACCATCTGTAAAGAGTAGGTTGTCTGATTATCAACAACTGCCCCTTTCACTGGCACAACAGATGCTAATGTTGGAGCAGAATAATCGCCTGTCATCCACAACCATGTAGCTTCAGATGTAAAAGAAGCAGGCTCTCCATCTGCTGGTTTAAATGCATTTGCATCTACTGTTATTGTATACTCTGTCAGTTCTTTCAAACTTCCTGACAAATCGATAACAACAGTGTCACCTTTTGCGACCGAAACCTTAGGGTCTGTTGCATAAATAACCGCTATAACACCACTGTTATCGCTTAAACGAATTGCTCCGGTAGATGCAACAACATCTTCCGAATAAATTACCATCGCCTTGTCGGTTGTCTCGGTATAAGCAGTAGCCCCTTCCGGCCACACACCAACCACATAACCAGGTGCAGGAGCAGATGCCTCGGCAATACCAGAGAGGCAAACAGACCCCAACAACACCACAAGACTAAAAAGCCAAGTAAATGATTTTTTCATAACATTCCTTTTAAATTATACTTAATTGATTGATTGATTTTAATTTATTTAATTCTTCTCTCAATTTCATGCTAATCTCTTGATAAATCAGTCTTTTCTTAATTTCAGAAGACAATACAAACGTATGAAATATATCAACAATGTACAAAATAATTGTTGCATAAATTACATCTTTTACACTAATAATTTTTAACAGGGACCTATCCATCGTAGCGATAATACGCCTATTATTTAATTGTGTTCTCAAGTTAAACTCTGTATTTTCTTCAAAAATTAATGCAATTTAAATTATATTTTTGGATATTTACAATATTTACGAATATTTTTCGATATAAATTAAGAGATAAAGCTCCGTTAAATTACTTTTTATGAGAAAACCGGTATTTAACATTAAAAAAATTTATTTGCCTATATATAAAAAACCAGATTTTATTTCATTAAAAAAAATCGGGTATTACAAGTCTCCCGCCACAAAAGTATTATTCTCTATTTTCTGGATCGGGACAGTTATTTTTGTCACTTCATGTAAAACCTGCCAATGCCCGGCATATACCTACATACAAGAGCAAAAAAAGGAAGCAATTCAAGGTAGAAACGGGACATTTCGCACAGATCAAGCAAAAAATGAACACAAAAAAATTAACATAAAATATTCTATATAAATAAAATAATCAATTTTAAAGCCGCTGAGATTTTAATATTTTTCACCAGCATTACATCTGGCCGTAAATTTCACAATGAAATAAAATGGATTCTTTTAAATTTACATTAAGGTTCAAATATTTTTGTCAGAAATTAAAAACACTCCTTGATACAATAAAATATATATATTTATTTTGTACTACTTTTAAAAAATCAGAATTAAATCCTGAGAAACAAATATTTAGGATATTTTCATTTAAATAATTAAAACTTTCTCAACTATGATTAAAATAGGTATTAACGGTTTTGGAAGAATTGGCCGTTTCGTATTCCGTCAGGCTGTTGCCAAAGGCACTATTCAGGTAGTAGCCATCAACGACCTTATCGACGTTGACTATATGGCTTATATGCTGAAATATGACTCAACACATGGTAGATTCAAAGGTACTGTTGAAGTAAAAGACGGTGCATTAGTAGTAAATGGTAACGTTGTTCGTGTAACAGCAGAAAGAAATCCTGCTGATATTAACTGGGGCGCTGCTGGGGCTGAATACGTTGTTGAATCGACTGGTCTTTTCTTAACAAAAGAAAAAGCTCAGGGTCATATTGACGCTGGTGCTAAAAAAGTGGTTATGTCTGCTCCTTCAAAAGACGATACCCCAATGTTCGTTATGGGTGTAAACAACAAATCATACACTAACGATATGAATTTTGTTTCAAATGCATCTTGTACAACGAACTGTTTAGCTCCAATCGCAAAAGTATTGAACGACAAGTTTGGTATTGTTGATGGTTTGATGACTACTGTTCATGCAACTACTGCAACTCAAAAAACAGTTGACGGTCCTTCAATGAAAGACTGGAGAGGTGGTCGTGGAGCAGGTCAAAACATCATCCCTTCTTCTACAGGTGCTGCTAAAGCTGTTGGTAAAGTTATTCCTGAATTGAATGGAAAACTTACTGGTATGGCTTTCCGTGTTCCAACACCTGACGTATCAGTTGTTGACCTTACTGTAAACCTTGCAAAAGGTGCTACATACGAAGAAATTTGTGCAGCAATGAAAGAAGCTTCAGAAGGTGAATTGAAAGGTATTCTTGGATACACTGAAGATCAGGTTGTTTCTAACGACTTCGTTGGTGAAACTCAAACTTCTGTTTTCGATGCAAAAGCTGGTATCGCATTAACTGACACTTTCGTAAAAGTTGTATCCTGGTACGATAACGAAATGGGTTATTCTACAAAGGTTTGTGAATTGATCGAATACATGGATTCAGTAAAATAATTCATACTGAGTTTTTACAATATTAAAAGGATGTTGAAAGGCATCCTTTTTTTGTTTCTCTTATCTCTTAATTTTTTTGAATTGTTATCTACTCGTAACGTAAGGATTCAATAGGATCCAGTCGAGAGGCTTTTTGCGCAGGGTAATAACCTGAAATAATTCCAACAACAAAGCAAAGAGCGACTCCCAGAAAAATCCAGGTCCATGGTATAATAAAGGAAATGCCAATCATTATAGAAACAACATTTCCCATAATGATTCCTAATATAATTCCAAGAATTCCCCCCATTTGTCCTATAACAATTGCTTCAACCAAAAATTGTTGCTTTACCGTTGTTCCTTTGGCTCCAATAGCCTTCCTAACGCCAATCTCCCGGGTACGTTCGGTTACTGAAACCAACATAATATTCATTAGCCCAATAGCTGCGCCAAAAAGCGTGATAAACCCAATAATGGTTGCAACGAGCGTTATATTTTTAATATTGTCCAGAAGCATATTTACCAGATTGTCGCTTTTCTCTATATTGAAATCGGATTCGTCCAGCGGCTCCAGGCCTCTAACAATTCTAAACGTAGCCTCTGCCTGACCAGTAGCAGCTTCAATTAACTTAGGTTCTTCTACTTTAACCTGCACTGTAAAATTCATATTAGGCCTGGAAAAATAACTCCTTACATTTGTATATGGGACAAAAGCTACCAAATCGCCATTATTACCAAAGCCGCTTCCTTTTGATTTCAATGTTCCAACAACTTTATATTTTCCTCCTCCTATACTAATTACTTTTTGCATAGGGCTTTCATCATCCTTAAACAACTTTTTAACCAGATCATTTCCTAATAAAACGACATTTCTTCCACCAACAATATCCTGTTCGCTAAAACCTCGCCCCTTCTCAATCTCATATCCGGCTGTAAACAAATAATCTTCATCAATTCCAGTTACCGTAATATTCGGATTTGTTTTCTCTGAACCATATTTTAACACTGCCGAACCAGTTGCATACACAGATATAGACGTTGTTGCAGGAAAATCAAAATGCTCCTTAAACTCCTTTGCCTGGTAATAAGAAATGTATTCATAATTCTTGGAACGATAGCGACTATTTCCAACCTGCACTCGCATTCCCCTGCTTGTTATAGTAAAAGTATTGGCCCCCATAACAGTAAACTCCCTGGTAATAGAGGTTTTTATTGAATCAATGGCTGTGAGAATACCTACCAGAGCAGTAATTCCTATAGCAATAATTAATACCGTTAATACTGTACGCAATAAATTACTACGTATTGAATGTAAGGCAATCCGCACATTCTCCGCAAATAGTGTTATTTGTTGCATACATAATGGGTTTTAGTGAAATTCAAATTCTGCTTTAAAATTACAGTAATATATGATTAGTTAAAAAACAAAGTGGAAAATTACAACGACAGTAATTTTGATTTTCGGTAATTTTAGCGAACAGGTGACGCATATGTTCGATAATTTTCCGGTCTTAATCATTTTTAACATTTTTTAAAAAAACGAATAATGATGAAAAAATGACACATCAAATCAAGAAACAGATAATTAAAAGATGTTATAAATCAGTTTTTTGAGTACAAAAATCAGAACTAATAATATTCAAACCTATTCACTTGTTATAAATTTTATCGATATCTGACAAGCTTAAAATCCTTGGATTTTGCAAAAATTCCTTTAAAATTTGAACTCATAAATGATTTTAAAGGTTATGATATATCACTTTAAAATAATTTCTCAAGAATCCAAAGATTTCAGATTGGAATTAAAACTTGACGAACAGCACTCATTCTTCGATTTTCACATGATAATACAAAAAAGTTTAGGGTTTGAATCTCACCAGCTGGCTTCGTTTTTTATTTCTGACATACGTTGGAAGAAGCTCAAGGAAATATCGATGCTCGATTTAGGAATAAACGGAGCGGCTTACTATATCATGCAAAAATCGAAATTATCAGATTTTATAAAATCACAAGAGCAAAAGCTCATCTACACTTTTGATTTTATAAATGACAGATCTTTTTATATAGAACTAACAGGAATAATTATGGAAAAAAGTCTTGAAGAACCGTTAGTATCGCTAAAACATGGCGAAGCCCCTGCTCAAGTTCTCGGAGAAGAATCAACAACAACACAGAAGTCTGCCACACTTCAGGAAGAAGAAGTGTACATGGACTTCGGAGAACTCGAAGATTACACCGAAATCTACGGTGAAATGGATGATTTTTAGAGCAAGGGCTGTACGGATCCATATTCCGTACCTAAAAAAAATTTCAGACTGTCCGGTTTATTTTGGGCAGTCTTTTTTTTGTTTTTATTTTGCTCTTATAAACAAATATGTATGCCCAAAACCTTAATTATAATAACCGGCCCAACCGGAATTGGTAAAACAGCAACAGGGATTAGGCTTGCCAACCATTTACAAACAGAAATTGTATCAGCTGATTCGCGCCAAATATTTAAAGAACTGAGTATTGGAACCGCAGTCCCTACAAAAGAAGAGTTAGAACTGGTTAAACACCATTTTATCCATTCTCACTCTATTCACGATAATTATAATGCCAGCAGGTTTGAAACGGAGGGTCTGAGATTACTCGACTGTCTGTTTTCGAAATACAACCAAGTGGTAATGGTTGGTGGTTCTATGTTATATATCGATGCCATTTGTAATGGAATTGACAGCATGCCTGATGCAGACCCGGAAATCAGGCAATCGCTAAAAAAACAGGTTGAAACAAATGGTATTGAAAGCCTCCGTCTTCAACTAAAGCAGCTCGATCCTGTCTATTACAACAGTGTAGATTTAAAAAATCCGGCACGAATTATTCACGCCCTCGAAATGTGTTTAATGACAGGGAAACCGTACTCAACATTTCGTTCCAACACAAAAAAAGAACGACCATTTCGGATAGTAAAAATTGTCCTTAATTGCGAGCGGGAGCAACTGCACAATCGTATTAATCTGCGCGTTAATAAAATGGTGGAAGCCGGCCTGGAAAATGAAGCACACAATTTTTATTCATTAAGAAATCTGAATGCTTTAAATACAGTTGGGTACCGAGAGTTTTTTTCGTATTTTGATGGAGAAATCCCCCGGAATAAAGCCATTGAACTAATAAAACGAAACTCACGTCGCTATGCAAGAAAACAACTTACCTGGTTTAGAAAAGATGCGGAAGTTCACTGGTTCGAACCAAATCAAACCAATGAAATAATAGAATTTGTGGAAAGTCAGATTAAAAGCTAATCAGAATGGAAGCGCCCAGAAATTTTGTCATTCGCGTTTATGGAATCATTCTGAATGATAACAATGAGGTTTTATTATCAGATGAATTTCAACTTGATATGAAAATGACCAAATTCCCTGGCGGCGGACTGGAATTTGGAGAGGGGACGCTCGATTGCCTGAAACGGGAATTCCGGGAAGAATGCAACGGCCAGGAATTGCAAAATATCAAACATTTTTACACAACCGATTTTTTTCAAAAAGCGCTGTTTTTTGAGAACCACCAACTCATTAGCATATATTACCTGACAGAACTAAAATTACCTTTAAAATTCGCCATTTCTGAAGAACCATTTCAGTTTGAGCAAATGGAAAATGGAAACCAAAGTTTTCGCTGGGCTAAAATAAAAGCGCTGGAGAGGGAAGAGTTATCTTTTCCTATTGATAAATTTGTATTAGATAAATTAAAAAAACAATATTTTGAAAACCATTAAAATTATTGGGTCAGCGTTCCCCTTCCGTGGTGGCCTGGCAACTTACAATGAACGGCTGGCAACCGAATACATCAGGGAGGGAAGCAATGTTAGTATTGAAACTTTCAAACTTCAGTACCCAAATATTCTTTTCCCGGGCAAAACTCAATATGCTGAAGGAGAGCCTCCTCTTGGCTTAAAAATAAAACGAACAATAAACTCAATGAACCCATTAAACTGGATAAAAGTTGGCAGAAGAATAAAAAAGGAAAAACCCGATTTGGTAATTATAAAATACTGGTTACCATTTATGGCTCCTTGTTTTGGAACCATTGCAGGGATTATCAGAAAAAATAAACATTCTAAAATTATTTGCATCGCCGACAATATTATACCACATGAAAAGCGACCAGGAGACAATCAACTAACTGCTTACTTTCTTCGTAAAGTAGATGGTGTTGTGACCCAATCAAAAAGTGTATTTAACGATGTTTTCAAATTCACAAATAAATTACCGGTGAAATTATGCCCTCACCCAATGTTCGATAATTTTGGAGAAATACTTCCCAGAGGAAAAGCTCTAGAAATGCTTCAGCTACCGGAGGAACAAAAATATGTACTCTTTTTTGGATTTATACGCGACTATAAAGGACTTGATTTATTACTTCAGGCATTTGCAGATCCGCGAATTTATGCATTAGATGTAAAATTAATTGTAGCCGGTGAATTTTACTCCGACTCAAAAATATATCTGGATCTGATAGAAACTTTAAAGCTTAGGGACAAGGTAATCCTAAAAACCGATTTCATTGCAAACGACGAAGTAAATAAATACTTCAGCGGAGTAGATCTTGTTGCTCAACCGTATAAAAATGCCACACAAAGTGGAGTTACACAAATTGGTTATCACTTTAATAAACCAATGTTGGTTACAAATGTAGGAGGCCTGCCAGAAATTATCCCCCACAATGTAATTGGATATGTGGTAGAGCCCGATGTAAAATCCATTGCTGATGCACTTTTCGACTTTTTTACCACCAACAAAAAAAGTACCTTTGAGAAAAACATACTTGAGGAGAAGAAAAAATTTCTCTGGTCTGCAATGACAGCAGCAATAGCAGAAGTTCAGAAAGGAAAAATATAAAATGATTATCAGGAGTAAAGCACCTTTACGAATTGGACTGGCGGGAGGAGGAACAGACGTTTCTCCATACTCTGATATTTACGGCGGCGCTATTCTAAATGCAACTATTAATATGTATGCTTATGCAACCATTATTCCGCGAGATGACCACAAAATAATCATACATGCCGCTGATAAAAAAGAGACCATCGCTTACAATTCTCAAAAGGAACTTCCCATTGACGGAAAGCTGGATCTAGCCAAAGCGATTTACAACCGAATATTTAAAAACTTTAATCTCGATAGACTTTCTTTTGAACTGGTTACGTATGTTGATGCTCCTCCCGGTTCCGGACTGGGCTCTTCTTCAACATTAGTAACAGCCATTATAGGCGCTTTTGTTGAATGGTTAAATTTGCCATTAGGAGAATACGACATTGCGAACCTGGCTTTTGTAACAGAACGCATAGACTTAAATTACGCCGGAGGAAAACAAGACCAGTATGCAGCCACTTTTGGCGGATTTAATTTTATGGAGTTCTATGACAACGGAAAAGTTATTGTAAACCCATTGCGTATCCGCAGTAATATTCTAAATGAATTGGCTTACAACATGGTACTATACTATACAGGAACCAGCAGGCTATCTTCAGAGATTATTGCTAAACAGCAAAGCAGTATTGAAAAGAAAAAGCTAACTTCTATAGAAGCCATGCACCAAACCAAAGAGATGGCTATTTTAATGAAAGAGGCCATCTTAAAAGGAAATTTAGATCAGATTGGCCCAATTATGATGCAAGCCTGGGACTACAAAAAGAAAATGGCCTCAGGAATTTCAAACGAACAAATTGATATAATATATAATAGTGCTATTAAAGCCGGAGCTACCGGAGGAAAAATAAGTGGTGCAGGCGGAGGAGGTTTTATGTTTTATTATTGTCCGGGTAACTCCCGTTATAACGTTATTTCTGAATTACAAAAGTTTGGCGGCATTATTCAGCCATTCCAGTTTACAAACAATGGGTTAAACAGTTGGAGTATTTAATCTAGTCAATTATGATTATAGACAGAATTAATCAAAGCATTGACGTAAAAAGGCAGATTACTCAGAACCCAAAATTAATCAGAACCATTGAGCAGGCTGCCCAGTTAATGATTTCAGCTTTTAAGAATGGAAATAAAGTACTTTTCTGCGGAAATGGAGGCAGCGCTGCTGATGCACAACATCTGGCAGCAGAACTTTCCGGTCGTTTTTATTTTGATCGCCCTCCCCTTCCGGCAGAAGCATGCCATGCAAACTCCTCATTTTTAACAGCCATTGCCAATGACTATAGTTACAATACAGTTTTCTCCCGCTATGTAAAAGCCTTTGGAAAAACCGGAGATATTGTAATCGGCCTCTCTACTTCCGGGAATTCGGAAAATATTGTTGAAGCTTTCAAAATAGCCAAAGAAATGCAAATAACCAGTATTGGTTTCACCGGAGAGGAAGGAGGGAAAATAGGCCAATTATGTGACTTACTTATAAATATTCCCTCTGAAGACACACCGAGGATTCAGGAATCGCATATAACTATTGGGCATATTATTTGCGAAATAATCGAAAAAACACTTTTTGGAAATGAGCAGTGAAGCAATTATACTTGCCGGCGGAAAAGGAACACGCCTCAAAGAAGTTGTAGCCGATCTTCCCAAACCAATGGCCAGCATTAACGAAAAACCCTTTTTAGAGTACCTGATTAATTACTTGGAACAAAACGGAATAAAACATATTATTTTAAGTGTGGGATACAAGGCAGAAGTAATTCAAAATTACTTTGGAACAAATTTCAACTCCATTAAAATAAGTTATGCCGTTGAAAATGAACCTTTAGGTACAGGAGGCGGTATTTACCTGGCCATGCAACAAGCCAAAGAAGAGCAAGTTTTCATTGTTAACGGCGATACCCTTTTCAACATCGAACTGCAAAAACTAGCTCAGCTCCATCAACAAAAAACAGCAGCACTCAGCATTGCACTCCGAAAAGTGACAGATGGCTCTCGTTATGGTTCTGTTGTTATCGACGAAAAGAATAAAATCAAAGCCTTTCGTGAAAAAAATGAGAATGCAAAGAATGTATTAATAAACGGAGGTACCTACCTTATTGATAAAGATCTATTTCTGAATATCAACTTTCCAAAAATATTTTCTTTCGAAAAAGATTTCCTTGAAAAATACCTCAAAACCGGATTTTTTGGATACGAGTTTAATAATTACTTTATTGATATTGGCTTGCCATCCACCTACCAACAAGCACAAACTGATTTCTTAAATGAATTCATCAGTAAATAATAATAAAACTTTATTTCTCTATCAGGACTGCATTATAGATATTAAAAAATGGTATACCCAGGATTGAATATTTTGAGTTTATTACGGAAGTAATCAAACATATAAACGCTTACCAAAAAAGTTTTTGAAATCTTCATTATTACCAACCTGGCATTGCCCACGGCGGCTATACTATAAGAAACTTCAAAAAACTCACTGACTGGATGTTAGAACAGTTTTACAAAAATAACATGAAAATAGCCAAAATTTACCACTGCCCTCACCATCCGGAAATAACAGTCCACTCCAACTGCAAAAATCCTAGCCCTGGTATGATTTTGGAGGTAATAGAAGAATTCAACCTCAATGCTGTAAACTCGGTGTTAATTGGTGATAAAAAAAGCGATAAATTAGCTGGGATAAACACAGGATTAGGAAAGAATATTTATATTGAGGATCTTTTATAGGGAGGGGACAGACAAATGCAGCATTTTACCCAGGCGGAAATAAGGCAAATTGAAGATAGCTACCAGGATTTTCTGAAGGTAATCCAAAACAAATTTGATGAAGAACGACTGGCTCGCATCGAAAAAGCTTTTCGTTTTGCCAATGCAGCTCACGATGGTATAAAGCGCAAATCGGGAGAACCTTACATTGTTCACCCCATTGCTGTTGCTAAAATTGTAGCCAAAGATTTAGGGCTTGGCGCAACGTCAATTATGGCGGCTCTTTTACACGATGTTGTTGAAGATACAGAGTACTCTGTAACCGACATAGAAAATATGTTTGGCGAAAAAGTAGCACGTATCGTAGATGGCCTCACCAAGCTATCGGGTGATTTTGATTCACGCCAGGCTCTTACTTTGAAGAAGATGCTAATGACTCTTTCCGAAGATGTGAGGGTCATTCTCATAAAAATTGCCGACCGTTTACACAACATGCAAACGCTCGACTCCATGCTGCCCCATAAAAAGCTAAAAATTGCCGGAGAAACACTGTATTTATATGTTCCGCTGGCACACCGGCTGGGGTTATATGCTATAAAAAATGAGCTGGAAGAACTTAGCTTTAAATACAAACACCCGGAAGAATACAACCAAATACTTTATTTACTCCACAATCAGGAAGAAAAAAGAAATTATCTGGTTAACGAATTCATTGCCCCCATAAAAAATAAACTGGAAGAAGAACATATTGAATCAACAGTTTCCCATCGGCTAAAGTCTACATATTCTATCTGGCAAAAAATGCAAAAAAAAGGAATTTCCTTTAATGAAATATATGATTTGCTTGCCATCCGGATTGTAATAAAACCGAAAAAGGGAATCTCAGAAAAAAGACAATGTTTTGATATTCTTTCAATTGTAACAGACATTTACAAACCTAAACCAGACAGGATACGAGACTGGATTACCATTCCAAAAGCCAATGGTTATGAATCGTTACATGTAACAGTAATGGGGCCGCAAGGAAAATGGGTTGAGGTACAAATTCGCACCGAGCGGATGGATGAAATTGCGGAATACGGATTTGCTGCACACTATCGTTATAAAGACATCAGTACATTTGAAAACGAACTTGAAACATGGATAGAACGAATTCGCGAACATCTGCGCAATCCGGATTCTGACGCTTTTGAGTTTCTGGATGACTTCAAGCTAAATTTATATGCTACTGAAATAAATGTTTTTACTCCTAAAGGCGACATGCGTTCACTTCCGCAGGGAGCAACTGTTATTGATCTTGCTTACGAAATCCACACAGATTTAGGGAATAAATGTATTGGAGCAAAAATAAACCTGAAACTCGTTCCCATTAATCATGTATTGCAAAATGGCGATCAGGTTGAAATTCTAACATCAGAGAATCAGTCGCCAAAATTTGAATGGTTGAAATTTACAACAACAACAAAAGCTCGTTCCAAAATAAAAGACGTATTTAAATTAGAAAAAAAGGAACACATCGAAAAAGGAAAAGAACTGGTTGAAAAGGCAATGAAAGAAGCCAATGCTCCTCTAACAGCTAATAATATAAAAAAGATTATTGCACATTTTAGCCTCAATAACAAAGAACAACTTTACTCTGAAGTTGGGATGGGTTTTTTAGAGTTGGAAGAAATAGACAAAGTACTGGGGAAAAAGTCGGAGAACAAACTGGTAAAATATTGGAATATTACGTTCAGCCGGAAGAAAAAAGAGGATCAGGAACCATCCGAAATTCAAGATGATGAAACGGAAGAAATCCCAGGGAAGAAAATAGATAAGAAAAAGCCTTTCATTTTAAAGGAAGGACAGGATAATATAAACTTCTCATTAGCCAAATGCTGTAATCCGATTCCCGGAGAAAAAGTAGTAGGTTATTTAAGCACCGACGACCATGTAATTATACACAAAACCGACTGCAAGGAAGTAGCCCGTCTTCTGGCCAACCATGGAGAAAGAATAATTACTGCTGAATGGACAAAATTTAAAAGGCAATCATACCTCACCCGGTTAAAGTTAACAGGATTCGATCGTGTTGGAATAGTAAACGAAGTAACCAACATTATTTCGAAGGAACATAATATCAACATGCGTTCAGTAAAATTTGATACAAACGAAGGAATTTTTGAAGGAGACCTATTCCTGTACATCCACAATACAGAAGACTTAAACAACCTCATTTCAAGACTAGACAAGATAAAAGGCATCGATACCGTTTCCCGCGAAGAAAACCTTGATGATTAATCCCAATCAGGCAAAAAAATAAAAAAAAATTTCTATTTTTGGAGACTATTTAAAATTGGTTTAATTATGAATAACCAGAAAACCAAGGATACGGTTAGGAAAATGTTTACCGAATACCTGGAAAAGAAAGGTCACCGAAAAACCCCGGAAAGATTTGCTATTTTAGAAGAAATATATACCAGAGACGGTCATTTCGACATTGAATCGTTATATATTTCGATGAAAAACAAAAACTACAGAGTAAGCCGGGCTACCTTGTACAACACTATCGATTTGCTGCTCGATTGCAAGCTAGTAGTAAAACATCAGTTTGGGAAAAACATTGCACAGTTTGAAAAAGCGTATGCCACGCTGCAACACGATCATTTAATTGATACAACAAACGGAAAAGTTGTTGAGTTCTATGACCCGCGCATTCGTGAGATAATTGAAGACGCCTGTGCAAAAAATAATTTTAAACTGTCACACCACACTTTGTACATTTACGGAGAAAACATAAAATAAAGAATACAAACTACTCTTTAACAATTTATAAAATCCTCTGTGCCATAGAGGATTTTTTTATGCCAGTAACCAAAAATAATTTGTACTTTTAAATGCTAAAATAGAAAGCCGTGAAGATTTCATCTTTTTAGATTTAATTTTCACGGTTTCGTGTGTTAAATAAAAATCGAAACACTAATGAATGTAGATGTATTACTGGGCCTGCAATGGGGCGATGAAGGAAAAGGGAAAGTAGTGGATGTGCTAACCCCTAAATACGATGTTATAACACGTTTTCAGGGAGGTCCGAACGCCGGTCATACACTTGAATTTAATAACATAAAACAAGTACTTCATACGATTCCATCTGGAATATTCCGAAAAAATAAAATAAATATTATTGGAAACGGAGTAGTTATCGATCCGGTTATTTTCAAAAAAGAAATCGAATCATTAATCAAAATTGGGTTTGATCTTTCCGATAATCTTTATGTATCAAAAAAAGCCCATCTCATTCTTCCCACCCATCGAATTTTAGATGCAGCTTCCGAACAAAAGAAAGGAAAAACAAAAATTGGCTCCACACTAAAAGGAATTGGGCCAACATACAAAGATAAAATCGGGCGCGACGGATTACGGGTAGGAGATCTTCTACAGAATTTTGAAGAAAAATACTCGGCACGTATAGAGAGCCATAAAAATATGCTTACCGAATTCTTTAAGTTTGATTATAAAGAGATGCTTAATGAATATGAGAAAGAATGGTTTGAAGGCGTAGAAATGTTAAAATCGTTTCAAATCGTTGACAGTGAGCACATGATAAATCAACTTCTAAAAGAAAACAAATCAATACTTGCAGAAGGAGCACAAGGAACTTTACTCGATATTGATTTTGGCTCTTATCCGTTTGTTACCAGTTCAAATACCATTTGTGCAGGGGCATGCACGGGGCTTGGAATTGCACCACAAAAAATTAAGAGAGTTTATGGTATTTTCAAAGCCTATTGCACCCGTGTTGGAATGGGGCCGTTCCCAACAGAATTAATGAATGAAACCGGTGACAAATTGCGCGATGCAGGCCATGAATATGGTTCTACAACCGGACGCCCTCGTCGCTGTGGATGGATTGATTTGGTTGCGCTAAAATATGCTATTATGCTAAATGGAGTTACAGAATTAATCATGATGAAGGCCGATGTACTGGATCAATTTGAAACCATTAAAGCATGTGTTGGCTACGAAATAGATGGTGAAGTAGTGGAAGACTTCCCTTTTGAATTAAATGACGATGTAAAACCTATTTACGTTGAATTACCTGGCTGGAAAACCGATTTAACAAAAATAAAGAGCCAGAATGAATTTCCTGAAGAGTTGAACAACTACATTCACTTTATTGAAGAAGAAATGGGAATACCTGTTTCAATTGCATCGGTAGGCCCCAACCGTGAACAAACTATCTTTTTAGATACCGAGTAACCAATATTAATATATTACAAATAATTACCCACCTTTTTTTTGGTGGGTTTTTTATTTTTAGGGCGCTTCCTTTTTAAAACTGCTTTTCTTGGTTATCTTTAACATTCACAAAATCGGAATAGAGAAGGAAGATGATTTTATCCGGGACTCATTTAGGGCTTTACACAGATTATTACGAGCTGGAAATGGCTCAGGGATATTTCTATGCAGGCAAAAAAGATGAGTATGCTACTTTCGACTACTTTTTCCGTTCAAATCCCTATCATGGTGGATTTACTGTTTTTGCCGGCCTTCAGGATTTTCTGGAATTACTAAACCAGTTTACTTTTAGCGAATCAGACATTGCTTACTTACACGAACAAGGTTTTAAGCAAGAGTTTCTGGAATACTTAAAGAATTTCTCTTTTGCCGGAGATATTTACAGTATGAAAGAAGGTGAAATTATTTTCCCAAATGAACCGCTCATGCGCGTTGAAGGAAACATAATTGAATGCCAGCTCATTGAAAGCCTTCTTCTGAATATACTAAATTTTGAATCGCTAATTGCCACAAAAGCTTTCAGGATAAAGCTAGTTTCAGGAAAAAAAATATTTGCAGACTTTGGTCTGCGACGGGCACAAGGGTTGGGAGCGTTTCACGCCAGCAGAGCGGCCTATATTGGTGGTGCCAGCTCTACATCAAATGTTTTGGCTGCCAAAGAGTTTGGAATTCCTGTTTCAGGAACGCTCGCTCACAGCTGGATTCAAAGTTTTGACGATGAACTGGAAGCTTTTAGGGCTTATGCAAATATTCACCCGGACAATACAGTTTTACTTGTAGATACATTTGATACATTAAATTCAGGAATTCCCAATGCCATTAAAATAGCAAAGGAATTAGAAGAAAAAGGATTTCGGCTAAAAGCAATACGGCTCGACAGTGGCGACCTCGCTTACCTTAGTATACGAGCCCGTAAACGGCTGAACGATGCTGGTTTGGATTATGTAAATATCATTGCATCAAATCAGTTAAACGAGTATGTGATAAAAAGTTTGTTACAGGACCAAAACGCAGCGATTGATGCATTTGGGATTGGAACAGAAATGGTTACCGGGAAAAGTGATGCAGCGCTTGATGGGGTGTACAAACTATCTCAGGTTGATGCACGACCAAAGATGAAAATATCGGAAAACATGGAGAAAAACACACTTCCCGGGAAAAAACAGGTATACCGTTTCTTTGATTGCGAAGGTAAATTTTACCGCGATGCCATCCTCATGAAAGACGAAAGCCCTGAATCCATCGACCGTATCTATCATCCTGTTTATCCAGAAAAGAACACATTCCTGGTAAAATGTAATTGTGAAGAACTTTTGCATTTAGCAGTACAGAATGGAAAAATTATAGTAGAAAAACGATCACTATCTGATATCCATACTTACTTAATAAAAAGAGCAGAACAACTCCCTAACGAACACAAGCGTTTTATTAGCCCTCATCTATACAAAGTTGGAATATCCGGAGAACTTATGAAAACCCGCGACGAATTGACAAAAAAGTTGAAACGAAAAATTGAATCAATTTAAGATGGTTGAAATTACTTATCCTACGTTTGTTATTGATAAAGACATTTGTTTGCAAAACATTGAACGAATGGTGGAAAAAGCTAAGCAACACAAAATTCGCTTTCGTCCTCACTTTAAAACGCATCAATCGGCCAAAATAGGTGAATGGTTCAGAATATATGGCGTAGATGCCATTACCGTTTCTTCAGTAAAAATGGCCGGGTATTTTGCAGCTCACAACTGGGATGATATTACAATTGCATTTCCGGTAAACATCTATGAAGTAAGTGAAATTAACCGGTTGGCAGCAAACATCAAACTAAATATTCTGGTTGAAAACAAAGAATCTGCCGAACTATTAGCTAAGAGAATCGATAATCCCACTGGTGTGTTTATTGAAATAGACACGGGACACAATCGTACTGGAATTCTCCCGGCGAAAACTGGAATTATCGATCAAATTATAGATATTCTTACTGCCAATAAAAAAATAACTTTTAAAGGGTTCCTCACCCATTCAGGACACACATACAGAGCCCGCTCTACTAACGAAATTTTTAGCCGACATTTCGATGCTTTGCTAAAAATGCAATCGTTAAAGCGAAAATACAAAACTAAATTTTCGAATATTGAAATAAGCATTGGCGACACACCTTCTGCCACCCTATGCACGAACTTTAACGGAATTGATGAAATACGGCCGGGAAATTTTGTTTTTTATGACTTGATGATGCAAAATCTTGGCGTCTGCTCATTTAAGGACATTGCCGTAAAAGTGGTATGTCCGGTTATAGGAAAACATATTTCCAGAAATGAAGTAGTAATTTATGGAGGAGCAGTGCACCTTTCAAAAGATTCTATCATAAATATTAACGGGAAGCCAATGTTTGGAAGAATAATTATACAAAAGAACGGAGAAGAAATTCTTTTGGATCCGCTAAATTATGTAGCCACATTGTCGCAGGAACATGGTATTCTTAAGGTAGAACAAAAACAATTCAAGAACTTCCAGGTAGGCGATATGGTTGAAATAATTCCGGTTCATTCATGTCTCACTGCTAACCTGGCTAAAAAATACCTAACTACCGAAGGAGAGGAGATTCTTACAGCAAACTCTTAAAAACATTTTAATGTTTCTTCGCGTAACTCCCCTTTATTTTTATACTTCCTTTTTCTAATTCTAATACATGTGTTACACAGGAAGGAATTTCCTCGGCACGGTGCGTTACATAAATCATAGTTACCTGATTTCCTTCACAAATATCATCAAGCAATTTAGTAAAACGATTCGTCTGCATAGTATCCAGCCCCTGACATGGTTCATCCAGAACCAATAAATCCGGAGATTTTATAAGAGCCCGGGCAAGCAAAACAATTCGTTGTTCTCCCAGCGACGAATGTAAAAAGGGAGTTTGAGCTATATGTTCCATCCCTAACATTTGTAACCACTTTTTTGCCAAAGCAACTTCTCCATCCAAGCCTGAAGTAGTAAAACCGACCTCATCTTTTAATCCCGACAAAACAACATCAATACATGTTAGTGTATTATAACTGGCCTCAGCTCTTTGTGAAGGACGGTAAATACTTTTTCGTCGCATAAAAAACAGGTGTAATTCAGGAGAAACAAAACCAATTCGCTTTTTAATATCCCAAATGGTTTCACCACTACCCCTCTGGCGATCGAAAAGAACTAAATCGTTGGAGTAACCTTGCGGATTATCGGCATTAATTAAGCTTAAAAGCGTTGTTTTCCCTGCTCCGTTATGTCCTTTCAACACCCATTTTTCTCCCGTTTTTATCTCCCAGTTTATATCGCGAAGAATAGCTTCTCCACCAAGCTCAACATTTACATTCTTCATTTTAACTACAAACTGAAATGTACTTTTCGGAGCAACCAATCCATTCCATAATTTTTTCTCTTTGGGAAATACACTTTTACTTTCTTCTAACTGTATTTTTTTATACTCTCTACCCGAATACAGTCTATTTGTAGCACTCCTACCCAGTTTCAGAATAGTATCAGCAGTTGAAGGAATAAATCCTAAATCGCAAATTAACACCAATGTGGTTCCTTTGCTTTTTTGTTCTTCCAAAATGGCATTTAATTTCCCCCTCGAATGTACATCCAACCCAACAAAAGGTTGATCAAGAATCAGTAAATCAGGGTTCTCCAATAAAGCAACGGCTAACTGCACACGTTTACGCTCACCATTGCTCAAGGATAATAATTTGCGTGAATACAAATATTGAATCTCCAAATCACCAAGAATATTCCCCAAATGCTCCTCTGTCGTTTCAGAAACAGATCGCCGGATGTAATCTTCCACTGTTGGAATCCCCTCTTCATTTGGATTTTCATATCGCTGTCCGTAATAAGTAGTGCGTAAACCTGCTGCTGCTGCAAATTCATCCTGCTGTGAGACCATCATTACTCTCTTTCCTTCGAGAATACATAATCGCCCATCTTCTGGTTTTAGTCCTCCATTCAATATCTGGGCAAGAATCGTTTTTCCACTTCCGGAAGCACCCGTAATAATAAAAGTTTCACCTTCCTTTATTTGAAAAGTAAGCGACTCCAAAATCGCTTTATGTTTTACTTTATATTGTAAATTCTCAACATCAACAATTATTTTTTTCGAATTATTTTGCATGGAATATTCCTATTTCTCCTTTTTAAAATCAAAATTAAAAAAGTATAGTTACTAAAAGAATGTTTCTACAATTAGCCACCGAAGTCTTAACCGAAATAAATTGCATGAACAGCAGAACGACTATTTCTCAACAACTCAAGTTTAGCTCCATTTTACTACGCAAAATACCTTACTACTAATAAATGTCATTTTAACAACAAAAACCACAAATTACTTTTAAAGCGTAAACGCAACAATACATTCAACTGATAAAAAGAAAGAGAATTATTTCAAAATTTTAAGCATGAAGCATCTTACAAAAATTATCATGGGAGTTTTATTACTTACTTCCTTTTCACAAATAAAAGCACAAAACATCCAATCCAGATACAACAAGGCAGATCTATTCAAAGAGCAGGCCCGTAAAAAAATATTCAATGGATACTTTTCACCCCAATGGATGGAAGATTCTGTCTCTTTCTGGTATCATGTGGATACACAAAAAGGGGAAAAATATTACGTAGTTTCGGCAGATAAAAAAAAGAAAACAAAGCTTATTGATGTAGATAAACTTATTTTTGAGATAGCAAAAACCAGCAAAAAAACAGTAAACAGAGAAGCTATCCAAAACATCTATCCTTCGGATAACTTAAAAGAATTCACTTTTGTTTTCAATGGAAATGTTTGGACTTGTTCACTCCCTTCTTACAAAATTGCCATAAAAGAACCATATAAAAAGCAGGAAGAGGGAGAATGGTCGATGGCTCAGCGTGATGAACTGAATAACGATCCAGTAAAATCTCCCGACAAAAAATGGACAGCATTTATTAAGGATTACAACCTGTTCGTTAAAGATAACGAAACAGGTGAAACCAACCAACTCAGTTACGACGGTGGTTTGGGAGCATTTTACTCGGCATTTCTAAAATGGTCTCCCGATTCGAAAAAGATAATGACTACTTTTTATGAACCAGCAGAAAAGCATTTTATAAATTACATCGAATCATCGCCCAAAGACCAACTTCAACCTGAATATTCCTCCATTGAATATTACAAGCCAGGAGATGCTCTTCCGCAATATTACCCGTGTATTTTTGATATTGCCCGGAAAAAACGGGTAGCTTACTGCAAAGAAATGATTCCAAATCAATACGACATCAACAGAATTGAATGGCGAAACAACAGCGAAAGTCTGACATTTGAGTATAACAAGCGCGGCCATCAAGTCTACCAGGTAATTGAAATGAATGCAGAAACAGGAAAAAGCCGTGTATTAATCAATGAAGCACAGCCCACATTTATTGATTACAGCAGTAAAAAATACAGATATGATAATAATGACGGGCAGGAAATCATATGGGCATCAGAACGCGACGGCTGGAATCACCTCTATCTTTATGACGGCGAAAAAGGAAAGGTAAAAAACCAGATTACACAGGGAGAATGGGTGGTACGCGAGGTTGCATATGTTGATACACTGAACAGGAAAATTATTTTTGCTGCCAGTGGAAAGGAAGAAGGAGATCCTTACTTTTTGTACTATTACACCATTAATTTCGATGGTTCGGATATGAAATTACTAACTCCCGGAAATGGAAACCACAGAGTTAGCTTTTCACCTAACCATAAATACATGGTTGATTCGTGGTCGAGAGTAGACTTGCCGCCCACCACCGTTTTACGTGATGCTGAAACAGGGAAAGAAATCATGCAACTTGAAAAAGCAGACATCAGTCAACTAATTGCTACAGGCTGGAAAAAACCAGAGATATTTTCAACAAAAGGCAGAGATGGAAAGACCGATATTTGGGGAATGTTTCTAAAACCATCCGATTTCGATCCTTCAAAAAAATATCCGGTAATAGAATACATTTATGCCGGCCCTCATGGCAGTTTTGTTCCCAAAGATTTTAATGCATATTACAATCGCTGTCGCCAGTCGCTTGCAGAGCTTGGCTTTATTGTAGTAATGATTGATGGAATGGGAACCTCAAACCGTTCAAAAGCATTCCACGATGTTTGCTGGAAAAATATAAAAGATGCCGGGTTTCCCGACCGAATTTTATGGATGAAAGATGCGGCAAGAAAATACCCGTTTATGGATATAAGTAACGTTGGAATTTACGGTAAATCAGCAGGAGGCCAAAATTCTACCGCGGCAGTGCTGTTTCATCCGGAGTTTTACAAAGTGGCTGTTTCTGTTTGCGGTTGCCACGATAATCGAATGGATAAAATCTGGTGGAATGAACAATGGATGGGATGGCCTGTTGGTCCGGAATACAGCGCCAGCTCAAATGTAGACAATGCTTACCGACTGGAAGGTGACTTAATGCTGGTGGTTGGAGAGATGGATAAAAATGTTGATCCGGCCTCCACTTATCAAGTGGTTGATGCATTGATAAAAGCCAACAAAGATTTCGATTTTCTGGTACTACCAGGAAAAGGCCACGAATGGGGAGGGGAATATGGAGAACGAAGAATCTGCAACTACTTTGTAAAACATATTATGCACACTGAACCACCACACATGAACAGCATAAAGATGAAGAAGCGACTTATTGATACTGACATTGATATTAACCTGTAGAAAATTTCACGAACCTCGGAAAATGAACTCCGGGGTTCAAAAACAAAATTCGTGACGATTAAAAATGGAAGTGTCTGAATGTTATCCCCTTTGTAAAATTGCCTGTAAATTTACAACAAATTCACGGTTAAACATCTGGCAATATTTTTCCAGCAAACGAAACCCATTTCCTGACAGATTAATCAGATTCGGGAAAAAATTTACCATTATCTCTTTGGCTTTCAGATGTGTTTGCTCGGCCAAACAAGCATCCTCACTTTCACTAAATCGCGTAGACACAACACGTGTCATCGCTTGCAACTCTTCCTTTAAACGAATCTCGGAATAATGTACATCCTTATCATAAACAGATTCGGCGATGTTGAAAATTTCATTTGCATATAATAACAAATCTTCATTCAACTCTTCTCTTGAAATATTGCATAAATATTCTTTTACAATCTCTGCCTGTGCTTCAATAAAATCATTTTGAAATTCACTGATTAATTTATCAATCTTTTGAAATTCTTCATTTAAATGGGATTGTAAACTATTATCTGAATTATGATTATCCATTTTTTTTAAAACAATGTTAACAGGAAAAAGATTTGAAAAAGGTATAAAAATTATTTGAATAAACAACCTGCGATTTATCTATCAAAATTTATTTACCAACTCATCAAGCACTAAACCAAGATATTGGTTAATCGACTTTGTATAGCCAACGTTTATCCTGCATTATACAATACGAATTTTGAAAAACGGAATATCAAAAGAGATTGTTGAGAAATATTTCACGCAAAGGGAATAAGAATCGTAGAAAACACAAAAAGACTCCTCTGCGTAATTTTCGAAAACTTAGCGTTCTTTGCATGAACTCTTAAATATTATAATTCACTAAAATATTTCCCCACTCCGGTTCAACGCTTCAAAATATGCTGTTAACGGGTACATTTTTTCGTCGTACCAAAGCGAAGCAAAATACAGTCCGATGGGAGATGATTTAAATCCGTTTTTCTGAATATATTCATCAAGCCAATGAAAACCGGAATCACAAATGTTTCTGTTTTCTTCTGAAACAATTGCCGAAATCGCCAGCGAAGTCTCTTCAATTGTTCCGGGAATATTTTTATCGCCTCCCCAACTTCCATCCGTATTCTGAACAGAAACCAAAAATACATTTCCATTCTGAATCATTTTCTGAAGTTTCTGTTTTGTTTGTTCCGGATACCATCTATGAGTCGCTGCATCTTTCAAATACGTTACCACCCGTGCGGTTCCGTAAACCGGGTTTAAATGACTCTCATTTTGCTGATTCCCAAACCAAAGCGGCAGCCAACTCCCCTCTTCCGACTGGTTTTTCTGAAGATAATCTACCGTACCTTCAAAAATATCTTCCAAAATGCGCTTGTCCTTTCTGGGCAACTCATTCTTGTATGTTTCCAGCACAGCAGAAACCGCCAGCAAACAGTGCGCGGTCAAATCTGAGCAACTCTGATCAAATGGCAATTTTCCCCAGCCTCTCGAAAAGGTTGGAAATCCGCCGTCGTTATTTCGTAACTCTTTTAACCATTTTGCGCCGGCTAATACTTCATCCTTTACCATCTCTTTGGGCTGAAGTTTCAACAGCGCCAAAATTGCTCCGGGTGTATCATCTCCGTCGGGAACGGAACCTGAAAAATTAGTCCAGCCCCAACCTCCCGGGCTGGTTCCATTAAAGGGATGAACACGAATATTCTGAATCAATTTAAAATAATCCGCAATTTTATCCTGCTGATCTGTCGTTAAAAATCCATTCAAGTTCTGGCGATATGCTTTTACTGAAAGCGAAGTTACCCAGGTTGATAAATCCACATCGATGGGCCAGCCGCCGTCTTCGCGTTGCGTTCGTTTCAAAAACTGAATTCCTTTTTTCACTACCTCGGAATCGGCAAAACCTGAATTTATCAAACTCAACGCAACAAAGGCAGTTAAAGGAATTGCTTCCAGAAATCCACCACTTTCAGGCAACATTTTATGCAAAATCTTCATTGCCCTTTGAATAGAGAACTTCCGAACAATCCGCCAAAACAAATTCGATTTCTTCTTTTTAAAAATAACAATTCCAACAGCGACTAACGCCGGAATCGCATAACTCACCACACTTAAATTCAGCAAACGATAAAAGCGCCGGGGCAACAAAGAAAGCTCAAAAGGCAGTTGCGGAATGTGGTTAAATGCATTTTGGCCCGGAACATTGCAAAGTCCGCACATGGCCAAAATAGGTACTGAAAACGTATAATCTTTTTGGTAATGTGCCAAAATAAATTCAGCCACTTGCGGCGAATTCACATCAATTTTCAACGAATGCAAATAACCCGCAATCTTTTGCTGCGTTTCTTTTACCGACTGTTCTTTTGCTGAATACAAATTCAACGCCGCATAAACCAATAAACTGGTACTTACATTTCCCGGACTTTCAGGAGTATCTCCATAACTTCCGTCGGAATTTATATTTTTTTGCAGCCAAGAAATCCCTTTCCGAATTTCAGTAAAATTCTGTTTTGCATCATCAAAATGCAAAGCCGCAATAGCCACGGCAACGCCCAATGCACTGGAAGAAAGCTGCCCTTCCCAAAAACCTTCGGGCTTTAATTCCGAGGCAACAAATCGTCCAATTTTATTTATTTTATCTTGTACTGTTTTGCCGTCCATTCCGATTCCCTTCAAAATAAAGATGCATATTAATCTCCTTTGCACCCACTCCTTTTCTATGTAGTTTATTCACTAAAAATAACCACAGAAAGCACGAAGTATTTAACTTTTTATGAAAGTACTCCCAAAGTTAGCAAACCATAAAAAGTATATTCCAAATCTTGGGAAGAATCTCCGTCGCCGGACAAAAAAGCGCCGTTTTTATAATTTTCCTGAGCCAAATTCAAACAATCGGGTGCAAGCGTTCGTAAATCCTGCCCAACTTTCTTTAATACAAAAAGGGCCACTGCTGTTGATAGCAAATCGGCGTTTGGTTGTTCCTGGAAAACCTTAAACCCTTTTCCTTTTTCAAAATACTGTAACAGGATTTCGGCTTCCTGTTTCACATTTTTTCCTGTTAAAAATTTTGCCATTAACAGCGCAGATAAAAAACTACATGGTAAATCTTCCGGTGGTTTGTAGAACTTCAGAAAAATCCGTACAAAAAAATATATGACGCTGTTTTTCCCGAACAAAGCATCAAAGCTGAGCATAAAAAGGAAAAAACGGTAGGCTGCATTCACATTCTTCCCGCTTTTGAAAAACCAACGAAGCAACTCAAAAAAAGATGGCTTTTGAGGCTGAGCCTCATCCTGTGACAAACAAATTAGCAGCAACGAAAATTTGTCGATTACCTTTTTTTTATCGTGCTGAACCGTCGAAATGTATTGTCTTAATTCTGCTTGCTGCTCATCCAATTTTAATCCTTTTGAAAGCCAGCATCCAAACAACGAATAATACAAATCTGGACTTCCCGCGCGGTCTGTAAAAGCCCCATTTTTATGTTGTTGTATTTTTATAAATTCTATGACTTGGCCCTGGCTTGCTTCATCGAGCAAGAAAAATCCTTTTTCAATTTCAGAAATAAACTGACGGTAAACGGGTTGATATGAACTCAGGGTACTCACATTAAGACTTAAATACTTTTCCCATAACTCCGTATAAACTCAATCGCAATTTTTTGTTTTGAAGTTTATCCAGCTCCGCGTAACATTTTTGAACATAGTCTTCGAGATATTTGTCAGCCGTAATTTCGGTACCGTGTTGTTTAAAACTCTCCAGCAAAACATCAAAATTCTCGGTTTTAATGATGGCTGAAAAAGTGGGAGAATGACCGTTGATACTTTGTTTCAACAGCGATAACAAAAATGGAAAGTCAAAAGCATGTTTCAGATGATTGGTTTCTCGCAGTTCATTTAAATCGTCGCGAATCTGGTAAGCAATTCCAAAATATTCAGCAAACTTTGATAAAAGCTGAAGTTCCGATTCCGAAGCATTTCCGGCAATCGCGCCTGTCATCAATGCTACTTTCACAGCCTCACCGGTTTTCTGCTCAAAAATCTGCAAAATTTCATCTACTGATTTCTGCGCAATATTTTGCTGCAAAAGAATATCAGCCCCCTGCCCTTCCGAGAGATTTAAATGCGATGTCGCCACCACTTTTAAACAATCTGCTTTAACTTTTGCATCGCAGCGAACACTGGCCAGCAACTGATAACCTTTGCCAATTAAATAATCGCCAATATTTATTGCAACAGGCACTCCGACAATTTTATGCAGTGCCGGTTGCTCATAACGAAAATCCTCATCGTCCTGAATATCGTCGTGTACCAACGAAGCTTTGTGAAAACACTCGATAATCACTGCCAACGCCGATTGTACTTCTTCTGAAATTTCCTCTGCATACGATTGATACGCAAGCAAAGCCAACAACGGGCGCATGCGTTGACCACCCAGTGCCATAGTTTTTAATGCCAATTTCTCAGTATCTGTATTTCCCGGGAAAAATTTAACCAGACTTTCCTCTGAGAAATATTCCTGCACCTGATTTTTTATCATCGAAACAGAAAGCGGTTGAAATTCTGTTTTGTCAGTCATTTGTTCAATTTCTGAAAAAAGCCATTCATAATCGAGGGAAGTATTTTTGCAGCCATCAGCCAAAAGTGGCAGGCCAATTACCGGAACTGCGGCGCGTGAAACCGGGTCAAAAGAATTTTGCAACACCGGCATACAACTTACGCCAATTACTGCATCGATAGAACCTTCTTCCACCAAACCAATGGCAACTGTTGTTCCTTCTGCAACAAGCGTTGAATAGCCCAGCTCCTCTGCTCTTCCGAGAATATCATCAATCTGGCAACCTTTGCAACCAGCGCAAATTAATCCCAGATCGTCGAACACACCTTTGCATTTCAAATTATTCCGTAAACACTGCGGCAATAACAAAAGCCGACGATTGAAAGGCGTTGCATTAACCACATCGCGCCAGGTTTCGTTCCCCAGCAAAACGATGGTAAAATCCAGAAATTCGTCATCAAAATTTAAACGCGTTAAAAGCTCCTTCGAACTGGTTTCCAGCAACTCAAATGAAGCCGGAGGCAAAATAGTTTTTTCAGTAGCATACAGAACAACTTGCTTCCGCAACAACTCACGGATTTGCTTATCTTTTGGAACTTTTAATATGCGTTTTTTTGCTGTCATTTTTTATCCGTATGCACCCAATCCAAAAAATGCGCGTTTTTTTGCAAATCGGTAAATCCATCCTTTTTCAGGAACAGGAGTTCCGGAACCGTGGCTCGGGACAATCGGCATCGCTTTTAATCGTTCAGCCTCGTTTTCTCTTCCTGAAGAATCTGTTGCATTATATTTTTCGGTCATTTCAACCAGCCATTTGGGGTCTTCCATAATTACACAGCCTGATGTCTTTTTAGGAATTTCATTTCTTAAAGCTTCCAGAAAAACCGATTCTTTGTAAATATTCTCCAGCGATTTATCCTTTACATTTTCTGCAGCAAACTGAATAACCGGGCAAGGCTCAACAAAGCCAGATGCATTTATATGATGACTCAATCCGGTTGCTGCCGGGCAAAGTCCATTTCCATCCTGATCCCAATACGCGTCAATAATAGCAATATCAAACTGTGAGCGGGCATCTACCATAAACTGCCGCAATTTTTGAATTTCGTGTTTTTCCAAGGCCAGTTCAACAGTTGAATCCGCTCCCACCGGCCTGTAAATATAATACCAAAGGTAAGCCACATTTTTCTTAATCAGTGAATTGATAAAATCAGCTGAAAGCGCCAAATCCATATTCGATTTACAGACACTCATTGCCACTCCGGTAATTAATCCGGCGTTGGTAGCATTTTCAACAGCTTCCACAGTCCGGCGAAAAACATCTTTTCCCCGCCGACGAACATCAGCTACCACTTCATCTCCTTCAAAACTGATAAGAGGTGTTACATTGCCCAATTTTCGCAATTCTTCAGCTACTTCCGGCGTAAGTAATGTTCCGTTTGTAAACAACTGGAAATAACAATCAGGATGCTTCTTCAGAACCTCAAAAAGAGGCTTATAGGTTAATGGTTCTCCACCCAGAATCCCAAAAAAATAAGACCCTTTCGCTTTGGTTTCTTTAATAATCCGGTTCAATGTTTCCGGCGACATGCGGGCATTTTTCTTTTTGTGCGTCACCCAGCAGCCCTGGCAATTCAGGTTGCAATCGTCGGTAACCGAAATAAAATGAAAAGCCGGGAAAAAATCGCCGTTTTTCAGTCGTTTTTGGTAACGCGCAAAACTAAGCGAACCTTTCACTCCCATGTTGTACACAAACTTGTACAAACACTTTCTATCGGTATTTTTAAGAATCCTTTTTATCATTCCTTTTGAAATCCATTCCTAATTTAAATTCTTCCAGCGCTTTGCGGCGTTCTTCTTCGGCTTGCTCAACAACACCCTGCCGGAAAATATTCCGGCGATTTTGATTGCGCGCATTTAAAGTTGTAAGTAAACTTCCTTTGTCAATCGACACTTTTTTACCGTTGGGTTCGTCGCCTGCCAGCACTGTATTTTCTACCAAACGAGGAAACATAATTGCGGATGTCGGGCAGGTTCTTCCACACGCCGGGCAACCATTTTTACAGGCCAGCGGATCAATTACATTCAAACGTTTTTTATCGTAGCTATAAACACCAAACAAACAAAATCGTGCACATTTTCCGCAATTGGAACATAACGATTCATCAATTACAGGAAACCACGCCGGCACCTCCAAACCGGTAATCTGAACCTGATAGCGGGCTTCGCCTTTTTCAATTTTAAAATCACTCTCCAACTTCGACAAAATCTTGCCTGCCGACAATTCTTTAAAATTCAGTACCTCAAAATTGCCAAAATCAATTCCGCTTTGCCGGAACATATTTTTTATGGCGCGCGGGTAACAAGCCACAATTATTTTTTGATGAAATTCTTTCCCAATGGTATTTAACACATCTTTTTCGTTGATGCTTAAAGCACATAAATCTTGCAACTCAAAAAGATCTATATCGAAATTTTTTAAGCCATTTAGAATTTCATTCATCGACTCTGAAGAAATGACCTGAGCTTTACAGCGGCAAAAAAGTACACATGAATTTGTTTTCATAACCTTCTTTGGTTAGCCAAGCTAAATAACCAAAAATAAAATCAAAAATAAAATGAATGCGACAGAAATACATCAGAACAAGATGAAAATAAATGTAATTGGGAAAGTGAGCAACAAAAATTTCATCTTGCTATTTGAAGAACAAAAAAAGTCCGGTTTACTATACTGGAAACCGGACTCTAATTTATAAAATTAACCCGCCTAAACAGGAAATAAGATTAATCTTTTACATAATTTACAATTGCATTATACCCCGGGGATAGCTCCCATTCCGAACACCATTGTAAGTAGCGCGACGGTTTCGATAACCCCCATGGCAGCAATATACATACCAGCCCCCTGTTTATCATCTACTGCTAAGTTTGAACAGGCAGCCGCCCCAACTTTTCCCTGCATGATAGCCGAAGCAGCAATGGCAACACCAACAAACAAGGCAAAAATCATTTGGTTCAGATAACTATCGGGGTTCAAATCAGCCCCTTTTAATGAATTCATAAAAATCATCCCGTAAATAACCTGGCTCAATGGCATACCTACCATGGCCAGCGCCAATGATGGAAGTTTCTTTTTCTCTTTTATCGACTGTTTCCAAAGGCCCACAGCTCCCATTCCTGCAATTCCGGTTCCTATAGCTGAACCGACACCTGCGATACCTAACGCGATGGCATGTCCGCCAAAGCCTGTGACTACTGTTGTTAGAATCATTTTTGAAAATTTAAGATTTTATATTTTTTATTTTAAACGGATTATATTCACTTCCTGAAAATTCAACATTTGCATGGCCGGCATATTCAAGCATATTTAACCGGACACCATGCACAAGAACGGCCATTGCGGCAAGAATCATATTTAAGCCATGCCCCAGAATTAAAATAATAACAGCAAAAATACCTGCAAAAACGGTAGAGATACCGTCTCCTATTGCCATCTGGTTAAAGCTTGACGCCATTAAAACGGTTGAAAGACCAACGGCATAAAGACGCACATACGAAATAATATCAGAGAATCCGTTGATGATGCTTAGCGGTAAATTTCCCAACGAGGATAACACGCCTTTGAAAAAGCTGGTTCCCGGGTTTGAAAACAAACCAACGAGCAAAACTCCACCTACGAACAACCAAATCATTATTCCGGGTGCTGGGATACGCAACACCATCTGATTTACCACAAGATATAATCCCCAAACGATGGCTACCCAGCCTAACTGGGCAATAGCTCTTACACTGTTATTGTATTTCCATGCCAATTGCAAATGCCCAACAGTTAAATGAATGGCACCAACCAGAAACATGAACTTCTGCACAAATACATTATCGCCCCCAAAACTAGCCAGTTTCTCCACTTTTAATTTGCTTAAAAGCGAAAGACTGGCAATAGACTCGGAACCGAAATATGTTCCGGTAAGAATTCCCCAAAAAAGGATCGATGCCGAAAGCGTGTACATTAGCTGAAATTCAACTTTCTTTACAAATTTCATTTTGCGGTGTACAAGAAAGATAATCACCAAAAATATGAGACCATAACCTGCATCCCCAACCAGAATTCCGGTGAAAAAAGTAAAGAAAATCATAAACACCTGGGAAACATCCAGCTCTTTATAACCGGGCACAAGCCCCATGAAATTCATTACCGGGCGAATACGTTCTGCCCAGCGCGATGTACGAACCAACGTAGGAACTTCTTCCAAATCCTCTCCTTCTGGTTCGGTTATAACGTAGCCCCAGTGGTTTTTATCGGCTGATTCAACAAATGTATCGATGGCATCCTCTGGTATAAAGCCTTTCCAGCAATGCACCTGACCATCGATAGCAATGCCTCCATACTGCACGTACAGAATATTTAAATGATGCATCCTTTCTTCCAGTGCATCTTCCAAAACTTTCCTTTGCGGACAAAAACGTGCTAAAAGCTGTTTATTTTCAGCCAGTTCCTGATTGACCTCTTTTAATAAGTTTTCTACCTGCTCCTTTTCATTTTCAGGAATAAGAACTTCATCGAACGGAAGTTTCGTGTTACCATCTTCTGTTATCAATGCCAACTGGTTTTGTCCTTCCAGTTTCCCCAATAGTTGGACATCCGACCGTTTCTGAATCGTCTTTAAATCCTTATCTGCAACAAGGTACAAACGAATAGAAACACCTCTGCCTGCCACTTCTTTCACAGCGGCGGGAGAAACATTTCCCCAATCCTGAAACCATTTTAAATCCCTTAAAAGATCGGCTTTCTGTTTTTCCAATTGAAGACGATGTTCTTCTGCCTTCAACACTTTTTCCATTAAAGTCAATTCCCCTTTTTCCAGGGTTGAATAATCAGTATCATCAGCCAAAGGAGTTTCTCCTTCATTGTTTTCCAGCAGCGCAATTGCTTTGGTCAGATCCTTCACCTGCCCGTCCACCAACTCGATGGATTTATCCCTGGCCGACTGAAAAGGAACCATATGCATCACACCCAGTTCCCCCAAAATAGTTAAGTCGGCATCCACACTGGCAGAAGAATCTGCCATAAATAACAGCAGCTTTTTCATTTTTGTAATCATACGCCTACCTCCTCATGTTTACCTGTTTTTACTACTTTGGCAGTAGCAATTGTAAGTCGTTCATCGTCCTGCAATTTTTGCCCTATTTTCCGGATAGCCATTTTTGCATTTGGAATACGGCGGTTCTCAAAAAGCTTCACTCTTGCCCGAACATCCAACAATTCTTCTTCCAGAACTTCGATTTGCTCTTCCAAACATTTTATTTCGGCCTCCAGTTGTAATTGTTCAGACATTAAATCAATGGCATCATCCACCCACAACGGAGTATCGGCAGTAGTTGGAGTAATATTAAAATCAACCCGATCAAATTGCTGCACCCGAACGCCGGCCACATCAACCGGTTTGGTAATAATTTCATTTACCGAAATAAAATCGGCTATTTCCACCCACGAGTCGCTCATAACAGCTACCCAAGGTTCTGATGCTTTTCGGTTCTGTTCAATGGTTTGCCGAATTTGTTCAATCCTTTCTGAAATTGTATTGATGGTAGCCATCAACGACTTTTCCATAGCCTCAAACAAAGGCAGCATCCGTTCCGATATTTTTAATATCTTTTTCTGCCGGGCGCGTTCGGTTTTTGTGTATTTTATTTTTAGTCCTGCCATACTCTATTCCTCCCTTTGCGCTCCGTTTACCACTGATGCCAAAACCTCCGCTCCTTTTTCCTTATCAAACGAATTCATCCGTATCAGGATTTGCAACTTCAGTTTATACACCAGCACGTTAATGATAGAAAAAGTACTTCCGGCTTCCAAATCATTCAACTCTTCCCATAGCCATTGCATAATTTGTTTTTCACGCTCCAGCGGGTTTAGCTCGTTTACCACTTTAGGCAAATGAGCAAGATTGGCATGCCGTTTTTCAACTTTTGCTTTTCGAATTTCCCCAAGATCATTTTGCAGCCCGGTATTCAATTGGGAAATACTTTTTAGCTTTCCCTTTGCCGCAGGATTGATACTACGAATACTAACCTCTTCCAGCATTTTTAAATGCCTGGATGCAAGCTGTTTTTGCGAATCACTGTAAAATTCCTCAAAAGAAATAGGAGGCGCCTGTCCAAAGGTCAATGATGGCAAACTACAAAGAAGATATACCATATTCGACATAAACTAGTCCTCCGTTTTTTGGGTGATTCGTTTTACTAAATCTTTGTTTAATAATGAAAACAATCCTTCTTCAACATCCCCGGAACTTAGCACAAACTGCACCCCATCGTTGTCTGCTGAACTTATAACAATTTTAGTATTGCTCCCGGTAAGCGGTTTTAATTCAATTCCTTTGTCCAGCGACTGTTTCAAAAGGTAAGCTTCCATATCTTTCAGAATATTTTCAGGAATCATTACTACTTTTTTCCCGGAAATATCATCCAGCGCCGCTTTTAACAATTCCCCCAGGTATTCCTTTTCAGTAAACAAGCTTTTGCATTGCTCCCCAAAAACAGAAGTAAGATATTTTATAATTGAAATTTTTGTTGCTTCAACCATATCACGCGCTGCTTGCGAAATAGCTGTCTGCGCGTTTTTTTCTGTCTGTTCAGATTTGCTCCTGGCTTCTTCCAGTATTTCATTGCTTTTAGCTTTTGCCTCGGCAACAATTGACTCAGCCTGTTTTTTGGCTTCATCAATAATCCGTTGCTTTTCGGTTTCTCCAGCCTGAATACCCTCCTGCTTTAGCTTTGAAACGATTCCTTCCAGGTTTTCTTTATTATTGCTCATCGTTCTATTTTATCGATTAATTCTTATTCCAGTATTGTTCAATCAACTTTTTGCTTAGCCCGGTTTCTGTAGGTTCAAAATGCCGGCGTAAAATATCCCAGCATTTATCCAGGGCAGCTTCCAATTCCATGGGGTCGCCAAAAGGTTCCTCCATATTTTCAATAAAATCCCTTCTGTATCCCAAAAGTTTCTGAGAGAAAGCATCGTTGGCAGCGCCAACTTCTGCTGCTTCATAGGCTTTTTCAGCATCGGCAAGTAACGATGCCATAGCTGTCATTATGGGTCGGTGATCGTCGCGAGTATCGCCGTTAACCTGTTGTTTCAAACGCGAAAGCGAACGGGCCAGTTTCAGTTTCCCATTTTCAAGGAAAAACTGTCCTTCAGTGATATACCCGGTATTATCAGGAACCGGGTCTTCCAACGACTCAAGCGTAGTTGCCCCAATGATAGTGATGGAACCCGCTCCTTCAATGTCGGCTGCTACTTCGTAACGGCGGGCCAGTTCTGAATACAACGACCCCGGGTACCCTTGCAACGAAGGAATCATATCCTGATAATTGGCTACATTTCGTAAAATATTCGACCAGTTGGTCATGTCGGTAAGAAGCACTAAAGCATCTTTGCCCTGGTCAGCAAATTCACGCGCCACACTTAAAGCAACATCTGGCAACATCAAACCTTTAATCTGTGATTCCCCGGCGAGGTGAACAAACATGATGGTTTTATCAATATTCCCTGATTGCGAAAGCTGATCTTTAAAATACTGATACTCGTCGAATTTCAATCCTATTCCGGCAAAAATAATCACATCAGCCTGCGCTCCTTGTGCAATTTGAGAAAGCAAACGGTTGTATGGCTCGGTTGGTGAAGCAAAAATTGGAATCTTTTGCGATTTTACCAGTGTATTAAAAACGTCAATCATCGGGATACCCGTCCAAAGTGGTTGTTTGGGCACCAAACGAACGGTTGGGTTCAGAGTATCCAAACGTGTTGAAAGTTGTTTTTCGTAAATAACTTCCGGTCCGTTATCAGCCACATCCCCAATGCCATCGAAAGTACGGCCAAGCATGTTGTAAGAAAATCCGGCAGAAAGCGGAACTTCGTGCATACGAATACGCGTTTTTGTGCTTAATCCGCTGGTTCCGTTAAACACCTGAAAACGAGTAGAATTTTCGGTAATATTAATTGCTTTGGCAAAGGAAAGACTCTGGTTACTTTCAGCATCCAACAGTTCCACGATGTGGTTTAGAGCAACCCCTGGATTTCCCTCCACTGAAATTAACGCTTTCCCAACTTCGCTAATTCTGTTTATTTCTTTTCTTATCATAATACGTGTTCTTCTTGTAAGATAAATTGTTCGACTTTAGCGGGCAAAGCAGAAATCTGTTCTTCTGTTTCAGCGCTGCTGTTCCAGTCTCTCCACCATTGGCGCAATTCATCAAATTTCGCCCTAACAAGTTCTTTTACTTCCTCATCGTCCATGTCTGCACCCGAAAAATCAATCGAACTATCAATCAATTTCTGAACCGCTTCATTAATCACTTTCAGCCGTTCCGGCCGGGTACATGCATCAACATTGTGAAATGCATTTTGCTGCAATACACAGAAATCAATAGTTTGCCCCTTCTGAAACAGAATATATTTTTCCACCGGAACTTTTTTTAGCCCGATGGTACTAATTGTTTGGTCAATGCCGTTGGCTTCCTGCAATGTGCTCAGGATTTTCCCACGATCTTTCCACGAAATAAAACTATCGTAAACAGAAGTTGTATAAGCCAGCGGATCAATTGCCGGGTATTTTTTTGCATCCGCACGATCCTGCGACAAGCCCCAGAAGCCACCAGTTGCATCCATAGTAGCTTGTGTTACCGGTTCCTGGAAATTTCCTCCGGCAGGAGAAACCGTTCCTATAAATGTTAGAGAGCCTCCGGTAGCCACATCAGCACCGGCACGTTGATACATCCCTTTAATCTGATCCGGAATGTCCATAGGGAAAGCTTCCGGTCCTGGAATATCCCCCTGGCGTCCACTCCGTTCACGAAGTGCCTGTGCCCAACGCGAAGTTGAGTCGGCAAGTAATATTACATCGTAGCCCTGATAACGATAATATTCGCCTACAGTAAGAGCAATAAAAACACTTGCTTCACGCGCAGCAACAGGCATTGAACTGGTATTTCCGAAGATACACATACGGTTCATCAGCGACTCTCCGGTTGTTGGATCTTCCAACTCAGCAAAATCTTTAAAAACCTCTACGGCTTCCCCGGCTCTTTCACCACAGGCAGCCATAATAATAATATCAGCAATAGCATATTTACACAAGGTGTGCTGCATTACCGTTTTTCCTGCTCCAAAAGGCCCGGGATTTCCAACTGTACCTCCGTAACCAACCGGAGCCAGCAAATCGATTACCCGCACTCCCGTTGAAATTGTTTTACTTGGAATAGCTCGTTCCCTAAAAGGAATTGGATTTTTTACCGCCTGACGAAAAGCCAGTTTTAATTCTTGCAGATTTCCCTGTTCATCGGTAACCGTTGCTACTTTTTGTGTAATATTTACTTCGCTTTTACCAATAATGCTTTCAATCTTGCACTTCCCCCAATGAAAGGGAACCAGTATTTTATGTTCAAACCTGCCTTCCGGAACCGAGCCGATAGTATCGCCACCGCTTACCCAATCGCCAACTTTTACTTTTGGTGTAAAATCCCAAAGCTTTTCCTCGTCCAGCGCAGGGGCATGCATTCCCGGCCTCAGGTATGCATCTCTTTCTCCGAGTTTATACAACGGGTTTTGCAGCCCGTCCCAAATACTGGTTAAAAGCCCCGGGCCTAAAAGTACAGATAAAGGTGTACCTTTGAATTCTACCGGATCTCCTATTTGTGCTCCGGTAAGATCTTCAAAAACCTGCATCTCTACAATCCCGGCCTCCGGATTCTTAGGATCTGGCATAATCTGCAAAACCTCGGCCTGAAGTAGTTTTCCTTCAACGGATATTTCAGCAGTTTCCCCCATAATCACATCATCAGTAAATCGCGCTTTAACCAGCGAATCCTGAATCGATATGAGAGTTCCTGTCCGTTTTTTTACATTATGGTTCATAAATAACTATTATATATTTGTTTCTAATACCAATCTTTTCCATACCAAATTTTCAATAAAATAATGGAACTTCTACTGCATAAAAAAGTTCATTTTTCTGCAACGATATATTCAATTGGATGGTTAATATATATTGCAAGTGGAATGCATAAAATCTATCGGAGCATGATGCATATGAATAACCACGCCCCCCTTGCTTATCCGAAGTGCTTGTTTTATCTGCTACAAACTCGAAATAATAAAGTTGTTTTCCTCCGGTGATATTGTTTTTTATTGAGTTTTTTTCAACCAGGAAATGGGTGTATAACGGGATATATTTTGGAACACCTGTGTCATTTATCATTTTAAAAACGGCATCAGTATTTATAACTAGTCTTCTGTTTCTGTCCTGCAAAAAATTTTTCTCCCATATCCTCTTTTCCATCAAATGCTCCGTTTTAGAGCAAGTAAAACGCATTTTCCCCCAGGAATCGATAGAAAAAGAAGATATATAACGACCATAAATATAGAAAATATTCTCTATTGCAGTCGCTTTACAACTTGATTTTACAATAACAAAAGAATAAGATTGATGCCTCTCTTCCCCGTACAGCTTAACATCTGAGGCGTTCTGGATATTCATAAAAAAACGCTGTATTTCAATATTTTTGAATAAGGCAAGCAGACCAAAAATCCGATGAGAATCCAACCGGGGACTCCCTACCAAAGAACCTATAGTAGCTTCCTCCGAATTACAAACGCCCCTCTCCCCCGGTAATTGGATATCCGGAAAAACGAAACAAGGTTTCTTTTTTGAAGACAACTCCGAAAACTTTTTTTCAACACACTTCCTAGCCACTAAATTTTTCATGAAGGGCGAACTTTACTTTATACCTTTACATTTGGCTATGATGAACTACGTTTTAGATAATCATCAAGCTTAATTGATTTTTGGTTCTTTTAAGACTATCAAATTATAATATTTTTGTTTTCAACAATATTCTGTTGACATTTTTTCATGCAAAAACATCAAAGAAATAACTTTGCTTAACGTTGAAAAGAATAAAAATGTTATAGAGCATCTGTTTAGTATAAAAGGAGAAAGAGAATTTAAAATATAAAAAAAATGAAACCACGCTTAAACGTTGTTACCCTTGGTGTAAAAGATTTACAGCAATCAAAAACTTTTTACCAAAATGCATTTGGATGGATTCCGGCCAGAGGCAGCGATGATAAAATAGTGTTTTTTAATCATGGCGGAATAGTACTTGGAATTTACCCTATGGATAAACTGGCAGAAGATGCAGAGGTTTCTCCGGAACGCTCCGGCTTTTCCGGAGTCACTTTAGCGATCAACACCGAATCAAAAGAGGCACTGATTGAAATTTTTAACAATGCGATAGAGAATGGTGCAAAAACATTGGTAAAACCGCGGGATACATTTTGGGGAGGTTACGATGCTTATTTTGCCGATCCGGACGGCCACCCCTGGGAAATTGCCTGGGCGCCTTTTTGGGAATTTGATGAACAGGGAAGCCTGAAAGTTTAAAACGGAAACGCCTCCGTTAAAATACGAAGTCAGATTTTATACTTATTTCAGATAAAAGCTGAAATAAGTTAAATCTTCTTTTCTGATCTATCATTAAAATTCTACTTTTGGTCGCTTTGCAAGCCGTTACAACACATTCCTTGCAAAATATGCTAACACAATAATGTAGTGCCGGTGACTGATTGGCTTAGAATAAAAGAGCTGTTCAATTTTTTAACACAAAAAGCATGAAAATACAAAGACTCGGGACGTTAATGATTGTTTTCACCCTTCTGTTTTTCTCTGGTTGTTCCCAAAAAAAAGAAACGCAACCAATTCAACTTACAGGAAATTGGGATCCATTTAATAAACAGCAAATTGAGAACCTCATTAACCAATACGGGAAAGAAGGAAAATCTTACAATCCGGGAAAACCACCGTATGTAGTATTCGACTGGGACAACACTTCCGTTTTTCTTGATATTCAGGAAGCCACGCTTATTTACCAACTTGAAAACCTCCTTTTTGGTTGTACGCCAGAAACACTTGACTTAGCTCTGCATACCGGTATTGATACGAGTATCGACCTTACAGATACAAACACAAACAGAGACAAAATAACGGTTAACCAGGTTGCATCTGATATTATAAACAGCTATACATGGCTTTATAAACATTATAGTAAACTAAACGGTGGAGGAATGCAAACGCTTGAGGAGATAAAAGAGTCGTCGCATTACCAAAATTTTATAACCAAAGTGCGATTTTTGTATGAAGCTATTTATAATACGTACAGTGCAGATGCTGCTTACCCATGGGTAACATACCTTTTTGCGGGTCTTGATTCAACCAAAATAGCCACTATGACTGAGCAAACGGTAAAATGGCAGCAGAACCAAAAAATTGAGAAAATAACATGGATCAGTCCAACGCCGAAAGAACTTCCGGAACAACTTGCAGGCCAGGTAACGATTACATGGAAAAATGGGCTTCGGCTGGTCCCTGAAATGCAGGAACTTTACAACACGCTTAGAAAAGCCGGATTTGATATATGGGTTTGTTCTGCTTCGTTTGTTGATGTGATTAAAGGAATTTCAACTAACCCTGATTTCGGGTATAACATGGAAGCTTCGCATATTATGGCAATGGAACTGGAACGGGATTCCAACGGGATGATACTCCCTGAATTCCGTAAGGGGTATGCTCAAACCCAGGGAGAAGGAAAAACAAAAACAATTCTTCGGTTTCTGGCAGGCCCATCGGGCAAATATGGATACGATCCGGTCTTAATTGCCGGAGACAGCGGAGGTGACCAAAATATGCTAACAGATTTCAAAGGATTAAAACTCGGCCTAATTTTTAACCGCTTAAAAGGAAAAGGTGAGCTACTTGGGGAATTAGCTCAAAATGCTATTGATAGTTATCAAAAAACGGATGCTAAATATTTGTTACAAGGAAGGAATGAAAATACCGGAAAACTCGTTCCCAGCCAGGAAAATATTCCCTATGGAGAAACCAAAGGAAAAAAATTACCTTAAAAATTCCATTTCACTACCGTTTAATAAGAGATACTGATATTGGGCTAAAGCCTCACAAACAAAGGTTTTAGCCCAAAGAACACATCATTAGTTATCTACTTTCAATTCGTTTATTGTACATTTTGCTATGTTCAATTGTATCAGTTACCCTCAATTTCGTTAATATTTTTCCTGCGACTGTTCACCATTGAGGACGGCTTCAGTAGAGCCAATCCCCAACCGGTCGGCACCTTGTTCCAGAAAAGCAACAGCTGTTTCCCAATTACGAATTCCGCCAGACGCTTTTACTTTCATTTTACTCCCCACTGTTTTTAGCATAATATCAATGTACTCAGATTTGGCGCCACCTGGCCCAAATCCGGTAGATGTTTTCACAAAATCAGCACCAGCCTGGTATGAAAGTTCACACGCTTTGGCAATTTGTTCCGGAGACAGAAAGCCACTTTCCTGAATAACTTTTACCAACACTCCATGTGCATGGGCAACTTCTACAACTGCTTTTATATCTTCTAAAACATAGTTATAATCACCAGAAAGCAGCTTTCCAATGTTCATTACCATATCAATTTCATCGGTTCCGTCGTCAATGGCCTGTTTTGCCTGAAAAGCTTTCACCGAAGTAGCATCAGCCCCGTGCGGAAAACTCAGCACACAGGAAACTTTCACATCGCTTCCTTTTAACAAAGCTGCGGCTCTCTTTACATCACAAGGTTTTACACACATGCTAAACACGTGGTTTTCGATGCACATCTTTGCATTTTGTTCCAAATCAGCATCGGTTTGGTCGGGCTTTAACACAGCATGGTCAATTGTTTTTGCTACCTGTTCTCTTGTATACATTGTATCTGTTTTTAATCCAAAATTTCGTCAATAATCTGCCTCGCTCTTTTCTCATCTGTTTGGGCAACATATAAATCGATTGCCGAAGGTATGCCCGCACCAAATCCGGCGGCTATTCCCTGTTTAAACTCATCTTTCACTATTGAGTTTATTCCTTTCAGTTCCAATTCCGCTTTCAGGCGCTGAATTACAATTTCACCACTCGTATAAACCAAAACAATTCCATCGTTGTGTTCCATATTGCAAATATAATTTAGGTATTAGTCTTCCATTTCTTTTAAAATCAGCTCCACCTGCTCGTTGGTTTTATGCAATTTGTCTTTGCACATTTTCAGCAAAACGGAAACCCGTTTTACTTTTTCCGCCAGTTCATCCACATCCAATTCTTCATTCTCTATTTTATCCAGAATTTCCTCTATCTCAGTAATTGCCTCGTTATACGTCAATTTCTTCGGTGCCATCGTTCTCTTTTTTTATAATTTTACTTTTTATTTCTCCATCGGCAAAACGTGTGTCCAACACCTCTCCTACCCGTAAACTGTTGGCTGACTTTACAATTCGTCCTTGTTTTAGAGTTAGTGTATATCCCCGTTTCAATACATTCTCAGGGCTTAATAAACGCACTATATTTTCATTTAAATAAATTCTCTCCTGTTCTTTTCGTAATCTTTGCCGTGCTTCATTTACCAACACTGTTTTATGGCGTATAAGATTTACCTGCTCTTTTTGCAGCGTCTCATCTGCTATGCGTTTTAACGCTCGCTGTTTTTGTTCAAGAACATTTTTCTGCCCCGTCTTCCAAACTGCAACAGCAGCCTGACCGCGGTGCCGCACATCCTTCAATGCATAATTCTTACTAAAAGTGTAACGACTTACTTTTTGCGACAATGCATTTCCGATCCGGGCCAACTGGTTACGTTTCTCATTAATAAACGAAGTAACAGAGGTATCAATAAATTCAACAACCTGTTCGAGCTCTTCCTGTTGAGCCTCCAGTTTTCCACGTACCCCAGTAATGATTTCAGTTTCGAGATCCAGCAACCTGTCTTCAAACTGCTCCATTCCCGAAATGAAAAATTCGGCCACGGCAGTTGGTGTTTTCAGTCGCGTGTGCGCTATCATATCAATAATGGTATCATCCTTTTCATGACCAATCCCCGTGATTACCGGTAAAGGAAATTGCGTAATATTGAATGCCAAATCGTAATTATCAAAACAACTTAAATCGGCAGTAGCGCCACCACCCCGAATAATAACCACGGCATCAAAAAAATCGTCATACGTAAAAATACGCTCAAGAGCTGCAACAATGGAAGGAACAGCTTCAACTCCCTGCATGTATGCCTCAAACAGATGCGAATAAAACCGGAATCCACGTTCATTATTTTCCAGTTGATGAACAAAATCCTGGTACCCTGCCGCCGTTTTTGAAGAGATAATTGCAATTTTCTGCGGTACCAAAGGCAACTCAAGTTCTTTATTCATTGAGAAAATGCCCTCTTCCTGCAAACGCATAATTATCTCTTTTCGCTGAAGCGCCAAATCGCCAACGGTATAAACAGGATCGATATCTCTTACATTTAAGCTCAATCCATACGCAGAATGAAACTCCACGCTTACCTGCACCAGTATTTTAATTCCCTGAGTAAATAACTGTCCGGTAGTCGTTTCAAAATAGGGTTTCAGCATTCGGTAAGTATACGACCAAATCGTTGCCCTGTTCCGTGCAACAATGTTGTTCCCTTCTTTTTCTATGAGTTCCAGATAGCAATGTCCGCTCCTGTTTTCTTTTAGTTCACTAACTTCTGCAACTACCCAAAGAGTAGCTGGAAATGCATCAATCAATGCATCTTTTATCAGGTCATTTAATTCAACCAGTGTGAGTCTTTGTACCATTCTATCAGCGGCTTTTTACCAATTTTAACGACTCAGTATAATCGTCTGTCTTTATTTTCAAAATTAATAAACCTGACGGTAAAGCCTGTGTATTCTTAAGAAGAATTTGCTGCGCCCCGGAAACTCTTTTTTGGGTTAGCAAACGACCGTCGACAGTATAAAGGCTTATGTCAACATTACCAGATAATATATCGCCTTTGTACTGAATATTTAACTCTGCCTTAAAAGGGTTGGGATAAACCAACCACTGATTTTCGACTTGTATATCAGACACGGATGTCAATGACTTTAAATAATCTTCAGCCAACTCAAAATTGGGGATACCATACCCCAGCAACGAATCGGGAGTAGCAAGCAGGTGAGCACTCCGTTCAATTGCATATTTTATTTCTTTGGCAGTTGCCTGTGGATTAGCCTGCCATAAACAGGCTCCCAAACCAGCCATTACCGGAGAAGAAAACGAAGTGCCATTGGCAGTACCAACCGTTCCGTTGCTTTTTAACAAAACAGTATTCCAACCAATGGTAGAAACATTGGGTTTTATGCGGCCATCAGCAGCCGGGCCATAAGAAGTAAAATATGCCGGAACGCTGTCTTTATTCACAGCGCCTACGGCAATAACACTTTCAGCATCAGATGGTGCAGAAAGGTATTTCCATGGATCATCGCCTTCATTACCAACACTTACAAACACAAGCATTCCGCGTGAAGCTGCAATCTCTGCGCCACGCGTAACCCGGGTTGTTTTCCCATCCATTTCGGCATAGGAATGATTCATGCTCTCATCATCAAAAACAGAATATCCCAACGATGAATTGATAACGTCTACACCAACACTATCAGCAAATTCAGCAGCGGCTACCCAATTATCTTCCTCTATAAGAAATTCACTTCCGTCGTCCTCTGAACGGATTAGCCAGTAACCTGCATCCGGCGCTGTCCCCAACAATTCTCCCGGAAGATTTCCACCCATGCACGAAAGTACGCTCATTCCATGATCATCGGTAGAAAAAAAAGCGGTAGTATCCACAAAATCTTTTGTCCCTAAAATCTGATTGTTTATCCACAAACTATCAAAAGCTTCATATGTATCGGCATTATAAAAACCTGCATCCAACACGGCAATTTGCATTCCTTTTCCTTTGTAACCTTCGTCATGCAAAAACTGTCCGTTGCTTATATTTAACTGCGAAACAGAAGTGCCGTATAACTCATCATTGTCGAGAAAGACATCTGCCGACTTCGGTTCATTGAACTTATTAAAAGCACTTTTTGTCTGCGTTTCAGGTTTGGTTAACTGCACTTCCTGCACAAAAGGCAACTCCTGCATTTTATTTTCGAAACCATCTATTTCCACTTTAACGGTAATACCGTTCAACCATTTGGAAGCATGAACAAAAGAAACACCTTCGCGAACAACCTGATCGATATAGCTTTGGTTAACCGGCAAATCGAGCGAATCGATTGCTATTCCCTGTGCAGTTCTGCGTTCAATAGCCCGCTCTGAAAGAAACTCGCGTGGTTTTGAAAAAGAATAAGATGAATTGTTTTTATTGGTAAATGCAACCCAGTAATACTGCTGAGCCTGACTTTTAAAGAAACCAAAAGAAAAAAGAAAAATAAATAAAAGTAGAGCTTTCTTCATTTTGTGCAACCGAGTATTATTTAAAACATTATCCGAAATTAAGAATAAAACTTGTTCTTACCGGTACATTTTCATTTTCCTCATATATTCCGAAGGATCCTGCATAAACTTTTCGGGATCAACAAGCGACTCTTTTCCTTGTTCAATTTTCTGCATTTGCAAATTGTCAATACTGTCACGGACCTCCGGATTTAACAATTCTCCCTCATCGTATTTTAAGGTATATAAAAGTTCGCCATTTTCGTTGTAAAACTTCCAGTCACCCGTTCGTAAACTGTTTTTATAATATGCCTCCATTTCCATTTTCTCGTTTGAAAAATAAGAAATGCATAAGCCATTTCGCTGATTGTTGACAAACCTGCATTGCATGTATGGCTCGCCGGTTTTATAAAACACCTGGTATTTCCCGTTCATCTTTCCATCTTTCCATTCCGACTCTTCCAGTAACTTTCCATCCTCATAAAACTTCCGGCAAGTTCCGTTTTTCAATCCATTGCTGTAATTTTCTTCGGCTACCTTTCGGTTATCGGTAAAAACAGACCAGAGACCTTCTTTTTTCTCGTTTACAAAATTTCCTTCGGCTACCTTTTTCCCCCACACATCAAATAGCTGAGCAAAAGCGGTATCCGAATTCTCCTGGTAACGAATAATGGCTTTGACCTGCCCTCCTTTATGATACCGCTTCCATTCTCCCACCGGTTTTCCGTCGTGAAAATACCCTTCGTAAATTTGCTTTCCATTGGGGTATTGTTTTTTCCACAATCCCTGCCTCAAACCATTGGCGTCAGTCTGGTTTATCTGCGCCAGTGCAAACAACGGAAATAGTATGAATAATAAGATTATATATTTTTTCATTCTGCCTGCTTTGCAATAAAACTGTAAAAATACCGAAATATTTTACAGAATTCGACAAGCAAAACCAGATATACCATACAAACTAACGGAAAGCTTTTGGACAACTGAGTATGTTCCCAATATTTTACCAGACAAGGAAAATCTTAAACCAATCAGCTACTTTTTTTTCGAAATTATGTTTATTTTTAAAAGATAAAAACCAACACATTCTTATGAAACTACCAAACATAACTCTTCAGCCCCCCTCAACAAAAACAGTAACCATAAAACGAAAGTACTATAAGCAGACAGGAAATTACTTAAACCCTAAAGTTGCGCTACACAGCCCAATAGGGCATATAATACAAACCGATAATGGAAAAATAACTGGGCTTGTTGGGTTGCATATAAGTTATGTGCAACCATGAAAAGCTACTCTTTCATATAAAAAACTATTAAATGATGGATGATAATAAAAAAGATGATAAATACTATGCATCACAACGTGCATTAGATAAGACGTATTTCTCAGAATCTTTTTCTACGCCATTTAGAGGTTTAAAAAAGAGATTTGCACATAAGATTTTAGACTACGTACAAAACGAGTTTTTACTAAAAGATGAAAAAACTATTGGTGTAACTTCCAATGGAAAAAGACAACTAAAAGCTCTTTTCTTTCAAAATGACAGACGCATAGAAAAATTGATAATACAGCAATTTGGTATAGATAATATTCCAATTAAGAACCGTTTAAAAGAAGCTTCATTTCATTCTCATGAGGTTGAAAGATTATACTTTTTCCTCAAAAGCATCAAAGAAGTAGATTTTCCAGATGAAAGCAAATTAAATATAAAAGACTCTGAGTTATCAAAATTATTGTTAGACAAAGAACAGGCATCAAAACTTATTTCAGATAATATCGAGATTCTACAGGATGCATTGAAAAATAATATTACAACAAAAGATTTGATAAACTATGGTTATAGAAAAAATCAATTAGAAGTATTTGATAAACTACTCAATGAGAATGGGTATTTCCAAGTCTATAAAAATGGAATTGAAAAAGAATTAAATAAGAAATTTTCAAATGAAAGAATCTGGCAAAAATTCTTTGAACAAAATACCTGGATTTTAGGCTATGGTTTGGATTACATTTTTAATTCTGAATTGGATTTTAAAAAAATAGAACAGATTACTTCAGGCTCAGATTTTTTTTCAAAAGGCAAAAGAACGGATGCTCTTTTAAAATCCCAAGGCGCAATAAACTCATTATGCTTTTGTGAACTAAAATTAGACTCAGACAAATTATTAAAACAAATTAAAGATGCATATCGTGAAGAATCTTGGCAAATTTCAGATGCATTATCTGGTGCAATCGCCCAAGTACAAAGAACTGTACACAAAGCAATAAAGGATATTGCAACGAAAACAGAAATGAAAGATGAACAAGACAATTTAACTGGAGAGGATTTGTATTTATATAATCCAAAAGCTTTCATTCTAATTGGAAACTTAAATGAATTTATCATTAATGGGAAAATTAATGAGATAAAATATTCGTCATTTGAAATGTTTCGTAAAAATCTAAAAAATATAGAAATAGTGACGTATGATGAACTTTATCAAAGAGCATATTATATATGTCACAAAAAAGAATAAAAAATTGCAGCACATAACAATTAAGCGTTCTGATGGCATGCAATGCCCAGTCAGAACCGGGTGTTGACGGAACCGGGTTTGAAACGGGGACGTATACTATGGGTTTTTCGATATCCGTGATGGTTGTTATCCGGGGGATGGTTGTTTACCTGCTTTTGCTTTCAGGTCTGGTCGGAGCCTGTTTTTCATTCTTAAGTGTTATTTCCAGCCTTCTTTTTCCAGTCAGATACCCAATGTATCTACTGACTTTTTACAATTGGGCAAAGCTCCGCCCGGTCCCTGTGTCAGGACTTTTTTACAAGGTTAATCAGCAGGTTTAAGAAAGAAGCATTCATCGGTGGTGGTCCGCGCTGATGAAAGCGCCAGATGGTCACCAGCTTTCCTTTGCGGCATACCGGGCAAAGCAAATGCACATCGGAGTGTTCGGGCAGGTCGGGTTTGCCCAGTTCCTGTTGCAGCAATTTCACACACACTTTTTTGAGTGTACTGCTTAGTATCCCGTAATGCCGGATGCGGGTAAAACCACGGGGCAAAATGTGCAGCGAAAAACGCCGGATAAACTCGTCTTCGCTTAGCACGAGCGGGTATTTTTTCCCTCCCTTCCGGTAGTCTTTTGCCGTAAAAGTCACCTTCCCGTTTTCAATACTGCGGATGCGGTGATTGCTGATGGCTATTTTATGGGTATACCTTCCGAGGTATTCCACCACCTGCCGGGGTCCGAAAAAAGGTTGTTTGCAGTATACCACCCAGGGTTTTGAAAACAGCGACTTGTACAGTTGCACATCTTCAATGCCCTGCTGTCGTAATGCCTGTACATATTTTGCCCTGAAAACTTTACTCATTGTTTTTACCGGGAAAAGGAATTTGTTTTTTCCCCGGGCTGCTTTCCACTTTTCCGATGTGGTAATTCCACCGCCCGGGACAATACAATGCAAATGCGGGTGGAGGCTCAGGTTTTGTCCCCAGGTATGCAGGATGGCGATCATCCCCGGGGCAGCACCAATAAATTTAGGGTTGCGGGCAAAACCTTTTACCACCTGCCAGGCCGTAGCAAACAAAAGCGAGTAAACCAGTTTGGGGCGGTACATGGCCAGCCGGTTCAATGCCTGGGGCAGGGTAAACACCAGGTGATAGTACGAAGTGTGAAACAGTTCCTGCTCGCGGGCCTGCATCCACTCCTGCCGTTTATGCCCCTGGCACTTCGGACAATGCCGGTTACGACAACTGTTATAACTGATGTGTATTTTGTTGCAGACGCTGTTGTTGCACACATCAATATGTCCGCCCAGTGCTGCCGTACGGCAAACCGACAAAGCCTGCAGGGTGCGCAGCTGCCAGCTGTTGGCACAAAGCTCCCGCAGCCGGTGCTGCTGGTGGCGCAACACATCGGCTACTTCATAATTCGGTTTCACGATTTCCGGTATAAACGGTCGAGCGGACTAAAGGCTTTCTCCCTGCCCAATTGGGCAATGTGCAGGTACATCAGCGTAGTCTGGATATCCACATGCCCCAGCAGGTCTTTCAGGGTGATGATGTCCATACCCATTTCCAGCAGGTGCGTGGCATAACTGTGGCGAAGCGTGTGCGAGGTCACCTTCTTTTTTATCCCCGATTTGCGTGTGGATTCTTTAACAATCCACCGCACCCCTGACCCGGTGAACTGCTGTAGTTGCCCGGTATTGGTTTTGCCGTTAAACAGCCAAACGTAGGGCCGCTCTGCTGCCAGGTAGGTCTTTAACCCCCGCGAAAGATTTTTGCCCAGCGGCACATAGCGGTCCTTTCGGCCTTTCCCTTCGCGGATGTGGAGCATTTGGCGGTCGAGGTCGGCATCCTGGATTTTGATGTTACAGAGTTCCTGCCGCCTGAGTCCGCAACCGTACAGCAGGGCAAGTACCAGCCGGTGTTTTAACAAACCAGGCGTTATTAGCAGCCGCTTTACCTCTAGTTGGCTCAACACAACAGGTAGCTTTTTGGGAAATTGCATCTTTGGAAGAAAAACCTGCTTTTGCGGCATCCCCATGGCACGGTAGGCAAAACGAAGTCCGTAAACCGTGTGCTTAAAATAACTCGATGAAGGAGTACGGCTTTGCGTTTTGATATGATACAGGTAATCCAGTACCTGTTCTTCATCTAATTCCAGCGGATTGCAGTTAAAGTGAAGAGCCATCCGAGCCAGGCAGCGCGAATAATTGCTAAGCGTACTGGTACTCTTGCCCAAAAGTGCAACCTGCCGTTGCATCTTCTGATAAACTTGATTAAATTCAGGGTGTGAAAAACAGGCTTGCTCAATTAATGTGGTGCTTTTTTTTCATAATAACGATTTTTTTGATTAAAAACCTAAAGGTACTCGACCATGAGCAATTTTGCTACCTTTAGGTTTCGTTCAACAAAGGACATATTGCAGGGTGGGTTCGGTGGTACACCAACTGCGGATTCTTGCATCACCGTTCCATGTCCTTTGGACAGGAATGCTCTTCGAAATCTGCCCGACAACTTACAAGTGCCCCTTAGCACATATACTTAAGGAAAACGAAAATGATACTGAATAAAAAATTTTTACATAAAGATCCTGATTTTATAGAACTGTCAAAATTTAGGTTGATAGTTGGCGTAATCCTGGGACTGCTTTATTCATTCTCATTTTACTCATTCATTTACATTATCAGAGAATCATTTAGGATTCTTTCTACTACTGAAAAATATGATCTGTGGGTTCTTTCAGACAAAGAGGTAAATTTTTATAATCTGTTCTTTGCATTTTTGTCTGTTATCTTAGGACAATCAGTTTGTTTCGTTTTCTGGTTTGACCAACCTAAAAAAATATTTGGAATTCGTAATTACAGAAAGACATCAATTGTGAACGACCAAAAGTTTTTAAACTGGTATTTTTTAAGTTGGGTTTCAAAATTGGCTGTCATTTTTGGGCTCTTTTTCGGATTCGCATTTCATGGAAGTTGGCATCTTTTCAGCCTTTATCCTGACAATAATTATGTATTTATTCTTATTATTATCACACTATTTCTGCAAACATGGAATACAATAAGATTAACTTATATTCGTAAAAGTTTAAAATGGTTATTCGTTTCAATAATATGTATTTCAACCTTTTCATTTGGATTGTCAAAAATAAATTTGACAAATTATAAAGCAATCAATAAAAGTATTCTAAGTAAAAACATCCATTATCAATATAAACTTAACCTTCCGTCTTCAAGAATATACGAACGAGCTGAAAAACGTTCCTTAATTGAGAATATTCTAATTGTTTGTGCTAAGGATGACAAGTTGAATTTGAAACCAATTATTTTTGCTGAAAATAAAAAGATCCCATTAGACAGTTTGCATTTCAAAATCCGTGATTGGCAATCAATGAGAAACGAAATTGAAATTCCCTTTGTGGTTTACTGTCTTTATATTCATCGTGGTATTAAAATGGATTTTATAAATAAACTAAAAACAGAACTATCTAAATGGGGAATTTATCAAATTTCATATGCTGTAATACCATCCGATGACGACATTTACGCTCAATATTATCCAGATGTATCATTTCCAACAAGAATCCCCAACTGGTATTCGGATATGACTAATTTAGATGAGATTAAACAGGAAATAAATGAAATACCCAATATTATTCAAATTAAACAAAGTGCAAATAGCATAATTACTATTAATAAAAACGTAGTTGAAATTTCCGCACTGAAACCGACAATTAAGCAAATAATAAAAAGTAACCCAAACTATTTAATTAAATACAATATCAATGACAGTATCGATTTCTCTAGTTATTTTAAGGTTTTATCAAAATCAACAGAAGCAATACACGAACTGAGAGAAGAATATTCTCAATGGAATTATGCGCAAAAATATGAATGGCTCAGCAATAAGGAACAAAGAGAAATTCGGGATAAATATCCACTGAGAATTTTAGAATTGACAACAGAAATGATAAAGAAAATTGAAAATAAATAAATTACGAAGTGTTAACTCGGGGTATAACCCATTGCCAGGTCTGGCTCGACGAATGGGTTTATAGAAAAGAAAACCAATCACTAATAATAAAACACAAAATTTAAACAACATGACAAGAGATGAGCAACTAAGCTTCTGTAAGATTTGTAAAAATCAAAAGTTTGATATGAAGCTGGGTATAATATGTGGCTTGACAAATCAACCGGCAGATTTTGAGGAGAATTGTAATTCTTATATTGAAGACGCGGAACTTAAACAAAAAATGCAATCAGCAAAAATTGAAAATGAGATTTTAAACAGGACCGCAAGTCAAGGTAAAAAATTTGCCAACTATTTAATTGATTTAATATTCTTTATAATCTTCAGTTTTATTTATGGATCGGTTTTAGGAATTTTATTTGCAATCATCTCGCCTTCATTACTTTCAATTTTTGAGCAAGACAATAAGTTGATTAATTACGCACTTGGCTTAACGGCAGGAATGATCTATTATTCCATTTTGGAAGCTACAACCGGAAAAACAATTGCAAAATTCATAACAAAAACAAAAGTGGTTAATAGTAAAGGGGAGAAGCCTGAGTTTGGAACAATTCTAATACGCTCTTTATGCAGATTTATTCCTTTTGAACCATTCTCATTTCTGGGTTCTGATAATTCCGGATGGCATGACAAATTATCTAAAACGATAGTGGTTGAAATATAAAACACTCTCTGACTACTTGCGGAATTCGTGAAGGAGGTTGCCCTGGAGCCTTTCCCTAGTGCCTTCGTCCTTCCGACGCTGACTCTTAAAAAACGACAAGAAAAACTCACAAGAAATTATTACAAACACATAGTAAGAAAAAAGAGTTTTCAACATAAAAATGAGCTAAGCCATCCAATCATGTAAACTAATTAGTTAACTTTGTCAAATGCTTAGAAGAATAATTGCTTACAAAAATTACTTTGTTGATTTCTATAAATCGCAAGATTCTAAAGTTCAAGAAAAAATTGAATACGTATTTGACTTGGTTCGATTTGAAAAGCAGGTTCCAAAGAAATTTTTTAAAAACCTGAAAAATACTGATGAAATTTATGAGATACGTGTTATTACAACCTTTAAGAGCATTCGAATTTTGTGTTTTTTCGACAAAGGCGAGTTAGTTGTTCTGACAAATTGTTTTATAAAAAAAACTCAAAAAACACCGAGGAGAGAAATCAAAATGGCCGAAAAATTAAAAAAGGAATATATGAACGAAAAATATGGAGGAAATTAAAATGAAAAACATTACAGATTTTGAAGATATTTTAAAGGAGAAATACGGAGAAAAAGGAACATCAACCAGAGATAAATATGATGCAGATTCCTTAGCATTTAGACTTGGCGCAATGCTTAAAGAAGCGAGGAATGAAGCAAAGATAACTCAAGATGAATTAGCACAAAGAACCGGAACAAAGAAAAGTTACATATCCCGGATTGAAAGAGGACAAAGCGACATTCAAATTTCAACTTATTATAAATTAATTGAAATAGGACTGGGCAAACATTTAAATATATCTATTGGATAAAAGCGAAACAAGAATTTGTAATACAATACATATTGCATCGATGGATTTGGTGGTGTACCAACTGTTAACACCAAACCTACAAATAATGAATTTAGATTTTATGTTAAAAAAAGGCATTTGAAAACAATTGGTATAATCACAATGACATACTCGTAGAAGCTACATTACCTGAAAATAACAACAACCACTTTGCAAACCGTATTGTGGCGTTAGGTGCAAGTTCTCGCCCCGGTTAAATAATACGATACAAATGAACAATAAACTAAAATACTTTATTACCGGGCAGATCATACTTATCCTGGTAAATCACGCATTTGGACAAGAGATTCAAGTTTCGGAAGATCTTGTTTTATACAAATTATCGGAACATTGTTATGAACACACGCAAAAAGGGAACAATGGATTGGTTTATATAAATAATGGAGAGGCCGTTATTGTTTCAACTCCCGACTCCGATATTGATACTCAAAATCTAATAGATTGGGTACAAAATAAACAACAAGCTAAAATTATTGCTTATGTAATCGACAGGTGGCACCCGGATGCAATGCAAGGCCTGGATATTGTTAAAAAAAACGACATACAAAGCTATGCTTATGAGTTAACCCGGCAAATAGCAAAAGATAAAGGATTGCCTGTTCCTGATATTGGGTTTAATCCTAAAAAAGAAATAACGGTAGGAGACGAAATAGTAGTTTGCCATTTTCTTGGAGAGGCACACACTTCGGATGGAATTGTAGTTTGGATACCAAATGACAAAGTTCTATTTGGAGGAAATGAAATTAGAAATTACAATGGGTGGATTGGAAATATTGGCGACGCCAACCTCGATAAGTGGTCTCAAACGGCAAAAAACATTAAACGTGAATATGGCTCCGCAAAAGTTGTAGTTCCGGGGCATGGGAAATATGGTGGCGCTGAATTGATCGATTACACAATTAATTTATTCGACCTTCCAAAAAATAAATCAGTTACAGATCGTGCTAAAGCAATTATTCCGAATCTGGAAACAGAAAATGAATTTAATGTGAAAGCTAAATCTGATTCAATTCAGGACGGAAAACGTATTCTGAAAAATGCCACTGTTTTTATGAATGATGAAACAAAATTTATAGAAATTAAATCTCCTCAAATTATTCTTCAAACAAACACCGAAAAGATTGATTCAGAAACGGGAAGAGTAAAAATTTACGATAAAAAAACAGAGGGTTTAGAATTAAGGACAGATGTCAATTATAAAAAACTTATTGTTTACAAATATGACGATACTGTTGGGTTTGTCGTAATTTTAAAAGAAATAGAAAATAATAACCGCTAATAATAAAGTGTTCTGATGGGGAGCCATGCAGAACAAGGAAAAATTGAAACAAACTCCGACACATTATATTTAAAAAACCCGGCGAATACAAAAAATGAGAGATTAATTTCAAATAAACTATCAAATAGATCTCTATTTTAAATGGACTAAACAAATTTACAAATGAGCCGTCTTAAACTTTTCTTTTCATTCTATATTCTTCTGCTATTATTCAGTGTAAACATAAACTGTTATGGCACAGACAAGGATACAATTGTACCGCAATACAAAGTTACACTGCGGGAGGCACACATCGGAAATTTAGAAATAGATACCAAATTACTTGACAGCTACGGACAGCTACCTGAAAATATAAGGCAATTCTATTTCGATGCACGTTCTGTTTTTTCAAGTATGCCCAATACTGACTTTACCAATAATAAAATAATAGAGGCAGCGAAAAATCATAATTTGCTATTAATGGGTGGCCCCATGCTTGGTCAATTAAATACAAATGAAATAACCATCTGGATGCGGCCTTCAACATCTGCTCCAATTACAGTTAAAGTAACAAAGTTGGATAACACGGATGAAAAACAATATATCGAAAAATCCAATGCTCCGGGAGTTGAAAAAAGAATCGTACTAAGTAAATTAATTCCTGATACCGAATATAAATATACCGTTTATGTTCAGGAACAAAAAGTTGCTAAAGGACAATTCAAGACAGCGCCTGATTCCAATAAAGAGGACACATTCAGAGTGGCTTTTGGATCGTGTTTTCATAAAATCGGATTACACAATCCAAATCTGGTCAGTCAAATTTTAAAAAGAAAACCACAGGCGATGATGCTTTTAGGCGATATTGCAGTAGATGACAGAGAAAACCAGGTAAGTATGCACAGATCGGATTACTTACTTCGTGATGTGTCAAAACCTTGGAGAGAACTTGCCGCAAATGTACCACTTTATACTTCATGGGACGATCATGATTACTACAACAACGACCTTAGCGGCATCCCGAAAGGATTTACAAATACCGATGTTGAGGCTGTACGAAAAGTCTGGCTTCAAAACTGGAATAATCCTGAAAACGAAAAAACAGGGATCTATTTTAATACGCGTATTGGCCCTGTAGAAATAATTATGCTGGACACCCGCTCCTGCCGGACCAATGAAAAACGTGAGCAATACGGTTCTTACCTGGGGAAAGAGCAGCTGGACTGGTTAAAAAACATACTAAAGAATACAAAAGCACCTTTTAAAATAATTAGCAGCGGCACCATGTGGAGCGATTATATTAGCAATGGAAAAGATTCCTGGGGCACATGGGATAAAAAAGCACGCGAAGAAATTTTTAGTTTTATTGAGAAAGAAAATATCACCGGTGTATTATTGATTAGTGGTGACCGCCACGGAGCACGAGGTTTTACCATTCCCCGGCCTTCCGGATTTAATTTTTATGAATTTGAAGCAGCTTCTTTAGGAGGCGTTCCCGGTCCGGATGCAATGGCAAAAGACAGCAAAAACCAGTTATTTGGTTATCATGGAACCTCAATCATTGCTTTTGGGGAATTTACTTTTGAGCCACAAAAAGATACCCCCACGGTTACATTTAGATTAATAGACCAGTTTGGCACTGTATTGGAAAAATACACCTTGCCATACAGTAAATTAACGCCCCCGTAAACGGGAAATAATACTGTTGTTTTCCATTTATTTTATACATTTGAATCATCTGCAATAGAAACTAAACCAACGGAAATGTTCCAGAAAATAATCATTTGCATTTGCTGTATTTTTACAATTTTATCCTGCAAAAAAGAACAACCAAAACCCAACATCATATTAATTAGTGCCGACGATTTGGGTTGGTCGGACATTGGTTGCTATGGCAGCGAAGTACAAACTCCAAACCTCGACAAACTGGGTGAAGGAGGAATACGTTTTACCCATTTTCATAATACATCAAAATGTTTTCCTTCGCGTGCATGTTTGCTTACCGGAGTCTATGCACAGCAAAACGGTTATTCAAAAACACATACCAACCCTATTACCAATGCTGTTACATTGGGTGAAGTACTTCACACAGCCGGATACAGAACTCTTTGGTCGGGAAAACACCACGGACTGGAAAATCCGTACACACGAGGCTTCGACAGGTATTACGGATTAAAAGACGGTGCCTGTAACTATTTTAATCCCGGAAATAAAAGACCCGGCGAAGGAGATCCGGCAAGAAAAGGCAAACCCGGAAATAAAACACAACGTTGGTGGTGTATCGATTCAGTAATGTATCATCCGTATACTCCGGAGAACAAAGATTTTTACACCACCGATTATTTTACCAATTATGCATTAAACTGGCTGGATGAATATAAAGATGAAGACAAACCCTTTTTCCTTTACCTTGCCTATAACGCGCCACATGATCCGTTAATGGCCTGGCCGGAAGATATTGCCAAATACAAAGGAAAATACAATGCCGGTTATGAACAAATCCGCCAGCAACGTTACCAAAAACAACTTCAAATGGGCTTAATTGATAATTCCTACCGTTTATCAGCGCCCTCTTACGATAATTGGGATGAATTGTCAGATTCTGTTCGGAATAATGAAATTCGAAAAATGGAAGTTTACGCCGCCATGATTGATCGTCTGGATCAAAACATTGGGCGGGTATTGTCAAAAATCAGGGAAATTGGAAAAGATCAAAATACACTCATCTTGTTTGTATCCGACAATGGCGCATCTGCTGAAATGGTACACATTGATGATGATTATGGAGAAACTGGGACGATGACACGTTGGTCTTCGCTGGGGAAAAGCTGGGCAAACGTAGGAAACACTCCTTTTCGCTTTTATAAGAACTTCAGTTACGAAGGCGGCATCAATACGCCACTGATTGCCTGGTGGCCCGGAAAAATAGTCCCCAAAACCTTTTCCGAATTCCCCGGACATTTTATCGATATTATGGCCACGCTGGTCGATATTACCGGAGCCTCTTATCCAACAGAATTTAATAACCAGAAAATAACCCCTATGCAGGGAGTTAGCCTTCTTCCCGTATTCGAAGGAGATAAAACACCCCGGGAACAGCCTATCTTCTGGGAGTGGCGGAGAGGAAAAGCTGCGTATTCAAAATCATGGAAAATTGTAAAAGAAGGAACCAGTGAACCTTGGGAGTTATATAATCTGAAAGATGATCCGACAGAAACAAATAACCTGGCAGAAAAAGAGCCGGGTAAAATAAAAGAGATGGAGCAACTTTTTAACCATTGGAAACAGACTTTCCCGAAACAGTAAAACCGACAACAAAATCTAAAAAAATAAAAACAATGAAAATTATAACAACAACTTTTCTTGCCTTTCTCCTATTTCTGGGGAGTTCAGCTCAACAAAAAGTAATAATAAAACTATGGCCGGGAGACGTTCCTGGAGAGACAGAAGCCAAACATGAACCAGTACAAACCGATAATACATCCAGAAATGTTACCCGGATTACGGATATTACCGATCCGGGAATGATTGTTTTCCCTGCAAGTGCAGATAACAATAACGGTGCAGGAGTGGTTATTTGCCCGGGGGGTGGTTACAGCATTCTGGCCATCGATTTGGAAGGATATGAAATTGCTCAATGGCTAAATGATCTCGGATTTACTGCTGCAGTTTTGCAATATCGTGTCCCGAAAAAACAGGAAGGCGCTCTTCAGGATGTACAACGAGCCCTGCGGATTATGCGAAGCAAAGCCGGTAAATGGAATTTAGATCCGAACAAGCTGGGCGTAATGGGATTTTCAGCAGGGGGCAGCTTAAGTGCCCGTGCCAGCACTCTGTATAATGAAACCACATATCCCAAAGTAGATGTAGCCGATGAACTTTCGTGCCGGCCTGATTTTACCATGCTCATTTATCCGGCTTATCTGGATAAAGGAGAGAACAGAAGCCTTACTCCCGAATTAAAAGTCAACGAGAATACCCCTCCAACGTTTATTTTTCAAACGGCTGACGATCATGTTGGAAACAGTTCCCTGGTTTATGCCACAGCCCTGCGTGATGCAAAAGTACCTGTTGAGTTACACATATTACCAGAAGGCGGTCATGGCTATGGACTTCGACAGGGAAGTGAAGCTGCGGAAACATGGCCAAAACTGGCCGAAAAATGGCTCAAGAAATTGTTCCGGAAGTAAGGTAACTTTCCAACCATTTAAATTCAAAGAAGACAAGTCCCCTCTATTTAAAATTACAAAAGAGATTAATTAGAATGCCAATAGCCTTCCGGTTAATCTCTTTTGTATGAAAACGCAGTGCAGTGGTATTGAAAAGCCAATTAAACACTCGTTCTTATAAAATCAGCATCTATACAATTACATATTCAATGCTCTAAAACTCCCTAATTTTGATACTTCGGTAAGTTACTTTGTTTCCATGGTCCTGTAATAGAATATGACCAAACGGAGCCTGTCCAAAATTTTCCCATTTTGAATATTTGCTATATGCAACTAATGCATTAAACATTTGAGAAAAACGCTCGTATTCAACCACTTTTATATTGTTTAGCCAGTGTTCTACATGTCCATCCTTTACGATAATACGTGCTTTACACCATTGCCCCGGACTGGCACCACGCTTAGTTTTATTAGGTTCAGAATAACTTCTGGCAGTAATTAAATCATAAAGAGAGCCAACTGTACGATTTCCATTAACTCCTTTTTTAGCATCGGGATGCCTTACATCATCAAGTATCTGAAACTCGCACCCAATTGCCGATCCTTCTCCTTTATTTAAATCAGTATCAACAAAATATTTAATACCACTATTGGCTCCTTCTGTGATTTTAAAATCAAGTTCGAGCTCAAAATTACTGAATTGATCAATGGTAACTATATCCCCTCCATTTTGCGACTCGGCACCGCCACTTTCCAAAACAGAAAGTTCCCCATCTTCAATTTTCCATCCTCCTTCCGGAAATTTATCTAGTTTAGCACCTCTCCATCCGTTTGTGGTTTTCCCATCCCACAACAAACGGAAACCTTTCCTTATTTCATTATCAGTTAATTTATTTTTGAGGTAACTAAATTCTTTTGCATCAGGGGCAAGTGGCCACCTGTTTTCTTTCAGATCTTCAGTTAAAATACGTGCCCCTCTCCATTTCACCTTCAACCCTTCATGAGCAGTGTTGTTTCCAATAGAATGTACCTGAAAAGCAATAAATCCTTCCGAAGTCATATCATCAACAAGATTGGTAACTTGTACACCATTTACCCATGTGCGAATTTGATTTCCGATAGCTTCAATACGGTATTTGTTCCATTCGCCATTTTTAAAAGCTTGCCGTCCGGGTTCGTTCATTGTAACCGGATAAATCCAGCCACGACGCGACTGATCGTAAATACCACCACTCCATTTTCTTTCTGAAGGATCAATTTCACACTGATAACCAAAAACTTCCCCGCCACGATAATCAGGCGATGAATTACTCCTAAACTGAATTCCTGAATTTAGCCCTACCTCTACTTTTACATCTACTTCTAAAATAAAGTCGGAATACATTTTTTTTGTACACAAATAAGTACTTGGAATGCCGGTTTTTGAGACTCCTACCAATTGGTTTCCATCAGCAATATAGTATTCTGCCAACCCTTTACTTTTGTCAAAACCACCTGGAGTACCAGCTCTTTTTATAAAACCTTCAAGATTTTTACCATTAAACAGATTTTCCCAGTTTCCCTTTGCCTGTACAAAATTCACGCAAAAAAAGACACTAAAAAATACAACGACTAGATTTCGAATTTTGATCATAATACATTTATAGTTGGTTTACAGGCAGTGAAGGTAATTAATTTGTAAGAATATACTTCTTATACTATTTATAATCTTGTTACTTTTGAATATTCAAGCGTAATCAAATACAGCATAATGAAAACATTTTTAAGGATTTTGGGAATTTACCTGTTTTGTAATTTCTATATAAACTCGTTTGCTAAAAACATTAATATTGTTGATGCCGGGGCAAAAGCGGATGCTTCAACCCTATGTACAAGAATTATTCAAAGTGCCATTGATGAAATTTCTAAAAATGGAGGAGGAACAGTTATTATTCCTCCGGGAGAATTTTTAACTGGCTCGCTTGTGCTAAAAACCGGAGTAACCATTGATATAAAAAAAGGGGCAACTTTGCTGGGAAGTACTAATATTGAGGATTACCTGAATATTAAACCCGATTTTGTGGCACTACGTACAGGCCAGCACACTCGCCAATTGATTTTTGCGGAAGGCCAGTCGTGGATTGGCATAAAAGGCCAGGGAACCATAGACGGACAAGGCGCAGCTTTTTCCTCAAAGACGAAAGGTGATGAACCAGGTATTACCCGTCCTCACATCATTCAGCTTATTAATTGCAAAAATGTAAAAATAGAAAATGTGCACATGTTGAATTCAGGAGGTTGGATGCAACATTATCTTGCATGCGAGAAACTACAGATAAACGGAATCAACGTTTTTAATCATTGCAACAAAAACAACGATGGGATAGACATTGATGGATGCCACGATGTAATTATAAACGGATGTATTGTGGATAGCGACGATGACGGTATTTGCCTAAAAAGCACCAGCCCAAAAATGTGTAAAAACGTGGTGGTTACCAATTGTGTTATAAAATCGCACTGTAACGCCCTGAAATTAGGAACAGAAAGTACCGGCGGATTTCAAAACATTATTTTCAGTAATTGTACTGTTAGCCCGTCGGAAGATCCAGATCCAATTTATGGAACCATAAACGGGCAATCTGCAATTTCTGTTGAGATGGTAGACGGAGGTGTACTGGATCAGGTAAATATAAATAACATTGTGGTTTCAGAAACCGACTGTCCCATCTTTGTAAGGCTTGGAAACCGTGCCCGGAAATATACACAACAAGCTCCGGAGCCGGGAATGGGAACATTGCAAAACGTAACGATTTCAAATATAACAGCCACTACTTCATCAAAAATAGCATCAAACATTACAGGTATTCCGGGAGCAATGGCTCAAAATATTAGTTTAAGCAATATTGTAATTACCAACTTGAGTGAAGGGACAGCAGAAGAAGCCCAAATGGAGGTTCCGGAAAATGACAAAGGCTATCCAACTGTAGATATGTTTGGAGACGTGCTGCCAGCTTCCGCCTTTTTTATTCGCCATGTACAAAATATTACAATGGACAATATTCAGCTTTTTGTAAAAGGAGATAATGTGCGTCCTGCTTTTATTTTGCACGATGTACACGATGCCCTCATCCGTTACCCAATTGTGTATTCCTATAAAGACAACATTGGTTTAATAGTGAAAGACGCCGACTGTACTTCTGTAAAAGTTATAAATTAGCCGTGGTTTTAGTTTCAATGGAGGCATCTTCCATGATTACCTCATAAAAATAACCGGCGCCAAAATCTTTGTCTAAAATAATTTTGCCTTTAAAAGTAACCTCGTCATTTATATGGGCAATATCCTGACTGGTAATAGTTAAATCGAAGTTTCCTGCATCACTGGTCCCATCCTGAATATGAATCCAGTTTTTTCCCATTACGTTTTCGTTTACTTTTACAACCACACCTCTTATCTTAACTTCCTTATTGGCGTATTTTTCCCTATTGGCATAAATCTCCCCAATGGCAAGTTCACCGCTCCCTTTTTTTATAGAAATACCTCCTTTTTGTTCTGCTTTTACTTTGCCAGAATGCGCCTGAACCTGCATTTGATCCATTGAAGCAGGTTCGGTTAGCGGTGTCTTGCTTATTTGATTAACAAAATAGATTATATCAAAATCCCGATTCAATTCTTTGCTGTGAAAATTATTCATTGGCAACGCCTCATCGTAATAATATACATCTCCTTTTTTCAAGTCTTCCTGCCTTGATACAGCCATCCATTTATCACCCAAATTTTCTTTTACTTTTAAATAAGAATAATTGCTGGTTTGTATAACTTCAGTAATCTCAAAAATATTCGAACTTACAGAAGACGTTGCATTTTGTAATGTTTGTCCTTTTTTATTTCTCACACACGATGCGAAAATTACCATAAAAATCACCACCGAATAAAATCTTAACCTTGCCATTTTCAACCAATTTTATCTTAATTAAAACTCTTTTCCCTAATTAAATACTTCCCTGAAAATCTTTTTTTCATTAAATATAAAAATTAAAATTCTCTCTTTACCGGAAAGTGTTTCCAAATTAAACAGGCAAATACCATTTTTGTTAAGCAGCAATAAAACGAATACGGAAATAATCTTGTATAGCGAGAAGATTTTTTCTAAACTTCTAACTCAGATTTCATTTTGTGCCATAAAAGTTGGAATTAAAAAAGGGAAAAGGGTAGATCAAAAAATGGACGCTTTTTGAAGATGAATAATGATCTACAAACCCAATAAACATAACGAATCATTAAACACACTGAATCTACCCTTTCCATTAAGAACGGAAACGAACAATTCGTTTATTTATTGTTACTTATCTAAAAAAATACGTGCGCCTCTTTTTTCAATTAATGCTATCGACAGAATAAATCATCATAAAGATCACATATATGCAAGCTACCACGAAATAATATATAAATTAGATTTTGGTATGGCCCCCTATGGATTGCTAGCCATCAGCAAATCTTCTGCCCACTTAATTTTTTGCAATTCGTTCATCAATGAGTCTTTCAGAATAGTGTACTGAGCAACATTGTCTTCTTTTACAGGTTCAACAGGCGGAGCTTTTACTTTTAAAGGATCGACAGGTGTCCCATTTTTGAAAACCCGGAAGTCGAGATGTGGTCCGGTAGCCAGACCGGTAGCTCCAACATACCCGATTATTTGCCCCTGCTTCACACGTTTCCCGGTGGCAATACCTTTACCAAACCCGGAGAGGTGCATATAAGTTGTTGTATAAACAGAGTTGTGTTTTATCTTTACATAATTGCCACCACCCCTTGCCTGGTAAGCTTTCGCAATTACTGTCCCATCTCCAATACTCATTACTGGTGTTCCCTTAGGAGCAGCATAATCAACACCATGGTGAGGCCTGCGAATTCGTAAAACCGGATGAAAGCGGCTATTGGAAAAACGGGAGCTGATACGTGAAAAATGTAATGGAGCTTTTAAGAAAGCTTTACGCAGGCTTTTCCCTTTTTCATCAAAATAATCGTACCGCCCATCCTGCAGAAAACGAAATGCAAAATTAGGCTCGCCATAATGGTCAAATTCAACAGCATAAACGTCTCCTATTCCTACAGAAACAGAATCTACATACAATTCGTCATATATCACCCGAAAACGATCGCCTTGCTGAATAGCATAAAAATCGATAGACCATTGGTAAATATCGTTAAGATTAAGTGCCAGCATCGGATCCAATCCATTATCATACATTGTATTCCACAGCGATGATTCGATTACCCCCTGTGCAGTGCGAAGACGTTTTTCCACCTCCTTCTCGCCTTTATATATCCGCAACGAATCAAACAATTCAAACACGTAATATTCGGTAGGAGAATTTTCATAGACAAAGTAACGGCTCTCCTTCAATGAGTCGGGAGTTTGAAAAATGGTATAATTTCGACCACTTCTTATTTTACGGACATCAAAAACAGACCTCGATTTCCTGGCTATCTGGTCAACCATTCCCAGACTCACTCCATAATTGTACAAAATCTGGCTAAGGTATTGATTGGTTTTAACTACACCTCCGGTTACTGAAAAAGAATCTACCGGTAACCCGTACTTTAAAACCGGAGGCAGCGGAGCAATAGTGTCTATAGTTTCAACTGTTTTCTTATTTTCTTTCTTCCCTGGCTGATTGCATGCCAAAACAAATAACAATGCTAAAAACAAGCTTGCCACTATTAAAATTTGTCTTCCTTTTTTCTCCCTCATTCTACTGTCCAGTTTCTAATATCCAAATATATCTTTTATAACTTCAGTTTCTCAAATCCTTGTCCGTAAACCCCCATTACACTTCCCATCGAAATAAACGCTTCCGGATCTATTTCTTTTATTTTCCGGAATATTGCAGCCGTTTCCCTTTTTCTAACGACCGACATTACCACCTTAGTATCTGCCTTTGTGTACCATCCCATTCCATCTAAAATAGTAACTCCTCTAATTGCCTCGTTATTAATATAGTCTGCAATTTCTTCATATTTTTTTGAAAAGATAAACATTTGTGCCGACCGATTTGCCCCACTCAAAAAAGAATCGAGCGCATACGAAACAACCCACATGGTTACATACCCGTATACCAATTTTTCCGGCGACTGAAATACAAAATATGACGAAGCTATAATAATAACATCACACGACAAAATTACTCTCCCCGGGCTTATATTTCGATACTTATTAATAATCATGGCAAAAATATCGGTTCCCCCGGTACTTCCTCCACGCGAAAAAACAACTCCTAAACCAGCACCTCCGGCAATTCCGCCTAATACTGCCGATAGAAAAGTATCATCTACCAACGGCTTTTTGAGCACATTCTGAAAAACGGCAAAAAACAGCGTTAGCATCACAATGCTATAAATGGTCTTAATTCCAAAATTGGCACCCAAAATTTTAATAGCCACCAAAACTAAAATAACATTAATAGCCAGAAATGTTATACTCACCGGAATTTTAGTAGCATAATATATAACAACCGCTACCCCACTTATTCCTCCACCGGTAATCTCGGCCGGAATAAGAAACAAAAACCACCCTATGGTATAAAGCAAAAGACCAAAAGTTATAATCGTATAATCTTTGATTTGCTGCCCTAATTTATTCTCCATTTGCAATAATTGTGTAAACATTGTAAAATAAATGATTTCCTGTAAATTATTACTTAAAAAAAGCGCGCAAATGAACAAAGCAGGATATTGAAAATTATTGAGCTTTATCATAGAAAATGGAAATTAACATATAATTAAGACAAGAAGTGCAACTTACTTTTAAAATTTGACCATGATTGAAAAGGTTTCTCTCTTGTTTATTATTTTTTGCCAAAGGGTAAAACTTTTTAAGTCAACTTTCCTTAAAGAAAATTATATTTGGTTCCTATAATACACTCAATACCATAATCTAAATTGAAAATTCGTATCAAAAAAAACGAAAATGAGTTGGTACTAGCATTAAAGAACGGAGATGCTTCTGCTTTTGATGAGCTCTTCATTATGTATGGAGACAGAGTGTTTGGTTTTGTATATGGCTATCTTAAAATTAGAGAAGAAGCAGAGGAAGTTGTGCAAGATGTATTTTTAAGTGTATGGAGAACCAGGCAAAACCTAAAGCCGGAACTTTCATTCAAAGCCTATTTATTTAAAATTGCTTATCACCAAATATTGGAAAGTTTTGAGCGCATTAGCCGACAGCAAGAATATAAACATACTATTATTAAAGAATCGCTTGATTTCTCAAACGATCTGGATGAACGGTTAAACTACCAAATGCTGTTGGACAAAGTGGAATCAATAATTGAACAACTTCCTCCCCGACAAAAAGAAATCTTAATCAAAAAGAAAAAAGAGGGGTATACTGTAAAAGAAATTGCACAGCAACTGGAAATATCTCCCAAAACTGTTGAGAACCATTTAACGGAAGCATTACGAAATATAAGAAAGGAATTGGGAATTGATAATTTCTCAGCTTTTCTGTTTTTTATGTCTGTCAGGCAACAAAAGGGGCTAACCCTTTTTCAAAACTCGTTGTAAACAAAGTACTAAAACGCATATAAAAAAGAGCTTCTTGACAACAAAAAATTGTCAAAAACCTCAAAAAGTCAAATTATTTTATTTTTTTTTCATTTTGACTAGGGGATATTTAAGTTAACCCCCTATTACATATTAAACAAATATAACAAAACAAATAAATGGATATTAATCCGGAGATATTACATCGCTATTTCAAAGGAACTTATTCCAGGAAAGACTACCAAAATATAAAAGCCTTTTTTGAGAATAAAACCTATCATCCAAAGCTAAAGAAACATTTGGAAGAGCATTGGGCTGCGTACTTCAATGAGCCTCCGGAAACGAATAACATAGATCATTTACTGAATAGCCTCCACACTCAAATTCAATCAGATAAAAAAACAACAGCAAAAGCAAAATTTATTATTGTATTTCAACGGGTGGCCGCCATTCTAATTATTCCTTTGCTACTTGCTTTTCTTGCAATAGCCTATATGCAATTAAATAAAAAAGGCCCCGAACCTGCCTATGCTGAGATACAATGCCCTCTCGGAGTACGTACGAAATTTGAACTACCGGATGGCTCTACAGGTTTTCTAAACAGTGGTTCCAAACTAAAATTCCCGGTAGTATTTTCGGGCGATCGTAATGTTTCTGTAACAGGGGAAGCATTTTTCAAAGTCATTCACGACAAATCCCATCCCTTTATTGTTCATACGAATAATCTTCAGGTAAAAGTTCTGGGTACTCAGTTTAACTTAACAGCTTACGAAGAAGACACAAAAGAAGAAGTAATTCTAAAGAGCGGAAAGGTAGCCGTTATGTCCCCCGAGGGGAAAATGTATGGAACATTAATCCCAAATCAATCATTAATTTTCGATAAAACAAATAAAACCATCCAAAAAAGAAACGTGGAAGCGCTCCAATACATGGGGTGGACAGAGGGTAAACTCATTTTCCGTTACGAGAATATGAAACGGGTTGCCCAACGATTAGGGCGTTGGTACAATGCTGAAATTGTAATTGAAGACCCGGAAGTTCTCGATTATGCCCTACGAGCCACTTTCATTGACGAACCTCTTGATGAAGTACTAAAACTTTTAACCCTTACCGCACCAATTACATTTAAAGAAGAACCACGTGAAATAACCAATGACAATACCTATAAAAGAAGAAAAGTAATATTAAAACTGGATAAAAAAAGGCAAGCAGCTTTTAAATAAAAAAGCAAAAGAGTGCCGCAAACACTCTCTTGCAAAAATTAAGCAGTGTAGTAATAATAAGTTGTTTAACTACTTAAAGTTTCAAATTTATGAAAAAAAAATGGATTCGGGATGCCATCCATAATGGCGCCAAAACTAAAATGTGGAAAATCATGCGACTTAGTATCTTTTTTCTGTTCTTAGGCTTCACACAAGCGTGGGCAGTCTCAGGTTACTCCCAGCAAACTCGTTTGACATTGAAAATGAACGATGCAAAAGTGATTGACGTTCTCGACAAAATTGAGAACAACAGTGAATTCTATTTCCTGTTTAACCAGAAAATGGTAAATGTAGAACGTAAGGTCAACATTAATGTAAGAGAAACAACCATTGACAAGATTTTGAGTAATCTTTTCTCTGACACAAATGTAAACTACCTTATTAAAGACCGGCAGATTGTACTTACAACTTACCAGGGAGACTCTTTCTCAGAACAGACAGGTACAGTTACAGGAAAAGTCACTGATCCTTCAAACTTTCCTCTACCAGGTGTTACTGTATTCCTGAAAGGAAGTTCACAGGGAACAGTTACCAATGCCGACGGAGTTTATACGCTCATCAATGTTCCATCCGATGCAACACTCCTTTTTTCGTTTGTAGGAATGAAATCAAAAGAAGTGGCTGTTAACGGGCAATCGAAAATTGACATTGTTCTGGAAGAAAAAACCATTGGTATCGACGAAGTTGTAGCTGTTGGTTACGGAACACAGAAGAAAGTAAATATGACCGGAGCCATAACTGCGGTAAAGATGGATGAGTTAAGCAATATCTCTACAACCAACGTTTCCAATACGCTTGCCGGACGTGCACCGGGAGTAAACATAACCGGGAACTCTGGTTTAATGGGAGCTACTTCTGATATTCGTATTCGTGGTGGATTTGGTGAACCACTATTTGTTATCGATGGAATTGTTCGGGACAAGGAGGCTTTTGATGCACTTGAAGTAAATGAAATTGACCAATTAAGTTTCCTGAAAGATGCAGCAACAGCTTCTATCTATGGTTCACGGGCAGGAAACGGAGTTGTATTGGTTGTTACCAAAAGTGGAACAAAACAAAAACCGATGTTCAACTACCAGGGGTCTTATACATTTATGACTCCAACAATGGAATTGATGTCGGATAAAACAACTGCCACCGATGAGTTAATCTACCAAAACCGGGTTGCCGAATACCGGGGACTGGCTCAGCCCAATGGCGATAAAGAGTTTGAATATTTTAAAGATAAAAACTACAATGTAAACGATTACATTTGGCAAACTCCATGGAACCAGAAACACTCAATGAGTGTATCGGGAGGAAGCGACAAAGTTACTTACTACGCCCTGGGAAGCTACATTGGCGAGGAAGGCTCATACAAAAATCTGGAAAACGATAAGTTTAATTTGCGCTCAAACGTCACGGCACAAATTACTGATAAGATCAAAATGAATATGAACCTATCAGCAAACTTGCAAAACCAAAAACGATTTTACTGGCCATTTTCTGATGATGACGAACAGACCATCGGCGACCTTTACCGCTGTACATTTAACTGGCCAAAAACATATCCGTTTTATCTGTATGAAGATGGAACTCCGGCCAATGAAGTAACCAATTATCCGGTGCAAACCCCTATGGGAAGTTGGCAGGCATGGAACGTAATTGACCAGGTTATTGGCGATCGTTATATAAAAACAAGAAAGCGGGAAGTTAATGCCATCCTCTCTTTTGATATTGACTTAGGAGACTTTATTCCCGGTTTAAGCACCAAGGTGGTTGGGAACTATATTAGCAATGATTACATGCGGAAGAAATACCTAACCTATCAGCATAACTATGTATGGGGCGCTGCGTCTCCTGATGACAACCGCTTTATACCGGCAGCACCAGATCCGGAAAATATGAATACGTTTACCTTCTCTCAAAACCAGGAATTTCTAAGTTACAATGTAAAAACATTGTGGAGCGAACAATTCAACTGGTTTTTAAACTACAACAATACATTTGGGAAACATGACATTGCTGCAACTGCAGTTTGGGAGCAGGCATCAAATGGAGGTGAATTAGTTGAGGCAAAAGGCGAAAGTCCATTAACTACAGGAGGTGACGATCCCACAACTTACTACGATCAAATGTTTGTCTACTCTACCGACGCAGAAAAAAGGTGGGGAGATGCAGAAGAGGTTACTAATGGGCGTTTGTCCTGGATTGGGCGTTTTAATTATACCTACGACCAAAAGTATATTGGAGAGTTTTCCTTTCGTTACGATGGGAACACGTTATTTCCTGACGGGAAAAGGTGGGGCTTCTTTCCTTCTGTATCTGCCGGATGGCGCATTAGCGAGGAATCATTTATGGATGATTTCTCCGGATGGCTTGACAACCTGAAAATAAGGGCTTCATACGGAACTACGGGGAATGACTTGAATGTGAAGAACGAAGAAATAAATCCTTTTTCATACATGCATGTTTATCAATCAGGAAATTCCTATATATGGGGTGACAACTTAAACCTGGGAATAGCGCCAGGGCCAACCCCTAACCCTTACCTTACCTGGGCTACATCTACAACTTACAATGGAGGTATTGATTTTACTGTTTTGAACAATAAGCTATCTGGCTCAATAGAAGCTTTCTACAAAAAGGAAGAAGATATTCTGGGCTCCCGTATTGTTACCATTCCTAATACTTATGGCCGGGATTTAGCTCCTGAGAACTACGCTGCAAGGTCATGGAGAGGTTTTGAAGCGAATGCCATGTGGAGAAACAAAGCGCTGGGAGGTAAACTGGATTACACAATCTATGGAAATATTGGTTTTTCCAAAGACCAGTGGGATGTACTAGACCAAACAGCTTTACGTTCTCCTGGAGGAAACCTGGAAGAATTTTCAGCCATTGGAAAACCATTAGACAGACTTACCGGATATAAAACAATTGGAATTATCCGTACACAAGAGCAATTGGATGAATTACTGGGAGCAGGATTTACTCAGTTTGGAAGAGATCCTTATCTTGGAGGGCTGTACTTTGAGGATGTAAGAGGCGACGGCTATTCTCCCGGTCCTGATGGAAAAATTGACAGCAACGATACTCAGGTCTTATCGGACAATGGTGCACCAAGAATTAACTATGGCTTTGGCGGAAGTGTTACCTGGAAAGGAATCACCGTAGATGCGCACTTTCAGGGTGTAGGAATGTATGACCGGATGATCAGTAACCTTGGTGGTTACGAGGAAGGAATGGGGGGTATCCGTCAGTATGGAGGAACCGTTAGACCTTACTACCCAATTTGGGCAGATGATGTTTGGACTCCTGATAACCCGGATGCAAAATATCCCCGCGTTATCGGAAGTAGCTGGTATGAATCAGGAACAGGAAGCCAATCATTCTGGATTAAAAACGGTGCTTACTTACGTTTAAAAAACCTGAATATTGGGTATGCTATTCCGCAAAGCTGGATTTCCGGATTCAAAATAAGTTCAGCTCAGGTATTTTTTAACGGTACCAACCTGTTTGTACTTTCTGCAATGACTGAATTTCATGATCCGGAACAGAATAGTTATGATTCATACCCATTAATGAAATCATTTACTTTTGGTCTTGATATTAAATTCTAAAAAAGATACTAAAATGAAAAAATTAAAATATTTAATATTTAGCACATTAACGCTGTTTATTATAAGCAGCTGTGACACACTTGATATTGAGAACATTAATGACTACAAAGCAGAGCTTGTATGGGACGATGAATCGTTGGTTGAAGCTACCATGGCAAATATATATGCCGAAGTTTTTGGAAACTGGGAACCTGAGCTTGATGAAAAAACGCAACAGCTAACAGGAATTCATTTTTATCTTGACAGGGTTACCATTACCAATGGGGAATACAAATCATGGGATTACACAACCATCCGTTTAATAAATGAAGCTATTTTAAATGTAACTGATAGTGAACTTTCACAGGAAGTAAAAGATAATGTAGTTGGCCAGGCTAAATTCCTACGAGCGTATGTATATTTTCAGATGGTAATGTATCACGGAGGCGTTCCATATATTAAAGTTCCGCAGGACAGAGAAACAGACGATTTATATGTAGCAAGAAATTCAACCAGCGAATGCTTCGAGTTTATAACTGAAGATTTAGATGATGCAATCAATCTTCTACCTGAGAAAATTTCTGCCTCATCTCCCAACTATGGAAAAATTGACGGCTGTTTTGCCTCTGCGTTTAAAGCCAAAGTTCTTCTCTACAAAGCATCACCACAATTCAATCCGGGTAATCCATGGGACAACAGTTATTGGGACGACGCTTATACTGCCAATGAAGCAGCATACACCAAACTTAAGAACCGTGGATATGCGTTAACACAGAATTATGAAGATATCTTTCTGGTAGAGCGTGGCCCGGAGGTAGTATTCTCTGTAATTAATACATATCCAAATAAAACAACCGACTGGGATTATGGTGTTCGTCCCGGGTCAGAAAGCCGTGGAAACGCAAGTGCTTGCCCAACATGGGAGTTTATCCAGGAATTTCCGATGAAAGACGGAAAGCGATATAACGATCCCACTGGAAAATACTACAAAACCAACGAAGAATTCTTACAGAACTACTGGGAGAACCGTGACCCCAGATTTGACAAATCTGTTGTTTGGAATGGTTCGGTTTATGAAGTTTCAAACAAAACAGGAAACAGACAATACACGGCTCTTGGTGTTGCTGATGTTTTAGATGATTTTGGAACAAACCCTGCCGCCAATACAAACTCCACTAACCTCAACTCCTACAGTGGATTCTTTATTCGTAAGGCCAGCGACCTGTCATTACTGCAATCAGAAGTACAACAATACGATATCGATTTTATTGTGATGCGTTTTGCTGAAGTAATGTTGAATTATGCAGAAACAGCTAACGAAACAGGGCACTCCGATATTGCACTTTCGATACTAAAAGAAATTCGCGAAAGAGCAGGAATAGAACCTGGAGATGATGGTAATTACGGAATTACTGCAACAACCCGCGAAGAAATAAGAGAAGCAATTCTTGCTGAAAGAAACATTGAATTCTGTTTTGAAGGAAAATACTTCTGGGATTTACGCCGCCTGAGAATGCTTGACCGTTTGGACGGAAAAACCAAACACGGTGTAGAAGCCATTGCTATTAATGAAGATGGTACTGAGATGCCAATTGCTACAGCAAAAGCGCTAGCCGATGATAACGAATTGACAGAAGAAAACTTCAAGTACCTTACCTGGCAAGTACCTTTTACAGGTGTTAAAGTCACATCGCTTCCTGAGAAATATTACTTTTTCCCGATTCAACAATCAGTTATTGATTTGAATAGTAACATCGAACAAAATGTTGACTGGGGAGGAACTTTTGACCCAACGCTCAATTAATTTTAAATAAATAAACAGCAACGAAACCGGCAAGTATAAACTTTAATAAAAAGAGCTACCTTGCCGGTTTCATATTATAATAATTAAAGATTTTAGCATTATGAGAAAAATTTGGGGTCTGTTTTTGGTACTGGCAATTGTAGCAACATTTTCCTGTACTTCGTCAAGTAAAAAGTCGAATACAGAAGACAAAAGTCAGGAAAGCACAACAGTGCTGACAGAACAAAAAACAGATGGAGAATGGGAGATGCTTTTTGATGGAAAAAGTATCGACAAATGGAAGAAATTCAATGGTGATGAGGTTACCGGATGGAAAATTGTGGATGGAGAACTACAAAATTCAGGAGTAGGCTCAGATCATGGTGGAGACATCATTACCAAGAAAGAGTATGAAAATTTTGAATTGTATGTAGAATGGAAAATTTCTCCGCAAAGTAACTCCGGAATTTTTTATCATGTACAGGAAAGAATTGTAAACAAAATTTATGAATCAGGACCAGAGTACCAATTAATTGATGGAAAAGGATGGCCAACCAAAATTGCCGACTATCAGTATACAGCTTCCAACTATTCAATGCAAGCACCTGTAGGAGCTGAAGTAAAACCAGTAGGCGAATGGAATACAACCCGCATTGTAGTTAAAAACCCACATGTAGAACACTGGCTAAATGGGAAGAAAGTAGTAGAATATGACTTATGGAGCGATGAATGGAAAGCCCAGAAAGCTGCCGGAAAATGGAAAGATGCAGAACATTACGGCATGGCTAAGAAAGGTCATATTGGGTTACAGGACCACGGTGGTTTAACCGTATTCCGGGTAATTAAAATCAAGGAATTATAGTCCATATCGTTTTCTAAATATAGCAAAAGGGCATTTCTTTGTGAAATAGCCCTTTTTTCATTTCCAGTCATCACTATTAGTTTAAACAGAAAAATATCCGTGTCTCCATGGGATTCAAAAGATTATCTAAACAAAAAGTAAACTTTTCATTGTTTTCATGTAGTAAACTTTTCGTTTCAGAATGGAATAGTGACATTTGCACTGCCTACAAAACCTGTAACACAGATTGAATCGGAAGATTTAAAATATTTCTCCATAAATAAAAAACAAGGATTATGATTTACATGGCAGACACGGCTGATATTGAAGCCCTCAAAATGTTATATGACTTCTTCCCACTTGAAGGAGTTACTACAAACCCAACGATCTTAAAACAAGCAGGGCAACCTCTTTCAAAAGCTGTTGACGAAATTAAAAAAGTTATTGGTGAAGGAATGCTTCATATTCAGGTAATGAGTGAAACAGCCGATGACATTGTAAGAGAAGCAAAAAAATACAAAACGTATTTTGATTTAGGCGACAACTACTACACAAAGATTCCGGTAACACCGCAAGGATATAAAGCCATGCGCATATTGAAAGATGCCGGCATTAATGTTACTGCAACAGCCATTTTCACACAGCAGCAGGCATTGGTTGCTGCTAAAGCCGGAGCCGACTTTGTTGCGCCCTATGTAAGCAGACTCGACAATATTTCTTCTCACGGAATTGATGTAGTTGGCGACATTGCTCAAAATATTATTCAATATGAATTAAACACCAAAGTATTGGCTGCCAGTTTTAAAACGGTTGACCAAATTTATCGTGTAAGCATGAAACGTGCACATTCTGCTACAATTAATCCGGAATTACTCATGCAACTGATAAAACACCCCATGACCGATATTAGTGTAAAAACATTTCATGAAGATGGGACCGGGTTGTATGATGTTGAATTTTAATTTCAAATTCCCATAAACAAAAAAGGATTCCATTTCAGAAGAAGTTGAATCCTTTTTTGTTTATACACTGTTGCGCTTATCCAACAACAATGTTTATAATCTTTTTCGGAACGAGAATAAATTTCCGAACCGTTTTTCCTTCTGTCCATTTCTGAGCACGCTCGTCTGCCAAAACCGTTTTTTCAACTTCATCCGTTGGCATATCTAATGCAACTTCAATTTTAAAACGCATCTTTCCGTTAAATGAAACAGGGTACTCAAAGCTGTCTTCTTTTAACAAACGTTCATCTACTTTTGGCCAGGGTTCATAAGCCAAACTTTCTGGATTCCCATAGAGCGACCATAACTCTTCAGCCATATGTGGTGCATAAGGCGCCAAAATTTTTGCAAAGGTCTCTGCTGTTCCCTTTGTTACTTTTCCTTTTTTGATCGCCAGATTATTGAGAACCATCAAAGCAGAGATTCCGGTATTAAACTTCAAGTGTTCAATATCAAATTCAACTTTCTGAATGGTCTGATGAAGCAATTTTGCGACTTCTTTATCTTCGGTTCCTTCAACAATATTTTCAGCATCAGCAAAAAACCGGTAGGCACGGCTCAAAAAGTTAAACACTCCTTTTACACCGTTTTCGGCCCAGGGTTTCCGTTCATCAAGCGGGCCCATAAACATTTCGTACAAACGTAAAGAATCGGCTCCGTAACGTTCAATTACATCGTCAGGGTTCACTACATTTTTTAATGATTTCGACATTTTTGCTACAATCTGCCTCAATTCTTCACCTGTCTCCTTGTGAAAATATTTACCATTTTTTTCCTCTACCAAATCAGAAGACACCTTAGCTCCGGTAGCTGTTTCATAAGCAAAAGCCAGAATCATTCCCTGGTTAAACAGTTTTTGGAAAGGTTCATCGGTGGAAACAACACCAAGGTCAAATAAAACTTTATGCCAGAAACGAGCATACAACAAATGTAAAACAGCATGTTCTGCCCCGCCAATGTACAAATCAACCGGCATCCAGTACTGTTCTTTTTTTACATCAAAAATTGAATCCTCGTTCATCGGATCGATGTAACGCAAGTAGTACCAGCAAGAGCCAGCCCACTGCGGCATCGTATTAGTTTCGCGGCGGCCTTTCCGTCCGTTTTTGTCTGTTACAATCAACCAGTCCTCTGCATTTGCCAGTGGCGACTCACCTGTTTCGCTGGGTTTGTATTCTTCCAAATCAGGCAATTCCAGGGGCAAGTTCTCATCTTCTACTAAAGTAACTTCACCGTCTTCCCAGTGAATTACAGGAAATGGCTCACCCCAATAGCGCTGACGGCTAAACAACCAGTCGCGCAATTTGAAATTCACAGTTGCTTTTCCAATTCCTTCCGCTTCCAGCCATTCAACTATTTTTTGAATTCCGGCGGCTTTATTTAATCCGTTAATATCTAAACCTGTTTCAGCATTTGCTGAATTTATGTAAGCTCCGTCTTCTGTCCAGCATACCTCACCCTTTAAAATTCCATCCCGGTTTTCAGCATCTTTCGGATCGAGAATACAAATCACGGGAATATCGAACGTTTGGGCAAACTCAAAGTCGCGGGTATCGTGTGCAGGAACAGCCATTATTGCTCCGGTTCCGTAGCCTGTTAATACATAATCAGCCACCCAAATCGGGATTTTCGTATTATTTACCGGATTAACAGCATACCTCCCGGTGAAAACCCCTGTTTTTTCTTTGGATAAATCCGTTCTGTCCAAATCTGATTTTAAAGCTGCTGCCTTTATATACCCCTCAACTTCCTCTTTTTTCTCCGGTGTTGTAATCTCATTCACCAAAGCATGTTCTGGTGCAATCACCATGTAAGTGGCACCAAACAATGTATCGGGGCGAGTAGTGTAAACCCGTAAGTTTTTTTGCAGCCCTTCAATTTCAAAATCAACTTCAGCACCGGTTGACTTGCCAATCCAGTTGCGCTGCATATCCTTCACACCAGCCGGCCAGTCCAGGTTTTCCAAACCACTCAACAGCCTTTCTCCATAATGAGGAATACGAAGTAACCACTGTTTTAAATTCTTACGAACCACCTGATGACCACATTTCTCATGCGAGCCATCGGTTAATACTTCCTCGTTGGCGCAAACTGTTTTACAATTGTTGCACCACCAAACCTGTGCATTATCATAATAAGCCAGCCTTTTTTCGCTGATATATTTTTGCACGGTTTCTTCGCCTTTCTCTTTTATTTCTTCTGGAATCACCAATTCCGAAATCGGACGTCCTTTTTGTTGCTCCTCATCAAACCATGTGTTATACAACTGCTTAAAAATCCACTGTGTCCATTTAAAATATTTTGGGTCGGTGGTATTTATTTCGCGGTCCCAATCGTAGCTTAAACCAATTGATTTTATCTGACGACGAAAATTATCGCAGTTTTTTTGTGTTGTGATGGCAGGATGCGTACCCGTTTGAATGGCATATTGCTCTGCGGGAAGTCCAAATGCGTCATACCCCATCGGGTGAAGGACATTAAAACCTTTCATACGTTTGTACCGGCTCAAGATATCTGTTGCCGTGTACCCTTCCGGATGTCCTACATGTAATCCAGCTCCCGAAGGATAAGGGAACATATCGAGGATGTAATATTTTGGTTTTGAAAAATCGTCCGGTGTTTTAAAAGTTTTATTCTCTTCCCAATATTTCTGCCATTTGGGTTCAATTCCCGCGAAATTATAGTCCATTTTTTCTTTGTTGAATAAGATTCTGAATATTAAAGCCGCAAAGATAAATATTTTGTTTGATGTTCTTTAAAATGAAAGCATTCAAAAGCAATGCAGGAACAAATCCGGTTAACCACACATTAAATGGGTTTTCTATCTTTTAATCCAAAACCTGAATTAAACCATGCAACACACCATTTAGTTACACTTTAGTGATGCATCAAATAATTTACATAAAAATGAGCAAGAACACTTTTTACAAAAATTGCTTTAGCTGGCTAATATTTTCAATTAGCCCATCATTGGGATATTGTTCGAGTTGCTCTTTGGTGTGAGTTCCATTTGTTACGCCAAGCGACAAAAGGCAATTTGCATTTTTCCCAGCCTGAAGATCAGAAGGAGTATCACCAATCTTTATAACTTTTTTAGCATCTTTTACCCCCAACAATTGCATTGCCCGAAAAATCATATCCGGCGCCGGACGGCCATTGGGTACCTGATCACTGGAAACAGACAAATCAATAACCGATCGACTGCCTCCGATATAATTATTATCCAGCCCCTTACCCCAACCCAGTCGGGTCAATATTATATCCGTTACTTTACGATAAAATCCAGTGGTTAGAACAATTTTGATTCCTTGCGACTTCAAAAAGGCAAAAATTTCCAATGTCCCATCTGTAGGGAAAACCGGCTCTGTTTTGTAATGTTTTTCCAGAATCGCCTTAAATTCATTATAAGAGGTATCTGTTTTTTGCTGTATCAAATCGTTCTTTTCTCCCGGCAGATTTTGTTTCCACAATGTTTCAAACACAAGACGCTTTGACCATCCCATCATCGAAATAATGTTTTCCAGACAGTATTCTAATCCGGTATTTTCTGCCGCTGCAACAAAGCATTTTTCAACTTCATTTTTGTCGCATACTGTAGTTCCGGCCATATCAAACACAACCATTTCGATCTGTTGCATAAAAATATTTTTAAGTATTTAGTAAATAAACAATTAGCATCACCGCAACTTCCGAAGACAAATTCATTGGAACATGAGGAATACGCCCATTAAAAAACAGCGAGTCTCCTGTCTTGAATTTTACAGTTTCCTCTTCCAGCAAATAATCAACATTTCCCTCAATCAAATAAAGAAATGTAAATCCATCGGTAACCACCTTCTCTCGTGTTGCGCCAGGGCTAAGCTTTAAAATTGCCACCTGAACCTCCGCATTTTTCACCGATTCATTAATGATTGAAAAATAAGAAAAGCCCTCAGAATCTTCTTTATCCATGGGTTCGTACTCTTCAGCTTTGATGTGGGTGTAAGTAATGTCCGTAATATCCGAAACCCCTTCAAAAAAAATGGCAACATCCATTTCAAGAGCCTTTATTATTTTAAATAAAACGGGCAGAGAAGGAATGGTACGAACATTTTCAATTTTGGAAAGAAGGCTCTTGCTTACTCCCGTTCTGGAAGCAATTTCGTAAAGCGTCCATCCGTTTTCCCGTCTTATCTGCTTTATTTTATTACCGATTATAGAATATAGATCTTTTTTCACTTTTGTTTACAAATATTCAACAATTTCAAAAATAATACTTTTAGAGAACAGAAAAAACAAATCGACAACAAAGACCTAAAAATAAACATATTGTAATATTTTATTAATTGAATTGCAACATTATTATATAAAAATCAAATTAGATTTGCCTTCACTCATATTTCATATTTATCAACAATTTTTAATATATGAAGTTAAATGGCATAAAGCAGTGGTTAAAAAAAAGCAGCGACACCCAATTTGTTGTCTTTGCCATTTTAGCTTCGTTCTCCACTTACTCATGCATGTATGCATTCCGAAAACCATTTAGCGTTGCCACTTTTGATAATCTGTATTTTCTTGGGATACACTACAAAATATGGTTAATCACCTCTCAGGTAATTGGCTATACTTTATCAAAATTCATTGGTATAAAACTGGTTTCCGAAATGAAATCAAAAAACAGAGCGGCCACTATTCTAATTGCTATTGGTATTGCACAACTGGCTTTGCTTTTGTTTGCAATAACACCGAGACCTTACAATATCATCTGGATGTTTTTTAACGGGCTCCCGCTTGGTGTAGTTTGGGGGTTGGTTTTCGCATACCTGGAAGGGCGCAGAACAACAGAACTTTTGGGAGCTGGGGTAAGCATCAGCTTTATTTTTGCTTCCGGATTTGTAAAATCAGCAGGTAAATACCTCATGCTGAATATTGGAGTCTCTGAATTCTGGATGCCATTTGTTACAGGCCTTATTTTTACAATTCCATTATTGGTTTCTGTATGGTTCTTAAACCAGCTACCACCTCAGAATGAAAAAGATATTGAACACAGAACAGCAAGAGGTCCCATGTCTAAAAGCGAAAGGATTATATTCCTTCGCCATTTTTCCACTGCCATATTCCCCTTTATTGTGGTTTACATTTTTCTTACGATCCTAAGAGACATTCGCGATAACTTCGCCGCGGAAATATGGAACTCATTAGGAATGGGGGATACGCCTTCTATTTTCACAACAGCTGAAATCCCCATTGGAATTGCGGTTATGATTGTTATTGCTTCGATGATAGCCATAAAAGATAACCTAAAAGCGCTAAATGCTTCCATTGGTTTAATCATTATCGGACTAATCATAAACATCGTTTCAACCATCGCTTTTAGCGCAGGAATTATTGGAGGTGTTTTCTGGATGATTGCCGTAGGTTTTGGTCTTTATTTAGGATACATAGCTTACCATGCTCTCCTTTTTGAACGATTTATTGCGGCATTCAAATACGCAAGTAACATTGGCTTCCTTTTCTATATTGCCGATGCTTTCGGATACCTGGGCAGTGTATCCTCTTTCTTTCTGAAAAATTTTTACTCGCCTGACTTAAGCTGGCTTACATTCTTTTCAAACCTTACATATAGTTTATCATTAACGGGAATTGTTTTATGTTTTTTAACCTATATTGCTATCCGTTCAAAATACCGAAAGATGTTCCCGGTAAAAGAAGTACTCATTTAATAAAAACGCATATGACAGAGATACCAGAAAACCCATACTTACTGCTAACACCCGGTCCGCTCTCAACCACCCAATCAGTAAAAGCTACGATGCTGCGCGACTGGTGTACGTGGGATGATGATTACAATGAATTGGTACAGGAAATAAGAAGCGAGCTTATTTCGCTGGCCGGAGTTGACAAAAATAGTTACACCTCAGTTCTAATGCAGGGAAGTGGCACATTTGCGGTAGAATCAGTACTGGGAACAACAATACCCAGAAATGGGAAATTGCTGGTTCTCGCCAACGGAGCCTATGGCCAGCGAATGGCAACCATTGCCAAATATCTTCAAATCCCGGTGGAAATTTATGACACGGGAGAATTGGAAAGACATAATGAAAAATACCTTGACCGTTTATTGTTTGAAGATAAAAAAATCACGCACGTTGCTATTGTTCACTGCGAAACAACTACCGGTATGTTGAACGATATAGAATCCATTGGAAAAGTCGTAAAAAAACATCAGCGAATATACATCGTTGATGCCATGAGCAGCTTTGGCGGTATTCCTGTTAACATGCAAAAACTAAAAATTGACTATCTGATTAGCAGCTCGAATAAATGTATACAGGGCGTTCCCGGATTTGGGTTTGTTATAGCTAAACGCAGCGAACTTGAAAAATGCAAAGACAATGCCCGCTCGCTATCGCTCGATTTATTTGACCAGTGGGATACCATGGAAAAACACAACGGAAAATGGCGTTTTACCTCCCCTACTCATGTGGTAAGAGCTTTTCGACAGGCCATACACGAGCTGCACGAAGAAGGAGGAATTAAAGTCCGATATAACCGTTACTGTAAAAACCAAAAATTACTGGTTAGCGGGATGCGGGAAATCGGCATTGCAGCATTACTTCCAAATGATTTACATTCGCCCATAATTACAACATTTGTTTCGCCAAATGCGGGTAATTTTTCATTCAGAGAATTTTACGATAAAATGAAGTCAAACGGCTTTGTTATATACCCGGGAAAAGTAACGGCATTCGACTGTTTCCGTATAGGAAACATTGGTGAAGTGTATGAAAGCGACATAAAAGCTTTGCTCCAAACCATTAGAAAAGTACTAAATAAATAGCTGACAGCAAGTGACAAAAAAGTCCAGAATAGCACAATTTAAAGGAACAGGAGACCCCATTCAACTCGTTGAAATTTCTGTACCAGAATTAAAAGAAGGTGAGATACTGGTAAAAAATGAATACACCACTTTATGCAGAAGTGATTTAAATACATTTTCAGGCAAGCGCAAAGAAAAAACACCAACCATTCTGGGCCATGAAATTGCGGGCAAGATTGAGGCTTTTGGCCCCGGAACCAGCCAACAAGATGCAAGAAACAAGCAATTAAAAATTGGCGACCGCATTACCTGGACTATTTATGCCAGCAATCCGGAAACAAAACTTGCAAAAAAAGGAATTCCGCAAAAAGCTCCCGGACTTTTCAAATACGGTCATGAACAAGTAACACCACTGAATAATTTACATGGAGGCTTAAGCGACTACACAATTTTAAGAGCCAACACAGCCATAGCCAAAATTAGAAAGGAAGTGCCATTGCAAATAACTTCAATTATAAACTGTGCGGTAGCGACAGTAGCCGGTTCATTGCGCCTGGCCGGAGAAATAGAAGGAAAAAACATTTTGATATCCGGCGCTGGCATGCTGGGTATAATTGCCTGTGCCATGTGTAAAACAGAAGGAGCCAAAAATATTATAGCCCTTGATATAAATCCGCCGAGATTGGAAAATGCTAAGAAATTTGGAGCAAACGTTACAGTTTTATCGTCAAACGATATTCAATATGAAATAAGCAGAGAAGCAAACATTGAATGTATTGATGTAACTCTGGATTTTAGCGGGGTAGCAAAAATCATGGAACAAACACTGGAGCTGCTAACATTTGGTGGCATAGCTGTTTGGGTAGGAGCAACACATCCACAACGAGATCTGCATATTAGCGCCGAAAAAATAATCCGAAACCTTTGGATAATAAAAGGGCTACACAACTATAACGAACAGGATTTTATAAAAGCCGTAACTTTTATCGAGAACCATTACACCAACTTCCCGTTCACAACACTTGTGCACGATAAATTTACATTAAGCCAGGTAAATGAAGCATTTGATTATGCGTTAATCCAAAATCCTTTCCGCACAGGAATTCAAATAAAATAACCAATACAAATGGGAAACATAAAATTAGTTGTATTCGATCTTTCAGGTACCACAGTTGAAGATGACAATGCTGTAGCCAAATGCCTTCACCAGGCAGCGCAGGAACATAGACTACATGTTCCGTTAATTGAATTTCAAAAAACGATTGGAACGAATAAAATTCATTTATATCAATACATGATTGCCCGAAAAAAAGGGGAAAATGTAAAAATTGAAGATTTTGAAAGATATGACTTTCCTGAAATACATGAAGAGGCAGTAAAAATCTTTGAAACATATTCTGTTATTATGCTCAATTATTACAGGAAAAATGTAAAGGCAATGCCCGGAGCCGAAGAAATTTTTCGCTGGTGCCGGGCAAACGATATAAAAGTAGCAACAGACACAGGTTTTCATCGCAATATAACCCAGGCTATTATGGAAGGTCTGCCATGGTTAAAAAACGGATTAGTAGATCTTTCTGTTGATGTAGAAAGTACAAATGGAGTTGGGCGCCCTGCTCCTTATATGATTTTTCATGCCATGCAACAACTGGGAATTCAAAGTGTGAAGGAAGTGATAAAAATTGGCGACACTCCCGCAGATCTTCTTTCAGGTTACAATGCCGGATGCATTGGCAACATTGGAGTTTTAAGCGGAGCGAATACACAAGACGTTCTTGAGCAATACCCACACACAGATATTATTTCAAGTGTACAGGACTTACCGAACCTGATTGAATCAAAATTCTAATCAAAAAAACACATGCGCTTTTCAGCCCCCCTACTCTTTCCATTACATCTTTGTAAAACCTTTTTAACAAAATATACACCGAACAGCAATAGTTCTGTCACATTTAAGGCTCACCTTTGCTGGCGTAAATATGCTTCATATATCAAATATTATCAACTAAACTACAAACACAAACCTTGAAGTGAAGTATGGCATAGTAAAGTTTCTACGAAAGTATGCAATAGAACATTCAAAAAATATGACTACACTGCACCTGATAACGAATCTATATGATAACTAAAAGAAGATTAGTTTTGTTTTTTCATAAATTTACCCAAAAAGGTCTGTGAACAATCCCGTTACAGACCTTTATTTTTCAACCCGTAATCGTTTTACATCATTAATTAACTATAGCAAATGATAAAAATACCGGCCCAAATAACTAAATAAATGTTAACGCCATAATAATTTAAAACATTCATCGTTTTCACAACAAAGGAGGCAGGAACATCAATCAATTTTAACATTACTAATTTATTTAATTCGGTATTGCCTTCTTGGAGGGACGCATGGCGTCCCTCTTTTTTGATCTATCTTTGAAATATGGACAGAATTTACAAGGAAAAAAATTTTCACCATCAATGCGATTGGTGTACCGAAATAGAGCCCAAACTAAAACCGGTTATCACAACCTATGGCTATCCGCCCTTTTGGCACCGCGAACCTAATTTTGCAACACTCATTCTCACCATTCTCGAGCAACAGGTTTCCCTAGCATCGGCAAAAGCAGCGTTTATTAAACTACAAAATAAAATAGGAGAAATAACTCCCGGAAATCTTTTACAACTTACAGATGAAGACCTGAGAGCTTGTTATTTTAGCCGGCAAAAAACAACATATGCGAAAACACTTGCCACTGAAATTACAGAAAGAAGTCTAAATTTAAACGAACTCAATAAAAAGGATGAAAAACAAATTCGTTCGCGACTCATCCAAATAAAAGGCATTGGCCACTGGACTATTGACATGTACCTGTTAATGAGTCTCCATTTCACAGATATTTTCCCACCTGGTGATTTGGCAACCATAAAAGCAGTATATGAACTGGAACTTGTTCCTCCTGAAAATTCCAAAGAAGATATTATTGATTACATGAAAAAATTTGCGCCTCTTCGCTCCGTTGCCACGTACATTCTCTGGCACGGTTATATTCAGCGAAGAAATTTAAGCCTCGAATAAATTCGTAGAACCAAAATATTTTTTCTCAAATAACCACACCCTGCAGAAAAAGTAAAATTCACTATTTTTACAAAAAAACTGACTTGACTATTAATAACAAATTAGATCATCTCTTTGCCAGCCCGGCAATCTTTGTCAGCTACATTTTCATTGCAACAGGTATTTTTATGGCAAAAGATCATTTTGTCACCTCCCTAATTATTATCATTCTGGCGAGCTTCTTTGCTTTTAGCTATACGGGGGTAGAAATCGACACAGTTAACCGGAAGGTAAAGCAATACACAAAAATATTTGGTTTATTAAAAACAGGCAACTGGAAAACGCTGGATGCATTTCCCGGACTTACCCTGATTCCTATAAAAAGAGTAAGTACCATCGCCAGCCGTTCTAATCTCACAACATCTACGGTACACCGTGACTACCGGATTTTTCTAATAAACAAAGCAAAAAGGCCGGCTTTTGCCATAAAAAAATGTGAAACCCGAGAACAGGCACAAAACAGCATCGACGAGTTCTCCATTTGGTTAAAACTTCCGGTTTATTCGGTAAAAAAATAACAGCACTTTTGCAGAAATTCTATTTTTGAAGAAAACACAAAAAAGGACACATCAATTCTATATACTTTTTCGTTCTAATCAGGAAAGAGGAACATTATGAAACAAATACTTGGTATAATATTATTACTTCTCATCATATTCCCAACGGCATACGGCCAGACAAAAAAGCGAGATAAAGTTAAGCGGAAATATCGCAAAGAGGAAAAAGTAGAGCAGGCTCCTGCCCCATCAGTATTTTTACGGGGAAAAATCAGAGATGCTGACGACAATCTGCTTCCGGGGGCCAGCGTTACAATTGTAGGGACAAAAAAAGGAGTACATGCCAACGACAAAGGAGAATACTTTTTTTACAATGTTCCAACCGGAAGAATCAGAATACAGGCTTCATTTGTTGGCTTCAAAACCAAATCAATTGATTTTTACGTCCAAACAGGTCAAAATTACCTGAATTTCACTCTGGATAAAGCCAATATACATCTGGAGCCCATTTCAGTAACTGCTCAAAAACGAGAGCAGCAAATTCTGGATGTCCCCATTACAATGAGTGCGCTGAATTACCATTTTTTGCAGGAAAATAATATTACCGATCTGGAGCAACTTTCGGAGTTTGTTCCGGGCCTTCAGGTAAGAATGCAGGGCACGAACCGCCCCAGTTTTGTAATCAGAGGCTTAACAAGCGACGAAGTAAGCCCTGCGGCACAGCCACGTGTTTCCACGTTTTACAACAACGTACCCATAAATCGCTCCAGTGGCGCTGCCCAAAACCTTTTTGATATGGAACGTATGGAAGTGCTAAAAGGCCCGCAAGGAACACTTTTCGGAAGAGGCGCAGAAATAGGAGCCATTCATTACATCAGTAAAATGCCAACCAGCAATTTTAACGGGTATATAACCGGAGGATTGGGGGATTTTAATAAAAAAGAAGTAGAAGGAGCTTTGAATATGCCCGTTATCAAAAAAAAATTACTGGTGCGAGCAGCAGGTATGTACGATTACCGTGACGGATATATTGATAACACTTTTGGAGGAAAGCTAAACGGAATAAACTCTCTGGCCGGGCGTTTCTCTGTCCGGTTTATTCCCAAATACAATAAAAAGCTGGATCTGGTTGTGAACTACCAAAAAGACGATACTCCGGGAGTTGGTTTCATGAGCATCGGCTATCCCAATACAGAAGGCAGTACCGATCCTTTTAATTATACAGCATCACAGGAACAGGGAGACAATCTTGCCACGAATAAGAATATTTTCGATGTTACCTTAACCATGAAGCATTTTAACAACGAAAATAATTACTGGACATCCATTAGTTCTTACCGCGATATTTCAGCCTACTCGCGTTGGGATGGAGATGGCACTGCAGCAGCAGCCATAGATATGAGCGAGAACACAGGTGCATGGCAACTTTACCAGGAAGTAAGATACAATTACTCAAAGAAACAAAACCGGAGAAACGGAAGTTACGGACTAAGTTACTGGATGGAAAAAGCAAACCAGGATTACTGGTTTAAAACCAATGAACAGGATATGTACCATTTAATTTTCGGCATAGGATCATTAGTGGATACAAACGGACAACCAGTTCCTGTTTCCAGCCTTCCGCAAGATACAACTTTGGGAAGCTTTGCGGGAATGGCACTACCGGAAGATCATCAGGAAGAAAACCTGAACAGTGCAACGAATCAGGCATTGGAAGGATGGTACGATTTTAATTACCGACTACTCCGTAAGTTGAGTGTAACAGCAGGAGTTCGCTTGGTTGCCGAGCGTTATAAACTCATTAACCAGGCACAAATAGCCAGTCAGGATTCATCAACACTGGGCTACTTTACCGGGAATTATCCCAATCTTCTCTTTGCAGAAAGTGATGAACAAAAAATTTCAGCTACATCGCTGGCTTTCACCTATCGGGCAGGACTAAAATATGCGTTTAATGAAAACACTAATGTTTTTATTAGCTATTCAAAAGGCCGTCGTCCAAAAGTACTGCAATTTACATCAACCGGGGAAGCACAAAAACTGGAAGCAGAAAAAGTAAACAGCTACGAATTAGGTTTCAAAACAACTGTAAAACAACGACTATGGCTCGACGCCGGAGTATATTACCAGCAATATGAAAACTTTCAGACATCGGCATGGGTTGCTGCAGCCGACTCCGGAGAATTTAACTACATTGTAAAAGATGCCGGAAAAGCTACAGCATACGGCGCAGAAAGCTCACTTAAAGTAGCCATTTTAAAAGGGCTGGATATTTTTGGAAATTATGCCTATATACATTCCCGGTTTGATAGCTTAAACGTCAATGGAGAAACACAGGCATATGCAAACAATACTTTCAAACTTACCCCTGAACACAGTTTTGCAGCCGGAATAAATGCGCGGGTTCGAATCACCGGCGGCGCATTTCTATTTGCCACTCCTTCTTACGCATGGCAATCAAAAATCTATTTTGAGGATGCCAATACTCCCGGCCTTGAACAAGCAGCTTATGGTGTACTCAATTTCAGGGGAGGAATAGAGCTGCCCGACCAGGGAATTACCATTGCAGTTTATGGTTCCAATCTACTGGAAGAAGAATACCTTATCAGTGCGGGAAACACCGGAAGTTTATTTGGTGCACCAACCCAAATTTCGGGACCTCCCCGAATGATAGGCACCAAACTTACCTGGAACTTTAAGGTAAAAGAAAAACCTTATTATAAACGAAGCCGGTGGAATAAATGATACTTGATTACGTGATTCTTAATCACACAATAGAAGAAGAAAAAAACAGCCTCCTAAAAAAGCCCGGCAAAACCGGGCTTAACAATAAACAAAAAAAACAACTCTCTATAATTATTGCATCTTTGCTTCAACGTATTCGCCGGAACACATTCATTTTTTCCGTTGTCCAGACATTTCTGTATACAAAACGCTTACTTCAGTATTACCTTTTTGAGCCGGTTTCCAGTCAGGTATCTGGGAGAGAATTTTATCATAAGCGTCATTTACTTCAGGATATGGACTCTCTTCAATGATATGTGCATCCCTTACTTTTCCATTTTTATCGATAATAAAACCATAAAAAATATTATACTCCCAATCTTTGGGTATGCCTTTCAAATAAATACTGAGTTGATTATGCATCCAACTATTCCATTCGCCATCTTTCAGATGGGGCATACTGGATACATCTCCTGCCGGATAAATTATTTCTTCAGAATTAATAGTTGCCTGATTAACGTGATAGACTTTTGCTTTGCTTAACGCCTGTCTTATTTCATCAATCCGTCTGGAAGAAACAACACCATTGAGTTCAAGAAGAATGTCTTCTCTCCCTGTTGTTTGCCAGGCCTTTGCTTTATTTACTAATTCTTCAAGCGACTGTGATTTTCCATCAATATAATTCCCGTCGTCTTTCACTTCAATCACAAAACCAGTCAACTCCTTTTGATTTTGCAATACTTTAGTTGAAGATAGAACCTTTTCCGTTGATTTTACAATTTCAGGTAATTTCATATCTAATTTACGAATTACCTTTTCAGGTCGGTCGAATGCTTGTAACAACAATGCTACAAGTGGAATAAAAACTATCAATCGTACTCCTTTCCAACGATTTACTTTCTTCTTTTTCATCATTTTAATGCGTTTTAAAATTGGTTTTTGTACAAAATTACTTGCCATGGCAAAACGTCTTTCGCCAACGGCTTTCTCAAGAACCAACAGTTGGTATTTTTGTGCATCGATGCCTTTCTTCAGAACGGCCTGGTCGGCCTGATACTCGTGGATTAATTTTAAATCGCGTCGTAACAACCACACAAACGGATTGAAAAAATGCAACAGGGTAAACAACTCACAAACTACCAAATCAACCGCATGCCAGTGTTTGATGTGCGCATATTCGTGAGCGACTACCATATCTTTATTTTTATTGAAATCGTTCTCGGAAAGAACAATTTTATTCAGAAAAGCAAAAGGGTGGATAAATTCTCTAACTACTGCTAAAATTATATTTCTGGTCCTTTCCTTTTGGGCGTGTCTAATAATTTGTAGTACCCGGGTTATTGCCAATAACAATCGGGTCAGCAAAATCAAAATAATCCCGATGTAGAAAACCAGGTAAAAATTTACCGAAATATGGCTGGTTTCTTCCACTGGCAGATTATTGGCTGGCTCTGCTCCCGGCATAAAAATGGGTGTCGAAACAAACTCACGTAGTTTTTCTACCTTTTGCAAAGGAGCCTCTTCTGCAAAAAATTGAAAATTTAGGAAAGGAATTACTGCTGAAAATAAAAGTATTCCCAACAACAAAAACCGGTTTAGTGTGTGCAATTTATCGTTTCGCATTACCAGCCTGAACAAACTGTAAAGCAGTGCCAGGCTTACCGACGATTTTATGAGGTAAACAAAAAACGGGTTCATTCCGGTGTATTTTTATCGTTTTCAATTTCCTGAATCAACGCTTTCAATTCCTCCAAAGAAAGATTTTCCTCTTCTACCAGCAACGAAACCACATTTTGGTAAGAGTTGTTAAAATACTTTTTCACCACGTTACCAAGGGTTTTTCTACTATACTCCTCTTTGCTTAGCGCAGCAAAATACCGGTAAGTATTTCCAAATTGTTCATGGTCTATAAAACCCTTATCTTCCAGTCCGCGAACAATGGTGGAAAGCGTGTTGTAATGCAATTTCTGATCAGCATACTCTTTTTTTAATTCTTTAACGAACATGGGACCTTTCTCCCAAAACACATTCATTATCTCTTCTTCCTTCTGCGTTAACTTTTTCATTCTTCTTCCTTAAATTTTAAAAACCTGTTAATTAATTCGATTTAATCTACAAACAAATATAACTATATTTTTTAGTTTTACAACTATAAACTACAGTTGTAAAACTAAAAAAAATAGTTAAAATAAAAAAGAATATGCAAGATAAGGTCTACACACCATTTTTAGAAAACAAAAAAAGCCAGTTACTTTGAAGCAACCGGCTTTTTGAATTAGTATAATTCCTTTTCTTATAAACCTAATTTTTCTTTTACCAAACCAGGTATTTCGTTTGGTTCTTTTGCCACCGGAACACCAGCTTCATTGAAAGCTTTTACCTTTTCTTCTGCAGTTCCTGCGCCACTTGAAATGATAGCCCCGGCGTGTCCCATCCTTTTCCCGGGAGGAGCAGACTGGCCTGCAATAAATGCCACAACCGGTTTCGTCATTTTCTCTTTAATAAAAGCAGCAGCCTGTTCTTCTGCATCACCGCCAATTTCACCAATCAGTACCACAGCACTTGTTTCAGGATCGTTTTCATACATTTGCAGCAAATCCAGAAAATACAATCCAGAAACGGAATCGCCGCCAATACCAACACAGGTAGACTGCCCCAGTCCACTCTCTGTAAGCATATTAACCACTTCATAAGTTAATGTACCAGAACGTGAAATCAAGCCAATATTTCCTTTTTTGAAAATCATGGCTGGTAAGATACCAATCAGACATTCGTCGGGAGTAATCAGCCCCGGACAGTTAGCGCCAACCAGTTTGGTTCCGTTACGTTTTAGAACCGGTGTTACTTTAATCATGTCCTGCACCGGAACGTGCTCAGTGATACAAACAACCAACTCAATACCAGCATAACTGGCTTCCAGAATAGCGTCGCCGGCAAAAGGAGCAGGAACAAAAATAACAGAAGCATTTGCGCCTGTAGCTTTTACAGCTTCTTCAACAGTATTAAAAACAGGGACTCCACCAACATCGCTTCCTCCTTTTCCCGGAGAAATTCCACCAACAATGTTTGTTCCGTAATCCAACATTTTTGAGGTATGGAAAGCACCATCTCTTCCGGTGATTCCCTGTACTAAAACTTTGGTATTTTTATTTATCAGAATACTCATTACTTTCTTTTTTGAGATGTTACTTTTGACTTAACTCGATTGCTTTCTGAGCGGCTTCACTCATTGATGAAACAATTGGCAAACCATAATCCTTAATAATTTCAAGTCCTTCTTTTGCATTGGTCCCCGACAAACGGATTACAACCGGAACTTTAGTTTTAATCTCAGTAAGAGCAGTAACCAAACCTCGTGCAACATCATCACAACGGGTAATACCACCAAAAATATTAATCATTACTGCCTTAACATTTTTGTCACTCAGCAGAATATTCATAGCATCAACTACTTTTTGCGGATTGGAAGAACCGCCAATATCAAGAAAGTTAGCAGGTTCTCCGCCATAAAGTTTAATCATGTCCATAGTAGCCATCGCAAGCCCGGCGCCATTTACCATACAACCAATATTCCCATCAAGCTTTACATATGAAAGCCCTTTTTCGCTGGCCGCAATTTCTTTTTGTTCGTCCTCGTTCACCTCACGCATTTTTAAAATTTCCTTCTGACGAAACAATGCATTGTCATCAAAATTCATTTTACCATCAATGGCCAACACTTGCTTATCGGGTGTTAAAACCAGCGGATTTATTTCAGCTAGTGAAGAATCGCTCTCAACATACAATTTGTACAGTTTTACAAAAATTGCAGCGGCCTGCCGAATTTCTTTCGGATCGCGAAAAAGCTTTAAGGCTATTTTCCGGGCCTGCCAGTCCATCAATCCCATGGTTGGGTCAATAGACATTTTAATAATCTTTTCAGGAGAAACCCGGGCTACTTCTTCAATTTCAACACCACCTTCAGCGCTGGCCATTAGCGTAACCGACTTGGAATTTCTATCGTTAATAAGTCCAATATAAAATTCCTTTTCAATGTCAACAGCATCAGCAACCAACACTTTTTCCACGGTCAGACCTTTAATGTCCATCCCCAGAATTTCGCTGGCCTTCTGAACAGCTTCTGCTTTTGATTTAGCCAGTTTTACACCACCGGCTTTCCCACGACCACCTACATGAACCTGAGCTTTTACCACTCGTAATTTGTCGTCGTTTGGAACTTTCTCCTGAACTTCTTCTACCGAATGGCAAACAACACCATCCGGAACAGGAATCCCGTACTTCCTGAATAAATTTCGGGCTTGATATTCGTGAATTTTCATTTTACTATTATAGTATATAGATGCATATTATAAACGTCAAAAGTACCAATTATTTACATATACAAACGAATGAATATATGCCTTTTTTTATGACGTTTAACATGTAATGGCACACAAATGTTCTAATTGTTTTCGGTTAGTTTAATTCTTTTTAACTGAATTTTGAAAACAGACCATGCATCAAATTTTTAAATTAGCTTTGTGCCAAATATCAAAACCTTAAAAACGAGTATTACAAGTTGAACATTCTTACATAAAAGAGCTATTTAACTTTTATGTAAACATTTGAGTTTTCTTGGTTTCCGGAATTACTCAGAAGATCAAAATTTTAAACCAATGAAAGAAACAATTAAAAGCGTTATCGCCCGTGAAGCAGAGGCGATTCAAAACATCCCCGTAGAAGATGACTTCGTAAAAGCCATTGAATTAATTTACGAGCGGGTTCATATAAAAAAAGGAAAACTGGTAGCCAGTGGAATGGGAAAAGCAGGGCAAATTGCCTTAAACATTGCAACTACTTTTAGCTCCACCGGAACTCCGGCAGTTTTTCTCCACCCCAGCGATTCACAACATGGTGACTTAGGCGTACTTCAGGAAAACGATGCGCTGTTACTCATTTCCAATTCAGGAAAAACACGCGAAATTATTGAGCTAGTAGAGCTGGCTGACAACCTATACAAAAACCTTCCTCTAATTGTTATCTCGGGAAACCCGGAAGGGCCGCTGGCAAAAACGGCTGATGCTTTTATCTATACCGGAAACCCTGACGAGGTTTGCCCGCTGGGACTTTCACCAACAACATCAACAACTGTAATGACAGTGATTGGCGATGCACTTGTTGTATCTTTGATGAATAAAATTGGTTTTACAAATGAGGAATACGCCAAGAGACACCACGGAGGTTACCTGGGCGACAAATCGAGACTACAGGCAAGGGTACAGTTAATGGAAGCAAAAAAGAATGGATTAGAAAAATAATATTATGCGAATTACAAAAGAAAACACTATTGGACTGGTTATTGACATGCAGGAAAGATTATTTCCTGTAATGTATGAGAAAGAGGCACTTTTGAAAAATTGCACTACATTATTAAACGGCTTAAATGAATTATCAATACGAACCATTGTTACCCAGCAATACACGAAAGGATTAGGCGAAACCATTCCTGAAATAACAGCAACAATTCCAAATTTTGAATACATTGAGAAGAAAGATTTTAGTTGTTGCGACGAACCAACGGTTGCAGCAAAACTAAAAGAAGTAGGGGCAAAAAACGTAATCATTTGCGGAATTGAGTCGCATGTTTGCGTTTTACAAACCGCAGTGGACTTAAAAGAAGCCGGAATTAATCCGGTTGTAGTTATGGATTGTGTTTCTTCACGTGTTAAAGAAAGCATCGAAATAGCTAAAGAGCGGTTCCGCTTTGAAGGAATAATGATGACTTCCTGTGAATCAATTTTGTTTGAACTAACACGCACCGCTGGTGCACCAGAGTTCAGGGCAATTTCTAAATTGGTAAAATAACAAAACTTTTCCACACAACAATGAGGCATTGGTTTTGATTCCGCCGGAGTCATCTCAACTACGCATAAACAATAAAACTGTCGCTACACAATCGAAGGTTCATCATATGGAAATGTCGAGAAATTTATTCCAGTTTGAAAATGGAAGCTACCGCATTTCAGCCAAAAAATAACTACCTTCGCGCGTCACAAAAAAGAGGGGGAAAATGCTGGAAATCTGCGCAATTGCATCGGGGAGCAATGGAAACTGTTATTATATTGGTAATGAAAAAGATGCCATTTTAATAGATGCCGGAATTTCGTGCAAGCAAATTTTGCTTCGTATGAAAACAAGGAATCTGGCCCCTGAAAAAATTAAGGCTGTTTTTATTTCGCATGAGCACAGTGATCACCTCCGGGGGGCAAGGGTATTTTCCAAACGACTGCAGGTTCCGGTTTACATTACGGCTAAAACCCACAATGCGGCTTATAAAAACATTCGTCCTGATTATCCCCGCTTCTTCGTTCCTGATTCTGAAATAAAGGTGGGAGAGATTTCCGTTTTCTCTTTTCTGAAGAACCATGATGCTGCCGACCCCTGCTCTTTCAGAGTTGAATACAAAGGGAAAAATGTGGGTGTTTTCACTGATATTGGGGAACCTTGCGAAAATGTACTCTCGCAACTGGAAAAATGCAACGTATTGTTTCTGGAAACCAATTACGACGAAAAAATGCTTTGGGAAGGCAGTTATCCATATATTTTAAAAAGGAGAATAGCCTCGGAATATGGACACCTTTCAAACAAACAGGCTTTCAATCTTTTGAACGATCATGCGGGACCTCAGCTGGAATGTGTATTTCTTAGCCATCTTTCAAAAGAAAACAATACTCCGGAAATTGCATTAAACGAAATTACTCCACTGAAAACAAAATTCAAGATAATACTTACATCCAGGTATGAAGCTGGCGAAATCTTCAAATTAAACATTGAACAGTAGCAGCCAAACGGCCACTAACTGTTCTAATAATTTTTATTTGCAGTGCCCCAGCAAATTATCACTCAAAGCGCGGAGTGTTTCTCTTTTCCTTGAAGTAGGAACCAGAACAGAAATATTGTGACGACTGCCACCATATGAAATCATGCGGATAGGGATTCCATCAAGGGCATGAAACACTTTCGATGCAAAACCTTTTTCTTCCTGAATAATATCACCAACAATACAAATTATAGTCAAATCATGGTCAATCTCTACGGTTCCAAACCGATCCAATTCAGCATGTATTTCTTTTAATTTTGTAACATTATCGATGGAAAGAGAAACAGCTACTTCTGATGTTGAAATTACATCAATGGGGGTTTTATATTTTTCAAAAATCTCGAAAATATTTTTCAGAAAACCATATGCCATAAACATTCGTCCGGAACGAATTTTCACAGCAGTTATCCCATCTTTTGCTGCCACAGCTTTTATTCCTGAACCATCAGATTCAGCAGTAATAAGTGTCCCACTGTCAGAAGGGTTCATTGTATTTTTCAAACGTACCGGAATGTTATGGACACGAGCAGGCAAAACGGTATGCGGATGCAAAATCTTTGCTCCAAAATAAGCCAGTTCTGCTGCTTCATTAAAAGAAAGTTGTTCAATCTTTTTCGTATTTTCCACAAAACGGGGATCGTTGTTATGAAAACCGTCAATATCTGTCCATATCTGAATTTCATCCGCTTCTATTGCAGCGCCAATTAACGACGCAGTATAATCGCTACCTCCGCGTTGCAGATTGTCAATTTCATCGTCGGTATTCAAACAAATAAATCCCTGTGTTATATAATAATCAGCGTCCTCTGTTTTGCTAAGTATTTTTTTTAGGTTTTTCCGAATGGCACTTTGATCCGCTGACTTATCTTCGTCAATACGCATAAAATCCAGAGCCGGCAGCAATTTTACACTGTATCCGTTCTCCTTCATTAGCAAAGCAAAAAGTTGCGTTGAAATCATTTCCCCTTGTGCAACAATCGTATTTTCACCTACCTGGGTAAATTTCCCGGAAGTAAATGATTTTATTGTATTAAAACACTCCTTTAAAACTCGTAGTCCCTGTTTTTGAATTTCTTCTGATTTATATAAATCAGCAACAACCTTTTTATATTTAGTTTCCAACTTCCCAATAAAAATACGGGCTGTATCTTTATTCTTCTTATTTAGATAATTAGCGATTTCAACCAATGCATTTGTCGTTCCCGACATGGCAGATAAAACGACAATTTTTTGCTCTCCGTCGGTAATTAAATTCATTACCGCTCTCATGTTTTCAGGCGAACCAACCGAGGTGCCACCGAATTTTAAAACTTTCATCGTATTCTTTTAGTTATCAACTTTTTTATCGGCTGCAAAGATGAATATTTTTATGCTATTTTGAAAGTTTTTCACACAAGGCTACCTATCCTATTCATTACTGAATAGTAGATATGACAAAATCAATTAAGAAAGATATTTACGTAGAAGCAACCTTCAATTTTTCCAGAAAAAATTCAACAAGATCCTTCCCCGACGGATCTACAATTCCTATTTCCGGAGCATACACAATAGCTTCCAGCCCCACCTGCTCTGCCTTATCTTTTAACGCTTTTGCATGCAACGGATGATGATGCAATTCGTCTTCATTGGTTGGCATACCACCGGCTTGTTTATTATGCACAAAAAACGGGGCACCATTCTTTGTCATTTTTCCCAAAAAGTTGAGATCTTCTCTAATTTCAGTTTGCTCCCAAAGATTAATATTTTCACTAAATTTCAAACCAAAGGCCCGCGCAATTCCTTCCAGGTCTGCCGCTGACTTTTCCGGAGGTAATCCAATAATTTCGTCCCATAAAAAAATATCGTAAGTAGCTTGTGTTGCAAAAGCCCCTGCACACGTTAAACGAGTTGATTCACACAACACAGGATCCTTATTTTCAGAGTCAGCCATATCATCAGAAAATGCAAGCCACAAGGCAGTACCAGCTCCTGCAGACCCTCCTGAACATGCAATGCGGTTTTTTTCTATATTGTACTTTTCAGCGTTATAGCGAATATATTGCAGACAATATTTCGAGTCGGCCAGACTAGCTCTAATTCCATAAGGAGCCTCATACATAAAACGGTAGTTAATAACAGCAACCGAAACACCGGCGTCAAGAAACCGCACCATATCTTCTGATGCGTAATATTTCGATTTGTCACCTCCGATAAATCCTCCACCGTGAATATAAATTACCAAAGGAGTTGGCTTATCCGAATTGGCCAGCCAAATATCAAAATTATTCTTTGGATGCTCCCCGTATTTTTCATTCACAAAAGTGGCCTTTTGTCCTTTTATATTTACTGCTTCGGGGAGTTCAGCTATTTCTATCATACAAGTATCCTGAATTAATTTCTACTTCAGTCAGAAAGCTCTTCTCATCATACATTCCACCTATTTTTCTCTTGTAATAACAACTGCTATTGGAAACTACTGTGAATGAGAACTTTCAAAAAAATTGCCAACAAAAGTAAAATTAATTAAAAAGGATAAAAACATTTTGTTGTATAAATTAGCGAAATAACAAAAAAAACAGGAAATCGGGGTCAATTAAAAAGTACCAAAAATGGCATGTTTTGTTGAGTTAAAATAAATGGTAGAATAAATAGCAAAATTCTCTTTGTTTGTATAAAGTTTTCGCTCAACATGTAACACGGGTTGCCCCGACTTTAATTTAAGCAGCCGCCGAATATTTCCATCCGGCTTTATCGCTTTCAGTTTTTGTTCGCCTCCTAAAATTTCGATTTGATAGTGCTTACGTAATGTTTCAAACAATGATTTGTTCTCAAACGAGCGACTGGCAATCCGTGGCAAATATAAATTTGGAAGGTGGTTAATATCATAAAAAACAGGTTCATTTTTCACGAAGCGCAATCGCTCCATGTATATACAACCAGCCTCGTTTTCCAATTCAGAAAGTTCAAAAGGAAATGGTTCTGGCCAGGAACGAATAACCGGTTTTTGCAAAATGTCCGTTTTCAGGTAACGAACTCCAATAGCTGAAGCCGTTCCTGCAATAGATAATATACCTATATTTTGAGGTGGATTGCGCACAATACTGCCTTTTCCCTGTTTTTTCAGAATCAAACCATCTTTCACCAGCGAATCAAGCGCATGCCGCACCGTTGGCCTGGTCATATTGTGTACTGCACATAGTTCATTCTCCGACGGGAGCAAACTTCCTTCCTGATATACTCCGGTTAGAATATGTTTCCGAAGCAATTCATATAACTGACGGTATTGCGGAATATTTTCCATGCCACAAAGTTAAAAAATTTTTAAAATACACAGAACAACTTGTTAATACAAGTTATAAAATATATTTTTACACCACAAATTTAAAATACGTTATATTTTTTCTGTATATCAACATATTACATTAAAACAACTAAATAAATTTGTATTAACAAGTTAAACTTTATAATAAACCAATAAAATATGGCAATACCTGTTTTAATGCCCCGGCAAGGACAATCTGTTGAATCGTGCATTTTGGGGCAGTGGTATAAATCGGTAGGAGAAGAAGTGAGCGAAGGCGATATTCTTTTCTCATACGAAACCGATAAAGCATCTTTTGAAGAAGAAGCAAAGGAAGGAGGTATTTTACTCGCAACTTTTTTTGAAGAGGGCGATGAAATACCAGTACTAACAAATGTAGCAGTAATTGGCAAAGAAGGTGAATCAATAGATGAATTTAAGCCTGGCAACGACACAACACCGGAAGAAACACCTGAAAAACAAATGATTGAAGAATCGCCAAAGGTAATTGAATTTGAGATGGAAGAAACATCTTCAGACAAACGCATTCGTATTTCTCCATTGGCGAAAAACATGGCAGCAAAATTAGGAGTTGACATCCAATCAATAAAAGGCTCCGGCCCGCACGGCAGGGTAATTGCCCGCGATATAAAGGAAGCTGCCAAACAGGAAAAACCTTCCGCAACAGTACAACCAGCAACCAAACCTGCTGAACAAAAAACGCAGCCAGTAGCTGCTGCTCCAGCTAAACCGGCAATAATACTGGAGTCGGGTGTTGATTTTGAGATAAAATCCATTCCCAACATCCGCAAATTGATTGCCAATGCCATGCACCAGTCATTACAGAATTCAGCACAGTTAACACATCATCTTAGCGCCGATGCAAGGCAAATACTAAAACTAAGGAAGAAATTTAAAAAGGATTACAACGAAGGCACTGTAAAACAAAATGTAACGATCAACGATCTGGTTTGTTATGCAGTTATTCGTGCGCTTGAAAAGTTCCCTCAGGTAAACACACACTACCTTGGCGATAAAATGAAGTGGTTCAAAAAAGTACACCTCGGACTGGCTGTTGATACAGAACGCGGATTAATGGTGCCTGCTCTTCAGAATGCAGACGATCTTTCAATCACCGGACTATCGTATCAGTTACAACAGTTGGCGATGCAGTCACGCACAGGAAATGTAAATCCTGACTTGATAAATCCGGCTGCAGCTACTTTTACTGTTTCCAACTTAGGCAATTACGGAGTTGAAATGTTCACCCCTGTAATTAACTTGCCGCAAACCGCCATACTGGGCGTTTGTACCATTATTCCCCGCCCGAAAGAAATCGAAGATGGTGTATACGGTTTTGTTCCGATGATGGGACTATCATTGACTTACAATCATCAAGCCCTGGATGGAGGCGAAGCTACACTATTCCTGGCTGAAATTAAGAAACAAATTGAGATGCTTTCATTATAACTTAAACTAGAAATTTTTAAACTCAATACGATGCCAAAAGTACAATTTATAAACCCTGAGGAAGTCAGGAAACCAAAACAACTGGAATTTAAACCGATTCCAATCAACCAGTATAATAAAACGGTTGAAGAAGAAAAAGAAAACTTTTCCAAAGAAGATTTTCTACGCATTTTTCATGACATGGTTGTAATTCGTGAATTCGAAACCATGCTAAACCTCATCAAAACCAGGGGTGAATACAATGAAATTCCATATAATCATCCCGGCCCGGCTCACCTTTCCATCGGACAGGAAGCTGCTGCTGTTGGTATGGCCTACAATCTGGGCGTTGAAGACTTTATTTTTGGTTCACACCGGAGCCATGGCGAAATTTTAGCCAAGGGATTATCTGCCATTTCCAAATTAGATGATGCCACATTGGAAAGCATCATGGAAAGCCATTTTGATGGAAAAACACTTGCCCCGGTAAAAGCCGGACACAAAGGCACAACAAAAGAATTGGCAATTAAATTTCTAATATACGGAACCCTGGCTGAAATTTTTGCCAGAGAGACCGGTTTTAACAGAGGGCTGGGGGGATCCATGCACGCATTTTTCACCCCATTCGGCGTATATCCTAACAATGCTATTGTTGGAGGCTCGGGAGATATTTCAGTAGGTGCTGCTTTATATAAAAAAGTAAACCGCAAAAAAGGAATTGTAGTTGCCAATATCGGCGATGCGTCAATGGCTTGCGGCCCGGTTTGGGAAGGACTTACATTTGCCACGATGGATCAATTCACCGAACTTTGGGAAGGAGATATGAAAGGAGGATTACCTCTTGTTATAAATATTATGAATAACCAATACGGTATGGGAGGACAAACTTGTGGAGAAACCATGGGTTACGAAATAGCAGCCCGTATTGGTGCAGGACTAAATAAAGACCAAATGCATGCAGAGCGTGTAGATGGCTACAACCCGCTGGCAGTAATCGATGCCTATAAACGAAAAATGAAAATTCTGGAGGAAAAAAGAGGTCCGGTATTACTTGATGTATTAACCTACCGTTACAGTGGTCACTCTCCTTCCGATGCTTCTTCCTACCGTTCAAAAGAAGAAGTTGAAGCCTGGGAAAAACAAGACTCGATTGTTTGGTTCGGAAATGAACTGGTTCAAAATGGAATCGCAACAGAAAAGGAACTGGAAACCATTAAAAATAAGACAGTAGACACCATAACCAATTCATTAAAACTGGCTATTGACGATGAAGTTTCGCCACATATGGATATGAAAAAATATCCGAACCTGATTGGAGAAATGATGTTCAGCAACCAGTCATTGGAAAGAATGGAAGACCGTGAACCGGAAGTTAATCATCCGATGGAAGAAAACCCAAGGGTAAAACAACTGGCTAACAAAGAACGGTTTATGCTTGATAAGGATGGGAAACCATTTTCCAAGATAAAAACATATGGATTGCGCGATGGTATTTTTGAAGCCATCGTCGACCGTTTTTACAAAGACCCAACATTAATTGCTTACGGAGAAGAAAACCGCGACTGGGGAGGAGCCTTTGCCGTTTACCGCGGATTAACAGAAGCCCTGCCCTACCACAGACTTTTCAACTCCCCTATTTCAGAAGCATCTATTGTAGGAACAGCTATTGGTTATGCGATGTGCGGAGGCCGTGTTATCCCGGAAATTATGTATTGCGACTTTTTAGGTCGTGCCGGCGATGAAGTATTTAACCAACTTCCAAAATGGCAGGCCATGAGTGGCAATGTTTTAAAAATGCCGGTTACCATCCGTGTTTCTGTTGGCTCGAAGTATGGAGCACAACACTCGCAGGACTGGACTGCACTGGCAGCTCATATTCCCGGATTAAAAGTTGTTTTCCCGGTTACACCATACGATGCAAAAGGATTAATGAACAGCGCTCTACAAGGAACAGATCCTGTTGTATTTTTTGAAAGCCAGCGCATTTACGACATTGGAGAACAGTTCCATGAAGGTGGCGTTCCCGAAAGCTATTACGAAATTCCGTTTGGCGAACCAGATATTAAAAAGGATGGAAACGACATCACCATATTAACCATTGGCGCAACCTTGTACAGGGCTCTTGAAGCCGCTAAAACGTTGGAAGAAAAATACAACTTCTCTGCTGAAGTAATTGATGCAAGGTCACTGGTCCCGTTTAATTATGATCTGGTTATTGAATCAATCAAAAAGACCGGACGGATTATTATTTCAGGAGACGCTTCCGGCAGAGGCTCATTCCTGCGTGATTTGGCATCAAACATTACAGAACTTGCTTTCGACTATCTGGATGCGCCACCAATTGTAGTAGGTTCGCGAAACTGGATTACTCCTGCTCACGAGCTGGAAGACTACTTCTTTCCACAACCAGAATGGATTATTGATGCTATTCATGAAAGAATTGTTCCGCTTGCAGGACATACTCCTGCAAATGACTTTACCGAAGAAGAACAACTTGACAGAAATGCCAAAGGAATCTAATTATTGACTTCCAATTAAATAGTAAATTGGAATATACTTTTCAGTGCTTTGTTACAGTAAAATCCGGTTTCGAAAGGAGCCGGATTTTTTTAGTATAATTTCAAAGGTTGGCCTACTTGCAGAATAGTATTTTCTGCGATGCTATTTAAGCGACAAATTTCCTTAATAGATGTTTTAAACTTGCGTGAGATTACCCAAAGAGAATCCCCGGGACGAACTTTATAAAATTCCGGCACAGCTATTTTATTGGAATATCCTTTAGGTTTTAATTCGCGATGCAAATCAGCCAGCGACTCAGTACCAGCAGCACTTCCGCGTACTATCTGTTTTCCAAAATCAAATACCAGCTCAGGATCAAAAGCCCGCTCTTTTTCATGAATTTCAAAATGTAAATGACTTGTAGTTGCCCTTCCCGTAGAGCCGGCCAAACCAATAGCCTCCCCTTTTTTCACCCAGGCTCCGTTATCAACTAACAACTTCGAAAGATGAGCATAATAAGTTTCCACACTATTCTCGTGTTTAAGTATAATTAAATTCCCAAAACCATAATAATAGCTGGAACGAGTAACAACACCATCATATACAGCAAAGACAGTATCTCCTTTACTCATCTTTATATCAGTTCCGTAATGCATGCGCCCCGAACGTGGGCCAAACCGACTTATAACATGCCCCCTGCAACCAGGAACCAAAAACCGAGCAAAAAAAGGTAATTTGCCTTCCTCCTTTTGGTTATTAATTGAGTCAACCTGATTTATTGTCAATGGTTGTGAATACCCAGGCACAAAAACCAATGAATCGGTATTTATATATTGAGAACGACCAACAATGGGGAATAAAATAAATATAACAAATACCCGAATTATCTTTTGAATATTAATGAATAGTCTAGTCAAAACTCTAAAATTTAAATCGTAACTGAATAGCTGCAATAGTACAGAAAAATCCATTTCCTTCTACCGCCTAAACTAATTTTTAATATCCCGTAACAAATCATTTAGTACCTGTTAACAAATTTACTTCTTACAAAGGCATCTTTCTCCAAACCGCGACAAAAAGTAAAATCCAGCCAGCAATAAAACTAACTCCACCTAACGGGGTAATTGCCCCAACCCATTTTACACCAGACACTGCTAACACATACAAACTCCCTGAAAACAGAACGATACCAATGCTAAGTAAAATAGCCGACCAGTTAAGAAGCCCCGATGGCATGGTAATAGATAATACCCCGATGAATAACAATCCCAATGCATGATAAAAGTGATACTCAACGCCGGTTTTATAAACCTGCATCATATCGTCTGAAATATGTGCTTTTAAACCGTGTGCCCCAAAAGCACCAATACCAACCGCCAAAGCAAGCAATGCAGATGCAAGCATTAATATAGTTTTACTCATTTGTCTATTCAGTTATTTAAACTGCTTAACAAATTAAAAGGCGGGAGGTTTTGTAAAAAAAGTTTTATCTGAATTTATATTTCCCGAAAACAGGAGAGAAAAGTAAGGAAGAAAATCTCCTTATGAAATTACAAGATCGACAAATACGCTACTTTTAACTTAGTTCAACTCGTACCATTTGGTTTTGGTAATATAAATACCCCCTGATAATCCCGGATAAACAGAAAAAGTAGTAAGCGCTTCAGAATAACCGATGGGCTTATTTTTTAAGAATGCATGCAATTGTTGATAATTCTCCATCGCAAAATCAACCGGATAACCAGCAACAATAAAACTCCAAAAAGCTTCCAGTCGCTCATTAGAATCTTTTGATAATCTTTTCTTAATTCTCCTGAAATTTTCAGGAGTAACCAGTGATTTTATACTGGAATAATAATTTATGGATACCTCGTTGTACATCTCTTTTCAATATTTATTTTTTTATAAAAATACAACAGACCGCCACTTGCACACAAACATAAAACACTGTATTTCTGCGAAATAAAAACTGATATTGAATAAGCAAAATTCTGACTACCCGGAACAAAAAAAGTAATCACGAGGCTAACACTAAAACCGCTAGTGGATTATGTCAAAAAAAATCATCCCCAATTTATACTATCGTCAAAAAACAGGATACCAAAGGACGGCAGGTCTCATTCACTTTTATTATTTTGTAATTGTATTACTAACTGAAATAATTTCTCTGTTTCATTTTCAGAGCCTGGACATAAAATAAAAATGACAGAACTCCATATAAGAGGAATATTACAGAAAAATTAAGACTTTGAAAAACAAAAACATGAACAGCATATTTACAAGCTTTCCGAAAGCGGAAGAATTATTGGAATGGTATAAAAAGCAACCAAAGAAACCAGCACCAGACATCAATGGGCATATTCACACACCCCACTCTTTTAGTGCTTTTTCAGCAGTTGAGCAGCCTTTTAAAATGGCAAAAGATGAACACGTGGCGATTTTAGGCATTAACGATTTTTACACAACCGATGGTTACGATGAATTTGCAGAACAGGCACAAAAACATAAAATCTTTCCGCTTTTCAACATTGAATTCATGGCTTTGCAAAACGATTTGCAAGAAGCCGGTGTGCGGGTAAACGACCCTAGTAACCCCGGGCGGACGTATTTTAGTGGAAAAGGGTTACGACAACCTGCGCAAATGAGTGAATCCTCTTTAAAAAAAGTCAAAAAACTGCAGGAAGAAAGTAATCGCCAGACTTACGATATGGTAGAAAAGCTAAATGTTTTTCTGGCTGAAAACAATATCGACCTCCAATTTAATCCAAAAATACTGCAAAGCAAGTTGGCTAAAAACCTGTTTCGCGAAAGACATATTGCTCAGGCAATACGAATTGCTGTTTTCGAAAAAGAAACGACAGCCGATGGAAGAAATGCCCTTCTACAAAAAATCTTCTCAGGCAAAGAAGTGAAATCATCCATTGATAATGTTGCCGCACTCGAAAATGAAATCCGTGGAAATCTGTTAAAAGCAGGAGGTGTTGCTTTCGTTCCTGAAGATCCAAAAGCCTTTCTTTCGCTGGATGAAGTAAAAGAAATTATCATAGATGCAGGAGGTATTCCTTGCTACCCGGTTTTACTCGATTTTGGAAATGGCAATTTTACCGACTATGAGGAAGACAAAGAAAAACTGTTGGCAAAACTTATCGAAAATGATGTATTCTCCATTGAACTAATCCCCGGAAGAAACAATTACCAAATACTAAAAGACTTTGTAACCTTCTTTAACAATAACGGTTTTGTTATCACTTTTGGAAGCGAGCATAATACCCCTCAACTCGATCCTATAAAATTAAGCTGCGGAGGAGGGATTGAACTTGATGAAGAACTAAAAAATATAAACTACGAAGGAGCAGCCATAATAGCAGCACACCAGTATTTAATTGCCAATGGCAAAGAAGGCTATTTAAAAGGAACAAAAGCAAAATCCACCGAAAAAAAATATTTTGCAGCGCTTGGAAAAGCAGTAATTGAAAAGTTCCTTGCCGTTTAACGAAGCAAAAACGATATTCCCTTATATGAAAAAAACACATACGGGATATACAGACCAGCACAGAGATAAAAAAATAAAAATCATGAATCAGGGAGTAACAGATTTAATAGAAGTTTCGCGCTTTTACGGGCAAAAAAAAGAGTACGTAATTGCCGGTGGCGGAAACACATCGTTTAAGAATGACGAACACCTCTGGATAAAAGCAAGTGGCATTAGTCTCGGAAATATTGATGAAAACGGATTTTGCGTTCTCGATCGCAAAAAACTAAACGAAATTACCACCGGTACTTTTTCAACAGATTCAAACACAAGGGAAGAGCAGGTAAAAAGTGCACTTCTAAATGCAAGAATAGACCCGGATTCGGGATTACGCCCGTCGGTTGAGACTTCGTTACATAATCTTTTTAGTTACAATTTTGTGGTGCATACGCATTCAACACTTGTAAACGGATTGATGTGCAGCAACCTGGCAGCGGAAAAATCAAAAGAAATTTTTGGAGATGAAGCACTTTATGTTCCATACTGCGACCCTGGCTACATTTTATTTAAAGTAATTGCTGATGAAATTGCAAAATACAATGTAAAATTTGCCCGAGATCCAAAGATTGTTCTAATTCAAAATCATGGTATTTTTGTTGCAGCCAATTCAATTGATGAAATTAATGGCATTTATGCAGGTATTGAATCAAAACTAAAAAGCACTTTTTCAGCTTTTCCCCATGAAACAGAAATTCCTACATCTGAGAAAATAACTGAAGTTTTGCCAGCAATACGCATGTTACTTTCCGAAGAAAAATTAAAAGTTGCTACTGCATTTAATAGTAACTGGATTGCCAATTATATAACTTCCAAAGAAAGTTTCGAGAAAGGCATTTCCCGTCCGTTCAATCCCGACCAGATGGTATATTGTATGTCGGAATATCTTTTTATTGAAAACACAACTTCTACGGAATCGATTATAGCCGAAGCAAAAGAAAAAATAACTGAGTTCAAAACACGCCGTGGCGTAACACCAAAAATTATTTTCATTCAAAATGAAGGTGCAGTTGCTGCCGAAGACTCAGCTGTTTCGGTGAGTTATTTACATGACATTGTAAATGATTTCTGCCAAATCAGTAACCTATCAGAAAACTTTGGCGGGCAACATCCAATGACTGCGGAACAGGTAGCATTTATTGAAAGCTGGGAAGTAGAAAACTACCGAAAAAAAATATCGCTTGGCGGAAAACCAACTGGCCGGCTGGAAAATAAAGTTATTATAGTTACCGGAGCAGCACAAGGTTTTGGTGCTGGCATTGCCGATATTCTTCACAGCCAGGGGGCAAATATTATTGTAGCCGATTTAAATGAGGAAAAAGGGCTGGCGTTTGCGGAACAATTAAATTCCGGAAAAACAAAAAACAAAGCACACTTTTTAAAAGTAAATGTTTCGGAAGGCGAATCAGTAAAAGAATTAATTTCAAAAACGGTACTGCATTTTGGTGGACTGGATGCCATGATCTCCAATGCAGGAATATTAAGAGCAGGAAGCTTGGATGAAATGGATCAGGCAACTTTTGAGCTAATGACCAAGGTAAATTACACAGGGTATTTTCTCTGCGCCAAATATGCTCAGCCGGTAATGAAAATGCAAAGCTCAGTAAAACCTGGTTACTACATGGATATCATCCAAATCAACTCAAAATCGGGATTAAAAGGCAGCAACAAAAACTTTGCTTATGCCGGAGGGAAATTTGGAGGTATCGGCCTAACCCAATCATTTGCGTTGGAATTGATGCCTTTTAATATTAAGGTAAACTCCATTTGCCCCGGAAACTTTTTTGACGGGCCACTTTGGAGCGATCCTGTAAACGGACTATTTGTACAATACCTGAAAGCGGGAAAAGTCCCGAATGCCAAAACCATTGCCGATGTTAAAGCGTTTTATGAAGCACAGGTTCCTGCAGGCAGGGGATGTACAGCTGAAGACGTGTCAAAAGCAATTCTATATGTCATTGAACAGGAATATGAAACAGGGCAGGCCGTACCTGTAACGGGTGGCCAGAATATGTTAAAATAGACACAAACGACTGACTCGATAATTATAGGAGTCCCATTAAAAAACACAAATTAGAACAAGCCAGCAACTCAAAACTGGCATAAGAAGCTAAAAAAGATATGAAAACAAAGGCAGTACGATTATATGGAAAAAAAGATTTGCGATTAGAAGAATTTGAACTTCCGCAAATCAAAGAAGACGAGATCCTTGCAAAAGTAGTTTCCGACAGCATCTGCATGTCGAGCTATAAAGCGGCAACCCAGGGAACAGACCACAAACGTGTTCCAAACGATACTGCCGAAAATCCCGTAATTATCGGGCATGAATTTGCCGGTGAAATTGTGGAGGTAGGCACAAAATGGCAACATAAATTTGAAGCAGGCCAAAAGTTTTCTATCCAGCCTGCTATCTATTATGAAAATGGGCCAGTTGGGATTCTCAGTGCACCGGGTTATTCATATCGCCACATTGGTGGCGACGCTACTTATGTGGTAATCCCAAACGATGTGATGATACAAAATTGCCTTTTGGTATACAATGGCCCCGGTTTTTATCCGGCATCGCTGTCGGAGCCATTAAGCTGCGTAATTGGTGCCATGCACGCCAACTATCATACTCGCCCCGGCTCCTACATTCACCAAATGGAAATAAAACAAGGTGGAAAAATGGCAATACTTGCTGGAGTTGGCCCCATGGGACTAGCCGCAATTAACTTTGTAATTAACAGAAAAGAACGAAAACCATCACTACTTGTGGTTACAGATATCGCACAAGATCGCCTCGATCGAGCCGCTGAAATCTTCCCTCCTGAATGGGCAAAGGAAAACGGTATTGAACTGATATACTTAAATACAGGAGATACAGAAAACCCGGTAGCAGCATTAAAAGAGATTTCCGGCGGCGGGTACGACGATGTTTTTGTATTTGCTCCGGTAGCTCCGGTGGTCGAACAGGCTGATGCAATTCTAGGGCACGACGGATGTTTAAACTTTTTTGCCGGCCCAGCCAATACAGAATTCTCTGCAAAACTAAATTTCTACAATGTACATTATGCCTACACACATATTGTAGGAACTTCCGGAGGAAATAATGACGACATGGTAGAAGCATTGGACATTATGAGCAAGGGATTGGATCCAGCCGGGCTTATTACCCACGTTGGCGGATTAAATACAGTACCTGAAACAACATTAAACCTTCCCAACATCCCGGGAGGAAAGAAGCTTATTTACACGCACAAAAACCTGCCGTTAGTAGCTATTGCTGATTTTGAAGAAAAAGGCAAAGAAGAACCGTTTTATTCAGAATTGGCAAAATTGGTAGCCAAAACCAAAGGATTATGGAATTTAGAAGCTGAAGAGTATTTACTAAAAAATGCACCGGAAATTTAAGTTTAGGTAAAGAACTCGTATTGATTTAGCTGAATCAGGTAAGAAGTTATGTTTCTGTGTAATTTTCGCATCCTGAAAACGAAAATAGCAGAATTACCAGAAACTTACATCTTAAATTTCATTGAACTACAATATGAAAAACCATCTTTCCACAGATTTAGAAATAGCACTCAAAGCAGCGCGTGCAGGAGCAAAAGAAATTAGAAAAAGAATTGGACAAACTTCGAATGCCCGCGTAAAAGGTGGTGCCAAAGGTCTTGTAACCGATACTGATTTAGCTGCAGAAAAAGCTATTCTTGACGTTTTAAACACAGAATCAGAATATGGTGTTTTAAGTGAGGAGAGTGGTTATTCAGGAGAATCAACAGGTCCGACTTGGGTTATCGACCCGCTGGATGGAACCAATAATTTTGCCCGCTCTCTGCCATTCTTTGGTGTTTCTGTAGGCTTAATGAAAGGGAAAGAATCGCTGGTTGGCGTTATTATTGATGCAATCAGTAAAAATGAATATTATGCAACAAAAGGTGGAGGCGCTTTTTGTAACGGTGAAAAGATTGAGCAACCTGAATTTGATACCGAATATATACCGATGCTTTTCTTAAACCACGGGTATGATGAAAACCACCGAGATAAATTCAAAAAATTTGCGGCAGCAACAGCATCTTCATACAATACATTAAAGTTAGGAACTACAGCTATTGAACTTTGTTATGTTGCAACAGGTGCTGTAGATGCTTTTATCTGTATTGGCGATGAACTTTGGGATTTTGCAGCAGGAATGGCTATTACCAAAGAAGCCGGGTGCCTTTTTACCGACTGGCAGGGAAATGCCTGGGATGGAAAAACCAGTCAACTTTTGGTAGCCCGACCCGAAATTCACAAGGATTTGGTTGACCGAATAAAAAATATCTAACCCAATTCAGAGGTACACATTTTTTTTCTCAGAGACACAAAATTTAGGGAACGATTAAATCTATGATATATATTTTCGAAAGCATAAACTATATGTTGAAGGATATGTTTAAACTTGCAAGCAAAATACCTTAAAATGAAAGTACTTTACACAACAATTGTTTTGGTTATTGGCTGCATCCTCGCCATCCAGGGGAGTATTAACACCCAGCTAACTACCTTTCTAAAGCACCCGTTGCAAGGAGCGCTAACAAATTTTCTGGTAGGTTTTATTTGCTTGCTGGCGTTAAACTTTATCTTCAAAACGCAAATCCCAGACTGGGGACATGTAAAAACAGCTCCCTGGTATTTATTTGCAGGAGGAATGCTGGGGGCCATCTTTGTCTCATCGGTCATCTTTTTTATTCCAAAAATTGGTGTTAGCACTGTTTTGGCAGCTTCCATTGCCGGACAGTTAATTGCTGCATCAATCATCGACCATTTTGGTTTCTTTGGATTGGTAACACATCCCATTTCTGCCGGACGCATTGCCGGAATAGTGCTACTCCTTGGTGGAATATTTCTGATTCAACGGTATTAAGATCACTTTCCGTTACAAGAAAATCAGAGCTTTGTTCAATAAACAATTCTTTACTAAAAGGTACTATTAAATAATCACATATATTATTGCAATAACAACTCGGAATATAGAAAACCAAGAACTTTTTATATTCCCCAATTTTTCTTCTCTTCTGAATTAAATTAAACGTCTTTTATCGGCAAAAATCAAAAATTAATATCCACTTACATCTAAATTTCATCATTTCATAAATCACTTAACATTTAAAACGACTCGTTTAAAATAAAAAAAGACCGCTTAACTAAAATTTAGACGCTTCGCCGAAAAAAGAAAAACCATATACACCTGATTACTAATCTTTTCATATCTTTCCAAACATAAAACGATTAATATTTTACAATGGACGAATCTAATTGGAAACCCTTATTTTTTTGTATTGATACGTCCCTGGCATATAACCAAGAATATTGTTTGACATACAGTTTATATACTTATAGCAGTAAATGATTATAAAACTGCACAGCGTCCCTTTTGTCCTCAACTAAAATCAAAGCCAACATGCTAAATGAATAAATAAATCACATCCGTGTGATTAATCATTTAATGTGAGAATTGATAATAAATACAATAAAACAATGAAGAACAAAAGGTACAGAAGAGGAATAAATATAATTGGATTTATTCCTAGCCCCCAGGCGACAAAAGTCAAAATTACTCAAGGATATAGTAGCTCAATACCCATAACTACTATTCGCACTTCAACATTTATCCTTTGCCTTTTAGATGAATTATTCTTCAATATTTTGCTCAACTAAAAAAAATGAATCATGGAAAAAGTTATCCTATCTTTTCTAATTGTATTTGTTTTGTCCTTTTCTGTTACAGGACAAACTCGCAACACAAATGCAGGTACTGCTGAATGGACACAGAACTCTACTTCTACTAACTTAAATGAAGCATCACTTAATGTAAATGGAACTAATCATGGAGATGCTTATGACGGAGCATTCAATACATCTGTTTCAGGAACAAATGTTGAAATCATTGAACGTAACTTCACCTATTCTTATACTTATGCCATATGTATTTTACATGTTGTGGTAAGAAATACCGGAACCAGTAGTTCCACATACAGTATTAGCAATTTTGGAAATCTGGGCTCAGATGGTAACACATATTATCACTATTCAAGTTCAAGTACCAGCGGCTGTTATTTTGTTAGTTCTGATAAATCGTCCTCTTCTTCTGAAGCTGGTGACCCCGTTACCTCCTTTCTATTTGGAAACAGGATAAACAGAGGAACAATTAATTTATCATTGGGCGCGGATGGAAATGACAATTACAATTTTACATTATCAAATGTCACTATTGCTGCAGGTGAAACACAAGGTTATATTTTCCTTGCAGGCCTTGGGAATATTGATGATTCCAGTGGAAACACAGCGTCTGGCGCCCGTGTTGCCGCGCAAAATCTCCGAAACAGAAGCTACTGGCCATCTGACTTTTATACCGGACTAACAGAAGCAGAAAAAGCGCAGATCATGAACTGGGATTTTCCAATTACGGCTCCATCTTCTTTAAGCTACTCGCCTTCATCAATAACTGTAACCTACGGAGAATCCATCCCAACGACCACCCCTTCTGTCAATGGCTGGGTTAGTTCCTACAGCATCAGTCCCTCACTGCCAGACGGATTAGCATTCAACACCTCAACAGGCCAAATAATCGGGACTCCCACATCAGCTTTTTCACAAAAAACGTATACTATAACTGCTCAAAACACAGGGGGGAGCACATCAACTACCTTAAGATTAACAGTTAATAAAAAAAACTTAAATGTAACAGCTGAAAATAAAACCAAACAATACAACGGGAATCCATATAATAATTTTACTGTCACATATAATGGATTTATTTCCGGAGAAAACCAATCTAATCTTAGCGGAACACTTTCTTTTGCAGGAAATGCAACTACAGCAACCAACGGAGGCAGTTCATATACAATCACGCCACAAGGATTATCTTCTGCAAACTATGCGATCACATATACAAATGGAACTTTATCAATAACACCAAAAACTCTCACAATAACCGCTGAAAATAAAACAAAAGTATATGACGGAGAAGTATTTTCGAACTTCACCATTTCTTACGATGGATTTATTACAGGGGAAGATGAAAACATGCTGGAAGGTTCGTTGAGTTTTGCAGGAACGGCTACTTCGGCGGTGAATGTCGGCACGGCATATGTCATTACACCCCAGGGACTGACTTCCGATAATTATGACATCACTTTTGTGGATGGGGAGTTGGATATTACTTTGCAACCTCTTATTATAACTGCTGAAAACAAAACAAAAGTATATGATGGTGAAACCTTTTCGGCCTTCACCGTTTCTTACGATGGATTTATAACAGGTGAAGACCAGGCAGTGTTGGGTGGTTCGTTGAGTTTTGCAGGAACGGCTACTTCGGCGGTGAATGTCGGCACGGCATATGTCATTACACCCCAGGGACTGACTTCCGATAATTATGACATCACTTTTGTGGATGGGGAGTTGGATATTACTTTGCAACCTCTTATTATAACTGCTGAAAACAAAACAAAAGTATATGATGGTGAAACCTTTTCGGCCTTCACCGTTTCTTACGATGGATTTATAACAGGTGAAGACCAGGCAGTGTTGGGTGGTTCGTTGAGTTTTGCAGGAACGGCTACTTCGGCGGTGAATGTCGGCACGGCATATGTTATCACTCCGCAAGGGCTGACTTCGGATAATTACAACATCACTTTTGTAGACGGGGAGTTGGATATTACCTTGCAACCCCTTACTATAACCGCTGAAAACAAAACAAAAGTATATGACGGACAGGTGTTTTCGGACTTCACCGTTTCTTACGATGGATTTATAACAGGTGAAGACCAGGCAGTGTTGGGTGGTTCGTTGAGTTTTGCAGGAACGGCTACTTCAGCAGTGAATGTCGGCTCTGCATATGTTATCACTCCGCAGGGACTGACTTCCGATAATTATGACATCACTTTTGTAGACGGGGAGTTGGATATTACTTTGAAACCGCTTACAATAACAGCTAAGGATAAAACAAAAGTATATGACGGGGAATTGTTTTCGGACTTTTCTGTTTCTTACAACGGGTTTATCACAGGGGAAGACCAGGCAGTGCTGGGGGGTTCTTTGAGTTTTGCAGGAACGGCTACTTCGGCAGTGAATGTCGGCTCTGCATATGTTATCACTCCGCAGGGACTGACTTCGGATAATTACGACATTACTTTTGTGGATGGCGAGTTGGATATTACGTTAAAGCCGCTTACAATAACAGCTGAGGATAAAACAAAAGTATATGACGGGGAAACCTTTTCGGACTTTTCTGTTTCTTACAACGGGTTTATCTCAGGGGAAGACCAGGCAGTGCTGGGGGGGGCGTTGAGTTTTGCAGGAACGGCTACTTCAGCGGTGAATGTCGGCACGGCATATGTCATTACACCGCAGGGACTGACTTCCGATAATTACGATATCACTTTTGTGGATGGGGAATTGGATATTACTTTGCAACCTCTTACGATTACTGCTGAAAACAAAACAAAAGTATATGATGGTGAAACCTTTTCGGACTTCACCGTTTCTTTCGATGGATTTATTACCGGTGAAGATGAAACCATGTTGGATGGGGCCTTGAGTTTTGCAGGAACAGCTACTTCGGCAGTAAATGTAGGAACGGGATATATTATCACGCCGCAGGGACTGACATCGGATAATTACGACATTACTTTTGTGGACGGGAAGTTGGATATTACTTTGAAACCTCTTACAATAACAGCTGAAAACAAAACAAAAGTATATGACGGAGAAGTGTTTTCGGATTTCACCGTTTCTTACGATGGATTTATTACCGGTGAAGACCAGGCAGTGCTGGATGGTTCCTTAAGTTTTGCAGGAACGGCTACTTCTGCAGTAAATGTAGGCACGGCATATGTCATCACGCCGCAGGGACTGACTTCGGATAATTACGACATCACTTTTGTGGATGGCGAGTTGGATATTACTTTGCAGCCGCTGACAATAACTGCTGAAAACAAAACAAAAGTATATGATGGTGAGACGTTTTCAGACTTCACCGTTTCTTACAATGGATTTATCACAGGGGAAGACCAGGCAGTGCTGGGGGGGGCGTTGAGTTTTGCAGGAACGGCTACTTCGGCGGTGAATGTCGGCATGGCATATATCATAACACCTCAGGGACTAACTTCGGACAATTACGATATCACTTTTGTCGATGGAACTCTGGATATTACTTTGCAGCCGCTTACCATTACCGCTGAAAACAAAACAAAAATCTATGACGGACAGGTGTTTTCGGATTTCACCGTTTCTTACGATGGATTTATTACCGGCGAAGACCAGACGGTGTTGGATGGTTCCTTGAGTTTTGCAGGAACGGCTACTTCAGCAGTGAATGTCGGTACGGCATATGTCATTACTCCACAAGGGCTGACTTCGGAGAATTACGACATCACTTTTGTGGATGGCGAGTTGGATATTACTTTGCAACCTCTTACCATTACCGCTGAAAACAAAACAAAAGTTTATGATGGTGAGACCTTTTCGGACTTCACTATTTCTTACGATGGATTTATAACAGGTGAAGATGAAACCATGTTGGATGGTTCCTTAAGTTTTGCAGGAACAGCTACTTCGGCAGTAAATGTAGGAACGGCATATATTATCACGCCGCAAGGACTGACATCGGATAATTACGACATCACTTTTGTAGACGGGGAGTTGGATATTACGTTAAAGCCACTGACCATTACAGCTGAGAATAAAGCTAAAGTATATGACGGACAGGCGTTTTCGGATTTCTCTGTTTCTTACAATGAATTTATTACCGGTGAAGACCAGACGGTGTTGGATGGTTCCTTGAGTTTTGCAGGAACGGCTACTTCGGCAGTGAATGTAGGCACGGCATATGTCATCACACCGCAGGGACTGACTTCGGATAATTACGACATCACTTTTGTGGATGGAGCTCTTGACATTACCTTGAAACCGCTTACAATAACTGCCGACAATAAAACAAAAATCTACGACGGACAGGTATTTTCTGATTTCACCGTTTCGTACGATGGATTTATCGCAGGTGAAAACCAGGCGGTACTGGGCGACACGTTGAGCTTTGCAGGAACAGCTACTTCGGCGGTGAATGCCGGCACGGCATATGTTATCTCGCCACAAGGGCTGACTTCGGAGAATTACGACATCACTTTTGTGGATGGGGAGTTGGATATTACTTTGCAACCTCTTACCATTACCGCTGAAAACAAAACAAAAGTTTATGATGGTGAGACCTTTTCGGACTTCACTATTTCTTACGATGGATTTATAACAGGTGAAGATGAAACCATGTTGGATGGTTCCTTAAGTTTTGCAGGAACAGCTACTTCGGCAGTAAATGTAGGAACGGCATATATTATCACGCCGCAGGGACTGACTTCGGACAATTACGACATCACTTTTGTGGATGGGGAATTGGATATTACTTTGCAACCTCTTACGATTACTGCTGAAAACAAAACAAAAGTATATGATGGTGAAACCTTTTCGGACTTCACCGTTTCTTACGATGGATTTATTACCGGTGAAGACCAGACGGTGTTGGATGGTTCCTTGAGTTTTGCAGGAACAGCTACTTCGGCAGTGAATGTCGGCTCTGCATATGTTATCTCTCCGCAGGGACTGACTTCCGATAATTACGACATCACCTTTGTGGATGGGGAGTTGGATATTACCTTGCAACCTCTTACAATTACCGCTGAAAATAAAACAAAAGTTTATGATGGTGAGACCTTTTCGGACTTCACTATTTCTTACGATGGATTTATAACAGGTGAAGATGAAACCATGTTGGATGGGTCCTTGAGTTTTGCAGGAACAGCTACTTCGGCAGTGAATGTAGGCACGGCATATGTCATCACTCCGCAAGGGCTGACTTCGGATAATTACGACATCACTTTTGTGGATGGCGAGTTGGATATTAACAAAAAGGAACTTTCGGTAATCAACGCAATAGTAGAAGATAAAGTTTACGATGGCACAACCTTGGCAACAATAACGGGTGCAACACTTTGGGGTACAATTGAAGGTGATGATGTCGCACTTATTAATTACCAAACAGGAACTTTCTCACAATCAACAGCAGGAACAGATATTGGTGTAGCAACATCAATGAGCCTGACAGGAGAGAAAGCTTTCAATTATAGGCTCATTCAACCTTCCGGCTTAACTGCCAATATTACCACAAATGTTTTAAAAGTATCAGGAACATTTACCGTTGCAAATAAAATATATGATGGCAATAGCAGTGCATCTATAGAAACCAACAATCTTACATTAGAAGGTTTTATCCCCGGAGATGATATCTACATTGGGAAGATGGAGGCTGCTTTTTCCTCTGTAAATGCCGGAGAAAATATTCAGGTTGATATAACCGACATACAACTCTATGGCTCAGATTCTTCCTTATATCTTCTGGAAACAGGCAGCCTGCCTGCGACCTATGCAACGATAGAAAAGAAAGAACTTATAGTAAAAGCACATTCTCAGGCCAAAATGGAGGGCGTTGATAATCCTACGTTAACATTTACATACAATGGTTTTATTGAAGAAGAAGATGAGTCATTCCTTACCACTCCACCAGTAGCCAGTACATCTGTTAGCAGATATAGTGTAGCAGGATTTTACTCAAAATCAATCATTGTTTCAGGAGGAGATGACGACAACTATACCTTTTCTTATATTCCGGGAAATTTTACAGTTTTTTCAAAGAAAACAGATATTATAATCAGTAACCTTGATCAGGCGTATGATGGGCTTCCGAAAGAAGTAGATATTACAACGGAGCCGGAAGGCATCTCTGTTTTGGTCACCTATAACGGAAAGAGAGAGCTTCCTGTTAATCCCGGATTATACCAGGTAATCGTAACTACCGATGAATTTGGCTACAATGGAAATGCCTCGGCCTTTCTAAAGATATCAGATAAAACTCCTCCGGAAGTATATTGTCAACCATTCCAGGTGTATCTAAACTTTGGCGATGATTATTCTTTTACAGAAGCAGATATTGAAAATATTGCCGGAGAACCACAAGATAATCTTACTCCTTCAGAGTTATTATCTGTTCATATTACCCCTGAAATTGTAACCAGTGATTATATCGGGCAACAAATCCCATTAACTGTTTTTGTTGCCGACACATCGGAAAATACAACACAATGCACCACCTGGGTTAACATAAAGACCAACCATCCTCCTCAGGTGAATGAGAACATTCCACAAACATTAACTTTTACTGTGGATGGTAGTGGTATTATTTATTTGGCTGATTTATTTTCAGATATAGATGAAGGACAGGAGCTGATTTTTTCATTCTTGCTAACTCCTTATACAGAAGAAAAATCAGGAAGCACAATAATACCAGAGCCCCCCCAAACAGATGATATCAACCTGCCTTCCTGGATTATTTTTGATAAAGAAAGAATGGCACTGTTATTCAATCCGGAAGCTGAAGATTCCGGGACTTATGTATTTACAATTGTTGCTACAGATGCAAGCGGGGAGTCGGCATCGGTAGAAATAATGTTAGAGATAGAACATGCATTCACTACAGGAATTAATGACTTCAATGTATTGGAACATTTGGTATATCCCAATCCTAGCAGCGGGAATATTTTTGTTAAAGTTACAGATGTATACTCCACCAAAAAAATTAAAATCATTATACGTAACACACAGGGACAGAATATATATCATCAAAAAAACGATAAACTATCTGGCTCCGCACAAATCGATTTATCTCAATATCCGGATGGAATCTATTTTGTAACAGTTATGTCAAAAGAAAAGCAGAGTTCCCATAAAATCATTCTTAGTAAAAATAATATGAGATAAGCAACAAAATATTCAGAGGATAGGATTCATTGACTTTTTCATTAAGAGCAGCGTGTCAGAATCTGTTTTGGTAAAAATTCTTATACTTTTTCAGTGACCAAAACAACAATACATTTATTCTGGCATTGCTGCTTTTTTTTATGAAGTTCAAAGAATGAATCCAATTCTTTAGCACCTGATCACTTTATCATTTTCTCCACTTCTCCATAATAAAAATCTCTTAATCGTTTTGTGCCATACTGCGGAGCAACATTATCGCCAGCCATGGCTGTTAAAAAGAATTCAAATGGCCCATACGTTTTTGAAGAAGTAAAAGTACGAAGAATTCCAATGGTCAGTTTTCTAATCCAATCCGGGAGATGTGAAATCTTAATCGGCTTTCCCCATGCCTTTAGTGCTAATTCAGCAATGCCGTTTTGCGTTAGAACATCCGGACCTCCAACTGTTGCCTCTTTCTCGCCAACCTCCATTTTATCTATGCATACCTTTGCTAAATCACTCCCATCAATCGGATTTAATTTATACTTTCCATCACCAAACAGGTACACACGACCACCTTTTGCCATTTGCAAAAAATCACGCATATCTGAGAAAAAACCATTCGGCCGCATCACTGTATAATTAATACCCGAAGACTTTAGCTCATCTACAAATTTTTCTTTCGCTTCAAATATTTTCAACTGACGCAATTTATCTCCATTAATGGCCGAAACATACAAAAACGACTGCACCCTTGTTTTCATAGCTTCGCCAAGTAAGTTTGAGTTTCCCTGGTAATCTACATCCATGTATGTTAGTCCGTCTTTTTGCCGGGTAATACCAATGGTTGAAAAGACCCAATCAATATCCTTTGTTACCCCTGAAAGAGTTTCCAGCTTTGTAATTTCTCCGATGAAAAAATCATCTACATCCTGGAATTTTTCTTTCTGACTCTCTTTTCGAATCAATGCCCTTACCCAGTAGTTTTGTTCTTTTAACACTTTTACCAAATGCTGCCCCAGATATCCTGTGGCACCTGCAACCAAAACTTTCTTAGCTTTCATAATCAAATAATTTTTAGAACAAAATTAGACCAACTGAAATAAACTACACTTGACGATCGTCAAGTATTCATTTTCCGTATTACCCGTGCCTTTATACGACTTAGAGTTTCAGGCGATACTCCTAAAAAAGAAGCAATGTATTGTTGCGGCACTCGCTGAAACAGATCGCCATGTTTTTTTAATAAATCGAGGTACCTTTCTTCGGCCGTTTGGGTAACAAATGACGCAATTATACTTTGGCAGGTAATCAATTCATTCTCAGTCGCTATACGGGCAATTATTTCAAATTTAGAGGAAATACTTAATAACTTCTCAATATTGTTTTTTGATATTACATAAATCTCCGTTTCCTCTACTGCCTGAAAATTTTCACGGGCTGGCACCTGAAATGTGTAACTTTCTCCTGCACACACAAACTGTCCCTCTGTATAAAAAAATGCTGTTTTGTCGTTCCCGTCCACATTGTAAAACAAACGCACACAACCATTGGTTACAAAATAAATCTCGCTTGAAATCTTTCCCTCCGTAAAAATCAGCTCATTCTTTCTGTAAACCTTCTTTTCAACGGCATTGCGCAGGCTTACTATTTCCTCCGAACTTAACGTTATATAATTCTGGATATGATTGATAAACTGCTCCACAAAACTAAATTGCTTTTGAATGTAAATGTTTTTAACTCTAAACAAAAATGACAATTAAATTTCGTCGCATTCCCTTTTTATAATAGAGCTAAAAATTTATAAAACTAATTTTCCTGTGCCTCCAAGTAACTCAACCCAATACGCAAATCACCATAACTAAATTCTTCGCCCAATGCTTCCTTTGCGGGTGCTAAGTTTCGGGTATCGGAATTACTAAAATACTGAATTATTTTTCCCAATTTCTCCTTATCCAGCAACAAGGCAACATCCAATTCACCCAACTTTACGAAATGCGCCAAATGGCTGGCAATGGTTGTTTCAACAAGTCCGCGTTCTTTTGCAATTTCCTCCATTGTTTTACCTTGCTGAAACAGCTCAAAACTCACCTTTTTTGTGTCTGTTTTGGAAGCCTTTTCTTTTTTCGCTTCTTCTTTTAGTGGAATTTCTCCTCGTTCAATATTATTTTCCTGACAATAACTTTGAATAATCTGAATAATATCTGCGCCAAACTGTTCTATTTTTCGTTTCCCCAATCCATTAATCAACTGTAAGTCCGCTGAACCGATTGGCAAATAGGTTACCAGTTCTATCAACGATTTCTGAGAAAAAATCATATACGCCGGAATACTTTGCTCAACGGCCTTCTCCGTTCGCCACGACCGTAACGTACTATATAATATAGGATGAGGAATATTAGAATAATTCTCAATTTCACGGGCCTTTTGATTTTTTTGCTTAGCCACATTTCCATCTAGCATTGCTTTGGCACGAGCTTCCATTATTTCCTTTACAGAAAAATTTCTGCGACAAACATCAAAAACGGCCAACTTCATTTTGGCTTCCTCTGCCAAATCATTTATGCGTTGCGTTATTTGCTTTTTCACGGTCCGGTTGTCGATATCCCAATCAATATTTTCAATCCCTTCAACCAGAACTTCTTTTACTTTTTCTGAGAAATAATCTGCCGCTTTTTTTAAACGCTCTAAAAGATTTTCGTTTTTTTCTACATCAGGATTTAGCTGCAGGTATTTATCAATTTGCTTCTGAAACTTATCTCCTACATCAGCCAGATGGTTTCTTAAGCCATCTCTCATTTTTCTAAAGTTACCTGCAAAAACATCGGTAAAACTCCCCGGATTTTCTTCCATTATTTTACCAACGGTATTCACAAGATAAACTGCCCGGTAAAAACGAAAAAGTTCACTTAGCTGCTCACGCTGAAAAGCCAGTTTTGCACTATTCAGTTCTGTTTCATCCGGTTGATTTTGCTCTACCTTCCTGATAAACCCGTCAACGGTTTGATCGGTTATAATACTATGCTCTGATACGGGAGTTTTAAGCACCAGTCCGTTGAGTGTTTTGCAGCGGCTCAACGCCACATACACCTGCCCATGGGCAAATGAAGCTTCAGCATCGATAATTGCCCGTTCAAAAGTTAATCCCTGACTTTTGTGAATAGTGATGGCCCATGCCAACTTTAATGGCACCTGACTAAAGGAACCTTCTACCTCCTCCTTTATCTCTGCAGTTTCTTTATCGATGGTATATTTCACATTTTCCCATAAAAGTGTGGTTACCTCTATTTCTTCATCATCACCAGGACACTGTACAAAAACAGTACGCCCTTCAAATGCAGTAATTTGCCCAATTTTTCCATTAAAGAAACGCTTTTGCGGATCAGGATCATTCTTTACGAACATTACCTGAGCACCTACTTTCAGATGTAGTTCCGGGTCCGTTGGGAAAGAATACTCAGGAAAATTTCCTTCAACATGGGCGGTAAAAACCTTTTCTTCAGAAGGGAGCTCCCTCAACTTCGCCCCATTCATCCGGCTGGCCTGTGCATTGTGCGTACAAAGCGTAATATACCCTTCATCATCTCCCGGTTCAAAACGGGGATTGTAGCGCGCGTTTAACTCATTCCGTGCATTAAAATCAAGAACATTGTCGCGCACTTTATTTAGTATAGAAATAAATTTTTCGTCTTGCTGTCTGAAAACCTGAGTTAATTCAATACTCACATAAGGCGTTTGCCGCAGGGCCTCACTACTAAAAAAATACATTGTTTCGTATTCCGACTTCAGCAAGTCCCACTCTTCTCTTTTTACAACAGGAGCCAGCTGTTGCAAATCGCCAATCATAAGTAACTGTGCTCCTCCAAAAGATTTCCTTCCATTTTTAAAGCGGCGCATTACCCGATCAATAGCATCCAACACATCAGCCCGAACCATACTTATTTCATCAATCACCAACAAATCGAGGCTACGGATAATGCTGATTTTCTCTTTATTAAAACGCATCTGCCGATTTTGCTCTCCAGCTTCTCCTACTTGCGGGCCAAACGACAACTGAAAAAAAGAATGAATAGTTACCCCTCCTGCATTAATGGCTGCCACTCCTGTTGGAGCCACTACCACCATTCGCTTGGGCGATTGCATTTTCAAATTTTTCAAGAAAGTAGTTTTCCCTGTTCCCGCTTTTCCGGTAAGAAAAATATTTTGCCCGGTATACTGAATAAAATTATTCGCAAGTTCAAGCTGCTTATTGGTTTGCATCCCCATATTATTTTCACTTCAAGAAAGTAAAGGTAAAATTTTTAGAGAAGAAAACCTTTACAATTTCAATTCCTATTTTGAATGGAATTTAATTGCTGGTAGCCAACCAAACGGTAATATCGGCTTGACAAGTCTTTATAATAAACAAAAATCTGGTAATCATTTTCGGTTTGCCAGAAACTTCCTTCCAGGTTCTTACTATCAGCAACTTTAGCACCCTGCGGAACATAAACATACTGATAATTATAATACCCTTGTTTTAACAATAGGGTAAGCTCGTAGGCACTGGTGGTAAAATTCCAGGTCATTTCATTACTTTTATTGGCATTCCAGTTGGTTAAAGCGCCAAAAACATTCACCGAACCTCCCAGTAAAATAGATGGTAACGGTAATGTAAAATGCACAAAATTATAATCGCAATCCACATCATAATCATTCACCCGTCCCTGACTTTCAACCACATACTTCCCGTTCATCTCTTTATAAGAAAAAAATTTCTTATTTGAACGCACCTCGTCAGGAGTAAGTGTTTTATGGTAATAAGGCCGATGAAACTCCGTTGAAAAAACATTCTCTCCGTTTAATCTTTCCGAACGAATATCGAAGTAACGAAATTCATTTCCACCTTCAAAAACATTTTCTTTATTATAATCATAAATCAGTTGGTTATCCCGAACAAAAAGGGGCTTCAAATCACGAATGGCATTATCCCACCGGTTATTCTGCATTATAACAACTTTTACTTCTTCCTGCGGATTCTGAATAGGTAATCGCTCGTGCGTAATGGAAAAATCCACCTCCTGATTATCTCCCTTAAAGGCATCGAGCGTAGCCCGTCTCACTGTACCTGCAATATCGACCAAAGGCTCTACTACATAAAACCGTTTAGTTAAAATTTTCTTTTCCTTGTCATTATCCTCAAAAACAACCAGCGCATAATTCCCCGAAAGCTTGAACTGCACATTGTCATTAGGCAAATAAATATGGTAATTAATATAGTTAAAAGTTGTATTAAACGACCGTTGATAGTCATCAACCGGATTATCAGTAAAACCGTCTAAATAATCAGACTGAGAAAGATAACTCTCATTCCAGTCGGCATCGCAATGCACAATAGTATAATAGTAGTTTTTTACTTCTCCTGACAAATCATCGAACTTCAGCACCAAATTTGCATTTTCGCCAAGTTCAATTACAGGATTTGAAAGCTCAAACCCTTCCCTAAACATGAGAACCGTTTTAATATTGTCATTATAAATGGCATTTTCATAATAGAAGTTTCTCTCCTGTGCACTTACAGCACCTAAAACAAACAGATAAAAAACTACCACCAAAAAGTATTTTTTCATGCCTTTTTCTTTTCAAACAATTATATAACCTTATAAGTAACGTCAAAAGTGTTAAATTAATCTGAATTTATCATTTTTAATGAAAATAAATTCTATTGCACGATGGGAAGCGCAAAATGATTTGTATCAACGAACATATTAACTTATTTGGATATTTTAAACCCTGTAACTTTCAACAATAAAGATTGTGTAAAGCCAATTTATTATTACTTTTGCCACCCTATATTTAATACTATTCTTAATTCAAAATGTCAGAAGTAATTAAGTTAAGGAAAGGGCTGAACATAAAGCTTAAAGGAAGTGCCGAAAAAGTGCTGGAAAAATTACCAACTCCGGCTACAGTGGCGCTAAAACCCACAGATTTTCCCGGACTTACTCCAAAATTAAGTGTAAAAGTTGACCAGGAAGTAAAAGCAGGAGATGCTCTGTTTTACGACAAGTATCATCCGGAGGTCGTTTTTACATCACCAATTGGAGGAAAAGTCGTTTCGATAAATCGGGGTGAACGTCGTAAGATTCTTGAAGTAGTTGTTGAAAGTAATGCAAATTCCGATTCAACAATATTTACGAAAGCAGATCCATCTTCGTTGTCGCGCGATCAAATAAAAGATCAACTTTTGAAAAGTGGCTTATGGCCATTTATAAAAAGGCGCCCTTACGGAATTGTAGCTGCCCCGGACGAAAAGCCAAAGTCGATATTCATTTCGACATTTGACACTTCACCACTTGCACCTGACTACAATTTTATAGTAGAAGGTCAAATGGAGTCGTTCCAAAACGGGATTAATGCATTATCTAAATTAACAGATGGAAAGGTTTATCTTGGCGTAAAGAAAGATTCGGCTTTTACATCAGTTAAAAATGCAGAAATCACAACATTTGAGGGGCCACATCCGGCAGGGAACGTTGGTGTTCAAATACACCATGTTTCTCCGATAGGAAAAGGTGATGTAATTTGGACAGTGAATGTGCAGGACGTAATCCACATCGGGAAATTATTTGAAACCGGGAAAGTAGATTTTACAAAAATCGTTGCTTTAACTGGTTCCGAAGTCAAAAAACCTCAATATTTCCAAGCTGTTTTAGGGGCAAAGGTTTCTGATTTAACCGATGGAAATTTGAAGAAGGTTGATTACAAACAACGCATCATTAGTGGAAACGTTCTTACCGGTACGAAAGTAAAAACTCAACAGTATTTAGGTTTCTACGATTCACAAATTTCAGTTATCCCCGAAGGCGATGAATATGAACTATTAGGCTGGGCCCTTCCGGGAGCAGACAAGTTTAGTGCATCAAAAACATTCCTTGCAAGTTTATTCCCGAAAAAAGAATATGTATTAAATGCGAATATGCATGGCGGCGAACGTGCTTTTGTCCTCACAGGGCAATATGAAAAAGTAGTCCCCATGGATATTTTACCAGTTTACCTTTTAAAAGCCATTATCGTAAACGATATTGATAAAATGGAACAACTGGGGATTTATGAAGTTATCGAAGAAGATTTTGCGTTGTGTGAGTATGTTTGTACATCAAAAATAGAAGTACAAAGTATTCTACGTACCGGAATCAACACAATGATAAAAGAATTGGGATAAAATTTTACTGAAAAAATAAATCAGTTTAACAGATGAAATTCATTAAAGATTTTTTTGAGAGAACAGAACCTCTTGTTCAGAAGGGAGGAAAATACCATTGGCTGCAATCTGTTCACGATGGTTTTTTTACCTTCTTGTTTGTGCCAAAGAAAACATCTAAGACTGGTACGCACGTTCACGATTATATTGATTTGAAGCGAACCATGTCGATAGTAGTGATATCACTAATTCCGGCATTATTATTTGGCATGTACAATGTAGGTTTTCAACATTTTAAAGCAATAGGCGAATTTGCTTCTACTGGTTTTTTCCAGGTATTTTTATACGGATTTATAAAAGTTCTGCCCATTGTTATTGTTTCGTATGTAGTAGGGCTCGGCATTGAGTTTGTTTTTGCGCAATTACGAGGCCACGAAATAAACGAAGGCTTCCTTGTTTCAGGGATGCTAATCCCACTGGTAATGCCAGTAGAAACCCCGCTTTGGATGATAGCAATTGCCACCGCTTTTGCCGTTATTTTTGGAAAAGAAGTTTTTGGAGGTACCGGGATGAACATTTGGAACCCGGCACTGTTAGCCAGGGCCTTCCTGTTTTTTGCTTATCCGGCAGAAATGTCAGGAATGCGCGTTTGGGTTTCACTAGGCGAACATGCAGATAAAGTAGTGGACGGATTTACAGGGGCCACTCCAATGGCTGATGCTGCGGCAGGAAATATTAATTTTAGCGTAGCCGATGCATTTTTTGGATTTATCCCCGGCTCAATTGGAGAAACATCAACACTTGCCATTTTAATCGGAGCTGTCATTCTTATTATAACAGGTATTGGAAACTGGAAAATTATGCTTTCAACAGTTATTGGTGGAGCAGTTATGGGAATTATCCTAAATATTTTTGCAGTTAATCCTTACATGGAACTTCCATTCTGGCAACACCTGATTATCGGGGGGTTTGCTTTTGGTGCAGTATTCATGGCAACCGACCCTGTTTCGGCAGCACAAACCGACAAGGGAAAATGGATATATGGTTTCCTTATCGGAATTCTGGCAATTCTGATACGAGTTGTCAACCCGGCGTATCCTGAAGGTATGATGCTTGCCATTTTACTGATGAATACCTTTGCTCCGCTAATTGACCATTATGTTGTTCAAAGTCATATCAAACGCAGACTTAAAAGGGCTAAAATATCCGCGTAATAGAAAATTTACAGATCATGAACAGAAACGGTAATACATATACATTTATCTATGCAGCAGTTATGGTAATTCTGGTTGCTGCAATCCTGGCATCTGTTTCAATGGCGTTGAAGCCCATGCAGAAAAGGAATCGGGAAATTGAGAAAGAACAAAATATTTTAGCTTCGGTAAACATTTCAAGTACTGCAGACGACGCAGAACAGATTTATAAAGAAAATATCAAGAAGCAATATGTTGTAAACACAAAAGGCGAAATTGTTGAAGGCATAGATGCATTCACTGTCGACTTGAAGAAAGAACATGCAAAACCAGAGGAAGAAAGAAACTTACCTGTGTTTGAGTGCCAAACCAAAGACGGGCTAAAATATATTTTTCCGGTAAGAGGAACTGGTTTATGGGGACCTATTTGGGGCTTTGTTTCTTTAGATGATGACATGAGCACAATTTATGGCGCTAATTTTGACCACGAGGGGGAAACACCAGGGCTTGGAGCAGAAATTGCGACTCCGGTATTTCAGGCTCAGTTCAAAGGGAAAAAACTCTTTGACGAATCAGGAGAGTTGGTTTCTATTACTGTAACCAAAGCCGGTCAGGAAGCTCCTGAAGAACACAGAGTGGATGGAATCTCGGGAGGTACCATTACCAGTAAAGGATTGCAAAAAATGCTTCTGGATGATTTTACCAGCTATGAAAAATTCTTAATCGAGAAAAAAAATAAGTGATGAGCGAACCATTATTTTCAAAGAAAAACATAAAACTGCTAACAGATCCGCTAAACAGCAGCAACCCAATTACAGTACAGGTTTTGGGTATCTGTTCGGCACTTGCAGTTACAGCACAGCTAAAACCGGCTGTTGTTATGGCCATCTCGGTAACCGTAGTTTTGGCTTTTGCCAACGTAATTGTATCATTGCTTCGGAATACTATTCCGAACCGAATACGTATTATTGTTCAGTTGGTAGTTATCGCAGCACTCGTAATTTTGGTTGACCAGATTCTAAAGGCATATGTTTATGATGTAAGTAAACAGCTTTCAGTATTTGTAGGGCTTATCATTACAAACTGTATTTTAATGGGGCGTTTGGAAGCATTTGCTTTAGGAAATCGCCCATGGCAATCGTTCCTCGATGGAATCGGGAACGGTGCCGGTTATGCAGCCATATTAATTATTGTCGCATTTTTCCGTGAACTGTTTGGTTCGGGTTCTATTTTTGGGTTCCGTATCATCCCGGAAAGCTGGTATATTACAAACGGAGGTTTTTATTCCAATAACGGAATGATGATTCTACCACCGATGGCGCTGATAACCGTGGGAGTTATTATTTGGGTTCAACGTAGCCGCAACAGTAAACTCATTGAAGATTAATAAGGCAAAAGAAGAATATTATGGAAAATCTTATTAATATATTTATTAAATCGATTTTTATCGAGAACATGGTATTTGCCTATTTCCTGGGCATGTGTTCTTATCTTGCAGTATCAAAATCGGTAAAAACAGCAACCGGCTTGGGAATTGCAGTAATTTTTGTTTTAGGAATTACCGTTCCGGTGGATTACCTGCTTGAAAATTATGTGTTAAAAGATGGGGCTTTGTCCTGGCTTGGACCTTCATTTGAGTCAGTAGACTTAAGTTTTCTCTCGTTCATTATGTTTATAGCAGTAATCGCATCAATGGTTCAACTGGTTGAAATGATTGTAGAAAAATTTGCTCCGGTATTGTATAACCAATTGGGAATTTTCCTTCCCCTAATAGCAGTAAACTGTGCCATTTTGGGAGGCTCATTATTTATGCAACAAAAAGCATTTGTTAATATCGGTGAAGCTTCTGTTTACGGATTGGGTTCAGGAGTTGGCTGGTTTCTTGCAATTATAGGTATTGCTGCCATAAGAGAAAAAATACAATACTCGAATGTTCCTGCGCCGTTACGCGGACTTGGAATTACATTTATTGTAACCGGCTTAATGGGATTGGCATTCATGGGATTCATGGGAATTAAATTATAAAAACAAAAATCAAGTACCAATGATATTGTTATCAGCACAAACCACCGTAGTAGTTACCAGTGTAGTGGTATTCCTCGGTGTAATCATCTTATTGGTTGCCATTTTGCTTTTTGTAAAGAAAAAGCTTACACCATCCGGCTCTGTAAAGATAAACATTAACGATGGCGACCTGGAAGTAGAAACAGAACCAGGAAATACACTTTTATCGACACTCGGCAACAACAAAATTTTACTCCCTTCTGCTTGTGGAGGTGGAGGAACATGCGCAATGTGCCGTTGCCAGGTAGAAGAAGGTGGCGGTTCTATTCTGCCAACAGAAACAGGATATTTTACCAGAAAGGAACAAAACGACAATTGGCGTTTGGCTTGTCAGGTAAAAGTAAAAGAAAACCTAAAAATTAAAATTCCACAGGAAGTACTCGGAGTTAAAAAGTGGGAATGCGAAGTTGTTTCAAATAATAATGTAGCCACATTTATCAAAGAATTTGTGGTTAAACTGCCAGAAGGGGAAACGCTTAATTTCAAATCGGGAGGTTACATCCAAATTGATGTACCGAAAATTGATGTTGACTTTAAGGATATGCAAGTGGATGAAAAATTCCGCGAAGAATGGGAAAACTTTGGCATGTTCGAGCTGACAATGAAAAACCCGGAACCAACATTCCGTGCTTATTCAATGGCCAACCACCCTGCTGAAGGAAATATTGTAATGCTAAATATCCGTATTGCCACTCCACCATGGGACCGTGCAAACAACGGCTTTAAAAAGGTGAATCCGGGAATTTGCTCTTCTTACATTTTTTCACGCAAACCAGGTGATAAAGTAACAGTTTCCGGACCTTACGGAGAATTCTTCCTGAAAGACAACGACAATGAAATGATGTTTATTGGAGGTGGTGCAGGAATGGCTCCTATGCGTTCTCACCTATTCCACTTGTTTCATACATTAAAGGAATCGAACAAGAAAGTTACTTTCTGGTATGGAGCGCGTTCATGGAAAGAAGTATTTTATTATGAACAGTTCCGTGACATTGAAAAGAAGTTCCCGAACTTCACTTTTCATTTAGCACTTTCAGAACCACACCCGGATGATAATTGGACTGGTCCGGTTGGGTTTATTCACCAGGTAATTTTCGATAATTACTTAAGCAAACATGAAGAGCCGGAAGAAATAGACTATTACTTATGTGGTCCGCCAATGATGAACGACGCTGTTCAAAAAATGCTTTATAATTTAGGTGTACCAGATGAAAATGTTCTTTATGACGATTTTGGAAGCTAGTTTGAGAAAAACCAAATATGTCGAGCCACTCTTTTAAAGGGTGGCTTTTTTTATTTTTTACATTCCAGAGTACATTAGTTTAATAAATACATATGCCAATAAATCCACTTCTTATTCTTCACTAGTATTATGATATATCGATAAAGTTGAATCAATTAATGATTATTATAAAACTTTTTTAGTTTTGTATTTAAATAAATCCCGACATGAGAAGTAGAACGCTTTTTGGTATATTATTTCTAATAATATATATTACCAAAGCCTCCGCACAATACCACGTAATGGTAAGTACTGAATATCCACCCTATAATTATCTTAATAAACAGGGGGAATTAGTTGGCTTTAATGTAGATATAATAAATGCCATAACAAAACTATATAACTTGAATATTAGCATTGGTTGCTCTGACTGGGAGACAACCAATAAATACCTGAATCAAGGAAAAATAGATGCAATAGGCAGTGCTCATTATACTACGAATGAGGATAGCGATTTTATTTACTCCCGTTCAGTATGCCATACTTCCCATTGTTTTCTGTACAACAAAAAAAACCTGGATAGAATATCCATTGATAAAATAAGATCGTTAAAAAGCCCTCTAATTGTACTATGGAAAAATGATACTTTGATACATTATCTTTTGTCTATAAATCCCAATGCCCGGTTTATTTTTGTTAACAACTATGTTGACCTTATAAATGAACTTGACAAAAAAGAAGTGACTTGCGCCTTCTCCCAAAAAGTTGTTTGCATGTATTATGCTGACATATTGAAAAAAACATATATAAAAGCAGGAGACGAGGATGTACTTGACCAAAATATGGGATTTAAAATATCAAAAGCACAACCACAGCTGGCAAGAATCCTGGACAATGGATTGGAAATAATCATGTCTAACGGAGAATACAAAAAAATATATGATAAATGGATAAAAAAGTATAATGTACATAGTAGCGATAATAAAAAAAACCTTCTAAGATTCTTTATTGTTGCAGGAATTATTGTTTTTACAGTGATTGTATTTTTAGCCATCTTGAATTATATCCTTCAGATACGAGTAAAGGAAAAAACAAAAGATATTGAACGACAGCTCCAACTAAATAAGCTAATTACAATAGAACTTGAGAAGCAAAAAATAAAAGCAGAAGAAAGTGACAAAATGAAATCAGCATTTCTGGCGAATATGAGTCACGAGATAAGAACGCCAATGAATGGAATTTTAGGTTTCACTGAGCTCTTAAAATCGCATGATTATTCAAAAGATGTAAAAGAACATTTTATAGATATGATTCGCCAGAGTGGGGAGAGAATGCTTACCACCATGAATAATATCATTAATATATCGAAAATACAGGCAGGAGTTGAAACATTACAAATTAGCGAGATAGATTTCGAAAAGATAATTAATGGACTTATCCATTTTTTCATTGAAGAAGCCAAACAAAAAGGAATTGAATTAATTCTTGAAAAGAAGGAATCTAGCTTAGACGGTCCGTTTTATTCAGACTCTTACAAGGTAAATTCTATTTTAAGCAATCTTATAAAAAACGCATTAAAATTCACTTTGGAAGGTCATGTAAAAATAGGGTATAGTATTACCAACAGTATGGCACGTATTTACATAGAAGACACAGGGATAGGAATTGAAAAAGACAAACAATCCTCCATCTTTGATTATTTTATCCAGGCTGATTTTTCGCATTCAAGTAGATTTGAAGGCTCCGGGTTGGGCCTATCCATTTCGAAAGAATATACAAAAATGCTGAGTGGTGAAATTCGGATTGAGTCTGAACTACATAAGGGATCCACCTTTTTTGTTGATATTCCGAACCATAAAAATATAGATAAACCAAAACACAATATGGAAGCAAATAATTTACTATCCAAGCTTGCAATACCCAAAGGGTTAAAGGTTATTGTTGCTGAAGATGACAAAATCTCATTCTTTGTTTTAAAATATATTTTAGAAGGAATCTCTGCAGAAATATTTCATGCTAAAAATGGTCTTGAGGCAGTTGAATTAATACAGAACCACCCAGACACAGATGTCATTTTAATGGATTCGAAAATGCCAGAATTAAATGGAACAGATGCTGTAAAAAGAATCAGGAAATTCAATCAGAAAGTGTTCATTATTGCTCAAACAGCTTATACCCTGCAAGATTACAAAACCAGGATTATCGAAGCCGGGTGTAATGAATATATCGAAAAACCGGTGGACAGAAATAAGTTGCTCGAAATGATAGCTAAAGGAGTTTCAGGAAAATCGCCATCAGCCTAAATGGGGAATGATTTATTGGGTTGAAAAAGTTAGTAGTTGAAGTTCTATTGCAATCTATCAATCACACTTTTAAGCTTTTGACGAATTTCTGTAGCAAGTTCGCCCAATGCTTCATTTTTTACCGACATCATTGATGCAACAGGGTCTACTGCAGAAACCTCTACATCTCCATTTGCATGCTCTTCCACAATAACATTACAAGGCAGAAAAACACCAATTTTATCCTCACTGGTTAATGCCTGAAATGCGTGTTTAGGACTACATGCCCCTAAAATCCTGTACTTTTTAAAATCAACATCAATTTTCTTTTTCAGCGTTTCATTAACATTAATTTCGGTAAGCACACCAAACCCTTCCTCTTTTAGCTCTGCCTTTGCATATTCAATGGCCTCTTCAAAATTTTTTCCTTTTAAAATTTTACTGAAATAATAATTCATAACTTATTTATTAAAAATTAGAAACTCCTTTCTATCATAAACACGGGAAAACACCAACATGTTTAATCAAACATATGATTTTTATAATTTCATGCTCACACAGTTTTCAATGAGACGACGGAAGATTGTTTATCTACCTATTTACTCATAAAAAGTATTATGAAGCACAAAATCAACAATTGGTTTTGGCTCTTTAAGACTGTGTGGATGATGCCCTACTCCTTCCTTTAAAATCAACTTTATTTCGCCTCCTGCATTCTTAAAATTTCGTTCCAGTATTTCAGTATTCTCTGCATATGGTACCACCTCATCTGCCAAACCACAAACATGCAAAACAGGGATACCTGCTTTGGCAACTTTTTCTGCATTATTGATTGGAATATTTCTAAATGTCAATACAGATTCAGAAGTGAGATGATAAGCCTTCAAACAAACTTCCCAATCAGCCGGGCTGCCCTTTCCGTTATACAACCCACCGGGCCAGCTTTTTATATCACACACCGGGGCATCGGCATAAATGCAGGCCACTTTATCGGTATTCTCTGATGCCCAGTTATATACAATTAATCCTCCCCTGCTCATTCCTTCGAGTACAACTTTCCTGTCTAAGTTGTATTCACGCCTAACATACCGGTAAAACTTGTTCCACAACCGGACTGCGTCCTTATTTCCATATAATCCGGCTACATCAACATAAACCAAATGAAAACCAGCTTCCAGCAAAGCGATATCCGTTTGCGGTTCGTGCCCCCAAAACCGGGCACGCCACACCCAACTATGTTGTTTATTACTCTCCTTTGGGAATACAATTCTTGCATCGTGGTTGTGAAATTTAAATTCTTTGGTATCCCATCCTTCAAATACATTCACTTGTCCGGAAACATGTAACGCACATCCAAAAAACAACACCACAATAAAAGTGAGGAAACGAACTTTCATAAATATCTTCAATTATTTTTACAAAAAAACAGTAACGACCAATTCAAACATGCTCATTTATCCACATATTTGCTTTTTCTATATCAACAAATGACTTAATCTTCATCCCTGCAAGTTCACAATATACAGCCATTAATATTGCAATAACTTCCATTTTATTTTCTGTAACCAGTGCAATTTTATTTTTGAAACTTCCTTTCAGAAATTTTACAGTATTTATCATCCCAAGCAGATCTTCATAGCTCGGATGATAGCTCATGAGTCTTGCATCCACAATTATTTTAAAGTCGGAGTTAAAATCAGGATGCTCGGCTACGTATCTCATCGCATTTACAGAACCTTTATAATTTATTTCTCCATATACTATAACGGTACAAATACGATCGGCAATATTAAAGTCGTATCTAAAAGGTGGTATATCTGTCATTCTTCAAAACATTAATTATTCACTTACAGCGTATAAATATGTATCCAAAACCCTCTGCAAATCTTCTCTTCTCACGGGTTTGGTTATGTACTGGTTAACCCCTGCAAGAAATGCCTTTTCAATATCGCTTGATGAAGTGTAAGCTGATTGTACAACCACAGGCAAATCAGGATGCATTTCTTTTATTTTTAATGTGGCATCAATACCATTTAATACCGGAAGTTTTATATCCATCAATACTAAATCAATAAAAGTATTAGTTGTACATAATTCAACGACCTCCTTTCCGTTTGAAGCATGTAATACTCTTATTCCTCCGTTCATTCTGTTTAGCAGCGTTTGCAAGTAAAAAAGATTTACCTCCTCATCTTCCACTATTAGAATTGTAGGTTTATTATCAAATTTTTCCCCGCTTTTTAAAATACTCTTCCCGGCGCCAGTTGCCGGGTTATAAGGAATTGAAACAAAAAATGTTGATCCCTCTCCCTCTTTTGACTCGAACCGGATATTCCCCCCAAGCAACTCCGTATTCTCCTTTGCAATAGAAAGTCCAAGCCCCAATCCGCTTGTAGTTCTTGACAATTTATTTTCAGCCTGTGCAAAACGTTCAAAAATCAAATCACGGGCTTCAGTTTTAATTCCTACGCCTGTATCTTTTATATAAAACTCTAACTCATCTCCCTTGAATGTATACCCAAATACAATATGTCCGAATCGTGTAAATTTCAATGCATTTTCCAATAAATTACCGAGTATTTTAATCAGTCTTTTTCGGTCTGAATAAATAATACTCTCTTCATCACTCAATGTTCTTTTAATATACAATGGCACTTCTATTTCTTTTGCGCTTATAGCAAAATCATTATATAATTCAAACATCAAATCATTTATACTCACCTCCTCCTCATGCACTATTATTTGCTTTGCCTCCAGTTTGGCTATTTCAAGTATATCGTCAATAATACGTAACAGTTGTTTACTGCTGTTTATTATTATTTGAATAAAATTGCGTTTTTCGTCAAAAGAAAGCTCTTCGTTACTCAGCAGAGAGGCAAAGCCTATTATCCCATTCATGGGTGTTCGTATTTCGTGCGACAGGTTTGAAATAAAAGCTGACTTTAAGCTGTTACTTTCTTCCGCCTGCCTTTTTGCTTTTTCCAGTTCAATATTTATTCTTTTAATCTCCTCATTCTCGCGCTTAATTTCGTTACTGGCTTTCAGGTCGTCAACCATAATATTAAACCCCATAAACAAAGCATCAATATAATCATTCTTACCTGAGAGTTCAACCTGAACAGAATAATCTCCCTGAGCCACCTGAATTAATGCTTCAATAAGCAATTCGATTCTTTTGACCTCTAAGTCCTTCTTATCATTCATTTTTCTGAATCTACGATTGCTACCTAATAAACTACAATGAAAATTTTAGCCACTGTAATGCCGACTTTTTTGTCCTAAAAAAACGCTGATTTTTTTTCTTTGATATTCGCATTACAAAAGCAGCCAACACTTTTGCCACCGGATGCATTCCAAATATAGCAACCTTGCCAGTAATTTCATCCTCACTTAAACGATACCAAATATCTCTGGCTCCTGGTGAATTCTTCCCACAATCATTCAAATCTACCAGATAATGAAGCTTCCCTTGCACTCGTTTAGCCAACTCATAATTTATTTCCCTCTGTAATTTAGCTATTTCATCAGTTTGCTCTCCCCTAGCAATAACATATATAATATTACCCTCAATTAAACGGGTAAGATTACTGCCCACGAGAAATTCAACTTCGGAAATATCTTTCACCGTAATTCGCTTTGACATAACGAGCTTAAGTTCGGTTATACACAAATATAACAAATTAATAGTTACATTCTTTTAACTAACCACTACCATTTTAAAACACAAAACTCTATCTTCTTTTAGCAAATAGCCTTAACTTACATAACTTAAAATCTAAAACAATGTATCAATACAAAGCAACAATTGAAAGGGTGGTAGATGGAGACACTCTGGATGTAATAATTGACCTTGGTTTTAAAATTACAACAAACCAACGCATCCGTTTAGCAAAAATTAATACTCCTGAAACCTACAATGTAAAAAAAGGGTCAGAAGAATATCTGAAAGGAATGGAAGCAAAAGAATATGTACAGCAACGTTTAGAAGCCAACAACAATGAAATAATTCTGGAAACAGACAAGTTAGTGGGAAAATATGGTCGCTACATTGGAACAATTATATTAAGCGACAGTGACATAACACTTAATGACGAACTGGTTAATAAAGGATTAGCAACCTATGTTGTTTACTAAACAGCATCAACTCGTATTCCCTGTTGTTTAACCCAGGATTTATGCAGTAAAACTACTGCTACTTTAATAAAATGATTCCTCCGGTTCTTTGTGTATTGTATATATAAATGCTTATATTTCCCGTATTGCAATATAAAAATGCAGCCAAAGCATGAATAACAACGTCAGGAAATTTGGAACAGCCCCCGTATTTTTTACGGCAATTTCGACTATTCTCGGAGCCATTTTATTTCTGCGTTTTGGATACGCAGTTGGCACGTTGGGTTTCTGGGGTGTGATCCTCATTATTGTATTAGGCCACATGGTTACTATACCAACGGCACTTGCTATTTCAGAGATAGCAACAAATAAACGTGTTGAAGGAGGTGGTGAGTATTTTATTATTTCCCGCTCTTTTGGGCTTAATATTGGAGCCACTATTGGTATCGCATTGTTTTTCTCACAGGCAATAAGTGTGGCATTTTATGTAATTGCATTTACTGAATCCTTTGAATTCTTCTTCAATTACCTTTCCAATAACTTTGGATTTATTCTTCCAAGACAGGCTATTAGTATACCGGTAATGATTGGCCTGGCAGTGCTTATTATAAAAAAAGGTGCAAACCTCGGCGTGAAAGCTCTTTATTTTGTGGTAGGAATTTTGCTAATTTCATTGGTTCTTTTCTTCATGGGAAAAACCAGCCATGCCGATTCCTCTTTATTTAATCTTGCCAATGCAGAATTACGTAATCCACAGTCTTTTTTTATTGTATTCGCAATAATTTTTCCGGCCTTTACAGGAATGACTGCAGGAGTAGGGCTTTCAGGAGATTTGCGGAAACCGTCAAAAGCCATTCCACTTGGAACAACACTGGCAACTTTTTCGGGAATGATAATCTATTTTTTTATAGTGTATAAGCTGGCTCATTCAGCATCAGTAGAAGATTTATTGCAACACCAGCTAATTATGGGCAAAATTGCCGTGGCTGGAGCCATTGTTGTTCCGTTGGGATTAGCCGCTTCAACCATATCCTCTGCGCTGGGTTCTGTTATGGTGGCTCCCCGTACCTTGCAAGCCCTGGCTCTCGATAATGCTTTTCCATCCAGAAAGCTAAATCGCTGGTTATCTGTAGCCACCGAAAAAGACAACGAACCTCGAAATGCCTCACTTGTTACCACCATTATTGCATTCATTTTTGTTGCACTAGGTGATGTAGATGCAGTTGCCTCCATCATTTCCATGTTTTTCATGGTTACTTACGGCTCGCTTTGCCTCATTTCATTTTTAAATCATTTTGGTTCGTCTCCCTCTTACAGACCATCTTTTCGTTCCCGCTGGTACATTTCGCTCACAGGATTCCTGGTTGCTGTTTGGGTAATGTTTAAAATAAATACCCCGTATGCTTTACTTTCGTTTGCCGTAATTACATTGATTTATATATACATAAACCACTATCATAAAAACAGAAAAGGATTTGCTTCCATTTTTGCAAATGCACTCTTTCAGTTAAACCGGAATCTTCAGATTCTTATTCAGAATAAAAACAGTAAAAAAACACACAAGGAATGGCGCCCAAGTGCCATCTGCATATCAAAAGATTCTTTTAAGCGCGACAAAGCTTTTCATCTGCTTAACTGGATTTCGTATAAATACGGATTTGGAACTTATCTTCACCGTATCGAAGGTTATTATTCCAAAGCTAATGTTATGCAAGCAAAAGAAGAGCTTCTAAAACTATTAAAAATAACAACCGAGGTAGAAAACCACGTTTATATTGACACCCTCATTTCTCCGTCATACACCTCTGCCATTGCACAGGCCATTCAAATACCTGGCATTGCCGGGATGGAAAACAACATGGTTATTTTTGAGTACGACAAAGATAACCCGGATAACCTGGAAGATATTATTGATAACTTTTCATTAGTAAGTGCAGGAAACTTTGACATCTGCCTGCTTGCCAGTAGTGGAAAGTCAATTGTGTACAAAAATGGAATTCATGTTTGGATAAACTCACTGGATACCGAGAATGCCAATTTGATGATTCTCCTAAGCTTTATTATCTCTGGTCATCCCAACTGGAAAAAGGGACAGATACAAATCTTTGATATTTGCCCCCCGGAACAAGAAGAACAAACCAGAATAAAGATGCGGGAACTGGTAACTACAGGAAGGCTTCCAATAACAGCAAAAAACATAAAAATCATTGTTCAAAAACCAGACATATCTCCAAAAACAATTATAAACGAACAGTCACAAAATGCAGGAATTACGCTAATTGGCATCCGTGAAGAACGGGTTAAACACGAAAAAGAAAAGCTTTTTAGCGAATACAATGAATTGGGGACAATTTTGTTTGTACATTCGAAAGATCAGAAAAAAATAGAATAATGGCACGTTTTTTAAAAAGCCGGAAAAACTCACACGGCGCATCTCCGGGATCGCTCATTTTTATTGGAAACAAGAAAATGGAAAAATCGGAGATTCATCTCATGATTTACAACAAAGATTCCATTACTGAAAAACATATAAACTCCATAGAAGAGATCCCACTGAATGTTCCTAACGATACCGTTATATGGATTAATATTTATGGGTTACAGGATACGAACCTTATTGCTGCAGCCGGAGAGCGATATTCCATTCCTCCGCTAGAGCTGGAAGATATTTTAAACACCGACCAACGCCCAAAAATTGCAGAAAACGAAAATAACATTACCATTTTTCTAAAGGTGCTGGAATATAATCCAGCAGAATTAAAAGCGCACAGCGACCATATTTCCATTGTTATTGGCGATAATTATGTAATTACGTTCCAGGAAAGAGTGGCAAAATATTTTGAGCCGGTTCGCGAACGGATAAGAAACAGCCACGGGCGCATTCGTCAATCTACTACCGACTACCTGGCATATGCATTGATTGACACACTCGTTGATGGATATATTTACACCGTAGAAAATATGGGGAACTCTATTGAAGCGATGGAAGACGAAATTCTTACCTGCACAAAAAAAGATACGGTGTTCAAAATTTACAGGATGAAAAACAATATCAGCTTTATCCGAAAAAATATCTGGCCTTTGAAAGAAATAATGATTTCCCTGAATAAGTCAGAATCGAAGCTGGTGCGAAGAAGAACGCTTACTTATATGAAAGACCTCCAGGATTTAACAACCCAGGCACTCGAAGCAGTAGAAATTTATTATAACATGGCCAATGATTATCTGAATATTTACCATGCAAATGTTGGAAACCGTACAAACGATGTAATGAAAGTGCTCACTATTTTTGCATCCATTTTTATTCCTCTTACCTTTATAGCCGGTGTCTACGGAACCAATTTCGACTATTTACCCGAACTTCATTTTAAATACAGCTACTTTATTATGTTGGGAATAATGGTTGTAATCGCCGGTATAATGTTGCTCTATTTTAAGCGAAAAGATTGGTTATGAAAAACAAAAAAACACAGGTTATACTGGGAGCAGGAGGAGCCATAGGAAAAGACCTTGCAAAAGAACTTAAGAATTATACAGAAAATATTAGGCTGGTTGGTAGAAAACCGGTAGCCATAAATGACGATGACGAGCTATTTACTGCCGACTTAACATTACCCAACGAGGTAGATGAAGCAATAAAAAATGCAGAAGTTGCATATCTGGTTGTGGGGCTAAAATACAGTGCAAAAACATGGCAAAAGCAATGGCCACTGGTAATGCAAAATGTAATATCGGCCTGCAAAAAATATAGAACCAGGCTCGTTTTTTTCGACAATATTTACATGTACAATCCCGAATCGCTACATCCGATGACGGAAGAGACAGAAATCCGCCCCATTAGTAAAAAAGGAAAAGTGCGTGCCGAAATTGCACAGATGCTCTTAAACGAAATAACAACAGGTAATCTGGAAGGGTTGATAGCTCGCGCTGCTGATTTCTACGGCCCGGCAATAAATAACAGCGTGTTAAACGAAATCGTATTCAGAAATTTAAAAGCAGGAAAGAAAGCTCTTTGTTTCTGCTCTGCCAATACAAAACACAATTACACCTACACACCAGATGCAGCTAAAGCAACAGCATTGTTAGGAAATACTGATGACGCATATGGACAGGTTTGGCACCTTCCCACGGTTCCGGCAGTTCCCATGCAACAGTGGATTAATTGTTTCGCCAAGGAATTAAATGTGGAACCCAAAACCACTGTCATTTCAAAAACAATAGTGGCTATTGCCGGGATGTTTATTCCTATCATGCGCGAAACAAAAGAAATGCTGTACCAGTACGATCGCGATTACGATTTTGACAGCTCCAAGTTTGAAACCATTTTTAATATTCAGCCCACTCCTATGGAAGAAGGGATAAAACAGGTAGTTTCAGCAGGTTGAACAATCAAATATTATTTTGTACCTTCCTGAACCAACTCATAACAGCTAGTTTTGGATTTATATGAAGAATATTCGCAAATTTCTTAATGAGGCAACAGGCATATCCATTGAAGTGCTGGATAAAATTCTGCTTTCACTTCTCATTATTTTTGTTTTGTGGTTATTCCAGTTAGTAATCCTCCGCATAGTTTGGCGACAAACCAAGGATATAAAAACGCGCTACCAGTGGAAAAGATCATTGTCCTTAATTATTCCCTTCATCGGAGTTATCCTGGTTGGCAGCATATGGCTGCAGGCATTCAGGCAATTTGGGGCATTTCTCGGATTATTTACTGCCGGTTTAGCCATCGCTTTAAAAGATCCGCTAACCAACATGGCAGGTTGGTTTTTCATCGTTTTCAGAAAACCATTTGTTGTGGGAGATAGAATCCAAATCGGGAAACATGCCGGTGATGTTATTGACATCCGGCTATTTCAATTTACCATTCTTGAAATTGGGAACTGGGTTGAAGCCGACCAAAGCACCGGCCGTATTATTCATTTACCAAATGCCTGGGTATTTCAGGAGTCGCAGGCAAACTACAGCACCGGATTCGAATACATATGGAACGAAATAGCAGTGCGTATTACCTTTGAAAGCAACTGGGAGAAAGCCAAAAATCTGTTGCAGGAAATCATAAATCGCCAGGCTGAACACATTGGAAAAGATGCTGCCAAAGAAATTTTTAAAGCCAGTCGCAGCTACATGATTTATTACAAACACCTCACCCCAATTGTGTACACTAAGGTAAAAGACTTTGGCATTCAGTTAAACATTCGGTATATGTGCAATCCCCGTCAACGCAGGGGAAGTGAAAATGAAATATGGCAGGAAATTTTAACTCGTTTCAAGGCAGAAAAAGACATTCACTTTGCGTATCCAACCACACGTTTTTATAACTTTGACAAAGAACAATAATAATAACCAACTATGAAACAATTCCTAAATGACTGTAAGGTTGTTTCATAAAAAACTTTTACAAATGAAATCACTCTTTATACCAGTAATTGCAGTACTTCTTCTACTTTCTGTAACTTCTGTTTTCGCCCAGCCAAATACGCTCACACAAAAAGAAAAAAAAGAGGGCTGGCAGTTGCTCTTTAATGGGAATAGTTTTGACGGCTGGCGTCTTATAAACCACACAGATTTCCCTGAGAAAGGATGGGAAGTAGCAGACAATACCATTTCCTGTACCGGAGAAAAAGGAGGAAGCATCATTACTGATGAAACATTTGGAAATTTTGAACTTACCTGGGAATGGAAAATGTTATCCAAAGGTGCAAATTCGGGATTAAAATATTTTGTGGCTGAACGCCCCGGAGATACAAGTATTCACGGGCTGGGGATAGAATACCAGATGCTTGACGATGATGATTACATAGAACGGGGAGAAATGAAGAACAACGACTTTCATACTACAGGAGCCGCTTACGAATTGTACACACCTTCTCCGGATAAAAAGGTAAAGCCATTAGGAAAATGGAATAAAAGCCGGATTATAAGCAAAAATGGAAAAACAGAGCATTGGTTAAACGGCAAAAAAATTCTGGAATACGACCGTTTTAGCGACGATTTCAAACAACGGGTGGCTAAAAGCAAATTTAAAACGGTAGATAATTTTGGACTACACTCCGAAGGCCATATTTTGTTACAGGACCATAACAGCAGAATTTATTTCAGAAACATAAAAATAAGAAGATTATAACCTAAGAACAGCCTAAAACTAAACCTATGAAACGCCGTAATTTTTTAAAGAACACAGCAACAAGCACCATTGCCGTTACTGCATCGCCAACTATTTTAACCCATTCGCACTGGAAAGGAGCAAACGACCGTGTAACTGTAGCGCAAATTGGAATCAGAGGAATGGGACAAAGCCACATTCAGGAATACCTGAAACTTAAAAATGTAGAAGTAGTAGCGCTTTGCGATGTAGATGGCAACCTCTTTCCTGAACGTATAAAAAAACATTTTACCGACCAGGGGTTAAAGGAACCAAAAACCTATACTGACATGCGCAAGCTGTTTGAAGACAAGGACATTGATGCTGTTTCAATTACAACTCCTAACCACTGGCATGCATTGGCAGCCATCTGGGCCATTCAGGCAGGGAAGCATGTTTCTGTTGAAAAGCCTTGTTGCCACACTTTTTACGAAGGACAAAAACTGGTTGAAACAGCAAAGAAACACGATGTAATTGTTCAGGACGGAGCTGAACAGCGTAGCAATCCATGCGCCATTTCAATGGCCAATTACCTGCATTCCGGAAAACTTGGCGAGGTTTACATGGCCAAAGGGCTTTGTTACAAATGGCGCGATTCCATTGGCAGATATCCCGACGGCCCCATGTCGACAAATGAAAAATTTGCATTTACGGTAGGTAGTAAAAATTATGTTACTCCATATACGCCGCAGTACCTTTCAAAAGTGGATTACAATTTATGGCAGGGACCTGCACCCGAACAACCTTTTAACCGGAATCGGTTTCATTACAATTGGCACTGGAACTGGAATTATGGCAATGGCGACATGGGCAACCAGGGTGTACACGAAATGGATATTGCCCGCTGGGGATTGGGGGTTCAGCTTCCAACCAAAATAAGTTCCATTGGCGGGCACTTTATTTTTGATGATGCCCAGGACACACCCAACGACCAGATGACCATTTTTGAATTTCCCAATCCCGAAGGTGGAGATGCCAAAAAGAAGATACTTCAGTTTGAAGTAAGGCACTGGATTAGCAATCGTGAACTGGCAAATAATGAAGTAGATTATTCAACTAACAATTACATGACCAGCTCGGCAAATGAGGTCGGCAATTTATTTTTTGGCTCTAAAGGCTTTATGAGTAAAACCGTGGACAACTGGCAGGTTTTTGAGGGAAAAGAGAGAAAGGCAACGGATTCAGGAAATGGCCTCGACAATCATTATCAGAATTTTATTAATGCTATTCGGGCCAACGACCAGAAACTGGCAAAAGCCGATATAGAAGAAGGATTTTACAGCTGCGCACTGATTCACCTCGGGAATATTTCTTATAGATTGGGAAGAACTCTGGATTTTGATCCTAAATCCATGAAGTTTATAAATGATAATGAGGCAAATCAAATGCTAACAAAAGAATACCGGGCTCCTTTTACTCTACCGAAGACAATATAACCAATCACACCTCAATGATTCTGAATTATGGATTGATAGTTTTCATTATCAACGAAAAATCATTGTTGTAATGATGCCCGCCAGGTAGCTGATAAACTTTCAGGCTGTCGCTCTCACTAAGCTCATGTTTCAGGAACAGTCGTTCTTCCTGCCCGAAAATACAGGCCACAGGCAATTGGCTTTTTTCAATTGCCGTTCCAACTTTATATTTTCGATCTGCATCATCTGTTTCAGCAAACAAATCGCTTAACCGCACAACAAAATCAGTGCTTGATGAAGGCGAAAGTAAAGCTATTTTTCGAACTTTATCATGCAGCGATGAACTTAAAAGCCGGGGAAGGAAACTGGCAACATCTGCACCAAACGAATAGCCAACAATAACCAAAGAAGCCTTTTTCCACTTGGCCATGAAATAGTTGGAAAGATACTCGACATCGCGGGCAAACTGCTCAGGCGTCTTTTTCTTCCAAAAATACTTCCGGCAATTCAGTGCAACCACACCAAATCCTTTTCCTTCAAACTCTTCCTTCAAATTACGGCTAAATGAATTCCAGCCGCCATCACCGGTAAGATATACCACTAATTCATTTTTAGCGCCAGGCGTTGACGATGTTTCAAGCGGCAAACTCTCCAACGTCTCAAAATTTTGTGCGGATATCCAACGGCAACTCATAAAAAGTACAATAAAAATAATCAGGCATTCTTTAGCCTTTATTTTTCTTTTTCTCATCTTCCCAAAACAAAATCAAATGTATCTCTTTTCCTGAATTACAAACGAATAACTCTCCTGCGATGGCAGCGAAGATCATACCAAAATAAGATTACAGCGCATGCGAGATCCTTTTTTTGAGATCATTTAACAATTCACCCGACAACGAAAAGGTTATTAGCAACTGACATAGATTTTTACAAGAAATAGCGCATTAAAAAATTTCTGCTTGTCCTTTAAAGCCCCAAAAAACTAATTCTCCAGATGCTGACCATTCCAAATAATAATATCTTCTTTCCGCGATTCGGGAGTTACCTTCAAACTTTCAACAACTCCATTTTTTACTGTTCCACGAATTACCGTTTGGGATGGCGCGTGAAGTTTAAAATTAGCATTCCAGTCTTTAGGCCAGGCTGGTAGCAGGTATATTTTTTTTGAATAAGGATCAGGCTGCATCAACATCGACTGAAATGTTTTCATCAGCACTCCCCCATGATCCTGATCCGGAGTCCAGTCGTAGTTCGGCCCCCAGAATGCCGGGAAACGGGAATTTTTATCAAAACTTTTTGCCCGCCCAATCAAATTATCCCGAGCCTCATCAGTCAATCCCAGATAAGCCATAAAAATGTCATCCTGCCGCCATCCAAAATCTCCTTTATCCCATCGATGTTTTAAGGCATTTTTCGCCCACTCGGTTTTGGGTTCGCCCACACCAAACAGACGAAATGGAAACACAGCATACAGCGAAGGATTTTCCACGTTCCTTTTATTTTCAAACTTTTCAGCTGGAGCCAGCGCTGTTCCCGAAGGTGTTTCTCTGGTCGGAAGTTCAGGAAGTTTGCCTTGAAAAGACTTCCAGAAAACCCGATCCATTTGCATTGTTAATCGTTCAGGTAATGCCAGCAATCGTTGAGTAATGCTGTATAATCCGGCCAACTCAGGCATTGGGTTAGTACAATCCCACCAGGTTTCCAAAGCCTGCGACGGATGCATCACCAGCCTACCATCATTATTGGTTGAATAATACTGGTCGAAAAACTGCATTACATCGTTTGCCAACGGGACAATTTTATTTTGTAAAAATTTTTCATCCTGTGTATAATCATAATAATCAAGCATCATAAATACCAGTTCCGGTCCGGCTACCCATTCCCATTTATGATAGCCACTTTCTTGTAATTTGTCTTCCCGCTCACTGTATGGAGTCCATCCGTAAGTAGACGTAAAAACAGATCCCCAGAAATAGATACACTCCGGAAAGTACGCACCTTTAATCCCAAAATATTTATTTGTGCGAAATTTATTTAGCTCATATACATTCCCTGCATACATTTTGAAAAACGGTTTCATAAGCTCAAAATCTCCGGCAGCACACATACTCAGGTAAGGCAAACGGGTATTTTGCCACCAGTAGCCTGGCCCCCATCTGCGGTAATCGGCATTCCCAGGATTTTCTTCGGATGGAACAGTGAAGATAGAACCGTTAAACTTTATGGGATAATTTCCCCTTCCGGCTGAAGCATCAATAAAGCGCTGCAATGCATATGCCCTTGAAACGATAAAAGCATCACTCTCATTATTCTCTGTTATGCTATCAGCAGAAGTGGCATAAATCCAACTTCGATCCCAAAAGTCCGTCCACCATTTTTCATGAGCGTTACGTAATTCCAGCAAAGATTTTTGTCCAATTTCATTCGTCAAACTATCCATCGAAGTTTTCCACTTTTCAGGAGTTGAAGGATGTTTTGTTAATACATACACACTAAGGCTTCCTGATTTTGATGATTCCGTTTGCAGACTTTTTTCATTTACCCTTTGTACTTTTGTACCAGTAATCACAGCGCCAAAAATCCGATGCAGGATGGGATCTTGTTTTAAGAACTCATCCAATCCCTGCAACTGGTTCGTTAACTCAAATCCTACCGACTTTTTATTAAAATGATACCAACCAATAGCAGTCTCGCCATAATCTACATAAGAATCCGGCTCAACAATCACAGGTTCGTGCAAACTCCCGGGCTGTGAACGTTCTTCCAGCAGGTCGCTGGTTTCCAAACGAGGCAATGAATCGGGCTTTGTTCTCCATAACTCAATATTGGCTGTCATTTTCAGAGGTACCGTACTTTTATGGCTCAAATGGATTACCGGATGATTGGCATCAACCCACAAATGAAGAGTCACGTCCGCATTCTTATTCCCGGCTTTTCCTTTCGAATGAACAACAATAGTCCCTGATCTTAAATCAAGCTCCTGCTTGAATTCACCTTCCGAAAAAATAATATGGGGTTCAAAAGTTATTCCAACCTTTCCCAACTTTAATAAACGTCCGTTATCTCCCCATGTATCAGTTTTCCCGATATAAAAGCTCAATTTTCCATCGGGTTCAATCCAGGCATTCAAACTAATATCTCCGTTTCCGAGAGGCATTGAACCATGATAATCTCTACTGGGCGAATCCCAAACTACATTGTATTCTTGTAATAATCTCAAATTTTCATTTAGCGGAGCCAGATGCTTTTTGCATGCCCCCGCAAAACAAAGAAATAATACACAGAGAAGGATAGTAGGAATAGCTTGAGACTTCATTGTTTCGTTTATTTTATTGATTTCACAAGTTACACTCTTTTCGCAAAAAATTAGGTGGCAAAAAAACACATTTTCTAATTTCGCCTCAGATTGAGTAAAACCAAGAAAGTGTAAAAAATACGATAGAAAACATTGCAGATGAAAGTCAGGATTATAATTATTCTAGCTATTACACTTGTAACATCTTCGTGCAAAAAATACATCGAAAACAAGGGAGCTGTTTACGGAACATTTTACAGCATAAAATACGAGAGCCCGAGTGGAAAAGACCTTCAAAACGAAATTGAATCGGAGTTTGAAAGATACACGCAAATTTTCTCTCACTACGAGAAAACATCAACGATATCAAAAATCAACAATAATGAAGATGTGTGGCCTGAGCCGGAATTTATTACCTGCTACGAAAAAGCAATGGAGATTTCTGAAATTACCCAGGGAGCTTTTGACATTACAGCCGGTGATTTAATAAATGCCTGGGGCTTTGGCCCGGAAGAAAAAGAAAAAATGACTCCCGAAAAAGTAGATAGCCTGTTGCAAATTACCGGTTTTCGGAAAATACAACTGGAGAATGGAAAAATAGTGAAGGAAGAACCGCGTATAAATTTAAATATGAGTGCTATTTCCAAAGGATATACATGTGATTTGATTGGCCATTTTCTGACAGAAAAAGGAGTACAAAACTACATGATCGATATTGGCGGAGAGGTAGTAACAAAAGGAGTTAATGCAAAAGGAAAAATCTGGTCAATTGGAATAAGGAAACCAATAGAGAACATACTAAATGAAGAAATACAAACAGCTATCCAACTTCCGAACAAAGCTTTGGCAACTTCAGGAAATTATCTCAACTTTTATATAGAAAACGGGAAGAAGTATGGCCATACCATCGATCCGCGCACAGGTTATCCGGTACATCACAGCATTTTAAGTTCATCTGTTTTGGCCAACGATTGTATGACTGCCGACGCTTATGCAACAACATTTATGGTTCTTGGAGTAGAAAAAGGAATTGAAATTGCCCGGAAAGTACCCGACATTGAAGTCTATTTTATTTATGCCGATGAAAACGGGGAAAATCAAATCTACATGTCAAACGGATTTAAAAAGTATATACAGGAATAATATTTCAGCATAAATAAGATCAGGAATTAAATCCCAAGGTACAAAGCAAAATGTTTTTCAATTTTCTTAATTTCGCCTTCTGTATAAACAGAAAAAAATGAGAATCCAACTATTTTTTGTGTCCGTAATCCTGACGGTGTTTTTCACTTCCTGTAACCAGGCATCGCCAAAATATATTTACAACGAAGGTTTTGTTTACGGAACCATGTACCACATCGTTTATGAAAACCCGAACGGAGAAGATTTGCTGGATGAGATTACACAAAAACTCGCAGGCTACAACAAAATTTTCTCTACTTACGACAAAGAATCCACAATATCAAAAATTAATAACAACATAGACATTAAGCCGGAGCAGGAATTTATCATCTGTTTCAAAAAGGCGATGGAGGTATCAAAAATTACACACGGAGCTTTCGATATTACTGCCGGCCCGATGGTGAATGCATGGGGGTTTGGCCCGGAAGAAAAAGAAAAAATGACACCTGAAATTATTGATAGCCTGAAGGCCATAACTGATTATAGAAAGGTTCAGTTAAAAGATGGTAAAATAATAAAAGCAGATCCCCACATGAAATTGGATATGAGCGCTATTTCGAAAGGTTACACCTGCGATTTAATTGGCGATTTCTTAAAAGAAAAAGGTTGTGAAAACTATATGGTAGAAATTGGTGGCGAAGTGGTAGCCAAAGGAAAAAATGAAAAAGGAAAAACATGGACCATTGGAATTAGTAAACCTGATGAAAATGCATTTTTCTCCTCCAACGATTTTCAGGCTAAAGTACAACTGCCAAATCATGCTTTGGCTACCTCCGGAAATTACCGGAACTTTTACGTTGAAAACGGGAAAAGATATGCCCACACCATTGATCCCAAAACAGGATATCCGGTTCAACATAGTCTACTAAGCTCTACCGTACTTGCCGAAAATTGTATGACAGCTGATGCTTTTGCTACAGCTTTTATGGTACTTGGCGTAGAAGAAGGAATTGAAATTGCCAGGGAAAACCCAACCCTTCAGGTTTATTTTATTTATGCAGGCGAAAACGGAACCAATCAGATTTATATGTCTGATAATTTCCAGGAACATCTTTTAAAATAAACAGCCAACCGTTGAAAAATACTTCCAGTTAAATGCAAAAAAGAAATTAGTAGTGAGTACAGAGAAGATGTAAAATTGAAGAATAAACCGTCTGGAAACAAACTGCAGATTTTCGCATACGTGCATTCAACCAAACGTGCAATAAAAAACCGACTAACTAGCCGGCATTTTTACTATTAGGTACAAATGTTATTTTGTTAAACATTTTTTCTTTTCGGGCTTTTGCCTGTTCCATTCTATCTTGCGTCTGCGAACAATAAACTCCCTGGCTACGAAGATATTTGTTCCCACTTACATGTGTATTGGGAAACTTTCCTCCCCTTTTTAACAGAATACGAATAGCTAACCCAAACATCGCAATGGCTACCATTGCAACAGATAATAATACAATCTTTAAAATTTCCATTTCAACCCTCCTTTGGCTCGCAAAATTACATCTTTATTTAGAAATTTATTCAATAAAACAATACGATTTAAATTTTAACACTGTAGCTTAACTAAATATTATTACCACTCCATTTTTAACACCATTTTTCGTAACTTTATTTAACAAAAACCACCTGTTATGGAGAAACATATAAACATTATTGCAGCCCTGCGTATTGGTACCAGTATATTAAGCATCATCGTAGGAGGTATTATTTTCTTTATCCTTTATTTTATCGGAGATTTTTCCGGCGATCCGGATGCAAAAACAGTACTCACCATCATCGCCAATATCTTAGCTATTATCATTGTTATTTTTAGTATCCCAGGAATTATTGCCGGTATAGGACTACTAAAAAGGAAAGAATGGGCCAGAATCTTAACACTGATTCTCTCGGTTGTTAGCTTATTTAATTTTCCTATCGGTACAGCTATTGGTGTTTATTCTATTTGGGCTCTTGTTCAACCTGAAATTGTGGCTGTTTTCGCAAAGGAATAGTTATTTTTGCAAGTAATTCAAATTTTCTCTTTATGATTCAATATGAAATTACTGTCACAGGCCGTGTACAGGGAGTGTGGTTTAGAAAATTTACAGAAGAAAAAGCAAACGAACTGGGAGTGAAAGGATGGGTAAAAAACACCCCTGATGGAAATGTACTTATTGTAGCGCAGACAGACAAACAAACAATGGATACTTTTATCGATTACTTAAAAATTGGCTCCCCCATGTCGAAAGTAAATGAGGTAATAACTTCTCCGATAAACGGACTCACTGATTTCAATAACTTTACCATAAAATACTAAATCAAAGACATTGGACACGAAAAGCTACCACATGTCTCCGGAACAATTCCGGACAGAAGGGAAAAGAATAATCGACTGGATTGCCGACTATTACGAAACGATTGAGAAATATCCGGTTCTTTCGCAGGTAAATCCGGGCGAGATTATTTCTTCGCTGCCTTTAGCTCCTCCCTCAAAAGGAGAGCCAATGGAAGAAATAATGCGCGACCTGAATGAAAAAATTATGCCGGGAATTACGCACTGGCAATCGCCAAACTTCTTCGCCTTTTTCCCTTCCAATACATCGTTTCCCTCCATTCTCGGAGATTTGGTTTCATCAGGTCTGGGAGTGCAGGGAATGATTTGGGCAACCAGTCCGGCTGCCACCGAGTTGGAAACCCGTGTACTCGACTGGCTGGCCGAAATGACAGGAATGCCGGAAAAATTCAAATCAACGTCAACAGGTGGCGGTGTTATTCAAGATACGGCATCTACATCTGCATTAACAGCTGTTATTGCAGCCCGGGAAAGGGCAACCCAATTCGAAGCGAATGCAAAAGGAGTCAGGCAAAAGTTAGTCGCTTATATATCCACACAAACGCACTCATCGCTGGAAAAAGCTATAAAAATGGCTGGTATCGGCAGGGAGAACTTACGTTTGATTGATGTGGATGAAAAATTTGCCATGCGTGCCGAATTGCTAGATGAGCAAATTCAAAAAGACAAAAAAGCAGGCCTGCAACCATTCTTTATTTGTGGCGCGTTGGGAACCACTTCATCAAATGCGATGGATCCTCTGGAAAAAATAGGTAGAATTGCCCAAAAAGAAAACTGTTGGTTTCACATTGATGCGGCTATGTCAGGAACAGCAATGCTTTGTCCGGAGTTCCGTCACTTTATGAAAGGAGTGGAATTAGCGGACAGCTATGTTTTTAATCCACACAAATGGATGTTTACCAATTTCGATTGCGATGTTTTTTGGGTAGCCAATCGGAATGAACTCATCAAGACTTTTTCCATTTTACCGGAATACCTTAAAAACAAGGCAACAGAATCGGGAGCAGTGTTTGATTACCGCGACTGGCATGTGCAATTAGGCCGCCGGTTCCGCGCACTAAAATTGTGGTTTGTTATCCGCCACTACGGCATTGAAGGATTACAATTCCATATACGAAAGCACATTCAACTTTCTCAGCAATTTACTCAATGGATTCAGCATTCTACTGATTTTGAATTATTTGCTGAACCACCACTGAATCTCATTTGCTTCCGCCACAAAAAGGGTGACGATTTTAACTTGAAACTAATGAACACCGTAAATGCAACGGGGAAAATTTATTTTACGCATACAAAACTCAACGGAAAAATTATATTACGCTTTTGTATAGGGCAAACCAATACAGAAGAAAAACACGTAAAAGCTGCCTGGGAATTGATTGAGGAAACGGCAAAAAAACTAAAATAATCTTGCCTTTCAGAAAACTTCATTCAGTTACCTGAGGCTAAAGAAAGAAACAACTCCTAAAAAAACACTTATTAAACGACATAGCATAAATTTAATCATCCATCGATTTTATTGAAGACTGGTTATAGGTATCTACCTCAGCTAAAATTTTATCAGTATTCTATAAGTGTAAATTTTACATTTATAGAATATATTACTAAATTTAGCTGCATAATTAAATCAGTAAAAAATGACAAACGTAAATCAAATGGAAATATGGTTTGTAACGGGCAGCCAGCATCTTTACGGACCGGAAACATTAAAACAGGTTGATAAAGACTCTGCAACAATTGTTGAAGGATTAAATGACTCAGGAAAAATTCCAGTAACAATTGTATTTAAACCGGTTGTAAAAACACCCGATGAAATTCTTGATATTTGTGTTCAGGCAAGTGCTGACAAACAATGTGTTGGACTGATTACGTGGATGCATACATTTTCGCCGGCAAAAATGTGGATTGCAGGGCTAAAAGCATTAAGCAAACCTTACATGCACTTGCACACACAGTTTAACCGAGATCTTCCGTGGAGTGAAATCGATATGGATTACATGAACTTGCACCAAAGTGCGCACGGTGGAAGAGAATATGGCTTTATTAATACTCGCATGCGTAAAAACCGAAAAGTGATAGTTGGGCATTGGCAAGATGAAAAAGTACAGGCTCAGGTAGCTGTCTGGTGCTGCACCGCAATTGGATGGGCCGATTCGCAAGGTTTAAAAGTAGCCCGCTTTGGAGATAATATGCGTGAAGTTGCAGTTACCGAAGGAGACAAAGTAGAAGCGCAAATAAAATTTGGCTGGCAAATTGGAGCTTACGGATTAGGTGATTTGATTGCCTATATAGATAAAGTTACAGAAGAAGAAGTTGATGAACTTTATAAAGAGTATGAAAGCTTATACGATGTTGCAGAAAATTGTAAACCAGGCAAAGAATTTCACGAAAATGTTCGGGTTCAGGCGCGTTACGAAATTGCGTTAAAACGCTTTATGGAAGATGGTGATTTTAAAGCCTTCACAACCAATTTTGAAAACCTTACCGGACTGGCTCAGTTGCCCGGACTGGCATCACAACGACTCATGGCAGCCGGCTACGGATTTGGTGCCGAAGGTGACTGGAAACAGGCAGCTTTGCTTCGCATTGTAAAAACAATGTCGAAAGGCATGAAAGGCGGCAGTTCGTTTATGGAAGATTATACCTACCACATGGAGCCGGGAAACGAAGCTGTTTTGGGAGCACACATGCTGGAAATTTGTCCGTCGATTGCTGCCCTGAAACCACGATTGGAGGTTCAACCCCTTGGAATTGGAGGAAAAGATGCGCCTGCCAGGTTAATTTTTGAAAGCGCCACTGGCGATGCCATGAACGTAACTCTAATTGACATGGGTAACCGTTTCCGGTTAATAGCAAACACCCTCGACGTAATTGAGCCGCTGGCAGAAATGCCCAAACTTCCTGTTGCGAGTGCTTTCTGGAAGACACATCCAAACCTTGCCGATGGGGCAGCAGCATGGATTTATGCAGGAGGAACTCACCATTCTGCCTTTACGATGGCTTTAACTCCTGAATATATTGAAACCTTCGCTGAATATGCCGATGTTGAATTTATTGTTATCGATAAAGACACCAATGTTTCTGATTTCAAAAAAGAACTTCGCTGGAATGAAATATATTATATGCTGGCAAATGGGTTAAAATAGATATTTGTTAACGAAACAAAAATGGCCTGTCGTTTTTTTTAGACAGGCCATTTTTATATTACTCGTATTCTAAAAAGCAATTAATGCTGCTTAGGGCAGTTCATCAAATGAGATTTGAGGGGCGACCTTGATTGGATCTCTTTCAATATAAGAATTAATAATAGCAGTTTCATTAAAAAAACCGCAGTTTTTAAGCACAAAAGCTCCATCCTCTGTTCCTCCCCAATAATCCATCCGCGACTCTTTACGGGCAGTTGCATCGGCTGTAAACTTAACTTTGGTAAGTTCTATCCACTTTTTATCCTTTGTGCATGCCCACTGGTTTGTATATTTTGCCTTCCGGGTAATATTGCCGGTTTCCGTTAAAAAATTTTCCAGAAAAGAATGCAGGTGCACTAAATAATTATCAGTTTTAGGGCGCCTGAAACTAGCAACAAGTTTCCACTCTCCTGTTTCCGGAGCAAAAAACCAGGCTGTAAAATCCGTTTCGCCTTTGCCAGTTGGTTTTCCGCCAAGCAAAAATCTATATGTAACTCCCGATTTCCATGGAAAGACAAGATAACTTTGTCCGCCCGAACCTTCATTGCCAAACTCACCGGTATGTACATCTTCGCCCTTTTTTAGTAGCCGGATTTTATATTCATCGGGAATTTCCCCGGGATTATCCGTTTGATAAGGGCTCCAAACTGAGAATAGGATACGGCGCTCAGTCGGAGAATTTACCTGCATTCCAAAGTATCCCTGACCAAAACCATCGGCCATAAAATAGGAGCCCAGCACATCATTATTTTCAGGAACCGTAATTTCATTGTAAAACCACTCCACATCCCCGGTATTTTCAGGTACCTGATAATTCAGATGTACCGACGGTCCGCGCCGCCCCCAGTAAAATTCATCATTAACAAAATAAACAGAGCCCGCAGTAGCTTCTCCCCCAATCAACACGCTCTTTACAACAGGGAAAGTTGCTGCTTCCCTCTTAATTCCCTGCAACTCTACCCAATGATACCCTGGTTCATCTATATGAAAAGCTCCTACCCAAACAGTATCCCGGGCTGCATTTTCGATAGTTACCTCTTTTGACTCACTTCCGCAGGAAACTTTTATAGTTGAAACCCCATCGGTATACTTTGCTAGCAAAGCCACATACAATTCACCTTTATTCTGCAATTTAAAATAGGTACGAATTCGTGTTTCCGGATTCGTCCAATTTGTAATACCGTCTTCACCAATCAATTCTCCATTTTGATCTATATTATTAACCACCCAACTATTCCCCCGGGTAGGAATATTCAGATCTACCTCATGCTTTTCTTCATCGTATGATACCGCTTTGCATGATTGAAACCAACACAATACGCTCAACAGAATAATTAGTATGTACCCCTTCATTTTAAGTATTTTGATTTAATAAATTTATCTGCTCCTCTAAATCTGATTTCTTATAAAACTCACCATGACTAAAGTTCAAAAATTTCAATATTTTAAAAGCATTGAATTTCTGAAAAAAACGAATTTTAAAAGATTTCTGATTTGCACAATTCTCATTGACATTATTTAATTCTTCCCAAAAATTATCCTTTTGAAGAAACTTAGCAACCGAAGACGGCATTTCCAAAATAATTTTTTCATATTCATTTTGAGTAATTTTAAATAATTTCTCTTGGACATCAAAAAATAACTTTAGATCCTGAAATGCCTGAAAACAATAAGTCTGTTGTAAATTTTCTTCGCCATTTATCCATTTTTGTAATATGGGGCCGGTGCCAAACGGAACCCGATCAGAAAGACGCGCAGAAGGAAAAACAGTAGTTGTATTTATCTCACCAACATTTCCTAAATAAGCCAGATTTTGCAAAAAGTAAAAATCTTCTCCTGCCTGCCGTCTGTTCATTCCTCCTCTTTTTACATAAGCATCAGCAGTAACAGAAAATGCCGAGCCCACCGTGAACATCGGATATGGATAACCAGTAAAACCGATGGCATTTTTGTAATAATCCATGTACTTTTCATACAACTGAATTCCCAGCAAATGAACCGGCTCCAATTCCTCTTTTTGATGGCGGAAAGCAATAGTTGCCCCTACATCTTTTATATTTTCAGAAAAATGTCTTTCAATTTCAACTAAATAATTTCGCTCAACCAATGTGTCTGCATCGAGTGACACAATAATTCCACCGGGCCTTTTTATCCTATGAAATCTCAGCACTGCCTCATCCATGCCCCTTTTCCGTGCCAGACCAGCTCCCGCCCACTTCTTTTTTAATACAAGAGGGCCAACAGCAAAAAACGTTAGCTGATTAGTTGAATTCCTTGAAATCCATTGCTCCAGAGTAATTTTTGTTTTTTCATTTTGTTGCTGGGTCTCCGCACTGGCAATTTCAGAATGATTGATAAGAACAATTACTTCCACTTTACATTTTGGCAAATCGCATTTGATAAGCGACACAAGAGTTTTCTCCACTTCCTGTTCCCTTAGACACGGAATAACCACGATAATTCCAACATTCTCAGAAGGAGACTGGAAGATTAGCGGAGAATTATTTTGTCGTTGTAAATACTGTTTTGCAAACATTGTTATTACTTCGTAAGCAAATCTACTTAAATACAAAAAAAAATCCGGGAAGTTTCCCCCGGATTCTTTTTCTGAATTCTATTTTATCTTACTCTTTTGCTTTTCCTGAATATCTTTCATTTAATGCTTTTAATACTTCCCCTGTAAGGTTATGTCCCTCCTGACCTACCAAAATATCAGCAGCATTAAGAACGTAGTCGTATTTTCTTGTTTTATTCAATAGCTCTACATAATTCATTAAACTATCTAAAATACGTTGATTATTGGCATTTTGTATTTCAGCCAATTTTGTAGATAATTCCTGATCGAGTTTTGAAATTTGCTGTTGTCTGCCAACCAATCTGTCGCGTTCCTGTACAGCTCTTTGTTCTGTCAAAAAACCACCACGCTGAAGCTTTTCCTGAAAGGCAGCAGCATCTTTTTCAAACGATTGCCGTTTAGTTCCGTACTCGCTTGTGTAAGCTTCCTGCTTTTTAGCAAAATCATCGTGCAAGTCTTCTGCCAACTTGTAATTCAAAATTACTGAATCAGCTTTAACATAAGCAATGCTCAAAGATCCTGAATTGGAATTCCTGGCAGCTTTTTCCTCTGTTACCGACTGGCTGGGACCAGAGCCGGAAAAATGCAAAATATACAATACAGCTACAGCTACAAATAGTACAATGCTTACAATTAACGAAGTTCCTTTCATTCTTTTTTTCTTTAATGCGTTGAAAATTTATTGTGACAAAGATAATTTTTTAACGTAAAAGCAACAGAGTTAAATAGTACTTTTTTAACATCTCCCAAATCACCGTTTTTCTAAAAAAACCATGCATAAAATCATGGTTACAGACTGATAAACATCATTGAAATAAATAGCAGCCCAATCGTACATTTACGCTATTACACAAATTCTAATTTCCTTAATCTAAAAATGTTGAATAAAATAATTGCAAATATGCTCCCCCATATGCCCAAAAAACTAATTTGGGTATTTTCCAAACGATATATTGCAGGCGAAACCATTGAAGAGGGGCTACTGGCTTCCCGGTTGTTAAACGAACAAGGAATTGAAGTAACCATTGACCTTTTGGGCGAGTTTATTAAATCGATAGAAGAAGCTCGTGAAAACAAAGATCAATATATTACTATTATCGACCGTTTTACATCTGAAGGCATTAAAGGTAATTTCTCGCTAAAACCCAGTATGTTTGGGCTACTTTTAGACAAAGAAATTTGCTTTAGCTTCATTCAGGAAATTATAGTTCACGCTGCAAAGAAGAATTCGCTCATTCGTATTGACATGGAAGATTCTCAATGTGTAGATGATGAAATTGATTTGTTCAAAAAATTAAGGGATGAATTCCCTGCTCATGTAGGATTGGTACTTCAGGCATATCTTAAAAGAACATTCAACGATTTAAAAGTATTAAACAAACTGAATACAGAAGACAATCCTATTAACTTCAGGTTGTGCAAAGGAATTTACATTGAATCAGAAGAAATCGCCTTTAAAGAATATCAATCTGTACGCAACCATTACCTGGAAGACTTGGAATACATGTTGAAAAATAAAATATATGTTGGCATTGCCACGCATGATAAATATTTGGTGGAAAATGCGCAACAACTCATAGAAAAATACAATATTCCCGCAAGTATGTACGAATTTCAGATGTTATATGGAGTAACACCAGAGCTTCGTAAATCGATTGTAGATAAAGGGCACCGGATGCGGGTGTATGTTCCGTTTGGAAATCAATGGTTTAACTATTCCACCAGAAGATTAAAAGAAAATCCAAAGATGGCAAATCATATAATTAAGGCATTATTTGTAAAGGGCTGATTTGGAATTACAAAAGAGGCTGGCTTTTCCCGGCCTCTTTATTCATTCTATATTTTTTTATAAATTATCTCATCCAGGGAGCGTTTGGGAACATGATGAACATCTTTATCATCTCGCCAATATTTTATATCGTTCCCTTTGGCTGTTTCAATAACCACTTCTTCCAATGGCTTACCAAGCGCAATCAACCATAAAATTTCCATACTGGCGGGTAAATTTACCAGTTTGGCCACTTTTCCCTTATTAAACGAACCAATAATACACCCTCCAAAGCCATCTTCAACCGCTCCCAATAATATACTCTGCAACGCAATTCCATCATCACAAAAATAATTATCAGCCAAAGCTTTGTCGTGCAATACCGCAATATATGCCACCGGGCGTTCCCCCTCCAGTGGGCCTCTCCAATTTGAAAGATAGCCTGCCCAGCCAATATTCGGGAAAATCTTATCTGTTAATACCTCATCTATACAAATAAGGTATTTTAAAGGCTGCATATTTCTTCCACTGGCAGAAAAACGCGCAAGTTCTATCCATTTTGTTAATTGAGCTTCATCTAATTTCACCGAAGAATCAAAGCGCCGGTAACTTCGGTTTTTCATTATAAGGTCGCGTATCATAAAGATTATATGAATTTATGGTTTATTATTGTTAAAGATAGAGCAAAATTCAAGCATATAAAAAAGGATAAAGAGAGAAGTTATACTATTAAAAAATTTTGCTGACCAAACTTAACCACTTAAGCGATATAACTCCTTCTTATCCTTTATAAATAAACGGGAACAATACTAATCTATTGTTTTACATTTCATTTTAAAGTCAAAACCAAATAAATTTTTAGTTTTGTAGAACAGAACAGAACGGAAACTGTTCTGCTTACATTTCCTGAAAAATATGGCCAATTTTAACTTTACAATTGATAATAATTCCAATGTATTAAAATTTCAACAGCTGGTTGATGCCATTGTTGACGCAATTAGCAGAAACCAGTTAAAACAAGGAGAGATGCTTCCTTCGGTAAATCAGATAATGAAGGAGTGCCAACTTTCGCGCGACACTGTTTTTAAAGCATATGCCGAGTTAAAAAGACGGGGAATTGTTGAATCAGTGCCAAACCGCGGGTACTTTGTAACCCAAAACATAACCCGTGTTTTTCTTTTCCTCGATACATTCAAAGCGTATAAAGAAGTTTTGTATGGTTCCTTTTTAAAACATCTTCCCAAAAACATCAGCGTTGATTTACATTTTCATCATTACAATATTGGTGTTTTTAAAAAGATAATTGATGAAGGTCTTGGTAAATACAGTAAATATATTGTTATGAATTTTGATCATCCGAGGGTTTCTCAAATCATTGAAAAAATTCCGGCAGAACAGTTGCTCGTTATCGACTGGAAAGTTAATGCATCAGAAAAACAATCTTTTATTTATCAGAATTTTGGAGAACCAGTGTACCAGTGTTTAAAAGAGAATATTAAAAATATTCAGAAATACAAAGAATTTACATTCTTTTATCCACCCTTTACTTATCACCCCAAAATTGCCATCGACTATTTTAGAAGATTCTGCGCAGAATTTGCTATTCGTCATTCAGTTATTTACGAGCCTGAAAAGTTCAAAATAAAAAATGGAGGTATTTATTTCCTGGTAAGCGACCGAACCCTGGCCAGTTTTCTCGATCAATGTTCTGAGAAAGGCTTTACTCCGGGAAAAGAGGTGGGGGTTATTTCCTACAACGAAACGCCAATGAAAAAATACATAAAAGATGGGATTACCGTTATTTCTACCAACTTTGAATTAATGGGACAAAAAGCAGCAGAATTCGTTATCACCGGAAATCCTATTCAATTTGAAGTGCCAACCAAACTTTTTTTACGTTCCTCACTTTAGGAAACAACTATTTTCGAATAATCTCTGTTTTTCTTTTTCAAAGCAGAAGAAACAGCCCTTTTCTTTAAGTAAAAATGTGCTAAAGAACATTTTTTTTGATTTTGAAAGCTTCCTTCCTGGTATTAATTTTACAAGCATACCAGAACAGAACAGTTCGACTTATTTTGAAACGTAAATTGTAATCAGATAATGTACTTATTAGGCTTCGATATTGGAAGTTCGTCCATAAAAGTTTCTCTTATTAATGGCGAATCCGGCGCTTGTATCGCTACTTCCTTTTACCCAAAACAAGAGATGAAAATCACCGCCCTTAAGTCAGGGAGGGCAGAACAAGAGCCGGAATTGTGGTGGAAAAATCTCAAGCTCGCGCTGGCTGATGTTTTGACTATTTCCAAAGTTGAGCCGGAAAAAATAATCTCCATTGGAATTTCCTACCAAATGCATGGTTTGGTAATGGTTGATAAAAATCAGGAGGTAATCCGACCTTCCATTATTTGGTGTGATAGCCGGGCCACCTCTATTGGGGAAGGAGCCTTCAATAAACTTGGCTCCCAGCATTGTTTGAGTAACTTGTTAAATTCCCCTGGAAATTTTACTGCTTCGAAGTTAAAATGGGTAAAAGAAAACGAACCGGAATTATTTGAAAAGGTACACAAATTTATGCTGCCTGGCGACTATATTGCGATGAAATTAACAGGTGAGGCACAAACAACCATTAGCGGTCTTTCAGAAGGAATTTTATGGAATTTCCGGGAAAACTCGGTTGCCAGCATGCTGTTGGAAACATATGGTTTCTCTCCGGAAATTATTCCCAACATTGTGCCAACATTCTCCGTGCAAGGACAACTCACCAACCAGGCAGCGAAGGAATTGGGGCTTTCCACAAAAACTACCGTCAGCTACCGTGCCGGCGACCAGCCGAACAACGCACTTTCACTGAACGTATTAAATCCAGGAGAAATTGCAACTACCGCCGGAACATCGGGAGTAGTTTACGGAGTAAGCGAAGAAATAAAGTACGATCAGCAATCGCGGGTAAATACTTTTGCCCACGTTAACCATTCAACAGAAAACCCCAGATTGGGAGTTTTGCTTTGCATTAACGGAACCGGCATTTTAAATGCGTGGCTCAAACGCATGGCCGGCCAAAATTTATCGTATGACGAAATAAATCAATTGGCAGCCTCTGTTCCCATAGGTTCTGAAGGATTAAATATTTTGCCTTTTGGAAATGGAGCAGAACGTGTATTAAATAACCAAAACATTGGGTCTGCATTTTCAGGAATAAACTTCAATATTCATCAGCAAAAACACATGTTCAGGGCAGCACAGGAAGGAATTGTGTTTTCTTTTAAATACGGAATGGAAATTATGCAAACCATGGGAATTAATGCTTCGGTAATTCGCGCAGGAAAAGCCAATATGTTTCTCAGCCCGGTTTTCAGAGATACTCTGGCTGGCGTTACAGGCGCCACCATCGAATTGTACAATACAGATGGTTCTGTTGGAGCAGCTTTGGGAGCAGGTATTGGTTCAGGTTACTATAAAACTTTTCCTGAAGCGTTCTCCAATTTAAAAAGACTTGAAGTAATTGAACCGGTACATTCAAATACACAAGCGTATGCAGACGCCTACCATGTATGGAAAAAAGAATTAAAAAAAGCCATTCATTAAAGCCCCCCTTTCCAACGAACAACTTAAATCACTATAAATCTAAAATCATTAAAATGAAAAATCAGTCCAGAAGATCATTTCTAAAGTCGGGCGTCGCAGCCGGTTTGGGAATCACATTTATTCCAAATTTAATAAGTTGCTCTCCCAACACCCAGCAGCTCCGATTTGCAATGATAGGTGTTGGAGGACGCGGACAAGCAAGCTGGAGCCAGGTTCCTGCTGAAAGTCTGGTTGCCATGTGCGATGTTGACGACAGAATGTCTCAGGAAGCAAAAAAGGCGGTTCCAAACGCAAAGTGGTATAAAGATTACAGAAAAATGTTTGACGAAATGGCAAACGAAATCGATGCCGTTATGGTAGCAACACCTGATCATTCTCACTTTCCGGCAGCAATAGCCGCTATGGAACTGGGGAAACATGTTTTTGTTGAAAAGCCGTTGGCACACAATATATGGCAACTACGCACACTGAAAAAAGCGGCCAAACATTATGGTGTCGTTTCTCAAATGGGAAACCAGGGGCACACAACCAACGGAATAAGACTGGTTAAAGAATGGTATGAAGCCGGTGTGCTGGGTGAAGTAAAAGAAGTAATTGCGTGGCAGGGGAAAATTGATTTTGAAAAAGACGGCTATTTCGCCAAACCTGCAACGTTCCCTCCACAGGCTGAGCCGGTGCCCAATGGTCTAGACTGGGAATTATGGCAGGGACCAGCAAGCGAACGCCCGTTTAATAATCTTTATGCACCACGAACATGGCGAGGGTTCTACTATTATGGCAACGGAAAATTAGGAGACTGGTGCTGCCACACGCTGGATGCCCCATTTTGGGCATTAGATTTAGGGCTTCCGGAAACTGCTGAAGCAATTGTTCCAGACCCTGTTCCCGATCATAGTTTTGTTGCTGAAGAATCAGTTGTTACCTGGCAATTTGGAGCCAGGGGGGATAAAGCTCCAGTTACAATGAAATGGTATGAAGGAATTGAAAAGCCAGCCGTAAGGCCGGAATGGGGCATTACTGAACTACCCGGTGCAGGAATGATTATGATAGGTGATAAGAAAACACTTATTACCGGAATGAGACCTAACGATCCAAGGTTACTTGTTCCAGAAGAAGAACTACAGGAATTCCTGAAAAACCCACCTGCACAGAAATATCCACGGGTGGGAGAAGAAAAACCCGTCCAGGAATGGGTAGATGCAATAAAAAATAACACACTCCCCGGCTCTAACTTCGACTATTCTGCCAGTTTAATGGAAATGGCACAAGTTGGTATTCTCGCTCAAAGATTTGGAGGAAAAATCACATATGATGCAGAAAATATGAAAGCCATTGGCCGCCCGGAACTGGATCAATATATAAAAGAGACTCCCAGAAAAGGATGGACTTATGGTGAAAATCTATAATATAGTTACTTAAAAAAATCATAAAATGGAAGTATTAATTGGAAATAAAGAGTATTTCAAAGGAATTAGTCAGGTTAAATACGAAGGCCCGGATTCAAGAAATCCACTGGCATTTAAATGGTATGATGAAAATAGAGTAGTTGCCGGAAAAACATTAAAAGAACACTTGCGGTTTGCAGTTGCATACTGGCATACCTTCTGCGGAACAGGAGAAGACCCATTTGGCCCGGGAACTCAGATTTTTCCATGGGATGGATCTACAGATAAAATGGATGCAGCCAAAGAAAGAATGGATGCTGCTTTTGAGTTCATTACAAAAATAACTGCTCCATTCTACTGTTTCCACGATGTTGATGTAGTTGGCGATGGTTCTGTTTTTGAAATAGAAAAACGCCTGGAAAAAATGGTTGAAGAAGCAAAATCAAAACAAGCCGCATCTGGAGTAAGACTGCTTTGGGGAACAGCCAACGTTTTTGGAAATCCACGCTACATGAATGGAGCAGCAACTAATCCCGATTTTAATGTAGTGACTAACGCTGCTGTCCAGGTAAAAAATGCCATTGACGCAACCATTGCACTTGGCGGAACAAACTATGTATTCTGGGGTGGACGTGAAGGATATATGACCTTACACAATACCGATACTAAAAAAGAATTGGCGCACCTTGGACAATTTTTGCGTATGGCACGCGATTATGGACGTAAACAAGGTTTCACCGGTACTTTCCTTATTGAGCCAAAACCCATGGAACCAACAAAACATCAATACGATTACGATTCACAAACAGTAATTGGCTTCCTGAAAGCAAACGGACTGGAAAAAGATTTCAAATTAAATATTGAAGTAAACCATGCAACTCTGGCAGGCCACACTTTTGCACACGATTTAAGGATGGCTGCAGATGCGTGCTTACTTGGTTCAATAGACGCCAACAAAGGAGATTACCAAAACGGGTGGGATACAGATGAATTCCCAACCAACATATATGAAGTTACAGAGGCTATGCTGGAAATTATTCAGGCAGGTGGGTTCACTAATGGTGGGATTAATTTCGATGCCAAAACACGAAGAAACTCCACCGATCTGGAAGATATCTTTATTGCACATGTATCAGGAATGGACGTATTTGCACGGGCATTGATTATTGCCGACAAGATATTGCAGGAATCACCTTATTCAGCAATGCGCAAAAAAAGATATGCATCTTTTGAAGATGGGAAAGGCGCTGATTTTGAGGCCGGCAAATTGTCGCTTGAAGATCTTCGCCAGATTGCAAAAGAAGTTGGCGAACCAAAACAAATAAGCGGCAAACAAGAACTATTGGAGCAGCTCATAAACTGGTATATTTAAATGAAAGACAGAAACATATTTTATATAGCAGTTATTACTTTAGTGGCCACCCTGGGTGGCCTTTTGTTTGGCTATGACACTGCGGTCATTTCAGGAGCAGAAAAATCAATTCAGGAATACCTTATCAATAGCCTCGGGTTAAATTCACTGATTCACGGAGCCACGATTTCAAGTGCATTAATCGGATGTATTATCGGCGGAAGTATTTCAGGAATTTTAGCATCAAAAATGGGAAGAAAGAATACGCTATTTCTTGCTTCGGTACTGTTTTTTTTCTCTGCTTTAGGATCCGGAAATCCGGAGTTTCTCTTTTTCACTAAAGGCGAACCATCCATGGGTTTACTTTATATGTTCAATTTCTACCGCATTTTAGGCGGAATTGGAGTAGGGCTGGCTTCCGCTGTGAGTCCAATGTATATTGGAGAAATTGCTCCGGCAGATATTCGTGGCAGATTGGTTTCATTAAACCAGTTTGCAATAATTTTTGGGATGCTGGTGGTTTATTTTGTAAACTGGGGAATTGCCAACGGAAAATCGCTGGAATGGATTAACAGTATTGGCTGGAGAAGAATGTTTACATCAGAAGCAATTCCCGCAGCCTTGTTCGGAATCCTTCTCTTTTTTGTACCTGAAACTCCCCGTTATCTGGCGCTAAACAACCACGATGATAAAGCATTAAAAATTCTCACCAAAATAAACGGAGCAAGCCTCGCAAAAGAAATTCTTGCAGATATAAAAAACAGCGTTGATAAATCATCTGACAAACTGCTTTCCTATGGGAAAGTAGTTATAATCATTGGAATTCTGCTTTCTGTATTTCAGCAATTTGTTGGAATAAATGTCGCCTTGTATTATGCCCCACGAATTTTTGAAAGTATGGGCGCCGGAAAAGATGCATCGATGCTACAAACAGTTGTAATGGGGGTGATAAATGTAATATTTACAGTAGTAGCCATTGTAACTGTTGATAAGTGGGGGCGAAAACCGCTATTAATGGTTGGCTCTATTGGAATGGCTATTGGAATGATTGCCATTGGAGCACTAGCCTTTTTGAAAATAATTGGCATTAGCACACTGGTATTTATTATTATTTACACTGCTTCATTTATGATGTCGTGGGGACCAATTTGCTGGGTTCTTATTTCAGAATTATTCCCAAATAAAATAAGGGGAAAAGCCGTTGCAGTTGCAGTTGCAGCGCAATGGGCAGCCAACTACCTTATTTCATCAACCTATCCTGCAATGATGGAATTCAGTAGCGGATTAACTTACTGGTTCTATGGTTTGATGAGTATCCTTTCCTTTATTTTTGTTTGGAAAATGGTTCCGGAAACCAAAGGGAAAACACTTGAAGAAATGGAATCGTTATGGAAATGATAAAAAGGGGAAACACAACTTCGTGATTCCCCTTTTCTCAATTCAAAATCAATTTATTTGGGTTCCCAAAAACACCGTTTTGGGGAAACAATTTTATCTTCAGCTTTCAAGTCTTTCATCGCCTTGTCCACCTCTTTTTTATCGAGGCCCGAGGCTGTTGCAATTTCGCCGGCTTTCAATGGTTTTCCGGCGGCTTTTAATGTTTCCAATACTTTTTCTGCACTCATACTTCAATAATTTAAGTGATTAATCGATCCGCATATAATTATTCAGCAAATCTTTCTGAAATAACTTTCCAGTCCAGAATTTTCCAAAAATCTTCAATGTACTTCGGACGCGCATTTTGTTTATCCAGATAATATGCATGTTCCCAAACATCGCAAGTCATTAAAGGTTTCTTTCCCATGCGCAGTGGGTTTTCAGCATTGCTGGTTTGTACAATTTCCAGCTCTCCGCTTTCATTTTTCACCAACCAGGCCCAACCAGAACCAAACAATGTAGCGGCTGCTTTCGAGAATTGCTCAATAAATTCACCAACCGAACCAAACTTAGCTTCAATTGCAGCTTTTAGTTCGTCCAATGGTTCTTTACATCCATCTGCATTAAATTGAGAAAAGTAAAAAGTATGATTCCAAACCTGAGCCCCGTTGTTAAATACTCCACCTTCTGCTTTCATAATAATTTCTTCAAGCGAAGCATTTTCCAATTCCGTTCCCTGGGTCAGATTATTAAGGTTATTTACGTAAGCCTGGTGATGTTTCCCATAATGAAATTCGATGGTTTTTTCACTAATATAAGGCTCTAATGCATTTTTTGCATACGGTAATTGCGGTAATTCGAATGCCATAGTTTTTTAGTTTAAAAGTTACTTTATTCTTGTTGATTCTTTTTTTATAAAAGTAAAACATATTAAACTAAAAAAGGATTAGAGAAAGGAATAATTTGGAGGGAGTTTAAATAACATACGTTAGAAAAGAAGGTAACAATCAGTCGGTGTGGAAGAAGAGTAGTTGAAAAATTTTGAAGTATTAAGGCTAATATTAAAAAAGAACCATAAAACCCCAAACACACTTAACATAATTGAATTTTATAAGCAACAAAAACCCCGGAGCCTCTGCCCCGGGGAAAAAACCAAAAATCAACTAACCTTTAAACCGCCTGGCGACTTCATCCCAGTTGATTAGATTCCAGAATGCATCCACATAATCAGGACGTCTGTTTTGATAGTTCAGGTAATACGCATGCTCCCACACATCTATCCCCAATATTGGCGTTCCCTGAACCTCCGCAACATCCATCAACGGATTATCCTGATTGGGCGTTGACGAAACCGCCAGCTTTTTATCTTGAAGTACCAACCACGCCCAGCCAGATCCAAAGCGCGTTAAAGCAGCTTTGACGAAGGCATCCTTGAAATTATCTTTAGATCCAAATGAATCATTAATAGCATCGAGAAGTTCGCCTTCCGGATTTGGAGATCCGCCCGGCGCAATTACATCCCAATACAAATTATGGTTGTAAAAGCCTCCTCCATTATTTCTTACAGCAGCCGAAGAACCTGAAACACCACTAAGAATTTCTTCTATACTTTTGCCTTCCAAATCTGTTCCGGCAATTGCTGAATTTAAATTATTTGTATATCCCGCATGATGCTTATCATGGTGTAATTCCATTGTACGTGCATCAATATGGGGTTCTAACGCTGTGAAATCATATCCTAATTTTCCTAATTCAAATGCCATAGCTTTATTATATTAAAAGATTAAAACATACTTAATTCTGAAAAACAAAAATACATGCTATTTAGAATTAATCCAAATCTTTATTTCAAAAAACAAATTGAATTCATTTATTGTTCATAGGAACTTTCAATTGAACAATTTTTTTTCTTCTTACTGAAAAACAGGAAGAACTACAAATCAACAAATTAGCGACTGGTTGTGGTTTCCGGAAGAAATTTGGTAAAAAGAGAAACAGGCAAAAACGCAAACAAAAAAACTACCTTTACCCTTCGAAAATCATTTTTATGAACCGAAGTATTCTCAAATTAGCCGTTCCAAATATTATAAGCAATATTACCATTCCCCTTCTTGGTCTTATCGATCTTGCTTTAATGGGTCACCTGGGATCGGAAGTTTATATTGGAGCTATCTCTTTAGGAGGCGTGATATTCAACTTCATATACTGGGGGTTTGGCTTTCTTCGAATGAGTACATCCGGATTTACAGCCCAGGCTTATGGAGAAAAAAATCAGCAGGAAACAATAACCATTTTAATACGCGCACTTTTAGTTACAGGCATTATTAGCTTTTTAATTTTACTCTTACAATCGCCCATTGCATGGGCAAGTTTTAAAATTATTGGTGGTAGCGAGGAAGTAGAAACACTCGCCAATGAATATTTCAGAATTCGGGTTTGGGCAGCACCGGCCGCGTTAAGTTTATTTGTTTTCAACGGCTGGTATCTCGGTATGCAAAATGCCAGATTCCCTATGATTATTGCCATTTCAGTAAATGTTGTAAATATTTTGCTGAGCACTTTATTTGTTTTTGGTATGAATATGAAATCGGAAGGCGTTGCCCTGGGAACTGCACTTTCGCAATATGTGGGATTAACCATTGCCATTGTTTTACTTTTTAGGAAGTATAAATATTTACTGCCTAAAATCTCGAAACAGGGCGTTCTGAATGTAAAAATACTTGTCAATTTTTTCAAAGTAAACAGCGACATTTTTGTTCGATCGTTCTGCATTATTCTGGTATTTACCTTTTTCACCTCAAAATCGGCAAGTATCAACGATACCATTTTGGCTGTGAACTCACTATTAATTCAGCTTTTAATGTTCTTTTCCTTTTTTATTGATGGATTTGCATTTGCGGGCGAAGCTATCGTTGGAAAATTTGTTGGGGCAAAGCAACCTGACAAACTAAAAAAAGCTGTTCGCCTTCTTTTTATTTGGGGAGTAGGTCTGGCGGCTATGTTTACTATTATTTATGCACCTGGCGGAAATATTATTCTAAAATTACTTACTTCTCAAACCGATGTAATACAAAGCGCTCAACCCTTTCTTTTTTGGGTAATCCTGATTCCTTTTGCCAGCTTTGCATCGTTTATCTGGGATGGAATCTACATCGGAGCCACAGCTTCTAAAGCCATGCGCAATACGCTCATTGCATCTACATTTTTGATTTTTGTTCCCGCATATTTCTTTTTGAACTCCTTTTTGGGAAACCATGCCCTTTGGCTGGGCATGATTTTATTTATGCTTTCTCGCGGTGTTATTCAAACATTTCTTTATAAAAAGGCTATTTTGAAACCGCTTGCTTAATTCTTTCAAATGATTCAGAAAGACAGTTTTTCTGTCCCGACTCATTAAAATCAGATTTTGAAAAATTCAGAATATTGCCAAAACGATAAAAACAGGCAATTACCCATTCATCTTTTTAAAAATAGTTGCCACGGTGTGACCACCAAAACCAAAAGTGTTACTCATTGCTGCATTTACCCTCGTTTCAACAGGTTTTTGAAGTACAATATTTAAACCGGCAGGAATTGCCGGATCAATACTTTCAGTATTAATGGTGGGCGGAATTTGGTTGCATTCAACCGCTTTTATACTTGCAATGGCTTCAATGGCACCGGCAGCCCCTAACAAGTGTCCGGTCATTGATTTTGTGCCACTAACAAATACTTTCTTCGATGTCTTCCCAAAAATCTTATCAATTGCCAAACATTCGCCAATATCGCCAACAGGTGTAGAAGTTGCGTGTGTATTTATATAATCTACCTCATCCGGCTGCATACCTGCATCTTCAAGCGCATCGTTCATAGCCAGCTCTGCCCCCACTCCGTCAGGGTGAGTAGCCGTAATATGATAAGCATCTGCAGCGGCGCCATACCCAACTAATTCGCAATAAATTTTTGCCCCCCTTTTCAACGCATGGCCCAACTCTTCAACCATAAGCAATCCGGCTCCCTCGCCCAGCACAAACCCATCGCGGGCAACATCAAAAGGACGGGATGCTGTTGCAGCATTTTCATTGTTTGTTGACATTGCTTTTATGGAATTAAAGCCACCAACGGCAGCTCTCGTTATAGAAGCTTCAGAACCTCCCGCCAAAACAATATTTGCCTTTCCCAGGCGAATTTGATCAAAAGCATTTGCAATGGCATGGTTCGATGAAGCACAAGCAGAAACAGTAGCATAATTAATTCCCCGAAAACCATAACGAATAGAAATATGCCCTGAAGCAATATTCCCAATCATTTTTGTTATAAAAAACGGGCTAAAACGGGGTATACCATTATTTTCGCCAAAAGAAAGCACTTCTTCTTCAAATGTTTGAATCCCGCCAATTCCACTGGCTAAAATAACGCCGATCTTATTCAAATCAGTTTTCCCTAAATCCAATTTTGAGTCGCGCACACATTCATCTGCAGCTACCATTGCAAATTGCGTATAGCGGTCGAGTTTGCGAACCTCTTTCTTGTCAAAAAAGTCGAGCGGATCAAAATCTTTTACTTCGCAGGCAAACTGTGTTTTATGATGAACAGGATCGAAAAGTGTAATGGGAGCAGCCCCACTTTTTCCTGCCAATATATTTTTCCAGTAATCATTTACATTATTTCCAAGGGGAGTTACAGCTCCCAAACCGGTAATTACTGCTCTTTTCATATCAATAATTTTTAATTTCTAAATCGATAAATAATTTGAGGTATAATCTTAAGGTTTTAAATCGTCAAGAATTGACTGGCAATAACTTTTGTAATCCATTTTTCCTAGAACACCTGATAGTTGCAAACTGGCAACCAGGCTCGAAAAAATAACCATTGCTTTCCCTTCCGCACTGTCGGCAAACGAAAAAACCCCTTTCTTTTTTCCCCTTTCCAGAAGCGAAGCAAGCCAGTTCAGAATAATATCGACCATTTTTTTAAGCTCCTTTTGGGTAGATTCATCCAGCGTTTTTACATCTGGACTTAAAGAGCCAACCAAACATTTTTTCTCTTCGCGGCGGCTTTTTACATATATTTTTATGAAAACATCCAACTGCTGCCATTCATCAAAATTCCGGCTTTGCATATTCTCAATCATCTCCTCGAAACGTTGAATATTGGTTTTAACAATACTCGTCCCTAAATTCTTTTTAGAAGGAAAATAATAGTGAATAGCGGCATTTTTTATACCCAGTTCTGTAGATATATCCTGATAACTAAAAGCATTGTATCCTTTGGTTCGAATTAAATCTTCACCTAGTTCCAGTATTTTTTCCCGTGTTACCGACATAAAACCAAATTATAATTTCGGGACAAATATACTTACTACTAAGTAAAAAACAAACAGCCAACTTTTTATTTATAAAACAATTACAGCAAAAAAAAAATTAAATGCAAAAAACAACTTACTTCCATATCAGTAGAAATAGCACAAACAGAGGCATTCACGAAGTAAATAGCATTTTTCACACGGTCGAAAAAATAGCACAAAAAACTTTTATTACCTTTGCTGATGTTTGAACCAGCTAAAGTTTCAACGCAATCTTCAATTACAGGAATACCGATTTGCAGGCCAGCCCTGGTGGCCTATTGCAAGAATTATATAAAATGTTAATATATTTAAAATAAAAATTATGATTCTAACTGTATTTCTGGGATTCATTTTTGGCAGCATTCTACAATATGCCAAACTGAATAAATTCAATACTATCAGCGGTGTAGCAACCCTTAGCAATTTAACTGTGGCTAAAGCCATAGCCATGGCAGTTGGCGTGGGAGCCATTCTGCTGAATATTTCCATTGGGTTGGGATGGGCAGATTACCACGTAAAACCATTTATTGTGGGAGGCATTATTCTTGGCGGACTTATTTTTGGAGTGGGCATGGCTATTTTAGGTTATTGCCCCGGAACACTTGCCATTTCTCTGGGCGAAGGTTCTACCGATGCACTTATTGGTGTAATTGGCGGCTTATTTGGTGGCTTAATTTACACCGTGCTACTCCCTTCTATTCAGGGGATCCTAGGCCCGGACCTTGGTAAAATATCAGTAAACAGTCTGGCTGGAGGGAACTCGGCGTTTTTTTACATTATTACTGTTGTACTTGGATTGATTTTTATCGGTATTGCTTTTGGTGTCCATAAAATTGAAAAGCGCCCAGAGAAAAACATGAAATGGCTGCTTGCCGGAATCTTACTAGCGGTGTTAAACACCATTGTTTTCTCAAAAGGTGTAAGCAACCGCCCTATTGGTGCATCAACTACTTTCCCATATGTAGCCGATTTTTTGGGCGGACTTACCAACAACGCCTATTTCAAAAAAATTCAGGTTCCCGGAAACTGGGAGCTGTTCTTTCTGGCAGGAGCGCTGTTATCCGGGTTAATCATATCATTAATCCGAGGGGATTTTCAAATTAAGTTGATCCATGAGAACTGGGTAAAATATAAAAATAACTCTACATCGTCACGTGCCATTTGGGCATTTGTGGGTGGTTTTATTTTGATTTTCGGCGCCCGCATGGCCGGAGGTTGTACCAGTGGACATGTAATTTCCGGAGGAATGCAACTTGCCATCAGCAGTCTTGTTTTTGCTGTTTTTGTATTTGCAGGACTGTTAATCACCGGGCGTTTTTTCTATGGTCGCCCAAAGCAATCATAAGCAAGAATAGATTTTACAGTAGAGCCGACATCTGAAAACTCGCTTTCATAACAGAAGTTAAAAAATCCAGTTGTCGGTTCTTTTTACAAAAAATAAGACTACTTTTGCCCGGTCAATAAAAAAATGAATGAAATGGACGAAGGCCCGTGTCATAAGAAATTAAAAATAAGAACCAGTCTGTAAAGGGCATTCGCAGTCTCTTTACAGAATAAAAACGTAAGGAGGCGAATCATGATTAAAATCTTCAAAACGTTCGGTGGATATAATGAAATCCCAACAATCGAAAAAGGATGCTGGATTAATGTAACTGCACCTGATGCATCAGAAATCCAACGCTTAAAAGACGAATTCAAGTTACCGGAAGATCTCATCAGAGATATTTTGGATACCGATGAACGGCCACGTGTGGAGTTTGACGATGACTGGACTTTAATAATTATGCGAATCCCGGTAGAAAATCAAAACAATGGGGTCCCGTTTTACACTATCCCACTGGGAATTTTTATTCGCAACGGTTTTACACTCACAATCAGTTTACAGGAAAACGAGATTTTGCCCAGCGAACAACCTTCGCCTTTCCGAACCCAATACCAGCAAATAACAGACAATTACAACTTTATATTACGACTTTTTGCCCGTTCAGGAAGTATGTATTTACGTTACCTGAAACACATTAACCAGCAAACTACAGCTATTGAGCAGGACTTGGAAAAATCGATAAAAAACAGGGAACTCAATAAGTTATTAAAAATGGAAAAATGTCTTGTGTATTTTATTACTTCCATAAAAGCAAACGAAATTGTGCTGGCCAAATTACGAAATGCAAAAAAAATTACCACAGAAATTAATGAAGACTTGCTTGAAGATGCCATTATTGAAAATAAGCAAGCGCTGGAAATGGCACAGATTTATTCTGATATACAAAGTGGAATGATGGATGCTTTTGCTTCTGTAATATCCAACAATCTGAATGTGGTAATGAAACAACTCACAATTGTTTCAATTTTACTAATGATACCAACATTGATAGCAAGCTTTTTCGGCATGAATGTCCCAAACTTTCTTGAATCTTCAGAGCATTCTTTTTTACTAATTGTAGTTACATCGCTGACCCTCTCACTTTTAGGTGTAATACTTTTACGAAAGAGGCATTGGTTTTAAAAAATGAATTGAAGGAAAATCAAACCTAAAGTTATTCTGTTTAATAAGAACAAATGTTTCACTTAGAAAATTTTACTTTTAAAATAGAATTTTCTAAGTTTTGGTCGATATAAATTTTATTACATTTGTTTTTATTAAACACTTTTTAAAAGTATGTTTAAATTCGCTGCAGGACTAATACTAACAATAACCTCCATATCCTTATCAGCTCAAAACGTTGATGAATTAACAAAAGAGTTGTCTGCAACAAAGAATGATACCACCCGGATTAGAATTAGCATCGCCATTGCGAATCAACTTTTTAATAAAAATTCCGATTCCACACTATTCTATTCAAACAATGCGCTATCTCTCACAAACAAATTATTAAAGAAAACGAAACTTTCAGAAAAAGAACAAAGGGATATCACATTTAAAAAAACTCTTGCTTTGAGCAGTATTGGAGCTTATTATAATAAAAAATATGAAAATGACAGTTCGCTGTTCTATTACTCCAATGCTGTCCATTTTCTGGAAGATCTTATAAATACTGAAAATGATTCTACACTGAAAAAAAGATACCAAAATAAATTGGCTCAGGATATGATCACTCTCGGAACAGTACACTTTAGTGCAAATAATTCATCGATGGCAGCAAAACTATACCGCCAGGCTATTAATCTAAGTACCAGCATAAAAGATAGCTTTCTAGTGTCAAAGGGACTTCTGAACCTGGGAATGATATTGAATAATCAAGGAAAATTTGATGAGGCCATTCATAACTATTTTACAGCAGAAAGAATATTTGAAAGATTTAAAGACAAAAAAGGAATTGCAATTTGCCGTCTTAGTATTGGCAATATTTACAGAAGACAAAATTCATACGAAAAGGCCATTGAAAATTACAATAACGCACTAAACCTGTTTAAAGAAATAAATGATAAAAGAGGAGAATGTGCTTGTTATAATAACTTGGGAATTAGCTATGCCTACATCGATGATTACAACAAATCCTTAAAGTTTTACAATAAGGCACTAGAAATTTATCAGGAACAGGGAAACGAAAGGGATGTTGCTATGGTATATACAAATATTTCCACGCTGTTCCAATACCAGGGGGAATATGACAAAGCCATTGAGTACATTTCAAAATCGCTTGAAATCAATAAAAAAAGGAGAGATGCGAATAATATTATGGGAGCCTATTTGAATATGGCATCTACAAACTTCGCACGTGCAGAAAACGATACCACAATCAATGATTTTCAAAGGAGAACATTCATCAGAGATGCCATAAAAAATGCGCACAATGGACTAAAACTGGCAGATTCTCTACAGTTAATTATGGGGCAAATATCTGCTGTAAAAATGCTGAAAGACATCTACTCCTTTAATGGCAATTATAAACAAGCCTACGAAATGGCAAATAACGTTATAGTACTAAACGACTCTTTATTTAACAAAGAAAAAGCAGAAGCCATTACTGACGTAGAAACAAAATATGACACCGAAAAAAAGGAAAACCGGATTCACCAGCAGGAGATGAAATTACAACGGCAGAAACTGGAATTAGACAATGCCAGGCTTTTGAGAAATTCGCTGACCATTGTAATTATATTAATGCTCCTTCTAATTATTTTAATATCCAGGAATTACAGGCAAAAATATAAAGCCCATCAAAAACTTGATGAAAAGAATAAATTGATCAACATTAAGAATAAAGAGATATTGCATAAAAGCAACGAACTGCAATCAGCAAATAAAAAGTTAACTGAGCTACTCCATTTCAAAGAAAGAATGACCGGAATGATCGTACACGACCTAAAAAACCCATTAAACAATATTTTAAACAGCAATACCATTCCCGATGAAGACTTTCGTGAACAGCTAATTATTCAATCAGGCTACGACATGCTAAATTTAGTAGAGAATATTCTGGATGTATACAAGTTGCAGGAAACCGGATTAAAAATCCACAAAGAAGAGGTTAACATAAATACGATACTTGATACCAATATTTTAGAAGTAGCACTTTACCTTAACGAAAAAGGCATCAAAATAAGTTATCCACCTAAAAAGTTTCCGGTAATTTTTGCCGACAAAAAAATAATAAAAAGAATATTCTCCAACCTGTTAAGTAATGCTGTAAAATTTTCGCCGCTCAACAGTGTTATTAAAATTAATTTTGAAATTAGTGGGATTAATGATATACAAATTAGTGTGCATAATCACGGGCCGGTAATTCCAAAAGAGAAGCAGTCGTATATTTTCGAGAATTTCGGGCAGGCTGAACTACGAAATATTGGCATTACAGCATCTACCGGATTAGGTTTATCTTTCTGCAAAATAGCCGTTGAAACTCACGGAGGCGAAATAGGTGTTATTTCTGAAAAAGAAGAAACTGAATTCTGGTTCACCCTCCCAGGAGCGTTAAAACAAGACACTTAGACACATTAAAATAAAACGAACTTAACTTCCTTCACAAACATTAACATTCTCTCCTAATTTCAGTACAAACAAAATTGGTACGCCACCGTTTTACTTCCAAAAGACAAACGATACCTTTTCCGGTTTTCATGTCTGTTTTCTGATAATACAGTAAAAATAAAACGAAGCAACAATGAAATTTAAATTACTAATCGTCCTGCTATTTATAAATCTTAGTTCTTTTGCTCAGAATTCGGGAGAACTAAAATGGTTAGATATAATGCTTAGCAATTATACCTATCCCTACCCGGTAAAATACATACAACTTGACATTCAACAACAAAAACTAAGAATGGCCTACATGGATATCAAGCCCTCTAATTACAATGGAAAAAACATTGTGTTACTTCATGGAAAAAATTTTAACGGAGCTTATTGGGAAACAACAGCCAGGGAGTTGTCCAAACAAGGCTTTCGTGTTATTATTCCTGACCAGGTTGGTTTTGGAAAATCATCCAAACCATTACATTTTCATTATACATTCCAGCAACTTGCAGAGAACACAAAAAATCTATTGGACAGTATCGGTGTGACCAAAACTGCGGTACTGGGGCACTCCATGGGGGGAATGCTTGCAACCCGTTTTGCATTAATGTTTCCTGAAACAACGGAGAGGCTCATTCTGGAAAACCCTATTGGACTGGAAGACTGGAAACTGGTAGTTCCTTACAAAAATGTAGACTGGTGGTATAAAAATGAATTAGGAAAAACTTACGAGAAAATAAAAAGTTATCAATTAGAAAGTTATTATGATGGAAAGTGGAAACCGGAATACGACAAATGGGTAAACCTTTTAGCTGGCTGGACATTAAATTCCGATTACAAAACAATAGCCTGGAATGCCGCACTGACTTACGATATGATTTTCACCCAACCCGTTGTTTATGAATTTAAAAATATAAAATGCCCCACCTTGCTTATTATTGGAACACGCGACAGAACAGCGCTGGGAAAACCACTTGTAAGTGAAGAAGTAAGGAAAACAATGGGATTGTATAACCAGCTAGGAAAAGAAGCACAGAAAAAAATCCCAAATGCAGAATTGGTTGAAATCGAAAACATTGGGCATTTACCGCATATAGAAAGCTTTGACAAATTTATTTCGCCATTAATTAAATTCATGAAGAAATAAAACGCTTTGCACGGAAAATTACCAGACAGAATTTTCAAAGTCCTTGTTTAGTTCCTGCATTTTTATTGTAATGAGATTGCACATTTTTTTGCCACTAACTAAAAAATGAATATTACCATGCCAAAATTATTTTCTATAAACAAACTATCATTTCAGGGAAAAGAATCTTCGCCTGAGAATTTTGACATTCATACTGCCATTCCCAGGCTTTCAAAAGAAGCGGATGCAAAACATCTTGATTTTGATGTACGCTGCTTGCTTCCCGGGAAATATTCATACCCATATCATTTTCACCACAATGCAGAAGAGTTGATGGTTATTCTATCCGGCTCGATAAAACTGAGAACTCAGGAAGGATTTCAGGAACTTCAAGCAGGAGATATTATATTTTTCGAGAAAGGGAAAACAGGTGCACATCAGTTTTTCAACCATACTGATTCTCCATGTTTATATCTGGATATCAGAACATCGTCTGGTACTGATATATGTGAGTACCCTGATTCTGGCAAGATTGCTATTCTTCCACTCTTAGAGGCGTTTAAGAAAGGAGCCCCGGCCAATTATTTCGACGGAGAAGAACAGGTAGATAAAAAATGGGAGGCGGCAAAATAAACCTTTCTTGTAAAAATTAATACAAGAAGCTACTTCCTCCTAAAAATTCACGCAATAATGAAGTAGGTGGTATTTCCTCATCGTCAATCGGTTTAAAATAAGAAAGGAATTTTAATAACCTGGCAGCTTCCATATATTCTTTTTCATTCTCAAGTACCAGCTTCAGCTGAGGTTCTGCATATTTTTTCAGTACCCCCAATTCATACAATGTGGCAGAGTTAAACATAACATCTGCATTTTCCTGGTACGGGAAAATATTTTTCTCTTCTCCACGCCGAACCGAAGGCCAGCGTTTAATTGTATCAGAAGCCCGGTAACCACGGTATTTACTATCGCGAATAATACGGCGAATCAAACGGTTATCGGCAGTAGAAATGTGGGTATGTTCATCAAACGAAATTTGGGTAAGCGCAGAAATAAAGATTTTGAATGTATTAGCATCATCGATATGGGGCACCAAATTAGGGTTCATTCCATGAATACCTTCCACAATTAGTACATCTTCTTTCTCCATTTTAAGTTTCTCGCCATTCATATAACGCTTTCCCCGAAAGAAATCAAACTTTGGTAATTGCACTGTTTTACCTTCGAAAAGATCAAGTAATTGTTGATTGAAAAACTCAACATCGATTGACTCGAGTGCTTCAAAATCAAAATTCCCATATTCGTCACGTGGCGTTTTTTCCCTGTCTACAAAATAATTATCAAGAGAAAGTTGGTGAGGCCGCAACCCATTCACAGCCAATTGCACCCCCAGGCGTTTACTAAATGTTGTTTTTCCGGAGGCTGAAGGGCCGGCAATTAATACCACTTTTACTTCTCCGTTGCGTGCATGAATCATATTGGCAATTTCTGCTATCTTCTTTTCATGAAGCGCCTCTGAAATCTTAATGATATCACCACCTTGTTTTTGCAATGTAAATTTGTTCAGGTTACCAACCGTTGAAACATTTAAAATTTCAGCCCAATCTTTATGTTCCTGATAAATTTCGAATAGTTTTTCTTGCGGCAAAACTTCCTGCAACTCTTTAAAATTAGATGCTTTCGGTATTTGCAACAACAAACCATCAAAAAATTTAACCAACCCAAAATTGGAAAGATAGCCAGTTGCCGGAAGCAAATGCCCGTAAAAATAATTTCCCAGATCATTCAGAAAATAAAGACTGGAATACAAACTCCCCTGTTGCTCGAACAACTGAGCCTTTTCTTCAAGTCCTTGTTGCATAAGAATGTCTACCACCTGTGTGGTCAACATTCCTTTTTTCACAAATGGAATATTCTGTGTTACTAATACATTCATTTCTTTCCGTATTGCCGATACATCTGCATTGGTAATCTCACGCCCCAATCCATTCAATTCACAATAATAACCATTGGAAATACCTTTTTGAATCCGAAGCTGTACGTGCGGAATTACTTCTTTTACTGCAGCATACAAAACAAAAATAAGGCTTCGTATATACATCCGCATTCCATCAGGATGTGAGACATCAAAAAACTCAATGCGTTTAGGTTTCACAACACAAAAGGAAAGTTCTCTTACCTGGTGGTTTACCACTGCGCCACAAACCATATTCTCGGTTTTGATATCAAGATCCTCACAAATTTCCAATAAGGAAGTTCCCATGGGATAGGTATGGCTCGTACCTGTATTTTCACAAAATATATTAACTTGTTTCATTCTGTTGTCTGTCTTCTGTTGTCTGTTCTCAAGAAATGTAAATGTATAAAATTATACCGGAACTTAATAATTGAGAAACGAGACTGAAATCTCCTAAAATCCAGACATATCAAACTCAGCGTTTCAATTCTTCTTTTAGATACTTTGCAGTAAACGACCTTTTGTTTTTTATAATCTCTTCCGGAGTGCCGGCACACAAAATTTCGCCTCCGTTTTTACCTCCTTCCGGTCCCAAATCAATAATATGGTCAGCAACCTTAATTACATCCATATTGTGTTCAATAACAATTACTGTATTCCCTTTCTCTACCAGTTTGTTTAATACCTCCAGCAGTACACGAATATCTTCAAAATGAAGGCCGGTGGTAGGTTCATCCAGAATATATAATGTTTTTCCGGTATCGCGTTTCGCCAGTTCAGATGCAAGTTTTACCCGCTGAGATTCGCCCCCGGAAAGAGTAGTAGACGATTGTCCAAGGGTAATATAACCCAGTCCCACTTCTTTCAAACTTTGTAATTTGGTAGCGATGGAAGGAATATGCTCAAAAAATTCCACTCCCTGATTAATGGTCATGTCCAGCACATCGCTGATAGATTTTCCTTTGTACCGAACCTCCAATGTTTCCCGATTATATCGCTTCCCGTTACACTTATCACAAGGCACATACACGTCTGGCAGGAAATTCATTTCAATTAACTTCAGTCCTCCTCCCTGGCATTCTTCACAACGGCCACCTTTTACATTAAATGAAAAACGGCCTGGTTTATATGCCCTTATTTTTGACTCAGGCAACTGTGCAAAAAGATTTCGGATATCAGAAAAAACGCCCGTATATGTTACCGGGTTCGACCGCGGCGTTCTACCAATCGGGGATTGGTCAACACGAATAACTTTATCAATCTTATCCAGGCCCTCAATACTTTTATAAGGCAACGGATCTTGTACTGATTTATAAAAATGCTGACTTAAAACGGGCTGTAATGTGGCATTTATCAGAGTTGATTTTCCACTACCGGAAACCCCCGTAACACAAATAAAACGTCCTAACGGAATTTCAAGATTTACATTCTTCAGATTATTCCCTGTGCATCCTTTTAGTTTCAAAACCGGCCCTTTTCCGCTCCTACGTTTTTCAGGTACAGGAATTTCAGTTCGTCCATTCAAGTAATCGGCTGTGAGGGTATTCATTTTCAAAACTTCCTGTGGCGTGCCGGCCGCTACCACTTCCCCTCCATGACGACCAGCCTGCGGCCCCATATCAATCAGGTAATCGGCATGAAGCATGGTATCCCTGTCGTGCTCTACAACAATCACAGAATTCCCCGTATCACGCAATTGTTCCAATGCCTGGATCAATCGTAAATTATCACGATGGTGTAACCCAATGCTGGGTTCATCCAGTATATACAAAACATTCACCAGCTGCGAACCAATTTGCGTAGCCAGCCGGATGCGCTGTGATTCGCCACCGGAAAGACTTCTTGCTGTCCGGTCGAGAGCCAAATAATCTAATCCAACCCCCAGCATAAAACCTAATCTATCGCGAATCTCCTTTATCACTTCAACGGCAATTTGACGCTGTCTTTCCGATAATCGTTCTTCCAATCCTTCGAACCACTTTCCGAGTTCAGTGAGATCAAGTTGCGCCAGTTCCGAAATATTTTTCCCATCAATTTTAAAATGCAGAGACTCTTTCTTTAAACGCATGCCGTTGCATTCCTGACACTCAGCCGTTTTCACAAACTGATTGGCCCACTTTTGAGCTGTTTTCGATGGGTTATCTTCGCGCTGGCTATCAATATATTTCACTACACCATCGTAGGTCATCATGTAATTCATACTATTTCCCAATGGTGTATTTTTAAGCTGAATACGCTCATTCGTCCCAAACAAAACAGCATTCAATCCTTCTTCAGAAATATCTTTTACCGGCGTTTTTAGTGTAAAATCAAACATCTCTCCCAAGGCTTCAATTTGCCAAAAGATGAGCGTATTTTTATAGGGACCTAAAGGAGCAATTCCTCCTTTAGCAATGCTCTTATTTTTATCGGGCATTATTTTCTCAAGGTCAATCTCTGTTACGCGGCCTAACCCGTTGCACTTAGGGCAAGCCCCCTGAGGAGAGTTAAAAGAGAAATTATGAGGAGCCGGTTCAGCGTAAGATATTCCAGTGGTTGGACACATTAGCAAACGACTGTAATATTTTGCTTTCCCGGTTTCATGATCGACAATCATTAAAACGCCCTGCCCGTGTTTCATCGCTGTTTGAACGGTTTCTTTCAACCTTTTATCGCTGGTACCGTCCACTGCCATTTTATCAATTACAATTTCGATAAAATGATTTTTATACCGGTCTACTTTGTGGTTATGCTTCAGCTCCGTGATTTCACCATCAATACGGGCATACAAAAAACCTTTGCGGCGAATTTGCTCAAACAGTTCACGATAATGCCCTTTTCTTCCTTTCACTACCGGAGCAAGAATATAAATCCTCTTTCCACTAAAATCATTTTTAATGAGCTGAAGGATTTTTTCTTCGGTATATTTCACCATCTTTTCGCCGGTATTGTATGAATAAGCCTCTCCAGCCCGGGCATACAACAAACGTAAAAAGTCATAAATCTCGGTAACGGTTCCAACCGTAGAGCGTGGATTTCTGGTGGTTACTTTTTGCTCGATGGAAATGACCGGACTCAATCCGGTTATTTTATCCACATCCGGGCGTTCCATGTTTCCCAAAAACGAGCGGGCATAAGCTGAAAAGGTTTCAATGTAGCGACGCTGGCCTTCAGCATAAATGGTATCGAACGCCAGCGAAGACTTGCCGCTCCCGCTTAACCCGGTAATTACCGTAAGTTTATTTCTTGGAATCTCTACGCTTATATTTCTGAGGTTATGTACACGCGCCCCTTCTACAATAACCTTTTCTTCGGCTTCCACAACCTCATCTAAATCATCCTGTACTTTAACTTTTGTTTCTTGCATGCAATATTTCCTTAACTAGTTGAGTACCGGGATTTCAATAATATATTTCTTCCCGGAAGGATTTTTCAAGTAGGCTTGACGCAGCCACGGATTAAAATCTTTTAGCAGTTTATAATTAATCCCCAGCCCGTTGGCAAAATCAGCAAAGTCTTCAATACTTCCTGTAATTTCAACATTATTGGTTTTAACAATAGGATATTTTTCCTGCTCCTGAATAACAAAATTATATTGTTCCGGGTTTCCCAGTATCAATTTCAAAGCAACAATGCGAAAAAGATATCTTCCGGTTTCCTCAACCAATAACAAATTATAATATGAATCGGTTTTCTGCCTTTCCATTTGTCTTTCAATTCCCCGCATTCCCGCGTTGTATGAAGCCGCCACCAGTGTCCAGTTCGCATATTTTTTATAAGCATCCAGTAAATAATCGCAAGCTGCATAAGTTGCCTTTTCAACATGGTAGCGTTCGTCTACTTCACTATTTACTTCCAAACCGTATTGCAAAGCAGTACCCTTCATAAATTGCCAGAATCCAACAGCACTGGCAGGAGAAACAGCTCTCGGGTTTAAACCACTCTCCGCTACGGCCAGGTATTTAAAATCATCCGGAATTCCTTTCTCCTTTAAAATAGGTTCAATGATTGAAAAATAACGTGGCACCAGCTTTATTAGCCGAATAGTTTGTGAATGAAAATAGGCATTGGATAATAATTCGCGATCAAGCGATTCCTTTACGTCAAAACGATCAAGCGGAACCCACTCGCCGGCAAATGCAACCGAATCGGGCATAACCGGCGACCGAAACTCTGTATTTTTCATTACAACTACTTCCTGACCATCCTTATCCGTTGCCGAACTAAAAAACATGATTACTGCAACCACTCCGGCAACGAGGGAAACAGGCAATAAAATCCTCCACCACAATTTCATTATCAACTCCTTTTTTATCTGTTTTTAAACGTGCTAAATTACATTTTTACTTGCTGCCCTACAACTTCCTGGAATGGAATTCACCCCTATCTTAAAACATTTTAAAATTCAATGTCAGGAAGTTTGAGAGATAAGAAACAACAAGTATCATACAAATTCAGCAACCCAAAAAGTCTGGAAAAATACCAGACGTTAAGAGAATTGATTTATTAGACTACCATTCCCGGGAATCCCAGGACTTCCCTTCGAATATCAAATACAAAAAATGCCCGACCTTGTGAAAATGCGTAAATCCAACGAAAAAGAGGAAGGGTTCCTTTCTTCCTTTCGCTTAAGTTCTTCCGACAGAGATAACCCAACATTTAAAATGGTTCCGTAAGGATTAAAGATTGTGCAGAATCAATCAGGAAAAAATTCGGTTTCGATCAACTGAACAGCACGGGCAAGTTCCAAAGCATTTTTAGATGCAAAATTGACCTTGTTTTGACGTAGTAACTTTCGTATCTGTTTTTTTTCTTCCGGAAATAAATTAACAAGTGATTTACGGGTTCCTTTTATTTTAACCAGATTATTATCAGGAAAATCAATAAAATATGTGTTATTTATTTTATAACGTGAATCACGCATAAGTCCATGGATATCTCTGTAAATCGTTGTCTTTTCTTCATGTGCATGATACCACCGCACCAATTTCAGTTTCCCTTCGTAAAGCAAATTATAATAATGCTCGCCTTTCGGATATTTATCGAAATACAATTTACTAAAAGTACTCTCGGCAGCTTTATTTACATCTAAAATAAATTCATCAATAAGAAACTTATCGATAACCATTACCGCTCCAGTTCTTTCATTGTAAGTAACCAGATCCTCATCCAAAGCATTTAGCTTTAAAAACAAACTATCATATCTGTCTCCATTTTGAAGAATAACTGCTCCTTTTGTCCAATCGTCATTCAAATAAACAGAGCCTTCAAGAAGCGAATAGAAATAATACTGTTTCCCGGAAAGCTTGGCATTAAAAGTATTCGACTTTGCAGTTAGTGTAACAGTAGGCCCATGAAATTCCTGAGAAGCTGCATTAAATATAATGCATGCAAAAACAACTGACCACCCTATTTTTAAACGCAAACTCATTTTACTTCTATTATTTTATGGACATAACTTACCGCGTTATTATAATCAATTAGCATTACACAAATTTCAACATTTCCTTTGATATCCGAAGTAGAAAAATCAAATTGAAAATCAGAACTCAACTTGCCCTTTGCACTCCTGTAAAACACCTTTCGCAAATCCGGAACATTTGTATCAGGAACCCGTTCATTTCTAAAATAAAAAATTTTCTCCGGCTGCAAACAGGCATATTTTTCGTGGGCAATTCCCGGCTTAAACACGAGCCAATCCAACGAACTGTTTTTTGTATATACAGAAAGAACTCCATCAAACATTAAATCGCCATAATACCTTTTATAAAATACTGCGTCTACTTTTTTTATTTCATTTGTTCCCAATGGGGCAAATACTGCATTATCAAAAACAGGCACACCGTCCAGCAGACGCAAAGGCTCCTGATTAAATACGGAGTGCCCCCCCTGATCAAGCATTCGAATAGTAGTATTACCCTTCTTTTCCCGGTAATATACACCATGCAAAATTTCTCTTGACACCTCCTGAAAATCTGGCAAATCGATGAAAAGTCCCGGAGCATATGTTTTTGTTGGCGGACCATAAAACGGATATTGAAACTGCATGGGCATTGAAAAATAATCTGGGGCACTAATCTGGTATCCCCGGAACAATTTGTTATAATATGTAGCTTGCACAACTTCTTTCGCAAATTTCACCTCTCTGTGGTTTAACATTTTACGCATGGTAACCATGGGGGCAATATCTACAAAACTATGGGAAAGTTCAATTTTGCACTTTCCTGAACTATTGGCAATAGCCTGAATTACCAAATTGGCAACGCCACTTGCATTTCTCAGGTAAAAATAAAACGTCCCTGTTGAGTCGGATATATAATAATCGAAGAATGGGATAGTATCCAGAATACTAAGCAGAACGATGGCATTTGCGATTGGCACTTCCCCTTCAGACAAAACCCTGCCCGAAATCAACACCCCGTTCTTCTCAACCAATTCCAGTTGCATTTCTCTTTTTGTCAGTTTTTCTGTTGGAACATAACCCAATGAAAAATCTGCTAAAACAGGATCAGTCAGGCCGGCAAAAATAACTGCTTCTCTGAATTTTTCAACTTTACTTTCAGGAATATGAATATTTACCGTAACCGCCTCTCCTCTGCTAAATTTCTCTTTTTTTGTTGTAATTGTAACTTCGTTTTCTTCCGGGTATTTTTGCATTGAAAAATCGGGCACTTCAAGCAAACTTATATCTTCCTCAAAACGATTATAAACAGTTATTAATCGTTGATTTAGATGTCCTCTATTTCCGCCGTTTTTTTGAGCCAACGAAAAAGGCGTCAGGCTATAAACCCCGGTCGACAATGAGTCTGGGATCTGAATATATCCTGTTCCGCTACTCCCATTACACAATACAGATACTTTTGAAATATGATTCCCGGCCAGATTATCCAGTTGTACATGCACAACCCCACTTTTTCCCCCTTCGTTTTCTGAGTAAATAAAGATATGAAACCAAACTGTATCTCCTGAAACAGCAAAATTCCTGTCAGGAAATAAATGAATATTTTCCTGGGCGCCTGCCTTTCCTTTTATCAGCCATGCAAGCAAAATAAGCAGAAAACACAAAACCATATTTCTCCCTCGTTTATTCATTTGGATACGATTTTGAAGTATTTTCCCAAAAGTCTGGCATATCATTTTTTATGTATCCTGCCCCCGGGATATTATAAAAGTAGGGGATGTTCTTAATGGTATCAATACCGGTAGCATTTCTGTGATAATTCAGAAAAAACCTTCGCTCGGAAAAAGAAGAAATCTCAAAATTCCCCAACACCGTTATTTCGGCGTTAGATGTACATGAAATGTTGCCATTGGCCTGAACATAAACGGGGTCAAATATTTTTCCTTCAGCCTCTAACTGATTGTTCAAATCGGAATAATAATCATACGTATCTTCATTAATTCCAAACTGATAAACAATATAAATCCATCCGGCAAACAATTGGGTATCTGCAATAAACTTATAATAATCCGTATTAAAAAATTCCAGCGGATGCCGGATAATATCATCTACCGAGCTGTATTTTGCCGGTCCGGCAATATTAAAAACGCCATCAGGAGAGTAGGAACGCCATCCATAAATCGGCCTTTTTTCTTTGTCTTGTGAGCCCGGCAAGAGAGTATCGTAGTAATCGTAGTATTGTATTATCTTCCGCCCGTAAAAGCGATAATGTTTCAAAGAACCTTTATATGCCATATCAGCATATAACTGAATCCCGTAGTAGGTAATAATGTCGTCGGTAGAACTGGCTGCCCCATCGGTAGTTACTTTCGAAGTATAATCACCATAGACAGTATCAATCACAGGATTTTCCGGTACTTGCTGGAAAGAGGACTCATATATTTCATCGTTCAACTCGAAATACAATGCATATTTCTCACCTTCGTTCAACGCACGGGTAATATGGTAACTTCCTTCTCCTGATTCCCCGAACGGATAACGGTTATCATCTTCATCAACTAAAAAAACACTGGCTCCTGTTACCGGAGGATACCCCCTTGACTCATCATAAAAGCCTTTTGTCTCATACAAATAAATGGTATGTTCCTGTTCGTTTGAAGTAAAAATAGCCTCTATCACAAGAAAATTATCCACATTCTCCAGTTGTGGCTTGTATATTTCTTCACAGGAAACAATACCTAAAATGAAAATTGCTATGTAAAATAACTGCTTTCTCATGTTAGAATGTAAAATTGTAGGTTAACGATGGTATTGGCACACCAATAACCGAAAGCTTAAATAATGAATAATCCTCTCCTCGTCCTACGGATTTCCGGTAATACACTGAGTAAGGATTTTTCCTTCCGTAGAGATTATATACCGAAAGTGTCCAGCTTCCTTTCCACATTCTTTTTCTGCGGAGATTCTCATCTAGAGTAATAGAAATATCGAAACGATGATATGGCGGCATGCGGTACTTATTTCTGTTAGAATAATACACAAGTGTTTCGCCTCCATAATCATATTTCAACTCGGGCAATGTAACCGGCCTCCCCGAGATTAAAACAAAATTACCAGACACCCGCCACCTCCGGCTAATATTGTAATTGGCCACTACCGATAAATCGTGCGGTTTATCATAAATAGACGGGTAATATTCTCCTTTATTTATTTGTTCCTCTTCAAAACCACCCGTAGTTTTTCTCATGGTGCGGGAATATGTGTAATTCAACCACCCGGTTAAACGGCCATCCTTCTTGTTTAGAGAAATTTCAGCCCCATAAGAGTATCCTTTTGAAGGGATTAAATCGGTTTCCAGATGCGGATTCATTATTATTTGTGCCCCGTTCTTATATTCAATCAGGTTTTGAAGTTGCTTGTAGTAGATCTCTGTTGAAAGAGAATATTTCCCTCGCACATTATCTTTCTGGACCCCCACAGCTATCTGATCATTAACCAGAGGCTCCAGATGATAATCGCTTGTTTTCCATATTTCGGCCGGAGAAATTACGGCATTATTACTAATTTGACTTATATATTGCCGGGTTCGCTGATAACTTAATTTCCAGGAATACCCTGAACTTGTCTCCCAATTGAAAGAAATACGTGGCTCGATACCTCCATAACTTTTTACAATTTCTCCTTTCCCAAAAATTAATGAATCAATTACAGAAGAAGCACTTTTGGGTTCCTCGTTGCCGTATAGATACACCGTCTCATCCCCCATCAGAGCAAACCAACTGTATCGCATTCCAACATTTACCGTTAAATCAGGTAACAAATCAAATTCATCACTTAAATACACAGCCGCCTCCATAGCTCTTTCGGTATCCAGTTCTTCCTCCGAGATAACGGTTGTTTCGTTTACAGGAGTTACTTTGCCGGGGTTATTTATGTAATAAATGGCATTTAGGCCTGATTGAACATTATGTGTGGGGTCGGGATGCCAGGCCAGATTATATTTGAATGAGTTATAACGAATGCTGTTGTCGAGATAATAAGCTCCCAAATCATTGCCATTATCAAAATCTGTTAACCGGAAAGAATAATCACTGAAAGAAAAATTAGCCTCGCCAATCAATTTCTCTCCATAATTATTATGAGATTCGAGGTTAAACAGTAGGTTCCCGTAATTATTAATCGACTGAGAACTGGTACTGAATTCATCGTCGCTTGCATACCCCATAAAATTCAACCAGTTGTTTTTATCAAATTTATAAGACAATTTACCGCTCACATCATAAAAATTAGTCACACTGTTTGAAATATCCGGATCAGGCACCTGCTTTAATACCCAGTCGGTGTAAGACATTCTGCCTCCCGCGATTAATGTAAGCTTCTTGTCTTTAGTTAAAGGCCCGTCAACTGCTAACCGGGAATTTATAATTCCCAAACCGCCATAAGCTTTTACATGCTCCGTATTCCCTTCTTTCATAACTACCTCCATCACTGAAGAAACTCTTTCTCCGTAGCGGGCAGGGAGTCCACCTTTGAAGATACTAAGATCCTTCACTAGATCCGGATTCATCATAGATAAGAACCCAAAAAGATGGGAAGTATTAAAAACCGGCGAACCATCGAGCAGAACAAGGTTTTGATCTGAATTACCACCGCGCACATTAAATCCTGAAGACAGTTCGCTTACAGACTGTATCCCCGGCAACATTACTATACTTCTCAACACATCTCTTTCCCCCATCAAAAGTGGCAGGGTTTTCATTTCTATTGAACTCATCTGCACCATGCTCATTTGTGTTCTTGATGAACTGAACTCGTCAGCAACTACAAGTACTTCGCCAATACTATGCGACTCTTCAAACAATTCAAACTCTACCTCTCCCGATTCAATCAGGTTTACTTTTCTATCAGATGGTTCAAATCCCATAAAAGTAACCTTCAACATATGTTCGCCAGTAGGTAATTCCAGCGAGAAAGCTCCATTCCCGCCCGTGGTGGCACCTTTATCCAGTTTCATATTATATACAATGGCACCTGTCAGTGGCTCTCCCGTTTTTCCGTCTACCACTTTACCATTTATTACTGCCGACTTGTACCGTCCTTTATTTACAGGATCACCAATAACCAGCGTCTGATCAACTCCTTCGAAATTCGACCGGGTATCCAGTCTTCGGGGAAATACCATAATTGAATTATCCTGAAAAGATTCATACGTAAGATCATGATTAACAAAGATGCTGTTCAATGCACCAATCAACGGGTTATTTGAAAATGAAGTGTTCAAGTTATACCGTTCAACCCAGGCTCTTTTATAATACACTTTTACATGATAACGCATCTCCAGCGTATCAAAAAAAGAAACCAGCGGAACATTGCGAAAATTGCCATCAATAGTGATCTCATCAAGTGTTTGTGATTTTACAATTGATGAAAACAGGCAGGTAAGAATTACCCCTGATAAAATTAGTCTAAAAATGAAAGGCAGTTTCAATTTATATTTTAATTAGGTCAGTTATTGTAAGTCTTTTTCCCTATTCTGCATTTAATAAAACAGGAACTTTATTTCTATTGCATTTATTTCAAATGGTTTAATATTCGCTTGAAAATCTCCCTACAACACATAAATTAAATTTTGTGTATTTCAGACAAATAAAAATAACACAAAAAATTCTTTTACTCTGTTACAATCGTTATATTTTATAAGAATAATGTCATTATATTTTACAGTTAACTCCTGAAACCCCCGTTCTTTTTTCGATGATTAAACCCAATAAAATAAATACTCTTCTCTGAAACCTTATTCAAATTACAAATGCTGTTTTCTTTGGAAATTATAATAGCTACTAAACCTAATCATGAAAAGCGACTACAGTAAGTGTACTATCCATTAATACATCCATTATTTTCTCCACACGGGTTTCACCAGAATAGAAAACAATGGTTAATTCACTTTGCGGGGGTGAAGTATAAATGCATGAATTACATGTAATCTCAACATCATCGACACATGATTTACATTCCATCCAATCTTGCAAATAAACAAGATTTTCATCCGGAGTATCTTCCTCCAGTGTTTCTAAAAAGTCATTTATAACGGGGATAACAGAGTTGAAATCGCCCATATCTATATAAAAACAGAACTCTTCATTATCCGGGCAATTTTCATTTTTATCTTCTTCGCAAGAAAATATCAATATTCCCAAAAGGAATAATAAAACGACTTTTATTTTTGAAGGAAAAAATACATGCATGAATTTATATTTCGAGCCTGCTACAAATTTACAAATTAGAACTCGTAATACAACCCGGTATAAATACCAATTCTGTATGGACGATATTCTACATCCGGATCTTTATTAATAGAGTTCAGATAATAATTAAACCGGGGTTCTACTGACATGGAAATACGCCTGCTTAATTCATAACTCACCCCAAATCCGATGGCACCAGAAACATTAAATGTAGATATATCACGCGTTTTTCCTACATTCTGGCTGCCATAATTATCTTTCATATATACATTATTTCCAGTAACAATACCAGCGCTCAGTCCCCCTAAAACCTGCACTCCTATCTTGTCATCAATTATATTATACCTTACATATAATGGGACCTCAACAAAACTAAAAACCTGAGAAAATTCCCCACTGGTAAGTAATGTAGTAGAACTTTTATTTACGCTTTCTACCCTGGCAGCCACTTCTGTGCCTCTCGGAGTTCCATTGAACTCAATTACACCGGCAGTACTATTCATTGCCAACTGCCCTTTATCAACACTAACCGCTGTATTAAAATACGATTTTGGTGCATCAACTGCCGGGGTATTAACCATATCATAAGCCGGACTACTTGCCATATAATAATCTGCATTGGGTGAATTGCTTGAACGTTGACCGTTTTGCGCATAGTAAACCCCGCTCTCAATACTCCATTTTTTTCCCGTTTTATATTGAACAGAAAAACCACCACTTATATTACTATTTCCTTCACTTCCCGAATAAGTCATTTCCTGAGCATAACTATCAGAATGACTGGTCACATGAGATGCATATCCAGGAGAAACGGCAACTCCCATTTTCCAACTGCCTTCTTTTTCTGAAGGAACCGAATGCCTTCTTGCATTCTCAGCCATCAGTACCTTATCAGCTTCTGATAATTCCTCTACCGATACAGTTTCCGGGGCCTTCTTAAACGACAGACTCAAAGGTTGTTTAGACTGAAAAGAAACTTTTTTTTGCGTCAACCGGCTTATATCAATTTTTGCAAATTGTGTTGAGCCTTTCTTTTCATATGAATCATTCTCTAATGCAATTACATGAGAGTTTTCGTTATTTGCAACAGTAGAGATAATTAACTGTTTTCTGATTTCCTTTTGTTCACTTTCTACAGGTAATAATTCCCTGGGTTCATCGATTTTGGCACCCTGACTAGCCTCTCGCTGCCTGATATTTTGGCTGTCAGATTGTAACAATGTATTATCTGGTGCTGAAACATTATTATTTTCAACCACCATTGGAACTGCCGGAACTGGCTCTTCATTAAAATACCATCCGGCCAGAAATGCCATAACTACAACTGCTGCAGCTGCAACCCAACGAACAAATGCAACGCGCTTTCGCCTGCGCTGCTCCGCCAGCCGTTCCTGAATATTATTCCACACGTGCAACGGAGGTTCAGCAGTCACCCCCTCCAATTTATTGCGGAACTTTTTATCCATATTTAACTCCTCTCTTTTCATGCAGAGTAATTTTCATTATTCCCTAATTCTCCATATAAGCGTTTTACTTTTCGCTTCAAAATATCTCTTGCCCTTGCCAGGTTCGATTTCGACGTTCCTTCCGAAATATTCATAGCTTCGCCTACTTCCTGATGACTCATTCCTTCCATTACATACAAGTTAAAAACCATCCGGTAGCGGGGAGGCAACTCCTGAACCAGGGCTAGAAGTTCATCCGCCGAAATTTTATCCAATGCATCTTCCGACATTTCCGGAGTTTCATATATTGAAACATCTTCCACCGGATGCATTAAATGTTGTTTCCGGTACTTGCTTAATGATACATTTACCATTATCCTGCGTACCCAGCCTTCCAAAGAACCTTCGTGTCTAAACTTATGGATATTTGTAAATACTTTTACAAAACCTTCCTGTAAGTTATCTTCCGCCTCCGTACGATCTTTCGCAAAGCGCAAGCAAACACCATACATTTTTGGTGCTAACGTACGGTAAAGCTTCTCCTGTGCACGAACATCTCCCGAGGCACAATCGTTTATTATTTTTGTCAGGTCTTCCAAGCTGTGTTTCAAAAGTCCGCCCAAAATTACAGATAAATCTTTCTTCTCTTTCAGAAATCAAATATTCCTCATCATGAACGAATTATTCGTCTACGATTATAGTGAAAACATGAGATAGATATCAAGAGTATAAAAATGGTTGCGTTAAAAAAGTAAAAATTCCACGCAACTATTTCTTCCTGTGCCCCATCTATAAATCGAAAGCAAAAGACAATGTCCGGAAAACAGAAAAAAATAATCAAACATTACCCAATGAGAATGGCATCTACACCTGTTGCTTTTATCAATGCCACCCGATTGGGTAATGATGTTTTTCAGAAATTTCAAAACCAAATAAATTGTAAACAAATGAACAGAACAATAGCTTTTTTACCGATAATTCTCATTTTGGTATTTGCATCCTGCCAAAAAGAAGATACAGAAATCCCCAATGGTGAATACCAGGAAATTCAGTTAAATGAAAAATCGGCACAAGTTGTTGAGGCAGATAATGAATTTGGCTTTGAATTATTCCGTTTAGTTTATGATTCAAACAGGGAGCATGAAAACATCATGGTTTCGCCACTCAGCGTCTCGCTTGCTTTAGCCATGACATACAACGGAGCCAACAGGGAAACAAAAACAGCCATGGAAGAGACACTTAAATTGCATGGATTAACAACGGAAGAAATAAACACCTCTTACCAAACACTGGTAACTGCATTAAAATCGCTCGACAGTAAAGTTGTCCTTGAAATTGCCAATGCAATTTATTATCGTGAAGGCTTTCAGGTAGAACCTGATTTTATAACAACCAACGAAAGCTATTATGATGCAGAGGTTTCCCCCCTAAATTTTACCTCACCAGATGCTGTAGGTGTTATAAACAATTGGGTAGCAAATAAAACAAACGATAAAATAGAAACAATTATCGATAAAATTTCGGGAAACCATATTATGTTCCTTTTAAACGCCATCTATTTCAAAGGCATGTGGGCATCAAAATTTGAAAAGAAGGACACAGAAAAGAAAGATTTTTATCTGGCTGACGGTTCTTCCATTCAAACAGATTTCATGCAGCAAACCAACACGGTGAGTTATACTTCAAACGATCTGTTTAGCGCTGTTAAACTTCCTTACGGACAAGGAAATTACAATATGTATGTTTTTCTCCCGCAAGAGGACAAATCGTTGAATGATATGACAGAAAGTTTAAACTCCGCCAACTGGGAATCGTGGAAGGAAAGTTTTCATGAAACCAATGTGGATATCGAATTTCCAAAATTTAAGTATGAATATGAAATAAAATTGAACAATATATTATCTGAAATGGGAATGGGTGTTGCTTTTTCCAGTCTCGCAGATTTTACAGGAATAAATAAAAACGGAGGCCTCCAAATTGACTATGTTAAACACAAGTCGTTTATCGAGGTAAATGAAGAAGGAACGGAAGCCGCAGCAGTTACAGTTGTAGCAATAGAATTAACATCTGCAGGCTCAACGCCCCAAAATACACAATTTCAAGTGAACCGCCCATTCTTGTTTGCCATTACCGAAAAAAGTACCGGTGCTGTATTATTTATGGGTACAGTAAATCGCCCTGAAAATGGATAAATTTAAAAATACCAACAGAATAAAAATCAAAATATACACGTTCTTTTTTGAAACAGAAAAGCCATGAAACGAACATTCATTTTAATTGTTCTTAGTATTTTTATTTTTGCCGCCTGTGGGAATGATGAAGAAATAACGTTCCAGGAAACAGGCACAGTAGTAGACTATGCCGGAGCAGGAAGTTGCGGTATCATTATTGAACTCGATAATGGAAACCGGATTCAGCCTCAATATTATCCAAGTGGATTTAAGTTCACCAGCGGGCAGCGTGTTTTGGTGGAATACACAGAGCTGGCCAATGTTGTTTCTTCATGCGACAGGGGAGCCGCAGCTGACATTCAGTATATAGAAGAGTTAAGTTGTGCACCTTATGTTGATCTCTATTTTAGCAACTACGATAGCCTTGCCCGAGATCCTGTTTATATACACGAAGCTTATATGGATGGAGATTGCCTGCAAATTATGCTTTCTTACAGTGGAGGATGCCAGGAACATACCATCGATTTAGCGCGCATGCATCCATGGACAGCTAGCAGTTCAACAGTTCCAACCTTTGAAATCAGGCACAATGCCAATGATGATTTATGTGAAGCATATTTTACAAAAGAACTTCGATTCGATTTATCACCTTTAAAAGAAGAAGGGAAAACAGAATTTGTACTCACTGCACGGTTAACAAACGGTGAAATGTATAACGAAATTTTCGAACTTAACTAGTGTAACATCCCATAGTTACACATTTTATTGCTGCTAAGTTAGGTCTAAAGGCTGCTACTTCTCCGGGGCAGCCTTTTTTATATGATTTGCAAACACAATTTATTTCTGTTTGGTCATTAACATAATAATTTCCTTCCACGGATCATTTTCCCATTTAGTATACAAGAGAATTATTTTAAAGAGAAATAAACGGACAACAAACATAAATCGTTTACTTTTGTTGCTGCAGTATATTAGGTGAATATTTTAATTGTAAAAACATGTTTCACACCAAAAAGATCTATTTTACTCCAGACCTGAAAATCAGTGAGATCATTCCGGATAATCCTTATCTGCTATTGTTTTTTGAACATTTTGGAATAACGCTGCCGGTGCAGGACAAATCATTTGAAAAAGTATGCGAAGAAAATGGCGTAAGCCTGCGCCTTGCTCTTACGTTTGCTAATTTATTTAATGGCACCACCCAGGTTAGTAATCCCGACTTGTCATTTGATGATACAAAATCGATTATTCTTTACCTAAAAAACAGTCACGAATTTTACTCAGAAGAAATTTATCCGGAGATAATGAGCACTATTGAACAAATGGCCGAGGTTAACGACAGCCGTGAAATGAATCTGGTTAAAAAATTCTTTTCCGACTACTTCAGTGAAGTTAATGAGCACTTCGATTATGAAAATGATGTTGTTTTCCCCTATGTACTTGGCCTTTATGATCGGATAAAAGAGGAAGACAAAGGGGGAGAGAGCAAGGAATATTCGGTAGTTGAATACCGCGATCAACATAATGATATTGAGGAAAAGCTGGATGATCTGAAAAAACTCCTGGTAAAATATCTTCCTGAAAAAAACGACCGTATTTTACGCAGAAAATTGCTATTAAGTCTTTTCGAATTGGATTACGATTTGAAAGTACATTCAGAAATTGAAGAATTTATTTTGATTCCACTGGTCGAAAAAATGGAATCTTATTTAAGCCAATCCGTGTGAGCAGACTGATAAATATTATCGCAATAGAAGCATCGCCACTAATTTCAGAAGGGTTGGCTGGACTTTTAAATAAGTCAGGGCTCCACTGTAGGTTATCGGTAGTATCATCGATTGATGAGGCTGAACTGTTACAGGCCAAAAACAGACATGAACTTATCATTATTAACCCACTATACTTTTGCAACAATACCAAATTATTCAATGCAGCCAAGAGTCGTTTTGAACGGGTTAAATGGGTCGGATTAATTTATGCAGTATACGCCCCTGAAATCATATCCATGTTTGATGCACTAATTACAATAACAGATAATTCATTGTCGGTAACAGATACGCTTACGAAATTACTGGACGATGACAATGATTCAGAGCAGGGTTCTTTGCAGGAAATTCTGACCAGTCGCGAAATAGAAGTATTAAAACTACTCGCTACCGGACGCGCCAACAAAGAAATTGCCGATAAACTAAATATTAGCGTACATACCGTTATCACTCACAGAAAAAATATTTCACAGAAAACAGGAATAAAAACAGTTTCCGGCCTTACAATTTATGCAGTTACACAAAAACTTATTTCCATCGACACTATAATGGAGTAACACAAATATTCACACTTTTCACTCCCCTTACTCCATCCTAATTTATAATGATCTTACCTGCACAATTCATAATTTTTAGGGATAGATAAAAGATACAGATTAAGCTACCTTTGCTGATCAACAAAGAGAAAGGCAACAAGGAGATGAACATTTTAAGCGTCATAAATATAAATGTGTTGACAAAATTTCCCCACATGCCCAGCTTCTTAAACAATTGGCAAATTTCACAAAAATCTTATTCCGGAAAATTTCACGATAAATTGTTTTTTTTATACAAACAATATTGTGAAGTATTATTTGCTTAGTGGGGCACAGAGGAGTGCTCAAGTATTTTTCCCGCAAAATGGAGGTTATATCTTTTGGGAAAAAGGGATAGATTAAAAGTGGATACAGAAAAGAGTTAAATGAAAAACAACGATAAATTATTTCTTACTGATTTACAGGATAACGAAGAGGCTGTTATCACAAATGTTGGCGGGCAGGGAGCTTTCCGTAAGCGGATAACAGAAATGGGGTTCATAAAAGGGAAAACAGTAAGAGTGATAAAAAATGCTCCGTTAAAGGATCCTGTTGAGTATGAAATAATGGGATATAATATTTCGTTGCGTCGGAGTGAAGCTTCATTAATATCTGTCGCCCAAAATGGAGATATCCCAAAACAGAATGGTTTTACAGCCACAGTAACAGAGGGAGTAGCTCAACAGCTCTCCCGAAAAAAAACGAAACAAATCCACATTGCCCTGGTTGGAAATCCCAACTGCGGGAAAACAACACTTTTCAATTATGCTTCGGGCTCGCACGAAAGAGTGGGGAATTATGGCGGTGTTACTGTAGATGCCAAAGAAGGGACTTTAAAGCATGATAATTATTTACTAAAAGTAACTGACCTGCCCGGAACTTATTCCATAACTGAATATACTCCAGAAGAATTATTTGTAAGGAACCATTTGATAGAATCGCGACCAGATGTGGTAGTAAATGTCATTGATTCTTCCAATCTGGAAAGAAACATGTTTCTTACTACGCAACTTATTGACATGAACCTAAAGGTAATAATTGCCTTAAACATGTACGACGAGCTGGAAAAGAAAGGAGTAGAACTGCGGTACAAAGAACTGGGCAAAATGCTGGGAATACCAATCGTTCCAACAGTTGCTGTGAAAAATAAGGGAGTTAAGGATCTAATAGAAAAAATAACTGAAGTATACGAGGGAAAGGATTCAACGGTTAGGGCTGTAAACATTCATTACGGAAATGCCATAGAAGGTTCCATTGCCAAAATACAGCCACTTATTGAAAAAAATAAGGACATTACCAATCGAATTTCGGCTCGTTACCTGACTATTAAATTGCTCGAAGATGACAAAACAACACTTCAGTATTTAAAGGAATGTGATAATAAAAATTCCATTGCAGCACAGGCAAAAGTAGAAAGATACAAGCTGGAAACAGAATTTGGAGGAAGCCCGGAAACTGCTATTACCGATGCCAAATATGGGTTTATAGAGGGAGCGCTAAGAGAAACCTGTACTGATACAAAGGGAATAATTCTTCCAAAAAAAAGAGATATTGACCGGATTTTAACGCATAAAGTATGGGGCTTTCCCATATTTATCTTTTTTATGTGGCTTATGTTTCAGGCCACTTTTACCATTGGCAACTATCCAATGGAATGGATAAACGCCGGCGTTGGTTACCTAGGAGATTTTATTGGTTCAGTTATGCCCGATGGAGCTTTACGGGATTTAATTGTTGATGGGATAATTGGTGGGGTTGGAGGTGTTATTATTTTTCTCCCCAACATCCTTATTCTGTTCTTTTTTATTTCATTGATGGAAGATACAGGCTATATGTCTCGCGTATCTTTCATTATGGATAAACTGATGCACAAAATTGGCCTCCACGGAAAATCATTTATTCCGCTACTAATGGGATTTGGTTGTAACGTGCCGGCGGTTATGGCAACACGAACACTGGAAAATCGTAAGGATAGAATCATGACGATGTTAATTACCCCTTTTATGTCGTGCAGTGCCCGGTTACCTGTATATGTTTTAATCATCTCTGCCTTTTTCTCAAAAAATCAGGGATTAGTACTATTCTCCATTTATACGATTGGAATAGTTCTGGCAATCATAGTAGCGCTGCTGTTAAAGAATACCTTCTTTGCCAAACAGGATGTACCTTTTGTAATGGAACTCCCGCCTTACCGTATCCCAACGCTGCGAAATACAACGGCACATATGTGGCACAAAGGTTCGCAATACCTGAAAAAAATGGGGACTTTTATATTACTTGCCTCCATCCTTATCTGGGGATTAAGTTACTATCCAAGGCACGTAGAATATTCAGCCGATTATGATACTCAAATCAGCAGCATTTCTACAAATACGAGTTTGACAGAGCAGGAAAGAGAAATTCAGGTAGCTGATATTGAATTATCCAAAGCATCAGAGCATCAGGAAAAATCGTATATTGGGCGTATGGGGAAATTTATTGAACCTGTAATTGAACCATTGGGCTTCGACTGGAAAATTGGGATCAGTATTGTTACTGGTCTTGCCGCCAAAGAAATTGTGGTGAGCTCAATGGGTGTTCTTTACCATGCAGGAATGGAAACTAGTGAAACCTCGGGGAGTCTTATTAAAAAGTTACAGGAACAGGTGCATTCCAGTGGGAAACTAACCGGACAAAAAGTATTTACACCACTTGTAGCCTTTAGTTTTATGCTCTTTATTTTAATTTATTTCCCCTGTGTGGCGGTAATTGCAGCAATAAAAAAAGAATCGAACTGGAAATGGGCAGTTTTTGCCATGTTTTATACAACAGCCATGGCATGGGGAGCTTCATTTATAGTATATCAGTTAGGAACACTTGTAATGTAAAGACAGGAGGACGTTATGGTACAAAATATTTTAGCACTTATCATTGTATTTTCAGCTGCAGCAATTTCAATTTTTTCAATCATCAGAAGCCTTACATCAAAAAAAGGGGGCCACTGTGATGGATGTACGGCCTGCGGCCCCGCAGATATAGGCAGACATGAAAAAAGAGATAAAAGCAACATTCAAAAGGTTAATTACAAAAACTTGGTTCTGGACAATAAACAGAATTAAGGGCTATGTATCATTCGCAAGCTGAAGAAAAACACAACTAACAGACCTTCAAATCAAACACTTATTCTACCTGCACGAAAAGCAGGCTTACGATTATTGACATACGTTACCAACATTAATTTTGTCCAATCAACCTTCAATCTCAAACCACCCGGATTTAATAAATCCAAATGTTACTTATATTTGTAGCTCTTAACAACGTGTGCTTGATAACCACGTAAAAAACAAGTAAAATGAAGAACAAAGTCTCTGTATTGTACATGATGGCAGGTATTCTGTTTGCAACCTGCCTTTTGATTTCCAACATTCTTGCATCTAAAATTATGATGATTGGTCCTTGGGCAGCTCCGGCCGGAGTACTCGTTTTTCCGCTGGCGTATATTATTAACGACGTAATTACTGAAGTGTGGGGCTATGGTAAAGCACGGCTCATTATCTGGACAGGTTTTGCTGTAAATATACTTGCCGTATTCTTCTTTACCATTGCAATTGTTTCTGCTCCTGCACCATTTTGGGCAGGCCAGGATGCTTTTGCAACAGTATTAGGAAATACTCCCCGGATTGTAGCAGCCAGTCTGCTCGCTTATCTGGTTGGTTCGTTTCTGAATGCCTGGGTAATGAGTAAATTTAAAGTACTAACACAGGGAAAAAGATTTTCTATCCGTGCCATTTTATCAACACTTGCCGGAGAAGGTGCCGACTCTGCCATTTTTATTACAGTTGCCTTTGCAGGAATATTTCCGGTGCCTGCACTGCTAACTATTATTTTAACACAAGCTTTAATAAAAACAGTGTTTGAAATCATCATTCTTCCTTTAACTATTTTTATTGTAAAAAAGGTAAAGAACATTGAAAGTACAGATACTTTTGATTACTCCGTTTCTTACAATCCTTTTAAATTAAAAAGCATTTAAAATGAAGGAAAAAGCATTGGTCCTTTTTTCCGGAGGACAGGATTCTACCACCTGTCTTTTCTGGGCAAGAAAAGAGTTTCAGGAAGTAGAGGCACTTGCATTTAACTATGGGCAACGTCACAAAAAAGAACTGGAAGCGGCTCAGAGGATAGCAATAAAAGCAGGTGTGCACTTTCAAGTTCTGAAATTGGCATTATTACAAGAAATAACATCAAATGCACTTACTTCGCCCAGCATGGAAGTAGAAAAAGAAAAACCAGCCGACCGGCCGCCTAACACATTGGTAGAAGGCAGAAATATGCTGTTTATGACTTATGCCGCGATTTTGGCAAAATCAAAAAACATCCATCATTTAGTAACCGGAGCGGGCCAGGAAGATTTTAGTGGCTACCCCGATTGCAGGAACGATTTTTTTCTGTCGTTAAACCAAACACTAAACCTCTCGATGGATTATTCGTACACCATCCACACTCCTCTTATGTGGAAAAACAAAGCAGAAACCTGGCAATTGGCAGATGAACTGGGTGTATTGGAACTGGTAAAAAACGAAACAGTAACCTGCTACAACGGAATAAAAGGAGCAGGTTGTGGCGAATGCCCTTCCTGCCGTTTACGCAACAATGGACTGGAAAAGTACCTAAAACATAAAATGTGATGAACAACTTAAAACACCTCGGAAAAGAAACAGACTATTCTTTTAATTATAATCCGGATATTTTGGAAACATTTGAGAATCAACATCCGGAGAATGATTATTTTGTAAAATTTAACGCCCCCGAGTTTACCAGCCTTTGCCCGATAACCGGGCAACCTGATTTTGCCACTATTTATCTGAGTTACATTCCCGGCAAAAGAATGGTGGAAAGCAAGAGTCTAAAACTCTATCTTTTTAGCTTTCGGAACCATGGCGCTTTCCATGAAGATTGTATCAATATTATCATGAAAGATTTAATTCGGTTAATGGAACCAAGGTACATTGAAGTTTTAGGAAAATTCTTGCCTCGCGGGGGGTTAAGCATCGATCCTTTTTGTAATTATGGCCAACCAGGAACAAAATACGAAACGCTGGCCTGGCACCGTTTGCAAAACCATGATATGTACCCGGAAAATATTGATAACCGGTAAAATTTTATATTTCTGAAACCAACACCCAGTAGAAGAAACTACGAATTCTTTTGGGTTAATCCGGCAAGGCCAGCGACAATAAAACCGCCCAGAACATAACCTATCATTTTTTGAAAATAAAAATATGTTTGTACCCATTGCGCTGATTCTTTAAAAATATAATCAGCGTAAGCAGGATTCAGTTCAATGATAGGCAATGTAACATCGAAACTAGCCCAGGCCAGTTTATAATAATCTGGGGTTATTGATGCATTGGCTGACAACAGAACAATAAACCCTGCAAATGAAAATCCTAACAACCAAAAAAGTACCCTAAAATACCGGGCTCCCAAACCATAACCAACTGTTGCCTGTAAAAGAGTTAACCCAATCCACCTGATGTATTCCCGCTTTTTCTGCACGTTCTTTTCAAATGCCAACCTACGCGAACGCTTTCGTCCGGCATGAAGAACTGCATTTGCTTTTGACGGAAAGCCAGCCTCAACAAGTACTTTCGCCAAATATTCATAGGGCTGTGGAGAAAAAGTTTTATCCCGTTCCAGCCATTCAATAAAATCCTTGGTTTTTCGCCCGGCCATATCTGCTGTTTCGCCAAACTCAAATCCTACCAGCCGTTTATATGTAAATCCTTCCAGCTCCAGCCTCTCAGGCCAGGAATTTACTCCGGCATCCAGAACCGAAGTCACTGTGGTATTCCAAAGAATCATTTGTGCAGATGCTTTCCATGCTGGCGGGGGGGCGGTTCCTAACCGCAATTCTGCTCCAATACTGGTAGATGTAAGATCAATATGATTTATAGTTGAACCGGAAAGATTAAGTGTTGAGCCAATATAAGAAAAGCAAATACTCACCGGGTTAACTTCCGGGAAATGAGCATTACGGGCCAAAAGGTTATTTCCCAAATGCATGTTATCCATACAAATTTTCCCATCCAGGCTACTGTAATCCAATTCAAGATTTCGGCTTATTTCGCTGCTAACCATATCCATACCCGAAAGAATATATGCCTGACGAATAAAAACAGAACCTCCTACTTTTATCGAATTCATATTCAACTCTTTATTAAAAGTACTAAGGTTCATTGTAATTGTATTCGTTACATTTAAACTTACCATTTCCACAGAATTAAAAACAGCGCCTTTATTCATAAATAGAGAACCACCTACTTTTGCTGAACTCAGACTAAGCTCTGCTGCAAATGTAGAGGCTGACATTTCAATTCCTCCACCAATTTCTGAATTTCCCAAATTAACTGAGCCTAAAAAATTGGCACCTCCATCCATAAATAAAGTCCCTCCTACCTTACCGGAGTTCAGGCTAAGCTCTTCACCAAATGTACTGTTTGTCATTTCCAGATTTCCGTTGACTTTTACATTAATCATATCTACTTTCTGAAAACTGGATTTATTACGCATAAAAAGTGAGCCACCAATGTATGCTGAATTCATATTAATTCGTCCGGAAACAAAGGCTTCTGTTAATTCCAGATTTGCACCGATATAAGCACTCACAAGATTAATTTCAGTAAAACGAGAATTTCCCCTCATAAACAGAGAACCTCCAGTTTTAAGTGAATTCATATCCACTATATCATTAAACCGGCTGCCAATCATCGATATGTTCTTGCCAACACGGCCATTCCCAATGTCAACTTTATTAAAAGTAGCGCCACCATTCATGTAAAGTGCACCATCGATAGTAACTGAATTCATATTCAACACGCCAGAGAATGTACCTCCGGTCATTTCAATATTACCTCTAACACTAACGCTCCCAAGGTCTACTTCCTGAAAAGCAGTTCTGTTCATTATAACACTTCCGCCAATAAGGGCAGAGCCCAAATATAAATTTCCATTATATTTTGCTCCATCCAAAAAAAGATTACTCCCTATTTTGATACTGTATAAGTCAAAATCACTAAAAATTGTCTTTTCTGACACTGACAAATACCCATCAATATTCATCAAACTCATATTCAACAAGGAAGTAAAATCGCTATCATTTAACTCAACAACACCATTCACTCTGGCACTTGACAAATCAATCCCGGAAAAATGTGCCCCTCCCCGCAAATACAGCGCCCCCTCTATTCTTACCGAATTCATATTCAGAAACGAGCTAAAGGTAGCCCCTTCCATTTCCAGGTTGCTGCCAACTTTTACACCAACCATATCAACCGGAGCTTCTACCTTTATTCCCTTAAAAGAAACGTAACTGTTCAGTTGAGCTCCATTCAGATCGAGCGCTCCGCCTAACCATGAACCTTCCAGAGAAAACCAATCGCCAATTTGAAAATTCATCATGTTCAGATTTTTCTCAAATCTGCATCCCTCAAGCCAAAGTTGCTTCTCCAGCTTAATATGTTGTAAATTTATTTCCTCACTAAAATATGCCCCCGAAATACGAACGCCTTTAAATGTTGTTCTATTTATAAAGTACTCTTCAGAAAGCAGACTTACTAAAAAAGAAACTGAAAGGTGCCGCTGCTGCTCCATTTCCCCCCATCTTTCAGAAGAAGAAGGATTAAGCGTTTCATTATACTTCTTATTAAAATCGGCAATGTACCCCTGTTGGATTTCATTCCATACCCAATGCTCTACCTCAGACCAGGCACTTTGAAGGGGATTTTGTATTGATTCAGACATGACAGACAACTTTTTAACTCTATTAAAATTAACACATTGCCCTGTCAAAAAAAATAGAAAGCAAATATTTTTCAACTAAAGGATACTATTATCCCTATTTTCTGAAGAATAAAAGTTAAAGAGATCACAAATTCAGGATGTCTATTTCACTCCCGAAACCATTCTGGCAAAACAACGCTCAATATTTTCACATTGTGTAAGTTTTTGTTTTACCTCCGGATAGATGTATTTCTGCCGGTTTAGATAATTATTAATTATAAGTGATTTTAAAGGCGTGAGTGAATCTATTTTCTCGGTAAGCATTTGCTGTACAGAAAATTTTCGAAGCATCCTGTTTTTATCCGCAAGCTTTAAAAGGAGAGCAAGTTTATCCGGAGAAATATGCTGAATATCCTTCATTTCCTCTTTCCATCTATTCAGATTATACGATTCGTTTATTTCTGCTACATCAAATTCCTTTTCTCTATTTACCTTTTGCCATAAAGTGAAACAGGTAAAAGCAGCCCCACTCACCAAGGTTTCGCCCGATACATGAACGGTAGCACTGCTAACCGCATCTGTTTTATTATCCGGCAAACTATTATGCTTTACCAGTTCTGTTTTATCCATTTTCCCCAGTTTGGAATCCGGGTAATTTAGTAACATATAAAGCTGAAAATATTCACCTTTACTAAACGGTTTATGCCCTGTTTTTGTAAGAGGAAATTGCTCAGGAACGGCATAACCAAGAAAACTGCCTGAATAATCCCAAAATATGGTTAACTGAACAGGAAAACAAATCTTTGCTTCACATATTTCAGTGAATATCTCGCGGGAGTAAAACAACGGTGTATTCAACGTATCACAAATCAGTTTTAAACTATCATTCGACGCAACAATTGTCTTTTCTATTGTTTTTCCCGAATAAAAAGGATACTGCTGCTGAGTAGTTTTACTATTTGAATTCTTCTCCTGAATAAAAAAAGTAAGAAATAAAAGGATGAAAAGTAATTTCATTATAATGCGTTTAAGAACGCCAGTAAAGCATCCCGTTCTTCTTTACTTAACGCTTTAAAATCATTTTTCGATTTTTTTGCTTCCCCATCATGCCAAAGAATGGCTTCTGTAATATTCCGGGCTCGTCCGTCGTGCAATAAAGTAGTATGCCCACTTGTTACATTCGTTAAGCCCAGTCCCCAGAGTGGACGTGTTTTCCATTCTCTTCCATTGGCATCGTACTCCGGCCGGTTGTCGGCTAACCCTTCTCCCAAATCATGCAATAACATATCTGTATATGGATAAATTTTCTGATTACTAACTTCCGGAACTCCATCAAGAGTACCTGTAGTAAAAGAAGCAGCATGGCAACCGATGCAATTTATTTTTTCAAATAATTGTCTCCCTTTTATTACGGTAGGATTATCAAAATTGCGTCCAGCCGGTACACCTAATGTTAACGAATAGAAAGTAACATCTTCCAATGTTTTCATATCAATTTCGGAGGTTTCATGAACCGAATTATCGCCATTGCTTTGTCCGTAGGTACTTTCTATTGGTTTTACTGGGTTAGTAACCCCCATATCTTCGTTATAGGCACCGGCACTTTGTACAAGCACACTTGGAGTTCCTGCTTTCCAGCCAAAACGTCCCAGTGCCATTTTTTTATTGGCCGGATCCCATACATAATTTGGCTTACCCGATATACTATCTCCATCAACATCAAATTCATCGGCATTGGCCAGAATTACAGATTCAGGAATAGCTTCGAGGAGTCCAAGTCCAAAAACCGGCATGGCAATTCTAGGAGAAATCATAACATCCGGAGGCATTGATATATATGGATTCTCAATAGTGTAGACAGGTTTTTGTAAAGAAATTTCTGTTCCATCATCTAATACTTCTACCACCTCTTTATAAACAACTTTTAAAGTTGCTTCCTTTTGATACCCGTAAATTGCCTGATGTTGCAACTGTGTTCCGAATCCGGGAACGGGGGCTGGCCCATTATGTTCATCCGCACCTGCCATACTAATTTTATAAAAAAAACCGCTCATGTCATTTATATTAGCAGGGGGTGCTGCCCTACCATCGCTGATATGGCAGCCAATACACGAATTGTTGTTAAAAACGGGGCCCAGCCCTCCGTTTACCGGAGAGTTTCCGGAAACAAAGATGGCCTCAAAAGCAACATCGCCATCTAAATGTTTTTCAAGATTTGCTCCCGAAAGATTCGGAGCTGGAGTAGAAAAAGCTTTGCTACTTTGCATGTAAATTGTTGTTTCTCCACCAGCCATTTCTCCTTCTATTATATCAGGAAGATCATCATCATTATTATTGTTACAACTATAGAGTACAACAAATACTCCAATTAAAACAATTTTAAGAATGTTCTTGCTGTAAAAAAATCTATTTTCCATCCTCTTCATTTTACATCTTAGCGGGAAAACATAAAAACTAATTATTGTTTGCTCCCTGGTTTATCCACATTTTTATCAATTCAAGCTGGCTCTGCGAAACAACTCCATCTTTCGGATGTCCTGTGCTTATTTGCTGAACAAGTATACTTTCTCTTGCATTTCCTTTCACTACAAAACCTCCGCCAACCAAGCTACTGTAGCTATAACCAATTCTCATATCCGGTTCCTGCCGCCCTCCATAATGACAAGAGGAACAATTACTATCAAGAAAGGGAGCTATTTGCGAAGCATAAGATTCAACAACATTTTTCTCTTCATCTTCTGATTTCTTGCAAGCTCCCAGTATTACAGAAAATGCAAAGAAAACGGCAATCAGTTTCCTGAAATTCATCACACGCAATTAAATTGCTTTACAAAAAGTAATTAATGCCTCACGTTCCTCTTTGGGTAAATTCCGGAAGAATTCACGCGCCACCACTGCTTCTCCAAAATGCCAAAGAATAGCCTCTTCGAAATCTCTCGCACGAAGGTCATGAAACATATCTGTATGGTCGGCAGCTTTTCCCATAAGACCTCTCCCCCAGAGTGGCGGGGTACGGTAAGTTCTGTAACGACCTTTATTCTCTTCACCCATATCATGCATGAGTAAATCGGTATATGGCCAAATCTTTTGATTTGCATATTCAGGAATGTAATCATATTCACTTGTGATCCATGACGGTTTATGACACTCGGCACACTTCCCTTCATAGAAGAGATTCTTTCCTTGCTGCACAATTTCATTATTGAGATTACGAGCAGCAGGAACAGCTAAACCACGATGCCACACCATAAAATCAGCCAGGTCTTCAGCACTTAGTTCAACTGATTGTGTTCCATGTAGCCCAGCAGTATCAATCCCCAATTCATGTTGTTTTTCAATCCACTTTTCGGTTGTATACAACGTTGGCCTGTCGGCACGTGTAATATTTGAAATACTGTAAAGCGCATTCAATCCGGGACCATTTTGCAGAGTTGCCCGGGTACAATGCCAGGTAAATTTACCCAGATGTTGTTTCCCGTCAAATGCTTCTGTAATCCATGGGCCGTGTTGTCCTTTTATTGTCCCTTCCATTGACTGCTGGCGTTCATATTCTTCAATAATATCTTCATCAGCAATCGCATCAAGAAGCCCGGTTCCATAAATCCCGATGGTTGCCTCTACCGATACTTTGTAATCAGCCGGTAAATCCAAAATGCAATCAACCATCTCGGCTGTTGGATACGTCAACGAACCTTCTGTACTTTTCCCTTCGTTATAAGGCGTCCCATCCGGATACTTGTTGCCATAATCATCAACAAATTCATTCCAGATGATATTTACATCTTTTGCTGGAGGGACATAAGGATCTACAGAATGAATTTGTAACATTACAGTAAAACCATCTACAATAGAACCATCAGGATTATGTACAAAAGCAATGTACCCGTTTCCGTAATCTGTAGAAAGCTTATCAGTTCTTTTTCCTCTTCCATACCCAGGATGACAAGAAATGCAGGCAGATTTAATATATATGGGCCCCAAGCCTGTAAATGGAGTTTCGTTTCCGGTTACAAAATTATTCTCAAAAAATGATTCTCCATTTAAAAATGCAATTCCATTGGTGACAGCTGGCGCCTGCTGTTCAAAACAGCGTGATGTTTCATTAAATACAGTCCCTGCCAAACCACCGGAATAGTATTCTTCGCCAAGCTCTTCACCTGTGTCCGGATTATCTTCTTCAAGATCATTTTTAGAACAGGCACCTACAAGTAAAGCAATGGCAGTGATGGCTGCCATTGCATATATACTTAAGTTCCTGTTGATGGTTAATTTCATGATAAAAGTTGATTTTTAGTTGATTTTGTTTTTTGATTATAATAGGTTTTTGATCTTTTTTAGTGAGTCAAACAAAGCATTGCAAGCATCCATTGCTGCACTTGTTCCGTCCTCGTTATCGAGATTATTTCTGAAAGGTTCTCCAATCTCATCAATTTTAGTGATAGCTTCTTCAATATTTGCTTTTATTTCAGCATCCAAACTGGCATCTTTTTTAGCTACGAAATCAGAAAGACTGGCATCTCGGTCACTTTCAACCAAGCCCCCCAGATAAGCATCTTCGATACTTATAATGTTGTTTTTAAAGTCGGTTAAAGAATTCCAGCTATACCAAGATTCTACATCCAACACATCTCCAGACTGAACAGGATCTGCAATTTTTGCATTACCCACTTCATCGGCAATATCCATAGCACCCTGCACCATTTCTTCAAGTGCGGCAGTTTGCGAAGCATAACGACTACCAGCCAACCCGGCATTTATTAACTCAGTACCAAATGCATCTCCTACTTCAATTTCAGCATTCTCTAAAATCTCTTGTTTTTGACTTGTAATGTTACTGCTTCCTGTCCACCATGCTTCCAATGTGATACAATCTTCAGCAAGAACTTGTGCCACTGCTTCCAGGTATACAAATTCCGATTCACTGATGTCGGCACCACTGCGGGGCTCCCCATCACGAAACAATAAGTATTCAACGGCGTGAAATCCTCTTAATGACGCTCCCAGATTGTTTCGAACATAGTCCGCACTCATATCAATTTCGTCACTCTCAACATCGGCTAAAACCTGATCTAGCTGATCTTTATCCAGGGGCCATGAGTCGAGCAAAGGATCCAGATTATTAAATGCAGCAGGGCCAAACAAAAATGCTTCACTCAGCTCCCAATATTTACGGGTATCTTTCCAGGCCTCCGCAGCAGTTTTCACTTCTTCATTGGTTATTTCATCACTTAAATTATTTACTGCATCCATTAACAAAATGGCATTATCGGCCATCGACTCATAAGTGGCAATAACTGTTTTATTTGTATAGTCGGTGATAATAGCAGTTAGTGCTTCATCTTGTATATTCGTATTGGGGCCATCATCGTCGTCGTCACACGAATAAGTTATAAAACCCAAACTGCATAAGATTAAAAAGTAAAAAGTAATTTTTTTCATGATTATAGATTTTAATTAAACATTCCGGAGAAAACAATCCCTAGACTAAATGTATTTTCCTGGTTATATGGCTCGTTAAATGTTCTTATATTATATTCTGCTTTGATTGCCACTTCAGGAATTGGGAAATAGTTGAACCCTGCGGTATATAAATTTCTTTTGTAACGAGCATCAGCCAACATACCCGAAACTGTATTTTCCATTGAGTTGTAATATGTATAATGCAGAAACATGTACAATTTATCACTACGGGCAGGCAAGAATGAGAACAAATCATAACCAGCTTCTACCATATAGGTCATTGCATTCTTTGCCACATCTGTATGCGGAGAAGGAGCCGCTGAGGGCAAACTTTTATTAATTCTGGAAATCTCAGCAGATTCTGATAAGTTCCCGTAAATAAAATTGGTTCTGGCAATAAGATTTCTCTTATTGTATTCCGCATCAAAAGAACCTACGGTCACGGTTCCTTTTAGTCCGTCGTAACGATCGGCTTTTAAACTGTTTCCTGCACTGTTTCCGAGATAACCACTTATTCCCCACCGGAGGCCATCAATCGAATAATTGTCGATACGCAATACCCCGGCCAGATTTGTGGCCAATTTGTATTCGTATGGAGAAACACTTCCTCCGTTTATCCAATTGCCCGATCCGAATGCATCAACATCAAGCCCGTTTATCAACTGAAGTTCATATCTCCACATGCGTAACCTTCCATACATACTTATTCCGGTTTCGTGCCAGGTTTGGGGAATAATAGTACTCTCTCCTTCCGGACGTAAAACAGTGAAGTACTCAACCGGCAAATGGCGATTATTCGTTCCCCCTACCGGTACAACAATATGCCCTGCACGCAAATTGAGCTGCGAGTTAAAACTCTTTTCAATCCAGAACTGTTCCAATACAAGCTCACCTCCCTTCTCAATTTCCTGCTCGTATTCACCAAACTCTTCTGCTTCAATTTCCATTTCAGCGCCTACACCTCCGTGCTCAAATTCAATCTCACTGCCAAATTTCCAGCCGTTACCAAAATCATAGTTTAAAAACAGAACGAGGTGAGGCACATCGGTTTGTCCACGATTTTCTTTGCCTGTAAAATTCTCTGGATATGTATACCTGTTAAAATCTGCACTGTAGTTAAAACGTTGATAAGTTATCTCGCCGTATCCACCTACTGAAAGTCGCTTATTGCTAGTGTCAGTGTTTTGAGATTGTGTATTCAGATAAAATACGGTAATCAGTGAGAAAACCAGGAGTAATCTTAGTCTCATATTATATGCTTATTGTTTATGACAAAATAAGGGAGGCAATTCCAGCCATACAATCACCATTATTGGGGATTTTTCATTTTAAACTAGTCATGCACAGTAGGGATTTGATAGAATAAAAGAATACAAAATGAATATTCTGCTCAATGTAAAATGGTTTTTCTTATTTTTACTGCATGAGAATTGCAGTTATAGATTTAGGCACCAATACCTGTAATTTACTTATTGCAGAGAATGATACCCCTTCATTCAAAATTCTGCATCAAAGCAAACAATTGGTGCGTTTGGGCGACGATAAAATAAAATTAAACGAAATTAGCTCCGAAGCAACTCAAAGAGTTATCCAGTCTTTTGAACTGCATAAAAGAATTATGCAACGATTTGAGGTGGATAAAATCAGGGTTATTGGAACATCGGCCGTTCGTACTGCTGCTAATAAAATTCATTTTTTAAGTGACGTGGGAGAAGAAACCGGACTGCTGATAAAAGTCGTTTCAGGGGAAAAAGAAGCTGAGCTCATATTTAAAGGGGTTCTTCTTGCATTCCAGGAACTCACCACTGCATCTGTAATTCTAGACATTGGAGGTGGAAGCAATGAATTAATTTTTGCCAATAAAAAAGAGATGCTGTGGAAAGAAAGCCAGCCAACGGGAATGGCAAGAGTAATTAATCATTTTAATTTATCTGACCCGATTACTTCTGCAGAAGTACTGTTGCTAAAGGAATATTTCCTATCTGCACACCAAAATGCATTCCAGCAAAGTAAAGAAACCCCCGTTCAAATGCTGATTGGTTGCTCTGGCGCTTTTGATACTATTTGCGATATGATTGATCAGGTTGAACCGGGAGAGAAACAGCGAACAACACAAGTAATTCCATTAAACGATTTTTACCGTGTATATAAAATATTGCTGGGCTCTACCCGCGAGCAACGATTAACGATGAAAGGAATGGACATGGTACGTGTTGACCTGATTGTTCCTGCGGTTATCCTTATTGAAACATTAATTTCGGAAATGGACATTAAAAAAATTACGCAAACAGATTTCGCTTTGCGAGAAGGTGTTCTTTTTGATATGTTCTATTCCAAAACCACTTCAAAATAATCCAATCGTGTTAATGGATCAAGGCATCGGCAATTAAAAAGATCATCATAAAAAGATACAATAGATTTAATTTCAGGAATCCCGGCCGAACTTTAAATTCCTTTTGAATAAGGACTGCAATTGTTAAAGAGAAAAGCAGATAAAAAGTGTAAAACAGTAGCAGAAACATCAACATCGGATTTTTAAACACAAAAAATATTATCAATAAAGCCGATGCTGCGGTTGTTAGCACCCAGGTATAAGTTATTCGGGTTATTTGATTATCTGAAAATATTTGATTTAAACTTGGCATATTCGCCAGTTTGTATTGATCTCCAAACATAAGTAATAGTAACCAAAAGTGAGGAATCTGGCCAATAAAGAAAAAAGTTGCGACAAGCAATATTATTTCAGAGGTAAGACTACCACCTGCAGCTGCCCACCCAATCATTGGAGGAAGTGCCCCAACCATTGAACCAGGAATAACAGCAAAAGCGGTCACTCTTTTTAGTGGTGTATAAACAAGGTTGTATGAGAATAAAGTTAGCCAACTCAATAAAGTACCAATAAAAGGATTCGTTAATAATAAAATAGTTGTTCCGGTAACAGCAAAACCAATAACCACAGCAAAAGCCCTGGCCGGGCTAATCTTTCCGGAAGGAATGGGGCGATTTTGCGTTCGTGGCATTTTGGCGTCTATATCCCGCTCCTGCCAATGATTTAATGCACCTGAGCTACACGCCATTAAAAATACACCTAATGCAAGCCACCAGCCTTGTTGGTTAAGCTCATGGTTGAACAAAATATATCCCATGAGCGCTGATAAAGCAATTGGAAAAGCAATTCGTACTTTTCCAAGTTCTAATACGATCTTAAATAACCCCTTCAATATTTCCCCTATTTAACCGATTTCAAGTATTCAATAATATTATCCACATCATCCTCCGACAGTTGTCCTTCATAAGAAAGCATCAATCCTTTATTAAATCCTTTTACCACATCGGCATTTGGATCGTAAATAGACCGCTTTATATACTCCTCATCAACAGTAACCTGTCGTTCTTTACCTCCTGTAACAACTGTTTGTTCTTCTCCCCATATACCTTTAAACGACGGGCCAACCAGTTTTGTTCCGTCTAATGTATGACAAGCGAAACATCCTATATTTTGCATGATTTTCTTTCCTGTTGCTGTTGGCGATTCCGCCTCAGCAGCAGAAGCAACCATTGTTGTATCTGTCATCCAGTTGGTAAAAGTACTATCTTCCATTACTTTTACCGAGGTATACATATAGGAATGCTGAAGTCCGCAATATTCAGCGCAGAACAATTCATATGTTCCTTCTCTTTGCGGCTCAACCCACATAAAATTATCTTTCTTCCCGGGTACCATATCCTGTTTTATTCTAAATGCAGGAATATACAAACTGTGAAGCACATCCATGGCTACCAGGTTTAATTTTACCGGTTTATCCTTAGGCAAATAAAGAGTATCTGTTCGTTTCCCGTTTTCGTATTCAAAACTAAAATTCCACATTCTCCCGTAAACGGTAACTTCCATTGCATCTTTTGGTGGCCGGAGCATCGGATTCCAGCCTGCCCATCCAACGTAAAACATTAACATTGTTAGAATAAAAGGAACAATTGTCCAGATTAACTCCAGTTTTGTACTCCCTTCAATTTGCGTTGCTTTTGGATTTCTTTTTCGATTGTATTTATAAATAAAGACCAACATAACAACAGTTAATCCAATTAAAAACACAAAGGAAATTCCCATTATAATCAGGAAAGCTTGATCAACTCCCTGAACAAAATTTGAGGCCTGTGTTACTTCCGAGCTGTACATAACTTTATCTGTATAAATAATCTAAAAGAGTAATAATAATAGTGACCACAAAAATTGCAAAAACAAATGCCACCATAATTTTAATATAAAGCTTATCGTACTTAAGATGCATAAAATAAGTTAATACCAAGTACGACTTAATTGCTGCAAAGAGCAAAGCCCCCGCTACAGTATATTTTCCTAAATCTATATGGGTAATTTCAATAGAAGAAAAGGTTAATGCCAGCAAAGCCAGAAGTATAATTACATAAACCCGGTAGGGCACAATATGATGTTTTTCGTTTGACATAGCAGAATGTATTTAGGTTATTAAATAGAATAGCGGAAACAAAAATATCCAGATGATATCTACCAGGTGCCAGTAAAGACCTGCATTTTCCAGTAAAGAAGCACGATCGGCATTCACTGTGCCTTTACTTACTTTTACCATTGCCACTCCTATAATTACGAGGCCAATAATAATATGCAATGCATGTAATCCGGTCATTATAAAATAAAGCCCGAAAAAGAGTATTTCTCCCTGGCTCATTGTTTCCATCATGTGTTCAGACCCAGGCCAGATACCATGACTAAACTTCACTCCCCATTCAAAATATTTATTTACAAGGAAAACAATCCCCAAAATAACGGTTACTGTACTGAGCAACAGGGTGAGTTTCTTGTTCTTTTTTTGCAACGAAGTAGTTGCCATGGCAATAGTCATGCTGCTAATCAGCAATAATATTGTATTTAAAGCGCCAATAAAGGTATCAAGTTCTTCCGCTGCCAAATGAAACGCATCTGAATTCATGTACCTGTAAACAGAGTAAATAATGAATAGAACACCAAAAAGCAGCAGCTCGGTAAAAATAAACAACCACATTCCAACTTTCGATGCTTCTGCATCGAAATGGTCATGAGCAATATGTGTTGACTTTTCCATAAGCGGTTCCATTATTTATAGTTATAAGGTCCGTCATCTTCACCGATAACAGGAATCTCATCAAAGTTCTCTACTGGTGGTGGAGAAGGCACTTTCCACTCCAACGTTTTCCCATGCCACGGATCCATTTCAGCCTTTGGCCCTTTTCTCGCTGAACGCACCAGGTTTGCAATAATAATGATTAAACCTGTGGCCAAAATCCAGGAGCCAATGGTACTTAGTATATTTCCACCGTGAAACTCCTCCAGATAATCATAATAGCGACGTGGCATCCCCATCATTCCTAAATAAAACATGGGAGTGTATAATGTTAGGAATCCTATAAAAAACACAAGCCAACCAATGTTTGCCCAGGCTTTATCATACATTCTTCCGAATATTTTTGGGAACCAGTAATGCATAGCTGCAAAAAATGAGAAGCCTGTTCCTCCAAAAACGATATAATGAAAATGCCCTACAACAAATGCAGTATCATGCACATGAACGTTTGTTGCCAGTGCACCTAACACCAGTCCGCTTAATCCACCAACCATAAACACAAAAATGAATGAAGCTGCCCAGTAAAATGGTGTTTGAATATTTATTGAGCCTTTATACATTGTTGAGATCCAATTAAAAACTTTAATTGCACTGGGAATCGCAACAATAAAAGTCAGCAACGAAAAGTAATACTGTGCTTTCCCACTCATTCCGGCAGTAAACATATGATGTCCCCATACCAGCCAGCCCACAAAGGCAATAGCCATAGTAGAGGCAATGATAGCTTTATAACCAAAAATATGTTTTTGAGCGAACGTTGGGATAATCTCTGAAATAGCTCCCATTGCCGGAAGAATCATAATATACACAGCAGGATGCGAATATATCCAGAAAAGATGCTGATAAAGAATGGGATCTCCTCCAAGAGCAGGGTCAAATACGCCAACTCCAAAAACGCGCTCCAATGCAATCAATATCAAAGTAATTCCTACCACCGGAGTTGCCAGTAGCTGAATCCATGCCGTACCATATAGTGTCCATACAAACAGGGGGAGTTTGGTCCATTTCATTCCCGGGCATCTTAACCGGTGAATTGTAACAAGGAAGTTTAACCCTGTTAAGATGGAAGAGAACCCAAGAACAAAAGCCCCAAATACGGCAGGAAGAAGATTTGTTCCTGTTTTAAAACTGTATGGTGCATAAAATGTCCATCCTGTATCGGGTGTTCCCGAACCAAATAACAGAGCAGACAACACCAAAAAAACTCCTGCCACATAAAGCCACCATGATAAAAGATTAATTTTAGGAAATGCCACATCTTTTGCCCCAATCATAATTGGCAACAGGAAGTTCCCAAAAACAGCTGGCAAGCCAGGCACAACAATCATAAAAATCATAATAACACCATGAACAGTAAAAGTTGCATTGTAAGATTGTGCATCCATAATGGTTTTACCGGGGGCGAGCAACTCAAACTTCATAGCCAGCCCCAGCAAAGCACCAACAATAAACATAGTGCTTATTGAGAATAGATAAAGCAGACCGATACGTTTATGATCAGTAGAAAAAATCCAGCCAAACAAACCTCTGAACCGCCCCTTGTAGGTCAGGTAGTTGGCTTCATTTTCAGCATTAGTTGTATGCATATAAGTTTAGTTTAAAATTTCGCGGTTATGTATTTTCTATTTTTCTCCCGGGTTTTCTGATTATCAGATATAACAACAACCCAAAAGCAAATATTAAAATTAGTAATCCACTGATTTTTGTTACGTTCAACACGTAAGTCTGACCTTTCGGGTCATATGAAAAACAAAAGCGCAGCACCTTGTTCACAGTTGGCCCAGACTGCCCCTTCGAAGCCTCAACCATTGCCATTTTCCATTCAAAAGGCAGAAAATTCAACCCATTTAAATAGCGGGTAATTTTACCATCTGGGCTCACAACAATAAGTGATGCAGCGTGCAAAAAATCGTTTCCTGTTTTTTTGTACCTGAATCCGGTTGCATTTGTAACATGAATAATACTGGCACTATCGCTCACAAAAAACTTCCATCCGTTTTTTGCTGCATCAGCCTTATTCTTATTATTCATCAGGTTCAGGTAATTCTTTTTCTTCATAATACCTAAATCGATGGTTTCGCGTGGGTCAAAACTAATGGTAAAAACCTGGTAATCTTTTCCCGGTTCCAGATCTGATTTATCCATAACATCCGCAACAGCTTCCATCAAAGGGCTGCAAATACCCGGGCAACGGAAATACACAAAATTCAGAACGGTTGGTTTGTCTATTAAGTCTGATAACCATACCTGTTCTCCCTGTTCATTCGTTAGAGAAATACTGTCAGGTAAATATTCATCCAGATGTTCCACTACTCCGATTTCAACATCATCATTTGTCGCAGCCGGATCAATAATTGTTTGTCCTGCAACAGTAAGTGCAACAAAAATCTGGAATAAAAAAATACTTAAATGAATGAAAACCTTCTGTGAACCTGCCATTTTATATCACATTTCCTCTTAAAGATACAAAGCCTTTTATGTTTTTCAAATAAATGAAACGGGAAACCTTTGTTAATGTTTACAAAAAACCTAAGAATTTCAATATCTGTTTCTCCCCTATTTCCGGATACATTTTACGAAAGCCTTGTCAATCTGGACAAACAGTTAAAACACCAGACAAAACACTCATTATCTTCCAAATACATAATGCCTCAAAAAACATACTGAATGGTTTCATTTCTTAGTTTCAGCCCTCATTCTCATCTCTCAACTATCACAATATGTTTGAAAACATTTAAACTCCATCCAATTTCGATTTCTTAAATAAATATACATATCCACGACCTGCTAAACCATTTCAGAAGAACAAACCACAACAAAAAAAGACAAATTAATCTCTTTTTAAAAGAACATATTTTTTAAAAATTATACACCCGTAGTCATTTTTTAATAAGCTGTAAATATTTATCTTACGCACAAATAGATTAAACACGCGACTTAATTTATAATAATTCTAAAGAACAAACTAAACAAACGAATGTTAAGAATAAAATATTGAGAAAACAGAAAATATTCTTTTTTAATTAATTTTAGTGCTGAAATGACAAAAAAAGGAAGTAACATCTTAATAAACATCTGGAAGTTTTACATACAAGGCTTTCAAAATATGAGCAATTGGGGGCGAAAGGTGTGGTTGATTATCCTTATTAAATTGTTTATTATGTTTGTTATATTAAAATTGTTTTTCTTCCCTAATTTTCTTCAGAAGAATTTCAAAACCGATCAGGAGCGGAGTCAACACGTTCTGGAAGTATTGACTGAACCAAAATAATAAAAATATGATTGAAGTTGCAGATGTATCATTAGTTGATTGGTCGAGGGCTCAGTTTGCCTTAACGGCCATGTATCATTGGATTTTTGTTCCACTAACACTTGGAATTACTTTTATCATTGCATTTATGGAAACCATCTATGTAAGGACGGGGAATGAGCAATGGAAAAAAATCACTAAGTTCTGGATGACCCTTTTCGGAATTAATTTTGCCATTGGGGTTGCTACAGGTATTATTTTAGAATTCGAGTTTGGCACTAACTGGTCGAATTACTCATGGTTTGTGGGCGATATTTTTGGAGCCCCGCTGGCCATTGAAGGGATTCTTGCATTCTTTATGGAATCAACATTTATTGCCATCATGTTTTTTGGATGGAATAAGGTGAGCAAAAAAACGCACCTTACAGCCACCTGGCTCACGGCAGTTGGAGCGAATCTATCAGCTCTTTGGATTTTAGTAGCCAACGGGTGGATGCAGCATCCGGTTGGGATGAAATTCAACCCGGAAACAGCCCGTAACGAAATGAATAATTTCTGGGAAGTTTTGTTTTCTCAAACAGCTGTGGATAAATGGCTTCATGCCACTTCATCCGGTTTTGTGCTTGCATCCGTTTTCGTAATAGGCGTTTCGGCATGGTATCTTTTAAAGAAAAGAGAAATCGTTCTGGCAAAAAAGAGTATTCTGGTGGCAGCAGTATTCGGGCTGATTTCATCTGTTTACCTTGTAATGACAGGCGATAACTCTACACGTACCATTGCCAACGAACAACCAATGAAATTTGCAGCACTGGAAGGTTTGTACAACGGTAGCGAAGGAGTAGGGCTTGTAGCAGTTGGACTATTTTCTTCAACAGAAACCGACCCAAAAAATGAAAATCTGAAAGATTTCAGCATGAAACTGGAAATTCCAAATTTCTTGTCATACATGGCTTTTCTAGATTGGAATGCGTTTGTTCCAGGAATACATGATTTAATTGACGGTAATGAAAAATATGGTTATATGTCAGCCTATGAAAAAATTGAACGGGGAAAAATAGCCATTCAAAAACTGAGTGAGTTTAAAACAGCACAAAAAACAGGCAACAAAGATTTAGCCAATGCACTAAAGACAGAACTCACCAGTAATGATTTTCAAAATAACTATTTTAAATATTTTGGATACGGATATTTTAAAGACACAAAAGAGTTGATTCCCAATGTACCTCTTACTTTCTATAGTTTCCATATAATGGTAGTTCTGGGATTTTCATTTATTCTCCTTTTCGCATTGTCGTTAATCTACATCATAAAAGGAACTTTCGATAAAAAACGATGGTTTCTTCGACTGGCAATTATTGCCATTCCACTTGCTTACGTGGCCAGCCAGGCCGGATGGATTGTTGCCGAAGTTGGACGCCAGCCATGGGTAGTGCAGGATTTAATGCCAACTATGTCGGCTGTCACACGGATTAGCGCCGGTTCGGTACAGGTTACATTCTGGCTATTTGCCATTTTATTTACCGTCCTGCTGATAGCCGAATTAAAAATTATGTTCCGACAAATTAAAATTGGACCAAAACACTAAAAGGAGGAAGTTATTATGTTTGAAAATTTATCATTACTCGCATTACAGCAATATTGGTGGATACTGGTTTCCATTTTGGCTGCATTATTTGTCTTCCTCACTTTTGTGCAGGGAGGACAAACACTCCTTTATTCTGTAGGAAAAACAGAAGGAGAAAAAACCATCATTCTGAATACACTTGGAAGAAAATGGGAATTTACGTTTACCACCCTGGTAACTTTTGGTGGAGCATTTTTTGCTTCCTTCCCACTCTTCTACTCTACAAGCTTTGGCGGTGCTTACTGGGTTTGGCTTGCCATACTCGCAGCTTTTGTTATTCAGGCAGTAGCTTACGAATACCGCAAAAAACCAGCCAACTTACTGGGGGCAAAAACGTTTGAGATATTCCTTGTTTTAAATGGTTTGCTGGGAACAATTCTGATTGGAACTGCCGTTGGTACCTTTTTTAATGGAGCTATGTTTTCCCTAAACGATTTGAATCAGGTTGACTGGCAAACGCCATTTCGTGGACTCGAAGCTGTTCTTACCTTTCATAACGTAGCTTTGGGATTGGCAGTGTTTTTTCTTGCGCGCGTTTTAGGTGCATTGTACTTTATTTTCACAGTTGACCATGAAGCCATTGTTGAAAGAGCTAAAAAACAAGTTTTATATAACACCATCCCGTTTCTGGTATTCTTCCTTTACTTTTTAATATGGTTGCTGTTAAAAGAAGGATTTGCCGTTAATCCGGATACAGGGGTTGTTTCTATGGAGAAATATAAATACCTGCACAATGTACTTCAAATGCCATTAAATACAATTATTCTTTTGTTGGGAGTTGTTGGTGTTCTTTGGGGAATTGCTTCAACTGTATTTATGAATAGTGGCAAAGGGTTCTGGTTTGCCGGAACAGGTACTGTACTAACTGTTTTTGCCCTTTTCCTGATTGCAGGATTCAACAATACTGCATTTTATCCTTCTATTTACGACTTACAGTCATCGCTCACCATTCAAAAGGCCTCTTCCAGTAAATTTACATTAACAACCATGAGTTATGTTTCATTACTGATACCGTTTGTTTTGGCCTATATTATCTATTTCTGGCGGGCAATGAACCGCAAGAAAGTTACAGAAATGGAAATGAATGAAGAATCACATGTTTATTAAATCGATATTGAAAAATACAAGTTATGCATACAACCGCAATATTATGGATGTTAAGCTGGCCAGTATTAATTATTGTCTCTTATCAGGCAGTAAAACTGGTTTTGAAAAAATATGAAGACAAAATGGAGTCGGATGAAGATTCCGAATAAAAGGAACAAAAGATCGAACCCGGTAAATACTACCGGGTTTTTCTTTGTGGAAACTTGCCTTGAAATAATATCTTTTACTCCCATAAACTTACTATTTTTATCTCCGTAAAAATCGAACTTATGGTTAACAACAAAAGGGTTGTCGTTGTCCTCCCCGCTTACAATGCCTCAAGAACACTGGAGATAACATACAAAGAGATAGATTTCTCGATCGTTGACGATGTTATTCTGGTAGATGATTTAAGCAATGACAATACAGTTGAAGTAGGAAAAAGATTAGGCATCAAACACATTATTGTCCACGAACAAAACAAAGGTTACGGAGGAAACCAAAAGTCGTGTTACAACAAAGCGCTTGAAATTGGTGCCGACATTGTAATCATGTTGCATCCTGACTATCAGTACACACCCAAACTGATTCCCGCTATGACCCATTTGCTTAGCAGCGGATTATATCACGTGGTACTTGGTTCGCGCATTCTTGGAAAAGGAGCACTAAAAGGTGGCATGCCCTTACTAAAATGGATTGCCAATCGCGGACTTACACTTTTCCAAAATATTATGATGAATGCAAAACTTTCAGAGTACCACACCGGTTACCGCGCCTTTACCAGCGAAGTATTAAAAAGCGTAAACTACAATGCCAACTCAGACAATTTTGTTTTTGACAACCAAATGCTGGCGCAGATTTGGTATGCCGGGTACGAAATTGCAGAAATAACCTGCCCCACAAAATATTTTGATGATGCTTCAAGCATAAATCTCAAAAACAGCAGTGTATATGGAATAGGCGTTTTGAAAACATCCATTCAATACCGGTTGCAAAAGTGGGGACTGGTGAAGAATAAGATATTTCAAGAAAAGAAGAATATAAAAGCCTCCATCCTGAGTTAATCATCGACAAGAATAATTAGAATGTCAAACGTTGGAGACATTTTCCTGATTTCTTTCGTTTTATTTCTAACAATCATTAAAATTTCAGATGCGTTTTTAAATAACAAAATATCAAACAACATGTTATGAGCAGTTATAAAACACTATGGTATTTATTATGGGGAACAATTATTCTTTCGATAATTGCTTTTTACAATGGATATCCATTCGTTTATTCTGATACAGGAACTTATATCTACAGTGGTTTCGATAAGTTTATACCATTAGACCGACCAGTAATATATGGATTATTTTTAAGATACACATCTTTGGGTTTTTCAAGCTGGCTGGTTGTTTACACTCAAAACATTATTATGGCCTATGTTCTCCTTAAAACAATTCAACTTTTTGAAATTGATAAAAAATACTTTCCTAGAGTTTACTATTCCACTCTGCTATTTTTAGTAATGTTCACAGGTGTTGGATGGTACACCAACCAATTAATGCCTGATTTTTTTGCAGCGGTAACCATTCTAATATTTTTTATACTTCACAAGAAAAAGAAACTATTTAATGTTTCAGGGATCGTTTTAATATTGATATTTTTACTTTCACTAACCTCTCATTTTTCGCACTTACTTATTGGGAGCGCATTAGTTATAATTACACTGCTGGCAAAAACTCTTTCTCTTTCATTAGACAATATTCGGCCCAAAAGAATTTTCATTGTTTCTGCCATCGTACTATTGTCGTGGTTTATAATACCAACAATAAACTACTCTCTTGATAAAAAATTTATTTTATCGAAAGGTGCACATGTATTTTTAATGGCCCATTTAACCGATACCGGGATCTTGAAAAAATTTCTCGACGAAAAATGTTCTGTCCCTGAATTTAAAGACTGTATATTGTGTAATTACAAAGATTCATTGCCAAAAGATCTAGCCTCATTTATGTGGTCAAGTAACATTCTTGACAAGTCTGGCGGTTGGATTGCAAGCAAAAAAGAATACGATAGAATAATAAATGAAACTCTCACTGATCCTGAGTTCTTATTATTAAACATCTATAAATCCGTTACCTATGGTTTTATTCAACTAACTAAAAACGAGATTGGTGACGGATTATCAGCTTATACAGAAGGTAGTCCTCCTTATGGACAGATATCCTGGAGATTCAATGGAGAAATAAATAACTACTTGAATAGCAGACAAAATCAATGGAACGGTGTGAACTTACACAGAGATTCTACGAATACTGCCCAAACATTGGTATTGGTCATCTCTCTTTTTATTTTAGTAATACTATTTTCCAGCCGTATCTTTCAAAAAATTGATAAAACACAAAAAATGTTTCTCCTTTTCATTGCTATTTCAATCATCATAAATTCATTCGTTACTGCAGGATTAAATGCTCCCTGTGCACGATTTCAAGCCCGGGTAATTTGGTTATTACCACTTTCTCTTTTACTAATTGGAATAAAGAACTACAGATTAATAAAAATCCCAACCTTGCCCAATAATGCAAAATTTCAGTCAAAAAAGTAAGTTGAAGCATATTAAAATGATACAACATAAAAAAGTTAATGTGAAGTTTCAGATACTTAGAAAATATATCCCTTTAATTATTCTTGGTTTCTTTGGCTTACTATTTTTTTTTATTGGGCTGTATAATCACTATCTTTTTAAAACATTCACATACGATTATGCTAATTATAATTTTGCCTTCTGGGACTATTCACATTTCAGAATTAGTCCGCTTACTACTTTCAGGGGAAACTTTCTTCAAGATCATTTTTCATTTACACTAATGTATTTTATTCCCATCTACTGGTTGTTAAATTGGCTAACCGGAAGTTACACATTAATCATTATTCAGACTTCACTCATTCTCATTGCTGCCTGGTACTCTCACAAATTTATTAAAATAAAAACCCAAAACACATGGCTATCCTCAGGGGTATTACTTTACTTTTTTCTACTGTTCGGAAGATATTCATCGTTTGGAACCGATGTTAATCTGGCCATAATATCTGCCTGCTTTATACCAATTTTCCTTTATTATTTTGAGACAAAAAAATACCTTGCCGCTTTCGTAATTCTGATGCTTTCGCTTTTCTCAAGAGAAAATATTCCCTTATGGTTCATCTCCATTTTTATTGTGCTTATTATTACCCATTACAAAGACAGGAAGGCTGTGCTTTTCTCTTTTGCAGGTATATTTATTTCTCTAATATATTTCATTCTTCTTTTTAAATTATTTATACCAGCTATTGAAACGCCGGAGGTTAAGTATCAACTATTCAATTACTCTGCCTTGGGCTCTACCCCTGGAGAAGCATTATCTTTTTTAATACAACACCCCTTAAAATCATTAAAATACCTATTTGTAAATCACTTGGAAAACCCCGATTACAATGGAGTAAAACTAGAATTCTATTGGGTCTATTTTATTTCAGGTGGTTTTATTTTACTGCTGAGACCGCAATACCTAATTTGGTTCATACCCATAGTTGCTCAGAAAGTATATAACGACGATTTTTTCAGATGGGGGCTGGCAACTTACTATTCTGTAGAAGTGGTAACTCTTTTGCCAATATCTGTTTTTCTTGTTTTAAGCTCGATACGTTTAAAGAAACAACAAACGATTCTTTCTGTTGCAGTATGCATTTGCTCATTAGGAATGACTATTCACAAAATGGATAGCAGCAACCAAAAAGTTCCCTGGACCTTTTACAAGGCAAAAATCAAATTTTATGACAAAAGTTTTTTTCAACCTCCGTTTGATGTAGGAAAAGTTAATCAACTCTTACAACAAATACCCCAAGATGCAAAAGTCAGTTCTTCCAACTTAATTACACCGCACATAGCACAAAGACAATATATTTATTTCTTCCCAACAGTAAAAGATGCAGAATATATTGTATTCTCCATGCTTGACGACAATTACCTTTTATCAGCCGAAGACAACAAAAAACATAGAGAACAATACTTAAACAACCCCAAATGGGAGTTGATAAACAAAGAATATCCTGTTTTTCTATTGAAGAAACGAGATTAAAAAATAAACAACTAAAATAATGCAATCCTTATCCACAATTTCTGAAGAAAAGATAAATCGACCTTATCTAATATTAGGGTATATATTTTTCATTGTTCTTTTTACTTTATCCATTCTTTTTTTTAAAGAACGTATTCTATTTTCCGACTCCGCTTTCCAATTCTTTAAAATTGCAAATTTCGAAACTCTCAATATTGAAGCTTCCAGATATGGAGCCATATTACCGCAAATACCAGTATTACTGGCAATAAAAGCAGGAATCAATTTAAAATGGTTAGTGATAATCTATTCTGTCTCTTTTATTTTACTTTATTTTCTTATTTTTCTATGTTGCGTTCATCTTTTAAAAAATATTCCTGCTGCCATTGCAGTAATTATGATATTAATTTTATGTGTTAGCCGATCTTTTTTCCATCCAGTAACAGAAACACACCAAGGCCTGGTTTTTTCAGTTTTAGTGTATGCAATTTTGCAATATTCCGGTTTTCGCAATTCATTTATCAAATATGTGTTGGCCACGATAGTAATCATTCTTTCCTTTTTTGCCCATCCGGTAGCCATTTATCCCCTTGCATTTATTATTGGATACGTGGCAATCGATAAACAACTGTTACGTGTCCCAGCTCCATATATTTTGCTCTTCATAGTTGGAGTTTTGGCAATAGGGAAAGTGGTGCTCACAAATGAAAACTCGTACGAAGGAAAATTTTTTTCAGAATTATTAAAGTCACCAGCCATTATTCTTGATTTGCCACATGCATACAGTACCAAATTCTTTATAAAAAGAATCTTCGGATTGTATTTTTGGCTTGCCGTTCTTGAACTTACCTTAATAACTTATCTTATTTCAAAAAAAGAATATGTAAAACTTTTCTGGCAACTTACTACATCAGGTCTCTTTTTTATTATTACACTACTTACTTATAACCATGGAGATTCGGACATAATGATGGAAAGAGCTTTTATGCCATTAGCATTTTTTGTTACCGTTCCATTACTAAAAGAAACCTTGAAGAATAGTAAACAGTACCGTTTCTTAAAACTTGCCGTTTTAACTATAATTTTTTTAATCGGCATAACCAGAATCTATATGCAAGGAATTAAATATCAGGAAAGGACAAAGTTCAACATAGAGCTACTTGAAAAAACAGCACATATACCCAATCAGAAATTCATAATAGAACGAAAAAAAATCGACAAGTATTTTCCTGTTTTCTGGTCGTTTTCTTTTGAAACATTACTATTAAGTACAATTACAGAAGAAACTCCTACACAAACCATATTCCCAACAGATGATGTAAGCAGGTATATTCCATATACAAAAAAAAAGATGGAGGTATTTCTGGGAACTGATTTTTGGATCGAATGGAAAATTGAAGATTTAAACCCCAAATATTTCAATCTTACGAACAAATATCCTTATACAATATTAAAAACTGACGATTTATAATATCTCACAAAATCCACGACTTATTTTTCCTCAACAACAGCATCAATCCCCTCAAGAGCCTTTGAGTAATCAGGAACTTCAAGCAATTCCCAGTAACCATCCTGAGGCCTTAAATGCCAAAAAGAGTTCCAGAATGCAGCTCTGGACATAGAATCATAGTGAAGAGAGCCTTTCCTATATTTTTCAAGAAAAAAATTGTTTTGTAATATGGCTAAAAGAACAATGAAAAATACGATGGTCTTTGTTTTCTTTTTGAATTCATATAAAACAGAAAACAAAAGTGCCAGAGGAATAGCCAGAATCCCATAATAATCAACAAACGACCTCATCCCAAAAGATCCGCCATACCACCAACACCACCATGATACAATAACATATGCAGCTAGTGTTATAAAAACCAGGATCGCCAATGAAAATTCCTTCATTTTCCTAAACAAAAATATTATGCCAACCAGAGCGAATGCCATTACAGGAGTGTATATTAACCATCCTTTCCTGTAACTAAACAACCCTTCTATAAAATGAGGGGTTCCCAAAAAAAATTGCTCATCAGGATAGGAATTAACCATAAAATGCCCTGTTAGTGCCCTCCAATATAAAAACTGGGGAATCCAGATAATAGTAAAAGCAATCCCCATAAAAATAAACCAATGTAACTTTCTAAATATTAGCTTCACTCTTTGTAGTAACGCCTCTTTTGAATAAACTCCATATAAAAAGAAAAACACAAGCACAATTATGTTACTGGGCCTCACAAGTGCAATTAAACCAGCAAGGGCACCAAGAATAATTAATCCTTTCAAATGAAAGGATTTATACCACTGGATGGTATACCAGAGAAAAATATTAATAAGTGTAAAATTGTAGAGATGGGACATACAAGCATCGTAAGTTGCATAATTAAGTAAATTTGTACCAAGAGCAACAGTAATAATGGTTAATGCAACAATTGGCTCGGAGAAGTACTCTTTTAAAATCCGTCTCAATACAAACAGGCCAATAATAAAATAGAAAACAGAACTCACCAGAAGCCCAATCTTATATACAGAAGAGTAACCATATGCCTCAAACCCAAAAATCTTGGCAATTTCATGAGATATCAGAAAAAAAGGAGAGTAAAGAATGGAGAGCCCCATACTCGTTTTTATCACTTTACTACCATCAGGTAAAGATTCTGGCCAAAAGATACCATGCTCAAATGTTTCACTATTTTCCAATTTTATATCATGAAAAATAAATGTTGCTGGCAAATAGGCATAATAGCTTACTACGTCCCATGCAATAACTTTATCCTTCTTGTTCCATTGCTTTGCAATAAGAATCATAATACAAACTACAGCAATAGAAAAGTATACACTGTATTTGGAAAGGCTATTTTTTTGCATTAACATTAATCTCCTATTTTAACCGTAAAACTCCATATTTAAAAATAGTCCACAGTATCTTAAAAACATCCAACCGATTCAGTTTTTTACCTTCCCCTGCATTGCGCGGAAAGTATTTTACAGGCACCTCGGCCACATTGTTCTTTTTGATACGAAGAGCTTTGATAATCAACTCAGCTTCAAAACCAAAGCGATTTTCCTTTAGCTCAATTTTATCGTATAAATTTCTACGAAACAACTTGTAACCACATGCCATATCAGTAAGCCTTACATTTATTAAAACAGATGTAAGAAAAGTAAACATTTTATTACCCCAATATCTCTTGTAAGATGCCAAAGGTCGTGCAACTCCAGGCAAATACCTTGATCCATTGACAAATTCAACATTTAACTCCTGCATTGCATATATCATTCCCGGAATATCAGAAGGACTTAGTTCTAAATCTGCGTCCTGAATCAAAAATACATCTCCGGTTGCATAAATTATCCCTGTTTTTACTGCCGCTCCCTTTCCTCTATTTTCAGAGTGTTTATATAGTTTAAATTCACTTCGTCCCGCAATATACGACTCAATTATTCCAATGGATCCATCAGAAGAATTATCATCTACTATAATATATTCTACACTTTCGAGAAACGAAGAATACTTCACTTCCGTCAATTTTTCAAGTAAAATTGTTACATCTTTCTCTTCATTGTAAACAGGAATTATTATGCTCAATTTCATTTTAGATGATTTCTGAAATTTTTTCAATGATGCTAAACCGAAGGTAGCATGGGTATATCAACATATTTTGTATCATTACACCAACAAATTTAATGAGATTAAACATACTTCAACAAAAAATCAGAAATAATACATTTTATATTATTTAGTTTTTATAAGAAAATTATTATTCAACAGTGTATCTCTGTTTTTCGGGTCTAAAAAATGTATATTTAACTTGTTCATACCTCTTTGGCGAATTTCGCAAACGGTATCAATATCATAATCCATTTTAATAATATCGTTATATTTTATAGAATCTGTATATACCCAAGTTCCCGAACTCTCCATTACTTTGTATAGCACATTCCAATCCTTTATTTGTTGAACAGAATCATTCGCCATAAAAAGCAATTCATATTCTTCCAGTTCAAAGTTATAAAGCTTATCGTTTTTTTGTCGTAGCTGTTCATAAATTTTAACCGCCTGCCCCGCTCCCTGGTAGCTAAACAAATGCGGAATAACAGAGGCATTCAAAAATACATTCAAGGAGCCAGCCACAAGGAGTGAAAGTAAGATTACCTGTTTTTGCTGAGTTATTGGCCAACGAAAAACCACAAAGGCGGCGATAAACATCAGCAATATTAAAACCAGTGGAAGCCAGTTATTATTCCCTTTATTTACATACATAGCAAGAACGAAAGCCACAATTAATAATCCAACAAGGCACCATTGAATATTTAAAACCGACCGCTTTACTTTCTCCGGTTTTATAAACTGAGAAACCAGCCAATTACCTGCTAATACTGAAAGTGGAGGAACTGCTATCAAAAAATAATTGGGAGCTTTTCCTTTTGCCATGCTCAAAATAACGACCAGCACTAAAACACTCCCCAGCAGATAAGCCGACCATTCATCTGTTTTGAATGGATTAAATGCCTTGTTAAATGCGGCATAAAGCCCGGCTGCTACAAAAACCGTCCAGGGAAGAAAAGCCCACAAAAAAGTATGAACATAAAAAAAAACATCATTATTAGTTCCGGCATACTCACCCGAAATACGGCCAAAATTATTGGTAATAAAATAGAACCATATTCCCTTACAGCCAAAATTCTCGTACAAGTGAATCAATGCAGGCGAAACGATTACCAGTACAATTAATATTCCCAAAGCCCATTTATATTGAAATAGCAGGCGGTAATCCTTCATCATGAAAATATAGTAAAGAACAGCAAAAAAAGGCAACACTGCTCCAATCGGCCCCTTCGCTAGCATTGCCAAACCAACACCAATAAATCCCCAAACAAGATGAATAAGTTTTCTCTTCTTCAAATATACCGCCAATTGCCACAAAGCAAGAGTTACAGGTGTAAACAATACTGTATCCGTGTGAAAATCGAGCAAATACAAAAATGTAATTTGGGACGTAACCATAATTAACGCAGCCCATTTTCCTGTCTCTTTCGAAAACATAAACTTCCCCAGTTGGTAAGTAAAATAAACACCTGCCAATGCCCACAAAAACGGGAAAAGTTTGAACGCGAAATTGGTGTTTCCAAAGAGTTTTAATCCTGCTCCGGCCAGCCAGAAAAAAAGATGCGGCTTTTGCTCATAAGGAACTCCGTTAATTTTCAAATTAAACCAGTTCCCTGACTCCACCATTTGCCTGGCAATAGCTGCGTATAACCCCGAATCTCCTGTGAGGTCAATAAAAAGTCCCAGAACAAAAGCGACTGCAATAAGCAGAATCACATAAAACCAAATTATTTTTACTGGCCGATTCTTCACTTTTTCTACAAGAAATATTTAGATGGCAAAATAAACGATTTCGATTTTATTGCTCCTTACGAAACAAAATAAAAAACATATATTTTTTGAAACCACTTGTTTTTTCTGATATTTACTCCAAATTTTGAATACATAAAAAGTAAACAACCATGGCAAAATCGCTGGTAAATACCAATGCGAAATTTGGCACAATGCCCGTCTTTTTAACAGCCCTTTCTACCATTTTAGGAGCGATACTGTTTCTTCGTTTTGGGTGGGCCGTTGGCCAGGTTGGTTTTATTGGCGTAATAGGTATCATTATCTTAGGGCATGTTGTAACTATCCCTACGGCTTTTGCAGTTGCGGAGATTGCAACCAACCAGCGTGTTCAGGGAGGAGGAGCCTATTATATCATCAGCCGTTCCTTTGGGCTGAATATTGGGGGAGCCATTGGAATTGCCCTTTACCTGTCGCAGGCAATTAGTGTAGCTTTTTATGTAATTGCCTTTGCGGAAGCCTTTGAACCACTTATAAACTGGATTTATAAAACATATGGATTTTTCATCCCCGACCGGCGCTGGATTTCAATTCCAGCCATGGCTTTATTATCGTTGCTTATTCTTACCAAAGGAGCCAACCTTGGCATGAAAGCACTCTATTTTGTTGTAGTTATTTTGCTAACCTCGCTGGTTATGTTTTTTATGGGAGAGGCACCGCTTAAGCCAACAGAAATTAATTTACATGCTCATGTTCAGGATAACCTGAATTTCTTTTATGTATTTACCATCATATTTCCTGCATTCACCGGACTTGCTGCCGGACTTGGGCTTTCGGGAGATTTAAAAGATCCTAAAAAATCGATTCCCCAGGGAACACTGTGGGCCACTATTGTTGGCATGTTTGTATATATTGCCGTTGCCTACAAATTTGCTGTATCAGCCACACCTGGCGAGCTTGCAAGCGATCAGCTCATCATGAGCGAAATAGCTATTTGGGGGCCAATCATTCCCATTGGACTAGCTGCTGCTTCTCTTAGCTCTGCACTGGGCTCGATAATAGTGGCACCCCGCACATTACAAGCCATAGGCTTTGACGACATCTTCCCACAAAAATCACTAAACCGCTGGTTTGCCAAAGGAAATAAAAAGGATAATGAACCGATCAATGGCTCACTAATAACCATTATCATAGCTTTCGTTTTTATTTTTATTGGTGATGTTAATTTCGTTGCACAAATCATTTCCATGTTTTTTATGGTAACCTATGGAGCCATTTGCCTGATCTCATTTTTAGAGCACTTTGCTGCCGATCCGGCATATCGCCCCACTTTTCGTTCCAACTGGTACATTTCACTTATTGGCACTTTATTCTCCTTTTGGTTGATGTTTCAAATGAATGCGCCATATGCAGCGGCGTCACTGTTTATTATGGGAATTATATACTATGTTGTAATGATAAACAACGAAGAAAACCAGGGGCTAAACAAACTATTCCGTGGTGTTATATTTCAACTAAGCAGGCAATTACAAATAATGTTACAACGGGCTGATAGTGAAAAAGACACAAGCTGGCGACCATTTGGGGTTTGTATTTCGCACGATACATTTAAGCGCCGTTCGGCTTTCGATATTATGAGATGGGTTTCATACAAATACGGTTTTGGCACTTATATTCATTTTATAAAAGGGTATTTAAATGAAAAAACAACTGAAGAATCGAAGAAAGTACTCGACCGGCTTATCTTACTTTCATCAGGAAGTAAAAACAAAGTTTATTTAGATACGATTATTTCACCGTCTTACACTTCTGCTATTGCACAGGTTGTTCAGTTATCAGGAATTTCAGGCAAAGGGAATAACCTCATTTTGTTTGAATTCTCCCGAACTGACCCCGGAAATTTAAAAGAAATTACGGCCAATTATAATCTGGTAGAATCAGCCGGGTTTGATATTTGCATATTAAATACATCGTATAAAAGTTTTGGATACAAAAATGAACTCCACATTTGGATAAGCCCGGAAGATTATCGTAACGCCAACTTAATGATTTTACTGGGATATATTATTTTGGGGCATCCTGACTGGAAAAAAGGACAAATAAAAATATTTGCACTCTACCCTCCCGAATACATGGAAGAAAAGCGAAAGCAACTGTTGGAATTAATAAAAACCGGACGACTACCTATTAGTCCGTCTAATATAGCAATGGTACCATTTGAAATTCAAAACCGCAAAGAAGTGATTACAAAATACTCAGCCGATGCCGACTTAACCTTAATTGGTTTTACATCAGAAATGCTAAAAAATATTGAAGAACTTTCGGAAGGATATCAGGATTTAGGAAATATCCTCTTTGTTAGTTCAAACCAGACAAAAACAATAGATTAAAAATGCCGGGCATTTTGAAAATGCTTTTAATTTTGTAAATGAATAAAAAAGATAAGATGGACAAAATAGCCGTTTTCCCAGGGTCGTTCGACCCATTTACCATAGGTCACGAATCAATCGTTCGAAGGGCAATTCCCATGTTCGACAAAATAATTATAATGATTGGTTACAATGCCAATAAAACCTCATTCTTCCCTATTGAAAAACGAATAAAATGGATCAATCAAGTTTTTCAACACCAGGATAAAGTAGAAGTTACAGCGCACCAAGGACTAACGGTTGATTTTTGCAAGAAAGTAAACGCCCAATACATCCTTCGTGGCTTACGAACCTCTTCTGACTTTGAATACGAACGCGCTATTGCACAGATGAATAAAAAAATGCACCCGGAAATAGAAACCGTTTTCCTTCTTACACTTCCGGAACATACACCGGTAAATGCAACCATTATTCGAGACATTATACTTCATGGAGGCGATGCGAGCATGTTTCTGCCTGCCGGATTGAATATGGACGAATTCAAAATGAATAATAAAGGGTAGAATTTAAATGAAGAGATTACTTCTTTTGCTTTTTTTATTTTCCTTTTTACTTCCCAGAATCATTTTTGCAACTGTTATAAAAGCAGATGATGCAAATTATGCCGGGCAAACACTTCGTTTCTCTGTTTATACAGATCCGGTAACCAAACAAGCCAGCCAGCTATTTTTGCTAGTATTTAATAACGCAGGAAAAGGAACAGCCAATGTTAACATATCCGAAGCAACTTTTGCTTTCTGCGACTTTGGTATTTACCGTGGAATGATTTTTCTGGAGGCAGACAAAACAATAGATATAGAGCTTCCTCCTGTTCGTGAGAAATCGTTTGCCGATCAAAAAAACCCATTCTTTGAACCAGTTGCTTTTTGGTTTAATTCTAACAGCGAAACAACTAAAGCCGTTGCCGACTTCGATGTAAAATTTAACCAGCTTACCAATAAATATCTCAATCAGCTTTTTTACCAGCAGTCAAAATCTGTTTACGACTCGGTTGTACTGATCTTAAATTCAGATTTAAAGACACCTCAAAATGAGATATTCCAGTTACACAAAAAGCTAAAAATAAAAACACTGGAAGCCGATGTTTTTCGGTTGCAAACCGAAGATGTTTCTCCTGTTCTATCTACAATCCCTTATACATATTGGAAGACTCCCGCATTCATAGAGCTTTTCGAAAAAATTTTCAACAACAAATTAAGCTTCGATGTAAAAGAAATAAAAGGAGCCAAATTAAAGGAAGCGATTGCCCAAAAGAATATATCTCTTTTGTTTACTCATATAAAAACAATATATAAACTTGAAGGAGAAACAGCAGAATTGGTAGCTTTAAAGATGTTATATGATGGTTTTTATTCTGGCGATTTTGCAAAATCATCCATCCTAATATTGCTTCAATCGAACAAGTTAAGCCAGAGTAACAGCACAACCATAAGAGAAATTACTCAAATAGTTATCGAAAAATTAAAATTCCTGTTACCCGGTGCTCCTGCACCTGCAATTTGTTTGTTAGATATTGATGGCAACAAGCAGTGTTCCGATCAAAACAAAGAGAAATTTAAATATCTGGTGTTTGCAGATACCGAAATGCTGGTGTGCCGAGAGCAGTTAAAATACCTGATCGATATTAATCAGCAATTTCAAAAATACCTGGAAATTATTTTGGTAATGCGTAAAACCGATTTAATTGAAATGAAAATGTTCTTGGATAAAAATAAAATTCCGGGAGTGCAATTAATAGATAAAAACGGGGAATATATAAACAAATATCATGTACGTTCCTTCCCAACATGTCTATTACTGGATAAAAACCACCATGTTATTTTTAGCGAAGCCAAAGCGCCACTGGATGGTTTCCAACAACAATTTGGAACGTTTCTAAGAAATGAACTTTTTGAACGCCAGCGTAATCAATCACGATAAAGAGAAATAATTGATTTCAGATTTTCGTATGTATTCTCCCAAACCTTATCTAAATGCTTTTTAGAGAGCCATTCAACCTTTGTGATTCCTTCTTCTTCCTGCGGAGAGCCTGCTCCTTTTCCATTGTATTTCATTTCAAACCAGAATGTTTCTTTAAATATCCACTGTCCTTTGGTCTTTTTATAGGGAGATATATACATATGATAAGTTGCAGGCAATCTTTTTACAATTGTGTGTCCGGAAATTCCGCACTCTTCAGCAACTTCCCTTAGGGCAGCTTCCCGTGCCGATTCTCCTTTTTCTATCTTGCCCTTTGGCAGGTCCCAAACTCCATTTCGGAAAATAAACAAATATCTCTTTCTTTTAATAACAACACCTCCGGCAGCCTGAATAGTAATAAATAGAGATTGAAACAACTCAAAAAAATCAGAAGGATGTGAATGAACAAGGAATGCCTCTTTTTCATTGCTTCCCACAAAGCCAGCAAACCACTCTTCAATCTCACCCACACCGCACTGATCGTCGAACAAATGAGTGGGTTTATTTAATGTTATATTCGCCCGACCTCCGATTCTGATCAATTTTTCATTCAAAAAAACTTTATACATTTGCTTTGTAATTAAAAAACTACACTATTTTAACATCATGGAAGCATCTCAAATTGAAGTTACAAAAAGATTATTACAAATAAACACAATAAAAATTCAACCATCAAGTCCCTTCACCTGGGCTTCAGGTTGGAAATCACCTATTTATTGTGATAATAGAAAAATACTGTCGTACCCTGAAACCCGTACTTTTATCTGCGACCAATTTGTAGGAATTATTAAGGATAAATATCCCGATGCAGAAGTTATTGCAGGGGTAGCCACAGGTGCTATTGCACACGGTGTGCTGGTGGCAGAAAAACTAGGGTTACCTTTCATCTACGTTCGCTCGAAACCAAAAGGGCATGGATTGGAAAATCTGATTGAAGGTGATTTAAAACCCGGACAAAAAGTTGTTATCATAGAAGATTTGGTTTCAACCGGTATAAGCAGTTTAAAAACAGCAGAAGCCATCAGTAATTTTGGAGGCGATGTGCAGGGAATGGTGGCCATTTTCACCTATAATTTTCCACTTGCAAAAGCAAATTTCAAAAAAGCAAAGATTGAATTAACCACATTAAGCCGCTACCAGATTTTAATTGATTTGGCTTTGGAAATGGGGGAAATTACCCATGAAGAAGTAGATTCACTGATGGAATGGCGTGAAGATCCTGCCAACTGGGGAAAATAAAAGAATAAAATTACAATAAAAAAGTCCTGCAACAAGTAGGACTTTTTCATTTTAACTTATATAAAATGGCTGTACAAAAATACATTAGTCAAGTAAAAGAAATAGACCACAACCAACAGGTTGTTTTTAATTATTTATCGAACTTTGAAAATCTTTCAGCTTACCTGAACTCAGGATTGCTTGAAAAAATATCGCAACAGGTTCCTCAAATAAAAATTACAGATTTCCAATCAGATGCAGACTCTTGCAAATTCAAACTTACAGGAATGGGCGTTGCTGAAATACGTATAACCAACCGTGAACCATTCAAAACAATTAAGGTGGAAAGTTCAGGAGGGTTGCCATTAAGCATCACCTTTTGGATTCAATTACTGCCAGTTGATCAATACAAAACAAAAATGCGGTTAACATTGCATGCCGACATGAGTATGATGATAAAAATGATGGCAGGAAGCAAACTGGAAGAAGGCGTCAACCAACTAGCAGAAACACTTTCAAAACTTCCTTATAAATAACCTGCAAAAAAATTACAGGTTTGAGTACAGAGTATTGAAAAAGAAATGAAAGCTCCAATCTGCATAATTTCACTTTATCCACCTTCTATTATATTTTGAATACCATCACAATAACCCGCAAACTATTCCATCAATAGCTAAAAAACAAACTCAACTTCTTTAAACATATAACTGGTAATTTCACCTTTCCTGTCTTCAAGCAAAAGTTGCCCGTATTCACCAACTCCAACAATGCGGGCTTCAAATATCTTATCATCTTTTCGGTAGCTACACCACTTCCCAATTCTGAACAAATCAGAGAAATAGGCATCACTAATGTCTTTCAACTCACCATTCCTTAACTTCCTGTACCAGAAAAACATCCGCTCAAATATACATTCTAAAACACGTTCCGATTCATAACTTTTTCCCGTTAACTGTTTTAAAGAAATCGGATTTGGGGCACCAGAAACAAAAACTTCCTGATTTAAGTTTAACCCAAAACCAGCCACAGAATGTAATAAAAACCTCCCTTTTATTGAATTTTCGATTAATATTCCCGCAATCTTTTTATTGCCTATATACAAATCATTGGGCCACTTTATGGCAACATCATTTGTTTCTCCATTTAAGAAATCAAACAAAGCCAGGCTCACCACTTTTGACATGAAAAACTGCTCCTCCGCCAAAAGAAATTGAGGATAAAATATAATGCTGCACAAGAGGTTTTTTTCTGCTTCACTCTCCCATTGGTTACCAACCTGCCCACGCCCTTTTTTTTGATAACGTGCCAAAACGACAGTACCTTCTTCTGCCGCTTCCGACACAATCAGGTGGTTGGCATAGTTGTTGGTAGAATCAACCTCGGCAAGAAGGATGGGAGTTTTACCCTTTTTTTTCATACAAATTGCTTCTTCTGTTATAAACTATTTTAATAATAAATGGTTTAATTTGTCAATAATTAAAAAAAATGTGTTTTTGCCTGAAAAACAAATAGAAATAAAAATTCAAAAATGGTTATAAGGCAAAAAGTTTATCTTTGTAAGGGTAATAAAAATTTATGAACGAAAAAAAAGAAGTTAAAGAAAAAACAATAGACGCGATTCTGGAAGGAATACAAAGAATTAAAGGGAAAGATATTACGCTCATTGACTTAAATACAATACAACATTCAGAATGTAGTTATTTTGTCGTTTGTCATGGAACTTCATCCACACAAGTTGATTCAATTGCTCATTCAGTAGAAGAAACAGTAGAAGATATTACCGGTGAAAAAGCATGGCACCGTGATGGTTACCGAAATGCTATCTGGATATTACTTGATTATGGTGATATCATGGTACATGTTTTTAAGGAAGAAGCAAGAACTTTCTATGATCTTGAAGGACTTTGGGGAGACGCAAAAATAACTAAAATAGAAGCAGAAAATTAGATAAATTATGGCCGAGAACAACAAAAATAATAATCAGAATAAACCAACGAATCCATTTGGTTCTTTCAATTCATCAAATAAAAAGAACAATGGAAAAGGACCAAAATTCAATGCATATTGGATTTATGGAATTATTGCCATCGTATTTCTTGTGGTACAATTTTATATTAGTAACACAAAAGGGCCGATTGAAACAAATTGGAGCAAAGTAAGATCAACCATGCTTGCAGACCAGGACATTTCAAAAATTGTAGTGGTTAACGATAAAAAGGCCAACATATATTTAAAGAAAGATAAACTGGATAAATATAAAAAACAGTTTGAAGGCAGTTTTACAAAACCTTCAGATGATGGTCCGCATTTTACATTTAATATTGGCTCTGTAGAAACTTTTGAGCGCAACTTAAAAGAAGCACAGGAAGGAAAATCAGAAGAAATTCTGCCTGAATATAAAGAAGAACGAAATTGGGCTGGTGAAATTCTGTGGACCATTGGGCCGTTTATATTGATTATTTTACTCTGGTGGTGGATTTTCAGAAGAATGAGCAGAGGTACTGCAGGCGGGGGAGCTGGAGGCATTTTTAATGTTGGAAAGTCACAAGCAAAAATATTTGACAAGGATCAGAAAGTTTCTGCAAGTTTTAAAGATGTTGCCGGATTGGCGGAAGCCAAACAGGAAGTAGAAGAAATTGTGGAATTTTTGAAAAGCCCTGCAAAATTCACAAAGCTGGGAGGAAAAATTCCAAAAGGGGCACTGCTGGTGGGTCCTCCCGGAACGGGAAAAACACTTCTTGCAAAAGCAGTGGCAGGGGAAGCCAATGTTCCGTTTTTCTCGATGTCTGGCTCTGATTTTGTAGAAATGTTTGTTGGTGTTGGAGCATCAAGAGTACGTGATTTGTTTAAGCAGGCAAAAGAAAAAGCTCCATGTATTGTATTTATTGATGAAATTGATGCCATTGGACGGGCACGTGGACGAAATGCAAATTTTGGTTCAAACGACGAGAGAGAAAATACACTAAACCAGTTGCTAACAGAAATGGATGGTTTTGACACCAACAGTGGTGTTATCATCCTGGCTGCTACCAACCGGGCCGATGTTTTAGACAGGGCACTAATGCGTGCCGGACGTTTTGACAGACAAATACATGTTGAACTACCCGACCTGAATGAACGCGCTGCTATTTTCAAGGTTCACTTGCGCCCGCTAAAACGGGATGACGAAGTTAAAGTTGATTTTCTGGCGAAGCAAACACCGGGCTTCTCGGGAGCTGATATTGCCAATGTTTGTAATGAGGCTGCATTAATTGCTGCACGTAAGAACAAAGAAGCTGTAACCAAACAAGATTTTCTGGATGCTGTTGACAGAATCATCGGCGGACTTGAAAAGAAAAATAAAATTATTTCGCAGGAAGAAAAGAAAACCATTGCTTATCATGAAGCAGGGCATGCCACCATTAGCTGGTTACTTGAATATGCACATCCCCTTGTAAAAGTTACAATTGTTCCAAGAGGAAAAGCATTAGGAGCAGCTTGGTATCTTCCTGAAGAACGTTCAATTACAACCAAAGAACAACTTCTGGATGAAATGTGTTCGGCTTTAGGAGGAAGAGCAGCAGAAGAATTAACTTTTGGAAGAATTTCCTCAGGAGCTCAAAATGACCTGGAAAAGATTACCAAACAGGCGTATGCAATGGTTAGTATATTTGGAATGAGCGAAAAAGTAGGAAACGTAAGTTTTTATGATTCTACAGGTCAAAACGATTATACTTTTACAAAACCATACAGTGAAAAAACCGCCGAGTTAATTGATGCTGAAGTTAAAATAATTATTGACGAGCAATATCAACGAGCTCTGAAAGTACTGAAAGACAACAAAGAAGGTCATACCAAACTGGCTAATTTACTGCTTGAAAGAGAAGTTATTTTCAGCGAAGATCTGGAACAGATATTCGGAAAACGCCCTTGGGACAAAACAAATGAACTAGCTGAAAATGGGAGCAATGGTTCTGAGCCTAAAAAGGAGCTGGCTGAGAACACAGAACAAAAAAAGTCGAAGGATGAAGCCGAATCTGAATTAACCGATACAAAAGACGATAAAGAAAACACAACTGTATCAGCATAAAATGGATCCGGCTCGGAAAGAAATACTTAACAAATTAAGGAAGGTATCTCTTTCCGAGCCGGAAAAACCGGATTTCAGCACATCTATTTATCAAAACATTGAGACACCTCTTGAAAAAACTTTCACAAAGAATCTGGAAGAAATAAAAGGACATGCCTATTTATTCCCCAGGGAAGAAGAGTTATTCAAATCACTTTGCAATTTTCTGGCGAGTTACAATAAGCAACAAATATATTGTTGCGAAAAAGAGCTTCAGTCAAAGCTATCTTTTTTTGAGGTTCCATATTTAAATACAAAACAAATTTCTGAAAATATAGAAGTAGGCTTAACTGGATGCGAATATTTAATTGCTCATACGGGCTCGGTTATGATTAGTTCTGCCCAAGAAGGAGGGAGACAGATATTTGTTTATCCACCTGTTCATATCGTAATTGCAAATAAAAACCAACTGGTTCCATATCTTGAAGATGCTTATTATGGGATACAAAATAAGTATAAGAGAAATTTGCCCTCTCAGATATCGCTGATTAGTGGCCCAAGCCGAACTGCTGATATTGAAAAAACATTAATACTGGGAGCACACGGCCCGCGTGAATTACACGTTTTTTTTACTTAACAAAAAAAACAAATCTTTTTCTGCTCCTTTTTACTGCTCCTTTTTTGAGTTTACAATATTTTATTTTTTTTTACCTTTGCATCATGGAAAAAGGATGGAAAGAAGTTTATATCACGGCTCATGACTATAAAGCCGAGATGGCCAAAGAGATTTTGGAAAACAAAGGAATAAATACAGTAGTCATGAATCAACACGATTCGGCAATACAATCAATTGGTAACTATTATATTTATGTGGCCGAAGCAGATGAAGCAACGGCTATTGAGCTCTTAAAAAAACTGAAGAATTGAACGATTTGCTAAAGCGGTCGTTAACAGGTGTGGTATTTGTAATTGCTATACTTGTTGGCACTATTATCCATCCTATTACTTTTGCTTTAATTTTTGGAGCCTTGTTGTTTTTAACGCTTCACGAATTCTATAAACTGGTGGGCAATACAGCTATTGTTCCGCAGAACATTACCGGACAAATATTAAGCATATTGCTCTTTGTTGATTGCTTTGGAATTGCTTATAAATTATTACCCGTTCAAAGCGCCTTGTTATTCATCCCAATCTTTCTGTTTGTTTTTGTTTTCGAATTATTTCGGATGAATACAAAACCATTACAGAATAGTGCGGTTACACTTCTTGGGCTGGTTTATGTAACAATTCCATTTTGTCTGTTAAATTTCATTGTCTTCCCCGGATTTCCGATGAAGACTGTATTTTACCCATGGATTTTGACAGGTATATTTTTTATCATCTGGATGTATGATTCTGTAGCCTATTTTGTAGGTTCATTGTTTGGTAGACACAAAATTCATCAACGAATTTCCCCGAAAAAATCATGGGAAGGATTGATTGGAGGTGCTATACTCGCTATAATTATGGGAATTTTAAATGCTGTACTTTTCCAGATACTAGATATAACAGCATGGATAGTAACCGCCATTATTATTGTTATTTTTGGCACGCTTGGCGATTTATTTGAATCAAAAGTAAAACGAGATTTGGAAGTGAAAGATTCCGGAAGTATTTTGCCTGGACATGGAGGTTTTCTTGACCGCCTGGACAGCTTGCTTTTTTCAATTCCGGTTATTTTTATTTGGTTAATTATTGCAGGAAATTTATAACATGAAAATTCACAACGAAGGGAAAAAGATAATACCTATTGCATTCTTTATCATTGCAATACTTGATGCTCTTATCTATTTTTTTCTGAAAGAGTACTTGATATTTTATTTATTAATGGCAGGTTCGTTGTATCTGGCCGGACTTATTGTTTTCTTTTTCAGAGTACCCGAACGGCACACCACAAAAAACGAACGGCATGTAATTTCTCCTGCCGACGGAGAAATAATTGAAATAAAGAAAGTGTACGAAAAGGAATATTTCAAAGCAGAACGTTTGCAAGTATCCATTTTTATGTCGGTTTTTAATGTACACCAAAATCGGGCGCCGGTTACAGGAGAAATTGTTTATCAATACCACAAAAATGGAGTTTATTATCCTGCATTTGTAAAGAAATCTTCTGAGAAAAATGAGCGGTGCTCCACTGTTTTCAAAACAAAAAGCGGCACAGAAATCATGTCGAGGCAAATTGCAGGAATAATGGCCCGACGTATCGTTACCTATCAAAAACCGGGAGAAAAAATTGAGCAGGGAGAAGAATATGGCTTTATTCGTTTTGGCTCGCGCGTTGATGTATTTTTACCATTAGACGCAGAAATTAATGTTCAGCTAAAACAAAAACCGGTTGGAGGAGAAACTCTTATTGCAACACTTAAATCATAAAAGTGAAAAAAATAATTGCACAAATACCTAACTTTATTACATCCCTCAATCTTGTATCTGGTTCAATTGCTGTCATATTTGCTGTAGACGGACATTTAATTTGGGCTGGTATTTTTATTTGTCTTGCGTCTGTTTTTGACTTTATGGATGGCTTCGCAGCACGTTTATTAAAATCATATTCCGAAGTTGGCAAACAACTTGATTCGTTGGCCGATGTTGTATCTTTTGGCCTCGCACCAGGAGCTATTCTATTTACACTACTGGAATTTGCGCTTTTTGGAAAGAATCAACCTATTTACGAAATTTCTGCCCAATGGTATCAATGGCTTATTCTATTTTCTGCCTTTCTCGTTCCCGTTTTTGGAGCAATACGTCTGGCCAAATTTAATGTAAATAGCTCAGATGAAACTTTTTTTCGCGGGCTGCCTATTCCTTCCAATGGAATATTTTGGGCCTCACTGGGACTAATTCTTCAATCTCCGGGCAAACATGAACAACTAATAGAAATGCTGTATTCTGCAAAAAACCTGGTTGCGTTGGGTATTATCATTTCAGGATTAATGGTAATTAATATACCCATGTTTTCATTAAAATTCCATTCTCTATCTCTAAAAGAAAACTGGTACCGTTATCTTTTTATCCTCATTGCGGCCGTTCTGCTAATCTCCTTTCAGTTCGTTGGCCTAGCTCTTACAATTTGCACATACATTCTTCTGAATTTGATTTTTTATCTTTTAAAAGTATCGTATTAAACTGAAATCAAATTCAATAAAATTAATCAGGAAGGAAAAACCTCTGTTGAGAAAAGCCCCTGAGAAACTGAAGATAATTTTTTCCCGAGGGAAAGATTAATAATACGCCATGACAAATTTGTATTCTTCCGTTTCCAGAGGCTTAATTAAAAACACGCAATAATTAAAATGTCCTGAATCAGGAACATTTGCTGTGATCCATAACAATGAAAAGAGAAAGATGTTTTTAAATACTGGAAAAAGAATGCAATTTACTTTAAAGGTGCAGCAAATTTCACCACCTCATTTTCCGTAATTGTCTTATCGCACAAAATAATTAGTCGCTCAATAACATTCCTGAATTCACGAATATTGCCAGTCCAGTCTATTTTCTGCAACTCAGCAATAGCTCCTTCTGTGATAGTCAGTTCAGGCATTCCATACTCACCACATATTTGAGAAATAAAATGAGCAGCAAGCAAGGGGATGTCTTCTATCCTGTCTTTTAATGAAGGTACTTTTATTAAAATAACACTCAACCGGTGGTATAAATCTTCCCTAAATTTATTGTCTGCAATTTCTTCAGACAGATTTTTATTTGTAGCTGCAACCACCCGAACATCTACCTGAATTTGTTTATCACCCCCTACACGGCTAATGATATTCTCCTGTAATGCACGAAGAACTTTTGCCTGTGCAGAGAGGCTCATGTCTCCAATCTCATCCAAAAAAAGTGTGCCACTATTGGCCTGCTCAAACTTCCCTTTTCGCTGTTTTACCGCCGAAGTAAATGCTCCTTTCTCATGCCCAAACAATTCGCTTTCAATTAATTCCGACGGGATAGCCGCACAATTCACCTCCACAAAAGGCCCTGAAGAACGATGGCTCTGATCATGAATTCGCCGGGCGATTAACTCTTTCCCTGTTCCGTTAGCACCGGTAATCAACACCCGTGCATCTGTTGGTGCAACCCGATCTGCCATATCAATGATGCTTTTTAAGGCTTCCGACTCTCCCACCATCTGATACTTCTTGCTCACTTTCTTCTTTAAAATCTTGGTCTCAGACACCAAAGTCGATTTATCCATAGCATTCCGGATAGTAATTAGCAGACGGTTTAAATCCAGCGGTTTTTCAATAAAGTCAAAAGCCCCTTTTTTAATAGACTCAACGGCCGTGTCAATATTCCCGTGGCCAGAGATCATAACAACCGGGGTATCGGGAGTCAAAACATTTAACCGTTCCAAAACTTCAATCCCATCTAAGCCTGGCATTTTAATGTCGCAAAGAATTATATCATACTCTGCCGCCTTTACCTTTTCCAAGGCTTTATTTCCATCTTCCGCTAGATCTACCTCGTACTTTTCATATTCCAGAATATCTTTCAACGTATTTCGGATACTTCTCTCATCATCAATTACCAGAATTCGTGACATGCCCTTCTATTTTATATTTACCTGTAAAAATAAGCTTTAAGTTCCCCTAAACAAAAATGGTTCCAAATAAAAAATCCGGAAGCTAATACTTCCGGATTTTTTCTAACTGTTATATAATAGTACAATATTTCTCGATTAACTACATCCTCCCACTGCTTTTTTCACTTCTTTGGTTACCGGCTTATTCAAATTTTCGAAAGCAATTTGTAATTCATTTAGTTTACGTGCTGCATTTGAACGAAAAGTGTATTGTTCAAATTCCTCTTTACCTGCATTTGCTGAGGGTAATTTTGCGTCAAATATCAACCTCGTGAACACATCAGCTTTATCAGCCAGAATCAGATTATTTGATTTTCCGATAAAACGGGCAGTTAAACACGCCTGTTTATGTGAAGTATCATCGTTTGAGTAAAAAATATTGGTTTTATGTTTCTGCTTGAAGTAGTCTTCATACTGCCTATCTGTAATTTTATCCAAAGGAATGTTGATGGCCAATGGTAAATGCCCTTTTTCAAATTCCTCTTTTGGGCGGACATCTATCAGATTTACTTGATAGTAGTGATTTACCATTTCATCAGCCAGTTTATCTGCTGATATTTCTTTAAAAACACATTTCCCTTGCTCTTTCTTGTCGGCTACTAATTTTTGTATGCGTTCATTTCTGGATGGAAAGAACACTGCTAAGAAGATCAAAACAAAAGGAATGGCAGAAAACAGATAAGTGCGCTTCAATATTACCGGACTAAAATGCATTTCCCTTTTGTTGACTCGATATTCAACCCATGTGGTTCCATAAAAAGCGATAATTGCCACAGCAGTTAAAATAAGAGCCCAGGCAACAGGAGACAGACCGAAAAACACATTTATACGAACCGGCCCCATCGCTTTCGCCATATAGAGATGTTCAAACAACGGATAATATTCTGTAAAAACAAGAATACCAAGCAGCGAACCAAAAATAAATGCCCATCCGTCAAGCTTTCCTATAGAAGCAGCACAAACACTCGTTCCTGGACAAAATCCTCCGATAATAAAACCAGCTCCCATAATAGCTCCACCAACAATAGCCGACCACAAAAAAGTAGGATTTACATAAATAAGGTGAACATCCAACAGACCAAAATGCCCGAGCAAAACAATACCAATCATAGCAGTTACACCTGCGGTAAAAAATACACGCAACACGGTAAAATCGTAGCCATAAAAAAGGCCTACCAGCTTTTTGGTACTTGAAAAACCTGCCTGTTCCAAAACAAAACCAAACGCAATGCCTACAAACAGAGCAATTACAAAATTAAATTCGTTGCCAATAATATCGGGAACTAATGGTGCCATATCATTTTTTGTTAATCGATACTAAATTTCAAATTATTTACTTCAACCACAATCGTCTAAAAAACACAGCCAGCATATACGCCATTCCAAAAATAGCCATCATGGTTATAATTCCTCCCAGAGACATCACAGCCATTCCACTAAGAGCAGAACCGCTGGTACATCCACGGCCGAACTGTGAACCAAACCCAAATAAGGCGCCGCCAATTATAGCTCCAACAACACGCATAGTATTCGTTGCCCGGGGCCCTTTTTCCAATTTCCATCCAATCCGGTCGGAAATAACGCCCGAAAAGAAAGCTCCAATAAAAACACCCAATACTTCAATAACCAACCAGGAACGCATAGGCCCCTGAGGATGCTCCTCCTCATATTCTTTATAGAATGCAGTATTTTCATAATGCTCCGGCGCTGTTGTTTTTACGGATTGTACAACTACACTTTTCATTGCTCCACTGGCGCCCAAACCTCTACCAGTAATATAGACAGTAGCGAGTAAAGTCAGGCCCAAAAGAAAGCCAGCCAGGTATGGATTCATGTATTTTCGTGGTTTCATTTTATCAGTTTTCATTTGATTTTACTTGCTCTTCCTTTTCATTTTCGTCCTCATCATCCAGTTCCTCGTAACCGGTAATCATCGCTTTTATGTTGGATGTATAGGTATGTCCGGTAGTAGTCATATAAACATGAACAATTACAAATGCTATAAGCAGAAAAGCCCCAAAAGTATGCCAGTTGGCAATGCTCCCCAGGTTAATATCACGGATAACAATTTCATTGTTTGCATTCACCGTTTTATGGTACATATATAATAACCCTGAAATAACCATCATTGGTACCAATACCAGCTTAAATCCCAGATAGGTAAATGCCTGCAACGGATTTAATTTACTAAGCTGCGTCTTCTTTGTAGGATGGGGTTCATTTTTAAAAATACCGCTGGTGTAATACTTCATCTGTGCCGAAAACTTCGAAACATTCGGAATATATTGTTTCCATTCTCCTGTGGTAAGGTGCCAAAAAATGGCAAATGCTATTAACACAAGAAATGCATAAGAAGCCACCCGATGAAAATACACTGCCTTTTCGTAACCAAAAATATGAATGGAATCGTGCACCTCAAAACCCGTTACAGCCAGAAATAAAATCAATGCAGCCTGCGACCAGTGCCAGAAGCGTTCAAATTGTTTATATATATATACTGTCGACATACGTCTGTTATTTTTGTGTTGAATCATTATCGTAACGAATCACCTGAGTTTCGTATTCTTTATTTTTCAGCGAGAAGAAAATGCGGCCGGCAGCATGTATAACTACTCCGGCAAGTGATAGAATAATCAGCCATCGGCCAAATCCATCCAGAAACCGATTGTTATCCCGCCCCGGCATATAAAAACCGGTAAGCGAAGCCAATCGTCCATTATCCCGGGTGTGGCACTCAGCACATGAAACAGACTGCTCTTTTGGGGCTACCATATGATTAATAGGCCAATACATTTCCGTTTCCACAAAACCATAATCGCCGCTATAAGGAAATCCCAGGCGCTTCATCCCTGCTGCTGCTGCTGCATCCCAATCAAAATCCTGCCAGTAAGCACTGTCTCCTTTGGCTGGTGCATATAATCTGGGCTGGATCAAAATTTTGTATTTCTTGTCATAAATCTGATCTCCCACATGAATTTTCACCGGAATAATTTTTGCCTCCGGATCGCTATGCGAACCAAAAAGCCGATTCATTTTTACAGGAATCTCAGAAATTGTATCGCCCATCATATAATGATCAGCAGTTCCGTTAAACCAAACATAATCGGGCTGTACATTTTTTGCCCATTTAAATGCCCCTTTAATAGACATATATGTATGATTTCCTAAAGAATCTTCTTCCATATATGGTTTCCCATCCTTCAACTTCCCTGCTTCCGACCAGCGCCACTCCATTTTTGTTGCATTCTCTTTTGCATATGTCGGGATATGACAGGTTTGGCAAGCCACCTTTGCTGTATGCCTGTTCAGCATTTGATTAAAGTGAGGCGTATTGGTATGACACTGCTCACAAGTAGCCCTGTTTATATTTTCAGAAGAGACGGAGTACAACTTACCTTTAATTAAATGATTTTCAGCCGTATGACAACTAACACATTCCATATTCATACCATTTACAGCCATGTGTACATCCACGTCGCGGGAACAAGCTGTTTGGGCTGCTTCCAAATCTCCGTGTTTTACATTATTGCCTCCTCCACTATAAAAATGACATGAACCACAATTTACTTTTGTTGGATTGCCAACACTTTGAGCGACCTTACTCAGATTCACACTCCGGTCTGGATAACCAGCCATCGATGCACCTTTTTTATATTCTTCCGAATTATCATGACAAACCATACAATCCACATTTCGCGCATTATTAAAGTCGAAATGATCGTTACTCATCCCAAATCCAATGTGGCATTTTGCACACGCCTGTTCATTGGTTCTGGAACCAATACAAAAATTATTAAGCAAATTCTTCTTCCCAATAGCTTTAATTCCACGTCCTTCAACATAAGCAACACGCTCCCAATTCCAATGAGACGAAGCCATCACTTCTTTATGTGTTTCCGTGTGGCAACTTAAACAAGCCTCGGTAACATCCTGAGGTGTTTCAAAATCCTGCTGAAGAACGACAAACTTACTATGATTTACTGATGAAACAGGCTTAACGGCATACTCCTGTCTTAACTTCTCTAACTTCAGATCGTAAAAAGGTTCCTGCTTATGAAAAAGTTGTATAGCAGCTATTATAACTACTACCATAAGCACCAATACAACTATTCTCTTAATCATAAATATAATTCTTGGGATGCAATTTATGAAATATATGAATAATTAAATATGTAGATTCACCAATATAACATTATTTAAACTTAGACTAAATAACACCAGACAACCCGCATCAAATAAAACACTAAACACCAATACATTAAAAATAAAAAGAACAATACTCCGAAACAAAACAGAATGCACAAATGCTTAAAAACATAATAAAAACCATCTCAAAAATGAAGTAGCGGGCAAATATTGAAAGAAACTCAAAAGAATTGAAGAAGCTACAAAGTGTAGAAAAATAGACTATCTCACTTCTTCTAAAATTAAAAGACTCAAGCCCAAAAAACAGAAGTGCGAACCATTTACCATGAATAAAAAAAGTCCCGGAAAACCGAGACTTTACTGGGTGGTAGATGGGATTTGAACCCACGACCCCTGGAACCACAATCCAGTGCTCTAACCAACTGAGCTACAACCACCATTTATTTTTGCGGTTGCAAATATAATATTTTATTCTTATCCCGATCCAAAAATTCACAAATAAATCGGATTCTATTGTACAAAAAGTTACTTTTGAAAAAAGTGCATTCTCATGAAAGATAAAAAATATCAAAATATCCTGTGCTTTGGCGAAATTCTGTGGGACATGCTCCCTTCCGGAGCACAACCGGGAGGAGCGCCGCTGAATGTAGCCATCCATTTAATCAGACAAGGACAAAGACCGGCACTCATAAGTAAAATAGGAAACGATACTCCCGGCTGGAATTTAATTGAGTTTATTACCTCAGCAGGATTGGAACGTGATCTGATACAAGTGGACGAAGGTTTGCCAACAAGTAAGGTCAACGTTTTTCTGAATGAACACAAAAATGCTTCTTATGAAATTTGTGAACCTGTGGCCTGGGACAATATCCACTTAAACAATGATAATCTCGACACGGCACTAAAAGCTGACTTGATAATTTTTGGTTCTCTGGCATCGAGAAATAAAACCACACGCAAAACTCTTTTCCAGTTACTCAACTCAACAAACGCCACCAAATTACTGGATGTTAATCTTCGCTCACCATATGATAAGCCGGAAGCAATAAACGAATTGTTAGCAAAAGCTGATTTCATAAAACTAAATGACGATGAATTAAAAATCATTGCCGGTTGGCATAAAAAAAACGGAGACGAAGAAACACTCACACAATGGGTTTCCCATTTTTTTCAATGTTCCGCTGTTTGTGTAACCCGTGGTGAAAAAGGAGCAATCCTATACATAGAAAAACAATTGTACAAACATCCTGGATTCAAAATAAATGCAACAGATACAGTCGGAGCAGGCGATTCGTTCTTGGCCAGTTTAATTGCACAACTCGCAAAAAACAAACATCCTCAGGAAGCACTTGAATACGCCTGTGCCACCGGTGCATTTGTGGCATCGCAAAAAGGGGCGGTACCTCTTTATACCGAAAATGAAATAAAAATGCTCATAAGCCAGAAGGGGTAGATAAAAAATCTGCAACCCTCTCCAATTTTTTTTGTCATTAGAGTTGAAAGTAAATCAATTGGAAAAGAAAGAGCATATACATAAAAATATTATAGAAGCCTGTAAAAAAGGGAACAACAAGGCACGATATGAGCTCTACCAATTGTATTCAAAAGCAATGTTTAACGTATGTTACAGAATGATGAACAACTGGGAGGAGGCAGAAGATATGTTGCAGGACGCATTCGCACAAGCATTTATGAAACTCGATTCGTTTCGCTACGAATCAACCATTGGAGCCTGGTTAAAACGCATTGTTGTTAATACGTGCATTAATTCATTAAATAAGAAAAAAGTAGAATTAACTTATTGCGAAGAAATATACGAACACGATGCTGCTGAAGAAGTGGAAGAAGAAGTAGATTACGACGTAAAAAGTATAATGGCTGCAATGGAAAAATTACCGGAAGGGGGCAGAATGGTATTCTCTCTTTACCTGCTGGAAGGATACGACCATACCGAAATTGCTCAGATACTCAATATCACTGAATCGACATCAAAGAGTCAGTTTATGCGCGCCAAAAGGCGTATTGCCGAAATTTTAAATGAACAAAAAAAAGGACGATATGAAAACTGATCGTTTGGAAGAATATATAAAAAATAACCGCGAAGCTTTTGATAACAAAATACCTTCGCCCAAAGTCTGGGAAAACATAGAAAATGTAGCTGATACAAAAAAAACGATACGTTTGCCCCGGGTTTGGCTACGGGTGGCAGCTGTTGTAGCAGTGGTAATTATTTCTACTATTATTGTAACCCAAACAAATATTCTAACTCCGGGGGTATACGCTGGCAAAAGCACCGACCCCGAATTGCAGGAATTGATTGAAGCTGAAGCTTTTTATGCACAGCAGGTTAACGGAAAGCTTAAGGAAATAAGAAAATGTTATCATACCAATCCGGATATAAAAAACGAAGTTGAGACTGATTTAACTGAACTCGAAAAGATGTATAACGAATTGAAAAACGACCTGAGAGATAACATCTCAAATAAAATGGTAATTGAGGCAATGATTAACAACAACAGAAATCGGCTAAAATTGGTGGATGAAGTGCTGGAACAAATTAAATGTTAATTGCAAATTACATCAAATGAAAAAACAAGGGGAATATATAATTCTTAGAAGAACATTAGCAATTGTATCCTGCATGATATTTATGCTGCCCGCAATTGTATCTGCGCAATTCACAGATTCAAAAGAGATAAAAAAAGCATTCAAAGTAACCCATGAAACACGGATAGAAATATCCAATAAATACGGAAAGATAGCTCTAAATACCTGGGACAAAGATTCAGTGGTGGTTGATATCAATGTAAAAGTGGAAGAAAAGAAACTATCGAAACTTGAAAAATCAATGGAAGAAATTGACTTTGATTTTTTAAGCAGCCAATATTTTCTTGTAATTCGTACCAAAGTAGGAGAAAACCGCAGCACTCTTGAAAAGGAACTGCTAAAGTTTAAGGAAACAGTCCTTCAGTCAGATGGCAATGTGGAAATAAACTACACAGTTTGGCTTCCCAAGAATAATGTTCTGCGAGTGGAAAATAAATTTGGCGATATATTCATGGATGATTATAATGGCGAAATTGATCTGGATCTCTCCAATGGCAATTTAAAATCTCACGACTTCACAGGCAAAACTAACATTACCCTCAATTTTGCAGATGCAACTATAAACCAGATAAAAACGGGAAGACTCGACTGTAACTATAGCGATTTATATATCAGAGAAGCTGATCTTCTTCGTATCAATAGTAAATCATCCAATTTTGAAATACTGGAAGTAAAAGAGTTAAATACAGATACAAGAAGAGACAAGTTCAAAATACGTATGGCCGATCTGATAGATGCTGAAGGTAGCTTTTCCAGCTTCAGAATAAACGAACTAAATGACAGGATAACCCTGCGAGCCGACTATACAGATATGGATGTTGAAAAGATAGCAACCGATTTTAGTAATATTTTCGTAGAAGCAAAATCAACCGATATAAATCTCTACTTCCCGGCGGAATCAAATTTCAACTTTGAAATAACGCATACAAAAACAGAAGTTGACTTATGCAAGGAAATAACAACGGAAGAAACAAAAGTACTTGACGAAAAAGAAGGTAAGGTTAAATTGCTGGGGAACTTCGGGAAAAAAATCAAAGACAACAAAAAGCTTATTCTAAATACTACTTTGGGTGAGATAAACATATTCTCCTATTAGGATTGCTCGTTCAAATTATTTTTCAACTTTTTATACACTTTTTGCAACCCTTGAAAAAAGCACTTGTCATTACTGGCATAGAAAACAACAAACTATTAATTACGAGTCTCAAAGTCATGAAAACAGTTCAACTATTATTTATTACTGCAATAGTCGCAGTATTTGCATCCAGCTGCATTGACGATTTCACTATCCACGGAAACGGGGTGGAAGCAAGTGAAGAGAGAATAACCACCAGCTTTAGTAAAGTAAAATCGGAAGGTTCATTTGACGTTCACATAACCCAGGGCGACGATTATGATATTCTTGTTAGTTCTGAATCTAATATACTGCAGTATATAGAAACGTCAGTACATAACCAGACGCTCCGTATTTATATACGAGGGGTACATAATATAAAGAATCAGCTTCCCCTGGAGGTGTATATTACCACTCCCCGGCTTGAAGGAGTTACTCAAAGTGGGTCGGGCAGCATAACTTCCGATTACTTTTCAGTCAATAAGTTTGACGCTATTATTTCCGGCTCAGGAAGTATAGAAACTGCAGTAGATGCCATTTCTGTAGATGCAGCAATATCAGGTTCAGGGAATTTGACAATTCTGGGAAATGCCAACGATGCTGACTTCTCCATTAGCGGTTCTGGCAGGATTTATGCTTCTGATTTGGAATTGCGTGATTGCAATACAAAAATATCGGGTTCAGGAAATGCCTGGGTAAACGTGGAGCGTTTCTTAAAGGCAAACATCTCAGGAAGCGGAAGTATATTTTATATCGGGACACCAGAAATTGAAAGGCATATTTCCGGTTCAGGCAAGGTTATTCCCAACGAAAACAAATTGTAACAAAAAACGTTTCAGAAAACAAAATAACAAGTTTCAGAGAAAACGATTTTGTACATCTAAAAAAATCTCACTGATATGAAAAAATCTATATTTCTAATCATCCTCGTTTTTTCGGGTCTTCTTTTAAGAGCACAGGGATATAAACAAGCCATTGGAATACGAGGTGGCGTAACATCGGGTTTTGAATACCGAATTTACACAAACGATACCAACTCTTACAAATTCCTGTTGGGAATACGAAACGAGGGATTACAGGCTCATGTATTAAAAGAATTTCATAAGTATGACTTATTTAGTTTTTCCGAACAACTGGTATTTATATATGGAGCAGGCCTGCATGCGGGCTTTGAAACCTGGGATGAAATACATTATCAGAGTAACACCCGAAGTTATGAAAACAGGTCATCATTTCTGGCCGGGCTTGACGGGCTTGCTGCATTCGAATACACTTTCTATGAAGCCCCGATCTCTGTAGGACTGGAAGTAAAACCTTTCTTTGATTTGTTTGGAAAAAATACATTCAGGGTACAGCCGTTTGATTTTGCATTTACCGTAAAATACCTTTTTTAATACTTACACAAAAAAAACAGCTTAAAGAGCTACAATAGAAACCAAATTTTAGAGTCATGAAAAGAACTGCATTACTTATGATTTTTGCAGTGGGAACGTTATTGTCCCATGCGCAAGACAATTATTCGAACGACCAGGTTCAAACACTATTCTCCAAAAACCAAAGCAATGGTTTTTATGGCGCTTTTTCGTTCGGATATTCACAACTTGACGGAAAGGATGCCGCGGTTTACGGTGTAAGGGGCGCCTTCATCTTTGACCATGCTTTAGCTATCGGGTTAGGAGGGTACGGTTTTATAAACGACCTCGATTATCACTCGCATTACAACAACCAGATTTTTGATTACACTCTTGCCGGGGCTTACGGAGGATTGCTAATTGAGCCTATCATTGGCGGAAGAAATCCAGTTCACGTATCATTTCCAATACTGGTAGGCGTGGGAGGCGCTGCTTTACTTGACGACTATGGCCCACATTATTGGGATTACGACGACCGTTTTGAAGAGGTTGACCACGATTTCTTCCTTGTTGTAGAGCCAGGAATAGAACTGGAAGCAAATTTAACCAAATGGTTTCGGGCTGCAGCAGGAGTTAGCTACCGCTACACTTCAAAAGTAGATTTATTTGCAACAGACGAAGATGTGCTCCGGGGATTTGTATTTAACCTCACGTTCAAATTCGGAAGGTTCTAAAACAAAAAAGAGGCTGTCCAATTTTACTTTTTGGACAGCCTTTCCCGTTTCAATATTTCATTCTTACAATTTCACAAAGTCTTGTGCATTTAACCAATCCAGACTCTTCCGGCAACTAACCAAAGGCTCAAAGTTATATTCTTCAACCTCAACAACGCCATATTTTAATCCTGATTTTTCCTTCATTGCAAAAATAGATTCAAAATCAATGTTTCCGCTGGCACCCACTTCCTCCTTATCTTTTATATGCCACAACTCAAAACGTCCGGGATACTCGTTAAAATAATCCACCGGATTCTTTCCTCCTTCCACACACCAGTATAAATCAAGTTCCATTGTAACTTTTGAAGGGTCGGTCAACTGTAACATCCAATCATAAACAGGCTTTCCATCCAGCACAGTAGTAAATTCTTTATCGTGGTTGTGGTAACCAAAACGAATTCCGTGAGCATTGCATTTTTCACCCACAGCATTAAAATATTCGCAATAACGTTTTAATCCATCCAGGCTTTCATACCCCGTTCCTCCCATCCATGGTTGAACAATCCATTTCACACCGGCAGCAGCATGTGCATCAATACAAGTATCCCACCAAGCCATAGTTTCATCCCAGTTGGTTGAATCCGGTACATCTTTGCCGGTATGCGAGCCCCAAAACTGCAAGCCATTTGTTTCGCAAAGTTGTTTAAATTCCACTGGATCCATTCCATAAAATTTACCATCTCCGTAGCTGGCAGCTTCCACAAATTTGTATCCCATCTCGCCAACTTTAACAATTGTACCTTCAACATCCTTTTTCATATCATCACGAACAGAATACAGCTGAAGGCCGATAGATTTATCCTCCTTGGCCGGAGTACAAGAAAAAAATCCCTGCATAAAAAGAGCAGTAACTCCTATAAAAATTAGTGATTTAAAAGTGTTTTTTCTAAGCATTATTTCAATTTATTTAGTGAATATCCGTTTTCAAATGTATTCAAATCTTTACAAAAAGGAACAAAACACTGCATTTATATTAGCAAACACAGTCTTTTTAAAGCGCTTAAATCACCCACATTTTCTTTAAGGTAATTTTGAAAGAAAAAAATAATCGTACTTTTATTGGCTTTTATTTAATGCACCGCTATAATGGATACAACTGAAATTCTAATTAAAATACGACAGATTGTACGATCAATAAACCTGGAATCAAAAAAAATACAAAAAGAGTATGGTGTTAGTATTCCTCAAATATTATGTTTAAATTATCTACACTCTTCAGAAGATTTTCAAGCCCAGCAAGGAGAGATTCGTAAATTCTTACACTTAAATGCCAGTACAATAAGTGGAATCATAAACCGACTGGAAAGCAAAGGGCTAGTTGCCCGGCTGCCCAAACTGGGAGACAAAAGGGTCGTAATCATTGCATTAACGTCAAAAGGAGCAAAGCTTTTAAATCAAATTCCATCGCTGCTTCATGAACAATTATCAGAAAAACTACAAAAACTTGATTTGCAAACGTTGGAACAAACACAAAAGACACTCGAACTTCTTGTTAAACTATTGGATATTGAAGACATAGAAGCGTCTCCACTTATCACTTATGAAGATAATATTGGAGAAGTATCTTCATAAACAATTGATACAAATTTAGTTTCTATACGAACTAAATTAGAATAATTATTTATTATCTAACATAAATACATAAAACCAAACACACCTCAAACAACTAAAAACAAGAACATTGAATACATAATCACCCCTCCCTGCCAATAAATTCTATTTGGTCTGTCGCCTTTTTTATACTATTTTTGTTCGTACAGAAACAATTAATATGGAGATATTTAATAATGTTCAACAAGAAATTGCCAAAAAGATTAAAGCTGACAGTAACATTTCCAACTGGAAAGACTGGAAATGGCAGCTTAAAAACTCAATTCAGTCGATTGACAAATTTGAGCTTTTGACAGGAATAAAATTTCCGCAAGAAGAAAAAAACAAGTTAAAAACCACACTCGACCGTTTTCCGCTTTCCATCACCCCATACTACCTTTCACTTATAGATAATCAAAACTACCGGAACGATCCGGTTTTCAAACAAGCATTTGCCAGTACGGATGAACTAACGGTTTTAAAAACAGATTTGGAAGATCCGCTGTCGGAAGAAAGTGACAGCCCGGTGGAAGGAATTACCCACCGTTACCCGGATCGAATTTTGTTTCATGTAAGCAATGTTTGTTCTATGTATTGCCGGCATTGTACACGTAAAAGAAAAGTTGGAGATATAGACTCAATTCCATCGAAAGCACAACTTAAAAACGGAATTGAGTATATTAGAAACACACCACAAATCAGAGATGTTCTCTTATCTGGAGGAGATCCGCTGATGCTTTCAGATAGTTATCTGGACTGGCTTCTTTCTGAAATAACGTCAATTCCCCATGTAGAAATTGTAAGGATTGGCACCCGGATGCCAGTGGTTTTACCTTACCGGATTACAGACAGCCTTATTGAGGTGCTAAAAAAATATCATCCGCTTTGGATAAATACTCATTTTAATCATCCGAGGGAAGTAACAGCCTCATCAAAAGAAGCTTTGGCAAAATTGGCAAATGCCGGTTTTCCTTTGGGCAACCAATCAGTATTGCTAGCCAACGTTAACGATTGCCCACGGATTATGAAAACACTCGTTCATAAACTGGTACAGAACAGGGTTCGCCCTTATTACATGTACCAATGCGACCTTTCAGAAGGGCTATCTCATTTCAGGACACCAGTTGGGAAAGGCATTGAAATTATGGAAAGCCTGATTGGACATACAACCGGTTTTGCTGTCCCCACTTATGTAATTGATGCTCCCGGAGGTGGCGGAAAAATTCCAATTATGCCAAATTACATTATTTCATGGTCAACCAACAAAGTAGTTCTTCGAAATTACGAAGGAATTATTACCACGTATAAAGAACCGGAAAAGTATGAATCAATATTTTGTGATCGGGATTGCGACAATTGCAATTTAGAACTAAACTTAACAGAGGCTGACGAAGAATTAAAATCAATAGGAATTGAACAATTGCTATCGGATGCGGATTCAACTATTTCGCTTATTCCCGATAACAATGAAAGATATAACAGAAGGGAAGAAGATGCAGGATAAAATAGAAAAATTTGGAAAATCGACAATACATCACGGAAAATTCAATAACCGGATTTATTTAATGAAACTTCATCCGGAAAGTGTACCGGAAATTATTTCGGATCTGGAGGAATTGGCAGAAGAAAAAGGCTATTCAAAAATATTTGCAAAAATACAGCCGGAAGCTTTACCGGATTTTCTTTCCAATGATTTTTCCATTGAAGCGTATGTACCGAAATACTATAACAATGAGCAAGACTGCCTATTTGTAGCGAAATTTAAAGACGAAAAACGCAAGGAAGTTCCGAAAAATGAGTTGCAGGATTTTTATGAACTGCTTAACAATTCAGAAACTCCACAAAAACTGAAATACAAACATTCGTTAAAATACATCCTTGAGCGATTGGAAGCCAAAGATGTTGAAGCAATGGCTGGAGTATTCAAACGCGTTTTTGAAACTTATCCGTTCCCGGTCCATAACCCGAGATACATTCTTGAAACAATGAAAGCCGGGGAAACTCAATATTTCGGGTTAAAAGAAGGAAATAAATTAATTGGTATATCAACTGCTGAAATTGACATAGTAAACAAAAATGCAGAAATGACTGATTTTGCTGTTTTGCCGGAATACAGAGGACATAACCTGGCGTTCCACCTACTAATGAAGATGGAACAAGAGATGAAATATGCCAATATAAAAACCGTATATACAATGGCCAGACTAAAAGCTCCCGGCATGAATAAAACATTCCTGAAATCAGGTTATCAGTTTACAGGAACGCTGTTAAATAATACCAATATTTCAGGAAATATTGAAAGTTTAAACATTTACTATAAACACTTATAATCATGAATTTAGGAAAACGATGCAAATATGCAAAAGAATGCCCTGTTTTCCAGAATCAACTAGAAACGGTGGGAAAACCAATTTTCCTTATTCGTAATGTTTTTTGCAACCGCGGATACAAGGGATGGGGTAATTGCCAACGCTTCCTGGCATTGGAACAAGGACAATTAGTAGAAGACACCACAACTCCATATGGATGATAAAACAATAAAAATATACATTGAGAATGCAAGAGATAAACGATAAAACAGAATTAAAAATCGTCGAATTCCTCGACGAAAATGGCCCCAGCTTTCTGGGGGAAGTAGTAAAAGAATTAAAATTATCTTACACCAAAGGGCTAAGACACACGACTCAACTGCTGTCTAAAGGAGTAATAAAACACTCCTATCCGCCTTTGCAATACGAATTAAATTCGAAGTTAGAATAAAAATCCATGCACTGGATTGACTATGTTATTTTTGGCCTCTACCTGGCTGCCATGCTGGGAATTGGTTTCTTTTTCATGCGAAAAAATACTTCCGCAGATGATTACTTTGTGGGAGGCCGCAAAATGAATGCCTTTCACATCGGGCTTTCAGTTGTAGCTACTGATGTTGGTGGAGGATTTTCCATCGGATTAGGAGGATTAGGATTTATCATGGGACTTTCAGGCACCTGGCTTCTTTTTACCGGATTAATTGGAGCCTGGCTTAGTGCAGTATTGCTTATTCCAAAAGTTTCGCGCATGGCCAGCACTCATAACTTACTCTCTTTTCCTCAATTTTTGGAAAAATTATATGATGGACGGGTAGCACTTTTGGCCGGAATTATTTCGACCATCGGATATCTTGGTTTTACCAGCTCTCAAATTCTGGCCGGAGCCAAACTGGCATCGGCAACATTTCCCGGAATATCGCTGCATACTGCCCTTATTCTCATGGGAGCCATAGCTGTGGTTTACACCGCTTTCGGAGGAATAAAAGCCGTTATTTATACCGATACATTCCAGTGGATTTTATTAATGGGAGGATTAATTTTTGTGGCTCTGCCCGTTTGCTACTTTGGAATTGGCGGTTACGAAACACTAAAAAACACCTTACCACAAAGCTATTTTAGCTTATCATCTATTTCCTGGCAACAAATTGTAAATTGGCTGGTAACCATTGTTCCAATCTGGTTTATAGGAATGACACTTTATCAACGAATTTATGCTGCCGGAGATCAACAAACGGCACAAAAAGCATGGTTTATAGCGGGGTTGTTTGAATATCCTCTCATGGCTTTCACCGGAGTCTTCCTGGGGCTATTTGCAAAAGTTGCATTTGAAAACGGAATAATCACACACACAACATCTGCTTCATTCGACGCAGAAATGGGGCTTCCAATTTTGTTAAGAACAATTCTACCTGCTGGGTTAACAGGGATTGTATTGTCGGCCTATTTCTCGGCCATTATGTCAACGGCAGACAGCTGTTTAATGGCGGCTTCAGGAAATGTTGTTACTGATATTTTTAAAAGACACAACGCAGGGAAAGTCATGCTTCTTTCTCAAGTAACAACTTTATTGCTAGGAGTTGCTGCTCTCTTTATTTCACTGAAAGTCCCGAACGTATTACAACTAATGCTCCACTCCTACTCATTTATGGTTTCAGGCTTGTTTATACCTGTACTGGCCGGAATTTTCCTGAAAAACAGAAGTACACGAGGTGCTCTTTGGGCAATGGGTACAGGAGGCAGCTTAACCTTATTTCTGATAATAAGCGGATGGAAATTACCCTGGGGACTGGATGCCAATATTTTCGGGATTATTTTTGCAACATTGGTTTATATACTATTTCATTTTGCTAAGCCTAAATACCGGTAATGGCAATCCCAAATTGCTGCAACTTGACTTAAAAGATTATTTTTGTGACAGTTATTTATGTCATGAAAAACAAAGATTTTCTAGCGTTTGTGGCAGCATTGGGAGCGGCCTTTTTCTGGAGTTTCTCATTTATATGGTTTAAAATTGCTTACCAGGGGTACAATCCGTTAACGGTTGTTATTTTCCGGCTTACCATATCAGCTCTTTTAATGGTTATTATTTCCATAGGAATGAAACGGCTGCAAAAAATCTCGCCAAAAGATTTTCGCTTTTTTATACTCATGTCGTTCTTCGAACCTTTTTCATACTTCATTGGCGAAAGTTACGGGCTGAAATACATATCTTCAACTGTTGCAGCTGTTATAGTAGCAACCATTCCTCTCATTTCCCCTGTTGTTGCATGGTACTTTTACCAGGAAAGAATAAAATGGATGAATGCAATGGGACTTTTATTTTCATTTGTAGGAGTAGGGCTGGTAGTAATCAACGGCTCTTTTCGCTTTGATGCCTCACCTAAAGGAATTAGCCTCGAATTTCTTGCCGTACTTGCGGCCATCTCCTATTCTGTTGTACTACGAAAACTAGTTGGCCGCTATAATACTTTTACCATTATAATATGGCAAAATCTGATTGGAGCAGTTCTATTTCTCCCCTTCTGGCTTTTATTTGAGTTCAACGATTTTTTAACTCGTCCGTTTCATCCGGAGGCATTTCGTGCTATCATCTTTCTGGCTGTGTTTGCCTCTACCTTGGCATTTGTATTTTTTACCCAAAGCATACGGCAACTGGGCGTAAACCGTTCGAATACTTTCATTAATTTAATCCCTGTATTTGTGGCTATCCTCTCATTTTTTATTTTGGGAGAGAATTTGGATTTTCAACAACTAACAGGAATTGTGATTGTTGTTGCAGGTTTGTTTCTGGCTCAGATAAAACGGAAAAAGAAAAAAATGGGAATAGAACCTTTAGAAATTACGACACAACGAAAAGGATGAGAACAGTTAGCAGGAGATATTTACAACTGGCAGTCTCAGTTGGCAGTTATTTTATACTTGTGAATTGAAGAAAAAAAAGAAATGAAAAAGATAAAATACAAGACACCGGAGGAATTAAAAATACTGACTGACAAATCACGGATAGAAACAGCTGCTCTGGTAAAAAAACTCAAAAAGAAAAAGCCAAAGGATCTTGATGATTTTATTCATGGTCTGCACATTGAGGCATTTTCACAATTTAGCTGTCTGGATTGTGCCAATTGCTGCAAAACCATTGGGCCACGGCTTATTGACAAAGACATTGACAGGTTGGCCAAACATCTAAAAATGAAACCTTCCGATTTTATGGACCAATACATTATTACCGATGAAGACGGCGACTTTGTTTTCAAAGATCATCCATGCCCGTTTCTTCTGCCCGATAATTACTGCATGGTTTATAAAAGCCGCCCAAAAGCATGCCGCGAATATCCACATACCGACCGTAAGCGTTTCTACCAAATTCTCCCTCTCTCCCACAAAAATTGCGAAACCTGCCCCATTGTTTACGAAATCTTCGAAGAGATGAAAGGCAAGAACTGGTAATTCTCTTCCTAAAAATCATTATACAAAAAAGCTTCTCTTATTCCAATTTACAGAAACGCCTTACATAGAATCTCCACAAGAAACTTCCTGTCGGCTTTCCCTAATTAAAGAAAGCGGCCCAATTAAACCGGAGGGTTCAAGCCTTGAATCTTTTCGCAATCCAACAGAAGATGTCCAAATCCCATTCAAATGTCCGTACTCTACCAAATCTCCAATTAACCGGTTACGATTAGTTGTCGCAACAGTTACTTCCAGCAGGTTATGCTTTTTCAGCAATCCACTAACCGGGATCTTAACCCCGGAAGTCCAGATATTCCCAAGAGATTGTCCGTTTAGATTCGCTTCGCCGCTTGTTTTAAATATCCCGAAATCAAGGGCAACAGTAAACATATCATCTAAAAATTCAACAGGAACATCAAATTCAATAGTATATTTTGCCGTACCTGAGAAATATTTAATCTCATCCAGGTCGAAATCAGTAAATGACTGCAAACAGGAAATATCAACAGGCTCTATCGTATTCCCGTTAATTGGGGCAAACTCTAATCTCCCATCAAAACCTATAATTTCATAAACTTCAGGAATACTCAGGTTAACATGGTTTTCTTTCCCTGAATTAAAAGTAACCTTATAATTGCCTCCTGAATGGCTGGAGAACCACCAGTTTTCGTCTTTAATCTCCACTTCCGGCATAACATCAGGCTGAGCACCTCTCTCTTTCGCTGGGAAAATCTGTTCATCTTCCAATTCAACCTTGTTGATATAATCTGGTACATCACCCTTATTAAAAACAACAAATAAAGATTCATTCGCCTCAAGACGGATTGGCATTTTTACCTTACCAGCATTTCGGGTATAAATAAACTGCCTTATTATCTCCCCGGTCATCGGGTTCCATATTTCAGGAGTTTTATTTCCAACAGTAAAATCACATTCAAAATTCAATGTTTGGTCATGCTGGTTTACAATAAAGAACACATCCTCATCACCAATGGTCTTATGCAGAGATAATACCTCCAAAGAATCTGACAAAGCAGTTGTAAAGGCCGGCGTTATGCGCATTCTATCTAATAATTCGGTTACTGATAAACCCCAAACAATTGTTCCCTTTCCATATTTTGCTTGTCCGCTAATTTTGTCTTCATATCCATTCCAAAGACTATTAGTCAGCTCATTAAAATGTTGCTGATTCTCTGTTTTTCCCTTAAGTGAAAACAGAGAGTGAGGTTTCTCACTATAAACAGTCGCCCCATCTTTAACCAAACGTTCTATTTCTTTTAACGTAGAAAGATTAACAGAAACCATATCAGGAAAAGCCAGTATGGAAAACTTCGCACCGGAAGGAAACAATATCTTTCCATCCTTAACAACGGCCTTTTGAAGCAAATCAAAATTGCACGGATTTGCATAAATCCCTTTCGGTAGTCCATTAACAAACTCACTATTAAAGTCCTGAGGAAATTGATCGCCAATGTAATAAAGTATCTCAGCCGGAGTTATTCCCTTCTGCAATATATATTGAATACGCGCCTGGTAATCGAGCCAGCCATTTGAATATTGCCACCAGGGAGTATTTCTGTTAAAATGAGAACCAAAAGCAAACAGGGTTAGCCCCGGTTTTTGATTCGTGGGTTGATGAACATAACTGTGAAGTATCATTTGGTTGATACCAGAACTGTAAGCCCTGTCACCGTATAATTTTAGATCAGAAGGAGTTTCACTGTGATGGGCTCCGGCGGTGAATGCTTCAGAGGCTAATACAGGTTTACCATATAAATTTGCCAAAGAAACCAGGCTATTTAGAGGATTATTTTTCAATGGAGAATAAACAATAATTCCATCCTTGCCCAATGTCCAGAATTCTGTCATAGGCAAATCGGTATAACTATTTGTTCTGAGAATATCCAGAGGAGGATACATTCCTCCTCCATAAATTACTTCGGCATGCATTTCCAGGTTATTTCGGTGACACAAATTCCTGAAATGCAAATAATAATTTTCCTCTATCATTTCAGCAATGGTCTTTCTGAAATCATATAAAAAACCTTCAGACATTTCAGTACTTCCAACCACATCTCCGCACAACACCGGTAACCAATCGGTTAACTTGTAACCACAGCGTTTTTCAAACTGTTCAGGCATTTTTGCTGTCCAATTCTGATAATCGCATTCCCAGCTATCTATTAAAATAAACTTAAAAATACTGCCAGCTAAACCATTGGAATGCTCAACCAGCTTTTGAGGGAAACTTGCAAAGTGCAGGTTTAAGGCTGTAGTATCCATCTTATCACATTCCAGCCCTTCTCCTTCAATAGTAGAAGGTGCATTAATAACACCGGTTGTGGTATAGCCAAAACGCAGAACAGTCCAATTTCCCTCCGGAAGGTCAAAATCAATCACGCCGTCCTCATCCATTTTACCAGTTAAATCAACAATATCGTTCTTCTTTACAATCTCATCATCAGACAATTTTCTCTGTTTATTCAACCGGGTTAAGTCCACCGTTTTGGCTGCAACACTTTTTTCAGAAATATAAGATACTGTGGGCGAAAATCCCGGGTGGTCACCATCGGCCAATAGTTCAACGTTTGATAATAAGTATTTGCTGTCGCGCCAGGTAGCAAGACGTAAGCCATCGCTCAATATAAATTTAAAATACCGTGCCTTTGTTTTTTTAAACCTGACAATGGCAGTATCGTTAAAGCAGGATTTTTTGAACTGAGCAAGTTTCCGGTATTTCTTACCATCGTTTGAATATAGTAAAGTATACTGGTTTGTTGTATTAGCCTGAATGCCGGAAGTTCCACCTTTGTACCCCTGAAAAACAGCTATTTTGTTCGCCGTAAATTCTTTTTCAAAAGTAATAACAACCGAATCACCCCATTGCATTTCAAATATGGTGGAAGGAGCAATCTTCTGTTTGTTATTAAGAATCATCTCTGGGCTGGCCTTTTGAAAGGAATTTTTCTTAAGCGTTTTATTTTTATAGGCGACAACCGCTACATCTTTATAGAAATTGTAATTACAAAAAGGTTTGTCAAGCTTAAGCTTTCCTTTAAATCCCGGCTCAGGAATTGTTTTTGTAAAAACAAATTTTTTCATCGACATTTCTGGCGTAATCCAGGGACCTCCACTTTCACTCCAGCCATCGCAATTATGCACGCCAATGGTTATACCCAATCGTCGGGCTTCGTGCAAAGCCCACTCAAACATCTCGTACCATTCATCCGTCACAAATTTAACTTTTTCAACCGGGAAGTCCTTTCCTGGCACCAGACCAACATTTTGCGGAAACCCCAGGTTCAGAATTGTTGCCTGAACAATACCTTCAGCTTTCATTGATTCCAAATCCCTGGTAATTCCCTCTTTGCTTATCATCCCGTCAACCCAATGCCACCAGGTATGCACGCAGCTGTTTTTAACAGGTCTGACAAAAGCATTCTCATCAACACCTTCATTTTTAACAGGCTGATTACAACTAACGACAATCATTAAAAGGGCAATAAGCCCACCCAACATTTTCAATCCTGATACATTAAAACCTTTCATTTCCTACAACCAATTTCTATTTCTGTGCCTCTTTTGAAAAAACTTTATTATCCTTCAAGCCTGTTAAGTCTGATTCAACTGTAATTTCACCATCTCCGGGGACGACAGTAGCTATAAAATTATCTTTCAACGCGACATTAGAGTATGTTTTCAGAATAATTTTCTTCCCCTTCACGCTGTTAGTTACGAGTGGAAATTTGCCTTCTTTTCGAAATGTACACCCGTAAATATTTATTTGTGTTTTCAGGTAATCAATCATGGCCTTGTTTCCGTGAAAGTTGATCGTGTTATCCCTGATACTGGAGTTGCTAATTGTAAAAACATCAACCGGAGTATTTACTGAGATAAGATTGATTGGTTCATTATACAAAACATGGATATTGTCAAAAGTAAGTTGCTCCTGTACCGGGATTTCAGCGCCCGGATAGTATGACCGGCTAAATTTATCGTTATCAAAATGTATTGAAAAACCAATTCTTGGTTTTTCCAGAAAGATATTGCGAAAAGAGACATTTCTTACTCCGGCAGTATAGGTTATATCATCTTGCACAACTCCCCAATTAATACCGTCAAGTTTCTGTCTGCCACTTTTATGTTCTGGCTGGGTTTCTGATTTATAAATAGTTCCATCCGGTTTTTCCTGCACCCGGTAGAGTCTTCCGTTCGAAACAACAGCATCCGAATGCTGCACCTCCATGCCAGGTGTCCAGTCAAGCCAGGCGCCTGCCAGTATCCTGCAAAAATACCCAACCGTTTTCTCTTCATTCAGATCGTAGCAATTTTCAATAATCCCATTTTCTATCCAGCCAAGTTCAGGATTCGAAGTTGCATAATCATGGGCATTCAGAGCAATGGCATCATCAAAGCACTTAAAAACACCGTTCCTGATTGTAAACCGGCTTCCCCTTCCCAGGTGGATACCGTCTTTTCTCCCATGAATAATCACATCGTCGATAATAATATCTTCAAAAGTACAAACGTGAATACAAAACTGAGAGGCGGCCAAATCATAACACCGGAAATGTTCTATTTTCAGATCCTTTATATAAAAGAAAGCAAGTTGCCCGCGCAAGCCATAAACTTCAGTCATGTCTTTATCGATCCCGTTGACAATGATATGTAACCCTTCTATTGAAATATGTTCATCATAAGTTTTGGTCAGTGCCCCTTTGTTTAAAAATACATGCGTAAAATCGTTCCCTTCATTTACTTTTTTCAGAAAAATGTTGTTACCAAAAATCAACGAAGTATTGCTTCCTATATATACAGTTCCTGCCATTTTATAAGTTCCGGGAGCACTAACAATAATGGTTCCCGCCCGGTCAACTGCCTTTTGCAAGGCAACAACATTTTCCTTGCCGGTTGCCAACGGTGAAAAACCGAAATCGGCCGCATCCACAAAACTGTTTTGCTCCTGCCTAGATGTTTGCTGCATTATGCCATTTGTACCACCAGAAACAGGCACCAGTAAATAACAAAGGAACAAGAAAGTTAATACCGTTAATTTTACTTGATACATCATTTTATATTTTACTTTTAGCTATTCCAAATTTTATTTTCTTTTTTTCAAAATTGAAGTACAAATAATTTGTCTCTCTAAGTTCTGCCTCTTTCGTAATACCCAAATCCCTGGTATTTCATTCTTTTATGCAATCACACTTCATACTTTCTTCTATTAATATATTACTTCTCAATTGGTTTTAATAAATCTCAACATTAGAGATAACCGGACATGCTCTTGAGTCTTCAATAGTAATTTTTATTTTTTGAGTTTTCACTGGTTGTTCCAGTGAAATAATCCGCTTATGCCCAATGGTTGTAGCATGTGCAATCTGTTGCCAGGAATTATTTATCCAAGCATCAATACTAAAATTACGGACACGCTGTCCTAACCGTATATATTCCTGTAGGACAACATATTTCACCAATTCTGTTTCTCCAAAATCAAATTCAATACTTCCCTTTACTACATCATCGTCAGTGGCCCAGTATGTTTCTTTGTCTTTATCAATCAGATTGGAGGCTTCAAACTGAGCAGATTTTCCACGATAAGTATCGGCTGTTATTTTGCACCCCTGCGCCAGGTTAGTTGCAAAAGCTTCGTCTATCATCTTTTTCCAACCAATAAGTGCTTTTACATCATTTTCATGTAAAAGCCCCCGCTGATCAGGAGGAATATTAAGAATGAGGTTAGCGCCTCTACCTACCGAATTCAGGTAGATTTCAAAAAGTTTTTCCGGAGTTTTCACAAGTGAATCTTCTTTCGAATGATAAAACCACCCGGGACGGATGGAAACGTCCACTTCGGCAGGAATCCATACACTGCCATCTTCAGCCCCGTGATTTAGCAACTCATTGATACGAGGTTTCCCGGCATAAAGAGTATCAGGGGTCAGCAGGCTCCAGTTGGTCTCTCCAACGTATCCTCTCTCATTTCCACACCACCGAATGTCCGGACCTGCATCGCTAAAGAATACAATATTAGGTTCCATTTGTTGTACCATTTTTATGGTGTTGGGCCAGTCGTAATAAGTTGCTCTGTCAATACTTCGTTTTTCATTAGCTCCTCCATAAAACCCATCACCACCATTCGCTCCATCAAACCACATTTCAAAAACAGGCCCGTAATCGTTAAACAACTCGCGTAACTGGTTTCTATAATATTCAATATACAAAGGAGTTCCATAATCAGCATTATTTCGATCCCATGGAGAAAGGTATATTCCAAATTTCAACCCGTATTTTTTACAAGACTCACGCACCTCTTTCACTACATTACCCTTCCCGTCTTTCCAGTTGCTGTTTTTCACAGAATGCTCAGTATATAAACTAGGCCACAGACAAAACCCGTCATGATGTTTGCAAGTAAGTACTATTCCTTTAAGTCCGGCATCTCTGATGGTCTGTGCCCACTGGTCGGTATTCATTTCAGTCGGGTTGAATATGGCTGGTTTTTCATCTCCGAAACCCCATTCTTTCCCCGTGAAAGTATTGGTAGTAAAATGTACAAACGCGTACTGTTCCAATTCATGCCAAGCCAACTGTCGTTCGGAAGGAACGGGCAAAACAGGCGCAGGAGGTGGAGTAGCTGTTTTCATACAAGAGGCCGTCAGTAATGCAAGCCCACAAAGAATTGATATGTGAAAGTTTGTTCTCATTCTTTTGTATATCTTTAAATCTTGAACCATATTATAATTCCTGTTATTTATACGTTTTTATATCTTGAACAACTAACTGTACCGGGCCGATTAACCCCGCCGGTTGCAAATGGGAATCTTTTCTGTAATAAAACCAAATGCTGAAGGTTTTCCGGTCCTTTGAAGGACGGGCTTGTTTGTTTATAAACCAATCGGGAAACGCTTTCATTGCTCTTCCCATCGCTTCTCCTCTGTCTTCTCCCCACTCAAAATCGGCAGGATACTGTTCATCTCCAATCAGGCGATTAGCCCAGTTATTGGTCACGGAAATTTCAAGCGAATTGCTTCCTGTTTTTAGCAGGGAGGTGATATCTGAGGTATAAGGAGGATACCATAAAACGCCAGCTTCCTGTCCGTTGACTTTTAGCTCTGCAATATCTTCAAGCTTTCCCAAATCAAGTATTATCCGTTTATTCTTTGCCAAGGTCTCTTTATCTATTTTTATTTCTTTTTTGTATATAGCCGTACCTGAAAAATATTTAATGTCCAAGGCTGCCTGAGTGCTAAAATCAACCAGTGAAGAAAGTTCTTTATGAAAAGGCCTATCATATTTAGGCATAAACCTTACATTCCAGTGACCATCTATAGGATAACTGCTTTTATTTACAACCTCGGTATCGGGCAATTTTAACTCCGAATAACCATTCTCTTTATTCAAAGGAAAAATAACAAAGACAGACTCGTCAGGAGTTAACTTTAAATCAACAAAAATGGAGTCACCTGCTTCCTGCCAGTTTTGTGTTTTTTGAATAACACCTTTGTCGGCATACCACAATTCTGGCACCCTGTTTTTTTCAGCAAATGAAAAAGAATGTACCAGAACAGTATCGTTCGGATTTGTTACAAAATAGATTTCAGCTTCAGGTATACTCCTGTGAAGGACATTCTTTTGAGTGGAAATAAATTCCCCTTGTTGCAACAACATCTGACACCTTGTTAAATAAGTAAAAAAGGCTTTCCCCGGTTTTATCCAGGTCTGATTTCTGCCAAAGTGGGTTCCCCACCAGCCCATTCCCATGCCGGGTTGATATTGGTCGTCGAACGGTTGATGAACCCAATGATGCAAAAACAGCAAATTAGCTCCTGAAACAAAACTACCATCGGCAGAGTGTTTTAAAAACGCCGGATCTTCGGTATACTGACTAATCTCAGGACGTCCGGTAAAAGCCTCTGCCCCAACAAGTCGTTTCCCGGTATTTTTTGCTTCATTTACGATTACTGAAGAGATAGCTCCACGCCCTCCAGTCCAAAATTCCCCCATCGGAAGATCGGGAATAGCAACTGATTTCCGGGTATCAAAAGGACCATAATACGGTTCCCAGAAAAACTGTAGCCCAGCTTTATTAATCATTTCTTTGGCAACTTGCCAACCATTATCTATATAAAGAGTACCAACAACCTCTTTATAATCTGCATTGAATTTTTCTACTTCGCTACTCTCACTTACAAATTCACTTAAGGCAATCCAAGGAATAGGATCATATCCTTTTTGTTCTTTAAAAGCCTCTCGAAATCCGGGGGTCCAGTTTTGATCACCAGCTTCATAGCTATCTACAAGTATATGGGTAAAAGTTGTTCCTATATATTTTTGAAGGTGTTCCGTTAATGGATTCAATACGTTATTCCAATGATAAATACTTTGTTCCTTGCTCATTTTATCGGCCTCCAAAACTTTGCTAATCAAATCATCTGGCACAGGATGAGGATTTGACATTGTTGGAGCATGGCCTATTCGAAGAATATTCCATAAACCCTTGGGCGCATTCCAGTTAAATAAACCTTCGGAATTCATGTATTGGGAAACATCAATTACTTCTCCAATTTTCACACTATCTTTCACCGGAACAGCAACAACCGCGATATCTTTATAATAAGTGGCTCTTTTCTTACTGCTTCCCCAGCCATTATAAATTGGAAGCTCCGGCTTTTTTAATGTTATTTCTATCGGAGAAGTTCCTGTTCCGGTAACTTTTATTTTACTGGATACTACTTTCTGCATTCCACGTTCTTCAGTAATCCAGGGGCCTCCGGTTGTTGAATACCCGGGGGTATTCTGAAGTCCAAGTTTTAAACCTAAACGTTGTGCTTCAGAGGCGGCATGCTCCAACGCCTCCCAATATGCTTTGCTACGGTAAGTTTGCTCCGGCCATGGGTTATTTTCTATCGGTGCCTGTGACTCCTGTACAGCAGATGTCAGGTTGAAGATAGTTGCCCCTCCAATCCCTGCTTCTTTCATTGCTTCCAGGTCTTTTGTAATACCTTCTTTTGAAAAATTACTCCCCATCCAATGCCACCATACATAAGGACGGTACTCCATGGGGGGTTCCTGAAATGCACAGGCAAGTTTTTCTAATGCATTTTTATTTATGTTTTGCTTCTTGTCTGAGTTTGTACAAGAACAAACAATACCCAACATTAAGATTATGTATTTAAAGCTACCCATGATATACTATATTGTTTTTTAAGTGGGGAATTAGTAAATCCCCCACTTTTCCAGAATCTATCAACCTTCATTCTTTCATAATTAACACTTTCCTATATCGATTACAGACTAATTTATAGCCTTGTCAATAATCAGGATTTTGTTCCAAAAGCGGATTCAGGTTTATTTCATTCTGAGGAATCGGATACAAAACATATCCGGGTTTTATTCCGGTTACCCCCTGGGCCTCAGCAGTAGAAATAAATAAATCATGCCGGTTAAGGTCATTCCGTCGTTCGCCTTCACCAATAAACTCAGCAGCACGTTCATCCAGAATAGCCTTTCTGAACGCTTCTTTTGTGAGGCCTGCAAGATCCGGATAAATTGATTCCAGTTGCTCGTATGCTGTTCCGACAGCTCTTGCCCGCTGGCGGACTTTATTAATGGCATCGTATGCTTCTGCTGTCGGTCCATTGTTCGATTCGTTTAGCGCTTCTGCATAAGTCAGTAGCATATCGGAATATCTCAGTACCGTGAAGTTTACACCTGTTTGCAGATATCCGGTTGAATAATCCGGTTGATAGTATTTTACAATATTCACTCTTTGCAATTTAACCGTGTCTTCTATCCACTCAATCGGGCTTGCCCCTGTAATGAGGTACCTCGGCATATGCTCCCTGATAGACCACCATTTCCGGTAGGTGTCCGGAGTACTATTAAAAAAGGTGTCATCAACCTGCCAGTTTCCGGCATTTCCATCGTCCAGCGTAAATATAATCCCGGTTCCGTCGGGAAGCGAATAGCCTTTCGGACACAGGAAAAAAGTCATGTGCTCACCATAATTGGTCGTATTATCGCCTCCGTTATTGTGCTGGATGGAAAAAATCTGTTCGGAGCCATTCTTATAGGCAGGATTCCATATTTGTGAATAATCTTTATACAAATCATACACTCCCATGTCGATTACTTCTTTGGCTGTAGCAGCAGCATTTGCCCAATCGCGTTGCTGGAGGTATACTTTTGCCAGTAAAGCTTTGGCAGCACCATTGGTGCCATAGCCTTCACTATGTTTGGTCGCATCAAACGGTGACAGCCGGGTATAAGCATCCTTCAGGTCTGTAATAATCTGTGTATATACTTCGTCGGATGTATTTCTTGCCTTGTTTACATCGGACAAACTTTTGGTTGCCGTAATATGCAAAGGAACCCCACCAAAATCTTTGACTAAATTGAAGTAACAAAGGCCCCTTAAAAATTTGGCCTGCCCGATGGCATTATTTTTAACCACATCCGTGACATCGCTGTATTCGATCCGCTCAATCACTTCATTACAACGGTTAATCATATTGTAACTCGCATCCCAAAGCTGGTCAAAGTAATTTTCACTTACGGCCCATGCAAATAAATCCCATGTGTTTTTATTCGGAGTAGAAGTCATAAGGTCAGTAGGCCAGTCGCCTAACTGCACATAGGCCCCATTCTTGTAAATATAGCCGTCCCAAAACAGGGAATAAGCCCCATTTAAGGCTAATTCAATTTCATCCTCGCTTTTATAGAAATCATCCACGTTTTGATTGCTGTATATCTCTTCATCTAAAGAACAAGAAGAGAAGCCTGACATAATGATAATCAGAGAAATATAATATACGTATTTTTTCATGTGTCTATAGTTTTATTGTTTGCAATTTAAAAACTGACTTTTACCCCGAACCTGAAAGATCTTGATGCAGGATAGCCGAAACGGTCAATTCCTTTAACAGAATTTTCTGTTCCAAATGAGTTCACCTCAGGATCGTATCCTGAATAGTTTGTAAAAACAAAAGGATTATCTGCTGACAGGGAAAATGTCATATCGCTCATCCAGTTAATATTTAATGATTTAACAGGCAATTTATATCCCAGACTGATTAACTGTATCCTCATAAATGAAGCATCTTCAACATCATCGGTACTTACATATCCGGGATAACCAGCATTAGCTGCGAGAGTGGTACCTTCCGTATTGGTAGGAGACCAACGGTCCCTTCTTGATGCACCGTAATACGTTCCGCCATCTTTTTTAACTTTAAGGACGTTGAGAACATCCTGGCCTACCGATCCATAGGTGTTTACGATAAGCGACCATTGTTTGTATGCAAAACTGTTGTTAAACCCAAATGTAAAATCAGGGTTCGGATTACCAACGTAGGTACAGTCATTACCGTCGAAAGTTCCGCTGTGATCATAATCCCTGAACCTGGCAGAACCCGGTTTGGCGGATTTCTGTGTCCCGGCTGCGTCAATTTCTTCCTGCGACTTCCATATTCCGTCCCAGATAACTCCCCAGAATTTGCCAACAGGTTGTCCTGGTGTCAAACGAACTGCATTACTTCCGTTTAACCCGTTGTTGGCTCCGCCTAACCAGCCAGTGTAGATTTCACTTGCTCCACCCAGATCAATCACTTTATTCCTGTTCAACGAGAAGGTTACATCGGTTGTCCAGTTAAACGAAGCTGAATTATAGTTAATGGTCCTCAATGTAATGTCGACTCCCTTGTTTTGCATTGAGCCGATGTTTTCAAGTACGCTGCTGTAACCGCTTTCTTTTGCCAAAGCAACTTCAACCAGCATATCTTTTGTCTTTTTCTTGTATATATCCACAGAAAGATTAATCCGGTTGTTAAAAAAGCCCATATCCAACCCGAAGTTCAGGTCTTTTGTCTTTTCCCACGACAGGTCAGGATTGGGAATACTACCGGGATAAGCAATTCCTACCAGATTCCCTCCAAAAACATAACCGGAAGAATAATCCTTGGCGGTTGTAATGGCCGAGATTGATTTATAAAGCCCGATCCGTTCATTACCTACACTACCGTATCCGGCCCTGAACTTCAGGTTACTAAAGACATTCAAATCCTTGATGAAATTTTCTTCATACAACCTCCAGGCTACGGCAACTGACGGGAAAAATCCCCATTTATTATTTTTCCCAAATTTTGAAGAGCCGTCGTAACGTCCGGTAGCAGTAAGTAAATATTTGTCGTTATACACATAGTTAAGTCTGCCGATATAGGAAAGCAATGTCCATTGAGTTTTACCTGAATTTGTATATTGCTGTTTTGCAATACCCAGATTGTTGTATTTATAATAATCAGAAGGGAATCCGTAGCCTGTTGCCGTTACCAGTTCATCATTTTCTGTTTGGTTTGTAAAACCAGCCATTACATCCAGTTGGTGTTTTTCACCAATTTTTTTCTTATACTCCAAAATATTTTCATTCAAGAAGTTAGTCGTTCTTTCGCTGGTGATATTAGCGATGCCACCATTGCTTTTTGCTGCTGCCGATTCAAGCGGGTAATAGGAATGGTATCTCCAATCCCTGTAATCAAGACCTGCGCGGACCCTCAGTTCCAGTCCGTCCATAATTTTATAATTTCCGTATACACTACCCAAAAGCCGGGAGGTATTATCCTGAATATCGTATTCTTTTGTCATATAGACAGGATTATCCATTGACCCAATCCCTTTTTTATAATCTTTGAAAAAAGTGTAATTGCCATCGTTATCTTTCACCGGAATATAAGGCCACGAGAACAATACATTACAAACAACATTTGTTTGTGTCCCGTACCCTTTTGAATCGGTGGGAACCATGTCGTTCGAAGTATTGGAAAACATGATGTTCGTGCCTATTTTAAATTTTTTTGTAACATTTGCATCCAGATTTACATTCATGGAATAACGCTTCAGATCAGAATTTATAACAATACCCTCCTGATCCAGATAACTTCCTGAAAGAAGATAGCGGATATCCGACGTACCCCCGGAAACCGACATTTTGTAATTCTGAGTTAATGCTGTACGCAGTACTGCCCGTTGCCAGTCGGTGCCTTTTCCCATGCCGACAATTTCTGCATCGGTGAAAGTGCGGGCAGTTCCATTTGCATCATCAGCTTCATTCACAAGGCTCCCCCATTCTTCGGCAGTAAGAAAATCCAAATATTTGGACGGAGTATCAACAGAAGTTGAACTTTCAAAAGTAACAGTTGATTTTCCTGTCTTTCCTTTTTTTGTCGTAATCAGGACTACCCCGTTGGCGCCTCTGGCTCCGTAAATTGCGGTAGAAGAAGCATCCTTTAAAACTTCAATGGATTCGATGTTTGAAGGATCGATTGAATTTAAAGGGTTCTGGGAAATAGCGACTGTTCCGTCAACAGTGCTGGCCGAAGAAAATTCATTTGAGATTGGAAATCCGTCAACGACATACAGTGGCTGTCCGTCGGCGGATAAAGAGGACGTTCCCCTTACCTGCACGGAAATACCTCCCCCAGGGGCATGAGAACTTGTCTGTACCTGAACCCCGGCTATTCGTCCTTGCAGCGCCTGATCGGGCGTCGTTATCGAGTTTGAACTTATATCTTTAGCATTCACCGAAGAAATTGCTCCCGTCAGATCTCTTTTTTGTGATGTCCCATATCCAATAGCAACGACTTCGTCCAATCCAATCATTTCCTCTTGCATTGTTACATTAATCGTTGTTTGATTTGCAACCAAAACTTCTTCAGTTCTCATTCCTACAAAAGAAAACTGCAAAATAGCATCCTTTGGAATATAAGCCAGCGTGTATTCTCCATCGACATTCGTAATAGCTCCACTTGGAGTACCTTTTATTATTACTGTTACACCAGGGAGGGGCAAACCTTTTGTATCTGTAACTTTCCCGGAAACAGATTTCTGCTGCTCCTGAGTAGTTTGACCTTTTTCAATTACTTCTATTAAAGAATTTGCATCACCGTTATATAATACAATCTGTCGGTCTTTTATTAAATAGTGAATTCCGGTTTTTTTCAGAATTTCCCCAAGAACGTCGTCAATTGATTTATCTGTTATATTAACATTTACTTTCTTTGTTACATCAATCTGTCTGTTGTTGTACAAAAAGAAGAACTCACTCTGACCTTCAATTTCCTTTAAAACAGACTCAATAGAGGTATTATCTGACTTTAAATTCAAAAGTTTGGTTTGCGAATAAACCGAGGCACTTACCTGCATCAGGGCTACCAGGATTATTAATACAGTTAGTTTCATAATACGAAGTAATTTACACAGGTTATTATCCCGCCTGCACGGGTAAATCATCAATTTTTTTTTCATAAGTTTGTATAATTATGTGATACTTTCCCCTTTCGGGGTAAAATTATCTCGGGTTCATGCACGAACATGACCTACAGGAGGAAGGTGCTGGAACACTTTCCTTCTTTTCTTAAATGATTTCATTTCATTGGCATTTTAGTTTTATAATTAGTAATTAGTAATATAAACAACATCTTCCTTTATTTCATATTCCATAGGAGTGGTAACAACCATCAAATCAAGCATCTCTCGAATACTTTCTGTTTTTATGGTCATGGTGTAATGTTGCGTATATTTAAGTTTTTCATCCAATATAATCTTCACATCATACCAGCGTTCCATCTTCTTTACCACATCAGCAAACGAAGCATTTTGAAATCTCAGCATATTATCTTTCCATGATACATATAAATCCACATCCACCTTTCTGTTTATTATTTGATTGTTCGATTTATTAAAAACGGCTTGCTGCCCTGGCTTTATTTCTACTATTTTCCCTCCATCGTTCGCGATGACAGAAACACTGCCTTTTTCAAGAGTTGTAACAGTATTCGGGTCATCATCATAAGCGCATATATTAAACCTCGTTCCATGAACCTCTACCTTCATGTTATGCACCTTTACAGTAAAAATATTTTTGCCAGGCACTACATTAAAAAATCCTTCACCACTTAACTCAATCAACCTATTTTTACGAAAGGGATAAGCATATTTTAATTTCGAACCTGAATTTAAATAACCAGACGATCCGTCAGGCAATACAAATTGAGCTTTTTCTCCTTTTGGAGCAACAATTTCGGCAAACTGCAGCGGCTCATAGGACTTATTTATTATAAGAAATATGCTCAATGCCAGTAATGGTAAAACAAGTACCACCGCAACTCTTGAGAAACGGTTGTACAGCTGTCTTGTCTTGGAAATCTGCTGTTCTTTCTCTTTGGAATTAATATTAAAGTGAATTTTGTAAAGAATATGCTTCAAATCAATCTTCGGAGTAGGACTATCTATGATTTCGCCCCACTTTTTGTCCAGATTAGATTTTAAATCAGGTTCATTTTTCGCATCACTAAACAAATTTTCAGCCCATTCATCATTTAAATAGTTACTCTGGAAATATGCTGCCAATCTCGATTTATCTCTTTGATCCATTCAATTTCACCGGTTGTGTTATATGATTATATCCACAAGCAAAGCATTGCACCCAATCAAGATCGAAAAAAAGTTATTTTTTTGAATTTATTTAATGAACATAAAGAAAAACAGAATAGCCGACAGCTTATCCTCTTCCATTTTATTTCTTATTTCCTTTAATGCTAGATTCAAATGATTTTCAATTGTTTTTTTTGAAAGTCCGAATTCTTCGGCTATTTCTTTATTCGATAATCCATGAATTCTACTTTTCAAAAAAACCTCCCGACGTTTATCTGGCAGAGAATCCACCAGTTTAAGGACATATGTTTTTAAGGAATTATAATCTACCTGTTGCGATGTTTCATTAGTGGTATTATTTAACAACTCTTCTTTTGCAAACTTTCGAAACTGTGCTTTTTGCCTGAAATGCTTTTTTATAATATTAAAAGCGATGGTAAAAATGTAGGATTTAAGAGAATAACCGTTTTTTAATTGATGGCTCTTTTCCCAAATAGTGGTAAATACCTCCTGAACCAGTTCTTCCGCATTTTCTGTTGATTTTAGATACCCTTTTGCAAAAAGAAATAATTTAGAACTGTAAATTTCAAAGGTTTGGTTAAACGCCAAAATATTCCCGGACCTTAGTTCTTGGATTAATTCATCATCACTATCTTTTTCAAAATCTTTCAAGTAGGTTTAGTTTTGAACCAAGTAAAAAAAATGCCAAATAAAATTAGCCAATAGTAATATATTTCCTCAAAAAGTCAAAGCATTTTTACACCATTCTATAGGAACTAAGAAGACACATCATGGTTTATAGTTTATTATTGGGTATTATCTCGATATACACCAATGTCCATTTTATGTTATGTCAGATCCATGTTGCTAAACAGGCAAAATGGGTGCAAAACATAGTACATATTCTTTAAATTTAATAGCAAATAACTCCTTAAAAAAACAAAAATGGGATACAATGGAATGGGGTACCAGAGATGGATTGCAACCTTGAAACCCCGAAAATTTTTGTCGAAACGTAGTAAACCAGATGGTGGAGGAATGGAACACCTGGCAAACAGAGATATTGAAGATTTCTTTCATTTAGAAAAAAACAATCTCGAAAACCTGCTCAAAAAACGCTATTCTAAAACCTATAAGCAATTTCAAAAAGAAAAATTCAATAAAGAACAGCAAACGGTAGCTTTGCAAAGCGGGGTAAGTATTATCATTGCTCTTGTTCTTGTAATAACACTGGTTTTCTATATAGGCGGTAAAATGAATCTGTTTTAGTTTCATCAAAAATAATAAATAGATACCTTTGGCGTTTTACAAGAAATTGTTTAACAGCAAATGAAACAAAGATTCTACCTCTTTTTACTGTTCATATTTTCAGTTGTTTCCGGTAAAGCTCAAATTGGAGGAGAAACCACCTATCAGTTTTTAGAATTAACCAACTCGGCACGCATTGCTGCATTGGGGGGAAATCAGGTGGCAGTGAATGATTCTACTGACCTTAACCTTCCTTATCATAATCCATCCTTACTACACAAAAATATGAGTAACATGCTGCTCGTTAACTATGTAAATTACCTTACTGATGTAAATTATGGCTACGCAGCATATTCCAAATCATATGATGATATTGGCAACTTTGCAGTGGGGATGCATTATATAAATTACGGCGATTTTCAGGAAGCCACAGAATATGGACAACTAACAGGCAACCATTTTAAAGCTGCAGAGTATGCACTAAATCTGATTTACTCCAATCAATACCAGCGCTTAAATTACGGTATAAACTTAAAACCTGTTTTATCGGTTTTTGAAAGTTATCAGTCGTTTGGCATTGCTGCCGACTTGGGAATAAATTATCAAAGCAAGAACCACTTAACCAGCGTTGGATTAGTGGCACGGAACATTGGCTCACAAATCACTACCTATTACGAGGATGGGGATCGTGAATCAATACCATTCGATTTGCAGGCAGGTTTTACAAGGCGTTTGGAACATGCCCCCATTATTTTTTCATTGACCATGCAGCACCTTAACCATTGGAATCTGGCGAATGCTGAATCCAATTCTGATAGTGATTCAGAATCAGATGAACTAGATATTTACAAACGGGATGAAAATTTTGGAAAACAGTTTATGCGTCATGTAGTGCTGGGAGTCGAGCTACTTCCTTCCGAAAATTTTACGATACGAGCTGGCTACAATTATCAACGCAGACAGGAACTTAAATACGAAGAAAAACTATCTACCGTAGGAATGTCATTGGGGTTTGGAGTAAAAGTTAAACGTTTCCGGTTTGATTTTGCTACTTCCCGTTTTCATCTGGCAGGCTCGTCAAACCTGTTTTCTATTGCTATTAACCTGAATAATAAATTCTAATCATCACTGTTTTCGTCTTCATTTATTACGGAAGCACAACATGCTCCTAAATATTCTAAAATCCAAATACAGACAATCGTGTCTGATTTGAAAAATCCTTTATCTTTGTTCGAAAATCAGCAAAATGACCCAAAAAAGAATTGTAATTGCCATTGACGGACATTCATCGTGTGGAAAAAGCACAATGGCAAAAACATTAGCCCGAATGCTTGGTTATATTTATATTGATAGTGGTGCAATGTACCGTGCTGTTACACTTTTTTCGCTCAGAAACGGCTGGATAAAAAACGGTGTTCCAGATGTTGAAAAAATAATTGGAGGACTGAAAAATATCATGATAACTTTTGAGTGGAACAATGAAACGGAAAAAAACACCACTTTTTTAAATGGTGAAAATATTGAGGATGAAATCAGGAAATTAGAAGTTTCGCAAAATGTAAGCCCTATTAGCACCATTGCTGAAGTAAGGCACGAAATGGTGCGTCAACAAAAGGAAAACGGAAAAAACAAAGGCATTGTTATGGATGGCCGCGACATCGGCACCGTTGTTTTCCCAGATGCTGAACTAAAAATATTTATGACTGCATCGCCGGAAATAAGGGCACAACGAAGATTTCTTGAACTCAAAGAAAAAGGACAGGAAGTGAACTTTGACGACATCCTTACAAACGTAAAAGAACGGGATAAAATTGACTCAACCCGCGAAGTGAGTCCACTAAAAAAAGCTGATGACGCATTGGTCCTTGACAACAGCAATTTGACTCGCGAAGAGCAGCTACAGTGGACGCTGGAGAAAGTAAAAGAAAGGACTTGAAAACATGAAAGTTGAGATAGACAGAAGATCAGGATTTTGTTTTGGAGTTATAAAAGCAATAAAATCAGCAGAGAGTGAGTTGGAAGATTCTTCTCATTTATACTGTTTAGGAGATATTGTACACAATGGAGAAGAGGTGCACAGGCTTGAGAAGATGGGGCTCCAATCCATTTCAAAAGAAGAATATTTTAAGTTAAAAGACTGTAAAGTACTTATCCGCGCTCATGGTGAACCACCGGAAGTATATGAGCATGCCGAAAAAAATAATGTTGAATTAATTGATGCTACCTGCCCGGTAGTAATTACCCTTCAGGAAAGGGTGAGGGGGTCATACCAAACCAATCAATCAGACCAGGGGCAGATTGTTATATTTGGAAAGAACGGGCATGCTGAAATTGTAGGATTAAGTGGACAGACCAATTACAGCGCTATTGTTTTGGAAAATAAAAACGATGTACCGAAAATAGATCCCAAAAGGCCGGTATCGCTTTATTCCCAAACCACTAAACGAATAGAAGATTTTTATGAAATTGCAGAGGCAGTTAAGAACCACGTTGATCCGGGGTTACGTGTAGAAATAAAAGACACTATTTGCCGACAGGTTTCAAACCGGGTTCCTCATCTGAAGAAATTTGCAAAAAATTACGATATGATCCTTTTTGTTGCCGGCAATAAAAGTTCAAACGGGAAGTATCTTTTTTCTATTTGTAAAGAGGAGAATCCGCATTCATTTCTTATTGCAAGAACGGATGACATTCAAAGAGATTGGTTTACAAATGTTGAGTCGGTAGGAATCTGCGGGGCTACTTCTACACCAAACTGGCTAATGGAAGATATTCAAAATTGGATTACCACAGAATTCAACGATTCCACAGATTAAAACTTCACCAATCCGTTTTTTTAAATTACATTTAGGCGGGACCGAAATCCGTTAGTTCATGTCTGAATTGTTTGCAGAAGTTATATTACCGCTCTCTTTGCACGACACTTTTACTTATAAAGTGCCGACAGCCTTTGTGAACGAAATCCAACCAGGACAGAGAGTAGTGGTACAATTCGGGAGTAAGAAATTTTACGCCGCACTGGTTGTCTCTCTTACGCAACAAAAACCAGAAAATGTTGAAGTAAAAGAAATTCAGCAAATTCTGGATGAAGAACCGGTAGTATTACAAAAGAACTTTGAACTTTGGAACTGGATGGCAAAATATTATTGCTGTACACGTGGCGATATTTTCAGGGCAGGACTTCCTTCCGGATTAAAAATTGAAAGCAAAGCCAAAATATTTGCAACAGGGAGTGAAACAGAAATTCTTCTTTCAGAAAAGGAAGTACAATTGCTGCAACATCTGGGCTCTGATATTCTTACCATTGACGAGATCCAGAAAAAATTGGGAAACAATTTCTCCTACTCTGTTCTGAAATCCTTATTAGAGAAGGAGCTAATAATTATAGAAGAGAAAATAAATTCACGGTATAAACCAAAAACAGAAGGTTTTGTAAAACTTCATCCCAAGATAAAAACAGAAGCAGAACTGGAAGAAAAACTGGAATTGCTAAACAAGGCGAAAAAACAAAAAGCCTTCTTAATTTATTTCTGTGGGAAAACAAATTGTTTTGAGCCAGACCAACTACCGGAAATTTCAAAAAAAGAACTTTTAAAAGGAACCAACTTTACATCAGCCATTTTAAATGAACTGGTAAAAAAGAAAATACTGACTCATTACCAAAAGCAAGTTTCGCGTATTGATGAAAAACCTGTTGAACAGGTAAATATTAATTTACTGAATAAATACCAGGAAAAAGCGCTGAAAGAAATAAAAGCATCGTTTGAAGAAAAACCAGTGACGCTCATCCATGGAATTACGGCCAGTGGGAAAACAGAAATCTACATTCATTTAATTGACGAAGCATTAAAATTGGGGAAACAGGCACTCTATCTGGTTCCTGAAATTGCACTTACCACCCAAATCGTTCAGCGATTGAAAAATGTATTTGGCGAAAAAGTAGGGATTTATCATTCACGGCTAAATAGTCAGGAACGGGTTGAGATCTGGAAGAAAGTACTGAAGTTCCAAACCAATCCAAAAGAAGGCTATCAAGTGGTGCTTGGTGCGCGCTCTGCTGTATTTATGCCATTTTCAAATCTGGGACTGGTGATTGTTGATGAAGAACACGAAAATTCGTTTAAACAATTTGATCCGGCACCACGGTACAATGCACGGGATATGGCGGTAATACTAGGGTTACAAAGCGGTGCCAAAGTTTTACTGGGATCTGCCACTCCCTCTTACGAATCCTACTTCAATGCACGAGCAGGAAAATATGGTTTGGTAAACCTTACCCAAAGACACAGGAACATAGAACTCCCGGAGCTCAGAATTGCAGATGTAAAACGAGCATATAAACGCAAACAAATGCATTCTTTTCTTACACCCGAGTTGTTTGAACTAACAGAAACGGCATTAGCCAATAATGAGCAGGTTATTCTTTTCCAAAACAGAAGAGGTTACTCTCCTTTTGTTGAATGTTTTTCATGTGGATGGATTCCAAAATGCAAAAATTGCGATGTAAGTTTAACCTATCATAAATATAAAAACCGACTCAGTTGCCATTATTGCGGATACAGCCAGCCACTGCCCAACTCATGCGATGAGTGTGGCTCTCATGAAATAAAAACCCGAGGATTTGGCACGGAAAAAATAGAAGATGAATTAAAGCCGCTTTTTCCAAATGCAAAAATTGACAGGATGGACCTAGACACCACCCGTTCAAAAAATGCCTTTGAAAGAATAATCCACAACCTGGAAAGTCGACGTACCGATATTTTAATTGGTACGCAAATGGTAACCAAAGGGCTCGATTTTGAACATGTAAGTGTAGTAGGTATTTTAAATGCCGATAATTTGATAAACTTCCCTGATTTCAGGGCACACGAACGAGCTTACCAATTGATTTTGCAAGTTAGCGGGCGAGCCGGAAGAAAACATAACCAGGGTAAAGTAGTTATTCAAACATCTCAACCGGAACATCCACTTATCGAACTTATTCAAAAACAAGACTACATGGCAACTTACCACCAGCTAATGGAAGAAAGACAACTTTTTAAATATCCGCCTTTTTTCCGCTTGATAAAACTGGTAGTAAAGCATAAAAATATCGATACAGTAAACCGGGTTGCAAATCAATTATGGACTCTGCTAAAAACAAACCAGTCGCTAATTATTTTAGGCCCTGAATTTCCGCTGGTAAGCCGCATTCAGTTATGGCATCATAAAGAAATCTGGCTAAAAATTAATCGCAAACAAAACCTGGATGAGGTAAAAAAATTCATTCAAAATTGTATTAAGCAAACGAAACAACACCGCGATAATAGTAGCTGCGTTATCAACATTGATGTAGATCCGGCATAAAACTGATGATTTAATTTTTAATTAAAGAGACAAGCGATTTTCCACTGGCATATTTTTCTAGTTTTGCAACAACAATAAAAACTTTTAAACCTTTGCAAGCCCGTTATATTATAGAAAAGTTTAAACACATGCAGGTATTGATCATTGGCGATGTAATGATTGATTCCTATTTATGGGGAAAAGTTGAACGGATCTCTCCGGAGGCTCCCGTACCTGTTGTTTCGGTAACAAAAAGAGAGGATCGGTTGGGCGGAGCAGCCAATGTTGCCCTAAATGTTCAGGCATTAGGAGCAACTCCTTCACTGTACTCTGTTATTGGCGATGATGACAAAGGGAGAAAACTGCTAAATTTACTAAAGGAAAATAATATCTCCGGCAGGGGTATCATTTCACATCCATCCCGAAAAACAACTATTAAAAGCCGCATTATAAGTGGCAGCCAACACATTGCCAGGGTTGATGAAGAAACAACCAATTACATAGAAGCAGAAGAGGAAACAAAACTCATTACAGAAATAAAAGAGGAATTAAACAATAAAAATACAGACGTAGTTATTTTTGTTGACTACGACAAAGGGGTAATTACGCCCCGGCTGTTTGAAAAAATTAATGCCATTGCTCAGCAAAAAGGAATACTTACAGCCGTTGACCCCAAAAGACGCAATTTCTCCATGTATAAAAATGTATCGCTTTTTAAACCAAATTTTAAGGAGTTTTGCGAAGGGACAAATATTTCGTTAAAACGAGGAGATTTAGCGGGGCTAAAAAAGGCAGCAGAAAAATTCAAAACAGAGCAAAATTTCCAAACCATTTTCATAACACTTTCCGAACTGGGGTTATATATTCATAATGAGAAAGCTGGAAAACATTACCCTGCGGAAATTCGGCACATTGCTGATGTTTCAGGTGCAGGAGATTCCGTTTTAAGCATTGCAAGCCTGGCTTTAGTGGCTAACCTGGATACAGAAATAATCGCTCAATTTTCAAACGTTGCAGGAGGCCAGGTTTGCGGGAAGCCTGGAGTTGTATCAATAGATAAAGAACAATTAATCAAAGAAATGGATTCAAAAATAATATAGCCACTTATAATTCATTACCAGCTTCTTAAAAAAAATCAGCTGGGCAAGATCAAAAAAAATGAAAGAGGTTCATGCTAAATTATTAACTTTGAATCCAGTCAAAACAAAATGAAAAAGACCGATGGGAAAAATTATTTCGCTGGCAAATCAAAAAGGAGGGGTTGGAAAAACAACAACAACAATTAATGTGGCAGCCAGTCTGGCCGTTTTAGAACAGAAAGTTTTGATTATTGATGCAGATCCACAGGCCAATGCAACATCTGGGTTGGGATTTGATGTAAAAAATGTACAGTCGAGCATATACGAATGTATAATAGATGATGTAGATGCGGAGAAAGTAACTCTTAAAACAGAAATTGAGAATCTCGACATCATACCATCTCACATTGATTTAGTTGGAGCCGAGATTGAAATGCTAAATCTCCCCAACCGTGAAAATGTATTGAAGAACTCGATTGAACAACTAAAAAATATTTACGATTTTATATTCATTGATTGTTCTCCGTCATTGGGACTAATTACCGTTAATGCATTAACAGCATCCGACTCAGTAATCATTCCGGTACAATGTGAGTACTTTGCACTGGAAGGGCTCGGCAAATTATTAAATACCATTAAAATTATTCAGAACAGGTTGAACCCAGAACTGGAAATTGAAGGCTTTTTGCTTACGATGTACGATTCTCGTTTAAACCTATCGAACCAGGTTTACGAAGAGGTAAAAAGGCATTTTCAGGAAATGGTATTTGAAACGGTTATTCAGCGAAATGTAAAATTAAGTGAAGCTCCGAGTTATGGAAAACCGGTAGTTCTTTACGATGCCAGCTCAAAAGGAGCCATTAACCATATGAACCTGGCGCGCGAAATTTTGCAACGCAACTCTATGACGCAAATGTCTCAGGAAAAGAACATAGTAATTAATTAATTTGTAGACCATGGCAAAAAGGAATGCACTTGGGAGAGGGTTGGGAGCTCTTATTGACGATGCTGAAAAAATGAAGCAAAACGCCGGCATTAACGAAGTTGAGCTAAGTAAGATAGAAGCAAATCCTTTTCAACCCAGGTCAAAATTTGATGAAGAAGCGCTTGAAGAATTAGCTGCTTCAATTAGGGAAATCGGATTAATTCAACCCATTACTTTACGTAAAGTTGCCGAAGATAAATACCAGATAATTGCCGGAGAACGTCGCTTTAGGGCAGCGCAGAAAGCCGGGCTAAAATCGATACCTGCATATATACGTAAAGCCAAAGACGACGGAATGCTTGAAATGGCGCTGGTAGAAAATATTCAGCGCGAAGATTTGGATGCCATTGAAATCGCGGTAAGTTACCAGCGACTGATGGAAGAGCTCGAATTTACGCAGGAGGATCTAAGTTCTCGTGTGGGGAAAAAACGCTCAACCATTGCAAATTACCTTCGGCTGCTAAAACTTCCCGCCATAATCCAGAAAGGCTTACGCGACAAAGAGATTTCAATGGGACATGCCCGTGCAATCATTAATATTGAAGATCCGGACACGCAAATAATGATTTATAATCAAATTATAAAATATGCATTCTCGGTTCGAAAAGTAGAAGAAATTGTGCGCGCGCTGAATGAAGAGAATCAGGGAAAAGAGGAAGAAACGCAAAAACAAAAATATCCCAAAGAATATCAAGTCATAAAAAAACAACTTGACTCCATTTTTAGTTCACGGATTAATTTTACGATGAACGATAAAGGAAAAGGTAAAATTGTGATTCCTTTTAAATCAGCAAAAGACCTGGAAAGAATTGTTAAAATAATTGAAAATCAAAAATAATCGCGCAGCCATCCTTTATATCTAAGGGTAATCTCCTATTTTTGAGCAAAATTTTAAAATGGTGGGCAGAAAAAACATTTTGCTGAAAAGTTTACTATTCCTATGCTTATTACTTGTTGGTGTTAACCTTCAGGCTCAGATTGTTGATGCAGATACAACTAGGGTAATTAAAAATGAAGATGCACAGGAAGAAGTTCACTCCCCAAGAAAAGCAACACTTTATTCTGCCATTTTACCGGGCCTTGGACAGGCATACAACAAAAAGTACTGGAAAGTTCCATTGGTGTATATTGGCTTTGGTACTATTGGCTATTTTATTGGCTGGAACAACGACCATTACAAAACTACACGTCAGGCCTACAGAGATTTAACCGATAACGATGATGACACTAAATCTTATGAAAACCTAAAAGCTTTTCAATATTATGATTTAAACGATGCAACGAGTAAGGCCAATTTTGTTAGCGGCTTAAATGATCAGCAGGAATATTATCGCAGAAACCGGGATCTTCTGGTTATTAGTATGGTTGCATTTTACGGGCTGAATATTATTGATGCAAGTGTTGATGCTCATCTTTTCAATTTTGATATGAGCGATGATTTAACCCTCAACTGGCAACCCTCGGTACGCACATTTAAAAGAGAACCAATTTATTGTATTAACTTAACATTCAATTTTTGAATTTTATGCGGCTTGTGGCATTATATAACATTTTAATCTTCCTATTTATAGTCATTTCCTCCAGTGTATTTGCGCAGGAAATAGACACAATGACAACTCTTGAGATAGATCCGATGTCTCTCTCTGATACTTTACCAGAAACCGATTCGCTCCTTTTTATGGATGAACCTATTCCGGATGAAGATTTGAATGACGTTTTCGCTGAAAAAATGGATAGCCTCGCCAATACATGGCTTATCAGAAATGCTTTTTCAAAAGACTCGCTGGAGATTTTACGGGTTCGGGTATATCCGAAAGATTTACCCGATTCAGTATATATAAACCGCCTGCAAAATATCGATCAGGCAATCCATCTTTCATATAACCAGGTAGTTAAAAATTTCATTCAGCTATACACCGAAAGGAAGCGAGGCTTATCTGAAGTTATTATTGGCCTTTCGGATTATTATTTCCCCATTTTTGAAGAAACACTCGACAGATATGATATGCCCCTTGAATTAAAATACCTGGCCATTATTGAATCGGCATTAAACCCTAAAGCCCGCTCACGTGTAGGGGCGAATGGTTTGTGGCAATTTATGTATGGCACAGGAAAGAATATGAAACTGGAAATTAACAGTTTTGTTGATGAACGGCGAGACCCAATAAAATCAACCGACGCAGCAGCCCGCTATCTAAAAAAGTTATATGATTTATATGGAGACTGGTACCTGGCTATTGCAGCTTATAACTGTGGCCCCGGAAATGTAAACAGGGCCATTCGCCGCTCCGGAAACAAAACCAATTACTGGGAGATTTATTACAGGCTTCCAAGGGAAACGCGAGGCTATGTTCCGGCCTTTATTGCAGCCACCTATTTGATGAATTATTATAAAGAGCATAACCTGATTCCGCAAGTTCCGGAAATGTCGATACAAACAGACACCATCATGGTAAACGAGTATTTACATTTCGACCAAATAGCTTCCACACTTCATATAGACAAAGAAGAATTAAGCTCGCTAAACCCAATGTACAGGAGAGATATAATACCAGCCAGAGAAAATAAGCCGTACCCATTGGTTTTGCCGGAAGATAGAATTATGGACTTCATTGATAAAGACACTCTTGTTTTTGCCCACAATCGTGAAATATATTTTCCAAATAATACCCTTGTTACACCAAGCTCAAGTTCTTCTGGTTATTATACGCCAGCAGACATTAAGGGAAAAGCTAAAATTATGTACACCGTTAAACAAGGTGATAATGTTGGATTTATCTCTTCCTGGTTCCACGTACGTTCTTCAGACTTAATATATTGGAATAATATTCATCGTAATATGATAAGGGCTGGTCAAAAACTGGTAGTTTATGTTCCGGAAAACCAGAAAGCAAAATATGAAAAGATAAACGGGATGACTTTTGCACAGAAACAGGCTTCTGTTGGAAAAACATCGAACTCTGCAGCTAAAAACGAACCTGTTCTCTCTTCTATTGATCCCAATTACGAATATTATACTGTAAAAAAAGGCGATACTCTGTGGGATATTGCCCAAAAATATGCAGGAATTTCCAGCACGGAAATTATGAGATTAAACAAATTAAAGAATGACAGAGGACTCTATATAGGCCAAAAACTAAAGATAAAAAAGAAATCATAATAGAGTTTATCCATTGAAATATAAAAACTTATAGACGGGAACTGAATTCGTATATACCAGAACCTATTTTGTATACTGCCCGATTGCTTTTTATTCCTATAAATTGAATATCTTCCGAATTATGAATCGGATACCCACCTTCAGAAACATTGGATTCTGATTTGGCTGGCACATAAATTATCGCTGAAGTATTTGCAGGCACCTCAATCTTCCAGTTAAATTTATTTCCTTCTTTTTGCCACTGGCTTTTAATTATTCCATAGTCTGAATTGTAAGAAGCATTCACAAAATCGAGTCCATCAACCATCTCCGGTTTCATTATTATCTCTTTAAATCCTGTTAACTCGGAGCTTGATTTTATTCCTGCCAAACTTTCATAGTACCAAATCATTAAATCGCCCAACATCATTACGTGATTGTACGAATTCATATCAGGCGCCGCTGTGTTTCCATTCCATAACTCCCAAATGGCCGTTGCCCCGTTTTCAATCATATACCCCCAGCTCGGATAAGTAGTATTTGTTGCTAATTTATAAGCCAAATCTGCTCTCCCATACTCTGTTAATGTGCGCATAAGCCACTGTACACCAATCAGTCCTGTACTCAGGTGCCAATTATTTCTCACCTCAATTGTTTCTACTATGGTATTGAAAACCTTTTCTTTCTGTTCCTCAGGCACCAAACCAAAGGATAGCGCTAAAATATTCTCAGTAAGTTTATTTTGTCCGTAACATGCATTTGTCAGATCAAAATACTTCTTGTTAAATCCATCCCTAATTTTCTCAGACAAGAAAGCATATTCCTCAATATCATTCATATTCCCTGAAATGCGGGCAAATTTCTGCATCAACTGCATAAAATGAAAATAGTAAGCAGTGGAAATCAGGCTACTTGGATATTTCACATTGGCTGTTTTCCCTTTCCCTTCTTCTATTGTTACAGGTGGTTCGCACCAATCTCCGTAGCTATCCTTGGTAACAAGATAATTATCTGTCATATATCGTTCTTTCATATACTCCAGCCATTTTTTCATGGCAGCATAATTCTCTTTTATTCCCCGTTCATATCCATATTGCGTATACAACATGTCGGCAACCATTAAAAAAGTACCGGGCCAGGTCATATTATCACTATAATATTTCCAATAGGCCGGGGCTACATCACAAATACTTCCGTCTTTGCGTTGAGACAGACGAATATCATCAAGCCATTTTGCATACAAATTGCCATTTTCAAAAAGAAAACTTTCGCCATAACATCCAACAGCCCGATCGCCCAACCAGGGTTCCCGTTCATTTCTCTGGGGACAATCCACCGGTACACCTTTATAATTACCACTGATCCCCCACCATGCATTTTTATAAATCTGGTTTAACAACGAATTTGAGCATTCAAAAGAACCACTTGTTGCAATGTCGTTATAAACCACTTCACCTACAAAATTATCTAACTCTGGCTTCCCCGGGTAACCGGTAATTTCTACATATTGAAAACCATGATAGCTAAAAGTTGGTCTCCATTGCTCTACTCCGCCTCCTTTCAGAATATATATGTCGGTAGATTTTGCATCGCGTAGATTATCTGTTACAATTTCATTTTTCTCATTTATAATTTCGGCAAATCGTAGTTTTATACTGTCCCCTTTTTCTCCTTTTACCTTTAACTTTATCCAGCCAACCATATTTTGCCCCATATCAAGCATATATTTCTTTTTTCCAGTCTGTGTTATCGATACAGGCTTCATGGTCATCATCACATTCATATTATTATTCATCTGTGCTTCAATATCTCCGGGAGGTGCTACAACGTTTTCTGCCGGCAACCAGTCGCCATCATCAAATCCGCTTTTATTCCAGCCCGGCATTTCTTTCCTCGCGTCATATTCTTCTCCATCATATTCATTGTTGGCTCGAATTGGCCCATCAGCTGTACCTTTCCATGAATCATCTGACAATACATATTCCTGAGTTCCATCAGTGTAATCAATAACCAATTGAAACAACATTTTTGGATAACCAAAATCTTTTATCTTGAAAAATTTGTATTTCCGGCAAGAATAAAACTTCCCATTACCAAGGATTGTCCCAACTGCATTTTTTCCAGGATGAATGTTCCCTGTAACATCAAAAACATTATATTTCACATTCTTTTCGTAGTCAGTTGGAGTAGGAGACAGCACCTGATTTCCAATCTTTTCTCCATTAAAATACAATTCATACAAACCCAAGCCAACAATGTATGCTTTTGCCGACTTTACTTCTTTTCGCACATCAAACTCTTTTCTGAAATATCGTGCAGAGAGACGGGCAAATACACCCTCATCATCCCACGCAAATGCATGCTCAAAACCAATCCAGTGCCCCTGCCAGCTATTTTGGTAAAGCAATCCCATAGACCAGGAAGCAGGACTACTCCAATTACTTTCGCTATTCTCAGTCCAAACCTTTACTTTCCAGAAACAGTTCTCCAGACTATTCAGATGCCTCCCTGCAAAGAAGACATTTATTGATTGCCCCGACTTTACTTTCCCCGAATCCCAGATATCTCCATTATCATTTTTTAAGTTCTCCAATGAAGAAGCAACAATTATATGGTAAGCCGTCTGTAAAATGCCACGTGTATCATCTCCGTTAAGCGTCCAGCTCAACCGTGGATTTTGAATATCAATATTTAATGGATTTACAAGCCTTTCCGTTTTTAGGCTTGTTACATTTACACCAGCAGAAAAAGAAACAAGGGAAATAATAACCAGAAAGAAGGTCAAAATAAGACTACTTTTTTTCACTTTCAGAAATTTAAGTTTGTTATTTCCAAAAGTAAAAAATATGTTTATCAATCTGAAGATTTTAGAAAATCGTAATCAAAATAATCAATTCTAGATGAAAATAAAATTGAGGATAAAAGAAAGACAAATAGTGTCAAGCGCATCTTCAATTTTCGGTTAATTATATTGAATATGTTTCGACTACGCTCAACATGCACCGGGTAGTTAGACTGAGTGTAGTCAAAGCCTGAACGTTATCTAACTCTTGACTCTACACTAGAAGTTAAGCACCTCTTTCAAATTCTTATATCCAGTTTTACTTACTTTTAACTTTGTTTTATCGTGAAGGATAACAATGTACGATTCTTTCTCGTACTGCTGAATCTCGTTAATTTCGTCCACCTTTACAATGTATGACCGATGAATACGAATAAAATTTTTCGGATTTAAAGCGCCTTCAAAATACTTCATGGTTTTTTGTTTCATATAGCGCCCTTCCGTAGTATAAATCATCACATAGTCGTCCATTGATTCAATATACCTCACCTGATCAACCGGCGAGATATGAATCTTGTTTCGATCTTTTACTACAATACGGTCCAAATATTCCTCCCTGGGGAAATCACTTATTTTATCCACAATGTCCGAAGTTTTTCCTTCTATTCCGATACGTTCCACTACTTTTTCAACGGCCTCTTTTAACCGGGCTTTCGAATAAGGTTTCAGCAGATAATCGGCAGCGTTATATTCAAAGGCTTTTAAAGCATATTGATCATAAGCAGTTGCAAAAATAATCTGCGGTTTATGTTCCAGTAGTTCCAGCATTTCAAAGCCTGTTATTTTCGGCATTTGGATATCCAGAAATACCAAATCTGGCTTCAATTCATTAATCATTTTAACTCCTTCGAAACCATTTTCACATTCGGTAATTACCTCAATATTATCAACTTCCTTCAAAAACGTTTTTAGCAGATTACGCGCCAGTTCTTCGTCTTCAACAATAATAGTACGCAGCTTTTCAGACATAGTATTTATTTTTGTGGAATGGTTAAAGTTATTACAAATTCCTTTTTATTGTCTTCAACTTTCATCAACCTCGAATTTCCATAAATAATTTGCAACCTGTCGCGAATATTTCGCAACCCTATTCCTTCTCCTTTTTTACTAAGTACGTCGGGGTCGTATGTATTTTTTATTACAATTACCAAAGCGCCATCGGGGGTCATTCCGCATCCCGTGAAAACTTCAACAGGTTCAGTGGCCTCATAAACACCATATTTTATAGCATTCTCGTACAACGGCTGAAGTATCATATTGGGAATTTCGGCATTCAAACACTCTTCTTTTATATCAAACACCGGGTTCAATTTTCGTCCAAACCTCACTTTTTCAATGTGCAGATACAATTTGTTGTTTTCCAGTTCCTGTTTAAAAGTTACCTTTTCCTTCTGCTCGTGTTTTAGTGAATACCGCATCAATTGCGACAAATCTATTACCATTTCCTGTGCTTTCTCCGGATCAGTCATTGTTAACGACGAGATACTATTTAAACTATTAAACAGAAAATGAGGATTTATCTGTGATTTTAAAGCATGCAATTCTGCTTCTTTTATCAAGGCTTTTAACTTCCCTTCGTTCCGAAGTTTCTCTTTAAATCCGTTATAATAATTTATGGCATAAAAGAAAAGCACATAAATTGTATACAATGCATAACCACCAAAAATACGGTTCACAACCCGGTTTTCAATCCAATGTTCGGGTGCAGGATGAAACAATTTGATGATTACAATTCCAAAATAAATCCACAGAAAAACAATTATGGAAGCGGCAATGACGTGAGCAAACACAATCCGCCAGAAATCATTATCTTCTAAGGTACTGAATTTTATAACATACCAAATAGCGCTCCCCACAACTGCGAAAGAAAGCAGGAAGGCACACACTTCAACTATGGCATCCAGTGTATTAACACCATTCCCCAGTGTTAAAACGAGTATGTTTGCTGTTGCAGCAACTCCCCAAAAAAGCCCGTAATATATAGCAATCTTGGGATTTTTTATAAACGGATGCCGGAAATCCATTTGCTCAAAAATGTTTTATTTCAATGCCTCCAAATGCAGTAAATCCTTTTATTACCAATGTTTTTGATGGATCAGGATTCATATTATGAGGAGATGCCCCCCTTCTGTCTGAAAAACCACCAAAAATAGCTGTCACTTCATTTTTCACCGTCCAGTCGGGGGGTACCTTAAAACCACACCCGCCAAAAATGGCTACAGAATCAATAACTGCACCATTAGCAGAAAGCTGGGCATTCCTGAGGTCATACTCTGCCCCGCCAAAAACAGTTGTTATTTTTCCTCCATAAAAATTAAACGAATTTACTAATACTTCTCTGCCTCCAAAGACTACAAAATCGTCAAAATAATCCATCCCATGCCTGCTATTATTTTGGTCTTGGAAGGCTGGTTCATTTTTCCTTCGGTGAGTGATTAATAATACAATTCCAATCCCCATGATTAAAAGCGGCCACCCAATTTTCCGTAGTGGGTAAGGAATGGTTACTACTTCAGGAATAAGAAAAAAACCCCCAACCAGAATAAGTACAGTCCCAGAAGTTTTGTTTCCTCCAATGAGGGAGAATATCCCAATTCCTATTAGCAACATTTGCCAGGAAATAAGTATATCATCCCATATATCCGGAATCAAATCTAATCTTTCAAGAATCCAGAATGCACCAATTACAATTAAGAATAATCCGAAGTATGTTCTTTTCGCAGATGAAGTATGATTTTCCATATTCGTTTATTTAAGGTTCCAAATGTAACTTAACATTTAAAAATATCCTTACTTCGTTCGGTGAATGTTTATATTCCATCGGTTAAACTCTTAAAAATCTTCATATCAATCGGGCAACTAAGGCAATGCCTACACCTATTAACAGCAAAGGCAAAAGCAACGAAACAGCTAACCCGTGAAACTGAAAAATGCGGGGAAGTAAAAATACCCCACCAATAATAATAAGGACAATGCCTGACTTTCGTTTGCCGCTCATGAGCACCAAGCCAATTATAATCAATATCATAGGCCATGAAAATATAACATGCCCTATCCCATGAAAAAGATGCCTGAAAGGAAAGAACAAATCTCCCAAATGAATATCAAAATAAATTCCTAATCTTCTAAGTATCCAAACAACACCTATCCCTATAAGTATAAATGCCAGTACGACTCTTGAATTCTCCTTTTGCTGCGGCTCCTTATTCATGATATTTTATTTTAGGATTTTAAAAATAGGAATACATGCAAAGGAAAGCATTTTACATTCGGCTAATAAAGGGAATGTGTCGGTAAAAAGTTCAATTTTAACTAAAAAAGAAAAGCGGGCGAATTTCCCGCTTTGATATTTTATCCTTTATTTTTTTCTTTTGCCCATGAATCACGGAGCTGCACAGTTCTGTTAAAAACAGGCTTTCAGGGGTCGAATCGTAATCAAGATTAAAATACCCCAACCGTTCAAATTGAAAATGGTCTAACGGTTTAGAATCTTTCACAAACGGTTCCAGATAGCATTCAGGAAGCACTTTTAATGATTCAGGATTCATGAATTCCTTGAAGTCCATATCTTTATGTCCGGATGGATCTTCATCATTAAAAAGCCGATCATACAACCTCACTTCAGATTTTATTGCATGCCTTGCTGAAACCCAGTGCAACGTTGCCTTCACTTTTCTGCCATCAGGAGAATTTCCTCCTTTTGAAGCTGGATCATATGTACAATGCAACTCTGTTACTTCGCCATTTTCATCTTTAATAACATTGTTGCAGGTAACAAAGTATGCATATCTCAAACGAACCTCACGCCCTGGTGATAAACGGAAAAATTTACGTGGTGGATCTTCCATGAAGTCATCGCGCTCAATATATAGCTCTCTTGAGAATGGAACTTGCCGTACGCCCATTTCGGGATCTTCCGGATTATTTATTGCTTCCAGCTCTTCACTTTTATCTTCGGGATAATTAGTTATTACCACCTTCAGGGGATTAATAACTCCCATGACTCTCTGGGCAGTTTTATTCAGATGCTCGCGAACGCTGTATTCCAACAACGAAACATCAATCATCCCATCTACTTTGGTAACCCCAATTCTGTCAGAAAAATTCTTAATCGATTCAGGCGTATAACCTCTTCTCCGCAATCCTGTAATAGTAGGCATCCGGGGGTCATCCCATCCATTTACATGCCCATCTTTCACCAACTCAAGCAACTTTCGTTTACTCATTACGGTGTAAGTAAGGTTAAGCCGGGCAAATTCAATCTGACGTGGACGATAATCATCCACTTTTAACTGATCCACCAACCAATCGTACAACGGACGGTGAACCTCAAACTCAAGGGTACAAATAGAATGTGTAATTCCCTCCCAGTAATCGCTCTGCCCATGCGCAAAATCATACATTGGATAAACACACCATTTGTCACCTGTGCGATGATGCCGGGCTTTCATAATCCGATAAATTATAGGATCGCGCATATGCATATTGGGCGAAGCCATATCAACCTTTGCACGGAGCACATGTGAACCTTCATCAAACTCACCAGCCGTCATTTGCGCAAAAAGCTGCATATTCTCTTCTATTGTACGATTACGAAAGGGACTTATCTCCCCTGGCCGTGTTGGAGTACCTTTTTGCTTGCTTATTGTTTCAGCATCCTGATCATCCACATAAGCTTTCCCCTCTTTTATTAGTTGAATAGCAAACTGGTGTAATTTCTCAAAATAGTCAGAAGCGTAAAACAAACGATCGTCCCAATCAAACCCCAGCCAATGAACATCTTCCATAATAGAATCTACATATTCAGTATCTTCTTTGGATGGGTTCGTATCATCGAAACGCAAGTTGCATTTGCCGCCATATTTTTCTGCAATTCCAAAATTCAGACAAATCGATTTTGCATGTCCTATGTGCAAATACCCATTGGGTTCAGGAGGAAACCGGGTATGAACTCTTTTCCCATTTTTCCCGTTTTTCAAATCTTCATCGATTTGCGCATGTATAAAATTCGACTTTTTCTTTACTTCCGAATTTTCCTCTGCCATTTTATTTTTTGCCATTTCTATTGAATTTCCCAGTTTTATAAAAAGCAAAATTAAAAAAATGATCTATGTGAATGATTAATGCACCTCCTAATTATTGACTTTAATCACTAATTTTTAATTTCGTGGCAAAAACAATGGGGATAATTGAAATTGAAGGGATGCATTTTTATGCCTACCATGGGCATTTTGAAGCAGAACAAATTGTAGGAAATGATTTTAATGTATATCTAAAATTAGAAACAAACTGTGAGGATGCAGCAAAATCAGATGATTTGCGTGATGCATTAAATTACCAGAAAGCTTATGAAACAGTGCAAAAAGAAATGTTACAAAACTCGAAATTATTGGAAAATGTAGCCAAGCGAATCCTGGATGCTTTGTATCTTACTTTCCCCTCGATAAAAAAGGCTACAGTTAAAATCTCAAAATTAAGCCCCCCCATGGGAGGACAAATTGAAAAAGTAAGTGTAACACTTTCCCGATAACAGCAGAAACAACTACATATCAAAATACTATCAAACAAAAGAAGAAACAAAAATATAAATACTCTACCTGCTTTTTTGACAAGCAAAACAATAATTACGATTGTTTTTTAAAATATATTGTGTAAACAACAAATTTTCTTAGATTTGTAGTCCAGTAAAACGGTCTCTTGGCCGAGTGGCTAGGCAGCGGTCTGCAAAACCGCGTACGGCGGTTCGAATCCGCCAGAGACCTCAAAATTAAATCCGATTTAACAATCGGATTTTTTATTTATAGCACTAAGTCAGCATAAAGCCATACCAATCGAACAGCCACTTACCAGAAGTGTAATTACCTTCCTATCAAAATAAACATTATTAAATAATAATGGTTATAATAAAAATTATAGTGATAAATATTATTCATTATTTCAGATAAGCCATGAGTTACGACCAATTAATGCCGAATGTATGTATGTGCCGCCCCAAAAATCATAATGCTACAAATAGTGAATCACCTCCAGATTCGTGCTTTAATAAATACTGCTCAGCAACCTTAGTAAAATACACCGAAAGCTTCCTTGAGCATTCTTACAGATGGCTAAATAACAAAGAGATAAAGCGATTAACCAATACTCCTGATTTAAATAGAGAAGGACAAAAAAAATGGTACGAATCAATCAAGGAAAGAACTGATTATAAAATCTGGGGGATAAATTTTGATAGCAGACACATTGGTGCATGTGGATTAAAAAACATTACGAACGAAGACTGCGAATATTGGGGATATATTGGAGAGAAGAGACACTGGGGAAAAGGACTGGGTTCTTGTATCTTGTTTCGTTTAATCAATTATGCCAAAAACTCAAATATGTCTTCAATTTGGCTAAAAGTGCTAAAAGAGAACCAAAGAGCTATCAATCTATATTCTAAATTTGGCTTCGAACAGGAGGAGGAACTTGAGAGCGGAATAATAAAGATGCGTCTTCAATTCAAAAAGAATTAGAGAAACAGCAAGTCTCATAACTGCCTTTAATTTTAACTCCACTTCTCAATTCAAAAGTATTTCTGTTATTGTACATTTTCCATATTCCGATAAAAATCGAATAACGACCAATACAGGAACCTGTACTTTTTGCCATATTTGCACCATGAAGATCTTTCGGATAATATTTCTATCTCCTCTTGCACTGGTGCGGCTATTACTTGTTTTATTTATGTCCGGATATGTTGTGTTTATTGGATGGCTGTGGCTAATATTTTGGGGATTTAGCCAGCGCTTGCAAAGATGGGTACTACAAACCTGGGGAAGAAGCCTTATTTTCATTTTAGGATTAAAAATAGATCGGAACGAATTACCTCAAACCCAAAATTTCATTTTAATGCCCAACCATAGAAGTTACCTTGATATTTTTATTGTCTCCGGATTAACACCTGCAGCTTTGGTTGGAAAAGCAGAAATAGAAAAATGGCCATTTATTAAAATAGGGGCAAGAATTACCAACTCCATCCTGGTGAACCGCTCAGAAATAAAAAGCTTACTTACTACCATGCATAAAATAAAGGCTTCTGTAAACCAAAATATTCCCGTAACACTTTTCCCTGAAGGAACAACATATAAAGGGCCACTTACCAAACCATTTAAAAATGGTAGCTTTAAAATTGCAGCAGAAACACAAATTCCCGTAGTTCCGTTAGCCATTCATTACAAAGATGTAAACGATGCCTGGGTAGATAAAGACACATTTGTCGGTCATTTCTTTCAACAGATGGGTAAACCATTTTCAAAAGTTTACCTGCGTTATGGCCCCCCAATATCAAACACTGACTATAAAAAGCTCCAACAAGAAATCCGTCAACAAATTGACAATATGTTGCAAGAGTTAATCAACGAAAACACTTAACGTTTCTTTAAATACCTAAACCAATAATAAAACGGGATTCCTGATAATGCCGTTAATATGGCAACAGTTGATTCTGCCGGACGCTCTAAAAAAGCAAACACAAGCATTAAAACTCCTGTTGCAATAAAAATAATTTGCACAAACGGATACCCTGGCATTTTCACCACGCTTCTCTTTTCTTTTCGCAATTTAAAAATCCCCAACACTGCAATGACGGGAAATATACCTAGAGAAAACCCCATATAAACCAATATTTGCTCAAACGTGCCAGAAAGGACGAGTACAATAGCAATTAGACTCTGCAAAACGACCGACCAGACCGGTACTTTAAACTGAGGATGCACCTTGGCAAAAACCTTAAAGAAATATCCTTCACGGGCCATCGAATAGTATACTCGCGGGCCCAAAATGACGAAAGCGCTTAACGAAGAAAACAAAGCAAAAGAAATAAATAGCGAAACAATTGATTCTGCTGCCGAACCGAAAGCTGTTCCTGCAGCAACTCCTGCAATTTCAGGTTCTCCAATCATCTTCTCCGGTGGCACCGTATAAACAAAAAACAAATTCAAAAGAAAAAATAACACTATCACAACGCTGGTCGCAATAATTAAAGACAAAGGAATTGTTTTAAGGGGATTCCGAATCTCTGAGCCTATATAAGTAGAAGAGTTCCAACCACTATAGGCAAACATGATAAACATTAATGCCAAACCAATAGATTTCCAACCATCAAAATCAAACCGAAAAGGTTGCGTTGCAGAAAGATGCTCAAAACTACCATTCCCAAAAACAAAACCTGCGACCACTAACCCCACAATCAAAGTTACTTTTAATAATGTGAGACCATTTTGAACCTTTGCCCCAAAAACAATTCCCCGGGAATGAATCAGTGTAAATATCACAATCAGAAAAATAGCCAACAATTTATTAAACATGCCCGGACTCAAAATATGGTCGAGGTGTAACCAGCCCTGAACCGAAGGGAAAGCCCAAATAAAGTAGTGAGAAAAACCAATAGCAGAAGCGGCAATTGGAGCAGAAAACCCCACAAGTAATGACTGCCATCCACTCAAAAACCCAGGTAATGGGTGAAAAAGCTTTGATATAAAAATATATTCTCCGCCAGCTTCAGGAAAAGCGGCGCCTAATTCCCCAAAAGCCAAGGCTCCGCATAATGCAATCAAACCTCCGACGACCCAAAGAACAAGCATAACAATCGGATTTCCAATATAATTCATGAGATATCCTGTAGTGGTAAAAATCCCTGCGCCAACAATATTGGCAATAACAATATTTACTACAGAAAAAAGTCCAAGCTTTCTTTCCAGATTTTTCTCAGGCAAATTCAAATCCTTCTATTTTTCTGAAATCTTATAACTAATGGAAATTCCAGAACGGCTATCACGGTCAATTGTTGTTTTAAAGTTAACCAGATTATCGACATAATCGAGAAACTCATTAACTCCGCTAACACGCATAACAATATTATGCGCTGTAAAACAGCCGCCTACCTCTAACTTTGGCTCCATGCCTACAAAATAATTCTTGTACCAGTATTTATCTGCATCACAAAACACAAAATCATACTTTCCTGGCAATTCCGGTACCAACTCATGCGCATCAGCCAGTTTTATATCAATAAATTTAGAGACACCAGCTTTCTTAAAGTTAGACTTTGCCTGTAAATATCTCTCTTTATTTATTTCAATAGTAGTTAGCTTTCCTCCGGTTTTACTTAATGCCCAGGCAATCCAAATAGCTGAATGCCCGGTTGAAGTACCAATTTCAACTGCATTTTTATAATTATTGCTGACAACAATATCATACAAAATTTTACCATCAGCCAAAGATATATTCATATCCCGCCAGTTATTAGCATTCTCCTGCAGAAAAGCCTTAATTTTTTTATCTAAATCATTTTCAACTTTAGGATACTGCGCATTAGACGTACATCCCCAAAGAAGACTCATAAAAATAAATAACCATTTTACCTTCATATAGTCTGTTTTTGCGAAAGATAAAGGTAAAATAAATTCCTTAAAATATATTGTTTTGAGAATTTTCGCAATCGCTTTCAAAATCAGCTCTGTTAATCCATCTCTCGGTCATCCCAACTCTTCATATTCAATATGGTCTTTCATGAAACAAGCATTTGTTTTATAACAATACTTCATAATACCATATTACTATTGGTTTGTTTTAATTTTCAACCAAACTGAATGAACGAAAGCGATTACTGTATTTTATAAAATTACAAAGTAAAGAATTCGTTAAAAAGAAAGTCCCCAAAGGATATTGTTATACATTTTTAACTAACTTTGAAGAGCATTTGGGATTCATCCCATATTGTGTGTTTGGGGGTTAACATTTAGGAAGGAGACTGCTGAGTCTCCTTCTTTCTTTTAAAACTCTGTACATAAAAAAAAACTTCTCCTATCTGACTACCAGACAAGAGAAGTAAAAATCAAAATTCAGAAATCATTTTAAACCGAAACATTGTTGGTTCTTATTCCTGAATATCTGATACTGAACCTATTTTACCATCCAGGCATTGAACATCCAGTAATATTTCTCGGTTTGAGAGACTACATTATTCAGCAGGTTAATTGTAGACACGTCTCCACACTCGTTGGACAAATCGAGAACAGTAATCATTTGCGTTAATAAAATTTCAAAATCAGAAAGAACCTGATCTACCATTTCTCTTGGCCCCAGACCATCTTCGGGTTCTGATATTTTAGAAAATTTAAGATATTCATCAAGGCGCGACATTGGCTTTTCGCCAAAAACGCGGACTCTTTCGGCCAAATCATCAATGTTTACTTTCGAAAAATTATATAACTCTTCAAATTTTTCATGTAAGTCAAAAAAATCCCCTCCTTCCACATTCCAATGAAAATTCCGAAGTTTCTGATAATGCACGTGGTAACTGGCAATTAACAAATTCATTTCCTTTGTTAATTCAGCTCTGTCTTTATTTGCAAAACCTAAATTGTGACTATGTTGTAATCTTTCTTTCGTTTTCATTTTATCTATTGTTTTTGTATCCATGTTATTTTTCTTTTTGGTGGTAAATTAATATGGGTTTATTTAAGTGGGTTAACACATTCTTTACTTCACTTGATGTAAAGATTTGTTTAAAAAATCCCCTTCTCTCCTTCAAAAAAACCAAAAGGTCGGGATTGTTGTTTTCAGTATATTCTTCTATACCCGACAAAAAATCATTCTTCGTTTTTAAGGCAAAATCGATATCTCCTACTTTTATTTCCTCCTTTACAATTTCCTTAAACCCTTTCCATTTCAACTGCTCATTAAAATCATAATTCTCCTCGTTATGAAGAATGGTAAGGTGAGTCCCTTCTGAGTGTTTCATAAAATCCGAGAGGTGTTTTAATGAAATAACATCCTCAGGATTGTAGTCAGTTGCATACACCGCATGATCTAAAACGTATGTATCAAAGCCTTCGGGAATTACAAAAACCGGGCACTCCGTATCTTCAATAATATTGGGATACGAAACTAAACCTCCTGTAATTTCTGTATATGTTTGGTGATTACTAATTAACAAAAGCATAGAAGGATCTTTCTCCTTTTCTTCCTTCACCAAATCAACACGGTTATTCTGTGAAACACTTATTTCAAAAGGAACTTTTATAGCATGATGTTTCATGTATTCACCAACTACTGCCTGAATTTTTATTTCAGCCGCATCAAATTCCTTTCTCGCCTCTGCTTCTGCTGTAACTAAACCAGGCTCTAAATGTCCGGAAGTACCTACCATATATGCCTGACTCATCCAGGTAAAGTCAAAAACATAAATAATCTTCAACTTCCTATCCAACCTGTTACTAAAAGAAAAGGCATACGACACTAACTTATCTATATTCTTATACGTATCCAGTAGTAATACATTTGTTTTCATGGCTATCTGTTTTTATTGTTTCTATTCCTTTTTGTGCTCTTTGCTTTCTGCAGACTTCTTACGTGAAGGAGTAAAAAGCTGAATCAACAACTTCAGTCCTAAATCAAAGGCTGCGTCTTTCAGTTTATCTGTAATATTGTCCACAATACTTGCTGAATTTCCAACCATTTCTTTCTCGTAGAAAAGAACCTGATATTCCAACTTCTCTTTCATGAGTTCCAGTTCCCTAATATTTTTAATTGCCTTCATTGCTGTTTCCTTCTTCATCAAACATTATTTCCGAAAAGTTTTGTATTACTGATGATGTTATTATTCGTCTGCGCAAAAGAATAAAAACAGCACCTATCACAAACAGACAACCAGCTGCAATAAGCACCCCGTCAACATAATTGCTATACGTTTCCCCATACCAAACAGCAAAAGCAGCAGCCATAAAAGCCAACACAAGAGTTGAGAACAAAACAATAATTAATACACTAAAAAGATAGGTTGCAAACCCCGATATCTTTTTCAGCAACGAAAGTTTCACTAAATCAATCCTTGCCTGTACATATCCTTTTACAGAACTGCTGAGATCAGCTATGTTATCTGATAAATCTTTGCTCATTGCCCTTGGTTATTATTAACGAGATACTTTATAATTTCAAATTATTTTCCGGCTGTAGCTTTTTCTGTTGCAGCATTGGTTTTCTCATTCACTTTGGCCTTGATTTTCTCTTCTGCCTTTTCAGCTTTACCTTTCATTTCCTCAACTGCCTCATTTACCTTGTCTTTCAAATCGTCGACCTTTTCACCTAACGTTTCTGAAATTTCCTTTGACATTTTTCTTGCCTTCTTTGAAATTTTACGTCTCGTTTTTGATCCTTTTTCCGGTGCTACTAATATTCCTGTTAATGTTCCTGCAGCTGCGCCTGCAATAAATCCCAACAATGCGTTTCTTGTTCCTCTATTCATGACTTCTAATTTTTAATAGTTAATAATTATAATTCTCTCTTTTGTTATATCCCTTTCATAACATTGCCCTTGATTCGATTCATTCCTCTAATCTCTTTCTTCTTTCCTATCCAACCTTTATCCATCGAATGAATCCTGCTTTTCAGGGTATTCTTATCACTTCCACTGTAATTTTTCGCCTCGGAGCTAAGCGATAAATTTGATTTTCTTCTTTTTAATCCATTCATAAAAAATCTTTAAATAATTAATTACATCCATTTAATATGAAAAAAGTGTTCCAATCTAGATGCACTCAAAACAATAGTTACATAACCAGCTGACAAACAATGAACAATAAATGAAGCAGTAAACCAACGCCTGTTTTTAAATGTAGAATAATTTCCACATCGTGTGGCGTTTCTACGAAAAGAGCAATAAATGAAGTGTCATTTCATAAACCTCAAACTCAAAAAATTGCGAAAAAAGAAAAACAAAGTCCAACCTCCTTTTACAGGAAAAAACCTTATAGTTTTAACTAAATCTTATTTCTAAAACAGGAACACCACAACTAACTGAAATCCATATTAAGCCTTACAAAATCAAGGTATATTTGCAATTTGTTACAAAATACAACAAGAAATGAATGCATTGATAGCACCGGAAAATCATCTCGTTTTACTGCTTATTATTACCGGGGCCGCAGCTTTTGGAATTTACTCAGAACACAAAAAGTGGTTTGGTAAAGTTTCGGGAATCCTGGTTACGATGATTTCAATGTCGGTATTATCAATGGCAGGAGTTGTTCCGGTTGCATCGGATCCAACAATTAAGGTGGAAGTATATTCCATGATTTTCGATTACTTTATCCCCATTGCAATCCCTCTTATGTTATTTAGTTCAAATCTTGTGAAGATTGTAAAGGAAAGCGGGAAGTTACTTGTTGCATACATCATTGGAGCGATAGGCATTGTATTGGGGTCGTACCTGGCATATTATTTTATTGATTTAGGAGCTGGCTCCTCCGACACCGCAGGAGTAATTGCAGCAACGTTAATTGGTGGAAGTGTGAATTTTATTGCCACTGCCGAAATCCTAAATTTTAGTACCAATCCATTATTTACAGCAACACTTGCTATTGATAATTTTGCGGCAAACTTATATGTGCTACTACTTTTCCTGATTCCTTCGCTGAGTTTACTAAAACGCTTTTTCAATAAAACCAAGCCCCGAAAAGAAGAAGATATGGGGGAGACAAAGAAGAGGGAGACAAAGAATCCTATAACACTTGAGCGAATAGCTGTTTCCATTTTTATTGCAATAGCAATTGCTGGCACAGGAGCTATGGCTGCACCCTATATTCAAAGCATTTTCCATACCTACCTAAACCTGAGTATACTGATAATCACAATATTTTCAATTGTAGTAGCCAATGTTTTTCCTAAGAAATTAAAAGCACTGGAGGAGACTGCTTTTTCTGTTGGGTTATGGATGATGTACATCTTTCTGGCAGTAGTAGGAGCTGCAACCAATCTTCAGGAAATTCTACACATCGGCCTTCCGGTATTGGCGTTCTACTTAACCATTATGTTATTCCATTTTATATTTCTACTGGCACTGGCTCGTTTATTCAAGCTTGATGTATATGAAGTAATAATTTCATCGGCTGCAAATATAATGGGCCCCTCAGTTGCCGCGCCAATGGCTGCTTCACTAGGTCAAAAGAAACTTGTTACTCCCGGAATTCTGGTTGGAATACTGGGGTACATTATCGGAACCTTTATCGGCGTATCTATTGCACTTTCATTGGGAGGAGCATAACAGTTAACAAAACGAGCCCCCTGATCCCTCAATTTTCTCTCAAACACAATTTAATGTGCTTATACCAAAAATGCCCGAAGCATTAACTTCAGGCATTTCCATATATTTTAATCAGAGCCACTCACGGGACTCGAACCCGCGACCTGCTCATTACGAATGAGCTGCTCTACCAACTGAGCTAAAGTGGCCTCTTTTTATATTTTCTCCTGTGCGTTAGCAATCATTTTTTGCCAAACAGCGTTTTGTTCCTTAAATGCAGCAATTTTATCAGCCGGATCTGTACGGCATTCCAACAAAATCCAGCCATTGTAATCCATTCCTACAAATAAATCCATTAACTGCTGATATGGATAATCCCCCACATTTAATTCTCTTACGTGGCAAGTATCGCCCAACTTGTCTTTTACCAAATTAAAGTTATACTCCAGCCCTTCTCCCATTAAATCCTCATCATTACAGTTCCAGCAAACCCGGGTTCCTTTATTGTCCACATAATCCATAATGGCCTTAATATTGGGTAGCTGTTGTGTTTCTCTTCCATGCACTTCCAGCCTAATAACCTGCCCCATATCCAACGCATATTTGCCCAGCTCATTCAAAGATTTTCCAATCTGTTCAATCGTTTCTTCCTTTGATCTCCCTTCGGGAAAAGCATTGGGCTTCACTTTTACACCAGAACCACCAATATCTTTACTCAGCTGCAACCACTTCTTTGTATTTTCAATAGCTGCTTTCAGTTTATCGGGGTCTACTGAATGATATTCTTCGTTTGTTCCCATTCCAACGATCTCAACAGGGCTATCATCAAACTGTTTTTTCACCGCAGCTCGTTCGCTGGCGGTCATATTATAATTTACACCATGAGCATGCTGCACTCTTAATTCTACTCCCAATATCCCCGTTTCGGTACAATTTTTTATTATCGTAGGAACATCCCAGTTTTTTGCCCATTGATATGTTACCATTCCCAATTTCATTTTTGAACCTGGTTTGCTAACACACGAACTAAGCAAGCTTCCGGGAAGCGCTGCTACTCCGGTTATTAAAGACAAATGCCGAATAAATTCTTTTCTGGTCTGTCTTCCGTTCAACTTCATGTTCATTTTGGTTTAGATATTTTTACGTTTAATTGGCGCTAAAGATAGAAATCTCAAAATTATACTGCAAGAGTTCGCCTATGAATTACGGTAAGTTTTTCTACATTTGTGCCCGAATATTAAATTTTGAAAAATGAAAGTTGCAGAAATTCATACTGTAAAAGGGATTATGAAAGTAAAATTCTACGAAAATGACACTCCCGGAACAGTTGCCAATTTTATCAAACTGTCTGAAGAAGGTTTTTACGATGGTCTTACTTTTCACCGTGTAATACCTAATTTCGTTATTCAAGGCGGATGTCCCGACGGAACGGGCGCAGGCGGCCCAGGTTACACTATCAAATGTGAATTGGATGGAGATAACCAATATCATGACAGAGGGGTATTATCTATGGCTCATGCGGGAAGAAATACTGGTGGCTCTCAGTTTTTTATTTGCTTCAACCGCGAAAACACCAAACATCTTGACGGACATCACACTTGCTTTGGAAAAATCTATGAAGGTATAGAAGTTATTGACAACATCAGGCAAGGCGATGTAATTGAAAAAATAGTTATTTCCGAAGAATAGGGCAAACCTGTCTTCGGCCAAAAAAGGGAATTGCAAAAATGCAGTTCCCTTTTTTTAGTTTGCCAAACAAAATAAATTGTATTTTCAGCACAAGAGATCACTTTGTTATGATAAAAACGTACCACTTTCAATTTGAAGAACTTTCAGTGTCTTGTGATGAAGTACTAGATTTCATGGGTTTTGAAGAAGGTCTGGCTCCTGAGCCATTTCCTGAAATAATACAACAGGGAATGGATGAAGCTCCCCAATTCTGTCAAATTAGCGGGGGAATTCAAATATTTGATTCTGTTAAAGTGCACACTGAGAAGCAATCGATTCAAATAAATAATCAAACTTTCTTTCCTGCAAAAGTAGTTACAACACAATTAAGAAATGCTACATCTGCCGCATTGTTTCTCTGTACTGCAGGAGAAGCCATATCGAAAAAAGCACAACAACTTACATCCAAAGGAGAAACACTGCAAGGTTACGTTTTTGATGTTATTGGCTCCATTACAGTTGATAAGGCGATGGACAAAATTGAATTAGAATTGCAAAAAGAGCTGGCAGACACCGGGATGCTTATTTCAGACAGATATTCTCCCGGATATTGTAACTGGAATATCACCGACCAAGAAAAAATATTTGCACTATTTCCTGTCGGCTTTTGTGATATTTCTCTTACTCACTCAATGTTGATGAACCCGATTAAATCGGTTAGCGGAATAATCGGTATTGGCCAGAAAATGAAAAAAGTAGGCTACCAGTGCCGCCGCTGCAACGATTCAAATTGTATTTATGGCAACATAAAACGAAAAAAAACATGAATTAACTGTTGCAAATATCAAATCTAAAACATTTATTTGTTGTGTTCATTCTAATGAAAAAGAGACCAAAACATTTACGGACGAAAAAATAGCGAGTAAAAGAACTCGAATTAGCAAGACACTAAATTACAACATTTTAACTATTTCATTATGGCACCCAATAAACCAAGGGTAATAAAAGATTATAACAAGCTGGATAAAGCTTTACAAGAACAAATCAAGCTTGTTTATGCTGACGGATTTGCCGACAACCTCATCCATTTTTTTGATAAAAATGGCATTAAAATTACTGCACTTCCTTTTGAAACTGAAGACAAATACTACATGCTCCGTATGACTGAAAACGAAGCTGTTCAGATAGTTGATGAAGACGATGATTTTGATGACGACGGATTCTTAAAAACAGATGTAAGGCAAGACTACGAAGATAAGTATGCTGATTTGGATCATGTGGCCGATCAGATTTCTGACGAAGATGAATAATAATACAAATTGAACAAAAAAGCAAGGGCTGTAAAAACCCTTGCCTATCTATCAATTTTAAGACCATCTACGATTAATTGTACATGTGCCGGCTACTGTAACAAATTTTTTACTTTTGCCGCAATATCTTTTCCATCGGCCTTCCCTGCAAGTTCTTTATTCGCAAGCCCCATTACCTTCCCCATATCCTTCATCGTTGAAGCTCCTGTTTTTTCGATAATTACCTGTACTGCAGCAGTTAATTCTTCATCTGAAAACTTAGCAGGAAGATATGATTCAAAAACAGCAACTTGCGCCATTTCCTGTTCATATAATTCCTCTCGTCCCTGACTTTTATAAATCTCAGCAGAATCCATTCCCTGCTTTGCCAGCTTAGAAATAATTTTCAACGATTCGTCATCAGTCAAATCAGCACCTGCCCCTTTTGCTGTTTTAGCTTCAATCATCACTTTTTTTATGTTCCGCAAAGCTTCCAGCTTCTCTTTTTCGCGGGCTTTCATTGCCGTTTTTATGTCGTCATTAATCCTTTCGGTAAGTGTCATTTTTTTATGTTTTTATTAATCGACCTGTCCATGAAGGTACGAATTTTTATCTGCAATCCGGTTGTCTTTGGTTACTGAATAATTCGACATTTTCTTTTTGTACTGGGGATCATTCATGCGTAATTGCCTGCGTTTATATGCTGGAATATTTTCCAATTCATCCATATCCTCATCACTCATTGATGAATAATCAACAACTTTGCTCTTTTGTTCTTCGTTATTCTCAACACTCCTCTCTTTAGAAGTTTCCGGGTATAATGCTTCAAATTCCGATTTCTCCTTTTTCTTCTCTTCCTCTACATCAAATTCAATCACTTTCTGATTCATTGGTTTAAAAGAATGCCCCTGTTCATGTACCCTATTATGAACAGCGTGAGTCACCGGCTCCGGCTCTATATCCTCATCCAAATGATGCGTTTCTTTTTCTACTTTTTGATTTCCTGAAATTTTAGGAATACTACTGGCGCTAAACCCTGTGGCAATAATTGTAACCGACATATTTTCTCCCAACTCTTCATCTTTACCATTTCCCCAAATCAGGTCGGCATCAAAACCGGCTTTGTTTTGTACAAAATCGGTAATCCTTCCTACTTCATCCATGGTTACTTCCTGACTACCAGAAGTAATATTGAGCAGAATATTTTTCGCTCCTCTGATATCATTATTGTTTAGCAATGGAGAGTTCAACGCTTCTTCAACCGCTTTTTCTGCACGGTTTTCGCCTGAAGCGATGCCAGTTCCCATCACCGCCAGTCCACTGTGACGCATAACTGTTTCCACATCGGCAAAGTCAACGTTAATATATCCGGGAACAGTAATAATTTCAGCAATTCCTTTTGCAGCCGTTGCCAAAATATTATCTGCCTTTGAGAACGCTTCAGAAATACCAAAATCGCCATACATTTCCCGGATACGTTCATTGTTGATCACCAAAAGGGAATCAACAAACTTTTCCATCAGTTCAATTCCTTCAATGGCTTGTTTTATTCTGCGCCTCCCCTCATTTCTGAAAGGGATAGTAACAATCCCAACGGTTAGAAAACCAAGTTCCCTGCAAGCTTCTGCAATAACAGGAGCCCCGCCGGTACCGGTTCCACCGCCCATTCCTGCGGTTATAAATACCATTTTTGTATTTTCGCCGAGGGCTTGCTTCACATCTTCAATATTTTCAAGAGCTGCCTCTCTCCCTTTTTCGGGTTTATTCCCGGCTCCCCTTCCTTCTGTTAAAGAGGAACCTAACTGCACTTTTAAAGCAATAGGACTGGCATCAAGCGCCTGCGCGTCCGTATTACAAATAACAAAATCGACGTCGCGAATCCCCTGCTTGAACATGTGGTTAACGGCGTTGCCGCCACCTCCTCCAACACCGACAACTTTTATCTCTGCACCCTTATTGTCAGGGAATGAAAAATTTGCCATATTCTCTGTCATAATACTCTTTTTTAAAGTGTTTACCGGGACTTATCCATCCATCGGCTGATCGTCATCATCTTTAAATAACTTTCCAATTCCAAAATTCTCGTAAAACCAGTTATCGATACTGGGTTCAGGTATAGCTTCTTCAGATTTTGTTTTCTTTTTAGATTCTCTCTTTTTTCTTCTGGAAAAAAAAGGATTTGAAATATGTGTCTTTTTTGGATGTTCTGCAACCTTCTCCTTTACTTCTGGTTGAAATTCATCCTCGTCTCCCTCATCGTCATCGGTTAAAATAAACCTTTCTTTATCATCTTTTGGTTGGTGAGCAACTACCTCTTCCAACTCCGGTTCCCGTTGCATTTGTTCTTCCTCCTCTTCAACCTCTTCTTTCAAAAGATATTTCTCAGGTTCCTTTTTGGTTTGAAGTATCTGATTTGGGTTGGTTACAAAACCGGTAGCCAAAATAGTTACACTAATTCTGTCTCCCAACGACTCGTCGTAGCCATTTCCCCAGATAATATCAGCCTCTTGCCCTGCTCGTTCCTGAAGGGTTTCTATAATCTCTCCAATTTCACCAATTCGTATCTCCTCTTTTCCCGAAATAATATTCAATAAGATATTCTTAGTTCCATGAATATCGTTACTATCAAGCAACGGCGATTCCAAAGCCTGGTTCACGGCATCCATTGCACGGCCTTCTCCGGTAGCAAAACCGGTTCCCATAATAAACACTTTGCTGTCGTGCATTACCGTGTGAACATCCGTATAGTCAATGTTTACATTTCCATGTACAGTAATAATTTCGGCCACTCCTTTTACGGCTGTGGTAACAATATTATCTGCCATTTTAAAAGCTTGCCTGGCAGGTAAATCGCCAAAAATATTTTGCAATCGCTGATTGCTGACTACCAACATACTGTCTACATATTCTCCGAGTTTTTTAATCCCCTTCATCGCCTGTCCAAAACGTTTCTTACCTTCTGCCGGAGACGGAATCGTAACTACAGCAATAGTAAGAATATCAAGCTCACGTGACAACTGAGCTATTACCGGGGCAGCACCAGTGCCGGTACCTCCACCCATTCCGGCCGTAATGAACAGCATCTTTGTGTTATCCTGCAGAACCCTTCTTATATCCTCGTAATTTTCACGAGCCGCTTCCTCTCCCATTTCCGGTTGGTTTCCGGCACCACGACCTTCGGTAAGTGTTACCCCCAACTGAATTTTAATCGGGACAGGGCTTGACTCCAGAGCCTGGGAATCGGTATTGCAGATAATATAATCCACACCGGTTATGCCTTCCTCATACATATGATTAACAGCATTACAACCGCCGCCACCTACTCCAACTACTTTGATGATAGAAGACGAAGCCTTTGGAAACTGAAAGTTTACTAATTCATCGGTCATATCGTTTCATTTTATTTCATTGCTAGATCGTCGTTATCGTCGTCGATATAATCAAGTACTCCCTGTACTACTTTTATCCAGGGAGACATACCACTTTTATCTCTTTTTTTCTTTGCCTTTTTGTTCTTCTCTTTCACTTGCTCCGGTTCAGGAACGGCAACACCAGCCAGCATCATTTTTAACAAACCCAGCGCAGTTAAATATTCGTGTGTTTGAAAATCTTTTCGCCTGTTTGACGGATGAATAACAGAAAAAGCTTTTCGGGCATCCATTCCTGTCCTGAATTTTACCAGCGAAACAATGTTATTCAGGTTTGAAGTTCCTCCGGTAATTACAATTCCGGATCCCAACTGACTTCCAATTCCTGACTTTTCGATATGGTAATAAACATTGTCAATAATTTCTTCCAGCCGTGCCTGGATAATAAAAGCCAAACTTTTAAAAGAAATTTCCTTAGGTTCCCAGCCGCTATGTCCGGGAATAGTTACAACCTTCTGCTCATCAGCAAAATCACCTAATGCCTGCCCATAACTTACCTTTAATTTCTCTGCCCATTTAGCGAGAATGGCACAACCTTCTTTAATATCGTTGGTTACCACATTCCCACCAAACGGAATAACGGCTGTGTGCATCATTACGTTGCCGTAATATACGGCAAGCTTTGAGGTTCCGGCTCCAATATCCAGAACAACTGAACCAATTTCCTTTTCATCTTCAGTAAGAACTGCTTCAGAAATAGCCAGCGTAGAAAGTGTTACTTCACCAAGTTCAATACCTGCACGATCAAAAACACGCTGAATATTTAATAACTGAACTTCCGGAATTGTTACTAATTTGAAATTAGCTTCGAGTTTACGACCGGTGATTCCCACCGGGCTCATTTCCGTAATTTCATTGTCAACAATAAACTGTTGTGGAATAACGTGCAGAATTTTATAATCCTGCTCCACTTTGTGGCTTCTGGCTTCGTTGTGCAATTCGTTCAAATCGAAACGCGTAACCACACCTTCGTCGGAAGTAAACCGATAGCCCTTGTACTCCTCCAACTTCACGCGCTGTCCGGCAATGGCAACATTCACTTTTGTAATATCTTCCTCCGTCTGCTTTTCAAGTGCCTCCACCACCTGACTAATTGCAGCGGCGAGCTCTTCAATGTTAAAAACCACTCCCCTCTTCACGCCTTTGGCGGGGGTTTGTGCCATTCCTACAATTTCAATTTTGCCGTTCTCATCTTTTCGACCGGCTAATGCTGCAATTTTCGACGTGCCTATGTCAATAACAACCGAAAGATTACTTCTTGAAGCCATATTTTATCTCTTTTTTGCTACTACCTGATTTTTATACTTTAAACTTATCCTTTCATATTTATCCCAGTTATTATTTGCCAACACCTGGTTATAAAAGGCTTTCATATTTCTCAATTTCTCTTCGAAATTATCAAGTTTCCCTAATTCAATAACCTGATCACCCACCAGCGGGGTCAGAATTACATCTCCGTTTTTTTCCACATGAACCTGCTCCACCTGAGCTCGCCAGAATTCATCATTCTCAACAAAAAGCACAAATGGCAACAACTCTTCTTTTGCATACTTTTCTGAAAAATATCCTGTTGCCACCAAGACATTGGCTGCGTAATGAATCGATACAGGGATTTTTCCTCCAAACTTATCAAGATAATAACTTCCCGATTCTGACATTACACGAACCATAGGCCTCCTGTGTTTTACTCTTACAGTAACAACCCCTTTATATGAAGAGGTGTCTTTGGCCACGACCTTATACACTTCTGCCTTTAAAACAACCGGATTTTTCTCTACTTCTTTTTCAATTATTTCCGTGTTGATATCTTCCAGCTTCTTACCCGATATATCTTTATCCGCTACTTTAACCATGCGGGTAATTTCTGATTTACTCAACTGAATTAACTCATCGTTGCCAAATTCAATCTCGATATTGCGGCACGGAATATTTTTACTTTCATATGAAGTAAAAGCCAGCGTGATAATCAGAAATATCACGAACCCCAAATATCCTGCTAATTTGAGCAACTTCCGCAACATTAGTTTTTACTTTTTAATACAATTATAATATCATCAGCAATACCATCAATATTTCCGGCCCCCATTGTTAACACTACTTCCGTATCTGCTTTCTTTAGATATTCAGCTACCTGTTCCTTTTCCATCAGGTGCTTGTTTTCCAATATCATCTTATTCAAGATGATTTCAGAAGAGACCCCAGGAATGGGCTCTTCCCGAGCCGGATACAAAGGCACCAGAATCGCTTCATCGAGCAAATCGAGACTGGCTGCAAATTCAGCATCAAAGTCGCGTGTACGCGAATAAAGATGTGGCTGAAAAATACCCGTTACTTTTCGTTTGCCATACAATGCTTTTACTGAAGAAATAACGGCCTTCAATTCTTCCGGGTGATGAGCATAATCATCAATATAAACCTGCTCTTTGCCATTGTACTTTACATCGAAACGACGCACCACTCCCTGATAACTTTCCAAACCGGCCTTTATTTCATTAAGAGAAGCGCCAGCAAAAAATGCCAGTGAAGCTGCCCCTATGGCATTCTCCACATTCACCAACCCCGGATAATGCATTACACAATCCGAAATAACACCTTCCGGCGTTTTGATGCCAAACCGGTAACATCCGGCCTTGGTATCTAAATTCAAATCAACGGTAGTAAAATCAGCATCTCCTGTTAACGCATATGAAAATACTTCAGCTTTTGTATGCTTCACAGTGTCGATTTCCACGCCTTGCTTCACAACCAGTTTACCTCCCGGTTTTATCTGCGATATAAATTTCTCAAACGACTCTACAATTTTATCCTTTTCACCATAAATATCCAGATGGTCTGCATCAATAGAAGTTATTAATGCCAGTTGTGGCTGCAAATGCAAAAAAGAACGATCAAACTCATCGGCTTCAGCAACAATCCAGGGAGAATCGTCTTTAGGCAACAATAAATTAGTTCCAAAATTCTTCGAAATTCCGCCCAAAAATGCACCACACCCTTCTTCGGTTTGATGCAAAATATTTGCCGTCATGGTACTAACTGTAGTTTTCCCATGTGTGCCAGATATGGCTATTCCACTTTTTTCGTTGCAAACCAGCCCCAGCACTTTTGCCCTTTTTAACAAGCCTATCGTTTTCTCCCTAAACCAGGAAAGCTCCTTATGTTCGTAAGGCAATGCCGGTGTAAATACAGCGAGCGTTTCTGCCGGATTCCATTTCTTTGGAACAAAACGAATATCATCTTCAAAATGAACATCAATTCCTTCTTCCTGCAATGCTTTTGTCAAGGCAGTTGGCGTACGGTCATACCCGGCCACATTTCTTCCCGTGTATTTAAAATAACGGGCCAGTGCACTCATTCCAATTCCTCCAATACCGAGGAAGTACACATTCTTTATATTTTTTAGGTTATCCATTCACCAACAGTTTTTCTACTTCGTCAACTATATTTTTTGTTGCATCGGGTTTTGCCAGCGTTTTTATTTTTGCCGACAATTCCTGACATAATTTTTCATCCTGAATTACCCGGATAGCTTCGGGAAAAAGTTTTTCATTTATTTCCGAATCAGGCACCATCACCGCGGCATTCTTTTCAACCAATGCCATTGCATTTTTTGTCTGGTGATCTTCTGCCACATTGGGGGAAGGCACCAAAATGGTTGGTTTTCCCACCAAACACAACTCAGAAATTGTTCCGGCGCCAGCTCTGGAAATTATCATCCCGGCAGCGGCATAAGCCAAATCCATACGCGAAATAAACTTGTGCACCTTCAAATTATCCGGTTGCTTTCCTTTTATCTCTTCCAGAATGCGCTCATAGTAAATAGCTCCTGTTTGCCAAATAACCTGCACTCCCGAACCGGCAATAAACTCCAGGTTATTCATTACTGCATTGTTTACCGAACGTGCTCCCAAGCTACCACCTACAATCAGGATTACCCTTTCACCTTGTTTTAATCCAAAATAATCAAAAGCTTCCTTTTTATCCGGCAAAGCTTCAATTAAATTCTCGCGCACAGGGTTCCCGGTAAAAACAATTTTCTCTGCCGGAAAGTAGCGTTCCATTTTATCGTAGGCTACACAAATAGATTTCACTTTTTTGCTTAGCAATTTATTCGTAATTCCTGCATATGAATTCTGTTCCTGAATAAGCGTTGGCATTTTCAATTTTGCTGCAGCCCTTAATAACGGGCCACTGGCAAAACCACCTACCCCAATAGCAACCTGAGGTTTAAATTCTTTTACAACTTTCCGTGCCATCGAGGCACTTTTCATTAAATGAACAAAAAAGGTAATCATCTGAGGCCCTGGTTTACGGGGAAACCCCATAACAGGAAGCCCGACAATTTTGTAACCGGCAGCGGGAATACGCTCCATTTCCATTCTTCCCAAAGCCCCTACAAACAAAATCTCGGCCTGCGGATTCCGCTTCCGTATTTCATTTGCGATGGACAATGCCGGGAAAATATGCCCGCCGGTTCCACCTCCACTTAATATTACTCGTTCAATTTTCATTTATTTCTCCATTTCATAATCTTCGTCAGGTGCATTCACCTGAACAGGCTGTTCCTGAATCTCGTGGTCAACCTGATTCTGATAACTCACACTTAAAATACACCCAAACGCAATCGATGTAAAAAGCATGGAAGTTCCCCCAAGACTTACCCATGGCAATGGTTGCCCGGTAACAGGTAAAGTTCCGCTGGAAACACCAACATTTATCATGGCCTGATAGACTAAAAGCAACGTAAGCCCGGTAACCAAAAAGGCCGGGAATGTTCGGGTGGCCCGTCGCACAATAACCACTCCCCTAAACAAAAATATCAGATACAGAAAAATAACGCCTGCTCCTATAAGCAAGCCATATTCTTCGACAATAATTGCAAAAATAAAATCGTTATAGGCAGCTGCCATATAATTACTTACATCAGAATGTCCTGGCCCCTTGCCCAAAATCCCCCCCTCATAAATAGCCAGTTTGGCATAATCAGCCTGTGTAATACCTTTTTCTGAATTTGGATCTCCATTAATAAAACGATCAATACGGCCCTTAATGGTTTGTACCCTAGCTGGCGAACCGGGAATTAAATCTGCCACAAGATAGATAGCGACTACCATACCAACACCAACAGCAACTACCAGCAATAGATATTTTAAAGGAATGCGGCCAATAAACATCATTGTCATAATAGTAGCGAAAAGCAGGGCCGACGTAGAGAAATCGGATAAAAAGATTAACCCGCAAACAATTGCAGTAAAGAATATAATACGTTTAAAAGCCCTGAAAAGATCACTTTTGGTTTTTTGCTTCTTCCCCAAAACTTTGGCAGTAAACATTATCAGTGAAATTTTCGCTAACTCAGCAGGTTGAAAAGTAATAAAGCCTAAACCAAGGGTACGCCCGCTCCCCTGCACAACTCCGGCAAATTTTAATCCGGCTGTTACCAAAAGAAGAGCAATGCTAACATACAACAGCACATTGGCCAACATGGAATATATTTTTACAGGAATAACATTTACCATCAATAGCATAACGCCAAAACCAGCGGCAAGAAAAAACAATTGTCTAACAAGATAATACAACGTATTCCCTGAAGCCTGACGATAAGCCAATGCCCCTGTTGAACTGTAAACAATCAACAACGACAACATAGACAGCAATAACAGCACAATCCAGATTACTCTGTCTCCCCTGAATATTTTCCGGCCTGCAAATTCCATTTTTACAAATTCCTTACTTCTCTTTTAAATTGCATTCCACGATCTTCGTAGTTTTCGAACAAATCGAAACTGGCACATGCCGGCGAGAGTAACACAGTATCGCCATTCCGGGCCAGATAGTAAGCAGCTTTTACCGCTTCCTCCATACTCGAAGCATCAACAACATTGGCTACAATATTATCGAAGGCGGTATGTAATTTCTCATTGTTTTTACCTAAACACACAATGGCTTTCACCTTTTCCCGAACCAACTCGTTCAACATTGAATAGTCATTGCCTTTATCTATTCCTCCGGCAATCCAAACAATGGGTTTATGAATACTTTCGCTTTCCAGTGCATACCATGTGGAGTTCACATTGGTAGCCTTCGAATCATTTACAAACTCAATCCCATGTACTTTCAAAAACCGTTCGAGCCGATGCTCAACTCCTTTAAAATCTGACAGACTCTCTCTCAGTTGCTGGTCGCGAATCTCAAAAACCATACTTGCAATTCCAGCCGCCATTGAATTGTAAGTATTGTGCTTCCCTTGTAATGATAAATCCAGTATAGACATGCTGAATTGTTTTTTGTTAAAATTTATAATTATCCGATCTCCTTCTATTCCTGCCCCTGTTTCTCCTGGTTTCCCGAGGCTGAAAGGAACAGTCTTTGATATTATTTCTCTTTTCTCTAGTTCTTTTTGAATAATCTCATCGTCAGAACAGTAGACAAAGCATTCAGCCTCCGTAAGATTTTGAGTTATCCGAAATTTTGAATCTATGTAGTTTTGCATGTTGTAGGCATACCGATCCAAATGGTCGGGGGTTATATTTAGCAATACTGCCACATCAGCCTTAAAATCGAACATGCCATCGAGCTGAAAACTGCTCAGTTCAATTACATATACATCAAAATCTTCTTCCGCCACCTGACGCGCAAAACTACTCCCCACATTTCCGGCAAGGCCAACCTTTACTCCAGCATTTTTCAAAATATGATAGGTAAGCAAAGTGGTAGTGGTTTTCCCGTTACTACCTGTAATACAAATGGTTTTTGCTTTATTATACCTTCCTGCAAATTCAATTTCAGAAATCACCAGAATACCTTTTTCCTTAAGCTGAACTACCAACGGCGCTGTTTCCGGAATACCCGGACTTTTCACTACTATACCGGCTGTCAGGATTTTTTCTTCAGAATGCTTTCCTTCTTCAAATTCAATTTCAAAATCAGAAAGAACGTTTTTGTATTTCTCTTTTATTTTCCCTTTATCGGAAACAAACACACTGAACCCTTTCTTTAAACCAAGAATGGCAGCGCCAACACCGCTCTCACCAGCACCCAATATGACCAGATTATCTTTCATCTACCTCATTTTCAATGTTACGATTGTAATTACAGCCAGAAAAATTCCGACAATCCAAAAACGGGTTGTGATTTTAGCTTCCGGAATTCCTTTTTTCTGGAAATGATGATGAATGGGGCTCATTAAGAAAACACGTCTTCCCTCTCCGAATCTTCGCTTGGTATATTTAAACCAGGCAACCTGTACCATTACAGATAAATTCTCGACAAGAAAAATTCCACACAACAATGGGATAAGTATTTCTTTGCGAATAATAACAGAAAAAACAGCCAGGATTCCCCCCAGCGCCAAACTTCCTGTATCGCCCATAAAAACCTGTGCGGGGTAAGAATTATACCATAAAAACCCAACAGTTGCCCCAATAAAAGCAGCTACAAAAACAGTAAGCTCTCCAATATTGGGTATATACATTATATTTAAATAATCGGCATAAATAATGTTCCCACTTACATAAGCCAGCACCCCCAGCGTGACACCGCTAATGGCCGAAGTCCCGGCTGCCAGCCCATCAATTCCATCGGTAAGATTGGCTGCATTGGAAACAGCAGTAATTATAAAAATAATGGCAATGGCATATACAATCCACTTCAGCCACGATGCAGCATCTCCGGCAAAAGCTACCAACCACTCATAATCAAATTCATTTCTTTTTACAAACGGGATGGTGGTTTTGGTCGACTTAACATCTTCGGTAACAAATTGCAAGGTTTGCTCACCTGTTTCCGGATCAACTACAATCTCTCGCAAATCCTTACCATCGGCATCGCGTAAATGCTGACGTACTTTTACATCGTTACTTAGAAAGAGTGTGGCTGCAACAAACAATCCAAGGCTTACTTGCCCCAAAATTTTAAATTTACCAGCCAATCCTTCTTTGTTCTTCAGGAATACTTTAATATAGTCGTCAATAAAACCAATCAACCCCAGAAAAGCAGTTGTAGTTAACATTAAAAGAATATAGACATTATCCAGCCGGGCAAACAACAGCGTAGGAATAATTATAGCTGAAAGAATAATAATCCCACCCATTGTTGGCGTTCCTTTTTTCTGCATCTGTCCTTCAAGCCCTAAATCGCGAATTTCTTCCCCAATTTGCTTGCGCTGTAAAAAGCGAATCATTTTTTTACCAAATGCCGTAGTTATAAAAAGCGACAGAATAATTGCTGCTCCCGACCGAAAAGAGATATACTGAAACATCCCCAAACCGGGAAGATCTATACCAGCCAATAATTCATATAAATAATAGAGCATAGTGTTTGCCTTTAATCTTCAATTCCAAAATATTCTTTTAATACCTCCTTATCATCAAAATGATGTTTCACTCCGTTAATTTCCTGATAGTTTTCATGGCCTTTGCCCGCTACCAGAATAATATCGCCAGGCTGTGCCAGTAATACAGCTGTTTTTATGGCTTCTTTTCTGTTTACGATAGAAACCACTTTATTTTTATATTGTGCCCCAACTCCGGCTTCCATGTCCTTTATAATCTCTGCAGGATCTTCCGTTCGTGGATTGTCTGAAGTCAAAATTACCTTATCACTTGCCAACAGTGCCTCCTGCGCCATTTCCGGACGTTTGGTTTTATCCCGGTCTCCGCCAGCTCCCACAACAGTTATCACCTGTTCATTCCGTGTCCTGATTTCAGAAATGGCAGCCAAAACATTTTTCAAAGCATCGGGAGTATGTGCATAATCAACAATAGCCAACTTTCCATCCATACTACGCACTGCATCAAATCTACCGGCGACCGGCCCCAGATTACTTATTTCTTTAAGTACTTCATCTTCATCCTGCCCCAAACTAACTGCCGTACCAAAAACCGCCAACAAATTAGAAGCGTTAAACTTTCCAACAAAGCGGGTCCAGATTTCATGCCCTGCCATGTTTAGCATCATTCCATCAAAATGGCTTTCCAATACCTTGCAGCGAAAATCGGCCATTTTCCCCAAAGAATAAGTCAACTTCCGGGCTTTTGTATTTTGCAGCATCACCATACCGTTTTTATCATCTAAGTTGGTAAGAGCAAAACCATAGGAAGACAACTCATCAAAAAACAACTTTTTTGCTTTAATATATTCGGCAAAAGTTTTGTGATAATCCAAATGATCGTGTGTGATATTTGTAAATATTCCTCCGGCAAAATCAATTCCCGCAATCCGCCTTTGATGAATGGCATGAGAACTCGCTTCCATAAAACAATATGCACATCCTTCATCAGCCATTTCAGCCATTAACTGCTGAATCTTCAAAGCATCAGGCGTGGTATGCGAAGCAACCTCTTCCCGGTTATGCACCCGGTACGAAATGGTTGAAATTAATCCAGCTTTATATCCCAAATTTTGAAACAAGCGATACAGCAGAGTAGCAATGCTGGTTTTCCCATTCGTTCCGGTCACTCCAACTACTTTCATTTTTGAAGACGGGTAACCATAAAAAGCAGAAGCAAGTTCCCCCAAAACTTTGTTTGAGTCTTCCACCTGAACAAATGTTACTTCCCTGTATTCTTCCGATGGAAGAATTTCACAAACAATAACCGATGCCCCTTTTTCTATGGCAACCGGTATAAAACGGTGCCCATCTACATGTACACCTGACTGTGCAACAAAGGCCGAATCTTTGGTCACTTTCCGTGAATCAAAAGCAATACTGGTGACATCTTTTTCAATTGCCCCCACAACCTTCGCGCTGCCAATATTTTTTATTAATTCCTCTAATTTCATTTTCTTCTAACTTAGCGACAAGTAAACTGTCTGCCCTGTTTTATACTTTGTCCCGGGCGTTAACGACTGGGTCTTAACTTTCCCCAAACCTTTAATTTTTACTTGTAAACCTGCATTCTCCATTAAAAACACTGCGTCGCTTGCCCCCATTCCACGAACATCCGGCACCCTTCCTTCAGTAATTTCATTTTCGCCCAAAACAACATGTTCGCCTTCCCTCATTACTTTTGCCAGTTGAGTTTGAGGCATTCCTTTTACATATTTCAGATTTAAATCTTCTGCTATCTTTAAAATATCCTGCGACTTCCCTTTTTTAATTTCAGGAAGTACCTTCTTATTGTTGGATTTATCATCCTGCTCATCCATTAAAATCTGAATTGCATAAACCTTTTCTGCGATCTCCTTAAATACAGGGCCGGCAACAGAACCTCCGTAATATGCTCCTTTAGGATTATTAAAAGTCACTATCATTGAATATTTGGGTTTATCGGCAGGGAAATATCCACAAAAAGAAGCCAGATACATTCCTTTTTGATACCCCCCGGTACCTGTTGCAATTTGAGCTGTACCTGTTTTACCGGCAATTTTAAAATACGGATTTTGTAAGGATTTCCCCGTTCCCTCTTCACAAACACCCTCTAACATCTTTTTTGCCTTCCCAATGGTTTCTTTTGATGCAATCATAGGATTAATCACCTCAGGCTTAAACTGTTTAACCATCGCTCCGTTATCGCTAATCTCGCGAACCAGATGGGGTTTTACCATTTTCCCATTATTGGCAACTGCATTATAAAATGTAAGAATCTGAAGCGGGGTCATCTTTGTTTCATATCCGTAAGACATCCACGCCAGTGAAGTTCCCCACCAGTCGGCATCTCCCGGATATTTAAAAAGCGGAATCCCTTCTCCTTTTATTTCGAGCCCTAACGGTCTATTTACTCCAAAATTGTAAACCCGGTCGACATAATCTTTTGGATTTTTACCATAGCAAGAAGTAATAACTTGCGCCACACCAACATTCGATGATTTTTCAAAAATCTGCTTAACAGTCATTTCCCCATGACCTCCGTAACGCCAGTCACTATCATAAATAGTACGATCTTTATATTTCCATACGCCATTACCGGTATCATATACATCACTGGTATCTACAAGCCCGTCATCCAGTGCCGCCATCAAGGAAACCAATTTAAAAGTAGAACCAGGTTCATAACAGCCGGCATGACCAACAGCGTAATTGTAATTCTCCTCATAATCGCCATTTTCGAGCCCCAAATTGGCAATAGCTTTTACCTCTCCGGTCTCTACCTCCATTAAAATAGCTGTTGCCCAATCTGAATTTGTTTCTTTCAGTTGGTCGTAAAGTGCACTTTCAGCAATATCCTGCAACTTCACATTAATAGTGGTTATAATATCCATCCCATCACTTGGCTTAATTTCGGTGCGAGTTACCCACCTCCCGGAAAGATTCTGTTTATAACTGACTCCATTTTCGCCTTTTAGGTATTGTTCAAAAGCCCCTTCCAAGCCGGTGTAACCAATATTTCCGTGCACACCACCATAAGCCCCCTTGTTTAAACCACCAATGGTACGCAAAGCCAAAACGCCCAGCGGATAAAGACGTTTATTCTCCTGAACAATAATCATCCCGCCACCAAACCGTCCTCTGCGTAAAATGGGAAATTTCTTCACTTGCTGAAGTTCTGTATAATCAATCTTCCATGGTGTTAGCATAAAGCCGCGATCTCCTTTCCGGTAAGCTTCATTCAACCTGCGATTGTATTCAGCACGGGAAGCATCCTTAAAAAAATGAGACAGGTAGTAAGCAAGCGAATCACTCTCTTTACTATATACTTTTTTCACACCTTCAGCAGCCAAATCAATACGAACATAATAGCCCGGAACCGAAGTTGCCAGCACACTCCCGTCATCAGCACAAATATTCCCGCGATTTGGTTCTACTATTATCGTATTGTTCTTCAGGTTTTCAGCAATCTGTTTCCACCTGTCATTTTTAATCTGCTGAACGGAAAATACTTTAAATACAACTACTCCACCAAAAATCAGTAGTACAAAATATACAATAGCAATGCGTGATATGATTGAACTTCGAATTCCCACAGTACTTATGCTTAATTTTCGTTTTCAACTATTAATTTCCTGGGAGGAGTCACAGGTTCCTGCAACCCAATTCCTGCCTGCTCAACTCTCTTCTCTACCTCTGAAGGCCGGCTGGCATCCATTAGTTTTGCAGAAAGCGTAATCGATTCTGAACGTAATTCGTCAAGTCTCCCCTGCAATACCTCAATCTGCCGAATCGTTCTTTCTGTCCAGTTTCTGTTGGTTATCAACAAAATGCCCAGTGCAGCCAAAAAAATCAAAAACGGAATCTGCTTTGTTATCCGCTCATCAGTCAAAATAGTCCCTCCTATGAACGACTTCATTCCCCCCGGCTTCCTGTTATTTTTTGCTTTTTCTGCCACCTTATATCTTTTCTGCAATTCTCAATTTAGCGCTTCGTGCACGTGTATTCTGTTTCAGTTCTTCCTCTCCGGGGGTAATTACCTTCCTTGTAATGATTTTAAAAGGTGTTTCCAGGTTTCCGAAGAAGTCCTTCTCAACTTTCCCTTCAAAATTCCCCGTCTTCATAAAGTTCTTACACAACCGGTCTTCCAAACTATGATAAGTAATCACCACCAATCTTCCCCCAGGCTTTAACACATCCAGCGAGGATTCAAAAAACTCTCTTAACGCCTCCATTTCATCATTTACCTCAATTCGCAAAGCCTGAAAAACCTGAGCCAGATATTTATTCTCAGTAGCCCTTGGAGCGCACTTCACAGCAATATCTTTTAACTGAAAAGTAGTTTTAACAGGTTGCTGATTTCTTGCCTTTACAATCTCTGAAGCAAGCTTCCCGGCATTTTTTATCTCCCCATACAAACGGAGGATGCCTGCCAGTTGCTCTTCAGTATATTCATTCACCACATTTACAGCATCAACATTAGCATTTTGATTCATTCGCATATCCAATGCCCCGTCGTAACGAAAAGAGAATCCTCGTTCAGCCACATCAAAATCATGAGAGGAAACTCCCAGATCAGCAAATACAGCATCCACCTGCTCTACTCCATGGTACCTGAGAAAATTTCGCAGATACCTGAAATTATGCCGGATAAAAAAAAGCCGGTTATCCCCTAAAGTATTCCCGGCCGCATCTTCATCCTGATCGAAGGCAAAAAGCCTCCCTGATTCCAATTGCCGGAGAATTAACCCGGAGTGACCGCCTCCCCCGTAAGTAGCATCTACCACATCAGCCCCCGGATGCACATTCAAACCTGCAATACTCTCATCGGGCAAAACCGGTATGTGATACTCTGCCATCATTTCCCCTCCTGCTTATCTTTTGGTTTCTCTTCTTTCTTACCTTTTCGTTTCTCCTTAAATCGCTTTGCAAATGTAGCTTTGTCCATTTTTGTTTTATTGTACTCTTTCACATCCCAAAGCCGGATAGAACTGCCCATTCCTATCAGCAAAACATTTTTCGTCAGACTACCGTACTCCAAATAATCAACAGGAAGATTGATGCGTCCATTAGGCGCCATCGCTACTTTTTTAAAATTCTCATAAAAAAATTGCAAAAATTCATCATCCTCCTCATCAAAAGGATCTAGAGTACTCTTAAAGGCCTCAACCCTATCATTCCAAAACTTCTCAGGATAAATATCCAGACACTCTTTAAACAAGTTACGCTCAATGATCAAAGGCTTCAAAGTCAACTCACCCATCTCTTTCTTAAAAACAGAAGGCAAAACGATTCGCCCCTTGTCATCGATGGTTGCGTTATATGTCCCTGTAAATTCAATCATTTCTTCCAGTGTCTTCTTAGTAACGGTAAAAGTAAGAAATTATTCCAAAATATTCCACATCATTCCACTACCTTCCACTTTATTACAAAGGCACCTTCTGTTAAAAAGGTGTTAATATACTGTTCAAAAAACGACTCAAACACAAACAACAAATACACAAAACACAAATAACCAGCACATTAAAACAAACACCTCCTTTTATAAACAGAAGTTAATAACTCTCCTCAACCCACAAAAAATCACACCTCAAACATGAAATTTAGGTATAAAAACCGCCAAAATAGATCACCTAAAAAACAAAGAATAAATCAGCACAGAGTTTGTTTTATGGTGATTTTTTATTTAATTGCCGCCAAAATTTGGAAGGGTGGAAGAAAAAACATCAAATACCATAAAACCTATCAATATCAGTGAAGTTTTCGCTTCAAAAAGCCCGCGCTTAGCCAAAATCATTCCAGGTTTTATCTACCGTTATATCAACCGGATATTACATATAGACTATGTTAATGACCTACTAAAACGTAGCGGCCATTTAACAGGAATTGATTTTATAGATCAAGCTGTAGCTGAATTCAATATAACAGAACACCTTCACGAACTGGAAAACGTCCCCTCCAAAGGACGCTTTATTTTTGCCAGCAATCATCCCCTGGGAGGATTTGATGGTTTACTCTTACTAAGAGCAGTAGACAAAAGACTGGGAAACTCCAAGTTCCTCACCAACGACATATTAATGAACATTCCACAACTAAAGCCGCTATTTGTTCCTATCAACAAACACGGAAGCCATAGTCGTGGAGCAGCAAAGATTTTAAACGAAACTTACGCCTCCGATGACCAAATACTTATTTTCCCTTCGGGACTTGCTTCCCGAAAAATAAAAGGAAAAATTGTAGATCTGGAATGGAAAAAACATTTTATAACCAAAGCAGTCCAATACAAAAGAGACATAATTCCTGTTTTTATTGACGGAAGAAACTCCAACCGTTTTTATCGCCTGGCAAACTGGAGAAAGTTCTTCAAAATAAAATGGAACCTTGAAATGTTTTTTCTTCCTGATGAAACGATGAAACATAGAAATTCCGAGATTAACATTTACTTCGGAAATCCAATATCATACACCATGTTAAACAAAAGTAAAACACATGATGAATGGGCTACTTACATAAAAAACATAGTATACAGATTACCTAAAAAAGATCTTCCAGGAAATTAAAAAAGCAGACACAATCAACTTGATTGTATTTTTTTAACTTTGTATTCCGTTTTTCTAAAAATGTAGAAAATGAAAGATATTATTGCACCTCTGCCAAAAGAGGCTATTTACGCTGAGCTAACTCCTGACAAGTTGATGAGAAAGACGAATAAAGGAGGTAATGAAATTTATATTGTCACCCATCACGACTCTCCTTCTGTAATGCATGAAATAGGGCGATTAAGGGAAATAACTTTCAGAGATGCAGGTGGAGGAACAGGAAAAGAGACTGATATTGACGCTTACGATACAACCGACACTGCACCATACAAACAATTGATTGTGTGGGATCCGGATGCAAAGGAGATTTTAGGTGGCTACAGATACCAACTGGGAACAGAAGCAGCGATCGATGAAAACAATGAAGTACAACTGGCCACAGCCCGTTTATTTCACCTATCAAAAACGTTTATAGACGACTTTTTACCGTACACCCTAGAGCTTGGACGCTCGTTTGTTCAACCCGATTATCAATCGAGTAAAGCCGGGGCAAAGGCACTCTTTGCTCTTGATAATTTATGGGACGGACTTGGTGCTTTAACAGTAGATCATCCTGAAATAAAATACTTCTTTGGGAAAATAACCATGTATACGCATTTCCATAACGATGCGAGAAACCTGATACAATACTTCTTTAAGAAATATTTCAGAGATAAAGAGAATCTGGTTTATCCAAAAAAATCTGTGGAATTCGACTATGACATTGAGCAGATGAGGAAAATTTTCACCGGGGAGAACTACAATGAAGATTATCGTATTCTAGTACAGAACGTTAGACGATACAACGAGAACATCCCTCCATTGGTAAATGCTTATATGAACCTTTCTCCCTCGATGAAAACATTTGGCACAGCTGTAAATGAAAAATTTGGAGAGGTTCTTGAAACCGGCATAATTGTTACAATTAAAGACATCTACGAAGTAAAGAGAGACAGACATATAGAAACCTATATACAAACAAAAGGAAACGACAATAGTGAGTGGCCGACTCCGAAATAGCACCGAATGAATTTTTACGAAAAACACGCAAAGCTACAGATTGCTGTTGACTCCATCATTTTCGGTTTTAATGAAAACGAGCGTGAACTAAAGCTCCTGATTTTAAAACGAAGATTTGAACCAGCCAAAGGAGGCTGGTCTTTAATGGGAGGATTTGTACAAGCAGAAGAAAGCCTGGACGAGGCAGCAAAGCGTATCGTAAATACACTAACGGGCCTAGGCAATGTGTATATGGAGCAACTTTACACTTTCGGCGATCCTCAGCGCGATCCGGGAGGTCGAATTATTTCCGTAGCTTATTTTTCCCTTATAAAAATAAAAGAATCCGACAAGGATTTGGTAAAAAAGCACGACGCTTATTGGATTTCTCTTTCTGAATTGCCAGAACTAATTTTCGACCACACAGAAATGGTTGAAAAAGCATTACGCAAACTACGCATCAGAGCACAGACCCAGCCTATTGGATTTGAACTTCTACCGGAAAAGTTCACCATCCCTCAACTACAGGGATTATATGAAGCAATTTATCAAAGCTCATTTGACAAACGCAATTTCAGACGCAAGCTACTTTCCATGGGATTACTGGAAAAATTAGATGAAAAAGAGAAAGTTACATCTAAAAAAGGTGCCTTTTATTATCGCTTCAAAAAACAGAAATACCAGGAACTACTCCTGAAAGGATTCAACTTCGAGGTACTCTAAATTTACTTGCATTATCAATTGCTAACGGTTCTAGTAAGCCCGCTCATTTTTGCCTTCCACAAAATTAATAAACGAACTATTAACTACCCGGTTACCACCAGGCGTTGGGTAATTCCCTGTAAAATACCAGTCGCCCAAATCATTAGGACACGCTTTATGCAGATTTTCAATCGACTGATAAACAATTTCTATTTCTGCCTCACAATCTTCAGGTTTAAGCAATTCTGCTATTTTCGCAGAAATCTCCTCAGCAGTGAACGAACGGTAAATTTCTCGAACATAATTTACCATCTCCTCTTTCGAAAGATGCTCCTGATCTTTACATTTTCTGTATACATCTTCTATTACTTTCTCCTGCCCGGTATCTTTTAACAAAGCAATAGCTGCATTAAAAGCAATAAACTTATCAAGCTGTGCCATATCGATTCCGTAGCAATCGGGGTAACGAATTTGCGGAGCAGATGAAACGACGATTATTTTTTTCGGATGTAAGCGATCCAATATTCGCAAAATGCTATTCTTCAAAGTTGTTCCGCGAACAATGGAATCATCTATAATCACCAGAGTATCAACATTGTTTTTTATAATCCCGTAAGTTACGTCGTAAACGTGCGCAACAAGGTCATCACGACTGGCATCGTCGGCAATAAATGTTCGTAGTTTAACATCTTTGATGGCAATCTTTTCCATTCGGGGCTCAAACGATATAATCCGCTTAATTTCTTCATTGGTAAGCGAACCATTACGTTTCTTTATTTCTTCAATTTTCCAATCAACAAGATAATTGCGCACCCCTTCCATCATTCCATAAAAAGCCGTTTCTGCCGTGTTGGGAATATATGAAAACACCGTATTTTCAAAATCATAATCGATTGATTTCAGGATAACAGGCGTAATTAATCTTCCCAGCTCTTTTCGCTCTTTATAAATACTCTTATCACTTCCCCTTGAAAAATAAATCCGCTCAAAAGAACAAGATTTACGTTTATGAGGAACCCGAATCATCTCTTTTTTTACTTCGCCCGATTTCTTTACAATAAGCGCTTCGCCCGGAGAAACTTCATGCACCTCATCAACACCAACATCCATCACGGTTTGAATAACCGGGCGCTCAGATGCAACTACAACAATTTCATCGTCGTAATAATAATGCGCCGGACGAATTCCCCAAGGATCGCGAACAACAAAAGCATCACCATGACCAATCAAACCCGCCATGGCATAACCTCCATCCCAATCTTTGGTAGCTCTTTCCAGTATATTTTGAACATCAAGATTTTTCTCAATTAATGGAGAAATCTCGTTATTATTATATCCTTCATTCTTATATTTTCTGAACAGCAACTGATTCTCTTCATCCAGAAAATGCCCTACTTTTTCGAGAGCAGTAACCGTATCGGTGTAAGCTTTGGGATGTTGCCCCAAGTCTACCAGAACCCGAAAAAGTTCATCGGTATTTGTTAAATTAAAATTGCCGGCCAGCACAAGATTCCGCGACTTCCAGTTATTCTGGCGCATTACCGGATGAACGAACTCGATACTATTTTTTCCAAAAGTACCATAGCGCAAATGCCCCAAATAAAGTTCTCCGGCAAAAGGATAATTTTGACAAGCCCAATCAACATCGTTGATATCAACCCGGTGCCTTTTTGCCTTCTTCAGGGGTTTATTTACTTTATCAAAAATATCTTTAATGGGATTTGCCTCTACCGACCGGAACCTGCTTATATATGTATTCCCCGGATCCAGGTTCGTTTTCACACACACCAATCCGGCTCCATCCTGACCCCGATTGTGCTGTTTTTCCATTAAAAGATATAGTTTATTCAAGCCATATTTCCAGGTTCCATATTTTTCCTGATAATAGGACAGTGGTTTTAATAACCGAATTAATGCAATGCCACACTCATGCTTTATAGCTTCACTCATAATTTAATGATTTCAATACCGGAAAATCTATTTTACCACGAACCACAAAAGCAGCCGGATATAACTTCTCAATTTTTTTGTAGAGTTTCCAGGCTTCACTTTTTGTTCTGAAATCGCCTACACGCACCCGGAAATTTGGTGCAACAAAAACAACATGTACGGGATAGTCCGGAAACTTAGAGAGAAAATCCACTTTGGTTTCTCTTGCCTTTTCATAAGCGTCCATCTTCGAACTAAAAAATATTTCTACCCTATATCCTTCTATTCCATTTAAATTTTTGTTGTTTTCAATATCCCACGTCAACATTTTATCTAAACGGGGATCCTGATTCACTTGTAAATTCTGAAGGATGGAAAGAGTGTCGTTTTCAGGTTGCACGGTATCAGGAAATGTTACTTGTGCGAATAACATTTGATAACAAAACAGTCCTGAGATTAAAAGAAATAATTTCCTCATTATTCTCCCTAATTGAGTGTGCAAATATAATTCAAAAACCATTAATACAACAACGGATTTCTCCACCGTCCATTGTGTGCCTTCCGCGAATTAGCAATTAGCCCAAAGCACGGCCGGTTTTATTTGTTAATAATATTACTCGTTGCCTAAAGCTTCTTCCAGTTCCTGCGTAATTTCGAGATTATGATATACATTCTGAACATCATCATCGTCTTCCAATTTTTCGACCAACTTCATTACTTTCAGTGCTTCGCCAACTTCAAGCGTAGTTGTATCATTTGGGATTCGCTGCAGCTCCCGGCTTTCCGTTTCTACCTCTAAATCGTCAAGTTTTTTTGACACACTCCCGAAATCTTCCAGTGCCGTTGTGATTATTATTAAATTATTATCTTCTTCCAACTCTTCGGCTCCGGCATCGATTATTTCGAGTTCGAATTCTTCCATGTCTATATTGCCGGTGTTGCTTATCACAAATATCCCTTTTCGCTCAAACAAAAAACCAAGAGAGCCATTGGTTCCTAAACTGCCCCCACTTTTTGAAAATGCAGAACGCACACTTGCTACAGTCCGGTTATTATTATCGGTAAGGCACTCCACAAAAATGGCAATCCCACCGGGGCCATAACCTTCAAAAGTGGCTTCCTCAAAGGTTGATGCATCTTTATCCGCCTTATTTATGGCTCGTTCGATAACATCTTTTGACATATTTTGCCCTTTGGCATTCTGCACAGCAAGCCGTAAACGTGAATTTGCATCAACATCAGAACCTCCCAATTTGGCTGCTACAGTAATTTCTTTAGATAATTTTGAAAAAATTTTGGAGCGTTTTGCATCTACAGCTCCCTTTTTGTGTTTTATGGTTGACCATTTACTATGACCTGACATTTTTGTTCCTTCCTTTTTGTTCTCCCATAAAAGTACAATATTGAATTTAATACAAAAAACAAAAAGAGTTTTAGAAATAAACGGGAAGAAAAAAGTGAGTGGAAGAAGCCCAATATTCCCGGAAAATTATTGCGATAATAATCAAGCTTCCAAAGTCGTTAAACTACTACCATCCAAGAAACAACATACTTGTGCCAAGAAACGCAATAATTGCCCCTGCTACAATATGCATGTATTCACTCTTATTTTTCAGTTTTATGAACTTAGAACCGTTGTACCCCAGATAAACAATACAAAGCATGGTAAGAATGGTAACAATACTAAATACAATAGCAACCATGGCAATACCCGCTGCACTGTGTTCTGCTGCAGGAAAAATAAGCATTGGGATTAAAACTTCGCATGGGCCAAAAACAAAAATGAGAAAGATAACCCAAAATGTAACGTTTGTATTTTCGCTTTTATCCAGATCTTTTTCACTCGTTGGCAAATGGTGCATTTTTCGAATACGCCGGGGCATTAAAAAATGAAAGAAATGGTGATGGTGCCGTCTCTTTTTTATAAATCTGTAAACTCCATAAAAAAGATAAGTAACACCAAATAAAAAAAGCATCCAGCCAACAATCTCCCCTCTGAAAGCCTCAATCGACTCAAGTTTATTAAGACTTATCCCTAATGCAATTCCTATGATACCAAGAATAACAGAGCTTCCAACATGCCCAATGCCAGACACAAAAGTGATCCAAAGCGTTTTTGATCTCGACCAGTTCCGGGCCCTACTCAAAACAATAAACGGCACATAATGATCAGGGCCTAAAACAGTATGAAGAAACCCTAAAGATGCTGCTGTAAAATAGAGTAAATACAATTCATTCATTTGATTAAATTCACTTCAGTTTATTTATAAGACTGGCCTGACATGCTGCACCAAAACCATTATCAATATTAACAACACTAATTCCGGCAGCACAACTATTGAGCATAGCCAATAAAGCAGTTACTCCTCCAAGGTTGGCACCGTATCCAACACTGGTTGGCACTGCAATAACAGGTTTTGCAACCAGGCCGCCCACTACGCTGGGAAGCGCTCCTTCCATTCCGGCTGTTACAATAATAACTTTCGCATTCCGAATAATCTCCAAACGGCTAAATAAACGATGAATACCTGCCACTCCCACATCGTAAACCCTCTCAACTTTATTTCCTAAAAAGAGAGCGGTTTCAACAGCTTCTTCAGCCACTGGCAAATCGGAAGTTCCGGCCGCTACCACAGCAATGTAATTTTCGCTTAGCTGGCGGGGCTGATGATGAAAAACAATCGTTTTTGCGATTTCGTTATACACAGCGCCAGCTACAACTTCTTTTACAGATTGAAATATTTCCCCGGAGGCACGTGTAGCCAAAATATCAATCCCTAAATTGTGCATTCGCGCTGCAATCTCCCGAACCTGTTCTTTTGTTTTTCCTGAAGAATAAATAACTTCCGGAATTCCCGTTCGCCTTAGCCGGCTGGTGTCAATCTTTGCAAAACCAATATCTTCTATTCCCTGTTCCTTCAATAAAACCAATGTTTCATCCAATCCCAGCGATCCGCTTTTATACTTTTCCAGTAATTCAGTTATCTCCATCATTTAAACTTTTAAGTACCGATTCCTGAATCGCCTGTAATGAAACATTGTTTTCAACAGCCAGCCTTTTGCAATCCTCAAACTCCGCTTTGGTATTCACAATCTCGCCTTCATAAAAACTTTGTTTTACCTTTACTTCTCCGTAAGGTGTTTTTATTTTCTCCTGCTTACGGAGAAGCGCATTTTTCTTTAGCGTCATTTCACGTAACCCGATGGTGCTTGTGTGCTTAAATAAAACTCTCTTCATTTTCAAAGCATCAACAGGGGTACATAAAACACACAATTTCCCGGCTGGCCTGGATTTTTTCATGATAATATTCTCAATCCACACATCACTGGCGCCGGCATCAAAAAGCAAGTCCATTGCAAACTCATAATTCTCCGGGTGCATATCATCAATATTGCACTCCAGCAAAATAGCATCGCTCTGAATCAGATTATCATTCTCTTCATTTACCTCGGCAAGAAATACCCGCAAAACATTTGGCACTTCTGTATCTTTGGTTCCCAGTCCATACCCAGTTTTCTTAATATCGAAATTTAATGAGGATGTAAATTCATCAACAGTTGCAGCCAGTATTGCTGCGCCAGTAGGAGTAGTAGCCTCGTACTGTACAAGGCCGGTTTTCACCGGAATATTCTTTAGAATTTCAGCTGTTGCAGGAGCCGGGACCGGCATAATTCCGTGCGCACATTTCACTGTTCCGCCACCAAGCTGCACTGATGAAGCCATTACTTTATCCACCTTCAAATAATCAAGACAAATGGCTGCCCCTACGATATCGGCGATAGAATCGAGCGCACCAACCTCATGAAAATGAACCTTCTGAATAGGAATATCATGAACTTTTGCCTCAGCAACAGCTACTTGCTGAAATATGTTGAGAGCCGTTATTTTTACTCTCTCCGGCAAATCAGAATCATTTATTAAGCTCTCGATATGATGTAAATGCCTGTGTTTCTCATTCTCAGGATCGTGTATCACCACATTTGCCTTAACACCACTAATTCCTCTCCTTTTATCATCTTTTATTTCAAGAGAAAAACCTTCAATATTTAATCTTTCCAGTTCGCTTTTCAGGTATTCAGGATCCACGCCTAAATGAATTAACGCTCCCAGGTTCATATCGCCGCTAATGCCGGCAAAGCAGTCATAATACAATATTCGTTGCATAAAAATTACTTGGTTTTAATGTCAGTAGTTTTGAGTACTCTATTTAATTTTCCGGAAACAAGCCCTTCCGTATCAATTACACATTTCTCAAATCCCAAAGACGTAAGCCTTTCACGAACTTCGTCTTGTAATACAATCAGCCTTTCCACTTCATCTTTAGGAACTTCTATTTTCCCATAGGTTTCATAATGCCGAACCCGAACATCGCTAAATCCCAGTTCATTTAGCATATTCTCTGCATCTTCCACCTGCCTAAGTTTCTCGTGTGTTATAATATGATTGTAAGGGATACGGGAACTAAGACACGGACTGGCGGGTTTATCCCAGTTTGGCAAACCAAAATAATGCGCCATTTCCCGAAGCTCAGTTTTGGTTACTTTGCAGTCGGCCATAGGCGAAAGGATCTTGTGTTCAACCGCCGCCTGTAAACCAGGCCGGTAGTCACTAAAATCATCGTAGTTTGTTCCGTTCAGCACATCAAAATCCGGATATCTCTCTTTTACAGAACTCAAGTCGCTATACAAATGTTCCTTACAAAAGAAACAGCGATTCACCGGATTCACATTATAACGCTCATCAGTAAGCTCATTGGTTTTTATCACCTCCAGATGAATATCAAATTGTTCACAAATACTCCGTGCCTGGTCAAAATCTTTTTGTTTCAGGCTTTCTGAATTAGATATAACACCAATAGCATTCTCCCGCCCCTGTAATTTACGCGCTAAAAAAAGCACCAACGTAGAATCAATCCCGCCGGAAAAAGCTACAATTGAGCCGTGCCTCGCCGCATACCATTTCTCCAACTCGCTCAATCGCTGCTCTATTACACCTGCCTTCACCACCATACGCATTTGTGTTTTGATTTGTGCTAAATAGTTCTTCTTATTTCAATTGATTCTGCATTGTACTTTCTATTTTATACACTACAGAGAATTTCATTCTGTAAAGAATACAACAAACATCCACTGACAAACAAATAGTTACATTCAAGCACCTTGAAAAGTAACACCTTTTACAAAAAAAATAACACCGCAAACATAACAAATGTTTTCAGCCAACTCAAAAAGAAGAAATCTAAAAATCATCTATTTTTGCAGTCACATAAAAAATGTTACAAGGAAAATTTATATAGAAACATATGCCTGCCAAATAAATGTAACGGGCAGCTAAGTTCTTACTACAATTTCGCAAGCTAAAAATTTTAAAGTGTACTTAATCAACATATTCAAAAAAACTAAAAGATGGGAAAATTAATAGATGAATTTAATGCCTACCGGACAAAAATGAACGATAAAATTCTGTCAGCAGACAATAAAGTAATGAAACGTATTTATAGTCTTGACACGTTAACATATCAGGATGGGGCACTGAGTTCCAAAGTAAAAGAAATGCTTGGACTGGCCACTTCTATGGTTCTTCGTTGTGATGATTGCATTAAGTATCATCTTGAAAAATGCGCTGAAAAAGGCGTAACCACAGAGGAGATTTTCGAAGTGTTTTCTGTAGCCAATGTGGTAGGCGGAACAATTGTTATCCCTCACACCCGACGCGCATTAGAATACTGGGAAGAATTAATTATAAATGAATCTTAAAACTTTTTTGAATTAAATTGTTATATTAACAAAAACAAACAAATGTTTTAAAATGGGTAGAATATTTGCAATTTCTTCAGCAGGAAAAACAGAGAAATCATTTCTGGATCTTCGGTTCGGAAAATGTGAAAATGTGGTTTTATACAATGCCACCAACGATCAACTTTCCATTATTGAAAATCCATATAAAAATTCGGATAACAGCGGAATTAAATTGGTAAAATTTCTGCAAAATGAGGGTGTCTCAACCATTATCACTGGAGAAGTTGGACCAAAAGTCAGTACTCTTCTTGAAGGAGAAAAACTTCAGTTGGTTCTTTTAGAGGAAGAACGTATAAAGATTGAAGAAATCATTAATCGAATCAGAAAGAAATAGGTATCAAAACAAATCAGGGTTAATAAAAGGAACCAGTGCCAGTTGCACTGCCTGTTGGTATAATACTGAACGTGTTAACTTATTTTTGGTTAACAAACCAACAGCTCCCTGTTTTTGTTTCGAATTTGTTTGATTAAATATAATATCGTTAGCATGACCTAATTCGTACCCCTGTGCAATTAATTTAGCCACTTTTTCAGGCAACAAAAAAGTTGTTGTGCGTGCTTCTCCCGTTTGGTTTTCTGATAAAATAACAATCCAGGCAAACGCTGTTAACCCAGCATTTCCATTTTGAATGCCTCCCTCAACACCAACCCAGAAATCGGCACCAGGGAATCTTTTGCGGGCATTTCCAGCACGGTTGTACGCACCTCTTCGGGTTTCTGCATCAGTCAATGGTTGGTCAGATACCCCAGATTCAACATCAACTTTTTCAACCAGAACATCATCAAAATAAGAAGAAAAACCTTGCAAAACGGCCTCTGCCTTTACCGGATTTTTTGATGCAACTACAACTTTCAACATTCCCATCTGTTACAATTTTGACGACAAAGATAACTCAGAATAAAAAAATGCATAAAAAACCAATTTATTTTTGTACAAAATCAAGGATTCTTCTGTAATTTTTGAAACAACAGTGAATACTTCCACTTCAGAAAAAGAAAAACAACAGGAATTCTTATTTTAGCTGAATTTTAAGAAAGTTATGATTGTAAGACAAGCAGAAACAAAAGACCTGGCATTTATTGTTGATTTTCAACTAGCCATGGCCAGAGAAACAGAATCTATTGAATTGGATCGCCCTACTGTAGAGAAAGGGGTTGCTGCAGTATTGGAAAATATTTCCAAAGGCTCATATTATGTTGCTGAAACAGAAGGGAAAGTTATTAGCTCGCTCCTAACTACCTACGAATGGAGCGATTGGCGCAACGGAACAATTTTATGGATACAATCGGTTTATGTGCGGTCTGAATTCAGGAGAAAAGGAGTGTACAGTAAAATGTATGCACATATCAAAGAGCTGGTGCAGAATAACGAAAATCTCAATGGCATTCGCCTGTATGCAGACAAATCGAACCATACTGCGCATAAAACCTATCGCAAACTGGGAATGAACCCCGAACATTATGTAACCTTTGAATGGTTAAAATAGCAGATCTCTGGTTAAAAACACACGTTATAAAGTTGAATTGAAGTTCAAATAAAAGCCGAATGAAAATCAATACCGAAATAAAATCACTTACCCCGCTGGTTAGAAAACAAATCATTCAGGCCCAGCGTAACGAGATTACAGAATATTACATTTACAGACGTCTGGCCGGAAAAATAAAGAGTACACACAACAAAAATGTACTGAACCAAATTGCAGAAGATGAATTGCGACACTACAAAATATGGATGCAGTTCAGTGGCCGTGAAGTTTCACCCAGCAAATGGGACATTTTTAAATATTACTGGATTGCGCGTATTCTAGGCTTAACATTTGGATTAAAACTCATGGAACGCGGGGAAGAAAAAGCCCAGATAAACTACGGGGAAATAGGCAAAGAAATCCCGGAGGCAAAAATAATTCAGAAAGATGAAAACATGCATGAAAACCAACTTCTTGCATTAATAGATGAAGATAAACTAAAATATATTGGCTCTATTGTACTGGGGCTTAACGATGCATTGGTTGAAATACTGGGAACACTTGCCGGATTAACGTTTGCGCTTCAAAACAATCAGCTGGTAGCTTTGGCAGGGGTTATTGCAGGAATTGCAGGAGCTTTGTCGATGTCTTCCTCTGAATATCTTTCCAACAAATCGGAAGGAAAAGAAGAAGGAGCTGTAAAATCAGCCATTTTCACAGGAATAGCCTATATTTTTGCTGTTGTATTTTTAGTAGCTCCTTATCTTCTTTTAGCTTCGCCATGGGGAAGTTTAATATGGGCCGTTCTCGATTCAATACTCATTGTATTTATATTTACCTATTATATTTCGGTGGCCAACGAACAGCCATTTAAAAAGCGTTTTCTTGAAATGGTGGTTTTAAGTACCGTAGTAGGATTAATCTCGTTCGGACTGGGATACCTGGCACGCATTATTTTTGGAATAGAAGTTTAGTTTACAATTGACAACACACTTACATAAATTAATAGAAGAAGGCGAGCACCAGCAACAGGATTTCAAATATTGCATTAACGATTCAAAAAAAATTGCAAAGTCGCTGGTGGCATTTGCAAACACCGATGGTGGCAGACTGCTTATTGGGGTAAAAGATAATGGCAAAATTGCGGGAATACAAACCGACGAAGAATTTTATATGATAGAGGCTGCAGCCAAAATATACAGTAATCCGCCCATTACTTTTTTCACAAACCAGTGGCAGGTAGATGGAAAAACAGTACTGGAAATCCGCATAGAAGAAGGCGACAATAAACCTCATTTTGCTAAAGATCCAAATGGAAAATGGCTGGCTTACATTCGTATAAAAGATGAAAATGTTCTGGCTCATAAGATTCAAATTGAAGTATGGAAAAAGCGAAATAGCCCCCAGGGAATTTATTTCTCATATTCTGATGATGAACGCACATTAATTGACTTTCTGCAACGCAATAGTTTCATCACTTTCTCAAAATTTATGCGGGTGGCACAGATTTCCAGAAAAAAAACGGAAGAGATTTTAAGCAACTTTGTTATTATGGATGTTATAAAGATGAAAACATCAAAAGAGGGAACTTTCTTTTTTCTTAATGACGATTTCGACAAAAACGAATTAAAAAAGTTCAGTTAATATTTATTCAATATTCTTCAAAATACGGAAAGTTTTCTTTAATATATCTGTTTATTTTTGATACAATCAAAATTAAAACAGATAGATATGCTACAAAAAATTACGCTATTCTTTTTTATGCTTAGCCTCGGCGTTACAACTTTTGCCCAAAACAATTACATGGATGCCAAGGCCGAAGACACAGAGAAAACGTACACAGGCGGTGAACCTTACACCGTAAAAAAGTTTACACAAAAATTTAAAAGTAAGAAACCCAAAAATGTGATCTTCCTTATTGGCGATGGCATGGGAACTGCACATGTATTTGCAGGATTAACAGCAAATCATGGGCATCTATTTCTTGAAAACTGTACCCATACAGGATTTTCAAAAACACAATCTGCCGACAAATATGTAACCGACTCTGCTGCTGGCGGAACAGCACTTGCAACCGGAGTAAAAACAAACAATGGCACCATTGGACAGGATTCAAATAACAAACGGGTAAACTCAATTCTGGAGGATGCAGAAGCACAAAATCTTTCTACTGGATTGGTTTCCACCTCATCAATTACGCACGCCACACCAGCTTCATTTATAGCTCACCAGCCCAAAAGGAGCATGTATGAAGAGATTGCTGATGATTTTCTAAAAACAGATATTGATGTATTCATTGGCGGTGGCTACAAACATTTCACAGAACGAAAAGACGGAAGAAACCTTGTAGAAGAGCTAAAACAAAAAGGGTATACAGTTGAGCGTGACATGGACAAAATAAAAAAAGTAAAAAGTGGCAAACTTGCCGGTCTCACTGCCGACACGCACAATGGAAGACTAGCCGAACGAGGAGATATGTTGCCTGTTGCTACGGAAACAGCTATCAATATTTTAAGTCAGAATAAAAAAGGATTTTTCCTTATGGTTGAAGGCTCACAAATCGACTGGGGCGGCCATGCGGGAAGTACAGTTTACATTGTAGAAGACATGCTTGACTTTGACCAAGCAATTGGAAAGGCTATTGAATTTGCCGCAAAAGACGGGGAAACACTTGTTGTAATTACTGCAGATCATGAAACTGGCGGGATGGCTCTTACCGATGGAGACAAAACTTCAGGAATGGTGAAAGCCGGCTACCCATTGGGAGGCCATACAGCAGTAATGGTTCCTGTTTTTGCTTATGGCCCGGGAGCTGAACATTTTAGCGGAATAATGGAGAACACTGACATTCCAAACAAAATGAGAGAGTTATTTCTGAACGACTAAGAAGATAAAAAAACTAATAAAAAAGCCGGAACCAGAAAAGCTCAGCATCCGGCTTTTTTATTGCTTTTCCCAATAGTTTTTATATTTTCAACGCTTCGTAAAATGAAAAATTCATGAAAGAAGCATTGGAAGTATTAGATAACGTCCGATTAAATTTTTCCCCTTCAGGGTTGCTTGCATTAAACATTACAATTGCCTTCATTATGTTTGGTGTAGCACTCGATATTAAGCTCCGCCATTTTAAAGATGTGATAATGAAACCTAAATCTGTAATTATAGGGATTATTTCACAATTCATACTTTTACCAGCCATTACATTTGTTTTTCTATTACTATTAAATCCAACACCAACGGTGGCACTTGGCATGATTCTGATTGCGGCTTGCCCAGGAGGAAATGTCTCAAACTTCATGAGTTCTATGGCGAAAGGAAACATAGCCCTTTCAGTAAGTTTAACAGCGGTTGCTACACTTGCTGCCACATTTATGACACCTTTGAATTTCGCTCTTTGGGGAAAACTATTCATTAAATATTATAGCACAGCAGGGGCAGGAGACTACCTGGTACCAATTGAAATCAACTTTCCCCAAATGGTACAAACAGTAGTAATATTACTTGGACTTCCCGTAATTGCAGGGTTACTTTTCTCTCACTATCTACCTGCTATTACCAATAAAATAAAAAAACCCATCCGCCAGGCTTCCATTGTAGTTTTTATTGGTTTTGTAATTATTTTACTATCGGCAAATTTCAATCACTTTTTACGTTACATTCATCTTGTGTTTTTAATCGTTCTTATTCATAATGGATTGGCATTGGGCACAGGTTTTTCCATTAGCTCGATTTTTAAATTGCCACGTGTAGACAGGCGCACAATAACCATAGAAACCGGAATTCAAAACTCCGGACTGGCATTGGTGCTTATGTTTAATCCTAAAATATTTCCGCCAGAGTTGGAATTAGGAGGAATGACAATTATTGCTGCCTGGTGGGGAGTATGGCACATTGCAAGTGGATTAACACTTTCCACTATCTGGGCGAAAAGGATACTACCTCAGTCTGCCGGATAAAATCAATTTCGACAGTGAGAAATTTGCACTTAAATGATAGACAAAGCATAATTTGTAATATTGAAAATAAAATATTCAATGAGAAATTTGCGTTAATCTTCCCGAAACAATTGAGAAAAGAGAAGTAGCAATTAAGTATAATTTGCTTAATTATCATTCAATTTACAGATACAAATAATTCAAAACTACGTACAGGTGAGATACGAAAAATGGTCATTAGGCTACTGGTGTTTAAAACAATATGTCATTTTCATTGATTGGCTCATTCACAAAAAAATAATTGTTACAGGAAAAGAAAAAATTCCTAAAAACAAACCTATTTTATTTGCCCCTAACCATCAAAATGCATTGAGCGACCCCATGGCCATTCTTCTCCACACAAACTTTCAGCCAGTTTGGCTGGCACGAGCTGATATTTTTAAATCGAAAACCATTAGCGCCATTCTGAGATTCCTGAAAATCATGCCTGTTTACCGGCTACGCGATGGAAAAGAAAACCTGGAAAAAAATGATCAGACTTTTACTGATTCAATAAAAGTTCTGGAGAATAATTTTGCTTTGGCTTTGTTCCCTGAAGCTGCTCATTCCGGCAAACGGCAAATGCTACCGCATAAAAAAGCTGTTCCCCGCATAGTTTTTATGGCCGAAGAAAAAGCAAACTACAACCTCGATATCCAAATTATACCAACTGGCATTTATTACAGCCACTACTGGAAATTCAACCGAACCAGTATTGTTAATTTCGGGGATCCAATTTCGGTAAAAGAATATCTGGAAGAATACAAGTCTAACCCCAATGCAGCCACTGTATCGCTGCGAAAAAAAATAGAGGAATGCATTGCTCCTTTAATCCTGAATATAAAGAGCAAAAAGTATTATAACGACTTTGAAAAAATAAGGGAAACATATGGCAAGTATTTCCTTAAACGCCAGAAAAAGAATTATTCAGCGCATAACCTTTTTTGCTCTGATCAAAAACTGGTTCAGCAACTCGATGAGTTGGAAATACATCAACCAGAAGAAATAAAAAAGCTGGTTTTGCAATTCAGCAGACATCTTGCTCAGCTAAAAAAATTAAAACTTAGAAGTTGGCTAATTGAAAAACAAAAAAACAATTGCTTGAAAGCAACAGGTAACAGCCTTTTACTTATTGCCGGCTTACCTGTTTTTATATACGGATTTATATTAAATGCAATTCCATTTTTTACGATAGACAGACTTATCCGGAAAAGAATTAAAGACTGGACTTTTTGGAGCTCATTTTTTCTGGTGACCGGCCTTATACTTTTTCCGCTGTTTTACATCGTTGAATTCCTGGCATTGGGCTGGATACTTTCAGGATGGATAGCCAAGCTTCTGTTTTTTATAAGTTTCCCGTTCGCTGGAAAGTTGGCTTTCCGCTGGTATATTCTTTTTAGAAAAACACAGGGAAGATTACGTCTGTTTCTATTAAAAATATCCAGAAGAGAATACTACGATCAGTTAATAAAACAGCAAGAAAATCTATTTAATCAACTGGATACATTTATCTCTGCTTAAATTACTTTTTTTTCTTGTTCTTATCGTCTCTTTCCTTTTGACGAACGTTTCTGTCTTGGCCTAGTACGTTTAAAACGATCTTCATATGACTTTTTTGGCCCCGTCTTCCTTTTCTTTTCATGAAAAGCACCCTGGTAAGAAGGATCATCAATTTTTCGCTGGCGATCAATCTCTCTAAGTTGATTTTGCTGTTCCTTAAAATCAGTCTCAACTACATCAACCTCCGCCGGTATTTCTTCTACCGGTATTTCCATTCGAATCAGCTTCTCAATTTTTTGCAAATGCCACTCTTCTGCAGGATCGATTAGCGATATTGCATCGCCTTTATTTCCTGCCCTTGCCGTTCTGCCAATCCGGTGTATATAATCCTCGTAATTTGCCGGCAACTCAAAATTAATTACATGACTCACCATACTGGCATCCAATCCACGTGCCGAAACATCAGTTGAGATAAGAATGCGTATCTCGCCATCTTTAAAAGCTCTTATCGCATTTATACGGGTATTTTGTGCTTTGTTTGAATGCAATATTCGTTTTTCTCCTTCCGCTTTTCTGCTAATTACCTTAAACACTGCTTCCGCATATTCTTTCTTCCGCACAAAAATGATAACCCGGGAAAATGTTTCTTCGTCCCCTAACAAATGCGCAATCAAGTTTAACTTTGTACGGTAATTTGGTACCTTATAAACTTTCTGCGTTACCAATTCAACAGGTGTAGCCGAAGGTGCAACTCCAATCTTTTCATAATGGTCGAGAAACTCCTCTGCCATTTTCTCCACCTTCTCCGGGAATGTAGCCGAAAAAAGTAAGTTCTGCCGGCGGCGAGGCAGTATTTCCTGTAGCTGAGAGAGTTGCGGCAAAAACCCCATATCAAGCATTCGGTCAGCCTCGTCAATAACAAGATGTTTTACTTTTTTTAGAGACAATACGCCAGCCCGGTACAAATCCCAAAGTCGCCCGGGAGTAGCTATTAAAATATCAATACCGGGGGTAACCAGTTCTGCATGTTTAGTCCAACCAATACCTCCAAAAATAGCAGCATGCCTCAAATCAGAATAAGCTGTAAACTCCGCTATATCTTCTCCTACCTGAATAGAAAGTTCACGAGTAGGTACCAACACCAGAACTCGCGGATCTATTCCCTCTGCTTTTTTCAATTTAGTAAATAAAGGCAAAAGATAAGCGGCTGTTTTCCCAGTACCTGTCTGTGCAATTCCTACCACATTTATACCGGAATTAATTTTAGGAATTGCCTTCCGTTGAATAGGAGTTGGTTCAGTAAAACCAATTTCGTCCAACGATTTTAAAATGGCTTTTGCTATTTTTAAGTCTTCAAAAGATTTCTTCATAATACAAAAATAGAAATTGAGAGCGGATAATGGGCTAACTAACTCGCTTTATGAATAAACAGTAACAAGCAACCTCCCATTAAAAAAGACAGGACAAGAAAAACACAATTATTCAAACAAAAAAAGCCATCCGTCTGTAAAAAACAGGCAAATGGCCATTTCAAAGCTATAAATAAATATCTTACTGTCCGTTACTTTCGTCGCTTGCAGGTGGAGTTGTTGTATTCTGATCTGTATTTTCCTGCGGTACTGCAGGGAAATTTGGAACCTGTGTAGGATCTACTGCATTTTCAATCTGATCCTTTACCATTGATTGATCATTTTCCTGTACTGTTTTGGGAATAAAAGCAACCCCTACAATAGATAAAAATAATAATGAACCAGCTAAAACCCATGTCGCTTTTTCAAGAAAATCGGTAGTTTTTCGCACACCCATTACCTGATTTGATGATTGGAAATTACTGGCCAAACCACCTCCTTTTGAATTCTGTACCAATACAATAAGTACCAAAAGGATGCATACTATAAATAATAAAACTGTTATTAAAATATACATATTCGTGCTGGTTAAATATTCTTTAAATTTTCAATTTCTTCAATTCGGCTTGCAAAGTAAGCACTTTTTTCCGGATATTTCAAACTTAATTTTCTAAATGATTCTATTGCCTTATCATATTTTTTTTGCTGTAAGTAAATCGTTGCCAGTGTTTCTGTAACCATGTCACCATTTTCAGATAAAGATTTCTCCAGTATTTCTTTTTGCAGCTCTCCGGAAGACTGTCCTTCCGCTATATTTTTTCGTGGCTGAATAGCAGAATTTGATGATAAAAACTTATCAATTAACAGATTCGGCTTCCCATGCTCTATATTATCATTTAAGTGAAAAGAAGGAGCCACTTCAGAAGCATAAAATGAAGCTAAATCTTTCTCGTTATTCAACCATTTAAATAGCAACCTCCGATCAGGGACACGCACTGCTACATTTTTCAACACCTGATCGTATTCAGGAGACTGCAAGTTTTTCAAGTTTTTCAAATAAAGTAACCATCCAAGTTGAAAATAAGGAAACTTCTCCACCAGTGACTTTAACCCTTCTAGTGATTCATTTCCCAGCAAACCAGGACTTTCAATCAAACGATATAATTCCTCCTTCTGCATTTTACCAACTGGCTATGGTTGCATTAAAAATATCTTCGTATAACTTATTCAGAATCTCCTCTACCAATGAATCTTCCACATCGCTAAGAGAGCTTGAACTGTCATAATCTTCATAAGCTGAAAATGTTTGTTCAAAATTCTTCTCCGGATTCTTAGAGTTTGTGTATTTCAGTTTTACAGATATCGTTAACCGTGTTTGTGCTGCAAGGTCGTCCTTTTGAATAGACATCGGACGGGTATCATAACCGGTTATTTGTCCTTCAAACATAAGATCGCCATTATCCTTCACCTCATCAAGGGAAGTTTGCCGCTGCATCTTTGAACGTAAACCTTCCGTAAACGTCTGACTTAAAGTTGGGTTCACCAGCTTTGCCCGGTTAGGGAAGTAGTAAACCGTAAATGTTTTCACCTCGGGTGACAAGTTGGTTCCCGTAAACGAATAGTTTATGGTACAAGACTGTATTAATAAACTAAGCAATAAAAACAAAATTCCAAAAACTCCGCATTTTTTATTCATGCCCTATCCATTAATTTCGTATTCTTTTATTTTCCGGTATAAAGTACGTTCTGAAATTCCCAGTTCCTGTGCAGCATACTTCCGTTTCCCATTATGCTTTTCAAGTGCTTTCTTAATCAACTCGATCTCTTTTTCTTCCAATGATAGTGATTCCTCTACAAACTCTTCTGTATCCTGGATATTCTCTTTATCTACCGGTGCAATATGAATGTGTTTAGAAGATGGCTCTTCATGCACAAAATTTCCCTGATCATGTTTATACAAATTACGAATTATTTGCGCCTGATCTCCTGAGATGGGTGCTTCACGATTCTCTATTAAATCAAGAACGAGCTTTTTCAAATCAGTCATATCACGCTTCATATCAAACAAAACCTTATATAAAATTTCCCGCTCATTGGCAAAAGAGTTTTCCTCACTTTTTGCAAACAACGCAGGCAAGTTTTTCGCTGCATTATTGGGTAAGTAGTTCCTCAATACTTCTGCCGTGATTTCTCTGTTTTGCTCAATAATTGAAATCTGTTCTGTTATATTCTTCAACTGCCTGACATTTCCGGGCCAACTATAATTTAAAAGTACAATTCTTGCTTCATCTGTAAGTTGAATGGAAGGCATCCTGTACTTTTCAGCAAAATCGCGGGCAAATTTCCTAAATAATAAAAAAACATCTTCTGATCTTTCACGCAAAGGATTTATTTTAATAGGAACCGTATTAAGCCGGTAATACAAATCTTCTCGAAACCTACCTTTTTCTATTGCTCTTGGTATATCAACATTGGTTGCTGCAATTACACGTACATTGGTTTTTATTACTTTCGAAGAACCTACTTTTATAAACTCACCTGTTTCCAGAACACGCAGGAGCCTCACCTGGGTAGATAATGGAAGTTCGCCAATTTCATCCAAAAAGATAGTTCCTTCATCGGCCTCCTGAAAATAACCTTTCCTATCAGCGAGCGCCCCTGTAAAAGCACCCTTTTCGTGTCCAAAAAGTTCAGAGTCAATAGTACCTTCAGGAATTGCACCACAGTTAACGGCGATATATTTCCCATGTTTCCTGCCCGAAAACTGATGGATAATCTGAGGGAACATTTCTTTCCCCGTACCGCTTTCACCTGTTATAAGAACAGACAAGTCGGTAGGTGCAACCTGAACGGCCACTTCAATCGACCTGTTAAGGGCAAGTGAGTTTCCAATTATTTCAAACCGCTGTTTTATTCCCTGTACATCCATATTTCGTCAAATAAATGAAGTGCAAATTTACAATTTTTCATCGGCAATGCTTCCCTGTATCATATAATTAACCTTTTTTATGCTTCACAAAAAGTGTCATATAGGTCATTTATTTACTTTTGTTGTCAAAAGATTTTCATTACATCTGCAAAAAAAATAGTAATAGCAGATAATGGTTATATCAAATTTTAAAGAATGAACTTTATAGGAATTATACCTGCACGCTATGAATCGACTCGCTTCCCAGGAAAGCCTCTGGCAAAGCTAGGCAATAAACCAATGATTCAGTGGGTCTTTGAAAATGTATCAAAAGCAATAAATAATGTTTGGGTAGCAACTGATGATGAGCGAATATTTAATACGGTAATTGGTTTTGGAGGAAATGCGGTAAAAACATTATCCACCCACCAGAGCGGAACAGACAGGTGTGCTGAAGCAGCAAGACTATTAGCCGATAAAATTGATTTTGATGTAGTGATAAATATACAGGGAGACGAACCGTTCATCAAACCCAATCAAATTGAAATGCTGAAATCGTGCTTTAAGAGCCATACAGAAATAGCCACATTAATAAAAATGATAGAAAATTCAGCAGAATTATTCAACCCTAACCGCCCCAAAGTGGTATTAAATAAAAATTCAGAGGCTCTTTATTTTAGCCGTTCCCCAATTCCCTATATAAGAGAACATGAAAAAGAGGACTGGGTTTTAAAAAACACTTTCTGGGCTCACATTGGCATGTACGCTTACACTGCTGATGTACTTCAAAGAATAACAAAGCTGCAACGTGGAATACTGGAGCAGGCAGAGTCGCTGGAACAATTACGTTGGCTGGAGAATGGATTTAAAATAAAAACAGCTGTAACAACGCATCAAAGTATTGGAATCGACACTCCGGATGACCTAAAAAATGCATTAACTTTCTTAAAGTCAAACACGTAATCTGCAAAAAATGTACTAAATAATATGTTTTTAAAAATATATTCCTTAATTTTAAGTACGTTTTTTGAAGAATCAGAAGAAGTATTCTGTTTTTGTATTACTGCGTGGTGAATTTGTCTTTATAAAAGAGGCATGTTATTTGAGAGAGTGATAATAAAGGAAAGAAGAGCCATGAGAAAAATTTTATTTATATGTTTCATTTTATTCATCAGTTTTTCGGCAATAGCCCAACAGGAAGAAGGGAAAATCAATAAATGGAATAACTCATTTGAAGCAACTCAAAAAAATCAGCCCGAGTTAAAAGTGTACCCTAACCCCTGCAAGGAACAAAAAATTACTGTGGAATTAAATGACCAGGAACTTTCGGAAATAAAAATTACTAATATTACAGGGAAACAGTACTATTATAAAAAGTTGGCAATTCCTGAAGCAAAAGAACAAATACTACTCGAAAACTTCCCAAACGGACTGTACATTATACAGATAAAAACTACCGACAATAAACTCGTAGCAAAAAAACTACTTATAGCTACCAGCTAATATAAATTATGCATACTGGCTCTTTCCCTCCGTCTTTTTTGTTACAGAAACATGCAACAACTTCCCCCAACCCCAGAGAAAGCACCAATAGAGAGAGTAGTTTTTACTAGCTCCAGTCTTAACCAAACTTAAAAATCACCATAGAATACCATTTAATAAAATCAGAATTTATATTTTTATTTAATTAGTTGTACTTTCAAGGTTGTGGTTATTTCATTTTGTAAGAAATACAGAGAATATTTTTTTTCAAAATGATAATCTACAATCAGAATGATAATTTTTCAGATTAAAAATGATTGACTCTTTCAATGTTTAATAAAAAAATTGCTACTACATGAAATATATTATTCGCAGCCTAATAATTCTTTTTATTGCCCAATATTCATTTACAGCCCAAGCTCAAACTAAAAAGGAGAAAAGACAACAAGCAAAGTATCTCAGTAGTTTTGAAGGACAAACTCTCAATAACAACACCCTGCCTGTATTAATGCCTTTTAACCGGTGGATAGATCCGGCGGGTGAACAAATCTATTTTGGCGATAAAGACGCCGAAAATCATGCCATGGATTGTGCTATTTCTCCTGACGGGAAATGGCTGGCAATTGAAGGACGATATTCAATTGTAATACTTTCCGCAGAAAACAATAAAATAGAAAAGCGAACCACATTAAAAGAGCTTTTAAATGAAAATGCGATGAATACCTTTTCCGGGATAAGCTGGAGAAAAACCGGAAAAGATTATGAGATATACTGGAGTGCAACAAATAAAAAAGACAAATCGTATGCAGTAAAAGCAACATGGGATGGAAAAAAACTAAAACTGACTAAAACGTTCAATTTTGCAACAGTACCTCCAGCAGAGAATGCTTTACCCAATGAAGTATGTATAACAGAAGAAAATGGAATTCCCTTTCTTTATGTAGTATTAAACGGGAACAATACACTGGAAAAACTGAATGCTGAAACAGGAGAATTACAATGGTCAGTGAATACAGGAGTTGCTCCTTACGGGGTAATTAAAACTGCCGGGAAAATATATGTAACCAACTGGGCGGGGTCAACTCCCGATGAAAATGATACAAATGTTGCAGGTGTCCCCTGGGGGAAAGCCAAAGTTTCGCCAGAAACCGGAGCAACAAGGGAAGGTAGCGTTTACGTATACTCCCCTACTAACGGGGAACTTCTAAAAGAAATCATTGTTGGTCTGCATCCCAATGATATAATATCCAGCCCTGATGAGAATTATGTTTATGTGGCAAATGCCAATAGTGATGCAATTTCTGTGATCAGTACAAAAACCGATAAGATTACTGAAACCATTCCTGTAAAGCTTGGCGAGGAAGAAAATCCATATTTCGGTGATTCACCCAATGCCCTGACAATATCAAATGATGGCAATACTCTTTATATCGCAATGGGAATGGACAATGCTGTTGCGACAGTTAGCCTCGGGAAAAATGCCGCTACCAATTCACAAAACGATGAAAGCGAAATTGAAGGTTTTATTCCAACTGGCGCATATCCCGGAGGTCTTTCAATATCAAATGACAATCGTCTTTATGTTTCAAATATCGAAGCAGAGGGAGCTCGCATTCCAACAGTTTCTGAAGAAACCGGAATTACATCATACAATACGCACCGAATGATGGCTTCGGTATCGATAATCCCACTGCCAGATAAAATGCAGCTAAAACAATACACAAAACGGGTAAAAGAAGCAAACCAATATTTTCGCATTGCGCTGTCACAAAAAATGCCGCGTAAAAATATAGCGCCGGTTCCCGTTCCGGCCAGAGTTGGTGAGCCATCCGTTTTCAAACATGTTGTTTACATTATCAAAGAAAATAGAACTTATGATCAAATTTTAGGCGATAACGAAGCAGGAGATGGAGAACCTTCACTTTGTATTTTTGGAAAAAAAATAACACCTAACATTCATAAAATCACCAAAGATTTTGTTCTTCTTGATAATTTCTATGCATCAGGAAAATCTTCGGCCGAAGGCCATCAATGGACCGACATGGCAATGGTTACTGATTACATAGAAAAGAACGTACGGGCATGGTTTCGCAGCTATCCTCACGTGCAGGACGATGCACTCGTTTATTCCCCAACCGGATTCATTTGGGACAATGCCCGTCAACATGGAAAGAAAGTACGAATATACGGAGAAGCTTGTGTGCCGGAATTTGACAAAGATGCTACATGGGAATCTATTTATAACGGATTTAAGAATGGTGAAAAATTTGAATTTAAAAATAAGACAACTATTAATCCTGTAGAAAACATATTAAGCCCTAATTACCCCGGCTACGACAGCCACAAAATTCCGGATATTTTGCGTGCAGATGCATTTATACATGAATTAAGAGAGTATGAAAATCAACATGGCGATCAGTGGCCCGAGTTAATTGTAATTGCGTTACCCAATGACCATACCGGAGGTACCCGACCAGGATTACCAACACCTCGGGCAATGGTAGCTGACAATGATTTGGCATTGGGAAAAATCATAGAAGCTATTTCCAATAGCCGGTTCTGGAAAAACACAGCGGTATTTGTTACAGAAGATGATTCCCAGGCAGGCTGGGATCATGTTTCGGCCTATCGGACAGTTGGGTTAGTGGCAAGCCCTTACACCCGTTTTGACCAGGCCAACCACACCAACTACAATCAGGTTTCAATGGTACGAACCATCGAACAAATTCTGGGAATCCCTCCAATGAATATCCAGGATGCAACGGCAATGCCCATGTTTGACTGTTTTAATAGCACACCAGATGTAAGCCCTTACATTTCTGTCCCTAACAATATTCCATTAAATGAGATGAACAAGGATTTATCCCAACTCAAAGGACCGGCATTACATTATGCCAAAAAAAGTATGCACCCTCAATTTGATCATATTGATGCAGGAAACGATGCACTGTTTAACAGAATTGTTTGGTTTGCTGCAAATGGTAAAAAACCATACCCTGCCAAATACAGCGGAAAAGATGACGACGATGACGACGATTAATACATTTTAATTCACCCCCTGCATCAGTCTCTGATAGCTAGCCCAAAAATCTGCTTTCATTTTTTCTACGTCAATATTGGTATACACAGAAATGGGACGCTGCACATTTTCCGGAGGAGTTATTGCTTTTTCTCTTGCGGCCAACGCCGGGTGAAGGATGGCTTCAATTAAAGCTAAATCCCACATAATCCATTTTTCTCCTGCATTAACTGCATCCCAGCGCTCCGAAAGGGTTTGGCTGATTTGTTTTGTATGGGAAGCCAGGTTACTTTGGGATTCTTTCCTTTCAAAAATCATTTGGCCTGATACCTGCGACGACATTACAATCAATTCCAAATCTTTACAATCCAGAACAATATCCAGAGCATTTAAATCATTACGCGCATTAAACTCATTCTTGTTCCAAATTTTAGCAACAGGATCGTACCGCATACCCAACATGTATAACCGGATATTCTTTGCTACAGATGGTTCGGTTAAAATTACAGCTGCTACATTGGTCACTGGCCCCAAACAGGCAATATTTATTTTGTTTTCAGGTGAAGCCTTCCTGGCCTGCTCAATTATAAAATCAACACCTTCCGATCGGGAAACAGTCATACGATGATTAAATCCCCAAGCAAAACCAACCATTTTATTGCATCCTTGCGGGTGCGGAACTCCCAACCGGTTGGTTTCCGTTAGTAGCCGCTCATTTTCCATTTGCGATATAGCAACGGTATTGATATTTTTTGTGGGATATATTTTCCAAATAGAATCAGTGAGTAGTTGCGGATTATTAAAATGTGCAGAAACCAGCCCCTGAAGTTCAACTTCCTGCGAATCAAACGCCCGGACAATGGCATACATATCATCCATCTCATTCCCGGTATCGGCATCAATTATCAATTTTATTTTCTGCGCCTGTACGCCTACTGTAAACAAAATGGCAAGTCCCAAAATTAAATATTTCATATTTCTGCTTTTTCTTTAATTATGAAAGTGATAGCGATTTTTAGCTTCCTCCATAATTGTTGCGGTTGCAGTTGCCCCGCAACGCGAACATCCTGCTTCCTGAACAGCCAGAAGTCCATCAAGCGTACGCACACCTCCGGCAGCTTTCACTTTCACCCCTGGGCCAACACTTTTCTGCATTAATTTCAGATTCGAAATTGTTGCTCCCTGATATGCATATTTTCCATCGTCACCTTTTACGAAACCAAATCCTGTGGAAGTCTTTACATAATCAGCTCCTACCTTTGTACAAATTTGGCACAACTCAATAATATTTTCTTTTTTAGAAACATAATCGGTTTCAAAAATCACCTTTACAATGGCTCCTTTTTTATGACAAGCATCAGTTACAGCTTTTATTTCCTGTTCAATATAATTCCAATCACCCTGTAGGGCCTTACCAATGTTTATTACCATATCAATTTCTACAGCTCCATCATTACAAGCATTTTCTGCTTCAAACACCTTTACAGAAATAGCAGAATTACCCGCGGGAAAACCAATAACACATCCCACTAAAACATCTGAATTCTCAAGAATTTCAGAAGCCATCTTTACGGCATAGGGTTTTACACACACTGAAGCCACATCATATTTTAGAGCCACTTCACACTCGCGCTTTAAATCATCATCCGTTAAAGTTGGGTGAAGAATGGAGTGATCGATCATTTTTGCCAATTCCTTTACTTTATTCATTTTTAATTTTATTAATCGTCGATTGTTTGAAAAACCATTTGTCTGAATTTCCAGCCCGTTTGATCATTTACCGATCCCTGAGTCTGTTTCATTATAATTCCAATTACATTCTCTTCCGGATCTGCAAAATATTGCGTATTAAAATATCCGCCCCAATTAAAAGTTCCTGCGCTTCCCAGCCCACCTTTTATTTCACCAGCTTTTGTAACCAATTCAAAAGCCAATCCGAATTTCGTATCTGAATTATCTCCCCAAATATTGCCTATTTGGTTACTCAGAATAATATCAACAGTTTTCCTGCTCAATAACCGAATGCCATTATATTCTCCGCCATTCAGGTACATTTGCAAAAATACTGCATAGTCTTTTGCTGTGCTTGAAAGTCCGGCACCTCCTGCAAAATAGGTTCTTGCCCCTTTTATCGGATAATCGGTATCATAAAAAGTCTCTGGAAATTTCCCCCAGGCACCGTCTACTTTTTGCTGAACAGTAACCAGTCGATCCGATTTGTTTTTCGGAAGATAGAAACGGGTATCATCCATCCCCAGCGGATCAAAAATATGTTTTTGCAAAAATTGATCAAATGACATACCAGAAACAATCTCGATAAAATAGCCAAGAACATCCAATCCTTCACTATAAGTAAAGTTTTCACCCGGTGAATGGTGCAATGGCAATTTTGCCAACTTTTTAATGTTCTCCTCAATAGTTACATCTTTGGTTGTAAAAACATCAATAATCCCTGCTTTCTGGTATATCATTTTAAACCGCTCATCACCATCAATCATTCCATAGCCAATCCCCGAAGTATGAGACAATAAATTCCGGATGGTGATTTCAGTTTTGGCGGGTTCTGTCGTCCAGGTCGTATCGCTGTATCTAAATGTTTTCAATACCTGCGGATTTTTAAATTCAGGAATGTATTTAGAGATGGGATCATCAAGTCTAAATTTTCCTTCCTCCCACAACATCATAACAGCAGTTGAAGTAATAGCCTTGGTTTGCGATGCTATTCTAAAAATATCATCTCGTTTTAACTTCCGGCCATTAGCATTATCTGCCATCCCATATGCTTTCCAAAGAACAATTTTCCCATTTCTTGCCACAAGCGAAACAATTCCCGGCAGGTTACCTTCTGCCACTGCCTCTTCGCACATTTTGTCAATTCTCACCAACCGCTCTGTTGAAACTCCTACACTCTCTGGTTGCGCCTCGGCAAGAGTAGCCGACTTATTCATGGATTTTGTTTGGGCGGTAGATGCCACCAATCCGGCAACAAACGCCAGAATTAAAAAAGCAAATCTTTTCATTGTTCGTTTATTTATAATTTTTACTTTCATTCATTAAGAACATACAACCATCTACATAAAATATTGGTTCCCAATGGGGAAATCTTTTGTATTACAAAACAGTTCACTATAAATGGTTAAATCCGAATTATTTGTTGAGAAACAAACAGAAATATGTAAAACAGGAGAATTGACGCTTACACACAATAATTCCGCAATTTCTCTCTCTGCATATTCGGCTCTTATTTCCTGCACTGAACTGGTTATCTCAATAAGATATTCCTTACTTAAAGTTTTAAAAAAAGATTCATCAACAAATTTCTTCTGAGTAAATCCAGGAAGTACAGAAGCGGCAAACCAATTTCGCTCCAGCATAACAGGAATTGTTTTTACACATCGTAGTCTTTCGAAAAAAATACAAGGTAAATTTTTGTCTTTGTCTTTTATTGGTAAAATAATTGCGGCACTCCAGGCTGAAAGCTGTGGCTTCTGCAAAAAAATTGTTTTTATATCCTCGCCAACGGCTTCAGAAAAACCTTTCACAGTTAGGAGTCCAAGCGATTCTCGTCTTTCCTTCACACGACTTCTTTGCCCTTGTTGTTTTTCAATGTATCCTTCTTTCATTAATTCGTCAAGAGCTTTCCTGCTTGTTGTTCTGGTTACTGAAAAACGCGAACAAAGCTCGTTCTCTGAAGGAAGTAAATCTCCCACCTTAAAATTTCCTTGCTGAATTAATTCTTTCAGATAATTCTTAAGATGCACATATTTGGGCTTAGTCATTCTGCTCATCTGCATACAAACATACAAACTCAAACTTGTACGTACAAGTTTATTTCAAATTATTTTACCAGGTATTCCAAACCATCTTTCCTCATTTGTATCTGTAGCTAAAAAAACAGCCTAATAATAGGCACTAATTAATAAAAAGAAAATCCCGGAACCTCTGCCCCGGGATCAAAACTAAACCTAACTAAACCAAACTTATGAAAAAAACAGCAAATTGCTGTGAAGTATTATTGTTTCTCTTTCTAAATCTAACGTTCCTTATTAAGTTACGTTTTCTGTTTAATTGTTTTCATGACGCAATAAATACATCAAATTGCATGCCAAAGACAAATAAAAAAGCAAAAAATAATAATATTTTTCGCCCTCTCCAGAAACCATTGACAGTATCTAAATTCCACAAAAACACTCTGTATAAAATCCAACCTTTCCTCACAAACAATAACAGTAACCTTGATACTATTAATGAAAAACATGCAACTTTTATTCCTGCCAGAGTACCAACAAACTTTTCGCCACTGCAATAAATATAAATACACCATATTAATTATAACGCGCCACTCTAACTCATAAAAACAAACAATTCGCAAAATTTACACTTCTTCCACATGATTTCAAAAATTGAATATCTTTGCCAAAATTTCATTACAATAAAATTGTTTGGAACATAAACCACTATTTACATGAAGAATATTCGCAATTTTTGTATCATAGCTCATATAGACCACGGAAAAAGTACGCTGGCCGACCGTTTGCTGGAATATACAAAAACGGTTGGAGAGAGAGACATGCGAGCTCAGGTACTCGACAGCATGGACTTAGAGCAGGAACGTGGTATAACTATAAAAAGCCACGCTATCCAGATGGACTATGAGCATGAAGGAACCGGATATAAACTCAACCTGATTGATACTCCCGGACATGTGGATTTCTCATACGAAGTGTCGCGATCGATTGCAGCATGCGAAGGCGCATTATTAATTATAGATGCAACACAGGGAATACAGGCCCAAACAATTTCAAACCTGTACCTGGCCATTGAACACGATCTGGAAATTATTCCGGTTCTTAATAAAATGGATCTTCCCAATGCCATGCCAGAGGTTGTAGAGGATCAGATTATTGATTTAATTGGTTGTTCTCGTGAAGATATTATCAAGGCCAGCGGCAAAACAGGGGAAGGCGTGGAAACCATCCTGGAACAAATTGTAGAAAAGATACCCCATCCAAAAGGTGATTCTGAAGCACCACTTCAAGCTCTGATTTTCGATTCTGTTTTTAATTCTTTTCGCGGAATTATTGCCTACTTCAAAATCGTAAATGGTCAAATCAGAAAAAAAGATTTGGTAAAGTTCGTAGCAACAGAGAAAGAATATGATGCCGATGAAATTGGCGTCCTCCGCCTTGGACTCGTAGAAAAAGAGATTCTGTCGACCGGAGATGTGGGGTATATAATTTCGGGAATAAAAACAGCCAAAGAGGTAAAGGTTGGGGATACAATTACCCATGTAAAAAATCCATGCAAACAAGCCATATCCGGATTTGAAGAAGTGAAACCCATGGTTTTTGCAGGTATCTACCCAATTGATGCTGACGACTATGAAGATCTTCGGGCAGCAATGGATAAACTCCAGCTAAATGATGCCTCGCTTACATTTGAGCCTGAATCATCAGCGGCATTGGGTTTTGGGTTCCGTTGCGGTTTTTTGGGTTTGCTACATATGGAAATCATCCAGGAACGACTGGAACGCGAATTTGACATGAATGTAATTACCACTGTTCCTAACGTTTCCTATAAAGTACACCTCACAAACGGAGAAACACAAATTGTATATAACCCTTCAGGAATGCCGGCTTCAACTACCATTGACGAAATAGATGAGCCATATATCCGGGCAAATATTATAACTGCCTCCGAATTTATTGGGCCGGTCATGAATTTATGCCTCGATAAACGGGGGACACTTGTAAACCAAAGCTATCTTACGGCAGAGCGTGCAGAACTGGTCTTTAACCTGCCATTGGGAGAAATCGTTTTTGATTTTTATGACAAGCTCAAAAGTATCTCGAAAGGATATGCATCATTTGACTATCATGTTAGTGGATACAAACCAGCCAAATTAGTCAGATTAGATATTCTTCTGAACGGAGAAATGGTAGACGCCTTGTCCACCTTAATTCATTTCGACAATGCGTATCCTTTTGGGAGAAGAATGTGTGAGAAATTAAAGGAGCTAATTCCACGCCAGCAGTTTGACATTGCAATTCAGGCGGCCATTGGGGCGAAGATTATTGCCAGAGAAACTGTAAAAGCTGTTCGTAAAGATGTAACTGCTAAATGCTATGGTGGAGATATTACCCGAAAACGAAAATTGCTGGAAAAGCAGAAGAAAGGCAAGAAGAGAATGAAACAGGTAGGAAATGTTGAAGTTCCTCAAAAAGCGTTTTTGGCTGTTTTAAAACTCGATTAGTGTATTTGTCATTCTCAAAAAGGAATGACAAATACATCCAACCTTTTTATCATACAATTAGCTTGTAACCTTTGCCATGAACATTTATTATTTCAACCGTAGGTTCGTCTTTTAAGTGTTTACGTAACTTGGTAATGTATACATCCATACTACGTGCATTAAAATAATTATCATCGATCCAGATTGATTTCAGTGCATAGTTTCTTTCCAAAACTTTATTTGCATTCTGGCAAAGCAATTTTAATAAATCAGATTCTTTTGTTGTAAGCTTCACAATTTCTTCTCCTTCGGAAAGCGTTTGCTTGCGGGTATCAAACGTATATCTGCCAAGGGTAAAAACCTGTTGCGAATTCGACTGATTCTCCTGTGCAGTTCGTCTCAATATGGCCTCAATACGAAGAATCAACTCTTCCATACTAAACGGCTTAGTTATATAATCATCGGCCCCCAGCTTGAAACCTTCCAACACATCTTCTTTCAAATTCTTTGCAGTAAGAAAAATAACCGGAATATCTGCATTTACAATTCGAATATCTTTAGCCAGAGTAAATCCGTCCTTTTTGGGCATCATTACATCAAGAATACAAATATCATAATGCTCTTTCATAAATCCCTTGTAGGCAGCTTCTCCGTCTGGATACAAATCGGCATCATATCCTTTTGCAATCAAATATTCTTTTAATAACAAACCTAAATTTTCATCATCTTCAGCTAGAAGTAATTTTGTTTTTTGTTCCATGGTTATTATTTATTTGTGGGAATAATATACTAAATTTTGTGCCTTTATTTACAGCACTTTCCACTTTTATCTTTCCGTTATGCGAATCAACTATTTTTTTTACGTAACTAAGCCCCAGGCCAAATCCCTTCACATTATGCACATTTCCTGTAGGCACACGATAAAAACGATCAAAGATCTGAGCAAGGTGTTCCTTCGGAATTCCAATACCTTTGTCCTGCACAGAAATAACAACAAATCCTTTTCTGTTTTCAGTACTTACTTTTATATCAGGAATCTCCTTACTGTATTTTACTGCATTATCCAACAAATTAAAAATCACATTTGTAATATGCACTTCATCTCCTTTTACTACCGGATATTCAGCTGTAATTTCTGTTGTTAGTGTGCCATTCTTATTTTTCACTCTAAGCTCAAAGTTACCTGTTACGGTTCTAATCATTTCGTTTACATCAAATTCCTTAAATTTGAATTTCAACCGACCTTCATTAAATACAGCCATCTGCAGTACTTTCTCTACCTGGAAACTCAACCGCTTACTTTCCTGATTTATTACTTTCGAAATGTGTTCAATGGTTTTTGGAGTATTTGTAACACTTCCATCCTCCAGCATCTGACTGGCAAGAGAAATGGTAGAAATGGGTGTTTTCAGCTCATGCGTCATATTATTAATAAAGTCGTTCTTTATCATCGACAATTTCTTTTGTCTGAAAATTATCATAATCGTATAAACAAAAATACCTATTAATAACGTCGTTAAAATAATGGTTGGAATAATCGTAAAACCGGTTGCACGTAACAAATATCCTGAACGCTTGGGAAAATAAATATTCAGATAATTGGGTTTGGCGCCATACAAATCATATGGAAATAACCGTGCATTGAATTCGTCCTTCTTACCTGGCCTATAATCCTTGCTCCCCACAATAATCTTCTCCTTACCAAGATTTGCATTTTTCACCGCGTACTTATAATCGAGCCTAATACCGGTTTCGTTTATTGCATTCGCCAAAATCTTCCCCAAATAAACTGAGTCAATCCGCTCTTGTATTGGCCTATCTTCCAACCGAACCTTATAATCACTCCAGTCCATATTATTCCTCCATTGTTCCCTCCGTTGCTGTAAAATCTGGTTATAATTATGCATACGGTCAAATCCGAGAGGGCCTTCTTCTTGTATCTTCGCACTGTCGAGATGCTGAATAACTATTGAGTCGCTATCACTATATTCCAGGTGAAACTCTTCAACCCTCCCCAAAAAACCATCTTCAGAACTCTCAGAAAAACCAAACTTAATGCTTACCGATCCCTGAGGGACTGAATTCCGAGGAAAAACATTCAGGTTTCCAGCGGGCGGATTTGCCCCAGGCAAACGTCCCTGCTGGGCATATAAACGTGCTTCATTTCGCTCATACTGTTCCAACTGATACACTACAAGCCCCAATGCATTATTCACCTGCCGGTTAAACTGTTCCTCCTTAATATCAGAGGCTTGCTTTATCGTCCGGGTTTGAACAAAAATCAGACCTGAAAGCACAATGGCCATTAGAAATATCAATGTAACTAACATTTTCCTGCTCATACGGCAAAGATAATTTTAATGAGTAGCTGATAATGACACCATTAACATAATTTAACATCACTCCTGCGATTGTAAATATTATTAACCTGCCAGGTATCCTTTTTCAACACCAATCTAAAGAAAAATGAAAAAACTAAAGAGAAGCTACGACCTCTTCAATTATTTTGGGAAAATGTTCATATTCCAAACCATGCACCTTTTCTGCTACAGCTTCCGGACTATCAGAAGGCAACACAGAACAACTGGCCTGAAAAATTATTTTCCCTTCATCGTATTTATCATTTACATAATGAATAGAAATACCCGATTCTCTTTCACCATTTGCTACTACAGCCTTGTGGACATTCATTCCATACATTCCTCTCCCCCCATATTTAGGCAAAAGAGCAGGATGAATGTTAACGATGGTGAAGTTTTGAACCAGATTGGCTGGAATTAACCATAAAAAACCAGCTAATACAATTAAGTCTACGTTACGATTATTTAATATTGACAATATCTCATCCGAATTATAAAACTGATTACGGGTAAAAATATAGGTTTTTATATCCCATTTTTTAGCCCGTTGCAATGCATAAGCATCTGGTTTATTCGACCACAAAGAATCAACAACAACACTTTCATTATCAGAAAAATAACGTATAATATTTTCAGCATTTGTACCTGAACCAGAAGCAAAAAGAGCTATTTTCTTAACATTCATTTTATACATTTATTACCATTCAGAACATTTGACTAATTTGTTCAAATTTAGAACCTTACAAATCATTTCTTCTGTCTTGTTTATATCTTTTTTTCAATTTTTTCTTTGAAATATAAACCGTAAATTTATTACTTTGCACGGAATTATTAAAAAACAAAATTAGTATTAATCAAAATTTAGAATTATGTCTGACGTTGCAGCAAAAGTAAAAGCTATTATCGTTGATAAATTAGGCGTTGATGAAAGTGAAGTGGTACCAGAAGCTTCTTTCACAAATGATTTGGGTGCTGATTCACTGGATACTGTTGAGCTGATCATGGAATTCGAAAAAGAATTTGATCTTGCTATACCAGACGATCAAGCTGAAAAGATTTCAACGGTAGGTGAAGCTATCGCTCACATCGAAGAAGCTGTTAAGTAATTATATCCAGAATTATCATTTATGAAATTTAGGCGGGTAGTAATAACCGGAATAGGAACCGTTAATCCACTGGGAAATACTGTTGATGAGTATTGGAAGAACTTAATCGGCGGTTATAGTAGTGCAGGGCCCATCGAAAAATTTGATGCGTCAAACTACAAAACCCAGTTTGCCTGTGAAATCAAAAACTTCGATGCGTCGCTATACATGGAACGCAAAGAAGCACGCAAATACGATTTGTATACACAATACGCATTTGCCAGCACAGATCAGGCAGTAAAAGATTCGGGACTGGACCTTGACAAAATTGACCATGACAGGGCTGGAATAATTTGGGGAGCCGGTATTGGAGGCTTGCAAACCTTTTTTGAAGAGGTTAGAGCCTTCAAGGAAGAAGCACCAAGGTTTTCTCCTTTTTTCATTCCTAAAATGATTGCCAATATTGCTGGAGGTTTGCTTTCGATAAAGTACGGATTCAGAGGACCAAACTTTACCACGGTTAGTGCCTGCGCTTCTGCTTCTCATGCGATGATTGAAGCTTTCAATATGATTCGCCTTGGGAAAGCAGATATTATGATTACAGGGGGGTCTGAAGCGGGTGTAAATGAAGCGGGAATGGCTGGCTTTAATTCAATGCGTGCCATCTCTACACGGAACGATGATCCAAAAACAGCTTCACGCCCGTTTGATAAAGACCGCGATGGTTTTGTTATGGGAGAAGGATCGGCGGCTTTCATTTTTGAAGAATATGAAAGTGCAGTAAAACGAGGGGCTACGATTTATGCAGAAATGGGAGGTGGTGGCATGTCTGCCGATGCTTTTCATATGACAGCCCCGGATCCGGAAGCGCGAGGTGCCCACCTCGTAATGAAATGGGCTCTGGAAGATGCTGAGGTTAATGCTGGAGATGTAGATTACATCAACGTACACGGAACTTCAACTCCACTCGGGGACATTGCCGAGCCCAAAGCTATCATCAAAACATTTGGAGAACATTCCTATAAAACCAGCATTAGTTCTACCAAATCGATGACAGGACACCTACTTGGGGCTGCTGGTGCAGTTGAAGGCCTGGCTTGTATCCTGGCCATGAACAACAGCATAGTTCCCCCCACCATAAACCACTTTACAGATGATCCGGAAATAGACAACAAACTGGATTTTACATTTAATGTTGCTAAAGAAAGAAAGGTAGACATTGCCATTAGCAACACATTTGGTTTTGGTGGCCATAACGCTACTTTAGTTTTTAAAAAACTATAGGAAACTGTGGTTAGAAAAATTTTACAACGAGTAAAACTCTTTTCGTCATCTCGAAAAGAGTTTTACTTGTTTTTAAAGGAAACTCTTGGCTTTTACCCCCAAAACCTAAAACTTTACGACATTGCTTTTATACATAAATCGGCCTCAACAGTTGATTCGCAGGGCAAATTCGTAAACAATGAGCGTTTGGAATATCTTGGCGATGCAATCCTGGGGGCTATTATTGCTGACTTTCTGTACAATCGTTTCCCGCAGGAAGACGAAGGCTTTCTTACTAAAACACGCTCAAAACTTGTAAACCGCTCTTTCTTAACCCGGCTTACATACGACATGGGCCTCAATATTTTTATTGAGTCGAACACTACAAAAAACATTGACAACAGCCACATTTATGGCGATGCATTAGAAGCGCTGATTGGAGCTATTTATCTGGATAAAGGATACAAAACCGTTAAATACTTTGTAACAAAAAAAATCCTTTCCCAATTCGTTGATTTAAATGAAATAGAACATAATGATTCTAACTTTAAAAGTCAATTAATTGAGTGGAGCCAAAAAAATAAACGGGAAATAAAATTTGAAACAACGGAAGAAATCAGTGAGAAATCTCATCACCCAAAATTTATTGCCATTGTAGAGATCGACAATAAAGAAGTAGGAAAAGGAATGGGGTCTTCAAAAAAAGAAGCACAGCAAAACGCAGCTCGTCAAACACTAAAAAAGCTTGAAGAATTGTAAACGTTTCTGGCATTACTTACTCAAACAGTGGTATATTAGCCAGCTAATTTTTTACAGATGAAAGATTATCTGATTTACGCACTAGGCTTTCTGGCCCAGATTTTATTCTTTGTTCGTACCATTGCTCAATGGTTTAAATCGGAACAGGAAGAAAAAGTAACTTCGCCGGCAATTTACTGGCAACTTAGTTTAGTGGGCTCTATCCTGATGCTTACGTATGGAATTTTCCGAAACGATTTTGCTATTGTTGTCGGTCAGTTTCTTGTTTATACTATTTACATCCGCAACCTTCAACTAAAAAATGCATGGAAAAGCATGCATTGGTTGATAAGAGGGTTGGCAGTTATTGCTCCTTTTGCATACCTTGGATGGTTAGCTTTCTCAGGAAATTTCAACAACATATTTAAAAATGAAAACGTTTCCATATTTTGGATGATATGGGGCACCGTTGCACAACTCATTTTTATATCTCGTTTTTTTTACCAGTGGCTCTATTCTGAAAAAGAAAAAGAATCCCTCCTACCGATGGGGTTCTGGATTATAAGTACCGCCGGATCGCTCATGATTTTTACGTATTCTATTTACCGGCTCGACCCGGTACTTTTTGCAGCGCACAGCCTGGGGCTTTTTGTTTACCTGAGGAATATTTTGCTACACATGGGAAAAGGAAGCCTTTTTAACAAATTAAAAAAGCTCCCGTTTCTAAATAGTGCCATCACAAAAGTTTCAGATAAAATCAAATAAAGTAACTCAGATTATTTCTCTATTTTCCGCAAAACAATCGTTGAGTGCTCTAAATTTTGATATGATTCCTCTTTTATTCCCTGACAGAACTTTGCAAAAATTAAGAAGTATATATTCTCTGCCATTAAGTTCTCTAAGAAAAAAATAATGGAACAAAGGTTATCGTTTTGTTTTAATTATCTCCTTCAGAACAAAGTAGAACACCATTGAAAAAATAAAGACAAAAAAACCAAAAATAGGTCCGTAGAAACTAATAATTGCTCCAGCCATTATTAACTTTGGTGAAATATCTCCGGCAATCCGAATGGCTTCCAAAGCTTCTGTAATGCCAATAATTTGTGATAAAAGCCCAACAGCAAGAGCAACAGAACCTGAAAGCAATATCAAATCAAGCAACTTCATATCTAGTCTCTTCCTCCGAATCATCTGTTCCAGTTTAATAACCACTACTGATAGCATAACAACAGCAAGCAATAAAATAATATGCATGTAAGGCCCGCCTTCTTTATACATTTCAAATAAATTCATAATTTTTGATTTAAAGTTTCATGATGTCAATCTATAAAGAGTTGATACATGAATTATAATTTTATCGTTAAACAACACTATTTTATCTACTGACAACAGCAAAACAAACAAATTCACCAAACATCCACTTCAAGTGTTGTTTATCTTCAAAACAATGTATTTAAACGAACATATTTCCAAAATACAAAAATCCTTTCTAATTTGCTTCCTAAATAGATTGTACAGATGCAGCATAATTTTCACCATTTGTTAAGCGATTCAAAACCAACCCGAATTTTGCTGCACATAGTTTTTTGGCTCATTGTAGCACTTTTTTTTGTGGCACTTTTCAGCTGGAACAGCGAATTCCGAGAAATTACTATTATTTTCTCGGCAGGGTTACTTCCGGTAGCCATGATAGAAACCTATTTCTTCAGTTATGTATTAATACCTAAATATTTGTGGCAAAAACGCTACAAAAAATTCTTCCTTTTTAGTTTCTATACACTACTTGTAGTAGTCTGGCTTTCATTAATGATTGTATTCTATACTCTCATTTTTATCCTGAATAAAAAAACATCCATAGTTCCATCAGTTCTTCACCCCGAATGGCAAATCATTGCGGTTCATTTTATTGCTTTCCTGGCTATTGCAATTAAACAAATAAAACGTGCATTCAGGATTCAGCAAGAAAAAAACGAATTAGAAAAAACAAAACTCACAACCGAACTAAAGTTAAAAGAAGCCGAGTTAAAACTTTTAAAAGCACAGGTACACCCTCATTTTCTGTTTAACACCCTAAATAATCTTTACGGATTAACATTAGAGAAATCAGACGAGGCGCCAGATCTTGTTTTGCGATTATCTGAAATCCTCGATTATATTTTATACCGTTGCAATGAACAACGTGTGTTTCTCGCAGAAAAACTGAGTAACCTCAAAAATTACATTGAAATTGAAAAAATAAGGTATTCGGAGAAGTTAGAGCTCCATCAACATTTTCCAGACAACTGCAAAAACATGAAAATAGCTCCTCTTCTCATTCTTCCATTTATTGAAAATGCATTTAAACATGGAGTAAGCAATTTCCCGGGAAAAGCTTTCGTAAAAATTACCGTTTCGCTAATGAATAGCAATATTATTGTCTCAATTGAGAACTCAAAAAATCCTGTAATAAATGCGAACACAAGTCATTCAAAGGGCATTGGTTTAGAAAATGTTAGAAAACGATTAGAATTGATGTACCCAGAAAAATATATTCTTTTAATAAACGAAAAGGAGACCACTTTTTCGGTAAATTTAACCTTACAACTAGAGAATTAATTATGTATAAATGCCTGATTATAGATGACGAGCCTATTGCAATTCGTGTAATAAAAAAGCACCTTTCAGCGTTTAGTAATTTCGTTGTTATTTCGGAATGCAATGATGCCATGGAGGCTATGCAGGTACTTTCAAGAGATAAAATCGACCTTGTTTTCTGCGATATTCAGATGCCTCAAATTACGGGAGTAGATTTCATCCGTTCGCTTTCTCACCCACCCAAAGTAATATTTACAACAGCATACCGCGATTATGCCATCGAAGCTTTCGAGTTGAATGTAATCGACTATCTTTTAAAACCGGTTTCATTTGAACGATTCGCAAAAGCCATTGGAAATTTTCTGGAACTAATTTCATTGGAGAAACCCGTAAAAGAGAAAGAAGATATAAGCCAAAAAGAAGATATCCCGGAATTTATTTTCCTGAAAGCCGATAAAAAACATTATAAAATAGACCTATGTAACATCCATTATTTTGAAAGTCTTGGCGACTATGTTATTGTCCATATTACAGATAAAAAGATTGTAACCAAAGAGCGGTTGGGAAATTTAACGGAGAACCTTCCTAAAAATCAATTCATACAAATACACAGAGGTTACGTTGTTTCAATAGCCAAAATCCAATCAGTTGGCCCCGGTTTTGTAGAAATAGACAAAAAAAAACTATCAGTAGGAAGGAATTACAAACCACAACTTTTAAGTTTACTCAGGAATAAAGTTTAACGGTTTTACTACATTTGTTTGTAATACCAGAAGCTAATGCTTAATAAAGACAAACTAATAAATCGGGAAGGCTGGCTTTCCATAACTGGCAACATTCTACTGTTTGGGCTCAAATACTGGGCAGGAATAGTTACCGGTTCTCTTGCATTGATTGCCGATGCCTGGCATACTTTATCTGATTCTGTTTCTTCTGTAATTGTTCTTATTGGTGGGAAAATATCACGCAAACCGGCCGATAGTGAACACCCTTTTGGCCATGGGAGGGCAGAACATATTTCGGCAATCATTATTGGTGTTTTACTGGCTATTGTTGCATTTGATTTTGCCATTGGCGCCATCAACAAATTTAATTCAAAAGGGAGTGCCACTTTTGGAACCATTGCCTGGGTGGTTACCATTGTTTCCATTCTGGTAAAAGAAAGTATGTCTCAGTATGCTATGTGGGGTGCACGCAAAACAGGTTCCTCCATCCTTCGGGCCGACGGCTGGCATCACCGCACAGACGCATTGTCCTCCGTTGTAATTCTAATTGGAATTGTTGTAGGAAAATATTTTTGGTGGACCGATGCCATTTTAAGTTTTATTGTTTCGCTTATGATTGGCTGGGCCAGTTACAAAATCCTTTCAAAGGACATAAAATCACTTTTAGGAGAAAGCCCTTCCGAAGAAACATTGCTAGCCATCCGTAACACAGCTCAGCAGGCTTGCGAAAAACCACTTCACTTGCACCATATTAATATGCATAATTATGGCAATCACACTGAATTGAGCTGCCACATTAAATTGCCGCCGGAAATGCCACTTGAAGAAGCCCACGAAATTTGTACAAAAGTAGAGATCGCGCTAAAAAAAGAATTTGGCTATATTTCAACCATTCATCCCGAGCCAATTACAGGGGAACCTAAATGAAAAAATATCAATTCTGTTTATTACTAATTAAATATGGATAGAACGCCATTTTCAGTCGAAAATTTGCGAATAACTATGAACAAGAATGAAACAACTAAATAACAAGTCCTGAAAGAAAGTATTTTTAAAATCCTCAAAAATTCTGTTACATTTGTTTAGAAATAATTACCAAATATCGCATTGGAGCAATTTGAGAAAACAACGGATCAAAGCCTAATTCTCCGTATCCAAAGAGAAGAGAAAGGTGCATTCAAAGAACTCTTCGATAAGTATGCTCCTCGAATTTACCAATTTTCATTATCTTATTTAAAAAATAAAGAAGACGCAGAAGAGCTGGTTCAAAATGTATTTTTAAAGATTTGGGAAAAACGGGAATTAATAGATGTTTCGCAAAATATTAAAGCCTTTGTTTTTAAAATAGCTGTAAATATAATTTATGATTTTATACGAAAAAAAAATGTAGAACATGCTTTTGAAGATTATGCCCGGATAAATAACAAGGCCAACGATGAAAACACCTGGAATTCCGTAATTCTTGCGGATATGCAGCAAACCATAGGCAAACTTTTAAATCGGTTACCCCCTCAACAACAACAAATATTTCATTTAAGTAAAAGTGAAGGGCTTAGCAATGATGAAATTGCAAAACGACTAAACCTTTCAAAACGTACGGTTGAAAACCACTTATACAGGGCTCTTTCATTTTTAAAACTACATCTCAAAAATGAGTCACTTGCATTATTACTTTTCTTCTACATATATTACTTATAGCTCCATCTTTTTACTTAACATAAAAACTTCGCAGCTAGTAAATCCCTCCGATTAAAACACATCATTTAAAACGACCTGTCAATTCTAATAAAAAAATCCCCATTTAGCTCTACTTCAACACACTAAAAAAACACACCTGCTTTTACCCTAAAATTATTGAAAAGAACAGGTCGATTTTCGATGTTGACACCCTCCTCCTTAAAAATTCAAAAAAAGAAATGAGTAAATCAGTTTACTTAATCGTATTACTATAACCAAACGAAAAGATGAAACAAAAAATATACAATACTCTCAAAAAAGGAAAATCAAATAATCGCAGCGATGCTGATTGGAAGTCAATGCTTTCTGCCTTCCATCAACCGGAATACGAATTTGAAGTAAAAGATGTCCTTTTCGAGGATATATCAAAAGAGCCAGACTTAATCGAACCTCCTGCTGACTTAAGTTCACTCTTTAATAAAATTTGGAATAAAATTGAAAGAGAAAAAAAGCAGTCGAAGAACAACCTACGTTATCTAACCAACTTTTTCAAACTAACTGCTGCAGTTGTTATTGGCTTATTACTAGGAATTTTTGTAAGTCTTTTTAAAAATACAGATAACGAACCAATATATTATTCTGCCTACTCGCCCAAAGGTTCTATTTCTGAAATGATTCTTCCGGATGGTTCACTCATTTTTTTAAATGCAGGTTCAAAGATTAAATATACTTTCGAGGGAAAAGATGGAATTCGGGAAGTATTTCTGGAAGGAGAAGCCTGGTTTGATGTAGAAAAAGATGTACGAAAACCATTCATTGTTCATACTAATTTATACGATGTTAAAGTAACCGGCACTCAATTCAACATAAAGGCTTACAACGATGATAATATCTTAGCCACAACTTTGGAGACAGGACAAATTATAATAAAATCAACAGAACAATTAAAACTTGCGAAGAGCATTATTATGCATCCCGGAGAACAAGTTATTTTAGATAAACAGTCTAAGAAGTTATCTATTATAAATGTAAATACCAGATGGTTTACCTCATGGAAAGACAATAAACTAATTTTCGTGAACATGCATTTAAAGGATCTGGTGAGACTCCTTGAAAGAAAATATGGAGTTGATATTGATATTCAAAACAAAAAAATCCTCAATCTTCACTTTGATGGAACTATCAAGGATGAATCAATTATTGAATTTTTAGAAATTGTGAAGAAAACACTACCGATAAATTACAAAATCATTGGACAGAAAATTTTAATAACTGACAGTAACTAAACTTAAATAAATGGAGGATTAACATATGACTTAAACAAATCGAAAAAAGCCGGAAGGTGCGGCCACACCAACCAGCTTTATTGGTCTTAACTTATTCATTGGTGATATATGAATCACCAATAGCTATTAATCAAAACATTCAAATTTATGAAAAAAATGAGTATGAATCCTTTCCTGCATTGCAGAAGGGTAAAAAAGGTATTTTTAATTATGAAGCTAACTGCCATCTTACTCTTTGTAGGGTTAATGCAAGTTTCGGCAACAGTTTACTCTCAAGCCACAAAGTTCAACTTCAAGGCTGAAAAAAGACAAATCGTTGAAGTACTTAGGGAAATTGAAGAATCCAGTAATTTCCGATTCTTTTACATTCGCGAGCAAGTTAACGTAGAACGCGAGGTTTCGATAAAAGCGAAGGACGCAACAGTAGAAGAAATTTTAGACGAGATCTTTTCAGGCGAGGGAATTTCATATAAAGTTATGGAAGACCACCTAATCTTATTAAGCCCGGAAAAAACCCCGATGGAATTAAATTCTGTTTCCGCTCAACAACAAAACAACATCTCAGGGAAAGTAACTGATGACAGTGGACAGCCTTTGCCGGGTGTAACCATAGTAGTTAAAGGAACGACAAAAGGAACAGTTACTGATGGCGATGGAAACTACACCATTACCGACGTTGAAAAAGATGCAACTCTTATTTTTTCTTTCGTGGGAATGATTTCGCAAGAAATCGCTCTGAATGGACAAACGCGCGTTAGTGCTTCACTGAAAGCCGACTATATCGGCATTGAAGAGGTTGTAGCCGTTGGATATGGAACCATGAAAAAAAGCGACCTTACCGGTTCTGTTGAAAGTGTAACACCTGAAGAATTGGTTGACAGGCCTGTGCTTAATGTTGGCCAGGCACTACAAAACAAAATCTCGGGAGTGCAGGTAATCAGGCAAGCTGCCGGAGACCCGGGCGGTAGGCCTCAAATTCGAATCAGGGGGACAAACTCTATTAATACCAGCGCAGATCCCCTATTTGTTGTGGATGGAATCGTTGGCGTAAGCAATGCCCTGGCCAATATAAACCCTCAGGACATTGAGACCATGGATGTTTTAAAAGATGCATCAGCTACTGCTATTTATGGAACACGCGGAGCAAACGGGGTTATCATTATTACAACAAAAAGAGGTAAGGCAGGCGATGTGAAGGTTAACTATGATGGTTCAGTCTCAATTGGTATCAAGACAAGACATAACTACGTAGTAGATGCCGACCAGTTTATGTACCTGTATGAACAGGCATTTAACAATACGCCTAAGTATGGAGACAAGATGGCATCAAAAGATTTTCGTGGCCCGAACGCAGCAGGCCTATCATGGTCTGAAATGCCCTGGCTATTTGAACAAGTGGGACAAGGCGATTACTTGCCCGGGCTTGATTTTATGGGTAATGATGGAAACTATTATAAACCAAGATTTAATTCAATCCTGGAAGATGAAGTTTTCAGAAATGCTTTTTCTCATAACCACCATATAGACGTGAGTGGTGGAAATGAAAAAGGAAGATACTCTTTAGCTATAGGTAGCGACAACGTTGAAGGTCTTTTGAAAGAATCATACAACAATCGGCTAAGCGCTAGAATGACCATGGACACTAAAATCACCAAATGGCTTAATATGAGCGCCAACATATCTTATATAAAAAGCAAACGTGATAAAATGAGCAATGATCTAATGAGAAACACCTCGGAGTATTTTGCTATTTTGCCAGCATATAGATACCCTAACGATCCTGAAATATATGGAGATTATGCAGGAACATGGGCTATTGCCAGGGACTTTAATGTTGGGGAAAACCGGCAGGGAGCAACTTTTATGCTTGATCAAAGTAAAGGTTATCACAAAGAAGACCAGTTTACCGGAGCGTTGGTACTGGATGTACAAATTACACCAGACCTGACCTTTAAAACAAACTTCTCTGTAGACAACAGGAATAGATCAACTCGTTGGTTTAGTGGATTATACCAGGGGCGAGACAAAGGAAATGCAGAAGGAGAGCATAAATTGTGGCAATATTGGCAAAACGAAAATTATTTCAATTATAATAAAACAATAGGAGATCATGCAATAACCGGTATGGTTGGGCTTTCGTGGTCTGAATCTACATATGACTATGTATTTGCAAAGGGGAACAGATTTTCCTCAAACTTTTACTTATGGAATAATTTAGGTGCCGGTAGCGATACACCAGAAGTAAAGTCTGAAAATTCCAAGGGTGCATTAAACTCTTATTTTGCCCGTGCTACTTATAGCTATCAAGGAAAATATATGTTAACAGCAACCGGGCGTATTGATGGTTCATCGAAATTTGGTAAGAACAATAAATATGCATTCTTTCCTTCCGTTGGAGTGGCATGGAGGATCTCTCAAGAGGGGTTCATGGCCGACAGCGAAACAATATCTAACCTTAAACTACGCTTAAGTGCCGGACAAACCGGAAACCAGGAAATTGGTAGTTTTGTAACACAAAGGTATATTAGCAACGCCAACGTTTTATTGGCAGACGGATACGTTTCGGGTCTTTACCCGGGCTCTACCGGTAACGATGATCTTAAATGGGAAACTACAACACAGTATGATGCCGGAGTAGATCTCGGCCTGATAAAAAACAGGATTACCATTACTACGGATGTCTATTACAAGAAAACAACCGATATGTTATTTGATCTTCCATTACCCCAATCAACTACCACAGGGAATGCTTACGTAAACTTTGGTTCGGTTAAAAACACCGGTATTGAGTTCACACTAAACACTGTTAATATTCAAAGGCACAACTTTTCATGGGAAACCCGCTTTAACATATCACACAATAAAAATGAGATTACAGAACTTGGTCCTACTGGTGCCGACATATATAAGGATACCAGTGCGGGGAACGGAACCAGCGTTTACAGAGTTGGAGAACCTATCGGCTCATTCTTTGGATTGAACCGGATGGGAACATGGGGCACCGATGAAGCAGTAGAGGCAGCGCGTTATGGCAGGGTGCCTGGAGATCTGAAATTTGAGGATGTAAACAATGATGGCAAGATTGAGCTGCTGACTGACGGTGATGTAATTGGTCACTCATACCCGAAATTCTATGGAGGCCTGAACAACACATTTACTTATAAAAACTTTGATGCAAGTATCGATATTCAGTTTGTAGGCGGAGTTGACAAAGCTATCGTGCATGAATCGGCAGAAGACCGTCAGTTTGTAAATGGTATGATGAACACAGTTTTGGATGGATGGCGTCCGGATCATCAGGAAACAATGATAGCACAGGTTCGTGCCGGGAATGCAGGTGCACGTTACGATTCATATCCTGACACCCATATGGTTTGGAATGCAGCCTACATTAGGGGACAAACGGCTTCATTAGGTTATACTTTTAATGGAAACCTTGGAGGCATCGACAGATTAAGAGTGTATGCCACTGCAGATAATTTCTTTTTGTGGACCGCAGTTAAACTTCCGGCTTATGATCCTGAAGGTAGTGCTATTCAGAAAATTAATGAAAGGGTACCGAATATTGATAAATATATGCATCCTGTTCCTACAACATTCAGTTTAGGTGTTAATGTTACTTTCTAATTTTAAAACTTTTACATTATGAAATACAAATTTAAAAACAATATAGCATTAAAATTCACTATGCTTTTGGTGGTATTCTTAATGGTACTTAGTGGTTGCGAGGATTTTCTGAAAGAAGTACCTACAGGCCAACTAACCACTGCAGCAGATCTAACAAGCAAAGAATATGCTGAACCTTTTACCGTTGGACCTTATCGACGATTGCAAGATTGGACCAGCGGTGCAGGAGATTGGGGAAATAACCTTGCGGCTACTCTTGAGTACCCCACTGGTGGAGCATACACAACTGAACCACATGTTCAATTCAATAAATTCATGACCAACCAGGTAACAGGTAGTTTACTCGACGATTTTAATAATCAGTGGAATTACTGGTACTCTGGAGTACAAGACTGTAACCTCTCTCTCGAACAACTTCCGTTAATCGATATGAGTGAGGCAGACTTAAATAAATCTATGGGAGAAGTACGTACCTTAAGGGCATTTTATTATTTCTGTATCGTACGCTACTGGGGTGATGCTATTCTTTTAACAGAATCGGTAACAGATGTATGGGCAGCAGAGATGCCTCGTACCAGTTTAAAAACAATTTATGATGAAGTAATTATTCCTGACCTTGAATTCGCGGTTAACAATCTTCCGGCAGGAAGGTCCACTAATGGTCGTGTAACACAGGATGTAGCGCGAGCTATATTAGCAGATGTTTACATGACTGTAGCCGGTTATCCATACCAGGAAGTGGCTACAGACCCGGGGAAAGACTGGTGTGGTACAGCATCATGGTCTATGAGCGATTATCCGGTCGCAAGTGGGGTTGAATTTCTTAGGAAAGCACAAACCCAGCTTAATGCACTATATGGGAAATATCCACTTGGAACTTATGATGATTTACACGACCCCGCGATGAACAATAGCGGAGAAGCAATATTCCAGGTGCAGTATGATAAGGAACTCAAGAGTAATGGCATTATGCAACCATCTCTTCCTCTGTTGAGTGCAATTTCTGCGTCGGAAGAGAACGGATCGTTTACACCTTGGGTAGGATATTACAATTCCTATTCTGATAATGATTTACGGAAACAGGAACGTCAGTTTTTCTTCACATGGGATACTAAGGCTACCAATGAAAAAGATACAGTTCGTTTTGATGTTCCCCATCTATATAAGCAATACGTTAAAGAGGCTGTTAAAACGACATATGGTTCTGGTCTAAACTGGACGCATTACCGTTATGGTGAAATCTTATTAATGCTCACAGAGGTGAACTGGGCCTTGAATCAATTAGGAGAATCGGTTTCGGATAATGATATTGTAAAAGGGATCAATGAAATCAGAGAAAGAGCTGAACTTACACCCTTATCAGCAGGGAGCCTTACACTTAAAGATATTTTAAGCGAAAGAGCCTGGGAATTGATTTTTGAAAATAAGATGCTGTGGGACCAACGACGTACAAGAAAATGCCTTGTATATGGCAATGGTGAAATTTCATCTATCCATAATTTCGTTGGTCATCAACCTGCAATTTTCAACTATGCTTTTGCTCCAATGCACTTATTATCGCCCATTCCTGGTAATGAAATTTCCAGAAATGGATTAATGAAACAGAATAGTGGGTATCTGCCTACAAATTAATATATGGCACCTTACAATTATTTAATTTTAAAAATATGAAAGCAAAAATTATCATATCACTATCATTCATTGTCACAATGGCATTAATGATAAGTTGCACCGACCAACCTTACTACGATATACCTTACGATGAAGACGGGGATGTGTACATAACCGAAATTTCTGAAGTAACATGTGATCCGGTTACTACCGCCGATGAATCGTTTACAATCAACTGTTATTTCCCAAATGCTAAACCCGGCGACACAATGAAGTCCACAGTATTAAAACGCCAGGTACCATCATCGGATCCGGACGGAGCAGAACAATTACTTCCTTTATCGGGAACTGAAAAAAGCATTACTGTTGGTAGTGATTATAAATGTACTGTTACATATACGCTCACCGAAGCACAATTAATCGATGCAGGTGATGCAATTACGGTTGTTTTTTCCGGCGCTACTGACTCAGGAATTATTGAAATTACACTTAAGGAAGCGGAGTAATATAACGTTCTACTTTGATTAAATAATAAGACTGTCTTGAAGATTTTCTATGACAGTCTTATTATACTATCCTGAACACCCCATGGTGTAGACTTCTTGATTCTGTTATATTATAACAAAACCATCTAGAGAAAATTCTACAAATTAAACATTGGTAATGTGCGTTTTATATAATATATAGATATGCAATAATATTATGCTACTCGAAACCGAACGTAAACAAGCCTTAATAAATACTTTACTGCTCAAATCAAATTTCATAAATAATCTCGGACTGCTACATGGGAAAATGGGAATTTCTATATGCTTTTTCAATTTATACCGGCATACAAAAAAAAGAATATACAAAGACTTTGCGGAAGAATTGATTGTTGAAGTTTATGAAGAAATCTCAGACGATATAACAGTGGATTTTGCAAACGGATTAGCAGGAATAGGTTGGGGAGTAGAATACCTAGTGCAAAACAAATTTGTTGATGCAAATACTGATGATGTATTAAAGGAGATTGACAAAAGAGTTATTAGTAATATGAACATCAATTCACACCAAAATCTTAGTCTTCAAAATGGGATCTTGGGTATTGCAGCATATCTATTAAAACGAAATCAGAACATTAATATTCTCAATGGAAATAGAGCCAACCACATCCAGCAGGGCATTATCAATATAATTGAGAAACTGGATATCCTTCTACAAAAAGACGTTATTAATAAGATATTATTATCGAATTCAAGTGAGAATACCTTTCCTTACAATAAAGAAGCTTGCGAGACTTTCAATATAATATGGGACTATTTTCTTTTAATGTGGTTCTTAGCAGAGCCTGTGTTTCAACACTCCATTAAACGGAAAGTAGAAAAAATACTTTGGCGATTAATTGACCCCCTTAATGAAAAATTCAACCATCCCAAGCTCCAATCCAAGAAGCTTTTGTTGGTGCTTTCGTTAACAAAACTTCAACAAACAATGAAACTTCCATTCAACACAAAACTAATCGCAGAAAATCTTTTGGATGGGATGGAAAGAGATATCATAAAATCTGAACTTTTACCCAACAACGAAGGTCTAAGGCAAGGTATATCTGGTATCGTTTTAATTTACAAACAACTTTTCAAACTCACGAATGAATATAATTTTAAGAAAGAAATAGAATATTGGACAAGCCAGAGGGTATATACAACTCTGAATGAACAAAGATACTCAAAATTTGATGATTCGGGAAACAATAGAGAAAGGGGAATTGGGATATTAGATGGTTACTCTGGGATAATTCTAACATCTATTTAATATGCAAACAACAAATTGGATAATACTTTCAAGCAAGGACCGTGGCATTAACTATGGTGTTGGAACTTTTATAAAACAATTATCAAAAGGCTTAGCAGCAAAAAAAGAGATAAATGTGTTTATCCTTGAAATAGGAATAACAAGTAGTGAATCTTTTAAAATAAAGGAGGAAGAAAACATTATCATTTTTGAGATTCCGGTGAATAATAACAAGGTAATTGACTCCAAAAAAAATCATGAAAAACTTTCCAGAAATATTACAAGAGTCGTCTCCCAATATATTCCCCAATGCGACAACACAGTTATACACATGAACTATCTGTTTCAATATTTCATTGGAACTGAATTAAAAAAAGTACTGAAAGGAAGCCTGATTTTTACGCAACATATTTTCACATATAGAAGTAAAAGAGAAAACAATTTTTTTGATATTGAAAAACAAACCTACAATTCTGTTGATAAAATAATAACAGTTTGCAAACATGGTAAAGATCATTTAATTGCAAAGAAAGTTGACGGGAATTTAATAAGAATAATTTATAATGGGATCGATCCCAATAAATTTAGAATTAAGCAAAATAATCTCGGTAGTATTAAGAAAAAATATGGATTAACACGGGATGAAAACATAATTTTATTTAGTGGTAGGATTGACAACATAAAAGGACTGGACTATTTATGTTCCGCTATGGAGCTATTAATTAACAAGCTACCTTACTGCCGACTAGTTATTGCAGGAGATGGAAATTTTGAAAAACTAATAAAGTCTTCAAATAAGTTCTCTGCTAATATAAGTTTTCTTGGATTTATTCCATTTGAAGATTTAGTAGCACTATATCACGTCGCAGATATAGGTGTAATTCCATCCCTTGAAGAAAACTGTAGCTATGTTGCCCTCGAAATGCTACATTGTGGCTTACCTGTTGTTGCATCAAATGTTGGAGGACTAAGGGAAATATTCATCCATAAAGAGAATGCTTTTCTAACAGACAATGTTACTGATAAAACAAATAGGTATGGGATTGCACCAAAGATAAGCCAATTGAAAAACCAAATGAGAGAACTTCTATTAAGTGAGAAATTAAGAACAAAGTTCTCACAAAACGCAGTATCTCGGGCAAATAAATATTTCACCCGAGATATAATGACAGACAGTTATATACAAACCGTTAAAAAGTTAACCTAAATGCGCAAAAACAAAGAGGACAACGTAGTTTTTGTATTGCAAAAAGCCTTAACATATTTTAAAGTTAAAATAACAAAAACTTCTATAAAAGAATATCTATTGGGTCACCCCCACTATCCTTCTTTAAAAAGTGTATGTGACGCGCTACAAAAATGGAAAATCGAACATTATCCATTAAATCTGGAAACAGATGAAATTAAAACGTTGGAGATACCTTTTATTGCTCACTTAAACTCATCGGGAGGACAATTGGTTTTTGTTGAAAAAATAGATAATGGCAAGGTTATATATTTTCTAAAAAACAGAAAAGGTACTACTGAAGAATTTGAAATATTTAAAGAAAAATTATCCGGTGCGGTTGTGGTAATGGAAGTCATGAAAAACTCCGGGGAAAAAGAATATTCCCAAAATCGGCAAAACGAGATTCTGAACAAAAGCATGTTGCCACTGAGTGTTTTATCAATTCTTTTATTAGCCATTATAAGCTATTCTTATAATTTGCCGAATGCTGTTCTTCCCAACGGATTGATTTTCTGGGGATTGCTTTGTACAAAGTCAATAGGTCTGACGGCTTCCATACTTTTGGTACTTCATGAATTTAAAGTTCAAAATCCAATAGGGGATAAAATATGTGGATTTAACTCTAAAATGGATTGTGATATAGTTTTATCTTCAGGAGCTTCCAAACTATTTGGTTGGATTAACTGGACAGATGTAGGGCTTATATTTTTCTCCGGCTCATTAATTTATTTGATGGGTACTCCGGCAAGCAATTCAATTGGGCTTCTGGCTGTAATAAGTCTATTTACATTACCTTATCCTTTTTTTTCTATTTATTATCAATCGGTAAGACTAAAAAAGTGGTGCCCTTTTTGTTTAATTGTTCAGACACTTTTAATCATTGAATTTACTCTTTTATTACCGGTATTTAATAACTCAATAGTAATTTCTTTTTTTGATACTCTTAAATTAATTACATACTTCACAGTTACTACTTCTTTATGGCTAATTTTAAAGGCGCTATACAATAGATTGGAAAAATTATCAAAGGAACATTCTTCCTTAATGCTTTTTAAACGAAATTCTGAAATTTTCTTTCATCTTTTAAAAAATAATGAATACTTCGAATTTAAAGAGAATAAAAACAGTTTGATTCTGGGGACCCCTGGCGCAAAAATAACTATTACTGCTTTTCTAAGCCTTTACTGCAGTCCTTGCACAAAGGCATTTAGTGAACTCACAAAATTATTAGATAATTACAAGGATATAAAAATCAATGTGATATTTAAATTATACGACGATGTAGAATCGAAACAACTAACAAATACCTTATACAGCCTTTATAAAAATAAAGGAAGCTACGATACAATAAAATTTATAAACAAATGGTACTCAATGCCTAAAAAATTTCGAAAAACTATCCTTGATAAGGATATGATAAGAGATGAGAAAATCAAGCAAATTAGTGAAGAAAACAAAAAATTATTTAAAGAATATATAATCACCGGGACGCCTACAATTTTTCTCAATGGCTATAAATTCCCTAAACAATTCGAATACAGTGATACAGAATATTATATAGACGAAATAAAAAAATCAGCATGGGGAAAACATAGGAAGGAAGCTTACACCAACATCAATTAGCAGCTTCCTTCCTGCCCCTTTTCCAATTTTCATAAAGGAAGGAGGTGAATGGTAAAGATAAAGATTTAGTTCAAATGGGAATTATTAATTCCAGCCTTTGAAATGATAAACAAGGCAAAATAGAATTGTCTAACATTAAAATTTAATTATGAAAAAATTAGGAAAATTATCCATTAATCCGGAAAAACTTTTAAAGGATAAAGAATTGATTGAATTTAAAGGTGGATATGTGGAACCTTGCTGTTACTGTAATGACGGTACAGTACATGTAATAACCGATGACAATAACGCTTATCGAGACTGTACATCTATATGTAGTTCACATGGAGGACAGGATTATTTAGATTGCTTCTATTAAACCTTAAAAATAAAATCAGCTACCTTGGGTGGCTGATTTTATTTCAATGGTCACAAGTATATCAATCAGGCGGGCGGTCCGTTAAAAAAAATTGGTAATCAAAGGACAGCAGTTGTCAAATAACCAATAGAAATATTATTAATGCCTAATTTCCCTTATTACAAACAGCTTGATGCAATGGATTGCGGCCCTACGTGTTTACGTATAATTGCTAAGTATTACGGAAAAAATTATAGTTTGCATTTTCTGCGTAATCATTCTTACATTACCCGCGAAGGAGTTTCTATGATGGGAATTAGCGAAGCGGCGGAAAGTATCGGATTTCGGACTAAAGGGTACAGGTTAACCTGGGAAGAGTTGAGTAGTGATGTTCCCTTACCTTGCATTGTTCATTGGAAACAACGTCATTTTGTAGTAGTATATGCAATAAAATCAAAACGTCTCTCCTTTAGCTTAAGAAGCAAGAATGGCGTGAATGATGATTCAAAAACGGTCGTTCAAATATCCGATCCTGCCAAAGGGCTCTTAACCTACACGAAAGAGGAATTTCTTAAGTGTTGGTTAAGCATGAAAAATAATAATGAGAAGGAAGGGGCAGTATTATTATTGGAACCTACACCTGACTTCTATACGCATGAGGACGAGGGAAAAGACAAGCTAAAATTTGTTTACTTGCTGGGATACATGAAACCATATCGAAAATACATTATCCAACTTGGGTTAGGGATATTAACAGGAAGCATTATCAGTATGATTTTCCCTTTTCTTACCCAATCTGTTGTAGACTATGGTATTGGCAACAACAATCTGACATTCATTGTAATGGTGCTTGTTGCGCAAATGATTTTGACCTTTGGACAGACAGCAAACGGATTAATACGCAGTTGGATTATGCTACATGTTACGACCCGAATAAGCATATCGTTAATTACTGATTTTTTGATAAAGCTGATGAAACTTCCAATTGCTTTTTTTGACACAAAATTGATTGGCGATATTATGCAAAGAATTCAGGATCATAACCGTGTTCAATCTTTTCTTACTAAATCACTAATTGACATTGTCTTTGCTATTGTTACATTAGTAATTTACACTTTTATTATGGCACTATATAATGTAGGAATCCTGGGGATTTTTTTTATTGGTAGTGTTATGTATATAAGCTGGGTCTTACTTTTTCTAAAGAAAAGAAGAGAAATTGATTACAAACGTTTCCAACAATCCTCAGCCAATAAAAGCAGTGTTATTCAATTGGTAAGTGGAATGCAGGAAATAAAACTGAATTCCTGTGAAAAACAAAAACGATGGGAATGGGAAAGTATCCAGGCACAGTTATATAGGATTAGTATCAAAGGACAAATCCTTAATCAGAATCAACAATTGGGTGCAACTTTTATTAATCAAACCAAAGATTTGTTTATTTCATTCCTGGCAGCCAAAGCCGTTATTACAGGAGACATGACATTAGGTATGATGATGGCTGTACAATACATTATTGGTCAGCTAAACGCACCAATACAACAGTTTATTGGGTTTACTCAACAAGCACAGGATGCCAAAATAAGTTTAGAGCGGTTGGGAGAAATTCATAATCAGAAAGACGAAGAAAAACCAGAAGATGAGAAAATTAGAGAAATTCCAACCAACTCCAACATCGAACTGAAAAATGTTTTATTTCAATATGAGGGACCACATTCCCAAAAAGTGCTAAAAAAAATAAACCTTACAATTCCTGCTAATAAGGTTACTGCAATTGTTGGAACAAGTGGTAGTGGAAAGACAACTCTTGTTAAACTGATGCTTGGATTTTACGAACCAGTTAAAGGGCAAATAAGATTAGGAGGAATCGATTTAAAAAAGTACAGTGAATCGAGTTGGCGAAAAAAATGTGGAGTAGTAATGCAGGAAGGTTTTATTTTTTCCGATACCGTTGCAAATAATATTAGTGTTATGGATGTAGTCCCTGATATGAAAAGAACAGAACAAGCCGTGTCTTCAGCCAACATTAATGATTTCATTCAAACTCTTCCTTTAAGGTACAATACAATGATAGGTGCTCAAGGGCATGGCCTAAGTACCGGCCAAAAACAAAGGATTCTAATTGCTCGTGCCATATACAAAAATCCTGATTATATATTTTTTGATGAAGCAACCAATGCCCTTGATGCAAAAAACGAACGCATTATAATGGAAAACCTAGACCGTTTTTTCGAAGGGAGAACAGTTGTTGTTGTTGCTCACAGGTTAAGCACAGTTAAAAAAGCAGACCAGATTGTTGTTTTGGATAATGGAAAAATAGTTGAAATAGGTACACATTATGAACTGGTATCAGCAAAAGGAAATTATTTCAACTTAGTAAAAGACCAACTGGAGTTGGGGAATTGAATACCTAATGAAAAAAAAACAAAATATAGAAGTCCATAACGAAGAGGTACGTGAAATAATGAAGGAAATTCCCGGGAGACTTATTAGGTGGGGATTGACTATTATTTTCCTTGTTTTTGTTTCTATAATTGCCGGAAGCTACTTTTTTCAATTCGAAGAAATTGTTTCCGCCCCTATTATAATTACAACAGCCGATCCCCCAGCACCAATAATCTGTAAATCAACTGGAAGAATATCTGTTTTGTTTGTAAATGATGGAGAATTTATTGAAAAAAATGAGAATATAGCTATAATTCAAAGTATGACAAATTTGAATGAACTGAAGCTCCTGAAAAATTTAATTACAAATTTCGACTCAATAAACCCCCAAAATACAAATTCTTATATATTACCACAATTATTAAATCTGGGAGAATTACAAGCCACTTACAATAAACTGGTTAGCACATTTAATAATTATATCTACTCTATGAAGAATAATCTCTATGATTCTAAAATAGGACTTCAAAAACAAGAAATAATCAAACAACAAGAGCATCATCAACTCTCTCTGCAGCAGCAAAAATTAATGAAAGAGGAACTAAATATTACGAAAAAGACTTATGAAAGGAACAAACTTTTAGTGGGTAAAGGTGGAATTTCCGAAAATCAAATTGAAGAAGCTTGGTCAAGGGTTTTGCAAGCTCAAAGAAATTATTCCAGTTTTTTGGCTTCGTTAAAGTCAGAAGAAATAAATATAATTAACCAAAAACAACAGATGGTGGAATTAACAGAAAAATATACATTGGAAGTTAAACAAAATAGACAAGCTTTATTAGATATCATCCAGGAACTGAATACCCAAATTAAAATTTGGAAAGATAAATATCTATTAAAAAGTCCGATTGATGGGAAAATTACATTTACTAAATACTGGAGAGAAAACCATTTCGTCTCATCGGGAGAAAGAATTGCTACGGTGGTTCCCAATGACAGCTCAAATATAATTTGCAGGGCAACTGTTTCCTCGTCAGATATTGGCAAGACAAAATGCGGACAGAAGGTTAATATTAAACTTGAAGGCTACCCTTATATGCAACATGGTATGCTTTCCGGAAAAATTAATTCTGTGCCTTTAGTGCCTGATGAAGAAGGATACATCATAGAAATTGGAATTACAAATGGGATGATTTCCAACCATCACGAACAGCTTAGATTGATTCAGGGGATGAAAGGGACCGCTGATATCATTACAGGTCAAATGAGAATGATTTATCGTTTTATTAATCCCTTAAGGGTATTATTTGAATAATTTATACCACTTAAAAATCAGCTAAATATGAATGAAATACCTAATATAATCCACCAAATTTATGAGGGGCGTGATGGAACCTCTCCAAGTAAATTATTGTTAAAACTAGCGGAGACCTGGAGAAAATTGAATCCTGCATTTGAATATAAATTATGGGATTATAAACAAATAGATATTTTTCTGGAAAATTTTTATCCAAGTTTTATTAAAACATATCATGAGTTCAAATATAATGTTCAAAGATGGGACGCGATTAGGTATCTGATATTATTTCATTATGGTGGTATATATGCTGATTTGGATTACGAATGTTTGGAGCCTATAAAACCTCTTATCAAAGGAGGAGCATGTTGTTTTGGTTCTGAACCCGCAGAACATTGTCTTCATTTCAATAAGAACTATGTGATAAGTAATGCTTTTATGGCTGTTATGCCCAAACACCCTTTCTTTAAGAAAATAATTGAGAATGTTTTAATTGTCAGTTCAAACGCAAAAGATAAACTTATTTATGTTTTGGAGACAACAGGACCTCATATGATTAGTAAATTATTTGAATCATATACTGATAAAGGAGGTATTACTCTGCTGCCTTCAGAACTAATCTCTCCATTATCAAAGAGAGAGGTAAAAATGATTGTGGAAGGAAAAGCGACTCAGGAGATAAAAATTAAAGTTGAAAAAGCATATGCTATTCATTATTTTTTTGGATCATGGTGTTAAGAAATAATAACATAACAATATTCTATATATCAATTCACTATTAACCGACAAAAGTCGGGATTTCAAATTTTATTCACTATAACGCCCTGTTTATGGGCATCTAATTTATTTTTTCAAAACAGACCCCCTGTCTAAACCAGGTTTAACTGAAGTTGCCCGGGAGGTTCGCCAACTTCGATTTTATATGCGCGACTGGTACAACGTAATAGTTCTACCATGTCAAGCATACTAATCAGGTGTATCCTTATTAGTGAAGCCACAACCGAAAATGCTTTCCTGGTTTGAGCAATTTTTTGAATAACAGTCATTAACAATTGGGCAATTAACGTGCACCAAACCTGTGTACGTATTGCATTTTCGTTCTCTCCATAGAAATAATGCAACTGGAAGTTTTGCTTCATTTTTTTGAACAATAATTCGATGCCCCATCGCTTTTTATAAAGAAAGGCCACTTCTTCTGCGCTTATCCCGAAGTTGTTGGTCAGGAATTCAAAATACCTGTTCTTTTCATCCTGGTAACATACTTTGCGCAAACGTATTTTTTTGAAAACCTTCATCTGCCGTTTGCCATTTTCATTCTCGGGATGATATGTGAGTTCTATAATCTCATCGCGTAGCACTTTTGCCTTTCCTTTCTTGCGGTAATGCACCCGTTTTGTTTCAATTATCTCATAAACAGCATTCTTTTTCAGGCGGGTAACAAAATAAACTTGCTGGGTAGTCCACAAGGCAAATTGGTGATAATAATTGTAAGCTTTGTCAAACACTATCATACTATGTGATATTAGTTCAAGGCTTTTCAGGAAGTTTTTGTCATGGACTTTTGCGGCTGTGATTTTTACAAACCGGCCAACCGACTGTACGGCGTCAATAAGCATATGGACTTTTAAACCGCCCTTCTTTTTCCCATCTCCCCTGGGATTACGGCCAACACCTTTTAAGATGTCGCTAAATAAGCGGATTGTTGTTGAGTCAATTAAAAGTACCTCTTTGAATGTTAGCCCATAAGTCCGGCTGTCCGACAAAAATGATTGATACTTATCGACCAATGCAAAATACAAGTCCTCGAAAAAACGGTTGTCCCGGTTTCTTAAGCCATCGCTGGCGGTACTCTTGGCTGGTGCTTTTTCCAAACCAAGATGGTTTAATTTCCCGCCTAAAGCCCTTAGCCCTTCACATATTTCGGTCATCGAATCGCATCGGCTTAAAATCCCAAACAACATGGTGATTAAGTGCGTCCTGCTCTTAAATGCTTTATAATACCTGTCGCTGTCGTACGACCTTACTATGGATGATATGTTGACTTTTTCTATCAAATTGATGACCTGTTTGAAAATCGGCTGTCCGACAAATTTTATTTCACTAATTTTACCCATGTTGTAAAGAGTTTTCGTAAAAATCAATTTACAACTTTGAAGGGAAACCGAAAGGGAGTACCTTCTTTTTATTTAATTTAGTCGGACACTACTGATATCAATTAAAGAAACAACGAATTTGTAAAATATTTATCTGAGATAAATTCCTATAAATTGGCCTTTTTACATTACAAATAGTTCAAAAAAAAGTAACGCAAGAAGTCCATATTCGCTTAGATTTTCTTTCAAAAATTTACGAGCTTTGGTTATATGATCTTCTACTGTTTTAACAGAAATACTTAACTCATCTGCCACCATTAGGTTACTATACCCCTTTTCTTTGCTTAATTCGTAAACAAGCTTTCTTTGCGGAGGAAGTTGCTCAACCAATTGTTTTATTTTTTTTGACAACAGTTCGTACTCAACCTGATTCTCCGTAGAAATACTATTATTAACAACTTTAAATCGTAATGTGTCGAGATAGGTTTTTTCGGAAAGTTTTTTCCGGAAAACAGAAATGATCGTATTCTTTGCAACGGTAAAAAGGTAGGAGTCAAGATTCGAATCTTCTTTTAGTTTTTGCCGGTTACTCCACAAACTAACAAAAACTTCCTGTACAATATCCAGTGCATCGGGTTCAGATTTTAAATAACCTAAAGCAAAATGATAAAGCCTAGCACTGTATTTTCCATACAGTTCATTTACGACAGTTTTATCACCAGACCTCAATCTTTTTAACATCTCCGTCCCGTTCATTCTCAATTCGTTTGCGAAACCTGTAAAAGTATAAAAATGTTTCATTCATTTAATAATTACAGAAATGCCCTTTAATATGCCAGCAAAAAACAGTAATCTTAAAAAAATAAAAATCTGAGCAGGGGTTTTTATAATCACAAACGTTTATAAAAATGATACTGATAATTTATGAAGGAATATTTCAAAAAATATCTGCAGAATAATTGTTCCGAGAGTGAATTCTTTTCGGTTATCAATTTGTTTCTAAAAAAAGAAAACCAAAACGAACTGGAAAAGAATATGGAAGAGAATTGGAGCGAAATCAATTCCAATATTGAAACCCCGGATCTATCCTCTACTCTTTATAAAATTCACTACGAAATAAATAAGCAGGAAAACTCAGCAAACAAGACAAGGAATATTCTCACCTATTTAACACGTGTTGCTGCGGTGCTCCTCATTCCGGTATCCATTGCTCTTTTTTTTGCAATACAGGAGAAAAGTAACGCTGTTAGAACCCAAACAATATCAACACCACTAGCTGCAAAAACAAACTTCCAATTGCCAGATGGCTCTGTTGTTTATCTGAATTCGGGATCTACTTTGAGCTTCCCTACAAAATTCACTGGAGAGAAACGGTTGGTAACACTAAATGGCGAAGCCTACTTTGATGTAAAAAAAGGGAAACATCCATTTGAAGTAAAAACCTCTCTCCTTACTGTTGATGTTTTAGGTACGGCTTTTAACGTAATGGCATACAAAAATACCCAACCGGAAATTACACTGGAAAGAGGGGAAGTAGTTGTAAAATCAAAGTCAGACCAGCAACAATTTTTACATCCAGGAGAACAGGCTGTTATTGACACGCTCTCCCAAACTATTTTTGTAAATAATGTAGAAACAGATCTTTTTACTTCCTGGATCAACAACCGGTTGATATTCAAAAATGAACCACTAGGAGATGTAATACAAAAACTGGAGAGATGGTATAATATTACAATAAAAATTGAAGATGAAGCCCTGGCTCAGAAAAGATTAAATGCCACCATTGAATATGAATCGATTAGTGAAGTTATGGAACTGCTAAAAATAACATTACCACTAACATATGAATACAAAAAGACCGAACGTAAACTAATAATAAAAAGCATTCAGCTTTAAACTTAAAAACAACAAGCCAATGAAGTAAACGCATCAAACAAACTTATTCCATCAATTTATTTTAATAATGAAAGTGAGGAAGCCGCGAACTCCCTCACTTCAGAAAAATAATTAATCCAAATTATTAATCTTACAAATCAAAATTATGAAAAAAAAGAGACTGAAGGGAGTCCCCTCATGGGATTTCTTTTTAAAACTTTTGATGATTATGAAACTAAGCGTATTTATTGTGTTCTTAACTGTTTTTTCGGCAACGGCTTCTGTGGGTTATTCACAATCGGCAAAGCTTTCGCTCGAAATGAAAAACAGTACCATCAACAATGTATTAAGAGCAATAGAAGATCAAAGCGAGTTCCGCTTTTTTTATTCGGAAGATATCGACACCAAACAGACAGTGTCCGTAAACTTCAAGGAATCAAACATAATTGACATTTTAGATGCCATCTTTAAAGGCACAGATGTTATTTATAAAATTGTAGGTCGGCAAGTTGCTTTATACAACAAAGCAGAAAATGAAATGGTATTTCCCTGGATGCAACAGCAACCCATAAAAATAAATGGCAAAGTTACAGACACAAACGGACAGCCGCTTCCCGGTGTAACTGTTGTTGTAAAAGGAACAACCAATGGTACGGTAACCAATGTTAACGGGGAGTATTCGTTCCCAGGAGTTCAGAGGAATGATGTCATTGTATTCTCATTTGTAGGGATGATATCGCAGGAGATTGCTGTTGGAGAGCGCACAATCATAAATGTTACAATGGCGCCTGATGCTATTGGAATAGAGGAAGTTGTTGCTATTGGCTACGGAACACTCCAGAGAAATAAGATATCAACCTCTATTACTACACTTAAACCTGAGAAAATAAAAGCACAGGTAACAAGCTCTATCGACCAATCACTGGAAGGACAAATTGCCGGACTTAGTGTTAGACAAACCACAGGAGCTCCGGGAGGAGGAGCAGAAATGACCATCCGTGGTTCCGGATCTATTGGAGCTGGCGACCAACCACTGGTGGTTATAGATGGTATTCCAATGCAAAGTATCTATGGGAAAGAACAATCTCCGCTTTCCTTATTAAACCAGGCTGATATAGAGTCAATAAATGTTTTAAAAGGGGTGTCGGCCACAGCCATCTATGGATCCAGGGGTTCTAATGGAGTTATTCTCATCACAACCAGTTCAGGTAAAGCAGGAAAAACACAGTTTAATTTCTCATCTAGAACAGGCGTGGATAAAATACTCAAAATGGAAAAATTAGACTTAATGAATGCCCAGGAATTTGCTCAGTGGAGAAAAGAAGACTATTACGACAAAGCGGCTTTCTACGGATATGAAATTACCGATGCAGACATCCCGGAAGTATATCGAAATCCGGAGGCACTTGGTAAAGGCACAGATTGGTTTGATGTTATGACCAGAGCGGCTCTGCTTCAAGAATACAACCTAAGCGTATCTCACGGGACTAAAGATTTCAAAGGATTCTTCTCGATGGGATATTTAAACAACGAAGGAACCGTTAAAGAAACTGATTTTGAACGCATAACCATGCGAGCAAATATGTTTTATGATCCAAACGACTATATTACAGTAGGAATGAATGTAGCTCCAACCATTAGAAAGTGGGGCAACGAGGTAGGAGGAAATCGCGGAACACTTTTTGGCAGTGCATTTATGTCAAGTCCGCTGGATGGCCCCTACAAAGAGGATGGAATATGGGAACGCGATATTGAAGAATATTACGATGGAGAGTGGGATCTTGATATTTATTCGGATGGGACTTTCAGTAATAACAATGCATTATATGCATTAAAAAAGCAAGTAGATGTTACAAGAAGTCTCAATCTTCGTTTCCAACCATACATTTCCATTCAACCAATTAAAGGATTAACGTTAAAATCTCAATATAATATGGATTTAACCTACTATTCAAGGGAATATTTCAGGCCATCTACTATTAGCACTATTTATAACCCTCCGCCACAAGCGGCAACAGGTTACTACAAAACAAGCAGAGATTATGGCTGGCAATTTGAAAATACGGCTACTTATGATAATACTTTCGGGAGCCATAGCCTGACTGTTATGGCAGGATACACCAGAGAACACTACAATAGCTATACCAGTTATATTGATGGAGATCAATATTCAAGCGACGATATAAAAACAATCAACGGAGCCACTGAACAATGGGGAAACACAGGAGAAACCAACTGGTCATTAATATCGTATCTGTTCAGAGCAAGCTATGATTATAAAGCCAAATACCTTTTTACTGGGACAGTGAGGCGTGATGGCAGCTCCCGTTTTGGGTCTGATAACCAATGGGGATATTTTCCTTCTGCATCTGTTGGGTGGAACATTACCAAAGAAAACTTTTTCCCAAAACCTCAATGGCTAACCAATCTCAAATTAAGGGCAAGTCTCGGATACAGTGGAAATAACGCCATTGGAAACTATACATGGATTCCCACTTTATCTTCGAACAACTATACCTTTGGAGGCTCTGTAGCCGATGGGAAAAATGTAACTTCAATGGAGAATACCCATTTAGGCTGGGAAAAATCAAAAGAGTTTGACACAGGGTTCGACCTGACACTGCTTGGCGGAAAAATCAATTTCATTTTCGACTATTACAACAAGGTAACCGAAGACATGTTATGGGCCGTTTCAGTTCCAATTTCTTCAGGATTTTCTTCTGTTCAGGATAATGTTGGTGAGATTCGGAACAGAGGGGTAGAATTTTCTCTCAGCACCATCAATATATCAAAAAATAATTTTACCTGGGATACCGACTTCAACATTTCATTTAACAGAAATAAAGTACTTGATATGGGAGATGTTGGAAGAATCTTAACAGGTGCCAGAAACTACTCACTTACAATGGAAGGACACCCCATGGCAATGTTTTATGGATGGAAAAGCCTTGGAATCCTAAATACTTGGGAAGAAGTAGAAAAATATGGCACTTTTGAAGGGCAGGTACCAGGAACCCCGCATTACCAGGATCTGGATAATAGTGGCGTAATTGATGATAATGATAAAATGATAATTGGAAACCCTCATCCTGCTTTTCGTGGAGGGTTAAGCAACACTTTCAAATACAAAAAATGGGATTTAAGTATAGCTATGAGTTTTGCCTATGATTTTGATATTTGGGCACAACTAGAGGAAGACGTACTTAACCTCGACGGTGTTTTTAATGTATTAACCGAAGTAAAAGACCGCTGGCGCTCCGCAGAACACCCCGGAAACGGACGTATTGCTGCTTCTTTCCACGAAACGGCATTCGACAGATGGGCAAATTCGGACTGGGTATATAATGCTTCATTCCTGAAAATTCAAAACATAAATCTGGGATATACATTTACCAATGTAAACTTCATTAAGGTGCTAAGATTGTCCTGCTCTGTACAAAATGCTTTTATGTTTACCAATTACAGATATGGAAGTCCTGAAGCAAGTGTTTATGGGAACAACTCACTAATCAGAAACTTTGACAACTATGATTATCCATTGGCCCGTACCATAACCTTTGGTCTAGATTTAAACTTCTAAAACTTAAACATTATGAAAAAACTTTTAAATACCATACCTGTACTCATTCTAATTTTATTGATGTATAGCTGTAATGAGGAAGATTTTCTGAACGAGTCCCCCATTAGCGAATTAAGCACTAAATCATTTTTTGAAACATCCGCCCAATTTGAGCAAGCTGTTAATGCTTCTTATACTAATCTTATTGCTCTGGCTGGAAATGATGATATATCTAATTCAGATGGTATCTTCTGGGTTATGGGAGAGGTAAGATCAGATAACACAACTTACCAAATCAATACAACAGATCAATCCGGGCACGAACTTTGGGAAGTTGATAAATTTACAATGAATGCAGAAAACGGATATGTGCAAGGAGCATGGAACAATTGCTATGAAGGAATAGGAAAATGCAACATTGTTTTGAAATACAGTGAAGAAAAAGATTATGAAAATAAGGACCGTTACATTGCTGAAGTTAAATTTCTAAGGGCATTGTACTATTTCACACTGGTAAAAACATTTGGAGATATTCCATTGGTTACGCAACCTGCCGGTTCTTATTCTGATGCATTTGAGGGTAACCAGCGTGTATCTACTGAGTTGGTATACGACCAAATTGTTTCGGACCTGAATGATGCCAAACAAAATCTGCCCAAAAGTTATTCGTCAGCAGATATTGGGCGGGCTACAGAAGGAGCAGCCAGAACATTACTTGCAAAAGTCCTCATGTGGCTTAATAAATATAGTGAAGCAGCTACTGAACTGGAAACAGTAATTTTAGATAAACAGTATTCACTCCTCGACGATTATGCATCTGTTTTCTCTATTGATAATGAGAATAATGAAGAAATTATTTTTTCCATCCAGTGTATTGAGGGAACATACGGCTTGGGAAGTGCGAATATGTATCGTTTTACACCATGGAACTCAGGTACACAATACATTTCTCATGGGCAGGTTTTGGCCAGAACAGGCATGAATATTCCTACAGAAGATTTAATAAACTCTTTTGAAGAAGGGGATGAGCGACTTGCAATGATTGACACTGCATACATTGATGATGATTTTGGGACGTACCATGGCAACATTGTTCCATTCACTCGAAAATTCTGGGATCCGAACCACGCAGTTCAATATGTGACCGGAACAAACTTCCCGTTGTTTAGATATCCACATGTACTGCTAATGCTTGCTGAATGCTATGTGCGCGAAGGAGGTGGGGACCCGCTTCCATTGATAAATGAAGTTCGCACCCGAGCCGGATTAGGAACACTTTCCTCCGTAACTCTTGACGATATAATCCAAGAGCGAAGAATGGAGTTCCATTGTGAAGCAGACCGATGGGACGTCCTGGTAAGAACAGGAAAAGCGGTTGATGTAATGACAACCCACGGAATTATGGAAAAAGCCAACAGACCAACGGTAATAATCAGTACTGCCTTCAATCATATAAATCTTCTTTTCCCAATTCCGTCAAGCGTTCTTGAAAATGATCCTACAATGGAACAAAATCCGGAATACAAATAAGACATATCATAAAAGGATGGATGAACAAGGAGTTCTGTTCATTCATCCTTTCTATTTTACATCACAAATAGTTCAAAAAACAGCAATGCAATAAGTCCATACTCGCTTAAATTGTCTTTTAGAAATTTCCGGGCTTTGGTTATATGATCTTCCACCGTTTTAACGGAAATATTTAACTCATCAGCCACCATTCGGTTGCTGTACCCCTTTTCCTTACTTAGTTCGTAAACAAGCTTTCACTGAGGAGGGTGCTCAATCAACTGTTTTATTCCTTTGTCTTTCAATGATTTTGACCATTGTGTAAATAACAGCTCAGACTTAACCGGATTAAGCATGGAGAACACCCAGTTAATGTTGCCATGAGGAGGAATGCCGTTACGCAGCGAAAGAATTGGCCTTAAAAAGTCAATCTTCGTTTTGCCGAACAGTTCAATCGCATCCCATGATTCAGCTCCACATACTACGACAATAACTGTCAGCACGATTATGTCTGTCAGGCTATGTTTTTTTTGTTCCTTTTGATTCGCGGGGCAGCCACGCCCGAAAAAAAACTGTACAATGATATTGATACCATTTTTCTCGAAAAAATGCCATTATTGGTTTGTTGAAAGACATTTATGTCACTTTCATTTTAACATTCACTGGAGTCTTATTAACAAACACATTACAAAAAAATAATTTTGAGAAACAATAGCCTCCTTCTGCTTATATCAAACCATTCTTGCTAATATCGACTAATTTTTTTTAGAATTACAATGCGTTGTCCCTGTTTTCCACATACAATCACCCAGCAAGTTCAACATAATTTGTAATTTTAGACATTCTTAATAGCAAATTACGAAACAACCATGACTAAAGATTTTTAACACAATCGTAAAAAATTTTATTTTGTGTCTTGATTCTTATGTTTTGGTTCTAATTTTTAACAGATGAAAATAGTAATACTTGATGGCTATACACTAAATCCGGGCGATTTGAGCTGGGAAGGGATTAAGAATCTGGGGGATTGTACGTTTTTTGATCGGACTCCTCCTGAATTAACAGTAGAAAGAACTGCGGATGCCGAAGCTGTCTTCACTAATAAAGTTCTTTTTACTAAGGAGATTATTAAACAGCTGCCAAAACTAAAATACATTGGTGTTTTAGCCACCGGGTATAATGTGGTTGACATTGAAGCAGCGCGCGCTGCCGGGATCACTGTTACCAATATTCCTGCGTACAGCACAGCATCAGTTGCACAAATGGTTTTCTCTCACGTCCTTAATTTTGCGCAGAATGTATCTATCCATGCCCAATCGGTTTTGGATGGAGAATGGGCCAACAGCATTGACTTTTGCTATTGGGAAACCCCACAAATAGAGCTGGCTGGAAAAACCATGGGTATTATTGGATTTGGGCAAATAGGTCAGGCAGTAGCAAAAATTGCATTGGCATTTGGAATGAAAATCATCTTTAGCAACCGCAGCAAAAAAGAAGTAGATTTTGAGGCACAACAGGTAGAACTGGATACACTTCTTTCCACCAGTGACTTTATCAGCCTTAATTGTCCGCTAACGAATGACAATAAAGGATTCATTAATAAATCGACAATTGAAAAAATGAAGCCGGAGGTTTTTTTGATAAATACAGGACGCGGCCCGTTAATAAATGAACAGGACCTTGCCGATGCACTAAACAAAGGAAGAATTGCCGGAGCCGGATTGGACGTTCTCTCTGTGGAACCAGCCACTGAAGACAATCCATTATTAAAAGCTAAAAACTGCCATATTACACCACACATTGCCTGGGCAACATTTGAAGCCCGCACTCGCTTAATGAATATTGCAACCGAAAACCTAAAAGCATTTTTGGATGGAAATGCACAAAATGTGGTGAGCTAAATGTGACTAAAATAGTATGAAAAGATAGCTACATTAATTCTGTTCAATCTAAAAATACAGACAAACGCCTTACGCATAAAATTGCAGGTTTTTCCAGTCGTTGACAAGAAGTAGCAAGAACGGATAAGCTCAGAAAAAAAACGGTGGCTATTTTTGCACAAAAAGTACGGGTTATTGGAAGTAATCTGAATGAAGAAAGAAACAAATGAAGCATATCAGAAATCATTAAATCTTGCCATTGATTATATCAATCAACATCTTGCGTCTACAATCGATATAAAAACAATAGCTTCGGTAGCAAATATCTCGTCATTTCATTTTCATCGCATATTTAAAGCCTATATTGGGGAATCCGCTGGCTCGTATATTTCCCGTTTACGTATGGAATATGCTGCACAAAAATTGCAAACGAGCAATCACACGCTAAACCAAATAGCAGAAAAAGCGGGATATCAAAACCAGCATTCACTTTCCAAAGCGTTTAAAAAACACTTTGGAATTAGACCATCGTCTTTCAAAAATTCGCCAATCTATTTTAACGCATACCCTCAAACGCAAAATGTAACCGGAATTGAATTAAATCCGGAGATTACAGAGACAGAATCAAAACAACTCATATACATCAGAGTTATTGCTCCATATGGGTCCAAGGAAGAATACAATACAGCATGGAAAAAATTATGGAAATATGCCAAAGAAAAAGGGTTGCTTCAGAACAACAGTGAATTCATTGGCTTGAGTTTTGACGATCCGAACATTACCCAACATAAGCAGTGCCGATTTTATGCCTGTATTTCTACCAACAAAAAGATACCCACTGAAGGTAAATTTGGGGAATACAAAATACAGAAGGGAAAATTTGCTGTTTTTATCCATCAAGGTCAGTATGAAAGGTTAAACGCTTTTTACCAGGCTATTTATTTCAACTGGCTACCAAGGGCAAACGTAGAATTAAGAAATGCTATCCCTTTTGAACAATACCTGAACAATCCTGACGAAGTAGAAGGAACAGAGATTTTAACGGCCATCTATATACCAATTCATTAATTTTATAAGCAAAAAACAAACACATGGAAAAAATAATACAACTTACAACGGCCAATATAAAAGATGAACACATTTGCTGCGCTATTTCCGACAAAAAATGTAAAGACAGTTATGAACTAAAAAAAGAATGGCTCAGAAAAGAATTTAATAACGGATATGTTTTCCGACGGATAGATGCCCGGGCGAAAGTATTTATTGAATACGGACCAGCAGAAAAAGGCTGGGTTCCTGTTACCGCTCCTAATTACCTATTGGTTAATTGCTTTTGGGTCTCAGGTCAGTACAAAGGAAATGGTTATGGCAAAGAATTGTTAAAATTGGCCATAACAGATGCCAGACAACAAGGAAAGGCAGGATTGGTTACCGTTACGGGAATAAAAAAATTCCATTTTATGAGCGATGCAAAATGGTTAGTAAAACAAGGATTTGAAATAAGCGGGCAAACGTCAACAGGTTTTTATCTTTTAACTTTGAAACTGAAGGAAGAAGACCAACAACCTGCATTTAAAAATTCGGCAATAAAAGGGGAACCAGAAAACACCACAGGATTAGTAGCTTACTACTCCAACCGCTGTCCGTTTTCAGAATACCACGTAACAACATCGCTAACAGAAACGGCGCAAAAAAGAAATCTGCCTCTAAAAGTAATCAAACTGGATACAATGCAACAGGCACAATCAGCACCAACCCCGGCAACCATATTTAGCCTTTTTCATAATGGTAAATTTATTACTACCGACATAAGTATTTGCATGGATAGCCGTTTTGATAAGGTTATGCAAAAAGTAAACAAATAGAAACATGAAAACAATATTATTATTAAATGCTATTCTATTGGGGAGCTATTTTCTTTCTGCCCAGGAAAATATGAATAAACCATTTAACGACTTCCAGCTAAAAGGCAGCATTACCATATTCGATTATAATGCCGGGAAATGGATATCTAGCGATATCGACGACAGTGTTTTTCCTACATTACCGGCTTCTACCTTCAAAATTGTAAATACCTTGATTGCCCTGGAAACAAATGTTATAAAAAATGAAAATGAGGTAATTAAATGGCCGGGATCAACAGACACGGTGAAATATGGTTACCGACCCAATATTTATAAGGATATGGATATGCAGGAGGCCTTCAAAGTTTCATCAGTATGGGCTTATATTGAATTGGCAAAAATGGTTGGTAAAGAAAAATACAAGGAATACCTCACTGCCTGCAACTATGGAAATGCCGACGTATCAATAAATGATGTTGATTTCTGGAACTTTGGGGAACTAGCTATTTCTCCTGTAAACCAAATAAAGATATTGATTGGAATTTATGAAGAAACACTTCCATTTAAAAAAGAAAATTTTGCTATTCTGAAAAATATGATGATAGAGGAGCAAACTGATAATCATATATTAAGGGCAAAGACAGGCTGGACAAGAAGTCAGGAAAAAAATATAGGCTGGTGGGTTGGTTATGTTGAACGCAAAGAAAATGTTTATTTTTTTGCCACACGGGTAATAAACGACAGAACGCCCCCCAACCCCAATTTCAGTATTTCCAGAAAAAAGATTACCAAAACAATTTTGCGGCAATTAGAGATTATTGAGTAGCTTGTTCCTCACAAAACGTTGAAAACAAATAAAAATGGCTGAAGAGAAACCCAGACTAGCACGACTAACAGCAATTATTACACAGTTGCAATCAAAAAAAATTGTGACGGCAAAAGATATTGCAACAAAACACGGTGTCAGCATTCGAACAGTTTATCGCGATATAAGAACGTTGGAACAATCCGGAATTCCAATTGTAACCGAAGAAGGGAAAGGCTATTCAATAATGGAGGGCTACAAACTTCCGCCGGTTATGTTCACCGAAGAGGAAGCCAATGCACTCATTACAGCAGAACAACTTATCCTCAGAAATAAAGATCAGTCGCTTTCCGATCACTACCATAATGCTATTATAAAAATCAGGGCTACCTTAAAAAATAGTCAGCAGGAAAAATCGGAATTACTAACCACCCGAATTCAAATAAGAAACAACCTGAACAATGCAAAAACAAGCAAATTCCTTATCCAGCTGCAATCTACCATTACCGACTTCCGCGTAGTTAAGTTAACCTACTTCTCGCTAGATCATCAATTAACAGAAAGACTTGTTGAGCCTTTTGCTCTTTATACCACAAACGATAACTGGGTTCTTATTGCATTCTGCCGTAAACGCAATGATTTTAGATCTTTCAGGCTCGATTGCATTCAGCAAATGCAGATTACCCAGGAACGATTCGAACCCCAAAATATGACGCTGCAACAATACATGGAAGAATGCCAAAAAAAATGGTTTGCTACCCCTGACATACCTTTGACACATGCCCGGTTTACCTTTGCCGGAAATCAAAGAGATAAAATCATGAAAAATGTAAAAATTGAACCTTTTTCGATTGTTGGGATAGAAGTAAGAACCACAAACAAGAACAGCCAGGCTGCGAAAGATATTGCAGAACTGTGGCAACGATTTATGAGTGAAAACCTTCAGGATAAGATTCCAAACAAAACAGATACTTCAGTTTATTCTGTTTATACCGATTATGAAGGAGATCATACTCAACCCTATACTGCCCTTTTAGGATGTAAAGTAGAAAACCTGAAAAGTATTCCTGCCGGAATGACAGTAAAGACATTTGCCGGTGGAGAATACGTGAAAATTACAGCCAAAGGAGATCTAATGAAAGGTTTGATTGTAAGCGAATGGACAAGAATCTGGAGTATGGAATTAAACAGGGCTTTTACTGCCGACTTTGAAGTGTATGGGCCTAAAGCACAAAACCCGGCAAATGCAGAGGTGGATTTTTATATTGCTGTAAAATAATTCAATTATCGTGTTTGAAGATGTCACTCATTATTACCTGAGCAAGAAAGAGCCTAACAAAAGCTGCCTTCTTGCTCTAAAGTCAATTATTCTGGCACAGGATACGCTCATTACGGAAACGCTAAAATGGAGTATTCCCTGCTTTTCCTACCAGAAAAAGATATTTTGCTATCTCAATATTGACAAGAAGAAGGACAAACCATATATTCTCATTGTTGAAGGGAAACACCTTTCTCACACCGAACTGGAACAAGGAAACCGTACCCGTATGAAAATTTTGAGAATACAGCCAGATGCTGACCTTCCAATAAATACCATTCAAAAAATACTGAACGATGCTTTGGACTTATACAGAAACGGAATAATTCCGGTTAAATAACAATTCTCTTCCCAACCTAAGCGCTCTATAGATATTTGTCATTCATTTTTGTCCGAAAGCCGGAGGGAGTACATCCGGTTTTTTTCCTGAAAATACGGGCAAAATACGAAGGGTCCTCATAATTAAGTTTGTAGGCAACTTCTTTGTTGCTCAAATCGGAATAAATCAATAACCGTTTTGCCTCCAAAATTAACCGTTCAATAATAATCTCACTGGCAGTTTTACCAGTTACCTCTTTTATGGCACGGTTTAACTGCACGGGCGATTCTCCCATTAGCTCAGCAAAATCTTTTACATGGTGAATTTGATTATAATACTTATCTACCAATTGGTTAAACTCATATACTATTTTTCTGTTTTGCCCGGCAGCCTCGTTCTCGATTGAAACAAGTTTAATGAAATTCTGCCTTAACTTCAAAAAAAATATTTTTAAATAGGCAATAATAATCTCTTCTACATCAGGGGCGTCGTCTCCAATTTCGTTTTCAATATTTATAATCAACTGATGAAATTGTAAATATTGCTCCTCACTTAAATTCAGTATTGGTCCATTTTCCAACTGCGAAACAAGCGGGTACCCCGGAATTATCTCCATATTCTGGAAACGAAGGTTGAAAAACTCCTCTGAAAAAATAACCAAATATCCTTTGTAAGCTTCACCCCGCCTGATTAGATGTACCTGCCCTGGCCGCAAAAAATGAATACTTGGAGGCTTAATTGAATGCGTAATAAAATCAATTTCATGCTCCCCACCTCCTCCGGTAAAAAAGCACATTTCATAATACTTATGCTTGTGGGGCATTTCGGTTTCATGCGGATAATCTTTACGAGAGATGCGACTTCCCTGCACACGATATATCTTGAATTCAAATTTTTCTTTTTCATTAAATGGTAACTCGTACACAGGAATTTTCTCAAGCATATTCTATTTCATTTCTACATTTTAAATATACATGGTTTCGCTAAAATTAAAAAATAGTTAACAGTTGTAATTCTTTACAGTTTTCTTCAATCCCGGCAAAACATTTGCATGTGACCAGACGTTTAGATACAAGTTATAATATACAGAAATGGTCGTAAAGTTTTTACATGTAATACTGCTTGCTTCGGTAAAATATATTATCACCCTACCGTATGCAATGATTATTGGAATCGATTATCCGCAGGCTTTAATTGCAGTGTTGTTGGGGGGTATTGGAGGTTTTCTGTTCTTTTATTACCTGAGTAAAAGGATTATTCAGCTTTCTTCCGATAATATATTGCCTCTTGTAAAAAAAACAACTCCCCGCTTTTTAAAATTGCGTTACAAAGCATTTTTAAAAAAGAGGAAAAAAAAGGAGACCAATCGAATATTTACGCGTAGAAACCGTTTTATTGCCCGGTTTAAAAAGACATATGGTTTTTGGGGCATAGTTCTGGCCACGCCTGTAATATTAACCATTCCGGTGGGGGCATTTCTTGCCAACAAATATTATTCCCGCCAAAGGCACACCGTGCTGTATATGATTTTGTCGATTATTGGGTGGGCCGGGGTTTTGTCGGGAGTTGTTCATTTATTCCCCAAGGTTTTCTTTTAATATTTTGTGGTTTTGCGGCTCGTGAATAAGTTGCTCATCTGCTGCAGAAAATGGTAGTTCCTTAAATTCTTTCCAACGAATCCATTTGAAAGACTCGTGCTCGTTAAGTTTTATTTCGCCAGAAATTTTGCGACATAGAAATGGAATAAGCTCAATGTGCATGGTTGCATATTTATACTGCACCGGAACCATCGGCACAATTACTTCGATGTTTATTTCCATCTCTTCGTATATTTCACGTTTCACACATGCTTCCGGCGATTCACCGGGCTTGATTTTTCCACCCGGAAATTCCCACATCATTGAATGATCCATTGTCTGGGAACGTTGGGCAACCAAAACACAACCATCTTTTATAATACATGCACAAGTAACTCTAATCATGCACTAAAAGTAACAAAGAATTTCGGGCAATAATTCGCGAAACTTTATCTTTGCATATAAAGATTCAACCGTGAAAAAAGAAGACTTGCTAATACTTATTGACTCCTGGGAAAACCTGTCATTCGCCATTCGTGAAATACAAAAACAACCGGAACTTTTAAATTCACTGATGGATATAGCTTTGTATAACTCAGAACAAAAAAGCTGGCGAGCTGCTTACCTGGCCGATAAAATTCACGATGAATATCCAGAACTTATTTTACCCTTTATTGAGCCAATCGTAAAACAGCTTGAGAAAGAGAATAGTGCCAGTAAGAAACGCCATTTTTTAAAATTGCTAAGCATGAATAAAATACCTCAGCAACATTATGGTTTTCTGGTAGATTACTGTATCGAAACACTAACCTCGGCGAAAGAACCAATAGCGGTGCGCGTTCACGCCATGCAAATTCTGTTTAATATTTCGGAAATAGAACCGGAGTTAAAACCTGAAATTCTGGCCATAATAGAACACGAAATAGAATACCATGCTTCTGCAGGAATTCTTTCTCGCGGGAGAAAAATTGTCGCGAAACTCCGCAAACAACTCAAATGATCTATTAAAAAGTTACGAATCAATCTCCGATTGTAATTTATCAATCAAAGCTTTTAGCCTATCGTCAATTTCTTTATTTACTTCCGTTTGCTTATATCTGCTGGTTAAAATTATCATATTTTGCAGGAAAGACATTTCACGGTTTTGTTCATCCTGAACAGCGCGTGCAAAATTTTCAGGCAACGAAAGAAAATATAATAACCGGCCAAAACTGTTATCTGCCATGGTTCGAATAATTTCATTTCCTTTTTCATTAGCTCCTGCCCGGTAGTATTGCTCAACTGCCGGAAAAGAATCATATGATAATGGTATTTTATTATCAGGGAAAAGCTCAAACATGCGATCCACTACTTCTATTGCTTTTTCCTTTTTACCCTCATTTACAAGTGCTTCTGCCAAACGGGCAAACATATACCTGGCCTGAATAATCAACAACGCTTTCTTGTTGTATTCATCCAGAAAAACATGCGGATCGTTTACATTTCCCCATGTAAATTTGTTCATCACATTATCATAGAGAATGTCCGTATCAATTCGGCCTGTATACATACCTTTGTCTTCTGTTTTTATAGGAACAAAACGATAAGCAAGACCTTCAAACTGCAGCCAGTCTGTAAAGAAAATACTACCGGTATGTACCAAACTATGATCGATATAAATTGGCCTTTCCCAATGGTTGGCAGCAATAATATTTAATATCGCCATTTCACTTTTGGTAATATAACTTTTTCCAATCCTGAAATCTACACTATCGGCTATTAAACCGGCATCTTTAGGTTTAACAGTACCGGAGTCCAGTACTTTTTGTTTATTTACCGTGATATGAAAATTTCGTGAAGGCAGATAATCCATCATTTCCCCGCTACTCACCCTCACTTTTGTGCGTACATCGTCGCTTCCCAAAAATTCCATAGCCTCACTTAACTCTACCGATTTCTTTATCCTATCCTGAAATAAAACAGCATCCATACGCCCCATATAATATTGCTCCTTCTTAAAAGTAAAAGGTATAGGAGCAGCATCGTTTGATGCCATCCGGTGCTGGGTAATATACCAATCCATTCCCAGATAGCTCAGGTTAATAATTTTTATATCCGGGCGAACACCTTCTACTTCTTGTACATACCACAGCGGAAAAGTATCATTGTCGCCATAGGTGAATAAAATAGCATTAGGCGCACAAGATTCCAGGTAGTTGATAGCATAATCCCTTGTCATATATCTGCCGGAACGATCATGATCATCAAAGTTTTGTGAAAGTAAAATACCAGGAACCAGAACCAAAGAAACCAGCGTAACAAGCACTGCCCCAACCGGGCCTTTTAAATATTTCTGCATCCCAGAATATAAGGCAGCAACAGCCAATCCAATCCAAATGGCATAAGCATAAAACGACCCGGAATAAGCATAATCCCGCTCACGTGGTTGTAAAGGATATTGATTCAGGTAGACAATAATTGCCAAACCTGTAAAAATGAAGAGCATCATTGCTATCCAGAAACCTTCACGCCCTTTTTTCCCTCGATTGTACTGGAAAAACATTCCAATTAAACCAAACAATAAAGGCAGAAAATAGTAGGTATTTCTGCTGGGTTGATTTTTCATAAAATCAGGCATTGCATCCTCAGGCCCTACACGTGGTTCATCCAGAAAATTAATACCGCTTATCCAGTTCCCACTCATAAAACCGCCTTGTCCCTGCTCATCATTCTGCCGGCCAACAAAGTTCCACATAAAATACCTTACATACATGTACCCCACCTGGTATGAAACAAAAAATCGAAGGTTCTCAATAAAGGTCGGTTTTATAATGGTTTTTACCTCGCCGTCCTCCCGCACACGAATAGGAGTTCCTTTCACCTTTCCCCACTCTTTATATACTTCTAAATGGCTTGGGCTATTACTGTACATCCTCGGGAAAACGGTTTCAAACCGAGGATCATATTTTGTTGCAGCAACCAAAGAACCAGTTTCTTTATATTTTCCATCTACCTCGTTATATTGTTTCTTTTCACCGGTAGCTCCAATAGCAGGAGCCGAATAATACTGCCCATACAACAATGGCCGGTTTCCATATTGCTCCCTGTTCAAATATTTCAACAGAGTAAAGGCATTGTCCGGATGATTCTGGTTCATGGGCGGATTGGCAGAAGCACGGATTAAAATCAATGCAAAAGATGAATATCCGATAAGAATAACCATTAACATGGTTACTGCTGTATTCCACAACACCAGATTTTTTTTTCGGGTGTAACGTATTCCCCAAACCAAACCAACAATAATTAATGCAGCAAGAAATAAAATTCCGGAATTAAAAGGGAGCCCAAAACCATTAACAAAAATCTTGTCAACAATAAACGCCACCCTTGGAATTCCCGGGATAATTACGTATTGTATTCCACCCAATATGGCAATGGAAACGCCCAAGGCAATTATTGTTCCTTTAACAGAAAAAGGATACTTACGGAAATAATATACCAATCCAATTGCCGGAATGGCCAACAAGTTTAATAGATGCACTCCTATAGACAAACCAACCAGATAAGCAATTAAAATCAGCCAGCGATCGGCATGTTGCTCTTCAAATACACTTTCCCATTTAAGAATGGCCCAAAAAACTGCGGCTGTAAAAAAAGAAGAAAGCGCATATACTTCGCCTTCCACAGCAGAAAACCAAAATGAATCGGTAAAAGCATAAGCCAATGCACCAACCAGACCGCTTCCCCAAACAGCAATCTGCTCCCCTGCGGATAAATCCTCAGAAAATAACTTTCTGGCCAAATGTACAATGCTCCAGTAAAGCAACATAATGGTTCCGGCACTGGCCAGTGCCGACATGGTATTTACCATTACAGCAGCATGAGAAGGGTCGGCAGCAAAAAGCGTAAAAACACGCCCAATAATCATATGAATTGGCGCCCCCGGAGGATGTCCTACTTCCAGCTTAAATGCACTGGTAATAAACTCACTGCAATCCCACCAACTGGCTGTTGGTTCAAGTGTTATTAAATACGTTACCGTAGCAATGACAAAAACAATCCAGCCCAGTATATTATTAATTAATTTGGAATGCTTCATTCTTAGATATTATGATATACGGGCAAATATAAGCTTTTAAAAAAGATTGGCTAAAAGCATTTTCCACAAAAATGTTAACTTGAAGCCTGCTTAAATCTGAAAAAAACGCAGTAGCCTACTGCCAAATAAAAAAAATTTATATTTTTGCACCGTCTTTAAAGAAAAGACATAAAATGATTGTCCCGTGGTGTAACTGGCAACACGTCTGATTTTGGTTCAGAAGAGTCCAAGTTCGAGCCTTGGCGGGACAACCGGAAAGCCTGCAATTTGCAGGCTTTTTTATTTACCGTTGAAGACAAAAAAGAAAGAGCTGATTCAACGGAATCGCAAGTGTGTAAAAACAGCTTCTAAATATAAATTAGCACTAAAACAGAATAAACCCCAGATTAGCACAAAACAATACAACTCACTAAAAATAAACGACAAACAAACCTATCCAATTATTCTAAAACTTCAAAAGAAAGAGCTTAGGGTATATTTTTTGAACAATATAAAATCCATCTTGTTGGGTTCAGTACATACTGCAATTTTGTAGTAATCCTGCAAGCGAAGTAGGGTTTTTATGAACTAAAGAACGAAAAACAGGATAATTATGTTGCAAGATGAAACACCGGTTAAATTTATACCTCCGGATTCTAAAGATGGATTTGCAGTCAACCAACTAATCGCGCAAAGTCCGCCACTGGATCCAAACTCTATCTACTGCAATCTCTTACAATGCTCTCATTTCTCCGAAACATGCATTTGTGCAAAATCTGGCTCAAAATTATTGGGGTTTATTTCCGGTTACCGAATCCCCACCCGATCCGATACATTATTTATCTGGCAAATTGCAGTCGATTCATCGGCAAGAGGAAAAGGACTGGCCTCGCAAATGCTAAATGCATTACTTAGCCGTCCGGGATGTGCAAAGGTTAATTTTCTTGAAACAACCATTACGCCAAACAACCAGGCATCTACAAAATTATTTCAAAAGTTTGCAAGCGAAAAAGGAACTTCCATAAAAATATCGGAAGCCTTCACACAAGAACAACACTTTAACGGACAACACGAAACAGAACTACTTCATCGTATTGGCCCGTTAACGTAATTATAAAATCAAATTCTTATTTAAAAATCATAATAAACATAAAATGTTATGAAGATTTTCAATGAAATTGAATCTGAAGTACAAAGTTATGCCCGTAATTTTCCGCGGGTTTTTACCAAAGCACAAGGTGAATTCCTTTACGACCAGGAAGGAAACAAGTATCTGGATTTCCTGGCTGGGGCAGGCTCAATGAATTATGGCCACAACAACCCCGTTTTTAAAGAGAAGTTACTCGAATACATTACCAAAGATGGCATAACCAACAGCCTCGATCTACACACTGATGCCAAAGGAAGTTTTATGGAAACGTTTAAAGAAAAGATACTAACTCCCCGCGGTTACGATTACATGCTCCAGTTTACCGGCCCTACAGGGACTAACGCAGTAGAAGCAGCATTAAAAGTAGCGCGAAAATATACAGGGAGAGAGAGCATTATTTCATTTACGAATGGTTTTCACGGTGTAACCCTTGGCTCATTGGCAGCAACAGGAAATTCCACACACAGAAAGGCCTCGGGAATTTCGTTACAAGGGGTACATCGCATGCCTTACTTTGGTTACCTGGGAGATGACATAAATACAACTGCTTATCTGGATAAAGTTCTCACCGACTCAAGCAGTGGAATTGACACTCCTGCTGCAGTAATTGTAGAAACGGTACAGGGAGAAGGAGGCGTAAATGCCTGCGATATCGAATGGCTGAAAGATTTGTATAAAGTATGTAAAAAGCACCGCATGCTCCTTATCGTTGACGATATACAGGCTGGTTGTGGACGCACAGGATCTTTTTTTAGTTTTGAGGAGGCCGGCTTTCAACCCGACATTGTTACCCTTTCGAAATCATTAAGTGGATACGGCCTGCCATTCTCGCTGGTACTCATCCGTCCGGAATATGATTTATGGAAACCAGGAGAACACAACGGAACATTCCGCGGGCATAATCTGGCTTTTGTAACAGCCAAATCGGCAATTGACACTTACTGGTCTGACAATAAATTTGCTGAAGAAATTCAAATGAAAGGAGAATACATTCAGGAAAGGTTAAACAGTATTATTGCCAAATACGGAGATGGCAACCTGCATGTGCGCGGACGAGGAATGTTCCAGGGAATAAATTGTGTAAACGGACAAATTGCCAATGAAATAACACGTAAAGCATTTAGGCGAGGTTTAATTATTGAAACCAGTGGTGCCGACGATCATGTAATAAAACTTTTATGCCCATTAAATATAAAAATGGAAAACCTTGAAAAAGGGCTTGATATTATTGAACAATCGATAAAAGAAGTATGCCTGTGTTCCGAAGTTCCTGTAGAATCAGACTATTTCAATGATGTTGTACTAAAATAACCACACCTCGATACTAGAAAATCTACAGAAACGATATGGAACATTTAAATGATTAGTGCGGGATAATAGAATTGGGAGATAAGTTAAAATCTCGATACTCCACGACCATTAACCTGATAATAAAAAAGAAATGATAGTAAGAAATTTAGAAGAAGCAGAAAAAAGCGAACGTAGAATTATTTCTCCGGATGGAAACTGGGAAAGCACACGCCTTTTATTGAAAGATGACGGCATGGGTTTTTCATTTCACATCACAACAATATTTAAAAATGCTGATTTTGAAATGCACTACAAGAATCACCTTGAATCGGTATACTGTATTTCAGGAGAAGGAGAAGTAGAAACACTTGATGACGGAAAAAAATATCCAGTTAAACCAGGCACTATTTATAATTTAAATAAAAATGACAAACACATTTTAAGGGCATTCACCGAGATGAAAATGGCCTGCGTTTTTAATCCCCCGCTGAATGGAAAAGAAGTGCACAATGCGGAAGGCGCTTACGAATTAGAATCAGAAACCATAACAGACTAAAATAAAAACGATGGAAGAAGTAAAAACAAAGTACAAAGACATTTATCCGTCACGAGGCGGAAGAAAAGAGGAGTTAGCTGAACGTAAAGATCCGGTTATTTTCAGAGATAACTTTGAAGATGCACCGATAGATAAGAATCTAATACAAAAATACCATGACGACGGTTTCTTTGTGCTCGAAAACTATTTCAGCGAGGAAGAGATAAGCATTTTCCAGCAAGAACTGGAACGCCTGAAAAATGATGAAAGCATTAAATCTTCTGACAAATCTATTACTGAGCCCAGCAGCGGAGAAGTACGTTCTGTTTTCAAAGTGCACGATATTAGTCCGGTATTTAAAAAAATGGCCGCTGATAAACGACTGGCCGGCATTGCGTCCTATCTGTTAAACGACAACGTTTATATTCATCAATCGCGCGTAAATTACAAACCGGGGTTTAAAGGAAAAGAATTCTACTGGCATTCTGATTTTGAAACCTGGCATGTTGAAGACGGTATGCCACGAATGCGGGCGCTAAGCATGTCCATCACTTTAACAGACAATTATACCTACAATGGGGCGCTAATGCTCATTCCGGGCTCACATAAAGTATTTGCAGTTTGCGAAGGGAATACTCCCGAAAATCATTTTAAATCATCGCTCAAAAAACAGGAGTATGGAGTTCCTGGAAATGAAAGTCTTAAACACATGGTAAAGAACGGTGGAATTTATACAGCCACGGGAAAACCAGGAAATGTAATTGTTTTCGATTGCAATACCATGCATGGATCGAACGGGAATATAACACCTTTCCCAAGGTCGAATGTATTTTTTGTTTACAATGCTATTTCAAATCGGGTAGTAGAACCTTTTTGCGACCAGGCACCGCGCCCGGAATATATCTGTAGCAGAGAGGAAATCCAGACCATTGGTATTTCTTAAAAAACCATCGAAAATATTTAAAATCTAACGATTTTTATGATCTTAAGTTTTCTGATTTTTCTCGGACTATTCGCAGCAGTTGGCATCAGTTCTGTTTTAAAAAGCCGTGGAACAAAAAAAGATTACTACCTGGCAAGTAGCTCTATTCCTCCATCGCTTGTTGGTTTATCGGCAGTAGCTACAAACAACAGCGGTTATATGTTTATTGGCGTAATTGGCTATACATATGCTACAGGACTTGCTTCTATATGGCTTATGGCAGGTTGGATTTTAGGCGATTTCCTTGGTTCGGTATTTATTCACCGCCGGCTAAGAGAAGCAACCCAACGAACCAGAGAAGTAAGTTTTGCTGCTGTTTTAAGTAAATGGAATGGAAAAAGGAACATTGCACTTCAACGTACCATTGCAATAATATCGCTTGTATTCCTGCTTGCGTATGCCAGTGCGCAATTAGTGGCCGGAAGCAAGGCGCTTCATGTATTGTTTGGTTGGCCCAACTGGGCTGGGGCAACCATTGGTGCTGTCCTGGTTGTTTTATATTGTTTGTCCGGCGGAATCCGTGCCTCTATCTGGACAGATGGCGCACAATCCATTGTTATGATGGTGGCAATGGCTATCCTGCTCATTATTGGTGTTTACTCATTTGGCGGAATGGACAAAACCATTACCGAAATGAAAAACGTAGACGGATTTCTAAATCTGTTTCCAGACAACCTGCTTCTTCCAGGAATATCAGGCGGAATCCTGTTTGCCATTGGATGGGCTTTTGCCGGCATATCAGTGGTTGGCCAGCCTCATGTAATGGTTCGCTTTATGGCGCTAAACGACTCCCGGAAAATGCGTACCGCAAGAGCCTGGTACTATTCCTGGTTTACATTATTTTACGCCATGTCTACTGCTGTTGGGATGTTGTCGCGCATTTACCTTAGCGACCCCGGCAGTTTTGACCCCGAGCTGGCTTTACCAACCATGGCACGCGAGCTTCTTCCCCCTCCAATGGTAGGATTGGTGCTGGCTGGAATTTTTGCCGCAACCATGTCTACTGCTGATTCGCTGATATTAAGTTGTTCATCGGCATTAACACACGACCTAATTCCTGCCAGAATTGAAAAAACATACTTGCTGAAAATTGGAACGGCACTGATAACTTTTGTTGCCCTGGGCTGGGCTTTATTTAACAAACAAAGTGTATTTAACCTGGTTATTATGTCGTGGTCTGGTCTGGCAAGTGCATTTGCCCCTTTAATTATCTTTTTAAGCTTAGGAGGCAAACCAAAGCCAAAAACTACCTTCGTGGCTATTTTTTCCGGACTTTTTGTTGCCTTAGCATGGCGTTATCTAGGTTGGCAATCGGCTATTTACGAAGGTATGCCCGGAATGCTTATTGGCCTGTTTATTCTATATTTTCCACAGATGATTGGTCGACAAATATATTCAAGTAAAGTTAGTTGAGTTTTGTTTTTTGGAATCAACTTGCGAATAACATAAAAAAAACATTTTCCCCAGTAATTTTCAAACATGGGGAAAATGTTTTATTTCTATAAATTGCTCTAGACCTTAATCCATCTGGCAATTACTCTTAATAATTTCTCTTTTTGTAAAGGTTTCGCGATATAATCAACAAATCCATTATTAATAATTCTTTCCCTTTCATCAGCCATTGCATATGCAGTTTGTGCAATTATCTTTGAATTTGGAGCCATTTTTAATATCTCTTTTGCTGCCCCGAAACCATCTAGTTTAGGCATCCGGATATCCATTAAAATTAGCGATAAGCTCGGATTCTTTTCAACTGCCTCAATGGCTTCAAATCCATCCTTTGCCCAAAATAATTTGAAAGGAATATCTTTAAAAATTTCTTTCAGATAAAACTTATTAATGCGATCATCTTCCACAATAAGTATTTGTTTTTCTCTGAATATTTCCAAATCTAATTCGTTACCGGTGTTCAATACTGAACTTTCGCCATCTTCATCAACAGATACATAAGGAAGTTCAACCGTAAATACACTTCCTTTTCCTTCTTCTGAATAAGCAGAAATGGTTCCGCCCAATAAATTCACAATCCCTTTTGAAATAGCGAGACCGAGCCCTGTGCCATCATATTTAGCATTATTATTGTGCTCCAGCCGGGCAAAGCGGTTAAAAATAAATTGAAATTTATCCTTTGGCATACCAATGCCCGTATCTGAAACTTTTATAACTACTTTATCTTTTTCTATATTATACCCAAATTCTATGCTTCCCTTTTCGGTAAATTTTAAAGCATTTCCTATTATATTAATAAGTACCTGGTTTAACCTTTCCTGATCTGTTTTTATAATCAAGTCTTTATATTTCTCAGGTATGTGTGCTTTTATCTCTATTTCATCCTTTTCGTTTTGTCTTTTTAGTTCATTAAAAGTAGTTTCCAGGTTCGTAAAAAGGCTTCCCAGATGGCACTGATCCAGACATATTTTTAACTCTCCTACTTCAATTTTTGAAATATCAATAATATCGTTTATTAGATTAAGCAATTGATTTGAAGTTGTTCGAATAATCTCGATATACGTCTTTTTGGTTTCATAATCGATATTATCTTCTTTTAGTAACGAAGCAAAACCTACAAGCCCGTTCATTGGGCTGCGCATTTCGTGGCTTATGTTAGCGAGGAACTGGTTTTTATACATGTTAGCTTTCTCTGCTTTTTTTATAGCTTCCCGTAACTTTTCCTCTGCACGTTTTTTCTCGGTTACTTCTATTATTACTCCTGCAACAATTGTTTTTTCATTGCTTTTGTAAACCACCTTACCTACGTCATGAAACCACAAGTACTCACCTTTTATATGTTGTATACGATATTCGCAACTATATGTATCCACTTTCTTTTCCAGATGGTTACGCATTGCCCCCATCGTTACTTTATAATCGTCAGGGTGTACGATATTCATAAAATCTTTATAGTGGGTAAAGTCTTTTGCATCGCGGCCAAGTAGTTCCGTTTTTTTTGTATTAAACATTACCCTTCCCGATGGTAGCTCCATTTCCCACCAAGCCATGTTACCGGCATTGAGTGCTACTGAAAGCCTTTCTTCAGACTCGCTCAGGTTACGCCTTATCTCTTTTAAGTTACTTATATCTATGAAGGAAATAACCACTCCTTCAATCTCTTTTTGTAAAGTAAGAAATGGACAGATGCGAACAAGATACCAGTTCCCCTTACTGTCTTGTATTTCTTTCTCGATAAATTGTTCTTTTTCGAAAGCAATTTTTGAGTTCGCAATAATCAGACTTCTGGCTTCATCGTTAAACTCAGAGGCAAAGCTGTAAATAGACCTACCGATATCTGAATTTTCAAGATTAAATACTGTTTTAACAGCGGGTGTAAATTTCCTTATATTTAAATCTGCATCCAAAAAGAGGGTTCCAATCTCTGTACTGTCCAGCAAATTGTTTATATCGTTGTTCAGTGATTCTAAATCTTTGTTTTTTTGTTGGTATTCGGAGTTTATGGTATACAGTTCTTCATTTACCGATTGTAATTCTTCGTTGGAGCTCTGTAGTTCTTCGTTAGAAGACATAAGTTCTTCGTTAGAGCTTTGAAGTTCTTCATTGCTGGTTTCAAGTTCTTCCCTTATGTTCTGAAGTTCCAGCTCTCTTTCGTTCAATTTATGTTCTAAAAATTCAATACGTTGCTTTGATGTATTGGAGATTTCCTTATCCGATAAAATAATTTGCTTCTTTTTATCATCGGAAGTATTAACAAGGAACTGAACCAGGTAGATATTTTCGTCCTGCCCGGGTATGCCAACTGTGTCGAAAAATAAATCGGTTACAATTTCTCTTTCATCAATGTAAGAAACCAAATTTTCCGCCGAAACGGGTTGTTTGAATTCTATTAATTTCTGCATCCCGAGCCTTATTGTTGCAGCAAGCTCGGCGCTTACCATATCCAACAGTATATTACTAAACATTCCATCGGTTGGGCTAAACCACTTTCTGAAATCTCCCTGCATGAACTGTACATTGTATTCCTTATCAATAAAGACAGATACCGGGGCATGTTTTTTACTCAGAAATCGATAATAAAACAGTTCATTTACCTTTTGGCTCTCTGCATATCTGCTATAATTATAGTTAACAGTTTGCATTGATTTTGGATTAGTTACTTCCGTTATAAATTGGTTATTAACTTTAGGTATAAACTTTCTGGTTCCTCCCATGTTTTCAAATATCCGGTATTTACCAGCTACTTCTTTAAAATGATGACTAAAACCACTAAGAGATTCGCTTTCTCCAAGTACCAGGAAACCTCCTTTTTTTAAAGCAAAATGAAAATTAGAAAGTACTGTTTCTTGTGTAGAGGGAGAAAGATATATTAGCAAATTACGGCACGATACTAAATCGATATTGATAAAGGGCGGGTCGCTGAATACGTTGTGATACGAGAATATAATTTTATCTCTTATTTTTTTTATAATCTGTATTCCATTGCCTACCTTAAAAAAGTAGTTATCGAGAAAGAATGGCCCAATTTCTTCTCCCTGATTTACTGGATATACTCCTACACTAGCTTTTGCAAGAGAATCTTTATTTATATCGGTTGCAAATATTTTGTACGTAATATTGAGTTTATTATTCGAAATATAATTTTCGAACAAAATAGCAATAGAATATACCTCTTCGCCAGAAGAACAGCCGGCTATCCATATTCTTATTTCGTCTTTTAATCTTTTCTTCTGAAGAATTGCAGAAACTACTTTCTTACTAAGTTGCTCAAAGGCTTCTTTATCTCTAAAAAAACTTGTAACACCAATTAAGAACTCTTGCTTTATAGCTAATTTTTCTGTTTTATCTTTTTTTAAGAATGGAATGTAATCTTCTAATGAATATATATTATGCAGGTTCATGCGCTTTTCTAGCCTGCGAAGAAGGGTGGACGTTTTGTATTTACTAAAATCAACCCCGGTGCTTTTCTGCACTTCAGTTAATACAGATTCAAGCGTTTGCTTAACTACTTTTTTAGGTTCATTTTCTATACTGTAGAATTGATTGCTTGTTACTTGCACTACTTTTTCGGAAAGTTTGGCAGGTGGCAAAATAAAATCGGCAAGACTGGTAGATATAGCAGAGTTTGGCATCCCATCGAATTGTGCCGTCTCCGGGTCTTGCACGAATATGGTGCCCCCGGTTTCTTTTATCGTTTTAATTCCCCTGGTGCCATCTGTTCCTGTTCCGGAGAGAATAATTCCTATTGATCTTTCCCGAAATGTTTCACCTAACATGTGGAATAAAATATCGATAGGTAAGTTTAGGTGAGGCTTTGCAGCCTTGTCTAGCAAAGTGAAGTGCTTATCTATTATACCAATATTCTTATTCCGATGGTTTAAATAAATGCAATTGGGTTTTATTGGCTGTTTATCTTTAACAGTAAAAATTTTCATTTTCGTGTGCTTGGCAAGCAGCTCGGGCATTAAGCTTTTATAATTTGGAGACAGGTGTTGAATAACAATAAAGGCAACGCCTGTTTTATCCGGTATATTGTCAAATAATTGCTGTACTGCATCGAGTCCACCTGCCGACGCGCCAATTCCAACCACGTAAAAATCTTCTTTTGGCTTCATTGTTTGGTTGTTAATTTCTTTTGTTAACTAAGGTTTTACATATAATAGAAAAATTACAAAAAGAGAGCACTATCCTGTCCATCAACTATTCAATATTTAAAATTAATGTTTTTTCATAAAAAAACAATGCCTTTGCCCCATAATGAAACAACATAATTAAATAGCAAATGCCAAACTTTTTGAATAGCCTATGGCAATATTAGTCGCCTTGTTAGGTAACCGTGTTTACTTTCTTTTATTGAATAAAATAGTACACGTTTTTGTAAATATTCCAGTCAAGTTTCTCATCCTTCCTTATTTATTTCTATACTCTAAATTTACTATCAAACAAAATTCCACAACAGCATAGCTATTTACAAATCCTCAAAGCTCCAACATTTCATTTTCTGAAATTACAGTTGTATTTTCACTATTTACGATTATACGAAAGAGGGGTTGTAAATATCTCTCCTAGCCACTAAAATTTACAATATATATCATAAATATTTACTCAAAGTATAAAAAACAGGAAAATGGAGCCGTAAAGTTTTCTGCATAAGCGAAAACATTAAGGTCTGTTCCTTTTCTACTAAATAGTTTCTTGTAACTTGTAGCAGAAACAACCCTGCACACTTTCTAACTAATTCAAATTCAACATTTAATGTATATAAAGCCAACCTGTTCTGGCACAAAAATGAAGTTTCGTGATAGAAAAACTAATTCTTTTAAGCCACAATACCGAGATAGATGTTGTAAGCCTTCGTATGATGAGCGCTTACGCTAATGCAGAACTAGACTCTGATGTGTACCTGAAAAATATGTTTGCCCGGTTAAATACACTATCGGCAAACTTAACAACAGCCATTAATCGCAGTAATGTTGAAAACATTCTTGCTAAATACGACAAAGAACGCGACAAACAAATACGCTCGCTGGCCTACCTGCTAAATGGGTTAAAGCACCACCCAATGCCCGACGTAAAAGAGCCCGCCCTGGAAGTAGACCATATTTTAATAAATACGTTTTTTCTGTTACCACAAAAAGCTATGCCACCAAATCGTCGCTAATAGTATCGTTGCTAAACGATTTGAAAGACAGCACGCTTCAGGATGCAATTAACCAACAACGGGCTGTGCCCAAATTATTGCTGCACTAGAAACGGCCCAAATTGAATTTGAAAAAAGTCGAGTGGCTTACGAAACTGAAAAAGCAAAAGTGAGTACCAGGGCCAGCGCCACTTCTATTAAAAAGGAAGTGGTGAAACTAATAAAAGAAAAAATAGTGGTTTATATGCGTGCCATGGAAATTGTTGAAGAATTGAAGAATAGTCCATTTGCCATTACTTTAAACGAAATTATTGCAGATAATAACGAAGTAGTAAAAAAGCGCAGTGAAAAAACAAAAAAAACCACTACAAAAGCAATGGACAATAGCCGTTCAAAGCAACAAGGCCTCTTTTTTATATGTTACTATTAGCATGTAAAAAATAAAATAACGGTTAAGGCTTCGACTCCGCTCAGCCTGACTGCCAAAGGTCATGTTAAGCGGAATTGAAACAGACCTAATATTCTTACCCGCAAATTTTAAAATTAAAGATTAACCTAACACTCCATTCTCTTTTCTTATTCTGAAAACAATAACCAGCCACAATTTGCCCCCCCTGGTAAACCATACAGAATTTTTGTTTTCAAACTTTTATACCTCTCGGTTTGTTTAATCTCTAAAAGTGAAACAATGAAGAAAATAATGCTGCTTACAGGGCTAATGGTTTTAACAACAATCGCATTTAGCCAAAAATCATTTTACGATTTTAAAGTAAAAGATATCGACGGGAATGACTTTCCGCTTTCAAGCTTGAAAGGGAAAAAGGTGCTGGTAGTAAACACAGCATCAAAGTGCGGATTTACCCCGCAATACGAAGGACTGGAAAAACTGTATAAAGAATATGGTGGCGACGATTTTACCATTATCGGCTTCCCGGCAAACAATTTTAAAAGCCAGGAACCGGGTTCGAATGAAGAAATTGCTGAATTTTGCCAGCAAAACTATGGAGTAACCTTCCCTATGATGGCAAAAATTTCGGTAAAAGGAGACGATATGCACCCGCTTTATAAATGGTTAACATCGAAAAAACAAAACGGAGTAATGGATTCTGAAGTAAAGTGGAATTTCCAGAAATACCTTATAGATGAAAAAGGAAAGCTTGTTAAGGTACTTTATTCAAAAGTAAAACCTGAGTCTCCGGAAATAATTGACTGGATAAAGAATTAACATACTTTATACCATCTCTCATATCATAACAAAAGGCCTGAGCGAACATTCGTCCCGGCCTTTTATTTATATTATATTACAAAACTAACTTGCTTTTAAGCGCTGTATACTTGAACGGTCAATTTTTCCCTTCGCATATTCTACAGTAATAACAAGCTCTTCAATTTCCTGTGAAGGAGAATCAAACATTGCATCGTTCATAATACTTTCACAGATAGAACGCAAACCACGTGCGCCGAGTTTAAATTCAATGGCTTTTTCAACAATATATTGCAATGCATCTTCTTCAAACTCTAGTTTAATACCATCCAGTTGAAACAGTTTTTGGTATTGTTTTATTACCGAATTGCGTGGTTCGGTTAAAATGCTTCGCAATGTCTCTTTATCCAGTGGGTTTAAATGCGCCAACACAGGCAAACGGCCAATAATCTCCGGAATAAGCCCAAATGATTTTAAATCCTGCGGAGAAATATACTGCAATAAATTTTCGCGTTCAATACGGTCGGCCTCTTTGGCAGCGCTGTAACCAATTACTTTGGTATTTAAACGGTTGGCAATTTTCCTTTCGATACCATCAAAAGCACCTCCACATATAAACAGAATATTTTTTGTATTTACTGCTATTAATTTTTGCTCAGGATGTTTCCTGCCTCCCTGAGGCGGAACGTTTACAATAGATCCTTCCAGCAGTTTCAATAACCCCTGTTGAACACCTTCTCCAGAAACATCGCGGGTAATGGAAGGGTTATCGCTTTTCCGGGCAATTTTATCTATTTCATCAACAAATACAATCCCTCGTTCTGCGGCTTCTACATTATAGTCGGCAGCTTGCAACAAGCGGGTAAGCAAGCTTTCAATATCTTCTCCTACATATCCGGCTTCGGTTAAAACCGTGGCATCAACAATGGTAAACGGAACATGTAACATACGGGCAATAGTACGTGCCAGCAATGTTTTTCCGGTTCCTGTCTCGCCAACTAAAATAATATTCGATTTCTCAATCTCCGTTTCATCATCACCTACTGGCTGTGTTAATCTTTTGTAGTGATTATATACAGAAACAGCTAAAATCTTTTTAGCCTCATCCTGCCCGATTACATATTGATCGAGAAACTCCTTTACTTCAATAGGTTTTAAAAGTTTTATGTCATCGAGGTCAAAAGTACTGTCCTTCTTAATCTCTTCCTGGATAATTGAATGGGCTTGCTCTGCACAACGATCGCAAATATGCCCGTCAATTCCTGCAATAAGAAGGTTAACTTCCTTTTTTTCCCGTCCACAAAATGAACATTTATCCATCTTTTCTTTAGCTGGCATTTATTTTATTTTCGTACTAAAATTTCGTCAATCATTCCGTAATCAACAGCTTCCTGTGCAGTCATCCAGTAATCCCTGTCCGAATCTTTTTCAATCTGCTCGTAAGTTTTTCCAGAGTGCTCTGCAATAATGGTGTATAATTCTTTTTTGATTTTCAGAATTTCACGTGCAGTAATTTCAATATCAGAAGCCTGCCCCTGTGCTCCCCCCATTGGCTGATGAATCATTATGCGGGAATGTGTTAATGCAGAACGTTTGCCATTTGCTCCGGCAGTTAACAAAACAGCTCCCATCGAGGCAGCCATTCCGGTACAAATAGTTGCAACATCAGCAGAAATGTATTGCATTGTATCGTAAATCCCTAATCCGGCGTGTACAGAACCGCCCGGCGAATTAAAATATATTTGAATATCTTTTGACGGGTCTGTTGATTCCAGAAAAAGCAACTGCGCCTGGATGATATTTGCAACTGTATCATCAATAGGAACACCAAGAAAAATAATCCGGTCCATCATCAAACGCGAAAATACATCCATTGATGCCACGTTTAATTGCCGTTCTTCAATAATGGTAGGAGAAATGTAGTTCTGGTATGCAGAGCTGTAACGCTCCATGGTCAAACTACTGATCCCCGCATGTTTGGTCGCGTATTTTCTAAATTCGTTATTATTTTCCATGTTTAATCCTTTATATAAAAAAGTAACTTTGTAAATTTTATTTCTATATAACAATTTACAAAGTTACAAAAAAGTTCATTGCTAAGTCTTTCAGCAATGTTTATTTAAGTTGTATAAACTATTCTTAAAGAAAGCTAGGCTTGTTCTGCCTTATTCATCATTTCATTAAATTCTTCCTGGCTTACTTCTTTCTCTTCCAGTGTTACTTTCTCTTTCACAACAGCAACTACTTTATCTTCATAAAGTTTACGATAGATACGTTCGCTTTCTTCCTGCTTTTCAAGAATCATTTTGGCGAACGAATCAACCTGCTCTTCGGGGATATCGTAAATACCGTATTGATTGTATTGTGCACGAGCCAGTTTCTTTGCAAAGTCCTGAATTTCATCTGCTTCAACTTTTAGCTCATTTTCTTTACCAATAGAATCTTTTATTAATTGCCACTGCAAGTCTTTGATGAAGTATTCAAAATCGCTCTCCAGTTGTTCCTCAGTAAGTTCTTTATTTGTAGCCAACAACCAACGTTTCAGTAAAGCTTCAGGTAGATCCATTTTGGTATGCTCAACCAATGTTTCGCGTGTATCTAAGGCAAATTTATGCTCTGAAGAATGTGAAAGATTGTTTTCCAGTTCTTCCTTTATTCTCTTCCTGAAATCTTCTTCTGTTTTTACCTCAGTTTCTTCACCATATAGTTTTTTGAAAAACTCTTCGTTTATTTCAGCTTTCTCGAACTTAAGAATTTCGGTGATAGTAAACCGGAACTCGCTGTTCAGTTCATCAGCCTCCTCATGTGAAATATTCAACATGTGGCCAACATCATGGCGATTATCAAAAGCTTTTACGGGGTCAAAAACCAACACATCATCTTTTTTCTTACCAATAAAGCTATTTTTAATCTCCTCATCTTTCATCCTGTCTACGGCAAGCAACACTCCTTTGGGCTGAATACCCTCCTCTACTTCTTCGCCATTCTCATCAAGCTGAACAAAATCGCCTCTAACCGAGCTGTCTTCTTTCACCTCATCATCCTGAACATTTTGTCCGAGCTGGCTGGTTGCCATATCAACCTGTTGGTCGATCATTTCATCTGAAACTGCAATTTTGTAATAATCGTATTTGCTATTTTCATCCAGCTCAACTTTTACTTCAGGAGCTAAAGCAATATCAAAAGCAAACTCAAACTCTTCGTCATTATCCCAGTCAATACTTTTTTGCTGTTCTTCATTTGGAAGAGGTTCCCCCAAAATATTCAGTTTTTCCTCAACAAGGTATTTAGACAAAGTTTGTGAAAGTATTTTATTTACTTCATCAAGTAAGATAGATTTTCCAAATCTTTTTTTGACTAACCCCACCGGAACTTTTCCCGGTCTAAATCCAGGAATGGATGCTTTTTGGCGATAATCTTTTAAAGAATCGTTAACAGCTTTTTCATAATCAGCCTTTTCTATTGCAATTTTAATTACCGCATTTACATCGTCGATATTTTCCCTGGTAATGTTCATAATTAATAAAAATTAAATTCAAATGCCACTATGTAAATAACCGCCAACACTTACCAATAAAGGAAGGTCGACGGTTTTCCCTCTGTGCGGATGAAGGGACTCGAACCCCCACGCCGTATGGCACTAGATCCTAAGTCTAGCGCGTCTACCAATTCCGCCACATCCGCGATTTGCGGCGCAAATGTAATTATTTTTTTTTAATACCAAAAATTTATTCTGAATACTTCACTTTTCTATTAGAAAATATTGTTATGTTTTTGATTTATATTTCATTAGTAATTTTCCCAAAAGCACGAATTATTAAAAACAAGTCTTTACTATAGGCATATGATATAAAAACATACATTATTGAGAAGATTGTATTTGATTTATTGTTAAATTCGAGCAAACAAAAAAAAACCAAGCATTTAACCAAAACCTTGAATAATGTGCCAAACAAAACCTCAAATTTACATTTTGTCTATTTTGTTTTTTTTCTCATGTACTGTATTAGCACAGGAAGTTCCTGAGTTTAAATTTGGAAAAATAAGCAAGGAAGACATCCAGAATAACACGTGTGACATAGACTCCTCTGCTCATGCGTTTTTTCTTTTTGACCAAGGAGTTTCAACCATTGACTATACTCCTTCTGTCGGATTTCAAATAAAGTTTAACCGGCATTGCGCCATCAAGATTCTCACAAAATCAGGTTACGATTATGCCAATTTTAAAATCCCTGTTTATGAAGCGACATCCGGAAGAATGGAAGAAGATGTCACAAAAATTAAAGCGGTTACTTATAACCTTGAAAATGGAAAAATAAAAGAAACAGACATCAACAAGAAAGACATCTTTACAGAGAAAGAAGATGAAAACTGGTCAAATGTAAGTTTTACATTACCCAATGTTATTGAAGGTTCTGTGATTGAAGTTGAATACTCCATTACTTCCGATTTTTTATGGAACCTCCCTACATGGAGATTCCAATATGACATACCTTCCAAATGGAGCACACTGAGGACAGAAATTCCTGAATATTTTTTCTATAACCGGGAAATGAGAGGCTACGTTGGATTATTCTCTAACGAACAATCAACAACTGAACGACAGATCACTTTTACAAATATAAGCAGAACCTCCGGAAGTTTGTACACCGCTGCCCGCAGCAATGTACAAACCAGCCAGGTGCGCTATCGGCTCGATCAGGAAGTGTATGTAGCGAAAGATATCCCCGCGTTTAAGAGTGAGGCATATATTGATGCGGAACAAAATTACATGTCAGCGATATTTTTCGAGCTACAATCCACTAAATTCCCAAACGACCCAATAAAAACATATACCACTACATGGGAAGAAATATGTAAAAGCCTAATGGATGACGAAGACTTTGGCAGACAGTTAAAAGCAGTGAATCCGGCGAAAGATGTCATAACCGGATTAAATCTGGATGGACTCACGGAACAAGAAAAATCAATAAAAATATTTGACTATGTAAAAAACGCAACCAAGTGGAATAAACAATATTCCAAATACTGCAACAATGTAAAACAGGTAATAAAAGAAGGCGTTGGAAACGTTGGCGAAATTAACATGATGTTGATTAATCTTCTTGATGCAGCCGATATTGAAGTTTATCCGGTAGTGCTGAAAACAAGGTATGCAGGAAAACTCCCTTTCTACCGGCCTTCATTATCCTCATTGAACTATCTGATAGCAGCAGTTAAAATGGATGATAAAACATACCTGCTCGATGCTTCTGAAAAGGAAATTCCCTATGGTATGCTCCCAAAAAGATGCATAAACGACAAAGGAATATTGCTACACGAAAACGGAAGCTTTGAGTGGATTGACCTAAATGCAAAAAGCCACTCCAGATATACTATTTATGGAGAAATTGACATTCTTGATGGAGGTGAATTAAACGCAAAAATAAATAGCAGACATTACGGATACTTTGCTCTCGACAAGAGGCAAAAGCTGGATCCGGAAGAAGACAAAAACATAGAAAATTTTGAAAAAGAACATACTGGTTTTCTAGTTGAAAATTACGAAATTGAAAACAAAGAACAATACGACACCTATCTTCAGGAAAAAATAGAAGGCACAATAAGTAACAAAATAATTGCTGCCGGAGATATGATGTACCTTAATCCCTGCCTGTTTGAGAGATTTGAAGAAAACCCGTTTAAAATTGAAGAACGAAAATACCCTGTAGATTTTACTTACCCGTTAATTAACAAAATTATATTCTCATTTACTATTCCCCAGGACTGGAAAGTTGAAAGTATCCCGGAGAGTATCACATACAGTCTTCCCGACAATGCAGGCAAGTTTATTTACAACATTCAGCAAATGGAGAACAAAATAGTTTTCAATCAGTCACTAACGATTACTAAATCATTGTTCCTTCCTGATGAATACACCGGACTAAAAGAGTTCTTCAGGTTAATGGTAGATAAACAAAATGAGCAAATTGTTTTGAAAAAAATCTAATTGAATTGAAAATGAGAGCTCTTTTATTCGCCCTTCTTTTTTTATTGGGTCTTTGCACTATGGCCAATGAAAATTCATTTAATGCATCGTTCATTCCCGACTCTTTAAAAAAGAATGCCAATGCAGTTATCAGGTACGACAGCATTTCATACCACCTTATCAATCCGGGGAAAGCAGTGCTTACCCGCCACAAAGTAATTACTATATTAAATGAACACACCAATGGATTAACACAAATGTATGTTGTATATGATAAACACAGCAAAATAAATTCTTTTTCAGGAGAAATTTTGGATGCTGAAGGAAACCGGATCCGAAAAATAAAAAAAGATGATATTACGGACAATAGCCTGGTAGGAAGTTACACTCTTTTTCAGGACGACCGTTATTTGAGCTTTGACGGACTGCACCACTCCTACCCTTATACAATTGTTTTTGATTACGAAATTACATACAACGGCATTGTTAGCATCAACAGATGGATGCCCATTCCCGGCTACAGGGTTTCCGTTGAAAAGTCAACTTTTTCCATCATAGCAGACAACCATCAAAAAATTAACTTCAAACTGGTTAATTTACCGCAAAAAGTTGAGCCCAAAGAACAAGAAAACTCAACACTATATTCCTGGGAGCTTACCAACAGAACAGTTCTGGAGAAAGAACCATACGCTCCCTCATATCTGGAAATATTCCCTGTATTGTGGAGTACTCCTGAAAAATTTGAATATCAGGGAACATCTGGAGAATTTAAAAGTTGGGAGAGTTTTGGGAAATGGGAACAAAATCTTCTTGAAGGAAGGCAAGAAATTTCAGAAAAAACAAAAAAGGAAGTCAAGGAACTCACCCAAAATACAACTACGGATAAGGAGAAGACAGAACTAATTTATAAATACTTTCAAAATAAAACCCGGTACATAAGTATCCAGCTTGGAATTGGCGGATGGCAGCCTTTCCCGGCATCAGTTGTTGATGAGGTTGGCTACGGAGATTGTAAAGCTTTGTCGAATTACATGGTAGCTCTTTTAAAAACCGTTGGAATAAAATCTATTTACACGGTAATTGGAAACGGAGATTCAAAAATAATGTTTCCTGATTTCCCTTCTATGGGGCAAGCCAATCATGTAATTGTATGTGTGCCATTTGAAAAAGACACAACATGGCTGGAATGTACAAATCAGGAATATCCGTTTGGGTATATTGGCTCCGGAAACAATGACAGATATGCACTTTTAATTACGGAAGAAGGAGGCAAACTGGTTAAAACTCCATCGCTTGGCAAAGATGTAAACCTGCAAATAAGAAATGCAGACGTAAATCTTGATGCAAATGGAAATGCAAATGCAACTGTTTCAACCGAATTTTCGGGGCTACAGTACAGCAACCGGCATTTTATCCTGAATGAAAGCAAAGAGGAACAGAAGAAATGGTATTTAAAGAATATGGAATTTAATTCCCCAAAACTAAATTCTTTTGGAGTTAGTGAGAAAACAGAAAACTTCCCTGCTATCAAAGAAGAACTGGATTTATTTTTACCATCTTACTCAATCGCATCGGGAGGAAGGCTTTTCTTAAGGCCAAATCTGATGAATTCGTTCTCCAGGCCGCCAGCAAAAGTAAAAAACAGGAAATTCCCTTTTGAACGCGAATTTGCGTATACTGATATAGATTCTGTTACTTACACCATTCCTGAAGGCTTCGTACTAGAATCTGCGATGGAAAATACATCACTTAAAAATGAATTCGGGGAATATGATATTAAAGTTGAAATTAATGGAAACGAGTTAATTTATATGCGCAAAGTGGTTATGAATAAAGGCTACTGGCCAGCCGAAAAATATGATACATTTCGTACATTTTACGCCCAAATGTATAAATTGGATCAAGGGAAAGTAGTATTTGTAAAACAATAAATACTATCTCCATTCAACGACTGTGCCTCTTTCCTTATCCTGCATAGCTTCCGGCACATCTTCACGAATCTCACGCCACAGTAGATTTATGAGTTTGTGTTTGGCAAAATGGCGGGAATAAACCAAACTAACCTCCCGTAAAGGTTTTATATTGGAAAAAGATTCAACATTCCCGGCTCGCTGAGGAGACATTCCTTCCTTTGCCAGTTCAGGGATAAGAGTAATTCCTCCTTCCCTGTCGATAATATTCATTAATGTTTCCAGAGAGCCAGCCTCAAAATGAAAAGGTAAATCACTGTCTGTTGTACCCAGGAAAGAACAAAGATTGATTACCTGATCGCGGAAACAATGCCCATCACTCAAAAGCCAAATTTCAGGAGTGGCAATGTCTTCTACTGTAATTTCCTTTTGTTTATGTAATTTATGACCGGAGTTGGCATAAATAAGCATCTCTTCATAAAAAATTGGCTTCTCATTTATTTTATCCTCTTTTAACGGAGTAACCAAAATCCCCACATCAATAAGATCCTTGTTTAACAACGTTACAATATTCTCCGTAGTTTGCTCTATTACTTTTATAAAAATATTGGGATATTTCTTTTTATAATTTCCAATAAAAATAGGTAATAAATAAGGAGCCAACGTTGGAATAATACCAATCCGCAACAGTCCGGACACTTTATTTTTATGATCTTTTACTATGTTATTGATCTCCTCGGTTTGTTTTAACACTATGCGCGCCTGTTCGACAATACGCTGACCAATATCTGTTGGAATCAATGGCTGTTTGCTCCGGTCAAAAATAATTATCTCCAGATCTTCTTCCAGCTTTTTTATTTGCATAGAAAGTGTAGGCTGTGTAATAAAACAATGTTCAGCGGCTTTTCCAAAATGCCGGTATGTATCAACAGCTACAATATATTCAAGTTGAGTGAGTGTTATCATGGTGTAGTCGATTTAAAGGATAAAAGTAAGAATAATATCAGAAAGCAGATGGTGAAGTAGCAATAATTTACAAATGAGAACAACCTTTAAATGCCATTTGTCGATACCACTCAAAAACAGCAACTGACAAAGCATGTGAAATATTCATTGACTTGCAGTCTCCAGGCATTGGAATATAAACCTGCAGAGTACTTTTGTTTATCATATCGTTAGGTAATCCATACGATTCGTTCCCAGCAAGTAAAACCATTTTTGAAGGCAATTCTACGTCATAAATATTTCTGGCTTCTTCGCAGGTTTCCAAAGCAACCAACGTATATTCGCTTTCTAAGAAGGAAAAAAATTCTGTTTCAGAAACCACTCCCCACTTTTGTTGATCGAATGAAAAGCCCGCCGTCTTTTTTATTTTCGACTCCCGCTTCTGATGCTCATCGCCAATAAAAAGAATGTTCTCAGCTCCTACATTATGCCCCATTCGGATAATATGCCCCATGTTGTTTGGATTACTGATTTTCCATGCTGCAATAATTAAGCTCGTTTCAGGAGAAACAGAAGTAAGCGGTTGGTTTTTAAAAAAATCTACTGAATTTGTATTCATTACAGCCACTGGTTTTGTTATTCAGATAAAATAGTAATTTTGTGCAAAACAAAGAAAAATGAAGCTTAGAATCCAAAATTTTATACTTTTTTTACTTGTTACGTTGGTAGCTTGTGGCCCTTCTGATGAAGAAAAGGCCAGGGTAAAACTCAATCTCGCAAAATCGTTACTGGAAAAGCAAGATACTACCAATGCATTATTGCAACTGGACAGCATTGCTGTTCTCTATCCTAAAGCTGTATATTCTGCCAATGCGGCAAAAAATTTAAAAAATGAGGTAAAATTCGACTTACTGCAACGCATTCAAACAAACCTTGACTCAACAAAAGTTAAGATTGCAGAATTAGAAAAACCTTTCGAAAAAGAAAAAACAAATTTCGATCGTTATACCCAATACACATACAAAAGACAAACGTTTGAACGTGCCTGGGATCGTTCCTACATACAGATACACCTCGACGAACGTGGAGAGATGTACATTAGCAGTAACTACTTTGGGGAAGAATGGTTAGACCATGTAGCACTACGTGTATATGACCAGGGAGATGATGCTAAAACCGATACCATTCCCATTGGAGATGTAAACAACCACAGAAGTGATTTCATGGAAAAGAAATGGGAAAAAGTATCTTACCGAAACGGAAAAGATAACGGAGTTATTGAATTTATCGCAAAAAATGCCGACCGCCGCTTAAAAGCTGTTTTCCTTGGAAAAAGATATTATTATATCATCCTTGAAACGTATGATAAGGAAGCAATAAAAAAGGCACTTGAACTTTCGAAAGCAATTAAGAAGCGCAAGCGACTGGAAAATCAAATCCAACAACTGCAAAAACAGCTAAAGATAAATTAAATTATATCTTCTATCTTTTCAGGGGGATTGGCAATAACAGCCTTACTACCATTTACTACGATTGGGCGCTGTAATAATCGCGGATGTTCTACCAAAACTTTTATCCATTCATCATCTGAAAGGGTTTTCCCTTTGTAATTATCTTTATACACCTGTTCATGTGTACGCACAAAGTCAAAGGGCTTTTTACCTGATTTTTCAACAACGTCCCTCAATTCAGCTTCGCTAATTTCCTCCGTGAGATATTTTCTTATTTCTATATCAAACCCTTTCTCCTCCAAATACTTCAAACCTGCCCTGCTTTTTGAACAACGTGGATTATGATAAATTTTCATAACTATATGATGTTTGTTTTTTATGTATTTGTAATAGTCTTCCTGTGCACGAAATTTTCGGGATTCGTCGCCGGAACTATATTTATTTTGAAGGTTAGCATCCAAAATACGAGCTTTGGAATTGTCTTTTAGCTGAATCTTTAACATTTCTTTGAGTTCCTCTTTTATCTCATTGTCGTAAATAGGGCAGGCAATCTCAATACGCCGGTTCAGATTTCGAGGCATCCAGTCAGCCGATGAAATAAAAAGCCGCTCATCTCCCCCATTTCCAAAAAGAAATACACGCGAATGTTCCAGGTACTTATCAACAATGCTTATAGCCGTAATATTCTCACTTAACCCTTTAATTCCAATCTGCATTCCAAAAATACCCCGCACTATTAATTGTATTTTAACGCCTTCCTGACTTGCCTCGTAAAGTTTTTGCATCATCCGGGGAGCAATAAGGCTATTCATTTTGAGAATCATCCAGGCATCTTTTCCCTTCCGCGCAAGTTCAATTTCCCTGTCAATGCGTTCATTAAAAAATTCGCGCATAAAAAACGGACTAACAATCAAATGTTTATAATTGAAATGCTTATAGTTGTGCTTAAAGAATTCAAACACGTTTTCCACCTCATCAGCCAGGCGGGGATCCGAAGTCAAAAGTCCTTCATCGGCATAAATCCCGGCAGTTCCTTCATGAAAATTACCGGTGCCAATATATGCGTAATTCTTTGATCCTCCATTTTCCTTACGTTTTACCCAGGCCAGTTTGCTATGCACTTTCATTCCAGGCACACCATTAATAACATTTGCCCCTTCTTCCTGCAATTTATTCGACCAGTAAATATTTGCTTCCTCATCAAAGCGCGCCTGAAGTTCAATTACAACCGTTACTTCCTTTCCATTACGAATGGCATTTAAAAGAGCATTTACCACTTTGGAGTTGGGAGCAACGCGATAAATGGTAATTCCTATTTCCTTCACCAAAGGATCGATAGCTGCTTCACGAAGAAAATCAATAAAATGGTTAAATGTTTGGTAAGGGTAATGCAACATCACATCCTTTCTGCGAAGAACTTTCAACACACTTGTATTGGGGCGTAAATCTTTGTGAAGAAAAGGCGGCAACTTCGGGTAGTAATGTTTTTTCTTTCCTATTTCCGGGAAATTCATAAAATCTTTATGATTATGATATCTTCCGCCAGGAGCTGCATTTTCGTCGGCCTTTATTTTCATCTTTTTGAAAATAAAAGATTTCAAATCTTCCGGCATTTCCCTATCATATAACAGTCGCACAGGTTTTCCTGTTTTTCTTTTTTTCAGGCTGTGCGTCATTTTCTCCATGAAACTCTTTGAGATATCATCGTCAATGTCCAGTTCAGCATCACGGGTCATTTTTATTGTGTAAGCTTCATGCACATCATAATCGAAATAGAAAAAAAGATCGTTAAAGCAGAACCGGATAATATCATCCACCATAATCACATATTTTTTTCTCCCCACCTTTGGCAGAACAAAAAAACGGGGCACAGATCTTCCCGGGATTCGAATAAGAGAATAGGCAAAATCTTCCGGATCCGATTTTTTTGAAAGTTTTACAGCCAGATATGCCGAGCGGTCGCGCAAATACGGAAACTTAATTTTTTTGTGCAACATAATAGGAACCAGGTTTGGAAGTACCGATTCATAAAAATACTTCTTTACCAGAACACCCTGCGCATGGTTAAGTTCCTTTTCGTTAATAAGATAAACATAATTTTGCTTTAACTCTTCCAAAATACCGTCCAGAATATTCTGGACTTTATTTTGCTGAGTCATCGTTACTTCCTGAATTTTATCGTGCAACTCTTTGGGGGTATAATTCCCCAGCAGGTTCTCCTCATCTTTACCTAAATCAACCATCCGGCGGACCGCAGCAACACGCACCCTGTAAAACTCATCAAGGTTATTCGAAAAAATACCGATAAAACGAATGCGCTCAAACAATGGCGTTTCGGGGTCTTCTGCCTCCTGTAAAACTCTTTCGTTAAAAGAAAGCCAACTAATTTCCCGATTTATGAAGTGTTTATCTGAATACATTGTCTTATTTTAAATGGTCATTTTTCGAATATCATAAAAGCAAATGATATTTCAAACAAAAAATGAATGTTTAGGAGTTATTCTCCTCCAAATTCCATAAGATAAGCTTTTATAAAGCCATCCAGTTCTCCATCAAGCACAGCATTCACATTCCCTGTTTCATAATTGGTTCGTACATCCTTCACCATTTTATACGGTTGAAGCACATACGACCGTATTTGTGATCCCCATTCTATTTTCTTTTTCTGCGACTCAATTTCCATGGTTTTCTCGCGCCGTTTGCGTAACTCCATTTCGTACAACTGCGATTTTAACAAACGAAGAGCATTTTCTTTGTTACCCAACTGCGAGCGGCTTTCTGTATTCTCAATAATAATTCCGGAAGGCGCATGTCGTAATCGAACCCCGGTTTCTACCTTATTTACATTTTGTCCGCCAGCTCCACCACTTCTAAACGTATCCCAGGTAATATCTGCCGGATTTATTTCAATTTCAATTGAATCGTCAACCAGTGGGGCAACATAAACAGAAGTAAACGAAGTCATTCGTTTATTTTGCGCATTGAATGGAGAAAGCCGAACCAGTCGGTGTACGCCATTTTCGCTTTTCAGGTAACCATACGCATATTCTCCGTCAATTTCGAGGGTACAGCTTTTCACCCCGACTTCATCGCCGGGCTGCATATCTGAAATTTTTATTTTGTAACCATTCTGTTCTGCCCAGCGAGAATACATACGGAAAAGCATATCAGCCCAGTCGTTACTTTCTGTTCCGCCAGCTCCTGCATTTATTTTTAAAACAGCGCCTAATCTGTCTTCCTCATTCCGAAGCATATTTTTGGCCTCCAACTCTTCAATTCTTCCAAGAGTGTCAGCATAAGCGTTGTCGGTTTCTTCCTCTGTTGCTTCATCTGCTTCAAAAAACTCATATAAAACGAGCAAATCTTCAACAGCCTGATTTATCTCTTTAAAGCCATCAGTCCATACCTTAATGGCACGGATTCTCTTCATTTGACTTTCGGCTTCTTTAGGATTATTCCAAAATTCGGGATCCTGTGTTTTGAGCTCTTCTTCCTGTAACTGAATCAATTTTGCATCATAGTCAAAGATGCCTCCTTAGCGCATCCCGGCGCTCCACGAGGTCTTTCACGTGGTCTTTTAAAATCATGTAATTACATTTTATTTTGAAAAACAAAGGTAGTAAGAATTTTACTCTTATCGGGTATACAACTAAATAGGAAAAAGATATTGAAAGACAAACAAGAAATTCAGAAAGAGCATCTAAAATTAACCATCACGAAAATAACATAAAACTGTTCTGAGACATTAAGCAAACATTCTTTTTTATTTGCTGCCAGATATGTATTTAACACAATGTTTTCAGAATGTTAAAGCGTTGCCCTCCGGTTGCCCATTTCAATTGCATAACCCGATAAAAGCAATAATTTTGCACAAATTCATTGCATGATTTCGTTTAGAACGTACAAAGAAAACCCGATGTACAGCTATCTGGTTTTGCTGGTTGTTGTTTCGGCCGCTGCATTCCAGGGATGGCGCACATTGTTCAACAACTATGCTGTTGATATAGTAGGAATTAATGCTGTACAAATTGGTGCAATACAGTCGGTGAGAGAAATCCCGGGATTCCTTACTTTTTTTGTTATCTATTTTTTATTGATTATTGCAGAGCACCGTTTTGCAGCCCTTTCTGTAATGTTGCTGGGAATAGGTGTAATACTCGCAGGAATGCTTCCATCGTTTGCAGGACTTATGTTTACCACCGTACTCATGTCGGTTGGATTTCACTTTTTTGAAACAGCCAATCAATCATTAACGCTTCAATATTTCTCCAGAGAACGGGTGCCTCTCGTGCTGGGAAAAATGAAAAGCTTTTTAGCTTTAGCAAATGTTTCAATAGGTATATTAATTTGGAGCCTCTCGAAATACCTTCCTATCCGATATTTATTTTGGGGAATTGGAGCTATTGCAATTTTGGGTGGCATCTATGCACTTACCAAAAATCCGGTTAACAAACTGCTTCCTGCACAAAAAAAGAAACTGGTATTTAGGCGCAAATACTGGTTGTTTTATGTTCTCAATTTTTTAAGTGGTGCCCGTCGTCAGATTTTTGTTGTTTTTGCCGTGTTTATTTTAGTCGAGAAATATCATTTTTCGGTGATGCATATTGCTGTTCTTTTTGTAATCAATAATATTATCTCTTTCTTTTTAAGTCCTTATGTTGGCCAAGCCATTAACAAATTTGGAGAAAGAGCATTGCTAACAGTTGAATACGTTTCACTTACTTTTGTATTTTTTGGGTACGCCCTTGTTGAAAACAAAGAGATGGTTACCATTTTTTACCTCATTGACAACCTGTTTTTTAGTTTTTCCATTGCCATTAATTCCTATTTCCAAAAAAATGCTGAACCTGCTGATATTGCCCCATCCATGTCGGTAGGATTCACAATTAATCATATAACAGCTGTTGTTTTGCCAGTGGTTGGCGGTATATTATGGACCTATAACTGGCGAATTCCATTTTTGGGAGGCGCATTTTTATCGACTTGCTCTCTGATATTTGCGCGTATGATAAAACAATAATTTGCTAAGAATTTATATATCCAATCACTATTCACGCAACCAAAAACAACAGCAAGCACTTATTAATATTGGCAACACGCTTTCAAAATATTGAATCATGCTATCACTTTCCAAACAAACTGAAAAGTGAATAGCCAAACTTTCAACCAATAACAGACCTATAGACTACGGCTCAACGACAATTGTTTTCAATAAAGTATATCCGTCGGTTGTATTTCCGGTTATTGAATCTAGCATATTTCCATCCAGACTATCAGAGAAAACATTATCATTCTCATTTAGAGTATCGGCTTCGCTGTTGTATCCATCGGTTAAATACACGGTATAACATGTATCTTTTGGAAAAGCCATCTGTGTTACCATAAGTGAATTTTCATTTGCATCCAAAATCTCTACATGAATATGTGGCGCCCAGCTTTGGTACCACCCAGGGAAAATACCTATAAAAGAAGCTCTCCCATTACTGTCTGTTGTCTGCGCCCTCGCAGGAAATGTTTGCTGGTATAATCTGCCGACTGCATTTGTGTCGCACCATACTCGGAAAAGTTTCCATCTGCATCGCTATGCCAGACATCGACAAGAACCCCCGAAAGAGGGGAACAACTATTTGTTTGGTCATTAATAGTTAATGTAATTAATAATGCCCCCCCCAGACGATCGCCAATAATATCCTCCCGCACTAAATCGGCCGGAGTTTTAATAGGAAATGGCTCGGCAGTTTCCGTGGGCGACAAATCACAACTTTCAGTCGTATCAGAATCTGTGTAAGAATCTTCTGTAGTGTTGCATCAGTTAACGTCTCTTTTTCAGAGCAAGAAACGATAATGGTTGGAATACCAATGATTGTTCCCATGCCAATGGCACTCCGTTTTAAAAACTTTTTTCTGTCCAATTTTCATTCTTTTATGTTTCATGGTCAATACCTCATTGGTAACAGCAAAACAATAAACGACAAAAAAGACTTATTTTCACTCATCAATAAAGAACACTACAAAATACTGGCAAACAAATATCTGAAAATAACATTAATGTGAATCTCCAAAACTAATTACTCTTTAAATTCATCCGCTTCAAAATTCATTTTGCTGCTTTCATAGGTTTTGCAGAATGTTGCACCAACTTGTTTAGATATATGAAAAAAGGGAATCCATATTATAGCAGCCCAAAATGCCCTTATCGCCAGTTTTAAACTGTCCTGATATTGTACGTTAGTATAAAGTTCACCAAGCATCATTTTTGAAAGAATAAGATCCAAGGTTGTTCCTAAAAATAACACGATATAATATATAGAAATAAGATTGGGGAGACTACTCCTTTTTTTGAAAAACAAAATTATAAGAAAGATATTAAACGTTAACAGTGCAAAATTATAAATAATCTCTCCCGCAATTAAAAATAATACGTTTCGGGAAATACTAACTTCACCATTGTAAATTCTTGTCCACGTGTTGTGGTTAAAAAAATCCTCAGTAAACAACTGACTGGATAAAAGAATTGGACTCAGCAGTAGTCCTATCAAAGGTAATATCATCCACCCTCCAATTTGCCTGTTTGTATCTTGCTGCTTTGGAAGTGGGTTATAATTTTTGTAAAGCTTCGTGTAAAAAAACATTGAAATAACTATTGTTAGCAACGCAACGAGAACAGATATCCAACTAAGTTTAAATTTTGCTCCCTCGGAATTATAGGTAAGATAATAATGCATTTCATTCTTTACCTTTTCAATTTTATCTAAAAACGATTGGATTGAATCTCCCGAAATGGCATTCTTAAATAAATCAAATTTATGAACAACCGTAATTTTGTTTTCACTACAAGTTATTTTGTTTTCGTATTTAAATCCATTGCCTGTAATAGTTATTGAATCCTCCTTACAGTACCATTTTTCAGGTAGATTAACTACTGTTGTCTGTGAATAAGAGAATGGCTCCCCGAGATAATATGGAATCTCACGGTTGTCCGATTGGTAATAGTCAGTGTAAGTTTCCAAAACTAAAGGATATATATCACAGTAGATTCCACTCGCTCCTGCTGATTTTTCCCAAATCTTATTTATAAAGTAATCTTCACAAACAATAAGTTTGTCAGTTTTATTCTCTGTGCTGTCTATAATTTGAATATTCTTCGCAGCTTCAATACGCGGATAAAGATTTCTGTAAAAATCAGTATATTCTTTTTTTATTGCCTCAACAGAAGTTGAATTAAAATAGCTCCGAATATCATCTGCTTTTCCATATGTGTATTTAGTCGAAACGTTAAATATAGCATTTCCTCCTATTGAGTCGAGAGTCACTACTTCATCAATCGTTACTATAGATTTTGGAGAATGAGGTATCAGTTTTAACTCTGTCTGCCCTTCTTTTATTGGAAGACCATATGCATAATTTGGAATGTAGATATTATCAATGTCGCCCCCTTGATTGGAGATTGTCGGATCAATAAAATAATCTTTTTCATCAATTCTGAAATTGACTATGCAGTGATTAAATAAGTTGATAGCAGGAAGTTCGTTTAATATTTCGCCGCTCAAATACGTATTTACCAACAAAGGATATGCTTCAATACCAATTTCTCTTAATAACGAAACCAACAACAAAGACTTGTCTTTACAATCTCCAAAACGTTGAGAGAATATTTTATCTGGCGAATGTGGTTTGTATGCATTAATTCCTTCCTCAAACCCCAGATATCGAATGTTATTTTGTACAAATCTTATCAAGTCAACTGCAGCGTCTTTTTTATCAGTTCTTTTTTCAATTGTAGCTACAACTTTTGAGATCGATTTTGAATTGTATTTGTATAAAGGCAGAGCCCAGTTAACAATTTGACTCCACTCTTTCGTATTAGAGAAAGAAACTCGTTTATAAATATCTGTCCAAGGCGGAGTATTTGATTCGTAGAGTTTAAAATCAAACGCTTCAATATTCCATATGTACTCTTTACTGGCTGCGTTTGTTTTTATTTCCGGTTCTTTAGCCCCATTGAATAATTTATACTCAAAAAAACCATTACTGTGTGTAATAAGTCGGTTGTATACTCGGCTAATAGGAATAGAAAATTGTTGATAAAAGGTATTTGAAAAATTTCTGTCATATATAGGGTTAAATCCATGTATTGTATATGAATATTCGATTACATCGCCTTCCCTGACATCTGTTAAATTTAATATTGCAGTCAAGGAGCCGTCGTAAAGAGCCCTGTCCAAACTGGATTCTCTCTGAATTATTTGGAAGTCTTTTAAGTTTAATTTATCAATGCTTTTACCGTTTCGGATTATATTTATTTTGTGAAAATATAGTTTCTGATAGCTGGGATCGAAAGCAACTGATATATCAGAGTTTGATTGTATTCCTGATAAATTAAATAATTTTATCACAAAATGTTTGTAAGAATCGCACGTAATAAAATTATCTTGGTAATCAATCAGTAAGTACTGAGAGCCTCCATTGTCCTTGGTAATATTTTCTTCAGAGAAATTTTGATTATTTACCCAGTTTGGAGTTGCCACTTTAAATACCTGTTTTTGGGCAAAAATCATATTCGAAGAAAGAAGAAAAAAAATAAAGGCTAAACGTTGCATTTTGGTTGTTGTTACAAAAATTATTGTATGCCTAAAATAGTCTTTTAATTTTTAGATTATGTGGAATTAACTGAAAAGATTGACCTTGCATGTTTCATAATGAATATTATTCCAACACCTGATTTATATACCGATGAATCATTTCAGGCTCAAACCCACGGCCCTGGGCAAAACGGATAACCTGTCCCATTTTTTCGAACTTGCTTTTCTTTTTCACAGATTTCGCTTTATCTTTTAACGTCTTCAACAATGCCTTTTTATACTGCTCTTCATTAATACCATCCAGCCCCATTTGAATAGCCTCATCAGAAAAGCCTTTGGCTTTTAGATAGTAACGTATCTTTATTTTACCCCATCTGTTTATTTTGAATTTATCGGCAACATATGCTTTTACATACCGCTCATCACTCAAAAAATTCTCCTCCTTCAACATTCTAATTATATCATCAGCTTCTTCATTGATATGACCAGCTGCTAAAATTTTTTTATGAATATCTGAAAAACACTGTTCCGAGCGACTACATAACCGCGCCATTCTTACGTATGTTTCTTTTATTGTTGCTTTTTCATTTTCCATTAGAAGGATTGTTTTGGATTAAAAAATTCTTTTTGCTTCGAAAGACAAAACAAGTATTAAAAATTTCCCTTTATTCCCTACAAAAATTGGGGAGATGTCTCTCAAAAGAATGCCGATATTAAATTAAGAAAATTATTTCTTTCTATAAAAATATGCTACAATTCATCAAGAAATGAGTTCTCCTTTTTTACACCTGTGAAAAATTCTTCTAACTCAGCCAGTGTAGTCTCTGTTTTTTGCACATCGCGCGCAATTCTTCCTTTTTCCAGAATCACAATTCTTGTACAAACATCAGCAACATGGTCGAGGTCGTGGCTGGAAATCATAAACGTTTTACCTTTTTCTGAAGCAAATTCCTTAATAATCTGTCGTAACTTAAACTGAGAAGAAGGATCGAGGTTTGCAAAAGGCTCATCGAGAATAACCACCTCCGGTTTTCCAATGAGAGCGCCCACAACACCTACTTTTTTCTGGTTCCCTTTGGAAAGATCACGGATAAACTTCTTTTCTCCAATAATTTCATCATTGAAAAATTCGTCAAAGCCAGACAAGAATTCAGCAATATCATTGGCATTCATATTCCTCAACTCGCCAACAAAAGAGAAATATTCATCAGGCGTGAGGTAGCCAATAATAAAACTTTCGTCAATATACGCACTGGTTATATTTTTCCATTCTTCTGATTTTGATACCGGAATATCATTAATAGTAACACTCCCGTTGGAAGCCCGAATCAAATCGAGCACCAAAGAAAAGAAAGTGGTTTTCCCTGCACCGTTGTTCCCAACCAATCCAAAAACCTCTCCTTTTTCAATCGTTAATTCTTCTAAATCGAGAACAATATTTCCGTTATACGATTTTTGCAAATTATTGACTTGTATCATTATATTTAAATTCTTACTTGATTTTTGATGTTATGAAGCTTTTGACTTCCATTTTTTAAAACTATCCAATATTGTATTATCAAAAGCAGGGACCACTGCTTCGAGCTTTGTTTCAAAACGTCTAGCTTTTTTTATAGGCCGCAATCATACGGTGTTTTCGTTTTAAATATTCTTTTGTAAAATAATCCAGGAGTCTTGGATGCAAAACAATTCCAATTACTCCAAGGCTCCCCAAAACGATATAAGCTCCGATGTTTCCAATAGCCCATGAAAGTAATCCGTACACGGCCATTGGTCCAAATATAATGGGAAAAGCCATCAACCATTGCGTAGCCCCCATTCCCTGATAATTAAACATACCACGTTCATCGAGATTTATTGCCTTTCTGCTGTTTAAGCCCAGAGCAAAAATAACAAAGCTGTTTACGCCAATATTATAGAGCATCACTACTAAATGTATATAGAAAACCTTCGGATTAATGTACATATACCCCAATGAAAGCAGGTAAAAAATGATATTTGTGGCAGCCATCAAAAAAAAAGCCGACTGTAACACTTGCTTCATTTTTACATTCTGGGCCATCAAAAACGGATAATATCTGCTATGCCATGCAGGAAAGAACTGTCCGTAAGTCATGCTAAAAATTCCGGTCATAAACATACCTCCAAAAACCATCATCGCTTCGGGTATTTCTCGTGTATCGCTCCCTTTATAAATTATCAATCCGTAAAAAATAAACAAGACCGACATTACTGCGCTTGTTCGTGGCCGTTTATTTCTGGCAATCATTTTAACTTCCAGTGAAAGCATTTTTCCATATTCACCTACCTGGTTAAGCCAGGAAAAATCGTGTTTTACCCCCTCTTTTTTCCTTTGTGAAAGTTCATCAAGATAAAAACGATTCCATAAATAGTTCCGGTTAAGAATATATAACGCCAGAATGAGTACAGGAAAAGACAATACAAGCAATGGATATTTAATTACCTGATTTAAAATCTGCCCGAGTGTTCCGGCAATATCCAATATTCCAAAATGATTGACAGCAAATACCCCGACAGACAAAATAAGGAAACCGTAAAACAATTTTGTTGATTCATTGGTACGCCATTTAATATAAATGGCCAAGAAATGATTTACAAAAATTAGCAAAAAGAGTGAAACCAGCCATGCAGCCAAAGCAAGTCCGCTTAATTCATTCACAACAGTTCTAACAGTAAATGGCAACAACAAAAACAGTGGTAGTATATTAAAGAAATGCAATACCGATTTATTCAGCATGTAATATGCTATTCGTTTACGCTTCACCGGAATAATAAGAAAAGGCTGGAAACCAAAAGCAGGTAGATTTTGCACCATAATACGAATAACCAAATCGATCCCGGCATAAATAAAAACGATAGAATTAAACGCATTGATTGGCGATTGCCCGGGGAATGTTTCGTTAAGAAAATCGCTTAAATAAAACCCCATAAATAATGCAACCAGAGAGAAATAAACGGCCAAAAATATAAGGACTCCTTTTGTTGCCATACTTTTCCCCAGATAAGAAGAACGAACCAATTCCTTCCAGGCAAAGTAAAAAAAGCTTCTTTTCATTTTCTTTGGTGTATTTGTTTTTTTAATTGAAGGATGTAATCTATATGTTAGTTATCCTCTCCGCAAAATTATTACATAATTATAGTTATAAATCATTTAAGTCCTTCTTTAAAACTCCATCATTTCAAAACATCCGTCAAAACAATTCCATCTTTAAAGCGGTGCATCTCCCCCTTCTCATTAAAAATTTCCACCAAAACCACATAAACTCCCAAAGCTTGTCTTTGACCGGTTTCGTCTTCTCCATTCCAGATAATCTCACCATTGGTAGAAAGTATTTCGTTTTTTAAGAGTTGTAATACAAAGCGGCCGCTTGAGTCAAAGATTTTTACATTTCCGATATAACCAGGTTTGTCCAGCTTATAAGAGATTATATATTCATCGTTATATCCGTCGGAATTTGGAGAAAAAGCTTCCGGCTCAAAAGTTACCTGAGGTTTTGAGGTATTAACAATTCCAGTTTGCGAATTTTTGTATCCAGGTGTACCATAACCTGCCTCGGTACTTGCAGATACCCAATTATCAGCTAAATTCGTAGCTTCTTCTACTGAAATTCGTTCCAGCGAAATGCCATCAACATCAGCCAGCAATGGATTATGCCAATCTTCAGAATAGAAAAACTCATCAATAATTTCCATATTCTCATTTAGCAATACAACATAATCTTCGTCATTGTTATAAGATGGCATTTTTGCAACCTCCTGAAAACACTCCCTACATTCGATAAAGTAAAAAGGAAAAACGCCACTGGTATCTTTCGTAACGGCAAGATAACTATGTGGGAAAAGCAGATAATTTGTGCCTGACAATTCATAAATCTGTGTTAGCTGCAAATTGTTATCGCGCGAAGCCAAGTACAACTTGGTTAAAGGAAATTCATTTTCTGAATTATTGTAAATTTCCACATAATCCTCTCCATCTGCAAAAGGGTTAAACAAAACCTCATTTATTACCAAATCACCAGGTTCGGCAGGAGGATACTCTTTCTCTTGGGCAGAAACAACCACCTCATCCAAAATAACTTTATCTGACGAATAATAATTTGCAATTCGCACCACTACCTGAAGAGAATTTCCTTCTATATCGACCTGCTCTGCTACTGTGTTTCCCCAATTCCCTTCGCTCTCACCATTTATTTCAAAAAGAATCTCTTCTCCCTCATCAATCCGGAAAAATGCTTTTAGGTATTTATTTTCCCCATTTGCGCCGCTTCCGGTTTCATTGGCTTCCAGTTTTATATCTACCTTTTCAAAATCAGAAACATCTATCCACACCGAGCGCCATGTAACTTCACCGTTTATGTCACGCACCTCAAATCTTCCCCCAGAGGTAGTTACTGTTTGGGCATAATCATTTTCATCTAACAATTCAATTTCCTGGTATTCCAGCGTCCATTTAACGATGCCTTCAAAATCTGACAGAACATTTCCTGAATCATCTCCCGATATTCCTTTACCGGGCACCAGAAAACTTTCTCGCCATATTTCTTGTGCATTCACCTGATAGAAAGAAACAAACAGCAAACTGATTGTTAAGAATTTGAGGATATTCAGAAACATGAGATTTGCATTTAAAAGCAAAATAGTAATTTTACCCCAATTATTAGTAATGCAGACTTATTTTAACTAAAAAAAATTACAATGAAAATTGCAATTGTTGGTGCAAGTGGAGCAGTTGGACAAGAGTTTCTCCGGGTGCTTGAAGAGCGGAATTTCCCGCTGGATGAGTTAGTACTATTTGGGTCGGCCAGGAGTGCCGGCAAAGAATATCCTTTCAAGGGGAAAAAACTAACTGTGAAGGAATTGAAGCACAACGACGATTTTAAAGATATTGATATTGCCTTAACTTCAGCAGGTGCAAGTATATCAAAAGAGTTTGCAACTACCATTACCAAACACGGTGCAATAATGATTGATAACTCAAGTGCATTTCGTTACGACGACGATGTACCATTGGTCGTTCCGGAAGTAAACCCGGAAGATTCTAAAAACCGGCCAAAAAATATTATTGCTAATCCGAACTGTTCTACTATTCAAATGGTAGTAGCGCTAAAACCTATAGAAGAACTTTCAAAAATAAAAAGGGTAAGAGTTGCTACTTATCAGGCAGCAAGTGGAGCTGGGGCTCAAGGAATTGCAGAACTGGAACAACAAATCCAGGAAGTGGCAAACGGAAAAGAAACTACCTGCAACAAATTCCCTTACCAGTTAGCAATGAATATTATTCCTCATATTGATGTTTTCCTTGAAAACAATTATACAAAGGAAGAGATGAAGATGAACTGGGAAACAAAAAAGATAATGCATACCAACGCAGAAGTTAGTGCAACCTGTGTTCGTATTCCCGTTGCCCGCGCCCACTCAGAAGCTATATGGGTAGAAACCGAAAAACCACTATCAGTTGCGGAAGTGAAAGAAGCTTTTGAAAAATTTGAAGGGTTGACAGTGATTGATAATCCGGCAGAGAAGCAATATCCAATGCCCCTGTTTGTGTCAGGAAAAGACGATGTTTATGTGGGAAGAATCAGGGAAGATGTGACTGATAAAAACTGTATCACATTCTGGTGTGTAGGCGATCAAATAAAAAAAGGTGCAGCCCTTAATGCTGTTCAAATTGCCGAATGGCTAATTGCCAAAGGAGAAGTTTAAGATAAATCAAACATATTATCTAGATACAAAGTCTGGGAAACCAGGCTTTTTTTATATCTTTTAGATGCAAAACTTTTTGAAGCAAAACCATGGAAAATATTGAAAAAGTAGAATTACGACAATTAAGTATTGATGACTATAAAGAACTTCAGGAATCGTCACTGGAAGCTTACCCAAATTGGCAGGATGATTATTGGGAGAAAAAAGATATCAAGAAACTGATAAAAATTTTCCCTGAAGGACAGTTTGCCGTTGTTATTGATGGAGTTGTGGTTGGATCTGCTCTTTCTTTAATTATAAAATATGAACTGTTTGGAGACGACCACACCTACGAAGAAATTATTGGAAGATACAGTTTTAACACCCACAATCCCAAAGGAAATACTCTCTACGGAATTGATGTTTTTATTCGGCCAGATTACAGAGGATTACGTTTAGGGCGCAGATTATATGACGCTCGAAAAGAACTATGTGAGAGACTAAACCTTAAAGCAATTGTTTTTGGTGGACGAATCCCGAACTACCACAAACATGCAACAGAAATGTCACCCAAAGAATACATTCAAAAGGTAAAATACAAAGAGATCGACGATCCGGTTCTTAACTTCCAACTGTCTAACGACTTTCATGTAAAGAAAGTTTTAAAAGGGTACATGCCTGGCGATAAAGAATCAAAAGAATATGCAGTTCTTCTGCAGTGGGATAATATTTACTATGAAAAACAATCAGACAAAGTAAGCTGGCAAAAATCAATTGTTCGCCTGGGACTGATTCAGTGGCAAATGCGCCTCTACAAAAATATTGAAGAGTTATTTACGCAGGTTGAATATTTTGTGGATGCCGTGGCAAGTTATAATGGCGACTTTGTGCTTTTCCCTGAATATTTTAATGCTCCGCTAATGGCAGATTATAACCATCTGGGCTATGCCGAAGCCATTAGAAAGTTGGCAGATTACACAGAAGAGATAAAAGAGCGTTTTATTCAATTAGCCATTTCTTATAATATAAATATTGTAACCGGAAGTTTCCCGCTGATAAAAGACGAAAAACTCTACAACACGGGATTTCTTTGCAGAAGAAACGGAACCTATGAGACCTATGTAAAGGTTCATGTTACACCTGACGAAATAAAAACATGGGGACTTTCAGGCGGAGATACCATTCAGGTTTTTGAAACAGACTGCGGACCTGTAGGCGTGTTAATTTGTTATGATGTTGAGTTCCCCGAACTCTCCAGAATTTTGGCAGAACAAGGAATGAATATTCTTTTTGTACCATTTTTAACCGACACACAAAATGGATATTCACGTGTACGCTATTGCGCAAGGGCCCGAGCCATTGAAAATGAGTGTTATGTGGCCATAGCAGGTTCAGTAGGAAATTTACCCAAAGTGGAAAATATGGACATTCAGTTTGCTCAATCGGTAGTTTTTACTCCCAGCGATTTTTCGTTTCCGGCTAACGGAATAAAAGCAGAAGCTACAGCAAATACCGAAATGATTTTAGTGGCCGATGTTGATCTGGATTTACTAAAAGAATTACACACTTTTGGCTCTGCTCGAAACTTAAAAGACAGACGTACTGATTTATACTCCGTTCTTTTAAACTCTAAGAAAAAAAATAAGGAAGAAGATTAGGTTTAATCTTCTTCCCAGGTAATATCGTACAAATAATCGTTGTAAGGAAAACGTTGTGAATGAATCTCCTTCACCTGATTATATAAATGTTCCTTAAATTCTTCTACATTGTTTTTCTCTACCGCAGAAATAAATAGTGCAGGTGCATTGTTTTTTGCCATCCAGGAATTTTTAAGCTCCTCAAGCGTATAATTTTCACGCGATTTTGGGGTTAAATCATCATCATCCTTTTTGATGTAAGTAAACGCATCTATTTTATTGAAGATGAAAATAGTTGGCTTATCTCCGGCATCAATTTCCTGCAACGTACTGTTAACTGTTTCAATCTGCTCTTCAAATCCGGGATGCGATATATCTACCACATGCAACAAAACATCTGCTTCCCGAACTTCATCCAGTGTTGATTTAAACGATTCCACTAATCCATGTGGCAGCTTTCGGATAAAACCAACTGTATCTGCCAATAGAAAAGGAAGGTTTCCTATAACTACTTTGCGAACCGTAGTATCCAGTGTGGCAAACAACTTATTCTCTGCAAATACTTCCGATTTTGCCATCATATTCATAATGGTAGATTTCCCCACATTGGTATACCCAACTAAAGCAACACGCACCAATTTTCCACGATTCTTCCGCTGAGTAGCCTTTTGCTTATCAATCTTTACCAGCTGCTCTTTTAAACGGGCAATTTTATCCAAAATAATACGGCGGTCGGTTTCAATCTGGGTTTCCCCCGGACCACGCATACCAATTCCACCACGCTGCCTCTCAAGGTGGGTCCACATTCGCGTTAATCGTGGCAATAAATACTGATACTGCGCTAGTTCAACCTGTGTTTTTGCATGGGCTGTTTTGGCTCTTTTAGCAAAGATATCCAGAATGAGATTGGTTCGATCCAGCACTTTACACTCCAACCTCCGTTCGATATTCCGAAGTTGGGTAGGTGTTAACTCATCATCAAAAATAATGGTATCAACTTCCATTACTTTCATGTAATTGCCAATCTCCTCAAGCTTTCCAGGCCCTACAAAAGTAGCAGTGTTGGGAATATCCAGCTTCTGGGTAAATTTTTTCAGAACCTCAGCACCAGCAGTATCGGCAAGAAAATCCAGTTCATCCAGATATTCATTTGCCTGCCTTTCATCCTGATTTTGATTAATTAACCCAACAATAACTGCTTTTTCTATTTCAGGTGCTGTTTCAATCATATTACTTTTTATCCTTTCTCTTTAATAACTGGTCAAAATGAGACCATAAAAAACTCCCGACCCAAAACTGGATCAGGAGTACAAAAATATCTTTTTTAAATCTTTACTGCAATACGAAATTAATAGGCACTGTATAAGATACACGAACCGGTTTTCCACGTTGTTTTCCCGGTTTCCATTTAGGCAATGTATTTACCACACGAAGAGCTTCTTTGTCTATTGACGGGTCAACTCCCCTTGCAATTTTGGCGTCTTGTATACTACCGTCTTTCCCAACAACGAATGTAACATATACTTTGCCCTGAATACCATTCTCCTGTGCAATAACCGGATACTTAATAGCATTTGCAATATATTTACGCAAGGCCAATTCTCCACCCGGAAACTCAGGCATATCTTCTACAATAAAAAATACTTGTGCTTCCTCTTCTTCTTCTTCCTGTTTTGTTTCAACAACTGGAGCTACATCAATTACAGTTGCATCGTCAGCTTCTGTATCTTCAATTTCCAGTTCGTCTTCAATCTCTACATCATCATCAACAATGTTTAATACTTCAGCCACTTTTGGTGGTGGTGGCGGTGGCGGTGGTTTTACTTCCTGTTCACGAGTAATAGGAATAATTTCTTCCTCTACCTCCTGAGTTTGCAGAGTACCTAACGATTCGGCTTTGCTTGGTTTGGTTGTCCACTCAAAGGCCAGAAGCGTCACCCCCAAAGCTACCACCAATCCTATCATGAAGAAAACATTTTTCTTGCCTTCTAATTCAACTTTTGGTGATTTTTTTAACTCCATACTTATTATTTTTATTTGTTTTTAATTCACATTATACCCCAAATAACGGGGCTTAAAGATAGAAAATAATTGTCAAATGCAAATCAAATTTATTTTATTTATTCACCAGATTTTACTTGTGAAAATGAACACTGTTCATGTACTGAGTATACTCTTAAGATTTCAAACAATTCAATATTCCTTCAACAAAAACTTTACCATTCTTTTATAAACTGAATAAAAAATATTTTTATATTTGCACCGCTTGGGGGATTAGCTCAGTTGGCTAGAGCGTTTGACTGGCAGTCAAAAGGTCATCGGTTCGATTCCGATATTCTCCACAACTAATAAACAAGAAGCTGTCCAATTTTACTTTTTGGGACAGCCTCTTGTTTATTCAACCAAAATCCTATTTATATTTTTTTATAATAAAACAGGCTAAAGAAATTTCAACCTATTATAAATCACATTCTAATCTTTTCAAAATACAATTTCCGTATTCTGGATAAATAACCTTTATCTATTTTGCCTGAACGAATCCTGACAAACTCATACAACTTCTTATTGGAATAAAACGACCCACTTGCGGCGTCAAACTCGTGACCATCCCAATTGTATTTTACATCCATTGCAACTTTAACAAATGCTTCAGGATGCAAATACCGTGGTATTTCAATATAACCAAACGTCGGTTCATGGTAATCAACATAAATTCCTTCATCCAATTTTTCCAGATACAGGAATTTTACAATTTTCACCTCAACCTCCAGTTTCCCTTTAATTTTTTTATTCATTAAAAAATTAATCCCCTGTTTTTGGTATGCTTCCTGTATTTTTACTACCAATTCCATCTCGGGCAGGTGCCGAACGCGAATCACATTTAAAAGCTCCGACCCAATATACATATATCCTTTTCCGGCGTCAAAGTTCCATTTATATTCCTTCTCTATATTTTGACTTGCCCTTAAAACTTCTTCCAACGGATACTGCTTGTCGAGAACAAGATATAAATAGATTGGGCGAACATTCATTGGAGTTTCGTGATAATATCCGGGGAAAGGGTTCAATGAATCAAAAACCAGGCTGCCCGGTAATACTTTTTCGTCGATGGCAGCTACCGTATCGTATTTAGTAAGGTTACTAAACACTTCCATTTTTTCGTTATTATTCATACGTTTTATTTTATATAAGTTTTAATTTAATTCTTTATTTATTTTCGGGTGAAATACAAATGCATTCAACCCAGATATTTTTGTACGATTAAATTTAATACTTTATAATCTGTTTTGTGCTTATGCCCACTTCATAATTGATATATTTGGTTTTATTTTATATAAACGGATGGCAAACAAAGTAGTTCAATTACAACAAATAGGAACGGTTACTTTTTCGCAAAATAAACGCTCAAGACATATAAAGATAAGTGTAAAACCCGATAAAACCGTTCTCGTTTCGTACCCGTTTTTTGTTTCAGGCAAAGAGGTTGCAGCATTTGTAGAGAAGAACGCTGAATGGATAAAGCAACAACAAAATAAATTTGAGAAAAGGAAGAAGCAGATAGAAGCTGGAACAAGTATTAGAACCAAACTTCATACAATTTATTTTTATGAAAGTGAAAGCAATAAAGTAACAGAAAAAAACGGCGAAATAAATGTTTATATGAGCGACTTCAATTCTGATAAAGCTCAAAACTACTTCGAAAGCATTCTCACACAAGTCTACCGGTATGAAGCAAAAAAACTATTACCTCAACGCTTACACCAGCTTGCCGGGGAACACGGTTTTTCCTATAGCAAAGTTAGCATACGCGACAACCGGAGGAACTGGGGAAGCTGCTCGTCGCAAAACAACATTAGCCTGAACCTGCAAATGATGAAACTTCCCGATGAATTAATTGATTATATTCTTCTTCATGAATTGGTTCATACAAAAATAAAGAACCACGGCCCCGAATTTTGGGAAATGCTAAACAGCATTACCAACGGAAAAGCGAAATTGCTGGCCAGTATGGTAAAAAAACATTCAACTTATACATTATAAATCTTTGATTTTGTGATTTGATATTTCGTTTTTGGAATTTTTAAACTATAATTTAGCGGCACAAAATAATAGGATGGACTGGAATAAATTACTTTCAACAAAACGTTTGGGAATGGAAAATTGGCAGGCTTCAAAAACACAGGAAGACCGCACCCAATTCCAGCGTGATTACGACCGCATTATTTTTTCATCTCCATTTCGGCGGATGCAAAATAAAACACAGGTTTTTCCATTGCCCGAGCATATATTTGTACACAATCGGTTAACACATAGCCTGGAAGTTGCCAGCGTTGGTCGCTCGCTGGGGAATTTATTGTCAGAAAACCTGATTCCCGGGTTTGCCGCAGATCCTTTTATTTCTGAAATTGGCACTATTGTTTCCACGGCTTGCCTTGCTCACGATTTGGGAAATCCTCCGTTCGGGCATTCCGGAGAAGCAGCTATCTCCAACTTTTTTATTAACGACGAAGGCTCAAAGTTTGAAAAAGATTTAAGCATTGGTGAATGGAAAGATTTAACGCATTTCGATGGCAATGCCAATGCATTCCGGCTTTTAACACACCAATTTTCAGGGAAACGGCCCGGTGGTTTTGCACTCACTTATTCAACACTGGCAAGTATTGTGAAATATCCGTTTGAATCGGTTTGGGCAACCAAACAGAAATTTGGCTTTTTTCAATCAGAAAAAGAAGACTACTTAAAAATTGCAGAAGAATTAGGGATTCAAACAGTTTATGGCAAGGAGCATGAATTCCAGCGGCACCCATTGGTTTACCTGGTAGAAGCTGCCGACGATATTTGCTACCAAATTATGGACTTGGAGGATGCTTTTAAACTGGGAATTTTGAGTTACGAACAAACAAAAGAGTTATATCTTGATTTTTATGATCCAATCGAAGACAAAAAATCACTGCAAAGTATTGAAAACACACTTCACCGGGTTCACGATAAAAACGAGCAAATTAGTTATTTGCGGGCCGGAGTAATTGGGAAACTGATTCATGAGTGCATGCATGCTTTTATCCAGAATCAGGAAAAGATTATGGCTGGTGAATTTATCGGAAGTTTAATTGGCGCTATCCGTCCAAAACAAACCGAAGCCATGAATATAGTAAAAGAGATTTCTTTTTCTGAAGTTTACAACCACCGCTCTGTTGTTGAGATTGAAATTGCTGGTTATAAAATTATTGGAACTTTGCTTGAGGAATTTATTGGAGCCATGATTCAGCCTAAAAATTTATATAGTAAAAAGATTCTTTCGCTGCTGCCCAATCAGTATAAAATGGAAAGCGATTTACTTTACCACAAAATTCAGTCGGTTGTTGATTTTATTTCAGGAATGACTGATATTTTTGCGCTGGATTTATACCGGAAGATAAAGGGAATTAGTTTGCCGGAGGTAGTGTAGGGAGAAATTGCAGTAGGCAGTTTACGGTCTCAGTAGGCAGCCACAGTTTTCAGATTGTCATTAAAAACACTGAAAACTGCGACTGAAGACTAAAAAAATTATCCTTCTAAGATATTATTAAGCAAACCTCCGCGGGCTTCTTTGCGCGAATTTGGGCCACTTGTTGAAAGTTGTGCAATTAGTTTACGAATTGGCATACTTTGCAGCCAAACTTTTCCTGTTCCTCTCAAAGTAGCAAGAAAAAGTCCTTCCCCGCCAAAAATCATCGAACGCAATCCGCCAGCTTGTTCAATACTGTAATCAATAGACGGTTCAAAACCAACGATACAACCAGTATCAACCCGCAACATTTCATTATTTAATTGCCGCTCAATTACTGTTCCCCCTGCATGAACAAAAGCTTTCCCATCACCTTCAAGCGTTTGTAAAATGAAACCTTCGCCACCAAAAAAACCGGAGCCCAATCGGCGATTAAAAGTCATTGAAATTTTTGTCCCCATGGCAGCACATAAAAAGGCATCGCGTTGAACAATAATCCGGCCACCCATTTGCGCCAGATTCATTGGAATAATTGTTCCGGGATACGGTGCAGAAAAGGCCACATGCTTCTTTCCCCATCCCTGATTCGTAAAATGTGTTAAGAACAATGATTCGCCAGTAATCAGTCGTGATCCTGCAGAGAGAATTTTATCAAAAAATCCGGCATTAGGATTTGAACCGTCTCCCATACGTGCAGTAAACTGAATACCATCTTCCATGTAAAGCATAGCTCCGGCCTCGGCAATTACTGTTTCTCCCGGGTCAAGCTCCACTTCAACCAACTGCACATCGTGTCCTTTAATTTCATAATCAATTTCGTGTGATTGCATAATTGTTTTCGTTTTTGAATTAAATCAACTAAAGATAATTATTTTGATTTTTTTGATTGTCAAATTTTATTCAGATTTTTTCCGACCTTTGCACAATATCAGACAAGCAGTATGAGAAATAATTACAGTAAAAGACCCCAAAAAAGTGGCGGTGGAAAACGAATTGGGAAAAGCCTCGAAAATAAAGGAACAAAATCTTCGGTAAGAAAAGATTCTGGAAAACGAGTTTTTTCAAAAGAAGGAGCAGAAAGACCAAATAGCAAATCAACTTCTGCCGGGAAAAAAACTTTTTCAACTACCCGGCCACGAGCAATTAATAAGACACCAAAGAAACAGGCTTATTCCGACGAAATAAGGTTGAATCGCTTTATCGCCAATGCCGGCGTTTGTTCAAGAAGAGAAGCTGATACATATATTACAGCAGGACTAGTAACCATAAATGGGAAAGCAGTTACTGAACTTGGAACAAAAGTAAAACCAGGTGATGAGGTACGCTTTGACGGACGCAGGTTAAATGCAGAAAAAAAGGTATACTTGCTACTGAACAAACCCAAAGACTATGTAACAACGACAGAAGATCCGCACGCCGAGCAAACAGTAATGGAACTGGTTAAGGAAGCCTGTCCGGAAAGAATTTACCCCGTAGGACGTCTTGATAAAAACACAACCGGGGTTCTATTATTTACAAACGATGGAGATCTTTCAAAGAAACTCACACACCCAAGCCATCAAATGAAAAAAATATACCAGGTTACGCTAAATAAAGCGTTAACAAAAAATGATCTGGTGAAAATTGCTGACGGTGTAGAGCTGGAAGACGGGTTCATTGCCGCAGATGCAATTAATTATATCTCCCCGGAAAACAAATTGGAAATTGGCATTGAAATTCACTCCGGTAAAAACCGCATTGTAAGACGCATTTTCGAACACCTTGGCTACCACGTTCGGAAACTCGACAGGGTATATTTTGCAGGTTTAACGAAAAAGAACCTTCCACGTGGCAAATGGAGAATCCTCACAGGGAAAGAGATTCAATTTCTGAAGATGCAGTAATTCCAAAATAAAAAACAAATGTGTTTATGTAAATTTTGCCCTTATTTGAAATACAAATAAACCACCGTTTTTTTGTCTGCATTCTAAGTCGATCCTTGCAGTTTTTCTATTTAGAAGACATAACATATTAAACAAATATGCGTATTTTAGTTTATGTGAAACAAACAATAAATTTATTTTCAATGAATTGTTAGAAAGGCATGTAACTAAAATTTGCTATTTGATTTCATTAAGAATACTGCCCTAAAGTGATAGTTTTAAAAGGCTTCCATATATAGAATTAAAAAACATTTTCAGCAACATGTAATTTTTCCGCGAATGTTAGACTAATCATTTTGCTTTGGAAAAGGAATTTTTACAAATTATTCAGAAGAATCAGGGGATCATTCACAAGGTCTGCAATATTTATTGCGACTTTGAGGAAGATCGTAATGATCTTTTCCAGGAGATTGTAGCCCAGCTATGGAAATCATTTCCTTCTTTTCAAAACAAATCAAAGTTCTCAACATGGATGTACAGGGTTGCACTAAATACGGCTATAACAACATTCAAAAAAGATAAAAGAAGACCCGACCAAAGCAGGTTGACATATGAAAATTTTCAGATCACAGAAGACAAATATGACGCAGAAACAGAAGAAAATATAAAACAAATGCACTGCGCAGTTGCCCAACTTACAGGTGTTGAAAAGTCGATAATTTTGCTTTATCTGGAAAATAAAAGTTATGAAGAAATTGCTGAAATTACCGGAATTACACAAAACTATGTACGGGTAAAAATGAATCGCATAAAAAAGAAACTAAAAAAGCTCATGGTAACAGTAGAATAAAATGTATGGATTTAATTGATCTAAAAAAAACATGGGATAAAATGGCATCGGCAAGGGAGTTGGATGAGAACCAAATTAGGACGATGCTGGAAAAACGGACAAAGAACCTGATCGACAGAATCGATCGGAATATCCGTATTGGCTTTTTTATCCTGTTTTCCATAATATTAATCTTTATATTAAACGATTTTGTCCTTTCCCCTCTACTCGTAAAAAACATAAACCATGAAATAAAACTCCCCCTTTGGCTTCAAATATTATCCATATTTGGCGACTTAATTATTATTTTCAACTTTCTTTTTTTTGTTACAAAATATTACAAAGTAAAAAAGACATGCAACGCCTCCTGCGATTTAAAGAATACACTCATTAAAACAATTTCAACTCTAAAACTATATCGCACACTTTATTATATATCAATCTTTATTATACTCATCTCTTTCTCCATAAACTTTGTTGCCGGAGTTTTCGAGGGAGTTTTGTACAAAGCGCATAATCTGAACATTCCTGTAAACGAGATCAAAATTGATAATCTGGCGACCACCATATTTATAACATTGTTTTGTTTAACAATCATCACCGTTGGAGTTTACTTTATTTTCAGATGGGGATTCCACCGGTTATACGGGAATTACCTTGCAAAATTGAAAATGACTTTACGCGAACTGGAAGAAATTAATGAATAGTTTATCCGTTTCTACTTTTCTAATCAATTTTCCCATAGTATTTTTACCTTTTCAATTTCAATATACATTACGATGACTTTAATAAAATCAATTTCAGGAATTCGCGGAACTATTGGAGGAAAGCCGGGTGAAGGATTGAGTCCGCTGGATGTAGTAAAATTTACTTCAGCTTATGCTGTTTGGGCCAAGCAGAAAAAAAAATCAGGTAAGTTAAAAATAGTTGTTGGCCGCGATGCACGTATCTCTGGACAAATGGTAAGTTCGCTGGTAGTGGCAACACTAAACGGAATGGGATGCGATGTTGTTAATATTGGCCTTGCCACTACTCCAACTACAGAAATAGCTGTTACAGAAGAAAAAGCCGACGGAGGTATTATTTTAACTGCCAGCCACAATCCCAAACAATGGAATGCCCTAAAACTGTTAAATTCAAAAGGTGAATTCCTTAATGCTGAAGAAGGTGCCTGTATCTTGAATATTGCAGAAGCAGAAGATTTTGATTTTGCCGAAGTAGACCAATTGGGAAAAACCATTGAAAAAGATTATACCTACATACATATTGAAAAAGTTCTGGGGCTAAACCTGGTAGATATTGAATCTATTAAAAAGGCAGGTTATATAATAGCAGTTGACGCAGTAAATTCAGTAGGAGGAATAGCTATGCCTGCACTATTAAAAGCCCTTGGAGCCAAAGATGTGGTGGAAATAAATTGCGAACCCAATGGGCATTTTGCACACACTCCGGAGCCCATTCCTGAAAACCTTGTTGAAACATCGAAAATTGTTAGTGAAAGCGATGTTGATGTATGTTTTGTTGTAGACCCTGATGTAGACAGGCTGGTGATTATTAACGAAGACGGAACAATGTTCAATGAAGAATATACACTGGTAGCCGTTTCTGATTATGTATTAACTCACACTCCTGGGAATACTGTTTCCAACATGTCGTCGAGCAGAGCATTGCGCGATGTAACTGAAAAGCACGGACAAACTTATACTGCTTCCGCTGTAGGTGAAGTAAATGTTGTTGCCAAAATAAAAGAAACCAATGCCGTAATTGGCGGAGAAGGCAATGGAGGTGTTATATACCCAACAAGCCATTGCGGACGCGATGCACTGGTTGGAGCTGCATTATTTTTATCCCACCTTGCACATAGCGGCAAAAAATGTTCTGAACTGAGAAAAACATATCCAAACTATTTTATCTCAAAAAATAAAATTGAACTCACCCCGGATATTGATGTAGATAATATTCTCGTAAAAATGAAAGAGAAATATGCCAACGAAAATGTAAACGACATTGACGGCGTAAAAATAGACTTCCCAAAATCGTGGGTACACCTTAGAAAATCAAACACTGAACCCATTATTCGTATTTATTCAGAAGCTGAAACAGAAACTGAAGCCAGTGAACTTGCAGCAACAATCATTGAAGACATAAAAAGCCTGATTTAGGCTTATACACAAGTTTACAAAAGCCTGTCTGACAAGCCACTCAAAAGGCTTGCCGGCAGGCATTTTCTTGCATAGCAGGCAATAAACAATAAAAAACCACTTATTAACTCCTTTCTTCAATCTTTCAACCCCTTTACAAAGGCCTTAAGCAATAACAATAAACGATTTGGTACATTTAGATTAAATTTAAATAAAAAAACACGTCAATTCAAATACAGAGTATGACCACTGTAGAAGGAATCCATACATTTGCACCGAAACCATTAATCAATTCCTGAACAACAAATTTATTAGCCACAGAAAACAATTTTTTTAATGATGAAAATGAAGAAAAAGAAAAGTGTAGCAATTGTTGCTCATGATAACCGCAAAAAAGACATTATGGAATGGGTTGCATATAACTGGCAAGAGTTGGTGCAACACAATTTAATATGTACAGGAACTACTGGAAAATTAGTTGAAGAAACCCTGGCTGAAAAATGCCTTGAAAACAATGTTGTTCCACCAACAGTAACACGATTAAAATCGGGGCCACTGGGTGGAGACCAACAATTGGGTTCTTTAATTGTAGAAGGAATGGTAGACATTCTTATCTTCTTCTGGGATCCGATGCAGCCGCAACCACATGATGTGGACGTGAAAGCATTGTTGAGAATTACTGTTTTATATAATATTCCAACAGCATCAAATCGTTCCACTGCCGATTTTATCATATCTTCCTCACTTTTTCACGAGAGCTATCAGCCTATTTTGAAAGATTATGAAGGATATATAAAGCGAGAAGTAAATTTGGCTTAGTTCAATTACAGGATACAGCAATTCCTTTTTTATTACTTTTACCACCGGTTAAAGTAATTATAATGTATAATATGCAGGTTCCATCACCCTGCGAAAAAATAAAAAAATGCATAATGAATTTCTATGGCTGGTTATGTTACTGGCCAATTTTCTACTTATCATTTTAGCATACAAATTATTTGGGAAATGGGGTCTTATCATGTGGATTCCCATTTCGGTTATCGTTGCTAATATTCAGGTTATTCAAACCATCAAATTGTTTGGACTTGCAGCCACATTAGGAAATATTGTATATGCTTCATCGTTCCTTGTTACTGATATTCTTTCGGAGAACTATGGCAAAGAAGAGGCAAAAAAGGCAGTGTGGATTGGCTTCTTCAGCCTCATCTCGATGACATTACTGATGAACCTTGCACTGGCTTTCCAGCCACTTGCGGGCGATGATTTTGCCATTGTTTCACATGAAGCAACCAGTACCATTTTTAAACTTATGCCGCGCATTGCCATTGCAAGTCTGGCCGCATATGTTCTTTCCCAGCGACATGATGTATGGGCTTTTCACTTTTGGAAAAAAAAATACAAAAAAGACAGTCAGTTATGGCTTCGTAACAATCTAAGCACCATGGTTTCCCAGTTAATAGACAGTATTGTATTTGTTGCTATCGCTTTTTATGGCGTTTATGAAACATCTGTTTTATTAGAAATTCTTGTTACCACATATATATTAAAATGGATAGTAGCTGCTGCTGACACTCCTTTTGTTTACTGGGCCAAACGGATTGGGAGAAGAAACAGCTTCTACTTTAATGAGAACAATGATTAATATCTCCAGAAAGAGCGCGTAAAAATTATCAAAACTGAATAAATTTCAAGCCTGCCGATTACCATTAAAAAGGTAAGGAAATATTTAGCGCCTTCCGGTAAATGCAGGAAATTACTTACCGGCCCTACGGTGCCAAATCCCGGGCCAATACCTGCCATGCAAGTAGCTGAAGCTCCAAAAGAAGTAGCTGCATCCTGACCAAACAACATCATTATTAACGTACTTACTGCCAAAATAAGATAGTAGAAAATGATAAAAGCCAACACACTCGAAATATACTCCGGATTTACAGCCGCTCCGTTGTATCGCAATGCATAAACACGGTTGGGGGAAACTAAATTCTTAAACGAATGGCCTATTTTTTTCCAGGCAATTAAATGTCTGATTACTTTCACACCACCACCTGTAGAACCAGAGGAAGCTCCTATTAACATTAACAATGCAATAAGAAAAATTGCCTGAACAGGCCACTGAAGATAATCAGCAGTAGCAAACCCGGTAGCAGTAATTACAGAAACAACCTGAAAAAATGAATCGCGAAAAGCTTGTTCAAAAGTTATGTTATGTAAATTAAAATACAAAAATCCGGTGATGGCAAACCCTATTACCAAGATAATAATAAGATACAACCGAAGTTCTTCATTCTTTAATGCTGTACGAATATTACCTCTTAAAGAAAGCACATGCAAAGCAAAGTTAATTCCTGAAAGCATCATAAAAACAGTTATAACATATTGAATATAGGGAGAATAACCTGCGATGCTATTATTTTTAGTAGAGAACCCGCCTGTAGCAACGGTTGCAAAAGAGTGACAAATACTATCAAAAAGTGGCATCCTACCTATACAAAGAAGTACTATTTCAATAAAAGTAAGTCCGATATATACCAACCACAAACTTCTGGCCGCGTAACGTATTTTTGTTGTAATCTTTTCGTCGGATACACTTGAAGCCTCTGAATAAAAAAGATAAATGCCATTAATTTGCAAAAAAGGCATAATAGCCACCACCAGCACAATAATTCCCATTCCGCCAATCCAGTGTGTTTCAGCTCGCCAAAACAAAATACTTTTAGGGAGTGCCTCAATATCAGAAATAATAGAAGACCCTGTTGTTGTAAAACCTGAAATAGATTCAAAAAATGCATTCGTAAAGTGAGGAATCGATTGGGTTACAAGGTAAGGGAGCGTTCCAACCAAGCCCAGAATAACCCAGCTAATACTTACGATAATAAAACTTTCTTTACGGGAAGGCTCTTCCCCTCGTTGCTTTTTTGTAACCACATTCAAAACAATTCCTGCTCCTAAAGTTGTAAGGAAAGTATAAAACAGGCTTGCAACTGTGGTCTCTTTATATATTACAGCAACAATAACGGCGAGAAACATAAAAATACTCTCAAACACCATTACCAGTGAAACAAAATGAAACAACAGAAGAAAGTTTATTTTGGCTTTAATCATCTAATGTAAACTAAATCTAATTGTTAATTCTCCACAACATATTAAAACAGTACTCAATATATAAAGTTGAAACAAGACCTTTTTTGCAGGAACTAAAATAGTGCCTATAACGACAGAAAGATTAAAAAGCTTAATGAATAAAGGGAGGAGGCAAATCAGTACCAAATTCGAAAATATATTGACAAGAGGGTCTGTTATTTGCATTGTGTTCAGTATTTACGAAAGACATTACAACGTAAGGTAGTAATAAATTTTGCGATAAAACAGCACAATCTCTTACAACGCAGTTCTCATCCTCCTCTTCACTGAATAATGATGGTTGAATTCCAGCATAATCAAAATCAGCCGGACAATAGGAAATATTTTCCTCATTAAAGGAGCTAAAGTCTATCTGCTCTGCATATACAACAGACAAAGTATTGAAAAGCAAAAAAATGCTTAATAACAAAATCAACTGTATGGTATTAACTATATTTTTCAATGCCCCTTTTTTGAATGCGCCAAAAGTACATCCTATATAATTAGAATCCTGAAAATAAGATCGGAAATAAACAAAATTCAGGTTTATTTAAAAAGAGGGCCTTAATCTATTCATAAACAAACAGATACCTATATACGAAACAGATTACTAAAAAGACATCTACATATAATTATTTTTACAGCTCAAATAAGACTGGTTCACCCCCATTATTAGCTCGTAAATTTCTACAAAGGAACTTACTTTAGGTTCTCCTCAAACAATTTGTAAATCCGTTTATATTCATCAGTCCAGCTTGAAGGCTCTGTAAAACCATGCTTCTCCACAGGGTAAACAGCAAGTTCCCAGTTTTCTTTTCCAAGTTCAATCAATCGTTGAGACAAGCGAACAATATCCTGAAATTCCACATTGTCATCAACCATCCCGTGGCACATAAGTAAAGCACCTTTTAAGCCATTGGCAAAATATATCGGAGAGCTGCGTACATAGGCCAAACTATCCTCTACCGGTGTATTTAAAATATTCGATGTATAACCATGGTTGTAGTGTGCCCAATCGGTTACCGATCGCAAAGCAGCACCAGCAGTAAAAACATCAGCCTCTGTAAACATAGCCATTAGCGTAATAAAACCGCCGTACGACCCGCCGTAAATTCCAATACGCGAAGGAGAAACATTGTATTTCTCTGTAAGCATTTTTGCACCATCCACCTGATCCAACAAATCCTTTCCTCCCATATGACGATAAATACCGGTCCGCCAGTCGCGGCCATAACCTGCACTACCTCGGTAATCCATATCCAGAACCGTATAACCGTTATCAACCAATAAATTATGAAACATGTATTCCCGGAAATAATCGCTCCACCACCTATGCGCATTTTGCAAATAACCTGCCCCATGAACAAAAATCACTGCCGGCCCTTGTTGTTCCGGTTTTTCCGGTCGGTACAAGCGGGCATGCACAGTAGCTCCGTCGGAAGCCTTGAAGGTTATAAACTCCGGCACCCGCCAGGAATAACTATTGAACCCAGCTGTGGTGGAATGTGTCAATTGCACTGCTTCTGCACCTGGCTTATTTTCCTGTAAATACAGTTCCCAGGGTTTGTTAGCATAAGAATAACGAATAGCTAAATATTTTTCATCAGGCGATAAGGTAACCTCATTATTCCCTTCTCCTGAAGTAAGCTGCACTATTTCCCCACCCCATACTGGCATGCGATAAAAATGCTTTACCCCTGGGTTTACTTTATTAGCCGTGAAATAAAAATATTTTTTATCCCCGGATATAAAAGCTTCAGAAACTTCAAAATTACCAGAAGTTAGCGCTTTCTTTTCTTTCGTCTCAATATTGACTGTATACAAATGAGAATATCCTGTTTCTTCGGATTGAAACCACACGGATTTTCCATCGGGCATCCAGCCAATATCTCCAGTAGAGAATCCCCATCCACCGATCCCCGGACCTCCAATCCACGCCTCATCTCTTTGGCGATCGAGTAATTCAAGGTTGCCTGTTGAAGGCTCCAGTAATAAGATCCAGCGATCCTTATTATCTTTTGATAAGGCAACTACTACTGCCTTATCTTTTGTTGGATTCCATACCGGCCCCATCAGGTTAAATTCCCTATCCTGAACTTTCGATGTATCTTTGGGAATCCTGTCGGGGTAATCTTTCAAATAAGCAGGCAAATCTTTTAATCCGGGAATTTTCTCCTTTTGAATAGTAACCGTCTTATTGTTTACCACATCAAAAATCCCCATCGAAACTTTCATTTGCTCGCTGCCAACTTTTGGACGGCCTTCATCTGATTCAGCATAACCCGATTCTGACACAAAATGAGTAACCAATGTTGGTTTATTCCCTTGTGCCCTCTCGTATGTGGAGTATATAACAAAATTCCCGGAAGGGCTTAACGAAACATCTCCCAATTGGCTTTTCCCCAGGTAAATCTTCTCAGGTTCAGGCGTCTTCTCTTTCTCTTCCTGATTTTCCGTTACCTTGGTCTTTGCCTTTTTTTGCTTTAGTACATCAAAGAGTTCCATTTGCTGATCCTCCAGCCATTTTGCCTGCCCCTTCGCCTCTTCCGTTTTTTTTTCTTCTCCTGATGTAAAGTTTGTAACCTGCCTAATTAAACCGGTTTCCAGATTTAGTAAAAACAAATTTCGGTCGAAACGAAATGAAATATGCGTGTCATTTAAAGCAAACTTTGGCGACTGAGCATCTTGCAACCAGTCTGTAAGTTGTTTGGTTGTTCCTTTTTTTGTATCGCGAATAAATAAATTGCCGTTTTTTGAAAAAACCTTCTTTGTTTTGTCAGTGTTGTAGTCGGCTTGTTGCTCAGGTAAGTCCCGTTTTTCCTCCAACAAAACCTTTTCAATCTTCTTTGTCTTCAGTGAATAGGCATACAAAGAAGAAAGTGTGTCCTGCTCCGGATTCCATTCAAAATAGATTGTTTTACTATTCTCTTTCCAGGCAATCTGCTCCGGCAAAGTACCAATCCATTTATCCGGATCCTGCATTATTTTTTCAATCGTAAGAACACTTTTATTATTATGTTCTATTTGTGCCTGCACTGAGAATACCGCAAACACGAACAAAATAATTAGTAATTTATTCATTTCTTTAATTTTATTTCAGGACTACTACCTCATATTATAAATACAGCAAAGGTACTTTTTCCCAATTATATCAATAAAATTTCCGCTTTGAAATTTCATACCAAAAGAACTATGTTTCCAGCACAATTATCCGAAAATAACCCGTCGATCATTTGAGCAACTTTCAGATAGACTTATGTGTATATCGCATTTTATTCTATTGTTTTTAATCTATTGTTCGAATTGAATTGTGCTTTTTCTACATGTATAATAATCATTTTTTTTGGAAAGATGAGTTTCTAACACTTTGATAAAGAAGATGGACAATATTTCTTTAGCTTTGTTATAATACTTTATTAAAACAGTGAATTATGAAGGTGTTTAAATTTGGCGGAGCGTCGGTAAAGGATCCTGAGGCTGTAAAAAATGTGGCTCAAATTGTTAGTAAATACAATGACGAAATGGTTATTGTAGTGTCAGCCATGGGAAAAACCACCAACCTGCTGGAAATGATTGTAAAAAATTATTTTGAAAAGGAACAAAATGGCTGGAGCCTCTTTCAACAATTCAAAAATTATCATTTAGAAATTGCCGACACTCTTTTTGGTGCAGGGAATATGCCAAGTTTAGTAACTGATTTATTCTTGGAGCTTGAGTGTAAATTAAAAAAAAGGCCTTCGCTTGACTATAATTTTGAATACGATCAAATTATTTGTTTTGGGGAACTTGTTTCAACTGCCATTGTAAGTGAATATTTTAACAAAATTGGAATTACAAATACATGGATTGATATTCGTAACTGTTTACGTACCGATGATGTTTTTCGTGATGCCTCTGTTGACTGGGAATGGACACAACAACTCGTACAGGATACCTTCAGTTTCTGCAAAGAGAAACTATATATTACGCAAGGGTTTATTGGCTCTACAACAACCAACTTAACAACTACATTAGGGCGCGAAGGTTCTGATTTTACTGCTGCCATTATCGGAAGTGTGTTAAATACAGAAAGTGTTTCTATTTGGAAAGATGTTCCGGGAGTACTAAGTGCAGACCCAAAAAAAATGGGAAACACCGTAAAAATAAAGGAACTATCTTACCGGGAAGCAGTGGAAATGACGCACTCGGGAGCGCAGGTTATTCACCCAAAAACAATGAAACCGCTGCACAATAAAAACATCTCTTTATATGTGAAGTCATTTATTTCGCCGGATGAAGAAGGTACTGTTATCCATAAAATAGACCACAAAATTGAATTGCCCCCTATCTTCATAATGAAAGAAAACCTTATATTGATAACTCTTTCAACCAAAGATTTCTCTATTATAAGCATCGAAGACATGGATCTGGTGGTAAACCTGCTTCGTGAAAACCGGGTGCGAGTAATCCTCATGCAACAATCGGCTATTGACCTTAACGTAGTTCTCGACACCCCCGAGGAAGACCTGGAAGAACTGATTGAACAACTAACCCCATTCTATAATATCCGTTACAATACAGGGCTTACACTTGTTACCATTCGTCACTACACAGAGGAAGTACTCGACTGGATGGTGAAAGAAAAAGATATTTACCTGGAACAACACAGCAGGCTAACCGCCAGGATGCTAATCAGGCCTTAGTTTTATTTCTCTTGAATATAATTTCTGCCAGAAATGTAAATTGTTGTAATTTTAGCTTAATTTACTCGACCTATAAAAAAACAACCATCAGAAATGAAGCAGAAAAAAATACTTCCTTATGCCATCGGACTTCTCGTTGTAGTTATTATAGTGCTTATTGCAGGGAAAAAAGCGGGGTGGTTTGGCCAGGAATTCAGTTTGAGTGTTGCTACACATAAAGTAGAAAGTAAAACCATTACTGAGCTTATTACAGCCAATGGTAAAATTCAACCGGAAACAGAGGTGAAAATTAGTCCTGATGTGTCGGGAGAAATTATTGAATTATATGTAGAGGAAGGAGATGAAGTAAAAGCCGGCGACCCGCTTTGTGTTATAAAACCAGACACATACATTTCTGCCTTAAACCGTGCCGAAGCAACTTTAAACTCCTCAAAAGCAAGATTGGCGCAAGCAGAAGCTCAACTAATTGAACAGGAGCTGGCATACAAACGATCGAAACAACTTTACAAAGGAGGAGCCATTCCTATCTCGGAATTTGAAACTGCTGAAGCCAATTATAAAGTTGGCCAATCGGAAGTAAATGCTGCGCAATTCTCAGTAAAAAGCGCGGAAGCTTCGGTCTCAGAAGCAAAGGAAGAATTAACCAAAACCCGGATTTACGCGCCCATTTCAGGAACCATTTCGGCACTAAACGTAGAAAAAGGAGAACGCGTTGTGGGAACCAATATGTATGCAGGAACTGAGATGATGGTTGTTGCCGATTTAGACAGGATGGAAGTAGAAGTGGAAGTGAACGAAAATGATATTGTAAAGGTTACAAAAAACGACACAGCGCTCGTAGAAGTAGATGCCTATATGCAAAGAAAATTCAAAGGGATTGTAACAGAAATTGCCAATTCGGCCAGTACTACCGGAACAGCAACCGACCAGGTTACCAACTTCGATGTAAAAGTTTTTCTACTTAGCAATTCTTACACTGATTTAATAGACTCTACCACAGGGAATATTTATCCCTTCCGTCCGGGAATGTCGGCTACTGTTGACATCCAAACAGAAACCCGGGAAAATGTTATTACCGTTCCTATTTCAGCTGTAACTACACGAATTAAGGATGAAAAAGGAGAAAATAAAAATACAATTGATACCTCCACCGAAAATTCAGCCAGTGAAGAAAATAAAGAGAACACAGTAAAACGGGATGAAAAACAAGAGGTTGTGTTTATTTATAAAGACGGTATTGTGCGGGAAGTTAAAGTAAAAACCGGCATTCAGGATAACAACAGCATTGAAATTCTGGAAGGCTTATCAGCCGGAGATGAAGTAGTAACTGCTCCTTACAATGCCATCAATAAATCGTTAAAAGATAGCATGCAGGTAAAAAAAGTAACAGAGGAAGAGCTTTTCAAAACGAAATAAAAAGTTCCATACAGAATCACTCTCCGCTAAAATACTCCCTACTGTCAATTTCAACCAAATTGGTTGTTTGTACCTGATTAACCGTTAGTTTCGACTGCTCTGAAACTTCTTGTCCTTCACTGATATATGACTTATTTAGCAAGATGTAATCCGGTTTCAGATTGGAATAATTTACAGTAAAATCATACGATACTGTGCTATAAAAATGCTTATTGGAATCCCCAATTGCCAGCCCCCTCCCTTGTCGGTTATTTTTATTTGACTGAATCTTTCCCTCAACCTTTTTCACAGAGTAATCATCTTTTTGAATGGTAACCTTTCCTTCAAATGAAGTAGCATAAAAATCGCCGGAACCTGCCACCGTGGGATTTGACTGAGCAAAAGAAATTACCCAGCAAGGATTTCCCTCAACCACGGGTTCACTATCCAGCTTTAATTGAAAGTCAGTTAATATTCCGGGGTTCAAAACAGATGATCCAGTGCGAACCCAATCAAGCCCTAATAAATCATCCATATTGGTTGTTCCGGTAGCAAACCTGTAATTGGCTTCTGTTTGCTTTGTTTCTTTCAACGAATATTTTACTGATTTGTAAGCATCCAGTTTAGACGGATTTACATAACCCGTTTTATCATAAACTGTAACGACCATTTTTCGTAGCGGTTCAGGCGAACCATTTACCGTTACGTTATTTTCGTATGTGGTAGTCAAATTAAACGGGCCAGCAATAAAATTATAAGGAATATCTTCTGATGCCATCCGTAAAATGCGAATCAGCACTTTCGACTGAGCGGCAACATCAATATCGCCAATATCATAGGACTGAGGTTGCAGTTTTATCACATTAAACTCCTTATCAAAAAGCGATTGTACCGGTAATGTGTAGTTTTTAAAGCCTACAGCTGAAAAGAATATATTTTTTGATACCATTTCAGATGGAACTTTTAATTCAAAATTTCCGTCTCCATCACTCGCTGTTCCGTAAAAGGTATCTTCCAACCCAATATTAGTGTAAGAAACCGGCTCGTTGGTTGCCTGATTAATAACCTTTCCTTTAACGGTTTGCACAACCTTCCCCCCATCCTGGGCAAAAACAACCACCGTGCTGGCTGCAAAAAACAAGAGTAATATAATATTCTTCATTTTATCCATTTTAAAAATAAAGGTAACAAAATAATACCATTCACCTTTATATAACGTTATAATAAGGGTTTATTATTTCTTATATTTGCTAAAACTAAAAAGAATATTATGATACGTAGCCACTCGATATTATTTGTTACAATTTTGACGCTTCTCTTTACCTCTTGTGTTTCTAAAAAGAAATTTCTGGAAATGCAAAGCGGAAGATTAAAGGCAGAAGACATGGTTCAGCAATTAACAGAAGAAACCAATGCCCGCGCACAACGTATTGAAGCGCTTATTGCAGATTTTGAAACGATGAAAAATGAACTAATGGAAAGCAATGCCATAAAAGATCAATACATCGATTCACTTAATTCCGAGATTACTGGTTTAAATGATAAGCTAAATAAGAAATCGCAATCGCTGGAGGAAACCAATTTCAACCTTAGCTTTGAACAACAAAGGCTTACCAACGCAATACAAACCAAAGACAATAGTATTCGTTCTCTGCAACAAAAAGTCTCTGGCCTTGAAGATGAAGTACAGGAAAAATCAGCGACCATTGATCAGAAAAACTTTGATATGAATGTGTTAAATGAAAAAATTGCAACACTGGAAAATCAAAAAAATACAAGCGAAGAAAAACTGGCTGCCCTGCAAACAAAATTAAACCAGGTGAAAGCTGAGACTGATAATTTACAGTCGCAGATAAAAGAAAAAAATGCTGCCATTACCCGGTTGGAAAACAACGTAAAACTCCTGAAACAACAAATTGGAGGAAATTAATCTAAAAATAATTTTGAAACTGTCAGAAAATGAAAAAAGTAGCACTAATTCTTTTTGTTAGCCTTTTCGTGCTAACTACACATGCCCAAAAAAACGATGGCTATAAACCCATCTTTAACGGGAAAAACCTAAAGGGATGGATAATTCATGGTACTGAAAAATGGTACGTAAAAGACGGGCTACTAATTTGCGAAAGTGGCCCGGATAAAGAATACGGTTACCTTTCAACTAAAAAATTCTACAACAATTTTGAATTAACGGCCGACTTTCTGCAGGAAGCCAATGGGAATAGTGGTATTTTTTTTCGTTCAACTTTTGAAGGAACAAAAGTTAGCGGCTGGCAGGTAGAAGTAGCACCTCCAAATCATGATACAGGAGGAATATACGAATCATATGGCCGTGGCTGGCTGGTTCAAATCCCAGATGAAAAAGAGAACATTCTGAAAATGGGCGAATGGAATACCATGAAAATCCGTGTGGAAGGAGGTCATGTTACCACCTGGTTAAACGGAGTACAGATGGTTGATATTAACGATGAAAAAATTGCCCAGGGGAAAGGCGCTGTTGCTTTACAAATCCATTCCGGTGGCGGAATAAAAGTAAAATGGAAGAACCTGGCAATAAAAGAATTGAAGTAGTTTTTTAGCAATACATATCCTAAGTTGCAGAAAATAAAAGCCGGCTCTGTCGAACCGGCCTTAAAACCAATACATAATTAAAATAATGTGGAAGTCTGTTTAATTGCTGACTTTTCGGCTATTTAATTGTTTCTATTTTCTCATCTACTTCCACTTCTTTTTCGTTATCTTTTTGTTTTCTGTTATTCGAATTACTTCACCATCCTTTTTTGTCACCCGGATACTGTCATTGCCATCTATTTGAAACGGCGCATCGTTTGTCATGTTTATAGTCATTGTATGCATTTTACCCGGAACCTGGGGAGCAAACATTGTTACATTTTTACTTTTATATTTTGATTTATCTCTAACAATTGTAATCTTCTCACGACCGCCGCTAATATCCTTCTTTTTGAAAGAGATAATATCAGAATCACTAAGGTCAATTATATTTTCAGCCCTGTGTTTATCCGTAAAAAAGATATCCGGAGCCAGAGGAGCTTTGGGCGGAAGAGGTGGCATTACTGCCTGAAATGGTCTTCCTTTCCCACACCACGCCATTTGATTATTCTTATCACCATTGGTAATAACTTCAACTTTATATGAGGTGGCAGTAGAGTCATCGCCATCCCCTGACCTCAAATCATAAACCCAGGATTTTGCCCCTTCACTTCCGCCGTTATAAACAAAAACTCGGTTCATTAAATCTTCGTTCACCTTCACATCCAAAGCCATATCAAAGCCAGAATCTTCATCGCTCATCCACTCCATGTCTCTGTTATAATCAATAGTATCTCCGTTCCAAACAAAAATGTCGCCATCATTTACAATGGTATCTAGTTCCATCTTTTTAACCCCGCCATCTATCTTTTCCAGTTTTATGTGCCTTTGCTTTTTTTCACCCCTCGGAGGATCCTGCGGAAATTCACGAATAGAAAAAGAAGAAAGTAAAAAGAACACACAAAACAAAGTTGCTGTTACTGATAAAATGCTTTTCATAATTCAATTTTTAAATGTATTTTAATCTCGAAACAAAGATAGATTACAACCAATGAACCAACCAGTTAAGGCCTGGTTAAAATCTGTTAAGGAAAAGTTAAAACTGAATTGTCGCCTGTTTAATTCCCTATCTTTGAAACATGAATAAGAAAATTTTTACCGGCTTAATCATTTTAATGGGCATTTCCATTCTTGGAATAATTGCGGTGCAGTTGGTTTGGATAAACAATGCCATCAGGGTAAAAAACGAGTTATTCAGCCGGAGTGTAAATGATGCCCTCAACAGCACCGTTTCAAAACTGGAAGAAATGCATAACGTTGGAGTTATTAACCAGCTTGCTTTTGATGGTTCTCAGTTTCAGATTCCTTCGCCCAATATCAATTATGAAATTCATACTTTGGTAAAAACCAACGATTCTATAAAAACACCGTCGATACCGCCTCGCCCACCGCGTCCGGTTCGGGTAATAAAAGAAGTGGATCCCAGAAAAGGAAAAACACGCGTTGAAATAAAACTTGATTCGAAGAAAAGCAGCAAAAAGGCAGCACAAGTATTTACCTATCAGTTCCAAAGTAGTAGCACCGCGCAAAAGGACAGTTATAGAACAGATGCTGACAGCGACAATGTTTTCCTTATCCAAAGCGATACAATTATTTCCAATATAGATTCGCTGTATGCCGCCAGTATGGTAAAAATCGACTCACTTCTGAGTAATCTGGACACCTTAAAAGAGATACGTCCCAACTTTTCAAAAAGAGTTGAGATGAAAGCCAGTCAATTAAGAAAGACCGCCAATAAATTTGTAACTGAACTGGAAATGTGGGATGTAAATAAAATAAACAAAGAACAGATTCAAAAAGTACTGGACGAAGAACTAAAAAACAAAAATGTTCCCATCGATTTTCAATTTGCCGTTATTAACGATACCATTGTAGACAGCAGTACCGCTAATATAGAACCAGAAGAACTACAAAATGCAGAATACCAGGTTGAACTCTACCCTAACAATATTTTCCAGAAAAATGTAAAACTGGCAGTAGTGTTTCCTCATCGTGAAAATTTCATCTACCGTTCGCTCAACTGGTTGCTAATCGCTTCGTTTTTATTCTCTCTTTTTATTTTGGGAACATTTGCTTTAAGCATTTACTATATTCTTCGCCAGAAGAAAATATCGGAAATGAAATCGGATTTTATTAACAATATGACGCATGAGTTTAAAACCCCCATTGCAACCATTTCCGTTGCTACCGATTCTATTGCCAACGAAAAAGTAATTCAAAACCCTGAAAAAATCCGTTATTTCACCGGAATGATAAAAAAAGAAAATAACCGGATGAACCGCCAGGTAGAAGATATCCTGACGATTGCCCGCCTCGACAAAAAAGATTTTGAATTTACCTGGGAGGCAGTGAATGTGCATGAACTAATACAGGATGCCGTTCAGGGACTTCAACTACAAATTGAAAAACGGGGAGGTTTTATTAATCTAAAACTGGAAGTTTTTAATGCCGTAATTACCACAGACAAAAACCATTGTTCCAATGTTATATTCAATTTGCTTGATAATGCAATTAAATACTCGGCTGATGCCCCGGAGATTACCATAACTACACGCAGCAAACCAAAAGGAGTATTAATTTCGGTTGCCGACAAAGGTATTGGGATGACCAAAAGTGTGCAGGGGAAAATATTTGAACGGTTTTACCGGCAATCCACTGGCAACGTACACAATGTAAAAGGTTTTGGACTTGGCTTGAGTTATATAAAAGCAGTAACAGAAGCCAACCAGGGAAGTATTTCGGTACAAAGCGAACCGGGAAAAGGAAGCAATTTTGATGTATTTTTACCTTTTGTGAGAGAATAAACAATGAACCAGCAGCAACACATTTTTTTAGTTGAAGATGATTTAAGTTTTGGTGCCGTGTTAAAATCGTACCTGGAACTAAATGATTACAAAGTTACCTGGATTGACGACGGGAAACTGGCCATGGATAAATTCCGCACCAGCGAGTACCACATTTGTATATTAGATGTAATGCTCCCAAATATTGATGGATTTACCATTGGCTCTGAAATACGAAAGATCAACAGGAACATTCCAATGATTTTCCTGACAGCAAAAACGCTAAAAGAAGATATTTTAAAAGGGTACAATGTAGGCGCCGACGATTATATCACCAAACCTTTTGATACGGAAGTTCTGTTATGTAAAATCCAGGCGATTATTAAACGCCAATCCACAACACCAGTAAACAACGATGCTATTTTTGAAATTGGCTCCTACTATTTTGACTCAAAATTAAGGCAGATTATTCGAAACAATGTAAAGCAAAAACTTTCACCCAAAGAGTCGGAATTGCTAAAGTTGCTTTGCCAAAACAAAAATGAATTGCTGCCCCGCGAAACTGCACTTCAAAAAATTTGGGGCGACGATGGTTATTTCACCGCCCGCAGCATGGATGTTTTTATTACCAAACTTCGAAAATATTTGTCAGAAGATCCAAATATCGAGATCAAAAATATTCACGGAAGCGGTTTCTTTTTGGAGATAATAAAAAACAACTAACTATTTTTCATGCTACCCGGCTGCCCGGTAGCTTCCAAAACGCTTCCCCACAAGGCACCTTCCAGATTAACCGTTTTACGCTTTTTAGTTGCCAGCGATACGGGCAATACAGTAAAAACAGTCTGCCAAACACCTACAACAAAATCCGTTCGCCCAGCCATAGCAGCATGCACCGCATTCTGTGCCAGCTGAAAACAAAATTTGCTGTCGTTTGCATTCGCCGGCGTACTTCTCAATGTATAACTGGGGTCGATGTATTTCAGCGTAAAAGGAAAATTTGAAGCAGAAAATTCCTCCTTTATTTTATCGCGGATATACAAACCAATGTCTTCGTATTTTTTATTTCCCGATGCATCTTTATCATTGGTATCTTCAAAGAAGGACTGTCCCGCACCTTCAGCTACTACAATAACAGCATGTTGTTTCCTTTCCAGTCTTTTCTTCAGAACAGTAAGGAAACCTTTTACGCCATACAAATCAAAATCCATTTCGGGAATCAAAACAAAATTCACATCCGGGCAGGCAAGTGCTGCATTGGCTGCAATAAAGCCAGAATCGCGCCCCATAAGTTTTATAATAGCAATTCCGTTGTAAACACCTTTGGCTTCATAATGGGCATTCTGAATAATGTTCATGGCAATAGAGAATGCCGTTTCAAATCCAAAAGACCGCTCAATAAAACTAATGTCGTTGTCAATTGTTTTTGGAATTCCCGCCACCGATATCTTCAAATTACGTTTTTTTATCTCTTCAGAAATAGCATGTGCGCCACGCAAAGTGCCATCTCCGCCAATGGTAAAAAGAATATTAATATTTAACCGCTCCATGGTATCAACAATGGTTTCCACTGATTGATTTCCACGTGAAGTTCCCAACATCGTTCCACCTGCTTTATGAATATCGTCAACCACATCGGGGTTTAATTCTATGTACGGGAAATTGTATTCTGGAATAAAACCAGAGTAACCATACTGGATACCATAAATCATTCTAACGCCATACCGTTCCCAAATATGATTTACAATTCCTCTGATAACATTATTAAGCCCCGGACATAAACCACCGCAGGTAACAATTGCCACTCTCGTTTTTGCCGGTTCAAAGTACAGAAATTCTTTGGGGCCCGCCTTCTCAAATGAAAGAGGTTCTTCTCCGCGGGCAAGCTGTTCTTTAATGCTTTCAATGGAATTGTCGTAAATTATCCGTTCATCATCGGTTACAAAATCAAGCATCCCGTCACCTTTTACATTCGACAAGTTCAATGGCGATTTAACCGTACACTTGCCCAACTGGCTCACATAAAACTCTTTATCCATAGTGATGTAATTTCTGTTCGTTCAATAACACTCCAAAATTATACATATTGTAACAATAGCCAACTTTTACTCCCTTTCAGAAATACACTTTCCCCGTCCCTACACAGCCTACTTAGCTCAAACACACAGTATGACAACTAGTTACAAACAGTTACTTGTTTGTTAACATTCCATATTTCCACCGGAACCACACCTATTTTTCGATAAAACAAATTTGGGATACTACAGGAACAAAAGGAACTTACGATAACAACATTTCCCTTTATATTTTTTTAGCTAATTTGCCTGGCATAAAACCAACTAAAATTCAAATTTATGAACAACAATAACAGCCATCGAAGGTCATTTCTAAAATCAATGCTTGCGGCGCCATTTATAGCCTCAGAATTTTCGCGCTCTTCAACTTACAGCGCCTCTGTACCAAATGAGTTTGGTTTCAAATTCAAAACCAGCCTGAATGTATATTCCTTTCACAAACTATTACAGGAAGGAAAGATTGATCTTTTTGATGTACTTGATTTCTGTGCTGAAAACAATTTTGATGCGATAGACCCCACCGGATATTATTTCCCGGGGTACCCTGAAGTTTCTTCAGACGAATTTATGATGGAATTTAAAAAGAGAGCTTTTATACTTGGATTGGATATTAGTGGCACCGGTATAAGAAATGATTTTGCCAGCCCCAATCCTGAAAGCAGAAAGGCAGATATAAAATTAATAAAGAATTGGGTAAAAGCGGCAGCCAAAATGGGCATACCCCTGTTACGTATTTTTTCAGGAACAAACCCGCATAAAGGATTTTCCCGTGATGAAGTTTTTAAATGGATGGCAAAAGATATAAAGGAATGCTGCAATTTTGCAAAAGATTTTGGAGTTATCATTGCCATTCAAAACCACAACGATTTTATAAAAACAGCCAGCGACGTAACCCGTATTTTCGATATGGTTGATTCAGAATGGATGGGAATAAATCTCGACATTGGCAGCTACCGCCAGCATGATCCTTTTGAGGAGATAAAGAAAAATATTCCGTATGCAGTTACCTGGCAAATCAAAGAAAACATTTGGATAGATGGAAAAGAAACACCAACCGACCTGGAAAAACTCTTCAAAATAATTAAAGCTGCAGGCTACAGAGGCTACCTTCCCATAGAAACGCTTGGCGAAGGCGATCCGTACGAAAAGATTCCCGAAATGATGGAACGTGTTTACCAGGCATTACGTTCTATTTAATGATACAGGTGTAAACACAATTAAAGGCATTCAATTTCGCAAAAACAAAAAATGATACCTTTGAGACCATAAAAAGCTAGTATTTATGCCCAATTTACATTCCAATCCTACCTTACAAGATTTCCAGCATTATGTAGCCCAACTGGAGGAAGAAAGAGGTTTTTCCGAGCAAACAATTATAGACAAATGTCTACTCCTTGGAGAAGAAGTTGGGGAATTGTTCAAAGCAATCCGAAAATCAGAAGGCCTGGCCATTGACCTAAATTCTGATTTCTCTGAAATTGGCGATGAACTGACCGACATTTTTATTTATCTCTGTGCCATTGCCAACCGCAAAGGCATTGATTTGGAAGAAGCATTCCGTAAAAAAGAAGAGAAAAACAAACAACGCACATGGAAAACCCGATAACGAGAATTGCATTTGAGGAGATGAAATCAGCTTTCAAACAGATTTTATTGAAGTATAATTTTGAAGAAACTAAAGCCGAAAAGTGTGCATTCATTTTTGCGACTAATAGTTTGGAAGGTGTCTATTCACACGGAGTTTATCGATTTTCCCGATTCATTGAATACGTTCAGAAAGGATTTATAAATGTTGATGCAGTTGCAGAATTGACAAACTCAACCGGAGCTTTGGAACAGTGGAACGGAAACTTAGGACCGGGACCAATCAACGCTGAAATTTGCGCTAACAGAGCAATGGAGCTTGCAAGCCAAAACACCATTGGATGTGTTGCAATTGGGAATACAAACCACTGGATGCGCGCCGGTTTGTATGGATGGCAGGCTGCAAAAAAAGGCTTTGCTTTTATTGCCTGGACAAATACCATTGCCAACATGCCAGCATGGGGGGCCACCGATTGTAAGTTAGGAAACAACCCGATGGTATTTGCAGTACCTTATCAAAATGAAGCCATTGTCCTTGACTTTGCCATGACACAATTTTCGTATGGAAAAATGGAGAAACTGACCCAGGAACACAAACAACTGCCCTTTGAGGGAGGTTTTAACAAAGCCGGACAATTAACAAAGCATCCCGGCGAAATCCTGGAAACCGGCAGGGCTCTCCCTATCGGCTTATGGAAAGGCGCCGGATTATCGCTTTTACTAGATATTCTTGCCACCATTCTCTCCGCAGGTCAGGCAACACATGAAATCAGCAAGCAAGCATCGGAGAGTGGAGTATCGCAGGTTTTTATAGCTATTGATCTAAAAAAACTTCAGAATTATCCGGCCATTGAAAAATCCATACATGATATCATTACAGACTTTAAAAATTCAATTCCTGAAAAAGAACAAAGCAGTATCCGCTACCCCGGAGAACAGATTCTAAAAATCAGAAAGGAAAATCTGGAAAAAGGTATTCCTGTTCTACAGAAAGTTTGGGAAGAAATTCAACAATTATAATTGCATTTATTATTCATACTCCTGAATAATGATTCCTGTCATCCGTAGCAATGCTGTGTGCGTATCAATAAAATCATAAATGGCTTCCAGCTTTTCACTGGCAGCTTTTAAATATATATTTTGCACATCGCGGTAATTAAAAGAGTTAATTGCGCCTGCCTCAAATTTTTCTTTGGAGATTTGCAAATTGAGTTTTGCTGCGGCCATGTTCTCATCGGCTATATTCAGTAGTTCTTTACGTACCAAATAAAATTCATATAGATTCGAAAGACGATTCATCAAATCATGCTTCATATCATCTGTTTCAACCAGTCCTGTTTCTTCTTCAATAGATGCAATTTGTAATGCACGTTTGCGATTTCCCCCACTGAACAGATTGAAACTAAGTGTGAAATTGCCATAAAAGGTACCTGAATTATCCCAGGTTTTATTCTTATTTACAACCGATGTACGGGAACTGGTTCCGGTAACACCCCCTGAAAAATCTAATGTAGGAGAAAAAGTACTTTTGGCTGCGGCAATGGCATTTTCAAGCAAACGTTGGTTTACATATTGATTTTGCAAACTTTTATTGTTTTCAAACATATAGCTCTGTAAATCAGCAAGAGTATAATTAATAGGCACGGCTTTAAAACTATCGGTTAAATTGTAATTTATATTTGCAACATCTGCCATCAGGTAATTTAAGTCGCGCAGTGCATTCTTCCAAGCTACCTCCTGTAATAAATACCCGGAACGATCAGACAAATACGCATTTTTAGCTTGCAACACATCGTAAGTAACATATGTTCCAAAGTTTTTATGTTCCTCGGCCAGATAAAACCTATCTTCAGAAAGTGTCATTACCTCTTTGTATAGATCCAGTTTTTCCTTTTCAAGTAAAACCGAATAATAAGCAAGAATTACAGCCTGGATGGTACTTTCTACCATAATGCCCGTATTCTGTTTCGAGAGTTTTTCCAACTCTTCAAATTTTTGTTTATTGATACGTACTGAATAACCATCAAAAAGAGTCCAGTTAATACTTGCACCTGTTGTAAACCGATTGTTCGTATAATTATCTCCTTCTGTTGTATTAAAAGAATTATTATCACCTAATGATAAGTTTATATACGGATAACGCCCAGCTTCTCCCCAGTTATTTTGAATTTCAGCGATACGCTGACTCTCTTTTGTGATTTTAATCTGATAATTATTAGCCAGCGCTTTTTCTACAGCGTCATTAAGGGTTAACGGCTGTTGTGCAAAAGCCGTGATTGCTGCAATGACAAGAAGTATAGATAGTTGTATAGCTTTCATTATTCGTTCTCCTTTTTTTCGGGGTGAATTTCATCGTCGAATTTTCGTTGCGAATGAATCCAGGCAATTTCTACTTCTTCTGGTTCAAATTTTCGCCCATACCAAGATTGCCGTATCGCCCGTCTAATATCATTCAAGATTAAGATGAGAGCAGGAAAAAATAGTAAAATAAACATGGTGCCGAAAGCAACTCCATAAACCAACGAAATAGCCATTGGAATTAGAAACTGTGCCTGAAAACTTTTCTCTAATATAATTGGGAATAATCCGAGGGAAGTAGTTAAAGATGTAAGTAAAATGGGACGTAACCTGGTTTTTCCGGCCATTATAATGGCCTCTTTAACTTTTTCCCCTTCAACAATAAGGGAGTTGAACTTGGCTAAAAAAACAACGGCATCGTTAATAATAACCCCCGTTAACGCTACAATTCCCCATAAACTTAAAATAGAAAGTGGTTTGCCATGAATTCCATGCCCCCATACAGATCCAAGAATAGAAATGGGAATTAAAATAAGAATAATTAAAGGTTGTTCAAACGATTTGAAATTAATCATCAGAATAAAAATAATGGCTAAAAATGCCAGCGGAAAAAGAAATACAAGATCGGCCATATTTCTTTTACTCTCCTTCTGCTGTCCTTGGTATTCTATACGAATCCCGGGATACAACATTTTCATTTCAGGAATAATTTCGCGACCTACCTGATCTAGAATTTCCGTAACAGAAGCATCCGGATCAACCAAGTCGGCATTCACCCGGATTTCGCGTTTACCATTAAAACGCTGAATATTTACCGGGCCACGTTTCATTTCGTAATCTACCAACTCTGTAAGAGGAAATTCACCCTGTGCCGTTTTTATTTTCATCTGTTCCAACTGCCCGATACGCTCACGCCCTTCATGTGGGTAGCGCACCCAGATGCGCAGTTCATCACGCCCCTCCTGTAGCCGTTGAGCCTGGCCTCCGTAAAATCCCTGTCTCACTTGGTTTGCAACGGTTACTTCATCTACCCCCAACATATAAGCCTTGGGCTTAAGTTCCAATAAAATCTCCTGCTTCCCCATTGCATTGGTATTTACCACATCTTTTAGCTGTGGCATTTCCATAAGTTTCCCCATTAAGTAATTGCGGGCATGTTCCAATTCTTGTATATTCCCGGATAACAAACCAATGGACACCGGATTACCAAAACGGTTTCTGGCGCCAATCGTATACTTTTCTGCTTCAGGGAGCGAACCTATTTTTGTTCGGATACGATTTATTATATCAAATGAACTGATTCCTGTTTCTTCCGAGTTGCGTGGAGAAACATATATATTCCCGGTATGTGCTCCGCTCTCTTCCCTATCAAAACCACTCCCCAAATGAACTATCGAGTTTTCAATAATATCAATTGAATCGTTATACTCTTTTTTTAATTCGCTATTCACTACCCAAACAATACTGTCAAAATGCTGAAGATATTGCATCGTTTGTTTTTCGCCTGAACCGGGAGTAAAAGCAATATTGATATTAAATGAGTCGAACTCCATTCGCGGGAAAAAAGTTGTTTTAATAATATTTCCGCCAATTAATCCAAGTGTAATAATGATCATCGCAGCAGGAATGCCAATGGTAATGTATCTCCATTCTAACACCAACCGAATTACACGATCATAGGCATAATCTCTTAACCAGGAAATAAAACGTTCTGTATACTTTCTTACCCCGTGATCTTTCGCGTGAAGTACTTTATAATTTAAAATATGTTTATTTCCCAAATGAGCGGGAAGCACAAAAAAGGCTTCGACTAATGAAAAAATAAGACTAAGGATAACAATTACAGCCATTTCAAACATCATTTCCATACGGCCGGTTATAAAAATAAGCGGAGAAAAAGCAACAACAGTAGTTAATACAGAAGTTATAACCGCAGGAATTACCTCAACCGTTCCGTCTACAGCTGCCCTCATGGGGCTTTTCCCCATTTCAAAATGCTGAAATATATTTTCACCAATAACAATTCCATCATCTACAAGAATCCCGATAACCAGAATCATACCGAATAACGACATCATGTTAATAGTTATACCCATAATATTTGCCACTATAAACATCGCCAAAAAGGAAGAGGGGATTCCCCATGCCACCCAAAGCGAAAGTCGAATATTTAGCATAAATCCAAGAATAAGAATTACCAGGATTAATCCTTGTCCGCCATTCACATATAACAAATTCAAACGGCTTCCCAGAATTTCGCGGAAAGAGCGCGTAATGATTAGTTCTACTCCGGGATTATGTGTATTGAATTTTTCAACGTAGTCTTTTATATATTTATCAATTTCATCCAAATCTTCCGTTATTAGTTTCATAACAGAGATATTTACCAACGGTTTTCCCCTCTCCAACGACTTACTGGGAGTATCTGAAAATTTCTTTTTTACAATGGCAATATCCCGAATACGGATTACGCTTCCATCTTCCGTTGCGCGTAAAATAATATTGCCTATTTTGTTTGGATCGGCACTTCGCGATCGCAAACGAATAAGCAATTCCTCATTATCCGATCGAATTTGCCCACCGGAAATGTCTCGATTATTTTGAGAAATAGCATTTCCCAATTCAGAAAAAGTAATGCCATACCGTAATAAATCTTCTTCTTTTGCTTCAACTGAAATTTCAAGAGATGGATACCCGGACAAACTAACCTGGCTGATATAACCGGAAGCCAGAAAGTCTTCTTCTACCTGCTGGGCGTAACTTTTTAGCGTAAACAAATCAACATCGCCGGTGACCATTAACCGCATAGCCGGAGAGGTTGTGCGACTTTTGTACACAATTGGTCGCTCTGCAGCAGTAGGAAATGAAGAAATACCGTCTACAGCATTCTTTACTTCAATCAATGCTTCATCAATATCATACCCCGGAACAATCTCAATCTCTACCCGAGAGCTGTTCTCTGCCGAAGTTGATGTAATTTCATAAATCCCCGGAATAGCCCTCACTGCTTCTTCAATACGTGACGTTACTCCTTCTTCCATTTCAACCGGTGATGCTCCGGGGTAAGCAACACTTACATACAACATCCGGGATGGTCGTTCAGGGAAAAACGATTTCTTCATGGAATATAAACTCATTCCTCCAACAACCAGGAGAAAAACAATAATCAGATTTGCATAAAATGGAAACCTGACAAATAATTCAACCGCTTTTTTCATGCTTCTGCCTGTGTATGTGAATTATCCTTACTTTTTTTCTTTTCCTGCATCACAGGAACTTCTTCCCCTAAAACTCCAACAGGACTGTTTTCTTTTGCGTTAATCAATGGTTCAACTACTACTTTAACACCTTCTTTTAGTCCGTTAAAGATCAATGTAGTTTCATTCCATTTCAGAATATTTATTATCTGCTTGTTGAGTTTGCCATCAACAACTGTAAAAACTTCATTGGTGTTAAAAACGGCATTTCGTGGTATCTCCATAGCACCGGATATGAGTTGCCCCGGGAAAACCACTAGCTTATACTCCCCGACTAGCAATTTATCGCGAGTTACATCCTTTACTTTAATAAAAATGCTACGTGCCTGGGTTGCAGGATCTACAAAATCCGATTTGCGAACAACAATGCCTGTATTTTCTATACGTTTATCTCTTGGATATACTTTTACCTTGTCTCCTATCTTAATCCATTTACTCTGCACATTCTCAACCGGTACTTCTACCTCCAGCTCGTCTGTGCGAATCATTTGCGCTATCTGTCCTCCGGTATTTACATAAGCACCAACCTCATAATTTACCAAAGTAAAAGTTCCGTTAAACGGAGCATATAATGAATGACGGCTCAGTTTCTTTTCATCTTGTTTTATTCTGTAATATTCGCTAAACACATCCCTGCTGGCTAAAAATATTTTAAGCTTTTCATTTTTTATTTCAGGAAAGTCAGGCAAATCCTGCTCCATGTCTATCGCATTAAAAAACAGATTAAAAGCACTGTATTGTTCAGGGAAATCCACCTTTATGTCGGGTAAAAGTGTGGTGATAGTAGTAAGAAAATTGCTTTTGTTGGCTTTTAATTCCAGTTCTGCTTCATCTTTGTAAATTACAGCCAATAATTGTCCTTTTCGAAAAGAAGTTCCTTTACGTAGTGGGAGATCGCCTTTTTCGATTTTGCCTGCAGCCTCTGAAACCAGCATTACCTCACTGCTCGAAACGACTCTCCCTTCGCGTGAAAGAGGTGAAATAATATCACTATATGTTATTTTTTCGGCTTTTACATAACGTATCATATCTGCATCTGGTCTTCGGGGAGGTTCTGGTTTCATCGAAACAAACATCAATGAAAGCGCTGCAGCCCCTCCCAATAAAACGATAAGTGCAACAACGATAAATGTAATTTTTCTCCAGCTCATAGTTAAGATTTTATTTCTTAAGTTAAAGGACAACACAAAGCCCAATAATTCAAATATTTAAAAATAAAATTTGGGTAACACAATGGTTAGTATGCAAAAATATACTTTTTGCTTTGAAAATAACAATGGTGTAAAATAGTTTCCTTTCATGTATCTAACCGCAATAAATATAATTCAATTTTCTAACTATGCATACAAATTTTGTTTTAGAGCATTCTCTACATATAAACAAGGCCCGATAATTCATAACACACAGAGTAAAAAAAAGAAGACAAAACCAACGACTAAATAACCTTTATTTAGTTGGATGGTAGCATCTTCCTTAACTTTCTGATGTTTAATAAAAAAAATCGTATGATTGCGTGAAAGAAATACTAACTTTGCCGCGCAATTACGAAATGCAACATCAATGCAAGTACTTGAATTTGACACCGTTGTAATCGGGAGCGGATTAGCAGGCCTTGCTGCTGCTTATCACTCTTCGAAATATGGACGGGTAGCCATTGTTACAAAATCCCAGCTTGACACAAGTAATTCTTATTATGCACAAGGAGGAATTGCTGCGGCTATTTCAGATGACGATTCTCCTGAAGAACATTTAAAAGACACGCAGGTTGCAGGGCGTGGTTTATGTGATACCGACTCGCTGGAGATACTAGTAAACGAAGGCCGTGAAAGAGTTTTGGATCTGATTGAAATGGGCATGGCTTTCGATAAAAAAAACGGAGAGTACGTATTGGGGTTGGAAGGAGGACATACAAAAAGACGAATTCTCCATGCAGGAGGAGATGCAACGGGAAAAGAGCTTACATGTTTTATGCTGCAAAAAGTAAAGGAGCAAAATAATATTCAGCCTTTTGAATATGTTGCAGCAACTCAATTAATAAAAGAAGGAAATTGTGTAGTTGGTGTACAGACTTTAAATTTTCTGAATAAAGAAAATATAATTTTTAAAACAAAGGCAGTTATTCTTGCAACAGGAGGACTTTCCCGTATTTATGCCCGCTCGACCAATCCGCATACAGCCACCGGCGATGGCATTGCAATGTCCTTTGAAGCTGGTGCCCAGATTGCTGACATGGAGTTTATCCAATTCCATCCATCAGCGCTTTATATTCCGGGAAAAGAAGCGTACCTGATTAGCGAGGCGGTTCGGGGAGAAGGTGCATGGCTGCTCAATGAAAATGGCGAACGTTTTATGAAAGGCATACACCCACAGGCCGAACTAGCACCACGCGATGTAGTTGCATACAATATTTTCCGCCAAATTCAGCAATCAAAATCAGAGAATGTCTTTTTATCGCTTCAGCATCTGGACAAAGAAAAAATGGCAAAACGTTTCTATCATATAAATTCATACTTAAAAGAATTTGGGCTGGACCTTACCAAAGATTTGATTCCGATTGCTCCGGCCGCACATTACATGGTTGGCGGAATACAAACCAATCTTGATGCAGAAACAAATATTTCAGGACTTTTTGTTTGCGGAGAAACTGCATCAACAGGAGTAATGGGAGCAAACAGACTGGCAAGTAACTCATTGTTAGAATGTTTAGTGTTTGGAAAACGAGCCAGCGAAAAAGCGGCAAAAATTCAGAAAAGAACATGTAGTTTTCATGATGTAGCGCCAATCACTTTGGAAACTTCACACGAACAATTATTCCTTGAAATGCAAAACAAACTGGCCAGAACGATGACAGACAAACTGGGGATTGTTCGCAACCAGAAAGATATGGAAGATGCGTTGGCGTATTTAAATGAGTTGGAAACTCAATTTAAAAACACGTCAAACGAATACAACCTCCTGAAAATAAAAAACTCAATACAAATTTGCAAACTAATAACTCAGGCTGCACTAAGCAGACAGGAAAGCAGAGGCGGGCACATTCGGGAAGATTTCAGAAATGAAAACCCCGAGCTTGAGTACCACAGCATTCAGCAAAAAAATAAGAATATTCATTTTGAACCTGTTAGGAAATAATTTGTCATGGATAAGAAAACATTAAAATCTGCAGAAATACTTTTCAATTTAGCATACACTGAAGATATTGGTGATGGAGACATTACAACCAACAACTTAATTCCGTCGGATGAAAACAAAACGGCCATTTTTGTTGCCAAAGAAAATGGTGTTGTGGCCGGACTTCCGATTGCAGAAATGGTATTCAAAAAATTTGACGAAAACCTGGAATGGAAAATATTTTTCCCCGACGGTTCTACCGTAAAAAAGGGAGACATCATTGCTGAATTCAAAGGGAATTACCATGCACTTTTAACAGGTGAAAGAACAGCATTGAACTTTCTTCAACGGTTATCTGGAATTGCTTCTTTTGCAGGGCAATTTATGAAGGCAGTGGAAGGAACAAATGTAAAGATTTTGGACACACGCAAAACCTTACCAGGCTATAGGCTACTGGATAAATACGCTGTAAAAATGGGAGGCGCCTCAAACCACCGAATGGGTTTGTACGATATGGTTATGATTAAAGACAACCATATACAATTGGCCGGAGGTATAAAATCTGCAGTCGACGCCATTAGAAAAGAAATTCCGGTAAGTATAAAAATTGAAGTTGAAACCGTTAACATGAAAATGGTGCAGGAAGCACTCGATGCCGATGCCGATATTATTATGCTGGATAATATGACAACAGAGGAAATGGCAGAGGCAGTAAAACTGGTAAACAAACGAGCAAAAACCGAGGCCTCCGGAAATATGACAATGAAACGTGTACGGGAAGTTGCTGAAACCGGCGTTGATTTTATTTCAATCGGAGCTTTAACACATTCAGTACAAGCATTAGATATTAGTCAAAAAATTACAGACTAAACATGAATCTGGTAATCGATATCGGAAATACGCGAACAAAATTTTCTGTTTTCAACCAGGGAGAAGTGTTGATTACCGTCCCCGTTGATGAGTTTCGTCCGGAACATATTGAAGTTTTAAAAAATGAACATCCATCCCTAAATAAAGTTATTCTTTCTTCGGTTAAAGGCTACTCACCTGAGCTGAAAGAAACTTTACAAAATAACTTTGATATATTTATCGAACTCGATCACAACACTCCTATTCCATTAGAAAACAAATACAACACAAAAGAAACACTTGGCAAAGACCGAATTGCAGCAGTGGTTGGAGCATTTGATTTGTACCCGGAAACCAACATACTGGTAATTGATGCAGGCACTGCCATTACGTATGACATTCTTAACAACAAGAGTCAATATCTCGGAGGGAATATATCTCCTGGTATCGAAATGCGATTTAAAGCCTTACACCATTTTACCGGAAAATTACCACAGGTACAGGCTGCAGAAATGAATAAACTTTTTGGAACAACTACGGAAGAAGCAATACTTTTGGGCGTTCAGAATGGTATATTTTATGAGGTGGATAAAACCATCGATAAATTTAAAGAATTTTATAGTAATTTAAAAGTTATTATAACCGGAGGAGATGCTAATTTTTTTGATAAGAAATTAAAAAATTATTTCTTTGTACATTTCAATTTGGTAGCATTGGGTTTAAACTGCATATTAGAGTATAATGGGGAGAATTAGCAGAGTTAGTTTAATAGTCGGATTAATTTTATTCCCGGCTTTAGTTTTTGCAAAATTTCATAAAAACACCACACCACCTTATTCCCTTAACGGATTGGGAGATATTCAATGCCCAAATGCATTAAAAGAACCTGCGATGGAAATTCTTTCCATTGCAAATATCTATTTGTTCCACATAAATATATCAAATGAGGTATCTTATACTTCTGCTGGTTCTGTAACATTTTTGTTTGAGTTCGAAATAATAGACAGGAATTTAGTTAACAATTTATATCAATTTATACCAAAAACATTTTTTTTGGATACAACAGCCCCTGTTTTAACAGATTTAAATAAATTTGCATTCAATGAGGGATGGATGACAGATCTGTTCTCTATTCAAAATGATATTAACAGAATTACTTATCAGGAGGGATCAAAATACGGGGAAACACATCTTTACATTAAGAATCAACGCATTAAGAATCCTGGCATAAGTTTTGGTAATGCACTATCAGGATATTGTACCAATTCAATATTGAAAAATATAAAAAGAGGGACAAAAGAAAACAACCTGGTTGTTGAGAATTATGTAAAAAATAAACCCAAATATGAATTTGGTTGATCTCTGGTTTGTAAAACACAAATTTGATTAGAAACATTAATAAAAAAAAGAAAAAATACAATTATGAAAGTTTTTATTCGCATAACACTCTTGTTCGCCTCAGTTGCGATGCTGGTGGCCAACAGTGCCATCGCACAAAGAGTAATAAAAGGGACTGTATATAATAACGGTGAGCCAATGGCCGGAGTTACTGTTGAGGCGCATAAAGGAAGTTCAATGATGACCAGCTTTGACGGTAAATACGAGGTTCAGGCCGACGAAAAATCAAAATGGCTAAAATTTACTTTCCTGGATGAAAGCAAAAAATATGATTTGGATGAAAATTCCGGAGATAACATCGACTTTGCTTTTAACGGAGAACTTCCAAGTGGAGATGCCAGTTCACAAAATGTAAGTAGTGGCTCGGTAAGCTTAAAAAGCCAGGAAGAACTGGTAAAAGAAAAGAACCAGGAGTATATGAGTGAATTCACCATGTATCAGCAATTTTTCAAACAGAATGATTATAAATCAGCCATGCCTCACTGGGAAAAACTGTATCAACAATTCCCAAAATCAAGTGTAAACCTGTATATCCGTGGTGCAGCCATGCTGGAAGACCAAATGTCAAAAGCACAAACATGGGAAGAAAAAGATAAGATTCTCGAAAGATTAATGAAATTATATGATAATCGTATCAAATACTTTGGTTCTAAAGGTTATGTACTTGGAAGGAAAGCATCAACATGGTTGGAGTATAAGTTAAATCCGGATCGCGATCTTGAAGGCGATGCACGCATAAAAGCATTAAAAACAGGTTATGAATGGATTAACCAGTCAATAACTGAACAAGGCAATGAAACTGAGATGCCAATTCTGGTTTTGCTTATGCAAACTTCCTATTCGTTGTACAAATTAGGTGAAATTCCTAAAGAAACAGTAGTTAAAAATTACGACAAAGCAAATTCAATTGTTAATGCAACCATCGAAGGAAATGGCGATGCAGACCGCATTGAAAGCGCCAAAAAAGTGCAGCCATATATTGAAGAAATATTTGGAAAATCGGGTGCAGCAGACTGCGAAACACTGGTAAATATTTTTACTCCTCAGTTTAAAGAAAAAGGAAACGATGTTGATTTTATAAAATCCATGCTGTCTCGTCTTCGAAGGGCAAAATGCGATGAGAGCGAATTATTTTCGCAGGCAACAGAAAGATTATACGAACTGGAACCATCGGCAGAAGCTGCATTTAATATGGCACACCGTTTTGTTCAGTTAAATGAAATGGAGAAAGCCAAAGAATATTACAAACAGGCAATGGAACAGGAAAGTGATAAAGATTTACTGGCAACTTATTATTACGAATTTGCAACTGTTCTTTATGCTAAAGACAAGAACTATCCGGAGGCGAGGAGCTACGCACGCAAAGCATTGGATATAAAACCCGAATATTGTGATGCATTGATGTTAATTGCTAACATTTATTTGTCTGCCAGAACTTCATTTGGCAAAGACGATTTTGAAAAAGCATCGTTATTCTGGGTTGCAGTCGACTATTTCAACAAGGCACGTAAATATGAAGATTGTGCTGTAGATGCCGCTCAAAAAGCTGCTGAGTACAAAAAATATTTCCCTAATAAAGAAGAAGCGTTCTTCCGCAGTTTAACCGAAGGACAAACTTACAAAGTGGGAGGCTGGGTAAATGAAACAACAAAAATTCGTTTTTAACATTACCATAAATATAAAGAAACTAAGCATTGCAGCTCTTCTTTCAGGGGCTGCAATACTTTTCTATGCTTGTGAGAACAACCTGGAGGAAATAAAAGCCTTCACTACTACAGAAAACCTCCCTACACTCGAAGCAGAAAATATTGAAAGACTTTCCTCGGACTCGGGACAAGTGCGTTTTTTAATGAAAGCCCCTCAATTGTTACAATTTGAGGGTGATGAAGCCTATATCGAGTTCCCCAAAGGTATAGAACTCATTGAATATGATGAAAAGGAGAATATTGTTTCAAGTATAACCGCTAATTATGCCCGCCAATATCAAAAGGAACAAAAATGGGAAGCAAAAAATAATGTAGTAGTAACAAATGATAAAGGAGATACATTAAAAACAGAACTTTTAATATTGGAAGGAAAGACCCAGAAAATCCATACAGATGCGTTTGTAAAAATTATTAGTCCTGACAGAATACTGACCGGAATTGGTTTTGAGTCTGATCAAAATATGGAGTATTGGAAAATCAAAGAACCAAAAGGAGATATTTATGTAAACGTGCAGGAGCCCAAAGACACAACGGCGCCAAGAAAAGAAACACCTGCTCCTTCCCAGAAAAAAAGCAGTTTAGATGCGCAACCATTTAAAGTGCCACAAAAGTTACAGAAATAAAAAGGAATGAACCTTTTACTTATAATACTCATTACAATTCTATTATCTGCATTTTTTTCAGGTATGGAAATTGCCTTTGTTTCAGCAAATAAACTCCAACTTGAGCTCGACAAAAAATCAGATCCTTTTAGTTCCAGAATATTAAAACTAGTTACCGCAGATGCCAGTCATTATATTGCCACAATGTTGGTTGGGAATAATATTGCCCTGGTTATTTACGGTATTGCATTCGCCGGATTACTAGGCCCCGTTTTAGAGGGCTATATCCACTCAGAATCGCTAATGCTGTTGATGCAAACAATTGTGTCAACTTTAATCATTCTGTTTTTTGCAGAATTTATGCCTAAAACACTTTTTAGAATATTCCCGAATACTTTGCTCAACATTTTTGCCGCCCCGCTGGCATTTTTCTATTTCATCTTTTACCCGATAACAAAATTCACCATAGCCATTACAAACTTGTTATTAAAGTATTTTTTAAAAACAGATGTAAAACACTCTTCAAAGGACATTGTATTTGGGCGCATAGATCTTGATGAATTTGTAAATGACAACGATTCAAGCAACCTCGAAAAAAAGCTTGCAATTGAAAAAGAGGTAAAACTTTTTAAAAATGCACTGGATTTCTCAAAAGTAAAACTTAGAGAAATAATGGTTCCCCGTACCGAAATTGAAATGCTTGATATTAATGCTGATATTTCAGAACTGCGGCATAAATTTGTAGAAACCGGGTATTCAAGAATACTTTTTTACAGTGAAAATGCAGATAATATTATTGGTTATGTACATTCATCAATAATTTTCCGAAATCCCGATTCAATAAAACCATACATACAAAATGTACTGATTGTTCCAGAAACAATGCCTGCAAATAAATTACTAAGCACATTTATTCAAGAACACAGGAGTATTGCCATTGTTGTAGATGAATTCGGAGGAACATCAGGAATGGTAACAAGTGAAGATATACTCGAGGAGATATTTGGAGAAATTGAAGATGAACACGATACCAGCGATATAATTGAGAAAAAAATAAGCGATACTGAGTATATTTTTTCTGGTCGTTCAGAAATTGACCTGTTAAATGAAAAATACTATTTTGATCTTCCTGAGAGTGAAGATTTTGAAACACTAGCAGGCTTAATACTATATTATCACGAGAGTATTCCCAAAATCAATACAGAAATAAAAATTGACAAATTTTTAATAAAAATACTAAAAGCGACAAGTACAAAAATTGAATTAGTAAAACTTACCCTTACCAACGATTAGTATTCTCCCAAAACCCTCTGCTAAAAACAATTGATTTTCAAATATTTAAATTCAAAAATATTGTTCTGATAAAAAAAAAACAAATGTTCAGGTATAATATTGAAAATTGTTATCTTCGTAGCTCGAAAAAATGAAGTAAAATTTCATATTAAAATTACTGTTATTCAATGGCAACGTTACAAAAAATCAGAACGAAAGCAGGATTGTTAGTATCAATTGTTATCGGGCTTTCTCTTGCCGCCTTTATTCTTGGAGACATGTTCAAGTCGGGGAACTCACTTTTCCAACGTAATCGGCTTGAAATCGGGGAGATAGATGGCGAATCAATTCAATATCCTGATTTTCAAAAGCAAATGGAAGAACTGGCTGAGATTTATAAAATGAATACTCAACAGTCTCAATTAGATGAAAATACATGGGTACAAGTTCGTCAACAAACATGGGAGACACTGGTACGCAATATTGTTATGGGCGATGTATATAAAGATTTAGGCATTGAAGTAAGTTCTGATGAATTATTTGATATGATACAAGGAACTAATCTTCATCCCATTATCCAACAAATATTCCGTAACCCAAATACCGGGCAAGTAGATAGAAGCGCTGTTGTTCGTTTCCTGAAAAATCTGGATACCGGGGTAAATCAGGAACAACGTCAGTATTGGCTTTACCTTGAGAAACAAATTGTTGAAGACCGCAAACAAAGCAAATATGTCAATATGGTTGGGAAAGGGTTATATGCAACCAGCCAGGAGGCAAAAGATGCCCTTGAAGCAAAAAACAAACAAGTTAATTTCGATTATATCATGCTACCTCTCTCTTCTGTTTCAGACAGTCAGGTAGTTGTAACCGACAATGACCTAAAAAACTACTACACAGCACATCAGGACGATTACAAACAGGACAAACTAAGAAAAATTGAATATATTACTTTCCCTGTAAAACCATCCTCCTCTGACTTTAAACATGCAGAAGAATGGATAAATGATATTAAATCAGACTTTGAAAAAGCAACAGATAATGTCCAGTTTATAAACACAAATTCTGATGTAAAATTTGATGACACCTGGTACAAAAAAGAAACGTTGCCTGAAAATATCGGGACCTGGGTTTATGATGAGGATGCAAAAGTAAATGATGTATTTGGCCCTTACTTTGAAAATGACACTTATAAACTAGCTAAAGTAAATGCAATTGAAATGTTGCCTGACTCGGTTGAAGCGCGGCATATTCTTTTACAAATCAACAGCCAGGCAGAACTGGCAGCTAAACAAAAGTTGGCTGATAGTTTGAAAACAGTTATTGAAAAAGGAGGTGATTTTGCAGCGTTGGCTCGGCAGTTTTCAGCAGATAAAGGTTCTGCAATGCAAGGAGGAGAACTCGGTTGGTTTAATCGTGGGCAGATGGTAAAACCTTTCGAAGAAGCTGCTTTTAATAACAATAAAAATGAAGTTTCAGTTGTTGCCAGCCAATTTGGAATTCATATCATCCAAACATTAGACCGAGGTAAATTATCAAAACAGGTTCAGGTAGCATTCCTAACCAGAAATGTAGTTCCAAGTACTCAAACATATCAGGACACTTATGCGGAAGCCAGCAAATTTGCAGGAGAAAACACTACTAAAAAACAATTTGACGAAGCTATCACAGCACAAAAATTAAACAAAAGAGTTGCATCTTTGCATGAAAATGACCGTCAGTTAGCGGGGTTAAAGAATTCACGTAATTTAGTTCGTGCAGCATACGATACAGAAGAAGGTAATATTATTATCAGTCAGGAAGGTTCATCAATTTTTGAACTGGATGACAATTTCGTTATTGCGGCCTTAACCAAAGTTACAGAAGAAGGAATTGCTCCTTTTGAAGATGTAAAAACAAGAGTAGAGTTGAGTGTAATAAAAGAGAAGAAAAAAGAAGTTCTTAAAGAAAAGGCAGCTAAAGCTCTGGAAGGGAAAACCAATTTAGAGGATGTAGCTACGGCTCTTGATTTAACTGTTAAAAATGCATCTAACATTCACTTTGAATCTTTCCAGATTCCTGGGGTAGGTTTAGAACCTTATGTAATCGGAACGGTTACTTCTCTGGAACCGGATAAAATTTCGAAACCAATACCAGGCAATAATGGTGTATTCGTTGCAATGGTAATTTCTGTTAACGAAGGTACAAACCAAGACACTGAATCGGAAAAAATGCAACTAGCGCAGAGTATGAAAATGAGGGCTAACTCACAAGCCATTGAAGCACACAAAAATGCGGTTGAGATTGTAGATAAGCGAGCAAAATTTTATTAAAATACGGCATCAGCCACAATAAAAAAGCTGCTTTGGTTCTCAGAGCAGCTTTTTTTAATTGTTGTTCTCTATAAAATTTCCAATAAACGTATATCAAAAGCTAATACTGCATTCGGAGGAATTTTATTTCCAGTGCCTTTTCTACCCCACGCCAAATCAGATGGAACCCAAAACCGATAACGGCTTCCTACTGACATAATCTGCAAGCCCTCCTGTAACCCTTCGATTAATTCTTCCATGCGAACTTCGTCAGGTTGATTTCGCCTATAGGTATCTTCCAATATTTTCCCATCGAGTAATAAAGCACGCTGATGTATTTTCAAAGTATTGAACATTCCGGGCTTTACTCCCTCCTTTTCTTCAACAACCAGATATTGCAGCCCACTGGCTGTCTCAACCACATCTTGCTTCATTTTGTTCTGTACCAGAAATTCATCGCCTGCCTTTCGGTTATTTCCTGCAGAACCTTTACTTTTTATCCTCTTTTCCCGTTTTCCCATTCTTATATATCCAATGGAACAAAGTCATTTAGCAACGCACTAAATCAACTTAAAAATAATCCAATAGAATCTCTCTACTTCTTAGGTGAAAGTACAATAAAGGGAATAATCATCTCTTCCATTGAAATACCACCATGTTGAAACGTGTCTTTATAATAATTTGCATAATAATTATAATTATTCGGATAAGCGAGAAAGTCGGTAGAATGAGCAAAGATATAACTTGTACTTACATTTCTTGAAGGCAAATAAATTTGCTTTGGATCGCGTACTTCGTATAATTGTTTTGATTTATGATTTAAATTACGTCCCAGTTTATACCGCAAATTTGTATTTGTCTCCCTGTCTCCTACTACTTTTACAGCGTTATTAACCCGAATCGCACCGTGATCCGTAGTAACAATTATCCGTAAGTCATTTTCAGCCAAATTCTTTAGAAGCTCCAGTAAAGCAGAATGATTAAACCAGCTTAAAGTAAGCGACCTATACGCTTTTTCAGTACTTGCCAGTTCCTTTATCATATCCATTTCTGTTCTGGCGTGCGAAATCATATCTACAAAATTAAATACCATAACAGAAAGATCATTCTCCAGAACATTCTTCAGGTTATCTGTAATTCTTCGGTCGAGCCGAATGCCTGTAACTTTGTCAAAATACAATTTTTCTTTTCTTCCATGCCTACTCATCTGTTTCCGTAAAAGCTCCTCCTCATGCTGATTTTTATGCCCTTCATTATCATCATCTTCCCAGTACTGCGGATAAAGTTTCTCAATTTCGGAAGGCATTAATCCCGCAAACATAGCATTGCGGGCATACATGGTGGCCGTAGGCAAAATACTATAATACATTTCCTCGGTCTCTGTTCTGAAATACTCATTAAAAACATGGCTAATACTTCTCCACTGATCATAACGGAGATTATCGATCACCAATACAAAAACCTTGTTCTTCTTGTCGAGCAAAGGAAATATCTTATGCTTAAAAAGATCGGGAGAGAGAAGTGGCCTTTCACCAATATCACGGGTAAACCAGTTTGCATAATTATCCCGGATGAATTTAAAGAATGCTTTGTTAGCATCTTCTTTTTGCATAGCCAATATCTGATCCATGGTCGTATCTTCAGAGTTGCTTAACTCAATCTCCCAAAAAACCAGTTTTTTATAAATCTCTACCCACTCCTCGTAAGTTAACCGCTCGTTAATGCGCATACCAATCTGAGCAAACTGTGTTTGATATGCAGAAGTTGTTTGTTGCGTAACCAGCCGCTTTTGATCGATATTCTTCTTTAACGTAAGTAGAATCTGTTTTGGATTTACAGGCTTTATAAGATAGTCGGCAATCTTTGAACCAACTGCCTCATCCATAATATTTTCTTCCTCACTCTTGGTAATCATTACCACCGGAACATTGGGAGTCACAGCTTTTATCTGAGTTAAAGTCTCCAAACCGGTCATTCCGGGCATATTTTCATCCAGAAAAATAATATCGTAGAAATTCTCCTTTACCTTCTCAACAGCATCCAGACCATTGTTTGCCGTTTCAACTTCATAATCTTTTTCCTGTAAAAATATAATGTGCGGACGCAATAGATCAATCTCATCGTCCGTCCAAAGTATTCGTGGTTTTCTCATATGTATATCGTGTTTCTTAAATGTATAAACACAAAAAAAGTGCCTTTATGATTGTGTTAACAAACTTTAACCCCTAGTTGTTAAGGTATACTCGTTTGTAGAAATTCATATAGTCCACTATATTCTTCTCCTTCATAAATGTATTGAAATTGTCAGAAGAAATAAGGAAATTACGGTAAGTAGCATTACCTAAAGGTTTGTATAAATCGCGGTTTTGAACTAATTGACTAAAATAACGCATAGCATCCTCACGGTTTTTCAACCCTGAAATGGATACAATCTGCCGGAAATCATCCAGAGGTTTTTCTTCAATAACTAAACCAGCCTCCGAATAATTTGATTGGTTATACTGTCTTAAACCATTAACAAAAGCATCATTATCAATTCCTTCTACCGGAATGACAAAAACAAACAGATGATCCCCTTCAATATCTTCGCTATATACACTAGCAGTTTTTTGGGTTTCCGAAGTATTCGTTGTTGTTTGCGAAGAAGCAGTCTGAACTGAGGCAGAAGAAGCTTTGTTTGCTGCTCCTGAAGATGATTCCGAATCTGCCTGGACCTTTCGTTGAATGTAGTAGTTACGGAAGAAGTCCATATACTCATCTACTTTATTCTCCTCAATGAGATTCTGAAGATTTTCATCTGTTATGAGGAAGTTTCTATAAGTTGTACGTCCCAGCGGGTCAAACAAACTTCTTGTAGTAATTACCTTTCTGAAATAAGACATTGATTCATTTAACGATGGAATTCCTTTCACTATCATTAATTGATAGCCTTCCGTTGATTTTTCACTTACGGCCAGATTCCATCCTCTAAATTCAGAACGGTTGAACTGGGCAAAACCACTAACAGCAGACTTCAACGACAAATTCGGGTCTTTTACTGCAAGTACAAAATTTTGAGTTGTATCAATATCAACATTGAATAATGATTCGCCACCTTTTTTCACAACAACAAAGCTGCCTTTTTCCTTTAATGCCTGCTCTTCCTGTTTTGCTCTCGCCATTAATTCTTCCGGAGATATATCGCTTTCATCATCACTAAAATTAGGACCAATGAAACGGCTGTAATTTTTCACAAAAAACTTAAGATAGTCGGCAATGGACTTTTCACTTAGAACCTGACGGTAATTGGTGGAAGAAATCACAAAATTTGTATACTTAACGTCGGTCAATGTTCTGAAAACACTTCCTCTGCGAATAATAGCTCCGTGATAAATAAGTGCATTTTCCTTGTTTTCCAATGCCCGAACAATTAGTAAAGCCGTCTTTGCATCCAAATTTTCCGTTTCAATATCAAAATCAATTTTGGTGTAATGATCTATGTTATAATTAGCAATATCGAATTTCAGACGGTTCAAATCAATTTTCGCTTCCCTCGGATACGCAATAACAAAATAATGAAGCAAATCCGGATCATACGAGAACCGGCCTCCAAACTCATCGTTCTGAGCCTGATTCTCCGGCAATAATTCTTCATTCTGAATTTCTTCATTTATGTAGCCCATTTCCACCAATTTCTGATAGTCTGCCAGTGTACTGTCCTGAATCAATGTAAGAATTTCCTGAGCTAACGGAGTAGGATCAGATGCCGGATAATTGGCAATATAGCCCTTCAGCAGTGACTCAAACTCATGCACATTGGTTTGTGTTCCTTGTGAAATAGCTCCCATAAAATCAATTTTCGACATGAGCACGCTATCTGGCTGCATCTTCTTCATTGAAGCAGTTAAAGGTATTACCTGACGATACCTACCTGATCTGTAATCACGGTATGCTTCCTGATACATCCGATTTAAGCTATCCGTAATCGCCTGCATTTCCACAAAATAGTTTGGATTCTGCAAATACTTTGCATACTTACTATCCGGGAATTGCGAAATAATCAGGTTCCGATAATAATTCGCCTTCTCTGCATTCTGTAATAACTCATATAAATCATATAACTCAAAATAGGAAGAAAGCTGATAAATATTGCTTGGATATCTTCGGTTCAACTCTTCATACGATTCAACAGAACGTTTATAATTACTAAATTCCGACTTAAATATTTTTCCTGCGTTATACAGTGCATCCCTTATTTTCTGATGGGAAACAGCCATCAATGAATCGGTCAATGGCAAATCCTGTGTATAAAAATCCCTCTTCAACGGATCTTCTTCACGAATAACTATCTGGCTGGAATCAACAGCTTCAGCCATCTCATCTCCCTCATCCATAGAAACACTATTTTTATTTGAACGCCTCCAGTTATCCTCAAGTGTTCTTTTTCCCCATTGTTGCTGAAATGTCACCTTCCCATAAGAAACGGTTTGAGGATTATAAAAATACCACCCAGAGCCTTCATCATCACTTCCCATCCCCATTCGGTAACGGTTTGCCCGGTAATATCCACGACTACCCTGCCCTTGCAAAGCCAAGTTCTCAAGGTTTCGTTGTTTTTCCTGCTCTTCTTTCATCAACCGGGAAATTAAAGCTTCCCGCTCATCTTTTGGCATGAGGGCAATTTTTTGCAAACTGTCTTCGCGGGCAACGGTATTCAAGTTATCAACCAGATTAGTTAAACTATTATATTTAGCCGAAAGCTGAGCATATCCAGGATAGGTATTATCAATAATAATCATCGCACTATCGTAATAAGCCTGAGCATCCTCATAGTTAAGCTCCTCAAAATAAATATCACCAAGTGTGATGGCCGACAATGTTCTCTGATATTGATTTTGAAAACTTGTTGCCACCGAACTTCTATAGTTTTCTATTGCGGCCTGCTTGTCCCCTTCTTTCATATAAAGAGTTCCGAGCGCATAATATATTTGATCCCTGAAATCGACATTCTTTTTTTCACGCAGCAATTTACGAAGTTCTTTTTTTAGCTGCTCTGCATCTCCTTCACCGGAAAATACACCTGCACTTTTAATCATGGCATTAAACTGCATTTTATAGTCGGTATTCATTTTGCTAACAGCTTTAAATGCCTGCGCAGCCTTTACAGAATTGCCTATTTCTTCATACAGCTGAGCAACAATATATTGCAACCTTGCTTTATCTGATTTCCAAAAAGTTTTCCCAATAGCAATATCCAGAAACTTTATAGCTTCGCCATATTCTTCCTGTCTTTTATAATAATCAGCAGTAGCTATCGCCAAATCACGTTCCAGTTTACGCGGAAAGTCCCTGTCTCCCTGCAATCTCTTAATTACATCAGAAGCTTCAACAAATCTTTCCAATTCTGTGTAACAGCGAATCAGCCAGATAAATGCTTCATATCTGGAGTCCTCTTCAGGAAATTTACGAGTTACATATGAGAAATTATTAATGGCCGATATAAAATTATGCTCATAGTAATAAGCCTTTCCCATTAAGAGATAACTGTCATCAATCCAATTATTAAATTCATCCTTACTGGCAAATTCAATATATTTTCTTGTACGGTTTCTTTTAGGCTTCGGCTTCTTCGTTATAGAATGAACTTCAATAAGTTTGGATGCTTTTACAATCGCATTTTCCATATCGGATTTTACCAAAGATGCAGCAGAAGGATTACTTGCTTTATAGATGGGTAATATACGGGTAAAATCATCATCTATCCCTTCCTCAATATTGGCCACTCCTGCTTTTAAACTTTCGTTGCCATTAAAATATACATTGTAATGCGAAGTTATATTGTGGTATGTACGGGAAGCCCGGGTATTCTTTTCAGTAGAACACCCAGAATATAATGAAGCCAGAAAAAAAATTCCAATGGTATGTAATAACAGTCTTTTCAAACAGTTCTCTTTATCAGCTTTAGGAATAAACTATATTTTCCGAAGAATATTGTTTGTTTCTCTTGATTTTTAAAAGCCACAAAAATAACATTTTTTATAGTGTTTCCGCCGCACAAAAAAAAGAATTGAGAATATACCCATAAAAGAAAAAAGCGAAAGCCGGATATTAAAAGAAATGACCTTTTCTAACCAACTTTCGCTCCTTAATATAGAAGCTATTTACGTGTAATCTTTACCTTCTTGGTTGGCGCCCGTTCAATATTCCGAAGATGAACTCTGTGAGCTACGTTTTTAGCCACTTCTGAAAAAGCGCCGGCTAATACCGAATGTTCATCTGCAGCTACCGGAGTACCAGTATCGCCACCTTCCCTGATACTCTGAACAATAGGAATTTGCCCGAGAAAAGCGAGCCCAAGCTTATCGGCCAACATTTTTCCACCGTCTTTTCCAAAAATGTAATACTTATTCTCCGGGAGTTCAGCCGGTGTAAACCATGCCATATTCTCTACAAGCCCTAACACAGGGACATCAATTGATTTACTTTGGAACATGCTGGCTCCCCTTATTACATCTGCCAAAGCAACATCCTGGGGTGTTGTAACAATAACTGCCCCGGTAACAGGAACCGATTGGACAAGAGTTAAATGAATATCGCTGGTTCCGGGTGGCAAATCAATTAACAAATAATCAAGTTCGCCCCAGTTTCCATCACCAATCAACTGTTTTAAAGCATTAGATGCCATCGGGCCGCGCCATATAATAGCACTTTCAGGGTCAACAAAAAAACCAACAGAAAGAAATTTTACTCCAAACTTCTCCACCGGATGAATTAACTCCCTTCCTTCAATTTTTTCTCCTGTTGGACGAACATTTTCCGCACCAAACATTTTAGGAATCGATGGTCCAAAAATATCAGCATCAATTAACCCAACTTTTGAACCGGAATTAGCAAGTGCCACAGCCAGGTTTACTGCAACCGTTGATTTTCCTACTCCGCCTTTTCCTGAGGCTACTGCAATAATATTCTTTACTTTCGGCAGTACGGGGCGTTCCATATCGTGAATAAATTTCACTGCAATATTATCTTCAATTTCTACCTCCTCGCCTACATATTTTTTTATAGCTTCCTCACAAGCCAATATAACTGACTCGATGTTTGGATCATCGCTTTTTTGAAAAACCAGGGAAAAACTTACACGTTGCCCGGCAATCCTTATTTCCTGCGGCATATCGAGAGATACTATATCTTCATTACTTCCCGGGTAGCTTACAGTGCGAAGTGCGTCTGTAATATTCTTCGGAACAATTAATTTTCTTGGTATATCTGTCATAACATTTGTTTAAAAACTACAAAACTAAGAATATAACGGGAAAGGTAAATAAAGGTTGAAGAATTAATACAAAGGTTTTAAAACACTCCTAAATAAAAAACATAAGTTCAATAATGCAATTAAGCTATCCGAGTTCTTTTACCGGATCCCAAAAATGTTTTTCGAAGTCAATAATTTGATCGCCATTCAATCTTATCCCTTCATTTTCGAGCAACTCTTTCATTGCATTTGGAGTATCAAAATGATGTTTCCCGGAAAGAAGCCCATTACGATTTACCACCCTGTGCGCCGGCACATATTCCGGATGACTGTGTGAAGCATTCATGGCCCAGCCAACCATCCTGGCCGAACCAGTGCTTCCAAGATACCGGGCAATAGCTCCATAAGAAGTTACTTTCCCCGGCGGAATTAGCTTAACCACTTCATATACTTTGCTAAAAAAATCGCTCACTCAATATAATTTTGAAATATTAGAGTTGCAAACCAAAGCCTTAGAAACAAACTTTTATACACCTCCGAATATCTATTACTCACTTCTCTCTATTCTTTCAATACATATCATCTCTCGCACTTCGTCCAAAGCTCCGGTATTCATCCCTTTCAATATCAATAACAGGTTCAGAAAAATCTCCTTCGGCAAGTTGAAATGCAATATATTTAATAGTAATTCCACGATCCAACCACTGCTTTTCGTAAAAAGTTTTTATACTAAGAATATCATTCAACAGATCCGATTCATAGAGATTATCTGTTTCAGCCAACACCTTAAAATGGTTCAAATACACCATTTCGCGTGTATATGTATATTGATAATTACTGTCGGTTTTCAAATGAATAATACCTCCCTTTTTCAAAAAATTCTTGTATTTATTTAGAAATGTAGTGGAAGTAAGCCTTTTCCGGGGTTTATTCATTTGCGGGTCAGGAAATGTGAGCCAAATCTCAGCCACTTCTTCCTCTGAAAAAAATTGCGAAATAATTTCGATATTAGTTCGTAAAAAAGCGACATTCTCCAACCCTTTCTCCAGCGCTATTTTAGCTCCCTTCCATAATCGGGCTCCTTTTATATCTACTCCGATATAATTTACTTCAGGATTACTTTCGGCGAGCTTAACCGTGTATTCCCCTTTTCCACACCCCAACTCAAGAACAAGCGGATTATTATTTCCGAAAAAGGAAGAATTCCATTTGCCCTTCAAATGAAAATTGTTGGTTTTTATATTGTTAAACGGAACCTGGACAACATGTTCAAAAGTCTCCATCTCCCGAAACTTCACCAGCTTATTTTTTCCCACTTTTTATATCTCTTTCTCAATAATTATGAACCTGATTTCTCCACACGAACCCCAATATCGCTAATTCCCTCTAAATTATTTTCCCGCATGCCCTGCTGAATTTTTACTTTGTATGTTCCGGCAACTGGAAAATAAACATCTCTTCGGTACACAACCTCACAGGTTTTCACTCCTCCCATTCCCTGGCCTAGCCACTTTCCGGCAGGATCAGCCAGCGAAATCTCAAAAGTATCTTTTAAAGCTTCTCCCCCGGGCTGAACAATTTCTACAAAAAGCCACAGATTACTATAAGAATATGAAATACTGTTTCGAACATTAATATACATATTGTTATTGTGCAATGTATCGGTAACAGGAATATTAAAAACCATTAATGAATCTTTACTCCATCCTGATTTAGGAACGGCTTTGAACTCATTAAACACTCCCTTGTTAGTGCAGGATACAAAAGTAACGATAAAAAAAACGATAAAAATAGGATAAAAATTCAGTTGCTTCATTGTTCGTTTCGTTTTCTGGTTGTGTCCCGGCCACGTTGCCGTTTCCTTTTATGTGAGCTTCTGGACTGTTTTTGGGGCTGATTGAACCTATTTAAATCTTCTTGTCCAACTGTATTATAAAAAGTATCCTCGTTCTTTGCTACTACTTCGCTATTCTCCAAAACCAGTTTTTCAGGTTTTTTGCCTGCTTTGTTCATTCGCTGAATTTTCCGAACCTGCCCGATGGATAACTCAAATTGCCCGGAAGGTCCATCTCCTCTTTGTGTGTACCAATATTTTCCTTTAAAAATATCAGCTTTCAGAAAAACATAAGTGCCTTTTTCTGTTTCTAACGGAATATGGTTTGGCGGAAAATCTTTCTGAGCATCAATATAAGAATCAACTTCAAAATTAAGGCAACATTTCAGTTTTCCGCATTGCCCGGCCAATTTTTGCGGGTTTAGCGATATCTCCTGATACCGTGCTGCATTTGTAGTTACTGACACAAAATTGCACATCCAGGTAGAGCAACATAACTCACGCCCGCAGGGGCCAATACCACCGATCCGGCCAGCTTCCTGTCGCGCCCCGATCTGTTTCATTTCAATGCGGATACGAAAATTTTCAGCCAGTATTTTGATCAACTGCCTAAAATCAACACGTTCATCTGCGATGTAATAAAAAATAGCTTTGGTACGATCACCTTGATATTCAACATCTCCAATTTTCATATCCAGCCTTAAATCGGCAACAATTTGCCTCGACTTAATCATTGTCTGATGTTCCAGAGCAATCGCCTCTTTCCATTTATCAATATCAACAGATTTAGCCTTTCTGTAAACTTTACGAAAATCACCATTCACAAGGGTAACCTTATGTTTTTTCATTTGTTCGGATACCAAATCGCCCATTAGCGAAATAATACCAATATCATGCCCTGGATTTGCCTCTACTGCCACCAAATCACCAACCTGCAACTTCAGGTTATTTACATTTCGGTAATAATCCTTGCGCGTATTTTTAAAGCGAACTTCAATAATATCTTCCACCCGCCCTACCGACTGGACATCTTTCAACCAGTCGGTGACATTCAGTTTTGCGCAACATGCCGAGTCGGCAGAACAAATACCTCTTTCAATAATATCTATGTTTCCCATAACAACAGATTCAATGTAAAATGCATGAAAACTTCAATATAACACTGAGAATTAACAGCATCGCCATGCACAAAAATAATGATTAATACCAATCAGATTACGAAAAGGAAACATTTTAAACCCATTCTACAAAACAACTTCTTTCAAAAAACGAAAAATATAAAATTGCTCCACTACCGTTTAATCAACCGAACCATACGTAAAGCGGTATCCAGAAAGATAATTCGCGGGTTCCCATTCATTGAAATATGCTTAACTCCCAATTCAAACTCTTTGAAAAAAGGAACAATATTTCGCTCATTAATAAAAGGAGCAAAACGTTTCCCCCACTCTTTTTCTTCTTTACTTAAATAAACCAGGTTGCTTTTTTTTAGGTTCATCATAAAATATTCCCGAATCAACCGTAAGGCAAAATCAAAAAATGATTTCTGCTTTTCCCTTCCAATGGCAGCCATTTCGTCAGCCCATTTTATTAATTCCAACACCTGCCGGCTGTATGCAAAGCGCATCATCTCCTGAAATTTCAGAAGGAAAAACTGGCTGTCTTCTCCAGGATTCAAAAATTCCAGAGCTTTTACATAATTACCAGTTGAAAGCAGTGCCGCATCAGTAGCCAGGGTTTCATCAGCACCTTCAATCTGCATCAGTTTTTCTTTTACAGCCAAAGTTTCAATAAACGGAACTTTTACTAGCTGAGCCCGCGAACGGATGGTAGAAATTACTGCTTCTTCATCTTCAGTTACCAGCAAAAACAATGTTTTGTTAGGAGGCTCTTCAATAAGCTTTAACAATTTATTAGCGCAACTAACATGCATTTTTTCGGGCAACCATATAATCATTACTTTAAATTCAGCCTCGAATGACTTTAAATTTAGCTTCTTATAAATAGAGTCGCTTTCCCGCTCGTAAATCAACCCCTGAGCATTTCCTGCATCAATATGTCCCAACCACTGGCTCAAGTTGAAATAGGGATTTTTACTCACCATCTCTCGCCATTCTTTTAAAAAATCATCGCTAACCGAATTTTTTACTTTTGGCGAATTAAAAACCGGAAATACAAAATGAAGGTCGGGATGGGCAAGCTTCTGGTATTTATGGCACGACGGACACACCCCACAAGAATCAGTTTCAGTACGATTATGGCACGAAATATACTGAGCATAAGCGATAGCCAAAGCTAACTTCCCTGTTCCCTCGGGACCGGAAAATAACTGTGCATGGCTAATCCGCTGTTCTTTTACCGATCGAATTAACCGCTTCTTAACATCTTGCTGTCCGACTACATCTTTAAAAAACATGTGGTAAAAGTAAATAAATCTCAAAAACTCAAATAGCAAACTAACACCAATATTGAAAAAAAATCCATTCATAAAAAAACAAAGCTAAAACCATCGCTTCTACTTTTTTTATGATTTAACGCTCATTCCTCGTCTTCAGCGAAGTTATCACAACATTAAATTACTTTAGCGAAAAAATGACTCATTTTTACCAAGAAATTAATTTCTTATCTTTGGTTGATTTTCAGAAACTTAAAAAATAACAATAACATGCAAACTATTAGTAGCTACGACTTTAAAGGTAAAAAAGCGTTGATTCGCGTGGACTTCAACGTACCATTAAATGAAAAATTTGAAATTACTGACGACACCCGTATGCGGGCTGCTCTTCCTACTATCAAAAAAATTATTGAAGGCGGGGGTTCCCCCATTATCATGTCTCACCTTGGCCGTCCGAAAAATGGACCTGAGGATAAATTTTCTTTAAAACCATTGGTTGGTCATTTGTCTGAATTACTTGATGGTGCAACGGTAAAAATTGCTCCGGATTGTATTGGCGACGAAGTGAAAAAAATGGCTAACGAAATTAAACCAGGTGAAGTTTTGATTTTGGAAAACCTGCGTTTCTACAAAGAAGAAACTGCCGGCGACGAAGAATTTGCAAAGAAATTGGCTGAAAACGGAGATTGCTGGGTAAACGATGCATTCGGAACTGCTCACCGTGCCCATGCTTCTACAGCTGTTATCGCTAAATTTTTCCCGAACGATAAAATGTTTGGATACCTGATTGAAAGTGAAGTTGAAAGTTTAGATAAAGTGGTTAAAAATCCGCAACGCCCATTAACTGCTATTATGGGTGGAGCAAAAGTTTCTTCAAAAATTACCATCATTGAAAACTTGCTGAGTAAAGTTGACAACCTGATTTTAGGAGGTGGAATGACTTATACTTTTGTAAAAGCGAATGGAGGGAAAGTTGGTGATTCAATTTGCGAGGACGATTTTATCGAAACAGCAAAAAATATTGAAAAACTAGCCAAAGAAAAAGGTGTTAAACTGATTATTGCTACTGATGTTATTGCTGCCGATGCTTTTAGCAACGATGCTAATACTAAAATTTGTGCCGCAAACGAAATCCCTGACGGATGGCAAGGTTTAGATGCAGGTCCGGAAAGTGTAGCAAATATGAAAGAAGTAATTGAAAACTCAGGAACAATTCTTTGGAATGGCCCTGTTGGTGTTTTTGAAATGGAAACATTTGCTGCCGGAACAAAAGCAGTTGGTGCTGCTATTGTTGAAGCAACTAAAAAAGGCGCTTTCTCATTAGTTGGCGGTGGCGACTCGGTTGCTGCTGTTAACCAATTCGGAATTGCCCCCGGAGTATCTTACATTTCAACTGCCGGTGGTGCATTGTTGGAATACCTCGAAGGAAAAATTCTTCCAGGGGTTGCGGCTGTTCGTGGCGAATAAGAAAACAAACAAAATATTTGAAAGACCCGGTTCGTTTTTCGCGAATTGGGTTTTTTTATGCCATTTTATAAAAGTCGATATTTTTTGTAACCTTTTCTGTAGATGATAAATCAAAGGTGAAACTTTAAAAATTAAATTATGGGAGAAAGTATTATTATGGCCATTATTTGGCTTGGTTTTTTTGCTGCGGTTTTTTTGGGCTGGTACTTTTATTTAAAAGCCAGGAATAAAGAACGAATGTCGTTAATTGAAAGAGGAACCGATGTCTCGGAAATTTATCAAAACAGACGAACAAAATTTAAATTCCCATGGTTAAAACTGGGGATTATTTTTCTGGGATTTTCTTTAGGGTTGTTCACTACTTCTATCTTTGCAAATGTTATAGAAAATATATTGCGAATACCTAATATCGATAATGAGCTTTTTGCCTTCGGCACTATTTTTCTTTTTACAGCAATTTCAATTATTGTTGCATACTTTGTTGATAAACCCAAAACCCAAAAATAACCAATGGATGACCTTTATATAAAAAAGGTTTTGAAAGGAGACACCGATGCTTTTCGGTATTTCGTAAGTCAATACAAAAACATGGCTTTTTCAGTTTCTATGTCAGTTGTGAAAGATGAATTTTCTGCCACTGAAGTAGTACAGGAATCTTTTGTAAAAGCTTTTCAAAATCTGAAAAATTTTAAAGGGAAGTCTAAATTTAGCACCTGGTTTTATCGGATTGTGATAAATGAATCATTGAAGCATATTCGGAAATATGGAGAGAAACATGTCATTATAGAATTTGATAGTTTGGTTATATCTTCTGGCGAATCCGGAGCCATTGAGGAACTAGTGGAAGATGAAAGACACTACTTCATAAATGAAGCATTGGATTGCTTGAATCCACATGAAAGTCTTGTTTTACGGCTCTTTTATTTGAATGAAAATTGTATTGATGAGATTTGTGAAATAACTGGCTGGTCTGAATCAAAAGTAAAAGTATTGTTGCACAGGGCACGAAAAAATCTGGAGAAATTGCTGAAAAGAAAATTAAAAGGAGAGGAAAAAACATTGATATGAAAGAAGAAGAACTGAAAGAATGGATGAGGCATTCGAACCTCAAAATAGAACTTCCTGATTTTGATGAGAATGTAATGAATGCAATTCGCAAGGAACAAGCCAGTGAGAAATCAGTTTGGCGAAATATTCGTTGGTCCTGGTTCTTTTTCATTGTTGGACTAGCTTTTGGTTTAATTGCCACAAATTTATTTGCTGATTTTGAGTTTCAATTTTTCGGCGAAAAATCGGATATAATGCTTCTTGTTTTTGAAATTGTAGTCATTTTTATTCTTGCTACTCAATTCGATAAACTTATTCGTTTTACTTTTCGAAAATGATAAAGTAAATGTAATGTATTCCTTCAAATCTTTTCTACTTTTACATAAAAATGACTGCAAAAGCCGACCTCGTAAATGAGCGTTTCCCTTTACAAATGAATTGTTCCCAAACCGTTTTCAGCCTGTTTGCTAACGATTTGGGTTTAGATGAAAAAACTGCTTTAAAAATTGCCAGTGGCTTTGGTGGAGGGATGACATGTGCCGAAACCTGTGGTGCAGTTACCGGCTCGTACATGGTCATCGGAATGAAACACGGGCATTTTACCTCTAATCCCGACGAAAAGGCAAAAACAAAGTTGATGATCAAACGGTTTAACGAAGAATTTAAAAAGGAACACAGTACTTTAATTTGTAAAGAACTCACGGGGTTTGACATTTCAACTCCTGAAGGTGCTTTTGAAGCACAACAGGAAGGTGTTTTTCTTCACAAATGCCCGCTATTTATAAAAACAGCTTGTTCTATTCTTGAAAAAAAATTAAACCGATAATGTAATTGCATTGTTTAGCTTTCAGGTTGAACGATAAAAATCAATAACAATGAAAAAGAATGTAGGAACTATTGATCGACTTCTCCGTATTATCCTGGGATTGATTATTGCCCTTATTGGAGTACTCCTTGATAGCTGGTGGGGGTTAATTGGAATTATTCCCCTTGCAACCGGTCTGTTTACATGGTGCCCCATTTACTCTCCATTTCATATATCGACAGTACAAAAGGATGACGAATAATAAAAACAGGCGGAAAATTATTGAGTTTCCGCCTGTTTTCTATCTTGGAACGAGACAAACTCCCATTCTAATATAGCTCTGCATCTCCTATTTTAGCCCTTTCCAAACATCATATTTTAACCGGTACTTCTCTTTTTTTATCTTTGTCCAATTATTTGTTGGTTTATCCAACTGATTTTACAAATTTCAATCCGGCAAAAAATCGAAGATATGACTTTTAAAAATGTCCTTATTATTATATCTGTTTTACTACTCGCTATTGGTAATGGGTGTAAAGAAAAAGACCCGAACCTGATGTTACAGGAAGAAATAAAAAACAACTGGGTATTCCGCCAGGTGGAAGATTCTGTGTGGATGAAAGCAACAGTACCAGGGACTGTACATACCGATTTACTTAAAAACGACAAGATAAAAGATCCGTATTACAGATTAAATGAACACGATCTTCAATGGATTGACAAAAAAAACTGGGAATACAAAACGACGTTCACCGTTGATGCGAACTGGCTAAAAAGAGACAAAATTGAACTTGATTTCAAAGGGCTGGATACTTATGCCGAAGTTTCGGTAAATGGAGAAAAAATACTTTCCGCCGATAATATGTTCCGGGAATGGAAAGCGGATGTAAAAAAACATTTAAAAGAAGGAGAAAATGAGCTACATATTCTGTTTCGTTCTCCCATAAATGAAGGAATAAAAAAATACGATGCCAACCCGTTTGTTATTCCGGTTTCGGATAATGATTTGGCAGAAATTGGAAAAGTAGAAGGCAATAAAAAAGTAAGTGTATACACAAGAAAAGCAGGTTATCACTTTGGATGGGACTGGGGGCCCCGACTGGTAACCAGCGGCATTTGGCGCCCTATATATTTACAGGCATGGGATGAAGCAAAAATTGAAGATCTCCAGATAATTCAACATGAGGTTACAGAAAGCCAGGCTACATTTACGGCCGTATTTGAAATAAATTCAGAAGAAAATAAAAAGGCTAGTTTGTTTGTTACAAATGATAACCAGCAGTTGGCCACCCAAAATGTTCAGTTAAAAAAAGGCACAAACAAATACAGTGTTGATTTCAAAATAGAAAACCCAAAACTGTGGTGGACCAACGGTTTAGGAGAAGCGCATTTGTACAACATTTCGGAAAACTAAATTTCAAAGACCGTTCGGTAGCCAAAGACACACGCATTGGAATTCGTACGTTGGAATTGGTTCGCGAAAAGGATGATAGTGGAACATCTTTCTATTTTAAACTAAATGGTCACCCTGTTTTTATGAAAGGAGCTAATTATATTCCAAATGATATTTTTCTGCCAAGCGTAACCGACGACGAGTACAGAAATGTTATTAAAACAGCAAAAGAATCAAACATGAACATGCTTCGCGTTTGGGGAGGCGGGGTTTACGAAAACGATATTTTCTATGATTTGTGTGATGAAAACGGGATACTTGTTTGGCAGGATTTTATGTTTGCATGCGCCATGTTTCCGGGAGATAAAGCATTTCTGGATAATGTAAAACAAGAAGCAATAGATAATGTAAAAAGGCTACGTAACCATCCGTCGATTGGACTATGGTGTGGAAACAATGAAATTTTAGCTGCCTGGCGGGGCTGGGGCTGGCAAAAAGCAGAAGAGGCCAAAAGCAAAGAAAATGCCAATAAAATATGGCAATCATACGTTAATATTTTTCATGAAATATTACCAGATGTTGTAAAAGAATACGATCCGCAGCGTAGTTACTGGGGGTCCAGTCCTTCTTCCGGCCTGGGGGTTCCTGCCGACCTAGTGAACGGCGACGAACATTACTGGGGTGTTTGGTGGGGAAAAGCTCCTTTTGAAACCTATGCAACCCACTTGGCTCGCTTCATGAGTGAGTACGGGTTCCAATCATTTCCTGAAATATCAACTGTAAAAAAATATGCACTTCCTGAAGACTACAATATTTTTTCGGATGTAATGAAATCGCACCAGCGTTCTTCCATCGGAAACCAAACCATAGAATACTACATGTTAAAAGAGTATAAGAAGCCGAAAGATTTTGAGTCTTTTCTGTATGTAAATCAAGTGTTGCAAGCCGAAGGTATAAAGTTTGGGCTGGAAGGACACAGAAGGGCAATGCCTTTTTGCATGGGAAGTCTTTATTGGCAAATTAACGATTGCTGGCCGGTTGCATCCTGGAGTTCCACCGATTATTACCAAAACTGGAAAGCGTTGCAATATTACGTAAAAAAAGGCTTTACCCCGGTTTTGGCCAGCCCCTATATTGACGGCTTAAAATTAAAAGTGGGCATTGTAAACGATCGTCTTGAAATGGTAAATGCCGAACTAAACCTTAGACTAGTTGATTTTGATGGGAAAGCGATTTGGGAAGATAATTCGCTGGTTGAGCTTCCGCCAAATTCCAGTGATGACTATTTTGATGTAAACCACTGGGAATTCATGAATAAAAAAGATGTGAAAAACCTCGTCTTCACAGTTACATTGAAAGAGAAAGGAGAAATAATTTCACAAAATTACTATTACTTTGTACCTTATAAAGAATTAAAAATTCCTACTCCTACGCTTAAGTACGCCATAGTAAAAACGGATAGTGGATTCAATATTGAATTAAAAACAGATAAACTGGCAAAAAATATTTATCTGCAAATTGGGGATGAGAAAGGTTTCTTTTCAGACAATTTCTTTGATTTACTTCCCGGTGATGTAAAAAATGTAACACTGGAAACAGAAATGTCTGAAGATAGGTTAAATCAGGTACTGTCTATCAGAACACTTGATAGTGCTTTCAAATAGCACCATCAAAAAAATATTACGCTGTGCCGAAGATTAGCATGTAGCTTTTCTTCTGAAAAGAATAAGAACAGATAAAAGGGTAAAAAATATGCACTTTCTTTTTCTTATCATAAGTATATTCTCTTTCCTCATACCGGGAAAACCGACACAAAATGCCCATGTTTTTCTTGAAAAAGGGAACAGGAACTCAATCATTGCTTTTCAGCAAACCGGAAGTATGGGAAAAGCTTCTTTTCATTTTCTGGATAACGGGAATTACCAACTTTCAGTAAAATTTCCGCAACAGGAAGGGAAGTGGATAAAAGAAAGACCGCGTCATCAAACATTAACAAAAGCAACTTTTAACGCCAACTCAAAAACCTATTATTACCAAGGCGAAGAAGGTTTCTTTTCCATTAAAATACAGGGACTAAAAAAAGTTAACACAGAAACTTTTAATGCCATTTATCAGGAAAAAGAAATGGAATACGGAATGAGAATTACGATTATTCAATTCCAGGCAAAAAAAACAGGGGCGCAAATCTCGGTATTTGTAAAATCCCTTACTGCCTCCCAATTCAAACGATATACAGGAAAAACAGAAAGTGACATTTCAACGATTTCTATTCAGGGCACAAAATAAAAGGCTGCTCCAAGAATGAAACAGCCTTTCCCTAATAGATGGTTTAAAGTTTGGTTAAATGACATTCAGTTTTTTCCCCACTCTGATAAATGCATCAACTGCTTTATCAATTTGTTCGTTTGTGTGGGCGGCTGAAAGTTGAACTCTTATACGGGCTTTTCCACGTGGCACTACCGGAAAAACAAACCCGATCACATAAACACCTTCCTTTAGTAATTCATCTGCAAACTTCACAGCTAACGGAGCATCGTAAATCATGACCGGAACAATGGCAGTATCACCCTTAACCAAGTCAAAGCCAGCGGCCTCCATTTTACTGCGGAAATGCTTTGCATTAGCCATCGTTTTTGCAGGTAAATCGTCACTTCCCGAAAGCATCTCAATAACTTTCATAGTTGCTCCTACTGTAGCCGGAGCCAGTGTATTTGAAAACAAATAAGGGCGGGAGCGTTGTCTGAGCATTTCAATAATCTCTTTGCGCCCGGAAGTACATCCTCCGTTTCCACCCCCCATTGCTTTTCCAAAAGTTGTTGTAATAATATCTATCTTTCCTAATAATCCAAAATGTTCAGCTGTTCCACGCCCGGTTTTACCAATGTAACCTGTAGCATGCGAATCGTCAACCATAACAAGTGCATCATACTTTTCGGCCAAAGCAACAATCTCGGGCAATTTTGCCAAATCTCCATCCATTGAAAAAACGCCATCAGTTACAATTACTTTATACTGTGCATCAGAGGCCTCTTTTAAACACTGCTCCAGCCCCTCCATATCCGAATGCTTATAACGTAAACGCTGCGCCTTACAAAGCCTTACCCCATCAATAATCGAGGCATGGTTCAACTCATCCGAAATAATTGCTGATGCCTCACCAAGTAGCGGTTCAAACACTCCTCCATTGGCATCAAATGCTGCTACATACAAAATGGTGTCTTCGGTTCCCAGAAATTCTGTAACCTTTTGCTCCAACTCTTTATGAATTTTCTGGGTTCCACAAATAAAACGGACAGATGAAAGACCAAATCCCCAGTCATTCATTATTTCCTGGGCAGCTTTTACAACATCCGGATGATTTGCCAAACCTAAATAATTGTTTGCACAGAAGTTTAAAACCGGCTGGTTATTTCCAACCTTAATCTCAGCACTCTGAGATGATGTTATTATACGCTCTGTTTTATATAGACCTTGCTCTTTCAGTTCTTCGAGGGTATGTTGTAAGTCTTCTTTAATTTTTCCGTACATATTCTGGAAATTTATATTTAAGAAGCAAAAATATAGAAAGAAGAGAAACTAAACCTTGATAAAAAGCAGAGATAAGTACGAATTAACAGTCAAAATATATTTCTATTTTAAAATTCAAAAAATATCAAAACAACCGCGTTTTCCATAAAAATATGTACAACTCTACTCAACGAAACAAAAAAGCACAGATTTTTTAAATATCTTTAATAGATCCGTAATACTTTTTATTATTTTTGCAGCCTCAATTTTGTTCTTTACACAAATGTTGAATAAACAAATGTTAGAACAGCATTAAAAAGTGAATGTCCTGTGGTGTAACTGGCAACACGTCTGACTCTGGATCAGAAGAGTCCAGGTTCGAGCCCTGGCAGGACAACCAAAGCGGGGATTTTGTCAAAATTGATGAAATCCCCTTTTTTATCTCCTCCCAGCCTCCTTGCTAGTTGCGGGATTGGAGAGAAAAATGAATTGACCCGGGAGGTTCGATAACTGTCTGATTCCCGATTATAGATAATTCCTTCCGGAAACAGCAAATTTTGGAATACCCTTTTCCCATCCAAATCTGATTTACTCCACATTTCCAGTGGGTTAAGGCACAATTTTGCAGCAAAATCCACCACTTTTATAAGGTTCGATTTATATCCGCCTGTCTTTCCAAGTTCCTGTTCAATTTCAAAACATTCCTTTTCGTATTTTGGTCTGAATTTTTGATAAAGGTTACGGTCAATCTCCCCGATGACAAAACGTTCCTCAATGGCTTCCAGTTTTCTCCTTGTTTCTGCCAGCTTATTCTTCAGGAATTTTGCTTCTTCAAGCTGAGATTTGAAGAATACAGCCATTTGTTCCTCTAATTGCAGTCTCACTAATTCAAACTCCCCTTTCCCTATTTTAAACATCGTCAGCACTTTCCCGAACATTTCGTGCATCGCTTTGGCACTACGGTTGACTTTGCAGCCTTTTTTATTGCATTTGTAATAATACAACCCTTTTTTTCTTACCAGGTAACCGGTTAAAGGTGTACCGCATTTATCACATTTCGCAAAGACTTTCAAAGGTAAATTCTCATTGTCACTGTCATATACAAACCCATGAACCCTTTTTTCCTGACGGATATTATGCACCATCAAAAACAGTTCCCTTGAGACTAAGGGTTCGTGCTTTCCTTCAATGACCTGCCCCGGAAGCATTTTACTTACAATAAGTCCGCAATAAAAGGGATTTAAAAATAAATCATTTAACCTCTTGTCGGACAGTTTAACCGCCATTTTATTTAATTTACGGGCAATCTCAACATTGGATAGTTGCTTGTAAGCTTTCCACTCAAAAGCTTTTCTCAATATTTTTCCCTCTCCGTTAACAACCAGTTTGCGTTCAGATGCTTTTCCACTTCCTTTATTCAGGTCATCGTAACCTTTTGGCGTATCCCAAACCCAATATCCCTCCAACAGGCGTTCTTTCATCCCTGTGACTATTTTATCCCTCCTTAATTCGTTGTCCATCTGCCCAAACAGGAACAATATCTTTTGCTGAAAGGACCCTGCAGGGGTTGTCGGGTCAAGTTCCTGTGTGGTTGCCAATGTTATGACCCCATATTTTTTCAGCAAATCATCGGCAGTGGAAGCCCCGTTGATACCAGAACGGGAAAAGCGTTCATAAGAGTAAACAATTATGTAGTTGATATTCTTTGAACGTTTTACAAAGGTCAACATGCGGTTAAACTCTTTACGGTCGTCTGTTTTTGCCGATTCATAAGTGCCCCCAAAATAACCCACGATGTTCAACCCCCGCCTTTCTGCATACATTTCGCAATGTTTTTTTTGAGATGCCAGACTGGTGTTGTCTTCCTGGTCAGCAGACGATACACGGGTATATATGACGGCATTGTTCCCCTCTTGAAATTGCTTGGGTGCTTGTGGTGCAAACTGTTTAAAAAGGCTTAAATCGTTCATGGCAGTGAAATATGTAAAATTAAAGATTCAGGATGAAAAAAGCCCCGCAAATATTGAACCAACCGGATTACTATTTCTTTGAAAAGAAAGTCCTGAGAATCAGCAAGGCAATGGTTTCTGCATCTTTCATAAGTTGTTCGTAACCTTCGGGGGTAATATCCCTGTATTTGGGAATACGCCGGATTTTGTCCAATGGCATCAGTTCTTTAACCCTCTGGGTTGCTTCTTCAATATTCTTATTTTCACGTTTCTGCATAGGTTGAACTGGCTTTTATCCAGTTTCAAACCTATCAAACACTTTAACTTTCTGATGAACAGCGGTTGTCGTGTCGTTTCCTGTCTTTACTTGTCATTCCCCATTTCTGCTCATTCTAAATTTAGTAGCATTTTCATAGAGATCTTTACAATTTTTATGTGCAGTAATAGTATCAATTCAGCCCGTCGATTATCTTCATCATTTCAAGTATAGTGCCTTTGGGTTTGGCGTTTCCTTCGGTATAATCATGAAGTTGTCCGACAATTCTTTCAGGTGTAAAAACAGTCTTAATCTCTCCACTAAAAGAGAATCTCTTTTTTCCTTTTTCATTGAAGAAATGGGTTATGCCCTCTAAAAATTTATCTGCTGTTTCCTGCTTATCAAAGATAAGGCTTGTTAAACGTTGTTTCTTATAAAAAATGGTCAGTTCCGCTACGGTTTTTTCTTCTTCCATGGCTAAAGTATATTGGTTTAATTACAATAATACAAAAAGTATTAGTGACGTTAGGTAATATTTTCATAAAGAATCTGTAGGTAGAAAAAATTAGGAATATTACAAGTAATGAATTGGCAACCTGTATATTTCTGTACTTGCACGGCATTTTTTCGAATGAATTTGATGTTAAGTTCACAAATTATTCCCCAAATTCCAACACATGCTTTTTCGCATGTGTTTATTGTGTTAGCAATATATTTCTTCCTTTTGTAAATTTGCATCTATAGTTATATATACGTTTATGGTAATAAAAAGAAAATGCTTCACACATGCTATTTTAGAAGGAATATCTAAAATTTTTGGTGATACAAATTCTGGATTGACTGGAACTGAAATACAACATTTATTAGCACAAAGCCGAATTAATGACATATCTTCTACTTCAACTAAATGGAAAAGATTATTCGATGCTTTTGCCGTTTCTCAAAATGAAAACCAGTGTTCTAATTTTATATTGAACTTCATTGCATTTGCATTAGCTCCAGCAAAATATGTTGATAATCCTGCAGTTTTTATAGAAAAGCGAAATCAAATCAATCAACAATTAAGTTTTATTGGATACCAATTCAATGAAAATGGGAAATTCAGTGAAATAAAACAAGCAGCTACAATTTCAGAGGCTCAAAGAAAGGCTGATGACTTGAAAACAAAACTGGAACAAAGAGGTGCACATAAAGATATTTTTAAGTATTGTAAAGCTGAATTATTGGCTAGCAATTACTTTCATTCTGTTTTTGAAGCAAATAAAGGACTATTACAAAGAATCAGGGATTTATCCCTACATAATGAGGATGGGAATAGATTAATCGAATACGTTTTCAGTAGTATTCCTGTTTTAATAATAAATAATTATCAGTCAAAATCGGAACAAGATGAACATAAAGGCTTTTGTAATATTCTGAAAGGATTATGCGGTATGTTTCGTAACCCTGAAGCACACGAACCGAAGGTAAGTTGGGAAATCACAGAACAAGATGCACTTGAAATATTATCAATGATTTCATATTGCCATAGAAGATTAGATAATGCACAAAGAATAAGATAAATTATGAATAAACCGCTTGAATTTTTATTGACATGAAGATACTTGTAGGAGGATTTCGTAGGGTTTAAGTACGGACTGATATCTTAGTCTATAATGAACCGACTCATGTATTCATCATTATTCACTAATTCTATCTCCAATATGGATTTCCAAAAGTTGTAACCGAAAGCAATCCTATCTCTGTTGCTTTTTTCGATAATTGAATTTCTCACATCTTTTAATGGTAGTTTGTCAATGAATGAGGTTATTGTACTTTCCAATGATGTTATTATTTCATTGATATTTATGCTGAATCGTTCGAGTAAATGGAGTCTATTATAATGAGTTTTGATTATTTCAAAAATATCGTCAGCTATATTTCCATTGTTTTGCAAATAAAAAGTTGTTGTTACAACATCGTCATTAATATTCAAGCTTACAAATAGGTACTGTTCAGTAGGTAATGGGTCAAGATACAGATTAAGGAAAAGTCTTTTATCATCTTTCATCCAAACATCATTTTTATGTCCATTACAAACAGTGCAACTTGGGAAAAGATTTTTTGGATTAACCACAAATTCAGGAAATTCACCCTGAGGCAGATAATGGTCGAAAGAATTTATTTCACTAATTGTACAGTTAGGACAGGTATTAATTATTCTATTGGCATCAGTAGTCGTAATCTTAACTTTTAAACGTTTTATAACAGAATTTTTATACGAATATAGTCTCAATAAGTCGCTTTTTTCATCACCTGTGTGACCATAGCAATTAATGTGTTCTAACTCGTTTTGGGCAAATTCTTTATCATAAACTAAGAATTGACCTTTAATAACACCCTCCAAGCTTTTGATACGTTCTTTATATGTAAGGTCTTTTTTTGTTTTATTTTTGCTTTCAAGAACTTCTTTATGAAATTCAAAAGCATCATCAGTATAATGTTGTAGATTTTTCATAATAGAGAATCATCCCGTTTGTTTATCATACTCTTGATAAAAATACGTGCATTTAAGCTTAACGGTATTTCATCAAATTCCAGTAGTGATACTATTTCTTGATAGGATTTACCTATATCAACCAATTCCTGTAAGATTTTCTTATGTTGTTTGGGAATGCCTTTATTCCCAAATATTTCTTCGGTGAGTACACTTAAGTTTTCGCCAAATGATTCTAACGGAATACGTCTAACAGTCAAAAAAGTATCTTCTCTGTCTAAGACATAGACATTTTTGGAAAAAAGTTCTCGAACAACAAGAGGAGAATGCGTGGCAATAATACAATATGACTGAAATTCTTCAACTAATTCATAAATAGTATTCATTAATTGAGTAATTGCATTTGGATGCAAATGAGTTTCCGGCTCATCATACAAAAGAAGAGAATCGTATCTGATGTTTGCCACTATTTCTGTTATGATGTATAAAATTATTGCTTGTCCAGAGCTTAACTTATCTTTTACATCATTAAATTTTTTGACATCAACTTTATAACGATTATGCCGAGAGGTTAATTCGTTGTCTTTTCGCTCAACTAAAAATAAATTTATTAGTTCTTCATCAATAAATGTAAGCAATATTTTTCTCCATTTATTTATTCGTTCTAAAGTCTCTATTTTCTTCCATGTGTTGTGAAATCTTAAAACTAAGCCTTTTTCTGAAAATTGTTCATTTTCGTCTTTTCTAACTCCGCAATAATAATAATTAAAACTGCTTGTCTTTTTGGGTATTTTAAATCTATCAAATATACTATATGATACCGCAATAATTTTACTAAAGAGAGGAGTTTTTGGAGTAAAAAAATCAACTTTCTTTTCAGAAATCATTAGTGGCAATGATGTTATTAACTGTGTTTTGCCTGTCCCATTTTTGCCTATTAAAGCATATATTCTATTCGAAACAAAATCGTTACTGCTAAACTCAAAGTTAATATCAACTGAATCTTTTGAAAAAGCGGGGTTAAACTGATATTTAAAACTATAAAGATTTGATAAATCGTAATCATATACTCTATATCGAGCTTCTCTCAATAATCTTTCGGCTTCGTCAAATCGTATTAAAGAATTTTTAAAATTGCCATTTCTTTCAAATTTATCCTGTATGTCAGGATAAAATGCTGCATCTTTTAATGCATGTAACACACTGTCAAATCTCTTTTTTAATGCGTTTCTTAATTCATTATAGTATTCTTCTTCCTGCCCTAAAGAGCAAAAATCATCATTTAGCAATTTGAAGTTATCAGGTAAATACTCATTCGTTTTTAATTCATCTTGATATATTATTTTCACCCCACCAATACTAATAGGATTATCAATTTCATCGTAATAATAAAATAAGTGATAGGTGCTTTTTACATTAAAATCATCCCAATTATCATAAACCAAGACAAAGGATGGAAATGTTAAAGGTTTTGTATGTGAACGAATTCGGTCGCTTCTCCCAGATGGATTTTTCTCGACATAAAAAATAATATCATTTGGTTTTATGTCAGTAGGTATATTTTCTTTAGGAATTACTCCTATCTTATACAATGGGTATCCGTCGTTATCATAGTCTTGAAGCACCAACGTATAGCCTTCTTTTTCTATATAAGGATTTATTAGTAAAACATATTTAAAAATATCATCTTCACCCTCTCTATATTTAGGCAATAAAACAGTTTCTATAAATGAAAAAAACTTTTCATCATCATCTAATAATTTCAACCGTTCCTGAAATACGTAATCGTAACTGTAATCTTCCGGATTTCGCACTAAATGTTGAACAAAATCACCTAGAGCATTATTATATCTGCTATCTTCAGATTTCATAGAACTCAAATCCCATATATCACTTAAAAATGGGATTATACCATCATTTCCATTATCTCCAAAGGCATTAGGCTCTTTATTTAACAGATTATATAACTCTAATTTTATCTTCTTAGATAGCTTCATTAGAACATGTCTATTTGAAATACGTAGTTTTTGTAAAATTAAGAAGTTGCAAAGAATAAAAATAGCAACCATATTATTTTTTAAAATATCGCTGCTATTGAAACTGGCGAAAGTTATTCTCACACCCTGGTTATCCCCGTGGGCTGCCGCCCTTCAAACGGCTGGGCAGACCTAAGCGGGAGATAACCGGTAAGGTGCGGGAAATAACTTTTGGCACAGTAATTCCAATTTTACTTTTTAAAACCTTTTCTGCGTTTCTTCTTCTTTCGGGGCTGTTGTTGCTGCTGGTTGTCGGTAAAAGTATCATCTAATGGAAGAATTGAAAATAAAGAAGATAAAGCGTTTTCGCTTGTCTGCTGTGGCATGGAGATATTTGAGCCTGCTCTTAAATCTGCTCCTGTTTGTACCTCAGCCGTATTTTTCTTTTCACCGGTAAAGGATATTCCGTTGGCTTTTGATTCCTGTTCCTGCATTTTGATTTGGTCAGTTAGGCTGCCGTTCCTCATGGTGTTGTAATACTCAAAAGATTCGGTTAATGGGCGGTTGTGGTCAAATAACTTGTCAAAACCTATTTCGGCTTGCCGGAACAAGTTTGACCTATCAAAGCCGCCTTTGATTACGCCTCTCTTTGTATTCTTGTGATTGGTAAGTGGCGATAATTTCTTTTTATTCGATTGGTCTTTCCGACTGAAAATCAAATGACAGTGCATGTTGTGTTTGTTCTCGGAACGGTCGCGGCTGAAATGAATTTTACCAAAGAATTTAATATCTTCTGCCGATAAGCCTTTATTGAAATTTCGGGCGTACTCAGGAATAAATACTTCGCAGATATATCGTTTCATATTTTCGGCCTGTTCTTTCTCGGTTTTTCCCATCCTTTGAATTTCTTTCTCTGAGGGGCTGACATGGATAGCGTAGAACTTAGCATCTGTCTTCATCAACTGTCCAATGTTGCTGTCTATCTCTTTTATGACCCTCGATTTGTAAATATTACTTTCCTTTAGGTTGAAAAAGCCTTCGGTGTAAATGCCTTGTTCCATTCTTTCCAAATCTTCATGCTCCAAATAGTTCACCAGCCTCCGGCTACTTCCGGCATTGTTATATACCCCGTTTTTCGATGGTGGCGGAAAATCAATATTCATGGTTTCTTTAAAATTATTTTTACTGGCTGTTTATCAAATTGGTGATTTCGGTTTTCAGGGCTTCCTTGCGTTTTCCATCCATTACCCCGCAACTTGCCAAATCTGTATAAAGGCTAACCAGCTTCAACAGTTTTAAACTTTCCTTTTGCTGCAACTGGTACAAAGCATTGATTTGCTTAGACTGGTTATTTATTGCACCGGCATGTTTGCCAAACTGGTCGCTGATTTTTTGCAGTATGGCATATTGCTTTTCCCGGCTTGCTTCCAGTAGTGAAAGGATTGAGTTCTCCAATGTTTTGGCAATACTGTCAAAACGGGTGGCAATAGAATGGCTTATCCGTATCATCGGGTTAAGCTGCTGTTCTTCATAGTGCCGGATAAAACGGATAATATCGTCCTGCCGTTTGTTGACTTTGGCAAGCTCTGATTTTACCGATTCGGGGGCATCAGCCGGGTTGATATGGGCTTTATCCAAATATTGAAAAGCCAGTTTTACTACTTCACCCTTTTTCAGCGAATAGCGTTTACATACCTTTTCTACCAAAGCGTTGGTTTCTTTATCTATCCCGATAGTTGTGAATAGGGTTTTCCGGTATTGATTGCCCATATGGTATAACTATTTTATGACTATTCTCAACGTTAACACACAGATAATAAGCGATAAATGAAAAACGGTTATTACAGGTGTCATAACAGCGTGTTATTGTAACACGCTAAAGCCGAAGGCTTTCCCCGAAGGGCAAGAGGGAAAGAACAGGACTTGTCCAGTTCCCTCTTGCTTAATTCAGCGGAATAATTAAAGCCGGTGGGCAGGATTGTTCCTGCTGAATGCGGAGCCATTAAACAGGAGGCATAGGATAATAACAACCTCCTTCATCTGCTTCGTTCTGCTTAGACTAAAGGGCAGAATCATTTATCCCCGCTCGTAGCTTTCTCAAACTGTTTGAATTGTTGTAGTTCCATATGTTCACGGACAAATGCCCGGACATCGGAAGTGCGGTAATAGGTTTTATGGCCTATCATAAAGTAGGGGAGTTTTTTGCTTGTGCGGTAGCGTTGCAGGGTGCGGTAAGATACTTTCAGGAGAAAAGCCAAATCCTGGTTGTCCAGTAATTTATCATTTTCATCCAAAATGTTTACCTCGCCTTTTCCTGTCATTGCTTTTATGTCCTGTCCAATCTCGTTTAATTTCGTTGAGAGCTTTTCCATCCATTTTTCAAATTCGTCGTTATTGATATACATGATTTTGCTTTGTTTTCAAGTTTTACATTTCCGGTTTTCAATGCATTGACAAAGCAAAGAACGGTAGATGGAAGTAACAGAAAAAGAGGAGTAGTTAACTACTCCTCTAAGTAATATCTGTAATAATATTATTAACAGAGGCTTATAAAACCATCCTTTTCAATGATTTCACCTATCGTTTTTGGCGTTATCTTTCCGATAGATTAAAGATTTTAAAAAATCCAGGGTTTTGGTGAGATTGAAGGGTTTACGCCTGAACAGGGCATCCTGCTTGTCGTAGATACTCCCAAAACTAAAATTGAAAGCGTGCTCAAATGTTTGTGCCAATAGGGTTAGTGAAACGGCTTTCCCGCTTTTATCTTTCACCTCGCCCGAAAGGAAAAGGGCGACGACAATTTCGGCCATCCCGATAATTCCCAGCCCTTTTGATTTGGGGATAATATACAGGTCTGATTTGAAAGTTTGTTTGGATGGTTGGCAAAACTGTTCGGGATACCGGATTTTAAGATGCAGTAGTTCTGTCTCGGAATCAATAAAAGCCAGTGTTTTTTGAAGATAAGCTTTTTTGCAGGCATTTTTCCCCCTGCCCGTAAAAAGGTAATGCTCCCATCGCACCAAACTCGATACGGGAAAGATTCAATTTCCGAAAAGCTTCAGTAAGGTTCATTTCGGATTGATTGAAGGTTGTTAACTGGCTTAAAAATTCTTCATAGGCATTTTGCATTTCTTCGTTTGTTACTTGTGAAGGTTCAGATAATAGGCTGAACAACTTCGTTTTTGATAAATCATTCATAAGCATAAAATTTAAGAGTTAATATTTTAAAAACATGCTGAAGTCTTGTTTTATGCCAATAAATGAGGAACATGTTATTACAGTATTATTACTTGTTCGATTTTTTTTCCTTTTATAAAGAATTTTAAAGATATTTCTAATAGACTGAAGGGCGAAATAAACTATACAAAGGTGTAGTTCTTTGTATAGAAGATTAAACGAAAGGATACATAGGACAAAAGGAGTTTACCTGGTAAATATGTTGTTTTCTGTTCCAAGGGAGTAGTCGCATTGTGAATAAAAATTACAATCGGACAAATTTGAAATCAAGGAAAGCAGTTGGTTAAATCATTCAAAGTTGAAAAATCATCTTCGTGCTGGATATGAAATTTGTGTTTCGGATGTTTTTTTCTTTCATATTACTCAAACCTAAAAATACCTACCCTTTGGTGTAGTTAATAATATTTGAGTTATAAAATTAAGTATCATTATCAAAATGATTAATCAATAAATATGGACAAACTACTCTTTGTTTTTAAAGAAATATATCTATATCAGTTGTGCAAAAAATCCATTCCGGATTTTATCCGGTTTGTTCTAATGACAAATTATTATACCCATCAGGGCAATGTTGATTTGATTGGTATAAACAGAGAATTATCAGAGGCAATAGAAGAAGATATAATTCACTATGACTTAGGCTATTATTTTGCAGTCAAGAATCAAAATAACGAAATAATCGGCGGGATTAAAGCTATTGAAATGGACAAAGTGCTTTTATCCGATTTTCTCTCAAATATAAACATAAGAACAGACATTGTAACCCTAGATGCTCCTCATGTTTGGTTAATAGGGCGATTTGTTGTTGATTCAAGAGTATTTGCAAAGAATAAGTATCTTTTACCTTATCGAAACAGTGTCTATAAACTGTTAATGTTAGAAGTGATAGGTCTTTTAAAAAATAATCCTCAGGATTTACTTATTGCAGAAATTGATACTTGTCTTTTACGCAAGTTCCGTTTATTAAACATTGTTATGACACAGATAGGAAAACCTCGACTGCTCTACGGTTCATATGCTTCATTGGCTTGTATAAGAATAAAAGATTTAATGCAATTTTACAATGCAAACAGTGACCTAACCAAGAAAATGCAATTCTATGTATCGTAGAAACAGAATCTATATTTCAGGTTCAGAGCAAAGAAAAATACAACAAGTCAAAATCCTGATTGCTGGCTGTGGACTAGGAAGTAATATTGCGGAATGCGCTTTGAGGTTGGGTTTTGAGAATATTTGCATTGTTGATGGGGACAAGGTTGAATTATCAAACCTTAACCGGCAAAATTATACCTTCAGAGACGTCGGCAAGTTTAAAGCAGAAATTCTGCGTAAACGGTTATTGGAAATTAATCCCAGGGCGAATATTTTATCCTACACACACTACATTACCCCTGAAAATATAAATGATATACAGATTCAACAATACAATATTGCTATTAACACTCTGGATTTTAGTTCGGATATCCCGTTTCTTTTTGATAGTATGTGTTTAATATCTCACATTCCGGTTATCCATCCATATAATTTAGGTTGGGCGGGATTAGTTTTTGTGACAGATGAAGGTTCAGAACAACTTGAAACGATTTTGGAGAACCACCTAAATGTAGAAAAGACTGTCGTTTCTTTTGTTTTGGCAAAGTTGAAGAAGAAAGACATCAGCATAGATTGGTTGACAGAATCATTGAATAAATATTCTAAAGAAACGAACCGGCTTCCCCCTCCTCAACTCGCAATTGGAAGTTGTATTATTGCAGGCATCGCGACAAATTTGTTATACAATATTTCTACGAATAGGCCTGTTAAGAAATTTCCTGATTTTGATATTTTATTACTCCCCTTCTTATAGTTATTTCCCGGTAACATAGTAATCACGCAGTTCAGTTATCGATGTTACAACTATTCAAAAGGATAGGTCTATTTACTAAAAGTTACTTATATGTAGTTTCCTTAATAGGTAAATTTGCATAGAGAATCTGGTGGTTAATAACTGTTGAACCAGTACTGGCTTGCCTCTAGAATAAAAGGCAATGTGAATAATAACCCTAAAATTTAAATTAAAATGAAAGCAACAGATTACAATTCAATTCTTGCTCATTATCTCGAATTGAAAGATGGTAAGTATTTACTTAATATCTCTGATGAGATAGTTTCTAAAATTGCTATTCCGGCTGTTTTGTTGGAGTCAGCAAAAGAAGAAGTGGCAAAAACAAATGAGTTAATTGCCAAAATAAAATCTGACCCCAAACATGTATTATCATTAACTGACCCTAAAGACCCCAAAGTTACATTATTATCGGCTCCTACAGGAACCTTGACAACAAATGGGACAGAAGAGGCACAGAGTGGTTTTGTCTGGGCTTCTTACAATACTGCAAAAATTCGTTTTAGATGCCGGTCAAATGCAGCATTAACTCCTGTTTACACTTGCAAAACATACTCTTCTGGTTCATGGCAGAGCAAAACGGCTATTGGAACTTTGGGGTCAAATACAACAGTAGATGTTCCATTATATGTTTCAAATGACTATATTAAGGTCGCATTTAGTACAACCGATTCAAATGGGGGTACTGCAACTTATGAAGGAATTTCTTAAATAAATCAAGTCTATGAAGAAAGTTGTTCTATTTATTATTTGTGTTTTTACTTTATTATCTTGTTTTAATAATAATAGAGAAACGAAAAGTGTTCAGCAAACAACAACCATTGACGCCAATGATGGCAGCTCAACGATACATCAGTTAGGTATAGATTCCTTAAAAGGGGATACGTTGTTATTAATAAAAACAATTGCCGAAAATCTTATTGTCGTTGATAACCATTTAAAATTTGCGATTACCAAGGATTCTTTTGTCAGTATAGGACTTTCTGAACATTATTATGATAGATTAATGAAGGATCTCAAAAGTGCAAATCATATGATAGACTCAACTGGAGTAAACAATATGGATGAGATTCTAAAGAAATCCTATCGTGATTTGTACCAACGATTTGGAGAACCCGATAGGAAGCCTTAAAAAAATGCCCTCGGATTGAGATAGATGCGAGGGTATTTTATTCTGAATTTTCTTACATTCTTAACTTGTATCATTATTTCCATAACCGTTATGGATAATGATACAGGCATACTAAAAAGATATAAGAACAACGAAGCTTATTGTTTATTGAATATAAACAGGAAAAGGGAATTTGATAATATTTGCCCATGTGTATAGATTTTCACCTCAAAAGATATATCAACTGGTTTAAGATGAAAAAATCCCTTTTAAGAATAATGGCAAGGGTTTCATTTTCGACCGGCAACAAAAATTAATACATGGCTCAAAGAAGAAGGTAGAAAGATAGGGCTTGAAAGCCTTGTTACGGTTGTGTTCTCAAAAATTCAGGAATTGATTATTTCTTACAAAAAATTGAATGATATGGGCGGAAAATTGAGAGAAGAATGGAAAATATTAATCTTGATACAATTAATAAGTATTTTTCTAAAATAAGGTTCTTATTTGAATAATTTACCCCGGATTTATCTACAAATCATTTGAGGGCATCATCAATTTTTGGTTATTCATCCACTGAATGGCTTCTGCAATATTTTTTGTTCCGGTTTTTTCAAAAATTGTTTTTTTATGAAATTTAACTGTGTTAACACTAATCCTCATCAATTCCGCAATTTCTTTCGCTTTTTTCCCCTGGCTTGCAAACTTTAAAAGTTCATATAATCTTTGAGAAAGCTTTTGGGTAACAACTTCCACAAACTTCATTTTATCCGGCAAAAATTCATAGACTTTTAAAGTATCATTCATTTTTACATAAGCATTTCCGGGAGAATCACTCGTTGGTTCACTTAAGACACATAAGGAATAAACTATTGCCCCTTCGTTTGTGAGTTGGAGAGGGGTCAATTTATGATTGACAATTTGGTATTTCCCATTTTTGTTTTTTATCCTGAAATTATACGTTATATAACCATTTTTCCTTCTGGTAATCGGTAAATTATAAAAGAAATCAAACCCGGTTCTATTTATCTTAATTAGAAATTCAAAGTCTTTGGGATGTACTACCTCTTTGTAATAATCAAAACCTAATGCTTTTGGTGCCTTTACCGACGTAAGTTTTAGTAACCGACTTCCCGGGGTAATGTATTCAAATGTATTTTCCTTGTAATTTAGTACATAAGCATCAATATCGGATAAATTTGAAATCACAGAAAGTAGTTGCTTAAAATGATTTAAGGTTACTATATCCTCTTCCCTTGTGGTAAAATTATGTTTCGGATGATTGAAAATATACTCGTTCATAGTTTGGTATAGATGTTTCTTTCTCCATAAAAGTTGCGTCAATGTATAAAAAGGTACCGTAAAGGTATAGCTGAATGAGATATATTTCTTGTATTCATAAGTACGATAAAATTGTATACCGACATTCCTGGGCTGAAGGGTAAGGTTAGAGATGAAAAAATAAAGAAGAAGAAGAAAGAATTTTGCTCTTTTCTAACACATTACCTGTCCCGAGTTTGTTTTTTAATCCTTAATTTTGGGGAATAGAGTTATTTGAAAGAATGTAAAACAACGCAAATCAAAGAGTTTCGCTCGTTTCTAAGCCATTACCCGCTTTAAGGGCTTTCCCTTAAATTGCTATTTTACAGGCACATGCTCTATGGCGTTATAGATGTCTACAAACTGTGATTAATTTTGCAGAATATTGGCAGATAGCGACTAAAGTTATGAAATATGAAGTATAAAAATCTACTGGACAATATTTTTATAATTACGACCGATAAACAAATTGAGAAAAGCGAAATAACAACCCTACCTACGATATATAGCGCAATTTTGAGAAATATTCACAGTCAAATATTTCATTTAATTAAAAAGAGTATAACTGCTAACACTTTTATGATAGATGGCCAAAAGAGACCCTGAAAAAACAGCAATAAACAAAAGGGATAAGGAAATAAGCTTAAAATTGAAAACCCTACTTCCTGACGTACTAGAATCAACTGGTATAAAAAAAGAGCAATCTCTTCATGGGTTAATAGGTCACAAAAATGAATACTTCATTGATGTTAGAAATGAAATTATTAATTCGGAGGAAGAGTATGTAACAAAATGGTTAGCAGGTCTTCAAAAAGCAATAATAAAAATACCAAAACAATACAGAGATACAGACAACACCAAGTACCTTATTTACAGACTAATCCAAGAAAATTCGATTTTTAGAAAGTATTTATATCTATTCCTTCAAAGGACGTTTCTTAGAAATATTAACGCACACACAAAAGCAAAACCTAAAATAGAGGAGTCTGAGATTTGGATTGGCCAAAATAATGCAGATTATGGAATTCTAATATCTCCGAGATTTAACGGGACAAATTGGGAGAATGATAAAAGTGAAATTCGTCACTTTCAAGAAAAGTACTGGAGTATTGGACATGTCTTAAAAACAGGGATTTTAGTTCCTTTTACCAGAGAGACCTTTGAGTTTGAATCCATCGACAAATATTTAAAATTCTTCAAAAATGTTATTGTGAGAAATTCTGGGTCAGAATATGAATATGAAATTGCAAAACGATACTCAAATTTTGTTCTCAATCATGAGCATCCCAAAGCAATTCCCTTACTTATACCAGAGTTTAGATATAAAGGAATCCAGAAAAAACACGAGCATCGACTTGACTTTATGATAATACAAAGTGAGAACTTAAATAAAATTGGATTTGAATTATCCCCTTGGTCCTCTCACGGACAATTAAAAGGAATTAAGAAAAAAACTCAAAAAATAGTTAATCAAGAAGCTAGTCAAAACTTTGAAAAGGAAATTAGCAAAATGAGAAAATATTTTATGAAGTACAATATATATACATTGATTTACTCCGATAAAAGCTTAAACGATTTAGATTCAGTGTTTGAAGATATGAAACGTTATCTGGAGCCGAAAACTGCTGAAAAGCAATTACAACTTCATATATATGATGAAATATTGAATAGTAAGCTTTAAAAAACTGCACACACGTGGTATTGGAATGGCGGAGTTTGTAGCGATTCGATGCTGTCGAATCGCGTATCGGCCTCGTCATCGGTCGGACAGTCATACTTCATATACCCCCACGACCTCATAGTCTGTGACGAGAAGCAATGAATCGGCAAAGTAAAATTCATTGTATAATACTATATTTGAGGTGGTGGAATCCATATAAAAAGGATGAATCATCAGTGTCATTTTGCAAAAGAGGAATCAACCACTTAAGAGTGCTGTATTTAATAAGCGTGGTACTGAGCGTTTGAGAAAAGATATAGCACGATTATATCAGGTGTGAATGTAGGAGCCGAAGAGTACCGCCTTAATGAAGAGCCCTATGTCGGGAGACTTTCACGTACTCGACCAATTCCCCGTCAACTAAAAAGACAAAAAATCAATTGACAAATTGCTGCTAAAAGAAAGAGAAATTAGCTAAGAACAGCCAACGCATCAAACAGCACATTTGCAAACCACACAAATCAACACTAAACCAAAGTTTGCAAAAGAGCTGTTTTCTTGCCATCTCACTTTTAAAAATTGGTATCTTTGATAATTTGAAAGATGAACAATAAATAAGAATTTCATAGACTAAATGACACAATATCAGGACAATCAGTACATAACAGCAAGAGATTTGTCGTTTACAGGTATTTTGCACGATATTAAAAAATCAAAAACAGCCTTACAACCCATTTTTGAAGCATTTACTAATGCTCTTGAAGCAATTAAAATGAAGACTGCTTTGGATAACTCTTTTGTCGGTAAAATCGAAATAAAAATATTCTCAACTGAAAATACGCTACAAACGCATGATTTTAGTGGATTAACAATTTCTGACAATGGTATTGGTTTTACTGATGAGGAATTTATCAGATTTAATACATATAAAGATTCCTCAAAAGGATTTAAAAATCTTGGTTCTGGAAGAATTCAATATGTTCATTATTTTGATAATACCATAATAAATAGCATCTTCAATCAAGAAAACAAATACTTTAAAAGAGAATTTGTTGTTTCAAAAAAGAAACCTTTCTTAGATAAAAATTCAATAGTAATTCACAAATACTGCAAAGAAATAAAGCCACAAGAGACAGGAACTACAATTAGTTTTAATACATTATTAGAGCATAGTAATATATACAATAAGTTGGATGAGATTGAGTTAAAAGAGCAACTCATTAAACGTTATATCCATTATTTTTGCCATAATAAGAATAATCTTCCTCAAATTATAATTAAGTTCTTTGTTCAATCCAAATTCAAAGCTGAAACTTCTATAAATCAAAACGATATACCAGATATTGATAAAACAGAATTGGTTGAATTGCCATATTCCAAGATTGCATCAAGCGGAAAATCAATTGAGAAGCTTCAAAAAACAGAAGAATTTAAAATAGATGCATTTAGAATTAAGAATAGTATTCTTGAAAATAATGATTTGAAACTTATCTCAAAAGGAGAAATTGTTGAAGAATCTGATGTATGCCTCGAAAGTCTACCAAAAGGAGAACATGTCAAGGGTTTTAAATATATGTTTCTTGTTTCAAGTGACTATATTGATTCTAGAGATACAAATATGAGAGGTATTTTAAATATTCCTACCCTCGATAACTTTACAAAGAATGCTAATTTGTTTAGTGGCGAGGAAATTATACTTGAAGATATTCAATCTGGTGTTAATAGTAAGATTAGCACAATGTACCCCGAGATTGAAGAAGTGAAACAAGAGCATATCGAACAATTAGAAAAGTTAAAGGAAATGTTCTTGCTTGATGATGAAGCCGCAAAAGAAATAAGTATATCAATCAATGACAGTGAGAGTAAGATACTAGAAAAATTCTATGAGGCAGAAGCAAAAAAAACAGCGTCAATAGATGCATCTATTAAAGAAACAATAGATAATTTAGACAAACTTGACACTACTGCACCAAATTATCATGAAGAACTTGAAAAAGAAGTTCAAAAATTAGTAAGGTCAATACCCATTCAGAATAAAGTTTCATTAACCCATTACGTTGCAAGAAGAAAACTTGTCTTGGAATTATTTAATAAAATAAACAAAAAGCAACTAACAGTACAGGTTAATGAAGACAGGAATAAAGACGAGAAATTACTACATAATCTCATATTTCAACAAACTACGTCAAATTCTGAAGAAAGTGACTTATGGCTTGTAAATGAGGATTTTATTTTTTTCAGAGGAACATCAGAAGAAATATTAAAAGATGTAGAAATCAACGGAGAAAAACTACTTCGAGAACATTTGACACAAGAAGAAGAGGAATTTAGAATCTCCCTGAATGAAAATAGGTACGCAAAACGTCCTGATATTCTTTTGTTCCCTGACGAGGGAAAATGTATCATAATTGAATTTAAAAATCCAGAAGTTAACGTTTCAGACCACCTAACTCAAATAACCAATTATGCTTCGCTAATATGGAATTTCGCCAATTCAAAATTCAGATTCAATACTTTTTATGGATATTTAATAGGAGAGAAAATAAACCCAATTGATGTAAGATTTAACGATGGCGATTTTGAAGAAGCATATCACTTTGATTATCTTTTTAGACCACACAAAAAAGTACCAGGATTTTTCACAAATGGCGATGCCTCGTTGTATACTGAGGTAATCAAGTATTCTACTCTTTATGAAAGAGCAAAAAGAAGGAATGATATTTTTATCAAAAAGTTAGGTAAGTCTAATTAACGAAATTGAATAATTCGAAACAATAGCAGAAATGCCTAGAGAAGTAATTAAAATAATGGTATCATCGACAGTCTATGGTTTTGAAAAAGACCTTAGGGTATTATGTGCTACTATTGAAAGCTACAAGACGGTTCAATATGAATACCGGGTGTTAAACAGTCATATTGGAAGTGTTTATGTCGCGCCGGGTGTGTCTAACACTGAGGCTTGTCTAAGAGCTGTAGATGATTGTGACTTCTTTCTCGGAATAATTATGCCAAGATATGGTTCAGGAATAACTCATCAAGAATTTGCAAGAGCTATTGAACAAGATAAACCAAGAGGTTTTTTAAGTCATTATTCAGTTCGCTATGCCCGTGAATTGTTAGCTCAGTATATGTATACGGATATAAAAAACAGAGTTCGTAATCCAGATTTTCAATTTGCTAAAACACCAGTTTTTGAAGATGTTCGAATTATTGATATGTACAATGAAGCGATACAAGATGGACAGCCAATGGAGCAAAGAAGATGGGCACATGAATTTGGACATTTTGATGGAGATGAGATGAAATTCATTGAGACTGAATTTAAAGACATCAATCGACTGAAAACTGACTTAGATGAATTAGCAAGATTAAAAGCATTACAACAATGAAAGACGAACAACTCATAAAAAACCTTATAAAACAAGGAGAAAGCGAGCTGCTTGAATTTAAAGAGGTAGTTCGTAAAGAAGATATTGCAAAAACTCTTTGTGCTTTTTTGAATGTAGGAGGTGGGGTCATACTTTTAGGAGTGCAGGATGATGGCAAAGTCATAGGTTTGCCTAATGCAGAAAAGTATGAAAGTGAATTAAAACAATATTTGTTTCGAGCTATTATTCCAGAAGCTCCAGTTACAGTATCTGTTGAGAAAATAGGTGTAAAGAATGTATTGATGGTCAAAGTTTGGAATGGCTCAAAGCCTCCATATATCTTTGACGGAGAAATATTTTTTAGGAAAAAAAACAAGACTGTAAAAGCAACTTCACGTGATATATCAAATTTAATCTTGGAGAGACAAAAAACGGAATTGCATTGGGAGCGTCAACCTGCTCTCGGATTAGATTTGGACGATTTAGATGAATTAGAAATTCGTAAAACCATTCAGGACCTCACAAAATATGGGCGAGGAAAACTTTTTTCTGAAAAAGAGATAGAGGAATTTTTAACTTATTATGGCTTATACAGAGATGGTCATTTAACTAATGCTGCGGTTGTTTTGTTTGCCAAAGAGCCTACGAAATACCTACCTCAATGTAGAGTTCGTTTAACAGTGTTTAGTGGTGGGAAAACATCAAACAACTACAGTTATGATAAATTTTTTGAGGGAAATTTATTTAGAGATATTGAAGAAATATTACAATTTTTTGATGTCAATATTGCGACTAAAAGTAGATTTACTAACAGAAAATGGCTAAGAGAAGATTTGGGGTTTCCGAAGATGGCTTTGAGGGAAGGATTAATGAATGCTTTAATTCATAGAGATTATTCAAATTCATCTGGTACTGTTTTTATTGCTTTTTATCCAACACATTTAGAAATTACCAATTCTGGAGAATTATATGGAGGTTATACTCCAAATGATTTAACTAAAAATCATTTGTCTGTTCCAAGAAATCCAGATATCGCTCATATCTGTTTTCTTCGTCAAATGATAGAGAAAATAGGAAGAGGAACTGTATTAATGATTGAAGACTGTGAAAGTAAAGGTTATCCAAAACCTAAATGGGTTACGAGTACAGGCGTGACAACACTTACTTATTCTGGCGTTGCTGTTACTGCTCAAACAGATGACGCTGTAAATGACGCTGTAAATGACGCTGTAAATGACGCTGTAAATGACGCTGTAAATGACGGCCTAATTGGCGTTGTAAATGACGCTGTAAATAGCAGTCTAAATGACATTGTAACAAAAATTTATGATAATGAAGGAACTACGATAAAAGAACTAATTGATGCAGTTGGTAAATCTCATCGAACAATTCAGAGATATTTACAAATCCTTAAAACTATCAATTTTGTTGAGTTTAGGGGAGCTGCAAAAACAGGACGATATTTTCTAACTGATAATACGCTAAAAAAAATAAAAAGCAAGTAAAGTAAATAATATGCCTGTCCCAACGCACGAACACTAACAGAAAACTGTAGTAAATTGAAAGAAAATGACTAAAAAGACACCAGATAGTTACAAAAACTTTAAGAGCTGGCTAAAAACAACATCAAAAGTTATAATTTGAGTTTTTTCTTCTGTGTCTCGGCGTTCATAAAATTCAATATTGCTTCATAATCTTTCGCTAAATAGTTCGATACTTCTCCGCTTGGGTCAACAGAAAAGCTTGCATATTTCGCAGGCTTTTTTTTATGCAACCAATTCGAAGTCGATTTTCAAAACATTACCATAAGCAAAGCCACCAGAACTAAAATTTATCACCAGCAGTTTCCACATATCCAATGAAATAGTCTGTAATAATCAATATATCCGCTCCTAAAACAGAGCATTCTCATCTAAACACTCCAATGTTTTTAAAGAAATAAATGCAATTACAACAATTTTTAATATTTTTAACCTTGGATGCAGGACACAACAAACTCGACACAAAGACAATAGTTCAGGAAAAAGACCATTCTATTGATCGTAATTGATGTAGTTTGAAATACGAATTTTGAAGCCGGTGGTGATGGTTAAACAAATTCATAGAAAACTAAAAATAGGATTACTTCTTATGCTCATATCCATAGGAAGCCAGGCTCAGTTAGATCCTATTTTTACACAATATATGTTTAACCTTCAATCTATAAATCCTGCTTATGCCGGGATGTGGGAGAAAATTGGTTTTTCAACCTTAATAAGGAAACAATGGGCTGGTATCGATCGCTCACCTCTAACAGAAATTATTTCATTACATTCCCCTCTAAAAAATGAATTTGTAGGAATTGGACTTAACGTTATAAACGACCATTTTGCCCTCGAAAACAGATTCAGTGTTTTTGGAGATTATTCATTCGAAGTATCTTTAACTCCACAGACGAGATTACGCTTAGGGCTCAAGTTTGGATTTATGAATTATAAAAATCCACTGACCCAATACCAACTTTATCCTGACAACTATTACGATCCTGCTTTTGGTGAGGATATTGACCTGAAGTTTCTGCCCAACTTTGGAGTGGGAGCCCTTTTATATCAAGAGAATTATTACATTAGTCTTTCTGTACCCAAAATAATTGAGAACAATTTTAAGGCAAACATAAACAATTACTCCTCTCTGGCAGAAATAAGAACGTTCTATTTAACCGGCGGTTATGTTTTCAGGCTTATTTCTATGAACAATACCATTTTCAAACCAACTGCAATGATAAGAGCGAGCCAGGGCACACCTTTGCAATTTGACATTGCTGCTAATTTTCTTATTGGCGAAAGGATATGGCTTGGGGCTATGGTACGTTCCGGAGATGCCATATGTTTAACCTCTCAACTATTTCTTAATAAAAATCTTCGACTGGGATTTGCTATTGATGCCACATACAACGAAGTTTACCCCTACCAATACGGGACATATGAAATAACTTTGGGATACGACATTGATTTTTATGGAAGGAGCTATATAAGAGCAAAATACTTCTAGGAGCATTCCGTCTTCATTTATCATTTATTGCTGATTTTCAATAAATTCACTGCAACAATTGCATTTTTTCAAAATTTATTTATATTTGTATATGAACCCATATTAAATATGAAAATATTTAATAATACAAGACTGATTATAAGATTATTTATTAATCTGATTTTTGAAAAGAAATATCATTAAGCGGAAATGATATTTTGATTTAGGTGGACGTATTTTAATTGGTCTGCATTTCCCAATGCAGAAAAGATGGTGATGGTGATGACAAAAAACAATGACACACAAGTCATTATTGTGTTCGTTGTATTGTTTTTGGTTTCATTCTTAGGATTAGAAAAAGCGGAATCTAATCCAGGAAGGATGCACTCATACAACGAATTGACATTGAATTACACAGATAATTCAGTGGATTTTGTCATTCCTAAGAACTCATCTAACAACAAACAGCAAAATAAAGTAATAATTCTTTGCCCCGGGAATATTTCTACCTACACAGATATTAACTCCTGTTCCAGCTATATATCCGACGGGTTAAATGTGCAATATCAGGAAAACTCCATAACCCGCCTCAGTTGGGAAATGACAGGATCCACAACTGATGCCTCAAAAACGACAGGAATCAATCAGATAAATGAATACAATTTTAATGAAGGAATAACCACCGTAACTTATACGGCAGAAGACTATTCTTCGAATATAATAACCTGCTCTTTTACTGTCACCATCATCGATAACCAGGTACCAAGGTTAATAAATATTCCTTCAGATATAACAGTTGTATCAACACCTGGTGAATGCTCAGCGCATGTTTACTGGCAGAAACCGCGTGCCAGTGACAACTGCTCTCCAGATGGCTATTCTGGTTCGTTTTGTGCCACCGATTTCGGAATGGTTTGTGCCATTGATTTCGGTTCAAACTGTGCCACCGGGTAGCTAAAAATCGGATATTTTCGGTTCGTTTTGTGCCATCCTGAGCCGGGCCGGTTACTCTAACGGTTCGTTTTGTGCTACTTTGGGAGATCAGGTAAAAACAGCTATATCGCAGATTTTTTTCTGGATATGGCAAATAAACTTGATCCGATGGATTTAAAACAGATTTTATCGTTGCATAACGACGGGGTAAGCAACCGGCAGATTGGCGATCTTTTGAGTATCTCGCGCAACACAGTCAATAATTACATTAAACTGGCAAGGGCCAGCGATTACAGTATCAGGGAACTTCTGGCAATGACTCCTCACCAGTTGGGGGAACTCTTTACGGCACACACCACACTTATTACCAACCGGTACGACGAGTTGATGGCCTGGTTTGACAAAGTGAACCAACAACGCAACCATCCCGGTTTCACCTTTATGTACCATTACCAGGAATACCGCAGCCAGGTTTCCAGGCCGTACAGCTACACCCAGTTCATGGAACATTACCACCGTAAATACGACCAGGTGAAAGGCTCGATGAAACTGGAACATGAGGCCGGAAAGGAGATGTACATTGATTTTGCAGGCAAGAAACTGCATATCACCAATAAAGAAACCGGAGAGTTTATCCCGGTAGAAGTTTTTGTCGCTATCCTGCCCAACAGTCATTACACCTATGTTACAGCCTGTTTAAGCCAAAAACGCAAAGACCTTATTGCTTGTACTGCCCGCGCCCTTTCGTTCTTTGGAGGTGTACCTAAAGCTATTGTTTCGGACAATTTAAAATCGGCAGTTACCCGTGCAAGCAAATACGAAGCGGAGATAAACCGTACGTTTAAAGACTTTGCCTGTCATTACGGTTGTGTTATCAACCCAACACGCAGTTATGCCCCGCAAGATAAAGCATTGGTTGAAAATGCCGTTAACCTTGCCTATCAGCGTATCTATTACCCGCTAAGAGACATGGATTTCTTTTCACTTGACGACCTGAACCGCAAGATAAGAGAACTTTTAAAAGACTATAACAACTTGTTGTTCCAACGAAAACAAGCCAGTCGCAGGGAGCTTTTTCAATCCGTGGAACGTGCTTACCTTAAACCACTTCCCGACACCGTTTACCAGATGAAAGATTACCGCAGGGCAAAAGTACAGAAGATTGGCTATGTGTATTTTTCTCCGGAGAAAAGCTATTACAGCGTTCCGTACCGCTACATCGGCAAGTCAACACTCATCCATTATACTGCATCCACCGTGGAAGTATATTATAACCACGAGCGTATTACCTTTCATAAACGTAACTACACCATGGGAAGTTATAATACTATTAAAAACCATTTAAGCAGTACGCACCGGGCACGAACCGATTGGAGCCCTGATTTCTTTAAGCGCATGGCTGCAAAACACGGAGAAAATGTACTGACACTTATTGACCGGTTGGTTACCGGCTGCGACTATCCGGAAACGGCTTATAAAAGTGCCATGGGCATTATCCAGTTGCATAAAGCTTATGGTTCAGAGCGTTTAGACAATGCCTGCAAACTGGCCCTGCTTGCCGGTACCCATTCTTACAGGCGCATTGGCAACATCTTAAAAAACAAACAAGACAAACTTCCTTTCCTGAAAGAAAACAGCAATATCCCGCATATCCCTGCACACAGCAACTTACGCGGGGCAGCGGCCTATAAATAACTCTAAATTTTAATAATATGAACAACAATCAGACAGTTGAAAAACTCAGGCAGATGCGCATTGGCGCAATGGCCGACCTGCATTTACAACATGTAAAAAACAACGGCTTACAAGAACTCACGCCCGATGAGTACCTGGCCTTGCTTACCGACCATGAATGGGAAAGCAGGCAAAATCAGAAAATCGAACGGCTGTTGAAACAAGCTGCCTTCCGACAAAAAGCAAGCGTAGAGGAAGTGCTTTTTGAACCGGCACGCAATCTCGACCGCAACATGTTTAACCGTTTGGCAACACTCGACTTTATCAAGCGTAAAGAAAACCTGATAATTACCGGGGCTTCGGGTGTTGGTAAAAGTTACCTGGCACAGGCACTTGGGCACCAGGCTTGTTTTAACGGGTTAAAAACCCTGTATTCAAACACAGCACGTTTGTTTGCAAGGATGAAACTGGCTAAAACCGACGGTACTTACCTGAAAGAACTCAGTAAGCTGCAGAAAATAAACCTGCTCATCTTCGATGACTTTGGCCTGCAGGCACTGGATAATAACAGTCGTGAGGCCTTGATGGATATTATTGACGACAGGTACAACAAAACTTCAACAATTGTTGTATCACAGATACCGGTTTCTGTCTGGTATGATATTATCGGAGAAGGCACTATCGCTGATGCAATCCTCGACCGGATCGTTAACTCTTCTCACCGGATTGACCTAAAAGGAGAATCCATGAGAAAAGGAATATTAAAGAATGAAAATTAATTTTTTTGTATAATTGCACCATCTCTCAAAGTGGCACGGTTTCAACCGAAAAGTGTGGCACAGTCAGACCGAAATAGCCACCAGAAGAAGAAATCATGATAAATGCATCAGAAAGCCCAGGGACAGTGTTTCCAGTTGGGATAACTACCGTAAATTACAATGCATTTGATATTATGGGGAACCAAAGTGCTACATTATCTTTCAACATAACTGTAAAAGAGAATGAGCCCCCTCAAGTAGAAGAACCTGAAGATATTACAATTTATTGTGAAGATGCCATTCCTCCTGTATTGCAAACTTTTACGCAATTTCTTACTGCAGGTGGTTTTGCTACTGATAATTGCGAAGTAGATTTGAGTACCTTTCGCTTATTATCTAAAACCTCTGACAAAGAATTTTGCCCCCGCACCATCACCCGTACCTATGAGATTTCAGATGTTAATGGGAATAGTGTTACAACGAAGCATAATATTCACATTATTTCTTCCGAACAAAAAAGCTTTCAAAAAGAACCAACTGCTATATTAAAATCGGGAGCAGCTGAAATAACAGCACAAGCCAGCGGAAACTGGAGCGATCCAAACACCTGGGGAGGAGCCATTCCTACACCTGATGATAATGTAACTATTCCTTCCGGAATAACAATTACTGTTGACGTTGACTCTCAGTGTAAAAACATTACTATAGAGGGGAACCTGAATCATTCAGGCAATACAAAACTAAGCCTGAGTGGCAACTGGACCAATAATGGAGGATATGACGGAGGAACCAATGGAATCATAGAATTCACAGGCAACACTACAACTGCAATTTACGGTACATCTAACACAATATTTGAAGATTTTATACTCAATAAAGGAACGATTGGAAATGCACTTGAAATAAACAGCAATATCGAGTTTGACGGCAATATTTCCTTAACGACAGGAACACTGCAGGTTAACAGTGGAGCCAATGTTTTATGCACCTACAATACAGGATTCACAATTGCAAACGATGCCGGATTATTTATTAACGGAGGCAATTTTACAGGCGGTGCATTCTCAATCGAAAACGAAGGTATGCTGCAAGTTGATAACGGCACCATTACTATTGGAACAAATTCAGGAAATAGTATTGTTGTAAAAAACTCGGGGACTTTTGATATTAATGGCGGGACGGTTAACATTGCTGGAAGACTGGAGCTCTCAGGAGGAAATGCAGAAATATCAGGCGGAACAATTAATTTAAATACAGTTGGGCATAGCAATTCGTCAAAAGCTACATTTAATCTGAGTCTAAGTTCCGATGTTTCAATGACTGCCGGAACAATCAACTTTCTACGTCCAAACAATTCAGGAGCACTGGATTTGTTTATTGGAAACGGAATTGGAGGAAATAAAAATTTCTCTGGAGGAACATTAAATTTCGGAACAGGTTCGGAGGAAACATACAACTTAAGTAGCGAAATTCCATTTCCCAATATTACAACAGCAAACAATACCAACCTTGTGCTGGAAAGACTTATTTCATCATATGGAACCTATGATTTTCAGCTGGTTACAAAAACAGGAAATTCGATCCCGGTTTCCGTCATTCTCAATAGCGGCACGATAAATTCTAATGCATCGATAAAACTGGAAACTTTTGATTCCAAGCATCCTGAAAATGAAAATTCTACCAACTTCCTGCAGCGTTACTGGAAGATTACAACCAATGAAATTAGCAATCCTGAATATGATGTTAATGCAGCTTTTCAAAGTAGTGATGTAACAGGAAGTTTAACAGACTTTATTGTTGGCAATTATTCAACATCAACATGGACAGCGCTCACTGGAGCGACAATAAATTCCAGTTCCATTACTATTAACGGGGCAAACCAATCACTGGAATTCACGGCAATGAGCGAACCTGTGGTAACTATTTCAGCAGATAACGAGACTATCTGTGCAGGTACCTCCGCGCTATTATCGGCTAATGCAACAGGAGACCCTGTTTTTTCATATTCATGGACATCAGCTCCAACAGGACTTTCTGAAACAACATCAAGTGTTTCAGTTACACCAGCAATATCTACCACATACACAGTAACTGTAACCGACGGCAACGGACTTACCGCTTCCGATGATATCACCATTACAGTTATTCCGCTCCCAATCGCAACAACATCAGGCTCTGCTTCCATATGCGAAAATGAGAGTTATACACTAGGAACCGGTGACGCTTATGCCGAAAATGGAACTATCCAATGGACAGAAAACGGGACAGGCTCTATTACTTCTGGAGAAACAACACTTACCCCCACCTATTCTCCCGATGTTGCGGATGCAGGAAAGACAGTTACATTAACCATGGCAGTAACAGGAACAGGTGCTTGTAGTTCAGAAACAGTCACAGCAGCTTACGAAATAAATGTGAACTCCACACCTTCGGCAACAATCAGTGGAGATAATACCATCTGCGATGGAGAATCAACACCTGTAACCATTGCACTTACTGGTACCGCTCCCTGGTCTTTAACCTACCAAAAGGATGGAGCAAATGATGTAACTGTGAACAACATAAGCAGCACCCCATACATTTTCAATGTTTCAGAAGCTGGCGTATATACAATATCTGCTGTAGATGATGCCAACTGTGCAGGAACAGAAATTAATGGTTCTGCAACAATAACAGTTGACCCAACAAGCGAGGGAGGCACATTAACAGGAGAAGCAACCGTTTGCTCCGGGACGAACTCAACAGTACTCACCTTATCCGGACACGTAGGAACCATTCGGAAATGGCAGGCTACGACAGATGGTACAACCTGGACCGATATTGCAAATGCGAATTCCACCTACACAGCCAAAAACAAAACGATAACAACAACTTACAGAGTAGTTGTAAGTAGTGGTGCATGTAGCGAAACCTATTCCTCGGAAGCAACTGTTACAGTCAATCCCATTCCAACAGTTAACAATCCGGGAAACAGAACGGTATGTTATCAGGAAGCTATCCAAATCAATTTTACAGGCACGGCAACAAATTACCAATGGACAAATGACAATACCGACATTGGACTCGCTGCAACGGGAACAGGAAATATAGACCTTTCCAACGCCCAAAATCCAAACAACAGCACCATTTCTGCACAAATTGAAGTAACCCCTGTTTATTCCAGCGGCGGCACTGATTGCTATGGGACACCTCAAACATTTACGATAACAGTTCGCCCGGTTGCAGGAATACTCAACCTCCCCGGTTCATTAACTTACTGCCAGGGAGAAATGGCCGATGCAATTCCGTTAACCGGATCGAATTCAAAAGTTCTGTTTGACATTTCGGGAGGACTTGCCATTGGTTTGTTTGATCAGCAGTTAGTGCAGGAAATTCCTTCTCATCTCACGGTTCCGGGAAGTGCAACTGTTGTAATAACTCCGCGTCTGGAAGGCTGTATGGGGGTATCCGGCTCAATAGACGTTCTGGTAAAACCTATGCCAAACTTATCGGTGGCTCCTCTATCACAAACCATTTGCTCGGGACATGAAACCGACATAAAGCTTTCCAGCTCCACATCGGGAACCAGTTTTAACTGGACCACAACTGTAACTCCCGCCGGAAGTATTACAGGTGTTAGTGATGGTACAAACATTATTGCCGGCAGCATAGCGCAAACACTAGTGAATACCACTTCCAGCCAGGCAACCGTTGTTTACCATATTTGGCCGGAAAAGGATGGCTGTACCGGACCTGCAATTAATGCAACAGTTACGGTTCAGCCTGAACTTTCATTGGTTATAACAGACCCTGATGTTGTTTGTGCTCCTGCTACAGTAGATCTCACTGATGGAGCAATTACAGCCGGTTCAACGGAAGGGCTAACTTACACTTACTGGAAAGACGCGGCAGGAATCTATTCGTATAATACTCCGGAAATGGCAACTTCCGGGACATACTATATAAAAGGAACCAATCCAATTACAAGGTGTTATGAAATTTTACCTGTACATGTTACCATCATCCCCGAACCAGAAGTAGTAATAAATATTCCTGCACCAGTGTGTGCCCCCAATACTGTTGATCTCTCTGATCCTTCAATTACAGCAGGTTCCACGCCCGGATTAACATTCACTTACTGGGAAGATGATCTTGGCACGGTGGCTCTTGTAGATCCGGAACATGCAGAAGATGGAATTTATTACATAAAAGGCGAAACTCCTGAAGGATGTTACGATATTCAACCTGTAACAGTTACTGTGTATACAGATGTGGGAACACCTGCATTCGACGACGGCTCCTCTTCTACAGTATGCCAGGGAGCCTCCACAAGAACTTATACAGCATCTGCAACAAATGCACTGGACATCACTTACTCAATTGATGCGACAAGCAGTACTGCAGGCAATTCTATTAATGCCCAAACTGGCGAAGTTACTTTTGCCCCAAATTTCACAGGAACCATAACAATTTATGCTACAGCAACAGGTTGTACTGCTCCAACAACTGCAGTTCACACAATTACTGTATACGAGCCCCCGACCATTTCGCTAACAGCCTCACCTTCCAGCAGTATTTGCGAAGGAGGAATTGTAAGGTTAACAGCCACAGTAAATGGAGAAACCTCACAGAAAAGCTTCTCCGGGTCCCAAAATAATATTAACCAAAGTATAACCAATTACAGAACTATAAATTCCTCGATTGAACTAACTGAAGGAACTGGCGCAAAAATTAGCACATCAGATATAGTTATTGTTACAATCAATATTGAACATTATTACGACAGAGATCTGGAAGTTTCTCTCATAGCTCCTTCAGGGCAAAGTATGGACTTATCCTCAGGTAACGGGGGAAGCGGAAATCATTATTCAGGAACCATTTTTAGAACAGATAATACTTCTATTCCAAGTATTACAGGTGGCTCTCCCCCATTTAACGGAACTTTTCAGCCAGAAGGAAATATTAGCGACCTTAATGGAGCAACAATTGACGGAGAATGGCAACTAAGAGTCAGGGATTATCAAAACCACAATTATTACTGGAATGAAGGGACTTTGAAGGATTGGTCACTGGAAATCATTTCCGAAGTAACTACAGGAAACTATACCACTATTATTGAAGGACCGGGAACTTCAGGCATACCAATTACCAATACCTCCGAAGCCACGGAAGATATTTATCCTCCTGCAGGAACAAATACTTATACCGCTACAACAACAGACGAGAATGGCTGTACAGCAACAACAACTGTTAATGTTACAATAGAAAAGTCACCTGATGCAGGCATTGCTGCAAATTACTGCGCCATTGATGGAATGATTGTTTTAACTGCAGTAGGAGGGGCAAACGGAGCAACTTATCTATGGAGTACAGGGGCTACAAGCGATAACATTATAATAGATGAAGTTGATGTCTATTCTGTTGTAATCACAGATCCCAACGGCTGCTCTGCAACTGCTTATTTGGACGTAAGTAATGAACTAGCAACAAATGGAGACTTCGAAATGGGGCCGGCTGGAGCGAATACTTTCCGAACCGATTACACATTTCAACCAACTCCTGGTGGTTATATGGGAGAAGGAATTTATGGCATTGGAAAGGATGCCCGTCCTTATTACACAACCTTCAGAGGGGCTCACGACCATACTTCAGGAGATGGGTATTACATGATTGTTGACGGCACCGACAGCAGTAAAGTAGTATGGGAACAGACTATTCCAATAGAACCCAATACAAATTATTACTTCTCAGCCTGGGCTTTAAATATTTATTATCAGGGATTCGGTACAATACCTAAATTAAGATTTAGAATTAATGGGCAACTAGTCGGTTCTACTGTCTTACTTGATGAATGGACGAATTCGGACAATAATCCTTGGTTAGACAAATTTCGATTTTACGGGACATGGAATTCAGGTTCAGCAACGACAGCTGTGGTTCAAATTCGCGATCTTCAACCTGGGTTGTATCAAAACGACTTTGGTCTGGATGATATCTCTTTTGGAACATTAGATCCTCTTCCTCTGGAAATTGATGTGTATGCAGAAAATACTATATGCGAGGGAGATACACTGTTTTTATATTCCAATGCCGAACATGGAATGGAACCTATTATCTATTCCTGGACTGGCCCCAATGGTTTTGCATCTTCAGAGGCCAATCCGATTATTCCCAATATCACTCTAGCCGATGCCGGAGAATACAAACTGGAAGCAAAAGACGGGTATGGTTGCGATGTAATACCCGATTTCATCACCATAACGGTTGACCCTGCTCCTACTGTTAATGCAGGCCCGGATCAGCAAGTGTGTACAGCAAACCCGGTGGTTTACTTAAGTGGTACCGTTGGAGGTTCTGCCTCATCGGGAAGCTGGCAGGGAAATGGAGGCTCATTTGATAATCCCAACGACCATAATGCCGCCTATACCCTTAGCGAAGCCGAAATTACTGCCGGAGGAACCCAACTGATTTTAACCACAAACGATCCTTCGGGAAGTTGCGAAGCTGTATCTGACACAATGAATGTAACCATATTTAACTCGCTGGAGATAAACTCTATTGTGCCAACAAACCCACGCTGCTATGGGTTTACCGATGGACAAGCTACTGCCAATGTTTCGGCAGGTGCAACTCCGTACGAATATTTATGGAGCGACGGGCAAACAACCCAAACAGCAGTAGATCTGGCCGATGGAAAATATTGGGTTACCGTTACCGATGCGAATGGTTGTAAGGCTTCCGACACAGTGTATATTGCAGAACCCGATCCTTTTACAATCTCGGCAACTTCTCCTGTAGTAACTCCGCCATCGTGTTACACAGCCACCGACGGCCAAGCACTCGTAGAAGTAGCCGGAGGTATAGAACCTTATACATTTCAATGGGATGCTGCAGCAGGAAACCAGACTACAGCTACAGCAACCAATTTACCGGCAGGTAATTATTTAGTCTATGTAACTGATGATGCCGGCTGTGCCGCGGTGAATATTCCCGTTACCATACCAGAACCTCCGCCACCAGTATTGTATTGCCCTGATGATGTCATCGATACCATTTCTGCCGGAGAATGTACAACGACATTCACAGACATAGATGACCCCATTTTTGACGGCTATTGTACTACCACCTTAACCTATACATTGTTCGGAGCTACCACCGGAAGCGGGACAGGATCGATAAACGGTGTTCCTTTAAATATGGGCCAAACCATTGTTGAATATGTAGTAGAGGATACTGCGGGCAACAAAGACACCTGTTCATTTTTAATTTGGACAAAACATCTTGCCATTCCTTCGTCCTCATTTACCTGTCCGGATGCATTAGTTAGCCTGGATGCAGAACCAGGAAAATGCGAAGCTTTTGTCGTACTTGAAGCCCCGGGGAAAAATGACCCATGCAACGAGATAGATGCAGTATGGAATGACTCTCCTTACAAAGATTCTGATGCGGATGCCAGCGGAATATACCCGGTTGGCTCAACCCGATTTAACTGGTACATTGCTGATGTTTCAGGAAATGTGGATACCTGCAAAGTAGAAGTAGTTATAAACGATCTTCCCGCAACATTGGAATGCCCTGGTGATTTTTCAGTAGAAGCAGATTTCGGAAAGTCTTATGCAAGTAATGTAGCCATTCCTCTCCCAACACACGATGATAATTGTGATTACACCCTTTTCTGGGGAATACATGGCGCCACCAGCGACACCTCTTCCACAACACAAAATACAATCCATCTTGTACCAACTCCTTATTCACAACTAAATATAGGAGACAATATCATTACCTACTATCTGGCTGATTCCAATGAGGATACATTAAGTTGCACCTTTACTATTACAGTAAATGCAGCGCCACTAATTAATTGTCCGCCGGATACAACCGTTTATACCGGATTAGCTGACTGCATTAACACTTTTGACCCGGGGACTCCGACAATTCTGCAGGGAGCTCCTCCCATAGAATGGAGCTGGACCATTACTGCTCCCGATGGAACCGAAACAACCGGAACGAGTACAGGGAATGCTCCCGAGCCGGCACCAACAGCTATCGGAGATGTTGCTTTCGAAGAGGGGGCCTATTCCATTGAATGGATTGCAAAAAACAATTCGGGTGCCGATACCTGTTCCCACACTGTAACGGTAAAAGATACGGTTCCTCCCACATTTACATCGGCAGATATAAAAAATTGTGTGGATATGCTCTCTTCTGCTGTATATAACACGGTCAATCCAAATCCAAACATTGGAACCGACCCGAACCTGATAAAAAACCCGAGTCCGGACTATTACACTTTTGAAGCAGGCAACACATCTCTGGATATTACTGACTTAAACGACAATTGTTGCCCGGAAGAAGAACTAACCATTCATTGGGAAATTGATTTTTCTGACACAAAAGACCCGCTAAACCCAACAGGTACGCCACTTACCCACGCCACGATAAGTGGAACGGGGCAGCCATCAACCTATGGAAGCGATATACAATTCCCTGGTGATGGAGTGTATTTTACCGAAATCACCCATACTATAACTTACTGGGTAGAAGATTGCAATGGAAATACTTCAAAAACAAAAACGCAGAATATTATAGTTACACCAAGACCTCAAATAACAAAACAAAATTAGAAAGCAATGAAAAAACAAAATGATATAACAGGTTTTATAAAACTCTTTAAGCTGCTGATTTGGGCAACTCAAAAAACAAGAAAACTTCCGGAAACAGATACCGGAAATTGTGGAATGCTTTCTACTGACGACATAAACATGGAAAGAAATATATTCAAACAACATAAACAGGGATTCTTTCCCTCCGCTACGGAAAGAGTAATCTGTTTATTGTTCCGGCCAATCACCCCGCATAGCTGTAAACATCACCATCATCAAAATACCGCTAAGCAGCTTGCGGGTGATGCCGGCCCCAATCCAACCATAGTGTTTCACTATTCACTGCCTGTAACTCGCAATCGGAGGGAATTCCGCATGGGTATATTACCCGCCCTCCGGCGAGTACAGTGTAGTGGATTAAAAAAAGGAGGAGCAATGAAATAGAATAAACAAGCAAGACTGCCTCAAGCGGGAAAGTCAATACAAAAAGAGGAATGCTATTGCATTCAGTGAGCTGAAAATCCGGCTCAAAATCCGGAAGCTTTTAAAACCCATTAAAAACAAGAGTGAATTTAACAGAATAAAAAAACAGATTGAAACAAATTTATATTTACTAATCAGGCTTTTACAGGCTACTCATCCTAATAAATTTCTTCTTAAAGAAGCATGGATGGCAGCCACAAAAAGTCTCTAAATTTTAAAAAGATGAAAAAGCAAATTTTAACCGTAACATTTTTTGTAGTGGCATTGATTTTTGCCGGAACAAATTCTTATGCTCAAACACCAGGAGCAAACAACCCAACACCAATAATAGCTGATGGTCAGCCGGATCCTTACGTAACATACCTGACCGCAAGTGGGTCAATAGCATCTGCTCCTGTATCAACTTTAAGTTGTGCCACTTCTGTTGATGCTTTACATCCACAAGTTGGAGTAACATATACATATGATGTAAATGTTACAAATACAGGTGCTAACATACACTGGTTTGTAACAACTGAAACGAATATAATAACCGCGCTAAATAATATCACTGGTCCAGACATTGATCCTGGAGATGGCACTGGAGATTATATACTTGCATCAGGAACTGAATATAACAAACCTAACAACACAAGTGAAACAGTTGGCATCTCATGGAAATCATTTGATGGCAGTACAACTCCTGTCTTACTTGTTACATATGTTGTTGATGCGGCTGGATGCACTGATAATATAGAGGTATACAGAATCCAACCTATATTTAATTTCACTCTAGATCTTGATGCTCTTGCAGATGATGGAACAATATTGAGTTCACCAGAAGAATGTGTTTCTCCAGTCGAATCAGCCGTTTACGATGCTTCTGCAAATTCCGGAGCAGGAGGACTAGTTGTAGATTATGGAGAAAACTGGTTATTCTTCTCTGTAACTGCAGCAAATTTTTCTCATTCTTGGATGCCAACTTTCCAAACAACATACAGTGGAGATGTTGAAGATCCAATAGAAGTGCAATGGGCATATCCTGCAGATGCAGAAGCGAATACAAACTGGCATACAACTACTGCAACAACCAATGGCACAGGGACTGAGACATACACCAGTTCAGACCCAGTCTTACATTCCGGTACCAATACAAGCACAGGTGTTATTGGTGCAGATGATGGAACTGGAGAGTCTATAGTTGTAAGAGTTAGAGTAGATCATGGTTCAAATGAAAATCCACAGACTGGTAGTTTGACTCTGAATCTTGGCGTGAATGGAACTATGTATAATGCAGGAGCAACATCTGGAAGTGAATACACGAATACTTCACTTAATGATTTAGGTGAAGATACTAACAGTGATGGTTCTTGTGATCCAGTTGACTTTGACGATAACTTAGATTACACTTTAACACCAAGACCTTTAATTGAATCTGCCACACCTGCTAGTTCAACTGATCCAGCAATTCAAACATTTGAACAAAAGAACTAACAAATAAACTTTGCTTTTTCATTCCGCACCGCATCCCGGGTTCCGCCAGTTGGCGACCGGGATGCGGGGTGAGCGGAAAAAACGGGCAAAGAAAAAACGAGAAGAATAGTGGCTTAGGAAACCTGCTACAATGCCGTGTAAAAAGAAAAACACAGAAGTAGCAGAAAGGAAGCAATAAAGAATGAATCGACTGATATATCATATCATCTATCGGCTACCGGGTATACTCCTGGTTATTTTGACTGTGGCTCCAGCCATGGCTCAGAAACCGATCCAGCATTTTGTGGTCAATCAGTGCGAAACATATGAATTTAGTGTAGTAGACGTAGAAGGAGACAGGTACACATGGGATCTTTACAAAGACCAAACTGCAAACTTTGCCTATGACAAGGGCGATGTTGACCCGGTTACCTATTTTGAAGATTCAAATTATGAAGGCTCAACCGTTAGGGTAAACTGGCTTGAAGCCGGGCGATACTTTTTAAGGGTAATGGCCTGGGACGAGGAGAATTGTACCAATAATCTACTGCTTTTTTTAATTGATGTTGTGGAAAGCAAACCTAAAGCTATAATTGTGGGAGATTCTGCATGTATAGGAGATCCGCTGGAGCTCAAATTTATTCTCACGGGCCGTGGCCCCTGGGATGTAAAATATGCTTATGGAGACGCTTCAAATCCACAGGTAATGACAATCAACTTAAACGGGACTACCGAAACAGATTATGTAGTCCCCATCGATCCACTGCCTCCCGGAATAACACAATTTTGGGTAATGGAAGTTACAGACCAATGTTCTGTGCGCTCCTACCCGGCACCGGATAAGACAAATGTGGAGGTTTATGAAAAACCCAAGAATTCAAGAATATATGTAAAAGACCCATAGCTTATGCAAAAAATGAAACATTAAAATATACCATAATCCTCTGAAGAAACGCCATGCTCTCTGTGAAATATGAGATACAGAAAAGCATTATGATGCGCTATCAAAAAAGAGGATAACCGGAGAAAAATAAAACACAGAAAGATGTTTAGAAAGTTGATGTACATATTATTCACCCTGTTTGTGGCAGCCAATCTGGCCGCACAGGAGAACTATGTCATCGACTCGGTGTGCGTGGGAGCCTCCAGAACGTATCGTATTGACGGAGAAAAAGGTTCAACCTATGAATGGCATTTAAAAGATTTAGCAGGAAATGAACATTCAATAACTAATTCTACAGGAACACCATTTAAAGATATCATTAGCCCTGGAGATACGGTATGGGGAAGCGAAATCGACATCGATTGGAATGTGATTGGCAAATATACTTTGTCTACTTATCAGTTTTCCATTCATGGATGTGATACGCTTGAACATGGAGAGATAAAGGTATTTGATTTACCAGTAGCCAATGCCGGAGATGATTTCATCGACTGCCGGAAAGAAACCTTTACCTTGACCACCGACGCAGCATTAAATTACAGTAGTATTTTGTGGAAGACCACAGGAGACGGTACATTTAATTTCGACGACCAGTTACATCCAACTTACTATCTGGGGAAAAATGATAGTTTAACAGGCAGTGTGAACCTTATCCTCATTGCCAATGGCCTGGCACTAAACAGTACATGTACTCCCGCAACAGATACCATATTTATCCATATTAACGGGCCGGTGCTTAATTTTACATCCACCGATCTGCTCTGTTATAACAACAGTTCTGGAACCATAAAAGTAAATGTCACTGATTTCATACCACCTTATGTTTGTGAATGGTCAGGGCCGGATGGTTTTACATCCAGTCAGGATTCTATTTACAACCTGACTGCGGGGAAATATTTTGTAACGATTACAGATGGAGGTGGTTGTGCAGCGAAAGATTCAATAGAAATTAATCAACCTGATGAGCTGTTGGCAGGTATTACTTCAAATCTGAATAAAATTTGTGAAAGCGATACCATTAGATTACAAGGAATGCCATCAGGAGGAACTGGTAGCTATTCACATTTATGGAGCGGAAGCGGAGCGATGTATTTAAACTCAACAACTATTTCGGAACCTAAATTCAGAGATGCACCGGCAGGTAACTACAAACTTGTTTATACCGTTGAAGACGAAAATGGATGTACCAAAAGTGACAATATAAATATTGATGTTTTACCAATACTTCCAACTACAGTTACTACAACAATTTGCAGCAATGAATTACCATACAACTGGAATGGAAAAGTACTGGATACATCTGGTATATATAAAGATACACTTACCACAGTTGCCGGTTGTGATTCAATTGTAACCTTAACATTAGAGGTTGCTCCGGAATACCGTGATACAATTCCAATGACAGTTTGTATAAATCAACTTCCACTTAACTGGAACGGGATGCAAATTAATTCAGACGGTTATTTCAAATATGCATCTACTTCTATAGCCGGATGTGATTCTATCGTTACATTGAATCTGGAAGTAGTTCCCGAACTCAGAGATACAGTTTCAATGACAATTTGCAACAACCAACTTCCACTTAACTGGAACGGGATGCAAATTAATGCAGATGGATATTACGAATATGCATCTACTTCTATAGCAGGGTGTGATTCTATTGTTACACTAAATCTGGAAACCGTGCCAGAAATACGGGATACCATTCCAATTACCATATGTGAAAATGAGTTGCCGGTTACTTTGTATGGGCAAACCTTTAATTTCGCTGACACAATTTCGCTGGTAATAACATCAACAAACGGAAGTTGTGATACGCTCCGTACCATACAACTCTCTGCAACTCCAGAAGTTTATGCCGATATATCCATCTCAACCTATAACACATTAGTTCCGGAAGGAGAACCATTAACTTTTACGGCATCACCTTCAAATGGTGGAAATAATCCGGTATATGCCTGGTATGTAAATGGTATTGAAGTTTCCGGAGAAGTATTTTCCACTTTCACTTATTTCCCGCAGGATGGCGACGAAATTTATGCTTCGCTCATCTCCGATCTTGAGTGTGCGGTACCAGACAAAGCGATATCAAACATCGTTATGTTATCCGTAATTCAACAGTCAAATGAACTTACCGTCTCCCAAATAGCAGGGCCGGCAAATTGCTACGGAGAGAGTTCCGGGTATATTGAACTATCAGTATCAGGAGGCACACCTCCATACAATTTTATGTGGGATGTCGGTACTACAGACCAAAACAGATACAACCTGCCGGCAGGAAATTATACAGTAACAATTACAGATTCAGACAGTAACAGTAAAACGCGCCAGATTGCAATTTCTGAACCAGCCCAGCTTATTTTAGCTGCTGCCATTGTGAATAATGTACAGGAACCAGGAATAGGGCGAATAAACCTGAATATAATGGGAGGAACAGGACCTTATACTTTCCAATGGACAGGTCCGAATGGTTTTACATCAACCGACGAAGACCTGAATTATTTAGATGATGGCGATTATACTGTAATCGTTACCGATGCCCACAATTGTATTCAAACTGGAACATATTCATTAAAATCGGTGGGTTCACCAAATATATTAACTTGTGCACCCGATGACAACTCATACAAATGCGAAAAAGATGTACATCCGGTGTATACCTATTTCCGTGAATTTACAGCTGCCGGAGGCTTTGCCTACAGTAGCTGTGGTATAGATACGTCAACCTTTGCCGGAGTTGAAATCTCAGCAAGCGGAACATGCCCAACGTATATTACACGACAATATTCAGTTCAGGACAGTTGTGGAAATAACTTATCATGTACACGAACCATTGTTGTTAATGATGATATTCCACCTGCTATAACCTGTCCTTCGGATGGCAGTGCAGAATGTATCTCAGATCTTCCGCCTGCTTATGCAAACCTGGGTGAATTCTTAACAGCCGGAGGAACTATTAGTGATAATTGTTCTTTAGACTCCTCCTCATTCAAATTACTGTCGGCTGACACAACACAAACCAATAGCCAAACAAATGTAATAAGATGGTATAGTATTCAGGATGCATGTGGAAACCTTAGTTACTGCCAGCAGTTATTCAAAATTGAAGATATTATCCCGCCCAATGCTGTATGTAATTCAATAACTGTGTATCTCGATGAAACCGGAAAGCTCACTCTTTCTGATGCAGAACTTAGTGCCATTTCAGCAGGGTCAACCGATAACTGTACAGCGCCCGAAGATTTAATAATTACAACAAATGTGAGCTCGTTTAATTGTACGCAGGTTGACAATGTGCAAATTATAAATGTAATGGTTACTGACCAGGCAGGAAACCAATCTGTATGTTCTGCAAATGTTACTGTAAAAGATACCATTCCTCCATCCGCTTTATGCCGCGATGCAGTTGTTTACCTGGATAGTAATGGAAACGTCAGCATTGATGTAAGTATGATTGACAACCACTCGTTTGATAATTGCGAAATAGACACCATGTTTATTTCCCAAAATTCTTTTAACTGTACAGATGTAGGCGATAATCTGATTACATTAACTGTAATTGACAAAAATTCAAACAGGTCAGAATGTACGGCAAAAGTTACAGTTGAAGACAACATTGCACCAGTGGTTGCTTGTAAAAATACAAGTTTCCAGCTTGACAAAAATGCCTATTACAAGCTTGAATACAGCGAGATATTAGATAACAGCATAGATGAGTGCGGAATAGACTACTATAAACTTAGTCAGGACGAATTTGGATGCGAAGATATAGGAATAACCCAAATAACACTTACTGCAGTTGATTACAGCGGAAATGAAAGCAGTTGTACTGCAGAGGTAACAATCTACGGGAACATAGCTCCTATTGCACAAAACGATACGGTTTACATGGCTTCCAACACATCCATGGAGATTGATGTGGCGAGAAATGACTACGATGTTAAAACAAATATTATTACCACTTCGGTATCAACAACTACAAACCCCAAATGGGGAGTGGCAGAGGTGGATAGAGCCACCGGCCTTATAACTTACACACCTGAACGCGATTTTGTGGGAACCGATGCAATGGTTTATTCAATTTGCGATGATGGTATCCCTTGTGATCCGATGTGCGCGAAAGCAGCGGTCATCATATATGTACAAAACCAAAACCTGCCTCCGGTCGCAGAGAACGACAATTTTGTTGCCACCTGTTTTGAACTCACAGAAAACCTGATGAAAAACGACCATGATCCGGACTCCAATATTTTCTACGCTGATGTTATTCCGGTTGAAGAGCCTGGTCATGGAAGCGTGACCATAGATCCGAGTGGCGTATTTACCTACCTGCCTGATCTTAATTTCTATGGAGTCGACAGTTTTATTTACAGGATATGCGATATTGGAATTCCATCTTTGTGCGATACTGCTACGGTTTATATAAATGTACTGCAAGACACAGATTGTGACGGGATACCAGACTTTGACGATATTGACGATGACAACGATGGAATTTTAGACGTAGTAGAGGGAGACAGAACAATTGATACTGATGGAGATGGAATTTACGATAGTCTCGATATTGACTCAGACAATGACGGAATTCCTGATAATATTGAAGGACAGGGAGAACACACTTACATACCTCCTACCGGAATAGATTCGGATAACGATGGCTGGGACGATGCTTATGATCCCGACAGTGGTGGAGATGAGTTCACTCCGGTAGATACTGATGGAAATACTGTACCTGATTATCTGGATACAGATTCAGACGGAGACGGTGTTTGGGATTATATTGAAGGGCATGATGCCAATGCAGATGGAATTCCGGATGTAATCAGAATATTTACAGATTCGGATAATGATGGATTAGATGATGCCTTTGACACATTTGACGACAATGGACAGCTACCATCGTCGCCAAACAATGAAATGGGAAGCAACGCTCCATTGCAGGACTTTGATTTAGACGGCATCAGGGACTGGCGGGATGTAAATGATGATGGAGACGAATTCCAAACCATTGATGAAGACTGGAACAATGACGGTGACTACAGTAATGATGATATGGATTTGGATGGGCACCCTGATTATCTGGATATAGAAACAGATTGTTCCCTGTTCATTCCTGAAGGTTTTTCTCCAAACGGAGACGGAGTACACGATTTCTTCCAGATTTTCTGTATCCAACGCTATCCGGATGCCCACTTGTTAATTTTCAACCGGGCAGGAAATAAACTGTATGAAAAAGAGCACTACGGAAACCTGAATTACTGGGGTAGCGATGAAAATGCCTGGTGGTGGGGAACTTCTGAAAACAAGTGGACATTAGGCGGCTCAACTCTTCCGGCAGGAAATTATGTATATATATTAGAGCTCGGAACCGGAGAAACCCGAAAAGGAACGGTTATGATTTCTTACTAAAAACAACTCAGTCTGTTGTTTTTTGAAAGTGAATCTTCCATAATCCCCTAAAATCATTTAGCTTATAACCTGTAGCTAAATCTGCAGGATACAACTGTTCCAGCCTGTCAGATGTTTCTGCATCAATATCCTGCCCGGGAATACCATGGCACATCAAGCATGCCGACATTCCAATTTTTATAGGCCTGTAATAAAGAATCTCGCCTTTATATGCAACAAGTGTATCCATGGTTAAGCTATCCAAACTTTTGCTGGAAAAAAACTTCCACATTTGCTTATCCACTTCACTCTGTAAATAATTTTCAGAGTTTCGGTTACGGGCAGACACCCGCGTTATCCGGCAATTATTCGCTTTATTCAAACTATCAACAATGGAAGATGCATTTAAATTACAAAACGAAACGGCATTAACCGAACCTCCTTTTTTTACTGCTGCCCCTACATTTTTAAGGAGTACAGCCTGAGCATTATTTGAAACTTCATCTCCGGCGCGCTCAAAGCGGGAATAAATTTCAGTATCAATACTATTCTCTGAACTGGTATTACAAGCGTTAAAACTGATAATGGTAAGTACAGCAACTAACGGAAGGATATATTTCATAATGGCAACTCATTTTTATTTCCTTACAAGTTATGAAAAAGAAACAGGAAAAAAATGAGAATTCTTTTCAGTCATTGTTGCGATAAAAACTCCAGATACTATCTACTGTCCGTAATCCGGATTATTAGGAACCAGCCCTAGACTGCAAAATAAATTCAGAAAGAGAAGAGTATTACTTTTCCATTTTAATCATTCATTATGGTCACCAGCTCTTTAGCTACTTGCTCTCTGAAATTTTCAATGCGATGAAACGTTATAAAGTTTGAATTGTGTTGATTATCTGCATATGTTTTCCCATCAAAAAAAGCAGTACGGCTCACAAAAATAATATCGTCATCTTCTACCAACCAATCGATATATTGAAATCCGCTTTTCTCAATATTATCATCTTGCAAAACCACTGAATGCACTGTCCAGCTTTGCAAGTCTGGTGAAGAAACAAGTGCCTGTGTATTCCGGCTGCGCTCTACATTATATCCCTTAAACTTATCGGGCACCCAGTTGGCAATGCTCCAGTAACGATCGCTTTTTGCATCATACCGAACTACAAAACGCTTGCAGCCTCCCGGGAAACGTATAAAATCCCTCTCCGGCTGGAACGAGAGACTCCTGCCATCATCAGCTACATGAATAATTGCAGCATGTTCTTCCTTTCGATCGTCCACCCGCAGAATATTTAAAACATGTCCATCCCTGGAAATAACAGCTCCGCCTTCGAGCCATGTATTATATTCGGTTCCCCAGGCAGTATCAACAGCCATTCGTGTAGATGTCGTCCAGTTGGCAGCATCCAGCAAATCAGCGTTAGATGGTATAGAAAAAACAACCGCTTCAAAATTCCCCCAGCCGCCTCTTCTGGGGGCAACTTCATATGGCCGCCAAAGACGACCGTTTGCTTCCATAATTGAAACTGCTGAAGTGTGATATCCTTTCTCAACATCTCCGGCCCTTATTAAACCTGTTTTTGTATCAACCGGAGAAGTCCAGGTATGTCCGTCATCCGTAGATTTTCGAATAACAGCATTTCTTGATTCGTCAACGCCCATCAAATAAAGTTCATTTTTATGAAGAAACAGCCCTGACCAAAACCCCGGAAATTCACTAATTTTATTCCAGCTTTGGCCTTTATCTCTTGACTCATAAACCGAAACAATATTATCAGACTTACCAAAGAAATCGTGAGATACAAGATAAGTGCCATCGGGCAAAATACAAATACTTGGCGAGCCTAAATAAACTTTATCGGCAGCCGGACGATAAGCAATTACGGTCCCCGGCACATTGGAAAAATTACTCTCCTGCGCTTTTGCATAAAAAGAAAAAACCAATGTATTGCACGCAAAAAATAATAACCGGAGTAGCTTTATAAAATACGGTTTGTTTTGGATATTCATTTTAGTTTTTAAGGTTTAGTAGTTTGTAAATAAAGGGCTACATAATTTCTAAGGTTTCCAAGGCCACTTTACACAATCTTTAATTTCCGGAAAGAGAACATAATCAGCTTTCCCTTTCATTGCGAGGGTTTTAACATTCAGCCCTTCCAATTGTTCCAACGCCGCATTCATTGTTTTTCCTGAAACCGACACATCATCAACCAGTAAAATACGTTTCCCTTCAAGGTTACTCAATGATTTTTGCAGTACTACCGGAGATTCATAGCGCGGCGTATTCTTTTCATCACGATAATTTAGTGTCATCACCTGTAATTCTGCCTGAAGATGAAACGCAACCACACTCGCCGGAGCAATTCCACCGGTTCCAATGCCAATTACCAAATCAATTTTCGGTAAATCCATTTGTTTCAGTCGTTCTGATATTTCAATAAAAGAAAGAGGTATCATTGTTCAAAGTTATTGAATTTTAAAATTAAAAATTATGTAACATTTATATTATTGTCTTTCACTTCATACACTGGAATCTCAAGAAAGAAAGTAGTTCCTTTGCCTAATGTTGTTTCAAACCAGATTTTGCCCGAGAAATTTTCCACAATGTTTTTTACTATGGCCAAACCAAGCCCCATCCCGCTCGTTTTCGTAGTAAAACTGGGGCTAAATAATTTATCTCTTAACTCTACCGGAATTCCGGTTCCGTTATCAGAAACGGCAATAACAGCCATGTGTTCTCTCCTGTTTAACGTAAGATGAATATATCCGTCACGTGTTTCAGGAATGGACTGGATACCATTTTTTATAAGGTTAATAATGGCGCGATTTAACTGCTCCCTATCTGCATTCACCTCAATATATTCCAAACCACACGAGTCAAAATCAATTTCTACACCATCATGCGTTTCATACAATCCGATAACTTTTTGCAATTGTTCAGCTAATTTAAACACCTGGTTGCGCGCGGTAGGGATCTTTGCAAAATTCGAAAATTCGGTTGCAATACTAGAGAGGTTATCAATCTGCTCAATCAAAGTAGCAGAAACCCGTTCAATATACTTATGGTACTCTTGTCCTTCCCCTTTTGTACGCTGTAAATGTTGAATATGTAGTTTCATTGGAGTTAGCGGATTTTTAATTTCATGGGCAATTTGTTTGGCCATTTCCCGCCATGCCGACTCGCGTTCCGAACGAGCCAGTAAATCAGCACTTACAGCAAGTTCTTCTACTTTTTTGTTGTACTCTTTTACCAAACTGCCAATTTCATCTTTACGATTGTACTGGATAGGCTCGTTTCTTTTCCCCAACACCATTTTTTGCAAATTACTTTGAATTAATACCAACGGACGGGTAATCTGGTTCGATATAAATACAGCCACAATAATACTGGCCAGGAAAAGCAACACGTATAAATTAATAAACGCTACAACAAAGGTTGAGATCTCCTGACTATAATTATCCTGCCTGATAAAATAGGGAAGATTAATAAAACCAAGGTAATTTACCCTGTAATTGATAATGGGCCTGTATGCCGACAAATAAGATAATTGCCCAATTTTTTCCGGCTGAAAATAACTAATCTGGAAATTCTGATAAATCTCGTAATAAGCCTGTGCATTTATTCTTTTCGAAACCAAACCCCGATCAAAAATCTCACGGCGGGAGGATGCAATCAACTCTCCATCGGTTCCATAAATATTTATATCAGTACGGAATATATTCGACAGTTTTATTAATTCAGGATAAAGCCACTCTTCCAGTTCAGTATCAATTTCATCAACATCTTCCAGGCGCATATCAATTTCCTCTGCAATGGATTTCATTTTTTCATCCAAATCGTTACTATGCTTGGTTTTATATCGCTCAACATTGTACAAAATAGTTACCAATGCCACAACCAGCAGCGACACAAATACAATGGAAATAATTGCTGCCTGAATCTTAAACTTCAAATCAAAAATAATCCTCCGCTTTCTCATATTTCGATTACCAATAAACATAAAAATCATTACAAGGAGGAAATAGAATACAAACAAGTATGGAAACGAGATGAGATAATCGATAAGGGTAAACATTTTTCGCGAAACAATTACGTAATTATCTCCACGGGTATGATAAATCAGATGTTCCATTCCGTCCCATTTCCCATAAGAAAATTCTTTATCGGAAAACAGATAAGAATGAACATAAAAGTTATAGTTGTAATCACCATATTTATCGGTAAGTTCACCACCAAAATATTTGGCATAATCGAACTTTTTATAATCTTCGGGTTTTGACATCGCTTTATCAATCAACAATTCCGGGAAACCGATTCCTTCAAACAGCAAGTCAGAATCTAAATCGATAAAGATTGAAATACCACCACTGTACTCCAGCCTTCCTGTGTATGAAATACGGCCATTCATGTTATCCATGAAATAGAAATAGTGCGTTCCCGGAATCCATATTCCTTGCGATTTTATCATATCTTCAAAAAAAGGAAAACACGGAATAGTCCTATCTTCAGCTACCACATAAAGGCTGTCTTCGTCTGCACACACATTTACATTTACAATGTATTTACGGAAATAACTACTAAAATAGGTTTGCTTTATGTAATTTTTTAATTCTTCTTTTTCGAACAACAATTTTGGAATTTCAGGATCTACATCGATCTGTTTCTGAATTTCACCCAGAAAGACTTCTGCTGCCGGGTCGTGTTCAGAAACCAGGGTTACTGCCCGAAGCTTTTGCTGTTCACGCTCCTTTCTACTGGTTGAATGATAAATTACTACCAACGAATAAAACGATGTTACCGACACAAAAATAATCAGGTAGCTAAGTGTAAATTTCTGCAAGTAATTGCGGCTAAAGAAAATAGCCATAAAAGAAGTAGCAACAAAAAACAACAATACGGCATAATAAGCTCTGCCAATGGCTATGTACTGGATAACCCCTAAAAACAAAGTAATCCCTAATACCAAAATAAATATTTCTCTAACTTTAAAATCATTTCTTATCTGTTCACATATTTTTATAGTAAACATCAGGATACCAATCAAAAACAATCCTATGGAAAATATACCCAAAACACTTTGAGCAGAAATATCAATAATCTTATTTAAAGAAAACGATATGGTGGAATTGAATATTAGTTTTTCAAAATAGAAGTTTACCAGTAAATATGTACAGGCTGCAAAAAAGAGCAACAACATTATAATAATTTTCCGTGGCATTCCAGAGCCTTTCTGCATTTCTGAAATGTTGAGCCCCAAGCTGAAGTTGTACATCCAGAAAAAGAAAAACAAGGAAAGTAGAAAAAAATCACCCAATGACGGTAACCAGTCATTAAGGGCAAAATACCCAGGATTAAAAAACTGAAGTAAAAAGAATACTTTTGGAATCTTAAAAATCAGATGCAACCAATAGACAATAAACAAAGCGGTAGCTAAACCAAGCATCTTCAAAATGATAGGAGCAACAGTCTCAACAAACTCACGCCTGAAATAAAAAAGGAGAATAAGCAATCCCAATAAATAAATGGCTCCCGGCCAGTACAACTGCCCCTTAGTACATAAAAAACGCCCTACCGGCAATATTGAAAACAGAAATTCGCCATGTTCATCAACCACAGGGAAGGCTCCTTCTTTTTGTTTATCCAGAATCATAAAGCCATCCGGTAGCTTATAATCATCAAAAAATGTATTCTTCAGATACTTATTCTCATAACCATAATTGTATTTTATCAGATGGAGGCCAATAATCTTGTAATCATCCTTTTTTAACGACTCACCTAGATAATACCCATTGGGCAGTTTTACCAACCCCTCTGTTTTTTCATAATCACTGATACTATCATTAAAAGAAATCGCACGATCGGACCAGTAAAGTAAATTACCATTTTCATAAATCAAAAAACCAACTCCCTGGTCTTCAACAACCAGATTGTTATCATTCAGATATTGATTAAACTCACCCAAAAAGTCTTCAGAGGAGAGCATCTCTGCAATTTTTCCCAGATGCACATCCATCTCCTGCTCATGTTGAATCAATTTCTTTTGAAAATCAGCAATAAGTCCATTTTCCGGGTGCCGCTGAAGCATACCATTCTCGATAATTGCAGCTGCAACAAACAAACAAAAGGCAAAAAAAAGGTAGGCATATTTGTTAATCCTAAACAGCATATTATTCATGATGGTATGGTTCACCGTTCAAAATAGTAAAAGCCCGGTAAATTTGCTCTACGCACAAAAGTCGCGCCATTTGATGCGAAAAAGTCATTTTCGATAAAGAAATTTTGGAAACGGCTGTTTTATAAACATCATCAGAGAAACCATAAGGCCCTCCGATAACAAAAACCAGCTCTCTTACTCCATTCACCATTTTCTTTTCCAGAAAGGAAGCAAATTCTTTTGAAGAGTACATTTTCCCTCCTTCATCGAATAAATGCATCTCTTTTCCGGCACCAATCCGTGCCAAAATATTTTCTCCCTCCTTTATTTTTTGAATTTTATCGGTAATATTTTTAGCTTTTTTTACATCCGGAATCACTTCAATATCAAAACCTATATAATGTTTCAAACGCTTCTGGTACTCGGCTACAGCTTCTTTTATATATGTCTTATCTGTTTTCCCAACAACCAATAAAGTGATTTTCATTCTGCTAAATGAATTTTTATTTTATAAATTTACAGTAAAAATAAGGCTATCATTGTGTTTTTTGCATAGTTTTTGATATTTGTTTGGCACTTTTGAAAATGAAAAAAAGAAAAGAAATGCCTGTATTAAAGAAAACGTTATTTAAATTTTTCCTTATTTCAGGGATATTAACAGCCACGATTCAGAGTCAGGCACAGGTATCCAACGAAATTCTGCTGAGCTTACAATCGGGTAATGCAAAAGTTCTTTCCCGCTATTTTAATGAAAATGTCGAGTTGGTGGTTCTTGATAATGAAAATGTTTACAGTAAAGCACAAGCCCAGCAAATTGTAGGGAATTTTTTCAGCAATTACCCCCCGGAAGGGTTCAATATTGTTCACGATGGAGGAAAAGAAGGGAACAAATATTTTATTGGTACCCTTAGTACAAAAAAAGGGAACTTCAGAGTATATTTTTTATTGAAACAAAACGAAGGGAAAGATTATATTCATCAACTTAGGATAGAAAAACTACGATAGCCCCATATGAGAAAGGGTTGGCCAAATCAGAAACGATTAAAAGAGACAGGAGAAAAAGCTATTGAACGGGCAAAAAAAGTATCATTCCCGTTTTTTGATGGAGTACCAGTATACGATGTAGCCCTGTTCTTTTGGCGAAGTATTGTAGATGGATCTATTACCACCCGTGCATCAGCTATTGCTTTCTCCTTTTTTATTGCATTTTTCCCTTTTATCATTTTCTTGTTTACGCTAATTCCCTATATACCAATAAATAATTTCCAGAACGAACTTTTTTTGTTAATGAAACAGATCGTTCCTGAAAGTACATTTAATACCATAGAAGAAACGCTAATGGACATTATTATGCGTCCGCGGGGTGATTTATTGTCATTTGGTTTTTTCATGGCGCTTATTTTCTCCACCAACGGACTAGCCTCAATGATGAGTGCTTTTGATGCAACAATTCATAGTATTTATCGCCGTTCGTGGGTTAGCCAACGTATGGCTGCAATAATTCTGCTCTTCATTCTTTCGGTTTTACTAACCGTAGCCATTGCACTGTTAACCAGTGGGCAAACATTTATAAATTATCTGGAAACGCATAATATACTGCGCGATGGACTGACTATATATATTCTTACAATTGGCAAATGGGTAATTACACTTGCTCTTTTCTTTTTTGCCTATTCCTTTTTATACTATATGGCGCCTGCAAAAAAAACCAAATGGCGTTTTATTTCAGCCGGCGGAACACTGTCTACCCTGTTAAGCATTATTACCATTGCAGCTTTCACTTATTATATAAATAATTTTAGTCAATATAATAAGCTGTACGGATCAATTGGAACACTGTTAATCATCCTTTTATTAATGTATGTAATGTCGTTAATTCTTTTGATTGGATTTGAATTGAATGCCAGTATTTACCAGGCACATTCATCCAAAGAAGAAGAGTAAATACCAAATTATATTTCACTCAATATTCATTTCCCCTGCTTGAACAGGATTTCCTTTTCTTTCTTGGTAAGGCTTTCGTAACCAGACTTGGCGATTTTATCCAGAATATGATTTATTTCTTCCTGTTGCTCGTGTTTCTGCTTATTATATTCATGATCATCGCGGGGAGGCTGCTTGTAAGTCACTCTCATTCTGCTGCTAGGTTCCATCGCTTTGGCAACTTTATCCAGAAAACGAACCAGCCCGTATCCCCAGTCTTTTCCTCTGCGAAGTTGCGAGATATAAAACCAGCCCCAGGCAGCTCCACCTAAATGAGCCAGGTTACCTCCCGGATTTGAGGTAGAAATACTAACGACAGAAAGCAACACATAAAAAACAGCCACATATTTCATTTTTACCGGACCAATAAACATAAGCAGAATTTCGCGATTGGGCTCGTGAACTGCAAGGGCAACCAAAATGGCAAAAACAGAAGCCGAAGCCCCCAGCAATAAACCATGCACCGAAGTAAATGCAGGGAAAAGATTATATGCTATTATATAAACCAGCGCACCTGATATTCCCCCCATCAAATAAAGGCTTAGTAATTTCCTTCCCTCGAAATGATACAAAAACATTTTACCAAACCAATACAACCCCAGAACATTAAACAACAAATGCAGAAACCCAACATGCAAAAACATATAGGTAACCAGAGTCCACGGACGGTGGATAAGTGCAGTCAAATCCGAAGGAACTGAAAGCCAGTTGGCAAGAGGAAAACTGGCACCTGCCAGATAAAATAATACCGTAACCAGCTTCACCAGAAGAAATACCCCCAGGTTAATATAAATCAAACGGGTTAAAACCGAGCCTTCTTTAAATGTCTGTTTTATATCTCCAAAAATATCCATTATTAGTAAAAGTGTGTTGTGTTCTTATTCCAATACTTAATTAGGATAAAACCAAATAACATACCTCCAAGATGAGCAAAGTGAGCCACATTTCCCTGTATTCCGGATACACCAAAAAACAATTCCACCAAACCATACCCAATTACAAAATATTTAGCTTTAATCGGGATAGGTGGAAACAACAACATTAACTGAGTATTTGGGAACAACATTCCAAATGCCAGTAAAATACCAAACACAGCACCTGACGCACCAATAGTTGGAGTATTTATAATTGTATTATAAAAACTATTCATAATTCCACCGGCTGAAGCAACATAACTAGTACTTTCTGGCTGATCCAGCCATTGGTTAGCTAATGTTAATGAAGAGTCATATAGATTTCCATTTCCATTTGTATAAACTAAACCTGACATTTGTCGCTTATGATTAACAACAAAATCATAAAATTGATCAGCTGACGGAGCATTAAGAAAAGCTTCAATAGAACTGTGTAAGGAAGAATATTCAAAATAACTTATTAATGTTTGTAATGCAATTGCACCTATTCCAGTAATCATATAATACGTTAAAAAACGCTTTGACCCCCACACACTTTCCAGTACCCTGCCAAACATCCATAGGGCAAACATATTGAAAAAGATATGGGTAATCCCATTCGGATCATGCATAAACATGTACGTAATTACCTGATATAAATGAAATTTGTCTGAGCCGGGATAATGCATTCCCAGAATTTCGACCAAATCAATTCCTTGCGCCTGCATTGCCCAGGTGGCAAGCAGAAAAAGCACATTAACAATAATCAGGTTTTTAACAACCGGCGGTATATTATTCAAAACAGGCCTGTAATTCATTCGATTTATTTTTTATTGTTCAATGGCAAATTTTCAAAACGCACAGTATTCTTTTATCAAAACACATTCCGTTTCACCATTTCCCTTTTCTGTTTTTATTTTTCCGAAAGCCTATCCACAATTGCCAGACCATTTTTCAACACGCTTAAAATAGCGACAATCTGTCACTTTACGAAACTTTTCTCGATATCTTCCGTCGGAATAATTGTTACAATTTTCTTCCCGTCGGGCGAAAAATTAGGTGTTGAACAAGCAAAAAGGTTATCTATTAAATGGTCTATCTCTTCCTGTTTCAATTCGGCACCATAAGCAATAGCAGACGCTTTTGCAAGTGAAAGTGCCACCTGTTCTTTGGCTTTCAAACGAGCATCAACCGGCGAATTTTTATATTCCTCCAGTAACTTCTCCAGAATTACCTCGGGAGAAGAAACATCAAGTACGCCTGGGGTGCCGTTTATAACAAATGTGTTTTTCCCAAATTCACGAATATCAAAACCTAATGCTAGCAAATCGGAGAGGATATTTTTAAGCATCTCTGCATCTGCCGGATTTAACTCAATTGTTTGTGGGAACAGCTGTTGCTGACTGGCCACTGAATCCGTTTTTAGCACTTCCATAAACTGCTCAAAAAGTATGCGCTCGTGTGCACGCTTTTGATCAATTATCATTAACCCCGATTTTACCGGAGTAAGAATATATTTTTGTTTAAGCTGCAAAACCCGTTTCCCGGTGAATTGCTCTGGTGATTGACGGTACAAATCTTCACTTATTTTTGGGGGTGCAGGTTCAATTGAAATCTCTTCTTTGGTTTCCTTTTTCACTCCTTCATATAAATCTTCCCAATGTCTTACATCTGTTTTTTCGGGCTTGTATAAAGAAAACGAACCTCCCCCGCCTCCTGTTGCCGCAGGTTTACTCTCGTTAAAAGGATTATAATCCGGATTAATCGGAATATCAGGGAAAGCAATATCTTCTCTTCCTTTCTGAGGAAGAGGAATTTCAATGCTTCCACTTTGGTCAAAATCAATGGAAGGTACTACACTATGTTTCCCTAACGACTCGCGAACCGCAGCATGAATAATTTGCCAGATAGCGCGATCGTTTTCAAACTTTATCTCTGTTTTGGTTGGGTGCACATTAATATCTATATCAGCCGGATTGATCTCAAGAAACAGAAAATAGGAAGGGAATGCATCGGAAGGCAACAATTTTTCATACGCCTGCATAACCGCTTTATGAAAATACGGATGCCGCATGTACCTGCCATTCACAAAGAAAAATTGCTCGCCCATAGTTTTCCGGGCATATTTAGGCAACCCCACAAAACCAGAAACCTTTACAATGCTTGTCTCCTCCTCCACAGCAACCAAACTTTGGTTAATATTCTTCCCAAACACCTCGATAATCCGTCTACGTGAATTATTTTTCGAAAGTTCATACAAAGGTGCATTGTTATGAAACAAAGAAATTTTTATTTCAGGGTTGGGAAGGGCAACACGTTGAATCTCGTTAATTATATGCTTTAACTCGGTTGTGTTTGCTTTCAGAAATTTCCGGCGGGCTGGTACATTAAAAAACAGGTTTTTTACCGAAAAATTGGTTCCATCGGAGCACGCTGCCGGTTCCTGTGTTTTTACTTCCGAGCCAATAATGTGGATAAGCGTCCCCACTTCGTCCTCCACACGCTTGGTTTTCAACTCCACATCGGCAATAGCTGCAATCGAAGCCAAAGCTTCACCTCTAAACCCCATGGTGCGTATACAAAACAAATCATTGGCCGAACTTATTTTAGATGTTGCATGTCTTTCAAACGCCATTCGGGCATCAGTAGGAGACATACCACAACCATTGTCGGAAATCTGGATTAACGTTTTCCCAGCATCCTTTATATGAATCACTATTTCGGAAGCACCTGCATCCAGTGCATTTTCTACCAGCTCTTTCACTACCGAGGCTGGCCGCTGGATAACTTCGCCGGCTGCAATCTGGTTTGCTACAGAATCGGGTAATAACTGTATTATATCACTCACTAAAAAGTAAAATCAGAATAAAAAAATAAATAAAATATTAAACTCAAGATAAGAATCAGGACGATTAGCCGCGTATTGGAAGTCTTTCTGGCTTTTACAGAAGATTTCGCCTGCCAGCCTTGAGATGCCCTAAACTGGCCTCTCAAATTGGGGCGAAAAGGCTTACCATCATCTTCTTTCTCGTCAACAATGCCTAACTCCTCCTTAATCCTTCTCTCCCTATCATCCTGCTCCTCTTTGTCCGGATCGTAAAACCGGGGAGTAATATGAAACCTTTTGGTTCCGGGTGTATGAAAAAATTTCCCAATCATAATTCCTTAATTCGTATCGTGACACAAAGATACGGTTTATTCAACAAATATTATTCCACTTCGCTGCTTCATTGCTAACAACATAATCAGAACATTTTGCGTGGAACGATAACCAACTGCCTTTCAGAAATCAATCGCCGATTCTCTGTTTCTATTTTGTGGCAGTACTTGAATTTTAAAGCTGCTATTAAATAATAACTGCCCCGAAACACGCCGGGGAAGCCGCTATTAAATACTATTTACATGCGCGGAAGTGAAAACGGATTGCTATTAAATGATATCGCTACGAAAATTTGCCGGGGGACCAAATATCAAATGATATTTGCTTCACTTTGCTTCCAGACAGCCTTCTATCAAACAATATTTACTTGTCCGCCCACCAGGTGGAGGCGCTATTAAATAACAACAGCTTTATTTCTGCTGAGTCCTTTCTTCGAAATTATGCTTATTTTTAATACGTAATTAAACCAATCAATTAAAGGCTAGAAAGGACAGACCAGTAAAAGCTTATAAAAAAGGACTTAAATATAAAAACATAATTATGGTGTGAACCAATAATATGCTGAAAGAAAATAAAAATGAATAGACTACTATTAATAATATCAACTGCAACAATTCTTACAGGTTGTAATTCAAGAGCTAAAAAAACAAAAAATATGGAAGACAAGAAAAATCAAACAAACACGCCAATATCTCCTATGAATACCACACCAAAGGTAACAGGAATAGGAGGAATTTTCTTTTATGCTGACAGCCTGGAGGAAGCAAAGGAATGGTATTCGAAGAATTTAGGTATTGCAATAAACGACTGGGGAGCTTCAAGTTTTGACACCAGGAATATTGACAGGCCCGATGAGATAAATTCTCTTCAATGGAAACCTTTCAAAAAGGGGGATAAATATTTTTCTCCCTCTAAAAAAGATTTTATGATTAACTACACCGTTCAGAATATTGAAGGACTCGTACATAAGCTTAAAGAAAATGGAGTAGCTGTGCTTGACAGTATTGAAACTTACGATTTCGGAAAATTTGTACACATTATGGATGCAGAAGGCAACAAAATAGAATTATGGGAACCAATTGACAATAACAAAACAACGAAATAGCCAGAGAACTAATGTTTATAAAGATGAAGAACATGTTCCTTTTCAAAGTCTATATCATGGATTAAAGTTTATATATACATCAAATCAATAATTAAAAGGCACTAAGCGTTTAAGATTAAGTAATATCTCACCTTTCTCTCATAAACAGAAGCTATTAAAAAACACATCTAGAGATCTCCAAATTATAGTTAAAGACAGCAGAGTTACAGTTCTGCCCGTTCGCAGAAATTTATAACAGAGCACAACTACATTTCAAAATCTTAATCGATTTCTACTTCTTAATAATTATCCCAAGAAAGAAAAATGTATATAGCAAAAAGAATTAAAAACAAATCGCTAAATTTGACATAAAGTCTGACAGAATAAAAACACAAAACATCTGAAATCCAATCACGATTACTAATACCTATCAGATTAAACAATAAAACAGTGAAATTGCAATAAAAAACCTCATGATATTTAACTCAATTGAATTTGGAATATTTTTCCCATTAGTCTTTATTATTTACTGGCTATTTTTTAATAAAAAAGATAGACCACGAAACATTTATTTGATTGTAGTAAGCTATGTTTTTTATGGCTGGTGGGACTGGCGATTCTTATCTTTAATTATTATTAGCTCTTTTGTGGACTATATTGTTGGCCAAAAAATTTTCGATGAAGAAAATCATCAAAAAAAGAGATGGTTACTTGTTGTTAGTTTATGTGTAAACTTAGGATTCTTAGGATTCTTCAAATACTTTAATTTCTTTATCGATAGTTTTGCTGAAACCTTTTCGTTGTTCGGACACACACCTCATATCTCAACATTAAACATAATACTTCCGGTAGGAATTAGCTTTTATACCTTCCAAACTTTAAGTTATACATTAGATATTTATTATAAAAAATCGGAACCGACTAAAGATGTTTTTGCATTTTTTGCATTTGTTAGTTTTTTCCCTCAATTGGTTGCAGGTCCCATTGAAAGGGCAAAACATTTATTACCTCAATTTAAGGAAGAAAAAAAATTAAATTATGAAATATTAAGGAGTGGGCTGTTATTAATGGCGTGGGGATTTTTCAAGAAAATTGTAATTGCAGACAGACTGGCTCGTTTCATTGACCCGGTGTATTCAAATTTAGACAATGCTACAGGGTTACCAGTCGTTCTTGCCGTGATTTTTTTTGCATTTCAATTATACATAGATTTCTCTGCTTATTCAGATATTGCGATAGGAGCATCTAAAACACTTGGATTTGATCTCTGCCAAAATTTCAATCATCCTTATTTATCACCCTCATTCTCCAATTTTTGGAAAAGGTGGCATATTAGTTTAAGTTCTTGGTTTCAAGACTACCTTTATATTCCACTGGGAGGAAACAGAAAGGGGAAATGGAAAACAAAGCAAAATATTATGATTGTTTTCCTTTTAAGTGGATTATGGCACGGAGCTTCCTGGAATTTTGTAATATGGGGAGCATTAAACGGCTGTTTCCTAATATTTCTTGATGGTATAATTTCTAAAATAAACAAATTCGACAAAAGGCACATCCTAGCAAGTATTCTTGTATTCTCAGCATGGGCCTTATCATTAATTTTCTTTCGCTCCGATACCTTTCATGATGCAATGACAATGTTTTCCAATCTTAATTTTTCAAATTCAGAGGCCTTGTACAACTATGGCCTTGGCAAGTTAGAGCTTAATCTTGTAATAGGTCTTCTGAGCTTTTTAATGATTTTTGAAATAATTCAAGAACGTAAAGAAAACCTGTATAGTTGGTTCATAACAAAACCATTAATCCTAAGATGGTCATTATATTTAATAATAGCATTATCAATCATCATGCTAGGTTCTTATGGCGTGGGGCTAAATGATAGTAACTTCATATATTTCCAGTTTTAATTACGGTACAGAATGCAAACAAAAGACAAAAAATCAAATAAAACACAAATAAAAAAGCAGGAGACAAAACAGAAAAATCCCTTGACTAAATTGATAATAAGAATGGTTATTCTTTCAACAATGATTGGATATGTAATTTTCTACTCCGATAGAAAAGGTTACTTCAACCCTAATGAAACGAATAACCATACGTTAAAAAAATGGAACTCTTTTTATGAATTAACTTCAAAAAGTATTAATATTGATGTCATGCTCTTTGGAAACTCTCATTTATATACAGGTATAAATCCAAAGAACCTAAGTTTAGCACTGGGAACAACCGCCTTTGTTTTTGCTTCGCCCGGAACCAATATAGCAGATTCATACTTTAGCCTAAAAGAAGCTATAAAAGAATGTAAACCGAAGTTAGTGATTGTTGAAACTTTTGGAATGAATGATTTCAATCCCTATAAACTGGAAGAAGGGGGGCTTTCCGATCAGTTCAAAAGTTTTTCTGCACGAAAAAATATTTTAACAAAGTTAATTTCTACTCCCTATTTGTTTTCATCTGATAATTATTTTTATGCTTGGTCAACAACCATACGTAATCATGATTATTTATTCACCAATCAAGAACAATTGAAAAAAAATAGTGCTATAAACGACGTCTCAAATGAACAAAAATCAAGTAAAAAGTTATACCTGGGCAGGTATGTGAGATTTACCTCAGGAATAGAAAAAGAAGTATTAGAAAGATATGAAAATGAAGGATCTCCGGTAAAGGGAGCAGATTATAAGTACAGCAAATACACAGAATTGTATGTGAAAAAATTTATTGAATTGTGTGATAAAGAAAACATAGAATTAATGTTTTTAACGCTCCCCATGTATAAAGAACATGTTGAAGACTATGATTTGTGGCAAAAGAAACTGTCTAAAGTACTAAGTAAGTATCCCAATAAATGGATGGATATGCAAACAATGCCAAACTATGATGGTTTTGGTGCTTTTGCATTTGAAAACACCTATAGAGGAAATCAACACATGACGTATAATGGTTCTTTGCTGGCAACTTATAAATTAGCTGAATTTATTAGAGACAGTTTATCTGTAGAATTGCCACAGAGACAACACGATGGGAAATGGCATAATTTATTGTACGGAGATGAAGGCTATTTTGAAAATTTCAATCCATCTAAAAATGATAAAAACAATATACTAATTTGCTCAAAGAAGACACTAAAAAACACAAAACTGGAGAGCTTGCTCCAATTAGACATAAATAATAAGAAGGCCAATAAGATGATTGCCAAGGTGAATAAACAAACACTTAAAAATATAAACTATCAAGACGTTAAACTACGACTCATTCTAAAATTTGAGGGTGAAGGGAAAGAACAAATTGCAAGTTTAGATATGACATATGATGGGCTTCATAAGCCCAAAAACGAAATAATTTTCACATCAATGGTTAAACCACTAAAAATAAAAGATGTTATAGATGGGGCAATCGTTAAAAATTGAAATAATCACTCACACAAATAAGTATTTCTCATGATGTATGAAACCAAATATGGTTCGTATACCACAACCAGACAAGGTGTTAACTATAGATTATAATTGATTGGAGTATTCCCTTTTAGGAACAACTGCTTTACAGTATCCGTCATACTCACTTCAAAGTGCACCGCATAAAAACATAACATTATGACAAAAAACAAATAATACGAATACTCGGAATAGCGATGGCTGCCATTGCAATAATTTGCCTTATAGTATTCCAGCCCGGGGCCCCCTTAAAGGCATTGCATTAGTAACGCCACTTCCTGACACTGTGCAGGAAATAGGATTGAGTATAGATTTGATGGTATAATTGTTTATGTAGATCAGGCAGGTAAAGAACCTGCTTTTTACGCTGCAGGATGAAAAAACAGGGAGAACAAAATTCCGGCCGATCCTCAGTCATTATTCAAAATTACCAGTATCAGCAGACTATATTTTGCTATTGCCATTACAAAGTTGTCGAATAACAAACAACTGTCACTGACTCAAACACTCGCTTATTATACCATTTTAGCGACAAATTTACCCAATAAAATTTTTGGTGTACAATTCATATCCGGTTATTGATTTTACCAGTTCGGGTGTGAGTTGATGTACCATGTGAGTTATTTTGTCCTGTAAAGCTTTGGTTGATTCGAAAAATTTCATTGCCACCCTGTCTTTCATCCACTGCCACACCTTTTCTGCCGGGTTGAGTTCCGGGGAATAGGCAGGAATCCGCACCAGCCTGATATTTTCCGGGATGGTTATATTCTGGCAGGAATGAAATCCGGCATTGTCAATAACCATTAACTTAAGTTCTTTTGGCCTGTTTCGGCTAAAATCTTTCAGGAAAGCTTCAAAAATAGCGTTGTCCACTTTCGGTGTTTCCCAGTAAAAGGCATCCCCGGTGACAGGAGAAAAGCAACCCCAAAGCCATAACCACTTGTAACTGTGCTGGAACCTGCCTACAGGCCTTATCCCTCTTGATACGAGTACCCGCTTTTGTCTGGTCATTAAACCGAAGCGGCTTTCATCCTGGAAATAAATGTTTATGGACTCATACTTATTTTTATCCAGACTGTTTCTAAACCCCTCAATCAACCCTGGTAGTTTTTTTAAAGGCTTCAACAGCCTGCTCGTCCTTCCTGTGATGTGATTTTCGTGCAATTTTTAGCCTTGAATTTAATCGGGAACGGCAATATTTATATATCACATGGTAAGGGATTTCTTTCCCAAACTCCGATTTTGCCCAATGGCATAGTTCCACATAACTGGTTATATCTGTTGATGCATCCTGCAATTTTCTGGCAATGCCCTGTTTTTCATTATCTGAAAGCTTGTCTTTGCGTTTGCCTCGGCTTGATACCGTCAGGTACCCATCGATGCCTTTCTCCTGGTACATTTGTAGCCAGTTATAAATGGTCTTACGCCCACGTTTTAACTTCTTCGATAATTCATAAGTGTAACGTACCTTGCCTTGTTTTATCAGTAATAATGCTTTCACCCTGCCTTGCTGTAAAAGCTTGTCTTGTTTGCGGAGAAGGTACATCAGGTGTTCCTCGCTTTCCTTGATGGTGATGTCGATTGTTTTTGCCATGATGTCAAGTTAATAATTATTGGGTAAATTAACAAGAAATATGGTATTATTTTCCTGAACTTGCAGGAAGAACTGAAAATGCAGAAAAAATAGCACTATCACATAAACTGTGTAAATGCAAATACCGGGGGTTGCACCCCCCGGTATTTTTTTGTTTAATTTTAAACTTTACATAGTAATGAAAAAAGAAGATTTATTAAATGATGATTTTCTCAAGCAGTTCAAATCTGGAGAGGAACTCAACGATTTTCTAAAACAGATCCAGAAGCGAGGCATTGAAAAGATGCTCGAAGGCGAACTCGATGGTCATTTGGGTTATGACAAAAACAAAAAGTCAGATAACCCTAATGCTCGCAATGGCTATTCGGAAAAGAAAGTTCGCACCTCTTTGGGTGAGTCTAACATTCAGGTACCACGAGATCGTGATGCTTCGTTTAATCCCATGATTGTTCCTAAACGGGGAAACATGGTTGATGGCATAGAAAACGTAATTGTTTCGTTGTATGCCAAGGGAATGAGTAATAGCGACATTGAAGAGCAAATCCGTGAAGTCTATGGTTTTGATGTATCTACATCCACGATCTCCCGAATCACTGATGCCATAACAAATGATATTGTTGCCTGGCAAAACCGTCCGTTAGAGCCGGTTTATTTAATCGTTTGGATGGATGGCATTGTGTTCAAGGTTCGGGAGAACTCCAAGGTAATCAATAAAACCGTTTACATTGCCGTAGGGCTTCGTAGAGATGGAAAAAAAGAAGTTCTTGGACTGTGGCTGGGCAAGAATGAATCGGCTGCATTCTGGATGAGCGCACTAACCGACATGCGTGCTCGTGGAGTGGAAGATATCCTGATCACAGCCACCGATAACCTGAACGGATTTACCGATACGATCCGTAATGTTTTTCCACAGTCAAAGACCCAGATTTGTGTTGTCCATCAAATCCGTAATGCCAGTCGTTACGTAGTTTGGAAGGATAAAAAAGCCTTTACACGCGACATGAAGCAAATCTATAATGCACCAACTAAAGAAGCTGCCTTAGCCGCTCTTGATGATTTTGCAGCAGGCTGGGAGGATAAATATTCGTATGCCATTAAAAGCTGGCGTGATAACTGGGAAGACCTAACTGTATTCTTTGAGTTCCCGCTGGAAATCAGGAAAATAATTTATACAACTAACCTGGTTGAAAATCTGAATGGAAAAATCAGAAAGTACACGAAAAACAAACTTTCTTTTCCATCGGACCAGGAAGTTATGAAATCTGTATATTTGGCAACGAGAGAAGCCACTAAAAAATGGTCGATGCCAATCCAGAACTGGGGCATCATCCTAAATCAGTTCTTAGTCATATTTGAAAAAAGGGTCCAGCTATAAATAGCTAAACCCTCGGTATTTTTAACTTACACACTTTGTGAAACAGTGTCGAAAAAATTAAACAGAAACTAATGTTGCAGCGGCATACCCAATTTAACTGACAATCCTGATTCCCCTAGGCCAATCCGCCCAAATTAAATACTCCATGTTACCTTCAGTTGTAACTTATGCAAACAGAACAATAAATACGAAAACCTATTCTTTCCTATCGGGGAAAGAAAGCTTCACGACTCCGCCACCACTGTTATTATTAGCTATTTCGATTGCACCACCATGCGCATCCATTATCATTTTTGTAAGTGCGAGACTAATGCCTTTATCTTCGTCAAGATGCTCTTCTCCAATATTAAATAACCGAAATGGCGCATTCAAGATTTTTTCAGCAAACCCTTTTCCCTGGTCAGAAAAAACAACCGAGGTAGCCTTGTCTTCTTTATACATTGAGATGGTGACCACTCCTTTCACAGGAGAATACCTTACTGAATTGTTCAAAATCCTTTCCAGACACAACCTTACAAGTTCAGGCTCTCCATATACTACAGCCTCATCATCCCTGGCAAAATCAAAAGCCACATCTATTTGCTTATTTTTAATAGGTTCTTTTAATACATCAATAACTTGACTAAAAATAGACATTAGTTCCAAAGAGCGGGTAGCAATAGCTTTTTTCTTGGTACGAAATTCAGTTACCAGTAAACTCAACTGGGCAAATTTCTCCAGTCTTTTTGCCGACACATCCAAATACTGGAGCAGTTCATAAAACTTATTATTTGCCAGTTCTTCTTTCAAAATACTTGTAAAACCGATGATCCCATTTAGCGGCGTATTTATCTCATGACTAATTAATTTCAAGAAATCTGCTTTTACTTCATCAAGACCTTGTAGTTCATTATTTACCTTTACCAATTCCTTATTTGCCTCACTTAATTGATGGGTACGTTCAGCTACTTTTTGTTCCAGAAGTAAATTGGCATTTTTTAATTGCTCCCTGCTGTGTTTTAGTTCAACATGTGTTTGAACACGCATAAGAAGCTCCTGTGTATTAAAAGGCTTTGTTATATAATCCTGTCCCCCTGCCTCAAACCCTTCCACCAGGTTTTTTGTATCATCTAAAGCTGTCAGAAAAATCACAGGAATATCTTTTAATTGCTTATTTTTCCTTATTCTCCTGCAAGTTTCATAACCATCTATTCCAGGCATGTTCACATCTAACAGAACAAGGTCGTAATCGTCGGAAGAACTTAAAAGTTCAATCGCCTGTGTACCATTAAACGCAAAACCCACCTGATAATCTGATTCTTTTAATATTGATCCAACAACCTGAATATTTTTAATATTGTCATCAACTGTCAATATTTTAAATTTTCTTTTATTCATTTCCTACCTGCTATTTTTTCTTTTATTTGAAGAATTAATTCCGGAAACGTATTTAATTTACTAATAAGATTATCTACTTCAAATTTTTGAGCAAAATCAATAATCTCGTTCCCAAATTCGGTCCAAATATCTACTCCTTCCTCTTTACCAAAAGCGCTCAGTTTTTCCCCGAATAATTCCATTTGATCAATAACCTGCTTCTCCAACGCCTGATTGCAAAGTGGAAGGAATTCTGTTTCAATTCGGCTTATCAATCCAATGATTCTCTGTTGTTGTTCTTTGGTAAATACAACTTCATAACTTTTAGGGATAAGCTCTACTTTCTTAGTATAAATCTGATTATGCTTTAAATACTTTTTCAACGCTTCTGCCAACCTTGAAAAAACAACCGGTTTTAGCAAAAACTCTTCAAAGAAACGATACTCGCTTTCTTCTCTGTTATTTAGTGTTGAAGCAGAGATAGCGATAATTGGTATACTTTCAGTTTTCCTGTTGCTTTTAATAATTTCACTTGCCTTCCATCCATCCATTACCGGCATCTTTATGTCCATTAATATCAAGTCAGGATTTGTTGCTAATGAAAGAGTTACTGCCTCCTTCCCGTTTTCAGCTTCAATAATTTCAATCGGGGAATAAAATAAAAAATCCTTTATTAATTCACGGTTATATTTGTTATCGTCAACGATCATTATCCGTGCTTCTTCAAAAATAATTGAATACGGATCAAACTCTTCCTCATAATTGGGTTTTCCTTCTAAAACTCCTTCGTTAACTACAACATCAGAAAGAAATATTTTAAAAGAACTTCCCTTTCCAGGCCTGCTTGTAACACTTATATTACCATGCATCATTTCTACAATTTCACGGGTAATTGTAAGGCCAAGTCCGGTTCCTCCGTATTCTTTTACATCTTGTCCTTTTTTTTGTATAAAAGGCTCGAATATGGCTTCCAGTTCATTTTGAGGGATCCCAAGACCTGTATCCTGCACAATAAAGGAAATGTCTGCTTTTTCTTCTGATTTAAATATTACATTCACATACAAGGTAACATGCCCTTTTTCAGTAAATTTTACCGCATTATTTACCAGATTTAGCAATACCTGTTTTACCCGTAATTCATCAAGTAAGAGGACACAATGACTATCCCCTTCTGTTACCGTATGAAAAGGAATCCCTTTCCCTTCAGCAATCGGAGTCATAATTAACTCAATATCTTTTAACAACTCATGCAGATTGGTTGGTTCTGTATTCAACTGTAATTTCCCAGCTTCAATCTTTGACAAATCAAGGATGTCATTAATAATTGTTAATAATCCTTTCCCACTGCTTCGGATAGAATCTACTTGTGATTTTTGTTTTGAATCGGTAATAGAAGCATATAGCAAATTTGAGAACCCAATTATTGAATTCAAAGGAGTCCTGATTTCGTGTGACATATTGGCGAGGAAGATACTTTTGGCTTTATTAGCTTCTTCAGCAGCCTGCCGGGCAATTCGTTCCTCTTCAATCTCTTTTTTCCCGGTTACATCTTCCACCGTAGCATCATAAAAATGTTCTCCGGTTAACCTGTCAATAACCAAGGTTACGTTCTCGCGAACATATATTTCCTCTCCATTCTTTTTTACCCATACCGATTCATGATCCGTAAGTTTCCCCTTCGATTCAATAAGTTGAATAAACTCATTTCGGGAATAAGTGCTGTCAAATCCTTCTTTATTCAGATTCCGTTTTTGCATCTCTCCCAAACTATTGAAGCCAAGCAGTTTCACCAAAGCCGGGTTTGCCATAATAATTTTCCCATCTTTGTTTGTTCTGTAAATACCAAAAATAGAATTCTCGTAAATTCCACGGTAACGCTCTTCACTAGTTTGCAATGCTTCTTCTGCCCTTTTTCGTTCGGTTATATCACGAACTACGCCAACGACAATTTTCTGGGAAGCATCTAGCGTGGCCAGTTTAAAAATAATTTCGACATCGAATATATTGCCGTTCCTATGTTTATGCTTTGCCTCTACCTGTATTGACTGTTTTTTGGAAGCGATCAAGGGCTTCAGCAACTTCCTGTATTCATCTTCATTAAAGTCAACCTTAAAGTCAAGCGGAGTCATTGTCAACAGCTCATCCTCAGAATATCCCAACTGTCTTGAAGCTCCCGCATTAACATAAATATGCTTCAAAGAGTCCACCTCAAACATCAATATCCCATCAGTGGTTTCATTTAAAGCTGTCATAATACGTTTTCGTTCAGCACTGTCAGACAAGCGCTTACTTATATCCCGAACAGTTAATATCAACCGCCGGGTCTTCCCCGTTCCTAATGGATTTAATGCAACCTCAACCGGAATACTCTGTTCATCTTTCCGAATCGCATACAATTCAAAATTAGTGTCCGTTATTTTCTCCCACTCTTTTTCCGATGAAAAATTCCTGAATTCCTCCAACACATCAATTAATTCGGGGATAAAAGAGAAAACAGATTCTCCAATTAATCCATCTGCCGCCACCCCCAGCAATTTCTCGGCCTGACTATTCACCATAACAATCTTCAAGCTACCATCTACAATAATAATACTGTCGGGCGAAGAGTTAAACAACCCTTCAAACTGAATTTCAGCTCGTTTCTTTTCATTTATATCCTCTATATACCCCACCACTTTCCGTGGTTCCTTTTGTTCATCCAGTTGTGCTTTTCCCGCGATTAGAAACCATGCATATTCCCCGTTTCTGAGTTTTAACGGGAATTCTATCTTAAACGGATGCTCTTCGTGGAAATACTTTTCCAATTTCTTTTTTGCAGATGCCCTGTATTGGGGGTGAATAAAACCAAAAATACTCTTTAATTCAAAATTTAATTCTTCTACTGAGTAGCCAACCAGCTCACAAAATTTATCGGACATATAATCTTGTCCGCTTTGTGTCCATTCCCATATCCCCAGATTAGTACCGGAAACCATTAAACGCAATCGTTCTTCACTTTTCTGCAATGCTTCCTGTGTCTGTCTCCATTCAGTTATATCTTCAATTTGATAAATAAAATACAATGGAGCAGCATTTTGTGCCCGGACCAAAGAAGCACTGACAAAAACCCATATAACCTGGCCATCTTTATGAAAAAAACGCTTCCTTGTTTTATACACCTGAATTTCAGAACACAGCAATTTATTAATTTGCTCCATTTCTAAAGCCCAATCATCAGGGTGGGTAATATCCTGGATGGTAAAATTTATCAATTCCTCCTCGTTGTATCCAACAATATTGGAAACTGAATTATTTACTTTCATCCAAGTCCCATCAGGAGCAATCAGAGCAATTCCTATGGACGCATGCTGAAATGCTTTTGTAAAACGTTCATTAATCTCATAAGCAGAATTGTTTTGTCGACGTTCTGCTTGTATTTTATAAACAACAACCCATAAAAAAACGTTCCCACTATTTCTAATTTCTTTCTTTTTCAGGAAAACAGGAAAAAGGTTGCCATCTTTTCGTCGCCCAAAATATTTGTAATTTTCACTATAATCAACAAAAGAATCACTGCCGGCTACAAGGCCATCTTTCTTTTCAAATTCGTACCAATCAGGAATAAATAGGCTAATATTTCCCCCTTTCATCTCATTTGCCTGATACTCAAAAAAATCTTCAGCATTTTTGTTAAACTGCAATACTTTTCTATCTTCATTCAATATAAATATTGCATCAAAAGAAAAACCAAAAGCTAGTTCTGTTGCCAGCGAGCCTCCATTATTTAATACATCTTTCCCCAAATTTGTTTTTGCAACAACATTTACCGAACAGCATACCAAGGGAATATTATCAAATAAAGATATACTGGCATTAAAATTCAATACAATTTTGGCTTTACGGGAGATAAAATGAAAATCAACAATATCTAATTTCCCGGTTTTCATTCCGGCGCTTAACCAAGCCTTAAATTTTTCATGCTCAGGCTCTATTAAAAACTCATTTATCAGCATTCCTGAAGTTTCTTTCTCAGTAAGCCCCAAAATGCTTGAAAATGCAAGGTTAGCGCTAATTATAACTCCATTAAAATCCATGGTAAAAAAAGGCCCCGGCACTGATTCCGGATCCCCTTGCAGATTATTCATGTTTGTAAGCGCCATAATTCCTCCCTGTTGTAATGCAAGCCTGCAATTCTGTTTTAATCCTACAGAACCTCCACCCCAAAAATTACATTTCTCTGAACAGTAATTTTCACATTTACTAAAGTAAACATTTTTTAATAAATTCTTATGGCAAATTGGCTGTTCAACCAAACAAATATCCTGATTCAAAACGAATTCGATCTTACTAAAATGTTAATCCCTTTTATTGATTTATCTAATAGTTTCCAGCATTCTTAATTTCTATTATTTTTGTAAAGCTTTTAAATACTAAATAATTATTTATTAAGCGTATAATTACAGACTTATAAATCATAAAAACTCACTATCAAATGAAAGTTACAGTCGTAGGAGCAGGAGCAGTAGGTGCCAGTTGCGCCGAATATATCGCAATTAAAGATTTTGCAGACGAAATTGTATTGATTGACATTAAAGAAGGATTTGCGGAAGGTAAAGCAATGGACCTGATGCAAACAGCCTCGTTAAACGGTTTTGATTCAACAATTGTTGGGACAACAAATGATTATTCCAAAACTGCAAATAGCGATGTTGCTGTAATCACAAGTGGTATTCCACGTAAACCGGGAATGACTCGGGAAGAATTAATTGGCATCAATGCTGGCATTGTAAAATCTGTAGCTGAAAATCTTATTAAATACTCCCCGGAAGTTATCATTATCGTTGTAAGTAACCCAATGGATACAATGGCTTACCTTGCACACAAAGCAACTGGTCTTCCTAAGAACCGTATTATCGGAATGGGTGGCGCGCTTGACAGTGCCCGTTTCAAATACAGATTAGCAGAAGCAATTGGTTGTGCCCAATCTGACATTTCAGCTATGGTAATTGGAGGACACAGTGATACAGGCATGGTTCCGCTTATTGACAAAGCAGTTCGTAATAGTGTTTCTGTTTCTGAATTCTTATCTGAAGAACAAAAAGCTGAAGTTGTAGAAGCAACAAAAGTGGGAGGGGCTACATTAACAAAACTCCTTGGTACAAGCGCATGGTATGCACCAGGTGCAGCAGTTTCGGAATTGGTTCGCGCCATTGCTTTAGATTCTAAGAAAATGTTCCCTTGCTCAGCATTGCTTGAAGGAGAATATGGGTTAAGTGACATTTCAATAGGAGTACCTTGTGTTATTGGTAAAAATGGTATTGAAAAAGTAGTTGAAATTGAGCTTTCAGATGCAGAAAAAGCTAAATTAGTAGAAAGCGCTGAAGGTGTTTCAAAAGTAAACGATTTGTTGTAACCGAATAGAAATTATAAAATAAAGAAGGCTGTCCAATCTAAATTGAGACAGCCTTTATTGTTTTTGTCTATTTTTGCGCCATGAAAATAAAAATCCCGTTAGAGATTATAGAACTGGAGGAAGGAAATTACCACATCATAATAACCTGCAAATTTAATGACCGAACTACCGGGTTGTGGGCTATTGACACAGGAGCATCTAAAACAGTTTTTGACAAAAACCTTGCAGAAAAACATGCAGTTACAGAAACAGATATTGATGAAATTCACACTGCTGGGATTGGCGAAAAACCATTATCTGCAACATTGGGGCAGCTTTCTGATATAAAATTGGGGAAACTACAGGTTAACAGCATAAAAGTGGCGCTAATTGATTTGTCGCACATAAATGAGCTATACAAAAAAGCCACCAATATGGAAATTTGTGGGTTAATAGGCGGAGACTTTCTAATGCAATACCGCGCAATTATTAACTACAAACAAAAGGTGCTTATTCTTCAGAAATGATGCTAAAGACTTTTGGAATAAAAACCCTGCAATGTTTGCGGAACTATCTCATCAATATAAAAATGCAACGAACTTTGCTGAAAATCGGTTGCATCCCAAACCTGCTCTTTCAATAAAGGTTTTTGGCCAATCCACACATACGCAATTGCTTTGTATTTCACTTCTGAATCAAAAACTGTAACATATTTTTTCTCGTATTCATCTCCTTCAAAAAAGGAAAGGATTTCCAACGAACGTTCATCAACATTTTTAATCAAAGCTCCTTCTACTATTGAACCGCTATTCTCGAAAATAGCCGGATAATCGCAACTCTCTATTCTGCACCGTTTATACCCGGCCAAAGTAACCGGAATATAATGAAGATTTTTTCCTGTAAATGCTTTCACCAATTCAGGAAAAAGCAAAGAACCATAAACAAAAAGATGTTGCATACTAAGAAACATAAAAAATACAGTATAAATTTACAATCTTCATTTTTGCAAACCTGAAATGTTTCGGTATATTTGCTGCACTTTAAAAGTGTTGCAGTGAAATTCAAAATTAAACCATCGAAAAAATTGATTATCAGACTGGTGCTATTTGCAGCAGTTTTAGGGTTTGCTTCACTGCTTGACAACTACCTTGAAAAAAATCAGGTTCAAATTGATAAAATGGACACCAATTCCAATCACTCAGACAGTGAGCATGGTACAATTTATCTTTTTACCCAGGCAAACAATCCTTTCAATGGCAACACATTTGTCTTAAAAACTTCATCACGCAAGTTATTTGACCAGTCGCATGATAAACTTCTTCAGAAATATCACCAACTAAGAAACTTCCAGGTTTTAAAGGCGGATGAAAAGACATACAAAATTCCGTTATTTTTATCTTACCACTATATGGTATTCAGGAACTATTATTTTACTGTTCCTGATGACGATCCTCACATTTCTTAATTTTCGCCGGACTTTTCAGAGTTCCAACGGCAGATGCTCAAATCTCAAGCATCTGAATATCAAAATATGATCAACAAAACAAAAAACATAAATTAGTTTCACACATTAAATAATTAGTACAACATGCAAAACAAAGGTGCAATTTTGACTTTTGCTATTCTTTTGGCTGCTGTTTGTTTTTACCAGTTATCGTTTACCTGGAAAGCAAAACAGATAGAAAAACAAGCCGTTGAATATGCAAACGGAGATCCGGATAAAGAATTCGTATATCTGGATTCGATTTCAGGAGAAGTTGTGTACAACTTTTTAGGCCTGAAAAAATTTACCTACAAAGACGTTAAGGGACTTGAAATGAACCTTGGGCTAGACCTGAAAGGTGGTATGAACGTTACACTTGAAGTTTCTGTAGCTGATTTGATAAAAGCATTGGCAAACCACAGTAACGATTCTACATTTAATGCTGCATTGAAGCGGGCAACCGAACTTCAACAAAACAGTCAGGAAGACTATGTTACTCTTTTTGGACAAGCATTCCAGGAAATTGATCCCAATGCAAAACTGGCTTCTATCTTCAATACTCTTGAATTACGCGACCGTGTAAACTTTAATTCTACCAATGCCGAAGTATTATCGGTTATTCGGGAAGAAACAAATGCGGCTATCGATAATGCTTTCAACATTATCCGCACACGTATTGACCGTTTTGGAGTAGCACAACCAAACATTCAGCAGTTGCAAACCAAAGGTCGTATTTTGGTGGAACTACCTGGTGTAAAAGACCAAAACAGGGTACGTAACCTTTTACAGGGAACAGCAACTCTGGAGTTTTGGGAAACATACGAAAACCAGGAAGTTTACCCATACCTGGTACAGGCAAACGAACGTATAAAAGAAATGCAGAAAGGGTCGGAAAACACTACTACTGCAAAAGAAGAGAGTTCAGAAAATACAGAGGAAAAAGCTACTACACAGGAAAAGGCAGAACAGGATACAACTCAAAACTCACTTCTTTCTGAATTGGAGGAAGGAGCAGGAAAAGATTCTACAGCATCCAACATTGACAACCTGGCTAACTTCAAGAAAGAATATCCGCTATTTGCTATTTTAAATCCAAGTGTTGATCAGCAATCAGGACAATTATACACTGGCCCATCTGTTGGGATGGCTCATTCGAAAGATACTGCCCAGATAGATACCTACCTGAAGATGGAACAGGTAAAGAATATTTTCCCTCGCAATATGGTTTTCCGCTGGACCGCGAAATCAGTAGATAAGGCAGGAAATTATTACCGTTTAATTGCGCTAAAAGTTAACACACGGGATGGACAGGCTCCATTAACAGGAGATGTAATTACCGATGCCCGTCAGGATTTTGACCAAAGAGGTTCTAATCCGGAAGTAGCGATGAGCATGAATGCTGAAGGAGCAAAAACATGGCAGCGAATGACCAAGGAAAACATTGGCAAATCAATAGCCATTGTTCTCGATGGTTACGTGCGCTCATTTCCAACGGTACAAAATGAAATTTCGGGAGGTCGCTCCAGTATTACAGGATTGGAAAGTATTGAAGAAGCAAAAGACCTTTCGAATATATTGAAATCAGGAAAGATGCCAGCTCCGGCGAGAATTATTCAGGAAGAAATTGTTGGGCCTTCTTTAGGAAAAGAAGCTATTAACAGTGGTTTTCTTTCTTTCGTAATCGCCTTCCTTCTGGTATTAGCTTATATGTTCTTTTTCTACAGTAAAAATGCAGGGTTGGTTGCAAATATTGCACTTGTTGCCAACATGTTCTTTATTGTAGGAGTTTTGGCCTCTTTGGGAGCTGTACTAACGCTCCCAGGTATTGCAGGTATGGTACTTACCATTGGTATGTCCGTAGATGCTAACGTACTTATTTATGAAAGGATACAGGAAGAAATAAGGGCAGGAAAAGGTATAAAACTAGCTGTAACAGACGGCTACAAAAATGCATACTCTGCAATTATTGACGGGCAGGTTACTACATTGTTAACCGGTATTGTTCTTTATGTATTTGGTTCCGGTCCAATTAAAGGGTTCGCAACTACTTTGATTATTGGTATCCTTACCTCTCTTTTCTCTGCCATTTTCATTACCCGTCTTATTTTTGATTGGCGACTTGGAAAAAACAAAAAGATACTTTTCACATCTTCTTTTACAGAAAACTGGCTGCGTAAGATGCATATAAAGTTTCTGGAACAACGTAAAACTTTTTATATTATCTCGGGAGCTCTGCTTATTCTTTCGATTGGTTCGCTTGCCACTCGTGGGTTGAATTATGGTATTGATTTTAAGGGAGGCCGTACATACGTCGTTCGTTTTGACCAGGATGTGCTGGTGGCTGACGTACAAAATGCGCTTGCAGACGTATATGGTGAAGCTCCCGAAGTAAAAACCTATGGCTCGAATAATCAGGTAAGAATAACTACGGAATATAAAATTGAAGATAAAGGTGCAAATGTTGATAATCAGGTAGAAGAACTTCTTATGAGGGGATTGCAGGATGCAAATATGATTCCCAAAGATATTACACTTGAGCAATTTACAGATACGTACCAAATGAGCTCACAAAAAGTTGGGCCAACCATTTCCGATGATATTCGTAAAGAATCGGCCATTGCAATTCTGTTTTCACTAATTATTATTTTCGTATATATTTTAATTCGTTTCCGAAACTGGCAATATGGATTAGGGGCCGTTGCTGCATTGGCGCATGACTCACTTATTGTACTAGGGATATTCTCATTACTCTACGGATTGTTACCATTCTCTTTGGAAATAGACCAGGCATTTATTGCTGCAATTCTTACCGTAGTTGGATACTCGATAAACGATACCGTGGTTGTATTTGACCGTATTAGGGAATATATTGGGTTATTCCCTAAGCGCGATATGGTAGAAAATACTGACTCGGCACTAAACAGTACGCTGCGTCGTACATTTAGTACTTCGTTATCTACATTTGTGGTATTACTTGCCATCTTCCTTTTTGGTGGTGAAACCATCCGAGGATTTACATTTGCCCTGTTAATTGGGGTTGTAGTAGGTACATACTCTTCTATTTTCATTGCAACACCAATTGCATATGATACGCAAAAAAAAGTGGCAAAAGTAGCTGCTAAACAAAAAAAATAATAAACACGGAATCTTAGTCCGTAAGTAAAGTAGCCCTGCTGTCAGCAAGGCTACTTTTTTTTGTTTTACACAGCACTTTGAACATTCCAATTTGTATATTTGTGTGTTTATAAAAAATGATGAAAAGAGTACCGAAGTATTTTTGGAACAAATTACATCTTCTATTTTAGAAAGTAAAGTATATAAAAGATGAGTTATATTCTGTTTATCAGCGGCGGAGAAATTGTATTGGTAATGCTTTTAGCCTTGCTATTTTTTGGATCAAAGGCCATTCCGGATATTGCCAAAACATTAGGGAAAGGAATGCGTGAATTTAAAAAAGCTACCAATGAAATAAAACGCGAGATTGATGATTATACATCAGATATTAAGAAGGACATAAAGGAAGTACAAAACACAGTTGAAAAAGAGACTGACGATATCAAGCGAGATTTGGATAATGTATCCTCTTCGGTAAAAAAAGAAACCGACGAACTGAAAAAAGAGATTTCAGACTATAAGTATGAGGATTAGAACCAAACAAAGCCATCATTATGATAATATTGTACGTTCTGGCTCTTTTAGCTTGTTTTATTTTTCTTGCACGTATTGTTGATCTGGTTTTTATTACTTCCCTCGACAAAATTTCCAAAGATCTGCGTTTGTCTAGTGATGCAGCAGGTGCAACATTAATGGCCATCGGCTCTAGTGCTCCTGAACTATTTGTTGCCCTTTTTTCTATTTTCAAACCAGGAGAACATCAGGCCATTGGTATTGGAAGCATTGTAGGTAGCGCTATTTTTAACTTACTGGTTATTGTTGGAGCTTCTGCAATAGTGCGAAAAACAAAACTTACCTGGCAACCCGTCATCCGAGATTTAATCTTTTATACTATTGCAGTAACACTGCTGGTTCTTTTTATTTGGGATGGTTCTTTTTCTCTTTCCGAGGCAGGAATATTCCTTGCTGTTTATATACTGTATGTAATTGCAGCTATTTACTGGAAGAAAATTTTACCATACGAAGATCATCCTTTTGATGAACCGGAAGAAGCAGAAACTACAAAAAAAGGACTTTTGAGACTGTTGGATCGTATGATCATACAAATATTCCCTGCTCAGAAACATTACTATATCGTATTTATTGAATCAGTTGTAATTATTGCAGCTTTAAGTTGGTTACTGGTGGAGTTAGCAATACTTGTTTCCGCAACACTAAATATTCCGGAATCCATTGTTGCACTTACTGTTATTGCCGTAGGAACTTCCATTCCCGATTTATTTTCATCTATGATTGTTGCACGCCAGGGCCGGGGAGACATGGCTGTTAGCAATGCCATTGGCTCAAATATTTTTGATATTTTGGTTGGTTTGGGATTACCCTTCCTTATTTTCCTTGCTATTTCAGGAGGTGTTGTTGATTCAGGAGGAGGCAACCTTACTAGTTCTGTGATTATACTGTTTGCGTCAGTCATTTTACTATTTGTACTATTGATATCACGGAGATGGAGAGTAGGAAAACCTACCGGAATAATTTTACTTTGTCTCTATCTGTTTTATGTTATTCGCGAAATAATAATCCTTTAATTTCAAAGTTATTATAAAAACCATAATCGTTTGATAAAAGCAATAAACATAAAAAAATCATTTGGTAGCCTTGCCGTTTTAAAGGATATTAACCTGGAAATACCGCAAGGGAAAATCTATTCAATTGTTGGAGCCAGTGGCGCCGGGAAAACAACACTACTGCAAATTCTGGGGACATTAAGTAATCCTGACAGTGGGGATATTTTCTATAATGAAAAAAAAGTTTCAGCTTTCTCGGAAAACGAACTGGCACGTTTCAGAAATAAAGAGATTGGTTTTGTATTTCAGTTTCACCATTTATTACCCGAATTTACAGCACTAGAAAATGTCTGTATCCCTGCTTTTATTGCCAAACAAAGTCGGGCAAATGCAGAAAAAAAAGCGAAAGAACTCCTTACCTATTTAGGTTTATCTGACAGGATAGAGCATAAGCCCTCTGAACTTTCAGGAGGAGAAAAACAACGTATAGCAGTAGCCCGGGCACTAGTTAACAACCCAACAGTAGTGCTTGCCGACGAGCCCTCGGGGAACCTTGATTCTAACAACAGAGATGAATTACACGACTTATTTTTCAAACTGCGCGACGACTTTAAACAAACATTTATAATTGTAACCCACGACGATAATTTTGCAAAACGATCAGACAGTATCATACACATAAAAGACGGAGTGATAGAATAGAAAAAATATGGAATTGGAAGAGCTAAAATCTTTTCTAGATGAAAAAGTAATTCAGTTTAATCAGCCTTCGTTTATTGAAACAGATCCCATTCAGGTTCCCAAAAAGTTTTCAGAAAAGAAAAATATCGAAATTGCCGGATTCCTAACCGCAACAATTGCATGGGGAAACCGGCAGGCCATCATAAAAAATGCTATCCGGCTGATGTCGTTAATGGATAATCGGCCTTATGACTTTATCATGCATAGCAATAATACGGATTTATTGAATGTAGGGCAGTTTGTTCACCGTACGTTTAACGGTGAAGATTGTATTTATTTTGTTCGCTCACTGAAAAATCTATATAAACATCATGGTGGGTTACAACAGGTTTTTACAGAAGGGTATAAAAAACAAGGAACTGCAAAATCGGCACTGGAACATTTTTATTCCCTGTTTTTCGAACAAAAAGGAGAGCGCACCCGCAAGCATGTTTCCAATGTAACGAAAGGCGCCTCCGGAAAGCGGTTGAATATGTTTCTTCGCTGGATGGTGAGGAAAGATATTCCCGGGGTAGATTTTGGGCTGTGGGATGGAATCCCGGCTTCATCTTTAATGCTCCCTTTAGACATACACACGGGAAATGTAGCCAGGAAACTGGGTATTTTAAAACGGAAATCGAATGATTGGAAAGCCGTGGAAGAAGTTACCAACACTTTACGAAAGTTTGATTCGGCAGATCCAATAAAGTACGACTTTGCCCTTTTTGGGTTGGGGGCTTTTGAAAAATTTTGAAAATCACTATTCCCGGAATTTTTGATGTATACTCAATTCATTCTTATCTTAAATTTATGCGCTTTTTAGCAGCAATTAAAAATGATATTTGCATTTAACGAATGGGTAGGAACAATTACTTTCAATTTAAACAATTCAGAATTATTCAGGAAAAATCGGCCATGAAGGTAGGTACCGATGGAGTTTTATTAGGTTCCTGGGTAAATGTTCAAAATGAAAAACAAATTCTTGATATTGGAACCGGCACAGGGTTAATTGCTTTAATTATGGCGCAACGAACCTCTGCAATGATTACCGGAGTTGAAATTGAAAAGAACGCGGCAGACGAAGCAAGCAGCAATGCAAAATCATCTCTCTGGAACACCAGAATTTCTATTCAAAATAGTTCTTTTCAGCAATATGCAACTACTACCGACAACAGATTTGATCTTATTGTTTCAAACCCTCCATTTTTCGAAAATAACCAAAAATCGAAAGATGGAAATTTGGCCATAGCACGACACAATGATTTACTTCCGTTCCGTGAGATTATTATGGGCTGCCTGAATATTCTGAACGAAACCGGCAGGCTTGCTCTTATTTTACCGGTAACGCCGGCGCAATCTTTTATTTCATTAGCAGAAACTCAGGGGCTAATACTTAACCGAATTACAAAAGTGAGGCCTAACAACAAAAAGGAAATCCACCGTTATTTAATGGAGTTTAGCAGAACCAAACTCACTTTAGAAACAGAAGAGTTAGCTATTCATACGGATGATGGTTTCGATTTTACTGAATCCTACAAAGCCCTCACAAAAGAACTTTATCTAAAATTCTAATATACGGGCAGGACTATACCAAAAATAAAAAAGGATTAAAAATCCGTTCCATTTTTTTGGAAAATTTGCGAATAGCTTCGTGATCAACCCGCGAAGTAGAAATACGTACATGAGCCACTTTTTTCACAATCAACTTCTGTATAAAACTCAATCTGTCGAAATTAAATTCGCCTCCAAAAACAGCTGTTGACTTCGCCGACCAGAATAACTCCCCAGGATAGGAATCCATCAACTGTTTCTGCGCATTTTCTCCTTCCTCCATGCAACAAATAAACAAACCCAGGTCTTTTGTTTGCAGCTCCTCTAAATTCTGAGCGCAAAATTCTTTTACCAGTTTCTGAATTTTTCCGGCATAAATAGAACCCCCAATGATTACTCGTTCATAATAAGTTAAATCAATTTTGCTTACATTTTTCAAATTCACAAGTTCAACTTCCCCATCAAGATGTTTACTTAACTCTACAGCAGCTCTTTCTGTACAGCCATGTTTTGTTGCATAAGCGATTAATGTTTTCATGTTTCTGTAATTGTTTTCTGTTGGCAATGAGGAACAAAAATGAAAATATCTCTTTATCCCATAAATTTTCAAAATAAAAATATGACTCTATTTCGAACAATTGTGTTAAAAATCGGTTAATTCTCTATAAATACCGGCTAAATAAGACACTAAAATATCTTTTATTATTTTTGCAAATTATATTTTTACAAAAAATTGAAAAAGTCCATGACAATAGAAATGAAACCAGAAGTGCAGATCGATACCAATTACTACAAAGTTCTTAATATCCGTAATTTAACCGAAAATACTTTTGTGTTAACCTTACCCAAAAGCCGTTTCAAATTTTTAGCTGGCCAACATATTTCGCTTTCAATAAAAGGAGATTATCAAAGCCGGGAGTACTCCATTTACAGTTCGGAAGAAGGTGATAATTTGGAAGTTTTAGTTAAAGAAGTAGAAGGAGGTTATTTTTCTCCAAAGTTAAAACACCTGAATGTTGGTGATATGGTTGAAGTGCATGGGCCATTTGGAAAATTTGGGTTAGATGCAAAAAAACTGGAATCTCACAAACATGTGTTTATTGCCAGTGGTACAGGAATAGCTCCTTTCCACAGTATGGTGAAAAGTTATCCGGGGTTAAATTATGAGTTAATTCATGGCGTTCGCTATGTTAGTGAAGCATACGAAAAAGATCACTACCAGAAAGAACGCTACATTTTATGCTCTTCGCGCGACGAGAAAGGTGATTTTAATGGCAGGGTAACAACGTACCTGGAACAAACTGATTTTGAGAAAAACACTTGTTTCTATTTATGCGGAAACAGTGATATGATTTTTGATGCAATGGAAATTTTGAAAGAAAAAGGATTCGACCGTGACAATGTCAACGTTGAAGTATATTTCTAGATTTGATACTACCTATAATTAACAAAACCCGGAAGAAAAACCCGGGTTTTTATTTTTATCTATTTCGAATCTATTTTTTCTCCAAAAGCCAAGTCTCCGGCATCGCCAAGACCGGGAACGATGTATGATTTTGAAGTCATTTCTTTATCAACAGCCCCAAGCCAAAGAGTTACATTATCTGCCGTAATATGTTTTGTTACATAATCAACCCCTTGCTGACTTGCAATAATAGCAATCAAATGAACATGAGAAGGTTTTCCTTTACTAAACAAAGCTTCGTATCCTATTTCCATCGATCTTCCTGATGCCAACATCGGATCAGAAAGAATAACAACTTTATCATCCAATGCAGGAGAAGCCATATACTCAAATTCTATTTCGAACTTTCCGCCTTCGGTGTACTTTCTGAATGCAGAGATGAAGCAATTTTCTGCTCGGTCTAAAATCTTTAGCAAACCGTTGTGCATTGGCAAACCAGCCCTCAGGATTGTGGCCAAAACAGGCTGTTGCTGCAACATTGGAACTTCGGCAACCCCCAGTGGTGTAGTAACTTCGGTAACTGAAAAATGAAGCGTTTTACTGATTTCGTATGCAAATAATTCTCCAATACGGTATAAATTCTCACGAAACCGCAGTGGGTCTTTTTGAATTGATTGATCCCTGATTTCCCCCAGGTACTGATCTAAGATGGAGTGATTTCCCCCCAGAACTTTTACTTCCATGTATCATTAAATTAAGTGAACACGACGTCGCCTTCTCCGTCTTGAAAAAATTTCTGTGCAAAAATAAAATTCAATTCCTTTGAATGACCAGTAAATCGCCTTATTTTCTTTCTAAATAACACCTGCATACTAATTTTCTCTAATGCCCTTAACAAAACCGGATTAAAAATAGCCAGACTGTCAGCCTTTATGTCCATTAAATAAGCACAGATATTCTGAGCTACCTCTTTTCTTAAATCCGGGTCAAAATAAGCATATGGAATGGTTGCCTGGTTATCCCGAACAGACACAAGCAATATTGCTTTTACCTCCGCATCTTTTCGCATAACAAGAAACTCCTGATGGAAGCTTTCCACAGAATAAGTGAACGGATATGCCATTTCAGAACCGGAAACAGAAATCCAGGGATTCTGAACAATCCAATTCAACTTTTCTCCTGATTGCCCTAGTCCCATTTCGGCTGAGTTTTTCTCAATAAAATTGAACAAGGATTCCGGTAACAAGCGCAACCTTTCAACTTTATATCCTTTTGCATCTCTGGTCTTAAAAGCGATTCGGTTCCAAATAGAAAGCAATGCATTTAATATCTTATCTGAAAAAGAAAAAAAGAACACTGGCAATTTTCCCATTCCTTTTCTTTTAGCCAAAGCGCCAAAATAGAACCGGAAGAAATACCGAAAACCAATGTTTGGAGGGGAGAATACAAACAATCCTGTTTTTTCGAGGATAGATTTAGTTTGCACCGAACAATCTGTAAAAAACATTCGTCGATGACTTGCCTGAAATGCCCGCAAAAATAATGGGAGACTTACATTGCCGCCTTCACCAGTTTTCGCCCACCAGCAGGAATTAGAAAAAACACGTACAGAATCATTTGCTACCCTATCCGGAAGTAAGCCCACAAAAGCAAGTAACTTATCTTTCTCTGTTGCAATAACTAGAGCAACATCATTTGCAGAGGCCGCCGGATTTCGAAACTGAGAGATTGCCCTTAATGCGGTAATTGGTTTAGTTTCCAATCTTTTAAAAAAATCACTGGCAACAAAATCGGGCAATTCACCTACGGTTATCTCATGAATTTCCATCACCGATTTTGGAGGCTATATAACGAATCATTCCAGCTACATCGCGGATCTCGATAATTTCAAACAGATCAAATTTCATATTAAAGTTTTTTTCCAACTCCTGAATCAATATAATATGATTAAGAGAATCCCATTTAGCTACGTCATCAGCATTGGTTTGCTCATTAATTTTTACATTATTTCCAAAAACAGCATGAAAGACGGATAATGTTTTTTGGGCTATTTTATTTTTCTCCATTCTTTTAATATTGAAAACATTACAATAAACGAATTATTATCTTGATTTCCAGAAAATCCCCACTTCCCCGCAAGAAATAAAACCTAATCGCTGATACAAAGGTACAGCCTTTTGTACCGCTTGCAAAACTACTTTCTTAACGTTTTTATTTAAAAGCTCTGTAATAGAAAAACGAATAAGCTCAGCCGCTAAACCAATACCTCTACTTTTCTTTTGGGTTACAACAAAATAAATCCCTGCCACATTGTTTTTTAAATAGCAAAGTAGTCCGCTTTTTAATTCACCATGAATAAATAATCCATAAAAATTGAAATTTGCTTTTGAGGCTAACTCTTCCACCAACTCTTTTCGAATGGGATTTGATTGTAAAAGCTCTGCATTTACCAACTCAGTAAAATCTTCAATGTCCTTGTTTGTTTCAATTCTGCGAAACGTATATTTCTCTTCTTTTGTATCATTTTTTGCCAAACAGGGCAATTCCATTAATGTCCATACTTGCACAGGAAAAATACCGCACTCCTTTAAAATAGTTTGGCTTTGAGCATGAAACGCACCAATATTACAAACAGCCAAATGAGGTAAATCCAATCGGGAGGCCTCTGTTAGAATCTCATTTAATTCAATCTCCGGGTTATCTCCCACGCGAAGATTAAAAATAATTTGTGGCCAGCTGCCATTTTCCCCCTGTGCGGCTGTAAAATGGCTATTCTCTGTTAAGAAAACAGAAGAAGTCTTACCTGCTTCACTGTAAAAATCAATCAAATTTCTTTCGCTATCATTCATAAATTAATACTCCAAAAATTGTGAAATAAGCGCCTTCTTATCCACTTTCCCAGAAGAAGCCAACGGAAACTGCCGAATACCAATTACTGTCTCTGGAACCTTATACGAAGGAAAATGTATTAAAAGCTGACTTATGATCTCTTCTCCGTTTCCTTTATAATTTTCAATAAACACTACCAATTGTTTCATCCCCGGCGACTTTTCCACAGCCAAAGCAACTACATTTGCATTATCCGGGCAGATAGTTCGTATTTTATTTTCAATCTCAATTAAATCAACACGATAGCCACTAATTTTTACCTGATCGTCAATTCGTCCGCAATAATATAAATATCCATCATCATCCTTTTGTACCAGATCACCGCTTGGATAAAACCGCAGTGTCTGCTCCCCTACTGTAAAAAGCTTAAAAGGTTGTTCTTCTGTAAATAAATATCCATCCATTACCTGATTTCCCTCAATTAATAACTCGCCACTTGCACCATTAATTTCCTGCTCATTTGAAATACGGATACGAATATGTTTCAGCGGCTGACCAATACTTACCACATTATTTTTCGCTTTTAAATTCTGTCCTGGCAAACATTTATAAATAGTGGAAGTAATGGTTGTTTCTGTAGGGCCATATACATTTGAAATTTCCGCATTTGGAATCTGAGTTCGCCATTTCTCCAGCATATCAGCAGGAAGTGCTTCTCCACCAAAATGGAAATGAGTAACTCCCGGGAAATACAACGATGAAAAAAACGGTTGCAAGCATGCCAGCAACGATGGAGTAACCTGAACCCATGTAATCGTTTTCTCTGATAAAATTTTGGCTACAGCAAAAGGTTTGAACTGCCCCGCCGGAACGGTATAAACAGTGGCTCCCAGAAGAAAAGGAATTAAATAACCGGTAAATGCTGCATCGGATGTTAATTCATATGTCTGTAAAAATTTATCGGAAGAGTCTAGTTCAGGATATAACGCCAGAAAACCGTCTGCAAATGACGCTACATTTTTCAAATTAATGGGTACATTTTTGGGGGTTCCGGTACTTCCTGATGTATTTAAAATGTACATTACCTGTTCATCTTCCCATTCGTACAAAGGCAATGAAACAGTTGACTCTGCTTTATAATTGCACAGTAATTTTGCTCCCAGATATTGCGTGTTGTGTAAAAACTCTTCTCCTCCAAAAACAAATTTTATATTGTAATCCCTGATTAACTGGTTGTTGATATTATCTGGTGAACCTGGATTGAGTGGGACAAAAACAGCACCGGAAAACCAAATGGCAAAAACGGCAGCATATGTTTCAGGACGGGCATCACACAATACTCCTACAACCGATTCTACATGAAACTCCGATTCTGCCGCCAGAAGATTTCTGCTTCCATTTATTAATCGTGAAAATTCATTGTAGGTGAGTTTTTCATCATTCAGGGAAAATGCTTCGTTCTCACTAAAGCGATTAAACGCATCGAAATATTTCTGAATTAAATTCATTTTCTTGTTCCCTGATTTTTCATGAGAAGGGCTTTGCCCAGATAATAAAAATACTCCGAACGGATAATTGCTTCGCTACCGGCAAACTCTTGCGATTCCATTGGTATTCGCTGAATATGCTTTGGATAGTGATCGCGTTTCATTCCTGCCGTACCAAAAGTAACATCTACCTTTTCATTCTTATCCAGATAATCAAACAAAGAAGAAGAAACTCCGTCGTCAGTATATGGGAAAGCAAAAGCGCTTATTTCCGGATTGAAATTTTTATGAATAAATTCCATACTTTTCTCCACCTGTACGATTTGTTCCTGCAACGTAATATTCTCAAACAACGGATGATTCATGCTATGAGAACCAATAAGAAAACCATCTGATTCCATTTGCTTTAATTGCTCCATGGCCATGTAAGGCTTTTCTTTTTTATGTATTTCCCCGGTATTTAAACCTAATAAGCGGGCTATTTCATCCAACTTATTTTCCTCTCTGTTCGTTAATTTATTGATTTTCTGTACTAACTCATTGTCTTCCGGGGAAGAAATATCGAGAACAGCTTTCACTTCCAGAAGAAGATCCTTGTCAAGCCCCTGCAGAATTTTTTCTATAACAAGACTTGTTTTAAACCTGTAAAAAAAAGCCCTGTTGTCTATAAAATCAGGATTGATAAAGAAAGCAGCCTGAATTCCTTTTTCTTTTAAAATGGGATAAACCACTTCGTAACATTCTTTCAATCCATCATCAAAACTCAGGAAGAATTTTGGCGTATTTGTGTTCTTTCCATCTTGCAAAAAATGCTTTACATCTTTTACTGTTGCCGGTCTGTAATGTTTTAGCAAGAATTCAAGGTCGGCCTTAAAAGCTTCGCGAGTAGGTGCTCTATATAAATGGCGGATATAAGCAGGAGTAGTTTCTGCAACTAGATGGTAAAACGGAAAGATAAAATGCTGTCTGGAAATTTCACGAAGCCAGTCGATTGAAAATGGTTGAGATAATTTGTATGCCCATGTTTTTATTCGTTGCCGGTTCATGCATTATTTCTTTTCAGCAAATTTAACGGAAAAGGTAAACGGTTTAAATATAAATGGTAATATGTTTCGGTAGCAGAACCAAACCCTTTATAAAAACGAGCCACCCCCTCTACCGAAGAACCTTCAAAATCGAGCATTAACCCAGTATCTGCGAATTCTTGAATAAAAGCATCTACAATTGCATACATTGCACTCACTTTCCGCCCTTCTTCTGTTGAAAAAGCATTCAAATAAACAGCCCTGTTCCTCGACCGTAGAAAGAAAGCAGCAGAACAGACTTCATTAGCAGAAGAATATGCAGCCATGATAATTCCAGTTCCCTGCATTTGTGCACGTGCAATCACCCTTTCCAGGGTAACAAACGAGGTTGGGTCAACAGGTACTTCCACGCACTGTTTCTTCAGATTAACAAATTCATGCGCATTTAGCCCCCTTACTACCTGAACATTATTTTTCCGGGCTTTTACGATATTGCGTTTTGTATGTTTTGAAAACTGTGATGCAAGTACCGGGTAAGAATCCATTAACGGTAGAACATGATTTTCTTTGGGCGCAATCTCGAAAGCACTAAAAGCCTCCGGAGTATTTTGGGCATTTATTTGAATTTGTACAAACCGGAACCGTTCATAAATAGCTTGGGCAAATTGCTCCTGAATACTTACCGGCGGAGCAGGAAATATTCCCAGTTGCTGTGCAAAAAATGGTTGAAACAAATATTTAATTCCAAATTTCTTACCTATTGAAAGTGGCATTACCCATTCATAATCGCCAAAAACAAGTGCCTCCCACCGGGGACTGATTACATCAAGATACCACGATAAGGCGTATACATTTCTATTCTCCGCGTCCTGAATACATAAATCCCATTTCTCATAATTAATTTCCTGGTTAGCCAGGTGCTTTATTGCTCCTTTTCTACTCATTCGCCCACTCAAACCCGGTTTTATTCATTTTTTCAAATACTTGTCGGTAACCTTTCCAATGGCCTAAATCATTCACTGTTTCGTTATGCCACACTCCCACAAAAGTACCACCCACTTTTCTTACTTCCTGCATTAGCTGTTCAATTTCTTTCCATGCCTCTTCTGGTGTTAGCCCTAAATAATCTCGTAAGGTAACATCCATCACCTGAAACGGAGTAATCCGCAGGTTTGTTGTCTGCTCTTTTTTCAAATCGTAAAAATAGTAAGGAGTACAAATCCCGGCACGGAATCCTGTACTGAAAGCATACCCCATGGTAAAATCTTCCGTAACACCAATTTTCTGTAACCGGCGATATGTTTTTGGTAATTGCAAACGCAAAAAATGCTGCCGGCTCTTTTCAATCGTTGCTCCAACTATTTCTTCCATTCGCTTCTTCTCTTTGCAGAGTTTTTTCTTTCCTTTTTTCATACTGGAAGCAAATGAAGGGTGCATACCCACTGTATATTTTTCAGCCGTCTGCTTTATCAGCTTCGTGAAATTTTTATTCCTGTGGGGAATACTTTTATCGTACCGGGCATAGTCGCCCAAAAGAAAGAAATAATATACTTTATCCTCATTCCCTTGAAATATTGAATCAAGGTAATCATAAGTATCAAAAGAATCTGTTCCATTACTGAGCAACACATTACACCGCATTTTAGCATCTTGCCAGTCGCGTTTCAGGAGTGTTTTTGCAAATGCAGCCGAACTACGCAGAAATCCTTTATTCTTAATAGCCCAGGCATTATCCACATCAATAGTTGAAAGAAACGAAAATTTCGGTTCAGGAAAAGTCATCTCCGGATATTTATCTTTCAGTTTACTTGCCAGTAACCGGGCCCAAATATTAACCACCGGTTTTTTCAATAAATTATATTTAGCCAGAATGCTATTCTTTGCCGGGTAACGATTGTGCCGCCCCCTTTCCTCCTCCAGGTATTCTTCGTAACGCGAAACCAGATAAAAAACAGCCGCCAACGGATCGAAAGGCAATGCTGAGTCGGCAGAGCTTTCAAAGAAATACTTTTCGCCTTCATACCAAACCGATTGATAGTTCAAATGAATAAGTGATCTGCAAAATAAAATACGATGCGGCTTTATATAAAATTCATCTCCGTACCTGGTAAAGGAATAATTCAACTTTGGCCCTTTTGCTTTTTTAAAGTCGGCCAGACTGGTAGTAAACTCCAAATCCTGTTGCAAAATTTGGGCAAAAATCAAGTGTGCAGTGTATGCTAAACGGGGTGTAATTTCCTCAGAATAAATTACAAACATTTTATTGAAATTTTAGAGTGGTATCAATCCTTCGTCGGCCATGCTAAGATATTTGTTTTGTCCTATAATAATATGGTCAAGCACTGAAATATCCATAATTTTAGCGGCCTCGCTTATTTTTCGTGTTATCTTCAGGTCGGCATCAGAAGCCTGCATCGTTCCTGAAGGGTGATTGTGGCAAAGAATAATTGCGCTGGCCAGTTTTTCAATAGCTGCTTTTAAAATCAACCGCACGTCAATAACTGTCCCTGAAATTCCACCCTGGCTTACCCTGTAACTATCCAGAATTTTATTTCCACGATCGAGTAATAACACCCAGAACTCTTCGTGGTTTAAATCTCCCAGCAAAGGATCAAAATATGCAGCAACATCTTTACTCCCCGTAATTTTCTTGCGGATAAAAACATCTGCCTCCTTTCTCCTCCGCCCCAATTCCAATGCTGCAACAATGGTAACAGCTTTAGCTTCACCAATCCCATTAAACGATTTTAAATACTCTATACCTTTTCGCCCCAAATCATTCAAGCTGTTTCCCACTGAAGTAAGTATCCGCTTTGATAGTTCCACAGCTGTTTCATCAATATTTCCCGAGCCAATTAAAATAGCAATTAGTTCGGCATCTGTTAATGAGCGAGAGCCATTTGCCAGCAATTTCTCCCGCGGCCGATCCTCAACAGCCCAGTCTTTGATATTTAACTTCTTATATTCCTTCATTTTGCCCGGAGCGATAGCTAAAAATAGCAATTTTACTTCGCTTTAGGAAAGCTAAAAAGCTTTTTCAAAACATAAAAATATTTATTATCTATACTATTCCGGTTGTTATGCAATGCGTACTCCCCTATATAATCTGCAATATTGAATACTGGTTTTGAGCATACCATTATTGTATTTGGAGAGAAATTACAAATATTGGAATCATAATACAGAAATTGCAACTGTATTTTAATTCTATTTTGAATAGCTCAAACGTTATTTCTCAAACTTTTAATGAACTAATTTTTAAGTTTTTTTGAAACTACATCTGTGAGAACATAACGGACAGCATAAGGCTCAGCAGTGGTTACTTTCTTTACATTCAACTCATACTCATAGCCTGCTTCATAATTGAAACCTTCAATTTCAGTCAAAGCCATCCATTCATTTGTTGCATTATTTTTTACATATAATGCATCGTATATTTTTATTTCCTGCCCATGCTCTGTTTCCACATACTCACTGGGGAACCTGGGGGTGAACAAAACCGTTTCGGATGACACAAAAAGATTAAGATTTTCCTCACTATCTTCTGTTATCACCTTCTTCTTTGAAAGGAGCTCTATAAAAATGTATTTAATTGAAGAAACATCCTGCGGAGGCTCTGCCATCCATACTTTTTTTACTTTAAGAGTATATTCATAACCTCTTTCATAATCAAAATCAAACCCCTCGGTAATAATGTCAACCAGCATTCTTTTTTCATTATCGTCGTTATCAGAAAAAATAAGTGGCTGAGTAATTATATCGCTTAGTACCGCAGCACCGTAACCCGTTTCCGGGTATATTGTCATTTCAACAGTCTTTTCTCGGTCCTCGCCCTCTTCATCATTTAAGCAGCTGGTAAAAAAAACACTGAACAGTATAAAAAACCCAATCAATCTTAGTTTATTCATCTCGATACCATCCTTTAATATAAATGCTAGATGGCAAAAGTAACGAATGCGTTGCGTTCATTGAGGTAAATTAGTGTTAGTTTCTTCGGAATTTTAATTAGAAAATATTGAAAACAATAAAGGGCCTCGGTTATAATTATTACTTCATCCGGGTTATGAAACTTAATAACGGCTCATAAATTGAATTCTATGGGTGTTAAACTGCGTGCGTAAGGGGCTGTTACTTTCCTATTCGATTGTGTTGTGTCTATTCTTTCCATTCATTGTCTTTAATTAATTTATATCGTCCCCAAAATTTATAATGAGTCAATGACGTAAGCGAAATAAATTTTGACAAAATTCTGTTTTTAACCAGAAAATGCTGCAAATAATATAAAATAAATATAAGCAACATAAATATTCCTGACCAAATTGTCAATATCACAAGAGTAGATTTAAGCTCCATTTGTAAAATGTTATAAAATAAGATTGTCAGAGCAATCGAACTAAAAATACTGACAATAATAATCAATCCGTGAGCTGTCTCAATCGCTCTTTTGTGGCATATATTCATACAATGCATACAACTCTCACATTTGGAAGTCCAAAATGGATGGTTGTTTACCATTTTAATTGCCTGAACAGGACATTGTTTTATGCAGGCTTTGCAGCTATCACAATTTACTGAAGCATAAAATGATTTTGCAAATACAAACCTACCAATTAAAAAGTAACCAAGCGCAATGGGTGAAGTTAATACATCCTGTATCAAATCCCGATATGAAAGGAAGTCTCTTTGCCCTGAAAAAATTTTATTTGAATGTTTTTCTACCCGACCATAGTTAATTCGGTACAGGAATTTCATAGTCTCTTCATTCAGTGCCGGATGTATTGACAACCAATTTGATGGCATATCAAAAGGAATTTGACCAACAATTTTGTAACCTTTCATTTTTAATATTAACGAAGATAAAATAAAAGCAATGCCTGTGATTCCAGGGGTTACATAACTCCCAATTTTCATTCCTGCCCTTGTATTCATCAATACAACGTTATTATTTCCTCTCGGAAAACGACTAATAAAATTCAGTGTGATTTTCGGAAAATTAAAGCCGTGTATAGGAGATATTATTATAATCGTTGCATTGTTGAAACACTCAACGTTTTTGTTAAAATCATATTTTACAATATCGTATATCTCGCAATCAATTTCTTTTTTGACAGCAAATTCAGAAAACCATTGTGCGATTCGTTTTGCATTCCCTGTTCCTGAAAAATAAAATATTCTTGTCTTTTGAATAATTTTCATTGTTTTCTTTCTGGTTCCACAACATAACACATAACGGCAGTCTGTATAAAAGTAAAATTAAGCTGTTGAGATTTCAACATTTTATTCTTCTTAATGTCCAGCTACACAACTAATTCTTTCAGGGAAAGAGGTTTTCAGACAATCTGACGGTTGGTAATGTACTCGGAGGCGGGGCGGATTATGAAGAACGTCAGTGTCCGAAGGACAAGGAAGTGCGAAACGAGAATCCGCAGTTGGCGTACCACCGAACCCTGCCCTGCAATATGTACCGTGTTCCCTGTCCGTTTTTTTCATTCTTTTTCTTCTACTTCATCTAATTCTGCCTGAGTGGTTGAATCGGATTTTGTTCTTTCTAGTTTAGTTATAATAATTAAAAAACGTGTCCAATTTAGACGAACTTTCTTTTTTTGATTAGTTCAGTTTTTTTTGAATTCTTTCCTTGAAAACAAAAAAATTCAATGAATAGTCAAGTTTATCTTATTCATTTTTTAGTATAAATCCCGTAATTGGAAAAAAACTCCGGCTCTGCATATTCAAAAAAACCACTTTCAAAAAATTTATTTGCCATATCTAATGCATCGCCATTAGAATTTTTGTCGGCTCTAATTATAAAATAATTGTTGGAAGCATTAGATTCTAATATTTCTGTATGATTACTATTTACTAATTCAGTTATTTGGTTCAAGGAGGTGCCTCTCTTTAATTTACATACAAAAACATCGGTAATTCCGAGCGTAAAGCCTTCTTCGGAAATTAGGTACTTACTACAGTTACTGATTCTTGAATCATCTTTTATAGTGTCAAAAAACTTATCTGTTTCATCACAATTTTTTGAGTCGATAGATATAATTGCGTGGTTATTATTTGATGGAATTGAGAGGACATGAATCTCAGGGTATTGTCCTAGAATTTGATTTATTGTTTCAGTTGAGAGTGTGTCATAAAATGAAATACAACCTTGATTAGGGATTTCAGTTAATTTGATTTTTTCAGAATTGTAATAATAATAACGACTTTTGCAATCACTACTTAAATCATCTTCATCACAACTTATAATTATTTGACTAATTATGAAAGTTAAAATCAATATTCGTCTCATGGCATCTTGCATTTTGCTTATTTAAAGATGGTTAAAACTCTAGTATGGTTGCGTCAAACTGACCGGGAACGTATGTACATTCCCACCAATTCTATTTATTTCTCTATTATCAGGTTAGGTTATACGCCCCATTTAGGTGTAAAACCCAACTATTTTTCTTCAAAAAATATTAAAAACCTTCAGTAAGTACATAGGGGTGTAGTTCAACACCGACTCATCGCTGGGTCGTGCCGACCGCTCATAGTCCTATTTATTATGGGCTAGGTTTTGTTTAATCAATTTTCTTGTTTTTATAGTCTTATTCCAAAATTTTCATATGTAAATGTTCCACTTCCGTGTTTTAATTTTCCTTTCTCGTACAATTCGGAAAAAGCTTTATCCATATCTTTTATAATCGACAATGGGACATTTAAATCGTGATGTGCAGGTAAAATTTTCTTTACAGTTAATGGCAATAATTTTTTTATTGATTTCATATAAGCAATAGGGTCTGTTGACGGAAAATCCGCAAACAATACATCCATATAAATCAAATCTCCTGTGTATAAATAGCCTTTAGCTTTTTCATAAAAGCACATATGCCCGGGAGAATGTCCAGGAGTGTGCAAAACTTGTATTGTTCGTTCTCCCAATTCAATTGTATCGTTATCTTTTAGCACTCTTGTCGGAACTCCTTTAAAAAGGTCGTAATCGTTAACATCAAAATCTTTTGAAAAATCGCACGGTTCTTCTGTTAAAAAGTTTCTAACCTGTTCTATTGTCAATGGAAATCCTCCATTTATCCATTCAGTTTCTGCTTCGTGTACATAAAAGTCTGGGAAATATTTATGTCCGCCAAAATGGTCGTAGTGTACGTGTGTCGTAACGACTGTAACAGGTTTATATGTCAATCTTTGCACTTGTTCCAAAATGTTTTCTACTCCAAGTCCCGTATCAATTAATAAACATTTATCTGTTCCATTTAACACATAACAATGCGTTTCTTCCCAATGTTTGTACTCACTTATTATTGACGTATTTTCGTCAATCTTTTCAATTGTAAACCAGTCGTTTTTGTTGTTATTTGTCATTTTTACTTCTTTCTTATCCATTATTGCCGCACTCTCTTTAACCTTCTGACTAACATCAAAAATTACAGCTGGTAATCAATGAGTTACCAAGTCCAATTTCATCGGGTTTTATGTCAAATTTAGCGATTTGTTTTTTAATTCTTTTTGCTATTCCCATCTTTCTTTTTTGGTCTAGGAACAGGTATTGTGAAGGAGGGTTGTATGAAACATTTCTTACTACCTGCAACAGCACTCAAAAATCGATACTGAATTGAACCCGACATAAAAAACAGGCAAAATGAAACAGTTCTTTTTTAAGATATCAAAAAAAACAATCGGAAAATCAAACAATGCCCGAAAACAAAATAATTGAAACTATACAGCTTTGAGCCCCCTTTAGGTTGGGTGCAACACAGGGACAATCACAGTAGAGTCCCCTGGATCATACGTGTGATTGATCCCTTATTATTATGCCCAGTTATTTTTTTAAATATTCTTTCACTAATGTTTCAAAATCAACTTCACTTGAAATTATCTTTTCTCTTTCACTGTTCCTGTTCGCCAAATAGTTTTCATTGAGCGCTTCTGCTTCTTCTCTATTTGCTTCGTCTTTTCTCGCCATTTCTTCAGCTAATTCTTGGTTCCGTTCAAAATCTTTTATTACAATTAAGAATCTGTCTGTTAGACTTTTTTGCCTCTCGCAAATGTGCTGCAGTTTAAGGTATTCCATATCACTCCAGTGATGAAATTGCAGAGTCGTGTTATATAATTCGGAAGATTTCTTTACAAGTTCTCTGTCTGTTACCAATAGAGAAATTTTAGAATTTGCAATTCCTGCTCGTGCAAAAAATGTTGCATTTCTATTTCTTGTTTCAATTAGCAAATCAACATTTGACTTATTGAAATTTCCGAAATTCACAGAGAGTATCGAGAATATCCATTCACTAATAATCCCATGAAATTCGATTAGAGCAGCTCTTTCTTCAGCTCTGTATGTTATTTCATTATTTAAGATTCTTTGTAAGTCCGTTTTCAAGATTTCTTGTTCTTTTATGAACTCATCTTTAACAGATTCAACTTCTCGTGTCAAGTCTTGCAAATCCTCTTTTAGCGCAGCACTTTTACCCTTTTCTGTCAAATAGCTTTTAAAAAAAGCTAAATAAACAGCTGCGGCTAATAATAAAAGTTCAATAAAAAATTGTGTCTCCATCTTCTTTTGTTAATTCTGACTAACGTTAAAAATTATAGTTGGGGCTCAGAGGGTTACCAAGTCCAATTTCATTTGGTTTTATGTCAAATTTAGCGATTTGTTTTTTAATTCTTTTTGCTATTCCCATCTTTCTTTTTTGGTCGAGGAACAGGTATTGGGAGGGAGGATTATAGGGTACATTTTTCACAATCATTGTCCAGATAATTGTTGCCAGTTTTCTGGCGGTGGCAGAAACTGCCGACTGTCTTCCTTTTCGGAAAGCTATTCTGCGAAAAAAGTCAGACAGGTGTGTATCTTTTAAATTTCCAATAGCATTCGCAGAATGACGTAATGCTATTTTCAGCCGGTTGCTTCCTTTTGGGATTTTGTTGCTTAGGATTCTCCCTCCTGATATTTTATTGTTTGGGGCCAGCCGTAACCAGGAGCAAAACTGTTTTGCGGATTTAAACTTTTTAAAACCATCGATTCCTATTTCGCTCATTATTGCCATAACCGTAGCATGGCTTACTCCTTCAACAGCCATTAAGTCGGTTCCCCCAAAGTACTGGAAAGCAATTTGGTTAAAATTCTTAATGTCAACGGCATTTTTGTTGATTTTCTTGTATGGTTTCTCAGTGGTTTTAAGTTTTTTCTTTTCGGGTGACTTTTTTATTTCATTTTTGATTAGCCGCTCAATTTCTTTGTCGCATGCTTTCATTTTTCTTTGGAAAAACCTGTAGCTGTCGAACTCTTGTCTGAGTCCAAACAGGTAATCCTCGCGGTTGTTTCCATGCAGTGCTTTTGCTATTTCCTGTTTTGGTTTCCTGCAATTGTAATGTCTGTGCTCTGCTAATAAAAATGGGTCGAGGTTTCCATTGCAAATGTCCTGGATAATGTTCAGACCTGTAAGTCCACACACATCATTTACGACAACATCCAATCGAAAGTTCAGAAGTTTTAAGTACTTCTGCATTTTATGAGATGCGCTTGCTGCCTGCTCGATCCAATTTGCCCTTTGACGGCAATAAGTGCGAAGTATTTCAGTGGTTTTGTCAGGTAAAAAGCTTCCAGATAATAATCCCAGTGAATGTAGTTTCTGAATCCATCGACTGTCTTTCACATCGGTCTTTTTCCCTTTGGCGTGTTTTGTAAATTTTCCATTGCACAGGATTACTTCAATGCCATGTTTTTGCAACTCTACATAGAGATTTTGCCAATAGTCACCTGTCGATTCCATTGCTACCGTTGTGATTCCGAATGACAACAACCATTGGCATAGTTCAATCAAATCCTCGGCATATACCCCAAATTCTTTTACATCGTCCAGGGCCTGCCCTACTGCAACAAAATGAGACTTGCTCCCCACATCGATTCCTGCTGCATTATGGTTGACGATGTCCATTTCAATTTTCTTTTTCCTTGCCATAATTTTAGAATTAATCAGTAAAAAGCCCTAAGGAAATGTATCTTTGAGTCGAAAAATATTCTGAACGGGGTCGCTGGCATTAATCGTCAGTGCCACCACTGGATTTATCAACAGGCCCTTGAAATGCTCTTCAGGGGCTTTTTACATTTCAACCAGAATTGTGTACGGGCTTTAAAAGCACCATTTTAAAAATCGGTTACACAAAGAGCCTGTTCCAAATATAGCAAGACTTTTAATCAGGGCTCCCTACTACGTTAGCAAAAGGATTTAATCAGGGCTGGAGGAATAGATAACTTTTGCCTAAATCTATTTCGGAGGTTCTTATGTGGGGAATTCTGACTAACGTTAAAAATTGTAGTTGGGGCTCAGTGAGTTACCAAGTCCAATTTCATCGGGTTTTATGTCAAATTTAGCGATTTGTTTTTTAATTCTTTTTGCTATTCCCATCTTTCTTTTTTGGTCGAGGAACAGGTATTGGGAGGGAGGGTGTATGAAACATTTTACCCGCATCCGGCATTACGGGATACTAAGCAGTACACTCAAAAAAGTGTGTGTGAAATTGCTGCAACAGGAACTGGGCAAACCCGACCTGCCCGAACACTCCGATGTGCATTTGCTTTGCCCGGTATGCCGCAAAGGAAAGCTGGTGACCATCTGGCGCTTTCATCAGCGCGGACCACCACCGATGAATGCTTCTTTCTTAAACCTGCTGATTAACCTTGTAAAAAAGTCCTGACACAGGGACCGGGCGGAGCTTTGCCCAATTGTGAAAAGTCAGTAGATAAATAGAGAATCTGACTGGAAAAAGAAGGCTGGAAATAACACTTAAGAATGAAAAACAGGCTCCGACCAGACCTGAAAGCAAAAGCCGGTAAACAACCATCCCCCTAAAAACAACCATCCCGGATATCGAAAAACCCATAGTATACGTCCCCGTTTCAAACCCGGTTCCGTCAACACCCGGTTCTGACTGGGCATTGCATGCCATCAGAACGCTTAATTGTTATGCGGTCGGCTTTTATTTATTTGTCATATTTTCAAATTCTTCAATCAGTTTTTCACATTCGTTTTGGTCAGAAACATATCGGTCACTGTTAAATTGTTCCCTAAAATAATCATAAAGCTTATCATAATCATGTCCAAACGTTTCACACCATGCTTTACCTTGATTCTCGTTAATAGTCAAATCTTTTCCCGATGCAATTACAATAATATCTTCTCCAGGAATATCCTCTTTTAAATTCGATTTCCACAATTGAAACACAATTTCAACGCAATCTTTATCAAGTCTGGTTATTTGCTCATATAGATATTCGTCCAAATCAATCGGGTCAATTTTCCTTAAATCACCATTTTCATCAACCGAGTTGTATTCAACTTCTATTTTTCCGTCAAATTCAATTGTCAACGGAAATGAAATTTTATCTGGGTCAATCGGTAATTTATATTTCTCTATTATTGTGTTGGCGAAAACAAAAGTCGTAAAGTCATTTAGTGTAATTTCGAACCTGTCTTTCTCTGTTTTTATTCCAATAATCCAACTGTCATGGAGCTTACAGAATGAATACTTCTTAAAAATCCCAAGTCTGTCAGAGTTTTGATTTAAAAATCTTGCATATTCTTCGGTATCAAAGATGGATTCGTCCAAATCCACAAAGTCGTCTGCCAAAAATGGAGCAATTGTCTGTATGTTTTTTATCTTATTCATCTGTTTCGTAGGTTCTCGTCTTTAGCTGCCGCATAACGGTTGGTACATGTTGTCGGGGCGGATTTCGGAGCGCGTTCCTGTCCGAAGGACACGGAACTGCGAAACGAGAATCCGCAGTTGGCGTACCACCGAACCCCGCCCTGCAATATGTACCGTGTGTGTGCCCAGCATGAGCATGTGCACACACTACTGAAAGCTCTGGAAAAATGTTAAAAATACAAATTTTCGGTGTTAAATAGTAGTGTGAAGCATGAAAAATTTCCAGAGGGTGCAAGTCCCTTACGGGCGGAGGTAACGCTTCGAACCGTTAGTAAGTCGCAAGCTCGTTAATCGTGAGGTTAGGAGTGAAGGAAGCGAGACTACAAACTCCGGTACTGACGAACAGAAACTGGATACGAGGCTTGATAAACCGGATGAGCAAGCACATCATTGTGACGTCCAAAAGCCTGAAAAGGATAGTGTTTATTAAGTAGATTCAGCAGGGATTGGAGGAAGGAGGATGCTCTTACCTGGGGAGGCCCTGACATCCGCCAACTGGCGGATTGTCAGGGAGTCAGCAGAAGCCATAGTACCTGACAGTAACGAGCCGCATTAGCTGCGGAGGTCTCACAAGTCAGGGAAGGGCTGAACGTTAAGTTTGCCTGTAATTCGATAAGGAAGCTCTTGGGGTGACCCAGTCTAGCCTTATTTTAAACAAGGGCAGAAGGTATTTCGGTGAAAAGAGCGGAATGCTGATACTTGGCGAACCGCCGTATACGAGACCCGTACGTACGGTGGTGTGAGGGGTTCTCCGCTAGGCTTTTAGCCTAGCGGCTTCCCACTCGATTAGCGTTTCGTTGTTTTTTACCATATCATTGTCCAATAAATTATTAGTTTTTCTGTCGCAGATGTTGCAATTCCTTTAGAATATCCATGTTTCCACTCTTTAAGAGACTCTGGTCGATTTTCATTACAATTCTCTTTCCAGAAGTTTCCTGCTTCAGCTTCTAAAACGTATACTTCCAAGTCATTGGGAATTGTATAGATATAATTCACATGTTTTTCTCCTTCAATTACTTCAGTGGAAGTTTTTTCTCCAAGCTTAAAGTCATAATTTTCAAAGTAGGGTATTGGATATCTATGCTTGAATGCCTTATTGTATTTTTCTTCTGTAAATAATTCTTTCCGTAGTCCAATTTGATTAATAATTATTAAACTATCATCTGAATAGGCGGTATGATATAAACAGCTATTAATAAAACCATTTTCCATCGAAGCATCTCTTTTGTCGATTAAGTAAACTTTACCAAATTGTGCTCGACATTCATAACTTGGAGGACAATAAGGTGGAAAAGAAGACATCCTAAATTTTTTATTGTCCTTAATTTTTTCAGGAAAATGACTCAATAAATTTGATTTTAAGTACTCCGATTCAAAGGCTGTTTCTATTTCTTTTATGTTGATATTTCTACAACCGAACAAACTAGAAATAATAATTATGAGTATAATCAAATGTCTTTCTATTTTCATATTATAATCTTTATTCGGTCTTTGATGCTTATTATGTAATTCACAATGAACGCTAACGAAGTAATATAATGACCGTTAATTATATTTCGGTTATGTCGGGAAAAATCATTTTTTTTTTGCTAAAATCCTTATTATTAGAAAGATATTCGTTTGTAAGCATTTACAACGGATACTAATTTAACAAAAATATTCCAGCAACCATATGTCAAAAATCTATCGTACTATTATTTAAATGAATTTTACAAATTTGTTGTTTCAAAACCGGAATGTTCAGGTAGTTTTGGAATAAAGGAAGAGCTGCGGGCTTGTTCCTTAATCTTTGCTCTTCATTCTTTAAACCACACGATCCAAGCGTACAATAACAGCATTTCCCCTTATAAGAAAGTATGCATGAGTAGTTTTTGAGTAATTTTTTTTCAACGATTAGAGTTGACTTTTCTTATATTGCAGTTTTACTAACCCTTAACGATTACAAAATGGCTAAAAAAAATCAAGAGCTATTACGCGATTTTGAAGCAATAAAGAAAGTAGGCTTTTGTACCAGCGACGAGGCTATGCGTATTTTAAAAATAAGCCGGAGTACACTATACCGTTTGCGAAAAGAACATAAAATAGAGTACGAAAAAATAGGCGGAACGTATTATTACCCTTCATTAACCTTTACCCGTATTTTCGATGCCAAATTGTTACAAAAAAAGATAATTCGCAGCAAGTAGCAAGGTTGTTTACAGCTTAACTAACAACTATATGCCCCAGATACACACTGGTAGCAGCTACTTCTTTTGTGGCATTAACAAAAGTAGCCCAGGCCATTATTTCGGTAGAAAGAAATATATTGGGTAGTGTTACTGTTATGCCAACATCTTTCCGTATTACACTGGCCGGGGTATAAAACAGGTAATTTTCGAGTGCCGGAGAAAAAATGACCATGTACAATTCATCAGTATCTGAAGCAGTTGGCTGGTCGCTGTTATCCATCCAGCTAACCGCAATTTGCAAGTTTCCCGGGTTTTGCATATCTGCTCCTTCAAGTCCGGGTATATCACCACGGCTAATGAGTACTTTGTCATAAATAATTTCAGCCATGTTGTTTTCCCACACCACTGCATTTTTAAGATGATAAGATGTAGCCATGTTATAACGGCTTTTGTCGCCCTGGGGAGAACCAAAATACAGGCTAAGAATCGATTTCAACGGGTACAAAAATTGGGTTACCATTGCAAACTTATCACGCTGTACCTGCTGGCCCTCGCTGGGAGTGTAACTCTTTTTGGGCGTAGGCATGGCCCGCATTACATTTTTACCTCTCCATACACACCCTACAACAGAACCTACTTTGCCTGAAAAACCTCCCAAAATTCCTTGATTAAATATTGCCATAATACTAAAATTTTAAGTTAGACAATTCGCTATCGGTACAAACGTATGGCGCAAATTACTGAAAAACAATGCCGTGACACATATTGACACGTTTTGACACATATTGACCTGTTTTGACCTGTTTTGACACATATTGACTCATTTTGACACGTTTTGACACATATTGACACATATTGACTCATATTGACACGTTTTGACCTGTTTTGACACATATTGACACGTTTTTCTCGAAGAAAAGGGTACTTTCTTCGACCGTTGTTGCAGAGTTGTTGCAGAATTGTTCGGTAAAATGGCACTTTTCTCGAACAGCTCTGCAACAACACTCGAACAACTCTGCAACATTGTGGGGTGAGACCCGAAGAAAATGGGGTGAAATGAGCGCTTGTATAAGCTGGAAACGAAAAAAAAAGAGGGGGTACTGGTGTGTTTTTGTTGTTTTGGGCATTGAGCTTTGGACTGAGAGCCTGGTTTAGATGTTATTTTTTGCGCTTTGCTCCTTGTTTTTTACTTTTTATTCCTGTTTTAAGTCTTCAGGAATTGGAAACACCTAAAGGTTGGGCTGGTGGTATTTTTATTGGAACGGGAACTTTTATGCGACGGATTTTCGCCTTCCGGAGGAGGAGTACCCGCGAGAGCGAAGAGTTTTGGGGTGTGGCCCCTGGCTGTGGCCTTTGGTTTTTCGGTTTTATTCACCACCCGTCTGCTAAATGAAGGTACTATATAAATTTTGCGTGGAAAAGGAATTAAGCCATACGATATGTTCCGCTACCGGAATTCTGAAATTAAATTACCCCTGTTGCGTGAGATGGAAAACTATCCCCCAAAATTTCCCGACAACTTAACGAACCGCCCGGTATGTTCCTGAGAGAAAGCGAAAGGAAGGAGCGTAGCTCGCGTATGTCGTGGTGGAGGGAAAGCCTATCCCTGCTGGTGTTTGCTAACGGGGCAGACGACTCAATTGTGTGCTGGCTTTTATTTCCACCCTTCTATCAACTGTTCATTTTGTAAATGTTTCCCAAAATACTTTTGTAGCAAATTCTCTAATCCAGTTCTTCCAAAGGGTTTCGAAATATAATCGTTACAACCTGCTTCCAATGCTTTTTCCATATCACCGGAAAGAGCATTGGCGGTTTGGGCAATTATTACAACATCCTTGTTAAATTCCCGAATTTTGCCTGTTGCTTCGTAGCCACCCATTAACGGCATTTTTATATCCATAAGAATTAAATCGATATCACAATACTTTTGACAAAGTTCAAGAGCTTTACGTCCTGTTTCAGCCTCCATTATTTCTTTTCCAAAATCATTGAACAAAAGGCGAAGATATTTACGGGAGGTTTCATCATCATCGGCTATTAGTATTTTTAGTTTTCTATTTAATAATTTTGGCTTTTCGTATTTGGATGAGTTCTTTCTCTCAGCAGATGAATTATCGGGTACATTCCTTTTTACAGGCAACGTAAAACAAAATGTTGAGCCTATTCCTTCCTCGCTTTCCATCCAAATTTTACCGCCCAGCATTTCTACATAAGATTTGGCAATGGCAAGTCCCAACCCGGAACCTTCAAAACCCCTTGTATCTGAAATATCAGCTTGTTCAAATCGATTAAAAATTGCTTTTTGCCGATGAGCCGGAATTCCTATTCCTGTATCTTTTACATAAAATTCAATAAAAGAGTCGTTTAATCTACAATCAACTTTTATCGTCCCCGATTCGGTATATTTTATTGCATTTTTTATTAGGTTTGAAATTATGGAGTCTAGCTTATCCTTATCAGTTTCTATATACTTTTTATTATCAGGCGGCAACAAATCTATCATTAGATTCAGACCTTTCTTATTTGCTTCAGGTTTAAAAAAATGAACCATTTCTTCTACCTCTGTATTAATATCTATTTTCTGGTTTCTAACACTAATAATTCCTGCTTCAATTTTTGAGACTTCAACAATGTCGTTTACCGTATTCAACATACGCTGTCCACTTTTATGTACTATTTTTATAAAGTTTTCTCGCTCCTCGCTATTTAAATCAGGATTTAAAAGAAGGTCAGTAAAACCCAATATACCATTCATCGGGGTGCGTATTTCGTGACTCATATTTGCCAGAAATGCCGATTTTAAACGGTCGCTTTCCTCGGCTTTTTCTTTAGCTTCTCTGAGTTTTAGTTCCATATTCATACGGTCTGTAATTACTTCAGAATAAATAATAAAACCGCCAATAGAATTATCTCTATCGTACCATGGGCGGCATTCCCATTGCACCCACTCAACTGTTCCGTCATCTTTGTAATATGGGTCATTGTCTGCTCTGGATACTTCACCCATTAATGCTTTTTTATGGACATCATGCCATTTTTGTGGTAAATCCGGGAATACATCATAATGATGTTTTCCCAGGATTTCTTTTTCTTTTATCTGATAGTCCTGTAAATACCTTTGACTTACGAAGATGTATTTGTAATCTTTGTCATGAATAGCAATTGCACTTCTGTTATGTTCAATTATATACTTCATTAAATCATATGAATGTTTTAATGCGCTCTCTCCTTCCTCGGCTTTTTCCTTGGCTTGTGTTAACTCCTGTAACATTCTTTTTTGTTCTGTAATATCAATTTTCAGCCCCCAATACCGAAGTAGTTTTCCGTTTTCGATATAGCCAACTGCACTATTTAAGAGTTGAATGGTTTTCCCATCCTTTATTTTTTCTTCAGTTTCTACGTTTGTTAATCGGTAATTTGATGTAATAAAGTTTTTGAAAGCCTGCCTGTTTTTTTGATTATTTTTTCCACCGAGAAGTTCTTGTTGTTTTATTCCGACAAGGTCTTCAGGAGATTCATTACCATACATTTGAGCAAACCGGTGGTTACATTCAGCAATGTATGTATGCTTATAAATAAAGTCGATTTGCTCCTCGGTATTCAAGGATAAATCCATTGGCTTATCAAGCTCCATCCTATAAATCCCCTCCGAACTCTGTTCTACAAATGCCCGGTATTTTTTTTCGCTTTCTTCTGCTCTTTCTTTAGCCTTTATTAATTCTTTTTCAAAAAGTTTACGTTGAGTTATGTTTTTATCAATTCCCCTGTATCCAACAAGTTCTCCTTTATTATTTAAAATTGGGAGCCCATTGGTAAGCAGACAAATTAATTCTCCGTTTTTCCCGATACTCCAGTTTTCCAAATCTTTTACTGGTTGTTTTTTTGCTGCTATTTCAGTAAAAATGGGAGCAACTCTTTTTGCTTCATCTTCCGGCATAAGATCGAATGGAGTTTTCCCAATAATTTCTTCCTCTGATATTCCAAAAAAGTCTATACTTTTTTTTGAGCTGTAGATATATTTTCCGTCCTTGTCAACTTCCCAAACCCAGTCAGCACTGCTGGAAATGACGGTTCTTAACCGTTCTTCACTTTTTATTAATGCTTTATTTGACTGCTCCTGTTCCAGTTTCTGTAAGGTTATTTCGCTAATAAGTTGTGTCATATTCAGCAAAAAGTCCATAGCAATTTTCACCTTTTCCTCCGAAACAACCGGTACATTTTCGAGCGCTCTGAGATATTCCTGTTCATTAAATCCAACTTTTCTCGCTTGTTTTTTAAAATAATTTCGATCGGGTTCTTCAAAAAAGAATTGGCCTGAAAACAAATTTGCAATATGTTCTCCTTTAATAATTAGAGGTACTGCTACGTCGACCAACCCATTTAAACATTTATAAAAATGGTATTTTTTACCATTCCTCAATTCGTTAGCCAATACAGTATCGCTAACTGTGCAGTTTTTTGAAGTTTCCGGATTAATCCTATGAAAATGGGTACAAATTTGTCTCCATCCTGATTTTGACAGCACGTTCCCTTCTATGTCTAAAATAGCGGTAACGAATCCAGTATTTTGGTTGAATCCCTCAAGGAGTTTATTTACTTTCTCAAAATCGATTAAATTAAGAATATTGGTTTTTGCTGTCATAATTTGATCTATTTAATTCAACCAGAACGGATTACCTGATTTATGAAAGATACAAAATTATCTTCAACTATCTTTACAAAATAGCCGTCTTTGTAACTTTTTACCTGGTCCTATTGCTCCTTTCTTATGAACTCTTTATTAGTATCATGATATCACAAAAAAACAATTGGAAAATCAAACAATGCCCGAAAACAAAATAATTGAAACTACACAGCTTTAAACCCCCTTTAGGTTGGGTGCAACACTGGGACAATCACAGTAGAGTCCCCTGAATCATACGTGTGATTGATCCCTTATTATTGAACCCAACCTAAAGGTAGCCCTTTCCTACAGGTTTGGAGATTTCTTTTTCATAAGGTAAATTAAGAATACTTTCCATAAAATTTACATTATGAGAAAAAAAAATCTGAGAATGAAGATACAAGGTATTCTTCATCTCCCCAAGGGCAAAGTGTATTAAAGCAATTCGAAAAGCGATTAGTAGTAGCCCACCGTTCACCACAAACAGTTACCAGTTATTTGCGGAGTGTTGAGTTTTTAATGGATTTTTGCGGCGACGTACCTGTACATCTTGAAATCGACCAGGTTATTGATTTTTTGTATGATTTAAAAGATGAAAAGCAACGTAATTGGCGTACCATAAAGATTTATGTTGCCGGCTTACGCTGGTATTACCAACACATGCTGGACGATGTGGAAAAGGCCTCTTTAATACCATACCCGAAAGAGGAAAAGACATTGCCCCGGATCATAAGCAGGGAAGAGCTCACCAAACTGTTCAATGCCTGTACCAACCCCAAACACCGGGTAATGTTCCGGCTGATGTATTCATCCGGTCTGCGACGTTGCGAGTTGCTCCGCCTGACACCGGAAGATATCGATACCAAAGATGGGAAGTGCAGGGTACGGGTTTTAAACGGGAAAGGAAGAAAAGACCGTTATACTGTTCTTTCAGGGAAAGTACTGGAAGAGTTGCGGGAATATTACCTTTCCTGCCGTCCCGGGGTCTATCTTTTTAATGGCCGTATAAAAGGAGAACCCATGAGCCGTGAGGGACTACGCCACGCCCTGAATGCTGCCGTTAAAAAAGCAGGCATCGGTAAAGAAGTAAATATGCATGTATTACGACATTGTTTTGCCACACACAGCATTGAACATGGCATGAATATCAAAACCCTTCAATACCTGATGGGGCACAGTTCAGTACAGACCACTATGCTCTACCTGCACATTAGCGAGGTGCCTTTGGACCATGCTTTTAGCCCTATCGACAAATGGGAGGGGTAAGCCATACCCTGGGACAGGTTTTTGAGCGTTTCATCGATGCGTACACCCAGCAATATCCGTTGAACGACTACCAGCAGAAAGTGGTTGGTGACATACAACATTGCCGTACCGAAAAGATGGGCGGGCACTGGAATGTTTGTATCAATTGCGGCGAACTAAAAAAACACTACGATTCCTGCGGAAACCGTCATTGCCCCACCTGCCAGGGCATAAATAAAGAACGCTGGATACTGGAACGTACCTACGATTTGTTGCCGGTGAAATATTTTCATGTGGTATTTACGGTTCCCTCTGAGCTACGGGGGTTGTTTCTGCAGAACAAAAAACTGCTTTACAACCTGTTGTTCCGTTGTGCATGGGAAACCATTGACGGGTTTGCCCGTGACCCGCGCCAGCAAATGATGGCCAAACCGGGGATGACAGCCATACTGCATACCTGGACACAGAAACTGTTGTACCATCCCCATGTGCACTGCATTGTCCCTGCCGGTGGAATCAACAGGCAGGGGCAATGGAAAACCAGTAAAGGCAACAGTGATTTTCTGTTTTATGTACCGGCAGTGGCCAATAAGTTCAGGGGCAAGTTCCTGTACCACCTGCATCGGTATTACAAGCGTGGTGAACTACGGGCAACAGGAAAACAGGCAGTATTGCTCAAACCCCGGGGGTGGCAGCAACTAAAAGACAAACTGTACAAAACCAACTGGGTAGTCCATTGTAAAGAGCCGTTCCGTGGGCCTGATACTGTAATTGAATACCTGGGAAGATACACTCATAAAATTGCCATCAGCAATTACAGGATAAAGAAAATAACCGAAACAACGGTAGGTTTTACTTACCTGGACCGAAATGACCACAACAAACAAAAGTATCTTGAATTGCCCGGGGTACAATTTATTCGCAGGTTTTTAAGCCACATTGTGCCAACCCGTTTTACCCGTATAAGGCATTATGGTTTTTTAGCTACCCGCGTAAAAACAGGCCTGCTAAAACAAATGCGTACAGAATTGAAACATCCCGACCCGGGAGTGAAACCAAAATTTACCGTACGCGAAGTAATTAAAATTGTCTACGGGCACGACATTAACGTGTGTCAATCCTGCAAAAAAGGAGTACTGCTGATGATTGAAAAATGGACAAAAGACCGCGCTTCGCCACCTCAGATGGCAGGGATGGATATGGCTGTGTAGCACAGCTGCAAAACTTATTGGAACGCAGGAACTGACCGGCTGCAACAGCCGGAATAAATTTGCTGTGTCCCAACATAAAAAAATAGAAGGTACCAGCACTAAAAAATCGATACTGAATTGAAACCGACATGAAAAACAGGCAAAATGAAACAGTTCTTTTTTAAGATATCACAAAAAAACAATTGGAAAATCAAACAATGCCCGAAAACAAAATAATTGAAACTACACAGCTTTGAACCCCCTTTAGGTTGGGTGCAACACTGGGACAATCACAGTAGAGTCCCCTGAATCATACGTGTGATTGATCCCTTATTATTAGCAGTAGTTTTTTATTTTAGTATGTAAATTCTGGCTTTCCATCAATGCATTCAATTCCTTTAGGAGAGGCAACTGGCAAACAGTCTGAAACTATATCCCATTTTAACACATATGTTTCTTGTTGCGCAGTATAATAGCTTACCATTTTCAAAAATTTTTCAGTATCTAAACTACTTGAATAAGCAATATAATGTGTTGGTCCACCACCACATGGTTTATATCCAATTGGTGTATAATTCCATTTTTCAACATTATCACAATCATACATTTGTGATTGATTATCAATTTCTTGATATAGCTTTTCTAGTACTCGGTTATCTTCCTCCTTAGAACTTGTTTCTGATATTTTTAAATGGGTAAAATCATCATCTGAGTCTTTTTCACAAGAAATAAATAATCCAAGTGCGATAATAAATAATAAAATTAGTTTTCTCATTTTATTGGTTTTTGCATTATAAGGTAGATGAATTTACTACGTTTTTAGTTGCGTTTAAAATTCTGACTAACGTTAAAATTAGTCATTGATTTTCAGTCCTTTAAGGTTTACTCAAATTTATCATTTTTTTACTCATTTTCGCACCCCATTTTTACGTTAGCAACAGGATTTAATCAGCTCTGGAAGATTAGATAATTTTATTTGTTTTTCTAATCTGGAAGTGCTTATGTGGCGAATTCTGACTAACGTTAAAATTAGTCATTGATTTTCAGTTCTTTAAGGTTTACTCAAATTTATCATTTTTTTACTCATTTTCGCACCCCATTTTTACGTTAGCAACAGGATTTAATAAGCTCTGGAAGATTAGATAATTTTATTTGTTTTTCTAATCTGGAAGTGCTTATGTGGCGAATTACCGCTAACGTATGTGTATCCGGCTAAGTACAGTTATTTCTCTATTATTAGGTTGGGTTATACGCCTGATTTGGGTGTATAACCCAACTTTTTGCTTAACGCACTTATTGGAGGCTGACAATACTTTTCTCTTGTTATTGCTATTTTTTCTGAATGATTTTGAAATACTGGGTGTGGAAGCATGATTCAAAGTTATGTTATTAGTCTTGCGACATTAAAAATAAACATAATTTCGAAAAAAAGAGACTGGCTTTCGGGAAAATCAAACAATGCCCGAAAACAAAATAATTGAAACTACACAGCTTTGCCCCCCTTTAGGTTGGGTGCAACACTGGGACAATTACAGTAGAGTAGTCCCCTGGCTCATACGTGTGATTGATCCCTTATTATTACAAGTTTTTTATCATTCCATCATTGAATTTCATTGATTCAAAGGTTAATTGCACTTAACTATAAAGTTACATTATTTAGTTAATCCCAAAGCAAGGCACAATAGAAACATCCAAATAATTTGAATTCTTTTGGGGATTGGAGTTTTACAATCTGTAAGATTCTATTAATTATTCATATTTTAAAGCTTCAACAGGATTCCGAGTTGCTGCTTTCCATGATTGCCACGAAACAGTCAATAATGCAATTCCCAAAGCCAGAACACCAGCCAGAACAAATACCCATGCACTTAAACTGGTTTTGTATGCAAAATTTTCAAGCCATTTATTCATAGAATAATATGCAATAGGGCAAGCTATTACAAAGGCAATAGCTATCCATTTTATAAAGTCGCGGTTTAGCATGGCAAGTATTTCATAAACTTTGGCACCGTTTACTTTGCGGATACCGATTTCTTTTATTCTGGCAGTTATTAAATAAAGCGAAATACCAAACAATCCAATAACTGAGATAAATATGGCAAGTACTGCAAATACATTTAACACCATTTGAAAATGAGTCTCCTTTTTATACATATTATTAATTGACTCATCCATGAAGTTTATATCTGGGGGAAGGTCGCTTTCTACTTCATTCCACGATAATTTTATGTTGTCAATTGCACTCAAAACTTTTTCTGCATTGGAGGAAGATATTTTTGCAACACAATATTGACCTGTACCTTGGGTTATTACAACTGGTTCTACGTTTCGATGAAGCGACTCAGTATTAAAATCTTTTACTATACCTACTATATTTCTATTATCAAGCATGATATTATCATCAATATCATCGATACCCCATAAGTTTGCTGCTGTTTCGTTTATAATAATTGCCATTTCGCTCTTATGAAAGTTTCTTCCTGCAAGCAATTTTATTTCCATTGTTTCAAGGAATCGCTCATCACCAACAATTTGCACAAATTTTACATTAGTTGATTTGCCATCCTTCTTCAATGTTCTATCTCGTCTATTCAAAACGCCACGAGCAGTAAAATCAGTATAAGTTATATTGTCAATTGAAGTGTGACTGGAGAGTACATCTCTTAAGACACTTTGTTTATCAGTAGTACAATTAAAATAAACGAGGTTATTTGCTTTGAATCCAATATCTTTATGGAGAATGAAATTCATCTGTCTGTTGATAGTTACAACAGAAATTATTAATAGAATAGAAATTACAAATTGAAAACTTATTAAACTCATTTTTGAAAACTTTCCCCCAGTAATGCTACGTTTTTCTCCTTTTAGTGCCTTTAGCAAATTGATTCCCGTGAGGTGGAATCCCGGAAATATACCGGTTACGATACCTGTTACAATAGAACCTATTAGTACAATAAGGAGAAAAGGGAAAGAGAAAACTATTTCAAAAACAGGTTCAAGCTCACTTATATTAACTGTTTCTCTTACAAGAAAAATCAAAATCGCTGCAATTATAAATGAAAAAATATTTAATAATATGGACTCTGAAACAAAACGGTTTATTAATCCAACACGCGAACTTCCATTTACTTTTCTAACACCCATCTCTTTCACCTTGTTAAGTCCTTGGGCATTCGTAAGATTTATAAAATTGATAATGGCAATAAATAGCACAATAAGTGCCACAATAAAAAATGTTACAACAAATTTGAAATTGCCTTTTTTAAAAGGGTTATAGAGTGGAACTTCTGAGAAATAAATATCATCATACGAAACAAGTTTAGCTTTCATTTTCCAACCATCAAACACACCTGGGTTTTTCTCTTTTAAAGTGAGATTAATTGTGCTAACAACCTCTTCTATATTATCTAATGAAACAATCTCCAGAAAGCAATTAACATTAAAATTATTCCAACTTTCGTTATACCCTTCTCCATAACGTGATTTAAATAGAGGGCTATCTGTGCTTTTTGCAGATTGGAAATAATTTAAATGTCCTTTGGGAATATCTTCTATTACAGCATCAATCGTATAAGGTTGCACCGATTGTTCTTTAAATACTATTGTTTTACCGATTGGATTTTCAGTGCCGAAAATTCTTTTTGCCTCAGACAGGGTTAAAACAATTCCATATGGATTTGCCATAGCCTCTTGAGGGTTACCTGAAATTGTTTTATAAGGAAATATCTCAAAGAATGATTCATTGACACTTATCAGATTTTTCAGTTGATATTCATTTTCAGATGCTGTAATTTTTGTACCATACAAATCAGAATTTTCCATAACACTTGCCTCTTTTATTGTAGCAAGACTATTTTTTAAATGATTAGCAAGAGGGAAAGGAACAACTGATAATAATCCTTGTGTTGACTCCAGCTCAACATGATAAATATTACTCGCATTTTTAAACTCTTTGCCAACTTTTAACTCGGATAATATATATGCTGAAATCATCATTACTGACGCAAGTCCCAAGGTTAAACCCAAAAGGTTTATTATAAGGTTTATCTTATTTCTATTTAGGCTTCTAAATATTGATTTTAAATGGTACATATCTGATTATTTTTCGTTTACGCCTCCATTACCTGAATTTTACATTGGCGTTTCTGTTTTATGCTATGACACGATAATAATGCCATAAGTTTTAACCGATTAATAATAAGTACTATAATAAGATAAGGTTTTATGGACAAGTCAAAATTATTGACAGAGAGTGTGTAAATATTTTACAAATCGTACGTATCAACTGTTTCAATTTGTGCTATGATGCATATCTCAAAATTGTTTTTCCAGGCTTAAAACTTTTTCACTATTAACCGACAAAAGTCGGGATTTCAAATTTTATTCACTATAACGCCCTGTTTATGGGCATCTAATTTATTTTTTCAAAACAGACCCCCTGTCTAAACCAGGTTTAACTGAAGTTGCCCGGGAGGTTCGCCAACTTCGATTTTATATGCGCGACTGGTACAACGTAATAGTTCTACCATGTCAAGCATACTAATCAGGTGTATCCTTATTAGTGAAGCCACAACCGAAAATGCTTTCCTGGTTTGAGCAATTTTTTGAATAACAGTCATTAACAATTGGGCAATTAACGTGCACCAAACCTGTGTACGTATTGCATTTTCGTTCTCTCCATAGAAATAATGCAACTGGAAGTTTTGCTTCATTTTTTTGAACAATAATTCGATGCCCCATCGCTTTTTATAAAGAAAGGCCACTTCTTCTGCGCTTATCCCGAAGTTGTTGGTCAGGAATTCAAAATACCTGTTCTTTTCATCCTGGTAACATACTTTGCGCAAACGTATTTTTTTGAAAACCTTCATCTGCCGTTTGCCATTTTCATTCTCGGGATGATATGTGAGTTCTATAATCTCATCGCGTAGCACTTTTGCCTTTCCTTTCTTGCGGTAATGCACCCGTTTTGTTTCAATTATCTCATAAACAGCATTCTTTTTCAGGCGGGTAACAAAATAAACTTGCTGGGTAGTCCACAAGGCAAATTGGTGATAATAATTGTAAGCTTTGTCAAACACTATCATACTATGTGATATTAGTTCAAGGCTTTTCAGGAAGTTTTTGTCATGGACTTTTGCGGCTGTGATTTTTACAAACCGGCCAACCGACTGTACGGCGTCAATAAGCATATGGACTTTTAAACCGCCCTTCTTTTTCCCATCTCCCCTGGGATTACGGCCAACACCTTTTAAGATGTCGCTAAATAAGCGAATTGTTGTTGAGTCAATTAAAAGTACCTCTTTGAATGTTAGCCCATAAGTCCGGCTGTCCGACAAAAATGATTGATACTTATCGACCAATGCAAAATACAAGTCCTCGAAAAAACGGTTGTCCCGGTTTCTTAAGCCATCGCTGGCTGTACTCTTGGCTGGTGCTTTTTCCAAACCAAGATGGTTTAGTTTCCCGCCTAAAGCCCTTAGCCCTTCACATGTTTCGGTCATCGAATCGCATCGGCTTAAAATCCCAAACAACATGGTGATTAAGTGCGTCCTGCTCTTAAATGCTTTATAATACCTGTCGCTGTCGTACGACCTTACTATGGATGATATGTTGACTCTTTCTATCAAATTGATGACCTGTTTGAAAATCGGCTGTCCGACAAATTTTATTTCACTAATTTTACCCATGTTGTAAAGAGTTTTCGTAAAAATCAATTTACAACTTTGAAGGGAAACCGAAAGGGAGTACCTTCTTTTTATTTAATTTAGTCGGACACTACTGAAACTTTTTCATAAAAAAATTTTATGGAATTAATCCGCTGATTTTGTTCACTCCCGGAGATATTTCTTAATTGAATCAGGGATAGAATATAACTATTTATTTCATCTGTTTTTATCTCTTCCTGGTTACAAGCTGAAAAATGATGCATATAATCTTTAAAATAAGCACTGTAAGTTTTAATAGTGCTGTCGCTGTATCGCTTTTGTTCCAATTCCTCAAGATAACCTTTGGGGAGTTCAATCGACTTTCGATATGGATAAGTTTTCACAATCCTTTTTTGAACCGGGACAAGGGTGGGTTTCGGTTTCAAGTCCGAATAATCAATATAAACCTGTTTATGGAAAGCTTCAAAAAACGAATGAAGACTGAACAATCTTTCTGGGATATACCAACACCTCATCGTCTGGCTCAAACGTGCCCTTTCATCCTGTTTAACCCGGCGTGCCAGCTCAACATCATAATCAAAACGTAACAAAATAACATCTTCCTGGCGATGGTTAGCTTTACTGAGGATTATGGATTTTGCTGATTGAGGCATAAGTTCGGTTTTTCACTTATGCAATTTAGTAAAATATATTTCATTTTGTCAATTTAACTTCAGGGCAAATCATCACACTTTTAATTCATTTGTTGGGCATTGTTATCTTGATGTCCAATCTTATTGTATGCCACTGATTCACAATCTAACATACCACCATCGACTAATTATTCAATTGCGGAAATGCCGAAATTCGCAAACGCGCAGCTCCCATAGGAATTAGTGTAATATCTTTTACCGGTTGGTCGGTTTTCACCGGATAAAGAGGCAGAACATCAACTAGTCCGTATTGATCAATTTTCCATGAAGGGATCTGTCTCCCTTTCGCCTGAATTTCAATAGGCGTTGCCTGAGGTGTAAACGGATAATTGTCTGCCGGCCAATCTTTATGCACAATTGTGAAAGATTGCTGAAGATTATTTTTATCAACGACCAATCCATAGTTCCAAGGGCTTTCCGGATCGATGGTATAAGCCGGCCACTTTTTAGGGTCAGCATTCTTTTGCCACTTCGAATCACCAATAGCCGATTCAGTACTACTGATTTTATTGTACCGTTCATCAATTTTCAAAGAGAAAGTAAGTGGCCCGTAATCTACCGACACGCTGTTTTGGTTTACATCCCAGGTTCTTGTTGAAAGCTTCATTGGAAGTTGTAAGCTTAGTTGATCGTCATCTTTCCATTCTTTTTCCAACTTAACATATTTCCCTGGTTCTGCATGAACTGCAACCGTTTCTCCGTTAATAGAAACGGAAGCATTTTTACACCATCCCGGAATGCGGAGATATAAAGGAAAATGTACCGACTCGGGTGTTTTTACCGTAAACTGAACCTGTTCTTCAAAAGGATAATTTGTTTTTTCGATAAGCTGAATTTCTGTTCCGTTACCAACTTTGGCTTTTGTGGCACACGAGTTATACATTATTGCTGCCAAACCATTATCGTTACTGGCCATTACCAGATTCCCGATATAATATGGAATGGCGTGCCCGTGATTGTGCTGGCAACACCGACTGCTAAACGGATTCATGGTTAAAAAAGGCCCGCGATTGTCAATGCCGGGTGAATGATTCTCTGCATCGGCAGTCACTCCATTTGGGCAGGTAATGTAGCGCAATGCTTTCATATCGGGAGTAAAGGCAGCCACAAAACTATTAAACAGAACATCTTCACAATTGTCGGCCCACAACGGGTCTCCGGTAATGCGGGTTAAAATGCCATCGGAAGTCATTTGTTCAGCAAAGCCACAGGTTTCGGTTCCCTGACGTGGATCAATGTATCCCATTCTCGCGTTTTCATCGGAGCCAAACATACCTCCGGGAACCTGTCCAAAAGTACGACGGATTAAATAATAATCGTTGTATGTAGCTTGTAAATGCGCCGAGTCTCCGGTCTGCATAAAATAAGTTGCTGGTTCGCGGAAACACTGTGCAATGTTCACATTATGCCAGTTTGGCAAGGTCGATTTCTGTGTCCAGTCGGCTGTGTTTCTGTGAATCTTGTTAGCCAGTTCCAGCAAAAATTGTTCTCCGGTTCGGTTATAAAGCCAGTAAACACTGTACAGGTTATCACCGCCACGGCTATTTTGCCAATAGCTCGACAGAAAAACTTCATCCGGAACGGTTAATTCATACCGGAAATATTTAGTCATAAAATCAATAACTCGTTCATCTTTTGTGTATTCATAATAATTCTGAAGCGTAAAAAGCACAATCATATTCGACCAAAAATCTAGATTTCCATCTCCTGTGCGGGCTTCCGGTCCAAACCATCCATTTTCTTTCTGACTGTTGATGATGGCGTCAATCCAAACCATAGCTTCCTTTTTCATGTCAGGATCATTGAAAATAAAAGCCATATCGGAGTAACCACGCAGCCAGTATGGTACTTCCTCCCAACCATGGTCACCTCCATCGGAGAGCCAGGCATTATTTTCTTTCTCGAGCCAGGCGCTTATTTCTCCCAAGTGCCCGCACAGCCCGTCTTTCTGCAATTGCAACAATTTCAGAATCCATCCTTCAGACTGAATGCTCCCCAATGGCAACTTAATAAAATTTGCAGGTTTTAACGGCGCACGGTTCCCCTGATAGAAATCATTTTGTGCGTTCAATAAAGGATGAGACACAACCGTTGCTTCTATCGCCCCTCCTTTCTTTGAATGACACGAAAAAAACGTAAGACCGGTAACAAGCAATATGAATGCGATAAATGTTCTTTTCATGATTTGATAAAGATTGTGATTATTTCCCTTCTTACTGAATTGCCTTGCCCTTTTCTCTCTTTCTTTCATTCCGCTACGCTCCAATACGGAAAGAAAGAAAAGAAAACCATGTGCCATTTACTAATTGAATTTTTGACAGGTTGTCAATTCGATAGAAAAGTCAACATATCATCCATTTGTAATGTCGCACGACAGCGCTCTGTAGTATAAAGCATTTTCGGTTGTGGCTTCACGAATAAGTATGCATCTTATTAGCACACTTGACAAAATAAGTCGCCCATAAACAGAGCGATACAGTGATTTAATTTTGTAATCCATACTTTTGTCGGTTAAGAATGATTATTTTTCGTTAAATTTCTCGCCAAATTTTCCCTATTGCTGAACAAAGTCAGATTAAAAGAAATTACGACATATAAAATATGCCGCAATCAATTCTATTCTTTTAAAAGCGTTGGTGTAATAATTTCATCACTGACTTTCATGATATCTTTTCCATTTTCATCTTGAAAATATACTGTTCCTATATGCATCCTTCGAGGATGTATTTTAGTTTTACTATTGTGCGAATGAAAAACGATTCTAAGTTGTCCATCTTTATCTGTGAACATCGCACTGTGTCCAACTCCAACCAAATCCCCGGGTTTCTGAAGAATAGGATTTCCTCCATATTTTTCCCACGGTCCAAAAATATTTTTTGAAGTAGCAAAACCTACACCATAAAACGAGCTTTCATAACTGTTGGCGGAATAGCTCATATAATAAACTCCGCTATGTTTGACAATAAACGATCCTTCGATCACTCTTGGCCATACTTCTTCCCATGACTGTGAAACATTTATACATTTGGTCATGGTTTCCTTTTTTATAGTCTTTAAATCGTCTTCCAATGAAGCTATCCAAACATTATTTCCGTCGTTAAATCGGACAAATGAAAGATACGGTTTTCCATCGTCATCAATAAATAGTGAATTATCTATAGTTCTTTCTTCTTCTAGCATCGGCTTTTTGACCTCTTGTTTAAATGGCCCGAGAGGACTACTGCTTGTCGCCACACAAATGTGTTCATTAGCAGAGAAATACATATAAAACCGATCATTTACAAAATAAACCTCTGGAGCCCAAAACCAATGATCGGCATATACATCATCTTTGTATAATGCCAGTCCATTTCTGGATTCTTTAGGTACACTCCATGTCTTTAAATCATCAGAAACAAATACGGCAATTCCATCTGGGGCAAGGGTTCCATAAGCGTAATACTTCCCTTCATACTGCATAATAAATGGATCGCCAAATGAAATAAACGATTGAGCATTTGAAACGAGTCCACAAAAAATGATAAAAACAATAAGAATATTCTTCATAACTATTCCTCCAGCATTTTAATAAAATAACCACCTACAACAGAACGCGCCTGAAACCCAACCTGGGTTGCATCAGGTGTTTCGTACCAGTCTGACATAGGCACACGGTCGGGTGTTTCGGTTACAAAACCATACAACGGATCGATAAACTTTTGGAAGGTAGCATTGTCGTCAGCCAATGTGGCTGTCCAAACAATCCAGTCGGCTTTGGTATAAGTTCTGCGGTTATCCAGCGGCAAACCATATTTATTTTGTTTGGTTAAATAATAAGCAATTTCTTTCTGTGCAACGTCTTCCGGGAAAATTCCAAGGTTTAGTAACTTATTCCAAACCAGGTTGTATTTCTGGCTCCAGGTTCCGGGCTGGTCAAACGTTAAACGGAAGTGGTCGCCATCATCTGCCATTTTTATCCATTCCTGCGCCATTTTTTTGGCTTCGGAAGTATATTTTTCTGCAATGTCCGTTTTTCCAAGCGTGGCAGCCAGTTTTCCATACCCGGCAATTCCCATAATGGCTTTTGCCGAAAGGTTTACATTATGAGCAAAATGCCCGGCAAAGTCGTCGGTACACAGCTGGTTCTCCGGATCAAGGCCATTTTCCAACAGGTAATTTGCCCAGGTTGTTAACACATCCCAGTGTTTTGCGGCGTAATCAGCATTTCCTTCCACATCGGCAATTGCGGTTGTTAATATTATCATGTTCCCGCACTCTTCCACCGGCATGTCGCCGCCATAGGTTTGACCATTGGCTTTGGGGTAAGTCCCTACATCGTGCGCTGCAAATGGTTTGGTCCATTTTCCGCTTTCCGAATAATAAAAAATCGGGTTTAGCATTCCTTTTAACAGTTCCGGATTGTATTTCAGAAATAACGGAGCGGAAGGATAAGTAACATCCACTGTTCCGATTGAACCATTGCTGAAATTTTCTTTGGAAAAGAAAAGCGTGTTTCCTTCTTTATCTTTTGTCAGTTTGTGGGCTGCAATGGACTGACGGTAAGCCAGCAAACAAAGTCGCGCATATTTTTCGCCTCCGGCTGCCAGTGCCTCATCATAAATCTTTGCATCAGCAGCATCACATTTCGACATAATATTTGCATAATCGTTTGCTGCGGAAGTCAAGGCTTCATCAAAACTTACGGCTCCGTCTTTTGTCCACCACGCTTTCAGGTTATCACCAAAATACTGGATGGATTCAATATCATCATAAGCCAGCATAATATAACCTTTGGACGGATTTGAAGATACCTTTCCAAGGTTATCAGCACATGCCAGTACCGGCATCGACTTTGTCATAACTGTTGTAATTGTATTTTCAGATGGATTCAATGTTCCGCTTTCAGCAAATGATTTTTTCATGGCATTAAAACCACCAATCGCTATTGAGTTGCTTTCTTTTTCCTGTGCTGCCAGATAAAAGTACCCCCAATCAATACGTACATTGTCGCCTTTTTTCTCCAAAATTGGTTGTTCCGTTGTTCCGGCTTTAGCAAAACTGATGTTGCCGGTTTTACCGGTTGTTACTTCTACTTCCTGGTTCAATTCATTTACAGCCCACTCTGGAGTTGCTTCAAAATAAATCTCTACTTCATGATTTTTCCCGTCATTGGATACCACTTCATAGTTGATATAGTTCACAGGGCGGGAAAGGATTTCCAGATTGTCCAACAACAAAGGCGAAACAAATTCTATATCCAGATTTACAGGGCCACAGGTAAAGTTGTATTTGGTTTGAGTGGCTGTAATTTTTACACTGTTCTGAACAGCCGTTTGTGCAAATACCTGTTGCTGATCGCTTTCTTTAAAAATACCAAAATCGACATATGCCAGACCGCCACGGTCGAGGCAGTGGGCCGCGATTACATTTTTTCCATTGGTGTTTAACAAACTTTTATCCAGCTCCATAACCACATTACTTTTAGCGCGGTTTCCGGTATTTACAATCTCTGTTCCGTTGAGGTAAAGTTCAAAATCATCGTCGTGCGAATAAACCAGATATAATTTGGAAGCGCCACTTTCAGGAAGGGTAAATTCCCGGCGAACCCATATTTCAGGAGTATCCCAAACGGTATTGGACTGATCCATTCCTTGGGTTCCAAAAGCAGCTGCGGAAGTTTTCCAGTTAGTGTCATTAAAATCTGTTTTTTCCCAATCTGCCTTTGGTTTTTTGGTTACAAACTTTCCCTGCCATGCTTCGTATTTGGCATTGGGGAGAACCGGTTCCATTGGAATTTCTTCTTTGCCAAGAAAACGATATGTTTGTCCATCTACCCGAGCAGCACCGATTAATGAGTGATTACGTCCGGTCCAGTGTTTCACAGGAGAATCAAAAAGCTGATCGGTGGTTGACCAGACGCTCATATATGGATCGACAGTGATTAGCGGGTAGGCCGGTGCACGGAATTCCACCCCTGCTTCTTCCTTTTGTGGTGGTTGCTGCGTGGAACAGGCACCCAGAAAAACTCCGGCAACAAAAATTATAAGTATTCGATTTAAAGTTGTTTTTAACATAAAGGTTATTTTTCGGTAATTATAATAAATGAGACATGCCCTAATATTTTTCATTCAGTTGTCGGCGTATCCCGCAAACAATTGCCCCCAGGCTTTTAAATTTACGCGTTTCTTTGTTTCTCACAAAGTCATGAGCTGTCTCCAAAATCATAAAGTTGTCTTTCTGAATTTATTCCAGGATCTAAATAGCATGAAAATAAGTATGATCAAGATCCGGGAGTAAGTCAAGTATGACGCAAAAACAAACTTCCCTGGAGACAGCCTCACTGTTTCCTGTATCTTATATTTCCAGCAAGTTTTCTTTTCCTTCGGTTACCAGTTTTAAAATTAATTCTCCGAAGAGTGTATTTGCCCAGGCAAACCAGGAACGGGTAAAATTCGTCGGATCATCTTTATGAAATGTTTCGTGCATAAAACCAGTGTCGGCATCGGTATCGCGCAAGGTTTTAATGCACCATGCAATTTCCTTATCATCCGAGCTGGTATTTGCCCGCATAATAATACTCATGGGCCAAATCATATAATAACCTACATGAGGGCCACCAATTCCTTCAGCAGCTTTCCCTTTGAAGAAGTATGGATTATCTTTACTCCAAACCAATTTGCGGGTGTTTTGATAAATTTTATCGTTTTTGTCAACCAACCCAAGATAAGGCAATGCCAACAAACTTGGAACATTTGCATCGTCCATAAACGTGTGGTTTCCATAACCATCTACTTCAAAAGCGTACACTTTCCCGTATTTGGGATGATCTACAATGGCATATTTTTTTATGGCATTTTCAACTTCATCAGCTAATTCACTGCACTCTTTGGCAAAGGCTTTCTCATTGGTAATTTTTGTACTGATTTCAGCCAACTGCCTTAATGAAACAACTGCAAACAAATTGGACGGAATTAAAAAACCATAAGTAGTTGCATCGTCGGACGGACGGAAAGCCGAATTAATTAAACCAACCGGATTTAGCGGACGCCCCCAGCCATTATTCGACAAAGTGTCTAACTGTTTAGCTGTAGTTCTTTCAAATTTGTATGGCCCCAAACCATCTTTGCGCTGCTGCGTTTTAAATGTTTCCACAATTTTTTTGGCAGCTTTTTTCCAATCGTTGTCAAAAACAGAATCGTCACCAGTTGTTTTCCAATAGTTGTATGCCAGTCGAACCGTATAACAGAGCGAATCTATCTCCCACTTGCGTTCATGTAAGCCCTGTTTCATATCGGTATGATCGCTCATCCATTCAACTTCATCCTCTTTTGTTTTATTAAAAGCGTTTGCATACGAATCCAGCAATACACATTGAGTTTGCCTGTTAACCACCCCGGCAATCAACTTTTGGAGTTGCCCGTCATCGCTGGCCAACGGCAAATAAGGCCAAACCTGTGCTGTTGAATCGCGGAGCCACATGGCATGAATATCTCCGGTAATGACAAAAGTATCAGGTTTTCCATTCTTAGTTTCAAATTCAACCGTTGTGTCCAATGTGTTTGGATAACAGTTTTCAAACATCCAGGCCAATTTCGGATCTTTTATTTTTGCTTTGGTTGCAGCAATGGTCTTTTCAACCGCGTCAGAAGTAAAATGCCTCTTTCCTGCTAAGGGACGATTGGTTACATAACTTTTTTTACCTGATGCTGCCATAACTGCGGATGGTCCGGCAACGGTGAGCCCTGCAATGGTTAACGCTCCTGTTTTTAAAAAATCTCTTCTTTTTGTCATATCCTGATGTTTTTTTACTCTGTTTTAATTATAAAATCTCCTCCGGATTTTAGCTGTTTATCGGAAATAAAATAGCCATTTATTTTTTCACCGTTAAAGGTAATATCCTGAATCTTTTTTCCTTGATTTTCTTTTTGAATAATTGCTTTTTCCCCTGAAAAATCCAATTCAATTTTATTAAAAACCGGTACAGAAACAATATATTCAGCGTCGGCAGGAGAATAGGGATAAAATCCAATGGCTGCAAACACATACCACGACGACATTTCTCCTGCATCATCCATTCCACAGAGCGCCAATCCATGTTCTCCCATTCCATAAAAATGGTTCATTATGCTATCGAGAATGGCTTGCGATTTTTCCTGTTTACCTATAAAAGTATATAAATACGGAGCGCTGTGATCGGGTTGGTTCCCGTGGCAATATTGCCCGATAAATGAAGAAACATTCCGTGCGATGTAATTTCCATTCCATGGAATAGAAAAAAGAGAATCGAGTTTATCCTCAAATGCAGCTTCATTTGGATAAAGGCCAATCAGCCCCTTTGTATCTTGCGGCGCAAAAAACGAAGATTGCCAGGCATTAGCTTCCCTGTACATGTATTCGTAATAGGGATATTCTGGATTAAAATTACTTACCCAATTGCCATTTTCAAGCCGTCCGCGCATTAATCCGGTTGAAGGATCAAACAAATTTTTATAGTTTGTTGTACGCTCCATTAACATTTTATAATCATCCGTTTTTCCTAATTCGTTTGCAAGAAGCGCCACAGCATAATCGTCATAAGCAAATTCCAGCGTTTTGGTTACGCCTGCTTTTGCTTTTGTTTCCACATTTGGATTTTCAACTTCGGGAGTTGAAATGTATCCCTTCTCAATGTATTCTGAAATATATGGCCTTGTGCCTCCTTCTTTGGTTGCGTTGTTCAGTAATAACTCATAAGCACTGTTTATGTCATAATCTTTTATTCCGCGCAAATAGGAACCGGCAATAAATGGGGCAGCATGATCTCCATGAAAAAAGGTAGGCATAAAACCCGTTTTTTCACCTTTATCTATTAACGATTGAATGACATCCGCAGTAACATCAGGCGACAACATACCCAGTAAAACCAGCTTGTTGCGATAGGTGTCCCACAACGAAGGATTGGTATAATACCGAAACCCCTTATTCACAATATTTCCAGTGGCATCGGTAAAATCGCCGTTAACATCGCTCCGTAATGCAGGCCACAAAAACGAACGGTAAAGTGATGAATAAAAAAGTTCTTTTTGTCGTTCGGTACCTCCTGTAACTTTTATTTTTGAAAGCAAGTATTCCCAGGTTTGAGAAGCTTCATTTTTTACCTGGTTAAAATTTTTACCAGCAAGTTCTGCCTCCAAATTTTGTTTCGCATTTCCTTCGCTAACAAAAGAAAGTGCCAGTTCAATTTCTACGATTTCATCGGAGTCTTTGCTATCAAAAGAAACAACAGCTATTTTTTGATACCCCTCTCCGGTGATTTCAATATCTGTTATAGTACGGTTTGTTTTGGCATAGAAATAAATTTTGTCGCCCGTTTTTTGAAAGCCTTTAAAAACATTCTCTCCTTCTTTCTCGATGTGCCAGTCTTGTACCTGTTCATTGGACTGCGAAAGGTTTACAATCAATTTTTGTGGTTTCCCTTTTGGATATTTGTATTTATGAAAGCCGCAGTGTAATGTTGTCGTCAACTCAGCATTAATTCCGTAGCGTTCCAGAAGAACCTGATAATATCCAGGTTCTGCCGACTCATTTTCATGGCTAAAAGCAGAACCAAAATCCTGTGCCGTAAAATTTTCGGTAACGGGTAAAATTGGGATGTGACACAAATTCCAGTGCCCTTTGTTTGTATGGGCAAAGCCATAAATAATAGTGTCTTCGTATTCGTAGCCTGCACCGCTATGCCACTCGGTAATTGGGCTCAACTGCACCATTGCATTTGGAAGGGATGCCCCAGGGTAAGTAAGTCCGGCCCAAACGCGCCAGTCTTTGGGTGGTGTATAACCAATATCGGTACTATCTGTTAAAGGTGCTGTTCCCAAAAAAGGATTTACATATTCAGTAAGTCGTTTTTGGCTAGAAGAACAGCTCACTAAAATGACTATGATGGAAAGAAAAAGAATTTGTTTCATGGTAAATAAATATCTAAAAGATAAATAAATGCCTGGAAACGGATCATGTTTTTTTCATTAATGTTTAGTTAGTTAAACCAAACAGGCAAACACCAGTTTACTAACTATTTGATGCTTGCCTGTTTTCTATAACAATTTAATAACTTAAAACTACTTTAACAGGGAAATGATCGGAGGGAGTTCGGGCAATATACTTTTTTAAAGATACTTCGCTGGGAAAATTCCCTGATTTCTCAGCCTTACTATCTGTAATTTCTGTGCGATATGTATCTGTTAACACTCCGTAGCGTTTTACTTTAAAAGAAGGGCTAACAAAGATATGGTCAATCCGGCTATCGGTTAAGCGCTCAGTTTTAAAATCATTGAATGTTCCATTCAACGCATATCTTATTTTTGCCTCTTTGTAAGAATCATTTAGCAAATCAGAACCTTCCAGAATTGCATAATTAGGACTGTGCTGATCAACATTAAAATCGCCTGTTAAAATCACCGGATTATCCGCACACATTTCAGTAATTTTATTTAGCACAAGTTTGCCGCTATTTTTTCGCGCTTCAACACCAATGTGATCCATATGCAAATTGAAAAAGAAAAACTCAAAACCGGTAGCTTTTTCTTTCATTTTTGCCCATGTACAAATTCTCGGCAAAGCTGCATCCCAGCCTTTATTCGGCCTATCAGTAATATCTGACAACCAGAAATGCCCTGACTTTTCTACTTCAAAATTGTCTTTTTGATAGAAGATAGGAGCATACTCTCCTTTTGTTTTACCATCATCTCTCCCTACGCCAATATAGTCATACTCCGGCAGGCCGGCAAGCATGTCTACCAACTGGTCGTGCAACACTTCCTGTGCTCCAAAAACTTCAAAATCATTAAAGCGTATTAAGTTGCAAATTACCGGACAGCGTTGTTTCCAACCATTCCCGTTAATTGAATCGGAAGAGTTATGATAGCGTATATTAAAAGATGCTACAGTTAATTTTTCTGCTCTTACCCCATGAACTCCAACGAGAAAAATGGTTAAGAGCACCAAAAGAATGCGTTTCATTTTATTATGTTTTTACATTAAAAATCCAAATCTGTAAAGTTCGAAATATTTCTTAGTTTTACTTTTCATTTGAAAATGAATATGGAAAATCTTTCTTATTGATACCTCTTTGTTTATTAGGAAGTGGGCTCATTTGAAAATGAATTTGTGCTCCTTTCATCAGAGCGTCTTGCGTTAGGTAGTTCTTTGTATATTTCTTCCCATTCAACTCCATATTTTCAATGTATCGGTTTTTCTGCGAATTATTGTCGGCATTGATAACAATCTCATTCCCATTCTCCAATTCTATTTTTACTGATTTAAATAAAGGAGAACCTAAAATATATTCATTACTCCCCGGGCAGACAGAATAAAAACCTAAAGCAGAGAAAACATACCAGGCTGATGTTTGCCCATTATCTTCATCTCCACAATATCCATCGGGTGTTGCAGCATACAGTTTGTCCATAATTTCGCGTGCCCAGTATTGTGCTTTCCAGGGTTCGCCAGCATAGTTATACATATAAACCATGTGCTGAATCGGCTGGTTTCCGTGCGCGTATTGCCCCATATCCATTACCTGCATTTCACGCATTTCGTGAATCATCCCCCTGCTTTTCATTCCTTTTGAGCCAGGAATAATAAACACAGAATCTAACATGGTTACAAATTCATCTTTCCCTCCCATCAAATCAATCAATCCCTGCGGATCGTGGAAGACTGACCACGAGTAATGCCAGCTGTTTCCTTCTGTAAAATCGCGGCTCCAGTCGGTTGGTTCAAAAGAATCGGAGAAAGAACCATCAGTTGCCCTGCCTGCCATCAATTTATTCTTGGGGTTAAAAAGATTCTTATAATTCATGGCTCGTTGTGCATAAATTTCAATCTCACTCCCGGGCTTATTTAACGCTTTTCCTAAACGGTAAATAGTCCAGTCATCATAAGCATATTCCAATGTGCGGGCTACATTCTGACTGATTTTTACATCGTTGGGAATATACCCCAGCTTATTGTAATATTCATATCCCGTTCTTCCCGAGGCAGGAACCGTTGGATGCACATTGTTTGCTCCGTGTTTTACTGCTTCCCAAAGTGTTTCAATATCGTAACCCCGCAAACCTTTCAGGTAAGCATCTGCAACAACCGAGGCTGAATTATTTCCAACCATAATGCTCCGGTGCCCCGGGCTGGCCCACTCAGGAAGAAACCCACTCTCTTTATATGCATTAACCAGGCCTTCCTGCATTTTTTCATTTTCTGAAGGATATATAAAGTTCAGAAAAGGGAAGAGACTGCGAAATGTATCCCAAAAGCCAGTGTCGGTAAACATATAACCAGGTAAAACCTTTCCATTATATGGACTGTAATGTACTATATTTCCATTGGCGTCAATTTCCGAAAGATTACGGGGAAATAATACAGTTCGATATAAACACGAGTAAAATGTACGAACGTTGTCTATATTCTCATCTTCCACGTTTATCTTTCCAAGAACCTCGTTCCATCGGACTTTCCCTTTTGCTTTTATTTCGTCAAAACTGGCGTCACCCAACTCTTTCAGGTTAAGTTCGGCCTGCTCTTCGCTAATAAAAGACGAAGCCACCCGCGCATGCACCTGTTCGTTATTCGACGTTGAAAAACCAATAATTCCTCCGGCATGATTGCCTTCGAACACCTTTTCTCCATTAGAAATTTCTCCGTCTTTTACAGCTGCGTAGTAGGCGAATGGCTTGTCAAATATGATTACAAAATAATTCTTGAAATTGTCGGGAACTCCTCCGCTGTTGCGGGTTGTATAACCAATTACCTTATTCTTTTCAGGAACAATTTTTATATAAGACCCTTTATCAAAAGCATCGATTACTACATAAGCATTTTCTTCATCGGGGAACGAAAAACGAAACATAGCAGCCCGTTCTGTTGGTGTGATTTCAGTTGTCACATCAAAATCGGCCAAATGCACACTGTAGTAATAAGGTTTCGCTGTTTCTGCCTTATGAGAGAACCAACTGGCACGCTTTTCCTCATCAAAAACAGGCTCGCCGGTAATTGGCATCATCGAAAACTGTCCGTAGTCATTCATCCAGGGACTTGGCTGGTGGGTTTGTTTAAATCCCCTGATTTTATCTGCGGTATATGTGTACATCCAGCCATTCCCCATTTTCCCGGTTTGCGGAGACCAAAAGTTCATTCCCCAGGGGAGTGCTATGGCCGGGTAAGTGTTTCCGGTTGAAAGTTCGTACTTCGAGAGAGTCCCGACCAAAGTGCTTACATAGCTCACCGGATCGGAAGTACTTTGCGCCCACAAATTGCTCACAAAAAAGAATACAGCAAAGGGCAGAGAAATATATTTATTCATTTTAGTTGGTTTTATATAAGAAAATATGCGATTCAGAAATACCGCATCTGTCTGCTTACATTGGACAATGTTATATATTTCAATAATCTCTGGCAAAATTACCAGAGATTATTTTTTAAAAATAAATTGATATTTTTTCACTCTACGATTCCAGTAAACCTTCTTTTCCTTCGTTTACCAATTTCAGAATCAATTCACCAAAAAGCGTATTTGCCCAGGCAAACCATGAACGGGTAAAATTTGCCGGATCATCTTTATGAAACGATTCATGCATAAAACCGGTGTCACCATCAGTATTCCGAAGTGTTTTCACACACCATGCAATCTCTTTATCATCTGAACTCGTCATAGCCCGCATAATAATACTCATTGGCCAAACCATATCGTAACCAATATGAGGGCCTCCAATTCCTTCTGCTGCCTTCCCTTTAAAGAAGTAAGGATTGTCGTCGCTCCAGATCAACTTGCGGGTATTTTGGTAAATTTTGTCGTTCTTATCGATAAGATCCAGATACGGAAGAGCCAGCAAACTCGGAACATTTGCATCATCCATAAAGGTATGGTTTCCAAAACCGTCTACTTCAAAAGCATATACTTTCCCATGTTTTGGGTGCTCGATAATTGCATATTTTTTAACTGCACTCTCAACCTCATTGGCTAATGACCTACACTCTTTTGCAAAAGCTTTGTCACCTGTTACATCTGTGCTGATTTCAGCCAACTGTCTCAACGAAACAACAGCAAACAAATTAGACGGAATCAAAAATCCGTAAGTAGTGGCATCATCAGAAGGGCGAAACGTTGAATTAATTAACCCAACCGGTTTTAAAGGGCGTCCCCAGCCGTCGTTAGAAACCGTATCCAGTTGCCTGGCGGTTGTGCGTTCAAATTTATATGGGCCGGGGCCATCTTTTCGTTGTTGTGTTTTGAATGTATGAACAATTGCTTTGGCTGCCTTTTGCCAGTCGTTATCAAAAACAGTGCTATCGCCAGTAGTTTTCCAGTAGTTATATGCCAACCGAACAGTGTAGCAAAGCGAATCAATCTCCCATTTCCGCTCATGTAAACCCTGTTTCATATCGGTATGGTCGCTCATCCATTCACTCTTTTCGTGCTCGTCTTTATTGAAAGCATTGGCATACGAATCGAGCAAAACACACTGAGTCTGACGATTTACCACACCAGCAATCAAAGCTTTCAACTCTGTATCTTCGCTTGCTAAAGGCAAATAAGGCCAAACTTGTGCCGTTGAATCGCGGAGCCACATAGCATGAATATCTCCGGTAATAACAAAAGTATCGGGTTTCCCATTTTTTGAGCCAAACTCAACTGTAGTATCCAGCGTATTGGGATAACAGTTTTCAAACATCCATGCCAGCTTCGGATCCTTAATTTTGGCTTTTGTTTTTGCTATCGTTTCTTCAACAGCTTTGGAAGTGAAATGCCTGTTGCCAGCCAATGGGCGATTGGTAGTATAACTTTTTTTACCCGCAGCAGCTCTTACTGCTGACGGACCGGCAATGGCTAATCCTGTAATAGCTAATGTTCCTGTTTTCAAAAAATCTCTTCGTTTTGTCATTTGTCGGTATTTTTGATGTTTCTAACTCTGTTATTTACGATACTTCTTTTCTTTGGTTTTTAGTCGGTTTTAAAGAATAGCGACAGTAGCCACTAAATTTAACATTGCGAAGAAAAATATAAACTGATTCTCCTACCTTGATTTTCGATCTGAAGAGAACCATCTTTCAAATCAAAATGTTAAAGACCACTTTTTAAATAAAAGAGAGCCATATCAACAGACATGACTCTCCTATAAAATATTATTTCCGTTATTTATTTGCTTGCATATCCTTCATTCTGAACCAAGCTAGGATTACGTTGTAATTCGCTTAATGAAATTGGGAAAACCAAATCAGTTTGTTTAAATGTAGCTCCAGCTGCATTTTTTGCACCAATAAGGTCAACGTATGTAACCTCGCCTTTTTCGGTATTTGAGATAACCGGAAATTTCATTGTACGTACACAGTCGTCCCACAATTTGAATTCTAATGGGAATTCGCGCAATCTTTCCGTCCAGCAAGTTTCAATAAAATCTTCTTTAGATAAGGCTAACAAAGCAGCTTTAATCTGTGCTTCTGTTCTACCTTCGGTATCAGCACGTAATTGAATCTGTGCTAAATAAGTAGCGGCTTCATCTGTTACTCCCTCTGTTTGAGCAATAGATTCCGCATAATCCAGGTAAGCTTCTGCCAAACGATAGAAGTTCCAGTCTTTGGTCCCTTGTCCGGTAGACAATAAAGCTTCTTCATCATAATAATACCAGCATCCTGCTTGTCCTTCAGGAGCTGTCCAGGTTTTTCCGTTATCCGGATTTGTGTAATTCCAGTGGAAAAACTGATTGGGTTGTATACGAAGATCATTGCTTTCATACACATTCAGGAACCGATCACTTGGACCATATACTCTTTCAAAGATAGAATAAGTGCCAAAAACAGAAGTTGCAGCAGAAGAGAAGGCATAAGTTGGCCACCAGCTGCTGTTTCTGATCGTTGCATTATATTCCTGGCTATAAATCACTTCGCCTAAATCATCGGTAGAGCGCAATTTATTGAATGCACTATTTCCAGCTAAATCTGTATTTGCAGTCAGAGTATGAGGAGAATCAATAACCATCTTGGCATATATTTTTGCATTTGCATAATCCCCCTGATGAAAATATACATCAGCCAACATCATTGCTGCTACATATTTGGTAATACGATGCCCACTGGCAGCAAATGTTTCAGCTGGTAAAACTTCCACAGCATCTTTTAAATCTGACTCTATTTGTGAATAAACAGTAGCAGCTGCTGTCCTTTCCGGATAAAGATTATCCAGTGTAGAAGGTTCCAGCAATAAAGGAACATCGCCAAATGTTTTCACCAGATAGAAATAGTTAAATGCCCTGAAAAATTTAGCTTCTGCAATTAATTTACTTCCATTGCTTTCACTCATGTTAATACCGGGGATACTAACAATTGCATTGTTGGCAACATTAATTACTTCATAGCAATTGTCCCAAATATCATCAGATGTACTTGAAATTTCATTTGTGTGATCCTGACGGGTCAATAAACGAGAATATTTACATACTACTTCCTGTCCTTCATAACTATTGCTAAAGTAACCTGTTAACATACCTGGAACAGATGCTTTGGGACCAATATAAGCACTCGATGCATAAGCGATGCGTTGAGGCGCACCATTCCGATACAAAAAGTTTACATTTTCAGTAGCCTGAGCTTCCGTTTTATAATAATCAACATCGGTTATTTTGGACTTTGGACTTTCTTCCAGAAAATCGTCGCATGAGGTGAGGCCAATAAAGCCTGCACATAAGAGTATTAATATCTTTTTCATGGTGGTTTTCATATTAAAATTCATTAAAATGTTACGTTGATTCCTAATGTCCATGTTCTTGCCCTTGGATAAGAAAAGAATGTCATATTCTGTCCAAACTTATTGGTTCCCTGAGATGTAGCCTCAGGATCATACCCATTAAAATCGCTTGAGCAAATCAGGAATGCATTATTCACATTGGCATATATACGTAGTGCAGAAAAACCAATTGCCTGGCATTGCCTATCTGTAAAATTATACCCAAACTGGATAAGATTGGCCCGCAAATAAGAACCATCAGCAATCCAGCCAGAATCTACAGTAGTATTTTGTCCGGCATGTCCCGAATTTGTCAAATAAATAGCCTGCTCCATTGTGTTTGGATTGGTTCCATCGTATGCGTCATACAAAATATTTGACAATCCGTTTGTAATACCAAAACGGTCGTATGTTGAGTGATAGAACTGCTGCATGGTTTCTACGCCCCATACAAATTGCAAATCAACTGTTAAATCAAAATTCTTATACGAGAAGTTATTGATAAAACTACCAGTCCAATCCGGCATACCTTTACCTATAATTTCCTTTTCATTTGTACGTTTAGCCCGACCAACCTGATCTTTTGTTATGTTTCCGGCTTCGTAATCTTCTATTGTATAAACACCCAATCTTCTGTATCCATAGAAGCTACTCAGGTTTTCACCTACACGCAAAATACTTTCTGAACCTCCAACCCAGCCGTTCATTTCAATATCTTCATCGTTTTCTCCCAGGTGAAGAATCTCATTTTTGTTGTAGTTCAAATTTAATGTAGCATCCCAGTTAAAATCACTGGTTCGGATAGGAGTTATTCTTGCCATAAAATCAAGCCCCTGGTTTTGTACAGAACCAATATTTTTAAAGATTGAGCTATAACCAGAAGATGTTGGCACAGGGCAATCAAGCAATAAATCTTTAGTTTTCTTATAGTAGTAAGAAACGTCAAAATTTAATCTGTTTTCCAAAATACCCAGGTTAAAACCAATATCCCATTGAGCTGTTTTCTCCCATTTCAAATCTGGGTTAGCAATTGAGCTAATGTATGAATATGGAGAACGGGAACCATTAAGTAACAATGTACCTGAACTTACAGATGCCAGTGATTTATATGGGTCTACCTCTGAGTTTCCTGTTAAACCATAGCTGGTATGAAGTTTCAAGATATTAATTACACGGTTATCTTTCATGAAATCTTCCTGAGAAATATTCCATGCCAAACCTGCTGATGGGAAGAATGCATATTTATTATTTTCTCCAAAACGAGAAGAACCATCATAACGCCCCGTCATTGTAACCGAATATTTGTCTTGATAGGTATAAGCCAAACGCAGGAAGTAGGAATTCATAGCCCAACTATTAAAATCCGATTCCGGAGCAGATGGGGTTGTTCCAGCTCCCATGTTATTCCATTCGAAGAAATCATCGCTGAAACCTTCCGTACGGGACTTGTCATAATTATATGTACGTTCCTGCCATGAAAGACCCGCCATCGCATTCAAACGGTGTGCGCCAATTACTTTTTTATATGTCAGGTATGTTTCTTCCTGCCAATAGAGTGTATTGGTGTGAGAAATTTCCGCCCAACCATTAGGCATAGATATGTTATTCAACAAAATAGAAGAATAGCCTCTGTAAGTTTTATCATGCTTATCTACCCCAAATTGTGTTTTTAAATCAACCCCATCAAATAAATGGAAAGTTAAAGCAGCATTTCCAAAAATTTGTGTGTTGTAATTCATCCTTTTTTGCAAATCCAGAATCATTGCAGGGTTTGACATTCCCTCAAAACCAAATGTGTCTGCCATTGAGGAGGAAGAAGAAGTTGTATAATTTCCTTCTGCATCTCTTACCGGCAACCAGGGTAACATTTCAATCATAGTACGACGGGCATCCTGGCCACCGCCTGTTTCAGGAGTATAACGGCTCCACGAATGATTCACCATTAAATTAACACCAGTTGTTAACCATTCTGTTGGATCAGCATCAAAAGAAATTTTTGCATTCAAACGCTTACTGAATGTATTATTAACTACCCCCTGTTGATCGGTATAGTTAAGGAAAGCTCCTGTAGAGGAATTATCCTTTGCTTGTTGTATATTCAACTGATGATTATGAGAGAAAGCAGTTCTTGTAGCTTCTTTCTGCCAATCTGTATCATACAATGGATTTCCGTTTTCATCAAAATAATTTCGATCAGTAAACCAATCAGTACGATCAAGCGACCAATCATGTCCCATATAGGTGTTTTCATTGGCAAGTCCCTTCATAAATGCATCGGTCCATTCCTGCGCATTCAATACATCCATATAACGGGCAACAGTGCTTACACTGGTAGATCCCTGGTAACTGATTGAGGTTCCTTTTCCATCTTTTTTCCCACGTTTTGTGGTTACAAGTATTACCCCATTCGCACCGCGGGCACCATAAATAGCAGCAGCCGAAGCATCTTTCAATACCTCAACGCTTTCTATATCATTCGGGTTCATCAGCCCAAAATTCTCCATAACTACCCCGTCGACTACATATAGCGGATCGGAAGAAGAATTAATAGTAGAGAGACCACGAATAACCACACGACTCTGATAAGCACCAGGCTGTCCAGAGTTAGAATAAATATTTACACCTGAAGCTTTACCTCTTAAGTTATCTAAAGCACTAAAGTTCTGGCTTTTTGTCATTTCAGCGCCTTCAGTTTTAGAGATTGAGCCTGTTACATCCTGCTTTCTCATTGTTCCATAACCAATGGCAACAACTTCCTGCAAACCAATTGTCTCATCTTCCAATGTTACATTGATTTTTGTCTGGTCATTTACTACCACTTCCTGAGTTTTCATTCCTACAAATGAAAATTGCAGAGTGGTATTCTCAGGGACATTTGTTAACGTATATTCTCCATCAAAATTAGTAACTGTTCCCTGGGTAGTTCCTTTAACAACAATTGATACTCCGGGCAACGGCATTCCATCTTTGTCGGTAACTTTACCTGAAACGGCCTGCTGTTGCTGTTGCTTAAATTGACTGCTATAAGTACCTCTTGAACTGTTTACCTTCTCAACTAAGATAAGATTGTCATTTACCTCTTTATAAGAGTAAGGCAGGTCAATAAATGCAGCCTGAAGAATTTCGCCAATGGACTTGTTATCCATCTTAACAGTTACTTTACGACTTACATCCACATCTTCGTTATTGTAAAAAAAACGATAGTTACTTTTATTCTCGATCTGAGAAAAAAGTTCCTGTAGAGTTGAGTTTTCAACTTTAACATTCATTTTTGTGCTTTGCGACCAAACAGAGGCTGAAACACTAAAAGTTAAAATGAAAATCAAGAATCCTGTTATTCTCATAATAAGAAATAATTTTTTCATTGCCTTTCCTGAACTTTCAGGTAGGCATCTTAAACTAAAATTCATAAATTAGATCCTTTAATTAAAATTATTAAACTTTGGTTTGATTATTTATCGGGGAAGTGTGCGAGACTTCCCCTTTTTTTCAAATATCCTTCATACAATTTTTTACGTTTTTATCATAATTGATTATTTATTGGGTTGATTAAAAAATGTAACCTGGTTCCCTTCTATTTTGTATTCTACTGATTGGGCAAGGCTAAAATACGACATGACTTCAAGTATACTCTCGCGTGCAATTGTTCCGGTATACCGGCGTTTACTCACTATCTCATCTGCCAGTTCGATATCAACATCAAACCACCGCTCCAACTTTTTCTTCAATTCTGCAAGAGATTCATTCCTAAAAACCAATCGGCCATCTTTCCATTCTGTTTCGGGAGAGGTATCAGCCAACTCGTATAAAGCTACCTTCTGAGAATCATTGTCATAAACCAATTTTTGCCCCGGCTTTATAATATCAATCTTTCCCGGAGATGAAACTTTCACGCTTCCTTCAATCAATGTTGTTGAAATCTGACTTTCATCGGGATAAGCTTTCATATTGAATTGCGTACCCAGTACTTCAACATTTATGTCACCGCTATTTACCTGAAAAGGATTGTCCTTATCTTTTGTAACAGAAAAATAGGCTTCTCCATCCAAAAAAACCTCCCGTTTCCCTTTCTTGAAGTTATTATTGAATCGGAAAGTACTTCCTGAATTCAGCCATACCTCTGTACTATCCGGGAGGTAAATCAATGATTTATCTCCCATGGCACAATAAATGGTTGAGTAAGTATCTTCAGGAATACTTCTTTTCCCAATAAAATAACTAAGTGGAATAGAAATTAGAAGTAATAACACGGCCGCATATCTGAATATTTGCGGGATAGTAATTTTGCGTGTTTTCCGTTGAGTTCCAATTTGGCTTCGAAAAGCAAGTATGGCTTCTTCAACATTATATTCATCAGCATTATTTTGAACCCCACTGGTCAACCATATCTCCTTTAATTCATTATAAAGTTTCCGGTTTTCCAGTGATTGGTTCAACCACCCCCTGACATCCCTTTTCTCATCAGGGGTGGCTTCACCCATGAACAATCGGATTATCGAGATCTGAATATTATCGTTAAAGTTCATACTTGATCTGTTCATATTCATGATGCATTTTAGTTTAAAAACCCTGTATGGAAAAATAACTTTTTTAACATTTTTTTAATTTAAATGAAATAATGCGAAACAATAAACACTGAAAACAAGCCAATTAAACTCGTTTCAGCAAAAGAAAGAAAAGGAAAGAAGGAACGGTACTTTTTAATTTTTCACGAAGATTAAGCATTGCCTTTGAAAGGTGCATTTCTACTGTTTTTACAGAAAGCCCCATTATTTCAGCTATCTCTTTTGTTTTTTTCCCGTCATACCGCTTAAGCTTGAATGCTGTTTGTTGCTGTTCAGGTAACTGTCCCACTGCGTTTTCTATATGCTGAAATAATTCTTCCTTCGTAAAACTATTTTCTGACATTTCATCCGGGGTAAATGAGAATTCAATGTTGTTTGTTGCAGCATCGCTAAAATATTCTTCCAGTTTTTTTTCTTTTTCAAGGTTTCTCAAATAGTATAGAGAATTATTACAGGTGGCCTGAAAAAGATAGGCTTTTAAAGAAGTTCTTATATGAACATTTTTTCGATTTTTCCAGAGGTTAAAAAAAACATCAGAAACTATTTCTTCTGCCACATCTTTTCGCCCCACATATTTATGAGCATATGCACACAAGGAAACATAATACTTTTGATAGAGAAGAACATAAATTCCTTCTTGCCCCTCAATCAATCCTTTAATTATATTTTGTTCTTCAACCCTCATGGACAAAATTGTGCAAAGATAAGAATTACCTTAAATATTTCATTTCCAAAATAACAAACCAATCTGGAGATATAAAATCCCCAATCTCCCTCACGCATTCCCCTCATTTTATCTGCCCCCATATACTATATTAAAACGACATAGCCAGATTATAAAAACAATATTAAAACAAAAGTGCCTGTGACAACAGAGCAAAAAAAATACCGGGGCTGCCCCCCGGTATTTTTCATTTACACAGTTTATGAGATAGTGCTTAAACCTTTATTGAAGCATAAACTTCACTTTTAGTTCTATCATTTTTCCTTCTAAATTCGGGGCTTTTAATGGTGGACATTTAGAGATAACTCTTTTTACTTCGTCGGAAAGAAGCCGGGTTAAAGAAGAAACTTTCTTCTCCGAACCAGCAGTTGCCAATACTCCTGAATCTTTACTAACCTTGTAACCTGCCACTACTATCTCTTCTATATTTTTTATATTCCCTTTGGGTTTTTTATCATATATACTGGTAATTTTTCCATCATGTCCAACATCGGCCCAAAGTTTTACAGTTCCTTGTATATTTCCTTTTTGTGCATCTTCCGGATATTTTATTTCGCCGGCAATAAATTTCCGAAACTGCAACGGAGTTATAAGCACACCTTCATACGCATTTGTTTTGATAATAATTGCTCCGTTTTGGGCTTTTAATCCGTAAAGCTTAATAGCATTTTCGCCTTTAACTACATCGATACTTGCCATATTCTCATTTCTTAGTTCATCCATTGTCCCTTTAAACTCTTCGCCATCTAACAATATCAACGGTTTTTTATCATCTACTCCCGAATTGTATTTCGTCTTCGTGTTAATTATAATTGCCGAGTTTTTAGCATTTTCTCCATATAATTTAGAAGTTGCTTCTTTACCTTTCAACACTGCAATACTGGAAATTTCATCCGTAGGGATATCATTGATATTTCCATCATAAATTTTGCCATCTACGATTACTGTTTTGTCGCCTGTTTCAAAAGCTTTACTGCCTTTAGTAGTAACCAGGACCACACCATTTTTCCCCTTTTCGCCATACAAAGATGTTGCCGACGCATCTTTTAAGACAGACACGCTTTCAATATTGTTAGGATCCAAGTCGTCCAAATTATCTACTTCAATTCCATCTACCATGAATAATGGATTTGCTTCCAGATCCTTATTTACAGAAAAAGCTGAGTTTATATTAAATCCTTCCCCTTTCCCACTTACATTTTCTATACTACGCTGCTCTTCCTTTTTAAGATTAATATTCAACTCTCCCGATCTTTCAATTTTAGCTTCTTTTTTCTCGTAACCAATTATACTAAATACCAATGTTGCTGGCTTTTTATTGAGGGTCAGTAAATATGCTCCTGCCTCATTGGTTATTGTGCCTGTTGTTTCTCCTTTTACAAGTACTGCAACCGAGGAAATAGGGTTCCCGCTTTCATCCGTAACCATACCATTGATTTTCATCTCCTCCGGCACCTTTGACTTTTCTTCCATTATTTGATTAACCGTGGTATTTCCATCTTCTTCTTTCAATTGTACATTAATTCCTGTTTCTTTCTGAACAATTTCTGTTTTAACCTCTTTATTGGATAATCCCATTGTAAGAACAGCCAACACCGGGATAACTGCCAATTGCTTCCAAAAGGCATATTTATTTTTGTTCTTTCTTTTCATCATAATAATGCGATTTTTTAATTGTGAACCATTTAATGCAGTTAGGAAAGGCGCGACACCGTCTTTATCGGCCAGGGTGACCATAGCCATTTGATAGGTTTGAACATCGCTGCTTTTTGCAACTTCATAATCGGTTTTATATTCCAGGTTATTTTTCACAGCGTCTTTCATAAGCCAGGCAAATGGATTAAACCACTGAACCAAAAACAACGCTTCAGCAAAAAGAATATCAAGCGTATGTTTTTCCTTTACATGAATACTTTCATGTTTTACTATTATATCCAGATTCGGATGTGTCAGTGTATTCTCTGAAAGTACAATTCGGTTAAAAAACGAAAATGGATGAACATCCTTTGAAGTAATATTTACCTTACACTCAAAAAGTTTCTGCATACGGCTCCTGCGAATGATAGAGAAAGCTTTGAAATGGCCAAAAACCAAATGAAACAGAAACATGGCGCTTACCAATAAATAAACACCAAAAAGATAATGGTACCACTCCCATTGAAACGAAGAAGACATTAATTCAGTTTCGCCGGATAAGTACGCGAAAGTATCAGAATTAACGGTAGTAGTTGCCTCCAGATATTGCACAGATGAGAATGTAATTAACGGGATAACAAAACTTAACGCCAGCGAACCAGGCAGGTAAATACGGTTAAATACAAAATACTTCTGTTTTTGAAAAAGCAGTAAAAAAACCAGGTAAAAAACTGCTGTTGCCACTGATGATTTTCCAATATAAAAGAGAAAATTTTCCATTAGTTTTCGTCTTTTATCATTTTAATAAGCTCTTCCAATTCCTGCTTTGATAATCCTTTTTCTTTTACGAAAAAGGCTACCGCACTTTTATAAGAATTATCGAAATAGTCGCTTACTACCTGTTTCATAAATAAACGACGGTATTCTTCTTTTGAAATAAGCGGATAATATTCGTACGTATTTCCATATTGTGTATAACCAACAATTCCCTTTTCCTGTAATAAACGCACTAACGACGAAACCGTGTTGTAATGTGGTTTAGGTTCTTCGTACTGTTCCAGTACATCTTTCACAAATGCTTTTTTCAGTTTCCAAAGAATTTTCATTACTTCCTCTTCTTTTCGTGTAAGCTTTTTCATCTTTTTACTTTCAATTTTTGGTTGTTTACAAATACGAACACAGTTTATCGATAATAGGGCAAACATACAACTGATTTTTCAGTTATACAACTGAAAAGAAAGTTTTAAAACGGATTTAGCAGTTTTTATTCATAAAAAAAATGCTACTCAAAACAAGCAGCATTTAATTTTCTAAGAATATGTCATCTAAATTAGAGTGCAGTAAAACAAGAAATTAACTACTATTATTTTTTACAAGACGGGTAAAATCCTTTTACATTTCACCACTATAGTCCATATTTTCACCGCCACCTGCATTATCACGATTGTTTGATTTAAAATTATTCAGTTTATAACTTAACGTTAGCATAAAAATCCGAGGTTCACGCGACCATTTCATATAACTATTAAAATCAGTTCCGTATGTTTCACGTTCAAATTTACCTGTCCCAAATAAATCGCGTACACTAACAGTTGCAGACAATTTCTTTTCCATAAACTCCTGACGATAGGAAATATTTGAGAAGAACATACCTTTTGTTTCTCCCTGAGCTGAAACTGATTTACCTCTTACAAAACCTGTTAACTGCAACCGGGCATCTTGCGTAAACTTTATAGTAGTATTTATTCTTCCATTCCAGTTGGTACTATTGCGGTCAAAATCTTCTCCATTCAAACTACCTTTAATTCTGTAGTCATACATAGACACACTGGTATTCATTAATAACCATTTTGTAAAATTGATATTTCCGGTTAATTCAAGTCCTGTTGAATAATCCTTATTAAAGTTATCCGTATTCAGATAGAAAATGCCGTCCTCACCTAACGTTTCAATCCTGTCAATTTTATTATTGGTTACCCTGTGAAAACCATCCAGTGATGCATATGAACCAGAATTACCAAACCGTTTTAAAATTCCCAGTTCATAGGAATTCGTATATTCCGGTTTCAGATCTGGGTTACCAAACCTGATTGTGTAACGGTCGTAATAATTGGCTGATGGATCCAAATCTCTCCCGTTCGGACGGTTAATTCTTCGACTATAACTTGCCATTAGTTCGTTTGTTTCTTTTAGCTTATACGACATATGGAGCGTTGGAAAAAGATCAAACCGGTTTAATGATGAAGTATTCGCAGCTTTTGAATTGGTTATTTCACGATGAGTTAATTCGCCCCGCAATCCTGTCATAAATTCAACAGCTCCCAATTTATTACTGAATGTAGTATAAACAGCATGTACATCCCGCTGAAAATCGGTAGTACTGGAATAGGTATCGTTTGTAACCCAGGTATCTGTTGCCTGATTATAATCTTTAAAAGCCAGTTCCTCATCATCAGAACTCATTCGTGTTTGCCACCCTGCTTCCAATCTTCCATTCTCGCTAAACGGATATGTATAATCTACCTTAAACCTAAAATCCTTTTCGTCCTCCGCTTCCGAGGTAAGCACGCGCGCCAGGTATTCACCTGTAGGCTGATACTGACTATCGGCAAGTGTTTCCGTTTCTATTTCATCATCTGTTCCATCCTCGCCTGAATAAAAAGCCATTGCTTCAATTTTATGGCCTTTATCATTAAAATTATGTTGTAGATTGATGGTTCCGCTGTAAAAGTCATTGTCCCTTATTGACGTTTCATCTGTTACCGAAAACACTTCGTCTAGCGCTGGTTCTGTATAAGCGTGTGTATCTCCAATCCCACCTCGTTCATTTCCAGAATTACCTAGCTCTCCGGAAATAGTCAAAGTTGTTTTTTCTGACAGGAAGAAATCTACACCAGCCTTAAAACTATGACCTTTTCTGTTAAAATCCCGGGAGCCATTCATATCAAGATGTGATAAGGTATCATTTTCAAATGTCTCTCTTCGTGAGAGCATACTCCCGTGATAAGTTTCATCCCGCCAATCTGCACCTACAAAAAAGTTGTACTTTTCAGTGCGGTAATTCAACGTAAAATCGCCCCGGTATTTGTCTTTTGTTCCAATGGTTCCGTTTACAATACCATTAATTCCATTTAACGCATTTTTCTTGGTTACTAAATTAATAATCCCGGCCGTACCATCAGGTTCATATTTTGCTGAAGGATTGGTTATTATCTCAATATTCTTAAGCGCCGAAGCCGGAATTTGCTGAAGCGCTTCACTCCCGGTAAGCACACTGGGGCGACCATCGATAAAAACGGTAAAGCTGGAAGAACCTCGCAACGAGACATTTCCTTCAATATCAACCTGTACTGAAGGTGTATTCTCAAGCACATCAACAGCTGTTCCACCCACTGCGTTAATATCCTGACTTACATTGATTACTTTTTTGTCTAGTTTATATTCAATCCGCGCTTTATCTGCTACAACATTTACTCCTTCCAGCTCAACTGCTGATGCTTTTAATTTGATTACGCCTGCATCAAAAGAAGGCGTACTACTATTTAAAGTAACATCAGGGAGTTCTGTTTTTTCAAATCCAATAAAATTAGCTTCCAGGTAATATTTTCCATTCGCCACTCCTGTAATTTTGAATTTTCCCTTATCATCTGTAATTCCTCCGGAAACCAGCGCTGAATCATTCTTGCTGTAAATAGCGACATTCGCATATTCCATAGGTTTTCCTGTTGCCACATCAACGATTGCCCCTTTTATTGTTCCAGCTTTGTCTTTATCGTCAGTATTTAATGATTTGTTTTCGGCACCGAATAAGCCTGATGAAGTCAAATGAAGACACAATAAAATTAATCCAATTAATTTTTTCATTATTATTTCTACTTTTCTGTTTAATCGTTATTAATTATCCCAACAAAAGCTTTGTCCTAATAGGACAAAAAAGACTTTTCGTGGTTTAATCTCAATTTTGTTAATAAGTTGTTAATGGCATTAAGAATATCCTGGCATGGAAAAATAAGCCAATAATTTTTCATTCGGCAAAAGAAAGAATTATTTATTCAAATTTCGCAAACAAGATGATTTTGTATTCTCCTTCAGTCTTCTCCTCAATAAAGAATATGCCGCAACACACGATTGATGTAAAAAAGTTACCAAAATCATTTTCTTATAGGAAATCATCAGTTATTTTTGTTAAAACGTATCTTCACAAAACTCAACTAAAAACTAAAATCCATGAGTGATCAACAAGTACAACAACCACAAATGCCGCCACCAAATTATTTGGTTTGGGCAATTTTAACAACTGTATTATGCTGTCTCCCCCCAGGTATTGTTTCCATAGTTTTTGCCTCGCAGGTAAATTCAAAGTGGGCAGCAGGAGACTATGACGGAGCTTACAGAGCCAGTAAAAATGCAAAAATATGGGCATGGGTTTCTTTTGGTGTAGCTATTCTTTCGCTTATTATCTGGTTTTCTTTAGCTGCAATTGGAATTATTGCCGGCGGAATACTGGAAGGGTTTGACTTTTAAGAATGAAAATATTTTTAAGACTGGGATTGCTAATTGCTATTGCAGGATTAGCAATCCTTTTTTTTATTCTTGACCCGGCAAAAAATGCCCTTTTCCCCCGATGTATTTTTTACACTACCACAGGGTACTATTGTCCCGGGTGTGGTTCCCAAAGAGCCATTCATAGTTTACTTCACCTGAATTTCACAGGAGTAATTGGCAATAATTTTCTTTTTTTACCTGCAATATTGTTGATTTTATATCATTACTCTCATCCCGTTATAAACAAACTGTTTAACTGGCGACTTCCCAATATTTTATATTTCAAAAGTGCACCGTGGATAATTTTGGGGGTAATTGTCTTTTTCTGGATTATCCGGAATATTCCCGTATATCCATTTTCCATTTTGGCTCCTGATTAAAGGAAAATAAGCACAGCGATGTTTATTGAATGGATAACTAAACGGCAGCTGCTCACTTCTCTTTCATTCCGAAGTTAGGATTGTATTTCAGGTAGCGAATAATTATAAACCCGGGAATTGTTGTAATCATTACCCAAATAAAAAATAATTGATAACCAACTTGCTCCTGAATCCAGCCGCTAATCATTCCGGGCAACATCATCCCCAATGCCATAAAACCAGTGCAGAGTGCATAATGCGAAGTTTTAAATTCCCCTGCCGAGATATAAATCAGGTAAAGCATAAAGGCAGTAAAACCAAAACCATATCCGAATTGCTCAATAATAACCGACGCCGTAACAATCCATAAATTCTGCGTTTGAACAAAGGCCAGAAAGACATACACCAAATTGGGCAGATTCATGGAAACAACCATGGGCAACATCCATTTTTTTAGTCCCTGTCGTGCCACCACAATACCCCCCAGAATTCCACCAATCGTTAATGCAAAAATACCGGCGGTACTGTATACTGAAGCAAATTGTTTTTCGCTTAATCCCAAGCCACCGCTCTCGATACTGTCGAGCATAAATAAGGGGGCAATCTTTACCAGTTGCGATTCTCCCAGGCGGAATATTAAAATAAAAAGAATGGCGATGCCAATGTGCTTCTTTCGAAAAAAGGCAACAAAGGTCTTCGCAAATCCACTAAAAACCTGTTGGGCAGAATGTGTTATATGTTTTACATCCTCAGCCGGATACGGGACTATAACTGCATGCCAAAGAAACAAAGCAATAAACAGAATAGCAGCCGTAAAAAATGTAATGCTCCATGCCCATGTATTATTGCCAGTCATTTCGGATAACCAACCAGCCATGAAAACCAAAAAACCTGTACCAAACCAAACAGAAAGCCGGTAAAATGTATTGCGGATTCCGATAAAATTAGCCTGACTGTGTTCTGATAAACCCAGCATATAAAATCCATCGGCAGAAATATCGTGGGTAGCAGAGCTAAAAGCCATCAACCAAAAAAATGTGAGGCTATACAAAAAAAAGTGCCCAGTGGGAATAACGGCAGCTACTCCAACCAATGCCAACCCAATAATAAACTGCATAGCTACTATCCACCAGCGCTTGGTTTTAACAATATCCACAAAAGGGCTCCATAGTGGTTTTAGTACCCATGGCAAATAAAGCAATCCTGTAAATAAGGTATTTTCGGCATTCGAAACCCCCAACGCTTTATACATTACTCCGGCTACCGACATTACTAAAATATAGGGCAACCCTTCGGCAAAGTAAAGCGACGGTACCCACGCCCATGGATTCCGGGAAGCGACTTTTTTAATCATTTGAATAGACTTTATTGATTTTAGCTCCCTTAAAATAGTGATTTAAAATTTCCTTATACGAATACCCTTTTTCACCCATAACCGCAGCGCCTATCTGGCAAAGCCCAACGCCATGCCCCCAACCGGCTCCTATTAGTACAATCTTTTGCGGAATTCCATTTTTCACATCCAGATGTTCGACAACAAAACCGGAACTATACAAATGTGATTCCGACAACCATTTCCGTATTTCCAGTTCCTTTCCTACAATTATTGTTTTTTGGGTTCCAACAATTCTCAGTTTGATTAACCTACCGGAAACACCTCGCTCAACCGGTTCCAATTTTATAACTTCGCCAAAATCAATTCCTGAACGTTTTCTTAATAATGCTGAAATTTCGGCCTGTGTATATTCAACTTTCCAACGATAAAAATCAGTAGTAGCCTGGTCAAAATCAGGCAAAACCTGCGATAAAATATTTTTATTTGTTGTGTTGCAAAATGCTGGTGGATTATTACGAATCCAACATTCTGCATTGGATTCATTTCTCAGGTCGAGATTAAAATCTTCGGGCGCTTCACTGTTATCAATAACCTTATCTAAATAAGGATGCTTAACCGGTTCCCACACATTCTCAAAACTTTCGGCCACGCCACCACAACATTTAGAGAAACGGGCATCACAAATTTTATCATCATAAACCAAAACTTCGCCCAAAGTTGCCTCCACTGCCTTTAATGCTTTTTCTGAATGAATTTTGGTAATCCCCTGGTAACGCTGGCAATGGTCGTCGGCACACACATCAAAACTGTAGTGATCCTCGCGGTCGTACCACCGGATTATTTCATCCGCTGTTTCATACGAGGTCTGATACAAGCCACCACCTGCTTTTAACGATTTTGTTTTTTCTATTTGAGCCAGCAGCCAGCTTCGCGAAATAACAGCATGTGCTTTTAGCAAATCGGAAGAACTGGTTGCACTCATTTCCGAAGAAATCACACTCTTCAGGTATTCTTCCAAATCAATTACATTTATTGCCCGTACTTTTCCATCTTCAGGAATCAGTTTCAGCCCCCCTTTAAATTGCTGGTTCTCCTTCTGCTCCCAATGAAAATTAACACCAATAGTTACATCTTTCAATTCAAAAAACGCTTCATCGGTTATCGGTTCAAAAAGAAAAGTATCCTGCACCTTCTCTTGTCCGTTTGCATCACTTAAAACAATTTTTCCATCTCGGAAAATGGCTTTTAACCGATTTTTCTTTACCGGATAACTCCCTGAAAATGCCTCGAAAAGAATAAAATACAACTCCTTACAGGCCATTATTCCAACGGTTATTTTAGGTTGATTTGTCATAGCTAAAATTGATCTACTGGCGTAATTTATTTTTTAATTTTTCAAATTCATCCGCATTAATCAACACATCTTCATATATTTCTGCAATATCTTCTGAAGTAATTTTCCTGAAATCTTCTTCGCGTGGAAGAACAACAATTCCCCCCATTTCAACCGAGGCTGCTCCTACCACCATCTTTTTATCTCCTTCCCTGAAAAAACATAAGGGGCGCTGTCTTTTTCGCGGAAAAACAATCACACGCCACTCGTTCTCCACAAAACTGCACAAAACATTCATCATAGGTTCTTCTTCATTTTTCAAATCCAGCAAACGATAAAGCTTTTCAAATGCCTCTTCCATTGTTTGCCTGTTGGGAGAAATAATGGCAATAAAACGTCGAAGATATTTCTCTACTGCAACTACTTTCAAGTTCTCTTGTTGCATCAAAACCTCTGCATATTTTTCTTCCAGCATTTCAAACTCTTGCTCAACAGGAAGACTGCCTTGGGCTATTGCCTGAAAATGAAAATGGTCAGGAGCGGAAGCCCCGCATTTTGGCCCATTGTAAAAAATTGAAAAATCAGATAATTCCTTACTTAGCTCCAGCATATCTGAAAAGTAAACTCCTATTTGCTGCGGAACATGTTTCAAGCTGGCAATTACCAAATGTTTTTGAAAAATTGGATACAGATTGATTAGAATAAGGTATTTTTCATGAAAAAGGATACCTCGCTGCTCCGCAGGTAAATTTTGCAGGCAAAGGAAACAGGCACGTTCCGCAAGACTTTTGGCATCCGTTTTTGCTGCTGAGGAACGGATACGTTCAGGGTTAAATTGAGTCGTAATTTTAAAATGCCCAAAATCAAAATCATGTGTTTGCACGCGATTTAATGCACCAAAATTCTGTCCAGCCGTTTCCCAAGCTGCTTTTTGTTGTTTTAACAAAGCCAGCACCTGTTTATTTAAATTCCTCAATGAACCAAACCTGGATAGTTCTTCCGCTGATATAATTTTTGCTTCTAACATAATTAGCAAAACTGATAAAGTCGGTTTTCAATATTTCTCTCCGTCATTTTTTAAACTGAATACAAAATAACTACTGCCCTTGAGCAACCTTCTTTATCCTGGCTTTCAACTCAATTGTCCGAATCCGGTCTTTATATAAATTATGTGCATTCAATTTGTTAATGTCCAACGATGCATCGGTATTATCTTCCCAGCGGCGACATAGATACACAGGATCGTAAATACGGCCAATTTTATAGTCATGAGAAATAGCCAAACCAACAGCATAATCTTCGCCATAACTAACATTCGGGATTTTTATTTCGCGCAAAACAGGCGTATAAAATGCCCTTGGTGCACCAAGCCCGTTAATTCGCAGCGCATTGTTTGGCCCATTCTCCGGTGTCCATTCCCTGTGATCAATAATTCCGGGAGGAATTTCTTCCAACGCAAAATTGGTCATCTGATATGTTCCAATAACCATTGCACACTTTTCCTCATAAAACGTGTCCACAATTTTTTGCAATGTACTTTCCGAACTGTACAAATCATCACTGTCCAGCTGAACGGCAAATTTTCCACAAAACTCGCTAAAAACTGCTTCATTCCAACAACCGCCAATGCCCAGGTCTTTTCCTTCAGGCACAATATGAATAAGTTCTCCTGCTTTCGCAAATTCAGCAAGAATCTCAGTTGTTCCATCAGTAGAATGATTGTCTACCACAATGAGGTTAAAACTAAAATTTGCTTTTTGCTGCAATACCGATTGAACAGCATCTTTTATGGTTTTTATCCGGTTTCGTACAGGTATAACAACAGATGCTTCCACAGGAAATTCCTCTTTTGTAAAGTCAACTTCCTTAAATGGTGAATGAAGGAAAGCACCTGCTTTTTTCAGATGACTGGTACATACTTTTTCCATTTCAATTTGTTTCTCACGAGCGCTTCCACTCACATAATCAAATTGTTTTTCACCCGATTTGCGTATGTCAGTTTCCTTCATGGTAAAAAGGAATTCAGGGATTCGGATTAACTCTCCCAACCGCGAAGCGTGTAACCGGAGTGCATAATATCCCGCCATTTGAAACTCATCTTCAGTAAAGCTTTTCAAAACATCCGAACGATAAAGTTGTACTGGACCAAAGTTAAAATCGTCGCGCAAACTCCCCGCCTGATAATCAATAACAGGGTGACTTAACTGCTCGCCATTTTTTATCTCCAGGTAATCAGCGTAAACCATCGCAGCACCAGTGGATTCGGCAACAGAGACTAACCGCTCCAATGCAAAAGAGCCAACTTCCAGCGATGCGGCATTCAAAGCCAACAATGTATAATCGGCATTGCATCTACTCCCAATCTCATTCATAGAGTGGGTTGAAAAAGGAAATTCCTCCTTAATTATTTCCGCACCTGGGATTTGTGTTGTTTCACCATCCAACACAAAAACTCTGTTCACACATGTTGAAGCCTTTAGCTCCGATACAACTTTCCCAATTGCCTCATCGCCATGGCTAACCAAAAACACATCAATTACTCTTTTCTTCATACAAAACTTAAATTGGGTAAATTTAAAAATTTGCATTGTAAAATTTTCAAAAGATGTAATATGTATAAAATGTGCATACATTTTTTTGAGTGAATATAAAAAAGTTGAAGTACGGAATTTTCAAAAAAAGGCTCATCAATACATTTAATCACAACGATTTATTTTATTGACGAATTAAAAACTATCTGATTTAATCCATGTTCCCCTCAAAGAGTTTCTTCACCATTCATCAAGGTGAGGAACAAAAAATTATTGCTATTCATGAAAAGCATATGTTAAATTACTTTTTGTGGTTATCTTTATCATCATAAGATAGATAAACAACTAAATTTCCTGATTAAATCGACACAAAATGAAAAAGGCTGCCTTTATTTTACTGCTTTTTGCAATGTTTTGCTCTTGCTCTCAAAAAACACAGAAAATTACTGTTGAGAAACTAAGCTGCGAGTATCTTAAAAATCCGCTAGGGGTAGATGTACAAAACCCAAGGTTTTCATGGAAGATTACATCCGGCGAACGTGGAATTTCGCAAACAGCTTATCAAATCATTGTTGGAGAAAATGCTGACGATGTAAAAAAGGGAAACGGTAAAATCTGGGATTCAGGTAAAATTACTTCGGATATTACGGTAAATATTGAATATGCAGGGCCGACGTTGCAAAGCAACACAAGCTATTTCTGGAAAGTAAAAGTATGGGATAATCAGGAAAGTGTTGTATCTAGTGAACCTGCCAGTTTTCAAACAGGAATGCTAAAGAATGCCGACTGGACAGCAAAATGGATTACCACGCGGGAAGAAATAACAGATGCAAGCCCACTGCTTCGAAATGAATTCGAATTGGACAAGCCTATTCAAAAAGCAACAGCTTATGTAACAGCATGCGGCTACTATGAATTCTATTTGAATGGCAAAAAAGTAGGAGATCATGTCTTGGATCCGGGAATTACGGACTACCGAAAAACTATTTTGTACTCTACTTACGACGTTACGGACTTGCTACAAAAAGGCACAAATGCTGCAGGAGCGATGCTTGGAAACGCTGCATGGAATATGAGAAAAACAGAAGGAAGATGGAGCTGGGGAGGAGGAGGCTCATCTCTAGGATCCCCCTGCTTTCTGATGCAATTAATGGTGACTTATAAAGATGGCAGCCAGGCCACTTATATAACAGATGAAAGTTGGAAAACATCCGAAGGACCAATCACTTTTAACAATTTATACGGAGGCGAAGACTATGATGCAAGAAAAGAAATTGCAGGGTGGGCAGAAAATAATTTTGATGACAGCCAGTGGACAAAAGTAGCTATTGCTTCAACTTCCACAGGAAAACTTCGCTCGCAGTTAATGCCAGCAATAAAAGTAACCAAAACAATCCAACCTGTAAAAAGCATCCATCCGGCTCCCGGCACTTATCTGTTCGACTTGGGACAAAATATTCCCGGTTGGTGGAAAATAAAAGTTCAGGGTACTCCCGGACAAGTTATCCGCGTAAGAGGAGCTGAAACGCTGAACGATTCTCTCTTTTCGGAACCATTAAAAGAAGGTGACAAGCTCAGCACCAAATTTCATTACCATGCAAAGGTTTGGACAGATTATACGATAAAAAGCAATGAGCCGGAAATTTATGAACCTCACTTCTTTTATACCGGATTCCGTTACATTGAAGTAACAACAAGCGATAATAAGAATCCTGAACTTTTAGAAGTTGAAGGTAGAGTTGTTCACTCAGCACTCGAAAAAAACGGAACTTTTGAGTCGTCGAACCCGCTTCTCAACAAAATTCATGAAGCCGGAGTTTGGTCGCAAATTGGAAACACGCAAAGCTATCCTACTGATTGTCCGCACAGAGAAAAAGGCGCCTACAATGGAGACGGACAAGTTATTGCAGAAACATCTATGCACGATTTTCAAATGGCCCCATTTTACACTAAATGGTTAAACGACATGCGCGACTCGCAGGAAGAAAACGGGAGAATCCCAAATACCTCGCCCGTTTTGGTTGGTGGAATGGGAGGTGGTGTAGCCTGGGGAAGCGCGTATATTCTCATTCCGTGGTGGATGCATAATTATTACTGTGATTCTCAAATATTAAAAGAGCACTACCCATCCATGAAAAAATACATAAACTACCTGAAAGAACTGGGCAGCAAAGACGAAGATCCTTCGGAACCGTATATCATTGATAATTTTGACGGATACTGGTATTCACTGGGCGAGTGGTGCGCACCTGGCCAAAGCGACGGGCCCAATCATCCGGTAGTAAACACCTTTTATTATTACTACAATTGTTTACTATTTTCAAAAATTGCTGAAGAACTGGGATATTCAGAAGATCAGAAATATTACAAAGCACTGTCGGACACAATCAAACGGGAATTCAACAAAAAGTTCTTTAATACAGAAACCGCACTTTACGGAACTAATGAACCTTATCAAACCTACCAATTATTAGCATTGGTTGGCAATATGGTGCCGAAAGGTTACAAGGAAAAAGTTTTCCAAACAATAATAAATGACATCAAGACGAGAGATAATCATTTAAACACCGGGATTATCGGAACAAAATATCTCTGGCCAATACTGGTAAAAAACGGAGAGAATGAGACCGCGTACAAAATAGCTACACAAACATCCTATCCCGGTTATGGATACTGGTTGAAAAACGGAGCCACAACTTTACTGGAACGATGGGAAGGAGCCAACTCCCACAACCACCAGATGTTTGGTTCTATAACCGAATATTTCTACAAATTTCTGGCAGGTATTCAATCTCCTATGGAAGGAAAAACTACGGCTGGCTACAAACACATTTATCTGGAACCTAAAGTTCCGAAAAATCTCGAATCGGCAAGTGCAACTGTAGAAACCGTAGCTGGAGAAATCTCAGTAAGCTGGAAAAAGGAAGCAACAACATTTCAATACTCGGTTTCAATACCGGCAAATACAACAGCAACGATTATTTTACCAACATTTGATTTCAAAGACATTATAATCTCGGAAGGAGAGTCGGAAATATGGCATGGTAATAATTTTACGGAAGGAGTTTCTGGCATTAAAAGTGTAAAAGCAGCGTCAGGAAATATTGAGATACAAATTAGTTCCGGTGACTATACTTTTACCATGAAATCATAATTTCAAAAAAATACTATTGCACAGACAAAAAAAGGGCTTAGCAAATATTTAGCTAAGCCCTCAATATTTTTATGATTTTGTATAATCAATGATTATATGAATTCAACTTGCTCAGATACTTCCCTATTATATCGAATTCGATATTTATAACAGAGCCCTCTTTAAAAGTATGGAAATTTGTTACTTCTTGAGTAAAAGGGATAATGGCTACCTGAAACGAATCGTCTTTTGAGTTTACCACAGTAAGACTAACTCCATTAACTGTTACCGAACCTTTTTCAACCGTCATATAACCTTGCTTTGCCTTTTCCAAATCAAAGTTATATTGAAACGTATAGTACCAGCTACCATCTGCCTCTTCCACCTTTACGCAGGTTGCTGTTTGATCAACATGCCCCTGAACAATGTGCCCGTCAAGCCGACCGTTCATCATCATGCTCCTTTCCAGATTTACTTTAGAACCAACCTCCAACAAACCAAGGTTCGACTTAAGCAAAGTTTCTTTAATGGCTGTTACTTTGTATGTTTTAGCATCTTTATCAATGGCTACAACCGTTAGGCAAACGCCATTATGGGCCAGGCTCTGATCAATTTTTAACTCATCAGCAAAAGAACAGGTTAGTGTAAAATGTACATTTTCCTGCTCTTTCTCAATGCCGGTTACAGTTCCATATTCTTCTACTATTCCTGAAAACATAATTTTTATTTTATATCTGGATCTTCATAAACGAAAACCCGGATTTATTTTATTGAATAATTACAACCAACTTAAAAATCTTAATCCAGACCTAACTTTTCAAATTCCACTCAAAACCTTCTTTGGTATCCTTTATTTCTATGCCCAAAGAATGAAGTTCATTTCGTATTTTGTCTGCCGTACCCCAATCTTTATTTGTCTTTGCTTCCATCCGGAGGTTCAATAATAACTCAATCGTTCCGCTTAAGATTTCATCTCCTCCACCTTTTTCTACCTGCTCTTTTTTCAGACCCAAAATATCAAAAATGATGCTGTGAAAAAAGGTTCTGAAATCGGCTAAATCTTCTTTAGAGATTGTCTCATTTCCTGCTTTAACGGCATTTATCATTCTAACGCCATCAAACAAATGAGCAATTGCAATGGGACTGTTGAGATCGTCATTTAACGCATCAAAACATTTTTCTTTTATACTATTTGTATCTATTGTAGATTGGGCAGAAGCAGTCAAACTATCCAATGTATCTACCGCGCTATGTAATCGTTCCAGCCCTTTCTCTGAAGCCTGTAAAGCTTCATTTGAAAAGTCGATAGTACTGCGGTAATGCGCTTGCAGAATAAAAAAACGAATTGTCATTGGAGAATAAGCTTTTTCCAATACCTCGTGTGTGCCGGAAAAAAGCTCGTCAAGCGTAATAAAATTCCCCAGGGAACGCGCCATTTTCTGCCCGTTAATAGTAATCATGTTATTGTGCATCCAGTAACGCACTGATTCTTTGCCAAGACTTGCAGTACATTGTGCAATTTCACATTCATGGTGCGGGAAAGTTAAATCCATTCCTCCCCCGTGAATATCAAATTGCTCACCCAAATATTTAACACTCATGGCCGAGCATTCAAGATGCCAGCCGGGAAAACCATCGCTCCATTTCGAAGGCCAGCGCATAATATGCTCTGGTGAAGCTTTTTTCCAAAGTGCAAAATCAAATGAATTTTTCTTTTCGCCCTGTCCGTCTAACTGACGTGTATTGGTTTTGATATCATCAAGATTTCTACCTGACAATTTCCCGTATTTAAATTCGTCGTTATATTTCTCTACATCAAAATAAACTGAACCGTTCGTTTCATAGGCAAAACCATGTTGAATTATTGAGTCAATCATTTGTTGTTGCTCGATAATATGGCCTGAAGCACGTGGTTCAATACTTGGTGGTAAAATATTCAAATCCTCCATATTCCGATGAAAAGTATTCATGTATTTCTGAACTACTTCCATTGGCTCAACTTTCTCAAGCCGTGCTTTTTTTGAAATTTTATCTTCTCCTGTTTCTTCCACCTCGTCTTCCAGATGACCTACATCGGTAATATTCCGAACATAACGTACTTTATATCCAAGAAAAGTAAGGTACCTAAACAGCAAATCAAAAGTAATATTCGGACGTGCATGACCTAAATGCGAATTACTGTAAACAGTAGGTCCACATACATATAACCCCACCCTTCCTTCAATTAGGGGAGTAAAAATTTCTTTTGTACGGGTAAGTGTATTGTAAATGATTAGTTGATTTCCCATTCCTTTCATTTTACCGGGTTGATTAACTGCAAAGGTATAATAAAATTGAGGGATAAACCAGATGATTTTTTGTTAGGAACAGTTGCTTTTCACCCCTCCTTAACGGCTTCAGATGTATTGGGTTCAGATTCAGTTTCTTCCTTCTTACTTTCTTCCGTTTTATTAAAATATTTACGATAAAAAATCAGTATAGAAAATATTCCTATGGTAATAGATGAATCAGCAATATTAAAAACAGGCCTGAAGAATAAAAAATCGGTACCTCCAACCACTGGAATCCATGAAGGATAATTACCGGATATTAAGGGAAAATAAAGCATATCGACCACTTTCCCATGCAAAAAAGTGGCATAACCACCACCGTCGGGGAAAAGACTTGCTACCTGGCCAAAGCTATGATTGAATATTAAACCATAAAACATGCTGTCGATAATATTGCCGATAGCGCCGGCAAAAATAAGTGAGATACTGGCAATAAATCCAAAAGGAATATCTTTTTGTTTTACTAAACGGAAAAGATACCAGCCAATAGCAAATACTGCCAGAATACGAAAGACACTTAAAAACATTTTCCCATACTCACCCGCAAACTCGAAACCAAAAGCCATCCCGTTGTTTTCTACAAAATGTAGAATGAACCAATTTTTAAAAACCACTATTTCATCACCCAATGCCAGGTTTGTTTTGATCCAAAATTTAAGAACCTGATCAACAATCAGAATTAAAAATATAATGGCCAGTGATTTATTGCGTCGTGAAAATTCCATGTTTAAAAATAAAAAAGCTCCCGGATTTTTCATAAAGCAGAACTACCCGAAGAGCACAAATAAATATTGTATATTAATAAAATTACATTTGGCTGTTTTTTGCAGCAATACTCAATGTTGCGTGCGGTACTGCACGCAATCTTTCTTTTGAGATTAATTTTCCTGTTTCCCTGCAAATTCCATATGTTTTATTCTCAATGCGAATCAAAGCAGCCTGCAAATGTTGAATAAATTTTAACTGGCGTTGAGCCAATTTACCGGCTTCTTCTTTAGATAGTGTAGCAGCTCCCTCTTCAAGTACTTTGAAGGTTGGCGAGGTATCCTGTGTATCGTTACCGTCGCCAAGAGTAATGGAATTTTTATACATCTCATAATCTGCCTGAGCCTTTTCCAGCTTTTGCAGAATGAGTTCTTTAAATTCCTTTAACTCTTCATCTGAATATCTATTTTTTTCTCCCATAATAAAAGGGTTTATTAATTTCCTCTGATTTTTAACAGAGCCCTAATTTAGTAATTTTTTCATATGTAGATCAGGTCTTATAACATAATCTTAAATCAACTTTTCCACAAGAATCTGCGTGTTTACATCTTTGTCTATTTCAACTTCTCTGGCACCCGAATCATCAAGGTTGTCAACCAATTCGAGACTGTCTGCCAAAGTTTGTGTGCAAATATAATCTTTGTGATTTAAAACTGCATCGTTTATTTGTTGATGTTCTTCAATCACAATACGTATCCTGTCTGTCACCTCAAAATTGCTTTCTTTTCGCAAATTCTGAATTTTATTGATGAATTCGCGTGCAATTCCTTCTTGTTTCAATTCCTCTGTTACATTGATATCCAGCGCAATGGTCATCTGCCCTTCGGTAGCCAAAGTCCATCCCGGAATATCTTCTGTTTGAATTTCCACGTCTTCGGTTGCTAATGCGATTTTTTCATCACCAACCAAAATTTCAAAGCTTCCATTACTTTCCAACTCCGAAATATTAGCCTGATTAAACTGATTTACCGCACTGGCAATTTGTTTCATCAGCTTCCCGTATTTTGGCCCCAATGTTTTAAAATTAGGTTTAATTTTTTTCTTGATAACACCCGTTGTATCTTCAAGATATTCGACCTCTTTTACGTTAACCTCGGTTAAAATAATATTCTTAACGGCATCAAACTGCTCACGGAAATGCGGATTTAAAACCGGCACCATAATTCTCCCGAGCGGCTGACGCACTTTTAGCTTTTCTTTCCGACGAAGCGCCAAAATCATAGATGAAGCGCGTTGTGCAATTTCCATTTTTTCTTCCAGGTCTTTGTCGATTATATTCTCATCGAATGCAGGAAAATCAACTAAATGCACACTTTGATCAACTTCTTTGCCGGTAATTTTATTTAAATCGTTGTACAACAAATCGGCATAAAACGGAGAAATTGGCGACATCAACTTGGCAACTGCCACCAAACAAGTATATAACGTTTGATAAGCCGAAATTTTATCGTCTGAATATTCACCTCCCCAGAAACGCTTGCGGCTCAAACGGACAAACCAGTTACTCAGATTTTCTGTTACAAATTCTGAAATAGCACGGCCTGCACGAGTTGGCTCGTAGCTCTCGTAACTTTCGCCCACTTCTTTTATCAGTGAATTCAGCAGCGAAAGAACCCAACGATCCAATTCCGGGCGTTTTTCCATTGGCATTTCTTCTTCAGCATACCTGAAATTATCGACGTTGGCATACAAAGCGAAGAAATTATATGTATTGTAAAGTGTTCCGAAAAACTTACGTTTCACTTCCTCCACTCCGGCAATATCAAATTTCAGATTGTCCCAAGGTTGTGCATTGGTAATCATGTACCAGCGCAGTGGGTCGGAACCATGGGTTTCAATTGCTCCGAACGGATCGACAGCATTGCCCAAACGTTTCGACATTTTATTGCCATTTTTATCTAGCACCAGCCCGTTGGAAATAATATTACGAAAAGCGACCGATTCATCTGTCATGGTTGCAATCGCGTGTAGCGTAAAGAACCAGCCACGTGTTTGGTCAACACCCTCCGCAATAAAATCAGCAGGGAAAACACCTTTCCCTTTGCCGGAATCGTATTTGTCTACATTCTCAAACGGATAATGGTTTTGCGCATACGGCATCGAACCTGAATCAAACCATACGTCAATCAAGTCGGGCTCGCGGAACATTTTTTGTCCACCTGGCGAAACCAGCACTACTTTATCTACATATGGTTTATGAAGATCTATTTTATCGTAATTTGCTTTCTCATTGTTACCAACCTCGAAACCAGCATATGGATTTTCTGTCATAAAACCAGCGGCCATTGCTTTTTCGATTTCAGCCGTCAATTCTTCAGTAGAACCAATACAGATTTCTTCCGAACCATCTTCTGTTCTCCAGATAGGCAGCGGCGTTCCCCAGAAACGTGAACGGCTCAGGTTCCAATCTACCAGATTCTCTAACCAGTTTCCAAAACGACCGGTTCCTGTACTCTGCGGTTTCCAGTTAATGGTGTTGTTTAATTCCACCATTTTATCTTTAACCGCCGTCGTTTTTATAAACCACGAATCCAGCGGGTAATACAACACTGGCTTGTCAGTACGCCAGCAATGCGGATAATTATGAACATGCTTTTCAATCTTGAAAGCTTTATTGTCCTGTTTCAGCATTACTGAAATATCAATATCTACTGTTGAATCATCGTCGGTAAGCGTTTCGTCGTACGCATTTTTCACATACCTTCCGACAAAAGGCTTGTAATTTTCTACGTTTACAAATTCAGCAACAAAACTTTCCGTCATATTTTCTATCAGGAAGAAACGGCCTTTTTTGTCCACCAAAGCCTGCATTTTCCCTTCTGCATCTTCCACAATCAATGGAGAAATTCCATTTTGTTTTGCTACGCGATCATCGTCGGCACCAAACGTTGGCGCTATGTGAACGATTCCCGTACCATCTTCTGTTGTTACAAAGTCGCCAGTAATTACTTCAAAAGCTTTTCCTTTTGGTTTTACCCAATCGATGAGCTGTTCATACTGAATTCCTTTCAAATCATTGCCGCTGTATTCAGCCAGGATTTTGAATGGAATATTTTTATCTCCCGGATTGTAATCCTCCAAAGCAAGTCCTTCATTCTTTGGATTAAAATGAGTATTGAATAAATCTTTTGCCAGTACCAAAGTAACAGGGACTCCGGAATATGGATTAAAAGTTCTGACTTTTACATATTTGATACCAGGCCCCACGCAAAGCGCAGTATTTGAAGGCAAAGTCCACGGAGTTGTTGTCCATGCAATAAAATACACATCAGTATCCGCTTCTTCAAACAAAAATTCTGAACGCTCATTACGAATAGCTTTAAACTGTGCAATGGCCGTTGTATCTTTTACATCGCGGTAACAACCCGGTTGGTTCAATTCGTGCGAACTCAAACCAGTTCCGGCAGCCGGAGAATAGGGCTGAATGGTGTAACCTTTGTAGAGCAGACCTTTTTTGTAAATATTTTTTAGCAGCCACCACACCGATTCAATGTAACGGTTATCATAAGTAATATACGGATCGTCCATGTTCACCCAATATCCCATCTTGCGGGTGAGTTCTTCCCATTCGCGGGTATATTTCATTACCTCCTTGCGGCAGGCATTGTTGTATTCTTCAACGGTAATTTTTTTGCCAATATCTTCTTTTGTAATATTCAGCGCTTTTTCCACACTTAATTCCACTGGCAATCCATGCGTATCCCAACCAGCTTTGCGGTGTACACGAAACCCTTTCATGGTTTTGTAGCGACAGAAAATATCTTTAATAGCACGTGCCATAACGTGGTGAATTCCCGGCATGCCATTTGCCGATGGAGGGCCTTCATAAAAGACAAAAGTTGGATGCCCCTCGCGGGTAGTTATACTCTTGTGAAAAGTATCGTCGCTTTCCCAGCGTTCTAATACATCTTTATTTATCTGAGATAAATCTAACTGCCTATATTCCTGAAACTTATTACTCATAGAAATCGACTTTCTGTACTGATTTTTAAAAAATATGCAAATATAGGAATTTTTTAAGGAGGTAGGACGAAAAACAGGTAGCCGTTTAAGAATGAATAAGAAGCGATAACAAACAGGGAATTGAACGATTAACTGCAGCTTTCCATAAAGAACACGCCCTTTTTAGAAAGTAGAAGGTAAAAAGTAAAAGACTCCGAATCTTTCTCCTGATATATTACCAGAAGCCATAATCAAAAATCCGGGATTATATTTTATTCCTATTTCAAGCAGAAATCTACATTATTGAAAACCTAATGATGTGTTCCTTCAAATAAGTCATTATCTGTGCCGGAAGGAGTACTTTTATCTTTATAATTATTAAATGTATAACTGAGCACCAATGAAACAAGTGGATAATGCGGCTTAATCTTTGTCAGCGATTGCAAATTCGGTGTTTCAATATCGCTAACATATCTGGCCGTATTGAACATATCTCTGAATGTAAGTGTTCCTGTGAGCTTCCGCTTAACCAACTGCTGGCGTACTCCTAAACTAAAATACCAAAATGAATCTGTTCTCCCCTGTGTAGTAACAGATGGGCCTACAAAATTTCCATCCACTTGAATACGGGTATATCTCCCGGCATCAAAGGCATTGTTTAAAGCAATTTCATAGTTGGTACTCTTTTCGTTTTCCCCACCGATTTTAAATTCGTTTTCAACTTTGTAGCTGTAAAGGCTGCCATTTACTGAAGAATTCCAGTGTTTGGTAAGCTGAAACTGTCCGTTTAATTCTAATCCGGTTGAATAATCATGCCCAACATTAGCCATGGAATCTAACGTAACACCTGCCTCAAAAGGCACCCTCAACCGTTCTATTTTATCCTTCCTGTTGCGATGAAAAACAGTAGCAGAAAGAGAATGTTCCTCAATATTCTTCTTGAAATTAACTTCAAAAGAGTTAATATATTCGGGGCGAATATCAGGGTTTCCTGTCTCAGCTGTATAATAATCACGATAAGTAATATACGGCTCCATATAAAAAAGCTGAGGCCGCGTTGTACGGCGTGAGTAAGAAGCCAACATTTGAGTTCCATTCGGGAAATTATATCCGAGATGCACTGACGGAAAAAATTCCATTCTGTTTTTATTCCGGTTTGCCCAATCCTTCGAACTCCGCAAAACGGTGTGGGTATGCTCAGCCCGCACCCCTACCTGGTACTCCAATCTTTTATAACTATCTCCTAAAATCGTATATAACGAGTGTAACCCACGTTTAAAATAATATGTATTGTAAATATCATCGCGCCAGTAAAATTCTTTTAAATCAGGATTCCAAAACTGCATACTGTAGTCTCCATCCTCCAGGTATGAGTAATACTGGTAGCCAGCCTCCAGCTTACCACTTTTATGAAAGGGACGCACATAGTCGAGATTCGCCCTGGATGTCCATCGATATTCGGCTTCCCATGCACGATGACCTTGCTGCCGTCGATTCTGTCCGTCAAACAAATCACTTTGAAAATATTCCAGTGCATCTCCTCCATATTTCAGATAAAAACTTCCCGACAAATTGTGCTCTTTCCTGTCGAATACATGATTAAAGCCAGTTGTCCCCTGCAAATAAGTTTCATGAATATCGTATTCATCCCGGCTATTATAATTTCCTTCACTTATATCACCATTTACATCTATTCTTCGTTCAGTATAATCCAAATCACCATCTCTGCTCCTTCCACCATATCCACCGGAAAGATCAACATTAAGCGTTGTTTTTGTCAATGTATATTCCCAGCCCGCCTTTAATGAGTAGTCATAATTATTACTTTCACGAGGACCATCAGAGTGCGATGTTGTTGTAATGCCATTAACCAAAGTTGTTTTCTCCTGATTAAAATCACCCTTGCGCAAATGGTCATTCCAATTTCCGCCTAAATACCATCGGGAAATACTGTCCTGAAGGTTCAAAAGAAAATTTCCTCCTCTTGAAAAGACCGTACTTCCTGTTAAGTTAACCATTCCGCTTAACCCGCTTTGAAAATGTTTCTTTGTAATTATATTAATAATTCCAACGTCTCCATCGGTATCCTGGCGAGCTGAAGGAGTTGTAATAATTTCAATATTCTCAATTTGCCCGGCAGGAACTTGCTCCAACCCCTGCGAACCGCCAAACACGCTCGGTTTTCCGTCGATATAAACAGTAAAACCTGTACTTCCCCGAAAACTAACTTGCCCTTCTGCATCTACCCGGACCGAAGGTGTATTTTCCAAAATATCTACAGCAGTACCTCCACTTGATAAAATATCTGAAGATGCTTCAATCACCTTTTTGTCTAGCTTGTAAACGACTTGTTTTTTTTGCGTAATAACCTCGACTTCAGCCAACCCAATATTTAGCGGAGCTAATTCAACAGCACCTATATTAAGTGGTTTACCATTTGTTCCAACTTTTATTCCTGATTGAGTATAAACATCATAACCAATAAGTTTTATGATTAAATCGTATTCTCCTGCTTGTAATTTTTGCACAACGAAACGCCCATCTTCCCCCGGGGAAGTATGAGCTAAAGGAGTATCACTGTTCTTTGGGTAAATTAAGACATCAGCAAATCCTATTGGTTTTTTCGTGACTTCATCAATTATTTGACCGGCAAGGCTTGTTTGTGCTTTTTGTGCGTAAGATATACGAATAAGACATAACAGGCAGATTAACAAAAAAATACTTCTTTTCATTTAGTTGGTTTCTACGGTATTAAAAAATAGAGCGTAAACTTACTATTTCCGCTTTAACTATTGTTTAGAAAAGAGTTATTTTTTCACTTAACAATAAAAATATGTACGCTTATTTTGAATGAGAATAATACAGTCAGCTAGCTTTCCTTGTTGACTATGTATTAAAGTTACTTTCCTGTTCTTGTAATTTATAAGTTTGATTGCCTAAATCTCGCAACAAAATTCTGATTCACCGAATTAACGCACATATTAAAACTTACAAAACACTCATCCATCTACATAAGCATCTATAAATTATGGTTCCGTTATTTTTATAATCTTTTGTAGTTCCTGGTCAAATATTTCAGAACTTTCACTAAAAAACTGCTTTAAGCGCGGTAAAAGTTTCAACATATTTAACTCTCGTTGATGTTCTATCTGATTTTCAAGGATCATTAATTCATCTGCAGATAGTCCATAATCTCCGTTTTGTAACTCTGTCAGAAAAACAAACAAATCATGATCAATTCCCATATATTCGGATATTTTATCGATATGATTTAGCTTGAAACGAAAGTAACGTGGATTTTTAAACCTGATAAATTCAAATTGATATCCCAATCTTTTCAAAACTTTTCTCAGCTCATGCATTTCAACCGGTGAAAAATCGGGTTCAATGGCTTTGTATTTCTCATGAGCTTGCGCAAATGTTAAAACGAATTGATCTCTTAATTGAAAAAATGATAGACAAGAGATTTTTATGGTATTCAAACGAGCCTGAAAATGTTTGATAAATTCAATAACATCAGAAGCAACTTCGTCCCCAACGAAATCATCTTCAATCAGAACCCTGTTTTTCTCTGTAAGTAATTCTTTTACCTGTTTTATTTTGCGGTCTGCAACCAGATTGCTCCCAGCGGTTATTTTGTCAAAATACTGAATGTTTACAAACGATTCCCGAATAGGAGATAAAATTTTTCCTGCTGCTTTAATCTCGTTTCTGAATTCAATTGTAATCTCTTCATTGCAGCCATTAAAAAGGAAAAGTAAGGCCCTTAATCGTTTATATCCCTTTCTGATTTCATGCACCGCCAAGTTGGGGGATAGATTTTCAGCCTCGCAGAAGTAGGTAATTTTTCCTGTTTGTTTGATTAGGGTTGAAATAAGTTTATTGCCAGTTTCCCTAGGCATAGGTCGTTCATTTTTAGAAAGCGCAAAGGTAGTTATAATATCAGAACAAAAAAAGCTGCTCCATTATGGAACAGCTTTGATTATAATAATATTATGCAGGTTTTAATCAATTATTTCAAAACCTGTATAGGGTATCAATGCTTTAGGAATTGTTATGCCCTTAGGTGTTTGATTATTCTCAAGTAAGGCGGCTACAATTCGTGGAAGGGCTAAAGCACTGCCATTTAATGTATGTGCCAGTTGTGTTTTTTTTACTCCTTCCTCACGGAAGCGCAGTTTCAGCCGGTTGGACTGAAATGACTCAAAATTAGAGACAGAACTTACTTCCAACCATTTTTCCTGAGCGGCAGAAAATACTTCAAAGTCATAGGTAAGAGCAGATGTAAAACTAATATCTCCGCCGCATAAACGTAGAATGCGGTAAGGGAGCTCCAGTTTCTCGACCAACCCGGCTACGTGTTTTATCATTTCATCCAATACAGCATACGATTTTTCAGGGTGAGCTATTTGTACAATTTCAACTTTATCGAACTGATGCAATCGGTTCAACCCACGGACATCTTTCCCATAAGAACCTGCTTCACGACGGAAACAGGCGCTGTAAGCCGTGTTTTTGTAAGGCAGGTCTTTTGCATCCAGAATTACATCGCGGTAAATATTGGTTACTGGTACTTCTGCCGTAGGAATCAAATACAGATTATCCGCAGTAACATGGTACATTTGCCCCTCCTTGTCAGGCAACTGCCCTGTTCCAAAACCAGAAGCTTCATTCACTGCCAGCGGAGGTTGTATCTCTTCATAACCCGCATTGCGTGCCTCATCTAAAAAGAAATTAATCAGCGCCCGTTGCAGGCGGGCTCCTTTTCCTCTGTATACAGGAAACCCGGCTCCGGTAAGTTTTACTCCTAATTCAAAATCAATCAGGTTGTATTTTTGCGCCAGTTCCCAATGTGGCAATGCATTTTTATCTAAAACAGGAATCTCTCCTTTTGAGGTTACTATTTCATTATCATCTTCTCCTTTTCCAGGAAGAACAGAATCGTGCGGCAAGTTGGGAAGTAATACCAATAGTTCAAGTACCTTCTCTTCAATTTCAGCAAATTGCTGGTCAATCTGTTTGATATTTTCCTTTAGTTCCGAAGTTCGTTCCTTCGCACGATTAGCCTCTTCACTTTTGCCTTCACGAAATAAAATCCCGATTTCTTTCGAAATCTTATTCATCTCCGCTTTAGCCTGGTCGGCTTGTCCCTGCAACTTGTTTTTCTGAATGTATAGTTCAGTAATACTTTCTACAATATTGGCTGCATCGAAATTTTTTTTCTTCAGCTTTTCGATAACCAACTCCGGGTTGTCTTGAATGAATTTCAGGTTGAGCATTCTGTTCTATTTTATTTTGAATCGCAAATTTACAAATAAAAAATCTCCTGCTGTTTCCAACAGGAGATTTTCAAAGTATCTTTTACAGAAATTAATTCTGTGCTTTTCGCTATTTCGAAAATTCTTTTGCTTGTTCAATCCAGGGAGCCGGATCTTTAGAAGCATAACGGCTTCCTGCTTCTTCCAGAATTTTCTGAATATCTTCAACAGAAGCAGCAGCTATTGATGCATAAGTTGAAAAACCACCTTCAACTAAAATCTCAGCTAACTTCGGCCCTACACCTTCCAGTTTTTTCAAGTCATCAGCTCCGTCTGTTTCCTGAGCAGCTTCTACCTTAGTTTCCTCTGTTTTGGGTTTTTCTTCAGCAACCGGAGCTTTTGCTTTCGGTGCTTCTGCTACAGCTACATCAACAATCGGGTCAACCGATACATATGAACGGTTTCTTCTTCTCTTTCTGAATACTACTGTACCGTCGATCAATGCAAACAGGGTATGATCTTTCCCCATTCCTACATTTTCGCCCGGGTAATGAGTTGTTCCACGCTGGCGAACTAAAATATTACCAGCTTTTGCAAACTGACCTCCGTAAATTTTTACCCCAAGTCGTTTACTTTCCGATTCACGTCCGTTTTTCGAACTACCTACACCTTTCTTATGAGCCATGGTAAATTTTTTTTAGTTATCCAACAATGGTTTCAATTTGAATTTGCGTAAACTTTTGACGATGGCCGTTCATTTTTTGGTATGTTTTCCTTCTTTTCTTTTTGAAAACAAGAACTTTTTCGCCTTTTACATGCTGCAATACTTTTGCAGTTATTTTCGCACCTTTAACGGTTGGAGTACCAACGGCTATTTTACCGTCATTGTCTACGAGTAAAACTTTTTCGAAATCAACCGAGTCGCCTTCTTTAGCAGTTAGCTGATGCACAAAAAGCTTTTTGTCTTTTTCAACTTTGAATTGCTGTCCTGCAATTTCAACAATCGCGTACATATTTACAATTTTAATGTTTACACCGACAGGCGGGATTCCTGTTGGATTCCACTTGTTGAGCCTGAACGATTCAAAATTCGGACTGCAAAAGTAGTTATTTTAAAATATTTAGCAAACAATTACCTGTTTTATTTATGACGAAATAATGGAGTAATATACTGGCAGGCTGATTTTTCCTGTTATTTGTGAACTTTAACCGGTGGAATAAATCGGTTTGTGAATATTCGAGATAAACCAAAATGATTGTTATATTTGTTTTCACAGAAAAAAACAGGCCTAATTTTTAGCATGCAAAAAATTCGTTTGAATATTTTAGGGCTTTCGGTAAGCCAAACACAATCAGGAGCTTATGCTCTTGTTCTGGCTGAAGAAAACGGAGACAGAAGAATACCTATTATCATTGGGCCGGTTGAGGCTCAGGCCATTGCCATACAACTGGAAGGATTAAAACCTCCGCGCCCGTTAACACACGATCTTATCAAAAACATGGCGCTGGCATTTAAAATTGCCTTGCTCGAAGTTACCATCTACAAACTGGAAGAGGGTATTTTTTACTCCGAATTACTTTGTGAAATGGATGGAAAAGAGATTAAAATCGATTCACGCACATCTGATGCGGTTGCGCTTGCTTTGCGTTTCCGTTGCCCCATTTATACCTCCGAAGATATACTGAAAAAAGCAGGCATCGTATTAGAATTGGAGGATGAACACTCACCAGTACGAAGCTTTTCCGACGAGGAACCAACAGAAACTTCTTCATATTCACAGTACTCGTTAAATGAATTGAATGAGATGTTAGACGAGGCAGTGAAGAATGAGGATTACGAAAAAGCTTCTGTTATTCGCGATGAATTGAATAAGAGAAAAAAATAGCACAATAAATTTATGTCCATAAAATTAAAGCTGGTAGTCATGAACTTTCTCCAATTCGCTGTATGGGGAGCTTATCTGACATCCATGGGGAATTATTTGGGAGCAATTGGCCTGGCATCTGACATTGGGCTTTTTTATGCTATGCAGGGAATCGTTTCAATTTTTATGCCCGCCTTTTTGGGGATTGTAGCCGACCGCTGGATTCCTGCTCAGAAGCTTTTAGGTATTAGCCATGCCATTGCAGCTATATTCATTTTTGCAGCAGGCTACTATGGAATGACAGCAGGCAATAATACTCATTTCCCATACCTTTTTATGCTTTACTCGGTAAGTGTTGCATTTTACATGCCAACAATTGCCCTGTCGAATTCTGTGGCATATAATGTACTGGTGAAAAATAATTACGATACAATAAAAGCCTTTCCTCCTATTCGCACATTTGGCACCATCGGTTTTATTTGTGCTATGCTATTTGTCGATTTCACTGGATTCCAGAATAACCACATGCAATTTTTTGCATCAGCTGTTTTAGGGATAGTATTATTTTTATATTCTTTTACTTTGCCCGATTGTCCGGTTAGTTTGGGCAATAAAAAGAAAACACTCTTTGACGCTTTGGGCTTAGAAGCATTTAGCCTTTTCAAAAATAAGAAAATGGCTGTATTTTTTATTTTTTCTATGCTACTCGGTGTTTCATTGCAAATTACCAATGGTTATGCGAATCCATTTATAACTAGTTTTAAAAGCATTCAAGGCTTTTCAACTACCTGGGGAGCCAACCATGCCAACGCCCTTATTTCCTTATCACAGGTATCAGAAACATTATGTATTCTTTTAATTCCATTCTTTCTGAAGAAATTTGGCATAAAAAAAGTAATGCTTATGGCTATGTTTGCATGGTTTTTACGATTTGGTCTTTTTGGCCTTGGAAATCCTGGAGGAGGAGTTTGGATGTTTATTTCCTCAATGATTGTGTATGGAATTGCTTTTGATTTCTTTAATGTTTCCGGCTCTCTTTTTGTGGATAAAGAAACAGATAAAAGTATTCGCTCTAGTGCACAAGGTGTTTTTATGATGATGACAAACGGATTTGGAGCTACGATAGGAATGCTTTTAGCAGGAAAAGTTGTCAATCATTTTGTATTTTCTAAAATAAATCCGTTGGAGCAACTTGAAGGTTGGAGGATCTCATGGTATATATTTTCTGGCTATGCATTGGTAGTTGCACTACTGTTTGCTATTATTTTTAAATACAAACATGTATCTGAAAACAACTCATCCCCAAAGAAAAAACCACTTTAGAGAAGAAGCACACACTGATTGCCTGGACATTGGTTAATGAGCGCTACAATTTTGGAATAATAATGAGGCAATACGGCTAAGCTGTAGAATCAACATATAACGAGAAACAGATCAGATTCAACTATTTTCTATTGTTCATACTTTTTACTCCCCAAACAATAAAAATTATTAGAAGTATTATAATTACCAGAATCATTACGCGCACAAAATACACAGGCTTTTATTTTTTAAGTGAATGTTCAAATGTAAAAATATTTTGTGTTTTGAACTTTAGTATCCCCGCTTTTTAAGATTTAATAATCATTCACCGACATGAATAATTGCATTTACACTACTGGTTAATAACAACACAATATTTCACCCTACAAAAAATATGATTAGGACAAACAACCCTAACCGAGGAACCTCAACAGTAATACGAATTACAAAGTATTGAAACACACATGATAAAAAGAAAAGCAATTTACTACACAGAAACAAAAGATTCCTGATTGCTCTTTATTTTTAGCTCATCCCACCAATTTTCTTTTTATTAAAACTCACACAATTGCTTCTTGTCCTATCTTTATAAAAACGATAGATTGCAGAATGTTTGCCTGTATATCCCTTGAAATATTAACGTATGTATTTATCTTTGAAGGACGCTAGAGGCGAAAATTTACATACCGATTATCTTACCCAGTTATGATGCCATTAATAGTTGTGTTTACCGGAGTTCTGCTTCTCCTTTTATTAATTACGTTAGTGAAGGTTAATGCCTTTATTTCATTTACACTGGTTTGTATATATGTAGGGCTAATGATGGGGCTTCCGCTTGAAACAATCGTGGAAGCCATAAAAAAAGGCATGGGAGACACCTTAGGCTTGCTGGTTTTAATACTTGGCTTTGGTTCAATGCTCGGAAAAATTATCGCCGACAGTGGGGCAGCACAAAAAATAACACAAACTCTGGTTGCCACTTTCGGCCTAAAAAAAATTCACTGGGCATTAATGCTAACAGGGTTAATCGTAGGAATCCCAATGTTCTACTCCGTTGGTTTTGTAATTCTAGTCCCTATTGTTTTTACGGTAGCAGCCTCAACCGGATTGCCCTTAATTTTTGTAGGATTGCCAATGCTGGCTTCCTTGTCGGTTACACATGGATATTTACCTCCACATCCTGCTCCCACTGCCATTGCAGGAATGTTTGGCGCCGATATGGGGAAAACTATTTTCTATGGATTTCTAGTTGCAATTCCCGCCATAATTGTAGCCGGGCCTATTCTTTCGCCCCGTTTCAAGAAAATAAAAGCTTCTCCGCTGAAAGAATTTACAGGGCAGAAAGTTTTGAAAGAAAGCGAGCTTCCGTCAACCACAATCAGCATTATAACTGCTTTAATGCCCGTCATTTTAATTGGATTATCGGGACTACTAACTGCTTTTATTAATGAATCTGCGACAAGTTATCCGTTTATAAAAGGAATTGGAAATCCGGTAATAGCCATGCTTTTGTCGGTTCTGTTTGCTATTTATTTGCTGGCATTACGAAGAGGCAAGAAAATGAAGGAAGTTATGAACGACCTGGCCCAGGCAATATCAAGCATTGCTATGATTTTATTGATCCTGGCTGGTGCAGGAGGATTAAAGGAAGTTCTGGTTGCAAGCGGAATCAGTAACTTTCTGGGAGACTTACTAAGACACTCGGGAATGTCTCCTTTAATCCTGGCCTGGCTAATTGCTGCCGTTATACGTGTTTCAGTGGGTTCTGCAACAGTTGCGGGGATGACCGCCGCAGGAATTGTATTGCCGCTGGTTTCCGGCCCCAATGTTTCGCCCGAATTAATGGTTTTGGCCATCGGCTCCGGGAGCCTGATGCTTTCTCATGTAAATGATGGTGGTTTCTGGATGTTCAAAGAATATTTTAATATTTCTGTTAAAGAAACCTTTTTAACATGGACAGTAATGGAAACCACTATTGCTATTGTTGGAATACTTGTAATTTTGTTATTAAATAATATTATTCGATGAATACTATAGAAAAAAAAATTGAAGCTTTGGGACTGGAGCTACCACCAGCACCGCCACTTGGAGGAATTTATCATCCGGTTGTAATTGCCGGCAATCAACTATATGTTTCGGGACAGGGGCCATTAAAAACAGATGGAACCTTAATTACCGGGAAAGTTGGTAAAGACCTGACTTTGGAAGAAGGACAACTGGCAGCACGCCAGGCTGGATTAACCATGCTGGCAACCATTAAAGCTCAAATAGGCGATTTAGGCAAGATAAAACGTTTGATAAAAACACTGGGAATGGTAAACTGCTTCCCTGAATTTGAACAACACCCGCAAACAATAAACGGATTTAGCCAATTGATGGTCGATATTCTGGGAGAAGAAAACGGTAAAGGAGCACGTAGCGCGGTAGGAATGTCGCTTCCCGGAAATATTGCAGTGGAAGTAGAATGTATTTTTGAACTGAACCAAGAGTAGACTCATTGTATGTGGTACAAAATAAAAAATGAAGCAGACGTTTTTACTCCGTCAGTGCTGATTTTTCCAGAACGAATCAAAGAGAATATCCATAGGATGATTCATATTGCCGGGGATGCCTCACGACTACGACCCCATGTAAAAACGCATAAAATGGCAGAAGTAGTCCGCCTTCAGGTTCAGCAAAACATTACCAAATTTAAATGTGCCACACTTACCGAGATGGAAATGACCGCAGCCAATGGCGGTACTGATGTTTTACTGGCTTACCCGTTACTTGGCCCCGGTATAAAAAAGTTTCTCAGTATTTTAAAGAAATACCCGCATGTAAATTTCTCAGTACTTGTTGATCATAAAAAATCATTAGGCGATTTAGTGGCAGAGGCTATGAGTGAGCAACAGATAATCAATGTTTTTATTGATATTGATAACGGAATGCACCGCACAGGTATCGAGCCGGAGCCGGCATTGAAACTTGCTAAAGCTATTTCAGAAAATGAATGGCTTAAACTAAAGGGATTGCATGTTTACGACGGGCATATTCATGATTCAGATTTTAATACGCGGGAGAAACACTGTGAAAAAGATTTTGTGGCAGTTGAAGAGTTGATTACAAAATTTAAAAAAGCTGAAATTGAGATTGGAGAATTGGCTTGTGGGGGAACATTCTCTTTTCCAGTTCATGCTAAACATAAAGAGCGAACTCTTTGTCCGGGAACCCCCGTTTTGTGGGATGCCGGGTATGAAAAAAATATTCCAGATCTTAATTTTTTACCGGCGGCTGTGCTTATTGGGCGCGTAATTAGTAAACCATTCGGAAATGTTTGTTTGGATCTTGGTCACAAATCAATGGCTTCTGAAATGCCTCATCCACGACTAAAGTTTCTGGATATTGCCATGGAAACCATCGAAAATCAGAGCGAAGAACATCTGGTAATTTCAACTCCGCAAGCAAAAGAATTAAATCCCGGTGATTTTATTTATGCTATCCCTGTGCATATTTGCCCAACTATTGCTTTGCAGGAGAAAGTTTACGTGGTGGAGAATAATAAAGTGGCAGAAACCTGGGATGTAATAGCAAGAAAACGAACTTTTTAATTAATCATGATGAGTAATTCAATAAATAATCAAATACTTTGTTTTGATGCGCATTTGGATATTTCCATGAATGCGATGGAATGGAACCGAGACCAGCGCTGGACAGTGCAGCAAATTCGGGAGAGTGAAAAGGGGATGAATGACAAACCCGATCGCGAGCGGAATACCGTTTCCTTCCCAGCCCTGCGGGAGGGGAAAATTGGCTTGGTTGTAGCAACACAAATTAGCCGGGTAGTAAAACCCGGAAGCCCAATTCCGGGATGGTATTCACAGGAACAAGCATGGGCACAAACCCAGGGACAGCTGCAATGGTACCGTACCATGGAAGAAGTAGGTGAAATGAAACAGATAACAGATGCACAATCGCTGGAGGAAAGCCTGAAACTATGGGAAGCCCCAAATGAGAAAACACCCATTTGTTACTTACTGAGTTTGGAAGGAGCTGACTCTATTATTTCCATGGAACACTTACAACGTGCATATAATTATGGATTGCGCGCCATAGGCCCGGCACATTATGGCCCGGGAATTTATGCCAATGGGACTGATGCATCCGGACGGTTGAATGAGAAAGGAGTTGAATTGCTAAAGTCCATGGAAAAGCTACATATGATTTTAGATGCCACTCACCTGAACGACGATGCATTTTGGCATGCCATGGAAATATACAACGGGCCTATTTGGGCCAGCCACAATAACTGCCGGAAATTTGTAAATCATAACCGTCAATTCTCCGACGAAATGATTTTGGAACTCGTAAGGCGGGGAGCTGTGATTGGAATTGCACTGGATGCCTGGATGATGGTGCCAAACTGGATCCGTGGAGAATCAACACCAAAATCGAAAAATGTAACGCTGGAGATTATGGCAAACAACATTGATCATGTTTGTCAACTGGCAGGAGATGCATTGCACGTTGGTGTAGGAAGCGACCTCGACGGAGCATTTGGCACAGAGCAATGTCCGTATGATCTGGATACCATTGCTGATATTCAAAAAGTCCCGGTCATTTTAGAGAACCGCGGATACAAGCCGGAAGACATAAAAAATATCATGCACGGAAATTTTATCCGCTTTCTAAGAGAATACTTTAGTTGATATTCATTGAGGGAGGTGCATCCTCCGGATTACTTCCCCAATTTTTATTTGGTTCCGGCCCCATCTCAAAAATCAGTGTTCCCCCTTTTACAATATCATCATGGCTTATCCATGGTTTGTTATATTCTTTCCCATTGAGTGTTGACGATTGTATATAAAAATTTTCAGGTGAAATTCCATTGGCTTTCACTGTGAATTTTTTGTTCCCGTAAAACTCATTTAAATTGAGGGTAAATTCTTCAAAAAGTGGGGTTCCTATAGCATAGGCATTTTGTCCCGGCGCTACAGGATAAAATCCCATTGCACTAAAAATATACCAGGCCGACATTTGTCCCATGTCATCATTACCACATAATCCATCAGGGGCAGCAAGATACTTCTCCTTCATGATACGATGAATCCATTTTTGTGTTTTCCAGGGTTCTCCGGCATAATCATATAAATAAGCTACATGATGAACGGGTTCATTACCATGAACATATTGGCCTATTTTACTGTAAAGAGGCGCGTATTTCGGACCACTCTCTTCCGGCGTCATAGTAAAAAGTGTGTCGAGTTTATTCAAAAACTTTTTTTTGCCTCCAGCTAAATCAATTAATCCCTGAATATCGTGAGGAACATGCCAAAAATACTGCCATGCATTTGATTCAGTATAGTGTCTATTAGGACTCACTCCTACCCAGAGCGGATCAAAACAACTATAATACTGATGGTCTTCCGTTCGAATAATTTCGGGAGTTTCATTACACATTTTCAACCACGAACCATCTGCCATTCTGGGGCGCATAAATCCCGTTGATTGATCATATAAGTTTTTATAATTCAGTGCTCTTTCCGAAAATAAATGATAATCTTTATCCTTCCCCAGTGCTTTTGCCATTTGGGCCAAACACCAGTCGTCATATGCATACTCCATTGTAACAGAAACAGATTCACGAACTTTATCAGCGGGGATATACCCTAAACTAATATAATAATCAAGTCCGGTTCGACTGCTCTCTTTTTCTCCCGGAACCATAGCATTTTTACGCATAGCCTCATATGCTTTTTCAACATCAAAATCACGAATTCCCTTCATATAAGAATCTGTAATTACAGATGTTGCATGGTCACCAATCATAACTTTCATGTAATAATTCTTATAGCTTACATAAAGAGGGAGTCTTCCACCCTGGTCGTACATTTTTAGAAAAGTTCGTATCATCTCATTTTGCTTCTCCGGCTCCAGATAAGTTAACAAAGGATGTTCAGCACGATAAGTGTCCCACAGAGAAAAGTCAACATAATAGGGATTGTCTTCTGACCGGTGTATCTTATTATCGAAATGGCTATAATATTGTCCATCAACATCCGAAAATGTTCGAGGAAACATCAGTGCATGATAAATTGAAGTATAAAGACTTGTCTTCTGTTCCTTTGTTCCTCCTTTCACCATTACCTTACTAAGTTTTTTCTCCCAGCTTTTTTCCGCCTCTTTACGAGTTCTGTCAAAATCCCAGTGAGGAATTTCAGCCTCCAGATTCTTTTTTGCCCCTTCAGTACTCACAAACGAAATGCCTACCTTAATTAATATTTGCTCGTCTGCTTTTGTTATGAAATTTGCAAATGCTCCCACACCATTTTTCCCTGCCATTTCATTCTGGTTGTTATAAATGCTGTCTCCGTTCCAGGTACCGTACGATGAAAATGATTTATTAAATTCTGCAAAAAAATAACAGGTTAGCGGTCTGGAATAATTGTCTTGCATATCACCGGTTACATATCCTTCTATTTGCTTCCCATTCAAAATTCTGACATATGCATCACGCCCGGGAGTGATAGAATGTGTAACATCAAAAATAATATGAGCATTTTTCGTTTCAGGAAAGGTATAACGATGAAATCCGGCTCGTATAGTTGCAGTCAACTCTGCTTTTATTTTATAATCTTTCAAATTTACGGCATAATAACCAGGTTCCGCTTTTTCTTCATTATGACTGTAGCTTGATTCGTATCCTTTTATTACTTGCGAAGTGTCGTAACCCAACTGAAAAAGACTTTCTGTTGCTTTCTGTTTTTCCTGCCTGTAAAGACCTGCTATTTTCTTTTCCCGGTTTTCCATTGACATTTTGTCTAATTCCTGACGTTCTTTGAGTGGAAGGTTATCCAGTATCTTTTCCAGATTAATTTTTGCCAGATTCTCAGAATTTTTTACAAGACCAGGAAAAACTTTTAATTCCCCAGTGGTTGGCATTACAAGAATATTATTATAGTTCGTAAGCGTGTAAGGCCCTGTGCCACTTAAATGCGTGTGACTAAAACCCAAAATAGTTTTCTTTTCATAATTATACGCCTTCACGCCCCGGTAGCCATTATCCGGGCTTAGTTGCACCATTCCAAATGGGAGGCAAGCCCCAGGGAAAGTGTGCCCCTCTTTGTGCGTACCAATAAGCGGATTTACATAAGAGCAAACTTCGCTATTACCACTATCACTTTTTTCAGAAACATTGCATGCGAATACTATTACCAATACATAAATGAGGATAAGATACCGATAGATTTCATATCTTGAGATTGCTAATTTTAACATTGTTAAGTCTGTTAGTAATGTTTAGTTCGAATTTATACAAATATAATATTATTAAGTTGCCCACATGTCTGATTATAAATTGGCTATTCGATTCAAGCAAATGTTAATTTATGACTTAAGTTTATTATTATTAAGAATAAAATTGTTTATGCATTGAAAACTCTTTATTTTTAAGCGATTTTTTACATAGGGTTATAAAACAGTTATTTATCAGTATATTTTTAGTTGCATTTATATATTGTATTTGGCAGCTTAATCAAAATTAGATTGGTGTCATTTACAGAAAAGACATGGTTTGGTTTGTTAAATGAAGAATTAATTCATTTGCAAATCTTAACTCCCCGGTGAGGCCGGGGAGTTTTAGCCTCAGAATCACAAATAATATAATTAATTCAAGTTTATCTCGCCTTCAATAAACTTACTTCCCATCCAAATCCTTCCTCCTGGTTTCTCCCATTCCCCTTCATCTATATTATTTGCTCCGGGAAAAGAAAAATAGAAGTGAACTTCTCCTGAAGGAAGCTCGGAAAATCCATCCAATGTGATTATTCTGGTTATTGATTTTTTAGGTTCAAGTTTGTAATACCAGCTGCTTTTAATCTCTGAAGAGGCAACCTTTTCACTAAAAGAAGAATAACTGTCATTATCCTTTCGTAATGAAACCCCGTTGGTATAATAATGAAATCTACCCGTTCCCATTTTATCCGGATCTAAAATGTAAATATCTTCCGAGTCGTTATTGGTCAGCTGAATCGTATACGTGAGAGTTGTAGAATTCTTCCTGCCCAACTGAATCATTTTAACGTCGAGTCCCTCATGCAAAATCCCGGAATTTTCCAGGGCTTCTCTCAATCTTTGTATTTCTTCGTGAGAATTTGCCTCCGACGTAAAACCATAGCCGGCCAACCCAATAACATCTTCGGGATAAAACAAATGGTCGTGCGCAAAAATACTAGGGAAAGTTGGCATATACGACCAAAGAGAAGAAAAGAACAGGCCAAGTGCAACAGGGGTATCTCCTGATTTTATTACAAAATGCCGGCCTTCGTATTTACTTCTTTCTTTCCCGGTATTTAGATAAAATATATGCGACGACCAGTCGTATAACTCAATCTCTGAACTTTGCAGCCAGGGAGTTTCTTCCAATTCCAACGATTCGAGGTCTACATCTGTTTGAAAATTTTCAATTTGACCTTCTTTAACAACATATATGCTAATAACGTTATCTTTATTATCCCGGTTGTTACTAAAATCATCATCAGAGCAAGAGAAAAAAAGTGGAAGTAAAAACAGAAGTATTCGTTTTTTCATGATTTGGTTACTTTAGTTCTATTTCAGACGAAGTTAATAATAAGATGGTTGCGCCCTTGTTGCTGGTTTTCTCTTTATTCAGCAAATAAAATTGCACTTTTTTAAAATCACACGAAAGAATTTGTTAAATCCTTACTTCCATTGGTTTATTCATTTTCCAGTTGAATGGAAAAAGGATACTTTTGTCCGTTCTTTTTGAATAGAAATTACTAACAATAATATTACTATGGCTGAAGTACAAAAAACATTATTAATGATCCTCGACGGATGGGGAATTGGCGATGGCTCGAGAAATGATATCGTAGCAACAGCGCCAACTCCGTTTATGGATTATGCTGCAGAAAAATATCCCCATTCCCAACTATTAACTTGTGGGGAATATGTCGGTCTCCCTGATGGACAAATGGGAAACTCGGAAGTTGGACACTTAAGTATTGGTGCCGGGCGTATTCTTTACCAGGACATGGTAAAAATCACCAAAGCAATTAAAGACAAGTCGCTTTGGGAACACCCGCAAATTGTAAAAGCATATACTTACGCAAAAGAAAACAATAAAAAAGTTCACCTTCTTGGATTGATTGGAACTGGAGGGGTTCACGCATTGAGTTCACATATGGTAGCGCTGGCACAAATTGCTACGGATATGGGACTGGAAGATGTTTTTATTCACGGATTAACTGACGGTCGTGACACAGATCCACGCTCGGGCTACGGTTTTATTGAATCTGATTTGGAAGCGCTAAAACCAACCAATGCGAAATTTGCTTCGTTAATTGGCCGTTATTTCGGAATGGATCGTGATAAAAATTACGACCGTTTGAAACTGGCTTACGATTTATACACCGAAGGGAAAGGCGAAAAATCGACTGACATTTTAGCTTCAATTAAGGCTTCATATGATAATGGGGTAACTGACGAATTCCTGAAACCAGTTGTTATGGTTGACGAAAATGGAGAACCATTAGGAAAAATTGAAGAAGGAGATGTAGTTATTTGCTTTAACTTCCGTACCGATCGTTTACGCCAAACAACCATTGCATTCACCCAGGAAGATCTTCCTGATTACGGAATGAAAACAATGGACTTGGAATGGTACACCATGACCAACTACAAAGCTGATTTCAAAGGGATCAACGTTATTTTCGACAAAGAAAACGTTGTAAATTCAATGGGTGAAATCGTTTCAAAAGCCGGATTAAAACAAATACGCATTGCTGAAACGGAAAAATATGCCCACGTTACATTCTTTTTCAGTGGTGGCCGTGAAGCAGAATTTGAAGGAGAAAGCCGTATTTTGATTCCTTCGCCAAAAGTTCCTACTTACGATTTACAACCCGAAATGTCGGCTCCAAAAATTAAGGATGCAATTGTTCCGAAATTAAAAAATGGCGAGGCTGACTTTGTTTGTTTGAACTTTGCCAACGGCGATATGGTTGGTCACACTGGCGTTTATGAAGCAATTCGTAAAGCTGTTTCGGCTGTTGACCAATGTGCAAAAGAAGTGGTTGAGGCAGCTCTTGAAGGTGGTTTCAACGTTCTTATCATTGCCGACCACGGAAACGCTGACAATGCAGTGAATCCTGATGGTTCAGAAAATACAGCTCACTCGTTAAATCCTGTTCCATGTATTTTTATCAGCGATAAAAAAGACATTCAGATTGAAAACGGAATTTTGGCTGACGTTGCACCAACCCTCCTTTCGGTTATGGGATTGGAAATTCCGAAAGAAATGACTGGAAAAGTATTGATAAAATAATAAATTATTTTTTTATATTGAAATGAGAAATCTGTTTAAAGGTTTCTCATTTCTTTTAAAATTAAAATGGGTTGAAAATGGTTGAAATTGGCCGCACGTTAATAAGTCTTGATATTTTCGAACAGCACTTTCTTTGCGATTTATTTAAATGTAAAGGTGCTTGTTGCATTGAAGGTGATTCCGGCGCTCCAATCACAGAAGAAGAATTGGAGATTATCGAGCGGGACTATTCAACCTTTGAAGGTTATCTCCCGGAGAAACACACAAAAGAAATAAAAAAGAAAGGCTTTTCTGTTATTGACAGTGACGGTGACCTGGTTACTCCATTGGTAAACAATCGCCAGTGTGCCTACTCTTTTTACGATGAAAAAGGGATTCTGAAATGCGCCATTGAAAAAGCTTATTTTGAAGGAAAAACAAAATTCCGCAAACCGGTTTCCTGTCATCTCTTCCCTATTCGCATTACTGAATACAAAAGGTTTGACGCAGTAAATTATCAGGAACTCGATATTTGTAAACCAGGGAAAAAATGCGGAAAGTCACAAAAACTCCCGCTCTATAAATTTCTCAAAGAACCACTTATCCGCAAGTATGGAGAAGATTGGTACAATGAGCTGGTAATTGCAGCCGAATATTTAGATACAGATAAATAGTTGCCCGGTTAGTCACGTAGCTTGATCAAGAATCAAAGAAAACAAGATATGTCAATAACAGAAGAATTTGAATTGATTGGAATGCAAAGAGCAAGTGAAGCAGTTGCTTTTACTTTAAAAGAGATGACCAAATTTGCTCAGCCCGGCATAACAACAAAAGAGCTTGATGAGCATGGCGCAAAGATACTTGCTGATTTTGGGGCAAAATCGGCTCCCAAAGTTACCTATGGTTTCCCCGGCTATAATTGCATTAGTGTCAACAATGAATTTTGTCACGGAATACCTTCCGATAAAAGAGTCCTGAAAGAAGGAGATTTGGTTAATATTGATGTCTCGGCGGAGTTAAATGGTTTTTGGGCAGACAATGGTGGCTCATTTGTCCTTGGCAAGGACATTCATCAACATCAGAAATTAGTAGACGCATCGAAATTCATCCTGAAAAAAGCCATTAATAACATTAAAGGTGGTGTGCGAATTTCGGATATTGGACATTTAATGGAGCTAGAAGCTAAAAAAAGAGGTTATAAAGTTATTAAAAACCTTGGTGGACATGGAGTTGGCAGAAGCCTACATGAACAACCAGACGAATTGCTTAATTTTAGAAATCGATTTGACAAAAGGAGGTTTAAGAAAAATTCCGTTGTTGCTGTCAAAACTTTTATTTCAACAGAATCAATTTATGCTGATACGTTAAGTGATGGATGGACATTGGTGGGCAACCGGGGAGGATACATGGCACAACATGAACATACTATTGTAGTAACAGATAATAAGCCGCTTATCCTGACTGCAATGAATGAAATCTGGAATTAGAAGGGAAACTAAATGGCCCAACTGCTTTAAGTATTGCCAGAGAGCAGTTCTTTAACCGCCTGAACTTATTCGAAAATATTTAGCCCTATTCCACAACAAAACATCCTTTGATAGTTTTCTATACTTTACTCAATTTTACTGGACGTAAAACCACTCAAATACATTTCTTGTCAGATACTTCAATATATTTTTAGCATAATATTATTTTTGTACTATGCTTTCAGAATAAATGATGTTTTATACATCAGAAACAGGCAGTTTCTCATCCTTTTAAATATTAAATAATAAAGAATTTAATATTTGATAACAGGTGATTCTTGTATACACTGAATTGAAATAGTAATTTTGCCAGACAGACAAGGTGACAGAAACAAAATAAAAATAAAAATTATGGGAAAAATAACAGAAGCTATCAAGCCAGGTGTTGTAACAGGTGCCGACTTGCAGTTTATCTTTAAAGTAGCAAAAGAAAATCAATTTGCATTACCAGCCGTAAACGTAGTAAGTTCATCATCAGTAAATGCTGTAATGGAAGCTGCCAAAGTTGCAAATGCTCCGGTAATGATTCAGTTCTCAAACGGAGGAGCTGTTTTTAACGCTGGCAAAAGCCTGAAATTGGCAGGTCAGCAAGCTGCTGTTCTTGGTGCTGTTGCAGGTGCAAAACACATTCATGCACTGGCTGAAGCCTATGGTGTATATGTTGTATTACATACCGACCATGCCGCAAAAAAATTACTCCCATGGATTGACGGTTTGCTTGATGCAAGTGAAAAACATTTTGCTGAAACCGGAAAACCATTGTTCAGCTCACACATGCTTGACCTTTCAGAAGAGCCGATTAAAGAAAATATCGAAATCAGCAAAAAATATCTTGAAAGAATGAGCAAAATGGGTATGACCCTTGAGATTGAATTGGGCATTACTGGTGGAGAAGAAGACGGTGTTGACAATTCTGGTGTTGACAGTTCCAAATTGTATACTCAACCAGAAGAAGTTTGCTATGCATATGAAGAACTAAGCAAAATTTCTCCTAATTTCACTATTGCAGCTTCTTTTGGAAACGTACATGGTGTTTACAAACCAGGGAATGTAAAACTTACTCCAAAAATTCTTGATAACTCACAGAAATATATTCAGGAAAAACTGGGAACAGAAGAAAAACCAGTGAACTTTGTATTCCACGGTGGTTCTGGTTCTACTCACGCTGAAATTCGTGAAGCACTTTCTTATGGTGTTATTAAAATGAACATTGATACAGATACCCAATGGGCATACTGGGATGGAGTTCGTGCTTTTGAAGCAGCTAATCACGATTATTTACAAGGACAGATTGGTAATCCGGAAGGAGATGAAAAACCAAACAAAAAATTCTACGACCCAAGAGTTTGGTTGCGAAAAGCAGAGGAATCAATGATTGCTCGTTTGCAGATTGCATTTGATGACTTAAATGCTATTAACAGTCTGTAATCAAGAATAAAACATATTCGAAACCGTTTTTGATCTTTTCAAAAGCGGTTTTTTAATGCCTTTAAGTATTAGTGAGTGATTGTTTATATTTGAAAAAGGCCTAACTTTAGGCCTATTAAAACAAAAATTTAAAAGCATGAAAAAGACTTTTATTTTACTATTGTTATTCATGGCTGCCTTTTCCTTTAATCAGGTAAAAGCGGCATCCTATTCAATTGATGAGGGAGCGATTGATAAGCTTTTTGACAAGGCAACAGAAACGAGTATGATTTCTGCCAACGCCAGCGAATTAACCGCCGTTCCTTCAGCTATTCCTACTCCTCTGGTGGCGCCAAAAGAAAAAGATGCAGTGCTTGCCATTGTACTTGACTTTTTCCTTGGAGGTCTGGGAATTCACCGTTTCTACTTAGGAACAAAAACCATGACCGGATTGGGTTATATTCTTACTTGTGGAGGGATTTTCGGGATAGTTCCACTGGTTGACTTTATTGTACTGATTATCGACAATGAAGATATCAGACCCTATATTGATAACCCGAAATTTTTTATGTGGTAAAAAATCATATTACTATATTTAAGGGTGCTTGTTTTTTTAGCAGGCACCTTTTACTATTTATATGGACACGGTATTAAAGCAAATTTTTCTTTCCATAGTTATTTTGACAAGTAGCAGTAATCTATTGCAGGCTCAGTCTGGTAATTATATCTCGGTAAACCAACGTACTGAAATTCTTGAAAACAGGAACAAAATTACCAATGAAATCGATTTGTTTCTGGATAACGACAAACAGACTATTACAAAATACTACCATTCATCTCCCGATTATATAATGGTTGTTAATGCTCTGGGGGAAATAAAAACATATTACCCAGCGAGTAATGAAGTAGATTATAAACAAATTTCAGAGATGGCATCAAAGCGAAATCTGATTTACTATTTTGCAAATAATTTAACAGATCAGTTGGGTTTGGTTGACGAAGGTTTTAACCTGGTTTCAAATACATTTGAAGAGCAATATTATGTTACACTGTGGAAAGCTCCATCTATATTAAAGGGGATTGAAACGGTTAAAATGGTATTTGATAACGGTTTGCCCGTTTATTCTGAATATAAAGCAAATAAGGAAAAGATATTACGGAAAATCTATTACATAAATTATAAAGACTTTGTGCAATTCAGGCTTCCATCCAAAATTATTGAAATTAGCTATTTACCAAAAGGAGATTCAATAATAAGCCGGACTGTATTTTCTGATGTAAATATTTCTTCTACACCCGATAACTCTTATTTTAATTTCAAAATACCCGAAGATGCTAAGCCTATCAATGTTTCTGAGAATAAGTAGCGTCTGCATTGGATTCCTGTTGGTTTCAACAATTAGTTTTAGCCAGAGCATTAACTTAAAGACAGATTTGGCGCTTGCAGACGCTGTATCGAAACAAAAAATGCCCACATCCGGAAAACGCCCTTACATCTACAAGTATCAAAAGAAAACATTTATGAATTGCAATCCGGTTAGTTTGCTTTACGGGAGCTCACTGTATGTTTATCAGAATTTCTTTTCTCAACATTTGTCAGCCAGTTGTTTATATGAACCAAGTTGCTCTGACTTTAGTAAAAACGCTGTTAAGCAATTTGGATTGGTTAAAGGAACCTTATTGTCGTTCGACCGGTTAAGCCGTTGCAACCGGATTGCTGCTACCGATCTGCATTTTGATGAAATAGATCTGAAAACACACCGTTTCCACGACCCTATAAAAGATTATAAATGGGGAAAAAGATATGAGTAGAGAGTAATGAGTCACGAGAGAAAGTGTATGAATGAATTCTCAAGACTCAAATCCCGGTACTAAAGTTCTATATATAGCTGTAATAGAATTGCAAGATTTTAACCATTTACCAGAAAAAAGTTATAAGAGATGAAATATCTCGGAATCATTGTTTTTGCTTTAATTACACTTAGTGGATTTTCCCAGGAAAATAATGAACTTCCCTTTATAAATCATTTGATAAATAAAGGCTATTTTAATGAGGCAATTTATCTAATGGGAAAAAATAATTTGCCTTACGGGCAACAACAGAGAGACTCATTTAATTATTTTCTCGGATGGGCTCATTACTCGGTGAAAGACCTTGAGCAATCTACTACCTCATTATTAAAAGTAGGTAAAGTGTCTCCGTTTTATTTCAAATCGCATTTTTTTGCTGCGTACAATCAAATTTATCTTGAAAATTATTCGGATGCGCATCAAATTTTCAGGCAAATGAATATACAACAAGAGCCCAATCTGTCGCTCCTTAATTTTGAGCAGGCAGGCATGAAAATGTTGCAGGAAAACTGGCAAGAGGCACAAATACAAATCAAACAAATAAATACTGGCAATGCATCATTATCACAGCAAGTTGTAGCATTAACCGAAATTTACAAAGAGCATGAAGCACACCGCTCGAAATCACCGGTAGTGGCAGGTGTAATGTCGGGCATAATTCCCGGTTCCGGGAAAATTTATGCCGGAAAAACGGGGTCGGGAATCGCATCAATGCTTGGCTCTGCAGGGCTGGGCTTTATAACCTGGGAAAATTACCGGAAAGGAGGAATCTCCAACGCTAAAACCATTATTTTCGGGAGTATTTTTGCTGTTAATTATGTTGCAAACATTTACGGCTCTGTTATTTCTGTAAAAATCATTGAAAATGAATATACACATAACATACATAACCAAATTCTTTTTCAGCTTCATATTCCTTTGCGGAATTTTTTTGACTAGCAATGCCACTATTTCCAAAAGTGACAGCCTTTATAATTCAGGATCCTATTTTGAAGCATCCATTGAATATGAGCGGTTAATTTTTCAAACAAAGGAATTAAGCGACATCAATTATTTCAGGTACCGGAAAGCATTGTGCTATAAAAAGCTGAATGAATTTGACAAAGCATTGAATGAACTTCAGCCTATTTATTTTTCGAATGCGACAGACTCATTATATCGCCTTGTGAGCTACGAACAATCGTTGTGTTTTTATCTGAATGGTGAGCCCGGGCGTGCATTATGGAAAATTGATGAATTCTTTCACCGTAGTAAAGACAGCGCTTCTTTTCAGTATTTTTTACCGGTAAAAATTTTGTGTCTAAACCAAACTTTTGAGTGGGAGAGGGCCCAAAACAACTTCCTGCAATACATCGATTTGCAAGATCTCTCACCAAAGAAGAAAGCAGAAGCAAAAGAGATAATAGAAGAACTATACAATAAAAAGAACAGGCCGCGCATTAAATCAATTAATAAAGCGGAGAATTTGTCGCGCTTTTTCCCGGGAAGCGGTCAGATATACGCAGGCAAAGAAGGCGAAGGGATTATTAACTTTCTAATTAATGCCTCAATTCTTACATTTGCAGGTTTTCAGGTTTACAATGGGTTCTATGTTACAGGATACCTTGCCGGACTTGGTTTTTTTAATAAAACCTATCATGGCGGAATAAAACGCGCCGGTATTTTAGCTACTCAAAAAAACAAGGAACTTATGATAAACTTCAATGGTGATATAACCTCGTTTATTTTATCTGATTTTCAGTCGAAGTAAAATTCTGAAATTCCAATGTCAATAAAAAAAGCAGAGCCATTATGACCCTGCTTTTATCTACTACAGATTCTTATTATTACTACTCTGCTAAATCTTTTATCCTGATATTTCTGAATTTCAGTTTTGAACCATGTCCAAGGAAACCAATATAACCCTTGTCACGCTCCAGTCCCGGGTGAGCCTTTCCATCCAATGTGCCATTTTTACTAGCCTCTTTCAGGTCACCATCCAAAATAGTTGTTCCATTCAGAATTACTTTTACATGAGAGCCTTTTAAAATAACTTCTTCAGAATTCCATTCACCCACAGGTTTTAAATAACCTCGCTTAGCCGGAATAATTCCGTAAGCAGAACCGTGGTACTGATATTCATGAAGATTAGCATAAATAGGCGCTGTGTTATCCAGAATTTGTAACTCTGTTCCAACATAAGCAGCATCACCTTCCAGCGGAGCCCTGATTCCAAGGCCATTGTTTGCCCCGGGTGTTAATTGAAAATCAAAACGGAAAATGAAATCACTGTATTCTTTTTCGGTGAACAAGTTTCCATGCCCTCCTTTTTCAGAATCGGCAATTAGGTCACCATCCTGCGCATAATAGTCTGTTTTATTTCCTTGCCAGCCATCCATATTTGTACCGTTGAAAAGTGAAACAAATCCATTGGCAATCTCTTCATCGCTAAGTCCAATATGTTTTGTATTGATTTCACGCACATAAATATCGCGGAAAGCCAGCTCGTTTCCATGCGCCTGCAATTCAATAGTTCCACTCTCGAACATAGGAATACTGCGGTCCCAGTAATTATCCATGCGAACATTATCTACAACCAGTTCGCCATTCAAATAAACTGTAACATTCTCACCAATCATTGTAATGCGGAACGTATTCCATTCATCAATCGGATTGTCAGCAACTTTTAACGGGTCGCGAACATTGTCCTTGTTGTTATTGTAAAGACCGCCTGAACCAACCTGCGCACCAACTTCTACTCTCGAGGTATCCCAGATTTGCACCTGCGGTGTTCCTCTTAAATAGATTCCACTGTCACCTTTCTTTGTGATTTTCCAATCAACAATCAATTCGAAATCTTTATAAATTTTAGATGATACAAGATTAGCTCCGTGCCCGTTAAAGATAATCTGATCGTCTTTTACACTCCAGTTTTCGGTCATTTTTTGATTGGCCTTTTCTTGTTCTTTGGCGCGTTCTTTATCACTAAGCTTTGCTATTTTTATCGGGTTTCCATCCAGCAGCATTCCCTGCCATCCATCCAGATTTTCGCCATTGAACATAGATACAAAGCCTTTCCCTTTTGGCATTTTCGCCAGGTAATTTTTGATGTTTATGATGTCGTATTCACTTTCTTCTCCACTTATCAAAGAAGCAACACGTTCAAGCAAACTTTTTACAATATCTCCAGAGAAACCACCTTTCCCTTCTGAGTCTGGTAACGCGATTTTCATAATAGCGCGGGCAGTAACCTGTTGTAGTGAGCTTTCCTTTAGAAAAGGCTCCAGGTAAACCATGGATAGGAATGTATTTAAACTTCCTATGGATTTGATGACTTCTGTTTTCTCATCGGTAGTTTTGGCAAAAGGCATTACTTTGCGGTATTGCAGTAATTTCTGGTCATCCGGAATATTAGCAGAGTTTACCTGACGAATGAAACTGTCAAATGCTTTTTCGCGGAAATTTCCTGACGATGATTTACAAATATCAAATAATGCTTTTGATGCTGCATACTCTTTCCAGTTGGTTAATGCTTCAAATGCTGTTTGTTTCAATGTTCCCGATGACTGATTAAAATAATCGGTAACCGTTTGCAATGCAGCATCGCCGCCAATTTGTGGTAGGATTGCGATGATTTTTCCTTTGTCATTGGTTTTCTTTAAAGCATTCAGCACTTTTCCGTCTTTCCCTTTTTCAGAATCCAAATCCTGAGCAACCGCTACAACAGCCAATTGCGTTTGCATGATTTCTTCGCCGTTATTAACGGAAAGCAATAACTGAAGCAAGTCGTCCATGTCTTTCTCTGTAGCAACGCTTTTCAATGCTTTAAAAGCCGATGATTTAACATTAGCATCGGATGATTTTGTTAAATCAAAGATTTCGCTAAAATAAGCTTGGCCTGATTTTGCAGCTAAAAGATCAATAAAAGCTGCTTTTGTTTCTCCTGAAGTTTGGTTAAGTTCTGCCGCTACCGGAGCCAGGTGTTCTTCGTCTAACAATTGCAAAAGGGCAACTTTGGTCGCATCAATATCCTGACCTCCTGCCAGATGGGCAATCAATAAAGGAGCAGCATCTCTTCCCTGCAATTTTAGTAAAGCAGTAATTGATTCTTCACGAACAATCTGCTCGGAAGAATCCATGTTTTTCTTTATAAAATTGGTGGCAAGCAGGTCGCCTTTTTCACCAAGCATATAAATAATTTCAGCTTCTACTTCCGTACTGGCGGTTTTCGCTTTTGCAATCCATTCACGAGTGGCAGCTACTCCTCCAACTTTTGCAGCCAGGTTTAATGCCGAATAACGAAATGCTTTATCGCTATTATCAACTGCGTCCAGCAAAAGAGGCATTGCTTCATACCCAAAGTTTTTGGTATAAATTGCCAAAGCCTTCGAATAATTATGTAATAAATTGTCGGACTGGTTGGCTTTGAAAATGGCTTTACAAGCTTTCTTGCAAAGTTCGGTTTCATTTTTCTCAGCCAATCGCGCTGTATAGTTTAAAAATGCCTCGGTGGCATTGGTTGCATCATAGGCAAAACCTTTTGCTTTTGCAGCATTATAAAGTGTTTTATATGATTCTGGCGAACCAATATTGGCAAGTGCAGCCAAAGCTGCTTTTTGCAGTTGTGGTGTTTTTCCTTCAACCAAAGGAGTAATTTGCGAAACCGCTTTCATACATTGCAATTCGCCAAGTGCCCTCACCAAAGTAACCTGATTTTTACCTTCAGCGTTTGGCAAAGCTTCCAGCAAAACCTGTGCTGATTCTTTTCCCCCAACTTCCAGAATCAACTGCGTAGCAGGTTCTGAAAGACGGTCGTCGGGAAGATATTGTTTAACGACATTAACCGATTTTTCTCCGGCAATAAGATTCAACTGATGAATCAAGAATGCTTTAACCTCTTTGTTTGACTGGCTTTCCAGCGCCTTTAATATGTTGGTTTCAGTAAAGCTGCGTACATCCTCTTTCCCCATTTCACTGGCATACCTGGCCAAACTGTTAATGGCTTCACGAGCTGCGGTATCATCTCCTTCTCCAGGAGGAGTTAATTGGGTAGTAATTTTCTGAAAGCCGTCAGACCCAAGTTCAAACATTTCGTTTAACAATCGATCGCGGTAGTTGAGATCGCTGGCCGGAAATTGCGCCAGTAGATCGGCAACTTTAGTGTCGAGTGTACGGTTATCTTGCGCAAATGTTCCGGTTGCAGGGAGGGTTAGCACAAGAATGGTAATTATTTGTACAATATATCTTTTCATTTTCTTTCTGAATTTTTCGAGAATTAGCATTCAAATTAAATTGTCCAGGGGGCGCGCATAGGTTGATTTATCAATCGGTTGGCGCCTTCATCGTCAATGAATTCCAGTTTTTCAGGGTCGAAATGTAGCGTACGTCCCAGTCTTACTGCAGTAATTCCCAAATTAACCAGGGTTGCAGAGCGGAAACCATTGGTTTCATTTAATGCGAATTTCTTTCTGGTTTTTACAGATTCAGAAAAAATAGAAATCTGAGGTTCCGGATCTGGCAATGTTGCTAAGAATTTCTGCAAGTTCGGAATGTCTGATTTGAAACCACGGAAGATCTTTCCATTTGGCCCCTCAATATAGGCTGCATCTTTATCACTATTTTCACCATCAAGAATAATTTGGCATCCATCGGCATAAGTATATTGAATACGGCGCCATGAACCTACCGCATCATAATCTTGCTGTGGCGCATCAACTTCAATCTTTACAGGACTGGTATCATCCTTATTTAACATGTATTGCACCGGGTCGAGGTAATGCTGCCCCATGTCGCCTAAACCTCCGCCATCATAATCCCAATAACCACGGAATTTGGCATGAACACGATTTGGATTGTATGGTTTGTAAGGAGCCGGCCCTAACCAGAAGTCATAATCCAGTTCCTCCGGTACGGGCATTGGTTTCAGGTTGGTTTCCCCACTCCAGTAGAATTTCCAGTTGTAGCCCGTAATTCCACTAACAGTTACTTTTAGCGGCCAACCAAGAATTCCACTGTCAATAATCTTTTTCAACGGTTTTACGTCGGTACCCAAACCATAGAATGTGTCTTTAAACCGGAACCATGTATTTAACCGGAACATTCTTCCATGTGCATTAACGGCCTCTACAACACGTTTCCCTTCACCAATGGTACGTGTCATCGGTTTCTCGCACCAAATATCCTTACCTGCTTTTGCCGCTTCTACAGCCATTAAACCATGCCAGTGAGGCGGAGTAGCAATGTGAACAATATCAACTTCAGGAAGTTGCACCAACTCTCTGAAATCATGGAATTTTTTCACTTTGTAATCAATAAGTTGTTCTGCTTTCTCAAGATGAGAGCGATCTACATCGCAAATGGCAACAACACGGGTTCCTTCGTATGGAATGTGCCCACGCCCCATGCCGCCAACACCTATTATGGCTTTTGTTAACTGATCGGAAGGGGGAATATAACCATTGCCTCCCAATACATGACGCGGGATAATGGTAAAACCAGCCCCGGCTACCAATGCGCTTTTCAGAAATTTTCTTCTGGATGATGGATTACTTGAACTCATATTTATGAATTTAAAATCATTTAGTAACAAATATTTGATTTCGGAAATATAAAAGTTTTAGAAAATAATTTCAAAGGTAATGTTTGCTTTTTAAAAATATATAGAAGAAAATCGATCAAATTTTAAAGAATATTGGATAATGCATGAATAATTTGCTCGGAATTACTACATTCTTTTATAAATATGTAAAACCTGTAATTTAGTACAACTTATAATCCGTGTCTTCAAATTCCGCCTCTCCACCTACATAAGCACTCATATTACAGTAACCTTTTTTATTTAGCGTCCACTATATTTCTTAACTTAATCATAGTTATTTTTCAGCAATTAAATTTATACGAGAAAGTCTCACTTTTCTATTTTCGCTGAACATTAAAAAGTAATAAGTGTTTCTTTATTTACCTTGAATTAATTACCTTTTGGGAATGAATAAAACCGCTTTAATAACCGGAGCATCCAAACGCATTGGAAGAGCATTAACTGAGCATCTTGCGGAGAAAGGATGGAACATAATAATACATTATAACAATTCGCAAAAGCCGGCAGAAGAGTTGGCTCAGTTGCTAAAATCCAGATATCCTACACAGCAGTTCTTGCCAGTAAAGGCCAATTTGAAATCACTAAATGAAGTAGAAGATTTAATCCCAAAGTTGATTTCATCAAATGGTAAATTTCAGTTATTGATAAATAATGCTTCCATCTTTACCCCGGGATATATTGCCGATACCCAAGCTGATTTGTTCGAAGTTCATTTAGATGTAAATTTGAAGGCTCCGTTTTTCTTAATGCAAAGTTTTGCATCTGCTTGTAAATCTGGCAATATTATCAATTTTGTGGATACCCGAATTACGACTAATAAAACCAATTTTGCGGCATACTCACTTTCAAAGAAAGCACTATGGGAGGCCAGTAAAATGGCAGCACTTGAATTTGCTCCAAAGATTAGGGTTAATGCTATTGCTCCCGGAGTAACATTAGCTCCCGAAGGGGAGGATGAAACATATCTGGAAAAACTGGCAAAAGATATACCAATGAAAGAGCCGGGTGGGATGCAACCAATTCTGAAAAGTATTGATTTTATCCTTGAAAATGATCACCTTACCGGGCAATTATTATTTGCTGATGGAGGTGAGAACCTGGGCAAAAATGCATAACCTGAATTAATATGGCTAAAATAAAAGTTAAAAATTTGCTCCTGCGCACATATATCGGATTTAATCCCGAAGAGTTGGTAAACAAACAGGATGTTATAATAAACTATGAAATAGAAACAGATATTCCGGGAACTGCTCTTGAAGCAGACGAACCTTTGGATATATTTGATTATAAAACAATCACTAAAAAAGTAATTACCCTTGTCCAGGATAGCCGGTTCAAGTTACTGGAAGTTCTCACACAAAAGATTTTAGATCTTATAATGGAAGATGAACGTGTGAAATGGGCAAAGGTAGAAGTGGATAAACCGCATGCTTTGCGTTTTGCACAGTCAGTTTCATTGGAAATGGAGGCAGAAAGATGAATGAATGTATTATTGGAATCGGTTCCAATATCAATGCAGAGGAAAATATCTGTGAAATGTTGAGAATATTAAAAACACGGGTAAAAGTGCTTCAGGTTTCTTCTTTTATAAAAACTGCCCCCATCGGAATTTCCGAGCAGCCCTATTTTACAAATGGAGCGGTGAAAATTAATACACAACTAACCAGAGATTCTTTAAAACAAGAGCTGAGAAAAATTGAAGATGAACTGGGAAGAGACAGAGCAGCGCCAAAATTTGGTCCGCGCACCATCGATCTTGATATTGTTGTCTGGAATGGAAAGATTGTAGATAAAGATTATTACACACGAGATTTCCTGCAAAAAAGTGTACTGGAGGTTCAATAAATTTTCTATTCCAATATTTATTTTTGGATTATAGTCCCTTCTATAAAATTTTTAAAATCGAGATGAATAAAAAGAGATAAATGATTCAAAATCCATAGGATACTCTTCGTTTAAGTTTTCCTTGTATTTTGAGCAGAAGGTCGTAAAATTGAATTTAGCCAGGTGCATGTTGTTTGTTTGCTGCAAACTCCATACCTGAAGAAATATTGCTTCTTCATTCATATCATCGTAATCAAGTATACGTTTAGAAATTGCATCTATTTCTTCCAGCTTTTTTTCTTTCTTATAATACGAAGCTAATTTTAAAAGATTATCGGTAACCATGCTACCTGTCAGCCCACGCATATCATCAAGCCATGGCCAAATTGCCCCTTTTAAGAAGCGCTCCTTCCCCACCAGGCAAAAGAATATTTCCAGCTGCTGTCTTGTCATTTCTCCGGTTTGCTGGCATAGATCGTAGGCTTCAGCATAATCACAGAAGAAAGGAGGCTCTGTAACAGCATAAATATTTCTATTCCGGGCAATGATTTCTATTCCCTGTATTTTGTGTAATATCTTTCTAAGTTTATTTAATGTAACAGCGCGGTTATTGGACACTTTGTCACTGTCAATCCCTGGCCAAACCTGTTCATCTACGTCAAAAATATGAACTCCGCTTCCATTTTTCACTGAAAATACAAGAATATAAAGGAATAGTTCTTTAACTTTTGGCGTAAATAGTATCGTAATATCATTCCCGTCTTTATCAAATACTTTAAACTTCCCAAACAATTGAATGTAATTCTTCTTCTCATTAAACCTTGGAGGAAGTATACTCTCTTCCGATGCTGTTTGTCTTTTTTTGAGAATAAAAAAGGCGGCCAAAACAAGTAAAACTCCTAAAACAGAAACAGTAATTGTTATGAAGGGAAACTCATCAAGTGCTTTCTCTGCAACCTTCGGCTCTTCAGGAAGTATGATGCTTTCATTTAAAGCCAACCGGTTAATTTCCTCAATCCCCAATGGACGATTCCAAAAGTTCAAGTCATCAATATATCCCCTCAAACTGGCACCTTTTGATAAAGCACTCCCCAAATGAATGTCTCCCGTCCCCAGAAACGGCGGATGTCCATTTGAGCTTCCAATATTTCGTCCATTAAGAAAAATTGCCTGTTCTCCTGTTTCAATTATATACCGCCAAACAAGGTGGTACCATACGTTTGGCTGAAGTTTTGCATCTGATATATAATCATTTGAATACAATCCAAAATAAGGATGCCCCGAACGTATTATCAGATGCAACCCCCTACGGTATTCACTTTCATAATTCCCCAGTACGGCATTATCACCGTGTTCAAGAACTTCAGTAAATTTTACAAAGCAACTCACGGTAAAGCTACTGTTTCGTAATCCAAAATTCTCCGGGTTGCCCAGATTAATACTAGCGTTTTCAGGCAATTTCAATACACTCCCCCTCTCAATATCTTGCGAGAACGAATATTTATCTCCTTCGTAATTTTTCTCCGTATTTATTGTGTTGGTTAAACTCCCTTCAAACCCAAAACTACCTGTTAAATTATCGCTCAAATTTAATGGACTGGCAATTATTGTGTAACTTTCCGGAACATCCATTTCTCCGGTAACAACTACCTGCTGCGGTGTCATTCGAAAACCCGGGGCAAATGGGGAAAGTGTTATTTCTTCACCTCCCCGGTACGGAAAACTGAATTTTCCTCCGGTAACAGCTACGTCCTGATTTCGCCAATATACCTTTTCCATTGTTTTCCCTGAGAACTTTACCGAACCATTAATCCATGTAAAAGAGTTTAGCTGAGTTATTATGAACCGGAAACTATGATAATCATTACCAATAAAAATAAAGTTGGGCCTCTTACCGTACCGGGTCCAGTTTTCGAGTAAAAAGTTTATATAATCAGGAATCATGTGCAAACTGAGACGTGCTGGAGGGGAACCTACTGGCAATTTATTGAAATTATCTATCATAAATAATTCCATATTTACACGAGGAGAAGTAGTATAATTACGAGTTGCCCCTGATATCTCATCTGCCGAAACACGAAGAACATAATTGGACAGATCATGAAAAATATGGCTTACCTCTTCATGCCGTCCGTGAAGAAAAAAAATTATTCGCCGTTTAGCCTGCACTAAGTATTCCAAAGAAGGCCATGCTTCCCCTTGTGGTAAATAAAATATCTCTGAGGAAATGGGAGATTGATTAATAATTGAATCAAGTACGGATATATCTCCATCGTAACGTAAAAAAACGGGGATTATCTTTGTTGTATTCTCTTTGAATATTTCGTTGAGTTTATCCAAAAATAAATTAAAGGAGAGGTTGCTTCCATATATCATAATTTGGTTATTCTTCTCCTCCACTTTTACTTCAATTCCTGCATAATTATCAGACTGCATGAATTCCCAAAAGTCGTTTTTTGACAAATTGGAAGGATTTCCCTCAGCAATAAGAAACGAATAGTCTGAAAATTCAATGGCGCAAACTGAACCTCCATAAAATAAGGAAAATAACATAATTGAAAAGGAAAGATATTTGAATAGTTTACACGCCATATTTATTCAAATTAATGGTTGCCCCAATCTTAATTTTGAATTATTTTGCGCTCAAATATATACATTTTAAATAAATCGATAACAAAATAACATCTTTTTTACATCATTGTAATATATTTTATTTCAATGCTTTATTAAATAAATTAATACAAAATTAAGTATTTGATAAGAGCGTGATACTTGTTGCGTTAAGTTTCAGCTAATTATAATATACTATAATTGTAAAAAAACTTATCATTTCAGAATGGCGAATAATACAATCAAACGTAAACACTACTTACTGTTTATTGCCGGTGGGTTAACAGCTTTTCTATTTTTAGCGTTAACCAATAAAACAATCAAATATACATCTTCAAATGAGTTTTGTGCTTCCTGCCATGTACATCCACATGCAGATGCAACATGGAAACTTTCCATACACCATAACACAGAAAGTGGTGTTTCTGTAAAATGTGTCGACTGCCATTTGCCTCCAGAAGATCAACCCGTGCGATTTTTAACAAGAAAAGCTTATCATGGCTTTCATGATTTATATGTTTATGCAACCAAGGATGTTGATAAAATAAACTGGGCTGATAAGAGGACTCCTGAAGCAGCGAAACGTTTTGTTTATGAAGATGGTTGTAAAAAATGCCATACAAATTTGTTCCCTTCGACATTGGATGCACTTGGAGCAGAGTCTCATTTAAAATATGTACGAAATCCGGAGAGTACTTCATGCTTAAATTGCCATCATGAAGTTGGGCACTTTAGGGGTGAAGCTGTTGGCCATACAGATTTAACTGCTGAATCAACAGAAACTCCAAAAGAAGTATTTAAGGAACCTGCAACGGTTACAAAATTCCAAACGTTTGAAGAAAAGATACCGGAAACCGATGTTTCTTTTAAAATGGTAGCAATTCCAGGAGGGACATTCAAAATGGGAAGTCCTGCTAATGAACCTTACCGGCTGGCTAATGAAGGACCGGTAAGAGATGTAGAGGTAGATAATTTCTGGATTGCCGAGGTGGAAGTAACCTGGGATGAATACCTGGCTTTCTTTAATGCGACCAGTTCTCAAGGGAGAAAAGAAGCAGAAGAAACAAATGAGGAGGTAGACGGAATAACAGGAGCAACCCCTCCGTGGGGAGCCCCCGACCAAGGGTGGGGAAAAGGAACACGCCCTGCAATAACAATGTCTCACCATGCTGCTGAAACATATTGCAGATGGTTAAGCAGTGTTACCGGAAAAAATTACAGGTTACCAACGGAAGCAGAATGGGAATATGCTGCACGTGGTGGTACATCCGGGCCTTATTTCTTTGATGGTTCTCCAAAAGATTATGAGTCGGACGGATTCATGCATAAGATTTTCGGGGCAGACACAACCGTAATTAATACGTATGTTATATATCAGGAGAATAGCCCATATAAAACACAACCGCCATCAATGGTTAAGGCAAACCCATTTGGGCTGAAGAATATGTTAGGAAATGTTGCCGAATTCTGTCTGGATTATTATGATCCACAAGTTTATGCAAAATATCCTAAAGGTGTTGTACAAAATCCGCGGGGACCAAGAAATGGTGCAGAGCACGTTGTCCGCGGAGGCTCTTTCAAAAGCAGTGCAAAAGATTTGCGGGTAGCCCGGCGTGATTTCACACATACAAAAAAATGGTTACAGACCGATCCGCAAATTCCCAAAAGTATTTGGTGGTACTCTGATACAAAAAGTGTAGGATTCCGTGTTGTATGTGAATACACCCCAGACATGGTCCAAAATGAAGAAAATAAAAACAAATAAAATCATGGAAAAAAATCAACTTTCACGCAGGAATTTTCTTGAAAAATCAGCCTTAATAGGTGCAGCTGGTTTAGCAGGAATTAGCGCTCTTACTTCCTGTGGAAAAAATAAAAAGGCTGTTGATTATGTATTTCCTCCTCTACCTGATAAAGCGCCTGACGGAAAACGGTTGCGTGCTGGCTTGGTAGGTTGTGGTAATCGTGGAACAGGAGCAGCCCTAAACTTTTTAGCCGCTGGAAATGATCTGGAATTATATGCATTGGCTGATGTTTTTGAAGATAAAGTAGTCGATTGCAGAAAAAAATTGAGTAAACAAAAAGTTGAGATTCCTGAGGCAAATTGTTTCTGGGGATTCGATGCTTATAAAAAGTTGCTCGATACCGATGTAGATGTTGTAATACTGGCAACTCCGCCTCATTTCAGACCAGAACACCTGGATGCTTGTGTGCAGGCGAAGAAAAATGTTTTCATGGAGAAACCTGCCTGTGTGGATCCGGTTGGTGCAAGGCAAATTATAGCTACTGCCCATAAAGCCGAAAATATGGGGTTAACCATTATAACCGGAACTCAACGTCGTCACCAGCGAGATTACCTTGAAACATATAAACACGTCGCTGCCGGAGAAATTGGAGAGATAACCTCAGCAAAAGCATGGTGGCTTCAGTCGCATGTCTGGTTCCGTACACGTGAAGAAGGTTGGAGCGATATGGAATACATGATCCGGAACTGGAATAACTTCTGCTGGTTGTGTGGCGACCATATTTTGGATACTCACGTACACAACATTGATGTTATTAACTGGTTTACGGGAAAACATCCGGAAAGTGCCATTGGATTTGGAGGAAGGCATCACCGCATAACAGGAGATCAATACGATTTCTTTAGCATTGATTTTGATTATGGTAGCGGTCTTTACTCACACAGTATGACGCGACAAATGGATGGTTGCGCCAATACACTGGGAGAAATGGTGATGGGAACAGAAGGATTTACCAATTGTAAAAATACAATTTATAATCTTGATGGATCTGTAAAATGGCAATACGAGTATCCTAAAAACAAAGATGGTAAATCAACCGAAGTAGTTAAAATTTCACCTTATATACAGGAACATATTCACCTGGTAACAGCAATTCGGACAAATACCCCGGTTGTAGAAGCGGAAAGAACAGCGCTTTCTACATTAACTGCGATTATGGGGAGAACATCTGCATACACAGGTCAGAAAGTAACATGGGACGAAATGATGACTTCAACTATGCGACTTGGACCAAAAGAATATAAACTAGGCCCGGTAGATATGGAATTTCCTATACCTGTTCCGGGAATACAACACAAAGCTTAAAGTGATAAATAAAATATGATCTCTGTCGTAATACCACTTCTAAACGAAAGTGAACTGGCTCCCAGATTACTTCGGGAAGTATTTGCTAACCTGAAAAAGATAGGTGAGCCTTATGAAGTGGTATGCGTAGACGATGGAAGTACTGACTCGACTCTTGTTGAGTTGCTTGAAGTCAGAAAAGAGAATAACGAATTGAAAATTGTTTCGTTATCAAGGAATTTTGGACTTCAGGCAGCTCTTACCGCCGGGTTAGAATATGCTAAAGGTAATTTTCTGGTAATGATGGATGGTGATTTCCAGGATCCTCCGGAAATGATACCAGTACTCTTTTCAAAGCTAAAGGAAACAAATGCCGATATTGTAAGTGCAGTAAAAGAGCGAAGAAACGAGAAATTTAGCAGACGACTTTATTTTAATATTTTTCACCGCATATTTAGCAAGGTATCCGAAGAGGATCAAGTGGCCAATTCCGGCAATTTTTCTGTTTTAAACAGGAAAGCACTTTCTGCTGTCTTAAGGTTTACCGAGCGGAATCGTTATCTGCCAGGTATCCGGAATTTTATCGGATTTAAACATGAATTTGTTTTCTATGATCGTCCTGATCGGTTAGAAGGCGAAGCCAAAATGAGTCGTAAAAAGTTATTTGCCATGGCGGCAGATGCTATTTATTCTTTTTCGAAATGGCCCATTAAAGCATGTTTATATTCCGGTCTGGTTGGTATATTTATTTTTCTGGCGGCTATTATCTATACATTAGTTTCCAAAATTTTGGGATTTGCCCCCATTGGGTGGTCTTCTACATTTCTGGCCATTTGTTTTTTTGGCTCTGTACAAATCACCTTTCTAGGTTTAATAGGCGAGTATATATACCGCATTTTTAAAGAAGTTCAGAATCGTCCGGTTTACTTTATAAAAGAAATTTATGAGTAACGGCGGTTATATATGGTCAGGCGGCACTGCATTTGCCGCCCTTTTATTTGTAGTAGCAGTAACAATGGCATTTCTGGCGCCACATGTAGCAGTAAACGTTGATGAGCAGTTACATTATCCACATGCAAAAAAAGTAGTGAACTGGTATTTCACTGGAGGAAAGGATGTTTCCTGTTTAAATACTCCGCATAGCAACTTGAAATATTACGGGCAGTCGGTTGATAATTTTACGGCTTTAATAAACCGTATTTTCCATGTGAAAAATGAATTTCTTGTGCGTCATTATACCGGAGCATTTTTCTTTATACTGCTGCTGGTTTTCTCTGGATTGATTGCAAAACAGTTAACCGGTTCCTATTGGGGCGCAGCAATCACAGTTGCTTCAATTATTTTTATGCCTCGCTTGTTTGGGCAGGCTTTTGGAAATTTGAAAGACATTCCTTTTGCTACCGGATATGTAGCAGGGATTTATATGATAATTCGTTTTATAAAAGAATTACCAAAGCCGAGTTGGTCTACAGCGGTTTTATTAGGAATCGTAATTGCTTTTACCTGTTCGGTGCGCATTGGCGGGCTAATTCTTTTTGCATATCTGGCACTCTTTGGTGCCGTTTATTTCATATGGAAGCCTTTTGAACTTAAACAAATAGTTTCAACTAAACCTTGTTTTGTATGGCTGACGGGCCAATTAATGGTAATTGCTATTATTGGCTATTTTGCCGGGTTACTGTTTTGGCCCTATGCCTTGCAAAACGTGTGGGTAAATCCTTTGGAAAGCCTGAGTATTATGGAACATTATAAAATAAGCATCCGGCAGGTATTTGAAGGAAACCTTATTTGGAGTACACATTTACCTTGGTATTACCTGTTTATATGGCTTCTGATATCTACTCCCGAGTTTATTTTTCTGGGTATTGGTATTTTTGTTGTTCTGTTTTTTCAGAGGTTTCGGAGTAGGCTGGAATCATTTAGCCCTGTTTTTTTTGAATCAATTGTAGCCTTTGCTTTTTTTTTCCCGGTAATCTACGTTGTTGTTATCCACTCAAATCTTTATAGTGGAATAAGGCAAATGCTTTTCACACTGCCCATTCTGGCAATTTTGACCGGGACTGCGATTTTTCGTTTTATAAAATCTGATTTAAAAAAGAAAATTAAATATCCGGTAATTGGATTATTTGGTTGTTTAATGTTACTGCCATTGCAACATCAGGCCAAAACCTTTCCTGCTGATTATATTTATTTCAATGCAATAACAGGTGGTAACCGGAGCGCCTGGAGCAACTTTGAGTACGATTATTATTTTCACGGAATCAAAAAGCCGGTTGATGAGTTGGTAAAAACCGTTGGCAACAATGAAAATGTTGTTGTTGCTATGAATTGTAATCTGTGGAATTATTTTGAACATACTCCAAATATTACCTATCGTTACACACGCTATCTCGAAAGAAGCTCGGATGATTGGGATTACGGGTTATTTGGTATAAATTATATTCATCCGTATCAACTAAAAAATAATACCTGGCAATCTGCAGAAACGGTTAAAACGTATTACCACAAAGGAAATCCGATAGCTGTTTTATTAAAAAGGAAGAATGACAGAACAGACAGGGAAGGTATAAAAATGGTTGAAAACGGAAATTTTGCTGAAGGAAAAACACTGTTAAAACAGGCTTTAAGCAGAGATCCGAACAATATTTGGTTAGATGTTTATTTGGCAAAAGCCAGTCTTTTAGAAGAGAATGCAGAGGAATTTAATTATTATATTGAAAGAGGGAAAACTGTTAATCCCTTTTATGAACCTATTTTTATGCTTGAAGCTCAAAAACAGTTTAATGAGGGAAATTTTAAAGAATCGTTTGTAACTTTAACGCAATTATTAAATATTAATCCGCGTTATAGCCCTGCAGCACCTTTATTGAAAGCGGTAAAAGAGAAACTTAATGGTAATTAATAAAAAATTCAATGATGAAAACATTAAAAAATTTGTACGCACTTCTAGTGTTGGGATTGATTAGCCTGCCCAATTTACTGATGGCGCAGGACAGTGGTACATATATTGACAATCTGAATGTTCAGGATAGTTCATATATGGAGCAGGATTTACTTACAGGGTCAGAACAAGCTTCAGGTTCTGGTTCAGGAACAACAACAATTATTATTATTGTTGCAGTTGTTGTAATTGCAGTAGTTGCTTTCCTTGTAATGAAGAAAAAGAAAAAATAATTACTCCTTCAGGATAGGTATTAAAAAAGCCTGCTATTTTTATAGCAGGCTTTTTTAATGTTTTTATATCCACCGAATATATCTAAAATCTTGTCTGTGCGGTAGATTTTCATTTTTAGGGAACAGCCTGAAACCGTAATTAAAAGAACCGGGATGAATGGGCTGCAAATCGTGCTGATAAGCACACAATGTACCTTCCTGCTCTACAGGCTGAAGCTCCAAAGTTTCGATAATCTTTGGCTCAGAGCCTTCTCCGTTCTCCGTTATAACCAATTCTAACCCAATTTCATTACTGGAAAGCCCCTTCAAATCAACCTGAATACTTATTGGGTAACTTTGTCCAATTTTCATTTTATTGGTAACCCCATCTGTTACCTCAATATTTTTCACCTCAATCTGCTCCCAAACAGAACTTACTTTATACTTCCATTCAGCCATTTCACGAGCGAAACTGTAATTGTCGTTTTTCATTCGTTTGGTCCGTTCATATTGAGGGTGGTAATATCTTTCCTGATAATCACGAATCATTCTTCCGGTAGTAAAATTCGGGGCCACCAGCGCTATCGTGTTCTTAATATAATTAATCCATTTTTCAGGAATGCCATTCGAGTTACGATCAAAGAAAGATTCAATAACTTCTTCTTCCAGAATGTTGTAAATCGTTTCCGCATCCAATTCATCCTGAAAATCCTGAACATCGTAAGTACGCTCTGCAGCCAATGCCCACCCAGCATCCTTTCTATATCCTTCTACCCACCAGCCATCAAGAACCGAAAAATGAAGAGTCCCATTCATAACCCCTTTTTCACCACTTGTTCCGGAAGCTTCCAACGGACGAGTTGGTGTGTTCAGCCAAACATCAACACCTTGCAATAGCATTTTGGCCAGATTAATATCGTAATTCTGAACAAAAAGGATTTTACCACGAAACTCGGGGCGTTTTGAAATTTCAACAATATTTTTGATTAAATCCTGTCCCGCTTTATCTGCAGGATGAGCTTTCCCGGCAAAAATAAATTGTACTGGCCGTTGCGGATTATTTACAATTTTAGCTAAGCGTTCCAGGTTTCTGAATAACAGGTATCCTCTTTTATACGTAGCAAAACGGCGGGCAAATCCAATGGTTAAAGCATTCGGATTTAACTTGCTCATTACTTCAGTAACAAGTTTTGGGTTTTCATTTCGTTTTGTCCAGTTATCAGAAAAACGTTCCCTGATGTAGCTAATCAATTTCATCCGAAGATTCCTGCGGAGCTCCCATATATCATAATCTGGCACCTGATAAATGTTTTTCCATACATCAAAATCAATTTGATTGGAAGGGAAATCATCACCAAAATATTTTTTATGAATATCCTTCCATTCTTGTGCAGTCCATGATGAATAGTGAACGCCGTTGGTTACATATCCGATTTCAATTTCTTCTTCAAGGAAGCCTTTGTACAAATCTTTTAGCACACTCTTGCTAACCTCTCCATGCAACATACTAACTCCGTTAATCCCCTGAGATAGGTTGCTGGCAAGATAACTCATATTGAAATGATCTTCGTTTCTATCTGCCTTTCCGAGCATATCAAATTCATCCCATTCAAGCTCTATTTTAGGAGGGAAAAAGCCCATATAATGGCGGAACATATCATTATGGAAAGAGTCGTGCCCTGCCGGAACAGGAGTATGCGTTGTAAAAATAGTAGAAGCTCTCACAACCTCTTTGGCTTCTGCAAAAGTAAGATTCTCACTTTCAACCAGATTCGCCATTCTTTCTAATCCAATAAAAGCGGCATGTCCTTCATTACAATGGAAAACATCGGCGTTGTATCCTAATTTATTTAAAGCCTTTATTCCACCAAGACCCAATAGCATTTCCTGCTTTAGCCGGTTCTCATTGTCCCCGCCATATAAATGGTGGGTTACAGAACGATCATAATCTTTATTTTCAGGACGGTCAGCATCTAATAAGTACAATTTTACTGCTCCAACGCATACCTGCCAAACCTTGGCTATCAACATTCTGTCAGGAAATTCTACTTCAACCTGAATCCAGTTCCCATCTTTATCCATTGCCGGCTGAACCGGAATTTTAGAAAACTGCTGGGCTTCATAAGTTGCCATTTGCTCGCCATGCAAATTTAGCACTTGTTTAAAGTAGCCGTAGCGATACAATAAACCAACGGCAATAAGGTTTACTTTTGAATCGCTTGCTTCCTTTAAGTAGTCTCCTGCTAAAATACCAAGTCCGCCTGAAAATATTTTCAAGCTGTCATGCAAGCCATATTCCATACTAAAATAAGCAACTTGTGGCCCGTCTAACCCTTTTCTTTCGTCGAGATATGTATTAAATTTTTGCGCAACTCTATGCATTTTCGAAGTGAATCCCTCATCTTTCTCAAGCTCCTGAAAACGATTGTAACTTACTTCATCCAAAAGTACTATTGGATTATGGGCACATTCTTCCCAAATCTCACTATCAATATATTGGAATAATTCGCGTGCCTCGGTATTCCATACCCACCACAAGTTTTTGGACAAGTCTCTTAATGGACTCAAACTCTCTGGTAAGTTTGATTCAACAACGATCTTTTTCCAGACCGGTGGTTGATTTTCCGGACGCTGAATAAATCTGACTCTTTCTGATTTCATATTAATATTTTTTCTAATCAACTATTTTACCATTAACCCAAGTAGCTGTAACAATAAATTTCAATTATGTATATAATTACCATACAATATTTATATAACAATCTACCTTCCTGCTATGCTTTTTTTGCTCTTGTTGTCCTGCTTTTTTTGCCTTTTTGCAGGCGTAGAAGATCTGCTTCCATTTTCTTGATCTTCTTCTCTTTTTCATCAATAATTTTGTGAAGAGAAGCTATTTCGTTTCCAACCTCATCTTCCGGCACAAATGAATTTAGCCTGATTTTAAAATCGCTTAAAACATTCATATAATTAATGAAAGCCTCGTATGGTGAGTCAAACGGATTAAAACCGTTTTGGCCTTCTCCTCCCGAATAATATTTGGTGGACATATAATAAAAATGATCACTTACTTGTAAGTAATTCCAGTCTTTGTTTAATTCCGGGTCGGAACATTTTGCCATCTGTCCGCTAAGGTTGTATAATTTCTCAAATGCTTCTTTTTGCATCTCATTTCCCAGCCAGGCCGTCAAATCACGTTCCTCATCAGCCCAGGATATAGGATGCGGAACATTAACAACCGAAACGGGTTGTAGTTCACCAGCAACCTCTGAGGGTGTTGCAAATCTCAACTCAGGGTGTTCAATTATTTTTGGGGGAAGGTTCTCCAAAAAGTCAAAAATACCACTTTCCTTCCTTTGGCGCTCACCAAACGATTCGTAGCTTAAGAACAAGTTCACTACTTCTTCCTTTGCATCTAATCTCAAAAGCCAGTCTACGAACTTCTCTGAAGTAAGCGGAAATTCCGACCAATCTGAATTAGAAAAGCGAAACGAGATGTCGTCGCTCAGCTTAAAATTGCGCATTAAAATTTTCAATCGTGGATTAATGGCATTTACATATAAAAAGTTAGGGCTTTTCCACCCCAAAATATGTTTTGCTCCCTCGGTAAGCATAGCCTGATACCCCATACTGGCAATTTGTGCTCCAATTTCATCTGAATATATCATTTCGGTATTACGGAACACCCGTGGCCGATGGCCAAAAAGGCCGAAAATTCGTTCATCGTGCAGTTTTACCTGTTGCGTAAAAATATCTTTATCTTTTAAAGATGATAAAGAATGCGAATAGGTTTCTGAAAGAAATTCGACACAACCTGTTTTTGCCAGTTTCTGAAACGATTCAATTACCTCGGGGGCATATAATTCAAATTGCTCAAGAGCCAGCCCTGTAATTGAAAAGGCGACTTTAAATTTCCCTTCCAGCTTGTCAGCCAGTTGAAGCAATAATCTATTTGTTGGAAGGTAGCTATTCTCTGCTACACGCCGCATTATAGTTTCGTTGGCATAATCGTCATAATAATAGTGGTCGTTTCCTATATCGAAGAAACGATATCTGCGATGCCGAAATGGTTGGTGTACCTGAAAAAACAAACAAACTGATTTCATTTTTCTGGTTTTATTTTTTTACAGACTAAGTGCACTTTCGTACACACTTTTTACATTTTGGGCGGAATTAATCCAGCGAAGGTTATCTACTTCCAATTTTCCTCCCCTTTTAAAATATGTTGCTAACGAAGGATAATTAAGCAGGCCATAAATAGCATCGGCCATTGCATAAGTATCCCAGAAATCTATTTTTATGGCATTCTCAAGAATTTCTGCAACGCCAGACTGATTCGATATAATTACAGGAACACCAGATTGCATTGCCTCCAGAGGAACTATCCCAAAAGGTTCCGACACGGATGGCATTACAAAAACATCGGTCATTTCAAACATCTGGTAAACATCCTCGCTCTCTAGAAATCCTGTAAAATGAAATTTGTCGGTTATTCCTAATTCTGCAACCCTGGCAATCATTGCATTCATCATATCTCCGCTGCCAGCCATTGCAAACCGAACATTATTCATCTTTTTTAGAATAAGATTGGCTGCTTCAATAAAATATTCAGGTCCTTTCTGCATGGTTATCCTTCCTAAAAAGGTGACAACTTTTTCATTCATCCCTTTTCTTATAAATGGTTTCCTTTTTTGGGAAGGAGGCTCAACGGCATTGTAAACCGTGGTTACCTTCTCCGGTGAAATTCCATATTTTTCGATAATAGTATTTCGGGTAAGGTTACTTACTGCAATAATTTTATCGGCCACTTCCATGCCTTCTCTTTCAATGGAATATACATTCGGGTTTACATTTCCTCCACTTCTGTCAAATTCAGTAGCATGAACGTGAATTACCAGTGGTTTGCCGGAAACGTTTTTAGCTGTAATTCCGGCTGGATAAGCCAGCCAGTCGTGCGCATGTATCAGGTCAAAATTATTTTTCCCGGCAATAATCTCAGAAACCATGGCATAGTTTTTTATCTCTTCCAGAAGATTGTATCCATAAGAACCGCTGAAATCAATTTTATACCCTTCATCGGTTTGTACAAACTTTGTGTTTTTAGAATATTTTCCGTTTTTAAGTTTCCAGAATTCTTCTTCACCCACATAAGGAATAATAGATGAGTTTACTTCAAAATAGTCAATTTTTTTCTGAATATCGTCAAATTGAACCTCTCGCTGATTGATGGCAATATTGTTGGCGCCAATAAGTTTCATTGCCGATTGATCTTCGTCTCCGAATGCTTTTGGAACTACAAAAATTACTTCAATGTCGTTTAATTCCGACAAACCTTTGGTTAAGCCGTAGCAGGCTGTCCCCAATCCTCCGGAAATATGCGGAGGGAATTCCCATCCAAACATTAAAATTCTCATAACCAGCGTCTTTTTTATTATTCCTTGAAATTATGAACCAGGTGGGTAGCATAAACCACACCTGCCACGCTCCATGCCTGCGAGATTGCCCCCTTAGCCCTGTGAGGTGGATTTCCATTATACATCTCAGCCATTGCCCCTATACAATGCTCGGTCATATCTTCTTCAAAGCTTTCCATTATTTGTTTCACAAAAGGTACTCCTCCCCGTTTATGAATTTTAAGGTAAGCTTCTGCAAAAAATTGAATAAGCCAGGGCCAAACTGCCCCCTGGTGTACTGCAAGTTCCCTTTCGTTCTGAGAGCCTTCAATTACTCCTTTGTATCTGATATGGTCGGGAGAAAGTGTCCGCAACCCGCGCTTGGTAAGCAAGGTTTGCTTAGCTACACTAAGTACCGATTTTTTCTGCTCAGTTGAGAGTGGCGAATAATCCATAGCAGCAGCAATAACCATATTGGGGCGCACTGCCCAATCTGCCTGCCCGTTCAAGACTACATCAGCAAGATGCTCGTGCCCTCCGTTCCAGAAAGTTCTTATAAATGCTTTCCCCACTTTTTCAACCATGTACTTCCACTCTTCAATAAACCCGTAGTCGCCCGCCAAATCGGCAAGGTCGAGCGCAAAACAAATAGCATTAAACCACAGAGCATTTACTTCTACGACAAGCCCGGCTCTTTGAACAACCGGTTTTCCATCTACATAAGAATTCATCCATGTAAGCGCTATGTTTTCTTTTTCAGCATAAACCAACCCTTCATCGGTAGTTCCTATGTAACCTAACGTTGAATTTCTATATGCTTCCAGAATTTCTTTTATGGCATCTCCGTAATGCGTCCAGATATCTTTGGACTGAGGGTACCTTTTAAAAAATTGCTGAACAGACCAAACAAACCAAAGTGATGCATCCGCTGAAAAATACGTTGGATTTTTATCATGTATTTGATCCGGAAAGAAACCGTGTTTTAAATACTTAAGATAAGTATCAAATACTTTCTGGCAATTTTTCGGATCCTGCAAAGAAAGACACAACCCGGGAAGTGAAACAAATGTTTGCCGGGTAATACTATCATACCAGGGGAAACCTGCCACAATATCGGTTTCATTGTTTCTATGCATAATAAACTGCCCTGCCGAATGGTCAAGCGAACTCATAAACGTGAACCTTCCGCTACGTTTTTTGTGCTCTTTTGTAAAACGCTGCTTTAACGAAACCGGGTTTGTTTCCTCTGTTCCGGCAGCAAAAACAATTGCTTCTCCTTTTTTTATTGGCAGCTCAAAATATCCCGGCACGAAAAGATCTTCCAAGTAATCATACCCGCGGGTGAGTTCTTTTACATATTCTATATTATAGTACCAATCGGGAACAGGAATAAATTCCGGCTCTTTGCTAAATTGCATAAACAAGTCGGGGTAACCATCGTATAATCGCATGGTAATTCCCTGGTTTGCCATTCTGTATTTTGAATTAACAAACATATTGGCCTTGCTTAACTGGTGTATATTCCGAAAAGCCAAAAACGGTTTAAAGCGGAGAACCGTTGGTGAATGTGCATCTTCCAGCGTGTATCTAACCAACACCTGTTCTTCCTTTTCAACCAATATTTTTTCCTGGCTTAAAATTACTCCGCCTACACGATAAGTAACTTTAGGAATATTATCGAAAGCTACATCACGAATATATTTGTGTCCCTTGGGTTCATATACGCCGCCTTTATAGCGGTGAATGCCCAGGTTAAATTCGGCGCCATTTTGAACAACTGTTACATCGAGAGATGAAAGTAAAACGTGTTTTTCGCCACCAAAATTATGAATGGGACAAACAAGTAACCCATGGTATTTTCTCGTATTACACCCGTTTAATGTAGTGCTGATATACGAGCCTGCACGGTTGGAACGAAGTACTTCTCTACTGAGTGAGTACTCAAGATTAACTAATTGCTCCTTATCAAAATGAAGGTAACTCATAACGAAACTATTGTAGTGAGATTTATTGGTATAGTGAGTAAAAAAGGGAGAAAACCCCTACTACTCAAATTTAACTTTTTAATTTTAAAAATGTTCGCTCTTATTATTGATTTCATTTATTTTATTATTAAATATTTTTTTTTCTAACTCAAAATTAAGATTGGGGTATTTTTGCTCTAATTCTTCCGCTTGTTTTAATGAGCGTGCTAAAAATGTAAGATGCTCTTTTGTTGTTGGATTAAACGGCTTGTGTTTTATTGCTTTTACTATCTTTTGTACTTGTTCCGATATTTTATGACTTGGCTTTTCAATAAGCTTTCCCTCAAAAATTTCCCAAATGTGCTTTATGGCTACATCTGAGATGTGTAGCATATCTTCAGCATAAAAACGGTAATCGCGTAATTCGTCCATTACAATTTCGTAAGCCGGAAAGTAAGCGCATGTTTCGGCTCCAACTTTTTGTATTATTTCATCGATTGCTAAAAGCAATGTTGCCTTGCTCCGTTGGTTCTCAATTGCTCCGTCTTTCCAGTGGCGAATTGGGCTTACCGTAAAAACTACTTTTACCCCGGGGTTGATCTTTTTTATATCGGAAAGCAATTTGCAGTATTCTGTTACAATTGCTTCCACCGAAAGCCGAAAACGCTTAAATTCTTTCGCAGGAATTTTATGGCAGTTGGAAACTATTTGCTCTGTCTCTTTATATACATAAACCCAGGCTGTTCCAAATGTTAGAAAAAGAAAATCGGTTTTTTTAAAAAATGCTGATGACTGATTTATCTGTTGATTTATATTCGAAAGTATTTTGTCTGGAGTAATTGCTGAAAATCTCCCATGATGAAAAAAGCTGTGCCATAAACCTCCATATTCAAAAAGATTCTCTTTTTCAAAAGATTTGTTCTCGATGAGAATCCGGAGCCCGTTAGCCACCGAAACCGGATTATATAAAATGCCAAAAGGATTAACATCTGTAATGTATTTTAATGAAAGCATGCGAGTTCCCACATTTTCAGTAAAACAGGACCCTATAAACATGTTTTTTTTGCCGTATCCTGTTTTCCATTGAAATTCCGGTATATCTACTATGGTTTGAAATTTCACTTCTGACATTTATTTAACTCTTGCAAAATCAATTTTCTTTAACACCATAGCAGTTCGTGCCGGAAGATACAAACGCAGGTAATGCTGACTGGTTAATCCCTTAACCGGCAATGTATAATAGCTAATATCTTCATCAACCAAATCGTGTCCTCCAAAACGCCCGGAATCTGTATTTAATACAATCCTGTATTTTCCGGCCCCCAGCGGAATTCCATAATCAGTGAAAGACTGGGTAGGGTTAAAGTTAAATACAAACAGAAACAGGCCACGATGAAATGCCAACACTTTATCGGGTTTGTTTGCTACAATTAAATCTACCGAAGGAACAGAGAGCAATTTATTTTCACGTATGAAAGCGATCATCTCTTTATCAAAATCATACAACCAATGAAATTTTAGTTCCGGATCTTCAGAAATACTCCATATCCGCCGGCAATGTTTATATGACCAGCCATTTCCTTCCCTGGGGAAATCAATCCACTCGGGATGTCCGAATTCATTTCCCATAAAATTTAAATATGCCCCACCGGCAGATGAAGCCGTTGCAAGCCGAATCATTTTATGCAGTGCAATCCCTCGGTCTACAATCATGTTGGGTTGGTCCTTACGCATGCTGAAGTACATCTCTTTATCAATCAAACGAAAAATAATCGTTTTGTCTCCTACCAGCGCCTGATCGTGTGATTCGGCATAACCAACAACCTTTTCATCTAACCTTTTGGATGTAAGCTGGTAGAAAATATCTCCAACCTCCCACTCATCATCTGATTTTTCTTTGATCGTTTTTATCCAAAAATCGGGCATTCCCATTGCCATACGGAAATCAAAACCAAGGCCACCATGTTCCACAGGAGTTGCCAGCCCTGGCATTCCACTCATATCTTCCGCAATGGAAACAGAATTGGGCTTCACCTGTTTTATAAGCTTATTTGCTAACCTGAGATAGGTTGTTGCTTCATGATCAACGTTTGACCCGTAATAATCACTATAATTGGTAAAAGCTTTGCCCAGTCCATGATCAAAATAGAGCATGCTGGTTACTCCATCAAAACGGAAACCATCAAACTTATACTCTTCCAGCCAAAACTTAATATTTGAAAAAAGGAAATGAAGCACCTCATTTTTTCCATAATTAAAGCAATATGAATCCCATGCCGGGTGTTCCCCTTTCGCCCCTTCATGAAAAAACTGAAAGCGTGTTCCATCATAATTACCAAGACCTTCTATTTCATTTTTAACCGCGTGAGAATGAACCAAATCTATAATTACAGCAAGCCCCATTCCATGCGCTTCATCTACAAGTTGTTTTAATTCGTATGGTGTACCAAAACGTGAAGAAGCAGCAAAAAAACTAGATACATGGTACCCAAAACTACCATAGTACGGATGTTCCGGAATTGCCATGAGTTGTATAGTATTATATCCATTCGCTTTAATTCGGGGAAGCATTTTTTCCCTAAACTCGTTATATGTATGCACACGTTCTTCTTCTCCTGCCATTCCAATGTGTGCCTCATAAATAAGCGGTGGTTCCTGCAACCTTTGAAAATCCGGTGTACTCCATTGGTAAGGACTTTCCGGAGCCCAAACCTGTGCATTAAAAATATGTGTTTGCGAATCTTGCACAACGCGGGTAGCCCAGGCAGGAATACGTTTTCCAAAATTCAAAGCCCAATGAACTGAGAGTGCGTATAAATCTCCGTGTTTTAGTGCTTCTTTCGGTAGTTGCAGTTCCCAAACTCCATTTTCCAGAGGAGTAAAGACATATGGTCTTTCTTCCTGCCAGTTGTTGAAAGTTCCGATCAGGTAAATGTATGTAGCATTGGGCAACCATTCCCTGATAACCCATCCTTCACTATTTTTGTGCAGGCCAAAGTAAAGATGCCCGGTAGCAAAGTCAGAAAGCGAACCACCACCGGTTAGTTCTTTTTCTTTATTATCGGCTTCTGCTATCCGGTTTAAAATTGTGTCGGCATAAGGCTCTAACCACATATCGCCCTGTATTATTTTAGGAAGTGTTCTTTCCATATTTCTTATATTGTTTCGTATAAAGATAGAAAATAGCACCTGAACTATTTGTTGTAATGGCGTGAAAAAATGTGAATATTCTTGCCAAACAAACTAAAAAAATAACTTCAAAATTAATTCAACCTGTATCTTGCTAAAGGATAGTATCTTTGCTTTAATTCCTCTTGAAAGTTGGAGATTGAGGAATAAATGTATTTTTTTGCGTTTTCATAAAAATAGAAATTACGAATGAAAAAACCGGGTTTTACAACAATGGCGCTAAATGTGCCTTTCTCTAAAAAAGATCCTCACAATAGTTTGCAAATGCCATTGTACGAGTCGGTTGCTTTTGTATTTAATTCAGCTGAAGAAATTGAAGCAAATTTCAAAGGTGAATATGTGGCACATGCTTACGCCCGTGCATCAAGCCCTACAGTAGAATATTTTGAACAAAAAATGAAAGCGCTTACCCACAGCAAAGGGGCATTGGCAGTAAGTTCGGGAATGGCGGCTATTTCAAATACAATGCTGGCAGTGTTAAAAACCGGAGAAAATTTTATTTCAGGAAATCAACTATTTGGCCATACCTACACACTGTTTCAACAAACATTGGCCGAATTTGGAATTGAGGTTCGCTTTTCCGGTTTAAAAAAAGAGCAGGAAATTGAAAAATTAATTGACGAAAAAACCCGGGCTATTTATTTTGAAACAGTTACGAATCCTCAGCTCGAAATTGCCGATATAGAAATGCTCGCCAGAATTGCACAACGCAATGGACTAGTATTGATTGCTGATAGTACAATAACTCCTTCCAATGTTTTTCAGGCTGGAAAATTTGGTGTTAATATTGAAGTTTTGTCAGCAACAAAGCATATTTCAGGTGGCACCTCTTTTGGTGGAGTTATTATTGACCATGGAAATTATAAGTGGGAGCAAAATCCAAATTTTCTGATATACACTGAAAAATTTGGCGACAACGCTTTTATCTCGAAACTACGGAAAAATATTTATAGAAATACGGGCGGGAGCATGGCTCCGCAGCCGGCAAAACACATGATTCAGGGGCTTGATCTTCTGGAATTAAGAGTAGAGAGATGTTACAATAATTGCGTTAAAATGGGTGCTTTTTTTGAATCAACCCCAAAAGTAAAAAAAGTTGGCTACCCTGGTCTGAAGTCTGACCCCCGAAATATTATGGCTGAAAAATATTTTAATGGAATTCCGGGATCAATTATGACTTTTGATTTGGAATCAAAAGAGGCTTGTTTTGCTTTTATGAACAAACTTCAGATTATTAGGCGTGCAACCAACCTGAATGACAACAAAACACTAATTATTCATCCGCATTCCACAATTTATTGCGAATTCTCTGAGGAAGAACGAAAAAATGCGGGAATAAGAGATACCATGATGCGCCTATCTGTAGGTATTGAAAATGTAAAGGATTTAATTGAAGATATAGAGCAGGCGTTGAAATAACCAGGTATTTAGCTATCAGCAGATGACTGTATAAAATTAAGATTTCGTTTAAGTCCCTTAAAACCGGTTCGTTTTACTGCTGAATTTTTAAAGAGTTCATTAAAAAGAGGCTTGTCCATTTGGTACCATTCCTCTTTTGATAGTTGAAGCAACTTTGATTGGGGAATAAATGCCGGTTCATTGTGGGGCTTTGATTTTAAATTCCAAGGGCAAACATCCTGGCAAATATCGCAACCAAATACCCTATCTTCAAATTGCTCTTTTAAGTTCTCGTCCAGTTCATTTTTGAGTTCAATGGTTTGGTAAGAAATACATTTTCGGGCATCAACAACCCGGTTGGCAACAATTGCTTTCGTAGGACAAGCATCTATGCACCGAGTGCAATTTCCACAATGGTCACTAATAATTCTGGGAGAATCATATGGCAATTCAATATCAATTATTAATTCGCCGATAAAAAAGAAACTGCCGTGCTCAACCGAAATAAGGTTGCTGTTTTTTCCTACCCACCCAAGTCCGGCTCTACGCGCCCAGGCTCGCTCTAAAACAGGCGCCGAATCAACAAACGGACGAGCACTACAATTCTTAATCTCACTTTGAATAAATTCCAATAAATTTCTCAGTTTGTCTTTCATTACAAAGTGATAATCGGTGCCATATGCATATTTCGAAATAACAGGGGCAGTCGTATCTTCCTGTTTGTTTCCCGGAAAGTAATTTTGAAGAACAACGATGATGGATTTTGCATTTTCAAATAACAACTCAGGGTTCAGGCGTTTATCAACATTTCTGTTCATGTAACTCATTTCTCCGTGCATCTGTGTTTTTAGCCAATTCTGCAAATGTTCTTTTTCTTCGCTTAATTCCTGAACCGGAAGAATGACACACTCAAGAAAACCAAGTTCTTTTGCCTTGCCTTTTATTGAAAGGGATATTTGATTTGAAACAGGCATCGGGTTATGTTATTTGAAGAACTAAAATAGTGATTTATAAAAAAAAACCGCTCCTTATGCAAGAACGGTTCCTTCTTTATTGGTATTGAATTTCTTTTCTTAAAAGAATCCCAGTTCCAGGCGGGCTTCTTCACTCATCATTGATTTATCCCACGGGGGGTCAAAAGTGAGTTCAACATTTACATTTTCAATGCCTTCAACCGCACGGCCAGCTTCAGTAACGTCATCTATCAATATATCAACTACCGGGCACCCGGGTGCTGTAAGTGTCATCAATATATTGGCATTGTTATTTTCGTCAACATCTACATTGTAAATTAACCCAAGATCGTATATATTAACCGGAATTTCCGGGTCGTAAACCTCTTTCAGGTGCTCTATAATTAAATCAATTCTTTTGTCCATCGCATTCCTCCTTCCTCATTCTGAAATCTTGTTATAAGCAACAGCGTACAGGCGAATTTGTTTTACCATCGCCAGTAATCCATTGGAACGGGTTGGTGAAAGATGTTGCTTTAAGTCAAGGTCATCGATAAAATGCAAATCCGATTCCATAAGTTCTTTAGGAGTTCTGCCTGAAACAACGCGCAAGAGCAGAGCCACAAGCCCTTTTACAATCACAGCATCGCTTTCTCCACGAAAATAAATTTTGCCATCTTTCAATTCAGCAACCAACCAAACTCTCGACTGACATCCCTTTATCAGGTTTTGCTCATTTTTATCTTTTGGATCTAAATCTTCCAAATCGTTCCCCAACTCAATCAAATAAGAATATTTGTCCATCCAATCTTCATAAATGGAGAATTCATCTATTATTTCCTGTTGTATTTCTTCTATCGACATGAGTTTTAGCTTTTGAGAAATGTCAAAGGTCGCAATTTTTTGTTTTATTTCAATGACTCGCCCAATGCATATTAAGAATCTTTACAAACTATGCAATACTTAATATTTGCTTAAAATGTGCCCTATCTTTGTGGTAGTTTATTATAAAAAACAAAATCAAAAATCTTTAGATAATGGATAATCTAAAAGGAACACGAACCGAGCAGAACTTGCTAAAAGCTTTTGCCGGTGAGTCTCAGGCGCGTATGCGTTATGACTATTTTGCAAAGCAGGCAAGAAAAGAAGGTCTGGAACAGGTTGCTGCGATTTTTGAAGAAACAGCAATAAATGAAAGACAACATGCCAAACGTTTTTTCAATTTTTTGGAAGGTGGAATGGTAGAAATTACTGCTTCTTATCCGGCAGGAACTGTAAGTTCGACACTTGACAATTTGCAGGCTGCGGCTGAAGGTGAAAATGAAGAGTGGACTGATTTGTATCCTGAATTTGCACGTATTGCAGAGGAAGAGGGATTCAAAGATGTTGCAAAAGCCTTCACGCTAATTGCAAAAGTTGAAAAGGAACATGAAAAACGTTATCGTACTTTGTATTCCAACCTGGAAGAAGGAAAAGTTTTTAAACGTGGAGAAAAAGTAATTTGGAAATGCCGAAAATGCGGTTTTATTCACGAAGGGACTGTGGCTCCTAAAAAATGTCCGGCTTGCATGCACGACCAGGCTTATTTTGAAATTGCCGCAAAAAACTATTAATTAAACTTGTAGCTGTTTTATAAAATCTACAAAGAAGCACACAGGGGGAATGTGACTCAAATCACATATCATTTAAGCAGTTGTGTGTTTCTTTGTGAAAATTGTATTGTATGAAACAGTTTATTCTTAGATACAAATGGAAGCTCCTTGGTGTTTTTCTTGGGGCGCTGGCCGGATTTCTTTACTGGTATTTTATTGGGTGCACATCAGGTACTTGTCCTATTCAATCGAACTGGCACACCAGTACGTTCTATGGAGCATTGATAGGCTACGTTCTACCGAAAGAACCTAGAAAAATTAAAAAGGAAAATATTAGCGAAGAAAAGCGATCATAGCATTGCAACAACCTTTTTTAAGGCTGCGATAAACATATCAATCTCCTCTTTTGTGGTATACATGGCAAACGAAGCCCGAACTGTTCCGGGAATATTGTAATGTTGCATTACCGGATCGGCACAATGATGACCAGTGCGAACGGCAACTCCCAGCTTATCAATCAGCATTCCAATATCATACGGATGCACATTCTCAATATTAAATGAAATCACCCCCGATTTCTCCGGAGCTTCCCCATAGATCATCATTCCCGGAATTCTCTCTAATTCAGACGTGGCATAATTAAGTATGTCTTTTTCCCAGCGCCCAATGTTTTCAAGCCCGGTTTTTTCAATTAAGTCCAATGCCGCACCAAAAGCAATTACACTGGTAATATTAGGAGTTCCAGCTTCAAATTTATAGGGGATTTCATTAAATGTTGTTTTCTCAAATGAAACTTCAGAAATCATTTCCCCTCCTCCCTGGTAAGGGGGCATTTCATCCAGCCATTTCCGTTTCCCATACAAAACACCAACGCCATTTGGCCCATACATTTTATGTGCTGAAAAAGCATAAAAATCTGCATCGAGTTCCTGGACATTTACAGGAATATGTTGTACCGCCTGCGCCCCATCAACAAAAACGACAACATTATTGTCATGTGCAAGCTGAATAATTTTAGCAATTGGGTTTATAGTCCCCAAAACATTTGAAACATGTGCTACAGCGATAATTTTGGTTTTTGGCGTAATTAACTTCTCCAGCAGCTCCAATGAAAGTTCACCTGAGTCGGTAAACGGAAGTTTTACAACGCTGGCTTTTTTTCTTTCGGCCACCAACTGCCAGGGAACAATATTGGCATGATGTTCCATTTCAGTAACGATTATCTCGTCACCTTCTCCAATATATTTCTCGCCAAAAGAGTAAGCTACCAGATTAACGCTTTCAGTTGTTCCCTTTGTAAAAATAATTTCTTCTCTTACCGGGGCATTGATAAATTTTTGCAGCTTTATTCGCACGGCCTCAAATTCAATGGTTGCTTTGTCTGCCATAAAATGTGCCGCCCGGTGTATATTCCCGTAATAATCGTTATGAAGCCGCTCTTCTGCCATTAATACCTGAACTGGCTTTTGTGCAGATGCAGCATTATCCAGGTAAACAAGCGGTTTATTATTAACGTTCTGCTTTAGAATGGGGAAATAGCTTCTTATCTTTTGAATATCGTAACTCATTTCAATACTTTAAAGAAAGCTAAATGTAGATATTTTTAACAGCAAAAAAATATTCCCGCAAGCTCATCTATTTTAAACCTGCGGGAATAGTTAAAATTTTTTATTTGGCTAACATTCGCAGTTATATGCACACTCGTGGCAGCGTGCAACTTCTCCTTGCAAACGTTTATCAACCAAATCATCAATTCGCTCACGAAGAGCTTCTATTTTTATCTCCTGTACAACTTCATGCGCAAATGCATTCATCATCATTAAACGAGCTCTATCTTCTCCAATTCCCCGGGCACGCAAATAAAATAAAGCTTCCTCATCAATCTGGCCAACGGTTGCACCATGGCTGCATTTCACATCGTCAGCATCAATAATCAACTGCGGTTTAGTCTGCATGGTTGCATTATCAGTAAGCAACAGGTTATTATTGCGCTGGAATGCATTTGTTTTTTGTGCATCGCGCATTACATGTATTCTGCCCGCAAAAGCTCCGGTTGATTGGTCGTTCAACACATTTTTATACAACTGATTACTCATACAATTTGGCTTCGCATGAATAACCTGCGTAAAATTGTCAACATGCTGTTTTTTATCCAGAAATGACATCCCAAACATGTGAGCTTCTGCATTTTCGCCATTCAGAATAAATTTCAGGTTATTTCGAATAACGCCACCATGCAATGACGAAGTATGTGTAGTTACCCTTGAATCTCTTTCCTGTTGAATAAATACAGAGTTGAGCGAAGTAGCCTTGTTATGCTCATTTTGAAGTGTGTAGTAATCCAATTGACCATTTCCTTCCACAAATATCTCTGTTACCGAATTGCTCAGGTATGTATTTAAATCAAGTGTATGATTGCATAACAACAACTGTAAACTTGCTCCTGATTCTACAACAATAAGGTTACGCTGCGTTGCAAACGTATCTTTGTTTGATTGAAGAAGGTTGATAAGTTGCAAAGGTTTCTCAACTGTTACATTCTTAGGGACGTACAGAAAGTAACCATCTTTTGCAAATGCTGTATTTAACGCCACCAGAGGATCTTCCTCTGTTTTAGCAATCTTTGCATAATATTTCCCTATTAATTCGGGATTGCTCTTGGCAATATCCTCAAGACTTGCAAGAATTACGCCCTCAGGCAGCCCAACTTCTTTATTTTTCTGATAATACCAACCATTAATAAGCAGAGTAAGGTGCGTATCTAATTGCGGTACATCACAGCGGAAAACTTCATTTAAATCTGCTTCAACCTGTTCTCTTTGATGAATAAATTTATAATCAGGCAAAAATTGAGGTTGCAGGTTTGTATATTTATAGTTCTCATTTTTTCGTGTAGGAATTCCCTGAAGCACAAAATTTTGAAAAGCTTTATTTCTTTGTGCGTTTAGTACTTCAGAAGAACCTTCAAAAAGAAGGTCTTTCACCTCGTTGTAATGCGAGGTATATTTGAGCGATAAATCCGCTTTTTCTACTAAAACACTCATAATTAAACAGCAATTTCTTTTTTAATCCAGTCGTACCCTTTTTCTTCCAGTTCCAAAGCCAGCTCTTTCCCGGCTGATTTTACAATTTTACCCTGGTACAAAACATGTACAAAATCAGGAACAATATAATCAAGCAAGCGTTGGTAGTGCGTAACAACAATAGTTGCATTTTCCGGGGTTCTTAATGCATTTACTCCATGGGCAACTGTTTTTAGTGCATCAATATCGAGTCCTGAATCGGTTTCATCCAAAATGGCCAGTTTGGGTTCCAGTAATGCCATTTGGAAAATTTCATTCTTCTTTTTTTCTCCTCCCGAAAATCCTTCATTCACTGAACGGTTGGTAAGTTTGGTTTGCATATCAACCATCTCCATTTTCTCCCGCATGTATTTCAAAAACTCGCCTGCTGTCAATTCAGGTTTCTCAAGATATTTTCGTTGCTCGTTCACAGCTGTTTTTAAGAAGTTTACCATTGGAACCCCTGGTATTTCAACCGGGTACTGAAAACTCAGAAACACGCCTTCGCGTGCACGATCTTCCGGCGACATATCGAGTAAATCCTTCCCCAAATATGTAACTTCTCCGGCAGTTACTTCATATTCTTCCTTTCCGGCAAGCACATTGGCCAATGTACTTTTCCCGGAACCATTGGGCCCCATTATAGCATGAATTTCTCCCGGTTTAATTTCCAGGTTTATCCCTTTTAAGATTTCCATTCCTTCAACGGAAACATATAAGTCTTTTATTGATAACATTTTTGTATTGGAATTTTGAGTGTGAAGCTATGCTTCTCCTCATATTTAACATTGATTATCCTTCTTTTTGATATTTACCCGACACTGCCCTCCAGGCTAATTTGCAATAATTTTTGTGCTTCAACTGCAAATTCCATCGGTAATTTATTTAGTACTTCTTTTGCGTAACCATTAACAATCATTCCAATTGCTTTTTCAGTATCAATACCACGCTGATTGCAATAAAAAATCTGGTCTTCACCAATTTTGGAAGTCGTTGCTTCATGTTCCACAACCGATGATTTATTTCCTACTTCAATGTATGGAAAAGTATGCGCCCCACAAGTATCATTTAGTAGCAGAGAATCACACTGAGAGAAATTTCTTGAGTTGATTGCCCCTGGCAGAACCTTAACCAATCCACGATAAGAATTATCACTTTTCCCGGCAGAGATACCTTTTGAAACAATGGTACTTTTTGTATTCTTTCCAATGTGAATCATTTTTGAACCGGTATCGGCCTGCTGGTGATTGTTGGTTACTGCAACCGAATTAAACTCGCCAATAGAATTATCACCAATTAATATACAGCTGGGGTATTTCCATGTAATTGCGGACCCCGTTTCTACCTGTGTCCAACTAATTTTTGAAGAAACGCCGCGGCAAATTCCACGCTTGGTAACAAAGTTGTAGATACCACCTTTCCCGTTTTTATCACCAGGGTACCAATTCTGAACTGTTGAATATTTAACCTCTGCACGGTCGAGCGCAATAATCTCAACTACCGCAGCATGCAACTGGTTCTCATCCCGCATTGGAGCTGTGCAGCCTTCCAGGTAGCTTACGTAACTATCGTCGTCGGCAACAATTAATGTACGTTCAAACTGACCTGTATTTGCTGCATTTATTCTGAAATAGGTTGAAAGTTCCATTGGGCATTTTACGCCTTTCGGAACATAACAGAATGAGCCGTCGCTAAAAACAGCTGAATTTAAAGCTGCAAAATAATTATCGGCAACCGGAACTGCCTGTCCTAAATATTTCTGAACCAAATCCGGATGTTCTCTTACCGCATCACTAAATGAACAAAATATGATACCTTGTTCGGCTAGTGTTTCTTTAAAAGTAGTTTTTACCGAAACACTGTCAATCACTGCATCAACAGCTACTCCAGCTAAATGCTTTTGTTCCTCCAGCGGAATCCCCAGTTTGTTAAAGGTCTCCAGTAATTCCGGATCTACTTCATCCAAACTTTCGTATTGAGGCTTCTTTTTAGGCGCTGCATAATAACTTATCGACTGAAAATCAATTGGCGGAACTTTTAAATAAGCCCAGTTCGGCATCTTCATTTTTTGCCACTTACGAAAGGCTTCCAAACGAAAATTCAACATAAACTCAGGCTCATTCTTCTTCTCCCAAATTGTACGTATAACGTTTTCATCCAACCCTTTTTCTATAATGTCGGTTTCTATATTCGAAGTAAAACCGTATTTATATTCTCCTTGTGTAACGTCGTTTAATATTTTTTCCTGTGCTTCCATCTTTCTCCCTTTTTATCTAAAATAACAACTGTTTAACGGGACTGTTTAAAAATCATTGCAAAGATATAAAAGTATAGGTAATTTTACCTCGGCAGACAGTTATTTCATACCTTTTTGTCTGAAATTAACAATGAAGTGAACAAGTGGGTTAAAACATTAAATTTAGTATTTATTGTTTATTATACTTAATACAAACAAAGCGATTTGGGATAAATAAAGACATTGGTAATATTGAACGAACGGATTTAAAAATTATGAATAAAGAAACAAAGCAAACAAATATTTCTGAACTGGGTGAGTTTAGACTGATTGACAGGCTAACCAGCCAATTTCAAATTAAAAATGAAAGAACAGTAACAGGAGTTGGTGATGATGCAGCCATTCTCAACTATGCAGATCGGCAAGTAGTTGTATCCTCCGATTTGCTTACTGAAGGAATTCATTTTAACCTAATGTATGTTCCATTGAAACATCTGGGATATAAAGCTGTAGTTGTAAATCTTTCCGATATTTATGCAATGAATGCAAAGCCCAGGCAGATTATGGTTAGCCTGGCTATTTCCGGCAAATTTTCTGTAGAAGCAGTTGAAGAATTATATTCAGGAATGTATTTAGCTTGCGAAAAATATGGAATCGACCTGATAGGAGGAGATACAACCAGCTCGATGACTGGGCTAACAATTTGCATAACAGCTATTGGAGAAGTGGAAAAAGGAAAGGCGGTATTCAGAAATGGGGCAAAGAACAATGACCTGCTTTGCGTTACAGGAGATTTGGGGGGTGCGTACATGGGCTTACAGTTACTTGAACGTGAAAATGAAGTTTTTAAAGTGAATCAAAATATTCAACCTCAGTTGCAGGGGTACGATTATATTTTGGAGCGTCAACTAAAACCCGAAGCTCGTGCCGACATTATTGCTGCTTTTGAGAAATTGGGTATCCAACCAACTTCAATGATTGATATCTCGGATGGTTTGTCTTCAGAAATCCTGCACCTGTGCAAAAACTCAAAATTGGGATGTAATTTATATGAGGATAAAATTCCGATGGATTTTCAAACAAAAAAAATGGCGGAGGAACTAAATATAAATCCATTGGTAGCAGCATTAAATGGTGGTGAAGATTATGAACTTCTATTTACTCTCTCTCTGGAAAATTACGAGAAAATTAAGAATGATCCTGATTTTACAATTATTGGCTATATGACCAATGAAAAGGAAGGAGCTGATTTGATTACCGGAACAGGAACTGCAATTCCGTTGCAGGCGCAAGGATGGGATCATGGAAAATAAAAAAGGCGCCATTTCAAAAAAGTGGCGCCTCCCAAACATATTTTCATCAGGAATTAATCAGGGTAATAACCTCTGATAATTCCACGTTTTGAATCTTTTACAAATAAAAGGATTTCATCTCTTTCCTGGGTGGCAGGCATTTCAGCTTCAATTATCTCAGCGGCCTGTGCTGTATTTAATCCTTTTTGATAAATGTAGCGATATATTTCCTGTATCTCACGAATCTTTTCATTGGCAACACTTCTTCTTCTTAGTCCGATAGAATTTATCCCAACGTAAGATAAAGGTTCACGACTTGCTTTTATATATGGAGGTACGTCTTTTCGTACAAGTGAACCTCCGCCAATCATTACATGTGAGCCAACTCGGCAAAACTGATGAACTCCTGTCATGCCCGATATAATAGCCCAGTCATCAACAACTACTTCGCCTGCTAACTGTGTATTATTACCTAATATAATATGGTCACCCAACCGACAATCGTGTGCAATGTGCACATACGCCATAATTAGATTGCCATTTCCAACAACGGTTTTTCCTTTTGATGCTGTTCCCCGGTTAATGGTTACCATTTCCCGGATGGTGTTATTGTCTCCAATTTCAACAGTTGTATATTCTCCTTTAAATTTCAGGTCTTGAGGAATTGCCCCAATAACGGCACCCGGAAAAATATTACAATTTTTCCCTATTCTGGTTCCGGGAAGAATGGTTACACTTGAACCGATTCTGGTCCCCTCTCCAATTACAACATCGTGATCTATAGAAACAAAAGGTTCTATTACAACGTTGTCTGCGACTTTTGCATCAGGGTGCACATACGCTAGTGGTTGTTTCATATTTCTATTTCTGAATTATTCTTCTGTCTGTTTTACAATTTGAGCCATAAATTCGCCTTCAGCAACAACTTTACTTCCCACATAAGTAACTCCTTTCATGTTAGCGATTCCTCTCCGAATGGGCGAAGTTAATGTTAATTTAAAAATCAGAGTGTCTCCTGGCACTACTTTTTTTCTGAATTTAACATTATCAATGCGAATAAAGTAGGTAGAATATTTACCTTGCTTACGGCCTAAAACAAGCAATCCACCTGTTTGCGCCATTGCTTCAACAAGCAGTACACCAGGCATAAGTGGTTCTCCCGGGAAATGCCCCTGAAAAAAAGGTTCGTTTACGGTTACACTCTTTACCCCAATAATTTCCTTTTCGGTAACAGAAATAATTTTGTCGACCATTAAAAACGGATACCGATGAGGTAGATATTCCCTAATTTTTTTCACATCCATTACCGGCGGGACATCCGGATCGTAATGAGGAATAGCATCACTGGTTTGCATGTATGCCTTTTTCAAAGCCTTGGCAAAACTTGTATTAACACCATGCCCAGGCTTGGTAGCGATGATTCTTCCCTTTATGTGCTTTCCGCATAAAGACAAATCCCCTATTACATCCAACAATTTATGACGTGCACATTCATTATCAAAGTGCAATTCAAGGTTATTGAGAATTCCCTGTGGCTTCACTTCTACTCTCTCATGCATGAAAAGATCTGCCAGCCGATTCAATTCTTCCTGCCCAACTTCTCTGTCGATTATTACAATTGCATTATCCAAATCTCCTCCTTTAATAAGGTTCAGATTCATCAAAGGCTCCAACTCATGCAAAAATACAAAGGTCCGGCAATTGGCAATTTCCGTTCTGAAATCGCGAATAGAATTTAACGTTGCAAATTGGTTGTTAAGAACGTGTGAATTAAAGGAAATCATGACGTTTAGCCGATAATCATCATCAGGGAGAGCAACAATATGCGATCCTGTTTTTTCATCAAAGACTTCAATCTTTTCACTTATTTCGAAAAACTCGCGTTCAGCATTCTGTTCTATAATGCCGGCTTTTTCAATAGCCTCTACAAAATATTTGGAACTACCGTCAATAATCGGAGCTTCTTCATTATTCACTTCAATGAGGACATTATCCAGGTCCATACCAATCAATGCCGCAAGTGCATGCTCAATTGTTCCAATGCGAGCTCCATCTTTTTCAAGCAGAGTGCCTCTGGAAGTATCAACAACCAAATCAACATCAGCGTCAATTATTGTCTGTTCTTCAAGATCAACTCTTTTAAATTTGAATCCATGGTTTTCAGGGGCCGGTAAAAAGTTCATTGTTACATTAACTCCCGTGTGTAAACCCTTCCCCTTAATTTTAAATGAACTTGCTAAAGTTTTTTGTTTTACCGCCATAACTTTCTTATTGTCAAAGCTACTTGTTTTCTTTCAATGATTTTATTTCTTTCTGAAGCTTCCGCACTTCTTTATCTATTTGAGGTAATCTTTTGAATACAATTGCAGCCTTTATGGCTTCTTTATGTTCAAAAGCTGGCGATAAAAACAGGGTTTCATTATCTTTCACAGAGGCTGCAACGCCTGATTGTGCACCTATTTGTACATTATCTCCAATCGTTAAATGCCCTGCCAGTCCAACCTGTCCTCCAAAACGACAATTTTTACCCACCTTGGTAGTACCTGCCATTCCAGACTGAGAAGCAATTACTGTATTTTCTCCAATTTCACAATTATGGGCTACCATAACCAAATTATCCAGTTTTACCCCTTTTCTAATTATAGTTGAGCCCATTGTTCCGCAATCGATAGTTGTATTTGCTCCAATCTCAACGTTATCTTCTATTATCACATTTCCTATTTGAGGAATCTTTTTGTAGCTACCATCTTTTTGCGGGGCAAAACCAAAACCATCAGAACCAATCACAACTCCTGCATGGATAATGCAATTATTCCCAATCACACAATCATCATATATTTTTGCGCCTGCATAAATTATACAGTTATCTCCAATTACAACATTCTCTCCAATAAAAACCTGCGGATAAATCTTTACATCATCTCCTATTTTGGAATGCTGCCCGATATAAGCAAAAGAACCGAGATAAATATTTTCACCTATAGTTGCCGTTGGTGTAATACTACTGGGCTGTTCAATTCCTCGCTTTTGATTTGTTTTTTCCTGAATATAAAGTTCAAGCAAAGAAGCAAATGCCTGGTAAGCATCATCTACCTTAATAAGTGTCGCCTGAATGGACTCCCGAGGTTCAAAACTTTTATTAACCAGTACTGCCGAGGCTTTTGTATCATATATATAATGTTCATATTTTGGATTGGCCAGAAAAGCGAGAGTTCCCGGCTTGCCTGCTTCAATCTTCGAAACATTCGAAATTTTAACACTACCATCTCCGTCAACTTCACCGTTAAGGAATTGGGCAATGTCTGTAGCTTTGAATTCCATTCATTTGTTTTTTAAGCGATGCAAATATAGGTTTTAACTAATAAAAGTCCAATTCTTTCGGAAAACACACAAAATATTTGCGTACGGTTTTGGTCAAGGCAGACAGATTAATGTCTGATGCCTGGCGGATATCCTTTACTTTTCCATCTTTATATAAGATATGTATATTTTCATTGTGACGGTTAAGTGCATTGTTGGTTATTTCACCACCTACTAAAAAATAGTGAGCCATATTTTCATCGTGGGTAATCCTTTCGGAAATTTGTTCAAGCATCTTTTCTTCCCACTCTTTGGAAAAAGGTTTTTCCTGTATCTTATTACGAAAAAGCTTTCGGTTTGTAATGCTTTTTGCCAATGTAGATAGCACCAAGTCAGAATGAAACTGCCACTCCTTTACAGAGATAAGGATGTCACTGTCATCTAACATCGAGAACCAATCAAAAATACTTCTGCCTTCAATTTGTTCGTTTTTGTCGAATGTCTCTTTTGTAATATTATAGTTAAGAAAAATATTAAGTGTAGGTGTGGTGAAAATAGACTGTCCTTCTATTATCAGTTCGCGTGCTCGTTTTAACACATTAATCAATAGGAATTCTGCTGTAACAACTGTTTTATGAAGGTAAACCTGCCAATACATTAACCGGCGGGCAATCAGAAATTTTTCAATAGAATAGATTCCTTTTACTTCAACTACAAGTCGATCTTCGCTTACATCTAGCATTTTTATGATACGATCCGTTCCAACAACTCCTTCTGTAACGCCGGTAAAAAAACTATCGCGACTGAGGTAATCCATTCTGTCTATATCTAATTGACTGGATACCAGCTGATGTAAGAAGCATTTCTTATATCGGTTGGTAAATATATCAATTGCTAAATCTAATTTCCCATTAAATTCACGGTTTAATTCTTCCATTAGCATTAATGAAATTTCCTCGTGTGAAATTTCTACCAACGTATTTTCCAGAACATGAGAAAACGGAGCATGGCCAATATCGTGAAGTAAAATTGCAACGGTAACAGCCTCTGCTTCTTCACTGGTAATTACATGCCCTTTTAATTGGAGTACATGAATTGCCTGCCGCATTAAGTGAGTGGTTCCTACGGCATGTTCAAAACGCGAATGGTTTGCTCCCGGAAAAACCAGAAATGAAAGTCCCAATTGTTTAACACGTCTTAATCTCTGAAAAATGGGATGTTCTAGTAAATCAAAGACCAACTCGGATTGTAAATTAATAAAACCCAACACCGGGTCATTAATAATTTTCTTTTTATTTACAGGCAATTGACTCAACGAATAAATAGTTTACTCTAATGCGTTAAAAATACAAAACTTTACTAAATACAAAAATGTGTATTCCTTATGCAGCAAATATCTGCAATAAAAGAAAACATTGATCTCAAAGCTTTGTTTTTCGCCAATAATTCTCAAGAAATATTTTTTGTTTAAAATCAGCACTTTATAACGCTCGTGTTTTTTGCTTTTAATGAAGAAAATTATTATTTTTGCGAAGATTTTTATAAAAACCTGTTTAGGGGACCTCTGGTTCCCTATTTTGTTACTGAATATTAATGATTGCAAAAACAAAGGTTTTAGAACTTGTAAAAGAAAAACTGGATAGCAGTTTGTTTCTGGTTGATGTGTCGGTAAGCACAAGTAATATTATACATATATTTGTAGATAGCTTCGAGGGGCTTACCATAGAAAAATGCATTGAAATAAGCCGGCATGTAGAACATAGCCTCGACAGGGAGGAAGAAGATTTTGAATTGCAGGTTTCTTCGCCGGGATTAACAGAAAGTTTTAAAGTAAAAGAGCAATACATTAAGTATAAAGGCAAAGAAGTAGAAGTTATGACATCTGAGGATGTTTTTCTCTCCGGTGTGATTATAGAAACAAACGATGATGGATTTGTGCTCGAAACATCGAAACGGGAGAAAGTAGAAGGGCACAAAAAGAAACAATTAATTGTAGAAAAGCATAATTTAAAATTCGACGAAATAAAAAGTGCGAAAGCTGTTATTTCATTTAAATAAATTGATTTGAAATGGAAAATATAAACCTGATTGATACTTTTGCCGAATTCAAGGAGCTGAAGAACATTGACAGGGTTACTATGATGAGCGTTCTTGAAGACGTTTTCCGTAGTGTGCTGATCAGGCAGTTTGGTACCGATGAAAATTTCGATGTTATTATAAACATTGATAAAGGTGACTTTGAAATTTGGAGAAACAGGGAAGTTGTTGCAGACGACAAACTGGAAGAGCCAAATTTGCAGATTACCTTGACCGAAGCATTAAAGATTGACAAAGACTATGAAGTTGGCGAAGAAGTTACAGATGAAGTAAAACTAGCCGATTTTGGTCGTCGTGCCATTTTAAATCTACGGCAAAACCTGGCCAGTAAGATTCTGGAACTGGAAAAGGATCATATCTATGGTAAATACAAAAATAAGATTGGCGATATAGTTACCGGCGAAGTTTATCAGATTTGGAAAAAAGAAATTCTGATTCTGGACGATGAAGGAAATGAATTGATACTTCCAAAATCAGAACAAATTCCTTCTGACTATTTTAGAAAAGGAGATGCAGTTAGAGCCATTGTTTATAAAGTGGAACTGCGCAACAATAACCCGCTGATTATTTTGTCAAGAACAGCACCCGTATTTTTGGAACGTTTGTTTGAACTCGAAATCCCGGAAATCTTTGACGGGTTAATTACAATTAAAAAAATTGTCCGCGTTCCGGGAGAAAGAGCAAAAGTTGCTGTTGAATCCTACGACGAACGAATTGACCCGGTTGGAGCATGTGTGGGAATGAAAGGATCGCGTATTCATGGAATTGTTCGTGAGCTACGTAATGAAAATATAGATGTAATAAATTATTCAGCAAATATTCAACTCTTTATTAAGCGTGCGTTAAATCCTGCTAAAATTAACTCAATAAAAATTATTGAAGAAACAAAAAAAGCAGAAGTTTACCTCAGGCCGGAAGAAGTTTCTCTTGCCATCGGGAAAGGAGGATTAAATATTCGATTGGCCAGCCAGCTAACCGGTTACGAAATTGATGTATACCGCGAAATGGAAGAAGATGAAGAAGATGTAAATCTGGATGAATTTGCTGATGAGATTGAAGATTGGGTAATAGACGGATTAAAAGCGATAGGATGTGACACTGCGAAAAACGTGTTGAATATCCCTCGTAATGAATTGATTAAACGCACCGACTTTGAAGAAGAAACCATTGACGATGTTTTGAAAATTCTCAAGTCGGAATTTGAATAACAAAAACGCTAAAATTGAATTACATTAGCAGTAAATATTAGGCTGCGGTTGTATAGTAAACTTTGGCATTTGGATTAAGAAAGGAAAAAAGGTTTTTTATGGTATCAGGCAAGACAACAAGGCTTAGCAAACTTGCAAGGGAATTTAACGTAGGTATTCATACAATTGTTGAATTTTTGCATAAAAAAGGTTTTGATATAGATTCAAATCCGAATACTAAAGTATCAGAAGGAGCTGTTATGCTTCTTGAAGGTGAATATAAAACTGATGTATCCCTAAAAAAAGAATCAGAGAAAATAAGTTTGAAAAGCAACCGCCCTAAAAAAGAGGTAATATCTATTGATAAATCGGAAGATTCTGAAGAAGAACCGGAAAAGGAAGAGAAGAAAAATCCTATAGAAGTTATTAAAAAAGAAGAGAAAAAAGCAGAGCCGGAAAAAACAGAAGTTACTCCGGAGGCAGAAGAACCAAAGGATGAAGAACCTCAAAAAGAAAAAGAGGTTAAGCAACCCGAGGATAAAATAAAGGTAGTAGGTAAAATTGATTTGGATGCAATTGCCAGACCTAAAAAGGAAGAAAAGAAAGAAGAAGAGAAGAAGGTGGAACAACAGGCAGTTGTAAAGGAAAAAGAAGAACAAAAGCCGGTTCAAAGATTTGAAGTTAAAAAGGATCCGAAAAAAGATACAGAACCGGAAAAGAAAGAAGAAAAAAAGGTAGAACCTACCCCAAAACCGGTAGAAGAAAAGAAACCCGAACCCCAAAAAGAAAAAAAGGAAGAAAAAACTGAAGAATTGATACAAACTGAAATCCCAAAGGTAGAGGAAGTAAAGGTTGTTGGTAAAATTGATTTACAAAATATCAACCAAAAAACACGGCCTGCAAAAAAAACCAGGGAAGAAAAAGAAAAAGAGCGCAAAGAGCGCATGAAGCAGAGAGTTACTGCAAAACAACAAGTAAGAGCTAACCAGGATGAAAAATCTGGAAGAAGTAACAGGCCCGAAGTAATAAAAGCAAATGTAGGGAAACTGAATGGACCTACCGTTGTCGGGAAAATTGACCTGCCGGAAAGGAAACAGCAATCTTCATCGGATCACAATTCAAACAAAAAGAAAAGAAAAAGAATTATCAAGGATAATGGTAAAGTTAGCTTTGATAATAAACAGCAGGGCGGAGAACGTCCCAAAGGCAACTTCCAGGTAAATAAGCAGGGAGCGAAGAAAAAACGACCTTTGAAAAAGGAAGTTAACGAAGAAGATGTTCAAAAGCAAATAAAAGATACCCTTGCAAGATTAACAGCCAAAGGAAAATCAAAAGGATCAAAACACAGACGGGATAAAAGAGCCGCTTACACTGAAAAATTACAGGCAGACCTTGAAAAACAAAATGAACAAAAGAAAGTACTGAAAGTTACAGAATTTGTGTCTGTTAGTGAGTTAGCAAACATGATGGATGTAGGCGTCAATCAAATTATATCAGCATGTATGAGCCTTGGTTTATTTGTATCTATCAACCAAAGGTTAGATGCAGAAACACTTTCGATAGTAGCAGAAGAATTTGGACATACAGTTGAATTCGTAAGTGTTGATATTCAGGAAGCTATTGATGATGTGGAGGAAGATAACGACGAAAATCAAATATCTCGCCCACCAATAGTTACAGTAATGGGACATGTTGACCACGGGAAAACGTCATTGCTCGATTATATCCGAAGCACGAACGTGATTGCAGGTGAAGCAGGAGGAATTACGCAGCATATCGGAGCATATCACGTAAAACTGAGTGATGGAAAAATGATTACTTTCCTTGACACACCTGGACACGAAGCATTTACCGCTATGCGTGCCCGTGGTGCTCAGATAACAGATATCGCTATTATTATTGTAGCTGCTGATGATAATGTGATGCCACAAACAGTAGAAGCGATTAACCACGCAACAGCTGCTGGTGTGCCCATTGTGTTTGCCATAAATAAAATCGATAAACCAGGCGCTAATCCTGAAAAGATTAAGGAAGAGCTGGCTAATATGAATTTCTTAGTTGAAGAATGGGGAGGAAAATATCAGTCTCAGGATATTTCAGCAAAGAAAGGTGTCAATATACATGAGTTAATGGAAAAAGTGTTGCTTGAGGCAGAAATGCTTGAGCTAAAAGCTAATCCTGACAAAAATGCAACCGGAACCATAATAGAATCGTCACTTGACCGTGGCCGTGGATATGTTGCTACGCTATTGGTACAAAGTGGAACATTGGCAGTAGGAGATATTGTTCTTGCCGGGCAATATTTCGGACACGTAAAAGCAATGTTTAACGAGCGAAATCAAAAAGTTGATAAAGTAGGCCCTGCACAACCCGCCATTATTCTTGGATTAAATGGAGCTCCTCAGGCAGGAGACAAGTTTAATGTAATGGAAAATGAAAGGGATGCAAGAAATATTGCCAACAAACGTGAACAACTGGCTCGCGAGCAAGGATTACGCACGCAAAAGCATATTACGCTTGATGAGATTGGTCGACGGATTGCTATCGGAAATTTCCAGGAATTAAACCTTATTGTGAAAGGAGATGTGGATGGCTCTATTGAAGCACTTTCTGATGCATTGATTAAATTATCAACAGAAGAAATACAGGTAAATATCAAGCACAAAGCGGTTGGACAAATTTCTGAATCTGACATCTTGCTGGCTGCTGCGTCTGAAGCAATTGTAATTGGGTTCCAGGTTCGTCCTTCGTTAAACGCTCGTAAGATTGCCGAGAAAGAACAAATTGACATTCGCCTTTATTCAATTATCTATGATGCAATAAATGAGATAAGAGCCGCGATGGAAGGAATGCTTTCGCCTGATATTAAAGAAGAAATTATGGGAACTGTTGAAGTTCTTGAAACATTTAAAATTACAAAGGTCGGAACAGTTGCCGGATGTATCGTTCGTGATGGAAAAGTAACAAGAAACTCGAAAATAAGGATTATTCGCGATGGCATTGTTATTTACACCGGGAATTTAGGCTCACTAAAACGTTTTAAAGAAGATGTAAAAGAGGTGAAGAACGGTTATGAATGTGGATTAAACATTGAAAATTTCAACGATATTAAAGTTGGAGACCACATTGAACCATTCCAGGAAATAGAAGTAGCTAAACATCTTTAAGATATATTCATACGAAATAAGCAAAAGGTCGGTAGTTTTCCGGCCTTTTTTGTTGGTTTCTGCGTTCATTACTGCAATGAAAAAACGAAGCCGCCTACTTTCAGCAGTTTATTAACAGTCTACATTTCATTTATAAAAAGAAAAAATCCATTAATAGCCTGTTCTATTTTGTATTTTTGTTTAAATCTTCGGAAAAATGAAACGAAATCTTATAATATTTTCAATACTGGCACTTATTGTAGTAGCAGGTTTTATCTATTTTACCAAAGATGAAATCACGTTTACCAAAGAGACTTCCGTATACAAAGCAGTTCCTGTTACGTCCCCGATTTTTGCTGAATTCAGTTCATTAAAATCCATTCCGTTTGAAAATCCAGTGATACAACAATTAATGGAAAATGGGAAATCGGATATATTTTTTTCCCAACTGCAGCAACTTGATACGCTAATTGAGGGAAATAAAGAGATTCAAAATGGATTACGAAGCGAACCTTTTATTCTTGCCTTTTCCTTTTCCGGAAAAACCGATTTAGTTCCGCTACTAATAAAAAAGACGGATAACAATAATAAAAGAAAAGCGATTGAAATACTTTTGCATCAACTTTTCCCTGTGGCGCATTACAAATATGAAACCCGTGATTACAACGGATACAAAATATCTACCATCATACCATCTACGGAAGAGAAACAATCAATATATTATTGTTTCTCCGGTGGACTGTTTATAGCCGCGACTAGTGCTATTCTGGTAGAACAATCCATCAGACAGCTGAATTCAACGAATATTGTCAATAATCCGTATTTTCTTGAAGTTAATAAAACGGCCACTTCTCAGTCAGATATTTCCTGGTACATTAATCATAAATATTTCCAGGATTTGCTGGCTGCATGGATGAATGGAAAATCAGAAGAAAAAGTGAATGAATTTGGGGAAACAGTTCGTTCTCGTTATCAGAGTAGTGTAAAAGAATTTCAGCATTTTGCTGCCTGGAGCGAACTGGATTTGGAGTTTGACGACAATGAAATTGCACTTAACGGTATTTCAACTGCCGACGATTCTCTCAATCATTTTTTATCGGTTTTTAATGGACAGGAAGCTGTGCGTTTTGAAGCCGATAAAGTATTACCTCAGAATACATCCTTTTTTTGCAGTTATACTTTTTCAGAAAAAGATAAGTTTCTCGAAAATCTGGAAAAGTTTTATGTACACTCGCAGAAATATTACAAACGTGAAGAGCAAATAAAGAAAATTGAGTCAGGCGGTAGAGTTGATTTTAAAGACTTTTTAAAACAGATTGTAAAAAATGAGGTGATAGTGGCGTCAACAACAATTCCTGTTGAACCATCGGATAAAACTACCTTGTTTATTATTCATACGGAAGGACGCTCTGCGGCAGAAGAACAACTAAATATTTTTCTTAGAAATTATGCCTCGCGAAGGAAGATTGATATAAATTCCCTGATGTCGCAATATTCTGTTGATAACGAAACGAAATATACCATTTATCAATTCCCTTATCCTTCGTTCCCGGGAATATGGCTGGGCAAACCATTTACGTTTGCCAGCGCCAATTATGTGGCATTCAATGGAAATTACATGGTTTTTTCCAACACTAAGGAAGGGCTACAGCAATATTTGCATAGCATGTTACTTGACGCCACTTTAGCAAAAGACATGCAATATTTGCATTTTCAACAAAACCTGGTAAAACGGGCAAATATAAATGTATATGTAGATATTAACCGTGCCTTTGGGCTGGTTGATGAAGTCTTTAGCCCTGAAATATCAAAACGTTTGAGAGCAAATGAGGAATTGGCTCGTAAATTTCAGGCCGTAAACTGGCAGGTTATTCATGATAAAGATATCTTCTTTAACTCCATGTATTTAATGTATAACCAACATGCAAAAGAAGAAGCGCAAACTACCTGGCAAAGTAATATCGGGAGTCCAATCAATTTTAAACCCGAAATGGTAATAAATCACAATGACAGGAAAAACAGAGAAGTAATTTTACAGGATGCTCAAAACAAATTGCATCAGGTGACCAACGAAGGAAGAGTTCGCTGGACCGTTCCTTTAAACGAACCTATTATAGGCGAAATTTTCCAGATAGATTATTATAAAAATGGAAAATTACAGTACCTGTTTAATACAAAAAATCAATTGTACCTGATAGATCGTGATGGCAATAATGTAGCGCATTTCCCTGTAAAATTCCGCTCTCCGGCAACAAATGCTGTAGCTGTTTTTGATTATGATAAAACTCGTAATTACAGATATTTTGTGGCATGCGAGGATAAAAAAGTGTATGCTTACGATTATTCAGGAAAGGTAGTTTCCGGCTGGGAATTTGGGCTGACTGATTTTCCTGTAACAACACCAGTTCAACATTTCAGGATAGACAGAAAAGACTTTATTGTGTTTAAAGACAAATCGAGGATTTATATACTGGACAGAAAAGGGAGGACTCGTGTAACTACCGAGGCGCGTTTTGAGAATTCAAGAAATCCGCTGGTTCTGAATGAGAATGGGATGCCTAAAATTGTAGCGACCGATATAGAAGGAAAAGTATATTATATATTCTTCAACGGAAAATATACTGAGAAGAAAACAGGAAAGTTTAGTGCAAAACATTTCTTTACCTGTGACGATTTGAATGGAAATGGGGTACCCGATTTTGTTTTTGTAGATGGAAATGAGATGACAGTGATGGATGAAAACGGGAAAAAACTATATAATGAAAAATTCAAGAACCCAGTTAAATATCAACCCAATATTTACTCATTTGGCCCTAAAGTAAAAAAAGTAGGAATTGTAGATTCTGATGCAAACCGTATTTATTTGTTTAATCCTGACGGTAAGCTTCACGAAGGCTTTCCACTGCAAGGAAACAGCGAATTTAGTATTGGCAAAATGTCAGATGACTCAGGAAGCCTCTACCTGGTTGTGGGTAGTGAAGGTGGTAATTTGTTTGATTACACGTTAAATTAAGAATGTCTGACTTCTATTTTCAAAAATAACAGCTTAATCGGGGAATAAAGTTCTATCGCAAATTGTAAATTTTTGAAGAACTAAATTGTATCTGTCTAATGGAAACAAACCTCGACTAAATGAAGAAGGATGCTTTTAAAAAAGAAATTGCTTTTGACCGTATGCTTTTCTTTGGCGACGCAATTGTTGCATTGCAATAACTTTGCTGGCACTAAATTTAAAACTGGATGTACCTCCCGGAGCACATCTTTCGTTTATTCATCTGATAATTCCGTGGAAAAATATTTTAGCCTTTACCCTTTCGTTTATTAACATCGCCGGCTTCTGGAAAACACATCACGATTTTTTTATTGTAACATTGCCATTTACTACTTCAGTTCTAATTACACATTTTGGCGATTCTCCAGCCATCTTCCTTTATAGCCTGAACGTCTTTATGGTAACTACATTACAAAGTCTCATCTGGTATTATACAGTAATCAGAAAAAAATTCACAGATAATTCTGGGTTGGGGGATTTATTAAAGAGACGTTTTCAGCTAATGTGCAACCTTGACATTATAACTGCTCTTATTGCGGTTGTCCTTTCATTTTTTCATCCTACCCTTCCTTTTTTTTATTGTTTACAAAAGTGCCTGTTTTAATGATTGCAACATTGGATATTGTACGAGAACGACGAAAGGAATTAATGAAAAGCAGGAAGCAAAACTACTAAAACAGTTAGCTTATTTCGGTGTATTGTCAAAAACATAAATTACAGAGCTGCATTTGCCCGGTTTAAACATGCTGGTGAACCAGGAAATAAAACCATGAAAAAGACCTTTCACAAGGCTAAATTTAGATTTCTTGTATTTTTCGCTTAGCAGTGATACATAAAAAGAATCAAACGGCATGGTATGCACACTCGCAAGTTTGAAACCGTATCTTTCTCCAAACATTTTCATTTGATTAGGGGAAAAGTGCCAAATATGGCGGGGAACGTCCCAGGCTGCCCAGAATTCACGGTAATGCAAAGCGTCATACGACAGATGGTTGGGTACAGCGATTATTAACTTTCCCTTTTTATTTAGAAGTTTAGAGAAAGTTATCATATTATTATCCAATTGATGAATGTGCTCAAGCACATGCCAAAGAGTTATAACATCAAACTGGCCTTCCTGAAGAGAGAAAAGCGCTTCAGAAGGTAGCAAAGCCAAGTCAAATTCTTTCTTAGCGAAAGAGCGTGCATCCTCACTTTTTTCAGTACCAGTAACCTGCCAGCCTTTCTTCTTCATTTCATAAGGGAAAAACCCAGTTCCGGTGCCAACATCCAGCAGCGTACCTTTTTTTAATCCGGTAGTATTTTGTACCAAACGCCGTTTTTGCTTGACCATAAAACTCCTTACCTGATGATAAGTAGAATTAACTAACCCTTTGGATGTATTGGAATGCGAAATGTATTCTTCCGATTGATAATAGGGCGATATATTTTCTTCATCTTCAATACTATTTGTGATTTTAAAACCACAGCTATCACATTTTTTAATTTGAAATGTTTCCCCAGATACAAAGAAGTCAGTACAGTTTAAAAATGGAGAAAAAGAGCTCTCTCCACAAACCAAACATTTCGGCACATTAAATTTCGCCATTTGTTTAAAATTTGCCGAAAGATAAAAAATATGATTAAGAAATGCTTTGCTTTCTTTTTACAATGCAAGTCAGATTATTTTATTTCAAACCTTGCCAACACCTGATATGATATGGTTAAATTTTGTATCTGATCAATACTTTGTGTTCCCGACTCTGCCGACATTAGCATTGTTTTTGCCATCATTGGTCTGGAATAACTGTCTGTTAATTCAACAACCGATTGAATTTCGCCTAATTCACTTCCAATGCATTCCAATAGATACTTTGCCTTCTCCCTGGCATTTAACAAAGCCTGTTTCTTCACATCCTGCTCAAACTTGTCCATATCGGAATGTTTAAGTTCTGCAATTCGCATTGACTTTATTCCTTTTGCATCGGCCAGCTGCATCAAATCATTAATTTTTGATAAATCCGTAACATCAATCTCTAGTTGCTTACTAAATAGAAATTCTTTCCCTTTGTAACGATAGTAGTTTCCTAAATTTTTCACAACAATATCCTCTTTTTTAATCCCTGCCTTTTGGAGGTTTTTAATGAGGTCATCTTCAATAATTGCCAGTGGTACCTTATTTTTATAATCTTCAAAGTCCTTCTTCTTTTCGAACTCCTCTTTCCAGTACTCTTCTATTGTTATATCTACAATTATTTCATCAGGTTCCACTTCCATTTCAGCGTTTCCTTTCACTTCAATATAACGGGTATTGCTAGTATCGTTTTGCGCCATTGCGGATACTGAGCACAGAATAAATATGAGGGAAATAATTTTTTTCATTACGCTTCTTTTGGTTAATATATGTTTTTATAAAACAAAAAAACCACGAAAACTATTGCTTCCGTGGTCAAAATATTTTTGAGTTGCTACTATAAAATCAACATAGCATCTCCGTATGTCCCAAAATTATAATTTTCTTTTAATGCAGTTTTATATGCTTCCATTACAAAATCGTAACCACCAAAAGCAGCCACCATCATTAAAAGAGTAGAGTAAGGTAAATGGAAATTGGTAATCATCCGGTTGGCAACACTAAACTCGTAAGGAGGAAAAATAAATTTATTTGTCCACCCCTCAAAAGGTTTTAAGAAACCTTGTGTTGAAACTGAGCTTTCCAGTGTACGCATAACCGTTGTGCCAACTGCACACACATTTTTCTTTTCGCCCTTGGCATTATTCACTGCATCACAAGCTTCATTTCGAATCCAGATTTGTTCCGAATCCATTTTGTGTTTTGTAAGATCCTCTACATCTACACTTCTGAAATTCCCCAACCCCACGTGCAGTGTTATATATGTAAAATCGATTCCCTTAATTTCAAGCCTTTTGAGTAACTCACGACTAAAATGCAGTCCTGCTGTTGGAGCAGCAACAGCTCCTTCGTGCTTTGCAAAAATTGTTTGGTAACGATCAGTATCTTCTGGCTCTACCGGCCGATTAATAAACCTAGGTAGCGGAGTTTCCCCCAAACCATATAATGTTTTTTTGAATTCGTCATACGGGCCGTCAAAAAGAAAACGCAGGGTACGACCACGGGAAGTGGTGTTGTCTATAACTTCAGCGACCAATAAATCATCTTCACCAAAATAAAGTTTGTTTCCAATTCTTATTTTACGTGCCGGGTCTACCAGTACATCCCAAAGCCGTTGTTCTCTGTTTAACTCTCGCAGCAAGAATACTTCAATTTCTGCCCCGGTCTTCTCTTTGTTTCCATATAACCGTGCAGGAAAAACTTTGGTATCATTAAATACCATTACATCTTTATCATCGAAATAATCAAGCAAGTCCTTAAAAAGTCGGTGTTCAATTTTTTTAGTAGCCCTGTCCAGCACCATTAATTTTGATTCATCTCTGTTCTGGGCGGGATGAAGAGCAATTTTCTTTTCATCTAAATCATACTTGAATTTCGATAGCTTCATATGTCGTCATTTTTAATTTATTTCTCCTTTTTGTGAAAATGTTAATCAGAAAGGCAGATCTGGTTAATTTAAGATTCCGTTATACGTGGCGTTTTCTGAACAGTTTCAAATGAATCCATATTTTCAAGAAAAAAATTTATGGAAAAAGCATCTTCTACTTTAAACTTACCTATTCTTGTTCTTCGCAAATCAGTTAAATAAGCACCGCATCTTAGTTCTTCTCCTAAATCGCGGGCCAATGCACGTATATATGTACCTTTACTGCAAACCACCCTTATTTGTATAAGGGGCAATTCCACTTTTGTTATTTCAATCTCTCCAATAACAATCTTTTTCGGCTGAAGTTTTAATTCTTCCCCATTTCTTGCATAATCGAAAGCTCTTTTCCCTTTTACTTTAACCGCAGAAAAAATTGGTGGAACCTGTTCCGTTTCTCCAATAAACTTTTGCAGGGAATTTTCAATCAGTTGTGTTGTTATATAAGAATAATCTGCAGAACTATCTTCAGGAGTTTCCATATCGAAAGAAGGAGTGGTTGCTCCCAGTTTTAGTGTGGCTATATACTCTTTCTCCTTTTCCTGAAATAGTTCTATCTGTTTGGTAGCCTTACCAGTACACAAAACCAGCAAACCAGTTGCCAGCGGATCTAGCGTACCTGCATGCCCAACTTTCATTTTCTTTATGCCCATTTTACGGCAAAGCGAATTCCTCACCCTTTGAACCAGGTCAAAAGAAGTCCAATGAAGGTCTTTATCAAAAAGTAAAACCTCCCCACCCAAAAAATCATACGTTTCACTGAGGTTGTTCATTGGCAATTATCTAACTAACAGCATTTTACGCAAAATCGTAAAAATTAGGCTGCAAAGATAGCAATTAGACCAATAATAAAACAGTAAATAGCAAAATAAATTAATTTCCCTCGTTTTACAATTCGTATCATCCAGGAGCAAGCCAATAAGCCGGAAAGAAAAGCAGCAACAAATCCTATAAGCATTGGAATTGTCCCAATGCTTTCATTTGAAGTAATTTCGCCACCAATTAAGTCAAGAAAGGCAGCTCCAAGAATTGGAATTAACACCATCAAAAATGAAAAGCGGGCTACTTCGTCCTTTTTTGTTTTCAGAAGTAATCCGGTTGCAATTGTGGCGCCACTTCGTGATATACCTGGCAATACTGCCAGTGCCTGCGCAACCCCAATTATAAAAGCCCTTCCAAATGTTATTGAATTGTTACCTTTTTTTATCAGATGTGTACTTGCCAAAAGGAAGGCAGTAACAATTAACATGCACCCTACAAAAAATACATTTTCAGTAAAAAACTGCTCTATTTGCTCCTTGAAGAAAAGCCCTAGAAACATAACCGGGATTGCTGACAAAATCAATCTGGCAACATACAGAGTTTGTTCATTCCACTGAAAGGCAAACAAACCTTTTAGTAACCATAAAATATCTTTCCTGAAAACAACAAGTGTACTCAAAACAGTAGCAACATGTAGCACTACTGCAAAAAGTAAATTATTGTCTGATTGTATACCAAGTACTGCCGCTCCTATTTCAAGATGACCGCTGGAGCTAACTGGAAGAAATTCAGTAAGACCTTGAATAAGGCCAAGCAATAGCGCCTGAAGTTCGCTCATTTTTATAAATTAAATTAATCGTTGTTTTTTGGTTTTTTCATAATGGCATAGATTTCAAAGAGAAAACCAAATAATAATAAGACAGGGGCTAGTGTAACCCTTCTGAAACTAAAAATTTCCGGGTTGAATATATTAGGATCATCACTGCCTCCACCTGACATTAAAATAAAACCAATAATTATAACTGCAAATCCGATAGCCATCAGTTTATAATTCTCTTTGCCTAGTGCGAATCCAGTATCTTTTGCCTCTTTTTCTTTTTTTGCCATTGTTTTTACAATTGTGGGATAAAGATAATTAATAAAATAATTCATCAAATTTCAGCCGAAGGAATTTGTTTACTGCAAACCAAGTTGAAAGGAGGGAAATAACCATACCTAATAACACTACCATAGTAAAAATAATCACCGATATTATTATGTCATCTGTGGAAATAATTCCGGTAAGCTCTTTCTTATACATGTAAAATCCGCCCAAAACAACCAAATTGGCGATAAAAGCACCATAAATTCCCCAAAATAAACTTTGCTGTAAAAATGGTTTTCTGATAAAAGCATTTTCAGCGCCAACCATCTGCATTGTATTAATGGTAAATCGCTGAGAATATATAGAAATACGAATGGTATTATTTATAAGTGCAACAAAGATGAAAACTAGCAACGCGCTTATTATAATCAGTATAATACTTATTTTCCGAACATTCTGATTGATCGTACTCACCAAATTTTTTTGGTAATATACATCTTGTACTTCCGGGTATTTCATAAATTCCCGCTCAATTACTTTCAGGCTGTCATTATTTGTGTAACGGGCAAAAAGTTTTACATCAATTGAAGCAAATAACGGATTGTATCCCAAAAAATCCGTGAAGTCTTCTCCCAGCTCCTCTGTTAGCTCTTTTGCAGCCATCTCTTTGTCAATATACTGGGTTGATTTCACATAATCAGAGGCATTTAAAACTTTTTGCAGTTGAATAATTTGAACCTCTTTAATATTGTCGGAAAGCACAAGAGTAAAACCAATTTTTTCTCTAACATAATCAGATAACCGTCCGGCATTTATAATGATCAATCCGAGTGTTCCCAGCATAATCAGTACCAAAGAAATACTAATCATAGAAGTAACCCACGAGCTAAATATTCTTCTTTTTAATTTTTTAGGCTTTGGTCCTCTCATATTTTCTATCCTAATCTTAAAACCATAACGCAACAGACAGAAACAAAAGTATAAATTTATTAACGAAATATAATTATCAAAAGCCAAACAGAAACATCGTAAATACATGAGCCTCTCCATAATCTTGCTCTAGCCAATCCACCAAAGCTAAAAATGACTATCTCCTTCTTAAAAAGGGACATATTTTACTCTAATATTTTTGCCATCCAACGCTAAAATATTTGCAAACTGATGTGTCAGGTTAACAGCTATTTAAAACCTGCAAAAAAAGGTTATTATATTTTTGCAATTACAAAAAAAGAAAATACTTTTGCAGTCCCGATTATTATCCTTAGTTAAAGGATGTATAAAGTGCTGATTTTCTTTGGTTAAAGTTTCTGGTGTTAAGTATTCCGTATTAGCAGATAGAACCAATCAACGAAATCGCAAAGTGTTAAACAACAAAAAATTGATACAAGTGGATACACTTAGTTACAAGACAATTTCGGCAAATAAAGCCACTGTAAACAAAGAGTGGGTTATTATTGATGCTGAAAATATGGTATTAGGACGTTTGGCCAGTAAAGTAGCCAAATTACTAAGAGGTAAGTATAAACCTAATTATACTCCTCATGTTGATTGTGGTGATAATGTTATTGTAATCAATGCAGAGAAGGTAGTACTTACAGGGAAAAAAATGACAGATAAGGTTTACGTTCGTCATTCAGGTTACCCGGGAGGACAAACAACCCAGTCGCCTCGCGATATTCTGGCAAAATATCCGGAACGCTTGGTTGAAAAAGCCGTAAAAGGTATGCTCCCGAAAAATAAATTAGGCAGGAAATTATACGGAAACCTGCATGTTGTGATAGGTGCTGAGCACAAATACGAGGCTCAAAAACCTAAAGGTGTTGATTTAAATACGATTAAATAATCAAGATGGAAATAGTAAACACAATAGGACGTAGGAAATCAGCAGTAGCACGAATTTACCTGAGTGAAGGAAAAGGTAATATTACTGTGAACAAAAGGGATTTTAAAGAATATTTCCCAACTACAACTTTACAATATATCGTTATGCAACCCTTGAATTTGATGGATGTTGCTGAGAAATATGATATAAAAGTAAATCTTGACGGAGGCGGAGCCAAGGGACAAGCAGAAGCTTTACGCCTGGCTATTTCCCGTGCTTTAATAACAATTGATCCGGAAGCAAGGAAACAACTGAAACCAGAAGGATTCCTGACTCGTGACCCACGCGAAGTGGAACGTAAAAAACCAGGACAACCAAAGGCAAGAAAACGCTTCCAGTTCTCAAAACGTTAATACATTTTATAAATCATATGGGTCTAAAACGGTTGAGACTCCGATATATTGGGACTACTCAACGGTTGCTTTTAGGAACATAGAAAAAGTAAACAGATGCCAAGAACAAATTTTCAGGAATTATTAGATGCAGGTGTACATTTTGGTCACCTCAAAAGAAAGTGGAATCCAAACATGGAACCATACATTTTCATGGAAAAGAATGGAATCCACATTATTGATCTGCAAAAAACAGTTGTAAAAATTGACGAAGCGGCCAAAGCAATTAAACAAATTGCTAAGTCGGGTCGGAAAATTTTATTTGTTGCCACTAAGAAGCAAGCCAAAGAATTGGTTTCTGATTTGGTAAAAGGAGTTGGAATGCCATACGTTACTGAAAGGTGGCCTGGAGGTATGTTAACAAACTTCCCAACCATTAGAAAGGCAGTAAAAAAGATGATCTCCATCGATAAAATGATGAAGGACACCAGTTGGGACAATCTTTCAAAACGTGAAAAATTGCAGATTACCCGTCAGCGTGCTAAATTGGAAAAAGTACTTGGAAGTATTTCCGATCTTACTCGTTTGCCAGCTGCTTTATTTATTGTTGATGTTTTAAAAGAAAAAATTGCAGTTCGGGAAGCAAAACGTTTAGGAATCCCTGTTTTTGCCATTGTTGATACCAATTCAAATCCGGATGGAATTGATTTTGTTATTCCGGCAAACGACGATGCTTCTCAGTCTATCAAACTTATTGTTGGTGAAATGACTGAAGCTATCCGTGAAGGGTTGAGCGAACGTAAAGTTGAAAAAGAAAAAGAAGAGGCTGACATCGCCGAGTCAAAAAAAGCTAAGAAAAAAGCTAAAAAAACAAAAGAGGAAAAAGATGATGAAGTAGAGGATAATGATGCTGACTCTGATGTTGAGGAAGAAGATTAATCTGATTCGGTTAAATAATATTGTATAAAATCATTTAAAAGAAAACTTAATATGTCTTTTACAACAGCCGACGTAGTTAAATTACGTAAAATAACCGGCGCAGGGATGATGGATTGTAAAAATGCCCTGAAAGATGCCGACGGTAACTTCGATAGAGCCGTTGAAATTATTCGTGAAAAAGGTAAATTAATTGCCAATAAACGTGCTGATAGAGAAGCTTCTGAAGGTGTTGCATTGTCAAAAGTTACAGAAGATAAAAAGTTTGGTGCACTGGTTGTTTTAAATTGTGAAACAGACTTTGTGGCTAAAAACGAAAACTTTGTTGCATTTGCTGAAAGCATTCTTAATGTTGCACTTGCGAACAAAGCAGAAAATTTGGATGCATTGAAAGCATTAGAACTTGATGGAAGAACAATTGAAACACAAGTTACTGAACAAACAGGGGTTATTGGTGAAAAAGTTGAACTTTCCTATTTTGGAAAAGTAGCGGCAGAAGATGTTGTTGCATACATTCACCCGGGAAACAAATTAGCTACTCTGGTTGGCTTTAATAAAGCCGGTGTTGACGAACATGTAGCAAAAGATGTTGCTATGCAGGTAGCAGCTATGGCCCCGGTTTCTGTTGATAGCGACTCAATACCACAGGATGTAATTGATAAAGAACTGGAAATTGCAAAGGAAAAATTCCGTCAGGAAGGAAAACCGGAAGCAATGCTTGATAAAATTGCTCAGGGATCATTAAATAAATGGTATAAAGAGGTTACTCTTTTAAACCAATCTTATATTAAAGATGGAAAAATTACAATTAAAGATTTCCTGAAACAAAACGACAGCGAGCTTACTGTTACAACATTTGAGCGTTATACGCTAAATGTGTAGCCCCAAGCTGAAAAAGATACGAAAAAAGAGAGTTGCTCAATTTGAGCAGCTCTTTTTTTTGCTCCATTCTCGTATAGTTCCAAAATTGATTAGGTAAATGTTTATACCAAATCGTAGTATATTATAACCATATTTTACATCAACTAGGGAAAGTATAAATGAATATATTGCACTATATGGTAGTATAAAGAAAAATGAAAATTCAATAAACCTGTAAAAAAGCCAATACTTATGAAAAGAGCAGTTCAAACCATCTTCCTAATGTTTATTCTTTTTTCGTGCATCAAACACCCCAACGGACTTTACATTGAAAAACTGCAATGTGAAAACCATGAAAATCCACTTGGAATTGAAACTCAACACCCACGCTTATCGTGGCAGGTAACTTCGTCAAAAATGAAGGGTTTGCAAAAGGCCTGTCAGATAATTACAGGGACCGATTCGTTGAAGGTTGCAAAAGGCACAGGTGATTTATGGGACTCAGGAAAAGTTTTATCCGGCGAGTCCATTAATGTTTTATATAGTGGGAAGCCTTTAAAAAGCGGAACTAAATATTTCTGGAAAGTACGCATTTGGGATGAATCCAATCGTGTTTCGCAATGGAGCCCGATAGCCAGCTGGCAAATGGGTTTATTTTCAGCATCAGACTGGAAAGGGGCTCAATGGATTTCATATGAAAAATTGGATTCTTCGTTATGTTTAGTTCCTGGAATCCACGGAAATGGCGACAACTTGAAAGAAAAGGCAATAAAACGTCCTGTGATTCCCATGTTCCGAAAATCTTTTCAATCAAATAAAGAATTACATTCAGCCACTCTTTCTATTTCCGGGTTAGGCCATTACGAAGCATATATTAATGGCAAAAAGGTAAGCGATTCTTTCCTCTCCCCCGGGTGGACTGATTATGACCAAACTGCTCTCTATAACACCTACGATGTTACTTCAATGCTACATAAAGGAGAAAATGTACTGGGAGCTATTGTGGGAAATGGGTTTTACAATATTAACCGCGAACGATACCGGAAACTGGTTATTTCATATGGCATGCCAGAAATGAAAACACATTTAAAATTAAACTTTTCTGATGGAAGTTCAGAAACCATTGTAAGCGACCAAAGCTGGAAAACCTCACCCTCTCCCATTATTTATTCCGGCATTTATGGCGGAGAAGATTATGATGCCACTTTGAAACAACCCGGTTGGAATACTCCTGATTTTGATGATTCCAATTGGCAGCCGGTATTAATTTCCAATGGGCCAAAAGGAAAATTAAGTTCAGAAATGGATTACCCTTTAAAAGAAATGGAAAGCATCCCGTTGAAGAAAATTACCTTGCTGAAAGATGGCTCTTCTCTTTATGATTTTGGTCAAAATGCCTCTGGGATTATTGGGGTAAACATTCAGGGGAAAAAGGGCCAACAGATTAAACTTTATCCTTCGGAACTAATAAATGCTGATAGCACCTTCAATCAGCGGGCAACCGGAAGTCCCTATTACTTTTCATACACATTAAACGGGGAAGGAACAGAAGAATGGAAGCCACGGTTTACTTATTATGGATTCCGGTACGTACAGGTTTTTGGGGCAGTTCCTGAAAATTATGCAAACCCGGAGAATCTTCCGGTAATTAAAAGCCTGGCCTTTCTTCATACCCGGAATTCAGCACCGGAGAATGGAACATTTGCATGTAGCAGCGAGCGTTTAAACCAAATCCATGCGCTTATTGACTGGGCCATCAAAAGTAACTTTCAGAGTGTACTTACCGACTGCCCTCATCGTGAGAAACTGGGCTGGCTGGAACAAACCTATTTAATGGGAAATGGAGTACACTTCCGATATGATAATTACCATCTTTACAGGCAATTGATTTTTGATATGATGGACGGCCAAACTCCGGAGGGGCTTATTCCCGATATCGCTCCTGAATATGTAGAATTCAATGGTGGATTTCGCGATTCGCCGGAATGGGGCAGCGCAGGAATTATTCTTCCATATTTACTTTATTTATGGTATGGCGATACACAAATCATAGATGAAGCATGGCCGATGATGACGAAATACATTGACTATCTGAAAAATAAATCGGACAACCATTTCCTTGATTACGGGTTGGGTGACTGGTTTGACCTTGGACCGCAAAAGCCTGGAGTGGCACAGCTTACACCTATTGCTCTTACAGCCACAGCCACTTACTATTACGATGTAAAATGCATGGCGGAAATGGCTTCAATCCTGCAAAAGCCGGAAACAGAAAAACTACAGATATGGGCAGAAGAAATCCGTGAAAAGTTTAATACTAAATTTTTTAACCCGAAAACAAAAGTTTACTCAACAGGCAGTCAAACAGCCATGGCAATGCCTTACTGTTTTGACATCGTGGAAGAACAATACAAGAAGCAAGTTTTTAGCAACTTAATTGATTCTATAAAAGCAAACAATAAGGCATTAACTGCAGGAGATGTTGGGTTCCATTTCCTCATTGAAGCACTTACAAAAGGGGAAGCTTCTCAATTAATTTTTGAAATGATTAACCGAGATGATGTTCCAGGATATGGCTTTCAGTTAAAGAAAGGAGCGACCGCCTTAACCGAGTCATGGGCTGCACTTGAGAATGTTTCAAACAATCATTTAATGCTGGGACATGTTATGGAATGGTTCTACTCCGGGCTGGCAGGAATTCAGCAAACTGAAAAATCTGTTGCGTACAAAGAGATCCGTATAAAACCTGAATTCGTTGACGGATTATCGTTTGTAAAAGGAAGTTTTGAATCGCCTTATGGAAAGATTCGTTCGGAGTGGAAGAAAACAGCCAATGACATACAAATAAAAATAGAAATCCCGTTTAACACAACAGCGCAGGTGTACTTACCAACCAGTTATCCTGGTTCTGTTCAAATAAAAGATGCAACAAATAATACAGTTACTACTAAATTAAAAACTGAAAAAGGTAAAGTAATTGCTTACGTTGGTTCGGGAATATATACAATTGAAATTGTACAATAGTGAATATTTCCCAATACCAATTCTATTTTGCATTTATCATCTGATTTTTAGCAACAAAATGGAGCACTAAAAAATTCAGATGATTCGCTACATTTGTGCTGAAACAGTGTGAGTGAAGGAATTTGCAAATTAAAACTACAAATAGATGAGTAAAAGAACACTACAAACAGTATCAACTGCATTTTTTATGCTTTTTTGTTTTTCTTGTACACAGGAACCTCCTACAGATCTTACTAAAAGTACATTTATCCCGAAACCAGTTTCGGCAACGGCTACCGGAGAAGCGTTTAAACTTTCAGAAGCTACTACTATTTTCTTTCAGAAAGGAGTAGATGGACTTGAGACTACCGGGCAGTATCTGGCCAGTGAAATTAATCGTATCGCCGGTTTTATGCCCAAGGTTGAAGCCACATCAGAATTACCGCAAAAAGGGATTTATCTTTCGGTTACTGAGAATGACAAAGAACTGGGCAACGAAGGGTATGATGTAAATATCAGCAAAAGATTGATTGCCATAAAGGCCAATGGAAACGCCGGATGTTTTTATGCTATTCAAACACTATTGCAAACATTGCCGGTAAAAGCAGCTGCAGATCTGCCACTTTCAATTGCCACAGGTTCCATTCGCGATTTTCCCGAATTTGCATATCGCGGAGCCATGCTTGACGTGGCCAGGCATTTCTTCAGTGTGGAAGAAGTAAAACATTTTATTGATTACCTGGCTTCTTTTAAAATGAATGTTTTTCACCTGCATTTATCTGACGATCAGGGGTGGAGAATTGAAATAAAATCGTGGCCAAAACTTACCGAAATTGGTGGAAGTACAGAAGTTGGCGGAGGCAAAGGCGGATTCTACACACAGGAACAATACTCCGAAATTGTAAAATATGCACAGGAAAGACAAATCACTATTATTCCTGAAATAGATATGCCGGGGCACACCAATGCAGCATTAGCTTCTTATGCTGAACTGAATTGTAACGGAAAAGCAACCGATTTATATACAGGAACCGAAGTTGGATTCAGCACTTTGTGTACCGACAAAGAAGTAGTCTACCAATTTATTGACGATGTTATTGGGGAACTGGCGGCATTAACTCCTGGTCCTTACATTCACATTGGTGGCGACGAATCGCATGTTACGGATATGAAAGACTACATTCCGTTTATTAACAGGGTGCAGGGAATTGTTACGTCGCATGGAAAAAAAGTTATTGGCTGGGATGAAATTGCCAATGCAACCTTAATAAAAGATGCTATTGTTCAATACTGGGCCGATGATAAGAACACCACAAAAGGCGTAGAACAGGGAGCAAAGGCAATCATGTCGCCGGCAGCAAAGGCTTACCTCGATATGCAGTACGATTCAACAACTACACTTGGCCTTCATTGGGCAGGTTATGTTGAGGTAAATACCGGCTATAATTGGAATCCGGCAACACTTGTTCCCGGAATCACCAAAGAAAATATTCTGGGAGTAGAAGCTCCACTTTGGACAGAAACAATCACGAATCTGAATGAACTTCAGTATATGGTTTTCCCTCGCTTACCCGGATATGCTGAAATTGGATGGACCGCTCCGGAAAAACGCGATTGGGAAGAATATAAATTGCGGCTTGCTCAATTTGGGAAACGATTCGAAGCACAGAACATCAACTTCTATCGATCAAAACAAGTCCCCTGGGAAGAGTGAACAATAGTTGATTTATAAAATACCGGCTACCGCCGGATTATATCGATATTTACACCCCAGAGAACAAATCAATCTCTGGGGTGTAATTTTAATAGTAGCTACCAATTAAATACCAATCCATAATCATCCGGGTTTAAGTTCCATTTTTCCATTAACCATTTGGCGGCGCGCAAGTCGTAACGACTTCTGTCCATTTCCGGTAATCGTTTTATCATATCTACCACTCCAGCTACAACCTCAGGACTCTTTTCCCCTGTACAATCAATTGCATTTAAGGCATGACAGCGTGCAAAACCATTGGAATTTTCTAATACTTTTAGTAAAGCCTTTTTCGCAGCTTCTTTTTCGCCAAGGTTATATAATGCTTCCGCGGCTACAACAACTACATTTGCCGATTTGTCATTTAAGGCAGCCCATAACGCATCTGTTGCCGGTGCAGCTTTTTTTCCTAAAATTAACAGGCCGGAAGCTCCCCAGTAACGTATGGCGCTTTCATTATCCTGCAGATATGTTTTCATCTGCTCCAAATTTTCTTTTTTCCCTAAAGTGGCTACTTCTGCAGCATCAACAATTGGTTCTAAATTTATTTTTCCGCTACGCATGTAATCATAAAAAGGAATATCTCCCGCTCTGTCGATTCTGTCAGCTTCGGGGATAAAACCAGTATCCTCAATGCGGAGCATCCACTCTTTGTTTGTCTTTCTCATCCTTTCCAGCACATCTTTATAAGCTGGGTTTTCTGCCAAATTATTTACTTCCCATGGGTCATTCTCCGAATCATACAGTTCTTCTACTGGCTTTGTTTGCCAGAAACGACCTTGCACTTCATTGCATTCACCATTCAAATAAGCTTCTTCCCATGAGCCAATGGAAGGCGCACGCCATAAATATTCCAGGTGCTGACCAGAAATACGGTAAGGCATATAATTTCGAATATATCGGTACTTTTTATCACGCACTGCCCGGCACATGTCATACCTTTCATCCATTCTCCCTCTGAACATAAAAGCATATTCCGGATCCTCAGTCTTTTGCTTCCCAAGAAATGCACTGCCCTGGAGATAGCCAGGGATAGATATCCCTGCAATGCTCAGCAAGGTAGGAACTAAATCAACAAAGCTTACAATACGGTCAACTTTTGAACCTGGTTTTTCAGCCGGGAACAGATATTTGTACTTCTCCGGGATTCGAACAATAAACGGAACGCGTGTTCCTGATTCATAAACATATCGTTTACTTCGGGCAAGCACCCCTCCATGGTCACCATAATAAAACACAATTGTATTATCAGCCAGTCCGGCCTCTTCCAGTTCCTTTAATTTATCACCAACCCAGGTATCCATATCTTCTACTTTGTCGTAATACTGTGCCCAGTCGTGTTTCATCTCCGGTGTTTCCGGATGATATGGTGGTAGAGGAACTTCTTCCGGACTATGTCTCAAATTTTCTACGGGAATCCAATTATGCACAGAACTTTCATGGGAAATGGCAGTGTTAAATACGGCAAAAAACGGTTTCCCTTTCGGCCGGTTTTTATAGTGTGCCTTGTTGCTGCTTTCATCCCAAATTTTGTTGGGATCAATAGTATTGGTATTATAATCGGTTTTTGCATTATTTGTGCAATAATATCCGGCTTCCCTTAAAAACTCCGGATAGGTACGTACCGTTTTCGACTTCGGATAATAGCTGCGCATATGCTGGTTCCCGTTTGAACATGCATATATTCCGGTAATAATTGTATTTCTGGCAGGAGCACAAACCGGAGCGTTGGCAAAGGCGTGGGTATATAAAAATCCTTCAGAAGCCAGTTTGTCCAGATTAGGAGTAGTAGCGAATTCATCGCCGTAGCATCCTAGAAAAGGACTATTATCTTCACTTACCAACCACAAAATATTGGGTAGTTCTTCCGGTATTTTTTCTTTGCAGCCTGAAAAAGAAATTGTTGTTAAGGAGGCAAATCCAATAAAGGAATAGCGGATTAGGTTTAGAAACTTCATTTTTAATTAGGTTTTAATTGAATGATAAAAATAGAAAATGGAATGGAGATAAATGAATGATACCTAAAAAATTACAAAGGAAGCTTAGCGCGCCACAATTTCGACACGGTTCCCATCCGGATCAAGAATGACACTTTCATAATATCCGTCGCCGGTTACACGAGGTTCCTTCACCACTTTAAACCCATCTTTCCGAATTTCCTCTGTTAAACGTTCAACTTCGTCTCTGGATGTAGTTTTAAAGGCAAAATGAATAATTCCGGTAAACTCTTTTAAGCTGTTGTTTTTTGAAAGTGGCACCCCGGGCATTTCCATTACCTCAAGCCGGCACTCCCCTCCAAAAGAAAGAAAATACGAACGAAATCCTTTGGAATGATTATAATAAATATCACCACAAGAGGCATCAAAATAACGAATGTAAAAATTCCTCAGTCCCTCCAAATTATACGTCCAAATGGCAATGTGTTCAATCCTTATCATAATCCATAATTTTCAATCAAAATTACGAACAAAAACATTGACTGTGTGCGAAAGATCGTTAAATTTTCGTTTCCCATTCCATGAAAAATTCATTTAGGAAATCCTCCATAAAACGGTGACGCCTTTCAGCAATTTTACAAGCTACAGGAGTATTTAAGCGGTCTTTTAGTAAAAGCAGTTTCTCATAGAAGTGATTAATCGTTGGGCTATTATTCTTTTTATAAGACTGAAAATCGGCATGAAACTCTGGCTTAATATCAGGGAGATAAATTAATCTCTCCCGATTTCCACCATAAGCAAATGTGCGTGCAATACCAATAGCGCCAATCGCATCAAGCCGGTCGGCATCCTGTACAATTTGAGCTTCCAAAGAAGAAGGCCTGGTGTTTTCACCTGCTCCTTTAAATGAAACCTGTTCAGTAATTTCTGCAATGAGCGAAACAACATCCGGTTGCAGGTCATTCTTAAGAAGCCAATATCTGGTTTTTGATTCTTCGTTTTGGCTTAGTTTCCAATCATCCAAGTCATGCAATAAGGCAGCCATTTCAATAAGAAATACATCACCTCCTTCGTCCTCTGCAATTTTAAGTGCCATCTTTCTCACCCGATGAATATGCCACCAATCATGCCCCGAGCCTTCCTTTTCAAAAACTGAGCGAATATAATTTTCTGTATCTTTTAGAATCTGTTGTTTATTTTTAACCATCCAATAAAAATAGGTATACAGGAAACAATTTATTATCTAAAAAAAGTTAAATATTTCCCTTAATTATTGAATTGGCTTGTATATTGCACATTATCAACCGGGAGTACATTCAAACAAAAGGTAATACATGTATTCTGCGGAATGTTTTTTTATTACTTTTGCTCCGTCAAAAAAGGTATTGAGTCATTTCTTTAATTAAGAAATAAAATCAATGCGCTGACGTAGCGGACTTAAAATGAATACAATGAACAGTCAAAATAAATTCACCATACCTTCCCTTATTAACGAATCTGTAAAAAGATATGCCGACAGGACTGCGGTTGTTTTTGCAGGTGAGGATAACTATACCTATAGTCAAATGGGAAAGGATATTGACCTGCTGGCAAACCTGTTAACAGAACTTGGCATAAAGAAGGGTGACAAAGTGGCTATATTAAGCACCAATATGCCTAATTGGGGTGTGGCATTCTTTGCTATTTCTATAGTGGGAGCTGTTGCCGTTCCTGTTTTGCCAGACTTTCATGAGAATGAAATTCACTCGATAATAAAACATTCAGAAGCTAAAATCATTTTTGTTTCTGAAGGTTTATATAACAATGTTAACATTCAAACGGCAAAGATGGTGGAGAAAATAATTCTTTTGGAAAATTTTGCCATTATTCCCGGAGAAACACCATCGGCACATTTAAAATTATTGGGCACGTCGCTCCCGGAAACGCATATGGAACGTGTTCCTGTAAAAGTGGAAGAAGACGATCTTGCTTCTATTATTTATACTTCGGGAACAACAGGAAATTCCAAAGGAGTAATGCTAACACACCGGAATCTTGCATGGACAGCACAGCAATGTTATACATTCCAGGAAATTGATGAAACCGATCGCTTTTTATCTGTTTTACCATTATCGCACACATTTGAAAATACCATTGGCTTTTTGTTTCCAATGAGAATGGGAGCTTCAGTACATTACTTACGTAAACCCCCGGTTGCATCTATTTTACTACCTGCATTACAGGAGGTAAAACCAACCATTATGTTGTCAGTGCCTCTCATTATTGAAAAAATTTTCAAAACAAAAATATTCCCGGAATTCCAAAAAAGCCGAATTACAAGATCGCTGTATTCCGTTTCATTAACCAGAAAATTATTACACCGCGTTGCCGCTTCAAAACTGTATAAAATGTTTGGAGGAGAACTTCGATTTTTTGGTGTTGGAGGAGCAAAACTCGATCCTACAGTTGAAAGATTCCTGAAAGAAGGTAAGTTTCCTTATGCTATTGGATATGGATTAACAGAAACTTCTCCTCTGCTGGCCGGAGCCGTAGGTGAAAATACACGGGTTGGAACGACTGGTCCTGTTCTTGAAGGGGTGCAATTGCGTATTGCCAATGCCGATAAAATTACGGGAGAAGGAGAAATTCAGGCCAAAGGCCCCAATATAATGAAAGGATACTACAAATTGCCCGGACTAACCAAAGAGGTATTTACCGAAGACGGATGGTTCAGAACCGGCGATCGCGGCCGATTTGACAAAAATAACTTTCTGTATATAAAAGGCCGAATAAAAACCATGATTGTAGGCTCCAGCGGCGAAAATATTTATCCTGAAGAAATTGAGTCGGTAATCAACAAGATGCGTTTTGTTCTCGAATCACTGGTAGTAGAGAAAAAAGGAAAACTGGTAGCAATGATCCACCTAAACATGGAAGAAGTTGAACAGCAGTTTAAGCATCTGAAAGCCGAAGCTCAATTATATATTCAGGAACGCTCAGAAGAAATATTGCAGGAGATTCAACGAAAAGTAAACGCAGAGGTAAATAAATTTTCGCGAATACAGCAGGTTGTTCTTCAACCTATCCCATTTGAAAAAACACCTACAAAAAAGATAAAACGTTTTTTATACGTTTAGCATTTAAAATATTTACTAAGAAAATGGAAAGTCAAACTATGGCTTTCCATTTTTGTGTTTTCAGGTGAATATAAAATGTTAATTTTGTAGCCATAAATTTCAATGATTGAATGGTAACTGAATCAAGATATAGCGCAAGAGGAGTTTCTGCTTCCAAAGAAGATGTACACGAGGCCATAAAAAATGTCGACAAAGGATTGTTCCCAAAAGCATTCTGCAAAATTGTTCCCGACATTTTGGGCGGCGATACTGAATGGTGTAACATAATGCATGCCGATGGCGCAGGAACAAAATCGGCACTCGCTTATATGTACTGGAAAGAAACTGGTGATATCTCCGTTTGGAAAGGAATTGCACAAGATGCACTCATTATGAACGTAGACGATCTGCTTTGTGTGGGAGCCACAGATAATATTCTTGTTTCATCAACCATTGGGAGAAATAAAAACAACATTCCGGGAGAGGTTATTGCGGCCATTATTAACGGAACAGAAGAACTGCTTGCCAGCCTAAGAAAAATGGGAATCAGCATCTACTCTACAGGCGGAGAAACCGCGGATGTGGGCGACCTGGTTCGAACCATTATTGTTGACTCAACAGTTACCTGCCGCATGAAACGCGAGGATGTAATTTCAGCAGATAAAATTGCTGCCGGCAATGTAATTGTTGCGCTGTCTTCATCTGGCCAGGCCAGTTACGAAGAGAAATACAACGGCGGAATGGGAAGCAACGGACTGACTTCTGCCCGTCACGATGTTTTTGCAAAGTATCTTGCCGAAAAATACCCGGAAAGCTTTGATCCGGAAGTTCCTTCAGATTTGATTTATTCCGGCAAATGCAAACTTACTGATGCCATTGAAGGTTTAGATATTGATGCAGGCAAACTGGTACTTTCTCCTACCCGTACTTATGCCCCTGTTATCAAAAAAATACTGGATAAGTTCAGAAACGAAATTACAGGAATGATCCACTGTTCCGGCGGTGCACAAACAAAAGTTTTGCATTTTGTAGACAATGTTCATGTCATAAAAGACAATATGTTTCCGGTTCCTCCGCTTTTTCAATTAATCCAGGAACAATCTGGAACCGACTGGAAAGAAATGTACAAGGTTTTTAATATGGGCCATCGCTTCGAAATTTACACAACACCTGAAACAGCCAAAGAAATAATTACCATATCAAAATCGTTTAATATCGACGCAAAAGTTATTGGACGTGTGGAGGCTTTCGACAAGAAAAAGCTTACCATAAATTCAGAGAAGGGGACCTTCTTTTATTAGCTATTCTGATAACAGAAAATCGTTGATTAAACGCAAAGTAAACATTTGCTGTTTACATAAAGAGAGTTGGTATTTTTTGTACGCTGATTTTACCACGAATCGGCGGCAACTGGATTAAAAATGAAAATCCTGCTTATACAGGAACAGGGAAAGAAAAGGAATAAAAATGGCACAATACGCATTATTAGAGAAATTTGAATCGATAAAATATCGTTTTGAAGAAGTTCAGCAACAAATTACCGATCCGGAAATAATTGCTGACATGAAACGCTATGTAAAATTGAACCAGGAATATAAAAACCTGCAAAAATTGGTTACCAGATTTCAGGAATATAAAAACCTGGTAGATAACATTGAGTCGGGAAAAGAAATACTTGCCGAGGAAACCGATGAAGAAATGCGGGAAATGGCTCGTGAGGAAATCGAGGTATCGGAAAAATTAATCCCAGGCAAAGAAAAAGAGATTAAAATGCTGCTGGTTCCGGCCGACCCGGAAGACATAAAAAATGCAATCCTTGAAATTCGTGCAGGTACCGGAGGAGATGAAGCCAGTATTTTTGCCGGCGATCTTTTCCGTATGTATTCAAAATTTTGTGAGAAAAAAGGTTGGCGCATGGAAGTAACCAACGTAAACGAAGGAACAGCGGGTGGTTTCAAAGAAATTGTTGCCAATGTTACCGGCGAGGGCGTTTATGGGATTCTGAAATACGAATCTGGAGTACACCGCGTGCAACGTGTTCCGCAAACCGAAACACAGGGGCGTGTGCACACATCGGCGGCAACGGTAGCCGTTTTGCCCGAAGCTGATGAATTTGACGTTGAATTGAGAAATGAAGATATCCGCCGTGACGAGTACTGTTCTTCGGGCCCGGGAGGCCAGTCAGTAAACACAACTTATTCGGCCATTCGTTTAACACATATTCCAACCGGAATTGTAGTTACTTGTCAGGATCAGAAATCAAAACTAAAGAACCTTGACAAAGCGATGGCTGAGTTAAGAACACGATTGTATAACATGGAATACCAGAAATATATTGATGAAATTTCATCTAAACGTAAAACCATGGTTTCAACGGGCGATCGTTCTGCAAAAATCAGAACCTACAACTGGCCGCAGGGTCGTGTTACGGACCACCGGATTAACTTAACCCTTTACAACCTGCAAGCCATCATCAACGGTGAAATAGACGAAATCATTGAAAAATTGATGATTGAAGAAAATGCTGAAAAATTAAAAGAAGCAGAAATTTAAAGATGAGTTTACGAGTTTCAGATTACAGGGGCAATGACACAGAACCTACAACCTGAACCTTGTAACCACTAACAAAAAATATATGAACCGTCAACAACTTTTTGAACAGATACAAAAGAAACGTAGCTTTCTTTGTGTGGGATTAGATACTGATATTCTTAAAATACCAAGACATTTGATGGATACATCTGATCCTATTTTCTCGTTTAATAAAGAAATTATTGATGCTACGGCAGAGTATACTGTAGCATACAAACCCAATCTTGCCTTCTACGAAAGCCAGGGATGGCAAGGATGGGAAAGTCTTGAAAAAACAGTGATGTATGTAAAATCCAAACATCCTGATATTTTTTTAATTGCCGATGCCAAACGAGGCGATATTGGAAACACCTCCAATTTGTATGCACGTACATTTTTTGATCGCCTTGACTTTGATGCTGTAACAGTTGCCCCATACATGGGAGAAGATTCAGTAAAACCATTTATGACTTACCTCGGGAAATGGGTCATTCTTCTGGCGCTTACTTCAAACAAAGGTGCTTTCGATTTTCAATTTTTAAAAGATGAAAAAACAGGAAACCAATTGTTTGAAACAGTACTAAAAAAGTCACAAAACTGGGGTACCAACGAGAACATGATGTATGTAGTAGGAGCAACAAAAGCAGAAAAGCTAAAAGAGATACGCGAAATTGTTCCGGAGCATTTTCTATTGGTACCCGGAGTTGGTGCGCAGGGAGGCAGCCTTGAAGAGGTAGCAAAAAATGGGATGAACAGTAAATGTGGATTGCTGGTTAATTCTTCGCGAGGAATTATTTATGCTTCTACCGATGTTGATTTTGCAGAAAAAGCAAGGGATGCAGCAAAAGAGGTACAAGACGAAATGGAAAAATTACTCACCGAGGCGAGTTTAATATAAATTCAGAAAAAACGGGGCCAGACAGAAAAGCTTTTTCATAATTAGTTATTTTTGTTTCTACTGAAATAAAAACCTGCTAAATCTTTACAGTATGAAAAAGTTATTCTTTTCTGGCCTTTCTCTTTTTACTTTACTCCTTATTTCTTGTTCTTCTCAACAAAGTCAAAAAGAAGAAAAGCAAACTCCGAATTTTGTTGTAGTTTTTATTGATGATATGGGCTATGGCGACGTTGGCGTTTATGGGGCAACAGGATTCGAAACACCCAATCTTGATAAAATGGCTGCAGAAGGAATGCGTTTTACCAATTTCTATGCAGCACAGCCTGTTTGCAGTGCTTCCCGTGCAGGATTGATGACCGGGTGTTATCCAAACCGCATCGGTATTTCAGGAGCCTTATTCCCATATAGCAACGTGGGGATTAATCCAAACGAAACAACTATTGCTGAAATGCTCAAAGAAAAAGGATATGCAACGGCTATCTTTGGGAAATGGCATTTGGGACATCACAAAAAGTTTCTTCCGCTACAGAATGGCTTTGATGAATATGTGGGTCTACCTTATTCTAATGATATGTGGCCGTTAGATGACGTTGGGCAACCACTTCCTGAAGGACACCGCAGAAACTCAAACCCGGATCTTCCTCTAATACAGGGCAACGAACCAATTGATTATATTACATCTCTAAAAAAACAAGATACCCTTACTACGCTTTATACAGAAAAAGCAGTTGATTTTATAAACAGAAATTCCAATAATCCATTTTTCTTATATCTTCCGCATAGTATGGGGCATGTCCCACTGGGCGTTTCTGACAAATTCAAGGGAAAAACAGAAAAAGGAAAATACGGAGATGTGATGGAAGAAGTTGACTGGTCGGTTGGAGAAATAGAAAAAACACTTGAAAAGAATGGGATTGCTGAAAATACAATTTTCATCTTCACAACCGACAATGGCCCATGGTTAAATTATGGAAACCATGCAGGCTCTGCCGGTGGGTTACGCGAAGGAAAAACAACAAGCTGGGAAGGTGGTCAGCGGGTTCCGTTTATTATTAAATGGCCCAATCACGTACCTGCGGGAACTACATGTAGCAAACTCGCCTGCGCCATCGATTTACTTCCGAGTTTTGCAAAACTGGCTAATGCCGATTTGCCGGAATTAAAAATCGACGGAGTGGACGTAACCGAGTTATGGAAAGGAAATTTTGAGGCTGAACCTCGAAAAAATATTTTATATTATTATGGGAAAAACAACCTGAATGCCGTTCGAAAAGGAAACTGGAAATTGGTTCTTCCGCATACCTGGCAATCATATGATGCAGAACCTGGCCATGATGGTTATGGAGGCAAACGTGTTAGAAAAAATGTAGAAAAACCAGAATTATACAATATGATGCGCGATCCGGGTGAACAATTCAATGTTATTGACTATTACCCTGAAAAAGCAGAAGAAATTATGCTGCTTGTGAAAGCTGCACGTGCCGAGTTGGGTGATCTCAATGTTGGGTTAGAAAAAGGTTCTGGTTCCAGGGAAATTGGCAAGGACTAACAACAAATAGAATTTATAAGCGGAAGGCATCCTCAGTTAGTATTATTCTTTATATATATTAGCGCATGTGTCATCCAAACATATTTTGGGATTCTTAATCAAAGCTGTTTTTGTAGTAGTGCATTTGTAATACTTAATCATATTTATTTCATGCAAAAAAAACGAATTGTTCCCTTTCTGATTATTATAATATTGACCTGCGATTTTACTTTTTCCTTTTTACAATATTATAATACGCCTTTATATGGAGATATTGTGGTTAGTGTTTGGCCGGACGAACATGTAAGAAAAATATTTAATGATCCTTTGGGGCTGCAAGTGTTAAAAAATGGAGAAAATCAATTTAACCCGAACCGTTATTTTTCTCATATGTTTCTGTACCAATATTTCAGAAACATCCCGCTGTTTCTTCAAAAATTCGTTAGCCCAATTTCCTCGGTTTATTTAGCCAGCGCTTTGATGAAAATCATTATTCAACTATTATTTATTTTTACGCTGGCTTCCTATATCTCAGGTGACAGATTATTTAGCCGGAAATTTTTAATTGCAGCAATAATTGTAGAGCCGTTGTTTCAGGTTTACGGATATTGGAGCAGAATGGGAATAGTTGATCAATCCATTGCATATACTTTTTTTTATGCTTTGCCTCTGGTGTTATTAATGCTCTTTTTTCTTTCGGTTTTTAATCTAATCCGCAGTAAATCAAAAATTAAGGTAATTCACTATATCCTGTTGAGCCCGCTTATCATTATACTGCCTTTTACAGGTCCGCTCACCCCTCCAGTTATTATCCTTATTTCTTCATTCATTTTCCTTGCCTACTGGCTTCGGGCTAAAAATAAGAACATTAAAGAAATCATAAGAAATATTCCGGCTCCTGTTTATACCCTTTTAATTCCAATCAGTCTGTTAAGTTTATATTCATTGTTGCTAGGTTTGTTTGATTCGAGCTTTACATCCGAGACAATTACCTTGTCAGAAAGATTTAAACGGCTTCCCCAGGACTATTTTCTCAGCTTTTTCATTCACCCGGTTTTCCTCTGCTAATTCTGATTATTGGGATTAATATGCATGTAATTTGCAGGAATAAATTCCATAATCGGGAAGAATTGAAAAAGACTTTAATATGGATTGGAATTTTTGCCTTTGTTTACATCGTATTATTACCTTTTGGAGGTTATCGTCCATATAGATTTTGGATAATCAGGTATGATACATTTATCCCGGTAAATATTATGCTATTTTATTTTTTTGGTGTTACTACTTTTCAAGTCATCCAACAAGCAAGAGGGAGAAAAAGAAAAATTTATATTTCAGGAATAGTTATACCATTTCAATAGTATAATGCCGCATATTTATTAACTTTAAGGCATGGGAAAGAAATCAAGACTGGTAATAAAAGAAGGTGTATCGACACTAAAAAATGTATTATCCCGGCAAGTTTCACTAACAGGCGAGAAGCGGGTAAAATGTCTTCTTTATATTCAGGAAGAAAGATTCAGGACGCGTAGGGAACTGGCTTCATACCTGGGGATACACATCCGTACCATGGAAAGATGGTTGAAAACATATCAATCAGAAGGACTGGAATCCATGGTTTCAAATAAACCAAAACCCAAGCCATCAGTACTAATTAGGAAAGAAATCCATGAAGGATTGAAGAGCAGGGTAAATAATGGTTCTAATCCTTTTTTAGGATACTGGGATGCGCAACAATGGGTAAAACAGGAATTTGGAGTAGAGATAAAATATCATACGCTTAGAGGTTATTTGATAAAACACTTTAAAACCAAAGTAAAAAGTCCGAGGAAATCGCATATCAATAAAGATAGTCAGGCTACAGAAGCCTTTTTAAAAACTACCTGATACATTCAACCAGATTAGAATAAGTCTGGATAAAGATAAATACGATTCCATCAACTTGTATTTTCAGGATGAAAGCCGCTTTGGGCTGATGACCCATATCGGGAGCTGTATCGCAGCAGTAGGAGTACGCCCGGTAATTAACTACCAGCACCGTTTTTCAACTACTTACCTGTACGGGAGCTATTCCCCGATAAATGGCGATTCTTTTGTTTGGGAAATAGAGGGGACAACCAGTGAAATTTTTGAAAAATATTTATCTGCATTTTCTACATATAACCCCCGGGAATATAAAATTGTAATTATTGACAATGCCCGCTTTCATTCTGTTAAAGCGTCTAACATTCCCGACAATATTTTTCTTCTCAACATTCCTGCTTACACTCCTGAACTTAACCCATGCGAACAAATCTGGCAATACATCAAAACCAGGTATAAAAATCAATTATTCAACAATATGCTGCAACTTAAAGAATGGCTTTGGAATATAGTCAACACAATGCAGCCAGAAACAATAAAATCGATTACTGGAAACAGGAAATATCTGAAATTATTCAATGCGGCATTTAATAATTAAATTGGTATTATTTATCTACTGCTTCTTTCAGTAGTTGATTTTGAGGGATTCGGAGAAAATGAATGTGAAAGAAAAGCTTTTGAAAAAATGGCTCTTTCAAAAGAAAACATTGTTACTATTCCTAAAAATTGTCATGTGATGGATTGGCATGACGTGAACGATTATAATTTAACTAAAGATAAAGCTGAACTAATTCATTACTGGAGAATTACAGACCATCCAGAATTATTTTACAATGAGCAATAAATGAACAGGTGTATTGCTTGCATTAGTTAGAAAATTAATTCTTTACTGCGTGTTTTAGAAAATCAGCGTTTGAGAAACTCTTCAAAATAACCAGAAGGAGTAAACCCGGTTTGTCGTTTAAAGGCACGGTTAAAATTTGACAGGTTGTTAAAACCACTCTCGAAACAAATTTGCGAGATTGATTGCTTGTTTTCAATAATTAGTTTACAGGCGTGCCCAATGCGCATATCAGTTACATATTCCAGCAACGATTTGCCGGTTTTCTCTTTGAAGAACCTGCAAAAAGCCGACGGATGAAGATGCGCCATGTCGGCCACTTGGTCCAGTTCTATTTTCTGTTGATAATTGGTGCTAATGTAAAACAACACTTTTGTTAACCTGTCGTTGCCCATTTCCAGTGATTTTTGATGATAAAATTCTCCGGCAAGTACAATATAGTCTTTTGTTTGAGCTAATATCTGCAAGAGTTGCAAAAGTTGTAAAATCCTTTCAAGACCGTTGGCGCGGGTAAGTTTCAAAATCTTTTTAGAAATACTTGCAGCAAATACCGATGAAAAACGAATTCCCTGCGAAGAGCGTTCCAGCAAGTCCCCAATCATTTTAAATTCCGGATAACCGGCAATCTGTACATTAAAAAAATCATTCGGGAATTGAATTACAATATATTTTACTTTGTTCTTACTGCCTTCTTTGTAATGATTTTCATCGCTCTTCCAAAAGTGAGGCAAGTTACTCCCCAGCAAAACAAGCTCTCCTGCCTGAAAAGGTTTTATTGAGTCGGCAACATAACTTGTCCCAAATCCTTCAATAACATACAGCAACTCATACTCACTATGAAAATGCCAGGGATAAGTAAACCGGGGCATCTCGCGCCATTTTACCTTAACTGCAGAACGCCCGGGAAAGTCAATATACTCGTGCATTATTTTCATTACTCAATGATACTAAAAATGTTAATAAAATACCAATGGCTGCAAAATGAATACTGTTGGACGGTGGTTTATATTCATACATTTGTTAGAACCGGTATAAACTAAATCATGACAGACAAATGGCTTACTTTAACGTTCAAGAAGGAAACAAAAGATAGAAGACTGTTTTTTGTATTTATTCATATCTTAATCTACAGCTCTTTGTCTAATAGTACTAACGATCAAATAAAAGTCAAAAAATGAGAAAAACGTTTATTTCATCGCTTATCCTCCTGCTTGTATTTTCTTGTTCTGCTCCCTCCGGGGTAAATGTTAATGGGAAAAGAATTCTTATTTACACAAAGAACGGAAAAGGTTATGTACATGAAAATATAGCAGCAAGCGTTGCTGCGATACAGGAACTTTGCGGGGAAGAAGGTATAGAAACGGAAGTTTCAGACGATCCGGCTGTTTTTACTGCTGAAAACCTGGGGCGATTCGATGCACTGTATTTTTGCAATAGCAATAACGAAGGTTTTGATACAGAGGCTCAAAAAAAGGCATTTCAGGATTATTGCAGAAGTGGAAAAGGTTTTGCAGCACTGCACTCTGCAAATGCAACCGAGCGTCAGTGGCCCTGGTACTGGGCACTGGTAGGTGGTAAGTTTATTCGGCATGCTCCTTATCAAAAGTTTGATGTAGTTGTGGTAGATCCCCACCATCCATCAACAGCTCCACTTCCTTCGCGCTGGAGCATTGAAGATGAATGTTATTATTCATACCAGCTAAATCCGGATATTCACATACTTCTTGCTGCTGACATGACAACTGTTGAAGACAAAGGGAAAAACGAATATCCAGGGGAAACCTTTGGTGAAAGATTTCCTCTGTGCTGGTGTCATGAATTTGAAGGAGGGAGGCAATGGTATTCAGCATTGGGGCATAATCCTGAGTTTTATAAAGATGAAACTTTTAGGGCTCATCTAAAGGGAGGTATTCTGTGGATTTTGGGTGTCGATCAATTAATCCCCAATTAAACTATGTGTAAATCATTTGAATAGTTCCGCAATTGTCAAAAATTGCAACAATAAAAACATACATCTTATACAAATAGGAAATAAACTAAAACCGATATTATGAAACGAAGAATATTCCTCAAGAATGCAACAGTAGCAGTAACCGGGTCAATTATAGCTCCTACTATTGTTCCCTCTTCTGTATTTGGGAAGAACGCTCCTAGCAATATAATCAACCTGGGACAGATTGGCTGTGGAAGAATTGCCCGTGGGCACGATATGGAAGAATTGCTAAAATATAACCAGGCAAGGTTTGTTGCCGTTTGTGATTTAGATAGTCACCGGCTTGCCGATGGAAAAAAACTGGTAGAAGATTCCTACAATAAAAAATATGGTTCGAATAAATACATCGATGTAAAAACGTACGATGACTACAAAGAACTACTGCTTAATAAGGATATAGATGCAGTGGTGATAAGCACTCCCGACCACTGGCATTCGCAGCCAGCAATGGAAGCTGCACTCGCAGGGAAAGATATTTATCTGCAAAAACCAACTTCACTAACGATTACAGAGGGACGTTTGCTAAGTAATATCGTACACCAGCAGGGAGTAATTCTACAGATGGGAACACAGCAACGTTCTTCGGCACAATTCCGACGGGCTGCCGAACTGGTTCGAAACGGAAGAATAGGGAAAATACATACAGTAAAAATCGGACTTCCGGGAGATCCATCCGGGGCTCTCTTTAAAGAAATGCCAGTACCCAAAAATCTGAATTTCGATATGTGGCTTGGCTCTACTCCTGAAATCCCTTATACGGAAAACCTGGTTCATCCACAAAATGGATATGGTCGCCCAGGCTGGCTCCGTCACGAGAATTATGGAGCAGGGATGATTACGGGCTGGGGGCAACATCATTACGATTCTGCTGCCTGGGGAATGGATACAGAACACACAGGACCTGTTTCTGTTGAAGCTGTTGCTCAATTCCCGAAGTCGGGAAGTTGGAATGTTCATGGCGATTTCATGGTGAAACAGGAATATGAAAACGGAATTACTGTTTATACAAGTGGTGGCTTTCCAAACGGCATCAGATATGAAGGTACAGATGGATGGATATTTGTTACGCGCGGAGCCTATCGTGCAACAGCATCTGACCCCATACCAGAGGGTGCAACCCAAGCACTGGATGCGAGTAACCCTAAAATACTTGAATCAAAAATAGCAGAAAATGAGGTTCATTTATATAAAAGTGAAGAACAACATGGGAATTGGCTGGATTGCATTAAATCGCGAAATGCTCCTGTTTCCCCTATTGAAATAGGACACCGCTCCTGTTCGGTTTGCCTTATAAGCCATATTGCTATGAAAATTCCAGGTATTTTGAAATGGGATCCTAAAACCGAAAAATTTATTGACAATGACTTAGCTAGTTCTATGTTAAGTAGACCACAACGCTATCCTTATGGTACCGATTATGTGAAAAGATAAAAAATAAAATGATCGCTCTCTTTAAAACTTCCCCTGCGAATAGTGCCTACCTAAAATAACAAATTCCCCAAACAAAACCAGTGTTTTATTCATGCAGGATTGCCAGTCATTCTAAAAATTGTAATTTTGTGTACACATATAAAACTTAAACCATTTAACGTTATATAAATAATGAGAAAAATACATTTTCTATCCTTGGCAATTGCCATTTTATTTGCTGCCTGTACTGGCGGAAATAAACAATCAGCACAAAATGAAGAGACAAAAAGTATGTTTACAGGAGCAAAGGGAGAAATAAAATTAATGACACTTGATCCGGGGCATTTCCATGCTGCTTTAGTGCAAAAATCAATGTACGATCAGGTTGATCCGGTGGTTCATGTATATGCCCCCAAAGGAGCAGATGTAGATAGTCACCTCAAAATTATTGAAGGATATAACAGTCGTGCCGAAAATCCAACTTCGTGGGAAGAAGTTGTATATACCGGCCCCGATTATCTGGAAAAAATGCTAAAAGAAAAACCTGGCAATGTTATGGTAACTGCCGGAAACAATGCAAAGAAGACGGAGTATATTCTCAAAACAGTTCAGGCTGGAATTAACGTTTTGGCTGATAAACCAATGGTTATAACTCCTGAGGAATTTCCGACTCTTGAAGAAGCTTTTAAAGTAGCCGATGAAAAAGGTGTTCTGTTATACGATATAATGACAGAACGCCACGAAGTAACTACAATTCTTCAGCGTGAACTTTCAAAAATTCCTGAAGTTTTTGGAACACTTCAGAAAGGAACCCCGGAAAACCCGGCAATAACAAAAGAAAGTGTACATCACTTTTTTAAATATGTTTCAGGAAATCCATTAACACGGCCTGCATGGTTTTTTGATGTAGATCAGCAGGGTGAAGGGATTGTAGATGTTACAACCCATTTGGTAGATTTAATCCAGTGGGAAGCTTTCCCTGAAATTATCTTGAAAAAATCGGACATTGAAATGACTTCTGCCAAAAGATGGACAACCGACCTCACTCCTGAAATGTTTAAAAAAGCAACCAAGCTGGATGAATACCCTGATTACCTGAAAAAAGATGTAGAAGATGGTATTCTGAAAGTATACAGTAACGGAGAAATGAATTACAAAATAAAAGGGGTGAACGCCAAAGTTTCAGTAATATGGAATTTTCAGGCTCCCGAAGGCGCAGGAGACACGCACTACTCTACTATGCGCGGAACAACCTGTAATCTTATTATAAAACAAGGTGCGGAACAGAACTATAAGCCAACTCTTTACGTTGAAGCCAATATAAATGATGGATTGGATTCATTTGAAGGTGGATTGGACAAAGCAATAAATCAGGACTTAGCAGTAATGTATCCTGGAATCAAATTAAGAAAATTGGAGGACAAACTCTGGACCATAGATATTCCTGAAAAATATAAAGTAGGGCATGAAGCACACTTTGGCCAGGTTACCGAGAAATATCTGCGCTACCTGAAGTGGGGCCGCTTACCTGAATGGGAAGTACCTAACATGATCGTAAAATATTATACTACAACCGAAGCTCTAAAAATGGCAAAGAATAATTAGATATAATTTAGCAACTCAGAAGAAGAGCTGAAGGAGCAATTAAAATCACCTTCAGCTCTTTTTTTATCTAAACATATCATGTAATATTTAATTATGAACCTTAAGAGCGATAAGATATTTTACACTGACATTTGCCCCAAAATTAGAAATATATATTATCCTATCATTATTCAGTATAGGGTTTGGGGGTTACTGGCATTACTTCTCCTTGCTTCTTACCAAAACAGAAACTGCAGTTGCTCCGGTAATAAAGATATAAAGTAAAATATCCAATTGCAGTGCTCCTATTTTTGAAGGAACTACTCCGGCCTGCGATCCCACAAAAATAAGCAAAGCAATCATTGAAATAACAATCAACTCTTTTCCTGGTCTTTTTCGCATTGCTACGGCAGCCAAAACAACAGGAGCAAACATCGACGTTCCGGTAAAACTTACACGCGCCAACAAGGCAATTTGATCGCCCATAAGCGAGGCAAAAACCATTACTAATATGGAGAATACAAAAAGAAAGAACTTCGTAATTTTCATCGATTTTTTTTCATCTCCCGGAAGCAATGAACGCAATTCATTTCCTAAAGCAAAAATCTGTGCATTGGTTGTAGATAAGCAAGCTGCGAAAAGACCAACCATGGCCAATCCGGCAACCGGAGCCAACTGATCGTATAACAAAGCCTTCCCCCAAAAATCCTGAGCAGAATCATTTGGATAAACTACAGAACCATACATACCAATGAATATGGTTGCAGAGATAATAAGAATCGCAAAAGTTCCGACCGCAAAAGCCATTCTTTTCATTGATTTTAAACTCTTCATAACTACAAGGCGAGTTCCCATTTGTGGCTGGGTTACCGGTATCATAACCACAGCAATGGTGCTCCCCAATAAAAACTGCCATGTAAACAATCCTTTGGGGCCAGGGCACGACAGAAGTGCTTCATTGGTTGTTTTTACCTGTTCAAACATGCTTTTTACTCCGCCCAACTCGGCAATACAAGTAGTTGCTATAAGCCAAAGCACCACAAGTAAAATAGTTCCCTGAATAGCATCGCTATACACCATGGCTTTAAATCCTCCTATTTCTGCATAGAAAATCATTAGTGTAACCAAAATCAGCGACCATCCCCATCGCGGCAGAAAATCAGGGAAAGCAGCATCAAAAAAAACAGAGATACCACGAATTTGAATAGCAGCATAAGGAACCAGAAACAGAAACGAACTCAGGAAAAGTGCATAACCAGCCCAGCGACTACCATAAATCTCGGACATTAACCCGGCAATTCCTTTAAAGCCTTTTTCTTTTGCTTTGCTTCGGAGTTTACGGCCAAACCACAAAATAAAGAATACCATTACACCATCGGAAAAAGCCAGAAATATCCAGGCGCCTATTCCATGTGTCCTGAAAAAATCGGGCATTCCCTGAAAGGTAAAAGCACTAAACAACGAAGCAGAGAAAGTCATAAATCCCAGAAAAACGCCCAGGCTTGATCCGGCCAACATAAACTCTTCCGAACTCCGGTTTTTTTTATACGATTTTATTGATGCAAAAACCAGTAGCCCAACAAATGCAACAAACATTATAATTACCCAGGTAATCATTTCTCGCCCTCCTCATCATTTGGTAATGCATTTCCGGCAATGAGCGTAAGTATAACAAGTAAAATTGTCAATACTATTCCAGTCCACAGCGTGTAGGGTAAGCCAAACAAAAACGGATGGATTTTCCCTGATGTTATAATTAGTGGGGAAAATGTAAGTGCTATGATAACAATTACAGAAACCACACAGAATTTCCAGATTCGCTTATTTTTATTCATACATTTAGTTTTAGTCTTATCTAGTTTAATTTCATTTATAAAATCAATTTGAACCTCATTCGTTTAACGTTTAGTACGGGATGAAACAAATATCATTTTTGAAAGAACCTTCATCAGCATGTTATATTTTGGAATTTTTAAAGCCGTTGTATCGTCATCCCTCCATCTACCAATACTACTTGTCCGGTTGAATAAGGCATCATTCCAGTTGCCATTGCCACAGCCACTTTTCCAGTATCTTCAGGCAGTCCCCACCGTTTTTGTATACTCAGTCCATCTGCAAACATTTTGTCGTATTTTTCAGTAACAGCAGATGTCATATCGGTTTTTATTACCCCGGGCTGAATTTCATACACCGGAATATTAAATTCGCCCAGCCGGGCTGCCCACAACTTCGTTGCCATGGCAATTCCCGCTTTTGAAATACAATATTCTCCTCTGTTAACCGAAGCCACCGTTGCCGAAACCGATGAAACATTAATAATACAGGCCGAAAAATCTTCATCTTCCTTTTTTTGCTGCACCATATGATTGGCAAATAACTGAGTAAGAAAGTATGGCCCTTTTAAGTTTGTTTCCAACACCTCATCATAAACATCCTCATCTGCCTCCAATATATCTTTTCGCTCGCGCGGTGCAATTCCGGCATTGTTAACCAATACGTTCAGATGCCCAAACTCCGCAATAACCGTATCAAAAATTGCCCTTCTATCGTCTTTTTTTGAAACATCTCCCTGTGCATAAATCACTTTCCCTCCAAACATTTTTAATCCATCAAGAATAGGCTGGATTTTATTTTGCGGACGAATACCGTTAAGAGCCAGATTAAATCCGGCCTTGGCAAGTTCAACTGCAATACCAAAACCAATACCTCTTGAACCTCCGGTTATAAGTGCTATTTTTCTCATCTCATTTTCATTTTGAATTGTAAAACTGAATACTACAGACTGCGACTGTAAACTGCCTACTAAATCTCCGGTACTTCCATCCATGTTTTTTTGGTCCAGCTCTCCAATCCTTTTTCTGCCAACTGAACACCTTTGGCTCCTTCCAACAAATTCCATCTAAACGGTTCGTCTTTTACTACATGTTTTAGAAATAATTCCCACTCAGCTTTAAAAGCATTGTCAAAAATTTCCTGTTCAGGGACTTTGCTCCAGCCTTCATAAAAATTTATTGGCTGCGGAATATCCGGATTCCAAACAGGTTTTGGTGTATTTCCGTAGTGTTGTGTCCAGCATTCACGAAGTCCGGCTACAGCAGAACCTTTCGTTCCGTCGACATGCAGGGTAAGCAAGTCGTCGCGACGAACACGTGTTACCCATGATGAATTGAAATGAGCAATTACACCACCTTCCAACTCAAAAGTTGCATAAGCTGCATCATCAGCTGTACATTTGTATGGGTTCCCTTGCTCGTCAACCCGTTCTGGAATATGTGTTGCCCCAAGGCAAAATACCCCTTTTACATTGCCAAACAAATTATCTAAAACGTAACGCCAGTGGCAAAGCATATCTACGATAATTCCACCGTCTTCTTCTTTTCGGTAATTCCAGCTCGGACGCTGTGCAGGAACCGTGTGCCCTTCAAAAACCCAGTAACCAAATTCGCCTCTTACGGAAAGTATCTTTCCAAAGAAACCATTATCCATTAACCGCTTTAGTTTCAACAATCCCGGGAGCCACAATTTATCCTGAACGACACCATGTTTAACACCTGCTTCTTCACAAACTTTGTAAAGTTCCAGTGCAGACTCCACACTTGTGGCAATTGGTTTTTCGCAATATACATGCTTGCCTGCTCTGGCAGCCTGTTTTACAGCGTCGGCCCTGCGACCGGTTGTTTGCGCATCAAAATAAATTTGGTAATTCGGATCGTTCATCACCGAGTCCAAATTGGTTGTCCATTTCTCCACGCCTGACATCTCTGCCAGCTTTTTTAATTTAATTTCATTTCGTCCCACCAAAACCGGATCGGGCATAATAAATTCGGAAGGACTAACCTGCACACCTCCTTGTTTTATAATTTCAACAATTGACCGCATTAAATGCTGGTTTGTTCCCATACGGCCGGTTACGCCGTTCATTATTATTCCTATTTTATGAATCATATTTAGCTTACAGTTTTAAAATTCAACGTTCTTTAAATTTTTATAATCAGGTAAAATTCAGGTAGGCATGTTTAATCTTTTCGAGATACTTATTTTGATCGGTAGCCCAGTATTTATCCGAGAAAATCTCCACTTCATTGTAGCCATTGAAACCTGTTTCTTCCACCCAGCTCCGGATCTGTGGGACATTAATACAGCCATCGCCCATTAGCCCCCGGTCGTTTAAAAAATCAATGGTCGGCACATTCCAATCACAAACATGAAAAGCCAGGAGGTTGCCATTTTCTCCACACCGTTTAATCTCCCTTTCGAGCGTATTGTCCCACCATAAATGATATACATCTACTGCTACACCCACAAATGATGAATTGATCTCTTCCGCCATTTGATTGGCCTGTGCCAGGGAATTCACAGCTGAGCGATCTCCCGCATACATCGGATGCAAAGGCTCTATAGCCAGTTTTACCCCGGCAGCTTCTGCCTGTGGCAGAATTTTCACAATCCCTTCTTTTATCTGCTCGCGTGACTGTTCCAGCGACTGCCTGCCATCTGCACCGCAAACCAATACAATTATTGGAGCGCCAACCCCGGCAGCTTGTTCTATGGCCCACAAATTATCATCAATAGCTACTTGTCGTTTTTCTTTGTCTGCCGAAGGGAAAAAACCTCCCCGGGCAATAGATACTACGTTCATTCCAAAATCGTCGAGCATTGTTTCTGCCTTCTTCAGATTTTGCTTTTCCAGTACATTTCGCCAAATAGTAATTCCATGAATACCTGCGGAACTATAGTTTTCAACACACTGTTTCAGATTCCACGGTTTGGTGGTAAGTGTGTGCATACACAGTTTTGAATAATCTGTTAGTTTAGTTGCCATGTTTTATAAAAGTTTTAATGACATAAATAATGGAAGGTAAAACATAAGCGACAAATAAAATTATTGCAACCAGAATCACACCCCAATACATTAATAAATAGGAGTAAGAAACATTTAACTTTTGCGAGGTCTCTACTATATGATGATGAATCTTATTATATCGAACAAAAAAAAGTAAAATAATAATCAGAACCGCTCCAACTATTATTCTCGTAATATGCTTATCAATATTATTCTTAAAACCAACCATCTAAATATTTTCTTCTTAATACTTCTATCTGACACACCCAAAAAAAGTGTAATACTTTTCATTTTTAATGATTCGCTGTAAATAAAGAGCTGCCTCCCGGGCGTGGTAATCGCCCCACATAGATGATTCACCACAGGCAATTTTTTGCCCTGCCGGAACATTATCCCATCCGTTGGGCTGATGATAAATGCTATGTAGAATTAATCCCTGATGTTTCGGATTTGTACTTAAATACGGATAATCCAGCAACGAGTTCATAACGGTTAACCCGGCTTGTACATATTTTTCTCCACTTTTATCATCCACCTCCAACAAATATTTCCCTAAACGTAATAATCCCTGCGCCCCAATTGCAGCAGCCGAACTGTCTACCGGTTCCCATTCATTATACGGATCCGAAGGTTTGCTCAGATAATCACCCAGTTTGTGTAAGTTGGGAGCGCCGGTATCCCAATAAGGAATCCCGTCAACCGGTGTATTTTCTATATAAAAATCACAAGTAGCTTTTGCTGCCTTTAGCATCATATTTTCAATAGCTTTTTTCCCTCCCTGAGCTTCCAAATTTTCTTCATCAATAATTTGTAAAAGCTCCAGTTCTTCGGCAAAACCCAGCATGGCCCAGGCAAGTCCGCGTGTCCAGGTTGAAAAACCGGTGTATCCCTGTTGTGCATTTGGGCAACGAAAGTTCCCATCGTTGGTATTAAAAATACTCTCATGGGCCGTGCGTCCCCAAACATCATAACTATCCCGGCCTTCTCCGTAAAAAACAGAATATTTTGCTGTAAAAGAAATATGTTGCACTGCCCTCTCAAGCAACGAGATTTTCACATCGCCTTCGCCTTGAAAAACATGCCCCAGTAAGTGGCTAGCCATCAAAATGCGAACAGAACGAATGGTATCTACAAACAAGGAATGTGGCCCGTTAAATGAATATATAAAGCCACCATCTTTTATTTTTGTCCAGCGACTGGCCTGCACTGCCCCCGAAATTTTTACTGCCAGTTCATAAAAATGCTGTTCCCACTCGTTAAAGGGAATTTTACCTTCTTTCATTAAACGGAGCAAATTTCCGTAGGTACTAAGATTGTTAAAGCCATGGTCGTGCACACCAATATGACTGATATGTGGCGCCATCTTTTCAAGTGTGGCATTTCTTCCTGACTCAAGAAAATAATTTTCTCCCGAAACATCGTACTGCAAAATAGCCGAACCAAACTGAAATCCCTGTGTCCATTCAGTCCACCCACGGGTTGAATATTTCCCATCGACAGTAAACACAGGAGAACCTTTGGTTACATCGTATTCTGCATCTATATTTTTAATTTTCTCACCCGAAAGTTCCCAGAAAAGTGCCAATTTCTTTGATAAGTCTTTTGGTTGTAGCCTAAAATCAATGTTTATCATTCTTTCAAAAGTTGGTCTGGTTACAAATCTATCTGAAAGATAACAAACTCTAATGGCATTTAAAATGATTTTTCTGGTACAATTATGCCAACGACAATTAAAACTGAAAGCAGCTTTTAAGAAAAATCTACTTTTTTTATCACCGACTTATCTTTGCAGTTTTTCAGCATTTGTATAGTGGTAAGCCGAAATAGCGGATGTTTGAAATCCGGGGCTATTTCATTTAAAGGAACTAAAACAAACATTCGCTTATGAATTTGCGGATGTGGTATTATTAATGTTTCGGTTTCCATAAAAAGATCATCGTAGTACAAAATATCAATGTCCATTTCACGTGAGGAAAATTGTTCTTTTCCCCGCTCTCTTCCCAAAGCACTTTCAATGTCATGAATCTGGTTCAATACCCCTCCCGGTTTCAAATTTGTCTCCACAATAAGTACCTGATTCCAGAAATTATCATCAGCTTGAAAGCCCCATGGAGGAGTCTCATAAACCGATGATTTACAGACAATGGTCCCCACACCTTTTTCAATCAATCCATAAACATTATGAAAATTTGTCCGCTTATTTCCTATATTTCCACCTATTCCTAAAAAAACCTTCGCCATTGAATGATATATTTGTAACTTCCTGTGGTAAATTTTTACCTATTTATATAAGAATTAAAATTAGCAAAATCAAAATACAATTAACATGAAAGAATTTTTTAAATACACGCTGGCAACCATTGTTGGAATAACAGCTGTATCTGTTATCGGAATTGTTCTGTTTTCTATCGTTATCGGCGCAATAATAGCAAGCACAGAAAAACAGGTAACAGTGAGGGATAATTCTATGTTGGTTCTAAACCTCGACCGCCAGGTTGTAGACAGAGCTCCCAACGATCCTTTTCAAGATTTAGATATCCCCGGACTTAGCCAGGTGAAAACCATTGGACTGGATCAAATTCAGCAATCATTAAATAAAGCACAATACGATGATCGGATAAAATGTATCTACCTTAAACTTTCAGCATTTAATGCAGGAATGGCATCAGTAGAGGAAATCAGAAATATGCTTATTGCCTTTCGCGATAGTTGCGACAAACCCATTTATGCTTATGGCGACATGTACGACCAGAAAGCATATTATTTAGCAACAGTAGCCGACAAAATAGTTATTCATCCCATGGGCTCACTCGACTTTCGCGGGCTTGGCGGTGAAATGATGTTTTATAAAGATGCGCTCAAAAAAATTGGTGTTGAGATGCAAATCGTTCGTCACGGTAAATTTAAGGCAGCGGTTGAACCATTTATGCTCGACCATATGAGTGATGAAAACCGAGAGCAAAGCCTGGTTTATATGAATAGTTTGTGGGAACACATGTTACAGGGAATCTCTGAAAAAAGAAATATTTCCGTTGAAACATTAAACCAACTGGCAGACAATGTTCAATCGTTCAAAAGAGGCGACGAACTGGTAGAAGCCGGATTGGTTGATGCTGCCGAATACAAAGACCAGGTTCTTGAAGATTTACGTGAAATTACCGGAATAAAAGCCAAAGAAGGTATTCCAATTGTGGGAGTAAGTGATTATGCAAGTGCGGAGGTAAAAGGATACGACACTAAATATAGCCGGAACAAAATTGCAGTAATTTATGCCAGTGGCGATATTGGTATGTCAACAGGTGGCGATGCAATTATAGGAGAAGAATTGGGTCGTGAAATCAGAAAAGTTAGACAGGACAGTACTTATAAAGCCATCGTATTGCGGGTAAATTCTCCCGGAGGAAGTGTTTTTGACTCGGAAGTTATTTGGCGCGAAGTAAAACTGGCCGCAGAAGAAAAAACGCTTGTTGTTTCGTTTGGAGATGTTGCGGCTTCAGGAGGTTACTATATTTCCTGTGCTGCTGATCGCATTGTTGCACAACCGAATACCATTACCGGCTCCATTGGGATTTTTGGGATGATACCCAACGTAGGAGAATTACTAAACGATAAACTGGGCATTACTACCGACGTTGTAAAAACAAATGAGAACTCCGATCTTCTTACAATGACGCGCCCCATGACCAGCCACGAACGAATGTTAATGCAACGCAATATTGAAGACGGATACGACACATTTATTTCACATGTAGCTAACGGCCGGGGAATGACAAAAGAGCAAGTGGATGAAATAGGCCAGGGACGTGTGTGGAGCGGTGAAAATGCCAAAGAGATTGGGTTGGTAGATAATTTTGGCGGATTAAAAGAGGCTATTGATTTGGCAGCTGAAATTGCCGGAGTAGATAGTTATCGCACTGTTGAGCTCCCCGCACTGCCCGATCCTTTTCAGGAAATCTTTAAAAGCGGAGGGGATAACGTAAGGGCATGGTTCCTAAAAAATGAACTTGGCGAGAAATACCGGTTTTATGAATATTTTAAAAAAGCCACAAATATGAATGGTATTTTTGCCCGCCTGCCATACGACATTTATATAAACTAATCCGGACAATGCATCAGCATTCGCACAAACAGTAAAACCTTCAAGTTGTAAAGAAAGACTTGAAGGTTTTATTATTTAATAATGGGTGTATTTGTTCATTTACTACCCAATTCTTCTTGAATACAACGATTCTATGAAGGACTTGATCCTGAATAAAAAGAACACCCCGGGAATAGTCCCACAAAATACTGAATTAGAGCATGTTGATTCAAATAAGAAATAATACTATTTTTAATGAATCTTAGAATAAATCAGAATAACAACACCGTTTACAAACCACATAAAAATCTGACATAAAGAAGCTTACCGTTAAAAATATTTGTCAATGTTAAAATTTTTTAACACAAATTTCGAAAAACACACAAGTGTCTAATAAACAGCACTTAAGAAACGAACAATTCTTTTGGAAGATAGAACAAATTTTCTTTAAAGCTATACATTCCGTTTCTTTGCACCGTGTTATGGTATTGAAAACACGGAGAAATAGCAGAGATTTTTTCAAATTATCAAGTGATGCAAATCACCGTCTTTGGTAATATAATCCCTGAATCTAATTTTCGAAAAGCAACGAAACAAAAAGTTTCTCATAAGCATACGCCGTATGGCACTTATAATACTTTTTCAAGTAAAGTAAGTAATTGCCTCATTGCTAAATAACAGACAGACAGAATTTTAATATAAAACAATTTTTATGAGTTTAAAGAAATGTTTACCTTTATTAGCATTAATATTATTGTCAAACTTAATCGTTATTGCACAGGAAGAGAAAAAAGAAGATGGCTTCAAAATAGGTGGGGCAGTTCGCTACAACATCATTTCAACCAATTATGAAAGTGGTGCCAGTAAGTTAAACCCGCAGTTCACATGGGATACATGGCGCCTGAATGTGGATGGCACCATGAAAGGCATTGACCTTAGTTTTGAATACCGTTTCTATCCTACCTTTGGCACACATTTCATTCATCATGGTTATTTAGGTTATGCATTCTCAAAAGATGTATACATGGAGTTGGGGGTTACTCAGGTTCCTTTTGGAATTACCACTTACGCCTCACACTCATGGTGGTTCCAGGGGCCTTATTATGTTGGTCTTGAAGATGATTATGATATGGGGCTAAAGTTCAAGATCTCATCTATTGAAAGACTTGAAATAGACCTTGCCTATTTTCGTCAGGCAGAACCGGAGGGGCCAAAATTTGGGGGTGATGTTACCTTTGGAAATGCAGGCCCCGGCCGTTACTCATACGACATTGTACCGGGAACCGGAGCATATGTATCAATCAATGGTGATTATATTTCCACTTCAGCAAGTTTACGCGAGCTCAATCAATTCAATGCCCGGGCAGCTTATGCTTTAACCGAAAAATGGGAGCTGGGATTTTCGGCTCAATTAGGCGGAATTTACAACTCTGTACTTGATGAAACGGAACTATCAACCGCTTTTGCCGGTCATGTTGTAGGAAATTTTGGAAAATTTAACTTAAAGGCTGAGTATATTAACTATAACTACAATGCCAAAGGAGATAATGGCGAAGATTTGGATGTAATTCAAATGGGGGCTTATGGTTACGACTATACTGGAGGAACTGACTATACAGGAGGCGTAGCAGCAAAAGCAAATATGTATGTACTGGGGCTGGCTTACACTATTCCTGTTGAATGGGGACCTGTTTCCAGCATTCAGCCTTATGTAGATTATACACTGATTGATAAAACAAATGATAACTTTTACGATACGCAACATCTTATCCCTGGCTTTCTGATAAGTGCTGGAGCTGTTTACACTTATGTGGATTATGCCATGGGAAAAAATCAGCCATGGCTTACCGACTCATTTGGAAAAGGGCTGGGCTCGGGCATCGATGATGCAGCATGGAACAATCGTCTGAATATCAACATCGGATATTATTTCTAAACTTCTAAAAAAATCTTATGACTGAGCAAAAAAATATCAGACTAAAAGTAGAAGACTTAACCCTCATCTTTGGCAAACGGAAACAGGAAGCATTGGCACTACTGGAAAAGGGGGTTTCAAAGAGTGAGATCTTAAAACGAACAAAGTGTACCATTGGAGTAAACAAAGCCAATTTTGAAATCGAGGAAGGTGAAATTTTTGTAATCATGGGATTATCAGGCAGTGGTAAGTCATCTCTTATTCGCTGCCTTAACAGGCTAAATGAGCCTACCTCCGGAAGAGTTTTTTTTAAAGATCATAATATTACCCGCGATACCAACAAACAGCTATTGCAAACACGCCGTACTGAAATGAGTATGGTTTTTCAGAAGTTTGGCCTTTTACCACATCGCACGGTATTGGAGAATGCCGCTTTTGGACTGGAAATTAGAGGTGAAGATAAAGAGGTACGGGAAGAAAAAGCACGGAAAGCACTGAAGACTGTTGGATTGGAAGGATATGAAGAACAATACCCGTCGGCCATGTCGGGCGGAATGCAGCAACGTTTAGGACTGGCAAGAGCACTGGCAAACGATTCTGCAGTATTGCTTATGGATGAAGCCTTCTCTGCATTGGATCCACTCATAAAGTCAGATATGCAGGATGAATTGTTACAAATTCAAAACAAACTGCACAAAACAATTGTGTTTATCACTCACGATCTGGATGAAGCAATGAAGGTTGGCGACCGGATTGCCATTATGAAAGATGGAGTTATTGAGCAAATTGGAACAGCAGAGGAAATACTTACGAACCCGGCCAGTGAATATGTAAAAGCATTTGTTGAAAAGGTTGACCGAAAAACCATCATTACGGCCGAAACGCTCATGTTTAAGAAGCCGACTTTAATCCAACGCAAAAAAGATGGCCCCAAAGGAGCTATACGGAAAATGAGAGCAGCCGGCATTGACGTTCTTCCTGTTGAAGATGCGAATTTAAAATTTCTGGGATATGTTTCACTGGAAGATACACTCAGGCTTGAAAAGGATAAAGAAACCTCCATTGAAAAAGCGTTGATTACAGATGTACCAAGTGTGTACAAAAGCTACACAGTAGAAGATATGCTGCCCTTAATTACCGGACATCATTATCCGCTGGCCGTGGTTGATGAAGAAGACGGACGCCTGCTTGGCCTTGTTACACAAACATCCTTAATTATCGAATCCACGCGATTTGAAAATGAAGAAGTAGATAGATTAATTGAAAAAGCAAACGACCTATAATTATGGATAAAATAATAAATATCGGACAATATATTGAAAGCGGAATTAACGCATTGGAAGAGCACCTGTCTTTTTTATGGACAGCTATTGATGATGCTATTTCATGGACAGTAAAAAACCTGGATGATCTTTTTCTTTCTATCCCATTTCTGATTATTTTAATTCTAGTAGCAATGGGAGCTTATTATGCAAAAGCCAAAGGAAAGCTATTCACCTTTGAAGGATTAAAAAAGGGAATCGGGCTTGCCTTGTTTGTTATTTTGGGCTTTTTACTCATCTACGGCATGGGGTATTGGAAAGAAGCAATTCAAACAACCACGCTCGTTCTAGTATCTACTCTTATTGCTTTATTGTTTGGAATCCCATTGGGTATTTTATCAGCCAAAAACAACACAGCCAATGCAATTATACGTCCTATATTGGACTTCATGCAAACAATGCCGGCATTTGTATATCTTATTCCGGCAATATTCTTTTTTAGTGTGGGGAACACTCCCGGCGTAATTGCAACCGTAATATTTTCATTACCGCCTGCCGTTCGGTTAACAAACTTGGGAATTCGGAATGTTCAGCCCGATGTAATTGAAGCAGGAAGGGCTTTCGGAGCCAACGAAAACCAAATTCTGTTTAAAATTCAGTTGCCGCTGGCTATGCCAACCATTCTTGCCGGAATCAATCAGGTTATCCTTTTGGCACTGTCAATGGTGGTAATTGCATCCATGGTAGGAGCAAGAGGTTTGGGAAGTATTGTTTACCAGGGAATTCAGCAAAACGACATTGCCAAAGGTTTTGAGTCGGGACTGGGAATTGTTGTCCTTGCCATTGTACTCGACCGCATTACACAATCAATTGCAGATAGAAAATAAGTAGAACCATTCTAAAGAATTTATAATTATGATGAAACTGAAAAGATTAGTTTATTTAGTTACTGTTGCAGGATTAGCATTAACACTTGTAACTTCCTGTGGCAACAGCAAAAAAGGAAATTCAAAAAAAGAAGCAAAAAAAGTAAGTATCTTATATCCCAACTGGGCTGAGGGAATTGCCTTTTCATATTTGGCAAAAACAGCTCTAGAGAACAATGGTTTTGAAGCAGAATTAACCAACCTGGAACCAGGGCTGATTTATGGAGAATTATCAAAAACAAATTCCAAAGGCGATATTTTTCTGGATGCCTGGTTACCCAATACACATAAAGACTACTGGAACGATTATGGCGACAAGCTGGTAAAACTGGGTGAATCCTTTAGTAACGGAACAACAGGATTGGTAGTCCCCTCATATGTGACCATCAATTCAATAACTGAATTAAATAACAACAAAGCTAAATTCGATGGTGAGATAATTGGTATAGGAAGCGGAGCCGGCATACACGCAAGTACAGAAAAAGCCATTCAGGAATACAACCTCGATTTTGAACAAATTACATCCAGTGGTCCGGCCATGGTTGCCAGCCTGGAAAAAGCCATCTCCAAACAAGACTGGATTGTAGTAACTGGTTGGAAACCTCACTTTATGTGGGCATCAAACGATATTAAATATCTTGATGATCCCAAAGGTGTATATCCTAAAGACGTTTGTGCGATTGTTTCCAGAAAAGGATTTGAAAAAGATATGCCAAAAGCAGCAACTTTCTTCAAAAATTTCAACCTTACCGAAGAGGAACTGTATGGTCTGATGAAAGAAATACGCGACAATAATGAAGAGCAAGGCGCAGAAAACTGGTACAAAGCACACAAAGCCAAAGTGGATGCATGGTTTGAATAAAAAATTCAGCAACAAAGCGTAAGCTTTAACGCACTGCAATAATTCATATATAGAACAGAAGGCTTTATCATATAGGTAGAGCCTTTTTTAATTCACTAAAATAAAGTTGAAAAGTCCAGAACTCAAAACAACTTTAGGTATTATTTCTTCTTCGAAGATTGGTTTGTTGATTTTATCAAGCTTCCATTTTTCCTATCTTTGTTGTTCTTTTAAACGGGATAAATGAGAAAATTACTACTATTTCCCTTTGCTTTATTATACGGTTTTGCGGTTTCGGTACGCAACCACTTGTTCGATTTAAAATTACTCAAATCAACAGAGTTTGATATTCCCATTATTTCAGTAGGAAACATAACCGTAGGAGGAACGGGCAAAACACCCCACATTGAATATTTAATCCGCTTACTAAAAGAGAATTTTGAGGTGGCCACGCTAAGCCGTGGATACAAACGCAAAACCAAGGGTTTTCTCCCGGTTGAACTAAATTCAACCGTTGAAGAAGTTGGTGACGAACCGCTGCAGATAAAGCACAAATTTGAAGACATTATCGTTTCTGTTTGCGAAAAAAGAGTAACAGGAGTAGAACAACTCACCAACGAAAGCAATGAAAAAATGCCCGATGTTATTCTTCTCGACGATGCATTTCAACACCGCCGAATTACTCCGGGAATCAACATTCTGTTAATTGATTACAATCGCCCTATAAAGAAAGACACGATGCTTCCGGCCGGCCGGTTACGCGAAGGAAAAACACAAGTGCAACGGGCCAACATTATCATCTTCACCAAATGCCCGTCTGAAATACCACCTATTAAACGCCGAATTCTAAAACAGGATGTGCGCCTGCAGCCCTACCAGGAGCTTTTTTTTACCACATTTGAATACGGTTTTGCACAACCGGTTTTTCAGGAAAATGGCTTAAGCGAAATTCAAAACCTGGAAGAATATAGTATTTTTGTAGTTACCGGAATCGCTTCTCCAAAACCAATGCACAAATATTTGAAAGCACTTTCATGTGAAATGAAAACAAAAGAATTTCCGGATCATCATTATTTTACCAGGAATGACATTGAACTCATCATAAGCGATTTCGAGAAAATAAAAGCAAAGAAGAAGATCATTGTAACGACAGAAAAAGATGCGTTGCGTTTTAAAGATCTTCCTGATTTAAACGAAGCATTCAGAAATGCGTTATATTATTTACCTGTATACGTAAAATTTCTTAACGGGGAAGAAAAACTATTCAATAAAAAGATAATTAACTATGTTGGAGAAAATAAAAGCAACCGCGAATTATATAAAAGAAAGAATAAACGCAACGCCTGAAATCGGGATCATTCTTGGCACCGGTTTGGGTGGTTTGGTAAACGAAATTGAAATACTGGAATCAATTCCGTATAAAGAAATTCCTAATTTCCCTGTGTCAACCGTAGAAGGGCATGCCGGAAGATTAATTCACGGAAAGCTCGGGAACCGAGAAATACTTGCCATGCAGGGGCGGTTTCATTACTACGAAGGATACTCGATGAAAGAGGTAACCTTCCCTGTACGGGTGATGAGATTTGTGGGAATAACCAACCTGTTTGTTTCCAATGCCAGTGGAGGTCTAAATCCGGATTTTAATGTGGGGGATATTATGCTGATAAACGACCACATTAACTTTTTCCCGGAACATCCGCTTCGTGGAAAAAATGACAACAACCTGGGGCCGCGTTTCCCCGACATGAGCGAGTGCTATGACAAACAACTCATAAGCAAAGCAAAACGAATTGCATTAAAAAACAATATAAATATAAAAGAAGGAGTATACATTGGCGTATCAGGACCAACGTTTGAAACTCCTTCGGAATATAAAATGTTTCGGATTTTTGGTGCAGATATCGTGGGAATGTCAACTGTACCCGAAGTAATTGTTGCCCGGCACATGGGACTCAAAGTATTTGGAGTATCCATTATTACAGATAGCGGTGTGCCCGGAGAAATTGTTGAAATATCACACGAAGAAGTTCAGGAAGTAGCCATGAAAGCCGAACCAAAAATGACATTGATTTTAAAAGAACTTATTGAAACCATTGAGCCGATTTAAAATGAAGAAAATAATTTACTTTCTATTTATCACGCTCCTTGTAGCGAGTTGCACTACGGAGAAAACAAAAGAGGTAGAATTGGTTTTAGACAGCCAGTCAGATCTGGGAGAGGGAGCAATTTGGAACTGGAAAACAGGCGAGCTAATCTGGATAAATATAACAGGTAAAATTTTGAATTTCTATAATCCAAAAATCGGTAATAACAAAGAAATGTTTACTGGCCAAATGATTGGAACTGTTGTCCCGGCAGAGTCTGGACAAGTGATGGTTGCGCTAAAAAATGGAATTTACTCGCTTGATCCTGCTACCGGAACAAAAAAACAGATGGCAAATCCGGAAGCGGATTTACCGGACAATCGTTTTAATGATGGGAAATGTGACCCTGCCGGACGTTTCTGGGCCGGAACAATGAGTATGACCGGACAGAAAGAAGCAGGTGCGCTTTACCGTTTAGATTCCGATAGTACTATCGACAAAATGATGGAGAGCGTAAGTATTTCCAATGGAATTGTGTGGTCACCCGACGCTACAAAAATGTACTACATTGATACACCAACCCAGAAAGTAATGGCCTACGACTATGATAACGAAACAGGCGATATTAGCAATCCTAGTGTGGCAGTAGAAGTGGCAAAAGAGATGGGTTCTCCCGATGGGATGACCATTGATGCAGACGGAAATATCTGGGTGGCCTTATGGGGTGGTTCTGCGGTTGCTTGCTGGAACCCCGAAACCGGGAAGCTGCTGAAAAAGATAAATATTCCGGCCAAGAATGTAACATCATGTGCTTTTGGCGGTGACAATCTGGAGACACTTTACATTACTACAGCCCGCCAAAACACTAACGGAGAAGAACTTCAAACGTTCCCACATGCAGGTGGCGTTTTCAAAACAAAACCAGGAGCAAAAGGAATGAAGGCTTTCTTTTTTAAAGACATTTAACAAACAAAAAAATGAATATCCTTATCCTTTCACTCGCACCTGTTTTTATTATTGGAGGATATATTTATTTCCGGGACAAGTATGAAAAAGAACCGTTGCGATTGCTGCTACTCGCTCTGTTGGCTGGTGCATTAACCGTAATTCCGGTATTTTTTGTAGAACAGTTTCTGAATGGATTTGGCGTGTTTTTCTCCGGGTTACTATCGGCTGCATGGAAAGCCTTTGCTGTTGCTGGTTTTACCGAGGAACTATTCAAATTTACGGCACTCTACCTTTTAATATGGAAAAGCCCTGAGTTTAATGAAAAATTTGACGGAATAGTGTACGCTGTTTTCGTTTCGCTTGGTTTTGCCGGCGTTGAGAATATTTTGTATGTGTCGCAGGGCGGCTTTTCAACTGGTATATCGCGGGCGCTGACTGCAGTTCCTGCACATGCTATTTTTGGAGTTACCATGGGATTTTATTTTGGGATGGCCCGTTTTTTTGAAAAAGAGCAAAAACAACTAAAAAGAAAGGCATTGTTTTATCCCGTTCTTTTACATGGAATTTATGATTTTATTTTGTTTACAGGCATTCAATGGCTTACCATTGTTTTCCTCGGATTCTTAATTTATTTATATTTCTCGGCTTTCAAGAGGTTAAAAACATTATCCGATCAATCGATTTACAATACCGATTTCGATTTGCTAAATGATAAATTTTCCAAACCAATGTAAAATGAATATTCCAATTTATTCAGATATTGAAAAGGCACACAAAATTGTGCAAGAATTCGCGCATCACACTCCTGTTTTAACCTCATCCGGCATAAACAAACTGGTAGGCGCCAAACTCCTTTTTAAATGTGAAAATTTTCAGAAAGTTGGAGCGTTTAAATTTCGCGGAGCATGCAATGCTGTATTTTCTCTCTCAGAAGAAAATGCACAAAAAGGAGTTGCCACGCACTCTTCAGGAAACCATGCTGCTGCGCTTGCACTGGCTGCTAAAATGCGTGGCATTTCTGCACATATAGTAATGCCTGATAATTCACCGGAAATAAAAAAGAAAGCTGTAGCTGGCTATGGGGCAAACATTACTTTTTGCGAAGCCACATTACAGGCCAGGGAAAGTACACTGACAAAAATAATTGAGAAAACAGGAGCTACGGAAATTCATCCTTATAATAATTTTGATGTGATTGCCGGGCAGGGAACGGCAGTCAGAGAAATGATTGAGGATACCGGAGATTTCGATATTATTATGACTCCTGTTGGTGGTGGTGGGTTATTAAGCGGAACAGCCATTTCTGCCAAATATTTACTCCCCAGGTGCAAAGTAATTGCAGCCGAACCTGCTGGCGCCGATGATGCATTCCGCTCTTTTAAATCCAAACAAATGATTCCATCGGTAAAGCCAAGAACCATTGCCGATGGACTGCTGACTTCCCTTGGTGAAAGAAATTTTCAGATTATAATGGACAAAGTAGACAATATAGTTACGGTTTCAGAAGAAAATATTGTAGAAGCGATGCGCATGATTTGGGAACGCATGAAAATTATTATTGAACCATCATCTGCAGTTCCGCTAGGTGCTATTCTCGAAGGCAAAGTAGATGTCAAAAACCAAAAAGTTGGAATCATTCTATCCGGTGGGAATCTGGATTTGGGAAGATTGCCATTTTAGCCAACTCACTCCCCTATTTAAAAAGGAAAAACGTTATTGCCCTTTTTAACAATTTTCAGTGATTCCTTACGATTTGCAATTTCATATCCAGCGAGAAAACAAAAATCGGTAACTCTTTTTAGCTTATCAAAATTAATGCGAGATACCTCATCCGTTACTTTGTGATAATCCGCATGATAACCGGTTGCCACATTTAAAATGGGAATTCCCTTGTTATGAAAATTTATCTGGTCGCTTCGCCGGATAAAGCTCTGAGGCAATGTTTTATCTGGCACAAGATTGAGTTTTTCACAAGCAGCGTCGCTAACCTGCACCAGCTCCGGACAAAAATCGCTGATAAGTGTGTATACGCCATCCTTGTCTTTCACCAGCTTAGGCGAATCTTTCCACACCGAATCACGTGGTTCGTAAACCCTACCAATCATATCGATATTAATGCAAGCCACTGTTTTCTCTAAAGGAAACAACGGATAATTTACATAATAACGAGAGCCAAACATACCAATCTCTTCGCCGGTTACCCAAAGAAAAATAATGCTGCGCTTAGGCTTTTCTTCCAATTGCTGAAAAGCTTTTGCCATCTCAATCAAAGCAACGGTTCCTGTTCCATTATCATCGGCACCATTATACACATCTCCATTCTCTGCCACTCCCAGATGGTCGTAATGAGCCACATAAATCACATATTCATTCTTCAAAACAGGATCGCTTCCTTCCACAACACCAACTACGTTTCTGCCTCCCAGGAATTTGCTTGTTTTTTTAATTTGCACGTCAATGGCAAGGGCTTGATTTTGCTCCAACCTAAATTCCTTTCCATTAGACAAATCAGTTAATTGCTTTTTTAACCTGCCCTTTACATTTAACAGCTTTTCGGCCACTTTTGAAGTAGTAATAAAAACCAGGGCGGGATTACTGTTTTTAATATCCGACTTCAATGAATAGCGCATCCGGTCTGCCTTCTGCTTCTTTTGAGAAAATATATGCTCTTTTTTATCGCCGGGCGTAGTAAAAACAATAACAGCTTTCGCCCCTGCTTTAAAAGCCCTGTCAATCTTTCCAGCTTCAATTCTACAGTCCCATTCCTGAATTTTGCCTTTATTAAAAGTTTCTGCACTTCCCTGGCAATAAACAACAACTTTCCCTTTTATATCCGGCTCATTGTAGTTAACAGACCTGCCTGCATCACTACCAAATCCACCAAATACCAATTCCCCGGAAACAGCAACATCACACAAATTCTGATGCAACGTAGTAATATCTTTTGTCTGAAAAATAACTTTATCATTTTCATCCGCCAATCTCAAAAAACTATTCTTTACATCCGCTTCAACAGAAACAATATCAGTTTGCTGTAAGTACCCATCCGGTCCGGGTTTTACTCCATTCTCCTCTATATTCTGCTGAATATACAAGGATGCTATTTCCAGTCCCGGAGCCCTGGTTCCAAAATGTCTTCCCTGCAAGCTATCGTATGCTATAAAAGCTAAATGCCTCTGCAAATCGTTTTGAACAATTGATTTTATTCCCTGTTCCTGAGAATAAGAAACAGAGGAAATAAAAACCGTGATTAAAAAGAAAAATACCGACTTATTTGTTAACATATAGACAGCAAAATTCGTTATTTATTTCAACTGCTTTAAATTTACCAATTAAGAAGCAAAGAACAAGAAAGACAGAGAAAGACATTTAATTTATTTAGTGATAGTATGAAAAGACAAGGAATATTTGCACGACTCATCATCGTAGCGGCGGTTATTTTGATTATCCCTTCATGTGCAGTGAACCCTGTTACAGGGAAAAAGCAACTGATGTTAATGACCGAATCGCAGGAAGTTGAAATGGGGAAACAATATGACCCGACGGTTATTGCTACTTTCGGCCTTTATGAAGATAAAGATTTACAGTCGTTTATAGAAACCAAAGGAGCAGAACTGGGAAAAATTTCTCACCGCCCCGACTTGCAATATCACTTTCGAATTTTAGATTCGCCGGTAGTTAACGCTTTTGCCGTTCCGGGGGGCTATCTTTATTTTACCCGCGGAATCCTGGCTCAGTTAAATAGTGAAGCCGAATTAGTTGGAGTAATGGGACATGAGATGGGGCATGTAACAGCTCGTCATACAGCCAGCCAGCAGAGCAAACAACAACTCGGACAATTGTTGCTGGCCGGAGGAATGATTGCTTCGGAAGAATTCAGGCAATTTGCCGACTATGCATCTCAGGGCATGCAATTGCTTTTTCTGAAATTTAGCCGCGACCATGAAAAACAAGCAGACGAACTGGGCGTACAGTATTCTACAGAACTGGGATACGATGCCCACCAAATGGCCAACTTTTTCAATGTACTCGACAAAATGCAAACATCAACAGAAAATGGCGGAGTTCCAACTTTTCTTTCAACGCATCCGAATCCGGGAGACCGTTATAAAGATGTTAACCGGGAAGCAAGCATGTGGCAGGATAGCCTGAAGCATTCCAACTGGACAGTTAATGCAGACAATTATTTAAAAACGATTGACGGACTGGTTTATGGAGAAGATCCACGGCAAGGCTATGTAGATGCCAATGTTTTTTATCATCCGGCAATGAAATTTAAATATCCGGTACCATCGGGCTGGCAATTACAAAATTCGCCTATGCAGGTGCAAATGGCTCCGGCAGACGGAAGTGCATTAATGATATTTTCCCTTTCGGAAGAAAAAACGGTTGAAGCAGCACAGAAAAAATCGTTGGAGGACCTTAACTTAACAGCTACTGACAGTAAAAATGTCACATTAAAAGGGCTAAAAGCAATTTCTACGGTTTCACAGCAAGTATCTCAGAATACCGGCGGTGAAGAACAAACATTAAATGTACTATCGTATTTCATTGAATATAACAATGCCATTTATGTGTTTCACGGAGTAGCAGCAAAAGCCAACTTTAGTAATTACGAACAGGCTTTTCGTTCTACCATGGGAAACTTCCAGCGGTTAACCGAGCCGTCAAAATTAAATGTAAAGCCTAAACGAATTAAAATACAAACGGTACAAAGTTCCGGAACACTAGCCACTGCATTCAAACATTTTGGCGTTCAGCAGGCACAAATGGAAGAAATGGCTCTTTTAAACAACATGGCATTAACAGATAAAATACAAAGAGGGAAACTTATAAAGATAATTAGTAACTAATCAATTAAAAACTCAACACATTTAGTTCCTTTCCGTTTGTATCCTTACGAATCACGGTAAAAGTCTCCTGGTCTGCATTTACTTCAAGTGAAGTATTATGTGCATTAATTATAATCGGAAAATCATGTAATGCGGGTTGTGCTCCAACATATTTGTATCGATGAAGGTGCCCGCACATCATTGCTGTAATCCCATGATTATTTAGTGCCGGTAAGAATTTCTTCTGAACTTCCAGTACACCGTGCCAATCTGATTCAACCGGAGGAATATGAACAATTACTACTTTATATTTTGCGTTCTTGAAATCGTCGCTTTCGATTACTTTATCCAGCCACTTTTGTTGCTCCGAACGGTATTCGTCAAAACAAGCCAACCCTGAATATTCGATATCTGAATCTGGCTTGTCTTCTCCACTGTCTAAAACAATAAAACAGGCAGGCCCCTGACGAAAATGGTAATACAGTTTCCCCGAGTTCGAAGGAAAATAATCCGGAAATGAGACGCTGAAATTCCCCCTTGTTTCATGATTTCCTCTACTGTAAAATACAGGAACTTCACTGGCAAACATATTTATGGATTCATCCATGAAACCATCAAAAAGTTGCTTCTCATCATCCATCGACGAAACCATGTCTCCATTAAATATCACAAAATCAGTTTCTCCGTATTTTACATCTTTTGCCAACTTCTTTAAATCATCTACCCGGCTGTGTATATCATTTAGCACCAAAAATGAAATCGCTTTCTTATCTTTATTTAGGGTACAAAAACGTAGCGGCTTTTTAGAGTATACATTTGACGAAGCAACATTTCCATATAAAACGCGGCCTCCATCATAATTCAATACAGCCTTGGAAAAGATACGGTAACGGTATTCGGTTGCTTTGCTTAATCCTGAAATTTTAACCTTATGCAATTTCCCTACGATCTTGTTCCCATTTTTTGTTTCATAAAATTTAGGATGTTCAGTATCGTAAAAGCTATTATCTCCGGCGGGAGCTATTTCTACCCACGACACAGCATTGTTATCAGTTGTCCAAACAATTGTCACCTCATTTTCTTCTACTGCCTGGAGATATGGTCCGTGTGTGATTTTAATCTCCTGACCTATAACTTCGGTGGAGCAAAATAAAACAAACAGAATGAAACAAACTTTTATTTTCGTCATTTTTCAAAACTTTAGATTTTAAAGAAATTACCTTCCATACTTTGGAAAAAACAGAGCATGCAATTTAACAAAAAATAGCCTCGCCTTTTATATGAATTATTTTGAATTTTCTCCAGGGGCTATACTTTCTAACATGATTTAAAGAAGGTAATGATTAGAAACAAAAAAGCCTCACATTTTGTGAAGCTTTTTTGAGCGAGAAACGAGACTCGAACTCGCGACCCCGACCTTGGCAAGGTCGTGCTCTACCAACTGAGCTATTCTCGCAATGGTACCCGAGGCGGGACTTGAACCCTGCTCTGATATATAATTTGTTTAAAACCTACGTTTCTGGGCGCAAATATAATAAATATTTTGAATTATTTAGTGGGACTTTTGGTGGGAGTTTTAGTGATGTTTTATCCACAACCATGCATAGTTTTTATTTTTAGTTAAAAATGACTCAACGGGCAATAGAGAAAAAAATTTATTGCAATAATTTTGCTACAGAATCAATCAGAGAAAAAGTGTCTAGGGAATCTGTCGCAAATCATTAATCTCAGCAGAAGCGAAAATATTAAAAATAATTTGTGGCACATGATTCGGGATTTCAGAAAAGAAAATCCGGATATATTAAGCACAAGGCAAATACAGACAGGTGTAATATTTACCAGGTAAAAACATGTAAGTTCTACTGAAAGATACCAGTTAAACCATCTGGATAATCTGCAACGAAAAATAGAAAAATACCATCCGATAAAACAACGAACAAAGAAGTTATCTTATTTGGTAACTTTTACTAGTTTTGTGCTGTATGAGAATAATAAAAGAAAAAACTCTCACGGATTATTGCAAATTGAGTAAATACAAACAGGCAGAAGAACCTTTAAAAGCCTGGATTTATGAAGTAAAATACTCTACCTGGAATAATGCAAATGAATTGAAAGCAAAATACAGGAATACCAGTATAATAAGTTCAAAACGGCTAGTGTTTAATATAAAAGGTAATGATTGCAGGTTAATTGTTGATGTCGAATACAAGCTCAGGATTGTTTTTATAGTGTGGTTTGGCACACATACAGAGTATGATAAAATAGATGCAAAAACAGTAAGTTATGAAAACTAAAATATTAAAAACAGAAGAAGAATATAACGAAGCATGTGAACGGGTTTATCTGCTGATAAACAGTTCTGAAAATGCGATAGAACCCAATAGCCCCGAAGGTGAAGAAATGGCACTTCTTTCCTTGCTTATTGAAAAATATGAACAGGAAAATTACCAGATGGAAGCCCCTTCTCCAATAGAGGCTATTAAGTTCAGGATGGAACAAATGGACTTGAAACAAATTGACGTGGCACCACTTTTTGGAGGAAAAACGAGGGTTTCAGAAGTTTTGAATGGAAGAAGGGCACTGACTTTGAGAATGATAACTTTATTAAATCGTTACCTAGGGATACCCTTGGAATCACTAATCAACGGAAACAAAGAGGTGAAACTGGAGCCTGAAAAGAAAAAGAAATTACTGCATGTTTCTTCTATTAAAGATTATTTAAACAATGGAAAGGTAGCCATGAATTAATCCCCACACCAGCACTTCCGGCAGGTGCAATATTTTTCCGGACATAAATACGTAAGTTCTACTGAAAGGTACCAGTTAAACCACCTGGACAACCTGCAGAAGAAACTGGAAAAGTTCCATCCGCTGAATAATATTTAAAGAAATATTGTTTTTGCAACTAGATATAGTTACTTTTGTGTCATGTCAAAGAAAGACAAATTGATAGCCCGTTTTTTGTCCATGCCATCTGATTTTCATTATGATGAGATGGTGAAACTTGTTGGCTACTTTGGTTTTAAAGAAGTTAAAAAGGGAAAGACATCAGGTTCAAGGGTGAAATTTATGAACGGCGAAGGCGTGCCATTGATAATGCACAAACCGCACCCGACAGGGATAATGAAACTCTATCAGTTAAAACAGGTAAAGGAGGTATTGGAGCTATGAAACATTTAAATTACAAAGGTTACACAGGAAGTATAGAATACAGCAAAGAAGATGATTTGTTGTATGGAAAAGTTTTAGGTATTAAAGGTTTAATCTCATATGAAGGAAAAACCGGGAATGATTTGGAGAGTGATTTTATAGAAGCAATCGAAGATTATTTATCGACATGCAAAGAAGCCGGGATTGCCCCTGAAAAACCGTTCAAGGGCAGTTTTAATGTGCGGATACCAACAACGCTTCACAAGAAAGCAGCATTGCTGGCCATGGAAGAAAAAATGTCATTAAATAACTTTGTCGCAGAATCAATCCGGGAAAAAGTGTCCAGGGAATCTACAGCAAGTCATTAATCCCCACACCAGCGCTTCCGGCAGGTGCAATATTTTTCCGGGTATAAATATTTAAGTTCTACCGAAAGGTACCAGTTAAACCATTTGGATAATCTTCAAAAAAAGTTGGAGAATTACACCCGTTAAACAGAAACCAAAATAAATATTAATCGTTAAATTTGTAGGAGATAAAACAATGGAAGCTATGAATGTCATTGAGAAAAGAGACTTTATACACAGTTATTTGCACCGTGCCAATGAAAAGACTATCAATGAGTTTTACGAAAAACTTCGTAAAGAAGAAGTTTTGGTAACCAAACTGGAAAGCAGGGCACAAAAAGCTGAAGCTGACATCCGGTCCGGGAAAGTCTTTTCAAGAGAAGAAATTGAGCAAAGAACAGCAAACATAGGCCGCTGATGAAACTTGTTTACACAGAACAGTCGCTCGTCAGCCTTGAAGAAGCATTAAATTTTATTACCCCCAAAGTAAGCCATGAGAAACTGATTGAAATCAGGAATGAAATTTTAGATGCAGCAGACACCCTGCTGTTGCAACCTTTGCAAGGACGGACAGAATCCTATTTGGAGCATTTGAATTTAGGGCACCGCCGTTTAATCGTCAGTCATTATAAAATCATCTACCGGGTTACCGGGGAAGCAATTTACATTACCGATATTTTTGATTCCCGGCAAGACCCTGCCAAAATGAAAGGGTAAACCCCTCGCCAACGCTTCCACCCCTTCTGCACGAATTTTTCATTATGTTTTTTGCAGTTTTCCATTGTACCGCGCGGAGCAAAAATACACACCAAAAAATTTATGCCCCAAGCTAAATTACATAATGCGGCTATAGTACGTCCCTGCAAAAGCCGATGCCAGACCAAAGCATCCTATAATGTGTCGCTATGTAAATTAGCACGCTCGTCCATCGCACCTCGACACAAAAAACGGCACAGTATTTTTTTTCTTTTAATTGAAAATTTTAAATACCCATGATAATGTTAATGGGCTGTTAAAATGGAAATAACTTTTGTTCGGGGCTTATTCAATTTTAATGGCTGGGGACGGGACTGTGTATCTATTTATATATAGTGCCCTTATTCTTCTTGAATTTCTATTTTCCTATTATTATGTTTTTACGGCAACAGAGTTCCATTTAAACTTGTAATCAATGTGATACGACATCATCATAAGTATAAATAGTTTGTGTAGATACCTTTACATTCTTATATCCAAAAGCCTCCAGTAACTGTTTAAGAAAAATTGAACGGGCAGTCTTTAATTTCCTATTTTTAAACCTTGATACCTCAGTAAAAGTTAAATTATGTTCTTCACACCAAATAGTTAATTCTCCGTGCTTGAAAGTATTTAGCTTATCAATCAAGAGTAACTCAACTTAAATACTCCCTTCTTTTAGACAACGATGTTCCAAAGTTAAGTTAGATTTTCCTTTCCGCCCAATTGGGCGGAAAGGAAAATCTAAGCAGCCTGACAGAATATCTGCCCCGGTCTTTTATACCCCAGTGATTGATGCTGCTGTCTCATGTTATAGAATTCCATATAAGCTTTTATTTTACCGTAAAGTTCAAGTCCGTAATCAGATGGTTCCAGAAAAATCTTCTCATATTTGATATTCCTCCAAAACCTCTCAATAAAAATATTATCAATCGCCCGGCCTTTCCCGTCCATGCTAAAACGGATATCTTCTCCAGGAACAAAACCAGTAAACTTTGGAGATGAAAACTGGCTGCCCTGGTCAGTATTCAGAATTTCAGGCTTTCCAAACCTGTTTACAGCCACTTCCAGACATTCTTTGCACCAATCAGCGGTCATTGACCAGCCAACAATAAAACGGCTGTAGAGGTCGATAATGGCTACAAGATACATATATCCATTGCCCACTGACACATAGGTAATATCCATTGCCCAAACATGGTTGGGACGGGTAATTTCCAGGTTGCGTAACAAATACGGGAATATAGTATGCCCTTCGCCTTTGTGTGGCTTGCTCGTATTGGGACGCGGACCAATAGCATGTAAATCCATCAACCGGTACAAACGTCGTATGCGTTTAGGATTCACCCGGTGCCCAAGTTCTCGCAAAAATTCTGTCATCCGAAGAACTCCGTAAAATGGTGTTTCCATGTATTGTTTATCTATTAGCTTCATCAATTCCTGGTTGTCGGAACCTTCCTGTCGGGGAACATAGTAGAAGCTACTGCGGCAAACTTCTAAAAGTTCACATTGGCGTTTTACGCTCATTTTTTCGCTTTTGACTACTTTTTGAAGCCTTGACTGTCTGTCTATTTCCCCAATACTTTTTTTAAGAAATCAACCTCCATTTGCAGTTGACCAACTTTCTTAAACAGCTCTGCCTTTTCTTTCTCTTCATCACTCTTTGTTACACCTTTTTCGAATACTCCCGATGCTTCTGATAAAAACTGGCTCTTCCAGTTAGAAATCTGCGTGGGATGCAAGTCATATTTCCTAGCCATCTCCTGAATGGTTTCCCGTTCTTGTAAAGCTTCCAAAACTACTTTGGTTTTGAAACCTGACGTGTACTTTTTTCTCTTTTTCATTTCAACAAGTTTATTTAAAATTATCATTTAACTTGTTGTCTAAATTCCGGGGAGTATTATACTATAATTTATTTGTTTGCCGGAACAGTAAAAGTAAATTTGCTTCCTTTCCCGGGTGTACTTTCAACGGCTATCGTTCCATTATTGCGTTGTACAAAATCCGTACAAAGCGCAAGTCCCAGTCCGGTTCCTTTTTCATTGTTCGTACCATAAGTGGAATGGAACTGATTTTTTGTAAATAGTTTATCCGCCACATCCCGGGAAATTCCTATTCCATTGTCTGTAATTTCAGTTAAAATATAATCTTTCTGTTCATAAATACGAATACGGATTAGCCCTCCCTGCCTGGTAAATTTAATTGCATTGGAAAGCAGGTTGCGAAATATCAGGTTAATCATATCAAAGTCGGCATAAACACTGTAATTGGCCTGGCATTCGAACTGTATTTCTATTGATTTTTGGCCGGCAGTAGCGGATAGCAGGGATATGCTTTCGTTTACCAGTTCATTTATAATGAATAGCCTTGGCGCATAAGTAATTTCACTTCGTTGCGACCTCGACCAGTTGAGTAAGTTTTCCAACAGGTAGAAAGTTCCCTGCGACATATCCTTTAACTGGTTAAGTAAGGTAATTTGTTCATCAGAATCAATATGAATATCGCTGGTCAATAACTCAATTACCTGCATGAAACTTCCTATGGGACCTCGCAGGTCGTGTGATATAATAGAAAAAAGTTTGTCTTTGGTAGCGAGCAATTCCTGCAACTGTAACTCTGTTTCCTTTTGTTGGGTTATATCAATGTGGGTACCAATAGCCCTGACGGCTTTGTTGTTTTTATCCCACTCAATAATTTTTCCATGATCCAGTATCCACTTCCATTTACCTGAACTGTCCTTTATCCTAAAAACACTCTCATAATAATCGATAGCTCCTTTCGAGTGTTTTTCAAATATTTTCAACACATTTTCAAAATCATCCGGATGGATAAGCTCTTTCCAGTTATATCCTTGTGCTATCGGATTATCAGGTTCATAGCCAAGCATCGTATAGCAGGTATCGGTAAAATAAATTTCCCCGGATTGGAGGTTCCATTCCCAAATACCTTCTTTTGCCCCGCTAAGTGCAAGCCTCAAACGCATTTCCCGCTCTACCGATTGCTCCAGGTACTTTTTTCGCTCAAGGGCATTTGCAATATTGTTTGTAACTGTTAAAAGCAGGTTTATTTCGTCTTCTGTCCAGATTTTATTACGCAGGCATTCATCAAAACCAACAAAGCCCCAAAGATGATTTTCAAGGTAAAGCGGATAGACCAAAATAGATTTAATCTGCATTGGTTCAAGTACATCAATAATATCCTGGGGAAGTTCCTGTATATTTTCCGAAAAAATGCGACCTTCCCGGTTTAAAATCTTTTTCCACGAAGGGACTTTATCAAAAGGAAGCATCTGAAGTTCTTCTTTTTTCCCTTCAATTCCTTTATTACACCACTCATGCGTATTACTGGTAAACTGTTCGTCAGTTGTATTTTCAAAAATATATACCCGGCTAACATTCGAATGCTCGCCTACCATTTTCAAAACAGTATTGATAATATCATCAAAATTTCCTGATTTGTTAAGAAACTGTGCAACATCTGCAAGTAGTTTTTGTTGTTGGTTGAGATATTTGAGCTTCTCTTCTGTTTTTTTTCTTTGCGTAATATCTGTTGCGGCATAAAGCAGGTATGTATTCTTCTGTATTTCTATTCCTTCAAGTGAGAACAAGCAGGTAATTAATGTCCCTGACTTTGTTTTTATAGTGATTTCCCCTTCTGCTTTTCCTTTTTTTTTGAATTGTTGAAGCACAGCCTCTCTCTCTGAATAATCATGAAATAAACCAAGCTCCCGACTGCTTTTTCCCGCAATTTCCTCCAAAGAATAGCCAATGGTTTCCATAAAAGCCTGGTTGGCATTAAAAATAATGCCAGAATCAGCAGTGCTGATAACCATCATTATCCGTGAATTGTTAAACAGGCTAAAAAACACTCCCTTTGAAAAGTACTCTGTCGATAAGTTAGTACAAACTGCAGCAACAACATTTTTTCCCTTCCACCATCCGACATAAAATTTAGTATCTACCGGAATTATTTCACTGGTTTTTGTTATAAATGGGTAAGGAGAAGAGGTTATGGTTCCTTTTATTGCCAAAGGAACGGTGACCATCATTTTTTCCTTATACTGCGGCGGATAAACTACAGCCAGGTTTTTCCCTTTCACCTCTGCTTCAGGGTAACCCAGTATTGAATAAACGGCAGAATTCATCTCCAGAATATTTCCATCCATAGTTAAGATAAATAGAAAATCGAGTTCATTATTTAGCCATTCTTCTAGTTGATTTTCGGAAATAAAATTCATAATATTTTAATTAGGCAAACTATCGTAAAACAAATAAATATAATCAAAATTAAAATATTTGATTGTTGAACAGAAAAGGATAGTTTGAGTGAGCAGATTTCATTCACAATTTTGACCTATGAGACGAAAATCCATCGTGTTTGAGTTATTCCCTTAACGATAGCCAATATTAATTTTCTCAAATTTCGGATTAGAATTAGGAGAAGTGGTATTCTTCCTATTCAATACTAATAAAAATTTGTCAATCTTTCGGGAAAACCGAATCAATAATTTTCTTTCATGGTAATGCTGCCATTCTCATATAGGGTGCATTAGATTTCATTTATGTAAGATATCTCAATTGAAAGACGATTGTTCGTCAGGACTTTTAACAATGGAGCCTGAACACAGACACAGATTAGCATGCATACAAATAACTATAACCTTTATGTCAGACTCCTCAGATTCGATATGAGATTGATTGGAAGTGCTACATTTGAGAGTACGTTAAGTTAAGTGTTATTTTTACTTACTTACAATTATGAATCAGATGAGAAAAAAGTTTGACAAGGAATTCAAGAAAAAAGCAGTAGAACTTTCTTATGCAAGAGGCAATGCTACCGAGATTGCGGAAGAATTAGGAATTGAGAGAGCATTGCTTTACCGTTGGCGTAAAGAGTTTAAACAATATGATAAGAATAGTTTTCCAGGCCATGGAAATCCAAAGATGACAGATTTGGAAAGAGAAAATGCCCGATTGCAAAAAGAGCTTAGGGATGCCAGGATGGAAAGGGACATCTTAAAAAAGGCAATCAGCATCTTCTCCGTAAGCGATGGGAAATCTACCAGTTTATAAGTGACCACTGCCCCAGATTTTCTATTGAGATGATGTGTAAAGTGTTCAAAATAAGCAAAAGCAGTTATTACCGATGGATGAAAAATGGTCCATCGAAACGTTGGCTTGAAAATGAAAAGTTGCTGGTGAATATAAATAAAGTCTTTGAGGCCAGTTCAGGCAGCTATGGGAGTCCACGGATTGCTACAGAATTAAAAACACTGGGCTTTCAGGTGTCAAGGCAGAGAACCGCAAGGATTATGAAAGCGGCAGGTATACGGGCAAAATGAAAAAGAAAGTTTATAGCAACTACCGATTCCAGACATGGCTATCCAGTAGCCCCCAATATATAAAACAGGGAATTTACGGTAGAAAAGCCAGCTCAGGTTTGGGTGTCCGATATTACCTACATCAGAACCAGCAAAGGCTGGTTGTATTTAACGGTTATTATTGATTTGTTTGACCGCAAAGTTGTAGGATGGGCAATGAGCAGAGGATTGAGTGCCGAAGAAACTACAATTGCTGCATGGAGGATGGCTATTCGAAACAGACCGATTACGCAAAAACTTATTTTTCACTCAGACAGGGGTATTCAATATGCTTGTTCGGCATTTACCAATGTGTTGAACACAAACAAATGGGTTTGCAGAAGTATGAGCAGAAAAGGAAATTGTTGGGACAATGCAGTTGCCGAAAGTTTCTTTAAAACAATAAAAGTTGAGTTTGTGTATAAAAATCAGTTTTCAACTCTGGACCAGGCAAAACTATCCTTATTCAAATGGATAGAAACATGGTACAATCGTAAAAGGAGACACTCAGCTCTGGGGTATAAAACAATGGAAGAATTTGAATTAATAAATAATAATCAGAGAATTGCAGCATGACTCTTAACTAATCGTACTGGGTTTTGTTGCATATCCACTCACCGGATTGACCTAAAAGGAGAATCCATGAGAAAAGGAATATTAAAGAATGAAAATTAATTTTTTTGTATAATTGCACCATCTCTCAAAGTGGCACGGTTTCAACCGAAAAGTGTGGCACAGTCAGACCGAAATAGCCAATTGGAGCATGGATGTGCAACTTGGAATGGTCATCAGCTATAGCATGGTTGGCGTTTCCGATGAGTATTTGCAGAATAATGCAATTTGTGGTTTTATACCGGTAAAATTTATTTAATAGAAAAGGTTTTACACAAAGCATAAAGATTAAATAAATTGTTTTTTGATATATTTATCTGATAAAATTATTGAGTTGGTTGTTTGATGCCATACAAAAAAAGAAGTTATAAAAGGAGAGATGAATTAAATTGATGCAAAAAAAAAATCAAGATATAAGTACGATTTTTCTGCTATTGCTGATATCTTTCGCGTTTGTTATAACAATAACAAAAATTGCCTCTGCTCAGTCAAGCCTGATTTACAGTAATATCACGGTAAAGGATGGTTTGTTGTCTGATAATGTATTTTCAATTACCCAGGATTCAGCAGGTTTTATTTGGTTTGCAATGAATACTGGCTTGTTTCGCTATGATGGATATGAAGTTATTCCTTTTAAGAATAACCGATCCGATACTGTTAATTTCTCAGACAACCATCTTAACGATATTATTAATGGCAGTGGCAATGATTTATGGGCAGGTGGTAGTACCGGGCTTTTGCATTTTGATACATCAACTGGCGAAAACAGTAAAATCGATCTCGGTGGAAATAGGGAGGTCAGATGTCTGCTATTGCAAGGCGATTCCATACTTTGGGTGGGAACAGCCGAAGGATTATTTAAACTGAATATTCTTGACGAGTCGTTTGAACTCTATAACACACAAAATTCAAATTTAAGTTCGGACATAATCAGATCATTATACCTTTCCAATTCAGATGATTTATGGGTGGGAACATTTAATGGTCTAAATAAATTACTTCAGGGTAAAGTAACCAAAATATACAACTTCAAAAAGAATTATAAGCCTGATCTTAAGAACAATCTGATTTTGGATATCAAACCATATTCTGTGGATTGTGACAGCTTGCTTTGGATAGGTAGCGAAACCGGTTTGGTATTGTTTAACACCAGAAATGCAAGCTATAAACTTTTTAATACACAAAATACCGATATTCTCAATGAAGTCGTGAAATGTGTACATTCAAAAATTCCGGGAGAGGTTTATTTTGGGACAGATCTGGGGTTTTATAAATACGATGTAATTAAGAATGAAATCAGTAGTTCATTTCATGATCCTTTTAATCAATACTCCATCACAAACAATGTGGTCAACGATATTTTTGAAGATAACGTTGGAATCCTTTGGATGGCTACAACAAATGGTGTTAGCAAACTCAATTTTTCAGAGAAACAGTTCCAATTTACACCCGTTTACTTACAATATGAAGATCAAATTGTGGGCACCCAGGTAAACGACATTTACAAAGATAAAGACGGGTCTGTTTGGCTGGCCACAAAACATGGAGTTAAGGTTATTAAAGCTGATGGAAATACGCAAGAGTTCACTGCCGAAAGCGAACCGGATAAAAGGATTATTTTTAATAATGTATCTGCAATTTCTAACGATATTATGGGCAGGATTTGGATAGGAACGGCTGGAGGAATCAATGTATGGGATATTGAAAAACAGAAAATGTACACCATTACCGCCAATTTTAACGATGATACCGGACTTCGCACCAATTATATTTCTTCGTTTATTACACCTTACGATGGCTCACTTTGGGTGACGACATGGGGAGGGGGCATTTACAAAGCAGAAGGCGATTTTTCGAAGATAGAAGACGTTTCATTGCGATTCGTTGCCGATTTTAATTCAGGAGTTTATTCGGCCAATAAAAAAATATGGATTTACGAAGATCGAAAAATATTTGCCTTTGATATCATGACTAATGAGATCAAAATATTTGATGTCCTGAACGAGCAAATCAGGGACAAACGCATATCTTCAATGCATATTTCAAAACGGGGTGAATTGTGGATGGGGTCATACAACGAGCTATTTAAGTACCAAATAGAATCGAAGAAAATTACCCGCTTTCAGATACATACAGGAGAAACAAAAATGCTTGGTAACTTGGTAGAAGATCATAATGGAAACATTTGGGGCACGGCCTTAACCTCCATTTTCAAATTTGATACCCGTAAAAATATTTTCGAAATTTATCCAAATAATGAGGGGATTGCACTTGATCATTTTTTTACAAACAGCAATGAAGTAGGAGAAGACGGCGAATTATTCTTTGGTGGCGACGATGGCTTTGTATCCTTTTATGCCGATGACATTAAGAAATCAGAATTTAAACCCAACTTACTTATGACAGGTTTATTAGTTAGAGGAAAGGATATTCACTCTTTAAATGAAATAGGCAATAAAAACAAAACATCAAAACAGATTTCCTTTTTTGACAAAATCATTTTAGATTATAATCAAAACTCATTTGAATTACAATTTTCATCTCTACATTTCGCCAATCCCAAACGCAATATTTATGCTTATAAACTCGAAGGTTTTGACAATGATTGGATTTATACAACCGGCGACAGAAACTATGCATCTTACACAAACATAAAACCAGGAGATTATACATTCATATTAAAAGGAACCAACAACGATGGTGTTTGGAAGGAAAATCAAACACTGCTGGGAATTGTGATTAAACCGCCGTTGTGGGCCAGTCCTCTTTTCTCCGTTCTGTATTTTGTCTTGCTGGTTTTAATCATCTTTGCATTGATTCATTATTATTCAACCCGTTCGAGAATGCAAAACGAACTTCGAATTATTCAACTTGAGAAAGAACATAGCGAGAATATTGCCCAAACCCGACAACAATTTTTCACTAATATATCACATGAGTTTCGAACTCCGCTAAGTTTGATTATAGGTCCTGCTGAAAAATTAGCAAAAAATACCAATCTCGACAAAACCGTTAAACGATTAATTCAAATCATAGAGAATAACGCACGTCGCTTGCTGTGGCTTAACAATCAATTTCTTGATTTTAGGAAGTTGGAAAATAATTCCTTGAACTTAAGGATAAGTGAATTTGAGATTATTGAATTTACTAGGAAAGTTTATCATTTATTTTCGGATAAAGCGGAAGAGAGAAGGATAACGTACACTTTTCAAACGAATATTGAAACATTAGATGTAAAAATGGATTTACGAAAAATCGAAACGGTACTTTTTAATTTATTATCCAATGCATTTAAATTTACACCAGAAGGTGGCGAAATTGCAATAAAAGTAGTACGTTACGATAATGGTCAGGATAGTAGCTTGGGCATTTCAGTAAAAGATTCTGGAATAGGTGTCTCTGAAGAAGATCAGCAAAAAATATTTAAACGATATTTTCAAGCAAAAGAAGCCATTAAAATGGAACGTGGTTCTGGAATTGGACTTACACTGGTTTACGAATACATAAAAATGCACCAAGGTAACATTGTTCTAAAAAGCGAATTGGGGAAGGGGGCTGAATTTCAGGTCAATTTACCCCTTGGCATAAATTATCCAACTCACGATTTGATAAGTGCCGAAACGATTAAAAATGAACCTCTATTAAAATCAAAGAAAAGGATTGAGATTGAAAATCAAATTATTCATTCTGCGCTCAGAAATCCTTCAATTTTATTAGTTGAAGATGATAAAGAAATATCAGAATTCATTCAAATTAGCTTTAAAGACAAGTATTTGGTTGATATTGCTTCCAATGGAAGAATAGCAGCTGAAATGATCTCTCAATACATTCCCGATCTTGTAATAAGTGATATTTCAATGCCGGTGATGGATGGTTTAGAGTTTACTAAAAAATTCAAGAATAATCCTAAAACAGCACACATCCCTTTAATCCTTTTAACGGGGCAATCGGATAAAGAAAAGCAGTTAGAAGGATTGAAAAGTGGTGCAGATGCCTACATGATTAAACCTTTTGAGATAGACTTATTGGCCGTGCGTATTGAAAATTTATTAAAGGGACATGATAAATATGTTGAATATGTAAAGCTCAAAAATATTACAAAACCCCAAAACTTACAGATTACTTCGCAGGATGAGAAACTGTTAAAAAAAGTGGTTGTTTGTATTGAAAATAACATTTCTGACTCTGAATTAACGATCGAAAAGATATGTAAAGAAACAGGTGTAAGTCATTCTACCCTGTACCGTAAGGTAAAAAGCCTTACCGGGAACAATGCGAATGAATTGATAAAAACGGTACGGGTAAAACGTGCGGAACAACTTTTATGTACAAAAAAATATTCGGTTGCCGAGGTTATGTTCGAAACTGGATTCTCAAATCATTCCTATTTTTCCAAGTGTTTCCGGAAAGTGTACGGAATGTCTCCGAAAGAATACATGATGAAAATCTAAAATTCAATGCATAATTATTGTTATTTAATATTATTACGACAATTCAGTTTTTTGAAGTCTTGTTCTGTTCTTAAATTTTTGACACATATATTCTATTTTTAAATCCCTTTAAGTTTGGTGGTTATATCATATTGGTTATAAGTCATATGATGCAACTGTGTGACCATTTATTATTCCTTATTAACCAATTATTTTTTATTTCGTGCTGAATGAATTGTGTCTTTCGGTTAATTCCTGTCCAGTTGTTTTCATAATCTTTAGCATCTTGCTTCCATCTAAAATCATATTTTGATGAAGCAAAATAGAACTTTACGAAAAAGCATTCCCTGGGTGCTATTCATTTTACTTGTAATAGTGCTCATATTGATTTTTAAATCCATCCAGATATTAATATAATATTTCTAACTAGTCAAAATCATAACGTATGAAAAAACTAATTCAAATTCTATTATTCAGTTGTTGCCTGTTTGGAGCATTCTTTGTGCAGGCTCAAACAATTAAGGTTTCAGGAGTAGTATCCGATGATGTGGGCGATCCTTTGCCTGGTGCAAGTGTAGTAATTAAAGGAACAACGACAGGAACAACAACGGGCGTAAATGGAAATTATACGCTTTCAAATGTCCCTGCTGATGCGATATTGGTATTCTCCTTTATCGGATTGAATACGCAGGAAATTCCAATTAACGGGCAGGCAACGGTTAATGTAAAATTAACGACCAGTATTATCGGGCTCGACGACATTGTTGTTATTGGTTATGGCCAGGTGAAGAAAAAAGATGCAACTGGTTCCGTGGCGGTTGTTTCTGAAGATAATTTTCAGAAAGGCTTTATTAAATCTCCGGCTGAACTGATTGCAAACAAAGTGCCAGGCGTACGAATAGTATATGGTGGCGGTGCAAGTCCCTCTACAACTATACGCATTCGTGGTGGTTCATCTTTAAATGCCAGCAACGACCCGCTCATCGTAATTGACGGAGTTCCAACTCAGAATGCGGGTGAGCTTAACAAAATAAATCCCGATGATATTGCCTCATTTAGTGTGCTAAAAGATGCGTCAGCTACTGCCATTTATGGTTCAAGAGGTTCGAATGGGGTAATAATTGTATCCACCAAAAAAGGGGTGAGTAGTGATTTGAAATTTACGTTCTCATCAAAATTCTCTATGTCGGAAGTCGTAACGTATGAAGATGTACTCACAGGTGATGAATACCGAGAACTGGCTCTTGAAGCAGCTGAAGTTGCAGGAACTGATATTAGCGCGTTTGATATCAGAGATGGCAATACCAACTGGCAGGATGAAATTTTCAGAAAAGCTTTTACAAAGCAATACAACTTTAGCATGACCGGAGGATTGGGGCGTTTACCTTATCGATTGTCGCTGGGTCTTTTCGACAACGAAGGTGTTTTAGATACAGATAAATACACACGTTGGAACGGAGGGTTAAACATTACCCCCAGCTTATTCGAAAACCATTTAAAAGCCAATATTAACCTGAAGATATCGCAATCGGATGCGAGATGGGCAGACCAGAGGGCTTTTAAAGCTGCCATAACCTTTAATCCCACCATACCCGTTTATGATGAAACATCGCCTTACGGAGGTTATTCGGAGTACTATATTGTTGCAGATAATCCGGCATTGTTACATGGCCATTACAACCCGGTAGCTATGCTACATCAGAATAAAGAGACGGGCGAAACATTGGGTGCTCTTGGCAACATTCAACTGGATTATAAATTCCATTTTCTGGAAGATTTGCGTGCCAATATTAATTTAGGATATGAATTGGGGCGGTTTAAATCGCACGAGTATAGACCTGTAACTAATTTTGAATCCAATCACGTTGGCGGGGTGGATCTTACCAAGGATCCCGGATCAGAAAAGGATAATATTACATTTGAAGGCTATCTGAACTATGTAAAAGAAATTCCTTCCGCCGATAGCAAAATTGATGTAATGGGCGGTTACTCATACTATGATTACAAAAATAAAAATTACAACTATCCCAGCTTCAATGTTGCCGGCGATACAATTGTTGGGACTATACCAGCTTTTGAGTATGACATTCCGCGGAATACACTGATCTCGTTTTACGGTAGGTTGAATTATCAGCTAAAAGAGAGATACATCCTTACAGCAACAGTAAGAAGGGACGGTTCATCCCGTTTTTCAGAAGAAAACAGGTGGGGTGTATTTCCCTCGGCAGCTTTAGCATGGAGGATTGTAGAAGAAGAGTTCATGCAAGGTGCTAAAAATCTTTCCGACCTGAAACTTAGAGTTGGATATGGGGTTACCGGGCAACAGGATGGTATTGGCAATTATGGATACATTACCAATTACAATTTGGGGCAGATCGTTACAAATTATCCTTTCGGAAATAACTGGATTACCTCCATTTACCCTGCAGCAGCCGATAAAAATAGAAAATGGGAGGAAACAGCTACTTATAACATTGCCTTGGAATGGGGATTTTTTAACCAACGACTTTCAGGAACATTGGAGGTTTATAAAAAGGAAACCTCAGATTTATTGAATAATGTAAATATTCCGCTGGGGTCAAATTTTGCTTCAAACATTACCCGGAATATAGGATCAATGAAAAACACGGGGATTGAAGTCGCTATTGATGCAATCCCGGTAAAGAAGGAAGGCTTAACTTGGTCGTTGGGGTTCAACTTCAACTATAATGAAAATGAAATTACAAGTCTTACCCTTGATGACACCAACCCAGATGCGTTGCAAAGCGGAGATCGGTTAGTGAGCGCGGTAGGTCACGGCCGTAATGCCTATTACCTGTATCATCAGGTGTATGATGCCGATGGCAATCCTATTGAAGATGCCATGCTGGATGTAAATAACGATGGTATAATTAATCAGGACGATAAGTACATAGACAAAAGTTCAATACCCAAATTCTTTATGGGTTTCAATACGAGTATCAATTATAAAAAATGGAGCATTGACATGGCGTTCCATTCAAATATTGGGCATTACATGTTTTACGGTCCTGTAGGGAACGAGTGGGGGCCAGGATTGTACGATAATCTTTCTGCGATCTACTCCAATGCAACTGCACCGAGAAATATCAACAGAATGTGGTTTGACCATCGATTCGTTAAATCAACCAATCAGTATCAGGGCCAAAGTGATTTGTATCTGCAAAATGCTTCATTCGTAAAAATGGACAATATCAATGTGAATTACAGTGTTGGTGAAATCTTTCAAAGCATTAATTCAAGGGCAACACTTAGTTTAAATGCTTCAATACAGAATGTATTCACAATAACAAACTATACCGGGAAAGATCCCGAAAATGCGGGATGGGGAGTCGATGGAGGAGAGAATTACCCAAGGCCAAGAACTATTACGGTTGGATTGAACCTTCAGTTTTAAATCATTTCAAAATCACAAATCATGGATAATAAATATATAAAATTTACATGGATTCTGTTCTTTGTCTTTGTTGTATTTTCCTGCACAGATGATCTGGAACGATATCCGACTAACGGAATCACAAGTGAAACACAGTTTAGCACCCTCGATGGTTATACGCAGGGATTAGCCACCATATACGGGCAGGCAAATAATAATGGCGAAAACTGGAGTGGGGGTCTTTTCCGGGAATACTTCAACTTGCAGGAAGCCCCGACTGATGAAACAATAGTTTATTGGAACGCATTAACCGAGTCTATATGGACCTCAGGTAGTGCTGAGACAACATGGGAATATTCTGTATTGATGAAAAGCATTGCCTATGCCAACAACTTTTTGAATGAAGCAGAACCAGGTAAGGTAGCATCAAGAGGTTTTTCGGGTGCTGATGCCGATCTAATCGAACTTTACGTTGCTGAAGCCCGATTTTTGAGAGCCTGGTATTACTGGATGCTCATGGATTTATTTGGCAATCCACCTTTTGCCACCGAAGAAACCCTGGCTAAAGGTGAAATTCCGAGACAGATTCAGCGTGCTGACTTATTTGAATATATTGAGAACGAATTGCTTGCTGTTGAAAGCCAATTAATGGCACCGAGACAAAATGAATATGGGCGGATAGACAAGGCGGCGGCATGGGCACTTTTGGCGCGCTTATACCTTAATGGAAAGGTTTACACATCAATCGATTATTATACCGAGGCAATCACATACTGCAAAAAAGTAATTGATGCAGGTTATTCATTGGAGAGTGAATATGCGTGGCTAACCTTAGGTGATAATCATCTTTGCACCAATGAATTTATTTTTTCAATCCCTTTCGACAATGTCGAAGTAAAAACCTGGCAGGGGACAAATTATATGGTATTGGGAGCTTCAGGTCTTACCAAAGATATGAACGGATTGGGTACTCATTGGAGCTCGTTTGCCTTTAAACCTGAATTTGTAGATTTGTTTCCATCAACGGACCCTGGTATTGATAGTCGTGCTATGATGTACACTGATGGCAGAACGAAAGACATTGAAAATATAAGTAATAGTACTCAAGGCTATTCTGCATACAAGTACAGAAATTTCGACAGAAATGGAGATTTAATTCCCCACCCAGGAGACGTTACAATGTCTGACGTTGATTTTCCTGTTATCCGTCTGGCCGAAATCTATTTAATTTATGCTGAAGCAGTTTTGCGTGGAGGTACAGGTGGCGATGAAGCTACCGCTTTAACATACATAAATAAAATAAGAGAACGTGCTTACCAAAATGCCAACGGTAATATTACCATAAATGAAATGACCCTGGACTTTATCTTAGATGAACGCGGACGTGAACTCTACTGGGAATGCCACCGTCGGACAGATTTAATCCGTTTTGATAAGTTTACAAGCCCCGAGTATTTGTGGGCTTGGAAAGGCGGCATAAAAGAGGGCAAAGGTTTGCCAAGTCACCTTGTTATTTATCCCATTCCAAATGGAGATGAAGCAGCCAATCCTTATGTTAATCAAAATCCCGGTTACTAAAATTTAAAAATCTGAAAAATGAAAAAAACAATATTCTATATTTTGAGCGTAATCTTTTTGGCATCCACTTCTTGTGAAACTGATGTTGAATTGATTATAATTAAAGACGGAAGCCCTTCTGTGTTATCCTCTGATTTGGATCCGGCTGCTGTTCTTACCCTGACAGCTCAGGAGGCCGATAGTGTGGTTTATGGCCTCGACTGGACCATTGTCGATTATATTGAAGGAGATACCTCTACTGTACTGGCCAGTTATGCACTTGAGGTAAATACTGTTTCGGCCTCTGAACCGGTTGTCATTTATCCGCCTGAGTACTTGCACTACGATTTCCATGGTGTTGAATTAAACACCACTATTATGGAACAACTAGGCGGTGTTGCAGGTGAGTCGATAGATGTCTCTTTTAAAATTGTGTCAACATTTAACGATGATGTACTGAGTTCGAATACTGTTACAAATACCTTTATTCCTTACCCGTTAATTCCTCCTCCAGCGGTATTTCCACCGATTACTGATTTGTATCTAACCGGTCCCGCAGCTGAAATAGGATGGCCGCTCACAACAAAATTTACGAAAGTGAATGAGACTTTATATACGCTGAGTGCCTTTTTAAAAGGAAACAAAAGAATGGAATTTGTAACAGAAAATTGGCTGCAGGCATACAAGATCCCTTCTGATGTGAATCCTGAGGATGTTCTTTATGAAGGAGTGTTTGTTGAAGACGGTGACCAGGCTCACGATGCTTATGGCAATGTAGTGTCAAGATGGGAAGCGCAAGAATTTCTCTCTCCACCTGAAGATGGAATCTACACTATTATGCTTGATTTTCAGTCGGGTATATACACTATTGAGAAAGGGGCAAAATCTGCGGTTTATCTTCCAACAGGTGGTGACATTTATCTTTACGGCAAAGCGGTAGGAAGCCCGTGGCCAATACCTGAAACCTTAAAGATGACACAAGAGACTGAAATGAGATATTCCATTGTTCACTATTTAATAGGAGGTAAAAATTACAACTTCCTTGCAGACGGTGCATGGAACCAGGTTTATAAGGTACCTGCTGGTATAGATGTTAACACTGTAATTTATAAAGGTAGTTTTGTTGAAGATGGTGATTTAGCGCACGATGAATATGGCAATGAAGTAAGTAGGTGGGAAAACCAAACCTTTCTTGCCCCACCGGAATCAGGTACTTATAAGTTAACGCTTGATTTTCTAACTGGAACTTATGATGTAGAAAAACAAGAATAACCATAAGTTTATAGTCTAGGGATTTCTGTTAGAAATTTTCCAACAGAAATCCCTATATACTTTAAGTATGAGACAACGTGAATTTTTTTATTCCGATAAAAAATACCTTAAAAAAAGCAATTGTCTTTTCGATAATTAAAAAGATATAATATTCTCCACATCCTTCGATTAAGAATCATAGGAAAGAAATGCAGATTATGAGATATTTACACCTAGCAATACTTCTATTATCAACACTTCTATTGATAAATTCATGCTCATCAGGAGTAACTGAAATTTATCCGAAGAGGTTGTTTAATTCTTCCTGGAAATTTAAGGCGCTTCTTTCTGAAAATGATACTTCACTGATATATTCAACAAAGGAACTTGATGATTCAAACTGGGATCAGGTGACTTTACCCCATTCTGCCAAAACAGAACCACTGATTGTAAACAATCAATGGCAGGGAGTGTGTTGGTACCGCAAGGATTTTACGATTTCCGATTCGCTGAAAGGGAGAAAATTATTCCTTGAATTTGAGGGAGCGATGAATATTGCAGAGGTATGGATAAACGGAGTGAAAAAAATAAAACACTATGGGGGCTACCTTCCTTTTGTTATTGAGTTTTCAGATGAGGCGATTTGGGGCAAGAGCAATACCGTTGCGGTAAGGCTGGATAATTCGGACTGTGAAATTACAGGGCCTAAACCACTGGTAAGCCTTGACTTTAACATGTACGGCGGAATCTATCGGAACGTTTGGTTTTTTGTTAAAAATCCGTTGCATATTTCGAATCCTATTTTAGCCAATAAAAAAGCAAGCGGAGGAATATTTGTCCGTTATCCGGAGGTTTCCAAAGAAAAAGCGTTGATTGCTATTCAAACGCACATTACCAACGAAAGTCAGGAAATACAATGTTTCAGGATTGAACATCAATTGTTTTGTGAAGGGAAATTGGTACTAATGTCGAAAAGTGAAAAAACTCAATTGTCCCAAACAGCAAAAAATGAATTTGTGGCGCAATTGGAGTTAAAAGATCCAAAACTTTGGTCACCCCAAACACCTAATCTTTATACTTTGCAAACCTCAATATTACAGAACAATAAAGTTGTTGATCGGCAAAACACTCGGATTGGTATAAAAACAGTAGCATTTAACGGTCAACAATTGCTTTTAAACGGAGAACCCACCTTTTTGCGTGGCGTTAACCGTCATCAGGAGTATCCATATATTGGTTATGCCTTGTCGGATAATGCCCAATACCGTGATGCAAAAAAAATAAAAGATGCCGGGTTTGATTACGTCCGGCTTTCGCATTACCCGCAATCTGAATCATTTATGAACGGCTGTGATGAACTGGGCATTGTTACCATCAATGCAATACTTGGTTGGCAATATTATAGAGAAGAGCCAGCCTTCAAAAAACATGTATTTAACACCAGTCGTGATTTAATCCGCAGAGACCGGAACCATGCATCGGTTATCGCCTGGGAAGTGTCGTTAAATGAATCTCAGATGCCAAAAGAATTTATCGATTCCCTACACACCATCGCCCACGAAGAATATCCGGGTGATCAGTGTTTTTCAGCAGGTTGGCAGGAATATGGTTTCGATATTTATTTGCAGGCAAGGCAGCACCGGTTACAGCATTATCCCGACACCCTGAAAAAACCTTATGTGGTTTCGGAATATGGCGATTGGGAATACTATGCCATGAATGCCGGATTAAACCAGGACTCGTGGGGCGATTTGCTCCAGGCCAATCGCTCAAGTCGTCAATTACGAAGCGACGGTGAAGTACGCCTGCTGCAACAGGCAACAAACATTCAGGAAGCTCATAATGACAATTTTAACACTCCTGCATTTGCCGATGGCTACTGGGTAATGTATGATTACAACAGAGGGTATTCAAATAATCTGGAAGCTTCGGGGATAATGTCAATTCACAGGTTACCCAAGTTTAGTTACTACTTTTTTCAAAGTCAACGCGATGCGTCGGAACAATCACCTTTGTACAAGAGTGGCCCGATGGTAAAAATCGCCAGTTGGTGGACAAAAGAATCTCCCTTGAATGTAAGGGTTTTCAGCAATTGCGATGAGGTTGAATTGTTCCTTAACGGCAAAACGCATGGTGTTCAGCCACCGGATAGAGGACTGAATATCGAAAATCTAGCACATCCGCCATTTACATTCAGCCTCAACAAATTTGAAAAAGGTGAACTTGTTGCCAGGGGTTTTATTAATGGTACAGAAGTATGTGCCGATACCGTAAAAACACCCGGCGAACCCAAAGCTATTGAGCTCGAAGTTGATTACAGCGGAAAGCCTGCTGTGTCAGCGCATAGCGATGTGTTATTCGTGTACGCAAAAATAACAGATGAAAATGGAACAGTAGTGCCGGTTAACGGTCTAAATATCCAGTTCAGTACAACCGGGAATGCTCAATTGGTGGGTCCTGCTAAAGTTGCAACAATCGCAGGCATTTCAACGGTTGTAATACGCATTGGCAAAAGTCGGCAGGCGGCGGTTATCAAAGCAAAATCCGGTGATATGGAGTCTAATATTGAAATTAAGTAAATGAAACGAGTCTTACTGTAAAAGGTAGTTCGTTTACCTATATACTGTACAATTAAATTATAAGAATAGTTCAAAAAATAATCTAGATATCATGAAAATTATGTCACCAACTAACTACGAAGTGAAAGGTCGTTTTTTTTTTATGTTTAAAAACTTAATGTTATTACTTCTGCTATTTTTAACATCTTCTTGCAGCAGTGACGATGAACCGGTTTACAAACCAGAGGAGCCAAAATATGATGGCACCTTAATTATAGGTAATTCTACTGAGCAAAAAGTTTCTGCACTACTGACAGGCTTCAATACCGTTTATGCACATGAAGACATGAGAACATGGGAGGATGGCCATAAATTGGCAAACATAAAAAAAACAGGTGTTAGCATTTTGAGATATCCTGAGGGTCACCAGGTAAGTTTTTGGGATTGGGAGTTCCCCTATTTCCCTGCTTATCAGAACATATGGGATCCAACTTACGAAAGCAATTTAACGCAAGGCAAAAAAGATCAGTTGAAGGCTGAGAACGAAAACCGTATGCTGCTCGATAATTATTTTCAGATATGCCGGGATGACAATATTGAACCTGTTGTAGGCATCAATATGTTGCAGGGATGGAAATTCGATCGCAATGAGGAGTCCATAGAAAAAGCTGTAAGGCTTGTTAAATATTGTATGAACCAAACACCGAAAGTTAAATATTTCTTCCTTGATAACGAAGCGGGCCACCAATTAGCACAAAACAACCATTTGCCTATTGATGATTATATCGAGCTTATTCCGGCATATAGTCAGGCAATCAAAGCAGTCTATCCCGAAGCAAAGCTAATTACCAATATCATAGATTGGAATCAAATAGAAAAACTGATTAAGAAAACTGGTCAATATTGGGATGTGTTGGATATTCATTGGTACTATTCCACCAACAATAAATGGGCCTATTTTAACATTAATGATTGGCGTGAGGAGATTGAGACCGACGAAGTGGCTGATTTAATATCAGATTTTAATTTATGGAAACAGCGCTACAATATGCCCCATCTAAAATATAGTTTCTTGGAGTGGAATGCCCCACCCTTAAATTTAACAGCTGATAGCAATCCGGCAACTTTGAATTATTTATTGCTGGGGCTAATCCAATCGGATATGCTCATGTTTATGGCAAAGAATAACACCCATATGGCGGCTGTATGGCCGTTAATGTGGCAAGCGCCCGGTACTGATGTTAATTTAAATGCCTACAACCGTAATCTTCTGGACAGGGACGATAGCAGTTGGCTTTCCCCTACCTCAACCATTTTTGAGGCATTTTCGCACGCTCAAAATGGTGAAGTTCTTGAAAACAATTACGATGGCAGTTCGGGTTTACGAATTCTAACGGTGAAAAGAGACCAAAATAAAGGGTACACAATCCTAATCTTAAATAAATCAATAGAGAGCGAAACCATTAAAATAATTTTCCCCGAAGATATTAATGCAGTTAAAGAAGCCAAAGAATTTAAGGGGAGTACAGGTCAATATGGTGTGCAAACCACTGTTATTTCTCCTGAGTTGAACACAAACGAAACAAGCATTAATATTGAAGGCAGTTCGTTTATATATTTATTGCTTCAGTAAACCGATAATAAAAGGGGCATCGCAGTTCATCCTGGATTTTCAGATGGAAAATGAAGAAGGTAAACTGGTAACAGCCCCGTCAACTATCAGGAGAACACTTACATTGATTCTAAAACTGGTAAAAGACAGAAGAACACGGTGGCTGCCACAATGGACATTCAGATCATCCGGGATGTTTTTAAGGCATGTATTGAGGCAGAGAGGGATTTGAAAATAAGCCAATAAACCACAACTAACTTTTAAAATAACAACTTAAAATTATGAAAATGCGAAAACTACATTTAATGCTTTTTCTTGGTATGATCTTTTATCAGCTAAATGCGCAAGTAAACGTTAGCGTAAATACTTGCAATGTGATCACCTCTGGGGCAAGCACAAAATGCGGAATTAACCTTAATGCAGGTGTGGACCACGATGGCAACAGGGATCCAGGCTTCAGGCCACTTTCTGATGCCATCCTCGAAACGGGTTCAAAACACCTCAGGTTCCCCGGTGGGAAAAAGTCACTCTATTATGCCTGGACAGCTGATCCTCAGAACCCGGACCCGACCACACAATATTGGACCGATTGGTATGCTACAGCTGCAGCGCGCACACCGAACGACCTCAATTTTGATGAATTTATGACCCTTTGTAACGCTACTGGTGCAGAGCCCCATATTAATGTGGCCTACAATAAAAAGGATTCTACGTTGCAGGACATTTTCGACGAGGAGTTGGCCGCAGCATGGGTAAAGTACGCCAATATCACCAAAGGTTATGGGGTAAAGTATTGGGAGATAGGTAACGAAATGTGGAATGGCACAAACTTTGGAAGTGGCGGTAGCCAGCCCAAGATAGAGACTACTCAGGAGCTTGCGGATATTGTTATCAGTTATTCCAACGCCATGAAGGCGATAGACCCTACCATTAAGATTGGTGTGAGCTGGAAAGACAACAACATGCAGCAACTCATTAACCTTTGTGGCAGTGCACTTGATTTTGTTACGATTAGCAACTATGTCAATGGGGGTGGGAATAGTTATGATGATTACAAAAACGCAACCAACCAAAATTTATTGAAGGTAAATAGTAGTCTTACCCTAAATACGGTTATTTCGGAATTCAATAGGGAAGATTGGAGTAATAGTACTTGGAATAAGATTAATTCAGCTGGAAAGGGCATCATCAACTTTGACTTGGTGGGACAGATACTTAAGAGCCAGAAAACCGAATATGGTATGATGTGGAACACGCGCTGGTTTCCAAATACCTCGGGTGTTTATAGTGGCGGAGAATTCGAAGGATTGGACAATGCTAACAACGTTTTGCCCGTCATACAAAGTTTCAACCTGTGGAAACGCTTCATCAAGGACAACCTGGTTGACATAAGCAGTGACAATTATGCCGTTGTTGCCTATGCTGCCTACGACGATGTTACCGGGGATTTGAACGTCTTTTTGATCAATAAGGAGACCACAGCTCAAAATGTGAATCTTTCCGTCTCATCCAATAACATTTATAGCTCCGACGAGGTCTGGCAGTATAAGGGAATTGACGAATGGGATACTATTCCAAGCTTAGGGCAGATAGGCAACGTATCCATATCGAACAATGCCATTACCAACTATTCGTTACCCTCTACTTCTATAACTGTGTTTAAGCTGGTTAGCGTAGGAGTTTCTCCAAGCAGTTATTGTACCGCTGGTGGAGATGGTTCCAAAAACTATCGTGTCAATTCCTTAACCACTACAGGAGGGAAGGAAAACATCAGCTTTACATCTAATGGATTTCCTACGGGAGGCTATAAATATTATAATTGTTCGAAGTTGAAAGTGGAACCTGGCGATTCGGTTACGGTGGATTTTACCAATGGTAGCAGTTACGGCGGCTGTTCATGGGTAAAAATGTGGATCGATTGGAATGCCGATGGCGATTTTGATGATACGGGCGAGGAAGTTTATGCCGATGGAGCGGCCACCACTTGTAGTAACTCAAAATCACATTCTGTGAACCTTACGGTTCCATCCACAGCGGTTATAAACAGTACTGTAGGGATGCGCATTGTTTTTACGGACACTTGGTATGATCAACCACAAGCTTGTGGAATTCAGGCAACAGCAGGGGTCAATGATTTTGATATAGAAATATTACCACCAAGTGTTGCGTACTGTGCTGTAGGAGGAGATGGTTCCAAAAATTATCACGTGGGAACATTATCCACAACAGGAGGAAGTAAAAACATTAGCTTTACTACCGGGGGGTATCCAACAGGAGGTTATGAACACCATACAGCAACAAGGTTAGAAGTGGAACCTGGGGATTCTTTTACGATAGATTTTACCAATGCCAGTAGCTATGGAGGTTGTTCTAGGGTAAAGATGTGGATCGATTGGAATGGCGATGGTGATTTTGACGATGCGGGTGAAGAAGCTTATGCCGATGGGGCAGCATCAACCTGTTCCAATTCAAAAAACCATTCTGTAAACCTGACGGTTCCTGTCAATGCAGTATTGAATACAATTGTTGGAATGCGGATTGTTTTCACGGATGCCTGGAGCGGACAGCCCACAGCCTGTGGTATACAGGCAACAGCAGGCGCAGGGGATTTTGATATTTTGGTGGGGCCATCTATTGCATACTGTATGGCGGGCGGCGACGGTTCTAAAGATTATCGTGTAGATTCCTTAATGACTACAGGGGGAATCAGTAACATTAACTTCACCTCTGGTGGGTATTCAACAGGAGGTTATGAACACCATTCAATAACAAGGTTAGAAGTGGAACCTGGGGATTCTTTTACGGTGGATTTTACCAATGGTAGCAGTAATGGTAGCTGCTCATGGGTAAAGATGTGGATTGATTGGAATGCCGATGGCGATTTTGATGATACGGGAGAGGAAGTTTATGCCGACGGGGCAGCAACCACTTGCAGTAACTCAAAATCACATTCTGTAAACCTGACAGTTCCAACAAATGCTGTAATAAACAACACTGTAGGGATGCGTATTGTTTTTATGGACACATGGAATGCCCAACCACAAGCTTGCGGAATTCAGGCAACAGCAGGGGTCAATGATTTTGACATAGAAATATTACCACCTAGAGTTGTGTACTGCTCGGCAGGAGGAGATGGTTCCAAAAACTATCGCGTGGGAACATTAACCACAACAGGAGGAAGTAAAAACATTAACTTCACTTCTGGAGGATATCCAACAGGAGGTTATGAACACCATACAGCAACAAGGTTAGAAGTGGAACCTGGTGATTCTTTTACGATAGATTTTACCAATGGCAGTAGCTATGGAGGCTGCTCAAGGGTAAAAATGTGGGTAGATTGGAATGCCGATGGTGATTTTGACGATGCGGGAGAAGAAGTCTATGCCGATGGGGCAGCATCAACTTGTACCAATTCAAAAAACCATTCTGTAAACCTGACAGTTCCAACCAATGCTGTATTGGATTTAATTATTGGAATGCGGATTGTTTTTACAGATACTTGGAGCGGGCAGCCCGCGGCCTGTGGTATCCAGGCAACGGCAGGGGTCAATGATTTTGACATTTTGGTAGTACCAACACCTTTTGACTACACAAAAACGTATTACATGGTAAGCCCGAATCACAATGTAAAGGTGGGAGCCAATGGGGGGGAAGACCCTTTTACCAGGCCTATGACCACTACAGATCAAACCGTACAGTGGATGTTTACAGAATCCAGCAATGTCGGCTATTATCATATAGATTGTCTGGGTGGAGGTACGTTACCACGTATCCGCACGGATAACACGACATATGCAGACATGAATGCAAATACAACAGCAGGGGATTGGACAAAGTGGAGTTTGGAAAGGGTTATAGGAAAGCAGTACTACAGATTAACTACAAGAACGGGCGACTACATAAGGTTAAAGGGAGTACAGGACGGCTCGGTAAAAATGGCAACGGGCAGTGCCACTGATCCGGATACCTATATTTCTTTTGAAGAGGTAGGCGGAAGTTCACCACCTTCGAGTAGTAAAAGCGTAACACTGGGTAACAATATTAAAACTACTTCTTTGATTAAATTGTACCCTAATCCAACTTCAAATAACATAAACATTGATTTGACCTCATTAAAAGGGCCAGTTACTATTAAGGTCTGCAACATGGTAGGCACATTGGTTAAGCTACAGAAAATGACGGGAGGAGCAGTACGAATACTGGACTTTACCGACTTGAGCACTGGTATTTATTTATTGAAAACGGAAAATGCAGCAGGCTATGAAGAGTTTAAAATTATCAAAAAATAGTCGGGATATAGCAATTGATTCAGATTTAACTGGTCTTAAATGACATTAGGCAAAAAGCACAAAACAAATCTCAAAGTGAGCAGATATTACAAAATTATGCTTCAGACATCCGAGATGCTATGGATGATGATTATGCTCCTGTTTCTGTTCTTGCGTCGGCAATCGCTTATCAACAATTTAATGATGTCAAAGCAATACAATTGTTGCAATCATTTTGTTTGAGCGATAGCGAGGATTTAGCACTCATGGCTGTGAACCTTCTTTTATATGTGGACGATAAAGAGCCTTTTATAGAGACTGTAAAATTGGCGCACGATAAAGAAGGAAGATCTTATAATGTTAAAGCAGCATGTATGGATTTTTTAGGAAGTTTAGGTTTAGTGCCTAACAATACAAATTATAGACAATAGACTTTTGATAAATCAATTAAAAATGAAAACATACAAAGTATACCTAGTTTTATTAATCTTTGCTTTTAGCTGTACATCTAAGCAGCACAAAAAGGAGGTACCTGTTTCAAAACCTAATATCATCATTATTTATGCCGATGATCTTGGTTTTGGTGATATTGGAATTAATGGGGCTAAAGGTGTGAAAACCCCAAATATCGATTTTTTGGCTGAAAACGGAATAAACCATTTAGATGCTCACTGCTCTGCAGCAACATGTACACCGTCTCGTTATTCTTTACTAACAGGTAGCTATGCTTTTCGTAATAAGGCTGAAGTACTGCCTGGAGATGCTCCTTTAATCATTAATCCCAATAAAGAAACGTTGCCATCGATGCTTCAAAAAGGAGGCTATAAAACGGCTGTTATTGGTAAATGGCATTTAGGTTTAGGACGGGGAAAAGTAGATTGGAATAAGGAAATTACTCCTGGTCCCAAAGAAATAGGGTTTGATTATAGTTTTTTAATTCCGGCTACGGGAGATCGTGTGCCTTGTGTATTTATTGAAAATCAGCAGGTATTAGGCTTGAACCCCGATAACCCCATAGAAGTTAATTATTTGGAAAAACTGGATGGTTACCCAATAGGACTTGAAAATCCAGATGACCTGAAACAAAAAGCAGACCCGCAACATAGCCAAACAGTCATTAATGGCATCAGCAGAATTGGTTACATGAGTGGAGGTGAAGAAGCCCTATGGAAAGATGAAAATTTTCCGTTTGTACTTACCGATAAGGCCAAACACTTTATTACGGAGAATAAGAAAAATCCATTTTTTCTATATTTCGCATTTCATGATATTCATGTACCGCGTGCACCAAATAAAAAGTTTGTAGGAAAGTCTTCAATGGGACCACGTGGTGATGCCATTGCTCAAATGGATTGGTGTGTTGGAGAGTTAATTAATCACCTAAAAAAATCAAAGCTTCTTGAAAACACTTTAGTGATTTTCACGAGTGATAATGGACCTATATTGAATGATGGATATAAGGACAAGGCTGTAGAGTTACTGGGAAGTCATAAACCGGCAGGCATTTATAAAGGAGCTAAATATTCAATTTACGAGGCAGGTACCCGAATGCCTACAATTGTATTTTGGCCTGGAAATATAAAACCTGGAAAAAGTTCTGCAATGCTCAATCAGGTTGATCTATTTGCTTCGCTGGCAAGTTTAACTGGAGGAAAACTTTCAGAAGAGTTTGCTCCTGATAGTGAAAATCATTTAGATGCATGGTTAGGAAAGAGCAATAACGGTCGAGAGATTATGATTGAGGAAGCCTTTACATTGGCATTAAGGAAAGGAAACTGGAAGTATATAGAGCCTCAGGAACGACCAACACCAGATTGGTTGGTAAATAAAGAAGTTGAAACAGGATTAATGACCACACCACAACTGTTCAATTTAGATGACGATCCTGAAGAAACTAAAAATATTGCGAGTGAATTTCCAGAGAAAGTAGAAGAAATGAGAAATGCATTAAATGAAATAAAACGGAGACAGTAATTCGTAAGTAGTTGGCAATATTTATTGAGATGAACAAAAAAACATAAAATAAAATCAATCATCATAAGCTTTTGCCTGTCAATACTATCATTTGTAGGCTTCGCACAGGTAAAGTTACCTGCCATATTTGGAGATGGAATGGTGCTTCAACAGCAATCGAATGTTAAAATTTGGGGAAAGTCGAATTCCCAAAAATCGATAGAGGTCACTACATCATGGAATAACAAACAATACAACACAAGCTCAGATAAAAATGGAAATTGGTCTTTAAAGGTCAGTACTCCTAAAGCTGGAGGCCCTTATGAAATCAAGATAAACGATGGGCAAGAACGAATACTAAAAGATGTGTTGATAGAGAGGTATGGATATGCTCCGGGCAATCAAACATGTTTATGCCCATGAATGGTTATAAAAACCAACCCGTCTTGGGGGCACTTAACGATATTGTGATGTCATCTAATAAAAACATTCGTTTGTTCACGGTTAATAAGATAACTAGTGACATGCCCAAGGATGATTTTGAGGGAGAATGGCAAGAAAGTGTCCCCAAAAATGTAGCTAATTTTAGTGCAGCGGCCTACTACTTTGGGCGTATGATTAATAAAGTACTAAATGTACCTGTGGGGCTTATAATAAAGTTGCCAGTAACCATTGAGACACCTTTTTTTAGGAATATTCAGTTAAGTAGTATTACTTCTGTCAATGTTGAGAATGCTCTTATAGTAAAAGGTTTACCTGAAGCCCCTGTTGAAGGGTTATCTATAGTAAACTCAAACTTTTCATCTAAAAACGGATTTCAAGCTAGTTTTATAGAAAACGCTGAATATGAATTACTTAGTAAAAGATTGATTGATTCTAATACTGATTTTTCAGATGGTCGCAAATCTTATGAGCATAAAGTTTCAGATGATTTAAAGGATAAAATAGACCAAATCATAAACCTTAATGATATTACAATCGAAATAATTGGCTCATGGATTTGGGTTACAGGAAACACCCGGCCATTGAAAGAAGAACTTAAGAAAGCCGAATTTAGATTTTCACGTAAAAAGTTAGCCTGGTACTGGCATTGCGGAGAATACCGGAAAAAAAATAAAAATCATTTTGACCTGGATGAATTACGCAATATGTGGGGAACCGATAAGATTAACCCCGAAAATGAGCAGGAACAGGCTGAGCCGTTTACTTATAATGTTTTGAACTAAAAAGGGCTTTGCCCTTTTTTTGTTCCTATTTTTTATCTACAAATTTTATCCAGGAAACGAGCTGCAGAAAAAGCTTGAGATCTTACAATGTTCTTTTTTGTAGACAAAATTTAAAATGCCGGCGAAAATTTATCTTCCGGAGATGAAAATTTTGTAAATGATTTATGGGTGAGATTTCCCTTTACCTACCCGACTTTACTTAATCAAGGTTCAGTCTTTTACTACTTACACCATCGTACGATAAAATGGGTTCTGAATAAATACAAACGTTTCAAACGTAGTAAAGTCAATACTGTGAGATGGTTGAGATGGGTGTATAAATCATATCCAAACCTATTTTATCATTGGGGTTTAGGCTATCAGTTAGTCTAATGAAAGTTGACTGCATAATAAGAGCCGTATAAACTGAGAGGTTCACGTACGGTTCTGAGAGAAGTTAGGGGTGAAATTCCCCTGGCTTACTTGACTGTGTGCCGTTTTTATTTATTTGTTTTTTCTTTTGTCCATTTATAGTAATTATTTTCTCTATTTAAATAGTCTACATCTTTTATATAATCGACAGGATAAAGTTTATTGCTTTTCAAATAGAGTTTTTTCGGCATGTATTTTAATTCATCTGGATATCTTTCTGTTAAAGCAAGATAAATATTGATTTCATCCACTTCTGAATTTATAGTAAAAGTACTGTCCTTATTGCGAAATAGTTTGTTTCCACCTGCATGTTGCATTATGTCTTTAATCCTGACTTCGTTGATGTATTGTTTTTTTATGTATAAATTTCCTGCTGTGTCAGTACTGGTATATTTCTGTCCGCCATCAATCGAAACATACCACGTAACTTTCAAAGTATCAGGTTTTTCTACCGTCTGGTATCCACCTAGCATGTTAATTGAAATATTCGTTTCTGAACTACCTTTATTGTCAAGTAATTCTACTTTTGTCGAATCAGGAGTTATATAAGAATTAGGTTCCAACTTAATAGTGTCATTTTTTATTGTCCAAGAACCGATAAATGATTTATGTTGAGTTGAATATAAAATTTTGTTGTATATAAAAGTCCCATCAATAAAGAAATCAAAGTAATCACAAGGCAATGAAGTTTTGCATAATTTATGCTTATATCTTCCTTCAATTGTTGATTTACTGTTGCAAGAAAACAATGTTATTATTATTAAAATCAGAAGAATATTTCTCATAAGCTCTTTATGTCGTTGGGTCTTTTACAAGGCAACTAATTTTAAATTCTGACTAATGTTAAAAATTATAGTTGGGGCTCAGTGAGTTCCCAAGTCCAATTTCATTGGGTTTTATGTCAAATTTAGCGATTTGTTTTTTAATTCTTTTTGCTATTCCCATCTTTCTTTTTTTGTCGAGTAGAGGAACATGTATTGTGAAGGAGGGTTGTATGAACCATTTTTTACTACCTGCAACAGCACTAAAAAATGGATACTGAATTGAAACCGACATGAAAAACAGGCAAAATGAAACAGTTCTTTTTTAAGACATCACAAAAAAACAATCGGAAAATCAAACAATGCCCGAAAACAAAATAATTGAAACTACACAGCTTTGAACCCCCTTTAGGTTGGGTGCAACACTGGGACAATCACAGTAGAGTCCCCTGAATCATACGTGTGATTGATCCCTTATTATTGGCGGTAGTTTTTTATTTCTTCTTATATGAATCAAATTGAGCTTTGGATATAATCAAGTTTAAAATTCATTTCAAATAAGTATCTCTTTACTTTATGTTCGAATGTGTTTTTTGTCAAAAATTTCAAAGCATGTGTCCTAAATGCAGCCATAAAATAAAAGAGTTTTTCAGCATCATTAATCGTATATACACTTTCTGAAAAAGTATCAATTCCTACAATTTCCTTTATGACATCTTCTGAGAGATTTAAAGATTCGTGACCATTTTTAATTATCAAAATGTTTTCTTGAAATTTATCTAGCAGGTTTGAGCTAAACTCTTTGAATATTATTGTTTGGCCGATTTCAAAAGTTGAACGAATTATATCTTTAAATTCTATTAATTTCATTTTTTATTTGCTTTCAAATTTTAATTATTGGTAGATTTAAAATATAAATAGTATCAGTTTGATTTGAAAATTCAATTTTGTTTTTATCAATTATTTTAGCTCCAATATTTTTTTTCTCATCCATTATGAAAATTGTATCTAATCTTAAATTGATTGAATCAAATTCACAAATGAATTCATCATTCTCAAAATTCCATTTCCCAGTGTAATTATATTTTTTCTCTTCATAAATTCCTCCTCCTTCCCATTCTCCCTTTAAATAGGGAATAGTCATGTTTAAATGGAATGAATTATCACTCAAAATTTTAAATTCGATTAATTCGAATCCATAATCTTCATTTTTAAATTCAATCAATTCTTGAGAAATTGATACTAAGAATAAACTTGAGAATATTATTGTTAGAAAAATCTTCATATGTTTCAGGTTTCTATGCAAATTCTGACTAACGTTAAAAATTATAATTGGTAATCAGTGAGTTATCAAGTCCAGTTTCATCTTGTTTTATGTCAAATTTAGCGATTTGTTTTTTTATTCTTTTGCTATTCCCATCTTTCTTTTTTGGTCGAGGAACAGGTATTGGGAAGGAGGGTTGTATGAAACATTTTGCCGCGTGGTTTTACACGCATCCGGCATTACGGGATACTAAGCAGTACGCTCAAAAAAGTGTGTGTGGAACTGCTGCAACAGGAATTGGGCAAACCCGACCTGCCCGAACGCACCGATGTGCATTTGCTTTGCCCGGTATGCCGCAAAGGAAAGCTGGTGACCATCTGGCGCTTTCATCAGCGCGGACCACCCCCGATGAATGCTTCTTTCTTAAACCTGCTGATTAACCTTGTAAAAAAGTCCTGACACAGGGACCGGGCGGAGCTTTGCCCAATTGTGAAAAGTCAGTAGATAAATAGAGAATCTGACTGGAAAAAGAAGGCTGGAAATAACACTTAAGAATGAAAAACAGGCTCCGACCAGACCTGAAAGCAAAAGCCGGTAAACAACCATCCCCCTAAAAACAACCATCCCGGATATCGAAAAACCCATAGTATACGTCCCCGTTTCAAACCCGGTTCCGTCAACACCCGGTTCTGACTGGGCATTGCATGCCATCAGAACGCTTAATTGTTAGGGCACGTATTTGTTTGATTATCAATTTTTTCTTATTGTTTCTTTCTCGTATTCGATTCAATCTTTCTGTCAAAGCTTTAACATCTTCGTCTTTTCTGTTAACCCAATCATTAAATTCATCTCGCATTTCAGAACTAAGAGTATTAAAGTCAAGAATACCTTGTCTATACGAACCATCATGATTTGAGCATGAACTTTCCAAGAAATTTAGAGACTGCTTAACTATCTCAATTCCTTCTTTTACAAATTCACTTTCAAATAAAAAGTCATTATCAGTTTTATTATAAACATGAATATATTTTGCAAGTTTACTCTGTAAATCTTCTGCTTTTTTATAGTCAAATGGAATTAATGGACAGTTTTCAAAAATAGCTTCAGCAAAAGCTGTTGTAAATGATTGGTATCTGAATCGGAGCGATTTAAGTTTTGAATTTAGTTTTTGAATTCCTTTAAATTTTTCAAGCTCTTTTGTCCATGAATCATCTTTTAAAGAACTTGCTGCCATTACTAATGGTGCTAATTCTAAACGTTCAATTATTATTCTACATTCTAATGCTGCATAACTCAAAAATGTTGAACTTTTATCTTTTTCAATCTGATTGAGTAAAACTTTAATCTGGATTATACTCCAAGATAAATTCTGTTTTCGTATGAATGGATTAAATTTTTCCATGTTTCATTTTTTCAAGCTAAACAGTCCTGCAACCAAACTTGGAATACAAAAAGGGATTGAATAATATAAAATCGCTTTATTGTCTAATGTAAAGTAAAAAGTGGTTGTTATGATTAGGATTCCTAAAATTGGTAATATTAAATCTTTTGAACTTGTCCGTTTTTTTAAAACAAGAATTCCAATAGGAATTACATATCCAATCAATAGTCCATTTGCAAATAATCCAGTTGCCAACAATCCAGTTCTAATACTGTATGAAAAACTCACGATTGCTAAAAATATAATTAGCCAAAAAATCCATGTATTCTTAAATAAATAATCTTTAGTTTTTGTGAGTATTGTATTCATATCTTTAATGTTCGGTAGTCTATTTATATTCTGACTAACGTTAAAAATTATAGTTGGGGCTCAGAGGGTTACCAAGTCCAATTTCATTTGGTTTTATGTCAAATTTAGCGATTTGTTTTTTAATTCTTTTTGCTATTCCCATCTTTCTTTTTTGGTCGAGGAACAGGTATTGGGAGGGAGGATTATAGGGTACATTTTTCACAATCATTGTCCAGATAATTGTTGCCAGTTTTCTGGCGGTGGCAGAAACTGCCGACTGTCTTCCTTTTCGGAAAGCTATTCTGCGAAAAAAGTCAGACAGGTGTGTATCTTTTAAATTTCCAATAGCATTCGCAGAATGACGTAATGCTATTTTCAGCCGGTTGCTTCCTTTTGGGATTTTGTTGCTTAGGATTCTCCCTCCTGATATTTTATTGTTTGGGGCCAGCCGTAACCAGGAGCAAAACTGTTTTGCGGATTTAAACTTTTTAAAACCATCGATTCCTATTTCGCTCATTATTGCCATAACCGTAGCATGGCTTACTCCTTCAACAGCCATTAAGTCGGTTCCCCCAAAGTACTGGAAAGCAATTTGGTTAAAATTCTTAATGTCAACGGCATTTTTGTTGATTTTCTTGTATGGTTTCTCAGTGGTTTTAAGTTTTTTCTTTTCGGGTGACTTTTTTATTTCATTTTTGATTAGCCGCTCAATTTCTTTGTCGCATGCTTTCATTTTTCTTTGGAAAAACCTGTAGCTGTCGAACTCTTGTCTGAGTCCAAACAGGTAATCCTCGCGGTTGTTTCCATGCAGTGCTTTTGCTATTTCCTGTTTTGGTTTCCTGCAATTGTAATGTCTGTGCTCTGCTAATAAAAATGGGTCGAGGTTTCCATTGCAAATGTCCTGGATAATGTTCAGACCTGTAAGTCCACACACATCATTTACGACAACATCCAATCGAAAGTTCAGAAGTTTTAAGTACTTCTGCATTTTATGAGATGCGCTTGCTGCCTGCTCGATCCAATTTGCCCTTTGACGGCAATAAGTGCGAAGTATTTCAGTGGTTTTGTCAGGTAAAAAGCTTCCAGATAATAATCCCAGTGAATGTAGTTTCTGAATCCATCGACTGTCTTTCACATCGGTCTTTTTCCCTTTGGCGTGTTTTGTAAATTTTCCATTGCACAGGATTACTTCAATGCCATGTTTTTGCAACTCTACATAGAGATTTTGCCAATAGTCACCTGTCGATTCCATTGCTACCGTTGTGATTCCGAATGACAACAACCATTGGCATAGTTCAATCAAATCCTCGGCATATACCCCAAATTCTTTTACATCGTCCAGGGCCTGCCCTACTGCAACAAAATGAGACTTGCTCCCCACATCGATTCCTGCTGCATTATGGTTGACGATGTCCATTTCAATTTTCTTTTTCCTTGCCATAATTTTAGAATTAATCAGTAAAAAGCCCTAAGGAAATGTATCTTTGAGTCGAAAAATATTCTGAACGGGGTCGCTGGCATTAATCGTCAGTGCCACCACTGGATTTATCAACAGGCCCTTGAAATGCTCTTCAGGGGCTTTTTACATTTCAACCAGAATTGTGTACGGGCTTTAAAAGCACCATTTTAAAAATCGGTTACACAAAGAGCCTGTTCCAAATATAGCAAGACTTTTAATCAGGGCTCCCTACTACGTTAGCAAAAGGATTTAATCAGGGCTGGAGGAATAGATAACTTTTGCCTAAATCTATTTCGGAGGTTCTTATGTGGGGAATTGTATATAACGAAAACCACCGACATTGTCTGATTTATCGATTTTCGAACACAAAATCCCTTACCCATAAAAACTGAGGATAAGGGGGTTGCCAATAAATTGAGAATTTGCCAGAACAGGAACATGTACATTGCTATTAGATATTATTGTATACGGGGTAGCTACGCTCCACCATTCAATTTTTCAAAATGTTCCCATCTCCAGAATTCTGAGCGGGTTGATTTTACAACCTTTACACCATTTTAAACACCGAGCTTCGATCTGGCTCATTCTCGTTATCAAAACTATTTTTTAAAAATCAATAATCAAAATAACTCTACTTTAAATGGGGAATTCTGACTAACGTTAAAAATTATAGTTGGGGCTCAGTGAGTTACCAAGTCCAATTTCATCGGGTTTTATGTCAAATTTAGCGATTTGTTTTTTAATTCTTTTTGCTATTCCCATCTTTCTTTTTTTTGTTGAGGAACAGATATTGGGAGGGAGGGTTGTATGAAACATTTCTTACTGCCTGCAACAACACTCAAAAATCGATACTGAATTGAAACCGACATAAAAAACAGGCAAAATGAAACAGTTCTTTTTTAGATATCACAAAAAAACAATCGGAAAATCAAACAATACCCGAAAACAAAATAATTGAAACTACACAGCTTTGAACCCCCTTTGGGTTGGGTGCAACACAGGGACAATCACTGTAGAGTCCCCTGGATCATACCTGTGGTTGATCTCTTATTATTAACAGGGCGTTATTTATTTTTTTGCAATATAAATTTTAAATTCTTTTATTCCGGTCTCTGGAATATCCCAGGTTCTCATATAATCTACTCTGTCATCTTCATTCACACTGTCATCACCATTGACATCCATAAATTTTAAATCTCCAATTTGAGAGGGTTGATTTTGCGAAGGATAATTGTCAATATCTTCTTGACTTTCAAAAATTCCATTTACAATATACCCATTGATTATATTGACAGCTCCATTTCTATTTGCCAAAAAGTAATACATTATATCTCTGTATCCGTATAAAAAAGCCTCTCCATTCTCATCAGTGGTAATCTCTTCAATTGCCTGTTTTTCTCCAGATTCATTTTCCTTAAAGATTGAAATATTTGTATTTGAAGCCAATTCAGCGATTGGGTTTTCTTCAGTCCTATTTGTACAGTCAAATACAGTGAACTTCACGATTGGGAGAAGGACAGAAATATTATAATAATTTACATTATTCTGGTTCTCTGATGTAACTGTGTAGTCAACAGGTTCTGTAAAATCTGTTATTGCTTTTGATGGAGGATATACCACTGCGCCTTCCGATATCTCAATTGTTGGTGTTAGTTTTTTTAAATCAGCATTTTCAGGTGCTTTGATTGTGCCATCGTTTCCATCAAAAATAACGTCTCCAAAGTCAAAACTCATTTTTAAAAGTGAAGCCTCATTGTTTTTCACATCATCCTTTTGGCACGAAACTATAGAGATGATAAGAAGAGAAATTAAGATTCTGATTTTCATTTTACGTCTGGTTTTTATTTAAAATTGTTTGTGTGTGCCCAGCATGAGCATGTGCCCACACTACTGAAAGCTCAGGAAAAATGTTGAAAATACAAATTTTCGGTGTTAAATGGTAGTGTGATGCATAAAAATTATTCCAGAGGGCGCAAGTCCCTTACGGGCGGAGGTAACGCTCCGAACCGTTAGCAAGTGGCACTTTTTCCGCATGGGAAAACGTAGTGGTTTACCGCGAGGTATGCAGTGAAGGTTGTTTGCGATTGATTAAAGAGCAAATAACACTACAAACTCCGGTACTGACGAACAGTGAATGAATGAAGTTTTCGAAGAAAACCAATGGTTCGGTGAACCATTGATGAGTGAAGAGCGAAGCGGTTGGATACGAGGCTTAATAAACCGGATGAGCAAGCACATCATTGTGACGTCCAAAAGCCAGAAATGGAGTGTGTTTATTAAGTAGATTCAGCAGGGATTGGAGGAAGGAGGATGCTCTTACCTAGGGAGGCCCTGACATCCGCCAACTGGCGGATCGTCAGGGAGTCAGCAGAAGCCATAGTACCTGACAGTAACGAGCCGCATTAGCTGCGGAGGTCTCACAAGTCAGGGAAGGGCTGAACGTTAAGTTTGCCTGTAATTCGATAAGGAAGCTCTTGGGGTGACCCAGTCTAGCCTTATTTTAAACAAGGGCAGAAGGTATTTCGGTGAAAAGAGCGGAATGCTGATACTTGGCGAACCGCCGTATATGTTCCTGAGCAAAGCGAAAGGAAGGAGCGTAGCTCGCGTACGTACGGTGGTGTGAGGGGTTCTCCGCTAGGCTTTTAGCCTAGCGGCTTCCCACTCGATTAGCGGCTGGGTTTTTGATATCCAACATTATATTGTTCAAACATTTTCTTTAAATAGTTTACATTCCCAATTACACCAAGATTTCCTTCGGCTCCAGAAACAATCCCAACTAAATACCCATTTTTATCTATTACTGGAGAACCACTTCTCCCATTTGGCTGGATATTTTTCGTTAGGGTTTGGGTGTAATAATAATTTCCGAGATTTTTAAAACACTGGAGTTTTATCAAAGCAGGTTTGCTATTGTCTTTTTGTTTCATCCCCCATCCAACTGCATAAACAATCTCATTGGTTTTTACTGGGGTGTATCGTATTTTTAGTGGATATAAATCAGAATGGGTTTTGTCTATTTCGAAAAGAATCCAATCTCGTACTTTTAGTGTGTTAAATTGCCCAATGTTTTCCTTTGAATTTGTATTTATCAAACGTTCAATAGAAACACTCTTTTTATTGTCATTCTTGGGATAAATTTTCCAGTAATTAAAACTCTCACCCAAATCTATTGTCTTTAATCCAAGGTGGTTTTCAAAAACCATAAATAAATGTTTACATGAAATTCCTAATGTATCGTGACCTGTATTAATAAGAAAAGAGTTAGCCAAATCTTTATAAGTAGTGTCTTTAAAACTTATTTCATTTGTAAGTGCAAAGTTGGGCCATTGAGAGAGTGGTTTTTCAATCCAGGTTTCTTTTATTATTGGTGTCTCGTTTTTACATCCAAAAATCAGCAATAAGAGACCAATTACAATTAATTTAGTTCTTTTCATTGTGTTATCTGTTTTCGATTTTACTATTTCACTATCGCACTCAACCTTGCCGCTAACGGTAAATTGTATGAGTAGTGGCAGATTGCGTGGTACTTTCCTGTCAAACCGCTACGCAGTTTGAGCGGGTTACAAACCTTGATATTTTACTCTTCGCCTGCCATTACTTATACAATTTGTGTGTGCCCAGCATGAGCATGTGCACACTTTACTGAAAGTTCTGGAAAAAATTTGAAAATACAAATTTTTGAAAGAAAATCGGAGAAGTGAAGCATGAAAAATTTCCAGAGGGTGTAAGTCCCTTACGGGCGGAGGTAACGCTCCGAACCGTTAGTAAGTCGCACTTTTTCCGCATGGAAAAACGTAGTGGTTTACCGTGAGGTATGCAGTGAAGGAAGCGAGACTACAAACTCCGGTACTGACGAACAGAAACTGGATACGAGGCTTGATAAACCGGATGAGCAAGCACATCATTGTGACGTCCAAAAGCCTGAAAAGGATAGTGTTTATTAAGTAGATTCAGCAGTGATTGGAGGAAGGAAGATGCTCTTACCTGGGGAGGTCTCAGCGATGCAAATCACTGAGAAGTCAGCAGAGGCCATAGTAGGTTAAGGAAACGAGCTGTCAAAAACGGCGGAGGACTCACAGATTAACTAAAGGGCCGAACATTAAGATGTTCCAAATTCGTTTGGGATCGACCGTTTACGGTCGTAGCCCCTACTTAGGCGGAACAGGGTAACAAAGAAGTAACGATGATTGAGGCTATTTTGAACCGACGAAATATGATGCATGCTTACCGACAGGTGGTATCCAACAAAGGAGCTGCCGGAGTGGATGGCATGAGCGTGAAGGAACTCTACCAACACCTGCGTAATAACAGGGAGCAGATGGAATCCGATATTCGTCAGGGAAACTATCAGCCTCAGGCTATTCTCGGGGTTGAAATCCCGAAAGCGAAAGGAAAGAAACGCCTGTTAGGCATTCCTACCGTAACCGATCGGCTATTGCAACAAGCAGTCGGTCAGGTCTTGGCTGTAAGGTTCGAGTTGGCGTTTGCAGACCAAAGTTATGGGTTCCGGCCCAATCGGAACGCACAGCAAGCGGTGTTAAAAGCGCAGGAATATATAAACTCCGGCTTTCAAAACATTGTCGATATTGATCTGAAAAGCTTCTTTGACGAAGTAGAGCACTGCATTCTACTGCAACTGCTCTATCGCAATGTGAAATGTCGGCTAACCATGCGGCTCATCCGCAAATGGCTTCGGGCACCGATTTTAATCGATGGTAAGCTCAGGAGACGGCGCAAAGGCGTTCCACAGGGCAGTCCGCTCAGCCCGCTACTGTCCAACATCATGCTGCATGAGCTGGACAAAGAGCTGAAACGACAAAACCTGCGTTTTGTGCGCTACGCCGATGACTTTAGCATTTACCTGAAAACAAAATCAACCGCCCGGAAAGCCGGTAACGACATCTTCCGCTTTTTGCGCAACAAACTTAAACTCCCGATTAACCGCGATAAGAGCGGCATTCGTCGCCCTGTCAACTTCAAGGTATTGGGTTATGGTTTTGTGCCTACTTACCGCAAAGGGGAGAAAGGCAAATACCAGTTGGTTGCGTCGGATAAAAGCTGGAAGAACCTGAAGTACAAACTAAAGGTGATCACCCGTAAAACCACGCCGATGAGCTTCGACGAGCGTATTCAAAAACTGGGCGAAGTAACACGGGGCTGGCTCAATTATTTCCGCTTGGCCAGTTTACAGGTTAAGTTGAAAGATGTGGACGGGTGGATTCGGAACCGACTGCGGTACTGCATTTGGCATCACTGGAAGAAGCCGGAACGCAAGCGCAAGAATCTGATTCGATTGGGGATCTCCCAGGAGCAGGCTTACCAGTGGAGTCGTTCGCGGATGGGCGGATGGGCAATTGCTCAAAGTCCGATTCTTGGAACGACAATTATAGTGGCTCGTCTGCGAAAACGAGGATATGAAGCGATGCTTACGTACTACCAGAAAGTTACTCCACATCTTAATGAACCGCTCAGTACGAGGCCCGTACGCTGAGTGGTGGGAGAGCCTTTCCCTGCTAGTGTTTGCTAGCGGGGCAGGCTACTCGATTGGCGTTTCGTTGTTATTCTTTTTTCATTTTGTCATGTTTTTCTAAAAACTCATACAAATCATTTAGTCTTTGTTCTTCATATTTCTTTATTGTAGGTTGCGAGAAATCTTTTCTTCGAAAATCATAGTAACTTAATGCTAATCTTTCGTCAAGACAATATTTTAAAATTGGCTCAACAAATTCCTTGGGAATAATTTTTAAACACTTCTCATTTATCTCACTTATTAATCTGGATTTTATGTTGTAATCAAAATATACATCCATAAGGTGATAGCTGTATATTCTTTTAATAAAATCGACAGTTATTACTCCTTTTTTATTCCCTTCAAAAAGCTGAGTTGCACAAAGTCTAAAGCAAAATGGGATAAAAATGATTAGACTGTTATTATCTTCATACTTCTCATCGTCTATGAATAGAGAAAACCAGTTTCCAACAATTGAAAATATTTTTGAAATTAAGAAGTGATAATTTGTTGGATATTCTTTTTTAAAGTTTAATTGATAAATTTCTTTATCGATATTATCAATCATTTTCTCTATCATTAATGAGAAAATTGCTTGCATATTGGTATATCTTGAAGAGAGGGTGCTTATATCAATTTTTTGATTTATTGCCTCGTTATAAAGTAGCCCAATAAAATTAATGGGATAATACAATGTCAATTGAAATTTATAGTCATCAATTAATAATTCAGGAGGTTGGTTATAGATACTATGTTGACTATTTATTTTCTCATTCTGTAAATGTTTTAAATACCAACTTCTGATTAGTAACAATCCACCAATATCAATGAATTTTTGAGGATTAGCGTGTAATAACTCAAAGAGAAATTCATTATTATTTTCTACTAAATCGGAATTATCATTAAGCGCTATTTCTTTGTAAAATATTGAATCTTTATTATTTATAATCTGATTAAAATATGGACGAATTGTATCATTGTCCATTTTCTTAATCAAATTGTTGTGATAGTTTGGAATGCGAATACTTATTTCTGAAAGGAATTTTGGATTGAAAATTATACTTTTAAAAACGTCGTAATTTTCTTCATTTGATGATTTTTTCTCATACTTCAAGAACAACCTTAAAAATTCTTCAAAATTTTGTCTCATTAATTCATTATAAAATGCGATAGTTTTTTTATTAGGCAATTTCAACGAAATATTATGAAATATTCTCCACGAAGAATATAGAAGAATTAATAGAAATAATATTAATGCCCAATTCTCAGGTTTTAATCCCCATGATGAAGAAAATACTTGTAAAAGGGTTAAAGTACCCGATAATTCATTAAATTTTATCAAATACAGTACGAACAAGAAAAGTAATGAGATAATTAAGAGTTCATACTTATGCAATTTTAATGAGATTAAACTCCTTTCAGTAGATGGATAAATCGCAACAACCGCAAGTATTATTCCTAATATTGTAAACCAGTCACTTATGTCCATTTAAAGTTTTTTTTAATACGAGTTAGCCTAGTTGAGGTCAATGAACGCCAACGGGTTATGTAAGTGGAGTGCGGGATTAAAAGTGATGAACTTTCAAAACCGCACGGAGCCAATTCGTTTATTCAATATTTCAAATTTTCCGTCAATCGTCAAAGACGAATTGGCGGTGCTGCAACGGAGAACTGTGGTTTGATTACCCGCTGAAACCCGCATTACATTTACATTTTGTTGGCGTGTCGTTATTTTTCTATCCACCATTTTTCTGATTCAACTTTTCTCGCTTCTTCCACTCCTGGACTATTGGGATTATATATCCATGCCTTTAAATAACTTTCCCAACCAAATTCGGCATATTTAGAATTCGGTCCAAATTCGCCAGCACCACTATCAAAATTTCCACTGTCAGGTATTCTAAAGTCTCCCCAGTTGCATTTTTTAGGATTACCTGAATTATAGTTTGTCCATGTTCCTTCAAACTGGTTATTTTCAAATCCGTCTGCAACAAACATTAATGCATCATATTTAATTTTTCCGTCTGTGTCAATGTAAAAAAATGTATGAAACCTTCCTTTAAAAACCCCTGTCCCTTTTTGGTTTGGGTTTTCAAAGAATTCATATTTTCCATTAAATAGTCCTTGTTTAAAAGTAGGAAATTCAGATTCGGCAAACAGCATTGCCTTTTCTACGGTCAAAATTCCTTGAAAGTCACATATGTTATTTTTTACTTTTGATTTACCGTAAACAAAGTATTCCATTGAATTTTTCGGATTTTGAATTACTGAAATAAAATGAATTCGAAACCTAAGATAGTTTTCTCCAATATATCCTAATGGTTCAGGTCTACCTACGATTTCGTCACTAGCTTCAATATTAAATTCAGAAAGAGTCAATAGGTTAGAAATATCAAAACCTTTAATTTCTGTTGTAAAGTCTATTTTATCATTATTCTGTCCTAATACTTGAACAGAAATAATAGCTAATAATCCTAAGATAATGTTCTTCATTTGCAGTCTTTTTATAATGCACGCCAACGGCTCGAATATGCGTAGTGCGGGATTTCGAAGCACTTTACTATCAAACCGCTACGCTGTTTATTAAATGCTTTAACGTTCAAATATACCAAACCGCCCCCGCATTACGTATATTTATTGTGTGTGCCCAGCATGAGCATGTGCACACTTTACTGAAAGTTCTGGAAAAAATTTGAAAATACAAATTTTTGAAAGAAAATCGGAGAAGTGAAGCATGAAAAATTTCCAGAGGGTGTAAGTCCCTTACGGGCGGAGGTAACGCTTCGAACCGTTAGTAAGTCGCAAGCTCGTTAATCGTGAGGTTAGGAGTGAAGGAAGCGAGACTACAAACTCCGGTACTGACGAACAGAAACTGGATACGAGGCTTGATAAACCGGATGAGCAAGCACATCATTGTGACGTCCAAAAGCCTGAAAAGGATAGTGTTTATTAAGTAGATTCAGCAGGGATTGGAGGAAGGAAGATGCTCTTACCTGGGGAGGTCTCAACTGTCAAATTGATGGTTGAGAAGTCAGCAGAGGCCATAGTACCTAACAGCAACGAGCTGTACTAAATACAGAGGTCTCACAAGTTAGGGAAGGGCTGAACGTTAAGTTTGCCTGTAATTCGATAAGGAAGCTCTTGGGGTGACCCAGTCTAGCCTTATTTTAAACAAGGGCAGAAGGTATTTCGGTGAAAAGAGCGGAATGCTGATACTTGGCGAACCGCCATATATGTTCCTGAGCAAAGCGAAAGGAAGGAGCGTAGCTCGCGTACGTACGGTGGTGTGAGGGGTTCTCCGCTAGGCTTTTAGCCTAGCGGCTTCCCACTCGATTGTGTGCAGTTTTTATGTCATATTAAATCATTTTTTACTTATTTTATCCCAATCCTTTTCAACCAATGCATAAATCAAGTCGTCAACCCATTTTCCATTTATCAATAAGCTCTCAACGAAATGTGCTTCTTTTCGGAACCCAATCCTCTCAACTAGTCGAATAGAGTTTTTATTTTCAGGGTCAATTGATGTTATTATTCGGTGTTTGTTTAATTCATTAAATAAATAATCAATCACTTCTTCTAGAGACTCAGTTGCAAATCCTTTGTTTTGAAAATTCTTGTTTAAAGTGCATCCTATTTCTGCTTGTTTATTTTCAAGGTCAATGAAATGTATTCCTAAATCGCCAACAATCTTTTTAGTTTTTTTGTCAACGACAACAAATTGAAACCATGTTTCGGGTACATTTATTTGTTCTGAAATCTTACCTATGAATAATTCAACATCTTCTATCGTTTCTGGAATCCACCCTTGATATTTATTAACCTCTTTATCTCGGCGATATTCAAATATTTCGTTTTTATCATCAATTGTTATTGGTCTAATTATTAATCGTTCTGTTTCAAGTTTCATTTATTCAATTAGTTTATTTAAAGCTGAATTTTTCTGTCACACCCAAATTCTGACTAACGTTAAAAATTGTAGTTGGGGCTCAATGAGTTACCAAGTCCAATTTCATTGGGTTTTATGTCAAATTTAGCGATTTGTTTTTTAATTCTTTTTGCTATTCCCATCTTTCTTTTTTGGTCGAGGAACAGGTATTGGGAGGGAGGATTATAGGGTACATTTTTTACAATCATTGTCCAGATAATTGTTGCCAGTTTTCTGGCGGTGGCAGAAACTGCCGACTGTCTTCCTTTTCGGAAAGCTATTCTGCGAAAAAAGTCAGACAGGTGTGTATCTTTTAAATTTCCAATAGCATTCGCAGAATGACGTAATGCTATTTTCAGCCGGTTGCTTCCTTTTGGGATTTTGTTGCTCAGGATTCTCCCTCCTGATATTTTATTGTTTGGGGCCAGCCGTAACCAGGAACAAAACTGTTTTGCGGATTTAAACTTTTTAAAACCATCGATTCCTATTTCGCTCATTATTGCCATAACCGTAGCATGGCTTACTCCTTCAACAGCCATTAAGTCGGTTCCCCCAAAGTACTGGAAAGCAATTTGGTTAAAATTCTTAATGTCAACGGCATTTTTGTTGATTTTCTTGTATGGTTTTTCAGTGGTTTTAAGTTTTTTCTTTTCGGGTGACTTTTTTATTTCATTTTTGATTAGCCGCTCAATTTCTTTGTCGCATGCTTTCATTTTTCTTTGGAAAAACCTGTAGCTGTCGAACTCTTGTCTGAGGCCAAACAGGTAATCCTCGCGGTTGTTTCCATGTAGTGCTTTTGCTATTTCCTGTTTTGGTTTCCTGCAATTGTAATGTCTGTGTTCTGCTAATAAAAATGGGTCGAGGTTTCCATTGCAAATGTCCTGGATAATGTTCAGACCTGTAAGTCCACACACATCATTTACGACAACATCCAATCGAAAGTTCAGAAGTTTTAAGTACTTCTGCATTTTATGAGATGCGCTTGCTGCCAGATCGATCCAATTTGCTCTTTGACGGCAATAAGTGCGGAGTATTTCAGTGGTTTTGTCAGGCAAAAAGCTACCAGATAATAATCCCAGTGAATGTAGTTTCTGAATCCATCGACTGTCTTTTACATCGGTCTTTTTCCCTTTGGCATGTTTTGTAAATTTTCCATTGCACAGGATTACTTCAATGCCATGTTTTTGCAATTCTACATAGAGGTTTTGCCAATAGTCACCTGTCGATTCCATTGCTACCGTTGTGATTCCGAATGACAACAACCATTGGCATAGTTCAATCAAATCCTCGGCATATACCCCAAATTCTTTTACATCGTCCAGGGCCTGCCCTACTGCAACAAAATGAGACTTGCTCCCCACATCGATTCCTGCTGCATAATGGTTGACGATGTCCATTTCAATTTTCTTTTTCCTTGCCATAATTTTAGAATTAATGAGTAAAAAGCCCTAAGGAAATGTATCTTTGAGTCGAAAAATATTCTGAACGGGGTCGCTGGCATTAATCGTCAGTGCCACCACTGGATTTATCAACAGGCCCTTGAAATGCTCTTCAGGGGCTTTTTACATTTCAACCAGAATTACGCACGGGCTTTAAAAGCACCATTTTAAAAATCGGTTACACAAAGAGCCTGTTCCAAATATAGCAAGACTTTTAATCAGGGCTCCCTACTACGTTAGCAAAAGGATTTAATCAGGGCTGGAGGAATAGATAACTTCAGCCTAAATCTATTTCGGAGGTTCTTATGTGGGGAATTGCACACAACGGTTGGTACATGTTGTCGGGGCGGATTTTCCGGGTAGTGCAGTTCGTTACCTCCCTGCACCCCCACAGATCCGTACGAGCGGATTTCCCGCATACGGTTCCTCCAAAATTGGTTTCGCTGAACTAAAAGCATGATAAATTTTAGGTTTTAATAATGGTATCCATTGGTTGACCAGTTGGTCATACCGTTCCCAAATCCAGATTGTTTTACCACCCCTACGGTTAAGCCATTTGTGTAAACGACGGCGGATTTCATTATAAAAACATCGTATACCCTTTGTATTAAAGGTGATACCATAGTAATTATAGTGACCTCGAAGTTTTACATTTAAATCGCCTATTAGAACCGTAAGTTTGCGATGCCTGTTGCGCTTTATCCATTCGTCTGTTTGGGTAATGCATTTCCTGAGTTTCTTTTTACTGGTTTTTCGCTTTAATATGGGTTTGCCTTTGCGGCTTTTCCCCATATAATGTGTAAATCCCAGAAAATCAAAACTCCTTGCCCCTTCACCCCGTTCGCAATCCAGGTCGATTAGACTGGTTTTGTCCGGGTGTAAACTCAACCCAAACTTGTTGAACCGTTTGGATAATACCTGCAATACGCGTTTCGCATCCTGTTGGTCTGAAAAACCCAGTATGAAATCGTCGGCATACCTCACGATAAAACTCTTACCTTTTAATAAAGGCTGGATTTCATCTGAAAACCATGTATCCAGAACATAATGCAGATAAATGTTGCTCAGCAGCGGAGATATAATACCCCCCTGCGGTGTCCCTTCGGTAGGATAGCTAACCTGTCCCTCCTCAAGAATACCTGCTTTCAGCCATTTATCTATCATTTTCCTTATTACACCATCGCTCACCCTGCGAGCTATTAATTGCCTTAATTCGCCATGCGGTATACTTCCAAAATAGTTTCTCAGGTCGGCGTCTATGATATAACGCATCCCCTCGAATGTTACCTGACGGGTTAGATAGTCTATTGCCTGATGTGCCGAACGGTTGGAACGAAATCCATACGAAAAGTGTTTAAATTCCTGTTCATAGATTGGTTCCAGTACCGCCCGTACGCTTGCCTGCAATACTTTATCTTCGATGGTAGGAATACCTAATGGCCGTTTCCCTCCATCGCCCTTTGGTATATACACCCTGCGAATATTCGGGGCTTTGTATTTTCCTGCTTTGAATAAGGTCAGTAGCTTTGGTATTCTCTCCTTCGCTACCGTGCCATATTCATACCAGTTTTCTTCATCTACTCCACTTGAACTGTTTTTGTTAAGCTGCCTGTAGCAGCTATCCAGCAGTTCCCCGTCTATAAACTGGCTCAGGTTATGCAGCCCCTCTGCCTTGTGCTTAATAGCCCGTTGTGCTATTTGCATTTCCAATGTTAACATTTCTTTCATGAATCCGGTCCATTAAATGTTTCCAAAATACAAACCCAATTTCAGGCACCCCCCTTCCCTCATATGGGTCCCATGGGTGTGGTTCCCCATATGTAAACGGTACTATGAAGGTGCTAAGACTGCCTTCTCCCATCTCCTTCACTTCGGTTTCCCTCGTTCAGGATACCGCTTGCGATACCGCTCTTTTCTGCGCTCCCTGCAAGGTGACGGTATTTACCTTACCGGATAGGACATATTCGGATATGGACTGTCCTCTATTGACCATCTTTCGTGCGGAGGAGGTAGGCTCTCCCGTGTTCCCATGCAACCCTTGTCTGTCTTTGCCATGTTCACAGACCCCGACCGAACCTCCCCAACTCGCCTTTTGCGCTGGTTTGGTATTGCCCCGGATTCTCCGATGCCCAGGACTTCAGTGATAAACATTTCGAGGCTCAATAGCATGGCGTCAACAGTCACTGTCTACGCTTCGTGCCGTCATTTCTAACGACTACGCAAGACTCGTTTCCAGCCGATGGCTAATCGTTACCGGACAGATTGGTTACTGCCGGGTTGCTAAAAAGTATTTCAATGTACGTATCCCTACTTTATGGGCTTGGCACGGCGCCACGAAGAGCGTTCCTGTCCGAAGGACATGGAACTGCGATGCGAGAATCCGCAGTTGGCGTACCACCGGACCCCGCCCTGCAATATGTACTGTGTTGAACCCAACCTAAAGGTAGCCCTTTCCTACAGGTTTGGAGATTTCTTTTTCATAAGGTAAAATGAGAATGCTTTCCATAAAATTTAAAATTTACATTATGAGAAAAAAAAATCTGAGAATGAAGATACAAGGTATTCTTCATCTCCCCAAGGGCAAAGTGTATTAAAGCAATTTGAAAAGCGATTAGTAGTAGCCCACCGTTCACCACAAACAGTTACCAGTTATTTGCGGAGTGTTGAGTTTTTAATGGATTTTTGCGGCGACGTACCTGTACATCTTGAAATCGACCAGGTTATTGATTTTTTGTATGACTTGAAAGATGAAAAGCAACGTAACTGGCGTACCATAAAGATTTATGTTGCCGGCTTACGCTGGTATTACCAACACATGCTGGACGATGTGGAAAAGGCCTCTTTAATACCATACCCGAAAGAGGAAAAGACATTGCCCCGGATCATAAGCAGGGAAGAGCTCACCAAACTGTTTAATGCCTGTACCAACCCCAAACACCGGGTAATGTTCCGGCTGATGTATTCATCCGGTCTGCGACGTTGCGAGTTGCTCCGCCTGACACCGGAAGATATCGATACCAAAGATGGAAAGTGCAGGGTACGGGTTTTAAACGGGAAAGGAAGAAAAGACCGTTATACCGTCCTTTCAGGGAAAGTACTGGAAGAGTTGCGGGAATATTACCTTTCCTGCCGTCCCGGGGTCTATCTTTTTAATGGCCGTATAAAAGGAGAACCCATGAGCCGTGAGGGACTACGCCACGCCCTGAATGCTGCCGTTAAAAAAGCAGGCATCGGTAAAGAAGTAAATATGCATGTATTACGACATTGTTTTGCCACACACAGCATTGAACATGGCATGAATATCAAAACCCTTCAATACCTGATGGGGCACAGTTCAGTACAGACCACTATGCTCTACCTGCACATTAGCGAGGTGCCTTTGGACCATGCTTTTAGCCCTATCGACAAATGGGAGGGGTAAGCCATACCCTGGGACAGGTTTTTGAGCGTTTCATCGATGCGTACAATCAACAATATCCATTGAACGACTACCAGCAGAAAGTGGTTGGTGACATACAACATTGCCGTACCGAAAAGATGGGCGGGCACTGGAATGTTTGTACCAATTGCGGCGAACTAAAAAAACACTACGATTCCTGCGGAAACCGTCATTGCCCCACCTGCCAGGGCATAAATAAAGAACGCTGGATACTGGAACGTACCTACGATTTGTTGCCGGTGAAATATTTTCATGTGGTATTTACGGTTCCCTCTGAGCTGCGGGGGTTGTTTCTGCAGAACAAAAAACGGCTTTACAACCTGTTGTTCCGTTGTGCATGGGAAACCATTGACGGGTTTGCCCGTGACCCGCGCCAGCAAATGATGGCCAAACCGGGGATGACAGCCATACTGCATACCTGGACACAGAAACTGTTGTACCATCCCCATGTGCACTGCATTGTCCCTGCCGGTGGAATCAACAGGCAGGGGCAATGGAAAACCAGTAAAGGCAACAGTGATTTTCTGTTTTATGTACCGGCAGTGGCCAATAAGTTCAGGGGCAAGTTCCTGTACCACCTGCATCGGTATTACAAGCGTGGTGAACTACGGGCAACAGGAAAACAGGCAGTATTGCTCAAACCCCGGGTGTGGCAGCAACTAAAAGACAAGCTTTACAAAACCAACTGGGTAGTCCATTGTAAAGAACCGTTCCGTGGGCCTGATACTGTAATTGAATACCTGGGAAGATACACTCATAAAATTGCCATCAGCAATTACAGGATAAAGAAAATAACCGAAACAACGGTAGGTTTTACTTACCTGGACCGAAATGACCACAACAAACAAAAGTATCTTGAATTGCCCGGGGTACAATTTATTCGCAGGTTTTTAAGCCACATTGTACCAACCCGTTTTACCCGTATAAGGCATTATGGCTTTTTAGCTACCCGCGTAAAAACAGGCCTGCTAAAACAAATGCGTACAGAATTGAAACATCCCGACCCGGGAGTGAAACCAAAATTTACCGTACGCGAAGTAATTAAAATTGTATACGGGCACGACATTAACGTCTGTCAATCCTGCAAAAAAGGAGTACTGCTGATGATTGAAAAATGGACAAAAGACCGCGCTTCGCCACCTCAGATGGCAGGGATGGATATGGCTGTGTAGCACAGCTGCAAAACTTATTGGAACGCAGGAACTGACCGGCTGCAACAGCCGGAATAAATTTGCTGTGTCCCAACATAAAAAAATAGAAGGTACCAGCACTAAAAAATCGATACTGAATTGAAACCGACATGAAAAACAGGCAAAATGAAACAGTTCTTTTTTAAGATATCACAAAAAAACAATTGGAAAATCAAACAATGCCCGAAAACAAAATAATTGAAACTACACAGCTTTGAACCCCCTTTAGGTTGGGTGCAACACTGGGACAATCACAGTAGAGTCCCCTGAATCATACGTGTGATTGATCCCTTATTATTACCACACGTTTTTTAATTCAATATATCAAACATCTTGTCTATCAGATTCTCACATGCCAGTCCAAATGAGTTTGGATTGTAATTTATGTCAAAACCTTTGTAAACAAGTTGGTCTTTAATTAACTCATCAAGTTCCTCTGCATTTTCAATGTTTTTGAATTTGATAATGTATTCGTTTTCATTTATTTTTTCAAACTCGTACAAACCTTGATTCGAAGTTGAAACTTCTTCAATCACTCGAAATTCGAACTCAGTTACTCTTATTTTAAGGATTGTGTTTTTACTCAACTTTTCATTTTTTTTGTCATTATTATCATTCCATATCGATATTTCCCAATACCCAAAGTCTCGGTGAAATTCTTAAATAGTTGGGAGCGGTTAATCTCTTTATTAAGTGCAATCAATATTTGTCGAACTGCAATAACATTAATATTTGTTGAGTCTTGGTAAACTTGAAACTCAGGTTCCCAATAAAAATAAGACCGTTGAATATTTGGTGTCTTTATTTCAAATGTTACTGAATTTCCGTCACAACCAATCACGTAATTATCTATGTATCTGCAACCTGGTAATGTTTCAATGTTTTCTTGGTGAAATTTCTCAAATAGATTTTGTGCTGTCTTTTCTGGAATTATTAGTTTTTGGCTAACAATTTTGTTTTTCGGCTCTTTACGAGCAATTTTTGTGACATAGTTTACAAATTGTCCTTTTATCTGATATTTTTCGTTGGCAACAAGTTCGAGTACCTGATAATCATCAAACCAAATTCTGTAAATCTTTTCATTAACCGGTTTTTCACTCCGATGTAGTTTTAGGATGTCAATTTGTTTGTTTATGAAATTTGAGTTTAAGGAGTCACGGTCATTTTGTGCTTTTAAACTTCCTGTCAAAAACATTAAAAGAATGATATGTAATGCTATGTTTTTCATTCAAAATGTGTGGTAACGGTAAATTGTATGAGTAGTGGCAGATTGCGTGGTAGTTTCCTGTCAAACCGCTACGCAGCTTGAGCGGGCTACAAGCATTGATATTTAGCACTTTGCCTGCCATTACTCATACAAAATGTGTGTGCCCAGCATGAGCATGTGCACACTTTACTGAAAGTTCTGGAAAAAATTTGAAAATACAAATTTTTGAAAGAAAATCGGAGAAGTGAAGCATGAAAAATTTCCAGAGGGTGTAAGTCCCTTACGGGCGGAGGTAACGCTTCGAACCGTTAGTAAGTCGCAAGCTCGTTAATCGTGAGGTTAGGAGTGAAGGAAGCGAGACTACAAACTCCGGTACTGACGAACAGAAACTGGATACGAGGCTTGATAAACCGGATGAGCAAGCACATCATTGTGACGTCCAAAAGCCTGAAAAGGATAGTGTTTATTAAGTAGATTCAGCAGGGATTGGAGGAAGGAAGATGCTCTTACCTGGGGAGGTCTCAACTGTCAAATTGATGGTTGAGAAGTCAGCAGAGGCCATAGTACCTAACAGCAACGAGCTGTACTAAATACAGAGGTCTCACAAGTTAGGGAAGGGCTGAACGTTAAGTTTGCCTGTAATTCGATAAGGAAGCTCTTGGGGTGACCCAGTCTAGCCTTATTTTAAACAAGGGCAGAAGGTATTTCGGTGAAAAGAGCGGAATGCTGATACTTGGCGAACCGCCATATATGTTCCTGAGCAAAGCGAAAGGAAGGAGCGTAGCTCGCGTACGTACGGTGGTGTGAGGGGTTCTCCGCTAGGCTTTTAGCCTAGCGGCTTCCCACTCGATTGTGTGCAGTTTTTATTTAGTTTTTATAAATTCATCTATTGCATGTGCTACAAATTCAGGATTTTCTTCTGGTCCAAAATGTGCACTGTCTGGAATTGACTTTCCTATAATGTTATTTATCCCACTTTCTTTGAATCCTTGAATGTAAGTAGCAATATCTCCATAATCTTTTGCTCCTTTGAGATATAGTAATGGAGTGTTTACAGGAAGATTTTGCGAATTCTCTTTCTCATCAGTATAAAATGTCCGATACCAACCTAACCCTGTTTCAAGGCTATGTTTAGAATCATATGCTCCAAAATATGCTTCTTTATTTTCCTGATTTATAGCTGACTTATTGTAAGATATGGCATTATAGAAATATTCAAACAATATTGAGTGTTTTCCTTCAATAAGTGATTCTGGAAGTTCGGGAACGGAATAAAACGCAAAATGCCATATATAAGGGTTTCTTTTAACTTCTTCCCACGGATTAACTCCTGGTATTGCTGTACAAATTATCACAGCTTTTGAAAGAAAATTTGAAAAATGCTTTACAAATGGATAGGTTATCATTCCACCGACATCGTGTCCGACTAAAACTATATTTCTCAAATCAAGAGTTTGCAATAATTTTTTTATGAAATCTGCAATTGATAACTTATCATATTTATCAATCGGCGCAGAAGCACCAATCCCGGGAAGGTCGATTGCTAAGACATAATAGTCACTCTTTAACAAGGTCATTACTTTTTCGTACTCTTTCCAGTTCTCAGGGTACCCATGTAAAAATAGTATTGGTTGATTTTTGTTATTCCCAGCTTCTACAACATGAGTAGGAATCCCATTTACATTTACTTCTCGGTGTCTAAATAATTGTTGCTTCATTTTTGTTTTATTTCTAAAATTGCACCTCCAAGCTGACAATCCTATCTCAATAGTGGTTGCAATATTGTTGCCAACGGTTGGTACATGTTGTCGGGGCGGATTTCTAAGAGCGTTCCTGTCTGAAGGACACGGAACTGCGAAACGAGAATCCGCAGTTGGCGTACCAATGAACCCCGCCCTGCAATATGTACCGTGTGTGTGCCCAGCATGAGCATGTGCACACACTACTGAAAGCTCTGGAAAAATGTTAAAAATACAAATTTTCGGTGTTAAATAGTAGTGTGAAGCATGAAAAATTTCCAGAGGGTGCAAGTCCCTTACGGGCGGAGGTAACGCTTCGAACCGTTAGTAAGTCGCAAGCTCGTTAATCGTGAGGTTAGGAGTGAAGGAAGCGAGACTACAAACTCCGGTACTGACGAACAGAAACTGGATACGAGGCTTGATAAACCGGATGAGCAAGCACATCATTGTGACGTCCAAAAGCCTGAAAAGGATAGTGTTTATTAAGTAGATTCAGCAGGGATTGGAGGAAGGAGGATGCTCTTACCTGGGGAGGCCCTGACATCCGCCAACTGGCGGATTGTCAGGGAGTCAGCAGAAGCCATAGTACCTGACAGTAACGAGCCGCATTAGCTGCGGAGGTCTCACAAGTCAGGGAAGGGCTGAACGTTAAGTTTGCCTGTAATTCGATAAGGAAGCTCTTGGGGTGACCCAGTCTAGCCTTATTTTAAACAAGGGCAGAAGGTATTTCGGTGAAAAGAGCGGAATGCTGATACTTGGCGAACCGCCGTATACGAGACCCGTACGTACGGTGGTGTGAGGGGTTCTCCGCTAGGCTTTTAGCCTAGCGGCTTCCCACTCGATTGAACCCAACCTAAAGGTAGCCCTTTCCTACAGGTTTGGAGATTTCTTTTTCATAAGGTAAATTAAGAATACTTTCCATAAAATTTACATTATGAGAAAAAAAAATCTGAGAATGAAGATACAAGGTATTCTTCATCTCCCCAAGGGCAAAGTGTATTAAAGCAATTCGAAAAGCGATTAGTAGTAGCCCACCGTTCACCACAAACAGTTACCAGTTATTTGCGGAGTGTTGAGTTTTTAATGGATTTTTGCGGCGACGTACCTGTACATCTTGAAATCGACCAGGTTATTGATTTTTTGTATGATTTAAAAGATGAAAAGCAACGTAATTGGCGTACCATAAAGATTTATGTTGCCGGCTTACGCTGGTATTACCAACACATGCTGGACGATGTGGAAAAGGCCTCTTTAATACCATACCCGAAAGAGGAAAAGACATTGCCCCGGATCATAAGCAGGGAAGAGCTCACCAAACTGTTCAATGCCTGTACCAACCCCAAACACCGGGTAATGTTCCGGCTGATGTATTCATCCGGTCTGCGACGTTGCGAGTTGCTCCGCCTGACACCGGAAGATATCGATACCAAAGATGGGAAGTGCAGGGTACGGGTTTTAAACGGGAAAGGAAGAAAAGACCGTTATACTGTTCTTTCAGGGAAAGTACTGGAAGAGTTGCGGGAATATTACCTTTCCTGCCGTCCCGGGGTCTATCTTTTTAATGGCCGTATAAAAGGAGAACCCATGAGCCGTGAGGGACTACGCCACGCCCTGAATGCTGCCGTTAAAAAAGCAGGCATCGGTAAAGAAGTAAATATGCATGTATTACGACATTGTTTTGCCACACACAGCATTGAACATGGCATGAATATCAAAACCCTTCAATACCTGATGGGGCACAGTTCAGTACAGACCACTATGCTCTACCTGCACATTAGCGAGGTGCCTTTGGACCATGCTTTTAGCCCTATCGACAAATGGGAGGGGTAAGCCATACCCTGGGACAGGTTTTTGAGCGTTTCATCGATGCGTACAATCAACAATATCCATTGAACGACTACCAGCAGAAAGTGGTTGGTGACATACAACATTGCCGTACCGAAAAGATGGGCGGGCACTGGAATGTTTGTACCAATTGCGGCGAACTAAAAAAACACTACGATTCCTGCGGAAACCGTCATTGCCCCACCTGCCAGGGCATAAATAAAGAACGCTGGATACTGGAACGTACCTACGATTTGTTGCCGGTGAAATATTTTCATGTGGTATTTACGGTTCCCTCTGAGCTGCGGGGGTTGTTTCTGCAGAACAAAAAACGGCTTTACAACCTGTTGTTCCGTTGTGCATGGGAAACCATTGACGGGTTTGCCCGTGACCCGCGCCAGCAAATGATGGCCAAACCGGGGATGACAGCCATACTGCATACCTGGACACAGAAACTGTTGTACCATCCCCATGTGCACTGCATTGTCCCTGCCGGTGGAATCAACAGGCAGGGGCAATGGAAAACCAGTAAAGGCAACAGTGATTTTCTGTTTTATGTACCGGCAGTGGCCAATAAGTTCAGGGGCAAGTTCCTGTACCACCTGCATCGGTATTACAAGCGTGGTGAACTACGGGCAACAGGAAAACAGGCAGTATTGCTCAAACCCCGGGTGTGGCAGCAACTAAAAGACAAGCTTTACAAAACCAACTGGGTAGTCCATTGTAAAGAACCGTTCCGTGGGCCTGATACTGTAATTGAATACCTGGGAAGATACACTCATAAAATTGCCATCAGCAATTACAGGATAAAGAAAATAACCGAAACAACGGTAGGTTTTACTTACCTGGACCGAAATGACCACAACAAACAAAAGTATCTTGAATTGCCCGGGGTACAATTTATTCGCAGGTTTTTAAGCCACATTGTGCCAACCCGTTTTACCCGTATAAGGCATTATGGTTTTTTAGCTACCCGCGTAAAAACAGGCCTGCTAAAACAAATGCGTACAGAATTGAAACATCCCGACCCGGGAGTGAAACCAAAATTTACCGTACGCGAAGTAATTAAAATTGTCTACGGGCACGACATTAACGTGTGTCAATCCTGCAAAAAAGGAGTACTGCTGATGATTGAAAAATGGACAAAAGACCGCGCTTCGCCACCTCAGATGGCAGGGATGGATATGGCTGTGTAGCACAGCTGCAAAACTTATTGGAACGCAGGAACTGACCGGCTGCAACAGCCGGAATAAATTTGCTGTGTCCCAACATAAAAAAATAGAAGGTACCAGCACTAAAAAATCGATACTGAATTGAAACCGACATGAAAAACAGGCAAAATGAAACAGTTCTTTTTTAAGATATCACAAAAAAACAATTGGAAAATCAAACAATGCCCGAAAACAAAATAATTGAAACTACACAGCTTTGAACCCCCTTTAGGTTGGGTGCAACACTGGGACAATCACAGTAGAGTCCCCTGAATCATACGTGTGATTGATCCCTTATTATTATACACCGTTTTTTAATTTTCTTGTCTAAGTCATTGTCTGACTATTGTTTTGCATTTTTCAATTAACCGTAGTGTCTCAAAATATATCTTTTCGTTTAGTAGCTCTAAGTTTTCGTCAAGATATTCTTTAAGTATCGTAAGGTCATTTTGATTCAAATTGTCTTGGGAATATTTTAGCATTGTCTCGATTAGTAAGATGCCTAAATATTGATTTTCTAGTAATTCAGTCTCTGGACTTTCGATGTCTCCAATGATTGAAAGTTTTGAATACTCGGTAAAAGTATGGGCTTTGTCAGAGTCAGAGATTAATGCGATTGAAGCAAAACAAATCGCCCTTCTCATTTTCATTCTTCTGGAGTCTGGCGAGTCATCGTACTCACAAATTGCATTGTTATAAATCCAATTAAATAATGTGTCGATATTACTGTCACTATTTTTAGTCACATTGTTGTCTCCGAAGTCTTCAAGGATTTTATCAAATTTCTTTTGAATCATTTCTGATTCTGGTTTGTAAATAGGATTCAAATCGGTATAGTTGAATGACTTTAAAATCACCTTCTTAAAATCAGTCATCAAGTCTTGCCCATAAGTAAGATTTTGACTAAAAACGGTTAGAAGAATTATTATTGGTATTAGTTTTTTCATTCTTTTTAAAATGGTGTATAACGAACAGCTGTATGAATACGTTTATAATTATTTATACAGCATGTTCTGAGCTGTCAGGCTGATTAATACCGCTGTATGGAATTATTATTTTTTTTCTATGCTGTGTCAATGAAAATAATAATTCCATTTCATGAAAATTTCCATCCTGTTTTTTATGGAATATACACCGGTGTATGAATACGTTGAAAACAGGAGACGGAATGAAAATATTCCAATTTCTTTCAATATTACTTGACTTTCTCAAAAAAGTCCTGTAACTTCTCAAAGCTTTTTCGTTTTTACGAACCGAATGTGCAACACTCGAACGCTGCAAGCGAAAGCTTTGAAAATATTTTTTAAGAAATTCCATTGTTACATTCATTCCTGAAATTTTTAATTAAACCCCATTAATCAGCCTTATGGCTCTGAACGGTTGGTGTAAGTTTTGTAGCGGATTCTCGGGGTGATTTCCTGTCCGGTAGGACGGAAATTGATGCGAGAATCTGCGCCTCGCACACCACCGAAACCGCTATAAAATTTACACATTGTTGAACGAAACCTAAAGGTAGCAAAATTGCTCATGGTCGAGTACCTTTAGGTTTTTAATCAAAAAAATCGTTATTATGAAAAAAAAGCACCACATTAATTGAGCAAGCCTGTTTTTCACACCCTGAATTTAATCAAGTTTATCAGAAGATGCAACGGCAGGTTGCACTTTTGGGCAAGAGTACCAGTACGCTTAGCAATTATTCGCGCTGCCTGGCTCGGATGGCTCTTCACTTTAACTGCAATCCGCTGGAATTAGATGAAGAACAGGTACTGGATTACCTGTATCATATCAAAACGCAAAGCCGTACTCCTTCATCGAGTTATTTTAAGCACACGGTTTACGGACTTCGTTTTGCCTACCGTGCCATGGGGATGCCGCAAAAGCAGGTTTTTCTTCCAAAGATGCAATTTCCCAAAAAGCTACCTGTTGTGTTGAGCCAACTAGAGGTAAAGCGGCTGCTAATAACGCCTGGTTTGTTAAAACACCGGCTGGTACTTGCCCTGCTGTACGGTTGCGGACTCAGGCGGCAGGAACTCTGTAACATCAAAATCCAGGATGCCGACCTCGACCGCCAAATGCTCCACATCCGCGAAGGGAAAGGCCGAAAGGACCGCTATGTGCCGCTGGGCAAAAATCTTTCGCGGGGGTTAAAGACCTACCTGGCAGCAGAGCGGCCCTACGTTTGGCTGTTTAACGGCAAAACCAATACCGGGCAACTACAGCAGTTCACCGGGTCAGGGGTGCGGTGGATTGTTAAAGAATCCACACGCAAATCGGGGATAAAAAAGAAGGTGACCTCGCACACGCTTCGCCACAGTTATGCCACGCACCTGCTGGAAATGGGTATGGACATCATCACCCTGAAAGACCTGCTGGGGCATGTGGATATCCAGACTACGCTGATGTACCTGCACATTGCCCAATTGGGCAGGGAGAAAGCCTTTAGTCCGCTCGACCGTTTATACCGGAAATCGTGAAACCGAATTATGAAGTAGCCGATGTGTTGCGCCACCAGCAGCACCGGCTGCGGGAGCTTTGTGCCAACAGCTGGCAGCTGCGCACCCTGCAGGCTTTGTCGGTTTGCCGTACGGCAGCACTGGGCGGACATATTGATGTGTGCAACAACAGCGTCTGCAACAAAATACACATCAGTTATAACAGTTGTCGTAACCGGCATTGTCCGAAGTGCCAGGGGCATAAACGGCAGGAGTGGATGCAGGCCCGCGAGCAGGAACTGTTTCACACTTCGTACTATCACCTGGTGTTTACCCTGCCCCAGGCATTGAACCGGCTGGCCATGTACCGCCCCAAACTGGTTTACTCGCTTTTGTTTGCTACGGCCTGGCAGGTGGTAAAAGGTTTTGCCCGCAACCCTAAATTTATTGGTGCTGCCCCGGGGATGATCGCCATCCTGCATACCTGGGGACAAAACCTGAGCCTCCACCCGCATTTGCATTGTATTGTCCCGGGCGGTGGAATTACCACATCGGAAAAGTGGAAAGCAGCCCGGGGAAAAAACAAATTCCTTTTCCCGGTAAAAACAATGAGTAAAGTTTTCAGGGCAAAATATGTACAGGCATTACGACAGCAGGGCATTGAAGATGTGCAACTGTACAAGTCGCTGTTTTCAAAACCCTGGGTGGTATACTGCAAACAACCTTTTTTCGGACCCCGGCAGGTGGTGGAATACCTCGGAAGGTATACCCATAAAATAGCCATCAGCAATCACCGCATCCGCAGTATTGAAAACGGGAAGGTGACTTTTACGGCAAAAGACTACCGGAAGGGAGGGAAAAAATACCCGCTCGTGCTAAGCGAAGACGAGTTTATCCGGCGTTTTTCGCTGCACATTTTGCCCCGTGGTTTTACCCGCATCCGGCATTACGGGATACTAAGCAGTACACTCAAAAAAGTGTGTGTGAAATTGCTGCAACAGGAACTGGGCAAACCCGACCTGCCCGAACACTCCGATGTGCATTTGCTTTGCCCGGTATGCCGCAAAGGAAAGCTGGTGACCATCTGGCGCTTTCATCAGCGCGGACCACCACCGATGAATGCTTCTTTCTTAAACCTGCTGATTAACCTTGTAAAAAAGTCCTGACACAGGGACCGGGCGGAGCTTTGCCCAATTGTAAAAAGTCAGTAGATACATTGGGTATCTGACTGGAAAAAGAAGGCTGGAAATAACACTTAAGAATGAAAAACAGGCTCCGACCAGACCTGAAAGCAAAAGCAGGTAAACAACCATCCCCCGGATAACAACCATCACGGATATCGAAAAACCCATAGTATACGTCCCCGTTTCAAACCCGGTTCCGTCAACACCCGGTTCTGACTGGGCATTGCATGCCACCAGAACGCTTAATTGTTATGCATAGTTGTTTTTTTATTTATTAATTCTTCAAACCATTTTGTTTTGATTATTAATCCAACGATAAATCCTAAGGGAAGCATTAGTAAATGAATAATTTGGTCTCCTTTTGAATTTGGTATAAACATCATTGTTCCAAAAAATATAATGAATATCGAGATAAATGATAGATTATTTAATGAGAATGAATTATTCTTTCGCAGAACTTTCACCCATTTTAAACTGGCAAGGGTAATACCAACTAAAGACCAGATAATTGTCAAATAAACCAATGCAGCCTTATCTCTAAAAAGTATATATATCAATATCAAGGAACAGATTAGTGGTAACAATATCCATAACCAGATTTTTGTTTTAAACGAGGTGCTTATTAATCCTCCTTCGAGTCCTCGTAATACGAAAATTAAAGGGATATAAAATACATTGAAAATAAAGTTGTATTCTTTACCACTAATAAATCCAAAGGATAGTGCAATTACTGCTATCGTTATCAGGTAGAATGCAAGCTTATTATTTTTGAAATTAGTTTCTATAAATTTTTGAGCTAGGGAAAATACTAGTAGAACAACACCTGCGATACAAATTATTAATGGTACATATTGTGGTATTCTGATAATTGTATCTCCACTTCCTGAAATTGAAAAACAAAAAATATCAATGATAAATTCGGCAAAGGAAGATAGTTCTTGCATAGGATTTAGTTTTAGATTAAACGTCTATATTTCAATGTTCTATGTGTTTCTTCATGCGCACGTGATTTGTAATTTCACAATTATGCATAACGAAGTAATATAATGACCGTTAATTATATTTCGGTTATGTCAAAAAAAATCATTTTTTTTGCTAAAATCCTTACTATTAAAAAGATATTCGTTTGTAAGCATTTATAAGCATTTACAACGGATACTAATTTAACAAAAATATTCCAGCAAACATATGTCAAAAATCTATCGACGTATTTATTGATTTTGTTTGTATTCTAAACGCCCTTCATTCTTCCGGGCAGAGCGGAACTTGTCCGTAACTCATAAATTTTTAGCAAAGGTATTAATCGCTTCCCGGAACAGTAAAGGGGAACCCGCTTTTCGTGGCGGGTTTCCTTCGGATGTGTTCAGTTTCTTTTTCCCTTTCGTTTCTCTCCACTCCAAAACAAACTGACATACACCCCATTGACCTAATCCGGGACAGCTCAATATCGGTACGCATAAAATTTTTTATTAACGGCGTGCCAGTTGCCAAGATAAATCCGCAGGGCAGCGGTTTAAATCACATGAATAATTTAATCTTTTCCTATTCTACTAAAGAAGCAATCCAGGATGGAATCCTGAAAATTGCCAACAACAGTATTGTTAAAGAAGCAGGTATCAAATATCCTGTATTGTTTACTAATACTTCCTGGGAACGCTATGTTGAAGTCCCTAAAGGAATGGAAGGGGTTCAGGATATTGAAGGGCGTTTATGGGATATTCTCTACATGTTTACCTTAAAGGCTTCCAGAACGAAACTCCCTGTCATGCAGTTTTCATTTGTCTGCCAGTTACCCGCTAAAACTCCTTTTCTTTCAAATGAGATAAATTGTCGAGATGGGAAATTATTGAGGGAAATTACCCTTAAAGCTGTTATTGGCCCGTCAGATATTGATAACCCGGAACCTTCCATTTTTATCATGTTCCCGAATGAGGATTAAGGCTTATCGCCTTATTCCTCTTTTTAATATTTTTTCATTAATAAATTTTAAAATCTATACTATGAATATTGAAAATTCTATCCTGAAAAATGCATTTTCTGCAGCAGTAAAATTGATTGAACCCTACGTTAGAAGAGGGGACAGTTACCAATCGTTGAAAGAAGGCCAGTTAGGGCGCCTTAATGATGAATTTCACGCTTTCATTGGCGGTTATGTGGATAATATTTATTATTCCCCGGAATTTATTGTCGTTACAAAAGCGAATTTTCAGCAGATTAAAACTCATACATTCTCCCTGCAAGTGATTTATAAGCACATAAAACAACATAGTGTTGTTGCTATACAGAAATCCTTGTTTTAATCTTTTCTTGACCGGGAAACCCGGTCATATAATTCTCCCTTTTGGCTGGTGGGAACTTACTTGTTTCGCGCGGCAAAGGTATAAATCAATCGAAAAACCAATGGATAATACAAAGTTTTTGAAAAAATCTCCACCCTACGGGTAGTATTTTTCCAAAAATCCACTGCCTTTTCTCATACTATTTCAGCATGGCCCACGAAATCAAATAAGTTTAATTTTAAATTATTGTATTATGAAAATGACTGAATTACAAAATCATGCTGACAAGTTGGACGAGAAAACTAAAGTACCTATCTTAGCTCTCATTGAATTAAAAACAGATAGTGATATGGAAAAAGCTATTGGCATTATTCAAAATCTTAAGACAGATATTAATAATGTGGAAAAAAGGTTGGAATCGAAATTTGAATCCGTTGTACGTCTTATTCATATGCTTTTTTGGGCTATCGGCTTTATTGCTGTACTGATAACAATTTTCAATTTCATTTAAATAATAAGGGCATAAAGCCCTTTTTTTCCCCAACATTATTCTAGCAGCTTCCTGATTCTTTTTATTCCCACCCACCCTTTTAACGGTGTTTTTTATCCTTCCCGTTACAGTTTTATGAAACTACCGTTTCACGATACTAAATTGAATGGCTGGTTTTGCTGGTGCAAAACAGCCATTCATCATCTTTTTTTCGTAGTTTCGTTTTTAGTTGAGTTTATGAAACTTATGTTTTACTAAAATATTTTCTTATGGCCGGACAAATTGTAGGATACGCAAGGGTTAGCACAAGGGAACAAAATTTAGATCTGCAAATGGATGCACTTAAAAATGCTGGATGTGACACAATATTTTGTGAAAAAACTTCCGGGGTAGCAGCAAGGGTTGAACTTGACAAGGCTTTACTATTTTTACGGCCTGGTGATGTATTTGTAATTTGGAAACTGGACAGATTGGGAAGGTCTTTAAGGGATTTACTTTCAATTGTTGATTCTTTAAGAAAATCAGGGGTTGAATTTCGTAGCTTAAAAGATGGGATAGATACAGCTTCACCAGTAGGAAGGATGCAATTTGGAATTTTTGCTGCATTAGCTGAATATGAAAGGGAAATAATTGTTGAAAGGACAAGAGCAGGGTTACAGGCAGCAAGGGAAAGGGGGAGGATTGGTGGAAGAAGAAAAGGGCTATCTGAAAAAGCTAAAAAAAAGGCATTAGCGGCGGCAAAACTATACAAAGAAGGGGACTTAGCTGTCGAAGAAATTTGTGAAATTCTTGGAATTGGGAGTAAAGCAACTTTATACAGGTATTTAAAATATGCAAAAGTAGTTCTAAATAAAAGAGGTTGATTTAGTTGTCCGTAGGCTTTACTCTCCGATCTTTATTTCTTTGCTGTATTATAAGATAATAACCCCGGTTTGCCCGAGGCTTATTGTTGGCAAATGTTCTATGCTATTACACTATTGTTTTATTCCCAGTGTGTTCTCTATTTTTTAATACTACTCCTATTTCCTGAAATTTTTCCTTATAGTTCAATTCAACTTCTTTGCGTTTAAAATAAAAAACTTTTTTTATGTCTTCTCCATCTAATAGGAAAAAATACTTTTTCCCCGAGTCTGTATATATTATTCCATTTGATGTTAACCAACTTATTTTCAAGTCTGTTACTTGTTCTTTATAAATTGTTTTCTTTTTTATGAAGTTCAAAAGCATCAAACAATCCCCTGAATCTTTTATCAAGTTCAGTTTTAATAGATTATGATACAAAATAAAAGAGATAAATAACACCAGTCCAATATATACCAAAATTTGCATGGTTTGTAAATCTGAAGAACTAAACAGTTTACTTCCAAAGAAGATAAAGATAGTCCCTAAAAGTATTGTCATAAACCATTGAATGAAAATGAGAAATGCACTTTCTCCACAAATATATTTTGTCATTTTATTCTTTTTTATGTCTAATAAAGAATTTTACGGGAAAGTCATAACTAACTCCAAAAAATGCTGATTTAGATTGGCCATGACCAACGCGAACACCGAGTTCTGTTGAGCTATTTCCATTTTGTGTTGAGTGAGTTCCATAGACCCCAGCACCAACTATACCATTCCAACCGACCCCTGTGTAAGCAGTGGTAGTTCTTAATTGAGTGGGACTACCATTTAATTTATTTGTTTCGGTGGTGCTGGCTTCTGCTTCTACTCCAACTAATCCAATTTCAGTTGGCACAGTAACTGCTGCCCCTGTGCTAAGAGTAGTTCTTCTATCTTCTTCTGTATTCTTTGAATATATTTCTCCTTCTCCACTAACTCCGTCTTTATTTGTCGCTTCGAGACTTCCATTTATATTAAGAATATCTTCTGAGCCTAAATTAACATGACCTCCTATTCCTTCTTTCTCTTGTGCTGCTTGCATCCCAATTGTTAATTTTGCTTCTCCTTCGACTCTAACACCTGTTTCAATATTTTTAACTTCTTCTTTTGCCGTTGCGACAGTAGCTTGAGCAACAGCAACTGCAGTTTGTGTTACTACTTGTTGGGCTTTACGTGCAAGCCATTGTTTGCCTATTTCAATAACTTTATCAAAAACACCATTCCCGTCGGGGTCTACAAAACGTATAGGATTATTGATAGAATAGTTGTAGGGCGACCATTGGTAATATTTTTCCGCCATCGGATCGACACTGTGCCACCGTGCTAAAGTTGGATCATAAAACCTTGCCCCGTAATAGTGCTTGGATAAACCATTCAATACTCCGTTTAAATATTGTTCTTCAATATTCAGAACTCCTGATTCATAATAGGAATATGCGGTTCCCTCTATTTTGTCGTTGGAATAATTCATCTTTGCTTTTAATTTTCCACCGGGATAATATTTCTCAAAAACTCCATGTAATTTACCTTTACGATAGGTGGTAACTTCCTTTACATCACCATTCTCATCATAAATAGTTGCTTTCCCGTCAATTAAGTCTGATTTAAATTCTCCTTCAAATTTCAAACTCCCATCGGGATAATACATTTGGGCTTTCCCTTCTTTTTGACCATCCTTATTAACGTGATATAGAGCTTTAGGTACTCCATCTTCATAAAATTCTTTTTTCTCAGTTGTATTGCTGCAATTGCTAAAAATTAGCAACAAAAAAATTAGAGATATGTGACGTGCGTTCATGATTTCTCCTCTCTGATTAAAGTCAAAATTAGCGTTCCTTTAAAATATTGATTCACAAAATTATTCTCATATCCTTTTTGCTTCAATCTTTTGATTAATCTCAGATACATAAAAATGTTAACAACAGGAAAACATCTCAATATTCCAAATATTCTTACTGGATGATTGTATGATTTTGTGTGTAAATAAAGCAGCATGGAGTTAATTAACCCCATGCTTGCATATATTGCTGTCTTAATTTTGTCATTTTGTATTAGCTTATAATAAAAGGCAAGATTGTCTTCATAATCACAAGCATGCAAAAGTCCTATCATATTTATCAGTAGTACAATGGGAATAAGTACTCCAAGAACTGGGTGAAAAATTTCAGTCTTGATATTTATCCCCCATACAATTAACGATAAACATAAATACAGCACATTTAAACACAATATAAAAAAAACGACAATCGTAAGGATAAGAGAGATTCGGGCTGCAATCTTCATTTTACTTATTTAATTCATCAAATGCTTTTACTACTTTCCCCAGGTCAATAGAAACATCAATCCCAATAATTGCACTTGCTTTAATATCCAACTTGCTTCCTATGTCTACTTTTACCGTTGACAATGTGGGTTTTGTTGTTTTTATTTCTTTTAGACCTGTAGATTTATCTGTTCTTATTTCGGCTGTTTGCTCTCCTTCAACTGCGACTCCAAAGGCACTAAGACTTGTTGTTTTTGTACCTTTTTCAACATCAACTTGGACTGGCATTTTTGCATCCGTTCCAGGAAGAGGACGCATTTCTGTTTCAGTCGTTTTTACAGTTTCAGCTTCAGTAGAGGTTCCAAAACTTCCTACACCAAGACTGCTACCATATCTTGTCGGTGAGTTTTCCTGTGCAATGTGGGTTAAACTTCCATCCCGGACACCAATTAAATCTTTACTTCCAGCATTACCATTGATGAACTGGTACACATGGGCGAGAATGTACCAAAAGAAGTAAGCATGGAGGACAAAACCACTGTTGAACAGGTGAAACTTATCCAGGAGCTCGACCAGGAAGAAAAGAATATGGTCTTTAAAATGATTGAAACTTTCCTTACCAAGAAAAAATTCAAAGACTTCTTTAATAAAAACATTGCAGCGTTATAAAGCAAAAATCCCGGTGCCTTACCGGGATTTTGTCTTTTATATCTAAATAAACCTGTCTGCCTAATCTGCATTAAATTTAATTTCCGCTAAATAAGTAACCTTTACTTTTTCGCCTTTATATTCTGCGGGCTCCCAAGCTGGCATATTTTTTACAATTTCAACAGCCACTGTATCGAGGAAAGCGTTAGCACTTCGTGCAATCTTTTGACTTTGCACTTGTCCTGTCTCATCAATAATAATATTGATTCCAACTATTCCTTTTTCTCTAACACCAATGTCTTTTATTTCAGATGAAAAATATTGACTTAGAGCATCTTCTCCTGAGCTACCATTATAGTTGAAAATGGGCTTTTTATCGACAACTGAATAGGCTTTAACACCATTTGATTTTTTAGGCTTCGAAACAAATTTCACTTCCTTTTTAGGCTTCTTTATTTTCCCAACGACTATACTTCCTTTGGGATTGAGTTTATTTAGTTTGACAAAAACACTGTCCCCCTCAAAGTATCTCGTTTCACCTTTAGAAATAGTCTTCACACCCTCATATTTAGTGTCATTATAAACATATTCATACCAGATTCTCAATTTATAATGCCTTCGCATGAAGTGAATAGGGCTGTCTTTAAACACATAGCCACTAACCACAACATCCTCATTTTTCTGGGGATTACATGCAAATAAACAAATTAGAAAAACGACTATTAGTTTCATTTTGTATTATAGAATGACGATTTATAATAATCTTTAGTAGCTTGCTTTATCCAGTTTTTACCAGAGTATTTCCCTTTATTAGCACTTAAAAATTTATTCCAGGAATTAGACATATTTGAACTTGAACTTGAACTTCCAGTTGAAGTTAGTTTAGCTGAAGATTTCATCCTGAGACCAGCAGCTTTACTCATTGGAAGACTTCCCACATCCGTTATATCAAGAGCTGCCCCAACATAAGACTCCATCAACATCATTGAGCCTAAAGTATGTCCATATTTATTCCAATATTCTTTGGCATGAACAGGACCGGCATCTCCACTTTTTTCTGTATTTTTTAGTGCTGTGGTAATCGGATTATTACCTGTATCGGTAATTTCTTTTCGTTCTTTAAAATCTGCTTGAGAATATTCATATCCTGAGTTTTCATTGTAGTTGTCTGGAATTTCAGGGTCAAAATTCGTAACAGCATAACCATCTCTTAATTCAGTTACATGTACTGCTTCTCCTTTAACACTTACTTGCTCATTTACATTTCCATCGGAATCCACAAAGTTTACATATTGAACTTCATCTCCCCCTTTATTACTTACCTTTTCTAAACGATTCTCATCTTCATAATAATTAAATTCGTCTGGAACCATTCCATCAGGGTCAATAAAACGCATCGGGTTATCAAAAGCATATGAATACGGACTAAAACGTCTCATCTGGTCAGCCATAGGGTCAACGGAGTGCCACCTCCCAATCGCTGGGTCATAAAACCGTGCTCCGTAATCATACCAGCCTAAACTATTTCCTGCCAGTTCATCATCCTGCAACTCCTTGTTGTTATACAGGAATTTATTAGCCAGCACACCTGTGGCAAAATTATTTTGCTGTCCCATTATCATCCCATACGGGTAATAATCGGTTGTTTGCACCACTTCAGGTTGCCCGTTGCTGTGCCCCTCAAACACGACCCGGGTGTTCCCCAGGTGATCCTGCAAATTGTATTCAAATTTGTAAAGAACGTTGCCGTTATCTTCTACTGGTATTATCCGTCCGGCACTGGTAAAGATAGCTTTTAATTCGCCATTTTCATAAATAAAATCCCCGCAATAATCCACCCGGGTATTATTATCTGTATAGGTGGTACCATCCACTATCTTTGTTCGTTTATTCCCTCCGGCATCATAAGTATAGTATATATAATCATTGCCATTATCAAACTGTACACTCCCTGGCAGGTTTAAATAATTATACTCAATAAATGTACTTTTTGATGGATCGGTCTTCAGGTTCCCGTTCCAGTCATAGGTATACATCCCCCCGGCATCATTATACCCCAGGGAATTATTCGATGCATCGTCTACCGATTCCAACTGGTTCCCGTCATCAATATAATGATAGGTAAGGGTATCAATGGAGTTGCCGGCCATACTGCGTGTTAACCCGGCCATATTGCCATTTTCATCATAACTGTAGGTGGTGCTAAAGGCATCATTGTTGCTGTTAAGCGCACTGCCTTCTGCATAATCCGCTTCTTTTAACCGGTTCAGGGCATCATAAGTAAACCCGTAGCCTTTGGGGGTCCCGGTGTCCCAAATCATTTCCGATATATTCCCGTTAAACTGGGGGCTTGCTGTTAACCCGTTGGAACTACCGGGTGTATTGTAGCTTAAATCAAGGGCAAACAAATCATTCCCAAGGCTATTCACCTGGTTCAGTTTCCTCAGCCAGCCTTTTATATTATAGGTATAGTCTATTTTCTGGTTAAAATGATGCCCGCCGTCATCGCCATGCAGATATTTAGCTACTGTTTCCCCCAACTTGTTATACTCATAGGCGGCTATTGTTACGGGGCTTCCGTTGTCGTTAATTTCCACTTTCTCCGTAAGCAAACGCCCCTGGTGATCATAGGAGAAGCGGTTGGCTACCTTAATTTCATTGTTTTCCCCATAGTTGTGTACTGTTGCGCTTAAGGTTTCCTGTCCAACAAAATTATATGCAGAACAACTTACATCAGTTGTTCCCAGCTGATTCTCAGAAATAGTACGGATTGGCCTGGCATAATCATCATAGTAAACGGCTGAGGCCAGGAACTGGCTCCTGTCATTCCCGGTAATCGTGCCATCGCCGCCAATTACGCGGGTAACGCTCCCGGTAACCAGGGTCTTTGTAAGGCCTGATGCAGTACTCTGAAAACCGGGTACACTATATTCTGAAAAACGATAATCTTTACCATAACTTGTATTATTTAAAAAAGAGTAATTGTCGTAATAGGTAACGGTTAATACCTGCACCGAGGAAGTAAATATTGCAGGCAGGCCCACGTTATAGCCAAAGTAGGTACCGGTGCTAAAAGAAGCATTATAAGACACCTCTCTAAAAGCAGGTTCTACGGTTGAAAATCCTCCCGGGGAATTAACAAGCGCTGTTAGTACCGGCCGGTTCAGTGCATCATAAAAAGTGCACATCCATTTTCCTTTCTGCCTTAAATTCCCATCCTGTGTCAATACCAGGCGGTCGCGTACGTCATATACCATGTAGGTAATTTCTGCTCCGGGAAGTTTTTTGGAAGTCATCCGTTTCCGCCGGTCATACCCGTAATAATAACAAAGTTCGGTATCTTCAGGCCCTGAAGCCTTTGGGGGGACAACACAGCGCAATAACCCAAAATCATCATAAATATAATGGGTTTCCAGGGTTTCATTTCCATTTACTGCCGCTTTACACACCACTTGTCCCAATTTGTCTTTGTACTCCAGTGTTACCTTATTATCTTCATCGGTATATTGGGTCACATATAATTCATGCTCAGGGAAATTATCCGGGGAAAATGTTGCCGGGTTCCCCGATACTGACCAGTTGCTGATTTGGTCTGTATTGGTCTGGTAGCTAACATTTGTAGGTTTGCCCTGCCATTGGTCTGGTCCCTTCTCCCCGGTTACCCGGTTTAACGGCGAAGGTTCATACAGCGTTTCTGTCCAGGGGCTACTGCCAGGTTCACGGCCTGTTACAGCAGAATTGTAGAATGTCGTACATTTCCCGGAATAATCACTGACATAAGCCCCGGGCGATGGGTTTTGATAAATAAAGGGAAGGAAATGGATGCTGTCACGTCCAAAGGCATCATACCCAATCGCCCCCACAATATCCTCGTTCCCGGGGGCCGCTTCCACGCCAATGGTTTGCACCAAACGTCCCAAACCATCAAAATACTCCAGTGTTTCCGTCCGCTCAACAGACGTAAGGTTTGACACCTGGGTTTCCCCTACCCTGGGTGCAAGGGTATGGATATAGTTTCTCGCATTGCCGGGCACTGCTCCTGCTATAATATCTCCTTCATCCGGGGTGTAATCAGTCGCGGTGCTACTTCCGGGATCCGTGATATAAACGTGCACATTAGAGCCCCTTGCTGCTGTAAAGCCAGGGAGCAGGGTTACCTGCCGGCTTGCTGTAATCTCTGCAGTTCCGGTATATACTTGGTTGTCCTGCACATATTCCTGCACCTGTGCCCGGGCAATAACATGCAAAGCAGCGATAAATACCAGGGTAAGGATATATTTATTCATTTTGTTCATTTTTTCAATGTTTAGTAAATCCTACTTTTTAACGATTTTCAAATGATAGGTTTCTTCCTTCGTTTGAATATTTAAAAGATAGTTCCCGCTGGCAAAGGGCGCCATACTAATGGTTTTCATTGTATGGGGATAATAGTTCTTTATTTCCTCCAGGTAAACCCTTGTACTTTTATTATCCGTTATATAAACTACAATATCTGTTGGAGAACCTGTTTGGGCAAACCAGGTAAGGTTGTTACTTACAGGGTTAGGGTAAGCCTGCAGAAAGGCTGCTGAACGTTGAGCTGTACTGTTGGTATGATTAAAATAAACAACAACCGAATCGGAGATTTGGCAACCTTGATAAGTCTCTGCACTCAATACCAGGATTGTAGAATCGGCTCCCGAAGTATAATTAACCATACGCCCGGCCGTTTGGGTGCCATCTTCCCACATATAGGAAAAGAAACCGCTGGCGGCAGCCAACTGTTTGCTCTCTCCCGGGCTGATATAAACGTTATCCGGAAGCCCTAAATCTTCCCCATTTAATATTTTAACCACCATTGTATCGCTGGCTGTACATCCTTTCCCATCGTAAGCCACCACCGAATAGGTGCCGGCAGAATCAATGGCAAGGTCATTTCCCCAGTACTCATTGTTCCATAAATAACTGTAGTAATCCCCCGAAGCACTAAGCATGGTTTCACCTCCGGGACAAAGCACATTGTCTCCCAGGATTTTAACCTCGCTGTTGCCACAGTTAAAATACTTGGCTATTACAACATCTGTTTTCCCGGCTGACAGTAACTTTTTATCATCCATACGAAACTCTCCCCGGAAACTTCCGGCAAGTATTATATTCCCTTCCTTATCCAGGGTTATTGCCTTACAGAAACCCGATGCCACTTCCCCGGGGTCATCCTGCCACACAGGGGTACCATCTTTGTCCAGCTGGAACAAAAACAAGCTGTTCCCCGGAATAGCAGAATACATTACATCCTCATTAATATGGCAGGATTCCCGAAAATACCCGGCTAAAAGAAGGTTCCCGTTTTGTGTATACATTGCATCCATAAGCCTGGATTTTACAGGGCTGCTTAACGTTTTTATCCACCGGGGTTCCCCGGAAGTTTTATAACTCACCACTACCGATTCCAGCTGGGAAGTACTGGTGTGCAATGTATCCCCCAGTTTTAGTTCTTTATTATAGTTTGCACAGACGATAAGTTCATTTTCCGGGCTTAACAGTATTTTTGTCCCTTCGGAATATCCCGGGCACTCCCAGAACTTTACCCAATCTGTTGCTCCTGTATTGCCTGTTTTTAAAAGCACCAGCCCCTTTTTTCCGGGTGTAGTCACCTGTAATATACTATCCCCTCCGGTGGAAAAATCACCATTTACGCTAAACAGCATATACCGATTATTTAAGGAATCGATAGTTGCCGAAACCAGGCGGTGGTTACCTTCTCCTGAAGATAACCAGGCATCAAGGGGCTTGCCATCCCCGGAAAGTGTCATCCAGTAGGCTCGGTTAACAGTTTGCGAGGTTAGTTCGGATGGACCGGCCCGGAGGGTTCCGTGTAGTAACCCGCCAATAAACAGGGTGCCATCCGGTGCTGTTTCCAGGACATCCAGCGTTGCATTCCCTGAAAAGGGCAAACGGGTCAGCCAGTTTATTTTTCCCTGTTTATTCCAGGAAGCAATATATACACTCTTCCCCTCGCCTTCGTATTGGTTTTTATCCTGGCGAACCGTTTCAGAGATAATCCCTCCCTGGAAAATGGACTCTCCGTCGGTTTTCAGGCAACTGGCTTTATTGGCCCCTTCCCCGGTCAGCGATTTTCCCCAGCTGACATTTCCTTTTTGGTCTAATTTTGCAAGGAAGATATCGGTCATTCCTTCGCCATCCAGGGGTATATTGCCGATAGTAAATTCTCCGGAAAAACTCCCGGTAACATAAATATCATTATTGATGCAGGTTATCCCGTTGACGACATCTGAATTTTTACCCCCTCCTGCTTCTGACCACTCAAAGGTTTGCTGGGCAAAAAGCGGACCTGCCAGTAGAAGCATGGAGAGTATTAAACTTATCTTTTTCATACGGTTCATGGTGTTGTGTTTACAGTGTTTGTTAGTTCTGGCCTGCATAATGGTACTCGTGCTTTTTGACGATGTTCCCGTTTTGGTCACGGACAAATGCCAGCCGGCCAAAATCATCATACTCATAATACGTAGTCTTGCCATTGGCATCTGTTTGAGAGGTCATCCCTACCAAGGGTTTGTAGGTGTAGTAGGATACCATAAGATTCGGATTACTTAGATAGTTTGTGAGAAGTCCCTTTAAGTAAGCTACATCACTTTGAATATCTGAGAAGTTATCTGATTTACTTAGTTCGTCATCTTCAACCACTGTAGAAAAGGTAATATTCTCACTGCTTTCTATCTTTACCACCGGATATTGTTTATTATAGGCCCAGATATAAGAAGTATAAATACCATTGCTACCCTTGCTTTTTAACAGGTTGCCCTTTGAATCGTAGTCCAGAAATTCGATATCCGGGTTTCCATAAGCAAGGTCTTTTGTAGATACTGAACCAGTGAAGTCCGTAAATGAAGGTAACGGCGATGTTGCTTCCAGGGAATAAACTTTGTCTGGAACATAATTATCTTCTTCTGATTTATAGGTAGTAAGCGTACTACCAACCCAGTTACCATCCACTTTGGTGGTTTTTTCTATTGGATAATTGAGCATATTACTATCTGCCATTGATGAATAGATTCCTGTATTTATATCTATTGGATATTTATATAAGATTTCAACACTATCTCCAGAACTATTATAATTTACCAACCTATTTAATAGACGATAATTGTCATTACCATACGAGTACTTTGTCAATCTTTCAACTCCAGAATTTGTTACATATTTCAATTTGGGGGCAATCCAATTATAAGGCAAATAATATTTGGCGATAAAATATTCATTTATATTATTTCCAATCTTGGCAATATGATAACCGGCAATATTCCCTAAATTTTCCATGTTGTACTCGTAAGTTTCACTGTAATTTGGAATAGTCCCACCTTCCGGGTATACTTTTTTTGATTTTAAAACCGATCTTTTCCACTCATTAGAATAAACAGGCAAATTAGGCCAGTCTTTGTTTGTGTAATTTAATGTACTCAAAACTTTCGAGCAATTATCTAAGGCGCAATTATGATAAGTTTGAACTTTAAACCAATCTGAGACTGGTATTCCGTCTTCAAACCCTCTGAAATCATTATATTGACTTACAAACCCACCTGGGGAGGCATAAGTATATACTGTATATCCATTACCTGACTTTCGTTCTGTAACCTTCTCATATCCAAGACCACTTTCTGCTCCATCAAGAATAGCCTGAGGTGTTGCTGAAACCTTTATATAATTATTAGTTCTATAATATCCTATGTTAAAATTATTATCTAATGAAAAATTAAACACATCATTTAATAAATGAAATCTATAATTATTTTTATCAGGAAACGATGCTCCAATTCCAGGGAAAAAACTGAAATATGAATTTTTATCAAACTGGCTGGGAAGGCATACCCCTTCATAACTGTAATGTGTTTCTGAAGTCGTCGTTCCATCGAAATTTGTGATTTTTTTTATCCGAAGACCTGCAACATTTTCTCCTTTATAATTATGAGACTCGTAATCAAATGCAGTATAGCCTCCTGTTGGATAATTAATCTTTTTTAACATGCAGGCTTTCTTTCTTTGGGAATCCGGTGTTCTATTTGCACCATTCTTTATAGCCCCAGAAAACATACCACCGACTTCTCTTAGTTCATAAACAGGATCTGCATATATAATGACTCCTGAATTTTTACTTGGAAATAAACTAGGATTTGATTGTCCATTAAAATATCCCCAATCATCTTGTGATGCAGATAGTCGATAAGGTAATCGTAATGTTGATTCAGTTTCATCATCACCGAAATACTCAAAACGGCTTAACAGGTTTGAGGTTGTTTTATCGCCAGAATATTCATACACATTATCAAGCTTTAGACGATAATTCAGGCTAGATTCATAATTTTGCTCATCAGCAACAAAGTAACTTGTATTTAATTTAAAAATATGTTCTTTAATATTGGTTGAATTCTTGACTATTATCTCTTTCAATGGATATGAAGGATAGTAAGATCGATAATCAAGTCTGGCATTAAGACTATCTAAAACAAAATCAATAGATGCTCCATTGCTAGAATTAATTTTCCTCAGCTTCACCTCAGTCCTGATCCTTCCTTGGGTTAATATGTTTGAATATCCGGATAAGTTACCACTTCCAGAATCAACATTTAAAACAGCCGTTTTTGGGAGACGTTCAAAATATGAAATAGTCTTTGATTGATAAGAGAAAGTTATACTATCCCCTTTAGGAGAGGTCATTTTACTTAAATACCATGCTGTGACTTTTAACCCCATTCCATCGATGTAAGTGAATTCCATATCAGAAAATTCATATGAATTGCCTAATTCATCTATTATAGTAAATTTCACATCATCGGTTGTAGATCCTGTTCTGGTCCAGCTAATTTTAATGTTTTCATGTTTAAAAATTCTTGGATTTCCATTATTATCAAAGTAAAATTTCCCGGATTTTCCATTGAAGTTATAATAAAAAATATCAGGTTCACTATCATACCTGTTATTTAATCCATAAACATCTTGTAAATAAATACTATAATCTTGATTTTTTGTATACATTGGAGTGCCAGGCTCAAAATCAGAGAACCATTCGAAAGAATTGTCTACTCTAGTACTACTAAGGGTATTGTTGGTAATATTGGGGGCATCAGGATCTTCTCTTATTTGTCTTGTAATAACTCCACCAGCATTTAGACTCCACCCTAAACCAACTAAAGAAGCCATTTCATCAACTTTTATCCCTGTAGCGTGATAGGATAAAGTAATGGGTACAGAGATATCACCGACCTTTACTGTCCAAATCGGCACATGGATATCTGGAGTTCCCGTATAATAGCTTACCGGAATATCTCCATACTTTGCCAATGCATAGGCATCTGGTGCAGGAGGGATAGCAGAAGAGCTTAAAGACTCTTCTGCATCCTCGCTTTCAGCTTCCAGTATCATTTGCATATCTAAAGAGTCTCTCGGGATACTGTCTTGTACTGTCTGGGAATAAACTCTAAGCACCAAAAGCAGGATAAAAATTTCGCACAAAATAAATTTACTAATCATAATTATGGATATTATACATTAGAATAAACTTGAATAAATTAAATAGCTATTCAGGAAGAATCCCTCACTCTTTAACTATCTCCCAGGTAGTTACTTCTTTATCAACCTCGGCAGTAAGCAAATACGTTCCTGAAGGAATTTCCCGCAGGTTGACTATGTTTAGTCTTGTTTTAGCCTTTATACTGTATAGTTCATTTCCCTTTTCATCGTACAGATTTGTGATATTGGCTTTTGTTCGGCTGTGTACGGAATAGCCAATAATAAAAGCTGCTATAAATAAAATTAAAAATTTCATACTTGTTGATTTTTATGGTTTACGTGTGCTAATAGTCCATCTCTCTTGATAATTCATATAGTCATAAGTTGAGTTACCTAATAGTATAGAATTAGGATACTTAATTCTCGTTTCTAATTTCACTCAAATCACTTTTCAATGAATTGATTTCCTTTTGCTGATCAATAATATACAGCGTTAGTTCCTCCACTTTCTTTAATAGCAGCATATTCATCTCACCTAAATCAACTCCCCCCTTTTCTACATCCTGTGCCGTTGGTATTTCAGGGAGGTGCTTGTTTTCTTTTATGAAATTTTCAATTTCTTCGAGGGATTTCAGATCATAATCTGTGTCAAAAACATAATCTGCCCAATTATCTAAGGTAACCTTAACCTCCCTGGCACCAATATTTCCTTCAACTGCCAGCCTATAGTTCCCCGGATTTGAAGTTCCAATCCCAATATTTCCATTGGTTAACATTGTTAAAGCAGGTGCCTCCCAACTCGTTCCATTTTGTGATGGATAAAACTTCAGTGCATAATCCTCTAACGAATTCCTTGTTGACATGACCCAGGAGAATCGGTTATTATTTTTAAAAACAAAATCATTAGGTTTATCTTTAATTGATTCCAGGAATATCGTCCCTCTCTCCGTTTTATCCCTAACCAGTAATGTTGGAGATTCACTATATATTGCACCTAACGACTCTACTTGAAGTTTTGCAACAGGGTTACTTGTTGTTCCAATGCCAATATTGCCTCCATTAAAAAAGGAAACGCCATTGGAACTTAATCTGTTCTTTAATTTATAGTTTGATTCTGAATCTACCTCATACATATCAAAAAAAGTAAATAGAGTTCCTTGTGATGATCCTCCCGGCTTTAAAATAAAATAATTATGAGCATAATCACCTGGTCTGGTTCCTGCAGTCATATAATGACTTCCCCAATAGATATGGTTATCATCAATTCCTGAATTTATGTATAAATTACCTCTAATATCTAACTTCTCTTTGGGTTCAGTTGTTCCAATGCCAATATTGCCTCCATTAAAAAAGGAAACGCCATTGGAACTTAATCTGTTCTTTAATTTATAGTTTGATTCTGAATCTACCTCATACATATCAAAAAAAGTAAATAGAGTTCCTTGTGATGATCCTCCCGGCTTTAAAATAAAATAATTATTAGCATAATCACCTGGTCTGGTTCCTGCAGTCATATAATGACTTCTCCAATAGATATGGTTATCATCAATTCCTGAATTTATGTATAAATTACCTCTAATATCTAACTTCTCTTTGGGTTTAGTTGTTCCAATACCAACATTCCCATTATTATACCATATTGGACTAACTCCATCATTGGGCACCCTGGTTTGTGCATTAGCTGTATACAGCAAGAATAATAGAAACAAATTAATTATAAGTTTTTTCATTTATTTTGTTATTTTGTTTTTGTAGCAATTCTGGTTTTTCAATTTTTTGATTCTGCATTTCTACTATCTTTTCAAGGTTATCAATGGTGTTACTTTGTTTTTCACTCTTTTTATTTAGCTCTATCGTATAAAGTGTCAATTCTTCAATTTTCTGTAGTAGTTTTATCTGTAACTCGTTTATGTTTACTCCATCTTCCAACATTTCCTTTTCCGGGGCAACTTCAGGAAGATGCTGGTTGGCGCGTACAAATGTTTCCAGGTCTTTTAAATCCATCAGCTTATAATCATCTTTAAAAACAAAATCGGCTCCGCAACTACCTTGCAAGTCTACTTTTATTTCGCTCGCCCTTATTGTTCCACATACATCAAGCGTGTGTGCAGGGTTGGTTGTTCCAATACCTATATTACCCTGAGAATTTATCCTCATATTCTCTTCTCCGCTAATTGAAAATATCATGGCTCGCACATTTGAGCTTAGATAACCATTGTGTTCAAGAAGAACTGAAGCTGCTTCACCATTAAAATCATAAAATTTATACCCCGTCATGAATCTGCCTGAAACAGCGGTTCTTCTATCTTGTACCGCAATATTCCCACCCATTTCACCAACAGTAAGCTTTTCTATTGGTGAAACTGCTTTATCTCCAGAATAATTAGAGCCAATTCCTATGTATCCACTTGAATTCATTCTTATCTTTTCTGCTCCATTGATGGAAAGTGTTAATGCACGTGTGTTTGAGCCTAAATAACCATTGTGCTCAAGTAGAAATGTAGCTGCTTCCCCGTGATAATCATAAAATTTGTAACCACTGGTGAATTTCCCGGACACGGCAGTTCTTCGATCCTGTACTGCAAAGTTCCCCCCCAATTCTCCTATTGTTAGTTTTTCAATAGGAGAAACTAAGCCTGTTCCATAATAATTGGTTCCAATCCCAATATTAACACCTGTACAAATTGAAGTCGGAGAAAATATCCATTCTGCATTTTGGGCGTTTACCATTAAAGTTGTATTCAAAATAATCAGAATACCTAATATACATATTTTCATAAGCTTAATTAATTTCGGGTTTTAGTATAAATAATTTAATTTTTCTCAAAAAATAAATCCTTATTAATAAGGTTAATTTCTTTCCTTAAACATTTATTTTCTTCTTCAATTTCAGTAATCCTACTATTTTGTTCAATCAGGTATAATGTTAATTCTTCAATTTTCTGTAGTAGTTTTATCTGCAACTCGTTTATGTTTACCCCATCTTCCAACATTTGCTTTTCCGGTGCAACTTCAGGGAGATGCCGGTTGGTACGTACAAATGTCTCCAGGTCTTTTAAATCCATTAACTTATAATCATCTTTAAAAACAAAATCGGCTCCGCAACTACCTTGCAAGTCGACTTTTATTTCGCTCGCCCTTATTGTTCCACATACATCAAGCGTGTGTGCAGGGCTGGTTGTTCCGATACCGACTTTTCCTTCAGGAGATACTGTGAATCTAGGGGTTGGTAAAATATTTGCATTATCGGATGTCGAAATATCAAACCTTACACTAGATCCCCAGTTAGCGGTAGCAATTGCTTGAAGATATACCTGTCTGCCAAGCTGCTCAGTCTGATCTATATTTTCTGAATATGCACTGCTTAAAATTATTCTTGCTCCATTTCCCGAACTTGCATCCTGTTTCCCCTGTAATACCATCTCTCCAATACCTGTATCATTGCGGATATGAAATTCCCTATCTGGAGCCAAGGTGCCGATACCGACTTTCCCTTCAGGATAGTTCCAACTTCCGGAATATGGAATATCTTCCAATACATCCACATTGCTAACTTCCTCGGCTGTGTTGTGCATCGTAATCGCAACATTACATTCCTGGGTAACAGACAACCCTGTTGAAACATGGGCATATTGACTATTGGCAAAGCCCAATAATTCATAAGTTTTTGTATCTATTTTTACTAACTTTAAAACATCAGTAGCCAAATTTCCTGAAACATTATATTGCCAATTTGCATATTCACCTCCTGTCCTATGACACCTAAACATCATTATAGCTTTCGCTTGATACCTTCCGGTTAAACCCACATAATTTACTTCTGCTGATATGTTGACAGTATTGACGCTACAATTGATTACTATGTGCGCAAGTTTATACCAGCTATTGGCAGGATTTGTGTTCGTTGCAAATTTGCCATAATATGATTCTTGAGCATGAACAGATAATGTGAATAAACTTATTAGAATAGATAGTTTTAATTTTTTCATAGGATTATTTTATATATAGTTCTCATAAAGATAGATTTAAATATACTACGATTATCAGCAGCATCAGTATGAAACATTACTCTCTAGCTTATCAATTTTTCCTTCAAGGCTATGTATTTTTTTGTTTTGTTGTAAAATATAAAGAGTTAATTCCTCTACCTTCTGTAATAATTTTGTTTGTAAATCGCCAATGGCAACCCCCTCTTCCTGCATTTCCCCGGCAGGTTTTAAATCAGGAAGGTGTTTGTTTTCTTTAATATACAGTTCTAGTTCGTCCAATGTAAAAAGCTGAAAATTATCATCAAATACATAATCAGCACCACTTGTATTTACAACAATCTCATGTGCTCTTAATTTCCCCCATACATTAAGTTTATAATTACTTGCATCGGATGTACCTATTGTTACATTTCCATTACTATTAACTCCCAGAATCTGTCCATCTCCTGTTAATGTCGCATATTCTTTATTACCTATTCCAAATACATTACCCCCATTATGCCAAATATTTGTACCTATAACCCACACATTCTTATCTCCTTCACTTGATTGGGCTGAATTTCCAAATCCTGTCCCCATTCCTATAAAACCAATTGATGATTCCGCTCCCGTTGGATTCAATATCTGAACCTGTCCATTAGAATTAGAACTTGAACGGATGAGCACTTTCCCATTAGTACTAATATTATTCCCTGCATCGATATGTAATTTCCCTAATGGTTGTTTTGTCCCCACTCCTACGCATCCATTATTTGCGATGTTAAAATAGTCTGTAGAATTATATCTAATTCCAAATAAATAGTCAAATGTTGAGGGATATCGAACAAGGGTCCACTGTCCAATACCCGTCCCTGAATTTCCTGAAACGGCACCTAATACAACACTTGAATAATCATTTGTGGTGGATGGAAAAAGTCTTAGGTTTTCATTATAATAATTATTGGCTGATTGAATAAAAACAGGGTCTATTTTACTGCCAGTATATATTTGTTGTGCATTTGTATTCCATGTAAAATAAATAATAACACTCAACAAAAATAATCTTTTCATAATTTTGATTTATAGTTTTTTATAGTTTATTTACGTTTTTATTAATTGACTGAATTAAATCAATGTTTGCTAAGGTTGAGAATATCAAAGGATAAATTACCTATTATAACTATGGACATTCTCAACATCTGAGATTCTCTTTTCTGACAAACCTATTGACATGGAGAACTCCCAAGGGGTTTACCCAACACCTATTCCGCAAGGGTAATCCATTATTTCACTCTATCCCAATGTCTTCTTCGTGCTTTCTTCTATTTTTATTGGAGATTTTTGAAAAAGGTTAATTGTTATTCTCTAAATGATTTATTGGTTAATGATGTAAAGTTATAAAACATTTGTAATTTATAATAGGTATTTATACCTATATGTATGTACACATTTTATATATTATTCGATAACGGGAATGAAATTTAAACTCTGCCTGATCCTTTACTTTCTACAAATTTAATTCAGTTTTCCATTTTTCAATCGTAAAAGTTTTTTGGACTAGACTTGAACTCTGTCAAAGGCGAAGGAAGAACGGAGCCGCTTGTTTCGTCCTCGACAGGTTTTAAATCCTGTTCGTTATTTGCTTTTAATCCTTTCGCCAAATTTGATAAATAACTGCTGAAAGTAAGGGGCCAGTTCTGAATAGGTTGAGCCCATTTTTTCGAGATGTTCTCTGCTGCTAGGGAAATCATTTTCAGCAAAGCCATATCATTAGGGAAAGCTCCCTTGATCTTGGCTACTTTCTGATTTGACGATGAAGACCTTCCACGTCATTGATAGTGTAAATCAATTCCCGAATATGTTTATCATACTGATAAACAAGCAGATTTTTCCCAGTTTGTATTCCAATATTTAATGGCTACTGAATATTTTCTACCCCATTTTTCTTCCAGGTTAAGCAGTTCAGTTTCGAACTGGTCTTTGTTGTATGCCTTTGCTTATTCTTTTAGCTCATTTACTTGTTCTTGTAAATCTTCTATCTTTTTATTTTGTTGAATAACATAGAGGGTAAGTTCTTCAATTTTTTGAAGAAATTTTGCATTCATTTCACCAACATTTATACCTTCATTCTCTGCTTCTTTAGTTGTTGGTATGTCAGGCAAGTGTTTATTAGTATTGATGTAAGATTCAAGTTCTTCAATTTCCATCAAATTATAATCGTCTTCAAATACAAAATCTGCCCAACCTGTCTCTACCTTTATTTCAGTTGCCCTTATTTTTCCGTTAACAGCTAGTCTATAATCTCCAACATTATTTGTTCCAACCCCTATATTTCCATTCCGTTGAATTCTAAATGTATTTTCCTGTCCAGTCGAACAATCAACACGAAATATCGCATTAGTGTTAGAATCACCATTCGTGTTTTTAATGTATATTCCTTCTTGGTTATCATCTATATTAACTTGAAAGACAGCCCAATCTTCAGGAGAATTTGAACCTACCGAGAAACTTTTACCGCCAAATTTCCAAATCTCATTTCCTTCAGCTAAAGTAAAGGTACCGTCTCCCACTCCAAGTATACTACCTCCAATATCTAAATGAATATTATTAAACCTTCCTATACCTTCAACATCTAACAACTGCGAAGGAAATATAGTGCCTATGCCTACTTTCCCATCTGCAAGTATCCTAATCCTTTCTTGCGCATTTGTCCCAAATCTTATATAGTTATTTTCTCTATTCCAAACCAAGCCATTCCCATCTGTTTCTATTCCTAGAATGAATCCATTCCCACTTCCAAAACTAGTATTAAGATTCCCAAATTGAATTGCTATCTGCTTAGCAGTATTTTCAAATATCTCTATTTCTTGCGATGGATTATTCACCCCAATCCCAATATTACTATTTGTAGAAGTTCCTAATTCATCAGGTATACATAAAGTTTGGGAATTAGCATATCCCGAAACTAGTAATCCCCAAATTAAAATAGCGCTCTTTCTCATTTTATTTTTTGTTTAATTTTTTGGCACATGACAAAAATATAAATAATTGATTTTTAATAAAATAATTCAATTAAAAATTAGAATAAAACGTTGGTTTTCATTCCCCACATAAGAACCTCCGAAATAGATTTAGGCTGAAGTTATCTATTTCTCCAGCCCTGATTAAAAGTCTTGCTATATTTGGAACAGGCTCTTTGTGTAACCGATTTTTTAAATGGTGCTTTTAAAGCCCGTGCGCAATTCTGGTTGAAGTGTAAAAAGCCCCTGAAGAGCATTTCAAGGGCCTGTTGATAAATCCAGTGGTGGCACTGACGATTAATGTCAGCGACCCCGTTCAGAATATTTTTCGACTCAAAGATACATTTCCTTAGGGCTTTTTACTGATTAATTCTAAAATTATGGCAAGGAAAAAGAAGATTGAAATGGACATCGTCAACCATTATACAGCAGGGATCGAAGTGGGGAGCAAGTCTCATTTTGTTGCAGTAGGGCAGGCTCTGGACGATGTAAAAGAATTTGGCGTATATGCGAGGATTTGATTGAACTATGCCAATGGTTGTTGTCATTCGGAATCACAACGGTAGCAATGGAATCGACAGGTGACTATTGGCAAAACCTCTATGTAGAATTGCAAAAACATGGCATTAAAGTAATTATTAACACAATAATTATAAGGAGAAAATGGAAAATTGTGTTCGGCATCCGCCATCGGATCCACACTGTGACATCTTGCTAAAGCTGGGTCATAAAACCTGGCTCCGTAATCATACCAATTTACATGCAAAAATCAGCCTTCACAAAAACCCGGTACTGCCTTTCAAACTTGTTCAAAGAACGTTTAACGCTCCTAAAAATAGTGTTTTTGTTTTTCAATTGAACATTTTTTCAGATGAAAAGAAAAAGATCAGCTTATCGCACCATGCTGATGATGCCGTGTGCTTAAAAAACTGGCCGATACGTTTAATACCTCCATATATTCTCGATGTCATGATTAAAGACGCTCAGAACAATACACTCCAGCAAAAATTGGCATAAAAAACCAGCCCGAAGGCTGGTTTTCTACTTTATTGTTTTCTTATGTTCTTAATAACGTTATCAAAATCAGGCTTATAAAAGCCATTATAAAAAGTCTCATATTGCTGTGAGTACACTTTTATCAACTTATCAAGCTCATTACTTCCTAAAAAGTATGCAATAATAACTCCCTTTATTCCCCTAAATATAGGATTTATTATACTTAGCTCTTTTTGAGGTTCTTCATTGATGAGTTGATGCAAGATTTCAAGAGTATTGAAGGATTTAAAAAAGGGCTGCACTTTTTCCATGAAAAGCTCCAGGTAATACTCACTCGCAAGCAAAGCATCTTTTTCACTTTTTACACTTTGTCGGAACATATCTTTACCATTTGCAAGATAATTTTCCAAAGAACATCCTATAGTCGTTGTTCCTTTTTGGTCTTTAGGACTAAAACCAGAGGTTTCATGAAAGAATGCTTCTACTTTCTCAAATCGAAGATGATGACCTGGATTTATCTCAAAACCATCTTGTCCGCTATATTTTAAGAATGTCAAAGTATACCATTCTTCTCCAAAATCGACTTTCTGAACAAAAGCACTTTTGGCTTTTACATATTTAAAGCCTTGTGTTTTTAACTTCTCAGAAAGGCTCTCTAACAATATCTTTTTAAGATTGGTGCTATCCATTATTTTATTAAATCATCAGGTCTTATAACTTCTACTTTTGTTGGTGGAATCTTTGTTCCTGCAGGTAACCCAATATCTTGCCCCTTGTTACCTCGAACAATTCCTCCGCTCTTCTCAATTTGGGGATGTGCTGATTTTTGATTTTTTGTTAAAGGTGCTTTTGCTGAACCCTTTGCTTCTTTTAGTGATATTTTACCGTCCTTACTTTGAGCAAAATCAACACGAGTTTTTGTTCCATCAGCAGCCTCAATTGTAAGTTGTTCGGCTTTAGGTCCATCAAGTGTTTCTCCTACTTTCTTTTCAAAAGCCTTTCCTTTTTTAGCATTTTCGGTTATCGTCGAAGCTTTCTTTACATCTGCTGCCTTATCTGTTATTTTTGCAGCATCGACAGCTTTGTCCACAGCCTTTGCGCCTTTTATAACCTTGGAAGCACCAGCGGGAACATATGGTATCAACATTGCTGCTGCATCCATACCCAAATCTCCCCATGCACTGTTAGCTGCTTCCCGATTACCTGCAACTTCATGATAAATACCGCTACCAATATCATACAGCACATTTCCGATATCCCAAATTGTCTCTAATGGAATAGCACCGTCTTTATCTTCGTAAAGTATTGGATTTCCAAAGCAATAATTATAAGGCGACCAGCTGTACATCAACTCTGCTGCCGGGTCAACACTGTGCCATCGGGCTAATTGTGGGTCGTAAAATCTTAAACCATAATCATACCAGCCTAAACTATTTCCTGCCAGTTCATCATCCTGCAACTCCTTGTTGTTATACAGGAATTTATTAACCAGCACACCTGTGGCAAAATTATTTTGCTGTCCCATTATCATCCCATACGGGTAATAATCGGTTGTTTGCACCACTTCAGGTTGCCCGTTGCTGTGCCCCTCAAACACGACCCGGGTGTTCCCCAGGTGATCCTGCAAATTGTATTCAAATTTGTAAAGAACGTTGCCGTTATCTTCTACTGGTATTATCCGTCCGGCACTGGTAAAGATAGCTTTTAATTCGCCATTTTCATAAATAAAATCCCCGCAATAATCCACCCGGGTATTATTATCTGTATAGGTGGTACCATCCACTATCTTTGTTCGTTTATTCCCTCCGGCATCATAAGTATAGTATATATAATCATTGCCATTATCAAACTGTACACTCCCTGGCAGGTTTAAATAATTATACTCAATAAATGTACTTTTTGATGGATCGGTCTTCAGGTTCCCGTTCCAGTCATAGGTATACATCCCCCCGGCATCATTATACCCCAGGGAATTATTCGATGCATCGTCTACCGATTCCAACTGGTTCCCGTCATCAATATAATGATAGGTAAGGGTATCAATGGAGTTGCCGGCCATACTGCGTGTTAACCCGGCCATATTGCCATTTTCATCATAACTGTAGGTGGTGCTAAAGGCATCATTGTTGCTGTTAAGCGCACTGCCTTCTGCATAATCCGCTTCTTTTAACCGGTTCAGGGCATCATAAGTAAACCCGTAGCCTTTGGGGGTCCCGGTGTCCCAAATCATTTCCGATATATTCCCGTTAAACTGGGGGCTTGCTGTTAACCCGTTGGAACTACCGGGTGTATTGTAGCTTAAATCAAGGGCAAACAAATCATTCCCAAGGCTATTCACCTGGTTCAGTTTCCTCAGCCAGCCTTTTATATTATAGGTATAGTCTATTTTCTGGTTAAAATGATGCCCGCCGTCATCGCCATGCAGATATTTAGCTACTGTTTCCCCCAACTTGTTATACTCATAGGCGGCTATTGTTACGGGGCTTCCGTTGTCGTTAATTTCCACTTTCTCCGTAAGCAAACGCCCCTGGTGATCATAGGAGAAGCGGTTGGCTACCTTAATTTCATTGTTTTCCCCATAGTTGTGTACTGTTGCGCTTAAGGTTTCCTGTCCAACAAAATTATATGCAGAACAACTTACATCAGTTGTTCCCAGCTGATTCTCAGAAATAGTACGGATTGGCCTGGCATAATCATCATAGTAAACGGCTGAGGCCAGGAACTGGCTCCTGTCATTCCCGGTAATCGTGCCATCGCCGCCAATTACGCGGGTAACGCTCCCGGTAACCAGGGTCTTTGTAAGGCCTGATGCAGTACTCTGAAAACCGGGTACACTATATTCTGAAAAACGATAATCTTTACCATAACTTGTATTATTTAAAAAAGAGTAATTGTCGTAATAGGTAACGGTTAATACCTGCACCGAGGAAGTAAATATTGCAGGCAGGCCCACGTTATAGCCAAAGTAGGTACCGGTGCTAAAAGAAGCATTATAAGACACCTCTCTAAAAGCAGGTTCTACGGTTGAAAATCCTCCCGGGGAATTAACAAGCGCTGTTAGTACCGGCCGGTTCAGTGCATCATAAAAAGTGCACATCCATTTTCCTTTCTGCCTTAAATTCCCATCCTGTGTCAATACCAGGCGGTCGCGTACGTCATATACCATGTAGGTAATTTCTGCTCCGGGAAGTTTTTTGGAAGTCATCCGTTTCCGCCGGTCATACCCGTAATAATAACAAAGTTCGGTATCTTCAGGCCCTGAAGCCTTTGGGGGGACAACACAGCGCAATAACCCAAAATCATCATAAATATAATGGGTTTCCAGGGTTTCATTTCCATTTACTGCCGCTTTACACACCACTTGTCCCAATTTGTCTTTGTACTCCAGTGTTACCTTATTATCTTCATCGGTATATTGGGTCACATATAATTCATGCTCAGGGAAATTATCCGGGGAAAATGTTGCCGGGTTCCCCGATACTGACCAGTTGCTGATTTGGTCTGTATTGGTCTGGTAGCTAACATTTGTAGGTTTGCCCTGCCATTGGTCTGGTCCCTTCTCCCCGGTTACCCGGTTTAACGGCGAAGGTTCATACAGCGTTTCTGTCCAGGGGCTACTGCCAGGTTCACGGCCTGTTACAGCAGAATTGTAGAATGTCGTACATTTCCCGGAATAATCACTGACATAAGCCCCGGGCGATGGGTTTTGATAAATAAAGGGAAGGAAATGGATGCTGTCACGTCCAAAGGCATCATACCCAATCGCCCCCACAATATCCTCGTTCCCGGGGGCCGCTTCCACGCCAATGGTTTGCACCAAACGTCCCAAACCATCAAAATACTCCAGTGTTTCCGTCCGCTCAACAGACGTAAGGTTTGACACCTGGGTTTCCCCTACCCTGGGTGCAAGGGTATGGATATAGTTTCTCGCATTGCCGGGCACTGCTCCTGCTATAATATCTCCTTCATCCGGGGTGTAATCAGTCGCGGTGCTACTTCCGGGATCCGTGATATAAACGTGCACATTAGAGCCCCTTGCTGCTGTAAAGCCAGGGAGCAGGGTTACCTGCCGGCTTGCTGTAATCTCTGCAGTTCCGGTATATACTTGGTTGTCCTGCACATATTCCTGCACCTGTGCCCGGGCAATAACATGCAAAGCAGCGATAAATACCAGGGTAAGGATATATTTATTCATTTTGTTCATTTTTTCAATGTTTAGTAAATCCTACTTTTTAACGATTTTCAAATGATAGGTTTCTTCCTTCGTTTGAATATTTAAAAGATAGTTCCCGCTGGCAAAGGGCGCCATACTAATGGTTTTCATTGTATGGGGATAATAGTTCTTTATTTCCTCCAGGTAAACCCTTGTACTTTTATTATCCGTTATATAAACTACAATATCTGTTGGAGAACCTGTTTGGGCAAACCAGGTAAGGTTGTTACTTACAGGGTTAGGGTAAGCCTGCAGAAAGGCTGCTGAACGTTGAGCTGTACTGTTGGTATGATTAAAATAAACAACAACCGAATCGGAGATTTGGCAACCTTGATAAGTCTCTGCACTCAATACCAGGATTGTAGAATCGGCTCCCGAAGTATAATTAACCATACGCCCGGCCGTTTGGGTGCCATCTTCCCACATATAGGAAAAGAAACCGCTGGCGGCAGCCAACTGTTTGCTCTCTCCCGGGCTGATATAAACGTTATCCGGAAGCCCTAAATCTTCCCCATTTAATATTTTAACCACCATTGTATCGCTGGCTGTACATCCTTTCCCATCGTAAGCCACCACCGAATAGGTGCCGGCAGAATCAATGGCAAGGTCATTTCCCCAGTACTCATTGTTCCATAAATAACTGTAGTAATCCCCCGAAGCACTAAGCATGGTTTCACCTCCGGGACAAAGCACATTGTCTCCCAGGATTTTAACCTCGCTGTTGCCACAGTTAAAATACTTGGCTATTACAACATCTGTTTTCCCGGCTGACAGTAACTTTTTATCATCCATACGAAACTCTCCCCGAAAACTTCCGGCAAGTATTATATTCCCTTCCTTATCCAGGGTTATTGCCTTACAGAAACCCGATGCCACTTCCCCGGGGTCATCCTGCCACACAGGGGTACCATCTTTGTCCAGCTGGAACAAAAACAAGCTGTTCCCCGGAATAGCAGAATACATTACATCCTCATTAATATGGCAGGATTCCCGAAAATACCCGGCTAAAAGAAGGTTCCCGTTTTGTGTGTACATTGCATCCATAAGCCTGGATTTTACAGGGCTGCTTAACGTTTTCATCCACCGGGGTTCCCCGGAAGTTTTATAACTCACCACTACCGATTCCAGCTGGGAAGTACTGGTGTGCAATGTATCCCCCAGTTTTAGTTCTTTATTATAGTTTGCACAAACGATAAGTTCATTTTCCGGGCTTAACAGTATTTTTGTCCCTTCGGAATATCCCGGGCACTCCCAGAACTTTACCCAATCTGTTGCTCCTGTATTGCCTGTTTTTAAAAGCACCAGCCCCTTTTTTCCGGGTGTAGTCACCTGTAATATACTATCCCCTCCGGTGGAAAAATCACCATTTACGCTAAACAGCATATACCGATTATTTAAGGAATCGATAGCTGCCGAAACCAGGCGGTGGTTACCTTCTCCTGATGATAACCAGGCATCAAGGGGCTTGCCATCCCCGGAAAGTGTCATCCAGTAGGCTCGGTTAACAGTTTGCGAGATTAGTTCGGATGTACTGGCCTGGAGGGTTCCGTGTAGTAACCCACCAATAAACAGGGTGCCATCCGGTGCTGTTTCCATAACATCCAGGGTTGCATTCCCTGAAAAGGGCAAACGGGTCAGCCAGTTTATTTTTCCCTGTTTATTCCAGGAAGCAATATATACACTCTTCCCCTCGCCTTCGTATTGGTTTTTATCCTGGCGAACCGTTTCAGAGATAATCCCTCCCTGGAAAATGGACTCTCCGTCGGTTTTCAGGCAACTGGCTTTATTGGCCCCTTCCCCGGTCAGCGATTTTCCCCAGCTGACATTTCCTTTTTGGTCTAATTTTGCAAGGAAGATATCGGTCATTCCTTCGCCATTCAGGGTTATATTGCCGATAGTAAATTCTCCGGAAAAACTCCCTGTAACATAAATATCATTATTGATGCAGGTTATCCCGTTGACGACATCTGAATTTTTACCCCCTCCTGCTTCTGACCACTCAAAGGTTTGCTGGGCAAAAAGCGGACCTGCCAGTAGAAGCGTGAAGAGTATTAAACTTATCTTTTTCATACGGTTCATGGTGTTGTGTTTACAGTGTTTGTTAGTTCTGGCCTGCATAATGGTATTCGTGCTTTTTAACGATGTTCCCGTTTTGGTCGCGGACAAATGCCAGCCGGCCAAAATCATCGTACTCATAATACGTAGTCTTGCCATTGGCATCTGTTTGAGAGGTCATGCCTACCAAGGGTTTGTAGGTGTAGGTTGTAACCATTGCGCCTGATATATTTCCTGTCAGGGCACTATGCAAATTTTCACTACTATAAGAACAATCTTGTTGTTTATCATATGAACTTACTTGTCCATAACTGGCATTTTCAATTTTTGCCATAAGGTATGTTCCTGTATTATCCCATAGATATACAGTTTTTACGTCATCATCTTTGTATTGCTCCACCAAATTCCCGCCATCATTATGCAAATATTGTATTCTGTAAGAGCTACTTCCTGCCGGAAAAATATCTGAATAATCCGGTAAGACCATATCCTTTCCAGAATCGTAAACATATTTGTTTTGCACCTTGGCTGTTGTTTGTTCGTTCACTTCAACCCTCCTTTCAATTATAGGGCTAAGCATGTGTTTGAAATGGGTATTGTTCTCATCATACATATACATTTGAGGCGGGGCTCCTGAACCTGCATCTGAAGGATAGGTATAGTTTATTACAATAGATTGTTGTCTACTGTCATGGATTTCATGAGAGGACAGTTGCTGGTGATCCGGGTTATAATAATTATATGTATTTATCGTTTCGACATACTTTGATTGATCATCAGGATCAAATAGTCTAGTAGTATCTGATGATTTATATTGCCACTCCGAAACTAAATCGTAAAAAGCGGAATAAAACTCATCATTCTCACAGCTACTCTTACCCTGATAACAGCCACCTTCAGGAATATAATGATCATATGTCTCAACACTTTTTACAACGCGTAAGCCCCTGATTGTTTCACTTAGGTAGTCTGAAATCGTATAAACATTTTTAATTTCTTTCAGTGGATTCCCGGCTACATCAAAATCGGCTTTGCGGAGCAAAAGCCCTGCCCTATAGGATGAAGAACCATCATTGGGGGTGAACGGTGGTTCAAACATGTATTCGGTGATTCCAGAATTATCCGTAGAATATTCATAAATAGAATACCCATTCTCTCCATTTTCACCATAAATTTCTTTTACTATGGGATAGTAAATATGCGAACCGTTAATACTATTTAAATATGCCTGGCTATTGGATGATATTGTTTTGACTTCATAGTTTCCACCAGGACAGCCATCATCAGTCCTATTACTCAAAAAAACATATCCATAAACAGGGAATGAGGAAAGATATCCCTGATCCGGATATTCATATCTTACAATATTTGATTTACCACTTACAGGATCAAAATTCTGAATCTTTGAGACCCTAAGTCCTCCAATTTCATATTCTTCAGAATTAGGAATATCGCTCCCATAAAAAAGAGGCCTCCGTTTTGTTTTATTTAATTCATAATAAAACCTGGTATATCCACCTGTCGGATAAACTATTTTTCTTAAACTGCCTTTTTGAGTATATGCCAAGCTGGGAAGTCGGTCTGCCGGTGTAAAATTACGAATATTATCAAATACTTTCGGAATCAGATGTTTGTTTGAGGATTTACCATTATAATACCCCCAGTAATCAATAGGGTAAGAGGGGTAAGCCTGGGCTTCGGTTTTAAACCGGTCCGGAAGATAGTCTTCATAATAATCAAATTCATACCTAATAGTATTGCCATCAGTTATATTCTCAATATTTTCCAGAAATAATCGTTCACCCGTATTGTTATACATAAATTTTAATTTCTTTGTTAAGGTGCCAAATTTATTATACACTTCAATAGAGTCAAGCTTTTTCAGGTTATCAATTTTATCATCCACCCTGTCACTTTTGTTAAAAATGATCGAACCTGAAGATGATGCTATACTTTTTATGTAGACATTATCTTCATATACTACCGTTGAATTTTGTGATAAGTCAGGGAGATAATAAGAGCCTATCCCTCCTTCTGATATATTTTGAGATACAAAAACCTGGGAATAAATAGTGGAATAATTATCATAAGTAAAAGATAAAGTATCCTGATCATCTGCCGAAATTATCTTTTCCAGATACCATGATCGTGATGCAGTGTCAGAATCACCATTTAACTGTTTTACAGAAAGAATCTCAAATAAGTATTTAAAGCCCTTATCATCAATAACAACCCAACTTGTTATTCTACTAGTATTGGAGTCTATTATAGGATTTACAATTAGCGGTTCTCGAGGTACAGTTATCGGATTAAGACTTTCATCAAAGAAAAATTTCCCTGAATAACCCCCAAAACTATATGTGTAAATATCAGGCTCTGAATCATAATAATTCCGACAATATTCACTAAGGCTACAGTTATCAATATCTTCCGAATATAAAACTTGTGGTAACGGCCTGTGAAAAAGCCCTTTTACAGGATTATCATCTCTAATCCCCCTAACATTCTGGCTTATAAGGCCACCAGCCAACAATGACCAGTTTGCACCTACCCAGGACGAAGTTTCTTCAACCCGTATACCGGAAGAATTGTATGCCAATGAAACATTGCAGGATAGCTGACTTCCTTTTAATTCAAAAATTGGAATTGATATATTTGAAGTACCAGTAAAATTTCCTACCTGAAACTGTCCGAACAAACCAAGACTTGCAGCTTCAGGGGGAGAGGGAATAATATCTTTATTTACCTCCTGTCCTGCTACTCCAACATTTATCAAAGAATTTACAAGAAACAATATCAGTAATTGTGCTCCCAGGTGATAATAATTCTTCATTTTATTAAGTATTAAATTTATATATATATTAAAGCATCTCTTCCTTTTTCCACATAAATCAGTAAATAACTTACAGGGAAATTTCCATACCTCGAAGAACTAGCTGCCTCCAGAAATTAAGGGGGCGTGATTTTAATAATATTATCAGCATCTCTTGATATTTTCATATCTCTATCTCCGTCGTAACTGTTATCATATTTACTATATCTTTTGACTGTCTGGGAATAAACCCTGGCACTAAAAGCAGGATAAAGATTTCGCACAAAATAAATTTACTAATCATAATTATGGATATTATACATTAGAATAAACTCGAATGAATTAAATCGTTTCCCAGGGAGCATCCCTCACTCTTTAACTATCTCCCAGGTAGTTACTTCTTTATCAACCTCGGCCGTAAGCAAATACGTTCCTGAAGGGATTTCCCGCAGGTTGACTATGTTTAGCCTTGTCTTAGCCTTTATACTGTATAGCTCATTTCCCTTTTCATCGTACAGGTACAGCAACGGTTTTATCTCTTTACTTAGGTTTGCAAACTTTACATAAACAATCCCGTTCTCCGGCTCAGGATAAAAATCAACAGAATAAGCTGCAAACGACTCCTGAAGGGATGGAGACTTCCTGGCATAATCTGTTTCTTTTACTGAAACAAGCGCTGGAAATGTTGCCAAAGCGCTATCCTGTACAATTGTTGTTTTTGTTAGCCTTACCTTATCTGATTTAATATTGGAGATATTGGCTTTTGTTTGGCTATGTGCGGAATAACTAATAGTAAAAGCTGCTATGAGTAAAATTAAAAGTTTCATACTTGTTGTTGTTTATGGTTTTGTGTGCGAATAGTCCACCTCTCCTGATAATTCATATAATCATAAGTTGAATTACCTAATAGTATAGAAATAGGATACTTAATTCTTATTTCTAATTTCAGTCAAATCACTTTTCAATAAATTGATTTCTTTTTGTTGGTTAATAATGTATAGTGTTAATTCCTCCACTTTCTTTAAAAGCAGCATATTCATCTCACCTAAGTCAACTCCACCCTTTTCTACATCCTGGGCTGTTGGTATTTCCGGAAGGTGTTTGTTTTCTTTTATGAAACTCTCAATTTCTTCCAGCGTTTTCAAACGATAGTCTGTGGCAAAAACATAGTCTGCCCAGTCTGTATCAACTTTTATTTCCTTTGCCCTGATTTTGCCATTAACGGCCAACGTATAATCTCCCGGGTCTGAAAGCGTATTAATGCTAACTTTCCCATTGCGGTATATATAACCCGCATTTTCATTCCACAAACACTCTCCACCACTGGTGATTACTTCAATTACAGAAACATTGGAGTAGGCTTCGGCAGAAGATCCATCTGTTACTTTCGGCGGTACCATGTATTTTGTGTTAATACCGGGGCAGTATAAGAAGTTCCGGTTGCGCCAGAGATATCAGAAAAAGTACTGCCATCTGTTGATAGTTGCCACTGGTAAGTGTATGCGCCATTTCCCCCGCTTGCATCAGATACACTTGAAATTGTTTCCGGGCTTTCCCCTGTATTAATAGAAAGCGAATCCGGAGATATTTCCCCTCCGGATAGTGGCGATATTGGATTTTCCCATTGAGAGAATGCAAGACCATTGCCGGAATTATAAAGTAAGTTTATTTCCGTTTGAGTAAGTGCTTTGTCTTTCCAGAAAGCCACCTGGTCTATATATCCCTCAAATGTATGTCCTGATTTCCATCCCCCGATATAAGTAGAAGAAGCCCCTGGCAAAACAGATTCATTTACCGCATCATTGCTTGCTACCAACTCTCCATCTAGATAAACTTTAAGCCGCGCAGTAGAAACATTTTTATTCCACACACCAACTACATGATGCCACTCATTATCACTACAAATATCGGTATTAGGAGGTGTAGTATAAATACCTGAGGCAGTCCTAACATACAACGAAACATATGAATCTGGAGATGTGCCCGATATATACAATATCCATTTATACGAGGTGCCAACATCTCGTACCATTATACTTTTTGAAAAATTAAACCCTCCTTTAACCCAGGCTGATACAGAAAAAGCATCACCTCCATCAAAATCAGATGAATTTCCAACGCTGATAAAATCATATGAATTTGTTAAAATACTTCTTCCCAAAAGTCCCTCTTGGTTTATTTCCACTCCATTATCAATTGTTCCACTGTGATTTGCAAGTTCATCATTCGCAATTTCACCTGATATTTCATCAAACTCCCAAACAGAGATCAGACCATCCAAAAGATTCTGGGAACTAAGCGTTGCTGCATTTAACCCTAAAATGAGTATACAGAAAAAGTATTTTAAATTTATTACTCTCATCTTTCATTTATTTTAGTTGGTTTATTTTTGTTCTAATTTTTCTATTCGTTGTTCCAAAAGTTTTACCTGTGCATTTTCCTTTTTCAGCTCAATAATATACAGTGTTAGTTCCTCCACTTTCTTTAAAAGCAGCATATTCATCTCACCTAAGTCAACTCCACCCTTTTCTACATCCTGTGCCGTTGGTATTTCCGGAAGGTGTTTGTTTTCTTTTATGAAACTCTCAATTTCTTCCAGCGTTTTCAAACGATAGTCTGTGTCAAAAACATAGTCAGCCCAGTCTGTATCAACTTTTATCTCCTTTGCCCTGATTTTACCATTAACTGCCAACGCATAATCTCCCGGGGCTGAAATTGTATTAATACTAACTTTACCATTACGGTATATATAACCGGCATTCTCATTCCATAAACATTCTCCTCCACTGGTGATTACCTCAATTACAGAAACATTAGAGTAGGCTTCGGCAGAAGCACCATCTGTTACCTTTCGGCGATACCATATATTTTGTGTTAATACCGGGGCAGTATAAGAAGTCCCGGTTGCGCCGGAGATATCTGAAAAAGTACTGCCATCTGTTGATAGTTGCCACTGATAAGTGTATGTACCATTCCCTCCGCTTGCATCAGAAACACTTGAAATTGTTTCCGGGCTTTCCCCCGTATTGATAGTAAGCGAATCCGGAGATATTTCACCGCCGGATAGTGGCGATGTTGGATTTTCCCACTCGGAATAAGGAAGGCCATTGCCTGAATTGTAAAGTAAAGATATCTCGGTTGCAGTAAGTGCTTTATTCCAAACCCCAACTTGATCAAATGTAAAGTTTGCAAATTTATCGGGAATAGTATTACTTTTAGACACTGCCCCGATACAATTTTTAACTGTTTGAGTCTGTTCTTGCATCATTCCATTTCCTCCCGTTGCAGATACTACTAAATTGCCATCAACGTAAAGTTTAATATCTGCTCCACTCCTGGTTACCACTACATGTCTCCAATGTCCGGTCCAAATATCAGTTTCTGGAGAATAATAGACTGGGGTTTCAAGGTTAGATGAATCCCAGTAATTGAAATATAATGCATTGGGATAAGAATCATAATCGCGACTTATTAATGCAAACCAATAACACCTATAGCCGACAAGTGACCAGTATTTAGCCATAATTGAACTGGATAGACTTGTTCCGTCACCGTTTCTTTTAATCCAAGCGGATATTGAATGATTTTCAACCGGACATAAATCGTTACTTGCTGTCTGAAGATAATCATTTATTCCATCGAAAGTAAAGGAGGTTCCTATTACACCTGATTGATTAATAGAAGCACCACCATGGATAAGTAAATCATTATTCCCATGACTATCATAAGCAGTTGTTCCACTGGTTTCATCAAATTCCCAAACGGAAACCAACCCTGAGGTTAAATTCTGGGCAATTGATTCACTCAATGCAAATAATACAAAATATGAAATGATAAAAATTTTCGTAATGATTGATTTCATCGATTTGGTTTTTTAGGAATACAATCTGAAAGTAAGTATTCTGAAATTTTCCTGAAAGAGTGATTTTACGAACGGTAGCTGTGGTTTTATGAAGTGTATGAATTATTTTATAAACGGTATTTTGCAGGTGATAAATTCTGCTGTTTTTTTTAGGGATAAAACCGTAAATAACAAAAATCCTCTCATAGTAGCCTGAGAGGATTTTTTAATTTTACTTTCAAATACCTAATAGAATTTACCCGGTACTTCCAAATGGCAGAATTACTATCCTAAATGTCCTTTTCTGAGAAAGGATTGATGGAATAACATGGAGCGTAATTGCAAATTCTATATTTCAAACCTTCTAACGTACGTTATTCAATAGCATGTAAAAATACGTTGCTATTCATGAATAAAAAGGCATGACATTAAGCTAACTCGTTCATTTGCTCCAATTTTTCCAACAATACATTTTTGCGTATCCTGGAAACAGGTAGGAGTATCTTATTTTTTAACAGCAAATGGTTTTTAACATGAAACACCCTGCAAATAAAGTGCAGGTTAACAAGAAAAGATTTATGTACACGGCAAAAAGAATTCTTACTGCATTTTTCCTCAAACCAGTGCAGGTTTTTAGAAGCTGTTATTTTCTCTTTATTTGACAGAAGAATTTCGGTATAACTACCCTCTGCTTTACAATATACAATCTCATCGGTAGATATAACTTCAGCGTACTTTGCATTTGAAATAATAATGGTTTTGTTCTTCATGATTTAATGGTTAAGAAGATGAAATTAGGTTTGTAGTATTATCAGTTTAAAGCTAAACAATATCCCCTAATTACATATAGGTATTTATACCTGATTTCAGGTACACATATTATTTTACAATACTATCAATAGTGTTTATGTAATTAGTAATTATATGATTACCTCATAAAAGATTACAACCATTTAAGAGAAAAAAACGCAAACTTTTCTAAAAAAATCTTATCTGAATGGATTCCACATTTATTATTGGATTCTTTTGACTCTGTATTTTTTACTTTCTTATATCTAAGCGCTCTCCGGGCAGTGCGGAATTATGTTAATCAATATATTTTCAGCAACGATATTAATCGCTTCCCGGAACGGTAAAGGGGAACCCACTTTTCGTGGCAGGTATCCTTCGGATGTGTCCCTTTTTTTGTTCCTATTTTTATCTACAAATTTTGTCCAGGAAACGAGCTGCAGGAAAAAACTGAGAGCTGTGCTCATTCATTTTTGTAGATATTTTTTAAAGCGCCCGGATAAAATCATCTTCCGGAGAAGATAATTTTGTAGATAATTTACTCTATTTCCCACCCACCTTTTAACGGTGTATTTTATCCTTTCCTTTCAGGTTTACCCAGCTTATCCTTTCACTTATATTCTGTGTTCTTCCCGTTCGCTCCGCTTTCGGGGGAACCAGAATATCGTTCCAGGACAAGCAGCACCTGACCCACAAACACACATAGGGAAACAGGAAATTTCCCTAAGAGTGTTTTTTCCCTTACGCATACAAAAACAGATTGTTGCGCCCTCCGGGCAGAGCGGTATAAAATCATCCATTGGAAGAAGTAGTTTTAAAATATACTACTTCTCTTACGGCAAGATTATACAAGTGCCTGTTTTTTTTGTCCCTCCCAACCCCTCCATTCTTCCGGGCTCGTGCGGTACTGCTTAAACCCGGCAATCTTGCCTTTCCTCAGTCTGATTTTATTCTCTTTACTTACAATCTGGCATACCGTTATTTCATGGCCGGAAGCAAAATTACCTACATGGATAAAAACGGTAAAGGGGAACCCGCTTTTCGTGGCGGGTTTCCTTCGGATTTGTTCACTTTCTTTTTTCCTTCCGTTTCACTCCACTCCAAAACAAACTGACATACACCCCATTGACCTTATTTTATCCATCCGGTGGCTTCCTGGTATAAATAACAGGTGTGCCAGATACCTACATAAACCCGTAAGGCAGCGGTTCTAAATTCACATGAAATCATCTGATTTACAACTTTCATTATTTTCTGATTCATGCTTTACTAATACACAGGTACAATCCTGGGTAGAGACTGTAATCCTTCATAATATGGCAAATATTAAGGAAACTGTTTCCTGTCTTTATGATGAACAGCAAGTTGATGTACTTAAAGCAGAAAAACGTTTCTTCAGGGATAATGGAAAAGGTATATTATTCACCAACGGAACGGGTACGGGTAAGACTTATACCGGGTTAGGAATTGCCAAACGGTTTTTTATCAGGGGTAAAAAGAATATCCTCTTTGTTGTCCCTACAGATGCTAAAGCAAAAGACTGGATTGCAGATGCAAAAAAACTTAACCTTTCAATTACACAGCTCAATGATACTAAAAGCAAAGGTGCAAATGCTGTTATCACTACCTATGCTAATTTTTATCAAAACAAGAAGCTGTTACAACGTGAATTTGACCTTATCATCTATGATGAAAGCCATTACCTTGGACAAAATGGAAATGGGAATGGAACCGTTTATTTTGAGGCCCACAGAAAAGTTGCCAACCTTCCTTCCGTGGCAAAGGAAAAAGCTATCCTTGCATTGCCTGTAAGACCTACCGCTCCTAAATATCCTGATGCCCCTTCCTATACTGACCCGGATTACCTTCAAAAGATGCAAGTTTATAATTCAGAAAAGGAAAAATATGAAATTGCTTATCCTGTATTTCAGAAAAAATTGGATGCATGGAACTGCAAATTCAAAGAAAAAGCACTGGAAATATTTAATAGTACAAAAGTGGTTTTTCTTTCAGCTACCCCGTTTGCCTATCACAAAAGCTGCATCATTGGTGATGGTACTTTATGGGAAATCTATGAATCCCTTGAACCGGAGGAAGAATCTTATCAGGGGTATAATGTGGCTACCGGAATGGCAAAATTCCTTTCTACCCATTTTGGCTACCATATGCGGTACAACAAGGCTACCACCCCTGAAAGTGGTGTAGATGTAAATCTCCTGGAAAGAATGTTCTTTGAAAATATGGTTGAAAAAGAGGTTATTTCAGGGAGACAACTTGTAGTGGACAAAGATTATTCAAGAGAGTTTATTGCTGTCAACAGTGAATTAGGCTACCGGATTAATGAAGGGATGAAACTTTTCTATTCATACGACAAAGTTTTCAGGGAAAAGTATCCTTACCTGAGTGAACGGGCTTACCGTAAATGGAATTACTTGTATATAAGCCAGCTTTTGGAAGGGTTGAAAGCTGTCAGCTCGATTGAAAGGATTCAGAAACATTTGGAGTTAGGGAGAAAAGTTGTGGTTTTTCATGGTTACAATAATGCCTTACCTTCACATCCTTTCAAGTTCAATGTTTCCGAACTGATGGATGCAGAGGACAGGAATAATTCTCATATAAAGCAAGCATTGTATCAGGAGGTGGCAATGTTTGAAGAAGAATATCCCAACCTTGTTAACCTTGAAATAGGAAAACTCTTAAATGCCCGTCTGACTTTAAAGAATGCATTCGGGAACATTTCAAAAGAGTTTAATGGTACAATTCCGAAAAAACAACGGTATCAGTATATCAAAGAATTTAATAAGAAATATTCAGGTACCGATGTTTTTATTGTCCAGCGAAAAGCAGGTAAAGAAGGGATTTCTTTGCATGATGTAATTGGGGATTGCCAAAGAGTATTGATTGATTTAGGGTTGCCTACTGCTCCAACTGATGCTATTCAAACAGAAGGACGTATTTACAGGCTTGGAGTTAGGTCAAATGCAATATTTGAATACCTGGTCTTACATACCGATTTTGAAAAGATTGCTTTTGCACAAAAAGTGGCTTCCAGAGCAAGAACAGCCGAAAACCTGGCTATGGGTAAAAAAGCCAGAAACCTTGAAATGGCTTTTATTGAAGGTTACCTTAATGCTTCAAATGATGAACCTTCTCTTTATCAGGGAGAGGGAGGAATGAAGTTTGACAGGGAAAATATTGAAGCTGCAATAACCGACTTTGAACGGGCAAAAACCTACTATTTAGCAAGGGGCAAGAAGACAAGCAGCAATAAGTCACAAGAAGGTATTGATTATTTTGCAACACCGGAACCGTTAGGCTACAAAATGGTCGAATGGTTAAACCTGAACCCAAATGATGATGCTTTAGAACCTTCTGCCGGGCATGGGGCAATCGCTCGTTTCTTTCAAGCACATACAAATAATACTTTTATTGAGCCAAGCTATTCCCTTGCTGCACAACTTTCTATTAATGTAACTGGTGAAGTCAAACAACAACGGTTTGAAGACTTGCACATCATTAACAAATATGATGGGATTGCAATGAACCCTCCATTTGGAAAGTCCGGGAAGGTAGCAATGGAACATATTGAAAAAGCATTCAACCACCTTAGAACAAACGGACTAATTGTTGCCATAATCCCGGATAGCCCAAGTATGGAAAAACGGCTTAATTCTTTTCTTTATGGGGAAGATGAGAAAGGCCGGTTTATTCACCCGGATGCAAATTTAACAACTGAATTTATCCTACCCCGGATTACCTTTTACAGGGCCGGGACCAGTATTTCTACGAAGGTTATTATCATTGATAAAATACCTGGTTGCCAATCCAGCTTCGGTTGTAAAAAACTAGATTTGTCCTATTTAAATTCAATAGACGATTTTTTCAATGCAATAGAACATATATCTGTTGTGAAAACAAGTGAAGTGCCATACAAGATCAATTGGAAATAGTTGACAAAATGCATTTGCATTCGATAAGAATGTTCGAAAGATATTTAGAAGGGAAAGATATAAATGAGGTATCATTTGAGTGAAGAAAAATATTGGAGTTTCATTCTGGTATTATAGAAGCTCATGAACAGGAACAATATCTTATTAATATACCAGATAAAAAATAGTATTCAATTGAAATATTAGAAATGCACCTTAAATATAAAAGACCTACCAATTTTTTTGATTTTTAGTCTTTATATTTTTCAACCATTTAAAAAGGAATTGAAATACAAAAAAAGAAGAGTAATATTAAATTCAAAGAAACATTACAGCAAAAAAATAAAATTCATCTTTTAAACAAAGAAGTTATTGCCTGACAATTTATTCTTGATAATACTTTCTTTTCTTAGGAAATATAGTTCTATAAATCCAAAAAATAAGTAAGACATATAGTGCAGCACCTCCAATTAAATCATCTGTTTTATGGTAAACAAAGCCGTTCATCAGTGAGGTATAACCAGCAAACCAAAGGATTGCCATTAAAAATATTTTGATTAGAATATTCATGATTGTGGGTTTTACTTTATTAATGTATTCCAACTTTCATGCCAAAAGTCTATCCATCTTACATTATAAATTACTAAAATTCAATTGTTTTCCCTTTCATTACTGAAGTGTCAATTATCAAATCTCTTTTGTACGCCATAAAGCTTTTGTAATCTCTATGACCAGTTAAGCTCATTACTTCCTGATCTGTATACCCTGCCATTAAAAGGTTGACAACTCTCGTATGCTTCCAACCATATAAGGTATATTTATTATCAAGTCCCAATTTATCTTTTATCGGTTTATATTTATCTGAAAAGTGCTCCCGCCTCATTTTTTCTTTAGATGGGCTACCAAATTTCCCGAAAACAAAATAATCAAGAGGCAACTTGATTAAATTCATTGAAACAATAAGGTCTTTTAACTCATCACATATCGGAATAAACCGATCTCCTGTTTTTGCAGTAGGGGCTATTGCTTTTATTTGACGTGCCTCTAGGTCAATATGTTTTACCTGGAGCAATCTCACTTCTCTTGTTCGCATACAACTGTAATAAATCCAAGTTACGTAATTGTATAGCTCAGGTTTTGTTTGTATTTCTTTCTTTACCATTTCAGCAACAGTAGGCGAATAATATCTGTTTTTCTCAGCTCTATCTTTTTTTAGCTCTATGTCGCTCAAATCAATACTATAGGTTATTTCTTTGTTTTCCTTCTTTTCTAACTTCACTAGTCTTGAAAACAAAGTATTAAAAAACTTCAAATGATTATTATATGTCCTCGGAGTCCAACCGTCTTCATCAAAAGATTGATCTAAAAACTCCAATACTGAACTTTCGGTTATTTCTGATGCAATTATTTCTTCCAGTTCGTTTTCATTTAACCATGAGCAAAAATTTGCAATAAACGAATTATAAGTACGAATTGTGTTATCAGAAAGATTTTTCTTTATACAATATTTTTGAAATTCCTTTATCCCTTCTATAATGGTCCACTTGGGAATTTTTCCTTCTGCTTCCTCGATTTTTTCTTTTTTTGCCGTAATCGATTTTTCAAACTGTTCCTCCATTTCTGTAAAGAACGGATCGAACCCTGCAATTAAAGCTCTTTTGACTTCTTTTAACAATATCTGGGCTTCCTGTTCTTTTTCTTTTAAATCCTTGATGTAATTAATTCCTGCAGAAATTTCAAATCTTTTGTATGTGCCTGGGTTATCAGGATACTCATAAGGCAATGCAATAAACCATCCTCGTTTGGCTTTTACAATCTTTGGCTCCTTAAATTTCTTCTTAATTGCCATTCTTTTTATCTTTTCGCTTAAATTTTGTGTTGGTGGGACTTTTGGTGGGACTTCTGATATTTTATTCATTTTTTTTACATAAATGTCTATATATCAGAATAAAAAAAAGTACCCGAGGCGGGACTTGAACCCGCACGATCATAATGATCATTGGATTTTAAGTCCAACGTGTCTACCAATTCCACCACCCGGGCATCCTTGAAATATCGTAACGAGCGAGAAACGGGACTCGAACCCGCGACCCCGACCTTGGCAAGGTCGTGCTCTACCAACTGAGCTATTCTCGCATATTTAACAGAACGTTTTTGCTTAAAGCGATGCAAATATATGGCATTTTTTCTTTCTCGCAAAATATTAAAAAAAAAATGGAAGCTTTATTTCAAGCCGGTTAGCTTCTTTATATCATTCAGTTTGTTAAGCGCCTCTATTGGTGTTAGATTATTTACATCAAGATAAGCAATTTCATCGCGGATTTGTTTCAGCACCGGATCATCTAACTGGAAAAAACTAAGCTGCATTCCTTCCCGCTTCCCTCCAATTTCCTCCAGTGGTTTAGCCAGATTTTCAGCTTCTTTACCACCTTCCAGTTTCTTTAGGATTTGCTCGGCTCGTTTGATTACCGATTTCGGCATTCCCGCCATTCCCGCCACATGTATACCAAAGCTATGATTACTGCCTCCTCTTACCAGTTTCCGAAGAAATATAACTTTGTTTTGTACTTCTTTTATCGAAACATTGAAATTCTTTACCCTTGGGAAGGCGCCTTCCATTTCATTCAGCTCATGATAGTGGGTGGCAAACAATGTTTTTGCTTTTGCCCGCGGATGTTCATGTAAATGTTCTACGATCGACCAGGCAATAGAAATACCATCATATGTAGAAGTGCCACGTCCTAATTCATCAAACAGAATTAAACTTCTGTCTGAAACATTATTTAAAATGCTGGCAGCCTCATTCATTTCCACCATAAATGTAGATTCGCCCAACGAAATATTATCAGAAGCTCCTACCCGTGTAAAAATTTTATCTACAAAACCAATCTTTGCCGCCTCTGCCGGGACAAAACTACCTATTTGAGCAAGTAAAACAATCAACGCTGTTTGGCGCAACAAAGCCGACTTACCTGCCATGTTAGGTCCGGTAATAATAATTATTTGCTGATTTTCCTGATCCAAATACACATCGTTGGCAATGTATGCTTCACCAATAGGCAGTTGATGTTCAATAACCGGATGCCGACCATTTTTTATATCAATTGTATTTCCATCATTTACTTCCGGACGGAAATATTTGTAATTGGTTGCACACGTAGCAAACGAAAGCAAACAATCAAGCCTTGCCAAAATATTTGAATTTAGCTGAATAGCCGCAATGTAATCAGCCAAAGCGATAATCAGATCATTAAATATTTTCGATTCCAACACCTGAATTTTCTCTTCTGCTCCCAAAATTTTAGTTTCGTATTCTTTTAACTCCTCCGTGATGTAACGCTCTGCGCTCACCAGTGTCTGTTTCCGGATCCAATCTTCAGGAACTTTATCTTTGTGAGTATTCCGAACTTCAATATAATAACCAAAAACATTATTATAACTTATCTTTAATGAAGGAATCCCATGTTTCTCGCTTTCCCTCTTCTGTATTTTTGCTAAATAATCTTTTCCTGAATACGCAATCTCGCGCAACTCATCGAGTTCTTGCGAAATCCCTTTGGCAATTACTTTTCCTTTGTTAATTGCGGTGGGAGGATCAGGCAAAATTTCTTTATGGATCCTTTCCCTGATGCTGTCGCAAGAATTTAACTGTTCTGCAAATCGCTTTAATGTTTTATTATCTGTTGCTGAACACAGTTCCCTAATGGGCAAAACGGCCCCTAATGCATTCTTTACCTGCACCATTTCCCGCGGATTGATTCTTCCCACAGCTACCTTTGAGATCAATCGTTCCAAATCGCCAATCTGGTGCAGGTGTTCTTCCAGGCTTTCCTTCGTTTCGGGATTCTTCAAAAAAAACTCGACAGCATCTAGGCGTTCGTTTATTGTTGCCACTTCTTTCAACGGCAGTGCTATCCAACGCTTTAACAAGCGGGCTCCCATTGGAGAAATTGTTTTGTCAATAACATTAATCAACGACCTTCCGCCATCATGCAACGGAGAAAACAATTCCAGGTTCCGAATGGTAAACCTATCAAGCCATACGTAACGCTCCTCTTCAATCCGGCTGAGTCCGGTTATATGTTTAATATGGCTGTGTTGTGTAATATCCAGATAATGGAGTATTGCCCCCGAAGCAATAACCGCCAGTGGCATATTCTCAACTCCATATCCTTTTAACGATGTTGTTTCAAAATGGCGTATCAAACGATCATTGGCAGCATCATCAGTATACACCCAGTCTTCCAGATTAAAGGTATAAAACTTACTGCCAAAAATCTCTGTGAACTCTTTCCCTCTACCTCGCTGAAACAGCACTTCTTTAGGTTGAAAAGAATTCAAGAGTTTATCCACATATTCAAAATTGCCCTGAGCAGTAAGGAATTCTCCAGTCGAAATATCGAGAAAAGCTACGCCAGCCATTTTTTTATCAAAATGTACCGAAGCCAAAAAGTTATTTTCCCGGTTTTCAAGAATATTCTCGTTAATAGAAACACCGGGAGTGACCAACTCTGTAATTCCCCGTTTTACAATTTTTTTGGTGAGCTTTGGATCTTCCAGTTGTTCGCAAATAGCAACACGTTGCCCCGCACGAACCAGTTTGGGTAAGTAAGTATCCAGTGCATGGTGCGGAAAACCGGCCAGTTCAACATAACTAGCTGCACCATTTGCACGGCGCGTTAAAGTAATTCCTACAATCTCAGCGGTTTTTATCGCATCTTCTCCAAATGTTTCATAGAAATCGCCTACCCTGAAAAGCAAAATTGCATCAGGATGTTTGTCTTTAATCGCATAATACTGCTTCATTAAAGGCGTTTCCACATATTTCTTTTTGTCTGTCAAAAGGTAATTTTTAAAATGAAAAACAAAGATAAAAGTTTCAATAGAGGAAGGAAATTAAGAAATGAAACTATCTCGTATTTTTTTCAACAATTACTTTTTCCTGAAAAAAATTATCAAGCTAAAAGTGTTAATTAGCTATTAAGTAGGACATTAATATATAGTCAATTACTCTTTTATTTTACATGGCTCAAACAGGAAGATGCAAGTATCCTGATTTACCTATAGCACAGATATGGAGACCAACTTCACAACTTTTTTATAATGGTATACATACTTTATCTTTTCAATCCTTTTTTCATCGTTCCTGAACTTAATCAATAATTTAGATCACATTGATATACGGATATTTGAATCTTTTTTTAATCTTTGTAAGGAATTATTTAAACACGGGAAGATATATGAGTTGTTCAGGATGTTCATTTAATAATTCAACAGATGACCAGTCGGTGGATGTATTCGACTGGGTGAATGATTTACCAGACACTACGGATCAATCAGATATTGTTGAAGTTAAATTTAAATCGACGAGAAAAGAATTTTTTAGAAATAATAGTCGGATTCCTTTAAAACGTGGGAATAAAATTGTGGTAGCAACCTCTCCCGGGCACGATGTGGGAGAAGTTACACTAACAGGCTATTTGGCAGAAAAACAATTTAATAGGAAAATAAAAAATCCACAGCGCTATACGTTAAATATTATTTACAGGAAAGCATCGGAAAGTGATATAGAAAAATTAAATATTGCCCGAGGCCGGGAGAAACAAACGATGATCCGGGCTCGCCAAATTGCCAATGAACTTGGATTAGATATGAAAATTGGCGACGTAGAATTCAGGGGCGATAACAACAAGGCTATTTTCTATTACATTGCTGAAGGACGTGTAGATTTTCGGGAACTGATAAAAATTTATGCCCGCGAATTTCAGATAAAAATTGAAATGAAACAAATAGGGGCCCGCCAAGAAGCTGGCCTTGTGGGTGGCATAGGCTCCTGCGGACGTGAGCTTTGTTGTTCCAGTTGGCGTACTGATTTTTCAAGTATCTCGTCGGAAGCAGCTTTAAAGCAAGGACTCTCACCAGCCGCTCAAAAAATGGCAGGAGCCTGTGGAAAATTGAAATGTTGCCTCCTTTACGAGCTAGATATTTACATTGAAGCCCGGGAAGAATTTCCGCGTGAATTACTCGATCTGGAAACAGCCAAGGGAATTGCCAAACCTTTTAAAACAGACTACCTGAAGAAAGAGATATGGTACAATCTTATGGATGCGATGCCAGGCAATTCCTTTAAATTATCCCTAAAAGAAGTAAAAAGTATTATCCAAAAAAACAAAAGGGGAATAAAGCCAGAAATTACATTTAACCCTGAGGTCGCATCTCCTGAAGTAAAATTGGAAGTGAGCTTAGATGAGAGACTTGACCGTTTTGACAAGAAAAAGAAATCGCAAAACAATAAATCACGGAGAAGACGCAATAATAACAGGCCCCCACGTCAGGCAAACGACAGGAGGCAACAAGATAGGAACCAGCACGGAAATTAATTCAGAAAAGTCTCTACATTAAAACATTTACGCATTTTTCGCGCAATGTTTTAATATCAGATCGATTGAATGCAAATTTTTCACAAGATTCTACTACAAACAAGGACAGAAGTTATTTTCCGTTACAACTTCACCTATTTCAGTGAAATGAAGATCCTCATACAATAACAAAAAAGCCTCTCCAAAAGGAAAGGCTTCTAAATATTGTTACAAATACTTTCTTACAACTGATTAACAGTAATTGCTAATTTTGATTTTAAGTTTGCAGCTTTGTTTTTATGAATGATATTTTTCTTTGCTAATTTATCAATCATAGAAACCACACCAGGATATATTTTTTCAGCTTCTGCCTTATCCTCTGTATTACGCAATTTTTTTACGGCATTCCGCATAGTTTTTGCATAATATCTATTTTGCTCCCTTTTTTTTTCGCTTTGACGAATCCTTTTTAAAGCTGATTTGTGATTTGCCATTATTTTTTTCTTTAATTTTTAGTAGCCCGTAGGGGATTCGAACCCCTGCTACCAGGATGAAAACCTGGCGTCCTAACCCCTAGACGAACGGGCCTCCTTTATATTCCCTTAATTTTGGGACTGCAAAAATACTTCATTTTTGTTATCCTCCAAATTTTTCAAGAATTTTTTTCACTATTTTTTATTCTTAACTTTTTAAAGATACATTTTAAAAATAGCGATGCAAAGAAAATGATGTTTTTTGAATTAGCAAATTAGAAGTGAAAAAAAATCACTAGTGTACGTTAAAAATAATCGATCATCATTTAGTCTGAATTTTGCAATAGTAATTCAACAATGATAAAAGCTTATATTCAAATAGACGGTGAATTATAATCGGGCAAACTGCCACCCCATTAGGGACCTACTTTTAAAGAATAAAGATTCCTGATTTGTATGTTCGGCAATATAAAAATAACTTTGAGTTAATTCCTGTGAGCCGGACAATAATGATTTTTTTAATGAATATCATTTTCAAGAGTACACTGGATCATTTATTTTTGTGATTTATAAAAACCAAAATGAAATGACAGCTGAAAACAAAATCGGAAAGAAAATAAAAGATTTTCGTGAATTCAGACAGATTAGTCGCGACGAACTAGCACTAAAAGCCAATCTAACCAGCTCGCAGCTTGAGTGTATTGAGGAAGAAGGAATTGTACCTTCCTTAGGGCCATTAATCAAAATTACCCGTGCTCTTGGTGTGCGTATTGGCACTTTTCTGGATGACCAGGAACAGATTGGTCCGGTGGTAGTAAAAGCAGGTAATGAAAAATCAACATTGAGTTTTTCCACCAAAGATGAGAAAACCCGGGAACACCTTAATTTTTATTCGTTGGCACAAGACAAAGCCAGTCGTAGCATGGAACCTTTTATTGTAGAAATAGAGCCTGCAAATGAATCAGATTATATGTTGTCATCTCATGAAGGAGAGGAATTTATTTACGTATTAAGCGGGAATATAGAGATTAACTACGGAAAAGAAATTTATCAGTTAGTCGAGGGAGATAGCATTTATCTGGATTCCATTGTTTCGCATAATGTTCACGCAGTCGGCACCCAAAAAGCAAAAATCCTGGCTGTTATTTATTACCCAACTTAATATTTGCAATATCAATAACTAAAATTCATGCAGTTAGTAGATTATACACTCGGAGAGATTCTCGAAAGATGGGCATATGAATCCCCCGACAAAGAGTTCATGGTTTATCCTGACAGAGATTTGCGATTTACGTACCGCCAGTTTAATAAGCGCGTAGATGATTTGGCAAAGGGACTTTTGTACATTGGTGTGACTCCAGGCGACAAGGTGGGAATATGGGCCAAAAATGTACCCGATTGGACCACCTTTATGTTTGCGACAGCAAAAATAGGTGCTGTACTGGTTACAATAAACACCAGTTACAAACTGGCCGAGCTGGAATATTTATTGCGAGATGCCGACATAAATACTTTATGTATGGCGGATGGCTATCGAGACAGCGACTTTGTTGATATGGCATTTCAATTAGTTCCGGAGCTAAAGGAACAAACCCGTGAAAGTTTAAATAGTAAAAGTTTCCCTGAACTCAAGAATGTTGTTTTTATCGGTCAGCAAAAACATCGTGGGATGTATAATACTGCAGAGTTGATATTGTTGGGGAATCATATTGATGATGTAGAACTGGAAAATATAAAAACCTCACTGAATTGTCATAATGTAGTAAATATGCAGTACACTTCAGGAACAACCGGTTTTCCCAAAGGAGTTATGTTGTCACACCATAATATTCTGAATAATGGACTTGCTACCGGACAATGCATGAAATATACAGCCGATGAACGCTTATTGGTTTGTGTTCCTATGTTTCATTGTTTTGGATGTGTTCTGGCACTTTGTGCTATTATTACACATGGAGCAACAATTGTTTTCAATGAAGAGTTTGAACCTCTGCTGGTTCTTGCATCTGTTCAAAAAGAAAAATGTACTGCATTATATGGAGTTCCTACAATGTTTATTGCAGAATTACATCATCCGATGTTCAAAATGTTCGATTTAAGTTCACTTCGTACAGGTATTATGGCCGGTGCACCCTGTCCCATTGAAACCATGAATCAGGTAATGTCTAAAATGAATATGAAAGACATAATTATTGTTTATGGGTTAACAGAATCATCTCCGGGAATGACAGCAACACGCACACATAACTCTGCCGAAGTTCGTTGCACAACAGTTGGCTACGAGTTTCCAAATGTTGAGGTTAAGATCGTAAATCCTGATAATGGAGAAGAGTGCAAAATTGAAGAACAGGGAGAGATCTGTTGTAAGGGATACAACGTAATGAAAGGCTATTACAAGAAACCGGAAGCAACAAATCGGGCAATAGATAAAGATGGATGGCTTCATTCGGGGGACTTAGCAGTTAAAACACCGGATGGTTTTTACCGCATTACTGGTCGCATAAAAGACATGATTATTCGCGGAGGTGAAAATATTTATCCCCGGGAGATTGAAAATTTTCTTTACCGGATGCCTCAAATAGAAGCTATTGAAGTTGCCGGTGTACCAAGCACAAAGTACGGTGAGCAAGTTGGTGCATTCATTAAAGTAAAAGAGGGACAGGCGTTGAAAGAAGAAGAAATCATTGATTTTTGCAGAGGGCAAATTGCCAGATTTAAAATTCCAAAGTACATCTTTTTTGTAAATGACTTCCCAATGACGGCCAGTGGTAAAATTCAAAAATATAAACTTAGCGAATTAAGCCTCGATTTATGTCGTAAAAAAGGAATTGAAATTGTTTAATAGCTTTTTATCTAGACAATTTTGAAACAATAATCTAATAGCATATTAAAAACGAGAAAATTTGTAAGCAAGAAGTGTTCTTTTAATCTATTTTATGTCGTGAGCCAAAATGCTATTTTGCAGATAAGTGCAGGCAATTGTATATGCAGCGAAACCTGACATTATTTATATAGAAAGATATTAAAAAAAACTCTTTGTACTTATTTCACAGTATTTTAAGTTAATGTGATTAACACAGACAATGTAAAATTGAGTTAACCGATTTCTTATACGAAGGGTGATAATTTAGACAGCACTGAAAAACCCATTAGCTTCATTATTAAATGGCTTTTAATTTAATTTCCTTCAGAAAAAAATCATTTTTATATTTGCCCAAATTTTAAAAGGAAAATGGCAAAATACAAACGCGTTTTACTAAAGCTCAGTGGCGAATCTTTAATGGGAGATCAACAATATGGAATTGACCAGAACAGATTGGCAGACTATGCAGAACAGATAACGGAATTAGTAAATCTGGGCGTACAGGTAGGAATTGTTATTGGCGGTGGAAATATCTTTCGTGGATTAAGCGGAACTGCTAAAGGGTTTGATCGGGTAAAAGGAGACCAAATGGGAATGCTTGCTACGGTGATTAATAGTCTGGCTTTAAATTCAGCATTGATTGGTCTGGGAACAAAATCTAGGGTCTTTACTGCTATTCGGATGGAACCAATAGGCGAATACTATGCTAAAGAAAAAGCTATTAATGCTTTATCAAACGGTGAAGTAGTTGTTATCTCTGCCGGAACTGGAAATCCATATTTTACAACTGACACTGCCAGTGCCTTAAGGGGAATCGAGATTGAAGCAGAAATTATGCTAAAAGGCACAAGAGTTGACGGAGTATATACAGCGGATCCGGAAAAAGATCCGGAAGCCAAAAAGTTTGAGAAGATAAGTTTTGATGAGATTTATAACAAAAACCTAAAAGTTATGGATCTAACAGCCACTACATTATGTAAGGAAAACAAATTACCCATACTTGTTTTTAATATGGATAAGAAGGGAAACTTGCTAAAAGTAATAAACGGAGAAAACGTAGGAACTATTGTTTATATTTAATCTTTTTTTCAATGAAATTGTAATAATTTAGACAAATAATTTTCGCGTAATTATATTTTTTCTATATTTGCTAACAGTCCATGGTTGGAAACTCAGGGTATATTCTAATGCACGAAGAAGTAGATTTTATTTTAGAACACTGTAAAGAAAGAATGAATGATGCCATTGAGCATCTGGAAAAAGAGTTACTGCATATTAGAGCAGGAAAAGCATCGCCAGCCATGTTAGATGGAGTTCTGGTGGAATATTATGGAAGTATGGCACCGTTAAATCAGGTTTCAAATGTGAGCACTCCTGATGCAAGGACGATTGCTATTCAACCGTGGGAAAAGAATTTAATTCCCATAATTGAAAAAGCAATATTAAATGCCAATTTGGGGTTAAATCCTGAAAATAACGGGGAAATTATACGAATAAATATTCCTGTACTTACTGAAGAGAGAAGACGGTCACTTGTAAAGCAAGTTAACCAAGAAGGAGAGACAGCAAAAGTAAGTATTAGAACAGCTAGAAAGGAAGCCAATGATAGCTTAAAAAAGCTTCAAAAAGATGGACTTTCGGAAGATGTCGAAAAAGATGCTGAAGTTGATGTCCAAAAATTAACGGACAGTTTTGGAGAGACAGTAGATGACTTAGTGAAAGCTAAGGAAAAAGATATTATGACTATTTGATTGTTTCTAGTTTTCTGTTTTCTGAACATTGTTTAATTGTTTTCATGGCTTTGAGGCAGCTTGTAGAAGCTGCCTTTTTTTTGTGTCAATTCTGAATTTACTATTTCTATAAACTTTTAAAATCCCTACTTTACCTCCAGGCCTGCTAATGATTCTGTTAAATCGTTTTTTCAATTGAGTCTTGTTTGCGTTCAGAATTCTTTACAAAAAGACTTTTACCCGCGACGTGAAGCAAATCTATAACCTCCCAACTAAAGAAGCTACAAAAGCAGCCATGGAAGATTTTGCTTCAGCCTGGGGATAAATATTCTTATGCCATAAAAAGCTGGCAAAACAACTGGGAAGACCTAGCTGTTTTCTTTGAATTCCCGCTGTAAATCAAGAAAATAATCTCCACAACGACCCTGAATGTAAAAATCAGAAAGTACACTAAAAACAAACTTTCTTTTCCTTCAGACCACGCTGTAGTAAAATCCGTATATTGGGCAACAAGAGAAGCCACTAAAAAATGGTCGATACCAATCCAGAATTGGGGCATTATCTTGAATCAGTTCTTAGTCATATTTGAAAAAGAGTCCAGTTTTAAATAGCTAAACCCTCAGTATCTTAACTTACACTCTTCGTAAAACAGTGTCTTTTTAAAATTTTTATAGCTTAATAGAAAGATTAGCTAATTATAATCAGCAGAAGTCCTATATTATTTTCGCTATAGATGTCTGCTCTTGATTATGCCTTTTTATAAATGTTCCTATTTCTTTTCCTACATAATAAATCATTAAGAGTAGGAACAAGCTAATAGCTAGTGTATATAACACCTTTTCTTCCTCTTTTAGTTTTAAATTAATCATAATCTTTATAATAGGATACTATCAAATTTTCACTGTGTGACAACATGTTAATGCAAAAATACGAAAATAGATAGCTTTTAGTAATTTATTAATAACAATCTGCATTATGCCAACTTATCTTTAAGTTGGCATAATTACATAGATAATTTTTATTTCAAGATATTATACCCATTAGAAATAAAAAATAGGCTAGGTAACGAGAGAATTTCATAACCAAAGTCATAGATTATCCTCGGTCCTCATTTGCTGCTTCTCGATATCCTGCCTTCACTCCCAAATTAAATAAACCAAATGCAGGACTTACCAAAAAGCAAGCAGCATCATAAACTAAGCCACGGATACGACCACCTAGAATAGCAGACAAATCTACTTTGTTCAATTCTTTAATTCTTGTTTCCATTCTTTGTATCTTTAACAATTTGAACAGTGTGTCTCATAATAAATTTCTCTTCCAACTGCTTTTCCTATTTCATAAATTGAAACTAATGCTGCCGCAATTCCTAACAGTAAACCACCACTAGGATCCCCTCCATTCGTTTCCAATAGTTCATTCTTTGATAATGCCTGATAATTAGACATTCTTAAATCTAATACCTTTTCCATAATAAATCAATTTTGTGTTTGTTAATAATTTGTTTTATGAGTTTTTAAGCGTCCAAACTCGAATTCAAAAATAAATAAGATGTGTGCAAAAAAAAAGCACGTTCCAAAATTGTAATGAACTCCCCCTCTGCAAGCAGACGGAGTATCACTAGGGAATATATTTAACTCGCAGCAAGCTGCGGGGAACTAACCCCAAAGTGATTAGAAAAGCCACCATTAACCTTTTTTGCAATTTCTCTTGAAATTTTTTTTAGTGTACAAGAAATTTCCAACTCGTATTCATCGCAGTAATAGAATGTTCTGTTTGCTTTTGAATAGGCAGTTAGTACTCCCATGTCTTTAATAAGTTCAATATAGGAGTACAATTGTCTTCTACTTATTCCCAGCCTTTGTGCAAATTCATTGGGGGTTCCTGTGTTCTCAGCTTTAATAAGTTTGTTCATTCTTTTTAATCTTTCCAACTGTTCTACTGCTTTCATATTTGGGGTTTAAAATTAAATGATTAATGTTGTGTCAATTTTAAAGGTATTTGCTTTTGCCACATGTTGTAATACTTCCCTCGTAAGGAGTAAAGTTCATTGTGAGTACCCTTTTCGCATAATTTCCCATCGTCTAAGAGTACTATGCTATCTGCTATCAATACTGTACCAAGCCGGTGTGCAATAATAATGATTGTTTTCCCTTCTTCTTTTTGTGATTTTATAGTACGCTGTACATATTCTTCTGCAATTGGATCAAGAGAGGATGTAGCTTCGTCTAATATTAATATTTGAGGATTACGGTAAAGCGCGCGAGCAATTGCCAAACGCTGTTTTTGTCCTCCCGAAAGCGTTACTCCATGCTCTCCAACAAAAGAATTGAATCCACTTGGAAATTTTTCAACAAATTCAGTAATACCTAGCTGTTTACAGACTTCCAAAATACGGGGCATGTCTGGATTAAATTCACCTGCTGCAATGTTTTCAATAATCGTTCCTGCAAAAAGATCGATGTTTTGAGGTACAATTCCAACCATCTGACGAAGACTTTCGTTGCTATAATACTTTATGTTGGCACCCCCAATAAATATTGCGCCATCGGTTATCGGATAAATTTTTTGTAACAAAGAGGCAATAGTTGTTTTTCCTGAACCACTTTCTCCAATTATAGCAGTAATTTTCCCATGTTCCACATCAAGGTTGAAACTTTCAAAAACATCCGTGCGAGTCCCATAACTAAATGTAACATTTTTAAATTGAATATCTGCAGTCTCTACTTCATCTATATCTATAAGGTTCTCCTCTTCTTCATGCTCCAATTCCATCACTTCAAAAAGACGATCTGCAGCAATTGAAGCATTTTGAAAAGTTTTATTCATCCCTATAAGAGAAGATACTGGACCTGTAAAATACCCCACAAGGGCATAAAAAGACATTAACTCTCCCGGGGTAATCTCTTGTTTCAGGACAAATAAGCTTCCAGACCATAACAGTACAATTGTAAAAATACGACTTATAAACAGGGACGAATTTCCTGAAAAAATAGTATTCACCCCAGATTTATAGGTAGAGAATAATAAATTTATAAAACGTGTCTCGGTTTTTATACTCGCATAGTCCTCAATGCTTAGTTGTTTAATTGTTCTAACAGAATTAAGAGATTCAACCAACTGAGATTCTAATTCTGCTGATTGTTCCATAATCTTCCGTTCTCGCTTTTTATTTAAAAAATTGGTAATCAGGTATACTACGATATAAAATGGAATAACTATCAATATTACTAGTGCCAATTTCCAGCTGTAAACAAACATAAGCGCAAAGGCAAAAAATACGATGAAGATATTTACAATAAAATTAATCATAATATCATTAATAAAGGCCCTTATTTTAACTGCATCATTAATTCTTGAAACAATCTCTCCAGTTCGCATTGTATCAAAAAACATTTGAGGTAATTTTAATAAATGTTTATAATATCCAAGAATAAGCCTCGCATCAATTAACTGTCCTGTTTTCAAGATAAAAGCAGATTGCATTGTACCAATAAATACTTGGAATAAAAGAATGATAATCATTGCAACACTTAGCAGGTTTAATAAATTTTCATTGCTGCTTGTGAGAACATTATCTGTTATTTTTTGAATATATACAGAGGTCGATAAACCAAGAATAGTAAAAATGCATGCACCAAATAAAGCTTGTGCTAATACCTGACGGTGAGGGAACAATAGAAAATAGAATCTTTTAATGTTTGATATTCTTTTGTTTTGTGGAACAAAATTTCCAGAAGGTGAAAGTAAGATTAATATACCTGTCCACTCTTTTAAAAAAGAACTTATGTCTTGTTTCTTCAGCGTTCCACTACCAGGATCCATTATTTCAACAAATTGGGGAGTAATTTTATAAATAACAACATAATGTTGCAGTCTTTCTTTTATAACGACATGAGCAATTGCAGGCAGTGAAATCTCTGATAACGCATCAGGAAGAGCTTTTACTCCCTTTGCTGTCATTTTCATTTTTTCTGCCGCTTTTATTAGCCCCCATGCACTTGTTCCTTTTTTGTCTGTCCCAGCCCATTGTCTAATTTTTGATACTGGCAGCCTTAACTTATAATGGGCGGCTACAGATGCAAGACATGCTGCTCCACAATCTGTAATATCTCTTTGTTTAATTTTTATATTCATCCTTTATTTCTTGGGATTATTCATTAAGTTTTGGATTAAGCCAATTATCGGCTTTATCAAATAATTGCTGAGCTATAGTCCTTTCAGTAATCTGGAATCGAGCAGTGGTAGTAAGTCCTTTTTTTAGATAACCTTTAAAGCCATTTCTTAACTTCAAATACCGTTCATTCAGACTACATTTTACTTTAAAATAAGGTTGGTTATTAATAATATAAACTTCATTGGAAATGTCGATTATATTTCCTGATGCAAGTCCCCACTGATTATAATTATAAGCATCTATTTGAAAAATGGCAGGCATATTATTTCTCAAATAGCCAATATTTCTTGGTGCAATCATATATTCCGAGATTAATTCATCCTTGGGACTGATTCCCGCGATTACCTGTCCAAGACTAACGAAACTCCCTGGTTGAATCCCACTGAAATTTGTAACATATCCTGTAGAAGGTGACCGAATAATGTAGTTCTCAAGATCTTTTTCCAAGCCAACAATTTCATTTTTATAGTTATCATTTGTCAGTTTATACTCAACAGCTAGCTGCTTCCATTCGCTTTTACTTTGCTTTATAAAAATTTTTTTCTCTTCTTCTGCTGCTTCCAAGTGATATTTGACTTCATCTTTTTCAACTAATGACACAACCTCCTTCTCAAATAATAATAGAGTTCTAGCATAATTTCTTTTTAATAGATTAATTTTCAAATTATATTCAGCTACTTTTTGTAGGTACTTATCGTAAATAGACTTACACAACTCCGTATTGATTCGTAAAATAGGTACAAACTCAGATATGAGCTTTAAGTCATTTAGATACTCTTCATTCTGTAAAATAAGTTTTTCCAAATGAATTACTCGTTCTCTCATTTTTTCGTTATTCAGCCAAATGAGGCTATCCCCTTTCTCTACAAATTTATTTTCATAGATATTTGTTTCTAAAACTTCAGCAAAAACAGGGGAGGTTAACTCAAGCGACTCTGAATATGAGCGGATAATCCCGGGACTTTGAACTGAAATTTCTGTTTTCACGAAAAAGAGGCTAACTATAATCCCTATTATAAAGACAATAGCACCCTGATAAATTGCGTGTGAAGTTTTACTAAAACGATAAAAATGATTCTCAATCGTTAAATTGAGAATCTCCGAGGGGAAAATCTTTTTCATTTTTTCTGTGTTTAGGGCCAACAAATTAAAGCGTCATTAAGAATAGTTTCTCAACATTATCAATTAAACAAATATGTAATTAGAGTTATCCTAACTGATTGAAACCAAAAACTGGTTTTAATTTACAAAAATTGATCGAGGAATGAAAATTCTTCAAATAAAAACTGTTGCATTTACTAATTGAATTTTCGAACTCTTTTACTAATTTAAAGGGAATAATAATTGTATTGCTCTCTTTCAATCAATTCATTTCTCAACATTAATGTCCAGAAAAATAATCAGGAATCCATTCAATTAGCAGTTAAAGATTGATGCAAAAATGAGATAAAAATATTACAGTGAATGATACAATAATGAAATCAATTGCTCATCGCAATCTAAGCATCACTTTTCTTTAGAAGTACAAAAGTCGTAAAGTATTTGAAGATATTATTCCTGTCAGTTTAGAAAACAATCGGAAGAGATAAAAATTCATTCTTATCTAAGCGTAAAATTCTGTCCAAGGTAAACCCGTCTCACATCCTCATCGCTTGCGAGTTCTTCTGCAGTTCCTGCCTTTAATATATTCCCCTCAAACAATAAATAAGATCGATCTGTAATCGTAAGTGTTTCATGTACGTTGTGGTCGGTAATCAAAACTCCAATGTTTTTTTCCTTCAGCTTTGTTACAATCTGCTGAATATCTTCCACCGCAATTGGGTCAACCCCTGCAAAAGGTTCATCTAACAAAATAAACTTGGGATCGATGGCAAGTGCCCGTGCAATCTCGGTTCGCCTTCTTTCTCCACCCGACAGCTGAACTCCCTTGCTTTTACGTATATGTTGCAGTCCAAATTCATTAATTAACGTTTCCAGTTTTTCCCGTTGATACTCTTTCGAGTATTTGGTCATTTCAAGTACAGCCTTTAGGTTATCTTCAATACTTAATTTTCTAAACACGGATGCTTCCTGTGCAAGGTACCCAATTCCACGTTGTGCACGTTTATATACAGGTAACTTGGTAATATCTTCTTTGTCAAGAAAAATCTTCCCGGAGAAAGGCTGAATAAGCCCAACGATCATATAAAAGGATGTGGTTTTCCCGGCACCGTTCGGCCCAAGCAATCCAACTATTTCGCCTTGTTTTACATCAAAACTAACTCCCTTTACAACGGTTCTTTTCCGGTATTTTTTAACAATATTTTCGGCTCGAAGTATCATTTAAGCAAATAACGTAAAATTCTTTCAGGATTAGAGTTCTTCCATGTCCTTTTCACGTTTTTTAACGACGCGACGAGAAATCAAAATGCCAATTTCGTATAAAAATACCAACGGCACACAAACTAAAACCTGACTAAAAATATCAGGAGGAGTAATAATTGCCGAGACCAGTAACATTACCACATAAGCATGCCTCCTATATGTTTTCATGAATTGCGGAGTAAGAAGTCCTACTCTACTTAAAAAATAAGAAAAGATAGGCACAAGAAAAACAACCCCCGAAGCAAGTACAATAGATGTTACAGAATTGATATATGATACCAGATTAATCTGGTTCTCCACTTCACTACTAACATTGTAAGTCCCTAAAAAATTAATAGAAAGGGGTACAATTAGAAAATAACCAAACAAAATCCCGAGAACAAAAAGGAATGATGTATAAAAAACAGCTCCACTGGCAACCCTCTGTTCTTTTTCATAAAGAGCCGGTTTAATAAAACGCCAGAATTCATAAAAAACAACCGGTGATGCCAAAATAAATCCGGCAATTATTGAAACCCAAATATGTGTTGAGAACTGCCCGGCAATCTTGATACTTATTAACTCCAACGGTTTTTGATTTATTTTTAACGCATCAGTACCAACCATTTCTCCCAATTTAGCAAGCATCCGGTTAGTCCAAAAATCGGGCATCCGAGGATGCAATATCACTGTATTAAAAATAAAATCTTTTAAAATGAAAGCAGCAATTGCAAAAACAAAAATTGCCACTGCCGAACGGATGATGTGCCAACGCAACTCTTCCAAATGATCTAAGAAGGACATTTCTGACTGAAACTTTTCTTTCTTTGTCTTTTTTTTCTTTGTGGTCTGTTCTTTTTGGTGCTCGCTTTCGCTCATGTTTTCTATTTTTCAAAAACTCCACAAATATAAACACTTCTTAAGATTACTATATTTCTGGAAGAAATTTTATTTAAAGAATGGCAATTTATTTCTACTTTAACAAATTAAAAGAATTACAACTAAATAGGTTAAATGTTTATATACGAGTGCAATAAGTGCCATGTCATTACACAATTGATAAACAAACAAAGAGATCGATAAATTGGTTAATATGGAGAAACACTGCACTTGACACCAGTACGGTTTGATACTTAATTATCTGACTATAAGCACTATTTAGGAAATAAAACAAAATGTTTTTTCGATGAAGCCCACCCTGCTATCAAGGAATTTTCATGAGTGAACTTAGTTACATTGAAAGAATAAACGAAGAGATGTTTGCCAACTACAATCAACGGGGTATTTCCAAGCTATATCGGCAGATATTGGAAAACGATATGATTGACCAAATTCTTGAACGACATTGCCCACGATAAAACGATATAAAACTGGTTTGTGATAAACTATCCGAAATTTGTTAAAGTAGAAACAGAAAATAAAACTCAAAATAGTTTTCTAAAAAAACTTAAATTCATTTTCGTCCATTCCAGTTTAATACAAAACACTTATCTTCGCAACTGTTAAGCTTTCAGACATTTTTTGATTTAGAAGGAAAACATTATCAAATGAAAAAATACAACCTTTTTAACAACATTTTTGGCTGGATAATTTTTGTAATTGCAGCCATTGTTTATTTAATGACCATTGAACCTACGGTAAGTTTTTGGGATTGTGGTGAATTTATTACCACATCTTTCAGGCTGGAAGTAGGGCATCCTCCTGGTGCACCATTTTTTATGATTATCGGACGTTTCTTCATTCTTTTTGCCAGTAGCGCAGAGAGTGCGGCCCGAATGGTAAATACCTGGTCGGCTCTGGCAAGTGGATTAACTATAATGTTTCTATTCTGGACAATTACCCACCTGGCAAAAAAACTTATTAAAATTGAGGGAGAAATAACGATTGGGCAAACCGTTTCAATTATTGCCAGTGGAGTAGTTGGTGCGCTTGCTTATACTTTTTCTGATACATTTTGGTTCTCGGCAGTAGAAGGAGAGGTTTATGCAACCTCATCATTAATGACAGCCATTGTTTTTTGGGCCATCCTGAAATGGGAAAATGAGGCAGACGAATCACATTCGAATCGGTGGCTGGTATTTATTTCATATATTATAGGTCTCTCCATCGGAGTTCACCTTTTAAACCTACTGGCCATTCCTGCCATTGTATTTGTTTATTATTTCAGAAAATATAAACCAACACGAAATGGAATTATTATAGCCCTTATCCTTTCTATAGTCATCCTGGGTGTGGTAATGTATGGAATTATACCGGGGGTAGTAACTGTTGCATCGTGGTTTGAACTCCTTTTTGTAAATACCTTCGGACTCCCCTTCCACTCGGGTGTAATATTTTATATCACTATTCTTATAGCAGCTCTTATTTTTGGTATTTGGTATACAGCCAAAAAGAAAATTATTCTGTGGAATACTGTAATTGTTATGGTATCCGTGATTATTTTAGGTTATTCTTCTTTTGCATTAATTATCATACGCTCATCGGCCAAACCACCCATGGACCAGAATAGCCCGAACAATGTATTTGCTTTACTGAGTTACCTTAACAGAGAGCAATATGGCGAACGCCCGTTACTTTTTGGCCAGTACTACAATGCCCCGCTGGAGCAACAAAACAGGTACTCGGAAGGCAAACCTGTTTACTCGCAGGTAGATGGAAAATATAAAATTACCTATCATAGAATAGAGCCCAATTATGATCCGCGTTTTACCACTTTTTTCCCGCGTATGTGGAGTTCGATGGAAAGTTCGCATGCCGAAGCCTACCAGCAGTGGGCAAATATAAAAGGTACAAAAATACAAACTACAAACGACCGTGGCGAACCTCAAACCATTGTAAAACCAACGTTTGGAGAAAATCTGAAGTTCTTTTTCAGATATCAGGTGGGGCACATGTACTTCCGCTATTTTATGTGGAATTTTGTAGGAAGACAAAATGATATACAAAGCCACGGAAGCGTAATTTACGGAAACTGGCTAAGTGGAGTTAAATTTATTGATGAATGGCGATTGGGAAGCCAGGATAATCTTCCGCCCCGGTTTGCCAATAACAAAGCCAGAAACACCTATTTTTTTCTGCCTCTTTTGCTCGGATTGTTAGGAATTTTCTTTCAGTATAACAAAGGGAAAGAGGGCAAGAAAGGCCTCTGGGTCGTTTTTCTTCTATTTTTCATGACCGGACTGGCCATTGTAATTTACCTAAATCAGTACCCGCAACAGCCTCGCGAGAGGGATTATGCATATGCAGGCTCGTTTTATGCTTTCGCCATATGGATTGGACTAGGTGTTTTAGCCCTAGTTGACAAAGCAAAAAAATACCTGCCGGAAACCATTGCTGCCGGAGTAATTGGGGTTGCTACCTTAATTCTGGTTCCCGGGATTATGGGCTGTCAGAACTGGGACGATCACGATCGTTCTCACCGTTATACAGCCCGGGATTTAGGAGCCGACTATCTGAAAACATGTGCTCCCAATGGAGTTATTTTTACCAACGGAGATAACGACACATTCCCGCTGTGGTATAATCAGGATGTGGAAGGCGTTCGTACCGACGTAAGAGTATGCAACCTTAGTTACCTGCAAACCGACTGGTACATCGATCAAATGCGCAGAAAAGCATTTGAGTCAGAGCCACTGCCTTTCTCTATAAGCCCCGAAAAATACAGGCTTGGGACACGTGATATTGTTTACCTTTTTGACGATCCGCGTATTTCAAGGAAATCAATTGGATTAAAAGAAGCGATTGACTTTATTGCAGATGACAACCCTGCAACAAAGCTGCAACAGGCAGATGATGCAGCGTATCTACCTAAAAAAATATTAAGCTTTAAAGTGGATAAGGAAGCCGTGATACGTAACAAAGTGGTTGCTCCTGAAGATTACGATAAAATTGCAGACAGTATAACCATTGATCTTTCCAACAAAAATGTGATTTCAAAAGACGAAATGATGATTCTGGATTTGATTGCACACAACAATTGGGAACGGCCTATCTATTGGGCAATAACCGTTGGCAGCAACAAATATCTCAATTTACAGGATTATTTTCAGGTAGAAGGATTTGCCTATCGTTTTGTTCCTATCAAACAGGAAAGTTCGCCACAATCACTATCATTCGGCCGGGTAGCTCCCAACATCATGTATGATAACATGATGAACAAATTCAAGTGGGGAAACATGAACGATTCCACAGTTTATATCGACGAGAACAACGCCAGAATGATGACCAATATTCGAAACAGTTTTAACCGTTTAGCCTTGGGATTAATCCAGGAAAATAAAAAAGATTCGGCGATTGCTGTAATTGACCACTGCTTTGAGTTAATTCCAAACAATGTTATTCAATATGAATATTTTGCACTTCAGCTGGTGGACAGTTATTACAAAGCAGGTGCCGCAGAAAAAGGCAAAGCAATTATGGAAGAAGCGCTCGATACCTACAACAATGAACTTGACTACTTTTTCTCGCTTGATCCCCAGCTCATTCAAACGCAAGACGTGAATGAAGCAATTCAGCGAGATTTATTTTATCTTCAACGAATGCAGCAAATTGCCCAAAACAATGGAGATACAGAACTATCTAAGAAGATTACGGATACTTCTCAACTCCAGTTTCAAAAGTACACAGGCAATTAAAAAATAACATAACAAAGAGACAATGCCAGGTGGTTTAAACTATCTGGCATTGTTTTTTTCAGCCATTGCATTTTTTGTATTTTCCCTCTTCCTGTTACCTGAACTTGAATAGGATTAAATAAAAACTTATCTTCACGCTCAAAATCATAAAACATTTTTCAATGAATATTTTGGTTATTGGTTCCGGTGGCAGGGAACATGCTCTAGGATGGAAAATTAAACAAAGCAATAAGGTTAAAAACTTGTTTTTTGTTCCTGGCAATGCAGGAACAGACGGACTTGGGAAGAACCTAAACACCGGAGTAAGTGACTTTCAGGAAATAAAAACACAAATACTCGAAAACCAGGTTGATCTAGTGGTAGTTGGCCCGGAGGTCCCGCTGGTAGAAGGCATAAGCGATTTTTTTGCAACAGATGCAGAACTAAAAGATATATTGGTAGTTGGTCCTAAAAAAGCTGGAGCAATGCTGGAAGGCAGTAAAGATTTTGCCAAAGATTTTATGATACGCCACAAAATCCCAACAGCCAAATATTTCACAGTTACTCCTGACAATATACCGGAAGGCATCGAATTCTTAAAAGCCATGGAAGCTCCCTATGTTTTGAAAGCGGATGGATTGGCTGCAGGAAAAGGAGTTCTGATTATCGACTCATTTGAAACAGCCCAGAAATCATTAAAAGAAATGCTCGAAGGGAAATTTGGAGCCGCCAGTAATAAAGTAGTTGTTGAGGAATTTCTAAGCGGAGTTGAAGTTTCGGTATTCGTAATTACCGATGGGAAAGATTATAAAATTTTACCGGAAGCCAAAGATTACAAACGCATTGGAGAAGGAGACACCGGTTTGAATACTGGTGGAATGGGAGCGATAAGCCCCGTGCCTTTTGTTACAGAGGAATTTATGAAGAAGGTAGAAACCCAGATTATAAAACCAACAATCTCTGGTTTGCAGAAAGATAATATTGAATACAATGGTTTTATTTTCTTTGGTTTAATAAATGTAAAAGGCCATCCATATGTAATTGAATACAACGTCCGTATGGGAGACCCAGAAACTGAAGCCGTAATGTTGCGCGTAAAATCTGATTTTGTAGATCTGCTGGAAGGAGCAGCCACTGGTACACTTGCTGAAAAAAATATTGAGTTTGACCCACGTACAGCAGTAACCGTTATGCTTGTTTCGGGAGGTTATCCGGAAAGTTATGAAAAAGGGAAAGTTATAAGCGGCACTGAAAAAGTGAAAGATAGTATTGTATTTCACGCTGGCACAACAACCAGTAATGGAGAAGTTGTTACAAGCGGAGGACGTGTTATTTCAGTCAGTTCCTACGGAAGTAGTAAAAAGGAAGCCTTGAGTACTTCTTATGCAAATGCAGAAATAATACAGTTTGACAAGAAATATTTTAGAAAAGATTTAGGTTTCGACCTTTAAAAATGATATTACGGATATTAAAATCAAATCGCCCGGTCAATTTTATCCTTTTCCCGATAATTGCACTGCTCTTTTGGGTTATAAACTTGTTTCGCCCACAAATATATCCGTATTATCCGGGAGAAAATGAAAACCTCTTGTTTGCCCCCATGTATTCACTTTTGAAAAACGAGGTGTTTTTACAGAGTCTGCTATCGCTAATTCTGGTGGTTGCGCTGGCATTTATGGTACTCCAAATAAATAACACTTACGCGTTTATTCGAATCCGAACGATGCTTCCGGCCTCATTATTTGTCCTTATAGTGGGAGGTTTTAACCAAATCCACACATTACATCCGGTTTATTTTGGAGCCATTTTTCTTTTGCTTGCCATTTACCGGCTCTTTAGCATTTTTAATCAGTCCCCGTCATATTCTGCCACTTTCGATGCAGGATTCTGGCTTAGCATAGGCTCGCTTTTCTATTTCAACCTTATTCTTCTGTTTCCGGCTTTTCTCATTAGTATTGCAATTTTAAGCCACGAATATCACTGGCGTTCATTTGTAATAAACATAATTGGCACATTGCTGCCATGGATTTTTGCATTCAGTTATGCCAGCCTTACCCAACATACGCTGGAATTACTTAAAATACTAGAACAAAATATTCTTACTCCAAATAACCACTTTTTATCCAACACTCCATTACAAATATTTCTTGGATTCCTCATATTTTTGACACTGTTGGGAAGCTTAAAAATGATACAACAATACGATTCCAAAAAGGTAAGCTCCCGAAAATATTTTTCTATACTTTTTCTCATATGTACTTTCGCCATTGCCAGTTTCATTTTTGTTCCGGCCACGTCACAAGAGATGCTTGTCATTATGGCAATTCCCATAAGCTACCTGGTTTCAAATCTTTTGGTTTTTATGAAAAGCCGATTTTGGAGCGAACTCATTTTTATTGCATTGTTTGGCATTGTCGTTTTCATGGAGATTGCAAACCTGTAACATGGATAGAAACAGCCCCACACTTGCCATTTATGGAATTCAGGATAGAGAGAATTATTCTCATCCATTTTATGTACACGACCATAATCTGGCAATAATGCAAAACGGGAGCGTGCTACATTTCCTTCAACAGGAACGTATTTCACGAAGGAAAAGAGACAATACTTTTCATGTAGAGCTAAAAAATATTTTAAAAGGGAAAAAACTTCTTGCACAGAATTTTGATTTGGTATTTGTAGATAATGTAGTGGGAAGAACATTTTTAACACAAAATGGTGATGTCCGCTTTGAAGCTCCGCTAAATAAGACTCTTGCAACAGACCTGGAGAAAGGAAGATGCTGGTGGTTTGGGAAAGAACAAAATGCCTGGGTATTAAATCATGAACTGGCACATATTTTTTCGTGCTTACCATTCTTTGGAAATTTTAAAGAGAATAGCCTCATGGTTCATTTCGATGGTGGAGCCAGTTTAAGCAATTTCTCTGCCTGTTCTATAAAAAAAGACAAGATAGAATGGATTGAATATCATTGGAATTTAAAACCACTAAGTACAATATATAATGCCAACGCACTGGTGTTTGCAATTATTGGGGCAAAACGCGCCGAGCAAAATTCTGTCCCGGGAAAATTTATGGGCTTTGCCGGTTTGGGGAAGTACAAAGAAGAAATAGAAAACTGGTTAACCCAAAACAATTTTTTTCAGGACATTTGGGGAAGAACCTCTGTTTTTTTTCAGAAAACAAAAGAAGATTGGGGGATTGAACTCAAATCATTTGATCAAAAACATCCGTTTATTCAAAATGTTGCTGCAACACTTCAACATATATTTGTAAAACAAATTCTGGAAAAGTTGAAAGAACTGGCACATAAAACGGGAGCTGAAAATCTGTATTACACAGGAGGCTCTGCTTTAAATATTGTAGCCAACACAGCCATTATTAACAGCGGTATTTTTAAGCATGTTTTCATTCCGCCATGTACTGAAGATTCGGGTCTGGCGCTGGGAGCGGCTGCCTTTGCTGAATGGAAAAAACATAGAAGAATAGATTCTCATCCTGTATATTTGAATAATTGGAATATTGAAAATTACCATACAAATTATACTCCGGCTACAATCAAAAGAGTGGCAGCAGAACTTGTTCAGGGAAAAATAATTGGGGTATGCAATGGCTACGGAGAAGCAGGTCCCCGCGCATTGGGAAACCGGAGCATACTGGCTTTGGCCAATTCAAAAAGACTAAGCAAAGAAGTTAGCATGGAGAAAAAAGGGCGTGAATGGTACCGTCCGCTTGCACCAGTGGCGCTGGAAGAGAACACCCGCTACTTTACAGGGCAGGAAACAGTTCATCCGCTTTCCCAATATATGCTTATCGATTTTGAAGTGCTTCCTCAAAAACAAAAGGAAATTGCCGGAGCCATCCATGCAGACGGAACAGCTCGTTTTCAAACCATTTTTAGTAAAGACCAAAATCCTTTCCTTTTTGATTTGCTGGTGCACCTCAACAAAAAATTTGGAGTAAAAGCATTGTTAAATACTTCGTTTAATGCAAAAGAGGAACCCATTGTACACACAGCAGAAAATGCCATTAAAGCAGCCCAAAAGATGCAGTTGCATGGAGTGGTTATAAACGGTAGTTTCCAAATTTTACCTGATAATAAATAAACAAAAACAGGCTAAACCCCAAATATCGAACTGCCAAAACACGTAAAACTTTTAATGTCCCCCAAAATACAAACCTGCCCATATAAAAACTATTAGCTACTTTTGTGTGTTTGAAATTCAGTTAAAAAGAATAAACATGGCAACAATTTTAAATATAGAGACCTCAACAGAAGTTTGCTCAGTCGTTTTATCAAAAGATGGAAAAGTTCTTTTTGAAAAAGAAAGTACAGAAGGGTTAAATCATTCGATGTTACTTACCGTTTTTATTGAACAACTTTTCAATGAAAATAGCCTGGAGATGAATACACTGGATGCAATTGCAGTGAGTAAAGGCCCGGGCTCATACACGGGGTTACGAATTGGTGTTTCGGTGGCAAAAGGTTTGTGCTACGCCCTTGACATTCCCTTAATTGCCATTGGTTCTCTTGATGCTTTAGGCTTTTATACCAGTCAAAACCTTGCCGGCTTTAGTTCTGTTTCTGCCAACAATCTGCTTTTTTGTCCGATGATTGATGCCCGGCGAATGGAAGTTTATACTGCGCTCTACAATATGAAAGGAGAAAATATACAACCGGTTTCCGCAGAAATTATTAACGAAAATTCTTACGCATCTTATCTGAAGGATAATAAGATCTTATTTTTTGGCAACGGAGCTGAAAAATGCAGAAATCTTCTCACCCATCCCAACGCCCAATTTGAAGGCCCTGTAAAAACTTCGGCACGATTTATGCAAAATTTAGCCGAAACAAAATATAACAATGGTGAATTTGAAAACGTTGCATATTTTGAACCTTTCTACCTAAAGAATTTTGTTGCAACAATTCCCAAAAATAAAATATTAAAACACCAAGGCTAAAAACAATATACAATGAAAAAAATCGTGCTAGTACTATTTTCAATTCTGATTGCCTCCTCGGTGACCTGGGCAAAAAAAGAAAGCATTCTTTTCGATTTGAAATTTGGTTTTATAAAAGGAGGAGAAGCACGTTTCATCATTACAGATACTATTTTCAATAACAAAAAAGCAATCCAGTATCATTTGATTGGAAGAACAACGGGGCTAACCAATAAACTTTTTGGTGTAGATGATGAATATATTACTACCGTAGATGCAGAAACTCTTCTTCCGCTGAAATCAATAAGAAACATAAAAGAAAAGAAATATCGCTGGTACAATCAAACGCTTTTCTACCCCGAAATTGATTCGATAAACAGCCAGCGCAGTGGATGGATGGCTGTGCCAGACACACTCACGGATATTGTATCTGTTTTTTTCTACTTTGTGAATAAACACTTAATGGACAACCTGGAGGCCGGCCATAATGTAACTCTTCCTACATTTCATGCAGATAAAATTTCAAACGTTTCAATAAATTATGAAGGACAGAGAAAAGTTTCAACCGACCTGGGAGATATTGAATGTTATGTATTGTCGCCCGTTGTAGATAAAGGTAAACTGTTGAATCGCTCCGACGGGCTGGAATTCTTTATCTCAAAAGAAAACAAAGTTCCTGTTTTGCTGGAATTCGACATGCGGGTGGGAGCACTCAGGGCCGTACTTAAGAGTTATAAGATTGATGGAGAAGAACAAATTACACGCTAAGAAGTAAAAAAATCCCTAAATGTATTTTGAATGCATTGATTTTTAACCGATTTGTTTATTTTTGCAGCGTTTAAAAAAAGTTAAAGAATAATTCATGGCTACAACAGCAGATTTTAGAAACGGTTTGTGTATAGAATACAACGGCCAACTTTTTACAATTATACAATTTCAGCATGTAAAGCCTGGAAAAGGTCCGGCTTTTGTACGGACCAAATTAAAAAATGTAAAAACCGGGAAAGTTATTGATAACACATTCTCTTCGGGAGTAAAAATTGAAACGGTACGCATTGAAAGACGTCCTTATCAGTATCTTTACAAAGATGAAATGGGCCTAAATTTTATGCACACAGAAACATTTGAACAGGTTTCGATTTCTGAAGAAATGATAGACAATGCTGATTTACTAAAAGAAGGACAGATCATTGAAGTTAATTTCCATGCAGAAACAGAAACACCATTAACTGTAGAATTGCCTCCATTCGTAGAACTGGAAGTAACGTTTACCATTGAAGGTGAAAAAGGAAACACAGCCAGTTCTACTGCATTAAAACCAGCTACTTTGGAAACCGGAGCTGAGATAATGGTTCCAATGTTTATAAACCAGGGCGAAGTTATAAAAGTTGATACACGCGACCGGTCATACAGCGAACGTGTAAAACAATAGAGATATTTGCAAAAATTGAACAGAGAATCCGGGTTACAAGTTCGGATTTTTTTGTGCCTGCACTTTTCGGGAGTAAAGATCAATGGCCACAATCATACTTGTAAATCCCCAGAATGGTACTGAGAGTTTATCAGTGTCCAGAAAGTTATTCAAGAAACCATGAACATAATATGTTGTTAATCCAATCAATGCAGTAAGTACAAATAACTTTAACCGGCTATCGGTTAACCTCGTATATGCATGAACAGCCGTATATATTACGCTGCCGATAATAAGTAAGAAAGTAAATAATCCTAAAATCCCTGATTCAGACAAAGGACCAAGATATTCACTATGTGCGTTTCCTCCATCTCCGGAGTTGGTGCTTATTATCGTACGATCTTTGTTTAACTGATAAGGTGCATATTGAAACATATAAGTGCCGGGACCATAACCAAATACAGGCCGGTCTTTAAACATACGAATTGCACAACTCCAGCGGTTAATTCGCTCCAGGTTCGATGCATCAGTTGTAATATTGGAAATGGAAGAAACATGTGTTCTCAAATCAGCCGACGACTGTTTTGAGTTTTGCTCCAGCCGCATAAGTATTTGTGTTTGAAAAGCAAAAAAAATGACTAATGCAGGAACAGTAACAAGTATTAATGTGCGAAACCTAATTTTTAATTTCACAATACCCAAAACAGTAAGCGCCACAACCATACTCACCCAGGCTGCCCGGCTGTAAGAAAGAATAAATCCCATTAAAATAATGCCAAATACCCCTAAAGAAACAATACGTATTTTGCCTGTATACAATTTACTAAAAGAAAACATAGCCAGAAAAGGCAGGTAAAAGGCAAGAATAGCGCCATATGCCGTATGATCATTGTAAAAAGGCCTTACAACAAAATGAGCCGCTTGTTTATCCCATAATCCATATTCCAAATGGCGAATGGTTGAATAAAAAATTACCACAACTAAAGGAATGGCATACAACCAAACAAATTTTTCGAGATTTCTGCCTTCGCTAAATATCTTGGCCATAATAAAATACAATCCCACCACAAACCAGACTCTAGACAATAAAAACTTGAACGATACCAACGGCATACTACTGGTACAACTGGTTAATAAAATCCAGAACAGATTAAAAAAAATAGCCATTGAAACGGGGTGCAATAGAATACGACGGTCAAAACTTCTTTCGTGAAGTACCTTTAGCATGAATAGAATGAGTACTCCAAACAGCAAAAGCTCGGTTGGCAGGTACATATCAAAACTTAGCCATGGGATTGCCTCACGAAGTGCAATTGAAAAAGGGGTAAAAAAAGTAACGATATAAATAATTTTATCAAACGAAAACACAGCCAGTAACACAATGCCCAAAACAAGGGGCATAGCATTAAACATCATTGTATCTTTACGAACAACAAACCATAAATTTAGCAGGACAAAGCTTATTGAAATAAAATAAAAAAGAGTCAGTTTTATGACCGGATTTCGTACCACACTAATCTTCTTTTCGATAATCAAGCACCAGAAAAACCAATAAAGCAAGAAAAACTGCCGACACAGTCGCAAACACAACAATCAACCAACGTATTGGATAAGATTTTTTATCAGCTGCAAAGGGATATTCTACGACATGCGAGTACGACATGTCATTTTCATAATCTGACAAATATCGATCATGACGTTTGGTTAATGTATCAATAGCTACCTGAAGATAATCGAACCTTGTTTCCAGCCACTCTGCATCAGCCGATTTTTCGGTCAGGTTATCATATATTTCTTTAATTTTCTTTGTGTCAGACGCAGCTCCGCGCCCTTCGGCAAGAGCTGTCATATAACCACGGGTGACCTCCGGAACTTGTTCTTCAATACTTAGAATATCATATTTTGCCCGAAGTATGCTAAGTTCTGATTTCACAGAATCCAGTTCATTATATCTTCGTTTCAAATTATTAGAAGTAATCTTAACCCGCTCAATACTTTTGTTTTTCTGAATCGCCATCATCTTGTCGTTATAAAACCGGACAATGGAATCGCACATATCAGCTGCCCGTTGCGGATCCTGATCAAGCACATCAATTTCTACCGTCTCATATTCCGTTTTCTGTGTCTTTACATTTTTATCATAAAGAAAAAGCAACAACGACATATATTCAGGATCCTCTTTACTTATGGAATATACATTGCCCAGATCAAATGCACTAATCATTTTCAACTTAATATCGTTTGAATTGACAACTTCCAGCATTTGCTCTGTTTCCGATTCGTTACTCACCGGCGTTATATTTGAAGGATAAATCCGAACCATCGATTTAAACTTTGGCTGAATAAACACAGGCCCTGAAAAAATGGAAGAAAGCACAATGGCAATCAGTCCTATTATTACAAAATGCAATTTTCGTTTCCAAACAAGGTTAAGGATACGCTGATTATCAAAGAAATTATTCACTCCTCTAATTTTTTATTGTTAATATGATTTTCAATTTTATTGAGCGACATAATTCTACCCCAGCCCATTATATCTTCCCTGCTGGCTTTGCGTCCTTCCGCCGAAATAATAGCCTGAGAGAAAAAATATTTGCTGTGTTTCATAAGATGTGGTTTCAATTCAATCGCACTATTTCAACGAAACGAAATGCTTTTTAGTATCGTTAAAACAAGATTGCAAAACTTTTATTCTGCAATTATCAAATAGTAGTTCTTTTTCCCCTTCTGTGCAAGAATGTATTTATTGCCAATAAGGAAACTACTGTCCACAACCAGTTCCGGATCCGAAGCCTTTTCCTTATTTATACTTAACCCATTCCCGTTGATAGTTCTTCTTAATTCTCCTTTTGAAGGGAAAATATCTGTTTTTTCGGCCAGGAGATCAATCACATTTACTCCGGCTTCAATTTCCGATTTTGCAACAGAAAACTGCGGCACACCTTCAAAAACCGCAAGGAATGTACTTTCATTCAGTTTCCGCAATTGCTCAGCAGTTCCTTTTCCAAATAATATTTGTGATGCTTCCACAGCCATTTCGTAGTCTTCTTTCGAGTGCACCAAAGTTGTAACCTCTTCTGCCAGCTTTTTCTGAAGAACACGAGCGTGCGGCGCTTCCTTATGTTCTGCTATCAGACCATCAATTTCATCTTTCGACAAAAGAGTAAATATCTTAATATAACGTTCAGCATCTTCATCAGATGTGTTTAACCAAAACTGATAAAAAGCATATGGAGAAGTACGCTCCGGATCGAGCCAAACATTTCCACTCTCCGTTTTTCCAAACTTACTTCCATCTGCTTTTGTAATTAGCGGACAAGTCATCGCGAAAGCTTCCCCTCTGCCCTTTCTGCGAATTAATTCAGTTCCGGTAGTTATATTTCCCCACTGGTCAGAACCTCCCATCTGTAACTTACAAGCAAAATGTTCATTTAAGTACAGGAAATCGTATCCCTGAACTAACTGGTAAGTAAATTCGGTAAAAGACATTCCTGATTTAGACTCCTCACCAAGACGTTTTTTCACACTGTCCTTGGCCATCATATAATTAACTGAAATGTGTTTGCCAATATCGCGGATAAACTCCAGGAAAGAAAACTCTTTCATCCAGTCGTAATTATTCACCAAAAGAGCTGCATTTTCTTCGCCACTATCAAAGTCAAGGAACTTGGCAAGTTGCTTTTTTAAACATTCCTGATTATGTCGTAAAGTTGGTTCATCGAGAAGGTTACGCTCCTGTGATTTTCCGGATGGATCGCCAATCATTCCGGTTGCCCCGCCAATAAGAGCAATAGGTCTGTGCCCTGCAATCTGAAGGTGCTTCAACATCATAACGCTCACCAGGTGGCCAATGTGTAAGGAATCCGCAGTAGGGTCGATTCCAACATAGGCCGAAGTCATTTCCTTGCTTAACTGCTCTTCTGTTCCGGGCATTACATCGTGTAACATGCCTCTCCATTTCAACTCGTTCACAAAATTCATCAGAAAAAGTTTTAAAAAATTTGCGCAAAGATATAAAATGCAAATTGTTATTCAGATGAAGGACTTATAAAAAACCTGGAACTAGGTAATATTTAAGGCTTCTATAAATACAGTAATAACCACTGCCCAAAAAACAAAATTGTATAAAACACAGATTCCTGTAAATTTCACCAATGTTTTACCTAATCCCTGAACGTAGAACTTTTTAAGCGCCAAAACAGAATATATTGGTACCCAAAAGAAGATAACAAATAATATGAAATAAGATATATTCACGTTAAATACCAAATAGGCAGCTAGAACAAGCGAATAGGCAATAAAAATAAATGAATGCAAATGAATGGAAAAAACAAGATGCCTCATATAGAACTTCCTTTGGTGTATATAAAACAATTTTAAAATGAGGGCAAAAAAAGGCAGCAACAGAAAAAAAGCCCACGACATATATTTAAGGCTTTGAGCTACGGCTTGCTCCGGCATCCTGCAAAGCTGGCTATATTTACGCCATTTTGTTTTTTTCAGAGGGTCTTCTTCCCTTTCCAACTTCTTATCGAAATGCTCTGCCAGTTTTCCCAGAACTCCGCGCGCATTGCTTACGCCACTAAATGTTTCGCCATTAAGTTCCACTGTGGCAGTTGTGTCTTTTGGGGCAATTCCTGTACTACCAACAACCTCTTTAATAATTGAGTCTGCCAATGAAACAGAAATAGAATCAACAGCCAGCTCTCCTTCCTCAGGAAAAGAAGTATCGAGTACTTTTACAATTCCTCTGTTTGTGGTTATCTGCAAAAGAAAAAACAAAACAAAACTCACAAAAATAAAAATACGAAACGGAGGAGTATAACGAACCCGCCGTCCGGCAAAATATTCTTCTGATAAAAATCCAGGTTTAAACACCATGTAAAAAAAAGTAGTAAAGAAACGGGTATCAAAAGCAAAAAAATCCCCCAGAAAATTGTAAAAAATAAATGAAAAAGGTTTATCGTATTCATTTACCGACTGCCCGCAATTAGGACAAAAGTGGCCACTAAAATGTGTTTCACAGTTTTGGCAGGTTACATTTTCATAAGAAACTGCATTCCGCTTCCTTCTTATAAACTCAGGCCACTTCATTACTTCTGCTTTTTGATGGTTCAGCATCTTCCCAGGAATGAATAAAAGGGAAAAGCGACGGAGCCAGATTCCGAATTGGTTCATACATTCGTGATTCGCTTTTTAGCTCCGGCGACAAAATCTCCACATCGTTATCAATTTTATCAAACACCACCAATACAATACTTAAAATAAGGGAGGCTTTCACAATTCCAAAAATCAGCCCGGCCAAACGGTTTAAAAAACCAAGCATTACAGCTTCAACCATTTTATTTACCACCCCGCTAACAATATGCACCAGAACTACAATAACAACAAATGTTATAATGAAAGAAATGATATTTAAATGCTCTGACTTCCAGTCAAAATTCTCAACCAAAAAATCTGTAGTAACATCAGAAAATTCGATGGCTCCCCAAATACCAAGAATCAAAGCTGCCAATGAAGCCAACTCGGCAATTAACCCTCTTCTGAATCCACTAATGCCTGATAAGACCAGAATTAGGGCCAGAACAATATCAATGTAATTCATTTTATTGCTAACGATTTATTTTGTGTAAAAATAGGTATTCAACTGCATTAAAAAAAGGAACAGTAACTCTACTGAAACTCAAAATATAAACTAATTCCTCTTTTCTACTTTTAAGAAAACAATTTGGCAAGGCCCTATTTTCGTAAAATAAAATAATAAAATATTCCTAAATTTGGATTCTAAATTTGAAAACAGACAAATGTCGCTAATCAACTCTGTAATTACATGGATTAATATAAAAAGGATATACCAAATCCAGTTGTACCGTGAACACCCGCATGAAATTCAAAACGAAACCCTCTTTAGTTTACTAAATAATGCCAAACGCACCGAATGGGGGAAAAAATACAATTTTGCCGAAATCTCTTCGGTTAAAGATTTTCAGCAAACAGTGCCGCTTCAGAATTACAACGACATTCGCCCATATATAGAACGTTTACGCGAAGGCGAGAAGGATCTTTTATGGCCGGGAGAGGTGAAATGGTTTGCAAAGTCGTCGGGAACGACAAGCGATAAAAGCAAATTTATCCCTGTAACAAAAGAATCGCTGGAAGATTGCCATATGCGTGGCCCAAAAGATGTTTTTGCCTCTTACATAAAAAATTATCCTGAAACGAAAGTGTTAAAAGGAAAAGCGCTTACCCTTGGAGGAAGCCACCGGATAAACAACTTTAGCAACAATTCCTATTACGGTGATTTGTCGGCAATTTTAATTGAAAATGTTCCTTTCTGGACTGATTTCATCCGTATTCCGCCTGCAGAAATTGCACTGATTGAGGAATTTGAAGAGAAAATTGAAAAGATAATTGATACCTCGCTGGATCAAAATGTAACCTCTTTTGCAGGAGTTCCTTCATGGTACCTTGTTTTATTAAAACGGGTTCTTGAAAAAACAGGAAAAAGCAATATTCTGGAGGTTTGGCCAAACATGGAAGTTTTTGTTCACGGCGGTGTGAATTTTGAGCCTTACCGCGAACAGTACAAAAAAATAATCCCTTCGGAACAAATGCATTATATGGAAACATACAATGCTTCTGAAGGTTTTTTTGGCATTCAGGATAATCCTCACCGGGATGATATGCTGCTGATGATCGACTATGGCGTGTACTACGAATTCATTCCTATGAAAGATTGGGACAAAGAAAATCCCAGAGTACTGAGTTTGGAAGAAGTAGAGCTAAACGAGAATTATGCAATGGTTATTTCCACCAATGCCGGATTGTGGCGTTATGTAATTGGAGATACAATTAAATTTACCTGTAAATATCCTTACAAAATAAAAATCACAGGAAGGACAAAACATTTTATTAATGCTTTTGGTGAAGAAGTAATTATAGACAATGCCGAAAAAGCACTTCAAATTGCATGCAGCCATACAAAAGCTGTAGTAAATGAATATACGGCAGGTCCTGTTTTTATGGCCGACAACCAAAAAGGTGCCCACCAATGGATAATTGAGTTTGAGAAAGAACCTGATGACCTGGAACATTTTACAAAAATACTGGATCATTCATTACAAACCCTTAACTCCGATTATGAAGCAAAGAGACATAAAAACATCACACTGGAAAGGCCACACATTGTTGTAGCCCCCAAGGGAACATTTTTTAACTGGATGAAACAAAAAGGCAAAGTTGGAGGGCAAAATAAAATTCCCAGGTTATCAAACAATCGAAAATATCTGGACGAGCTGTTAAAAATGTTGGCCGTCTAAAACCATTTTTTTGTACTTTAGATTCTCAAATTGAAAAAATATGCATATTGCAGTAGCTGGAAACATTGGAGCCGGAAAAACAACATTGAGCGAATTGCTGGCGAAACATTACAAATGGACTCCTCATTACGAAGATGTGGATGAAAATCCATATTTAAATGATTTTTATAACGACATGCAACGGTGGTCATTTAATTTACAGGTTTTCTTTCTGAATTCCCGGTTTAAACAAATTATTGACATCCGCAAATCCGGAAAAACAATCATTCAGGACCGGACAATTTACGAAGATGCCGAGATTTTTGCCCCTAACCTTCACAGCATGGGGTTAATGAGCACACGTGATTTTACCAACTACAAAACGCTTTTCGACTTAATGGTCAGTTTAATCCAACCACCAGATTTACTTATTTATCTCCGGGCATCAATTCCAACGCTGGTAAATCAGATCCAGAAGCGCGGGCGCGAATATGAAAATTCTATCCGGCTCGATTACCTCAAGCAATTAAATGAGCGGTATGAAACCTGGACAAAAGGATATAAGATGGGAAAACTCCTGATAGTTAATGTCGACGACCTTGACTTTACGGAAAACCCCGAGGATCTGAGCTTTATTATTGATAAAATAGATGCTCAAATCCACGGACTTTTTTAGTCCATTTCCTCAATTTTCTTATTGATTTCATCCCATGTAGAATCCGGCAGATTGGCTCCCAAAACTTCAACTACTTTCCCGGCAACTAACGATGCAATGTTTCCACATTTTTCAAGTGAAAACTCCTGGGTTAATCCATATAAAAATCCAGCGGCATAACTATCGCCGGCACCTGTTGTATCAATTGCTTTTACAGGAATTCCATTTACTTTAATTTTTTCAGAGCCTCGTTTTATAAATGAACCATCTTTCCCAACTTTGACAATTGCCAAATCACACATCTCTGCAATATCAACCAACGCTTGCTCCGGCAATTTTCCGGTTAAAGCGTGCGCTTCTTCTTCATTGGCAAAAACAATATCTACACTTTTCCTGATTAATTCCTTCAGAAAATCGATATTTTCCTCAACCACATTAAAACTAGCTAAATCGATGGCCGTTTTTATTCCGGCAGCTTTTGCCATTTCAAATCCGGTTTTTATTAATTCATGGTTCTGTACCAGATAACCTTCCATATAAAGGTATTGGTAATTACTAAAAATTGCTGAACTAAAATCAGATGGAATTAAATCAGCTGCAGCTCCAAGATAAGTAGCCATTGTACGTTCAGAATCAGTGCTAATTAATCCCATCACTCTTCCTGTATCTTTATCACTGAATGCTAAATGCGTTTTGATGCCATTTCTCTCAAAGCCATCTTTAAAAGCTTGTCCCAGTTCATCATTGCCAATTTTCCCCAGATAACCACACTTACCTCCCAATGCAGCCAGCGAGCGTATGGTATTTGCTGCTGATCCCCCGTTGGTTAACTCCTTCTTTAATAAACTGGTAGCTGAATAAATTTCCCCTGATAATATTGCATCTACAAGTGTCATACTTCCGCGCGGAAGTCCAAACGCGTCTAAAATACTATCATTCTCCAACAGGGTAATTACATCCATCAAGGCATTTCCAACGCCCAATACAGCTGGTATGTTCTTCTTCTTATCGTTCTTCATCTTATTCAAATATTTTTTGCAAAAATATTTTTTCTTTTCGTAAAAGCTATTATTTTTGCATCGCTTTAAAAGCAAACGTTCAACGAAAATACCTTCCCTAGTAGCTCAGTTGGTTAGAGCGGCGGACTGTTAATCCGTAGGTCGTAGGTTCAAGTCCTACCTGGGGAGCCAGTACAAAAAGACAAAAACTGTCAAATGATAAAAAACCGTGTAAGTCAGATACTTGCACGGTTTTTTATTTTTCGGTGTATGCCATTAAAAGACCCCAAAATGCCACTTTCAGGCCCGTTTTGGTTACAATTTGGTTACAGAAGAAATTTTAAAGCTTCCTGTAACCATTTTTCGAAAGTCTTCATAAGTCTCTGGATTGTCGCATTTACTAATTAAATTTTCGGGCTGCATAATGGACGTATTCTATTGTTGTTTTAAAAAATTGGATTTAAATATCAAACTTATCATGAGACAGGTGTAAATTTTCTGCATCTTCCAGTTTTGGTAATACTGTTTCTTTCTTTTTTTGAAAATGTTGCATACGCCGTAAAATACGGTCGAGCATTTTAACTGCTTTTTCAATGTAAGCGCCCTTATTTAGCATTACACATTCAGCGCGCTGAGCCAGAGCCGCATCGGTTATTTCGGCGCGAGAAGGGACTCCTTTTTTTGCCAGATTTTCCAATACCTGTGTTGCCCAAACATCGGGAACATGCGCAGCTTCACAAATACGTAGGATCTCTTCCTGAATACTTGCAAAATTCTTCCATCCGGTTTCAATAGCTAAATCGCCACGGGCAATCATCACTCCAATCGGGAAAGTTTGCATTGCTTTTAAAAGAATACGCGGTAGGTTTTTAAACCCTTTTTGCGTTTCAATTTTTAGAATAATGCCAATAGTACTTTCGTATTTCTCCAGCTCATCCAGCAATTCCTGCACATCATTTTCATTATTTACAAACGAAAAATTCACTGTGTCGGCGTATTGAGCCACAAATTCCAAATCAATTTTGTCTTTCGGGGTTAATCCACTCATATTCAAATTGCTGTGTGGGAGATTAATCCCTTTGTCAGATTTTAACTTACTTCCTGTGTCTTTTGCATAAGTTATTCTAATGTTCAGTTCGTCGCTTTTAACATTTTCAATAACTCCCTCAATTTTTCCATCATCAAAAAATATGGGTTCTTCTACCTTGACATCGCTAAAGATTTCGGGCAAAGTGCATGAAATATGAGCAGATTGAGTTAAAATTCCATTTTCGTCGTATTGCCCCGGTTCGCCAGGGTCAGGATTTTTGTGTAAAATAAGCGTATCATTTATTTTGAGCGGGATATATTGTTCGATCGGTAATAATTCCCCCACTGTATCTTTAGCCTTTTCTGATTTATCGGGGCCAAAAAGTTGAAGTTCAGTACCAGTAGAAACATAAGCAGAAGTAAAACAAAATCCTTCACGACCATTTCCTTTTCTCCCGCCAACAGTTATATCTACCTTTTTATTCCGGGTATCATTTAAGCGTATAATATCTCCTCTTTTTATTTCTCTGAACCATTCTTCATTTACGGGAATATGGATTGAAATATTATCAGGCAGTATAAAATCGGGCGGGGCAATCCAAATTCTGGCAGGATTAATTACATTTCCGGAAACATCTTTTTCAGGTTTTATATGAACGATTTTCGGGCCGGGTTTTATCGAACCGGTTCGTAATTTCGGCCCACCCAAATCCATCATTACTTTGCAATTTTTTAATTGCTTTTCACTAATGGTTCTCACATTTTGAATTATTTTCCCCCAGGTTTCCCTGTCATCGTGGGCACAATTAATACGAGCGCTGTTCATCCCCGACTTTAAAAGCCGGCTAACAAAATCCCTGTCTTCGGCAGCAGTTTCGGGGAGCGTAACCATAATACGGGTCCGCCTTTTTTTCGATTTGTATCCAAACATCAGTCGGGTGTTCCTACTTAGAATTTTTTCACTTTTTTTAAATGAAATAATTCCTTTGCGTTTGAGTGGGGTCGGGTGTCCCAGCAACTGGTTTAGAATAGAGCTCATAGAAAGCAGGCTTTTTAATACATGTGCTTCTATGTGCGAAAGGCTGGTTAATCCCAAATCGCGAAGGTGTTCCTGTAATTCATCTATGTCGAAACTACGAAACGCAAGGTAATGAACCAGGTTAAGAGCACTTTTGCGATATATCGGGTGGACATTCTCAATCTCTTCTTTGTAAGCTTCCTCCATCTCCCTGACTTTGGAAATAATCAGGTCTATTCTCTCTTTTACAAAGAGAAGTCGTTCGGTTTGAAATGGCATTTATACAATGTTTAGATATTAATAAAGGCAAGGACAAATGCAATTACAGAAACAATTATCCCTGTCATAAAAACATTGTAGGCAATGCGCAGTCGTTTGTATTTTCTTGCTAATACTTTTCCCAGAAAGTATTGATCTTTAATCATTGTTGAATATAAATATTCATCGTTTTTCATTAGCTCTTCCATTCCCCATTCATATTCGTCGAGGTTCATGTTATAGAAGTTTCCAAAGAACAGCAGGTTTACCTTATTCTGTTTAATATCTTCTTTTGTAAAAGTACCAGAGGAAATGTTGGGGCGTGTGGATAAAATGGCAAAAATAATGGTAACTACCGAAAAAAGTAAAAATATCAACGTGGGTAAAATCAGGTTTGGAGTTTCTTCAAAACGGGTTATTAATATCGACATAATAATGGAAATGATGATAGCATTTACCGAAATTAGAATGTTGGATTTATTATCGGCAATAGAACTTAGGTTAATTTGATTGCGGGCAGTTAACCTAAACATAGACTCAACGCCACGGGAATATCCTTTTTTCTTCTTTCCCGTTTTTGCTTTTTCAAGCAACTCCTGTTCTTTTTTTTGTTCAAGCATATATTTAAGCTTTATTATTTTTTCCAGGTTTTCTTGTTTTTTGGGGCCCAGTTTTTCTTTGGCAAAATCAGTGTGGTAACAAAATTTTTTGAAAAATTCTTCAGATTTGCTAAAGAATATTCTTTTGCACACCTTTTTACAGGAATAGTTTTTCCATTCCTGTCTCATCTTTTCAATCCTGTCAAAATAGTCCTTTTCGGCCATATGAGAAAGATCTGCATCGCAAAGAACCTTTCCCATCAATGTATGTGGCTGTGTCGTTATTTTTGTTGACAGAATAGCTTCTTTTACCTTTGTAATCTGGGCTTCCTCTATTCCCTTTGATTTGAGGAATTCTTCTGCTTTTTCAGCGCCAACTTTCTCATGCTCTATAATATCAATTGCATAGCCAATATCATGAAACCAGGCGGCTATTCTTATAAGAATGATTTCTTCGTCGCTTAATCCGGCATTCTTTCCAATGTATTCCGCTTTTTCTACCACATATTTAGTATGATCGATATTATGGAATGTAAATTTGTCTGATAAATTTTCCTCCAGGAATTTCTGAACAAATTCTGCTGCCTCATCTACCAGTTTTGTATCTGTATTGCTCATTGAAGAATGTTTATTATCTAATTAATGTTTAAGATACTGTTTTTCAGAACCAAGGATCAAGTATTAAGATTCGACTCGCTGCTTGTTGCTCCAATGTTTTAATTCTCATAACTCACCACTCTGTTCTAATTTCTTAAATCTATATATTAATACAATAATGTTTTAGTTCTTTGATACTAAAATAAATAACTAAACGTAAAATCAATCAAATTATCTTCTTTTGATTTGCCGTATGTTAATGTTACCGCTGCTGCATTAAAAGGCGAAACCCATAGTCCGGCGCCATATCCGTTATGCCATTTATTTGAATCTTCTCCTTTTATCCAAACCCGGCCTAAGTCATTGAATAAAAGTATTCCTGCTTGTCCGTTAAACAAATAGTTATGAATGTTTTTTAGTTTCATTCTTATTTCGGTGTTCTGATAAAATAATTTGTCGCCGGCAAACCGGTTATTTCGAAAGCCGCGCAAATTGGTTTTTCTTCCCAGAAAGTTTGAATGAAAGAAATCATAATCGCCTAAATTCGTTGCACCGCCAATACGTCCGGCAAAAACAAATCTTGGGTCTTTCTGGAAACTCAGGTAGAAGCTCAGGTCTGACTGTAGTTTTACAAAATCGTCATTCTCATCCTTCAAACTATGAAAAGCTGTGGCTTTTGTGTCCCAGTAGATACCACGTTTGGGCAATGTTTTGTCGTCTCTTGTATCTATCGTAAACGCTGCATTCAACCCTGCGTAACTATGCTCTGCATAATCTGATTCAGAAAGTATATCCGGGTAGAGCTGTGCAATATACCGGTTGGTTGTATCTGTAACTTCGTAATGTTGGAAAAAAGCCCCAACCGAATAACTTAATGATGGATTTATCTGGTGATATAAACGCGGATTTAACCATCCGTAGAAATATCTTACCCGGTAAAAGCGTTTGCTATCAGTCAATTTTTGTGTTTCATTTCCCGGACCGTAATAATTATCAATACTTCTGGGAATACTTAAATATGCATTTAACTTAAAATCGAAAACCTGAGATATTGAAGTCATCAGTCCTTTGTATTTTAGTTCAAAAGCGCCCGTTTGAAAAGCAGTTTTTGCGGTTATCTGATGAAATGTTGAGTCCCTGAAATTGTAATTTTTAATACTTACACCTGCACCAATAAAAACACCATCGTCAATATTATAACCTCCGGTTGCCAGCGGCATAACTTTGTCAAATTTAAATTGCTTGCGGTTGTAATTATCAATGCTTTTCTTCTTGCTCAAATGAACTCTGGTCTCATTGCCTGGTTGTAGCTTGTTCTTTTTGTCTTTTCTTTCGTAAACAATGGTTTTCTTTCCAAGCCCTTTTACATTCGATTTATCATTAATCTTGTCATTATTTTTTCCTCCAATAATTCTGACCTTAATTCCCTTGGCAGCCTCTCCTTCCAGTTCAAATTCGTCTTTGTCTTTCAATCCGTAAAGCCTTATTTCGTTTGTTTCATTCGGAAGAAATGTCCTTTCAAAAAGTTTTTCTTTTACTTCTCCTTTTTTATCGCTCAGAGCAAAAATTTCCACTTTTGTATTTCCGTTTTCCATTCGTTGCACATGAAATAAATCGGGTTCGTCTGTCCCCACTACATCAACTTCCTTTGAAAGAGAACGGTAAAACTCTTCGGCATATTTTGGTAATGCGTCTCTTCTTGCTTTTAATTTTTGTTCAATATCAGGCCCGGAGATAGTATAAATTTCAGGAGGAAGTTCTTCTATTGCCGCATGAATAACTGAATCAGTAACACTTTCCTTTATGTTCTCTGCGGTTGTTATCCAGTCCTGTAAATTGGGTTCAGAAAGAAAAGCCCTGTCGAAATAACGGGAGTTGAAGCCAAGTCCCACAACATCTTTTATTGTGTTATCAAATCCCTGAAACTTTCGTACTGCCCATTTTCGTGAAGCAATCCACATCAGCGGACCTTCGTTTACAAAATATACCTGGTCGCGATCGCGGGGAATGGGGCGATAAATTTTCTCGCCATCTTTTCTGAATGTTGCCCAGCGCCACTGGTCATCGTGGCGATCCCAGTCGTTAAGCAAAATGTCAAATAACCGTGCACGCAAAACGGCTTTCTGATCCACAATATGGTCGTGCTTGTCATTGGTTTTTTTTATGGTTTTTGCAGTGCTTACAATATCCTCGGAGTTGCCAAAACTTGCCATGTCGCGACGATCGCCATCCGGACGTTCTTCAAACAAAAATACCCCGTTGGCAATATCTTCTCTGTATATGCCAAGTCGCGGGTCGTCGGGAACCCAAACCATTTTTGGGTTCGTGTGCATTACCCCGGCAACATCTGCCAGTTTAGGAATTGTAATTGCAGCATACGGGTGAGATGCTGAAATACCATCCTGAACAACATCAACAGCAATGGTATTCTGCATTTCTTCAGAAAGAGCCTTTTCTACAAATTTATTTACAGATCGCAACACATATTCTTTCCCATTTTTGTCTTCCAACCGAACAGAACGGGTTTGTTGTCCGCCGCCTCTTTTTATAATGGAAAGCCCGCCTTTTTCAGCACCAATGTCAAACACAGGGAAGCTAACTTCAGTATTCCATACATCTCGGTAATTATCGCCCATTAAGAAGCGATGAAACTTACCTTTCATATACTGGTCGCTCAATTTTACCCGGACAACACTATCACGGTAACTGATATTTTCGAGTATATCTTCTTTTTTCGTTGGGTCAAACAAAGTTTTGGAATAGAGTTTTTTAGCAAATAGTATTTGTTCTCCCTTGTTTTTGTCAGGCCTGAAAAATTGCAGCCAAACATCCCCATTTTCATAAAAAGAAATTTTTGCAAACCCGGTTGATTCTGCTGCAAAGTCGGCTTCGTGTTTGCGAGCGGCAATAAATGTTCCTTCTCCGCCACCACCACTAACAATATGAAACAAACTGTCCTTTTTAAAATATTGCAAATTGTGCTCATGCCCGGCGGCATAAATTATATTTGGGTACTTTTCAAGGATTTCAAGCAGGTTTTTTTTGAATGCTTTGTAATCCGGATTGGCCAAATCTTGCGGCTCTCCAAAATATTTTCGGTAACCTGTGTAAAAGAATCCGGGCAGGGGAATGTATAGCGATGAATGTGTATCGGTTAAAGGAAAGATATTCATTTTAAAGGGGAAATACCCGCCGTGGTTTCCCACGCTAAACAGCGGATGATGTGTGGCAAACACTATCTTTTTACCGCTGTTTCGCCGAATGGCATCTTCAATTTGAATATAGAGGTCGTTTTCATCTTCAATATCGCAATCATCGTCCAGTTCTGGTTTTTCGAATTTCTGCAACCACCACTGCGAATTGATAACGATAAGCGTAATATCGTTCGTTAAAGGAATTTCTACCGGTCCCGGGCATCCCTCATCGGGCACATAAGTGTTTCCCCTGTTTAAAAATGTTTCAATGTATTCTTCCTGTTGAAGTACCGATTGCCATCCGGCGGCATCCCCTTTCGCCCAGTCGTGATTGCCCGGTAGAAAAATAATATTGCCGGGATAATCTTTTATGCGATTCAAAATGGCATTGTGTTTGTTTACCGCTTCTGCAAATCCCGGCTCTTTGTTATCAGGCATTCCATTGGGGTAAACAATATCTCCCAGAACAACAAGCGTGCTTTTTTCCCCTTCTTTTTCCAGTTGGGTCTTTAATAAATCAAGATTTTCATTTTCGAAAGGGCGTTTTAAATCTCCAATCAGAAAGATAGAATACATCTTTGTTCCGGGGGGGGCCGGTATTTCTTTTTGCCAATCTTTGTTTTCAGGGGAATAAAACGTTTTTTGTGCTGATATTGTAATTGATGATGCACAAAATAAGTAGGTTAATATTATATGAATGATATGCTTTCCTGGTTTCATCATCTGGTGTTATTGAGTGGGGTGAACTTAAATTCAGATATGCGTCCGCTTTTGTCTTTCCCTTCACTTGAAATGTAAAGAGTCCCATCCGGGCTAAAGCAGATTCCTTCGGGTTGTGGGTGAGTTTTGGTCTTCAATTTAATAATCGCTTTTATTTCTTTCTCAGGAGAATAAACCATTAAGAGGTTTCCTACGGCAGCTAAAATGTATATGTCTTGTGTTATGGGATGAATAGCTATACCCGATGGTTGAAAAGTGAGATCTCCCTTTGCATCATCCAGATTGGCAAGCAGCTCAACTCCCCATTGGGTTATGGTATTGTAATTTTTCAGGTTCTTTATAAAATCAAGCTCAATTAACAGATACGGATCCAAATTAAGTAATCTTGTTTTTGGGTTGAATGTATAAACAGCTTTAAAATTTTTTCCATTCCTGTCACCAACAAAAGGGTGACCTTTGCAGCATATCAATAGTTGTTTTGATGAGGAATCGTAACATATTCCTTCTGCATCATTTTTTTTAGTCAGGATAGTGGGATATTTTTCAGTATCGTCTTTGTTTTCATTTAAATAATTTTTAACACGGTACACGGTACCATTGCTTTTCAGAACCCAGGCGTCGTTTTTTACAATTTCAATTCCCTCGAAATCTCCATCTTTTTCAAAATCTATTTTGCGTTCTACATCACCGGTTAACAGGTTAAAAATATAAATGTTCCCTTTTTCGTCCTGGATACATGCCAGCCGGTATTTATCGATATACCCTAGCCCGGAAATTTCAATCAGTTTTTCGGGAAGTTTCCATGTTTTATCAGGTTTGTTGATGTCGTAGGGGAAGTCAAAATTTGGGATCAAAAATAATGCATCTTTATTTGCTTCCTGCGATTTTAAATTGTTGGAGTAAGCAAACAGAATAATAAGCAGGGCAATTTTAAAGCATTGCATTTTATACATATCTCCTATTCATATTGTACGGATACCAAATTTAGAAGATTACATTATTTTTTAGATTAAAATGGGTAATTTTTTATAAAATTATAACTTCTATGTTATATCCGGCCGGTAATCTCTAATATACGCTTCTTTAATTCACAACAGCAAATAATTCTTGGCCTTTTCTGAATTTTGTTCCATATCTGCCATCGTTTCTATTATCTTAGCTAAGTATTAAGAAATATAACAGAACAAGAAATTCAAATAGTGTATAGCTCAAATGATTGGCAGCAACGAAATAAAACTACCGTTAAATGAGAAACTTTATCATTAAATATTTTTTCAATTTTATATTGATTCTCCTTCTGGCAGGATGCTTAAGTAACCAGAACTCTTCGCGGAACCAGGATAAAGGTGGAATTGTTTTCACGTTTGATGACCAGTATATTGATGAATGGTATAACTTCAGAGATAAATTTAATGAGTACAATATAAAAGCTACGTTTTTTATAAATCGTCCGCAAAATTTAACAGACGACCAGATTCAAAAGCTTAAACAACTGGCAAATGACGGGCACGAAATAGGTTGTCATGGACTAAACCACAGAAATGCCTTAGACTTTAAAGATTCAATAAACCAATATTACGCAATGGATGTAAAACCAGCAATTGAAATATTAGATTCACTGGGCTTTACTATTTCATCATTTGCATATCCTTATGGAAGTTCAACCGAAAAAATTGATTCTTTATTATTACAACATGTACCCTACTTAAGAAAGGCTACCTGGAATATCCAGGACACAACTATCGACTTTTATAATGAGATTTTTGCTAATTCGAACTCTTATGCTGTAATAAATTCTATGGGAATTGATTCTAATTACAGAATTACATTTGACAATTTAAAAAAAGGAATGCAACGAGCTAAAAGAAATAATGAAGTTCTGATTTTACACAATCACTGCATTGATACAATAAAAGATGATTATGTTGTTACTCCTGCCTATCTTGAACATGTATTTCAGCTAAGTAATCAATACGGATTAAAATCACTCTGTATTTCTGATTTAGGAGGCTATTTTACAAACGAAGAATAACTTTCTAACATGCATTTAATTTGCAGACATTCTTGAAGCCTCAATAACAATTCTCCGATTAATCTCATCTCCCCGCCACCTTGAATAAAAAGGGGCGTTAAGTCATAGCCTAAAAATCATATTAACAATTTCTGATACAATCAGGAACTACAAAAACATAGTTCAGTAATTTTAGGAAAAAAGCTGATTATTAATTCCGTGAACAGATTTTTATATTATCTTTGCGCCACATTTTCAAAAATAATTTTAGAATTATGCCAGTAAAAATGAGATTAGCGCGGCATGGCCGCAAACGTTATGCTTACTACCACATTGTGGTAGCAGATAGCAGGGCGCCACGAGATGGCAGGTATATTGAAAGGATTGGTTCTTATAATCCGAACACAAATCCTGCTACGATAGATCTCGATTTTGACAAAGCTTACGACTGGCTTGTAAAAGGCGCACAACCTACCGACACCGTACGTGCAATATTGTCGTACAAAGGTGTACTCTACAAAAAACACCTGATGGGTGGTGTAAAAAAAGGAGCTTTTGATGAAGCTGAGGCTGAAAAACGTTTGGAAAAATGGATGGCTGACAAAGACGCAAAAATCCAGGCTAAAGTTGAACGACTAGCCGGTGATGCAAGTACAGCTGCTCAAAAACAATTGGAAGCTGAAGTTAAAATCAAAGAAGAAAGAGCGGCTGCTATTGCTGCCAAAAATGCTGAATTAGCAGCCGAAGCTGAAGCTGAGGCAGCTGAAAGTGAAGAAGAAGCTGCAGGAGAAGAAACTACAGATGAAGCAGCAGAAACATCAGCAGACGCTGAAGAAGAGGCTCCTAAAGAATAGGTGCTGAATCGGAAGAAAAATCTTTAATATAAAGGAACCATCAGTCAGAAATGATTGATGGTTTTTTTATTTACTTACTATTGTAATATAATTATTTCAAATACATGAAACAAATAAAAAATACTATACTAATTACTTCCGGCTCAACGTTAAAACTTACATATTTGTATATTGTTACAACCCTATACTGAAATAATGGAAAAGATACCATATTTAATTTTATTATGTGTTTTAATTACGAATAGCGTAACCGGACAAAAATTATGGAACAAAAAGGAGCTATATGTACAGTGTCCTGTTTGCTATGCATCTAACGAAGTACATAGGGTATTTATACCTCCCTCACAAGAAATGCTCAACCAGCTAAAATCTGGCACAGAAAAAAAATCTGATATTATTGTAAATTACAGCCTTTTCCCTGATGAAGCCAAGGCCGCTTTTGAATATGCGGTAGATCTATGGGAACTAATCATTGAATCTCCGGTTCCTATTTATGTCCAAGCCAACTGGCGAGCCTTGGATCAAAACATATTAGGCAATTGCGGCCCCACAGATTATTATACAGATATTGAGGGTGCTCCGGATGAAGACCGATACTATCCGGTAGCTGTAGCAGAAAAAATTACAAGCCGGGAAATAACAGGCAAATCAAGCCCCGATATTAGCGCCATGTTTAACCGGAAAATTCAATGGTATTTTGGCACTGATGGGAATACCCCTGACTCTCTTTACGATTTTGTATCTGTTGTTCTACACGAAATGGCGCATGGGTTGGGATTCACCGGATTCTTCGGTGAAGCGCAAGATGGAGGAATTTACACCTATTACAATGAAGGAGACGCTACTTCCTTTGACCGACTCGTAATCGACAATGAAGGCAATCATCTTCTGGATACGCTTCTTTTCCCGAATCCATCAGAAGAATTAAAGCAAGCTTTTACATCCAATAAATTATATGCTGAAAGTATTTCTGCTAAAACAGACAATAATGGAATTATTCCACGGTTGTATGCACCAACAATATGGTCAGATGGCTCCAGCATTTATCACTTAAATGATGCTACTTATCCTTTTGGGAATGCAAATTCCTTAATGACCCATGCACTGGGAAAGGGAGAAGCAATACATGATCCGGGGCCTATAACTAAAGGAATAATGGATGATTTGGGATGGAAAACCATACGAATAAAACATACGCCCATAAAAGATATTGAACAAATAAAACCTTTACTATTTTATACAGAGATTGAAAGCGACTATGAGCTAGACACCGCTTCGCTTTTTGTTGTTTTATCAACCGACTCATTTCAAACACAAAGTGATACTTTGTTACTTCAAGCAACAAATATTACAAAGCAATTCAGTGCAGAATACCTTCCTGTCGGTGGAATGGATCAATTCCAATACTATCTAAGCTCAAAAGACAAAAAAAACAGAGAATTCAGGCTTCCATCCAAAGCGCCGGAGAAATTCTATTCTGTGACTATTGGTCCCGATAATATTTCACCAACCATTGACCATTCCCCCATAGCTTATTACCTGCTAAACGGTGAAGACTTAACTTTCACAGTACAAATAGATGACAATCTGGGAGTTGACACAACCTTTGTTACCTATAGCATAAATGGCGTTGAACAACCACCTTTTGGGTTACAATTTAATTCAGGTACAAAATACTCAGGTACTTTCAATTTTAATAAAAATGCTTTAAAAGATGGTGATGTAATTTCTTATAATATAGTAGCCGTTGATTCATCTGTTGCTCAAAATGAGGGCAAGGTTACATTCAATTTTACAGCAGAAGGAATTTTTCCACCTAAGATTTCATACACGAATAATTTTGACAGTCAGACAAATGACTTTGTACTTACCGATTTTGACATATATACGGCAGATGATTTTACAAATGCTGCTCTTCACAGTCCGCACCCATATTCCAGCCCGGAAACAAACGATAGTAATTACAATTTTTCTACCATTTTAAAACAACAAATCATTTTACAGGAAGAAGGAACAATTAGTTATGATGAGGTTGTGTTGGTTGAACCGGGAGATCCACTTGCAACATATGGCGACGAAGATTTTTGGGATTATGTTATAGTGGAAGGAAGCAAAGATAGTACCCGCACCTGGCTTCCACTTACCGATGGTTACGATTCCGGGTTTAACTCCAATTGGAAATCAGAATATAACTCACTCGTTACAGGACAAGAATCCCAAGCAAAAGGAACTCCGGAGTTATTTATAAATCATGAATTTAAGCTACTAAACAATGGTAATTTCAGCGTTGGGGATACCATACTTATTCGTTTTCGTTTGTACTCCGATCCATATGCGAATGGGTGGGGCTGGGCAATAGATAATCTTCGTATACAGTCTACAGTTGATGCCTCAACGGTAGTACTTTCTCCCGGGAATATTTCAGTTTTTCCAAATCCATTTAACAACAGTCTCAATGTGGAAATACAGTCACAGAAACAGACGTCTGATATTCAAATCAATTTATTTAACATATACGGGCAAAAGATAGAAACATTGGAATTACCTAATGTTTCAGGATACGAGAAGAAATATATAAATACTACCAACTTAAAACCCGGAATATACCTGGTTAGCATAAATGAAAACGGACAGCCAGTCTATTCAAAAAAAGTAATAAAAAATTAGCTTCCTAAATACATTCAAGTTAATTTTTAAGTCGAATTAAAATTCAAAACCTAATTTTTGTTACATTTTTAAAATATATCTCTATATTTGCTTCCTCAATGAAGTATGATGATACATTTTAGCAATACATATTTTTACTGGTACTTTTATTTTGATTCTGCAATCGGGATCAGGAAGTAATGTATTGTTTAAATTAAAAATATTTTACAGAAAGGTCTCGATAGTTCGGGGCCTTTCTTTTTTATGAAAGAATATGAAAACAACAATAATTGGACTTGGCTTAATTGGTGGCTCAATGGCAAAAGATCTTCGCAAAACGAAATTTGCCACACAACTTGCAGGCATCGAGAGCAACGAAGCACATGCAAAACAAGCTGTGGAATTGGGACTGGTAGACAGTGCAGTGTCATTGGATGAAGGGCTAAAAGATGCAGATATTGTTATCATTGCTATTCCTGTTGACAAAGAGTTGGAACTCCTCCCTGAAATACTGGATAAGATTGATGACAATACAACGGTTATTGACATGGGCTCTACCAAGAAAATAATTGTAGACCATATTAGAAATCATCCCAGAAGAAAAAATTTTGTTGCAGCCCACCCAATGTCCGGCACAGAGAACTCCGGGCCAACAGCCGCTATTGAAGATCTTTTTAGAGGAAAAATAGCCATCTTGTGCGATCAGGAAGATTCCGGACCGCAACATGTAGCACTTGCTGAAAAAATGTTTCAAAAACTGGGGATGGATATTGCATACATGTCAGCCGACGAACAGGACCACAGCACAGCATTTATTTCGCATTTGCCACACGCAGCTGCGTATGCACTGGCAAATGCAGTTCAGGATATTGAAGACCGGAAAATTATTTTCGATTTGGCCAGTGGAGGTTTTCGTTCTACTGTGCGTCTGGCCAAAAGCTCGCACACCATGTGGAATCCAATTTTTGAACAAAATAAAACCTATGTGGTTGAATCGTTGGATGTTTACATAAAACACCTGCAGGAATTTCGCGATTGCATGAAAAAAGGAGAATTTGAAAAATTGAAAGAATTAATTCTGAATGCGAATAAAATAAGAGGTATCCTGGAAGGTAAAAGTCCGAATCTTGTAAAAAACGAAGAAAAAATCGTAAAACTTTATACAAAATAATCATGACAGTAAAACTTGAAATTAACCCCATTAAAGAGTGGTTACCACACATTAACAACCCACTGCTAATTTCAGGCCCATGTAGTTTAGAGTCAGAAGAACAGGCTCTTGAAACTGCCAAATTATTGGCAAAAGATCCGCGTGTTTTTATTTACAGAGGCGGAGTTTGGAAGCCAAGAACACGGCCTGGCTCATTTGAAGGAGTTGGTTCTATAGGCCTAAAATGGTTACAAACCGTAAAAAAAGAAACAGGACTACCTGTTGGTACTGAAGTAGCAAATGCACAACACACAGAGGAAGCTCTAAAAGCCGGTCTTGATGTGCTTTGGATTGGTGCCCGCTCAACCGCCAGCCCGTTCGTAGTACAGGAAATTGCCGATGTGGTTAAAGGAACCAATGCGGTTATTATGGTCAAAAATCCGGTAAATCCTGATGTTCAGCTTTGGATGGGAGCCATAGAGCGCCTAAACCAGGCAGGAATAAAAAATATTGTTGCCATTCACCGTGGATTTACCCCTTTCAGGGAAACCAAATACCGCAACTACCCCAACTGGAAAACCTTTTTTGAACTAAGAAGGCTACTTCCTAATTTGCCGGTAATTTGCGATCCCAGTCATATAGCAGGAAAAAGAGAATACCTGTTTGAAGTTTCCCAGAAAGCATTTGACGTAGGCATGGAAGGTTTAATGATAGAATCACATCGTGATCCGTCCTGTGCATTAAGCGACGCCGGGCAACAAGTCACCCCTGCAGACTTAGGTAAATTGCTTGACAAATTGGTTATTCGTCATGAAACCGCCAGCAACCCGCATTTTGGAAGCCAGCTTGATGTTTTACGTAGCCGAATTGATGCACTCGATGCTGAACTGTTGGAGATTCTTGCTTCAAGGGTTGAAATCGTAAAGAAGATTGGACAATATAAGAAAGATCATAACGTAACGGCTCTTCAGATTAACCGATGGACTCAATTGATGGAAAACAGGGTTAACCTGGGTAAAAAGTTGGATATCAACGAAACTTTTGTGAAAATACTCTTTCAGCTTATTCATGAAGACTCTGTACGTATGCAGACAGAAATTATGGATCAGGAATAACTTTTCAATCGATATTTATTCTTAGCCGGAGTTTTCTCCGGTTTTTTTGTGCCTTAAATTATCGAAACAAGAAATGCAACAAACGAAACATCTTCTCTTTATAAGGAGGATAGCGCAAAGGTAAATCTATTAATGTGGAAGTTTTCATTACCGAACGTTCATGCGAAAAGATATCAAAGCTTCCTTTTCCGTGATATTTCCCAATACCACTGTTTCCGACACCGCCAAATGGCAGCGAGTTGTTGGTAAAATGCAAAACCACGTCGTTAATCATTGCATCGCCGGAAAATGTATGTTGCAGAAAGTACTTTTGTTTTTCTTTGTTTTCAGAGAAATAATATGCTGCCAATGGCTTTTCTCGTTTATTTACAGTTTCTATTACTTCATAAAAATCCTCAAATTCCAACACCGGTAGAATAGGGCCAAAAATTTCTTCTTTCATTATAGATGAATCGTTTGATACATCCGTTAGCAAAGTTGGTGAAACATATTTTCTCACTGCATCAAAATTTCCACCATGAAATAGATGAACATCTTTCATTAACTTAGCCAAACGCTGAACGGTTGCTCCGTTTACAATTCCCGTAAAATCTTTGTTGGTTTTAGGCTCTCCCCAAAAGCGGGTTATACTTTCTTTCATGAATTGAAGAAAAATTTTACTCACATCTTTATGAACATACAAATAATCAGGAGCCACACAAGATTGTCCGGCGTTCAGAAGCTTTCCCCACATAATTCTTCTGGCAGCCACTTCTAAATTTGCATCGTTATCTACCACTACCGGATTTTTACCTCCCAACTCCAAAACCACCGGAGTAAGATTTCGTGTAGCCGCTTCCATAACAATTTTACCAACACGCGAGCTTCCGGTAAAAAATATTTTGTCCCAGCGTTCATCCAGTAACTGCCGGCTAACGTCAACTCCTCCCTGCACTACTTCCACATATTCCGGCTTAAAAACCTTCTCAATAATATCCTTAATTACTATTGATGTATGAGGTGTTAACTCCGATGGCTTTACAACTGCCACATTTCCCGCAGAAACAGCGCCAATCAATGGCCCAACAGCCAGCAAAAAAGGATAGTTAAACGGACTTATTATCAGTACTCTTCCCAATGGTTGCTTATATATAAAACTACGTGAAGGAAATGCATGAACCGGAGTTTTTGCCCGTTGTGGCTTTGCCCATTTCCTTAAATTTCGGATGTGCATTGACAGCTCATGTAATACCAGCCCGATTTCCGAAGAAAAAGCCTCAAAACTCCCTTTCCCTAAATCCAAACGGAGAGCTTCTGTTATTTGAGGCTCATAGTTTTTTATGCATTCTTTTAGTTTCTTTAAATAAACGATACGAGATTTAATATCAAGCGTCGCGCCGGAATAGAAGAATTGAACTTGCTTATTTCTTAATTTATCCTCTTTCATCTTCATTTTGTTTTATCTCGGCTAGAGACTGAAGTTTTAGCAAAGCCTTTTTCATGGCATTCTCAATTCGTTTATATTCAATAATTTCCTTGCCAACATAAATAAAAAATACAGCCAATTTTCTATTCGAGTTTGTATATAAAATCTGCTTGTTTAACCGATAGCTTTCGCGCATCCTCCGCTTTAACAGGTTACGTTTCACCGCTCTTTTAAAGCTCTTTTTACTTACTGAAAATCCTGCCTGCACCGGATATTGAGAGGCTAAATCGGTATGAAGAAATACTACGCGCAACGGAAAAACCAGAAAGGCTGTCCCTTCATTAAATAACTTATCAATTACTTTTTTACTACACAGCCGCTCCTCTTTATTAAGCGTATTTCTTATTTCTATTTTTGTTTCCTCCCGTTTTTCCATTTGATACTAAAAAAGGCCATCCGTCATCAGACGAACAGCCTTTCAAAATTATATCTTTTTTTCTAACTGTTCTATTTATTGCACTGCTTAATATATTGCTCAAGAGCCATTGTCATTGATGGGGCCTTGGCAGTAGGAGCCTCAATATCGAGCCTCAATCCAGCTTCGCGCACGGCCTGGGCAGTAGTTGGACCAAAACATGCAATTCGTGTTTCATTTTGTTCAAAATCAGGGAAATTCTGAAATAAAGATTTTATTCCTGATGGACTAAAGAACACCAGAATATCGTAATTCACATCTTTCAAGTCCGATAAATCGCTACTAACGGTACGATACAAAATGGCTTTGGTATATTTATATCCTTCTTTATCCAATAGCTCAGGAATTTCCTGCTTATGAATATCCGAAAGCGGCACAAGGAATTTTTCGTTCTTATGCTTTTTCATCACATTTGTTAAATCGGAAAATCTGCCATCGGCATAAAATATTTTTCTTTTACGATAAACGATGTATTTCTGCAAATAAAATGCAGTAGCTTCCGACACACAAAAGTATTTCATTGAATCAGGAATAGTGAGCCTTAGCTCCTGACCTATCCTGAAAAAATGATCAATTGCAGTTCTACTGGTAAAAATAACAGCACTATGATCTAAAATCTGAATTCGAGTTTGTCTAAACTCTTTTGCCGAAACACCTTCCACCTGAATAAACGGGCGAAAATCAACTTTTATGCTGGTTTTTTCTGCCAATTCAAAATATGGCGATTTTGCTGTACTACTGGGCTCCGGCTGCGAAACTAATATGCTTCTTACTTTCAAAATTTTATGCTTTTAATGAAACTTATTCCCTTCTTACACAACTACTATTTTATAAATTAAAAGCAAGGGCAAAAATTCAAGGCTACAAAGGTACAAAAAGAGATAAAATATAGAAAATTGTTTCTTCATTAAAATTGTAATACCTCTTTGAAGCAACAAAATATAAAATACAAAAACTGTAATCCCTCCTGCAAGTACTGGGATCGAAGGATTTTTAGCCGGATAAAATGTAATCAGTATAACAATAGGGAAAAGGAACATTCCTGTTACACGATTAAAATTATCCATATTAAATAAGTACTCCCTTGTTTCATTCACCCCGCTAAAAACAGATCCAAGAATATTATACACTAATTTTTTTATGAAGAAATAGGCAAAAACACCGCCAAGACAAACCAGATAAAGTGTAATGTTCCCCTTTTCAAAATTGATATTAGAATAATTTATAATTTGAAAAATAAGGACAGAGAAAGTAATGTAAAAAAACAACTCAAGCCGAAATGCGGCATGTAACCCTGAATAATTTTTTTCCCTGAACATACGAAAAGCTGTGGAATAATTAACCAGCGACTGAAAAAGATGAACTAAATATTTTGAATAGTAGGTTCTTACGCTAGCAAATAGAACTAAAATAAGAAGTAACAAAATAGTTAGCCAATCGGTATGTAATTTTTCTCTTTTGTGCGCCGGTAATCCAAGCCCCTGGTGGGTTACCGGAACTTCTGTCCCCAATTTCACTTGCCCCCGCGGCTCCATATAGCGCGAATCTCCTACCACCAGATTTTTCTCGCGTTGCCACTGCCAATAACGTATTTGCGCCTTGGTAGGAGGTTGAACTTTCGTTACAGTATCAGCAGCAAAAATTGGTTGTTGCGTAATTTGCAAAGAGGCAGACAAATCATATGCCGACTGCGAATAAAATTCCACTGAACCTGTAACTTGCTGTTTCAAGCTACTTTTCCCTTCAAATATATTCTTTCCGTATGTAAAAATTCCGTTCGCCATATAATTCAGGCAACAAAGATACCAATAGAAAGATGAATGTTGTATATTGGTCTCTGTTTTTCTTTTACGATTATAACAATAAACAAAGCTGCTCACCTCTACTTTAAACAATGAAAACAGCATGCTGTATTTAGCACCACTACAAGGCTTTACCGATTTTATTTATCGAAAAGCATTTGCAGAAACCTTTGGCGGAATCGATGCGTTCTTTATTCCCTATATCACTTTTAAAGGCGGAGAAATACGAAAGAAATACGAAAAAGAAATTCTTCCGGAGAATAATTTGCAAGTACCAGTTATCCCCCAGGTTCTGGTCAGTAACGGCCAGGAAATAATTACGCTTTCAAACATGTTAGCTGCTCTGGGGTATACTAAAATTAATTTGAACCTGGGCTGCCCGTATCCAATGGTTACCAACAGGAGGAAAGGTGCCGGGTTGCTTCCCTTCCCTGAAGAAGTGCGAAAAATAATGGAACATTTTTTTATGCATTCAAATCTGGGACTCTCTGTAAAAATGCGTGCCGGCTTGCATCACCCTGAAGAATCCCGAGCGATTATCGAAGTGCTCAATGATTTTCCAATCTCCGAGATTATTTTTCACCCACGGGTTGCAAAACAATTATATAAAGGCGAAATACAAAAACAAGTATTTGAAGAAACCTGTAAACAGAGCCATATTCCCTTAACTTACAATGGCGACATATTTTCAATGACTGATTTTCATCAAAAAGAAAAGGATTTCCCCGGAATAAAAGGCTGGATGCTTGGTCGAGGCATTCTTATGAATCCTTGTATCGTTTATGAAATTAGAAACATTCCGTTATCACCAGAAGATAAAAGAAAAAAGCTAAGCGCTTTTCATGCGCAAATATTCAATGCTTATTCCGAAAATATGGACAATCAGGGAAATGTGCTCACCAAAATGAAACAGTTCTGGGGATACTTTTGTTATTCGTTTTCATCGCCTCAAAAGACATTTAAAGCTATAAAAAAAGCGAACTCAATAGATATTTATCTGGCTGAAACAAACAGAATTTTCAACAAAAGTTAAAATGCTCCCTGTTTTTGTTTTTACGCTAAAAATTAACTGTAGGAGCAATTCTCCCGCTCGTACTTTTCCATTAAGTCGATAAGCAGAAAAAGTTCGACTATCTCTTCCTTATCTTTGGGAGTTTCACATATTTCAAGGAATCTCTTTAAGGCATCCCTGTAGTCATCCTCTGTTTCAATTCTGTCCAACATAGTTTAATGAGCGTCTAGCCAATTATTTGCGGCATTCATTTCAATAAGAAGAGGAACGCCAATATTTACAGCACTCTCCATCTCTTCTTTTACAATTTCTTTTACTTGTTCGAGCTCGGGTTTGTAAACGTCAAAATTCAATTCATCGTGTACCTGTAACACCATATTCGACTTTAGATTCTTTTTTACCAGCTGATTATATATATTAATCATTGCGATTTTTATAATATCAGCCGCCGATCCCTGTATAGGTGCATTTATAGCATTTCGCTCTGCCATCCCTCTTACTACAGCATTTGCCGAATTGATATCATTTAAGTAACGTTTGCGTCCTTTAATTGTTTGCACAAATCCCTGGCTTCTCGCCAGTTCAATTTGCTTATCCATAAATTTTTTGATTTCAGGGAAACTTTCAAAGTATCCGTCAATCAATTCTTTGGCCTCTGTGCGTGGAATATTTAATCGTTGGGAAAGGCCAAATGCTGAAATTCCATAAATAATTCCAAAATTGGCGGTTTTTGCTTTCCGCCGCATATCAGATGTAACCTCACTTTCGGGCACTTTATAAATTTTGGCAGCCGTAATTGAGTGAATATCTTTTCCTTCATTAAATGCATGGAGCATTTCCTCATCTTTACTTAATGCTGCCATAACCCGCAATTCAATCTGAGAGTAGTCAGCCGACAAAAAGGTATGTTCATTATCGGAAGGAATAAAAGCTTTTCTGATTTCGCGCCCACTTTCATCCCGGATAGGAATGTTTTGCAGGTTGGGATTTACAGAGCTTAAACGACCTGTTGCTGCAATGGCCTGGTTAAATGAAGTATGTATCTTTCCTGTTCTTTTGTTAACCAGTTGCGGCAATGCTTCCACATAGGTGGAAAGTAGTTTTTTCAATCCCCGAAACTCCAAAACCTTCTCCACAATGGGGTGTTTATCTACCAACCGGATTAAAACTTCTTCGGAAGTAGAATACTGTTTGGTTTTGGTTTTCTTTGCGTTGGAATCAATTTTTAACTTCTCAAAAAGAATGAGCCCCAATTGTTTTGGCGACGAAACATTAAACTCTTCGCCAGCCATCTCAATAATTTCTTTTTCAAGCTGAATAATTTGTTCTCGCAAAACTTCAGCATAATCTTTTAGTTCTGCAACGTTTAAATTAACCCCTGCATTTTCCATGTGCACCAAAACCGGCACCAGCGGCATTTCCAACTCTTCAAACAATTCGCGCACTTCAGCCTTGTCTAATTCCGGCTCTAAGGCGTACTTTAGTTGCAAGGTTAAATCCGCATCTTCGCAGGCATAATCGCGCAGTTTCTCGAGTGCCACCGACCGCATGGTAATCTGGTTTTTCCCCTTTTTACCAATCAGGTTTTCGGTAGGAACTTTTATATAATCAAGATAAATTTCACAAAGAAAATCGAGGTTGTGTTTTATTTCGGGCTGAATTAAATAATGTGCCAGCATGGTATCGTAAAGTTTCCCTTTAACTTCAACTCCATAGTTACTGAGCATTAATATGTCGTATTTTATATTTTGCCCGATTTTGGTAATGTTTTCATCAGCAAAAATTTCACGAAACTCATCCATAACCTTTTGTGCCTCCTCGTATTTCGGGGGAATGGTAACACAAAAAGCCTCGTGCTTGCGGAAAGAAAATGACAAACAAACTATTTCAGCAGAATGCGTATCAAGACCGGTGGTTTCGGTATCAAAACAAAATTCTTCCTGAACCGAAAGCTCAGCCCGCAAACTGGCGCGTTGCATTTCATCTTCAACCAAATAATACTGGTGAGGCACCGTTTCAATGGTATTTTGTTTTTTCTCTGCTGCTTTTTCAACGGGTACATCGCCAAACAATGTTCCCTGCATAGCTATTTCCAACGGCTTATCTTTTAAATTCAGCCGTTGAGCGATAGACTTAAATTCCAGGTCTTCAAAAATGGCATTCAGCATTTCTTTGTTAACACCATCTCTTGTAAGTTTTTCTTTGTCAAAATCAATAGGAACATCCTGAATAATAACGACCAGTTTCCGCGAAAGCCTTACCTGTTCTTCATACGTAACCAGGTTTTCTTTTTGTTTTCCCTTTAGCTTATCTATGTTATTATAAATACCATCAATGCTCCCAAACTCCTTAATCAGCTTTTCTGCTGTTTTTGGGCCAATGCCCGGGCAGCCAGGTATATTATCCGCGCTGTCGCCCATTAAACCAAGAATATCAATTACCTGCTCGGGCCTTTCTATTCCAAAATTTTCGGTTACTTCCTTTTCGCCCCACACTTCGGCCACACCACCTTGTTTTGCAGGCTTAAACATCAGCACATGTTCGGCAACGAGCTGCGCATAGTCTTTATCCGGCGTCATCATATAGGTAGTAAAACCTTCTTTTTCGGCTTTCCGTGCAAGGGTTCCAATTACATCATCAGCCTCAAAACCTGCTTTTTCAATAATTGGAATATTAAAAGCCTCAATTATGTTTCGGATATATGGAATAGACTTGCGCAAATCTTCGGGCATTTCTTCGCGATTGGCTTTATATTCTGCATACATTTCGTGCCTGAAAGTAGGAGCAGAAACATCGAAAACCACGCCTATATAATTCGGATCTTCCGACTCGAGCAGCTGCACCAGCGTATTCGTAAAACCATACATGGCAGAGGTATTTACCCCTTTTGAATTAAACCTGGGATTACGGATAAAGGCAAAATAGCTACGGTATATTAATGCGTAAGCATCGAGTAGAAATAATTTTTTTGAATTTTTACTGGTCATGTTTTTTGTTTTACTGATTATCGGAAGCAAACCACTCCGCATATGATGTTACGGTTTCGTATAACCTAATACTGTATACTAAAACATCAGAAGGTAAATGTTGTTGAAGTATTTTCGCAATATAAGCTACAATATTTTCGGTTGTAGGCTGAAAATCGACCACAATAATACGTTCGGTTGTTTTCTTTAGTAATTCAAGCTGGCTCTCCGGAGTTAAGCTGTTTACCATTAGAGCATGATCAAAGCGGTTTACAACTTTAGATTTCACTGTGTTTTTCAACTCGCTAAAATCGAGTACCATGCCATCTTTGGGGTGTCCAGACTCGTTTCGTGGTTCGCCCATAAGCGTAACATGAAGATTGTAAGAATGCCCGTGAATGTTGCGACACAATCCATCGTATTTATACAATGCATGCGCCATTTCGAAATGAAATCGTTTGGTTACCCTGATTTTTGGCATAATTCGCTTCTGATTTTCAAGGGCACGAAATTAAAGATTTTTAAGAAAAAGAGGTTGTTTACAGCCGATTAATTGGAAGAGATTTGAGTTACAAGTGCAGAGGTGTGCGTAAATATAATGGATAAAGAATGTAGCTCAGAATAAATAACCTTGAAATTTGAAAGCAACTTATAGCTTAATATCTTCCTGCTTCTGGCTGTATCAAAAAAATGTTAGCTATTTTTTTTGAATAATCCAGTCTTTTCAGCTCTTTCCCTTTTAGGGGTAAAACATCTGTTTCCTTTGGGGGTAGCTGCTCTCTGGCAACGCAAACTGTTATGGCACCAGGATTGTTGCATTTTATGGTAGTTGGTAAACATTTCTTTGCTTATTCTTTCAATGTTACTGAGTTCACTCATGAAAATTCATTGACAGCAGGCTTGGCTTTCTCGAAAAGAACGTTTTATTTTATTTTTTGAAATGGGCTTATTATCAGACAAATAATATTCAAGCCGCACTGGTATCGAGTGCAGTGTTTTTCCACATCTATTCTTATTTTTAACTTGTATTAATTAATTTCATGATCTCTTTGTTTGTTTATCAGTCGTGCAATGAAATGGCACATATAATTCTAATATACAAACACTTATCCCTTTTAGCTATAATTCTTTTAATCTGTTAAAGTAGAAATATTTATAAAAATATTTAAAACCTATTGCCATTTTACTTACTTTTAATAATTTAGAATTTGGGAAAGAAAGTTTAGAGGGTAATTTTTAAAAATGATGAATAAAGAAATATCTCTTACAGAGAGGTTACAATATTATTTTGGGTTCGACCGATTTAAAGGTCAGCAAGAGGAAGCCGTAAAAAGTGTCCTTGAAGGGAAAAACACATTTGTATTAATGCCTACTGGGGGTGGTAAGTCATTAATATATCAACTTCCCGCTTTATTATTAGATGGTACAGCCATTGTTATTTCTCCTCTTATTGCTCTAATGAAGAATCAGGTTGATTCAATCAGAGGGATGCAGGCAGAAGACAATGTTGCACATTTTTTAAACTCGTCGTTATCAAAATCTGCTATACAGGAAGTAAGAAACGATGTTTTAAACGGGCATACCAAATTATTGTATGTGGCGCCCGAGTCATTAACAAAAGATGAGAACATAGAATTCTTAAAAAAAATCAAGATTTCTTTCTATGCAATAGATGAAGCCCACTGTATCTCTGAATGGGGCCATGATTTTCGTCCGGAATACAGAAGGATAAAACCCATTGTAGAAGAAATTGGAAACTCTCCGGTAGTTGCATTAACAGCAACAGCAACGGCAAAAGTTCAGCACGACATACAAAAGAATCTCGGCATTCTGGATGCTCAGGTATTTAAAGCTTCCTTTAACCGGGCTAATTTGTATTATGAAGTGCGCCCTAAAATAAAACCTGAAACGCAAATAATAAAGTTTATAAAACAAAACGAAGGCAAATCTGGTATTATATATTGCTTAAGCAGAAAGAGAGTAGAAGAGTTGGCAGAAACACTGCAGGTAAATGGGATAAAAGCTCTGGCATACCACGCAGGAATGGATGCAGCAACTCGCTCTGGGAATCAGGATAAATTCCTGATGGAAGAAGTAGATGTTATTGTTGCAACTATTGCCTTTGGGATGGGAATTGACAAACCCGATGTTCGTTTTGTAATTCATTATGATATCCCCAAAAGTTTGGAAGGGTATTACCAGGAGACAGGAAGAGCAGGCCGTGATGGCGGAGAAGGACAATGTATTACTTTCTACAGCTACAAAGACATTCAGAAGCTGGAGAAATTTATGCATGGCAAGCCGGTAGCAGAACAGGAAATTGGGAAACAATTACTACTCGACACTGTTTCATATGCCGAATCTGCAATTTGCAGACGTATTATTTTGCTAAATTATTTTGGAGAAGAATACAAACAGGAAAATTGTGGCAATTGCGACAACTGTCTGAACCCAAAAGAAAAGAAAGAAGCCAGCGATGAAGTTGTAAGAGCATTGAAAGCCATTCTGGAAGTAAATGAAAAATACAAAGGTGAACACATCGCCAATATTCTTATCGGAAATAAAACGGCAGCAATAAAATCATTTAAACATTACACCCTAAAAACATTTGGCTCGGGGAAAGATCATGATGAAAGATTCTGGAATGCAGTTTTCCGTCAATCGATGATTGCTGGAATTATTAGTAAGGACATTGAAAACTACGGATTATTAAAAATCACTCCAAAGGGGCATGAATTTTTAGCAAATCCAACCAGCTTTATGTTGGTGAAAAATCATGAATATGAAGAAGAGGATGCTGCAAATGCAGGAGGAGCACCTTCCGGAGGAGCCAGTGGAGATCCGCAGTTATATTCAATACTAAAAGAACTTAGAAAAAAGATTGCCAAGAAACACAAACTACCTCCCTTTGTTATTTTTCAGGATCCATCACTTTCTGACATGTCAATCCAATACCCGGTTTCATTGGAGGAACTTCAAAAAATCCAGGGGGTTGGTCAGGGGAAAGCCCAACGTTACGGGAAAGAATTTGTAGAACTTATAAAAAAATATGTAGAAGAAAACGATATCGAACGCCCCGAGGATTTGATTGTTCGTACCGTTGCAAATAAGTCAAAACTAAAAGTTTTTATTATCCAGAATATCGACCGGAAAATTCCATTTGATGACATTGCTGAAGCCAAAGGAGTAGAAGTAAAAGATATTATTACCGAAGTGGAAGCCATTGTCCATTCCGGTACCCGTTTAAACATTGATTATTACATAGACGATGTGCTGGATGAAGACCACCAGGAAGAAATATTCGAATATTTTAGAGAAGCAGAAAATGATTCAGTAAAAGAAGCTCTTGAAGAATTGGGAGAAGATGAATATACTGAAGAAGATATTAGATTGGTTCGTGTTAAGTTCTTATCAGACATGGGAAATTAATAAAACAGCAGGTCTTCTTTTCAATGAAAATTATCACATTCAATTCATTTATAAATGATTATTTTTGCCCCCTATTTTAGAAAACCATAATATATTACAAAAATGACAATCGCAGTTAACGAAAAACTAGCATATAAAGTTGCTGATATCAGTCTTTCTGATTTTGGAAGGAAAGAAATAGAAATAGCAGAGAAAGAGATGCCAGGACTCATGTCCATCCGCAGAAAATTTGGGCCAAACAAACCACTAAAAGGAGCCCGTGTTATGGGGAGCCTTCACATGACCATTCAAACCGCCGTATTAATTGAAACATTGGTTGAGCTTGGCGCAGATGTTCGATGGGCCAGCTGCAATATTTTTTCCACACAAGACCACGCTGCCGCTGCCATTGCACAAGCAGGAGTTCCAGTCTTTGCATGGAAGGGAGAGACACTTGAAGAATATTGGTGGTGCACCGAACAGGCACTGGATTTTGGAGACGGACTTGGACCACACTTAATTGTTGATGATGGAGGGGATGCAACTTTGATGATTCATAGAGGATACGATGCGGAAAAAGATGCCTCCATTCTGGAAGATATGAGTGGTGGGGAGGATGAAAAAGAACTAAATAAGATTCTAAAAAGAATATTAAAGGAAGCTCCACAACGCTGGCATACAATAGTAAAAGATCTGAAAGGAGCATCCGAAGAGACAACCACTGGAGTACACAGGCTCTATCAAATGAAAGAGGAAGGCAAGCTTTTATTCCCTGCCATCAATGTAAACGACTCGGTGACTAAATCGAAATTCGACAACTTGTATGGATGCAGGGAATCGTTGGCCGACGGAATCAAAAGAGCTACCGATGTGATGATTGCCGGAAAAGTACTAGTAGTTGCTGGCTACGGAGATGTTGGGAAAGGGTGTGCAAAATCAATGCGCGGTTATGGCGCCAGGGTAATTGTTACAGAAATAGATCCAATCTGTGCACTGCAAGCTGCGATGGAAGGTTTTGAAGTAAAAACAATGGAAGACGCATTGTCGGAAGGGAACATTTATGTTACAACGACCGGCAATAAAGATATAATTACTGCAGAACACATGGCAAGAATGAAAGACCAGTCAATTGTTTGCAATATCGGTCATTTCGACAACGAAATACAGGTTACTCAACTGGAAAAATGGCCAAAAATCGAAAAGCTCAATATAAAACCACAAGTTGATAGGTACACCTATCCGGATGGACATAGTATATTTTTGTTAGCTGAAGGAAGATTGGTGAACCTTGGATGTGCCACTGGGCACCCATCTTTTGTAATGAGTAATTCATTCACAAACCAGTCTCTAGCTCAAATCGAACTTTGGGAAAACGATTTTGAAGTGGATGTATATCGTCTTCCCAAAAGACTGGACGAAGAAGTTGCGCGGCTACATCTTGAACAATTGGGAGTTAAACTCACCAAACTCTCCGACGAACAGGCCAAATACCTTGGTGTTCCTAAGGATGGGCCTTACAAACCAGAGCACTATCGTTATTAATTTATATATTAAAAAGGGGCAGCAAACAGCCCCTTTTTTTAATTGTTCGATATAAGTAGTTTACTGTCATCAATCTGCAAAACATTATATTGTTTCAATGGCATCTTTGCTGGTCCTTTTGAGGGATATGAACCACTAAGAAAAACAAATTGAGAGCCACATTCAGGGCAAATCCCCAGTACACCTTCACTTTCTACAACGCTTGTACTATTTGCTTCATACGTACAGGCAGCGTCAAACGCATAATAAGTACCTGGAAGTTCGCAATAAACAATAATTCCGCCATAACCAACTCCTGCAAAATAAACTGAATTCCCGGAAACAGTCAAGTCATTAAAAACATTCAGATTAATTGTAAATGCAACAGGAACATATGGAATAACAGAATCCTGATCCTTTTGACAGGAGATATTTATAAACTGGAGAATTACGAAAAAGAGCAAATACTTCACGTTTTTCAAAATCAACTGCTTCATTTTTTCTATTTTTACTAAAAAGTTCAAAGTTAACACATTTAGTTACGTAAAATAACGAGATAATGGATGATGTTATAGTATTAATAATAACGCTTATCATTGCTGTGCTTGGTGCTATTGGACAAGTGAAAAAGAAAAAAAACACATCAACAGTCAATGCAAGCAATAACACTGGCAGTAATAGCACTGGCAATTTCTGGGATTTTCTTGAAGAACAAAACAACTTCTCGGCAAAAGCAACTTCGGAAAACCAATTTGCAACAATTGAAGAACCGCCTCTCCCGGAAGAACCAGTTGCAGAGCCCCCTAAATATTCATTTATTCCTTCAAATGAAGGGAAAAGTGATATAACTGAAGAAATAAACATGGATCTCACAAAGCAACCTTCCGCTTTCAAGGAAGACGTAAAAAGCAGTAATACCGAGAAAATCCCTTGGCGGAAAGCTATAATTTATAGTGAAATAATAAACCGAAAATATATTTAGGTCCACTTAAATCGTTCATTCATAACATTTTTTAATGAATACTATTTAATAATTCAATAAAATATTTAATTTTGCAGTAGGAAGAGTTCCAGAAGTCTGGGATTCTTTCTGTTTTTTTATGTACTAATTGAAAACACGGAGGATTAAACATGTCCCAGGTAACATATTTAACACAAGATGGATTAAACAAGCTCAAAAAAGAGTTAGAGCGTTTAATAAACATTGAGCGCCCGGCCATTTCAAAGCAAATTGGAGAAGCTATCGAAAAAGGCGATATTTCAGAAAATGCCGAATACGATGCAGCCAAAGATGCACAAGGAATGCTGGAAGCTAAAATAGCAGGAATACAGTCAAAAATTGCGAATGCGCGTATTCTCGATGAATCGAAGATTGACACATCGCAGGTTCAAATCTTGAATAAAGTAACTATCAAGAATAAAAAAAATAATGCAACAATGCAGTACACTCTTGTTCCTGAAAGTGAAGCTAATCTGAAAGAAGGTAAAATCTCGATTAGCACACCTATCGCAAAAGGCCTTCTTGGGAAAAAAGTAGGTGATGAAGTAGAGATTAAAGTTCCATCCGGAATTATACCATTTGAAATTGTAGAGATCTCAATATAACAGAACATGGCCAGCATTTTCACAAAAATAGTAAATGGCGAAATCCCCGCATATAAAGTTGCGGAGGATGAAAACTACCTGGCTTTTCTAGATATTTTTCCGGTAGCCAAAGGACACACGCTTGTTATCCCGAAAAAAGAAGTTGATTATCTTTTTGATCTAGATGATGAACTGTATGGCGGGCTGCAACTCTTTGCAAAAAAAGTAGCAACAGGGCTAAAAAAAGCTATTCCCTGCGAAAAAGTAGGAGTTTTGGTACTTGGACTTGAAGTTCCACATGCACATATTCATTTGATTCCGATGCAAAGCGAAGCTGATTTGCTTAACTTCTCAAAAAAATTAAAACTCCCGGAAGAGGAGTTTAAAGAAATAACCGAAACTATTTCAAAAAATATATCGTTATAGCAGCCTGGTTTTCACCAGGCTTTTTTTATCCTTTGCCATATTTAATCCAGTTTTTTTCAACAACTCTTTTTCAGCCCTCTAAAATACCTAACTTTATACCTTCGTTAGTTAGAGAAAACCATTAAACAGTAAGAGATGATTCCATTTACACATTTGCACGTTCACTCGCAATATTCTATTTTGGATGGAGCTGCCAGCGTTAATGCCTTGGTTAGCAAAGCAAAAAATGATGGAATGACAGCAGTAGCGCTTACCGATCATGGAACCATGTTTGGAATAAAAGAGTTTCATGGCGCTTGTAACCGGCAAGGCATAAAACCTATTCTGGGATGTGAAACATATGTTGCTGCACGAACAATAAACGATAAGAAAGACAAAGTAGACCGTTCCGGACACCACCTGATTCTTTTGGCTAAGAATAAAACCGGCTATATAAATCTTGTAAAATTAATCTCCATTGCAAATACCGAAGGATTTTACTATAAACCGCGTATTGACAAAGATCTTCTGGCAAAGTACAGCGAGGGATTAATCATATCTTCTTCCTGTCTTGGAGGGGAAGTTCCGTCTCTGATCATGAGTAACCGTTTAAAAGATGCGGAAGAAACCATTCAGTGGTTTAAAAATTTGTTTGGCGACGATTATTATCTTGAGCTCCAGCGCCACCCGGCAGAAATGCCCAAACAAAGGGAAGATGTATATGATAACCAGGTAATGGTAAACAAGCAAATTATTGAATTAGCCAAAAAATTCAATGTAAGAGTAATAGCCACAAACGATGTGCATTTTACCAATGCAGAAGATGCCGATGCACATGACTTACTTATTTGCTTAAACACGGGAAAAGATGTAGACGATCCGAACAGGATGCGCTACACAAAACAAGAGTGGTTTAAAACCCAGCAGGAAATGAACGAGTTGTTTGCCGATGTGCCAGAGGCTTTGGCAAACACAGCTGAAATTGTTGAGAAAGTTGAAGAATATGAGTTGGACTCTGCTCCAATTATGCCGGTTTTTCCTATTCCGGAAGAATTTGGAACCGAAGAAGATTTCAAACAAAAATACACCGAAGAACAGTTAAAGGAAGAATTTACTGAAGCTGCATTTAACCGTTTAGGCGGCTATGAAAAAGTAATAAGGGTAAAACTGGAAGCAGCCTATTTACGGCATTTGACGATTGAGGGAGCAAAAGAAAGATATGGCGATCCGTTACCGGAAAGTGTTGCGACCCGCCTTGATTTTGAGTTGACTACCATTAAGCAGATGGGGTATCCTGGGTACTTCCTTATTACCCAGGACTTTATAAACGCAGCACGAGAAATGGGCGTTTTGGTTGGCCCCGGACGTGGCTCAGCTGCAGGAGCTGCTGTTTCTTACTGTGTTGGGATTACCAACATCGATCCAATAAAATATGACTTGCTGTTTGAGCGGTTCCTTAACCCCGATCGTATCTCACTGCCAGACGTTGATATCGACTTTGATGATGACGGACGACAACTGGCGCTTGACTACGTGACAAAAAAATATGGACAAGACAAGGTGGCCCATATTTGTACTTTTGGAACAATGGCTACAAAACTCGCCATACGCGATGTTGCACGGGTTCTGAAATTACCACTCCCGGAAGCTGATCGTCTTGCAAAGCTGGTTCCCGAAGCGCCAAAAATGACCTTCCAAAAAGCATTTAAGGAAAGCCCGGAACTAAAACAGGAAAAAAATTCTCCAAATCCATTGGTAGCGCAAACAATCAAATTTGCAGAAACACTGGAAGGTTCCGTGCGGCAAACCGGTGTACATGCTTGTGGAATTCTTATTAGTCGTGACCCCTTAACGGACCACATTCCAATAATGCCAACCAAAGACGAAGAAACATTAAAGACCACTCAATACGATGGCCGTTTTGTCGAAAGCATTGGTTTGCTAAAAATGGACTTTCTGGGATTAAAAACTTTGTCTATAATAAAGGAAGCACTGGAGAATATCAAATTATCCAAAGGCATTGAAATAGACATAGACAACATTCCCTGGGACGACGAAAAAACGTTCAAACTTTTTAGCCAGGGAGAAACAACTGCAATATTCCAGTTTGAATCTGACGGAATGAAGAAGCACCTCAGGGATTTGAAACCAAACCGTTTTGAGGACCTTGTGGCAATGAACGCTTTGTACCGTCCGGGGCCAATGGAATATATTCCCAGCTATATTGCAAGGAAACATGGGAGGCAAATGGTTGATTACGATTTGCCCATGATGGAAAAATACCTGAGCGACACTTACGGAATTACCGTTTTTCAGGAACAGGTGATGTTACTCTCAAGGTTGCTGGCAGGCTTTACCAGAGGTGACTCTGATACGTTGCGAAAAGCAATGGGTAAAAAACAGCTCGCTGTAATGGATAAACTGAAGGTAAAATTCAAAGAAGGATGTAAAGCCAATTTTCAGTTTATTGATGAATGTAAATTAAAAGGGAAAAAGCCCGACGATGTAATTGAAAAAATCTGGAAAGACTGGGAAGCATTTGCATCTTATGCTTTCAATAAATCGCACTCTGTTTGCTATGCCTACATCGCTTACCAAACAGGTTATTTGAAAGCCCATTTTCCGGCAGAGTTTATGGCTGCCAACCTTAGCCGGAACCTTAGTAATATTACCGATATCACCAAGCTGATGACGGAATGTAAACGAATGAAAATACACGTTTTGGGACCAGATGTAAATGAAAGTTTTATAAAATTTACGGCCAATAAGGATGGAAATATTCGTTTTGGAATGGGCGCTATAAAAGGCGTAGGAACAGGTGCAGCGAAAGATATTATTGAAGCCCGCGATAAACAGGGAAAATTTAAAACCATTTATGATTTTGTGGAAACAGTAAATTTGCAAAGTGTAAATAAAAAAAACCTGGAAGCTCTTGCAACAGCTGGTGCATTTGATAACCTTGGCAAAATTAAACGAGCCAGTTTCTTTGCCGGAGACGATGAAAATGACTCAACCTCTTTCGTAGAAAAATTAATTAAATACGGTGGGAGAATACAACAGGAGAATTCCAGTATGCAGCAAAGCTTATTTGGTGAAATATCAAATAGCTCGGTTGTACAAAAACCTGCCGTCCCTCAGGTAGAAGAATGGCCTAATATTATTTTTCTGGAAAAGGAGAGAAATCTTATAGGTATTTATCTTACCGCTCATCCGTTAGATGATTTTAAACTTGAAATTGACAATTTTTGCTCGCGCGATGTGGGCCTGAAAGATTTGAATAACGATATAGAAAAATATAAAGACAAAGATTTCATATTTGGTGGAATGGTTTCTGCTGCCAGAGAGGGAACTTCAAAAAATGGAAATCCGTACAGCACATTAACACTTACTGATTATACCGACTCCTACGAATTCTTCTTTTTCGGACAAGATTATGTGAATTTTCATAATTATTGCAGAACGGGTCTCTTTTTAATGGTAAAAGGTTCAGTTAGACAGCGCTTTAAAAGTGATTATTATGAGTTCAAGGTTTCACAAATAGAGCTGCTTTCTGAGGTAAGGAAAAATTACATTAAGAATATTACCATTAATATCCCGCTTCATAAAATAAATAAAAGGGTGATTGAAGGAATCGAAAACCTTTCTAAAAACAATAAAGGAAAAGCGTTGTTAAAATTTAATATTTATGACCCGGAAAACAATATGCAAGTCGACTTGTTTTCAAGGAATACAAAAATTGATTTGTCAGATAGTTTTCTTCATTTTTTAGAGGAGGAGCCGGGCATTAGTTATAGAATTAATTAGTTAATTTTGTGTAGTATTTTTTGAAACAATAATAAAATAAACAAATTATGGCAATAGAAATTACCGATGCAAACTTCGAGGAGCTAGTAGTAAATTCAGACAAACCTGTTATGATTGACTTTTGGGCTGTTTGGTGTGGCCCTTGTAGAATGATTGCCCCCATTGTAGAAGAAATGTCGGGAGAATACGAAGGCAAAGCGGTGATTGGAAAAGTAGACGTAGATTCTAATCCAAACGTAGCTACAAAATATGGAATCAGAAATATTCCAACTGTATTGTTTGTGAAAAACGGGGAAATTGTTGACAAGCAAGTTGGAGCAGCTCCCAAACAGGCATTTACAGCAAAACTAGATGCTCTTCTGTAAAAATTATTTATTTTGATTGTCATTTCGGGAAAGGAACGGAAGAAAAGTTTTTTTAAATTCGGAAAAGTTTTTCCTTCCACCTTCCGGGGATGGCATCTTTATTTTAAGGTGAAGAACATTTTTGACATAGAGCAGTTCCATCAATTTGATAACCTGGGATTAATAGCACAGCAGGTGGTAGAAGGATTTATCACCGGGTTGCACAGAAGTCCTTTTCATGGTTTTTCTGTGGAATTTGCTGAACACCGGCTTTATAATCAAGGTGAATCAACAAAACACATCGATTGGAAACTGTTTGCACGCACCGATAAACTCTTTGTAAAACAATACGAAGAAGAAACCAATCTTCGCTGCCAGTTGGTTATCGACACATCATCTTCTATGCTTTTCCCGTATTCAAAAGGACAAAAACACCTGCAAAACAAGCTGGCATTTTCGGTATATACAGCTGCTGCATTAATATACCTCCTCCGGAAACAGCGCGATGCCGTGGGGTTAACATTGTTTTCCGATAAAATAGAATTTCATACCACTCCCCGCATTTCATCGGTAAATGCTGAGTTAATGTATGGAAAACTTTCACAATTGATAGAACCAGAGAATGTGCACTTACGGAAAAGTACAAATACCACGGAAGTGTTGCACCAGATTGCCGAGAATATCCACAAACGATCGCTGGTAATTATATTCAGCGATATGCTTGACAATCACAAAACCGATGATCTTTTTTCGGCATTACAGCACTTGCGCTACAACAAACATGAGGTTATTCTTTTTCATGTTACCGACAATGCTCTTGAACGTGAATTTGAATTTAGCAACCGGCCGCATAAATTTGTTGATTTGGAAAACGGGCAAGTAGTAAAGTTTAATCCATGGGAAATAAAAAAACACTACGTTCACTCCGTGACTTCTTATTTTGAAGAGCTAAAAGTAAAATGCGGCCAGTACCAAATTGATCTGACAGAAGCCGATATCAGTAAAGACTTCTCACAGGTTTTATTCTCTTATTTGGTGAAAAGGAAAAAACTTTTTTAGCTTCTCCCCCTGCTTTATTTATTCCCATTTTCTCTCCATATTCCGGATTTTTTTCTTTTCAATTAATTTCTCTATTTTTAATCAGAACAAAAATCCCCGATTCCTATGTTAGTTAAAACCTTTGGAAGCGCAGTTTTTGGCATTGATGCCACCACTATTACCATTGAAGTAGACGTTACAAAAGGCATAAAATTTATGCTGGTTGGCTTGCCCGACAGTGCTGTAAAAGAAAGCCAGCAACGAATTGAATCTGCTCTTCGGTTAAACGGATACAAGTGGCCCAAATACAAAATCATCATTAACATGGCTCCTGCCGATATCCGCAAAGAAGGTTCAGCTTACGATCTTCCTCTGGCAGCAGGAATACTGGCTGCATCGCAACAAATTAATGCAGAAAAACTAAGCAAATATGTGCTCATGGGCGAATTATCTCTTGATGGCACGCTTCAACCCATAAAAGGTGTTTTGCCCATTGCAATCAATGCCCGCAAGGAAGGTTTTGAAGGTTTTATTCTCCCAAAACAAAATGCCCGTGAAGCAGCTGTAGTGGATCGTTTAAAGGTTTTTGGAGCGGAAAACATTACGCAGGTTATTGACTTTTTTAATGATGAACATTCTCTGGAACAAACCATTGTTGATACACGTGCCGAATTTTATGCCCGAGTAAACAATAATCCGCTTGATTTTTCAGATGTAAAGGGACAGGAAAACGTGAAACGTGCTCTTGAAATTGCCGCAGCAGGTGGTCATAACATTATTTTGGTAGGGCCACCAGGATCAGGAAAAACAATGCTGGCGAAACGCATCCCTACCATTTTGCCACCGTTTACATTAAAAGAAGCGCTGGAAACTACCAAAATCCATTCAGTGGTTGGAAGGCTTGATAAAGAAACCTCACTAATGACAGAACGCCCTTTCCGGAGCCCACACCATACTATTTCAGATGTTGCTTTGGTTGGCGGAGGAAACTATCCGCAGCCGGGAGAAATTTCCCTGGCTCACAACGGTGTCCTTTTTCTGGACGAACTTCCTGAATTTAAAAGAACGGTATTGGAAGTTATGCGTCAGCCTTTGGAGGACAGGAATATTACCATTTCACGAGCTAAATTCTCAGTTGATTACCCGGCCAGTTTTATGCTGGTTGCTTCCATGAATCCCTGTCCATGCGGTTATTACAATCACCCTACAAAAGAATGCGTTTGTGCTCCGGGGGTGGTTCAGAAATACTTGAATAAAATTTCCGGGCCGCTGCTCGATCGTATTGATATTCATTTGGAAGTAGTTCCTGTTCCGTTCAAAAATTTATCAGAAATGAGTACCTCCGAAAATAGTAATGCTGTAAGAGAAAGAGTACTGAAAGCCCGGCAAATTCAGGAAAAACGTTTTGCTGATCACAAAGGAATCTATGCCAATGCACAAATGAACTCAAAGCTTTTACGCAAATATGTAGTTCTTGATCAGGAGGGCAGCGAACTTATAAAAAATGCTATGGACAGGCTCGGGCTATCGGCTCGTGCTTTTGATCGGATACTGAAAGTGTCACGAACAATTGCCGACCTTGAGGAAGAAGAAAATGTGCAGGCACATCACCTTTCAGAAGCCATTCATTACAGAAGTCTGGATAGGGAAAATTGGGGAGGCTAAAGGAAATAAATCAAAAACACTTTTCTTTCTAAAAGGAACAATCCGCATAATTTGTAGATGTCTAAAACCCGCTTTAAAAATCCGTTATCTAAAATTCAATTAGTAAACACGACACCTGCTTTTTCAAAAAACGAAAAACATTATATTTGTTGAAAATTGATCCATTACAATATCAATTATTTTAAGAAAACAGAAAACAAACCATCATTTTGTAATGAGTCACTTTTGGGAACAGTGAACTATTTATGTTAAAAGCTATGATACGAACAAGTGCAGCACTACTTCTTTTGCTATTTTTTTGCAGTACGGTTTTTGCGGGACAAAAAGATACCACCCAGGTAAAGTACAATCCTTATAAACTGAATTATTACACCGATATTCCTATAAGTGTGGCAGGGTTACTGGCCAGTAAATACGGAACGGATTATCTACGCGACCGAAAGCCCAAAAATATGGATCGGGTTGCAACACTTACTCCAAGTGATGTATGGTTCTTCGACAGAAGTTCTGCAAGAATAAACCCGGAAGACGGAGAGGAGGCCCTGGAAACATCAAATATTTTTCTTCGTGCCGGAATGTGGTCGCCATTGCTAATGTACATCGACCCAAAGATTCGGGATCTCGGTTTTGATTTTGCTCTTCTGCACGTAGAAACTCAGGCAATAAATGCAGCGGCATACCTGGCAGCTTCCATTCCAGTCCCGCGGCTCAGGCCATTTATGTATAACCCTGACGTTAGCATGGAAAAAAAAATGGGAGACAATACAACCAACTCATTTTTTAGCGGACACGCCTCAGTGGTAGCTGCATCTACCTTTTTTATGGTGAAAGTTTATTATGATGTTCATCCTCAGGCAAAAAATAAAGGCTTGTTTTACGGATTGGCATGCATTCCTCCGGCAATTACCGGGTATTTACGCTACAAAGGAGCCAAACATTTTCCATCGGATATTATTACCGGTTTTGCTGTTGGTGCAGCCACCGGAATTCTTGTCCCGGAATTTCATAAAAGAAAATCTCCATTAAGAGTTTATCCGGTAAGTTTTATGGATAAAGGTCTGGGGGTAACTGTTCTGTATACACTAAGGTAAAAATTTATTTCTCAATATAAACTTCGTAAAGTTTTGCAATCCTGTCTTTACCAACAAACTTCACCTTATCAATATACTGAACTTTATAATTGGTTTTGGCGGCTACTAATTGCGAAGCAAAATTATCAGTAACCAACATATTCTTCCCGTAAGTTTTACACTGCTTTTGTATGCGAGCTGCAGTATTTAACACATCGCCATGAAAAGCAATCTCCCTCTTTATTTCTCCTACTTCCGTCGCCATCACTTTCCCTGCATTAATAGAAGCTGTAAAAACAGGCTGTATTCCGTATTTCTTTTTAAAATATTTCTTCCGTTTTTTTAATTCCTTTTCATAATAATAGTAAAAATCAACTGTCCTTCTGTAATTTTTTAATTTATCAGCATTCCATGTAACTACAACCTCATCTCCTACAAATTGGTAAACTCTTCCCATGGTCATAATGATTGGATTTGTTAAAAAACGAAAACAATCCTGTATAAAATAGCTGTAGCGCTCGTGCCCCAAAATTTCGGCTATTTTCGATGACGATTGCAGATCAAGAAACATGAATATCAGGTTCTCTTCCCGAGGCTTCTGATAGTAACCCATCATTATTTTTCCAATTGGTCGGTGGCCAACCTGATGAATCATTGCATATAACAACTGATATACATAGCTGGCAAGAAATATTACAATAAGAAAAAACAGGGTTGTTGAGTTAAAAAGAAATGTATTTAATTTGGAAAATGACTCGCTCAAAACATAATCCTTATCTATGTTATAATGAACCACGCCAAGTAATCCGCCAATAATAAAGAACACCGCAAGGTCGAACAATATCACAACAATGGCTAGCCTTCGGGTTTGAAATTTATGCACAAGAGCAGGATAAACAAAGTGAAAAACGCCCCATGTAAAGAGGGCAAATACCGAAATAATCGCCGAAGAAGCAGTCACCTCTTCCAGAAAAAAGTTCATCCCTTTTGAGAATACCTCCCGAAAGTCGTTGGTAGGCACTCCCAGCATTCGTAAAAGTATTGCAATACGGATAACAATATTCCAATAAATTAAAGAAAATAATAAAAATGCCAGCTTATATTTCCCTTTGGGGCCAATTCTTAATCTTCTTAAAAAACTCATAATACAGTGGTATAACTCCGTAATTTCGTTACCTGTATAATTCAAATGCACTCAGAACCGGACATTTACCCAATGTAAACAGAATCTGTCTTTCTCCTTTGAACATAAAGATTTATACTAAAAAAAAGCCTATTTCTTATTTGATATGCTATTTTCACAACTTTGTTGCAAAAATAAAAATAATTGAAAAGAACTCTTATAATACTATTGACTACTTTTTTGGCACTTTGGTTACAAAATATTTACGGGCAGGAAGTAATTTTAATCCGTCATGCCAAAGTGAACATGGAAACAACCGGCTGGGTGGGAGCAAAAAAAGCTGCATCCCTTCACAATTCGTACGATGTCTCGCCCATAAATAACTTCAATGCCGATAGTGTTTTAAGTGCGTTACCGATACGCAAAACAGACACTATTTATTCCAGTAGTCTGCCCCGTTCTATAACTACAGCATGGATGTTATTTGGTGATTCGGCTGTCATTCTTTCTTCAAAATTTATGGATGAGTTTGATCTGCAGATTGTCCGAGCCCCGTTTGTTCTCCCTTACAAAGGCTGGACTTCTCTTTCCCGGGCATTGTGGCTACTGGGATTGAACAACAAAAACAACGCGTCCTATAAAGATGCCAAAGCCAGAACAAGAGAAATTGCAGATTTCATAGAGGAAAGATTGAAATACAACAAACAGGTAATTCTGGTTACCCATGGTTTTTTAAACAGGGATCTTTCCAGAGAACTAAAAAGAAGAAATTGGCATATAACAAACAACAACGGGAAAAAAAACCTGGGAGCCACCATTCTCAGAAAGTAATAATGAGATTATTTAACCGTTCTTTATCCGTGAAAACAACCTGGATATATATTTTTATTCTTCTTCCGGTGATTTGCTTTGCCCAAAAAACAAAAGAAGGAAGGGAATGGTTGCCTGTTTTTGAGAACAACCTTCCCAGCAAAGTAGCCTCCGTAAAATCGAATATAAACCTTCAATACTCTATAAATTCAACTTCAGGCATTAAAGAAATTGGAGATGGTTCTACCGAGGTTTCAAGAAACAGGAACCTGGATTTAAACCTGCGATTTCCGATTCTAAACAAACCAGATATAAAATTAACCGGTGGGGTCAAGTATACTGATGAAGAATTTATCTTTGAAGACCAGGCAACTACCTCCTACCCTTTGTATGTTAGTTTAAATGACAGGAACCTGAAAAGTTTGGGTGGAAATATAAAAGGATTGTTCCATTTGTCTGGAAACCGTTCATTTCTTATTCGAACAGGTATGCACCTTGCAGGAGACTTCTATAGAAATGAGAGCAATTTTTCATTTTTCAAACTGTTGAAACTTTCACTGGCGGCAGGTTATGGAATAAAAAAGGACAGTCATACTTTTTACGCCGTTGGGGTTTATTACAGCTATACTTTTGGACGCCCCTCGCTTTACCCGGCGGTTGTATACAGCAAACGATTTAATAACGGTTTTGCATTGGAAACACTCTTGCCTAAGGGGATTACCGCCTGGAAAAATTTCTCTGATAAAACATTCATATATGTAAAAACAAATGTAGAAGGAGCCAGTTACAGGATACGCCTTAACAACTCGATACTCGAAAGCTTTAATAGCCTGGAATTACGACAATCTTATTTAACATTTTCCGCCGGAATTACACAAAGATTGGCTAAATGGGTATGGATGGAGGGTGAGTTTGGTTACTCCCATAACCTGAATTTTAATGTTTCGGAAAGCGACTTTGTTGAAAATCGCCGGTTCCCACGCCCCAATAAAGAGTATCTTATAAAATCAGATGTTTCGGGTTCGCCGTTTATTTCCCTCTCCTTGTTTATTTCTCCACCAAAAGATTTTATAAAAAGACACATAAAATAATCCCTTAAGAAACATCTCTTATTCTCAAAAAAAACTAGTTTATCCTGTATTTATTTTTGCTTCCGGTAACCAGTAAATCTTTTATTCCCAAAGAAAACCCCCAGTTGTCATCGCCTTTCTCGATTTTTAGAAGTATCCTGTTTTTGCCGGCTTTAAGCTGAAGTGGCACTTTAAACTGATCAATAACCAGGCGGCTATTATTCTTTTGCTGTAACACCGACTGCCCATTACAAAATACTTCAATGCTTTTTTGAGCGCCCAGATAGATATTCACCATTTTATCGCCAGATGACTGTATTGTGCAAAAGGCATAAACAACATCTCCATCTCCGGCATCCACTGCATCATTAAGCAACACTTTTGACGGATAGGAAGAAGCATATTTCATCCATTTTACATTTCTTCCACTCTCATCCGTAAATGAAAAACCAGGAAATGGTGATGCATTTTGTTCGCCCCCCATTCCTTTCAAAAAGTCATGTTCAAGGTTATTGCCCCCCTTCGATTTAAATGGTGGAGAGATAAGCCAGAAAGTTAAATAAGTACCGGTAGACTCACGAATTCCTAAGCATACATCTGCGGGGGAATTTAAAGGAAGCTGCTTCTCAAAAAAAGAAACTGACCGGTCGAATGAAAACAGAAGCTCTTCATAACTTCGTTGTACTCTGTTATACAAATCCATTGGATAGTACGACCAATAATTACGATTTTCAGCTTGCCACATTTCAAAAAATTTGTCCTTTAGCCCGCTAAACTGCTGCTGGCAAGTAACAATATTTTTTCTTGCATCTTTTAATAAACGGGCAGCCTCATCTCTGTTGGTGTTTTGTACAATACAGGCTTCGTTATAATACTTTGCAGCATTTGCCATCCCCAGCTTTGCCGTTGCAAGGTATTTATACTCATCAGAAACATATCTAACAGATTCGTATTCGCTTAAAAAACCGGATGATTTATGTTGTTCCAGAATAGAATCCGTCTGGAGACACGCCTGTAAAACCTCATCCCATCCAGAAATATCTACATTTATGTATTCGCCTCTATCTGGAATAAGGACTTTCCAAAATACATCCTGTTTCATATCCCCCAATGCATGAATCTTTGTCATTTCTGTTAAATGATGGATAGCAGAGAAAAGAGGTTCTCCTTCACCAGCATATACACCGCCAGATAACCGCTTGTCAAAATCACTCACACTATTGTCATTGGGATTCCACGAGTGCTCTGCAGAATAGGCAACGCCATACCAATCGCGCTCAAAACTATGTAATCCTCCGTTATTCCAAATAGTATTCAGAACCCCCATTGCTCCTTTATCTGCTCCTTCCCTTATGAAATTGCGAATGTTTGGCAAAGCCTGCTCATAATCAGGAAATAAACGCAGCGAATTAAGTACTCCCGGACAAACAAAATAATCCATTCCTTTTTGGGCAAAAGGCTCAATCCATTCCGAAAATGATTTCTGGTCGCCATATTCCCACGACATGACAACAGCATCAGACGGAAGCATGTCAATTATTTCCGGGTGAGCGAGAGCAATATCTCCCCACAACATCATCCTTTTGTTATTTTGCCGCAATATATCGGCCAATTGATTTACGTATCCGGCGTAAACTCCTGCAATACCAATACTATCTGCCAATTCTTTTGAGGCACCACGTCCCAAATCAAAAGTTTCATCGCAATTAACATGAAAAAAACCAGAATAAAACGCAGGGCACATCTCATCATAAATATCTCTCATAAACTGAACAGTCTCTTGTTTAACAGGAGAATACATGGTGCTACTTTCCCCTAAATGACTGTATTTTGGATTTGCCAGCACTTCCTCTGCATGCCCCAGTGACTGGAAGTTCGGAACCAATTCTACATAATACCTGCGGGCATACTCAGCCAGTTCTTTCCATTCTTCAATACTTATTCCACCGTCAGGCGGAGAAAACTCCGGATGTTTCTTTGTTCGCACAATATGCTCGTTGTAATAACACAACATATTCATTTTTAATGCAGCAATACGCCTGATTTGGTATTTCATGTAGTCGGTTGTTGGCACAGGCCCCCTACTTATATCGTACATCAGCCCCCGGTATTTAAATGCTGGTTTATCAATTATATGTACTCCTTCCAATATCCGCTTCTCTGCACCCGCTATCAGTTGTTTAAGTGTTTGTTTTCCATAAAAAATACCTTGTTCCGAGTTTGCAGCCAGTACAATCTCTTTATCATCAATCCACAGTTCATAACCCTGTTCACCCAAATCCTGACTAAAGAAGCCCAGACGGGAACACTTTGAATCAAATTTGATATTCTGCTTATAAATCCCTGTATAAAATAAGTTCAAAGAAGTAAAATCATCCTTATTTACAATTGCATCAGAATCTACCTGTTGCGGCAGAATAAATACTGTCCCATTAGGCTTGCTTATAAGAGGCAACGGGACAACATTTTCACCAAAAGCGTGAGACAAAGATGAAAGAAATAAAATACTAAAGAAATATAGTTGCAATGTTTTCATATAGTTGTAAAAACTTAATTTTCTGTTTATTGAATAACCTGATACGTAAACCTGACTGTTTGCCGATTCCCCCTAATGTTATTTACGGATAAAATAATTGGGTAAGCCCGCAAAGCCGGATATGGATAATAATATTTTGAAGCATCAATTCCCAGTTGCAAATCCACATTATTGGTTTCAACCGTTAATTGAATCGTATGCATGGCCGTTTTAATTATTACTTCATGTGCACTGATCTTTTGAAACTTCATTCCCGGGTAATTGATAATCGGTTCAATAATCTGAACAGTATCATTTGCATCATGAAACAAAAGCTCAATATCTTTAGTTACACTGTCATCGTATATTTCATGGCTTAGGCGATAAGATATCCCGCCAGGTTTCTGTTGACTGTTTTTTAGTTCTCCCGTGGCGGAAACCCAAAATGCATCGTCCATTTCTTCGCTTACAAGAACTGCATCAAACTCGTAAAGATTCGTAAAAAAGCCTCTGCCATCGTTGAATTCAATGCGTGGTGTTAACGATTTTAATTCGGGCATCTCGGGGAAACTCATAGGTTCCCAGCGTTTATACATAGTTTGTGACGAAGCCTGAAAAAAACCATGGTCGGCAAGCCACAAATTAGAAAAAGAACCACCGGTTGGGCGGTGCATATATTTACTCCGTTCACCTGCAGGATCTTTATAATTGTATGCTGTGATTGTTCCACACCAATCGCGGGTGCGAATAGTAGCTAAATTAAGTGTTGGATAAAACTTTAACCTTTTTTTATCAGAAGGCAATAATGGAACTGGGCCACCATTGTCCGATGCAAAAGCAATAGACATGGCCAGATTTTTGGCTTTTGCAAATGTTGGATAAATACAAGGCAAGTGGTCAAAAATTTCGTAGTACAACGGACCAAAACCTACAATGCCATTTTTAGTGCAGGAACGCAAATAATGCATATTCCGGATTGCCGCTGTGCGATACTGAGCATTCTCATTTAAAAATAAGCTAAACAATAATGTGGAGCCATCAGAAGTTCCGCTTCCAAAGCATGTCCACTTATTGGAACGAATCCCCCATGAATCGTCCATCGAACCATCGGGGGAAATAAACGGAAGATGGTTTGCCAGTGATTTTTTAACGACGGCAAGCATTTCCTGATCATCGGCAAGTTGAGCATACAAAGCCAATCCCCAAAGCGACATTTCCAAATTATACCCCAAGTCAACACCGTATTTCACCCCAAACGTGCGTCCGCCTTCTCCGGTGAGAAAATAATCATGATCCATTTTTCCCTCTATATAATAAGCTAACTCTTCTGCTTTTTCTTTATAAGACGGCTTATTAATTAACTGGTTAGCAAACATTAATGTAGCAGCTGTTGTAGCACAATAGTTAATACTGGCAAATTGTGGCGACATTACCTTTTCCAGGTAATCTGCTGCCTTTTCTATGGAATGAAGCCATAGATCTGATTCGTCTCCCAAATTTCCTTTTAACAATGGATAAGCAAGTACCAGCATTAATGTTTGGTCAGTAGTTGTTCCGGTCCATTCTTCCGGGGTTTCCATCCATGAGCCATCTTCCTGTTGCTGTTTTATCAACCAATTTCCCAGGTGAATGGCAGCATTCAGATAGGTTGTGTCCCCGGTATTACTAAATTCAAAAGCAAATGGATAAACAGCCTCGGCAGCCCTTGTGTGATACAGATGACAATAAGGGCAATCAATAGCGCCAAAATCAGGAGAAGCAGCATCTTGCTGTACGTATTTCAAAAGTGCTGCGTTAAGTTCTTTTAGTAAACTCCAGGCATGTACACTTACGGTGTCAACCAAAGCAGGCTGGGTATTCCCAGCCAATGGAAGCCCGCATATAAAAAACATAAAGAAAAAGCTTCTCAGTTTATTCATTCGCTCAAATAATCTATCTCCTAAATATTGAAATACAAGTCAGAAAAAAATAAAAAACAGCCCGCACAAATGGATTAAAAATACCAGAAAACAATATTCCTCTCTACTATTTTTTTCCCCATTGCACCAGCTGTTCTTTTATAAATAACTTTCTCTGCTAAAAATAGTAGCTAAAGCCGAAACGACTTTCCATACCATTAAATTGCAGATTATAAACACGTGTTTTATCTCCAAAATAAGTATAATGTTCGCTGTTGAGCACATTGGTCATTTCCAGCCAGAATGTAAGCCCTTTATAGAGTTTTACAGAACCATTTATATCCAACTGCCAACGGCCATCCTGCCAGATATCACGATTTTCATCTGCCCCCAACGACATTATGTACGAACCAATATAATTCGCTGATGTTTGCAGCGTAAATTTTTTGGTTGAGTAAGCCAAAGCCAGATTTGCCGAACTCTTTGCCTGTCCGGGAAGGCGTGTTGCTCCTCTGTCGGAATCGGTTGTTGCTTCCGAATGCACATAGGTATAGTTACTTGAAAACACCAGGTTTTTCAGAACAGATGGCAAAAACGACAAGCTGGAGTTTAGTGTAATCTCAGCTCCGTATACATTTGCTGCGTCACCATTTTGATGTTGAAACAACTGCCAGCCATTGAATGCACTTCCCGGATCGTCAACAACGCTTTCACTTAAATACTCAAAATCATCTATATTTTTGTAGAAAGCACCACCGGACAACACACCTACGTTCGACAGATATTGTTCAAACAAAAAGTCCAAATTATTGGAATACGCCGGTCTTAAGTCAGGATTCCCCATTGTAACCCGTTCCAGATCCTGACTAACACCTTGTTTAGGAGCCAAATCTGTAACATTAGGGCGTGAATACCCGGTAGTCCAGGCAAGCCGAAATACCGTCTTATCCCTCAAATCGTATTTAAACTGAATGTTCGGCAAAAATTTTGTGTAACTAAGTGACTCTGAAACAGGTGTTGCAGTATAATCGTTAAACAATGTTTCATCATCGCTTTGTACAGGTTTATCTGGATTTACAAATGGTACAATCACATTTGCTTTATAATCCACACTTGTATGTTCAACCCTAACCCCTGCCAATAGCATTAGTTTTTCAAACTGAATTTTATTCATAATATATCCGGCAGTAACATTTTCCTGGGCATCATAATAGAAACCATCCCGGTTAAGATTAGAATAATATTCATTAACAGAAATATCCCCTGCATTATTAGGGTCTGCCATATAGCTTTCAACCTTTCCTAAATCAGGAGCTACCCCAAAAGTAAGTTTATCATTCAGAAAATGATCGGTCAAATTTTCCTTATATAATAAACGACTCAAACTATTCGCATCATTTGCATCTATTGAATACGAATTAACCCCATCAGGTCTGCTCCCTGAATTATTCATAAATTTTCCTTTCGCACCAAATGAAAGAGTAGATGCATATTCATTTATAAAATAATTTTTTGAGCTGTTCAAACGTACTGTAAAGTTATGACCTCCACTGTTATTATCGTCGTGTTCGGCCAAATACAAATTAAACCGGCTAATATCATCGGGAGCTTCCGTACCCATGTCTTCATCCGGGGTGTAAATATACTGCGAGGTAAGGTACTTGGTTGATATAGAAGGCATAGTACCAACAATTGTTCCTTTAGGAATTCTTACTCCATTTACTTTCTTTCCGGATCTCCAGTCTGGAGTTTGAAGGCCATAATTTGCACTGGCGTATACACGATCTGACTTTGTATAAAAAATACCTCCGTCAATTTTCCATGAGCCGATGGTTGATTCTCCATCCAGGTTAATATTGTAATTCTCTATTTTTTCATTTTGATCTGAAACCTGACTAACGGTTCTCATCCGTTGCGAACCAATACTTCCATCCTCCATTAAAAAGTAACCTTCTTTATTATCTCTAAACCGGTATCTGTTTCGATAGCGTGTATTTTCCTGATTACGGTGATTATAAATCGAGCTTAAAGTGAATTTTGTATTTTCATTGGGTTTTAGGTCAAGAACCAATGTGGCACCATGCCTGGTTGTTTTCCTAATTTGATAGCGATAGCGAAAATCTGTTGGAAAATAGGTTTCATCGGAAATAACATCTCCAGAGGCTGCGTCAGTTAGAGTATACGGTTCCCATGCTTCGGCTTCGAGCCTGTCGTAACCGTTATTGGTTTGCCGGAAACTATAATTCGCAACAATTCCTAATATCCCATTCGGATTTTTATCTGTTTTAAAGAAGCGCTGAGAATATCCACCTCTTGCATTATAATTTTCCTTTTCGCGAAGAGAACTATAACCGCTTCCCAAATCAATATTAAATTTACTTTCCAATGAGCGTGCTGTTCCAGTCCTCATATTAATAACTCCAGCAATAGCATCACCATCGTTTGAAGGCAAAAGTGTTTTCTGTACTTCCAAAGAAGACAAAATATCGGAAGGAATTACATCCAGTGATTCATTTCTTTTTCCCTCTTCCTGGCTACTCATTACCTGCTCACCGTTAACATTTATGTTTGTAAAATTAGCAGGTGTTCCCCGAAGCTGCACTTCTTTTCCATCAGTAGTAACTCCACTTAGCCGTTTTAACGCATCGGCCACATTCGGATCGGGAAAACGCCCAATTTGGTCAGCAGAAACTACCTGCATCATGTTATCAGCCATTTTTTGCTGATTCAAGGCCCTTTGCTGTCCACCAACTGCAGCAGAAATAACCACATCAGACAAACCAATGGAAGATTCTTTTAAAACAAAATCCTGCATTACAGTCTTATTATTAGCAATGGTAAGTTTCATTGAAACTGGAGAATACCCTAAGTAATTAACTACAATTTCAGTTTCGCCGGCCGGAATTCCCTGTAAAACATAATTTCCGTTCAAATCGGTCGAAGACCCCAGGGTAGTTCCCTTTACAACAACAGCAGCACCTGGTAGAATATCTCCGTCTGCATTCTTCACAACCCCGCGAAGATTTCCTTTTCCTTGTGCCAGGGCAAGTGACTGTATCCCGATAATCAGTACCAGAATAATCATAGAAACATTAAAATTCTTCATAACGAACTAGTTTTTAAATTACATTATTAATCTCGCAGCATTTTTATCCAGAAACAAAGAGGCATTTGGGTGAGTGCGCAGAATGGAAGCCGGACATTGGGTGGAAACCGGCCCATTCAGTGTTTCATATACAGCCTGTGCTTTTCGCTCCGTTGGTACTATTCCCACAACATAACTGCAAGACATTAAAGCAGGAATAGTTAACGTAAGAGCTTGTTTTGGAACTTCATCAATACTTGAAAACTCGCCATCATTTACTTGCTGCTGGCGGGAGATATCGTCAAGCGATGTACTTCGAACCCACTCTTTTGCATCAAAATCAGCTTCATGAGGATCATTAAAAGCAATATGGCCATTTTCCCCTATTCCCAGGCTTACAATATCAATAGGAGCTTTTTTCAATAACAGTTCATAGCGTTTGCACTCTGCCTGAATATCTTTAGCTTCAGAATTTAGATAGCTCACACTATGGAATGGTTTCTTTGAAAAAATAGCATTTTTAAGAAAGTTCCCAAAATTTTGAGGAGCACCGGCTCCCAGTCCCAAATATTCATCCATATGAAAGGCATCAATAAGACCAAAATCAATATACTCGTCAGCAGCCAGGGCATTTAAAAAATCATTCTGGGAATGAGCTGCAGCAAAAATGGCTCTAATCCTGTCTTTTATTTTCAATTGATCTGTAATTGCTTTTTTATACAATTCATAAGCAGCAACCCCCATTGCTGATCTGCTTTCATAAACAAACACATTTAGTGCATCAACCTTTATTTGCTTGATTGGCTTTTCCATATTATTTATTAAATTTTAAATCATAATAAGCAGCTAAAAACCGAAGCCCGAAGGAGGTTCCAATATCACGTTGGGTTAACCACACTCCAGTTTTTTTGGTGCGCATACGGGTATTAACAACTGCTCCTCTGAGATTAGGATCAGGATGATTGATCGAATATCTGTTTTTTATTATCCACTGAATACTTCGCTCATAATTGGGAACAAACTCTGTGTACCCGTAATTTGCCAGCCGGATCCAGAGAATACCGGCAAAAGCAACTGCAGAACCACAAACAGAACCTTTATCAGGCTCTCTTCCATTTGTAAAATTCTGGTAATAAATGGTTCCCTTTTTTGTTTGCACCTTTGCATACATACGGGCAGTTTTGGCTGCGGCCTCCAGGTATTTCCTGTCTTTTGTTAATTCATAAGCCTCTATTAATGATTCGGCATACCATAAGTTAAACCGTGGGTGAAAAGAAGAATCTTCAGGATTATTTGGCATATATTGCATCCACAATCCATTTTCATCTTGTTTTTCTATCAGTGAATTACATAACAAAATATGGGCATCGCGAAACTTCTTGTCTTTTGAAAATTCGTAACTATCCTTAAAGGGGGAACCTTCCGTATTAGGGCGGGAAACATCTTCCAGTGTCTGAATTCCTTTGTCTTTGTGAAAAGGGCTGTTTTCTTTTAATACTTCTCCTGTTTTCAGATCGGCTAAATCATAACACACTCCTTTTTCCGGATAATACATATTTTCAAGCAACCATTTAGAGGCAGATGTTGCTACCCTGGCATATCCAGGATCTCCTGTTACCCGTGAAAGTTCAAATAACCCGGGAGTTCCATCACTTGTTGTGGCAAATACAATCTGGTCGTTTCCAATGGCATCGCCATGTGTTGCGGCAACCATTCCCTTGAACTTAGGATTATCTTTAATCTCCAGGCTAATCCACCAATCGCCTGCTTTACGGGCAGCTTCAAGTGTTTTTTTATCTCCGGTAACCTTATAACTTTCCAACAGGCCAAGAATTAACTGTCCGGTATGCCAGGGAACTTCATAAGCATACCATTTACCTTCAACCATGTTATAATCGCAACGCGACTTCCCATCCTTATCCTGCAATACATTCATCGTATAGGAAGTACATTCGTCAAGAGCCTTTAGTAACTCTTGCCTGGTTGGTGATTGCGCAGATGTAAACAAACCTGTAAACACCAGCAAAAACAATACAACATTTTTTTTCATACTTTTTAATTAAATTATTCTCTTAATGACTTTTTACAAGAATGTCTGAGTTTTTTAAAACCCTTACTTTAGAACCTTTGCTTTTATTTCCAATCAATGAAACATGGCTGATTTCACCACCATTCACATCATCGCACAATATGGCAGGACGTACATCAGGTTTTAAAACCTCCAGAGAAACATTCTGAATATTGACATTATTTACATGCCTCATATATAAACCACAAGCAGGCAAAGTACCAAACATTGTTGCTTCCGGATAATGATCCGAAAATTCCTTAACAGCTTTATCTCCCGGAATATTTGTAACACCTCCGGGAAATACAAAACGGCTATCCGACAAAGTAATTCCATTAATTTTACCATCAGGAATGCCAACAAAAGAACATCCGATTGAACTGGATGCCCTGGCAACAATGTTTGTTAATGTTACATTTTTAATACTTCCAACCGAAGGGGCAGAAGCTCCCGCATAATATTTCCGGGCCCTGTTTCCCAGTCGTACAAACAACGGAACTCTGGGCCCGTCAATGACAATATTAGATATAGCAACATTTTCCAGGATACCACCATCCACTATTTCAAGAGAAATACCTGAAATTCCCTCCGGAAAACCAGCTCTTACACCGGGGACTGCTGACTCGCGAATAACACAATTGGAGATTGTAACATTTCGAAAACCGGTTGTTGTCTCTGTCCCAAATTTTAATGCATTACAATGGCTACTTATAATACAATCAGAAACAGTAATATTTTCAGCGAGCCGATCGGTAGTGCTTTTAAAAGTAATGCCATCGTCATCAGCATCTCCTACCACCCGGGTTATAACTACATCACGGCAGCCATCAATATCCATCAAATCATTGTTTTTGTTGCAGTGGTTAAAAACCTTTATCCCGTCAATCTTTAAATCGTCACAGCGAATATACGACTGCATCCACATTGCAGAATTCCTTAATTCCACATCGCGTATAACTACATGCTTACATTCTGCAAACCATAATAAATAAGGACGATTCCTGTATCTGTCGGGCTTTCTCTTTGCAGTAACAGGGAAAGCTCCACCCCGTCCGTCAATAGTTCCCTGTCCTTCTATCGTTACATTATTAACATAATGCGCAATAATAAGCGAATGATAAACCCAGGTATCTCCCCAGAAGCGGAAATTGATTTCAGTATGAGGATAGTCAGACAACTCTGAAGAACCAAGCAGATTGGCATTTTTCTCCAAAAACAGTGTTGTATTATTTCTTAAAAACAGTGTTCCTGTAACAAAATCGCCAACCGGAATGACCACCCGGCCATTACTTGCGACACTTTCATCAATTGCCTGCTGTATTGCTTCTGTGCAGATTGTTTTTCCGTCGCCAACAGCACCAAAATCAGTAATTACAAAATCTGCTGCAAAAATTTTTATACTGACTATGCTCCCTAATAATAGTACAGTAAAATATTTAAATCTTCTCATCTCCCAATTAAATCTTTCTCATTGTACACTATTTAATTCCCTGCACTTCTCTACTTAAACCTTAGTATTGAGAACTTATAAAAAGAACCGTGTCCTTCTGTGTACTATCTTTTTCACCAAACAACAAAACCATAATAATAAGCAACTTAAGCCACACAACAGAACCGTGCTATATCCGTGTATAATTCTAAAAGTAGACACATAAAAACAATATAAACCTTCATCAAACATGTTATAAAACATATTTAAATATAAGCACAAATTCAAACAAAAAAACAAAACACTACTAATCAACAATATAACAACCAATAAGAATAAATAGAAAAAGCATTGAGACACACCGTGTTTTTGCACGGAATAACATTTTAACATACCTTTAACCTCAAAGCAAACATAATGGCAAAAAAACATACCATAAAAGAGATTGCTTCCAGAGCTGGCGTATCAGCAGGGACAGTAGATCGTGTCATCCACAACAGAGGAGATGTCTCTGCTCAAAGCCGCGAGAAAGTAGAAAAAGTGCTGGCAGAAATTAAGTACTCAACAAAACAGGCATTTTATGCACATGAAAGTTCAAAATCAATACAACTTCTGATGATCCTTCCTCAATCATCAGGAGGAAATGATTACTGGTCATTAATTGAAAGGGGCATGAATGAAGCAATACGCGATTTTTCAAACCCCAAACTAAAAATAAAGTTCTTATACTACGATCAGTTTGACCTATTCTCATGCAGGAGCATTTTTAAGGAAGCGCTGGAACTAAAATCAAACGGAGTAATAATTGGCCCTTCGTTTTACGATGAAACCGTATTTTTCGCCAATCAACTATTTATTAAAAACATTCCCTACATTTTTGTTGACACCTCTGTTGCCAATACCCAACCATTAGCATTTTTCTGCCCACATTCCTTCCAAACCGGCATTGTTCAGGCAAGACTTCTAACAAGCGTCCTTTCCCCAGACAAAGACATTGCCATTTTTCAGGCGAAGCGAATTGGCGATGAAACAACGATTCAGTCTTACACCCGAATGTATGGTTTTATGTCGTTCTTACAGGAACACTTTCCTGAAATAAAAGTCCACTCTGCCCAATACAATTATGCCGACAAAACTCAATGCTGGAATTATTTAGACCAGTTTTTCGCAGAACACCCAAATACAGGAGGCGCTGTTGTTTTTAACACACGTGGGTATCTGATCTGTGATTACCTTAAAGCACACCATATAAACCATATAAAACTAATTGGCTATGGTACTGATCTAAAAAATATCGATGGCCTGAAAGATGGATATTATTCTTTTATTATATCAGAAAGGCCCCATTTTCAAGGATACAGATCGGTACGAACCATGCTCGAATATCTTCTCTACGATAAAAAAACAAAAGAAGAGAATTATACTCCTATCGATATAATAATAAAGGAAACAGCTGATTTCTATACCTCATAAACAACTGCACTGAAGCATACACATACAAGATTATGTATTAATATCTCCCAACTTTTGCTCAACCTTATTCCATATATGGAGCAAGTACTTTCCCCCAGATATCATAGCCCTTTTTGTTCATATGAACGCCGTCTTCAACAAAGATGTCCTGAAAAACCAAACCTTTATCGTCAAGCATTGCAGTCCAAACATCAGCAAATCCAACATCCGTTTTCTTTGATAACTTAAGTAGCTTCTTATTCAGTTTTTCATAATCTTTTCTCAATCCCAGCGTTTTATGCAAGGCTTTGGCGAGATGATAATAATTTGTGTCTCCGGTAAATCTTTCTGAATTTTCGCCACGAGATATCCTGCTTCTTTCGCAACTTCCGATGTTTTTTTGTGATTGGCAATATCGTTGTCGCCTTCGTAAATAAATAAAATATCAGGCTTCTGCTTCAGAATAAGCTGGTCGTAAAAATAAATGAGGTCGCTGTAGTGGGAGCCACCAAAACCATTGTTTATCAAATTGTAATCCGGGAAGTAATCTTGTACATCAAACCACTTTCTCACACTTGAACTCCCGGCAAAAACCACCAGCTTTTTGTCGAAACTGAAATTGTATTCCTTGTTATATAACTTTTCAACATCGCTTTTATAGCGGTTGGGGTCTTGTGCTTTTACACTCGCAATGATAAAAAAGAGAAAAACGAGTACGGTAACTTTTTGTAATGGGTTCATTTTAAATCCTTATAACTAATTAATTGTATGTTATTTTTCTGAATAGCTTCTTTTACTTTTTTACTGGTTAAAACACGCGTTACCCATTCTCGGTCGGTAGCAACATTTTCATAACCTTTGTGGCCAACGGCTTCCATTTCTCCTCCTTCGTAGCCAGGGTGTTCAACATACAAATATTTTCCGGGAGTAAGCTTTTCTAAATTCTCGCAAAACTTGACAATTCGATCTTCAAATGCCTCATTTTTTGTCCAGCCAGAAAAACGTTTCACACCTTCCATATTTACATCTAATTTGTATTCTTTTGCCAGCTTGTTAACCAGTTCGGCAATTTTGGGATCCAAATTATTAAATCCCATGTGCGTGCTAATGTGAGAAATACGAGGAAGGTATTTTAATGAAACTTCAATCTGGGCACGTAACTCCTGCTCTATTTCATCCAACTTCCAATTTGACTCCTGAATGGATGAGCCTGCCGGAAAATTTCCATTCTTCCACACCATTGGAAAGAAATAGCCATCTGTATCAACTAAACTGGAACAATGCGTAAGAGGCCGCCATTTAACATTGCTCCATTCGCTGGTGAGAACCAAATGAACTCCAACATCAAAACCCGGATTTTTATTCAGCATTTTTGTGGCTTCCAAAAACCAGGCACAAGGCGCCATTAATTCTACAGATTGCGCAATTCCGTTCTGATACGTTTCAATGCAAGCAAGATTGGCTGCATGAAACGAGCCAATATCATCAGTGCGGACCACAAGATAAATATTCTTATCTGCATTTTGCGCAAACAGAAGTACAGGAAAAAGAATACCTGCCAGCACACTCCAAAATTTGCTATTCTTTACAAAAGGTTCTATCATTCTATAATAATTACGGTTATTAACTCTTTCTTTCCAAAGGTATTATTTGCGCATCCAAAAGCAGGAACCAAATCTCCCTGAATAAACCAGCTATCTATATCTATACAAATGCTTTTAAAATATATCTGTTTATAAAACACACCAGTTTTCTCCCTCTTTCAGCAATTGTTGCTTTCCATTTAGCTCAAAAACCTCGTCGCCACCACCATAGTCATAAAAACCATCTCGTTGTATGAAATTACTTTGCAAGCCGGATTCTTATATACTTCCCAACTATTATCTGTATTTATTTCATTGAAATTTTCATTTTCTGCCTGTAACAAAAAAGCAGTTTGTGCTGAAATAAAAGCCAAAGGTTTATCAGCGCCTCTATTATAAACCAGTGCTGCCAGTTGATTTTTCCCCTCTTTTAAAAACGGAGCCATGTCAATTACATCGTATTTATATGTCTGTAAATCTCCTTTTGCCGGACCATAACAAACGCGCCCGCCGTTCACAAAAAGATTGTAGCGATTATCGGCAGAAACATAAATAATCAGTTTTTCAGGAACTCTATCCAAATAGAACGATTTTCTGAAATGACAAACACCTTAAACAGCGTTGTTTGCTGAGGGATACGAAATCCACGGCACATTTTGTCCGTTGGAATTAATTACACAAAACAAGATTATAAAAAAAGCAATCGATTTTAGCCGTTGGTTCATAACAATAGTTTTGGTTAGTTTCTGTTGTTTCCCATTTTTAAATAAGGCACTGAAATATAATAAAAAAGAGGGGCCAGGTGCCCCCTCAATTATATCGAACTATTTTAATAGCCAGTATTTTGGTTCATATTTGGATTTTCCACAACTTCTTTTTCCGGCAAAGGAAAATTAATGTTGGTGCTTTTAAAGTTAAAATCGGGTAACAAAGACTGGAAGTCCCAGCTGGTTAAATCGATTTCACCAGCCATTTGGCGGCGGCGAAGATCCCACCAACGATGCCCTTCTTCAAATGCCAATTCCAGACGACGTTCCTGAAATACCCATTCCAACACTGTAGATGCATTACCCTCAAGAACATCTCTATCTTCAGGGAAAGCCGACGACACACCATCTTCAGTTGAGTTTCTTGCTCTTTCCCGAATTTCATTGATTAAAGTAATAGCCTCTCCCAAATCTCCACCAGAACGAACAATAGCCTCTGCTTTAAGCAGCAAAATATCGGCATACCTCAAAATGCGCGGATTATTTATGGAAACTCCGTTTGATGTTCCACTCCCTCCCTGAGCATACGCAGAGTTCGTGATATATTTGTTCACATTTATCAATTCATTCTCATCAGGATTTATATTGTAATCTCTTCTGGGATCGCTCTCGTCATAAGCATTGCGAATAGAATTCGTAGCTGTGTAATAGGAATTGCCAATCCATGACGGTTTTCTGGAAAAGAAACCATAATAAGCTCCAATTTCACCAATAACAGCAAAAGCATCGTTACCCCCGGCGCCTCCAACAAACGGGTTAACATTTCCAGGAGAAGAGTTAGCCTGGTATTCAAAAAGTGATTCTTCATTATTTTCGTAAGCAACATCGAAATTTTCGCTGTATCTGGAGGTAAGGCTCAATCCGGTCAATGCGTCAAAATTGGCAATAGCTGCAGTAAAATCAGCCGTAGTATTATTTACTGAACCCCTAAACACCAAACATTTTCCACGAAGCCCAAGGGCTGAATTTTGGGTCACACGTCCTTTCATATCTGCCGACCAACTTGTGGGTAATAGCGTTGCTGCTTCTTCTAGATCGATAATGGCCTGATCCAGCAATTCTGTGCCCTGAGAATTTGCCGGATATGCATTATCAATATTCGTAATACGCTCTGTAACCAAAGGGGCTGTTCCAAATACATTCCAAAGTTGCATGTACATATAAGCTCTTAAAAACAATGCCTCTCCTTTGTGGTAATCTTTCAGCTCAGGCTCGTTTGCATAAGCAAAGTCTCCGTTTTCTTCAATTTTCTGAAGCATGGTATTTGACCTTGCAATTAATTGATAGGCAAAATCATAAAACAAGCTTAACTGCCCGTTGCTTCCGTTCAGTCCTGAAAAATTTTCCAAAGCATAATTTGCACTGGTAGTTAAGTCATCGCCAGGCAAATGCCAGACGGGAGCCACATTATTATTTTGTCCGCCACGGAAAGCATAAAAAAACGATAATTTCTGGTATACTCCCATAATGGCTTCCTCCATTTGTGTTTCGTTCTGAAAATAGGAACCTTCCGTATTTCCAATCGGGACCAGTTCAATGGTTGATTCATCGCAAGAAATCATTGAGATTAGCAAAATCAACAATAAGCTGAATGATAATTTTATATTTTTCATTTTCGGATTCTTAGTTGTTGTTAGAAATTTAAATTAACACCTACAGAAAAGGTGGTTGGCGTTGAAATATCTTCCGGATCGAGATCTGAATAAGGAGATATCACAAAAATATTGGATCCGGAAACGTAACAACGCAGGTTATTTACCCCCAGCCTTTCAATTACAGATCCTGAAAAATTGTACCCAATCTGGAAATTCTGGAAGCGCAAAAATCCAGCATCTTCAACATGACGATCAGAAATCCTGTTATTTCCGGCAGGATCTCCCTGAACAGCCCTCGGAATAGAATTTGTGTGGTTGGTTTCTGTCCAGCGACCTTCATAATCGGAAACAAAATTATATCCAAAACCAGTAAGGCTCTGCTTTCCAAGTGTATTAATCTTCTGCACATCGCCAACACCACGAAAATCCAAGTTCATATCCCAATTTTTATAATCAAAATTAAAACTGAAACCATAATAATATCCCGGAATAGTTTTTCCTAAATACGTTTGGTCGTAACTATCAATTTTACCATCGGGTTCTTGATGTACATAAGTACCTTCCGGATCCGAATCAACCGGTGCCCCATTTATGTCTTTGAAAATAATACCCCCGGGAGACTTTTGTGCGTCGTTGCCAGCATCTGAAATACGTGATTGGTAATCCGAAACTTCTCCTTCCGTTTGAAAAATTCCTTCGGTTTGGTATCCATAAATATAATTAATAGAATACCCTTCTTCAATCCGGCTGTTCCCATCTGTACTTGGCTGTCCGTTGTATAATTTTTCAACAACATTCTTTACAGTGGTTAAGTTAGCGGAAACGGTGTATCCCAATTTCCCAAATTTATCAGTGTATGATGCCTGAAATTCAAATCCACTGTTTTTAACCTTTGCAAGATTTACTACTGGATTACTAAGAGCACCGATTACCTTTGGAATGCTAATAGTTTGCAAAATACCATCGGTCATACGTGTATAATATTCTGCGGTGAAGGTTAATTTATTCTCCAAAGAAACAGCATCAAATCCGAAATTCGATGTTGTTACCGTTTCCCAGCTCATATCTTCCACAGGAAAATCGCCAAGTGCAGAAGCTGAATAAATATTTCCGTCGCCAACTACATCAGAACTTCCAAAAGCAGCTTTAGGATTCATATTCACAAGCGAGAGGAAAGCATAATCGCGGGTTTCCTGGTTACCGGTTTGCCCCCAGCCTACACGTAATTTAAGATCATCCAGCCATTCTGCACCTTCCATAAATTTTTCAGACGAAATACGCCATGCGGCAGCAAACGAAGGAAATGTTCCCCATTTATACCCCGGGCCAAATTTCGAAGTTCCATCTCGTCTTACTGTTGCATCCAAATAATACCGGCTATCAAAATTGTAGCTTAAACGCCCCATGTAGCCTTGTAATCCAGAGATGTTTCTTTCATAAAAAGTTGCTTTATTTTGGTTTGCCCATCCTTCTTCAATGCGGCGCTGATCCCAACTGGTAATAGGAGATTCGCTATCAATAGACAACTGAGTATTGTTCCACTTTACTTTCTGGTCCATGGCATTTAAAACAAGATCAACGTTGTGTTTGCCAAAACTGTTTGTATATCCAACAAGGAATTCTTTTACAATATTAATATTCTCATTAAGCCTTCGTCCATAAGTATTCCCTGTACTCTCAGGATATGGAGTCCCTCTGCCTACCTCAAATATACCTCGATCCATTTCACTATACGATTCCCTCGTATTGGTATAATAGTCAAAACTAACAGTACCTTTAATGCGTAACCCTTTCAATGGAGAAAATTCTGCATATACAGTTCCAAGATTTCGCAACAAATCACGCTGGCTCCTTTGCAATGCAGCCTGGCCCAGAAAATTAGAGCGAGTAGCGGCGCCGTAACCATAGGAATAAAACGTTCCGTTTATATCTCTTCCCGGTGCAGCATAACCATAGGGATTATTTTCATCGTAAACAGGTTGCCACGGAACACCAAACATTGCAGCCGACAAAGTTGTACCAGGCTTTGAACCGGTTTGGGTATAAATAAACCTATACGATTCACCAATCTTTAACCATTTTGTAAGTTGATGATCGGAATTAAAAAACAGCGAATACCTGTCGAACTTATTGTAATATATTGCATTTTCCTGACTGGAATAACCAGCTCCCGCAGCGTATGTAGAAGTTTGATTTCCGCCAGACACAGAAATATTATAATCCTGAACAGGTGCATTCTCAACCAAAGCAGCTTTTACCCAATCATTCGTATAGTCTTTGCTATTCCCCATATAATATTCTGATGAAGAATCAAATAGCGGATAATACTGGTCAGTTACATAGGCGGGGTTGTTGTTTTTAGCTTCGACACTCCAGTCAATATAGTCCTGAATGCTGGCCATATCATACCTTTTGTAAATATTCTGAATGCCATATTTCGCAGAAATATCAATACGTGCTTTCCCCTGTTTACCTCTTTTGGTGGTAATAAGAATAACCCCGTTTGATGCCCGAACACCATAAATTGCGGTTGCCGAGGCATCTTTTAACACGGAAATAGACTCAATATCATTAGGGTTTATCATTGAAAACACATTAACAGAACCTCTTAAATCCTGTTCTCTGCTATTTGATGAAGCTGCCCCACCTTCAGTTAAAGGAATTCCGTCAATTACATATAAAGGATCATTATAACCAAGTGTACTCACCCCGCGAATACGAATGGTTGGCCTTGCTGTTGGGTCACTTCCGGGATTGCTGATATAAACACCGGCCATTTTCCCCTGCATAGCCAACTCTGGCGATAAACTATTCTGCCTGGAAATTTCCGACGAGTTAATTTGAGAAACGGCTCCTGTTAAATCCTTTTTCTGGCGGGTACCATACCCAATTACGACCACTTCTTCCACACCAACAGCCTCCTCTTCCAAAACAACATTAATTGTTGACTGATCGCCAATTGCGATTTCTTTTGTTTTTAATCCGATAAATGAAAACACAAGAACATCTGTAGTAGAGGCCTGCAAAGAGTAGTTTCCATCCAAGTCGGTTACCGTACCATTGGTAGTCCCTTTTACCACAACCGAAACCCCTGGCAGTGGTTCTCCCTGGCTGCTTTTAACAAATCCCGAAACCCGGACAGGCTGAGCATTGACATTCCACTTCAAATTATCGCCTTTATTATACAGTGCAATTTGTCGCCCAATAACATGATATTCAATGTTTGTGCCTTCGAGTATTTCGTTTAAAATCTGAAAAACAGTTTGATTTCTTGCATCTAACGATACTTTTGGGGAAACATCAACTTTCTCGTTATAAAAGAAACGGAATTCACTTTGATTTTCAACTTGCCCCAATACTTCTTCTATTGCCAGATTATTAAGTTGCAAAGTAAGCCTGGTAGATTGTGCATAAGTATCGGTTGCCATTACAGAAACAACAGATACTATAAACAATAACACAGTGATTTTCATTTTCATAAGAAATTGATGGCATGGCCAGTTGCCACACCAGGTTTGAAATTTTTTCATAAATTTGTTTTTGATGTTTGACTAATTGTATTTTTTGAATTGGTCTTTTTAAAAAGGTGGGAATGGCAGTTTCCACCTTTTTTTACATTACTCTAGGATGAGTCTTTAGCGTTTATTGTTTGTTTCATAATAATATTATTTGGTTTAATTATTTTATAATTATTAGTTTAGTTTACCGCAGTTATGGATAAAACTCTTGTATCACGGTTAAAAGAATATTCTATAGGTGTAGTTACTTTTATCAGCTCAAGAATCTCACTAAAACTCTCAAACTCGATTGTTCCTGTATATTTCAGGTTCTTAATTTCTTCTCCTTCTAAATCGATATGGATATTGTACCACCTTTCCAACCGGGAAACAATATTTTTAAGGGGCTCTTCCTTAAAAATCAATTTACCGTCTTTCCAGGAAGTATAAACCTCTGTCTCTACCTGTTTTGTAGTTATTTTGTTTGATTCAAAAATCACCTGGCTGCCCGGTTTTAGTATTACTTTTTTATTTTGGTTGCTTCTAAAAAGAACCGACCCTTTTACCAACGTAGTGGAAAAAGCTTCGCCTGCATACGCTTTTACATCGAATTCGGTTCCCAACACTTCAACTTCGCCAAAATTTCCTGAAACAATAAACGGATGAGAATCGTGCGCAACTTTGAAGTAAGCTTCTCCTGTTAGTGTTACATAACGGGTATCGGAAAAACGGCTTGGGTAAGAAATTGTCGATCCGGAATTTAACCAAACCTCAGTTCCATCTGAAAGGGAAAAATGCGTCTTTCCTCCATATGGAGTAGATATGTTCTGAGTGATAATATTATTCGCTCCTTGTTTTATTGAAAAAATTATTCCGAAAACCAGGCCAATAATTAAAATAGCGGCAACTCCGGAAAAAACTTTATAAAGCCGGATTGTTTTCTCTGAGCGACTTTCTGAAAGAGCAATTTTATGATGTATCTGATCCAGCAATTGTTCATCAGGCTGAATGCTATTTTTCTGAGTTTTCTGCTCTTTCCAGTTCTCAAGCAATAATGCACTGAGTAATTCATCTTTACCAGAATCATTAATAAAATCCTTTGTTTCGTGGTACTCCTTAACAGAACAGCTGCCCTTTATATATTTATCAAATTTCTCTCGCATTGTATTTGCTTTACATTATAATACTACGCAGATTTTAAAAACCACCCTTGCCCGATGATTTAAAAAAATGCACAAAAAATTATACGACAAATAAAAAGGACAAACAAATCACAGAAACATAGCCATATACAAAAGTGTCAATATTTCTATATTCTTTAATTTTTTTCTGATAAACCGAAGAGAATACAGCATATGATCTTCAACTGTTTTTTTTGATATCCCCAATTTTTCAGCAATTTCTGTATTGGATAAACCATCTTCCCTGCTCAGTTTAAATACCAATCTTCTTTTTTCAGGGAGCTGCTCAATTATCTTATCAAGGTTCTCTTTTAAATCTCTATATTCCAAATCATTAAATTCACCACTACTAATCGTAGCCAACTCCTGAATCCGCGATTCAAATTTTGGATTTTTACTTTTCTCACGAAAATAAGATACGATGGCATTTTTTGCTATCGTAAATAAGTAAGCATTAAAAGTTTCTACATTCTTTATCTTATTCCGGTTTAACCACAGTTTTACAAAAACATCTTGTAGAATATCATTGATATCATCTTCTACTTTCAAAAAATTCTTAGCAAAAGCGTATAGTTTCGGGTAATAGAAATTATAAATCTCATCCAGCGCCTTTTTATCATTTCCGATGAGCTTCTTTACTATGCTATTTAAACTTTTGTTACTATAGATCATTGCCATAAAGATCGTCAAATATACGAAAACTATAAAATGCAATCTTCAACAATATGTTTTATAACAAGTTGTAAAAATTGACCGGATGAGATGCAAAACAGTTACCTATCTCTTTAACGGGGACGAAAAACAAAAGATGTTATTTTAATCCCCATTCAAAATGTTATTTTTGTGCTTTCTATACAAAAGCAAGGTAATGAATAAAACATTTGCAAAAACCAACTATTTGCTACAGTCGGTAAAAACAGGAAACGTATTTGAAGATGACGGCTGGATACTGGATGCACCAAGGGAAACAGAACCCACATTAATTCGTGCCATTTACGAAAAGAAACAGTTGGAGGTTAAGGAAAACTCATGGGGATTATACAAATTTGCCGATTGGCTTCCCATTAACCGTACGCTGAAAGGCTCATCAGCACCAGCTACTTACAAAAGTGAAGGACTGGCAAAAGCATTGGGCTTAAAAAATCTTTGGATAACATTTAGTGGCTACTGGCCCGAAAAAGGAGTAGAAATGACTACCTGCTCTTTTAAGGAAACAGAAGCCTATTCTGTTAGCGGTCGTTTAACATCAGATAATGATAAGGTTTTAGTTGTAGCTTCAGCCGGAAACACTTCCCGTGCTTTTGCTAAAGTTTGTTCAGAGAACAACATTCCTCTTCTGATATGTGTTCCGGAAGACAACCTGAATGCATTGTGGTTTGACGGACCTTTGAACGATTGTGTGAAGTTGGTATGCAGTTGCAAGGGCAGCGACTATTTCGATGCCATTCATCTATCAAACATCATTGCCGGTTTTGAAAACTTTATTCCCGAAGGTGGTGCAAAGAATGTAGCCCGTCGCGATGGGATGGCAACCACCATGCTTTCAGCAGTTACTACCATTGGGCAAATACCGGATTATTACTTTCAGGCTGTAGGAAGCGGAACCGGAGCAATTGCTGCCTGGGAAGCCAACTTACGTTTGCTTGATGATGGCCGGTTTGGAAAAACAAAAACCCGATTAATGGTTTCACAGAATATTCCGTTTACTCCCATGTATGATGCATGGAAAGCAGATTCGCGCGCAATGCTGCCACTCGATGAAAACCATGCACGTAAACAGGTGGAGCAAATTGATGCCAAAGTTTTGTCAAACCGTCGTCCGCCATACCCCATTGCCGGAGGACTTTACGATGCGTTAAAAGATAGTAACGGCGATGTATTGCTGGCAACAAACGAACAGGCAAAAGAGGCCGCTGCACTTTTTGAACAAAGCGAAGGGAATGATATACACCCGGCCTCAGCAGTAGCAACAGCAACATTAATAGAAGCTGCAAGAAACAACCAAATAGATAAAAATGCAATAGTTATGCTAAACATTACCGGCGGAGGAGAAAAGAAATTTAAAGCTGAAAAAGATCTTTTTTACCTGAAACCAGATCTGGTTTTTAATATGAACCCAAACCCCAAAGAAGTGCAAACAAAAGTGGAGGAACTTTTTGATGATATAGAAAAGCATTTCAGCGTAAAAAAGGACATGGTTTGACAATACATCTATAAATGATTATCAAAAATTGAAATAAGCTGGTCTCTGACAGGTACAAATTATATAGATTTAGATTTTTATACAATATATTGCAAAGGGTTGTATTTTTATGCAACCCTTTTTCAAAATAAAAAATTCCTGCCAGAGGTAGGTGTTATTTTAATGTTTTGCGTCATTATAAATAATGAAACTATTTAAACTGTAATTAATATTTCCAGCAATGAAAAAACTCACATTAATCACTAATCTTTTATTTACACTTGCAGGTATCTTTCTTTTTTCCTGCAAGCAGTACACCGATTATTCCAATGTTCCTTTTGAGGAAGACAATCCTCCTGCCTGGGAGGATCAATCGGTGTTTGAAAAAAACAAACTGGAACCACATGCTCATTTCATACCTTTTTCAACGCTAGAACAGGCTCGCAGTGAAGACAAGTGGCAATCACCCATGCTGCAATCGTTAAACGGAATATGGCAATTTCACCTTTCACACAATCCATCGCAGCGGCCTTACTGGTTTTTCAAAAATGATTTTGATACCCGAAACTGGGATGAAATAAAAGTCCCATCCAACTGGGAACTGGAAGGATTCGACTACCCTATTTATACAAACGTAAAATACCCTCACGCCAAAACACCACCTACAATCCAGGCCGATTACAACCCCGTTGGTTCCTACAAAAGAACTTTTTCCATTCCGCCCGACTGGGAGAACAAAGAAATTATTATTCACTTTGGAGCTGTTAGCTCTGCTATGAATATTTGGGTAAACGAACAATTTGTTGGATACAGCGAAGACAGTAAAACCCCGGCAGAATTTGATATTACAAAATACCTTCAGAAAGGTGAAAACACACTTGCTGTTGAAGTATTCAGATGGAGCGATGCTTCTTATCTGGAAGATCAGGATTTCTGGCGCATGAGCGGAATGACACGTGACGTTTATTTAATGGGATTATCCCCGGAACGTATTCGCGATTTCAGAGTAAGTTCATCTCTGGATGAAACATACACCAATGGGGTATTCAATTTAAATGTTGAAATTCAAAAAACAACGACTCCCTCCAATAACCTGACTATAGAAGCCGTTTTATACGATAACGGCAACATTGTAAAAGAATTCTCAAAAAAAGCAGAAGGAAACCAGGTACAGTTTGAAACACTGGTTCCAAACGTGAAAAAATGGTCGGCAGAAATCCCCAATTTATACGAATTGATTGTCACGTTAAAAGACGACAACAATGGGATAATAGAAATACTTCGCCAGGAAGTAGGGTTCCGCACTATTGAGATAAAAGAATCACAACTGTTGGTTAACGGACAATATGTTTACATAAAAGGAGCAAACCTGCACGAACACAACGACAAAACCGGCCATGTCCAAGACAAAGAAACCATGCTTCTGGATATTAAAACAATGAAGGCCTACAACTTAAATGCGGTTCGTACCTCGCATTACCCTGAACCGGAATTATGGTACGAACTGTGCAATAAATATGGTTTGTACATTGTAGATGAAGCTAATATTGAATCTCACGGGATGGGCTACGGAGAAGAATCGCTGGCCAAAGATGAAAGCTGGAAAGCAGCTCATTTGTACCGTACAAAAAATATGTTCGAGCGCGATAAAAACCAGCCATGTATCATCATCTGGTCGTTGGGAAATGAAGCAGGAAACGGGGTGAACTTTTATGCTACTTACGATTATTTAAAATCGGTTGATTCAACTCGTCCCGTTCAATACGAAAGAGCCGGGCTGGACAAAAACACGGATATTTATTGCCCTATGTATATGGGAATTGAAAGTATGGAACGCTTTGCAAAAGAAAATGGCGATCGCCCCTTAATTCAGTGTGAATACGCTCATGCCATGGGAAACAGCGTTGGTAATCTTCAGGATTACTGGGATATAATTGAAAAATACCCGGTACTGCAAGGCGGTTTCATTTGGGACTGGGTTGATCAAGGATTACTTACCACAAATGACGAAGGCGAGGAATACTGGGCGTATGGTGGAGACTTTGGCCCCGATACAGTTCCTTCGGATGGAAACTTCTGCTTGAATGGATTAGTAAATCCAGACAGGGAACCAAAGCCACAATTACATGAAGTAAAGCAAGTTTATCAATACATTGGATTTAAACCCATCAACCTTAAAGCAGGGAGTGTTGAAATCCAAAACAAATATGCATTTCTGAACCTCTCTCTGTTTAATTTTTCATGGGAAGTTATCGGCGATGGCCAGGTTATCGACAGTGGTAAAATTGGTGATATTGATGCAAAACCTTACTCGTCTCAAAAAGTAACCATCAATTTCAATGTGGATTACAAGCCTGGTGTTGAATATTTTCTGAATATTAGGGCGAGCTTAAAGAACAAAAACGGCATACTTGAAGCAGGAACAGAACTTGCTGCACAGCAATTTGAGCTTCCAAAGTTCATTAAACTTCCGAAAGTAGATATCTCAAAATTCCCATCAGTAAGCATTGCTGAAGATGAAAATTCAATAACTGTTAGCGGCTCCGATTTCTCTGTTGCATTTGACAAAAAAGCCGGAGCAATGACCAGCTACAAAAAGAATAATATTGAATTTATACAAAGCGGTCCTGTTCCAAATTTCTGGCGTGCCCCTATTGATAATGACTTCGGAAACGACTTGCATAAAAGAAGCCGTGTCTGGCGGGAAGCAGGTCAGACAAGACAGGTAAAGGCCGTTACGTTGAACAAAGGAGGAAGCAGCTGGCGGGAAGCGGGAAAAAGTAGAAACGTAAGCGCTGCGGATGGAAACAAAGAAAAAGAAGCTGCAATTACATTCGATTTTGATTTGGTAAATGAATCAGGAGAACCTATTGCGAAATACAAAAGTGTTTATACCGTTTTTGGCACAGGTGATATTATCGTGGAAAATAAATTTAAAATGACGAAAGACGAGCTGCCTGAAATTGTTCGAATGGGAATGAACCTGATTATGCCACGAAAATTTGATCAAATGGCCTGGTTGGGTCGTGGCCCATGGGAAAGTTATGTAGACAGAAAAACGAGTGCATTTGTTGGCTTATATAAAGGTAATGTCGCAGAACAATACTGGGCATACTTGCGCCCACAGGAAAATGGCAACAAAACCGATGTGCGCTGGTTAGCCATTACCGATAATGAAGGAAATGGACTATTTTTCCAGGGAATGCCGTTACTGGAGGTTAGCGCCCACCATAATCTGCTGGAAGATTTTGAATCGATGGAACGTACCGATGGCCGCCAGATTGATGGTGTTCCGGTAGTTAATCGTCACACAACCGATGTAAAACCACGCGATCTTACTTCGGTTAATATCGATTATAAACAGATGGGTGTTGGCGGTGACAACAGCTGGGGTGCATGGACTCACGACCAGTATCGCTTAACAGGAAAAGAATACAGTTATTCGTTCCGCATAAAAGCTATAACACCAGAAGACGATCCCGTAAAAACAGATAAAGAGAAATTTTAATACCACTCAATTACCAGAAAACAATGGCTGCAAAAGATCAAGTTTTGCAGCCATTGTTATTTTCAGAAACAAACTTCCCTGTCCTCCCTGACGCAACAAATTGTACCGGTTCCAAACAAAACAGCAACCTCAATTCCAGCTGTATTAAAAATTCTAAAAATGCAGTATTTTTAAAACCAATTGGTATAACTTTGGCTCAAAATCTTGATAAATGGAATTGAAACATTTAACTTTCCTGTTATTAATGCTGGGGATACTAATTTTGTCAGTAATCCTGAGTTTAAACAAACAAGTACAATTTTACCGCAAACTAAAATATCTTTTCCCTGCCATTATTTTTTCAGGGGCTATATTTATCCTTTGGGACATCCGTTTTACTCAGGTAAAAATCTGGAGCTTTAATCCGGAATTTATATCGGGCATTACTCTTCTTGATTTACCACTGGGAGAGTGGTTGTTTTTTCTAGCCGTTCCTTACTTCTCTATGTTCATTTATGAATATGTAAAAATACGATTCAAAAACTTTGAACACCCCAATCCTTTTCTAACCGCAAGCCTTATATTACTGGTTATTTTTGGGCTCACAGCCTGGCATACACGCGAAAAAATGTTTTCATTCTTTACATTCTTTTTGCTAGCTATTTATTTTGGTTATACCATTTTCAGAAATCGTTTTAAAACAAACTATACAAAATTTTATCTGGCTTACGGCATTTCATTAATACCTTTCTTAATTATCCGGATTATAGAAACAGAACTACCTATTTTAATATACAACAGCGCCCACACGGTAGGGAGTAGAATTTTTAATGTTCCGATAGAAAATCTGGGCTATTTCTTTCTTATGTTATTAATGAATGCAACTATTTTTGAGTACCTAAAAGAAAGACAACGTTATTAATCATCACCCGGCTAAAAATTAGCCATTATTTCAAATATCATGATTCTCTTATACAAAACAGGAATATTTTTCTATACACTGTTTATACGACTGGCCTCTCCATTTAACGAAAAAGCCAAGCTCTGGGCAAACGGAAGAAAAAGCTGGAAAAAACACCTTGCTCAAAAAATAGATAACAGCCAGCGCTATATATGGTTCCATTGTGCTTCATTGGGCGAGTTTGAACAAGGACGCCCCGTTATCGAAGAAATAAAAAAGCAGTTTCCTGAATATAAAATACTGCTCACTTTTTTTTCACCTTCGGGGTATGAAATTCGGAAAAACTACGAGTTAGCTGATGTTGTCGCTTACCTTCCATCCGACACAAAAAACAATGCACAGGCTTTCTTTGACATCGTCCGTCCGGAGAAAATATTCTTTGTGAAATATGAGTTCTGGTATTTCTATATTTCAGAATGCCATAAAAGAAGAATTCCCCTTTATATCATTTCAGCCATTTTCAGAAAAGACCAGGTGTTCTTCAAATCTACCGTATGGGGAAAATGGTATCGAAAAATGCTTTCTTTAGTTACCCATTTTTTTGTTCAAAACGAAGCATCTGCAGAGTTGCTCACCTCTGTGAATATTTCAAACTATACCATTGCCGGCGATACTCGTTTTGACAGAGTTGCATCCATTGCAAAAGGTTCAAAAGAAATACCCATTGTTGAAAAGTTCAAAGGAAAATCCTCCCTTGTTATAGCTGGAAGCACCTGGAAACCCGATGAAGAGATACTTGTAGAATTTATTAACCAAAATCAGGAAACAAAATTCATCATTGCTCCTCATGAGGTTTCGCAGACAAATATTAACAGATTGCTACAATTGTTGAAAACCAGGGCTGTTTTATTCAGCAAAATTGAAAACATTGAAATTGAAAATTACCAGGTACTAATCATCGATTCTATTGGAATATTATCATCGCTCTACAGGTATGGAAATATTGCATACATTGGAGGTGGATTCGGCGTAGGCATTCACAATATTCTAGAAGCTGCTACTTTTGGGCTACCAGTAATATTTGGGCCAAACTACAAGAAATTTAAAGAAGCGGTAGACCTGACAGAACAGGGAGGCGCCTTTTCTATTTCAGAGAAAAAAGACCTCAACCACACACTTTCTGCGCTGCTTAACGAAACGGGCACGCTAAAAAAAGCTTCAGAGACAAGCAAAAATTATGTGGAAAAAAATGTGGGAGCAACAAAACTTATCCTAAAAAAAAGTTTTTAACAAATAACACAAAATAATTGCAAAAATGGGGAAAAATTCCCTGTTAAAAAGTTGCATTTTCAAACCAGACAAAAGCATACAAACTTTCGGGGTTTATCAAACAGAAATATCATTTTTTGCAAACTTTTTCTCTCTTTTGAATATTCAATACACTGACGAACAAACACATAACACAAAAAAGTTGATAACTTTTAATTAATTTTTCGTTAAAAGAATTCATATATTTTGGATTGTGTTTTATCTTGCACTTCACAAAACAACGTAGCGGAAAGTTACGGGACGCTTTTTGAAAGAATTCTATATAATACAATATTAACTGGACAAAATGGCATACAAGGAAGTATCTGTAAAAGCTCCTGTGGGGCAAAAAATTTACTCGCAGGAAGAGGCAGTAAAAGCCTCGCTGGAGTATTTTAAAGGAGACGATCTGGCAGCTCGGGTTTGGGTAAACAAATATGCCTTGAAAGATTCTTTCGGGAATATTTTCGAGCTAACTCCGGATGACATGCATAAGAGATTAGCCAAAGAAATCGCACGGATAGAAAAACAGTACCCTAATCCACTTACAGAAGAGGAAATTTACAATGTTTTGAAGGAATTTAAATACATAGTACCACAGGGTGGACCGATGACAGGAATTGGCAACAATTACCAAATAGCCTCTCTTTCCAACTGCTTTGTGGTAGGAAATGATGGAGACTCTGACTCTTACGGAGGAATCATGAAGATTGATCAGGAACAAGTACAGCTGATGAAACGCCGTGGTGGCGTAGGGCATGATCTTTCACACATCCGCCCCAAAGGCTCTCCGGTAAAGAACTCGGCTCTTACGTCTACCGGTATTGTTCCATTTATGGAACGCTACTCAAATTCCACTCGCGAAGTAGCTCAGGACGGGCGACGTGGCGCATTAATGCTGTCTGTTTCCATTGAACATCCCGATTCAGAAAGCTTCATCGATGCCAAGTTGGAACAAGGCAAAGTAACCGGAGCCAATATATCGGTAAAAATTGCAGACAATTTCATGCAGGCGGTTGAAAGCGGAAAACCATATGTACAATCATATCCGATAAACGCAGCCCAACCTCTGTATAAAAAAGAGATTGACGCAGGCAGACTTTGGGGAAAAATCGTAAAAAATGCATGGCAATCAGCCGAACCCGGAATTCTGTTCTGGGATACTATTATTAATGAATCGGTACCAGATTGCTATGCCGACCTGGGATACCGAACCGTTTCTACCAATCCGTGCGGAGAGATACCTCTTTGTCCGTACGACAGTTGTCGTCTTTTGGCAATCAACCTATATTCATATGTAGAAAAACCATTTACTGCTGAAGCCAAATTCAATTTTGATTTATTCAAAGAACATGTACATTATGCACAACGCATTATGGACGACATCATCGACCTTGAACTTGAAAAAATAGATGCCATCATTGAAAAAATAGATGCAGACCCTGAAGGTGAAGAAATTAAATTTACCGAAAGAAACTTGTGGGAAAGTATAAAAAGAAAAGCAAATGAAGGCCGCCGTACCGGAATAGGAATTACAGCTGAGGGAGATATGCTTGCGGCACTCGGGTTACGTTACGGAAGCGAAAATGCCATTGACTTTTCAGAAGAAATTCACAAAACCATTACACTCGAAGCTTATCGTTCATCTGTAAACCTGGCTAAAGACAGAGGAGCTTTTACAATCTACGATACAGAACGTGAGAAAAATAATCCACTGATCAACCGAATCAAAAAAGAAGATCCGGATTTATATGAAAACATGGCTGAATACGGCCGTAGAAACATTGCGCTTCTTACCATTGCACCAACTGGCACAACAAGCTTGATGACCCAAACAACATCAGGAATTGAGCCTGTATTTATGCCCGTTTACAAACGCCGCCGCAAAGTTAATCCGAACGACAAAGATGTTCGTGTTGATTTTATTGACGAAGTAGGCGACCACTGGGAAGAATACACCGTATTCCATCACAAATTTAAAACATGGATGGAGATTAACGGATACGAGTTAAGCCGTGAATACACCCAGGAGGAACTCGATGAAATGGTGAAAAAATCGCCATATTACAAAGCTACGTCAAACGATGTTGACTGGCTGGCAAAAGTTCGTATGCAGGGACGTATTCAAAAATGGGTCGATCATTCCATTAGCGTTACCATTAACCTCCCGGCTGATGTTTCACAAGAATTAGTTGGCGATTTATATTTCCAGGCATGGAAAAACGGTTGTAAAGGGGTTACTGTTTATCGCGACGGTTCCCGCTCAGGAGTTCTGATCTCAAACGACGGAGGAAAAGACAAGAAAAAACAGGGAGCATTCCCAACAAAGCGACCGGAGATGCTGGAGGCTGATGTTGTTCGCTTCCAAAACAACAAAGAAAAATGGATTGCCTTTATCGGTTTAATGGATGGAAAACCATATGAAATTTTCACTGGTTTATCCGATGATGAAGACGGAATCTTACTTCCACGTTCAATTGTACGGGGCTATATAATGAAAAGCTGGGACGGAGAAGAAAATTCCCGCTACGATTTTCAGTACTCCAATAAAAGAGGATACAAAACAACCATTGAAGGATTATCACATAAATTTAATCCGGTATTCTGGAATTACGCAAAATTAATTTCAGGCACTTTGCGCCACGGAATGCCAATACACAAAGTAGTAGAACTAGTTACCAGCCTGCAGCTTGACAACGACACGATTAACTCGTGGAAAGCAGGGGTAGCAAGAGCTCTGAAAAAATATATTCCTGACGGAACACTGGCTGAAGATGCCAGGTGCGGTGAGTGCGGATCAGACGATGTTGTTTACCAGGAAGGTTGTTTAACGTGTCTTTCCTGTGGCTCATCAAAATGTGGATAAAACGAATAATTTACAACAAACAAAAACCAGAACCGTGTTTTCAGTTCTGGTTTTTGTTTATACAAAAAAAAAAGCACAGAAATCCCGTGCTTTAATGTAATATCTTTAAAAAAATACGCCTAGGCTTCAATCATTTTCTGATAAGCTTCAGCATCCATCAGCTCATCCAACTCAGAGGCATCGCTTATTTTTACTTTAATCATCCAGCCACCTTCATATGAATCTTTGTTTACCAACTCAGGCTCATCAGCTAATGATTCATTTACTTCGATAATCTCACCTCCTACCGGCATAAATAAATCCGAAACAGTTTTAACAGCTTCTACTGTTCCAAAAGTTTCTCCTTTATCCAGCGTTTCTCCTTCGGTTTCGATTTCAACAAAAACAACATCACCTAATTCGCCCTGCGCAAAATCAGTAATTCCTACAATGGCTACATCATCGTCAACACGAATCCATTCGTGATCTTTAGTGTATTTTAAATCAGCAGGTATATTCATAACAAGAATTTATTATTTTAATTTCTTGCCAAATTTAATATATTTTAATGAAAGAAAGCGTGTTAAAAAAGAAGCATTTCCCTGATTTATATCGCATTTTTGTTATCATTTAAGATTAAACGAAATCATTTTGTAATATTGCAGAAACAGAAATAACATGTTTTCAGAAAAAATAACATCAATAAAAGAACTCGAAAAAACAGCAGAAAAGCTTATTTCATATTTTCCGGATGAAAAGGTTTTTGCCTTTTACGGCAAAATGGGCGCCGGAAAAACAACATTTATCCAGGCTATTTGCCGGTATTTAGGAACAAAAGATAACATTACCAGCCCAACCTTTGCGCTGATAAATGAGTACAAAACGACAAAGAATGCCTCCATTTTTCATTTTGATTTTTACAGAATAAAAGATCTGGAGGAAGCCTTTGATTTGGGATATGAAGATTATTTTTATAGTGGAGATTACTGTTTTATTGAATGGCCGGAAATGATCGAGCCACTACTCCCCGAAAATGTTGTGGAAGTAAAAATTGAGGTAACCAATAATGAAACAAGAACCATTTCGGGCACGATAGCAAAGTAGGGCATTCCCACATTTTGAAAATTCCTCTTTAGAATGTAACTTGTTACTCTTTAAAAATAGAAGCAAAACGTTAAAATCATCTGTAGAATATGACAGTCAGGGAAAATCCCAGAGAAAATGAGCTGGTTTCAAAAACCATGCTGATGCCAAAAGAAGAAATGCTTGAACGAAAGAAAAAAGGGCAAAAAATAAAAATTGGTATCCCTTCTGATTTTACAAAAGTGGAATACCGGGTTCCACTAACCCCGCAGGCTGTTGATCTACTGGTTTCCTACGGCCATGAAATTCTTATTGAAACCAATGCAGGAAAATCAGCTAGCTACACTGACAAGCAGTATAGTGCAGCCGGGGCAACAATTGTAGAGAATAAAGAAGAAATTTTTCAATGCGATATTATTTTGCGGATCTCGCCATTTGACAGCAACGAAATTGAACATCTGAGAGGCAACCAGGTCATTATTTCGAGCATGCAAATTCACGCTTATTGCAAAGAATCCATCCACAAAATGCTTCAGAAAAAAATAACAGCCATTGCCTTTGAATATCTTGAAAATGAAGATGGTTTTATGCCTTTCACTCACCAGATGAGTCAAATTGCCGGGGTCACTTCCATTACCATTGCCAGTGAATATCTAAGCAATTCAAGGAATGGCAAAGGCGTATTATTTGGAGAAGTAACAGGAGTTACTCCGGCCGAGCTGGTCATTATCGGCACCAGCACTGCTGCCGAATATGCAGCACGAGCAGCCCTTGGGCTGGGAATTTTTGTCAAAGTTTTTGACACTTCAGTTTATGAACTTAGCAAACTGGAGGAAAAATTGGGGCGTCGTATTTTTACTTCCGTTTTTTATCCCAAAGTACTTAGGAAAGCTCTGGTATCAGCCGATGCCGTTATTGGAGCCATGCCTTTTAATGTTACACCTAAATTCAAGGTTTCTGAGGAACTGGTAAAACAAATGAAAGAGGGCTCTGTAATTATCGATTTGAATGCAAGCCAGGGAGGTTGTTTTGAGACATCAGAATGTACTGACTTTAAATCACCAACTTACGTTAAACACGGTGTTGTCCACTACTGTGTTCCCAATTCTCCGGCCATGGTTTCTCGCACGGCTTCTATATCGTTAAGCAATATTCTTATTCCAACGCTACTCGCTATTGGCGACAATGGTGGCGTAGATAGCTATATAAAATCCTCCAGGGGATTCAGAAAGGGTGTTTATATCTACCACGGAATTTTAACAAACCAGGACGTAGGTCGTTTATTTAATCTGCCATCAAAAGAGATTGATTTACTTCTGGCAATTTTCTAAACTTTTGCCAAAACAAGCATTGAAACTCCCTCTACTTTTGCTTCACTGGTAACTGGTTGTTCTCCTATTATTCCGTCTTCGTTAATCTCATTCGCATTTGCTATAACCCGGAATGTACCTTCCGGTAAAGGCATTGAAACATCTTCCCTATTCCCGTTAAAAATTAAAACCAGCTGTTCAACTTTATCTCCTACAGGTTTTCCCTCAATACTGTATGCAACAACCCCAGGTTTATAATCTGTAAAGAATTTAAGATTGTTCCGTATCCCTTCTGCTGATGAAATACGTAAAGCCGGATGTCTTTTTCGAAGTTTAATTAACTGACTGTAATATACTGCAACATCCAGGTATTCCGTCTTCCTGTTCCAATCCAGCTGATTTACAGCATCTGGCGATTTATAAGAATTCCCGTTTCCTCCTTTTGTCCGGCAAAATTCAATACCGGCATGTAAAAACGGAACTCCCTGCGAGGTAAGAATAATGGCCCCGGCCAGTTTTACCATTTTACGCATTTCTTCGTCGCTAGCCTTTGGACAACTCTGTTTTAGTTTATCCCACAATGTATAATTATCATGGCAAGCAATGTAATTTATACACTGCCCTGGTTCAGAAGCCCAGGCTTTATGAGAAGTTTCAACATAATCATACACAATTTGCGGATGCTCAACAGCACCAACAACTCCAAATTTAACTGCCTCTTCCCGCATTTCAAGGCCACTTACAAAACCTTTACTTTTTTTATTCCCGTGGTTTCCTTTTAATGCATCTCTCAAATCATCATTAAAACCACCAATGCCAGGCATCTGAGGTAAATTTGTTTTGATAGCACGGAACTCATCTCCTAATGGACTCTGGTCGGCAGTCCACCCCTCTCCGTACAATATTACCCCGGGTCTTATCTTATTCAACTCTTCTCTTATGGTATTCATAGTTTCCAAATCGTAAACCCCCATCAGGTCAAACCGGAAACCATCAATATGAAACTCTTCTGCCCAGTATTTTAAAGAGTCGGCAATATATTTACGAACCATTGCCCGTTCCGTAGCAAGCTCATTGCCACAACCGGATGCATTAGAAAATGTTCCATCTGTTTTCTGACGATAAAAATAACCCGGCACTGTTTGGTTAAAAACCGACTCTTTGGCAAAATAAGTATGGTTGTAAACCACATCAAGAATAACGCCAATACCGGCACGATGAAGCACCTGTACCAATTTCTTAAATTCACGAATACGTACCGTTCCATCATATGGATTGGTAGCATATGAACCTTCGGGCACATTATAATGCAAAGGATCGTAGCCCCAGTTATATTTTTCCAGAGGTTTTTCCTCATCAACAGTAGCGAAGTCATTTACAGGAAGCAGGTGCACATGCGTTATTCCAAGTTCTTTTAAATGTTCTAACCCAGAGGAAATACCATCTTTTGTTTTTGTATTCTCTTCTGTAAACCCCAGGAACCTGCCTTTGTTTTCAATTCCTGAATTCTCAGCAATAGAAAAGTCACGTACATGCGTTTCATAAATAACGGCATCCGTACTGTTTGCCAAATGAGGCCCTTTATCCTCATCCCAACCTTCAGGATTCATTTTCTTAGGATTACAAATCATTCCTCGCAGCCCGTTTACTCCAACGCAGCGTGCATAAATATCCGGAACTTCATCAAGCCATTCGCCATCATTTATCCTAAACGTATAAAACCGTCCCTCATAATCCCCCATTAGAATGGTCGACCAGGTTCCATCACCACCAGCCTGCAGCTGTGTTTTATGAAAAGATTCACCGGTTTTCCCATCTTTATACAACCTGAATTCTATCATTTTGGCAGTAGGAGCCCATATTTTCACCACTGTCTTTTCAGGTGTCCACGAAATACCTAGATCGTCCCCCAGATAAGAAGGATAAACAGAAAAATCAATATGGTTAAATTTCCAGTCTCTCATTAAAGTTTGAATAATGTTTTTCTTAAATAAACACTTGCACTTCCCAGTCGTCTACCTTCAACATCATATATTATCATCTTTGCTTTGGGGAATTTTTTTAATCGCTTATCGTGATAATAGAAACGGTTAATGTCAATTTCCAGTGTGTGCTCATGCCCTTTTTCAAGATAAAGTGGATAGAATATTCTGTTTCCTGCTCCGTTTAACCTGAATTTCCTTTTTAGCCAAAAATTGTCGAATACTAACAAAGGGCGATCCAAATCAATGTATATATTCCCGGTATTTTTAATTATTAATTGTAATGCATCCGGATAATACATGCGGTCTTTATTTAACTCAACCCGCACACGTCTGAAAGCAAAAAAAGGCCGTCGTTTAGATGAATTGTTTTTCTTTCCTTTCTTTTTCAACACAACAAAAGCTACAACTAAGCCAGCAATGGCTAAAACACCCCAAAGTAATTTTTGTCCGTCTGGTCCTACTTCATTCTGCGCAAGAAGCAACTTTGAAAAAAGAAGAAAAACAAATATGCCCAATACCTTCTTCATCCACATTTATTTCGGGCAAAAATAAGTCTTTTTTCTCTTGAATAACTCTAAAATCCAACCTCATTCATTAACTAACTGATGCTCCGCAGATTGCTAGCGAATAATTTTTTAAACAAGGTATCATGGCTTTGAAACCCCTTTCATAATGACAGGAAAATTTATCAAGTCATACTCTGAATCATAGATCAGATATTTCCGCACCCATTCCGGATTAAACTTCTCTTTAAATAAATACTGGCCTTTAAAATGATTCAACGGCTTTAGATTATCCAGGGCAAATTTCATGGATCGTTCTGCCATACTTTTAGGCTCTGGCATACCCGCAAAAGCAACCAGTCCCAGGTTTACTTTTTTCACCCCGTTTTGCTTGAAATATTCAAACATTTCAGTAAGCAGGAAGTAGATTATTCCTGTAGGCGCATCCTCTGCAATACGAACCAAATCATACGTTCCTTCCTCAGCTGCATGGTCAGGAATAACATTTAAAAAAGCCACTACTTTTTCCTCCGGATTTTCAATGGTCATAATTGTTGTTTTCCTTATCACATCCGGAAGGAACATTCCCTGGGAAAAAACAGATTCTGTTTTCCCAGGCTTTCTCAGCCAATCGTCAGAAACCTGTTTCAGTTTCTGCATCACCCCATCTTTAACTTGTGGAGGATACATATGAAAAGTATACCCTAGTTTTTTCGCCTTATTTATTGCGTTTCTTATAGGATGCATTTTTGAGCCCCCCAGGGAAAATGCTTCCAAATCAAGAATAGCTTCCTGTCCAATGAAAAGAGCCTTTTTCTCCATTTCTTTAAACCAGCTGATTGACTCTTCCGGAACCCTATAGTAGAAAGCCCGCAAACCATTATCGGCAACATAAATTTCAAAATCGTTCAATAACCGTTTTGCCGCTTCACCTGTTTCACAAACAGGAAGTTCAAGTACAACTGCAAAATTTTTATGTACCTTATATGCAAGAAAACCATCATCGGTGAAAAAGAATAACTTATCCGGGTAATACTTAAAATAATCAAGTGCCGACTTCCCAAAATTTTGCACCAGCAAACGTGCATGGCTAAACTCACTTTCATTGCTCTTGGCATCATTATCAAAAATGGGCCGCAACGACAGATAAATAGCAGAAACGAGTAAGGTTCCACTAAAAATATAAACTGACGTAATAAAGAAGTGTCCAAAATTGGTTCGTGGAATATATTCTGATGGATCAAACATAAAAACCAGTTGGAAGGAAGCTTTTACAGAATCTATAAAATCATACTCCATTCCCATGTGGTTTTTCTCCAGGAAAAAAGTTCCTCCAATGGCATAAATAACAAGCGTTAACAGAGCTACCAACCACACCCTCCACAAATTTGCCTGAAGCAATGGCCCGGATTTTACATGGTACAACCGGTAAGTATACAGCAAACTAATAATGGCAATTACAGAAACAGAAGCCTCTTCGTAATCAATCCCTTTTACAATGTGCCCGATAGCAGACAAAACCAACAGGAACAAAGTAATTCGCCACGCCCGTTTTACTCCTTTTAATAAATAGATAGCCAGAACTATCAGAAGTAAACCAATAAAAAATACGGTAAAATTAGATACGGATACAGCGATGCGTGGAAGTAGCTTCTCCAGAATTTCAATCCTACCTGGTAAAGCCGGTGTTATGGCTGAAAAAATATTAATTAAACCCGCAATAAAAATAATAAAGACAGGAAGTACCCGTAACAATACATTTTTACGGGAAAAGAAAAAGGAGCCCAACCCGGCAACCAAGGGTGTCCAAAACTCAAAAAAACGAAAAATAAGCGTAATGGCTGCTGCCTGGGCAGTGGGGATTCCACTTTTTACAAAAATATAGGTCATTGAAACCTCAATTGCCCCCATTCCTCTTAAAAATGGCGACATTATGAGCAACATTACCATTACAATGTAAGCAATAAATGAAATAAGGATGGAGGGCTGAAACCCTAACGCCAGCATAGAAATATAAACATGTACAATGCCAATTATTTCAATAAGAACAGAGATAAATACCGTCTCCATAAAATGAAGTTTATTTACACTGGTTGAAGAAATCTTGTCTATTACCAACGACACTTTTGGATTGAAACGTAGTATTAAACGATAAAAAAACTTCTGTTCAAAAAACGACCAGGCTGCGTAAACAAGAAAGCCTATGAGCAACACAAGCATTACGAAAGGAATAAACTCAGCTGAAGTAAGGCGGTTTTTAACCATCAGAACTACAATAAGAGGTATTGCCACAATAACAACAGACAACAAAGCAACAAAACCATAAATGTAAGAGCCATAATAAATATCTGTTGTTTCAATCCCCTTCTTGGTAAGAGGCCGCGTAAAAAAAGCCAGAGAAGAAAAACCTCCGGCTGGTAAAAAAATGCTTATAAGATTTCGTTTTAGAAACAATTGAGTCGCATCGCCAACTCCTACTTTTAACCCAACCGTTTTGAAACTAAAAACGTACAATAACCCCTGTAACATAATATATATGCAGGTTACAGCTAATCCCAGCAATAAATAAAAATTATTGGCCTGGCTTATTGTATCTTTTATCTGAGTTATTTCAAGATGCTCGTTTTTAACAAAATAAATAGTCATTAACAGCATTAAAACAGCCAAGGCGATTTGCCATACAGATCTGCTGCTTTTGATGTTTGTAAAAAACTTTACCATCGGAAATTATTTTATTTCAGCACTGGGTTGAGCCAACTCATTATGCTGCCTTTATAAAAGGTTCTTTTTATTTTATCAAAGATAAAGGCCGTTTTTTATTTCCACAACCCCTGCTTTCACCTAAAAGATGCTTTTAACGTTTTTTATCTTCCTGAAGAATTCATATCTCCTTGCGTCACAAATGCAAAAAGCATTTATTCAATTTTCACTCCTAATTTTGAAACAATTGAGATAAAAGTTCAATAATATTGTTAACACAATGTAAGGAAACCGACAAATATACCTTTCGGCTTATATAAAATACTTCTTCGTATTTATTTTTGCACTGTAACTATTCTTAAAACAAGGAATAATGATGAAAAACTTAGTTTGCCCGGTATCAAAAGAAAGGATTAACGAACGAGTGACTCGAATAACAGCATTGTTTACAATCTTATTAATAATTGCCGGTCTGGTCTTTAATTCAGTACTATTCTTCATATTTCTTTTAGCCGATTTTTTTATCCGGGCCTTTACACCACTTAAATATAGTCCGGTTAGTTATGTGAGTGCCCAAGTGGCAGATACACTTAACTTAAGTAAGAACTCCATTGACAAAGCGCCGAAAATATTTGCCGCCCGGTTAGGATTTATAATGACACTGGTTATTACCATACTTTACCTTTTTAACCTATCGCTGGCAGCAATGATTGTTTCCGGCATTTTGTTATTTTTTGCAACACTGGAATTTACCCTGGGAATTTGCGTGGGATGCATAATATACACGTACGTGGTACTTCCCTTTTACAAATAATACGAATACGGCATGACAGACTAAAAAAGGCATTCTGCAAAGAGTGCCTTTTTGCCTTATACAATTTTTTCAACATATCTAATTATTTTAGCTGTTTTAATAGACTTTCTTTCCGGCGGCGGGAAACAGCAATTTTATCTCCATTTGTAAGCTGTAATACTCCTCCATCAGTTTTAAAATAAGCAACAACATGCCTGAGGTTTACCAAATGAGTTTTGTGTACCCGGACAAAACCATGATCCAACAATAAATCTTCAAATTCTACCAGTGTTTTGGCCACCAACAAATTTTTGTTGCCTTCAAAATAAATATGTGTATAATTACCTTCACCCTGACAACGCACTATTTTATTTACTTCCACAAACTCAATGCGGTCGGCAGAGGGGAGTCCAATTCGTGGTTCTCCTGAGCGGCTAATGTTATAATAAAGTTGCTTTATCCGTTGATTTTCCTGTTTTTGCTGAATCTGTTCTGTTACTTTTTCTACTGCTGCAACTAACTCGTTGATGTTGATGGGCTTCAAAATATAATCGGCTGCAGAAAACCGAATGGCCTTAATAGCATAATTATCGTAAGCAGTAACAAAAATCACTTCAAAGTTAAAATCACGAAAATATTCAAGCAGTTGAAAACCGGTAGCTTTTGGCATTTCAATATCAAGGAATACCAAATCAGGTTTCCGGATATTTATTAACTCTTTTGCACTTTCTACAGAACTGGCTTCACCTACAAGCGTAACCTGCGGACAATATTTATAAAGAAGCCCCGCCAAATTTTCGCGGCCATGTTTTTCATCGTCTACTATAATCGATTTTAGTTGCATATCGTCACAAGTTCCTATCAAATAAACAACAAGTTTCCTGTAAAACACTTAAAAAAACTAGCTATTTCGCAATTTGTTATTTCTCGTCCTAACTTTCATCTGAAATAGAAATTTCAACCCGGGTACCGGTTTCGCCGTCTTTATCCAAATCGATAATTTCTAGCCGGTAATGTTCACCTTGTTTTTGTTCTAAAATAGCCAACCGTTCTTTTATCAATTTTGAGCTTTTACCATTTTTAGTTTTCGAAATTTCTTTAGCTGCCTCCCTCCCAATGCCATTATCTTCAATACAAATTTTAATTTCAGAACCTTCTCTTACAACTTCGATCTTTAGTTTTCGTTCACCATCTTTATTTTGCAAACCATGATTAACCGCATTTTCCACAAATGGCTGCAACAACATAGACGGCACCATTGTGTTATGTGCATCAATATCTGGCACAATATAAAGCTGATATTCAAAATCAAATCGTAACCTTTCAAGGCTAAGATATTGCTTTACCATTTCCAGTTCTTCTGCCAGTGATACCTCTTCTTTTTCTGAATTTTGCAGCACTTTGCGTATAAGTCCTGCAAAATCGGCCAAATACAAATGGGCCTCACGGCCCTTGTTTTGCTGAACCAGATTTTGCACCGAATTCAAACTGTTAAAAAGAAAATGGGGATTCATTTGTGAACGGATGGCTGTGAGTTCCAATTCTCGTAACCGCCGCGTTTGTTCTTCCTTTCGAAGCCGCATACGAACACGCCATTTCCAATATAGCACTGCTACAAAAAGTGCAACGAGGCTAACAAAAAGTATGAAAATAATTAATTTTAGTTGCGATTTATTGAATTGTTTAGGAGGAGCTTCCAGACTCTTTTTTGCCATATTTCTGGCAGTAACTGCATCCTCTGCAAATCCAATCCGGACACCGCTTTTGTCATATAAAACAAAATGATTGTTATTGCTTTTAAAAATATTCTGAAGCGTTAATTCCTCGTTAACTAGAAAAAGCTGATGAGCAATAGGTTCTGCACGTTTTTCATAATCGAGCCACTCTTTTATGTTGGAACCTTCCATTACCAAAACAAAATTAATTTGCGGGTTTTCCTTTGCCAAATCGTCCCAGAAATATCTTTCTCTGGCCCAATCACTCGTAATATAAAATACAGTTGGCTTTGCCCCGAAAAAATCGCTCATATAAACAGGCTCCGCTTTTTCATTAAAAAACTTTGCTGACGGCACATAACTTTTATTCTCCCAGTCATATTGATTATCAATTCCTTCTTTTACTGAATTGATAAACTCATTATCGTTACAAACCCGGGCTATTAAATTGAGGTAATTATTGGTTTTCTCTTGTGTATAACTCTCATACTGAGAAAATGTATTGGAAACATTCATTTTTTCGCTAAGAAGCAAGTCTGTAATAACTGAATAGAACGGATGCCCGGCAAGAATAGTCTTAGCTGCCTCCACCTTACATGGCAAATCATTGTAATTCGAGTAACTGTCATTTGCCATAAATGTGTAAAAATCAGGCACAGTAAGCGTCCTTACCTTCTTCTTGAAAACAAAAAAATAATTTAGATAACTTTCTGCGAGCTGCCGGGAGTGTATGCCATATTCATTATAAAAGCTATAAATATTTACGGTATCCAGCATATTTTTCATTTTTGAAAAATTTTCCTCCCCTACACTCTGAAAAAAATTTCCCCCGTTAGGATAATTTTTAATGAACTTTTCCATTTGTAGGTAATTAACCAACATATTGAATAAATATGCTTTTATTTCGTTCCTGATAAAATTAAAAGCGTGTTCTTCCACATTATTGTTATATTCAGACGCCCTGATGTCATCAAATGCTTTTGAAAAATCAGAATAGTCTTTGCCAGAAGATTTATAGGAATAAACGGTACGCCAATCTAACCTTTGATTAAAAATATCGTATTTACTTCGGAAATCATATAAAAATTGGGATGCCCCTGCAAAATCTCCGGTGAATGTAACTTCCCAGGGAAAAGTATCTCCACTTGCGTCAAAATGAATCCGGCTTCCAGGTTCAGCATAAAAAGCCATTAAAGGTAATTGGTCGGTAAAATTCAAGCTCCCGAATTGCAGGTAAACCAACTGGGGGTGTGCAATCTCTGTTTCTATCTGAAAAGAATTGTTCTCATCTAAAAAAACAGACTTTTCAAATAGTTTTGTTCCAAACGGATTACGCAAAACTGCCAGCGTCACTTTCTTGTTTTTCGGATTCTCTATTTTCCCTGAAATGATGAAATGATTTGGGGCTATATTTCTGGCTATTTTCAGGTGTACATTATTTTCAGTGTATTTAAGATAATACTTTTCATGCTCAATCCAAACAGGAAACTCGATCGAATCAATTTCAACGGTATTATACTCTTTCAGGTAATGTTTTTCAGTATTATAAACAATATTTTTTGAATACAATCCGGGAGATTTCTCTCTTCTCTTCAAACTGAGTTTGGTCCAGGGATTTTTTGCATCTACGGATGTTTCAAATACTTCATTATTCAAATTTCCCTCTGAAAATGAAATTCCTGTAACTTCAAAAACGGATTGAATTTGACAGGTTGTTTGGGGAATTATTTTCTCATTAAAATCAATAATTCGGTTATCAACTTTTCCTTCTGAAAGCCCTTTTTCCTCTAAAATCTTTCTTGCTCCCAGCAGTAACTCTTCAAGGTTAAGCAATTTAATTTTACTCGTTTCAAAATCAAAACTATATTTAAATGTTAACCGGCTGAGCAAGGTTTCAGTAAAATTGGGCGAGCTGTTGCCCGGAAAGGCTTCCTGGAAATATGGATATTTGTAATCTCTTATTTCCTGTATTGATTTGTCAGGTTTTTCAATTACATTTTTAGTAATGCAAACTTTTAAATATTGTGTATTTTCAGGCTGAAAAGTATCGAACTTTATATCAAAAGATTTTCTTTTAACAAAGCGATTTCTCTTTTTGCTATTATCTACAATGATGTTCGATGCTTCTGCAAACTCATAAATATATTGTTTTCCTGCTTCCGGGGAAAACCGGAGTTTTTCATTTTGAGCGTTACTATAAAAAGATGAATTCAGAAATATTACCAGAAGAAATGTGAGTTTTATTTTCATACCCGTTGAAATTGTTTATTCAAAGTTGGCCGAAAAAAGCGACAATTAAAAGGGCAACTTATTCAACGGTATAACTGGCTTATTGAATGGTTCAAAAAAACAAAACTGCTACTTATCCTGTAGTTTCTAGAAATAAATTTCGGCTACAATTTTCTCGAACGGAATTCCTTTTTCGATAAGCAAATCACGTACTTCGACCACTGCCAGTGCTTTTCCACAGATATAATATTTTACATCCGGCAAATTGCCTATTTCCGAAAGATATTTTGTTACACGCCCGGGATAAACATCACACGAAGATTCACGGGAGCAGCAACGGATATAATTTTCTCCCAGCGCCCATTCCCATTCATCTTCAAAATAAAACTGATTGAGATAACTAACCCCATGTATCAGCTTTTTATCGTCAAACCAACCCGACCGGAACATACTGTAAAATGGGGCAACACCTGTTCCTGTTGCAATCCACCAAGCCGGCTCGCTGCTGCCTAAAAAACTTCCATATGGTTTGGAAACCAAAATCGTCTCGCCCGGAATCATTGATGCCATTTTCGGAGTTAGAAAACCATCTTCCTTAATATTAAAGAGAACCTGCATCTCCTCTTCGTGGTTTCCGCTGCACAAACTGTAGATTCTTGGCGGGTGGTTATTGTCTACTCCAATTTTAACAACTTGTCCGGGAATAAAGTCAAAATTTCGTTTAAAAGAAATCACATGAACGCCCGGTGAAATTTCCATATTTCCGGAAAGGACACACTCATGCAAGGTAAAATCGTGTTTTGCCGCTGTTTTCTTCTGCATAAATTTTACTATGAACAATTAATTATTACGAAACGAAAAAGTTACGATAAGGTTGTCTGCCGAAGTTACCAGCATATTTTTTATCCGGTAGTAAACATCCAATGTTTTCATTTGCGCCACTTCAGCTGAATTACCACTCAAAACCAGTGGTGTAACATGATGAGATTTCAAAACAACTGCGTCCGGAGCGTCAAAACCTACAGCTGGTTGCACCAACTCAAGTTCATAGTCAATATCGGAATTATTCGTAATATCAATTTTTCGTGTGGCCCCGTTGGAAAGTTTTAATGGATCATTTTTAAAATTAAGCGAAGAAAAAAACAAGGGCTCCAGCAAATCAGATCTCCCCATTAAAGTATTATCAAAATACGCCACTGTTCGTTGGTTAAAGAGCGCTTCCTTTATACCTCCCAAAGTCCGGCTCCGGGCAAAAACAAGAGTAAGCGGCCTGTGGCTTGTCCGCACATCATATGTCATTCCTATTGGTCCGTGGATGTCGGTATTGCAAAACATGGTAAGTTTTTTTTCATTGGCCCAGTCAAGTGCTTCCCGGTAATATTCGGTACTATTATATACCTCAATCCCGTGCATCAAATTATTCTTAAGCAATTGCGTATGCTCGTCCCACCAAACGGTGGAATCCGGTTGTTGGGCTTTCCAGCCGGGGTGATTCCAAAAGATGAACGCTCCCTGATCACGCGCTTCTTTTAAAGCATCCATAACATCGTCGCGCTCCAATAAGTTAGGATTGGTAATAAATAGTGCATTCAAATGGCCAGGAGGCATGCTACGGGTTATTTCCGCTCCTTTTATCAACAAAATTCCCATTTGCTTTGCCAATGGTTCAGCAATTTCAAATGCCCGGTTATGATCGGCAACTACATCTTTTGAATGTGGCCGGTATTCAATATGATCGGTAATTGCAATGGCGTCAAGTCCTTCCTGCCAGGCCTCTTCTACCCGCACTGTTGGCCAAACAGTACCGTCAGAAAAAACCGTATGCATATGAAAATCGCATTTCAATGTTTGATACCCGGCAATATTTGGAATATTTATAATCTTCCGGGATTGTCCTTTTGTAAAAACAACAAAAGAAAGCAAACAAACCAGGAGCAAAATTCTCTTAATATGCATAATCACAATATTTTAGTAGTTAATTAATCATCAGCATAAATATCCGCTATTTTCTGAAACAAAAACAGATTAGTTATATTAAATATTTATGAATTGTAAATGAATCATTAATTTTAACAAAAACAAGGCAATCTTTTTAAAAAAATTAAAAAGATTCTTTGATGAAGACAAATTTATTCTGATCTTTGCATCGAGCTTTATGGAAAAATTATTTAAAAATACAGGAAATCAAAGCCAGGCAGTTGAAATAAAAAAAACAGGCCATAAAAAACATATTTTAAGAGCCATTTATTTCAATGGTCCGCTATCGAATTCAGAACTATCAAAGCTTATAAAGTTAAGCACCCCAAAAATCAACAGCCTTTTAGTTGAACTTATTGAGGACGGGTTGGTAAAAGACCTGGGAAGAGGAGATTCGAGTGGTGGACGGCGCCCCAATATTTACGGTTTGGTTGAAGACGGTTTTTACGTGGTAGGAATTACTATAAATATTAACCGTACCATTATTTCCATATTTAACAGCAACAATCAGGAAGTTAGCGGGCCACATTTTTTCCCGATAAAAATGCAATCGCAACTGGAAATTTTTCATCGCGTAAATGAAAAACTGGAAGAAGTTGTAAAAGAAAGTAATATAGACAGGCAAAAAATATTGGTTGCAGGAATTGAGCTCCCCGGGTTAATAAATCAGAAACAAGGAATAAATAAAACATATTTCCCAGAAATTACTGATTTATACAAGGAACTGCGTAAGATATTTGGGATACCAGTCTATTTCAATCACGACTCGAAAGTGCGCACCTTTGCCGAGCAGTATTTCGGACTGGCCAAAGGAAAGAAAAACGTACTCATGCTTCAGGCAGACTGGGGGTTAGGATTGGGAATTATTGTTGATGGGAAGCTTTATGCCGGCCGCTCAGGATTCTCTGGTGAATTTGGTCACCTCCCCATTGCCGACAACGGCGTATTATGCACTTGCGGAAAACAGGGCTGCCTGGAAACGATTGTTTCAGCAACAGCCATTGCCCGCAGAGCAAAAGAAGGAATTAGAAGCGGCAACTCTTCATTAATGGAAGCTTTGGTTGATGGGGATCTCGAAAAAATTGATATCTCCACGGTTATTCAGGCAGCAAATACCGGTGATCAGTTTGCCATTTCGCTGTTTTCAGATGTTGGCCACTGGCTTGGACGAGGGATTGCATATCTGATTCAGATATTTAATCCGGAATTAATAATTATAGGAGGGCGTGTTGCCGAAGCCAATAAATTTATTCTGGCTCCCATACAACAAGCCATTCACACTTACAGCAATCGCGATATAAGCGACGATACGGAAATCAAATTTTCAGAACTCGGCTCAAAAGCAGGTACCATGGGTGCAGCTGCTTACGCGCTCGAAAAAATATCATTTTCAAAATTATAACACATGGAATTGAATGATTCAAAGGTTGAACAGGCATTTTTTGAAGAAACAGGAGTAGAAAAGACTACAGCCCGGATTCCTTATATAACAGTAGAAAGCTTTCCTAAGCTGGGGTTGCTTTCGGCACTTAGTTTTATTGAATGGGTGAATAAAAATCCCAATGGAGTGGTAAGCCTTCCTACAGGAAAAACAGCACAATATTTTTTGCATTCAACCCACCTTATTTTAGATAGCTGGGATAGCGAAAAAACAAAAAGCCTCTTAAAGAAATTTGGGTTGGAAGCAATTGAAAAACCTGATTTCAGCAAACTCCACCTGGTGCAAATGGGCGAATTTTATCCCATTAACCCGGAACAGCACAACAGTTTATACAACTACACGTACAAATATTACATTGAAGGATTCGGGTTCGATAAAGAAAAGGCGCTTCTTATAAATTCAAACGAAGTAGAATTGCCGGAAAACAAAAGCTATCTGGAAATTTTCCCGGATTATAAAATTGATCTTACCCTTCGTTACCGTGAGGCCAAAACACCAACCGAGAAATTACAGCAGGAAGCTATTCTGAAAATAGACAACTGGTGTACTGAATACGAAAGAAAAATTAGAGCAAAAGGAGGAATCGGTTTTTACCTGGGAGGAATTGGGCCAGATGGGCATATTGCATTCAATGTAAAAGGTTCTGACCATTTTTCAGCCACACGTTTAACACAAACAAATTTTGAGACACAGGCTGTAACCGCTGCCGACCTTGGAGGAATTGAAGTATCGCGTAACCGACTGGTTATTACAATAGGCCTTGGTACAATAGGTTACAATCCGGAATGTAAAGCTATTATTTACGCTGCCGGGGAAGCCATTGCCGACACTATTAAAAGTTCTATTGAAGAAGAACCAACTGTTAACTGGCCGGCAACTTCATTACAAAAATTAAAAAACAGCCGCTTCTATCTTACTGAAGGAGCCACTGTAAAATTGGATGACAGCGTTGAAGCATTTTACTCCAATGGCCCGTGGACACACAAGAAAACGGAACGCGCTATTATTGAGCTATGTAAAAAGATAAATAAATTTGGACCGAAACTCACACTTGAAGACTTAAAAGCCGATAAATATTGCAGTCAAATCCCTGATTTGAATGAAAACACAGTTCAATCTGTAATTGATTCTGTTTTAGCAAAATTGCAAAAAGGGATGCAAAAAGAAAAGAACCAGGTGTATTATCACACCGGTCCGCACCACGACGATATTATGCTTGGAATTATGCCAATCACAAATCGTCAGTCGCGCGATGCCAGCAACGAAATGCACTTTGCTGTTGCAACCTCTGGTTTTAATGCGGTTACCAACCATTTCTTATACGATTTGCTTGTTGATACAAAAGACTTAATCGACCAGGGAAAAATAGAAATGATTGACTACCCTAATTTCTTTGATGATGGGTATAAATATAAATGGGACAAAGATGTTTACCATTACCTGGACAACATTGCTGCAAAAAATGAAGACGAAAAACGGAGAGGTGTTTGTCATCGTGCAATAAGAGCTTTGGTTACCATTTGGGATATAAAAGATAAAAATCAATTATACAATACAATAGATGAAATCCTAATATCTCTGAAAGACACTTATGATGGCGGTAAAAACCCGGAAGGAATACAGAAGCTAAAAGGAATGATCCGCGAGCTGGAAGAGGAACTGGTTTGGGCTCATTATGGTGTTATGGTAAAAAATGTACATCACCTTCACCTCGGATTTTACCAGAGCAGCGGCATCTCCAGCCAACCGGATATGGAACGTGATGTACTTCCTATTTTGGAAGAATTTAGAAAACACAAACCAACGGTTATCAGTTTGGCAATGGATCCGCAGGGTAGCGGACCAGACACACACTACAAAGTTCTTCAGGCTATTGCCCGTGCAGTAGAAGAATGGAACAAGGAAGAGGATTTGAGCAACCTTCGTATTATTGGGTACCGAAATGTATGGTTCAAATACAATCCATGGGATGTAGAAATAATTGTTCCGGTATCGCTGAATGCGCTTGCAACATTGGGCAGCTCATTCGCTGAATGTTATGTAACACAGGTAAACGCTTCGTTCCCGAGTTACCAATTAGATGGAAAATTCAGTGATTTGACTCAACGTACCTGGTTCGAGCAACACAAGCAAATCCAGTTGTTGTTGGGGAAAAACTTCTTTTATGAAAATGAGTTGCCGGTATTACGTGCAACACATGGGGCAGTTTACCTTCACGAATTAAATGTTGAACGATTCCTTGAAGAAGCTTTTGCTTTAGAGAAATCAGCTGAAGGATTATTTTAACTTTGTCCATTATTAATAACCGTTAATTTATTTTCAATGCGAATATTAATTCATAAAAATTACGAGAAAATTAGTAAATGGACTGCTAATTATATTGCCGGGAAAATCAATGCATTTCAGCCAACACCTGAAAAGCCGTTTGTTTTGGGGTTACCTACCGGCTCTTCCCCCATTGGCACTTATAAAGAATTGATTGCCCTTGTAAAAGCAGGAAAGGTATCTTTCAAAAATGTGGTAACATTTAACATGGATGAATATGTTGGCATCCCCGAAGCTCACCCACAGAGTTACCATTATTTTATGCACGACAATTTGTTTGATCACATAGACATTCCGAAAGAAAACATCAACATTTTGAATGGAAATGCAGCCGATCTGGCAAAAGAGTGTGAAGCATACGAAGAAAAGATTAATAGTTACGGAGGCATTCAACTATTTTTAGGAGGCATTGGCCCCGACGGGCACATTGCATTTAACGAGCCTGGTTCGTCATTAAAATCAAAAACCAGGGTAAAATCGCTAACCTACGACACAATTGTGGCCAATTCCCGTTTCTTTGAGAATGATATCAGAAAAGTTCCTAAAACAGCACTCACAGTAGGAGTAGACACTGTAATGCAGGCACAGGAAGTAGTAATTATTGTAAACGGCTACAATAAAGCCCGTGCATTGCAAAAGGTGGTTGAAGAAGGTGTTAATCACATGTGGACTGTTTCTGTTCTGCAATTGCACCCCAAAGGTATTATTGTGTGTGATGAAGATGCAACAATGGAATTAAAAGTAGGCACGGCAAAATATTTTACCGATATAGAGAAAAACGAAATTCAATAGTCACAAATTTTTCGTATAGAACAAATAAATAAACAACCATTGCAACAGAAAGCATTTCAGTTCTTTTCTCTGCAATGGTTGATTTTTTTTATTAACTCCTCTGAGCAAGAATATTTTTAAATTAGCAATCTGTTATTTTTAGCCTGGCATCAGCTAATAAAAAAGCTGTTCACCGGTAAAAATGAACAGCTTTATGTAAATAATCCCGAATTGATTTGTGTAAAAACACACTCCGAAAATACATTTTCTTTTATTTCAAAACAAATATTAAAGCCAGTTAACATATGTTTTTTAAACATTAATAATCATTCTAAAAAATGAGGTGCCCGGAGAGCCTGATTTGGCAATAGAAAAACGATAAATTAACGGCTTCCTGTACCTTTCATTGGCTTTTGAGGTCTTATAACAACCTCAGTTCCACACGATGGACAATTGTATATTTCACATCCGGTACAGGCAAAACAATTACTACAAACACGCATTGCATCATTATTTGAGAACCGAAAATTACAAACACTGCATTCGTAAAATTTCTCTTTTGGAGCCCCGCCTAGCATCTATACGAAATGTTTGATTAAACGGGTAATCCCAAATATTACTACCAGTGTAAAAATAATTGCCGCCCCCGAGGGAATATCCAAAAAATAGGAAATAAACAATCCGGATATTGTTCCGATAAAAGCAAACACTGATGAAAGTATTAGCAACCTTTTAAAATCGTTGGTAAAAAGATTGGCCGTTGCTTGTGGAATGGTTAACAACGAGAGTATTAAAATAATGCCAACAACCCTGATATTAAGTACAACCGTTAAAGCAATTAAAGTAATAATAAGATAATTAAACAACGAAACCGGAAGACCGGCAGCCCGTGCAAATTCTTCATCAAAGGCTACATAAAGGATTTTATCAAATAGAAAGACAAAAAAGGCTATTATAGCTATATTCAATAAAAACATCCACCAAAGTTCGGTATTGGTTACGGTAAGAATATTACCAAAAAGATAACTCATTAAATTTGGCGTGTAGCCAGGTGTAAGAAAAACAAAAATTATTCCCAGAGCCATTCCCAACGACCACCAGATAGCAATTGATGAGTCTTCCCTGACTTCAGCAACCTTGGTAAAAAACTGAATACCCAGAGCTGCAAGCACTGCAAACAGAACCGCTCCCAGCAAAGGGTTAAATCCCAAAAGAAATGCCAACCCTATTCCACCAAATGAGGCATGTGTAATACCTCCACTAATAAAAACAATACGCCGTGAAACAATGTATCCTCCAACAATTCCACATGAAATGCTGGCGAATATAGCTGCCAAAAATGCTTTCAGAAAAAAATCGTATGCAAATAATTCAATAATTGAACTCATATTAATGATGATGCTTTAAAATGGTATGAGGAATTTCGCCGTGAGAGATTATCTGAATCGGGCAATTATATCCGTCCAACTGTTCCTGTGTTATATTATTACTGGGATGGTAATGCAAATCTTTATTTACACAGGCAATAGTTTTTACATACGAAGAAATTGTGCCCAGATCATGAGACACCAAAACAATAGCTATATTATTTTTATTAAGCTGAATAAGCCGCTCATACAATTCGCCCTCAAACCGATTATCAACAAACGTATCAGGTTCATCCAAAATCAGCACTTTCGGATTGCTAATTAATGCCCTGCATAAAAAAACACGTTGCATCTGTCCGCCCGAGAGTTCGCCAATGGCTTTGTGCCTGATTGCCAATATTCCCATTTCTTGCAGAAGCGTATTTGCCTTTTGCTTTATTTCTGTTGCAGACATTTTGGAACTTCCCTGCATTAGCGAACCCGAACGAACCACATCAAATACAGTTATTGGGAACTTCCGATCAATATGCCGCACTTGTGGAAGATACCCCATGGATCTTTTCCGTCCGTCTACATCTTTTCTGAAAATAATTCGCCCGCTCTGTGGCTTCAACAATCCCAGAATAGCTTTTAACAAAGTAGTTTTTCCTCCACCGTTCGGCCCGATAACTCCCAGAAAATCGTTCTCGAAAATTTCAAGATTCACATTTTCCAGCACAGGAACCTTATCATAACCAACAGAAAGGTTTTCTATTTTTATTAATGGTTTCATTAAAAATTTTCGATAAATATATCTGTCATCTCCTTTAGGTTATCAGCCCAGGCAGGATTTAGCGGCCACACCTGAATAACCTTGCCTCCAATTTCATCAGCAAAAACACGGGCATGGTCCCGGTCAAATTCACTTTGAATATAAACAACCTTTATATTTTTCTCTTTTGCCAGATTTACTATTTCCGCCAAACGCTGAGGGGTGGGTTCCTTACCTCCTGTTTCAAGAGAATATTGATCCAATCCGTAATCGCGGGCATAATAGGAAAGGCTTGGGTGAAAAACAATAATCTCCCTTCCCTGATAATCTTTCAACGCATTTTTTATCTGAATATTTACATCGTCAATTTCTTTTACAAACTTCATATAGTTTAGTTTGTAGTCAGAACTACGGTCAGGGTTTAATTGGGAAAGCTCATCGGTAATGCGTTTGGCCATTTTTTTCACCAGAGCAGGCGACAGCCAAGTATGAGGATCAACGCCGCCCACGTGTTTATGATCTCCATGCTGCTCGCCTTCATGCCGCACTAAATCAAGCCCTTCAGACAAATCTACAACCTTCATATCTTTATTTGCCTGCTCAATTTTATCCTTCCACGAGTGTTCAAAACCAATATAACCTATGCGGAACCAAACATCCGACTTTGCAATATCTTTTAACTGCGAGGGCAACAAAGTATACGCTGCAGGACTGGCTCCCGGAGGAATTAGCAGGTTAACCTTAAAATCTTCTCCGGCAATCTTCTCTACAAAAGTACGTTCAGGCAGAATACTCACTGTTACAACCTTTTTTTCATTTTCCGATTCCGTGTTCTTCTGTTTTCCAGGTCCACAGGCAAACATAACCAACCCGAAAACGAATAATCCAACTATCTTCTTCATTTTTGCAATATCTATGGTATGTAAAAATTGTCAAAATAAAACAATAAGGTACAAATTTAGTTTTATCCCTTTAGAAATTAAATTATCAAAGGTTCATTTTCTTCACCTTGATTTTTTCTTTTGGCGGAACAGGATCATAACCATGCGTTCCCCAGGGATGGCATTTCGAGATACGTTTTACAGCCAACCAAAATCCCTTAAACGGACCATGTATTTTAATCGCCTGAACGGCATATTCAGAGCAGGTTGGTACATGGCGGCATGTTGCAGGAGTTAGAGGAGAAATGGCATATTTGTAGAAATATACAGGAATTAATAACCCCCATCCTAAAAACGTTAATATAGCTTTCCAGACTTTTCGCATCAGACCAAACTTTACGCAAAATTACAACTATTTAGATTTCTATATAATAAAACATCTACTTACCTCACACACCTCATGCTTACCTCCAAATAACCAATAACTTAACACTTAAAAAAGTAAAATTTCATTCTTTTCTTAACAAATTAGAATAGAATGAAAATAAAAAAAGATAATCCTTTTTTCAGGCTCAATAGAATTGCATAATATTTTTAATTTTGCTGGACAGCTATCAGAAGAGTATAAATCTTGTATTTAATAACAAAATCAATAATATAATGGAACAAAAGAACAACAACTTAGTCGTTGGAATGTCAGTTTTCGGCGCCATCTTTTTTATTTTCGGATTTGCAACTACTTTCATCATAACTTTAAGTGCACCAGTAAAAGCCATCTTCAGTTTATCAGAATTTGAAGCACAGCTACTGGCTTCGGCATTTTTTCTTGCCTATCCTATTATGTCCATCCCTACCGGAAAAATTATCGATAAAATGGGATATAAATGGACAGTGGTAGGAGGTCTGATTTTAATGGCATTGGGAAGTTTTATATTTATTCCTGCAGCCAAGTTGCCATCTTTTCCCATCTTTTTACTTGGTACATTTATTTTAGCAGTTGGTGTAGTTTTCCTTCAGGTTGCAGCCAATCCGTATGTTACAGCGATTGGACCTGATAGCAGTGCATCCAGCCGCCTAAACCTAACGCAAGCATTAAACTCGGTTGCAACAATGATTGCCCCCTGGTTAATCTCCGTTGCTATTTTTAAAGGATTAAACTTACCAAACGACGACAGCGCAATTACTCCTGAACAAGGCCTTATGGCAGCCGACCGTGTTCCTATGCCTTTTATTATAATGGGAGTTATCGTACTTATTGTTGCTGTTGCTATTTTTACCATTAAACTTCCAGTATTAAGCAAAGGAAGTGGCACAAAAAAAGGTGTTTGGCAATACCCGCATGTTATACTTGGCGCACTGGCCATTTTTGCCTATGTAGGCGCAGAGGTTGGCAACGCCGGCCTAATTGTAAATTATCTGAAAAATTCCATTGGCATTTCAGCAGAAATGGCTTCTACTTACGCTGCCATCTACTGGGGAGGAGCAATGGTTGGCCGTTTCTTCGGTTCGTTTATGTTTTCAGATATGAAACAATCAAAAAAACTAACTTACCTCGTACCTGTACTTATCCTGGCAGTTGTTGCCGGTTCATTTGTTACCGACTGGAACTGGAGAATTGGAATAACCTTTGCCATTATAGCATTGGTGAATTTTATTATTATGCAGATAGGAACAGGAAAAGCTGCACGAACACTGGCAATTTTTGCATTGGTCGCAGCATTATTAGATCTGGCCACCACATTCACTACAGGTGAAGTAGCATTGTGGACAGTAATTTCTATCGGACTATTCAACTCCATTATGTTCCCTAATATATTCTCTCTTGCAGTCAAAGACCTGGATAAAGCAGAACTCAGTGGTGCATCCGGACTTATTAATTCCCTGATAATTGGAGGTGCAATTATTCCCCCAATTATGGGAGGAATCTCAGATAACTTTGGTTATACCTGGGCATTCCTGGTTCCGGCACTTTGCTACGCTTACATTTTCTTTTATGCTGTAAAGGGAAGCACAATCAGAAAAGCTTAATTTTTTTGACAAATATAAATTTACAGGAATGAAAAATGTTGCAATTGGAGTTGACATTGGTGGGACGAATACTGCCATTGGTGTTGTAGATCAGGAAGGACATGTAATGGTGAAAGACAACATAACAACACCAGCTCATGGCGATATCAAACTTTACATATCCGATTTAGCCTCGGCCATAAAAGAACTCATAAAATCGGTTAAACTACTAACGCAAGAAGTTGATTTTTTGGGAATTGGAATTGGCGCACCAAACGGAAACTACTACAATGGAACAATTGAATATGCCCCAAACTTATCATTTAATGAAGTGGTTCATATTATTGAAATGCTGCGAGGCCATTTTCACGATATGAAAGCATTGGTACTTACTAACGATGCAAATGCTGCTGCCATTGGGGAAATGATATATGGAGGAGCCAAAGGAATGCAGAACTTTGTTATGTTCACCCTCGGTACTGGCGTAGGTAGCGGACTGGTTGTAAATGGCAATCTGGTTTACGGACACGACGGATTTGCAGGTGAATGCGGACACAACATACTTATTCCCGGAGGAAGAATGTGTGGCTGTGGTTCACTCGGACATCTGGAAGCATATTGTTCTGCATCAGGAATGAAACGAACTGCTTTTGAATTACTGGTGCAATACAATACATCCGACAGTCTGTTATCCAATACATCTTTCAATGCGCTTGATGCAAAGATGATTTTTGAAGCAGCTGAAGAAGGAGACAAAATTGCCCTGGAGGTATTTGAGAAAACAGGCGAATGGCTGGGAATGGGGCTGGCGAACACCGTTCACCACCTAAGTCCGGAAGCAGTTTTCCTGTTTGGAGGCCCAACAGCTGCCGGCGATTTTATCTTTAATCCCACAAAAAAATCAATGGAAAAGCATCTGTTGCCTATATATAAAGGAAAAATTAAAATTCTGCCATCACAGCTAAAACCTGGCGATGCAGCTATTGTAGGAGCAAGTGCACTGGTTTGGAAAGAACTGGATAAATAAATTCTAACTAGTCCTAGATAAGCATTGCAGATTATTGTACTAATTTAATAGTTTTACATGAGGCTGTCCAAAAAAACAAAGTATTTTGGGCAGCCTCTTTTTCGATTATAATAAAGAAAAGCATGAATAAGTTTCTCAATATTCATACATCTATCTCAATATCAAAATGCAACAATAGATAAGTTTATAAAAGCTGAAAGTTGCTACAACTAAATTACAGGGGTTAACCATTAATTAGAGATTAGATGCAAAAAAAGGCGACCCGTAAAACAGGCCGCCCTTGGCGTATTACTAATACTACCCCCGGAAATTAAATTCCGAAAGTCTCTTTAATCTTATCAATATAGTCGAGTTTCTCCCAAGTGAATAGTTCTACCTCTTTTTCAACTTTACCAAAATAAGGAGATTCGAATGATTTTTTAACCATAACCGGAGTTCGTCCCATATGACCGTATGCGGCAGTTTCCAAAAAAATCGGATTTCGTAACTTCAGGCTACTTTCTATGGCTGCCGGACGTAGATCGAAAATAGATTTTACCTTTTCAGCAATCTGCCCATCAGAAAAATTCACATTCTTTCTTCCGTAAGTATTTACATAAACACCCACAGGCTCAGCCACTCCAATGGCATAAGCTAACTGTACCAAAATTTCATCAGCAACCCCAGCTGCCACCAGATTTTTAGCGATATGGCGGGCAGCATATGCAGCCGAACGGTCTACTTTTGAAGGATCTTTCCCTGAGAAAGCACCGCCACCATGTGCTCCGCGGCCTCCGTAGGTGTCAACAATAATTTTACGACCTGTTAATCCAGTGTCTCCATGTGGCCCTCCAATAACAAATTTACCAGTTGGATTTACATGGTAAATAATATCATCTCCAAATAATGCCTGCACACGTTCCGGCAATTTTTCTTTCACGCGGGGAATAAGAACATGAATAACATCCTCCCTTATTTTGGCCAGCATAGGCTCATCTGCATCAAACTCATCATGCTGTGTTGAAACAACAATAGTATGCACTTTCACCGGAATGTTATCCTCTGTATATTCAATGGTAACCTGCGATTTTGAATCGGGACGCAAGTAAGTCATCACTTTTCCTTCCCGACGAATGGTAGCCAGCTCCTGAAGAATAACATGAGAAAGTTCCAACGGAAGCGGCATGTAATTGTCTGTATCTTTACAGGCGTAACCAAACATCATTCCCTGATCACCAGCTCCCTGAGCATTCTTATCCTCTTTGTCAACTCCCCGGTTAATGTCCGGGCTTTGTTCGTGAATGGCAACCAGAACACCACAGGAATCACCATCGAAACGGTAGGCAGCCTTTGTGTAGCCAATCCTACTAATCACCTCACGTGCAACCTCCTGCACATCGATGTACGTTTGCGATTTTACTTCGCCGGCTACAACGACTTGTCCGGTTGTAACCAATGTTTCGATTGCCACTTTTGAGTTGTCATCAAACGACAAAAATTGATCTAACAATGCATCCGAAATTTGATCCGCAACTTTGTCCGGATGCCCTTCCGAAACAGATTCACTTGTAAATAAATAATTCATAATCCCTAAAATTTTGCTGAAACAGAATTCAGCATGGTTCAACATAAACTACAACTGCGGGATATTTTGATTGAAATCTTGAAAAAAAGCACGATTGCTTTAGCATTTTTTTCATGTGGTTGCAATCAATCTCAAATCTTTCCACGTAGCACGACAAATGTACGAGGTTTATTTTAAATAAAAAAAGAGTTTATTGGATTTATTGAGGCAAACAATTATCTCAACGGCAAAGAAAGTTCTGGCTTTGAAAACAATACAAACGAAACTATCGCTTAGTTACGAACTGTATTCCCTTGCGTTAACTGGTGAAATACATTTTCCAGATTTTGTTGTTTTTCCTGCAAAGTCAGCAAAGTAAAACCCTTCTCAACGGCAAACTGAAAAATAGCAGGACGGATGTCTTTTTCACTTTCCGATTCCAACTCCCAGAGACTCCCTACCGGAGTTGCATTCCTTACCCCTTTTATGGCACAAAGTTGTTCTAACTGGACGGCAGAGCTAAATTCAGCAACAACTACCTGACGATGCAACAAACTGCCATTTTTCACATCGGCAATCTGTCCATCAGCAACTATTTTTCCTTTATTAATAATAATTACCCGATTACAAACTGCCTCCACTTCCTGCATAATATGCGAAGAAAGCATCACTGTTTTTTCTTTACTGATTTCACGAATCAAACTGCGAATTTCTTCCAACTGATTGGGATCCAATCCGGTAGTTGGCTCGTCAAGAATCAAAACAGAAGGATTGTGAATAAGCGCTTGTGCCAGACCTACACGTTGCCGGTATCCTTTGGAAAGTGCACGGATTTTTTTGTGTTGCTCATCTCCCAATCCGGTAAGCTCTACCATTTCAGCTACACGCTTTCTTTTATTCGACAAACGATAAAAACCAGCCGTAAGTTCGAGAAATTCTTTTACATATAAATCAGTATATAAAGGATTGTGTTCAGGCAAATAACCAATTTCATACCTGGGTTCCAGATTTTTTGTCGAGATTTCTTGCTCGTTAACAAAAACTTCGCCTGCATCGGGAGGCAAATAACCTGTAATAATTTTCATCATTGTTGACTTCCCGGCGCCATTTGGCCCAAGAAAACCGACTAATTCACCTTTTTGTACGAAAATACTAACCCTGTCCAGTGCTTTTTGCTTCCCAAAAAATTTTGTTATGTTCCTCGTTTCTACGCTCATAGAATTTTAAATGAAAACAAAAATAATCTATTCTTTTTATTTTGGAAGCATTAGTTTAAATTTGCATTTCAGCTTAACAGATATGCAGGATGAAAGATCGTAATTTCAATTATATAAAGGATTTAACCCGTTACGAACGGCAGAAGACATGGGAAGTGAACATTGGTGGAGTTCCAGTGGGAGGAAATAATCCTATTCGCATCCAAACGATGACTACCTGCAGCACCAAAGATACGGATGCTGTAGTGGAACAACTGGTAAGGTTAGTAAAGGCTGGTGCCGATTATGTACGTGTTACTGTAAAAGGCATTTACGATGCCGAGAACATAAAAAATATCAGAAAGGAATTGACTGACAGAGGGTTCAATACTCCTATTATTGGCGACATTCATTTTAACCCGAGGCTGGCAGATATTGCAGCTAAAAGTATTTCTAAAATCAGAATAAATCCGGGTAACTTTTATGACAAGCGAGCGCTGTTTGAAAACAAAGTTTATTCAGATGAAGAATACAAACAGGAATTAACAAAAATAGAAGAACAGTTTATTCCTTTTTTGACAATGCTCAAGGAAAATAATACGGCGCTAAGAGTTGGGGCTAATCATGGTTCACTTTCTGATAGAATAATGAGTCGATATGGAGACACTCCTTCAGGAATGGTAGAATCAGTAATGGAATTCCTACGGATTTGTAAAAAAGTAGATTTTAATAATGTTGTTGTTTCCATTAAGGCCAGCAACACTAGGATAATGGTTTACACCGTTCGCCTGTTAAATTACAAAATGCGTCTGGAAGACATGAAATACCCACTGCATTTGGGCGTGACAGAAGCCGGTGAAGGCGAAGACGGACGTATTAAATCGGCTGTAGGAATTGGAGCTTTATTAGGCGACGGAATTGGCGACACTATACGCGTTTCGCTTACAGAAAAACCAGTAATGGAAATTCCGGTAGCAAAAAAACTAGTTGATCACTTTAAAAGCTACCAGAACCATGAACCGATAAGCGCTCCAATGATTGCGCAAACCAACCCTTTTGAGTACGAGCGCCGCTCAACCCGTCCGGTACTGAATATGGGAGGTGAAGAACTCCCCGTGGTAATCGCCGATTTAGGGGAGCATAGTTTACAGGAAATTCTTCCAATACGTGGAAAACTTATACCTGACTACTTTCTATCGGGTAACAAAATACTCGATATTGAAGGAGAAAGTTATCCCATCATCACGCTTGAAGAGTACTTGTTTGAAAGCACCCGCTGGGGACGAATGAAATTTATCCGTACCAATAAAATGGAGTTCGACCGTTTTATGGACAAACATCCGGAAATAATTACCAAATTGAAACAAACCCGGAAAACAGTGCTTATTCTCGAAAGCTTCAACAAAAATCCAATGGCCGAGTTGCGGGCATTCTTTATGAGCCTGGAAACGCACATTTGGAAAGTTCCGGTAATTCTTCATCGGCGTTACGAAGAAGATGTGCTGGAAGACTTACAGATAAAAGCAGCAGCAGATCTGGGCGGCTTATTCCTCGATGGTTATGGAGACGGTATTTGTATTTCAAACGACAGCGAAAATATTACATTCACCGAGTTAAAAGACTTAGGTTTTGGCATACTACAGGCCAGCCGGATGCGTGTTTCAAAAACCGAATTTGTTTCTTGCCCTGCTTGTGGCCGAACAATGTTCGATTTACATGAAACAACCTTGAAAATCAAAGCTCATTTTAAACACCTCGACCATCTGAAAATAGGGATTATGGGATGTGTAGTAAATGGCCCTGGTGAAATGGGGGATGTTGATTATGGTTTTGTTGGTGCAGGCCCTAATAAAGTAAATTTATATAAAGGGTTAAAACCAGTGAAACGACATATCCCTTTTGAAAATGCCGTAGAAGAACTGGAAGGGGTTATACGGGATAATGGCGACTGGAAAGATCCGGAAGAATAAATCTTAACCGGATTCATTTCTTATAAATTTTAAAGCTTCAAAATCATTTGCTCCTTTAATGTAAATTGAGGAAATAGGATTGGTATACAATTTTGTTTGCCATAGCGATGTTTTCCATTTTACAGCTTCCTCATTATTTTTAATTTTGTCTTCGAACAAAACAAAAACCAATGGCAAAAACTTACTGGAAGCCCGGAACAATACTTTACCCACTACCGGCAGTGATGGTTAGTTGCGGAGAAGATGAAAAAGAATACAACATTATAACCATTGCCTGGACAGGGACTATTAATAGCGATCCTCCTATGTGCAGCATTTCCGTGAGGCCAGGAAGACATTCATATGAGATTATAAAACGCACAGGCGAATTTGTGATTAACCTTACCACTGAAAATCTGGCGAGGGCAACCGACTGGTGCGGATGCCGCTCAGGAAGGAAATACAACAAATGGAAAGAAATGAACCTGACTCCGGCACCTGCAAAAATTGTAAAAGCCCCTATAATTGAAGAATCGCCGGTAAATATTGAATGTAAAGTGAAAGACATCATTGAACTGGGCACTCACCATATGTTTCTAGCCGAAGTAGTATGCGTTTCAGTAGATGATGAATTCCTAAATGAACAAAATGCTTTTAGCTTCTCAAAAGCAAATCCGCTGGTATACAGTCACGGCCATTATTTTGGGCTGGGTAAAAGAGTAGGTAAGTTTGGCTGGTCGGTAGAAAAGAAAAAGAAGCGAAAAAAGTAGCAAACTCGTATTGTTTTGAATGAACAATAAGCACTTAATTTTGTATGAATGAAACCAACGGGAATCATTGTATTCTCCGTTAAATACCAAATATTAACAGACAACAGAAATTTCTGAAATGAATAAATTAAACGATAATCCACTATTAAAAGCATTTACTTCACCACACGAAACAGCGCCTTTCCCGGAAATAAAGAATGAACACTTTTTGCCCGCTTTTAAGGACGCTATAAAGCAAGGTGAGACAGAAGTTCAATCCATCCTAAACAATACAAACGCCCCGGATTTTGAAAATACAATTGCAGCACTGGATAAAGCAGGGCGGTTGCTGGGACGTACTGCCGGCGTTTTCTTTAACTTGCTAAGTGCAGAAACAAACGATGAGTTACAAAATATTGCACAGGAAGTTTCACCAATACTCACTCAGTTTGAAAATGATATTACACTTAATCCTCAACTTTTTGAACGGATAAAAGCAGTGTACCAACAAAAAAGCAAACTGCAATTAACGACAGAGCAGCAAACACTTTTAGAAAACACCTACCTCAACTTTGTGCGGCAAGGCGCCAACCTTTCCGAAAAACAAAAGGAAAGGTTTAGAGAGATTAGTACAGAAATTTCAAAGCTAACTTTAAAGTTTGGAGAGAATGTTCTAAAAGAAACAAACAGATACGAAAAACATATTACCGATAAAAATCTTTTATCTGGATTGCCGGAAAGTACCTTGGAAGCAGCGGCTGAAAAAGCAAAGTCAAAAGGAAAAGAAGGTTGGATTTTTGATATAACCATGCCCTCTTATTTACCCTTTATGAAATATGCTGACAACCGCGAGCTTCGCAAAGAGCTTTTCATGGCTTATATGTCAAAATCCTGTAAAGGCAATGAGCTGGATAACCAGGAAAATGTGAAAAAGCTGGTTCAGTTACGACTTGAAATGGCCAATCTGCTGGGATATAAAAATTACGCAGATTACGTACTGGAACGCCGTATGGCCATGAATACAGATGGCGTTTACAAGTTGCTTGATGATTTATATGGAGTTTCAATTAAAGCAGCAAAAAGGGAAAAAAATAAGGTAAAAGAATATGCTGCCGAGCTCAATTTTCATGACGAAATTATGCCCTGGGACTGGTCGTATTTTAGTGAAAAATTGAAAATACAAAAGTTTGAACTTGATGACGAAATGCTTAAGCCTTACTTTGAACTAAACAATGTTATTGATGGAGTATTTGGGCTGGCGACCGAATTGTACGGAATAACTTTTAAACCCAATACCAAAATCCCCGTTTATCATAAAGAAGTGGTTCCATATGAAGTATACGATGCTGACGGATCTTTTCTCGCAGTGCTTTATGCCGATTTTCATCCGCGAGAAGGCAAGCAGGGTGGCGCATGGATGAACGATTTCAAAGGACAATGGAAGGATGGCGATACAGATTCCCGTCCGCACATTGTTATTGTTATGAACTTCACCCAACCAACAGAAACCAAGCCTGCGCTACTTACATTTAGAGAAGTAGAAACATTCCTCCATGAATTTGGACATGCCCTGCATGGGATGCTTACAAAATGTACATACTCTGGGTTGTCAGGAACAAGTGTGTACCGCGACTTCGTAGAACTTCCATCTCAAATAATGGAGAATTGGGCCGTAGAAAAAGATTTCCTGGATCGATTTGCAGTTCATTACCAAACAGGTGAAAAGATTCCGGAAAAGCTGGTTCAAAAAATAAAGAATGCCCAAAATTTCCTGGCCGGTTACCTTTCTTTACGCCAGTTAAGTTTTGGATATCTCGATATGGCCTGGCACACGCTTGAGCAATCATTTACAGGCGATATAAAACAATTTGAAGAGAACGCATGGAAAAAAACACAACTGTTCCCGCCCACCGAAGGTACGTGCATGAGCACGCAGTTTGGCCATTTATTTGCCGGAGGTTATGCAGCCGGGTACTATGGTTACAAATGGGCAGAAGTTCTTGATGCAGATGCTTTCAGTATGTTTAAAGAGAAAGGCCTGTTCAACAAAGAAGTAGCAGCCTCCTTTCGGGAGAACATTCTGGAAAAAGGCGGGACAGAACACCCTATGAATTTATACAAACGCTTCCGGGGAAAAGAGCCAAATGTTGATGCCCTTCTCCAAAGAAGTGGATTGAAATAATTCAGAAACCACACGAAATAGCAAAAAATATTTATTCCAGATAGCAGTTTAGTTTGTTGATAGAAGAATCATACCTTAATACTCCTATCCGTTTGTCGTGCACCTATTTTAAACCTGTTAAATCTGAATCAATAATCACGTTGCCATTACCCCTGCAAAAATTCAATTAATAAATGCGACAGTTTCTCTTTTCTCTCTTGCTGTAATGGAGCGTAGCGAAATGAAGGAAAGAGCGTTTTTGTAAAAACCGCAGGTTTGATTTGGGCAAACAAAAACTTATAGACCATTGGCTCAAAGAAGAAAAATGGTCTCCTAAACAAATCAAAGGCTACTGTGACAAGAATGGGATAGAGATGGTTTCCCACGAAAGAATATATCAATATATAAGAGAAGACAAGATTAGCGGAGGAAAGATATACAAACACCTCAGGTACCGGTTGAAACATCGGAACCGCCCTGTCTCCGGGAAACACGAAGGGATAAAAAACAAAGTTTCTATAGACCGGAGACCTGATGTGGTCAATAATAAAGAGCCTTTCGGTGATTGGGAAATTGACCTTATTGTTGGAAAAGAAAACAAAGGAGCCATGGTAATGATTCGTAAACTTGAAAACGGAAAAAATGCCGACTCCCTTGCCAATACCGTTATCGAGATGTTGTTGCCTCATAAAAAGGCTGTAAAATCGATTACAAGCGATAATGGGACAGAATTCGCCAAACACGAAAAAATGGCCCGAAAGCTAAATGCTGATTTCTTTTTTGCCCATCCATATTCTTCAGGGGAAAGAGGATTAAGCAAATATTCCAATAAATTAATCAGACAATACATCCCTAAAAAATCAAACTTCAATATCTTTGATGATAAATACATAAAACAAGTACAATACAAAATTAACAGAAAACCTAGGAAGAAATTACACTTTAAGAAGCCGGTAGAGCTATTTTCCAATTGTGTCGCATTAGCTTCTTGAATTTACGAAACTCAGAGAATCTGTTTCATTAAAGAAAAAATAGTGCTAGTTTTACACCTTTACAGAAATTATGTACAAAATGCCTTTATACGGAAAAGAATGGAACTGGCGCAACGTAAAAATGGAAGCGCTGGAAAACAATGTATTTTCGTGGTAAAAGGCCGGGAAAAGGGATTTGTTGTGTTATGCAGCGAATCCCTTTTTTCATTTTGCAGACAGAAAAAATATAGATATAGATAAAAATCGGTCACTTAGGAAACAATGTTATGAAGTTTCTCTGCTTGCATTACTTAACATCTTATATCTATTTGAATAATAAAAATAGGAACCAAATAAAGATTTAAATCATGACCAGACAAAAGAAAATTTTTCTTGAAGAGTCGGAATTCCCAAAACAATGGTACAACTTGGCACCCGATCTTCCAACTCCTTTAAACCCACCACTTGGACCCGATGGCAATCCTGTTACTCCGGATATGCTGGCGCCTGTTTTCCCAATGAACCTTATTGAACAGGAAGTAAGTCAGGAACGCTGGATAGACATCCCGGAAGAAATCAGGAATATTTTAATTCAATGGAGACCAAGTCCATTAATTCGTGCATATGAACTGGAAGCAGCACTCGACACTCCTGCAAAAATCTATTATAAAAACGAAGGTGTTTCACCTGCCGGAAGCCACAAACCAAATACGGCAGTTGCCCAAGCCTGGTACAACAAACAATTCGGTATTAAAAAACTAACAACCGAAACAGGCGCCGGACAATGGGGTTCAGCTTTGTCATATGCCTGTGCGCAAATTGGCGGAATTGAGTGTAAAGTATTTATGGTACGTGTAAGCTTTGAGCAGAAGCCTTTCCGTAAAATGATGATGGAAACCTGGGGAGGTAACTGCATTGCCAGCCCAAGTACCGAAACAAAAGCTGGCCGCGATATTCTTGCCCAGTTTCCCGACACACCGGGAAGTTTGGGAATTGCTATCTCTGAAGCTGTTGAAGCGGCAGTTAGCGATCCAAAAGGCGAAACCCGCTACTCGCTGGGGTCAGTGCTAAACCATGTTATGCTACATCAAACAGTTATCGGGCTGGAAGCAAAAAAACAATTAGCAAAGGTAGGTATTGATAACCCGGACATTGTAATTGGATGCTGTGGCGGCGGAAGTAACTTTGCCGGCATTTCATTCCCTTTTATGTACGAAAAAATACATGGAGCGAACATTCAGATCATTGGAGCTGAACCTTTTAGCTGCCCAACTCTTACAAAAGCCCCATTTATTTACGACAATGGTGACGTTGCCCAAATGACTCCATTACTGGCCATGAACAGTTTGGGACACAATTTTATTCCGGCACCAATTCACGCCGGTGGATTACGCTATCACGGGATGGCACCACTTGTAAGCGCCGCTTTACGTGACGGGTTGATGGATGCCATTGCCGTTCACCAAAGCGAATGCTTCGAAGCCGGTTTATTATTTGCCAAAACGGAAGGAATTATCCCTGCTCCGGAAACAACTCATGCTATTGCGGCTACCATTCGCGAAGCAAAAAAAGCAAAAGAAGAAGGAAAAGAAAAAACCATTCTTTTCAATTTCAGCGGACATGGATTAATGGACCTTGTAGGTTACAATAAATATTTGGCTGGTGAATTAACAGATTATGAATATCCGGATGCAGAAATTGCATTAAACCTTGAAAAACTACAAGGATATCCACTACCAAAATAAAGTTATAGAAATAGAGAACAATGAACCGGGGCATGCAAATGTTCCGGTTTATTTGGTTTAAATCAGAAATTATACGCTAAAGATTTAAGTTTAAATATACCTTAACTACTTTTTTATTTCCACGTCTTGAAATTTACGAAATGCAGAATTATCAAAACACTCACCATAACAAATATGATCTACAACCATCATCATTCGTTGGTAATCTTCATCCAGCTGCGCATGTTCTCCTGATCGCAAATGAATGAGATTATTTTCAGTTTTTTGATACAACTCAAATGCATAATCAGATGCTAACCACATTTTGTGTGTACTTAACGGCCCCGCCCATATTGCATCAGCTCCATCTGCTGCCTCAGTTGTTAATATTATCCTCGGTGCAATCAATGCCCTTGCAAAATGCATATCCAGCGGCAATTTGTTTGCATCATTGATATATTCCAAAAGTTTTGTCGAAACCCATGTAGGTTGATGTTTTACAATATTGATAGCCTGTGTACCTTCTTCTCCAAAATTCCGAAATCCAGAAGCGCCTGCCGCCCCTGAATTATTGGCGACTATAATTTTAAACCTTTTATCATAAACTCCTGCGCAAATTGCTGCCTTACCAGTCCTCGACATTCCCGCTATCGTAATATTTGAGCAGTCAACATAATCAAGCGTTTCCAAATAATCCACTGTGAGCGATGCCGCATAAGCCCATGCCATAATCACTTTCGTCTCACACATGTATTTTTCGGTAACTTCGCCGTTGTCAGGAGCAACGGTGAAAGGATTAAGTGCAACTATAACATATTTATTGTTACCTATACATTTTGATTCAATTGGAAAACGAAAACTTTCATTGCTCTCGTAACGAATAATTACCGGGTAATTCCCCTTTTTTCCCGGACGGGTTACACGTATGGTAAAATAACGCGAATTCCCGTAATAAAGCCTGGCGAAATAAGTTATTGCATTTTCAGCTACCTGAGTATCTCTATATTCTGCAGATAATTTCACCGAGTCAAGTTTCAACTCTGGTCTTGAGCCATATACATAATCCTCCAACATCTTTAGCAGAAAATTGCGGCGCGCTTCCCACTCATCGATTGTCTTTATTAAAGTACCATCATTTTTCGCAAAAGGGTCCGGAAGAGAATCTTGCAAACTCCATATTATTCTTCCTTTTTCAATTGAGATTCCCGGCTGTGGGATGTAATTTACTACATCTTCAATATTTTTATTCGTTTTAGGAGTACAACAAATAATAATTGATGGTATGCATGCCAGCAGGAACACCAACCATCTGATTTTCAGATTTATATTTTTAAACAAAAAAAACATAACTCAATTTATCGGGAACTTTATCTAACACTTCTTTTAAAGCCTGCTGAACATCCTCGAAAAAATGTCGTTTACCCTTAAGATTATTAGAAAGTTGCTCGTTTATTTTCTCCCAAAAATAATCTCCATCAACATTTATTTCGTCAATAATTCCTTTTATCGTTTTCAATTTTACCTCTACCTCTCTCCCATCAATTTCGGTTTTATTTTGAAAAGAATATTTAGGTGAGTATCCAAAATTCCACTCCCATGTTCTGAATTTTTCTTCGGAAAGATGTTGTATATTTTGAATATCTTCCCCAGTAAGTTCATAAAAACGAACGTCTTCATTTTCAAGTTGAACATCCAGCAGAAACTGCATAAAATCACCAATACTCATTTCCTTTTTCAAGAAAGAGGAAATATTGGCAACGGGACTTCGGTTTGACTGCACTGCCTTGCTTTTGTATTTTCCGGGAATCACTTTTATGGCCTTCCCCAAATTTTCCAGATTCGAATTATACAACAAAGTCCCGTGATGCAACACCCGGTTTTTAAATACATGTTCTGCATTTCCTGAAATTTTCAAACCTTCAATCAGCAAATCATTTCGACCGGAAGTAGTAGCTGTTATATTCAATTTTGCCAACGCATCAACTACCGGAGCAGTAAATTGCTTGAAACTGATTTCTGCCGGACTGTTCACATTTTTTATATAAGCAAAATTTACGTTTCCGGCATCATGAAAAACCGTTCCTCCGCCAGAAATTCGCCGGGCAACCGTTATTTTATTCTCCCGCACAAAAGAATAGTTAATTTCTGCCAGAGCATTCTGGTGTTTCCCTACCACAACCGTATCTTCACTTTGCCAAAGCATAAAAATATCTTCCGAAAATTTTTTCAGTAAATACTCTTCTGCAGCAAGGCAAAAAAACGGATTCGTATCTTTTAAATGAATACAAAGCATAAACACGCAATACAAGTTTAACACATATACTCAAAGTAACTCCATAAATGCAATTTGACTTCGCTCTATAAAAATCATACAAAGCGAAGCCAAACTTCGAAACGAAGAATTACAAATTAATTCCTCTTACAAAAATTGTTTCTTTTTAAAATTCGCCACAACCGGAAGCGCTGCGGGCTTCAATTAGCAATTTACTGGTAACGGCCTGCATCTGCGCTTTCAGAAAACCATAATCCTTTATCTCGACATCAAATCCGGCACTCGCCGAAACACAGGCACTGGTTACGATAGCATCAATCGCTTCCTTACAATCTTCTCCATCGCAATCATATTTAACACCATTATACATCCAGTAACAATCCTGATCTGTACAGCAAGAAGAAGCTTCTATTGCCGTATTATCTTCACATTTAGCATCCGGATTTTCGCAGAATTCATCAGACTCAGAGTCAGAACATGATGCCAGAACAAAAACCAGTAAAGTAAAAAGGAGTGTTAATTTTGTTTTCATTTGTATAAATTTTTTACAGGTATTTTCGTTTTTTATCTAATAAATCTTCTATGGTTGCATATTAAACTCTTGCTTAATAAGTTTCTCAAAATTATCGTAAGAAATAAATCCGCTATATGCACTATTATTTATCACAAATGTAGGAGTACCGGTTAAGCCATTCTTCCGAAACTCTTTTACATTTTTGCGAAGATACGCATAATCGGCATTTTGTAAAATACACTGCGCAATTTCCGGATTGTCATCCATAATATCATCTACCAGTTTTGCAAAGTCGTTGGTAAACACCACATCTGGGTTTACCAGTAAAAGCTGATGAAATTTTTCGTATACACCAAAACGGGAGATACAACCAGCCGCCTGCAAAGCATATAAAACCTGTGGATTATCATTAAAATCCAACCACTTTACCACGAGCTTTATTTTTCCGTTATCCAGGAAATTTTCTTTTAACCCGGGATATGTACGAGAAAAAAAATAGCGACAAAATTTGCAATGATAACTTGCATATAAAAAGATGGTATCAGGAGCTGCATCGTCACCCAGAATAACGTCTCCCGTATTCTGAAGTACTTTATATTCCAGTGTTTTTCGTTTTTTGTCCGGCGATTTGGACCGACAGGAAAATAACCCCACCAAACTTATCAGACTTACAAAAACGATTAAATATTTTCTTCTCATGTAAAACTACTCTTCAGTATTATAGTTAACCAGTGCCGGATGAAAACGCAGGTCGACCATTTGTTTCTGCAAATTAACTTTCGCCGACATATTTTGCCGATCGCGCTTATTATCGAAACCAGCCTTTTCTTTACCATCCAACGATTTTGATACCACATAAATAGAGGTACGTCCCTGGGTTATATCTTTTTCATCTTCCTCATCATCAAAGCCACCGTCCTGCGCATGCTTTTTCAAATTAGCTTTTGATTTACTGGAAAGCACTTCTCCCAAAAACATACGAATGTGATACTCATAATCTTCATTAAAACTATACATTCCCAAAAACATTGCGTCAAAAGAGGAGGAACGTATTTCGGTACGTGGAATGAAAAGTTTATTCTTATACAAGAAAACACTGCTGCTCAGCGTACTGAAATAAAGTTTATCCAAATTTTTAAGACCTACACCGGGAATCTTTTGAATTTCCATTACCGGTTTTACATTGATAAGCGCACCGTTTTCAATGGTCATATCACCATTTAGCATCAACGACTCATAAACTGGCTCAAAATTGTTCAGAACAATTTCACCTTCCATTTTAGTTGAAATACTCCCTTCTACATTTTCAGCTTGTATATCGGCATAATCCATATATTTCCCAAAATTCTTTACAAGTTGAGATACATCCATTTTACTGATATCTGTTCTAAAAAACATATCCATTTCATCGTTGGGTTTCATTTCAATCTTTATGGAGGAAAGTGAAGTTCCGTTGAAAGCGTTCATCCGCAAACTATCCAATACATAATAGTTCTCTTTTACCAGAAACTTAGAATCGACATCTGAAAAAATCGCCTCTTCATATTTCAAACTGTTTGCCGTCATATTTCCATTAATTCTATATGAAAACCTCATCGGTTCTGTATTACTTTCGTTTCCGGGTTGCGAAACTGCCGTTGAATCTTCCTGCATAAAACTTTCTATCAACGCATAATCCATATAATCTACGCCGAAATTTCCATGAACAACCAACTCTTTGGGTTGATTTAAAATGGCTGCTGAGTAAATACCGGTTGCAGAAACTGAACTCATCCCCAGGTTTATTCCTAAATAAGTAACTTCAAGTTGCGGAATCTGAATCGTGTCCGTAGAATATGTAAGCTGCCCGGTTAGATTTTCAACGCTTGTCAGCGAATCGGGAGTCGTAACATTCACATGATTACAATTTACAGAAAAACGGCTGTGTTCAAACAGAACGCTGTTTATTTGCTCACTTATAGAATCCAGATTCAGCCTGGCAGCCGATTGAAATGTTCCTGAAACATTTCCCGACAAATTATTTACCAGTGAGTCGGGCACGAGGTTCTTTATTTCTGCCAGGTCTATATTCAGATTCCCGGAAACAGTATAATTGGGCGCCAACAAGTTCTTCAAAGTCCCTGTCAATTCAATCTTACTCTTCCCTAACCCCGCGTCCAGTTGCTTTAGCTGAAGATTTAAGGAATCAAGAGTCGTATATTTCCCTGCGATTAAAGCATCAAGCTGAAGACTATCTATATTATACGTTTCATAATGAACGGCAGCTTTTAGCCCGGTTGCTGAAATTTGACCCGGTTTATATCCCAAAGCCCCGTTTACATTGCGAACAGACAAAGAACTATCAACCTGCGCACTTACATTTGTAAAATTCACATTGATTTGTGTATTTACAAGCACCGACTGAATATACGTTTCAGTTATGGAATCAGGCAAGATTCCTTTTGTAAACACAGAAGCATTCATTTTCCCATTTGCCGACTGAAGAAGTGAGTCGGGGATAAAACCTGCAACATCATTTAAATCGAGGTTAACATCAGATTTAAAATCATAAGTAAGTTTATCCAGATTTTCAATTTGCCCCGACAAATCACAAGTACTATTCCCGATTTGAAAATGGAATGAACTTAAGTCGGCACGGGTAGTTGCACTATTTTTCTGTTCGCCATTCGTTGCTTTTCCACTCAACGAAATATTATGTAACAGCGGATAATCTTGGTATAACAGACTACCATCCGAGAAGTCAAAACGGGCATCCACAAACGGCATGATTGAATCAGAAACAATTCCTTCCACTTTAGCTTCGGCGGCAAGAGTCCCGGAAATATCACGAACACCATATTCCTTTAAATAACTTTCCGGTACATATTTCCCTATACCTTTCAAATCAATTTTTTCTGCTCCGGCTACCACATCAACCAATAAACTATCTCCCATACGAATGGTTCCGTTTAACGATAGAAGAACATCTTCATCAACGGCAATAGCTGCTTTCTCTATACTCAACACACCGCTTTCATAGTTTGCTTTAAAATTGGCGGTAGCCTGGTTCATCAAATAAATTTGTGTTGTATTGTACGTGCAATTGGAGAGAATAACTTTCCCTTCAACACCTCCTTTATACTGGTTTGCATCTATCATTCCCGATAAATCAAGCTGTTCAATAAATAAATCAGCTGAAGCCTTTTGTTTTTTATCAGAATAAATGCATTTTACATTCTCCAGCTTCATGTGCTTTAAATCTAAAAAAACGGAATTTGCCGATGTATCTATCACATCCTGCGATGTTGTATCTATCAAGAAATCGAAATTACTTACACCTGCTGTATCAACCTTGTAAAACAATTCGGCATCTGCAACCACTACTTTCCGCACTTTAAAAACACTTTTCAACAGAGGTTTTATATCAACAGAAACAAACAATCGCCCGGCATAAGCCAGCGTATCAGTACTTCCTAAAATACTATCATTAGGAGAGCTCACCAACAAATGATTACAACGAATAGTCGCATATGGAAAATTACGCACCAATGAAAAATCAATGTCATCTATTTGAATAGGAATATCCGTGGTTTTGCTCACCTGATCGATAGCAATTTTGGCAATCTTATTCTCAGCTAATGCTGCAACAACTACCAAAACTATCAACAACGAAAAGAAAATAAGGAGAATATAACGTATAATCCTGTGCGCCTTTTTCATGACTTCTTAAATTACCTGCTTCAATTACAAAAAACTATTTCACTGAAACCAGACCAAATATAAGAGTTTCATTTTTTCTAACGAATCTCCATCTTATTTTTGAACCAGTGTTAGTAACACTTTAAAATTAACCCAAAATATTTATCTGCTGATTATGAGTAAATCTTTAGAGTATAAAATAAAATTCTAAAAACGAACGAATCTTCTATTGAAGAGATTTACCGATTAGTTCATTTTCACCTCCTCTCACACTATCCAACCCTAACAATAACCTATATTTCAGGACATTGCCTTTACAATACAGATAAAAACAATTTATCCGCAAGCTAAAAGGAGTGCATTAAAAACATATTATACAACAGCTTTCAGCAAAAAAAAAATTGTTTTTATTCCTATTTGTTATATTTGTACTACAAATAGAATTTATACTAACAAAATGCAAAAAGGCTTATCAACTACAACTTTAGCAGATCAGGTAGAAGAAAAAATTATTGAATACATCAAAGAAAATCAGCTGGTTCCAGGCGATTCACTTCCCAATGAAATGCATTTCTCTGAGATGATGGGCATAAGCCGGAATGTAGTTCGTGAAGCCATGAGCAGATTACGAATGCTTGGGCTAATCCAGTCGCGCACCAAAAGAGGGATAATAGTCACTGAGCCACCGCTTTTAAACGGCTTCAAAAAGGTTTTAGATCCTAATCTTCTGAGTATTAAAACCATCAAAGAAATGATGGGGATGCGAATTGCGCTGGAGACCGGAATTACCGATTTTATTTTTACCAATATCACCAAAGAAAATATAAATGAACTGGAACTGATTGTTTCCCGTCAGCAAGCCATTGGTATCAATAACCTCTCGGTAGCAGATGAGATGCTTTTCCATACCCAAATATACAAGATCGCAGGAAACGATTTTATTCTTCAGTTTAACCAGGTAATGCATCCGGTTTTCGAATTCTCTAAACAAAACTACGAGAGCTATTTTCTCCCAATCAACGAAAAATTGAATGAAAAAGGCGAGATAGTTCGTCATGCGGATCTCCTTGAAAAAATAAAAAACAACGACAAAGAGGGATATCGTGAGGCCGTACAAAAACATTTAAAGCCTTACTGGGAATTCCTCTATAATTACGATTAAAAACTCACATGAAAAAACTAAAAGGACTAATTGCTGCACCGTTTACACCTATGAACGGAGATGGCACAATTAAGCCGGAAATGATTCCGGCGTATGCTGAAAAACTAAAAGCAGATAATACAAAAGGCGTATTTATCTGTGGAACCACAGGTGAAGGTATGCTCATGACCAATGCCGAACGCCAAACCATTACAGAGGCATGGATAAAAGAACAAACTGAAGATTTTAAAGTGATTGTACACGTAGGCACCACTTCTTCAAAACAATCAAAAGAACTGGCCGCACATGCTCAAAAAACAGGAGCTTATGCCATTGGTTGTATGGGCCCCGTATTTTTAAAACCAGCCCGAACCGAAGAACTTGTTAACTTTTGTGAAGAAGTAGCTTCCGGTGCCCCATCACTGCCCTTTTACTATTATCATATCCCTTCAGTTTCAGGAGTTGAACTTTCAATGGCCGATTTTCTGAAAAAAGCTGCTTTCCGCATCCCCACCCTTGCAGGAATAAAATTTACCCACAATAATTTTATGGAGATGCAGCAATGCATTCAGCTTGACAATAAGAAATGGGATATCCTTAGTGGCTTTGACGAAATGCTGCTTGCCGGCTTGGCTTTTGGAGCAGAAGGAGCTGTAGGAAGTACATTCAATTTTATGGCTGCAATTTACAACCAAATCATTGCCGACTTCAACAATGGAAGTATAGAAGCCGCCAGAGAAAAACAAAGCAAGACAGTAAAAATAGTCGAGATCCTGGTAAAAAATAACGGAGCCATTGTTGCCGGTAAAGCCCTTATGAAATCCGTAGGAATTGATTGTGGAAAGTGCCGAGCACCTCTTCGCAATTTAACAGCACAGGAATACGATAAATTTATAAACGAACTAAAAGATACGGGATTCTATGAAATGACAAAATCAATAAGTTAATAGTTTAGTTAGTTAGTTAAAAAACGTCCCATGATTATAGCTAAAGTCGATCCTTTAAAGAAACAGAAAAGTTGTAATTCCAATTCCTTCAAATGGTGGCGATGTAGGAAATTTCGGTGTAACTTATGTAAATGAAAATGAAAGCTGGATTACAGCTCCTGTTTCTCCCAAAGATACAAAGTCCAAAGACAGGGAGACAATAATAATTGTGGCAAAAATTAGATGGGAACCACGTAATATAATATATTAAAACAACTACCATGGATACCAAAACCAACTTCATTCTGTCCAAAACTAAAATTTTATCTACATTCTTGTTTCTGCACTTTGCATTCATGAATTTCGCACAGGAACAACCTGATTTACCCATTATCCATATTTCCAGAGATACAACACGTCAGGTTGTAATAGCAGAAGGGACTAAAGATATCTACCAGGGACACCCTACTACCGTTTTACTTCCCGACGGGGAAACCATGTATTGCGTGTGGACTATCGGACATGGAGGACATTCTGGTCCTATGGCAGTAAGTCACAATGGCGGAATTTCATGGACAAGAATGGACGATCAACTTCCTGAGGGGTTTACCAGACATAAAAATTGCCCCAGTATTTACCGGATGATTGACAGGAAAACCGGGAAAGTACGCTTATGGGTATTTTCTGCCTGGCCTGATATGCCCCGAATCATGAGCGAAGATGGCGGAAAAACATGGGCAGAACTGCCAGCCCTTGGTTTTGAATGTGTAATGACATTTAGCAGCGTAGTTAGATTAAAAGACGGAAACTACATGGGATTTTACCATCGAAGAAAAGATGAATCGCTGGCAGTATTGCAAACCAAAACCGAAGATGGCGGAATGACGTGGTCGGAGCCGGAAGTAATTGCCGATGTGGAAGGGAAAAAACCATGCGAGCCTTTTGTTTTTCGCTCGCCCAACCAAAAAGAACTTTGCTGCCTGATGCGCGAAAATACCCACCAGGGAAGAAGTTTGATGATGTTTAGTAAAAACGAAGGAAAAACATGGAGCGAACCTGAAGATACGCCATGGGGACTAACCGGTGACCGCCACATGGGGGTTTATACAAAAGATGGACGGTTGGTTATTGCTTTTCGGGACAAGGCTCTGAACAGTCCAACAGCGGGGCATTTTGTAGCCTGGGTAGGTACTTACAACGACATCAAAAAAGGAAAACCCGGAGGATACAGAATCAAACTGTTACATAACCATGCTGGCAGTGATTGTGGTTACCCGGGCATGGAAATTCTTCCGGATGGGACAATCGTTGCCACAACCTATTTAAAATATTGGGACGATCAACGGAAACACTCTGTGGTGAGCACCCGCTTTCAAATCAAAGAAATGGATGCGATGGTCGTGAAGTGACAAAACATTTAGAATTATTATTCAATACATTATGAAAATCAGCTTATTTCTAATTACAACAATCTTTTCAATGCTCTTTTTGAGCTCCTGCACAAAAGAAAAGTCGGTGATCCATCAATCCGTCCTTTGGGAAAAAGGTACCGGCGACTATAACAACTACCGTATCCCTTCAATAATCGTTACTACAAAAGGAACACTCCTGGCTTTTTGTGAAGGTCGGGAAGCAGGTGACGCGGGAGATATCGATCTATTACTGAAACGTTCGGAAGATAATGGAAAAACATGGAGCGATGAACAAATTGTGTGGGACGACGCTCAAAACACCTGTGGCAACCCCTGCCCTGTTGTTGATGAAGAAACCGGGCGGATTTGGCTCTTTCTTACCTGGAACCTTGGAGAAGATCATGAAGGAGATATTATTCACAAAACGTCTTCCTTCCCTCGCCTGCCCTACCTTTGCTATTCTGATGACGATGGTAAAACATGGTCGGAGCCGGTGAATATGAATGAAAGTTGCCGCGATACTTCCTGGGGTTGGTATGCCACCGGCCCTGGAATTGGTATTCAAATAAAAAATGGCCCACACAAAAGTAGATTAGTAATTCCAGCCAACCACAGTTATGATGATCCAAACGGGAATGTACGTAAAGGGCCCTACGGATATGGAGCACACGTTCTTTTTTCTGACGACCACGGTAAAACATGGAAAATGAGTGAGCCGATAAAGCCTGGCTGCAACGAAAGCCAGGTTACCGAACTTTCTGACGGGACTTTGGAAATGAACATGCGATCGTATAACGACCAAAATGCGCGGGCAATTAGTTTCAGCAAAGACGGAGGCAAAACCTGGACAGAAATTGAACACGATTACCAACTGGTTGAATCAAGATGTCAGGCAAGTATTTTAAATTACGGAGATTTAAATGGGAAACAAGTACATCTGTTCTTAAATCCTGCAGTTCCGTCAGGGAGAAACCATCTTACAGTAAAAACGAGCTTCGACAACTGCCAAAGCTGGAGCAATGGCAAGTTGATTTATGCAGGTCCGGCTGCTTATTCCTGTTTAACAAAACTCCCCGATGGGAAAATTGGCATGTTCTTCGAAGCCGGAAAAGAAAGTTCCTATGAAAAAATGGTTTTTGTTTCATTCGAACCTGCTCAAATATTTGCACCAGGCTCATTATTAAATTCGAACAGCTTTTAATGAGACCTTTGCAATCAGGTGAAATATATGGGAATTGGGCTACTTTGCTTTTAGCCACCGATAAAAACGGAGATATTAATTATTCGAAATTGAATGATGAAATTGACGTTCTGATTTCATCCAATCCGAATGGGATTTATTCCAACGGAACGGCTGGTGAATTTTACTCACAAACCGAGGACGAATTTCTAAAAATAAGTGAGTTACTGGCTTCAAAGTGTAAAGAGGCAAGTATCCCATTTCAAATTGGAGTAAACCACATGAGCCCGCAAATCTCTCTGCAAAGGCTAAAAATGATAAAGCATTTGCACCCGGGAGCAGTGCAGGTTATTCTGCCCGACTGGTTTCCTCCAACTCTGGAAGAAAGCATCCTGTTCCTGCAAAAAATGGAAAAAGAAGCGGGAAATATCAGCTTGGTATTGTACAATCCGCCACATGCAAAGAAAAAATTACAGCCCCAAGAATGGGCCATCTTAAAAAAACAGGTTCCATCTTTAGTTGGCGTAAAAGTTTTCGATTATAATTCTGACAAACTATGGTATGAATCTGCCCGGGAAAACAATGAAGGACTTTCGGTATTTATCCCTGGACATAATCTGGCAACCGGAATTACTCTTGGCGCACACGGAGCATATTCGAATGTAGCCTGCCTGAATCCGTTTGCTGCACAAAAGTGGTTTAACCAAATGCAAAGTGACATGAATTCCGCTCTGGAACTGGAAAAAAGAATAAAAAAATTCATGTGCGAATTGATTGAGCCTTTCATCACCAAACAGTTTTTTCCCAATCATGCCTGCGACCGGTTCATGGCACTGGTTGGTGGATGGGCGGATGTAGGTGTAAATTTACGCTGGCCCTACAAATCTATTCCCGCAGAATTGGCCGAACCTGTGCGTAAAAAAGCCCGCGAAATTATCCCCGAATTCTTTTAATAGAAATTTGAAATAACAATTAAAAATGAAATACTTTTTTTCAATCCTTCTTTTTTTCATTATCTCCACCACTCAAGGTGAAAACCATTACCTGAAATTTTCATCGCTTCCGGAACTCCCGCCCAACACAGGATATTCCGTTCAGCCAGGCCTAGCCGGACCTTATTCGGGTGTGGATGACGATGTGTTAATCGTGGCAGGAGGAGCAAATTTCCCGGATAAAGTTCCGTGGGAAGGAGGAACAAAAGTATATTACAACGAAATTTTTCTTTTACAAAAAGCCGGAGACACCTATTCATGGAAAAAATCGGAGACAAAACTTCCATTTGCCGCAGGTTACGGAGGTGCCGTTTCCACTCCGGCAGGGTTATTTTGCTTTGGCGGAAACACAAGCAACGAGTCTATTTCTGAAAGTTGGTTCATCAATTACATTCCTGAAACTGGGTCTGTTGAAATAACTTCAGGGCCACAACTTCCGGTACGTTTAACCAATTTTGCATTTGCCAAAGTGGATAATACCATTTTTGTTGCCGGAGGAGTTTCAGAACCAAGCGGAACCTCAAAAAAAATATTTCTTTCGTTGGATATTTCAAACACAAGCTCCAACGAATGGAAATGGGAAAGCTTGCCTGAGTGGGCAGGACAGCCGCGTGCTTTTGCCGTTGCAGCCGCTCAAAGCAATGGTGCTACCGACTGTTTCTATCTATTTTCAGGAAGAAACATAAAAGAAAACGGTGAAGTTGAAATTCTTTACGATGCGCATCTTTACAATCCTTCGCTAAAACAGTGGTCGTTAATTTCCAATGGGAAAAACAAAGATTTTCCGGTTATGGCCGGAACTGCATTCCCTATAGGTGCAAGCACAATTGTTTTTGCTTCGGGAGCCAGTGGCGAACTGATGCAAAAACAATTGGAAATAGAACAGCAAATTGCCAAACTTCAAAATATTCCAGATAAAAATGAAGCTACAAAATCTGAACTTGAACAGGCTCAAAGAAAGCTGCTAAATCATCTGGAAAATCACCCGGGATTTGGAAACAAAATCATTGGGTTCAACACCTTAACCAACAAAACTTTTGAACTTGCTATGCTCCCGACAACCGGGCAAGTAACAACCACCGCTGTTCAGTGGGGAAATGATTTTGTTATTCCTTCTGGGGAAATCCGTCCGGGGATTCGCACACCAAAAATCCTAAAAATTCAAGTGATAAAAGATGCAAAACATCTAAGGTTGCTCGACGTCATTGTTATCGGACTCTACTTCCTGGTGCTCTCATGGATGGGCTATTTCTTTTCAAAACGACAAAAAGATACCAATGATTATTTTAAAGGAGGAGGCCGAATTCCCTGGTGGGCTGCAGGATTGAGTATTTTTGGAACCGCACTCAGCGCCATTACTTTTATGGCCGTTCCTGCAAAAACCTTTGCTACCGATTGGTCGTATTTTACGCTTAACATGACCATCTTTTTAGTGGCACCGGTTATTATTCTGTTGTTTATTCCCTTCTTCAGAAAGTTGAATGTAACCACTGCTTACGAATACCTGGAAAACCGTTTTAATCTCACCATTCGTCTGATTGGAAGCCTTTCTTTCATCGTTTATCAGATTGGCAGAATGGGCGTCGTTTTATTTCTGCCGTCAATCGCACTGAACGTAGTTACCGGAATCGACATATTTTTATGTATCGCACTTATGGGAATTGTAGCTCTTGTTTACACAATGATGGGCGGAATAGAAGCAGTGATCTGGACAGACGTGATGCAGGTGATTGTTCTGCTGGGTGGAGCCATTCTTTCATTAGCTCTAATCATTCTAGAAATTGATGGAGGATTTTCTTCCATTGTTGAAACAGCCGCTGCCAGCCATAAATTTAATGTATTCGACTTGACACTTTCGCTAAAACAACCCACGGTTTGGGTAATGCTTCTGGGAGGAATTTTCGCAAACATTACCACTTATGGAACCGACCAAACCATGGTACAACGCTACTTAACAACAAAAACGCAGAAAGAAGCCAATCAAAGTGTTTGGACCAATGCTATTCTAACAATTCCGGCTACCATTATTTTCTTTTTTGTGGGAACAGCACTTTTTGCTTTTTACAAAGCTTTCCCAAAAGAATTGAACCCAACTTTTTCAAACAACGATGCTATTTTTCCGTGGTACATTGCATCGCAACTCCCGGCAGGAATTTCGGGATTGTTAATTGCAGGGATATTTGCTGCAGCCATGAGCAGCTTGAGTAGCAGCATGAATTCAGCGGCAACAGCATACTCAACTGATATTCATTTTCGTTTTGGATGGAGCAAAAATATGAACCCGCTAAAATTGGCGCGGATAGCTACATTCGTCATCGGAATTTCAGGAACCTTATTTGCTTTTATAATGGCAACCATGGATATCCAGTCACTTTGGGACGAATTTCAAAAAGTTTTAGGGTTGATAATCGGCAGTTTGGGTGGCGTTTTTCTTTTAGGAATTTTGTCGAAAAAAGCGAATTCAGCCGGAGTATTGGTTGGAATTATTGTAAGTATTGCAGTTCAAATTACTGTTGCCATTTACCAACCTGTACATTTAACCGCTTACTCTGCCACCGGCGTTATTTCGTGTTATGTTGCGGGCTGGATAGCCAGTTTGATATTGGGATCTAAAAAGAAATAGAAAGCAGCTTTTTTAAATTTCTCAAATATTTATCCTCAGATTTGTAAAGTAAGCGCAATATATTCGCACATCCAACGGTTATCTACTGGGTTCAAAGACCTCCCATGGTATGATATAGCTGTTATGTAACCAATCTTGACCTTCCATTAAATGCGATATGGAATATTTATAATCCAGAATTTATCCCTGCATCTGCCTAAACAGGAACACCCCACATCACATAGTCAGAATAAAACACAGAAGACAAAACAAATGCTACTTTTCTATTAATTTTCATCTACTTATTCTGAATATATTCTAACTTTACATTCAAAATGTATTTTTCTTTGCCGAAATTTGAACATAAAAAGAAACGAATGTAATTATTCTTTACTTTGTAGATAACACAGACTACATTATCTAACTTATGTTTAAATTAACCAAGATATTTGTTGTTTTATCGGAAGAAGTGAATTACAAAAGATACAATTAAACTAAAATCGGATGGCCATTATTAACGGAATAGAAGAAAAAAACCTCGTTGATCGATTATTAAAAGGAGATCAAACAGCGTTTGAACTTCTCTTTCGCTTTTATTATCCGGGGCTGGTTGTTTTTGCCACCCAGTTGGTAAACAGCAATGAAGAAGCAGAAGAGATCGTTCAGGATTTTTTTGTAAAATTATGGTACCATCGTAGTAAAATTCAACAAACGTCTTCACTTAAAAACTACTTCTTTATTTCCATTCGGAACCGTGCTTTTAACTATATAAAAAAGCTCCAAATAAAGGAAAAAACAATAAATGAACTGAAACAACTTATGAAAACAGATCTGCTGTTTCAGCCCGACCTGTTTATCGCCTCTGAACTTCAGGAACAAATTACCAAAGCAATCGAGCAACTCCCAAATCGTACACGCGAAATTTTCTCATTAAGCCGGTTAAGAGGCTTATCAAATGACGAAATTGCAACCCACCTTAATCTTTCCAAACGCACGGTAGAGACCCAGGTTTCCAATGCACTAAAAATTCTTCGCCAGGAGCTGCATGAATATAAATTTCTGATGTTGATGCTTTAGCATTTAATAAAAAATAACAGTTCATTGGTGAGTTCGATACGTGTATTAACAAATTTTAGAAAAAATCTTTCTTCTTTTTCAAAAAAATACTTTCCACAATACGTGTTTCAGATTCACGAGTTGTATTAATATGTAAACAAACACTTGCTAAAAGAACTAATTTGGCAGTTTTTTATGGAGAAAAGAAATAATATAAAAACCAGCGAAGAAAAACTGGAGAGATTTCTTGACTACAGAAGAGGTCTTTCTGAGGAGGAGAAAAAAATGGAAGCTGGTTTATTACTGGAAGAGATAAAACTCATTAATGTAAACGAAGCTTTTACACAGGTTAGCTCAAAAATAAACAAACATTCAAATACATGGCATACAATAACAGTTGTTACCAGAATTGCTGCCAGTTTAACTTTACCTTTATTTATCGTTACACTTTGGCTTTTATTCTCCCATAATAAGAACAAAGAGCAAGATAATGCTACATACCAGGAGATTCAAAGTCCGGCAGGGATGCGCTCGCATGTAGTTTTACCTGACGGAACGGATCTTTGGTTAAACTCCGAAAGTAAAATACGATACTCAATTCCTTTTACCAGCGAATACAGACAACTCTCTTTAACTGGCGAGGCTTACCTGCGTGTAATCAAAAACGAGAAATCGCCATTTATCGTTAACACAGAATCCGCTTCTGTAAAAGTACTTGGAACCCAATTCAATATAAAAGCTTACCCGGAAGACCAAACACTGGAAGTTGCGCTAAAGGAAGGGAGCATAGAATTTACCGGGAAATTTAACGATGGCAAAAAAGCAACAACTCATATGATTCCAAATGATTTCCTCTCAATGAACATAAATACCAGACAAGTGAGACTTGAAAATAAAAACATAGATAAATACATTTCCTGGCGTAAAAACATTATCATTTTTGATGACACCCCCATGCCCGAGGTGGCTAGAATACTGGAAAGATGGTATGGAGTGAATGTTGTTATAGCAGACAAAGAAATTGAGAAATACCGCTTTACAACCACCTTTGAGAATGAGTCGCTTTTTCGTGTGCTGGAACTGCTGGAATTAAGTTCCCCCTCCATAGCAATAAAATATACTCCCGGGAAAATTAACCATAAATCAAATATAGCTTCATCTTCTACAGTTACTATAACGAAAAAATGAGTTGAATATGAAAAAACACAAATGAAAAGAAACAAAAAGAAAGGAAGCGCTTGCAACACTCCCTTTCCTGCTTACCAAAAAAGATTGGCGTAAATAATTTTTGTAAACAAAAACATTCAAATTTATGAAAAAAATTGAAGGACAAGGATGTTCGTTTTTTTACGAACATCGCAAAAAACTAATTATTATGCGGAACGCATTATTATTTTTACTACTCAGCGCCTTTCAGGTTTATGCTACAAGTAGCTATTCTCAAGCTACCCAGCTTAGCCTGAACATGAAAAATGTAACAATAAAACATGTGCTCTCCGAAATCGAAGGGCAAAGCGAGTTCTATTTTTTGTATAACGGTGAATTAATTAATGTCGACAGGAAAGTTAATATTTCTGTAAGAAATGAAAACATAGATAAAATTTTAGCCCGCCTGTTCGATAACAATGAGGTAAATATTCTGGTTAAAGACAGACACATTGTTTTAACCCCTGCTAAAGAAATAAAAGCCCAGCAAACAGAGAAAATAGTTAGCGGAGTGGTAGTTGATGAAAAAGGCCACCCCATTGTTGGTGCCAACGTTATTGAACAAGGCACAATGAACGGAACCATTACCGATGTAAATGGTCATTTCACATTAAAATTTACAGGCTCCGGAGATGGATTAAAAGTATCTTTCATTGGCTACAAAACAACTGAAATATCCCTGGGAGACCAAACGACTGTAAAAGTTGAGCTCCGGGAAGATGTTGAATCGCTGGGGGAAGTAGTTGTTACGGGTTATGGAAACTTCAAAAAGGCATCGTTTACCGGCTCTGCCAACACGGTAAATGCAGAGAAGTTAAAAGACATACCGGTTGTTTCAGTGGAACAAAAACTCCAGGGGCAAACTTCTGGCGTTTTTATTACATCCAACTCCGGTCAGCCGGCTGCTTTACCTCAGATTCGAATTAGGGGAATGGGTTCTTTTAACGCATCTAATCAACCACTCTACATAATTGATGGCGTTCCTGCATCAACAGGGTCAATGAGTAATTATGCTTCAGGATACATGACTCAATCGAAAACAAGCGTAATGGCAACTCTTAATCCTAACGATATTGAAAATATCACTGTAATAAAAGATGCAGCAGCTGCTTCATTATATGGTTCCCGCGCGGCAAATGGCGTAATTTTAATCACCACAAAACAAGGAAAAACCGGAGATACAAAAGTAGCTCTCACCATAAGCGGGGGAATGTCTGATTTAGCCATGGACTATCGTCCTCTGACTAGCGGAGAACAGCGAAGAGAATTGATCTATGAGTCTCTTTATAACAAGGCGGTTGATGACGGAGAAGCAGATCCTGCTGGATATGCTGAAGATAATATTGACACATTTGCTCCGATCCCCTGGAGTGGATATACAAATTGGAAAGATTATATGTTTAGAAAGCATGCCTATTCCCAAAACTATGAAGCGTCTATTTCCGGAGGTGATGAAAAAAACAAGTTTTTGGCATCTATCGGATGGATGAATCAGGAAGGAGTTGCCATTAACAGTGATTTTCAAAGATATTCCGGCAACTTAAACTATGAACGAAAACTCTCAGATAAACTAACATTTAATGGGAAATTTACTTTTGCTCAAATAGAACAGAACCTAAATGAAGAAAGAGGAACACTGGCAGGACCCTACTTTTTATTAGGCGGATACATTACTCCTTCGGACTATCCGTATAACGAAGACGGTTCATATAACAGAACCGACCTTATGTATACTTCCAGCACTTACAATGTAATTGAAACCATGAAAGAAGACATAAACCGGGCACGCATAAACAGATTAACAACAAATGCGACCATTGGATATGAAATCATAAATGGTTTAACACTGAAAGAAAGTTTGAATTATGATTATACCTCACAAAAAGATAAAGTATATTTTTCACCTTACAGTGGAGCAGGCCCAAAATCGGCTCCTACCGGAACAGCTGAAGCTGGCAAATCATTCACTGAATTTTCACGTATATTCTCTTCAACAACCTTGAATTACATTAAGAAATTTAACGATGTTCACAACCTTGATGTGCTGGTCGCCTATGAAGCAGAAGATTTCAACAAAGATGAATTATATGCCTATGGGAATAACATTGCGTCGGAAGAATTAACGGATGTTGGTGTCGTGTCAACAATTAGCGGCCTCAAATCCCAACCGCAGGGATACCGCCTAATTTCTTACATCTCCAGGTTAAACTACAACTACAGCGGAAAATATTATTTAGGAGGGAGCTTTCGCCGCGATGGAACTTCAAGATTATCTGAAGATTCCCGGTGGGGTAACTTCTGGTCGGTATCGGGGATGTGGCGTTTAGTTGAAGAACCGTTTATGGAAGGAATAAAAAGTACCTTTACCGATCTGAAACTACGCACTTCATACGGTGTAAACGGTAATCTTCCCGGAGGTAATTATGCCTACCAGGGGTTATATAGTTTCAATCAGGCTTACATGGGAGATTCTGGCTCTTATGAATCATCGTTAACAAACAATAACCTGAAATGGGAAAAAAATTATAACCTGAATATTGGGCTGGATTTTACATTATATGAACGCTTATCTGTAACCGCAGAATACTACAGCCGCCAAACAAAAGACTTGCTATATAGCATGCCTCTCAGTTATACCAGTGGGTTTAATTCAAAATTAACCAATATTGGCCATATTAGTAACAAGGGATTTGAATTAGAATTCAATACTACAAATATTGACCAAAAAGACTTCCAGTGGACAACCAATTTATCGTTCTCTCATAATAAAAATGAAATTAAAAAAATTAACGATGAGATAGATTATACCACTGCCAGCAACCGTATTACAATGTACATCCGTAAAGTTGGTGGACCATTTTATGAATTTTTCCTAAAAGAATATGCAGGCGTTGATCCGGCAAATGGCGATGCTTTGTATTATTTAAATACAGAAAACCCGGATGGAACACTAAACAAAACGACAACAAATAATGCAACAGAAGCACAAGCCATTGACGTAGATAAACATGCTATGCCCAGTTTAATGTCTAATATGACCAACACTTTCTACTTCAAAAATTTTGATTTTGCATTCACTTTCGTAGGTACCTGGGGCGGTTATACATTCGACTACATGGCGGTATATGCCGAGGTAGACGGGACCAGGCTAACCCGGAATTTCCCTACATACACTATGAACCGCTGGCAAAAACCAGGTGACATAACAGATGTTCCCCGCCTTTCGTATGCAAACGATTCAGGAAATCGACCATCAAATACTACTCGTTACTTACACAGCAACGACTATATTCGTTTGAAGAGCTTATCTTTTGGATATACGCTCCCCAGCCGCTTAATAAACAAGGCTAACATTAGTAAAGTACGTTTATATTTATCTGGATCAAACTTATTTACACATGCAGCGTGGGATCATTACGATCCGGAAACAGAAATAGGCGGTTTTGCCTGGGCTTCAGCTCCGGTTACGAAAAACATTACAATTGGGGCCAATATTACTTTCTAAAAAAAGAAACAATTTTAAATTGAATGAAAATGAAAAAAGTAATTAATTATATTTTAGGAATTTTACTAACCGCCGGAATGTCTTCTTGTGGAACTGACTGGCTCGACCTGACCCCGGAATATTCAGTGGCAACCAGTGAAGCACTATCTACAGAAGAAGGTTTGCAAACAGCGCTAAACGGTGCTTACCGGCAGTTGGGAGAACACTGGTTTTACGGTGACAGAATCGTTATGTATCCTGAATTAAAAGGAGAAGATATTCAATGCGTAAGCACCTCTTCCCGTGGATATCCTTACTATAGCTTTACTCAAACATCCGGGGATCAAGAAATTTTGGAAACGTGGAAATCCGGCTATCAGTTAATTCACTATGTTAATAATATTATTAAAGCAATTGATACTGATTTTAACACCAGCGATTCAAACATTGCCGAAATTCGCTCGGAGGCTTTAGCATTGCGTGCACTTGCTGTTTTTCAGATGACAAACATGTATGGTAATGCATATACTATCTCATCATCATCACCGGGCATTCCTCTTATCTCGGTAGACGAATCAATTGACTACAAACCTGCCAGATCCACTGTAGCAGAGTGTTACACACAGGTAATAAATGATTTGAAAGATGCTTTGCCCGCACTTCCAACAAGCAAAACAAACGGCTATATTAATAAATGGGCAGCAGAAGGAATATTATCAAGAGTATATTTATACATGGGAGAATATGCCAACGCTCTAACTTATGCAAAAGACATCATTGACAATTCTCCATATTTGCTAAGTACCAATGAGGCCTATGCAACAATGTGGGGCTCAAGTTTTCCCGATGAATCCATTTTTGAAATTTATTATGATGACGCGGAGAATGTTGGTTCAGATTGCCTCCAGGGAATATACAATTGGGACGGTTATGCAGGAATGGTACTTACCGATGAATATTTAGACTTATTAAATGAAGATGAAGATGATGTACGCCATTGTTTTGCCCAAACCGGAGATAACTCAATTTACACAGTTGAAGGTACTGATACTACGCATTACGCTGCATGGCTAACCAAATACCCTGGTGATGGCACAGTATATACCCCAAGCAATGTGCAGTATAATAACTTTTATCTCCTGCGCTTATCTGAAATATATCTTACAGCTGCCGAATGTGATTTCAGAGAAAATGGAACATCGGGCGATGCATTGTCTTATATGAATGCAATTGTTAACCGGGCAAATCCTCTCAAAATGCTTTCTGAATCGGATTTAAACGTTGACCGCATCCTTGAAGAAAGAAAAAGAGAATTAGTAGGCGAAGGCATTTGCGGTTTATATGACATACTCCGCACAAGAGGAGCCTCGGGAACAATAAGCCATTCAGGAGATCGCCACATACCAACTCTGAATTATAAAACAGTTAACTGTAGCGATGACAGGGTTACAGCTCCTATTCCATCTGAGGAAATCGTTAATAATGGTAATATCAAACAAAATCCCGGATATAGTAATTAAACAGTGCAATAAATAGTTTTATGAAGCTCCTTTGGATGTAACTATCCAGGGGAGCTTTTTTCAAAAGGATAAAGGCTTGAAATAATCAAAACTCATACCTTCACTTCCTGCACAACTATCCTATTTAATATTTCACTAATCCGATTGGGATAAGATATCTGTATTTTCTCTTTACTTGCCAGCCATTGTTGAATATGCTTCAAGCTATTAATCAAATCAGGAAGAACAGTAATACCAAGGCTGTCAAGCATTTTTCCATTACAAACCTGCTCATACTGATTTCTCATAGGAATTACGCACAGTTTCTTCCCCATAAAAAGAGCTTCGGCCGGCGTCTCAAAACCGGCAGCACATAAAATTCCCTCGCAGTGAATAAAAGACAGGTTGAACTCATCCAAAGAAACAGGAGAGAAAGAGATGTTATTTACGGAATAACTTTTTTTACAATGCTTTGAAAAAACCTCCCACCGAATACCAGGAAAGGCAGACAAAGCTATTTCTATTTTCTTGTCGCTAAAAGCCGGCAGATATACAGTATAATGCCCTCTGTTTTCTGGTTTCGACTGATAAATAGCCATTCGAATTATCGGTGTAAAATGGTTCTCATCCAGCTCTTTAAAATGATAGCCATATTTTTTTGGCGTAGGAGCATAATAATTTAATATAAATTTTCCGGGTAAATCTGTTCTTCCGGGCTTGGGAGCATCCGGGTGCAACACTGCATTCTGATGGCTAACACCCACACATTTTACACCTTTCATTTTACAGGCCCAGGCAGAAACAGGCTCAAAATCAGAAAGCACTAAATCATATTTCTTTACCGGCAACGATAAAGTATCTTTTAAAAGCTGAAAAGGACTAAATTGAATAGCCGTTTTTAGAAAATCGATTCCTCCCTTTTTCCCAAAAACAAAACTAAACCCTTTTAATTTATATTGAATCGGAAAAGGAAGATTTAAATCGCCTTGTGTTCCGCTTATCAAAACATCGGTTTCTGCTATTTGCTTTAAATACGGAACAATCTCGGTTGCTCGCGCAATATGGCCGTTACCGGTACCTTGTATGGCATAAAGAATTTTCATGGTACAAGCATTAAACTAGTGTCATGTCAAGTTAATATTGACGGATAAAGTCTTTTTAGTTTTACCCGTGAATCTTTTGTAGTAAACTGCCAATTTATTTTGGCTGTTTTATTGTTCCGGTGGTTTTGCCACGCATTTGTTTCTGAGATGATTTCTTCCATATTATCAATTCGCCTGTTAAGGCACTGTTTATTCAATACATTCAACTCAATTTCTGCCATATTTAACCAGCTCCCATGTTTCGGAGTATATACAAACTCAAACCTGTCCCAAATTCTTTTTGCTTCTTCAGGTTCAAACGTTTCGTAAAGAGCACCTGGCGAATGGGTTTTAAAATTATCCATGACCAATGTGATTTTTTCTGCATCAGGATAATCTACATCCGCTATTTCTTTTATCAAAGTTGCCCAATCAGTTTTTGTTTTTCTTTCTGTCACTTTAACGCGTCGTTTGCCGCTCAATGGCTCGTTTACCATAAATATATTGCATGTGCCTTTCCGTATGTATTCGTAATCACAACGTTTTTCCTTTCCTGGCTCCATTGGCATGCCTGTCCTTGTTTCGCCAATTAGTTGTTTGGGCGATTCGTCCATGCAGACTACAGGTTTCGATTCGTCATAAGGCCTTTTGTAAACATCCAGAGCCTTTTCCATACTGGCAACAAATTCGCTGTCAGACCCGGGAGGGATTACCCAACCTTTAACTTTCCAGGGTTTTAAGTCGTTTTTTTAAAACGGAACGAACCGTTTCATATGATATCGAATCAACAATTTGTAATTCAACCACTTTGTCTGCCAACAACCTGAGCGACCACCTTGAAAATCCTTCAGGCGGTTCACTGCAACTTAAAGCGATTAAACGGGCTTCAAAATCACCGTCTGCTTTCCTCTCGTATTCCCTGGTGGATGGCTTCCGTTCAAGTACAGCATCAAACCCTTCCTCTATGAAGCGTTTCTTTATGCGGTCGATTGTACGCATCCCAACTTTCAGAATTTTACTAATCTCTGTATTGGTTACTTTATCTGAGTATGCTCCTTCATCACAATTTAAAAGAACGTAGGCGTTACGAAAACGTTGAGAAGTATGTTTGCCTTTATGGATGATTGACTCTAATTCTTCTCGCTCCTCTTTTGTTAAAGTTACTTTGTACTTTTCCATAGCTGTTTTTTGTGAAAGTACAAAATATTTACGTCATTTCATAATTGACATGACACTAGATTAGGATAAACAAGTTCTTTAAGCAATGATTGGTAAAGCTGTTTTCTTTCAGGAATGTCCGGCTCATCGGACTGATCATCATCCGGCTCTTCCTGAAAATAAAGCTGCCAGCTTCCGTTGCTATATTCTGCTGCGGTAAAATGCTCTACCCAATCACCGCAATTCAGGTAATTTATCTGATGCTCATTTACAGTAATTAATTTTTCTTTGGGCACATGTGTATGTCCGCAAATAACAGTTTGATAGCCTAGAGCAACAGCAGCTTTTCCAATTGATTTTTCAAAACCCGACAAATTTGGCCGGTCTTTTATCAAACGGTTTTTAATGCTTTTATATATAATTATTTCCTTTCTGCCAAAAGTGTTCAACATTGTATTCAATGCCTTATTCAAAATAGTTAATAAACCATAAGATGCTGCACCAAACTTAGCCAGCCACTTACTACGATGAATAACATGATCAAAAATATCGCCGTGAAAAATCCAGGTTTTCATTCCGTTTAGCTCAAGAATTAGCTGGTTTACGATTTTTAAATTGCCAATTTGTGCTGGAATAAATTTCCTTAGAAATTCATCATGGTTTCCCGTGATGTAATAAACCTTAATGCCTTTCTCCATCATTTTTATTAGTTGCCTTACAACTTTTAAATGAGGTTTTGGAAAATAGTTCCGGCTAAAACGCCATGAATCGATAATATCACCATTCAACACCAGCAATTCAGGATGTATCGACTTTAAATACTTAAGTATCTTTTTGGGTTTACTGGCATGCGTTGCAAGGTGCAGATCAGATATTACAGAAACCTTTAATTCTCTTACTTTCATTAGATAACAGAATATGTACACAAAAATGAATAATTGCTATTAATGAAGGATTACATATTTGTTACATTAGAATAAAAACTTTTGAGTAGAAGATTCGTTACTAATATTTGTTGACAAAAAGTTACCGTTAAATTAATCGATTCTTAACGAAAAGGTGCCAGAGCTCTTTTATTTTTATGTTTTAATGAACCACTAATTTATGCAGCTCATATTAAAGATGTTTTCTGGCGTATCCCGATCCTTAAAAATAACAACTTTATCTCCCCGGGAAAAAGCATTATCAACAACGCTGGGATTTTATTTGAGTTTGTTTCCTGTTGCCGGATTAACAACTATACTTTGTTTACTTGCCATTATATCTTTAAGATTGAACGCTTATTTGGTTCAGGGATTAAATTTACTGCTAATGCCCCTTCAGCTAATACTTATGTATCCAATGCTAAAAACAGGACGCATGCTATTCTTTACAGATACCGCCCTTATGCCAAAAACAGATAAGGTAAGCTGGACATCGTTTACAAAAACTGACAATTTACTTTATCTATTTGAATCGATAGCTGGAGGTATAGCTATTTGGGCAATACTTAGCGTCTCAACCGGCTTTTTTCTTTATAGAATATTGTTAAAATTTATTTGGCGGCTGTAAACCTTATTTGCATCTAAAATCAAAAATTTAAAAAGTAGCTTCAAGGGATTCAGTAGTATTTTTGGTCATTTTATCTGCCAGTTCATTGAGTACCAGCTGAGCCTCGCTGTAAGATTTTAAACTTCTGGATACCTTAAATATTTTTATCTTCGGCTCTGGTTTATCTACAACTTCTTCAGTAATTGGTGCGCGTTTTTCCTGACTATCCGCCAGCATCAACTTCTGACCCGTATAATCATAAACAAACTCTTCATGACGGGCAAAAACAAATTCGAGCCCAGAATGGTCAAAGTCAATTTCATAGAACCTGGAATAGATAACGTAAATATTACCATCAGGCAACCCATAAAAACTTACAGGTAAAGTAGTAGGCAAATATGATGTGAATGTTTTGTGGATTAACCTGGCATTTTGTTTCATATGACACAAGTTTAATCACCACTAAAATACGTACAGAATATTTCGATTAATACACATTCCGATTAAACTTTCATTAATGATTACAAGGAAATATAGATATGAGACTTTAGTACAGAGTAGTGAGAGGTGTGTGTATTGACACTTTGAGAAACAAAAAAGGGCTGTCTTTTTACGGACAGCCCTGTACTATTATAATCTAAGATCTATTTTGTTTTCTGCGTTTCGACAACAAAATCCCTATATGCTTTTACCAGATTAACAGAGTATAGCAACAGGTTTTTAGTTTCCGATATAATTTTAAAGTACAATAATGAATTTCTTGTATTAACAGCCTTGTTCTTTATCCGTTTTACCTGATTTTTCTCCAATTCATTAAGAAAAACAAATATTTTCTCACGTTCATTTGCCAAATCATCAACATTATCAAACCGATCTTCTTTAATGGTATGCAAAGCGAAATTGAAGAATGTATCCAGTTTCGCAACTAAACTGCTAAGCTCTTTATTCTGATTCGCTGTAAATGGCTTGTGATTGTTTTCTACATGCCTAACCAAAGGCTCTATGGTGAAATGGATTGCATGCGCCATTTCACGTTTATAGTCCATCATTTGCACATAAAAATGACTGGTATCTATAGAGCCTTCTGTTAATTTAGAAACAGTAGAATAAACTTTATCTTTATTTTTCTTCGCTTTTTTCGAAAAATCTTTGCAGGCCTGCTGTGTCTTCTTCAGTCCGTTCCGGTCCTCTGCTAAAAAACTTTCAATACCCACAGAAATAATTTGGTTTACCGAAACCATTGCTTTTATTATTTGCTTCGAGCTCTTAGACAATGCCTCGTCTGCTGCATCATTCTCTGTTATCAGATCTTCCTCTTCTGCTTTTTGCATATCTGAACGTTTCTTGAACATAGCATGCGTACGAATAATCATAAACATAGCGATAGCTACAAAAACAAATATTATAAATTTCCCTCCTAATGATATAATCAGCGCTATTACCCCGGAAACTGTAAAAGCAACCAAGGCAGTTAAAAACCAACCACCAATTACTGCAAAAACACCGGAAACACGATATACTGCGCTTTCACGATCCCAGGCACCATCAGAAAGCGATGTACCCATTGCAACCATAAATGTTACATATGTGGTAGATAAAGGTAATTTTAACGATGTTCCCAAAGCAATCAAAACACTGGCAACAACCAGGTTTACAGATGCCCGGAGCAAATCAAATGCAGGAGTTTCCGGATCATCCTGTGGCCCTAGAGAAACAGGAACAAAACGGTGCTGTATTGTCCTCTTTACTTTTGCTGGAGTAACTCTTTGCATTGTTTTGTTAAACCTTGTTGCACTGCGCACCATAATACGTGCTGCAAGCGAAGAACCAAACCGTTCATCTCCTTCTGCTTGTCGCGACAAATCTACCGTGGTAGAAACGACAGAACGTGCTTTTTTGGAAAGAATAAGTGTAATAATCATCACCAATCCGGCAATAAGTAACATGTATGTTGGTGTCCCTACTTTTCCAGACAACATTTCCATTGAATAGGAATCTGCAGCTGGAGCCCCTGCCCCCATCCAATCTTTAAATGAACCATAACCAGCCAAAGGAATGCCAATAAAGTTAACCAAGTCGTTACCAGCAAATGCCATGGCAAGGGCAAATGTTCCGATAAGTACAATTACCTTTAGTACCTGAAGATTAAAAATCCATTTTAACAACTGAATGATAACGACCCAAAAAATTAAGCTGTACAACAAAAGTAAGCCCGTATGGTGAGCAATCCAGCTTTCAATGGTTTCCCCATTTGCCAAAGTTATACTCGCATATGAAGAGCCGTGCATTCCCTTAATAAGAATAAAATATACAATGGCTGTAATGGCAGCTCCTCCAAAAATAGATCCCAGGTATTTCATCGGCTTCTGATAATTAAATGAGAAAATCAGCCTTGTAACATATTGGACAAGTGCCCCAACGGTAAAGGCAACAAACACCGATACCAAAATACCTGTTATAATAGCCAGCGCCTTGCTTGAATTTATGTAATTGGCCAACTCTGTAACAGAGCCTCCCATACTTTCTATTTTTACCAGGGAAACAGCAACCGCAGATCCCAATAGCTCAAACACAATGGATACCGTTGTTGAAGTCGGCAGACCAAGAGTATTAAACATATCAAGCATAATCACATCTGTAATCATCACCGCAAGGAAAATGACCATTATTTCAGAGAAGACAAACATATCTGGGTGAAAGATTCCTTTTCTTGCAATTTCCATCATTCCATTTGAAAATGTGGCACCAATGAGAACACCTAAACTTGCCATAAGAAAGATAACCCACTTGGGAGCGGCTTTGGATCCAATGGCTGAGTTCAGAAAATTTACTGCATCGTTGCTAACACCTACAATTAAATCGGAAATGGCTAGTGCAAAGAGGGTAATAACGAGAATTAAATAAAAATTTTCCATTTATTTATAGCTTATTGACGGCGGGCAAATATAAAGTGTAAGTAACAACATAAACCCTTTGTTAATATTAAATAAACATTAACTAACCGTGAAATTACTATTAATCAGTGAATAACAATTATTTTTTACTTTTGTGCTATTAAGATAAGTGATTATGAATAAACTTTCATCAAAGCAGGTTGTTTTTTTTCTTTCAGTAATTCTAACATTTGTTGTTTTTTTATTGCTTTTTTTGTCTACTCTGCCAACATCAATCCTCTGGTTTACCATCGTTGAATTGGTACTATTCTTTTTAGTCGCATTTTTTTTGATTCAATTTGTGTTAAATAAATTTATCCTGGAGAAGATAAAACCCATCTACAAAATCATTAATTATGTACCTCAAAAGGGAAAACAGGTAAAAAGAGCATCAAATCAGTCATTTGTTGAACTCTCGGATGTTGAGCATGATGTAGAAGAGTGGGCTCAAAATCAGTTACAGGAAATTGAACGACTGAAAGACCTGGAGCGTTACCGTAAAGAGTTTGTTGGAAATGTATCTCATGAACTAAAAACGCCTATATTTAATATACAGGGATATATTTTAACCTTGCTGGAAGGAGGACTGGAAGATCCCAAAATAAACAAATTATACCTCACCCGCTCGGAAAAAAGCATCGACCGGATGATTTCAATTGTTGAAGATCTGGAATCTATTACAAAACTTGAAACGGGTGAATTAAAGCCACAATACAGCGTCTTCGATATTGTAAAAATCACCGAAGAAGCATTTGAAATGGAGCTAATGCTGGCCAAAGAAAGGAAAATAACTTTTGAATTCGCTAACAAGCCCGATAAGTCAATTATGGTAAAAGCTGATAAAAAGCGAATTATGGAAGTAATTACCAATTTAATTACCAACGGGATAAAATATGGGAAAAGAAAAGGTCTTATAAAAATAGGCTTCTATGATTTTGATGATAAAATAATGGTAGAAGTCTCGGATAATGGGATAGGCATTGATAAAAAAGATTTGCCCCGCATTTTTGAACGCTTTTACCGCGTCGATAAATCCAGATCAAGGGAACAAGGCGGGACAGGTCTTGGGCTATCAATTGTAAAACACATAATAGAAGCTCATAATCAAACAATTAATGTACAAAGTGTATTAGACGAAGGCACTACGTTCACATTTACCCTTGAAAAAGCAAAATAATAACCTAACTTTGTGTTAATCCTATTGTATCGGAAAATTAATGACGCTTTAATAACAAGCATTTACATTTACTACTTCAAAATATAATTTCGGATATGAGTGAAAATACGTTTAAAATCCTGTTGGTAGATGACGAAGAAGATATTCTTGAATTCATCAGTTATAACCTGGAAAAAGAAGGTTATAAAGTGTATACCGCCCAAAATGGCATAGAAGCGATTAAGATAGCCGAGAAAAAATTACCTCATTTAATTATTCTCGATGTAATGATGCCCGAAATGGATGGAATTGCAGCTTGTGAAGAAATTCGGAAAATTCCTGCATTAAAAAGCACGGTAATTGCATTTCTTACAGCTCGTGGCGAAGACTATTCTCAAATTGCCGGTTTTGAAGCAGGTGCCGATGACTACATCACAAAACCAGTACGTCCTAAAGTTTTAGTAAGCCGTGTTAAAGCATTATTAAAAAGAACAGGAGAGGCCACTCAACCCGCCGTTGTACAGGATTCAAACACCGTTTCTATTGGAAACCTGCTAATCGATAAAGAACGCTACTTAATTCGTATGGATAATAACGAAATGATTCTTCCAAGAAAAGAGTTTGAGTTGCTTTCTCTTTTGGTATCAAAACCAGGAAAAGTATTTACCCGCGAAGAAATTTATTACTCTGTTTGGGGCGACAATGTTGTTGTTGGAGATCGTACCATTGATGTTCATATCCGAAAATTACGCGAAAAAATTGGCAACGATCACATTAAAACGTTGAAAGGGATTGGTTATAAATTTGTGGAATAGTTGTATTACACAAGATACATTACTAAATATAAGATGATAAACCCAGAGAAGTAACCTGCGGCTATTTGCCCCAGGCTATGTTTCTTTAGCATTAGCCGGGCTGTTCCTACAATTCCGGATACGACGACAACTATAACCAGAGACAAAACAGGATTGGAACCTGAACGAAACGACAATGCAAATAAAGTTCCGGCTAAGGCTCCTAATGCAGCCATATGCGTACTTATTTTCCAGGCAAAAGACACTACTAAAAGCACGACTATTACCAGAACAGACGCTATCATAAATATTTTAAAAACAGGAAATGCCCGCAATCTGCTCAGCAACATAAAGCCCAGATAATAAAATGCCGAAGAAAACAACAACGGAAAGATACGGTCGCGGCTGTTTGGCATATTAATATCAAATTTGGGATTAAGAGCCAGTATGGCAACGGTTAGCATGGGCATTATTCCGGTAGAAAAAAGGTATACCAGTAAGATAAAACGTTTTGCCTCCCAGGATAGCATCGAAAAATAAAATCCGGAACTCAACAAAAGAAATATGCCAAGCGTAGGCACCAAAACCGGATGAAATATAATGGAAATGATTTTTGCTATTTTCCCCGACATGTTATAATTCTTTTCTCAGCCGGGCTACGGGTATGCCAAGTTGTTCGCGGTATTTAGCAACCGTTCGCCGGGCAATGTTATACGATTTTTCTTTTAAAATCTGAGCAAGACGTTCGTCAGTTAAAGGTTTATGTTTATCCTCATTATCAATACAATCCTGAAGAATCTTCTTAATTTCACGTGTAGAAACTTCCTCTCCATCGTCCTTTTGCAATCCTTCCGAGAAGAAATATTTCAACGGGAAAATACCAAAATTGGTTTGAATGTATTTACTGTTTGATACACGCGAAATAGTTGATATATCCAGCCCGGTAAGCTCTGCAATATCTTTGAGTATCATCGGACGAAGTTTTGTCTCTTCGCCATCCTGAAAATATTCCTTCTGAAAGTTAATAATCTCAGACATGGTAAGCAGCAATGTATGATGCCTCTGCTTTATTGCATCCATAAACCATTTGGCAGAATCCAACTTTTGCTTTACAAAAAGTAATGCTTCTTTCTGGCTTTTGTTATTTTTTCCTTTTGCATCATTCAGCGAATGCAACATATTTAAGTAGGTATCGTTGATACGCAAATCCGGAACATTTCGCTGATTTAAGGATAAACTTAATTCTCCGTCAATATTTTCAAGAATAAAATCAGGAACAATATGTTGGTTGGCTCTGTTTAACGGATTGCTATATGAGCTTCCGGGCTTGGGATTCAACTTTAATACCATATCAATCCCCTGCTTTAACTCATCTTCCGAAATCTCAAGCTTTTTCTGTATTTTTTCGTAGTGTTTCTTCGTGAACTCATCAAAAAAATCACGAACAATCACACGAGCCAATTCATATTCTTTCCCTTTCTTACGACTCAACTGGAGCAACAGGCATTCGCGGAGGCTTCGCGCCCCCACCCCCGGAGGATCAAACTCCTGAATTACTTTCAATATCTTATCAAGCTCATCTTCTGAAACTTCAACATTCATATTAAAAGCTAAATCATCGCTAATTGACAACAAATCACGCCGTAAATAACCATCATCATCAATATTGCCAATAACATATTCAGCCAGCTGTTGTTCTTCCTCCGACAGACTTACCAGCCCCAGTTGTTCATACAAAAACTCATTAAAAGAAGTTCCTACAGAAAATGGTATATCAACGTATTTGTCGTCTTTTGAATAGTTGTTTGCAGAAAGCTTATAAGAAGGAATATCATCTTCCTCTTCATTTAAATAGTCATCAAACGAGAACTCTTCATCGTCAGCATCATTCTCTGATTTTAACTCTTCCGATTCATTCTGGTCTTCATAATCAGGCTCCTCAGACTCTAGCTCAAGAACAGGATTTTCCTCCAATTCTTTTTTGATGCGCTGCTCAAGCTGCATAGTTGGGATTTCCAAAAGCTTAATCACCTGAATTTGCTGGGGCGATAGCTTCTGAAGCAATTTTTGTTGTAATGACAGTTTTTGCTCCATATCCCAAAATATTTACTCCGTAAATTTAATACTTTTTTTGGAGTGTTTTTTCTTCAGGTTTCTAGAATTCCGCATTTTTAGGTGTCCTGGCGAAAGGAATTACATCCCGGATATTCCCCATACCCGTAACAAAAAGAATAAAACGCTCAAAACCAAGACCAAAACCACTATGAACAACTGAACCAAAACGGCGTGTGTCAAGGTACCACCACATTTCTTCTGAAGGAATATTCATCTCTTTCATGCGGGCTTCAAGCTTCTCTAAATTTTCTTCCCTTTGCGATCCACCTATAATTTCACCAATTTGAGGGAAAAGTACATCCATTGCACCTACTGTTTTCCCGTCGTCATTCTGTTTCATGTAGAAAGCTTTGATATCCCTCGGGTAATCGGTTAAAATAACCGGACATTTAAAATGTTTTTCAACCAGATAACGCTCGTGCTCACTTTGCAAATCAATTCCCCAGTCAACAGGAAACTGGAATTTGTTCTTTTTATATGGTTTTGAATTTTTCAGTATATCTATAGCTTCTGTGTATGTTAGCCGGATAAAATCGTTATTCAAAACAAACTGAAGTTTCTCAATCAAATCCATTGAACGCTGTTCCTGCGGTTTGTTTTTTTCTTCTTCTTTTAACCGGTTGGCAAGAAACAGCAAATCATCCATGCAATTATCAAGGGCATATTTAATAAGCGATTTCAGAAACTCTTCGGCCAGATCCATATTATCTTTCAAATCGTAAAAAGCCATTTCCGGCTCAATCATCCAGAACTCGGCCAGGTGGCGTGTTGTATTTGAATTTTCAGCTCGGAAAGTAGGCCCGAAAGTATAAATTTCGCCCAAAGCCAAAGCTCCCAATTCTCCTTCCAGCTGACCGGAAACCGTTAAATTGGTTGGTCTCCCGAAAAAATCTTCATCGTAATTTATATTTCCTTCCTCTGTAAGTGGCGGATTTTTAGAATCGAGCGTTGTTACCCGAAACATTTGTCCGGCCCCTTCTGCATCGCTTGCTGTAATAATTGGCGTGTGCAGGTATTTAAACCCTTTTGAATTAAAATAATTATGTATGGCAAACGCCATTGCATGCCTTATCCGGAATATTGCACTAAATGTATTTGTACGAAACCGAAGATGAGCATTCTCCCGCAAAAATTCCAATGAGTGTTTTTTGGGCTGAATAGGGTATTTTTCCGGATCGGCAGTACCAAGTAATTCAATTTTATTCGCCAACAATTCCACTTTCTGGCCGCTTCCTGAAGATTCAGCCAATGTGCCGGTTACTGCCAAAGCAGCGCCTGTATTAATTTCGCGTAAAATTGATTCGTCAAAATTAGATACATCGGCTACTACCTGAAGATTATGTATAGTTGAGCCGTCATTAAGAGCAATAAAATTTACATTTTTACTACCTCTTTTTGTTCTTACCCAACCTTTAGCAACTACTGTTTTGCCTGTTTCACCGTTCTGCAGAATGTCTTTGATTTTTAACCTTTTCATCTTACTATTTCGGTTTGCCTAATATTATATGTTTTTTATAAAGAGGTACAAAAGTACATTTTTATATGTGATTATCGATTTGGAGTATTTTAAATTATGTTGATTTTTGACGAATTGATAAAAGAAACAACATACTTTGTGTTTCTTTTACAGCCTCAAAAAACAAAAATCGCAGGCAAACATTACATCTACCTGCGACCTTTATTATATTTCTACCGAATTGTATTGTTTTCGATATCTATCCTTTCTTCTCATTTTCCAATGTTCCCGGAACAGGAACTTCAGCGGTTTTCATGTAACCAATATTTCCCATAATATACGTATCCGGGCCAAGTTTCATATCAGAATTCATCATTTCTTCGAAAGTTACTTCTTTGCCGGTATAAGCAGAAACACGCCCCATAAGTGCCATCATGGTTGACAAAGCTGTTCTTTCTGCTTCATTTATTGGGATATTTTTGCGGATGCAAGTCACCAGGTCGATATGTTCCTGAACGTAAGGACTGGTTTCTGAGCCCTCTGCAACAAACAACTGATTTCCTGCAGCATCTACAATTTGTGGTTTATGACCACCAGTAGTTGCAATGGCTTTTGTACCCTGGAAGACTTCATAAACGCCATTGGCACATCCGTTAATTTGCCGACAGGTACTTGTTAAATGTCTGCCATCATCGTAAACAAAATCAACAGCAAAATTATCATACTGATCTCCGGTTACCCTTCTTTGTCTTGAACCAAACCCCAATGCTTTTACCGGCATTTTATCAAAGAACCAGTGAGCAACATCAAGGTTATGTACATGCTGTTCTACAATGTGGTCTCCTGAAAGCCAGCACCAGTTAACCCAGTCGCGAATCATCCATTCCATTTCAGTCCAGCTGGGCTGATTTGTTCTGTACCACAATTGTCCTCCATTCCAGTAAACAGCTCCCGAAATTAATTCTCCAATTCCGTTGTTGTCGTTCACTTCTTTCATGAGGTTAATATAGCTATGCTCATGACGACGTTGTGTTCCTGTAACAATTTTTAATTCCAGTGATTCAGCCATTTTTGCTGCTGCAATTACACGACGAATTCCTGTTGGATCTACCGCTACCGGTTTTTCCATAAATACATGTTTACGTGCTTTTACTGCCGCTTCAAACTGTTCAGGGCGGAATTTTGGCGGAGTAGCCAAGATTACAACATCAACTCCTGAATCAATCACTTTTTCGTAAGCATCGAACCCGACAAAACAATTTTCATCAGCAACTTCAACACCTCGCTCTTTTAACTTTCCTTTCAGACTGTCTAAACGATCGTGGAATACATCTCCAAGAGCGGTAATTGTTACTCCCGGGCCAGCATCCAAAAAGTTCATTGCAGCACCGGAGCCGCGACCTCCACAACCAATTACTCCTGCTTTTAACTCTTTACCTTCCGGTGCCGTTTGCATCAGTGGAGGCAAATTTAATTCCCGGGGTTTCCAGTCAAATGAAACAGCTGCTTCTGCACCTGCTTTTTCTCCGCCTGATGAACAGGACGAAAAAGTTCCTACTCCCATAGCACCAACAGCACCAATTGCGGCTGCGCCTGTTAAAAATTTTCTTCTTGAAAAGTTATTTTCACTCATGATTATATGTTTTTAGTTGAGTTTAGGATACTAAAAATATTATTTTTTTCCCGTTTTATCATCATATTCACATACGACTCTGAAACTAATATAATTACAGTCAGACAACCACCAGATGCTTTTCGGCATTTGCGGGTCAGTCTTCAACCATGCCTTTGTTTGAGTAAAATCGCGTGCAGCAGATCTCACATCACCAATTTTACTATTAAAATAACCACCTCTTACCACATGTTCTTCACCTGTTGCAGGGCCTTTCGGATCAAGTGCGCCATCCTGCAACTCAGCATAGGTATCAGGAGCATACCAGTCTAAACAGTATTCGGCAGCATTCCCAAGCATATTTTTCAGCCCAAACGGATTGGCTTCTACAATTCCCGGCTCCTGTGTTTTCAACTCGCTATTTTTCGCGTAAATTACATAATTATTGATTGAGTCATTTGAACTTCCAAATAATTTACCAAAGAAACCTTTTTCACCAAATGATTTTGGTTGACCCGGGAAGAAAAACGGAGTCTGAGTTCCTCCCCTTGCTGCATATTCCCATTCAGCTTCGGTTGGTAATCGATATGTTTTCCCGGTTATCTGCGATAACCATTTACAATAAGTTTCGGCAGAATGATAGCTCATTGTAATCGCCGGACGTGCTCCCAAGCCCCAATTTTGATCAGGCTGACCATAAGGAGGAGTTGGTCCGGAGATAGCATCCACATCAGCCTCTGTGCGTGAACCTTCAGTATCAGTGGAACGTCCTTCGGCAGCAGTAGCACTATAAAAAGCAAGGTACTCATCCCAGGTAACCTCTACTTCAGCCATAAAAAACGAACTAAGCTTCACCTCTTTCTGCGGGCCTTCATCACTTTCACGCATTTCCTCATTCTCCGGGCTGCCAATCTTGAAACTTCCTCCCGGAATCGCTTTCATACTAAAAGAAACAGTTGTTCCCGGAATTGTTTCGGTAAAATCAACAAACTCATTAACCAATGCAGGCGATGTAAAAATTTCTTTGTTTACACTACCAGTGCTTCCAAACTCAACATTCTTTGCATGCAACGCATTTGGATCGTAATGTCCAACATGCAGGTGACAGTTGATACAACGAAGTTCTTCTTCGTGTTGAGAATAATATAAATGAGCATCCTGTCCCTCCTTTGTTAAAGAAAGAGGAAATAAATTTTCATGACAATGCACACACGAGGCTTTGAATGTATGATGTTGCGCCTGCTCCAATGTGGACTTTGCTTCCCAGTTAAAATCAGCGCTATCTTTAAATACATAACCATAAACATCACGTGCTGATGCTTTTATTTTTTCTTTTAAATACCCCTCTCCCTTGGGAGGAAGGTGGCAATCTACACAACCAATATGTATACCTACCCGGGTATTGTAATGAACCGATTGTTTCCATGAATCAAATACATGCGGATGCACATGACAAGCTTCACATGATGTGTTGGTTGAAGTGTCTTCTATTACTTTTAATGAAAGTAGCGAAATAAAAAAACCCAACACAAATCCTATAAAAATAACCAGGAGGAATTTTTTTCTAAGAAAGGATCCTATTTTTTTCAGCATTATTAAGCGGTTTAGTTACCAGTAAAACATGTTTTTATTTGAATGCTCCCAAAAATAATAATTTATTGCAGGTACACATATCATTTTCAAATACAAAAATGTATTTAGAAAGAATAAAAACGCTTCTTGCACTCTTTTATAACTACAGACGCATTTTCGATAAAATATACCTAATGAAAAAATACATTAAAACCTACGTATTGCAAAAAAATGCTACATCTGCAAAAGGAAAAAGGTTGCCTTGGAAAGACAACCTGGGAACAATCTCAATAAAGGGAAATGAGAAATCATAGAGAGGGAAATCCTATGTTGGCAATTTTTGTTATAAACTAACTGCCGGTTTATTTTCTGCTACAAAAATAGGCTCTTAGTGTTTCACACTGATTAACATTCGATTAAATATCTATTAAACCTGAGAAACTAATTTTTAAGATCTTTTTCAATTAATGCACGATTATTTATAACTTGCAATCTATGAAAAAGTTACCCCTGTACATTAACGATTTACTGGAACTATTTTATCCTGAACTCTGTGTTACTTGTGGCGATCGTCTGCTTTCACACGAAAAATATGTTTGTTTAAATTGCTGGCATGATTTACCAAAAACAAATTTTCATCTTAAACGCAATAATAAAGTTGCACAACTATTCTGGGGAAGGGTTCAGGTTGACCATACCACTTCATTTTTTTCTTACAGAAAAGGAAGCCGTTATCAAAAACTAATTCATTTTATAAAATATAAAGGACTGAAGGAGCTGGGATTTGAGGCCGGACGCAAATTTGGACTGGAGCTAAACATGTCTGACGCATTTTCATCTGTTGATTTGGTTGTACCCGTGCCTCTGCACCCAAAAAAACAGAAACAACGCGGATATAACCAAAGCGAATGGATTGCTAAAGGAATGGCTGAAGCTATGCAAAAGGAACTTTCTCCAGACAACCTGATCCGAAAGATTTTTACATCTACACAAACCCGTAAAAACCGTTTTGAACGATGGCAAAATGTAGAAGGAATTTTTGAAATTGCTCGCCCAGATGAATTCACAAGAAAACATATTTTATTAATTGATGATGTTGTTACCACTGGTTCAACACTGGAAGCATGTGCGTATCAACTCCTGAAAGTTGAAAATGCAAAAGTGAGCATTGCCACCCTGGCTTTTGCTGATTTTTAGCAAGATTGGAAAATTACGTTTGACCGGCTTTCCATAATTTTGAACAAAATTTATTGCCAACAAATGAATGTAAAAGCCAATACCCAGAATTTCTATTACGAACGAATAAACAAGGTGATGCAATACATTAATAATCATCTAAATGAAGAACTCGATATTATTAATATGGCAAAGCTCGGGAATTATTCGCCGTACCATTTTCACCGGATAATGCGCGCTTATCTCGGGGAACCTCTGGGGGCTTACATTGTGCGGCTACGCATGGAAACCGCCGTGACATTGCTTTTGTATTCAGATGAAGCAGTAAACGACATTGCTTTTAAAGTTGGGTACGAAAATCCTTCTTCATTCAATAAAGCTTTTAAAAAACGATTTGGGAAATCTCCTGCTGAACTACGAAAAAGCAATGAACGAGAAATTAAATTGATTGGTTCAAAAATTAAATTCAATGCAATGGAAAACTTAAAAAGCCTTCAACCTAAAATAAAGGAGTTGAAACCCCGAAATGCGATTTATGCGCGTTCAATAGGAAATTACAATCAAAGTGCAGAAAAAGCCTGGGATACGGTTTGCTCATTTGCCAAAGAGAAAAAACTATTTGGCTTTAAAACTGAATTTATAGGAATTAGCCATGATGACCCCAAAGTAACAGAGGCAGAGAAACTAAGGTACGATGCCTGTGTTGTTATTACAAAAGACGTTAAACCAGAAGGAGAAATAGGAGTACAGGAAATTCCGGGGGGCAAATTTGCCGTTTTTACCCACAAAGGGCCATATGAAAAACTGACCAACAGCTACGATTATATTTTCGGGAAATGGTTACCTGAAAGCGGCCTGGAATTGCGAGATGTTCGTAGTTTTGAAAAATACCTCAACGCACCGGAAAATACCAAACCAGAAAAATTAATAACCGAAATTTACATTCCGGTTCAATAAACAAAAGAAATGAAAAGTGAACTCTGGTATATCCCCGGAGTTCCTTTTCGAACTAATGCAAGGCAGAGAATACCGAATAACAGAAATACATTGCTATTTGTAGCAGAAAAAACTCAACCTCTTTCGTTTCTGTTTGTTCATAGAAAAAATAGAAAACGAACCATGGAATTTACAATAAGCAAATATGTTCCCGGAACGCGCCCGGATGTTACACTACCTTCTATTGAAATGTTATCACTTCTTGGCGAAGAGGGTATCAGGCAATTGGTAAGTGACCACTACGACCTGCTAAAAGAAAGCCCTATTAAAAATTTATTTCCGCAGGATGACCCCGGGCTACAGAGAGCCAAAAATAATTCAGCTGATTTCTTTGTGCAAATCTGCGGAGGCCCCATGTATTTTAGTAAAAACAGAGGAAAGCCAATGTTGTACAAAAGACATATGCCCCATAAAATTACTCCCGAAGCGCGTATTGAATGGCTAAAGTGTTACCAGGTGGCATTGAAAAAACATAATTTGCCTGATGAGGTTTTACAATCCTTCTGGAAATACCTTGATACATTTTCTACCTGGATGGTAAATTCCTGATTACAAACAAACATTTCCTTACTCATTCCCTTTACTTCCGGGCGGAAGGCTAAACATTATCATTGTCCAGATGTTTAATTCTTCAGAAGAAAGTATAATCATTTTAACTTACCGGAGCAATGAAATTGAATAAGCTATTTTTACTCTTGATAGTGGTTTTGGCATTAAATGCCTGTAACCAAAAATCTGCAACAAAACAGGATAATGTTAAGTACTACCGTCACATTCAGTTTAGTGAAACTCCATGGGATGAAGAAAAAGGAACTTATCCCTTAACCGCTGATGAAGCAAAGTCGGTTAACAATTACAAATTTACATATAACGACAGCAACCAACTGGTTTCTGTGGAGTACAACAGGAATGGGACCTTACTTAATTATTCTTCGTTTGACGCTGCAAAAATAACGTACACTTACAACGGAGATAAACAAACCAAACATTTCTTTAATGAAAACAACGAGCCCATAGAAAGTGGCAGTGCATTTGCCCAGGAATACACACTGAATGATTCGGGCATGCGGGTAGCAATGCAATTTCTTAATAAAGACGGCAAGCCAACTGAGAACCGAAACAATATTCATAACTATAAATGGCAAAAGCTTCCTGACGATATGATCCAGGAAAAAAGGTATAATCTGGCAGGCGATGAAGTAATAATGAATCCATTTTGCCCGTTTTATGAACTTCGGTTTACTTATAACAAAAATGGTTTTCCGGTAAGAATGGCAAATTTTGAAGCAGATACTTTGTATAATTGTACCGCCGAAAATTGTGGAGACATTGGCGTGTCCTATTTTTTATTTGAAAATAGCGAGAAAGGAGATTTGAAAACATTTTCTGTGCACAATACTGTTGGGCAACTTTCGAATCTTTATTTTGGCTGGGCAAAACGGGTGAACGAAGTAGACAAAAACGGATATGTTGTAAAAACAACCATTTATGATCAGGACAATGAATTTGTAGCTGGTAAAAATGTTCCGGTAATACAATCCGTTTACGATGTACACGGTGCACTGCAAAAAAGGATTTCGAAAGACAAAAACGAAAATGTAGTGAATAACCCGGGGAACGGCGTAGCCATTACAGAATACAAATACGATGGCAAAGGGCACCGGATTGAAACATTGCAGTATGACAAAGACGGCAATTTGGTAGAAAGTTAATAATCAACTGGTAAATTAAATTTTATGCGAAGAGCATCACTTTTTTTATTTATTTTATTATTCATTCTTGCTTCCTGCGGAGGAGGTAAAAAGTCGAAACAAAATCAAACAGACGGCTCAGAACAAACGATAACAAAACCGGTTCAGGAAACAGATGAAACAAAAGAACTGATGGCGTATCTTGAAAAGAATGGCGACTATGTGCGAAGCCAAAATTTTCCTTCCATGATGGACGCTTCTGAGGTACACGAAAAAATGGATGCCAATATTTACATCATCGATCTTCGAAGCTCCGAATCGTACGAAAAAGGGCACATAAAAGGAGCCCACCGGGTACAGTTTACCGAATTGGGGAATTATTTCAAAAACACCATAAAACCATCAGATTACGAACGTGTTGTATTGGTTTGCTATGCAGGACAAATATCCGGATATGCTACCTCCCTCTTAAGATTAATGGGATACAATAATGTATACTCCATGCGCTGGGGAATGAGTAGCTGGAACAAAGATTTTGCTGAATATTCGTGGCTGGATGTCGTTTCAGATGAATATGCCGATCTTCTCGATACAATTACCTATAGCAGAAACAATGCAGGCAAACTTCCGGAAATACATACGGGAAAAACAACCGGACAGGAAATTGCACAAGTGCGATTTGACAAAATCTTTGAAGAGGGAACTCCCGAAGTTCTGATTTCTGCTGAAGAGGTTTTTGAGGAGCCGGAAAAATATTACATTATTAACTACGATCGACGCGACAGATATGAATCAGGCCATATTCCCGGAGCTATCCGCTACAGGCCCAACGTTACCTTAGGATATGTTCAGGAGATGGAGACCATTCCTACAGATAAAGAAGTAGTTGTTTATTGTAACACCGGACAAAACTCGGCATTTGTTACCGCTTATTTACGCTTACTTGGTTATAATGCCAAATCGTTAATGTACGGAGCAAACGCATTTATGCATGAAAAAATGGAGAAAGAAAAAAAATCGCTCTCCTGGGTGCCATTCTCTAAATCGGATATTGAGAAATATGATTATGTAACAGATTAACTCCAACTACTTAATGGATAACTCTGACTGCTTTTTATAAGCAAGATACAAGGATTCTTTTCTCTTTATGTCTTGTTTATAATCTTATCATTGAGAACTTTTCAACCACAGTATGGTTTCTTCTAGAGCTTCTGCCAAAGGCGTAATGGAATAGCTTAATTCATTTATTGCTTTCTGACTGGAAACCAATCGGTTTTGCAAATAACGCTTTACCCAGGGAGGAGTAATCAACGGCTTCTTTCCAAAATTCTCAGCCATAAAAAACTCAAATTTTGCAATAATCATCATCCATGAGAATGGAAAATGAAACATAAATCGTTTCTTTCCTGAAACGAATGCCAATACACTAAAAAAATCATTATAAGATGCATTTGTACCTCCGAGAATGTATCTTTCTCCAGGTGTGCCTTTTTTCATTGCCAGCAAATGCCCCTTTACAACATCATTAACATACACATAATTCCCTATCTGGCTGCCATCTCCCGGATTAATCCTCCAGATACCTTTTATGTAATTTTTTATCATAATAGTTACCGAATTGCTTTTATTTAAAAAGCCCGGGCCAAAAACTCGGGTAGGGTTAACAATAACCACATCAAGTCCTTTTTTACAATATTCTAAACAGAGCTGTTCCGCTTCGTTTTTTGTTACTTCATAATCTGTTAGAAATGCAGCAGGTGGCAGCGTTGACTCATCCACTTCTTCCTTTTCTTTTGAAGGAGGCAAAGTAGCAGCCGATGAAGTAAAAACCATTTTCTTTACATGATTTTTCAGTGCTGCTTCTAATATATTTCCGGTTCCCAGAACATTTGTTTTATAAGCCAAACTTTTGTCCTTAGACCATAGATTTGCATAAGCTGCCATATGAAAAACAATATCGCAACCTTTCATCGCTTTATTAATGACCTCTGCGCTATGCAAATCACCATAAAAAACAGTAACATTTTCGTGGTCAAAAAGGCGGTTCTCTTTTTGTGAACGGACTAAAACATGTAACTCGTTTCCTTCGTCCAGCAATTCTTTCGCTAAATTATTTCCTATAAAACCGGTGGCACCGGTAATAAAACATTTCATATTCTTCTTTGATTATTTATTTTTCCGATTAACAAAGCAAAGATTTCTGTTTAGCTTTATCGAAAAAAAATCAGACATAACACTTAATGATATATGCATAAAAAAGGGTATCAGAATGGTTCCCCGCGTTAGGGTAAAGTAGCAGGCAAGTGTGCCAAAAATCAATGCACCAATGGCCTGGTCTTTCCCATTTACCATATGAATAGCCGAATAAATAGCCACATTTATTGCAATAGCAGGCCAAAATCCGAAACTTTGATTGCATTCAAACAACAAAATCCCCCGAAACAAGAACTCATAACCCGCCAGGTAAATAATCCAGCCCAATGAATTAAGTAAAAACAGAGACAAACTCCACTCTTTCAAATCTACCTGGAGTGAATTGCGTTCCGGATTTGCTCTCTGAACAACAAATAAAATAGTAACAATAATTACAAATAGAATTAAAAGCAGCGATATATTCTCTTTCATTGCTTTAACTGATATTCCAAACTGTAAGAACTCCGGATTTACAAACACATAATACAGAACTCCGGGAAGGACACCAAGAAAAATAAAGCCGGTTATTTTTCTGACGGAAAAAAGCAACAATTTCTGCCGTTGCTGAGAGCTTTTTTTTGCGATAAAATTTTTCAAAAAATCGGCATGCGCAAGGTAATAGTATGCATAAAAAAACAACAGACACAAAAAAATAATTGCTGCAGTAGTATCAGCAGGGGAGCTCTCCATTGGTAATTGCATATTCTGTTTTTTTGAATAACAAGCAAGTTACAAAACTTAAAATAATGGACAATGAAATCATCTTAATTAAATTATGATAAAAAGAAATAAATCCTTCACCGAACTTCAAAAGGCACAAAAAATGATTTTTAAAGAAAGAAATGAAAAAATTACCTGTCGAGCCGGTAATAAGCTGCCAAAGAAATAACATTATTAAACTGGTTGTTTAGCCAGTAATAAGTTGTGGCATTTTCGCCCGGCTGGCCACGAACAGGCAGAACAGAAAAGGCAAAACGAAGATCGAGCGTCAATCGTTCAATAACATCAAACTGGAAGCCAACAAAAGGCTGCAAGTCCAGATTATTAAAAGCATTCCTGTCTTCCGGAGGGAACTGTCCATATTCATCGAACTCTTTACCGGAAAGTAAATATCCAAAAGAAACCCCGCCAATAATTGCGCCATAATCATAAGTGCGAAACCCCATGAAAAAGGGAACATCAATATAATTAAGTCGCATAATGTATTTTTCCGGATCATCATCTTTGGGTTTCATCCGGTTTCGAGACCCCTTTTGTGAGTATTTAATTTCCATACCGGTAAAAATAGTTTGAGTCAAATCGGTTTGCACATAAGCGCCGGCCAGTATCCCCGGTTTGTTAAACCCCTTGTAATTATCGCCTTCTACCTGCGTAGCATTGTACCCAACAAGGAAACCTCCCTCAAAGCGCTGAGCTAATGCAACATTTACAAGTAAAATAAACAAGACCGGAAGAATTATTTTTTTTCCCATTTTATTTCAGCTTTTCAAGTTCAATGATTAATCGTTTAATTCCTGTTCCCACTTTCTCCTGTATGAAAGTAATATTATTTCCTGAAATGTGAGGTCGATTCGGATCTACCACAAACACTCTGGCGTCTGGCTTAATGTAGTTTACCAATCCGGCCGCCGGGTAAACGGCAAGCGATGTTCCAATTACCACAAAAATATCAGCTTCCTGTGCCAGCAACAATGCATTTTCCATATTCGGAACTGGCTCGCCAAACCAAACAATGTGCGGACGAAGCTGACTTCCCAGTTCGCATTTATCCCCCATTTTTAGCTCCCAATGCTCCAGCATATATACCAACTCCTGATTTTGAGAACTTCTGGCCTTTCTTAATTCTCCGTGAAGATGCAAAACATTTGTACTACCCGCCTGCTCATGTAAATCATCTACATTCTGGGTAATAACATTTACTTCGAAATCCTTCTCCATTGCAGCAATCCCTTCATGCCCCGCATTGGGTTTAACTTCCCAGAGTTGCTTACGCCGCTCATTATAAAAACGAAGCACCAGTTCCGGATTTCGCTTCCATGCTTCCGGACTTGCCACCTCTGTTACGTCATACTTTTCCCAAAGGCCACCCATGTCACGAAAAGTTTTCAACCCGCTTTCCTGACTCATTCCTGCTCCTGAAAGTACTACCAGTTTCTTTTTCATTCCTGAATTATTCAACTTAAAGTTAAATGAAATTTTAGAATATTACATAAACGCAACTTTCTCCCCCCGCAGAAGATCTCATAATAAAATCTAAAAAAATGAAAGCGATTACATCTGTATTCCTATTCATGACGGGTCAATAATAAACATAACGGTTGGTTACTAGGGTGGCACAGTTGATTGCCAATGAAAAATCATCAAACTAAACAATACGACTTTATCCGTTTCAATTCAGCAACAAAAATACAATGAGAAAATTAGAACCATATACAAACAATTATTTTTCATTAGAATTTCGGTTACAGAAAAGAGTTCCTTCGTTTAAAGGGTGCTTATTCCTCCAGAATTAACAAATAGGATCATTCCATTTTCCTTGTCGGTTTTTTCCTCATTCTTAAGCTGAATTCTCTACATTTGTAGCCGTGATTGATCATGCTACGATAGAACGAATTTTGGATGCTGCTGAAATAACTGACGTGGTTTCCGATTTTGTAACGCTTCGAAAAAGAGGCGTTAACATGCTGGGGTTGTGTCCGTTTCATAATGAAAAGACCCCTTCTTTTACCGTTTCCCCGGCAAAGGGGATTTTTAAATGTTTTGGCTGCGGAAAAGGAGGCAACTCCGTGAATTTCATAATGGAGCATGAAAACCTCAGCTACCCGGAAGCATTAAAGTGGCTTGCAAAAAAATATCACATTGATGTAGTAGAAGAAGAGGAAACCGAAGAACAAAAACAGTTAAAAGACGAGCGTGAAAGTTTAATGATTGTTTCTGGTTTTGCCCAAAAGTTTTTCACCCGTTATTTATGGGAAGAAAATGAAGGGAGAAGCATCGGGTTAAGCTATTTCCGCGAACGGAGCTTCAGGGATGATATTCTGAAAAAGTTTGAATTAGGTTTTGCTCCCGACGGGAAAGCACCTTTTACTGAAGCAGCTCAAAAACAAGGATATAAAATTGATTTTCTTGAAAAAACAGGACTGTCTATTGTTCGTGACGATTGGGTGCGCGACCGATTTGCAGGGCGGGTAATGTTTCCTATTCACAATCTTGCCGGCCGTGTTATTGCTTTTGGCGGCCGCATTTTGAAAGAAGATAAAAAAATAGCGAAATACCTGAATTCACCTGAGTCGGAAATTTACCACAAAAGCAAAGTTTTGTATGGTATTTTTCAGGCCAAACGCGAAATTACACGAAGCGATAAATGTTATTTGGTAGAAGGTTACACCGACGTGTTATCAATGCATCAGGCAGGAATTGAAAATGTAGTTGCTTCATCGGGAACTGCATTAACTGCCGAGCAAATACGACTGGTGCGGCGTTTCACACCCAATATTACCATTATTTACGATGGAGATGCTGCCGGAATAAAAGCCTCTTTACGTGGGATTGATCTTGTGCTGGAGGAAGGAATGAATGTACGAGTGCTGCTGCTTCCTGATGGTGAAGATCCGGATTCGTTTGCAAAAAAAATGGGCGCCACCGGTTATCTAAAATACATTGAAGAAAACGAAACGGATTTTATTCAGTTCAAAACCCGCCTCCTACTAAAGGAAACTGAAAACGACCCGGTAGCAAAGGCTCGTTTGATTACCGATGTAATCCGGTCGGTTTCTGTTATTCCGGATACAATAACCCGGTCGGTTTACATAAAAGAGTGCAGCAGGTTACTTGGTGTTGACGAAGAGGTATTGTACACCGAGGTAAGAAAACAAAAACAGAAACAAAATGATGATTTTGTAAAAAAAGAACAACGGGAAAAAGAACGCCAGACTCCTTCACCGCCCAAAGTCGTGGCCCAGCCGGAATCAACCACCAGCTTTTTGGTGGAAGAACTTGAGTATTTGCGTTTTCTCCTAAAACATTGCACTGCACCACTTTTTGAGGTAGAAAGTGAAACTCCCAACGAAGTGGAGACAATTAGCGTTGGCGAGTTTATGATTGACGAACTGGAAAAAGATGATCTTTTCTCTGCCAACCGGATTTTTCAGCAAATATTTAACGAAGTAAAAGAAAACCTGGACAATGAACAGTTCGATCCGTGGAAACACTTTATTTATCACCCAAACGGAGAGGTAAGCAAACTGGCAACCGATTTGCTTTCAGAGAAATTTATAGAGAGCAAACGCTGGAACAAAGCCGGGGCATTCACTGAAAAAGAAGAAGATATTCTGGATTTTCTGATTCCCAAAATTATTCATGAATACAAAATCAGAAGAATTCAGATGATGCTGGAAGAAATAGAGATTGAAATCAACCAGGCAGCTAAAGACAACGACTTTGAAAAAGTAATTGAAGAGCAATCGAAATACATGAATTTAAAAAGGGTTGAGCGGTTTTTATCAGACAAACTGGGGAACCGAACATTTATTTAAACACAGAATAATGCGGACAATTTTTATTGAAGACAAAAAGGAAATTTATGCGATAATGAAGGCTTGCAAAACATGTTATGTAGCCATGTCTGATAATAACATCCCTTATGTTTTGCCAATGAACTTTGCCCTTGATGGTGAAGACATACTTCTTCATTCGGCGCAGGAAGGCAGAATGTGGGATACAATAAAAAAGAATCCAAATATCTGCATAAACTGGACGTTGGGAGAAGAAATTGTCTGGCAAAACGAACGTGTAGGATGCAGTTACCGGGTAAAGTCAAAATCGGTTTTGGTAGAAGGAACGTTGGATTTTGTGGAGGAATACGATGAAAAAGATCGTTGTTTAAAAGTAATAATGAGCCAGTACAGCGATCTGGAATTCAAATTCAACGGACCGGCAGTAAGAAATGTGGGAGTAATGAAAGTACACATCAATAAAATTACAGCGAAACAATTTGGGGCAAAAGCCATCACTCCCTGGAGCAAATAGCATGAATCCTATACCAGCGATTCGTCTTTTTTTATACGAACATCGGTAACAAACTGTTTTATTTGCTGTTCATCTTCTTTCCTGCAAATCATAAGCGTGTCGTTAGACTCGGCTACAATATAACCATCCAGCCCGTGCAAAACAGCTACTTTCTCGCTCAAGAGGTTTACAATACAATTTTTGGTATCGTAGGTTAGTATGTTGTCGCCATTAATTACATTACCATCTTCATCTTTCTCCTTGTTTTCATACAAAGAACCCCAGGTACCCAAATCGCTCCATCCAAAATCAGCAGTAAGAACATATACATTTTGTGCTTTTTCCATAATGCCATAATCAATTGAAATTCCTTTGCATTCAGAATACGCTTTGGCAATAAAATGCACCTCATTTTCTGTATTATAAAGTTTCCCCCCTTTGGAAAACAACGACGATACTTCATACAAATGTGTATCGAATGCCTCGACGATTGTAGAAAGTTTCCATATAAAAATACCGGAGTTCCAGAAAAATTCCCCGCTTTCAATAAATACCCTGGCCATTTCCAAATCTGGTTTCTCCGTAAAAGTTTTTACCTTATGTAGATTGTCAAACTCATTGAAATCAACCTGGTTCTTTATTTGAATATAACCGTAACCCGTTTCCGGACGGTTGGGTTTTACGCCCAATGTTAAAAGAGCATCGTTGTTTTTAACAAACTCAATTCCTTTTTTTATTTGCCTTATAAATTCCTCTTCTTTTAAAATCAAATGATCCGAAGGAGCCACAATCAAATTGGCTTCCGGATTCATCGACTTAATTTTATAAGTTGCGTAGGCAATACATGGAGCCGTATTTCTACGAAGAGGTTCCAGCAACACCTGCGATTCATTTATTTGCGGAAGCTGCTCCAGCACCAAATCTTTGTATAATGCATTGGTAACAATCAGAAATTTTTCATCAGGAATAAACTGAGAAAACCTGTCATATGTTTGCTGAATTAAAGTTTTGCCGGTGCCAAGTATATCTAAAAATTGTTTGGGTTTAGCTATTCGGCTAAGTGGCCAGAATCTGCTTCCTACACCACCGGCCATAATAATACAATATGTGTTATCCATCTGTGCTTCTGTTTTATCTGAGTCAAAATAACCAAAATTATAAATAATATCTCATATTCAAATGATATTTTACTATTCTCCACTTGCTATTTACTGAATCCAAAATTTTGAATCAACTATTTATGTTGTAATTTTAACCAAAATCTTTAGTATGAAGTTTTTCTTCAATGTTGGCCGGTATTTTTATATGCTAAAAAGGGTTTTTGCCCGTCCGGAGCGGCATCGGATGTATATCCGCCAGTTGTTTCACGAAATAGAAGCCCTTGGTATAAATTCGGTAGGAATTGTCATGGTTATTTCGATTTTCATAGGCGGAATTATGGTTATTCAGTTTGCCTACAGCTTATCAAACCCACTATACCCATCTCAATTGGTTGGACTGGGAACGCGCGACACGCTTGTTCTTGAATTCTCATCTACCATGCTGGCGCTGATTATGGCAGGAAAAATTGGTTCGAACATAACTTCCGAAATTGGTACCATGCGTGTAACAGAACAAATCGACTCTCTGGAAATAATGGGGGTAAATTCAGCCAGTTACCTTATTCTGCCTAAAATTGTAGCTGTAGTATTTATTTTCCCCATGCTTTACATTTTAAGCGTATTTTTTGGTTTAATGGGAGGCCTGGTTACCGGTCCGCTTTCAGGCGTTATTACCATTCCCGAGTATATTGAAGGCATACAGTACCTCTTTCATCCCTATTACATAACTTTTTCGATTATAAAATCGCTGGTATTTGGCTTTTTGGTGGCATCGGTACCGGCCTATTTTGGTTATTATGTGCAGGGCGGTGCTTTTGAAGTGGGCAAAGCCAGCACAAGGGCAGTGGTAAATACAAACATATTAATTCTGTTTTTCGACTTAATATTAACCCGGTTGTTATTAACATGATTGAAGTCAAAAATCTATATAAATCATTTGAAGGAAACGACGTACTCAAAAACATTTCCAATCGTTTCGAAAAAGGGCAAACTAATTTAATTATCGGGCGAAGTGGCTCGGGGAAAACCGTTTTGCTAAAATCGATACTCGGACTATTTGAAATTGATAGCGGAGAAATCTGGTACAACGACCGCAACCTAACACAAATGGGCAACAAAGAACGCAAAAAGATGCGCCAGGAGATTGGGATGGTTTTTCAGGGAGGCGCCCTTTTTGACAGCATTTCGGTAGAAGGAAATGTTCGTTTTCCGCTAGACATGTTTACCACTATGTCTCAGAAAGAAAAACAGGCAAGGGTAGAATTCTGTCTGGAACATGTAAGCATTGATAAACAGGCCTTTCATCTGTTTCCCAGCGAAATTAGCGGAGGAATGCAAAAAAGAGTGGCCATTGCACGCGCCATTGCCTTAAATCCCAAATATCTATTCTGCGACGAACCTAATTCAGGGCTCGACCCGGAAACGTCAACAGTTATTGATCAGCTTATACAAACGCTTACAAAAGAATTTGAGATGACAACGATTATTAATACTCACGATATGAATTCTGTAATTGAAATTGGAGAATCTATCTTGTTTATCTCTAAAGGAGAAAAAGAGTGGGAGGGATCTAAAGAAGACATCCTGAAAAGCGACAACAAAAAGCTGAATGACTTTATTTTCGCCAATAAACTTTACGCCCAATTCAAGAAAGGGCAATGATTGAATTTTCAATCAAGAACACTGCTTTTTATTCCAAGAAAACAACTTCCTCAACACAATAAAAAGAAAAAACCTTTCCCTTCTGTTACGAAAGGAAAGGAAACGGTTAGGTTCAAACTAGCGCGAACGGATTTCCCGGCGCATAAATAAGGTATATGCAATAGCAAAAAATACTATAGTTCCGGCAACCAGTGCTGTTACCTGCGGCCAAACCATTATCAGGCTTTGGCCCAAAGAAAGCGGACTGGGAATGGCTCCACTCATCTGCTCCATGGTTAATGGCCCCAAGCTTCGAACCGATGGAACCAAAAGAGTAGTAGTTGCATCGCTAAAAAGCTGCCCCGGATTAAGCCGCATTAAATGCAATATTGTGTTCTGAAAATGAAGCACCTGACTTTGCGCATACACATTGTGCGGTGCAATACTTTTGGCAATTAAATTAACAATCATATTAAAGAACACGCTAAAAAAAAGCCAAATCGATATTCCGGACAATGCCGAAGTTGCTGCCTGGCGGAATTTAACTGAAAACAGAATTGATAAATTTAACCAGAAAGCGACATAAACAATGCTCACCAAAACAAATATCAAAATGCGCAAAAACTCTTCCAGTGTTGGTGGGATTCCAATAAAAATAAGGCCAAAACCCATAACTAAAAAGGCAAGAGCAAAAATAAGCACACTCAACAAAACGAGTGCTGCAACAAACTTTGCATTCAGAATATAATCGCGATAAACAGGCTGGGCAACAACACGGCTCAAAGTACCTTTTCTTTCTTCAGAATTTATACTGTCAAAACCAAGGGTAATTCCCAGCAACGGACCTAAAAAACTAATAAAAACAATAAACGAAGGCAAGGTACCGTCGGAAATAGTAAAAAGTTTCAAGAAGAAAAAGCTTCCGGCCGGATCATTGGGTTTAATAGCAGAACTAAAATTTGTAAGGGAAGTATAGAGCGAGCCCATACAAGTTAGCCCGATTAGCGCAACCATAATAATAAAACGCCAGCTCCTTATAGAGTCGGAGATTTCCTTTTGTACGATTACCCAGAATGGACTCCCCCCTCTTTTTGCAACCCTGCTTTTTTCTTTATCTGATGTATTATTTGTCATTATTTTGTTCCTCCTTCAAAATAGCGGTTATAAATGGCATCGAGCCCGTATTCATGCCTGTTCAGAAAACTTAAACCTGCCCCCGACTCCACAATTCTCTTCGCAATAGAAGCGGAAAGATCACTTGTACATTGAATCTCAAAACGATCTTTCGCTATTGAAATATTTTCAATACCTTCAATGGGCAACAACAACTCCTGCAACCACTGTTGTTTATCCGTTCCATTGGGATGAGAATTTTCTTCAATCCCAACTTCAATAAGATACATTCCTTTGGTAAACAGCTCATTTGATAGGGACTCAATGTCTCCCAAAGCAAGTAATTTCCCTTGTACAAAAATCCCCACACGATCGCAAACCTGTTGCACCTGATGGAGGTTATGAGAAGAGAACAATACGTTAATCCCATGTTCATCACGCAATTCAACAATCAGGCGCAAAAAGTCCTGAACACCTTTCGGATCTATCCCTGATGTTGGTTCATCCAGAATAATTACTTCCGGTCTTTTTATAAGAACATCGGCCAGCCCAAGTCGCTGCCGCATACCCCGAGAGTATTTCCCGGTCTTTTTATGCATTACCTCAGCCAATCCTACCCGCTGAAGAAGCTCTTTTGCACTTTCCGTAGCTTCTTTCTCGGGAATACTGTTTAAGCGGGCGGTGTAAACTAAATTCTCAATCCCCGAACGATCGTCATAAAAACCAACATCCTCAGGAAGGTAACCGACCCTCCTCTTCACTTCTATGGGATTTAGTGTTGAATTGATTCCACACACTTCAACTTGCCCCGATGTAGGCTCAGTTAACCCCAGCATCATAAGAATGGTGGTTGATTTCCCGGCGCCATTTGGCCCCAGCAATCCAAATATTTCACCTTTGCTGATAGTCAGGTTCAGATGATCCACCGCAGTAAAATCACCGTATTTCTTTGTTAAATCAACCAATTGTATAATGGGTTCAGCCACGGCTTACCTCCTTCCAAATTTTTTAAACAGGTAAAAAACACTTCCCAAAGCAATAACAATAATTAAAACACCAACCCAGCCCCACAGCATGGGAGTTTTAACAGTAATCCGGTATGTAACTTCAGAATTTGCCTCCGGAGTTTTTGCTGTTATTTTGGCTACGTAATCGCCAGGGATGGCTTTTTTATCGGCTTTAATATTTGCTGTTACATGTTCGGTTCCCCCTGCCGGTAAACTCCCAATCTTTTTTGGGTCAAAGCTAATTTCCCATTTAGTTGGCTTACTATCCGATAAGGTAATGTCTTTTAAATCAGCTGAGCCTGTATTTTTTATAACCAAATCCAACTTTTTTTCGCTTCCTGCGGTTATTTCATCACTTAGCAATCCGGTTGGAGTGCTTAGCTCTAAATCAAATGTACCGGTAATAACTACTTCCAATTCAAGACTTGCAGAAGTAGAGCCACTAACGGCTTTTACAGGAATTTTATATTTGCCGGCTGTAACTCTAGATGGTGCTTTTACATCAATAGTGATATCTTTTGTACTGTTGGCATCTACTTCGGTTGATGTAGCCTGTTTATAATTGGCTTTCATCTCAGCTGTCCATCCTCTTGGCGGACTAGCCATTAGTGCATATTGCTGCTTGGCCAATGTTCGGTTTTTCAAAACAGCTTTAAACGAAAAGGATGATTTCGGAGTCCCCTCCATATTGGTTTGGTCGCAAGTAAACTCCGTTTCATTTGAGCCCTGCGACGAAACATTTATAGTTAAAGGCAAAACAATATCATTAGCTTTTACATAAAAAACATAATTCCCTTTATTTACTTTATAAGGAATATCAACTTTCAGTTTCATGTTTTTCTTCTCTCCAGGTAGTATGGCTAAACTTTTAATATTTAGGCCACTGGCGGTTAATGAATATTTCCATGACCTTGGAAAAGAAGTAATAGCAATGTCTTTACTTTGCGTTGCCTTACTGTTGTTGATCAGGTCGATGGAATAGTCGACAGAACTTCCCGGCGAAACGGATACTTTAGTGTACGGGGTGTATAACTCAATGCTGTCGTTCGATTGTGCAGCACTGCTCTGAAAAATAATTATCCCGAAAATTGTGGATAAAAACAATTGAGTGAATAGTTTTACGGGTTTCATAAACTTATCCTCCATATATGAATTAGTAATTATGATAAATAATGATTTGCCTTATAATTGAATGTATAAATTCTCCTCACTTTTATAAAAAAGAAGGTCGAGTTACATTGTTTTTAAACAGTTAAACGGTATAAGGTGGGGGAAGATCACATAGCGCTGGTAACTCTAATATTTGTGAGGCAAAGATGAGACTATAGACTTTTTTTCTGTTCCCATGCACAGGAAGCTGAACCAGGTTATCCACAGAAATAAAAAACTCAAAATCAAAGTCCGGAAAAGCTTTTGTGTGGTGTTGGATATTCTCATCTGTATTACAAGATTCAAAATACACGTTGTGTTTCGGAAAGGACGAAAAATGACCTTCTTCCTGCAACTCACCGGAAAGTAAACCTGTTCCAATAAAGAAATTTATTACCCAAAGTATTACGTACAAATTTTTCATCAAAATACCATTTTTATCTATTCCACACTTGCGAAAAAATAAAACATATCTGTTTTCGGCAAACGTAAACAAACCGAAGTTTTATGAAAAAGCTTACAAATTATTCATTGTATTCAACTACAAATATGTAAATGTAAAATTTATTGTAACTAACTACTGTTGAATTGTCTAACGCTGAGCAAACTTATAGAATTATTGTTTTAAAAATTGTTTAACAATGTTAAGGGGAGTTAATTTTTGTGTTTAGCCTCATTGTTTAATTGCTGTTAACATGCCATTAAAATTTTACAATATATCCTTTAAGAGCAAATAATTATAAACATTTGTTTAATTTAGTGATATTTCTATTTTATTAATATGAATTACAAATGCCTTATTTGTCAAATAAAATCGCTGGAACAACGATTTGAGAAATTCCGGATAGCAGAACAGGATCGGGATAATTTAATGGGAGAAATGATTGAAGAACTTGCAAAAGCAAGCAAAAGGAACTTTTTTTCCCCGGAAACAACGCGAAGCATTATTGCAAGGTTAAAAGGTTTTTCAAACATAAAAGATCCATATGCAAAAGAAAAGGAGGAAGGAAATCAATTATTGCTAAAGCGATACGATGAATTTAAAGCACTCATCGCAACTTCTGCAGATCCGTTTAATACTTCACTCCGCTTAGCTGTTGCCGGAAATATTATTGATTTTGGGCCAACTACGCACTTTGACATTGAAAGCACTATAAATAAGGTTCTTGCCTCTGACTTTGCCATCGATCATTCATTACAACTAAAAGATAAAATTAGCCAGGCAAAAACAATTCTTTATTTAGGCGATAACTGCGGAGAAATTGTTCTGGACAAATTGTTTCTGGAAACCATTTCTCATCCGAATGTATGGTTTGCTCACCGAGACTCTCCTATTTTGAATGATGCTACAGAAAAAGAGGCGCTGGAAGTTGGAATAAACAAGTATGCCCGCTTAATCAGTAACGGCGATGACTCCCCCTCGACATTGTTACACCGGGTAAGTAATGGCTTTAGAGAAATCTACAATACCGCTGACCTGATTATCTCAAAAGGGATGGGCAATTACGAAGGGTTAATGTATGAAAAAGACAGGCGATTGTTTTATCTACTTATGATAAAATGCCCGGTAATTGCAGAAAAAACAGGAACCAATACAGGCGATTTTGTTGTAATGCAAAATCAGAATGAAGCAGTATTTTCTATTTAGACAAAATAGAATAAAGTTCCGTCTGATGCGTGGAAAGAGTAATTTTAAAACTGGTCCCTTTCCCAGGAATACTATCAATTGCAAGTATCCCATTATTCTTTGACACAAAATCTTTTATTAAGGTCATCCCCAGACCTGTCCCTTTTTCATTCTTTGTTCCAGGAGTAGACCCTATTCTTTTTGATTGCAGAAGTGAATCTACAACTGTCTGACTCATACCAATCCCAGTATCTTTAATACATATCTCAACTTGCTTATTCATTCTATAGGCCGAGATTATTACTTTTCCCCCATCATGGGTAAATTTTATAGCATTGTTTAGAATGTTATTAATAATAACACTTAGTGTAAATTTATCAGCAAAAACAGTTAGCTCATCTGAAACATGATTGATAATAGATATCTTTTTACGATCAGCATTTCCACCATAAAAAAGAATCCCCTTCTCTACAATCGGACTCAATTTTAGTTCCTGTGGCTTTAATTCTATTTTACCACTTTGCGACCGCGACCATGTTAGCAAATTCTCTAAAAGATCGTATACTACCTTTGAAGATTTATTAAGCTCCAAAATCATTGTATGTCGTTCTTCTTCACTAAAATCTGGATATTGATCAACCAGCAGATCGGTAAAACCAAGAATTGCATTAAAAGGATTCTTCAAATCATGCGCAATAATTGAAAAGTATTTGTCTTTGGCATGGTTAGATTCTTCCAGTTCCTCATTTAATTTATTAATAGCATTCATTCTATCCTTTAACTCACTAGCCATCTCATTAAATGAATGGGCAAGCATTTGCAACTCCCCTTTTGTTTTAAGATTAACCGTAGTTTCCAGATTCCCTTTCCCAATTTCACGAGTTCCTGAAATAAGTTTATACAACGGCTCAGAAATGGATTTTGAGATATATAAACCGATGGCTAACGATAACAATATACTCAATATAGTCAAATAAATACCGAGTTTAATAGACTTATCAACTTTTACATTCAATTGATTAATTGCCCAGGAAACTTCCTCCTCTGCATCATCAACAATTACGGATACCAAAGCCTGCATTTTTCGTGAATCAGGCTCTAAGTTGATTTCAAAATCATCCTCCGCCTGTTCCAACTCATTGCTATCCAGCAACTCCAAAATCAAATTTACATTGTAAACAAAATCAGAATGATACACATCCAGAGAATCAAGCAAGACAAGTTCTTCCAGTTCCCCGTTTTGCTCATCTTCATCTATTGAAAGTGAGTAACCGGCTTGAGTTGCTTTACGTAGATTACTAATAGATTGAGACAACGAAGCTATATTGGAATTAATATTTTCTCTTGCCAATACTATTTCCTCATGCCTTTCTCCCGAATCTACTTCAAGAAACAGCTCTCTTAAATTTGATTCAACATACTGAATGAGATAAGCTGTTTTGTTTGATTCCGTAAACTCAATTCGCCTTGAATGCTCCAGATGATTTACGTCGCTAATAATTTGAATATTATTCCTCAAGGCATTGGCATCAACAATTATCATTATTACTATCACAGATATAAACCCCAGAATAATTCGCTTCCAGATTTTCATACTATAAAAATTTATACATTTAAACCACCATCATTCATCATTATCCATTAATCCGAATTCAAATGTCAGAACTGCCAGAATCATAAATTTATCCGATTTCTTATTTAATCCTACAGGAATTCCCACCCCGGTTTCCCATGCTCCCGGCAAATTAATTACAACTCCTGGCGTGAAGAAAAATTGATTTTCATTGTTTTCATCTTTAAAACTGCCCCACCAACTTAATTCACTTGTAATTACCACCTTATTAAAAGGAACAAATATCCCACCACTAAAATTCAACTCATTTTCATCTGCAGCCTCGGATAAAAACCCAATACCGGCCTTCGCAAAAAGCTGCGAATTATTTACCATAGGGAGATCTAACGCTCCCAATATATACGAAGCATATTCCCAACTATCTTCACTTAGTTCTTCATTACCCAGTGGTACGTCAACCTCAAAACCACATGCAGCATGAAAATTCGAATTACGAACATTCATAAAACTAAACTGGGTACCCACCTCCAAATTTCCAATGCCACGAGCTGTTGGCTCTGAACCGAAAAAACGATTCTCAAACGAATTCCAGGAAAGTTCAACCTGCCACCTGTCTGTTATTCCATATTCAACAAGAAAAGGAAGAGAAAACTGATTTGCCTCATCACTTTTCTTATATCCCGGGGTGCACGAAATCTGTAATTCTCCCTCCTCCTGAGGATACACCAGCTCCGTAAAAAAAACATCCTGCACAGCCTGATAATATTTTCTTGATGTAACTTCCTGTGCAAACAAATTACAATGCAAAAACAGGAAGATCTCAAGTACAAATAATCTTCTACCAAATGTCATATTACGGGTTTGTAAATCGCAAATTGCAATTATGAAAAGTAACAAATAATTTGAAGAAAAGAAATTGTTCCTGCTATAAAACAGAAGAGTTCATTATCTGTCAGAATTATACTCACCGCATGTTTTGTAAACTAACCCTAAAGTGTTTTCTGTCTTATCTTAAACATGGCAGTTTTTGACGCTTTTTTGTCATTTGAGACAAAATAAGTTTACTGTAACTTTGTATTGTAACAATTAAGAAAACAAAAAAATAGAATTATGATTAAAATTGCTATTAATGGATTTGGAAGGATTGGCCGACTGGCTTTCCGTGAGATTACCAACAATAACAAGCTGGAAGTAGTTGCAATCAACGATTTAAGTTCACCATCGATGTTAGCATATTTGTTAAAATATGATTCTGCACAGGGCCCCTTCAACAAGAGTGTTACACACAAGGATAACTCACTCGTTGTAGACGGGAAAGAAATCACTGTTTATTCTGAAAGAGATCCTCACAAATTACCATGGAAAGGACAAAATGTAGATTTAGTGTTGGAATGTACAGGCATTTTTGAGTCGCGTGAAAAAGCATCGGCCCATTTGGAAGCGGGAGCCAAAAGAGTAATTATTTCGGCCCCGTCAGACAAAGATGTAAAGACCATCGTTTATAACGTAAATCACCAACTGCTTGACGCTACTGACCAATTGATTAGTTGTGCCTCCTGTACTACCAACTGTTTAGCGCCAATGGCCAAAATACTAAATGATGCATTTGGAATTGCTGCCGGGCAAATGACAACCATTCATGCCTACACCAACTCACAACCTTTACTGGACACACCTGATCCAAAAGTTAATTACAGAAAGTCGAGAGCAGCTGCAAATAATATTGTTCCTTATACTACAGGTGCAGCCAAAGCCATCGGCTTGGTAATTCCTGAGTTAGCCGGTAAACTGGATGGTTCATCACAGCGTGTTCCTGTTCAATCAGGATCGGTTGTTGAATTATTCACAATATTGAAAGAAACAACTACAGTGGAAAAAATCAATTCTGCAATGAAAGCGGCAGCCAATGAATCATACGGATACACCGAGGATCCGATTGTTTCTTCAGATATTATTGGAATAAACTACGGCTCTCTTTTTGATGCCACCCAAACCAAAACCATAACGGCTGGCGATCAACAATTGGTTAAGACAGTTTCCTGGTACGACAACGAAATGTCTTTTGTTTCGCAAATGGTGCGAACAGCTGTTTACTTTGGAAGTTTAAAATAAAAATATAAGATTAACCTCTGAACCTAACCTCAGGTTTAAACCTGAAGTTGGTAAAAACCAAGTAAGTTAAGAGCTTTAAATACTTTGAGTTTTTATCAGGCTGTCTAAAATAAGGGCTTACACTTCTGTCTAAGCAGGAGATAAAGACAAAGCAGTGGTGAAATTTTTACGGTAATCGCTGGGAGTAGTTCGCATATAACGCAAAAATAAACGACGCAATCCGTTGGCATTCTTAATACCACACTCGTTTGATATCTCATCAATGGTTAAGTTTGTTTCCTCCAGTCGTCGCCGCGCTGTTTCTAACCGAACCTTTTCAACATATTTTGCCGGAGTAATACCTACTTCCCGAAGAAATACGCGGGCAAAATTCCGGGGGCTCATTGCAGCTTTTTCAGCCAATAATTCTACGCTAATCTCTTCATCCAAATGCTCAATAACCCAATCCAGAACCGTTTGAATAGGCTCGTAACTAGTTGTTTGGTGCATTAGCATATTGCTAAACTGCGATTGGTTGCCCGGACGTTTTAAATAAAGTACCAGCACCCGGCTCACCATTACCGCCACATCGCGCCCGTAGTCTTCCTCAACCAGGGCCAGCGATAAATCCATCCCGGTAGATATTCCCGCCGAAGTATATACGTTTCCATCTTTTACATAAATCGAATCTTCTTCCACTTCTATTTCCGGATAAAGATTGGCCAGTTTATCACAAACCTGCCAGTGAGAGGTAGCCCTTCGCCCCTTTAGAATTCCGGCTTCTGCCAAAACAAAAGCACCGGCGCATATTGAACCAATACGACGCGCATTACTCGCATTTTCTTTCAGCCACGTCAATAGTTGTTGCAGGGCCTTTTCGTCAGGAGCCCCTCTTCCGGCAATTAAAAGAGTATCCATCTCATAATTAACAGAGTTGATATCTCCTTCGCACACGATTGGCAAACCAGAGGAAGTGTTCACCGTATTAGAGGAATCAATAGACAAAACATGTGTTGTATAGGGTTGGTTTATCGCCGGAAAATTATCCTTTATATAATCAGTTGCTTTTGCAAAAACCTCCAACGGCCCTGCTACATCAAGAATAGAAGTCATCGGTGTGGCAATAATTACAATATGCTTTGTTTTCTCCATGTCTATTATTTTTAGGTTTTGTAAAAATAGATCAACAGTGGCAGAAAATGAAAAAAAACACTATTTAAGCCACACGCGTTTGACAATTAATTAGGATAAGTAAATAGATTTGATAGATCATTATGTCATAATATATGCACAATTATAAGGTAAAATATTCAAAAAAACCAAATGGCTAAATGATTGATGGAAATTCAATATCTACACTTTCCCAGTTCTCTTTTTCTTTTGTACTTTGCAGACACTAATTTAAGCCATTCAAAAAAATGAAAAATCTACTTTTTGTTGTAAGCGTACTTTTATTTTTCGCTTGTAGTAACCAATCAACCATTTCAATCAATAGTCCTGACGGAAACATTCAACTTCATTTTAGTATAGACGAAACTTCTGCGGCAACTTATTCCGTACTCAGCAATGACTCTGTGCTCATTCAGCCTTCTGCTCTAGGATTTGAGGTAGAAGGGCAACCCAGACTTGGTAAAAATGTTACAATCCTTTCGTCAGAAACAAAGGAAGTAAATAATACATGGAGCCCCGTATATGGTGAACAAACAAAAATCACTGACAAATACAATGAGGTAACCATCCACTTAAAAGAAAATGATTCATCTGCACAGGAATTCGACATCACATTTCGGGTTTACAACGAAGGAGTAGCTTTTAATTATACTATTTTACCACAAAAGGAAGTAAGTTCGCTTACCATTGAAAAAGAATTAACCGGCTTTACTTTTGAAGCAGACTACCAGTGCTGGGTTTCCGACCGCGCCCAATCAGAATACCACAAGGTTCCTGTAAGTTCTATTTCAGAACCTGCAGAGCGTCCGCTCGTAGTTGAGGCTGGAAATAAATTCCTGGCTATTGGAGAAGCAAAACTCATCGATTTTTCACGCATGAAACTGCAAGCAGGAGAAATGGGAAATACACTGGTTGCCGCTTTGCATGATGCACCAACCATCCAACTTCCATATACAACACCCTGGCGAACAATCATGATTGGCAACTCGCCAGGTGAATTGCTCGAGAACAACTACTTTCTGCAAAACCTCAACGCTCCTTGTGCGATCGATGACGTGTCGTGGATTAAACCGGGAAAAGTAATTCGAGAAGTAACATTAACAACCAACGGAGGAATCGCCTGTATTGATTTTGCTGCTATAAACGGACTACAATACATAGAGTTTGACGCCGGATGGTACGGCAACGAGTACGAAGAAACATCGGATGCGACGACCATTACAGTAGACCCCAAACGTTCGCCCGGCCCGCTGGATTTGCAAAAAGTAATCGACTATGGAAAAAGCAAAGGTATTGGTGTTATTTTATATGTGAACCGCCGTGCTTTGGAAAAACAGCTGGATGAAATTTTGCCCTTATATAAATCGTGGGGAATAAAAGGTGTTAAATACGGTTTCGTTCAGGTTGGTTCGCAGGAATGGACCACCTGGTTACACGAGGCTGTGAAGAAAGCAGCAGAAAATCAATTAATGGTAGATATTCACGATGAATACCGGCCTACCGGTTTTTCGAGAACCTACCCCAATTTAATGACGCAGGAAGGAATTCGCGGCGATGAGGAAAGCCCGACGAACAAGCATACTTCAATCACACTGTTTACCCGTATGCTGGCTGGCGCTGCCGATAATACCATTTGCTATTTTGCACCCCGCGTTACCGAAACCATGGGCGGACATGTTTCGCAACTGGCAAAAGCAGTTATGATGTACAGTCCGTGGCAATTTTTGTACTGGTACGACCGTCCGCCAAATTCATCGGATGTAATGGGAGACGTCCCCGGTTCAAAAGGTTTCATTCAGGATGTTCCGGAACTTGCCTTCTTCAAAGAAATGCCAACCGTGTGGGATGATATAAAAGTGCTGGAAGGCAAAATTGGAGAATATGCTACGATTGCACGAAAATCAGGCAACGAATGGTTTTTGGGTTCGTTAACAGGAGAAGAAGCACATTCGCTGGCTTTGGATCTATCTTTTTTAGATGCCAGCAGTAATTACACAGCAACCATTTATTCTTACGATCCGGAATCGGAATCAACCACCCAGGTAAAAATTGAAAACAAAGAAGTAAAGGCAGATTCCTCTCTTTCATTTGAAATTGCTGCAAACTCAGGATTGGCTATTCTTTTTCAAAAAGAATAAAATTATTATTATCAAATAAGTAGAGGGGCGGAGCAAGTTTTTACTGCATCGTCCCTCTATTTTTTTAACGCATTTCTGTATATTTTAAAAATCGACCAAAATCCGAATTCCCGGGTATACATTTTTGAGGAAATCGTTAAAATAAAGCTCCGGTTTTAAGCTAATGGAATCATTCACTTTCTTTTTTACAGAAACACGAAAAGTATTTTTCTTAAAAAAATCGTTATTGCGTTTTACCAGGTAACCGGCAGAAAATCCGTACCACTTGTCTTTTAATGGTGAGTTTGAAAAATTATGCTCCCAGCCCAACGAAACAAAATGGTTCAGTTCAAAAAACTTATTTTCAGTAGATGATGAAAAGTCATACATCATGCTCCATTCAACCGCATAAATATTTTTCAACATTCCTTTTCGCGCAAATCCCAATCCCAACCGAAAATTAATATCTGATACAAATGTATTCTTCACCCAACCCGAGCCAACTCCTCCGTTGAGAGACAACATATCCAGCGATTTATATGGTGAATTCTGAACATGCACTTTAGGCTCATCTTCCCTTAAGTCCACACATGCCAGCACTGGCGATTTTCTGTAATCCTTTCCTACTTCGGAAGTAACAGCAAATTCTCCTTCTTTCATTCTTGTTTTAAAGGCAGAAGAAGAGAAAGAGGCAAGATCCGCCAAATCATTTATATAGATTTTTACATTTACTTCCCGGGTTGTAAGAAATATGCAATATTGCCCAAATTCCTTTTCGAAAACGGTTCCATCATCAAAAACGGTCATGTTTTTTGAATTCTTTTTTTCAATCTTCAACTCCAGTTCTTTATAATTCCACACGCTCCAATCATCTCCCATTTCGCGAACCAATATGCTTATCCGCTCATCTTCTGCTGGTTTGGTAATCGACATTTCCGCCAAAATTTTTTGTATTTGTTTTATTCGCTCCTCCAGCTTTATTTCATCCGGGCCATTATTAACAAAACTGGGACTGGTAACTTCCAGCAACATTTTATTAAATCGGTAACGAATAGTGTCGCCTTTAAACACATCGCTTTTGGCTGTAAGCGATTGTGCGACAAATAGAAAAAAAAGTACTGAAATAATTGTTTTAATTGTTTTCATGGCCTACTTATTTTTAAGAAGTAATTTGTTTAAATCGTTTTTGTTTTCTGTAAAATTCCCAGGGAATATTTTTAGTTCAATATCGGGATTTCTTGGAGCGGAACTATTCTGAGTGCCCAATTCCACGCGTTCACTTTTTAACTGAAAAGGCTCATTCTTTTTTTTCTGCTGCTTTTGGCTTTGACTTTGGCTTTGTAAAACAACCAGTTCATCCTTTATTTTCGTTAGTTCTGCTTCCCTTTGTTCTATTTCCTGTTGAAATGCTGTTTTCTGATTTGTCAGCAAAATTTGAGTTGAATCCTTTAACTGCATATATTTCTTCTGCCACCTCAAATCTGCATTTGTTTTTTTTGCAGAAATAACACGCTCTCGGTAAACGACTTTCTCCACAATCTTTGTGTCAACAGCTCGCTGAATCGGAATCGCAAGCAACGAATCAATAGTATGCCTCAACTCTGCATTTTCACTTTGTAATCCCTCGAATCGTACTTGCTGTTTTGAGTGGTAATTTAATCCGGCATAAACACCAGCCACCAGAAACAATCCGATAAAAACAGCAGCCACCCGCCACCATGCCGCCACTCCTTTTGAGCGATGCATTGTTTCATCCATCCGGTTCCACATTGCGTCTTTCCCCGGGAAAGATGTTTGGGCGTCGTTCTTAGCAAATGCCTCTTTTATTTTATGTTCCAGATTGTCCATAATCGTAATTCAATTTCTTTTGTAATAACTTTCTTGCCTTAAAAAACTGCGAACGCGAGGTACTTTCCGAAATGCCCAGCATTTCTGCAATTTCTTTGTGCGCATAACCATCAACTACATGCATCAGAAAAACTGTTTTGTAACCTTCAGGGAGCTCGTTTACCAGTTCCATTAAGACCTCATCATTCGGTTCTTCGTAATACAACTCTGCATGGTGTTCCTCATTAATCGTTTCCAGTTTATACAGTGTGCTTAACTCTCTCCGGCGATCCATTAATACCTGGTTAATTACAATACGCGATAACCACGACAACAAAGCCGCCTCATTTATAAATTCAAAACCAGCTAGTTTTGTAAAAATCTTCAAAAAAGCCTGAAATAGTGCTTCTTCAGCATTTCCAGCAGAGACTGCATACCGTTTTGCAACGGCAAATAAACGGTCGGCATACAAATCGAAAAATTGTTTCTGCGCCCGTCGGTCGCCTTTTACACATTTATAAATGATTTTTTGAATCTGCACTAAATCGCTTTATTTAAGTTTCTTTCATTCTTAAAATGCAGAAAAATTCTGAAACGTTGCCTGAGGTAAGAAAAAAATTGTATCTGAATAAAAATGCAAAGATCACTTAAAATCAATAGCCAGCTGTTCATCCAGTAAGCGGAAAGACATGCGGTGGTACTTTGTTGTTCCAAATTCTTTAATTGCTGCCCGGTGCTTTTTGGTTGGGTAACCTTTGTTTTTATCCCAGTTATAATACGGAAATTCATTATGAATTTGCAGCATAAAATCATCACGATACGTTTTTGCCAAAACCGAGGCTGCAGCAATGGAATAGAAACGGCCATCGCCTTTTACCATGCAGGTAAACGGAATTTTTGTTCGTGGACGAAAACGGTTTCCGTCGATCAGCAAATGTTCAGGTATTTTTTCCAGTTGCTGAACCGCTTTATTCATCGCCAGGAATGAAGCATTCAGAATATTTATTTCATCAATTTCAGTGTTGGAAACAAGAGCAACTGCCCAGGCGAGCGCTTCTTTCTCAATAATCGGACGTAAAAAATAACGCTGCTTCTCTGTAAGTTTCTTAGAATCGTTCAACAACTCGTTTTCAAAACCGGGTGGCAAAATAACTGCTGCTGCAAACACTGGCCCGGCAAGACACCCGCGCCCAGCCTCATCACAACCGGCTTCAATCTTATTCTTCTGAAAATAGGGTAATAATTTCTGTTTTGTCATAGCTAACTGAAAACTGATATTGAGATTGAATACCGGAACTAAATACTGCTCACTGAAGCGCTCTTTCCACGCTCATCCAAAGCAGCCGGGCCGTTTCATCCCAACTAAATTTTTTCTTCTGAACCATTCCTTTCTTAATAAGTTCTTCCCGCAAATCTTTACTTCCCGCTATTTTTATCATCGCCTCTGTAATTTGCTCAATTTTACACGGGTCGGCATACAAAACAGCGCTTCCGCCTACCTCCGGAATTGACGTTGTGTTGGAGCAAATTACCGGAACACCTGAACTCATCGCTTCTACAACAGGAATCCCAAACCCCTCAAAATAAGGAACAAAGGTTAAAGCCATAGCTGCGCCAAAAATCTGGTGTAACTCGTCGGTATCCACACGTCCCGTAAAAATCACATCGCTTTTAAACCGCATGTTTTCATAGGTTTCAAAAATCCCTCCGGTTTTGTGCATTTCCCCTCCTACAATTACCAGTTTTACATCGTGTGTATCAATACTTTTAAAAGCATCAAAAGCATTTAGCAGCCCCGAAACATTTTTCCGCGGATGCAAAGCTCCCACAAACAAGAAATAAGGTTTCCCATTGGAATACTTTCCACGAACCAGTTCCTGTTCTTCTTTAGATGTTTGGCAAAAAATCTGATTTATTCCATCGTAAACCACGTCAATTTTATCGTAATCTACTTTAAACGAACGAGTAATATCTTCCTTTGAATAAAAAGAAACGGTTGCAATCCGCCTGGCAACTTTTGCAAACTTCTTAAAATAGCGATTGTAATATTTTGCTTTTAACCATGGCAAATCATCTGGGCGATGCACAAAATTTATATCGTGTATTACCGCCAGCTGGGGCACTTTTGTCCTTAATGAAAGGTATCCATCCGGAGAAATAAACAAATCGGCTTTGTACTTTTTTAGTACCCGTGGTATTCGATATTCAAACCAAATGTACCACAAAAAAGGATGACGTGCAGGAGGCCCGATTACAACCGGAGTAATATTGTCCGAAAAAATATAATCGGAATTGTATGGGCGATCAAAAATAAAAATGAAATGATGCTCCGAGTGATTAAGCGTCATACGTTTCAGTGTTTCAAGGGTAAACCAGCCGATTCCTTCCAGTTTTCCTTTTAAAAGCAGACGTGTATTAACGGCAATTACCATAGAGTTTCAGTTCAATTTTGGGTAAATGTACAAAGTCTGTGTAAATATTTTTTACTTTTATTCGTTCAAATTATGCGACCAACATGTTAAATACCGGGTTTTGAAACGCAAATTTATTACCAATCTCATATTACTGGTTTTCCTCAATCTCCTTATAAAGCCGTTTTGGTTTTTTGGGATTGATCGTACAGTACAAAACCTGGTTGGCGACCAGAATTATGGTTTGTACTTCTCTCTTTTAAATTTTTCGATGTTGCTCAATATTTTGCTTGATGTGGGAATAACCAATTACAATAACCGTAATATTGCCCAGCATAATTTTCTCCTGCCCAAACATCTCTCAAACATTGTTGGGTTAAAATTTCTACTGGCTCTGGTTTATGCCGTTTTTAGTATCGGAATTGCCCTGATTATTGGTTATGACAAGGTGCAACTACATTTATTAGGTCTCCTTATTTTTAATCAGTTTCTAATTTCATTTACATTATATCTGCGTTCAAACATTACTGCCCTGCACTATTTCAGGACAGACAGCCTAATCTCGATTCTCGACCGGAGTATTATGATTGGTATTTGCAGCATCCTGCTTTTTAATCATTCTTTTCGCCCGTATTTTAACATCGAGTGGTTTGTATATGCCCAAACAGTAGCTTATCTTTTTACAACGATAGTGGTTTTTATAATAGTCCTTACAAAATCAGGAAAAATAAAAATTCGGTTTAACCTGAAATTCTTTATTGTTTTTTTGCGAAAATCGTACCCATATGCATTGTTAATTCTACTAATGTCGTTTTACAACCGCATCGACTCGGTAATGCTGGAAAGGTTACTTCCCGACCCAACCGGAAAAGAACAGGCGGGGATCTACGCGCAGGCTTTTCGTTTGCTTGATGCCGTTTCAATGTTTGGCGTTATGTTTGGCGGGCTGCTTTTACCCATTTTTGCTAAAATGATAAAAGAGAAAGAAGCTGTTGGCCCGATGGTGCAACTTTCATACACACTGCTGATTGTTCCGGCCATAATTATTGCTATTTCCAGCGTTTATTACAACGAACAGATTATGGATGCCTTGTATCATTCCAATACACACCATTCCTCCGGAATTTTGGGCATTCTTATGATTGGATATACAGGCATTGCCAGTACATACATTTTTGGGACATTACTAACCGCCAACGGAAGTATGAAGCAATTAAACCTTATGGCTTTGGCTGGAGTAATTTTAAACATTACCCTTAATCTGATTTTAATTCCCCGTTACCAGGCATTTGGTTCGGCTTATGCCAGTTTGCTTACCCAAATATTAACAGCAATAGCTCAGATTATCCTTGCCATTATCATTTTTCAATTGAAACCGGGCACACGTTTTTTTATTCAGTTAATTCTGTTTGTTGGCATTGTAGTTACACTGGGAACCATATCACAAAATTTTCATAACTGGTTTTATGGATACCTGTTCACCATATTGGCTTCTGTTCTTTTTGCTTTTATCCTGAAATTATTCAACTTAAAAGATTTATACAAAATAATCCGTTACGAGTAGCATGTCCAATCCAGCCATTGAAGAATTACAAAACAACGATAAATTTGAGTTGGTTGCTCAACTAAATCACAAGCAGATTAAGGCGTTTGTAATGGAACAGCTTACAGAAGGAGGAAAGATTATCTATTTCTACATGATCTATCAACTTGTAATGATTCTTATTGGAATGTTTTTTCTAACGCGGGGAATTGTTCTGGTTTTTCAAAATAATCCCTCTCCATTGGTTATTTCTTTGCTAACACTTGCTTTCTGCTTTAGCTTGCTGATTATCATTCACGAAGGAATCCATGGGATTGCATTGAAATTAACCGGGGCGCCTAAAGTGAGATACGGAGGGTATCTCAAAAAATTTATTTTTTATGCCGAAGCTGATAAACATGTACTAAACCGCTCGCAATTTACTTTTGTAGCTTTGGCCCCGCTGGCTGCCATACAAGCTATCACCTTAACTGGGATACTATTTAACTCTCACCAATCCGGCACTTATTTTTGGATAATATTAATGAGCGCCCACAGCCTTTTCTGCGCAGGAGATATCGGATTGCTCTCCTTTCTTTATCGACACAAAAATTCAGAAATTTACACCTTCGACATAAAAGATGAAAAGACAAGTTATTATTACAGAAAAAAGAATAACCGCTTTTAATCTTCTCAAAATTCTAAAATCAAACTTGTCGCATTGACATTTCCGGTGGCAAAAAAGCCGTTTTGGTATGGGAATATTGCCTATTCATAGATTTTCAGGAATTCTCTCATTTTTTTGTACGATTATTGTCTGGGAACAGTACAAAAGTTAAAAATTACCGTCATGAAAACAATTAAAACTTTACTTATTGCGGCAATAGTTATTTCAACAATAAGTATAAATGCACAAAGCCGCAGAGATTCAGAAAGGAGAACAACAGGAGTAAAAACCTCTACATCTCAAAACAGAAACAGCCGAAATCAAAATACAACCGTAAAAAGTGTTACAGTAAATTCCAGGCCCTCTAGAACATATGAGAACATTAACCACACAAAAGTAACTTACAAAAAGACTCGGCCCAAGGTGATAGTAGTTAGGCCCAATACACATCCGAATGCAAGAGTGGTTGTTCATAACAGTAAAAACTATTACTATGAATCCGGAATCTTTTATAAACGATACAACAACAACTATGTGAAAATTGCGCCACCAGTAGGATTAAGAATCAACATTTTACCGGCCGGTTATATACGCGTTTCCTTAAACAACAGAAACTATTTCTATTTTGAAGGTACCTTCTACCTCAAATCAGGTAATGAATACGTTGTTGAAACTCCACCGATTGGAGCTATTGTTTATGCCTTACCTGCTGATTATGAAAAAGTAGAATTGGATGGTAATATATTTTATGAATACAACGGTATCTTGTACGATAGGGTACATTACAACGGAGAACGTGCCTACCAGGTTGTTGGTTACCTGGATTAGTTGGTGGCAAATTAAATAGAGCGACGGAATTTCAATAAATAATCAAAAAATACTGTCCCGGGTTTCTCAAGGAAGATTATTATTTCCCAAAAGAAATCCGGGACAAATTGTATTAACGAAACAGGTTGGAGGCTATTTGATTAACTTTAGCAAACGAAAATATTAGCATCAAGAGTTTACTTCAAATTACATTTGTTTGTTATGCGCAGAATAAACATAGTCCTTTTTACTTTTATTTCAATTTTGCTGGGAGCATTAGCTGCCTGCCAGCCAACACAAAAAAATGGAAAACAAAATTCAACAATAGAAAAGTTAGATTCCTGTTTAAACAATCCTTCTCATACCTATAACTTATTTATCCCATTGCATGACAATTCATTCCCCAATCTTCCGCTGCTTATTGCAATTGATTCGCATGGTTCAGGGCAAACTGCCATCAATCATTTAAAAGAAGCTGTTTCTGCTTACCCCGCAATTTTGGTTGCCTCCAACCTTATTCAAAACAATGATCCGAATTACATTCAGGAATTAAATGAATTGATTACCGATATAAAAAAACGCTATCCGGTTGGAGAACGTATTTACCTGGCTGGTTTTTCGGGAGGTGCACGCATGGCATTGAATTATGCAGTCAACCATCGGACAAATGGGGTAATTGCATGCGGCGCGTTTGCTGAGAAACAGCAGCTTGCCGCAATAAAATGCCCCGTAACCGGAATTGTTGGGATGGATGATTTTAATTTTCCGGAAGTAGCCCCGTATATTCTGCAACCAAAAACAACTCCTGCGAATGTACACATTGAACTCAGCGAAGAATCTCACGAATGGCCGTCTCCTCAAAAACTAACCAATGTTTTTGGTTGGTTTCAAATGGCAGATAAATCTGCTTCAACGCAACAGATAAAGAAATTTGCAGAAGTACAAAAACTACGAATCGATTCATTCATAAACAACGATGATTTATTACAAGCCGCCTGCATTGGTCGTAACATGAGCGCAGTAAAAACTTTTGAGAAAGAAGGTTCATTTCAGGATGTGACTCATCAGCTAACCATTAGTAACGATTACCACGAACAGCTTTCGCAACTTACAAAAAGCTTACAACTTGAATTCAGCAACAGAAATACATATGGACAAGCATTATTTGAGAAAGATGAAAACTGGTGGAAAAACGAGATTTCTGCCCTCAACGGGAAAGTAAAATCAGAAACAAACACCATGAACCGAATGGCTTATAAGCGTCTAAAGGGATTTCTTGGTATTATTTGCTACTCGTACACGCGGCAACTGGCAGAACAAAAAGACATTCCCCATTTGGAACAAATTTTAATGGTTTACCGGCTCACCGAACCCGAGAATACGGAAATGAAACGCTACTATGAGTTACTAAATGAGTGGAAGAAATAACCAAACTAATCGGTGTGTCAGCAGGCCGATAAATCTGAAATTAATGTTAAATCCCCTTTCCTTCGGGCTACATCTTACCACTAAGATTTGATTACTTTGCCCTTCATTGAAAGAGTAGAACATGCAAAAGACACAAAATTCGAAATTATATTTACTAATTGTAATGGGGCTACTATCGGCATTTGGCCCTTTTATTACTGATTTTTATTTACCGGCGTTACCCATTATTACAGACTATTTCAACTCTTCAGCATCGATGATTCAGCTAAGCCTTACGGCAGGACTACTGGGGCTTGGCGCCGGACAATTATTTATCGGCCCGGTTAGTGATAAGTTTGGAAGAAAACCGCTGATAATTTTATCGCTGCTTGTTTTTATCGTTTCCACTGTCGCTTGTATTTTCTCTACCAACGTGGTTATTTTTATTTTATTCCGGTTCATCCAGGGAGTTGCAGGATCCGGAGGTGTTGTCATTTCAAAATCGGTGGCAGCCGATTTGTATAAAGACAGGGAACTTACCCGTTTCTTTTCATTGCTAATGGTAGTAAATGGCCTGGGGCCAATTGCTGCTCCTGTGTTTGGCGGGTTTCTTATTAATTTCACTACGTGGCAGGGAATTTTCTGGGCACTGTTCTTTTTAGGAGTTATACTTTTATTATTGAACCTGAAATTAAAAGAAACATTGACTCAGGAAAAGAGAGTTAACGGCCATATGCTATCATCTTTTAAAAATTTTATCCCTATTCTGAAAAACAGAAAATTTATGTTTTACGTGCTGGCTCAAACTTCGGCCATGGGGTTTTTATTCTCTTATATTTCAGCTTCCCCGTTTATTTTTCAGGAGCATTACCAGTTAAGTCCCGTTATGTTTAGCCTTTGTTTTGCATTTAACGCTTTTGGAATTATGGTGGGCAGTTGGTTTATTTCATTTTTCTCTGAAAAAAATGCACTTATCTTCGGTGGAATTGGATTGGTAGTTTTGGGAGCGTTACTTTCTCTTGTTCTTCTCTCCGGCGGCAATATTATTTTGCTAGAAACTGTCTTCTTTTTACAAATGATTTCACTGGGAATGATTTTACCTACAACCTCATCGCTGGGATTAAACCTGGAACGCAAAAACAGTGGAAGCGCATCTGCTATACTTGGTTTTTTACCTTTTCTCTCGGGGAGTATTGTTTCTCCATTAGTAGGAATTGGCAACATTCTTTACTCTACTTCCATTGCAATAATCGTATGTTGTATTTTCACTTTGCTTTTTATTTTCAAAGCTATTCAACAAAATTTTGAAAAGGCACTGGTTTAATCAAATCACTTTAACCAGGAAGTGTATAAGTTTAAGATTGTAATATGAGTACAAAGTAGAGAGTAATGAGAGAAGAAAAAATCACGAACGGTTTTCTCAATACTAAAACCGACATCAAAGCGAATAAGGATACATCATCCAAAGACACTACTTGTATTCACTCAGTTTGTTTCATCTAAGCCTTTCCCTTTTTCTATCGACTGAAAATGATGAACTGCTTCTATAATTAATTGCGCAGATTTTTCTATCCCCAATAAAGAACTGTCCAGCGTAAGATGGTAGTTACTGGCATCATCCCACTTTTTTCCGGTATAATGCCGGCAATAATTTGCCCTATCATGATCCATCTCTTCAATTTTTCTCTTCGCAGCATGTGTGTCAACTCCCTGTTTTTGTTCAATTCTTTTTATACGGGACTCATTCTCAGCATGAATAAAAACATGAAAACAACCGGGTTGATCTTTCAAAACAAAATTTGCACAACGGCCAACAATCACACAGGATTCTTTCCGGATTATATCGCGAATAATTTTGCTTTGTATTAAAAACAGAGCTTCCAGCGGGGGTTTTCTTTCGTTGATATAAGCATAATTCTGCTCGTAAAGCTGATAAAGCAATGAATGAGCCAGTTTCTGTTCATGCTGATTGATGTATTCCCTGGTAAAACCACTCTGTTCAGCAGTGAGTTGAATCAATTCTTTATCGAAAAACGGAAGCCCAAGTCTATTGGCAACAGCTTTTCCTATCTCATGCCCGCCGCTGCCAAACTCGCGTGAAATAGTTATCACCAGCCGTTTGTCAGACAATTGAAATTCCTGTGTCTCAGATTTGCTATGAACATCAGGGGCAAATATCCATTTATCAGGAAGTTTTATTTTGCTATTAAAAAACCGAACTATATATCCCACCAGCACAGCTGCAACAACTGTTCCTTCACGAATTCCTTCTAACCCGGATAAAAGAACAAACGAACTGATGACACCAATTACTACCATTGAGCTATCTACTGCAATTTTTGACTTTCCAAATTCAATATTAAATGTTTTGGTAATTGCCATAGCAAGCCCCTCTCCGGGAAGATACGTTAGTTTTGATTTAACCTCAAGAAACACCCCAACAGCAAGCACGATACACCCCAGCAAACAGATAAAAGCTTTTCCTAAATATTGTGCAGGTTCTAACCAGGAGAACAAGAACATTGTAAAGTCTATAAAGTAGCCAAAAAGAAACACAACCGGGAATTGTATCAACTGAAACAATTGGTATTTTTTTCTTAACAAAGCTATCTGAAGCAAAATGAGAAACACATTAAAAATGATAGTGGTTTGCCCCAGCGTGAAAGGAAACTCTAAACAATAGACATACGGGATACAAGAAATGGGAGAAACTCCCAGGTTGGCTTTCACTGACAGAGTAACTCCCAGAGCCATAATAAATAGTCCGATAATAAAAACAATGCTCCTCTCTATAAAATAATTATTCTTCATAAACGATGTTTTTTATTTCTGCATTTCCAGGAAGCAGACTAAGCAGCTGTGCCGCTTATCGCTCAGAGGGTAGCACTTAGGGAAGAGTTCGTAATATTTCTCTGTTAATTAACCAATTAAATGGTAAACGGTGTAAACTTATATGTTAGCTGCTCGTCGTATCCGGTTCTGGAAATAACAATAACAACCGATTTTGAATTATCGACTGTCTCCTCACTTGTAACAACAGAAACAACCGGATAATCGCTTTCAACATTTACTGAAAATGTGTCTGTAGAATTTGTTTGTACGGCATAGTCAATTTGCATATGTTTTACCGACATTGTTGTTTGCGTACCTGTAACCACAATAGTGTGATTCCCTTCAATATCCAGCATCACATTATTATTGATGTTAAATTGCTGTCCGTTAACCGTAACCGATGTTATACCCAGGACACTAAAATCCACATCGGAATCTGCATTGTCATCCTTACTACACGCAAAAATATCTGCAAATACCAGAAATAGGATTAAAATTTTAATTGTTTTCATTTCATCTATAGCTAATTGAAAAGCATACCGGAGAGCTACTATCTACTTTAGTTCCAATAGGCCACGCAAAGATATTAATAAATAGATACCTCAATTTATCTCACGTCAAAAGAACAAGCAAAAAATAAACAAAAGTTTAAATTGATTACTATGTTTTTACCCGGTACTCTCCCTTGGTGAAATATATAGGCATCTACTCATACCTCAACGCTTCCACCGGATTCCTCGTTGCTGCCCGCCAGCTTTGCCACAGCACTATCGACAATGCAACAAGGATGGTAACAACTCCTCCTCCCAAATAAATAAATGGATTTATTTTAGTATGAAAAGCATAATTATTCAGCCAGTTTTTCATTACAAACAAAGAAACAGGAGTAGCAATAACCAACGAAACCATAATAAGGGCAATAATCTCTTTTGAAAACAGGTAGACAATGCTAATTGCCCTGGCACCTAACACCTTCCGAACACCTACTTCTTTTATTTTCTTAGCAACAGTAAATGCAGTTAACGCCCACAACCCAAGCACAGAAATAAAAAAGGCAAGAAGAGTAAACACCCAGACAATCTTCCCGAAACGCCTGTCGCTTTTATACTGGTCATCAAAGAACTGATCGAGAAAGAAATAATTAAAACTGGCTTCCGGAAAATATTCATCCCATTTTTCCCGGAGCAAATTCAGGTACATTTCATAATTCTTCCCGGTTGTTTTTATAGCAATAAACCGGGGAGGCACCCACCCGATACGACCATTGGGAATAAACATAATGGGAGTAAAAGCATTGGTAAGGCCTTGCTGGTGCCAGTTTTTCACCACTCCGATGATTGTGGTAGGCCCATCTGTTCCTTCAAGTATCACCCGTTTCCCCAAAGCTTCCTCAGGCTTGTTAAATCCCAAATATGCCAGTGAAGCCTCATTTATCAGCATATTCCTTTGATCGTCTCCAAATCCTTCATGAAACGACCTTCCAGCCAATAATTCAAAATTAAATGTTTCAATAAAATGATCATCAACGGTAAGCATTTCATAGATTCGATTTTGTCCCGGATCTGCCCCCTGTAACCGGTTCGAGGCAAAAAAAGCAATCTCTTTGCCAGGAACAGAACCAGAAAGACTCACGGACTGAACAAAGGGTTCTTCTTCAATATTATCAGCAAAAAGAGTTACCTGCTTATTTAAATCATTTCGGGTTACCGGATATTTCAAAACAATGGTTTGGTCAATATCAACACCTAATGGTTGCTGCTGCATAAATCGTACCTGCCGGTACACAATAAATGTTCCGCAAATTAAAAAAAGCGCCGCTGTAAACTGGAAGACTACCAAAGCCCTTCGTGTTATTCCTGCCGATCCGGAATTAGAATATTTCCCTCTGAGAATAACAGACGGTTTTATACGAGTCATAATAAAAGCAGGATAAAAACCAGAAACTGCAATTCCTAAACATACAAACAAGATAAAAAAGAACCAAAAAACGGGCATTTTCAAAAGGAATATGCCAGGATGAAATCCAATTAAATAATTAAACCCCGGCCGTAGTATCAATACAAACAAAAAAGCAAGTAAAACAGCGGCCAGGTTAACCAGCCACGATTCCATCATATATTGACGGATAAGTTGCCTCCGGAAAGCACCGGAAACCATTCTCACTCCCACATCTTTTGCACGCTCCATAGATTGCGCAGTGGAAAGGTTCACATAATTTATCCAGGCCGTAACTAAAATTACAAATGCTATTATTAAAAGAGTTACCAGTGAGCTCCGACTTCCTTTCACCTCCTTTTCATACTGCTTTTGAGGCTGTAAATGAATGCCGGTTAATGGAACCAACGAAATTGCCCATCTTTTTTCTTTTAATGCATCACCAGTTTTATATTTTTCTGCCATTTGAGGGAAACTTGCCTCAATGTCTGCCGGATTCGTCCCGGGAGAAAGCAAAAGATAAGTATATGTTTCGTGGAGGTACCAGAAGTCCTGCATCCAGTCGGGCAAGGTAGCATCAGAGATGAGGTATTTAAAGTGAATATGAGAATTCGGAGGGACATTCTCCAGAACTCCGGTAACTTCGCAATTTACAAAACTGGAACCGGAAGCAAAGGTGAGGATTTTGCCAACAGGGTCTTCATCTTTAAAAAAATGCCCGGCTGCCTCTTCAGAAATAATTACGGTATTGGGCCTGACAAGTCCATCCTTTTTTGATCCTTTTTTTAACTTAAAATCGAATACATTTAAAAAAGAAGGACCGGCATAAACAATTCCGTCCTCCACACTTCTTTTTTCTTTGTATGACACTGTTTGTTCAGTATTTTGAATTCCCAACCTTACGTAATCTTCAACTCCGGGAATCTCGGATGCAATTGCCTTTCCACATCCAAAAGTACTGGTGGCCCAGTCGTCAGCAAGCACATCCCCTTCAAAAAACTGACTTTCTACGCGATAAATTCTGTCTTTTTTTGAATGAAAAGTATCAAAACTATACTCGTAAGCAACATAATTTACAATAAGAATGGTAACAGCAAGACCAACAGATAACCCGATCAGGTTAATCATTGAAAAGAATTTATTTTTCGACTGGTTTCGAAAAGCCATTTTCAGAAAGTAATGAAACATTTTTCAGGTTTTTTATTTCTAACTAATTTTATTCATATCTCAACGCCTCCACCGGATTCCTCGTAGCTGCCTTCCAGCTCTGCCAACTCACCGTTAGCAATGCAATTCCCAATGCCAGCAAACCGGCCAGCGCAAAAATCCACCAACTTAAGGTGGTTTTGTAGGCGAAGTTTTCGAGCCATTTAAACATAACGTACCAAGCGACGGGTGTAGCTATTACAAAAGCTATTACCACCCATTTTACAAAGTCTTTGTTGAGTGTTGCCAATATTTCAGAGACATTAGCTCCGTTTACTTTACGAATGCCAATTTCTTTAGTTCGTTGCTGCGAAATAAACAGTGACAATGCACTAATTCCTATTATGCTAATCAATATGCCAATACTTGAAAAAGCAAAAAGAATGCGGCGAAGAATGGTTTCAGCTTTGTATTGCTGAGCTATTTTCTCATCTATAAAAAAGTAATCCATTTCATGGTTCGGGTAATACTCATTCCATACTTTTTTTATGGTGTTCATACCAGCATGCAAACTTCCCTCACCTATGTGGATAGGAATGAAACGCGCATTACGCCTGTCTTCATCCAACCAAAAAACAAAATCACCAATGTTCTCGTGTGCCGAGTTATAATTAAAATCTTCAGCCACACCTAAAAATTTGATGATTTGATAATTCTTCTTTCCTTGTTCCAATTGTTGTGTTTGCTGATAAGCATTGATTCCTTCCAGACTACCGTATTTCTCTATTAAGCGTTTATACAGATGATTGTTTATCACTGCTCCCCGGACAGTGTCGGCAGAAGGGTTAACCCAGTTTTTAATCAACTTAACATTCATGGTTTTCAGATAATCGTAGTTAGCGTAAACAGCCTCTGCGTTTCCTTCCAAACCTAAACCTTCAAGTCTGAATGATTGCGTCGGATATCCGAAGTATTGTCGGGTAAATCCAACCGATTCAACAGATAATTGTTTTTTCAGTTCCCGCGCAAAAACTGCCGGATCTTTTGAAAAGTCTTCTAATTTCAGAACAACAATATTTTCCTTATTAAAACCTAAAGGCTTATTCAATACAAAGTCAATTTGTTTGTTTACCAGAAAAGTTCCCGATATTAATACAATTACAATAGCAACCTGCCCTACCAAAAGGCTTTTTAGCACATAACTTCCCGAGAAATTATTCCGTTGGTCAAGAATATCAATGGTGGAATTTTTATTCAGAAAAAATACAGCAACAAAAATGGCTGTTATTGTGAGGCTCACACCGATAACCGCCAGGATGCTCCAATAAATAGCCGGTTCGTTGTAAAATATTTCAAACTCGATATCAAACAATTGGTTAACAAAGGGTTTTGCCCCTTGAATAAATAACAATGAAATACCAATTGACAGCACACAAACAATCAATACCTCGGTTAATACCTGCCAGATAATTTGTGAGCGGTTAGCTCCAATGGACTTTTTTAAGCCCAATTCCTTTGACCGTTTAATGAGCTTGGCAATGGTGAGGTTGGTAAAATTTAACAAGGAGACCAGCAAAATAACAAAGGATATTATTACAAACAGTGAAATATTGATTTTGCTTGTACTTTCACGCAACTCGAAAGGGAAATCCGATTTCAGGTGAATGTCGTCCATTGGGAACAATGAAAAATCCCATTCTTTAGGTCCAGGCTTCTGCTTTAAAGAACTCTCATCGTAAAAAGCAGTTAACTTTTTAGCAACCAATTCGGGAGATGCACCTTTCTGAAGTTTAAAATAATTGTAAGTCCATAGTTTTTTCTGGCTGAGCAAATTTTCAAGATCTTTTTGGATGTCGCCTTTTTGCGAAAACAGCAATTCGTATTTAAAATGTGTTTTTGGGAGGGTATTTTTTACAACTCCACGAATTTCGTAATCACCACGATTGGGTGCATTTTGGAGGCCTTCAATCGTGATGATTTGCCCCACCGGATTCTGATTTTCATAATGTTTCCGGGCAAAATCTTCTGAAATAAAAACGGTATTTGGCTTCTCCAATTCCGCAAGGTTACCTGATTTGGCTTTAACTTCAAACATTTCAATAAAAGCCTTATCAACTACCATAATATCATTCTGAAATGAGTTATCCCCGATTTTTATGGTTTCAACAGTATTATATACAAACTGGGTCGCCAGTTCAACCTCAGGAATTTCCGATGAGGCGGCATGAACGATGCCCAAGCTTCGTGCCCGGGCAGGCTGATTCCAGTAAGCCGAGTGGACACGGTAAATATTTTCGTGTCCTGGAATCCACTTGTCGAAACTTTTTTCGTTTGAAACATGGATAAATAAAACAAGAAATGACGAAATGCCAATTACCAAGCCAAATATATTTAAAGCGGTAAAGGCTTTGTCTTTTAACAGACGGCGAATGGTGATTTTTAAGTTGTACATAGGTTCGTTATTTTATATTTTTTTATTCGTATCGTAAAGCTTCAACAGGACTTCTCGTAGCAGCCTTCCAACTAATCCAACTTACACCCCTAAATCCCCCAAGGGGAACTTTTAAGCCGCTGCTTAACTGTTGATTCTATTTTTTTTATGACACTCTCTATATCATTTTCAATTTCTTCATTCTTGAATCGGATAACTTGTATATCAAATTGTTCCATCTCTGCTGTTCTTGCTTCATCGTATTCTTTTTGTGCTCTATGGATTTTTCCATCAAGTTCAATAACTAATCTTACTGTATGACAATAAAAATCAGCAATGAAAATATCTATGGGATGTTGCCTTCTGAACCTTAATTTCAAAACTTGTTTATTCTTTAGTCTTTCCCATAATACTTTTTCGGCACCTGTCATATTCTTTCTTAAAGCTTTTGCCTTTTCTAAAATATCAGGTTTTGCTCCGAAATACATTGTTTTATCTAACTCATTCATAATAATACTATCGCTTTTGTCTGGTTCTCCCCCTTGGGGGAGTCAGAGGGGTGGCAAAAACGGGTTACTCATACCTCAACGCCTCTACCGGATTCCTCGTAGCTGCCCGCCAACTTTGCCAGCTTACGGTTAGCAATGCAATTCCCAACGCCAGTAAACCGGCCAGGGCAAAAATCCACCAACTCAGGTTGGTTTTATAGGCAAAGTTTTCGAGCCATTTGTTCATGGCAAACCAGGCAATTGGTGTCGCAATTACAAAAGCAATGGTTACCCATTTCACAAAGTCTTTATTCAGCATAGATAATATTTCCGAAATTTTGGCGCCGTTTACTTTACGAATGCCTATTTCTTTGGTTCTTTTTTCAGATTGAAGTGTGCTTAACGCAAATATTCCTAACAATGACAGAAGCATAGCAAGAATAGAGAAAGTCCCGGTAATTTTTGCCAACCTAATCTCTTCGCCGTATGCTGACCTGTACTTTTCATCAATACTTTCATAAGAGAAAGGTATTTCTGAAAATAGTTCGGTCCATTTACTTTTTATAAATGCGATTGATTCTGCATTTTTGTTTTGACTGAGCCTGATTGTAATATATCCGGGGAAATTATGATGACGGCCAAATTGATAAATCATTGGCTCAACAGGATATTGTAACGATTTTACATTAATGTTGTTAATTACTCCAACCACACTTTTTTTATTATCCGTGGTTATCAACCCTATTGTTTTCCCGTCAATAGATTTCCAGCCCAGCTCCTTTAAGGCAGCTTCGTTAATTACAACCGCATTGTTATAATCGGTTGCCAAATCCTTCGTAAAGAAACGACCCTGTTCAAGTTGCATCCCGAAAACATCTGCGAAGTTTTCATCAACGTCACACGATAACATTTCAATTCCTTTAGCGTCCGTGTCTCCTTCAGAATAAATCTGAAACAAATTTCTAAAACCAAAACCCGGAACAAATTCAGTGGCCGAAGCTTTTCCGTATCCATATTGTGGCTGATATTTTTCTAATACCTGTGAAAACAGATTAGCATTATCCAATCTTTCCTGACCATTATTTCCAAGAGAGTAAGCAGGAATTGTTATCAGGTTTTCCCTGTTAAAACCGATTTCATGGTTCTGCATAAAATGAACTTGCTTGAATATAGAAAGTAGCACAATACCTAATGCAATGGTTAAAGTAAACTGGAACAATACAAAGCTTTTTTGAAATGTCATTTTATTGTGGCTTCCTGTTCTGCTCTGTAGTAGTACTTTTGCGGGGGTTGGTTTAGACAGAACAATGGCCGGATATATTCCTGAGATTAGAATCGTCAAAAAACAAAAACCGAAAACTCCACCCCAAAAAACCGGGTCGGTTAAATCGATAACAATGGTTTTGCCTGTTAAACTTTCAAATGCGGGAATTGATAAATACAGACCCAAAAATGCCAGTATCAGGGAAATAAAAGTTACAAATGAAGTTTCCGCAAAAAAGCTGATAATAAGGCTTGCCGGCGAAGCGCCATTTACTTTTCTTATCCCGGTTTCTATACTTCGTTTACCTGCTGCTGCAATCGATATATTAATAAAATTTAATCCAGCAATTAGCAATATACCCAGTGCAATTCCGAAGAGTATCCATAAATACAAAGGCGAAACTGCAGGGGCTAAATCATTCTGAATTGTTGTATTTAAATGACTTCCTTTAAAATTGACCAGTTGGTAAGTGAACCTGTTTTTCATAAAATCAGGATAATATTTATCCTCAATCTGTGCCAGTTTTTGTTCAAAATCGGAAGACGGCTTATTTCCCTTAAAAGTTAAAAATGTATGTAGCCCAAATTCATACCATCTGTCATTAAGATCGGGATAAGAAATATATCGGAATGCATCGGAAAGGAAATATTCAAAATCCAGAATACTATTTTCTGGAATTTCATCGACAAGTCCGGTTACAGTAAAAGTATGATTTTCGTATTCAAATGTTTTCCCGATCGGATTGACACTTCCGAATATTTTGTTTGCCAGTGTACGGGTAACCACAGCTTCATAAGGATCATTAAAGATAGTGGATTGATTTCCGGAGATAAGCGGAATATGAAAAAGATCGAAAAAATCTTTCTCAACAATAGCGCCTTTAAGATTTTCAAAATTATTGTCACCAACTTTTACGTCCTTGCTGGTTTTCATTAACCCAATAACTTTATCGACTTCCGGGAAATCACTTTTCAGGACATCTGATAATGCAAGTGGTGTGGCTTCTCCAACTGTTCCATCCTGAATATTTTTTTCAACAACGCGATAAATACTTTTTGCATTCGGATTAAAATTTTCAAACGAAGTTTCGTAACGAACATACAGCAGGATTAGCAAACTCACCATTAAACCAATAGAAAGGCCAATGATATTAATCACCGTAAATTTTTTGTGAATAAACAGATTACGAATACTTGTCCTGAAAAAATATTTCAATTGTTCCATGTCGTTTCTGATTTAATCTAAAATAAAATTTATAAATTATTCATATCTCAACGCCTCCACCGGGTTCCTCGTGGCTGCCTTCCAGCTCTGCCAGCTAACCGTTAGCAACGCAATTCCCAATGCCAGCAACCCAGCCAGTGCAAATATCCACCAACTCAGGTTGGTTTTGTAGGCAAAGCTTTCAAGCCATTTGTGCATGGCGTAGTAAGCAACCGGGGTAGCAACAACAAAAGCAATGATTACCCACTTTACAAAATCTTTATTGAGCATCGATAATATTTCGGATACTTTCGCACCGTTTACTTTGCGGATGCCAATTTCTTTGGTGCGTTGCTGTGAAACAAACAGAGCCAATGCACTAATTCCTAATACACTAATCAGTATTCCGATGCTTGAAAAAGCAAAAAGAATGCGGCTAAGAATGGTTTCCGCTTTGTATTGTTGAGCGATCTTCTCATCCATAAAAAAGTATTCCATTTCCTGGTTGGGATAATACTCGTTCCATACCCTTTTTATGGCATCCATGCCAGCATGCAAACTTCCATCGCCTAAGCGAATATGAGCAAAACGGGCACGGTTTCTTGCTTCATCTAACAAGAAAACAAAATCACCTATGGTTTCATATGCAGAGTTGTAATTAAAGTCTTCGGCAACTCCTACAAATTTTAACACATGATAATCCTTTTGCTCAGCTTGCTTTTGCTGGTATGCATTAAGTGCTTCCAGACTACCGTGTTTCTCTATTAAACGTTTGTACAGATGATTGTTTATCACCATTCCCCGAACAGTATCGGCAGTGGGATTTATCCAGTTTTCAATCAACTTAATATTCATGGTTTTAAGGTAATCGTAATTGGCAAAAACTAGCTCTGCGGTTCCTTCAATACCTAAGCCTTCAAGCGGCAACATTTGCGTAGGATACCCGAAATATTGATATGTCATTCCAACTCCGGTTATCTGACTTTGCTTTCTAAGCTCTTTTGTAAAAATACCTGCATCCTTTTTTAGGTCTTTCATATGCAGAACAACTATATTTTCCTTATCAAAGCCTAAGGGTTTATTCAATACAAAGTCAATTTGTTTGTTTACCAAAAATGTTCCTGACATTAATACAATTACAATAGCAAACTGCCCCACTAAAAGGCTTTTTAGCAAATAGCTTCCGGAGAAATTATTTCGTTGGGCAAGAATATCAATAGTGGAACTTCTATTCAGAAAGAACACAGCAACGAAAATGGCTGTTATCGTTAGACATAAACCAATGACTGCCAATATACTCCAGTAAATAATTGGTTCGTTGTAAAATATTTCAAACTCGATATCAAACAATTGGTTAATAAAGGGATTTACAACCTGAATAGATAACAATGAAATACCAATAGCCAGCATACAAACAATCAATACCTCGGTTAATACCTGCCAGATAATTTGTGAGCGGTTAGCTCCAATGGACTTTTTTAAGCCCAATTCTTTTGAACGTTTAATGAGCTTAGCTATGGTGAGGTTGGTAAAATTCAACAAAGAAATCAGCAAAATAACAAAGGATATAATAACAAACAATGAGATATTTATTTTGCTCGAACTTTCGCGCAGTTCAAAACGAAAGTCTGATTTCAGATGGATGTCGTCCATTGGGAACAAGGAGAAATTCCATTCTTTAGGTCCACCTTCTTGTTTTAAAGAACTTTTATCCCAAAAATCTTTTAACTTTTGAGCCACCAATATGGGAGATGCACTTTTCTGTAGTTTAAAGTAATGGTAAGCCCATAAAACTTTTAAGTTAGGTATTGTTTTTTCAAAGGCTTTTTGCATGGTGCCTTTTTGCGACATTAGCAATTCGTATTTAAAATGCGTTTGGGGGTGGGTATTTGTTACAATTCCACGAATTTCATAATCACCTACAACCGGTCTATATTGGTCGGCTTCAAGTTTGATAAATTGCCCCACAGGATTTAAGTTTCCATAGTGTTTCCGGGCAAAATTTTCTGAAATAAAAACGGTATTTGGTTTCTCCAATTCCGATAAGTTGCCTGATTTGGGCTTAACTTCAAACATTTTAATAAAAGTATGGTCAACCCACATTATATCTTTCTGCTGAAACGAGTTATCGTCGATTTTTATGGTTCCAACAGGACAATGTACGAACTCTGTCGCCAGTTCAATTTCAGGAATCTCAGACGAAGCGGAATGAACAATTCCTAAACTACGTGCCCATGGTGAATCTTTCCTTACTTCAGCAGGTGAAATTACCCTGTAAATATTTTCGTGTCCCGGAATCCATTTGTCGAAACTTTTTTCGTTTGAAACATGGATAAATAAAACAAGAAACGACGAAATGCCAATTACCAAGCCAAATATATTTAAAGCGGTAAAGGCTTTGTCTTTTAACAGACGGCGAATGGTGATTTTTAAGTTGTACATAGGTTCGTTATTTTATATTTTTTTTTCATTCCGAAGTATTTCCATCCCGAGCAATCGGGATTTCCACTTTACTCATAGCGTAAAGCTTCAACCGGATTCCTCGTTGCTACCCTCCAACTCTGCCAACTGTCCGGAACTTTGATTCATCTGATTTCTACGATGGACTTTGATTCTTTTTGTTCTTAAAATCATGATAATCATTTAATCATAGTTCAGACATTTATTCATACCTCAACGCTTCCATCCTGAGAAATCGGGATCTTCATACTTCTCTATTCGTACCGAAGTGCTTCGACAGGATTCTTCGTTGCTGCCCCCCAGCTAATCCAGCTTACACCCCCTAAATCCCCCAAGGGGGACTTTTAAGCCGCTGCTTAACTGTTAATTCTATTTTTTTTATGACACTCTCTATATCATTTTCAATTTCTTCATTCTTGAATCGGATAACTTGTATATCAAATTATTCCATCTCTGCTGTTCTTGCTTCATCGTATTCTTTTTGTGCTCTATGAATTTTTCCATCAAGTTCAATAACTAATCTTACTGTATGACAATAAAAATCAGCAATGAAAATATCTATGGGATGTTGCCTTCTGGACCTTAATTTCAAAACTTGTTTATTCTTTAGTCTTTCCCATAATACTTTTTCTGCACCTGTCATATTTTTCCTCAAAGCTTTTGCCTTTTCTAAAATATCAGGTTTTGCTCCGAAATACATTGTTTTATCTAACTCATTCATAATAATACTATCGTTTAGTTTTTGTCTGGTTCTCCCCCTTGGGGGAGTCAGAGGGGGTGGCAAAAACGGTTTACTCATACCTCAATGCCTCCACCGGATTTCGTGTTGCTGCTTTCCATGTCTGAAAAGTGACAGTTATAAATGCTATCAACATTGCAGATAAACCTGAAAGCACAAAAATCCACCAACTGAGACTGGTTTTGTATGCAAAGTTTTCGAGCCAGCGGTGCATTGCGAGCCACGAAACAGGAGCTGCAATTACAAAAGCCAGAATAATCCACAGCACAAAATTTCTGTTTAATAAAATCAATACCTCTGATACTTTGGCGCCATTTACTTTACGAATTCCTATCTCTTTTATCCGTGCAGTTGTAATCAGCCAGGATATGGCAAACAGGTTTATCACGCTGATAAAAATGGCAACTAAAATAAAAAGCCGGAATATTTTTATGAGTTGATTTTCTGACTCAAACTGTCGGTTGTAATAATCTTCAAGTATAACATATTCAAAAGGATAGTTGGGGAATGTGGCATTAAATTTTTCCCGAATAAACGGAAGAACAGAAGCATAATCGGCCGTGGCCGTTTTTATGGAATAATTTCCCCAAATCATGTTTTTGGTCCAGTCAATCAGAATGATGGGTTCATGTTTTTCTTTGGCGTCGCTGAAATCTGTATTTTCAGTTACACCTGTTATCTGTGTATCAAAATTCTGAATTCCGCTTCCATCTCGCATATTCAGTACCTTCCCGATGGCTTCTTCAGGATTGTTAAATCCCAAAACCGATAAACACGCCTGGTTGATGATACACTGGCTATTCTCGCCATTATCACCATTGGCAAAAAAGTTATTCCCGGCAATTAGTCCGATTTTATAATTTTTTATGTAGTTGTTATCAGCCACAATTAAGGCTGCCTTACCTTTTTTTTGCGACTGCTTTTCCATAAAATTGAAATTGTAAGCAGGCAAATCTCCCGGAATTACATTCGACCCCGATATCCCCAGAATAGAACTATGACTAGTTAAATCGTGTTCAAAAGCCTGCAGGTTGTTAATCCGTTGCGAAGTTTTCCGAAGATTGGAGGGAACCTTTATCACAAGCGTATTTTTCAGCTCAAAACCTTTGTCTTTATGAATAAGAAAATTCACCTGTTTATTCATTCCTGAAATCCCTGAAATAATGGCGATAATAATTACAAATTGCGCCACCACAATCACCTGCCGGAAAGAGATTCCGTTGGCAACAGGTTTATATTTCAACTTTAACAATTCGAGGCTGTTAAACCGATTAATTAATAAGGCCGGTAAAACTCCGTTTATAAAAATGCTCAGCATCAGAATACCTGAAAGAACTTCAATAAACAAAGGTTGACTGAAAACGGATTGGAGTAAAATTCCAAATTCGTTTCGCATAACCGGGAAAAGCAGTCGTGCCACAGCAAGCGAGATAATCAATGCAAACAAATGAATGATAAGAGATTCAGCCAATGAAGCCAACATAATTCCGGAAGATGTTGCACCGTTGATTTTTTTTATGCCTGTTTGTTTAGCCGAATTTATTAATCGCGAAAATGAAAACTGGATGTAGTTAAAACCCGAAGCCACAAGAATTAAAAATCCGACAATAAAAATGAGGTAAACATATTCGGCACGGGAATTTGGTTCAAGTTCATTTTTCAAACTGGAATAAAGGTGAATGCTGTTTAGTGGTTGCAGATGATATTTGTGTTGAGTATTGTTTTTTTCAAATGTATTTTTTTTGTTTTCAGCAACCAGATTGTCAATTCCGGTTTCCAACCGATTGATATCTGCATTATCTTTCAATTTGAGGTAAGTATAAAAACCTGTTTCGCCCCACTGCGCTTTTGCCGGCGGCGGAAGGTGCATGTCGTCGTGAAACGAAAGCAGAACATCAGCATTAAAATGCGCCTGTTTCGGAATATCCTGAAAAACACCTTCAATCGTATATTCATATGCCGGATATTTAAACAAAACCTGCCCAACCGGATCGCTTGAACCAAAATATTTTTGGGCCATACTTTCCGAAATGATGGCGGTGTAAGGACGGGTTAAAATCTCCTCTTTATTTCCTTGAATGAGCGGAATGGAAAAAACATCTAAAAAACCATGCGATGCATGATAAATCTGTTTGTTGGAGAAAATCTCCTCTCCTATTTTGTATTGCGGATTGCCTGTTTTCGTAATATAACCTGCCGCCAAAACACCCGGATACTTTTCTTTGATTGATGTTGAAACGCCACGTTCGCATTCCGGAATAGAAAGGCTTAATTCATTTCCATTGTATACCTCAGTTGTTACCCGGTAAATATTTTTATTTCCGGGGAAAACACGGTCGTATCCTTTTTCATAAAAAACATAGCCTGAAACCAGGATAAAAGTGATTAACCCGATACAAATAGATGAAAACAAAAACAAAGAATACTTTTTTTCCCGGATTAGGTTTCTGATAGCAATTTTTAGGTAGTAGTTCATGGTTTTAATTTTTTGTTTTTCAACAAACATCCTGCCAGATGCAACTTTCCTTTCGCATTAAACCATTATACAACTTTGATTTAGCTAATTATTTTATAAACAATGGTTCTTTTCTCAAATTTCACTTTTAAAGTGAATTCGAATTTGGACCTGCGTAAACGCTTTCATCCCGGGTAGCCTGTACTTCGTCACTCATACCTGAGCGACTCAACCGGATTTCTTGTAGCTGCCCTCCAACTTTGCCAGCTAACTGTCAGGAGCGAAACACCCATAACCAGAACGCCTGCCAAAACGAATACCCACCAGCTTAAGGTAGTTTTATAGGCAAAACTTTCAAGCCATTGGTTCATAACATACCAGGCCATCGGACAGGCAATAATAAATGCAATCAGAATCCATTTTACAAAACTGGAATTTAGCATGGCCAGAATCTCTCGTACTTTCGCCCCGTTTACTTTGCGGACACCAATCTCTTTTGTACGTCTGATGGCAGAAAATCTCGCCAGACCAAGCAAACCAAGGCTTGATAATAGTAACGCTATTACTGCATAAATCACAACAGCTTTTGCCTGATTTTCTTCTTTACGATACATGGTGTTAATCCAGTCATTGTAAAACTGGGGTTCAAAATTCAAATTAGGTTCAAATTCCCGTAAAGTAGTTTTAATCTCCTTTAGCGTTCCGGGAATATCATTGCCACTTATCCTTATGTTCAGATGACTCAGATTATCAGGGTTATATTTTAGCTGAATAAAACCAAGCTCCTGATGCATATCTTTAAAATGAAAATCTTTTACCACACCTACGATTTTTGAACCGAAAACATCAGATTCACTAATATCATCCAATTGAAGATAATCGTAAATTTTTTTGTTAATAATACATACATTCTTGTCTTTGTCAGTTAAACGAAAATTTCGCCCTTTAACAATTTCGAGCCCGAAAGTGGAAAGAAAGGAAGTATCTGAACTCATTACAGATAAATTGTCAATTTCATATTCAACACTATCTTTTTCCCAGGAACCGGAACTTGAAGAATATATGGCAAAAGGTCTTCCGAATGTAGCAGTTACATCGATGATATCAGGATACTTTAATAAATTCTCCTTAATTACATCGGCTCTGTCGTTCGTTTTTCCCTGAAGACGAACCTCCAAAAGATATTCCTTGTTAAAACCTACGTCCTTTGTTTTAACAAAATTGATTTGTTTGGTAATAATTGAAAGGGCAATAATTAAACTCAATGTTACCGTAAGCTGAATGGTATTAAATACGCCTCTTACATTTGAATTTTTCAACAATACTTTTCGCTGTAATAAATCAATAGCATTATACCTTGATGCAGCCAGGGCAGGTAATGCACCGGTAAGGCCGCCGATTACAACAGAAATCAGGAGAACAGCAAACAGTATTTGTGGATTTTGCAACGCATCGAAAATATTTATTTCCCTGCCAAACAGATCTTTAAAAAGCGGAGAAATGATAATGGCAAATCCAACAGCTAAAAGTAAAGCTATAAAACAGGATAAATATGATTCTGTTAAAAACTGGGAAAAAATGGTTTCACGTCTTGCTCCTGTGGTTTTGCGGATACAAATTTCTTTATGCCGCTCGCTATTAAGAGCCGTTGTAAGATTGATATAATTAAAAACAGCCAGCACAAGAATTATAATCGCAATCCACGAAAGCAGTTTTATCATATTGAGGTTGGCATGATTAAACTGGTCGTTATCTCCCTTAAGATCGAAGTAAACATCTTTAAAAGGCTGAACGTTTAATAATGTTTCATTATATCCTTCATAAGATTTTAAAATTTCCGTGATTTTCGCTTCGGTTTCTGCAGAGCTTGCGCCAGAGTTTAAAAGAAAAACGGCATCAAGCATTTTATAAGTTGCATTATTATACCCTCTTGTTGAGACAAATAGTTCCTGATCCAGATTAAAAATAACATCGTATTTTAATGAACTTGATTCAACTGGATCAGCAATGATAGCCCTGACTTCCTTTTTTTCTTCATTCCCAAACTCCAAGATTTCGCCTAATGGATTCTTATCGCCAAACACCCGTTTGGCAAAACCTTCAGTTATTAAAACGTCGGTCTTCGCCTTTAGTAAATCTTTTGTTGCTCCCTGTTTAATATCAACAGAAAAAATATCAATAAACGCTTCATTAGTAGCAACAGCTTTTGCCCATTTCTTCTCATTGTTATATTCATAAAGGACACTGGTAGATCCAAGCATACACAGTTTATCAATTTCCGGGGCTGCATCCAGAATTGGCTGATACATTCGTTTTGGGATTTGGGCATTTCCACCGTCTTGCTTAATGCGGTACATCTGGTCAATATTGGAGAAATGTTTGTCCACATTTTTTTCCTCTATAATGTAGGCAACAATCATAACTAATACTGCCAAACTAATGGCAAAGCCACCGATGGTGATACCATAAATTAGTTTTTGCTTTTTGATATTCCGGTAGTAGGATTTAATTGAGGTATTCATCGTACTGTTTTATAATTTTGTGCATTTAACATTCACCTTTGCAGGGGGACATTTCCTTCTCGGGATATATTTAAATCTCAAATTCAATGCCTTTGTTGCAAACTAAAGATTTCCAGCGACTTAAAAACAACAATCAATTTACAGGTGTCAAAATTTTTGACAAAATGTGTATAATTATTTGTCATTCATATCTCAGTGCCTCTACCGGATTCCTCGTAGCTGCTCTCCAACTTTGCCAGCTTACAGTTAGCAATGCAATGCTCAATGCCAATAACCCAGCCAATGCAAAAATCCACCAACTCAGGTTGGTCTTGTAGGCAAAGTTTTCCAGCCATTTGTTCATTGTGTAATAAGCAATTGGAGTAGCAATTACAAATGCCACAACTACCCACTTAACAAAATCTTTGTTTAACATAGCCAGAATCTCAATAACTTTAGCACCGTTTACTTTTCGTACTCCTATTTCTTTAATTCGATTTTGTGCTGCAAACATCGACATGGCCAAAATTCCCATACAACTAATAACAATTGCGCAAACAGCAAATAGCGTAAATGCCTTTCTGAATTTTACTTCTGCCTGGTATAAGTGTTCAACTGCCTGGCTGAAGAATGAAACATTTACCGGAAAAGAAGGAGATAGTTCTGCGGTCATCGATTGGATATTATTAAACGTATTTCGCAGTGCTTTAAAATTCTCCGTTTTTAAATTTACAAGTGCAATTGATGCATAATTGTCGTTTCTAATAACAAGTGGTGCAATTGGTTCATTTATCGGCCTGAAATGAAAATCTTTTACAAGCCCAACAATTTCATAATTTGGTCCATTATATCTCGGCATTATTGCTCCAATGGGATCTGTAATTCCATATTCCCGGCAGAATTGTTCATTTACAATTACTTTGTGTTTGTCACTTTCCAGGTCATCAGAATAAAATCGCCCTTTTAAAAGCTGCAACCCCATAACATCGAAAAAACCTGCATCGGCGCTGAATGTTCTGAATTCAACATGTTTTTTCTCACCATCTTGCTGAAATTCAAGCCCCCAACCTGAATTCATTGTCCCGGGATAATATTGAGTAAATATCACTTCTTCAATGTTTGCCTGTGCGAGTAACTTGTCTTTTAACACGTCTCTTTTACCGGATAATTCGCTTGTTATCTTTATCCCAACAATATTTTCCTGGTTCATACCCAGATTACTGCTTCCAAACTCAACCTGTTTTTGAACTAAAATGGTAAAGAGAATCAGAACAATGGCCACAACAAATTGTGCAGACACTAATGTTCCTTTTCCAAATGACTTCGTATGTTTAAAAACAACTTTCTTTTTGAGGTTAATTAAGGTTTCGGAAGAAGCAATTCGAAGTGAAGGCAGGATGCTGCAAAAAAGACTAAGAATTGCGATACAAGCTAATGCGATAATTAAAAATCTGCCGGAATAAATAATTTGCGGATTGAATGTTATTGCAGTTTCATTTGCAAGGATAGGAGTAATGATATATGTAATCAGCCAGGCCAATAAAAATGCGAATGTAAACAACAGAAAAGTCTCAAAAAGCATCTTTGACACTATTTCCATGCGCCTTGCACCAATAACTTTTAAAATTCCGGTTTGTTTTATTTGATCTCTCCATTGTGCAGCAGAAATGTTGATAAAATTAACAAGGGCAACTACCAGTATCAGCAGCGCTACAACAGAGAGTGAGATTACCTGTATTTTGTTTCCGCTTTTTATAAAAGTGAGATAGTTGTCGTGGGCAGAAAAATAAATATTGTCTAATGGGATTAATTTTAGTTCAGCAATTTCTTTTCTTTTTTCTTCGGGATATAATTTAATAACCTGGTTTTGTACAGTAGATGAATTTACATTTTCGTCTAATAAAAGAAACGTTTGGTAGTTGTTCCATCCCCAATTGGTGAAATCTTCAGGATTATTGGATTGTACCCGTTTCATGGTTTCAATATTCGCCAATGAACTAAACGAAAAAAGCGTATTTGAAGGTTGTTCTTTTAACACCGCGGTAACAGTAAACAAATTCTTATTATCGAGTTTAACCGCCTTCCCAACAGCAGGTTGATTGCCAAACAAACGTGTTGCCAGCTGTTTTGAAATTACTACCGACATTGGATCTTCAAGCGCCGTTTTTAAGTCGCCTTCCAAGGCGGTATAATCAAACAGTTTAAAGAAATCTTTATCAGAAAAAATTAAGTCCGATTCAACAGGCTCATTATTTTCAACCTGGTAAACAGGAGGATTCCACTTATCCCTCATTCGAATGGATTTCTTTACTCCGGCAATATTGACATCGATAGTAGGTTTTAAAACTCCCGGAGTAAAAAACCAGTCTTTCCCCGGCTGTATGAGATAAATATTCTGATGATTTTTGTGAAATTTATCTGTTGTGAATTCACTATAAGAATAGCCTGATAAAACGATTACCAATGCAAGGCTTACCGAAAGCCCCACCAGATTAATGCCTGTTGTAACCGGTTTTCGCAGCAGGTTCCGAAAGATTAATTTTATTGCGTTTTTCATTTTAAAAATGTTTAATTATACATATCCTAAAGCATCTAACAAGAGCAGTCGGAACTCAGCCTTACCAGCGGCCCTCCAACTCTGCCAGCCTTTCACCCCTAAATCCCCTACAGGGGACTTGGAGAAAGAAGCTCTGATTGACATGCTTAGCAAATTTGTTCTATCTCCTTTATAACTTCAATAATATTTATTCATTTACATTCATTTTGTCCTTTCTTTAAACCCCTTCAGGGGTCTGGGGTGAAAAATTATTCATATCTCAACGCCTCAACCGGGTTTCTCGTTGCTGCCCTCCAGCTCTGCCAACTCACTGTTAACAGGGCAATTCCCAATGCAAGCAAACCAGCCAAAGCAAATATCCACCAGCTAAGATTGGTTTTGTAGGCAAAGTTTTCGAGCCATTTATTCATGGCGTAGTATGCAACGGGCGTAGCGATAACAAATGCAATGGCTACCCATTTTACAAAGTCTTTGTTGAGTAAGGTTAAAATTTCAGAAACTTTTGCGCCGTTAACTTTTCGTACACCAATTTCTTTTACCCTTTGCTTCACAACAAATACCATGATTCCCCACAAACCCATGCACGAAATTAAAATAGCCAGAATGGAAAAAAATGCCATTTGTGAACGTAAAGTGCGTTCCTGCGTATATAGCCGGGCAAAATCATCGTCGAGGAAATGATGCCAGTAAGGAAAGTCGGGATTCAGAGTTGTTACTGTTTCTTCAATAAAATTAAGCGTTTGAGTCATGTTTGTGGAGCCGATTTTAACAAACAAATATCTCATATTCTCAAATCCCATTTCGGGAATGAACATCAAAGCACCTATTTTCCTGTCTAAAGGCTTGAAATTAATGTCTTCGATAACGCCGGTTACTGGTACGCTTATATCGTCACGCGTCAATAATTTACCAAGTACGTTTTCTCCCGGTGCAATCATTTGCGCAAAGGTTTTATTAATGACCACTCCCGGTCTGTCCGACTCAAAATAATCGCCTTGCACCACCTTAATTCCAAAGGTTTTAACGAAATTTTTATCTGTCTCGATATAAGTTACCTGCGGGTCAAAATTGGCCTCTTTGCCGTCCCAGACCCAACCTCCTCCGTTCCAGTAAATACCAATAGGAGAATTGGTGGCTAATGTTGTACTCACGATATTGGAGTTTTGTTCCAGTGTTTGCTGAAGCACGTCGCGTTTATTGTAAAGCTCACCATCTAACCGGATATACAGCAGTTGCTCCTTATTAAACCCAAGGTTCTTGTTTTGAAGATATTTTACCTGTTTTGATGTTATCATTAAACTGGCAACAAAAATAATGGCGAGTGAGAATTGTACTGTTGTAAAGATGTATCGGAGTTTTTTGACGCTTATTTTCTCACTTATCTTTTCTTTTAAAGAGTTTGTCGGAGTAATTGTCCTGATTATTAAAGCAGGAATAAATCCGGAAAGAAATGAAATTAACAAAACACAACCCAACACAATGGAAATGGTATAGGACGTAAGTAACGAACCATCTGCATTCGTTTTATTGATTAGGTTTAACAAATAGGGTTTGCCAATGTTTGAGATGAGTATTCCGATTAAAAGTGCCACAAAAGATTGCAGAAAGGTTTCGTTAAATAATTGAATACCGATACGCAGGTTACTGGCTCCGTTTATCTTTTTTATGCCAAATTGTTTAATCCGTTTAAATACCTCAGCGGTTTGCAGATTAATAAAGTTTAAACATACCAACAACATCACAATGAAACCAATCAATGACATTGTCCGAATATTTTTCTGATGCCCCCAGGCTTCGAGATAAAGTTTTGAGAACGGATACAGGTTTACTTTGTCTTTCGATTCCGGGTTCGATTGCTGAATCCGGTTGTACAGCTTTTTGTTCACCTCGGTATAAGAAGTGCCGGGTTGTAATAATGCATAGGCCTTGAAACTTAAGTTATACCAGGTATCCAAACTGCCAGGATAGGTTTCTTCCATAATTTTAATGGGAATCCAAAAATCAAAATTAATGGTTGAGTTTTGAGGCATATTTTTGTACACCGCAATAACCGTAAATTTGTCTTTATTATTTATAGTTAAAGGCTTCCCGATGGGGTCTTCATTCCCGAAATATTTGGTTGCCATTCTCTAACTTAAAGCAATTACATGTGTTTCCCTTGTTTCTTTCGGTATTTTACCAAAGATTACCGGGAAAGTAAACATATGGAATAAATTGGGTTCGGCCAGTTGAATGTCTTCGTAATTTTTGTTGTTCCCGTATTGTACCAACATATTTTCTGTACCATTGCGAATCAGTGCAGCATCAGCAACTTCAGGGAATTCGTTACGAAGGGCTTCGGGAAGCGCCGGTACCGATTCGTGCCAGCCAATGGAATTGTTTGTTGATGGCTCAATCGTGAAAACACAATAAAGGTCATCAATATGTTTATGAAATTGGTTATATGCTTTCTCCTCCTGAACAAAAAAAGCAATGGTAATAATCACCGCAAATCCAATTGACAATCCGATAAGGTTAATAACAAAGGATTGTTTCAACCTCAGGCTATTTCTGATAAATGCTTTAATTCTGTTGAATAACATGGCTATTGAATATTAAAATTTATGGTTTTTCATTCTTTTTTTCTGATTATTCACATCAAAGTGCCTTCATCCCAAACAATCGGGATTTCGTCACTCATATCTGAGTGCCTCAACCGGATTCCTTGTAGCAGCTCTCCAACTCTGCCAACTCACAGTTATTAACGCTATTCCTAAAGCCAACAAACCAGCCAGTGCAAATATCCACCAGCTTAAGTTGGTTTTGTATGCGAAGTTTTCGAGCCATTTATTCATGGCGTAGTATGCAATGGGCGTAGCTATTACAAAAGCAATGGCGACCCATTTTACAAAGTCCTTGTTAAGCATGGTAAGTATTTCGGATACCTTAGCGCCGTTAACTTTTCGAATGCCAATTTCTTTTCTTCGTCTGACTGCGGCAAAGGAAACCAGGCCAAGCAACCCAAAACAGGCAATAATTACTGAAATAGCAGAGAACAAACCAACAAGCTTGCTCAGGCGTTCTTCGGTTTTGTATTGGGCGTTAAATGAATTATTGAGGAAAAAGTAATCAAAAGGAACTTTATCGTTCAGTTCTTCCCATTCCTTCTTGGCTGATTCAACTACCAGCTTTGCGCTTTCTGGTCGGATTCTAACAGCCAGATATTCTGCCTGGTCAGTAACGCGCATTATAACCGGTAACTGCTCATATTTCAATGAACCCAGGTGAAAATCGTTAACAATGCCAATGACGTTGTAATTTCTCCCTCCATCGTTGTAATCGAAAATTATCTTGTTGTTGGTGTCTGTCCAGCCCAGCATTTCAGCGGCTTTTTTGTTGATTACCGCGTTATTTCTTTCTTCATTTGTTTTGTCAGAAAAAAACCGGCCATCAGCCAATATAATTTTTAATGTATTCAGAAAATCTGCATCAACATTAAGTCTGCTGAGAAATATCCTGTTATCATCACCGGGCTTACTGAAAGGATTGCAAGACCCGTCAAATTTTGAAGGCAGACTCGAAGCAAAGCTGGCATCGATAACTTCAGGAAGTTTTTTTAATTCATCCTTTAAAACTTCGGAACTTTGTCCGAGTTGTTGACTGTTTTTTAATACAAGAACATTTTCTTTAGAAAATCCGGGATTGTGGTTTTGCAGGTCGAACAATTGTTTTCTGATAATCAAAGTCCCTGCAATCAGCATAATAAATACCGCAAACTGCATAGCTACCAGGCCGTTTCTGACAACACTGCGCGAGCCTGTATCTTTTGCTTTTCCTTTTATAACCTCAACCGGATTATACTTTGAAATGATAACCGCCGGGAATAATCCTGCTAAAACAGCAATTAAAAATGGAAGTAAAATAAGAATGATAACTAAAGGGAATTGCATAAAATCGAGGAATGAGAAAGACAACCCTGTAAGTAAATTTAACACAGGAAGAGTCATTGACAAAATTAGAAGAGAAGCACACAAGGCTAGTAGCGACTGTACAAATGTTTCGAATAATACCTGGATAATAATTATTGATTTTGAAGACCCCAGCACCTTTTTCATTCCTATTTCTTTTGCTTTTAAGGATGCCCTTGCCGTGGTTAGGTTAATAAAGTTGAAACAGGCAACAAACAGGATAAGGATGCCAATTGCGCCCAAAATGTACAGCATTTGTTTATTGCCGTAAACAAGTACATCATCCACAAAAGTTTTATCAAGATGTATCTTAGTGAGCGGCTGCAATTGATGTTTTACAAAATTACCCTGAGCCGCAAATTGGTCCATGGAAATCCCCATATTCGTCTGTATCATTGGCCCGTAATATTTGATTGGTAGCGTTTTAAATTTTGCCTCAAATGCTTTAAAATCTGTATTTGGTTTGAGCAAAATATACGTGTAAAGGTCGCTGAAATTCCCCCAATCCATTTCCCCAACCCTTTTAAATACAGGCAGGCTATTATATGATGCCAATGCATTAAATTGAAGATGCGAATTTTTAGGAATATCTTTTAAAACTCCTGTTATTGTGTAAGGAACTTCGGGATTTCCTACGTTTATAACTTTCCCAACTAATGAAACATTTCCAAAATATCTTTTGCCGAAATCATCAGTAACTATTATAGAATTCGGCTGGGCGAGTGCTTGATTTTTATCACCTTCCAGAAGGTCAAAATCAAAAACTCGGAATATATTTTCATCGGCATACCACAACCTGTCCTCCAATATTTTGTCATCACCGACACTTAATGTTTGGTTCTTATTATAATACAACCTTGTAGACTCCTCCACTTCGGGAAGGTCATTTTTAACTGCCGGGGCCATCGGGTTCTCAGAGTTTGTTAAAAAGTGCTCTGTATCACCCATTTTCACGTCGGCAACAATCCTGTAAATACGATTTGCTTTTGAATTGAATATATCAAAAGAGGTTTCGTTGTAAACATAAGTAGAGATAAAGATTACGGCGGTTAATCCGAGTGTCAGCCCAATAATATTTAACGCCGACTGGTAAACATCTTTCCTGATGTTTCTTATTACTGAAAGAATAAATCGTTTAATCATGGCTATATTTTTAATGTTTTATTCATACCTCAACGCTTCCACAGGATTTCGAGAGGCAGCTTTCCAGCTTTGAACAGAAACGGTAAACAATGCAATGGAGCCGATAATAAAACCTGCCAGCAAAAAAATGCCTGCGGTTATAGAAGTTTTATTCCCAATGCCTTTTAATAGTTGGTAAATTACCAGCCAGGCAAAAGGACATGCAATGAGATAAGCTATGATTATATTTCGTACGAATGCCCTGCTTAGGAGAGTTATAATCTCAAAATTTCGGGCGCCGTTTACTTTCCTTACCCCAATTTCTTTGGTTCTTGCCTGGGTTGCATGGTAGGTTAAAGCAACTAAACCTACAATTGCCAGTAAAATAGAAATGGCGCTTGCAAAACGGAAAGTACGATTTATCTGCTTTATTTCATCTATGTAGGAAGCAACTTCAGCATTGGTAAAATTATACTCAAAAGGAAAATCGGGGGAAATGCCTTTCATTGTTTTTTCAATTTCCTTAATTGTCCTTTCAATATTTCCGGGCATTAAACTAACAAACAAGTATTTTGTAAAGCTCTGATTATCGGGATGAGCCGACATCACCATTGGCTTTACACGGTTAAAAAGATAATTATTCTGAAAATCCTTAACCACTCCAATAATAGTATTTTCCTTTCCCCAAAACCGAATTTGCTTTCCAACAGGATATTCAAATCCTAATTGTTTTGCTGCTGCTTCATTTATTATTACCCCTTTCAATTCATTGGGGCGTTCGGTCACAAATTCATCCCCCATTGTCATTTGCATATCAAAAGTTTGCGTATATCCGTCGGAAACTATAGCAAACGCGAACGACTCGTCATGCTTTTCGCCATTATCATCAGTCCAGCTAACACCGGAATGATTTGGAATTCCTGCCGGCATAGACGAAGCGGCACAAAAGCTTTTCACTTCCGGAATCTTCCCCAGTTCACTTTTTAAACTCTGGTAATTTGATTTTATGGTATTCGTTAAAGGAATTTGCATAACCATTTTATTATCAAACCCCAAAGGCATTTGGGCCATAAAACGGTATTGTTTGTTTACCATCAACGTAATAATAACAAGCATAATGGATATTATAAACTGAGAAGTAATCAGTACATTCTTACTTTGAATACCGGTTCCTGAACGTTTTTCCTTTTTAAAGACGGAGAGCGGACGAACACCGGAGAGAATCATTGCCGGATAAAAGCTTGCCAAAAAGGTAACCATTAACCACAACAGCAGGCTTCCGAGAATAAATAAACTTACATGATTAAATAAAAAGAATTTAATATCAGAACCGGTAAGCGTTTTAAATACCGGCAGCCCCACTATTGCCAACAAAGTTCCCAGAATTACTGCAAAAAAACTAATTATTGCAGTTTCTCTTATAAATTGCTGTGCTATCAGCCATTTATTGGCCCCCGAAACTTTTCGCATCGCAATTTCGCCTATCCGTTTCTGTACCAATGAAGTAGAAAGATTCACATAATTAAGTATGCTAATCACCAGAACAACAATACCAATAAAAACAAGAAGATAAAGCGAGTTGCTATTGTAATATAGTTTTCGTTCGGCAACAGGAATCAATGCCAGTGACAATAATTCGGGATTTCGCACATCATCCGGTTTTATTTCAGCATAAAAATTTTTGATTTTCTGATTAAATACATTAAAGTCGGTATTTGCATTTAACTTGAAAAATGGCTCACCGTTACTATCCCATCCTCTAAGTTTTTCTTCTGAGCGCAATGATTTTATAGGAGCCAACATAGAAAAACGAAAGGTTGTATATTGCGGAATATCCACCACTCCGGAAACCGTAAAGAATTTCTCATTATTCAATACCAATGTTTTGCCTAATGCCGGTTGATCCCCAAAATATTTCTTAGCTGTTTCCTTAGACAATACAATTGAGTTCAGATCCTTCAGCGCAGATTTGCGCGAACCTTCAATAAAAGGGTATTGCATAATTTGGAAAAAGTCGTTATCTGCCAAATAAAATTTCCGTTCATTGAAGCTTTGGAGTTCACTCCCCTCCGAATTATAAGATACAATACAATTACTAAACTGACTGAAATTCTCCGTCCGGGCAAAATATTCAATTTCAGGAAAATGCTCTGACAATAAGGTTGGAAGAGCATAACTAATGGTTGTACTCCCCAAAGGAGAATCGGGGCTTTTCTGCGTAAGATAAAAAACACGTTCATGCTCCGGAATGGAAGTGTTATACGATTTTTCCTTGCCAACGTGCATCATAATAAGGATTGCACATGTAAAACCGAAGGCAAGCCCTAAAATATTCAAGGCTGTAAAAGTTCCGTTATTGCGTAAAAAACGGAAAGTAATTTTAAATTGGTTTATCATGTCTAATTCTTTTACATTGTTTTAATTGAAAAATTGTTATTCATAGCGAAGAGCATCTGCCGGATTTCTGATGGCAGCTTTTATTGTTTCATAACTGGTACTAATCAAAATAATCACCAGCATCACAATAGCTCCTGAAATAAAAACCCACGGTTGTGCCTGTAATTTATTGGCGCTGGGAAAACTATTATAAGCCAGCCATGCTGCAGGGAACGCAATTCCTAATGCATAAATAACTAACCAGTAATATTCACTATTTAGAAGATAAAAAATCCGCAATGAAGAACTCCCGTTTATTCTTCGGATGCCTATTTCTTTTGTTCTGCGGGCTACAGAATAAGAAACCAATCCAACCATTCCAACAACTGCCAATAAAACGTTTATAAAAGTGAAAAACAGTAATGTTTTATTTACTGAATGATAAATTTTGAAACTGTTTTCGTTGTTAAATGCCATAGGGACATCGCGAATTTCAAAAGGATCGTTTGGTAATATCTTTTCCAGTTCGGCAGTAAGAATTTCTTTTGCTTTCTCATGGTTGCCATTTTCTACCCGAAATCCAAATATCCAGTCTCCTTTCATTTCCTTAGGCGCCAAAATAAGCACACTCGGATCAACAGGATTGTGCATATCCTGATAAATAAAGTCATGAACGACACCAACAACTGTCAATCGATTATCGTTAATCCGTTTTCCGATCGGGTCGTCCCAACCAAAACAACGAGCTGCCGTTTCATTAATAATACAAGCTTTCTCAATGTCGCCCGGAAAATCAGATGAGAAATTCCGTCCGGCAACTAATTGGGTTTTCAATACAGAAATATAATCATAACTCACTTGATTAAACCTACAGTTAATTTTAATATCCGGATCATTCCCTTCCCAATTGGTCATTCCCCCACCGAATCGCACAAAGGGTAAATTTCCCGACATCGATACGTTTTCAATCTCCGGATATTGAAGCAAACGGCTACGGAATTGATCGAACATTACTCCATTCTCAGACACATTAACTTCAGCATACAACAAGCCATCTTTCTCAAATCCCAAATCCTTTTGAGTGATGTATTTTATTTGCATGGAAAAAGACAAGGTGAGCACAATCAGAAACAAAGAGATGGCGAATTGTGAAGTTATCAGTATCTTTTTCAGATTAACCGAATTGCACTTTTTATTGAAAAGATTTCCTTTAAACAGTTTGATAATCTTGTTTGAGGCCATAAACCATGCCGGATATATACCAGACAAAATTCCTGTAACAACAGCAATTAAAATAGTTAGCAAAATAAAACCTCCGTCGTTCTGTAAAGAGAGTTCTATTTGCTTATCAACAATGATTGAAAAAAAAGGTAAAAAAAGCTTTGCGAATATAAAAGCAAACAACAAGGCAACCAGAGATATGGCAACTGTTTCGCTTAGAAACTGAAAAACGAGTGATTGATGTCTACTTCCAATCACCTTTTTTACGGCCACTTCTTTTCCGCGCATTGAAGCCTTTGCCAACGAAAGATTAATATAATTAAAACCCGACATGGCCAGTATAAATATCCCTATAAGACCAAAAAGCTTCAATACAATCAGATAGTCATTCCGGTCATTAAAATTAAGATACACCTTTGACAGTGGGCACAATTCCAGTTTCTCATTTTTTATGTTTTCATAGTTTGCAAACAAATTTTTTATTTTTGCCTCAGTCTGTTTGGCATCCACTCCGGTTTTAAGCATAGCATAAATCATACAATTACCTGCACCGATATCATTTCTTGAAATGTTTTGCAAAGATTTCAGTGTGGCAAACGAAATAATATAATCTGGCCGAAGACTGGAATTAAAAGGCAAATCTTTATAGATACCTGTTACTTTCAGCGGATATTTTTTTTCCAGTAACACAGTCTTTCCGAGCGCTGATTCCTTGCCCCAGAGCCTGGTTGCCGTGTTTTCAGAAAGAACAATTGTAAAAGGTTCATTGAGTGCAGTGTTTCTGTCTCCGGCTTCAAACTGATAAGTAAACAGCTTAAAAAAACAACTGTCGGCATAAAGCCCCATATCATCATACACTTTATGTTCTACATCAGCAAACAGAAAAGCAGCCCCGTTTTCACGGGTTACAGACAGCATATCAAACTCCGGGAAATGTCCCTCTATCATTTGTGCAGTGAAAGCACGGGAGTGAGGAGAAACATCATTTCCGTTTGTTGTATAAAGAACCTGTGAAAAACGCCTTTGTATACGATAAATCCGATCATAATTAAGGTGACTTTTATCCCAGCTAAGTTCAAAACGAACAAATAATGCAATTAGGATAAAAGCAGAGAACCCGATAGTAAGGCCCAAAATACTTGTTACCGAATACATTTTATTACGAACTAACTTCCTGAACCAAAGCTTTATAAAAATCACATTTATCATGACTTATCCGATTGTAATAATCCTAACCTGTGCCTCAACTCCCAAAACAGAAGCTCATCAAAAGTGAACCATTTCTACCCGCTTATTATAAAAAATACAATTCCCGGTATCAACATCCCCAAGAAACAGCCCCCACCAACCAAGTTCTGCTTTGCTACTAAAATCTCCACCCCAAAAACCCATTCCATAATATACAATCCCCATTACCTGCTATCCTAATTTTGAATTTATTATCACAGTCATTTCTTCAAAGGCCTTATATTTCTTCTGGCAATATTCAAAATTGAATTGTGCCATTTACTTTTAAACAATTACGATGCCTTCATTTTATGTTGCTGAAAATAAAAACCTTACAAACAACAAATAAATACATATTGTCCAATTTTTTTACAGAAGATGTATAATTTTTTGTCAAAGCACTTATTCGCGCCAATCACTCTTCTTCCAGAGCCCAAAGTGTTCTTACTCGTACCTTAACGCCTCAACTGGATTTCCCACTGCAACTTTCAGTACGTGATAACTAATGGTAGCGAAAGCGATAATAGCAACCAAAACAATAGCTACTACAAATTCAGTTACCGAAAGCGGTTCTTTGTATGCACCGGGCATGGTTTTATAAATATAGATTGCCCCAGGACACCCAACAAAAATGGCAAAACCAAGCATGCCGATTACCTCGGTGGAGAGCTGCCAATATACTGCCCCCACTGAACTGCCCAGTACTTTTCGAACTCCAATTTCTTTTGTTTTGCGTTTAATGGTAAACAGAATTAATCCGAACAAACCAATGGTAGAAATAAGCAAGGTAACCACTGAAAAGAATAAAAACATACGTTTCATCGACTGCCAGAAAGGGATGGCATCATCTAAATGAAACGCAACACTAAAATCTTTAAATTCGAAAGGATCGTTGGGGAAAACATTTTCGAGTTCACTGGTTACCAAAGTTTTTGCTTTTTGTTCGTCGCCATTAAAACGAACAGACAGCAGGGTTGAACCCGAAATTATATTGCTGTTCAGAAACATAACATAGGTGGGGATCGGATTATGAACCGAGTAAGGATGGAAATCCTTTACAACACCGATAACAGGAAAGGACCTTCCTGATAAGGTAATACTTTTCCCAATCGGATCGCTCCACCCAAAAACCTTCAATGCCGTTTCATTTATAATACAAGCCTTGTCATCAGCCGGGTATTCCTTCGAAAAATTACGGCCATAAGCCATTTCCATGTTATAGGTCGGAATAAAATCATAATTTACATAGTTGCGGCTGACCATTTCCTTTTCTTCAGGCGCGGCTCCCTCCCAACTCACATATCCGCCTATATTGCCAATAAACGGGATGGTACTGGAAAACGAAATGTCAGCAATTTCGGGATGTTGCAAAATGCTGGTTTTTACGGTTTCAAACGACATATTATCCCGGGGATTGATCTCGGTATAAAGTATATTTTTGCTATCAAATCCCAAATCCTTGCTCAGGATAAAATTAACATGGTTGAAAAGGATAAAACTGACAATAAGCATAAACAGCGAAATGGAAAATTGTGCGGCTACCAATATTTTTTTGATACTAATGGAGTTTCCGCCATTGCTGAATATTTTGCCTTTAAGCACTTTTACCGGGTTATAGGCCGAAATTACAAGCGAGGGATACAAACCAGACAATATTCCTACCAGTAAGCTTACCAGAAAAATAAAGAATAGTAACTGTGTGTTATCCCATAATGAATACTCAATATTTTTATTCAGTAAATGGTTTAATAACGGAAACGAAGCTTGTGCGATGAAAAGCGCTATAATGGTAGCGAACAAGCTATGTATAACGGTTTCTGCCAGAAACTGGGTAGCAATAAGCTTTTTGGAGGACCCAATTACTTTTTTTATACCAATTTCGGTTGAACGTTGGGTAGAATTGGCAAGCGAAAGATTTACATAGTTTACACAAGTGAGGATTAAAACCAAAATTGCTGCCAAAGAAAGAATTCCGAGGCCAATCATCATGTCGGGCTGACTGTTGGGCGAAAGATGCAACTTTGAAAGCGGGTGAAGATATGGGGAACTTTTTTCAAAGTTTTTTACATGTTTAAAGGCATCTTTGATTTTTGCATCTACCAATTTCGGATCAGCTCCTTTTTTCAGCAACACATAATTATCGAAAGAAATACTCGTCCAGTCTTCCCGGTATTTGGTTTCGCCGCTTAAGCCCTGATAAGTTGCCATTGAAACCATGTAAGTAGGCTGAAGCGTTGAGTTTTTTGGGAAATCGACATAAACGGCAGAAACAGTCAGCGGAAATCGCTTTCCTATAATAACCTGTTTTCCTACTGCATTTCCGTCAGAAAAAAGCTTGTTTGCAACAGTTTCTGAAAGTGCAATGGTATTAGGTTCAGTTAAAGCACTGGCTTTATCTCCTTCTTTCAAAGGAATTGTGAAAATATCGAAGATGCTGTTTTCGCTCCAATAACCATTTTGCTCGTACAACTGCCCACCATCAGGTAACGTAAAAAACTGCCCCGAACCTTTAGCTCCTCCGGAAACTTCACGCATTAATAAAACCTTTTCAACCTCGGGCAAATCGGCCATTAAGTGAAAACGGTAAGCAGGCGGACTATAAGCGCAGTAATTTGTTGGATAAGAATCTTCCTGTTTGGTTTGTACACGGTAGATCTGATCGTAATTAGTATTGAATTTATCGTAATTAATTTCGAAGCTTATTACAACGCTAAACAATATAAACACCACAAATCCGATAATAAGGTTTGTGAGGTTGATAACCGTAAACACCATATTATGACGGATATTCCGAAGGATGTTGGTGAAAAAATGTTTAATCATTGCTTCTATTCTTAATGTCCTTTAATTCTATTCATATATCAAAGCCTCCACCCCTACGCTATGGTCGGGATTTCCTCACTCACACCTGAGTGCCTCAACAGGATTCCTCGTAGCTGCCCGCCAGCTTTGCCAGCTCACAGTTAGCAATGCGATTGCCATCACCAAAATTCCGGCAACGACAAAAATCCACCAGCTTAAACTGGTTTTATAGGCAAAATTTTCAAGCCATTTATGCATTACATAGAATGCAGTAGGGCTCGAAATAGTGAAAGCAATAATTACCCATTTTATCAGGTCTTTATTTAGCATTATCATTACTTCCGAAATTTTTGCGCCATTTATTTTACGAATACCAATCTCTTTCGAACGTTTTTCACTGGAGTACAGCGCCAGGCCAAAAATTCCTAAACAGCTGATAATAACCGTTATTATTGCAAACAAATTAATTAATCTTGAGGCGTTCTCCTCACTTGAGTAATTAGCCTGTATTCTGTCTTCAATAAATTCATACTCATAATACTCGTTATGAAATATGGACCTCCAGGAATTTTCCGTGTATGCCAGCACATCGCGTACTTGTTTAAAGCTACTGTCGCCAATATTTTTATTCGCAGCAATCCGGATCCCCGCAATTCGGGAACGATTTAATTTCTGGATTAAAAATGCAGGTCTTATTTTATTGTGAAATGATTCATAGTGATAGTCTTTTACAACTCCGCAAATGGTGTAGCTGTTGTTTGCCCCGTCGAAAAAAGTTGTAATCTCTTTACCAATGGCATCAACCGATGATTTAAAATTGAATTGTCTTGCCAGCTCCTCGTTTATAATTACACTTCTCGAAGAATCACCCAGCCCAAAGTTACTTCCGGCAACCAAATGCAACCCGTAGGTTTTTATATATGACGTATCAGCAACCGCCTGATGGGCTATTAGTTTGATAATGTTACCATTTAAAAATGTTGAGATATCATTAAAATTACCCGCGTCCTGCGCAGGATGTGAATTGGAAAAACTGACATTCTGTATGGAAGGATTTTCCATTATTACAGATTTAAACCGCTTCATCAAAGTTTCGTCATTTGTTGGAATTGGCACATTAAAAACAGCCTCTTTATCGAAACCCATATCTGAACTCAAAAGAAATTGATACTGCCGGTAAAGTGAGATTGTCCCCATTATCATAAGTAATGAAATGGTAAACTGTACAATTACCATACTCTTTGTAAAAGTTGCCACTCCTTTTTGAGATATTTCAAATCCGCTTTTTACCAAATCCACAGGCCGCGAGGCAGATAATAACAAAGAAGGATAACCACTGCTTAACAGACTGACCAGTATTACAAATGCCAGTAATCCCAAAACAGTGATAAAATTGAACGGGGGTGTAAAATTCTGAGGGATACCAAAAAGATTGAAAAGGAACAGGATAGCCAGTTTACTTAGCAATAATGCGAGAAGTATGGAAAAAGTTGTAAGTACAACGGACTCGCCAAAAAACTGAAATACAAGATGCCAGCGTTTACCTCCCATCATTTTTCTTACTCCTACTTCGCGGGCACGGTATTTTGATCGGGCAAGCGACAAATTTGCATAATTGGCACAAGCCATTATAAGCAAAAAGAGCCCGATTAATCCTATGGAAAGTATGGTATCTTTACTAACAACCCTGTTATTGTAATTGGTAAAACGCGTGTCGTAATGAATATCAGTTAACGGCTGAAGTTTAAATACCCGGCTTTCAGCAATTTCTTTTGAAACATGCTGAGCGTGAATTTCCTTTATTTTCTGCTCAACGATTGCCTTTTGAGATGGATTTTTAAGTACGACAAAACATTCCAGGCCGCCAAATCCTCCCCAGTCATTTGAGAAATTCGGGCTCATTCTTTCAATCGAGCTATAGGAAATATACATCTGGAATGGAAAATCGGTGTTTGGAGGAACATCTGATACCACCCCTGTAACCTTGAAAGAGCGGTTATAAAATTCCAGAGATTTGCCCACTGGATTCTCGTTTCCAAAAAACTTAGTAGCGAATTGCTGACTTAAAACAACAGTAAACGGTTCGGATAACGATGCTGCAGGAGATCCATAGAGCCACTTGAAACCTTTTTCCCCAAAATCAAATACATCAAAAAATGTTGAATCGGTCAGTACCGCACGTTTATTCTCTATTTTAAAAAGTTCCGTATCGGTAGTATTTTCTTCATTAGTGACTTCAACCTGCAAATTCCACTGTGGATAAACCGGAACAACATTTACAAGCTCAGGTATTTCATCTTTAATTGTACCGGGGAATGCTCCGTAAACTGCATTGCGATATTCATATTCTCCGGCTTCAAGCCCCAGCCCCAATCCCTGCGTTTGCCTTATAACTCTGAATGTAGTTTCAGCATCAGTGTGAAATTTGTCGAAACTCATCTCATAATATATCTTGTTATAAATAACCAAACAGCATGTAAAACTTACCACGAGCCCCAAAACGTTGATAAGTGTACTTTTATAATTCCGTAATAAATTCCTCAGATAAGATATAATAAGTGATTTTAACATTTCATTTTTTTAGGTTTATCATTTGAATATCAAATATCTATGCAATAAAAACTTCATTTACAAGCATACACTCTTTCTACTATTCGTATCTGAGTGCCTCAACAGGGTTTCGGGTTGCCGCCCGCCAACTTTGCCAGCTAACTGTTAGCAACGCAATTCCTAATGCCAGCAACCCGGCCAATGCAAAAATCCACCAGCTTAATGTGGTTTTGTAAGCAAAACTTTCGAGCCATTTGTGCATAGCATAATATGCAATAGGCGTAGCAACTATAAAGGCAATCACTACCCATTTTACAAAGTCTTTATTTAGCATGGTCATTATTTCAGAAATCCTGGCACCATTTACTTTCCGAATACCGATTTCTTTTACCTTCTTATTTACCGTATGCGAAACCAATGCATATAAGCCCAAACAAGCTATGATTATGGCCAGCAAAGAACTTGTTCCGGCCAGTTGCCCAAGTTGTTTGTAGGAAAGATATTGTTTATTAAAAAATGAATCGAGAAAAAAGAAATCGGCTTGTGCATTGTGGTAATGTTTATCCCAAATCTTTCTTACCGAGCTCATTAATGCAGGAATATTTGTGGTATTAACCAGCGCCGGATAATATCCAAATTCATGCGGATGCCTGAATTCATAAATATAGGGTTCCAACTCTTTTTGTAGTGATTCATGATGAAAGTTCTGCGCAACTCCAATGATTTCCAACTCATTGTTTTTAATTGTTACTTTCTCGCCTATGGCCTGTTCCGGCGAATCGAACCCCATTGCTCCGGCAGCTTTTTCATTAATGATTATTGATTGACGTTCATGCTCCATTACCGGGTGAAAATTACGCCCTGCAACAATCGATACCTGATAGGTTTCGAAATAATTCTCGTCGGAAAACGAAATATTAAATCTTGTATCCAGTTCTTTTCCTCTTCTACTCACAATTACATCGTTGTATTTATTCGCCTCGCCGGGAATGTTCATGGTTGCTGTAACCGATTTCACATAAGGTAATTGCAGGAGTTCCTCACGAAATGCACAAAATTCATGATACCGCCGATCGCCGGAAGTATTATTGGTTGCCGGCCCCCGCATTACCAGTACCTTAGTTGCATTTATTCCCAAATCACTCTTCTCCAAAAAATTAATTTGTTTAAAAATCAATGTAGTAGAGCCAATAAGAATAATGGCCAGCATGAATTGAAATACTGTAAGTCCGTAGCGGACAGACCCCAACCTAATTGTATTGTTCACTTTATTATTAACCACCTGAAGCGGATGATAAGACGACTGAAGCAAAGCCGAAATTCCACCTGTAAAAAGCATCCCTGCCAGAAGCACCCCGACAATCATCAACCAAAACCAGGGTTGCAAGAATGACGATACGGAAATGTTACTATTCACAAAAGTTTTAAATACCGGTAAAACCAAAAGAATAAGTATCAGTGCAAAAAAGACAGAAGCCAGGTTAATGGCCAGCAATTCTGCTAAGTGATACTTCATTAAAGAACGGTTATTCGCCCCGTTAATTTTCCGGATGGCAGAAGCTTTCATACGCTCAAACGACAATGCCGTTGAGATATTAACGTTATTGGTCCACGCGATGACAATAATAAAAATGGCAATAATAAAAAGCAACCTTACTTTTATAAGGTTTCCCTGGGGAACAAATTCACCCTCCAAATCCGATTTTAAATAAACGTCTTTTACCGGCATAATGGAATACCCGGCCTGCAACCCGTCTTTACCGTTATTTGTCAGGTATTTCCTGGAAATATCCGTCAATAAATTTCTAATGTCGGTTTCATTGGCAGCAGGTGTTTTTCTGAAGTAAGTAGAAACAAATGTTCCTCCCCAATTCCCCTGACGGTTCACCCCATAATCTTCTAGCGTATAAAAGCTTACCACAAAATCGTAATGCAAATGTGTATTCTCTGGCAGTGTCTTAAAAACAGCCGTAACGGTAAAAGGAATTCCTTCATTCAGCTTAATGATTTTTCCAACCGGATCGTCATCACCAAAATAAATACGAGCCATTTTATCAGAAATAGCAACCGTATATTTATTGCTTAGCGCTGTAGAAATATCTCCTAAAATCATTTCGTTTTGAAAAACATTCAGAAAAGCGCTATCAGCCCACACCACATCTTGATTGTACATCTGAACATCATCAGTATACATAAAACACGATTCATAAAAACACCTGCAACTTGCTGCAATTATTTCCTGTTCATTTTGCAAGGCTAGCCCAAGAGCAGATTGAGTGCGACAGCTGTTGGTTAATTGCTTGCCGTCTTTGGAAGCATAATAGCCAATACGGTACAAATTATCGGCCTGCGGGAAAAAACTATCGTAACTTTTCTCGTATTGCACATGCATCCACAACAGGGCAGATGCTGCTATACCAATAGATAAACCAATAATATTGACTACAAAAAAACGACGATGTTTTGCGAAATTTCGGAGAATAAATTGCAGATAATGTTTAAGCATGCGAGTATTTCTTTCAATGTTAGTTTTAGTTTATTGATTTTATCCTGTGCAAAGAAAATACCTAAAAATAAAAAACCTGTTAATCAACACATTAAATACATCCATTATTTTCAGAATGTAAAAATATTATACACTGTTTGTTAAAATTTTGTACAATACAATTATTTTAGACTCAAACAGCCCCCTAAATTCCCCTGAGTCCATATACATTCTTGCTTTTCTTCATTGCATTTTGAAATTTTCAGTTTCTCCCCTTTGGGGAGGCTGGGAGGGGCTTCTATTCATACCGCAACGCATCCACCGGATTCCGTGTAGCCGCCCGCCAGCTTTGCCAACCAACAGCAAGGATAGCGATGACAAAAGTTAAAACTCCGCTTAATAAAAAATACCATAAATGCACATTTACTCTTATAGCAAAACGACTTAGCCATTGTCCCATTAACAAATACGATACAACAAACGCAAATACTGAGGCGATGCTAACTAAAAGGAGCACCTCTCCCAATAACTTACCCATTATGTCCGCTTCGCTACTACCAACAACTTTACGGATACCAATTTCTTTCGTGCGGCGCGTTACATTCAATATTGAAAGAGCCATCATTCCTACAAAGCTTAGTACAATAGCCAGAAAAGCACCAGATGAAACCATATTAAATACACGTTCATCTTTTTCAAATTTGGCAGAATACACATCATCCAGCGATGTAAAAGACATCATATAACCGGGATCGAAACTTTGTATGATATTGGCTACCTGCTTTTGGTTCTCTTGCGAGAAACTACCTTTAGTACGCAGGTAAATAAGATAGCCATAGTCGGTTCGGGATAAAACAAGCGGGTCAATCTTTTTCCCGGCATACCCGTTAAAATAAAAATCGCTAACAATACCGGCTAATTTTACAGGGTTACCTCTATATAAAACCTCCATATCAGGACTAAATTGCAAACCCAGCATTTTTGCAGCCGCCTCGTTTATCAAAATGCTATTTTGATCGCTCTGGCTATCGGTAAAATAACGACCTTCTTTTAATGGCAATTGCATGGTTTCTGCAAATCCGGGCATTACTCGGTATTCGCCAACTGGTTTTTCATCAGGACTGTTTAGCAGGGCAATAGGTTGTCCGTTGCAACGACCGCCCATACGATTTTGAGAGATGCCAACACTTTCGATAAAAGGCAAACTTTCCAGTTCATTTTTTATAGAAATTACATTTCTAACCGCTTGCCCCGAGAAATCCTGAACGGCAACTACATTTTTCTCGTTGAAACCAAGAGGCACATCTTTCATATGTTTAATCTGTGCCCGCATGATAATGAGAGAGGAAATGAGCAAAACCGTGACAAAAAACTGTACCAGCACTACCGATTTAGAAAGGCCTCCGTGCGTAACATTCTGTCGTTTACCTTTTAAGCCTGAAATAAGATTTATTTTTGATAAATGGAAACCGGGATAAGTGCCCGTCAATAAAACAAGCAGTACCAATATACCAATAACAACCACAATACCCAAAGGCGTAAACATATCGTTAACAGCTAAAGGTAGGTTTATCATCTGTGAGAAAAAGGGCTGAACCAGAATTGTTACCCCAATTGCAGCAAGCAAAGCAAAAACGGCAATAATACCATTTTCCCTGAAAAACTGGGCGGCCAGGTTCCCCGATGTAGCTCCGGCAACTTTCCGCGAGGCTATTTCGGCAATACGTTTTTCGCCATGCAACAGATACATGTTCACAAAATTGATAAGCGCTATCAGAAAAATAAAAAAGGCAATTCCGCATACAATAAACAGTTGCATCCAATTGGCTTTCGCCACCATATCCCTGTCTGTTTTTGTGTATAAATGAATGTTCCGCAATAACTCTGCACTGGTTTCGGTTTTTATATCATTTAGCTTTCCACGCTGTTTCCAAACTTTCATCAATTCGTTGTTTACCGCCGCAATATTTTCTCCGGCAGTTTGCAAATTCACACCCCTTTTTATCAGGTAATAAGTTTGAAATTCGAGGCTCCCCTGACTAATCATAAATTCGTTGGCTTTCATGGGCTGCAGCAAATCGAATTTAAAATGTGTAGTTTTAGGCAAATCAGCCATTATTCCTGTCACAAACAAATCGGAACCATCCAAAGCCAATGTTTTCCCAACACAATCCACACTTCCAAAAAGTTTCTCTGCCGAGGATTTTGTGAGAACAATATTGTTTTTACCGGCAAGCGCTTCCGGGGTATTTCCTTCAAGCAGCTTCAATCCGAAAACATCAAAAAATTCCTCATCGGCAAACATCACCTGCAAATTATTGAAAGTGCCCTTATCCGCTTTTATTTTCACATCCCACCCGGGGTTTAACTGAACAGCCGTTTCCACTTCGGGAACCCGCTGAGGTAGCTGGGTGTAATCAGTACGCAAACCCGTCGACAAAGTACGGGGACCATCTTCTCCGTACATAGTATTACATAAACGAAGTACCCGGTTGTTGGTGGGGAAATGTTTATCGAAACTGAATTCATACTTCAGGTAAACCGCCAAAAGCAATAATGCGCTCAAGCCTATAGCTAACCCCGGAATACTGATATAAACCAATAATGGGTTTCGTTTTAACATGCGGAAAGCAAATCTTAAATTTTTCATGGTTTTTATATTTTATTATTTGTTTCATTATTCATATCATAAGGCAAATATCCCTGTCAATCGGGATATTTGCTCTCCTCTATTCATATCTCAAACTTTCAACAGGATTCCTCGTTGCTGCCCGCCAGCTTTGCCAGCTCACAGTTAGCAATGCAATTCCCAAAGCCAGCAAACCAGCCAGAGCAAATATCCACCAGCTTAAGTTGGTTTTGTAAGCAAAGTTTTCAAGCCATTTATTCATGGCGTAGTATGAAATGGGGGTAGCTATTACAAAAGCAATGGCGACCCATTTTACAAAGTCTTTGTTGAGCATCATCAGCACTTCAGCTATTTTTGCTCCGTTTACTTTGCGGATGCCAATCTCCTTGATTCTTCTCCGGCTGGAGTGAAATGAAACAGCAAACAAGCCGATCATCGATAAAAACACACTGATCAAACAACAAGTAGCAATCAGTTTGGCGTAATTTTCATTTTCCCGGTGCATCCATTCGTAACGTTCTCCTATCGATTCTACGTTTAAAGGAAAATCTTCAATCAGCCTATTCCATATTTGCGCCACCGCCTCTCTCGCCTGCACATTTTGTCCGGATGCTGGTTTTAACATCAAATAATAGCCCTCATTACCGTAAGGAATATAAGCGGGAGCAATTACTCTTTTTAAGCTTCCGTAATGAAAATCTTTACATATCCCGATAACGATGTTATCAGGATTTCCGGGTACCGGTTTTCCAATCAAATCCTGATCTGAAAATAACGATGCCATCGATTGGTTGATAATACATTTTCCTTTATTCGATTCAGCATCCTCTGAAAAATCTTCACCTTCCACAATCTGAATACCGAGAGCTTTAGTGTAATTTTGATCACCTGGAAAAACAGAAGGTGTATACTCCTTTTCTACACCCTTATCGTCGTATTTTAGCAACAACATAAAATGTTCCAATACCGGAGATGCATTGGCAAGCGAAATCATTTCAACAGCAGGTTGTCTTTCGAGTTCGGTTTTAAATACCTGAGAAATATCTTTGTACTGAATGGGGATTTTTACTTCTAATACATCCTTATTTAGTCCAATATCTTTGTTTGTAATGTAATTTATTTGCTTGATGATAATGATTGAACCAACAATAAGTATAATGGAAATACCAAGTTGGGCAACATTAAATATCGGAATGTTAAACTTACCTGCCAGATAGATTTTACCTGGTTTAAGAGCTTCCGGTTGAATACGTTTGCCAATTTTCATAAGCGTAAATAGGCAGGATATAAATAAAATAAAAACAGGAATACTCAACAAAAGAGCAAAATTACCCGGAGTAAAAATATATGACTCGGTAATTGAAGAAGCTGTAAGTTGATTAAAAAACGAGGCACTTAAAATTATTAGGCCTAAACTAAGCAAAAAGGCGGTTCCAACCAGAATGAAAGTTTCTCCCATGAATCTGGCTACCAGATTGCCTTTTGATCCGCCATTTATCATACGAATAGCATTCTCCTTGTATTTTTCTACCAAATGATTATTGATTAAACCAAGGTAATTAAATAGCGCTACCCCTAAAATCATAAGAGCAATCACGAGCGCAATATATAAATCTGTTTTATCCCGGCTTTTCTCAATGGTTTGCCTGCGCGCAGTATCAAAGTATGCCGATTGCAAATCCTTTAAGTAGTGTGTACCCGTAGTGCCGGTATGTACAATGGGTATTTCTTCTTTGTACTGAGCAAACTTTTCTTCCAATTGTGCAACATTTGCGTCTTTCGACAAAAGAAGGTAACAACGGGAATTATCTTCTCCGATGAGTTTCACCATCTCAAAATCCAACTGTGTGCTCTCTTCCGGCTTCTTAAAAACACCGCTGACAAACATTTCAACCTCTTTGTCTCCATTAGTCAAGGTTATTCTTTTACCAATTGGATTGGATGCGCCAAAATACCTTAATGCAAGTCTGTCCGAAATCACAATATCCTGTTGCGCTTCCAACGCGTGAGCAGGAGAGCCGGACAAAAGCTGATAGGAAAAGAAGGAGAAGAAATTGGATGAGGCTGCAATTGTTTTATTATCGTTAAAAAATTCTTTATTGTCGGCGAGTACTTTTGTAGGATTTGCGTTTATTATCCTGCAATAATCTTCAACCTCCGAAAAATTATCTTTCATATATTCAGCAGCACCGTACCTTATATAATACATTTTTTGACCTTTGCTAATAGGATCATCAGCCTGTAAGGCATAAATACGGTCTTTGTTTTTATGAAAGCCATCGGCTTTTGATTCCCTGACAATGAAAATACTGATCAGTCCCATACACGCCATTCCAATTGCCAGGCTCACCACAATTATCGAAGAATTTAAACACGATCGAAGAAGACTTCTAACAATAGTTCTTAAGTTCATGTGTCATTCAATTTTTTATTCCAGTTTAAAAAAAACCTTTCTTTTAAGAGACTTATTCATATCTCAATGCCTCCACCGGATTCCTCGTTGCTGCCCGCCAGCTTTGCCAACTCACTGTTAACAACGCAATACCCAAAGCCAGCAAACCGGCCAGCGCAAATATCCACCAACTGAGCGTGGTTCTGTATGCAAAGTTCTCCAGCCATTTGTTAAGCAAATACCACGTTACAGGAGTGGCAATTGCTATCGAAATGATAATCCAACGTATGAAATCGGTATTCAGCAATAGCAGTATTTCCGAGATTTTGGCACCATTAACTTTCCTCACTCCAATCTCCTTTACCCGTCGTTCGGTGGCGTAATGTGCAATGGCATACAAACCCATAAAGGCAAGGAAAAAGGCAATGACCATTCCAATAGTCATAATTTTCGAAGCACGTCCTTCGGTTTTGTAAAGCTTGTCGTAGGTTTGGTCAAGAAAATGGTATTCAAACGGATTATTCGGGCAATATTTTCCCCATTCTGTTTTTAACGAGGCTATTACACTTTCGGTATTATCGTTTGTTTTTATCATTATCGGGTTATCGCCCCACATATGATCAAGATAAGTATAAACCTGAGGATCAACCGTTGAATGCAACGACTTGGTGTTAGCATTTTTCACAACCCCTTCAATAGTATAAGTTTTTTCAAAAATAATAACTTGTTTACCTATGGGGTTTGTTAATCCAAACGATTTGACTGCTTGTTCGTTCATTAAGCAATATGGATTATTATCTTTCACATTTTCGAAAGGATTTCGTCCCTCAACAATTGGCATTTGCATCATTTCAAAATAATTCGATTTAACCGAACAGTTTTCCATCAATCTGGTTACCGACGGATTATCTGTCAGTGCAACATCGCTACCATTTTGCCAGTCGCTTGGCAGACAGTTTTTAGCCGTTACATCCAAAATATTTGGGTTTTTCAGCAGTTCTTCCCTTACGGCATCGTATTTATGAACCAATTCCAACGAGCGGACATAAACAATGTGGTCTTTGTTGAAACCAAGGTCTTTATTTTTAACGTATTCTATCTGCTTTTTAATGATTCCGGCTGAGCAAATCAGTAAAATAGAAGCTGCAAACTGACTGATTATCAATGTACGTTGAAGCAAGGTAATGCCACTCCCTTTAAAACTGTTTCGAATGATGGATGCCGGATTAAAACGCAACATATAAAGTACCGGAAACGTCCCGGCAATAAGCATTGTAACAATGAATAAAGTTCCCACAAACAAATAAAAGCGATAATCAGTAAAACTAAGTGTTAAATGCGTATCGGCAAGTTGGTTAAAGGTGGGCAGCAACACTACGGTAAGTGCGATGGCAATGATTGTTGAAATAAAAATATACAATCCTGTTTCGAAATACGACGACAGAAACAAATTCAATTTTGAGCTTCCGTTGATTTTTTTTACACCAATAGATTTTGCCCGTAAAAACGATGTGGAAATAAACATATTCACAAAATTAAAACTGGCAATTAGCAAAATGAGTATTGCTAACGAAACGAATATAAACACAATACGACGGTCTGCGGTTTTTACAAATTCGAAACGAAAGCCCGACGAAAAATGAACATCTAAAAATGGTTGCAAAAATTCTTTTACTTCAAATTTGTCGTAAGTAGGAAAGTTTTCGTGTGCCATTGCGGTAATGTTTTCGCTCAATGTTTTGCTGTCAGCACCATCACGCAATAGCAAATAACAGACAAAACAGTCATTTCCCCCCCAAGTACTATTTTTTAACCATTGAACCCCTTCAATAGGAACTATAACGTTGAATTGCAGCTGTGAATTTTCGGGCATATTTTCCATAATACCACTAATCGAAAATTCTCCATTTTGCAGCTCAATTATTTGTCCAACAGGATTTTCGTTAGGATAATATTTATCGGCAACTTCACGGCTTATAATTGCTTTGTCGGGAGCATCGAGACAGGTTTCTGCGCTTCCGCTTTCAAGTTTAAACGAGAAGAATTGAAAGAAGTTGGCATCCACTGCTCCAACGTTGTTCAGAAAATATTTTTCATCCTTTATTTTAACCATATCCCGTTCGATAGGCAACACATTACATTTGTCTTCCACTTCGGGATAACGATTTTTAGCCTCTTCTCCAACAGGTCTAAAGTCAGAACCAACTTTTACGGTTTCGTTGTTTAACTGAAATTCGCGGCACGTCCGATACATCCGGTCGGCATTGGTATGGAATTTATCAAAACTAAATTCGTTCATTCCCCATAATCCAATCAATAAGGTTACGGTAATACCGATTGACATACCTGCAATAATCAAAAATGTTGTTGTCTTTTGTTTTGATGCCCAACGAATGGTTTCTTTAAAATTAATGTTCATAGCTTATTTAATAAATAATTACCCCTAAATCCCCTTTTAATTCAGGACTTAATTGTTGTTTTATCCTTTACTTATATTCTGTCTTCCCAATTTTCAAGTTCCTTCCCCCTGGAGGGAACTAGAGAGAGCTTTTATTCATACCTCAATGCCTCCACGGGGTTCCTCGTAGCAGCCCGCCAGCTTTGCCAACTAACAGTTAGCAGTGCAATGCCTAAAGCCAAAAATCCAGCCAGGGCAAAAATCCACCAACTTAAAGTTGTTTTGTAGGCAAAGTTTTCGAGCCATTTATTCATGGCGTAATAAGCAATAGGCGTTGCTATTACAAAAGCAATAACCACTCTCATCACAAAGTCTTTGTTTAATAGCATCATTACTTCTGAAACTTTGGCGCCGTTTACTTTTCTGACACCAATTTCCTTGGTTCGCTTTTGCATGGCCAAAATTGAAAGAGCAAGCAAACCCATGCAGGCGATCAGAATTCCAATGCCTGCAAATACATTTAAACTGGCAGTCAGTTTACTTTCCGATTCGTACATTTGGTTGAGTTGGTCGTTTACAAAACTATATTCAAAAGGATATTCAGGTACAAATTCTTCCCACACTGTTTTTATCTGATCCGGTACTGCCGGTACTCCGGGATTCATTCTTACAATAATTTCATTGTAGTAAAACGGATTCATATTAAAACACATGGGAGTTATTTCACTGTGCAGCGATTTGAAGTTGAAATTTTCCACAATGCCAACAATCGTACCTTCCTGATAAGCATATAATGTTTTCCCAATAGGATTATCAATCCCCATCTCATCAGCCGCTTTTTGATTGATCACATAGGCACATTTTCTTTGGGTGCCGTAATCAATCAGGTCGTTTTTGAAGTTGCGATTAAATCCACGCCCCTCCACCATTTTAACACCTAGCGTTTCAAAATAATCGTAATAAACCGAGTTCCATTGCATGCTAACAGTTTCTCCTTCGGGCATTCCGTCACAACGAAAACCATCGGCTGATGTTTGTACATCAGAGGGCGAAGAAAAAGCGAGTGTTGCATTTTTTATCCCTTGCAATTTTTTTACTTCCTGTGCAAAAGCATCAAATTTATTCCCGTTTAATCCTTCGTCAACCGACATATTCAAAGGAATGGTTATTAATTCCTCCCTGGCGAATCCCGGACTGTGTTTTTCCAGAAAATGAACCTGTTTATAAAATAACGTAGTTACCGCCAACAGCACCACACTGATGGTAAATTGTCCAACAATAAGGACATTTACCATTTTAGGTTGTTTGTGCAGTGATTGTTGATCTGCCTTAAAAATACGTACCGTTTTTTGTCCTGAAATGATTACGGCAGGAACAATCGAGGTTATAATTGCAAAAACAAAAATTACTCCTGTTAAAAAGAGTACAAGTGTAAAATCAAATTCTTTTACAGCTGGAAGAAATGAAAACCTGACTGTAAGAATAGAATTATACAGATAAACTAAAATTAGTGAAATCGCCACGCTTATTGAGATATAAGATAATATCTCGCGAATTTGATCGCCGAAAATAATTGATTTTGAGGCCCCGCAAACTTTTTTGACTCCCGTATTAATAGCTCGTTGTGATGCGGTTCCAATGTGGAGCAGAAGAAAATTTACTGCCGACATAGAAAGTATAATCAAGGCAACAATGGCCAAAAGATAAAGGTAACTTTTGTTTGCCTGCGGCACCGATTCCCAGCCGGTTTGCATTTCGGTGTGTAACTTTTTTAACGGTTGTAACACCAGTTTCTCGGGATTTTCTTCCACATGTGTCGTTAGGTAATCTGATATTTTTGTTGAAATGGCTTCCTCATCAGTTTGGTTTTCGGCCAGGATAAATGTATGAATGTCGGATGGATAATTCCATGAAGGTTCGATCCAAACCTGGGTTAGTTTTGAGATACTTTCCAGGGGTAAAAGGATATCGCCACGAAAATTGGAATTCCTCGGAAAATCACTAAAAACTCCCTGAACTGTAAATAATCTGTCTTTGCCGATTTTTATCTGTTCACCCACCGGGTCCTTTTCACCAAAATACTTTCTGGCTGCACTTCCCGATAAAACAATAGAATTTGGCGAACTCAGGCAATTTGCTGCATCGCCTTTTTCCAGAGGAAATGAAAATAGCGAGAAAAAGTTTGGATCGGCAAAAATGGTTCGATTCTCATTAAACATTTTATCACCTGCAGTGAGCGCCAGGTAGCCCCAGTAAAAACTGGTGCGTGTAGCGTCCTTAATTTCCGGAAAACCTGATTTTAGGCTTTGTGCTAACGGCCCGTAAGTTGCTGCACCCGATAATTCATTTTTATCATTTTGAGTTAAAACACGGTATACCCGACTGGAATTTTGATATTGAGAATCATAGGTAAATTCCTGATAAACATGGCCCAAAACAATAATTGCTACTGCCATACCTATTGCCATCGACAAGATATTCAGCAGGTTCAATCTACTGTTTTTTCTGAATCCGCGCAGGATGATTTTTAGTGTTTTCATTTTTTTGTTTTTCAAGTTTATTCATATCTCAAAGCCTCAACCGGATTCTTCGTTGCTGCCCGCCAGCTCTGCCAACTAACTGTTAGCAACGCAATTCCCAAAGCCAGTAACCCGGCCAATGCAAAAATCCACCAGCTTAAAGTGGTTTTGTAGGCGAAGTTTTCGAGCCATTTATTCATGGCGTAGTATGCAATGGGCGTAGCAACAACAAAAGCGATTACTACCCATTTCACAAAGTCACGGTTGAGCATTATCATCACTTCGGAAATTTTGGCTCCATTTACTTTGCGGATACCGATTTCTTTGATCCTGCTCTCTGTGATAAAGAGGATCATTGCCAATAAACCTAAGGAGATAATGGTAATAGCAATAAGTGCAAATAGCAACATAATGCTACGTACCGTGGTTTCTGACTGGTAAAGATTATCGTAAACTTCATCTAAAAAATGGTATTCGAACGGAACATCAGAATTGTTTTCTAAGCAGAAACTACGAACGGCACTAATGGCTTCGTCGTAATTATTAGAAACCTTGATAAGCATCACGGCATTGTTGCTTTTTTTCTCTGTTCCACGGTAAATGCACGGGTCAATTCCCTGTGCCAACGATTTGATGTTAATATTCTCAATTACTCCTTTGATGACAAGAGGCTTGTTTACCCCTTCGTAAATAACTTTATCAAGATACGGTTTTTCTAATCCAAGGTTCTTTGCCGCCATTTGATTAACAATGCAGAAGTTTTTACCCGGATTATCTTGTTTGTAAATGTTCTCGCCTTCAACGAAATGAATCTGCATCAAATCGAAGTAATCTTTGTCCACAAAAATTTCTTCTGTTGCCATTATCTCTTTAAAATCGGAGTTTCTGGATAACGGATTACCGTTGTTCCAAACGGTGGGTAAGCTGCTTCGGAATGCCAATCCCTGAATATTCGAATTGCCAAGCAGTTCGTTTTTCATTCGGTCCTGAATGATTTTTTCTTGTAGCTTTTCGGTTGTGTAAACGTAAATAATATTTTCCTTGTTGAATCCCAGTTCCTTATTCTGAATGAATGAGAGTTGTTTGCTAATGGCAATGACACTAAAAATAAGAACAATGGCAATTACAAATTGAGTGGTAACCAATACCTTCTGAATACTGAAATTTTTTCTGCCAGTTTGGTTCTTTTCTTTCAGAATTCTTGCAGGATTCAGACGTTTTAGATGCAACCACGGAAATACACTCGTTAGAATAAGCGATACAAGAATAATCGGAATGCTAATGGACAAGAATTGCCAACTGAAAATGTTAATCATAATCTCTTTTCCCGCAAGTGTGCTAAAAAGTGGTTGAATGATTTTAACCAATACTACTGCAATCAAAAATGACAAAGTCAAGAACAAGAGCACTTCAAAAAACGATTCTTTCAGAATGTGAATTTTACTGGCTCCGTTAGTAAGTTTTATGCCCACTGCCCGTTTGCGTTTTAGGCTTGATGCAATAAATAAGTTGGTGAAGTTGATGCTGGCAATGAGTAAAATCAAAAATGCAGCAATACTGAAAATAACGATGTTACGTTTACTTCCGGTTTCCTCGGCATAATCGAATTTATAATTGCTCAGGTAGATATCCGGCAAGGCTTGTAAGCGAAATTTGACATTCAGATTCTTCCATAACTTTTCACGCGAATAGACCAAATCGGTTATCTTGCCTTCGATGGTTTTATTGTTATCAGTCCGGTTAAGCTTTAAAAAAGTGATGCAATTATCTCCACCCCACGGATTGTTTACCACATAATCGACATTGAGCAGAGGAATCAGAAAATGAAATCGGAGATGGGTGTGTGCAGGTATATTTTCCATTACTGCTGAAACTTTATATTGGTGGTCGTTAACCGAAATAAATTCGCCAACAGGATTTTTGTCGCCAAAACAGATGTCCGATAAATATTGGTCAATTACAATTTGGTCGCGAAGTGCTAAGGCGGTGTTAAGGTTGCCGTGAACGGCTTTGTAGGGAAAAATATTAAAAAATGTAGAGTCGGTAGCATATCCCGATTCCCTGAAACTTTCCTGCCCTTCGGTTTGAATGATACAATCTTTGTAATTATTGACAATGCGTGCGTAAGTATCCACTTCGGGGAAATTTTTCTTTGCTTCAGGAGCAATCCCCGCCAATGCTTGTGACGATTGAACAAATTCATTGTTGATGATACCTTCAAGCGTGATGCGGTAAATCTTGTCACTGTCGGGAATATGCTTTTCGTATGATATTTCGTACAATACCCACGATGTTAGAATAATAGCGCAGGCAATGCCCAGGCTAAGTCCAACAAGGTTTACGATGCTGATGATTTTCTCCTTAATCATCCGCCGCAATGCTATTTTGATATTTGTGTTGTTCATAGTTTTTATTGTGTTACTTATGGTGTCACCTGGAGTGACGTCGTGAATCGTTTCTATTCATACCTCAATGCCTCAACCGGATTCCTTGTTGCAGCCCGCCAGCTTTGCCAACTCACGGTTAGCAAAGCAATTCCCAATGCAAGCAAACCGGCCAGCGCAAAAATCCACCAGCTTAAAGTTGTTTTGTAGGCAAAGCCTTCCAGCCATTTGTTCATGGTGAAATATGCAACGGGCGTGGCAATTACAAATGCAATTGCCACCCATTTCACAAAATCTTTGTTAAGCATTGTGAGTATTTCTTTAATTTGAGCACCATTAATTTTGCGGATTCCGATTTCTTTTGTTTTCTGTTTGGTTTGTATCAACGAAATATTAAAAAGCCCCATCAGGGAAATTAAAAGGGTAACTAAAGTAAATAATTCAATTAACTTACTTTTTGCATAATCATCGTCATATAACATTCTCACACGCTGGTCAAGAAACTGAAAATTAAAAGGTTCATCTCCATAAAAAACCTTCCAGGTTTTTTGCAGGTTATCAATTGTTGTACTTAAATCGGAATTTGTTCTTAATCGAATATTTAAATATCCATCTTTCTGCCCGTCCAGATAAAAAACAACCGGTTCCGTCTGATTATGAAGAGAATTCAGACAGACATCCTTTAATACTCCAACTATTTTTCTTCCTTCAATTTCCTTTCCTACAACAGGGGGCGTAAAACCACAAAAGTCAATGGCTGCTTCGTTTATTATTATTGATTTGAAGTCGGCATCGTTATATGCCAAATCAAGATTCCGGCCCTCCGAGAGTTCCATCTTCATTAACGGAATATAATCGTAATCAATTCCCATCCCGTTAACAATTTTTGTTACTTCCTGCCCTTCGCGTTTAATTAAAAAATGCAAACTGCCCATAACCTCTCCGGGGGCGTAACTGGAAAAAGCTACCGATTCAATATGCGGATCTTTGCGTATTTCCTGCTTTAATGATTGAACCGATTCCGGGCTACATATTGTTTTGTTCAATTTTATTAGAACCACATTTTCCTTATCAAACCCCATGTCACTTTTTGTAAGAAAATTCAGCTGTTTGCCTATTAGCATAATTGAAATTAGCAGCACAATAGACAATGAAAGTTGAGCAATAGTAGATATCCGGCCAAAATTTATTTGTCCTTTATTCAGCCTTACTTTTTCTTTCTTCTGAATGAGTTTTAATCCACTTTTTCCCGCCTGATTAAAAAATGGCAACAAAGAAGATAAAAACGAAAGAAGAACCAACAATCCAATAGAAAGCAAAATGATAACACCTGAAGACAATGGCAAAGAATGAACAATGGATATTTTACTAAAAAGCGGAACAGACAGCCAATACAAAATAATTGCAAAGAATAATGCAACTATAATTACTACTGCTGAATTGAAAAGTAACTGAATATAAATTCCTGATTGCCCGGCTCCGTTGATTTTTCGTATGCCAACATTTTTAGATTGAACAATATTTTGAGAAACCAGAAGATTTGAATAGTTGATAAACGCAATAACTAAGATAAATAACCCGATGACCATAAAAATGTAAGAATAAGTGCGATTCCCTTTGGGATAATCGTAACTCATATTGCGCGAAAAGTGTAAATCTTTTAAAGGTACAGCAACAGGTACAAACTGCGAATTAATCGCTTTCCCAAACCGCGACATGTACTTTTCATAAAAAGGCTGAAAGTTGTTTGTAATATCTTCAATTTTTGCATTCTCGTACAATAAAACAAACACATAACACGAAGGCATCCAGAAAGCTTCTGATACTTTCATTTCAGGAACTGCTGAGACATCATTCCATTGATTTCCTATGGAAAACAGCACATTTAATTTATGGTGAGCGTTTTTCGCACAGTCTTCTATAACGCCAGCTACTTTAAGTGGAGTACCATCTCTTACAATGGTTTTACCAATGGGATTAATATTCCCATATATTTTTTTACTCAGACTTTTATTGATTACTATCTCATTGGGATTACGAAGCGCCTCTTCCTGGCTCCCAAAAACGAAGTGGAAGGTAAAAATATTAAACACAGTAGAGTCTACTGTATACGCTTCTTCCACTTCAAATATCTCACTATCGGCTTCCAGCTTAACGGCATGACGTATAGGCACTAACCGCACATATGATTCTATCGCCGGAAACTCATCTTTAAGTCCGGGGCCCATCAAAGGGCCAACGATAGCATGTGTCATGGTGTTTTCAGTTGCAACAATATCTCCACTAATCCGGTAAATCCGATCCGCTTTTTTATGCTGCATATCGTACCCTTTTTCAAACCGAAGGATCGCATAAATATGAAATATGGCAACAAAAGCAATGGTTAAACCAATCAGGCTAATTGCCGTATTATTTTTGCGTTTCAAAAGATTATTTACTGCCAGTTTAAAGTATAGTCTCATGGTTTTATGTTTTAACTATTCATACCGAAGTGCTTCAACCGGATTTTTTGTTGCTGTATTCCAGCTTTGCAGTGTAACAATGGTTACCACAAATGCAAAAGTCCCTAATCCTGTCAATGCAAACACCCACCAATCTAAGGTCGTCTTATAGGCAAAACTCTCAAGCCATTTCTGCATTAGTTTATAGGCAACTGGTGATGCGATTATGAATGCCACAAATACCCAAACTATAAATCGGTAGTTAATGATTTTGAAAATATCCAGCAGTTTTGCCCCGTTTACTTTGCGAATGCCTATTTCCTGGGTTTTATTGATGCAGATTTGGAATACCTGACCGAGTATGCCAAGTATCACTAAAATAAATGCAACTATAGAGAAGGCTGAAATTGCTTTGCCCAGCTGTTCGTCTTTGGCATACATCACATTCAGCCTGTCATCAATAAATTCAAATTCCATCGGGTATTCTTCCGGCACAACCGATTTCCACACTTTTTCTATTTCTGATAGTTGAGAGGATATATTTCCTTCGGATAAACGGATGGAATAATTTGGAAAATTGTTAATGTATCTGTGGTCTATGGCAACAATTACAGGAGTTACGGCTTCTCTGAACGACATAAACTTAAAATCTTTCATTACCCCTACGATAGTATAGTCAGAGAATTTTGGATTCTCACTTTCCTTCCATTGATTCTTTTTCAATGCTGTTTCATTTACAATACATATTTTGTCGGTTTTCCCCTTTCCAATTGCCCAGTTTTCAAGCATTTCTATATCATAAGTTTTTATAAAGTCATTGTCGGCATAAAGCATATACCCATCTCCGGTTGTGGCATTTATTATGCCCGGAATACCCTGGCTAATGGATGAACTTCCCACAAATGGCAGTTTTTCTATTTCACTTTTCAGGGCATTTGCCAATTTCAAATTACTATTTAGCTTCAGATAAATGATGTTTTCTTTCTGAAAACCAAGGTCGGCGTGTTTTGCAAAATGAAGTTGTTTGTTGATAAAGAACAAACAGATAAGTAAGCTTACAGCAATTGTAAATTGTGAAACAGAAAGTACATTGGTGGCAAAACTTCCACCACGTTTTACATATCCGCCTTTCAGGTATTTTATTAAGTTGAACTTTATCAATCCCCATTGTGGTATAAGTGAATTAATGAGTATGACAGAACTAATTGTAAGAATGAAAAACAGGAATGGCGTTGGCTGAAATAATAATCCTATACTAACTGTACTTTCCAGTAAATGGTTAGCAAACGGTAAGAACAGGAATGATAATAGCAACGCTATTGCAATTGCGATAAATACCCCGATAAATGATTCGGACAGAAAATATTTAAAAATATTCGACAGGGCCGCGCCGTTGGTTTTCCGTATCCCGATACTTTTTATTTGCGATTGATGCTGGGCTATGGAATAGTTTATATAATTAATCACAGATAGTACCAATATCAATATTGAGATGGAAGCTAACAGGAATATCAATTTTATATTTCCTTTTTTTGTATAAATTGCTCCGTCGAGAATATCGGATGACGATAAGTAAATATCCTGTATGGGCTGTAATTCAACTTGTTCGTGTACTTTTTGAAGATTTTTCAGGCCACTGTTTAATTTATTTGTAAAATCAACTGGATTTATGTTATCTGTTAATTTCAGATAATAACTTACAGGATTAACATTGTACTCACCATTTCCCATTTGACTCCACTTCATGCCTCTCTCTATATTCAGAAAAATAGAAATGTTGGGGAAACTTGTATTTTGGGGCAAATCTTCAACAATGGCAGACACATACAATTCAGTTCCTGTCATATCATCTAATACAATTCTTTTACCAATGGCATTTTCACCCTCAAACATTTTATCAGCCATTGATTGTGTGAGTACAACAGAATTTTTATCCAGTAAATCTTTATTTCTTGATTTTTCAATGATTTTGAGCGATAGCAAATCAAACATCTCGTCTGTCGTATTCATACTGTAATCATACTTGAAACTCTTGTTTTCAGTCAACAATAAGAAATTATAGCTGCTACTAATTTTGTATGGAGCAACATTTTCAATTTCACCGTAATTGTCCTTTAATATGTTTCTAAGATTGTAATCAAAAGCGGTGGTTTTTTTATCAGTAAATTTTGAATCAACATCTACCAACCTGTAAATACGCTTGTAGTCTTTGAAACCCGTATCAACAGAAAATTCACTGTAAGCATACAGCCCAATTATAATACACACGGCGAAGCCTACTGCAAACCCACCGATACTTAATACAGAGTAAAACTTATTTCTCTGTAAGCTTCTTAATGCTGTTTTTAAATAATGTAAAATCATAAGATAATGGTTAATTGTTAATTACATTACACCTCTCTTCTTTCTTATTCATACCGCAACGCATCAACTGGATTTCTGGTTGCTATATTCCAGCTTTGCAGTGTAACAATCGTTACTACAAATGAAAAAGTCCCTAATCCTGTCAATGCAAACACCCACCAATCTAAGGTCGTCTTATAGGCAAAACTCTCCAACCACCTTTGCATGAGTTTGTAGGCTACTGGAGATGCAATTATAAATGCCGCCAATACCCAGATTACAAAGCGGTAATTAATGATTCTGAAAATATCCAAAAGTGTTGCGCCATTTACTTTTCGGATGCCTATCTCTTTGGTTTTATTGATGCCAATTTGGAAAACCTGACCAAGTATGCCGAGCATTACCAAAATAAGAGCAACTATAGAGAAGGCTGAAATTGCTTTACCAAGTTGTTCGTCTTTTGCATACATCGCGTTTAGCTGCTCATCCAAAAAGGTTATTTCCATGGGACGGTCAGTAATTATGGAGTTCCATGTTTTCCTGAGTTGGGCAATTTGTTCTGATAATATTCCTTTACTTAACCGAATAGACAGGAAGAGTCTTTCGGGAGATTCATTAAATATGCGTTCATCAAAAACAATACTTGTAGGCTTTGTTAATGTATGGGTGGTGCTAAATTTGAAATCTTTGACCACTCCTGTTATATCATATCCGCCAAAGTTGTCAAACCGCTTGTCCTCAATGCTTTCCCAGGAATGCTCCCTGATAGCAGACTCGTTAATAAAACACATCCGGTCTCTGAGTCCATCTATCTTTGTCCAATTATGGTCTATTTTGATTCCATAGGTTTCAAAAAAATCTAAATCCGCAAAAAGGAAGTCGTGTGTTATTCGCTCTTTTTCTATGTGCTTTGATTGAGAACTAACACCAGCTCTCGACGTGGGTGTTCCTATGGTTCGAGTACTTAACGTCGATTTCTCGACAAAAGGTAAACGATTAATTTCTGATTTTAAGGTTGTTGCTGATTTACTGTTCTCTCCGAGCGAGACATATAAGATATTCTCTTTTTGAAACCCTAAATTATCGTTTTTAGCAAAATTTACCTGCTTATTTATGAAAACAAGCGAAACAAGTAACCCTATGGCTATTGAAAACTGTAGGATACTCAACGCTCCTGCGGTGTGATTTTTTCTGTTATTGGAATAGCCGCCTTTCCGATATCTAGCCAAATTAAACCTTAACAGGCCTATTTGCGGCAATATGGTATTTATTAAAACTACAATTACAAAAACCGCCATAAATACGCTAAAAGGTATAGGCTGAAAAAGGATGGATACATCAAACTTTTTACCTAATAACTGATTGGAAAAAGGTGTAAGTAAAACTGCAATGAACAAAGAAAAAACAGCTGCTATGGTTATGCCGACAAAAGATTCGGACATGAAATACCTGAAAATGTTTTGTAAAGTTGCTCCATTCGTCTTTCTGATACCTATATTTTTAATTTGGGTCTGGTACTGGGCAATGGAATAATTGATGAAATTAATTAATGACAGAATAAAAATAAGGATGGCAACAGATATTAGCAGATAAATTAACTTGGAATTTCCTTTTGCATTATAAGAATTTTCGATATTATCGGAGTGCATATAAATATCAGATATCTTTTGTAATACAATTTCGTGATGTATTTTATGATGACCGGCTAAAGTGCTGTTTACCTTCCTGGTAAATTGTTCCGGATTTACCCCTTCTTTTAATTTGAGATAAAAATTGGCGGGTTTTATACTAACTCCTTTACTTGACATTTCTCCTGAAAGCTGACCATTGCTGTTAAGAAAAATGTCAATATCATTAAAACTGCTATTTGAAGGTAAATCTTCTACGATGGCAGATACTTTTAAATCAAAGTCTCTCATCCAGGCAAAAACCACCGCTTTTCCAAGTGGATCTTCGGTTCCAAATATCCTTTTTGCCAGACTCTCGGTTAGTACCACTGAGTTGCCGCTGACGAATGGTTTTTCCCCTTCATTATTTATAATTTTAAGCGAAAGAAGATCAAACATTTCATTAGAAGTCGTCAAGTGATTTCTAATCGTATATACGTTACCTTCAGCAATCATTGATTTTTTTTCTAAATCTATCATCTGATAAGGTGCAATCTCCTCAATTCCGGGGTAATTATCTTTTAAAGTTTCTCCAAATTTAAAATCCATTACCGCAGATATTTTATTTGTCGTTTCTCCCCAAATGAACCTGGATTTTGTATCTAAAACCCTGAAAATGCGCTCGTGGTTTTTAAAATCTGTATCAGTGGTAAACTCGCTGTAAGCATATAGCCCAATTATAATACATACCGCAAAACCCACCGCAAAACCACTGATACTCAATATTGAGTAAAACTTATTTTTTTTCAAGCTCCTTAGGGCAATTTTTAAATAATGTGAGATCATTTTGGTAATTGTTAATGTGTTTAATTTTCTCCTCTCATTCATATCTGAGTGCTTTCACCGGATTCCTCGTGGCCGCTCTCCAGCTTTGCCAACTCACTGTTAACAATGCTATTCCCAAAGCCATAAAACCAGCCAGCGCAAAAATCCACCAACTTAAAGCGGTTTTGTAGGCGAAATTTTCGAGCCATTTATTCATGGCATAATATGCAATGGGGGTGGCAATTACAAAGGCAATAACTACCCATTTTACAAAATCTTTATTGAGCATTGTGAGTATTTCTTTAATTTGAGCACCGTTAATTTTTCTGATTCCCGATTCTTTTAGTCGGGTTGTGCTTAAAACGCTCACTAAACCAGTAAAATTAAATATGGCAATCAGCAAAATAAAAATACCGGCAATGGTAAAAATATACACATATTGAATTGCCCCCGGATGATAGACAAATTGTTGGAAATCGCTGTAAAAGTGCATATCCTTTAGCGGATGCAGGTACCAATTAATATCAAACCCAAGTTCATCGTAATTATAAAATTGGGCAATTTTTTCATTTAAATTCGCCTTGTTAATTTCATCGGGTAATAGTAAAAATGTCGATTCGCCAAAAGCAAACCAGTTATTGGGTTCGTCAATGGATAGAGGTATGAGGAAATCGTATTGGAGCGATGAATTGTCAGGAATATTTTTATATACACCGCAAACTTCGTACTGTTTTGTTTCTTCAGCGTTTGTATAAAAAGTAATGGGGTTGTTTAAAGGGTCCTCTTTCCCGAAAAACTTATTTGCCAACTGTTGAGAAATAAGAATGGAGTTTGGTTTATTGGTAATTGCTTTTGAATCTCCGCTTACTAAATCAACCGTGAAAATATCAAAGAAAGAAGGTTCAATAGCAAAACCTTGCTCCAGAAATTTCTTGTTGTCAGCTTCCAGGAACCGGCCGCCAAATTGTTTTTCAAAACTAGTGCTTTGAATCACTTCCGGGAAATTATCTTTTAAATAAGGACCTAATGGCGTTGGGGTTTCCATAATAAAATCGGATTTCCCGTCAGAGTATTTCCACTCCGATGCAATCATATAAATATTCTTATAATTCTTGTTGAATTTATCGAATGAAAGTTCGTGGTGAACCCAGATAGCAATAAAAATTACAGAAGTTAAGGCAACAGTTAAACCGATTAAATTAACGATTGAAGTATTTCTGTTTCTCCAAAGATTTCGGAAGCTAATTTTAAAATTATTCATTGTTTTTTGCTTTATTCTTAATTACTCATACCGCAACGCATCCACCGGATTACGCGTTGCAGCCCGCCAGCTTTGCCAACTAACAGTTAATAGCGCAATTCCCAACGCCAGCAAACCTGCCAAGGCAAAAATCCACCAGCTTAATGTTGTTTTATAGGCGAAACCTTGAAGCCACCTGTGCATAGCAAACCACGCAACCGGCGTGGCAATCACAAACGCAATTATTACCCACTTCACAAAGTCTTTATTCAGCATGGCCAGTATTTCGGAAACTTTAGCGCCGTTTACTTTACGGATACCAATTTCCTTTGTCCTTTTTCCTGTTGAATTGGACGCCAAACCAAACAATCCCAATGCAGCCAGAAGTATTGACAAAAAGGTATAAACAGAAAAGATACCAGCCAACTTTTCATCGGCTTTCATCTGAAGCTTGTATTTTTCATTTGTAAACTGAAACTCAAACGGATCAACAGGAAAAAACTTCTCCCATTCCGTTTTTAGATTGGCAAACATTTCCCCGGGAATAACCGTACCGTCAAAAAGTGCGGTTACATATCCTACATCGTACTTCCACCTGTAATCACAAAAAAGTAACAATGGTTCCATCTTTTTCCGTGGCGACTCCTGATGAAAGTCCTCAATTACTCCACTAATTTGAAATGAGCTTTTGGGAATAGTAAGGAAATCGTTCACATTTACTTCAATAAATTTACCAATGGCTTCTTCCGGTGAAGCAAATCCAAACGTTTTACAAGCCACATGGTTAATTATTAATTTTGTCCCTCCGGGTGCATCTTCTTCAGTAAACATTCTCCCGGCAAGTAGTTTAGGTTCAAACACCTCCTGAAAATGACGATCAATATTTAATATCCCAAAATTATCACCTTGCTTTTCCGGCTCTCCTTCAGGGTAAATGTGATTGCTGTGAAAGTTTATTTCCTTCCCGGGAATACAAGAGCTTACCGTAGTAGATTTTATTCCCGGCAGTTTACTTGCTTCATCCATAAATGAAATGAGCTTTTGTGTTGAGCCCTTTTTCTTTATCAGACTCATTGGCGTAAAAGAATAGGCTGTTTGTTTTATATTAAGCCCAACATCTTTATTTTTCATAAATGAAACCTGCCGGATAATGGTAGTAGTACCAATAAGTAAACCAATGGAAGCAGCAAACTGAATTACAACTAGTGATCGGCGCAAGGTAAACCCGTCGTTGTTTTTGGTGAATTTAGAGGAAAGGAGTACTTGTGCCCGTTTTGATATTAACAGGAGTGCAGGATACATTCCGCTTAAAATTGCACCGGAAATAAACACGCCAAAAAACGTTAGAAGATATAGAGGGTTAACCGGCACTTCCCTGTTTATTTCAAGATATTTACCCAACTGGCCGCGTAGTAAAAAGAATACTCCAAAAGACAGAACAATGGCAAAACCATTAATCATCACCGAACGGAGAATAATCTGATAAAAAAGATTGGACGAAGAAGCCCCTACCACTTTTTTAAGCCCTACTTCTTTTGCCCGCTCAATACTTTGCGTAATCTGGAAATTAATAAAGATTATCCAGCTCATTACCAAAATCAAAAAAGCAACAAGGTAAAGTGCAAACATGGTTTTTGAATCTGTATTCGGAGAAATTTCGTATTCGAAGTTTGACTCAGTATGTATTGCTTTAGCAGGTTGAATAGTGAATGCAGACTTTTGTCCGTCCTCAATTAGGTGGCTTGTGTATTTTTTATAAATAGCTGGAAATTTTTGAGCAACAGCATCGATCCCTACATTTTTTCTTAAGCGGAAATAGGTATAAACCTGTGGATTTCTCCAAAGCCATTGTGTTGAGGGAGCCGGTTCAAGCGAACCCAAAACCGGTTCTATTTTAAGTTTGGAAGTAACATTATCGAAATGCCTCATGTAATAAAACAACGAATTTCTCGAAATCAGGATATCTGCTTTTAGGTGGCTATTTTCGGGAATATTGGCAAAAACACCGGTCACAATAAATTCCCAGCCTTCGTTAAGTTTGAAATGTTCGTTTAGCGGGTCTTTTCGTCCAAAAAGGCTTAGGGCAGCACCTTCCGAAATCACCGCCGATTGTATGGTTGGGAACGGATTTGCCGCGTCGCCAGCAATAAACGGTCGATCAAATACTTTAAAAAAGTTGGTATCGCACCAATAAAACCGGGCATCTTTTAAATAATTTTCAGTGGTAAAAGCGGTCACAACATCGGGCCAGAGGCCGGTGGCACATTCTACTCCGGGAATTTCATCGGTTAGAACCCTGCATAAACCCGCATAGTTGGTTGCCGTTTTTGTTATACTTCCGTTGGAAGCGTTTTTTTCAAGTGCCAACCGGTATATTTGGTCAGCTTCTTTCCATGATTGGTCAAAACTTTTTTCGTGTTGTATATAAAAGAAAATCAACATAAATGAAGTCATTCCTAGGGTAAGCACAAAAATGCTTAGGAAACTGGAAAGTTTTTCGGTACTAATCAACCTGAAAATGACCTTTAGATTCGTTATGTTCATTAATTATGGTTTTTATAATATGTTATTCTAAATGTCTTGTCATCCCAATCGTGTTATTTGTCTTCACTTGCCCGAAAATCCGGAAAAAACAGGGTCTTCTCTCTACTCATATCTGAGTGCTTCCACCGGATTCCTCGTGGCCGCTCTCCAGCTTTGCCAACTCACCGTCAACAACGCAATTCCCAAAGCCAGCAAACCAGCCAATGCAAAAATCCACCAGCTTAAAGTGGTTTTGTAGGCAAAGTTTTCGAGCCATTTGTGCATAGCTAACCAAGCTATTGGTGTGGCAATGATAAAGGCGATTATTACCCACTTAACAAAGTCTTTGTTGAGCATCGATAATATTTCAGTGATTTTCGCACCGTTTACTTTGCGGATGCCGATTTCCTTAATCCTCTTTTTAATAGAAAATTCAGCAAGTCCTAAAATCCCAAGGCAGGAAATTATTATTGCAAGTACCGCAAACAAACGGATTGAGGCAGTCAGCTTTTCTTCACTTTTATACATTGAATTGAGCCACTGGTCGTAAAATTGGTAGTTTAATGCATGTCCGGCACAGATTTCTCCCCAGGTATCTTTCAATGCATCAATTGTTTGAGAAAAGTTTTCAGGCGATACCCTCAAAGTTAGATGAGAAACACCCATCCCCGATGAAACTTGCACAGCAAGGGGAGTAATTGTATTGTATAAATTTTCGAAATTAAAATCCTTCACTATTCCAATTACTTCCCGTCCGTGATATGATTTCCCTTCAAAAGAATCCCAACCGGTTTTTTTAAACGCCGTCTCATTCAAATAACACACTTTATCAAAATCAGAAGGCAACATATCGCGCCCTTGTTCTATGGGAATTTGAAAAACATTAAAAAATGCCGAATCAACAGTAAGCTGACTAATCCTATTATCTTGTTCACCTAACTCGCTCCATGTGCCGGATGAATAAATACTTCCCGGCGTTCCATGTGAAAAACACACATTTTTAACCGTATGGTATGACAATAGTTTGTCTCTGATTAATTCTGTTTTATCTCCCAGTTGCCAGTGAACATCTACCCTGATTAGCTTATCTGTCTCAAAGCCAAAATCCTTGGTCCTTACGTAATCAATTTGCCGTGTTAAAACAATTAATGCGACAATTAATGAAACAGAAACTACATACTGAAAAATATTCAATACAGCTCTGAGTCCGATGGAATTTTGTTTTGTTACTTGCCCTTTTGTAAGGATTGCAAGAGGTTTAAGTTTAGAAACCGACAATGCGGGATATAGTCCCGAAAGCAGGGAAATTATTAAAACACCGGTTATCATCCAACCTATCCACAAAGGCTGGAATAGAATGTTTATAATAATATCTTTCCCTAAAAAGTTTTCGAAAAAAGGCACCCAAAGGTAGGTCAGAACAATGGCCAGCACAAAAGATACAGAACAAATAAAAATCGATTCGAAAATAAACTGTCTGAAAATTTGCCCCCTGACCGCGCCAATCGTTTTTTTAATCCCAATTTCTTTAAACCTGTCAGTATAAGATGCTGTTGAAAGATTGATGTAATTAAAAACGGCCAGTAAAATAATAATAACGCTGATTATCAAAAGCAGACGAATCAGTTTAAGGTTGGCGTGATTTGTCTGGCTCCGGTTTAAACCCTGGGTGAAATATGATTTTGCAAATGGCAGTAGTTTTACCGAATTAATTGAACCCCCAATTTCATACTGTTTTGAGCTTAGTCCGTTAGTAAGTAAATTTTGCAAGCCGGTAACATCTGCAGCATTTTTCATCAGTGCAAAAATTCTAAAATTTGCTACCCTATTTCCCTGACCGTCGCTTGTTCCTTCCCACTTGATTCTCAGTTTGGAGTTGGTTATAAAATCTCCCTGTATACTTGAGTACTCAGAAAAATCTTTAATAATACCGGCTACAACCAGTGGTTCCTTATATTCTGCTACCAAAGTTTTTCCAACCGCATCTTCATCTCCAAAAATTCTTTTGGCAAAACTTTCAGTAATAACTACATCATTAAGGTTATTCAGCGATGAAAAGCTGTTCCCTACAAGAAATTGCGATGAAAAAATGGTAAAAAATGAAGGGTCGGTTACGATCATATTCCCGGTAAAAGGTTTGTTATCGTAAGTAATTGCTGTTTGATAGTTATTATAATGGCAAGCTTCTTTTATGTCGGGATAGTTCTCCAACATGTAATCACAAACATCCTCTCTTATCGATGTTACATTTTCATCCGCAATTACCCTGTAAATCCGGTCAATATTTGGGTATGATTTGTCGTAGCTGAATTCTCTAATCAGGAATGCGATTAGAATCAGCGCCATGGATATACTCACAGAAAACCCGAAAATAGTAATTGCAGAGGTTACCTTATTTCTTAAAAGACTACGAACCAATATTTTCAATTTTATCATGATTCATTTTTTTATGATTTATCAATTCAATTTTTCACTTCGACCCTCTTTAATTTTCTCCTTATTGAGGGAAATATTTGACTCACAATACCGCAGGGTCATTCGTATCGAAGTGCCTCAACAGGATTCTTTGTAGCCGCTCTCCAACTCTGCCAACTTACTGTTAGCAGAGCAATTCCCAAAGCCAGCAAACCAGCCAAAGCAAAAATCCACCAACTCAGATTGGTTTTGTAGGCATAGTATTCGAGTAATTTATTCATTACAAACCACCCCAAAGGCGTGGCTAGCCCAAAGGCAGTAACTATAAGTGCAACATAATTTTTGTTTAGCAACATTAATATTTCCCTGATAGTAGCACCATTTACCTTTCTTACACCAATTTCCTTTACGCGGCTGTCGATTGAGAACTTACTAAGTCCCAATAAACCGAGTAACGCAATAAGAATAGTTATTATAGAAAAAAACTGAAATAATTTCTGTATACTCAATTCAATCCGGTAAGCCTCGTCAAACTGCTGGTCAAGAAACGAGTATTCGAAAAGGGAATTGGGCGCAATGTTTTCCCACTTTCCGGCTATTTCTTTGATTGTTTCAGAAAGGTTATTACTGCTAGTCTTTACAAGCAGATAATTAAAATACCCGTCCCATGATTTGTTGGTTATAATCAACGGTTGTATGGAACTTCGCAGCGAGGCAAAGTTAAAGTCTTTCACCACGCCAATAACAGGGTGGAGCCCTCCCCTGCGGATGGTTTTACCAATCGGGTCATCCCACCCCATCTTTTTTACCAGGGCTTCATTTACCAGATAGGCATTATCATCGGTTCCCATTTCCTGTGAAAAATTTTCACCTTTTGTTATGGAAATGTTTAGCAAAGACAAAAAATCCTCATCTACATCAATTACATTTATCATCTCAGGAGTTGTTTTCCCTTCAGGGAAATAACCGTTACTTGTTAGCCCATCGTACGGAACTTCCGAAACGGCACAACTATTTTTTACATCACTTATTTTGGATATCTCCTGTTTCAGTAAATCGACCTTTTGGCGGAGTTCTGGTGTATGTAAAGACAAAATCAACACGTTTTCTTTATCGTAGCCCGAATTAAATTGTTGCATAAAACGGATTTGTTTTTGCAAGGTCAGCGTGGAAACAATAAGCAGGATGGAAATAAAAAACTGGAAGACGACCAACCCGTTTTTTAACATTTTACCAGATTTCCCAACCACAACATTGTTTTTTATAATTTTCGAAGGCTGAACCGACGATATTAAAAGTGACGGGAAAAGTGCAGATAGCAGCGTAACAACCAGAATAATAGAAACAATAAGAAGGAAATAAGCAAAACCTGATTCAACAAGCGTTGGAATGGGCTTTGCGGCCAGTTGCTCAAACCCTGAATGGAATAAACTAACAAGCGCCAGCGCAATCAGTATTGAAACAGAGATTAAAACAGCTATTTCGGTCAGCAGGTATTTGATTGTTTGTGCCCGGCTGGCTCCATGAATTTTTACCAGCCCCATTGTTTTCAATTGTTTGCCAGCGTTGGCTATAAACAAATTAATAAAGTTGATAATTACAACAACAAGCACCATTAATGCAATCATCGAAAAAACAAGCATACTTCCTCTTAATGTATCAGAATCGGCATTGTAGTGCAAATGGATTTGGGGTAGAGGCTGAAAATACAGTTCATCTTTAATATTAACACTTTCATACTCCTTGTTTATGTACTTCCACATAAAAAGGTCGGTTTTCTCATTTAACGCCGCAATGTTGGTTTCCGGAACCAGCTTTATAAAATGAATGTACTGGTTTCCACCTTTCCAACCCATATACACATTTTTCTGTTTGTACCTTGTGCTGAACGAAATAAGCATATTAAACCTGATATCAGAATTTTTTGGGGGATTGGCAGCAACTCCGGTAATGGTATAATTCTCATCGTTAAAAATCAATTGTTGTCCAACCGGATCGTGGTTCCCGAACAAGTTTTCAGCCAGCTTTTCAGTTACGACTACCGAATACGGATTCTCCAGTACGTTTTGAGGATCGCCTTCTTTCAGGTGAAAAGAGAAAAGTTGAAAAAAGCCGGAACTCGCATACAAGTAACGCTCAATTTTAAAAGGAGAATTGTTGTAACTGAAAATATCACTTTTCGGATAAGAAACAGTAGCGTATTGCTCTACCTCCGGAAAATCTTGTTTTAGTGCAGTTCCAACTTCTGAGGTATATACGTATGTTTCATCTTCAAATTTATCCTTTTGAAAACTTTTAACTGCTACCCTGAAAATCCGGTTCCTATCTTTCTGAAACGATTCATAAGTGTACTCGTTCAGTAAATACTGAATGAGAAAAAATGCAACACATAAGCCCAGAGAAAACCCGATAATATTTATAAGGGTTATACTAAATGATTTTTTTAAGCTTTTTAAAACAAATCTGATGTTCCACATATCGTTGTATTTCTATTTATTTCTATTCCAATGCCTACATCTTTTTAACCTGAGCTTTGCTTTAATTCAGGATGACGTTTTGTTACTCATACCTCAACGCCTCAACAGGATTCCTCGTTGCCGCTCTCCAACTCTGCCAACTCACTGTGAGCAATGCAATTCCCAGCGCCATCGCGCCAGCCAAAACAAAAATCCACCAACTCAGATTGGTTTTGTAGGCAAAATTTTCAAGCCACTTATTCATAGCGTAATATGCAACAGGGGTAGCAATTACAAAAGCAATGGCAACCCATTTCACAAAGTCCTTGTTAAGCATGGTGAGTATTTCGGATACCTTTGCTCCGTTTACTTTTCGTACGCCTATTTCCTTGGTACGGTTTAAACTGATGAGGAAAATCTGACCCAAAATTCCCATACAGGTTAAGGCCAATGCAATGAAGGAGAAAAATGAAATTGATTTTGCCAGCTTTTCTTCCTTTACATACATCGCCTGAAACTGGTCGTCGTAAAACGTAAAATTCATGGTTTCATCGGGAATAATTTTGTCCCAGATTTTACGAATCTGTTTCATTTGCTCACTTACACTTCCGGGTGCGAGTCTTACTGACAAAACGTTGTATTTTCCTCTGTACGAATCATAAACTAAAACTGCTGGATTAATTTTCTGATGCAATGATTTTACATGGAAATCTTTAGCTAATCCTACTACTTTGTATCCGCCTTCTTTCGCATTATTAAACCTTTTCCCTTCAAGATTTCCCCATCCATATTGTTTGTAAGCCGCTTCATTAATAATACAAGCTTTGCCTTTGTCGCCATCAAGCAAAGGCCTTCCTTCAAGAAGCTCAATTCCCATTGTATTCAGGTAATCGTCGCCAATAAAAATGCAATCCAGCATGAAACTGTTTTCACCGGTGTTGCTTCCCATTGTATTATTTATCATGCCCGGACAGCCAAAACTTAATGTGCTGTTTTTTACAAACGTTAGCTTTTGGGTTTCTTGATTTAGTGTTTTTAAATTCGGATTGGTAAACGGAAGATTAATTCTTACCAGCATCTCCTGATTAAATCCCAAATCATAATGTTTTACAAAACTGAGTTGTTTGAAAATAACCAGTACAATCGCAATAAGTACGATCGACGCAGTAAGTTGAAAAGTTAAAGTAACTTGTTTACTAATTTGTTTTCCGCCTCGTTTTCTCAAACCCGAAAGAAAATCAGTAATGTTAAATCTTGAAATGAGGTAAATGGGAGCGAGGCTGTTAACCAGAATAATAATCAGCACAATACCAACAAAAACAGGTAGCAATTTCAACAGACCTAAACTTTCAACATGAAGTTGCTTACCAAACAGTACATTGGTAATTGGTAACAGCAAAATGGTTAATAAAACAGAAATAATAACGGATGCCAATATTCCTGTAGCTACTTCTGTAACCGAATACGAAACCAGTTGTTTCCAACCAGCGCCAACCGTTTTGTTTATTCCGGTTTCCTTGAGTTTGGAATATTGAACCGAAACCACATAATTCAGATAGTTAATACTTGATAATATAAGAATGAGAATGGCAATAAATAAAAATATAGTCAGCATTTTGCTATTGCCTTTAAAGTGAGTATCATCTACCAAAAAAGATGAAAGATAAATATCAGCCAGATTTTGAAGTTCCAGTTTTTTTTGATTGAAACCATAATTTCCGATGGTTTGATTCAATCTTTCAGCAAATTGATTTACATCTGCATCGTTTCGGAGCTGAATATAATGATTGGTAAGATTGATACAGCTTCCATTATTACAATTTCTTGAAAGTCGAAAGTTCTCATTTTCGCTGTTTAAAATGACCTCTGCCTTAAAAGATGAATTTTCAGGAATATCTTCGATTACCGCGGTGATAGTTGCTTTAAATGTATTGAAAATAGTAATCTGCTGTCCGATTGGATTTTTATCGCCATACATCCGCTTTGCCACTGTTTCGGTAATTACTACCGACTCGTTTCCTGAAAATGGAGTATTGGATAAACTTGAAATTACATGTGGGTTAAATAAAGTAAAAAAGTTATTGTTGGTGCTTATAATATTATCGACACGGGTATCTACATGTTCCTGTTCATCAACAATGGAAAACTCAAACCCTCCATGATAATCTATTGGGCAAGCCTGTTCTATTTCAGGGTAATTTTCGGTGAGAACCGGGAACATTTCATAATCGAGCTTACATTCCTTATCCTCTTCATCATAAAGTCTGTAAATTTGTTTGTAATTGGCAAAGCCTTTGTTAACGCTGTGTTCCGAATAATAGTACAACCCAATTAAAATACAGGCAGCAAAACCTATTGAAAATCCGCCAATAATTAAGATTGAATAAAATTTACTCTTCAGAAGATTCCTGATTGCCAGTTTTAGATTAAAACGTATCATTCTTTATGTTTTTTATTTTGTTTAGTCATCAGGATTTCATGCTTACTGAAACACTGAATATCTTTGGCAAATAGATTCAATCCTGAAGTTTAATCAATCATGAATTTTATCGGTCATTCACACCTGAGTGCCTCCACAGGATTCCTCGTAGCTGCTTTCCAACTTTGCCAACTCACAGTGAGCAATGCAATTCCCAACGCCAGCAAACCGGCCAATGCAAATATCCACCAACTTACCTCCGTTTTGTAAGCAAAATTCTCCAGCCATTTATGCATAGCAAACCAGGCAATAGGAACTGCCAAAACAAAAGCAACCAGTACCCAAACCATAAAATCTTTATTGAGCAGGGCAACCACTTCAGAAACCTTCGCCCCATTTACTTTTCGCACACCAATTTCCTTTACTTTTTGCTGAATGTAGTATATAGACATGGCAAAAATTCCCATGGATGAAATAATGATGGAAAGAAGTGTAAATGCAGCAATCAGTTTTGAACGTTTAACTTCGGTAGAATACCACTGGTCTACGCTGGAATCGATAAACCCAAAATCCATTGGTTTTCCCCCTGTAAATGCAGCTTGTTTCTCTTTCACTCTTTTTACTGTTTCTACTATATTAGCATTGCTTATTTTTACTGCAATACTCCATGGATAATCTTCATTACCCAACTGCCTCACAATTGCAGGCCCCACCTGCTCGTGCAACGAATGAAAATTAAAATCTTCAATAATACCTAAAACAGGAAGTTCATCGTTATAATATTTAAAGGAAGTTGGATTATCTCCCAGCTCAAGCAATTTTACAGCCGTTTGGTTAATCCAAACCCCATTTTTTGAGTATGCCACACCTGTTTCGTGTACTTTCAACCCAAAAAGTTTCATGTACAAACTATCTCCCCTGAATTCCTGAAAACTAACAGGCTTATCATTGTAATTAAACGATTGGTTATTTCCTCCATCAATGGGCATTCCGCTGCAATAAGAAACCTCTTCTACCCCGGGAATCGATTTTAATTCATTACGGAAAGCTTCTTTCTGATTACTTTCGAGGGTATTATCCATCCAGAAAATATTATCCTTATTAAACCCCATATCGTAGCTCTGCATAAAATTCGACTGCTTTGTGATTGTTAATGTACTCACTAATAAAACGATGGCTACCGTATATTGGAAGGCTATCAGTACTTTTGAATAACTCTTTCTGGTTTTGAATGTAAAGCTGCCTTTTACCACTTCAACCGGATTAAACCTGTTGGCCACCAATGCCGGGATGATTCCGGAAACCAAACCCGTGAAAGCAATAACCAGTAATGAAGTAAAAGCAAATGAGCCTCCAAACTGATGAATAAGATTCAAATCAGTATCCATTTGGTTGTTAAAAAATGGCTCTGCAATAAAAGCTAAACCAACAGCAATAAAAGCCGCCAGGAGGCTTAACGCCACCGATTCTAAAATTTGCTGATAAACCAGAGCTACTTTTGAACTCCCAATTAATTTTTTTATGGCTATTTCTTTACTACGATTTCCGGCCTGAGCCACAGTAAGATTAATGTAGTTAATAATGGCAATCACCAAAATAAGGATGGCAATAGCGCCAAACATAAATACAGAACTTTTGTTGTTCTGCCGGATTGCCGGCCCCGTAGAACTACTAAAATAAACATCGGTTAAAGGTTCAAATTCCAGTTCTTTGGAAAAACCCTGTTTATACATCCAGTAGTCTTTTTTAAACTGCTCAAGAATTAGCGGCGCCTTTGAAGGAAGATCGGTTCCTTCTTTTTCCAGGAAATAAACAGCGAAAGAGCTATTGTTATTTGTGGTAAGCAATTCGGGGTAGTTCCAGAACTCAGCCAGCATATTAAATGTAATTACTGCATCAAACTTCTCAAAATGCGTATTTTGCGGCATATCTTCAATAATCCCGGAAACGGTAAATGATTTATCATTTAACAGAAACGATTGTCCTACCGGATTTTCATTCCCAAATATTTTGTTGGCAAATGCTTTTGAAAGCACTGCCTGATCTTTCGTTTTTAAAACGTCTCTCGCATTCCCTTCCAGCAAATGAAATGAAAACATGGTAAAAAAGGCAGAATCGGCCAACAGATAGTTCATGCGGATTTGCTGATCGCCTCTAAAAACCGCATTCCCTCCCATATTCTTAATTCGGGTATAAGACTCTACTTCCGGGTATTGCTCTTTAATAGTTCCACCAACAGGCGCTCCAAATGTAGAACCGTCTTCCCGGTAAAGCCTGTAAATCCTGTCCTTATTTTTATGAAACTGATCGACCGAAAGTTCCTGTTTTATATAAACACTTAACAACAAAACAAACATAAGCGATACAGCAAAACCAGATATAGTTACAAAACTATACAGCTTGTTCTTACTCAAAAATTTGAAAAAAGATTTAAAAGAATGCCCTTTCATATGCAATTGAATTATTTATTTCACTTCAGAAAAATGACCTCACCCCTGCTATTTTCTTTATTATCAACACCTAGCAGCAGTCCTCTAAACACCCCTGAGAGTGATTTTGCGGCTGCTGCCCGATTACTGATTCTCTTTCCTATATTATTTTAATTCCTTCACTTATAACTACAATCGTTTAACTTTTACAGGATTCCTCTCCCCTTTGAGGAAGCTTTACTCATATTTCAATGCTTCCACCGGATTCACCCGCGAAGCCCGGAATGATTGGTAAAAAACAGTAAGCAAAACTACAAGAGCGGCAACTACGAAAGCCAAAGCAAATACTTGCCATTCTATGTTTGTTTTATAGGCAAAATTGCCGAGCCAGCGATTCATAACCAAAATGGTGAGCGGGGCTGAAAGCATGGAGGCAATGATTACCATTAAAAGATTCGTTTTTAAAAAAGAAGATACAATACCAATTTCTGAACTTCCGAAAACTTTTTTTATTCCTATTTCTTTGATTTGAGATTTTGCTATAAAAAGTGATAATCCAAATAATCCGAAGGAGGCAATCAAAAGTGAAAACAATGCTGAAACTGAAATTATTATACTCAAGTTTTTCTCTTCAGTATAAATTTCCTTTTTAAACTCTTCAATAGTTTTGTAATTAAAAGGTGCATCAGGAGCAACTTTCCCCCACTCCTTTTTTATTAAAGGAAGAAGACGGCTTAAAGTCCCTGGTTGGTAATGGATAGCCACCTGCAGGGCAAAGTCTTCTGATGCAATTATCAGCAAAGGAGGTATTTCGCTGCGAAAGGAGTGCAGATTAAAATCTTTCACAACCCCAATCACAGTTCCGTCCACCACATCTATCTTTTTCCCTATCGGGTCAGTTAATCCAAGTTCTTTTACCGCTTTTTCGTTTAGCAAATATGTATTTTCATCGTCACCATGAAGAAAACTCCTTCCCTCAAGCACTTGCACTCCCATCGTTTCCACAAAATCAAAATCAACTGCCAAAAGTTCGATAGGTATTTTTTTCGATTTGTCATCAGGAAGTTCAATGGGATAAGGCCAATAATTAACCATAGGCAGGGCAGTTATCGAACCTCCGGCTGAAATAACATTCGGATAGGCTTTTACATCGTTTATAAATGCTGTGGATTTTTGAGAATAATCCCCCATATCGATAAACAAAACATTATTGTTGTAATACCCAGGGTCTTTGTTAAGAGCGTATTTATATTGCGAACGAATAATAAGGGTACTTGAAACGAAAAAGCAAAAAATAACCAACTGAACCACAATCAGGGACGAACGAACCCTCGATTTACGCCTCCCACTCAATACCGGATTCTTTAATATACTGACAACATTCAGTTTAGATAAAAATGAGGCAGTGTAAAATCCTGATGCCAATCCGATTAGCAGAGTAAGTGCTACGTAAATTGTTGCATAAATGACAATATTGGACTGGATAATAAGTAATTTCGTTTGAAATAAATCTTCGGCATAAGGTTTTCCGAACCATGCTAAAAACAAGGCAACGGGTAAAACCAGTACAGACAGCACAACCGATTCGTTTAACAACTGCCGGCGTATGGATTGAATGCCGGCTCCGTTGGTTTTCCGAATGCCAATTTCTTTTGCCCTCCCGGTGGATACTGCCGTTGACAAAATGATGTAGTTAAATGCAGCAACAATAACAATGAGTATGGCAATTGCTGAAAAGATGCGCACATTTTTCATATTTCCTTTTGGAAGTCCGCTGTTAATGTTTTGTGAACCGAGATAGACGTCAGTTAATTTCTGAACAGAAAAATCATACTTATCCTGGTCTCCATACACTTTCTTTTCCAGCTCCCTAAACTGTTGGCTGAGCGAAGTCAGGTTAAAATTATCATTGATTAATAACCAAGTTTGCCAATAGCTGGCACGCCAGCTTGTTTCGGCATTTTTAGCTTTAATGTTTTTGTTAAGTTGCTCAATGGCCCACTTTGAATGAATAAAACAATCGGCTTGCAAAGTTGAGTTAACTGGTAAATCATCAAAAAGTCCTTTAACTACAAAAACCTCTTCTTTTTCGTTTATCAGGGCCGTAACTTCTTTTCCAATCGGATCCTCGTTTGGAAAAATTTTTTGGGCCTCTTTCCGGGAAAAGACAATCGAATTCGGTCCGTCAAGAATATTCTCCTGTTGCCCGGTAACGTGAATATCAAAAATTTTAAATATATCTGAATTAGAACCAATTGCATTTCGCACAGGAATGAAATCCTCATTCAGTTTAATACTGAATTCCCTCATATTCTTTGCCGGTGCAACAAATTTCACCTGCGGAAATTCATCTTTTATACTTTTTGAAAGAATATAAGGAGTTTTATCATCGGTTATTTTTAACTCTGTACTGTAATCTAAAACCCGGTAAATTTGTTCTCGGTTTTTAAAGGTGGAGTTATAACTTAGTTCGTTGATTACAAATAGTAAAATTATAAACGATGCGGCGAGAGCAAGCGAAAGCCCTGTAATGTTAATTCCTGCAAAGAGTTTGTTTCTTCTCAGGAATCGGAGTGTCGATTTCAGGTAATTTTTTGTCATGCTTTTATTTTTAGAATATCTTACTCTCATCCCCTTTACCTCCCATCCGACAGATTCTATTTCTGTTATTTCAGCAGTAATAAAATCTTTCAAACGGAGGAACTTCTCCTTTCACATTTGCCGAAACGACTGGACTACAGCCATCTTCCAACCGTTTATAGTATCTCCGCCATTTTTTCGTTTACGTTTTCAGTAAGAACTTCACCGTCGAAAAGGTTAATTACGCGGTGGGCAAAACCAGCATCGTGCATAGAGTGGGTAACCATAATAATGGTTGTTCCTTCTTTATTGAGCTCGGTTAAAAGGTTCATGACTTCGAGACCATTTTTAGAATCAAGGTTACCGGTTGGCTCATCTGCAAGAATTAATTTTGGATTGGCAACCACTGCCCTCCCGATGGCTACACGTTGTTGTTGACCACCCGAAAGTTGCTGTGGAAAATGCTTCGCCCGGTGACCAATCTTCATCCGTTCCAGTACCGCATTAACCATTTCCTTACGTTCACTTACTTTCTTTTTCAGATAAATAAGCGGTAACTCCACGTTTTCATACACCGTAAGTTCATCAATCAGGTTAAAACTTTGGAACACAAAACCAATGTTTCCTTTTCGCATTTGGGTACGCTGGCGCTCTTTGTACGAACCAACTTCGGTTCCATCAAAATAATACATGCCACTGCTTGGATTATCCAGCAAGCCAATGATGTTTAACAACGTGGATTTCCCGCAACCTGATGGTCCCATAATAGCTACAAATTCACCATCTTTTACTTCGATGGAGACTTCGTTCAGAGCAAAAGTTTCGACTTCCTCCGTACGAAAAATTTTTGTGAGTTTTTCAGTTTTTAACATACTATGAAATGCTTAGAGCAAAGAGTAATGAGTTAAGAGCAAAACCCCCTGTGCCGATTACACCCTGCTGTCAATTATTACTTTTTAAGTTGTTATTTTCATTTCTACTTTTTCTGACATTAAATGACTTCCGCTTTTAACTCGTTTCTCCTAACGAAGAATAAGTTTATCGTTATCCCCAAATAAATCGTAACCTGAAGTTATTACTTTCTCACCGGGTTCCAGTCCTTCCAGCACTTCATAGTATTTCGGGTTCTTCCTTCCTATTCTTATATTACGTTTTGTGGCAAAATCTCCCGAAGGATCCAATACATAAATCCATTGCCCGCCAGTGCTGTTAAAAAATCCGCCAAGACTTACCAGCAGCGATTTTTCCGGTTGCCCCAATTGCAAATTAATGTAATAAGTTTGCCCGGTGCGAATATTCTCCGGACGTTCATCTGTAAAGACGAGGTCTATTTGAAATTGTGAATTCCGAACCTCGGGATATACTTTTTTCACCTTCAGGTTAAACAAAGTGTTCTGCCTTTCAAATGTTGCAGCAAGCCCCTGCCTTACCCTGTCTATATAATGCTCATCTATAAGTGCTTCAATTTTGTAGTCCGTTAAAACATTGATTTGCCCAATCCTCATTCCTTTCCCAATACTTTGGCCAATCTCGGCATCCAGCATTCCCAGCTGCCCGTCTACCGGAGCTTTCAAATTCAGGTTATCCAGCCGTTCATACACCAGATCAAGAGTTTTATTCATTTTCTTTAAGTCCTGCTCCAATTGAATCATTTCTGTTGCCCGGATCATTGAATCGTTCTGCGCTTTTTGTCTGTTGATTTCCTGTAACTGAACAGCATATTCATAGTCTTCTTTAGACTGCAAGTAATCCTCTTTCGGAACTAACTCGTCTTCGAAAAGCGCCTTTTGTTGTTCAAAATTTCTCTTCTTTTTAATGATTTCATACTGTGAAGCCAGAAGATTTTGCTTTGATTCAATCCGCTGTGTTTCAAAATTGATACGTGTTTGCCGCAACATATTCTGCTTCTGTGCCAGATTTGATTCGCTGTTCATTATATTTTCATACAAGGTACGATTTTCCAGAACGAGGATTACGTCGCCCTTTTTTACCATGGCACCTTCTTCAATTAAACGTTCTTTCACCTGCCCGCCTTCTTCTGCATCAAGATAAATAGTTGATATAGGCTCAACCGTACCGTTTGTTCTGATATAATCATCAAAATCACCCGACTTCACCTCCTCAATTGTCAACTTATCCTTATCAACTTTAAGCGAGGTTATATTTGAGTCTTTCATAATTTTAACAAGCAAAAGAACAAAGGCAATTACCGCCACCGCGTAAATAATATGTTTTGGCCGAATCCCTTTTTTCTTCTCTATTTTTCTGTCCATTGCCATGATTAAATTCTTTTTATTTTCAAGATAATAAATACATTAATTCTAATTCACTGGTGAGATTCCGGGTACCGGTTTCCCTAAATAAAAATCAATTGTTTTCTTTTTAATTGCATACTGAAGTTTTGTTCGCAACAAGTTGCTTTTTGCCTCGGCCAAAACATTCTTCGAATAATACAACTCAATAACACTAATCAATCCCTGCTCCATTTTTTTTTCTGCGGCCTGATAAGCAAGTTGTGAAATATCGACCTGTTTTATCAGCTGCTCATACTCTGCATTGTATGACTCCAGTTCCTGATAATTTTGTGTAATCTCATTAAACAATTGCTGTGAAGTCCGCTCCTCAGCAACCTCCGCTTTCAGGTAGTTTAACTGAGCCTGTTTTACCTGAGAACGACGTCCAAACTTTTCGAACACAGGAATATTCAGCGACAAACGTATTGACTGGCTTACATTATTATTAAACTGATCAGAAAAGGATGTACTACTACTTCCTTTTGTTTTTGAATAATATGTATCATAACCACCAGACATCGAAAGACTGGGCAACAATTCGCCTTTCGCTATTTCAAGATTTTTCCGGGCAGCTTCTTTTCTCAATTCAACCGCTTTTATAGTAGGATAAAAATTGAGTGCTCCGGAAAATATGGATAACGGAGTGACCACATCTATAACCGCAAAACTATCTCCTATTGATGCAAATTCAATATCAAAAGCATCACTGGCTGCGATGTTCATGGTCTGTTTTAAGTCGAGCATTGCTTGCTTATATAAATTTTCTGTTTGAATATAAGTCAGTTCTTCTTCGGCAAGCCTTGATTCCATTTCCAGTAAGTCCGACTTAGCCTTTAAACCCAGCGTTACCTGTTTTTTAGCCTGTTCCACATCTAACCGCGACAGTTCTTTTTGTTCTGCCACAATTTCCATTAACCCATAATAATAAACCGCATTGTAGTATGCATCCATTACTAAAAGAGCAATAGTATATTTTTGCATCTTCTCATCCTCAACGCCAGCCAGGTAATTCATTTTCCGAAAAGAAATGGTGTTTCTGTTCGTAAATCCTTTAAAAATATCGATCCCCGCTGAAAGATTAAAGGAACTGTATATCTGACTGGTATTTGTGTATTCATAAGTATCATAGTCCAGCGATTTTCCGAAAGAATTAGAACCGCTGCTGCTTAATGACACATAGGGCAAAAGGTTTCTTTTGGACTGACTAAAAGTTTCTTTGTTTATTTCGGTCTGAATCGCATTTTCCTTTACATCAAGATTATTTGCAACGGCATATTCAATGCACCTGTCCAAAGTCCATTTATCCTGACCTGCAGAGTACAAATTTGAAAATACAAACAGACTTAAAAGTATAAAAAAGAGTTTCTGCATATTATAAAAATGTTTCATTGTGTAGAGTAAATGCCAAAAAAGTGCCACAAAAAATAATTTCCTGCGTATCAAAACAATAGGCCTAAAGAAACGGTACAAACAGACTACTCCATGTAAAAATTTTTTACAAAAAATGTAAAACTTTCATACACTCTGTTTGATTTCATTTAATGTAACCTTACATTTGAACAGATAATAAGTTAAGGCGTCAGCCACATAAAAGACTATGAACCAAGGGAAATTACTTATTGTTGACGACAACAAAAGCATTCTAAGCGCTCTTGAGATACTTCTGCAAGACGACTTTGAAGAAATAAATGCCATTGCCAGTCCGAACCAGATTCCTTCGTTAATAGAAAACGGAGCTTATGATTTGGTACTGTTAGATATGAATTTTTCAGCTGGTGTAAACACAGGAAACGAAGGTTTGTATTGGTTATCCAGAATTCAGGAATTAAGACCCGATATGGAAGTAGTTCTTTTTACTGCCTATGGCGATGTTGAACTAGCCGTAAAAGCGCTAAAAAAAGGAGCTTCAGATTTTATTCTGAAACCCTGGGACAACGAGAAATTGCGTACAACACTTCTGAATGTATACAAGCTTCAGCAATCAAAAAAAGAGATAAAACAACTCCGGAGAAGAGAGAGTGCCTTGAAAAGTGAGATGAATAAAGAGAAGCATTTCATCATTGCACAGTCGCCCCAAATGCTGAAATTACTAAACCTGGTTCGACGGGTAGCCCGCACCGATGCCAATGTTTTAATAACCGGCGATAATGGAACAGGAAAAGAACTAATTGCGCGTGAGCTGCACCGCCACTCAAAAAGAGCGGAAGAGATAATGGTAAATGTAGATATGGGTGCTATTAGCGAAACACTTTTTGAAAGCGAGCTTTTTGGCCATAAAAAAGGTTCATTCACTGATGCCAGAGAAGATCGCACAGGAAAAATTGAAAATGCCAGTGGCGGTACCTTATTTTTAGATGAAATTGGGAATCTTCCCGTACATTTACAACCCAAGCTACTGGCAGCACTGCAAAACAGGGAAGTAACACCTATTGGCAGCAATAAAGCAGTTCCTGTAGATGTTCGATTGGTGTGTGCCACTAACCAAAACCTGGAAGAAATGGTGACCGATGGTTCTTTTCGTGAAGACCTGCTTTACCGAATAAACACCATTCACATAGAGATTCCGCCGCTGCGGGAAAGGAAAGAGGATATTATTGCTATTGCTGAATATTTTCTAAAAATTTATTGCAATAAGTACAGAAAAACATGTGCCAAAATATCCAATGCCGGGTTCTCAAAATTAACCGGTTACCAGTGGCCGGGGAATGTACGTGAGTTACAGCACGCCATTGAGAAAGCCGTGATTCTTTCAGATAAAAATGAGTTATCTCCCGACGATTTCTTTTTTAAACCGGTAATGCACAGCCCAGGTGATATGTTTGAAGGAACCATTGAAGATATGGAACGTAAAATGATTATCAAAGTGCTTCAGAAAAGCAGTTCAAATTTATCGGCAGCAGCAGAGCAACTGGGAATTACCAGACAAACACTGTACAACAAAATGAAAAAATACAACCTCTGAAATGGTTAGTCAGCACCTCAACCAAAGGATTATTTTTCGCACTCTTTTGCTGGCGGCAACTGCTTTGCTGCTCGGGTGGCTCATTTTCGATCAGCATGTTTTCGTATTAATAAGTGTTGTTGGCCTGATATTCATTATTGAAATAGCCGAGCTAATTAATTTCCTGAACCGCACCAACCGGAAAATCGCCTATTTTTTTGATGCCATCCGAAATGATGATTCAACATTAAATTTTCCTATGAATACAGGAAACAAGGCGCTGGATGATTTAAATGCCAGCCTCAATAAAGTAAATGAGCTTATAAAAAACATCAAATTCGAGTTACGAGAGCAGGAACAATATTTTAAAGCGATCCTGGAACATGTATCCATCGGTATAATTACCTACAATGAAAAGGGCATCATTTTTCTGGCCAATTCTGCTGCCAAAAACTTACTGGAGCACGAGCATTTAACACACATAAATCAAATCATAAGAATCGACAGAAAACTGTTTAATGCTTTAAAGGAATTACAGCCCGGCGATAGGAAACTAATCGATTTTAACAGTACAAATGGTGCCATACAACTTTCATTAAAATCAACACTTTTCAAAACCACACAGGAAAGTTTTCAGTTAGTAGCCATCCAGGACATCAAGAATGAACTGGAAATGAAAGAGTTGGATTCGTGGATAAAACTAATACGTGTACTAACACACGAAATAATGAATACCGTGGCTCCTATTACTTCGCTCTCGCAAACCATTTTAAGGTATTTTAAAAACCTGGAAGGCAGCCCTCCAAGCGAAAAAATAATTCAAAATACTATGAAAGGCCTGGAAGTGATTAACGAACGCGGAACCGGACTCATTGGTTTTGTGGAAACCTACCGAAAATTAACACGTATTCCACGCCCGGAAAAGAAAACAATTCAGGTAGAAGAATTTATTGAAAACACCATCACCCTCATCAATATAGAACCCATTGGCGACAATATTAAGATTTCCTGCGAAACCAAACCTGCAGATCTGGAAATATCGGCAGATAAAAAACAAATTTCGCAGGTTTTAATCAATCTCATAAAAAATGCATTGGAAGCCCTAAAAAATACAGATAAAGGGAAGATTCACATTTCAGGACAAATCAACGCTCAGGGACGCACGCAAATAACTGTTACAGATAATGGGCCAGGCATTCCTCCTGACTTAGCCGATAAAATATTTGTTCCTTTTTTTACTACAAAAGACTCTGGTTCAGGAATCGGACTGAGCCTTTCCAGGCAAATCATGCAACTCCATGGTGGCGTTTTAAAAATGGAATCTCAGCCACGGAATACTTCATTTACAATTGTTTTCTAACGAAAATTACTGTCATTCAGATTTATCACTCCGAATTGTTTTTTTATTTTTGTCCGGTTAAAATCATTTTATAGAGCTACAATGTTTACTATTATTGCATAGTTAACAGAAAGCAAGTATTTAGCATGGATGAAATAGAAGCATTAAATGAATTTTGCGCCAATTCACTGATCGGGCTGCTGGGAATAACTTTTACAAGAGCTAATTCAACGAGTATTCAGGCAACCATGCCGGTAAACAGCAAAACCATGCAGCCCAACGGACTTTTACATGGAGGCGCTTCGTTAACACTGGCCGAGTCGCTGGCAGGAGCCGGTTCATATTTACTTGTAGATCGTGAAGAATTTAATGTATTTGGCCTGCAAATTTCGGGAAACCATGTTTCCACAGTAGATAAAGGGATACTCCAGGCCAATGCTAATTTGGCTCATAAAGGCCGTACAACACACATCTGGGACGTTAAAATAACAGACGAAAACCATAAACTTATTTCAACAGTAAGAGTTACTAATATTATAACACAAAGGAAGAAGGAAGAATTTTAATGAGGCAAGTAAAAGCATCGGTAAAATCTATTCAGGAAACAATATCAGTTTGTTTGCAAAATAATCTGACTTTTGCAGCCTATCGGTTGCCAAATCAAACGCAGCCCGAACTCATCATTCAAAAAAATGTTGAAATAAATAAAATTGAAAATCTTTCGTGCATCACCGATTTGAATGGATTTTTGGTTGCGCCTTTTTTACAGTCCCCTGAAAATCCAATGCTGGTTATAAAACCCGATTTCTATTTTAAGGATACTGTTCCGGAAGAAAAGTTTTATGAAATTGAAAAAATAAAATATACCTCCACTGAAGATACACCTTCATATCTTCCTTACGAAGTAACACGGGAAGAATATCTGAAACAAATTGAAAAAATAACGGAATCCATAAAAAGCGATGAAGTTCTGAAAGTGGTGTTGAGCCGGGTAAAAGTTGTAAAAAATAACTCTGAGAACCATATCCCCGAAATACTTTCCAAACTCTGCAACCGTTTTTCCAATGCATTTATTTATGTTTTTAGTGTAGCCGGAAAACTATGGATGGGAGCTACTCCTGAACCTTTTGCCTTCTTGAATAAGAATATATTTTGTACCTCATCGGTAGCGGGGACAAAAGAAAACACTGAAAAATACCAGTTTCTGGAAAACTGGGGCGGAAAGGAGAAGCAAGAGCAAAAATACGTTTCTGATTATATAGACAGTGTTTTAAATGCCAACCACTGGGAAAATATTGAACACCATGGCCCTTATGTAAAAAAGGCCGGTAACCTGTTACATTTACGAACTGATTTTACATCGAAAGCCAGCGCCATGAACGGAAACCTTGGGCATTTAATAGAAGATCTTCACCCAACTCCTGCAGTATGCGGGTTCCCAAAAAACAAAGCGCTTGACATAATTCGCTCGGTAGAAAAACACGATCGTGAATATTACAGTGGCTTTTTAGGCCCCGTAGGAATGGGAAACCCAATTACACTTTTTGTAAATTTACGCTGCATGAAAATCATCGGCTCACAAATGGTTTTATTTTCCGGTGGCGGATTAACCATCGACTCGCATCCCTCTGACGAGTGGTATGAGACCGAAATAAAAGCCGGAACACTTCTGTCGGTCATCTATGAAAGTAAATAATGGCACATCAGCTACAACATATTACAGACTTAGCGGAAATTCTTTTTGCCCACGGTGTTGAAGACGTAGTTATTTCACCCGGATCGCGAAACGCACCGTTAATCAGGGCTTTTTACAAACGTTTTGGCAAGAAATGCCGGAGTTTGGTTGATGAACGAAGCGCTGCCTATTTCGCGCTCGGTCAGTCATTAATAACGCAAAAACCTACCGTTCTAATTTCAACTTCAGGAACAGCCATTTTAAATTATGCGCCAGCAATTGCGGAAGCTTTTTACCAGCAGGTCCCACTTTTGGTACTTACTGCCGATCGCCCTGCAGAGTGGATTGGTCAGCAGGATAACCAAGCTATGCAACAGCAAAATATTTATCAGAATTACATAAAAGCAAGTTATTCACTTCCGGCAGAGTCTTCCAATGCTGACGATCTTTGGATGGCACACCGAACTGTAAACGAAGCTTTTTATAAAACCACTTCAGGAAATTTGGGGCCAGTGCATATAAATATTCCATTGCACGAACCGTTGTATGAAAACTTGCCGGAACCAACAAAAGATATTCCCGTACTTCTGAAAGAAAAACCGGAAAGTATTTTGCCTGAAAATAGTTTGCTGCGGAAAGACTGGCAGAAATCTGCTTCCATTATGTTGGTTTGCGGGCAACTCTCACCAGACAAAAATTTAAAGAAATCAGTTCAGAAGTTAGCTGCCGATTCACGCGTAGTCGTTGTTGCAGAACCACTCGCCAATTTGGACAACGATGTTGTGTTGGCAAATCCGGAAGTTACTTTAAATAGTAAAATCCAATATCCTGAAAAGGCCATTCCTGAATTGGTAATTTATTTTGGAGGCCAGGTAGTTTCAAAGAAAATCAAGGTTTTTCTTCGTGAATTGAAAAACACAAAATTCTGGTTTATTTCACCAGGAGAACAGCTAATTGATACATTTCAGAATGTATCTGGGCACGTCCAAGCTGAGCCTTTTTCTGTGTTGAAAAGTTTGAATGGGCAATCAACTGGAACCGACAGCGCGTTCAAAAAATTCTGGAAGACAGAAAAACAAAATGCTGCCGTTCTAATTGAAAAATACAACAAAGAAAATGCCTATTCAGATTTGAAAGTTTTCAAACAGCTTTCGGATACTTTACCCGATGATGCCATTGTTTTTGCAGGGAACAGCAGCATTGTTCGCTACCTTTTATATTTCAACCAAAAACAACGGACTTATTATTCCAATCGAGGGGTTTCCGGGATTGACGGTTGTTTGTCGTCCGCAGCCGGGCTAGCATCGAAAACAGAAGAACCGGTTTTTGTAGTTGTTGGCGATTTGGCATTTACTTACGACTCCAATGCCTTGTGGAACCGCGATCTTCCAAAGAATCTTAAAGTAATTTTGGTGAATAACGAAGGCGGAGGAATTTTTCATTTGCTAAAAGGGCCGTCGCAAAATGAAGCATTTTTGCCGCTCGTAAATGCGCATCACCCCGTTGATTTTAAAAAATTGAGCGAGGCATTTGGCCTGAATTATAACTTGTGCGAGTCGGAAAATGAACTCAACTCTGCCATTCAAAATAGTTGTAAAAACAGCGAAAAAGCTGAAATACTGGAAATAAGAACTCCGAACAACGGAGAGCCACAGATAACAAAAGATTTTTTCAAATTTTTAAATGCGAATTATGGAAAGAAAATGGATATCGCTTAAGGAATACAGCGAGATAAAATTTGAATTTTTTGGAGGGATTGCCAAGATTACCATCAATCGTCCACGATACAGAAATGCTTTTACACCTGACACCACACAACAAATGTGCGATGCAATGGTGCGTTGCCGCGAAGACGCGAATATCTCGGTAGTTGTTTTTACTGGTGAAGGCGACAAAGCTTTTTGCAGTGGCGGCGACCAAAACGTAAAAAGTTTTGCGGGTTACATTGGCAGCGACGGTGTTCCCCGTTTGAATATTCTTGACTTGCAAAAACAAATCCGCTCAATTCCCAAACCGGTAATTGCCATGGTAAATGGTTACGCCATTGGAGGTGGGCATGTTTTACACGTGGTTTGCGATTTGAGTATTGCTTCTGAAAATGCCATTTTTGGTCAAACCGGTCCCAAAGTAGGGAGTTTCGATGCAGGGTTCGGTTCGTCGTACCTGGCTCGTGTGGTGGGCCAGAAAAAGGCGCGCGAAATCTGGTTCCTTTGCGAACAGTATTCGGCACAGGAAGCGCTCGATATGGGCTTGGTAAACAAAGTTGTGCCGCTCGACAAACTGGAAGACACGGTTGTTGAATGGGCGCAAAAAATGATGGAACGCAGTCCGTTGGCTCTTCGTATGATTAAAGCCGGATTAAATGCAGAACTTGACGGGCAGGCCGGAATCCAGGAATTTGCCGGGAATGCCACAATGCTTTACTACATGACGGAAGAAGCACACGAAGGTAAAAATGCCTTCCTGGAGAAACGGAAACCGGATTTCTCAAAATACCCGAAATTTCCTTAATTTTCAAGCATGGAGAAATTGAAATTCTGGATAGAGGCTTTTCGCTTACGAACCTTGCCGCTGGCTTTGTCCAGTGCCATTTTGGGGAGTTTTCTGGCTTATGCAAACGGCCAGTTTAATCCACTGGTTTTTGGATTAGCCATTTCTACCACTATTTTTTTACAAATCCTTTCGAATCTGGCCAACGATTTTGGAGATTCACAACACGGAACGGATAATGCCAACCGTTTGGGCCCAGAGCGCACCGTTCAATCCGGTAAAATTTCCAAAAAGAAGATGAAACAGATGATTGCAGTGTTCATCATTCTGTCGTTTGTTTCAGGTGGACTGTTGATTTTTTCGGGAATAAAAACAGCCAACTCCGGAATGATAATCCTGTTTTTTGGTATGGGAATTGCCAGCATCATTGCTGCAATAAAATATACTGTTGGGAAAAATCCTTATGGATACTCCGGATTCGGTGATATTTTTGTATTTGTATTTTTTGGATTGCTTGGCGTTTGTGGAACCTATTTTTTACATACCAATCAGTTTGAGCCGCTTTTGTTGTTACCGGCTGCTTCCATAGGTTTTTTGAGTGCCGGAGTTTTGAATCTGAACAATATGCGCGACATTGAGAATGATGCGGCTAGTGGAAAACGGACTTTAGTGGTTCGTATCGGTTCACAGAAAGCAAAAGTTTACCACGCTTTACTGATTATCTTATCTCCGGTTTTTTCGCTGATTTATGTGATAAAAACCTGGCAATCGGTTTATCAACTCATGTTTTTATTGTCGCTGGCACCTCTTGGTTTTCACTTATACGAAGTGTTTAAAAATCATGTGCCCGACAAATTGAACAACCAACTAAAAGTGTTGGCACTCACTACTTTTTTCTTTTCTGTAACTTATTCTTTGGGAGTTTTTCTGGTAAAATGATAAATGCATCTGTTTCAAAACGAACGTTATTTTTTAAACAACCCGCAGGCACTTCGCGCGGCGTGTTAACCGAAAAGGAAGTTTACTTTCTTACACTTTTTGAACGAGAAAATTCATCAAAAAGAGGGATTGGAGAAATTGCGCCGCTTCCTAAATTAAGTCCCGATGCCCTTCCAAATCTCGAAAAAATTTTAGCTGAATTCGTTCAAAAGATAAATAGAGGAGAAGAAATTTCTGACTTTGAATTGGCTGATTTCCCGGCGGTGCGTTTTGGTTACGAAACGGCGCTGAAAGGCTTGGAAACAGGTTCTCCGGTTTTGCTTTATCCCACAGAATTTACACAAGGAGAAAAAGGAATTCCTATTAATGGGTTGATTTGGATGGGCACCAAAGATTTTATGGTAAAACAAGTGGAAGAAAAACTGGCTGCCGGTTTTACTTGTTTGAAATTGAAGATCGGTGCTATCGATTTTGAGTCTGAATTGGGTATTTTGCGATCCATCAGGAAACATTTTCCTGTTGAACAGCTGGAAATCCGGGTGGATGCCAACGGCGCATTTCCTGCAGAGAAAGCACTTTCCTTTTTGGAAAAACTGGCCACTTTTAATCTTCATTCCATTGAGCAGCCCATAAAAGCAGGGCAGGTTTATGACATGAAAAAGCTGTGTAAAGAAACACCGCTTCCTATTGCACTTGATGAAGAGCTGATTGGAATTAGCGCGCTTAAAGAAAAAGAGCAGTTGCTAGACAAAATTCAGCCTCAATATATTATTCTGAAACCGACACTTACCGGTGGAATAGAAGCTTCTGAAGAGTGGATTTCTCTAGCTGAAAAACGAGGAATTGGCTGGTGGGTAACTTCAGCACTGGAATCAAATATCGGGTTAAATGCCATCGCTCAGTGGACGGCGACTTTGGGGAAAAGCAGTTTTCAGGGATTGGGAACCGGCGCGTTATTTACAAATAACTTCAAAAGTCCGTTGTACGTTTCAGAAGGTTATATTCGTTACAATCCAAATGAAAATTGGGATTTAAAATCGTTGTAATGAACGCGGAAATAACAGAATTAACGTTAGACGACCAATATTTTACAAAAGCAGAATTGATTCAATTTTGCGAAAGTGAAATAATCACTGGTTCAGCGCCCGACTGGAAGTTGGATGTATATCGTTTTATTTTGGATTTTTTTAGCGAACCGACAACAATTCAACAACAAACTTCAGGAACAACCGGAGCAAAGAAAACGATTGAACTTTCCAAAATTGCAATGCTCACTTCTGCACAAAATACCATTAATTTTTTTCAATTGAAGAGAAGCGATTTGGCTGTGCTTTGTTTGCCGATTCAATACATTGCCGGGAAAATGATGGTGGTTCGTTCTTTACTTGCCGGATTAAATTTGAAATTGATTCAACCAACAGGAACACCAAATTTTGTTGGAATTGAAAACATTGATTTTTGTGCAATGGTTCCCATGCAAGCCTGGCATTTACTTGAAAAAAAATTGTGGCCGAATATAAAAACACTGATTTTAGGTGGTGCTGAAACCGGTTCGGAATTATTGGCTCAGCTTCAGCAAATAGAAACGCAGGTTTTTGAAACCTACGGAATGGCAGAAACGTCTTCGCATGTTGCCTTAAAAAAACTAAACGGTCGCGATGCAGAAAATACTTTTACCGCATTGCCCGATGTTCAGCTTTCAACAGACGAACGGGATTGTTTGGTAATTAAAGCTACTTACCTTCCTTACAAGATTATTACCAACGACAGAGTAGAAATGCTTTCTCCAAACAAATTTAAATGGCTGGGGCGTTTCGATAATGTGATTAATTCCGGCGGAATAAAGATTCAACCCGAAACACTGGAAAAACAATTTGAAGATATTCTGCAAAAAACATGTACCGTTTTGGGTTTTGCTGATGAGTTACTGGGACAAAGAATGGTATTAGTTGTAGAAACTTTTGAAAAAATAAGTTCAGAAGAAATACTGGAAAAACTAGCGCCTCATTTTGACCGGAAACTGCTTCCTAAAGCCGTATTTTTTATTGCAGAATTCCCACGGAATAAATCGTTCAAAATCGACAGAAAAGCTTTGTCCAGGGTTGTTCTGGAAATCTGAACTGAGATAAAGAATCATTTGCAGAGTTAATCTGTTCAATTAAATTCTGCGGATATTGGAAAATACGGTTTATATTCAACCATGTTTGAAACGACTCTGATATTCAATGTAATTTCATCCCAAAGTGTCCAATATTCCTCATTTGGTAAATCGTTAAAATCTTTGTCAAAATTGAATCCTTTATTTTTGATATAAACTTTGAAATTTTTCATTTCCGCCTGGTCTTTATTTGCATGAAAAGAAAAAAGGAATTAATAAGATTCTAGTTTTAATACCAAAAAGCTTATTACGATTACTAAAATCCAGATAAACAGACTATTTATTTTCTCATCGCGTAAAAAAATATTTTTCCCACGCAACCCTCCTGTCAAATTTAGTATCTTCAATTCAAACTGAAATCTTAACGCACAAAAGCATAATTTCAAGATGAAAAAACTACTTTATTTCATTTCCCTGTCAACGCTAATTTTTTTTACTTCATGTGATCAGGATGAACCAGAAGGAAAGTGGTCTGATAACATCAAACTATCGGCCTACAGTGCAGAATTAAGTGCAAATGCTGATTCGGTTGCATTCACAACCGGAGGAAGCTGGTGGTGGATTACTCATGTTAGTGTGAATGATTCAACTTATCATCCTGAAGAGGATCTCTCAGAGACGCACAACTACTCTATTTCAAATGGCGATATTTTGGTGGAACGCCGTAATACAACTACTCTTTTTGTAAAAGTTGGTGCCAACGTAAGCGGAAAAACAAGAACAATAAAAGTGGGCCTCGAAGCCGGAGATTATTTCGACAGTGTTACTGTAACACAAACTGCTAAGTAAACGAAAGATGCTGCTCCATTTTTGAAACAGCCTCTTTTGCTACTCTACCAAAATCAACCCCGGATTGCAACCTGTAATACAACGTCCGCCTTCCGGCGTTACCACAAAAGTATTTTCAATACCAACCATACCAACTCCTTCAATACCTTTTTTCGGTTCAACGGCAAAAATCATATTTTCTTCTAAAGGAGCTTTAAAACCTTTGGCTAGAACCGGATATTCATCAATGGTAATTCCAATTCCGTGGCCTAAGAATTTTACCTGCCGGCTTCCGTAGCCCATGAAATTTTGCAGAAAATCAGGACTCAGTCTGCTCATGACAGTTTCATAGATATTCTCAGGGATATTGCCCGGTTTTAACATTTCGGCCACCCTGTTTTGAACATCTACACATTGTTTATGAAAAGCCTGCACCTCTATCGAAAGCGGCTCGCCAAACATGTAAGTCATGGTTTTATCGGAATGATAACCATTTACAGCCACCGCTACATCCACAAAAACCAAATCGCCTTTTTTCAATTTTTTGTTCGGGTTCCCAAAACAAGGAAGCGCAGGATTTGCCCCGAGGTTTCCACCTGGCCCGTCGAAATTGGTAGGATACAAAGAACTTTCACCAAACCCCAGTTGTCCTAGAGCCATTTCGGTGTCGTGCATTCCAAAACGTACTGCCCCCTGATGGCCTTCCTTCACCATAACCGGGAACATTTCCGCAGCAAATTCAGCCTCGGAAATGCCTTCACGCAACAATTCAGGAACACGTTCTTCCAAAACAATCCGGTGAATAGCTGCGGCTTTTTCAATGTAATTCAACTCCCAGGCACTTTTTACGGCACGGGTTTGGGCAATCTGAAAATCGAGTGACTTATACGATGAAAACGGAAAATATTTCTGAAAACGCTGAAACATCGCCAAAGGAACATATTCCGTCTCCAAGTACACCTCGCCGGAAACCTTTGGATATTCCTGCGCGGCGACACGGTAACTTTCCATCGGTTTTATTACCGGAAAAGCCGACTCGTCCACTGCCCGTTCATATCCTCGGCGCACCCAAAGAATTGCCTCTTTTTCCCGTTCGATAATTAACATTCCCTCGGGCATGGAACCCGCAAAATACAACAAGTTTATTTTGCTAAAAACAACTGCCATTTTCCAATCCGGATGTTGCTCATCCATTATCCGGCAAAATTTTGCCATGCGTAATTCCAACTCCGATGCCGGTACCTTGTCACTCATATCTTTTTGTTTAAAGCAACAAAAATAGAAGAACCAACAGAAAAGAAGGGATAATCAAAGGAAAGACTCCCCAAAGTTAGCTCAGTGTAAATTTTTCAGGCTGCTATTGCAATCGTTTAAAACGGCTGTCATCAACCTCAACTTTCTTTGCTTTCAAAGCTTTTCCAAAATTGTATTTAAATGTAACCAGCAACGTTCGGCTATCCCAGTGCATACGGTAAACACTTTGTTGATTATTAAAATTGATGCGCGATACCGGTCCGTTCGACCTGAAAATATCTTTCACTTTTACAGCCAGTTCTGCTTTCTTTTTAAGAAGCGGGCAGGAAAGTGCACAGGAAACATCATAAACATAATCTATATCGTAAATTGTTTGTATAATATGCGAATAATAATATCCTGATAAATTGAATTTTATATTGTGTTTTTTACTTAACAACACGGAGTTATCGTATTGAAAAATAAATGTATTTGCTGAACGGTTGAAAGATTGCTCTCCGGCGCCGTCGCGTTTCATAACCCGATGAAATACCCCGATGGTAGGATTTATTGTAACGCGGCTCCCCAAATTGAACGGAAGAACCAGTGCTGCGGTCAACTCGCTACTGTAGTCCAGATTTTCGTTCCGGGCAATGGTATTAAATGTTTCTTCTGATGCAAAAGGAATCTGGCTTATCATTTTAGAGCAATAGTTATATGAAACTACTGCCACATACTTCCGGTAGAAAATATAGTTTAACGAGGCATCGTAGGTTTGCGAAGGACACAACTCCGGATTTCCCTGAACAAGCATATACTGGTTGGTGTACCAGGTGGCAGGGCTCATTTCCCAGTAAGTAGGATAAGTTGCATACGATTTCAGCGAAAGTTGAAAGATATGGTTTGCATTTGAATCGGCAGTAAAAGAAAGGTTGGCCGACGGATATAACCTGAAGTTATTCCAAAGCTTTTCAATGTTTTGCAACGAATCTTTTTCCATCTGGCTATATTCTCCTTTTAACGAGAAGTCAATAGAAAACATAGGCGAGAATTGTTTTGAAAAACCGAAAAATCCGGAGGTTGCCGTTTCTTTAAATTGATTAATGGTTGACTGGCTTTCATCCGGTACATACCCATTGGCTGTTTTGTTCAGATAGTGATAATAATTATTGTTGTTGCTATAAGAGTAATTAACGCCATAGTTAACAGACCAATCATTATCAAGGCTTAACGAATGGTTGAAATACCCCATCCATTTATTAATTGTTTGATTGGATTTGGTTTGATAATTTTTGGTGGTTTCATCAACAATGCTTTGGTAAGTTTGTGTTGAAGGCCCGTTGTAGTGCGTATAATCAAGCCCAACATTAAAATTACCATTTAAAGAATAGTCTAGTTTCGCATTGTGAAGATTTTCATCGTCATTATCTTTTAAAATGTCACTTTCTGTATAAGATGTTTTATCGGTGGAGAAAGTCGCATCCGTATAATTATCTCCGTCAGTTTCTGAAAAACTTCCTGTATAAACCACCGAGAGCTGCTGTTTTTCACTTAAATTATAAGTGGTGTTAAACTGAACGGTATGTTCCCGCGAATTGTTACGAAAATCCATATCCTGCTCAATATAGTAAAGCGTGTCATGATAATTGTGATTAATATCTATTTCATAGCCCATTTTGTTTTTTGCATATTCACCGGAATACAAGAAACCTGTTTCCCATTTTCCTTTTGAAAATTGCAGGTTGATGCTTCCGTTGGCTCCCGGCTTTCTCCGTTGTTCATAACCCGCAGTAACCACACCACTCAACTCGTCTTTCGCCGATTTATTAAGAATAATATTTATCAACGCTCCTTTGACATTGTATTTTGCCGGAGGAGCATACATCACCTGAATTTCTTTAATATTAGTATTGGGCATTGCCTTTAACATGGTTAGCACCTGGTCCATCGTTAATGTTGTCGGCTTCCCGTTAATAGCAATATTAAGCTTACTGGCGCCAAGCAACTGAACACCTTCATCTTTTAGCAAAACCCCCGGAATATCACCCAGCACCTCCAAGGCATTGCTGCGCACATATTTTTCGCCAATAGCGGCTGCATCGTACGATAAAACATTGTCCTTCATTTTTACCACTGGACGAGAAGCTTTTACGCTAATCTCCCCCAATTCATTTTCTTTTTCCTGAAGAAAAATATTGCCCAATTGCAGAGTACTGCTTACTTCCACCGAAATGCTTTTTTTCTCGTAAAGTAAGTGTTGGATAAACATCAAATATTTTCCATTCTGAACATTGTTTAATGTAAAAAAACCGTCCATATCGGAAATGGTTCCCTGAATAAAAGCAGAGTCGGATTGATTGGTTAGTATAATCGACGCGACAGGAATAATTGAATCCTGCGCATCGATTAATCTTCCCGAAATAGAATACGATTGGGCAAACATAGTAACTGATGTTAGTACGAACGAGATTATTAAAAAAAAGCTCTTCTGTTTATAGTAAATTGTTTTCATGGATTTTTGACTTTTTGTTTGATACAAAGAACCTGCTTTTAGCTGTTCACCTGTGTTATCAGCAACTTATTTAGTCTTAAATAGTCTTAACGCTTGTTCTGCTATCCTTTTACTTTGTGTACTTTAGCACTGAATTCAAAAAAATACTGATGAAATTTTCATTCAGAAAAATCGCCCTAATTATTAGTGTAATTATGCTGGGAGTATTTATATACCAGCTATTCTGGCTTCGAAGATTGTACCATACTACAGCCCGGCAATTTGAAAAAAATGTTTATGAGGCCATGGATATTGCCGACCAAAACGAGGTATTTTTAAGGATGGACGAAATTGAAAGCAGCGGATTGCCTAAGCCTGAAATTGCAATTGGCGTACATGCTGAAAAAGACTCAACAGGACAGGATGTATATTATGCCCAGGACAAAGAAAAAAAAGATACGCTAAACAGATCTTCGGAGGCCAACGCAGGCTTTAACCTGTTTGAAGAAAATGTAAAAACCACGGAAAAATTGGCAGCTTACATCAAAAAATCACTTCACATGGGAGCCGATGGAATAAAAGACGTTAACATTAATCTTTACGACAGCTTACTAAACATTGAGCTAAAAAGTGTAAATATCACCCGGCCTTACCAGGTTGAAGTTGTAAAAGTAGCCAATGATTCTGTTCTTTATTCCGCAGAAAGGGATGCGCCATTTCCTATTCAATATGCAAAAAGCTTCGATTTTCTTTATGATTTTAACGGGGTTCATGCATACCGGTTATACATTAAGAATCCAAACCAGCAAGTGATTTCACAAATGACGGGCATGCTTTCTTCATCAGTAATTATTTTGGGGATACTGATGTTTGTTTTTATGTATTTGCTAAAGACCATCCGGCGAATGCAAACCGAGGAAGAGCTGAAAACCAACTTCACCAACAACATGACCCACGAATTGAAAACACCAATTGCTGTTTCTTATGCTGCTATTGATGCTTTGCTGGTTTCAGAACACCCCCCCAGCAAAGAACGCCAGAAAAAATATCTGGGCATTGCAAAAGAACAGATGGAACAACTTACCGGCTTGGTAGAACAAATCCTTTCCATGTCGCGGAAAGACAACAAAAGAATTGATTTAAAACCGGAAAAAATCAATCTCCCCGAAATGGTTGCCAACATGGAAGAACGGGCAAGGTTATTTTCAGATAAAAAAGTAAGTTTCGTTACCAATTTTGGTATTAAAACGATAAGCGCCGACAAAATGCATTTTTTCAATATGATGAATAATTTAATCGAAAACAGTATAAAATATAGTGGAGAGGAAGTCAATATAAAAATTTCTTCAGAGAACGAGAATAAAAATATTCTGGTACAGGTGGAAGACAATGGCCCGGGAATTGAGCCCAAATATCAAAGCCGGATTTTTGATAAGTTTTATAGAATACCCACCGGAAACCGCTACAACGTGAAAGGTTACGGACTTGGGCTATTCTATGTAAAAGAAATGATTGAACGACATGGCGGCACCGTCTTTCTGGAAAGCCACCCGGGCAAAGGTTCTATATTCACACTAAGAATTCCTAAATAATGAGCAGGATAAAAGTACTTCTGGTAGAGGATGAGCTAACACTTGCCATGATTATCCAGGAAACACTGGAAGAAAAAGGGGAATTTGTTGTTCATTCTGCCAAAAACGGCGAAGAAGGCCTGAAGAAATTTCACCAATTGCACCCCGATGTGATTGTGGCCGACGTAATGATGCCCAAAATGGATGGTTTTGAAATGGTGGAACAAATTCGTGAGAGCGACCACGAAGTTCCCATCCTGTTTTTAACTGCCCGCTCGTCGGTAAACGATGTGGTGAACGGTTTTCAGCTCGGAGGAAACGATTACCTGAAAAAGCCATTCGGGATGGGTGAGTTAATTATTCGCATAAAAGCCTTGCTCGACCGCGCCTACGTAAAAAAACAAAAATCAAAACACTATCAAATCGGGCAATATGCTTTCGACAGTGTTTCCCAAAATCTGTTTTTCGGAGGAGAAAAAATACTGCTTTCCCACCGGGAATCTGAAATCTTGAAACGGCTCTGCGAAAATAAAAACCAGATTATTCATTCAAAAAACCTGCTTATTGATTTATGGGGAGAAGACGGCTACTTTACTACCCGCAGCCTGCATGTTTTTATTACCAAGCTTCGCCAAAAGCTCGAAAAAGACCCATCAATCTGTATTTTAAATGTAAGAGGAATCGGATATAAACTTATTGAAGACGAGCAATCTTAAAAAAAAGTAAAAAACATGTAACAAATTAATTTTTTTCAGGTCTTTATATTATCTGCTGAAAGCAAATAAATTAAAGTCAAACGTTGAAAAAATATTCGGTTATGCTTTTCAAAAATCTACGCATTGGTTGGAGAAACATCAGGAAAAACGGCATTTTCTCAATCATCAATATTACAGGTTTATCGCTGGGAATTGCAGTTGTAACGCTTATCCTTTTCTGGGTGGTAGATGAGTTAAGTTTCGATAAATTCCACAAAAATATAGATCGAATTTATACAGTTTACGAACATCAGCAATATTCAGAAGGGCAGGAGTTATTTACCTATTGCACTCCTTTTCCGCTGAGCAAAGAGTTTGTAAACAATTTCAGCGAAGTGGAAAATGGGACCACATTCGCAAACATTGGAGAGCAACTGCTTCGTTACGAAGATAAAGAGTACAAAGAAGGACCGGTTATTTGTACAGACAATGAATTTTTGAATATCTTTTCATTTGAAATTCTGGCGGGTGACAAAGATGCTCTTCTTGCTCCTGATAAAGTGGTTATTAGTGAAGAAATAGCCAGACTTTTTTTTGGCAATTCTTCGCCCATTGGAAAGATGATTAAATTTAATGACGAGCAAAGTTTTGCAGTTGGAGCAGTTGTAAAAACCGACAAACTTAATTCAACTATCGACTTTAAAATACTGGCTCCTTTAAAACTGGTAGAAAGCCATGGAGCCAATTTAACGCAATGGGGGAACAACTGGCCACGCACCACACTTCTCCTTACCGAAAATGCAGATATAGAAAGTTTAAATTCCAAAATCACCAACTTTTTGAAAGACAAAGGGCAGGAGAATACTACATTGTATTTGTTTCCTTTTAAGAACGAAAGACTTTATTCGTATTCGGGAAAAAACAATCAGATTCAATATGTTTACCAATTTCTGGGAATTGCTTTGATAATAATAATAATCGCTTCCATTAACTTTATCAATTTATCCACTGCCAAAGCAGAACAACGCAGACCCGAGGTAGGCATACGAAAAGTACTGGGGGCCAATAAATTTTCTATTCTGAACCAATTTCTACAGGAAAAGGGAATAATGATTTTTATAAGTATCCTACTGAGTATTCTCCTTGTACTGGCCTTTATTCCCGCATTCCGGGCTATTTCCGACAAAACAGTTTCTTTTAGTCTTCTACAAAATAAATACATGCTTTATATGCTGCTGGGCGTAATTACAACCGTACTGGTTTTATCGGTGGTGTATCCGTCGTTGTATATTTCATCGTTCAATCCGGCACAAGCGATAAAAAAAGGAACAACAAAAAAACGAGGCAACTTGGGGTTAAAAAATATGCTGGTTACTATACAATTTGTTTTATCGGTGGTTTTAATCAGCAGCACCATAATTATTGCCCGGCAACTTCATTTTATAAATGACTACGACTTGGGTTACGACCAGGCAAATTTGATTTATATCACGCTTGACGGAGAAGCCCAGAATAAGCATGAAGCCTTAAAACAGGAATTACTGGGAGTTTCGGGCGTAGTAAATATTTCGCGTACCAGCCGCATTCCATTTTATGGAGGAAGTTCGTCGTGGGGTTCCGATTGGGAGGGAAGAGAGCCGGACAACGAGGTGCTGTTTAACACCATGAACGTAGATAGAAACTATTTTGAAACCATGGGAATTAAATTTGCAGAAGGAAGTAATTTCCCTGAAAACTACAATGAAATTATTGACCTTGAAAAACTTCCGTCTCCGAAAGTTATTCTGAACCAGGAAGCCATTCGCCGGATGAAAATAAAGAACCCGGTGGGGAAATATTTTGGAAGGCAAGGTGAAGATATTAAAGGTGCAATTGCAGGAGTGACTAAAGATTTTCATTTCGAGTCGTTAAAAATGCCGGTGGAGCCCATGCTAATATTGCCGCTTACGAGCAAGCCGGGTTACATTATTGCTCGAATTGACCCCGCAAATTTCACCCAAACCCTTTCCGATATAAAAAGTACATGGGCCCAGGTATTGCCCCAGTCTCTTTGTGAAATCAAATTTTTTGATGAAAGTTTGGAAAACATGTACAACTCGGAAATCAAAATTTCAAGGCTGTTTCGTTACTTTTCTTTTATTGCCATATTTATATCCAGCATCGGGTTGTTCGGATTATCACTGTTTGTTATCGAACGAAGGAGAAAAGAAATCGGCGTTAGAAAAGTGAATGGTGCAAAAATCGGGGAGGTTATGTTCTTGCTCAATAAAGATTTTGTTCGTTGGGTAATTATTGCATTTGTAATTGCCTGTCCTATTGCATGGTTGGTAATGCATAAATGGCTTGAAAATTTCGCTTTCAAAACCAATCTGAGTTGGTGGGTTTTTGCACTGGCGGGTGCTTTGGCTTTAATTATTGCGTTGTTAACGGTTTCGTATCAGTCGTACCGGGCAGCAGTAAGGAACCCTATCGAAGCATTGAGGTATGAGTAAAAGCCCCTTTTAAGGGGATTTTGTTTTTTTCAAAATAAGAACTGGAACTGTTAAAACAACATCCGAAACACCAATCAAATTAGTTTAAAGTGGGATGGAAAAACAAAAATTGCTTCCTTTCCCTGGTGTACTGGTAACCCATATTTTGCCCCGGTGTTTTTCTATAAATTCTTTCGAAATAATCAGTCCAAGACCAGTGCCGCTTTCATCATCTGTTCCTTTTGTAGAAGTTGTTTTATCCAGTTTAAAGAGATTATCGATTTGCTCCTGACTCATTCCAACACCAGTATCGGAAACTACAAAATTCAATTGTCCTGTTTCCTCAAAAGATGTAACAACAACAGTTCCCTGCCGATGAGTAAACTTAATGGCATTGGTTATCAAATTCTGCAAAACAGATCTAAGCATATTCGCATCAACCGTAGCCACCATTTTATCTCTAACTTCCCACTCCAAACGAATCTCTTTGTTTCGCGCAATGGGAGATACAACCATTATTGTTCCTGAAACCAATTCCTCAATTTCCACAGATGAAGGTGAGTACTTTGTTTTTCCGTTTTGCATTCTGCCCCAAACAAGTAAATTCTGCAAAAGATTGTAAATCCGTTTAGCCGACTGCTGAACAATGGATGAATATTCCTTTGTGTCCTCTTTATCATCGTTGGCAACTGCTTCATTTAGCATTTCACTAAAACCAAGAAGGGCGTTAAACGGATTCAATAAATCGTGGCTTAACACCGAAAAGAATTTGTCTTTTTCTACGGAATCCCGTGTAACTTTTTTATTGAGTGAAATAATATTCTCCTGAAACTTCTCATTTCGATAGGCCAGTAACAATATGTAACCTGCCAGAGCACATGCAATCAACATTAGAATAATTAACACATTTTGTAAAAATTTCGTAGAATGTTCAACCGAATTAAGAAACGTTTTATTTTGCTCCGCTTCCTGTATTTTTATTCCGTTTATAATTTCATCGGTAAGTCCACGGATTTCTGCAATTAAACGATTATTAATTTCAATAAGTTTTAATTCACTTTCTCTCAATTCGAAAGCCTTCTGAGCCAATTCTCCTGACTTTGTTCGTGGAGATAATCTTCTTTCTGTTTGCATATTATATGGAACATCTGTTTCGGAAGAAGACTGCACAAGCATTTTGGTGTTTACATTTTGCTCAACTTTTTCACCAACAATGGCGCTTTTTATTTTTCCAAGGAGACCCTTTTTATATTCTGTTTTTGTTTCAGTTACACTAAGTGTATCTATTTTCCCTACCGACTTCTGACCATAATATTCCCTTATTTCTGTTTGATTTTCTTCCAATACTTCTGTCGAAAAAATCAACGAATCGGTTATTTGCCGGAGTTTTACATAAATGGCAGACTCACTGTTTTTCTCATCAAATATTTTATTGAGTTGCTGATCTTCTTCTGAACTTTCTTCTACCACCGCCTGCTTTAAAAGCCGGATATTCTCCGACAAGTTTTTAATCTGTGCTTTATATTCCACAAAAACAGGAGCATGAAAAGTTGCACAGTACTCTTTAAACAATCCGTCAACAAGTAATAATGATTCTGTTACTTTTTCCGATTTCAACAATTGTTCCCGGTTTTGCTGCGACAAATCCAGAGCCAGCTGGATTTTATCTTTTTCACTAAAAAGTTTAATTACTACTACAATTATCAGCACAAGAATCAATGCCATTAAAACTGTTGTAGTGATCAATCGTTTTGAAAGTTTTAATCTGAACATAATTTGTGTTTTCTTAAAAATGAAGTAATAACTAGAACAATATTTTAAACAAAAGGTGAAGACGAAAATCAAAAAAATATTGGTTAAAAAACTATAGATTGTATGTATTCTTATCTATATAGCCGGTCAATGGAGGGTTTTATTCATCCATCGTTACCAAAAAATCAATAAGATTTTCCTCATTTGCCAGATTAAGCTTTTTCCGTAATCTGTAGCGTGCAACATCTACACTTTGCGGATTCTGAAAAGTAAGAACAGCTATATCTTTCGACGACAATCCGGATCTTAGCAAAGCACATAATTTACGCTCGTTAGGAGTCAAACCCGGATACTTCTCCAATAAAATTTTATAAAATGAATCAAAAGCATTCTCAAATTTGGCATCAAAATCATTCCATATCTGGGCTGAGGTTCCCAGTTTGTATTTGTTTCCCATCTGCCGAATCATCTCCTGCCCTTCTTTATTTGTTTGCGGAATAATTTTTTGCAAATCATCAATAAGGCTACTATTCATTTCGTTAACGTGCATCAGCTTTAATGTACTCGATATTAACTCAATTTTCTTTGTATTTACAACATCTTCATTGGCTTTTTTAAGCGCTGTAATATCAGTATATACAGTAATTATACCCAACAAAGAATTCCGACTGTCATGAACCAGATTTTTTGACACCAGAAAAGTAGCATTCCCCGGGAAAACTTTTTTTTCATACGGTATTGATTCTTTCCCCTGAACCAAATCAACATCTTTCTGAACATGAAACCCAACTTCATCACTCCTAAAGTAGCGGAAAACCGGCTGGCCTGTTAAATCTTGCTGGTCAATATTTAGTATCGCTGAATAAAAGTGGTTGCACATAAGCAAAATACCTTCCGCCGAGCAGTAAGTTACCGGATGCGGTATACTTTCCAGTAATGACTCAATGAACCGGTTTTTATCTTCCAGCCAGCTGTTTTGCTTTTTTAGGGTATTTACCGATTCTGTTAACAGTAAAATATTTCTTATCCTGGCGTTTAACTCAATCTTATCAAAAGGTTTCTTTAAAAAATCAATGGCGCCGGCAGACAGGGCTCTGTCCAAATCTTCAGAAGAGGTCATCACCCCGGTAATCATTAAAACAGGAATATTTTGGGTTGCCTGATCCTCCTTCAAAATTTTCAATGCAGCAAGACCGTTCATTACTGGCATATTCCAATCGAGAAGAACCAGATCAGGAGAATGTTCATTTACCATCTCCACACATTCCTGTCCGTTAGCTGCCTGAATAATCTGATAATTATTCTCTCTGAGCATTTTACTATACAGTTTAATATTCAGAGGTTCATCATCTACAAGAAGCAATTTTGAATTCCCCATTTTAATCCAATTTGATATTTCTCTTTGGTATTTAAAGCCACTGCAAAGAAAATGAAGTATTGACTTTTAATGGCTGGAAAAATATCATGATTACTCAAAAGTAACTTTTTTTGCCTTTCCTATGGATTCAAAAACTCTATAAATTGTGCAGAATTAAAACCTCTGGTCCCGATTTTTCATTTCTTCCACCCGTGACCATGTAGAAACTTCCTGAAAAACAACGAACACAAATAAATATAAATAAGCAAGTTAACTACAATGTATAGATCCAGTACATATCGATGTATCGATGATGTTACTCTGATCATAACATTTATTCAACTGAAACTTTGAAATTTTGCGATGCTTGTTTCTACAAGGGTATAGCATAAATAAATTTCATCGAGGTATTTTTTATGTGAACTATATCCTGATAGAAGAAGCGCCAGGAAAGAAGAAGAATACAAAATATGATTAAAAATTTACTTAAATGAAAAGAAATATAGCTGAGCTAATAGGAACATTTTGGCTCGTTTTAGGTGGCTGCGGAAGTGCTTTGCTGGCAGCCGGATTCCCGAATGTGGGAATTGGTTTGGTTGGCGTATCTATGGCCTTTGGCTTAACCGTACTTACAATTGCCTATTCTCTGGGGCACATTTCAGGGGCACACCTGAATCCGGCTGTTACCATTGGACTTTGGGCAGGCGGACGATTTGAATCAAAGCAGGTATTACCATACATTATTTCCCAAATCATTGGAGCTGTTCTGGCGGCAACGGTCCTATACATAATCGTAACCGGTAATGGTTCGTCTATAGGAACTTTTGCCGCCAATGGCTACGGTGAGCATTCTCCTGGAAATTACAGCTTATTGGCTGCTATTGTTACCGAGTTTGTAATGACTTTTATGTTTTTAATCGTCATACTTGGTGCAACAGATGAAAGAGCTCCAAAAGGATTTGCCGGACTGGCCATTGGACTGGCCCTTACATTAATTCACCTTGTTAGTATTCCTGTAACAAATACCTCCGTTAATCCAGCCAGAAGTATCAGCCAGGCTCTTTTTGTTGGAGACTGGGCATTGTCTCAACTATGGTTATTTATAGCTATTCCGGTTGCCGGAGCTATTGCCGCAGGTATTGTTTATAAAAAGCTGGGAAGCGAAAACTAATAATCTTATTGAGTATTAGGTAATTTTATGTTTACCTGAAGATTTATGCATAAAATTTATTATGACAATAATTTTTATTTATTTTTAGAAGTCAATTACAAAACAGAAATCATGAAAACTTTTAACAAATCATTGGCTTTAATGCTTTGTATCGGAATGTTACTTGGCAGTTGTTCCACTACAAAAAACTCAACCAAAGGCGGTCTTCTCGGAGGTGCGGGAGGTGCACTTATAGGAGCCGGAGTTGGAGCAATTGCAGGAAAAGGAGCTGCCATTGGCGCCGCCATTGGTGGTACAGTTGGCGCCGGCGCCGGCGTTTTAATCGGAAAAAAAATGGATAAGCAAAAGGCAGAACTGGAAAAGATAGAAGGCGCACAAGTTGAGTCGGTTACTGATGCAAATGACCTGCAAGCAATTAAAGTTACTTTCGAGAGCGGTATTTTATTTTCAACGGGGAAAAGTAACTTAAGTGAAGAATCGAAAACAGCTTTACGCAAATTTGCCACCTCACTAAAGGAAACAACTGAAACAGATGTTACCATTTACGGACATACCGACAACACTGGTTCCAGAGAAATAAATGAAAAACTATCAGAAGAAAGAGCCGAATCGGTTGCCAGGTTTCTGCATTCCAATGGGATTTCTGAAGAAAGAATGACCACCCAAGGTAAAGCTTTTGATGACCCTGTAGCAGATAACTCAACTGCGGAAGGAAGAGCCAAAAACAGGCGGGTTGAGATATTTATTACAGCCAACGAGCAAATGATTAACCAGGCTGAAGAAGGTACGTTGAAATAATACTACTGAGGCAAAAACCTCTTCAGATAGACATAAAGGCCGGATTCAAATCTATTTATAACCATAAAAGCAGCTATACATTTTACTTTTCCTTTCATTTAATAATTCTTGCTCAACTGTATCGTCCATTGCAAACATAAGAATCAAAGTTGGGCATTTTTCAAGGGAACCTTTTGATGACATTATGTTGATTTAAGGTTCCCTTTCCAATAAAGTTTTATGTTATAAAATACAGGGTGGAATTCCTCTGAAAAACAATTACGAAGTGCTATTTTGAGCGCGACCAAATAAATAACCAACTGGCTTATTTTTGATCCTTTTCTTATTTGCCAAAAAGAATAAGCCACTGTAAAAAGAGAAAAAAGCATGGCAAAAATTCCAAGGAAGAAATACAACTACGAAGACTACCAGGAAATACTTAAGCTTTTAGAGAAATTAATAACAAACAAATCAATGACTTCATCTGATGAATATGCTCAAATACATACCAAAGTCACAAATTACTTTGTAACTCATTTTGATGAAGAACAAGAATTTATGGAAAAATTCAATTCCCCGGGAGTAGAGCAACATATATCAAAGCACAATCAATTTCTAAAAAAACTCGCTTTGCTTGATTCTAACTCCAAACTGAAGGTTTCTACAAAAAGAGAACGACTTTGCTATGAAATAAGCGACTGGCTCATAAATCATGAGTTAAACGCGGATATTACATATCTTGAAGACATTACCAACAGATTGATTGAATGTAAATAGCTAAAGCCCTATTCATGCCTTCTTTTCCATGTCTGTTCCAATATTCAACATACACAATTTGCGTCAAATACTATTATGGTCAAAGCTCCTTATAAAAAAGAACGGAACCGAGCAAAACCGACTACCCACATTTCTACTGTTGACAAATTCCCTGGTAAATTTTTGCCACCGACAATATTCTTTCTTTTATTGTTGAGCTACTATGTTTCCGACCAGTCGTATCGCCTTTGGCAAAGCCCGGTTAAAATAATCGGATACGAGTAATAACCTCTTCCCAAAATTGAAAAACAAATTTTAAGAAAGAAGAAGCTAACCGTTTTTTCTCCCTGTTCTCAGTTTCGCAGAAACTTCCCGAAACACACGGAAATGCAGCCTATTGCAATATTTATCGAGGAAATCGTCGACAGCCGATTTATCATTTTTTGCGAGTTCCCGTAAAGCCCACGATAATGCTTTTGCAATTAAATCATTGCGATCATCTACTACCTTCTCACAAATCATCAATGTTCGTTTGGTATCACCCAAGCCTCCTTTTGAGCGTAGATTTAAGGAAATTGTAGAAACCACTGCCACGCGCCGAAACCATAAATTTTCGCTTTTTAGCCATGTCAAAATTTGAGCACCAGGTAATGTTCCTTCGCGCCAGTGCCAGCCAGCAATCATCGTACTGTAACTATCTGCAGAGACCCAATTATCAAGGTTCTTTCCCAATAATAAAATTTGTTCCTCATTTAAACGCTGGAGCACCAGCTTTATTTTTCTGAAGTAATTCATAGGCTAAAATCTGAGTTTCAAAAACACCGCTTTCGGTAAGTTGCAAACAGAGTTCGTCTCACTGCTGTTGACAAAAATCAAACAGAATTTTGCTCCATTCAGTTACAATCTCTTTAATCTGCGGAGAGCTAACTCCCAAACGTTTCATGTTGGTTTGGAAACCCGGAACGCCCAAAGTGTTATTGCGTGAAGCAGCACGCTTTTGCGAATCTTGCAATATTAAATCCGTAATCTCAGCAGTAGTCATCAACTTTTGTATTTGATTATTTTCTTCATAAAAATACAAAGCGACTTATTTTTTTCCTTACGAAAAATGAAAAGACTTCCAATTTGACAAAAAATCATACAGTACTTTGTCCAATTATTTTACAATTGGGATCCGATGTAACAATTATATATCTGAATAAATGAGCTTTATAATAAAGGCACCATTTTTGAACTAAGCTCTTAGTTCAAAAATAAAAATATGAATTTTACCGACTTAAAAATTGCCTTTCGAAGCATCAAAAAAAATAAAACAGGTTCGTCAATCAGCATTTTGGGACTGGGAATTGGTCTTGGCTGTATTATGATTCTCGGAGCTCTTTTTATTCATGAATATTCTTTTGATCGATTTATTCCAAATTACCAATATGCCTACCGTGTTTACGACAAAGACAACTTAAAAATGCCGTATTTACTTGCTCCTTCAATAAAAAGTAAGATTCCTGAAATTCAGAACTATTTTCGCTTTTATCAAACCGATATGGTAGAAATAAAAAATGCTAAAAACCGCGTGGTAAAGGAAGAAAGTTTTGCTTTTGCCGACGAGAACATTTTTAAGCAGTTGGGTATAAACATTAAATACGGAAAGCCGGCAGAATCAAAAACAGAAATAGCAATTTCTGAAAACATTGCTAAAAAATATTTCCACTCGGAAAATGCACTGGGAGCTTCACTTCAAATAAAACTGAAAGACAAATTTGCTACCTACACTATTTGTGGCGTTTATAAAAATTTCCCTGGCAACTCATCTATTCAGCCTGCTTTTCTGGGAAATATAAAACTAACCGAAGATGTTTTGGGCTTCTCCAGCCAGGTAATGTTGGGCGACTACGCATCAACAGAAAACGATCTAAATAAGTGGGACAAAAATTACTTTTCCACTTACCTGTTTTTAGCTCCACAGGCAGAACCCAAAATGATTGCTGATAAAATTCAAAAGTTTATGCTTTCGATGGACGCTGAAAAATATGCCGAATCGGAATATGGGTTGCAACCAGTAGAAAATATTTATCTGAATTCTGCAAACCTTATTGATAATTACTCGTTTCACGGCGATTCTAACGAACTAAAATATTACATTGGAATTGCCTTTGTAATTTTGTGTATTGCCATTATCAATTATGTTTTCCTTACCAAAGCAAACATATTGAGCCGACTGATTGAACTCGGCGCTAAAAAGGCACTGGGAGCTCGAAACAACGATATCCGGAGACAAGTTCTTTTGGAATCAAACCTGATCTCCATATTGAGTATTATACCCGCTGTAATTATCATTTTTGCAGGGATATCTTTTGTAAATTCTACGCTGGGAAAAACGGTGGGCTCTGAAGTTTTTGCAATATGGCAAACCTGGCTTCTGTTTTTTGTCATTATTTTGCTGACCGGAACCATCTCCGGATTACTAATTGGTATCAATATTTCGCGAACCTCGGTGCTCGTTTTACTATCGGGGCATTTAAACAAAAAGCGTAGGAAATACAGCTGGAACCACTCCTTCTTAAGTTTTCACTTTGCTATTTTTATTATTCTGATTGTAAGTGTGCTGACTTTCAAAAAACAAATCAACTTTGGATTGACAAACTTTCAGTCCATCGATCCGAATAGTATTTTGGTTTGCCAACTCAACTCTCCCAACCTTCAAAAACAAATAAAAGTGTTGCAAAATGAAATGGAGAAAAATCCGCACGTTATAAGAACAGCAGGTTCCTCGTTTATTCCACCGTTTAATAATTTTCTGCCCATTCGTCTGAAATCAGAAGATGAAAGTATTCGTTTTGACGGACTAATCATGGGACAGGGGATGATCGAACTTTTAGGGATCAACGTGCTCGACGGCGAATCTTTTGGAGAATATAATGCAGAAAACAAAGCCAATATAATACTGAATGAATCGGCGGCTCTAAAATACGACATTAAGGCTGGTGATTTGTTAAACGGCGCTACCGTTCGTGGAATTGTAAAAGATTTTAGCGCCCATTCCATTCGCACACTCATTCAGCCGATGGCCATTTTACAACAAAATCCGGCACGAATGCGGCTTCTGGCAATAAAGACTGACGGACAGGCAGACAGAGCAATAAAAAAACAACTTGAAACATTAATCACTCAAATTGCTCCTGAATCGACAATTGAAATCAACTACTTAACAGATCAAATCAACCAGTTTTATAAGAAAGAGCAGAATCAAGCCAAACTAATTACAGGTTTTTCGCTATTGGCTATTTCGCTTGCAGTAATGGGATTGCTGGGAATTGTGCTAATTACCATTTCAAAACGAACCAAAGAAATAGGCATCCGAAAAGTAAACGGCGCACGAATTACAGAAGTTGTAAGTATGCTCAACAAAGATTTTCTGAAATGGGTTGCAATTGCTTTTGTTGTGGCAACTCCGATGTCGTGGTACGGCATGAACCGCTGGCTCGGGACTTTTGCCTACAAAACCGGATTAAGCTGGTGGATTTTTGCTATCGCCGGGATCCTTACATTTATTATTGCACTGGGCACTGTTTCCTATCAATCATACCGCGCTGCTGTACAAAATCCGGTCGAAGCATTGAGATATGAATAATATAATTTAAATACAGATACTGTTGAACAGTTTTCTTACCACAAAATTTGTAATAAACTTGTATCTTTTTGTTAAATATTGTTCAATAAACTTCGAAAAGAATTCATTATTTTGACCTTCTCTTTATAATAAAAAAAGTATTATATAATACACATGCAAGTATCACTCATAAATATCTCAAAATTAGAAAAATGAAAAAAATATTCGCATTATTATTTCTTATGGTAAGTGTAGTTCTGGCATCCAGCGCAAAAAGTAGCCCAAAGCCAACTTTAAAATTCAATAAAAATGGCAAATTGAAGATTATCCAATTTACGGATATTCATTTCAGAACAGACTCTTACCGCTCCGACAGCGCTTTAATGATGATAAAAGCAGCTATTAAAACAGAGAAACCAGATTTAGTTGTATTTACAGGAGATGTAGTTTGCTCTGACAATACAAAAAAGGGATGGTTATCATTGACTAAACCGCTGGTTGATTCAAAAATCCCATGGGCAGTTGTTCTGGGAAATCACGACATTGAATATGAGCTCACAGGGAAACAAATTATGGAAACCATTTCTGATTTACCATTTAATGTTACTGAAAATGGCCCTGAAAATATTTCCGGAAATGGGAATTATATCTTAAAAGTGCAAGGTTCAAAATCAAAAGATACCGAAGCCATTCTTTATTTTCTCGATTCGCACTCCGGCCTTCCCAAAGAAAAAGGACTGGGAAGCTACGACTGGATAAAGGCTGATCAGGTTCAATGGTATCGCGACGAAAGTAAAAAACTAACAAAAGAAAATGGAGGGAGACCTTATCCTGCACTGGCCTTTTTCCATATCCCCCTACCAGAATACAAGGAGGCATGGGAAAAACCAACCACCGTTGGGGTAAAAGAAGAAAAAGTCTGTTCTCCTGATATCAATTCAGGTATGTACAGCGCTTTCCTGGAATCGGGTGATGTTATGGGAATGTTTGTCGGACACGACCACGTAAATGATTACATAGGTTGTTTACATGGAATTTGCATGGCTTACGGGCAATCCAGTGGCAGAGAAACCTACGGAGCCCCGAAAGGCTATCGGATTATAGAACTGCATGAAGGCGAAAGAAAATTTGACACCTGGACATATGTAAAATATAATGCAGACAGGGATAATGATACCTGGGTTTCCACAAACGATAGTGAAAGGAAAAACTTTGTTACGTACCCAGATTCTTTTGCAGAAACGAAATAATTTTGAAAAGAAAGATAGCACTCTCTAGAAATATAAAAGAGATATAACCGATTATCTGCTGAAATTCATAGTATTTGAACGTTTTACAAAGGGGGTTATAATTCTGTAAAAATTGAAATTACCTACATTCTTTATGTGAAAAGAATGTAGGTATAAGTGGTGATTCATACCAAAAAAAAGAAATACAGCAAGCTTGACCGGATGAAAAACATCGAAACCTAATTGAAAGACAATCATTTTTTGCGCATCCATAAATCATACATTGTTTCGGTGAAAAAAATTGATGCGATTCATGACAACACTGTTGAAATTGGCGGAGCCAAATTGCCACTCGGACGAAGTTTCAAAGATGAAATTAGCTACATGGGGAATGAATAATAAATCCATTCTAATAAGTAGTAACAGCCTTCCTCTCTCCAAAGTAAATTAGAAAAATGCCGGCAATTATTATCAAGCCGGCAAAACCAAATGCGACAGCCGGACCAATATTCCACAATCTCCCGGTGACTGCCGCTCCCAAAAAGGAACCAAAATATTGCATGCTCACCATCACACCATTTCCTTTTCCTCTTTGTCGGTTATCAATACCGCGGTTTACCAACATGGGAACAATAGACGATATGGAGAAAACGCCCATCATTAAAAGGATTGTCCCGGCCACAATAAAAGGCACCGTCCGGAAATAAATGAGTAGAAATCCTACTCCTAAAAGAAAGAATAACAGGCTTAAAATCGCTTTGGGATTTCCTTTTGATGCTCTCCTTGAAAAAAACGGAAGCACACCAACTGCAATTAAAATGGAAGGGCTCAGAATAATCCACATCTGATTGGTTTCCAGGTGCCCCTCTAAAAGTAGCGGCAGCATAAAAAAGAAAGCCATCATTAACAAATTATTGAAAGTAAGCAACAAACTTCTGGTAAGATGCGACCTATTAAATACCGATTTTGTTTTGTGTTTCTGTGCATGTTCTTTACGGAGTTCGGGATTTACCTGTTTGGTTCCGGCTAAAACCCAGATGAAACATCCGGCAATAAGAAACGAAGAAAATATAAACATCTCACTCACATTCAAAACAATATGTACCAGCGGGCCAATTACATACGACAACATTGTAAAAGTAGCCATTAGCGCGCCTAGTTTTGTCAGAATTCTATCACGTTCAGCATCGCCTGCAACCGACGAAAGCCAGGAATAACCCACAGTTACAATGGCACCGCTGCCCTGCAAAGCCCGCGCAAAAATTAACCCGTAAATGGATTTAGCGAAAGCAGCTGCTAACAAGCCTGCAATAAGCATCACCAATCCCGCAAGCATTACCTTTTTATATCCAATTTTGTCGCTAAGTGCACCAAAAGGAATTTGTAATGAGGCCTGAGTAAGCCCAAAAATTCCAAGTGCATAACCTGTAAGCGCCGGAGTTCCTCCCTTTAAATTCATCGCATATGCTGATAAAAACGGAATAATTATCGACATGGAAAACAGCCGTAACCCCAGCGTTACGGAAATTACATTGGTTAAATATCTTATACTTTTGCTCATCTCTTACTTCCTTTGTGTCCAAAAGCAGACCGAAGTTTTAAAGGTAGGGCTACAAAATTACATGGATTTTATTGAAACATCAGGAGAAAGGAATTTAAACTGCAAATCAAATCAATAATTAATCTTTAGTATATGTTTGGCACTTCTTATTGACAAAATATCATACATTTTATTGTCAATTTTTTTTACACTCTTTATTTGTTTATTTCCTTATATTCCTGAATACCTTGCATTTAAAAAAAAGGCATTGGTTTTGAAGAAATTATTACTCAATTAATTAAATAATATGATGTTCTCAAAAACAAATTTGAAGCTGATTTTTCGTAATTGGAAAAGGAACAAAATATTTTCAGTTATTTCTATCCTCAGCCTCGTTGTCGGGCTCGCATGCAGTAATTTACTGATTGCCTTCGTAGTAAGTGAATGGCAAATTTCGGAGGGAAGCCCAGGAAAGGACCAAATCTTTCTGGTGAAGAGCGATAACCCGATGGACATACAAAACAAAGAAAAAACATCTTTTATTTTACCAAACCTTCCTATCCTGTTAAAAGAAAGGTACCCGGAAGTGGAATCCTATTGCCGTTTCCAGGATGTTAGTGAAAATGCTGTTTTCGAAACCAACAATTTCAAATCAAGTAAAGTGCTTTTTGTGCGAGCGGACAAAAACCTGCCTGATTTCTTCTCTATACATGAAACTCTTGGCAATGCGCAGAAAACCCTCTCCAATCCGGGAGAAGCAGCAATTAGCGCAAGCACTGCAAAATTGATTTATGGCGAAACTGATGTATTGGGAAAATCATTTTCTGTAAGAGAAAACGGAACGGAAAGCATGTATAAAATCACATCGGTAATCGATGATTCACAAACGGCATCTTTCTTGAAATTCGATGTTCTTCTTCCCATCAATTTAAACACCTATTTCGGGGGAGTAACTTTTGTAAAACTCGACCAGAAAGCCTCCGCCGGGCCAGTTTTGGAAAGAATGAAAGCTGATGGCAAAATCCTGCCCAAACTAACAGAAGAATGCCAGTATTACCTGCAACCACTTACCAGTGTTTATTTTGATACCAGCGAGACACAAAGTAGCTGGAAATTTCTCATGCATAGAGACAAGTCTTTTTTTTATATAAGTATACTGACTGCCATTGCTATACTCATTATTTCCAGTTTTAACTACATTAATTTGTACATGGTCAGAATTTTCAAAAACGAGAAAAACACTGGGATCCAAAAAATACTTGGCGCTGGAAAAAAGCAATTGCAGATGCAATTGTTTGGAGAGACTTTCCTTGCCGTTTTTACCGCATTTTTATTTTCATTTGTGTTGATAATCTTGTCTGTTCCAGTTTTCAACTCCCTTTTTGGTGCACATGTCTCTATCGGATTCCTAACCGATAAAACAGTTCTGGGGAGCTATTTTGTTCTGTTATTTCTACTTACAATTATTCCTTCGTCTTACCTGTTTTTACGTATTGGCAAAAGTTCTTTAACATATGTTGCTCCTCATCCAAAGACGAGCTTATCCAACTGGACGGTAGCTCTACAGTTTACTATCTCCATAATTTTGATGGCCGGAGCCATACTTTATTTCAAACAACTGAATTTTATCTCTGAAACAGCCAGTATAGACAAAAATATGATTGAAATTAACGGCAGTGGTCTTTCTTCTTCAAAGCTAAGAACATATAAAAACGATATTTCCGGGTTAACAGGAATAATTTCAGGAACCATTTCCAGTACCGGCTTTTTGAATGCCTGGGTAATGATGGGCGACGACAATGTACCCGTCTTGTCTTATTCTTTTGATAGCGATTTTTTAAAAGTGCATAATTTCAAACTGAGAAGTGGCGAAGGATTTTCGGAGAACGAACCAGCCGACAGCAAGCAGGTAGTTGTAAACGAAACATTGGTAAAAAAATTCGGGCTTAAAAATCCCATTGGAAAGCAGCTCCCAATCCTTAACAAAGAGCTTATTATCAAAGGTGTAATTGCCGATTTTTATACTGAATCGTTTAGAAAACAGGTGAAACCTACGATTATTCATCCATTTAATTTTGAAACAAACAATGAGCTTCAGACTCTTCAATTGCAACTATCAGACAGTGGTTTGGCTCCGACTTTGACAGAGATAAAGGCCAAGTGGGAAGAATATTTCCCCGACAAACTCTTTGATTATACATTTCTCAGCGACGAGTTTGACCAACTTCACAGCAATGACTCAAAAACAGCCAAGATTATCGGATTTTTTACTATGATCAGTATTTTTCTCACAGCCTTCGGATTGTTTGGAATGGCATGGTATTCGGTGGAGCGGAGGATCAAAGAAATTGGCATTCGCAAGGTAAACGGGGCAAAAATACCAGAAATAATAGCAATGCTGAACAAGGATATTGTAAGATGGGTAACCATTGCCTTTGTAATTGCCACGCCGGTTGCTTATTATGCCATGCACAAATGGCTGCAGAATTTTGTATACAAAACCGGCTTGAGTTGGTGGATTTTCGTGCTTGGCGGATTGCTAACCTTGGGGATTGCATTATTAACAGTAAGCTGGCAAAGCTGGCGGGCAGCCACCCGGAATCCGGTGGAAGCACTGAGATACGAATAAAAACTTTGAATTATGATACAACTAAAAAAGATCGACAAGTATTACGACGCTAAATTTCAGCGTACGTTTATTTTGAAAGGAGTAAACCTTGAAGTAAAACAAGGTGAGTTTGTAACCATTATGGGACCCAGTGGAGCAGGCAAATCAACACTGCTGAATATCATTGGGCTGCTGGATGAACCCAGTGCCGGAGAGTATTATTTCTGGGATGAACCTGCACATAAAATCAAGGAAAAGCAAAAAGTGCAGTACCACCGCAGCCACATTGGTTTTATTTTTCAGGCTTTTCACCTCATCGATGAGCTGAATGTGTATGAAAACATTGAAACTCCGCTGGTTTACCGCAATGTAAAAGGAAAAGAGCGCAAAGCCATGGTGGCAGATTTGCTTGACCGTTTTAACATGGTTGCAAAAAAAGACTTATTCCCAAACCAGCTTTCTGGAGGACAACAACAACTGGTTGCCATTGCACGCGCCATTATTGGAAGCCCAAAACTACTGCTGGCTGACGAGCCCACCGGAAACCTACATTCTGAACAAGGCGAGATGATTATGCGTCTGCTGAAAAAATTAAATGACGAAGGAATGACCATCATTCAGGTGACACATAATGAAGCATTTGCACAATACGGAACCCGCATTGTAAAGTTGGTTGATGGAATGGTAGAAGAAGATTATCCTGTAGAAAACAGAAAATAAGTTCACACAAAACTTTCCCGGAGTCGCTGACTTTGGGAAAGTTCCTATCTACGCTTCCGGCGCTGCCCTTGACTGCCATTTCAAAATGACAATCAGCAGCAAAAAAATAAACGGTAAATTAATTAAAAGAAGGGTTTTCCAGCCTACTGCAAAAATAAACCACCCGGCAGAAAGCGAAGCCACTGCCTGTGTTCCAAAAATAACAAAATCGTTTACAGCCTGCACCTTAAACCTTTCACTTGGTTTATAACACTGCGGGAGTAAAGTAGTTGCACCAATAAATAGAAAATTCCAGCCTATCCCAAGCAAAATAAGCGACACCCAATAATTCCCCAGGTGTTTACCCGCAAAAGCAATCACAATACAAATTACGTAAGCAACCAAACCGGCCATCATCATTCTGGACACTCCCACTTTCTTGATAATCCAGGCCGTAACCAGCGAAGGCAAAAACATGGCTATAATATGACTCTGAATAACCCATTTTGTATGACTTAAAGAGTGGCCATCCATTACATGCATACTAACCGGTGTAGCTGTCATAATAAAACTCATTACTGCGTAGCCAATGGTAGCGCTTAGGATAGAAACCCAAAATACGCGCTGCTGGAATATCTCCTTTAACGTACGCTGAGGATTTTCATTACTGGTTTCTTGCGGAACCGGATTCTTGAACCCTGTTAAAAATAACAATGCAATTAAGAACAATCCGGCCAACAAGATGAACGAACCGGCAAATTCAACATCCAATAAATCTTTCCCAAAAACAGCCATTTCAGGCCCTAAGAATGCAGCAGCAATTCCACCTACCAAAACCATGGAAGCGGCTTTGGGAATCATTTCTTCGGAAACACTTTCCATAGAAGCAAAACGAAATTGCATTACACAGGAATAAGTTGCCCCAAACAAAAATGTACTCACACAAAACAGGTAAAAGTTGGAAATTGAAATAGCATAACTGGCTAAAACAGCTACAAAAACAGAATACACCGCAATGATAAAAAATGAACGGCGGCGGCCAATGGTATTCATTAGCAGAGTAACCGGAGGAATAGTAACAGCAGTTCCAATAACAATACTTGCAACCGGCAGGGTTGCCAAATTTTCCAGTGGAGCCAGCTGACTGCCAACCAAGCCACCAACAAAAACCACCATTGAACTCACTGACAGCATGAGAGCTTGTGAAATAGTAAGCAACCAGACATTTTTAGGAAGCTTCTTCTTTATTGAATCATTCATTCGGAAATAGTTAAAGTTGTTCAGGCTATTTACCCAAAATAAACAACAACAAAACAACATTCAATTCCCTGTGAATGTTCGTAACAAAAGCAAAAGGAGCTATTTTATTAAATCAATCGCTTTCCTAATCCTTGAAACCGTCTCTTCTTTTCCAAGTATTTCACAAATAACAAAAAGATCAGGCCCCATATTTCCGCCAACCAGGCACAAACGAAGTGGGTTCATAACAACTCCAAATCCCCATTCTTTTTCGCTCATAAAAGCTGAAAACGGATCTTTTATTGCTTCTGCATTCCAATTTTCAACTGTTTCAAAGAGCTTTGCAATGGCCATTAATTTTTCAGGAGTATCTTCTTTCCAGCGCTTTTTTACTGTTTTTTCGTCGTATGATTCCGGAGCTTCAAAAAAGAAGCGACTCTGCTCCCAAAACTCTGAAACAAATTCGCAACGTTCTTTTACTTCTGCAACCACCCTGACAATTTTCTCATCACTGGCAGAAACTCCTTTTCCTATTAAAACTGGCTTAAAAAGCTCAGCTAATTCAGCCTCTGTTTTCTGCTGAAAATAATGTTTATTGAACCACTTTGCTTTTTCAGGGTCAAAACGCGAGCCTGATTTCACCACTCGTTCCAAACTAAAAATGGTAGTTAATTCCTCTAAAGAAAAGAATTCCTGTTCCGTTCCAGGGTTCCAGCCGAGTAGCGCCAGCAAATTGATAAAAGCTTCCGGGAAATAACCATCCTCCCGATAACCGCGCGAAATATCGCCAGTTTCCGGATCTTTCCATTCCAAAGGAAAAACAGGGAAACCCATTTTATCACCGTCTCGTTTACTCAACTTGCCTTTTCCAACAGGTTTCAGAATAAGCGGAAGATGTGCAAACCGAGGCTTGGTTTCTGCCCAGCCGAATGCTTCATAAAGTAACACGTGCAAAGGCATTGACGGCAACCACTCCTCTCCACGAATTACATGCGAAATTTTCATTAAATGGTCGTCAACCACATTTGCCAAATGGTAAGTTGGCATTCCATCCGATTTAAAAAGAACTTTGTCGTCAAGACTTTTAGTGGTATTAAACGTTACTTTTCCACGAATTAAGTCGTCTTCTGTAACATCCACATCTTCCGGCATTTTAAAACGGATAACATAATTTTCACCGGTTTCCATTTTTTGCTGGACTTCTTCAGCAGACAAATTCAATGAATTATTCAGGCTGCTTCTTGTGGCAATGCCATAAGAAAAAGTCTCTTTGTTGGCTTCGGCTTTCTTACGCAGATTATCCATTTCTTCCGGTGTGTCAAAAGCAATGTATGCCCAGCCAGATTCAACTAACAGATCAGCATATTTTTTATACAACACTTTACGTTCACTTTGCCTGTAAGGACCAAACTCTCCTCCAAGCCCAGGTCCTTCAACCGGATTCAAGCCACACCATTTCAAACTTTCAATAATGTATTCTTCTGCTCCCGGCACAAAACGGGTTTGGTCGGTATCTTCAATACGAAGAATAAAATCGCCGCCGTTTCTTTTGGCAAACAGATAGTTAAACAGAGCTGTTCTTACTCCGCCCATATGAAGCGGACCGGTTGGACTTGGGGCAAAACGTACCCGGACTTTTGCGTTACTCATTGCTTTTTTCTTAAATTCTGTGCAAAGATAAAAGAAATTGAAGATTGTATTTTTGAACCGGATTTATTTCCTCCGGAAATTTACAAATGAAACTCCCTGGTGTTTCTGCTCAAAATAGTTTGTACCATTTTTTTGCATTGCCGGCAAAAATCTTATCAACCACTTCTTTCGGAAGTTTTAGTCCCCGAAATTCACCGTCAATCATTTTGCTGGTCATGGCATGGTCTGTAACAAAATACTCCCATCCCTGCATCCAGGCTTCATGGAGTGTTTTTTGGAGTTGTTCTTTGTCTTGTCCACGGTCGGTAACATCGGTTCCATACAGCAGACGATCCTGATATTTCATAAAAAAGTTGCGCACTTTCTCCCTATCATTTTTAGTTTGGTTGAATAGCTCTCCCATTCGTGCAGCCATATCAACCGCAGCATTTGGGAAGCGATCCAGAAATTCAGCAAGTGTATCCACACTCCACTCCAGGCTTGCTAGGTGGCATCCCACAAATACCAAATCAGGATTTTTATCTAACATCTTGTCACGCGCTGCTATCTGCTCTTCATATGAAGGAAATTCCGGATGTTTGTACATGTGATATTCCGGATGCCTTGAAAAGTAACGTTTATCTGTATTGGTTGTCATTTTTTCGTTTGGCAGCCAACAATTTTTAGGTTCACCCAAATGCCCAATCAGAACAATACCGTTTTTAGCAAGGTGCTTGAAAACAGGATCAAACTTTGGGTTATCAATCATAATTAATAAACTGTCCTTGTCGCGCCATTCCATTCCTATGTTCTTCCATACTTTTACAGCATTTGCGCCACCTTCCACGCAATTGTCAATCCACGATAGGGTATTCTCTACCCAAGCCGGATTATCCCAGCCTTCCAGGCAAAAAGTGGTTGAAAAACCTACTTCTTCGGGTGATGCTTTTTTCAATTCCGAAAGCCAGTTCTGGGCTTGTACTACCTGTTCGCAACCATCTGAATAGGTATTAATGGCATAAAGCTTAAAATTATCTTTTCGCGCCTGCTCCAGCGAAGAATTATCATTGGTATAAATATGAAAATGGGCATCAATTTTCTCCACTTTGAAAAAATCTTCCATCGAATAATAATCGCTCTCACACCCCCAGGTAAAAGCACACAGAAGAAGCAGCAACGAAAACAAATTTGTCATAATAAACAAAATTTAGTTGATGGCTTGAAAGTATAAATTTATCCGGAAATAAAAGACGCCTCAGAAGCGAATCAGTGAACTGAAATATAACTCTCAGTAGAATGCAGGTTGCTGATTATTATGTTTAGCAAATAACATTTAACACAAAACAAAAAAGGATGCAACCTGGTCTGTCCGCATCCTTTTCTCCTCTTACAATTTTCAAAACAGTTTCTATGCATTAAAAGAATCTACTTCACGGTAGGCTTTAATCAGTCGCTTTTCTCCATCAATTCCTTTTCCTGATATGCCATGTTCCATTCCCATTACTCCCTGATAACCCTTGTCATAAATATGTTTGAAAAGGTTTTTGTAATTAATCTCCCCGGTGGTAGGCTCTTTTCTTCCCGGATTATCTCCAATCTGAATATAAGCAATTTCATCCCAGGTGAGGTCAATATTATTCATCAGATTACCTTCCATCTTTTGCATATGGTAAATATCGTATAAGATTTTACATGCAGGGCTATTTACCGCCTTACAAATCATATATGTTTGTTGCGATGTTTGCAAATAAAGATCCGGAGAATCCGATAAAGGCTCAAGCACCATGGTAAGTCCATGTGGCTCTAAAATCTCAGCCCCCCTACGCAAGGCATCAATTACATTTGCATCCTGAACACCAATAGGTAAGTGTCTTTCAAAGGCTCCCGGAACCACTGTCATCCAGCGTGCATTTACTCTTTTAGCCACATCAACCGCACGGCGGCATCCATCCAGGAAAATATCAAGGTGTTCTTTCTTTCCGGCAGCCAGCGTATTTGCCAAATTTCCTCCCTTCTCAACTACAAACACTCCCATTGTCATACCAAGATTATCTAAAGCTTCTCCTATCTGTGTCTGAATTTCAGGAGTCCGGTTCATAAGACCATTGTCTTCAAAAGCAGTAAATCCCTGGTCGGCCATAAATTTAATTTGATCAATAAGATCGTCGCCGGCGCTATTTTTAAACATACCAAAATGAGGCCCGTATTTCAGATTAAATTTGGCTTTTCTGGAACCATTTGATTCTGCTGCAGTAGCACTCATTACGCTTGTTATTCCGGTAAGGGCAATTCCACTTGCTAAGGTGTTTTTAAGAAAGTTTCGTCTTTGCATGGTTTTGTATGGTTTAATTTTTATTTCGAAAGGGCTAATTTAATGAATTGTTATGTAAAAATTTCCTGCCATATCAATGTTATTCGCATTTTCTTTTGAAGGATATTCACTTTGAGTTTTGTTTGGTATCAAAAGAGTTGTTAATTTTAAGGCAGGAATACTGAATCAACTTAAACAGACATATAATGAATAGAAAACTTCGTATGGGAATGGTCGGTGGTGGAACCGATGCATTTATTGGCGCAGTCCATCGCCTTGCTGCTTTTATGGATAATCAGATTGAATTGGTTTGCGGATGCTTTAGTGTAAACCCGGAGATTTCAAAATCATCAGGAAAATCATATTACTTACCGGAAAACCGGGTTTATGAGAGCTATCAGGAAATGTTTGAAAAAGAGGCACAGCTTCCGGAAGGGGAACGTATGGATTTCGTATCCATTGTTACACCTAATTTCGTGCATTTTGCCCCGGCAATGATGGCACTCGAAAACGGCTTTAATGTAGTTCTTGACAAACCCATCACTTTTACACTCGACGAAGCGCTTAAGCTAAAAGAAAAAGTAAAAGAAACAGGGTTAACACTGGCCTTAACCCACACCTATTCCGGATATCCGGCGGTAAAGCACGCTAAACAAATGATTGCCGACGGAACATTGGGAAAAATTAGAAAAGTTTTTGTGGAATATCCGCAAGGTTGGTTATCAGCAAAAGTAGAAGATCAGGGAAATAGCCAGGCATCCTGGAGAACAGATCCCAAACGCTCAGGGAAAGCAGGTTGTATGGGAGATATAGGCACACACGCCCATCAGTTAGCTGAATATATTACCGGACTAAAAGTAACAGAGCTTTGTGCCGAATTAAATGTTTTTGTACCTAACCGTATGCTTGACGACGACGGAGCAGCATTGCTTCGCTTTGAAAACGGCGCGAAAGGTGTTTTAATTGCCACCCAGGTTGCTGCGGGAGAGGAAAATGCACTAAAAATAAGGGTGTATGGCGAAAAAGGCGGATTGGAATGGTCACAAATGGAGCCAAATACACTAATTGCAAAATGGCTTGACAAACCTACTCAACTGTTGCGAACAGGCACCAGTTTGGGCAGCGATATTGCCGCACACAACACCCGTACCCCGGGCGGACACCCCGAAGGATATTTGGAAGCATTTGCTAATATATACCGTAATTTTGCTGCAACTGTTATGGCAAAAATGGACGGCGTTGAGCCAACAGCAGCAATGCTTGATTTTCCAACTGTTGAAGACGGAATCCGTGGAATGCAGTTTATCGACACAGTGGTGAAAGCCGGATACGACGATGAAACCAAATGGGTAAAATTCGAATAACTAACATTAATTTAAATAAACATGGCCAGACCAGTAACACTTTTTACAGGACAATGGGCCGACTTACCCATTGAAACGATATGCCAAAAAGCAAAGGAATTTGGATATGACGGACTTGAACTTTGCTGCTGGGGCGATCATATGGAAATTGCCAAAGCCGATCAGGCGTATTGCGATGAAAGAAAGGCTTTACTTAAAAAATATAACTTAGAGTTATTTTCTATATCTACTCATCTTGACGGACAGTGCGTTTGCGATCCATTAGACAAACGCCACAAAAGCATTGCCAGCCCCCACGTTTGGGGCGACGGCGATCCCGAAGGAGTACACCAGCGCGCGGCAGAGGAGATGATTAAAACAGCAAAAGTGGCGAAGATGCTGGGACTCGACACGGTAAATGGTTTTACCGGAAGCCCCATCTGGCATTTGTTATATTCGTTCCCCGCTGTTCCGCCGGAAATGATTGATGAAGGATACGAAGAGTTTGCCCAAAGATGGTTGCCTATTTTAGATGAATACCAAAAACTGGGTGTAAAATTCGCATTGGAAGTACATCCTACGGAAATTGCCTTTGATATACACACGGGACACCGTACATTAAAAGCATTAAACAACCATCCGGCATTTGGATTTAATTACGATCCCAGCCACCTTGGATATCAACATGTAGATTATGTTCGCTTTATTTATGAATTTGCCGATCGTATTTTCCATGTGCACATGAAAGATGTTTACTGGAGTGATGTTCCGATGGGAATTGGTGTTTTTGGCGGTCATGCCGAGTTTGGCGATAATCGTCGTTACTGGAATTTTCGCAGCCTTGGCAGAGGTAAAATTAACTTCGAAAATATTATCAGGGCACTAAACGACATTGGTTATAACGGGCCACTTTCTGTTGAATGGGAAGACAGCGGAATGAACCGTGAAGCAGGCGCCACAGAAGCCTGTGCCTTTGTTAAAAAAATAGATTTTGCACCATCTGATGTGGCTTTTGATGATGCGATGCAAAAGGACAAATAATTTATGAATCCATCATTTCAGCAATATTTAAAAACATTTGAAAAGGATCAATTTGCAAAAACGTCAGGTATAAAATTACTGGATGCTTCGCCTGGTTATGCCAAAGCTCAAATGATTATTAATCAAAATCATTTGAATGCCGTTGGTGTTGTGCACGGAGGTGCCATGTTTACACTGGCCGACTTTACTTTTGCCGTGGCTTCAAATACACAAGGAAAAGTAGCTCTGGCGATTGATGCCGAAATATCGTTTTTTAAATCAGTGTCATCAGGTGTATTAACCTCAGTAGCCAAAGAGATTTCATTACACAACAAATTAGGTACATATTTAATTGAAATTTTTAATGAGGAAAATGTACTTATAGCACATTTCAAAGGAACTGTTTTTCGCAAAAATCAGGAAATTCAGTTTTAAATAATGTAGTTAATACTAACTTATTAACATAATGACAAACAGAAGAAACTTTATTAAAAATTCTGCACTGGCTACTGCCGGCGTAGGTTTAACGGCAACAATGCCTATGGCTATGAATTCGTGTGCAGGGGCAAATGAAAAATTAGTATGTGGACTAATCGGTGCAAATGGAATGGGATTTGCCGATTTAAAAGCTTTTCTTGGCCAGCCGAATACCGAATGTGCAGCCATTTGCGACATTGATGAGAACGTATTGAACCGAAGATTAACAGAGACGGAAAAAATCCAGGGAACCAAACCGAAAGGCTTTAAAGACTACCGAAAATTACTGGAAGAACCGGGCATTGACGTAATCATTATAGGAACACCTGACCACTGGCACTGTTTACCAATGGTAGAAGCATGCCAGGCAGGAAAAGATGTATATTGTGAAAAACCGCTTGGAAACACGATTGAAGAGATAAACATTATGGAACGGGCGGCTAAAAGATACAAAACCGTGGTGCAGGTAGGCATGTGGCAACGCAGCGATCCGCACTGGCGCAATGCTGTTGATTATGTAAAATCAGGTAAGCTGGGAAAAATCAGGACAGTACGCACCTGGGCATACCAGGGATGGATGGAACCAATTCCGGTAAAACCCGATGGAGAAGCTCCGGCAGGAGTTGATTATGATTTCTGGCTCGGCCCAGCAAAGAAAAGGCCTTTTAATCCCAACCGCTTTCATTTCAATTTCCGCTGGTTTTACGATTATGCCGGTGGGTTAATGACCGACTGGGGCGTGCATATTATCGATTACGGACTCTTTGGAATGGGGGATCCGTCTCCAAAATCGATTATGGCAATGGGCGGCAAATTTGCTTATCCCGACGATGCATCTGAAACACCAGATACTTTACAAGCCCTATATGAATTCGACGGACATACCATGCTGTGGGATCATGCAACAGGAATAGACGGTGGTCATTACGGCCGGAACCATGGCGTTGGTTTTGTTGGCAACAACGGAACTTTAGTAGTAGACCGTAGTGGATGGGAAGTTATTCCGGAGAAAAAGAAAGGCAAAGATTTAATAGAAGCTGTGCCTTTTACTAAAAGTACGGGAAAGGGACTGGAATTGCACATGGCCAATTTTATTGACGGTATTAAAAAGCGAAATCAAAACCTGAACGCCAACATCTCGGTGGCGGCAAATACAGCACGGGTAGCTCACTTAGGAAATATTGCCCAGCGCACCGGCAAACGTTTGTATTGGGACAATGAAAAAAGTAAATTCATTGGCGACGACGAAGCCAACAGCTACCTGGTTCCCACTTATCGTGCTCCATGGAAATTGCCAAGCATCTAAAAAAAAATAAATTACTATTATGACATATCTACCGCAAGAGAATCGTTACGATTCAATGAAATACAACCGCTGCGGAAAATGGGGCTTAAAGCTTCCGGCAGTTTCACTGGGATTATGGCACAATTTCGGAGGAATAGATACATTTGAAAATAGCCGTGCCATGCTACACCGGGCTTTCGATTTGGGTATTACCCATTTTGATTTGGCCAATAATTATGGTCCGCCGCCGGGGTCTGCAGAGGAAAATTTTGGGAAAATACTCAAACAGGATTTCAAAGCATATCGCGACGAACTAATTATTTCCTCTAAAGCTGGCTACTTGATGTGGCCAGGCCCTTATGGAGAGTGGGGCAGCAGGAAATATGTTTTGGCTAGCCTCGACCAAAGCCTGAAACGCATGGGACTGGAATATGTAGATATTTTCTATTCGCATCGCCCCGATCCTGACACGCCACTGGAAGAAACAATGATGGCCCTCGATCGTGCTGTTCGTTCAGGAAAAGCTTTATATGCAGGTATTTCCAATTATCCGGCTGACATGGCCAAAGAGGCATCAAAAATACTAAAAGAACTCGGGACACCCTGTTTAATTCACCAGCCCAAATATTCTATGTTTGTCCGCTGGGTAGAAGAGGGGCTTCTGGATGTGCTGGAAGAAGAGGGGATTGGCTGCATTCCATTTTCGCCACTTGCACAGGGCTTGCTTACCGATCGCTATCTGGATGGAATACCGGAAGGCTCGAGAGCCACACGCGAAGTATTTCTGAAAAAGGAGGATGTAAAATCGGTTCATGGAAAAATTGTAAAACTGAATGAAATTGCCCGGCAACGAGGACAATCATTAGCACAAATGGCACTTGCATGGGTATTAAAAGACCAGCGTATCACTTCGGTATTGATTGGTGCAAGTTCTGTAAAACAAGTTGAAAATAATGTGGAAACAATCAAAAATCTTTCGTTCTCAGAGGAAGAATTAAAAATGATTGAGAGTATCATTAAATAAAAACGGACTGTTGGATCTCCTTAAAAATAAAAAAGCTCGCTTAACGCGAGCTTTTACTTTTGATATCATTTTTAAATGTTTTCTTCAATCGCAACGATTAAAAGCCTAACAACAACTCTGCCCCCCAAAAAAGGCCAAAAATGACTGCCATACCGGCAACGGTTCCTGCTGCCAGTGTAAGAACTAAATTCAGTGGCAACTTCTGCTTCTCATTCTCAGAGTTTGTTTTTATAACAATCTGATTCTGATTTGTTTTCGTTTCCATTGTTTTCATATTAAATTAAAAAAGACTCGTTTGTCTTGTGCAAAAGTATGGCTTTAAATAAAGATATGCCAAAAACACATTCCAAAACCATTCTTTGTTAAACTACTGTTAACCTGACAAATATGTATTTTATACCATTTTAGCGACAAATTTACCCAATAAAATTTTTGGTGTACAATTCATATCCGGTTATTGATTTTACCAGTTCGGGTGTGAGTTGATGTACCATGTGAGTTATTTTGTCCTGTAAAGCTTTGGTTGATTCGAAAAATTTCATTGCCACCCTGTCTTTCATCCACTGCCACACCTTTTCTGCCGGGTTGAGTTCCGGGGAATAGGCAGGAATCCGCACCAGCCTGATATTTTCCGGGATGGTTATATTCTGGCAGGAATGAAATCCGGCATTGTCAATAACCATTAACTTAAGTTCTTTTGGCCTGTTTCGGCTAAAATCTTTCAGGAAAGCTTCAAAAATAGCGTTGTCCACTTTCGGTGTTTCCCAGTAAAAGGCATCCCCGGTGACAGGAGAAAAGCAACCCCAAAGCCATAACCACTTGTAACTGTGCTGGAACCTGCCTACAGGCCTTATCCCTCTTGATACGAGTACCCGCTTTTGTCTGGTCATTAAACCGAAGCGGCTTTCATCCTGGAAATAAATGTTTATGGACTCATACTTATTTTTATCCAGACTGTTTCTAAACCCCTCAATCAACCCTGGTAGTTTTTTTAAAGGCTTCAACAGCCTGCTCGTCCTTCCTGTGATGTGATTTTCGTGCAATTTTTAGCCTTGAATTTAATCGGGAACGGCAATATTTATATATCACATGGTAAGGGATTTCTTTCCCAAACTCCGATTTTGCCCAATGGCATAGTTCCACATAACTGGTTATATCTGTTGATGCATCCTGCAATTTTCTGGCAATGCCCTGTTTTTCATTATCTGAAAGCTTGTCTTTGCGTTTGCCTCGGCTTGATACCGTCAGGTACCCATCGATGCCTTTCTCCTGGTACATTTGTAGCCAGTTATAAATGGTCTTACGCCCACGTTTTAACTTCTTCGATAATTCATAAGTGTAACGTACCTTGCCTTGTTTTATCAGTAATAATGCTTTCACCCTGCCTTGCTGTAAAAGCTTGTCTTGTTTGCGGAGAAGGTACATCAGGTGTTCCTCGCTTTCCTTGATGGTGATGTCGATTGTTTTTGCCATGATGTCAAGTTAATAATTATTGGGTAAATTAACAAGAAATATGGTATTAAACGTCAGTTTAACAAAAAAAGTATTTTGCAGGAGAATAAATCTGTAGATATTATTTACAAAAAAAATAAGGAATAAGAACGTCTTTCAGTATCTAATTCCGTAACCTTATAACTCTTTTGTGTGCACTACGTAGCCGATTCAAACTGCTTTAGGAAGCGAATATCATTCTCAAAGAAATGGCGAATATCCTTAATTCCATATTTTAGCATGGTAATTCTTTCAATCCCCATCCCAAATGCAAAGCCAGTATATTTTTTACTATCTATATTACATAATTCCAATACATTGGGATCAACCATACCACAACCAAGAATTTCGAGCCACCCTGTATATTTACAAACATTACATCCCTTACCACCGCAGATTGAACAACTTACATCCATCTCGGCACTTGGTTCTGTAAAAGGGAAATACGAAGGACGAAGCCTGATTTGGGTATCCTCCCCAAACAGCTCTTTAGCAAAGTAAAGCAAGGTTTGTTTTAAATCGGCAAACGATACATTTTCGTCTACATACAAACCTTCAATCTGATGGAAGATACAATGCGAACGCGCCGAAATAGCTTCATTACGAAAAACGCGCCCGGGGAAAATGGAACGAATAGGCGGCTGTGTCCTCTCCATTACGCGAATTTGAACACTGGAAGTATGTGTCCGTAACAATACATCCGGATCTTTCTCAATAAAAAATGTATCCTGCATATCACGCGCCGGATGCTCCGGAGGAAAGTTCAGGGCTGAAAAAACATGCCAGTCATCTTCAATTTCCGGGCCTTCGGCCACGGTGAAACCTAGACGGCCAAAAATACTTATAATCTCATTTCTTACCAGCGAAAGCGGATGACGCGATCCCAACTTTACGGACTCTCCCGGCATGGTTAAATCTACGTCGGAATTACTGCTACCAGCCGATTCAAAAGCCTCTTTCAAGGCATTGATTTTATCCAATGCCAAATTTTTCAAATCATTTATGGCTTTCCCCACTTCTTTTTTCTGCTCAGCAGGCACATTCTTAAAATCGGCAAAAAGTTGACTGACACTGCCTTTTTTACTAATATATTTTATGCGCAATTCTTCCACTTCTTCCAAAGATTTTGCCGCTGCTGTGCTTATTTCATCTTTTAAAGCCTTGATTTTATCTAACATTTTCGTACAAGTAAGATTAAGGGCACAAAGATAATCATTCAAATAAAAATAGGAGATTTTGTATTGGTTAATAAATACAAAACCCTGTAATGTTAAGATATTCTATCGGTTAATTAAAGGGAAAGTATCATCATATCGAAATATACCTGTACGCTGAGCCTGTTTTTAAATGTTAACAAGCCAATCCAAAAGTCTGAGAGATGAAAAAAAAATACCGGATTTTATTTCACCTCAAAACTAGTCTCACCAATAATATTCCCGTCGGCAAATAGCGTTACGTCATATTTCCCAGTCATCAGTTCAGGTTCGTTTGTATTGTCCCACCAAATAGTAACCGGTAACTCCTGCCCTTCATAATTTACATTTCGCATTGAAGAATACTGAATTTTAACATCCTCAAATGGAAATGTATTATCAGATGATTTACTAAGCAATAGCTGATCGGGACGCATAATACGTGCATAAATATCTTTCGATCCACGCTTTGCCGTAACATTCGGGCTCAGTACAAAATAAATCCTTATTTTCTCAACACGACTGGTATAACGAGTTGCTTTCCCTCTGGAGTTGAGCGGTTCCGCAATCAACTCTCGTGCCTGTAACATGGCAGCCCGCTGAACGGTTTGCTGCAAACGTTTTTTCTCCTGGCTCAACTGTTGGTTCTGCGATTCAACTTTTTTATACTGTTCTTTTACCTCCTGATTTTCAGCCATTAATTGCTTATTTCGCTGATTTAAGGAATCAATCTGAAGATAAAAATCGCGCATAATTCCCCGCATGGTAGTTACCTGCTTCTGGTAATCATTAATCTTTCGGATACTGACTTTCTTTGTTTGTTCCACCTCAAGCAACAAATCCTTCACCTTGGTCTGAGCAACAAGTAATTGTTCATTTATTGTATCATTCTCTGTTTTTAAAGAATCATAGCTGGTTGAAATATTCGTAAGCTCCACCTGAATAGAGTCTTTCTGTGTTTTAATTTCCGAGACAATTTCGCGGTATCCACTCGTTTGAAAAAAATATAAACCAAGAACAGCAACCAAAGCTACTGAAAGAGCAATTACAATAATGTTATTACGTCTGTCTTTCGCCTTTTGTTTATTCTGAATATCCAACTCGCTCATAATACCCGTATTAATTTATAATAAGAACGCTACAAAATTAAAAATCTTTTATGCGGCTACAAATCAAAAATAGCTACACCTCAAAAATAAAAATCTTCTCGATTATCGCTTTTAATGTATTATAAACCTCTGCCTGGCATAAAAAGTTTTATTTTTATTTTGCAAGTAAATTTGAAGCCTATGAGAAAAAGAAAACCAATGTTTAGCATGTTTAGTTACGGCGAGTATGAAACATGGGACAGAGAAAGTAATAAGATTCCTAAAATATTGAATTTTGCAACTGAAATAGAAGCAGAAACAGGCACCGAGTTTGGGTATGTATTACGAATAAAAAACGGAAAGGGAACCACAATATCTTTTAAAATAGAACACCCTCCGTTTAAGGATGAAAGAGGAGAAATAGCACCACCTTTCACCGGAGAGCAATTCATTCGCACCAACGATTTCGAATTTTACCTTGGCGACTGCATATGGGATCCTCCGGAAGATAAAATGGGAGTATGGGAGCTCACCACTTACTTTGAAGAGAAAGTCGTGGCTTCCAAAAAATTCAGGTTAATTCCCAAATTGGACTAAGCAACTTTTTTTACTTCAGCTGACAACTTCTCCAGCGATCGATCAGCGGCTCTTAACATCTCGGCAACCAATTCGGAATAATATTTTTTCAAGAGTTTTGGATTGTCTTTACCATCCGGATGATTTGCTCTTACCCGCAATTCACAATGTTTTCCAATAATCTCACCCGCAATCCTCATAACCTCTTCGCTACTCACTTTACGGTTGTATTCCAATACATAAAAACAATCGTTTAATGCCATCGACATAATCAAATCAATGTCTTTTTTTAAGTCTTTTACGCTTGCCATAATTCCTTTTATATTTACTTTAAAAGTAACAAATTTTAATGAAAGGGCAGGGGCTTATTGAAAGTTGAGACTACCTCCATTATTGAGCATATTGCTGCTTCCCTGCTGTGGGTTATTTTGCTGTTCTCGCTCCTTCTTTGCCTTTTCCTGAGCTTCTTTTCGTTGTTTCTCCAGCAACTCTTTATCTACCACATTTTTAAAGAAGGTTGAATCCGGTTTTAAATCTAACGGTAAAACACTGTCCCAATTAGAACGAACTTTTATTACACTATTCACATACGAAACCCGCTCGGGCTGCTGTTTGTCCTGATAACTTCCAGTATCCCATTTCCCATTTCCATTCTTATCGAAGAGCAGTTTCACGCGGTACTTATCCGGCGCCAGAAAATCAAAAACAACCGTAGAGTTGGCAGTAGTTGTCTTTTGTTTCAACACCACTTCATCATCACTATTTTTTAATAGTTGCACAATTATAGGACAAGGAACACTGGTTAAATTCAATTTTATTGTACCGTAATAATCTTCTTCCCTTATTTTGAAACTTTGAATCACCTCCCTACTGGTAATTCCATAAATATTCTCCCAGGCAGCGGAATCAATTTGCAAAGTATATTTCGCTTCCGGTTCCCATTTATATTTTAAATTATAGGTACGGTACTCAAGGCTGTCTTTTTCAAAAACAAAATCAAGAGGTGTTTTTAAAGTATCATCCGAAGCATAAAGCAGAATCATATCCATATTTATATGCTTTATTGGTTCAGGCGAAGTAATTTTAATATTGTTGTTTAGTTCCATTAAATTTGAACCGACATTGGTTTGCAGGTTAAATTGTTCTACTGGCTTAGGCCCCACTTCTTCGTCTTTCGGCTTTCTTCTTTTTCTGGACGATTCCTGATTATTGTCCGCAAAATTCATTTCCAGAGTATCACGCTTCAGGTAGAGATTGTTGGCCGTATCCAACTGCATATATGACAATTCCATCTCCAATGTATCCATACGCGAAACCAATGTATCTGCAATCCACATCACCATTGAATCAACTTTCTGATTGGGTTCCATAATGTACCAATCGGTTGCTTGTGTATTTAAAAGACGCACTCCAAAAGTATCTGCCACCGATTCATTAAAAACAAAGGTGCACCTGTTTCGTGCATCCCGTTTATAAGAATCAAGATATTGATCAAACAAGTCTTCCGTAAATACACGAAGGTAAAACGGCTCGGGGGAAAACTCTGTATGCCCTGTAACCAAAAGCGAATCCATACCTTTTACCAACGTATCACGAGCCACATGATATTCAGCCGACGGCACAACCAATGTATCTTCAAAAGCAATCTCTTCTGCCCCTTCATTATACCGCATATCAGCATTGGCATCGTTTAAAGCAAAAATGTGGTATTTACCCGGAGCAACATTGTCCAGCATAAACACCCCCTCCTCATCTGTTTTTGCAATGTAATCGGGTATAACTCTGTATACCGCCGAATCGTGAAGATTTTTATGCAACAACACCAGTGCTTTTTCAACAGGCTCCAAATTAAACGCATTCATTACACGGCCTGCCACGCGAAGTGAGTCATAAACACTTCCGGTACTAAAAGAAAAACGCAGATTTTTCAACGGATTTTTTTCGTTGTTATCAACTACCGAATTTTTAAAATCCAATGAATACGTTGTACTGTCTTTTAATGGTTCATTAAACTGAATAATCAGTGTTTTCGATTTGGTCCGTATACTCGGCCTCTTTTTTAATGGTGGAGAAATAACCAGTGCCTCCGAAATTTCTGTAGATTGAATATATTCATTAAAAGTAAGCCGGACATCACTGCCTTTATAATTGGTAGCTCTCACTTCTGGTTGTGTTTCAACCAATACCGGAGGAATACTATCTTTGGGGCCTCCCGTGGGCATTCCCTGGTTGGCACACGACGAAATAATTACAACCCACGCCAGTACAGCTACAAATAAATATGGTATTTTTGCCAAAAATTTCATTCTTACGAAAATGGTTTACAAACATACAAATTCCTGCAAACAAAGAATGTTATGTGTTGTTAAAATACCAGCAGGCATGCGTAATTTTTACTAATGAACACCTTTAACAACCACGATCAGGATAAGAACAATCAATTCAATTCTGTTTATATAAATCCTGGAATTCAAGAGCTTCTGCAAGCTTCCCTTTTGTTAAAAAAACAACAAAAGGTATTATTTATTATTGAACAGGATTTGCAGAGGAACGACCATTTTGTAACGACTCGTACATTTCCGTTTCATCTTTTTGAAATTCCTTCGCTGCAGAGTAATTTCCATACTATGCAAAAGGTAATTGCACTGGCTCCTCATTTATTTCAGCCACAAAAAGTGCTTTATGTAAGTAAAAAAAGACCTCGGAAATTTACGGCCGTCCTTGCCGATTATTTATATAAAAATGCATATCAAGAAAAACTGGAAGTATTCGAAAGCAAACAACTGGAACAACTAAAATTTATTCGGGAACCTTTTAGAAAAGGAATCTATTTTCAGGAATACAAATACAATATTTCCCGCCTTTTTATTGAGTTACTAAAACATTTTGAAGCGCAGGGGGGAACAGTAAAAGTAAATTGCCCCACAGAAAGAAATGAGGGTAAAATTATTTTTCAACAAACAAGAGAAAAAGTCTTTGGGGAGCATGTGATTAATTGTAAAACTCCTGAAAGCACAAATTATCTTATCCCTATAAATGCACCAACTGGTTTCTCCATGGTTTTTCAAGATTCAACACAGGCTTTTCGTTTCTCAGAATATGATGATTTTTTGATGGCAGAACCTCTCGACGAAGCTTCTTCCAAGATTGACGAACAAAACTTTTTGAGCCTTGTACAAAAATTGTTTCAGCCAGCTATTCACGAAGCACAAAAAAAGAGAAATAGCACAGCCCCGATTTCAGGAATATTTCAAATGCTGGACAGACAAATGGAGCACCCGTTGGCGTGTACTTTTCAAAATTTAGAATTAAAAGATATACATGAGCATTGCCTTGAAAAATATGATTTGGCCAAACAAACAGGTATTTCATATTCCAACTTTAAGGTTCTTTATCACCGTTATGGAGCAGCTATTAATGAAATGACAGAAGAGGCCTATTCCAAAATGAACGCATTCCGTAATCCGGAAAAAATTTGGAATGCAGCAGAACAAAAATATCAAAAAGAAAAAGAGTGGGGTACTTAATATTCTTCATTAAAAGAAAGAATGTTCCGATAAATAAAGTAACTTGCTCTGTTCAAAAATAAAAGAAGATGACAAAAAAGAAGAAGAAAAAACGATACATAAAATCTAAAAAGGCAAATACATTTAATAAAAAGAAATTAAAAAATGCGATACTTTCCTTATTGTATGAAGAACCGGGAAAGACCATAAATTACAAACAGATTTCTACATGGCTGGGAGTTAAAGATCCGGAAACACGTAAACTGGTAAATGTAGCTTTGCAGGAATTAAAGGAGGATGATTACCTCGATCAGATTTCCCATGGAAAATACAAACTAAAGGCAAAAACAGGAACTATTTGTGGAACAATTGAACTGCAGCCACAAGGTTTTGCCTACGTTAATACTGATGAAGCCGATCGCCCGATTGTTATTTCATCGCGGAACTTAAAACATGCCATGGAAGGCGACAAGGTGCGTGTACACCTATTTGCCCGCAAGAAAAAACACGATTTTGAAGGCGAGGTAATTGAAATTATAGAAAGGGCAAAAACGGTTTTTGTGGGAACAGTTCAAACATCGCGCAATTTTGCCTTTTTGGTTCCAACAGGAAAAGTGGGCTTTGATATTTTTATTCCGAAAGAGAAGCTAAATGGAGCAAAAAACGGGCAAAAAGCCATTGCTGAAATTAATGAATGGCCAACGCATGCCCGAAGTCCTTTTGGCGAAATTAAGGAAGTTTTAGGCGATTCAGGAAATAACGATGCAGAAATGCACGCCATTCTTGCCGAATTTGAATTGCCATATAAATTCCCGGTAAATGTGGAAAAAGCAGCCGAAAAAATACCGTTGGAAATTCCGGAAGAAGAATACAAAAAACGCCGCGATTTTCGTGAAGTAACCACTTTTACCATCGACCCAAAAGATGCCAAGGATTTTGACGATGCGCTTTCCATAAGAAAACTGGAGAATGGAAACCTCGAAGTTGGCGTTCACATTGCCGATGTTACACATTATGTAACTCCAAATTCCATTATAGAAGAGGAAGCTCAAAACCGTGCTACGTCTGTTTACCTGGTTGATCGCGTGGTTCCCATGCTGCCAGAGCGGCTTTCAAATGGTGTATGTTCTTTGCGCCCGAATGAAGATAAGTTATGTTTTTCAGCGGTTTTTGAAATGAACGAAGATGCCGGAGTAATCAACGAATGGTTTGGAAAAACCGTGATTCATTCCAATCGGCGTTTTGCCTATGAAGAGGCGCAGGAGATTATTGAAACGGGAAAAGGAGATTTGGCAGAGGAAATACTGCCGCTAAACAAACTGGCTGAGCAACTCCGTGAAAAACGTTTTAACAAGGGCTCAATTGCTTTCGACCGTGTTGAAATAAAATTTAATATTGATGAAAAAGGCAAACCCTTGTCTGTTTATTTTAAAGAAGCAAAAGAATCGAATAAATTGATTGAAGAATTTATGTTACTTGCCAACAAACGTGTGGCTGAATTTATTGGCAAGCCCGGCCAGAAAAAGACAGCCAAAACATTTGTATACCGCATTCATGATAAACCGGATCCTGACAAATTGGTTTCGTTCAATTCGTTTATTCACCGTTTTGGTTATGGAATTCAACTATCAACACCCAATGCCATTTCCAGCTCATTAAATAACCTGCTTACCAATGTAAAAGGCAAGAAAGAACAGAATGTAGTAGAAACACTTGCCATTCGTGCAATGGCAAAAGCCGAATATTCTACCCGCAATATCGGGCACTACGGATTGGCATTTGACCATTATACACACTTCACATCTCCTATCCGTCGCTACCCGGATATGATGGTTCACCGGCTACTTGAGCGATATCTGGAGAAAGGGCGTTCAGCAAACGAACAAAAATATGAAAATCTTTGCCGCCATTCTTCCGATATGGAAACACGCGCCGCCAGCGCTGAACGTTCTTCCATAAAATACAAGCAGGTGGAGTTTATGCAAGACCATATAGGCAAGGTGTACCCAGGTGTAATTTCCGGAATTACTGACTGGGGGATTTATGTAGAACTCGAAAATAAAATCGAAGGAATGGTTCCGATTCGGGAACTGGATGACGACTTTTACATTTTTGATGAGAAAAACTATGCATTGGTTGGAAGACATAAACACAAGAAATATCAGCTGGGTGACGATGTAATCGTAAAAATATGGCGTACAAACCTGGAACGCAAGCAACTCGACTTCCTGCTTAGTGAAGATACTGAAACAGACATTTTCGAATATTAATGACTAAACATTCAGCTATTTATAGTATTTAACGGATTTCTGCAGGTTTGCTCGTCTGTTCCGTTAAAAAATTCAAAATAGTTCGATTGGTAAAATAATTATTTATATTTGATGCACGAAAACGTTTTGAAAAAATGCAAATCAACAGCGACAACGGGAGTAAAAAAGACCACAACAGAGAAAATATCCTAAAAATTGCCTGTGAGATTTTCAGCAAATACGGTTATAAAAAAACTACACTTGACGATATTGCCAATGCCGTAAGAAAAGGAAAAAGTTCGCTCTATTATTATTTTAAAAGCAAAGAGGATCTTTTCCAGGCCGTAATAATGAAAGAAGTTGATACTCTGGCACGTGAGCTGGAGAAGGTAATTAACAGGAACACTGACCCGGTAGATAAACTACGCGATTATATTTTAACCAAGTTAACAACATTCAGAAGTCTGGCAAATTTTTATCATGCCATTGAAAATGATGTAACAGCCGTTGACTTTATTGAAGACATAAAACTTCGGTACGAACAGGATGAAATTCGAATGATAAAGCGAATTCTGATAGAGGGGGTTCGAAAAAATGAATTTGAAATCTACGATTTTAATCTTGCGGCCATTGGAATTACCACCGCCATAAAAGGACTGGAAATGCCCTTAACAGCAGGCAATTATGGAAATGTAAACCTGGAAAGAAGTGTGGATATTATTCTGCGAATTATGTGCTACGGAATAATGAAACGGTAGACAAATATTGCCTTTGGTTTATTCCCAGATTACCATTCAACAAAATATTGAAAACATATTAAAATAAAATCCGGAGATACATACATCTCCGGATTTTTGACTTTTCATACTAACCTAAAACTAAATAATAAATCTTCTATTATTTGGAAAAATGTGTCTCGTAAATCTTTCTTTCTTCTTCTGAGTAATTTTTTCTGGCACCTTCCGGAATTTCTGTACGTTGTTCTATTTTTCGAACTTCGTCTAACTCCTGAACAAAATTAACACCCGATGCTTTTTTCACAAGCTTAAATGCATCATACAATTGCCCATCAACAGAGTATGCCTTGTAATCAAGACTATTACCATTTATTGAAATATGTTGGTATAACTGAGTATCTGAAGCTACGCGATCACTCCAAAAACGGGTATTTAATCCATACATTTTAGGACCGGCAACTGATACAACATACATCGGATTATTTCCTTCCTTATCGGCTACCTGAGATAAGTTTTGCCCGCGACAATATGTATGGTCGTGCCCTTGTAAAACCAAATCAACACCATATTTTTCAAGTATTGGTTTTACTGCCTCTTTGTATTCCTCACTATCTCTTCCCTGCGAACAGGAGAAAACCGGATAATGAGTAAAAACAATCGACCATTGATTAGGATTCTCACCCAAAACTTTTTCCAACCAAGCTAAAATTTGCCCGGCATCACTTCTATTGTAGCCCATAGCTGGCGAATCCAATGAAACAAATCGCACTCCCTGATAGTCGATATAATAACAACGATTGTTATACTTTGCTGAAGGTCCATTTTCAGGCATGGTATAAATTTGGTTCCACTGCCTGGAAAATTCCCGTGAGCCGTCAATCGCTTTTCCATATTCATGGTTTCCCGGAACGGGTAAACTGGGCATCATTCCAAAAATCCAACCTCCGGCATAAAAAAATTCGCGCCAGTATTCTTCATTGCTTTTGCTAACCAAATCACCGGCAAAGAGCATAAAATCAGCACCTGGAAAATTCGAGTAAGCCTGACGTAGAGTTCGCGAAGCATACGATTTTATATCGTTTTGAACATCACCAAAATAAAGAAAAGAAAAGGGTTCTGCATTTTCAGAAGAAGTTTTAAACTGAAACCACTCACTCCACTGTTCTCCGTTTCCCACACGGTATGCATAAATTGAATTGGGTTTAAGATTATTAAACACCACTTTGTGGCCCATGGCAGAAGTACTTCCTTCTTCCCACGGAGAAAATGTTCCGGTAACCTTTTGCGCTGAATTTTCAAGCGAAGGAGATGATTCTACCAGTGAAATTTCGCCTACACTTGCTTTGTCGCTAAACACAGTTCTCCAGGAAACAGCACGCGTAGTTGCCGGATCTCCTGGAATGGTTAGCATTATACGATCGGGGAAAATAGTTGGTTCAAAATTTAAATATTCATTTTGCCCTTTTAAATCGTTATAAAAAATACTGCATAAAAGCAGCACTGGAACTAATAGATATTTCATTTACTATTCTTTTTTGTATTAATGTTTACGGTTCTCTGTTAAATAAGTTTTATAAATTCCCAAACAACATAATAATTATTGAATTATCTAAATTACAGAGCTACTCCTAAGCATTCTCCAACTCCAGTTCCTCCAGTTTATCAAGTACCATTTCATCCAGAAATTTCTGTACTTCTGTATACGATTTAAAATCCTCATACTTTTTAATTGTAGTATATGGTTTACCCGGCCGATTTACTTCATTTCTGAAATCTTCCAGCATAATTATATTGCTTTGGCTGTCGAGAATTAAATCCAATTTATAATTATAACTATAATCCTCATGCTGAAGGAAAATGACATCCAGGGTTGTCACCGATTTTTCATATTTAGAAAAATGCGCATAAACACAGTAGACTTTTGCCCCGGGAGTTCCGTAAAAATAGACAGGGATGAATGTTTGAAAATGAGTCAAATAGGATTTGCAGAGTAATCGGGCTTTTGCTTCCATAATTCAGTAAATAATTGTAACTGAAAAGTACAATCAAAAATTAGAGAAGCCACATTCATTCAATTAAGTTTTGATTAATGTATGTTTAAAATTGTATTGAAGTTTCTAACATGCACCTGCGCGAAATATTAAAAGCGCTCTTTTTTTTAAATCATTCGCAGTCAACAAAGCAGTAGGAAAAAGAAAAGATTAATGAGAAAACAGATGCTCAATTACGTCCCATGAAACAAATTTAAAATTCTGACTTTTTTTCCAATAACCATCATAATTAAATCCATCCTGCACAACAAGAAGACCGTTGGGAAAACCCGGCAGAGGAACACTTGTAATTTCCAATCCGTCGGTTTCTTCCACTCCATCTATTTCTCCGTCTGTAATTCTAAAACTCCCAAGGTATTTATTATCGCCCTGCCGTTCAAAAACAGCATATGAGTAATTTCCCTGCGAAGATGCAACCAGGTAACCATTTCCATTTCCGGCATCATAAATCGCCAGTCCTTCTATATCATATTTTATATTCGAATTTTCATCAGAGCTTTTAGCAATCAAAGTTCCCCTGGATGAACTATCCGGCTCCGCCTCAAATTTGTATATCCCGGCCCATTCTTCTCCTATGTATAAAATACCGGTTTCGTCATCAGCTACCATCCCTTCTGTTTTTGTGCCCAGCGATAATGTGCGAACCAGCTTAGCATCGATCTTTTCTCCGGAAGCAAGCAGCTCCCATTGCTCCACATCACCATCTTTACTATTTACAAAAACAAAGAAACTACCTGTTTTACGGCTTTTATACATACATAAACCATATACCTCTTCCTCCATTTCTGAACGAATTGTACGGGAATGTATGGTGTCCATCGTTCCGTTATTGTTAATACTGAAAAGCGAGATGGAATGAGATGTACGGTTTGAACCGGCAACAATATCAATCGTTTTATCATTTAACTGAAACCCATATCGAAGATCGCAATTATTTATTTTCCCTACCGGATAGTAATACAACTCCTTTCCATTCAAATTATAAGTAGCTATTCCGCCCTTTTTATCTGTTCCAACAATAACAGATTCGCCAGGATTCGTTTTATTTATCCAAATAGCCGGATCATCGGCAGCATCATCATTTCTGCCTTGCGGAACTGGCTTGGTCTCAACTACCGCCTGAACCACATTTTTTATATGTAGCCCAGCCTTTTTAGACCCTTCGCTTGGGCGATCGCAAGAATAAAACAAAAGGAATAATCCAACAGAAAAAATTATATTACCGTATTTCATTTTCAGATATTAAGTCTAATTATTACTAATAATCTCCATCTAAAACCAATATTCGCTAGAGATAACCTACGTTTGCAAAAATAAATATTCAACCGGGAAAAATATTCTTTTGTTGAAACAATCACTGCATTTCTCCTCTCAATCCATTTCCTTTTTCCATAGAATCAAGATAATGGATAGCTTTTTCCCAAGCAAAGAATTAATTCACTTTTTAAATCAGTAGCATTTGATTAACATTAAAAATTAACGATGTATGATAAGCAACCTGAAAGTGAAATAATCAGGGATGCGTGTTTTTCAAACAATTTTTTTATATTGCAGATGTAGCATGAATAACAATAAAATGAAAGAAAATTCAAACTATCTGGAAATAAACAAGCAATCGTGGAACAACAGAACCGATGCACATTTACAATCTGATTTTTATGATTTGCAAAACTTTGTTAAAGGAAAATCTTCGTTAAATACCATAGAACTGGATTTGCTGGGGAACTTAAAAGGAAAATCCATTTTGCATTTGCAATGTCATTTTGGGCAGGACACCATCTCTTTAAATAGGCTTGGAGCCGAAGTAACGGGTGTTGACTTATCGGATAAAGCCATTGAAAACGCTAAGAAACTAGCCAAAGAAACAAATACAAATGCCACGTTTATTTGCTCTGATATTTACGATCTGCCCAATCATTTAAATAAACAATTTGATATTGTTTTTACCAGCTACGGAACCATTGCATGGCTACCTGACCTCAATAAGTGGGGAAAAATAGTGTCCCACTTCCTGAAGCCATCAGGTAAATTTATATTCGTCGAATTTCACCCGTTTGTTTGGATGTTTGACGATGATTTTGAAAAAATAAGCTACAGCTATTTTAATGCCGAAGAGATAATAGAAATTGAAAGCGGTACTTATGCCGACAGGGATGCCAAAATAGTACAGAAAAATATAACCTGGAACCACAGCATAAGCGAAGTAATTAACAGTCTTATGAAAAACGGGATGGAAATAAAAAGCTTCAATGAGTTCGACTATTCTCCTTATAATTGTTTCAACCAAACAGTTGAAGCAGAACCCGGTAAATACAGAATAAAACATTGGGGAAACAAAATCCCCATGGTATATTCTGTTTTAGCAACCAAAAGAGAACTTTCCCAACACAGCTCCACTACCGATATTTAAGAAAAAAGCCGGGATTACTCCCGGCCATTCACTATGTTCTGTTCAAACAAAAATTAATTCAGCATATTTCCGATTTTGATTCCAAAATAAATTGTTCGAGGAAGCGAGGGGCCATAAATGTACCCCGGGTCACGATCAATTCCTTCATCAAAATCATCCTGATACGAATTCAATATATTTTTCATCCCTCCAAAAACGCGCAAAGTAGCACCATTCAGTTTAAAATCATACCGTATCTTCAGGCCCCAATCAAAGAACGGGTCAGACTCTCTCAACTCGCCAGTGTCAGGATCATTTATTTGATTTCCAAAATAAGGTATCAACATTTTCCCGGTATAATTGGCTGTGGATGAAATACCCAGTGTTGAAACCGGTGTCCAGTCTAAAGTCAGATAGCCATAATTTCCAGGTGTACGGAAAAACTTTTTTTCATTAAACTCTTGTGCATCATCGAACCTGCTACTTTGCAAAGTAAATCCCGATTTCACAGAAAAATTACCAGTAGGGATAACATTTAGTTCCAGATTAACACCTTTAACTGCTGCTCCTCCATCGGCATTTGTTCGGGTATATACCACAACCCCGTTTTTGTCAGGTTTACCATAATCACTTACAAAAGCATCGTTTAACTGTGTATAAAAAGCTTCAACCAGAAAATCAAATATCACTTTATCAAACTGTTTGTCAAAATCTAACGAAGCCATAAAACTATGACTGGTTTCCTGTTTCAAATCGGGATCATTTTTATGAATAACCTTTCGGGAACCGGACGTTTCAATATGCAAGTCTTCATCAAAAATTTGAGGAGCACGATATCCCTGCGAATAACTTAAGCGCCCTTGCAAGTTTCTATAGAAATCGTATTTAAATGTCACCCTCGGGCTTACAACATTTCCGCTTTTATCTTCGCTGTTATTTTCTTTATCACTTATTTTATAATGATCGAAACGTGCACCTACTGAAGCATTCAGTTTTCCCAATTTTATTTCATACTGTCCGAATACACCAAACGTGGTACTTTTCTGGTCAGCAACAATGGTATTTTCTGTATGCGGTATTGAAATAATAGAATCATTCTCAATCTCTGCATTTTTCCAGTCGAGATACCCCAGTTTTTTATCATTCAATAAATCAATACGCTCTTCCACACCTGCAATCAGGCTTGAAGAAGCAAATTGCGCATTATACTGCGAACCAACACTATACGTTTTTCCTTTTGTTTTTCCATAATCAGCCAGCGATTGTCCTGCACCATAGTAAGAATCTCTTGTTACCAGCTGGCCGGAAGCATATACCGACCACAAATCTGTTTCTCTGAAAAACTGCTCATAAGTAACTGCGCCAGTTGTAATATCATGATTAACAGCTTCCGCAATATTAGCTTCATGCTCCGGATAATCAAACCTGTCACCGCCCCTTCTATCTTCTTTAATATTAAAAAAATCAAGAGATACCTTGCTCCGAAAGCTAAAACGATGGAACATGCGGCTGCCAAATGTGGTATTTTTAATCTGCGTTACCTCGGAATAACTATCTCCATTGGCATCAAAAGGATCGCGGTCGCGATAAAAACCATATACTGCCAAACCGCTTTTATTATCGTCTGATACCACAGAAGCATTTGCATTTACACTATAATCTTCTGCCGGGTCGCCAGAGCCATCAATGCCAACTCCTGTGGCGCCACCGTTAACTCCAAACTCATATGTATCGCGTATAGGATCCTGTAAAATAAGATTAATTGTTCCGGCAATGGCATTACTTCCATACAAAGCAGAACCGCCACCACGAATTACTTCAATACGCTCTATCATGTTTGAAGGAATCAACTCCAGCCCGTAAACACCAGCTAACCCACTAAAAATAGGGCGATTATTAATTAATATTTGCGAATAAGGCCCTTCCATTCCATTCATCCTCACCTGGCTAAAACCGCAATTCTGGCAATTATTCTCCATTCGCAAACCCGGACTAAAATTCAAGCCTTCACTTAATGTTACCGACTGAGTTGTTGCAAATAGTTTGGGCGTTATTGTATTTACAATTACCGATGATTCTCTTCTGTTTCTTTCATTTCTATCTCCGGTAACCACAACCTCATCAAGGCCAAGCACATCTTCTGCCAGAGTAAAATTAACTTCTGCTGTCACTCCTTTCTTTACTGTAACAACTTTCTCTTCTGGTTTATACCCAATATATTGTGCTTTTATGGTGTATTTCCCTTCCGGAAGATTTACTAATTGAAAGTGGCCGGTCTCGTCGGTTACCGTACCCATAGTTGTGCCTTTTACTGAAATACTCACAAATGGCAAGTGCTCTCCTGCTGAAACAACGTGCCCTACAATATTGGCATCTGTCTTTTGTTTCTGCGCATTACAAAATGAAAAAAATAACAATATAAAAAAAGAAAATAAGATGGTTTTTTTCATGATTAAAAGATTAATTTTCAGGGTAAAAAATAAATAAACAGTGATTCAGATTCGTAAGAATTCCATTCATCTACCCTCATCATTTTTTAGTTGATTTTTTATAAGATTGGCATTATTACTCTGTAAAGAGGTAGTTCTCTTATGTATTTCCACTATTGCTTTTTATAAAACAATAGTTGTCAACAAAAAAAAGAGCAATACATATTGCCTCTTCACACATATATGAAAACTACTATATTTTAATGTAAAACAGGGGGGCCACGTGTAGAAAAGTGGTATATAGAAACATTAATATAAGCAGGAGGATCGCTAACAGAAAAAACTTTTAACTGCCTAAAAAATATACCAAAAAAAAGAAAAACACCAATAAAAAAGAACAATTGCAAATGGTGTAATAAGAAAAACTCTGCATGCGAGTGATGGTGTACTTTAAAGGGATCGGAATCCTTATTTTTACTAAATGGATGGGCATGAATTACAACATACCCATTGGGTAATTTGTGAGCGTGTAAAAAAACAGCATTGTTTATAATAAGCATCCCAATAATGGAAATACCTAAAACAGCCCTTGCTACTTTCATCCACTTATCTCTGTCCCATTTCATTGGCCACAAAGGAATACATTTTTCTTGGTAATTCTATCCCCACAAATGGTGATATTATTAGAATTTTACATTATTTAATCTCAGCCCCGCCAAATTCATCAATTAACTGTTTAATACAGTTTTTACACAAGCAACCATCAAAACAAGCTGCGATGTAATCCTGCACTTTTTCAGGTATTTCCACATCAATACACCAACAGTTCATGTCGCCGGTGCAAACAATCAAAGCACCACAATTGGCACATTCTCGCGGTTCATATTTTTCTGACATTACCATAATGCATTCATTAACCATTTGAACATACTGCCTGAATCAGATAACAATTTGTGTTTGAAATATAAATGTACCTAAATGCTCAGTACCATCTCCACTATCAATTAACGGACGAAGTAAATATTGTACACTAAACTTAAGTTTATGTCCGTTTATAAACAAATTTGCTCCAAAATCATGATTATAAAGTACCCCGGATAAAGCTTCAAAATCTTTACGGGCGCAGGCATAGAACAGCTGTAAACGCCCCGTTTTCTTTAAAATATCCTCCGGAAAAAGATAACCCAAAGTACTGTACCAAATATTTCCGGTCCCGATTTTATACTCTGCATTTCCTGCTCCTTCTACAATAGTACCTCCATACCAACGATTCATTGTGCCCGACCTTCGCAGATAATTCTTCCCAAAATCATAATTATAAAGCACACTATAAAAAGATATCGCCTGATTATTACCAAACGGAAGTTCCATAAAAAAATCGGCAGCCAGTAATGTGCGGTCTTTCAAAGTACGGTTTCCATTTTCATCAAACTCAGCAATAGCATCAGGATAAACATCAAAACCACCACCCATGTTGCAAATTTTCTTTTCTCCAAAATAAGTCATGGCCAGATAGGAAGTACTAAAATATTCTTTATCCCAAAAATGCCAGGCAAAATAACCTTTGTATTCCAATTTTGTGGATGGATATTCATAACCTTTATTTGTAACCGGATCATCTGACACTCCATCATAAACCATCGGTTTTGAAATAGCTGCCCGGTAATTTAGCCTGCCGGCAGTTCCCTTTGTAAATACCCCAAGTTGACGCACCTCGATATCGGTATGATTAACAGCCGGAATGTTAAAGCCAGGGTTATCCAGGGTCATTGTCTTTTGATAACTGGTATTGGTTAGCCGCGAGATGCCATTCCATCCATTTAGTCCAAATCCAACGCTAAAAACTTTTGGAGCGAGATCATACATAGCCCAGATATCATGAAAATAAAGAGTTGGTTTTGAGCTCGAAGCATTCAGATTATTAAATCCCAGCTGAGTATAAAAAGTAGTTTTTTTATCCAGCTTATTGTACATAGAAAACCGGGTACGGCGCAAGGCAAAATCAAATTCAGACGAAATAGGTTCATCGGAAATAGTTGTACTCCCCGAATTCAAATTGGTTTGCCGCATCCAAAACTGGGTAGCAAACGATAGCTTTGAATAAGCAGTTCCATCATCATTCAATTTTATAATCAGCCCCTTGTTTTCTTTTAAAGTATTTCTCTCCCCGTAAGAAGTTCCGTTTAAAACAATAAAAAATAATGAGATAAAAATCTTCAACGTACACAAAATATATGTATTCCCTCTCTTTTCCATTTCTATTTTTTCTGCGAAGTGCAAAAGTAGCATAAAGGAATTGGTTCAATTTTTAAATTTGCTAACCTTATAAAAAAAATAACACAAGTGCCTGCGCCAATAAAATACGAAGGAACATTACCAGCGGATAAACAGAGGCATAAGCAGTTGATTGAGCTTGAACCGGTGCCTGCGAATTAGCAAACTCAAGCGCTGGCGGGTCAGTCATTGAACCAGCTAAAAGGCCGCAAATGCTCAGGTAATTGAATTTTAAGAAACGGGCAACAAAACCAATAATCAAGAGAGGGATAAAGGTAATAGCTGCGCCATAAAACATCCATACATAGCCACCATTGGCAATTGTACTTACAAAATGTTTCCCGGCAGAAAGCCCAACACAGGCCAAAAACAGAATAATTCCCAATTCGCGGATAAACAAATTGGCACCAGGAGTCATATAAAAATCCAATTTCCCGATTCTCCCTTTATGTCCGAGGAATAAGGCAACCAACAGCGGACCACCCGCAAGCCCAAGTTTGGCTGGTGCAGGTAACCCTGGTATCGCAAATGAGATGCTTCCAATTAATACCCCTGCAAAAATTCCAAGCAAAATCGGAATAATATTGGGATGCGATAATTCTTTCATTGAATTCCCAAGTACCTTAGCCACATCTTCCAGCGCTTTCCTTTTTCCCACAATGCGAATGGTATCGCCAAACTCAATACTGTCGTCTCCAGAAGCCATAAACTCATTACCAGCTCTGAATATGCGGGTAATATTTACCGGATAGCGTCTGGAAATACCAATTTCTTTGATGGTTTTACCTGCCAGTTTTTTATTGGTAAAAACCACATGACGCATTCCCAACCTGCCTGTTATATTGAGTTCCCCGGTTTTCCTTAATTTTCCGACCGTTAATTCAAGCGAATTGAAATTCTTTTTGGTTGAGACCCCGAAAAGAATATCGCCTTCACAAATCACTTCATCTTCTTCAGGAACAATAAATTCACCTTTTCTAAAAATCCTTGACAAAACAAATTCCCCAGACATCGCTTCACGAAAAAAAGCGATTGTTTTTCCTACCAAAGCCTGATTGTTTACCTCCAGATTAACTGCCTCAGGATTACCTGAAACCCCCGATATTTTTTGAGAAAAGTCTTTGGCCTCATTCTCTGTTTTTATACGAAAAACCCAACGAATAATAAGCATGGTAAGAATAATTCCAATAATACCAAAAGGATAAGCAACTGCATAGCCCATACCGGTTAATTCTGTAAGTTCAGCATTAGACAACTGCTCCTGTATAACTTGCTGCGCAGCCCCCAAGCCAGGCGTATTTGTAACTGCCCCGCACATAATACCGGTAATTACTGGTGCAGGAATATTAAATACCATTTTTAAACAGATGGCAACAACAAATCCCAGAATAACAATTCCGGTGGCCAAAATATTTAGCTTCAGACCGTTGCTTTTTAGTGAAGAGATAAACCGCGGCCCAACCTCCAGGCCAATGGAATATACAAAAAGAATCAGACCGAATTCTTTAACAAAATGCAATGTTTCTGCATGAAAATTCGCTCCCAGGTGCCCAATAAGAAGACCTGTAAACAGCACCCCTGCAATACCTAATTTAATGCTAATAAATCGAACTTTCCCGAGCAAAACCCCCGATATTCCAGTGAGGCTTAAAAAGATTAAAGTAGAAGCAGTGCCCGTTTGTGAAAATAGTTCCAGTAGTTTCATTGATTTTAAAATAACAGGTAAAGAGAAAGCAAGCCTAAACCTGCTCCCTCTATATAAATACCAGGATAAAAATTCAAATTATAAAATTGACTTTCGTAAAATTTCTGCTGCTTTTACCATGTTTCCAATGGCCGGTTGCACTTCGTCCCAGTTTCGGGTTTTTAATCCGCAGTCAGGATTTACCCACAACTTTTGAACCTCGGTATAGCGCGATGCAGCATACAATAAATCACACATTTCGTTAACTCCCGGAATACGGGGCGAATGAATATCGTAAACCCCCGGTCCAATGTGATTTAGGTATTTTGTTTTGGCAAACACATCAAGTAACTCCATCTGCGAGCGCGAAGTTTCAATACTAATCACATCGGCATCCATTTCTACAATGGCTGGCATAATGTCGTTAAATTCAGCATAACACATGTGGGTATGTATTTGTGTCTCGTCTTTTACTCCCCAGTAACTTAACTTGAAACATTCCACTGCCCATTTCAGATATTCTACCCGCTTCTGTTGTTGTATGGGCAAGCCTTCCCGCAGTGCAGGTTCATCAATCTGGATGATGGGAAGACCCGCTTTTTCAAGGTCGAGCACTTCATCCCGAATAGCAAGTGCAATCTGGATTGTGGTGTCTCTCCGGGGTTGGTCGTCGCGTACAAACGACCACTGCAAAATAGTAACAGGGCCTGTAAGCATTCCTTTAACAGGTTTATCGGTTAAAGATTGTGTATATTCAGAAATATCAACCGTCATTGGTCCTTTACGCGAAACATCACCATAAATAACCGGTGGTTTCACCCCACGCGAACCATAACTTTGTACCCATCCGTTTTGGGTGAAAGCAAATCCATTTAATTGTTCACCGAAAAATTCAACCATGTCGTTTCGTTCAAACTCTCCGTGAACCAGAACATCCATGCCAAGTTCTTCCTGCCAACGCACAGCCGACTCAATTGATTCGTGAACGAATTTAGTGTATTCTGTTGTCGAAATTTCATTATTGATAAACTGACGACGCTTTTTCCTCACTTCAGCAGTTTGAGGTAGTGAGCCAATCATTGTTGTTGGAAAATACGGCAGTTTTAATTTTTCCTGTTGTTTGTTTATTCGGGCAGGAAAGCGGGAATCCCGTTTTACATTGTTCCACTGGCAACTCATTTTAGTGACCTTTGTCTGAGTTTCCTTGTTTCTTACAAAATCCAGTTTTTGCCAAGCTTCCTGATTCTTCTTTTCCCGTTGCAATTCCTGTTGTGCTTTTTCCGAATATAAATCTTCAGCCAGTTCTCTTAACGTAATAAGTTCTCTTATTTTTTGTTTTGCAAAGGCCATCCGCTCTTTTACGATTACAGGAAGGCCTTGTTCATCTTTCTCATTCTCTAAATCATAAGGAACATGCAACAACGAACACGACGGAGCCAGAATAATCCGTTCATCTCCCAAAGTTGCTTTTGCCCTATTTATGAGTTGAAGAGATTCTTCCAGATTGTTTTTCCAGATATTTCGTCCATCTACCAAACCCAATGAAAGCGACATTGTTGAAGGAATTTTCTCAAGAAAAGCATCCAGTTGATTTTCTCCGCGTACCAAATCGAGATGCAATACTTCGAGCGGCAACTTTGAAATCCATTCTGCTTCCTTTTCAATACTTTCAAAATACGTAGCCAAAACAAAACGAATTCCCGGGAACGAACCAAAAAGCTCAGTAAGTGTAATCCTGTAAAGATTTCGTTCGTAGCTAGTTAAATCAGTTACCAGACACGGCTCGTCAATTTGAATACAATCAACGCCTGCATTTTCCAGTTTACCGATTAGCTCTATATAAACGGGTAGGAGAGAATGCACCAACTCTAAACGATTAAAATCACCCTGTTTCTCCTTGCCAAGCTTCAAAAATGAAATTGGGCCCAACAATACAGGTTTCGTTTTAATACCAACCTGCAACGCTTCCTTAAACTCGTCCAATACTTTGGTATCAGCCAATGAAAACGACTGTCCTTTTTCAAACTCCGGCACCAAATAATGGTAGTTCGTATCAAACCACTTGGTCATTTCCAACGGGGTAACATCGCACCCATCTTTCTGATAACCACGACACATGGCAAAATACAAATCAACAGGAGAAAGCCTTTCTTTTAAAGGCTGAAATCTTTCAGGAATTGCACTTAACATAAAAGCCATGTTAGCAACCTGATCATAAAATGAAAAATCATTAGATGGAATTAAATCGATTCCCGACTCTTGTTGAAATCTCCAATTTTTTAACCGCTCTGTTTTTCCTGCCTTTTCAAGCTCTGTTTGCGAAATTTTGCCTTTCCAATAGGCTTCGCAGGCCTTTTTAAATTCACGATGGGCTCCAATACGCGGGAACCCCAAATTTTGTGTAAGCATACAGCAATTCTTAATGCGTTAAATTTTAAACTGAATGCTTTTGCGAATAAAAATAGTTGGTTGAAAAATACAAAGATATGTTCCATTCCAGACTACTGCTTTATACCGCGAAAGCAATTGCCGTTCAATAAAATAAGACAGGTCTCCTGGCTTGTCCGTTTACAAGGCCTTCCCATTTGCTGCTAGCAAATAGTGGCATGGTATTGCAAAAACTGGAATGGACTTTACAGTTGCGCGACAGCTCACGATTCTCACGTGATTCCCTATTAAACCCGCTTTACCGGGTATCTTATCCTCAAATGTTTGAATGAACGTGTGTGCAAATGTAGTCACATTAAGCGAAAAACAAATAAATAGAGTGGCACTCCTGCTATTTTAACTTAAGTTTATTTTTGAATTATCGTTTTATGAAAGAATTATCGGGAACTATTCCATCTATTGATTTACATTTGTAGTAAAAACTGGTAATAAAATGTTTCCTTTTGAAAACAGATTATCATCATCATCATACATGAAGAATTGTTCAGTTTTATCTATCATTCTATTAATTATACTAATATCATGTAAAAAAACTGAATCTCCCGAAAAAATTTTCTGTACTGATTTTGAAAAATTACAAACCGGAAAACTAACAGATCACCAAACCCGAAAAATCTGGCCGGACGCCCGACTCATATGTGGGAAAAAAGATTTTATATTCTACAAACTAGGAGTTACGCCTCATCCTTTTTTTATTGCAGAAGAAAACGGCAATCGTTGTTTAAAAACATTGATTCCTAAAAATCATTACGGTCCGGTTACAGGTTCCCAGTGGAAAATTCCACTTCTTCCGAGAGATGAGTCTTTCTTAAGTTACCGGGTAAAGTTTGAAAAGGAATTTGATTTTGTTAAAGGAGGGAAGCTTCCGGGCCTGGCCGGAGGAGCAGCAAATACGGGAGGACAAGTTCCAACGGGCTACGATGGATGGAGCGCCCGGCTGATGTTTTGGGAGGAAGGAAAATTAAGCTTCTACCTTTATCATCCGGGACAATCGGTGAAATGGGGTGAACGTTTGTACTTCAAAAGTTCAAACAATGATACTCTACAAATAAGTAAAGGTGACTGGCATTTGATAAGGCAGCGTATAAAAATGAATACACCCGGCAAACATGATGGAATTATTCAAGCCTGGATCGATGGGCAGGAAGTTTTTTATTCAGATACAATTCTTTTCAGAAAAACCAATACTTTTGGAATAGATCAGATATTATTCAATGTTTTTATGGGAGGGGACGATTTAAGCTGGGCTCCAAAGAAAAACGAGTATATTTATTTTGATGATATTTGTATTTCATCCCAATCGATTTATCACTGACTTATAACCTATGCTTTTTAACTCAATAGAATTTGTAATTTTTTTTCCCGCTGTTTTACTTCTGTATTGGGGCATTTTTAACCGAAAGTCAGTATGGTTGAGAAATGCTTTTTTACTGGTTTCCAGTTATATTTTTTACGGATGGTGGGACTACCGTTTTTTAGGGCTAATTGTTTTGAGTTCACTTGCTGACTATTGGTGCGGAGCCCAAATCTTTAGGGCCTCTACGAAAAAAACGAAGCGTCTTTTTCTAATGGTTAGCTTATTCGTTAACCTGGGAACACTTTTTTTCTTTAAATACTTTGGATTTTTTGCCGAAGAACTTATTGCACTTTTTAATCGAATAGGGTATACAATTCATCCGGTGACTTTAAATATTATTTTACCTGTTGGGATTAGTTTTTATACTTTTCAAACACTCAGCTACACAATTGATATCTACCGGGAACGCCTGAAACCAACAAATAACTGGCTCGCATTTTTCTCGTTTGTCAGTTTTTTCCCACAACTTGTTGCAGGTCCTATCGAGCGGGCAAGCCATCTTTTGCCTCAATTCAATTCAATAAAAACGTTTAATTACGAACAAGCATCAAATGGCTTCCGTCTATTATTATGGGGATTTTTTGCCAAAATTGCAGTAGCCGATTCTGTAGCTCCTCTTGTTGATTCCATTTTTTCAAATTACGAGAACGCAGGTGCCGGGACATTGGTTCTGGGGGCTATTCTGTTTTCCATACAAATATTCGCCGATTTTGCAGGCTATTCAAATATTGCCATTGGACTAGCTGCAATTTTAGGATTCGATTTGATGCAAAACTTCAATAACCCCTATTTTTCGCGTAATATTCGTGAGTTTTGGACCCGTTGGCACATTAGTCTTTCTTCCTGGTTTCGCGACTATGTTTACATCCCGCTGGGAGGCAACCGATGCTCTGCTCCCAGACACTCGTTAAATGTTATGATAACTTTTATTCTTAGCGGGTTATGGCACGGAGCCAACTGGACATTCCTAATCTGGGGAACCATCCACGGAGTATTTTACCTTATAACCAAACAATTTTCACGCAAAACTCAGGCAGATGAAATTCGCATTTCGCAATGGAGTTCTATCGCCGGTACATTTATACTGGTAACCATTGCTTTTTTATTTTTTAGGGCGGAAAATATTATGCAGGCGGAAAGGATTTTGATGCGCATAATTAATTTAAAAAGTGGCCGCTCAATTATACAAATGATTAGTACCACAAAAATTATGGCAGCCATTTTCTTCTCTTTTGTTCTGTTTTTTATGGAATGGATGCAACGAAATCGAAAACACGGACTCGACATTGTGTTTGTTAAGCCGTTTATACGACATGCGATTTACTACTTTATTATCTTTGCCATTTTGTTTTCTTTTCAGACGGACAGAATTTTTATTTACTTTCAGTTTTGATTTTGGCCAATGAAATTATTTTCCCGCATAACATCCATCCTTTTGCTTCCTCTGTTCATAATAGGGAGTATTAACTATTTTGTTGATCCTGATTATACTTTGCGGAGAGACTACATACCCCAGGCAGCTTTGGCCCTGACTTCCGGAAAAATACTTAGCGGGCCTGTTAATGCAAATGGGAGGCTACTTAAAAAAGAATGGATTGAAAACTTAAAACAAAAGCCGGAAGTTCTTGTATTAGGCTCCAGCCGCACATTTTCAATTCGTCAGGAACAATACCCCGGAAAAGATTTTTTCAATGCTTCGGTTACCAACTGCACATTTCAAGATATGTATGCTTTTATAAATTTGGTAGAAAAAAATTGGAATGGCCTTCCTGAAGAAGTTATTATTTGCTGTGATCAGTGGCTTTTGGGAAACTCCTTTAAGGAAGAACGCTGGCTTTATAACCGTAATGATTTTATTGCTTTTCTAAAAAAAAGCAGCAATATTTCTCCACACAATTTTCCCCGGAAATGGCTCCTTCAAAAAGAATGGCTAAAAGAACTATTCTCAGTAAAATACCTTATTCGTTCGCTTGCTCATTTAAGAAAAAAAGAACATTTCGAAATACAAGACACAGTTACCTCTGGCAAAACAATGTTGCTTCCCGACGGCTCCCGCCTTTTACCTGCTCAAATAATTGACGCAACTCCAAATGAAATTACAAAAAGGGCAGAAAACTATGCATTCACCAGTCATGATGAAATGTTTACCCAACTAGAGCCTTTACAATGCAGCTTGTTTAAAAATCTAATTTCATATCTGGTACAGAAAAATTGTAAAATCACATTATTCATTCCACCATACCATCCGTTGGCATATAAACTACTGAGCCAGTCAGAAAAACATTCCGGTATTTTTCAAATAGATGGTTACCTGCTGAAACTTACCAAGCAATATCGTCTTACTTTGATGGGAGCAACCAACCCATCCGCTTTGAATCTTACTCCCTCCGATTTCTATGATGGAGTGCATTTAAAACCGGAATCGCTTTCCCTGTTAATTAATTCAAATAAGTAAAACTCTGGAAAAGACAACTATCAGATTTTATGCTTCCCTACTATTTATTATCCAGCAACACATCGAAAATTGTAAATGAAATAAAAAAACGACTATTTAAAATACTTTTCTCTCCAACGCTCAAAAACCGAACGATGAACAATGCGGTAGTGCGGATCATAGTTTTCTTCGTAAGATTTGCTGTGGTGCATCACCACATCGCCATTTGCAAATACTTGTTCTATTCGCTTTTCACCGGATTTCATTCCCGGAAGATTCGGTTTTGTTTTTTTTATAATTGCAAGAACTTCATTCCACTCCTGTTTCCAGCTTTCCAAATCAGGGTTGCGTGCCAATGTTGCACTTTCAACCATTGCCAGCAACAAGGTATCTCGCGGAATCGTACCATTTCTCACCAATTGAAGATTAATCCGGTAGTAATCATGATTTATACCCAAGGCCTGATAAGTTAATGTATCTGTCCAGCCGGGCTGTTTTAATTCCCAATCGAGGTATTTCCCTGCCTGTGTAGTATCCGGAATTAAATGGCCGGGACCGTACGCATCCTGAAAATAGTTTTTGTATAAATCTACCAGTTGTGCTTTCGGGTAATAGTATAATTCGGCTTCAATAAATTGGCGGATTTTTTTCTCCCGGTTACCTGCAAATGTGTTTACGGTTAAAAACAAAAGGAAAAATGCAAATGATATTTTCATCAGTTCAGATTTTTAATTTTTTATGATAACAGATGGAATTCGCACAAAATATAATCACCTCATTTAATGTTAATTACATTCTACTTCCATGATAAATATTTAAAGCTTAAAAGTAATAGATACTTTTTGAAAAAAGAAAGTCCGGCGAAACCGGACAGACTTTCTCGATTTATTAAACAACAACCTCATCCGGGAAAAATATGACTCTCCCTCTGAGTTATTTTTTTTGAATTACCATCAAATATTTTTGTATCATTCTATCTCATTATTTACATTTTGACTTTAATATAATAATTGGCAAATTAAGTTACTCTAAACATGTAACTTATGTCTTCCATGTTTCCATCTTGCTGAATATAAAATAAATGCTGATTGCTTGCTTCGCTTTTCAGGCTTCCCAATTCTGCGATGTAGCTTCCGAGTTTTATGTATTGAAAAACCCGGTTGTTAAAACCTTCAGGCAATTTTGCACAACCTGAATACCAGGCTGTTTTTATTCCCGGATAGTGAAGACGCATAAAATTGGCCAACTCGCTAAGCCGCTGCGTGTCGTTATCGCCGCCCATAAAACAAAAACAGGTAATGGCCGAGGCGTATTTATCCATCAGTTTTATAATTTGCTCTTCGTTTAGCTCTTCGCCAATATCCTGTTGTAAATGCGGGCTGTGGCAACCTTTGCAACGATTTGGGCAGTTGCTTATATTTACTCCCAACGTTACTTCGTTTGGAATTTCCTGAAAAACAATATCGTAGTTATAATACTTAAGCATACTCTTCTACTTTTTCGTTGCTTCTCTTTTTGGCATAATACCTTTTAGCTGCTTCTTTCTGGCGTGCATCAGAAAAACTGCTCACCCGCTTCATATAACCAATAATGCGCGTTAAATAGTCGATATTTTTGCTTTTACACTTCGGGCAAGCCTTTAAATAGCGTTTGTCAATATGTCCACAGTCATTACAAATGGTATTCGGAATATTAAACGTAAAATAGTTGCAACCTTCGGTTGCAGCCACACGAAGTAATTGCCGGTATTGAACAGCGCTTAAGTGTTCTTCGAGGTTCATGTGCAAAGCCGATCCCCCGGTTAAATGTTCAATGTATTTCTTCCCGTGAACCCGAAATTTGTCTATCACATTCAGCGACTCATCTTCCACCACATAAAAATAACTGTTGTAGCAATCGCGCGGCACATAAAAACCATCTTCGCGGTCCCACTTGGCATGTTTTACTCCCACATTTTCTGCCGGAATCATTTCGCAGTTAAACAAAGTGTCTTTGCTACGGTACTTTTTATTATAGGTTTCAATGAGGCCAAGGATTTCCTGAGTAAAAGCGGCATATTCCGGATTATCGTTTATTTCCATCCCTAAAAATTCGGCAGCTTCAACCAGGCCGTTAACGCCAATAGTAAGGTACTGGCGCCCCATATTAATGTACCCGGCATCAAACAACGGGAGCATTCCTTTTTCCTGCAATTCTTTCAGGTTTTCGTTGTAGCCAAGCTGAACTTTATGAACCAGATCAACTACTTCTTCAAGAAAATTGATGTAGGGAATCCCTTCTTTTTTAGCCTGCTGCACACAACGGTTCAGGTTAATGGTGAGCACACTTTTTGAACCGGTGGAAACCCCGCCAGCACCAAGAGTGTAACTAAATCCGTTGTCCTGAATTTCGTTGCGCAAACGGCAGCACGAACTTAAACTGTCGGCATTATCGCTTAGATAGGTAAAAAACGAATGTCCTTCAGAATACATTTGGGCGGTAAATTCGCCGTACTCTTTGTCTTTTACATCGCCATTTTCGGCAAGCAGCGCCATGGTTTCTACCGGAAACGTGAGCATAGTTTTTGTGCGTTCAAGGTTAAACCAGGCCATAAACCGTTTTTGCAGCCAATTTAACGATTCCCATTCGGGTTTACTCCCATCCGGAAAAACAAACTCGCCAAACAGGCTTTCAAAATAATATTTGTCGTAGTAAGCAATGTTCCAGAATACTGCCTGAAAGTTTCGTGCACCGGTTGGTTGGTTTAACGAATAAACAATCTGCTCGAAACAGTCAGTAATCACCTTGTCAATGGAACGTTTTCTTTTTGAAAGATCAGCCATTTCATCGCTTCGCATATAATAATCGCTGCCGTATTCCTTGCCAACAAAGTAGTTCATGTACATTAAAAACTCAGGTGTGGCGCAGGCGCCGCTTAACATGCTGGAAACAATAAATACCATATTGATAAAGCCACCGCAAAATGACTTCAAATTTGTTGGGGCAGAAGAGTTACCGCCAATTTCCGAAGTTCCTCCCAGCAGCCACGGATACATGGTTATACTGGCGCAATATGGAGCCAGACTTGTTTCATCATTTTTGTATATAAAATGCTGATTTAAAAAGCTGAGGTATTTATCTGACAATTCTTTTCCAAACATCCCAGAAATTCGGTCGGTAAGCAGACGACGGTTTAAACGGATAAAATTGCCCTTGGGAAGTTCGCCGATAAGCGTGGCAATGTTTTTTTTGTCAACGTTTGCATTGGCATCAAATTTACTTCCGCTTGCCGCATTTCCGGCAGCGCAATAATCAATCAGGAATTTTACGCGGTCTCTGGTCTCGCGGTCTTCCGAATGTTTCTGGCGGTAAAGCATATATGATTTGGCAACTGAAAAATAATTTTCCGCCATTAACGAACGCTCCACCTGATTTTGAATATCTTCCACACTCATTCCTTCCCGGATAGTAACACGGTGTAAAATATTGGTAAGGTCTTCGTCGCTGGCAAAACTACCAACAGAAAGAAATGCCTTACGGATTGCATTTTTTATTTTATCGATGGAAAAAGAAACCCTTTTTCCATCTCTTTTAACAATAATTATTTCTGCGCCACTCATAATCTCACTTGATTTTTGGTTGTATTTGATTTTTATTTTATTCGCAGCTTGGGCACAATTTGGCAAGTAGCGGATCGGTGGGGCAACTTTCACCATTGCTATTCATCACCTCATCTACCACTTGGTCTCCATACTTTTCCCGCGCCTCTATTTCAGTATTTTTAAGTTCCTGTTGTCCATTTACAGAAATCCCTTCATCTAGAACAGGTGCAGCCACACTTCTCTTTCCAAATCCTTTTCGCTCGCCGCGTTTATTTACCTGCGAAGTATATTTCTCGCCTTTTATCACTTTATCAATAAAACAATAATAGGTCGATTTTAACTCTTTTTCCCAGGCGTACAGATAAATACCCTCCATTTCAGAGCGCAGTTGCTCATCTATATATATGGATTTTGATACTGCCTGATCAACCGATTCCTGGAAAGCTGCGGCAATATCCACCTGCCGTTTGGGATGAATTTCATAGGCTGTTTTGTACAAATCGGTATCTACTACTTCTTGTAATTCGTTGATATGTTGTACGGAACCATTATTCCGTTTGATAAGATCAGCCATTTCATCGTTCCATTTTCCTTTTTCTTCCAAGGCACGAATTAGTTGTTTATTGATGACAATATATTTCCCAGAGAGCGTGTCGCGCGAATACAAATTGCTAAAATAGCTGTCGATGGAAGACGTTGTTCCCGAAATAATGGAAATGGTTGCCGTTGGGGCGATGGCTAGTAAAACTGCATTTCTGCGTGGTTTGTAGTTGTATGGCTTCCCGACCTTTTTCATTTCGTCGTAATGAAGAAAAGCATCGCGTTCTTCTGCTAACTTTTCTGACGTTTTATAGGTTTGTTCCCGAAAGAATCCCCCCAGTTTCCGGGCAGCTTCTACAGCTTCATCCGAGTCGTAAGAAATACCAAGATCGACCAAAGCTGAAGCAAACCCCATAACGCCAATACCCAGCGGGCGCAAGTCTTCCGTGTTTTTACGCGCTGCATCTGACGGGTAGAAGTTTTTATCAAGAATATTATCCAGTGCCCGCACCATAATTTGCAGGGTTTCGCCCAGTTTTATCCAGTCGAAATCAGTGCCCTCTGCATTAACGTGCCGCGATAAATTCACTGAAGCTAGCGTACAAACAGCCGTTGATTCCGGACGGTTAGGAATGGAAATCTCCGTACATAAGTTTGAACTATTAATAATGCTGTATTCCGGGCAGGGATTGTAACGGTTATGAGCATCTTTAAATGTTAGCCACGGGTGCCCTGTTTTGGCCAGTTTGAACAGGTATTTTTTGTAAAAATCGCGCCCGTTTAATTTCTTATAAAGTTTAATTTTTCCTGCCTCTGCCTGCTCAATTCGTTTATTGTATTTTTCCGAGAAATCTTCTCCAATAGCTGTTACCAGTTCGGGGCACTCGCCAGGGTCAAACAAGTAAATTGGCTCATCATTTTGGATGCGTTTCATTAATTCGTCGGGCATCCACAGCTTGGTATTTAGCGATGGTGTTCGAAAATAAGCATTGCCAGTAGTTTCCCGCAGTTCCATAAATGCCTCAATATCGTAATGCCAGGGTTGCATGGAAATTACCTGTGAACTGCGGCGGCGACCTCCCTGTTGAATGGAATTTACCATCGTATCAAAAACTTTGATAAATGGAATTACCCCCGAAGATTTCGCATTTAGTGATTTTATATGCGACCCGGTTGCACGCACACGGCTGACATCAGTTCCCACGCCACCCGCATATTTTGCAAGGAAGGCAGTTTCTGTAAGTTTATTGGTTATGCCTTCCAATGAATCATCTACCACATTTACGTAGCACGATGAATATTGCGAAACAGTTGTACCTGAATTAAATAGTGTAGGAGTGGAGTGCAGGTATTCCAACTTTGAAATTTTGTTGTAAATAGAAATAATTTCCTTTTCATCATTCCCTATTCCCATGGCCACACGCATAAAAAACCATTGCGGCTTTTCAATCACCTCCTGCTCTTTGTCTTTTGAAAGGTAACGATCGCGCAGGGTTGTTAATCCAAAATAATCCAGCAATTGATCATTTTTATAATCCATTGCTTCCTCTAAAACAGAAAGTTTGAAACCTGCCAATTCTTCTCTCAAAAAACCATCTTCAATACTGTAATTGAGATAGGAAGAGAATGTTTGAAACCGCCTGTCTACACGTTTATTAATTAGCTTTAATAACTGAAGTGTAGCCAACGTATCGTAAACAGGGTGTTTAGGAATCAGGTGCTCAATGGCTTTCAGAACCAACACATCAAGTTCTTCGGTGGTTACCCGTTCCGGCACTTTCAGGTCAAGTTCCTTTATAATTTTAAAAACCAGTTCGTAATCATCTTCCACATCCATGCCTTTAATGATTTCAAAAATGGCATTGATAATTTTTTGCGTACGGAAACGCTCTTCACTCCCGTCTCTTTTTATAACTTTTCTATCCATTGAATTTTCTGTTTAATAGTTGGTGTATTCGGTAGATGATACTTCGAAAAAGTTGATCAGCTTTTTCACATCTTCTTTTTGAAGAAAGCGCAGTGGATTATCATTGATGTTAAATTCAGGCTCAAAACCTAATTCCGTCAAACGACGGTCGGTTATGTATTTCAGGTATTTCTCCAATTCGGGATAAGACATGCCCAATAAACTTTTCCCGCTAAATTTTGAAGCAATATAGTCGAGTTCCAGTTGCAGTCCCTTCAGGATAATATCGCGCATTTCAGCAACAAATTCATCATCATCTACAATCTCAGGACTTTCTTCCAGCATGATTAGAATAGCTTCAATTCCGTTTTGTAAATGCAAGGATTCGTCAATCAAGATCAGTTCAACACCGGAAACTACATTTTTCATCTTCCCCATTTCTTTTAGGGCAAAAAAGTGGGCAAAACTGGAGTAAAAGAAAATTCCTTCCAACACAATGTTATTTAGCAAAATTGCCCGCAATACCTGTTTCTGTCCGGCCAGGGTTTCGGGTTGAATTTGTCCGTAACTGATCTTGTCAATTTCTTCCACAATTAACGACTGCTTTTTGCGTAGAAAAGGGTCGGAGAAAGCCACATCGTACATCGCTTTGTGATCCATTCCAAACGACTGCAACACGCTTTCAAAAAAGTCACTGTGAATATTTTCCATAAAAAGCTGGGTGCTAAAACTCATTTTTGCATGCGGGTCGGTAAGCAGTGGAAAGAAAGCGTTTACCAACACGTTTTGCACCAGTAATTCCGATGAGCAAAAGTAACCTACAGCTGTGTCAAACAGGTCTTTTTCATCTGCTGAAAGATTATGGTAATCCAGCGCATCCTGTTGAATATTCAATTCTTCGGGGAACCAAATGGCTTTTTTCTGCTTTTCATACAATTCCCTAAAAACGGGGTACGAGGGATTCTCGCTCAATTTAATGTTATCACGGACGGATGTGCGTCCAATCAATTTTGCTTTCATACTTCTTACTCTTGCAGTTTTTTTTAACTCCTTCGGGAATAGAGAAAAGTACGCAGAAAGAATAATTGACAATAAAAAGAAAAGTTATTCAATCCCGAACCAGACTTCAACTCCCGAAAGTCTAATTAAAATATGGATTATGGCAGGTCTTCTGGCTCGTCCGGTTTCTGAAGCCTTCCCATTCGCCGGTTGGCAAACAGTGGCAAAAGATTTTCAAAAACACTTTATGGACTTACAGCTGCGGGTACAGCTCCCGATTTTCACGAGATTCCCTTTTCGTATTGTCAAAAGAATAAATTCAACAATAAACCGTAATCGTTTTACAATTTTAAGATTTTTAATACGATTTTGTTTGTTTGAGTTATAAACAAATTTCCCTGTATCCCCCCTGATTCCCTTTAAAAAGTGGGATTTATTTCATGTTAATAAAACAGTTTTTCATTGTCATTTTCTAAAAAAAAACTAAAGCAGACAATAATACGAATGGATTGTTAATTTCAGGGAAATTACAAAGAGCAAAGTTAACGACAAGCTTCTACCTCATGTCGGGAATCATTTCACGTATTACAAAAATCGAAGAGGCAGTTTGTCAAAAAAAATTTTACAATTCTGGACAAATTGACACTTTGAGAGCCTGCAAAACCAAATGGCTCCCTTTTTGAAAGGGAAGAAACATATGAACGAAATAAACAAATTGAAGTATTTGAGATCTGCTGAAAATTATTGTGGCATAGCTGGTCTGCTTTTATTTGTTAAGAACGGGAGAACTTCAGACTTACTGTGAATTACTCTAAAAGCAGGCAGCAGCTCGCTTAACTGTTTTCAGCCAAAATTTAAAAATAGAACGCATTCTTTCACTCTGTATAGCTAAAAAAATACAAGTTTCGGCAGAATGCCCGTGAGTTATAAAAAAACAAAAATCAGGTAATATGGAATATAAAGACTATTATAAAATTTTAGGAGTTACAAAGTTGGCCAGTCAGGATGAAATAAAGAAAGCCTACCGAAAATTGGCAATAAAATATCATCCGGACAAAAACCAGGGAAATGGACAAGCCGAAGAAAAATTTAAGGAGATTGGAGAAGCCTACGAGGTTTTGAAAGATCCTGAAAAAAGAAAAAAGTATGACCAGTTGGGTGCTAACTGGAAACAGTATGAAAATGCAGGTTCTCCAGGTGGTGGATTCAATTATTCAAACTTTGCCCAGGGAAATAACGGAGGGAGCACTTTCTATTATGAAGGTGATTTAGGCGATATTTTTGGCTCTTCAGGCGGAGAATTCTCTGATTTCTTCCAACGTTTTTTCGGAGGCAGTCAAAGAAGCAGGAGAGGAAGTTACAGAACTCAAGCTCGCCAGGGAAACGACTTTAAAGCTGAAATGGATATTAGCCTTGCAGAAGCCTATTCAGGAACAGCAAGAATTCTAAATGTTGATGGAGAAAAACTAAGGGTAACAATAAAACCGGGAGCTTATTCGGGACAAGAACTCAGGATAAAAGGAAAAGGTGGCCATGGAATAAATGGTGGCTCCCGTGGCGATATTTATGTAAAAATAAATGTACTACCCGACTCTCGTTACAAAATAAAAGGGAACGACCTAATCAAAACAGTAGACATTGACCTTTATACGGCTGTTTTAGGTGGAAAAATAGGAGTGAATACATTTTCCGGCGAATTACACATCCCGATACCAAAAGGCTCACAGAACGGCAGTAAACTCCGTTTAAAGAGCAAAGGAATGCCGGTTTACGGAAAGACAGGAATGGCTGGTGATTTATATGTACAACTAAACATTCTTATTCCGCGAAACCTGGGACAGGAAGAAATGAATCTGTTTAAAAAATTAAAAGAATTAAGTAAAAGCAAAGTAAACATATAAAGCTACTGAATTTGCTGGTTATACATCATAATAATTATTCATGCTAAACAACAAAAATTGCTGTTTAGCATGAATAATTAAATATATGATCGCAAGATATTTATCAACTGCATTTTATCCACCAGCCCCGATTGCCTCCACAAACTCTGTCCTTTCCGAAACAAAGCCAATGTAGGTACTCCTCTTATTTGAAAACGACTGGCAATTTCCTGATTATTATCCACATCAATTTTTATCACCTTTACTTTTCCATCTAATTCACGTGCTACTTCTGCCAAAATTGGCGACTGTGCTTTACACGGCCCACACCATTCGGCATAAAAATCAATAAGAACCGGTACTTCTGATTCAATGAGTTTATTAAAATTTCCTTTCATAGCCGTAAGTTTTAATTATCTGAATTCTATTCTTCTCTGCATAAGTACGCCGGAAATCTGAATGCAACTTTCTCAAAAAATCCATTGCAGTAACTTCCACGGACGACTCACTGTATTAACATTCATTTTTCAAATGATGTACCACGGCTTATCCAAAGCAAAAAATACCATAAACCCTCCTGTCCGATTATGTCAAATTGTCTTTCTTAAAATACTTTTTGGAAGATATGTCATTTCAGAAACATTAGTACAATTCGTTTCTAAACTCTAGCAGTATCTAAAATCAATAATTCGCACCAATAAATATCAACTGCTGTTCCAGCATAGTTACTTTCTTCATTTCATATCCGGCTTTACAGGCAGCTAAAATTGGTGCAGAATAGATAGCTTCGATCTCTAACGGACGTTTATTGTCAAAATCCAGTTTCATGCTTGGCGCGTAAGGTTTCATTTGCATCGTCATTTTAATCATCTTATCCGGCAACTCATCACTCAGGTCATATCCACATTTACGGGCAGCCTGAATAACCTCAACCATAATGTTTTTTGACAATTCCCGGGTAGCCTCATTTTCCATCAACTTTTCCGTGTTCGTATTTAAAACTACGCACATCCCGTTAAAAGGCACATTCCAAAGCAGTTTTTGCCATCTTGCATACCCCAGATTTTCAGCCACATTTATTTTTACTCCAGCCTCCAAAAAATCTGTACTTACCTGTTTTAATAATTTAGCATCTCCCTGATACAATCCAAGATTCAGTTGTCCATAATCTAAATGTGAAATTACGCCCGGACTATTTTTTTGCGAACATATAAAAGCCATACCTCCAGCAATACCAACATTTGGAAAAAATTCTGCCAGTTTTTCTTCAACGCCCAGTCCGTTTTGGATGAGGACAACCAAGCTATTTTTATGTAAAATAGGTTTTAATAACTCTGGGAGTAAATCGTTAGCAGTTGTTTTCAAACCTACCAACACCACATCGCAAACTGGCATATCCTGAGTAGATTGGTATGCATTCACCGGATTGATTAAAAAATCGCCGTTTACAGAATTTATCTGCAAGCCTTTTTCTTTTACCACCTTATAATCGCTGCGAAACAAGAAATGTACTTCTTCCCCAGCCTGTGCCAGCTTTCCTCCAAAATAACCACCAATAGCTCCCGTTCCTATAACTGCATATTTTAAATTCATCGCTGCTTTCTTTTTAAAATCCAAATTTACCTGAATTCGTGGTTAACAAAGAACTGAAACAATTTCTTTTTCCAGAGTTAACAAAAAGATTGGATTGGAAAGTAAAATAAAAAGGCAGCTTGATTACTTCAAACTGCCTTTTCTGGTACCCGGGGCGGGAATCGAACCCGCACTCTGTTGCCAGAACTGGATTTTGAATCCAGCGCGTCTACCAATTCCGCCACCCGGGCTTTTCCCTTTGCGAAAAATTGGTGTGCAAAACTAAGTATTTCGATCGAATTACCAAAATATTAATTCGCAATTTGTTTTTTTGAATCAATTCTTTTTACAACCACCCCGTAAATAACTAAAGCCAATGCTGATACCAATGCAATTCCTACAAAGAAATACCAAATATAATGGGCATGTTTTGCAGATTCAGCCCAAGCCTCTCTGGTTGGAAACAGGCGGGGATCGGGACAGAAGCGGTCTAATAATACACCCGACATTATAAAACCAAAAATAGATGATAAAAACGAATGCAAATGGCTAAATCCAAGATAAAGGCCTTCCTCTCCTTTTGGTGCCTGCAACGAAAAGTATTCCAAATAACGGGGAGAAATAAATGTTTCGGCAAATCCCTGAAATGCAATACCAACCACCATCATAAAAGCCACGGGATGCATTCCCAGTATATTTCCGGTAAGCAGATTGCCTGAAGCCATAAAAAGCGCAGAAACCGGCATTATAAGCATTCCCACAGTCATACTAAAAAGAGCCGTTCTTTTCCGCATAAAATGAGTAACAATACCAACGGTAAGAAAAACAACCAATGGATTTACATTCGCATACCACGAAGGGGATGCGCCCTCACCAGCCAGACGCAGTACATATTTTGGCATAGTTGCATACATTTGGTGTTGTACCATCCAAAACCCGGTAATAACAATAATTAAAACAATTAAACGTCCATTGGATACAACTCTTACCAACCCATCAAGTATTTGACCAATGCTTTTTCCTTCTCCTTGTTTCTCACGGCTTTTATACCAAAGTAAAACAACAATTACTCCCAATAGGGTCATTATTGCTGAAAAATAACTAATCCATATCAATCCGGTGTTACCCATCATTTCGCGAAGTGGTTTCACAATTGTTTTACCGGAGAAAGCCCCTATATTAACCATTGCATAGAAAATACTGTATCCTCGTGCCCTGTTTTCCTTTGTAGTTTCCTTGGCAACTGTTCCTGTAATAACTGACTTTATAAACGAACCACCCAAAATAATTAGCAACATAACCGGAAGAATAGCATATTTTTGAGCGGATATGTCTAACCCGGTAAACGTAGTTGTTTCGCCATATTTTACTAATCCGGAGGCTTCAAACATTGTAGGTAAAATTCCCATTCCGGCATAGCCCAATGTTAGCAGAGAAAATGCCAGTACCAACGATTTTCTAAAACCAATTTTATCTGCATAAGCCCCGGCAAAAGTCGGCAAAAAGTACAGCAAAGCCTGAAAAGTGCCGGCAATAGTTGCAGCTTCAATATCACCAAAGCCTAAAATCCTCGACAGATATAAAGTAATAACGATAAAAACTCCATAGTAAGCAGCCCGTTCAAATAATTCAACCGTATTTGCGACCCAAAATGCCTTTGGAAAATTCCAGGTTTCTTTTCTTGCCATTAATTTCTGGTTTTAAAAATTGTTACAACAAAAATAACAGCATAAACAACATAACAAAATGAGTAATGTCTTCTAAACATAATGAAACAAATGCTTTTACATCGTTTTTGTTTTTTATACTTTTACTTACTGGGCTAAAATATTAATCCACGATGGATCAACCAGCTGACAGACGGACATTCCAAAAGATAAAAAAAGGAGATATACAGGCTTTTGAAAGCCTTTTTCATGCCTATTATAGCAATTTATGCCGTTACGCATCCGGAATAGTTTCTGATGATGAAACAGCTGAAGAAATTGTTCAGGATATGTTTGTGAACTTTTGGGAGAAAAGAGAGATGCTGAATATCGACACATCGTTAAAAAATTACCTCTACCAATCAGTTAAAAACAGGTGCCTTAATCAAATTAAACATAATATTACCAGGCAAAATTACTTAAAAGGTATCAATGTTGAAGAGAAATTTCAAATTCAACCTGATGAGCAGTTTTTAGCCAATGAACTGGCTCAAAAAATTGAAAAAAGCATTCAGTCGCTTCCGGAAAAAAGACAAAAAATTTTCCGGATGAGCAGGGAAGAAGGACTGAAGTATTCAGAAATTGCCGAACGCATGAATATTTCGCAAAAAACCGTAGAGACACAAATGGGTTTGGCTATAAAAACGTTACGAGAAGAATTAGATAAGCATACATAACCGGAATTAATTAGACAATAAAACAGGTTGAGATTCAGGGTAAATTGTATGTGAATTGTCACTAATATGATGAATAAAAAGAAGGACATAACAGATTTTGACTGGGGATTACTTACAAAGTACATTCAGGATGAAGTAAATTCTCAGGAAAAAGAAGAAGTTGAATCGTGGTTACGAGCCTCAGAAAAAAACCGCGTAAAACTTGAAAAAACAAAGGATTTGCTGAATAAAACAAAAACTTATTTTGAAAATAAGAAGTTTGATTCAACAGATGCCTGGAAAAATGTTCATTTGAAAATTCACCCTGCACAAAGTGGCAATTTACAGCTTAAAAGAACGGGAAAGGAGGTTATTTTAAAATTTTATAAATATGCTGCAATTCTGCTAGTTGTGTTGTTGCTGGGTTCAATTACATATATCAGTTTCAAAAACAAATTACCGGTTCAAAATTTATCAGTTACGGCTACAAACCAAGTGGTAAACGACTATGAGTTACCAGATGGTTCGCTTGTTACATTAAATCGCAATTCAAAATTATCTTATCCGCAACATTTTAAAAAAGATACGCGGGAAGTAACCATTACCGGTGAAGCCTTTTTCGATGTCAAACCTAATTCCAAAAAACCTTTTATTATTAATGCAGGAGATTTACAAATAAGAGTAGTGGGTACTTCTTTTAACGTTTGTGCATATCCTGAAACTGAAACTGTTGAAGTAGTAGTTGAATCCGGCAAAGTGCAGGTGACACATAAAAACACCGATCCGACAGTTAAAAACAATGAAGTATTCCTGTTACCAGGGGAGAAGAGTATCCTTTTCAACCAAAGCAAAAAGCTGGAAAAATTGGTAAACACCGATCCCAACATTATTTCGTGGAAGACGCATGATCTTGTTTTTAATGAAGTTGCGCTAGGCGAAGTAATCCATTGCCTGAATAAAGTGTACGACATAAATATACAGGTAAAGGAACCAGAGCTGAATAATCTCGTGCTGACAGCACATTTCGACAAGAAACCTGTTGATTTTATTTTGAATGTTATACGGCTCACATTCAATTTAAATTTATCAGGTGAAAACGAACACTTTAGCCTTGCGAGCCGTAAGAAGAACCAATAAAGCTTATAAACATGAAAACTCGTATAAACTTATGGATTACGGCCGTATTCTTTATTGCTGCCATTTTTATAGTTCCATTAAAAAACTATGCACAAGCACCAAGAGGTCAAACACTTGACCAAAATATTAGCATTTATGCAGAAGATGAGCCTTTGTCAGACATCATCGAGAAAATATGCAATTACCTAAATCTTGATTATTCATACAATTCCAATATTGTATCGGGAAAGAAAATAAGCCTTAATGTCTCGAACAAACCAATAAAATATGTACTTGATCAGTTAATGAAAGATTTCTATCTTCTTTTTGAAATTGAAGATAATATTTTGGTAGTAAGAGATTACGTTCCACTTGATAAAAGCATTGATTATGAACAAAATACAAATTTTACTTATGCCAATAACCGCGGATTTCTCTTTGACGATCCCCGGGGAAAATCGGTTACAGTGAAATTTAAATCTGCCAGTAATCTTATAATAATTCCGGTTACCATAAACGATTCTGATACGCTAAATTTTATTCTCGATACTGGCGTTCGCTTTCCTATAATCACCGAGCTTCCATTTGTAAACAAGCTAAATCTGAACTACATGATGCCCATTCAGATAAACGGATTAGGTGAAGGTTCACAACTTACCGCTTATCGTTCCGGAAATAATACAATGAAACTTGATGGGATTACGGCACGAAATCAAGAAGTGCAAATGATTATAGATGAAAACTTCCAGATTTCACACATGCTTGGAATTCCCGTTCACGGGCTAATAGGATTCAATCTCTTTAAAGATTTCATAGTTGAAATAGACTACGATAATGAGAAAATAACACTTTTTAAACCCGAACATTACAAATATCGCGACCGTAAGAAAGATATTATTTTACCATTGCATTTTGACGGAAATAAACCTTTTGTGCGTACGAGTATAGTAACCGAAGATATGACAGAAGTACCGGTAAAACTGTTGGTTGATACAGGTGCAAGCGATGCTATTTGGCTTTCAGAACATTCAGATCAAAGAATCAATTTACCACAAAATCATATTGAAACATTTCTGGGAAGAGGTTTAAACGGCGATTTATATGGTGTAAAAGGCCGTATTGATGGTATTTGGGTTGGTCCGTTGGTATTACCCAAACCCATTGTTGCATTTCCAAACTCTGAACTTATCGATCAACTTATTTCTTCCAACGACAGAAACGGAACCATTGGCGCTGAGATATTGCGGCGTTTTAAAGTTACGCTCGATTACAGAAACAGTCGACTTACATTACGGCCAACAAGTAGGGTTAACGAAGAATTTAATTATAATATGAGCGGGATGGAAGTTACCAACCCAATGCCAGGATTACCCATTTTTACTATCTCGGATATAAGAGAAAACTCTCCTGCTTATTTTGCTGGCTTAAAGGAGAATGATCAAATTCTCTCAATAAACAATAGTAATCACCGTTCTATGGAACTAAATGATATTAACCTACTGTTACAAAGCAGAGAAAACAAAAAAATAAAACTAACGGTATTACGCGGAGGAGAGGAATTTAAAACTTCTTTCGAGCTGAAAAAAATATTTTAATGGTAAAAAATACAAGCTTTACAATCTTAATCGTCCTGTTGCTTTCTTTTGTATCGAAAGGCCAGCAACAGGATGGTTCTGTTTTAGAGAGCAGAGTTACCATTGTTCAGAAGAACCAGCCATTATCATCTATTTTAAATCAACTTAGCTGGCAGGCAGGCATTTATTTTTCATACGATGCCAAGCTAATTGATGCCGATAAAATATACAATATAGAAGCTACCAATCTATCTTTATTTACAGTTCTTGATAAACTTTTTGATGCCAGAAAGTATACTTTCTCTGTGTTGGAAAATCAGGTTATTATTTCGAAAAAGGAAGAACAAATTAAAAAAAAGGAAGAAGAAGTAAAGGATTCTATTCCTGAAAAATATTTTTTTTTAACAGGAAAAATTATTGATAAAAAAAAGAAAGAAGCCATCCCTTATGCATCAATCTCTTTATACAATAAACCTATTGGAACCATAACAAACAGCGATGGTGATTTTTTGCTAAAAATTCATCCCGACAATATTTTTGATACACTAACCATTTCGTGTATGGGATATGCGCAAATAAATATTCAGGCAAACAAAATTCTGGATGAAGATATAATTGCCATGGAACCAATTTCTATTCGAATAAAAGAAGTAAAAGTTACAGCAATAACCCCCGAAGAATTACTAAATAAAATTAGAGATAACTTACCGAATAACTACAGCAACAGTACCAGATTAATGACAGCATTTTACCGGGAAACTTTAAGAGAAAACGAAAATTATATTAATATAGCTGAAGCAGTAACGGAAATATTAAAGGCACCATATTCAAACATCTACAAAAACGATGTAATCCGGTTAATAAAGGGAAGAAGAAGTCCGGATGTTCAACCCTTTAAATGGCTTAATTTTAAATTACAGGGAGGCCCCTACACAATAACTCAGCTGGATGTAATTAAGACCATGGAAAGCTTTATTGACAAGGAATATCAAGACTTTTATAAATACAACATCAGTAAAGTTATCTGGTATAATAACAACCCGGTTTATGTACTGGAATTTCATCCGGTTGATAATTCTCTATTCCCGGTTTATGACGGTGAAATGTATGTTCATCGGGAAACATTTGCCATTGTTAGAGCTAATTTCAGATTTAACAAAAGCGGGCTAAACAAAGCACAAGGCGTTTTAATAAAAAAGAAACCACTGGGTTTTAAGGTAAAACCTACTTATGTACACTATAGTGTAAATTACCAGGAATATAAGGGAAAATGGTATTTATCAGGTGCCCGTTCATCGGTTAAATTTAAAGTACGCAGTAAACGTGATAAAATTAACTCAGAATACTACAGTGTTTCCGATTTACTTGTGACTAACATACAAACTACTGAAATACAAAAATTTGCAAGAAGTGAATCATTCAATAAACGAGATATTTTTGTAGAAACAATAAATGATTATGATGCAAAATTCTGGGATAATTTCAACATAATAAAACCTGATGAAGACTTGAAAAACGCATTTAAGAACCTTACTATAAAATAATTATTTACCACATTTCCCCTTTTCTGAAAAGATATATATTATAGAAGCTGAAGAACTTGTGGCTGTTCAACAAATTTCCTTAATTTTACCTTTTATTTTACAAATAGTAACAGGCATCAATCCATGGAACAATATAGTACTCGACAAAATAAAATTTCACGCCTTATTCAGCGAGAAATGGCTGAAATACTTTTAAAATTAAATAAATCGAAATTTACAGGAAAATTGATAAGTGTTACTATCGTAAGGGTAACCAAAGATATGGGAATTGCCCGTGTTTATTTAAGCATTTATCCCTCGGAATTTGCACAGGAAATTCTTTCAGATATTCGATTCAACAGTAAGGCATTAAGAGGTGAACTTGGCAGAAAAGTAGGTAAGACTCTGCGTGTTATTCCTGAACTGGAATTCTATATTGACGACAGCCTCGATTATATAGACAATATCGATAAGTTACTGCATTGATATTTGGTTCCAAATAATATTTATAACTTTTCGTTAATACAAAAAGAAACAGATTGAACCTGCCATTTTTTATAGCCAAAAGGTATTTGGTTTCTAAAAAGAAACAGAATATTATAAATATAATTTCAGGTATTTCTGTATTGGGAATGGTTGTTGGTACCGCTGCCCTGGTTATTATACTTTCTGTTTTTAATGGATTTACCAGTTTAATCGACAGTTTTTACAGTGATTTTGATCCTGATCTAAAAATTACTGCAGCAGAAGGAAAAATGTTCGATCCTACAGATTTTCCTTCAATAAAAATAAAAAATATTCCTGGTGTCGTTCAATACGAAAAAGTAATTGAAGAGGTAGCAATGCTTAAATATGGTAACCAGCAATATTTTGCTACTGTAAAAGGCATTCCGGACAATTATAACAGCCTGGTGGACATTGATAGCTTAATAACAGAAGGAACGTTTACGATCAAAGACAAAGGTATTAATTATGCTGTTGTAGGAGCCGGAATTGCCAGTAATTTAAGTATAAGTACCAAATTTATGGAACCTATTCATATTTATGTACCTAAAAAGGGAAAACAAGTTAGTATTAATTTGGCGAAGGCTATTAATCATAATTATATTTTCCCTGGTGGAATTTTTTCGGTTCTGGAAGACGTAGACTCTAAATATATTTTAGTTCCGTATGAATTTGCAGCCGACTTATTTGAAAGTGGAAATAAAATATCGGCAATTGAATTAAGATTGGAAAAAAACGCAAATAAAAAGAAAATTCAGAAAGAAATAGAAACCATTTTAGGCGAAACGTTTCACGTGAAAAACAAATACCAGCAACATGATTTTATTTACAAAACGATGAAATCAGAAAAATGGGTAGCATATCTCATCCTAATATTTATTCTTGTTATCGCCTCATTCAACATATTAAACAGCCTGTCTATGCTAATTATTGACAAAAAAGACGATATACTTATTTTGCGCAGCATGGGGGCTTCATCCAAACTCATCCGTTATATTTTTCTTTTTGAAGGCTGGCTAATATCGGTTTTAGGGGCATTTTTAGGGGCATTTTTAGGACTTTTAACATGTTGGCTGCAAATTACCTTCGAAATAATTACCTTCCCTGCAAACGGTTCATTTATTGTTTCTGCTTATCCTGTTAAAATTATTTTCACTGACATTGTTCTCATTATAGCAGTTGTTCTGCTTATCGGATTTATAGCTGCCTGGTATCCGTTAAAATTTATTTCGAAAAAATATTTGCTACAGGAAAATATGTAGATAATAGCTTGCCAAAAGCTTATCATAATAATAACCTAAAAGCTGATTTTTGTTATAATTTTAGGCAATATTGTATTTTATCTTTCATTTCTAATAATTTTGTTATTAAGTAAAATACAGTCATGAAAGCACTAGTTAAAAGTAAACCTGAAAAAGGTATATGGATGGAAGATGTTCCAATGCCGGAGGTAGGTCCAAACAATGTTCTCCTAAAAGTAAAAAAATCAGCCATTTGTGGCACCGATTTACATATTTACAAATGGGATGAATGGGCACAGCAAACCATTAAAACACCAGTAACGATAGGTCATGAATATATGGGAACAGTGGTTGAAATTGGTTCAGAAGTTGACAGTGTAAAGATAGGGGAAAGAGTTACAGTTGAAGGGCATATTTCATGCGGATACTGCAGAAACTGCAGACGAGGACGCCAGCACATTTGCGACAACACTATCGGAATTGGTGTTCAGCGGGATGGAGGTTTTGCAGAATTTATTTCTGTTCCTGCAAAAAATGTATTACATATTGACGACCGTATTTCTGATGAAATGATGTCAATAATGGATCCGTTAGGAAATGCAACACATACAGCACTTTCTTTTCCTTTATTGGGAGAAGATGTGTTAATTACAGGAATAGGTGGCCCCATAGGAGCAATGGCTACAGCCGTTTGCAAATTTGCCGGAGCCAGAAATATTATTGGAACTGATTTAAGTAAATACCGCCGTGATTTAGCCAGAAAAATGGGAGCCACACGAGTGATTGACCCAACCAAAGAAAGTATTGAAGAAGCAATGAAAAAACATGGAATGGTTGCTGGATTTGATATTGGCCTGGAATGCTCAGGTTCTCCTGCTGCATTTAACGACATGGTTAATCATATGTATAACGGTGGGAAAATAAGTTTACTCGGACTTCTTCCTCAATCAACTCAAATAAACTGGAGTAGACTAATATTCAAAGGATTAACATTAAAAGGAATATATGGTAGAGAGATGTACGAAACCTGGTATCAAATGGAAATGATGCTTACAAGCGGACTTGACATAACACCGGTAATAACACACCGTTTCGCTGCTGATGATTTTCAAAAAGCCTTTGATATAATGGAAGAAGGTAACTGCGGAAAAATTATTTTAAACTGGGAATAAATGATGTTCCACGTGGAAAAGAAGAAAATAATATTTCTTCTTTTCTCATCTTAAGTGAATTAACTACTTTTAGAAAAAATTCTATTTTGAAAAAAGGTCTGGTTATAAAATCTACAGGAAGTTGGTATACAGTAGAAGATGAATCTACTGGTGAATTTTATGAATGTAAAATAAAAGGAAACTTTCGTTTAAAAGATATAAAAAGTACAAATCCGGTAGCTGTAGGTGACCGGGTAGAATTTTCTGTAGATGAAAGAGCAGAGACACAAAAAGAGAAAGTAGGTCTCATTTCATCCATATCAGAAAGAAAAAACTACATCATACGGCGTTCTCCAAACCTTTCCAAACAATCGCATATAATTGCCGCAAATATCGATCAGGCAGTACTGGTTGTTACCCTAAATTATCCTGTTACCACAACCACTTTTATAGACAGATATCTTGCCTCCGCCGAAGCATACAGAGTTCCCGTTCTAATTGTATTTAACAAAATAGACCGATACAATAAACTTCAATTAGAAGAATTAAAAAGCCTGCAAACACTTTATGAAGAAATAGGATATGCGTGTTTAAATACCTCTGCAAAAAAAAATATTGGAATAGAGGAGCTCAAAAAAGCATTACAAAATAAAACCAATGTTATAAACGGACATAGTGGTGTGGGAAAGTCAACCCTTATTAATTTGCTTGAACCTGGGCTTAATATTAAAACAAACGAAATATCAGATTATCATAAAACAGGTAAACATACAACTACTTATTCGGCCTTATATAAGCTAAATTTTGGTGGATATATAATTGATACTCCGGGAATTAAAGGATTTGGGATGTTGGAAATGAAGTCGTGGGAAATCTCTCACTATTTTCCTGAAATATTCAAAATATCAGAAAAATGCCAGTACAATAATTGTTCTCACACACATGAACCAGGATGCGCTGTTAAAGTAGCATTACAAAATAATAAAATCGCCACTTCAAGATTTATAAGCTATTTAGGATTAATGGAGTCAGACGACAAATACCGACCGGCCTTTTAGTCTATTTACTCAGAGGATATAATAAAACCACCACCAATTACCCTGTCATTATCGTAAAAGACGGTAGTTTGCCCATTGGCTACCATAGCTAATGGTTCAAGCAAATTAATTTCAGCAATTCGGTTACTTTTTATAACAATTTTGCATGGTGTATTTTGAAGACGATAACGGACTCTAACATCAAAAATCTTATCCAGATTTATCTCGGTTTTGTCTACAAAATAATAATTATATATAATAATTCTGTTTTTATACAATCTGCTATATTCAGATAAAACAATTTCATTCCTATCGATACAAATCTTGGATACAAAAAGTGGAGTACTACTTTGAATTCCTAATCCTCTACGTTGCCCAATTGTATAATTAATAATACCGGTGTGCTTACCTAAAGTATCACCTTTTTCATTTACGAAAAAACCATATTTTGAAAATATATCATTGTCTTTCAGATATTTACGATAATCATTTCCTTCAATAAAGCAAACACCCAAGCTATCCTTTTTATTAGATAGTGTATTAAAACCTTTATCCGCCGCAATTTTTCGAATTTGCTCTTTAGAATAATTACCTAAAGGCATTAACAATTTATCTAAAATTTCGTGAGAAAGTCCCCACAAGAAAAATGATTGATCTTTATTTTTGTCAACCCCTTCATAAATAAATCTTTTATTATTAACTATCCCTACTCTGGCATAATGTCCCGTAGAAATATAATTACACTTGTGAAGAGCCGCATACTTAAGTAAATAATTAAACTTTACCTGAGGATTACATATAGCACAGGGAAAAGGCGTTCTTCCATTTTTATATTCATTTATAAAATAATCTTCAACGATACTCTTAAATTCCCTAGTTGCATCAACTATAATATGCTCTATCTTCAATGACAAAGCCAAACTGGCAGCTTCATTAGCAGTATTTAATAACCGGGTTCGTTCACCACCAAACAAAAACGTGATGCCTACTACAATATACCCAAGTTCCTGTAATTTCATTGCCGCTACAGAACTATCCACGCCTCCACTCATGCCCAGTAAGACCCGATTTAACACAATAAACTAACTTTGATTTTGGTTATGAAAATATGAAAAAACAATTTTTGCTTTTGCCTTTCCTATCGAATCCGCAAGTTGATTTTCATCTTGTTCTTTTATCTGCTTTACAGACTTAAAATCACTTAACAATTTTTTTATTGTCGCCCCTCCTACCCCCGAAATTAAACTTAATTCTGAAGTAATAAACCCTTTAGATCTTTTATTTCTATGAAAAGTTATGCCAAATCTATGAGCCTCATCTCTTAGTTGCTGAATTACCTTTAGTGTTTCTGAGTTCTTGTTAATATAAATAGGCACAGAATCTCCTGGAAAATATATTTCTTCGAGCCGTTTCGCTATACCAATAATCGTAATCTTACCACGTAAATCAAGTTTATCCAAGGCTTCGACAGCAGACGATAACTGACCTTTTCCGCCATCAATAACAATAAGTTGAGGCAACGATTTACCTTCTTCTAAAAGTCGCTTATATCGCCTAAAAACCACCTCCTCCATAGATGCAAAATCATTAGGCCCCTCTACTGTTTTAATATTAAAATGGCGATAGTCTTTTTTAAATGGCTTTGCATTTCTAAATACAACACAGGCAGCCACAGGATTTGTTCCCTGTAAATTACTATTATCAAAACACTCAATATGCCTGGGTAATTCATTTAATTGTAAATCACTTTTAATTGTATTCAAAATACGTTCTTCTCTCACTTTTGGATTCTTAAGCACCATTTGCTTATCTTTTTCAAGCCGGTAATATTTTGCATTTCTTTGAGACAATTGTAAAAGGCTGTACTTATCACCTCTTTTGGGTACAATGAACTTGATTCCTTCTAATATATCATCAAATTTAAAAGGAACAATTATTTCCTTCGCATTACTAAAAATTCTTTGACGAATTTCAATAATTGCTGCAATTAATAAGTCATTTGTCTCTTCATTTAAACTCTTTTTTATCTCTAGCGTAAACGTTTGTATAATGGCACCCTTTATAATTTTCAGATAATTTACATAAGCAAATTTAGCATCTTCCTCTATACTAAAAACATCAACATCGGTAATAGTAGGTGAAACAACAGTAGATTTACTTTGATATCTTTTCAACGACTCATACTTCTGTTTGATACTATGTGCTTCTTCAAAATCAAGCAGATTAGCCTTTTCCTTCATTAATGTTTCCAAATGTTTTATTACACCCGAAATATTCCCTTTCAGAATATTAGTAATATCTTCAATTCCTTCATTATACTTTTCTAAAGGATACAATCCTTCGCATGGCCCTAAACAATTACCAATATGATATTCTAAACAAACTTTATATTTTTTATTATCAATATTTTCCTTAGTCAAAACATAGTTACAAGTTCGCAACTTATACTCCGACTTAAAAAGTTCAAGTAAGGTTCTAACAGTATATACAGAAGTATAGGGGCCAAAGTACCTGGAACCATCTTTTATAACATCACGCGTTTTAAATACGCGAGAGAAAGGTTCATTCTTTATACATATCCAAGGATAACTTTTATCATCTTTTAACCGAATATTATATCTTGGTTGATATTTCTTGATCAGATTATTTTCAAGCAATAAAGCATCTTGTTCTGTCTCAACAACGAGATGTTTAATATCAAAAATATTACGTACCAACAATGCGGTTTTCCTATGTTCATGCCTCTTCAAAAAATAAGAAGAAACACGTCTTTTAAGATTCTTAGCCTTTCCTATATAAATAATATTTTCTGAATCATCGAGAAACTGATAAATTCCAGGCTTATCCGGCAAAACCGCTAACAGCGATTTTAAATAATCTATATTTTTATTTATAGTCTGATATTTCAATACTCTACTAAAACTTGTGGATCGAAATCCTTTATTATATTCTTTTTATCTGTTTGAATGAAACCAAGATCACAAACAAAACTAAAATATATTTTTTTCACCCCCATTCTTCGCACCAAATTTAAAGCTGCATATGCTGTCCCTCCAGTGGCCAACAAATCGTCATGTATCAAAACTACATCATCGGCATTTAAAGCATCTGCATGTACCTCAACACTATCTACCCCATACTCTAACTCATACTCTTCAGATAAAGTTTCCGCAGGCAATTTACCTTTTTTTCGTACCGGAACAAACCCAGCATTTAGCGCATTGGCAACAGCACCACCAAAAATAAAACCTCTGGCTTCCAAACCAACAATTTTGGTTACCCCCTTCTCTTTAAACTCATTCGAAATTTCGCTCACAACGAATTTAAATGCCTCAGCATTTTTTAATAAAGTAGTAATATCTTTAAAACTAATCCCCGATTTTGGAAAATCAGGGATTTCTCTTATTTCTTTCTTTAAATCCATAAAAATAAAATTGTTCCACGTGGAACGTTATCGTCCCAGCATAACAAGCAATACATTAATATCAGCAGGAGAAACACCTGATATACGCTTAGCTTGCCCAATGGTTTTTGGTCTAATACTCTCTAACTTTTGTCGAGCCTCAGTTGAAATAGAATTCAATTTACTATAATTAAATTTATTCTCAATATCTATATTCTCAAACTTATCTAATTTTTCGGCCAATAATTGTTCCCTGTTAATATATCCCTCATACTTGATAGAAATTTCTGCAGACTCAATAATTTCGTATTTTCTATGTTTCGGAACCCTCATGAGAAACTCCTTAAACGGAGTTACATGTTCAATCAAATCAAATATCGAAATCTGAGGGCGCAAAACAAGGTCAATTAATTTAACACCTTGTTTTAATTCTGTACTTCCTTTCTCCGTAAGTAACTGATTTACAAACTTTGGCTTAATACTAAAACCTTTACAAAATTGAATAATATCTGAAATAAAGGTAATTTTTTCATCCAACATTTTTTTTCGATCCAGAGAAGCTAACCCTAAATTATATGATTTTTCAGTCAAACGAATATCCGCATTGTCTTGCCGAAGTAAAATTCTAAATTCTGCCCTACTCGTAAACATCCTATATGGTTCATCAATTCCCTTTGTAACTAAATCATCAATTAATACACCAATATAAGCTTCATTCCTTTTTAAAACGAACTCCTCACCACCAGTCACTTTCAAATGAGCATTAATACCAGCCATGATTCCTTGAGCACCTGCTTCTTCATAACCAGTGGTTCCATTAATCTGCCCGGCAAAAAACAGATTATTAACGAATTTGGTTTCAAGTGAATGCTTAAGTTGAGTTGGTTCAAAATAATCATATTCAATGGCATAACCCGGACGAAAAATTTTTGCATTCTCCAGACCAGGAATTTTATGCAAAGCATTAAGCTGTACATCCCATGGCAATGAGGAAGAAAATCCGTTCAAATAATATTCGATAGTATTTTCTCCTTCCGGTTCAAGAAATAACTGATGTCTCTCCTTCTCTGCAAAAGTCACCAATTTAGATTCAATACTTGGACAATACCTAGGGCCGGCACCCTGTATCGTTCCATCAAACATAGGAGATTTATCAAATCCTAACTGCAACTCCTTGTGCACATCAGGATTTGTATAAGTAATCCAACAAGATCTTTGTTTCAATTTAGATGACGTACCAGATAAATATGAAAATTTATACTCACCCTCATCTCCTTTTTGTTCAATAAGATTAGTAAAATCAATGCTTCGCCCATCTATCCGAACTGGTGTACCGGTTTTTAGCCTACCTGTTTTAAATCCAACATTAAAAAGTTGGTCAGAAATATTATAAGAAGCAGCCTCCCCTATCCGTCCACCTTGTATTTTTGATGAACCAATATGCATTAAACCATTTAAAAAAGTTCCATTTGTAAGAATTACACTTTTCGCCTCAAACCTTATTCCTATCTTAGTTATAACACCTTTAACAGTTTCATTATCAATAACTAATTTCACAACAGCATCCTGCCACAGATCTAAATTTTCAATTCTCTCCAACGTATTGCGCCACAACTCAGCGAATCTAAATCTATCGTTCTGTGAACGAGGACTCCACATAGCAGGCCCTTTCGATTGATTTAACATGCGAAACTGAATTGTACTATTATCAGCAATTATTCCAGAATAACCACCTAATGCGTCTATCTCTCTTACTATCTGACCTTTAGCAATTCCACCCATTGCTGGATTACAAGACATTTGACCATATTTAGTCATATCCATTGTAATCAACAATGTTTTCGAACCTAATTTGGCTGCTGCTGCTGCTGCTTCACACCCAGCATGCCCTCCTCCTACAACAATAACATCATATTTTGGAATCATATCTCAATCTCCTCTAAATCAACTTCACTTAAATAATAATCTTCCTTATTACGCATAATACGTTTCTCCCCTTCTGTTTTATCACCATAACCTGCCAAATGTAATATTCCATGAAACATTACGCGTAATAACTCAATTTTAAATTCTACTTCAAAAGTACCAGCATTCTCTTTAACACGATCAACACTAATAAATAAATCGCCAGAAATCATAGATTCTTCACAATAGTCAAACGTTAGAATATCCGTATAAAAATCATGATTTAAATACTGCTTGTTTATATCAAGTAAATAAGAATCCGAACAAAATATAAAACTAATTGGCCCAACAGTCTTTAATTCATTCTTAATAAGAAAGTTAATATATTTATCAAAAGTACTTTCGCTTATTTTCAAAGAAGCTGTATCTTCAAAAAAATATTCAATTTTATTCACCTGCAATCAATTTTTAGCAAAACACTATTTCCTTTTCTATTATACTTAATAAAATCAGATAATGCCCTTATTATATATATTCCCCTACCAGATTCCTTTTTTATGTTATCCCCATATGTAGGATCGTCAACTATAGATATATCAAAACCTTCGCCTTCATCGTATATTTCCACATCCATCTCGTTATTTGAATATAATATTTTTATAGTTACAGTCTTAGTAATATCAAATTGGTTTCCATGCTCAATTGAATTAATAACCGCCTCAGAAATACATAACAAAGCTCTATTAAAATAAAAATTTGCAACATCATTTTTCTTAAAAAAATCTAGCAAAAAAAAATGTACTTTTCGTAATTCCTTTGGATCGGATTTTATTACCAATATATTCGGTTGATTAACCACGCTATTTCTGTATTTTATCTAAATACTGCTTATACTTATAATTATAAAAATTACTTAACTGATATGAATTTTTATCTAAAAACTCTATTGAATAGTTTTCTTTATCCTTATACTCAAAAAATTTAGCAGGGTTACTATAAAATTCCTCAGCGCTTTTCGACTCCCTTTTTTCGTCAAAATCCCTCTCCCTTTCAGCATTTTCTGCCTGTAATAAACGAGTATTAATTAAATTTTGTCTGGCAATTGTTTGTGCATTAACAGACTTATTCATTAGTTCCTTTCTATTCTGATCGAGCAATTTATCAATTTGCTGAAGCGTACTTTTCGCAGTACTTCCCACACCCCCACTATTAATCATTTCTCGCAGCATTTGCTGCATCATTTCATGTTGCATCAACGATTTACCTAACTCTTTACCAAGTTGGTTCGGATCGCCGTTCTTCATTTGCTCAATCATTTGCTGCAATTGTTGCTTAATATTATCAGAAGCCTTCTTCAACATATTCATCTGTGGCTTTCCTTTACCACCCGGATTCTCACATTCCTGATCACCTGGCATACCATCTGCCATTTGCTTCTCTAAATTTTCTAATGCTTCATTTAACATTAGAGCCAGATTATTTACTGATGTCATAACAAATTGCTGATTAACCCGTGCCCTTGGAAATTGTGCTTCTTCCATCTCCTCAGTTACCTTATCTAAATTCATTTGAATGGCTAATAACTCATTATTAACCATAGAACTAATCTGAGGAGTACGCATAGCCAATGAATATAGCGAATCCTGAACAATTTTACTCTGGTCAACAATACGTTTTTGCTTAATATTTAATTGAATCAGCATAGGATCCTCCTGACTTATACCGCTCAACTTATCAAGAACATCTTCCTGCTTAAATGATAGCGTAACCAGATTACTTAAAATTTGCTTTAAATTATCTATGTTCTCAGCATTTTGTTTACTATTGTTGGCCTCCAACATTTGCTTCATGGCAAATGCTAAATTTTGTAATTGTTGTGAAGTATTGTTAATACCTTCACTTGCCTTCTTCTTATTCTTTTTATTTAACTGATTAATATCGTCTTCCAAACTTTTATCAATTTCATTAAACTCGTCCTTAAACCCATCAAAATTTAATGGTTTGTCTAACTTCTTATTTAATTCCAGTGCATCATTCAGATTCTCCTCTAATTTACCTAAGTGCTCCTTTTCATTGCTTAGTTTGTCAGATGCATTATCATAATTCTTTTCCTCAAGAACTTGCTCAGATATTTGTTTAAAATTGCCAGCCTTTTCACTAAGCTTATCAATAACATCCTGAATCTTTTGCTCAATTTTCATCTTACGTAGCATTTCTAAATTACGATCCAGTTGTTTTTGCAAATCATCGTATGATAAATCCATTTTTTCAGCAAGCTGATTCAATTTTTTACTATCAAACTTTTCAGATAATTTATTAAACTCTTCCATTAACTCTTTAAGCTCATCGGTAAATACTTCACTCAATAAGTCTTCAATTTGCTTTTGTTTTTCAATAATTTCCTCGTTCTGTTTACCAAAAGAATTCAAATATTTATTAAGATTTTCATTATCTTGTTTAATCTTATCATACAGTTGTTCTAACTTATTTTGCTTGGAAATAATATCATTTACCATTTGAGACTTTTCCCAATCAGAAACACCGGTATCCATATTCTTCAATCGGAGATTATCTAACTCATTCTTAATGTCGCCAGCTAACTCTTTACTTTCATCAACCATATCCTGCAACTGCTGAAATTGTTGCTTTTCAGTAGCTGAAATCTCTTCCTCATCCGGAAAATCAAACGTGAAACTATCCGATGTTGTAGTTTTATAATCATTCACTATATCATTATCAGTAACAGAAAAATAGTAATTAACAACACTTGAACTTTTCAAATCAGCAAAATCAAAGCTAAAATAGAAATCCTGATCATTTAGTGTCTTAACAATAGGAATAGAAATTGAGGAATCCTTACTATCAATATTGTAATGAAATTTAAGATCTGTAAAACCGTAATCATCACCTATAACACCTTTAAAAAAATATCTGGTTAACTGAAAAGAGTCAGGAACTTGTACAATACTTATTTCCGGATACAAATCCGGAATAACTTCAATATGAAATGATAATGCTAACTCAGGATTAGTAACAGCATTTTGAATAAAAACGTTATATTTTGTCGACTTAAATACACCACTTGTAATATTAAAAACGCCTTTATTTTGCTTACTGCTTACTTTAACAGAGTCGTTTAATACCATATATAAAGAATCGATATCAATACCACTAAAATTCCATTCCACCCTTGACCCATTAGGAACTTGTAAATCTCCAACATTATTTAGAACCTGATTTTGAATACCCGTATATGAAGGAGGAAAAATACCAATATGAAATTGAGTAATACCTGGTTTTGGTAAGAGAGATAAAGTATATGTTTCTGAATTAAACTTTAAATCCGTAAAATAGAACTTCAGAGGATTTATAACAGATGCCATTTCAAATTGAAAATCACCAATAGATACATTTTTCATCAGATAATTATTACCTTCAATATTAATGTACATTACCTGCGGAATCTCATCACCTTCACAACGAAGCTCCCATTTAAAAGATTCCCCCTTCGTTGCCTGCAAATTATTGTTTTCCAAATGAAATGTATATGGCGCTGGCTTTACAAATTCCTGATTAAAATGAACAATCCTTTGAGTTGACTCAGTAAAAATTTTATTATTTACTAGATAAATTGCACCCGTAATAAACACACTAACAACTAAATAGATCGATACAATCTTCAAATTTTTAAACTGTACTGCATCATTAAAATCAAACAATTTCAAATTATCAATTTTCTGATCAATACTTGCTAAAACAATCTCATTAGAGCACCCATCACTCGAATTATTAGCTAATTCAATAATATTCAATAATTTATCTTCAACATCAGTGAAATTATTTTGTATAATTACTGATGCAGATTTTAAATCAATCGGTTTTATAATATGAAAAAGCTTTAACAAGGGAATAGCAGCAAAACGAATCAATAACAGACTACCAAAAATTGTAAATCCGAAAAAAAGTAACTTCCGAAAATTTCGAGATAAATAAATATTGTATTCAACAACCGAAAACAAAATAAACATCGCTAACAACAAGGCAAATACAAGAATCAGCCCTTTTAATAACTGAAATAAGTAGTACTTCAGCCTAAAAGAATTCAGCTTATTAACAAGTATGTTGAAATTTTCTGTCATTAATTATAAATTATTACATTACAATCTATTATCAATATGTTAAAATGTTAATAACTTCATATAAATTGATAAAAAAACAAAAATAATCTTTTAAAATAAAATTTGTATTTTTTCCATATTTATATATTCTAGCAACGAATCTTTAAAACAAAAAAAATAAACCACTTTTTTATGCGTAGATTTTCACAATATATGAACGTGTTAATTTCTGCTTATTTTTAAAAGAAAAGGTAATTAACAATTGTTAAAAAGATCTGTATAGAATTGTTATGTAAAGCATTAATAATAATGAAAGCTGTTTATAACATCAATAAAAAAGTGTTAACTTACTATTTATAAAATTTAGCAAATAGAAATTAACACGAATGAACAGATTATAATTAATAATATAGAATCTTATATTTGTTATAAAATAAATTATAATACTAGACGCTTTGGAAATACTCCTTGTTGAAGATAACGTACTAAATCAAAAAGTTGTTACTTTTAACCTACGTAAACAAAACTATAATGTAACAACAGTGAGCAATGGCATTGATGCCATTAATAAAGTCAAAAGTGAAGTGTTTGATTTAATATTAATGGATATAATGTTGCCGGAAATGGATGGTTTTGAAATTACAGCCGAAATTCGAAAATTTGAAAATGAGTCTGGAACAGAAAGCCAAATTCCTATCGTAGCATTAACGGCGAATACATTAGATAACGACAGAGAAAAATGTATACAGGCGGGGATGGACGAATACCTGGCAAAGCCCTTTACTGCTCAGGAATTGATTGCTGTTATACAAAAATTTATTCAGAGGGAATAGTAAATGGATGAAATGTTAGATATAAGAGGCGGTAACTTTTCTGAAAGTGACAAAGATTTTGATAATAAATTACGGCCTCTTCGTTTTAAAGATTTCAGTGGGCAGAAACAAATTGTTGAAAACCTTAAAATTTTTGTAGAAGCTGCAAAAATGCGCGATGAATCCCTGGATCATGTTCTATTACATGGCCCGCCGGGATTGGGGAAAACAACTTTATCGAATATTATCGCCAATGAGCTGGGCGTAAATATTAAAATAACTTCGGGGCCGGTTTTAGATAAACCTGGCGATCTTGCGGGTTTGCTTACAAATCTGGAATACAAAGATGTATTGTTCATTGATGAAATTCATCGCCTCTCTCCCATTGTAGAAGAATATTTGTATTCTGCAATGGAAGATTTCCGGATTGATATTATGCTCGATAAAGGACCCAGTGCACGCTCAATACAGCTCGAATTAAACCCTTTTACTTTAATTGGGGCCACTACCCGTTCCGGACTGCTTACGTCGCCTCTACGTGCTCGTTTTGGCATTAATTCGCATCTGGAGTATTACGATGTTACCATCTTAACAGGAATTGTTGAGAGATCGGCAAAAATATTGGATGTAAAAATTAGTAATGAAGCTGCAGGGGAAATTGCATCAAGAAGTAGGGGAACTCCGCGAATTGTAAATTCTTTATTACGACGTGTACGCGATTTTGCGCAGGTAAAAGGAAATGGAGAAATTGATATGGAAATTACCCGGCATTCGCTAAAGGCTTTAAATATAGATCAATATGGTTTGGATGAAATGGATAATCGTATCCTATGCAGTATTATTGATAAATTTAAAGGTGGGCCGGTTGGTATATCAACCATTGCTACTGCAGTTGGCGAAGATAGTGGTACCATTGAAGAAGTATACGAGCCGTTTCTTATAAAAGAAGGGTTTATAAAAAGAACACCAAGAGGAAGAGAAGTTACCGAATTGGCTTATAAACACCTTGGGCGGGTAAAATATGGCGATTCTCCAACTTTATTTTGAGGGAACCAATTCTATTTCAAATAAACGAGGCCACCATTTTCCGGTAACAAACATACGATCTTTCGCTTTGTCGTATGCTATTCCGTTCATGTAATCGATTGTATCGCCTTTGCTTTTGTACATATTTAAAATGCCATCTAAATGAATTTCTGAAAGAATTTTACCAGTTTCAACATCTATTTTTACAATCATTTCTGTAGTGTAAACATTGGCGTATAAACTACCGTCTATATATTCCAATTCATTAATGTACGATACAACTCCTTTATTATTAGCCACCTGAAGCGTTTTTATTTCAGAATAATCATTAGCATTTAACCATGTTATTTTATTGGTACCGTCACTCATTATCAGATTTGTACCATCGTTTGTTAAACCCCAACCTTCTTTTGAAGAATAAGTAAAACTATCGATTACAGCAAAATCTGAAAGTTGATATACAAAACCTTTTTGAGCGCGGTAAGTGAGCTGATAAATTTTATCGTTCAGAATGGTAATACCCTCTCCAAAATATTTGTCATCTAAAGGAATTGATTGTACAACATTTCCAGATTGAAGTTCTGTTTTAAAAATACCTGATTTTCCATTTTCACCCGTTCCTTCATATAAATAACCGTCTTGAAATTCAAGTCCTTCTGTATAATTTTTTTTAGAATGAGGGTAGTTGTTTATTACATGATAAGTAAATTTTACAGGAATAATATCAGATAATACGGTTACTGGTTTTGTTCGTGTATTTTCAACTTCATCAGTTTTTGTAGCAACCACTCTGAAATTTGAATTTCCCAATTCATTTAAACTTATGTTTTCAGCTGTAAAATCAAGTTCCTTACTCTCTTTTAACAGCTTATTACCGTAAAATAATTGGATATTTTCTATTTCACCATCCTTCACTTTGGTCTTTACATTTACGGAAACCTTTTCATTAAAAACATAATTTTGTTTTTTGGGTAGTACCGAAATAGTACTTACAGGTTTACGCGAACGTTTTGGTTTGTTGGAGCAACTTAAAAAAGTAACAAACAAACAAAGCACTATAACCAAAGGAAAAAACGATTTCTTCATAACTATTTTTTGAGCTCTTCAAAGATAAAATTTATAACTAAACTACTATGCACTTGGAAGTACATAGGTTTAATATTGAACGAAATTCAAAATAAATAAAGAAAAATATATGAGTAAAATGAGGGAATAAAAAATATGAATTTTTCAATACTTAAATCTCTGTAATAAAAATGTAAATGAATTTTATCTTTGTTTAAAATTTACAACAATTGAATCCATTTAAGAAACTTGCAGGCGATACTGCAATATACGGTGTAAGTAGTATAGTTGGCCGGTTTTTAAACTGGTGGCTGGTTCCGTATTATTCGTTTTTATTTTTACCACAAGAGTATGCAGTAGTAACCAATTTATATGCTTACGTAGCTTTTTTTCTGGTTTTACTTACCTATGGAATGGAGACTTCTTATTTCAGGTACGCCTCGAAAAGCAATGAGCCGGAGAAAGTGTATTCTACTTCACTTATAGCTATGTTTATAAGCACAGTTGCTTTTGTTTTACTTGCGGCTTCGTTTAAAGAAAAAATAGCTTCTTTAATTCAGTATCCGGAGCATCCTGAATATATTTTGTGGTTTGCCATTATTTTAGGGATAGATGCTTTTACAAGTATTCCTTTTGCACGATTGCGTTTAAATAACCGGCCTGTAAAATTTGCTTCTGTTAAGTTAATTTTTATTGCTTTTAACATTGGGTTTAACCTGTTCTTTTTATCTGTTTGTCCAAGGCTTATAGAACACAATCCGGATTCTGCTCTAAAGTATATATATTCTCCTGAAATTGGTGTAGGATACGTTTTTATAGCAAATCTACTGTCATCAGCAATTACTTTTATTTTACTATTACCCGAAATATTCAGAGTTTCTTTTCAGTTTGATAAAAAGTTGTTAAAACAGATGTTGAATTATGCTTTTCCGATTTTAATTGTTGGTTTGGCAGGCGTGGTGAATCAAAATATTGATAAAATTCTTATTCCTTTTTTGGTACCAGAAGAAAAAGATCCTTTGTTTCAGCTGGGGGTTTATGGAGCCAGTTTCAAACTGGCTGTTTTAATGAACATGTTTATACAGGCGTTTCGTTATGCCTTTGAACCATTTTTCTTTTCACACAGCGGGGCAAAAGAAGACAAGCATATTTATGCTACTGTAATGAAATATTTTGTAATTTTTGGTTTGCTCATCTTTCTTGGTATGATGTTATATCTTGATATTATTAAAGTTATCATCGATAAAGAATATCATTCAGGATTAAAAGTTGTACCACTGGTATTAATGGCCAATTTATTTTTTGGTATTTATTTCGCACTCTCGCTTTGGTATAAACTAAAAGATATGACACGTTACGGTGCATATATTGCTTTAATAGGTGCTGTATTAACACTTGTTCTTAACATTCTGCTTATTCCGGTTATGGGGTATATGGGCTCAGCAATTTCCATTTTTATATGTTTCCTGGTTATGATGATTATTTCCTATTATCTGGGAAAAAAATATTACCCCATTCCATATAACATTAAACGAATAGGTTTTTATTTTTCTTTGGCAACAATTATTTATTTAATTTCCATTTTTTCAGCAATGCAAATAGCAGTTATTAAGTACATATTGAATACTTTATTGATGCTTGTATTTTTATTTTTTGTACTTAAGCTCGAAAAAAGTGAGTTGAAGCCCTTATTTAAATTCAGTAAAAAGAAATAAATACCAAAAACTATTAATTTTGTGAGGATGAAATCAAAGGGGGGAAAAACAATTGCTGTTTCCAGCGATCATGCCGGATATTATAAAAAGCAGGTAATTCTGGAACATCTGAAAAGGGAAGGATTTGACTACAAAGATTTTGGATGTTATTCAGAAGAGAGTTGCGATTATCCGGATTTGGCTCATCCACTGGCAGATGCAATTAGTAAAGGTGAATTTGCCAAAGGAATAACACTATGTGGCAGCGGACAGGGAATTAGTATTGCGGCTAATAAGCACCAGAAAATTCGTTCTGCAATATGCTGGAATGCAGAAATAGCTGCTCTGGCAAGGCAGCATAATGACGCCAATATTTGTTCCATTCCGGCGCGTTATGTTACTGATGAAGAAGCAATATTAATTGTTGATGCTTATTTAAATGCCGAATTTGAAGGGGGCAGACATGAGAGAAGAATAGCAAAAATACCAGTAAAGTAAGAATGTCGAAAGAGAAAAATATATTTCTGAAAGACTCAAACATTGCTTTCGATAAGAAACACCGAAGGACTATAAATTTTAACATCTCGAAGTACGATGAAGCTGTTAAACGGGGAAAACTTCGGTATACGAATATAGAATTGGCTAAGAAAAGAGCTTCTTATATAAAAGGAATGGTAGTAGCTCACCTGGCTGATTATCTGGAAGAATTTGAAAAAAATGCACAAAAAAATGGTATTCAAGTAATTTGGGCACGTAATGGTGATGAAGCAATTACTGAAATTAATAAGATTTTAAAGGAAAATGAGGCCAGGCTTTTGGTAAAAAGTAAGTCAATGATTTCCGAAGAAATTGAACTAAATGAACATCTGGAAAAAACAGGAATAGAACCGGTTGAAACTGATTTAGGTGAATTTATAGTTCAGGTTGCTGGCGAGAAACCTTATCATATTTTAACGCCTGCCATGCATAAATCCAGGGAAGATGTGGCCACTCTTTTCAACGAGAAATTTGAAACTCCCGCTACAGCTTCTCCGGAAGAGCTCACATTATTCGTTAGGAAAAAATTGCGTAAAAAATTTACGTCAGCAGAGATTGGTGTTACCGGTGCTAATTTTCTAGTGGCCGATGTTGGTGGAATAGCATTAACTGAAAATGAAGGAAATGGTTTAATGACGGTTTCATTTCCGAAAGTGCACATTGCTATATCCGGAATTGAAAAATTATTGCCTTCTATTAACGATTTACCCTTGTTTTTATCCTTGTTGGCTACACATGGAACCGGTCAACAGGTTACAGTATATAATTCGTTGTTAACTGGGCCAAAAAGAGATAATGAATCATCAGGCCCTGAGAAAATGTATGTTATACTGCTGGATAATAAACGTACCGATATTGCACAGGAGAAAGAACAATCGCAGACATTAAAATGTATACGTTGTGGTGCATGCTTAAATGCCTGCCCTATTTATAAAAATGTAGGTGGATATACATACAATACTACTTACAGCGGACCTATAGGTTCAGTAATTTCTCCATACTTTAGAGGTTTTAGTAAATACAATCATTTAAGTTTTGCATGTACTGTTTGTGGTGCATGCACGGAGGTTTGTCCCGTTAAAATACCTTTACACGATTTATTGCTTTTAAACCGCAAAAAAAGTGTAGATGAAGATAATGGTAGCTGGACATGGAATATGGGAATGAAAGCCTATGAAATTGCTTTTAAGAAGCGGAAATACCTGGATGCGGTGAACGGTAGTGTAAAAAATCGGTTAATAAAGATAAACAAAGATGCTTTGGGAAAAGAAAAACAATTTCCTTCTTTTCCTGAATATTCATTTAGTAAGATCAGGAAGTTTAATTTAAAATAGGAGTTATGTTATCAAATACTTGTAAGTATGCGCTAAGAGCGTTGATTTATCTGGGTAAGTTTTCAGAGGATGATAAAAGAATTGGTATTAAAAAAATTTCAGAAGATTTGGGTCTCTCCTCTCCTTTCCTTGGGAAAATTTTACAGAACCTTGTAAAACAAAAATTACTGGTTTCAACCAAAGGACCTAATGGAGGATTTGCGCTTGGTAAAAAAGCAGCTGAAATCACATTATGGGATATTGTTATAAAAGTAGACGGAGAGGAGTTTTTTACCAATTGTTTGATTAGTTTGGAACCTTGTCGTACTCACGATCCTTCAAAACCGCTTTGTCCGGTTCATGCTCAATATGATAAACTAAGAGGTGAAATCACAACCTTTTACAAGGAAACAACACTCGAAGTTATAAGTAAAGACATTGATAAATTTGAAGATTTAGTGAAACTTTAAAAGAAGCGTTCCCATTTTTTCCCCGAAACAAGAAAATAATAAAAGAGAATCGATACAAGTGCGCCGGCAGTATTGGCCATAAAGTCATAAATATTGGTATCTCTGGTGGCTGATATTGTCCGTTGAACAGATTCAAGCAAGGCTCCAAACAAAAATGCTGTTAATGGCGCCCATAACAAATATTTAAATTTTAGTTGTTTATAAGGACGATAAAGTAGCAAAGCAAAAACAAAAAAGAGACCGAAATGTACCAATTTATCAAAATGCGGAATTTTAAACAGAAAAGGTTTCATTGGAAGGTCGCGCGAGGGTAAAAATAAACCATAGCAAATTAGTGCAAGCCAGATGAGTGGTTTTTTGAATAACGATAATAATTTCATTTGCTTTAAGTAAAATTTATTTTGGCAAAGAAACAAAAAGTATGGCAGGTGTTTACATTCATATTCCTTTTTGCCGGCAAAAATGTTATTACTGCGATTTTTATAAAACGGTAAACACAGGATTAACCGATAAGTTTATTTCAGCTTTGCAAAAAGAAATAAAACTTCGAAAAAATTATTTAGGGGAAGAATCTGTTGAAACCATTTATTTTGGGGGAGGAACTCCATCTATTTTAACAAGTCAGGAACTTTCAACTATTTTATCTTTTATACATTCTGAATTTAAGGTTACACCTCAGGCTGAAATTACATTTGAAGCTAATCCTGATGATTTAACTATCGATTATCTGGCTGCACTAAATCAGTCAGGTGTTAATCGTTTAAGTATTGGGATACAGTCTTTTCATAATAATCATCTTTCGAAAATGAATCGTCGGCACGATGAGAGCCAGGCAATACAAGCAGTTGAAAATGCCTGGAAAGTTGGTTTTTCAAATATAAGTGTCGACCTTATTTACGGCTTACCCAATCTAACTGAAAAACAGTGGTTGGATAGTTTACAACAGGTTTTTCAGCTTCCTGTTCATCATCTTTCGGCTTATCATTTAACATATCACGAAGGAACACCGTTTTATACCTGGCTAAAAAAAGGTACATTGAAAGAGCTGGAGGAGACAGAAAGTGTACAACAGTTTAACAGTTTAATAAACGAAGCAGAAAAGGCCGGTTTTGAGCAATATGAAATATCTAATTTTGCAAAAAATAGTATGTATTCAAAACATAATACATCGTATTGGCTTGCAAAAAAATACCTGGGGTTAGGTCCTTCTGCACATTCTTTTGATGGCGAGTCCCGTCAATGGAATTTTGCTCACCTTGAAGGTTACCTTAATGCATACGAAAAAAGTGAGCCTTTTTTTGAAATAGAGAAATTAACTGATAAAGAAAAGTTTAACGAATATATTTTAACTCGGCTTCGTACAAAGTGGGGTGTTTCTTCTGCATATATTGTGGAAAATTTTGGTGAGGAGAGAGCTTCCTATTTTGTAAAATCAATTGAAAAATACAAGCAATCAGGGAAAGTGTTACAGAAAAATGATGTTTTTACTTTATCGCGTAAAGGAGTATTTGTTTCCGATGATATATTGGTTAATTTAATGATTATATAATTGTTAACCAATCATTTAAATTCTCGTTTGAAATGTATAAATATTGTTAATTCAGACGGGGTTCTCTTTTAATTTCTGTATCTTAGCGCTCTTTCAAAAATCAGTAGTTTAATGCGGATTAAAATTGTAAATAAATCAAATAACGAGCTTCCTGCTTATAGCACAGAAATGTCGGCAGGAATGGATATAAGAGCAAATTTGTCGGAACCGGTAACATTAAAACCTTTGGAGAGAAAATTAATTCCAACCGGATTATATGTAGAGATTCCCAAAGGGTATGAGGCCCAAATTCGGCCCCGAAGCGGTTTGGCTTTAAAAAAAGGAATTACTGTATTGAATACTCCTGGTACTATTGATGCTGATTATCGTGGTGAAATAGGAATAATCCTTATTAACCTTTCGCAGGATGATTTTGTTATAGAGAACGGAGAACGTATTTGCCAAATGGTTATTGCTTCTCACGAAACTGTGCAGTGGAGTTTGGTACAGGAATTGGAAGAAACCGAAAGGGGATCTGGTGGTTTTGGCCACACAGGGAAAAATTGAAAAAATGAAAAATATTATAAGAGGATTAGGTTTGGCAGTTTTGGCCGGAACAATCGTTTCATGTTCAGGAACAAAGAGTATTGCTAAACAGGAAAATACCAAAGTAGAAAACACCAAAGTTCAGGAAGTAAAAAGTGAAAAAACGGATACCACTGCGCTTAGCGACCAGAAACAGCAGGAATTTGAGTATTTATTTGTAGAGGCATTAAAACAAAAAATGTTTGGAAACAGCCAGAAGGCAATTCAGTTGTTATCCAGTTGCCTCAATATAAATCCAAATTCATCTACAGCAATGTATGAATTGGCAAGTATTCATGCTGCAAATAACGATTATACAAGTTCCTCTTTACTGCTTGAAAAGGCCATAACTATTGATAGTCAGAATAAGTGGTATAAATTGCTTTTGGCTCAAATTTATCAGCAAATGCGTAAGTTTTCTGAAGCAGCAGATTTGTACGATGAACTGTTGCAAAAAGAGCCGGAAAATATAGAATATTTGTATATGAAAGCAGCGCTTTTAGCCAATGCCAATAAATATGAAGAGGCTATAAAAGCGTATGATGCAATGGAAGCAAAAACTGGTATTAATGAGCAAATATCAGTGGCAAAACAGCAAATTTATGTTTCGGAAGGGAAGATTGAGAAAGCATTTGAAGAGATTGATAAACTGATTAAAAACAATCCGGAAGAATCTAAATATTACGGATTAAAAGCAGATTTGTATAAAAGTCAGGGGGATAGCATAAAAGCTTTTGAATATTACAATAAAATTCTCAAAATGGATCCGAATAACGGATACGTGCATTTTTCACTTGCTAGTTTTTATTTGAGCCAGGGAAAAGTGGATGAGTCATTTGAGGAAACCCTGAAAGGATTTAGTAGTGACGAAGTGGATTTGCAAACCAAACTGCAGATGTATATGATGTTGACTTCTAATCCGGAAGAATCAAAAATAACAGAGGATAAAGAGGAAAAACTGATAAAATTGCTGATAGAGAAAAATCCGGATGAATATTTGGTTCATACTATTTATGCTGATTTTTTTCTGAAAAAGAATGAACTGGCAGAAGCTCGTACGCAACTTTTGAATGCTATAGATGTAGAAAGCAGCGATTACATGATTTGGGAACGTGTGTTGTTTATTGATAACGATTTGCAGCAATGGGATTCGCTTTACAACCACAGCAAAAGAGCCATAGATTTGTTTCCCAATCAACCGCAGGTATATTTCCTTCATGCAGTGGCTTGTGTTCAGCTTGAAAATTACGACGAAACCATTTCAATAACCGATGAGGGGCTTGATTACGTAGTGGATAATGAGCAGTTGAAAGGGCAATTTTTAATGTTAAAAGGAGAAGCTTTATATAAACAGAAGAAACTTGATGAAGCTTTTGAACTTTTCGATAAATCAGTACAATTGGATCCGGATAATTACATTGCATTAAATAATTACGCTTATTATTTGTCGGTAAGTGGCAGAGATTTGGAAAAGGCTGAACGAATGAGCGGACGTGTTATTGAAAAATTTCCGGATAATCCAACATATCTCGATACCCATGCCTGGGTGCTTTTTAAACGCGGAGATTATACACTGGCAAAATTTTATATAGAATCGGCAATAAGTAACGGAGGAGATAAAAATCCTACACTACTTGAGCATTACGGCGATATTTTGTTCATGCTCAAAAAGACCGACGAAGCCAGACAGTATTGGGAAAAAGCGAAGGATAACGGAGGTACTTCAGCAATACTGGATAGAAAGATTAAAGAAGAAAAATACATTGAAGAGTAAGTAATGGTAAAGAACCGCATTCATTTTACGGTATTAATTCTTTTTTCTGTAGTCTTGTTTTTTTCTTCCTGCCGCACGGTTCGCGAACTTCCAACAGTAGAGGCAAAACCAATTCCTACCGGAAGGCTGCTTAAAAAGGTAGAACAAAATGCATTTGACTATGATTATCTGACCATAAAACGAATTAATTGCCAGTTTTCAGATAATGACAGCAAAACCAATTTTAAAGCAAACCTGAAAGCCGTAAAAGACGAACAAATACTGGTATCTATAAGCAAGCTAAATATTCCTGTTGGTCGTGTATTGTTAACACCGGATAGCGTTAAATATGTTAATTATATTGAACGCAATTATTTTATTGATGATTACTCATATTTAAGTAAAGCATTAAATATCGACCTGGATTTTATAACTATTCAATCCATTCTTTCAAATAATGCATTTTCATATAGAAGTGATAAAAAAGATAAGGATTTCAGAAATTTTATTTCTTACATAGATTCTGGTATGTATGTAATTCAGTCAGAGAAAGAAAGGAAAATTGAAAAGATTGAAGAAAAAGGGAAAGCAGGAAAAATGGATCGCATGTTAAAGCGTTTTGACCAGGATGCATTGGTTTTACAGAAAATGTATTTTAACCCCGCCAATTTTGCTTTGTTGAAACTTACTATTGACGATAAAACAAATAGCAGGAAAATGCAAATGGATTTTGACGATTTTACCAACGTAAGGAACAATGATTTTCCGGGCTCTATTTCAATGAAGTTTATTTCTCCTCAGGGTATTGTGGAAATGGACATAAAAATGAATGGTTTTTCTACGGAGAAGATAGGTTCATTCAATTTTAAAATTCCTGATAAATACGATAGGATAAAAATAAATGAACGCTGATTTTAGTATGTTGGGAAAAATAAAAATTCTCTCTTCCTTGAAATTGCAAAACAAAAGCAATATTTTAATGAGCCAGAGGGTTTAATATCTAAATAAATTAAAATTGTAATTGTGTGAGGGCACTGGTAGTAACAATCATTTTTTTGTTTTTTCAAGTGGTTTGTTTTGCCCAATCGCTAAACGATTTACAGAAACGAAAAGCAGATGCGGCAAAGGAGATTGAGTATACTTCAAAATTGCTAAAAGAAGCGGAAAAAAACGAAGAATCGTCCCTAAACAGGCTCCGGTTATTAAATAACAAAATTAATCAACGCAATTTACTTATTTCAAGCATCAATGGCGAGATTGGTGTGTACCAGGAATTTATTGATGATAACATGCTGGCCGTTGAAATGATGGAGGATGATTTGCAGAAAATGAGAGAGGAATACGATAAGTTAATTCGTTCTGCTTATCGCCACAGGAATGCTACAGACAAAATAATGTTTTTGCTTTCTGCCGATAATTTTAACCAGGCTTATCGTCGTTTTCTGTATATGAGAAGGTATACGGAATACCGCCAGAAACAAGCAGAAACAATTGGGTCTTTACAAAAAGTATTGGATGAACAGGTAACCCGGCTTGAGCAACAAAAAGAAGTAAAACAACAATTAATTGGAGAAACAAAGAGAGAGGCTAATCAACTGGCGGGTGAGAAAAGTGAACAAAATTCTATTGTACAAAAATTGCAAAAACAGCAACGCAGTTTAAAGCAAAAACTAAATCAACAACGCCGCGAAGAACAGCAACTGGAACAAGAGATTCAAAAAATTATAGAGGAAGAGGCAAATAAGAATAAAGCGGAAGGAGCTCCGGCCTTTTCGTTAACTCCGGAACAAAAATTAGTTGGCGATAATTTTGAGCAAAATAAACGACGGTTGCCCTGGCCGGTAGAACGAGGAATAATTACCGAGCATTTTGGTATCCACGCTCATCCGGTGCTTAGTAGTGTTCAAATTAGAAATAATGGAATAAATATTTCAACGGAAGCCGGTGCAAAAGTGCGCGCTGTATTTAATGGAGAGGTGAGCCGTGTTTTTGGCATTACCGGTGGGAATACAGCCGTAATTATTCGCCATGGAAAATACCTTACCGTCTATTCTAATTTGCGGGAAGTAACTGTAAAAAAAGGTGATAAAGTAGATACAAAGCAAAATATTGGTACTGTTTTTACTGATCATGATGATGGTAATAAATCAATTCTGAAATTTCAAATCTGGCGCGAAAATCAAAAGCTTGATCCTGAGGAATGGATTGTAAAATAATAAAAGGATATACTATCAACCCCTCAAAAATAAATACATTTTTAATACTACCCTTCGAAGTTTGTTGATTATAATATATGGGTAGTGATCCACTAAAAATCACTATTTATTGTGATTGTTCACTTTGTGCACTCACCCTACTTTTGCCCCCTGAATACATGTTAAATAAAGTATAAAAGATGAAAAAATTGTTTATTTTACTCGCATGCTTGGCGAGTGTCTCTATATATGCACAAACAGGGAAAATTAGTGGTAAAATTTCTATTCCATCCGCGAGTGAAGGTTCGCTTGTTAATATTGGTTTGGAAGGAACAGCAACAGGAACATTAGCTGATTCTGACGGATACTATGAAATTGCAAAAGTAAAGCCCGGAACATATACTCTGAAAGCTTCATTTGTTGGTTTACAAACCGAAACACGTACAGTTAATGTTATTGCCAATGAGGAAACAAAAGTTCCTGATATTGTAATGGAAAAGGGAGATCAGGAGATTGAAGAGGTACTTATTACGGGCGATAAATTTTCAAATTACAGAGTTGAAAGTCCATCAGAAGCACTAAAATTGGGTACTCCTTTATTAAATGTACCTCAGAATATTCAGGTAATCACAAAAGATTTGCTTGATGATCAGCAAACTATTGACATGCTGGAGACAGTTACCCGGAATACCAGCGGTGCACAAATGATTGAGCACTGGGGAAATTTTGCCAGTATAAACATGCGTGGTTTTAAACTTCCTGCTTTTCGTAATGGTATGAATGTGGATCTGCCCTGGGGGCCATTAACAGAAGATGTGTCTATTGTAGAGCGGATTGAGTTTGTAAAAGGACCGGCTGGGTTTATGCTGTCTTCGGGTGAACCAGGAGGTTTTTATAATGTAGTAACAAAGAAACCACAGGAAAATCAGCAAAAAGAGGTGTCTCTTACCTATGGTTCTTTTAATACCTTACGCGCAACAATGGATATTGGCGGAAAACTAAGTAATGACAAAAAGTTATTGTATCGTTTAAATATAATGGGGTTAACGAAGCAGTCGCATCGCGATTATGAATACAATAAGCGTTATACCATTGCACCGTCTTTCACCTATAATTTTAACGAAACAACTTCGTTAACGGCACAATATATTTATCAATACTCGCAAATGTCGGTTGTTGGAGCTGCCTATGTTTTTTCAAAAGATGATTTTGGAACTTTACCCCGTGGCTATACGTTAAGCGAACCAAATATCGATCCTACCGATATTGATGAACATGATGTATTTATTACATTCACACACGAGTTAAATCCCAATTGGAAAGTAACCGCAAAAGCAGCATACCTATCGTATAAACAAATGGGAAGCTCACTTTGGCCCGATTCTGTTACTACTGCCGGAACTTACAGGGGAATTGGAATTTGGGATGCATTAAGTACAGCAGAACTCGGACAAATATTTATTAATGGAGATGAAATAACAGGTCCTGTTCACCATCGAATTTTAGCCGGACTCGATTTGGGACATAAAGAATATTTTGCCGACTGGTTTCAGGGAGGTCCACTGGCTGGCCCGAATAACCCTCTCTCTTTTGAAAATCCTGTTCATTTTGTTCCGTCTTCTGTAATGCCTGTTTTCGACCGTACACAAAGCATCCGGAAACGCTCATTTGGAACTTATCTGGCTAATCAGTCCATTCGCTATTCCGGACTTTATGTGCAGGATGAGTTAGGCTTTTTTGATGATCGAGTTTTATTAACTTTGGCCGGAAGATATACTTCTTATCAAGGGTCAACATACGGTGCTACAACAAGCGACGAGGTTTTTACTCCGCGTGCAGGTTTAAGTGTATCTATTGATAAAAACACTTCTGTGTATGGGTTATACGACCAGTCGTTTATTCCTCAATCGGGTGCTGATAAAGAAGGAAATGCTTTTGAACCGGTTCGTGGTAACGATTTGGAGGCAGGAATTAAACGTAAATGGGCAAATGGGCGCTGGAATTCTTCATTAACATTTTATAAAATTTTAAAAGAGAATGTATTAACAACCGATCCTTCTGATATTAATTACAGTATTCAAATTGGTGAAGCTGAGTCTAAAGGAATTGAGTTTGATGTTAATGGAGAAATAGCAAAAGGATTAAACCTGATTTTAAATTATGCCAATACAGATGTTGAGGTAACAAAAGATACAAATCCGGAAGTAGTAGGGACAAAACTGGCAGGACATGCCCGGCACATAACAAATGGATGGTTAAAATACCAGTTTAAAAATTCCGGATTAAAAGGATTGGGTTTGGCATGGGGATATCAATATCAGATTGATCGTTCTACCTGGACATGGCCCACCGATAACCTGGCGGAGCTTCCAAATTATTTCCGTATGGATGCTGCTTTATCATGGGAAAATGATCAATTTTCAATAGGATTAAATGTTTACAACCTTTTGGATGATTATTTATATTCGGGTAGTGCATACGCTGATTATTATTACTGGCAAACTGAACCCGGAATTAATTTTCGGCTAAATATGAGTTATAAGTTTTAAAGTTCCTTATTTTTCATCATAAAGGGTTCCTTTTTCCGCTTTTGGAGAGAGGAACCTTAGCTGTTTTAAAGATTATGTGAAATTGTAAAGCAACAAAATATGATAAAAAGATTCATTGGCAAAGTACATCTTTGGTTGGGACTGGCTTCTGCTATAATTGTTTTAATTGTTTCTTTAACAGGGTGTATTTATGTGTTTAGCAGAGAAATTACCGAAGCTCGCCGGTATGATGCAATGCACGTTACACCTTCAGCAAATGGAACTGTTTCGGTAAGTAAGTTATGGGAAACAGTACAAAACGATTTTGGGGCGGAAAGGAAAATTGGCTGGGCTAACGTTTATAATTCGCCCGACAAAAGTTGGGGATTTTATTCCTACAAAGGAAATCCGGATGCAATTACCTATTTTGGAGCCATTGAATATTATATTACAGCTTATGTCGATCCTTATTCCGGAACGATTAAGAAAGAATACGATGAAAAGTATGATTTTTTCAACATAATAAAATATATCCATTGGAGCTTGCTTTTGAATACACCTATTGGTCAACCCATTGTAGGTTGGGGAACTTTTATATTTGTTATTTTACTTATTTCAGGTCTGGTACTTTGGTGGCCTAAAAGTTTACGAAGTGCAAAAAATTTGTTTTGGATAAAATGGAAAAAAGAAACCCCGGGGTACCGTAAAACATACGATCTTCACAATGTATTGGGATTTTACAGCCTCGTGTTTGCACTGGTTATTGCACTCACGGGCATGGTTTGGTCGTTTAAATGGTTTCAGGCAGCTGTTTATGTGGCAGCAAGTGGTACAACTACTCCGCCTGATTTAAGCCAGGAAAAATCAACTCCGTCTGAAATAAGTACAATTATCAGTCCCATGGATAAAGCGTTGGAATTTGCCCGCTTAAATTATTCAGATGCCGCAGGTTTTAGGATTGTTCCACCAGCTGACAGTGTGGCGCCACTAAATATTTATGTGCAGCAAAAAGCAGGCGTTTATTATAAAACACATGAATTGCAATTTGATCAATATTCAGGGGAGCTTTTGAAACAACGAAATCATGATGAAAAAAATGCAGGAGAGAAATTAATAACGGCAAACTACGATATTCATGTAGGTGCTATTTGGGGAATGCCAGGGAAAATTCTTGCTTTTATAATTAGTTTGATCTGTGCTTCATTACCGGTTACGGGATTTATGGTATGGTGGAATAAAAAGAAAAAGCGAAGAAAACCACTGTTTCAATAATTTAGGATATTAAGAGAGAAGATAGAATGTTCGGGACAACATTAAAAAAAATATTTAAAAGACAACAGGCAAAGAGCCAGCAAAATGAATTAACTATTTTGTATGGCAGCCACACAGGAAATTCAGAGTTTATTGCAAAGGAAGCACAGAAACTTTTTAAGAAAAACGGAATATCTACCGGAGTATTTGATTTGGCAAGGTATTCACCACAGAAGCTTACGCATGAAAATTCGGTGTTAATAGTAATAAGTACACACGGTGAAGGAGATCCGCCGGATGCAGCGCAAAAGTTTTTTGTTAATCTTTTTTCTGACGAAGCTCCAAGTTTGGCTCATCTGAATTATTCGGTTTGTGCTTTAGGCGATAGTAGTTATGAGCATTTTTGTAAAACAGGAAAAGATATTGATTTACGGTTTAAAGAATTGGGAGCCCGTCGTTTTTATAATCGTGTAGATTGCGATGTAGAATTTCAGCTTACTGCAACTTCGTGGATATCTGGTATACTTTCAACCTACCATGAAACAAATGGGGAAAATACAGATGTACCCGCTTTAATCTCGTCTGCTCCTGACAGTACTTTTAATGCAGAAGTTAAAAGTAAGTACCTTTTAAATGAAGGTTGTGAACCCGATACATATCATATTGTGTTATCAGTAAATGATGAATCGTTTCATTACAAATCAGGAGACTCCATTCGAATTGTACCTCAAAATCCTACAGAACTTGTTGAAAAACTAACAGAATATTTAAAGGTTGATCCGCAAATAACGGTTTCTTATGAAAATAAGAATGTAACATTAGAACAACTGTTTCGTGAACAACTGGAATTAACCAGTTTAAGTAAAGGTGTTTTGGATAGGTACTTTGTCTTTACTCACAATAAAGATTTGTTCGAACTTATGGGAAATGAAGAACAGTTGCATGATTATCTGCAAAATAACGATGTGCTGGATTTAGTTACTGATTTTCCTTTTAACGGAGGAGAACAGGAATTGGTAAATATTTTGCGAAAAATTCAACCCCGGTATTATTCGGTTACATCAGCATTGGCTAAACATCCCGGAGAAGTTCATCTTATTGTAAAATTGGTTCAGGCTGAAAATCGTGGGCGATTGCGTAACGGAGCCTGCTCGTCGTACCTGAACAACTGGCTGGAGCCGGGACATAAAACAGAGATTCGGGTGGTTAAAAATGAGCAGTTCCGTTTGCCCAAAGACAACAGCCCGGTTATTATGATTGCGGCCGGAACGGGAATTGCTCCGTTCCGAGCTTTTCTTGAAGAAAAAGAAGCCGGGATATTTAATGGAGATTGCTGGCTGTTTTTTGGTGAAAAGTTCAGACAATACAACTTCTTTTATCAAAAAGAGTGGGAGAACTGGCAAGAGCATAAACTGCTTGAACGCCTGGATGTAGCTTTTTCAAGAGATCAGGACAGGAAAATATATGTGCAAGACAAAATTTTAGAGCAGGCAACTGATTTTTGCAACTGGCTAAACAGGGGAGCACATATTTATATTTGCGGTTCAATTAAGATGGGAAAAGAGGTTAAAGATACCATTCAACACATGTTGGAAAAATATGCAGAGAATGACAATGTAAAAAGCCCTCTCACTTGGGAAGCACTGTTAAATAAAGGCTGTATACACGAAGATGTTTACTGATTAATATTATGATTTGAATACCTGTCCGTTTATTGCTTAATTCCCATTTCAGCTAAAATCAAAGGAGTTAAATCCTGGCTATTGAGAGAATAAAAAACAACCGTTCCGTTGCTTGTATCGAGTACATAGGTATAGTTGCTTTTTCGGGCGACTGTTGAAATAATGCTATTAAGTTTTGTATAAACGGGCTGCATTAATTCGATATTTCGTTTCTGTAACTGCTGATTGGCATCTTGTTGAAATTTCTGAATTTTACTCGCAGTTTCGATGAGTTCCGACTCTTTATTTTTTCGCACAAAATTGGAATAAGTTTCTTTTTCTGTGTCAAATTTTTGTACATTTTTCTCGTGCTCCTTGATTAATTCGGAATACATCGTTTCCATTTCATCTGCTTCTTTTCTTAAAACCAATTGTATACTATCTGTTTCTGGCATTTTCTGGAGTAATTCCGGATAATTTAAATGTCCTATTTTTAACGGTTCCTGGGCACTAACCGAAAAAAAACTTACAAAAAAGAAAATGATAAGGAAATTGGATTTTTGTTTCATGATTTAGTAGATTTTATTTATTAGTTACTAAGTTAGTAATGGATTGTAAATTAGCAGTTTAATAAAAGTTAAATCTGAATGTAAAATCCGTTAAAGGTTTATAATAAGCCTTTTAAATTCTTAATTTTTTATTTTAATTAGTAAAATCTGTTAAAAGATTCGAAGGGAATAATACTAATCTATGTTTTCTGATAAATTCTCTACCTGTTTAAAAACTCTGAAAAAATTACGGCCCCATACTTTTTGAATTTCTTCTTCGGTATACCCACGTTTCAGCATTTCTGCGGTAATATTTGGCATCTGACTCACATCTTCGCAGTCGGCCAAACCTCCACCACCATCAAAATCGCTACCAATACCAACGTAATCTATTCCAACCAGTTTTTTTACATAGTCGATGTGGTCTACATAATCAGCTACCGTTGGTAATTGTTTCGGATATTTTTCATCCAGCTCGTTCCATTGTTTTCGCACAGTTTCTTTTTCTTCATCACTCATTGCTTTAAATGTGGTGTTGAAGATTTTTCTTATTTCCTGTTCTTTTTGATAGCGCACTGATGTTGTATCCGGATCTTTTATATAGTCATCGAGGAGGCAAATTTGGATTACTCCTCCTTTTTTTGCTAATGTTTTAATCATATCGTCGCTCATATTACGCGGATGGTGAGCGATACTACGCACACTCGAATGGGATGCAATAACAGGTGCTTTACTTAATTCTGTTACATCGTAGAATGCTTTATCGGAAATGTGCGATACATCTATTATAATCCCCAGTTGGTTCATTTCCTTTACCACTTCTTTACCAAAATCACTTAATCCGTTATGTTCCGGTCCCTTTTTATCGGTCGATGAATCACAAATATCATTATTTGATGAATGGCTGAGTGTAATATAACGAACACCTTTATTGTAAAATTCTTTTACACGATGGATATCAGTACCCAAGGGGAAACCATTTTCCATTCCTATATAAACAGCACGTTTTCCTTTTCTTTCTATGCGTTTTGCATCTTTTGCCTTTGTTGCAATTTCTGCCATGTTGTTGTATCGGGTACATACAGCATGAGTGGAATCAATCATTTTATTTGCCCGTTGATAGGCTGCTTCGGTATTTTCCGGAGTTCGTTCTTTTTGGCCGGTATAAGCAGCAAAAAATATGGCGTCTAAACCACCTTCTTTCATCCTTGGAAAATCTACCCGGCTTTGCGGAGCTTTATTCGTTTTACCAACATCAAAGCTTTCTTTTAATAAAGCCATGGGAGTATCGCAGTGAGTATCTACAGTTAGAGCATTATTGTGAATCTTTTTAATCTGTGCCTGATTGTATTCCTGTCCTTGCATATTTAGAGCAACCAGAAGAAAAACAGGTAAAAACATAGCAATATAAATTTTGAACATTAGGCTTATTTTTTGATATGGTTATTACTACAAGTATAAGAAAAATAGTTGTTTCAGACGGTATTTTAAATATCAAAATAATAGGCGGCCTCAAACTTAAAAGTTGTATAATTATAGTCTTGCCAACCGGTTTTATATTCCAGTTTCCAATCAAAATGTTTACTTTGTTTTATCAGTTTTAACCGATAAACGATAGGATGGTTAAATCCCTTTTCCCCAATAAATTTGTAGGCATCGTAACCATTGTACTCACCAAATTCGTTGGCCAAAATAAAGCTTTTATGTTTTATTTTTATGCCGGCCTGAAATACCGGTCCTTCATCCTGGGCCATTTCAACTTTATTGGTTTGCCATTCATAAAAACCTCCCATTCCGGCAATTCTTATTTCATTAATAACAGGGTTATGCAGAAGGAAACTTTTTCCAACAGAAAGGAAGAAATAGTGCGCCATGCCATCGGTATAGCGGGCATCGGCAACAGTCCCGGTAGTTGTTTTCATTGAATAATTCAAAACGATATCGGGCCATTTTTTCCGGTTTTTTAAAAGCTGAATAAATGTACTTATCCATAAATCGCCGTTTGCTGTTTGCCAGCCTTCATCATCGTGGTATATCTGTCGTTCATCACGTACCTCATTTGTCATGTGAAATGTTTCAGTTGGATACCCCCATAATTTAACAGCCACTTTTTCAGGAACTACTGTCCATTGAAATGCAAGATAGGAGTTAACTGCAGTGTCGCCTTTCATAAAATGGGAGTGAATTCCTGCCTTAAAACTTGATTGCGTTTCAATGCTGGCATAATCCATTTCCGGTACGGGCAATGCATTCGGGCCGAGCTTGCCCGGCGTTATTTGAAGCCACTTAGATTTATGACTACTGCCATAATTTATCCAGTTTTCAGTACTTCTGCTTTGTGCAGGTACAGTTATTCTCCCCAAAACGAGGAATAGTAAAATAAAAAATCGCATCCGTTACTGTATCATGAAATATTACTTAATAAAGAATAAAGTAGAGTAATGTTCAATGGCATATACGACAAATTTTAATGTTGTTTGTTGATTTAATCAGCTTCAGATATTTTTGCTACAGATAATGCAAAGAGTAAAGATTAAAATAAGAGCCTGGATTTTTCCGCTACTGGCGCTGGTTGTTTTTGTATTAACTCGTCTTTTTATACAAAAAGCAGAGTGGGTAGAAAAAGTGTATTCACAGCAGTTGTATCCGGTTTTGGCAAGTGTACTTTCAACTATAAGTGAGGAATTTCCATTTTCGCTTGACGATCTTTTTTATATCCTTCTTATTTTCTCTCTGTTCTTTATTGTTTTTTTACGAATTCGTAAGAAAATAACATGGAGACAATCGGGCAAGATTGTGTTGAATGTTTTAGCACTTACTTACACTTGTTTTTATCTGTTCTGGGGCTTTAATTATTTCCGGCCTGGAGTAAATACTCGTCTTACGTTACCTGAAAGAAAAGCAGATACTACTGAATTTATACCCATTTTAAAGTCATTAATTAATCAAACCAACAATTCATACACCAACTTTGAGAAATTTGATAAGCAAGAAATTGACAAGCAGATTGAAGCTTCTTATCAGAAATTGGCACCTGCACTTGGAATTAAATATCCGGCAGGGAAACGACACCCGAAAAGTATTACTTTTAGCCGTTTTTTTGCCCAGGCAGGCATCTCAGGGTATTACGGGCCTTTTTTTAGCGAGGTGCATGTAAACAGCTTTATTTTGCCCGTAGAGTACCCGTTTGTGCTTGCACATGAGAAAGCACATCAGCTTGGAATTACCAGCGAGGCAGAAGCAAATTTTTATGCATGGCTCGTTTGTTCACAAAGCAGTTCAAAACAATTGCAATATTCTGCAAATATTTCAGTGCTTCGCTTTTTTCTGTACCAGGGATATCGTTTAAAGCAGTATCCTGAAATTGTAAAAGAGTTAAAACAGCCTGTGAAAGATGATTTTAAAAGAATCAGAAAACATTGGTTAGAGCTGCGAAACGACAAAGTAGACAGGGTTGCAACCAAAGTAAACGATACTTACCTGAAAACAAATCAGGTAGAAAAAGGAATTGATGACTACACAGGTGTAGTAAAGTTTGTTATGGATTTTGATCTGAATACGGATTTTCAGAAGAAGTGGGGACTGAACCGTGAATAGAAAACCTGATCTTGAAATTCAATGTATGTATAAATTGGGTTAGCTGGAATAATCAATTCTTTACCAGTTCTTTTGTGGATAATAACCCGCATGCTGCATAAATATCTTGCCCCCTGGAAGCACGAATGGTAGTAAGTATTCCTTTTTGGTTTAACGCATCTTTAAATCCTTGCATAACTTTGTCTGAAGGACTTTTCAGCGGAGTGCCGGGTACCGGATGAAACCGAATTAGGTTAATCCTGCATTTTAATCCGGAGAGTAAGTGGGCCAGTTCTTTTACATGCAATGGAGAATCATTCAGATTTTCAAAAACAATGTATTCAAATGAAACGCGGCGCTGCCGGCCAAAATCCCAATGTTTAATCTCTTCTATAACTTCTTCTATTGGATATGCTACCTGTACCGGCATCAGATTTCTTCTTTCGTCGTTAAATGGCGTGTGAAGACTAACTGCCAGGTGAGCTTCGCTTTTTTCAAGAAAAGTTAGCATTCCTGGAATAATTCCTATGGTAGATACAGTAATGCGCCTCGGGCTCATGGCAAACCCCCATTCCGATGTAAGGATTTCAATACTTTTTAAAACCTGTTCCAGGTTATCGAAGGGTTCTCCCATTCCCATGTACACAATGTTGGTAACTTCTCCGGCTTCCTCAATGCTTTTTATCTGGTTTATAATTTCTCCGGCGGAAAGTTGTCCCTGAAAACCTTGCTTGGCAGTAAAACAAAACAAACATCCCATTTTACATCCTACCTGCGAACTCACACATACCGTTTTTCGTTCGCGTTCAGGAATCATGGCAGTTTCAATAAATTTATTCTGAATGGTTGGGAAAAGGTATTTCTTTGTACCGTCGATGCTGGCCTGAATTTTTGTTGGAGCAATTAGGCCCAGTATGTATTTATCATTTAGTATTTCGCGTGCTTTTTTGGAAAGATTGGACATCTCATCAATGGATGAAATATCTTTTTTATACAGCCAGTCGGTAATTTGTTTGGCTTTAAATTTAGGTAGTCCAAGTTCAACAACAAGTTCCTGCAGTTCTGCTAATGTTTTTCCAAAAAGGCTTTCTTTCATTACTTAATTTTTTGCAAAGATACGCTTTCTAAAATATCCGATAAAAGGATTTTTTTCTTTCCTTAAATCGATTCTAAATATAGAAAAGCAGCATTGAAACTTGAATTGGCAGAACATAAATCTAATTTTTTTAATCTAAATTAGTCAAAGCCTTTAATCTCAACTTATGAATAGTATGCCAAGAAAAAAAATTCTCATTTGCGACGACCAGCCAAAGTTTATTAACGCATTTAAAGAGGCGCATAAAGATCGGCCTTATAAGATTGAAGAAGAAAAAGATATTCGGAAATTACTGGAACGGATTGAAGGAGATGAACCGGATTTGGTCTTGTTGGATTTGTATCACCCAAAAGATGATAAAAATGATTTTTCGAACCGATTGGAAATGGCAGAAGCACAGCTTAAAAAATTGGATGAGCAAATTGAAGAAACAAAAAAAGCTGTAGATAGTGCATGGGAGCCTCTGGGTATTGAAGTTTTGAAGAAATTCAGGGAGACCTATAAAGATATTCCGGTGGTTATTTTTTCGCAAACCGGGCCTATTTTACTGGATGATAAACAAATTCAGTCGGTGATTATAAACGATGGCTATTTTATGATGAAGAAAGAGCATAATATGCGTAATATGAATGTAGCGTTGGATTCTATCATGGATAATAAATCGTTTATACAAGGATTGAAATCGGAGACTGAGAGTTACAAGCAAAAGGCAGAAAGCTATGAAAAAAATGTAAAAGCATATAAAAGGAGTTTGATAATCAGTTGGATTGCTATTCCTCTTATTTCAATTGTTATATTCTTTTTGATGTACAAAATGAATTATATGACCTTTAAAGAAATAAGTATCGGCACTATTTCCAGTATTTTAGCCAGCATAATAATAGGGGCAACCATTTATTTGTCAAAAGCTATTCCCCGATAAATTCGTGTTTGATACATAAAAAAAGAGACACATATGCATGCATCTCTTTTTCAAAATATTATTTAAACTTGGATTATCTTGTTACATATTGTTCTTCGTAATATTTCTGGTAATCACCCGAAGTAACATTTTTCATCCAGTCTTCGTTTTCCAGGTACCATTCAATGGTTTTTTCAATTCCTTCTTCAAATTGAAGAGATGGTTCCCAGCCCAGTTCTTTCTTAATTTTTGTGGCATCAATTGCGTAGCGCAGGTCGTGCCCTGCACGGTCTTTTACATAAGTAATAAGTTTTTCAGACTCACCTTTTTCCCTGCCAAGCTTTTTGTCCATTACTCGGCACATTACCTGAATGAGATCGATGTTTTTCCATTCGTTAAAACCACCAATATTGTATGTTTCACCAATTTCTCCTTTATGAAAAATAACATCAATGGCTCGTGCATGATCTACCACCCAAAGCCAGTCGCGAATGTTTTCACCTTTTCCATAAACCGGTAGCGGCTTTTTATTTTTTATGTTATTTATAAAAAGCGGAATAAGCTTTTCAGGGAATTGATAGGAGCCATAATTATTGGAGCAGTTTGAAATTACTGCCGGTACACCAAAAGTGTCATTGTATGCACGAACAAAATGATCGGAACTTGCTTTTGATGCCGAATACGGACTATGCGGATCATACCGGGTCTCCTCGGTAAACATACCTTCTTTGCCCAGCGAACCATATACTTCGTCAGTTGAAATATGATAGAATTTTTTACCGGAGAAGTTATCTTTCCATATATGTTTTGCAGCGTTTAAAAGATTTACAGTTCCAATTACATTCGTAAAAACAAACTCTGTAGGATTAGATATAGAGCGGTCTACATGCGATTCCGCAGCCAAATGGATAACTCCATCGAATTTTTTTTCTTCAAACAGTTGCTGAATAAAATCACTATCAACAATGTCGCCTTTTACGAATTCATAATTGGGTTTATCCTCAATGTCTTTTAAATTGGCCAGGTTTCCTGCATATGTTAGTTTGTCCAGATTGACAATTTCATACTCAGGGTATTTTTCTACGAAAAGCCGTACTACATGAGATCCGATAAATCCGGCACCTCCGGTTATTAATATTTTCATCTGCTTGTATTTTTTTATGCTAATTTCCAGAACTTATGATTAAACAACCATTTTGGTTTAAGGTTTTGTATTTTATGTGAATGTACAGAATCATTTTATAAAATGAAAAAGTAACATCAATTCAAACACAAAATAACAGACATATTATTTAATGTCTCTTACCTTTTTTTCCCACTTCCATGCAGAAATCAATGTTTCTTCCAGCTCTTTTTCAGCTTTCCAGCCCAGTTCTTCGTTTGCGTAAGTAGTATCAGCCCATATTTTTTCTATATCGCCGGCACGTCTGGCAACAATTTTATAGTTCAATTTAACACCAGTTGCTTTTTCAAAACTTTTTACAATTTCCAGAACCGATAAACCAGTACCTGTTCCCAGGTTAAAAATCTCGTAATTGGCTTTGTTTTTTTCTTTTAGCAATCTGTTAATAGCTACTACGTGTGCTTTTGCCAAATCTACCACGTTAATATAATCGCGGATTGCCGAGCCATCAGGGGTATCATAATCGTCGCCAAATACTTTTAATTCGTCTCTTAATCCGGCAGCAGTTTGGGTAATAAAGGGAACCAAATTCTGCGGAACTCCTAAGGGGAGCTCTCCTATCAAAGCAGATGGATGGGCGCCGATTGGATTAAAATAGCGAAGTGCAATCCCTTTCAATTGTGGATTGGCAGCAATAGTATCATGCAGAATATCTTCATTTACCCGTTTGGTATTTCCATAAGGCGACTCAGCATCTTTTCGCGGCGTGCTTTCTGTAACCGGTAATTTTTCAGGCTGACCATATACTGTGCACGACGATGAAAAAACAATGTTGGGAACGTTGTACTTAATCTGGCATTCTAACAAATTCATTAAAGAAACCAGGTTATTACGGTAATACAGCAAAGGTTTTTCTACTGACTCTCCAACGGCTTTTGATGCCGCAAAATGAATAATGGCAGCAATACCTGTGTTGCGTGTGAAAAAATCATCTGTTTTTTCACGATCTGCCAGGTCAAAATTTTCAAAAGCCGGCTTTTTCCCTGTAATCTCAAAAATACTGTCCAGTACATCAATATTTGAATTTGAAAGATTGTCTACGATAATTACCTCGTATCCAGATTCCTGTAGTTCGACAACTGTGTGTGAACCTATATAACCTGTTCCGCCGGTCACTAAAATTTTATTTGTCATGATTTTTATTTTGAAACGTAAAAGTAAAAATTTTCAGTGTATAAAGAATGGAAAGGTTTCCACATTCACAGTAATAGCTATATAAAAAACTTATTTTTGTTTTTCACAAATTCAGTAGATGTTTTTTAAATTTACAATCAAAAAGTAAGAAAGTGAAAATAGGTGCCTGTATCCACGAGTTGTTGTTAGAAAATGAAATCGTTATTATTCCGGGGTTTGGAGCTTTTATATCCAATTATAAACCTTCCGAAATCAATCCGGAGAACGATGAAATTATCCCTCCGTCAAAAGAAATTTCCTTTGACCAGAAAATAAGAAATAATGATGGTCTTTTGGTTGGATACATCGCCGGGAATGAAAATATTTCTCATTTCGATGCACTTAAAGAAATTGAAAAAGAGCGAGAGAATATTCTTTATGAACTGGATAAAGGGGAAAGAATAACGATTGAAAATATTGGAATTCTTTCCTAAATGATAATAATGAAATTGAATTTGAAGCTTCTGAACAGGAAAATTTATTGCTCGACTCTTTTGGGCTGGAAGCTACTTCGCTAAAAGAAGTTGAGCCTGAAGAAAAAACTGAATACGAAGAACAGCCTGAACCAGAGAAAAATGATGATAAGCCTGAGGAAGAGAAAAGCGAGCCGTCTGAAGTTGATATTGAAAATAAAATATATGAAAATCAAATAATTACAGAGTCAGAACCTGAAGAGCCAGAGTTGCCTGTTTCTGAGCCGCAGGTAGCAGAAGAAAAAAAATTACCTGAGTATGAGATAGCAGAAGCGGAAACACTGCAGGAAAAACAAGAAGCAAAGAAAAAAGCGGGGTGGCTGTGGTTTTTACTAATACTGATTCCTATAATCGGCGCTGGTATTTTTCTTTACAATAAACAAAATAGTAAAGCTACAACTCCCATAAAAATTACAGAAGCACAACCGGCTGAAAATGAGGTTTCGCTTACAGATTCAATAGCGAATGATACAACAGGTATCAAAAGCAATGCTGCGTTGGAAGATGAACTCTCTCCTTCTGATTCAATTGAAGAAAAACAGGCGCAAGGAAAAGGGCAGTTCTATCTGGTTGGCGGTAGTTTTAAAGAAGAGGAGAATGTACCGAAATTTATAGATGAATTTGATATCGAAGGTTATAAACCCTTTCCTTTAGGGAAAAGAGGGAGTTTTTATATTGTAGCCATCGGCCAGTTTGATACCGAAAGAGAAGCGCTCGATGCACAAAATGTCTTTATCGAGAAAAATCCGGATTCAGGAACTTGGGTGTTTGAGGATAAAGTCAAATAAATTAGTTCCTTTTTGTTAAATAAGAAAAATGCGGTTTCCTAATTCCTAAAAAATGTGTAGCTTATAGGCATAAAACCATAAACTATGTTAGACTTAGGATTTGTAAGCGCCATTCTTGCTGAAAAGAGCTTTGAAGAGGTTGTTCAATTTGCCTCGAAAAATCAATTTAAATGTGTGGAAATGATGTGTTGGCCCGTAGGAAAAGCCGAACGTCGTTATGCCGGGGTAACGCATATAAATGTTGACGAAATTAGTCAGCAAAAACGAATAGAAATCAATACCATACTAAAGAAAAAAAATATATATATTTCGGGTTTGGGGTACTATCCAAATCCGTTGGATGCCGATGAGTTGCAGGCAGAAATGTATATTGAACACATTAAAAAGATTATTTCGGCTGCAGCTTCACTGGAAATTCCGGTAGTAAACACATTTATAGGTAGGGATCCGGCTAAAAGCGTGGAAGATAATTTAGAGAAATTTGCCAAAGTGTGGCCTGGTATTATAAAAGTTGCAGAAGAGAATAATATAAAAGTAGCTATTGAAAATTGCCCAATGCTTTTTACCCGCGATGAATGGCCGGGAGGTAAAAATCTGGCAACCACACCTGCCATCTGGAAAAAAATGTTTGAGATCATTCCCAGTCCTAATTTTGGGTTAAATTACGATCCGTCTCACCTGGTTTGGATGCAAATGGATGAGGTGAAACCCATTTATGATTTTCATGAAAAGTTGTTTCATATTCACCTAAAGGATGTAAAAGTGTTTCGAAATAAATTAAATGAAGTGGGCATAATGGCATATCCACTTGATTACCATTCTCCAAAAATTCCCGGACTGGGCGATGTAGACTGGAGAGGCTTTTTCTCTGCGCTTACATCTGTAAAATATCGCGGACCAGTTTGTATTGAAGTAGAGGACAAAGCTTATGAAGGCTCCGAAGAAGATATTAAAAGTGCAATTCTTACCAGCCGGAATTATATTCAACAGTTTTTAGCCTGAAAGTGTTATTCGTATGAATTGAATCCGTAAATCGTATCAAGTGGTTTTCTGATTTTTTTACGAAGCTTGTAATCTTCCGGTGCATACCCCAGGGTAATAACCAATCCAATTTTTCTTTTTTTAGGAATCTGTAAAAGTTTCTGTATTTTCTTTTGATTGAACCAACCAAGGATACAGGTTCCCAGCCCAAGTTCTGTTGCTTGCAAACAAAACTGTGCCGCAGCAATTCCTATGTCATATTGCGCATATTCCTGATCTTTTACTTTCCCTCCAAGCTGTGCAATTAATTTTGCTTTTTCAATTACCAATACGGCAATTACAGGTGTTTCTACTACAAATTTGTTAAAAGAAATAGTTTTACTGAAAGTGGCTTTTGCTACTTTATCTTTTAGCTCCGGCTCATCTACAAAAATAAGTTTCCATGGCTGCGAATTACAGGCAGAAGGTGCCAAGTGAACAGCTTTTGCAAGTTGTTCTAACTTTTCACGTTCAACGGGTTTATCAATATATTTTCGTACGCTCTGCCGTTGATTTATTAATTCTTGGAAATTCATTGTTAAAATTTTTTGGGAAAGTAACGATTATATTTATGACTACTGCACTTTTAAGCTGTCGTTATTGTCCCAGCTGTATCCCCACATTTTCATGTATTCGTTTCCGGGCAGGAATTTATCATCGGTTTTTTGTAACCATTCCTGCAACTGGTTTTCCAAATCAGACTGGATAAATATGTATTCATCTGTTCCAATCAGGTTGCTAATTTGAAATGGATCCTGTTTGTTGTCATAAAGAAGCCACGGACCGTTTAAATCACGAACATATGTGTAGCGTTCTGTTCGCACGCCACGGTACTCTCTTCCACCGCGGCTATAATTCCATTGATGAAAAGGAACCGGGCATTGAATTAAAACCGACTCGTAGGGTGGTTCTTCTTCGCCTGTAATCACTTTTGAAAAGTCGGTTCCTTGCACAGTCGTAGGAACTTCTATTTCTGAAAGTCCTAATAATGTGGGCATGATATCAGGTGTATTTACAGGCATCTTAATCGTTTTCCCTGAATGGCCCATTTTTTTCGGATAGCGGAGCAGTAAAGGAACATGTATTGATTCATCCCATGGTTGTTGTTTTTTTACATGCCCGTGTGAATATAGCATGTCGCCATGGTCGGAAGTAAAAATAAAAATAGTATTGTCTTCAATATGGTTTTCTTTTAAGGCTGCTAATAGTTCTTTCATGCAATCGTCGAGTGCAGCCATGTGTGCATAATATCCGGCAATGTCTTTCCTGGCTTTTTCACGTAGCTCTTCTGGTACATTGGGGCGAACTTCAATTTGGTCGGCTGAAAACATTTTTTGATATTTCTCAGGTGCTGTATTGTAGGGGGCATGTGGTGGCCCCCAGGAAAGAAACAGTAGAAAGGGTTGGTTGCTTTTTGATTTTGTTGTGATATAATTTACCGCAGAATGTGTTTGTGCAATGGCATCATAACCCTCCCATTTAAGTTTTTTGGGTGTATCTTCATAGTAGTATGAGTTATTATAATCGTGCGTACATTCAAGCACTTGCCAGAAATCAAATTCCTGACGGCGTTCGCGGGGAATAAATTTTTGGCGGGCCTCTTCAGTTGTTTCTCCGGGCTGGTGCCCGTTAATGTGCCATTTCCCGATGTATCCGGTTATATATCCCGCTTTTTTGTAAACTTTGGCAATACTTGTAACTTCCGGATTTAAAGGTTTGTCGTTATAAAACACACCGGTTTTTAGAGGATATTGCCCGGTGATTAAACTGGCCCGGTACGGACAACAAACCGGGCACCCGGAAATGGCATTGGAAAAAACTACGCTTTCGGCAGCCAGCTTATCAATAGTTGGTGTTATAACTTGTTTGTTTCCTGTATATCCAAAATCCTGGGCGCGCCACTGATCGGCAAATACAAAAATAACATTGGGCTGCTGAAACCCTTTCTGTTCGCAGCCCAACAAAAAAAAGAAAGCTAAAATGAAAAATAGATTTGCAAAAAAAATACAACCATTTTGTGTGCTAATCGACCTTTTCTTCAAAAACACGTTTAATTCCATAAGATTCATTTTTTCTTGCCTTTTTTTCTCTTTTTCAGCCTTCTTTTCTTTTAAGCTTTTTTGAGGAGCTTTTTTCACATTTTTCTTAGATTCTTGAAATTTAGCCATGGCTTTTAATTTTAAAATGAATGACTTATGTTATTCTTTTAACCATGTAAATTTACGCTGAAGAATAATCTAGTGTTCCAATTATTTAAAAAATATTTTGTGGCTCTTATCTTTCAGAAGAAAGAATAATTAAGGCTAATAACAGAAATATGATTTTTAGGCTAAAACGAAGATATAAAAAAAGCGGTATCTTTTGGAAGACACCGCTGGGAATTGTTAGTCAACACGTTGTGCTGACTGATTTATATAGAACTAACTGAACGGTTAAATGAACTCTTTTTTTGGCTTTGAAGCATTTTTACTGGAGAAAGCAAACGTTATGCCAAAAACAAAAGTATAAATATGTTAAGAAGCATAAATGGGATATTTGTCAAAAGGTTGCGATGGTTTGAGTAAGTAATTGAATAACATTTTTTATGTTGCGATTAAATACTTTTAGGACTTCTTCCCATGTAACAGGTTCTTCATTGGTTTTCCAGCAATCGTAGTCGGTGCTTAGGGCGATGGCGGCATAAGGTATTCCTAACTCGTTGGCTAAAATACATTCCGGTGCAACAGACATATTTATTACATCGGCTCCCCACAAACGAAACATATGCGATTCTGCCCGGGTGGAAAAACGGGGGCCTTCAATGGTTATTACCGTTCCTGAAGCATGAAAACTGATTCCGAGTTTGCCGGCTGTTGAAATTAAGTTATCTCTAAGTTTCTGATGAAACGGATCGGCCATGGGAGTGTGGTTAAGTTTGCCTTCCTCTAATTTATCATAGAAAGTAACAGCTCTGCGGCGTGTAAAATCAATAAACTGGTCGGGGATTACTACATCTCCTCTTTTTATCTCTTCCCGTAAACTTCCACAGGCCGTTGTTGCAAGAATATGTGTGCTTTGCAGTTCCCTAATAGCCCAAATATTTGCACGGTTGTTTACTTCAGAAGGAACGATGGAATGATCGCGACCGTGCCGTGATAAAAGTACAACATCAACACCTTCAATTTTTCCGGTTTTAAATGTAGAGCTTGGTTTTCCAAAGGGCGTTTCTATTTCAATCTCTCCCGGATTTTTAAGAATGGCAGGATCTTCAAATCCTGAACCTCCGATAATTGCTATTTTGGTCATCTTTTGTTTTTGATGGGAATATAGATAAAATCCTGCAATTCAACAGAACCAGGACGCAAGTATCAAAAAGTGAAACTTGCTTGCTCTTATCAAATTATGTAATTTTCACTACTCGGTACTCTAGTCTCGTCTATATTTAGCTCCCGTATTCGTAGTGGTTTTTGTTTTACTTAACCTAATCGTAGGATAATGTTTACTTTTAATTTTTATAAAACTGTATTTTAATATCTATATTCGGAAAATTTAAAAAAGAAAGAACGTGAGGCCTGACCTTTCAAATATAAAAAACATCATTTTTGATTTAGGAAATGTTTTGGTGAACCTGGATATTGATGCATCTGTGGAAGCTTTTCAGAAAATGGGGTTGAGCCCGGATGTAAAAAATAGTAAACATGCATATTCTGATCCGGTTTTTTATGCATTCGAAGTAGGAAGAATTACTACGGAAGAGTTTTTCAATGAGGTTAGGCGTGTTATAAATAATCCATTTGCAACAAATTGTCAGATTGAGGAGGCCTGGTATGCAATGATAAAGGATTTTCCTCTTCGTCGTTTACAGGTTTTACAGGAGTTGCGAAAAAGGTATCGTATTTATCTTTTCAGTAATACAAACGAAATTCACGTAAGGCTTTTTCATGCGGAATTTAAAGAAAAGTTCAATGTTGATTTTCCTTCGCTTTTCGAGAAAGATTTTTATTCACATACAATACATGAGAGAAAACCTGATGTAGAAGCATTTAATAAGGTAATTGAATTGTCAGGAGTAAATCCAAAGGAGACACTTTTTGTTGATGATTTGGAGAAAAATACATTGGGAGCAGAGAAGGCAGGTATGCAGGCCTTCTGGTTACAGGACGGTATGGAAATGGCTGATTTATTTGCAAGTTAACGGTTGAATTTCTGAAGTTATCATTACTTTCTACTCATAGCTTTTTTTTGTCACTGAATCTTAAACTGATGTACTTCCAGGTGCATTGTGAGTTTAGTTTTGGATGGTTACTTTTTTTATCCGGATATCTTCGAGTGGGCGCCAGCGTTTATCGGTTTCTTCTTTTACAATTTTGTCTACCACATTCATTCCTGAAACAACTTCTCCAAAAATAGTATACGATCCATCCAGATGCGGAGCGCCACCAACCGTTTTGTAAGCATTCCTTTGCTCCGGGGTGAATTTATAGTTATTTTCTTTTTCAATATCGTTTAGTTCTGTATCAAAATATTTCCTCCCGGAAATAATGTAAAATTGCGAACCTTCTGATCTTTTACGTTGATTTTTTGTATCTGGTTTTCTTGGCGAGCCAATCATGCCCCGTTTATGAAACAGCCCCGGAACAATGTGCGCAGGAAGAGTGTACCCTGGTCCTTTGTAACCTACGATATCACCTTTTTCAGCATAACGGGTATCGGCAGCGCCGCTTTGAATACCAAAATCTTTAATTACCCTGTGAATGAGCAAGCTGTCGAAAAAATGCTCCTTTGCCAGCCGTATAAAGTTATCGCGGTATTCTGGAGTTTCATTAAATAAACGGATGGTAATATTCCCCATATCTGTTTCCAGCACCAACCCTTTTATTTTCCTGTTTTCGGCAGCTATTTCTTCGTTGGAAAATGATCGCAGCGATTCCAGTGTTTCCGGCTTTTCTTTTTGTTTCGAAAGTAGCTCTGAAATATATGTTGAGGGGATGGCAAAATTTTGCATTTCATAGTTTGCAATGGCCGAGAATGCTATTCCGTAGGCTTTTCTATTGGATAACAAAACTGGTGTTCCAAACATCGATTTTCTTATATTGTTGGTAATGCGAAATAGTTTGTTCCCTTTTATAGTAGCAAGGTTTAAAACTTTCCCTGAAAAGAGCTGAATGGTTTTTCCTGCTGGTGCAGAAATGTAAATTGATTTTGCTGATTTGGGAACAGTATCTGTAAGTAATTCAATGGGTTTGCGCTGCAGACTGTCGGTTTTGAGAATGATTAAATCGTTAATCCTGTCGAATGCAACATATTGGGTAATGGTGTATTTTTTGTTCGAATTAAAAGGGGTTACAACCACTTTGTTAGCCTGGTTAATTAAAGAGTATTTGGTAGCTATTAAATCATTGGTAACAAAAAAACCTTGCCCCGATTCAAGGATACGGTTATCGTCGTATGAATCGAGCTTAACAATGGCATTTCTTATTTCTTCCCAGCCATTATTGTTGTTGTCGGTAGTTTCTTTCTTAGCCTCTGTTTTGCTGTCGGTTTGTTTTTTCTCTTTTGTATGGCACGAGAAAAGCACAAAAATCAACAAAAACGATATAGCTATATTTTTTGCTGTTCTTATTTCTTCTGTTGCCCTTTTCTTTTTCATATTCAAGCTATTCTTTTAAAACAGTAACCGTAATCTTAACATCGGTGTAAGGGCGGTTGTTTGCATCGGTTTTTAAGGAGGCAATTTTATCAATCGTTTCGAAGCCTGAAATACATTCACCAAAAATGGTGTATTTGTCATCCAGATCCGGATAGCCCCCCACTGTTGTATAAGCCTCTCGTTGTTCTTCTGAAAACGTTAATATGTTTGGATTTAAATTGTATTCTGTTTCAATCTGGTCTTTTACTTTTGACGCAATTTGTCTGAATTCATTTACTTTTTTTTCTTGTTTTAATTTTTCGAGTTCTTCCCGAACTTCTGGTGTTAGGTATTTATCAATTATTTTTTTTCGAATGGGGCGGTTTACAGCCATTTCCATAGTGTCTAGTTCTCCTGTTGTATGTACCCGGCCTTTTACGATGTAGAACTGCGATATATCTGATTGGTGAAATGGGTTTATTTCATCGGGTTGCCTGGGGGCGCATAATGCTCCTTTTTTATGAAAATGATTTTTACGAATTTCATCGTTTACTGTTTGGTCTGGATCTCCGTATCCTATTTGTTTTCCCGGGGGTGCATCAATGGAACTCCTTGAGCCTCCCTGAATCAGGAAATCCTGAATAACCCTGTAAAAAAGTGTACCGTTGTAATATCTTTCTTTTGCCAACTTTACAAAAGCATCCCGGTGAAGAGGCGTGTCGTCATATAATTTAAATTTCATGTTGCCCAGGTTGGTTGAAACCTGCACAACTGTTGACTGCCCAAAACATTCAAAAGAAAAAATGCTAACAATAAAAAAAAGAAAAAAACGAATCATAACTTATTTTTTCATGGCAGGGAAAATTAACCTTGTGAGTTTTCCCTGCAAATACTAATTATCTAATTTTATTTCCATTGCAATATCTTCAAGCGGACGATTGTATTTGTCGGTTTCCACTTCTGTTATTTTGTCTACAATATCCATGCCTTCCACTACTTCACCAAATACAGTATAATCGTTATCCAGCGACGGATATCCACCAATAGTGGTGTAGATTTCCCTTTGTTCCGGGGTGTAGGCAAATTTGTCTGAAGATGAATTAAACAGGCTGTCAGCTTCACCTCTTATTTCAGCAACACGTATATTAAACCCGGCTTGATCGCCTTTTTCACGGAAATGCATCAGATCGTCTTTTGATTTATCAAGACATTCTTTTAGCAGATGGTTTTTTAGCTGTGCATTTTTTGTTGTCTCCAGCGTATCGAGCTGGCCGTTTGTGAATGTGTGGCCCTGTACAATATAGAACTGCGAACCACTAGAACGTTTTTCGGGGTTACCTGGACCACCAGTGCGCGCTGCTGCAAGCGCTCCCCGTTTATGGAAATATTTATACGGCATAATCTCCGCTTGTATGGTGTATCCTGCTGAACCACCGCCCAGTCTTTTTCCTGGTTCAGCTCCTTTTGACGATGGATCGCCCCCCTGTATCATGAAGTTTTTAATTACCCGGTGAAATAACAAACCGTCGTAAAAATGTTCATTTACCAATTTTACAAAGTTATTTTTGTGTTCAGGTGTTTCATCGTATAGCTTTACTTTTATATTGCCATATTCGGTTTGAATGGTAACCAGTGTATCATTTCCTTTTTTGTTGACATTGTTGCAAGAAGAAACAACAACAGATAAAATCATGGCTACCAGAAGTGCTTTTATCTTCATTTTCTGAAATTTTACTTAATTTGTTCCGCTGTTTTAATTTTGTTGTAAAGATAAAAAGATGAAGAAATATCTGTTTACACTTGCCCTTCTAATGATCTTTTACACCTCTAAATCTCAAAAAAGTAATGTTTCCGTTCCTCTGGCAGATACTACTAATATTACTTATTTAAAAGTAAAGCCTGGTTCATACATACCTCATTTGCCTGAAAAAGTAAATGAGGAGTCAGGTATAATATTTTTTGACGAATTATTCTGGACTTTTAACGATAGTGGTGGTGAAAGTGAAATATACGCAATAAATAAACAGGGAGAAATGGTTCGGGAAATTGATCTCCAGAATGCAAAAAATATTGATTGGGAAGATATTGCGCAAGACAAGAAACATATTTATATAGGCGATTTCGGGAATAATAACGGGGTGAGGTGTAATCAGAAAATTTATAAGTTAAAGAAAAGCAAGCTCAATAAATCGGCTGAACAAAAAGCAGATGTTTCAGCAATCCGCTTCTCATTTAAAAATCAGGAAACTTTTCATTTTAAAACCAGAAGCACTCCTTTTGATTGTGAGGCTATGGTTGAGTTTAAAGGGAACCTTTATGTTTTTACAAAAGACTGGAGCAATGAAACTACAACAGTATACGAGCTTCCCAAAAAGGAAGGACAATACGATTTAAACCCCATCCAAAAATTTAATGTTGGCTGCCTGGTTACCGGCGCAGATATCAGCAAGGATAAACAAACACTGGCGTTGGTTGGTTACCATGATTTCGAGCCGGTTGTGTGGCTCTTTAAAGATATAACAAAGAATAGTTTTTTTAACGGGGAGAAAATAAAGATGGATATTACCGATATGCATAATGCACAAACAGAAGGCATTTGTTTTAAGGGAAAAGATACAATAATGATATCTTGTGAAAAAACACCGGCTTTTGATCAGCAGATTTTTTATATTGATTTGAAAAATTTTTCAAAATGAAATCTTTAGCTGTAAATGACAAAATAAGGTTGGAACAGATTGAGCTTTCAAAAGCACCGGAAGTTTTTGAGGCTATTGAAAAAAATAGGTCATATCTAAAACAATGGCTCCCTTTCGTTGAGATGACATGTGATATTTCGGATACCGAACGTTTTATTAAAAGTGTGTCGGGCGATGGAAAATATATGCGAGATGAGATTTTCTGTATTTATTACCAAGAGGTATTTGGTGGGTTAATTGGTTTTAAAGATACAGATTGGAACAACAGGAAAACAGAATTGGGATATTGGTTGATAGAAGATTTACAAGGGAAAGGAATTATAACCAGTTGTGTGAAAAAGTTGCTTTCTTATGCATTTATGAAGATGAAACAGAATCGGTTACAAATAAAAGTAGCGGTTGGAAATCATAAAAGCGCAGCTATCCCCCGGAGGCTTGGGTTTATGATGGAGGGAATTGAACGAGCGGGTGAATTTCATGAAAATAAATACCTGGATTTACAGGTATACAGCTTGTTAAAGGTAGATTGGTTAACATTAACGTAAAGAATAATAAGCGGCGATATTTTGTTTATTGTTCTGAATATAAATATCTTATGGCGTTTTTGTCGTTAAATTGTGTTAAACAAACTTTGTATTCCATTGTTTATTTATATATTTGACCTTTGAAGTCATTTGTTCGATTTTTTTAAGGAGAACATTTAACACAGAAAACATGGAAGATAAGACGATTAGAAGAAATCTGTACCGTGTACTTCGGAAAACTGGTGTCCAAAAAAAGGACATAAAACCGGATGCTTCGTATGACGAAGATTTGAAATTTGACACGGTTGACTGGAAAATTTTCACTTATTATCTTGAAGGTATTTTTAATATATCGGTGAATGACCAGGAATTAGTAAAGCTGGGTAGCGTAAATGATACCTTGCATTTTTTAGGAAATACAGCTTAGTTTACAGCTGATAATTAAACTGTTAAATATATAAAAGAGAGCTTGTTAGTTGCAAGCTCTCTTTTTTTGTTGAACATTTTCTGATTTCTAATTGTATCTTTATTCAAATAAAATCAAAATTATGGAACAAGTTGAAGTTATTTCTCAGGCAATTTATGGGGTTATTGTTACCTATGGACCCAAACTCATTGGAGCTATTATTACACTTATTATTGGGTGGTGGATAGTTAAAGTTATCCAAGGTGCACTACGTAAAACATTTGAAAAAAAGCAAATCGAAGCTTCATTACGTGGTTTCCTTAATAGTATAATAGGTATTCTTTTAAAGATTCTATTGCTGGTAACGGTTGCAGGTATGATGGGTGTAGAAATGACTTCCTTTATTGCAATTTTAGGTGCTGCCGGTTTGGCTGTTGGCATGGCGCTTTCCGGGACGTTGCAAAATTTTGCCGGAGGAGTTATGATTTTGCTGTTTAAGCCTTTTAGAGTAGGAGATTTTATCCAGGCTCAGGGACACATGGGCTCTGTAAATGAAATTCAGATTTTCAACACAATATTAAAAACACCGGATAATAAAACCATTATTATTCCTAATGGTGGGCTCTCTACTTCTTCGATGGTTAATTTTTCTGCAGAACCACGACGAAGGGTAGACTTTACTTTTGGTATTGCTTATGGCGACGATGTGGATAAAGCAAAAGAAGTACTTTCCCGCTTGATAAATGAAGATTCACGTATTTTGAAAGATCCGGCTCCGTTTATTGCCGTTTCGGAACTTGCTGACAGTTCAGTGAACCTGGTTGTTCGTGTTTGGGCGGAAGCTGCCAATTACTGGGGAATATTCTTTGACCTAAATGAAAAAGTGTATAAAACGTTTGATAAAGAAGGTCTCAACATTCCATTCCCTCAAATGGATGTTCATATTCAGAAATAAAAAAATTGAAATATATTTTAATAAGGCTGCTGGTATTTTTCGGCAGCCTTTTTTTATTGTATAACAATTTTTTCACCCATAACGTCGATTTGGTCTCCCGGGCGTAATTTTGCACGCTTCCTGAATTCCTGTTCTCCATTTAAATATACTTCGCCTTCTTCTACCAGAATCTTTGCATGGCCTCCGGTTTCTGCTATGCGAAGCAGTTTTAAAAGTTTAACAAGCTCAATGTATTCTGAAGTAAGTGTAAACTCTTGCATTATAAGTTTAGTTTGGTTTTTATATGCAACGGAATAGCGTCTTTGTGTACTAAAATGGCAATAGTTTTTAGCTGAACATAGTCTTTGGTGAGATGCAGGTAACCTCCAAATTTATTACTTTCGGAACCCCATGAATTTTTTGTGTAAAAACAGGTTCTCCCATCCGGTGCTTTTGAAAGACCCACAATGTGCATTAAATGATCATCGGTGGTTGTTCTGTCAAAGAAAGTTTTTTGCCGCATCTCCTGGTTTACTTTTCCAATTTCATTCTTAGCGATATCAGCAAATGCTTTACTGTGGTTAAATGTTTTTTCACTTGTATCGCCATCCCAGCAAACGGTATAGCCATTTCTTATTGAATATTCCATCGTTTCTACCAATTCATCCATGGGCAAATTGTAGTATGATTCGTGCGCCCAGTTATCGGGAACTTCCAACACAAATGATTTATAAAAAGGATGGTGAGAATAAGATGATATTTCAATATAGTCGTCAGCATTTAGCTTGAACTTGTCTCTGAATTCAGCGGGGGAATAACTTCCGTCACTGGTTTTTACTTTGTTTGGAAGTTTCCCTAGATGTTCTTTTAATATATTTTCAATGGAATGCATATTTTTCACATCGAAATCTTTTTTCTTCTTGTTTAAATCAGTTACAGCAACATTTAACTCGTTTACCAAATCGCGGTGGTGAAAGCGTCCATCAATTTTTTTACCTGGGAAAGCTTCATTTGTAACAATTCCTTTTTCGCGCAATACATCCATCACATCGTGTGCCTGACCGCCTTGACTAAAATTGTTGTTCCCATGGTAAAGTAGATAATCTTCTGATTTATTTATATAAGCATACCACACAAAATACATTTCCGACAAATCCGTTTCCGGATAGCCCTTTCGCATAATTTCAGATTCCAGAAAACTGGTAGTGGCAAAGCTCCAGCATGTACCTGTGCTCCCCTGGCTGATAACTGGGGTATGTTTCAACTCTATTTCAATAGTACAAGGAACCTCTCCTTTCTGAGCTGATGCAGGAATAATAAAACATAAAGCGAGAATAAATACCAGTGCCGTAATCCGCATAGTAATCGTTTATAAATTTTTAATTTCCTGTTGTTTCTTTCTGGGAAGCGCCATTACAATCAGATCATATGAATCATCGATCAGGTTCTTTATCATATCGTCTGACAGCGAACCATCAATTTCAACTGTATTCCAATGTTTCTTGTTCATATGATAGCCGGGTTTTATTGCAGCATGTTCTTCTCTTAGTTCAATATTTTTTTCCGGGTCGTTTTTTACATTCACTGCTAAGGGGGCTTCCAGGTCCGTGAGGCAGAAGATCTTATCAGCTACTTTAAAAACGAGGGTCGTTTCGTCGAACGGAAAATCTTCTGTTACTCCTTTCAACGAAAGACAGTACGCGCGTAAATCTTCAATATTCATGGTTGTGAAATTAAAATTAAGGGTTAAAAGTAATTTTTTCCTGCTGAAATCAAAATTTAAAGCGTAGGATAAAAAGCATCTTTAAAATGCTCCAATTCAAATTTCTTTTGAAAGAATATTACCGTTATTACATCGAACCGTGTTTCAAGGTCAATATCTTTTTCAAGAATGTATGCCTCAGCTGCTTCTACAATACGTTTTATTTTGGTATTGGTTACAGCTTCCGAAGGATGTTCATAACGGATTCCGTGCCGTGATTTTACCTCAATAATAACAAGTTCGTTTTTATCGCGGGCTACAATGTCCAGTTCTAAATGGCCGGAATACCAGTTTTTATCCAGAATTGCATATCCCTGTTTTAATAGATATTGCTCGGCAAGTTTTTCTGCCATTTCGCCTATTTCGCGCTGTGAAACCATTTTGTTTGGGGATTTTTAATTTAAAGAAGTTTTAGTGTTGAACGGGCTTTTGAAATATCCAATTGCCAGGTTTGTCCAAAAGTTAAAGCCAGGTTTCGTTTGTCGTGCCCTGCCGGAAAATCAAAAGCAACCGGGTAGTCAAATTCTTTTACCGCTTCCGATATAATTTCATGAACATTTTCTCCAAAAGGTGAAGCATTATCTTTCATATCTGTAAAATCGCCAATAATCAACCCGGCCAGTTTATCCAGTTTTCCGGCCAGTTTTAGCTGACGTATCATCCGGTCGGTATGGTACAAATATTCATCAATTTCTTCCAGAAAAAGAATCTTTCCATTGGTTTCAATATCAAAGCGGGTACCCAACTGGCTGGTGATTAGGGAAAGATTTCCTCCTGTTAATTCAGCTGTAGCACTTCCCATCCGGTTTTTGTTATTTGTACTGAAATTATAGGAAATTTCTTCCCCGGAAAGTACTTGCATAAGCGAAGTGAGGTTCTCGTTGGGAAGTCCGTTATCATTGAAAAAGTAACGTGGCATTGCCCCGTGAATACTGGCAACTCTCAAATTATTTAAACAGGAATGAAGTACGGTTATATCGCTGAAACCTACCAGCCATTTTGGTTTTTCCTGAAAATTTGTGAAATCCAGTTTATCAATTATTCGAACAGTGCCATAACCACCCCGGGAGCACAAAATAACATCTGTTTCCGGATCATCCATCGCCGTTTGTAAATCATCCAGCCGTTGTTCGTCAGTTCCGGCAAATTGAAAATGGTGGGCAAAAAGATGTTTTCCCAATTCAACTTTGTAGCCTTGTTCAGTAAGCCATTCAACGGCCGGCATTACATACTTTTCATCCATTTTCCCGGCCGGAGAAACAATATGTATTTTTGAACCTGTTTTTATATAGGGTGGTACCTGCATGGTTTATATTTTGCTATGGCGAGAAAGGTACAAAATGAAATTAGCCCATCAAAATTTCATAAAGCTCCTCTACGCTTTCTGCAAAAAAATCGGGATTTGCTGCCTTTAATTCTTCTTCTTTACCAAAGCCATAGTTCACGGCAACTGTTGAAAGTTCGTTTCTTTTTCCCCCTTCAATATCAAAAAGGGTATCTCCAACCATTGCTATCTTTTCAGAAGGTCTAATCCTGTTAAGGTCAAGTAAATCAGAAATAATTCCTGATTTGTTTGCGCTGTTACCTCCATAATCAGCGCCTTTTAATTGAATGATGTATTTGTCAAACTCAAAATGTTCGATAATCCGCTGCGCAAATTTTTCCAGCTTTGATGTGGCAATGTACATTTTCACACCTGCAAAATGTAAGTCTTCCAGTAGTTGATAAACGCCGGGATAAGGCTCATTTTCATGCCATCCGTTTTCATTGTAATAGTCTCGAAAATATTCTACTGCCAGTTTGGTATCACGTTCATTTAACCCGAATAATTGGCTAAAACCCCATTGTAAAGGCGGGCCTACAAATTGTTCCAGAATCTCTTCCGAATAGCCATGAATTTGCATATGTTCCATTGCATAAAACAGTGAATTGCGAATCCCACTGGTATTGTCTGTCAGTGTTCCGTCAAGGTCAAAGATAATGTGTGTAAAGTTTGGCATTTGCTTTTAAAATTAGACGTACGAAATTACATCAATCGGTACAATTATTTTACAGAAACGGAATAGTTTTTGCCTCATTGTTAATATTAAACAATAAAAGCCATGAAAAACAAATACTTCTATTCCTTTCTGTTTGTTAACTTCTTAATTATAGCATTTTTAAAACAGGCACAGGCATCTTTGTTTGCTTTTAAAGCTGATTCGTTACAAATACTTTTTGACAGGCATCAATTGATTCTCCCCGGCGAATCGTTTAAAATTGGAGTAGAATCATATCATAAAAACGGTAAAGTTAAGAAAACGATGGGGGTTGATGGAGGCTCGGTGTTGTGGATGCGTTATGAAGTAGAAGTCGCAGGAGGGACTGCAAGAGGAGGCAAAATAACGGTTAGCCCGCAGTTGGTGCCATCAAAAGGAAAGTACATTGAACTTAAGGTGTATCCTAAAAAACAGCCGGAGTTGGCGAAGCATCTTTTAATTCCTTTGAATTATGAGACCAGAATTACTTTTGAACCTGAAAACAACTTTGATAAAGCGCCAGGTGCTATGATTGATGGAGTACTTGTTTCTACATTTGATAACGGAATGAGCAGAGTGCTTAAAAAATTAAACAGAAATGATGAGTCAGAGCATTTTTCCTTTTCTGGCAATGGCGGATATTGGGAAAGAGGTAAATTTTATATTGATGAAAATTTCCTGGATATTGAGAATCATCAGGCATCTGTTATTGTTCAATCGCTAAGAAACTATTCCGTTGCTGATACTTTCACTGTTTTTCTGGATTACCGGCATTCCTATCGTTTAAATTTCAGGGGAGGAAGTGGAATCTCCGGTTTCTCGGGTACCAACGGAATGTCGGGCAGTACGGGGTATAATGGAGGCAATGGTGAGCCGGGGCAGTATGGCGAGCCTGGGTATGATGCTCCGGATGTAGGTGTTTGGTCCGATTTGTATTACGATTCGGTGTTGAACTGTAACCTGCTTTATGTATTTGCGCAAAATTTTAATACCGGTGAAGAATTCAGGTATCTCGTTAATCCGGATGGTGGCTCTTTTTCCATTTCAGCCATTGGGGGCAGTGGCGGTAATGGAGGAAATGGCGGCAGAGGTGGAGATGGTGGCAGAGGTGCTGACGGCAGCATCTGGTATGAGCAAAAAGTAGTGGAAAAAGTGGAGAAAAAACCCAGAATAAGAAATGTAGAAAAGAAAGTTATAAAGAAAGTGACGGATGCCGAGGGAAAAGAAACAGAAGTGGAAGAAACGGTTTTGGAACAGGAAACTTATTATGTTGATGAAGTTGTAAGGGAAACAATTTCAGTAAAACATCAGGAGCCTGGTGATCGTGGTGGCGACGGCGGAGACGGAGGCAATGGCGGTTTGGGTGGCCCCGGTGGAAGAGGGGGCGATGTCTATCTTTACTTTACAGAAGATAGCCGGGGTTATGAGAGGTTGTTTAATGTGCAGACCGATGGTGGTACCGGAGGCCTTAACGGGAGTGGCGGTTCCGGAGGAAATGGTGGTTCCGGAGGCAACGGAGAGCCAAACGGCTCTTCAGGTTATCAGGGATATAGTGGATTTTCTCCGATGGGTTGGGCTTCTGATGGCTGGGACGGTGATGTTTACATCGGCGCAACAGAGGAGTTTTACGTTCCTCATCCCGGAGATGGCCATATTTTAGGAGAAACATCGGAGGATATTTTTTAGTGTTCATAAAAATACAATTGCGATAATCAGTAGAACTCAGGGAAGTAACCACAAAAAAAATCCACTATCTTTGCTGGCCAAAAGAAATTTTCTAAAGCTTTTCAAAAATGACAAATTTTAAACGTACACTGATAACTACTGCGCTTCCTTATGCCAACGGTCCGATTCACATTGGTCACCTGGCCGGAGTTTATGTCCCTGCTGATATTTATGCCCGTTACCTTCGCCTGAAAAAGGAGGATGTGATAATGGTGGGCGGCTCAGACGAACACGGTGTGCCAATTACTTTGAAAGCCAAAAATGAAGGTGTTACTCCACAGGATATAGTCGACAGATATCACAATATAATAAAAGATTCGTTCAGGAAATTTGGAATCTCGTTTGATATTTATTCACGAACCTCTGCCCAAATTCACCATGAAACAGCTTCTGAAATTTTTAAAAAATTGTACGATACAGGGAAACTGGTTGAAAAGACATCTGAACAATATTATGATGAGGAGAATAAACAGTTTCTGGCTGACAGATATATAATTGGAACTTGCCCGAAATGTGGGTTTGAAAAAGCCTATGGAGACCAGTGCGAAAGTTGTGGTACTTCGTTAAGCCCAACAGAATTGATTAATCCAACTTCGGTGATAAGTGGAAATCAGCCCGTATTAAAGGAAACAAAGCACTGGTATTTACCGCTTGACCAATACGAACCTTGGTTAAAAGAATGGATTCTGGAAGGACATAAAGAATGGAAACCCAATGTTTACGGGCAATGTAAGTCATGGATTGATAGCGGTTTGCAGCCTCGTGCCGTAACGCGCGACCTGGATTGGGGTGTTCCTGTTCCGGTGGAAGGAACCGAAGGGAAAGTTCTTTACGTTTGGTTTGATGCACCTATTGGTTATATTTCTGCCACAAAGGAATTAACACCTGAATGGGAAAAATACTGGAAAGATCCGGAAACCCGTATGTTACATTTTATCGGGAAAGACAATATTGTTTTTCATTGCATTATTTTCCCAAGTATGCTGAAAGCAGAAGGAACATATAATTTACCTGATAATGTTCCTGCAAATGAATTTTTGAATCTTGAAAATGATAAAATCTCCACATCGAGGAACTGGGCGGTATGGTTGCATGAATACCTGGAGGATTTCCCGGGGAAAGAAGATGTATTAAAATATGTGCTCACTGCCAATGCCCCGGAAACCAAGGATAATGATTTTACCTGGAAAGATTTTCAGGCAAGAAACAACAACGAGTTGGTAGCTATTTTGGGGAATTTTGTAAACCGGGCACTCGTGCTTACGCATAAGTATTTCGATGGAGTTGTGCCTGCACCGGGAGAACTTACAGATACAGATAAGGAAACGCTGAAATCTATTTCAACAATAAAAGGCGAAGTAGAGAAAAGCCTGGATAGCTTCCGGATTCGTGAGGCTTTAAAAAATGCGATGGATTTGGCTCGTTTGGGAAATAAATATTTGGCGGATGAAGAGCCATGGAAAGTTTTCAAAACAGATCCTGAGCGTGTAAAAACAATTCTGAATATTTGTTTACAGATTTCCGCAAATCTTACCATTTGCCTGGAGCCGTTTTTACCTTTTAGCATGGAAAAATTGCGAGGATTTCTGGATTTTGAAAAACAAGATTGGGTAAAGCTGGGAAATTCCGGTTTGTTGCCTGAAGGACATAAATTGAACAAACCAGAATTGCTTTTTGAAAAAATTGAAGATAGCGAAGTTGAAGCCCAGCTGAAGAAACTACTGGATACAAAAAAAGCCAACGAGATAGCATCTGCAAAAGCAAAGCCGGCAAAAGCAAGCGTTGAGTTTGATGATTTTGGGAAAATGGATATCCGGGTTGGAACTATTTTGGAAGCAGAAAAAGTTGCCAAAACCAAAAAGCTCCTGAAGTTGAAAATAGACACCGGAATTGACAAACGTACCGTAGTTTCAGGTATTGCAGAATACTATAATCCGGAGCATTTAATTGGAAAACAGGTTTCTATTTTGGTAAATCTTGAGCCAAAGAAGCTGAGAGGAATTGAGTCGCAGGGAATGATTTTGTGTGCAGAGAATGCAGATGGTTCGCTTTCTATTGTTTCGCCTGACCAGAACGTGAAAAATGGCTCGGAGGTGAAGTAAAAGATAGAAAAAAATACAAGCATCAACTCTTGTTGGTGCTTTTCCGTAAGTTGCTGTACTGCTTATGCGGATCGGTAACTTACTCAATATATATAGCCGCTTTTGTACGCAGGAGCGGCTTTTATTCTTCTTCCTCTGTGGGGATCCACTCCAGCGCACCTAAATCTGGTCCCTCATCGGTAAACCTCGAATTGTTGTTTAAATCTGTAGGGAAAAGATTGGCAACAGAAACATCGGCAATATTTCTGGCCGGCGACAACGAGTCGATGGAATAGTTGTGCTCATATGCGTCAGCAAATAAAGGATTTTCATTGAATATGCAATTGCTAAAAGTAAGTGCATCATCAGAAGAGTCAAGGTACGTATTTAGTAAACAGGTATTGAACTGACCTTCAAATGTTTTGCTTGTGGTAGCGTTGTACGAAATTTCGTTACTCATGTTCCCGTAAATGATGCAGTTGCTAAACGAGGCGCTAAAATCGAAATCATAGGTATCATCATCGTACTCATAGTAATTGTTAAGAAAAAGTGCGGGAGTGGTTCTTGTTGTGCTTGTGTAATAGTTGGCTACTGTGCAGTGGTTAAATTCATAGTCGCCACCATAGCGCAAAGCCACCGTATAAGAACCGCTGTTGGCAAAAATACAGTTCGATGCTTTTACAAAAGTTGTGCGTGCATCAAGACAGTTTAAGGTCATGTTTTCAATTCGTGTGTTTTGTAAAGTCAGCACCGGATTACCTGGAATTCCCAGTGTATCTACCTGGATTCCTTTCTCTGCATTTTTTATGGTTGCATGGTTAATGGAGTTATCAACACTTCCGGCAAGGAAATGCAATCCCCCGTAAACATAAATGCTTCCGCTGTTAAGTGTAGTATATGCGCCCCATTGCCCCGGAGCGCTTGCATAATCTTCATCCAACCTGTCTCCCTGAAAAGTTACCGGTTCTTCATACGTTCCGTTTACTTGCAGCGTCCCTCTAACAAATAAACTGGACCCTTTGTGAAAATGTACGCGGCACCCGGGATCAATTGTAAGGGTTTCGTCAGTGTCTACTATAATCGAATTATAAATGAGATATGGCTTGTCATTCAACCAGTGTTGCGATTCAATTGTTTCTCCATTAAATAAGTGGAAATCTTGTCCAAAAGCGATGAGGTTAACATCCTGGATATTTCCATTTAGATTGAAAACTACCGAATCATTTACTACCATTGGGAGATTCTGCCCGGTAGGATCTATGGTTACTTCCACAAAAATAAAAATGCTGTCTCTACCTTCTATTACAACATTGGTGCTTTTATCTGTAGCTGTTCCATTTATGTTTAGCCTGAAAGGAGATTCTTCTCCTCCGGCAAGCGAAATACTTGAGATATTTATCGATTTCCTTTGCGGGTTTTTTACTTTAAATAACTGAGTAACGGAGCCTATGGTTGTAAATATGGTGTCGAAAGAAACTGTATCACTTGAAAATTGGAGTTTAACATCGGGATTGGTGGTAAATTCATCTTCCTGACAAGAGAAAATGAGAAACCCAAAAACAACTAAAAAGAGAAAAGGTATAATTTTTTTCATGAATTACTTTTTCAAAGCAAACGAAACAAACCAAATAATTTGTATTCAAAAGTAGTTAAAATATTGAGGGATTTTTAGGTATATCGTCTATCGTTAAAGAACGATAAGAAGAATAATGGTGAAAATGAGTAGCATAAAAAGAATGAATTGGTTGCGAACAAACAATCCGAGTAATACAAGGATGTCAACCTCATCGTTCATCGGGGAATTTACCTCAATGTCGCCTTTGTCTTTGGTTATGAATTCGTTTGAGCAGTATTTGATAATCTCCTCTCCGTTAAATTTCCACGACCATTGCGATTGCCAGAAGTTTTTTATTTCAAGTTCAAAACGTTTTCCGTTGATAACAACATCACTTCTCGGGTTAAATAAATTAACCATAACTGTAGCCAGTAAAGATTGATCGTTGGTATCATATATTTCCAGTTTCGAAAGGAAATATTCGCGGTTCAGGGTAAATAGCTTTCCATTTATGACAGCCTGTGCCTTTGAACTTAACATATTTTCCCACTGGATTCTTCCAATTTGTTCGTTGCCTCTTGTTAACTCCAGTTTCGAACCAAAGACCTCTTTTGTCCAGCGTAATTTTTCCATTTCAAATTTCTTTAAACGGCAGTGCAATTTATGAAAATTCAAATGAAAGTGGAATGCTCCTTTTTTTGTTTTTGAAGGTTTTGTGTGGGGCTTCGTATTCTTGTTGGCAGATTTAATTTAGGTTACATGAATTTGAAATCAATTTATTCGCTAAAATTTTTGGTAAATTTTGCCTTTTAATTAGAATTTTACGTAAATGTTATAAACATAACGTGTAACTATATTTTGTGATATTCAGAGTGTTTTAGAAGTCGGAAAATAATTAATATTGTAGAAAACCAAATCATTTCCAATGCTTCGCTTTGTTTGTATTATTTGTATTTTTTGTTTAATGCCAATCCTTTCTTTTTCTAAAGATGAAAAAAAAATATTGGATAAGATAGATTCGCTTACAATAGCCAATCAAACGGATTCTGCAACTTACTATCTATCTATTCTTCGACAAAAGTTAAGCGGAGAAACGGATTCTGTACTTTGGCTTGCCTGGTACGACAGACAGGTTTTGCTGGCGCGTCGATTAGGAGATTTTACAAGTTCCAGAAATTATAGTGATACGGTAGCGATGTTGCTTCCGCGTATTGTTCCGGGAAATGGGGCAGATTCGTTTTATGTGGCGCGGGCATGCAGCAATTTGGGGGCGCTTCGTTCGGCTCAGTATAATTATACGGAGTGTTTTGGTTTGTTTGAAAGAGCCTTGTCTCTTACTGAAAACCGCCCCAATGAACCATATAGATCGTATTTTTTTCAAAATCTTGGGTTGGTAAATATCCGGACCGGGCAGGTTGAGAAAGGGTTAAAATATATAAACGATGCATTTCAGATATATGAACGAACGAACGATTATGAAGGGAAGCTAGGTTGCGCCGATTATATTGCAACGGTTATGGTCGACTACCGAAATTTTCATTACGCGCAAAAATATTTCCAGGTAGCACTTTCTGTTGTCGACTCTGTAAAAGATATATACGCCCGGCCTAATCTGTACAACGATATAGGGCGAATGTATAATTATAAGGAGGAATACGATTCTGCTATTGTATATTTTAACAAAGCATTAAACGAAGCGGAGAAGAAAAAAATAGGGTACCTGGTTGCCCTTATAAAATGTAACAAAGGCGAAATATTGATTAAGCAACAAAAATATTCAGACGCTGAAAATCAATTAAAAGATGTTATTCCTGTTTTTGACAAACTGGGATTTGAATTGGGGCAATTTCAGGCATACAATCTTATGGCCTATGTTTATTCTCAAAAAAATGCACGCGAATTATGTGATAGTTATCAGGAGAAGGCAGAAAAGATTTTAGAAGATATTTCAATAGATGCATCGTTACTTACTGATTTTTATAAACGCAGCTATGAGATTTTTAGAAGGCAAAACAAAACAGGGGCGGCGCTTGATTTTTTGGAGAAATACCAAACCTTACAGGATAGTCTGAAAAATGATCTCACCACATGGCGAATTAATGAGCTTGAAAGCCGTTTAATGACATCGCTAAAAGAACAACAATTGGCTAAAAAAGAACAGGAACTGTTAATTGTAAGAAACCATAATTACCGAATTATCCTTATTGCATCGGTTTTATTACTTTTCTTATTGCTTTTGTTTTGGGCATTTGCTTACCGCAGAAAAAAAGAAAAACAGCTTTTTGAAACGCAGAAAAAACTTATGGCAGAAGAGTACGAAAAAGGGACACTTCAAATGCAACTAATGCTGGTGCAAAACCGGTTATCCCCTCACCTGGTTTCAAATTTATTTCTTGATCTCCGCCAGCTGGTTGAAAGCGGAAATACTAAGGAATCATTGCATTTGCTTGATTCCATTTCGCGTCTGGTTATTTATACCTATGCTCACACCGATTCAATTGTTGTTTCTTTACAAAAGGAACTTGAATTTGTAAAAAATTATATTGAGGTAAGAAAAATGGCATTGGGAAAAGAGTTCGCTTACCAGATTGAAGTTCCGGAAGAAGCGCTTGCTGTAAACATTCCTTCCATGATTATCCAACTTTTTGTTGAGAATGCAATAAAACATGGCTTGCTGAATAAGCATGGAGAGCGGTTTTTACATCTTCAGGGTTCATTTGCGGGTAACTATTTATGCATTGAAATTACCGACAATGGAATTGGCCGTGAAAAGGCAAAAGAAATCGGAACCGATGGCACAGGAATGGGATTTTTCATTCTGAAAAAGATAACAGAACACTTGAATGTGGTGAACAAGGAACCAATCGAGTGGAAAATTTCAGATCTTTATAATGAGGATCAACAACAGGTGATGGGAACAAAAGTAACCATTAAAATACCAGTAAATTACCAATATATTTTGCAATGAACATACTCAAAGCAATTATTATTGATGATAGCGCGTCTGCTACAAAAGATCTGACAAAAAAATTGCAGAATATTTCTGCAATTGATTTAAAGGCCACCGCCAGGGCTTTTGATGAAGCAATTCAAAAGATTAAAGATATTTCGCCTGATGTATTGTTTCTTGATATCGAAATGCCTGAAAAGAATGGTTTCGATTTGCTTTTTTGGCTAAAAAACAATCTGGAAAAAGTACCATACATTATTTTTGTTACCGGGCACGATGAGTTTGTTTTAAAAGCGTTGAAAGAAGGGGTGCTCGACTATATTCTAAAACCGGCAGATGAGATTGAACTTCAGAACGCTGTAAACAAAGCTTTAGCTGTTTATGAGAAAGATGCCCAACTTCAGAAGCTCGACTATATTTTAAATTATATTTCCGGAGGAAAACAAGTATTCCTGCCTTCCAATACCGGTTTTCGTTCGGTAAATACTTCCGATATTATTTACTTTTGGCGCAATATACAAACCAAGCGAATTGAAATTGTTTTTGGTGAAAATGATAAACTTATCCTGCCAATAAATTATACGTTGGCGCATTTGCTGGAGCAGCTACCATCCACCGATTTTTTCCAGATAAAACGTGAATTGATTATCAACACCAGATACTTAATGGAGCTGGCTATTTACAGTAAAGATTGCATTTTAAAGAAAGGTGATTTTGAAGTTCGGGTGCAGATGTCGCGCCGCAGCCTGAAAGAATTCAGGGACAAAATGAACCTCTAAAAGTATTTTTTACCTCTCATACGTATTTTTTTACCATCCGTACATGGAGACTTTCCGTCTGTCTGCAAAGTCTTTTTGTAGCTCTTTTAGGTGGACTTTTTCGGAATAATTTTGTTTGCTGAAAACCAAAAGTCAACTAATGATAATCACATTAGATAAGGAACATTTTATTCTGAAACAGAAGGAGGATGGGCAATTAACCATCTACGAAACTGATTTGGCAGAATCAGAAGCGGTGCTTGATTTCTCTAATCCGCAGGAAATCCAAAAACTATTTAAACAGGATCGGGAGTGGAAAATTTCTCTGGCAGGAGAAAGCATCATAAAATACACGCTTATCGGAAAACTAAATTCGTGTCTGCAAAAGGAGATAAAATCCTTGAAAATCAATAACAAGTAAACAAAACAATTGGAATATGAAACGAATTATTACCTTTTCTGTTTGCCTGCTTTTTTCGGCAGTACTGCAGGCACAGATATCCAAAACAGTAGACGTTCAAACGGCCGGAACTTTATCTTCTGTTCTAACGGATGATGAGAAACAAACTATTACGAACCTTACCGTTACTGGTCCTATTAATTTCTCGGATATTTATTTAATGAAAACGATGTGTAATGATTATGTGCTCGCACAAATTAATTTAGAAAATGCTAATGGTATAACCTCTCTGGCAGAAAGGGCTTTTTTTAGTTCAGGAAATTCAAAATTAAGGGAAATATCATTGCCTGCTACAATTACATCAATTGGAGATGATGCATTTTACAATAATAAAGAATTACAATTAATATCATTGCCGGCATCACTCAAATATATTGGTCTTCGGGCTTTCTATAATTGTGCAATGAGTACAATTTTTATTCCTGCGTCTGTTACTACAATAGATGATTATGCCTTTAACAAGTGTTCAACCCTTGTGGCAATAAAAGTAGCTCCTGAAAATACTACATTTTCAGATATTGATGGGGTTGTGTTCCGAAATGGTAAAGAATTATTTAATTATCCGCAGGGGAAAACAAATACTATATATGAAATACCTGAGAATACGGAATCTGTTTCATCATCAGCTTTTTATAATTGTGTTAATTTATCCAAAATTGTTTTCCCCTCAACATTAGAAAGTATAGGAGAAAGATCGTTTTATTCTTGCATCAACTTACTTGAAATTGAGGTGGATGAAAGAAATGTGTATTTGACAAGTCGTGATGGAGTTTTGTTCGATTATTCAGAAGATAAACTAATCTATTATCCGGAAGGAAAAACTGCTGAAAATTATAAAATTCCGAATTCAGTAACAGCTTTTGCTAGCCTTGCTTTTTTTCATTCTGGTAACTTGAAAGCTGTAGAGATAATGTCTACAGTGGAAGAACTAGGAATCGCTGTATTTTCTAATTGCTTTTCGTTGTCTTCAGTTTCATTATCACCTACAATAAAAAAGATGTCAAGAAATGCCTTCTATGCTTGTAGAAATCTTGAAACAATTTATTGTTATGCAACTACTCCCCCTGTTATTGACAGTGAAACATTCGATTCAAGAGTAAAAACAAATTGTACTTTATATGTACCCCAAGGTACCCTGGAATTATATAAAAATGTAAATAATTGGAAGGACTTTACAAATATTGTTGAAATGGCAAACTTTGCTCTTTCTAAAAAAGAATTGGCGATTGAAGCTGTTGGAGATACCGTAACAGTGGAACTAACTGCTAATAATATTGGTTGGAAAGCCAGTTCAAGTGCAAGTTGGTTATCTGTCAGTCCTTCAGGAAATGATAATAGTATGCCATTGAGTATTGGTGTAATAGCTAATACGAGTTCCAGTCAAAGGACAGGGAAAATAACTATTTCTGCCAATGGGCTTGACCCATTGGAGATACTGGTTACCCAGGCTGGTGCTTCTTCTTCACAAACAACCTTGACAATTGAATTGACAGATCCGGGAACACTGTCTTCTGTTTTATCACAAGAGCAAAAAAATACGGTTACAAAACTGACCCTTATCGGTAACATCGATGCGCGGGATTTTAAAACTATTCGGGATGAAATGCCATTGCTGAAAGAAATTGACTTAAGCAGTGCAAGCATTACAGAATACAATGGTTTCGAAGGAACAAATGGAAATATTACGGCATATCCTGACAATACACTTCCTGCTTTTGCCTTTGAGCATAAAGAATCATTAACAAAAATAATTCTTCCTTTATCATTAACCTCTATTCAGGAAGGTGCATTCATGTCATGTTATGGCTTAAGCACATTCAATATCCCTCCTTTGGTAACGTCTGTTGGAGATTATAGTTTTTTTAGTTGTACTAATTTATCTTCCATAACGCTTCCTGCTTCTCTTGTCTCTATAGGCAAAGCTTGTTTTTCAGAATGTATTATTTTGACCTTAATTAGTCTCCCTGCTCTTGTATCTTCTGTGGGTGAGTCAGCTTTTAATTCTTGTTCATCATTAAAGGCAATTTATGTTTATAATTTTAGTCCACCAACCTCAGGTTATCTCTTTGAGAAGAACACCACAAGGCAATGTGACCTTTATGTTCCTTATGGTTCTTTAGATGCTTATCAGTCGGCATATGCCTGGAAAGATTTTCAGAATATTGTTGAAATGCCCGGTTTCACCCTTTCTAAGGATACAGTTAATTTTAAATCAACAGAAAGCAGCCGGGTTATTGAACTAAGTTGTAGTAATGTTGGCTGGCGGGCAAATTCTGATTCTGAATGGTTGACGGTTTCACCAACAGCTCAGGATCATAGTGACCAATTAACTATTGTAGCCACAGCTAATTCTACGGATACAGAACGAATAGGAAAAATAGCAATCAATGCAACCAGTTATAGCGGAGATGTACTCGACCCGAAGGTGATTACAGTAACCCAGGCTGGCGCTTCTTCTTCTCAAATAACCTTGACAATTGAATTGACAGATCCGGGAACACTCTCCTCCGTTTTATCACAAGAGCAAAAAAATACGGTTACAAAACTTATCCTCACCGGTAATATTGATGCACGGGATTTTGTAACAATGAAAAAAATGCTCAAATTAACTGATATCGATATAACCGATGCTTTTATTGTTGCTTATGTTGGATTGGGAGGTACCGATATGAGCTATAGTAACGAGGCTTATCCTGCAAATGAAATTCCCAAAAGAGCGTTTACTAGATGGCATTTGAAATCAATAATATTACCATCATCGATTTATTCTATAGGAGATTATGCTTTTAGTTCAACCTATTTGTCTGAAATAATTATTCCTGCTTCTGTAAATTCTATCGGAAGTTTTGTTTTTGCAGAGAATGCCAATTTAACTAATATTGTTGTAGACGAACAAAATTCTTATTTCAGCAGTTATGAAGGTGTTCTGTTTAATGTAGAGAAAAATGAATTATTAAAATGCCCGGAGGGTAAAGAGAGAACTTTTAATATTCCGGGTACGGTTACTAAAATTGAACAATACGCCTTTTACAGATGTGCAGGGATAAATGAAATAACGATTCCCTCTTCAGTATCTGAGATTGGAATGGGAGCTTTTATGTTTTGTACAGGGTTAACACAAATTACGGTAAAGTGGCCTACGCTTTTTGAATTAAATACACAAAATTTTGTTTTTGGTGAAGATCCTGATTTTTCTGACTGTGTTTTGAAGGTGCCATTTGGAATGAAGTCGTTATATGAGGTCGCAAATACATGGAAAGACTTTTCCAGTATTATTGAAATGCCCGGTTTTACCCTTTCAAAAGACACTATCAATTTTAAATCAATAGAAAGTAGCCGGGTTATTGAACTAAGTTGTAGTAATGTTGGTTGGCGGGCAAATTCTGATTCTGAATGGTTGACGGTTTCACCAACAGCTCAGGATCATAGTGACCAATTAACTATTGTAGCCACAGCTAATTCTACGGATAGAGAACGAATAGGAAAAATAGCAATCAATGCAACCAGTTATAGCGGAGATGTACTCGACCCGAAGGTGATTACAGTTACCCAGGCTGGCGCTTCTTCTTCACAAACAACCTTGACAATTGAATTGACAGATCCGGGAACACTCTCCTCCGTTTTATCACAAGAGCAAAAAAATACGGTTACAAAACTCACCCTTACCGGTAATATCGATGCACGGGATTTTAAAACTATTCGGGATGAAATGCCATTGCTGAAAGAAATTGACTTAAGCAGTGCAAGCATTACAGAATACAATGGTTTCGAAGGAACAAATGGAAATATTACGGCATATCCTGACAATACACTTCCTGCTTTTGCCTTTGAGCATAAAGAATCATTAACAAAAATAATTCTTCCTTTATCATTAACCTCTATTCAGGAAGGTGCATTCATGTCATGTTATGGCTTAAGCACATTCAATATCCCTCCTTTGGTAACGTCTGTTGGAGATTATAGTTTTTTTAGTTGTACTAATTTATCTTCCATAACGCTTCCTGCTTCTCTTGTCTCTATAGGCAAAGCTTGTTTTTCAGAATGTATTATTTTGACCTTAATTAGTCTCCCTGCTCTTGTATCTTCTGTGGGTGAGTCAGCTTTTAATTCTTGTTCATCATTAAAGGCAATTTATGTTTATAATTTTAGTCCACCAACCTCAGGTTATCTCTTCGAGAAGAACACTACAAGGCAATGTGACCTTTATGTTCCTTATGGTTCTTTAGATGCTTATCAGTCGGCATATGCCTGGAAAGATTTTCAGAATATTGTTGAAATGCCCGGTTTCACCCTTTCTAAGGATACAGTTAATTTTAAATCAACAGAAAGTAGCCGGGTTATTGAACTAAGTTGTAGTAATGTTGGTTGGCGGGCAAATTCTGATTCTGAATGGTTAACAGTTTCACCAATTGGTCAGGATCATAGTGACCAATTAACTATTGTAGCCACAGCTAATTCTACGGATAGAGAACGAATAGGAAAAATAGCAATCAATGCAACGAGTTTTAGCGGAGATGTATTCGACCCGAAGGTGATTACAGTAACCCAGGCTGGCGTTTCTTCTTCACAAACAACATTGACAATTGAATTGACAGATCCGGGAACACTCTCCTCCGTTTTATCAGAAGAGCAGAAAAATACGGTTATAAAACTTATCATTACGGGTAATATCGATGCGCGGGATTTTAAAACCATACGGGATGAAATGCTTAAATTGACAGAATTGGATTTAAGTATGGCAAGTATAGATGCTTACTCCGGTTCAGAAGGAACCAGTTCTAATACTGATACTTATTTGGAAGACGAAGTTCCGGAGAGTGCACTTGATGCGAAGAATGGATTAACCTTGCTTATTTTGCCAAATTCAATTACTTCCATTGGGAAAGATGCGTTGAATGGTTGTAATGGGCTGTATCAAATTACCATTCCTAACTCTGTCGTTTCAATTGGCGATTGGGCTTTTGAGAATTGCTCGTTTATGGATGTAACCATTCCAAATTCAGTACTTACTATGGGAGAAGGAGTGTTCAGCAATTGTGGGAAACTCTCGTCAGTAACGCTTTCCAATTCACTTAAATCAATTGGAAGAAAAGCATTTCAATCCAATACTGGCTTAACTGCCTTAGATATTCCCGGTTCCGTGACCACCATTAAATATTCGGCTTTCAGGGAGTGCAAGATTTTAACAACTGTCTCTATTCCCGGCAGCGTTACTTTGATTGAGGAAGAAGCTTTCGAATGGTGCGAAAACTTGCAGTCGGTTTATGTTTATGCTCAAACGCCGCCGGTTGTAGGTTCTTCTTATAGCTTTTCTGATAAAACCAAAGGTGCAGCAACGTTGTTTGTGCTTCCCGGCCTGAAAGGAACATATCAGAATGCAGAGGTTTGGAACGAATTTGCCCATGTTGAAGAAATGCCGGGTGTTTATCTTCCGGAAGGAGATACCATAAGACTTAACTCAACGGCACAGTCTCTTCAGTCTGAAGTGTCGGCAAATGTCGCCTGGAGTGCCAGTTCAAATGCTGAATGGTTGATAATAAACCCAACAATTGATAATTTCCTGAAATACGAGGTTAGTGAAAATACTTCAAACGTAGAACGTATTGGGCAAATTACGTTAACAGCTGAAGGGGTTGATCCCAAAATTATAAAGGTGATTCAATCGGGGCAAAATTCTTTGACAATAGAGGTAAATCAGGCCGGAACACTATCATCGTTATTAACCGTACAACAAAAAAATAATGTTGCCAAACTTACAGTAACGGGAAATATAGATGCCCGCGACTTTAAAACCATTCGGGATGAAATGCCGGGGCTCACAGATGTTGATTTACAAGGAGCCTCAATTATGGCATATAGTGGATCGGGAGGAACAGGATATAATGTATCAGAGTACCCTTTAGATGTTGTCCCCGAAAGAGCATTTTCTAACAGTGGGAAATTGCTTTCCCTGTTTCTTCCCAAATCTGCTATTGCTATTGACGATTATGCATTACAGGCATGCACCAGCCTTATTTCTATGCGCATTCCTTCATCAGTTAAGACAATTGGAGAGGGAGCTTTTGAAGGATGCGGAAAACTGGTTTCTCTCTATTCTTATCCTGAACAGCCGGGTAATCTTGAAGAATATGTTTTTTCAGGAGTAAATATATCTTCCTGTACCTTATTTGTTCCTTTTGGCTGTATCGGAGTTTATGAAAACGCAGGTGAATGGGATAATTTTACCCATATGGAAGAAATGCCTGGATTTACATTCTCTGATGATACGCTTAGATTTGAGACAGCCGGGCAAAAACAGGTTGAGTTAAAAACCAATACAACATGGTTTGCCGACACTGAAGATAGCTGGCTCACATTCAGCCCTTCCGGGGGGAATAATAATGCACAGCTAACCATTACGGTTGGTGAAAATTCCGGGACAGAATCCAGAGCAGGCAAACTCAAAATATCTTCACCAAATGCTGATTCAAAAGAGATAACAGTAATCCAGTCCGGGAAAGTTACGGAATTAACGATTTATGTCGATATCCCGGGAACATTAGGTTCTCTTTTGGCCAATGTTTCTACTGAAAATATACTAAAACTTACCATTACAGGAAATATTGATTTTCGTGATTTCATGATTTTGGTTCTTAAAATGCCATTCCTGGAAGAAATAGATTTAAGCGCTGTAACCATTGCAGCGTATTCAGGAAGAGAAGGCAATTATCCCGCAAATGAACTTCCTGCTTATGCTTTTACAGAACTTTATTATATAAAAAATGTAATACTTCCGGAAAATTTAACCTCGATTGGTGAAAAAGCTTTGGCAGAAAGAACACAATTGACTTCGGTTACTTTTGGGCCATCTCTAGAGGAAATTGGAATGCTTGCTTTTGATGTGTGTGAAAAATTGACTTCACTTGATATTCCATCTTCCGTAACTTTAATAAGACAGAGTGCTTTTGAACGATGTTCCGGATTGAAAACGATTTCTGTTCATTCATCAGAACCGGCAATGCTAAACTCACCTGTTTTTTCAGGAGTTGACAAGTCACAATGCGAACTGCATGTTCCGGCTGGCAAAATGCAAACATACAAAGATGCCGGAGAGTGGGGCGAATTTATTAACATGGAAGAAGAGGGAATTGATGTTGGAGAGGGAGAATGGATCGTGGGGCCAACTGCTCAAACAATTAATCGTGTAATATCGGCAAATGTGTTGTGGAATGTCTACTCTGATGTCAACTGGTTAACTGTAACACCTAATATTGAAAAAAGCTACATTCAATGCGTTTTTACAGAGAATACAAATGATTTTGACAGGAATGGACAGATAATTGTTACCGCAGAAGGATTTAACTCACAAACGATACCTGTAATTCAGCTGGGGCAAAGATTGGTTTCCATAAATGTAGAAGTGCCCGGAACTCTTGGCTCATTAATAAGTAATACCGATAAAAAGACAATTACCAATCTTAAAATAACAGGAACCATCGATGCCCGTGATTTTAAAACTATGTCGCAGGAAATGCCGATGCTAACGTTTCTTGATTTAACAGAAGCAACTGTAGTTGCTTATATTGGAACGGAGGGGCCAAGGCCAAATGTAACGAAATATCCGGCTGATGCTGTGCCCGATTTTGCTTTTTATAATAATTCTATTTTGAATAAAATCAGCCTCCCTCATACGGTTGTAGATATCAGGAGAAATGCTTTTTACGGATGTATGTTTTTGAGTGATGTAACTCTTCCTGAACAGGTGGCTATTTTGGGAGATGGTGTTTTTTACCGGTGTCCAAATTTACAGGGAATTGATATTCCTTCGTCTCTGACTTCAATTGGTCAATATTGTTTTTATAATTGTAGTAGTTTGACGTCGGTAACGATTCCTTCGGAAACAACATTTATCGATAGAAATGCTTTTAGCGGTTGTAGTCAGTTAACTTCAATTTATTGTTACTCCCAATTACCAGTGAAATTAGGAACTAATGTTTTTTCAGGAGTTGACAAAAATACTTGTGTTTTAACCGTTCCATTTGGTTTTGCAGATGCATACAAAGCAGCAGATCAATGGAAAGACTTTTTTAATGTGGATGAAGCTCCGGGGATAACTTTTTCTTCAAATACAGTCGTTATTTCAGGAGGTGGAGGTTCTGTAAATGTGGATGTAACCTCAAATATTTCATGGAATGCGTATTCTTCTGATTCCTGGTTGACAGTTACTCCTGGATTTTTTGATGGTTCGGGAATAATAACTTTTACTGCTGAAGCCAATCCTGGTTCTTTACCAAGAACAACATCTGTTCAAATATCTTCTAATGAGGCAGACCCACAAATAATAACAGTAACACAACTACCGGTAGCGGAACAAACCTCTTACTTTGTTCCTGCCTGGACAGGAAGTGGAACTGATTTGATGAACATCAGAGTAGTTTCAGCAAAAATTGATGATGAATATTTAGCCAAAGGCGATGAAATTGGAATATTTGATGGTAATATCTGTGTTGGTGCAGGGGGTATTGGTGAAGCGGTTTCAACAACATATACGATTGAAATACCAGTTTCGGCGGATAATGGTTTTGGGAATGGGTATACAACAGGGCATTCTATTTCATTTAAACTTTGGAAAAAGGAAACAGATAAATCATATTCCAATATAATTGCAATGTTTACTAATCCGGAAAACGGACAGAATATTTCGCCCGTTTCGTTTGCTCCGGGTGAAACGGTTGCGGTTTGGCTAAGCAGTACCACAAATTTGTATGCGCCTGTTGCACATGCCGGAGATGATCAGGTGGTAGATGAAAATACAAAGGTAACGTTAGATGGAACAAGGTCTGGCGATAATGATGGAGATCCAGTCAGTTATAGGTGGATAGTACCGGAAGGTATAACACTGAATTCAAACAGCATAGCAAAGCCTGATTTTATAGCTCCGGAGGTAGATAGGGACTCTGTATTCAAGGTTGCATTGGTGGTAAGCGACGGAGAATTTGAATCAGAGCCTGATACCGTACGAATTACTGTACGCAACGTGGTTAAAGCTCCGGTTGTTAATGCAGGCGAAGATTTCTCTGTTTCTGAAGGTACTTCTATACGGCTTATTGGTCAGGTAGTTTCTGAAGTTGCCAATGAAAACTTAACGATCTTCTGGGCATCGGAAGATGGCTTTAAAATGAGAAACAGCAATCAGCTTATTTCTTATTGCGAAGCTCCGCTTGTTGATTCTGAGAGGGCAATTTCTTTTGTTCTTACTGTTGATGATGGCGTGAATATTCCAGTTAGTGATACGGTCAAGGTAACAATTACAAAAGATAATGAAGCGCCGGAGATTTATCCGATGACTTTTGTTTTGAAAGAAGATGAATTGGGTGAATTTGTTTTAAACTGTTCCGACGATAATGACCCTATGTACAAATTAACACCGGAGGTAATTAAAGATCCTCATAATGCTGATGATTATGATTTTTCTTTTGGAAGGTTCTTTTATTTGCCGCAGGAAAATTATTTTGGGAAAGACTCTCTGACTATTCAGGTAAAAGATAAACTCGGGAAGTATTCGGAACCGGGAGTTATTCATATAATTGTAGAGCCGGTAAACGATATTCCACAGGCATCGATATTGGAAATTGATGCGCAAAATGACAATCTCGCGGAAATTGATCTTAAACAATCAATCTCTGATGTGGAAACCCCGGCCGGTGATTTGCAAATCAAGTTTGCAACATTTGATGATGGTAATCCCTGCCTGTTTGGCGGAACTTTTTCTAATTTAGGTAATAATGTTTTTAAGTATGATAACCCTGCTCCGGTAAATGATTACGATTACATGATTTATAAAGTGAGCGATGGAGAAAATACTTCTTCTTCAAATGTGGTGAGAATTTATAATTTGGTAACTACAAAAAGCGCTGTTAGCTATCCTTCAGTATTGGCTTTTAATGATACAGTTAATGTGTATTTTGGGAAGCCCGCTATATTTGAACTTTTGGGAGTTAATACAGACTATCCGTTTAAAAAGCTCACTGGTGAAATTACGGCTCAGCCTGAAAAAGGTCAACTCTCCGGGTTCGGGTTGAAAAATTATAACGGGAATATTCTTACCTCTTATCAGGCAACATATAAAGCTCTCAGCAACGAAGAAAGTACGGATAAAATTTCTTTTCGTTTTTCCGATGGAAAAGGAAATACAGCGGAAGGAACAATTGTTCTAAAGATTGTTCCACAGGAGGTGGTTCCTTATCTTCAGCCAATTGCCGCTCAATTTTTGGGAATGAATCAGCAGGCAAAAATTCCTTTAAATGTAGATGATGCTGACTCTAATCCGGAGCAACTTACCTGGACAATTGGCAATACAAATGAAACTAACCTTGTTACATCGGTGGTTTCAGAAAATGGCCAAACGTATTTGTTGGTTGAACCGGCGTTAAATTACGAGGGAACATCGCTCTTGTCGGTAACAGTAAAAGACCAGAGCAATCTTGCAGATGAAACAACATTCGGGCTGACGGTGATTAACGATAACATTCCTTATTTTACATCGGTTCCGCAATCTATCTTGCAGGAAGATCAGACATATACATACAATGTAACAGCTGCAGACGATGATAACGATAATATTTATTTGAGTATTCCGAATGCGCCACAGTGGTTAAGTTTCACAGCAAACCAACAAGGAACTGGAACACTTTCCGGCACGTTGCCTTCCGATTTGAGTTCCCGGAGGGAAGATTTTAATTTCGAAATTTGGGCAACCGATAGTATTATTGAAGTTCCGGTAATTCAGGCTCTTAATCTCCATGTAAATTATTTTCCTGTATTTGTACAAGTAAGCGATACTACTGTAAATGCAGGTGAGGAGTTAAGTTATCTTGTTAAAGTAAGTGATTTTAATGCTGGTGATAAATTGCAAATTTGGTCAGATAATTTGCCTGCCTGGTTAACGCTAACTGATTATGGCGATGGCAGTGCCTTGCTAAAGGGAATACTTGAAAAAGATGAAAGTTACAACGGAGAGAAGAGGTTTGACTTTACCCTTTCAGCACAAGATGATGAAGGATCTCCGGTAGTTACTAAAGGAATTTCTGTTTCGGTTAATTTTAGTACGGGCAGTCCGTTTATTGGAAATGCCCCGGAAGATATAAAAGTATATCCAAACCCAACCAACGGAATTGTATATATCGAGTTGGATGAAATGCCGGATAAAGGTGCATTCTATGAGATTTATAATCTGGATGGAAGAAGGTTTGCTATTCAGAACCTGGAATCGCAAAGGGAGTTGGTTAACCTCTCTTCATTTGTTGATGGAATTTATATCCTGAAAGTTAATACAAATAATAAAAATCAATCAATTCGGATTTCGTTGACTCACTAATACTTTTGCCCCGAATAATCTGCCTTTACCGGCATTTTATTTGGGGCATCTTTATTGTCTAGATACGGATGAATATTTTTCGTTTATAAAGCCAGTAGCAAAGATACCACAACACAAAAAGTACAATGCAGCTTAGAAATATGTGAGACATTAGTTCGCCTGTCCAGCCAAACAAAGCATTTGAAAATGGTAAAAATATTTCTTGTATGAGATTAGCTCCTCCAACATGTGCAAACAGGTATATTGCCAGTGGATTCATTCCAACAATAGCAAAGAAAAGTACTCCTTTTTGATATTTTTTCACGTCGATTAACCAGTAGCAAATGGCCAAAGCAATCAGCGCCCAGCCTCCGCTGGCAAAAACAAAAGTACTTGTTGCAATGCGTTTTATAATGGGGGTAAACGGGCTAAGCCCAAAACCAATAATTAATCCAATAACTCCGGCACCAAACAAAAACATTAGTTTCTTTTTGCTTGATTTATTTCCCATTAATAGTTGTCCGGCTAAAACGCCCCAAATGGTATGGGCAGCGGTTGGAATGGCATTAAACATGGCCCAGTGCCCACTGTCTTCTTTGCCTGCAATTAAAATATTAAACCATGCGCCAAAGTTTTCGCCTGCTGTAAAAGGATGGTTAAAACCTTCTAACGGGAAAAAACGGTAAATGGCTTCACTAATAATTATCAATAAAATTGAAAAGGCAATTTGAATACGGACTGGTTTGTTTATAACCAGAAATGCCAGGATATAAGCAACGGAAAGTTGTGCCAAAACATTCTGAAACCGGAATACGATTTTCCCCGGACCAATACAGTACAATGCCCAGCCAAGAAATAACATGAGAAAAGCTCTTTGGAAAGCATGTTTTCGAAGGGATTTGTAAGAATCGCCCCTACTTATTCTTTTGGCGAAAGACAGAGGCATTGCCACGCCTACAATAAACATGAAGAAGGGTTGAATTAAATCCCAGAAGTGCAGGCCTTCCCATTTCATATGGTGCAACTGTGTTCCGATGGCATAAATAAATGTTCCTTTAAGTTCGGGTGCAACCAGGTGTGTAAACAAATGTGAAAATTCTGCTATAAGCAAAAACATGGTTAATCCTCTGTAGAAATCAAGAGATAAAAGGCGATCGTTGGTTTTTTGTTGAGTATCAGGCATCGTTTATAAGTTTCAATTTCGAAGGGTGAATGTACAAAATTCTTTTCCGATATAATTTAGAAATGGTAAATAGATTCTTTTGATCGGTTCAGGCTACTTCCTGCAAATAATACAGCGAAGTAGCCTGAAATAATATGCAATAGTATAGTCGAATTAAAATTTTAATTTCAGCAATTTAGAGTCTTCCTGGCTCGATATAGGAATTTCTCCAACGCCTGTCCAACCAGCATTTAACTCAAAAAAGGCAAAAGAAATGGCTCCACTAACATCGCCCAGTGCAGCTTTTGAGATAGAGAATTCAATTGCGTAGTTTCCATTATTTGTTGCTATTTTCGAGAAATTCATGCCTTCAGAGAAAGACATCTTGCCCGTCCATCCCCATCCTCCGTCAACTCCGGTGTAATCGTAAATTGTTCCGGCAGAGTCCTGTGGCCTTTCCGGGTCAAAGTTTCCTTCGCATAAAATATCGGCACCTGAACCCATTGGAAATTGCCATGATTGGTATCCTGTGGTTGGGTCGTTGTCGGCATCAATATAAATATCCATCACAGCTAGACTCATATCTTCCGTTCCTTCAAGATAGAAATTAATATTTGCGGCATCAGCATAACCTTTTATAGATTTTAATGTTCCGGTGCTCTCCTCCTGTTCAAATAGGTATTCTACATAGTCCCAATCCATAAAATTACCGTCTATTTTAATGTTTGGCCCGGCTACTACCACCGAGTCGGTAAAATTACTTACTTCACCATTTGTGTAAGCATTTAGCGAAACCATGTACACACCTTTTGATTTAAATATATGTACTGGATTTGATTGGGTTGATATGTCGGAGCCATCATCAAAATCCCACTCAAATTCGTTTGCGCCAAATGTGAAATTTGTAAATGTTACCTGGAAACCATCGGCAACGTAACTGAATACAGCTTTTCCTGCTGTTCCGTTTTCTTCATCTTTACAACCCGAAAAAAGGATTGAAAGGGCAAAAAATACGATTATTAAATATTTTGTGTTTTTCATTTTGTTGGATTTTTTAATTTGCGATAATCAGGTCGTACTGTAGGTCGTTTAACCCTTCGTCCGGAACCCAGGTGTTTTGATTGGCAAGTTGAATACAGTATTCAGGCCTGTCTTTTAAGCTCTCAGAATCATCAGAAATTTTCAGGAACACATCGTAAGTTCCTGCGTCTGTTCCGTTCAAGTTAATTTCTTCGTTGATTTCTTTTATTACAGAGGGTTTAAACTCCCTGATGTCTAACTGAAGTTCGTACTTCGAAACAGAACCGGTTTGTTTATTCTTTAAAATCAATTGGGTTATTTTATGTTTGTAAACCGGAGCAAATCCACTATTCTTTATTTTCAACATGAACGAAAGGTTTTCTCCTTCTTTAACTTCTCTTGGAAAAGAACTTTCCACGAGTTCAAGTCGATATCCTAAACGCCTTTTGAATTCTTCGTAACATCCCAGATCGTTCCAGTTGTTGATTACAGGTTGGTAGTAATCAACATGCAGGTATGTCCATCGTAAATATTCCATTTCTGTCCTTGCGGTTGAGCAGTCGGCCATTGGAATTCCACTGGGCGGACAGGTTTCTCCTCCGGTAGGTACATACAGTGCCTCGTCATGGATATATTCTTTTTCAGCTTCAATGTTGGAATATGTTCCATAATCATCTGTACTGGCCAGGAAGCAATCATTATGATGTCCAACCCTGGCTCTTTTTTCATCAGAAAAGGCAATGGAGATATCTACCGGGTTGCTTGTGGAGAATACTTCCTGTTTTGCCAGTGGAGTACGTACCTGGAGCATTATGTCCAGCGGAAGTACATCCAGCAGTTTATTAACAATGCGTTTCTTGTTTTCTGTTGAAGTAAGGTTGTTGGATGAACTATGCCATTCGCCCCAAGCTCCTATAAAACCAGCCTGCATAAAAGCTATAACATCACTGTTTCCTTGAAGAATGGGAGCCAACTGATCGATGTGTGTTTCAACTATATCAATAGGCGCATCTGTGGCATCCTCTCCCTCCATGGTATTGGTGTAGGCAAAACGAAGAATACATTTTACACCTGCTTCTCTGAGTTTTGAAAAGTCAGATCGCAATAAGTCAAGTTCTTTCTGACTTAGCGGACTATTCTTGAATTTTTCAAGGTAGTACATTCCCAAAATTAAACTGATGTTCTGGCCTTTCATATTTTGCAGATAGGAAAGGCTGACTCCTTCTTCGGCTTCTGAAAACACAGTAACCTGATGGTAAAAACCACGTTCCGGGTTTGTAATTACAGATGTGGAAGAAACATATGTAATTTGGTTTTCTTTTGAGTCTTCAACAGGTTCGCTTTTTCCACAAGCAAAAAATAAAATATTTAAAGTGGTTAAAAGGATTATTATACCCAATTTTCTAACTATTCCCATTATATAAAATTTTTATTTTAAAGAGTTAGAGTTAACTTGTTTCTAATAATAACCAGGGTTTTGAATGAACTTCCCTTTTCCTTCTGTAATTGCAGCTAAAGAGAACGGGTACAGAACTTTGTACTCGTTGGTGAATTCTGATTCTGTAACCTCAAGACACCTTGAAACAAATTTTCCGTGACGAATTAAGTCGGCCCGGTACTGGCCATTTTCACACCAAAATTCGTGACTTCTTTCTGTTAAAAGCATATCGTTAAAATCATCCAGCGAATTATAGTTGGCTAACTCTTTATTGCTAAGGTTGGCCCGGTTACGTACTTCATTTATCAGGTCCATCGCTTCCTGGCTTGGTGTGCCGGTACTGTTGGCCAATGCTTCAGCTTTTGACAATAGTACATCGGCATAGCGGTAAATTATAATATCTACCGTTGAAACGCCGGTTGTTCTTTGTGCATCTTCATTCATTTTTAATGGAATGGGACCGTAAACCATATATGTTCCCGGGTTGTTCCTGCTATACGTCACTCCATCAGTTCCTGTGTATTCTGCAATCAGCATTTCTTTTCGGGAATCGTTAACTTCAAATGTATCATAAAACCACCAGGTACTTTGTACTGTTCCCCAGCCTCCTTTGGGATCGTAATTAGAAGGCAGGGCCATTAACTGCCACTGATTTTCACTGGTTCCTTCATAATCGCAAGGAACAGCCCAAATCACCTCTTTGCTGTAACGGGCACCTTCCAAATCCCACATTCCGGCGTAATCGTTATCCAGAGAAAAATATTTGTACCCGATGATATCATCGGCCAGTTCAATTACTTTGTCCCACTGTTTTTCGTGTAATGCCAGCCGGATGTGTACCATTTTTGCCAGCGCTGTGCTAAAACGCCCGTAATCTGCATCTGCCGGCTCCGGAAGGGTTTCGGCTGCAGCATTTAGATCGTCTTCAATGAATTTTACCATTTCCTCTTTCGAAAGCCTTGCCAGTGGTTCTTCAATGAGCGGATTTTTTAATACTTCCAGCGGAGCAACGGCGATGGGGCCATACATATCATATAATTCATAGCCAAGAAGTCCGCGTGCACATCTTACTTCTGCAATAGCTTTCTGCTTCAGCTGATCGCTCACGCCCGATTCCTGAATTCGATCGATGGTTAATGTCATCCGGCTAATCATTTTATGAAAATCATCATAGAAATAGGTAACATCGGTATTGGTTGGATCGTAATTGTGCAACGATGCATTGTATTGAATTCCATACGTTCCATATAGGATTTCAGTTGTTGCATCGTTAACAAACATAATTCCACGTTCCGAAGTAGTGTGGATGCCGTTTGACCATGCTCCGCGTAAAGGATAATAACAGGCGTTTACCATGGCTTCTACGTCGGCCTCCGTTTGCGGGAATATGCTCGGATTTATTTCTGAATAATTAACAGATATCAAGTCATCACTACAACTTACTACCCCCAATAAGAGGAAGCATGACAAGAATAATTTATATGTTTTCATTTGATTCATTTTTATCTTTTTTTGAATTAGAAAGTAACATTTAAACCAACTGTAAAAGTAGATACATTCGGATAAGCCGCTGTATAAGAATCAGTTTCAGGGTCAACTCCTCCATAGGAAGAAATCCAGAAAAGGTTTTCTGCATCCACGTGTACATTTACAGCTGATACTATATTTCCAAGAAGTCTTTTAGGAATGTCATATCCCAGAGAAACACTTTGTAAACGGATAAACCATGAATCTTCCAGAAAAAAATCACCAGAACCGTAACGGGAATAACCGTAATATGAACCGGGCTGCGTTGTTGAAGGATTGTCTGGAGTCCAGCGGTTTTTAACCGTTCTAAGTGCATTATAACCATAAGTATAAATAGGTTCAGCTGAAATCCCGTAAGCTGTATAATTTGGGTCAGCCAATTGTCTTCCAAACATTCCTGTAAAGTGAAAATTCAGAATAAAATTTTTGTATCTTACAATATTGGTAAGCCCTGCAATAAGAGAAGGATCGGTTGTTCCAAGAAGTTTGGTGTCGGCATCGTCAATAATACCATCGGGTTCTCCCATTTTCAGGAACCTTCCGTTTTCATCTACTATCGGATTTCCGTCATCGTCGCGCAAAAACCCATCAATGTCTTTAATTTTAATCATACCCGGTTTTAGTTCCGGTTGAGCAGGAACCGTTTCCCCAATCTGCATAATTCCATCTGCAATACGGTAATACATGGCACGGATAGGATCCTTTTCACTTTCGTAGATGGTTGGTTTCCAGTCGTCAGCTCTTTTTCTCCAGTTGTCTTTGTATTTAGAAAGTGTTAAAGTACTTCGCCATGTAAAATTTTGTTTTTTTACGTTTACGGTATTTAACGTTAACTCAAAACCTTTACTCTGGGTTTCTCCAATATTAGACATTACACCATCAACTTCGTGATAGGAATTGATAGGTTTCCAGGCCAGCAGGTCTGAAATAACTTTATTAAAGTATTCAAAAGATCCGCCAATTCTACCATCGAGAATGCTGTAGTCAACACCAAAGTTGGTTTCTGTGGTTGTTTCCCATTTCAAATCCGGATTTTCAAGACGGTCGGTAGAAACACCAATAAGCAAACTTTCGTCCGGGGCAAGCCATGCCGGATAAGAAACATAAGCGGCAAAGGCATTACTGCCAATATCGGCATTCCCTGTTTGTCCGTGACTTACCCTTATTTTTAACTGGGAAACTACATCTTTTATTCCCGACATGAAATTTTCTTCAGCCATGTTCCATCCAATAGCAGCCGAAGGGAAAGTAGCCCATTTGTTATTTCTCGAAAATACTCCGGAACCATCGGTACGAATGGTGAATGTAAACAGGTATTTGTTCTTCAGATTGTAATTTAATCTTCCAAAATATGAAGCGAGGGTGTTTTTGTAAAGAGATGAACCAACGGTTTTTACACCGGCGCCTGTTCCCAAATTATTCCATAAAAAAGCATCGGAAATAAAATTTGTATTTCCTTCTGACATGGTGCTTACATCAGACTTTTGCCTGTTTGCACCGGCAAGTATACTGAAATTGTGAATGTCTCCGAATGTTTTGCTATAGTTGGCCGTCGCTTCTATCAGGTATTCATTCTGGTCGGTTTGGGCAATGGAGGCTTTCCCTTTTTCCAGTTCTCCATGTAGAGTTGTTTGCGGCAAATAGTTTGAACGTTTGGTTAACCCTCTGTCAAATCCGGTATTCAGTTTAATGGTTAAATCTTTTATCGGCCGTATTTCAACAAAAGCGTTGGCCAGTAAGCGCTCAATCTTTCCCTGGTCGGTTATGGTTAACAATGAATATGGGTTAGGCTGAATAGAAAGCTGCGGATTTCGCGGATAGTTCCCTTCTTCATCAATGGCTCTGATATGTGGACCTTGTTGTAATGCAGCTCTTATAATTCCTGAGTTCTCATATTGATCGCTTCCCAGCTGACTATTGTCATTGTTGATACGGCTGGCAGTTAGGTTGATCCCCATATTAACATAATCGCTGATTTTTTGGTCAATATTTGTGCGAAAGGAAAATCTTTCAATGCCCGAGTTTTCAACGACTCCATCATGTTTGTAGTAGTTTCCTGAGATGAGGTATTTGGTTGCCTGATTTCCTCCGGTTATAGATAAGTTGTGTTGATTTACTGCACCGTTTCTTGTTACCAGGTCCAGCCAGTCCGTTCCACGGCCAACATTGTCGATGGCTTTTTGAGTATAAAGTCTTTTAAGATCCTCGCCAATAGGATCTGCAATTGCCTCTTCCATGGTTTTGTTGCCATAAGGGAATACTTTATTTTGATACATAAAATCTTCTCTGGCAGCTTGGTTTCTTACTTCCATCCACTCGTTTAATGGGAGCACGTCAAATTCATTATTGTATTTCTGAAAAGAATAACTGGCTGAATATTGTACGTTGGCCTTTCCTTCTTTTCCCCGTTTTGAAGTGATTAAAATCACTCCGTTTGCTGCACGCGAACCGTAAATGGCTGTTGCGCTTGCATCTTTTAGTACTTCAATCGATTCAATGTCGTTAGGGTTGAACGAGTTAAGCACACTAAGTGTTCCGGCCTGGTATCTTCCTCCTGTGTCGGGCTGTTCCAGGTCTGAAATAGGAAACCCATCAATAACAATAAGTGGTGCATTGCTAGCATTAATAGAGGCGCCACCACGAATCAGAATGTCCAATCCTCCGCCCGGCTGAGCACTGTTTTGACGAATCATTAAACCGGCAGCCTTTCCTTCCAGTGTATGGGCAATTGAGGAGCTTGAGGCAATTGAAAGATCATCGGTTTTTACCGAAGAAATGGCTCCCACTACATCTCTTTTTCGCATAGTTCCGTAGCCTACTGCCACCACTTCGTCGATGCCAATGGCATCTTGCTCCATTGTTACGTTAAATTGAGTTTGGTTTCCCATCTCAATTTCTTTTGTTTTCATTCCTACAAAAGATAGCTGTAGTGTTTTTGCTTCGGTCGGAACTTTTAATCTGAATACCCCGTTTATGTCGGTTGTTATTCCTATGGTTGTTCCTTGGACAATAACAGAAATGCCTGGAATAGGCTGTCCATCCTCATCGGTTACTGTTCCTGATATGTCTTTTTTCTGGGGATCCTGATTTTGTGGCGGAACTACTGAGGGACTTATGTTACTGTTGTTTTCTTTTTCGATGATTACAATCTGCCGGTCGTAAATACGGTAGGCATTTTTTGTACCATTAAAAATCTGATCAAGAATAGACGTAACGGATTCATTTTTTACTTTTACATTCACTTTGCGGTTTACATCAACCTCTTTTTCGTTGTAGAGCAAAATAAATTCGCTGTTTTGCTCAATTTCCTGAAATACCTTTGCTATTGTAACACTTGTTAAATTCAAACTGAATTTTGTTTGTTGAGAATAGCTGTTACTGGCAGCTGAAACAGCAAAGGTGGACAAAAAAAGAATCGTTAATAACTTCATTTTTAACAGAATTTTTTCCATGCTTCCTCTTGAAAAGCGGAACACAACTCGCTTTTTTTTCATAATTTTGAAATGATTAAGATTAAATATTTTATTATTTGATTTGATTGTACAAACCGCGTGACCTGGCCGTCATGCGGTTTTTTATCTTCTATTCATTAAGTTAATTTTCTTATCCACATAAATTTTGTTGTTACTGATTCTATATTCAATTTTGGCAACATCGCTGAGTGCAACGAGGACTTCTTCCAGCGAATTTTTCAGATCCAGCTTTCCCGTAATAAGTTCAGACGAAGGAAAGTTTTCAGGTAGTATTACTTCGACATTGTAAAATCGTTCCAGTTTTGTAAATACTGAATGGAGGCTTTCTTTTGAAAATTGCAGCCAGCCTTCTGTCCAGGCAATATAAATATCAGCATTGGGCTCATCGGTTACTACAACTTCTTTGTGCTCTTTTTCATATACCGCTCTTTGATTGGGTTTCAGCATTATCTCATTTTTTCCAAGTCCTAATGGCTTTTTGTTTGTTAAAGAAATGCTTCCTTCTAAAAGAACGGTTTCAATATTGGGATCGGAAGGGTAGGCTGAAATATTAAAATGGGTACCAAATACTTTTATTTCAACGTCAGAAGCCTTAACAATGAAAGGCTGATCTTCATTTTTGGTAACCTTAAAGCAGGCTTCTCCTTCCAGGAAGACTTCCCTTTCTTTTCCAGTAAATTTTGTTGGAAACGCCAATCGGCTCCCTGCATTAAGCCAAACTTTTGTCCCGTCGGCGAGTATTATCTCCGATTTATTGCCGTATGGAATTACCACTTCGTTCATACGTACTTCGCCTTTTTTTTCTGTTTCTTTATCAGTTATATCGGTAATCTCCTGGTTGTTTATAACAAGTTTGTTGTTGTTATTTACCGAGATAGTTGAGTTGTCTTCGTTTATTTTAACCTCTTTACCATTGGAAAGAAAAACTTTTGCTTCGTCATCTTTTTCGGATATATTGTTAGATGCAAATTGGTAGTTATTTTCTTTATTGTTAACCCAGTAAAGGCTTCCGATAACTCCAATGGAAAGGACTAATAAAACAGATGCAGCGAGGCTTAATGCTCTGCGAAATCTTACTGAACGGGTTTTTATTTTATGACGATAATTAAATCGCTCTACATTTCGCCACATGTCAATAACCGAATTTTCATCTAAAACATCGTAGGAATCGCGTAATAAAAGAATAATCTCCCGTGCTTTCCTGATTTTATCATTCATCCCGGGGTTTTCTTTGACAAAATTTTCCCACTCTTGACTTTTGTTTCCTTTTAGAACCCATGCAACAAATTGCTTGTCTTCAATAAGTTCATAAATGTTGCATTGCAGATATTTTGGTTCCATAATTTCGTACAGTATAATTTGATATATATTAAGAGAAAGAGCAGTTGTTCTATTTTGTGGACATTTTTTATTCAAAGATTAATCGATAAGTTGATTTTTTTTGAAAAAAGATGGTTTGACAGTTAAAAAAGTGTCCAAATGTTGGGGGCTGAAGATTGGAGGGAGAAGTATTATTTGGTGATTCGGGGTGAAAGATTTAGGAAGAGAATAAAAATATCTTTATCAGATAGTACTTCTTTTAGTGATTTTAACGCTCTGAAAACCTGCTTCCGCGCAGAATCGTATTTTAAAGACATTATTTCACATATTTGGTCGTACTCCAAATCACAGGAAAAACGATAAAATAAAATTTCTCTCTGTCTGGCTGTTAGTTTCTTCAGCCCTTCTTGTATAGCTTTTTCTTTTTGCGACAGTTCTTCTTTATCAATAATATCGTTTTCTATTGAATATACTATTTCTGCATGAGGCGTTTTGTCGCCAGTAGCCTCAACAACGTAAGCCTGTTTTTTTAAAGTTTTAATAATCTTACGTCTGAAACTGGCAAGCAAATAAAATTTAATGTTGTCTGTTTTTCCTAGTTTTTCACGGGTTCTTATTAAGTCAAAAAATAAATCCTGGATGGTATCTTTCACTATTTCAGCATCATCAGAGAATTTTTTTCCATACCGGAACAGAAGCTGAATATGTTGATAATAGATATGAGAGAGAGCATAATTTTCACCTCTCTTAAAATCTTCCCATATTTTGCTATCTGAATTCATTAATTGCGAAAATCAAATATATGAATTTAATAATTATTGAAATCTTAGGAGAGAATGAAAAGAAAGCACAGGGGCTGGGAATTTTGGTTTGTCTTTTGTCCAAAAACAGAGGAATTGAAAAAGATTTATTGTTGTATTGATCTTGTTTGAAAATTAAATTTTGTTGAAGAGCTGACAAAAATCAGCTGTTGTTCATCTATTTCTTTTTTTATATGAAATTTGTTAATATTCAGTAAAAAACCGCATGCTTTACTGTGTTCAATCTTTTAAATCCACTAATTTTGCACCTCGATTTATTAAACACTTTTCAACATGGGAGAAAAAGAACTAAAACTTTTCACCGATTTTCCGCCCGTTACTACAGAAGAATGGGAGGCAAAAATCAATGCCGATTTAAAAGGCAAAGACTACGAAAGGTCGCTGGTTTGGAGAACATACGAAGGATTTAACGTTCGTCCGTATTACCGCCAGGAAAACCTTGAAAGTTTGACCTATTTAGATACTTTACCCGGCGAATTTCCTTTCGTACGTGGTAACAACAAAAATAACAACGATTGGTTCGTTCGCCAGGACATTTTTGTTAAAGATCTCAAAGAAGCAAATAAAAAAGCGCTTACCGTTTTAGGGAAAGGAATTACTTCACTCGGATTTTATTTCGATTGTTGTAAGGAAATTACAAAAGCAGATTTGGATGTTTTGTTAAAAGACATTTGCCTGGAAGCTGCCGAAGTAAATTTTGTTTGCGGATGCGACAATTGTAATTGCGCAGAGGTTTTTGCTCAATATGTTTTGGAAGGGCCATGGGATAATGCAAAAGTAATTGCTTCGTCATCAATCGATCCGCTTGCTGCACTTGTTTTACAAGGTAAAATGGGTGACAACGCCTTTGAAAATTTGAAGACTGTTGTTGAAAAAACATCGGTTCTTCCAAAATTCAGAGTGATTGGTGTAAACGGTAAATGGTTTGCCAACAGTGGTTCATCTATCGTTCAGGAACTGGCTTTTTCACTGGCTCAGGGAGCAGAGTATTTAACTCAGTTAACGGATCTTGGTTTGAGTATTGACGACGTTGCCAAGAATATCAAATTCAATTTTGGTATCAGTAACAACTATTTTATGGAAATTGCCAAATTACGGGCAGCCCGCCTGTTGTGGTCTAAAATAGTTAAGGCATATGAACCGAAATGTAGCTGCGCAGCAAAACTGTTTGCACACAGCGAAACCAACAGTTATAACAAAACAGTTTACGATCCGTACGTAAACATGCTTCGTACACAAACGGAAGCCATGTCGGCTGTTTTGGGTGGAGCACACTCTGTAACTGTTTTACCTTTTAATGCGATTTATGAAGACACAACTGAGTTTTCAGAACGTATTGCACGTAACCAACAATTATTGTTGAAAGAAGAATCTCACTTTGATAAAATTTCAGATCCGGGTGCAGGTTCCTACTATATCGAATCGTTAACTGATTCGTTGGCAGAACAGGCCTGGAAATTATTCCTGGAGATTCAGGGAAAAGGCGGTTTTATCGCTGCCGTTAAAGAAGGATTTATCCAGAAAGAAATTAAGGCAATGGCTGCTAAACGCGACCAAAACATTGCGATTCGTCGTGACAATCTTTTGGGTACAAACCAGTTCCCGAATTTCACCGAGAAAATGGCGAAGGAAATGGAAGCTTCTGTTTTTCAGCCTGCTGATTATACGGTTGAGGGTGCAGAAGTTGAAACTTTGAAACCTTACCGCGGAGCACAGGCTTTTGAAGCTTTGCGTTATAAAACCGATGTTTATTCCAAAGAAAATAAGCGTCCGCTGGCATTTATGTTAACTATTGGAAATCTTACTTTCCGTAAAGCGCGGGCACAGTTTAGCTGTAACTTTTTTGCCGTTGCAGGTTTCGAAGTAATCGATAATAACGGATTCAAAACAATTGAAGAAGGTCTTGCTGCTGCAAAAGCAAAAAATGCCGACATCGTTGTTCTTTGTAGTTCAGATGATGAGTACGCTGAACTTGCACCGGAAGCTGCTGAAAAAATAGATAACGGAATTCTGGTTGTTGCTGGTGCTCCGGCTTGTATGGCAGAACTTCAGGAAAAGGGAATTACGAATTTCATTCACGTGAAAAGTAATATTCTGGAAGATTTGAAAATGTATCAGGAAAAATTAAGTATATAACAGATTATCAGATATCTGGATTTTTGGATGTTTAGACAAGAAAATGCATAATTACCACGAATTGAAAATATGGCAGGAAAGTAGAATACTTGTTAAAAGTGTTTACACTTTAACTGCTAATTTTCCAAAAGAAGAAATTTACGGGCTTACTTCTCAAATCAGGAGAGCAGCTGTTTCAATTCCTTCTAATATTGCAGAAGGGACAGGAAGAAGCAGTGATAAAGAGTTTCAAAGATTTCTTGATTATGCAATTGGTTCATTATTTGAATTAGAAACCCAAATAATCTTGGCAAACGATTTGGATTTTATAAATATTGAAGATTTCGAACTTATTCAAAACGAAATAAAATCACTTATTCGAATGATTGTCAAATTCAAAGGAATTCTGAATGTCTGAAAATCTAATAATCCGATAATCCATAAAATCTTAAAATTATGAAACCAGATTTTAAAAATATAAATATAAAAGCCGGTTCAGCAAAGGCGGATACTGCCGACTGGATGGCGAAAAACAATATCAAAAAAGACTGGTTAACGCCGGAGCAGATTCCGGTAAAGCCAGTTTACACCAAAGAAGATTTGGAAGGAATGGAACACCTGAATTATGCAGCAGGTTTGTCGCCTTTCCTTCGCGGACCTTATTCTGCGATGTATGCTATGCGTCCGTGGACGATTCGTCAGTATGCCGGTTTTTCTACTGCTGAAGAATCAAATGCATTTTACCGTCGTAACCTGGCTGCCGGTCAGAAAGGTTTGTCGGTTGCGTTCGACCTTGCTACACACCGTGGTTACGACTCCGATCACCAACGAGTAATTGGAGACGTGGGTAAAGCGGGTGTGGCTATCGATTCTATCCTGGATATGAAAATCCTTTTCGACGAAATTCCATTGGATAAGATGTCGGTATCGATGACCATGAACGGGGCAGTACTTCCAATTATGGCTTTCTATATTGTTACCGGTTTGGAGCAAGGCGCCACCCTGGAACAATTGTCGGGAACCATTCAGAATGATATTTTGAAAGAATTTATGGTGCGTAACACTTACATTTACCCACCGGAATTCTCCATGAAAATTATTGCCGATATTTTTGAGTTTACTTCACGACACATGCCGAAGTTTAATTCAATCTCAATTTCGGGCTACCATATGCAGGAAGCCGGGGCTACTGCCGACATTGAAATGGCTTACACCCTGGCCGACGGATTGGATTACATCCGTACAGGTATTAAAGCCGGTTTGGATGTAGATGCGTTTGCTCCGCGTTTGTCGTTCTTCTGGGCCATCGGGATGAACCATTTTATGGAAATTGCAAAGATGCGTGCAGCTCGTATGTTGTGGGCAAAAATTGTAAAACAATTCAATCCGAAAAATCCAAAATCGATGGCTTTGCGTACACACTCGCAAACATCAGGTTGGTCGTTAACTGAGCAGGATCCTTTTAACAACGTTGGTCGTACTGCAATTGAAGCAATGGCCGCTGCATTGGGGCATACACAGAGTTTACATACCAATGCGCTCGATGAAGCTATTGCTCTTCCTACTGATTTTTCTGCGCGTATTGCACGTAACACACAGTTGTATATTCAACAGGAAACTGAAATTTGTCGCTCGCTCGATCCATGGGCTGGTTCTTACTATGTAGAATCGTTGACCAATGAACTGGCTCACAAAGCCTGGGATTTGATTCAGGAAGTTGAAAAACTGGGGGGTATGGCGAAGGCCATTGAAACCGGAGTTCCTAAAATGCGTATTGAAGAAGCTGCTGCACGTGCACAGGGAAGAATTGATAGTGGTACGCAAACGATTGTTGGTTTGAACAAATACCGTTTGGAAAAAGAAGATCCGATTGATATTCTGGATATTGATAACACTGCCGTTCGCTTGTCGCAGATTGAACGTTTGAAAAAATTGCGTGCAGAACGTAATGAAGGAGATGTTCAGGATGCGTTGGCTGCCATTACAAAAGCAGTTGAAACAGGAAAAGGAAACCTCTTGGAACTGGCTATAGATGCAGCTAAGAAACGTGCTTCGTTGGGTGAAATTTCAGATGCTTGCGAGAAAATTGTTGGCAGATACAAAGCAGTAATCAGAACTATTGAAGGCGTGTATAAATCAGAAATTGAAGGAAAAGACGAGTTCAAAGAAGCTCAGGAACTGGCGAAAAAATTCGCAGAAATGGAAGGTCGCCAACCAAGGATTATGGTTGCCAAAATGGGTCAGGACGGTCACGACCGTGGTGCAAAAGTAGTTGCTACCGGTTATGCCGACCTTGGTTTCGATGTGGATATGGGGCCACTTTTCCAAACTCCGGAGGAAGCTGCAAAACAAGCCGTTGAAAACGACGTGCATGTTGTGGGAGTTTCTTCCTTGGCAGCTGGTCACAAAACATTGGTTCCGGCTATTATTGAAGAGCTGAAAAAACTGGGTCGTGATGATATTATGGTTATTGTGGGCGGAGTTATTCCTCACCAGGATTACCAATTCCTGTACGATGCCGGTGCAGTTGCCATTTTTGGCCCCGGAACAAGCGTTGCTGGTGCCGGTAAAAAAATCCTTGAGATTTTAATCGAAGCGTATAAACAGGATTAGGTTCGAGGATTGCTGGATTTTCAGATTCACAGATTATTATAGATTCGAGAACAAAGAATCAGGATATAAGATGAAAGCCGTTTCTGTGAGGGAGCGGCTTTTGTTATTATCCAACCCGTCCCGGGTTGCAGTTGTTTACTTCTGTTGGTGTTACTAAAGGCCAACTCATACTGAGTTGAGTTGGAGTTTTTTTGTTGATATTGCTGAAAATCAACTCATACTAAGTTGTAGGTGGAGTTTCCTTTCTTATTATTTGAAGATATTAGCAGAACTAAAAATCCCGTAAGGATTTGATTTTAATGAGAGACTTGCTAAGACAAACAAAAGAATTCGGTACGAATTCGATTCTAGTAAAACGTAAATAACTGTGCCAGTAATAACCCGGTACGGGTTTGATTATCCAGAAGTAGGACTAGTCAAAAAAGTCAAACAAATAGCGTTTGTCGTAATCCACTTCAAATTTTTTCAGAAATGCAAGATATTCCTCGCGGAATGTAACTTTTCGATGATGTTCTTTCTGGTTTAGGATGTAGTTTACAACAGCATCAATTTGCGACTTCCCATATGAAAAACATCCATATCCGTTTTGCCATTGGAACTTTCCGGGAAACCATTTTTTCGAATTGACAAAATTTGTTGACGAGCGCTTGATTTCCTTTATCGTTTCTGCGGGAGATTTTGCCGGAGAAGCGCTCATGAAAATATGGACATGGTCTGGCATTCCGTTTACTGCGTAACTTTTGTGTCCCATTGAATTGACTAATCCAGCAATAAATGGAAATACTTCTTTTTGATATTCAGGCTGCAAAAGTGCTTCTCTGAATTTTACTACAATAACGAACTGAAGATAGATTTGTGTGTAAGTTCCGGGTACCATTTTTATCTAAAGTTAAGGAATTTAGTGGTATTTATCCAACCCGTACCGGGTTGTGGTTTCATTAGGTGGTTGTTTTTGTTACTATAGGCCAACTCATACTGAGTTGGGGTGAGGTTCTTTTGTTGTTCTCAGAAAACAACTTATACTGAGTTGGGTGTGGCAGCGAAATTTTGTTCTTATGAATTTGAAAACGTTATTGGAAAATCAATTCATTGAGCAATTTGATTTGTATGCAAGAAGGCATTTCAACAAAAATTTTACTCTGTGGAAATCTCAGTTGCACAGATAAATCAGTTATGGAAAGATTAAAAATCCTGTAAGGATTTGATTATAGTTAGCAACAAAAGAAGATGAATAAGAATTCGGTACCAATTCGATTTTACTAAAGCGTAACAATTGTATCAGTAAGAACCCGGTACGGGGTTGGTTATCAAAAATAAAATTCGAATGCTTAAAAAAAGTTGTAAATAGATTCTTAGAATAGAAGTCATTCAACAGTTTGCAGGCATTTTTATTTTTACTTTTGACAAGTCAAATACTTGGGACTATGAAACTCATTCAAAAACAAGGAAGCCGCAGGAATGAATTCAAATTAAGCGGAAATACTTTACATATAAAAACCAAATCAATGGGCGAAACAAAAGAATGGTCTGTTGATGTGGAATACATTGGGGAAGAACGGTTTTATAAAACGCATTCCAGGTTAGGCCCGCGAATTGTTGGTGTATTGTTTTTTATGGTTTCTATTGTTTCAATTGTTGGATTCTTTTTGGAAAAGGATTGGAGCAATGGTGATAATATCGGAGCTTTGATTTTAGGTGTATTTTTGTTTGGCGGACTTGGAGCCCTTGCCTTTTTTGCTCCTTTAAGGAATGAACTACACCTGGTTGGCGGATCGGCACAGATTATGTTTCTTCTAAACAGTCCATCAAAAGAAGAAATGGAAGATTTTATTCAGGAAATTATTAAACGTTCAAGGACGGTTCTCTTGGAAAAATATACTAAAATTGACCCTGACTTACCGGAAGAAACACAGATTAATAATTTTTACTGGCTAAAACAAAGAGGGCTTATTTCTGAAGAGGAATACGAAGATTTGAAGCTGGAATATAAAACAAAGCGGCTGATGAGGTGATGAATTTGATTTTAAAAAGATTTTTTTTAGGCCAATCTGTAACTTACTAAAAACATATTCGTCTCATTAGTGTGAACAGTGCAAGAAAATAGAATGACAGTTAACGAATACAATACGTCGGTGAATCTTTATTCCGACCGGTTATACCGGTTTGTTTTAAAGAGTATAAAAGACATACAAAAAGCCGAAGATATTGTACAGGACAGTTATGAAAAGCTATGGAAAAATGTGGAGAATGTAAGTTGCGAGAAAGTGAAATCGTACTTGTTTACCACTGCTTACCATACAATGATAGACCGTATTCGTAAAGAAAAACGTTCAGCATTTTCGGAAGATTTAACACTTACAGAGCAGGGCCATGAAAACAATTATACCGATGTTAAGGAAGTGCTGAAAGAAGCTGTAACCCATTTGCCGGAAATTCAGCGAATGGTTTTACTTATGCGCGATTACGAAGGATACTCTTATAAAGAGATTGGAGATATGACGAACTTGAACGAATCGCAGGTAAAAGTGTATATTTACAGAGCGAGGGTATTTTTAAAGAAATATATTGGGAACATTGAAGTTGTAATGTGATGAAGATTAACAGAAATAATTACGAACCTTATTTTATCGATTACCTGGAAGGAAATCTCGATGAAAAATTGGTAGATGATTTTCTGGAATTCTTGCAGAAAAATCCCGATCTTAAAAGTGAACTTTCTTTGTTTGATACGGTAAATATTGAGCCTGAAGAGGTAACGTTCACAAAAAAAGAGATTCTGTTTAAGGAAAAGTATGACAAGGAAAGTGAGTTTAACCAGGCTGCTATTGCCCAAATGGAAGGTGATATGCAGGAAGCAGAAAAAAGAAAATTTGAAGAATATATTCAAACTCACCCGGAAAAGCAGGTAGAAGTTGCACGTTTTCAGGCGACACGTTTAATTCCCGATCTGACAATAATGTTCAGGAAGAAAAGCAGGCTTTACCATTATTCTGCAGGAAGGACGGTTTTGATGTGGTCTTCAAGAATTGCTGCAATTCTTGTTTTGGCTTTTGCTTTATATGCTGTTATAGATAAAACTTCAAACAAAATAATTCCTGAAAACCAATTGGCAAAAGTGGAGCAAAGCACACCACAGAGGGAAGTTCCGCAGAAAAAGGAACCACAGAAAACACAGAAAATAACCCCGGAAGAAACAAAGCAGAAAACGGAGGAAATAAAAACGGAAGTTCCTGAAAAGGCAAAGAAATCAGAAGAGAAAAAAGCCGAACCTGCACAAAAAAAGAGTTTGCGTGAAACCAATCCCGGAAGGTTGGAGAAAGAAGGCAATAACACCGTAAGAATGCCTGTTGAAGCGCCTCCTGCAATAAAATCTATGACAGCTGCCTTAGAGGTTCCAAAAGTAGAGGGAACTTTGGGAACAATGTATATAACTATTCCTGATGTTTCGCAAGACAATGATGAGCGGTTCCTGGCAGATGTTGTGATGGAGAAGACCGGGCTTGATAATCTTTCTGTAAACAAGATTAAAAAGGCCGGATTAAAATTGGTTTCCGGATTTACTAAAGATAACCTTTCCTACGAAACAAATAAAGAAGGAAAAATTACAGAAATTATTTACGATTCACGGTTGCTGGCATTCACCATCCCAACCAACAACAAAGAACGAGAGAAAGCGAAAGAAGAAAGATAGTCTTTAAGCAGCTGTCAAAATTTAAAATCTTCCTTTTTGTGTATTGTCCTGAATAGAAACATTGAATCACATTTTGTTTTTTTTGATAAGTGAAACATTCAAAGTTTGTTATGTTGTGGAGATCAACGAAAATAACCGAGGCTATTGCAATTTATTTTTTTATATACAATTAAAAACATTGAATTCATTATTGTGAAATACTTCCATCTCTATATTAATGCAGGTTTCAGTAAATATTTTAATACTTTTATGCAAAACCTGTAACTTTTTTGAACAGCTGACCGTCACAGGATCAGAACATAAAAAAACAGAAAAATGAAACAATTATTCACCGTAGTTTTGTGCAGCATTTTAGCCATACATGGTTTTGCACAAACCGATAGCACCAAAATAAAGATGCTGAAGAAAAACGTCGTCACAGTTGTTGAGGACGGAAGAGGAACAAAGGTAAAGGTAGGAAACGACAGAGGGGTAGAAGTTATTACCGACGACTGGGGTGATACAACCCGTATTAGAGTGGGCCGCCGCACTTTTGACGTGGTAGACGATTGGAACGGGACTCATGTAAATGTGACTAAAGAATACAGCGAGAAAAAAAGATCGGGGAATTTTAATCCGCACTGGGCAGGTATTGAAGTAGGAATGAACATTCTTAATGGCGCCGACTACTCCATGTATAATAACAGCAACAATGAATTCTTTGATTTAATTCCCGGGAAATCGCTCACCTGGAATTTTAATTTTGCAGAATGGGCTTTTCAAAACGAAGCAAATAACGTTGCTTTGGTTACTGGTCTTGGTATTAGTTTTTCCGATTATCGTTTTGACAAGCAAATAACCATTGAAAAGAATGATGTAAGTGGTAGAATTGAACCAATTTCATTAGATAACCTAAATAATTTTAAGAAGTCGAAACTTACAATGAGTTATTTAACCGTTCCGTTAATGTTAGAGGTAAAAACACCAATGCGTATGGGGAGTTCCAAATTATATCTTGCTGGCGGTGTTATTGGCGGTGTACATCTTGGCTCGCACACAAAATACAAATACGATGGGCATAAAGAAAAGTCCAGAGGAAATTTTAACCTTTCTCAGTTTAAATGCGACCTTACCGGAAGAATCGGTTTTGGAGATATCTGTCTGTTTGTAAATTATGGCCTTACCCCGCTGTTTAAAGACGGGAAAGGTCCGGAGCTTCATCCAATGATGATTGGTATTTCTTTCCCCAATATCTAATATATCAATACATATATGGTTTAGATTTTCAAGGTCTTTTAAAACCTTGAAAATCTAAATAAAATTTAATTTACAGGTTACTATGTTGGCCTGTCAGCCACTTTTATGTCATTATGAAAACCAAAAAAACCTTTATAACCATTTTATTTTTACTGTTTTGTCTTGCTTATTCTTCAGCACAAAAATGTACAGTAAGAGGAAAAATAGTTGATAAAAACTCTCAAGCTCCCATCGCTTATGCAAACATTGGCCTTTTTTCAGAAGAAGATTCTTCACTGGTAACAGGAACCATTTCCAATGAGAAAGGTATATTCTCATTGGAAAACCTGAAAATTGGGAAATACCAGATTAAAATAAGTTTTATCGGTTATCAGTCGGTTGTTATTAACCATATATTATTACAACCCGGAACCCGAGATTTGGGCGAAACAGCTCTTCACGTTCTTTCTGAGAATCTGGATGAGGTTACGGTTGTGAGCACAAAACCTCCTATGACCTACAAAGTAGATCGAAAGGTAATTGACGCTGGTAGTTTTCCTGGCGCAGATGCTGCTATTGATCTACTGGAGAATGTACCTTCTGTTCAGGTTGATTTGGAGGGCAACCTAACCTATCGCGGCGATGGAACTTTTAAAGTTTATATCAATGGTCATCCTGTGCCCAACGGAACAGAAAAGTTGCGCCAGCTTCCTGCTTCGCGCATTGATAAGATTGAAGTTATTACCAACCCATCCGCAAAGTACGATGCAGAGGGAACTGCCGGGATTATTCAGGTTATATTGAAAAAGAACCGTTTGGAAGGATATGCCATTAACACCAGCCTGAAAAGTGATACCCGGGGAGGTTACCAGTGGTTATTCTCTATTGACAATAAAAAAGAAAAGAGTGGTTGGTATATCAATAGTAGCATAAGGAAAAATTTTTGGGATGATTATGTTAAAACTCGGGAGCAGACTATTACTGATGGGGAAACAACTTATATAACCAGTTCTGAAATGAAAGCAAAACATGGGCAAATGAACTCAAATATTGAATTGGGCTTTAATTACGATTTAAGCGACAAAGATTATTTTGATTTTTCGGGATATATAGATCCAATGAAAACAAAGCAAAAAAACAGGGAGAAAGGTTGGGTTAGTGAGCAGGTAATGAATGGAAATGGTGAAACTTCAGATTCAAGCTATTATTTTAACAGTCTTTACAACTGTAACTACCAGTATATTGGTGGAACGCTTACGTATGAACATGCTTTCAACAAAGACCGTTCACATCTGATTTCTGCATACATCGACTATTCGGGGTACGTTACTGATTTATTTGAGCGTCAGTATGATGAACAGATTTACAATTCAGTTACTGAGCGGGAAGGTTTTATCGGCTCGGAGCATAAGGAAACCATGATTGAAGGAAAACTGAATTACAAAATGCCCGTTGCTGAGAAAATAACAATGGAGGCCGGCGCCGAAATAAATACGGATCATATTCCGAGAATTACATCGGAAAGCGGCACTTTTGATGTTAATAAAAGGATTACCAAATACGATGATGCCCCGCTTGATCAAACTGTCAATTTTATTCAGGATGTGTACTCGCCATATATATTGCTAAAAAGAGAAGGTGAAAAATTCGCTGTACAGGCCGGCGCACGGGTAGAATTTACCAACCGGCGTTCAGACTATAGTTATGATACCGACGAGGACACACGAATTACAATGCCAGACCGTAACCGGTTTACTGATTTTTTCCCGTCGGCTCACGTAACCTATAATTTTTCAGAAACCCAACAAGTTTATGTGAGTTATTCCCGACGAATTCAACGCCCGAATTACTGGAAACTAGTGCCGCTGGAACAGTATCAAACTCCTTATTCTTATTATACCGGAAATGGAAGCGTGCTTCCGTCTTATACTGACGCTTATGAAACCGGCTATAAAAAATCGTGGGACAAAAACTTCATTTCAGTGGAGTTTTTTACACGGCAAACAAAGAATGTTACTCAGAATTTTTCGCGTACCAGTAGTGGAAATATGCTGGTAGAGTCGCCTGAAAATGTTGGAAAATCATGGAGTACTGGTATTGAATTAATGGGAGGTGCAGATATATTTCCGTGGTGGAACAGCAATTTGAGTACCAGTATTTATTCTTACAAGATGGATGTGAATTTTGAAGATATTCAGAAAACGCAAAAACAGTTTAAAGCCGATACCCGCTGGAATAATACATTTTTGTTACCAAAATCATTCACTCTAAAGTGGGATTTGAAATACAACAGCCCATATAAAAATGCTCAAACAAAGCGTAATGGTTATTTTTATTCAAACCTGGCATTAAAAAAGGAATTTAAAGATGGGAAATGGAGCACCACAATTGTATACAACGATATTTTTTCCAGCCTGGAATATACGACAACTCAAACCGGCGATGGCTTTTCCATAAAAACACAAACCGATGTGAAACCTTACTTTTCGCTGAAGCTGGCTTATGTTTTTGATAACCAGAAATAAAATGTTTGAGTGTTCTGCTAGTATAAATTATTATAATCGGCTCTCTTCTCTGCTTGATTGTCATGTTGAGCGGAGTAGTGCTGTAATTCAGCAATTTTCGGATTAATTCGGCTAATGCATTTATTCATTTCATTGTTAAACAATCTTAAAAACAGGAAAAAATCATCTTTTTTTCATTTTTGAAAAAACAAATTGCCACACTGTTCGTTTTTAAGCTGATTCAACTACACGATTAACTAACTTCAAGTATTATTGAACCAAGGTTTAATTTAATATAAAATAACATGAAAAAGTTAATTTTAATTGTATCAGCAATGATGGTTGTAATCTCTCTCCATGCCCAGAAATGGGAGACTAACCTGGAAAAGGCAAAAGAGAGGGCAAACAGTGAAGGAAGAAATATTCTGCTGGTTTTCTCCGGATCGGATTGGTGCGTTCCATGTATGAAACTGGAACGAGAAATCTGGCAGTCTCAGGAATTCATTAAAGATTCAAATGAACATTTTGTATTATTACGTGCCGATTTTCCTAAGCGAAAGTCAAATGTGCTTTCAAAAGAGCAACAGGAGCAAAATAATCATTTAGCTGAAATCTATAATAAACAAGGCTTGTTCCCCATGGTTGAAGTACTCGATAAAGATGGGAAAGTGCTGGGAACCACAGGCTATAAAAATATGCTTCCGAAGGATTATATTGCTTTGCTTCATACACTTGAAAAATAGCTGATTTTGAAATCGATTATTTTAATACTTTTCTTTTTCCCGCTTTTGCTTACGGCTCAGGAAAAGTACACCCGTACCCTGAAATTAATGGGAAGCCGTTTTGACATTACCGTGGTAGCCAATAATGAAGCCGAAGGAAATGAATATATCGATTTGGCTGTTTCTGAAATAAGCCGGATTGAAAAAATGATTTCGTCATGGGATAGTTTATCCGAAACATCAACGATTATCCGGAATGCAGGAATCAAAGCAGTAGAAGTAGATAAAGAGTTGTTTGATTTGATTTCCAGGGCAATTAAAATATCCGAATTAACAGATGGGGCTTTTGATATTAGCTATGCATCGATGGACAGGATATGGAAATTTGACGGGACCATGAAAAAACTTCCAACAGAAGAAGAAGTTGCCACTTCGGTCGCAAAAGTAGGGTATAAGAACATTATTCTCAATACTTCGGAACAAACCGTTTTTCTAAAAAATAAAGGGATGCGAATTGGTTTTGGCGCTTTAGGAAAAGGTTATGCTGCAGACAAAACCAAACAATTACTTATTTCAAAAGGAGTTAACGCGGGGATCATAAATGCATCGGGAGATTTAACCACCTGGGGAAAGCAACCCGACGGAACATCCTGGATGATCGGAATAACCAACCCGTTAAATGACAACAAGGTATTTTCCTGGTTTCCTCTGGATAACAATGCTGTGGTTACATCCGGTAATTACGAAAAATTTGCTGTGCTCAATGGGAAGAGGTATTCGCACATAATAGATCCCCGTACTGGTTGGCCGGCATCAGGGCTTACCAGTGTTACTATTTTTGCTCCTAAAGCAGAATTGGCCGATGCACTTGCCACCTCTGTTTTTGTTATGGGGCGTGAAACCGGCATCGACTTTGTTAACCAGTTACCAGGCATCGAGTGTGTAATGGTAGACGAAAACGGGAAAATTTATAAATCAGAAAATATTCAGTTAAATCCAACAAAATGAAAAAATTATTTGCAGGATTCTTTGTCCTTCTTCTTCTTTCCTCCTGTGCTACAGTAAAGGAATATGAGAAGGTTTACATTAACGATGCTGATATGAAATTATCAGCCAATACAAACGAGCGTTTCGAAACTAATTTCCAGGTTTACCGGGAAGGGGCTGCAGGGGCTAATGGAGGAAAAACCGGCGGCGGCTGCGGATGTAATTAAGCATTTTGCTATGAGAAAGATAATTATTGTAACTTTTCTTGTATTTGGAGGCTACGTAATAAGTACGGCGCAAAACCAGGATTCAACAAAAGTTTATAAAAAAAGGGTACTGGAAAATACGGAAGTAGATTTTCTAATGAGCCTTTATAATCAGGACGGGGACAATTCTGCTGTAGGAGGAGGTGTTGGAAGCGAAGAGCTAACGGATATTACCCCCACTATTGTTATCAGTCTACCATTGAACGACGATGACGTGTTAACTATTGATGCAGGTATTTCTGCATATACTTCTGCTTCCTCAAGCAATATCAACCCTTTTAACGATTCTGGCGCTTCCCGCGGATATGACGATGATGATGACTTGTTGCCGGGTTCTTCTACTTCCCGGCCAACCGGAACACCATGGGTTGCATCGTCCGGAGCTTCCCGTAGTGATGTTCTAACGTCTTTGCATGTTGATTACAGTCATAGTTCGGACAACCGAAATTCTATATGGGGAGCTAATATGTCCGTTTCCAATGAATTTGATTATACATCTTTTGGTTTTGGGGGAAATATTACTAAGCTTTTTAACGAAAAGAATACAGAGGTAGGACTAAAGGCAAATGTTTATTTAGACAAATGGAAACCTATATATCCTACTGAACTTGATGAATACAATCTTTATGGAAATGATTTTTTGTCGAGGGGATATTTTAATGGGGTAGATGTTTTAGATCAAAGCGGATCTCCATCTACAAGTTATGTTCCAACTGATTTTACAGCAATTACTGATAAAAAGCGGAATTCATATTCTGTGTCGTTTTTTCTGTCGCAGATTTTAAGCAAGCGACTGCAAGCTGCTTTGTTTTTTGATTTGGTGAAACAGGATGGATTACTTTCCACACCGTACCACCGCATTTACTTTGCAGATAAATCCAATTATTATATTGGTGATGCCAATTATATTCCGGTTTATACAACGCGCGAAAACAGGGGCGTCTTTCAGTTGGCTGATGATATTGAGCGTCTGCCCTCGACGCGATTTAAAATTCCCATCGGTGCGCGTTTGAATTATTATATGAATGAAACATTTGTGTTGCGAACATATTACCGGTATTATACTGACGACTGGGGATTACATGCACATACACTGAATCTTGAGCTTCCCGTTCGGTTTGGACCAAAATTCTCAGTCACGCCGTCGTACCGGTTTTATACGCAAAATGCTGTAAAGTATTATGCTCCCTACGAAACACATATTTCAACCGAGGAGTATTACACGTCTGATCCGGACCTGGCAAAATTTAACAGCAATCAATACAGTTTGGCTCTTAATTATAATGACATATTCAATAAGTTCAGAATAAGTAAACTGGGATTGAAAAATGCCAATATAAAATTTAGTCATTATGACCGAAATGATGGACTAAAAGCCAATATTGTTTCTCTTGGAGTTAAGTTCATTTTTAAATAAACCTCGTTAACTTAGCTCAATATCTGAGTAAAGGGCTATAATGAGTTTTTTTAATACATTGCCATTTTTGAGTTTCCTTGTTCTTTCTGGAATTTTAATCGAAAGGATTCTGTTTCTGAAGAAAAAGGGAATTCAGCTTTATTCAAAAGCCGGAAGAAAAAACACTGTACGTTTCTTTCTTCCGGCTTTTGGACTTGTTTTCCTTTTGTGGCTTTTAGAAATTATAAAACCGGCTCTTTGTTTTTCATTTTCTGTTTTACCGGAATTTCTTTCAGATATATTAATTCAAAACAATCTTGTAAGAATAATAGGAACTATTTTTCTTGTTTGTGCATTGGTATTATGGACAGTTACATTAATACATTTCAAAAATTCCCTTCGTTTTGGTCTTAATTCTGGCAACCAGGGCCATTTGATTACAAGCGGAATATTTTCCTTTTCCCGCAACCCGTTTTTTCTTTCTCTTGATATCTATTTTCTTGGGATCACATTGGTTTTTCCAAACCTGTTTTTTATCGTTTTTACAATAGTTGCAATAATCAGTATCCATTTTTTCATCCTGAAAGAGGAGAGATTTCTTACTCGTTATTATGGTGAAGAGTATCGGAATTATCGCAAGAAAACCAGCCGATACCTAACCCTTTTCAGAAAATAGATAAACAAATTTTTGTTATTCCAGGCTGGAATTGTCCGGTGTGTAACTAACAAACTCATTATCTTTTCCCAGCAGATAGTCGAATCTTCCGTAAGATATTTTAGTGCTGTTTCCAAGTGAGTCAGCTACTGTAAAACCAAAGGTTCCCGAGAAAATAACGGCTGTAAGCGAATCATTCATTTGCACATTTTTCATATAAAGTTGGCCTGATCCTTCATTGCTTTCCGAATTGTACGACCCTTTACGGTAGCATACAACATTTCTGTAGCCATCAATTGTAATTTTTTGACCGTTCAGTTTTGGCAAGTCTTCAAAAACAAAAATATCCAAATCCTTTAGATGAAATTCGATAGACGCCAGGCTGTTTTCTACAGAACCCGTAAAACAAATAACAACACTGTTACTTGCCGGCCAGACTGTAAAAGAAGGGGCATCCGTAAAGCCGGTGATCACCCACGTTTTTTCCGATTTCCAGATACAGTCATTTACATATGCGCCGGCAACATTATTGCCTTTTTCTGTGTACTTTGGAATTCGCGGATCAATTGGATCGGGCACAAATACACTATCGCAGGCTACCATCCCAATAAAGGTTCCGATAACCAATAATTTAAAGTACAATCTTTTCATTTCTCAATTTTATTTTAATACCTAGGGAAAAACAAACGTTATGTAAATCCTTTATTTTTCCGGTAAAATTTCCCATTTCATCCATCAGTTCATAATCAAGCATCGGGCTTAGCCCATACGTCAGGCGTGAGTAGATGCTTACTCTGTGATTGTCAAATCCAGTAAGGCCCAGTACAAGTCCTGCATCAAAATCATTATACGTTTTTTTACCCTGTTTAACATTTGTCCATAGCAGCTTGCCAAACTCAGCGCCCCCCTGCACTGATAAGGCCGGAATAACTGAATAATTAATTAAAACGGGCAATGCCATATAGGTAAAACGGAACGTGTAATTATCTTCATACTCCTGTTGATATCCTTTTTGAGTAAGGATAAGTTCATTAATTAGAGAGAACTTTTTCAAACCTTTGGCCGGGAAATATTGTATCTCAGCCCCGGCATGGTATCCTGTTATTGATTCTTTGTTTTGAATGGCTACATCACTTCGTATGCTGCAAAAATTACTTCCTCCAAGAATTGCAACCTGGGCTTCCGAAGTGAAGAAACTCCCGCCAAACAAAACAAAGAAGAGCAACATTTTTATAATTAGCGGCTCGTGCTTAATATTTTTCATAATGATAAAATTGGTTAATCATAGCAGAGATATCAGGAGTCCTTCAATCGTTGCGTTAACTTTTGCTCGGCTTAATTAATAATACCATTATAATTGGAAACAAAAGAGGCTAACATGTAGTGGGACAATAAATTCAAAATAATACAAATTTTTTCAAAAATTATATAAAAAAGAAATTATCAGAGGGAACTATATTTGTAAAACAAAAATAACAAATATGGAAAAGGTAATATTAAAAACAGACTTGGGATGCAAACATTGCGCAGCGAAAGTTGAACCGTTCCTAAAAAGGCAACCCGGGATTATTGATTACTCAATTGACTTGGAACACCCTAATAAGTTGGTAACCATTTCGGCTGAGGGAATGGATTTGAACGATATTATATCAAAATTTAATGCAGCAGGTTACAAGGCTGAAAAGGTTTAGTAGTTAAATATTTTTTGTTCTGAAAAAGAACAATATGAGAAAAAATATGTTCTTTTGTTAGTTATAAACAATTATGCTTAAAACATTCATTCATATAATATTAGCCATTGTGTTGTTGATTTCAACAATGGGAATGACTGTTTCTAAGCATTACTGTGGGAGCAATCTGGTATCGGTATCACTGTTTGAAAATGCTGATGATAGCTCATGTTGCAATATGGGAGATTGCTGCCACGACGAAACCCGCACCTACCAAGTTAAAGAAGACTTTTCTATTCCGGCAATTTCAACAGTGCCCGTACTGGCGGAGTTGGATATATTGGGTCACGACCTGTTTACAAACGAAGCGTTAACTGCATCAGAATCGGAAACTGAAACGTCATTTGTTTCAGAAATACCCCCGCTTCTACCAATTCAAAAGGCACTTGCCTTAAAACAAGTATATCGTTTATGATTTTATTATGATAAGTTAAATCTTCAAAGAATGAAGGTTTATGTCGGATATGGTAAATCAGATGTTGCCATAATCGATGGTAATTTATTCAATAATAATTCTATAAATAACTGGATATGCTTAATAAGATTATCCGTTTTTTTCTTGATAATAAACTGGTTACATCTCTTTTGCTGGTTGTTTTTATTGGCTGGGGAATTATTAATTCCCCCTTTAGCTGGGACACAGGAATTCTACCTTCCGATCCGGTGCCGGTAGATGCGATTCCCGATATTGGCGAAAATCAGCAGATTGTGTATACAGAGTGGGCGGGCCGCTCGCCACAGGATATTGAAGACCAAATTTCCTATCCGCTCACAACCTCATTGCTCGGAATCCCAGGTGTGAAAACCATTCGAAGCAACTCTATATTTGGACTTTCCAGTATTTACATCATTTTTGACGAGGATATAGAATTTTACTGGAGTCGCACACGTATTCTTGAAAAATTGAATTCGCTTCCGGCAGGAACATTACCGGCTGATGTTACTCCGGCACTTGGACCTGATGCAACAGCTTTGGGGCAAATTTACTGGTATACTCTTGAAGGGCGTGATAAAAATGGGAATCCCACCGGAGGTTGGGATCCGCAGGAACTGAGAACCATTCAGGACTTTTATGTTCGCTATTCTCTTACTTCTGCCAAAGGTGTTTCAGAAGTAGCGTCCATTGGCGGTTTTGTGAAAGAATACCAGGTAGATATCGACCCGAATGCCATGAAAGCACACGGTGTAAATGTTTCACAAATTATGGAAGCTGTAAAAAACAGCAATTTGGATATTGGAGCACGCACACTCGAATTTAACCGGGCTGAGTACCTGGTGCGGGCGTTAGGGTATATAAAAAATTTGAATGATTTGGAAGAAAGCGTAGTGGCTGTGTGTAATAACGTTCCCATTCGTTTAAAAGATGTAGCAAAAATAAATTATGGGCCGGCAACGCGTCGCGGCGGACTTGACAAAGGAGGAGCAGAAGCCGTGGGAGGAGTTGTGGTTGCGAGGTACGGAACTAATCCATTGGAAGCAATAAACAATGTAAAAGATAAAATTGCAGAAATTGCGCCCGGGCTTCCTTCGAAAATACTGGCTGATGGTACGGTTTCAAAAGTAACCATTGTACCGTTTTACGACCGTACAGGATTAATAAAGGAAACACTGGGAACATTGGAGGAAGCTCTTTCACTGGAGATCCTGATTAGTATTCTGGTGGTAATTGTTTTGGTTCTAAATCTTCGGGCATCGTTTCTTATATCGAGCCTGCTTCCTATTGGCGTATTAATGACTTTTATTGTGATGCGCCAATTTGGTGTGGATGCCAATATTGTTGCTCTTTCCGGAATTGCCATTGCTATTGGAGTGATGGTTGATGTTGGCATTGTTTTTACAGAAAATATTGTGAGGCACCTTGAAATGAAAGCAAATAAGGGCGCTGGCGGGAAAAAACTTACAACAATAATTTATGATGCTACGGTAGAAGTTGCCAGTGCCGTAATTACCGCCCTGGCAACTACCATCGTTAGCTTTCTTCCTGTGTTTGCCATGCAAGCCGCAGAGGGAAAGCTATTCCGGCCACTGGCTTTTACAAAAACTTTTGCGATGCTTTCGGCGCTGGTTATCGGAATTATTTTTATTCCCATGCTGGCCAATCTTATTTTCTCAATTCGGTTCGATAAAAAGAAAGTCAGGTTGTTGTTTAACAGTTTACTTACCATTGCTGGTTTTGTATTACTTGTAATCAGTGGAAAGCTAATTGCATTGGTATTAGTAGCCGTTGGAGTTAATAATGTACTTGAAAATCGCTGGTCCGAAGAAAAAAGAAAATTTGTTAATTATATTAATGTCGGACTAACATTGCTGGTGGTAGTATACTTTTTGTCAAAAGTATGGATGCCGCTTGGAGCCCAAAACAGCTTGTTAACAAACTTCCTTTTTGTAGTAGCCATTGTTGCTGTCATTCTTGGTTTTTTAATGACGATTGTACATTTCTACCCGGAAATATTGAAATGGTGCCTGAGCCATAAATGGCAGTTTCTTTCTATTCCAATCGTTGTTGTCCTGTTCGGAATAATGGTTTGGATTGGTTTTGGAAAAATGTTTAGTTTTTTACCCGACAGCACAAAACAAACTTCTTTTTGGAAATCTGCAGAAACTGCTTTCCCCGGTGTAGGAAAAGAATTTATGCCGGCGCTGGATGAGGGGTCTTTCCTGTTAATGCCAACCACTATGCCACATTCCGGTATTCAGGAAAACCTGGATGTTATTCAGCTACTGGACAAAAAATTGAACTCCATACCCGAAGTTGAGAATGTCGTTGGAAAATGGGGACGTGTAAGCTCTGCATTGGATCCGGCGCCAACTTCTATGTATGAAAATATTATCAACTACAAACCGGAGTACATTTTAAATGAGAAAGGACACCGGCTGCGTTTCAAAGTAAATAAAGATGATGCGTTTGCTTTAAAAGACGGCAGTACTTATAATCAGGAAAAGGATGGTTTCCGGGAAATTGAAAGGGAAAATTTGATAGAAGATGAAAACGGAGAATATTTTCGTCAATGGAGGGACAATATTCACACTCCCGATGATATCTGGCAGGAAATAATAAAACAGGCCACCATACCCGGATTAACATCGGCACCAAAGTTGCAACCAATACAAACCCGGTTAGTGATGCTGCAAACCGGAATGCGTGCACCTATGGGAATTAAAGTTTTTGGCCCTGATTTGGAAACCATAGAAAAAGTAGGACTGGAATTGGAAAACCAGCTAAAAAAGGTGGATGGAGTGGAACCAATGTCTGTTTTTGCCGACCGTGTGGTTGGGAAGCCTTATCTGGAAATGGAGATCGACCGTGAAGCCATTGCCCGTTACGGATTGAGCATAAAACAGCTACAAAACATTTTAAGTGGCGCTATTGGCGGAATGAAACTTACCACAACGGTAGAAGGCCGTGAACGATTTCCTGTTCGTATGCGTTATGCACGGGCTTTTAGGGATAATCCGGATGATTTAAAGAAAATATTGATACCGACACCTTCTGGTGCGCAAATTCCGTTAGGAGAGCTGGTGAAGATAAATTACACCCGTGGCCCGCAAATGATTAAAAGTGAAAATACTTTCCTGGTTGGCTATGTTATTTTTGACAAAAAGCCCCAATATGCGGAAGTAGATGTGGTTGAAAATGCGCAGAAGTATCTGAATAACAAAATAGAGTCAGGAGAATTTGCTCTGCCGGCTGGTGTGAGCTACGTTTTCACAGGAAATTATGAAAACCAAATAAGGGCTACCAAACGTTTAATGATTGTTGTTCCCATTTCACTCAATCTGATTTTTCTGATTTTGTATTTTCAGTTTAATTCAGTAACGGTTTCACTGATGACTTTTTCAGGAATACTGGTGGCTTTCTCCGGAGGATTCTTAATGATCTGGCTTTATGGTCAGCCTTGGTTTTTAAACTTCTCGGTGGGTGGGGTCAATCTTCATGAAATGTTTCAGATGGGCACTATTAATTTGAGTGTAGCCGTGTGGGTGGGATTTATTGCCCTCTTTGGCATTGCTACAGATGATGGTGTGATTGTAGGTACTTATCTTAAACAGGTATTTGCAAGGAATCATCCGAAAACCATTGCAGAAGTACGAAAATCAGTTTTGGAAGCCGGTTCCCAAAGGGTGCGTCCGGCAATGATGACGGCATCTACAGCCATTATTGCCCTGCTGCCTGTACTTACATCTACCGGAAAAGGTTCTGACATCATGGTTCCCATGGCCATCCCATCGTTTGGAGGCATGTTAATACAGGTAATGACCATGTTTGTAGTTCCTGTTTTATACAGTATGTGGCAGGAAGGAAAAGTAAAACGTTCACTCAAAAAACAAAATGCATAAGCCATGAAGAAAATACAATACATTATCGGAATTTTGCTGGTTTTGATTTCATCAATGGTTTCAGCACAGGAAGATTTAAATAAATACCTTGAAACTGCTGCAGAAAATAATCCTGGTTTGAAAGCACGGTTTAATGAATATATGGCAGCGCTGGAAGTCGCCCCGCAGGTGAAGGCTCTTCCCGATCCGCAGGTGGCATTTGGTTACTTTGTTCAGCCAGTGGAAACCCGCGTAGGGCCGCAACAGTTTAAAATATCAGTATCGCAGATGCTGCCCTGGTTTGGCACTTTAAAAGCGAAAGAAAATACTGCCGTGCAAATGGCAAAAGTAAAATTTGAAGCTTTTCAGGAAGCCAAATCAAAATTGTTTAACGAGGTGCGGAGCACATATTACAACCTCTATTTTACACGGAAAGCAATTTTTGTGACAAAGGAGAATCTGGAGCTATTGCGGTCCATTCAGAAGATGGCTTTAATAAAAGTAGAAGCCGGTTTGGCTCCGCTTGTTGATGAATACCGGATTGAAATGGAATTGGGAGATTTGGAAAACCAGTTGGCTTTGTTAAACGACAAGCATTATTCGCAGCAAGTCATGTTTAACAAACTAATTAATATTGGAAAAGACATCCCTGCTCGTATTCCTGACTTGTTATGGGAAACAGAGCCCGGTCTTTCAAAATCGGCAATGCTTGACAGTATTCAGGCACAAAACCATCAGCTGTTAAGTCTCGATTTGCAAGCCGAGTCACTTCGATTAAAGAAGGAAGTAGCAGAACTTTCAGGCAAGCCTTCTTTGAAAGTGGGACTGGATTACACAGTGATTGGAAAAGGAAGCAACAATCTTGCGGGAACTGATGCTATTATGCTGCCAACGGTAGGAATTACAATACCGCTTTACAGAAATAAATACAAGTCGATGATTAATGAAGTGGTGTATCAGGAAACAGCAAAAAAGCAGGATAAAACAGATAAGCAGAACATGCTGGAGACACTCTTCGAGCAAAGCTGGAAAGACTATTCGGATGCAAAGCGCCGCATTGCATTAAATGAACATCAGGGCGATTTGGCACAAAAATCACTCAAGTTATTGGAAACAGCATATACTACTGATAGTAAGAACTTCGAAGAAATACTTCGGATGGATAGAAATTTATTAAGATATAAACTCGAATTGGAAAAGGCCCGCGCTGATAAACAAGCAGCCCTTTCTTTTATCGATTATTTGATGGGGAAATAAAAATATGTATAGATATGAGAATTGAGTGCAGAATAGTGAGAATTGAAGAAAGCTTCTTGTGGTGTCTTAGCTACTTGCGTCTTGATTCCGAAAAACAGCATTTTTACCATTAATCATATATAAAAAATTAAAATGAAAACATTACTTCAAAATATAAAAGAGAATTACAAACTGGTACTTCTTGTGCTTTTGGCCGGTTTGTTTTTAGGATGGTTATTTTTCCATTCTTCTGATAGCAGCACTGAAACTACTCAGAATACAGAGGTAACAGAAAATCATGATCACGAGCATGAAGAAGCTACTGTGTGGACCTGTTCGATGCATCCGCAAATAAGGCGCGACAAACCCGGGAAATGCCCCATTTGTTCCATGGATCTCGTTTCGCTTAGTTCGCTGGAAACAGACGATACTCAAACAGATCCTAATGCAATTTCGATGACTGAAGCAGCTGCAAAACTCGCGGAAATACAAACGCTGATTGTAAAAAAAGGTACGCCCGAGAAAACAGTTTACCTGCAAGGAAAAGTTCAGCCCGATGAACGAAATATTGCTGAACTAACAGCGCGCTACAGCGGCAGAATTGAAAAACTCTTTATGAATTTTACCGGTCAACAGGTGAAACAAGGTGAAAAATTGGCAACAATTTATTCTCCCGGATTAATTACTGCCCAGCGGGAACTATTGGAGGCGATGAATTATAAAGATACACGGCCTGCACTTTATAAAGCAGCGCGTGCCAAGTTGAAATTGTGGGATCTTACAGATGAGCAAATTTCTGCCATTGAAAACGAAGGAGAACCGAAGGTGTATTTCGACATTGTTTCTCCCATAACAGGAACCGTAACAATGCGGCATGTTGCCCGCGGAGATTATGTAAAAGAAGGAGATGCTTTGTTTCGGGTGATTGATTTAAGTCGCATTTGGGTACTTTTTGATGCATATGAGAGTGATTTGCCCTGGGTAAAAAAAGGAGACAACGCGGAATTTACTATCCAGTCGCTTCCCGGGAAAACGTATACAGGAAAGGTTTCTTTTATCGATCCTTTTTTGAATGCCTCTACCAGGGTTGCAAAAGTACGGGTAGAACTTAACAATCCCCGGCAGGCAATTAAGCCTGAAATGTTTGTGAACGGATACATTCAATCTAAAATAGCTGCAAATAGCAGCGATCTTCTCATTCCAAAATCTGCTGTACTTTGGACAGGGAAAGAGGCTGTGGTTTATGTAAAGAAACCCAATGCCGGGAATCCAACGTTTAGTTATCGCCGGATTATCTTAGGCCCGGAAGCAGGAGATTTTTATGTGGTTGCAAAGGGTCTCGACGAAAATGAAGAAATTGCCGTAAATGGTGTTTTCAAAATTGATGCAGCAGCACAATTACAAGGTTTGCCCAGCATGATGAATCCTGATGAAGATCTGGCAGCCGGGAAAATGGCAGGCATGAATATGCCGAATAGCAACAAAGAAGAAATGCAAAAAGCCGAAGGTGTACCTGCATCTTTTTCAAAACAGTTAACCGGTGTGTACAATACCTACATTGAAATGAAAAATGCATTTGTTAGCTCTGATGTAGCAATGGTGAGCCAGGGCGCTGAAAAGGTCGAAAGAGCGTTGAAATCAGTAAATATGGAGTTACTCAAAGGGGATGCACATATGGCATGGATGGCACAATTAAAAACATTAAATAGCAACGTAAAAATCATACGCAATTCATCTGATATTGAGGAACAACGACAAGCGTTTGTAACGTTTAATGAAAATTTCTATAAAAGTTTAAAAATGTTTGGGCTGGAAAATACTACTGCCTACTATCAATTTTGCCCGATGGCTAACAACAATAACGGAGCTTACTGGTTTAGTGAAACAGAAGAAATTCGGAATCCGTATTTTGGAGAAGCAATGCTGGGATGCGGAGAAACAAAAGAAACGTTGAAATAACAAACAATTTTAAATTTAGAATAAGATGATATTGAAAACAGTTCTTATAACAGTCGTTTTGGTAGCTATTGTTTTCCTGGGATTAGGCATTAAAATGTTTTTTGATAAAAATGCAAAATTTACAATGCATTCCTGCTCTATGGAAGAAGGTTCTGTTGATAGCGAGGGGGCCTGCGTGAGTTGCGAATTGCGTGACACTGCCAAGTGCCCGGAGAATCAGGAATTAAAGAAGAAAGCAGAAGCTTAAAGCGATGGATATCAACATAAAAAATATGGTTTGTAGTCGCTGTATTATGGTTGTTTCACAAATTTTTAATGAAGCTGGCATTGATGTAGGAAACATTCAATTAGGATTGGTGAAAACTACACAGGAGGTAACACCCAAAGAATTGGAACAGTTAAATAAAAAGCTGCAGGGTGTTGGTTTCGAAATTATTAACGATTCGAAGAAGCGGCTAATTGAGAATATAAAAACCATAACCATTGATTATGTGTATAACTACACCGGAGAGAGTAAAATAAATTTCTCTGAATACCTGGTGAATAAACTTCATCTGGATTATCCATATTTAAGTTCTCTTTTTTCATCGGTGGAAGGTTCTACTATTGAAAAATACCTTATTAACCTGAAAATTGAACGGGTTAAAGAATTTTTGGTATACGACGAAAAAACACTAAGTGAGATTGCCTTGGAAATGGGCTACAGTAGCGTAGCTCATTTGTCAGGACAATTTAAAAAAATAACAGGATTTACTCCCTCCTATTTCAAAAAGCTGGGAGAACAAAAACGTAAATCTATTAATGATGTATAATTACAAAATCATGTAAATCAATCTGAAAAATATGTAACGCATTCAGGGACAGCTTCTTTTATTTTTGTGTCAGAAATTAAAATATGAGCCCGGAGAAGACAACCAAAGAAATCTGCCGAGCCGGACAAGAATAAAAAACGCACATTATGGATACAATTACAACATACTATTGTCCGATGCGATGTGAAGGCGACAAAACATATGACAAACCCGGTGATTGCCCGGTTTGTGGAATGCACCTGAATAAGGAAGAAAACAGGTCTAAAAGTAAGAGTAAAACGACTTATACTTGTCCTATGCATCCTGAGGTAAAACAGGATCATCCGGGGAGTTGCCCAAAGTGCGGAATGGATTTGGTGCCGGAAAAAGGGGAGGAGCCAAATGAGGAAGAAAAAGCCTATAAAAAAATGGCCCGAAAACTCTGGCTGGCGCTATCTTTTACTACTCCTGTTTTTATAATTGCTATGTCTGGGGTGTTCTCTTTCCTTCATTTAGATGAAGTTGCTTCCGAGAAAATTTGGAATTGGATTGAGTTTGCTCTTGCATCGCCTGTTATTTTTTATGCGGGATGGGATTTTTTCAAAAGAGGATGGAGCTCTATCAGGCGTCGCAGTCCTAATATGTGGACTCTTATTTCAATAGGTGTAGGGGCAGCCTATATTTTTAGCATATTGGCTCTTCTTTTTCCTGCTATTTTTCCCGATCAGTTTAAAGATAACCAAGGGAATGTACATGTTTATTTTGAAGCTGCCGCTGTAATTTTAACCTTGGTTTTATTTGGCCAGGTACTCGAACTGCGGGCACACAGTAAAACCAATGCTGCTTTAAAGGCGCTTATTAACCTTGTTCCTGCTACAGCTCATGTTATTCGTAACAATAAAGAAATAAATATTCCGCTGGAGGAAGTGGAAGCTGGTGATGTATTAAAAGTGAAACCAGGTGAGAAAATTCCTGTTGATGGGGTGATTTCTGAGGGACATACTGTTGTAGATGAAAGTATGATTACCGGAGAATCTATTCCTGTTGATAAATCAACTGACGATAAAGTTACCGGGGGAACAATAAACGGGAAAACCACATTTGAAATGAAAGCGGAAAAAGTAGGTTCTGAAACGCTGCTTTCTCAAATTATAGAAATGGTTAATGAAGCCGGGCGAACCCGTGCCCCCATTCAGAAACTGGCAGATGTTGTGGCCAAGTATTTTGTACAGATAGTAGTTAGCGTGGCAGTCATTACATTTATTGTCTGGGCCATTTGGGGACCGGAACCTGCTTATGTATATGCATTTGTAAATGCTATTGCTGTATTAATTGTTGCGTGTCCCTGTGCGCTTGGACTTGCAACACCAATTTCAATAATGGTTGGGTCGGGAAGAATGGCGCAATCGGGTGTTTTGGTAAAAGAAGCACGCGCCATTGAAGAAATGAACAAGGTTGATACGCTTATTATTGATAAAACCGGTACAATTACAGAAGGTAAACCGTCGCTAAAAAACTACAAATCGTTTGGAGAAATGAGCGATGTAGAAATTTTGAAGCTGGCATCATCTATTGATGCCAATAGTGAACATCCCATTGCTGATGCAATTGTGCAGGGAGCCAAAGAGAAAAATATTCAGACGGAAAAACTAACAGATTTTGAATCGATAACCGGAAAAGGGGTACAAGCTATTTACAGAGATCAGAAGTTAGGATTAGGCAATCATCGCTTATTGAAAGATTTTGGTGCTACAATTAATGAGGATGCAGAAAAAGAAGCGCAAAAATGGCAATCGGAAGGACAAACGGTAATGTTTCTCATTCTTGAGAATAAAGTAGAGGGGGTAATAAGTGTTGCAGACAATATAAAATCTTCTTCAGCAAAAGCGATTAGAAAACTGCAAGAGATGGGAATTAAGGTTCACATGCTTACTGGTGATAATGAAACTACAGCCAGGGCGGTAGCAGATGAGCTACATCTTGATGGCTTTGAAGCGGATTGCTTTCCCGATGACAAATACAAAAAAGTGAAGGAATTACAGAGAAAAGGCAACATTGTAGCTATGGCCGGAGACGGAATTAATGATGCCCCGGCTCTAACCCAGGCAAATATTGGTATTGCTATGGGAACCGGAACTGACATTGCCATGCAAAGTGCTGAAATTACACTTGTAAAAGGCTATTTGAGTGGTATTGTACGAGCCAGAGAACTAAGCCACAAAGTAATGCGAAACATTAAACAAAATTTGTTTTTTGCTTTTGTGTACAACGCATTGGGTGTGCCAATTGCAGCAGGCATCTTATTCCCTTTCTTTGGAATATTGCTAAGCCCGGTAATTGCAGCTACTGCAATGAGTTTTAGTTCTGTTTCTGTAATAGCGAATGCATTACGATTACGAAAAAAATAAACGATAATAACATTATGAAATATTGATTTTTAAACCATTTAAAATTCAAAAAAATGAAGACAAAAATTTTAAGTTTAGCAGCCCTGTTTTTAATGGGCGTATTTACTGTTTCAGCTGCGAGTAAAACAGATAAGATAAAAGTTATTGGCAATTGTGGAATGTGTGAGAAACGTATTGAAAAAGCAGCAAATTCAGTTGAAGGTGTTTCAAAAGCCGATTGGAACAAAGAAACCAAAATAATGGAAGTTACTTTTGACGACAACAAAATTTCTGTCGGCAAAATTGAGAGAGCGATTGCTAAAGCAGGGCACGATACTCCTCTTTACAAAGCCACAAAAGAAGATTATAGTAAACTTCCGGGTTGTTGTAAATACACACGAGAAGCTAAAGAAAAAGAGTAAGTAAACAATATTGCTTTTCATAAAGGGTATTTCACGTATTTTGAAATGCCCTTTTTTATTTTCTTGTGCGGATCAGAATTTTCAAAAACCGGAGATAGAATTATCACATTGATAAATTTTTATCAATGTGATAGCTCCTGAAAAAACACTGGATTTTTCAACATGAAGAAAATCAACATATTATATTTTATGGCATTGTTTGGAATGCACTTTGGTTAACTGTACTACGAAAACATATTAGTTTAATCATTTAAAATTATCAAAACCATGAAAACAAAAGTTTTAAGTTTAGTTACCCTGTTTATGTTAGGAATGTTCACAGTATTTGCAGCAAACAAGACAGAAAAAGTTGAAGTGAAAGGTGGAAATTGCGATGAGTGCCAGGAGCACATTCAAAATAATGCACTTGCAGTTGACGGTGTTGCCACAGCAGTGTGGGACAAAGAAACACAGCAACTTGAAGTTGTCTTCGATGATGCCACTACCAGTCTTGACAAGATAGAAGAAGCTATTGCAAAGGGGGGAAATGACACGCCGAACCGTGAAGCATCCGATGAAGCCTATGATAAACTTCCGGAATGTTGTAAGTACGAGCGTTAATTAAGTATTCAGCTTTTTAAACAGTAAGGGTGAACCAATTTAGGTTCACCCTTTTTTTTATTTTAATATGGCATATTTATTTTCCCTAAAATCAGTGTTTTTATATTGATGTAGATCGAGAATTTCAAGAGAACAGGTACAGTAAAAAATACTCCACCCGTTTTTTATTTATTATTACACTATTAATTCTCTGTCGGGTATCCCAGGATAATTTTTAAAAGGAATTTCTCCGGAATTAGAAAATGACGAAGTAAATAAAAATTATCACCAGGTAACAATAAACTTACATTTCGCATTCTTACATACGACTGTTTGGAGTAATTTTGCCAATCGTATCTTGCAAGAGAAGAGGTTGTGCTTTCAATAAATTCAGATAAAATAATGTTTATCCGGTTATTATGAACGGCTACTTTAAACTGATCTTCGAAGAAGAGTTGAGAACATAAGGAAATGATAAAAAGCCCCTTTTTGTCTATAAACTCATAATCTGCAATTCTAATATCATTCTCACCGTATGTATTGTTTAAATATACTTTGTGCATGTCTGTTTCCTGGGGTACTTTATTATAATCTGTAATTGCTTTCATAATTTGAGTTATTTTAAATAAAATATTAAAGAGATAAGTATATTCCGAGTATTTGTAATATCGAAAATATCCAATACCGGAAGTAAATATTATGAAAGCACAGGAGGAGGTAAATCTACAAGGAGTGAGTTTATTTGTTGTTGAACAATAAATGGTAATATTTCTGTAATTGTACCTGACAGATAAAAAAATGGATTTACTGACGAAGAAGATTCTATTATAAAACCCTCAGAACCATCTATATCATTAGTGTCCTTTTCGTCCAGAAATGTTCCTTGCTGAATCGATGGTTGAGGTCCCGGAGAAATCCATGTTAATTCATTGTTGCTGTTATCCCTGTTTTTACTGCCATTTCCCCATCCGGGAACACTTAAAGCTAGCAGCAGCAAAATAAATATGGATGAAAACAGCTTCATTTGTTTTTTGTTTCTGAAGTAAAAATAAGTATTACTACAGAAGAAAATTGAGATTTTATGTTAATGTGCGTTAACATCTTCTCTAAATAAAGTTAAAACGGTATTAATACTTCATAAACGTATCTATGGCTGTTTCTGCTTCACTTACGGATTTATAATTTTCAAGAATGATATCAGGGCAACCTGCAATCATTGCAGAAATGCATTTTTCCGGCCTAAACAAGCAAAGCACCTTTTTCCCTGCTTCAATGGCTCGTCCAATTTCATATCCAACGCCCATTGATGTAATGCTAACTTCTGCTACCACAACATCAGCCGATTGAAGCCACTCTAAATCTCTGTCGTGAATAAACTGATCGGATACCCCGTCATCACCTAATTCGGTTAAGGCAGAGTCGCCAACATGTTCGGTTAATACTTCTCCGTATTTCTTTAGATAGTTTATTAGCTGCATGTATAAAGCTGCGTCTTCCCTTCCTCCACGTATGGAGCCCGCAAAATATATCTTCATTTAATTTCCGGTTTTTCTATATCAATAGTTGTTTTATTTTTCTCTTTCTGAACCAGAATGCGTGTTTTGGGAAGACTATCCGGGTAATTTTTTTGCAGAAATTCGATCAGTTTTTCGCGCACATAAACACGCAAGTCCCAGGCAACCGGTGAATTTTTAGCGCTAACCAATGCACGTATTTCTACCCCATTGGGTTTGGCATCTGTTACCTGCAAAACATTTACTTTTCTATCCCATAATGGGGTAGAGTTGAGAATACGTGTAAGCTCTTCCCGCAAAGCATCAAACGAAACATGATAATCGGTGTAAATAAAAATTGTTCCGAGAATTTCAGAAGTAGTGCGTGTCCAGTTCTGGAAAGGTTTATCAAAGAAATATGTGGTTGGCACAACCAGCCGGCGTTTATCCCAAATATTAATAACAACGTAGGTTAACGTAATTTCTTCAATTCTCCCCCACTCGTTTTCCACTATTACAACATCATCAATACGAATGGGTTGGGTAATGGCAATTTGTATTCCCGCAATTACAGCACCAATAATTCGTTGGGCAGCCAAACCTATAATAACTCCTGCAATACCGGCCGATGCAAATAAACTGATGCCGATTCTTCTAACATCGTCGAAAAGCATTAGTATTAACCCAATGGAAATTATAATAATTAGAAAGTTTATTATTTTTTCCATAATGTTAAACTGCGTGGTAAATTTTCGCGAACGCAGATTATCTTCCTTTGAAATATCGAACTGTTCCTGGAAAACTCTCTTAATCGTTCGAATGCTGGCAATTAATATCCAGGCCATACTTATAATTAGGAATACAGAACCCAGGGTTTTGAATAAATCAATATAATCTGGTTCTATAAGATTGTATCTTTCCAGAAAATATTTTAGAAAAATTGAGATAATAAGAAATAGAAAAGGTAGTATAAATCTTTGTGCATGCCGCATACTGAATATTATTTGTATATGTTTCTTTAAAAAAGTGAGTTAGAATTTTCAACAATTAACATGAGTGAATGTTGAACAAAACTTATCTTATATCTGGATTTGATTTTATATGTAAATCGCGCTGTGGGAAAGGAATTTGAATATTGTTTTTCCTAAACTCGTCATCAATAGCATAGCGTAACAGACTTTTGGTGTGTTCCACTAAAAAGGGATCTTTTACCCAAAAAAATAGTTGGAAATCGAGTGATGATTCACCAAAATTATTAAACCGTACAAATGGGGTTGGGTGAGAAGAAACTTTCTCGTTTCTTATGGCGCATTTTAGTAGGATTTCGGTAACTAATTTTGTGTCTGAACCATAGGCAACGCCTACTTCTACCGAGAAGCGGGTGTTGTAATCCATCTGGCTCCAGTTAATTATTATGTCGTTTACAAATTTTGAATTTGGCACTACCAGAATAATGTCATCGCGGGTCTTTATTTTTGAGGTGCGCAATCCAATGTGTATCACTCTTCCCACGGTTTCGTCTTCAAGCTGGATAACGTCGTTTATTTGTAAGTTTCGTTCAAAAAGCAACACAATTCCTGAGGCAATGTCGCTGAAGAGTTGTTGAATACCAAAACCAACTCCAACAAGTAATGCAGTAATACTGGCCAGTAAAACGGATACTTTTATTCCGGAAGTTTCCAGTATTAGTACAACTACAACTACCCAAACCACGTATCTTATTATAAGATATATAGACCAGTAGGAGCGTCTTTCAATTTCATTTTTACTGATAAAACGCCTGAATATTCTTTTTACAATTACCAGTGAAACAAATGTTATTAACAGGATAATAAAGACAACCAAAACACCATTAATTGTAATGTCAATATTTCCGTGTTTATAAATGGGGAGTTCAAGAAATTCTTTGAATGTCATATTTATTTCCGGTTTGTTTTATTTGCTGACCAACAAGTTAATAATTTCTCTACAGGATAAAATAATAAAAGGATTCAAACCGCTAAAAAAAAATAACAAAATTGGCTGGTACTTAATGTATCAAAATAAAAAAGGAGGTGTTAAGCCTCCTTTTTATTTCGTTATCTTATGTTATTAATTTGCTGAAATTACGGTTCCCGGCTTGAAATAAGCCATGTAGTCTGTTGGTGACTCTAATATTTTAGTAGCCTTCTTAATGTCTTTATCATCACCAATTGCAGCACGAATAGCTCCTTTTTGGTAATAATAGCGCGAAACAATCTCATCTTCAAGTAGCTCTTCTATTTCATCTTTAAATTCAGCTAAATCCTTATCGAGGTTTGGTTCAAGCTTTGCTTTTAAAGCCTCAAATTCATTTTTGGCCAAATTGTAGTATTTCTCCTCTTTTGCCGATTTCATTAAATCGTTTAGCATTTCTTCTGATTCTGACTCATATGCAAAATGATTTTCTTTTACAAATGATTTAAAATTTTCGTAAGTATCATCTGAAATTTTAAATTCTTCGGGAGACGCAATTGATTTATGCTCGTTGGCAAATTGAGTAGCATAATCAAAAACAAGAAAATTAGTGATAAGCGCAATACTCAGGTTGCTCAGTTTTTCTCCTTCCACTTTAATGTCAGGGATAATGCCCCCGCCATCGTATACTTTTCGTCCTTTAAGCGTTGTGAACTCAGTTATCAGTGAGTCGGGTACATGTCCAACACTTCCATCTTCATTCCGGTGCGAATAGTCTAACGCCTGGATACAACGTCCGCTTGGTATATAGTATTTTGCTGTAGTTACTTTTAGTTTGGTATTGTAACTCAAATCACGCGTAGTTTGTACCAATCCTTTTCCAAAAGTACGTGATCCAACAATTATTCCTCTGTCCAAATCCTGAATAGCTCCGGAAACAATTTCTGATGCCGATGCAGAGTTTTGGTTGGTTAGCACGGCAATATTAATTGTTGTGTCAAGCGGTTCTTCTGTTGCAATATATGTTTTATCCCACTGCTTTACTTTTCCCCTTGTGCTAACAATTTCCTGCCCTTTCGGAACAAACATGTTAACAATACTAACCGCTTCCATTAATAATCCACCAGGATTGGAACGTAAATCGAGTATCAATGATTTTGGATTGTTCTTTTTCAAATCGAGAAATGCCTTTTTAACATTGTCGCTGCAATTGGCAGTAAACTGCGTTAAACGTATATAGGCAGTATTGTCGTCAAGCATTCCGTAATATGGAACGGGGTCGATGGCAATGTTTTCCCGCACAACATTAACTTCAAAAGGTTTCTTTTCTCCGGTACGTTGTATTTTAATTTTTACTGGTTTGTTTGCCGGGCCTTTTAACAGGTTGCTAACGTCTTCTGTTGACATCTCTTCTGTTGATTTCTCCTGAACTTCCAGTATTATATCTCCTGCTTTCAATCCTGCTTTTTGTGCAGGAAATCCTTCATACGGTTCAGAAATAACAATATTGTCTTTTTGCTTTCCAATTAAAGCGCCAATTCCTGCATATTCACCAGTTGTCATAAAACGAAAATCTTCAATTTGATCTTCCGAAATATAATTGGTGTATGGATCCAGGGACTGTAGCATATCATCAATACTGGTTTTTACTAGCTTGTCCGGATTAATATCATCTACATAAAACATGTTTAGTTCACGAAATAATGTATAGTAGATATCCAAATTTTTTGCTATCTCAAAATTCTTCTGATCGCCGGTAAAGCTAAAAAAACCTACTCCCAGCGCGGCTACCAGTAAGGTTCCTAATAAAAGTTTCTTCCAATTCATCTTATTACTTGTTTTACTCTGAATTTTATTACTCTCAGAAAAGGATAAAAATAATTTGTCAAAAATATAAAATCTTACCTGATATACATCTTAACGGTTGTTAAAGTATCAAGTTAAAATACATTAAACTCAGTATTTTATAGACAATAGAACCGCTGGAAGCACTGTAATGTTTTATTTTTTGTGTTAAATGGAGTTAAAATGAAAATCCTTTTTAAACGGAAAGAAAAAGAGCGAGTCCAAAAAGAACAATTGTAAATAAGTCATAAACATTTAAAAGTTAAAAAGATGAAAACAAGAATTTTAGGAGTAGTTGCAATAGCTGTTCTTTTTACCTCAGCAACAGTTTTTGCCCAGAGGCCTTTGCAGGGAAATGACAAAAAAATGGATGGAAGGCCAATGATGAGGAATCATGAGCCAGGAGGTGGATTTGGACGTGATTTAGCTTTGACGGAAGAACAAAAAGATTCCATGAAAAAAATAAGATTGGAAGCTGCCAAAGAAGTTAAGCCGTTGAAAAACCAGTTGCGAGAGCTGAAAGCACACCAGCAAACGCTTGCAACAGCAGATGATGCTGATTTGAAAGCTATTTATAAAAATATAGATAAAATGGCTGAAGTAAAGACTGCAATGGCAAAGGTAATGGCAAAACAACGACAAGAAATTCGTTCGCTTTTAACGGATGAACAACGTTTGAAATTGGATGAAAAGATGGATCGTATGCGCAAAGAAGGAAGAGCATTTCGTGGCAATGAAAGGCTCCCGTTTGGTAAAGGAGCTTAAAAAAAATAATACATAAGATATGTAAGAGCCGGTAATTAATCCGGCTTTTTTTTATGTTTTAAACTAAAAATAGCAAAAGCTGTAACTTTCTTAGATTCCCGGCGTCACTTAAATAAGTTGTTGTTAAATAATGAGTGTTATATTTTCCAAAATCAATTAAAGCTAAAGAAATACAAGATGAAAACAGTAAGAAACATGGCCATTTTGCTGCTTCTGGCACTGGCGGGTATAAATACAATTTCCGTTGCAGGAAACAGGGAAAAAACGGAGATACGAAATGTGAATAGTTTTAACGCTATAAAAGTTTCCACAGGAATAGATCTTTATCTGACAATGGGAAATTCCGAAGAGGTTAAGATTGTAGCAGATGATGATATTATCAATGACATTGTAACGGAAGTGAAAGATGGTACATTGCATATATATCATGACAAAAATAATCTATTTAAGTGGGGGAGTATCAGTGAAACTAAAAAAGCATATGTAACCGTTAAGGAACTTAATCAAATAGATGCTTCTTCGGGCTCGGATGTAAGGTCGGAAAACACTTTAAAGGGCGATAATATTGATATTGACGCCAGCAGTGGCAGCGATGTTTATCTGGATTTGATTTATAGAAATGTTTCACTAAAAACCAGCAGTGGTTCCGATGCAAAACTTACCGGAAAGGCCAAATATTTGAGGGCTTCGGCCAGCAGCGGCAGCGATATTGTTGCACGCGATTTTGAAACGGAGAAATGTGAAGTTAAAGCCAGTAGTGGTTCTGATGCTACAGTAAATGTTTCTGATGAATTAATTGCAAGAGCCAGCAGCGGCGCTGATATCCGCTATTATGGAAATCCGGGAACAAAAGATACAGACGAATCTAGTGGCGGAGATATTTATGGGAAATAAGAATATCTGTTGTAAAGAATACCAAAGGCGGCTTTTAGCTGCCTTTTTTGTATTCAATGGAAATGTAGAACGAATAAAATACAATATTTTGCTTTTGATATTGATTTCTGTATCTTATTTACTTATTTTGAGTCGGCCTAATCAAAACAATTACTTCTTTTGAAAGTAACGTGCTGATAAATAATTATAAAACTATAATTTTTTAAAAGGATGAGCCTGTTATTTGTTATTCTATATATGGTTGGTTTTTTGAGGACTGTTTTTATAATCGCAATAATATACTTTGCTATCCGGATTTTTTCCAGATACATTCTTCCAATGCTTGTTGAGAAAGGAGTGAAAAACATGCAACAAAAAATGCAGGAACAGCAGCGGCAAGGGCGTCAATCAAACAAACACGAAGGCGAGGTAACGATTGAATATAAAGACAAAAACAAGGGGAAAGGTAACCCTTCTCAAGGTGATTATGTTGATTTTGAGGAGGTGGATTAGTTATCCCGGAACAAATGAGTTAACCTTATAAAACAGATGTATTATTTGTAATTCTCAATAAATCGGAACCAATAAATAGCCACAATTCAATATTCTTTCAAAATCCGTCCATCTGCTTCAGGCTATATTTAATTATTTCATTTATTTTTGTCGTTCAATTAAAAAATACAAAGCGGAATGGCACAGGAAGATACTTTCAAAAAGCTGGTAGCACATTGTAAAGAATATGGTTATGTATTTCAGTCAAGCGAAATTTACGATGGCCTTGGGGCTGTTTATGATTATGGCCAATACGGTGTTGAACTGAAGAATAATATAAAAAAATATTGGTGGGACAGCATGGTGTTGCTTCATGAAAATGTAGTTGGTATTGATTCGGCAATTTTCATGCATCCCACAATCTGGAAAGCTTCCGGCCATGTTGACGCATTTAACGATCCTTTGATTGATAATAAAGATTCAAAAAAACGTTACCGTGCCGATGTTTTAATTGAAGATCAGCTTGCCAAAATAGAAGAAAAAATCAATAAAGAAATTGCCAAAGCCAAAAAGCGTTTTGGAGATTCATTTGATGAAAAACAATTCCGCGAAACCAATACACGGGTTTTAGCCAATCAGGAAAAATTTGATGAATTGCATACTCGTTTTGCAAAAGCTCTGAATGATAATAATCTGGAAGAGTTAAAACAAATTATTATCGATCAGGAGATTGCTTGTCCTGTTTCAGGAACCAGAAACTGGACGGATGTTCGCCAGTTTAACCTGATGTTTGCTACAGAAATGGGCTCCACTGCCGATGGTGCTTTAAAAGTATTTCTCCGTCCGGAAACGGCGCAGGGAATTTTTGTGAATTATTTGAATGTGCAGAAAACCGGACGTATGAAAATTCCTTTCGGTATTGCACAAATCGGGAAAGCATTCCGTAATGAAATTGTAGCACGCCAGTTTATTTTCCGTATGCGTGAATTTGAACAAATGGAAATGCAGTTTTTTGTGCGTCCGGGAAGCGAACTCGACTGGTTCAAAAAATGGAGAGAAACACGCATGAAGTGGCATCGCGCCCTTGGTTTTGGTGATGATAATTACCGTTTCCATGAACATGAAAAACTGGCTCACTACGCCAATGCTGCTGTAGATGTGGAATACAAATTCCCCTTTGGTTTCAAAGAGGTGGAAGGAATTCACTCGCGTACCGATTTTGACCTTTCACAGCATGAAAAATATTCAGGGAAAAAAATCCGTTATTTTGATCCGGAATTAAATGAATCGTATGTTCCATACGTGGTTGAGACTTCAATTGGAGTTGATCGCATGTTTTTACAGGTAATTTCAGCATCGTATTACGAAGAGCAACTGGAAAAAGACTCTCGTGTGGTGTTGAAAATTCCGCCCGTGCTGGCTCCGGTAAAACTGGCAGTTATGCCACTTGTAAAAAAGGACGGGCTACCCGAAAAAGCGCGTGAAATTATTGATGACTTAAAGTTCAATTTTAATTGCCAGTACGACGAAAAAGATTCTATCGGGAAACGTTATCGCCGGCAAGATGCCATTGGTACTCCTTTTTGTGTTACAGTGGATCACCAGACAACGGAGGACAGTACTGTTACCCTCCGTTATCGTGACACAATGAAACAGGAACGCGTTGCTATTAGTGAGATCGGAAAAATTATTGGCGATGAAGTAAGCTTTAAGAAATTATTTGCCAATCTTTAAGGTACATATAAAAGGTACCACCCAATGAAAAAAGTTCTGATAATAACTTACTACTGGCCACCAAGCGGAGGTGCAGGTGTACAGCGGTGGGTTAAATTTGCTAAGTATTTAGCAAAGATGCAGGTAGATACATTTGTTCTTACCGTAGATCCTGAATATGCTACTTATCCGCAAATTGATAAATCGCTTGAAAAAGACATACCTGATGGTGTGAAGGTATTTCATACAAAATCATTTGAGTTATATTCATTATATAAAAAAGTTTCCTCAAATAAAGAAGTCCCATATGGGGGCTTTTCCAATACTTCGAAGTTGGATATAAAAGAGAAGATTCTTCGCTTTATCCGGGGAAATTTTTTCCTTCCAGATCCACGCAGGGGGTGGAATAGGTTTGCTTATAAGGAAGCATGTAATATTATTGAAGAGTATAAAATAGACACAGTTATTACGACCAGTCCTCCTCATTCAACTCAATTAATAGGATTAAAGTTAAAAAATAAAATGCGTATTAAGTGGATTGCAGATTTCCGTGATCCCTGGACTGACATTTATTATTATAAAAAGCTCTATCCGACTTCAATTGCAACCTTTATAAATAAAAAACTAGAGAAAAAAGTATTCTTAAAAGCAGATGAGATTGTTACAGTTAGTGAAAATATAAAATCGTTGTTTTCTTCAAAACTGAGTAATATAAATGATAAAATCAAAATAATTCCAAATGGGTTTGATTATGATGATCTTAACAATAATCCATCTGAAAAAAGGCAAGACGATTTTTTTTATATTTCTTATGTGGGTACCATATCTAACGAATATAAAATTGATGGTTTTATTGACGCGATAACTCAGTTGTCTCCGGAACTGAAATCTAAAATAAAGATTCGTTTTATTGGTAAAATCACAAACGATTTTATTGAACTGATGAGTGCAAATGGGATGGGAGAGATGCTTGAAGTTGTAGGGTATGTACCGCATGCTGTTGCTATTCAGTATATGTTTTCATCTGATCTTCTGCTACTGGTTATCCCTAAAATAGAAAATAATAAAGGTATTCTTACCGGAAAACTTTTTGAGTACATAGCATGTAAGGTTCCTGTATTGCTTTTAGGCCCTGTTGATGGCGACGCCGCTAGTATTATAAAAGAAGCAAAAAGCGGAGTTGTTTGTGATTACGATGACTCAAAACAAATATCTAAAAAGATTGCTTATTTTTTCAAGTTGAGGCAAAATCCGTCCGTACGGGTAAATACTCCTGAAATAGAAAAATATTCGAGAGAAACTCTGGCAAAGGAAGTTCTAAAACTTATATAGCTATGTCTTTGGAATAGTATTTTTACAAAATCTATAATTTTTTACTGTTTCAAAAAAGGATGGTAATCACCTTTTAGTCCAATAGGTTTTGTATTACGCACAAAGTCGGTTAACTCTATACTTTCTCTGGCATCTTCAATACCGAATCCGTTACCATTTAAAATATTTTGATAGGTTACTGTATGTAGGTCTGTAAAACCCCCGCTGAATTCAATTTCTTTTCCATCGACAGTAATAGAGCGGTAAGTCCGCATTCCTTTATCGGTTGCTACTTTGGGTAGGTCCTTGTAATCAAGACTTAGAAACCAGCGAACCCGTGCTTTTTCCAATTGTAGAAAACCGGCAGCTTTATCGGCATTATAAATGTGAATAATATTCTCTTTGACTTTTCCAAAAATCCAGGTAATCATATCAAAAAAATGGATGCCAATATTTGTTGCCACTCCACCGGATTTCGACACATCTCCTTTCCAGCTTTTCAAATACCATTTTCCCCGGGTAGTTATATAGCTTAAATCGATTTCATGTATTTTGTCGCCGGCACTATCTATTTCATCTTTCAATTTTAATATGGCCGGATGATAACGTAATTGCAATACAGTATTAACTTTCTTGCCGGTTTCAGCTTCAATATCAGTTATAATGTGCATGTCTTCCGGGAAAATAACCAGCGGTTTTTCGCATATGGCATTTGCCCCGTTACGCAAAGAAAAACGGATATGTGAGGGGTGCATATAATTGGGAGTGCAAATGCTCACATAATCAATCGGACTCCCTTTCCGACGAAGGTCGTCCATATATTTATCCAGGTTTTCGTGTTCCAGAAAAAATTCTGCTTCCGGGAAGTAGCTGTCAATCCTTCCCATCACATCAAAATGATCTGAAGCGCAAATCAAATTATTACCTGTCTCTTTAATCGCTTTCATATGTCGCTCGGCAATGTATCCGGCGGCTCCTATTAATGCAAATCGTTTCATGTTCTCAGATATGATATATTAGTATTGAGTATTTAGGGAAAAATCATTTTATAATTTTCAAAAAACCATTCGTTAAGATGTACTTTTCTCCGGTTTCAGGACAAATTAAATCGTTGCCTAGAATCGCTCCTGAGCGACTAACCCACCCTTTTTGCTTGGCCGGAACACCAACCATCAATGCATAAGGTTTTATATCTTTTGTGACTACAGAGCCGGCTCCTATAAAACAATATTCTCCGAGTGTAGTTCCACAAACAATGGTGGCATTGGCACCAATAGAGACACCTTTTTTTACCAAGGTCTTTTTGAATTCCTGTTTGCGATTTACGGCGCTTCGTGGATTTGTTACATTGGTAAATACCATAGATGGCCCCAAAAATACATCATCTTCGCAGGTAACACCTTCATAAATGGAAATATTATTTTGAACCTTTATATTGTTGCCTAACCTAACATCGTTTCCAACAAATACATTCTGACCAAGAATGCAATTATTGCCTATTTCTGCGGTTCCCATGATATGACAGAAATGCCATATTTTCGTTCCTTTTCCAAGCTTTGCTCCTTCGTCAACTACAGACGTTTCATGTATATATGCTTCGTCCATTTCTTTTAATTTAGACTAATAAACTGTAAAAGTACTATTTCCTTTTTGTAAAAAAATCTTTTATGTTCTCCACAATATATTTTAGTTGGTCTTCTGGTAGCTCTGTATGCATTGGCAATGACAATACTGTTTTTGCTAACTTTTCGCTTACCGGAAAATCTCCGGGGTTATATCCCAGAAATTTATATGCTTCCTGTAAGTGAAGTACCTCTGGGTAATACACCATTGAAGGAATCCCTTTGGTTTTTAGAAAATGTTGCAATTCGTCACGCTTTTCCGTTGTAATAGTGTACTGATGAAATGTGTGGGTGCTATAGTTAACACGTTGAGGAAGGCTCAATTCATCAATGTTGGATAAATATAAGTCGTAATAAGCAGCCGCCTGCTGACGGGCCTCAATGTGTTTGTCAAAGTATTTTAGCTTTACCTCAAGTATAGCAGCCTGAATACTGTCTAGCCTAGAATTCACTCCAATTCTTTCGTACTGATATTTTTGTTTCATCCCATGGTTGGCAATGGAATGAATCTTTGCTGCTAATTCGTTGTTATTTGCGAAAACGGCTCCACCATCGCCAAAAGCACCAAGATTTTTTGAAGGAAAAAAAGAATTACAGCCAATATCACCAACCGTTCCAGCCTTTTTCTTTGTTCCATCCGAAAATAAGTATTCAGTACCCAAGGCCTGGCATGCATCTTCAACTAAAAACAGGTCATGCTTCTTGGCCAGTTCGAGCATTGGTTCAAGGTCGGCACATTGTCCGAATAAATGAACGGGTAATATTGCCTTTGTTGCCGGCGATATTACCTGTTCAAGTAGTTTTACATCAATTGTATAAGTTGCCGGATTTACATCTGCAAAAACAGGAGTAATACCAAGCAATGACAGTACCTCAACTGTCGCCACAAAAGTGAAAGGAGTGGTGATAACTTCATCTCCTGGATTTAAGCCCAATGTCATAAATGCCATTTGTAAAGCATCTGTTCCATTTCCACATGTTATCACATTTGTTTGCAGGTAATTTGAAAGTTTCTTTTCAAAATCAATTGCTTTCCCGCTTTTTATAAATTTGGTTGATTTTATTACCTCCTGAATAGCCTCATCGATTTCTTCTTTCATGGTGAGGTACTGACCGTAGAGGTCAGACATATGAATTATTTTCATGTTCTCCTTATTTAAAATACAAATTTAATGATCTTGGCAGAGAATCTACTTGTTTCGGCTAATTTCAGTTTGAAATGTAATGATACCAATATTTTAGGATTGCTTTGGCTGTTCTACAATTTTTTTTGACGCATCCCCGTTGCCGTAAGGATTTGAATCAAAGATTGCTTTATAATCTTTTAACATTAATGCTTTACTTTCCAAAACCTTCCTTTTTAAATTTTGTGTTATATTTTCTGTTGGGCAAAGTAATATATCAGAGATTCTATCTGTTAGAATGCGGTTAATTTCTTCATTAAACCCGCTTTGTGTATTATGACTTATATATATTGTATATGATACGATATCAGGTAGTTTCTAATGCAACGCATTAGAAACTATTTAACCCATAGGGTTTTATTAGAAATTTTATCAAGTATTGATTTTCAATGCTTTTTCGTGTTTTTATTATTCTAATCACTTTGGGGTTAGTTCCCCGCAGCTTGCTGCGAGTTAAAGACTCATTCCTCAGTGATACCCCGTCTGCTTGCAGCGGGGTAGTTCATTGCATAATCCGGGTTAAATCTATGTAGTCCTGCTTCTATGTGTACAGCAGGTATAAGAAGTTTACTAACTGCCATAGCTCCTGCTAAAGTAGAATTGGTATCGCCAAAAAACACTACAACGCTAGGTTTCTCCGCTACTAAAATTTTTTCAATCTTTTCCAGTATTCTTCCTGTCATTGCTCCATGAGAAAGTGAATGGATTCCTAAATTATACTAGTAGGAATCTCCAATTGGTGGAAGAATATTTCAGCCATATCTTCATCGAAGTGTTGTCCTGTATGCACAATTACTTCCTGAATGCTTTGTTTTGTAAGTTGCCGGCTTAGTGCCGCTGCTTTTACAAATTGCGGCCGTACGTCTACTATGGTAAGAATTTTGGGCATAATTTTTAGAATTTTTTATTTCAGATAATTTATTATAGCATTTACACATCGCAAGGCTGTATGCCCATCCCAAAGTTCAGGGCGTTGCGGAATTCTATCTGAATTTAATTCATTTTGAAATTCCATTCTAATTTTATTTATTTCGTTACCTACTAATATGCTGGCTCCACCATACTGCTTAAGTGTTATTGGTCTTTCTGTATTCCATCTTAGTGTTAAACATGGTGTCCCTAAAACACAACATTCTTCCTGAAGCCCTCCACTGTCTGTTAACATTATTTTTGCGCTCATGTTTAGACATAACATTTCCTGATATGCGATAGGTTGAAGAAGGACTATATTTTTACAGTCCCGGATTTTCTGCCATAAACCAAATTCTTTCAACCGATTTTTAGTTCGCGGATGCATCGGCCAAATTATTTTCATCTCTGTAGCTACCTCTTCAATTAAAAAATTCAGAATTGAATCCAAGATATTTTGGGTATCAACATTCGATGGACGATGAATTGTAATTATACCAAAATCAAGATTATTATGTTCAAATTCGAGCAAAGGAAAATTATTTTCTTTTGATAAAGGTTCCAAAAAGTTATTATGAATTATTTGATTGATTTTAAGATTTTGCGCAGTAGTACGATTCGCTTCCAATGCATCTATCATAATATTTCCAACAAATTTAATATTTTCTTCAGGAACTCCCTCTTTTCGAAGATTTTCGTTAGATAACCTATCTGGAGTTAAAAGTAGATCGCTAATACGGTCTGTGACAAGACGATTAATTTCTTCAGGCATTGTTAAATCCCGACTTCGAAGACCTGCTTCAATATGACAAACTTTGATATTCAATTTTTTTGCTGTCACCGAGCAAGCTAAAGTTGCATTAACATCACCAATCACAACAACCCAATCTGGATTCTCCTTTAACAACACTTTTTCAAATTCAATCATTGTTTTTCCAACCTGTTCTGCATGTGTTCCGGAACCTATTCCAAGATTTATGTCTGGCTCAGGAATATCCAAAGATTCAAAAAAAACCTTTGACATACGCTGGTCATAATGTTGCCCGGTATGAACTAATCTATGAATTATTGGATTTCCCAAATTTTCTTTATTATAAATGGCAATAGCGCGCACAAATGATGCTATTTTTATAAAATTAGGTCGTGCTCCTACTACAGAAATAATTTTCATACATTAAAAGTTAATTTGGTAAAATTACAAATACATTCAAAAACAAACCATAAATATCAAACTGTTATCAATATTTGTAATTAAATGAACTAATTTTGGTCATAAATTATAAAAGCATAATTTGAATAATTATGAATATATTAATGGTATTAGATCATGAATTTCCTGCTGATATAAGGGTTGAAAAAGAAATTCAAACATTAATTTTTGCCGGACATGCGGTTGATTTAGCTTGTTACACCCAAAAAAACAGAAAACATGTTGAAGAAGCAATTGGATTTAAAATACTGAGAAAGTCAATTTCAAAATTTATATTGAAAACATCGGTAGGAGCTTTAAAATTTCCCTTTTATTTCAATTTTTGGTATTCATTTCTTGAATATTTGATAAAAAATAATAATTATAACGCGATTCATGTTCATGATTTACCACTGGCAAAAGTTGGATATGATTTATCGAGAAAACATAACTTGAAATTTATCCTCGACCTCCATGAAAACTGGCCGGTACTTATGGATCTATCACCCCACACAAAATCGTTGTTAGGTCGATTTTTACATAGCAACAGACAATGGCTGGAATATGAAAGAAAATATGCCACTCTAGCTGATGGGGTAGTCGTAGTAGCTGATGAAATGAAAAACAGATTGTTAAATAAAGGTGTTGTAAATAATAAAATTTTTACGGTACCTAATACCACCGATATTGATATTTATAACAATTTAAAAGACAACTCATCAAATTCTAATAATCTTATCCTTTTCTATTCAGGTGGAATTAATAAACACCGTGGTATCGAAATAATTATTATGGGATTAGGCAAAATGAGCCTTCCATCTAATTTCAGCTTTTGGATTGTGGGCAAAGGCAGAAACGAAGCTCAATTAAAAAATTTAGTAAATGAATTGAATCTGAATAAGTGCGTTCATTTTCTTGGATGGAAATCTCAAAAAGAAGTTTATGAACTAACCCTACAGTCAGATGTAACAGTAATACCTCATTTAAAAAATGAACATTCAGATAATACTTCGCCCAATAAGATTTTTCATTATATGTTGGCAAAAAAGCCTGTAATTGCGAGTAATTGTAACTATATTCAAAATATTATCGAAAAAGAAAATTGTGGCATTATATATAAAAATGATAGCCCTGACGATTTTGTTGAAAAACTTAAAATGTTGTTAAAAGACTCTGACAGAAGATCGCTTTTGGGCGAAAATGGGTATAAAGCTGTGATAAACAATTATAATTGGGAGAATACATCAAAAGCTTTGATAAATTTGTATAAAACATTTAATTAAAATGGTAACTTCTGCATATAAAAAGCCTGGAAGAGCATTATTAAGGAGATATGAAAATACTCTTAATTTTTTTAATCGTCAGAAAATTGCTCCTAAAGGAAAAATCCTTGATTTAGGTGTGGAGAATCCTTTTTCCGAAGTATTAAAGGAAAATGGCTTTACTGTTATAAACTCAGGAAAAATCGATCTGGATTTACATCCCGAAACCTTAAAACAACAAGATGTTGACGTAGTTACTGCCTTTGAGATTCTTGAACATCTTGTTTCCCCCTTTCCGGTGTTAAAAAGCTTACCTGGTAAAAAACTGGTTGCAACTGTACCTTTACGATTATGGTTTAAAACAGCATACAAAAATCCAAATGATCCATGGGACTGCCATTATCACGAATTTGAAGACTGGCAGTTCGACTGGCTTTTAGAAAAAAGTGGATGGAAAATCATTGACAGGGAAAAATGGACATCACCTTCAAAAAGAATAGGTATACGCCCATTATTAAGAAATATTACTCCTCGATATTATGCTATCTATGCTGAACGATCTTAATTTTTTTAAAAACCAATATCTTGTAACTCATCAAGCAATAGATAATTTAATCAATTGGTCTGAATTGATTTTAGGCAAATTCTTTTTTTACTTTCATCCGAGCTTAAGAACTTCTTTTACAGTAAATTCGAATAGCGAATTACTTATCATAGGGGATGTGTATAATCACAATTTTCCGGAAAAAACCAACAAGGAAATTGCTTTTGACTTAAATAATAATTTTTTTGATTTTTTTGATTTGCTCAAGTCTGATTATACTCTTTCTTTATGTGGAACTTTCCTAATATTTTATTTTTCCACCAAAGAAGATGCATTATTTGTCGTAGGAGATGCAGCCACTCAGCGAGAACTATATTACTTGAAAGACAATGAGAAGATAATTGCGTTAGGAGCTACAGATAAAGTTATTAATGAATTTTTTCCGTTAAAAGAGAAGGAAGATCTGTACTCTAAAGAGTTTTATAATTCAAATGCATTTAAAAAAAGGAAAACATTTGTTTGCAGCTCTACGAATTATGAGAATCTTTATAGATTAAAACCCAATTTTTATTTAAATATCTCGAAATGCCAAGATATTAGATATTTTCCGTTTGAAAAGGTTAAGCAAGTTTCATTAGAGGAAGCAATACAAAGGGGAGCCGAGATTATTAAGAATTATATAAAAGCTGCAAATTTAAGGTATCAGATTTTAATACCAGTAAGCGCTGGTTGGGATAGTAGGTTGTTATTGGCAGCGAGTAAAGACATTCAAAAAGAAGTTACCTATTATGTTCTACAGACTTCACCCAAAGGAGCAAAACATTATGATATCAGGATTCCAAGAAAGTTGATGCTTTCACTAAAACTTCCTATTGAAATTATAAATTACTCAAAAAAATTAAAACAAAGTGAAATTAAAATTGCCGAAAATTCTATTTCTTTTTATCGAAAAGAAAACTTAGAATATATAGTCAATTATTTCAATAAAAAACACCCTAACAAAATCACTTTGAATGGTAATATTAGCGAGATTGCTCGAATGGAATTTGATGAGGTCTTTAATTTAAATCCCAAAAAGATATGTTTTCTTCAGAAATATCCAAGGCTAACATATGCCGAGAAACAATATGCTGAATGGCTAAATAGTAATAAGATATTGTTTGAGAAAAACGGATTAAGAGTTTTAGATATGTTATATTGGGAAGAAAACTGCGCTAATTGGGCGGCTAAATCAAAAACCGAGTTCAGTACATTTGGAACGGAAGTTCTTTCTCCTTTTAATTCAAGGGAATTACTTCTATTGCTAAATGGTATAAACAAGAAATATCGCCGAAAACAAAATCCTGTAATATATAAGAAGATTATTCAACAATTGTGGCCAGAAGTTTTATGTGCCCCGGTAAATCCAGGAATTAAAAAAATAGCAATGCGTATAACACAATATTTAGGCATATTCTCCTTTTTTAGAAATTTAAAATTATGGTGGAATATGATAAATTTAAAGGAAAGATAGAAAAAGCTATTCCTTGGCGAATTAACAATCTATTCAACATTATTTTGTATATCTCCAAATATTTCTAAATGCATTACTTAAATCATGCGAGAGTTTGAAAAATAAGGCAAGTGAGATATATGAGATTGTAAATAGTATACTTCTTAACAATATATCCCAGATTAGAGCCAGTTTTGGAGAGAAAGAACCAATGAAATATGCAACGAAGAATGTTACAATCACTAATACAAAACGAAAAGAAAAAGGTTGCAGTTTGTATTTACTATATAAAAAAATAAACCTCATTAAATTATTAATGAAAAAAGAGAGGAATATTGCTATTGCGGCTCCGGTTATACCCCAAACAGGAATAGAAATATACATGGAACATATTACCAATACAATTAATATCAGCAAAAACCATAATGACATTTTAAAGTATTTAGAATAACCTATAATTAAACCATTCGCGCCGGTTGCCATATCAACCAAATAAGCAAGTCCAATAAAAAATATAACCCATTTCCCATTAGCATAAACAGGGCCCAGGATAGTCATTATATTGTCAATATTAACCCATATCCCTCCAAACAGGAAAGCAGCAATAATGAACTGGTTCAGGCAGCTACGTTTATAAATATCATCAATATAAGTTATGTCATTTCTTTTCCAGGCTTCGGCAATTAATGTCCCAGATATTCTTAGTAATGCCCTTGAAGGGATTACCACGAGTGTGCCAAAATAAAAGCCCATAGCATAAACACCGGTACTGCCTAGTCCCAGCATTTGATTGACAATTATTTTGTCGAAATTAAAAACAATATTACCTCCAATTCCAACCAAAATACTATAGAAAGCGACACTAATCATTTCTTTTTTTAGCCTTTTGTCAACAAATTGAAGCTGAGGCTTAAAATTTAATTCTCCTTTAAACAATAAGTATAAAAAAATGACAATACCTTTTATACATACAACACCAGCATAAAAAAATACCAACTGGTGGATTGAAAGCAAGTCAAATGCATATAACAAAACAACTAACAGAATGAGAAGTCGCTGAAAAAAGTCAGTAAGGAAAATGCCAAGTACGGCATTATATAAAAGCTTGTTAAATACATCGAGTGCAGTAAACAATAATATAAAAAAGGTTAGTGGAATAAGAAGATTAACATATTTTGTAAACAACTCCGATTTTTCAATATTGCTTTCTACTAACCAGGGTTTTAAAAACCAAAAAGCACCTAAGAAAAGAACAAAACCAACGAGCGTTACCATAAAGGCAATAAAAAGAAACCCATTGTGTCCCTTCTCTTTATCTCTGAAATAGGGAAAAAGCCTTGAGGTAACGCCATTGAATCCAAGTGCCGAAATTTGAGAAAATATAGTTGACCAAGCCATCAAAAGGCTAAATAGCCCAATAACGTCGGGGGTTAAATAATTTGGAAAAAGATAGGCTGTCGTTACAAATCCAATTCCTACTCCAAGGTACGACCAGATACTTCCTTTTATACTTTGCTTTATAATAATTCCCATATGGGCGGCGTAATCTTTTTATATAGATAGAATGAGATATATAATGTGATATTGCATTTTATGCCGAGTTGCAATTTGCTGAGCAATACAATATCAATTCACTTTCATCTTCCAAAATTGTGTTTTTATAGAAAAGAGAAATAGCTAAATTCTTAGTAACTATCCGTCTTAAAGTATTTGGAAATCAGCGCTATTGATGAAGCATTATTTTTACTACAATTTTCTTTGCTTTTGAAATTTCATTGGCCTTTATCAGCGGTCGATGTGCATCTTCTGGAAAAAATACCACGAAATTTTTTGGCGTGGCTGTAATATACTCTCCTCCATCGTAACGATAAAAGGCAATGTCTTTCTCGGCATTGTATGGTTCGGTTATTTCCAGCTTGTCAAGTGTTGATAACCCCATTACCTCTTCGCCTTCAATAATATATTGAATATCGATATATTTCCTGTGCGATTCGTAGCGGGTATCACTTTTTTCTTTGGTCATATACTCATCTACGCTAACAATTAAGCTATCACCATCCAACTCCTGTTTTCCTAAAGGAAGTGTTTTCAGATCGTGATTTTTCAGAAAAATGAAAGCCTGATCCCAATGTTTTTTATTTTTAAAATACTGAATGGCGAGGCTGCGTTTATTTACTGATTCGTCTGGCTGTACCTGCCAGCCGTTTAGCCATTCCTGTTTTGTAAACCATTCGTTTATTTCTTTTTCGGTCCACTCTGCCGGATCCTCCTGTTTAGGAGTACACATAGTCAATGTCATAATAAATAAAAAAGATAAGATTAATATTCTGTTCATAGTTATTGGATTTAGTTTTTGGTTAAGCTGCTATTCTTTCAATTTGTCATTTTCCTGATGCCTTTTACTATCTCGGGTGGTTTTCTTTTCCATGTTATTCAAAAACGCTTCATTCAGGTCAATTCCGGTTTGGTTGGCAAGGCAAATTAACACCCAAAGTACATCTGCCATTTCATCGGCGAGGTTGTATTTTTCATCCGACTTTTTATAGGATTGATCGCCATATTTCCGTGCCATAATGCGCGCCAGTTCTCCCACTTCTTCCGTTAATATTGTCATGTTTGTGAGTTCGCTGAAATAACGCACACCAATGGTTTTTATCCAGTTGTCTACAAGCTTCTGGGCTTCATTAATAGTAAGATTCTGCTTATTCATTTTAAACCAGTAGTAAAATATTTCCAAAATTCCATATAAAATTGGGATTAAGAAAATTTCCGGCTAGAAATCTTTTTGTTTTGAATCGATAATAATCGTAACAGGGCCATCATTTATAAGCGATACCTCCATCATGGCGCCAAAAATACCGGTTCCCACTTTTTTCCCAAGAATCTCTTCGGTTTGCTGAATAAACTTCTTGTACATTGGCACAGCAAAATCGGGTTTCGAGGCTCGTATATACGATGGACGGTTACCCTTTTTTGTACTGGCATGAAGTGTAAATTGGCTAACAATAATAATATCGCCATTTACATCTTTTACAGAGAGGTTCATTATGCCATTTTCATCATCAAAGATTCGCAGGTTCAACATTTTTTTTACCAGCCAGTCGATATCTTCATCTGTATCGGCATCTTCAATCCCAACCAAAACCAGTAATCCTTTTCCAATAGACGAAACCTGTTTGTTTTCAACAGAAACTGAGGCTTTTGATACTTTTTGAATTACAATTCTCATTGAATAAAAATTTCTTTTACGAATATAGAAAAATGATTCTGAAACTAAACTTTTAAACTTTCCTGGCTGTTTAATGAAATAATAAAATAAATAAACAAAAACTATGGTCTATTGCTCCTTTTTGCGCAAGAAGTTTGTTCTTCCCATTTTCTTATCTCTCTTTTCATTGATGAGTGTAGCGCAAAATGCCACGCTTAAAGGAAGAGTAGTAGATGCTATTAATAATGAACCATTGCCTTTTGTAAATATTCTTGTTTCCGGAACTACCACAGGTACTACGTCCGACGAGAATGGCAATTTTATTTTGACTGGTTTAAACTCTGGATTTATTAGGGTTGAAGCTTCATTTGTTGGCTATAAAAAAGCCATTTCTTCTGAAATTGAGGTAAATGAAGCAAGCACTAATTTTGTTGAAATTCAGCTTGAGCAGCAAAAAGAGCAAATTGAAGAGGTAACTGTTACGGCATCTCCTTTCCGAAAAACGATAGAGAGCCCGGTTTCGCTGCGTTCAATAGGGATTGGCGAAATAGAAAAAAGCCCCGGGGCAAACCGCGATATTTCCAAAGTAATTCAATCGTTCCCTGGCGTACAGTCTACTCCTGCTTTTCGTAACGATGTAATTATTCGTGGTGGCGGGCCTTCTGAAAGTCGTTTTTATTTAGATGGTATTGAGGTTCCTTTTATTAACCACTTTGCCACGCAGGGCGCATCCGGAGGGCCGGTTGGGATTATAAATGCCGATTTTTTGCGGGAGGTTAATTATTATTCGGGGGCTTTTCCGGCCAATCGCGGTAATGCATTAAGCGGGGTACTTGAGTTTTTTCAGGTGGATGGAAATGAGGAGAGGCTAAAATTTCAGGGAACGCTTGGCGCATCAGAGTTGGCGGCTACGTTGGACGGCCCGTTGGGAGAGAAGACCACTTTTGTTTTTTCTGCGCGAAGATCCTATCTGAAATTCTTATTTAGTGTTTTAGAACTTCCTTTTTTACCCAATTTTACCGATACGCAATTTAAAATCCGTACCCGTTTTGATAAAAAAAATGAGCTTACCATTATTGGCTTGGGAGCAAACGATGTATTTGATTTGAACCTGGATATTGAAGACCCCGACGAACAACAAAAATATATTTTAAGTGAAACACCGGTATACGAACAGTGGAGCTATACTGTGGGCGCTATTTACAAACATTTCAGAGAAAAAAGCTACCAAACCATTGCAGTTAGCCGCAGTCACCTGAATAATGGTTCATACAAATATCTGGACAACGACGATAGTTCGGAAGACAACAAAATATTAGATTATTCATCCGAAGAAATTGAAAATAAAATCAGGTTTGAAAATACGTCCCAGTCCAATATTTTCAAACTAAATTATGGGGCGAATTTTGATTTTGTTACCTATAAAAATGCAACATTGCAGAAGCGTTTTTACAACGATGAGGTTCAGAATGTAAATTACAATGCCCACCTGAACTTGTTAAAATATGGTCTTTTTGCACAGATAAGCAAAAGTGTTTTTGAGCAACGGCTGGCGCTTTCATTTGGAGTTCGTACCGATGCCAACAACTATTCTACAAGTATGAATAATTTGTTGAAACAATTTTCGCCTCGCTTTTCGGCTTCTTATAGTCTGACAAATAAATGGAGCATCAATTTTAATACCGGCAGATATTTTCAACTTCCATCGTATACAACGCTGGGCTATAAGGTAAATGATATGTATGTGAACAAGGAAAATAATCTGAAATACATCGCAGCCAATCATTTTATCGGAGGTATTGAATTCAGGCCAAAAACTTCTGTTTTGTTCTCGTTGGAAGGTTTTTGGAAGGGATATTCTTATTATCCGTTCTCGGTGAAAGACCAGATAAGCTTGGCAAATAAAGGAGCTGATTTTGGCGTTGTTGGTGACGAAGAGGTTACCTCTTCCTCCGATGGACGAGCTTATGGAACGGAGTTCCAAACACGGATAAATTCAGCAAAAGGTTTTAATCTGAATCTTTCTTACACGTTGGTTCGCAGCAAATTTAAAGATGCCAACGGCGATTTTGCACCATCCAGTTGGGATGCCAGACACATAATTAGCCTGACTTCAACAAAAGAGCTGAAAAAAAATTGGAGGATTGGAACCCGCTGGCGTTTTGTGGGCGGACTTCCATATACGCCTTATGACATGGAAACAAGTTCTTTGGTTGAGGCATGGAATCTAAAAGGAGGGCCGTACCTTGATTATTCTAAGCTAAATGCAGAACGATTTTCTGCTTTTCATCAACTTGATTTAAGGATAGATAAATCGTACTACCTTAAAAAAATGACCGCCAAATTTTATATTGACATTCAGAATTTATACAATTTTAAGGCTGAACAGCAGGATATTGTGGTACGTGCAGAAGATGCCAACGGCAATTATATTCTTACAGATAACAGAACGCGCTACCAGCTCGAAACGGTAAAAAATACCAGTGGAACGGTGCTTCCTTCTATTGGAATTATTGTGGAATTTTAAAAAAAAGCTTCGGAAAATTTCCGAAGCTTATGGTTTTTGATAGTTTTTATAGGAGAGGTGAAAGAGAAAGCGTGCTATTCTACAATTTCAACCCAACCGTGGTTGTCCGGCTCATCGCCGTATTGGATGGAGCGTAATTTATTATATAATTTTACACTCCATTCACCGGGTTCTTCGCCATATTTAAACCACTTGTCGTTATCTGAATCGTATACTCCTTTAATTGGCGAAATTACAGCGGCGGTACCACAGGCACCCACTTCATCAAAATCGGCCAACTCTTCATATGCAATCTTTCTTTGTTTTACTTTTAGCCCCATCTCTTCTGCCAGCACCATCAAGCTTTTGTTTGTAATTGATGGCAGAATAGACTCTGATTTTGGGGTAATATAGGTATTATCTTTTATTCCGAAAAAGTTTGCCGGGCCGCATTCGTCAATGTATTTTTTTTCGCGGCTGTCGAGATACAATACGGCAGAGAAACCTTCATGTTTTGCTTTTTGGCCTTCGTACATGCTGGCAGCATAATTCCCTCCCACTTTATATTTTCCTGTTCCCTGGGGGGCAGCTCGATCGTATTCACGATAAATTACCAGGTTGGTAGGAACAAATCCCTGTGGAAAGTATGGGCCTACCGGCATTACAAATACTACGAACAGATATTCTTCTGCTGGTTTTACCCCGATTTGTGGCCCTGAGCCAATCAGTAAAGGCCGTATATAAAGCGATGCATTACTTTCATATGGCGGTACAAAATGTTTGTTCATTTTTACAGCCAGTTTCACTGCTTCCATAAATTTTTCTACAGGAAGTTTGGCCATTAAAATACCATCACTGGAATTTTGCATCCTCTTGGCATTTTCGTCCATTCTGAAAATGCGGATTTTTCCATCTTTTCCTTTAAAGGCTTTTAGTCCTTCAAATGCTTCCTGCCCGTAATGCAGAGCAGTAGCTGACATGTGAATATTTAATTGGTTAGAGGAACTTATTTCCAGTTCGCCCCATTGGCCGTTTTTATAATAGCAGCGTATATTATAATCAGCGTCGCGGTAACCGAACCCCAGTTTTTTCCAGTCTACGTCTTCCATTTTTTCAAAAATTAACAAGTGTTCTATCGGAAATTTTGACCATTTGCGATTTAAACACAAAATAAGGGATTTTTATTTTATCGAAGAAGAATAATAATCATTAAAATACGCTTTGGATTATGTTGAAAAGCAACATTTCGCAAAGATTTTTAATTGATTGGCAAAAAAAAATTCTGATAAAAATTGTTTTTATTTTTTACAAATGTTTATTTAATCGAGTGAGAATATAATTTTTCCTCTAATCATTAAACCCGATTGAGAAGGAAGTTCTCTAATTGCATCAGGATTGGTAACTTCGTTTTTCGTTGCTAAAATGACCGGTCCGCCGGATACAGAAAATGAGAATTTCGACTCACTAGGCATAAGGTTTAACGAAGGGCCAACCATCAATTTTGCTCCTCCTTCTGCTTCATGTTTATCCCAGAATCCTTCCAGATCTTCTCCAATTGCTTCAACACCTCCGTAGAAGTTACCTGTAAACCGATAATGGCACCCCATGCTTAAAAGAACATCAATAGCATCGTGGTGGCCTGCCAGTACTTTTTCCAGGAGAGCATTTCCTCCCAATGTCCATCTGGAAACCATATATTCGGAAGTTATACGGCCAAGTACTGAGAAATCGCTGCTAAAATCTCTTCTTGCACCAAGGCCACCCCCAATACGGAAACCCATGTATTTATTACCTCCCAGGAAATTTCTTATTACTTCTGCCTGCTGAGCGCTTGAAGCTTTATTGTCTTCCGCTATTCCTACTGCCACATTCGCATGTAGAGTATAGCGTTTCCCAAGATATCCTTTTACTGAAAGTTGTTGGCTGACTCCGTCAAATCCCATCGGTCTTTGTACTCTTTCTCCGTAACTTCCTGAATAATCCATGCTCCATTTCATATCTTCAGGAGTTAATGTAGTTAAAGAAAAAAGAAATGGCTGCGGGCTGTATTTTATGGTGTTTGTTTCCTGAGCCTGTGTCCGCACGTGGATCCCAATAATTGCAAGAATAAGGAATGTAATTATTTGCTTTTTCATTATTTAAAGAGTTGAATTTTATATACTCAATTTAAGAAAATATCCGTTGTGTTTTCTGATGCTCAGAACTGTATCGTTTTCAAAAATGATGTACTGCCCTTTTATTCCGGCAAGTGTTCCTTCAATGGTTGGAGTTTTGTCAAAACCAATGCTTTTCACCTTTTTTGGATATGCGTTTACCGGATACACAATTTGGGTTATCTTATCGTTCGGCTCAATATATTTTTTAAGTTCTGCCGGTAAAAAGTTTATGGCATTTTGTTTTTCTTCAATTAGATTTACTTTTTCTGCTACATTATTTGTTAGCATTGCCCGCCAGTTGGTTTTGTCTGTAAAATATTTTTTCAGAAAAACTTCAATAATTCCGGCAATATGCCTGTTTGGTGTTTTGGCTACTTTTATGGCAAAACTGGCTCCCTGGTCAATCCAGCGTGTGGGTACCTGGTGAATACGTGTTACTCCTACTTTTACGTTGTTTGATACGGCAAGGTAAACATAATGGTCGATAAGGTCGTGTTTCTTTGCCCATTCCATATCGCGCGAAATGCCAAAGTGCGACTTTGAAAGTTCGGGACGTATAATTGATTCGCTCGCTTCAGGAGCTGTTTGAAGACAATTGTAGCAAAAGCCCTGGTTGAATGATGTTTTAGTGGTTTTTCCGCAAGAGATACAGTTTATTTGCCCCGTGAAATGCATTGATATTTTTTTGCCAATTAAATCATTCATTGCTATTTGCTGGGTTCCAACAGGCAGAAAATAATTTACTGGAGAGTTTAATTCGGTTCGCATTTTCAGGATGTTGCCTTCGAATTGCATAGTAGCGCTAATTTTTTAAAGTAAACAGTAGAAATAATTAAAAGTTGAAATTATTAAAAGGTTAAAGGCTTTCATCGTTTGCCACGCCCATTATTCCTAAATAAAGCAACTTGGCTGCATCTTCCATTATTTCCGGTGTAAGAACATTGGTTTTATCGCGCGGATCATGATAGTATACCGGGAAAACAGAGTTTCTGGTCCATAGCCCCAGGGTTTTTATACCAACGTTTTCAAAGTTGGATTCATCGGAACGCGGACGCCCGTAATTTTTACTCCATTCCGAAGCTTCCATGGTGCGGTGAATATATGTTGAGTTGGCTTTTTCAAAATGGCTAAAAAGATTGGTATGCGTTTTTCCGTTGGCAACATAAAAACCCGTTCCGTTTCCTACCATATCGAGGTTGATCATTAAAACGGTTTTATCAATAGCGAACAACGGATGGTCGGCATAGTATTTACTGCCATATAAACCACATTCTTCCCCGCCAAATAAAATAAACAGAACCGAGCGTTTGGGTTTTACTTCCGATTCAGCAAAAGCCTTGGCAGCTCCCATTATATCCGATACGCCTGAAGCATTGTCAAGCGCACCAGGAAATACTTCGCCCAGGTAGCCCTGCCCGTCGAGATGCCCGCCTGCAATTACCAGTTCGTTTTTTAATATAGGGTCTGAGCCCTCTATTATTCCAACAACATTACACGCTTTGGCATCGGGGAAATATTTTGTTTCGGCAGTAATTGTTACTTTTTGTTGCGCGGGTAAAGCAAACGAAGGAGTTTTCATTTCCTTAAGCTCTTTTTTTATGGCTTTGTAATCTTTGCCGGCGTCAGAAAATATGCGTTCTGCAATTTCGTTGCTAATGTGGGCATAAATAAAATTATCGAGGTTTACTGTATTCGGATTGGCAACTTTGCTTATGTACAACATGCCGGCAGCACCATGTTTTACGGCGTTTCTGAATTTGTAACGGTGGTAGGCATAAGGTGTCCATTTTGTTAGCGTTTCGTCGTTTTTTGTATAAGGGATACTTGATTCCAATAGGATGATTTTTCCTTTTACATCCACATTTTTATAGTCGTCGTATCCCAGTTCCGGTGCGGTAATTCCGTAACCAACATAAACCATATCTTTTGTAATTGTTCCGGAGGCAGAATTCGAGCCCGGATAGTAATCATCCATAAACTTTAGGTTTATCTCTTCGCCTGGTTTTGGAGAGTAGGTTACGCTGCCTTTTGAAAAGACTTCAGAATACTCGTTGGGGAAATACTGGAAATAACTATCGCCGTTGGCCGGTTTTATTCCCCATTCTTTAAATTTTTCAGCGCACCATTGCGCTACTTCCAGAAATTCAGGAGAACCAGAGAGCCGTCCTTTGTATTTAGGAGAGGTTAATTCGTTGGCAAAATCAAGAATTTCATTACTGGAAATGGAATGAAACGTTTTTAACAGTTTCCCGGTTTCTTCGTTTTGTGCAACTGTGGTTAGAGTAATGGTGGAAAAAAGGATTACAGCAGATAAAATCTTCAGCATGTTTATAGTTTGTTTATTGAAGCAATAAAAATACACATTTTGCCATGTAATGTCTCTGAATGGGGAATACAATTCTGTGTTTTTATTTCAAAAATATAAATTTACCCTCCAATCTCTACTTCAATTCCCTGGAAGTTAAAAATTTCAATGGCTCTTAAAATATCTTCTTCTGAAGGTTCATTCATTTCATCAGCATTATATTTCATTCCGAGTTTCTGATATTTGCCTGTAGCAATGTTATGATAAGGCAGCAGGTTAACCAATGGTTTTTCTTTTGTACGAATCTTTAACTGTTGATTTTCTTCTTGCAGCGAGCCAATAAATTTTGCCATTTTCTCTATTTCTGTTATATCGGTATTCACGTTTTCTATGAAAGGAATGCGTATGTTTATATTGGCGCCCGATTTAACCAGTAACTTTAAATTTCGGAGTATACCCTTATTACTAAAACCTGTCCACTTCTTGTGTTTCTCCGGAGTCATTAGTTTCAGGTCGAAAAGAAACAGGTCAGTATATTTAGCTACTTGAAGTAATGTTTTTGAATCGGTAAAACCACAAGTGTCTACAGCACGGTGCAGGCCTTGTTTCCCGCAAGCTTTTAGCATTTCAATTAAAAATTGAGGATGCATTAACGGTTCTCCTCCGGAAAAAGTAACCCCGCCGGCTGACTGGTCGATATGAACCCGCTCTTTTTCAATAATTTTTATGAGCTCTTCTACCGAGTACATTCTTCCCGACATTTCAATGGCTCGGGTTGGGCAGGCATCGGCACAAAGCCCACATAGCGTACATCTGTTTATGTCGGTTATAATTCCATTGGGAGTTAAAGTCAATGCATTTTCGGGGCAAACCTTTATGCAATCTTGTGTCCCGATGCATTTTGATGCCGTGTACAATTTTTGTTTTTCTATCGATTGGCTTTCCGGATTGTGGCACCATTTACACCGCATGGGGCATCCTTTCATAAAAATGGTGATTCGAATACCTGGACCATCGTTTATGGAGTAACGGCGAATATCGAATATAAGAGGAATCATTTGTTGTCGTGAGATTTTTAGTAGTGAGTAATGAGAGAACACCTCATTGCTCACTACTCTGTATTATTTATCTGGTTTAAAATGCTTCATTTTCTGTTCTGTCAATAATTTCCTGTTGCAGGTCGGCATTCATATCGTTAAAATAATCGCTGTAGCCTGCCATACGTACCATTAAATCTTTGTAGTCTTCCGGACACGCTTGCGCAGCCAGTAAGGTGGCAGTGTCTACAATATTAAACTGAATGTGGTGCCCTCCCAACGTAAAATAACTACGGATAAGGTGCCCCAGTTTTTCTACATCTTTATCGCGTTTTAAAAGGCTGGGGACAAATCGCAGGTTTAACAAGGTTCCGCCTGATTTTACCTGGTCTAGTTTTCCGAGCGAGCGAATAACATTGGTTGGGCCATGCGTATCACATCCGTGGGAAGGAGAGGTGCCGTCGGAAATCGATTTCCCTGAAAATCGTCCGTTGGGAGTAGCTCCCAGTACTTTCCCAAAATAAACATGGCACGTTGTAGATAGCATGTTCAGATGGAAACGTCCTCCCTTTACATTGGGCTTTCCTTCAATGGCTTCCAATAAATCATTGTAAACACGAAGTGCAATGGAATCGGCATATTCATCATCGTTACCAAAAAATGGCGTTCGGTTAATGATTCGCTGACGCAGGGCTTCTTCTCCGTGGTAATTTTTAGAAATGGCATCCAGCAATGTTTCCATACTGAATGTATGATTTTCGAAAACGTGTTTCTTGAGTACCGAAAGACTGTCGGTAACGGTCCCCAGTCCGGTGCATTGAATATAGTTGGTATTGTACCGCGGGCCTCCGTTGTAGTAATCTTTTCCGTTGGCAATACAGTCTTCTATAACCACTGAAAGAAATGGGGCCGGAGCATACTTAGCAAACATTTGATCGATGTAGTTACTTACTCTAACCTTTTGGTCAACTACAAAATTAAGTTGTTTCAGAAAAGTATTGTATAACTTTTCATAATTTTTGAATGTTTTCGGGTCTCCGGTTTTTATTCCTGCGAGCTTCCCAGTGAGTGGATCTACCCCGTTATTCAAGGTTAATTCAAGAATTTTAGGAACATTCAGGTAGCCGGTTAAAAGGTAGGCCTCTTTGCCAAAAGCTCCTACTTCAATGCATCCGCTGCATCCGCCCTCTCGTGCATCCTGAATCGACTTTCCCTGTCGCAGTAATTCCTGTACATATATATCGGGGTTAAAAACCGAAGGGTAACCGTGTCCTTGTCTGATTACTTTACAGGCTGCGTTTAAAAAATGGTCGGGGGTTTTGGCGCTGATGTGAACCGAATTTCCGGGTTGAAGAATATGTAACTCTTCAGCAACCTCAAGCATGATATAGGAAACTTCATTTACTCCGTTTGAGCCATCTGGCTTTATGCCGCCGATATTTATGTTTGTAAAGTCATTAAAAGTACCACTTTCGCGGGCAGTGATGCCTACCTTAGGTGGAGCCGGATGGTTGTTTACTTTTATCCAGAAACAACTGATTAGTTCTTTGGCCTGTTCCCGCGTGAGCGAACCTTCTGTTATTCCTTTTTCATAAAAAGGGAAAAGATGCTGGTCGAAATGTCCGGGGTTCATGGCATCCCAGCCGTTGAGCTCGGTAATGGTCCCCAAATGAACAAACCAGTACATTTGAATGGCTTCCCACAGATTTTGCGGCGCATGTGCGGGCACATTCCGACAAACTTCTGCTATTTGGTGTAATTCTTTTTTGCGTTGCGTGCTGGTTTCTTCTTGTGCCATTGCTTCGGCTAAATCTGCATGACGATTGGCGAAAAGGATAACTGCATCGCAGGAAACAGCCATGGCTTTAAGTTCTTCCAGTTTATCGGTAGCCTCGGGATCCTTCATAAAATCGAGGCATTGAATATGTTTTTCTATCTCATTTTTGAAATCGAGCATCCCTTTGCGGTATATTTTTCCGTCGAGTGCTGTATGGCCAGGAGCGCGCTGTTCCATGAATTCGGTAAAAACACCGGCTTCGTAAGCTGCCTGCCATTCTTTTGGAACATGACTGAAAATTCGTTCGCGCATGGTTCGGCTTTTCCAGTAGGGAATAACCTCGCGTTCGTATATATTAATATCTTCCTGCGAAATGGAGTATCGTTGCTGATCGCGCGAGTTTAATACATGAAAATCTTCCACGCTGTGGCACGTTAACTCAGGGAAAGTTGGTACCGATTTTGGTGATGGCCCGCGTTCTCCCACAATCAGTTCGTTATTACCAATATAAATGGTTTTGTGTTTGCATATTTCCATAAAATTGAGGGCGCGCATCATTGCCGGAGAATGTTTTCCTTCATTTTCTCTGTAGAAACGGGTGGAAATGAGCGCACGTTCAATAGAAAGTGATTCTTGCGTTTCAACACTTTGCCTGCGTAATTTCCGTATGCGTGAATTCATTCCCGGTTCGTTTTTCTGATTTTCCGGGGTACCGAAATTGCTGGTAGAACCAGCCAGGCGTTCCGGCTTTTTGTTGGTTTTTATTTTAGTAAAAGTCATTTCAAAGTAATTTGATAAAACAGTAATTCTTTAAAATAAATATAAAGAAATGAGATAGAATTATTCTCTCCTTTCGGGAGGTTTGAGAGGGGGCTCTAGGCATAAAACATCCGGCAGCAAAAAAGGCAACGGTAAATGCCAGGAAGGTTTGTTTTGTGCGGTTTTGAACTCATTTCTGGTTATTTGAATTTCAAAGTAAAATTAGCTATTTTCTCTTATTTTTTTGAATGCGTTAGAGAATATTTTTCATTTCATAAACGAATGGGAGATTCAGGGGGGGCAGTATTCCTCTCAGTGCTTACCATCCGATTTAAAAATGAACCCAAAGAGGCTTTCTGTGTCTCTGTTTTTGATTAGGGACACAATTAAATACCCTGAATTATATATTAACCTATGGTTTTATCCTGTATGAAAAAGTAATCGGAAAATAAGATTAAGAATCTGCAATTTCAGTGTTATTCATCTTTATGGAGTGTTAGTTTAAAGGTTTCAATTGAATTGTGCCCTAATTCATATTCTAACTTATTGTTACGGATGTTGATGGCTTTCTTGTTTTCTTCTATCAGACTGGCAAGCCATCCTTTTTCAATGTTGGAAAAGCTAGAAATATCTATGATTTTATCTTTATCTTCCAGATTGGTAATACGAAGAATAATATCATTACTGTCTTCTGCCTTTTTAATGGTAGAAATAAGGACATTATCCTGGTTGATATTGAAAAAGCTAAGTTTTTCAGGAAGATGTGCATCAAGATAGGAATTATTAACCCAAACAGACAGGAGTTTTTCATTGGCTTGCCTGCCAAATTTTGCTCCATTCTCCCAACCTGGAGTATGTGATGTGATTGAAAAACTAAAATAATGATTTCCTGTTTGTAAGTACTCGTTCCCTTCCCAGTGGCAACTTTTTCTTGATGCTAGTAAAATGGGTTGAAGTATCTGGTTGTTTGATGGATTTTCTGTTGGGTCGATCCAGTCAACAGCCACTACTGACGAGCTCATGGTAACACCAAAATCATTATTGCTACAGCTTATCCAGTTTTCAATTGCCCGGGGATGAATCTCATTGCAGGGGGTAAGGTAACGCTCTCCTGCCGCACCTTTTAGTTCATCATTCCCAACCTCCGTTACTCCAAATGGAACTTCGTAGGCAACCTGTCCGTTTTGCATGTTAAGTGGCAGCGCCATTCTAAATTCTCTGTACAATTCCCCTTCCCAGTTTAACAATGCTGTTTCAAAATCAATTCGTTTTTCCTTATGGTATAATTTAATGCGCTGCTCTACAACAGCATTTCTTATTTTCTGACGGTATTTGTATGTTGTAAATATGGAGCCATCTTTCTCAATCTCCCAGGCAGTATTGTAATTACCGGTTTTGTCAAATCCCTTCATATCAGGTTGCTGGATGTCTGAAAATTCGCCGGCACCATTTCCTTCAGAGTGCATTGTAAAAACTTCTCCGGCAGTAAATTTGCCTGTGTTAAGCAATTCTTTCCCAAGTTCTTTGTCGAAAATGGAAGAAAGACCTCCATTGGCAAATTTTAGTTTATAGAATTGGTTCTCTGCTTCTTTGTTGAACTGGCCTTTCTCTTTCTCCGGTTTTTCTTTTGAAGTGGTGAGGTAATATGTTTTATAGCCAATGGACGGGATATCTTCAGCGTTAATAATAAGTTCTGCTTCTTTTATAGAGCCATCCGGATAATATTTTACTTCCTCAAGTTGTGTTTCTACTGTATGGTTCCTTTCATCTTTTAACAAAATAGAGAATGCATCTTGTTTTTCAAAAGAAATTTCAATGGATGCCGGATCGGTTCGCTCCCAGTTAAGGCTGTTAAGAACAATGAGGGGCCGACCTTTATTAACTTGTGTTTTTATTTTTGCCGATAATTCGTTCAAACTTTCATTTAGAATCTGTTCCGCTTCAGTTTTTGCAAAATCAAACTTTTGGTGAAATAGGGCATCGGTAATATCGCCGTTTTTTCCTCCCCAACCATGATCGGGATAAATTTTTGCTTCCCACGCATTTTGTAGTTTTTTAGACGGGTAATTTATAAATGAAGCATCGACTATTGCATTGGCTGTTGCAAACTTTTCAGCCTGCGTGAGAAGGATATCACCTTCCCTGCTTGCCTTTAGTGCCTTTTGGTGTGAGGGGCCATGGATATAAAGCCAAACATCCGGTCGTTCGCCTTGTATTTTAGTAAGTTTTGGGTTTTCTTTTGTTAATGCATCGAAAAATTCGGATGCTGATGCAATTTTAAATTTTGGAAGTTTGGCTGCACTTTGCTCCTTGTTTTCATTTTGGAGCTCCTTAATGTTTTCCCACTTTTGAATGAGCGTACTGTAATCTTTTGCAGGGCTCATATCCCAGTCTGATAATAGGGGAATTACCGGAGATTGGTTTTTTTCTGAATAGTATTTTTCCCATTCCAAAGAGCTGGATGCTAAATATTGAGCGGCATCAGCAAATTTTTTTTGAAGAGAAGAAAAAGCTTCCGCATAATGGCCGGGAGTATATACAGTAACATAGGAGCCGTCTGGACTATACCATTTATAGAGTCCACGCTCATGCCGGCTAATCATCATATATTTCGTTCCTGCTTTTTGCATAAGCTGCATCATTTGCAACGTTTTTCCCGGAACGTCTTCGTTCCAATATACGTTGGCATTGTATCCAAATTCATCTTTTAACCATTTTGCTCCAAAATAAAACTGACGAGCTAAGGCCTCTCCCGAGTACATTTCTTCGTAGGGTTGTGTGTATGCCGATCCACAAGAGATTTGTCCATTATTCAGCATTTGTTTAACCAGTTCTTTTTTGTCCGGATGGCGTTCAATAAATTCTTTAATCATTAATGCATCCTCAATGTCAAAACGGTAATTCTTGTCCTTTTGTGCCATTTCAAATAAAGGGGTAAGTAGCATTGTGTCACGCTCTACAATGCATTTTTCAGGAGAGTCCATCCAGGCAATGTCCTGGTGGCTTGAGTTCATGAGAAAAATTTCGCCATTGGCCAGTTTAGAGTTAGATAGTTCAAGCAGGCTTTCTATTGTTTTAGGGTTGTAATTACGGGATGCGTACAAATAAATTTTATTATTTGTAATTTGAGATTTAACGGATAAGATTCCTTTTGCCAGCAACTTTGTTGATTCGTAATTTTGAGCAAGTTTATCAACAGAGAAAATTTCATTTATTTCGTCGCGCATTGTAAACGGTGTATTCAAAACATTTTTAGGTAGCGAAAATGTACCGGTAGCCATATCTTTATTTTTAAATAAAGTAACTTCTCCTTTTTTTCTTCCCGCAATGTAAGCAAGCTTCTTCCCGGCTAAAAAGGCAGGAGTATTTATGGTTGCATTTAACTGTTTATCTGATATTTCGATTAAGAGTTCTGCCCAGATGTTGTAAGTACTTGAATTTTGGAGAAACTGCAGGGCATCGTCAGCCTGATAAACAATTATCCATGCATTGCTGCTGTTTGCCCTTCCTGTAATTTTTATTTTTTGCGGCTCCCCTTTTTTAAACCAGTTGGCAGGAGCAATTAACGACATGTATCCAAAAGCATCATCATTTTGATCTGTCTCTACCGTTGCAAATGATAGCTCGCCTCCATCATCTGTTTTTAGGCTCCAGTTTTGTTTATTTCCTGCGGGTATTTCAAAACGTTTGTTCCCGTTAATATATACATCAAAAAATGTTTTTTCATTGGTAATATCCATGGCGGCAATCCATAGAAAACCAATTTTATTATTTTCTAAATTTTGAGGAATCGAGGCTGTTTCCCACTCAATAGCCATTTCGCCATTGGTACAACGTGTTATTAGCGATTTTGAAACATCATTTCTAAAACTATGGTATGAAAACTCATTGCTCCCAATGTTTTTTCGGAACCCTTCAGTCCATCCCTGGGATTTCTTGGCCAGGTTAAAAAGAGTTCTTTGATTTGTTTGTTGAGCTTTAGCTGTTCCTATAAGAATTGTCAGTGTAATAGAAATAATAACAAATTGTTTCATTGTTTGCTTTTTATATGGTCTGTGTTTCATTGCGATCCTCTAAAATAAGAAAGCTTTTTCTGATAAATCAGGAATATGCATTTAAAAAATGAAAACACCAAAAAGTATTGAAAATCAATACTTGATAAAATTCTTCATAAAAACCTATGGGTTAAATAGTCTTTAATGCAATGTGTTAGAGGTTATTTGGTATTGAATCACATATCTCTAAATCCTGATGTATAAAGCTGGATAAATGGAAAATTGTGCAATTGAATAAGCTTTTCTTGTGTATTTTTATCTGAAAACTAATTTTTGAATTTCATTTCTAAAGCGAGGGCTATTTTTCATGAAAAACAGAATGTATATTTTTGAACAAAATAAATATGGATAAAAAAACAAAAACCAATAAAAAAGCGACCTGGGCGGGTATAATTGCAGGAAGTATTGCTTCGGTGGTTTCATATTATGGAGTACAGCAATTGTTTTTTAAAACAGATGTTGAAACGGTATTAAAAAAAGCCGCTACAGAACTGAATAAGCAGCTTCCGATGAACGTCGATGAATATTCAAGGCTGGACAGCGCTTCTGCGGAAGGAGAAAGCTGTTTTAATTATTTTTATACGCTGGTTGATTTGGAGAAATCAGAAGTAAACCTTGACACAGTAAATAAATACATTAGGACCGGAATTATTGAAAATGTAAAAAACAGTACTGAGCTTCGCGAGTTCCGAAAGAATAAGATAACAATGAACTATAATTATTTTGATAAAAACGGTGTATTTGTAACTCAAATTGCAGTTACTCCGGAGTTGTATTCTGAATAATAAAAAGGAGCTGGTTTCGAAGGTAAAAAAGCATTTCCTCCTGTTGGTCGAGAGTTTGATTACACCAGCGAATTGTTTAAAACGCGATTCAGTTTTTTCTTTCAGGCTGTAGATCTAAGAATCTGGATAATAAATTTTTGGAAGAATATTGCCCTAAGATGATAAAGTTTCTTGATTTTTTTGGACAGTGGTTGGAAAACCTTTAGCCATTTTTTACGTTTTCATAAATAAAATTAAAAAAGTTAATTGCAATGAGTTCACAAAAAAGTTACAATACCGGGTTGTTAATACTCCGGGCTTCTATTGGAATATTAATGTTGCTTCATGGTATAGCGAAATTGTTACATGGCGTTGATGGAATATCCGGAATGCTTTCTGCTAAAGGAATTCCCGGCTTTGTTGCTTATGGCGTTTTTGTTGGGGAAATAATTGCCCCGGTATTGCTTGTTATTGGTTACCGAACAAGGTTGGCCGCGCTTGTTTTTGCCGTTAATATGGTAGTGGCAGTAATGCTGGCCCATGCCGGTGACATTTTTTCGTTAAGTGCTACCGGAGGTTGGGCGATTGAACTGGCAGGGTTATATTTCTTTGGTTCGCTTGCACTTCTGTTTACCGGCGGTGGTAAATTTGCTGTTTCCAGCCGGAGCTGGTGGGACTGATTTATTTGCTCCTGTTTTGTGCAAATAAAAAACCCCGGAAAGATTCCGGGGCTGGTATTTGTTCTGTGTTCAGTGGATTAGAATCCGTGTCCGGTTCCATCACAATTTTGATTGCCTGTATAACTATTTCTTTTCCCTGAAAAATTATTTGATTGATTGGTGGTTGCACCTAAAATCTCCTGGTATTCTTCGACTGAAATTATTTCTGGTACATAAGTTTCTCCTTGTTTTGCCAGTACTGAAACAAATGCCTGGAAATGGTTTTGTGAGCCCTCCAGTAAATTAATATAAACACGGTAGATGTCTTTATTCTCTGTTTCTGCCAGTAAATCCTGTAAATCTTTTATGTCGTGCTCCTCAATAAATGCGCCTGCTTTGAGTGCTTCAATAAGGCTGCCCGAACCTTTTTCTGTGAGCGAATTAAAGAGTTCGGTGAATGCCGGATTTGTGAAAACTCCTGTTTCACTTGTTGCCGGATCGGTTAATTCATAACCGTCAATAAGTTGTAATATAGCATTGGTATGGTTTTCTTCGCTTTCGGCAATGTTATTAAAAATAAGATAGCCATATTCTTCGTAAAAAGTAAGGTAAACATCATGCGCTAGTTTTTCTTCTTCGCGCATTTCCATTAATCCTTCAATTTCACTTTCTGTAAGAATACCAGAATAGGTGCAGCTACCGCCAGATGTAAGATTAATATTGTTACTTTTTAATTCATTCCGGGCTTCCAAAGAATCTTCAACGTTGCTAATTGTTTCGGAACAAGCTGCAAGAAGCAGAAGCATGGAAACAATGGCAAGAAAGGTTGTTGCTTTATTTGTTTTCATTGTTTTTAATTTTAATTAATTGTTTGTATTTGTTCTGTATTGATATCCGTTTCCCAGACAGCCATTTCCCCGGGCACATCCATAATATTTTGAGTTCCTGCCCTTATTGTACATGCTATTACGGTTTCCTTGTCTACCGCCACGGTTCCCGCTTGCCATCCCCGGTGCATTGTTATTCCCCTGCTGATATCCGTTGCCTCCTTGTGTATTGCTGTTACCGGCCTGTGTGAAAAGTTGATCGTATTGTTCCTGCTGCTCCTTAGTAAGCAGGCTTCTTACCTCGTTCTGGTGGGATTCAGTTTTAGTAATCATCTCTGCACGGATTTCTTCTTTCTTTGTGACATCTGTTGCAGAACGTCGTTCATTTCGCAGCTTATTCATGGTTTCCTGGTGTTTTGTAATCAGAGCTGTAATCTTCGCAGACTGCTCTTCTGTTAAACCTGAAATTTGATTTAAACACGGCGTAGTAGTTTGTAAATTTTGAACTAATGTTCTGTTGTAGCTCCGACATCCTTGTGCAAGAAGGGATGTTGTTGCTAATGTTAGGGCAATAAATATCCCTGCAAGTCTGTGTAAGTGTCTTGCTTTCATGATTTTAATAATTTAAGGTGATTTACTTAATTTGTATTTCTCTTGTTCCTGCCATAGTCTGGCAGCATAATATTTTCATTTTGTTTTAACATCGACATAAAAATCTCATTCAACTTCTTTCGTTGACTTTCATCACATTCATCGCGCATTGACATATAGTAGGCAATGGTCTCTTTTTTCAAGCGGGTGTGCAAATGTCCGATTTCATTAGAAATGGAATCGAGCTTTATTTCATCAGGATTTTGTTTGCCTAATTCTGCAACCATTTCAATTCGAAGTAGATCCAGTTGATGTGTAATCGTCCAGGCGGTGTGGTTAAAAGTCCGGTTTAAATTTCGGAATGTTTCCATTTGATTATGGCGCAGGTTCAATTGTTCCCTGAAAAAGCGGGTGCGTCTTTCTGCGGGTATTTCAATGGTCGCTTTTTCCATGATTTTCATCATCTTTCTATCCTGTTGCTTGTGGTACATAAAAGAAATTCCCATAGAAAGGTTGGTTGCCAGCAGAATGGCAATTATCCATATGAAAGTGCGATATGTATTTCTCTTAGTCATGCTATCTCATTAAAAAGTCTTCGATAGGTTCGGTGTCCATTTCGTTTAAATGAGGAATAATCTGTTCGTTGGAATACTTGGCCACTGTTACATTTACAGGTTCAGGTTTTCCTATTATGGAGCCCAGGTACACACCGGCAATAAGCAGAATTGAAAAGAGGGCCGGTTGCAATACTTTTGCCCAAGCTGTTTGTATTGCTGGTATGGCGCTGGCTGCATCTTCTGCTTCTATTTTTGTGTTTAACCGCGAATAGAAAAATGGATTTATTTCCTGCGATTTTTCAGTATTTATAATGGCTTGTGCATTGTTTAATTCTTTTGCAAATACGACGCATTCATTGCATTCAGCGAGGTGCATCTTTACTTGTTTCATCTCTGCCGGCGAAAGCTCTCCGTCAAGATAAGAAATCAGTTTTTTATGTATAGCTTTGCACCTCATTTTCTTTTTGTTTGTGAATTTGACACTCATTTGTTTAAAAACTTGCGGTTAGAAACATCTTTTTTTGAAACAGGTATATAATTTTTTTTGCAGGTTTATTTTTGCCCTGTGAATAAGCGATTCTACAGACGATTTTGAAAGATTCATAATTTCTGATATTTCGTTGTAGTTCAAATCATCATACTTACTTAATACAAAGGCAATACGTTGGTTTTTTGGTAGCGAATCAATTGCCCGATGCAGGATTTTTCCTCTCTGATCGCTTTCCATTTTTTCTTCAGGCGTTTCTGCTGAGTTTATGGGAAATTTTTCTCCGCTGTCATTCTTAATGGATTCTTCAAATGACCAAAACCATTTCCTTTTCTTATTGTCGCGGATAAAATTTAAAGAGCGGTTAACTGCAATTCTGTATAACCATGTGGAAATTTTTGAATCTTCTCTGAATTGCTCTACAGCGCGAAACACTTCTATAAAAACATCCTGGGCAATGTCTTCTGCATCTTCATGGTTGTGTACCAGTCCCATGCATATGTTTATTACCATTTTTTGGTAATTTTCGACCAGTTGCTTAAAGGCTATCTTATTGCCTTTTTTTAGTTCGCTTATGATTTCCGTTTCTTTCATTAAGAAATTTAAATACCCGGAGCTTGCTCGTTTTTTGGATAATAATCACATTGTTGTTAAATGAATTGAGCATATGTAATATACTCTTTTCTAATTTAATTTATGTGGGTATGACACGGATTCCTGATAAAACTTGCGAAGTAATTTTATTTTTTTTATTGAAGGATATCAGGCCCTAAAAATTCATGCAATGGAGAGCCGGTTGTGGTTTAGATTGATAAACTACTGGGGCCTGGTTTTTTCCTTGCTACTATTTTTAAATTGATAAAGGCGCTGACTGGTCGCTGCTGTCCTGATAAGGAGAATCCAGCTTTCTTCCTCCGTAAGAAAATCGTTTTGACATAATGTTCAAAATTTCGTTAGCTGTACTTTCAATCGGTTTGTTTGTAACATTAAGTACCGTAAATCCGCCTCGGTCGAAAGTAAACATGGCTTGCCGGATTTCTTCCCTAACCAATTGCTCGCTTACATACAATTCATCCTGATGATTATTCCAGCTTTGAAGGCGTTTCTTGCGGTGGGTAATTAACTGGCTTACTCCAATGTGAAGTCCGAAAACCCGATTCGGATCAACCTCAAAAAGTTCTTTCGGAGGTCTTATGTCTTTTACTAACGGAACATTGGCAACCTTCCAGCCAAACATGGCCAGATAAACACTTAGCGGAGTTTTTCCCGCACGTGATACTCCTGTTAAAACAATTTCAGCGTTTTTCAAACGCTCAGGGCTCATTCCGTCGTCATGTGAAAGAGTAAATTCAATGGAATCAATTCTGTCAAAATATTGCTGGTTGATTTCACGGTACAATCCCGGATGAACAAGCGGATTTATGTCCAGTGTTTCATTGAGATATGCATCCAGTTCTCCCATGAAATCAATTTTACGTACGTTGAATTCGGTACAAAGATCATTGATTTTTTGTCGTAATTCCGGATTTACCATCGTGTGCGTAATTAAGCCACCATCGGTTTTTGCCTGCATTACAATATCAAAGATCTGGTCTTCTTCTTCAATATTGGGAACAATAATTACCGGAATTTGATTGTCGGGGTACTGAATAAGGAGCGACTGTACCATATTATTTCCGGCAAGACCCCGTCCTCCGGAGACAACATAAATGGGGGCTGGCGATGTGTCTTTTTTTGTTGTCATCTTACTTTTTACTAGGAAACAAAGAAGTGCTGCTCAATGTTTTAATCTGTTGTTGTCGTTTTTTGGTCTTTTTTATTCGATTGGTGAAAGCAATAATTTATATATTGGGTTAATAAAATCAAATACAGAATTTAAAAGAATTCAAACATATGAAAAGTGTCGTTGTATTTTTATTACTGGCTTTTTATGCTATTACAGGTGTGGCGCAGGAAGAAGATAAAATTATTGGTATTTGGTGGAACGATGAGAAAACCACTAAAATTCAGGTGGAGAAGAAAGATGGAAAATATGTTGGCACTATTGTTTACATCGTTCCTGAGAAATATAGAAATGGGGAGCCGCCAAAGGATAGTGAAAACCCTGATTTAAAATTGCGTAACCGTTCAATTGTCGGAGTACAAATTTTGAATGGTTTTGTTTACAATGCCAAAAAGAAAGAGTGGCAGGAAGGAACCATTTATGATCCAAAATCGGGGAATACTTATGATTGTTATGCCTGGATGGAAAGCAATGATTTATTAAAGCTGAAAGGTTTTATTGGTGGAGTACGGTGGTTGGGACGCAGCTCAGAATGGTTTCGGACTACATTGTAGATTGCCTGTTTTTCAGTTGGAGCCGGTAGGGAGAATTGAAAACCGGATATAAATTTGTTTCACACTTTATGGTTTCCCGTTAATAGGAAACCTGCACATCAAAACCAGCTTCTTTTACTTTTTGGGCAATTGAATCCAACGTTTGAGCCGGGGCTTTTTGAAGAGTTTGAACAGGGGTATCGCGAGCAATAGTATAAATCATAATCTGGCTTGGTTTGATTTTTTTGATTAGTGAAATCCATGCTGAAACCTCCTCATCAGTGGTGTTATCGATTTTATTACTATTAAAACTTCCCTGTAAAAACATGGTCTGAATAATTACTTTCCCATTAAATTGGGTGAGTTGATCCACTACTTTCTCCAGACGGAAATTTTTGTTGGGGCAGTCCATTAACCTTACTGTACTTTCGAATGCCGAGTCGAGTTTCTGTATGTTGTCTTCTATTTTTTTGAGCGCCTCAAATACATCCGGCTTGTGTAGCATAGTGGCATTAGATAAAACAGCTATTTTGGCGTTTGGCGACCATTGGTTGCGTAGCTCAATTGTGTCGTTAATAATATCTGAAAAACCGGGATGGATGGTAGGTTCACCATTTCCGGCAAACGTAATTACATCGGGTAATTGTTTGTCGGCAGCCATTTGTTTTAGTTTGGCTTCCAGTCTGTTTCTTACTTCGTTCCTGGAAGGAAGTTTTGCCTTTTCTTCGTACGCTTTTGGATTTCTTCCGCACTCGCAATAAATGCAGTCAAAAGAGCATATTTTGGTATTTACCGGGAGCAGGTTTATTCCTAGAGAAACTCCCAGGCGGCGGCTTTTTACAGGGCCAAAAATAATTTCGTCAAATAAAAATGTAGCCATCTTTGTGTTTTGTGCAAAGATAATCTGAAGAATTACGAATTGCGAATTATGATTGTGATTTTTGTGTAATGTAAAGCAAAATGCAAGTAGGTGGTTGTATAATGGGAGGAGGAGGTTTACATCAATCGCTTTACTTTGCTGGCGCCGGTGAGTTTCATTTCTTTGAAATTGATTCCTGTAATTAAATTTACACCCGGCTTCTTCCCCTTTTTGAAACTTCCAAGGGTATGTTCCATTTGCAAAGCAAGGGCACCATTGAATGTAGCCCATTGTACTAGTTCTTCCAGCAGTAGTTCCGGAAAATGTTGCTGGAGGGTAATAATTTCATTTAAAACTGAAAGCTGGTTGTTGGATGCCAGGCTATCTGTGCCGATGCATATGTTTAGTTTCTCTTTTTGGAACAATGCAATGGGGGGAAGTTGGTTTTCTATGTACAAATTAGAATTTGGACAAAGCACCAGAAAAGTATTCGCAGAAGCACGTTGTTGACGTAGAAAGTGAATTTCCTCCCTTTTTGTAAATGTATTGTGAATAAGTAATAACGGGTTATTATCAGGTAAAAAAGGGAGAGTAGAAATAAATGAACTTTTTCCCGTTGGTATCCGGTGTGAAACATCCAATCCGAGGTTGTGCTTAAAGTAAAGAGCGAGAGGGCCACTGCCGTCCTTGAAAAATTGTTCTTCGGCTAAACTTTCCTGATTGTGAATACTTATGATACTTTGCTCTGCTATTGCCTTTTCTTTGATTTTTTCTAAAAGCGGAAGGGAAACAGAATAGGAAGCATGGGGCGTAACAGAGGCCTTTAATCTCTGCTTAAGAAATTTATTTTGGATTAAACAGGCACGTTCAAAAGCTTTTGTTGCGTGAGATGGGGAAAATCCAAAGGCTTCAACAAAAGTGTGATAAAAGATCTTGCTGTTTTTTTTTGTTTCCAGAGACAAGTCGCTGTTGGATATGTCGCCAACGGCGGCTATACCTGCAGCGTACATTAGCCTATCTTGTTTGAAAATGTATTCTTTTGTTTCTTTTTCGTCTGTTTCCCTTAAATCGGCAACAGATTTTATGAAATTGGGAATTCCTGTTTTTGCGGGAATCTTTCCTTTTAAATGCGACAATTCCAGGTGGCAATGCGTGTTTACAAAACCGGGAACCAGAATGCCACTGTAAAATTCAAGTCCTTGTGTTTCTTTTAAATTGCCGATGGTTTGTTGTATTTCGATAACAGTGCCATCGTCTTCACATATTAGAATGCCGTTTTTTACTGGCGGCTGAATAACAGGGAAAATATATGAAGCCGCAATTTTTCTCACTTTATTTTTTCTTCTTATTTCCTTCCAAATCAATTTCTTTTTTTTGCGTCTCAGAATATTGCTGTTCGAGTTCATTGAGTTTGTCTGTTACCTGCCGGTACATTTTCTCAAATTTCTTGGGGAGGCTTGCGTAATAAATAAATGATTGTTCAAACACGGAATCGGGAACATTGTATTTTCGGAGAACTGACTCATAAAAGTCAGTGGCATTTGCATTTTTTAATAATGAATCTCTAGACTGCCGGTTGTCGAAAGTAGATTGAGCCAAATGTACGTCAATCATCATGTCAATCATCTGATCTTCTTTTACCAGATGTTTTGGTTTCTCTGTTAGTAGTTGTTCGCACGAAATGAGCGTAATTATTGTAAATAATAATAATAATAATATGATGTTGTTGTATTTCATTCGTTTTTATTTCTGAAACTGGTAAAAATTACCTGTTTGTTTTCTGAAAATCAGTTGCCAAAATATAAATTGTTCAGGCATGAATCAATAGACGAAGCGTTAAAAATATTTATTTAGTGCATTGTTTGTTTGAAATTAACCAAAAATACCCCGGAATACCTCTTCCACACGCGCTGTTTTTATTACCTCTATATTGAATTTTGATGCATCGAATCCCTTATTTAGTTTTGGAATAAAAATTCTTTGGAATCCCAGCTTTGAAGCTTCTGCAATTCGCTGCTCGATGCGGTTAACTGCACGTATTTCTCCGGTAAGCCCCACTTCTCCGGTGAAGCAGGTTTTGTGATCGATGGCAATGTCAATATTTGAAGATAATATAGAACAAATTACTGCCAGGTCGGTAGCCGGGTCGCTGATTTTTAAACCACCTGCAATATTTAGAAAAACATCTTTTGCAATGAGTTTAAAGCCGGCGCGTTTTTCCAGTACCGCCAGTAACATATTTAGGCGGCGCAGGTCAAAACCAGTGGAAGAGCGTTGCGGTGTTCCATAAGCAGCAGTGCTTACCAGCGCCTGTATTTCAATAAGAAAGGGGCGAATCCCTTCGATGGTGGCTGCAATAGCTGTTCCGCTAACATCGTCGCTCACTTTTGAAATAAGTTGCTCCGACGGATTTAGTATTTCCTGCAACCCTGAACTGCGCATTTCAAAAATGCCCAGCTCGTTGGTAGAACCAAACCTGTTTTTATTTGAACGCAAAATACGGTACATGTAGTTAGTATCGCCTTCAAATTGCAAAACTGTATCTACCATGTGTTCCAGTACTTTGGGGCCTGCAATGCTTCCTTCTTTGTTTATATGTCCAATTAAAATAACAGCCACACTGTTTTGTTTGGCATATTTTAAAATAGCTGAAGTGCATTCTCTAACCTGTGAAACAGAGCCAGGCGATGATTCTATGTTCTCTGTTGAAATGGTTTGGATCGAATCAATGATCAGAAGGTGGGGCTGTGCTTGTTCAGTTTGGGCAATTACTTGCTCCAAAGATGTTTCGCTTAGGAAAAGACAATTCTCTGAATTCAGTTTTAAGCGTGTTGCTCGAAGTTTTATTTGCTGAAGGCTTTCTTCCCCTGAGATATAGAGAATTTTCTTTTCTTTTAATCCCAGAGCCATTTGCAGTACCAGTGTAGATTTGCCGATTCCGGGTTCGCCACCGAGTAAAACAATTGATCCGGGAACAATTCCGCCTCCTAAAACACGATCAAATTCGTCGATCCCTATGCTGATGCGCTGGTAGTTTTCTGCCTCAACTTTTCCCAATGTAAGGGGTTGTTTAGTAGCTAGTCGGGCAGCGATTGTTCCTATACTGTTTTTCTTTTCTACAACTTCCTCCACAAACGTATTCCACTCGCCACAAGCAGAGCACCTGCCCATCCATTTTGGGGACTGGGTTCCGCAATTTTGGCATGTGTATACTGTTTTTGTTGAAGCCATTAGTCGAGCGATTTTATTCGGTTTATAATGTCGGAAGTTGAGGCTCCCGGAATTAAATCAAGGGTAATAACTTTTCCTCCGTTGGCCAGTACTGTATTGGAGCCGGCAATTTCATGAATCGCGTATTCTTTCCCTTTAACCAAAATGTCAGGTACAATTTCGGCAACCAATCTTGCAGGGGTTTCTTCGTCAAAAAAAACAATAGCATCTACAAAAGAAAAAGCGGCTAATATTTGTGCCCGCCCTTCCACGCCTAAAATTGGACGGTTTCTTCCTTTTAAAATTGTTACAGACTCATCGTTGTTTAAGCCTACAATGAGTTTTGTCCCCATTTCTGCTGCTTTTAACAAAGAATCTACATGTCCGTGATGAATAATATCAAAGCAGCCGTTCGTGAAAACAATGGTTTCGTTATTTGCTTTCCATGATTTGAGGGTAGTACTGAATGCCTCAAAGTCCGAATAGATCTTGGATTCAATATCGAATTTCATCACATTAAATTTTGTATAAATATATAAGGAGGTATTGATTCATATAATGATTTTTGTGTGTTTGTTGTTTTTTCGTTTGTTTCATTGGTTTGACCTTATTACAGAAATAAAAAACCTCGCGGCTAAAAAACTACGAGGCCATATTCCATTGGTTATAATTTATTGTCATACGAGTTGGTTGGTTTCTATATCCGGAAAAATAATGCTGGGTTTAAAAGCTTTGGCTTCTTCAAAATCCATTTGGGCGTATGATATAATAATCACTACATCGCCCACAGCTACTTTACGTGCAGCAGGGCCATTCAGGCAAATGGTTCCTGAGCCTCGCTCTCCCTTTATAACGTATGTTTCCAGCCGTTCTCCGTTATTAATATTTACTACCTGTACTTTTTCGTTTTCTATCAGGTTAGCGGCATCCATCAAATCTTCGTCGATGGTAATGCTGCCTACATATTGTAAATTGGCTTCCGTAACGGTAACCTTATGTATTTTTGATTTACAAATTTCAATCTGCATGGTTTACTCTCCTTCCGTTCAAAAAACAATATTGTCAATTAATCGAACTTTTCCGCAATATACGGCGATGCACCCAACTTTTGTATTGTTTTCATCCCAGCTATCCACTGGCTGAAGGTTTTCGTCGTCTACTACTTCAAAATATTCAACAGTTAGCCATGGGCTTTGGTTGATTTTTTCTGTTACCAATTCTTTAACTTCATTTACAGATTTTTGATTTTTTAGTTTTTGGGCTTCCGAAAGTGTTTGGTAAATTAATGCTGCTTCTTGGCGCTCTTCGGCAGAAAGCAATTCATTACGCGAGCTCATGGCCAGTCCGCTTGCTTCTCTAATAATTGGGCAGGGAATAATCTCAACGTATAGTCCAAGCTGTTTAACCATATTTTTAATAATGGCCAGTTGCTGAAAATCTTTTTGCCCGAAATAAGCTTTGTCAGGCTTTACTATTTCAAACAATTTGCTTACTATTTGTGCTACTCCATTGAAGTGTCCCGGGCGGTGTTCTCCTTCCATTACTTTTTCCAGATTTCCAAACGAGAATTTTCGTGTGTCAGGTTCCGGGTAAATTTCTTCAGGTTCCGGGGCAAAAATCAACTGGCATCCGGTAGGCTGCAACAAAGTTAAATCGGCTTCCAGGGTTCTGGGGTAATGTTTTAAATCGTTTGGATCGTTAAACTGTGTCGGATTCACAAAGATGCTTACAACAACTGATGTGTTTTCTGTAACAGCTTTGCTAACCAAAGACAAATGACCGTGGTGTAGTGCTCCCATTGTCGGGACAAACCCTACCGAGCCAGAGCTTCTTAAGCCCTCCAGCTTTTCTTGTAATTCTTTTATCGTTTTAACCAGGATCATAACCTGTTTATTTGAAAGTGCAAAGTAAATAAAATTAATTCGGAAAATCCCAAAAAACAAAGGCTCTCAAATGCCCATCATCTCGAATAGAATGGTACAAATTGAATAATATAGATATTTTTATTACCTTTGCCGACTGTTATAAACTGCGCTTATTGGTCAATGGAAAAAAAGAAAATCCTTTATATTTCGCAAGAAATCACGCCTTATTTGCCTGAAAGTGAAATGTCCGAAATAGCTCGTTATTTGCCTCAGGGAGTTCAGGAACGGGGAAGAGAAATCAGGACTTTTATGCCGCGTTATGGTTGTGTAAATGAAAGGCGGAACCAATTGCATGAAGTGATACGTCTTTCTGGTATGAATTTGGTTATCGATGATACTGATCATCCACTTATAATCAAGGTTGCCTCTATTCAGGCAGCTCGTATGCAGGTTTACTTTATTGATAATGAAGATTATTTTCAAAGGAAGCATGTACTGTCTGACGCAAAGGGAGTAGAGTTTAGCGATAACGATGAACGTGCCGTATTTTTTGCCCGCGGTGTACTTGAAACGGTAATTAAGTTGCGCTGGGCGCCGGATGTTATTCATTGTCATGGTTGGTTAACATCTCTTGTTCCGTTGTTTATCAAGAAGTATTATTATAATGATCCGCTTTTCAGAAGTTCTAAGGTCGTATATTCTTTATATAACGATGACTTTAAGAATTCTTTAAATTCTGTTTTTAAAGAAAAACTTTTGCTTGAAGGGATCACTCCGGAAGATGTTTCAGTGATTAATGACCCCACCTTTGAGAATGTAAGCAAATTGGCTATTGATTATTCGGATGGCGTAATTAAGGGAACTGAAAATATAAACAATGCAGTTGAAGAATATGTAAAATCTTCCGGGAAGTTATTTCTCGATTATCAGCCCAAAGAAACATATATTGATGCCTATAACGATTTCTACGAAAAAGTGTGGTAGCTTTTCCCTGAAAACGATTTAGCTTATTTCTTATAAATTGATTGGCATCAGATAGAGAATCAGGCTTTTTGTAAAGTTTGTGTTTATAAGGGTATGGCTAAATGGTTGTGTTAAAGTTAATGCGTTGTTTGCCTAATCATTTTAAAAGATTCGAAGATAAGCCAGGGGATAATTTGTTATTAACGAATGTAAAAGAAATATTGTCCCCTTAATCCTCCCTTTTTTACAAGGTATATAATTTTATGAATAGCTAAATGCTAAAGCCTTAATAGTTACATTTGCAGTGTGCTATGGAAAAAGAATTTAAAATAGGGCTATTAAAACTTCAGGGGACACCATTGTTTTTAGCGCCAATGGAAGACGTTACTTACAAGTCGTTTCGGTGGATGTGTAAGAAGTTTGGCGCCGATGTAATGTATACCGAATTTATTTCATCGGAAGCGTTGGTGCGCGATATCGAAAAGACGAAGCAAAAGATGGTTCTGTTTGATTTTGACAGGCCGGTTGCGATACAAATATATGGGCACAATATAGAGTCGATGGTAAGAGCAGCCCAGGTAGTAGAAGAGGCGAATCCTGACTTTATCGATATTAATTTTGGTTGCCCGATGAAGAAAATAATCAGGCACGGCGCAGGATCTGCACTGCTGAAGGATTTGCCCAAAATGCAGCAAATGGCAGCCGAAATTGTCAAAGCTGTCAATGTTCCTGTTACTGCTAAAACAAGGTTGGGCTGGTCTGAAAATGATAAGCCGGTATTGGAAGCCGCTTTGCGTTTGCAGGATGCAGGAATTCAGGCATTGGCCATTCACGGGCGTACACGCGAGCAGCTATATTCCGGAAATGCAGATTGGACACTCATTGGAGAAGTAAAAAACCATCCTCAGATTATAATTCCAATTATTGGCAATGGTGATATTAACAGCCCGGAAAAAGCCAAATATTTACTCAGGCAGACGGGAGTTGATGGATTGATGATTGGGCGGGGGGCCATCGGACGCCCTTGGCTATTTAAAGAGGTGAAACATTTTCTCACTACCGGGGAAATGCTTCCACAGCCTGCTGTTTCCGAAGTAGCTGAAATTTTACGTGAACAGCTTCAGTTAAATCTTGAATGGAAAGATAATGAACGCTCCGGTATTTTAATGATGCGCCGTCATTTTGCCAAGTATTTTCCGGGCTTACCCAATTTTAAAGAGATGAAAATTCAACTTTTGCGTGCGGAAACCAGTGATGAGGTAAACGAAATATTAGACAAAATTGTTACTGTTTTTGGAGATTTTCAGCTGGATTATACAAATGCAAGTTTAAAGTAATGGAAAATGAATATGTAAAGGTTTATTCAGATAAATCACTTTGGAAAAAAATAAAGATGTTTTCGAAAGCTGCTGGATCAAAGGTGGTTTATGCAGTGTTGCTGCTTTATTTTGTTATGAAAAACAAAGATGTTCCTGTGAGAATCAAAGTTACTATTGCTGCAGCATTAGGCTACTTTATTTTGCCAACCGACGCTATTTTTGATTTAACTCCTTTAATTGGTTATTCTGATGATTTGGGAGTATTGTTATTCGCTTTATCCCAGATATCATCAAATATTACACCTGATATTAAGAAGGAAGCCAGGGAAAAATTAAAAGACTGGTTTGGCGAAATTGATGAAAACGAACTTGATGATTTGGAGAGCAAGATCGTTTAATCATATTTTTATCTATCTGTTTTCTAATGTTATAATTTGTTAATTGAGTTGGTCTGGCATTGTTTTTGGAAATATATACATGTAAATATATTTAGAGAAGTTCTTTAAGGAATGAGTAAAGATTTAAATATAAAGTGAAGCGATAAAGCTTAACTTTTGTCCGTTGATTTTGCGGACTTGTTTTTTGTTTTCTGTTAGCATAAGTAGCCGGTATTGTTGCCGGCTATTTTTATATTTTCTCTATTTTTATCTTCCAAACTAAGTTGTATGGTAAATCTGGATTTTTCAATGCTTCAATGGGGGCTTTTTTTTCTTTGTGCGATGCTCGTGGGAATGTCTAAAGTGGGTGTCCCGGGAGTGTCGATGTTTGTGGTTCCTACACTGGCCATTATTTTTGGAGGGAAGGCGTCTACCGGCATTTTGCTACCAATGTTAATGATGGCAGATTTGTTTGGTGTTGGTTATTATCACCGACATGCCGAATGGAAGTATCTGATTCGTTTACTTCCCTGGGCTTTTGTGGGGATTGGGATTGCTCTTTGGGTAGGCGAAGTAGTTAACGATGAATGGTTTAAAAATATCATTGCCATACTGGTGTTTTTTTGTATTGGTTTGATGCTTTGGAAAGACAGGCGGAAAGAAGCAAATTTGTTTCCCAATACCTGGTGGGTGGCTGCTTCAATGGGGATTCTTGGAGGATTTGCCACAATGATAGGGAATGTAGCGGGGCCAATATTTGCGATTTACCTGTTGGCTATGCATCTGCCCAAAAATCAGTTTATTGGCACAGGTGCCTGGTTTTTTTTGATCGTTAATTTCTCAAAATTTCCGTTGCACATTTTTGTATGGAAAACCATTGACTGGAGTACTTTAACTCTTGATATTATCATGCTTCCAGGAATTGCTGCAGGGGCAATTGCCGGTATCTGGCTGGTAAAAAAATTATCAGATAAGTTTTATCGGGCTTTTGTTATTATTGCCACTGCGTTGTCTGCTTTTTTGCTGTTGATTTAGAAAGTACTAATTCATAACCGTTTAATTCAAATGATTCAACTGGTAGATTTTTTTCGGGATAAAGAGGTAAGCAAAATTTTAGATGTAGGTACAGGGAGCGGTAACTTTATAAGGGTTCTTAAAAGCACATTTCCAGAGGCTGATGTTCTGGGAGTTGATCCAAATACCGAATCATTATTGAAAGCATCGGCAAGTTACCCTGATGCAATATTTAAAGAAATGTCAGCGGAGAATTTGTTGTTTGAGAATGATACTTTTGATGTGGTGAGCATGTCAATGGCCTTGCACCATCTTCCAAAAATAAAGAAAAGCTTAAAGGAGTTAAAAAGGGTAACCAAAACAACGGGCTGGATAATTATCAACGAGTTGTTTAGCGATAATCTTAATCCGGCACAGGAAGTGCACAAGCAATTTCATCATTTCCGCAGCTATATTGACAGGCTAACAGGAGTATGTCACCGCGAGACTTTTCGAAAAGAGCAAATTCTGCAGATGATCCGGAATTCAGGTATTTCTATTCAATTCTATTTTGATGATGTAACCGGAGAAAATCAGATAGCCGAAGAGGGGGAACTGGAGAAAAAGCTGGAAACGATGAGGCAATATTTAGAAAAAATAAGAGGCCGCGAAGAATATGACATTCTGAAGCCTCAGATTGAAGATTTTAGGTTAAATGCTTTACGTGATGGTCTCCGGATAGCTACTCGTGCAGTGGTGGTGGGCAAAAAGCAATAATTTGTGCTTAACTGCAACGAATCGAAGTGTGGTTACTCTATTTCAAAGCGGACCAATATGGAGTATTCCAGCTTTATTTTTTCAAATTCAATGTCAGGCTCTTTTTCCATTTTATCAGCATATGCTCTTACAGAAATATTTGACATTGCAGCAAGTGTATTGAATACGTGATTATTTATTTCTTGTATGTAAATGGCTTTTCCTGTTTTTTGATCGATTGCTCCGGTTAGTGCCATCGCTTTTTCTTTGGCTGCTTTAATGGCCATTATTTTCACTTCTGTTTTGAGCTCCTGCATTTTGGAATGGTCAATTTTTTCAACAGAAATATTAGACAAACCCAACGATTCAAGTTCTTTAATTGCCTGTCCCGCTGTTTTAGCACTTTCTACTTTCAGCTGGTATTCTTTAGCCGAATTAATTTCAGTTCCTTTTAACCAATATTTTTGAAAGTTACTTGCCATGTCTTTTACGGCGAGTTGCTTGGAAACATCAATCCCGATATTTGAAAGTGCTTTTATCATCGATTTTTCAAGCTCCTGCAGATTTTCTTTTCCCTTAAAGTCCTTTTCGTTAATAACGATTTTTAAATATATTTCATCAGGAATAATTTCCATTTCCGCGTTTCCTGTGACTTCAATATAGTTCTGGTCAATAAAATTTTTCTCTCCTGTTTGGGCAAAAGAGGAAATTGAAAAGGCAATGAATGCAATTAAAATTATTTTTTTCATGGTATTTTCTGTTTCTTAATTAGTATATCAATCAAGATGATAAAGATTACCCCGAAGTTGCGTTGACGAAAAAATTAATTTGTCATTCTTTTCAGTGTTTCGTATATATATTTGATAATCAGTGTTGTTCTTTTGTGTCAAATTACACTTTCCGTTAGGAATTGATAGAGCGCAGTATTTTTTTCAAAACCGTTTTCCAATGTATCCTTTAAGTTGGCAGAGAAGAAAGTTTCATCCAGTTCTTTTCTGCAACTTAAACACAGCGTCTTTTTCTGAAACCACTCCTGAAATTCTGCTGAAAGCGGGTTTGCAATGGGGCGTTTGTAATTTTCTCCTTCCAAAGCAAAGAGGTTTTGGTTGTTATAATCGTCAATAATTTGCTTCATTCTTTCAGGATATGTAAGAATGGAGTTTCTTATTTTTTCCATATTTCGCGGTGTTGCCGAATAAAATCCTACGCCGAATTCATACTTCTCCGGAGTGAAGTAAAAGTAAAATTCGGGCACATTTCCCCACACTTTGGCAGGGCGTTTAAACGACAGCCATTGCGATGTACGTAGCGGAGATTTATCAACAGAGAAACGGGTGTCGCGATAAATCTTTGAAATTGTTTTGTTTATCGCAGGCGAGGTCTCAATCTCTGCATCAATGGTTTTTAGAGGAATTTGTAACGCTGTAACCAGTTCTCTTAAAGGAGCCAGAAGGTGCTCCTCGTAAGTATGACGATGTTCTTCGAACCATTCTTTGTTGTTATTGGCCGCCAGGTTTTTCAGGAATTGTATTCCTGTTTCTGTAAATCCGTTAAACATTATTTTATTACTCCTTTTGTTTCTGCCCGGTAAATATTACCGTTTTTATACATAAATAGAAATTTTCCGTCGGGTGAAATATCAAATGAATCGTCAACCTCGGAAGTATTAAAACGGTCGTCAAAATTAATTGCTTTTGTCCATTTGCTGTCTTTCCGGTATGAAATAAATGTATCGAAATCGTTTATTGCACCCTCTGTTTTTGCGGAAACGATGATGTATTTTTTTTCGGGATTAATAAACGGGTTGGTTACACTGCTCCCTTCAGCAAAAAGAATATCAACTTTTTTCGGCTTGGAATAAATTCCATCCGAAAATACTGATTTATAGATTTTTCCCTTGTTGTTTTTTGAATCCCACCAGCAGAAGTAAACTGTTCCATCATTTGCAATGCTCGGGTGAAACTCCCAAATGTCGGTTTCCGGAAAATCAATTACTTTTTTTGCATTTCCCCATTCGTTTCCCTTTTTTTCTATACGCCAAATAGCGTAGTCTTTTTGGTCTGTTTTTTCTTTGTTTGAAGAGAAAAAAGGAATTTCCCGTCGGGTGAGAAGGCAGGTTCGGTAGCATTGCAATTTTCAGAGAATCCGGCAATTTGCGCTTTTGTCCATCGGTCATTTATTTTTTTTAAATACATAATTTTGCAGTCCGGCCACGAACCGCGGACAAAGAATACTTCATCGCCCAAAGGTGAAATAGCCAGGGAGTATTCGTATGAATTTTCCTGAGAAATGATGCCAGGTGCAAAAAGCTCAATTTTGTCTCCCGGAGAGGAAAGACCAAAATAGTCGAAACTGTCGTTTTGTGCAGAAATGGAAATTGTCAGTGCAGATAATAAAGTGCTAAGAATAATTGTTTTCATGGTTTTTTGAAGCAAAATTAAGTTGGCTGAAGAGAAAACCGAGAACAAAAATTGAGGGGAAAATGGTACTTTTCAGGGATTCGAAGTATTTCTGAAGGAATTCGGAGTGCAGCCAATTTTATTTTTGAATGCCCGGACAAAATAAGAATCGTCCTGGAAGTTTAGTTTCCAGGCTATTTCTGAAACGGTTAATGAAGAATACAGCAGTAATCTTTTAGCTTCAAGAAATACACGATTTTGAATAAACTCTTTGGCCGAAATTCCCAAATGATGCTTAACCAATTCGTTTAAATGCCCGGCAGTTATGTTGAGTTCTTCTGCATAAAAATTTACCGAATGTTGCTCCTTAAAATGTAGATTGACAAGTTTTCGGAATTCAAAAGTATATTTATCAGAAAGAGGTTCGAGTACCAGGTTTGATTTGATGTATAATCTGTTTAGCCAACACAATGCCTGATATAACAAAGCCCGCAAAATATGATTGTCTTTTTCTTGTTGTGTTTGAATTTCTTTTTCGGTGTTTTTGAGAAGTGTTTCGAAATAAGAAAAGTCGGATGAAGAAAGCGAGAGGAAGGGGTGTTGCGAAAATGTATTGAAATAGGCTAAATGCTGGACAAACTCTGTATCGTTAAAAAAACTACCGAGAAATTCTTCTTCAAATATGAGAACCAATCCTTTTGGAACTTTTTCAAATTCCCATTTCCGAACCTGCATCGGAGAAGAAAAGAATATTGTTTGGGGGGCTGTTTTTAAACGATGCTCATCAATACAGAAGAATCCGCTTCCTTCAGTTATGAGTGTGATATCGTAATACGATAAAACATGTGGTTTGTTGCCTGTAATATACTTGTCAAGCGTTTCCAGCCGTATTAAATCAATCAGTAATTCCGGGCCATATTTTGTTTTATGGAAATTATAAAGATCCACTTTTTTCTGTCTGTATCATTTGCTGGCGATATTGATAAATATCTTCAATAGTAACAACAGTCATGTTGTGCTTTTCTGCAAAATTAATGATTTCAGGCAGTCTTGCCATTGTTCCGTCTTCATTGGTTAGTTCGCACAAAACAGCTGTGTCGCCCAGGTCTGCCAGTTTTACCAAATCGATGCTTCCTTCGGTGTGGCCCCGTCTTTCAAATACCCCGCTTTCTTTGGCTGTGAGAGGGAAAACATGTCCGGGATGTGCCAAATCCGATGGTTTTGCATTGGGAGCAATAGCGGTTTTTATGGTGCGTAGCCTGTCTTTTGCGGAAACTCCGGTAGTCACACCTTCTTTGGCTTCAATAGAAATGGTAAAAGCTGTTTGGTTTTTGCTGTTGTTCTGTTCCACCATTTGACGCAATCCCAAACTTTCACTTTTTTCTGGAGTCAGACACAAACACACAATACCACTGCATTCGCGTATCATTAAAGCCATGTCGGCTTCCGTCATTTTTTCTGCGGAATAAATAATATCGCCTTCATTTTCTCTGTTTTCATCATCGACAAGCAGAATTCCTTTTCCACTTTTCAATTTGTCGATGGCATTTTTTACTCTTTCCTGATAATTGTTTCCAAAGTTGTTGATGGTTTTCATTTCGCCTTTTTTTATGATAAAATACACTCCAGGGCAAAACGCGCCATCAATCTCGAAAACGGGTGGTGGTTCTATTTCCTTCTTTCATCCAGACTTTAACTGTCGGTTTTGGAGTTTCACCAAATCAATCCTAAAAGGAGTCGCGGACTATCACCGCCGGTAGGGAATTACGCCCTGCCCTGAAGAAAACAGGACAAAATTACATTTCTTTTGTTAAATGAAATAGCTTATTTGCGAATTATTGCGAGCTGAATACTTTTTCTCCATTTATCCAGGTACTTTCAATCTTTGTATTCAGAATCTCTTCCGGTGACGCTGTCATCAAATCGGTATCAAGAATTACAAAGTCGGCATATTTACCGGGTTCGAGGCTCCCTTTTTCATTTTCCTCAAAGGAAGATTTCGCTGCCCAAATTGTCATGGAACGAAGTGTTTGTTCCCGGGTAAGTCCTTCTTCTTTATGCCATCCACCTTCCGGCCAACCTTTGTGGTCGGTACGGAAAACAGCAGCATAAAACGTAAATAGTGGCTCAATATTTTCTACAGGGAAATCGGTTCCGTTGGGCAGCCAGCCGTTTTGTTGTAAAAGGGTTTGGTATGCATAAGCTTCTTTCAAACGTCCTTCTCCCAGTCGGTCGCCCGCCCAGTACATATCTGAAGTACAGTGTGTTGCCTGAACCGATGGAACAATGGAATATTCAGCAAACTTTTTAAAGTCGTTGGGATTGATCACTTGTGAATGCTCGATTCGCCAGCGACGATCATTTTTGCCTTTTAAGAATTTTGCGTAAGTATCCAGAATCAAACGGTTTCCCCCGTCGCCAATGGCATGTGTAGCTACAATATAATTGTTGTCCAGAGCCAGTTGACAAATGCTGTCGTAAAATTCCTGCGGAGCAATTTGTAATCCGTGGTTTCCCGGATCATCTGCATAATCTTCCAAAAGCAAAGCACCGCGTGATCCCAGTGCTCCATCGGCATAAATTTTTATGGTATTTACGGTTAAGCGTTCTTTTTTTAGCGACCCCTTTTTTACGAATGTTTCAAAGTTTTCTTCCGTTGGGTTGAGCATTGCGTTCACCCTCATTTTTAGTGCGCCTTGGTTTTGCATCTCTTCCATCATGTTGATGGTTGCTTTGTCAAGTCCGCAATCGGTAACCGAAGTTAGTCCGGCGGCAAAACAAATTGCCTGAGCTTCAAGCAATCCTTTTTCTTGTTGGTCGACAGTGATTTCAGGAATAAATTTCCCAACAAGTCCCATGGCATTGTCAACCAAAATCCCGGTGGGCTTGCCATTTTTTACCATTACTTGTCCGCCCGGAACTTTCGAAATTGCATTAACTCCGGCAATTTCCAATGTTTTTGAGTTGCACCAGCCGGCATGCCCGTCAACGCGAATGAGATAAACCGGGGTATCGGGGAACAGCTCATCCAGGCGGGCTTTGTCAGGGAACGATTTTTCTTCCCAATCGTTCTGGTCCCAACTCCTGCCTAAAACCCATTCTCCGCCAAATTTTTCATGATGCGTTTTTAAAATCTTGTAAATCTCTTCAGGACTTGTTGTTCCTCTTAAATCGGCGTATTGTATCAAATTGGTTGCATATCCGTTAAAATGGCAATGTGCGTCGTTAAATCCGGGGTATACAAAGTTCCCTTTAGCATCGACCAAATTCTCCGAAGTATATTTTGATAGAATTTCCTCGTTGGTTCCAGTGGCTGCAACTTTACCATCAATAACAACAAAACTTTCGCTTGTCGAGAATTTCTCGTCAACAGTGTAGATTGTTGCATTGGAGATAATCAGGTCTACCTTTTCTTTTCGGTTGCATGCATTCATAACAAAAACAATATAGATAGCAAAAATGATATTTGTGCCCCTCTTCATATTAATATACTTTGAAGTGTTAACAAATATAATTGAATTTTATTCTTTAATTAAAGTTATGTATCTATCTCAAAACAAATTCAATTAGCAGCTGTTATACCTGTTGATATTAATCAATAGTAATATTTATTTTCTGAAAATATTGATGTTGGATCTTTTATATTTTATACATTAGCATCTGATTTTCAAAGAAACAAGAATAGAAATGTTTACATTCGGCATATTTACCACACATATTCCATACGTGGCCCTGGTGGTGTTTTATGCCTATTTTTTAATTTTTGGGGTAGATAAGGCTGCAAAAGGTGAAGTTCAGGCATCCGGAAAAACATTTACTTCCGAAATTCAGGTTGCTGAACATATAAACATTCAGGATCAAAATTGTTGCTACTATTACTCTGTTTCTGATTTTACCGATCATTCCGATTTAATTGCTTTTCTTTTTAAGCGAAAAATAAAGCACAGGGCAAACATATTAACATGCTTTTGTCCCTTTGAATTTATCACATCGTTATCTAACAGGCCACCGCCCTTTAATGGATAGTTTTGTATTGCAGTGATGGCAACAAAAGGCAGTTGCATTTATTTTCATATTTAATCTATTTGAAAAATTATTATGATAGGCTTGATAGGCATAAGTCATAAAGCGTCTTCCATTGAAATACGGGAGCAGTTTTCGGTGTCCAAAGAAGAAATTATCCCTTTCTCAGAATTGCTACAGAGCGAAACCAAAATTTCGGATATTGTAGTTTTGTCTACCTGTAATCGCACGGAAATATATTTTACGCAAAGTTTATATGATTTTCATCTGGCGGCCAAAATGGTGTACCGGGCTTTAAAGAAGTTTAAAAAGATAGAAAACAAATACTGGCATTCGTTTTACAGTTTTTCAAATAACGATGCAGTCAGGCATTTATTTGAGGTTGCTTCGGGAATTGATTCGCTGATTATTGGGGAAGATCAGATAATTGGGCAGATAAAAGATGCGTATGTATATTGTACAGAAGCAGCGTTAACTGATGCTGTTTTAATGCGCTTGTTTCAAAAATCGTTTGAAGCCAGTAAGCGTGTGCGAACCGAGACAAAGATAAAAATGGGAACGACTTCGGTTGGGAGTGCTGCCGTGCAAAAATGTTCAAATCTTTTTGATGATCTGGAAGATAAACGGGTACTTCTGATTGGCGCCGGCGAAACCGGAAGCCTGGTTTTACAGAGTTTAAACAAACAGGGAGTAAGTAGGATAACTGTAACAAACCGGACCCACGAAAAGGCTGAAAAACTTGCAGACAGGCATCATTGTACGCCACTGCCCTTTGATGCATTGCCTCCACATTTGTATTTATACGACATTATTATTGTTGCCACGGGCTCGAAGGTGCCGCTTATTACGCTTGAAATGGTCAAAGAATCATTAAAACAAAGAAAAAATAATAATCAGATATTTATTGATATTTCTGTTCCCCGGAATATTGAAAAAAATATTGAATCGTTGGAGAGCGTGCAACTCTTCACAATCGACGATTTAGATGAGATTGTAAATACCAGTATGGCAAAACGAAAAGAAAGTGCTTCATCTGCTACAAGAATTATTGATGAGAATGTGGCAGACTTTGAAGAGTGGCTTGCCAGTCGTTCTTTGCGACCGGCTATTAAAGCAATTACTTATAATATGCTAAAGGTTAGTAATGAGGAACTTTTGGGGTACAACAAAGTGGATTCCGAAGAAATACAATTGGCCATCCAGGAGTTTTCTGAGCATCTTACCCAGAAATATACCCGGTTGTTTATTAAAAATTTAAAGGATCTAACAAATAATGGGAAAAATACAGATTCGTTGAAGGTTATTAATAAACTCTTTAATATAGTAGACGAATAAACAGGGAAACATGGATAAAAATAGATTTCGGATTGGGACGCGTGGTAGTAAACTTGCTTTATTCCAGGCGGAACTTACAAAGAAAATGTTGCTGGAAAAATTCCCTGAAATAGAGGTTGAAATTGTAATAATTAAAACCAAAGGCGATAAAATTCTGGATGTTGCTCTTTCAAAAATTGGAGATAAGGGATTATTTACCAAAGAAATTGAAACAGCTTTGATTGATGGTGAAGTGGATATTGCTGTTCATAGTTTAAAGGACCTTCCTACTGTTCTTCCTGAGGGATTAAAACTGGGAGCCGTTTTGCCACGTGCTGAATTTCGAGATGCCCTGATAAGTAAAGATGGCCGAAAACTAAGCGAACTTACTTCTGCTGACGCGATTGCCACTTCCAGTTTAAGGAGGAAAGCTGGCCTTTTGCGTATCAACAAAGATTTTAAGATTGTGGATATTCGGGGAAATGTACAAACCCGTTTGCAAAAAATGGAAGATGGGCATTGCGATGCAATGATAATGGCAGCAGCCGGGCTTCAGCGTTTAGGATTGGATAAATATATTACAGAAATACTGGAGCCTGAAGTAATGATTCCTGCAACCAGTCAGGGTGTAATTGCTATAGAGTCGAGGATGAATGATTCTACTATTGATGCTTATTTAAGCGAAATAAATCATCCCGGAACCTGGAATGCCATTCAGGTGGAAAGAGGTTTTCTGAAAAGCATTGAAGGAGGTTGCCAGGTACCGGTAGGTTGTTATACCCAGATGAATGGAGATACGATTTCTATTACCGGTTTTGTTGCTGATCTTGACGGTTTAGAGTATCTTCTTGATAAGGAATCGGGGAAACTGATGGAAGGGAAAGAGATTGGTGAGAGGCTGGCTGGTAAACTTATTGAAAGAGGTGCCGGAAGGATTTTGGAAAACATAAGGCAGCAATGAATTTCCCGCTAAAAAATAAGCTTTTTATTTCTACACGGCCAACAGGGCAATCGGATGAACTGATTGATTTACTTGAACAGGCAGGCGCAAAAGCAATCGAGATGCCCCTGATTGAAATTAAAAGTAGAGTTTTGTCTGGTTCTGAGTTAGAATTGATGGACTGTATTGAACAGTTTCAGTGGATTATTTTTACCAGTCCCAATGGAGTTTATCATTTTTTTGAAACCCGAAAAGAAAGAGAGTTTTCCTCGCTTCCTGATAATATTCAAATTGCTGTAATTGGCAAGAAAACGGAGAAAGTACTTTCTGTGTTTGGTTATCGTGCCGACTTTGTGAACCCCGGAAATACCAGCGAAGATTTTGTTTTTGCTTTCGCCGATAAGATACGCACAGAAAAAAATCCAAAAATTTTGCTGGCGGTTGGAAATCTGGCCCGTACATTTATTCAGGATAAGTTGAAAGATTGGGCTGAGTGTTCTCGCATTGATGTTTATAAAACAGAAGTACCGAATGCTATTAATAAAAAAAACATTCAGCTGATTAAAAGCAACCAATATGAAATGCTTATTTTCACAAGTCCGTCGGCAATTCAAAATTTCATGACGCTAACAAATGATATTTCTGTTGAAAACATCCGTTTGGCATGTATTGGAGAAATCACAGCCAGGGAGGCAAGAAAACAAGGTCTCCTGCCGTTGATTATTGCGAAAGATGCTTCAGCAAAAGGTATCGTTGATTCGATAATTCAATATTATTCTTAAAACTAAAAAAAACAACAATATGCAATTTCCTGTAACAAGACTTCGTCGCTTACGCAGAAACGCTGCCATTAGAGATATGGTGCGCGAAACCATTTTAACCTGCCACGATTTAATAATGCCTCTTTTTGTATGTCCGGGGAAAGGCGTTAATAACCCAATAATTTCCATGCCAGGGATCTCGCAGCTTTCTGTCGATCTTTTGGTTGAAAAAGGCAAAGAGCTATTTAACAAAGGCGTTCAGTCGATATTACTTTTCGGAATTCCAGAGTCAAAAGATGAAACGGGGGAAGTAGCATGCCAGCACAATGGAATTGTTCAGCAAGCTACGAGGGCATTGAAAAAAGAGGTTCCGGAGTTATACCTGATTGCTGATATTTGTAACTGTGAATATACAACGCACGGTCATTGCGGAACCATTGTAAATGGAGATGTTGATAATGATTTGACCTTGGAAACGCTGGCAAAGCAATGTGTATCGCTGGCAGAAGAAGGAATTGACATGGTTGCTCCGAGCGATATGATGGATGGGCGTGTTGGCGCTATTCGTACTGCCCTCGATAAAAATGGTTTTCATAATTTGCCAATTATGGCTTACTCGGCCAAATACGCTTCGGCTTTTTACGGGCCCTTCCGTGAGGCTGCTGAAAGCGCCCCTCAGTTTGGCGACAGGAAGACGTACCAGATGGATCCGGCCAATAGCGACGAGGCGCTACGTGAGGTTGCTCTCGATATTCAGGAAGGCGCGGACATTGTGATGGTAAAACCGGCATTAAATTATATGGATGTCATTCATCGGGTAAAAAGCACTTTTAATATGCCCGTAGCGTGTTATAACGTGAGCGGTGAATTTTCAATGGTAAAAGCAGCGGCGGCAAAAGGTTGGATTGATGAAAAACGGATCGTCCATGAGTTATTAACCGGATTAAAACGTGCGGGGTCTGATTTGATTATTTCTTATCATACACAAGACATTATTCAGGATTTATAGCTTTATACAATTTGTTTGGTTTTTAGATGTGAAGTACAATATTTCAATTTAATGAAAATGAATTACAACAAAAGTATACAGGCATTTGCAGAAGCTCAGAAACATATTCCGGGGGGGGTAAACTCGCCGGTTCGATCTTTTAGGAGTGTGGGAGGCGATCCTCTGTTTATAGCCAGCGCCAAAGGATCAAAAATAAAAGATATTGATGGAAATGAATTTATTGATTATGTAGGATCGTGGGGGCCGATGATTCTGGGGCATACCCATCCGAAAGTAGTGGAAGCAATCCAAAAAACAGCTGAATCAGGAGCCAGTTTTGGCGCTCCTACATTACTGGAAACAGAAGTTGCAGAGCTTATTAAAAAGATGGTCCCTTCTATCGATAGTGTGAGGATGGTAAACTCCGGGACTGAAGCTACAATGAGTGCTTTGCGATTGGCACGCGGTTATACCCAGCGTGACTTAGTGATCAAATTTGAAGGGTGTTATCATGGACATAACGATAGCTTTTTAATTGAAGCCGGATCAGGAGCGCTTACTTTTGGTGTGCCCAATACTCCTGGTGTAACCAAAGGAACAGCACGCGATACACTCACTGCAAAATACAACGATCTGCCCTCTGTAGAGCAACTTTTTGATAAACATAAAGGAGAAATTGCTGCCGTTATTCTGGAACCAATTACCGGAAATATGGGAGTTATTATTCCGGAGAAAGAGTTCATTGAAGGAATTCGGAAGCTATGCAATGAAAACCAAACTGTATTAATTTTCGATGAGGTTATGACCGGATTTCGTGTTGCCAAAGGAGGTGCACAGTCCATACTTAATATAAAGCCCGATTTAACCACTTTTGGGAAAATTATTGGCGGTGGCCTTCCGGTAGGCGCTTATGGTGGGAAACAGGAAATTATGGATATGCTGGCGCCAAAGGGGCCTGTTTACCAGGCCGGAACTTTATCAGGGAATCCTTTGGCAATGGCGGCCGGGTTAACCACGCTGAAATTGATAAATGAAACAGTAAATTTCTATGAAGACCTGGAAAAATCAGCGGCTATGCTGGAAGAAGGTCTTCAAAACAATATGAAAGAGTTGCAGTTTGATGGTGTTATTAATCGTATGGGGTCGATGTTTACTTTGTTTTTTACTGCAGAACAAAGCGTAAGGTCGCTGGCTGATGTAAATAAATGCGACACCAGCTTGTTTGCGCGGTATTTTAAAATTTCACTTGATAATGGAATTTATCTTGCTCCATCGCAATATGAAGCCGGATTTGTTTCGGCTGCTCACACGGCAGAAGACATTCAGAAAACGGTGGAAGCCAGTTATAATGCATTAAAACAACTTAAAGGATAAACAGGAAGCCATAAAAATGACAGAACCTATACTCTTGCAGACACTTAAAGGGAAATCGACGTCGCGCCCCCCCGTGTGGTTTATGCGACAGGCGGGACGTGTACTTCCCAATTATTTGAAATTGAAAGAGAATTATTCTTTCTGGCAAATGATGCAAAAACCGGAAGTAGCAGCGGAAGTTACGTTAATGCCAATATACGATTTGGGGGTTGATGCAGCTATTCTTTTTAGCGATATTCTGGTAATTCCATATGCAATGGGAATGGGGTTGGATTTTACCGACGACGGACCGGTTTTTGAAAAACCGCTGGCACAACGAAGCAACCCGCTGGATAGCCTAAACCCGGATCCGTCGAAGCTGGAGTATATTTACAAAGTAGTAGACGAAATTATAAAAAACCGACCAGCAAATATCCCGCTTATAGGGTTTTGTGGTGCTCCGCTTACCGTGCTGCTTTTTATGTTGCAGGGGCTGGGGCGTAAAGGTGATTTCCCGGAGGCTATTAAGTTTATCTATCAAAATAAGCAAACAACAAGAAAGTTGGTCGAGGAGCTTACCGATTTGTCGGTTGTTTATGCTCAGGAGCAGATCCGCCATGGAGTAGAGGTGTTTCAGTTGTTTGATACGCACGCAGGAATAATTCCTTTTGATTTGTATAGAGAACTGTTTTTACCAGCTACTAAAAGATTGGCAGATGCTGTGCGTGTCAAAGATGTACCGTTTATCTTCTTTCCCAAAGGTATTGGGAGTGGCATTGCTTCCATTACGCCGGAATATTGTGATTTTCTGAGTATTGACTGGCAAATTTCACTGGCAACCGCTCGTAACCTGGTGCATAAAGATGTGGGCTTGCAGGGAAATATTGATCCGAGATTGCTGTTTGCGTCACAGAAAGAAATACTTAAAACGTTGGAAAGCTATATTGAATTTGGTTCTGAAAATCAAGACTGGATTTTTAATTTAGGGCACGGTTTTATGCCCGGGTTACCGTACGAAAACGCAAAATTTCTTGCTGATTGGGTGAAAAGTACAGATTGGAAAAGAGAATGAAAAATCAGATTTTATAAGTTATAACAATACTTGACCAATAAATGCCTGCCAATTATGGAACCAATAATTGACCACATTACCATAACCGTGAAGGACATAAATGTTGCAGAACCTTTTTATGATAAGCTTATGCCTGTATTGGGGTTTAATCTTGAGCATAAAATTAAAGGAAGCGTGGCAGAACATGAATTTGATGTAGTTGAGTATTGCCATCCGTTGTTGCTGTTTGCTATCTGTTCGCCACGGGAAGCTTTTAAGAATGATATTATTCATAGAAGGAAACCCGGAGCTTTACATCATCTGGCTTTTAAAGCAAGTTCGCGTGAGGAAGTTGATAAGCTTTATGTGGAAATAAAGGAGATTGGTGCACATATCGTCGACAAACCAAAATTCTATCCGCAACATGGTGAAAATTATTATGCTCTTTTTTTCAAAGATTTGGAGGGCATAAAATATGAAGTTGTTTATGAAGAGGGAAGGGGATTTTAATTTTTGATATTGGGGAGGGCAGAATTGGAATGAACCGAAAGATTAAAGAAACAATAAAACCAGAGAACTGTTAAATACTAAGAAAATCCTTGGGAAGTACAAGGACAAAATTGAATTGATAAAACCGTTTTTAGATGCTACATCGATTTAAAAAAAAGTGGAACATCGAATCTAACTTTCAGCTGATTGTAATTTTATTTGTTTTTTCGATTACCGGAAGTGCGGCAATGGTGGTGCGGAAGTTAGTTTTTCATTTGGTAGGTATTCAGCCCGATACTTCCCTTTTTATAAAAGTTCCGCTCTATATTATTGTTTTAATTCCCAGTTACCAGTTGCTACTGCTGGTTGTTGGTACCTTGCTGGGACAATATAGGTTTTTTCTGGCATACGAAAAGAAAACACTTGGCCGGTTAATACAAAGGAGAAAAAAGAAACATGAAAAAAATTGAGAATATAGCCGCTACATATGCCAAAATTCAGGGAAAAATTTGTTCGGATCTGGAACTGGCAGACGGAAAAGGGAAGTTTGAATCCGTTCCGTGGGAAAGGGAAATTGGTCGCGGCGACTCGCGGCTGATTGAAAATGGGAAGATTATTGAAAAAGGGGCTGTTAATTTTTCTTTTGTGAAAGGGAAATTCTCACCGAAGATGGAGCAGCTACTGGGTGAAAAAGCAGAGGAATATGCAGCTACCGGAATATCATCTATTTTACACCCTGTAAATCCGTGGATGCCTATTATTCATATGAACGTGCGTTATTTTGCGTTGAGCAATGGCGTTTCATGGTTTGGTGGCGGAATTGACCTTACGCCGCATATTATTCAGCCTAAAGATGCCAGTATCTTTCACCGGAAGTTAAAAGAAATTTGCGATCGTTACGACAGTGTATTCTATCCGCATTATAAAAAGTGGGCCGATGATTATTTCTTTCTTTCCCATAGAAATGAAACCCGTGGGATTGGCGGCATTTTTTTCGACAGGGTTAAACCCGGGCAAAACAGTTTCGATGATTTGTTAAATTTTACCATCGACCTGGCCAATGCATACCCCGAATTATATGCCGGTTTTATGCAGAAGTATGGAGAAAAGCCTTTTTCCGACAGGGAGAAACAATGGCAAAATCTACGCAGGGGAAGGTATGTTGAGTTTAACCTGATTCATGATCGCGGTACCCGGTTTGGTTTGGAGTCGGGAGGAAATACAGAATCGATTCTGGCCAGTTTGCCCGCCAGTGCATCGTGGCAAAATAATTACAAGCCTCTCCCTGGAGGATTTGAAGAAGAAACCCTTCACTTGCTAAAAAAGGACATCGATTGGGTGAATTATAAGGAACAGGCTGTGGAGTTGTAGTAAATCTTCAGGTTAGATGGAATGAACTGTGTTGTCACAGATAATTCTGGCAACCAAAGAATACCCGATTGTTTTCTCCCTGTTTTGATTTGATATTGTATGTTTTCGGAAATACTTTATGTCAGACGTTTTTTTTTCATTATGGGGAGAAACTCCTTTAATTTAGGCCACACCTATAGGATTTATCTTTATCTGGCCTCCAATGGCTTTTAATACTTTCATAATCGTTTCAAATTGAGGCTTTGCTCCATCGGATAAAGCTTTATATAAACTCGGTCTGCTAAGTCCGGTTTCCTCCGCAATTTTTGTCATTCCAATTGCTTTTGCAATATGGCCAATTGCTGTAATAATATCAGAGTTGTCTCCTTCTTCCAAAATTGTGTTGAGGTATTCTGCAATCATTTCGTTACTGTCTAAATAGTCTGCTATGTCAAATTTTGAAGATTTCATATTTCTACTTCTTTAATTTTCTTAAAATTTCTTTAGCCTTTTCAATGTCTTTTTGCTGAGTAGACTTATCTCCACCAATAAGCAGAATAATTATTTTTCCATTTTTTTCGTTAAAATATATTCTGTATCCTTTGGCATAATTTATTTTTAATTCGCGAATTCCTTCTCCTACAGGTTTGCATTCTCCAAAATGTCCGTCATTTTCAATTTTCTGAATTCGGAATAAAATTTTTGCTTTGGCTCTTATATCTTTCAGTTTCCGAAGCCATTTGTCAAACTCAACTGTTTTCTCAATAAAGTACATTTCTGAGTGTATTCACTTGGATACAAATTTAGAGAATCTTTTCAAATTAGAAAAGGCTTTATTGGTAATTAATAAAGTCATTCCTGCGTCTCAATCAGGTGAAATATAACTATTCTATCTGCATCATTATCAATAAAATGAAATTGTAGAAGAAGTTATTGTCGGTTTGTTTCTTTATTCTGGGAGGTATCTGGCTGTCTATTTTTTTGCTATGGGATACGGTTGTATAGGAGCGAGGGCATTTAGCTGTGAACGAGATGTTGTTCCAATGAGAGAATTTTTGGCTCTAAAAGTCATCTGGGGCCACTATAAATGCTCAAAAATAATTCAGCATCAATGTTTAAATTGTTTGGAACATTCTTATCAAATACTTTGTCAACTTCTTTTTCTGGTGGAAAGTTACTTAAAACTTTTGTCCAGATTTCTTTTGCTTGCTCAACAGAGTCAATTTTGAAATAGGTTTTTTTTGTACTTTCAGGAATTGAATTACAGATGTCAAAATTTACTCCTTGTAATATTGAGAAAATTCCTACATCAGAGGGGATTATAAATGAATCATTTTCTTTGTCAATGATTGATTTAAATGTTTTAATAATTTCTTCTTTGTTCATAGTATAAAGATTTTCATTTAAATGTTAAACACGACGGTTGTGGGTACAAATAGTTGATATTGTCAAGTTTGTAGTCTAGAGAAGTAATTAACTGTAAGAAGGAAATAGCTTTTGATTTGTTGTAAATGCTTTTACTTAAGCGTGGCTGAAGAGTTAGGCTTGGTTGTTTCATAAGAATACGTTTGTTTATCTCTTAAAAGTAAATATAATTTCGAAAGAATTTTGATTCCTCGTATCTTATTTTTATAACAGAAAACTCTGTACTCAAAGCACAAAGCTCTCTGCTTTTGTCGTATCTGTTCAATATTTTATAACGAATTTCCCCGGAGTATAGGGGTTTATTTCGTAATAATCCTCAAAGTCAAATCCATGGGGTACATCCCCGAATTTTTACCATAGATTGAAAGTCCTCCGCGATCGGGTGTCGACTCATCAACATACAAGCGAATGGTCACTTTTCCTGTTTTCAGTGCCGATTTTTTTGATGTTTCATCCAAATTGGCTTTCACAAGAAACCCATACGAGCCGGCTTCATCGAGCAGCCAGGGTTTGCTATGGCCACTGCTTCTCCATTCCCAGCCCGGTTCCTGGTTCATCCACGAAAGAATTCCGCGGTGGTCGGCCGGATCGTCGGATAATTCTGTTTCAGAAATAATCTGGTCATTGGCCGTAATTTTTATCAATGAGCCGTGTAGTTTTTCATCTGTTTGGGGGTAGCTGTTCTTTCCGTAACCCGGATCAATTCCTTTTTTGGAAACTACTGTCATCCCAATTCTTTCGGCATCTCCTTCTTCGAGGTATTTCGATTGTGGAAACCTGGAAGCCAGTTCTGCCCTGAATTCAATGTTTTCCACCTGGTCTGCATTTAATCCTTCCGGAAGTTCAAATTCGTATCCGAAGTAACCCGAGCCCATTCCCCAGACTTTATTACCATTTTGTGTTGTCAGGTATTTAATATCCCAGTCGGCTTCTGCAAAATCAGATGGTGACTTTGTTACGGTAATTAAGCCATCCGGCTTTGGCGCTTCTACTTTAAAAGGAAGGAAATTTCGTTGTATTACATCGCCATTGGCATCTTCCAGGATAGTTGAGAAAATAAAGACGCCTGTTTTATTGGGTAAATTTAATTTCACAGGAGGAAGTTCAGTAAAGCAAAATGGTTGTGCTTTAGCGGGAATGCTTCCGGTTATGCTTTTAAACCGTTCGCCTAATTCATCCCAGCCATAAAGATTGTAGCTGATTTTCATATCGTTTGGAATATCAGACGTAACGGCACTGATACCCACCGGAATTTCAATGGAGGTTCCGCCTTCATAAGTTTGGAAAAAGTCGTTTCCGGAAACAACATATAAATCCTGGTGAAAATCTTTCATCGTCATTCCCGGACAGAGTTCGTCGAGGCCAAACATTTTATTGGAACGGTCGAAACGGTAGTAACCATTCCACTCATTAATTACATCATGGAATTCGGTGAAAAGGAATCCGGCAATTTTGGGTCGTTTCCGAAATTCGTTCATCATAATGTGGTATTCCCAGGTAATATCAATGTCTCCGGTGCTGCCGTTGTAGCCCCAAACGGCACCACATTCCGAGTTAAACATAGGAACATCGGTCTGTACATTTTTACCAATGTAATTGAATGACGAGCCTGGGAAAGTACTGTCAATAACCATATCGAGAAAACCAGCCCAGTGGCGTGCCGGAGAATACCGGTGCCAGGTGTTTATGTCGGTAACTACATGATCCCAGTTACAAGGTGAGTTATCTTCAACTAAACGAGACGGATCATTTTCTTTGGCCTTGTGATACCACGAGCGTACCCAGTCCTGCGTTGCCGGGGTGTAAACCCGGTTGTTGTTTTCTTCTTTGCTGAAGAGGCCCCAGGTTTCATTAAAAAGCACCCACGAAAAAATACTTGGATGATTATAATCGCGTTCCATTTCATTGGCGGCAATATACTCCCAGTTGGCTTTAGCAGTGCTGTCGGGCTCGCCCCAGAAATTGGGAATGTCTTCCATGATTAGCAGTCCGAGTTTATCTGCCCAGTAAAGTTTACGTGGAATTTCTGCTTTAATATGAATACGGAGCCCGTTTAATCCTAAATCTTTTGCTCTTTCAATTTCTTCTTTCATAAACTGATCGGAAGGGAAAGTATAAAATCCTTCGGGATGGTAACTCTGGTCAAGGGTAAGCTTCATATAAATAGGCTGATTGTTGAGTGCTACGTATTGAAAATTTTGCCCCGGTACTTTAACCGCTGAAATTTTACGCATCCCGAAATAAGTTGAAACTTTATCGTTGCTGTTATCTCCGGCGAGAGTGGCAGTAACTTCATATAAAAACGGATTTTCCAGATCCCATAGTTTCATGTTCTCAATAGGAATTGTAAAAGAAGCGGTTTCAGAGCCTGCGTCAATTTCTGAAGAAAAGTTCACACTGTTATTTTTTCCTTTTAATAAGAATTGCAGAGGAGTGGCAGTCTGCTTTGCCAGATTAACTTCTGCCTTAACTTGTGCTTTGTCAATATCTGGTGTGAATTTTATATTCTTGATATAGTTTTCGGGCCGTGCTTCAAGGTAAACAGTTTGCCAAATTCCTTTGGCATTTCCATAGTATTGCTTTCCAGCCGGACGGTTGTCTAATTCCTCATCTTCTACACGAACAACAATTTTGTTTTCGCCTTCTTTTAATACAGATGAAATATTAAAATCAAACGGAACATAGCCGCCTGAGTGGCTTCCCATTTCTTTCCCGTTTACCCAAATGGTTGTGTTAAAATCGCTGGCGCAGAAAATAAGGTACACATCTTTTCCTTCCCAATCGGTTGGATTTTTAAGCTCGAAAGTGCGGTAGTACCACGCATACATAACTTTTGGCATTTCAATTTCGCTCAAAGGGCTCGCCCATGAAAACGGGACTAAAATTGATTGGGCAAAAAGTTCTCCTTCATTTTCCCAGGTTTCGGTTAATCCAACATTAGCCGAGTCGGGCCTGAAGCTCCAGTACCCGTTTAAGTTTTGCCATATTGGCCGTTCAAAATCAGGACGTGGGTGCTCCGGAAGAGGTATCTGAACTTGTTCTTGTTTCTTACAACTGAAAATCAAAACAGATAAGAAAAGCAGGAGTAGAAATTTTGTATTCATGGTAAGCGATTAATTGAATATTTCTTTACGGATAAAATTAGTTGAAATTTCTGAGAGGTCAGAAAAAACATGCAGGGCATATTTATGTTCTTCTTTGCCTATGGACGTGGATAACGCAACTACTTTTGCCCCTGCTTTAAAGGCAGCTTTTGTTCCTGAAAGGCTGTCTTCAAAAACAACACAATTTGCGGGATCTGTTTTTAAAAGATGTGCGGCTTTTATATAAATCTCCGGGTCTGGTTTTCCTTTTGAAACCATTGAATCGTCTACAATAAAATTAAAGTAATGGCCTATTTTTAAATTGTTGAGAACGAAGTCAACATTTGCCGGTGGTGCTGAAGTTGCAATCGCCATTGCAATGTTATTGGCTTTCAGGTCTTCGAGAAAAGTGATTAATCCTTTTAGCGGTTTTATTTCGGTTTGGTAGATTTCCCGGTAAAGCATTTCCTTTTCATCTCCCAACTTTTGTATCTCTTTTGTAGTTAACTCTTTGTTGAAAAGGATAGGAATAACCTGCTCGTTTGTTCTCCCGAAAAATGTCTTTCTGAATTCTTCTTTGGAAAAAGAAATATGGTATCTATTGCAAAATTCTTTCCAGGCTAAATAATGAAACTTTCCATTGTCTACAATTACGCCGTCCATATCAAAAATAACTGAAAACATATATTGTCTGATTTTTTGGAAAGTACAATATTACACAAAATAAAAAAGCCACTCTTTTGAAGCGGCTATATATAAATTATTTTTTTGATTCTATTTTAACTGATGAAGTTCAAGTTCTAACATATTTGTTTTAGAACCAATTTTGAAGTTCTCCAGTTTTACCTTTTCATATGAAATAAAGTTAACTGAAACATTGTATGTTCCGGGCTTAATATTGTCAAACACAAAGTTCCCGTCAAAATCGGTAAGTGTTTTTAAGTTGGTTCCCTCTATTTTTACTTCGGCACCTACCAGGTATTCGCCTGTTGATTTATCTTTTACTGTACCCGCTAGAGAAGTAGCAATATTGGCTCTGGTTTCAGAGGGTGTTTTACTGTCGTCTTTAGCCGAAAGAGAGAGAAAGAATGTGCTAAATAAGATAACTGCAATTAATGACTTCATTTACATACTAGATTATGTAGCAAATGTAAAATGAGGTCATTAGACTAATGTTGCAAAAAGATTACAAAAAGATTAATTTGTTTAGAACAAAAAAAATCCTGTCTACAACTGCAAACAGGATTTTTTAGTATAAATCAAACTTTGTTTTTTAGAATTGACTATCGGAATAATTTCGTTCCATTACAACAAGGCCAAGTTCGTCGTATTTTTTCCAAACACCCGTTTTTTGACCGTCGTCATAATTCATTTCATACTGCAATTTACCTTCATCATTCCAAACATACCAGTTTCCGTCTTTTGTTCCTTCAGAATAGCTGGCTTGGGCAACTTTGGTACCAGCGGTATTAAAAGTAAACCAGATTCCATCCATTTGGTTATTCTTGTATGAACGAACTTCGTTTATTTTTCCATTCTCGAAGAACAATTCATATTTCCCATCTTTCAGGCCATCTTTAAAATGGGCTTTCATTTTCACATTCCCGTTATCGTAATATGTAGTATAGTCTCCGGAATAAGGTTCTGAGCCTGCATAGTAAATTCCTTTTATTTCTTTAACTTCCTGTGCTGTAACAGAAAAAGTAAATAGTATTCCTAAAATTGCTGCCAATGTTTTCATGGAAGCCTCCTTTCCTTTTTAATGTTTAATTTCAAGTTTTATTAACACAAAATTAACATTAAAATTTGTGTGTGTAACATTTTTGTAATGATTTTTTAATGTTTACGAAATATTTAATATTGAATTTCCAGGAATAAGAACGTCTGTAGAGTAATCTTGTAAGTAAGTTGCCGAGTAACTATATTTTATTATTACTATCCGATAGGAATTTGAAATATTGGCTGAAGCCTTTATTTTATATGGCTTTCGTTGACCTCAGATTTAAGTGGCTGTGTGAAAATCGCATTTTGGGTGACTACCCCCTGCATTTATGCAAGGGAATAACAACTTGGAGCAAATGGGTTTCAGCTTTAAAACACACATTCTTGATTAGCTGGTTTTGGTTCGTCTATTATACATCATTTCTTCTATCGTGTGCTGCTGAGATTTTATATGTTGTGATTTTTCTGAGCAATGTGTTGAATTCTTAGGGGGTGGGCATAAAAAAACTCCGGGTAAACACCCGGAGTCTGTTAGAAGGTTTTTCAACCTTCCCGCTATTAACACTGCATAGCTATTTCATAAATTTCATTAAAACTTTCCTGTTTTATTAAAATGTGTATCCTGTCCATGCAAATTCCGTTTCGTCAGCTCCGGTATTGCCATTTGCGATTGAAACATTTGCATAAGTTCCATCTGCATTTATCTCATGAGACTCATAAGATACTCCATCAATGGTAAGGCTAATAGATGTTCCAGCTTCTGCACCGCCTTTACTGTCAGTTAAGTCTATTAAATCAGAAGCTGTTCCGCCAATCATTAAAGCATTTGTGATGGTAGCAGTTGCATGGCGACGGATCTTGATCCCATCTGTCATAACATAATCAGATGAATTTTTAATAGTAATATCCGCCATTGTAAAATTAGACTGCCCAACGTGATCTGCTCCATCACCATCAAGGTTGCCATCTGCCTCAATTCCGCGAGGATCGTCTTCCGAGCTAGTGTATCCACTTTTCCAAATACCATAGGCATTGGTTAAAGTACCACTCCATCCCTGAGTAACGTCAAACATGTCGTCATCACAATTAACCGCCAGGAGATTTGTAACATTTACTGTTCCCCCGAAGAATTCAATGGCGTCATCAGATCCTTCATATACATAAATATTTTCAATTGTAGTACCGCTACCAACACCGTCCAGAGTTAATCCATTGTGCTCTATAGAAGTAGTTGAACGAGCCCCACTATAGGCAATAATTACATATTGTAGTGTTCCGGAATTGTCGGCATCATTTGTTCCTCCATAGGGTAAGCTTTCGTCAATTTCGGTTGTACCTGTTGTTCCTGCTGTAGCCCCTGAGATAGGTGCATAGCCATTGATAATAATTCCTCCCCAGTCACCAGCTGCCGGACTGCTTTCGCCAGATGTAAATGTAATAGGGCTGGAAGCTGTTCCTTTAGCATTAATTGTGCCTCCTTGCTCAACAATAAGGTATGAGCTGAAACCTCCGGTTGCATTAATTGTGGTTCCGGCAGGAATATTCAGAGTCCCACCATCTTTTACACTTACAGTGCTGGCCATTGTATAAGTGTAAAGAGCATTTAACGTAACCTCATCAGTGATGTTGCCGCTTAACTCAGCAGTTTCTTCTGCATCAAAATCGTAACCAGTCCAGGCAAAGCTGGATTCATCTGCTCCGGTATTTCCGTCTTCAATAACTACATTGGAATAGGTTCCATCTGCTTTTATCTCGTTGGAGGAGTAAGCAGCTCTGTCAACTGTAAGACTAATAGAGGTTTCTGTTTTCGCACCACCTTTACTGTCGGTTAAGTCAATCAGGTCAGATGCTGTGCCACCAATCATTAAAGCATTTGTAATTGTAGCAGTTGCATGCCGACGAATTTTAATACCGTCTGTCATTATATAATCAGAAGCATTTTTGATGGTAATATCAGTCATTGTAAAATCAGACTGGCCAACGTGGTCTTCGCCGTCGCCATCAAGGTTTCCGTCAGCTTCAATTCCGCGGGGATCGTCTTCAGAACTGGTGTATCCACTTTTCCAAACACCATAAGCATTGGTTAAAGTCCCGCTCCATCCTTGCGTAACATCAAACATGTCATCATCGCAATTAACAGCCAGAAGATTTGTGACATCTACTGTTCCACCAAAAAATTCAATAGCATCATCAGATCCTTCATATATATAAATATTCTCAATTGTAGTACCGCTACCAACACCGTCAAGAGTTAACCCATTGTGTTCTATATTGGTAGTGGAGCGTGCTCCGCTATAAGCAATAATAACATATTGCAGCTTTCCCGAGCCATCGGCTTCATTTGTTCCACCATATGGCAGACTTTCGTCGATTTCAGTTGTACCTGTTGTACCTGCTGTAGCTCCCGAAATAGGTGCATAACCATTGATAATAATTCCACCCCAGTCGCCGGCAGCCGGGTTGCTTTCTCCAGAGGTAAAAGTAATAGGATTGGAAGCAGTACCTACGGCATTAATTTTACCACCTTGTTCTACAATTACATATGAGCTGAAACCGCCAGTTGCTTTAATGGTTGTTCCGGCAGGGATATTCAAAACACCACCATCTTTAACGCTTAAAGTTGTTGTTAGAGTATAGGCAACAGAAGCATCAAGAGTTACTTCTGAAGTAATAGAACCACCAAGTTCACTATCAACGGTTTGTATCGGATCGTCGTCATCTTTACATCCTGAAAAAAGGACTGTAACAATTAAAAGTAGTGATAATAACTTTTTCATTTTTTTTTAAATTTTGTTTTCAAATAGTTAAAGTGTATCTAGAATTGATAAGTAAGGCCAAGACTAAAGTCGATTCCTTTTTTATAACTGCTTAACGTAATAGGTTTTTCTCCTTCTCCATTAGGCTTGCGTGTCAGACGAAATTCCGGGTCTAACAGGTTTCTCGCCTTTATACTAATTCCCCAGCGTTCTTTGAATTTTATGGCTGAAATAAAGTCCATGGTAACCAATCCATCCTCATTAATATCCTGATAGCCACCTGCGCCAATCGTAAATGTGCGATCGCTGAAATAGTTTGCAATAACCGATGCTGTCATATCAAAATCAGTTTTTTTGTATTGGAGCGACAGGTCGGCATTGGCGAGAAAAGGAGAGGCTCCTTCCAGTTTTGTTTTTGAATTGGTAAAATTCAGTCCTTCGTCAACCGTAACATCGGTCTTGATGTATGAAAAGTTTACACCAGAACTTAGTTTGGTGGTAGCATCTTTGTCTGTATTATTATTTGCGAAGATGTTTTTTCTGATTTCTATTTCTACGCCACCAATTGTTGCGTTGTCGGCAATATTTTCATATGTAAGAAAACCACCTGCACTTGCTTTTTCTATTCTCGAAATAGGGTCTTTAATTATTTTTCCGAATATCATTGCTGAAAGCAGTTCATCCCGGCTTATGTAATAGTCCCATTTCAAATCGATATTGTAGTTTGTTGAAGGAAGCAGATTTGTATTTCCCTGTGAGTTCCACTTTTCTCCGGTATAACGGAATGGGCTAATTTCTTTGGATTGAGGCAAAGTATATGTTCTGCTAACGCCCAAGCGCAATGCATTTTTGTCGTTTAAGCTTTGTTTCAGATTAAAGCTTGGCAGCAGGTATTTTTCATTTAATGAGGTTTCTCCCGGGGAGGTTTTATTCACTGAATAGCTAACATCTATGTTTATTAGTGCAAGTTGTAATCCTGCATTCAAAGTTAGTTTTGGTGTTAGTTGGTAAATCAGGTCGGCATATACCGAGTGAATCATTTTATCGACACTATAATTGCTTGTATAAAGGTCGTTGTCAAAGTTTCCTTCTTCGTATTCAAGTGTGTTAAAAATAGAGTCGAGCGAGAAGTTGTAGCGATTTAATTCAGGTAGATTTGACGAGCCTTCAAAACGGCTGTTGTCCCATTCATTAGCATTAAAGTTGTCTTTTACCCAGCGCATTTTGTACCCCATTTTTATTGCCGAGGAACCTTCGTCATCAAGTTTGTAGCCACCTTCCAGCTGAGTATTAAGGTCGCTTTCTTTCAATACAGAAAAATAACGTTGTTGGTTTCCTGTTCCTTTTAATGGTTTCAGGATGTCTTCTCCGTAATAACCTAAATGATTTATTCTTCGGTCGGGTTCTTTGCCATTAATGTAATTGAAAGATGCTCCAATATTGGCATCAAGGCGTTTGTTTATTTTTCTTGTTAAGCGGGCCTGGTTTACAATCAGTGTATTGTCGTTGTTTTGCTGGCGGCGGATTAATCCAACATATCCATAGTCTGCTGATGATTGAAATGAATCATCCATCCCGTATTTATCAAGCAGCTTTTGTTTGGAGGTGTGTATCAACATAGAGTTATAACTAAGCTGATATTTATTGAAGTTATAATTGAGGTTGCCCATCATCAGGTGGGTTGATCTCTTGAGATATTCATTCGTTTCCTGATCCTGGTATATCTCGCCTGTTGTTGTATTTCCCCGGCTTATTCCATTAATGTAATTAAAATCATTAGAGAACTCTCCGATTAAATAGAAGCTCAGAGGGTTTTCGCTGGTGCCAACTTTGAATTTTTTTCCTCCGGCGAAGGAAAAACCTTTTCCCATTTGAAAATTCTGAGTGGATGGATCAAGTAAGTTTTTGAATCCAAATGTGCCGTTGTCTTCCGGGCTCTTTGCATTTTCTGCAAAACCTAAAGAGTTTACTCCGCTTGTTAGCAAGAATTTCTGATTAAGGGTGTTGCTGTTTGTGTTTGCTGATATTTCAACATTTAAATCTTTGTCTCCAACAAGTTCTTTAGAATTAATGTTGATTTCGGCACCAGCCACATCGCCTGTCATTTCTGAGTTAAAAACCTTCCGGACATCTACTGCCTTTATTATATCTGACGAGAAAAAGTCGAGCGAAATATTTTTATACTCCGGATCTTCCGATGGTACCGGGAAGCCGTTTAGCGATGTTGAGTTAAACCTATCCCCAAGTCCGCGAACGAAAACGTTTTTTACTCCTTCCTGTTTTGAAATACCGGAGAGCTTTGTTACAGCAGCTTCAGCATCACTGGCGCCCTTTCTTGAAATCTCTTGTGCTCCGATTGCCTGTGTAGCAATCACCGATTTTTTTTGCTCTACAAGTAGCATGCTCTCTGTCTCCCGGTTTGCTTTTGCCACTACTTTTACATCTCCAACTTCTATGGTAGCAGACTGAAGTTCAGCATTTATAACTGTTTCCTTGTTTGCCTTCACTTCTATCTCAATTTCCTGTGGATTATATGAGATAAAGGAAATAATCAGTGAATATTTTCCGGGAGCAACTTTGGGGATAATGTAATTTCCGTCAAAATCAGTAATTGTGCCAATAGTAGTCCCTTTTAATAGTATTGTTGTGCCTACAAGAGATTCTTTTGTGTCGGCATCTTGTACCTTTCCTTTTATAGTTCCGGTTTGGGCCGCAACTGAAAAAGAAAGAATTAGCAATACCATGCTAATAATTAATTTGTTCATAATTTAAAAAAATGCAGTGTTAATGTTTTTTTTAATTCAGGGGCGAAGCAATACCAATAATGTTACAACCTGATTAATATTGATTTAATCATTTATTACATTTGTTTAATAAAAGTGTAATATTTTGCAGGATTCCCACTGTGGAAGGGATTGGGGAAATTTGAAGTTGGAATCGGGATAAAATTTTAGGAGAGTGGGGTAATATTCAATTAATATAACCTGCAGTTATTTTAATTTATTTTTTAGCAATAGAAAATAGAAACTCTATTCCTTTCTTATTCCGGTTCTTTACTGAAATGTCTCCTTTATGAAGCTGTACGGCATTTTTTATTATGGCTAAACCAAGACCGGTTCCTCCGGCTTCGCGGGTTCTTCCATGATCAACTCTGTAGAAGCGTTCGAAAATACGAGGCAGATGTTCTTCGGGAATACCCGGGCCGGTATCTGAATAGGAAAAATAGAAGTATTTTTCGTCCTGGAGGTAGTTGTCAATCATGATTTTTATGCCTTCACCTCCATATTTTATTGAGTTTTCGACCAAATTCTGAAAAATAGAAAAGAGCAGCGATTCATTTCCATTGACAATGGTTCCCTCTTTTACATTTTCAAAAAAATCAATCTGCTTTTGCTCCATCCTGTTGGAGAAATTTTCGTAAACATCTCGTATTACTTTTTTTATATCTGTGGGTTTTATTTCAAAAAGATCGCCTGCATCCTCAATATTATTTAGTAGAGAAATGTCGTTAATTAAGTCGGTTAACCGCTCGGCTTGCATAAAAGCTTTTTCGAGAAAATACCTTTGTTTTTCTTCCGGAATTTTCCAGTTATCGAGTATGGTTTCCAGGTAACCTTTAATGGAAGCTAAAGGTGTTTTTAGCTCGTGTGCAATATTTGAAGTGAGTTGCTGCTTTAGTAAGCGCCTTTTCTCCAAACGTGTAGTATCGGTAATTACCACCTCAAAACTTCTGTCAACAAAAACGATGCTCTGAATTTTAAAATATTTTTCACCAACCCCAATAATGTAGTTTGTTTGAGGCAAGGCATCAATTTCTATCGGTTCGTTGGGTTTTAGGTGATTTTTAAGGAATTTATTTAGTTTTTTGTATTCTCTGTTTTTAAAGATATCATTTAACGAGTGAATCGATTTTTTCGAGATACTGTTAACGTATTGAATAAACTGGCTATTGGAAAGAGTTACCTTTTTTCCCGGAGAGAAAAAGGCGATTCCTTCATTGAGTGCATTTAAATGGTTAAAAAGCTTTTCTCTTTCAATTGACAGCTCATCTTTTGTCTGTTTTAGGTTATTGTATATTTGAATAATTTGGCTGCCAATTATACCCAGTTCATTTTCTGGAAACGATAAGTCTTTTTCAATAAGCTCATTACGTCCGGCTTTTATGGCAAAGTCTTCGAGCCGGGTAATTGATTTTGATAACTTTCCTGTAACAAAGTAAAGGATTACTCCAATGATGGCAAAAACAGCTACGATGAAGAAAATGTATACCCTCTCCGCTTTCAGAAAGTTTTTAATTTCAACATTGTAAACAACAGCTGTTCGTATAAAGTAATTGGGGTATTTCTTGGCGTAGTAATAATATTCTTTTTGGGTGGTTGATGATTCCCGTATGAAAGAACCGGTTCCTGATTTCAGTGCTTTTTGTATCTCCGGGCGACGAAGGTGGTTCTCCATCAAATCATAGCTGCCTACAAAGCTGTCGTAGAGCACATTTCCATTTTTAGCTATTATTGTTATTCGGATATTCGACTGCGGAATAATATTTTCAATTTCCTTAATACGATCAATATCGCTTACATTTATTAATTTGTTTTGCTCGATAAAACGATGGGTGATTTCTGATATATTATCGAGGGTATTTTCCAGCTTGGCAATACGGTACTTCTTTTCACGCTGGAACTGGAAAGTTAGGATGGCAAATGTAAAAGCAATAAAAACCAGAATAAAATAGAGAAATATTTCAGTCCGGAAAGAAATTTTAAAAATGTTATTCTTTGTATTAAAAATCATCTAAACATTTTGAAAGCAATATCCATAGCCCGATTTTCCTTTGATGTTCACTCCGTAGTCGCCGATTTTTTTGCGTAACCTGGCAATATTTACATCTACGTTTCTTTCGGTTACAATTACATCTTCGTGCCAGATACGTTTTAAGATTTCATCGCGGCTAATGTACTGCCCAATATTTTTTAATAACAACGAAAGTATTTCAAACTCCTTTCTTGTTAAATTAATGCTTTCACCCGATATAGAAGTTGATTTTCTTTTTAAATCAATAACGAGTTCATTAAATGAGATTTGATTTTTTTCTTCGCGTTTTAATGTTCCGCGTTTTAAAATGGCTTTTATGCGGGCAACTACTTCTTTAATTGAAAAAGGTTTTGTAATGTAATCATCGCCACCAACATTAAACCCGGTCAGTACATCGTTCTCTTCTCCTTTGGCTGTGAGGAAAATAATAGGAACCATTAATTTATTTTCTTTCCTGATAATGTTGGCAGCTTTGTAACCGGATATGCCTCCCATCATTACATCGAGCAGGATGAGATCGAATTCTTCCAGTGGTTTTTTTAGTGCATCTTCGCCCGAGTGGGCAATGTCAATCGTAAAACCTTCACTTTCCAGGTTGAATTGTAAAATCTCGCAGAGATCTTTTTCGTCGTCAACAATAAGTATTTTGTAGTTCTTTTCCATGATTCAAAAATCAGTTTCACTGGCAAAGTTATGGTAATTCGTTATAAATTTTATCTTTATTAAAAATCAGTTAATGTTAATACTGTTTTTGTTTAAACACTAACATTGGGGTAATAATTATTTAATAATTATTTAATTTATAATTCTGATTTTGAGAATGTTACAAAAATATTACAAAACAATTACTGAAATATTACAATTGATACTTCTATATTTACCCCTTTTAAAACAATTACCAAAATAACGAATGAAGATAAATTTACTCATATCGCTATTCCTTCTGTTTTCTTTGTGGGGAAAGACCCAAACAGAGAATTTTGAACCCAAAGGCAATGCTTTTGCTACTATTTTTGCCAACTTTCATCAAGGAATTTTAGGCACTGCAACCAATGAAGCTGCCTTTGAACTGGTAAGGGGATACATTGGTTACGAATACAATTTTAGTCCTGAATTTTACGCTAAAATAAATTTAGATGTGGGTAGTCCGGACGATCTGTCGGAATACTCTAAACTCCGCAGATACGCCTATTTTAAGAATGCTTTTTTGCAATACTCACAAAATAAAATCACTGTTGATTTTGGGCTGATTGGCCTGAAACAATTCAAACTTCAGGAGAAAATATGGGAGCGCCGTTATTTAATGAAAACGCTGGCCGATGAATATCAACTCGGCTCTTCGGCAGATTTGGGAATTAACCTGAACTATAAGCTCAATTCGTTTATTGAAACTGATTTTACGATAATGAATGGCGAAGGATACAATAACATTCAATCCGATAATATTTTCAAATACAGTTTGGGAGCAACCGTTTTTTACCCGAAGAATTTTGTGTCGAAACTATTTTACGACTTTACCTACAGTGAGATAAATCAATCAACCTGGTTGTTTTTTGCTTCGTACGATCACAATGAAAAGTGGAATCTGGCAGCAGAGTTTGCCTACCGCACCAATAACGAGTGGGAGGAAAACGAAAATATTTTGGGAATGTCGTTTTACGGGAAATATAACATCGATTCCCGATTTCAGCTGTTTGCTCGCTACGACAGGATTACTTCAAATGTTTTGAAAGGAGAAACAAACCCCTGGAACCTGGCAGACGACGGAACAGCTTTAGTTACAGGGATTCAGTTCAATCCGATTAAGAACATCAAAATGGCCTTAAATTATCACGACTGGTATCCATGGGCCGCCAATGAAGAAGGCGGTGGTTTTATTTTTCTCGATGTAGAAGTGAAAATGTAAAAACGAAAAAATGAATTACAGAATTATTATAGTCGTTCTGATAATCCTTTTTACCGGGTGCCGAGAAAGTGATTATATTCTTGAAGACACAAGCGAAACGCTGACTGACGACGGAAATGGAACCGGCACAGTTACCTGGACGAAAGACAAAGAATATATTCTTGAAGGTTTTGTTTTTGTAAACGACGGGCAGATACTCACCATTGAAGCGGGAACAGTTATTCGCTTTAAATCGGGACAAGCAGAAAATGCAAGTGCTTTAAGTGTTTCGCGCGGTGGGAAAATTATTGCCGAAGGAACAAAAAGCGAACCTATTATTTTTACTGCAGAAGACGATGACCTGGAAGGTTCGGTTGATAAAGACAAAACCGGATTGTGGGGCGGTTTAATTATTCTTGGAAATGCCCCCATCAATGTTGGGGGAGGAGAGGCTTCTGTTGAGGGAATCCCAATTGCTGAACCCCGTGGAATTTATGGTGGAGTTGATGAAAATGATGACTCTGGTGTTCTGAAATATGTTTCTATCCGGCATGGAGGTACAAATATTGGGGACGGAAATGAAATTAACGGGCTTACTTTAGGGGGCGTTGGCAACAAAACTGAGATTGAATATGTCGAAATTATTTCGAATGAAGACGACGGTGTGGAAATTTTTGGCGGCACTGTAAATCTGAAGCACATGGTTATTTCGGGCTGCGGCGATGATGCTTTCGACTATGATTTAGGATGGAGCGGAAATGGGCAATTTTGGCTCGCGGTACAATCCGATTATGTGGGCGACAATCTTATTGAAGCTGGTGGTGGAACTTCTCCCGTAACCGGACAGCCGTATTCTCTGCCCAATATTTATAATGTTACTTTGGTTGGAAATGGAAATACAAGTGAAGGTGCCTGCGTGGAATTTATAGATTTTGCGGGTGGTTTTCTGGCCAATTCAGTTTTCATAAATAAAGATCATGGTGTTTCTTTGGAAGTTACCGACTCCCAAAATGATTGTTACAGTCAGTGGAAACAAGGAAATCTGGAAGTGAAAAACAATGTATTCTACGACATTACTTCCTCAACGGCATCTTCCATTTTTGAATTGAGCGGAATTTATTCTGCTTCGCAACAAGAAGAATGGACAAACTATTTCGCATTAGCAAACAATGAAATTTCTAATCCGGGAATTAACTATGAAAACAACATCTTTCTCCCCCAAGAAAAAATACAGGGAGAAATGGCCGATTATACTGACTCCTGGTTTCAGATTGTAAATTTCAAAGGAGCTTTTGGCGAAAGTAACTGGATTGATGGATGGACACTGTTAGCTGGTGAATAAATAAAAAAAGAAAGGCCGGTCATCTACCAGCCCTTTCTCAATCAACCTAAACCTAAACTAAACCAAAAACCAAACCATCTATTTGGTGAGTAATAAATCAACTTATGCACTATAAAACAAGGTTTAAGTAAAAAGGTTTAGATAGCTGTATATTTTTTCGCTACTAAATAGTTTTTTGTTTGAACTTTATTAATGAGGGGAGCTTATTGAATGGTAATTTTTTTAATAATTGCCTCTTTTACTTTGTAATGTAATTGGTTACAATTATTTCATTAATGGCCGACCGTTTTGTACTGTTTGAATTAATCATTCGCTTTGCTGGTACTCTGGTGATATGAAAATTAGCATATAATTCATCAAAAAAATTATCAGAAGGGTCTGTGTTTTTAGGATCGGAGTTGCTAAGCATTTGTTGTATGTCTTTTTTATTCAGTCGGTTAAATAAAGCGGCGAGCTCGATTTGTTCCGCATCCGTAAAGGGGAGCTTGCTATAAGCTGTAAAGCTTGATGTTTTACTTAGTGGCCGGTAGGGAGGGTCGTAGTAAACAAAAGAATTTGGCTTCATATCCATTTCTACTTGTTTAAAGTCAGCTCTTTTAATTTCGGCAATACTTAACAGGTCAGAAGTTTTTAGGATGGTGTCAACATCAAGAATTTTTGGATTTTTGTAACTTCCTTTTGGGGTATTAAACTCGCCTTTTGAATTAAAACGGAAAAGGCCGTTAAAACAGGTCTTGTTTAGAAAAATGATTTGTGCGGCACGGCTTACCCACTTTCCGGAGTACCTTTTAAAATTGAAGGACGGAAGTTCCTGGTTAAACTGTTTTCTTATGTCATAAAAAAATTTTGCCCGTTCTTCCTCATTCAGCTTCTCGTATTTCTTCTGATATTTTTCTAATTGTTCAATTAATTCATTGGCATCCTTCTGCACAACCGAGTAAGTTAGAATTAACTCTTCATTTACGTCGTATAAAAAGGCTGACTTTATGTTGTATTTATGAGCAACATAAAAAAACACAGCACCGCCCCCCACAAAAGGCTCATAGTAATGAGTGATATTCTTTTCTAACTCTTTGGGATAAAAGTGCTGAAATGTTTCAAGAAGTTGGCCTTTGCCTCCCGCCCATTTCAAAAATGGTTTGGTATAGCTGCTTTTTTTACTTTGATTTTCTTTTGTATTTAATTGCTTTGTGTTCATTGATTGTTTTTGCAAAATGGCTTTAAATTTTCTGGCCTTTTTCAATTCGAGAAACCAAAAATATAATTAAGTGGGAACAGAATCTAATAATAAGTCAAATTTAATAGCAGCTCTTTTTGTAAGGAAGAATTCCGAGGGATAAAGTTGACTTATCTGTCAGTGTTTGTAATTATTATTGCAGCATTGGCGAACCAAGAATTCTTATATGATTATTTTTATTTATAGTGTAAAACGTATTTTAATATTTATTTTTGTTCAGAACAATTCTATTAGGAAAAAGATAAGATTATGTCAAAAATAACCGGTTCTCGTAATGTTCTGTTTCATTTGGGAGTGATTCTGTTTTTTATTGTACTGGCTTATGCGTATATGTCTCCTTTGTTGGAAGGGAAAGTGCTAGTAAGGCCAGATATTGAGCATTTTAAAGGAATGTCAAAAGAGCTAAGTGATTACAGGGAAGAAACAGGTAAAGAAGCTATATGGACAGACAGCATGTTTGGGGGGATGCCGGGATATCTGATTTCAGTAATCTATCCTGGAAATTTAACTAAATATATTTCCAGGGGCATATGGAAACTATTTTCTATTGCCTCCTTTCTTATTTTGTATATGCTCGGATTTTATATTTTGCTCTCGAGTTTAAAAATAAATAAATGGCTTGCGGTAGTTGGAGCAATTGCCTTTGGGTTTTCTTCCTATCTCTTAATTATAATAGGTGCAGGGCATTCAACCAAGGCCAATGCTATAGCTTGGCTGACTCCGATGATTGCAGGTGTTTTGGTCGCTTTTAGAGGGAAGTATTTGCCTGGTGCAATACTCTTTGCTTTTGCTTTCTCGCTGGAATTACTTTCAGGGCATCTTCAAATGACTTATTACGGATTTATAATGATTGTCCTTTTTGCCCTGATTCAATTTATTTATTCAGTGAAAGAAAAAGCACTGAAACCTTATTTTAAAGCTGTCTTGTTTTTATCTGTTGGGGCAATTATTGCTGTGGGAATGAATTTTTCAAGGTTATATACTACCTGGGAATATTCCAAATACACAATTAGGGCCCCCTCTGAACTGCCACATAATGGCGAGAATCAAACTTCAGGGCTGGATAAAGATTATGTGGTTCAATGGAGTCAGGGAATTGATGAGACCTTAACGCTTCTTATTCCAAATTTTATGGGAGGTTCTACAAGTACCAGTGCGCCGGCTGACGGAGAGTCTTATCAGCTTTTGAAAAAGAACAATGTTCAAAATCCTCAAAAAATGGTGAACAGTGTTATCATGTATCACGGAGATAAAATAGCTACTGCCGGCCCCTACTATTTTGGAGCCATAATACTTTTCCTTTTTATTATCGGCTTATTTGTCGTAAAAGGCCCCGTTAAATGGTGGTTGCTATCGGCAGTTATCGTGTCCATTGTTTTGTCGTGGGGTAAAAATGTTATGGGTCTAACCAGCTTTTTGCTCGATTACCTTCCAATGTACAATAAGTTCAGAGCTCCTGAAATGACTTTGGTAATTGCACTAATAGCTGTGCCTTTACTGGCTTTTTGGGGATTAAATGATATTATTACAGGAAAGGCGGATAAAGATGATATAAAAAAAGGACTAATTTGGGCTTTGGGCTTAACTGGTGGAGTTAGTTTCTTGTTTTCTATTGCACCCGGAATGGCAGGTAATTTTTCTGCTCCGTTTGATAGCAGGTATTATCCCGAGTGGTTGATGCCCGGTATTCTTGCCGACAGGAGAGCAATGTTAAAAAGTGATGCATTAAGAACGCTTGTTTTGGTATTACTTAGTGCAGGGTTGCTTTACTACTGGAGTTTGAAAAAAATAAATACAAATATATTGGTCATTACCCTTGGTGTGCTAATTTTAATTGATTTGTGGACGGTGGATAAACGATACCTGAATAATGATCAATTTGTTTCCAAAAGGAAGGCAGAAAATCCATTTCCTTTAACAACTGCTGATAAAGAAATATTAAAAGATAAAGATTTAAGTTATCGTGTGTTACCACTTCAAAATCCATTTCAGGATGCACGAACTTCCTATTATCACAAAAATGTAGGTGGATATCATGCTGCAAAACTTCGTCGTTATAGCGAACTGATAGAGCATGAATTGACTCCCGAGATGAGCTTAATGATTCAACAGTTGCAGGCTTCTTCTTCTCCCGATTCCGTTTTTGCTGCATTACCCGGTATTAATATGATGAATACTCGTTATATTATTTACGATTTAAATAGCCCGCCGCTGGTAAACCCTGATGCATTGGGGAATGCATGGTTTGTAAACGGCTATAAGTTAGTAGATGATGCCAATGGAGAAATAACGACTTTAAAGAGTTTCGACCCTGCAAATACCGCGATAATAGACAAGAGGTTTGAACAGTTTGTAAAGGGGAGATCGTTTCAGAAAGATGCGAATGGGGTAATTAAGCTCACCGAATACGAACCAAACTATTTGAAATATGAAGCTAAGGCGGGAACTGAGCAGTTGGTTGTATTCTCAGAAATATACTATGATAAAGGGTGGAATGCATATATAGACGGAAAAGAAGTGCCTCATTTCAGAGTAAATTATGTACTTCGGTCGCTCATTATGCCTGCGGGAGAACATACTATAGAATTTAAGTTTAGACCTAAATCGTATTATGTAGGGAACAAAGTCTCCCTGGCTAGTTCTCTTTTGTTAATACTTGCTCTGTTGGGTTATGGTCTCTCTGAATATAAAAGAAGAAAGATAGGCGATAAGAATTCCAAATAATTGATTGAATGTGTTTTTCAGAGCAAAGATTAACACCTGTTTTTTTTCAACGCGATGTGCTGGAAGTAGCGCCTGAATTAATTGGGAAAATACTCGTTCGTCGTTTTTTTGATGGCTCGATAGAACGTTTCCTGATTACAGAAGTTGAAGCTTATAGGGGAATGGAGGATATGGCATGCCATGCAAGCAAAGGAAAAACTTCTCGTACTAAAATTATGTTTGACAAAGGAGGTGTCATTTATGTCTATCTTATTTACGGAATGTATTGGATGCTTAATATTGTAACAGGTCAGAAAAATGATGCTTCAGCCGTTTTGATCCGGGGTGTTGAGAATATATCCGGCCCCGGACGGGTTGGGAAAGTGCTACAACTGGATAAATCATTTTATGGAGAAGATATTTTCACCTCAAAAAGAATTTGGATAGAATCTTCAGAAATGGAGGTTACAATCAAGACTTCTCCCAGGATTGGGATTGATTATGTGGGAGAGCCATGGATTAGCATGCCATGGCGATTTATGCTTGATTCCTAATTGCCAGTTCTTCCTATTATAAACCGGTCGTATAACCAAAGAAAAACAACTGCAGCAACGGCAATTCCGGAATAAACTATCCAGATAGAAGACGGATGGTAGTTTTGCCAAAGAAAATGATCTAATTCATTTCCCTGAAACCCCATTTTCTCTGAAGCCATTTTTATGTAATCATTTTTGGTAAATTCGTCCGAGATTTCAGGTAAAGAAATGCCTCGTTTCGCAACTTCCTGTTTTAACAGAAATATTTTGTCAGCCAGTTTTTCATATACTCCTCCGGAAAGCCATCCTGCTAACCAGTTTCCTGCTGCGATAGGAAGGAAAGAAGTTCCCATGTAAAGTGCTTTTTTATCGGGAGGTGCAATGTTTCCCACATATTCTGTAAATTTTGGCGAACTGGCCATTTCTCCTAAAGCAAAAATTAAAACACCTAATAAAATTAACCAGCCGCTTTGATTGGAAAACATAAGCCCTAAACCGCCTGACAAAACAAGAATTCCTCCCATCATAGCGGCTAACGGGCGGAACCGCATTACAAATGCCGAAACCATTAATTGGAATACAATAATGAAAAATGAATCCATGCTGGTAAGAGTCACGGCTGTAATTGTTCCGTCTTTTGTTCCAATTGATTCAGCCAGCCACGGCCAAATAGAATGAATTCCATCGTAAATTACTCCTGTGTCTACCCATTGATCTACAAAAACAGGAAATGAAAAATATAGTTGATTAAAAGCTGTCCAGAATAGAATCATAATAATCAGAAATAAAACATATTTCCAATTTCTAAGTGTGATATAGATATTTGTAAAAGCCTGAAGAATATTGTTTTTTAATGAGCCACCTTGCTTTTTTTTTACGGGTTCCCGGAAGAAAAAAAAGGTTATAAGAAAATTAACTGAAATTGCCATAATAGACATAAAGAACACATGTTCCCATGATTTCTGCATCAGGATTCCGGCGATAAACGGACCAATGAACCCGCCAATATTCACCATCATATAAAAAATGCCAAAGCCAATAGATGCTGTTTCTTCTGTGGTTGTTCGCGATATCATTGCAGAAACAATGGGTTTAAAGAAAGCACCTCCGATACAAGTCCATACAAAAGCAAAAAACATCAATCCGAAAGTATCGACACTTTTTATCATATAAAAGCCCGAAGCATATAAAGCAAATGAAAGAAAGAGGATTTTTTTATATCCAACTTTATCTGCAATAGCTCCTGTTATTAAAGGTAAGAAATACAGCAGCATCGTTCCGGTACCCATTATAATTCCTTTTTGTGTTTGCGTGAGGCCTAATGCGCCTGTGTCTTTCGAGTTTACCAGGTAAAGTGCAAATGCAATATAAAAACCGTACCATGCCCATCTCTCAAACAGTTCTATTACATTCGATGCCCAAAAAGTGGTGTTGTATTTTTTTATTACTGAAATGAAACCCATGCTCTTTTTTTAAGCAAGGCAAGGTAGCAAAACAGCAAGTAAGAAAAAAGGCATAATTCACATAAAAATTATTTGGCACACGATATTCGTCAAATAATCAACTTCTGATGAAATGATTATGGTATGATTTGGAGTAAAAATGGTTTATTTTAGAGGGCAAAATCTTCCAGGAAGATGGTCATTAGTATGATAACCATTATGATAATAAAAAGTACAATGAAGAATCCTATAACTCCGATTTTAAATCCCTTCGCAACTTTAACTTCTTTGGCTGCTGTGGTTAGATGTTCAATAGACTTGACCAGATTGTAAGGAGCTTTTTCATTTTTTACAATATAATCATCAGCTCCTACTTTCATTAGTTTAACAGCAAGCTCCAGGTTATTCTGAGCGCTCAGGAAAATAAAACTGGTAAAGGGTAATTCTTTTTTTATTTGAATCATCAACTCCATGCCATTAATCCCTGAAAAGTTATAATCAAGAATAATAACATCTGGCTGCAAGGTCAATTCCTTCAGGCACTCCTCCCCGTTATTGAATGTTTTCAGGTTCTTATATTTTTTTGATTGCAAGTAACCTACGATCAAATCTTTGTAGACCACGCTGTCTTCAACAATGAAAATCAGCGGATTCTTTGTTTTTTGCATAATGCCAGACTTAGTTTAATCAACAACCTGCTTAAAAATAGTACAATTTTCTTAGAAACCAACGGCCTCCAGAAAGGAAAAAACAAAACTACAATTCTCAAATTCTTGTTATATTAACGCTGATTTGTTTGAAATAGTCTTTAAAAGTCCAGCAGGAAAATGAAATATATTGCAGATATACATATTCACTCGCATTTCTCACGTGCCACAAGTAAAACATTAACACCGGAATACCTGGATTACTTTGCTTCAATGAAAGGGATAAAAGTGGTGGGAACCGGAGATTTTACTCATCCCGGATGGCTTGCTGAATTAAAAGAAAAAACGGAGCCCGATGGAAATGGCTTTCTGAAATTAAAGAAAGATTTTCAGCTTGATCCTGTTTTGGGTAATAATGAAACGCGTTTTTTGCTTACAGCCGAGATAAGTAATATTTATAAACGCGGAGGAAAAGTACGTAAAGTGCACAATGTAGTTTTGGTTTCAGGGTTTGAAGAAGCGGAGAAGATAAATCAGCGGTTGCTTGATTTGGGAGGAAATCTTTCTTCTGATGGCCGCCCCATTTTAGGGCTGGATTCGCGCGATTTACTTGAAATTGTTCTGGAATGTAACGAAAACAATTACTTTATTCCGGCACATATCTGGACTCCCTGGTTTTCAATGTTGGGGTCCAAATCCGGTTTTGATTCGCTGGAAGAATGTTTTGCCGATTTGGCACCACATATTCATACCATAGAAACAGGCCTTTCTACCGATCCGCCAATGAATTGGTTATGTTCTTTTCTTGATAACGTTACTTTTGTTTCCAACTCAGATGCGCATTCACCCGATCGGCTGGGAAGAAATGCCAATATGCTAAATACGGATCTTGATTATCATTCACTAACAGAAGCGTTGCGCACGGGTGATCCGGAGAAACATTTAGGCACCATTGATATGTTTCCGCAAGAAGGAAAATATTATTACGATGGACACCGGAAATGCAATGTGTGCTGGGACCCCGCAGAAACTCTCAGGAATCATACTATTTGCCCGGCTTGTAAAAAGCCAGTTACAGTAGGCGTTATGAACAGGGTCATTCAGCTTTCCGACCGTGAAGATATTTCTAAGCGTCCGAACAGGCTTCCATTTCAATCGATTATACCGTTAAAGGAAATGCTCGTAGAAATAGCTGGAGTAGGTGTAAAATCCAAAAAAGTGGAAGCCAATTATCTGCAAACAATACAAAAACTGGGGAAAGAGCTGGATATTCTGATGAATATTCCTTTGGATGAAATTCGCAAGAAAAGTTCGCCAACGTTGGCAGAAGCAATTCGCCGTATGCGTAACCGTGAAATTTATATTCAGGAAGGATATGATGGAGAATACGGAGTAATACAAGTTTTTAAACCGGGCGAGGCAAAGAACTTCGAAGTATCAAATGCTTTGTTTCAACTGGATAAACCCAAGCCGCCGGAAAAGAGGGCGCTAATAAATTTTGATTTAAAAGGCGTTCAAACACTGCTCCGGCAAAAAGAAGAGATGGCGGATATTGTGGCAGAACAAAAAGACACTTACGAGATGCAACAAGCTCCCCCTGTTGCTTTTGATAATCTAAATCCGGAGCAATTTGACGCAGTGCAATATACGAAAGGTCCTTCTCTTATTTTGGCCGGACCGGGAACCGGGAAGACCAAAACGATTACCAGTAAAATAGCATGGTTGATTGGGAATCATCACGCACTTCCGGAAGAGATTCTGGCTATTACTTTTACGAACAAAGCAGCCGGTGAGCTAAACGAAAGGCTGGCTTCTCTGTTAAAAAGTAAAACAAAAAATGAAGAAGTTACTGTGGCTACATTTCATGCTTTTGGATTATCGGTTTTAAAAAGATTTACTACTGAATTTGGAAGAAATAAAAAGTTTATTCTGGCAGATGAGGCTTTAAAGATGGAAATTATACAATCAATTAAACAAGTAAAACAGAATGAAGCAAAAAAGCTTTCTGTGGAAATTTCTGAAATAAAAAAGGGAAGTCTTTCTGAAACTCCGTTTTTTGCACAGTATGAAAATGAATTGCAGAAATTAAATGCTTTTGATTTGGATGATTTAATTGAAAAACCGTTGCAACTTTTTTCCAACAACCGGGAAATTGTAGAGGAATACAGAACGAAGTTCCGCTATGTTTTTGTAGATGAATATCAGGATACAAACGATACTCAATATAAGTTGCTTCGGATGCTGGCTCCTGACTCAACTACAAATTTGTGCGTGGTTGGCGACCCGAACCAATCTATTTACGGTTTTAGGGGAGCGAATGCCGGCTATATTCAGAAATTTACAGAAGATTATCCGGAGGCAAAAGTTTTCAGGCTCACACAATCGTACCGCTGTTCACAAACTATTTTGTCGGCTTCATCAAATATTATTAGCCAAAGTGCAGGCTTTCTCGAAGGGTTAAATGCCGGAGTGAAGTTGCTTATCTCTGAGCAACCGACTGATGCTGCGGAAGCAGAATTTATTGCCCGCCAGATCGTAGATTTGGTTGGCGGTGTAAGTTTCTTTTCTATAGACAGCTCGGTAACTAAGGGAGATAAAAGCGATGATATTAATAGTTTGTCTGACCTGGCTATTTTGTGTCGTACCCGTAATCAGTTTGAGGCAGTTACAAAAGCATTGCGCAACCATCATGTTCCTTATCAGGAAAGTGGAACCATCCCGTTTTTTCAGCAGGAACCTTTTCTGTCATTCTGCAATACCATTGGTGCATTTTTGTTAAACGATTATGAGCAGGCAACACCCTTTTTTCATTTGAAGAAGATGGAAGTATCAAAACTTCAGTATGAGTTGGCTGTAAGCGAACTGAATAAATCAGGGGTGGGGGCATTTTTAACTTTTGTGAGAAAGAATTATTACAAGAATGAAACTTTTGATGCTCAGTTATGGAAACGATTTATTCAGCTGGCAAATGACATAAAGTCGGTAGATGAGTTTGTTCAATTTATAAAATTAGGACTGGGGAACGACACTCATGACAAAAATCTGGAAGCCGTTTCTGTAATGACTTTGCATGCATCAAAGGGATTGGAGTTTGAATGCGTCTTTATTCCGGGGTGTGAGGAAGGCTTGCTTCCTTACAATTTGTATAAAACGGAAGTAGATGAAGAGGAAGAAAAACGATTGCTGTATGTAGGAATGACACGGGCGAAAAAGCTTTTGTATTTAACCAGTGCAAAATCGCGAACCATTCGCGGACGGAAGTTAAATCTTCCCAAAAGTCCGTTTCTCGGTTCAATTGAACAGGAATTGATTCAGCAAATAAAAAATAAACCGCAAAAAAAATCAGTGGAAAAGGATAATCAACTAAGTTTGTTTTGAACTAAATTTAATAGACAAACTATGCAACAAAACAACAGGAATATGAAAAGTCGGGCAATGGTTTTTGTATTTGTTCAGGTTGTTTCTTTTTATTGCATTTGTGGTAGTTGCAGCGCAAAATACAATCATTCACATAACCAGGTTTTTATAGAATTTCAGACAGATAATGACACAATAAATAAAGCATTCCGAATAGCGTTGGGTGATTTTTATACCAATGTGCAGGATTACAAAATTCCAATTCTGGATACAATTTCACCGGTTGTTATGGCTGGTTTGGAATACGACTCGCCCTGGACGCGTGATGCTGCTATTAATTGCTGGAATGCGGCTTCATTTATGGTTCCCGATGTTGCAAAAAATACTCTGCTTTCAAGAATTGTGCAACAAAATGATTCTTTAATAATTCGGGATAAGGATAATTATTGGGATGCCATTATTTGGTGTACCGGAGCCTGGAATTATTATCTGTTTACCGGCGATCATACTTTTTTGGAAACGGCTTTTGAGGTTACAAAAAACACACTCTCTTTTTACGAAAGAACAGAATTTAATCCTTCTTATAATTTGTTTCGTGGTTTGGCCTGGAGCGATGGGGTCTCAGCATTTGAAGGAAAGTATGCAAATACAGGAGGTTCCAGCGCTGCGATTGATTGGGTGAAGTATAATCCGAAGAAAAAGTCAACACCCGGATACGGAATTCCAATGATGGCTACCTATACTAATTGTTTGTATTACCACGCGTATGTAGTTGCAGCAAAAATGGAACAGGAACTGGCTGGCAACCAAAATTCTTATTTTGCTTATAAGGCTACAATGCTAAAAGAAGCTATCAATAAATATCTTTGGAATCCAGCAACCGGATTGTACAAATTTTATATAGATGAAGATGAGGAAAGTAACCTTCAAACGGCGTATGGAAATGCGTTAGCCATTATTTTTGGTATTGCAGATAAGGAACAGGCTGAATCGATATTTAAAAACCAATATGTATCGCCAGCAGGAGTTCCTTGTGGATGGCCCCCGCTAAAAAGATATCATACAAATAAAAATACTTTTGCGCGTCACAATGCAGTGGTGTGGCCACAGATTCAGGGATTCTGGGTGCAGGCTGCAGGCCAATTCTGCCAGTCAGGTTTGTTGTGGCATGAAATGATAAACCTGGCAAAGCATGCTGTTCGCGATATGCAATTTGCTGAAATATATCATCCGCTCACCGGAGAAATTTATGGAGGGATGCAGGAAAGCAAAGGAAAGGTTACATTGTGGGAAGCAACCAACCGACAAACATGGTCGGCTACTGCTTACATTAGAATGGTTGTTTATGGTTTGCTTGGCGCAAAAATAGATGAGCAAGGTATTTGTTTTTCTCCATGTGTTCCTGTAGGATTACATCAACTCACCCTTTCTAACTTGAAATACAGAGATGCAGTTCTTCAAATTAAAGTAAATGGTAATGGCTCAACCATTAAGAATATAATGATTGATGGAAAACCTTCAAAAATTGCATCTTTTAATAAGGATATTGAGGGCATTCATACAATTGAAATTAATGTTGCAAACAATTAAGCGTAAATTATAAATCAGAATATATGTTACTGGCAATTGATATAGGAAATACCAACATTGTGTTTGGAGTGAACAGAGATGGAGACTGGAAAAATCATTGGCGTATTCAGACAGATCATTTGAAAACGGCAGATGAATATGAAGTGATTTTTCGCTCGTTGTTAAACGCCGGAAAAGTTTGCAGTACAAATATTGGGCAGATAATTATAAGTAGTGTGGTGCCTTCGCTTGTGCATCCTTTTGCTGAAATGCTCTCGGGGTTGTTCCCTGATACAAAGCAAACCATTGTTAGTCCGGAAATTTATGGTGTGCTACCGGTGAAAGTATTAAATCCGTATCAAATAGGTGCCGACCTTGTAGCAAATGCCACTGCTGCTTTTCAGAAATATGGAAAGTTAACTACGGTTATCGATTTTGGGACGGCTCTCACTTTTACAACCATTGGCAAAGATTCTGAAATAATGGGAGTTGCCATTGCTCCGGGACTTAATACTACAGTGAGCGCTCTGGCTGGAAAAACAGCTCAATTGCCGGAGATTCATTTAACTCCTCCTCCTTCTGTATTGGGGAAAAATACGGTTCATGCAATTCAGGCAGGTGTGGTTTTCGGTTTTACTGGTCTGGTTGATTCGATAATAGAGCGTACTCAGGAAGAGCTGAATGAGGAGCTTACTGTTGTTGCAACAGGTGGGCTCAGCTCTGTTATTTCTCCGCTTACAAAACACATAAAAATGATTGAACCCTTGTTAACGCTTGACGGATTATTTCATATAAATTCCTTTGTGAATCAATCCGTGTAGTAGAAATAAAAAGTGCCATCTGTTTTTATAATTCATAAACAGATGGCACTTTTGCGTTAGGTTCTTTTGTTTTTAGTTGTCCTAATTTGCGTCAATAATTTTTAACAGCTCGTCCAGGTTTGGTGTTAGTATTATTTCTGTACGTCGGTTCATTTGGCGGCCTTCTGCTGTTTTGTCCGGCGAGAGTGGAAGGTATTCGCTTCGTCCGGCAGCAATTATTCGTTTGGCATCAATGTCTTTGTTTTGGGTTAGAATCTTCACAACAGCTGTCGCTCTCATAACGCTTAAATCCCAATTGTCTTTTACTTCGCCCGAACCATGCATAGGCACATCATCTGTGTGTCCTTCTACCATAATATTAATGTCGGTATTTTGAGCCAGCACCTGGCTTAACTGCCGGATAGCTTCCTGTCCTTTAGGATCAACATTCCATTTACCTGTTTTAAACAATAGTTTCTCTTCCAGTGAAACATATACTTTTCCGTTTTTTTCGTGAACGGTGAGTCCCTTGTTGTTAAATCCTACCAGTGCATCCATTACCTTATTTTTCAGGTCTTTTACGGCCTGGTCTTTTTGTGCAAGAACATTTTGCAGCTCAATTAATTTAGCGTTTCGTTCTTCCAGAGCCTGTTCTGCTTCCCGTAATTTGTCTTCGCGCGCATTAAGATCGCCTTGCGTATTTTTTAATTCGGATAACAAGCGCTCAATCTCGGCAGAACTTCCTGTATTTGCAGCTTCCATCTGTTGTTGTAAATCATCCATTTGTTTCCGGAGTGTTGCATTGTTTTGTTTCTGTTTGTTCAGATCGTATAATGCATCTTCCAGTTGAGACTGCAATTCTTTATTTTTGGCTGTTAGATTATCTTCCCTGCTTTTTAATTCAGCATTTGTTGTTTCCAGATCCATCTTTTCCCGCTTCAACTGTTCGTTTTCAGCGTTCAATTTGCTTTGAACATCTTTAAATTGTTTCATTGAAACACATGATGATAGCAGAACAATTAAACTGACCAATAATCCTATTTTTTTTCCTGTTTTCATGTATCAACGTTTTGTAATTCTAAAAAGTAAAGCAACAACAAAATTGTTCAATTTTGTCATTAGAACAATAAAAAATTAAATTTTTAAAAATAATATATCTAATAAAATTTATGATTATTCAATACAAAATCATTTTACCTTTATCTCGCTTTAACACTCTCAAAAACTAATCCATACAAAGATTACAGTGAAGCAAGTATTAAATGAGAATATATAACATATTTTTCTGTATTTAATTCAAGGATAAATTTACTTCTTTTATAGCGGAGAACAAATTCGTTTTTATTCAGTTTTAAAAACAGGAGTAAAAGATTTGTTTTAACTTTGCAGATATTTTTTCGCAAAAATGGATGAAATAAAGGGAAGATTATTGGAAAAAATAAACAGCCCGGCAGACTTGAAAAAAATGAAACTGGATGAACTTCCTCAGTTTTGTGATGATTTGAGGGATTTTATTATTGATATTGTATCAACTCATCCTGGGCATTTTGGCGCTAGTCTGGGGGTAGTGGAATTAACGGTAGCCTTGCATTATGTTTATAATACACCCTATGATTTGCTTGTTTGGGACGTTGGTCACCAGGCATACGGGCATAAAATATTAACCGGTCGCAGAGATATTTTCAAAACCAATAGGAAATATAAGGGAATAAGTGGTTTCCCGAAACGCACCGAAAGTGAATATGATGCTTTTGGGGTAGGCCATGCTTCTACTTCTGTGTCGGCTGCACTTGGAATGGCAGTTGCTTCAAAGCTGAATAAAGATAAAGACCGGAAAGTGGTGGCAGTAATTGGCGACGGAGCAATGACCGGCGGAATGGCTTTTGAAGCATTAAATAATGCAGGTGCAAATAAATCAGACCTGCTGGTTATATTGAATGATAATAATATGGCCATTGACCCTAATGTGGGGGTAATAAGCCAGTATTTGTTAAATATTTCCAGGTCGCATACTTATAATCAGTTTAAATCTGATGTTTGGGAAGGGCTTGGGAAACTTGATGGTTTTGGGAAAAAAACCAGACGTTTTCTGCAAAAAAACCAGCATGCCCTGAAAAATATGTTGCTTAAGGAAAATAATCTTTTTGAATCGTTTGATTTCAGGTATTTTGGTCCGATTGATGGGCATGATGTAGTTTACCTTACCAAAGTTTTAAATGATCTGAAAAACATTCCCGGCCCCAAATTATTGCACGTAATTACAAAGAAGGGAAAAGGGTTTAAACAGGCGGAAATAAATCAAACCAAGTTTCATGCTCCCGGGTTATTTAATAAAGTTACAGGAGAGATATATGTATGTGATTGCCCGGAAGATCAGGCGCCAAAATTTCAGAATGTGTTTGGCGAAACATTGCTTGAACTGGCAGGACAAAACAAAAAAATTGTTGGGATAACGCCTGCCATGCCTTCGGGCTGTTCTATGAATCTGATGATTGAGAAAATGCCGGATCGTGCTTTTGATGTGGGTATCGCAGAGCAACATGCAGTAACGTTTTCGGCCGGACTGGCAACGCAGGGAATGATTCCGTTTTGTAATATTTATTCAACGTTTATGCAACGGGCTTACGATCAAATAATACATGACGTGGCTATTCAGAAATTGCCGGTTATTTTCTGTCTCGATCGTGGTGGCCTGGTAGGGGAAGATGGTCCAACTCACCACGGTGTGTTTGATATCGCATATATGCGCTCTATTCCGAATATGATAGTATCTGCACCAATGGATGAAATTGATCTCAGAAATCTGATGTATACGGCCCAACTAAATGAAAGAGGTCTGCCGTTTTCAATTCGTTATCCCAGAGGTTGCGGAATTAAACCCGACTGGAGAAAACCTTTTGAGAAAATTGAAATCGGGAAAGGACGCAAACTGAGCGACGGAGATGATGTCGCTGTTCTTACCATTGGGAAATCAGGTATTTTTGCTGAACAGGCTATAAAAATACTGGGTGGAAAAAATATTTCGGTGGCTCATTATGATATGCGTTTTGTAAAGCCGTTGGATACAGACCTCCTGGATGAAGTGTTTGGAAAGTTTGAAAAGGTTATTACTGTAGAAGATGGTGTAATTCTGGGAGGTTTTGGTAGCGCCGTTCTTGAATATATGGCACAGAATGGGATTGTGGTAAAAATAAAATTGGTAGGTATTCCAGACAAATTCATTGAACATGGTACTCCGGAGGATCTATATAAAGAATGTGGTATTGATACCGATGGAATTGTAAATTCAGTGATTGAAATCATGCAGAAATAGAGTGTATATTTAAGTGGCTTTTTCTGTCTTAAATAGAAGGTTGTTCCTGAATAATATTTTTATACATCTGCCGTTTTCTTCTATTGTAACTAAAACTACAACGCATTGGACATTTACCTGAAAAGACGACGCTGGAAACTAATACTTCTGATTGCTGCCATTCTGATTGGTGTTGCTTCGCTGTGGTACACTAACTGGCTGACCAATAAAATGGCCCGTGAAGAGCGGAACAAAGTGGAGCTTTGGGCCGAAGCAATCAAGCGCTTGAGTGATGCGCCGGTTCAGATTAATTCTTCAGAAGTGGAAGATTTGAACACAAAGTATCTTAATTTTTTGAACGAGGTTACCCGGCAGAATACAACCATTCCTATTATTATCATTGATGAGGATGGCTCTTTTAATCTTGATGCCAATATCAGTTATAAACCGGAAAAAAGAGTACATATTCTGGAAAGAGAGTTGAAGAAAATGAAGGATTATTCAAATCCGATAACCATTAAGCTTTCCGAAGAAACAAAACAATATTTGTACTTTCGCGAATCAAACCTTTTACGTAACCTGCGCTATTATCCCTTTGTTCAGTTGGTTGTTATAATTATCTTCATCTTAGTGTCCTATTTTGCTTTTAATGCAACTCAGCAGGCGGAACAGAACCAGGTTTGGGTTGGAATGTCAAAAGAAACAGCTCACCAGTTAGGAACTCCAATTTCATCGTTAATGGCCTGGATCGAATTATTAAAACTTCAGAATGTAGATCAGAATATTATTCAGGAATTTGAAAAAGATACAGAGCGATTAGAGAAAATCACAGAACGTTTTTCAAAGATTGGCTCAAAGCCGGAGTTGCTTCATTTAAATATAATTGAAGTGCTCTCTTCTGCTGTTGATTATTTGAAGACGAGATCTTCCAATAGAGTGAAATTTGAAGCTTCATTTAATAGCGATGATGTTATTGTTGCTCCGTTAAATGCCGCACTTTTTTCATGGGTGATTGAAAATTTATGTAAAAATGCCATTGATGCTATGGATAACAGTGGTATAATAACCATAAATGTAAAAGAAAAGGAGAGTACAATAAATATAGATATCACTGATACCGGAAAGGGTGTTCATAAATCGCAGTTTAAAACCATTTTTCAACCTGGGTTCTCTACAAAGAAAAGAGGATGGGGACTTGGGCTTTCCCTGGCAAAACGTATTATTGAAAATTATCACAGGGGTAAGATATTCATAAAATGGTCGGAAATTAGCAAGGGAACCACCTTTCGGATTATACTGAATAAGTAGTTACTAATTCATTTTGAACTAAATCCGAAATATTCTATGGAAATTTTCGGGTGTTTATAAAAAATTTATACTTTTGCAACACTTTTTTGAAATCGTGGGATGGAAGTCGAAATATGATATTGCTTTTAAAGGTCTTGCAGAAGGCCTGCATAATTTTGAATTTCATATAGGCGATGAGTTCTTTGAGCATTTTTTGAAAAGTTCGGTTGAAAAGGGAGAAGTAAAGATTGGTGTAGTGCTGGAAAAACGGAGCGCTTTTTTGAAACTCCATTTCAACATTAAGGGCTGGGTTGAAGTAACTTGTGATCGTTGTCTGGAAGATTACAGACAAAAGATTAAGCAGAAAACCGAAATATTTGTAAAATTTGGTGAAACTGAGTTCGAGGAAGGAGACAATGTAGTTTGGGTACTTCCAGGTGAAGACCATTTAAACCTAGCGCAATTGATTTATGAGTTTACAATGCTGAGTATCCCATTGCGGCATATTCATCCGAAAAATAAAGATGGAGAAAGGGGTTGTAACAAAGAAATGTTAGTGAAATTGAAAAACTATATGCACACAGAAAGTGAAGATAAAACTCCGGTTGATCCGCGTTGGGAAGCATTAAGAAAATTGGGAAATAATAATTAAAAAATAAATAAAATGGCACATCCAAAGCATAAAACATCAAAAACGAGAAGGGATAAAAGACGTACGCATTACAAGGCTTCCCTTCCTACGCTTGCAACATGTTCGAATTGTGGAACAACTGTAAAATACCATACCGTTTGCCCGGAATGTGGATATTACAGAGGCAAGCAGGTAATAGAAAAAGAAATTGCAGTATAACAAAGACCAGGTACGGAACCTGGTTTTTTTTTGACATCTTCTCCAACTTTTCGACTCCCTTAATTAATTGTTCCATTCCGATTTTAGAATTTGTTAATCTCAGTACGAATACTTTCAAAAATGTGATTACTTTGTCTCAATTTACCTCTATTTTCAGACCCTGAATTTAAATGGTGCAAAAGCACAGGTTCATAATAACAGAAAAGAAAAAAGAGATGGTAAAGACAAAAGCTGCAATTACCGGAATTGGAGCATTTTTGCCGGAGTATCGGTTAACTAACGATGAGTTGAGTACAATGGTTGATACTTCCGATGAATGGATAATGCAACGTATTGGAATAAAAGAACGCCGTATTTTAAAAGTGAAAGACCAGGGCACCAGCGATATGGGCGCCTCCGCCGTAAAAGAACTTTTGGAGAAAACAAAAACGTTGCCTGAAGAGATAGATCTTTTAATTTGTGCAACCATAACTCCGGATACACCATTTCCGGCTACTGCTAATGTTATTGCACATAAGGCAGGGCTTCACAACTCATGGAGTTTTGATTTAAATGCAGCATGTTCCGGTTTTATTTTTGCTTTAACAACTGCAGCTCAGTTTATAGAAGCAGGGCGCTACCGTAAAGTTATTGTTGTTGGGGCAGACATGATGTCGTCCATAATTAATTACAAGGACAGAACAACTTGTCCACTTTTTGGGGATGCCGGAACGGCTGTTATGTTGGAGCCAACCGATGAAGAGGATGGTATAATCGATTTTATTAATCACGTAGATGGGCAAGGACGTCAGCATTTGCATATGAAAGCGGGAGGTTCATTGCGACCGGCTTCATATGAGACGGTAAAGAATGACGAACATTACATGTACCAGGAAGGGCAGTCTGTTTTTAAAGCAGCAGTTTCAAGCATGGCAGATGTGGCTGTTCAGATAATGAAAAAGCACAATCTTTCATCGGATGATGTAGCGTGGTTGGTTCCACATCAGGCAAATATGCGAATAATTGATGCAACTGCAAGGAGGATGGGGGTAAGTAAAGATAAGGTGATGATAAATATTGAAAAATATGGCAATACTACAGCTGCAACTATTCCTCTTTGTTTATACGATTATGAAAAGCGTTTGACGAAAGGGGATAATATTATATTAGCCGCGTTTGGTGCAGGTTTTACATGGGGAAGTGTGTATCTGAAATGGGCTTACGACAGCAATTGATATATATTTTGCCAAATTCGCGATTTCTGCTTTGCCCTGGAAACAAAAATTTGTAATTTCATCCTCGTTTAAAATATCCTTAATAAGTTGTGCAGGGTAGAAAACGGTTGAATCAATGATAAAAACAAAAAAAATGGCAAAGCAGGCAACAAAACCATATGGTGAAATACCAAACCAGTCGATAAATATAATTAGTGAAGGTACAACTATTAAAGGAGACATTTCTGCTGTTGGCGACATCAGAATCGATGGAACTCTAATTGGAAATATTGAAGCCCAGGGGCGTTTAGTTATTGGCCCGAGTGGAAAGGTGGAAGGGGAAGTTAATTGTAATAACATTGAAGTTTCGGGCTATATAAAAGGAAAAATTACGGTTCCTGAGTTGATGAATATGAAATCATCTGCTCAGATTTATGGTGATATTATTGCGGGAAAACTTGCGGTAGAGCCAGGTTCGCTGTTTACCGGATCGTGTGCAATGGGGGGAGAGAAAACCAACCATGAACAACAACAAACAAAATAAGCCACAAAAAAGATTTAATGCTTTTATCCGCTATTCAAGTTTAGGGTTCGAGATGATGGGGATAATTGCGATTTTTACATTTGCGGGTTACAAAATTGATCAGTGGATGGAGAATGACTTTCATGCCTTTACTTTGGGCTTAATGATTCTTGGAGTGGTAGGGGCTGTATTTTATGGAACAAGAAATTTTTTAAAGAAATAGTCCGGTTAAATCAATTTATAAATAACAATATAACATAATAGCCCCCTTTTTAGAATATATATAGTATGCTAATTAAACTTGGTATTTTACTTGAACTAACGTAACAGAATCATAAAATGAAAAGTTTTTTTATTAAAATTTTTACCGCAACAGGGATTATTGCCCTGATTGGATGGTTGGTTTTTTCTTTTTTGCTGCCTCAGTATTATGTACACGCGCTTCCTTTTACTCTCCTTTTTTTCCTGATTGTTACAATTTGTATTCATTGGTATGAACTAAAATTGGTGAAAAGGAATTTATCGGGATTTACACGAATAAATATGTTATTAACTTTTTTCAAATTAATCATATACTCAATATTTGCGGTTGTTCATATTGCTTTAATACCGGAACATGCTGTGGTATTTGTAATTTGTTTGATGATACTTTATCTTGTTTTTTCGTTTATTGAAATAACCGAATTAGCAAAAATAATTAGAAATAAGTAGTCTGTTTATAAATAATGTCAACTCTTTAGATATATGCTTTCTTTTAATATGCATGTTTTCAGTGTGTTGGATTAGATCTTTACTCAGTATTAATTATTAGGTGAAATTCTTTACTTTTAGACAGCGAAAAAAATAAAACATCTAATTTTGTAGATACTTGACAAACTAGATAAAGCTATGTTGAATACTGTCAAAGGATTCCTTATCATATTTGCATTTTCTGTCCTGAATAATACTCCGCTTGCGGCTCAGCAAACGACCGAAAAATCGGATCATAAAGAGGATAAACACACCGAAGAATCATTCGATGCGGGAGAGTTTATTATAGAACATGTTTCAGATGCTTATTTTTGGCATGTTGTATCGTTTGGAGAGACGGATATTAGTATTCCCCTTCCTGTAATTTTGTACAGTAAAAATCCTGAACTTCATAATGGAAAAGGGTTTCATGTATTTATGTCCTCTAGATTTCATCATGGGCATTCTGACTATTTAGGGTTTCATATTTCGGGGAATAAAGAATATGAGGGGAAGATTGTAGAACTGGATTCACAGGGGAATGAAATCGGAAAGCCCATTGATATTTCCATAACCAAAACGGTGGCAGGTGTTATTTTTTCTGTACTTGTACTTTTTATTGTATTATTTTCGGTGGTACGCTCTACCAAAAAAAATAAGGGAAAGGCTCCCTCCGGACTTCAAAATCTAATTGAGCCTGTGGTTGTTTTTATTTACGACGAAGTGGCAAAACCTAATATTGGAGAAAAGAAATCGGAAAGGTTCATGCCATTTCTTCTAACGATGTTCTTTTTTATATTGGTTAACAATCTTTTTGGCCTAATACCAATTCCTCCTTTCGGCGCAAATGTTACTGGAAATATTGCAATAACACTGGTTTTGGCTTCTTTTACATTTGTTATCACAACTATAAATGGGAGTAAAGGATATTGGAAGGAGATCTATAATCCGGATGTTCCCTGGTGGTTAAAGTTTCCAATTCCGCTGATGCCTATCGTTGAGCTTACCGGAGTAATCACAAAACCATTTGTATTGATGGTGCGGCTTTTTGCAAACATGTTGGCCGGGCATATGATTGTAACGGTTTTTGTAAGTTTGATATTTATTTTTGCCAGCTTGATGGGAGCTGCTGCCGGATATGGGATTAGTGTATTATCAATCGGCTTTTCGGTATTTATTGTAATACTCGATGTATTGGTATCATTTATACAAGCTTATGTTTTCACTCTGCTTTCGGCACTCTATTTTGGAATGGCGATGGCAGATCACCATTAATATATAATTTAAATTAAATGCTATGTTATCAGCTATTTTAAGTGTATTGCTACAAGTAACTGAGGCGGTAAGCCGGGGAAATGGAGCTGAACTAGGAGCCGCTATGGGGGCAGGCTTAGCTGCTATCGGTGCAGGTATCGGTATTGGTCGTATTGGCGCAAGTGCATTAGAGGCTCTTGCTCGTCAGCCGGAAGCGTCTGGCGATATCCGATCAAACATGATCGTTGCTGCAGCTTTAGTTGAAGGTGTTGCCTTCTTTGCCATAATTATTTGTGCACTCGTTATTTTTGTTTAGCAAAAAGAAATTGGCGACCATCCCCGGGATTGCCGGGGATGATAGTTGCCGTTAATATTTAAAAATTGAAATTATGGGTTTAGTTACTCCGAATCCCGGCACTTTGTTTTGGATGCTGATTATTTTCAGTATTACATTATTTATTCTTCGCAAATTTGCCTGGAAACCAATTTTAAATGCCCTTAGAGACAGACAGGAATCAATTTCTAATGCATTGAATTCTGCAGAACAAGCCCGAAAGGAAATGGAAACATTAAAGGCTGATAATGAAAAAATTATTGCAGAGGCGCGAAAGGAAAGAGATATTATTCTTAAAGAAGCCAGGGAGATAAAAGAAAAGATAGTTGCTGAAGCTAAAGAAAAGGCAATGATTGAAGCACAAAAAAACCTGGAATTGGCACGTCAACAAATTCAAAATGAAAAAATAGCAGCGATTAACGATATAAAAGAACAAGTTGCCGCCCTTTCTGTAATGATTGCAGAAAAGGTATTGAAAAGGGAACTTGGCAGCCCGGCAGATCAAGAGAAGATAGTGGATGGGTTAATCGATGATATTAAGCTGAATTAGTTATGAATCAGAGTGCTATAAAAGTGAGGTATGCAAAATCTTTTTTCTCGCTTGCAAAAGAGAAGAATTTACTGGATACATTAAAGAAAGATATCGAACTTATTTCAAAAGTTTGTAAACAGTCGACCGATTTTGTTCTTTTGTTGGAAAGTCCGATTGTTAAAACTTCGAAGAAAACAACTCTTATCACATCTATTTTCTCAGAGAAGATTGATAAACTAACCCTGAAGTTTTTGCAACTAATCACAAAAAATAAGCGGGAGATCTTTATTCCTTCCATATGTCAATATTTTTTGGAACTCACTCGGGAAGACCAGAATATAAAATCAGCATTACTTACTACTGCAACAAAATTGGATGGAGCTGCTCTGAAAAAAATAGAAAGCATACTGACGGAACAACTTCATGCGAAAATAGAATTTTCCAATGATGTAAATCCTGATATTATTGGAGGAATGGTAATACGAATTGAAGACAGACAATACGATGCAAGCGTGGCAACTCAGCTTAAAAAAATAAAACAGGCATTACTGGAAACAGAGTTAAGAAATAACTGAAGTAAAAGCGAAAATTAGTATAAAATGGCAAATATTAAACCTGCTGAAGTATCTGAAATTTTGAAACAACAATTGGAAGGTTTCAAATCGGAGGCAGAACTGGAAGAAGTAGGAACCGTCCTACAGGTAGGAGACGGAATTGCCCGTATTTACGGACTTTCGAATGTAGAATCGAATGAAATGATTGAGTTCGGGAGTGGAATAAAGGGAATCGTATTAAACCTGGAAGAAGATAATGTTGGCGCCGTTATTTTAGGGCTAACGGAAGAAATTAAAGAAGGAGATACAGTAAAACGACTTCGGCGAACCGCTTCTATTATGGTTGGTGAGGATTTGTTGGGGCGTGTGGTAAATACCATTGGAGAACCAATTGATGGGAGAGGCACTTTGCAGGGAGAGTTGATTGAAATGCCTTTGGAAAGGAAAGCTCCGGGAGTAATATTCCGGCAACCTGTGAAACAGCCTTTACAAACTGGGTTAAAAGCCATTGATGCTATGATTCCTATTGGAAAAGGGCAACGTGAGTTAATTATTGGCGACAGGCAGACCGGGAAAACAGCGGTAGCTATTGATACAATTATTAATCAGCGTGAAAATTTTGAAAAAGGGAAACCGGTATATTGTATTTATGTGGCAGTGGGGCAAAAAGGTTCTACTGTTGCTAATATCGCTTCTACGCTTGAAAAGCATGGGGCAATGGATTATACAGTAATTGTATCTGCAACAGCATCCGATCCGGCTGCTCTTCAGTTTTATGCGCCATATGCAGGAGCTGCTATTGGAGAATATTTCAGGGATACTGGCCGCGATGCTCTGATTATTTATGACGATCTTTCAAAGCAGGCTGTTTCTTATCGTGAAGTTTCACTTTTGTTACGTCGTCCACCGGGTAGGGAGGCTTATCCAGGTGACGTGTTTTATCTTCACTCAAGATTGCTTGAACGCGCTGCAAAAATTATAGACTCAGATGAAATTGCTGTGAATATGAACGACCTTCCTGCAGGGTTGAAAAATAAGGTTAAAGGAGGAGGTTCATTAACAGCTTTGCCTATTATTGAAACGCAGGCAGGTGATGTTTCTGCTTATATTCCAACCAACGTAATTTCCATTACCGATGGTCAGATATTTCTGGAATCTAACCTGTTCAACGCAGGGATTCGTCCGGCTATTAACGTTGGAATCTCGGTTTCACGTGTTGGGGGAAGTGCACAGGTAAAAGCAATGAAAAAAATTGCCGGTACTTTAAAACTTGACCAGGCTCAGTTTAGAGAGCTCGAAGCTTTCTCAAAATTTGGTTCTGATCTGGATGCAGCAACAATGCGAGTGCTTGATAAGGGGAGGAAAAATGTGGAAATCCTGAAACAGGGGCAGTATGCGCCAATGAAAATAGAACATCAGATTGCTATTATTTACTGTGGCGCAAAAGAACTACTTAGGAGTGTGCCTATTAATAAAGTAAAAGAATTTGAGGTTGATTTTCTTCAAATAATGGAAATGCAGCACCGTGATGTTTTAGATAGTTTGAGAGATGGTCAACTTACTGCAGAGGCAGAGGAAACGCTTCGGATAGTAGCCGCAGATGTTTCGGATAAATTTAAAACCAGTAAATAGAATATTCGGAGGATTAAGGACGGGGTTTCTCAAATCATTAACACTCTGTGTTAGTTTACAATTTACGCAATTACTAAAGAGATGGCAGGCTTAAAAGAAATACGAACAAGAATTGCATCGGTAAAAACAACCCGGCAGGTAACAAGTGCCATGAAAATGGTCTCGGCTGCTAAATTAAAGAAGGCTCAGGACGCTATTCTTCAGATTCGCCCTTATGCTGAAAAATTACATCAGATATTGACTTCTTTGAGTGCCAATCTTGAAAACGTGGAAGAGTCAGGTTATACACAACAACGGGAAGTAAAAAAGGTGTTGATTGTACTTCTTTCTTCTAACCGGGGTTTGTGTGGTGGTTTTAATTCAAATATTTCGAAAAAAGCGGTTGAATTGGTTCAAAGTAAATACAGCAAACAAATGCATTTGAACCAGGTAGATTTTATTTGTGTTGGCAAGCAGGGAGAGCGTCAAATGAAGCACCGGGGAATGCACGTTACGGGCAACAAGAATGAATTGTTTGATAACCTCTTTTTTGAAAATGTATCGGAATTAGCAACAGTTTTAATGAAGTCTTTCTCAGAGCGTCAGTATGACAGGATTGAGATCGTGTATAACCAATTTCGAAATGCAGCTGTTCAAATTCAAACGGTTGAACAATTCCTTCCTGTTGAAATTGATGAAGAAATGGAAGCAAGAAGGGGAGTAAACTATGATTTTATTTATGAACCTTCAGAGGAAGAGATTATTAAAGAATTGATTCCACGTTCATTAAAGATACAGCTTTATAAAGCTATGCTCGATTCAAACGCCGCAGAACATGGAGCCCGAATGTCGGCTATGCATCAGGCAACAGACAATGCTACAGAGTTACTGGGAGACTTAACATTGCAATATAACAAGGCACGGCAGGCTGCAATCACAGGTGAAATTCTCGAGATTGTTGGCGGCGCAGAAGTATTGAATGATTTATAGTTGAGTTTAAATTGAGAATCTGAAAATATTTTTGTTAAATATTCGCAACTCTTTGCAAGCTGGCAATATCAAGAAATTTAATTTTTCTCCCCTGTAACTCGATGAGCCTATCCTGTTTAAATTCTGACAGGAGTCTGATAACTGATTCTGTTGCTGTTCCAACCATATTGGCCAGTTCTTCACGAGTAAGAGAAATTTGTAATGTATTTTGATTGTCCAAGTCGAAATTCTCTTTTAACAAAAGCAATACTTCGGCTAATCTTTCTCTAACGGTTTTTTGTGCTATGTCTGTTATATAATCATTTGCCTCCCGTAATTCATGACAAACAATTTGTAGCATATGATGAGAAAACTGCCAGTTACTTTGGATAAGATAAAGCAGCGTTTGATAAGGAATATGACAAAGCACTGCTTCATCAATTACTTTGGCTGTTGTACAAGCCAGTTCCTGACTTAATAATGAGCGATAGGCAATAATTTCACCTTTCTTTGCAAAGCGAATAATCTGTTCTTTCCCGTCAATACCGGTTTTGAATATTTTTATAATTCCCTTGGTTACACAAAAAAAACCAGTCAGCCTGCTTCCTTCCCTGTAAATTACCGTACCTTTTTTATAAAGAGTACATGTTTTTTCAAAATTCAAGCGGTTAAATTCTTCTGCATTTAGTTTTTTAAATAATTGAAAACCACTTAAATTCGTTTCTTCCTCTGTAGGCCTTTTAATCGCACTTCTCATTTTCTTGATTATAAATAGTGTTATTTAAAATATTTTAAAGATACAATTTCAGGTAAATCTTCTAATACTATTTATATAGATATTTATATATCATATATTTGTGATGCAAATTAATGGAAAACAAATAAAAAAAAGAAATAATGAAGCATATTGTAGATATGACCTGGACTGATGATGTTGCTTTTGAAACTGACATGGACGGGCACAAAGTAATAATTGATGCTTCCGAAGAGTCGGGAGGGAATGATTTAGGGCCTCGCCCCAAAAAATTAATGTTAACAGCATTGGCTGGTTGTACAGGGATTGATGTGATAATGATACTAAAAAAAATGAAAGTTGTTCCCGAATCGTTCCATGTAATTGTAGAGGCTGATGTAACAGAAGAGCATCCAAAACATTACAATAAAATGAAAGTTATATATCAGTTTAAAGGAAAAGATTTACCGATGGAAAAGCTTCAGAAGGCAGTAACCCTTTCCGAAGAAAAATATTGTGGAGTAACAGCTGTATATAAAAAGGCAATGGAGCTTGAGTCGGAAATTCGTATTGTAGAAGAATAGATTATGTTGAATGTATTTGATGGCAATTTATCGGGCGATAGATTGCCTTTTTTTATACCCCAATATTGATAAAGTGAAATGCTTTTTAGTTTTCAGGCAGATTCTTTGCATTTTGTTTGGAAGATGGTTCTTTGCTGCAGAGAAAAAATGGAATGACGTTTTATTTGGCTGTATTTTTTGTAACTTAGTTTATTAAATCAAACACTGCAACCATGATGAAATCAATAAATCCCACCAATGGTGATGTTATTCAAACATTCGAAATTTATTCAGAAAAAGGGGTTGAAAAAATTATAAATTCGGTAGATAAAACATGGAGTAAATGGCGGAGTACTTCTTTCTTTCATCGTAGCCAAATAATGCAAAATCTTTCCAGCTTATTAAAAACAAAAAAGGAAGAGCTGGCCCGGTTAATGGCGTTGGAAATGGGAAAAGTGATAAAAGAAGGTGTTGCAGAGATTGAAAAATGTGCCTGGGTATGCGATTATTATGCACAAAATACAGAAGCTTTTTTAGAGAGTGAAACGATTGTAACAGAAGCCTCGCGTTCGTTTGTCTCATTTCAACCTCTTGGAACAATTTTGGGAATAATGCCCTGGAATTTTCCATTTTGGCAGGTGTTTCGTTTTGCTGTGCCAACCGTTATGGCTGGAAACACAGCCGTATTAAAACATGCAAGTAATGTTCCTGGCTGTGCGATGGCAATTGAAGAGTTATTTCGTGAAGCAGGTTTCCCGGATAATGTTTTCCGTACTTTATTAATTCAGAGCGACCAGGTAGAGGCAGTTATAAAACATCCGGCAGTAAAGGCAGTAAGTTTAACAGGGAGTACTCCTGCCGGGAAGAGTGTAGCTGCAATAGCTGGCAGTGTTCTCAAAAAATGCGTATTGGAACTTGGCGGAAGTGATCCGTATCTTATTTTACGTGATGCTGAGCTTAAATTGGCAGCAAAAGCCTGTGCTACCGGACGGTTGTTAAATGCGGGGCAAAGTTGTATCGGTGCCAAACGATTTATTGTTGTCGACGAAGTTTACCCTCAATTTCTTGAGTACCTTACCCAGGAAATGATGAAAGCTCAGTTTGGTGATCCATATGATCCTGAAGTTACTATGGGGCCGATGGCTCGCGCCGATTTGCGCGATGAATTGCACAAGCAGGTAATTGATTCAGTAAGAAAAGGGGCAGAAGTCGTAATTGGAGGTGAGGTGCCAAACAGAAAGGGAGCTTTTTATCCTCCCACTATTCTTGAAAACGTAAAACCTGGAATGCCTGCTTATGAAGAAGAACTGTTTGGTCCTGTTGCCGCAATTATTCGGGTAAAAGATACAGAGGAGGCAGTTCGTGTGGCAAATGACTCCTTTTTTGGTCTGGGAGCAGCCGTTTTTACAAAAGATAAAGATAAAGGCGAAAATATTGCCGAGTTTCAATTGCAGGCGGGGTGTTGCTTTGTAAATGATTTTGTAAAATCTGATCCGCGACTGCCTTTTGGAGGAATTGGAGAAAGTGGATTTGGGAGAGAGCTTTCTATGCATGGAATCAAAGAATTTATGAATATAAAAACAGTGGTTGTAAAGTAAGCAACCAACTTCCTCTGTCTTAACTAAACTATAATCAAAATGAAACTAACTCTTTGCAGCCTCGTTACCATTTGTTTGTTTTTTATCTCCTGCTCCAGAAACGAGGGGCCGTTAATTCGCGAAGTATCGTTTAATGATAACTGGAAATTTGTTCGCTCGGATATTCGGGGAGGGCAAATGCCTGATTTAGATGATTCTTACTGGCGAGTGGTGGACGTGCCGCATGATTATAGTATTGAGGATGCTCCTGAACGCGACAGTGTAAAACAAATAGGTCCTTTTTCAGAATCGAGTGAGGGCGGGCCTTCTACTGGTCATGCGGTTGGAGGGACAGCATGGTATAGGAAACATTTCATTTTAAATGATGAAGATAAAGGCAAAAAAGTACGGATTTTGTTTGATGGGGTTTATATGAATGCCGATGTTTGGATTAATGGGAAGCATCTGGATAGTCATCCTTATGGATACACCTCTTTTGCATATGATTTAACGGACTTCCTTAATTCCCCGGGGCAGGAAAATCTTTTGGCTGTTCAGGTAAAGAATGAAGGTAAAAATTCTCGATGGTACAGTGGTTCCGGTATTTATAGAAATGTGACATTATTAAAAACCAATCCCGTTTATATTGATTTGTGGGGAACATACGTAAAAACATCTTCAGTAACTTCCGAGAAAGCAGTTGTAGATGTGGATGTTAAGCTGGTGAATTCAAATCAGCAAATAAAAAATATTACCATTAAAATGAGTCTTTTGGATCAAGAGGGCAAAGAGATTGTGAATTTTACTGGAAACAAGGATTTATTACCTAATGAAGCGTCGTCTTTTTTCCACGCTCTTGAAATGCAGAAATATCATTTATGGTCGTTGGAGAATCCATATTTATATTCGCTGAGGATTCAACTCTGGAATGGAAATCTATTATTAGATGAAATTACACAGAAAGTAGGTATCCGAACCATTGACTTCTCCCCTGAGAGGGGATTCTTATTGAATGGTAAAAGTGTTTTATTAAAAGGAGGTTGTCTTCATCATGATAACGGGGCGCTGGGAGCTGCAGCCTTTGAAACCGCAGAGTATCGGCGGGTAAAAACGATGAAGGATAATGGGTTTAATGCCATTCGAACTGCTCATAATCCTCCTTCAAAAATGTTTTTAGATGCTTGTGATGAGTTGGGAATACTGGTTTTGGATGAGGCTTTTGATCAATGGCAGCGTCCCAAAAATCCACAGGACTATAACTTGTATTTTGATGATTGGTGGGAAAAGGATTTAGAGTCGATGGTTTTGCGCGATAGAAATCATCCATCAGTAATTATCTGGAGTATAGGGAACGAAATTAATGAACGTGCCGATTCTTCAGGACTTGAAATTGCAAGAAGGTTGAAGGAGAAAATTCTGTCGATGGATAAAACACGACCTGTTACGCAAGCCATTTGTCACTTTTGGGATCATTCCGACCGTGAATGGGAAGATACAGCCCCGGCTTTTGCCCAAATGGATGTGCATGGTTATAACTACCGGTGGGAAAGTTATGAATCGGATCATGAGAAACACCCCGGGCGGATTATGGTGGGAACCGAATCTTTCCCACTGGAGGCATTTGATAATTGGCAAATGGTTGAGAAACATCCATATGTAATTGGTGATTTTGTTTGGACAGGAATGGATTATCTGGGAGAATCGGGAATCGGTCACACAAAACTCGATAATTCAGATATTGGTTTTTTACCTCCGTGGCCATGGTTTAATGCTTATTGTGGCGATATAAGCATTTTGGGTTACAAAAAATCTCAAATGTTTTTTCGGGATGTGGTTTGGCGCAACAGTGATTTGGAAATGATGGTCCATGCTCCTGTTCCAGATGGAAGGACAGAAGTAGTGAGTAAATGGGGTTGGCCGGAAGAATGGAAGAGCTGGAACTGGAAAGGAAACGAAGGAAAGCCTTTGACAGTTTCTGTTTATACTCGTTGCGATGAAGTTCGTCTTGAACTAAATGGGAAACTTGTTAGAACAGCAAAAGTCTCAGACAAAACTAAATTAACGGCAAAATTTAGTGTTCCTTATCAGTCCGGTGAGTTAACTGCCATTGGGCTGCACGAAGGAAAAGAAATCGTTCGTCAGACATTAAAAACAACTGGCGCTCCAGCTGCATTGAGAATTATTGCAGAAAAGGATACTATTTTAGCTGATAAAAATCATCTGGCTTATTTCAATGTGGAAATAGTTGATGAAAAAGGACAGCTGGTTCCTGATGCTGAAATTCCTGTGGATTTTGAAGTTCAGGGAAATGGCCGTTTGCAAGCTGTAGCTAATGGAAATCCTGCTGATATGAAAAGCTTTCAGCAGCCACATGTAAGTACATTTCGCGGAAGGTGCCAGGTAATCGTCCGTTCTATTGGCACAGAGGGAAAAATTACCCTTGAGGCTTCTTCTGAAACTTTAAAACCTGCTATGGGAAAAGTGGCGGTGGTATTAAAGTTGGATAAACCTTCGATTTATTATTGAATAAAAAAAAGAGTCGGCTACATTATTAAATGCAATTGACTCTTCTTTGTACAAGATTTATGTAGTTTATTAATATCTGGCCATCATTGCAGAAATACCTCCTCCATTGGTTACGTTCGAAAATCCACGTCTTCTCAGTATTTGTTGTGCATATGCTGAGCGGGCTCCCGTGGCACAGTACACAATAATTTCGCGATCCGGATTGTCGCCCAATTCGTCTTTTCCTGTCATAATATCATCTAACGGAATATTTATGGCATCGGGAAAAGCACCTCCCATAAACTCTCCCGGAGTGCGTACATCAATTACCAGTCGTTCCAGCTCCTGGGTATTTACATTTTGGGTGGTTTCTGTTTCTTCCAATGTTTTTTCATTAATGCTCTTCTTTTTGATTGGTAGCGGAATCATGTTGATATGTTTGAATCCGACCACTGCCGCATGACGTTGCAGAGAAATGTGTCCTCCGGCAATGTTTTTTACTTCTTCGCATCCGGCGCCAATAAGTATTCGTAAGGCCTGGTGTCCTTTTTTCCCTGTTTCGTCATATACCAAAATGGGTATATCTTTGGGAATTTGAGATAAATTTGTTTCCAGTGTTTCCAGCGGTAAATGATATGCTCCATCCATATTGCTTTTCTGATAGGCAAACACATCACGTACATCAAGAACGATTAGCTGCTGCTTTTCTTCCAGGTAATTATCCAGCTCAGAAACCATTATGCTTGGACTATAGCCCGATATTTTGTTCTCGGCAACATAAGCCGCCATATTCATTGCATCGTTGGCTGTTCCAATAGGAGGAGAATAGGCAAAGTCAATGTCGGCAATTTCGCTAATTGTTAACTTTGATGCACAGGCAGTTGCAATTACATCCAGCCGTTTATCGGCTCCTTTGTAGCCAGCTGTTTGCCCGCCTAATATTATACCGTTTGTTTTGTCATATACAAGTAAAACACTAACAGTTTCAGCACCGGGGTAATAGGAAGTGTGATGTTCCTTGTGTACTACTATTGCGTCGGCATCAATTCCTGCTACGCGGGCTTGTTTTAGCGAGAGGCCAGTTGTTCCGGCAATGGCATCAAAAACCCTTACAACCGAAGTGCCAATGGAGCCCTTGTAGCTGTGCTGGCCCCCGAGTGCATTTTCTGCAGCAATTCTTCCCTGTCGGTTTGCCGGCCCTGCCAGCGGAATTCGTACTTTTTTCCCGTTTACCCGATGATCAATTTCAACCATATCTCCGGCAGCGAAAATGTGCGGATCTGAAGTTTGCAGTTTGTCATTAACCAATAAACCTCCAGCTTCACCAATCTCTAACCCGGCGTTTTTAGCCAATTGCAAGGTGGGGCGAACCCCAATGGAAAGTAAAACCATGTCGGCGTCCAGTGTTTTCCCATTGTCCAGTTCTACAGAGTTTGTGTTTATTTTTGTTACAGCTGTTTCTGTGTGGATTCCTACGTCAAAAGCACGTAATTCCTGGGTGATAAAACCTGCGGTTTCTGCCTCCAGAATGGCCATCACATGTTGCATCTTTTCAACTACATGAACTTTTAACCCTCTTTTTGCAAGGGCTTCAACCATTTCAAGACCAATAAAGCCACCACCCACAACTACTGCCGTTTTAGGATTATTATTATTTAAATGGTTATCTATTTTATCCATGTCTTCCAGTGTCCAAAGGCTAAAAACATGATTGGCATCAGCACCTGGTATATCCGGATGAATAGGACGCCCTCCCTGTGCTAAAATCAGCTTTGTGTATTCAAACATTTTTTGGGAACCATCCTGGCTATTGGTAGTTTCTACTTGTTTTTTATCCCTGTCTATTTTATTAACCTGGGTATGGATATGAACTTCAACACGGTATTGTTCATTAAAGCTTTCAGGACTTTGCAGAATTAATTTTGAGCGACTATCTATATCGCCTGCAATGTAATAGGGGAGCCCGCAATTGGCAAATGAAATGTCCGGTCCGGCTTCAAGCATGGTAATTTGTGCATCCGGTGATAAGCGGCGGGCTTTTGCAGCAGCAGTTGCCCCTGCTGCAACTCCTCCTATGATTACAATCTTTTCCATTCTTAATTTGTTATTTGGTTTATTGATTTTTATATTTATATATCTAAATTTATAGATACAAAAATATATAACTTTGTACAAGATTGTATCAATGTTCAGCCAATGTTAATTTATTGTTTAATGGCGTATCAGTAATTTGCAAATAAAGGGGGAGAGCTATTTTTTGTATTTCGTTGAGTGATGAAATTTTTCTGAGTTAGTATAGTGAATTTAATTCGGACTCATAAATTTCCACTGAATGTCTCCGTAACACCAACTACTTGAATGGTGCAATTCTTCTATGCTTCCGTTTCCATTTTCTGCTCTTATGTTTTTTGTTGTGTATTCATTGTTTTCATAATTGAAAGAAATCCCGTCGTCGTCGTATACTATCAGTTCTCCAGGGGCTGTTCCGTAAACACGAATTTCAAGAGGTGTATCTTTCAACCATCCGGTGGTTTGGCCAATCTTCGGAATCATAGGGAAAGGATTGAAAAATTACGGGTATCTTCATTCTTGTTGCACAAAATAATAAAGAATACAGTTAATAGCACACTGGATAATTTATTCATAAGAATATTGGTTTTAGTGCTTATTTTTTATGAAATATAAACTTTCTCTAACTTTTCTGAAACTACCCCGCAAGTATTTTATAAAGTACGTGTCTTATAAAAATTACTTAAAGCATCCAAACTGTCAAATTATAGTAAAAAGCTGAAAAAATAGTGGATGTTTGGTAAACAACATTAGTAGTTGATTGGTTGCATTGTGTTAGTATTCATATTCTTAACCAAACTTAACAAAACATAAATGAATATTCAAAAGGTATGGTTAATTGTTTTTTTGCTTCTAACCGTTCGTGGTTTTGGTCAGGACAGCCTGTTAACTATAAAAGAAGCCGTTCAATCGGCTTATTTGCAAAATGCTGAGCTTCAGCAATTGTATGCACAACTGAATCAAAGAGAAAATCAGTGGAGAATGGAAACTGGTATTTCTGCTCCTGAAATAAGTTATTTTAAGGAAGGAATTAGCTCAGGCCCGGGAGATGGTTTTGATGAAAAGAGACTTACTATTTCTCAGGAAATCGATTTTCCCCTCACAACTTCTTATCGTTTAAAAGCTTTGTCAGAGGAAGTAAAATCAATAAAATTTCAGATTAAGTCAAGGGAAAATGAGATAAAAGCGGAAGTCAAAGGTTATTATGTTGAAGTTTTATATGCATTGTATTTACGGAAATCGATGCAAAACCAATTGAAACTTACACAAGAATTGTACAATGCGGTTTATACCAAGTTTGAAACCGGGATGGGCAATGGAATTGACCTGGCTAATGCTGAATTGAGACTTGAAGAAGCTAAAAATGATCTGGATCAAACAGAATGGACACTTCATAAAGCCAGGTATGGGCTTTTTTACACAATAGGACTGCCTGTGGAAGATCAGAAATATTCCATTGAGTTTTCTGATACACTTCAGACAGTAGATATTGAGATTTCGCAGATTATGACACTGACAACCCAGGATAAGCAACCGGATTTTCTGGCAACTGAACATCAGATGAAAGCTGCTAATTTTTATATAAAGGAAGCCAAAAGCAACATTCTTCCTGATATTCGATTGAATCTATATAAGCAAAATTATGGTACTGGTTACAATTTTAATGGATTTGAAGTGGGGCTTAGAATTCCTATTTGGTATCCGTTGGAACTAAAAGGTAAAATTAGTACAGCTCAGGCCCGGAAAGATGAGATTCATTGGAAGCAGCAGGAAATTCGTCTTAACACAAAAAAGCAGATTGAATATGCCTGGCATAACTACTCAGTAAGTCGCTCTATTGTAAACAGGTATAATAAAACAATGAAAGAGAAAGCAGCGCATTTACAAAGTATGACGTTAAAGGCCTATCAGTTAGGAGAGATTGATTTGTTGAATTTATTAAATGCCCGGCAGATTTATTTGGCTGGTGAACAACGGTATCTTGCTGCTTTGCGCGATTATTATCTTCAATTGGTTGCTCTTGAAAAGTATTTGGAAGAAGAGTTGGTTTATTAGTTAAAAAATCAATAATTACAATGAAAAATAATATTCCTTTTTTAATGCTGGTTGAAATATCTATGTTGCTGTTTTCCTGCGGTTCAGAGAATAAACAGAACAGTAAAGAAATTTCTCAGCAAACAGAGCTTCCTCCTTCTCTGAAAACAGAAAATGCGAGTAAGAATTTTATTCAATTGTCGGAAAAACAACAATCAGAACTAACGCTGAAAACGGTTGCTGTTACTAATAATTTTATTGATTACAGTGTTGTTGCACATGGCGTGGTTTTCCAGGCTCCAAATCACTCCAGTATTATTAGTACACCCATAAACGGACAAATCCACGAAGTATATAAATTTGAAGGGAGCAGGGTGAAGAAAGCAGATGTTTTGTTTGAGATTCAAAGTCTTGAATTTGGAAACCTGATTTCCGAATATTTGCAGGCATTTGCTGAAGAGCGTTTTCAGACAAATCGGTTAATGCGTTTAAAACAACTGGTAAAGGAAACTATAAGTTCAGCAAGTGAGCTGGAAAGAGCCACTGCCGAATTTGAGAGGGCCACCGTTTCCTCCCGTGCAGCATATTCCAGGCTAAAAGCAATAGGTGTTTCAGAAAATGAAATTGAATTATTTACACAAGGTGAGAACATTGATCCGTTATTGAAAATTTATTCTCCGATTGATGGAGTGATTGAAAAGAATTTTGTAGAACTTGGGCAATCTGTAAATGCTCTTGAAAATTTGTCGCGGGTACTTGATACACGGGAGGTTTTAATTCGTGCCTATCTTTCTCCTGATGATGCTCGTTTGATTTCTGCTGGCAATTCTGTTTCAATCTCAAAAAGAGAGAATCAGAACAATATTATTACTGCAAAAATTACCTCTATTAATCCTGGGTTAGATGAAAGTAGTCGTTCTGTAATTGCTAATATTATTGTTCCTACTTCTGGCGGCTGGCCAAAGCCTGGAGAAAATGTTAGTTGTTCAATTGTAACTTCTTCGCAAAAGGAAATTATTGCAATTCCGGTAGAGGCACTTGCCTATGATGGAAACCAGGCAATTGTTTTTGTTCAAAAAAGGCCAGGCGTTTATGAGAAGCGTTCTATTAGTGTAGCAGAGATCAGGGATCAATATGTGTTTGTAAATAGCGGTATTAATGATGGTGAAAAGATTGCCGTTTCCAATGTTTTTAGCTTAAAAGCACTTTCCCGTTTCGATATTATTGCTGAAGAATAACCCGGAAAAGAAAATGAAATGCTTAAAGATATTATCACATTTAGTGTTCGGCAAAAGTTTGTAGCCCTTTCGTTGGTTATCCTAATGGCAGTGGGTGGATATTTCTCGCTAATTCAGTTGCCTATAAATTCATTACCCGATGTAACACCTGTTCAGGTTCTGGTAATTACAAAGGCGGGGCGCTACTCGCCTTATGATGTAGAAAAACTCGTAAGTTATCCCATTGAAACGGCTATGAACGGACTGCCCGACGTTGCCGAGGTGCGTTCCATTTCACAATTTGGACTGTCGGCAGTTACGGTTGAATTTGAGGAAAAAACCGACATTTATTTTGCACGCCAGATGGTAAGCCAGCGTTTGCAGTCGATAAGCGATGAGCTTCCGCCCGATGTCTCCAGCCCGCAGTTGGGGCCTATTACAACAGCACTTGGTGAAATTTATCAATATGTAGTTCGCGGTGAGAATTATTCGCTTACAGAATTGCGTGAAATTCAGGACTGGTTGATTGCTCCCCAAATGAAGGTGGTTAAAGGAGTTACCGAAATAAATTCTTTTGGCGGATTTGTAAAGCAATACAATGTTGTTGTTTTCCCCGACCGCTTGCGAATATTCGGAATTGGGATTTCTGAAGTGCTGGATGCAATTGCGAATAACAACAGTGTTTCCGGAGGTAATTTTCTGGAGAATAATGGCGAGCAATTTATAATTCGTGGAGTTGGACAAATTAACAAAGTTGAGGACGTCGAAAATATTATCATCACAAACATTAACAATAAACCGGTATTCATAAAAGATGTGGCCAGTGTTGAAATTGGTACACAAATCCGTCAGGGAGGCGTAACACAAGATGGGAAAGGTGAAATTGTAACCGGAATTGTGATGATGCTTCGCGGTGGCAACGGAAGAAAAGTGATTTCAGCAATTGAAGAAAAAATTGATAACATCAATCAAAATCTTCCCGAAGGTGTGAAAATTGAAAAATTTTATGACCAGTCGGATTTAATTAGTAGAACCACTGAAACTATTTCAACCAATTTAATTGAAGGTGGTTTTTTGGTTATTGTTGTGCTTTTGGTTTTGCTGGGTGAAATTTCAGGAGCGTTAATTGTAGCAATGGTTATTCCACTCTCCATGCTGTTTGCATTTATCGGGATGCGTGAATTTGGATTGGCTGCGAACCTGATGAGTTTGGGAGCCATTGATTTCGGGATGGTGGTTGACGGTTCGGTTGTGATGGTGGAAAACATTGTCCACGGACTTCAAAAAGAACAGGGCAAGAATAAAGATGAAATTATTCGAAAGTCGGCACAGCAAGTGGTTCGACCTATTTTTTTCGGAGTGCTCATTATTCTGATGGTTTATGTTCCGATTATGACTTTTAGTGGAATGGAAGGAATTTTATTCCGGCCAATGGCAATTACTGTTGCAGCTGCTGTTTTGGGCTCACTGCTTTTAGCATTAATTTTTGTTCCGGCTATTTCGACTATCGTTTTTCGAAAAGGTGTAAAAGTTCGCAAAAACTATCTCATCAATTTTTTGAAGCCGCGTTATATAAAATCGCTGGGAAGTTATATGGACAGAAAATGGTTTGTGGCTTCGGTTGCAGGGATAATTTTTGCAGCTTCTGTTTTTTTGATGACCCGTCTGGGAACCGAGTTTATTCCGGAACTGGATGAAGGATCCATTCTTATTGAACAGGTTCGAATGCCGTCTGTAACACTGAATGAATCGATAGAAAACGCCAATTGGCTGGCTGGAAAATTAGTTCAAAATATTCCTGAAATTCAGACAGTAGTTCCCAAAACAGGGCGTTCTGATCTGGCTAACGACTGGATGGGCGTTCACCAGACCGATGTTTGGGTTATTTTGAAACCTGCCGGGGAATGGCGAAAAGGAATAACAAAGGAAGATATTGTCGCGCATATTGAACCGTATTTACAAACGGAGCCCGGGTTGGTTTATAATTTTACTCAGCCTATTGCGATGCGTGTTGATGAGTTAACCAGCGGTGTAAAATCAGATTTGGCTGTAAAAATTTATGGAGAAGATTTGGCTGTTCTTAGTCAGATTGGAGAGAATATTTCAACGTTTTTGCCTGAGTTGGAAGGAACTGATAATTTTTATGTGGAACAAACAGTAGGCCAGCCTTATTTAACCATTGAAATTGATCGTGAGGCAGTGGCTTCGTTTGGTTTGAATGTGGATGATGTTCAAAAAGTAATTGAAGCAGGAATTGGCGGACAGGAAGTGAGTCAACTCTACGAAGGGCAGCGCCGTTTTGGAATTACAGTGCGTTATCCCGAGGGAATTCGTGATCAGTTGAGCAAAATTCAGGATGTTCCAGTGCATCTTCCTAATGGTGATTATGTTCCGTTGAAACGTGTAGCAAAAATTGTTTTACAGGAAGGCCCACGTGAAATTCAACGAGAAAATGGCTGGAGACGGTTAATTGTTGGAATCAATATAAAAAATATTGACCTGGGAGGTTATGTTGCCAATCTTCAAAATGAAATCATGCAAAAGGCAAATATTCCTGCCGGTTATTTTATTGAATATGGAGGAACTTTTGAAAATCAGCGTCGCGCAATGCGTCATCTAATGTTGGTGGTTCCTTTGTCCATTTTTATCATTATCGGGTTGTTATACTTGAACTTTGGCAAGATGAGATATGCAATTCTTATTTTACTGAATTTGCCATTTGCTTTGTCGGGAGGAATATTCTTACTTTGGTTACGCGGCATGTATTTGTCTGTTTCGGCAAGTATTGGTTTTGTTGCACTGTTCGGGGTGGCTGTTTTAAACGGGATTGTTCTGGTTGACCATATCAACCAAATTCGAAAAGAGAAAAAAGGAGAGTTAAAAAATCTGATTGTGGAAGGAGCTGCCGACCGCTTGCGTCCGGTTTTAATGACTGCTTTGGTAGCTAGCTTAGGTTTTATTCCGATGGCGTTCAATACTGGTCCGGGCTCCGAAGTTCAGCGCCCGCTGGCAACTGTGGTAATTGGTGGTTTGATTACTTCTACGCTTTTAACTTTGATGGTTCTGCCCATAGTATATTACTGGCTGGAAAAGAAGGCCAAAAAGAAGTGATGTTTTGTTGGTATAGAAATGTTGAACTGTTATTTCTACTACATTAAAACATTTAAAATGCAAACATAAATTCCATTGATGAAATGTAGTTTATGTTTTCTTGAATTTAAAGGTTGTAATAGTTAGACATTTATAAAATCATCGAGACTCACTTGTTCTTTCATCAGATTTTCCAGAGTAATTGATTTGAAGTAGTGAATTATCTGGTTGTTTAATTCTTCCCGGAAACTACGTGAAGCACAATGCGTATCTTTTTCATATAAATAATTGTTGGAAAAGTAGTCTTATAACACAAAAGCCCGGCTCAAATGCATTGTCTGCATCGAGTATGATTATTTCAGATGATCTTTGGGAATATATAACCACTTTTTTCCCATATGATTTTTGATTATAAAACCGGCTACTTTAAGTGAATTCAATGTGTGTTCCAGGTATTTACGATATATCCTGATTCTTGGCTATATCCTTTTGGTAGATACCATTTTCGTCTTCACTAATAGCAATTTCAAGCATGGAACGAATTTCAGATTTTGTTTTTGTATTAAAATCCAAATCCTGCTTGTTTGGAAGGATAGAGCAGGCAATATTCTGTACGATAATTACTTGGAGTAGCCGAAAAACTACTATTTGAGAAGCATTAATGCTTTTGGCAAGCATATAATTTTTAATTGATTCAGATAATTTACTGTCGGTAATTTTTGCTAAATTAAGATTGGGTTAACCCGGTTGTCTCTCTTTTCATTATCCGAATAAATGTCTTATTTTCGCTGAATTGTTTACATCAGAATTATATGTGGCTTAAGGTTTCAAGCATTATTCTCCGGAATAAAATACTATTACTTATTGTTTTAGCTTTACTTACTGTTTTTTTGGGATACAATGCCCGGAATGTGGAAATGTCGTATGAATATTCTTCTTTGCTTCCCAAGAAAGATCAGGCATATAAAGATTATAAAAAGTTTGTTGAGGTTTTTGGAGAAGAAGGAAACCTGATTGTGATTGGAACGCAGGATGCAGATTTTTTCGACCTCGCTCATTTTACCCGTTGGCAAAGATTATGTAAAGAGCTTTCTGCCATTGATGGCGTAGAAAATCTAATTTCAGTTTCCAACTCTTATAATCTTGTTAAAGATACTGAAAAGAAACAGTTTGATGTTGTGAAAGTGTTTCCTGATACATTGCAATCTCAAAATGAGCTAGATGATTATGCCGGAATTTTAAAGAGTTTGCCTTTTTACAACCGGCTTCTTTATAATAAAGAAACAGATGCTTATTTGCTTGCAATTACAGTGAATAAGGAGAAAATGAAATCGAAGGATCGGGAGCAACTGGTCCGTTCTATACAAAAGGTTGGCCGTCAGTTTGAGCAGGATGAGAATGTAAAGTTGCATTATTCAGGCTTACCTTATATTCGGGTGGTTAATTCCATTAAAATTAAAAGGGAACTTTACTTATTTAGTGTTCTTGCACTGGTTATTTGTATTATTGTTCTGTTTATTTTCTTCCGTTCCTTTAAAGCGGTTTTCTTCCCTGTATTAATCGTTTTGATTGGGGTTGTTTGGTCGATGGGAATGCTGGCGTTGTTTGGGTTTAAGATTACACTCCTTACCGGGATGATTCCTCCGTTACTGATTGTAATAGGAATTCCAAACAGCATTTACATGTTGAATAAATTTCATCATGAGTTTGTAAGCCATGGGAACAAAATAAAAGCCCTTCAACGAGTGATTATAAAAATAGGGAATGCAACATTTCTTACGAACCTTACAACAGCTTCCGGGTTTGCTACATTTATTATTGTAAAAAGTAATTTATTAAAGGAGTTTGGAATTATTGCTTCATTAAATATTATGGGGCTTTTCGTCCTTTCGTTGTTGTTAATTCCAATCATCTTTAGTTTTATTGGCCCCCCATCTTCCAAACATGTAAAACATTTGGAGAATAAGTTTATTTCGAATATCATTTCGCAACTGATAAACATTACTCAAAAACACCGCAAACCGGTTTATATTACTACCATGGTAATTCTGGGCGTTGGGATTTACGGAATTACTCTAATGAAAACTTCAGGGTACATGGTTGATGATATTCCGAAAGATGATCCGATTTATATCGATTTGAAATTTTTTGAAAGTAATTTCGATGGGTTGATGCCACTGGAAATAATGGTTGATACTAAAAAGCCAAAAGGCGTGATGCAGATGACAACTTTCAGGAAAATTGATGAATTGGAAACGCGCCTGGCAGAATACCCGGAGCTTTCTTCTTCTCTTTCGTTGCTAAATTTACTGAAATTTGCCAAGCAGGCATTTTATAATGGTAACGAGAAATATTATAGTTTACCGAATAACCGCGAGAAAAACTTCATCTTGCAATATGCCCAAACCGGCGAAGAAAATGCAAATTTGCTTCATTCATTTATGGACAGTACGCAGCAAATTACACGTGTAAGTATCCGTATGAAAGATGTTGGTACCAAGCGGATGGAAGAGTTATATGCAGATTTTAAATCAGATATCGACTCCATTTTTACATCAGATAATTACGATGTTACAGTAACTGGTTCAAGTGTAACTTCGTTTAAGGGGACTCAGTACCTTCTTAAAAACTTATTTCAAAGCCTGGCGCTGGCAGTCTTCTTAATTTCCGGTTTTATGGCCATTATGTTTTCTTCCTGGCGAATGGTGCTTATGTCGCTCATACCTAATGTGATTCCATTAGTCTTTACAGCGGCAATTATGGGGTATGCCAATATTCCTATAAAAGCTTCTACTATACTTGTGTTTAGCATTGCTTTTGGAATTTCTGTAGACAATACCATTCATTTTCTGGCTAAATACCGGCAGGAATTAAATGTTACCGGTTGGGATATTGGAAGATCAGTTGTATTGGCATTAAAGGAAACCGGAGTGAGTATGCTTTATACTTCGGTTGTGTTGTTTTTTGGATTCGGTATTTTCTCTCTTTCAAGTTTTGGTGGAACAGTTGCCATGGGGGTGCTGGTTTCATTAACATTGCTGGTTGCAGTAACTTCTAATTTAATCTTGCTGCCATCATTATTATCCAGTTTGGAGAAGCTTACAACTACAAAATCTTTTGAAGAACCATTGCTGAATATTTATGATGAGGAAGAGGATATCGAATTGGATGAGTTAGAGATCTCTCATAAAGATAAAAAGGAATAATTGCGATATGTATTCAATTGAAGTGCTACAGGAAAAAATGAAAGCTGAGATTGATTCGAGGCTCTCAATGTTGAAAAATCGAAAACCAGTTGGATTGTTTGAGCCAGTAGTATATGCAATGAATTTAGGAGGGAAAAGGCTTCGGCCTGTTATGCTGTTGATGAGCTATAATCTTTTTTCGGAAGAAATAGAGAATGCTTTGCCTGCTGCTTTTGCACTAGAAACCTTTCATAACTTTACACTTTTGCACGACGATATAATGGATAAGGCCTATGTGCGGAGAAACAGCCCTACCGTACACCGGAAATTTGATGAAAATACTGCGATTCTTTCAGGAGATGTTATGTCTTTTCTTTCTTATGAATATTTGCTGGAATGTAAGTCTGAACAGTTGAAGGAAGTGTGGCAACTTTTTACCCAAACAGCCATTGAAGTATGCGAAGGGCAGCAATATGATATGGATTTTGAACACTGCTTAAACGTTAGTGAAGCAGAATATCTGGAGATGATACGACTAAAAACAGCTGTTTTGTTAGGATGTAGTTTGAAGGCAGGTACACTGCTGGCAAATCAGCCAGTAGAAATTGCAGAGCAGCTGTATCAGTTTGGGCTGAATTTGGGGTTGGCGTTTCAGTTGCAGGATGATTTGCTGGACACTTTTGGGGATCAGGAAACATTTGGAAAAAGAATTGGTGGTGATATTGCTGCGAATAAGAAAACATATCTTTTAATCAAGGCGCTGGAGTTGGCTTCAGGAAGTCAGCTGAACGAATTAAAGAAATGGATTGGCAGCAGGGAGGGAGAAGAAAACGAAGACCAAAAGATTGCAGCAGTAACCAAAATATATAATCAGTTGGGGGTAAAAAAGGTGACGGAGCAAAAAATTGATTTTTATTTTGAGCGATCAACTGAGATTGTTCAGCACATTTCTTTAGGTGAGGAACAAAGAAAACAATTGAATCTTTTGAGTAAAAGCATATTGAAACGCAATCATTAAAAAAGTTAAATTTAGTTCAAAATTAGAGACTCATAATTGTTAAGAACTAAAACAATATTAAATTTGTTAACCTTAAATATTTGGAACTAAGTAAACAACAGTTCTAAAAATCTAGACATAAAATGGCTAAAAGCATAGGAAAAATCATCCGGGTAATTGGTCCTGTGGTGGATGTAAGTTTTGAAAGAGAGGGAAGTGAGTTTCCATGTATTTATGATGCGTTGGAAATTGTCAGAGAAGGAAATGACAATTTAATAATTGAATGCCAGCAGCATATTGGAGAGAATACCATTCGTTGCATTGCAATGGATGCAACTGATGGTTTGAAGCGTGGGATGGATGTTGTTTCAACGGGGAGGCCAATTACAATGCCAAAGGGGGAAATCGCTCTCGGGAGGTTGTTAAACGTAATTGGAGATTCAATAGATGGCATGGAGCAGTTGCCCAAAGAGGGACTGAGTATTCATAATGAACCACCAAAATATAAAGATTTAACCACAGAAACAGAAGTATTATATACGGGGATTAAGGTTATTGATCTTATTGAACCTTATGCAAAGGGAGGTAAGATTGGTTTATTTGGAGGTGCCGGTGTAGGGAAAACTGTTTTAATCCAGGAGTTGATTAATAACATTGCTTTGGCACATAGTGGGTTGTCTGTTTTTGCAGGTGTTGGTGAACGTACCCGGGAGGGAAATGATTTGCTCCGTGAAATGATTGAAGCAGACATTGTTGATTATGGAAAAGAGTTTAAAGAATCCATGGACAAAGGGAGTTGGGATATTTCCAAAGTTGATAATGAAAGCTTGAAAAAATCAAAACTTGCAATGGTTTTTGGTCAGATGAACGAACCACCGGGCGCCCGTGCAAGGGTGGCTTTGTCGGGTTTGACTATTGCCGAGAGTTTGCGCGATGGAGATGGAACAAAAGGCGGAGGTCGTGATATTTTGTTTTTTGTTGATAATATTTTCAGGTTTACGCAGGCCGGTTCCGAGGTTTCCGCTTTGCTTGGACGAATGCCTTCTGCTGTAGGTTACCAGCCTACATTGGCTTCAGAAATGGGAGTGATGCAGGAAAGGATTACTTCTACAAAAAATGGTTCTATTACTTCTGTACAGGCAGTTTATGTTCCTGCAGATGACTTAACTGACCCGGCGCCGGCAACGACATTTGCCCACCTGGATGCTACAACAGTATTAAGTCGTAAGATTTCAGAACTTGGAATTTATCCTGCTGTCGATCCGCTTGAATCAACTTCGCGGATTTTAACAGCTGATGTTGTTGGCGAGGAGCATTATAAGTGTGCACAGGATGTGAAAATGTTACTTCAGCGTTATAAGGAATTGCAGGATATTATTGCCATTCTTGGGATGGATGAGCTTTCGGAAGAGGATAAGTTGGTTGTTCACAGGGCACGCCGTGTTCAGCGTTTTCTCTCTCAGCCTTTCTTTGTTGCTTCTGCATTTACAGGGCTTGAGGGAAAATTGGTCTCTATTGAAGATACAATAAAGGGATTCAATATGATAATGAACGGCGAAGTGGATAAATACCCGGAAGCAGCATTTAACCTGGTGGGCACCATTGAAGAAGCTATCGAACGTGGTGAGAAAATGCTTGCCGATAATTAATAACTACCATTATGTTTCTTGAAATTATTACACCCGATAAAAGAGTATTTGGAGGAGAGGTTAAACTAGTGCAAGTGCCAGGGAGTAACGGTGGTTTTGAAATTCTGAAAAATCATGCTCCCATCATTTCAATACTGGGAAAAGGAACCATAAAAGTGGTAGAGAAAGAAGATAAGGTTCACCTGTTTGATGTTGATGGTGGTATAATTGAAAATAAATCTAATAAAATTATTATCCTGGTTGAGTCGACATAGCTTTTTCGTAGAGATAAAAATTATTATATTACCTCGAAGAATAAAGAAACTTCGGGGTTTTTATTTTATATCTAAGAAATGAAGTATCTGGTTATACGGCTTAGTTCCATTGGTGATATTGTGTTAACTACACCGGTTTTTCGCTGCCTGAAACAACAGCTGAAAAATGCCGAAATACATTTTGTAACCAAGCATAGGTATGCTTCATTATTGCAGGCAAATCCTTATATCGATAAAATACATTCCTTTGCTGAGAATATTCATGACTTAATTGCTTCTCTTGAGAAAGAGAATTTTGATTTCATAATCGATCTGCATCAGAATTTCAGAAGTAACCGTATAAAAGCAGGACTGCATGTTCCGTCCTTTTCGTTTGAGAAGTTAAACTTTAAGAAATTTTTGCTGGTGCAGTTTAAAATGAATTTTCTTTCTGATAATCATGTTGTTGACAGGTATATGAATACACTCTCGTCTTTTGGCGTGAAAAACGATATGAAAGGACTTGATTTTTTTATTCCTGAAGGGGAGTGTTTTAGAAAAGAAGATTTGCCCAAAATATTTCAAAAAGGGTTTGTGGCCTTTGTAATTGCTGGAACATACGCAACCAAAAGACTTCCGGTGGCAAAAGTTTCTGAGATTTGTAGCTTGCTTAATTATCCGGTCATTCTTCTTGGAGGAAAGGCGGAGTATAAAGATGGTGAATGGATTCTGTCTCAGTCAAAAGGGAATGTGCTGAATTACGTAGGTAAAATCAGTCTTAATCAGTCGGCTTCATTGGTTCGCGACGCCCATGTTGTTTTAACAAACGATACGGGATTGATGCATGTTGCTGCTGGCTTTAAAAAGAAAATTCTTTCATTTTGGGGAAATACAGTTCCCGGGTTTGGGATGTTTCCCTATTTGCCTGCTCCTGAATCGAAAATAATGGAGGTGAAGGAACTTCACTGCCGGCCGTGTTCAAAGTTGGGCCAAAACAGGTGCCCTAAAAAACATTTCAGGTGCATGAACGACCTGGATGTTACTGAAGTGGTTGGGTGGGTTGAACAGAATTATTAAGTTTTTTTCAGCCTGTTCGTTGCTTGCAAGGTTCTGCTTTCTGTAAAAACAAAACCTTGCAGTTATTTTTAGTTATTAAATGCTTTTTCCAGTCTTTCGAGCGCCTCTTGTAAAATATTCCTGGGGCAGCCAATATTGATTCGAAGCCAGCCATCTCCGCCTTGCCCGAATTTACCGCCGTTATTTAGCCCAACTTTAGCTTTTTCTATCACAAATTTGCTAAGTTCATCGTCATTCATTTCATATGCAGTAAAATCGAGCCAAACCAGGTAGGTTGCTTCCAGGTTCATCACCTTTACTTTTGGAAGTTTGGTTTTGAAGAACTCTTCCAATAATTGGTAGTTTCCCCATAAATAATCAAGCATTTGCGCCAGCCATTCGTCGCCATGCGTGTATGCGGCCTTCATTGCTATGGTTCCAAAAATATTTCCCATGCCAAGGTGTCCCACTCCCAGTGCTCTTTCGTAACGGGCAAACTTGGTTTTGTTGGGAATGATTACTACAGACGATGCCAGTCCTGCAACATTGAATGTTTTGCTGGGGGCCATACAAACCACGCAGTTGTTAGCCGCTTCTTCCGAAAGTGTTGCAAAAGGGATGTGTTTATGTTTGTTGTGTATTAAGTCTGAATGAATTTCATCTGAGATAACCATAATGTTATTTTCAAGACAGATACTGGAAAGCTTGCTGAGCTCTTCGCTTGTCCAGACCATTCCGCCCGGGTTTTGTGGGTTACAGAGCATCAATAGTTTGGTATTCTCTGTGATTTTTGATTTTAAATCCTCGAAATCAAATGTATATCTGTTATTTTCAATCTTTAAAGGATTTTCTATCATTTTCCTTTTGGTGCCTTTTATGCAATCAAAAAATGGAAAATAGACTGGCGGCTGCACGATAACTTCATCGCCAGGATTGGAAAATGTTTCTATAGCAAGCGTTAGTCCGGCAACAACTCCAGGGCTAAAAGATATCCATTCTTTTTTTACCTCCCATTGGTGGCGCCGTTTCATCCAGCCTGCTATGGCTTCAAAGTACTCCTCTGATTTAAACGTGTATCCATAGATTTCGTGTTCAGCTCTTTCTTTTACTGCTGTTGTGATAAAGTCGGGCGTTTTAAAATCCATGTCTGCTACCCAGAGTGGGAGGACATTTTTGGTTTTGAAGGCCCATTCTCGTCCGTCGTATTTTATACAATCTGTTCCTTCGCGTGGAACGATTTCATCAAAATTATATTTTTTCATTGTTAACGTATTCTTTATTTTTTTTGAAAGTACTAAATTTCAATTTTGCGAAGATAGTTAAGGTCGTTGCCGTTTTCAACTTTTAACACAAAGTTGAAACGATTTAAGTCGAGGCAAAGTTTAAAGTCGGTTTTGGGAGACCACTCTTGTTTCTCAGGTGCGAAAAATCTTGCTCCCGAACCTTTTTCTATTGTTGAAACCATTTTAGAAAAATTGTTTGGCTTTCCTTCCAGTTCATTTTTTATATATATGGCACAAAGAGTATCTTCGTCGGTTGGAGATTCGCAGGCATAGCCCATGCAAACCAATGATACGGTTTCGGGCTTGCGTAGTTTGATGTAGCGTACAATGGCGCCTGCGTTAACAAAACTACCGGTAATAATCTCGCTGGCTTGTTTGGCATTGGCTATTCCTTGGGTTCCGGAGCTGGTGGTATGAAGAATTGTTTTGTTTTGTAAATTGGTCTTTAATAAATGTGTGGGTGAATTTCCAAAATCAAATCCCGGAGGTTTTTGTTCGTTTCTTTCTCCTATTAATATAAACTCCGGATTTTTCTCTTTTAGTTCATAAGCATTGTTAATATCTCCCAGGGGAATGATTTTTTTGGCTCCAAGGTGTGAAACATAGCAGGCTGTAGAAAAAGCTCTAAAAACATCGATTATTATCGTTAGTCCTCGTGATTCCTGCGCTCCAGCCAATAACTGCAGAATATTTACTTCCATCATTTGATTTTTTACGAATGTATATAAAAATTATTTAACATGTCTTTTTGTTGTTTGGCATAATATTTGTAAAAGAGTGTTTTTTTTCTTTAAATATTGTTATACAGGTGTTTACAGTTGTTTGAAATAGTAGTGTTAATTTGAATGTTAATAAATTATTTAATCGACATGATTTTTTGATATGTTTTACAGCAGTATGTTGAAAAACATATATGTTTGTATCGACATTTATGTTGAACGAATAAAGTTGAGTGCTATGAAAACAATTAAATTTTTAATGACAGTAACAGCGGTTGCGATTGTAGCAATTGCAAGCGCAGTTGAGAAACCGAAAATGAATGTAATTCCATTGACTGCCGACAGGGCAATCGTTGCAATTACAAACAACAATGCAGCCTACTTTGAATTGAGTGTGGAAACCAAAGATGGTGAAATGGTATATTATAAAAGATCAAACAAACCATTAACTGATTACAAAAAGGTTTTTGATTTTGCCGATCTAAAGGAAGGTAACTATGTAATGAATCTGAAAGTTAATGACACAAACTTATCAAAAGGCTTCGCTGTTAACCATAAAGGAATTTCAGTAGGAGATTCAAAAGTGACTTTTGATCCTTACTTTGATTATGCTGATGGTGTGTTGAAACTTTCTTACCTGAATTTTGATAAAGCCAACACAAAATTGTACTTCTATGGAAATGACGGAGGTTTGGTTTATGAAACAAAATTAGGTAACGAGTTTGCAATCTCTTCTGGTTACGACCTTTCAAAACTTGCCAAAGGAAATTACAGAGTGGTTTTAAGTTCGTTTAACAACGAATATACTTATAACCTGGAAAAATAATTAGAATTAGAGAATGGTGCTGAAAGAGGTGTTGCTTATGCAGCGCCTCTTTTTTGTTATTGGTTGGTTGGTTTTTGTATATAAGCCGGTTTTGGATAGCTGTTGGTTGATTTCAGCATGAAGAATGTAACTTAAAACGGTTATGGCAGTCCTAATACTATAGATATTAAACGCATAGTTTTTAGTGATTTTGAATTTAAACCTGTGAGTATTCTGTAAAGAAAAGCAGAATGTTCAGGTTTGTTGAACATTGTCTTGATGTGGTTCATAATAAGGGTTAGCAACTACAGAAGGCAGGAAGCCTCGGAAAACCGGGGCTTTTTAATTTGAGTAAATTGTGGAAATTACTGATTTTAATAAGTATCTTTTTGATTATCTTAGGTTAATAAATAACTAAGTAGTATTGGTATGAAGAGAATAGTTGAGATACTGTTAGCTTGGTTGAGAAATTAGTGATAATTGATTTTGTGTTGGCTCTCATCTGGCGTTATATTCCGGAGATTATTTTGCGTTAAATTTTAAACTATTGCCATACAGATGAGTCCAAGTCAGTGTTTAATAAAAACAAGATTGTAAACCGTGCATATAAGAATCGAAAATCTAAATAAAATTTATCGTGGCGGAAGCTATGCAATAAAAGACTTAAACCTGGAAATACCCAATGGAATGTTTGGTCTTCTTGGACCAAATGGAGCAGGGAAATCAACGTTAATGCGCATTTTAGTTACTCTTATGAAACCTACCAGTGGAAGGGTGATGGTGGACGACCTCGATTTGGCCAGGAACAGAAGAGAGATTCGTTCGATGCTTGGTTATTTGCCGCAGGATTTTAGTTTTTTTTCGAAGTTAAAAACATATGAGTTCCTTGATTATGCAGCTCGTTTAGCGGGTATGAAAAATAGTGCTGTACGGCGGAGGGCTGTTGAACAGATGCTGGAAGAAGTGGGGCTTTTTGAAGCACGCGATCGGAATGCCAATAAACTTTCGGGTGGGATGAAGAGGCGTTTGGGAATTGCACAGGCACTTATAAACGATCCTAAAGTAATTATTGTTGATGAACCTACTACTGGCCTTGACCCAGAGGAGCGCATTCGTTTTAGAAATTTACTGTCAACCATTAGTACCCGCGATGTTATTATTATTCTCTCTACGCATATTGTGGGAGATATATCGAGTACTTGTGATAATATGGCTCTGCTGAATAAAGGGAAACTTGCATTTGCAGGTTCGCCTGAGCAGTTGGTAAAAGAAGCAGAGGGAAATGTGTGGTTAGTGAGAGCAACAGAAAAGGAGTACCTTGAAATCAATGAAAAATATCCGATAATTTCTACCATTCCTATTGACGGAGGCTGGGAAGTGCAGGTGGTAACTCCTGATATTAACGGATATCACGGTCAACCTATTGCGCCAAACCTGGAGCATGCTTATGTGCATTTCATGGAAAACAAATTAAATCAATGGTCGAATGCTTAAAAGATTAAAAACTGAATACAATGATTTCGTTGCATAATATATTTTCTATTGCCAGGTACGAGCGTAAAACACTGTTACGCAGTTGGTTTTTTCGGATTTTTAGTATTCTGTCACTTCTTGTATTATTTGGAATGAACTTTGGGATGATCATCCAGGGTGGCGGCGGCGAAGGCTGGGCTATCCGGAGTATTCCCAGTGCAATTCCCTATTTTAATCTTTTGATTTTAAATGTGGCACAGGCGATTATTGCTGTTTTTCTTGCCTCCGATTTTTTGAAACGTGATAAAAAACTCGATACAACCGAAGTTATTTATATGCGGTCCATGACCAACGGAGAATATGTTATTGGAAAAACATGGGGGAACCTTCAGGTTTTTCTGTTTTTGAATATCGCTGTTGTGCTCATGGCGCTAATATTTAATATGCTTGCGCAGGGCACTGCCATTAGTTGGGTTTCATATGGGGTTTATTTGGTGGCAATTAGTATCCCCACACTCGTTTTTATAATGGGGCTTGCCTTTTTACTCATGAGCGTTATCCGAAACCAGGCCATTACATTTGTTTTAATACTTGGCTATATTGGAATTACGCTTTTTCTTATACAGGCAAAATTCTATTATATTTTTGATTATATGGCGTTCAATATTCCCATGCTTAGCTCGGATATAGTGGGCTTTGGTAATCTGAATGTAATATTGATGCACCGGGGAATTTATTTCTTCCTGGGGGTGGGATTTATATTTTTAACGATTTTCCTGTTAAAACGTTTGCCTCAGTCAGAGTTGATGACCTGGTTTTCTTTATTGTTTAGTATCGTGTTTATTGGAGCAGGCGGATATCTAGCTTACAATCATATTAATCAGTTTAAACAAGCAGAACAGTTGAGGGCGGAAGCTGTGGAGTTGAACAATAAATATGTAAAAGAGAAAGTACCTGTTGTGTTAAGCGAATCTGTTTCGCTTGATCATAAAGGAGAAACGATTGATGTTTCCTCGGTGCTAAAAGTCAAGAACGAAACAGGAACAGTGCTAAAAAAGTTAATATTTAGTTTGAACGACGGGTTGGAAATATCAGAATTAAAGCTAAATGACAAAACTGTTTCTTTTAAACGGGAACGCCATCTTATTATAATTTCAGATAACGAAGGTTTAGAACCGGGGCAAGAGGCCAATTTAACTTTCACATATTCAGGGGTAATAGACGAGTCGCTTTGCTATTTGGATATAGATGAAGAAACGATTCAGGAAAAATATGGGAAGTTTGTGATTAATGTAGACAAACGTTATGCTTTCTTAACTCCCGGCTATGTTTTGCTTACACCCGAGGCAAACTGGTATCCTAAAGCAGGAGTAACTTATAGTACAGAAGACGTTAGTTGGTATCAGCCACAGTTTATTAATTTTGATTTGAAAGTGAAAACCTCTGCCAGCCTGAAAGCCATTTCTCAGGGACTGGTTGTGGAAGATGGGCCAGGTGAGTTTTCTTTTAAATGTGAACATCCGCTAACACAGATATCACTTGCTATTGGGCAATACGAACAGAAAAAAATAGAAGAAAAAGGCATTGAGTACAGTGTCTGGTATACGAAAGGCCATGATTTTTTCTCTGATCAATTTCCGGATATAAAAGATACTATTTCGAGTTTGATAAGCGAGCGGTTTGAAGATTTCGAAAGAACCTATAATTTGCAGTATGCTTCTGAGAGACTTTCGCTGGTAGAGGTTCCAGCACAGCTAAAAACATATGAGCGTACCTGGACTTCGAACCAGGAATATGTTCAGCCAGAGCAAGTACTGGTTCCTGAAAAAGGATTTATGCTACGCGAAGCTGATTTTGAAGGACAGAAAAAGAGAATGCAACGCTGGGGAAACAGAGGTGGTGGAAGTATGACTCCTGCTGACACCCAGGAAAGGGCATTGGGCGATTTTTTGAATACGTTTACAGAAGAAACACAGCGGGATTTTCGCGGCGGACGGGGAGGTATGAATGTTCAGGAATCAGCCAGTCCCTATTTTGTTTTTCCTATGCTTTACAATTTTCAGAACAATATTCAATCGGATAAATGGCCCATTACAAATCGTATTTTTGAAGCTTATCTTAAGAATCAGTCCACTGATATGCGTTCGGTCTTTATGCGGAACATGTCGGGAGTTAGCGAAGATGAAAAGGCAAATATTGCTCTTCAGGACAGTACCTTTGAAGAAATACTTGCCGACCCGGGGCAGAAAAAGATTATTGATAATGTGATAAAGTTAAAAGGCGATGTTCTTTTTTCGTTGGTAGAATGGAAAGCCGGGCAAACTGAATTTGAAACATTTTTGCAAAAAGTATTAAGCGATTATAAGTTCAAGAATATTTCTTTTGAGGAATTTGACAAACAGATTGACGGGAGATTTGGAATTCAGCTGATTCCAATGATGGATGAGTGGTTTAAAGCCAAAACGCTTCCCGGGTATTTGTTTTCGCCGATTAATGCTGTAAAAGTAAAATCAGGCGGTATGATGCGGACAATGATTTCATTGAAAGTTACTAATTTCTCAGATGTTGAAGGGTTGGTAAAGCTTTCATTTCGTTTGGGTGGATTTGGCGGACCGAGAAGAGGAGGCGGAGGTTCTGATGATATGATTAATAAACTTATCCATCTGGAACCACATCAAACCAAGCAAGTGAGTTATTTGCTGGATGCTGATCCGAGAATGGTGTTATTGAATACAATGACTTCGCAGAATATCCCTCAACTTTTAACCGAAGGGTTTAGAGATATTCAGGAAGATTCCAGGGCGGTACCTTTTGAAGGCGAAAAAATTCTTGATGTTCCGGTACAAAAGTCGATGGCCAATGAAATTATTGTGGATAATGAAGATCCTGAATTTGAAATAACAAGTAACCGCACGGAAAGCCTTCTGGAAAAATGGATATTGGATGAGGATGAAACTTCACAGAAATATTCAGGGATGAACTACTGGCGTCCGCCGTCTCATTGGACGGCAGTTACGAATTCCGATTTTTATGGTGAATATATTCGTTCCGGATACTATCTGAAAGGAGGTGACGGAACGCAATTTGCTCGGTGGCATGTTCCCATTAAAAAAGCAGGATATTACGATGTATATTACTATTTATATAAACCACGCCGCTTTGGTCGTGGAAGAGGTGGCGACGATGAAAAAGGGAGCTATCGATTTACTATTTATGCTGATGATGGCCCGGAAGAACAGGAGCTGGATGTGCAAAATGCAGATGAAGGATGGAATCATTTGGGCTCATTTTATTTTTCGCCCGATACAGCGTTGGTTCAACTTTCTGATAAGTCGCAATTGAAGATGATTTTTGCCGATGCAGTAAAATTAGTAGAGCTATAAAAAGCAAATGCAATAAAAATGAATTCAATAAAAGTTAAAGCAATGCAAAAGATTACAATGCTGGGTTTGGTAATATTGCTATGCATTTCAGGCGTAAATGCACAAGAAGTATTAACACTCGAAAAAGCATTACAGTATGCTGAGACGGGAAGCCCCGATATACAGCAATCGTTGTTAAACCTGGAACGCTACCAAAAAAACCTGGAAGCTCAACGGGCAGCATTAAAATCAAGGTTTTCTCTTGACTTATCAGCGTTGGATTATAGCCGAAATCGCCGGTTTGACAGTCGGGTGTCGCAGTGGTACACCAACGAGAACCTTACAACAAATGCATTATTTAAGGTGCAACAGCCTATTTTGGTAACCGATGGTACTTTGTCGTTAACCAATGAATTTGGATGGCAGAATAGTAATTCTGATGCAACCGATTCAGAAAGTAAAGTTTTTTATAATAACCTGTATCTGAATTTAAACCAGCCTCTTTTTACTTATAATAGGTTAAAGCTACAGCTAAAAGAGTTGGAGTTGAACTATGAAAATGCCAATATCAGTTATGCCATTCAGCGTTTAAACCTGGAGAAAAATGTTACCCAGTATTTCTACAGTGTGTATATGGCACAAATGAATTTAAATATTGCTAAAGAGGAACTTGCAAATACACAGAAAAGCTACGATATTATTAGTAATAAAGTTGAAGCAGGTTTGGCCGCAAAAGAAGAGTTATATCAGGCTGAATTAAACCTGGCTACTTCTAAATCAACCGTTCAGAATGATGAAGTTACAATGGAGAATGCAAAAGATCAGTTAAAGCTGTATCTCGGCATGGATTTGTTTGAAGATATCTCGGTTTTGGCCAATGTTGCTGCCGATCCGGTAAAAATAGATTTGGATAAGGCCATTGAAAATGGGTTAAAATCAAGGATGGAACTTCGTCAGCGGGAAATTGATATTGAAACCAGTCAGTTTGATATGATTGAGACAAAAGCGCTGAATGAATTTGAAGGAGCACTTAATCTTCGCTATGGAATTACCGGCGACAACGGGAATCTGGGGAGGGTTTATGATAATCCAACTAAAAGCCCGTCTGTAGCGTTAACTTTCAGTATTCCGTTGTTCGACTGGGGAGAAAAGAAAGCCCGTATTGCTGCGCAGGAAGCAATGATCGAATCGCAAAAATTAAATTATTCCGACGAGAAAAATGGGATTATTATTGGAATAAGACAGGCTTATCGGAATGTTTTAAACCAGCAAACACAAATAGGAATTGCAAAACAGAACGAGGTAAATGCAGAGCTAACCTACGAAATTAATCTTGAGAGATATGAAAATGGCGATCTTACGGGTATGGATCTTAATCTTTATCAATCGCAACTATCGCAGAAAAAAGTAGCTTCAGCTCAGGCGCTCATTAATTACAAGATTGAATTGCTGAACCTTAAAATCCAAAGTTTATACGATTTTGAAAAAAGTGAGGCCATTTTGCCATCAGAGCTCTATTTAAAAGACAAGAAATAAACCTGGAAAAATCAAATTGAAATGAAAAATAGCAGATTACTTTTACTTTTAGGAATCGTTGCAATGGCCATGTCATGCAACAATCAGACTTCAAGCAGTGATACCGAGCTGGCAGTTCCTGTATCAGTTGAAAATGTGAAGCTGCAAAGTATTAACCAGTATATTAATGCTACCGGAACAGCAAAAGCAACTTTCGAAACCACGTTAAATGCTGAAATTGCAGGGCAATATCACGTAATGAAAAATCCGCAAACCGGACGGCCGTTCAAACTAGGCGATCGGGTAAAGGAAGGACAGGTGATCATTCGTTTGGAAGACGATGAATATGAAAATGGAATTGCCATCAATGCTGCAAAACTTAATCTGGAAATTTCTGAGCAGGAATATGAAAAACAAAAATCGTTATACGATAAAGGCGGGGTTACTCTGTACGAATTGCGAAACTCGGAAGTATCAAAAACCAATGCTCAATATAGTTATGAAAGTGCACAAATTAAGATGGCAAAAATGAATATTGTTGCTCCTTTCTCCGGTATAATTGTAGACCTGCCTTATTATACCGGTGGAACCCGTGTCGCTTCAGGTACCGAAATGGTTAGTATGATGGGCTATGATAAAATGTATCTGGAAATTAATCTGCCGGAAAAAAACATTTCAGAAGTTGAGCTTGGTCAGGAGGCAATTGTTACCAACTATACAATTGCAGAAGATACACTCCAGGGGCATATTACAGAACTCTCGCCGGCTATTAGTACAGAAACCAGGACATTTAAAGGAGTAATTCAAGTTGATAACCCAAAATTGAAACTCCGTCCGGGAATGTTTGTAAAGGCAGATATTATTACTGCACATAAAGATAGCACCATTGTTATTCCTAAAAATATTATCATGACAGGGAACCGCGGGAAGTATGTATTTGTAGTAGGAAGAAATAGCACTGCTGAAGATCGTTGGATTACTACAGGTATTCAAAATCAGGAAAACGTAGAAGTAATTGAAGGGCTGAGCAAGAATGATCGGCTTATTATTAAAGGTTTCGAAACATTACGCGACCGGTCGAAAGTTAAAGTTATTCTTTAAAAGGTTGCCTGGTGAATTATTAGAAAATTATTTAGCATGAAGAAATTAACTGAATTTTCTGTCAATTACCCGGTAACTATTTTTATGGTCGTTTTGGGAGTTAGCCTGTTAGGAATTATTTCATCGGGCAAACTGGGAGTTGATTTATTTCCCGACTTAAATTCACCACGGATTTTCGTTGAGATTCAATCGGGAGAGCGACCTCCCGAAGAAATGGAAAAACAATTTGTGGAAAACATCGAAGCGCTTGCAATTCGCCAGTCTGATGTAGTTGAGGTAACTTCTGTTTCAAAAGTGGGGTCGGCACAGATTACAGTTGAATATGCCTGGAACAAGGATATGGATGAGGCTTTCCTTGATTTGCAAAAGGCACTAAATACACTAACCCAGAACTCCGAAATTGACGAGTTAAAAATTACACAACACGATCCGAATACATCTCCTGTTATGCTGATTGCTTTAACGCACGACGAGATAAAAGATATGAATGAAATCCGGAAGGTGGCGGAAAGTTATATTCGTAACGAATTGGTGCGTTTGGAGGGAGTTGCAGAGGTTGAGTTGTCAGGACAGGAAGAAAGTGAAGTCGTAATAAATACCGATCCTTACCGGCTGGAGGCACAAAATCTTACCATAGATGAAATCAGCACCCGGATTCAGAATTTTAACCAAAATGTTTCAGGTGGTCAGATTAGTGAAATGGGATTGCAATATATAGTAAAGGGAGTGAGCCTTTTACAGAATGTGGAAGATTTTGAAAACCTGATTGTAGGTTATAAAGCTGTTCGTTCTGGAACAGATGACGATAGCAGAATTGAGAAAGCTCCGGTTTATTTAAGAGATGTTGCAACTGTTTCTTTTTCAAATAAAGAGCCTGAGAATATAGTTCATATTAATGGGGAAAGGTGTGTTGGACTTTCTGTTTATAAAGAAACCCGCTTTAATACAGTAAAAGCAGTTGAGCAAATAAAAGAAGCTCTGGTACAGATAGAAAAAGCTCTTCCGGGTTATAAGTTAACACAGGTAACCAACCAGGGGAAGTTTATTAGCGATGCTATTAAGGAAGTGGAAGAGTCGGCGTTGCTGGGAATTTTGTTGGCTGTGGTTATCTTGTTCTTGTTTCTGAGGCGTTTGGGTACCACACTAATTGTGAGTTTGGCTATTCCGGTTTCTATTGTCGCCACATTCAACCTTATGTACTTTAATGATCTCACCATAAATATTATGACATTGGGTGGGCTGGCGCTTGGCGCCGGAATGCTTGTTGACAATGCCATTGTTGTTATGGAGAATATTTTCAGAAACCATGAGAATGGAATGAGTGTGAAAGAAGCAGCTATTGTTGGAACCTCGCAGGTGGGAGGTGCTATTACAGCTTCAACCCTTACAACCATTGTGGTATTTCTCCCTATTGTATATATGCACGGTGCATCGGGCGAGTTATTTAAAGATCAGGCCTGGACGGTGGCATTTTCTCTTATTTCGTCATTGTTTGTAGCTATATTCCTTATCCCCATGCTGTATCACCTGTTCTATAAAAATAAAAAAATGCCGGTGAAGCATAAGTCGGTAAAAGTAGGTGGATACGGCCGTTTCCTTGAAAGGATACTGCACGTAAAATGGATAGTGATTATTCTTACAACTTTATTGGTAGTAGGCTCTGTATTTTTAGTGCCGTTTATTGGTACCGGGTTTATGCCAAAAACCGAAACACATGAATTTTCCATTGATTTAAAATTGCAGGAGGGTACAACGCTCGAACGTACTGAATCAACGGTTCAGAATTTAGAGGCCATTTTAACCGACTATCTGGGAGATAACCTGGATAAAATATATTCACAAGCCGGGCCTTCATCAGGAATTGAGGGCGACGAGAATTCAGTCTTTCAAGGTGAAAATACAGCACAAATCAAAATAATTTTGAGTCCGGAGTCAACCATTTCGGCTCAGAATGTAGTTGAGACCATAGATAAGCTAACGGCAGATATTCCAGGATTGGAGGTGAGTTTTGCGCAAGATGAGAGTGCTTTGAAATCTATACTTGGAACCGAAGAAGCACCAGTTGTAGTTGAGATCCGGGGAGAAGACTTGGATGAAATTGAAACCATCGTAAATCAGGTAAAAGAGAAGATGATGTCCATGGGAGAGCTGTTTAATATACAAACATCCATTGAAGATGGCGCGCCCGAAGTAGAAATAAAAGTGGATCGTATGCGGGCAGGTATGTATGGTATAGATATCAGTTCGGTTATCTCTCAATTGCAGGATCAGCTGGAAGGAAAAGATGCCGGCGAGCTGGAGCAAAATGGGGAAATGAGCGATATTACCATTAAAATACCAGAGAAGGGATTAAATGATATTGACCAACTTACCATTACTTCGGGTTCTGAGGAATATAGGTTAAGTGAAATAGCGACCATTACTTACGGTGTTTCCCCGAAAGAGATTTTTAGAAGAAACCAGAGCCGTATTGGAAAAATTACAGCGCAATTGCAAGATGGAGTTGCGCTCGATCACGTTTCTGAAGATATTCGGAAGGCAACATCAACAATTGATTTGCCACGTGACTACCGGATTTCTGTTACAGGAGAAGAAGAAAAACGTCAGGAATCAATGGACAACCTGACGTTTGCACTGCTGCTTTCCATTGTGCTGGTTTACATGGTTATGGCATCGCAGTTTGAATCGTTGATTCATCCGTTTACCATTCTGTTGACCATTCCGCTGGCAGTGGTTGGAACAATCATTACATTCTTTATTTTGGGTAAGACCATCAATATTATGGCTATTATCGGAATAATTATGCTGGTTGGTATTGCGGTAAACGACTCGATTATTCTAGTTGACAGGATTAACCAGTTAATGCGCGAAGGGATGGAAAGAAAAGATGCTATTATATATGCAGGGCAACAGCGAATACGACCGATAATAATGACCAGTTTAACAACGGTGCTGGCACTTCTTCCTCTAACCATTGGGTTTGGTGAAAGCGCTTCGTTGCGTTCGCCAATGGCAATTGCAGTTATAGGTGGGTTAATTACTTCTACCTTGCTTACGCTGGTTGTTATTCCTTGTGTGTATGATGTATTAGACAGGTTTAAAAATCTCTTTGTACGGAAGAATAAATTTGTAGCAGAGCAAATATAAAATCAGAATTCTCTCAGGATGAAATTCATCATAAATAGAAAAGTGCTTATCAGTATGTTGTTTGCAGGATTAACCTTGTTGGGGTATATTTCCTATAAGCGACTGCCGGTTGAGCTTATGCCAAATGCCGAACTTCCACAGCTTTATGTTCAAATAAATTCACGAATTGAAGTCGACCCAAGTTACATGGAGAACCAGGCAGTAATTCCTATTGAGGGCGCCATTGGCACCATGGAAGGAATCGAAAGCATGGAATCGTCACTAAACAACCGTTCGGCTTCTATTCAGGTAAGCTTTAAACAGAATGTCAATTTTAAATATACTTTCCTGAAATTGCAGGAAAAAATAGATCAGGTTACGGATGAGTTGGATGGTAATTTTGTTGTCACTGTAAACCGGGTAGATATTGGGCAGTTAACCAATCAGTTTATGGAGTTGCAGGTGCGTGGGAGCGGAGGTACGGACAGGATTCGGAATATTGTTGACAAGGAAATTACTGCCGATATGGAGAATGTGGACGGAATTGCATCGGTTTCTGTTTACGGAGGGAAAGAGCGTTCCATTGAAGTTACCTACGACCCGGCGGCCTGCGAAGCATATGATATTACACCATCAGAAATACAGCAGGCTATTACTCAAGGATCTTCCAATCGTACCTTTGTTGGGTATTTACATGATGCTGATAAGCAATATTTCGTTCATGTAATGGCCGAGTATGATAATGTTTCCGATATTGAAAATGTGGTTGTAGCAGACGGGCCAATTTACCTGAAAGACGTAGCCGATGTTTATTTTGGGGTAAAGGAGGAAGAAACCATTAGCCGTATTAATGGTCTGGACGCAGTTTCAATGCTGCTGGTAAGCGATTCGCAGGCTAACCTTATTGATTTGTCTCATAAGGTAGAAGCCCGGATTATTGAGTTGAACAAAAAGCTGGCTGCCAAAGATGTAGAAATTGTGGTACAAACCAATATTGCCGAAACCATGGAAAAGAATATCGACCAGATTATTAATCTGGCCATGGTGGGCGGGTTGCTGGCCATTTTTGTTTTGTGGATGTTTCTGAAGAATATGCGCATTGTTTCGTTTATTGCGCTGGCTATCCCTATCTCCGTTTTTACGGCTTTCAATTTATTTTATGCTTTTAATATTTCGCTCAACAGCTTAACACTGGTAGGATTGGTGCTTGCCATTGGTATGTTGTTGGACAATAGTGTGGTGGTGCTTGAAAATATTTATAGGCTCTCAGGGAAAAGATTTAATGCAGATCGTGCTGTAGTTCAGGGAACACAGGAGGTGTGGCGTTCCATTGTTGCCGCTACGTTAACCACGGTAACGGTATTTCTGCCTTTTGTATTTTCTTCTGAATACATGGTAAAATTGCTGGGGTTGCATGTGGGAGTCTCTATCATTTCAACATTAATGGTTTCATTGTTTGTGGCTCTTTTGCTTATTCCAATGGCTGCACATGTTTTATTAAGAGGAAAAGCTTCCCACAATATTTTCTATGAAAAAGTAACCACCAATAACCGGATAATCCAGATATATATTCTTCTGCTAAAATCGAGTATGCGCAAGCCGGCAGGAACCATCATCGGAGCTATTGTTGTGTTTTTTGTTGCCATGTTTATAGTGTTGGCTATTAGCGTGAATAATCTGGAAGAAGTTGAGGAAACACAATTTTCTGTATATGTAACCATGCCTACTGCTTCAACACTCGAATCGACTGATTTGGTGGTAAAAGAGGTGGAAAGCCGTTTGGAAGATGTTGCAGAGAAACAGGATGTGATTTCAAAAGTACAGGCAGAAGAAGCTATTCTGACAATAATATTAAAAGATGATTACAAAGATATAGACGACCGCACAATTGCAGAGATTAAAGATGATGTGGAAAAGCGCGTTCAGAATATTGCTCAGGCTAATATTAGTTTAACGGCTCCCACTTCAAGTACAAGCTTTCGCGGAGGTGGCGGCGGTGGAGGTGTTGGTAGCGGCACGCAAAATTTTAGCCGCTTCATGGGGATTGGAACAAACCAGGAGCGGATTGTTATCAAAGGAGAAAATTTTGAAGTAATGAAAGGCGTTGCCGACGACTTGGAATACTATATTGAAGACCTGGAATCTATTCGTAGCGCCAACGTAAGTGTATCAAGTAACCGCCCTGAGATTCATATGTTTTTTAATCAACTGTTACTTACAGAGTACGGCATTACTTTGGGAAATATCTCGTCGGAATTACGATCTTTTTCAAATGAATTTACTTCGGGCGTTAATTTTAAACAAGGAAATGAAGAATATGAAATTGTTATAAAGCAAAAGCTGCCGGAGGGAGAAGAGGAGGAAGATACCGACAAAAGTATAGAAGATTTGCGGCAGCTTAAGATAAGCAATTCTGATGGCGCAACATACGACCTGCAAGATATTGCCGACCTGGTTTATGCCAACGGGGTATCGAGAATTACCCGGGTAAACCAGGAGAAAGAAATTGAACTTACATATCGATTTGTGCAGGAAGCTGAACAGTCAAACGATTTGCTGGAAGCATACCGTCTTGAAATTGACGATATTGTTAGTTCGTATAAATTGCCATCCGGCGTTGCCGTTGAGGTAATTCATGAGGAGGATCAGTTTTCAGAATTTTATTTTCTGATTGCTGCGGCCTTTATACTTATTTTAATGATTCTTGCCTCGGTTTTTGAATCGTTGGTTACTCCTTTTGTGCTAATGTTTTCGGTTCCGCTGGCAGCTGTAGGATCATTTCTTGCTTTGATATTTACGGGCAACAGTTTGTTTAATGCCAACACACTTACCGGCTTTTTAATCTTGCTTGGAGTGGTGGTGAATAACGGTATTATTTTAATTGACTTTACAAATATTCTGCGCAAGCGTGGATATCGAATGTCGCGCGCACTTATGACTTCAGGGCTATCTCGTGTACGTCCGATATTAATTACAGCCATTACAACTATTGTAGCGATGTTTCCGCTGGCCATGGGGCAGGCAGAGTATGTTGGCGCTATCGGAGCTCCGTTTGCCATTACTGTTATTGGTGGACTGGCATTGAGCACATTGCTAACACTTATTTTTATTCCAACGCTTTATGCAGGCATGGAAAATGCACTGAACTGGCTAAAGTCTTTAAACTGGAAAATTAAAATTACGCAGTTGATTTTATTTATTGGCGGGGCCATTTTTATCTACCTTGAAGTAGATGCATTTCTCTGGCAACTACTCGATTTTATGATGCTGATAATTCTTATTCCGGGTGTTACTGCTTTTATAATGACCAGTTTGAGGCAAGCAAGTTCCAGGGTTATTGATGAGAATGAGCCGATAGTTATTCGTATAAGAAAACTAGTGAAAGTATATGATCGCGATAGCCGTTTTGTTCGCGAGTGGAAGTCGGGAATAAAAATAAGGGAAAGAGCCGGATTGCTTAAAGAATACAAAAACATACGTGATTTCTACGACTTGGCTTGGCAGGTGCCGTTGTTTGTATTCCTGGTTTATTTCACTTTCTTTTACCTGGAAAGCAGTCTATGGATGTGGATTCTGGCTCATGCAGTTTATTTCTTTCTGTTTCTTTTATACGAGCCTGTTTGCCAGGTGTTTGTTAATAAGTACGAAGCGAAAGGAAAGCCAATATATTTGAAAATAAGCCGGATAATAAAGAGCCTGATTTATTGGTTTGTCCCGCTGGTGTTTGTTTTTTATTTCTACCGTGAATGGGATAATCATGGAATGGTAATTTTTGTTGCCGTTATTTGGTTATTGCTTTTGGTTATCTACAGCTCAGGTCAGTACATCCATAAAAAGAATGTAAACATTGCCCGTATCCAGGGGCGTTTTTCCGGGCTTCGCAGAGGCTACTTTAATATGATACGGCAAATCCCGGTTATTGGCAAACATAAGAAACCTTTCAGGGCGCTGAATGGTGTTTCGATGGAGATAAAAACCGGTATGTTTGGGCTGCTTGGTCCAAATGGCGCCGGAAAATCAACAATGATGCGTATTGTTTGTGGAATTCTGGAGCAGAGTTATGGAAAAATCTGGATCAATGGAATGGATACCCAGAAATACCGGGAAGAGCTACAGGGCTTGATTGGTTACTTACCACAGGCTTTTGGAACGTATGAGAATATGTCTGCCTGGGAGTTCCTCGACTATCAGGCTATTTTAAAAGGAATCAAAGAGTCAAAGATCCGGAATGAACGCCTGGAGTATGTTCTGAAAAATGTTCATATGTACGAACGGCGGAACGATAAAATTGGTTCTTTCTCAGGAGGAATGAAACAGCGAATTGGGATTGCTCAAATTTTGCTTAACCTGCCACGAATTTTGGTAGTGGATGAACCTACTGCCGGTCTAGATCCTCGCGAGAGAATACGCTTCCGCAATTTGCTGGTTGAGCTAAGCCGCGAACGTATTGTCATCTTTTCAACACATATTATTGAAGATATTTCAAGTTCGTGTAACCAGGTGGCTGTTATTAATCGTGGTAATCTGAAGTATTTTGGCTCGCCAGGAGACATGGTGAATATGGGGAATAATTTTGTTTGGCAGTTTTCTATTCCTGCAAAAGAATTTGATGATTTTGCCAATAAGCAAATGATTGTTCACCATATGCGAGACGGTGAAAATATAAAAGTGCGTTGTTTGGCTGAAGAGTTGCCTTACCCGGGAGCGGTAAATGTTTCGCCACACCTTGAAGATGCGTATTTGTGTTTATTGAAGGATTTTGTTTAAAAAGTAAAGAATGAACAGACGTATAAATATTCGAAATCAGCTTGTCATTCTAGTAAAGATGATAAGATATAATTTGAAGATAATTTTTGCCAACAAATTTCTGTGGTTCCTACTGGCCGCTTTGGGGTTCTTTCTCTTTTTTGCCATTCAAACAGTTTGGAACCGGCAAAGCATTGTTGATGGTACCATTTATGGATTGCTGATTTTTCCTGGGGTGTTGCTCATTTTTTATCCTTCGGTGTTTGGTATTCAAAACGATGATGATTCGAGGATGCTGGAAATATTATTTGGTATTCCTAATTACAGGTACAAAGTATGGCTTGTTCGCTTGGTAATGATTTACGTACTTATTTTTATCGTTATCCTGGCATTTGCATTGCTGGCATCTGTTCTGCTGTATGAAATAAATGTTTTTGAAATGGCTTATCAGTTAATGTATCCTATTGTTTTTTTAGGTTCAATGGCATTTATGTTTTCAACCTTAATAAAAAACGGGAATGGAACAGCAGTAGTAATGGTTTTAATAGGTGTGGCCTTAATTATTTTGTCCGACTCGGTAGAACGAACCCAATGGAATGTATTTCTGAACCCGTTTCAAATTCCAGATAACTTAAATGAAGTAATCTGGCAGGGGCTGATTACAAAAAACAGAATATTCCTTGGTGTTGGTATTGTGGTATTTATTCTCTACGGACTGTTTAACTTGCAAAAAAGGGAGAAGTTTGTTTAGTTGAAGAGGAGAACGGAATAGAACTCTATGCAGACATTGAATTTTGTAAGAATAAAAAAGGGCTGCCGAATAGTTGTTTCTATCTGTGCAGCCCTGTTACTTTCTAACCAAACTTGCTATTTTGTCTTTATTTTCACCCAACCTGTATCTGGCTGGGGATTTGAGAAAAATAATGAATTCTAGAAATAGCCATTTGTTTCAACATCGCCATACTTAAGAGCAATTTCCAGACGTTTTACCGCGAAATCATTTTCTATGCTTTTAAAAGTAATGGTATTGTATCCCTTTATTATACTTTTCATCGGAACCTGGAATGCATATTCACAGTCGTCTCCTGTCATTCCCCTGGTTTTGTCGTACAAGGATACATAATTTGGCTTTTCAGACTCAATTTTTACTCCATTCACTGCAATTTCACAGTTCGACGGATTGCTGAGCCTGCAAAACAGAATAACTTCCTCCGGGACTGTTTTGGCTGGATCGTCGCCAATAAAAATCCGGGCTTTTGAAAGCGTATTCTTCGTGACTTTTAGAGGAAGCGATGAAATTTGTCTTATACCATATTCTTCTGTTCCGTCAGATAAACAATAAATTTTGTTTCTGTTTTCCAGTGTTTTTAATGAGCCAAGTTCTTGTAGTAGTTGAGGCATTATTACTCGGCAAACCTGCCCTCCTTCTTCAAGGTGTAGCTGTCCGTTGTATTTTGAATTGTATTCGCCATAGTACTGATTAAAGAGGTAAATTCCGTCGGCCCCCTGTGCGAGAATATGCGATGCCATTCCTCTAAGCATACCATGCGAGAATGTTTCACGAGGCTTGTAGCCTCCGTCATCAATAGAAGCATATATCGGAATATTCACGGGGCCCAAATCATCAATGAATTTGTCAACAGGAAGAGATGGGTCTCCCCGCCAATGTACGCCAATGCTCACAAAGTCGATCAGATTAAGGCGTATCCATTCCTGGATATCCAACCCTTTATTAAGGCAATCCTCAATTGTAGGTGGCACCCTTACCGAGAGGAGTATCTTTTTCCCTCGTTGAGCTGAAATTTCATCAACTTTGGTTCGTATATCTTTTACTAACTGAGTCATGAGGTGAGCATTTTTTCGGGCTTCTCCTGTTTTGAAATATACAATAAAGCGCATAAAATCGAGGTCAAATCCATCGATCATATCATATTTTTCAAGTTGCTCAGTAATGATGTTTAGTTTCCTGTCGCGTACTTCCTTATGGGCAAAATCGAGCGCCCGGGATGCATTAAATCCCGGCGTATTGTCGTTTAACCAATATTCAGGATGATTCAGCCAGAAATCAGTATAAACTATTGGGCAATGCGTAGTGGTATCGTTAAAATGAAGATCATTCATACGATAGGTTATAAAGGTTTCCATCCCGTTTTCTTTTGCCCGGTTTAGCGAGGCTGCAATTACATCTGTTCCTTCATTCTCCAGATTCATCAGGTTTCGGTAAAAATTCCTGAAACGTATTGTGGTAGCTGTATCACATCCACAGTCTAGTTTTCCTTCGAGGTCATCTCCAAAACTTCGTCCGTATTTGGAGCGGTAATAAAAGAAATCGCTGCCTGTACACATCATGAATGTAGTTACCTGAGAATTTGATACCATGTCTACATAAGCATTTATATCGTCAACGCTTAAGGGACGTTTCTGAAACCAGTGATTGCCTAGTGCATCTGAACCGTCGTTGTTGTGAATCAGTCTATGTTTAATTTCTGGACTGCTACATGATAAAATAAAGACGGAAAGGATAATAGTTACCATTCTCCTTAAATAATATTTATTTTTCTGTAAACTCATATTTGTTGTTGTTTTACTTGTAGAGCGGCGAACTCTTTTGTCATTGTTTTCTGGTTAAAAATTAAGATACGGGAATGTATTTTAGTTTTTTTAATAACAACTTTTATTGTTTGATATAACGGTAGCTCTTAAATTTAGGAGGAAGACAGATTATTTGTATTCTGTAAAGAAATCAGGTACTCAGCACTGAGTACCTGATTCAATTCTTTTTATTTTACTCCGGTTATGTCGGTTTCTTGTTGTGGAATGGGGTAATAATATTGGTCGCGGCTTGTAAAATTTGCACCAGCATTATAATGCGCAAGGAAAGGTTGCATTATGTCTATCGCTTTGTCGGTTCTTACCAAATCAAACCAACGTTGGTTTTCAAAGCAAAACTCTTTTCTGCGTTCTTTTAAGAGCACATTAATGAATTTGTCTTCGGTGTCAATATCAGAGGCTTGTAATTCGGTTAATCCGGCTCGTTCGCGTACCTTATTCAGAATATTTAATGCTTCTGTTTTTTCATTCTGGTGGTATTGTGCTTCGGCATAAAGCATATAAACGTCAGTGTATCTTAGGAGGATCCAGTCAATATCCCAATCAGAACCTGCTGCAACAGGTCCGTTTTGGTACTTTCTGCAGAATGGCCAGTTTCTTATTGTATCTTTTGATTTTTCAATCCATTCTGTTTGAATCGAGTAATCAAATCTTAGATCATTGGGTTCATCAAATATGTTGCCCAGAATATAATCATCAAGGAACAGTTGCATTGGGCTTCCTCCATAAGGGATCATTAAAGGATCGTCTCCCGGATATATTCCATTGGGAGCATTCCTGGTAGGAAATGGATTTCCTTCTCCTTCGGCTCCCGATTTGCATCCAATGGAAAAAATGGCTTGTTCTCCCCCTTCATTGGCAATATTAAAAATATCGCTGTAATTATCCATGAACCCTGTCTCGCCAACAGCATCAAGTACGGCTTTTAACTCAGAAGAGGCAAGGCCCCATTCGGTTTTATTGAGTGGATAACCACTTCTGAAAACATAGACTTTGCCAAGAAACCCGCGGGCTGCAAGAGCTGTTGCGCGGTTCTGGGTTTCTGAAGGTTTAACATCGGGAAGTAGATTTTCGGCCTGTTTCAATTCTGAAACAATGAAGTCATAAATAGTTTCAACGCTTGATTTAGGGATGGAGTATCCTTCTTCAATGCTTATAACTTTGTCGATAACAGGTACCTCTCCATAAAAACGAACCAGCTCAAAATAAAAAAGTGCACGCATAAACCGGGCTTCTCCTTCAAACTGATTCTTTAAATCTGTATCCAATGTTGTATTTTCATTGAGCGAGCCCAAAACGTAATTGCAACGGGCAATATAGTTGTAGAGATTAGCCCATGCATTATTTAATATAGGAACTTCGGCATTTTCCGTAAAACGGCTAAGTATTCCATCATCATAGTCAACCTGTTGCCATGCATTATCACTTCTTGATTCGGTGAGCATATATGAGAAGTTTTGTTTTAACATGGCATTTTGCAAACCATCGTAACATCCCATAATAGCCTGTGTGAACTGAGCTTCTGTTTTGTAAAATCCTTCGATATTTTTATTTGAAATCGGAGATAGCTCTAGTTTATCTGTGCAGGAAACGCCGATAAACAGTATTGCGAGTATATAAATTAATCTTTTCATTCTCTTAAAATTTAACATTAATTCCTAATTTGTATGTTCGGGCTAAAGGATAACCAGAATCGTAATCGACTCCGGGGGTTAAGCTGCTGTTATTGTAAGCGGCAGTTTGAGACATGTGATTAAAGTGGTCGTGCATAAATATGTTGTCTATACCGCCATAAATTTTAAGACTACTGATGTTCATTAATTTTGAGACCACCTTTCCGGGTAAATTATAACCCAGGTTTATTGTACGAACTCTCCAGAAAGCTGCATCTTCCAGCCACCAGTCGGAGGGTGTTGTGAGATTTTCTGTTGTAACAGCGCGAGGAACTTTCCCATTTCCCGGGTTTTCTACCGATCTCCATCGCTCCCGCCAATAGTCGCGCACATTTCCACGCGATTGGGTTGTTTCCTTTTTCCCTAGATTTATTAGTTTATTTCCCCACTGTCCATCCATGAATATGGCTAGATCAAAACCATGGTAACTGAAAGTATTGGTAAATCCCCAGAAAAAATCGGGAGCATTGTGCCCAACAATTGTTTTGTCTTCCGCAGTTATATCTTTACTACCATCCTGATCTTTGTATTTCAAATCGCCAGGTTGGGGATTTTTACTTAAATAGGCCATCGCTTTATTGGCTTCTACGTCTGCGGCGTCTTTAAATAATCCGTCGGTTTCAAATAAATAATAAGAGCCAATGGCGTCGCCAATTCTTGTAATTGTAATTGGAAATCCGCCGGAATATCCCATAATTGCACTACCATCAGGGCCTAATTCCTTCACCTCATTCTTGTTATGGGAGATGTTAAATGCTGTTGTCCATTTTACTTTTCCTACAAGGTTTTTAGTAAGCAGTTCAATCTCATAGCCACGATTTTGTACCTTCCCAATGTTCTGAAGTGCATTGCTAAACCCTGTAACCTGAGGGATAGGAACCTGTAGCAGTAAATCTTTTGTATTGGAAACGTAGTAGTCTAATGTAACATTTACACGGTTGTTGTATAATCCTAAATCAATACCGATATCGGTTGTGGATGTTTTTTCCCATCCAAGATTCTTGTTACTAAAAGAAGAAGGGCTATATCCGCCTTCTGTATTGTCGCCTACTACATATTTGGTTGCCGACATTAATCCAATGGACGAGTAATTGCCAATGTTATTATTTCCAACGGTACCAATGCTGGCGCGTAGTTTCAGGTTGCTCACAACATTTTCAGTATTGTCCATAAATGATTCTTCAGAAATAATCCACCCTGCAGAAACTGAAGGGAAAACACCCCACCGGTTATCTGAACCAAAGCGCGAACAGCCATCTCTTCTTATGCTTGCGGTAAAGATATATTTGTCGAGGTAAGAAACATTTGTTCTTGCCAGGTAAGAGATCAGGCTCCATTTCTCTTTGGTGGAAGTTCCGCTATCCAAAACAGTTCCGGCATTTAACGTTTGAATATCATCGTCAGGAAAGCCTGTTTTTTTTAGGTATGAATACTCATATGTTTCTTCCTGGTAAGTATATCCGCCGAGTAGATTTATTGCAAGATCCCCTGACTTCAAATCATAGGTTAATGTGTTTTCGTTAAGATAGCTTTGTGTGAGTCTGTTGGAAACAGAACCGTAACTTCCGCCACCCCTGTTTACATTGTTGGTTTTATAATACTGGTTTTTGTCAGACGTGATGTCAGCCCCAAAAGAAGTTCTTAGCACCAGGTTTTTAACTGGGGTAATCTGGGCGTAAAAATTTGACATTAAGTGGTTACTCTTAGTCTCGTTGTGTATTTCCTTTGTAAGGTGTATCGGATTAAGGTAGAAATTCGCATGATAATAGTAATAACCTCCGTCAATTGTTTGTTCATCAAGCCCTACAATAGGAGCAACCAGAATTGAACGGCTTATCGGACCAGCGTTTGTATCTGTGTCAGGGTCATTTCTTTTGGAGTTTGACATGGTGAGGTTTGTGCCTATTGCTAGCCAGTCTTTAACCTGGGTTTCTACATTTGCGCGTACTGAGTAGCGTTGATAATCGCTGTTTATAATAATTCCTTTTTGATTTATATAATTGCTTGATATGTAGTGTTTTGTTTTATCGGTGCCTCCTGATGCGGAAATAGTATAGCTCTGCATAGGAGCGATACGATCGATTAAAGCCTGCCAGTCATTGTCCGGAAACGATTCCGGATTGGTGCGCCAAAGAGGGTCAATAGCAAATCTATAATTATGCCTCTGGCTTTCCGGAACGGAAAGATCTCCTCCGCTGTAGATATAGCTGTTGGTGCGTTCTTCTATTGCATAATCTATATATTCATCGCGGTTCAATACACCTACTTTGCTGAATCGTTCCTGAAATCCGTAATAGGCATCAAATTCAATAGTACTTTTCCCTGCCTTTCCGCTTTTTGTTGTAATAAGAATTACCCCATTTGAGCCTCGCGACCCGTAAATAGCTGCAGAAGCTGCATCCTTTAATACTTCAATAGACTCTATGTCTCCGGGGTTTATACTGTTTAAATCGCCTGAAATAGGAAAGCCGTCAACAACATAAAGTGGATTTCCGGAGTAATTAATGGAACTTGTTCCTCTTACCTGAACGCTAAGAGAACGCCCCGGGCTGCCGGAAACTTCCTGAACCTGTACCCCTGCAATTTTTCCCTGGATAGCCTGATCGACCCTTGCCACTGCACGTTCCGAAATGTCTTCAGACGATACCTTTGCTATGGAGCTGGAAACCTGGCTGCTTTTTAGTTTTCCATAGCCAACGGCAACCACTTCATCGATATTAACTACCGACTCTTCCATTGTTACATTAATTTCATCTCCGGTAACAGTTACTTCTTTTGTATTGAAACCAATAAATGAAAATGCCAGTGTTGCATTCGCCGGAACATTAATAGTATATTTTCCGTTTGTATCCGTTACGGTTCCATTGGTGGGTTTGTCTTTCTGAAATACGGTAACGCCTGGCAGTGGTGCGCCACTTTTTTCTGTTACTGTACCTCTCACTTGTTTTTGCCCTGCGTCTGGATAAGATTGAGCAGCGTTGATGAAAACACTATTCGTCATCAAAAACAAAAAAAGCAAACAGAAAACGGACAGTAATGCGTGTCTCTTTTCAGTCCCTTCTTTTAAGAAGTTTGTTTTTTTCATAGTTTTGTAGTATTAAATTTAACTGATTATTACCTGCGTCAACAGGTGATATTTGATTCTGGAAGGGAAGCCTGCAAACGCTTCCCTTTTTATTTTAAAGTATTATGCTATAAATCGTTTAGCGGAATTTCTGCGATGTAAATGGCTGTTTTCTCTTCATGAGAAGAATAGTAGGAAATAAGCAGCCTGTCTTTTTCTAAGATCATTCCCGGGTAACTATTGTCTTTTTCAGAGGGGAGGCGAATTACTTCTTTAAAGTTTCCCTTTTTGGTTCCAACGTATATGCCTGTATAATAGTTTGGGTCTTCATATACTCGTGTTCCGATTACTACTTTTTTATTATTCAGAAAAAGAAAATTAGGGCCGCCTAAGCGGAAGTCCAGCTTTTGAAAATCCCATTTGGTGTAAGGGGCTTTGCTTTGGCCCCAAACTCCCACTTTGTCTTCCAGTTCCCGTCTGATGAGTGCATACATGGTTCCATCCTTATCAATGCGGACTGTAGATTCATTCGGGAAACCATCTACCTCCATTTTTGAAACTTTATCAAAATATTTTCCATTGGTTGTTTTAACAAGGTACAATGCTGTTGGCCCTCTGCGCTCTTGTGGGCCAATCTGGTAGTCGATTGCATATCCAGTGCCTTTGTACCAGGTTACTCTCCAAATCCAGTCGCCCCAGGATGCAATTTCAGGATCGATAGATACCTTCTCAGGTTTGGAAAATTCTGTTCCTGATTCATTGGAAAATGATACCTGGGGCTCGCGGCCAAGTAGTTTTCCCTCTTTATAAATGGAGCCTCCGATAATAACCATTATTCTGCCATCCGGAGTAATCGACAATTTAGGATCGCGTAAATCAATACCTGCTTTTTCCAGATGAGCCACACTTTCCCAGTTCTTGGCATCCGAAGATTTTAGAATCCTGACAGTGCCATCAGTTCCGGGAACATGTCCTGAACCTTCCCTAAAGGAGCAGTAATAATTGTCTTTGAATTTAATAAGATCGGTAAAAGCATTGTGGTTCGCTTTCTCCCATATTTTTTTCACTTTTATTTTGTCTAAAGGTTTTTTTCGTGAGGCTTGAGACGAAACAACACAAATGAGAAGGAGTAAAATAAGAGAGGATTTAGTTTTCCAGTTTTTCATTTTAAATTTCTTTTTGTGGTTTTAAGATGAATTTTTCAACTGCACTAAGAAGGCAGGCTGTAGCTATCCCTATGGAGAAGGCTACAGGAATAATCCAGAGTACCTGTAGTCCAAATATCTGGAAAAAGGCTATTGCAACAGCTGCTGCCACGCTTGCCAAACCTCCGGCCACGGTTGCAGTTTGCGTTGCAAATGGAATAAAGAGGGCCATAAAGAACAGGACAAAAAGAGGGGCTACAAAAAGGTTAACAACTTTTATTACTACCTCTAGCAGGTTTCCCTGAACGTAGCCAACCAGCAGGCATAATAAGGTTACAACACCCCCGATAATGATGGATATTGTGCGAGCTTGCTGCAGATAATCGACTTTCTTTTTTGAAGGGAAAAACCGTTTGATAATATCTTCTGATATGACAGAAGAAGATGAATTCAATCCCGAAGAGAGGCTAGACATGGCAGCAGAAATTAGTCCGGCTGTAACAAGGCCGGTAACTCCTACTGGTAAACCAATGACAATAAACCAAGGGAATAGTGAGTCGGCATAGTTGAATATATTTTTACCTTCAGGTAATTCATAAGGCCTTTGAGTGAAATATGCCAGAAGGGCCAATCCGACCAACGCGAGTAATACCTGAACCACAAAGTTTGTTATTACTGAAATCCCAAAGGTCTTTCTGGCAGAACGTATGTTTTTTGTTGCCAGATAGCGCTGAATGGCCATTTGATCAGAGCCGGCAGTACATATATACCAAACAAAGACCATCAAAATGGCATTCCCTACGGTCATTCGTTTGCCTGCGTCAAGCCCCCATACAATGGGTTCCCAGTGGGACGGCATTCTCTGAGGAAAAATAGTTTGAAAAGAGCCCAGGTTTATTGAAATAATAACAAGGGTTAGCAGCGCTCCCAGAATAAGAATAATCGTTTGTAGAGAGTCGGTTATAACAACTGCTTTTAATCCTCCCAGAGAAGTATATATTACTGTAATAACGGCCATGATGAGGCAAATTAAAGGAACATAACTTTCCGGAATGCCAAATATGGATATAATTGCTGTATTAACAGTAGCATAAATAATTGTTGCCATCCATAGCAGGCGTAGCGATAAAAAGAGAAAGGTACCTAAAATTCTCACTCCCGGTCCAATTTTAATTTCAAGGATTTCGTATGCGCTGGTTACCCTCATTTTCATAAACCGGGGAATGAGCAACCAGCCCACAATAAGATATACAACAGGGAATGAGATGAGGCTGGTGAAGATAACGGGGCCGTATTTTACCATTTCCCCCGGATATGAAAGGTAGCTAAGTGTACTTAATATGGTTGCAAAAAGGGAAAGGCCAACCAGTATCGGGTTCATTGAACGTCCGCCCAAATGATAATCTTCAGCACTTTTATTCTTTTTGGAGTAAAACCAGCCGATGCCCAGCATCAGTAAAGCGTATGCTCCTATGATGAACCAGTCGGGCAGAGCCATACCTCCGTCCTTGCGTTGAATAACCCGCAGGAAAGTATAGGCCGCAGTTGTGCGTATGTCGGTTATTTCTTTTTCTGTGAAATTGGTGGCTTTGCTGTTAATATTTTGGGTGAATATTTCTTTTATGATTGGGAGATCGCTAGAAGTCCCTTTCTCTGCAAGTGCCAGCAATGCCTCCATTTTATTTGTTTTTTCCGGAGATGACAAATAAGAAATAAGTTTATCCTTTAACTCTTTTTCCCGGATGTTGCTTTTAGTGAGAAGAAAGATTGCTTTTAACAGATAGATTTTAGCTTTTGAATCTTCTGGTTCTGATATTGTCTGACGATAGAGCGTTTCCTGGTACTCTTCTGGCAAACTTTTGTAGAACCCTAAAGCATAAGCGCCAATCCGTCTGAAAGTTTCGGTGGACGAGGTAGCCATCGAAAGAAGAGATGCGTATTTTATGTCGTCAGGATTTTTAGATACTGAACTTCCCCAGGAGACGAAAGCCTGCATAAGGGTGTCATTACTGTTTAAATCCTTCTTTACCAGATTAGGGGCAATTTCATTTAAATTGATGTTTAGTTTTGCAAGGCTTTCGGCAGCGTGTAGCCTGTCGGGTTGACTTAGATCGGTATATACATGGATTATATTATCTGTCCATGCTTTTTGCTCTTCCGCCGTTTTAGCCCCTTTGGCAAGTACGCGCCATAAGCCAATTCTGTATTGCGGTGTTTCTTTGTGTTGCTCAAGTTCTGTTAGAAATTCTTTTTCTATTTGTGCTGTATATCCCAGTAATAATAGTTCTTCTGCAGCATGCACCTTTTCCCAGCCGCTTGTTGTATTAAGCGTATGAACTAAAAGTTCATGCGCCTGTTCAGCAAAAATTTCGTGTTCATTTTTAACAGAACATGAGCTAAATAAACATAAAATAAATAATATGAGAATAACTTTGTTCATTCACCAAAATGCTTAAAATAATCAACTTCTTCCAGTGCTTCCCGGAGTTTTATTTCCTGTGCGTTTGAAAGTGTTGATAGGGGGAGCCGGCACGGGCCACAATCAAGTCCACTCATTTTCATGATGGCTTTTCCTCCTGATATGGGGCTACCGGTAGAAAGCATAATGGAAATAATTTTATTTATCTCTTTTTGAAGGTGTAGTGCTTCTTTTGATTTGTTTTCCTTGAACAAGTCTATTAATTTGTTAAAAGCCGGCGCCATAAAATTAAAGGTTGTTCCAATTGCTGCTTTGGCGCCGAGGGTCATTCCTGCCAATAATGTTTCGTCATGTCCGTGCAGGATGTCGTACTTTCCATCCTCCATGTCCATGCAGTCCATCATATCCATCATGTCGTTATTTGTGAATTTTATTCCGGCAAGGTTGGGGATTTCTTTTCCGGCAATTTTCAGGAAATCATTCATTTTAATATTTACCCCGGAAGTTGCCGGAATGTGATAATAGTAAAATGGTGTAGATGGCGCTGATGATGCAACTTCAGCACAAAATGCTGTAAGGCTTTGGGTTTCACGGGGCTGAAAACAACAGGGGCCCATGCAGCCAATGGCATCTGCTCCTATTGCTGCGGCGTGTGAAGATAGTTCTCCTGCAATTTTTGTACTGGTACTACCTACATGTACAATTATACGGAATTGCTCCTCAGAAAAAGGCATCCAGGCTTCAGCTACTGCTTTGCGTTCGTCAATCCCCATGAGGAGTCCTTCGCCTGAAGAACCGCACACAAAAACTCCTTTTACTCCTGCCTGTTTCAGTTGTTTGGCATAATCGGGAATGATTTTTAGGTTTAACTGTCCATCCGGATGAAATGGTGTAAATGTAGCGGCAATTAGCCCCTCAAAATGTTTGTATTCCATTTGTGTAATTTTTCAATCGTATTTTTATTTGTATGAAGAAGTGAAATATGTTTTCGCTTTTTTTCGCCTTTATTTAATGGTATTTCTATTTTGCTTTACGTATTCAGAGTAAGCATTTAGGTGGTTATATATTGCTTTCCTGTAGCCGCCTATATCTCTGGCCTTTAAAAAAGAAACGAGGTTTTCGTGTTTCACCAGTTTGCCCTTGTTTTTCTCATTTATTGGCTTGAAATCTTCATGATTTTCGTTTACATATACAAAGAGTGGAAGTACCATCCCCAGTAAATCGATGATTGCCTGGTTGCCAGTTATTTTATATAGTTTAGAGTGAAACTCAATTTCATTCTCCACTTTTAATTTCATGTCATCCTGGTAAGTATGCCGCGAAACGATCGACTCGAGTTCTTCAATATCCTCTTCTGTTATGTTGTTTAGGATGAGTTCTGTTATGCCAGACTCGATTGATACTCTAAGGTCCAGAAGATCAAGAATGCTTTGTTTACTTAATAAATACGGATTGACAACTTTGGTAAAGCACTTCATTATGTCAGGTTCCCTTACTACCATGCCTTTGTGTTTCCTGCTTTCTACAATTCCTAGCATTCTAAGTCGGCTCAGTGCTTCCCGTACTACATTTCTTCCAACATTTAAGTTCGCTGCAAGAACAAGTTCCGAAGGGATTTCGCTACCAGATGTTAGCTTATTTTCCACTATATAGTTAAGTATTTGCTCTTCAACCTGATCTACTAGAGTTACGGCCTTCACAGCCACTTTGTTAAATTCCATCTTGTATAGTATATGTACCTTATGTCCTACAAAACTAAAAATATTTTTTATTTTTTAATTATGCTTAAACAATTATTTTTTCAGATAAAATTCATATTCCTTTTCTGGTAGATAAAAAGGTGATTTGAAAGAGGATATTGGTTCAGGAAAATGATCGCTTAATACTGTTTACAAAAGGCCAATTCCTGATTCTGTCGGAATTAGTTTTAGGGAAAATTTTTGGTGTCTTATCTGATTTCTTAATCCCGCCCAAAAATTTCGTGTAGTTCTTTGTTGCTAAGGTTTCCAATCCAGTTTTCGCCGGTGGCTACGGTCATTTCTGCCAGGGCTTTTTTCCGTTGTATCATTTCGTTGATTTTTTCTTCGAAGGTATTTTTTGTGATAAAACGGTGTACCATCACATTGTTTTTTTGCCCGATACGGTATGCCCTGTCAGTAGCCTGGGCTTCCACTGCCGGGTTCCACCATAAATCGTAATGAATAACATGGCTGGCGGCAGTGAGGTTAAGTCCTGTTCCTGCAGCTTTTAGCGAAAGAATAAAGATTTTGTCGGCATGGTTGGTCTGGAATTTTTCAACCATTTCCTTTCGTTGATTTAAGGTGCAGCCACCATGGTAGTAAAGCGGTTCTGAATTGTATCTTTCAGAGATGAAGCAGCTGAGCAGCTTGCCCATTTCAGTAAATTGGGTAAACAACAATACTTTTTCATTACTCTCTACAATACTGTCTAACTTATCGAAAAGTAAATCGGTTTTGCCACTTAATGAGGCATCCATTTTGCCGTTTTTGAGGAATTGAGTAGGATGGTTGCAGATTTGTTTCAAGGCAAGTATCATTTGTAACACTAGTCCCTGCCGCACAAACAGTGATTTTTGATCGGTATGGGTAATCCCTTCAATTTCGTCCATGGCTTTTTCGAGTGTTTTTTCGTACAGTCCGGCTTGTTCTTTTGTGAGAGAGGCGAAGCTGTCTATCTCAACTTTCTCCGGGAGGTCGGAAATAATATTTTTATCCGATTTTAGCCTGCGCATAAGAAAAGGCGCTGTAACTTGTTTTAGTTTGTTGGCTGTTTCTTTGTCGTTTAACTGTTCTATGGGGTTTCCGTATGTTTCGGCAAACTCTTTTGAGCTTCCCAGAAAACCACGGTTACTGTAATCCATAATGCTCCATAACTCGCTGAGCCTGTTCTCTACTGGTGTTCCGCTTAATGCAATAAAATTTTCTGCCTTAATGGATTTGATTGCCTTTGTTTGCCCGGTGTTCTGGTTCTTTATATTTTGTGCCTCATCAATAACTATGGCGTGCCACTTTTTCTTCCTGAGTTTGTCTGCATCACTTCGGGCAATTCCATAGGATGTCAGCAAAATGTCATAATCATCCATTCTTTGCAGGTTTCGCAGTGGTCCGTGGTAAATGGCGGTTTGCAGCGAAGGAGCAAATTTTTGTACTTCTGCTTGCCAGTTAGTAATTAGCCCTGTAGGTGAAACCACTAATATTTTTTCTTTTTCGAGTAATCCCTCTTCTTTGAATTTCAGAGTAGTAGCAATCACTTGCAATGTTTTTCCAAGTCCCATATCATCGGCCAGTACAGAGCCAAAACCAATTTGTGCATTGCGGTAAATCCAGGAGAATCCACGCTCCTGGTACGGACGTAGTTGTGCGTTCAAATTTTGAGGAAGAGGAATTTTTTTGAAATTGGTGAGCTCTTCAATCAATTTTCTCACCTCGGATGTAAGCGCTACTTTTGCCCCGTGGTAATCGCCTGAAAGTGCTGCCCTGAGCATTTGAAAAGCTGACATTTCTTTCGACTGCGAGAAGTGTTTATACAGTTTTACCAGATCTTCCTTTTCAACATAAATATATTGGGTTTTGAATTTGATAAGCCCTTCTGACTTTTCCAAAAGTTTTTTGAATTCGTCTTCGCCCATTACCGAGTCTCCAATGGCTACCTGCCATTCAAAATCGAGTAACTTGTCAAGCCGCAGGAACCCGCTGCCCGTAGCTTTGTTTTTCAGTTTTACGCTTGCTTTGGGCTTTAATATTTCCTGCAATGCTTTGGGGAGTAGTACTGAAATATTAAGCAGTTGAATGGCCGGTATTATCTGCATAAGGAAAGGGGTAAAAGTCTGGGTGTCCATTATAATCTCTTCTTTCCCTGTGGTATTAATATAATTATCCAGACCTTTGATAAAACTGCTCAATTGCGCAAGCGACTGTAGAATTTCGAAACGTTCGGAGGTGAATTGTTCCTGTGTGAGTACGTCTTTTAACGGGATTGGTGTATTTTCACTATTTGCTGTATTTTCAATCTGAATATCCACACTAAAAGTGTCGTCTTTATTTTCTTCTACTACAAGTAGTGGTTTGTATTTTCCTTGTGTGAGATAAAATTTTTGAAGCCAGGTCATTATGCCACCAGCCAGGGCTTCCTCGCCTGGCTCGCTAAATGGATAATTAACAGATTTGAAAAACAGACTCTCAAAAATATCGTCGCCAATGCGATAGCTTACTAAGTTTACAATTTCTGAGATAAACAGCGACAACAGATTCACTGCACGGTCTTTCGTAATTTTTCGTTGACGATTGGTTTCCTGCCAAATAAAAATATCGGGCGGGAGCATGTTTTCCAGCTCGTCAACCAATTTTTTTACTTCTTTGCTTAAAAGTGCCGGGAGCCAGCGTATGGTATAACTTTTACCGGGCAACTGTACAATTTGCGGTACGATGGCTCCATTGGCAACCAATTGTACAGCGAAATGCAAAACGGTGTGTAACGATGCGGTTGATGGCTGATAATCATATGTTTTTGAACTTTGTATCTGCGATAATTGCTGTAAAAATTCGCGTATGGAATAGGTTTGGTTGTTGACTGAAACTTTAGCCCGCATCGATTCGTTGAGGCTTATCTGGTTTTCGGAATGATAATTTATCTGTTTGTCTTCGGTGTAAGCTCCTTCAAAAAAATCGGGCAGGCTAATTTTGCCCTGGGCTGCCTTTTGGGTATTTTTTACTACGCGGTTAAGGTGCGAACGGTATTTCTCTCGGAAATCAGTTGCTGAAGAGGTGTAAAATGGCGGAAAGGGAATTAGCAAAGCCGTAAGCGATTCGTGGATAGGGGACAGACCTGAAAACGAAAGCTTTTGGTAAGCATCTTCCGGGTTGTAATCTTTCTTGATGTTCCCTTTTTCAAAATAAAGCCCTTTTAATTTTGGTATATCAATATTCTCTTTTTTAATAACAATGCCCAATTTGTTTAGCTCTGCTAGCAGGTCAATATTGTGGAGTGAAAATACAAGAAACGGATTGTTGTCAATTTCGGCAGATACTTTGTAAATTACCGAGGCAAGGTGTTTGCATGGCACCGCCCAGTCGGGGCAGGAACACTGCATCTTCAGGTCGCTCCACTGTTTAGGAAATACTTTTAACCCGAAGCGTTCGGCAAGTGTTAAGATGGAAGGATCGAGCTCGCGGTTTAACAATTTGGAAATGATAACCGGTTGCCGGGTAATTTCTTTTAAAAAATTGCCCAGTTCAGGGTCAAAGAACGGCGGCATAATAATATCGATTTTGTAGGGGCTCGGTCGCCGGCCACGTACTTTTGCAGAAATACGGTTGCCCTGAATGTTGATTTTTTCTACTGCTCCTTTTTTTGCATACGAAGCTCCACGCGGCAACCGGTTGCTGTAGTCAATGTTATTCAGCGAGTTAAGCCATTGTTCTCCCCACCAGGTTTTTCCAAATGATACCATATTGTTGCTTTATGTTAAAATAGATAATTTTTATCTGGAAGAAATCAAAATATTAACAGATAACAAAAAAATGGTTGGAGGTTTTATGAACAATTTATGGATAACCTTTTAAAATAAATATTATCTTAAAAGACTGTTTTCGGTACAAATTCATTACTAATGCGAATCAAGAGTTAAATTGCTAAAGTTATAAAAGCTGCGGCTAATCTTCCGAAGGCATGAACCATTAATCCTTTAGTTGACCTCACCTTGCTAGGAGCCTGTCGGACTTTATAAATCACCGGATAAATATGTATTTTGCGTACATGAAAAAATTTATAGGATCAGACCGGGAACAACGAATGCTAATGCCATATGATCTGGGCGATTGGTTGCCGGAGCATCATCTTGCGCGTTTTGTGGTTGATGTGGTTGACAAGCTTGATCTGTGAGAGGTATATTCTCAATATAAAGGCGTTGGCTCCACAGCCTATGATCCGCGGATGCTTTTATCCCTGTTGTTTTATGGTTATTCTACCGGGGTATTCAGTTCCCGTAAGATTGAGGCGGCGACCTATGATTTTGTCGCCTTCCGCGTTATTTCAGGCAACCACCATCCGGACCATGATACCATCTCTGAGTTTAGCAAACGTTTTCTGGGGCAGATCAAGGTTTGGTTCAAAGAGATCTTGCTAATCGGTAAAGAGCTTGGGCTTGTCAAGCTTGGCAATATCTACATTGATGGTACCAAAGTTCAGGCCAACGCATCGCGCCATAAAGCCATGAGCTACGAGTATATCCAAAAAATAGAGAAGCAACTGGAAGAAGAGATTGAGAAATTATTAGACCTGGCCGCCTCCAAAGATGAAAGCGAGAAAGGATCAGACCTGGACATTCCAGAGGAATTAAAGCGAAGAAAAGAACGCTTAATCAAGATACAGGAAGCAAAAAAAGTTGTAGAACAGCGGGCATCAGAGCGTTACCCAAAAGAGAAAGAAGAGATTATGATGCCAAGATGGAAAAACGCCAAAAGAAGAAAGAAAAGACCGGCAAGAACCCTAGGGGCAAAGAACCCAAAGCCCCACCGGATGAACCGAATGACAAAGATCAATATAATTTTACCGATCCCCAGTCGCGGATCATGAAAACCTCCAGTGGTTTTGACCAATGTTATAACGGACAGGCTGCGGTAAATGATGATATGGTTATCGTTGGGGCCTTCTGCAATTCCCGCGTGAACGACAAGCAGGAATTTATCCCTTCCATTGAATCTGTGCCTGAAGAACTATCAGGAGAAATATCCGCCGCAGTAGCAGACAGGCTACTTCAGCGAAAATAACATTACCCTTTGCGAACAAATGGAAATTGAACCAATCATCTCAACCTCAAGAGAAAAACACAACCGGTTTCTATCCCGTATTTTAAATCCTGATCCAACAGATGATGTGGCATGTGTTACCCCGGTCGAAAAGATGACCCGGAAAATAAAAAGCAAAAAGGGAAAAGAGATATACAAAAAAAGAAAGCAAACCGTCGAACCGGTCTTTGGAGTTATCAAAGAAATATTAGGGTTCAGGCGATTTTTGTTACGAGGAGAAGCTGAAACAGAATGGTCATTGGTCTGTTCTGCCTATAACCTGAAACGGTTTTTCAAGATGCAAATGGCATAAAACGGCCATTATTGCCTTTTTAGCTACTGAAACCGATCTGAAATTAAATGTCAGCCCAAATAGGAATGCCACATAATGACTGAAAACGACATTGACCTTCTCAAATGAGGCTCAAATCGGAAATAACCTAACTCTGAAAAAGAAAGTCCGACAGGCTCCTAGGGTCTCTATTCAATGATGGATTTTGAGGATCATAAAGTGGAGACTCATTAATTGGCAACCCATCAATACATTCAAAAGCATCCATAATGCTCGTACAGGAAAATTTGTTCATGCCATTTTTTTATCTATTTTTTGCAAAATTATCGATTGGGGTAAAAGAGTTCAATGTATATTCTCTCCTTACAATTTGATATATTCGTTTCATATTTAAATGAATTTATTTTTGTTTAATAATCCACACTTCGGCAACCACCGAAGCGCGCTCACCTTTACCACAAGTCCATGTAAACTCTATTTCTCCGTCCTGCAATGCACCTTCCGGAATAGGAAACTCCTGAATGGGTTTGCCTTCGGTATTGATAAAATCATGGATAATATATTTTTCGTTGGCCACCAGTTTCATCTTCGACTGTCCGCGTCCCACTGCTCCGGTGTAGTTTATTCTGATGTTATAGTTGGAATTCGGATCGAGGTTGTCGTAGACCAACACTAATGGTTCATCATAAAGAGAGGCCATTTGTAATTTCCACGAAACGGGCATTGGGATCGAACCTCTGATATAATTTCTACGTGGAAAGACATGAGAACCTGGATCTTCATGGGCAGTTTTACGCGATTTCACGCGTTTAAAAGATGATTCTGTACCAAGGTTATCGTAAAAGCCACCGGAGCCCGGATTAGTGCGATTAAGCAAATCATCAATCAACTGCAGGCGTTCTGCATCTGTGTTTGCGCTTCTTATCGTATCAAACTGGGCTATTAGCCATTCCGAGCTATTCAGTGGCGCGTCAATTCTTTCGAAAAACAGGCATTCCTGTATCTCTGTCATCCACTGTAGACCAGATGCCCGAAATAATGAATGGTATAATATACTGATCTTTTCTTTATAATCTTGACAGATAGGTTCATTAGTGGCACGCATTAAAATATCGCCGGCACTGTCGATGGCATGCAAAGCTCCTCGATCCTCCGCTCCCCTAAGAACTTCAAGAGCTTTGTTTTCTAGAGCAATTTCATAGGTAAGACGTTGCTTCTGGTAGGCATCATAGTATGCCCTGACAAGACCCAGTTGAAAGCGTGGATTTTGCAGAACCTTGTTGTTTGCTGCTTTTTCCATTGCTTGCCACTGCATAAGCGTCGTTTCAACACTGCTGTTGGTAAGTAACGGACTCTTTAAATTCTTTTCCAGTCCCAGAACGCCCAAGGCAAAGTCATGTGCATAATCCGGACCTATAAATAAACGCCCATAATCGAGCAACGTTCCCAGTACCGGGGTTTCCGGATTCCAATCTTGGTCACTCCATACAAACTTATTCACATCGTCGCTATTACCTTCGGAATAAGGACGTGCACCTATCACTAAATCTGCATACAAATTATGAATATGTTTAATGTTCTCAGGCCTCGGCTGAATTGACATTCTACCAAGTGTGTGAGGGAAAACCAAATCCAGTTCAGGTGCCGGATACTGACAACCAAATAAATGAGTGATATCCGGATACCTCCGGATAGGGATGTTTTCATTCACAATTTCCCTCATTTCCTCAAGCGACGTCCTGGTCCATGGGCCAAAAATCATTCCACCTAACCAGGGATAGTTCCTGTTAACCCGTTCGTAGAACATCTCATACCATTCTGGGGTTGCTTTACCTTTATTGTTGTTTTGGGCTGAGACCCATATTTTGGCATTCGGATGGTATTTCATTAGAACCGGAGCAAGTTTTTCAAGCCAGTTAAACAGTACATCCGGTTCCAGATCACCCGGATCGCCTGAAGGAACAAGTATCTCATCTAGTTTTGGCATTCGCCGGAAAATATTTTCTCTCTTATCCAATTCCCTTTGAATTCCCTCCGGTGATTCAAAATCTCCTCTAACATTGGGCATCCAAATTGAAACTTCCAAACCGTACTCAATGCATAATTCAGCCTCTTCGGGACTGCTAACCGATATATGGTTTAGACCGAAATACATCAGCTCACGTAAATATTGTTCATAAATCTCCTTTTCCTGAATTGTACTCTTATGGTTTAATATATAACTAAATTGGTGGCCGCGAATAGGGAATTTCGGAGAAGAAGAGAGGGATAAAAAATTTGGAACCATGATCTCATTATTTTTTAACTCCATCTTACGAAGAAGGTAACCTACTCCATAAATCACCCCTCGCTCATCATTCCCTGCAATCAGTATGGTTTTGTTATCCCGGGTTATGGCAACTTTGTAACCGTCTTTCGCTGTAGCAGGCAACATTTTAAAGCATTGTTTGTATTCATGGCTTAGCATTGAGAGATCTTTTTCCAAACCTATCACAATGGATGGATTGTTTTCTGCACCGGAAAAATCGTTAAGTGGAAGTGCGATTGCAGTCCGTTTTTCGACCTCATCCTGCAACATTTGCACTGCTTTTTGGATCAGTCGATTATTCCCTTCTGCACATGAAATAACGGCATCGGAAAAGTTGAGCGTTTGGGAAAATAGTGATGAGAGTCCTATCACAGCAAAAAAGGAAGTAAATGTAAATTTTCGTAGCATAGCTTGATTTCTATTTGTAATTGTTTATTATTAATTTTATATCGCATCAATCTGTAATTAAATGTTTTAGAATATTAATCCCCGACATAAAATAAATGGCTGCGATTGCCATTAACTTTAATCGTTCCATCAACAACTGAAAATGTTCCTTTCTCATCACTGAATTTCCAATTATCCAGATTTACACCGTTAAACAAGTTATACCAGCCTTCAGCATCTTTTTCAGAAGAAGCATTTTGTGCTCCACAATTCAAGAAAAAGCCAACAACTAATGTTAGCAAAATCATTTTTTTCATTTTCATTTTTTTTAAGAAACTGTTTAAAAATCGTAAGAACAAAATATTATATAGAATGGATTTATGTTTTATTGCACAAATTATGATATTGAAAATCAATTTATTTAATCCCGACTAAAGGGAGTAAATTGATTTTCAATACACCCTTCAGAGATTGGGTAAAAGCTGAGAATCAAAACAATATAGTGTCATAGAATAAAATTTAAACAGTTTCTAAATATTATTCCAAATCTTTCCGTTCATAATAAATAAAACGGCCGGTTTCTTCCCCCACAATCAGATTCATTTTATTTCCTGTTCCAATTCTACCAACTGCAGGTGCGCATGAATGTTGCCCCAATTCAATGTTTTCACCTTTGAATTGAAGCATTTTGGGATACTCGTAAACCGGATCTCCTTCTGTTCCCGAATTTCTTAGGAATATAACAGACGAGCCATTTTTTTCAATATGGTAAGGCAAACCGTTAACTGGCTCCGGAATAGATCCATGTCTGGGCGTTCCTACCAGTAAATCTTTTACCCCGTCCTCATCCCAATCCACAATCAATATTTTTGCCCTTCCTGTCGCTCCTGCATTTAAAAAGTTTGCTCTAATATTAATCGAATCTCCAATCGTTAGCTTTTTACCTTCCGACAGATTGTATCTATCTAATTGCCAATATAAATGAAACTCATCGTCTTGGTCCAGACAAACGTATGCCATTTTCCCCCCGAGTTTTCCAACCCCCGGGCGTACGCGCCAGGTTCCGTGCATATCCATTCCGTTAATGTATAAAGCATGTTCGGGCTCTAGTTTTGGCTCTGTTTTCGTTCCGGTATTGATATAAACATTGAATTTTCCCCGGCTATCTCCGGTTAAAATATCCGGCAAACCATTTCCAGTCCAATCCACCACAGCCGGGCAAGTATATCCCCAACGACTTTCCCCCGGCCCTTGAATATCCTGATTATAACCGGGCTGAACATAAATATCGTAGCCACCGGCTTTTAATCTTTCCGGCTCATTAAATTTGGGAAATTCATTCGTTCCAACGTTTTCAATAAAATGAATAAACCCCAAGGAAGTACCAGAAATTATATCCAAATCACCGTCGCTATCCCAATCGTACAAATTGGGTACAACCAAAGACGAACCATACAAGTCGGCATTTGTTTGTTTTAAATGTTCTGGATCAGCAAGTACTACTTTTCCATCAGAATTTAGGATTTCTGGTGCATTATAATAATATATACCACCTTCGCTGGAAACAATTAAACCTTTATTCGTTCCATCCTCAAACATCGACAAAGCCCCATGAATTGCAGGATTTCGCATGGTAACTGCTTTGGAATCCACTACAAATCCACCAGACTCTAATTTTTGTTCTTCAGAATTAATTTGATAGGTATGAATATTACCTAACGTGGTTCCACAAAGAAGGTACTGCTTGTTTTCTATTTCATACAAAGCATAGCCTTCTATTGAATAATAAGCTTCTGTACGCGAAGTAAGTTTTTTCGCATGAATTTCGTTCTGCTTCAGGTTGGAAACAAAAGCACCATAAATTCCTGATTTTGGAATGGGGCGTTCCCAAAAACCATCCGAGCCGTAGGCAAGTACATTTGGCCCACGACTGCGATAACTTTTGTAGATACTATCTGCCACCGAAAAAAGAAGTAAATATTTGGATTCAGCTAACTGAAGAACACCAAACTTGGAAAAATTAAGTGGCAGACCTTTTATCTCAATTTCACTTAATTCGCCAAACTGCAAACTATCTTTATCAAAATTTGCTGTTTTCAAATGGTTTCCAAAGCCCCAAAAACCGGTTATTGATTTTTGTTTGCTTTCCAGAATTACTGCCCGATTTCGAATTTCTTCTTCAAAGGGAATATTGAGTTTTATAGCTTCGGAAAAAACGGGTTGCTTTTTATGATTGTATTTTTCGAAATGATAAAGGTAAGTTCCTGGATTCCAACGATCGCTTTGAAGAAATAAATCTGGATGACCGTCATTATTTACATCTGCCATTCCCATTGCAAAAGCATTTATTGAAGGCAAAGCAAAGCGACCAAATTCCTTGTCTGGATTACTTTTTATAGCTTGCCCGCTAACAATAGTGCTATTTTGTGCAAATAGCTTAGTATGTGAAAAGATGAGAATTAGAACCGCAACGAAATATTTGAAAACTTTCATAATATAATTTTTTTGAATTAGGCATTTAATAAATAAAGCTTTTTATTTTTTGGGAATAAGCCAAACCTCGGCAACTTGAGCTCCTCGTTCCCCATCCGGGCTCTGCCATTCCAGAGAAACAAATCCTTTTTCTGTGGCAAGTCTGGGAATGTCAAATTCGTATTCAAATACCGACTGCTTCTCAGTATCAATTATCGGATGTATGACATACTTTTTATCAGCGATGAGCTTTATTCTCGAACGAAATTGCCCTGAGTAGACGACTCTAATCATATAGTCTGTTTGAGAATCAAGATTGTTAAATGTCATTTGAAAGGGCGATTCATAGAGTCCGGTTGCAAGTGTGTACCAGGCCAGCGGATAGCCTAAACCAGTTTTGCCCTCCCACGTAATAGTCCTATCCTTCGGTAACCCAATTCCAAAATTGACTCTGGGAATTGTAAATGTGCCGGGATCAGCTGCCCAGGATTCCTCGGGGACAATTTTCATCCATTCAGCATAATCACCACAGTTCTGGTAAAATCCACCAGGGCCTGGATTGGTTCGGTTTAGTAAAGTATGCAGCGCTTCCAGCTGTTTCTCTCCGTTTTTTATTCTCTTTATTTCTTCAAAATTCCAAGTATACCAGAATACATCATTCAATGGCACATCAATTGTTGAAATATACGCACCACGGTTGACAGCAGAGGCACCATGTTTTTCAACCGTTAATTGTGTCCCTATACTGCGATGTAAAGAGTCCGCCAGATCCAAACACCGTTGGCGTAGTCCTGATGCAATTGGGTTTCTGACTGCCTTCCGAAATATGCTTTCAGCATTATTTATCGTATTAATGACATTACTATTTGTAGCTTTTAACAATTTTGTTTCTGCTTGATATTGTAAATTTGTTTCATAGACAAGTCGTTGTTGCAAATATGAATCGTAATAGGCACGGATCAGTCCCATTTGAAAACGATAATTAGCGAGAATTTTGGGATCTGCTAATCTTTCCATGTTCTGCCACTGTTTTAGTGTAATCGGGATTTGTGTATTCGAGATGAGTGGACCGTGCCAGTTTTTTTCTTCGGCAAGGAGACCTTGCGCCACACCTTCACAAAAATTCTCTCCCACAAATAAACGGGCATATTCGCGTAGTGTTGTCATAACATCAGTGTCAGGATTCCAATCCTGAGCCAGCCAGATAAATTTATTTACATCGTCATTAATGCCGTCCGAGTAACCAATGCCCCCAATAGCAAATTCATCCGTTGCGTTATGAATTTGTTTAATTGCGACTGGCCGTGGATTTGTGGATTCACGAGCTTGTGTTAATTGAAATGGTGGATCCCAAGCGGGAGTTGGATACTCGCAATTCCTGTTATGAGCAATATCAGGATATCTCCTTATTGGAATTTCTGAAGCCAATCTTTTGCGAATCTCTTGAATTGAAATTGAAGTCCATGGAGAAAAAACAACGCCTCCTAACCAGTCAGGTTTCTTGTTTAATTTTTCAAAGAATAAATCTAGCCATTCATCCTTTGCATGCGAATTTTGTAGAGAGACCCAAATTTTCGAATTTGAGTGATATTTTTTAAGCGATTGAGCCATTTTTTCGAGGAATGGGAAAAGTCTTTCCAAAGGTAAATCATGATGTTCGGCTCCAGGAACAAATACTGCATCCAGCTTTGGCAGCAGTTTAAATATTCTTTCCCGCTGTTTTAATTGCTGTTTCGTTAATTCTGATGACAAAAGAACTTCAGCTCCAACCGGGTACCATATCCAAACATCCATCCCATAATTCTTGCAAATTTGCGAATTTGCTTGGAGCATATCATCCGGAGAGATAGTCATCAATTTATTTTGCTTATAGTTTTCACTATTTGGTGCAACATATTCAATACTGTTCGCCCCGAAAAGAGCTAACTCTCGAATATATTTTTCATACTGTTTAACGTTCCATGCGTCATAAGTGTTATTTAAATTTCTGTAACCAAGTTGATGACCACGAATAGAATATGTTGGTGTTTCACTTGTTTTGATACCTTCAGTTAGCCACATATTCCCAAACGAGAAATGCAAGGAACGCAGCAATTTTCCTACTCCATAAAGAATACCGCGATCATCAGCCCCAAAGATATAACAAACATTTTGGATGTCGCCAGTGGTCCATAATTGAAAGCCTTCTTTTCCAGGCTCCGGTAGGTCAATTTTACTCCTATTGTTGTCAACCAATATTTTTTTTCTATCCGAGATTGTACCAATGACAATTACGCTTTGATTTCCTTCCGGCCATTCGTTCTTGATGGAAAGTTTTATTCCTGTGCGGTCAAAAATTTCATCAACCAATACAGTGACACTTTTTTGAGCAGGTCCAGTAAGTGAACCAATGGTAAAAATTATTGCATCGGTAAGTTCTATTTTTTTAATATCTTCCGAATGGCCAATTTTGTCTTGAGGAAGCGTAGTTAAAGTTATTGAGATAAAAAATAAAATCAGACTAAAACGAGAATATAACATTTTTTTTAATTTAATAAAATCAGACTAAAACGAGAATATAACATTCTTTTTCTTATTCTTCGTGGAATAAAACATTCGCGGGAACTTCCTGTTTTTCAAAGCCAGGGCCACTCCACATCACATAGTAGAATAACCCCAATAGGGGTCTTCAGTATTGGGAAGGGCTTCGGTTGGAATAAGGCGAATTGGAACTCCGTCAACCTCCAGTAATTCTGGCGCATCCCACTTCGGAAGATATCCACCGAGATTTTTCACAAAACAGATGTTCCCTACCCCTTTTTCACTCATGATATCATCGAGTCCATCCCCATCCCCGTCAAATACCCTGGAAGCAACCAAAGCGCCGAGGTCAACAAATTTTGCTTTCTGCTGGAAGAACCTCGGAGGAAGAAACCTAGGCACTCCGTCAATGATTCTACCAGTGTTGTTCATAAAAGATACTTTGCCATCCTCATCACCAATAATGAGGTCGATATGTACATCTTTATTAAAATCCATTGCTCTGAGTTTTGTGGCTGTGGCGTGATAGGAAGTTAACCGGATATTTTCGCTTTTATACTTTAAGGTATCTCCTTCTTCATAGCAATACTTTTGCGGTGTACCACTGTTTTTAAAATATACAACGTACCCGTAATACGCAACACCCATATAATCCAGATCGCCATCGTTATCGTAATCTGTCAAAGCCGTCTCTAAGTATGAATTATTTCCAATTAGCTTCCCTGATTTAGATAGAATTTTCTGTGGTGCTTCATACACCAGAGATTTATTGGTTCCGCTGTTTTTGAAAAACAGAAGAAAATCTCCTTGAGAGGAGGAGAGTCCACACATCAGATTAATCTTTGAGTCACCATTGAAATCAATCATTTTCCAGGTATTGGCCCTAGTATTTTCAATGTATCCTTTAGCCGAAAGCGGAAGTGTTATTTTTCTCCAAAATACATTTTCAGGAACATCCGTATACATAAGAAGCTTATCTTCAATTCTGTCGGGCGTTAAGACATGTGTATGTCCACCAACTTCAGACACTTCGAAAAATTTTCCGTCGCTACCCAGCCGGAATCTATCTGATGAAACTCTTCCATTGTAGCGGAAGACAGGCATATCCACATTGCCACTGATATTTTCAAAACAGAACATCCCCGATTCAACATAACTGCATGACTGTGATGTAATTAAACCATAATCCTCATCTACATCAAAATCCATCGGCATCGGTACCGATTTGAATCCTACGTCAAGATCCACCATTAAACCCGGATTGTTATATTCAAGTTTATTTACTCCATCTCGGTATTTATTATTTTCAGGGGAATTCTTAAAACTATCATTACATGAATAGAGCAAGATGATGCCAAACAGAGTCGCTATATTTACTGTATATTTTTTCATTCTGTAATACTTTTTCCTTTTCAGGGGAATATTTATATTTTTTGCAGGGCTCCAAGAAAATACCAGATCTTTCAAACCATCCCGTTCCAATTGGCAAAGGTGATTTTGTATCTCCCCATAGCTGGACCCCTTATGCTGATTGAGCATAAGAGTTCTCCATTCGGATCAATGAAATTCCGCTGCGGATGACCTAATAATAGTCTCCCTTCTTCATTTTTAGACCATGGATAAACGGCGAGATAACCTTCGTGGTCAAGCATTCCCAAATCATTCAGGCTATCATTGTTGGTGTCCGTAAATATCTTCTGTATTGTGATAGTCGCCTCCAAACCTCATTATTTTGTTGACAGGTATGGATTTTGATGCAACGAACTGGATCACGCCAAATTTGTGCTTTGACGGTGCCAGTCCGTATGCATCATTTTCTATTTAGTTAACATTCAGTTTCATTTTTTGAGAATTATTTATCCCACCAAACATGGGTGACAAAATTATCAGTACCCTGACGAGCCACGGCTTCATTATAATTTTCTGTATTCAGCAAAGCTTCACTCTTTGGATAAATTAAGCGACCTGGACGAAGACCACCCGTTTCGTTATCGGGATAATTTATAGGAACCAATGCCGGATATCCGGATCTACGGTAATTGGCAAAAGCTTCATATCCGTTCAAAAAGGTGGCGACCCAGTATTGGTTATTAATTTGTTCAAGGGCAGCTTGCTTATTAGAAATACCTACGAAAGGATTTTCTGTCAGAAATTCTTGAATCCTTGCATCGGTGATGATGGCAGTTTCCTCGTAGTTGACAACGTTCTTCATATCACCTTTGACTCCGTTTTCATAAAAAATTCTGGCATCACCAGATATCCAACCTCGTACTGCTGCTTCTGCAAGCATAAGCTGAACTTCGGCATAGGTTAGAAACATCCGATTACCGTCAAATTTGCCATAGACAACCCGATTGATGAAAGAATATTGGTGCTCCAGTCCCGGAAGATCAGGGTCATAACTGGGATCGTTTAACAAAGTAAATAGATCCAGACCATTTGGCATACCTTTTTGTATAGCTGGATCACTATTCATGGTGCTTATATCCGTTGGATCCGAGTAGACGGCTGCAATATATCCCAATCTAGGGTCATTTCGCTCTTTTAAAAAATCAAAAAATGTGGCGCTAATCGCACCCGTATCATATCGGTAAAACGTATAGCTTGCTCCATTGGTTAAGATTTCCAAAGTGCCTTCGGCATCAGTACCTTTTATGGCCAAATTATCATTGTTATCTTGTAACAAATCTTTGGCATAGGCTTTTTTAACCCATTGTTCGGATTTCGCAGGATCCACTTTTGATAATCGCATAGCCAATCGAAGCATCAGTGAATTACCCATTCGTTTCCATTGTTCGATATTGCCTTGATATGCAATATCAAAAGCTTGAAAATTATTTTGGGAGGGATCCAAATTGTTTACTGCCTCATCCAGCTGGTTTAACATCCTATCGTAAATGCTCTCCTGGGTATCATATTTTGGTTTATAATTACCCTCATAGTAAGCCAATCCCGCCTCAGAATATGGTACATCGCCATATATGTCTGTGTGTCGGTGATATACAACGGCATCCCAAATAATTGCCATATTGTACAGATTATGGTATTCAGGTTTGTCTTTCGACAACTGAATCACTTCTTTCAATAATTTTCCGATATCATAGGTGGCTTCCCATAGGCGATCATTATTTCCCTGATGTAATACATATTTATCTCCATGCCAGTCAAAAATACCAACATTACTCAGTGAAGAAAAATGCTGGACAAACGCTGAAGTATAAAACAAATTTCCTCCTTTGTTTTCTCCGGGGTACAAAGCAGTTTGCATCTGAGCGTTAGTCAATAGAAAGCCAGGATTAAAACGTTCAGAAGTCACAGAATTCGGATCTGTGTTAACCTCTTCGAAGCCTTTATCACAACTGATATTGATGATCAGCATACCCCCAAATATTAAATGCAGTATATTTTTCATATATTTTTTCACAATGTTAAAGTTTTAAGTTTATGTTTATTCCAAAGTTTCTGGTAGGTGGTAACGAATCATCTTCCTTACCCTGAGCATTCCCGGATGTGAAATTCGTATCCGGGTCTATATTTTTTGCCCGATTCATCAGTAACAGTAGATTGTTGCCAATAAATGAAATACTTGCTCCTTTAATGAAATTACCTCGTTGTATAAACCGGGTGGGCAATTGATAGGTGAGTGACATATTTCTCAGCTTTATAAAGCTCGCATCATATAAATAATCATCTACCGCTTGTCTTCTACGTACAGTGATTGCTCTGTTCCCAGCTCGTTCGGCTGAAACATGTACCGTGTTTACTTCTCCAGATTCGGTTACTCCAGGCAATACTACACCATCTTCTCTGCCAAGTAATGACTCAAAAGACATACCTCGGTGATCCAAATCATATGAAGTACTGGAATAAATTTTCGCACCAAATTTCCCGTCGATTAGGAAAGATAGAGAGAATGCTTTGTAATTGATTTTATTCGTCACTCCGCCTGTCCATTTATGAATTCCTGACCCAAATGTCACAATATCATTGGGGACAATCGGTAGTCCGGTTTCATCGATGATATCCTGTCCTTGTTCATTTCGTAAAATGGTTCTTCCTGCGATTTGGGCGTACTCCATTCCTTCGATTAATTTAATAGAAGCTTTTCCACCATCCAATACCAACTCACTGGCGCCATCGGATATTTTAAGTACTACGCTTTTATTATATGACATATTTGCTGTAATATCCCATGAATAATCACGCTTCTTGATAGGAGTTCCGCTAAGCAATACTTCGGCTCCTCGGTTTCTAATCTCACCAACATTTACAGAAACTCCTGTATAGCCACTGGTTCTAGTGATCGTTTCTGTTGCAATATCATTGTCTGTCAGCTTGTTATAGACTGCCACGTCGACACCTAATCGATTGTTCAAAAATCGCATATCAAAACCTATTTCAAACTCTTTGACACTTAAAGGACGCAGGTTCATATTCGGTACAGTGCTTTGATTAATTTGACCTAATGACCGTCCATCATAGGAATAGGGTAATATACCATAGGTCAGATTAAGTCGGTATGGTTCGGTATCACCACCCACAGAAGCATAAGCTACTCTGAACTTACCAAAATCAATAGCCTTGGGTAGGTTAAACACTTCGGAGAATACAAAACTAATTCCCGCCGAGGGGTAAAAGTAATTATTGGATTTTGGGTTCAATGTTGAGAACCAATCATTTCTGCCTGTTACGTTCAGGTATAGGTAATTTTTATAGGCCAACTCTGAAGTGCCAAAAAGAGAATTGGTTTTCCGGTTATAAATACCTGTACTAGTATTTCTTGTTGAGGTGTTATTGATCACGTGCAACTGAGGAACAATAAATCCAAGACCGGTTACGCTAGTGGAACTCCGATATTGAGACATCATATTCCCACCCCAATTTACAGACAAATTAAAATCCTGATTCAATTGTTTATCCATACCAAGCAACAGCTCAAAATTCCGTTCCCAGAAATTTATTGTCCTTTCGTCCACCTGACCATTAGGACGGTATCCCGTTCCATCGGGCTGTATAATATTAGACTTAAAAGTGTAATAATCCTGACCTGCTTTAGCACGCACAAACAACCAATCAAGAATATCCCACTTTGCATTAACAGAGGTAATATAGCGATCTTTATTGCTTTTATTTGACATTCTATTTACAACAAAGTAAGGATTCGTGGCATCGAGATCAGTTCCTGATGTTGTTTCATGGAAATTCTCATCATAACCCGGAGACAAAGCACTGGTAGGCATATTGCTATTCAACCATAATATAGTGGATGCAGCATTTGCCTTTGTACCAAGAACATTTCTGTTGTTGACTTCTTCCACGATATAATCAACATGTGCAGAGATGGATATTTTATCCGTTAGCTTCTGATTCAAGCCTAGGCTGATATTGTTCCGATTCATATTAGAATTGGAAATAATCCCCTGATTGCGATAGTCGGTTATTCCGAGACGATACGAACCTTTTTCTCCTCCTCCGGAAAATGATATATTATTACTCAAACTATGACCATTGCTATAAAAGTCGTCGAGGACCTGATCCTTTACATAGGAATATGGTCGTTCTACTCCATCCCACTGAATGGTAGGAACACCATCATATCGCTCTCCCCAGTGATTTTGGCTATGTTTTGCAGCATCCTTCACGCTTTGGGGTCTTTTATTCCCATACCCTTGACCATACTCATCCTGAAGTTCCCAAATATAATAGGGAATTTCCATCATTGTGCTGCTATTGAAATCGATACCTATCCCTTTCTGTTTACGTCCTGATTTGGTTGTAATTATTATGGCACCGTTTTTTGCTCTGGAGCCATATAGTGCTGCGGCCGTTGCCCCTTTCAGTACTGATAATTCATCGATATCATCGGGGTTGATGCTTGAAATATTATCTCCCCAATCCGGCATTGTGTTTCCTCCGACACCAAATTGTGTATTATCCATTGGGATACCATTGATGATATACAGGGGTTGATTGTCTCCTGCAATAGAAGTATTTCCCCTGATGGTCACCCGGGTAGAACCACCCGGTCCGGACCCCGTTCCAGTTACATTAACTCCGGCAACCATTCCTGTAAGAGAGTTGGCAAAGTTGTTTTCTCTGACTTTTGCAAATTCTTCACCTTCCAATTTGGTGATAGAATATCCAAGAGCCTTTGATTCCTTCTGGATGCCAAGTGCCGTTACTACAACCTCGTTAATTCCAACTGTCTCATCTTCAAGTATTACATTAATTTTCGTCTGGTTTCCAACAACCACATTCTGCGTTTTCATCCCCACAAACGAAAACACTAGAGTAGCATTTTCAGGGATGATAGAAAGTGAATATTCCCCATCCGCATTGGTAACCGTCCCCTGGGTGGTTCCTTTAATTACTACTGTTACTCCAGGCAAAGGCTGTCCACTTGAATCAGTCACCTTACCGGAAATTGTATATTCTTGCATGGAGTCAGGCTGTCTGTTATAAGCTGTATTACTAGAAATATCGGATGCATCAATTAGTGCAATTTGCCTATCATACACCTTGTATTGTACATTGGTTCCTTTAAACAGTTCATCCAGAATATCAAAAACTTTTTTGTCTTTTAAATGAACTGTTACTCTTCTTTCAACATCCACATTTCCACTAAAGAAAAAGCGGAACTGGCTTTGATTTTCAATCTCGTCCAGGATGCTCTTTACTGTTGCATTTTCTTTAACTACGCTTAGTTTGGCAGACTGGGCATAAGCGATGTTTGCAAAACCAGCCATAGCAGACAGGCATAGTAGGATTACCGTTAGTTTCATTTTTCTTAAAATTTCATGTCTCCATGGTATCATTCCATGGAACAACCATCGTTTTTTCATAAATTTACGTTTTGAGTTAATAAATTTGATTTAATTCAATTTTAAAGGGGTGGAAGGACCAGTTCCGTCCCTTTTGTTTATTTAATTCATATGCTTTTCTTTTAGTATACTTTTTTCTTTGTAAAATAATTTTATTACCCTGGTTTTTTCATTCCACGTATAGCTAACCGGTGCTGTTACGCATAGTAAATTAAGTACTTCGCTAAATGATTCCATTTCAATGGTTCCCGTATATTGAATGTTCTTCAGGCGCGGATCATCTTTCATTTCAATTTTTACATTGTACCAACGCTCAAGCCGTTTAATGAGTTCGGGGAGATATTCATTTCTGAAAATAAGTTTCCCTTCTTTCCAGGACGTAAAAAGTTCGGTCTCTACAGGTTTTACCTGTAACCCTTTTTCTGATAAAATGGCCTGGCTGCCGGGTCGGAGAATGGCCTCCCCCCTGTCCTCTGTCAACACATGCACTTTCCCTGTAACAAGGGTGGTTTCGAAAGGATCTTCAGGATATGCCTTTACGTCGAATGAAGTACCTTTTACTTCCACCTCACCATATTCAGTGGAAACAATAAAAGGGATATCGGACTTTTTTACATCAAAAAAAGCTTCCCCAACAAGTTTCACCGGGCGATTGCTTTCAAACCTGGAAGGAAATAGAAGCTCTGAGCCTGCATTTAACCAAACGACTGAACTGTCGGGTAACATAAATTGAGTGCGTGCTCCGTATGGTGTGCTGATTTTTTGTTCTGTAATCGTTGCAACAGCCCTTGTGTTTGTTTTGCGGATAACTAGTGTAGCGATAAAGAAGCCAATAATAAAAGCAGCAGCTACCGGTGCTGCATAATGGTAATATCTTCTAAATGTAAATTTTTTTCTTTTTGTTTTTTGTACGGGCTCAATCCTGTTTAATAGTCTTTCCCAGCTGGGTCTAACTGTTTCGTTTACTCCGAACTTTATTTCTTCTTCAATTTTCTGTTGTAGCTTGTAGAAATAGTTTTTATTCTCTGCCGATTGTTTAATCCATTGTAATAGTTCAAGCTCTTCGGTAGGTGAAAGCTCTCCTTTCAGAAATGATTTTATCTTATTTTTTAATTGCGGTTGTTCCATTTTTAAACCGGGTGTTTTACTGTTATACACCCCGGGGGTAATTTCACCAACCATTTTTCTGAATTTTTTATAAAGAGAAATAAAATAATGTTTGGAAAAGGCTTTAACTATTATGTCGTTTGTATGCTTTTTGCTGTATTTGAAGGTTTATATATAAGAAAGAAAATAAACATATCCGGGCTTAATTTCTCACGCATAATTTGTAAGCCTTTGGCTAAGTGTTTGTCAACCATGGTTGTGGATATTTTCATCATTTCTGCAATTTCCCGTATTTTTTTACCTTCAAACCATTTTAGACGAAATGCAGTTTGGCATTTTGCAGGCATTTGAGAAATAATGACTTCAAGTTTTTTTGTCAGTTGTTTTTCCATTGAAACAAATACATCATTCTCTCTAAAGCTAATATTGTATAGTTCCTCCGCCTCATACTTTGATTGTTGAATGCTATATTTTTCTTCCACTATTTTATGGCGAAGGGTATTCAAGCATCTGTTTTTTAATGTTGTAAAAAGATACGATCCAATATTCTTTTCTTTATCCAGCAACATTCTGTTTTGCCAGGCCTGAAAAAAAATATCCTGAACCATATCCTCTGCTTCAATCGGATTATGTAAAATGCTAATGGCGTATTTCTTTAACCGGAGATAATATAATTTAAAGAGTTGTTCGAAAGATTGTAACTCGTTTTGTGTGAAATTATCATCTTTTTTACCCCGGCCGTTCATCGTTGTTTGTTTCGTTTAATTTTAAAAGTCTGTTACAACAACAGTGAGATAAAAGTAATTAATTTCCTGTTTTATTATAATTGTGTATTTGAATGGAATGAATATCTGTTACCTCCCATGTAATTCAAAATGTTTTACTTTTGTCGGGTGAATGGAAAAATGATGAAGCAAAAAAATATAGAAATAATGGCGCCGGTAGGTTCGTACGAATCGCTTATGGCGGCTATTCAGGGGGGAGCCGGATCGGTTTATTTTGGTGTGGAACATCTGAATATGCGGTCGCGTTCGGCCAACAATTTTACCCTTGACGATTTAAGAAAGATTGTTGAGATAGCATCAAGTCATGGGGTGAAGACTTACCTTACCTTGAATGTAGAAATTTTCGACGGAGAAGTTCAGCAAATGCATGGCGTGCTGGATACTGCAAAGAATGCTGGGGTTTCTGCAGTGATTGCAGCCGATATTTCGGTTATTCAGTATGCGCGGTCCATCGATTTGGAAGTCCACATTTCAACGCAGGTAAATATTACCAATATTGAGGCGGTAAAATTCTATTCCAATTTTGCCGATGTAGTAGTGCTGGCCAGGGAAATGAATATAGGACGGGTTTGGGAAATAAATAAGCAGATAGAAGAGCAGCAAATTAAAGGGCCTGGAGGAGAACTTATACGGCTGGAAATGTTTGTGCATGGGGCACTTTGTATGGCTATTAGTGGTAAATGTTATCTTAGTTTGCATGAAATGAATTCGTCGGCAAACCGAGGTTCGTGTTTACAGACCTGCAGGCGGGCATACACTGTTACCGATAACGAAACCGGTGCAGAGCTGGAATTGGAGAATGAATATATTATGTCGCCCAAAGATTTAAAAACCATTCATTTTCTGAATAAGATTTTAGATGCGGGCGTTTCTGTCCTGAAAATTGAGGGACGTGCACGGTCGGCTGAGTATGTAAAAACAACCGTAGCATGTTACCGCGAAGCAATAGAAGCCTGGAAAGAAGATGATTTTTCACCAGAAAAAATAGAAGCATGGAATAATCGGTTGTCCACAGTTTTTAACCGGGGCTTTTGGGATGGCTACTATCTTGGTCAGCGCCTGGGAGAGTGGAGCGCTAATTATGGTTCGCAGGCTACACAACGGAAATTATACCTTGGGAAATGTACCAATTACTTTACCAATATTCAGGTTGCAGAATTCAAGCTGGAAACAAATAACCTGAAAGTAGGAGATGAGGTAATTATTACCGGACCAACTACAGGAGTGGTACAAACCCGGGTAAAGGAAATAAGATACGATTTAAAACCGGTAGAAGAAGGCTTCAAGGGGCAGCGTATATCGGTAGCAATAGATACAAAATTAAGGCGGGCCGACAAACTTTTTAAAGTAATTGAAGCAAAGGAAGTTAAAGACAGACGCTGAAATAATAATTTCCCTTAATTTTCGTTTCTGCTAAAAAAGTAGTTTATTTATATTCGTACATTAAATCTTTTTAATAAATATGGACCGTAAATTGATTCTTACCCTGATCGTTTCTTTCCTTTTTGTTAATGCATTTGCCCAGGAACTGAAATTTAGAATAGGTGCAAATGGTAGTACTTTCCAGAAAGAAGTTGGCTCCCCTGAAGTTGAATACCCGTTTATGAGTGATTTATATGCTCCCGATTATGCTTACACCGATTATAGTTCAGCACTGGAACTTGGTTTTGAAGCTGAGGTGATGTTATTATGGACTCCTCATTTTGAAACAGGGCTTGAATTTAATTACGCAAAAATGTCTGGAGAAAACGATATTCCTCCATATAATAATCATATTCTTTCGTTGAATTATGATCCTACTGCTGGAACGATTACTCCTCCTCCTTTGCTGCCACTTAGCTACGAGACTTCTGTAATTAGTGCTGCTCTTAACGGAAGATATTATTTTCTTCCTGATGAAGTGGTAAATCCGTTTGTAAAAGTTTTTGGTGGTGTGTCTATGGTAGGAACCGATTTTAATTACAAAGATCCGGCAGATATAATTACATATGGGACCAGGGTAGGATTTTCAAATGGTACAAAAGATAGTGAAAATCCAAGAGAGCCTGCCTTTTATTATGGTTTTGGCGGTGGTTTGAATTTTAAGTTTTCTGAACGGCTGGCATTGTATGTAGATTACAGCGCTTCTTTTATTAATTCAGACAAAGTAGACGGAATCCCGAATTATAATTATTCGCTCGTAGATGGTAAACCTTATATGGAACCGGTTAGCAATACATCTTTTTTTACACAATTGAGTATCGGTTTTGTGTTTTACACGGGTAAGAATTTAGGATGGGTTTCTGATAAAGGTGATGGCAGCAGCAAAAGCAGTGTAAAGAAAACAGGGAGAACGACAAACCACCTGCCGTTTTACAGACAGAAATAAGTTGCTCGAGACCCAAATGCATGTTTTTCTATCCCGAAGCCCGGGTGAATAAAAGTCAAAGTAATAAGCATTTATCATAATTGTGTCCTGAACGATTTTATTAGATAAATCTCCTCAGTAGATTTGCTTATTGATGGTGTTTACTAAATTATCAAAGAGACAATGTTTTAGCATAAAATCATTGTCTGTTAATATCGACACGTCATACCTCAAGGCAATGTTTATAATTAAAAAATCATAGCCTGGGAAAAAGAGTATTTTATTTCGTTTGTGTATATTACACGCTCTTTGTAGGAATGAAAATTTTACCTGTTCATTCAGTCGTAAAAATTTCCAGGAAGCCGGGCTTCGAGGCTCTTCAGGTAATGATTGTCTAAACCTGTAGTAGTGAAATGACCATTGGATGGTGAGGTTATAATTTAAAACCAACTAATTAAAATTGCTAAGCTAAACATGAAGATCTAAAGTTGCAAAGAATTTATAATAACTCATCTGAACCTGTATTTTAGATGTGTAATGGATAATAATTGTAACTTTTCTTCTACTAGTTCTGAAGAGTAATGTTTATAAAATAGTAAAGGATGAAAATGAAGTATTTTTTTGGAATGTTAGCTATGTTGCTTGCGATATCAATACATTCTTTTGGGCAAAAAAAAGAGATTATTTTAAACAAGGATTGGAAAGCAAAGAGAGCCGGAGAATTAACGGTTGATGGAACCAATATTTCTTCGCCGAACTTCAGATTTTACGACTGGATGGATGCCGTAGTTCCTGGAACCGTATTAACCACTTTGTTACAAAACAACAAGGTTCCAGATCCTTTTTACGGGATGAATAATGAATTGATTCCCGATATTTATGAAACAGGATCGGAGTATTACACCTTCTGGTTTCAAAATAGCTTTACTTTACCAGAGGTAAAACCCGGTCAGCAGGTGTGGATGAAGTTCAGGGGGATTAATTATACAGCCAATGTTTTTTTGAATGGAAAGCGGGTGAGTACCGATACGCACGAAGGAATGTTCTTGCGGGAAAAATATTTGGTGACTCCTTATTTAAATACATCGGGAGCGAATAATCTTGCTGTATTGGTTGAGCCGCCAAGCCCTGTGGGAAAAGCAAACGGAGGCCAGGGAGGTGATGGAACAATTGCCCGTTCAGTAACACAACAATATACGCCGGGGTGGGACTGGGTTTGCTCTGTTCCTGATCGCAATACCGGTATCTGGGATCAGGTTTCTGTGGAAATTACCGGACCGGTTGATATACGCGACCCTTTTGTGAAGACCCGCGTTCCCGGAAAAAGGATCCCCGGAGAAAAACAGGAGCCTGCCTTTATTGATATTTCAACAGATTTGGTAAATGCTTCCTCTGCAGATCAAAAAGGGAACCTTGTGGCAACTATTGGCGATCAAAAATGGTCGGTGCCTGTAGTACTTACAGCAGGAGAAACAAAAGCGGTTTCTTTCCCGGAGATCAAAATGAAAAATCCAAAATTGTGGTGGCCCAATGGGTTTGGAAATCCGGAATTAATGCATATGGAGCTGCGTTTTGAACAAGTAAGTGGCATATCTGACAATGAATCGGTTGATTTTGGTATTCGTGAAACAAGCTCCTATTTTGACGATGAAGTAGGAGGGCGTGTATTTTTAGTTAATGGGCAGAAAATATTTATAAAAGGGGGAAACTGGATTTCGTCCGATTTAATGTTGCGTCTTTCACCTGAGCGTTATGAGGCCGAAGTACGGATGCATGCACAAATGAATATGAATATGATTCGGGTTTGGGGTGGTTCCATAACCGAGCGTCCCGAATTTTACAACGCTTGTGATAAATATGGTATTCTGGTGTGGCAGGATTTGTGGATTACCGGCGATTGTAACGGTTGCTGGTTTGATCCTAAAAAGAAAGAGTCGCAGGCACGCAGACAAGCTTATCCTGATGATCACTCACTGTTTTTTAGTTCGGTTATCGATCAGGTAAAAATGCTTCGTAACCATCCGAGCTTGTATTTGTATTGCGGAGGAAACGAATTCCCGGCTCCCGATGATATTGACCAGAAATTAAAAAATGACATATTTCCCAAATACGATGGAACCCGTTTTTATGTGAATTATTCCACTTCCGACAGTATTTTACGGAATACCATTGGCGGTAACGGTGACGGCCCTTATGGAATTCAGGATCCGTTACGGTTCTTTGCTACACAGTCGTACCCGTTTAATCCGGAACTTGGTTCTGTGGGAGTTCCTAATGTGGAGGCCATGCGTAAAATGATGGATGAAAAAGATTTGGTTCCGCCGCAAAACGACAAGCCAAATGCAGTTTGGCAATATCATAAATACATAGGTTATGGTGATCATATCGAACGGTTTGGCGAGGTGAAAGGAATTGATGATTTTTGTAAGAAGGCGCAGGTGGTAAACTATGAACAATACCGGGCTTTGCAGGAAGGTTTTAATGCCGGGATGTGGAATATTTACACCGGAATGCTGGTATGGAAAAATCAGAATCCGTGGACATCGTTGCGCGGACAGTTCTATGATGTGTTTTTGGAACAAACCGGTGGATTTTATGGATACCAACATGGTGCCGTTCCTGTTCATGTACAGTTAAATTTAAATGACTCTGCCATTTGTGTTCAGAATCAAACTACTTCCGATGCAATGGGGCTAATAGTAGAAAGCTGCCTGTATGATTTGCATGGGAAGAAATTAAATCAGGAACAGTCTCAAATAGGCGTTTCAGCCAATTCCTATAAAATTGCAGGGAAATTAAATCTGGATGCAAAGCCGGAAGGACTGTATTTTGTGCGTTTATTCCTGAAAAATAGTAAGGGCGAAATTTTGGATGAGAATCTGTATTGGTTAACAAATGCTCCGTCAGACATGCAGGATTTAGAGAAACTGGATGTTGCCAGTTTGCAGCTTAATATTGAAAAAGGTGCGTCTGGCCAGCTAGTTGCCGCTATAAAAAATTCAGGAAAGGAAACGGCTTTTTTCTCCCGTTTGAAAGTGGTTGATAAAGAAACCGGTGAGCTTGTTGTTCCCGTATTCTTTAACGATAACTATTTTACTCTGTTTCCGGGCGAACAGAAACAAATTCAGATTGATTTGTCGGATGCGACTCAGAACAAAAATCTTCAATTAGTGGTAGAGCCATATAACGGAACTCTATTAACAAAGGAATTGTAAAAGTTAGATGATATGTTGTTTGTTGGGGTAATTAACACTACCCCAACAAACAATACTTTTATTTTAGGCAAGGGAAGCAAAAACTTTTTCAAGTAGCTTTTTAGTAGCAATAATTCCTTCTGTTTCCGATAGCCGTTTTCCTTCGTATTCAACATCAATAAAGCCAGTGTAACCTGAGTCTTTTACAATTTTCATAAGTCGATAAAAATCCATGGTTGTTTCATTGCCATTTTCATCAAAATCGTATGATTTTCCGCTCACGCCTTTTGCGTATGGCATTAAAAGCTCTACTCCTTTATAACGGTCGTAAGTTTCGCCTGTTTCCCTGTTAATGGTGAAATTCCCAAAATCCGGCAGGGTTCCAACTCTTTTATGATCTACCATTTTCATTACTCCCGAAAGCCATTCTCCATTGCTTGACAAACCACCGTGGTTTTCAACAATTACATTTATTTTTCTAGTGTCGCCATATTCGCAAATCATTCGCAATCCGTCGGCAGCCAATTTTTGTTGCTCTTCATAACTTCCTTTACTGGCAGCATTTACGCGTATGGAATGACATCCCAGGTATGCGGCCGCATCCACCCATCTTTTATGGTTTTCCAGTGTTTTTATCCTTCCTGCCTTGTCCGGATCTCCAACCATTCCTTCGCCATCGCACATAATAAGAACATTTTTTACTCCCTCGTTTTTCGCTATCTTTTTCAGTTCAGCCAGGTATTTTTCGTCTTTCGCTTTGTCTTTGAAGAACTGATTTACATATTCAACGCCATCTATACCTAAATCCCTTGTTTTTACAGGAAAGTCGAGGTTGGTCATTTCGTTAGCAAACAGTGCCCTGTGAAAAGACCATTCAGCCAGTGATATTTTGAAAGGAGTTTTTTTAGTTGCCATTCCTGCCAAAGCCGGAGAAACGAACGCTGTACCGGCAGCTGCAGCAATTGTGGTTTTTAGAAAATTTCTACGATTTGTATTTTTCATTTTACTGATTTTTAAAGTTGCTTCAATATACATATATTATGCTTTAGTGAAGATTTTATATGAGTTTTAATTGCATAATCGATTATCTGTTCTTGTGTTAAAGTGCTGTATATCTTTGTTTTATATAATTTCATCTATTGTTGGATGTCGATTTTAGTATTGAGAAACTCATTTGTATTTTTTCTTCTTTAACTGCTTTCTATTCATATCTTTTTTGTTCATTCTGAATACCTATTTGTTTTTGGAACAGTTCGGTCAAAGCACTTTCTCTTAAAAAGAGAATCTTCGAAGTATTTTTTTATTGTTCTGCTTTACGTAACTTATAGAAAAAATGGAATTATAATCATGAAAAATTACCAAAATGTAGTTGACAAAGCTTATGAGCTAATTTTAACTTATGGCCCTAAAATATTGCTGGCCATAATTGTTTTATTCGTTGGCCTCTGGATTATTAATCGTTTTACGCGGGTAATGCGAAAAATGATGAACACCCGCAATGTTAATGTCTCTTTGATTGGATTTGTTGCCAGCTTTTCAAATATAGGATTGAAAGCGCTTCTGCTAATTAGTGTTGGTGGAATGATTGGAATACAAACGACTTCATTTATTGCTATTCTGGGAGCAGCTGGTCTGGCTATTGGATTAGCTTTGCAGGGAACTTTATCTAATTTTGCCGGTGGCGTAATGATTCTTATTTTCAAACCGTACAATGTGGGAGATTTAATCCAGGCCCAGGGGCATTTGGGGGTAGTAAAGGAGATTCATATTTTTGTTACAATTTTACTTTCTCCTGAAAAGAAAACGATTATCATCCCTAATGGAGCAATTTCAAATGGTGACATTACAAATTTTACTACTGAAGGAGAAATTCGTGTAGATTTGACCTTTGGTATTTCATATGAATCTAACATAAAGAGGGCAAAGGAGGTTTTACTGAAAGTAATGGAAAGTCATCCGAAGGTTTTAAAGGAGCCAGCTCCATTTGTTGGTGTGAGCGAATTGGCTGATAGTTCAGTTAATTTGGCAGTTCGCCCACATGCAAAACCGGAAGACTACTGGACGGTTTATTTTGATATTTATGAAAATGGGAAAATAGCTTTGGATGAGGCTGGAATTGCCATTCCTTTCCCACAAATGGATGTCCATTTGGATAAATAGTAAATTTCATTTTCATTACCCGATAAAATCGGGTAATGAAAATGAAATTTATACATATTTGAATCGCTTGATATTCTTCTTAGGCGTTTTTTCAAATTCTTCAGAAACCAGCTCAAAGGCACTTATTTGCTCGTATTTGGGAAGTTCCGTATTTAGCCTTTTGCGGTTCTCTTCCATAATTTTGGCCAGGTCGGTTTCCTGAATATTTTCCTGTTTCATTGTTTCAAAATCAGGATAAACCAGTGCCACTAACTTTTGTTCCCTTTCAATTACCACGCATTCTGCTACCAGATTTTGGTTTGAAATACGGGCTTCTATTTCTTCCGGGTAAATATTTTGTCCGGATGGCCCCAAAATCATATTTTTAGAACGTCCACGGATGTATATAAAATTATTTTTGTCGATAACACCAAGGTCGCCGGTTCTTAGCCATCCATCTTCAGTAAAGGCTTCTTGTGTTGCTTTTTCATTTTTGAAATAACCAAGCATAATATTTTCGCCCTTTACCTGTATCTCTCCTACTGTATTAAACGGATCTTCCGAGTCAATGCGAACTTCCATCCGGTCTACAAGGCAGCCGGCAGAAGATGGCATGGTTTTGTTCCAGGCTTCGTAGCTTATAAGTGGGCCGCATTCTGTCATTCCATAACCAACGGTAATCGGGAAATTAATGCGTTTGAAGAATTTCTCGACTTCGGCACTTAAGGGAGCTCCACCAATAACAATTTCAAAGAAACGTCCACCAAACGTTTCAAGTAGTTTACCTCTGATTTTTTTTAGAATGATATTTGAAACGATTGGTAAGGCCAGTAAAATTTTCATCATTGGCTTTTGTAGTGTTGGCAGCAATCGTTTTTTATATATTTTTTCGATAACCAATGGCACCGATAAAATGAGGTGGGGCTTAACTTCTCCAAAAACTTTTGTAATAATGGCCGGCGATGGGATTTTGCTTAAAAAAGTAATGTGGCACCCCAGCGATAGCGGGAAGAGAAATTCAAACAGTAACCCGTAAACATGCGCCATTGGAAGAAAAGATACAATCCTGTCTCCTGCTTTTAACGGCATATGTTCTCTCGCAAAAATTATATTGGAAACCAGGCTACGTTCCGGTATCATAACTCCTTTGGTAAAACCAGAGGTTCCTGAAGTGTATGATATAATGCAGGTATCTTCCCTGTTCCACTCCTCAAATTGAAACCCTTTTTTGGTAAGTTTGTTCTTTTGGTAGTATTCAAATGCATCGGCCAGTTTATATTCCATGTCTTCACCGCGCGATGCGTGTAATGAAAAGTCTTCCAATACCAGAACTACCTCTGCTTTTTCTGCTTTTTCGAAATCAATTTTTTCGAGCAGTGCTTTTGCTCCAATGACAATCCGTGCTTCGGAATGGTTTATAATGTGGTTGGTGTTACTTTGGTTGAAATCGGGCAATATAGGAACGATAATTATTCCTGCGGATATTGCTGAAAGAAAAACGGTGCTCCAGTTGGCTGAGTTACGTCCGAGTACGGCAATTTTATCACCTGGTTTCAATCCTAAAATCTGGTAGAAAAGGTGAAGTGATTTTATATCAGTTGCTACTTCGCTGTATGTGACGCTCTTCCCTTCGTAATCTGAAAACGCAAAACTTTCCCAGTTTTTATGAAAAGAACTGGTGTAAAGATTTGCTAATGTAGACTTTGTCATAATTAACTCTGTTTTGAGAAGCCAAATTTATGAAAATAACCTGAATGAAATAAATAATCATTTTTTTTGCTGGTGGGTATAAAAACAAAAACTCCGGGCACGCTTGCCCGGAGTCCATTTTGTCCTTCGCAAATTGTTAACTTAACCGTTTTTTAGATAATACCTAATTAATTAAATGTCAGCGTCAGACAAAATCATCTCTACTGGAGTAGTCCAGCTATATTCATGTTCAGCTCTGTGTTCGATTGAGATGAAACGGTAATGCTGCTTAGTAGCATTTCTTCGATTGCACTACTTGCATCGGTCATTGCTTTAAACATTGCCTTTCCATCGGTATTTGAATATGCGGCCACATGGATTTCATATTCACCTTCATTCAGAAATGAAAGAGTATAACTTCCATCGGCTTCAACTTTTGCACAGGTTACAGCGTTGGTAAACAATATATTGCTACTTCCTTGTCCGCTTGTTTCCGTGCTTGCTTCATATTCTCCTTTATGATATGCATACACATAAATGTCATTGTTTGTATTGAACATGAGGTTGACTTTTCCGGATATTTCGCCGGAGTTTTCTTCCTCAACAATGCGTATGGCGTTTTCAATTTCAGCAGAGGTTGCGAATTTATAGTCGCTGTTTTCCGACTCAGTGTCACGAACAACTAGCTTTCGGAGATTGAAGTCGATTACCAGCGACAATTCAGTGTTGGATTCTACTGTAAAACTTTTACTAAATGTAATTTCAGTTTGTGCAGACGAACCTGCAAGGTTGTGTTTATTGTTATCGCTTGTTAAAACGTAACAACCGGGTATCTCTCCCGAAGCGTCAGACTCATTGTCTAATACAACCGTAACTGAATTATAAGACTTAGCTACTACTTCTTTGTTTAATAACAATTTAGCTTCCCCGTTTTGAAAGGCTGATATCTCAATGGTTTGTTTTGAGAATCCCTCAACTGACTCGCCATCAATTTTTACATCGGCAATGGTTATAAACGTACCTTCAACATCTGCATCGTCCGAAGGAGCATCTGTAACTTTAAGTGATATTTCGCCCATTTGTTCTGCATCTGTTCCGTTATCGTCATCTGAACATCGTATAAAAAATACAGACATTAAAAGAATCGCAGCTGTTATAACTAATTTATTTTTCTTCATAACTTTTTTTAATTGACAAGTAATTGTTTGTTAAAATCTTGCTTTCTGGCTTGAGGATATTACTTTACTTCTACTACAGCATATTTTGAAACTTTCCAGAATTCATTTGGATTTTCAATTTCCAGGTAAGCAATCTGGTCATCCTGATAAACAAAGCGGTATGAGCTGTCAGGGTGTTCGGTTATTACTTTTGCTTTCTTCGAGAATATGGGGAAAGAAAGTGTATTCCGCTGGTCAAGTTCTGTAAAATAGTTATTGTTTAAATCATTTTTAAGTGCGGCATGTTTTCCAATTCCCAAAAATCCTCCTTCTCGGGTAAGTACTCCGTTATCTTCCAGTTCTCTAACTGTTCCGGAGGCAAAGAACACTTTATTTAATTCGGTATCCTGTTTGGCAATAACCTGTGTTTTTTGCGCCAGGGAATCATTTTTTAATGCAATATTTGTTTCCAGCTGTGTCATTTGCTCACCCATCTCTGCAATTTGGGTATCTCGTTTTTCAATTTCTGTTTGCAGCGCAAGGATGTTATTGTTTTGCTCTTCAATGTTTTTAGTGAGTTTTGTAATACGATCCTTAAATGAGCGGATGTCAATACCTGACGCATTCAACTTTTTGTTTAGTTCGTCAATCTTTTCACTGCTGGCTTCCAACATTTCATTCATTAATTTTATATCGGCAATAATAGCTTCTTTCTGGTTCGGATTTCCTTCTCTTGATTCAAGCTTTAATTGTCCTCTTTTTTTGTTTATGAATGTGAGATTATCCTCAATTTCGTTAAAAGCACCGGCCAATTCATTTACGAGAGAATCTCTCGTTTCAATGGTACTATTCAGGCTTTCTTTTTGTACGTTTAAATTCTGAATTGTTTGTGTTTTGTTATTCAGAATAACACCACCTGCAATAACAATAGCCAAAATAACTACGGCTAAAATTATTCTCTCCAGTAATCTTTTCTTTTCTGTTTTCATCGTTTATTCCTCCTAATTAAAATTTAACTTTAACTTTTACGGATTGTCTACCCTATGGCAAAGCCAGTGCCAATCAGTCTGGTTTTATGCAAAGTGTCTTACTGTCAGTGTTTTGAGTAGTGCGTACAATATGAAAAGGCTATCATTTTGATAGTAGATTATCAAAATGATAATGAGAGCTGTGTTTTTAGGATGGGAAAAGGAAGAAAAAAAGGGGATAATTAATTATCCTCTTTCAGCATTCGGTATATTGTGGCCACTCCAATGTCAAGTTTCTCGGCCACTCGTTTTGTATTATTATCGTATTTTTCCAGGTATTTTTTTACGATGCGGATGTTGTATTCCCGCAGTGTCATTTCAGTATTTTCCATTTCCATGAGCAACGACTCATCGCCAAGAACAATATTGTCGGCAATAATTTCGTCGTTGTCGGCCAGTGTTATAGCCAATTCTACCACTGATTTTAATTCTCTTATATTTCCGGGGAATGAGTAGGAAAGAAGTTTTTCTACAGCCGATTTGGAGAGCGTTTTCATTGGAATTTCATTTTCGCTGCAAAACAATTTAATAAAATGTTTGGCTAGCACAAGTGTGTCTCTTCCACGTTCCCGTAAAGGGGGAAGTTCAATTGGGAGCCCGTAAAGACGATAATACAGATCTCTTCTGAAGGTTTTTTTCATTACTTCTTCCTGAAGGTTTCTGTTGGTAGCCACAATTATCCGGCAATTTGTTTTTACCGGTTTATTGCTCCCTACGCGTACTATTTCTTTTTCCTGCAGGGCACGGAGTAATTTTGCCTGCAATGAAATATCCATTTCTCCTATTTCGTCGAGAAATAAAGAGCCGCCGTTGGCTTCTTCAAACTTTCCTATTCTACGGAAATTTGCACCGGTAAATGCCCCTTTCTCGTGACCAAAAAGCTCGCTTTCAATTAAATCAGAAGGCATTGCTGCCACATTAACTGCTACAAAGGGTTTATTGGCACGCGGAGAATTATAATGAATGGCTTTGGCTACCAACTCTTTTCCAGTTCCCGTTTCTCCGGTTACAATAACTGAAATATTGGTACGGGTGGCTTTTTCAATTAATTCATATATTTTTTTTGTGGCTTCACTGTTGCCAATTATGCTGTTTTGGTAACTGTATTTTTTCTGTACTTCGCTGCGTAATGAAACAAGTTCTCTTTTCAGGCTAACCCTGTTTCGTATATTTTGAACCGTGTTTAACAGGCGTTCGCGAATATCATTCGATTTAACTATATAATCGTAAGCGCCATATTTTAGCAATTCTACAACCACTTCTATTTCATCTTGTTCCGAGATAAGAATTACTTGTATCTCTTCATTTTCGGCTTTTATTCTTTTTAATATTTCAAGCCCTTTCATATCGGGCAGACGGTAATCGAGCGTAACAACATCGGGCGATTTATGCAAGTTGTCAAGGCAATCTTTTCCCGAAGTAAATGATTCAATCTCATAATCGGGGTTTAATGAAAGATTGTGCACTAAAAGTCTGTTGTACCATTCGTCGTCTTCAACAACAAATATTTTAAATGATTTTTCATCCATATCTCATCAGTGGTTACCATGTTTTAATGGACCCTATTTTTTATATATAAAATTAATACTTTAAGTCCAGGTGCTCGGTTAGAAAAGTGTTTACTTCATGAATTTCTTCTTTAAGTGCAGTTATTTGGTTGTTAAGTGTATTCCAGTCCTGATTGTTTTTAACTGCACTCTCCAGTTGTTTTAGTAAATAATACAAATCATCGGCCTTAAAGTGTTTGCAGGGCGCTGCCATTTTGTGGCAGGCTTCTGCAATAGTGTCTCTATTTTGATTCTCTTTAGCAGAAAGAATATCTTTTATTCCTGTTTCTGTTGATTTTATAAATAATGCAGTCATCTCTTTAAGGAATGCTTCATCGCCGTTTGCCAGGCGTTTGGCTTCCTGCAAATCGATTTTTGGCGACTTGCCGGACTGCTTTTGTGTTTTGGATTTTAAAGCAAGGTTCATCGCTTCAATCAGTTCTTTTTCAGAGAAGGGTTTTAAAAGGAACCCTTTCATTCCGGCAGTCATACATGATTTTTTGTCCAATTGTTCATTGGTGGCTGTTACAGCTATGATAACTGCATCCGGATTATCAGCCAGGATTTCTTTTGAGGCTTCCGTTCCGCTTTTATCAGGCATGCGTACATCCATCAAAATCAAATCGAAATGCTCTTGTTGCGCAGCTTTTACAGCATCTGTTCCATTGGTAACTTCTTTAAAACGTGAGCCCCATTTTTTAAATATGGCTTTCATTAAAAAGCGGTTAAAGTCTTCATCGTCGGCAATTAAAACAGATAATCTTCTAAAATGGGCCGGAACCCTGGCTGCAACAAAAGTTGTTGCTTGTATTTTATCTTTCTCTCCTTCTGCAAACGGAATACTAAGGTTTACTTCTGTTCCTTTTCCGGGTTCACTGGCAACATGAATGGTTCCGTTTTGCATTTCAACCAGTTTTTTTACAATGGCAAGTCCCAGGCCTGTTCCGCTATACTTCTTTCCGCTCTGGTTCTCTATCTGCACAAATTCATCAAAAATATGCTTTAGATCTTCTTTGTGAATGCCTATTCCGGAATCGGAGATACGTATTTCCAGTAAATATTTATCCTTGTTGTGCGAAGTTTTCACATCCAATGAGACTTTTCCGTTATCGGTAAACTTTACAGCATTGTTTACCAGGTTTATTAATATTTGCTTTAACCGCATTGGGTCGCCAACAAGTGCATCCGGAAGTTCATTCCCGGTATTGTACGCAAGTGATATGCCTTTGTTCTCAGCTTCATTTTTTTGAAGAGTAATTACTTCTGAAAAAACATCAGCCGGCGAAAAATGAACTGCATCAAATTTTAATTTATTCGATTGTATTTTGGTAAAGTCGAGCGTGTCGTTAATAATATTTTTCAGGTGACTGGCCGATCGTGCAATAACAGTTATCTGTTCTTCCAGGTTTTCGTTTATTTCCTGTTGAAGAAGCTGTTCTGCCAACCCATAAATAGCATTTACCGGTGTACGCATTTCGTGACTTACATTGGACGCAAATTGTTCTTTAGCTCTGGCCAGTTTTTCTGCTTCTGCTTTGGCTTTTTTTAATGCTTGCTGGTAAACCCTGGTTTTTCGCATAAAGTTGAAAAGAAGGAAAAGTACTACTAATAATAATATTACAGCCGCTGCCGCAAATGCTGCCAAACGTTTGTAGGTAAGCGTGGCCAGTCTGTCGGCCTCATTGGTTTTTGCTATAAAATTGTTGTTTTCATTGTTCTCAATTTCCGTAATGAAGCCATTCATTTTTTCGGTAAGCTGAATGTTTTTTTCAATCAGCTTTGATTCAAGAACTTTGATTCGCTGACCTTTTTCAATCATTTCTGATTCAAGATTTTCTATCTCTTGTTTTATCTCCTTAGTTCCCAGGTCGCGTTCAATATAGGTAGTATCAATTGTTGTGGTAACCTTTTTTCCTTTGAAAATTTTTCGAAGAAAACCTTTCTGCTCGGTTTCCACTTTTGTTGTTACTGTATCTACCTTTTGTTCCTCCAGCTTTGAGTAAAGTTCCGAAAAATCAGGCTGGTTATCTCTGGATGATTTATGCAGGTAAAGCACCCGCTTCCAGAGTTGTAGTTTTTCTTCAGATAGTTGAAGGATGGAATCGGCCAGAGCCAGATTTTCTCCGCCTTTGGCAACAATATTTTCCAGGTTGGTAAGTTTTGTTTCAATTTCTTTTTGCAAAGTGTTACAGGGAGTCAGATCTTGTTTTTTGTTCGTAAGTATATAAAGGCGGACACTGTTTTCAAGCTCTGTCAAATCAGCAGCAATGTCTTTAATAGTAAAGAGTTTATAGTCTGGTCCGGTTTCCTGATGAATGGAATACACAATTTTAGAAAGACTTTTGTAGGCAAAGTATCCTGAGGTTATAACCGCTGCAGCGATAATTACTGCAAGTAAGGTTATTTGTATTTCGATTTTGAATTTAGACATCCGGCTTTTCTTCATCAATGTTTAACAGGAACGAATGGTTACTGACGATTGTTTTATTTTGTCGCTAATATATTTGTTTTATGGCATATTTGCTTGAGTGTTCGGGGGATTTATAATGAACGGATTACGTTTTTTAAGCAATTTTTAAAAAATGCTTTTGTTTATCTTAAGAAATATTTTCTGCGACATCTGAGGAAGTCTTTAAATGTTTAGGAAAATTGTAGACTGTAGTGTGGCAAGTATCCTCAGAAAACAAAGTTTCCAGCAAAATACACAGGTGCCTTAGGGAATGCATCGTGTAATTCTGTAAGAAAGCAAGTTTGCTTAAGAGAGGTTGGTTTTAGAAACAAAAGATTGTATTTATCAATTCTAGTTAAAAACTAAAAGCACAGATGTTAAATTTCTAATGAACTTTTTTTTAATGCCATTGGAGTATCTCCTACACAATTCTTAAAAGTTATTCGCTTTCAGAATGCACTATTAAATTATGAATTATTGACTCGAAAAAATTATAAAAATGCGTAAGTTGACAGAAGCACTAACCGCAGAGAAAGAAGTGGCGTGCAGCACATTTTGTTCCTTCGGAGATTAATTACCTGACAGAGAAAAAGGGAAAAGATATGATACTACTTTAAAAATCTATAATTTACTGAGTAAAAATTGGGATATCTTTTATAACTGTATCGGAGAAACAGTACTTTTAAATGGGAAATATTGTTTCTGCCACAACGGAAGGAGCGGGAGAACAAAAACCAGGGCAGAAAGTGTAAACAGAGTTGAAGACTAAAAGAAATGCAATGAACACAAAAGAATATTTAAAAGAATTGAGCATAGTTGTATTAGGAGTCCTGATTGCTTTGTGGATTAATAATATTTGGATGAAGCACAGTGAAAATATTACTCAAAATAAGTATTAATGGTTATCAAAAACGAACATAACGATAACAGGGAAGAGACCAAAATGGCACTTGATAATCTTGTTTTATTACTACACAATTTTGAAGAGATTCAAAACTGACTGGCTCTTCTGGTTCTTATGATATCTCGATTAAATATACAGGTTCAAGTATAAAAAGTATCGGATATAAAACCGCAAAATACACTGGAATATTGAAAGACATCAATCACAAACTAATGTCTGAGATTGTTGAACATTACGAGATTCAAAAAGCCACTAAAGATTTGGAAATATCACTGAACGACGAAATATTTGTATTCTTTAAAAACAGCACATCAAATAACATTGATTACCTGACACTTAAAATGTCGAACTTAATTGAGAACATAAATAATCTGGATGCAACACAAAATCAATTATCAGAGGAGTTAACAGTTTATTTTGATGATAAACATTAACTAATCTCCTGTAAAAGCAGAACGCAACACATTTCTAGAACCTTACAAAGATGGCATACGAATTAAAAAATGTAGTTCCGTGGGGACGAAATCTGGATGAATATATCAAAATGTTTAATCTGACAGATGCAGATAGAACTAAAAAAATTATCAGTTTTGGAGATGGTCCTGCCAGCTTTAATAGTGAAATGACAAAAAGAAACGGGAAAGTTGTTTCCATCGATCCTATTTATCAATTTTCCTCTCAGGAAATAAAACAGAGAATAGATGAAATAAAAGATGCTGTTATTGAGCAAACAAGAAATAACACCAACAATTTTGTTTGGGAAACGATTAGAGACGTAGAAGAATTAGAGCAAATTCGATTAGCTGCCATGGCTAATTTTCTTCAGGACTTTGAGAAAGGAAAGAAGGAAAAACGTTATATTAATCACGAACTACCCAACAAAACTGATTTTAATGATTTAGCTTTTGATTTGGGATTAAGCTCTCATTTTTTAATCTTGTATTCACAACTAGGATTTGATTTTCATATCGCTTCAATAACTGAGATGTTAAGAGTTTCAAAAGAAATCCGAATTTTCCCCCTGTTAAATTTAGATGCGAAAGACTCTGATTTGCTAGCAGATATAATCGAATTCTTTTGTTCGGACTTCGTAGTGAATATTCAAAAAGTAAATTATGAATTTCAGAAAAACGGAAATAAAATGTTAACAATAAAACGGAAATAGCTATGATAACGAAATGCAATGAAAATGATTTCATGATAATACTGGAAATAATCAATGATTCGTCAGTAGCTTATAAAGGCATAATCCCCGAGGATCGGTGGAAAGAACCTTATATGCCGGAAGAAGAACTGAAGATTCAGATTAGCGAAGGGGTCGAATTCTGGAAATTCGAAGAGAATAATGAAGTGCTGGGTGTTATGGGAATTCAATTTAAGCAAGATGTTACTTTAATACGCCACGCTTATACTCGAACTATTGCCCGGCAAAAAGGGATTGGGGGAAAATTACTAAAGCATTTAACAAGCATAACACAAACACCTGTACTTATTGGCACTTGGGCTGATGCTTCCTGGGCTATTCGTTTTTACAAAAAAAACGGTTTCCGGCAAGTGAATGAGAACGAAAAAAACAAGTTGCTAAAAACATATTGGTCTATTCCCGAACGGCAAGTGGAAACCTCTGTTGTGTTGGCCGATGAAAAATGGAAGAACATTTAAAATAACAGCAATCCAAAAATTTGGAACAAGTACTGGCTAAGTAAATACACATGTAAGTTTGAAATGATTGAAAGTAAAATCAACCACAATTTCTTTGTTATAACCGGAGGTCCCGGAGCAGGAAAAACAACATTGCTTAATGAATTGGCAAACAGAAAATATGAGATTGGAAGTGCTACATTTGAGAGTACGGTAAGTTAAGTGTTATTTTTACTTACTTACTTATAATTATGAATCAGATGAGAAAAAAGTTTGACAAGGAATTCAAGAAAAAAGCAGTAGAACTTTCTTATTCAAGAGGCAATGCTACCGAGATTGCGGAAGAATTAGGAATTGAGAGAGCATTGCTTTACCGTTGGCGTAAAGAGTTTAAACAATATGATAAGAATAGTTTTCCAGGCCATGGAAATCCAAAGATGACGGATTTGGAACGAGAGAATGCCCGATTGCAAAAAGAGCTTAGGGATGCAAAGATGGAGAGGGACATCTTAAAAAAGGCAATCAGCATCTTCTCCGTGAGCGATGGGAAATCGACCAGTTTATAAGTGACCACTGCCCCAGATTTTCTATTGAGATGATGTGTAAAGTGTTCAAAATAAGCAAAAGCAGTTATTACCGATGGATGAAAAATGGTCCATCGAAACGTTGGCTTGAAAATGAAGAGTTGCTGGAGAATATAAATAAAGTCTTTGAGGCCAGTTCTGGCAGCTATGGGAGTCCACGGATTGCTACAGAATTAAATACATTGGGCTTTCAGGTGTCAAGGCAGAGAACCGCAAGGATTATGAAAGCGGCAGGAATACGGGCAAAACGAAAAAGAAAGTTTATAGCAACTACCGATTCCAGACATGACTATCCAGTAGCCCTCAATATGTTAAACAGGGAATTTACGGTAGCAAAGCCAGCTCTGGTTTGGGTTTCCGATATTACCTACATCAGAACCAGCAAAGGCTGGCTGTATTTAACGGTTATTATTGATTTGTTTGACCGCAAAGTTGTAGGATGGGCAATGAGCAGAGGATTGAGTGCCGAAGAAACTACAATTGCTGCATGGAGGATGGCTATTCGAAACAGACCGATTACGCAAAAACTTATTTTTCACTCAGACAGGGGTATTCAATATGCTTGTTCGGCATTTACCAATGTGTTGAACACAAACAAATGGGTTTGCAGAAGTATGAGCAGAAAAGGAAATTGTTGGGACAATGCAGTTGCCGAAAGTTTCTTTAAAACAATAAAAGTTGAGTTTGTGGATAAAAGCCAGTTCTCAACTCAGGACCAGGCAAAACTATCCTTATTCAAATGGATAGAAACATGGTACAATCGTAAAAGGAGACACTCAGCTTTGGGGTATAAAACAATGGAAGAATTTGAATTAGTAAATAACAATCAGAGAATTGCAGCATGACTCTTAACTAATCGTACCGGGTTTTGTTGCATATCCAAGACCGCTAACCCAAATTATGTGGAGTGGGTATTAAAACGCTGTAGGGACGCTGTCAAACTTGTAATCTCTCAAAATTAATGATTACTGCCATATAAAGACGAATTTAAGATTCACTATTATTTTATCAAACCACCCAAGAATCTAGCAAAATCACTGATGTCTCCATCAACGCTGGCACGTTCCAATGCTGCCATATATGCATCCCTTTTCTCAACAGGGATTACTATCCATGAATAACCACCGGAAGCAAGTATAGTATTAAACAGAAAACGACCTATTCTCCCGTTGCCGTCCATGTAAGGATGGATATAAACAAAAATGAAATGGCCAAGCACCGCCCGAACCGCTGCATTTTCCTCAGTAGCCAGCAATTCAAACAAAATAGGGATAGCATCGCGCACAGCTTCAGGATTAAGGGGGGTGTGCATTGAGCCCTTAATATATACTTGTGTATTTCTGTAACCGGCAAGATCACCAGGCTTTAATAATCCAACCGCTACACTTGGTGCAAATAATTCCCTGTACCAATCGCCGTGGTCTGTATCGGCAGTTTCTCCTGGATTTTCACCAGCAAGGATTTTCCTGATGCTTTCTTTTACGGCTTGGAATGCCTGGTAATATCCACGTGCAGCCATAGCATTTCTAGCTTCTTTGTCTGCTTCATCTCCATCTGGATTCCAGTTTCCATCCCTTACCCGTTCTATGAGTTCAGGTGTTACGCGGTATCCCTCAATAGAAAGTGAGTGATAGGCATCTTCTGCGTAATGTTCTTCAACCTCTTTCATATAGGCTTCGACATCTTCAGGCATGTCCTTGGGCTTGGGAAAGTTTTCAATCACAACGCCCCTCATTTGGTGCCACATCAACTTTATACGACTGGCATAAGGTGAGATTTCGCGGCGGCTTAAAATATTTTCCGGTAATTTTTCTGCAAAAGGATCATCTTCCCGGACATCATATCCGGCTGATTTCATGGATTTAAGAATATCGTTCGCAATCCGATCATTACCGATATTCCGAAACGCCCCGGCCAATCTTCCGGCAACAACACTATGGCCACCATCCAGAAGCATTGATAATAATACCGATGCGTCTTTGACCATAGATAGACATGTTCTTGCATCAGTTGAGTTACGTGCAAAAAAATCTGCGTTAACAGCGATAAGACCAGCCTCAAGGGAGTATAGCTGTAGCCCGTTTGAAGTAAGCCTTAGATCATTGCTTGGAATATCCAGCTTGTAGTCAAAAATGGAGGTGCCATGTAATAGCTGGACAATATTATTATTTGCCTTGGGCGAGCGAACGAGAAGCTGTTTTGGAATAACCCTGTTACCCTCATGGAGCAATAAAGATTGATCAGGTGATAAGCACCAGTCGTTACCAAAGCGCTCGTTTAGATACATTGAAGCAAAATCCCAAAATGACATATACCATGATGTAGTATCCCCATCTCTTTCATCAGGACGAGAAGAGATATACCATCCTCTGATAACATCCTCAATAAAACCATTTGTTTTAAGAAGTTGCTTATGTATAGCTTTAAGGTCTGATGCTTTTATAACAGCAACACCCCTATCTTTCTGTAACCTTTGAAGCTCAGTAAGAGCCTGTGCTAGTTTCTCTGCTGGTGTAGCCATAACAATTCCTCTTTATTTATAGGTAGAAATTTTAGTATTTTCTCCCGTATCATTCTTAGTATATGTTCTCGTATTATCTTTAGTATATGCAAATGTATTAATTTTAGTATATATAACCGTATCATATTTAGTATATGTTGCAAAATCTTTTCCAGCTCTATTACCAGTTATTATATGTGACTGATAAATACCACTACTCATGTAAAAGTAGCATGACTCTATATAAGTGCGTTAACGTACGTTTATACAATGGTTTGAAAGATACACTATACTGGTGTTAAGCTACTTCTAATTTGCTTATCCAAAGACAGAAAATCAGAAAAACAATAGTAAAAAAAAGGGAGATTTTTCAGTGCAATTTGAGTGCAAATAAAAAGAGGCTAGCTGTAACATTCTGCTAACCTCTTGATAATGAAGTGGGCCCAGCTGGGCTTGAACCAGCGACCCCCTGATTATGAGTCAGGTGCTACTAACCAACTGAGCTATGGGCCCCAAATGACATTTTGTTGATATCATTAATTTTCGGAGTGCAAGTTTACAACTTTGTACGAAAATACACAAACAAAATGTTTGAAAATCATTATTAAAATATAATGTTTTATGTTCATTGGTTGAAAAACGCTTGAAATCTACATTTTTCAATTAATTTTGCAGCATATCAAATATTCTTCAACGGGGTGTTTGGTTATACAGAAGAGTGGAGAGATCGGGCTCGAAGAAACTCTGGCAACCATCTGAATACGGATAAGGTGCCAATACCCGGCCGGGAACGGAATTATAATTTGAACACAATCATGAAAAAACAACTACACAAATTATTTTTTATTAGCTACATGCACGGGACAAATATGTGTATGAAAAAGCGGTTTTAACCGCATTCCAACAGCTATTCAAAATAAATAGTCATTCAAATTAACAGCCAACTAAAAGGATTGGCCTGTATTTTTAGAACTCAGATCAAAACTATTTCAATATCTATTATATAAGAAAACCTTATAAAATGTCAACAATAAAAACCTACGAAGAAATTAACCAGAAACTAAAATTGGGGAAAGCAGTGGTTTTAACTGCTGAAGAAGTTTCGAGGATGGCGCTTGAAGCCAGCCCCGAAGAAATTGTTGAAAAAGTGGATGTGGTTACCACTGCCACTTTTGGTGCGATGTGTTCCTCAGGGGCAATTATTAATTTTGGGCATTCAACACCTCCCATTCGAATGGAAAAAATTCGTTTAAACGGTGTTCCCTGTTACGAAGGACTGGCTGCTGTTGATTCCTATATAGGAGCAACTGCCTGCAACCCCGACAATCCTACTTATGGCGGCGCACATGTTATTCAGGATTTACTGGAAGGAAAAGACATTGTTTTGGAAGCCTGGGGAAAAGGAACCGACTGCTATCCGCGAAAACACATCAAAACAAAAATTAATATCAATACAATAAACGAGTTGATTCTTTTCAATCCACGAAATGCTTACCAGAATTATAATGTAGCAGTGAACACCACCAAAAAAATGATTCACACATACATGGGCACTTTGCTTCCGAACATGAAAAATGCCACTTATTCAACATCTGGCGAATTAAGTCCTTTGTTAAACGACCCTGAATTTAAAACTATCGGAATTGGTACACGAATTTTTTTGGGAGGAACGCAGGGTTTTGTAGTTTGGCCTGGCACACAATTTCACACCACACGCCCCAAAAATGAATTCGGGATTCCGGTTACAAATGCTGCTACAATTGCAGTTATGGGAAATCTGAAAGAAATGTCGTCTGATTATATTCAGGCAGCATATTACGAAAAATATGGTGTGAGCATGTTTGTGGGAATTGGAATTCCTATTCCAATATTAAATATTGAAATGGCAAAACGTGTTTCAATAAACAACAGCCAGATACAATCGTCGGTTCTCGACTACGGAACAGTTGGAATGCCGAAGTTAGGTGAAGTCTCCTACGAAGAACTTCGCTCCGGTTCTATAAAAGTGGGCGGAAAAAAAATCCGGACAGCTCCGGTTGCCAGTTTAGCAAAAGCACGAAGAATTGCGCAAGAATTAAAAGAATGGTTACAAGCCGGCAATTTTGAAATTAGCAAACCGGTACAAATGTTTCCTCAAAACACTTCACTTAAAAGTTTAAAAGAAACGGAGGCCGAAAATGATTAAAAGAAGATATATTTTAAATTTCCCGCCTCAAAGTGGCGACAAACCTTTAAGTTATCAACTGGTGAAAGAATACGACATCCGTATTAACATTTTAAAGGCGGAAGTTTTTCCCGGGAAAAGAGGCAGTTTACTACTTGAGCTTCAGGGAACAAAGGAAAATATTAAAAAAGGGATTACTTACCTTACAAAGCAAAATGTAATTTGTGAATCACTGGAGAAATGGATTCAATTTCAGGATGAAAAATGTATTGACTGCGGAAACTGTACCGCCGTTTGTTTTGCAGGAGCTCTAACAATGGACAAAGCAAACTGGAAATTAAAATTTGACAAGAACAAATGTGTGGTTTGCGAGTTATGTATTCCGGCATGTCCTTTAAAATTATTTACCATTGATTTTAATTAACAGTGTTTGTAGAACGTACATATCGAACTCAATTTAACACCGAGCGGTTCACCGGTTTTGAAGTAAAATACCAGGAAACAGATTTGTGGATTGGCGTAGATCCGGCTTCTTACAAAGCGGAAATGAAAGAAGTTGTGTTTTCTGCAATAAAAGAACTTCGGGAAAAACTGGATGAATACATTAAAAATGAACCTTTTTTCAGAAAAAGTTTAAAGCCGTTTCAACCTGCCGAAACTGCACCATTGGAAGCCAAAGAAATGGCAACGGCGGCAGAAAAAGCGGGCATCGGACCAATGTCGGCAGTAGCCGGATTATTTGCCCGGGAAGCAGGTAGAAATATTATTGAGAATTTTTCAGTAAAGGAATTACTTATTGAAAATGGCGGCGATATTTTTGCCATATTAAAAAACGAACTAGTGCTTTCTGTTTTTGCCGGACAATCACCGCTTTCAGAAAGAATTGGATTGGCAATTCCTGAACAAATCGGGGAAATTGGCGTTTGCACTTCGGCTGGAACAGTTGGCCCGTCGTTTAGTGCAGGAAAAGCAGACGCAGTAGTTGTAATTTGTGAAGACGCTTTACTCGCCGATGCATTTGCCACCGCTTTTGGCAACAAAGTAAAATCGCCAAAAGATGTTGAGAAAGTAATTAATGCTTCGGAAAAAATACCGGAAATACTTTCACTATTAATTATTTGTGAAGATAAAATAGGAATCAGAGGTGATTTTGAGATACGATTGTTAAAATAGGTAAGACGCAATGTTTGTGTACCTTTGCAAAAATGTACTGCGACAGTGCGACATTAGACAAAATAGACTTAGATGAGTATTAGGAAAGACATAAAAAAAGAACTTGAAAACCGTGTGCTGGTGATGGATGGAGCTACTGGTTCGCTTCTCCAGGAATATAAACTAACTGAAGAAGATTATCGGGGAGAAGTCTTGAAGGATTTTGAATTCGATCAAAAAGGGAACAACGATATTCTGGCGCTCACCAAACCGGAAATAGTAGATGAAATACATTCGCGCTATTTGGAGGCCGGAGCAGATATTATTTTAACCAATACTTTTAATGCTACCAGTATTTCGCAGGCTGATTATCATACCGAAAAATATGTGTACGAAATCAACAAAAAATCGGCTGATATTGCACGGAAGGCTGCAGATCATTTTACCGGGAAAGATCCAAACAAACCACGTTTTGTAGCAGGTTCTCTGGGACCAACAAATAAAACACTTTCGCTTTCTCCAGATGTTAACGACCCGGGCTACCGCGCCGTTACTTTCGACGAAGTAAAAGAAGCGTACCGCGAACAATTGGAAGGACTACTAGACGGAGATGTGGATTTAATCCTCATTGAAACCGTTTTTGATACGCTCAATGCCAAAGCCGCCATTTTTGCTGTTGAAGAAGCATTGGAAGCTCGAAATATAAACCTTCCACTCATGGTTTCCGGAACCATTACAGATGCCAGCGGACGTACACTCTCAGGACAAACTCTTGAGGCATTTTTAAATTCGGTTTCGCACGTAGATTTATTAAGTGTGGGATTAAACTGCTCGCTCGGAGCAACTGATTTGCGCCCTTATGTAAAAGAACTTTCCAGCAAAGCACCTTTTCATATCAGCGCCCATCCAAACGCCGGGCTTCCAAACCAGTTTGGAGGCTACGATGAAACACCGGAAATTATGGCCGGTTACATAAAGGATTATCTTGACAACAGTTTTGTAAATATTATTGGAGGCTGTTGCGGAACTACACCCGCTCACATTCATGAATTTGCAAAAATTGCTAAAAACGCAAAACCGCATACGGTAGCAGCGGCTGACAACTACACCCATCTGAGCGGGCTTGAACCAGTTACATTAACCGAGAATACCAACTTTGTAAATATTGGCGAGCGTTGTAATGTTGCAGGGTCAAGAAAATTTGCAAGGTTAATTAGTGAAAAAAAATACGAGGAGGCTTTGTCTGTGGCACGTGCTCAGGTAGAAGAAGGAGCACAGGTTATCGATGTGAATTTTGATGATGCCATGCTTGACGCTGAAAAAGAGATGGTCGTCTTTCTCAACCTTTTGATGGCAGAGCCAGATATTGCAAAGCTACCGGTCATGATAGACTCATCAAAATGGAAAGTGATTGAAGCCGGATTAAAATGTTTGCAAGGGAAAGCAATTGTAAATTCCATCAGTTTAAAAGAAGGTGAAGAAAATTTTATTTATCAGGCCAAAACCATCAAAAAATATGGCGCTGCTGTAATTGTTATGGCTTTTGATGAAAAAGGGCAGGCCGACAATCTGGAACGTCGCATTGAAATATGTAGCCGTGCCTATAAAATTCTTACAGAACAAGTTCACTTTCATCCGCAGGATATTATTTTCGATACCAACGTACTTACCATCGGAACAGGAATTGAAGAACATAATAATTATGCAGTTGATTTTATTGAATCGGTAAAATGGATCAAAGAAAATCTACCTTTTGCCAAAACCAGTGGCGGAATCAGTAACGTTTCATTTTCTTTCCGTGGAAATAATATTGTGCGTGAAGCAATGCACTCGGTCTTCCTGTTTTATGCCATCAAAGCCGGGCTTGATATGGGAATTGTAAACCCTGGAATGTTACAGATTTACGATGAAATTCCAAAAGACCTTCTTGAAAGAACAGAAGATCTTGTTTTAAATAAACGACCAGATGCAACCGAGCGTTTGCTTGAATTTGCTGAAACACTAAAATCGGAAGGAACCAAAGAAGTAAAAAAAGACCAGTGGCGTGATTTGCCTTTGGAAAAAAGAATTGAACATTCACTGGTAAAAGGAATTCCGGAGTTTGTAGATGAAGACATGGCCGACGCAGTGAAAATTTACCAGCCGGCATTAAATATTATAGAAGGCCCGCTAATGGACGGGATGAACGTAGTGGGCGAATTATTTGGGTCAGGGAAAATGTTCCTGCCACAGGTGATAAAATCGGCCCGTGTGATGAAAAAAGCGGTTGCTTATCTGCTTCCATACATCGAGGCTGACAAAGCCAGGCTCAAAACGGTTGACAATCGGAAAAAAGTATTAATGGCTACCGTCAAAGGAGATGTTCATGATATAGGAAAAAACATTGTGGGAGTAGTTTTAGGGTGTAACAACTACGACATTATCGACCTTGGCGTAATGGTTCCAACAGAAAAAATCCTGGATACGGCAGTTAAAGAAAAGGTGGATGTAATTGGCTTGAGTGGATTAATAACTCCATCGTTGGAAATTATGGTTGAAATTGCCAAAGAAATGGAAACCCGCAAAATGGATATTCCGGTTTTGATTGGAGGTGCAACCACTTCAAAAATTCATACAGCGGTGAAGATCGAGCCCGAATATTCAAATCCGGTAATTCACGTAAAAGATGCTTCTTTGGCTGTAAATGTTGTTTCGAATCTAATTGCAAAAAACCAAAAATATATTGATTCTGTAAAAGAAGATTACACACAAATACGCAACTTTCAGGGGCAAAGAAAAGCAAAAGAATATTTAACGCTGGAACAAGCGAGAAAAAACAAATACAAAATCAACTGGGAAAGGAGTCAGATTTACAAGCCTAATTTTACCGGGGTAAAGCAATTGATTGACTACCCGCTGGAAGAATTACGTAAATACATCGACTGGACTTTCTTTTTTCTCACCTGGGGTTTAAAGGGGCATTATCCGCAAATTTTAAGCGACGAGAAACAGGGAGAAGAAGCAAAAAAATTATACGCTGAAGCCAACGCATTTCTGGATAAAATTATCGAGAAAAAAATGCTTCAGGCAAATGCAGTGTTGGGAATTTGGCCGGCAAATACCGACATGGACGATATTGTTTTGTATGAAGATGAAACACGCGCAAAAGAGGTAGGGAGATTTTTTCATTTCCGCCAGCAGGAAAAGAAAAAGGAAGGTTTAGCAAATTTCTGTCTAGCCGACTTTGTAGCGCCGCTTGAATCTGGCAAGATTGATTATTGCGGAGGATTTGCAACTACTGCCGGAATTGGTATCGAAAAATGGAAAGAAGAATATATTCAAAACAACGACGATTATCATGCGATAATGATTGAAGCACTTGCCGATCGCTTAAGTGAGGCTTTTGCTGAAAAATTACACGAACTGGTTCGGAAAGAGTACTGGGGATATGCATCGGATGAAAACCTTACACCGGAAGAGCTTTTAAAAGTAAAATACCAGGGAATCCGCCCGGCACTTGGATATCCGGCCTGCCCGGAACATTCGGAGAAAGAGAACCTTTTTAATATATTGAAAGCACCGGAAGTTGGAATTACATTGACTGAACATTTTGCAATGTACCCAAATGCATCTGTTTCTGGTGAATTCTTTTCCCATCCGGAGTCGAGGTATTTTAGCCTTGAGAAAGTAAGTAAAGACCAAGTGGAAGATTATGCACGACGAACAAATAAAACAATCGATTTTATTGAAAAATTTCTTCCAACCAACTTAAATTATAAATAGAATGTTGAGAACTGAATAAAGTTTAACAAAATCTGTTTACTATTTTTGCAACACAAAGAACAAATATTGAAAATGAAAGTAATCGATATAATCAATAACGCCAAAAGTACTGTTTTCTCATTCGAGCTTCTTCCTCCGCTAAAAGGGAATGACATAAGCCGATTGTACCAGACAATTGAAAGCTTAACTGAGTTCGACCCCAAATACATTAATATTACCACTCATCGCGACGAGATTGAGTTTAAGGAACTGAGTGATGGCACTATTGTAAAGCAGACAGTAAGAAAGCGTCCGGGAACAGTTGCTATTGCTGCTTCTATTCAGCACAAATATGGTATTCCTGTGGTTCCGCATATTTTATGTGGCGGGTTTACCAAAAGCGAAACAGAGCACGTTTTAATCGATCTGAACTTTCTGGGAATAGAAAATGTGCTTGCACTTCGTGGTGATGGACTAAAAACCCAGCATGTTTTTAAACCGGAAGAAAACGGACATTCAAATGCGGTTGAATTAGTACATCAGATTAAAGACTTGCAGAACGGAAAATACCTGGACAAAGATTTAAAAAACAACAATCAGCTCGATTTTTGTATTGGCGTAGCTGGCTATCCGGAAAAACATTTTGAGTCGCCGAATATCGATCTGGATCTTGGCTATCTGAAACAAAAAGTAGATGCCGGAGCCGATTACATTGTAACGCAAATGTTTTTTGATAATCAGGTTTACTATGACTTTGTTGACAAATGCCGCAAAATGGGAATTACGGTTCCGATTATTCCGGGGGTAAAACCCATTAACCTAAAAAACCAACTCACAGTTCTTCCTAAAATTTTCAGCATTGATTTACCCTCTGAACTGGCTTCAGAGTTATCAAAATGTAAGAATAACGACGACGCCAGAAGAGTGGGAACCGAATGGGCTATTTTCCAGGCAAAAGATTTAATTGCACACAATGCGCCGTCAATTCATATTTATACATATGGAATATCAGACAATGTAAAGGAAATTGTAAAAACAGCATTTTAACCATAAAAAATGCCATCTCCTGATTACTCAGAGATGGCATTCTTCTATATAACTTTTTTATATTCTATCCTTCCACCGTAACTTCCATATTCATTTGTTTATTAAGTAGGTCGTTTTTAGCCTGGTTATTTAACTTCAGGGAGTAAATCATTGACTCCACCTGGTTAATCAAATTTCGTTTCTTTTTGCTTGGCGCAAAAACATATCCAAAAGCAACAACTACTCGTTGCTCTGAAGCATCAAGTTCAGCCAGGGCTACATATGGACCGCCCATGAAATCGTTTTTAACTCTCCAAAGCCCACGCATCAACGAGGCATAATTTCCATTGTGAGTGAATACATCATTTTGTTGTTCAATTCTGGTTTCGGTTGCCATATAGCTTCCCTCTGTTGGCCCCGGTACATTAGCCTTTAAAATACTGTCGCGAATCCGTAATTGATAGTCTGTTTGAAATGCACTATCTGATGCATAGGGGAATTCATAAAGTATAATTCCCTGCGATATATCAGGTGTTTCATACCGGAACCAGATAAAATCCTTTTTCTGATCTGCAACCACAAAACCAGGAGGTATCTTCATTGTTAAGTCAAAATCGTTGTTTAGAACATTATACACTGTTTGTTCATAAATCTTGTCGTAACTGGAAGCCAATCTTTCCCTTTCTGCTTTTCGAAAGTAAGCTACAATTTTATCCTTGTTTTCATTAAAAATGCTGATAAACTGTTCAGGGCTCTTTGCTTTTATCAGAACAGTAGACTGTGGGTGAGCCCACATGTCATTTTTAAAGGTAATTCCTGTTTTTTCTACGTTGGGAGATATACTTGTACGAACAATATTTCTGGTTGTTTGAAAAATATTAGTAAATGCAGCATGCGGAACATTGATAAGATCAAATATGGGTTCGTCCTGGGGTAATGCCAGTTGAGGTTGAGCCAAAGTTTCTCTTACCGTTTTCCCGGGAGCACTCTCCCATGATTCTTTAGACATTACCACAACCATCTCTCCGGCCTTTCCAGTCACATTCTTATGAACCATTGTTCCACCGTTGGAACAGGACGTAAAAAATTGTACTACCAGAAATGATAGTAGCAGGGTATAAACTTTCAATTTCATTTTATCAGCTTTTTAGTTACCTATGCAACACTGCAAAAACCTTACCAGTTTAAAAATAAAAATCCCGTATCTGTTTTTTACAGACACGGGATTTAAGAATATGTTGCTATTTCTTAATTTTCAATTTTTCCTGGATCAGATTTTTTTTCTTCTTCGTCTTCTTTTGTTGCATTTTTAAACTCTTTCATTCCTTTTCCAAGGCCTTTCATTAACTCGGGAATCTTACGTCCGCCAAATAGGAGAAGAACAATTATTAAAATAATAATTATTTCCTGTGGTCCTATAAATCCTGCAATTACAAATAAATTCATGATACTAAGTTAAATTGGTGTGCTACAAAAATAAAATTTTTTTAATTAAAATGTTCCGTTTATCATTTTTATTATATCGTTGGCATTTGCATAAAGAACCAATACCAAGAGTAAGATCATTCCAGCTACCTGGGCATATTCAAGGAACTTCTCTCCCGGCTTCCTCCCTGTAACCATTTCAAAAAGTAAAAACATCACATGACCGCCATCAAGTGCCGGAATAGGAAGTAAATTCATAATGGCTAAAATAATGGAAATAAATGCTGTCATATTCCAAAACGAAAACCAATCCCATGTGCCCGGGAAAATACTACCAATGGTTGCAAAACCTCCAAGCGATTCATAAGCTTTTGTTTCTGGCCTAAAAAACAATTTGAATTGTTTTAAATAATCAAGAGTGGTTTGAACTCCCCGGTCTATTCCTGCAGGAATAGATTCAAAAAAGCCATACCTGATCGTTTTGTATTCAAAAACATGATCTGTGTAATGGCTATTATAAATGCCGATTTGAGCCTTCTCTCCCAAAGTCATATCAATATCCATGGGGGTTCCGTCGCGTTCAATATTTAATGCGATTGACTTGCCGGCATTGCTTTTTATTGCCTCCGCCCATTGATCGAAATATTCAAATTGCTGACCATTTACCCCTGTTATTTCGTCGCCAATCTGCAAGCCTGCTTTCTCTCCAATGGAGTTCTTTTCAAAATCTTTCACCCCAAACTTAAAGGGGATACGCGGCGCCATTATAGCTTTGCTTTTTAGTATTAAAGCCAGGTCTGCATCGCTGATTTCCACATCCACTTTTTGTCCGCCTCGCTCAACTTGTATTGTTTTCGCATTGTCCAGAACAACTGTGGGTATTATTTTATTAAAACTTTCTATGTGCTTGTTGTCAACAGATAAAATTTTATCCCCATTTTGAAGACCAATTTCTTGTCCTACTTCATTTACAACAATACCGTATTTTGCATTCTCGGTGGGCAGATACTCTTCTCCCCAGGCATACAGTACCCCAATGTAAATTACAAAAGCAAAAATGAAATTCATAAGCACCCCGCCAACCATAATAAGCAAACGTTGCCATGCTGGTTTTGAGCGGAATTCCCACGGCTGAGGAGGCAGTTTCATTGCCTCTTTATCCATCGATTCATCAATCATCCCAGATATTTTTACATATCCCCCCAAGGGTAACCAGCCAATTCCGTACTCGGTTTCTCCTCTTTTCATTTTAAAAAGAGAAAACCACGGATCAAAAAAGAGATAAAATTTCTCAACGCGGGTTTTAAAAAGTCGTGCAAACATGAAATGCCCAAATTCGTGCAGTACCACGAGTATTGAAAGGCTTAAAATAAGTTGGGCGGCTTTTACCAGTATTGTTTCCATTCAAATATTTTCTCTTAATTTCCGTTTTGTGTTAACAACTTTGTTACTTCTCTTGTTTCGTTATTTGTCTGAATTAAATCATCTAAACAAGGATTCTTAACGTAAGCGACATTGTTCATCGCTTTTTCAATGATTTCAGACATCTGCAGGAATTTTATTTTGCGTTCCAAAAATGCCTCAACAACCACCTCGTTCGCAGCATTTAAAATACACGGCATATTACCGCCTTTTTCAATAGCTTCATACGCGAGTGCAAGGTTACGAAAAATTTTTGTATTTGGTGGTTCAAACTCTAACTTAGGGTAATTCAGAAAATTAAAACGTGGAAAATCATTTTTAATCCGATGAGGAAATCCCATGGCATATTGTATAGGGAGCTTCATATCAGGAAGTCCCATTTGAGCTTTCATAGAACCGTCTTCAAACTGAACAATAGAATGAATGATAGATTGCGGATGTATAATTACGTCAATCTTTGAAGACTGCACTCCAAAAAGCCAGTGAGCTTCAATCATTTCAAACCCTTTATTCATTAATGTAGCTGAATCGATGGTAATTTTATTACCCATGTTCCAGTTTGGATGATTTAATGCCTCGGTTACGGTTACATTCTGCAACTCATTTTGGCATTTTTTGCGGAAAGGGCCGCCGGAACAAGTAAGTATTATTTTCTCCAACGGGTTCATATATTCTCCTACCAGACATTGAAAGATGGCTGAATGTTCTGAATCAACCGGCAAAATATCCAGTTGTTTTTCTTTGGCTAACCCGGTTATTATTTCTCCGGCAACAACCAACGATTCTTTATTGGCAAGTGCAATATTTTTTCCTGCTTTTGCAGCATAATAAGTTGGAACAAGTCCTGAGTATCCAACCATTGCAGTTAGCACCAGGTCAACTGTTTCCATTTGCACCACCTGATTTAATGCTTCCTTCCCGGCATACACTTTTATGGGTTCATTTTTCAGAGCCTCAGAAACCTGATTATACTTTTCCTGGTTGGCTATTACTACTGCATTGGGCTCAAATTTAAGGGCTTGTTTCACCAAAAGGTCTACATTGTTATTCGCTGTAATAACTTCAACTTCAAATTTATCCGGATTTTGCGCAATCACTTCCAGCGACTGGGTTCCAATAGAACCGGTTGAGCCTAAAATGGCAATTCTTTTTTTCATAAAAATTAAAAATCAATATACTGTTCCGGATTCAGGGCTGTGCCGCTATGCCATAGTTCAAAATGGAGGTGAGGCCCTGTAGTAAACTCACCAGAATTACCAATAATGGCTATTGCTTCGCCTGCTTTTACTTTATCTCCGGTAGCTTTAAGAAGTTCTGAATTATGTTTATACACTGAAATCAGGTTCGATTCATGTTGTATGTACATAACATAGCCTGTTTCAAGCGTCCATCCTGAAAAAATAACGGTTCCGCCCAAAACCGCAGAAATACGCGAATTGGGCCCGCTCACCAAATCTATTCCAAAATGCTCTGTAGCTGAATCAAAGTGATTGGTAACTACACCATCTAGCGGCAAAAAGAAATGAATTTGACTCAATGCAGTTGGCTTATCAGAATTGTTCTGCATGGAAAGACTTAGCTGTTCTGCAAGTAATTTATCCTGAAAAACAGAATCATGATTGTATTCCTGAAATTCAATTTCATTGGGCTCAACTGTAGAATCAATAACCATATTGTCCTCTGGAGTCTCCCCTGCCACAATTGCTTTTATCCCGTTAAAAAACTGATCACGCATTTTCAATTCGTTCTCCAAAGAATCTACCTGCAAAGCTGTGCGAACGAGCATTTGTCTGTATTCAGCTTTAGGATATCCGGGAATGTATTCACGTAAGCCAGTAGTTGCAATCAGTAAAATAACCAATATTACAATAATTGCTGATAATAAGCTCGTTACAGTAAATACTTTCAGTCGTGATAATTTCATGCTCCACACCGACTGAAAGGTGGTATCGTTATAAATGATTAACCGATATTGATCTTTTAATTTCTCAAAAAATTTCTTTTTCTTCTTTTCTTCCACCCTCATTTCGATTTAGGAGTTACAAATTTAGAAAGAATTGATAAACTAGACGGATGTTTTTGTTTTTTTAACCATACTTCAAAATTTTGGTTATTGACTATTTTATTGTGCACACTATTCAAAATCAGTTATGTTCCGCGTACCTAATTTATAGCAAAAGGGGAATATTTTTAATCACCTTAAGACGAGATAAGTTTTCGATAAAACAATTTCCAGCGTTTCCCCTACTTTTTTGTTATTGTGTAAACATTTGTTAATTCTTTTTAAAAAATTTTCAGCTTTGCAATTATTCGCTATTTTCATTTCCCGAATTTAGCAGCCTACCTGAGAGAAGAATGGAGATAAATTGTTTGCTTACTATCATTCCTGTATTTCATACAAGTTTTTGGTAACGGGAAACGGATTCTGCATACAAAAAACGGAATAATAGTAAAGTATAATTTTTGTAAATATTCAAAGCACAATATGGCTATTTACAGAATGTACAGGAACCATTTGTTGTAAATTTCTTAGTGTATAGCCTATTGATTGAGGTATAACAATATTCGAAACAAAAGAGATAAATATCACCTGTGGTGAATTTTGATGAATTATATTTGCGAGTTCTAATAGTTTAAAAAAGTTACGATGAGAAAATTAAATTTACTACTGCTTCTTTTAATATTTATTTATGGCCCGGCAGTAGCAGATGAGGGGATGTGGCTGCCTTCGTTAATTCATAAACTGAATATTAACGAAATGCAGAAAATGGGATGCGAACTAAATGCTGATGAAATTTACAGCATTAATCATTCAAGCCTAAAAGATGCAGTGGTTGCCCTCGACCGCGGTTCATGTACCGCTGAATTAGTTTCAAACGATGGATTATTATTAACAAATCACCATTGTGGTTTTGGGGAAATCCAAAGTCATTCAAGTGTAGAACACGACTATTTACGCGACGGCTTCTGGGCAAAAACACGAGAGGAAGAACTGGCTAACCCTGGGAAAACCGTTTCGTTTTTAATTCGTATGGAAGATGTTACCGACAAAGTACTAAAAGATGTTACGGATGACATGAGCGAAGAAGGGCGGGAAGCAAAAATAGATTCAGTTGCAGGCGAACTTGAAAAAGAAGCGAAAGGCGATACTCATTATGAGACATATGTACGTAGCTTTTTCAACTCAAATAAATTTTACCTGTTTGTAGTAGAAACATTTCGGGATATACGTCTGGTTGGAGCCCCGCCTCAGGCACTGGGAAAGTTTGGTGGTGATACAGATAACTGGATGTGGCCCCGGCACACCAACGATTTTAGCATGTTCCGCGTGTATTGCGGCCCCGATGGTAATCCAGCGAGTTATTCTGAAGACAATGTGCCTTATCATCCAAAACATTTTCTTCCCATTTCTTTAAAAGGAGTAGAAGAAGGAGATTTTGCCATGGTTATGGGCTACCCGGGAAGCACCAACCGATACAAAACATCGTATGGAATAGATTATACGATGGAAGTAACAAATCCGGTTCGGATTGAGGTAAGAGAAAAGAAACTGGAAATTATTGATAAATATATGCGAAGCAGCCAGAAAGCACGTATTCAATATGCTTCCAAATATGCCCGCAGTTCAAATTATTATAAATATAGTATTGGCCAGAATAAAGGGTTAAAGAACCTGGATGTAATTGCTAAAAAGAAAGCCCAGGAAGATTTGTTTACCAATTGGGTTAATGAGGACTCTGCCAGAAAAGAAAAATATGGTGAAGCCCTTGAATTAATTAAAGAGTCATATAAAGACGTAGAAGTAGATAAGGCACAGGAATACATATCAGAAGCATTAATTCGGGGACCCGAAATTTTCATGTTTGCTTTTCGCATGCGCCCATTGCTTGATTTACTTGAAAAACCGGAAGAAAACAAGGATAGAATAGCAAGGGTTACTGAAGGGATAAAAAGTTCTATTGGTGAATTTTATAAAGACTATGATGCCACAACTGACCAAAAAGTAGCTGCCGCATTAATGAAAATTTACGCGGACAATAATGCCTTACTATTCCAGCCCAACTTTTTTGTTGAGGTTGAGCAGAAATACAAAGGAGATTTTGAAAAATACACTCAAAAAATGTTTTCCAAATCTGTTTTCACCGATGAATCCAAACTTATTGATTTTCTGAATAAACCCTCTCTGAAAACATTACAAAAAGATATGGTATTGCAAGCCAGCTCTGATATTTTTATGAAATTTAGAGACATCGGAAAACTGGCTGAAGAAGACTATGAAAAATTAGATAAAGGAAACAGGTTGTATCTGGCAGGATTAATGGAAATGCACAAGGATAAAAACTTCTATCCGGATGCCAATTCAACCATGAGGCTCACATACGGGCAAGTACTGGACTATGAACCACGCGACGGGGTAATTTATAAATATTACACCACTGCGCAGGGCTACCTGGAAAAAGAAATTCCCGGAGATCCGGAATTTGATGTACCTCCACATGTGAAAGACATGATTCTGGAAAAAGATTATGGCCGTTATGCTGACAAAGACGGGAAACTTCGCACTGATTTCATAACCAATAATGATATTACAGGAGGAAACTCAGGAAGCCCTGTATTAAACGGCGAAGGCCATCTTATTGGGATTGCTTTTGATGGAAACTGGGAAGCAATGAGCGGAGACCTTGCTTTTGAGCCGGAATTGCAACGTTGTATTTGTGTAGACATTCGGTTTGTTTTGTGGGTAATTGACAAATACGCTGGAGCAACAAACCTAATTGACGAAATGAAAATCATTCAATAACGATAACCAATTTACATACCCTGACTGAAAATGACAGGGTATTTTTTTGCGCTATAATTAACCAAACTGTGGATGAAGTAGCTTGGTTAATTAACAATATTCATACTATTTTGCAAATATTACTAAACATTTATTACAAGAATGGAGAGACCCAAAATAACCATTTATACTGATGGTGCTGCCCGCGGAAACCCAGGTCCTGGAGGGTATGGTATTGTTTTACTTTCAGGCCAACACAGAAAAGAACTTTCCCAGGGATACCATTTAACAACCAATAACAGGATGGAACTCCTGGCGGTGATTACAGCACTTGAAACATTAAAAATACCCGGTAGCGATGTAACTATTTATACCGACTCGAAATATGTGGCCGACGCAGTAGAAAAAGGATGGGTGTTTCAATGGGTAAAAAAGCATTTTAAAGGGAAAAAGAATCCGGACCTTTGGATGCGCTTCCTGGAAATATACAAAAAACATATTGTAAAATTCGTATGGGTAAAAGGGCATGCCAATAACCCGTTAAATGAACGTTGCGATGAACTGGCAGTAGAAGCCTCTAAACAACCCGGACTTCCGGAAGACATAGGTTACAAGACCGAAAACTAATTAGTGGAATTCATGTATCTTTGCGTATAAGTATATTGTACCATGCATTGCAAACAAGGAGTGTAAAGGAATTTCAATAAGTAGGGCTGTTGAATATCCTTTGTTCAACTTGTAACTCAACAAATAAATATTAACAAACTCTACCAGCATTGCACTTCTTTCTTGCTTTAAATGCTCCTCTTATCTTAACATTTCTACGTTGCTTATATTTGAATAACTCAATAATAATCCTGTCTGCATGCATCAATCCACTACTTCCAGTTCGAATTTTATTTAAACCAACCATTGTTGAGGGACAGGAAATGTTAATAATTCCGGAAATTATAGAAATAGAGTAAAGGAAATCCATAAAATACAGAAGATCAGTTGAACTATCTGTGTTTCATTTAAAGAAACGAACATTAAACATGTTCAAAAACTACTGTTTTGTCTGTTTTTAATATCAAATAATTCCATTTCGGGGCATGTTTTAATTTGTAATCCACAAATAGTTGTGCATAAAATTCAGTGCGAACAACAAATCCGGCTTTGCACATTTTGTAACTTCGCAATAAAAGTTGTCTGAATTATGCCATACAGAAGATTACCTACTACAGATAAAGCAAGGCGGAGAGCTCTCAATGCAGCTTTAGAACAAGCATACAAAGTTGAAGATGGGAAGTTGGTACTCTCAAAACATACGTTGCATGAATTGAAACTGGTTAAAACCAATTTTGAGAATACAATTACCCAATACAATGCCGATATGGCAAACCACTCAGAAAAGAATAAAGAGTACAGGAATTTGCTTGAAATTGCCGCAACTTACCTTAATCATTTCATACAGGTATTGTATTTAACTGTAGATCGTGGCGAGATAAAGGAAAAAGCATTGGAATTTTACGGTTTGTCGGAAGCCAAAGGCAAAGTACCTGCTTTAAATACGGAACAGGAAATTCTGGACTGGGGGGCAAAAATTACCGAAGGCGAACAAAAGCGCATTCAGCATGGGGGAAGCCCTATTTATACTCCTTCAATTGCTGTTGTAAAAGTAAAACTTGAAGAGTTTAAAGACATGGTTATTTTCATGCAGAATATGAAACGTATTTCTGCCCGTTCTTTCGGACGAATGAAAGAAACCCGAAAAGCAACCAACGATTTCATTAGTAAAATGTGGAATGAGATTGAAGGAGGCATGGAGAATAATTCACCTAAACAAAAACGTCAACGTTCGCAGGAATACGGTATTGTTTACGTTTTCAGAAGAAAAGAGAAAAAGAAGCTTAAATACGAAGATTTACAAACCGATCTTATCTTCGAATTTGCATAAATTCACTCATATACATTTATACGACTAAGACAAGCTGCCGAATAATCTTTGTCTTGGGATCTCATTTTCAAGTGGCTGATGCAAATTGCATCTGCCAGATACGATAAATGGTCCGAACACATATTTAGTTATGTGGTTATACAATTTCTTCCAGGTATACAGTCGGTACAGCTTTGTAACAAATCTATTTTTACTTCCTTGTCTTTGATTTGTGTTTCAATAAAGGCACTTTCCTAAATTATATCTATATTTAATGAATTAAAAACCAAGTACATGAAGGATTGTTTTGTGCCTATCTATCAGTTTTTCGATAGTCCTCATGTTATATTCCTTTCACAAGCAATTCTTATAAAATTCGTACGAAAAAACTTATCTAATGGAACTTGTAATAAAACAGCTAATCCCGGAAACATTGGATGATTATTTATTTTTCTTTGATAATATCACTTTCAGCGAAAACCCTGAATGGTCTGCTTGTTATTGTTTCTCATATCATTTCGTTGGCAAGAAAGAACAGTGGAACCGGGAAAACAATCGTGCTTCAGTAATTAAAATTGTGAACGAAAATAAAATGACTGGTTATTTAGCATATCACAAAGAAAAACCCGTTGGTTGGTGCAATGTAAACAACCGAATGAATTACCAGCGACTATTAAAATACTACAATTTGATAGATAACCCAGCAGATAAAGTATGCTCAATAGTGTGCTTTCTAATACACCCAAATTACAGGAGGCAAAGAATAGCGAAAAAATTAATGGACCGAATTTGTAAGGATTATACCGAACTAAACTACGATTATCTGGAAGCCTATCCGGCGAAAGGTGAATTATCATGCGAAGGGCACTATAAAGGGCCTCTGGAATTATATAAACAATACAATTTCAATATCATAAAGGAATATGATGATTATTTTGTTGTCAGAAAGAAATTCAAAACAAACACATAGTGAAATAAATAGAATCAGGCCTCCTGTTATGCATATAAACCCCTTACCAGTTCAATCAGTTTTATAAAAAGTTTGAAATTCTGGCTAAAATTTCATTGTCCAGACTTTGTCATTTTACGTACAATACTTATTGAAATGACGATTTTTTCCCTCTTTCTGGAAAAGAGATAAATTCCATTTGCGAAATGCAAGGAAGCATGAGGTGAAAAGAATATCAACATTTTAAAAAAAAATAACTGTACAGAGTGTAACGGAAGCACCTCTCTTCAGGTATTAAATACAGTTAATCGAATTAAATTATGTGATTAGGCATTTAAATGATGCAAAAATTGAGCGACGAAATAATAATGAAACGTTTGTATAAAGGAGACCAGAAGGCGGCAGGAATCCTTTATGACAGATACTACAAACAGGTTTACGGATATTTTGTACGTATGACGAACAACACCGAGGTTAGTCGCGATCTTACACAAAACGTTTTTTTGAAAGTACTGAAATACCACCATAGCTGGAAAGAAGACAAAGTATTTGCATACTGGATTTTTCATATTGCACGGAATATTCTTATGGATTATTTTAATGAATCGAGAAAATTCTTTACAACAGACGATGAAAAAGAAGTAGCTGCATTAGACCAAAAGGACTCGGTACAGGCAATGGAAACCAAAGAATCGTTCGATTTCCTGATGGAAGCCATGAGCCAATTGCCGACAGGTTATCGTGAAATGATTGAACTAAACCGTTTTCAGGGCTTTTCTTATAAAGAAATTGCTCAAACGGTTTCTTCTACTGAAAATGCCGTGAAAGTGAAAACCTTTAGGGCGATACAAAAATTGAAAGAGATTTATACCAATATAATGATTGAATAAAAATGGAATGCAACGAGGTAAAAATAAATCTTCCTGAATATATTGATGGTAAATTGAACAGCACAACTGTTGCTGCTGTGCAGGAACATCTGCGAACCTGCAATTCGTGCAAAAAATTGCATGTCGAATTACAATCGTTTCTACAGTTTACCAGCTCATTCCCGGAACCGGAGCCACCTGAAGGCATGAAAAAAGAATTTCTGGAAATGGCTGCATTGGAGACTTTACCGCAGATAAAAAGAATTCAGCTTCCGGAATGGGTCAAAGTAGCCGCTGTGCTCCTGATTGTTCTTGGCACATTTGCCACTGGGTATTTTGCAGGTTCAAAGAAAAGTGAGGTAAACGAGCTAAAAACAGAAATGACCCAGCTAAAACAAGAAGTTCTGCTGGCAGGATTGCGTGATTATTCAGGGCCACAAAAAATTGAAGCAGTTGACTATCTGAAAACCTCAGGAATAGCCGGTGAAGAGTTAGTTAATGCATTGGTTCACACAATGAACACCGACAAGAATGTAAATGTACGACTGGCTGCCATTAGTGCACTTTCTGAAATGATTAATAAAAACGAGAAGATAAAAACAGAACTCATTCACTCGCTATCGGTACAGGAAAACCCACTATTACAAATTTCGCTCATTCAGGTATTAACCGAATCGGGCGTAAAAGAAGCAAAAGATGAGATTGAATCCATTTCAAACAACGAAAATACCAACCAAGAGGTAAGAAGTTACGCTAAGAGTATGATTAAGACCATCATATAACCCGGAAGATGAATTTCATTGCCGGCAAAATATCATTTTCCACATAGAACTAAAATAATTATTAAACAGGCACATAGAAAGGAATATCAGCAAACTGACTGTATAAAAAACAAATTAAAAAACAGGTGTGCCTGAAGTTTTAAGCAGTCTTTTGCAAATTTCATCTATTGCCACAACTTAAATTAAAAAGAAATGAAAAAAGGAATATTTGTAATCGTCATATTCATCCTTCCGCTAATTGTATTTAGCCAGGAGCAAAAATTTGAATATACACCAAAAGTGAAAAACCGGGTAGAAATAACCAATCTTCTCGGAGAAATTTCTATTCGCAATGCAAAAGGAAATGCTATTGTGATCGAGTCTGATTTTAATTTGGAGAAACCCGGGCGGGCCGAAGGGCTAAAACTACTGGGCGCCCTTGAAGACAACACAGAGCTGGGAATAAATATTAGTGAAGAAGACGGAATTGTTTCCATTTCAGGAATCAGTAAGCAAGTACTCAACTATAAGTATACCATTTTTATTCCACAGGGAATGGCCGTAAGTATTGACTATCACAGTCCGTTTGCCAGCTCCGATATAAATGTGGATTCATATAAAGGAACCCTGGAAATTAAAACACTAAGCGCAAGTGTAAAACTAACCGAATGCTCCGGCCCCTTTACGGTAAATTCAATCAGTGGTAATGTTGAAGTGGTTTTTAGTAACATTAGTCAGGCTGCTCCCAGTTCACTGGCATCGGTAAGCGGACTGATAGATGTATCAATAGCGGAATCGGATAAAGCCACTATTGAAATAAGCAACATCACCGGAAATGTGTATAATAACCTAAATCTGACAAGCAATACCAAAACCAAAGAAGACAAGCGGGCAGAAGGTATGAGATACATTAAGAACAACAGTGGAAATAACTATACATTAAATGGGGGGGGGCAAAAACTCTTTCTAAAATCGGTTTCAGGCAATATTTACTTACGAAAAAAGTAAACACAAATGAAAGGTTTTATTTTAGTAATGGTCGTTTTCTGGGGAACTGTTCTTCAGGCTACCTCCCAAAAAGTAATCAACAAAAAGATTGATGTGCCAGCCCAAAATGTAGAAATGAAACTGAGTTTTGCCAGGGATATTCAAGTGGAAGCATGGAACAACAACTATGTTAACCTGGAAGCATCGGTTAATATAGATAATAATCGTTACAACGATTATTATGGACTTCATGTATTTGAAAAATCAAATCAGGTACAAATTGAGGAAGACGTGGATTTTAAAGAAATTAATAAACTGCTGCCCGGTATAAAAGATTGTAATTTTCAGACAGAGATTAGTTATAAACTTAAAATTCCGCAAAATCTGAACTTTACAATTAGTACCATTTCCGGAGAAATTGAATTGATTGGTTGCGAAGGTGAAATATCAGCAAAATCAGTTAGTGGATTTATCGATTATTCAATTCCCGAAAGAATGAAAGCCCGGTTTGATCTATCTACTATAACTGGCGTAATCTATTCAAATGTTCAATTTGATAACAAAGCTCCTTGCGAGATATCATGGGTTGTAAACAACCAGGCTCTTATCCTAAATGGGGGCAGCAAACCAATAAAGCTCAAAACCGTCAGTGGAGATATTTATCTTCGGAAATTATAGATACTGTTTTCGATAAAACATTTTATACTTAAATTGACCATCACTCGAAAAAATAGATAAAACCGGTAGTATATCAAAAACGGCGACAGCTTTTGTTTTTTTTCGGTGAGGGAAGCTTGTTTAAAAGTATATTCTTATAGTGCAAACAAAAAATAAATAACTTTAAAAACAGCTTGTGTTAAAAGTATTTACAAAATAGCTTCAGACTAATATTAGTCGTTATTCCCTTAAACTTGAAAACGATATAACTAAGGTGGAAACCCGGTGTGTGCATGAGGTGGCTGTCTGGCTATATAAAAGGTGTATCTTCTGAACTTGATTATTGGCTCCTGTATGTTATGCATTTTAAACGCGGTTAAGGATTAACACCTTGCTTGACTAATTGTACAGTTTTGACAGTGGGAGGAAGCGAAAACATGGGAATAATAAAGGTTATATAGGAAGTTGATGCGATAACTGATAAAGATGTTATTGAAATCTTCTACCGTGAAATAGACTGGTCAATCTGTAAGGTTTAGTAATTGGACCAGGGAGTTACTTTAAAGTAAACAACCAAATTGCTTTACAAAGGAGAGGAAGTGGCTGTTGTTCAAATCGGCAGAAAGTCATCCTGTTTATGCACTTGAAGGCCATAAAAATGGCAAAAACAAAAAGCGCAGAATTTTATTTACTTGCGTGGTGAAAAGGGGAAGATACAATGAAGGCAATCGAGGGTATGGATTGAGGTAGTAATCCAAAAGTAGAACGGCGGTTATTGCGGGCTTTTGCCCTGTTCTTTAGGGTGAATATTATTGAGGTGAGTAAAGACGCATTGACTGCGTTTCTGTTGGAAAATTAAGAAGTCCACCATCTCATAAAACAGTATTGTCATTTGGAAGATATACAAATCAAAACAGTCGGAGAGCCACAAAGTGTGTTAGCAATACTGACAATAGCCAGACATATAACATACTCTACCTATTCCTCAACGTACAAAAATTATGGAACCAGTGCGGGATAAAAGTATTGAGCAAAGAAAAATTGTAGGAAATGACAGCCTTTGTTAGAAAATCAGCACGATTATAAAAGTACTGTTGCCACATGAAACCAAGTGCCTTTCTTCATTCGCCTCAAATTTCCTCAAGCGACGCACTGTTAAAATCTAAATTACATATTATAAAAACGGGAGATGGGTAAGTACCATATGGAATCATTATTAGTCCCACAATTGTTTTTCAGCATTATCTCCGAAAGCTATTGAGTTAGCTTATCATCAATATTTCATGGCTAAAATATAAGTTAAATATTTCCTGACGTAAATTCAAGAAGCTTTAAGGATAAAGAGTTTGAGCCATTTGTTTGTGAAAGGGCAAATTTCAAGGTGCAATGGTATTTCTATGAGCGGGTTTGTTATGTGGCTGAGTCGTTTTTGCGAAGTAGTAATAGTCGAAAGAACAGATTGTACATCACCAAAAAAAGGATGAAAATGAAAAACGAAATAACAATGATTGTCATTCCATAAACAAATAAAAAAGCGAGAATCCAGACGATTAAAGTAAAAAACAGGGCTTTTACAAGGGCTTGTAAGCGAAGGTTTTCGAAATACCCTTTTTCATCTTTTTCTTTGGAAAAGGAGATTAGGGCAATTCCCGCAATGAAGAGAATTGCCGCTAATTCATCCAGAATATTTGTTTGGGCAAATACGAAGTATCTTGTTTCAAGATAGTTTGTTACAATGGCAAAAATTCTGACATTAAACATTTCAGGCCTGCCACCCCAAAAGTAGAGATAAGCAAAAGGGGAAGCCAATAAAACCATTGCTAAACCTAACCATTTGGTTTTAAACGGAAATATGGAGAGTTTGTAAATCAAGTCAGTCTTATTAAAATTAGAGATTAACAGGAGATGGAAATATTCTTAACGGAACCATCTTCAAAATAAACATTGGCGCCTACCAACCCAAATTTATGATTGTAGATTAATATTACATTTGAAATTCCGGGAACCGTGCTTTTGGCTTTAACTTTTATTACTTTTATATACATACCGCCCCAGGAATAATCATCTTCCGTTGACTTTTCAATGACTTCGCTTTCCAATTTCGTGTTACCTATGGTAGCAGTGTATTTATCACCAACCTTGGCGTCATAATTAATTAAGGTGAGTTTTGTACCATCGTTAAAAATGAGCTGGCCACCTTCATCTGTTACTTTAATTTTGATGTCGGCCTGCACTTCATTCCCTGAAATTGTAACTGTTCCGGGGATAAGTTCATCTGGCACCAGATCCAGCAAGTCGATATATTTTGAATCGGTTGCATTCGCGGAGCAGGAGAATGTGGATACTCCATTTTCGAGATTGGAAACAAATACCTGAGTATTTGAGATTCCCTGTACATAGCCAAATTCAATCTCATTTCCAACTTCTCCAATAGAAGATTGGGAGCCTCCAATGTCGGAGCCGGATTCGTCTTTTTCGCAAGAGAGCATACCAAATAGCAGTAATACTCCCAGCATGGTTGTGATTTTAGATTTCATAGTTAACTTTTGTTTTTTTATTTGATAGCTTAAAACTATATTAGTCGTTGATAATTAGTGGTTCAATTTGTACAAATTGGATATTCAAATCGTAAAAAATTACTGTGAAGTATAATCGAGCATATGGAACATTTGCACGATATATTATTGATCTTGGCTTTTGTGGTGCCCTTTTTATTATCGGGAACTATTTTAATCGGTTCAAAAGGGAGTTTGCCACGACTTGTGATGGGTCTGGCACTTATTAATGCTTTTTATGCCTTTTTTGCCAATTATTTTTATTTCAAAAAACTAATAGAGGTTTATATCGTACTCCACAGTTTGCATATTGCTTCGGTGTTATGGCTTTTTCCTTCCATTTATCTTTATGTGAGGTCGATTGTGGTTACCAAAGATGAGTTTAAGAAAGACTTAATGCATTTGTTGCCGGGTACTTTATTTGGTGTTGTTTCAGCAATTTTATTTTATGGGCTGTTAAAACAGGATGAGCGTATTTACTACTTGTTATTTTACAGAACAGGTATTGAGTTTTTTGATTTTAGGTTGAAATTGATTTACGGGTTCCGAATGGTAGATGTTGCAGTAATTATTGCACAGGTTATTTTTTATTCTGTTGTAATGATTAAAATCCCTGCGAAGTATAATGAAAAGTTAAAAGAGGAATATTCAAATATTGATAAATTCTCAATAAACTGGATAAGGTGGTTTAATATTGCTCTGGTGCTGGTAGGTTTACTGTCTATTCTTTTCTACGTATTTAACCCGCTGGATGCAGCAAATGATTTATTTCTTGTTTGCTTCCTTTTTATTATTTCCCTTTTTATGTGGGTTCTGGGGATTTGGTCTTTTATGCAAAAGAGTCCTGGTCTTGTATCTCCATATTTGGTTCCTGTTTTTCAAGATAGTAAGCGGCCAACAGAGGACAGTGAAAATATACTTGCTAAAGCATTGCTGGATTATTTTGAAAAAGAGCAGCCATTCTTAAATCCTGAATTAAATTTAACCAGTGTTTGCAGGCATATTGGAACCAATCGGACTTATCTTTCCAATCTCATAAATAAGAATTTTGGAATGAATTTTAATAGTTTTGTGAATCAATATCGTGTTGCCTATGTTTTTGAGTATTTGAAAAACAGCCCTGGAACTTCGAATGAGGTTTTAACTTCTTTAAGTGGTTTCGGTTCTGTAAGCTCATTTAAAAGAGCTATTAAAAATGCAGGAAAACAGGAAAGAACGCAACGGTTATAAAATTAAAAATAAGTCTCTGTTAAAATGAAGAAAACAAATGCAGCCCGTTTACTGGACAGCAAAAAGATTGATTATGAAATTGTGGAGTACGATGTTGACGAAAGTGATTTGAGCGCTGTAACCGTGGCTGCTAAATTAGGACAGAATGTGGAACAGGTTTTCAAAACGCTTGTTTTAAGAGGAAATAAAAATGGTGTTTTTGTATGTGTGCTTCCCGGAAATGAGGAGGTGAATCTAAAAAAAGCAGCAAAAGTTTCAGGAAATAAAAGTGCAGAAATGGTTCATATGAAAGAACTGCTCGGATTGACCGGTTATATTCGCGGTGCCTGTTCGCCGGTTGGAATGAAAAAAAGATATCCGATTTTTATTCATGAAACCTGTACGAGTTTTTATTTCATTTATGTAAGTGCCGGAATTCGGGGGATGCAGCTAAAAGTAAATCCCAAAGACTTAATTTCGTGCACCGATGCCCAACTTTCCGATTTAATTGATAACTGATTTTCTTTTTATTTACAATACAATAATATTTAAAATTAGATGTGAATATGAAACAAATTGAAAAGCTTTCGGAGAATAAAAATTATAGCGCAGTAAACTTAGGTGAGTTGGACAGATTGATGGATTATGGCCTTATTCATCCTGTAAATAAGAAAGTTATAGAAGGGAAGGTTTTTTTAAAAGAGGCAACAAAAGCAACCGGAAATGAAATTTCTTTCAATGCATTGCCTCCTCAGTCGGAACAGCCTTATTTTCATATTCATAGGAAAAATGAAGAGACTTACATCATTTTAAAAGGAGCTGGTTTTTTTCAAGTTGACGATGACTGTTTTGCCATAAAAGAAGGGAGTATAATACGCGTTGCACCAGAAGGGAAAAGAGGTATTTCTAATCAATCGGATGAGCAGATGATATATTTGGTCATACAATCAAAAGAAAATTCGCTGGAAGAGCACACGACCGATGATGGAGAAAGGGTTCCTTTCGAACCAAAATGGAAATAGGATATTTGGTTTTTATAATAATTTTATCATCCTCATTCTTTTTATCTTTTTACTTTTCAGTTGAATGTATATTTTTGCAGCTACTTAAAAATCAGAATTTTTAAAAATGAACAAACCGACAGTTTTGAGCGGAATTCGTCCCACAGGATATTTGCACCTTGGGAACTATTTTGGAGCCGTGCGCAATTTTATTCGCATGCAGGACGATTTTAACTGCTTCTTTTTTATTGCTGACATACATTCGTTAACAACTCACCCTACGCCAGAGAATCTTCAGGCCGGAGTGAAGCAGGTATTAGCCGAATATCTGGCCTGTGGAATTGATCCGGAAAAGGCAACTATTTTTATACAAAGCGATGTTCCTGAAGTTTCGGAACTTTATACTTTTCTGAATATGAATGCTTATTTGGGAGAACTGGAACGAACCACTTCTTTTAAAGATAAAGCCCGGAAGCAACCCGATAATGTAAATGCAGGTTTGCTTACTTATCCGGTTTTAATGGCTTCTGATATTATCATTCATAAAGCACATTTTGTTCCGGTGGGAAAAGATCAGGAACAAAACCTGGAAATGGCGCGCAAATTTGCTAAACGTTTCAATCGGATTTATGGCAAGAAAATATTCCCAATTCCCAAACCGTATACTTTTGATGGAAAAGATATGATTAAAGTTCCCGGGCTGGATGGTAGCGGGAAAATGGGAAAATCAGAAGGAAATGCGATTAATTTATATGACGACCCCAAAGATATCCGTAAAAAAGTAATGCGGGCAGTTACCGATTCCGGTCCAACGGAGATAAATCAGGAGAAACCGGAATCTATTCAGAATTTGTTTACGTTGCTCGAAATTGTTTCTACGCCTGATGTAGTGGAGCATTTTGGCGCACTGTATAATAAATGTGAAATTCGCTATGGCGATATGAAGAAACAACTTGCCGAGGATATTATTTCATACACAGCTCCTATTCGTGAACGAATTATTGAGATTCTGGGCGATGATGAATACTTGGCGAAAGTAGCGAAATTAGGTGCTGAAAAAGCAAGAGAGTCAGCCTCAAAAACGCTAAATGAGGTAAAAGAAGTTATAGGGTTTAAGAGATTATTTTGAATATATCTATACCCCAATAGGTTTGGCCGGGCTGTTGTCCGGCTTTTTTAGTTTATTCTGCGTACCGAATCTCTGAGCTTGATTGTTGGTTTTAGGAGAACCTGGCTGGTCTTTACATCCTTATTCTCAATTTTGGAGAAGAGAAACTTTACCGCAATTTTACTAATATCACTTACTGGCTGGGCTACACATGAGAGCGGAGTAGACAGGTAATCAAGATAAGGGTGATCATCAAAAGTAATTATGGAAATGTCTTCGGGAACACGAACATTTTCCTCTTTTAAGGCTTTCATGCAACCCATGGCAATGGTATTGCTTAGCGCAAAAATGGCAGTTGGGTGTTCTTGTTGCTGTAGTAAAAGTTTGGTTTCCAAATAACCATTCTGAAACGTAAAATCATCACCTGCAATATTATTGCTTTCAAGTCCGGCCTCTTTTAATGCATCCTGAAATCCTTTTACCCTTAAGCGGTTTGGTGTAGAGTGCATTACTCCTTGTATACAAGTAATAGATGAATGGCCATTTTCAATCAGGTATTTTGTTGCGGCAAACGCTCCCTGGTAATTATCTGTAGACACAAACGGAATGTCCAGGTTTTCAAAATAACGGTCAATGCAAACTACGTGGAGCCCTTGGTCCTGTGCATTTTTTATATGCTCTGACTGGTCTCCGCAGGGGACTATAATAATTCCTTCAATATTTTTGGAAATTAGTTGCCTGAATTCGGTTTGCTCGATATCCAGTTTTTCATCACTGTCGGCAATAATGGTGCTATAGCCGTGTTTTCTTATTTCGGTGTTTATATTACTGGCAATTCCGGCAAAAAACGGATTGTCGAGCGACGGGATAATAAGGGCAATGGTGTTACTTTTGCCTGTTCTTAAATTTGCTGCGTATTGATTGGGAACGTAATTTAACTCTTTAGCAGCAGCCTTTACTATTTTCTGAGATTTTTCGCTGATTCGAAATTGTTCCGATTTCCCGTTTAGAACTCTCGAAACAGTTGTTATTGAGAGTCCTGTTTTTTTTGCAATGTCGGTAATGTTTGCTTTTTCTTTAGGCATTGGCTGTTTGTACAAACGTTTATGTAAAGGTAGTTGTATTTCGCTTAAATGAAAATATCTTTTAATTTCCAATGTTTTCTGAAAACATCTAAATGAGTTGTGCGCTGCCTTTATAAGGGGTGCATTAACCCCAGAAAGAAGAATCAGATATTCAATTATTAAAATTTTAAACAAACGTTTGCGCAAAATGATTTTGTTGTTTATGTTTGTTGAATATTTTTTTAACAAAAGTATTTCACCTAACTAAAGATAATGCTATAACAAACTTAAATTTTAGAGATGAAAAAGCTATCCTTCCTAATTGTAATCATTTGTTCTTCCTTGTTCTCCAATGGCCAGAAAATTCCTTTATTGGAAGAGGCCTTTCGTTTGAAGCAATTAACCCCGCCAACCGGTAAAGTTCGAATGGTTCTGGATACTGATACTTACAATGAAGTGGATGACCAGTTTGCATTGGCATATGCTTACTTGTCTAAAGATAAAATTGATTTACAAGCGGTATATGCAGCTCCGTTTCATAACGGTCGTTCCTCTGGGCCGGCGGATGGAATGGAAAAAAGTTACCAGGAAATACTCCGGTTGCTCAAATTTATGGGGAAATCGTCGGAAGGTTTTGTTTTTCGGGGCTCAGACAAGTATTTGCAGGATATAAATAACCCGTTAAGGAGTGAAGCTGCACTTGATTTGGTGAAGAAAGCGATGGCCAGTTCACCGGAAGATCCATTGTATGTAGTGCCCATTGGTTGTATAACAAATATCGCTTCAGCTATATTAATCGAGCCCCGAATTATTAAAAACATAGTTGTTGTGTGGCTGGGAGGAAATGGCTTGAACTGGCCTCATCAGAAGGAGTTTAACCTGAAACAGGATGTTCTTGCAGCCCAGGTTGTGTTGAATTCCGGAGTTCCGTTTGTGATTATGCCTTGCCGTCCGGTGGTTTCTCTTTTCCATACAACCATTCCCGAGCTAAAATATTATATGGAGGGGAAAAATGAACTTTCCGATTATCTGTATAATATTGTTGTTGAATACAGTGGTGGCCGCGATGCATGGTCGAAAGTAATCTGGGATGTGACGGCGGTTGCGTGGTTGGTTAATCCATCATGGATTTCAACCGAAATTGTACATAGCCCGGTGTTAACAGATCAGGTCACTTACAGCGTTGATAATAACAGGCATTTTATCCGGATGGCTAACGATTTAAACCGCGACGCTATTTTCAGAGACTTGTTTGCAAAATTGACTAAATAAATAACACAAAGAATGATATCAAATAAAATACTGGTAGTTGGTAGTTCAAATACGGATATGGTTGTAAAAACCAGTAAGTTTCCAGCTCCGGGAGAGACCATTCTTGGCGGCGATTTTTTTATGAATGCCGGCGGGAAAGGTGCCAATCAGGCGGTGGCTGCTGCCCGTCTTGGCGGGGAAGTGTCGTTTCTAGGAAAAACAGGGGATGATATGTTTGGAAAGCAGGCCTTTTTATCGTTACAGAAAGAAGGAATTAACGTTAATTCTGTAACGATGATTTCCGAAAAATCAAGTGGAGTTGCTTTAATTACCATCGACGAGAAGGGCGAAAATTCCATCGTTGTAGCGCCGGGAGCCAATGAAACACTTTTGCCGGAAGATGTTGATTATGCGATGAAAGAAATTGAATCTTCGGAAATTATTTTACTTCAGCTGGAGATTCCTTTGGCAACCGTTGCTTATGTTGCAGAAAAAGCATTTGCATTGGGTAAAAAGGTAATATTAAATCCGGCTCCTGCTACACAACTGCCAGCCAGCTTAATGAAAAATATCTATGTCCTCATTCCAAATGAAACAGAGGCCGGATTACTAACCGGAATTACTGTTTCCAACGAAGAATCAGCCCATAAAGCTGCTCTTGTTTTAAAGGAGAAGGGGGTGCAGAATGTAATTATTACAATGGGCGCTGCGGGGGCTTATGTTTTAAGTGAGGATTTTGTGGGAATGATAAAATCTCCTAAAGTGAAAGCAGTAGATACAACTTCTGCCGGAGATACTTTTTGTGGCGCTCTTGCAGCTGGATTAAGCAAAGGAAAGGAATGGAAAACAGCATTGCGTTTTGCTGCCGCTGCCGCTGCAATTTGTGTTACTCGTATGGGAGCGCAACCTTCTGTTCCGGCGGAAGAAGAGGTAATTGAATTTTTGAAAAACGAATAAACAAATCAGAATAAATTTTGAAATATGTGTAATGTAATAGAAATCTTTTTAAGACAAAGCAATGGTGGTGGTTGTAGAAAAGGGGGATTGTTGTTTCTGGCAGTATTGTTGCTCGGAATAAATGTTGTAAATGCTGCAGGTGGAAATGATAATCAGGTTGTTATAAGCAAAACCCGTTTGCAGGATAAGATAAAAGGTGCCTGGGCGGCGCAAACAATTGGTGTGACTTTTGGCGCTCCTATTGAGTTTAAGTACAATACAACAATGGTTCAGGATAACCAGCGAATTGCCTGGAACGATTCATCTCTTCTTGTTGAGTTTAGAGATAAACCCGGCACGTATGATGATATTTACATGGATCTTACTTTCATGAAAGTTATTGAAGAATATGGAATAGATGCATCCGCACAAACGTTTGCAGATGCTTTTGCCGGTGCCGGATATAAGTTGTGGTTTGCCAATCAAACAGCAAGGTACAATATTAAAAATGGCCTGGAGCCTCCTGCGTCAGGCTATTGGACAAATAATCCTTGTGCTGATGATATTGATTTCCAGATTGAGGCTGATTTTGCAGGAATTATGTCGCCGGGAATGACGAATTCTGCCGTAGATTTATGCGACAGGGTTGGACATATAATGAATTATGGTGATGGTTGGTATGGGGGCGTATTTATTGCCAGCTTGTATTCTCGTGCACTTATTACGAATGACACAGGGGATTTGGAGAAAATAATAAAAGAGGCATTACAGGTTATCCCTGCCGAAAGTAAGTTCTATCAGTGTATTAATGATGTAATAAAATGGCATGGCGAGAATCCAAACGATTGGAAACAAACATGGTTTGAGACCAGCCGGAAATGGGGAGTGGATACAAGTTCTCCTACCGGAGTTTTTAGTCCGTTTAATATTGATGCAAAAATTAACGCTGCCTGGGTTGTGGTGGGCTTGTTGTATGGTGATGGCGATTTTACACGAACACTGGAAATTTCAACCCGCTGCGGAGACGATGCTGATTGCAATCCTTCATCTGCCGGAGGTGTACTGGGAGCAATAGTTGGGTATGAATCTATTCCGGAATATTGGAAAAGTGGCCTCGATAAAGTGGTAGACATGCCTTTTATGGGAACAGATATTTCGTTGGCAGATGCTTACGATATGTCTTTCAGGCATGCACAGAAATTGATTGTGAAAAGTGGGGGTAAAATCAGCGGAAACGATGTGGTGATAAAAGTGCAGAACCCAAAAACGGTTCCACTTGAAGTATCTTTTGAAGGACACTACCCAATAGATAAAATTGCTGCCAAACAAACAGCTAACGAAATTGAATTTTCTTTCGATGGTATTGGGTTTGCCGCCGTAGGACCCGATAATTTGGGGAGTCCCAAAGATTATACGTTCGAAACAGAAATGTACATTGATGGACAACTGGTAGAAAAAGTAAAGATTCCAACTGCCGAAAACGAACGCCGCTTTACTCCTTTTTATAAATATCAGTTAAATGATGGGAAACATACGGTGCGCATTAAAATTCTGAACCCGGTTGATTATGCAAAGGTGAAAGTGAATTATGTAATTGTATATGGAAAAGAGCCTTATAAAGTAAAACTGTGAAAGGTCTTTTCTACTTATAAAATCAAATTAGAATAAACTTAAGAATTAAACTCATGTATATTGTATCCAGCTATTCTTTTGCAATATTTCTTTGCTTTATTACCATGCTGTGTTGGGGCTCCTGGGGAAATACCCAAAAACTTGCCGGTAAAACGTGGCGTTATGAACTCTTCTACTGGGACTATGTAATTGGTGTTCTGTTGCTCGCATTAATATTTGCTTTTACAATGGGAAGTTTTGGAGAAAACGGACGTAGTTTCGTGCCCGACCTGAAACAGGCTGATTGGAGCAATATTGGGAGTGCATTCCTGGGAGGCATTATTTTTAATGCTTCTAATATTCTGCTTTCAGCAGCTATTGCCATTGCCGGAATGGCTGTTGCCTTTCCGGTGGGCGTTGGGCTGGCACTTGTATTGGGCGTAATAATTAATTATTTAGGTTCTCAAAAAGGAGATCCTGTTTTCTTGTTTCTTGGGGTAGGGCTAATTACCATTGCTATTGTATTGAATGCGCTTGCTTACAAAAAGGCTTCTTCCGGAAACCAGACGGTTACTACCAAAGGCATTTTTATTGCTGTTCTAGCCGGTGTACTAATGTCTTTCTTTTATCGTTTTGTTGCTGCATCAATGGACTTAGATAATTTTGCAACTCCGGCAGCAGGGAAAATGACTCCCTACACGGCAATGGTTGTATTTGCACTCGGGGTTTTTATCAGCAATTTTCTGTTCAATACAATTCTTATGCGAAAGCCATTAAGCGGTGAGCCCGTAACATATAAAACGTATTTTAAAGGCCGGTTTCTTGTTCATGGAGTGGGCATTCTAGGCGGAATTATATGGGGCGTTGGAAACTCCTTAAACCTTATTGCTGCAGGGAAAGCCGGAGCCGCTATTTCTTATGGGCTTGGACAAGGAGCAACGCTGGTTGCTGCTTTGTGGGGCGTATTTATCTGGAAAGAATTTAAAAATGCCCCAAAAGAAACAAATAGTATGCTGGCTGCAATGTTTGTTCTGTTTATTGCCGGTATTGTATCCATTATTTATGCCGGGCAGTAGTTCGCAGGTAGTTTTGCGTCTTAATACTCGATACTTATATCTTCTTTTTTAGTACAGAGATTTGAGTCATGAGAATTCAATCGTATTTTCTTATCTCATGACTCGTTACTCTCTACTCATATCTTTCTCATTCAATCTTAAACCTATGTATTTCCACTGCATCGTTCTTTCGTTTATTAAAATCATACAGTTTTTTTTAGGAGCATATGCCGGTGTTGTTTTATAATTGATATCTTCCCCGGTTTCTTTTCGTCTTTTATTTGTAATTTTGGATTATTGTTAATTAAATCTGCCAACTAAATGAATTCAATAAACCGACGAAATTTTATCGCCTCTTCGGCTGCTTTTTCAGCATTAACCATTTTAAAACCTTCTACTGTTTTCGGAACCCGGGCAAATTCTGCCGTAAGGCTTGGAATTATAGGATGTGGTGGCAGGGGAACTGCCGTAATTTCTGATATGGTAAAACACACCAGCGGGCAAATTATTGCTATGGGCGATTTGTTTGATTATCAGCTCAAAAAAGCAAAGCCAAAGTTTGATAAGATTAACACCAATAACGGTGGAGTTGCTATTTCAAAATCAAAAATGTACCAGGGCTCGCAGGCCTATCTGAAAGTTATTAACGATACGGATGTAGATGCCGTTTTGGTTTCTGCTCCGGCATATACACACCCCATTTTTTTGAATGCTGCTGTAGATGCAGGGAAACATGTATACTGCGAAAAACCTGCCGCGCCCGATGTAGAGGGGTGCAAAGAAGTAATTCAGGCCGGAGAAAAAGCCCGGGGAAAAGTTAGCCTTGCCATCGGTTTTCAAATCAGGCATGCTTCGCCTTATGTTGAAATGGCCAAACGGATTCAACGCGGCGATATTGGCGAGGTAGTAAATGTACAGCTGTTTTATATTGCCAGTAAGCTTCCTAAAGTAGACAGCATACTCGGAAATTCACGCGAGGAGTTTATGATTCGCAACCACTTTCATTTTCGTGAATTGTCGGGTGGAATATTTCTCGATCAGGCCATTCACATGATAGATGTTTGTAACTGGGTGTTAAATGAAAAGCCGGAAACATCGGTGGGGAACGGCAATCGGAAGGGAGAACCCGATTTTGGAGATACTTTTACCAATTACCAGGTAATTTATGAATACCCGGAAGAAACAAATGTTAGCGTTCATTCCACACAATTTGGCCCAACCTTTAGCGATGTATGTGCCCGTTTTATAGGAACAAAAGGAATTGCTGAGGCGCATTACGATTTGGGTGTTTTTATCGATGGCGAAAATACCTGGGATTCCGGTGTTTTAAGAGGACAGGAACCTACTCCCGAGCAACGTGCAGCAGGGGCTTTTACCTCTTCGCTACAAGATTCTACGCCAAATAAAGTAAAGAATTTTATTCATAGTATCGAAACCGGAAATTATATAAACGAAGCACATTCGGGAGCAATGTCAACGCTCTCTGCTATCTTAGGCAGAAATAGCGCAACCTCAAAAGAACGAACATTCTGGGATGAAATGTTTTATTCCGGGCAAAAGTATAATGCAAATCTGAACCTTACTCAGTTTGATAAGTAGCTTCCGAAAAAATTATCGATAACTTTATCAGCTAAAACGAACAATATAAAATCGAAAGAAATAACTTTTAAAAGAGATATGTGAAATTTTTTTGTTCGTCATATTCTAAAAGCTTTTCTGAATCTAAAATAATTTAAATGAAAGATTTAATCGTACTGTTTTTATTAACCATTGTATTATTTTCTTGCCAGAATCATCAGCAGGAAAGTAAAGAAGAAACAAAACCCAATATCATATATATTTTGGCCGACGACCTGGGGTATGGCGATTTAAGCTGTTACGGGCAAACCCATTTTCAAACGCCTAATATTGATAAAATGGCAGCCGAAGGTATGTTGTTTACGCAGCACTATGCTGGGACAACGGTTTGTGCCCCGTCCCGGTCTTCGCTAATGACAGGACAGACAACAGGCCACACACCCATTCGGGGAAACAAAGAGTGGAAGCCGGAAGGTCAGTGGCCAATTCCTGACGCTGCTTTCACCATAGCCGAAATGGTAAAACAAGCGGGTTATATTACCGGTGCATTCGGAAAATGGGGATTGGGATATCCGGGCTCGGAAGGAGATCCGAATAGGCAGGGTTTTGACGAGTTTTATGGCTACAATTGCCAAAGGATGGCGCATAATTATTATCCATCTCATTTATGGGATAATCAGCAAAAAGTCATTCTGGAAAAGAATAGCGGAGATAAATTCGGAACTTATGCCCCGGAGTTAATACATCAGCGGGCATTGCAATTTATCGAAAAGAACAAAGACAAACCTTTCTTCTTGTTTTATCCCAATATTATTCCGCATGCTGAATTATTGTTACCGGAAGAAAACCTGGCGCAATTCAGAGGTAAGTTATTGCCAGAGAAACAGTTTGAAGGCGCTGAGTTTGGCGATTCAAATTTCAGGAACGGTGGTTATGGTACTCAGCCGGAAAGCCACGCCGCTTTTGCCGCAATGGTTACTTTGCTCGACAAGCAGGTGGGAGAAGTGCTGGATAAATTGAAAGAACTGGGGCTTGATAAAAATACAGTTGTGATGTTTAGTTCCGATAATGGGCCGCATTTAGAAGGTGGAGCAGATCCTGATTATTTTGACAGCAATGGCCCGTTACAAGGTTACAAACGCGATTTGTATGAAGGTGGAATTCGGGAACCAATGATTGCCTGGTGGCCAGGAAAAATTGAAGCAGGAACAACCAGCGACCTTATTTCAGCATTCTGGGATGTGATGCCAACTGTGGCAGAGTTGGCCGGAATTGACAAACCGGAGAATATTGACGGTATTTCGTTTTTACCAACGCTTTTAAATAAAGAAGGACAGGAAAAACACGATTATTTGTATTGGGAATTTCATGAAAAAGGAGGCCGCAAAGCCATTCGGAAAGGAAACTGGAAATTTGTGCAATATAATGTGTTAGTCCCTGAAAAAACAACAACTGAATTGTATGATCTTTCAAAAGATATTGGTGAAGAAAATAATGTGGCTGCAGAGCATCCTGAAATTGTAAAAGAAATGCTTCAATTAATGCCTTCTGCCCGCACTGAATCGGATGTATTTCCTTTTAATCCGAAGTAATAATTGGGTATATTTGAGCTTTTAAGCCTAGAACAACTAGAAATGAAATTTCAAACTAACTATTGTTTAATAGCTCTTCTTTTGTGTTTCTCTTCATGTCAAAAGAAAACAGAGGAAAAGCAGAAGCTGAACTTTCTTTTTATTCTTGCCGATGATTATGGTTACCATGATTTAAGTGCGTCGGGCAGCAAATTTTATGAAACACCAAATATTGACAGGATTGCCCATGAAGGGATGATTTTCACTGATGGTTATGCTGCCTGTCAGGTGTGCAGCCCTTCAAGAGCCAGTATTATGTCGGGGAAATTTCCTGCCCGCCACGGAATTACTGACTTTATTGGTGCACCCACAGGAGAAAACTGGAGGAAGCAGGGAAGACACAATAAGTTATTACCGCCGGAATATGCTCGCAATCTCTCGCTGGATTATATCACATTGCCAGAGGCTATGAAGGAAGCCGGATATAAAACTTTTTTTGCAGGGAAATGGCATTTGGGGGGAAAAGGTTCCTGGCCCGAAGATCATGGTTTTGATATTAATATCGGAGGATGGGATGCCGGCAGCCCTAAAGGAGGATATTTTGCTCCATGGGATAATCCAAACCTCCGCAGTGGCCCCGATGGCGAAAACCTGTCGATGCGATTGGCCAAAGAAACAGTACAGTTTTTAAAGGAGAATAAAGACACTTCCTTTTTTGCCTATCTTTCGTTTTATGCTGTTCATGGGCCAATCCAAACTACACAAGATAAATGGGCTAAATACAGAGAAAAGGCAGAGAGGTTAGGTGTTGCAGAGAGTGGTTATAAAATGGGTCATTTTCTGCCCATTCGTCAGGTACAGGACAATCCGGTGTATGCCGGGCTTGTAGAAGCAATGGACGATGCTGTTGGTGAGGTATTGAAGACATTGGATGAACTTGGTTTGGCAGAGAATACTGTTGTTGTTTTTACATCCGATAATGGAGGTGTCGCAGCTGGCGATTCCTATTCAACATCAAACTTACCTTTGAGAGCTGGGAAAGGTTACCAGTTTGAGGGCGGAATTCGTGAGCCCTACTTTATAAAAGTCCCGGGATTGGGAAATGGGCAAAAAAACAATACCCCGGTTTCCGGAACTGATTTTTATCCAACCATTCTTGAATTGGCAGGTGTCCACTTAAAACCACAGGAACATAGTGATGGAGTTAGTTTAGTTCCACTTTTGAAAGGAGAAACAATTCCTGAACGACCGCTTATATGGCATTATCCACATTACGGAAATCAGGGAGGCGAACCTTCGTCTGTTATCCGTTTGGGCGACTGGAAACTGATTCATTATTATGAAGATGGCCACGAAGAATTGTATAATTTAAAAGATGACCTGGAAGAAACAACGGATTTGGCCAGTAAAAATCAAGACAAGGTAAAAGAATTGAAAGAGAAGTTATTTTCATATTTAAATAAAATAGGAGCAAAGTTCCCGGAGAAGGATCCGGAATACGATGCTCAAAAGGAGAAGGAATATTTGCAGGAGGTAGTGAATAAAAGATTACCGCGACTTGAAAAACAACGTCTGGAGTTTCTTTCAAAAGATTACGAACCAGGAAATGATTGGTGGGGAAGTATGGTTACGAATGATTAATATGGGTAGTGAAAAAATAAATGGATAGAAAAGAATTTATTAAGAAAACGGCTTTGGCTGGTTCTGTACTGGGATTAGCTCATTCACCATCCTTTTCCGGGAATTCAAAAAGAAAATTACCGGAGGTGATTCAGAGTAATGTTGATCATCTGATTTATTACTATTATCCGCGGAACCTTTCTCAGCCAGACAAAATTATGAATATCATAAAAAATAATATATCAATATTTTAAGTGACTCTAGTATTAACTTAAGCAGAATGAAATGCTCAAAAAAGAATTTTTACTTTCAATATTTGGACTTTTACTTTCAATAACACTTTTCGCTCAGAATACTGAAATTGTTTACCTCTCTGGAACCGATGCAGCAAACACTGTCGACTGGGATTTTTTTTGCACCGATGGACAAAATAGTGGTAAATGGACAAAGATTCCGGTTCCGTCCAATTGGGAACTGCAGGGTTTTGGAACCTACAACTACGGACATGATTGGAAAAACGAGAATATTAAGTTGGGAAAGGAACATGGTTTGTATAAACATGAATTTGAAGTTCCTGCATCGTGGAAAGGCAAAACCATAAATATTGTATTTGATGGTTCAATGACGGATACCAAAGTTAAGATAAACGGGAAGTCGGCAGGTGAGATGCATCAGGGGGCGTTTTACCGGTTTAAATACGATGTTTCTAAGTTGTTAAAATACGGGAAAACAAATCTTCTGGAAGTGGATGTAGCGAAGCATTCTGCCAATGAGTCGGTGAATAGTGCTGAGCGACAAGCTGATTTTTGGATATTTGGTGGCATTTTCCGCCCGGTATTTCTTGAGGTTCTTCCCAAAATACATATAACACGCACTGCTATTGATGCGAAAAGCGATGGGGCTTTTAAGGCTTTTATTACCATAAATGATGCAAAGGCAGATTGTGTTGTAGATGTAGAGTTATTTGATTTATCAGGAAAGAGGATTGGCAGAGATTTTCAATCTGAAATAAAAAAAGGAGAAACGGAGCAGTGGATTTCAGGAAAGTTTGACGACGTGAAATCATGGAATCCGGAATGGCCAAGTTTGTACGATATGAAAATCTCCCTGAAAAAAAACGGAGAAGTTCTTCATTCAGTAACAGAACGAATTGGTTTTCGCACGGTGGAGTTGCGGAAACACGACGGATTCTATATTAACGGGGAGAAAGTGGTTTTTAAAGGTGTGGATCGCCATTCTTTTTGGCCTGAAACAGGACGGGCTCTTAGCGAAGCCAATCATTTGCAGGATATTCATTTAATCAAGGAGATGAATATGAATGCGGTACGTTGTTCGCATTATGTGCCGGATAAGCGATTTCTGGAATTATGCGATTCGCTTGGGTTGTTTGTCTTTGATGAAATTACGGGCTGGCAGGATGGATACGATACCATTGTAGGGCCTAAGGTAATAAAAGAGGCCGTGCTAAAAGACGAGAACCACCTGTGTGTTGTGGTTTGGGATCACGGGAATGAAGGTGGCTGGGACTTTGCCAATGAAAAATGGTTGAATTTCTGGGATATTCAGAATCGTCCGGTAATTTGCCCGTGGTTGCTGCACAACGGAGTAGATACGCATCATTATCCGCAGTTTGATTATGCCATTGGCCGTTTTGTTTTTGGAAACGACCCGTTTATGCCAACCGAATTTTTACATGGTTTGTATGATGGTGGGCATGGCGCCGGACTGGAAGAGTTTTGGCGGAGTTACCAATCTTCTCCATTGCTGGCGGGAGCTTTTCTTTGGGTTTTTGCTGACGAAGCTGTTCTTCGAACAGACAAACCAGGAAAGGTTTTCGATTCGGATGGAAACCATGCACCCGATGGAATTGTAGGCCCGCATCGCGAGAAAGAGGGCAGTTTTTATACGGTAAAAGAAATATGGTCGCCGGTACAGGTACAGCCGGTTACGATTAACCGGAAGTGGAATGGGAAATTATTCCTGAAAAATGAATTTATTTACACCAATTTTAAAGACTGCGCTTTTAACTGGAGAGCTGTGAAAACCAGGGTGGGCAGCACAAAAGAAACGACAGTTGGTTCAGGAGTTATTCAATCGCCGGAAGCGATGCCTGGAGAAACCGCTATGATATCAATTGATTGCAGTAATGCACTACAAGCCGCTGATGTTTTTCAATTTACCGCGCTTGATCCTAACGGATATGAACTTTACAGCTGGAGTTGGCCTGTTCTTCAACCTGAAGAGATAGCTGCTGAGTTTCTGAAAGAAAGTCAAACAGCAAACCCTGAGGTTCTATTTCTGGAGAAAAGTGATGCGGTTGTTGCTTCTGCTTCCGGAATTGAAGTTTCGTTTAGCAAAAAAGATGGAAAATTACTTTCTGTAAAAAATAGGAAAGGGAATATATCGTTTACCGGAGGACCAGCCCCTGTTGGAATTGAATCAAGAGTTACCGGTACAAGTTGGGGAAAAGATAGTGAGGGAAATTTTGTTTTTGAAATTACATCAGAAGGATATCCTGAAAAAACAGTCTGGAAATTAGAGAAAGGCGGTCTTTTGTATTTGGAGGCAAGTCAGTTAAAAAGTGCTAAGAATATTGATTTTGTAGGAATATCTTTTGATTATCCTGAGAAGAATTGCAAAGCAGTAACATGGATGGGCCGCGGTCCTTACCGGGTTTGGAAAAACCGTTTAAAAGGGAGTAATATTGGCGTTTGGGAAAAGGAATATAATAATACCATCACCGGAGAAAGTTTTAATAACCTGGTTTATCCTGAATTTAAAGGATATCACGGAAATTTATTTTGGGCAACTTTGGAAACTACCGAGTCGGATTTTACAATTATTTCTGAAACACCGAATTTATTTTTCAGGTTGTTTACACCTGCAAAACCACAATTTGTTTCTGGTGGAACCTATCCGCCTTTTCCGGAAGGTGACATCTCTTTTTTGTACGATATTCCCGCAATTGGTACGAAATTTAAGCAGGCAGATCAACTTGGACCCAAAAGTCAGAAAGGTACGTATGGAAGCCATTATGATGATGGATTTTATCCCATCAAACTGTGGTTTGATTTTCGTGATAAATAAGCTAAGTTCGCAGGCTAAAAAATTATAAGATGATTGATTTAGTAAGAAAGAGAAGAAGCATACGAAAATATACGGAGCAAAAAGTAGAACAAGATAAAGTTGAGATTCTTAAAGAAGCATTGTTGCGCTCTCCGTCTTCTAAAAATCGAAATCCGTGGGAATTTATATTTGTGGATGAGCCGGAAAAAATATATGCACTAAAACAGTGTAAGCCGCATGGCGCCACTCCTTTGGAAACAGCTCCTCTGGCAGTAGTTATTTGTGCTGATGAAACAGTGAGTGATATGTGGATTGAGGATTGTTCTGTTGCATCTGTTTTTTTGCAACTTGTATCCCAGTCGCTTGGATTGGGTAGTTGCTGGATTCAGGTTCGCAGTCGGATGTACTCTGAAGATGTTTCGGCAGAAACATATATTCAGAAATTATTCAATATACCAACCAATTTCAGGGTGTTGAGTATTGTTACAGTTGGATATCCGGCAAAAGGCAGGGATGGAAAGCCATTTGATGAGTTGCAGTTCGAAAAAATCAAAATGAATCAATTTTGATTTTTTCGAACTTTAGCTTATTCCCGGTTAAAAGAAATCATTGAAGTCAGAAGGAGTTTTATTTTGCTTGTTATCATCGCAATCGAGGTCAATGTTGAAACTTGCTGGTTTTTTAAATTCCATGTCTTCCGTTATTCCAAGCGATTTGTCGGCCAGTACCTTTTTCATAAAATACCCCCAGATAGGTAGCGCCATGTTTGCTCCCTGTCCGCTGGTAAGTGTTCTGAAATGGACACTTCGCAAATCTGCCCCTGTCCAGACACCCGCTGAAAGTTTTGGCGTAACCCCAATAAACCAGCCATCGGAATGATTTTGCGTTGTCCCCGTTTTTCCGGCAATGGGCATGGTGAATTTTCCGTAGTTATCACGATAACGCAGTCGTACTCCGGTTCCCTCGTTAATAACAGCCTGCATCAGGTTTAACATCAGGTAAGCTGTTTGTTCATCAATAGCTTCGTGTCTTTCAGGTTGAAAAGTGGCAATTACGTTACCGTGGCTATCTTCAATACGGGTAACAAAATAAGGTTTGATAAAAACACCCAGATTTGCATAAGTGTTAAATGCTCCTACCATTTCGTAAAGTGTAATATCCGAGGTTCCAAGAAACATGGAAGGTACCGGGTCAATAGGACTGAAAACCCCCAGTCTTTTCATCACTTCAACTACCGCCTGCGGATTAAACTGTTTCATTACCCAGGCTGATATTTTATTTTTTGAGTTGGCTAATCCCCATTTTAGTGTAACAAGTTTTCCTTCATGCTCGTCATCCGAGTCCGAATCTTTTGGTTCCCAGATGGTGCCATCGGGCATCTGGAATTGCTGGCTTACATATGGTACCTTGGTGCAAGGTGTATATCCGTTTTGCATGGCCAGTGTATACAAAAATGGTTTTACGGTAGAGCCAACCTGGCGTTTCCCGTCTTTTACCATATCATACATAAAATATTTGTAGTTAGGCCCCCCTACATAGGCTTTTACTTTTCCTGTTTCTGTTTCCAGAGCCATAAATGAAGATCGGAAAAAGCGCAGGTACCATTTTATGGAATCCATGGGAGACATTAATGTGTCTATCTCTCCCTTCCACGAGAAAATCGTCATCTCTACCGGTTTTTTGAAGTTGGCTTTTATTTCATTAAACTTCATGCCCTGGCTATGAAGTACCCGGTAACGTTCGCTCTGTCTGATTGCTCTGTCCAATAAACTTTGGACCTCTTCTCCTGTCATATTATTTGCGAAAGGTGGATTTCTTAAATTTGATAAACTCCCGTCAAATTCCGGTTGAAGATCGTCTCTCAGGTGTTTTTCTACTGCTTCAACGGCATATTTCTGCATCCTCGAGTCGAGAGTGGTGAATATTTGCAGGCCATCGGTATATATGTTGTAGTGTTCTCCATTGGGCTTTACATTTTTGTTGCACCAGCCAAACAGCGGGTTGTTATTCCATTCATCCAAATCTTCAATGTACTTTTGTTTTTGCCACGATGCGTAATTTTTACGTTCCGGCTTGGAGGCAGTTAATGCTAACCTTAAATATTCTCTGAAATAAGGGGCTGGCCCGCTTTTGTAATCAACTTTGTGAAAATCAAGATCCAAGGGGAGCTTTTTTGCCGAATCCCGAACCGCTTTTGAGATATATCCGTATTTTTCCATCTGGTTCAGAACCACATTTCTTCTTTTTAATACCAGTTCAGGACGACGAACGGGGTTGTATAACGATGAATTTTTGGCCATTCCTACCAGCATGGCAGCCTGGTGCAGTTGAAGTGAATCTGGTGGAACACTAAAATAGACATTCGCTGCCGATTTTATTCCTACTGCAAGGTTCAGGAAATCGTATTTGTTAAGATACATCAGAATGATTTCTTCTTTCGTGTAACTACGTTCAAGTTTTACGGCAATCACCCATTCTTTGAATTTACGGAATACCAGTTGCAGTTTGTTCTCAAATTCATCGCGCGGGAAAAGCATCTTTGCAAGCTGCTGGCTAAGTGTACTTCCTCCTCCAGAGCTGGTGTCGCCGGTTAAAATCCCTTTGGCCACACGAACCAATCCCCGTAAATCGACACCCGAATGTTTGTAAAAACGAACATCTTCAGTAGCAATTAGTGCATCAATTAAATGCGGTGGTAAATTTTTATAATCAATATAAGAACGGTTCTCCCTTATAAAATATTTATCAAGCACTTTCCCATCTTCCGAATAAATTTCCGTTGCCAAAATATTTTTGGGGCTCTCCAGTTCCTCAAAACTGGGCATAAATCCAAAGTATCCTTTTGAAATTAAAAAGAAAAAGATAAACCCTCCTGCAATGAAAAGAGTTACCAAAGCCCAAAATCCAATGATGTATTTTTTGAAATTATTATTTTTTCCAGACATGAAATTTCCGATTTTATTTTGAACAGCAAATATATATGATTATGCCTATGCAGCAATTGGATAAACGACCCAAAAAGTATTAATATTTTATGAAAAGAAAAATAAATTCGTCATTTTCAAATAAATAGATTTTAAAAAATAGGCAGATAAATTTTGAACTTAGCGATTGATTTTTCTTATTTTGCAAAAATTTTAGAAAGGATTATTAAAGCATATGAGCGAAAACCTTGTAATTGTTGAGTCGCCGGCGAAGGCCAAAACCATTGAGAAATTTCTTGGGAAAGGGTTTCATGTAACTTCAAGCATGGGGCATATAAGGGATCTGGAAAAGAAGGACTTTGGGATTGATATTGAGAAAAAATTTCAGCCTAAATATGTTGTTACCCCTGATAAGAAAAAGATAGTCGCTGAGTTAAAAAAACTGGTGAAATCTGCACAGATTGTGTGGCTTGCTTCTGATGAGGACCGTGAAGGAGAAGCTATTGCCTGGCATTTGAAAGAAGTATTAAAGCTAAAATCGGAGAATACAAAACGAATCGTTTTTCATGAAATTACCAAGGATGCTATTTTAAAGGCAGTAGAAAATCCGCGGGATATTGATGAGAATCTTGTAAATGCGCAGCAGGCACGTCGCGTGCTTGACCGAATTGTTGGTTTTGAGGTATCTCCCGTTTTGTGGAAAAAAGTGAAACCTTCACTTTCTGCCGGAAGAGTACAGTCGGTAGCCGTACGTTTAATTGTTGAGCGTGAACGGGAAATTATCAATTTTAACAGTGAATCATCGTATCGGGTAAACGGATACTTTTTGGTTGCGGATAAAGAAGGCAACACCACCGAATTGAAAGCCGAATTATCGAAGCGTTTTGATGAACTTGAAGAAGCCAGAGCTTTTCTTGAAAAATGTAAAACGGCGGAATTTTCAGTTTCCGATGTGGTTAAAAGACCAGGGAAAAGGTCTCCGGCCAAGCCATTCACAACCTCAACTCTTCAGCAGGAAGCTAGTCGCAAACTGGGGTTTTCAGTTTCGCAAACTATGGCCGTTGCCCAACGGTTGTATGAAAGCGGGAAAATTACTTATATGCGTACCGACTCGGTGAATCTTTCAAGTTTGGCAATAAATACGTCAAAGCAGAAAATACTGGATTTGCATGGCGAAAAGTATGTGAAGATTCGTCAGTATAAAACAAGTTCCAAAGGTGCACAGGAAGCGCATGAGGCAATTCGGCCCACGTATATGGAGAGTGAAACCGTGAGTGGCACAAATCAGGAAAAGAAATTGTACGAACTTATCTGGAAGCGTACCATTGCCTCGCAAATGGCAGATGCAGAGCTGGAACGGACTACCGTTACTATTTCTGTTTCTAACGTACCAGAGAAATTTGTAGCCAATGGAGAGGTCCTGGTTTTTGACGGATTTTTGAAAGTTTATATCGAATCTACCGACGATGAAAACGGTAGTAGTGGAGCAGGAAAGCAGTTGATTATTCCTCCTGTAAAAGTAAATGATATACTCAAAATGAATTCGGTGGTAGCACAGCAACGGTTTTCTCAGCGTCCGCCTCGCTATACAGAAGCTTCGCTTGTAAAGCGTTTGGAAGAATTGGGCATTGGCAGACCCTCTACTTATGCACCAACCATTACTACAATTCAAAACCGGAATTATGTGGTAAAAGAAGATCGCCCGGGAGTTGAACGGGAATATAAAATCCTTACACTTAAAAGAGGACAAATTTCAGAGAAAGACAATACCGAGATAACGGGGGCTGAAAAGGCAAAACTTTTTCCTACCGACATTGGTATGGTAGTTACTGATTTTCTGATCGAAAATTTTGATCAGATTATGGATTATAATTTTACCGCAAAAGTTGAAAAAGAGTTTGATGATATAGCCGAGGGAAACATCATCTGGAATGAAATGATAGACACTTTTTACCAGCCATTTCATGGGAAGGTAGAAAAAGCTTTGAAACATTCAGAGCGTTCGAAAGGTGAAAGGATATTGGGAACAGATCCCAAAACAGGCAAGCAGGTTTCAGTGAAAATTGGTCGTTTTGGCCCTTTGGCACAATTAGGTGAAGTTTCAACTGACGAAGAGGGCGAAAAGCCTCAATTTGCCAGCTTGCAGGCAGGACAACACCTGGAAACAATCACGCTGGAAGAAGCGCTTGATCTGTTTAAGTTGCCACGTGATCTTGGTGAATATGAAAATAAAAAGGTGATTGTAGCTATTGGTCGCTTTGGCCCGTATGTAAGGCACGACGATAAGTTTGTTTCGCTTGGGAAAGAAGATGATCCATTCTCCGTAAATCTCGAAAGAGCAGTTGAACTTATCGAAGCAAAGCGTGAAAAAGATCGGAAGGCTGTGATTAAGGTTTTTGATGAAGAGCCGGAACTAAGAGTGTTAAACGGAAGATGGGGACCTTACATTTCTTTCAAAAAGAAAAATTACAAAATACCGAAGAAAGTAACTGCTGAAGATTTAAGCTTGGAAGATTGTTTAAAAATTATTGAGGAAGCGCCTGAGCCAAAATCCAGACGAACAAGAAAAAAATAGAGAATAGGACAAAAGGTATTTTCGTTTGCTTTTTTTGGTAATTTTACAAAATGGACGTACGTCAATATTTCAATCCGGTAGATTTTTCTGTGTTTTCAGGGGAAGGAAGCACATGGAAATATACTTTGGGGCAGATGATTGAAAGATCAACAGAAAGAGTTACCGTTACAAATCTTTATAAAATTGATGTTGCTATTGTTGGAGCTCCGTTTGAAAATGGAGTATTGGCAGGAAAGAAAACGAATGTCCCGGATGAAATTCGCTCCGTATTGTATCATTTTGCCGGATTTCAGTCAAAATTGAACATTGTTGATTTTGGAAACCTGAAAACCGCCAAATCATCCAAATCAATTTCACTTGCCCTTCGCGATCTTGTAGAGTATTTCAATGAATTGAATATTGTTACAATTGTTCTGGGCGGAAGCCAGGATTTGAGTTTTGGAATTTGTCAGGCTTTCAAAGCGAAGGAGTTTTTTTCCCTCTGCTGTATTGATTCGGAGCTAGATGTAAAAAAAGGAAGAGAAACATTTGATGCATCTAATTTTTTGAGCCGGGTTTTTAGTAATTGTTCCAATCTTTTTCAGTTTAGTTTACTGGCTTATCAGAGCCTTCTGGTTCCGCACCAGCTTTTTGCAAAAACCTACGGAATCAATGAACATTACCGGTTGGGACTCCTGCGCGATGATATCTCTTTTGCAGAACCTGTGCTAAGAAATACTGATTTTCTCTCGTTTGATGTAGGGGCAGTGAAGCATTCTGAAGCTCCTGCTACATGGAACTCCAATCCCAATGGGTTACATGGGGAGGAAGCCTGCCAGTTAGCTAAGTATGCCGGATTGAGCGATAAGCTTAAAGTGGTTGGTGTATTTGGAATTGATTCGTTAAAATTATCGGAAGGTATAACGATTCGGCTTGCAGCTGAAATTGTATGGTATTTCCTGGATGGGCAAATAAATAAACAAGTTGGCGTTGATGAGCAACGAGATGTTTTTTTAACGTATAAGGTTGAAGTAAAAGATGTAGAAAAACCATTGGTCTTTTTGCAATGTCCTAAAACGCACAGGTGGTGGATGGAAATACAATCAATTCGGGGGAGAAAGTTGTTAATTGCATGTTCTGAAAAAGAATATGAGCAGGCTGCGGATGACGAAATCCCTGAATTATGGTTAAAATATGTCCAAAAAATTGATGAAATTTCAAAATAATACATAATAGTTAACGTTCTTTGCATACCAAACGGATAAAAGTTTGTTGCAAATAACAATTTTTTATTTCTTTAACATGATTTGAAAAGACTGTTTGGATTGTATCTGTGGAGTATGAAAAAAATAATTTCTTTTGTCTTTTTAGTATTTGTATTAAATTTAACGTGTTTTAGCCAGCAAGACCCGCAATATACGAGCCATATGTTCTATAAACTGGGCGCTAATCCGGGTTATGCAGGTGCTGAAAAGGCAATTAATGGAATTATTTTAAATCGTTACCAGTGGGAAGGTTTTGAAGGAGCGCCAAAAACACTGGTTTTTAGTATGGACGCGGCAATTAAAGCTTTTGGAGTTCCCGGAGGCATTGGAATCAATGTAATAAACGATCAGTTGGGATATTATAAAAATACGACCGTCAATTTATCATATTCCTATAAAGTAACAACCGATAAAGGAATACTGGGAATAGGATTGTCAACCGGGGTTTTTAATGCCGGTATTAATCCTGATGGATGGGATCCAAGTGATGATGTCCGAAATAGCACTGATAGTGGAGGTGACGGAGGAGGAGATGTTTTAATCCCGCAAGCAGAAGCGAGTCAGGTGGTTGCAGATTTGGGTTTTGGTTTGTATTTATCTTCCAATCATTATTACTTGGGAGCATCGGTAACTCATATAAATCAGGCCTCCATTAAATATGTTGATGTGGAAAATGAATACCTTTCGAGGCATTATTATTTAATGGGAGGATACAATATAAAGTTAGCCGATCCGTTATTTGAAGTGCGGCCTTCTATGTTATTTAAAACGGATTTAGCCGGTTGGCAGTTGGATTTAAATACCAATGTGGTTTATAACGAACGTTTTTGGGGAGGGATAACCTACCGGGTAAACGATGCCGTGGCACTTTTAATGGGGATGGAATTAGCGAGTGGAATAAAAGTAGGATATTCGTTTGATTTGGTAACTTCGGCAGTTTCACGCTATGGTTACGGGTCACACGAAATTTTTGTAAGTTATTCAATTGATTTGGAAAAAAACAGAAGCCAAAAGTATAAAAGCATAAGATTTTTATAAGAAAGCCATATTTTTGTTGAGCTATGAAGAAAATATTTTTAATTGCAATAGTATTTCTTAGCATAATCTCATTTCAGAGATGTACTAAATCAGGGAATGGAGAATTGGTAGGAGTACAAAACAGGCCTAAATGGAATGAAACTCAACCAACCGGAATGGTGTATGTCCGGCGGGGAACTTTCAATATTGGTCCAAGCGATCAGGATCCAAGTGCGTCGGGAATGCCAAGTAGAACTGTTTCACAGGATGCGTTTTGGATGGATGATACGGAAATTACCAATAATGAATACCGTCAATTTGTTTCATGGGTAAGAGATTCAATTGCACGCAGGATGTTGGGAGATCAGTATCCTGAATTTCTCGTAACGGAAGATAGGGAAGGGACTCCTATTGACCCCCCAAGGGTAAACTGGGATGAAAGAATTGACTGGCGTGACCCGGATATGCAGATGGCAATGCAGGATTTGTATATTCCGGAGAATGAAAGGTTTTTCGGGAAAAAAGAAGTTGATTCAAGAAAACTGATTTATGAATACTGGTGGATTGATTTACATCAGGCAGCCAGAAGAGCTAATAGTTATAACTACGAAACACAACGTTACGAAGGAAATGTATACAATGTAAATGGAGAGTTGGTGCCGATTGAAAATAGGTCGTCGTTTATTATGCAGGATCAGGTTTATGTTTATCCTGACACACTTTGCTGGATTCGCGACTTTACATATTCTTTCAATGAACCGTGGGCAACCCGGTATTTCTGGCACCCTGGATTTGATGATTATCCGGTAGTGGGAGTTACCTGGAAACAAGCCCGTGCATTTTGTAACTGGAGAAGTAAAATTCAGGCAGATTACCTTGCTTCGCGCGGACAGGCAGATTTGCAGGCCTACCGGTTACCCACTGAAGTTGAATGGGAGTATGCAGCCAGAGGTGGTAAAAGCTTTTCCATGTATCCCTGGGGAGGATATTATGCACGTGATGAAGAAGGGGTATTCCTGGCAAACTTTAAACCTTTACGCGGAAATTATGTGGAGGATGGAGGAATAGCTACTATGAAGGTAGGTAGTTATGATCCCAATGAATATGGACTGTATGATATGTCCGGTAACGTAGCAGAATGGACCGAAACAGCTTACGATGAAGCTGGTTATAACTATTTTAGCGACTTAAACCCTACCTTTACTTATAATGCACGTCCTGATGATCCGCCAGTAATGAAACGTAAAGTTATTCGTGGTGGCTCCTGGAAAGATATTTCACAGTTTATTGAGGTTTCAACACGAAGCTTTGAATATCAGGATACTACAAAATCATACATCGGTTTTCGCTGCGTGCGTTCAACTTTTGGCGATGAATTTAATTAAGCAATAATAAACTTATTTCTAGCAATATGAACCTCGGAGAAATTTTTAAAACAAAACGTTGGAAAACATTCATGGGATATATCTATGGATGGGGGGCGTCTGTGGTTTTAATAGGAGCGCTATTTAAGCTGCAACACTGGAATCACTCTGGTATCTTGCTTACAATTGGACTAATGACAGAAGCATTTATCTTTTTTCTTTCTGCTTTTGAACCTCAAATGGAGACACCCGAATGGAGTAAAGTTTATCCTGAGTTAAGAGAAGATTATGAAATGCTTGATATTGAGGAACTCTCCCCAAGAAATAAGAAAGGATTGGATGAGTTGTTTGCCGGTTCTGATTTAACGCCTGAATTACTGGAAAGAGTAAAAAATGGCCTAAATGAATTGAGTAACACAGCGCGTGGAATTAGCGATATTTCTGCGGCAACGCTGGCAACTGATATGTATGTTAAAAATATTGGCTCTGCTTCCGAGTCTATGACTGCATTCTCTGAGATTAATAGTAGGGCTGGTGAATCGATAAATAAATCGGTTGGTACGCTTGTAGATTCATATATTGGGATTGCAACTCAGCTAAAAGAGTCGGGCCAGGGAGCTATTGATAATATTAACAAAAGTGGAAATGAATTTTCTGAAAAAATAGCTGAAACGGGTAAAAAGTTAAGCGACTCATTTGATTCTGCTTCCGGTTCTATTGTTAATGGGTTAAACATCATTGGGGAAAGTACCCAAAAATATACAGGAAGTTTGGAGAAGTTAAATAATAATATCGATGCTTTAAATGCAAGTTTTGAAGCACAATTGAAAGGCACAAAGGAGCAATTTGAGGCCAGCCGTAAATTCAACAGCGATTTAACCCAGATGAATGAGATTCTTTCTTCGTCTGTAGAAGAATTGAAAAAATATAAGGGGAATGCTGAACAGTTAAATAAAAATCTGGAGGCCCTCAATACCATTTACGGGAATATGCTGGGTGCAATGAGTTACAAAAAGTAGAATTTTGAAGTAACAAAATTATGGGTGCAAAAAATTGCCCGGAAACCCCGAGGCAAAAAATGATAAATATGATGTACATTGTCCTTACCGCAATGTTGGCTCTTAACGTTGCGGCAGAGGTTCTTGAGGCTTTCCGTTTGGTGGATAATAGTCTCTTGCAAACCTTAAAGGCAGTGGACTCAAAAAATGCACAGGTATATGCTTCTTTTGATCAGGCATATGTGGATAATCCTACGAAAGTTGAAGAGTGGAAAAAAAAGGCCGATCAGGTAAGAGATGAAACGCAAAATATTATCTCATATATTTCACACTTAAAGGAAGAATTGGTTACGAGTTCAGGAAGTGATGTTGTGAATTCTGAAAACCCATATTCTGCTGATCGCTTTTACCTGGAAACAGAAAAGGGAGATACATTGGAGGTGAAAAATGAGCAGGATTTAAATGTCCCTTCCGAGATAATGATCACCCAGAAAAAAGCAGATGAGTTAAAAACAAAAATTATTGCCTATCGGGAAAGTCTGGTATCCTTGGTATCTGATGATGATACTGAATTGAAGCAAACAATTTTGCAGGAGCTTGATACAACTGATCCTCCGATTGATTTGAAAGAAGGAGGAGAGAAGAAGTCGTGGGAGGTGGAGCATTTTGAAGATAAGCCATTGGCTGCGGTGCTTACATTGCTTTCGAAAACACAGATAGATGTTAAAAACTCTGAGGCAAACCTTATAAATTACCTCTATTCTCAAATAGATGCAGGGTCTTTTAAATTTAATAAACTGTCAGCAACAGTAATTCCTAACTCAAATGTTATTCTGCAGGGGGATGAGTATGTAGCAGAAGTGTTTTTAGCAGCAGAAGATACAACAACATCTGATCAATTACAAATTCTTATTAATGGAAAAGAGTATGAGGTAGAAGATGGCAAAGCAACTTTTCGTGTACCTGCAAATCAGATTGGGGAATTTAGTTGGGGAGGAGTAATAAAATACAAAACTCCTGGAGGAATTACGAAAAATTTACAATTTAAGAAGGAATATCAGGTTACCAAGCCAAGTGTAACCATGTCGGCAACCCGCATGAATGTTTTTTATAAAGGGCTGAAGAACCCGTTTGATGTTGGCGGTGGTGGAATTCCAAAAGAGAATCTGCAAATTACCATGACCAATGGAACGGTTACTAAAACCGGAGATAGTTATGTGGTACAGCCCAATGATTTGGATGAGCGGGGAACAAAAACAAAAGTAAGTGTTTATGCAAATATTGGGGGGAACAGGCGATTGATAGGTTCCTCTGACTGGAGAGTAAAAAAAGTGCCGGATCCGGTTGCACAGGTTGCCGGGAAAGCCGGAGGCTCTATTCGTAAAGAAAGGTTATTAATAGAAGACGGGGTAATGGCAGTATTGGAAGATTTTGATTTTGATTTTAAATACACCGTTACTGAATTTACTTTGGAAGCAACTGGCCCAGGAGGGTATACAAATCCATGGGATTCGAAATCGAATAGGTTTACAAAAGAGCAGAAAGATCAGATACAGAGATTAAATCCCAATAGTTCTGTTTTTATAACAAATATTAAAGCAATTGGCGACGACGGTGAAGTGAGAACACTCAACCCGATTAATTTTAAAATACAGTGATGATGAAAAAGATAGTTATTTATTTTGGGGTAATATGCATGTTGGTTACCGCAGTAATAAAGCATACAGAAGCACAAATTGTAAACGGAGCATATAAAAGGACTGATATCTATCAGAAGAAAACAATGCCGTTACCAGGTGTTCGTGAGGCTGATGTTTTTTGGTCGAAAAAGATATGGCGTATTATCGATTTGCGGGAAAAAATGAACTTACCGCTTTTTTATCCTACACACGAGATTAATGGAAGAACAAATTTAATTTCTGTCTTGCTTGAGGGAATTAAGAATAACCAGATAACTGCTTATGATGCACGTTTAGATGATGATTTCAAAGTTCCTATGACTTATGAGCAGGTACAGGATGCTTTTGGAGCACAGGCTACTACAGAGGAAAAAATTGATTTTGATACGGGTGAACGTACGCAAGTTACAGTCCAGGGAGACATCCGCCCCAGTGAGATAAAGCAGTACATGGTAAAAGAAGAATGGTATTTTGATAAGCAGACTTCAAGCTTAAATGTACGTATTATCGGATTATGCCCAATTCGTTTGTTTACAAGAGAAAATGATGCTTCCGGCCAGGTTCAGCGTCAGAAAGTTTTTTGGGTATATTATCCTGAGGTAAGAGATTTGCTTGCTTCCAGTCCTGTATTAACACCGGGTAATGATGCCAGACAGATGTCGTTTGATGATTTGTTCATAAAACGGTATTTTAACAGTTACATCGTTCAGGAATCCAATGTTTATAACAATCGTGTTATTAGTGATTACCTGAATGGAAAAGATGCTATGTTGGAATCAAAACGAATTGAAAGTGAAATCTTCGATTTTGAACAAGATCTTTGGGAATACTAATAAAGAGATATGAAAAGTGTAAGCCTTATGATTTTCATAGGGCTTTTTTCATTATCAATATAATTTAAAAATACTCTTCTCGTTTTAATTACGGTTTTATAACAAAAGTGTCTGAAAAAGGAATGAAAAAAGCAATAATATATACGATTGTAATTACCGGATTGCTTTTTCATTCGTGCAGGAAATCAGACCTTCATTTGCCAGGTGAAGAAAAGAAAAGGGGAGAATGGTTTGAGCCATCACCTTATGGAATGGCTTATGTGCAGAGGGGATATTATGTAATGGGGCCATCGGATGATGAAATCTGGTCAGACGGAACTACTTCAAAACAAGTTACAGTTGAAGCGTTCTGGATGGATGATACAGAAATTACCAATAATGAATACCGACAGTTTGTTTATTATGTGCGGGATTCCATTGCCCGACGGCTGCTCGCAGAAACATATGCCGATTTTGTTATAACAGAAAGCGCAACCGGAGTGCCTCTGAAAAATCCGGTTTTAAACTGGAATGAACAAATTGACTGGAAAGACCCTGATTACAAAATGGCTATGGACGAGCTGTTTATTCCTGATGAGGAAAGATTTGCAGGGCGTAGAGAAGTTGATTCAAGGAAGCTTATTTATGAATATGATTGGGTGGATTATAATCAGGCAGCCAGAAGACAGAACAGTTACGATTTCAAAAATAAAAGGTATAACGGTTCCATAATAAATAAAGATGGCGAAGAGATTCCTATCGTGAATCGTAGTTCTTTTCTAATGCATGAAGTGGTGCCTGTTTATCCGGATACTTTATGTTGGATTCGCGACTTTGCTTATACATACAACGAGCCCTATACTATGAAGTATTTTTCGCATGTGGGCTTTGATAATTATCCGGTGGTAGGGGTAACCTGGAAGCAAGCCAAGGCATTTTGCAACTGGCGAACAAAATTAAACAGCCAGTATGTTTCGCGGTTTAACGATGCCCCTGCACATGATTACAGACTTCCTTCTGAGTCAGAGTGGGAATATGCTGCAAGAGGTGGCAGGCTTAACACAATCTATCCATGGGGAAGTTATTATACCCGTAACCAAAAAGGATGTTTTCTGGCCAATTTTAAGCCCTTGCGAGGGAACTATGTAGCAGATAGTCCAACAACAACTACTGCTATGAAAGTTGGTGAGTTTGACCCTAACCCTTACGGATTATATGATATGGCAGGAAATGTTGCCGAGTGGACCAATAGTGCTTTTTACGAAGCGGCCTATGATGTTGTAAGCGATTTTAACCCGGAATTGCAATATAATGCCAAAACTGATGATCCTTCGGTAATGAAACGAAAAGTAGTCAGGGGTGGTTCCTGGAAAGATATGAAATACTTCATACGGAATTCTACAAGAAGTTACGAATACCAGGATACTGCAAAATCATACATTGGCTTCCGCTGTGTACGTACTTCTTTTCGTAACGATTTGCAAAACAGATAGAATAAAAGATTCATTCAGAAAAGAATTGCTTTTTAAAAGAGAGCTATAAATCAAACTTCTTAAATTGTTCTTTTAAAAAAGTAATATCTTTTTTAAGGAATGAATTTATACTGGCACGCCCCATTGTTGGATGAAGCTTTCCATGTTCTGCCCCTCCCAAATCATATTCATAATGAATAGATGTCGGAGCCTTGATATTGAGTGTTTTTAATAAAGTGAAATACTTGTCAAAGTCGACCATTCCTTCGCCAAGCGGAACGTTTTTAATTTGCCATTTTTCTTTGGGATTTTTGCTCCATCCGAAGTCTTTTATGTCGGTTGTTCTAATCCATGGAGCAAGTAATCTCATCCCCAGCGGCCAGGAAAAACCTCCTTCAACAGTAGCATGACGAATGTCGTATTGTACTCCAATATATTCAGGATTTCTTTCTCTTAAAAGATCATATAAATCCCAAACGGGGCCACCCACTTTTGTTCCTGAATGGTTTTGGTAATTTCCGCAAACACCAAACTTTCGATTAAGATTTTCCAGCTTTTCAAATATTGTTTTGTGTATATCAAGATTTTCAGGAATGGATTTTTTTGTATCATAGTCAAGGTAGCCCATACGGTAATATTTAATTCCTTCATCTGCCATTTTTCCTAATATTGCAGAAGTTAATGGGTCTTCCGGGTTATTTATCCCGGTTGCAATCATTTGGGATGTAACGCCTGCCTGTCGCAATGCTTTCATCGCTTTGGGGAGGTCTGTTCTTACATTTTCTGGCAGAACCTGACCTCCGGGGCGAACTGTCAAATCCGCTCCATCAAATCCCATCTCTGCTACTGTTGCAGCCATTTCATCATAATTAAGAAATTGCAGGCATTTTGTAAAAATGTGAATAGGACTCCTTGCTACTGGAATTAATAGTTCTGCCGCGATTGAGTTCTGTGTTAATCCAATTCCTGCGGCGCCTGCCATAGTTGTTTTAATGAAGTCTCTCCTGGAACGTGGTTTCATATAAGTGGTTTATTTAGATTTAGGAGACTAAAATTAATAAAAAAACAGATAAGCTTAATCTATCCGTCATTGCTGTTTCTATGAAAAGCAGATTAAGTTTATCTGTTAAAATAAGGGTAGGCTTGTGGTTTCTTTAAAAAGAAACATTTAAACCAGCAAATACTGTTGTGCCGGGCATCGTGTAGTAGCGATTTACTGCATACTTTTGATCCAGCAAATTTTTACTGCTTATATATACATTAATGTTTTTATTGATTTTGTAGATTACTTTGGCCTGTAACAATGTATAATCTACTTCATTTGGAATTCCGGATGCTTCGTTATTCAGGTTTAAAATTTGTTGAACGCTGGCTGACAATAAGAACCGATTCAATCGGTAACGGGCTGATAAATATATTTGATGTGCGGGCGTTGCATATACCGGATTTTTCATGTGTACATAACTATAGGTTCCATTTACCACCAGGTTATGGGTTGCCTGTGCATTCAGTGCAAATTCAATTCCTTTGTTTGATATATCCCCTGTGTTCATGTATTTGGTGGTGCCGTTTACAGGAACCTGGATAATGGAATTGTCACCGGAAAGTGCGAAAAAAGTTAATTCACTGCTGATTTTATTGTGTGCAAATGTTTTCAGAATACCCGTTTCATAACTTACAATTGACTCTGGCTCCAAATCCGGATTCTGTGGACCCCACATAAATAATTCACGTAGAGTAGGACTTCTGTACCCCTTAGACATATTTCCTTTCCAGGTTGTTTCTTTTCCTAATTCATATGCAAAGCCTATAGAAGGAATCCATTGGCCGCCGTATATATTATGATGCTGAAAACGTAATCCTGCATTCAATGTTAGCTTTTTTGCCAGTGTTTGTTGAATAAATGCAAAGGTTCCAAATTCATTAGCGGTTGTATCGGCAAAGACCATTCCTGCACCATTCATAGCCAAAAGATTCTCTGCTAACCCTCCGTAATCCATATAATCAATACCCAATGTAATATTGTTCCCTTCGAAAAGATGTAATGATTGATAGAAGTTGAGCCCATAGTTATGGTCTTTGGAGTGAAAACCGTCGGTAATATCATGTTCTCCAAAATTGTAAAATAGTTTTAATGTTCCTGATGATTTTTCAAATTCATTTCGGAGAGTGAAAGCCCAGTAACCTCTGGTAATATCAATGCTTTCTCCATAACTTGCGTTAATTGTGTCGGGTCCCGGATCGGATGCTTTGAATTTGGCCAGGCTGACGTCAGTGGAAGCAGTAAAATGTTCATTGAAATCGTAACCCAGTTTCAGATAGCCATTGGTTATTTTGAAGTTCGAATTGTCTCTGTGACCATCTGTTTGGTCATGGTTAGCAGATATAAAAGCATTAAACTTCTCCTTCTTAAATCCGGCCGAGCCCATATATTTCTGAGTATTATAAGAACCATAGGAAATCCGTCCGTTGCCATGTGTTCCATCCACCGTTTGTTTTCTGGTAATAATATTGATAACTCCGCCCATTGCATTTGAGCCATAGAGAATAGATGCGGGCCCGCGAATAACTTCAACTCTTTCTACATCTGAAGCAACGTATGAGTCCGGCAACGGATGTCCCATGATTCCCATGAATTGGGGATGCCCGTCGATTAACATTAGTACGCCGGTTGTTGGGCTGCCTCCCACTCCTCTTATGGAGATTTGTCCGGCAGAACCAGTGGAAACACCAAATCCGGTTACTCCTCTTTCTGTTACAAAAAGCCCTGGTACTTTCCCGTTTAATACTGGAAGTAATGCCGATTCGTCTGTTTCTTCTATTTGTGCCTGGTTTACTACTGAAACTGCCATCGGAACACTGTTGCGGTTTACTTTTACCGGTGTACCTGTAACTACTACTTCATCAATTTGAATCGTGTCTGTAATAGAATCCTGTGCCTGAGTATGCTTCCCATGAAAAAAAATTGGAAGAAAAATAATAAGAAAAAGATTAGAAAGATTTTTCATTTTATATAAAAGTGTTACGTTATTTATAAATCGTGTTACTGTATAGGCAAAAAAAATTATTGTGCTTTACTCATAACCAGTTTTCCATGCTGAATCCCTTTGATGCTGATCAGCTTTTCAGAAACTTCGGTAAGCCTGTGGGAAGGCCCTTTAACTGCTATGATTTCGAGATAATTTAATTCGTTTAAATAAAAACCCTGTGCGGAGAGGATAACATCGTTATATTCAAATTGAATTTCTGATGATTTTTGCAGGATGTCTTTTTTTTGATTGTTAAAAACCAGTGTTATTGCACCGGCTACAATGTTATCACATTTCCATTTTTCTTCTACCAGATTTTTTTCAATTAGATGCCGGATAGCGCGGGAACGATTGGCAAAGCGGTTATCTTCAACATAGTCGTCAAGTGCTTTTAGCAATTCTTCATCTAATGAGACGCCAAACCTGGTTACTGACATAGTGCTACTTTTAGTTTAATTCGTGTCACGAAAATAGAGTATTTCAAATTAAAGAGCAAAAGTTTAAATAGAAAAGTATATCCGGAATGGAAATATTTTAACTTTCGCATTGCTTATATTATGGGCAATAATTCGTTCAATCTTTTAAAATTCAAATAAATGACAACTGTAAAAACGATTTACTTAGGAGAACTACGTACTGAAAATGAACATTTGCAATCGGGGAATAAACTAATGACGGATGCCCCAACTGATAACCGTGGCAAGGGAGAGTTCTTTTCTCCAACTGATTTATTGGCTACCGCTTTGGGCAGTTGTATAATGACAATTATGGGAATAAAGGCACGTGATAACGGAATTGATTTGAAGGAAACAGAGGTAAAGGTCACAAAAATAATGGCTGTTAATCCAAGGCGTGTGGCTGAAGTAATTGTCGAATTTCAATTTCCTGATAAGGGGTACACGAATGAAGAAATGAAATTGATTGAGAGTGTTGCGGGAACAAGTCCAGTGCCATTAAGTCTTCATCCGGAGTTAAAACAAACTATTCTTTTTAACTGGTAAGAATTATCGGGTAGATTAGATGGTTTTTATAATTTTCTGCAAATAAAAAGCGAATCTATAAAAAATCCGTTCATATTGTTTTTGAATTTCATTCAACCTTAAACTTATTTATTTCCTGTGCATAGTGGTTTGGTTTTTGGAAGATTCATCTTGTTTTAGATATGCAGCTGTTTGTTTTATTGAATCAGAAAGAGGACGGTAAGAGAAGTCAATTGTCTGTGTGATCTTGCTTCCGTCAAAACGATTGATACGATTGGAGCCGCTTACAGCTTCGCGGGTTATTGCAGACGGGCGTCGGGTGAGCCATCCTGCAAAAGTTGCTGCCCGCCAAACAATCCCAAGTAAAAGGTTGCTCGCATAAAATTGCGGGCTTTGTTTTTCGAGCGCTACAGCAATTTGATTGAAGAAATTCCGGTAACTGGTATTTTCTGCACTTAGCAAAAAGCGTTGATTTTTTGCCCTTTCAAAATTGGAAGGCTCCATTAGAAGAAGCATTGCTTTTACTACATCTCTTACATCTACAAAACCTGTTTCTCCTTTGGTATAGAAGGTCATCCCGTCCCAAATACTTTTAAAAAGTTTGGGACTTCCCGTTTTCCAGTTTCCGGGACCCAGAACAATGGACGGGTTTATAATAACGGCATCAAGTCCTTCTTCAATGCCCCGCCATATTTCTGTTTCAGAAAAGAATTTGCTTTCGGAGTATCCTGAGTTTTTTTTTGATGGGCCCCATTGGGTTTCTTCTGTAACCGGGAGTCCTTTGGAATGCCTTCCAAGAGCTGCAATGGAGCTTACGTGACATATTTTTTTTACTCCGCTTTGTATGGCTGCATTCACAATGTTTTCGGTTCCGGTTACATTAGCAGTTATCATTTTTTTTCGTTCGTTGGAACGAAACGAAACAATAGCGGCACAGTGGTATATTTCTGTTACTCCATTCAGCAATTTTTCAAGTAAAAAGTAGTCAAGTATATCTCCGTTTACCCATTCTATTTTTTCAAACAGAGGTTCCGGATTGGCGATATAATATGAAAAGATTTTCTTTACCTGTTCGAGATTGCTGGTTTCCCGTTTTAATGCTTTAATGTCTTTTCCCTCTTTTGCAAGTTCATAAAGTAAATGAGCACCAATTAATCCTGTTCCTCCTGTAACAAATATCATGAATAAAAAATTTGCCCAAATATATCAAAATTAGAATCATTCGTTTTGTTGTTTCCGAAAATGTGGGGTCTTTCAAAGTACGAAAAGAAAAGGGACACTCTATTGAGCATCCCCCGTCTTTTTGTTTTTTGTTATCTGTTTTATTCTGTGGTATCTTGTTGAGTTTTTAATTCAACTTTTTTTTGTTCGGGCAGATTGCCTGTCCATTTTTTGATTTTGTAGTTGATGCGTATAGTTAGCATATACATAACCGGAGAAATAAGCAATGTAAGGAAAGTCGCAAAGGTTAGCCCAAATATAACTGTCCATGACATTGGTCCCCAGAATGCTACGCTTTCTCCTCCAAGAGAAAAATCAGGATTGAAATGGGTGTATAACCCGAAAAAGTCGAAGTTTAACCCAATGGCCAGTGGCAGCAATCCTAAAACGGTAGTGATCGCTGTTAATAGTACCGGCCGTAAACGTGTTTTACCGGCTTCCACCAAGGCATCGACCTGTACATCGCGCGGGAGGAATGCATCTTCAGGGAGTCCCAGTTCTTCTCTTTTTCGTTTTCGTAGCAAGTCGATATAGTCGATAAGAACAATACCGTTGTTCACCACAATTCCAGCCAGGGAAATAATTCCGATTCCGGTCATTATTATTACAAACTCCATTTTGAACAGGCCTAATCCGAGGAATACGCCAATGGTACTGAAAATAACAGTTGCTATAATAATAGCTGGCCTTATGAATGAATTAAACTGGGTAACCATTATAAGCATAATTAAAGCTACAGCTACCAGCAAGGCGAAAATGAGGAACTCGCTACTTTCTGCCTGTTCCTGCTGTTCACCGGTAAATGCATAGTTGTAGCCATTTGGCATTTCATATTCTGCCAACACCTGGCGGATGCGTTCGTTAATCTGGTTGGCATTGTACCCTTCCTTCACATTCGAGGAAATGGTTATTACCCGTTTGTTATCGATACGGCTTACCTTGTCGTATGTTGTTGAATACTCAAAATCAGCTACAGAAGAGATCGGAATTTTATTTCCCTCTACTTTTAACTTCTGGTTCATCAGGGTAGATACATCGTTTCTGTATTTTTCATCCAAACGAATAAAGATATCGTATTCATCTTCGCCATCTTTAAACTTGCTGGCTTCGTAACCATACAACGAATTTCGCAGCGCCAATGCAACTTGTTGTGTGGAAAGTTCATAGAGGCGTGCTTTTTCACGATCTACTTTTATCAGCATTTCCGGCTGGTTAACATTTATATTGAGCTTTAGCTGGTCAACTCCCGGAATATGGTCATCGTCGATCAATTTTATAAAGTCACCTGATATTTTTATCAGTTGATCAAATTCATCGCCCGAAATGTCAATATTAATTGGTGCTCCTGTTGGAGGGCCGTCTTCTTCTTTTTCTACATAGATTTTAGCACCTACAAAACCATCGAGATTTTGGGTTAATTCCTGCATAATTTTAGCTGTGCTAATTCCCTCCCGAAATTTGTATTCAACAAATGAGATACTTGTTAGTGATTTATTAGGGCTGGTTTCATTTTCAAACAGGCCCCCTTTTCCTGTTCCAACGGTGGTAGTTACTGATTTTACAATTCCTTCAACCGGTTTCAGGGTTTTATTTACAATCGTTTCTACCTGTCTTGAAACCTTGTCTGTTTTTTCGATGGCGGTTCCAATGGGGAGTTCCATTGTTACATAAATTGTTTGCGGATCAGTATTAGGGAAAAAAACTACTTTGGGACTACTTCCTGCATAAAATAGTACCGACAGAACAAGCATCAGGCAAGTTCCTGCAAAATATACAATGGGGCGCCAACCTGTTAAAGCGTGGCGTAATTGGCGGCTATAAAATTCCTCTAGCCAAACCAAAAAGCGGGTTTGAAACCACCGGGCCATCGGTCGCAGTGCAATAAAGTTAAGAACGGCAAATATGGCCAGCGTTATTAACAGGTTTCCAAGTAGGTAAATTTTTGCCAGATAAAATAGTACAGCAATAATTGTATAAATACCGGCTCTTTTGAGCGATTTTTTCCAGTCTACCTTTTTCTTTATGTCGTCAACTTTTATAAATGATGCAACAAAGGCAGGGTTTAATATTAATGCAACAAATAGCGATGAGGCTAATACTACAATTAGTGTTTGCGGTAAAACACTCATAAACTGCCCTATGACGCCCTGCCAAAGTAATAGCGGGAAAAAGGCCGCCAGTGTTGTAAGAGTCGACGAGATAATAGGAAAAGCAATTTCGCTAACACCTTTTTTTGTTGCCATTAGGCCTGAATACCCTGAACTGTAAAGCCGGTAAACATTCTCGACTACAACAATGGCATTGTCTACAAGCATCCCCAATGCGAGGATAAGGCCGTAAAGTACCATGTTGTTCAATGTGACACCCGACTGTTGTAGAATAATAAACGACAGGAACATTGACATAGGGATGGCCAGCCCGGAAAAAAGAGCATTGCGGAAACCAAGGAAAAGATACAGAACAAAGATAACCAGTATCATCCCTAGTATTATACTGTTTTCCAGGTTGCTTATTTCATCTCTTATGTAATGCGTTGTGTCGTCGGTTACAACTACATCCAGGTTGCGGGGGAGGTAACCTTTATCTTTTTGATCATCTATGGTTTGAAGCACTTTCTCAGAAGCTTCCAGAATGTTTTCTCCCGATTTTTTTGTAATTGAGAGTGTTACCACAGGCTTATTGTCAAGCCGGGCTATTGTTGCACGTTCTTTGTAATCATCTACCACTTTGGCAACATCCCGAATGTAAACCGGTTTGCCTCCATTCATTTTTATGATGGTATTGGCAATCTGGTCCACATTTTCATAGTCGGCCACCGTACGGATTACCCGTCGTGTTTCATCGGCGGTAAACTCTCCGGCTCCCATGGTAATGTTTTCTGTTTGAACAGCCATAGCAATATCGTTGAATGTTAATCCAACGGCATCGAGTTTATACGGGTCAACGTTGATTTGTATTTCCCTTTCTTCCACTCCGCGGATGTTGGCTTCAGAGATTTCATTCAAGCTTTCGAATTCGTCCTGAAGTATCTCTGCATATTTCTTCAGATCGCGCATACTAAAGTCACCTGAAAGGTTCACATTCATTATGGGGAACTCTGAGAAATCCACATCCATAACCAGAGGATCGTTATCCAGATCGTCCGGAAGTTCGGAGTTGGCTTTGTCTACACGATCTTTTGTGTCCTGTAGTGCCTGTTTTATAGTAACGTTGGTGTTAAATTCTACCACAATGGTACTAACGTCCTGATAAGAGGCCGATGATACTTTCTTAACACCTTGCAGTCCTTTGATTTCCTGTTCGATGGGGCGTGTAATCAGGTTTTCTATATCCACTGGAGAGTTTCCCGGATATATTGTTTGTATAAAAATGTAGGGAACAACAACTTCCGGCATTAACTCACGTGGCATTTTGTTGTACGAATACAGACCAAAGAAAACCATCAGCCCGGTGAGTATATATACGGTCGTTTTATTTTTTAGCGCTAGGTAAGTTGGTTTAAACTTACGCTGAATATGTTGCGCATTTGAATCTTTTTCTTTCGCCATTTTTCTGAATATTAGTGCGATAAGTATTAGAAATGTATGGGGCTGCCATCTACAACCTGATTATAACCTTCAGATATGATTTTCATTCCCGGAGTAAGCCCCTGTGTTACTTCTGTCATATTGTTATCAGAAATTCCGGTAGTTACATAAACTTTTTTAGCGACCTCTTTCCCGTTTTGGCTTTCCGCAATAAAAGTAAAACTGCCCTTAAAATCTTCGCGTATGTACAATGATGGTATTACAATGGCATTTTCGGCCTGGTAATCACGAATTTTTATAATAGAAACCAGGTTGGGTTTTATCATATTATCCGGATTGTTCAATGTAATTTTTATTCTGAATGTACGATTGTTCGGATCGATTACATTTCCAATTTGCTGAATGTGAGCTTCGGTTTCGCGCCCCAGAGCCGGGAAATTGATTTTTACTTTGTCGCCTTCTTTTATTTTGGTTAGATATGATTCCGATACATCGCCATAAATATTTATCCGGTTAATGTTTACCACTTTAGCAAACGGTATTTGCGGACTTCCGATTTCGCCTTTTTTCTGATAAATTTTATCAACAACACCATCTACCGGAGCTTTAACATCCGACATTTCAATTTGCGCGTTAAGTCCTTCGATGCGTTTTTCCAGACTTTCTTTGTTGGTTTTCGATTGAAGGAACTGCATTTCAGAACCAATATTCTGATTCCACAAATTTTGCTGGCGTTTGAAGTTGGTATTGGCTAAATCGAGTTGAACTTTTAGTTCGTCCAGTGACCGTTCCAGCGCATCTACTTTTAGTTTGGCTAGAATTTGTCCTTTCGATACATGGTCACCTTCTTTTACCAGAATATTTTCAATAATTCCTGAAGATTCAGGACTTACGTTTACATCCAGATCAGCTTCTGCATTTCCTGTAACATCAATAAAATGTTCGAATGTCTGGCTTTCGATATCTGCAACTTTTACATTTACAATTTCTTCTTCTGTTTTTGATAATTCTTTTTCCAGATCTGCAATCTTTTGTTTTAAATCGTGCAACTCCTGTTTGTATTTCTGAAGTTCCTGCCGTTTTGCTTCTTCGTCGTTAACCGTTTTGTTGTTGCATGCAGCAAACAGGGCGGTAACAGCAATTAGTATTAAAATTTTTTTCATGGTTTATTTTTTTATTTCTTGTTGATTATAAATTACCTGTAGCCTTTTGTAACTTAAGATTTGACTGCAGGAGCTGAAGTGTTGAACTGATATATGCACCGTGTGACTCTATGTACTGGGTTTCCATCTGCGAGAGTTCTGTGCTGCTTGAGATACCATTTTTGAATTTGATTTTTGTTTTATCCAGAATTTTTTCAGCCAACTCTCTGTTTTCTTTATCATTTTCAAATCTTTCAAGTGCTGATTCCATATCAGCAACAGCGGTTAAATAGTCCTTCTGAAGAGTTACCTCTTCCTGTTTTCGTTGCGTAGCAATTTTATCAAGGTCTATTTTGGCCTGCTGTACTTTCAGCATCTTTTCTCCTGAGTTAAAAATAGGTACCGATAACTGAAAACCTATTAATGAAGATGGGAACCAGGAAACATCAGAACTAAACAGATTTGCTTTATTTCCATAAGCCGTCTTGGTGTAACTGAAGAAGCCATTTAATCTTGGCAGATAAGCTACTTTTTCAAGCTTTAATAATTTTTCTGATACCTGAAAGTTGGTTTGTGCCAGCCGGTAATCAATGTGTTTGCTAAAATCAAATCCTGTATGAGCATCTTTGCCAGCTGCCAAAGGGTTAACGAATTGGTTTAGAGAATCGGAAAGTGCAATTTCCTTCTCAAGATTATACCCCATCGCATATTTTAACACAACTTTCGCAATGGTTATTTCCCGGTTGGCTTTTACTACTTCCGTTTCTGCATTTTTAACCATTAACTTCATTTGGTCTACATCTTGTTCTTCGCGGAATCCATTGTCGTAATAAGCTTGTGTTTCTTTGTACATTTCCTGCACATTTGCCAGGTTTTCCTGCATTACTTTTTTATTGGCTTCGCCGGTAAGTACCATATAATAAGCTTGTGTTACCGCCTCGCGAATATCAATTTCCGATTTTTCAGCCGTTTGTTTTGCCAGGTTCAGGTAAATCTGCGAAGAACCTACACCAACGATATAGGAACCGTCAAAAATCATTTGATTTACAGTAAAGCCAAAATCGGAGCTGTAATCTTGTCCAAATTTTACAGCCTGGTAGGTTCCGGCTTCACCACCAAAAAATTCGGCAGGAATTAATGAAACTGGCAAATTTAGAAACATGTTGTAATTGGCAGTTCCTGAAATTTGTGGCAGCCCGGTTGTAATGGTTTTCCAAACTTCTTTTTGGGCTTTTACTACATCCAGGCTTGAGTTATGCAGAACGTAAGAATTTTGCATGGCATATTGTTTTGCCTCTTCCAGTGAGAAAGCGCGTTCAGGCGTTTGCGCTTCTGTAGAAAAGGCATACCAGCTCATAAAGCAAAATAGCAGGTAAAGTTTAATTGTTTTTGTCATTCCGGATTTTGTTTAATTGTTCTTTGTAATATTTAATTCCTTTTGAAGTACAAATGGCGTGCATGTGGTAGTCGGTTATTTTGTCGAATAGTTCAACTGATGCCAGCTCTGTATATGTGAATATTTCATTATCTGTGTTTAATGTGAAAAGCATTCTGCCTACCTGAAGTTTGGCAACAGTAATCGGATCCAAATCAGGCCGATAGAGTTCCTGTTCCACTCCTTCTACAAAATTTTTAAGCGTGTTGTTATAGATTCGTTCCCGTTTGTAATTGCGTACTTTCTGATATAATTCCGGATACTGTTTTTTTAAATCAAACTCCAGGTTATTATTGTAATACTTTAGGGTTTTTATAACGTGTTTTCTTAACGCAAAAAAATAATCAATGGCATTGCCTGTTTCTTCACAATTCAGGTTGAATGCCGGTTTGCTTAAAAAATAATTAAGAGTTTGACGTACTAAATCTTCCTTGTCTGCAAAGTAATTATAGAGCGTTTTCTTTGAAATTCCAAGTTCCTGTGCTACGTCATCCATTGTAACACTTCTGATTCCAAACTTCAAATAGAGTTTCCCTACATTTTGTATTATGTGTAACTTTTTTTCTTCCATGCCATACAAAAGTAATCAACTTGAAACGTTGGAAACTTTTTATGTGTCAAAAGTTTATTTTGTTTATATTTATTTAATGTAACTGTTCAGAAATATTTGATTGTAAAATAATTAAACTGGTTGAATGTAGTTTTTGTGTAAAACTATTGTAATATGAAAAGTTTCTGTACCTGAAATCGGTAAACGTCGAAGATTACCGATAAAACCATATATTTTTTGTTGTAGAAAACGAATGGGAACTTTTTGTGAATAATTTTTGGGATTAGGAATTTCAATTCCGGAGCCAGATTTCAGCAATTCCTAACTCTTCCGGATAGGTAATTTTAATATTTTCCCGATTTCCCTCTACCAGGTTGATGGAGTAACCAGCCTGTTCCAGAACCGACGCATCATCGGTAAAAAGAGAATTATATTTTTGAGTGTAGGCTTTTTTTATAAGGGTAGAAGAAAATGTTTGCGGTGTTTGCACCCGGTAAAAGAGAGAGCGATTAACCGCTTTGTTCTTGTTCTCTTCAATCATGCGAAGCGATTCTGTTACAGGAACAACTGGCAAAGCATTTCCTGTTTCCACTGCCATCTGGCAACAAGCTTCAATGGTTTTTACAGAAACAAGAGGGCGTACGCCATCGTGAATAAAAACAATACTCTGTTCGGGGACGAGCTCCAGACCATTTTTTACCGAATGAAAGCGAGTTTCTCCGCCAATAGCTATGTTATGTTTTACAGTGAACTGATATTCAAGGCACAACTCTTTCCAGTATTTTACCTGCGATTCCGGGAGTACCAGTACAAAATTGATGATTGGGTCGTACTTCAGAAAAGCATTAAAAGTGTGCATTAAAACAGGCTGCCCTGCAATATTTGTGAATTGCTTTGGGAGGTCTTGTTTCATCCTGCTCCCACTTCCTCCGGCAACAATAAGTACAAACTTTTTCATGGTAGCCCTTCTGTTTATTTAAAATTTGGTGCTAAATTGGTGCAAATGTAATTCAAAATAAAAATAGGATGGAAAAAGTATTGCATTTTCTGAAAGATCTGGCAAGGAATAATGATAAAGAATGGTTTCATGCAAATAAGGAGCGGTATGAAAAAAGTAGAGAAACAATGCGGTTTGTAACCGAATTGCTGATAAATGAAATTAGGAAGTTTGATCCGGAAATTTCAGTAATGAATCCCAAAGATTGTATGTTTCGCATTTTTCGCGATACTCGTTTCTCGCATGATAAACGTCCGTATAAAACCAATTTTGGAATTTTTATAGCTAAAGGTGGCCGAAAAAGTATGAATGCCGGATATTATCTTCACATTGAACCAGATAGCAGTTTTGTTGGCGGAGGTATTTATATGCCGCCTGCAGAACCGTTAAAGGCAATTCGTAATTATCTGGCAGTGCATGGAGATGAATTTCTGGAGGTTATAAAGGATAAGAGGTTTAGGTCAGTGTATCCGGAGATGCATGATCACCAGTTAAAAACGGCGCCAAAGGGATTTCCTAAAGATCATCCTCATATTGACTTGCTTCGGTATAAATCAATTGTTTTTTCAACTAGCCTTGATGAGAAATTAATTACAGGTGAGAATTTTGTGGAATATGTGGTAAATGCATTTAATGTATTGCAGCCTGTAAATGAGATTCTTAATGAAGCAATAGAAAAAGGTTAGTGTTTTTTTGATAAATAGAGAGTTACCTTTTACTCTTTTTGGGAATATATAAGTAAATGACCCTTATTTTTTTATCTTCCCGATTTCGAAAATATCACCCCGGTTTCCCTAACCGGGGTTTTTTTATGAGTGAGTAATTCTGTAAATTCGTTCAACCGCATCATCAATTTGTTCGCGGCTATCAAATCCAATGGTCATTGTGTGTACATTTTTGCTTTTCAAAACATAGTTTAATGATTTCTCTCGTTCTTCTTCATCAACAAGTTTCCCACAGCCAAAAATTTTCATACCAATAATGCCTTTCCCTTTTTCACGGGCTTTTTGCAGAATGGGCATAATTTCATCAGGTGTTCCGTCCATTCTCGCACCATTGTGGTTTATGCGAGCCAGAATAACATCAGCCCAATTATGTTCAGCAGCTAATTCCAGCGCTCTTTTATCGTGGCACGATAGCCCAATTTGTTTTACAAGCCCTTTTTCTTTTGCTTCCGAAAAGGCATCCATATAGTGTTTGTATTCATCACTCCATTTATCGTTTACCATACAATGAAGAAGGAGGATGTCGATGTAGTCTGTGTCTAGTTCTTTTCTAAACCGATCAATACTTTTCTGAAAAGGTTCAGGTGTATACCAGTCTTGTTGCTGGTATACCATTATTTTTGATAAAAGAGTAATTTTTTCGCGTGGGAATAGTTTTAATGCTTTGCCTGTGAGTTCATGGGTTCCATACATGTCAGCTGTATCAAAAAAGCGGATTCCACGATTGTAGGCATGCTGTGCCAAATCCAGAAATTTTTCTTGGCCCAGTTTTTTTTGTTGCGATGTATGCCGCCAGCCAAACGAGCCTGTTCCCATGGCTAACCGGGGAATTTTCATCCCGGTTTCGCCTAGATCAACAGTATCAATGAAAGCCTTTTCTGCCGGCGAGAAACTCATGCTTGCCAGCCCGGAAGTTAGCGCTACTGTAGCTGCAACTCCTTTTATTCCTGTATGAATAAATTTTCTTCTGTCAATGGTTTTCATAGTGTGCGTTTTAATAATCTGTAAGATAGTAATTTGGAATGATACTAAAAAGTGAAACAAAATTTTTCAGAGGTTTTGCCTGTTCATGAATTTATATATTTTTACGGCTTCAACTTTTTATAAAAACCTTAATTAAATAATCTTGGTAATGAAAAAAATTTTATTGCTTCTTGCTATTGCCGTTTGGGTTTTAGGTGCTAACGCACAAAATATCCAGTTACATTATGATTTTGGGAAAGATCGTAAATTGGTGACTTCTACTGTCGAAATGTTTCGTCCGGACAAGTATGGTTCAACTTTTTTCTTTATTGACATGGATTACAGCAGCGACCCACGCAATGTTGATAATGGTGTTTCATTAGCATACTGGGAAATTGCCCGTGCTTTTAAGTGGACCGAAACTCAGGCGATCATGCCTCGTGTAGAATACAATGGAGGAACAATGTCAGTTGGTGGTTCAACTTTTATTCCTATTGAAAATTGCTGGCTCGCCGGTATTGAACATACCTGGGCTTCTGCAGACTTTTCAAAAATTTTGACTTTGCAAGGGAACTATAAATATATTAAGGATAAAGAAGATGCTTCCTTTCAGTTAACAGCTGTTTGGACTGTGAATTTCTTAAAAGGGAAAATGTCTTTCCTTGGATTTGCTGATTTCTGGAAAGAAGAAATGTTTTGGGGCACTGATTATCGCTTCCTTACTGAGCCGCAATTGTGGTACAACTTCTGTGAAAACTTCTCTGTTGGAACTGAGATCGAAATCAGTAACAATTTTGCAAAAGATGGTGCACAAATCAACCCAACTTTGGCTGTAAAGTATACTTTTTAATTGAAACATAAATAATCATTATGTTGGATAAATATTTTAGTATTACAGAACGCGGGTCATCTTTCAAAAAAGAGATTATCGGTGGTGCTACCACTTTTCTTACGATGGCTTATATCATTTTTGTAAATCCAAATATTCTGGGTGATGCAGGAATGGATAAAAATGCACTGATTACTGTTACTATACTTGCTTCCGTTATTGGAACTATTTTGGCAGGTGTTTGGGCTAAAGTCCCTTTTGCTATGGCCCCAGGAATGGGGTTAAATGCTTTTTTTACTTATACGCTGGTATTAGGCGCAGGAGTTGAATGGCAAACTGCTTTGGGAGTTGTATTTATTTCTGGTATTGTTTTTATTGCTCTTACGTTAACAAAAGTCCGAACAAAGATTATTCATACAATACCTTTGGGATTACGAATTGCTACCGGGGCCGGAATAGGGTTGTTTATTGCCTTTATTGGGTTCAAAAACATGGGGCTTGTAGTTGCTAACCCTGCTACATTTGTTGGCTTGGGAGAATTTACTCCTACGCTTGTAATTGGTATTATTGGCCTTATTATAACAGCTGTGCTTGAAGTGAAAAAAGTACGCGGAGGAATTTTCTATGGTATAATCATTACAACTATAATTGCACTGATTGCCGGCCAGGTTAATGCTCCTGATACTTTTGTGTCTATGCCACCTTCAATTGGTCCGGTGGCCTTTAAACTAAATGTAATGTCTGCCTTGAGTTTAGGGTTGGTAGGTGCTATCTTCTCATTTATGTTTGTTGACTTATTTGATTCTGTTGGAACCATTGTTGCCTGCTCTTATGAAGCAGGCTTTGTAGACAAGGAAGGAAAAGTTGAGAATGTGGACCGGATTCTGGAAGCTGATGCTGTTGCAACCGTTGCAGGTTCGTTGCTGGGAACCAGTACTACAACTACTTATGTTGAATCTGCCTCTGGAATTGCCAATGGTGCAAAAACAGGATTTGCTTCTGTTGTTACGGCTATCCTTTTTTTACTGGCGCTTTTCTTTGCTCCGCTAATCGGAATTGTTCCCGGATATGCAACTGCACCAGCATTAATTATTGTAGGTGTATACATGTTTAAAAATATTAAGCAAATTAATTTTTCTGATTTTACAGAAGCAATTCCGGCGTTTCTTACCATTATATTAATGCCGTTAACCTATAGTATTTCAACCGGTTTATCATTTGGTTTTATTTCTTATATCATTTTGAAATCGGTAGCTGGTAAATTCGAAGAGGTTTCGTGGCTGATGTGGATTATTGGAGCATTATCGGTCATCAATTTATGGATTGGCGTTTAGTGTTTCAATAAATCAATTAAAATATTACGGGAGCAGCCAGGCGGTTGCTCCTTTTTATTGCCCAACGAAAATGTTGAAGTGCTTTTTTTGACCAGAAAAAATTATATTTTTGCATGCAAATGGGTTGTTAGCTCAGTTGGTTTAGAGCATTACCTTGACAGGGTAGGGGTCACTGGTTCGAATCCAGTACAACCCACATATTTTGAACTTCTTTTTGAAACTTTCTATAGAATTCACTGCTTGTTATTCCGTATAATTAAATCTGCTTGTAATTTTTGAATGAAACATATTTTGTTTACGTGATCGCAATAATCTGCCGGCATAGAGTATTTCTATGCAAAAATGAATAGCGATTGTGAATATTTATTAAATGTAAGGTAAAATAGTATTTGCCCCTCCCGCTAAAACCCAACATATTTGAGAGATTCAATTATCATTCATTTAGTTGTATTTATGAAAAACATATTCTTTTTCTTGCTTTTAGCGCCTTTATTTCTTTTCTCTCAAGTTCCCGAGAACCAGATTTTTCGTCAGGATGTGGCCAGTCAATATACAAAACGACAGGGTTTTTCTGACGAGAAAGTGAATGATGTGATTTTAGTTGATCAAAAGCCGGTGGTTTTTCTCGACAATTCACAATTTATATTTAACGGGCAACAATGGGAGATTTCTAACCTAAAAAGAAGTGAAGAGATTCCTGCTGTAAAGAAATTACCCAAACCTGCGGGAGTACTTCTTTCTGCTATTGAATTTGGACAGAGTAAATATGCAGGAACAGAGAAAGGGCTATATAAATTAGCCAAAGGTGACAAAGAATGGCAGCTGGTAATTCCGGAAGATGTGAAATACCGTTGGGCTCCGGAAGAAGTAGCTGCTCTCGTAGTAGATAGCAGGAATCAACTCTGGTTTGCATCAAAACAAGGAGTAGGATGTTATGATGGACAACAATGGAAATTATATACTGGAGCAGAAGGTTTACCATATAATCATTTTACCTGCGCAGCGGCAGGCCCAGACGGAGTTGTTTGGTTTGGAACAGAAAAAGGAGCTATTCGTTTTGAAAATGGACAATTTCACTATCGTTTTAGCCTGCGGTGGCTTCCTAATGATTATGTAAACGGAATTGCGGTACAGGATGACGGAACCGCCTGGTTTGCCACAAACAGGGGAGTAGGCAAGATTGTTCCTAAACCAATTAGCTGGGGGCAAAAGGCTGGTTACTTTACCTGGCAAACTGAAACAAGGCACGAGCGGATGGGGTTTATAGCGCCGAATGAACTAGACGAACCTTACGATACTGCTTCTTTTCATTATGGTATTTCCGATAATGATGGAATGTACACTTCTATGTATGGTGCAGCTCAGTCTTTCCGGTATGCATTTACGGGCGATAAGGAAGCAAAAAAACTGGCAAAGAGAAGTTTTGAAGCATGTAAGTGGCTCGTTGATATTACACATGAACCGGGATTCCCTGCACGGGTTATTGTTCCTCATGATTGGCCCGAGCCATTGGCAAATCCTGAATACAGCCATCAGATGAATATTAACAGACAGAAAAGAGATCCTTTTTGGAAAGACATCAACCCACGCTTTGTAAAAAGTAAAGACGGGAAATATCTCTGGAAATGTGATACCAGTTCGGACGAACTGGCCGGGCATTATTTCTTTTATGGGGTGTATTATGATTTAGTAGCTGAAACAGAAGAGGAAAAACAGCCCGTTCGCGAAGTGGTGGCAGCTATTACCGACCATTTAATAAGACATGGATTTACGCTGGTTGACCACGATGGAAAACCAACCCGTTGGGGGAATTTTTCCCCTGAATTTTGTAACTCAGCCTGGGGATGGGATCAACGTGGATTAAATTCAATGATGATGCTTTCGTTTTTAAATGTAGCAAAGCATGTAACCGGAGATCAAAAGTATGAAGAAACCGCAGCAATGTTGCGCAAAAAGCACAATTACCATATTAATGCCATGCACGCCAAAGAATTCTTTCCGCCGGAAAATGTGGTCCCGTGGGACAATAACTTAAGCCTAATGAGTATGTTTGGCTTGTTAAATTATGAGGAAAATCCTGAATTGTTATTGATGTACCGTCTGTCGCTTGAACATGCGTGGTTGCACATCAGCAAACAAAACAATGCATTCTGGAATGTGTTGTATGCTTCCATGGCTGGTCATTTTAAACAGTTGGTTGATGAGGGGTATTTTAAAGGGAAAGATGTATTTTCCGATGCAGGAAATTTTACTTCCATGGCTACACAGCAATTTTCGGAATATCCGGATTTGGGTAAAAGCATAAAAACTACGTTGCAACGTATTCCTATGGATATGATCGGTTATAAAATGGACAATACACATCGGCTGGATATTATCTTTGACCCCACTCCGGCACAGGATCCTACAATCGGATGGAGAACGGATGGTTATGCTGTCCCGGTGGATGAGCGAGGCCATGTTCGTCAGGACAGAGACGGGTTTTCCTTGCTTTATGAAGAAGTTGGCGGTGAACGTGCCGAGCAGGAAGGAACTTTTTTCCTGCTTCCATATTACATGGCTCAATATTATAAGCTTATTTCAAAATAGTTTAATAGCTGGCAATTGAAAAAGAAGAGGCTGCAATCTTTTAGTAAAGAATGAAAGATTGCAGCCTCCTTGTTTAGTACATTTTTAGTTGCTTTTTACGAACAATTATTGGCACAGGTTCGAGATGATGGTTGAAATTTTTTCTAGCCCTTAATTTTTATTCCATAAAACTGATGACATTTTTATACCTCTTCGATATATGTAAAAAGAATAAAAGGTATGAAAGTCAGATTTGTTTTTATTTTAGTTACAATCCTTGCTATTCAGTCTTGCAAGGAGCAGGAGGACGACCTTCAGTCAATTGATAATGTGCCCTCTCAAATTTGCTCCGAGATTACCGGAATAACAGGCTTATACTGGGATCTTTCAAACGGGGTTCCGCGTTCAGATATTCCGGGAGGTGTTCCAACTATTGAAAATCCTGGGGGTACGTTTTCTCATTCAGTATTGCCTTTGCTGGGATTTGAATACCCTGCAGGCTATAGAGCCGTTGAGTTAAAAAATGAATCAACACAGTTAGTTGGAGTTGACGTTTTGAGACAGGATAATAATGTTGGCGATACTACAGCAATACATTTAGAGGGCAAACAAATGCAGAACAGGTAAACCAGTCTGAATTGAATATATTTTTAAACGGCTTTGGTTTTAATACTAACCAGATTCAACTGATTTGTTCAAATTCGCCTTCTCCACAAGGTACATCGTTGCTCATTACAACTTTTGCAACCATGCTTATTGAGGTTGGAAATATGACTGCCCAATTCGTAGCAACAGTGAATTATGCTTCTGACCTGAATGTATCGTTTTTCAATGTACAGGTTTGTTTCGCTCCCTCAAATGTGTACGAAGACGTCATCATGTCGGCCTTTTTACCTATCCAGTGGCAACTGCTTTATTCAGGAGAAGGTTATCAGGATTCGGACGGAGACGGCGTGGCTGATCAAAACGATAATTTCCCTTTCGATCCTACTCGACAGTAATGAAGTCGACTGCGATCAATATATCGTACATCCAAACGAAAATTTAATATTAATCTGAAAATAAAAAAGTTATGAAAAAAAAGGTCTATTTGTTCTTATTGTTTATGATTTTGGGTTTTAGCAGCTTTTACGCGAAAGCGACAGACTATTATCGTTTGCATTACCACGGAATTTTTGGAGGACAGCCAACCAGTGCAAGAGCAGCAGGTATGGGGTTAACTACTATTACTCTTGGTGGCATTGAAAATGTAGTCTACAATCCTGCTTCAATTGGGCTTGAACGTAATGTGCTAAATATCTATACAAATTATTCTACCGGAGACCAGGTCTATTTTGGTTCAAAGTTTGGCTTTTTGGGGGCATCGTACCGGGTAAATGACAAACTGGTGTTGGGATTGAGCCGACAAAATTGGTGGGTGAAGGACGCTCCATCGACAGTTATAATAGGAGGATTTGAAGAAAATGTAGACAAAAGCTCCCAGGTATTATACACATTAAGTGGTGCTTATGAAGTAATCCCTAATTTACACGTTGGCCTTTCGGGTAACTACATAATGAATAAGATAGTATCAGGAACAGTTAATAATTCAGAGTTAATTGCCTCTATGGGAGTAATTTATGATAGAAATGTAAACTGGATAAAACTAAAAAATCTTGAAAATCAGAAAGTAAGATTTGCCGGGAGTTTTGTTAATCTTTTTATGAATACGGATATAGTAGACCATTACAAGGACTATAAGCACTACAGGAGACTACCTGCTTATTTAAGATTAGGAACATCATATCATGGAAGTTTACCCTTCAGTCCTGAATTTTTAAGTAACAGTCGCTTGTTTGGTAATAGCCCTAAGGTCGTTGATTTAAGTTTCCACTTCCAATACGGTGATTACCTGAAAGACAAATATAATACTTCTTTTGGGGTGGGTGCCGAAGCGCTTTTTATGAAATTAATTGCTTTTCGCCTGGGGTATTATTTTGAAAAAAGGCCAGAACAATTTGAAGATAATGACGATTTTTGGGCAACTACAAATAAACGAGGGCTAACATTTGGTTATGGCGTGAAAGTTCCGGTGAACGAATTGACGGATGACAAAATTCCTTTCGATGTTGATATCGACATGGTCACATTCAAAGTACTGAATGAAATGAACACCAAAAATTATACTCAACCCAAGTATTTCCAGGGACACAATTTCCTGTTTGCCTTTGGCTTAAAACTGCGATGGGTTAAAAGCTAGTGTGCTATTGTTCAGAAAATAACTACAGCAAATATTCAACTTGAAATATAAACTTAAAAATTGCGCACGATGAAAATGAAAATGGTTTTGATGTGCTTTGTTTTGTTTGGCTTTGCAGCTTTTGTCGGATGTGGCAAAGAGGATACAACCGTTGATGAAGTGGACGAAAATTATAGTTTGCAGGTAAAGGTCGGCGGTAGTCTATTGACGATAGACCAAGGTATTTTAACGGCGATTATTGTAAACAATACCGGAAGTGCAGGGAGTTACCTGGAAATAGCGGGCTGGGCCGGATATGGCAATTCTCAGATTTTGGTCAGGCTGCGTCAGGTGAGCTCAGGTACCCTGACTAAGTCAACCCTACAAACTGGCAACGTGACTAATTTTATGCTTGAAGTAGCAGATTCAGGCAATCGTTGGAAAAACCAGAAATATGATTTGACCGATGTGCATGTGTCCAATCCAAACGGTGTACCTGACGGACAATTTACAATAAGCGAAATTTCAGATACAAACATTTTGGGAACCTTCTCTTTTACAGGATATAATGAAGACGATGGTTCAAAAAAGAATGTTACTCAAGGAGAGTTTAACGCCACTTTTGTGGGAATGAGTAACGAATGAAAATAGTGCATTATTCAAAATACCAGATGCTTCGCCATCACGTAATAGTATCATTAAATAATTCTAAAATCAGTATCATGAAAAATAAAATAATCTCGCTTTTATGTGTTGGGTTGGGTTTTGTTGCTCTTACCGGATGTTCAAAAGATGATATTGCTAAAGACCCGGAAGAAAGCAAAACCGAAATCCAGGCAGATATCCCGCAAATAGACAATGCCGTAAGTAATTTTATGAATATTTATTCTGTCCCTGGCGTTTCAATTGCAATCACCAAAGACGATAAACTTGTATATGCAAAGTCATATGGCTATGCCGACAAATCAGGAAATAAAGAAGTTAATAACAGCAGTTTATTTCGCCTGGCCAGTGTATCAAAAACCATTACGTCCGTTGCCATCATGAAATTACTCGAAGCCGGTAAAATATCCCTTGACCAGATTATTTTCGGAGACAACGGCATTTTGGGAAATGCTTATGGCACACTTCCCTATGGACAGTATATAACTGATATTACGGTGAATGAGCTCCTTCATCACACAGGTGGAGGATGGGGCAACAGCCAAAATGATCCCATGTTTATGGATGCCTCGATGAGCCAGACGGAGCTGATCTCCTGGACATTGGATAATCTTCCACTCGAACATGAGCCGGGTACGCATTATGATTACTCCAATTTCGGGTTTTGCCTGTTGGGAAGGGTAATCGAAAAAATAAGCGGACAAACCTACGAACAGTTTGTGAAAGACAATGTGCTTAACCCCATTGGTATTACCGATATGCAAATTGCAGGCAATACGCTGGCAGAACGCAAAACCAACGAAGTGGTTTACTACGGACAGAGTAATGAGGATCCCTATATTTATAATGTCACCAGGATGGACTCACATGGAGGCTGGATTTCCACGGCCACGGATTTAGCACGCTTCGTAGTACATATAGATGGTTTTGACGGAAAAGCGGATATTCTCTCTGCCTCAACATTGAATACAATGACCACAACTTCTTCGGCCAATTCCACTTATGCGTGTGGCATAAGTGTGAATGTTTACAACAACTGGTGGCATGTAGGCAGCATTCCGGGCACCTGTGCGGAATTTGTAAGGGCAAGCAATGGATTTAACTGGGTAGTTCTCTGCAATACACGAAATCTCAGTTCATCATTTATTAATGATATGGATCAGATGTTATGGGGCCCAATCAGCACCAGCACTACGCCCTGGCAGGATATTGATGAATTTGAGTAGCTATTCAAAATTTTATACCGGTCAGTGTTCAAATATTACTCAATAATTCCACTTCGTTTACTATTGATTATTAGATATATGCCGACATAATACCTACAAATTAATCTGTAAAATGGTATTCCTTCTCAGACAGTCAGGAATCAAGGCCTCTTTTTCAGAATTTCCAGAATCTGATTGATGACATTTTACAATCTCTTCGATATATAAAAGAATAATAAAACAATACACGATGAAAAGAGCATCAATATTTATACTTCCAATGCTGATTATCTTTCTGGCATGCGGAAACAGACAAAAAGAAAAACATTATAATCAGGAAGAAAACGGGTATGCTGATTATAATGAAGACTATCGTGATAACGAACATGAAGCCCCAATGTATGAAACCCTGGATGTGAATTACGACGATGAAAATGAATTAAAAGAATCATCAAAACGTGGTGAAAGTAAGGGTTTCTTTTCTGAAAAATTAGGACAAAAAGGCCTTAAAGTCCACGAATTAAAGGATGCACGTACCGGGTTAATTGTAAGATCTAGTGAGTATCCGGCTGACTGGCAGGTGATTTCCAAACCCTATTACACTATTGATCAGAAAATACCCAGGTTTTTGATGCAGGTACAGGGACCGAATCATCTTAAAAGTTTTAATACGCCAATAAACTTTCATGTCCAATACAACAATCCGCAAATTGTTCAGTATCTGCCGCAAGGTAAGATAAGGAATATGGTTAGAGCCGAGGTCAGTGTTCGCCAAATATTTGGGGAAGAGGTAGAACAAAGAATGGTTAATAGTGGCTTTATATTTCAGCACGAAAGAAAAATGCCCCGGCTTGAAGCCTTTTTTGAGCAGGAAAAACAAAAACAGGGTATTGGTAATGGAAGGTTAGACTTATATGTAACTCAATGGACAAACAATAAGGGACAGAGCGCCCTGGCGTCCATCACTAAAATAATTGTGCCGCAACCCAGTCCGGTTCCTGATGCTGGTTTTACCATGTGGATGTATTCTATCGAATATCTTTTCGTAGATGATGAAGCTTTGGAAAAAACAATTGACCAATTTGTAGAATCAGCTATTAACACAAAGGAGAATCCGGAATGGAAGCAGTACATGGTACAACTTACCCAGCAAAGGCAACGAGAAGCTAATGAACGTTTGCGGATAGCCAATATGCAACATCAGCAAAATATGGCAAACAGGCAGGCAGCTTTTGATGCCCACCAACAAAGGATGAAAGAATTATCGGCTGCTCAGGATGCCAGTCATGCGGCTTTTATGAACCGGAATTTTGGTAGTGGTAGCAATACCGGGCAAAAGCAATTCCTAAATATGATTAATGAGCAGGAAACAGTTTACAATCCATTAACCGGAAAAAACTACCAGGTGGATGCCGGCTCAACAGAATACTGGACGGACAGCAATGGTAACTACATTCAAAACAACGACCTCTTTTATTCCCCCAACGGCGATATTAATCTCAATAACAGGGAATGGGTTAAAGTTGGAAACGACTATTGATTATTAAAATTAATATAAGTAATATGTGAAAATTAAAATTTCATGCGGTAACTATGAATCCAGGCGTTTACTACTTAAAAAACCGGGGACAGAAAACCAGAAGAGAAAAATAAGAAGTTTTTAGAGATGCCCATTAGTGAAAATGGAAAAGTTACCGGTGATGCCTTTTCCAATAATATAAAGCAAACCCTGCCACTTAATGGGCAAATTGATTCATCGGGAGAATTGAGTGCTGTGCTGGGGTCTGCAGAAAACGGGGCAAGTTTTACCGGAAACTTCAGTCCCACCAGTGCATCAGGAACATGGAACAATCCCTCTTTTCAAGGTTCGGGAACGTGGAGCGGAACCAAACAATGATTAAACAAATGTAGCTAAAAATAACTATTGAACTCATTATGAGACTGAGCTTAGCAAGTACATTTTACAAGAAAGCAGAACTTCAAATAAAATTTCGTTAATATTATGATATATATTTTGACAAAAAGCTGATATTCTTTAAATTCCCCATATATTCTGTTAAATATGGGGGATTTTACAACAAAAAGAAATAACGAACTCATCAAAAGCTTTAAACGCAATGATGAAACGGTATTGAAGAACCTTTATTTGAAGGTTTATCCCAAAGTGAAGTTATATATTTTAAAAAACAAAGGCAGTGAAGAACAGGCGAAAGACATTTTTCAGGAATCATTCATTGCTTGCTGGAAAAATATAAAAGATGATAAGGTTGGACATCATGAAAATATAGAAGCCTACTTGTTTACAATAAATAAAAATAAATGGATAGATTATTTACGTTCGGCAAATTTCAAAAAAACAGTAAGCATTGACAGCATAAATCCTCTGTTTGAAGATGAGGTCGACGTAATCTACGATGAAAAGGAGATACAGGGGAAAAGCATGTTGCAGGCTTTTATACAATTGAATGAGAATTGCCGTAAAATTTTAAACTTATACTACTACGAACGTTTCTCCATGAAAGAGATTTCGGTAAAACTGGGAATAGATTCGGCATCTGCCCGAAATAAAAAATATCGTTGCATGGAACAACTTCGTTCGCTAACACTAAAAAAACAAAAAAATGAGCAACATTTCTGAATACATATCACAGGAAGAGCAGGAAATGTTTGAGAAATTTTTGCTCGACCAAATGGATTCCAACGAAAAGGAACGATTCAAGAAAAAATTGGACAACGATTTAAAACTTTTGGAAAATTTCGAACAGTTTAAAATCATGTTCCGGGCAGTTGAAGAAGATGGTCTGCGCGCTAAAATTGAAGAGTTCCACTCAGAAATAGAAGATGAAAACACCAGTATACTACCCATGCGGTATTTTCGAAAGTATAATTACATCATTGCAGCTTCAATTGCACTTTTAGTTGCTATTGGTGGTGGTTACTTGTTTTTTGGCAACAATTCAAATAAAGCACTTTATAAAAAATATTATTCCGTCGATCCCGGATTGCCAACCGTAATGGGGGAAAGTAGTAATTATGAATTTTATAAAGGTATGGTCGATTATAAACAAGGAAAATATAACGCGGCTATTGAAATTTGGGAAAATTTGTTGGTAAACAAAGCAGGTAACGATACGCTGAATTATTTTTTGGGGGCAGCCTATTTGGCGACAGATAATCAAAGCAAGGCCTTGCCTTTTTTCGAACAGGTAAGTACTAACAAGCAAAGCTTTTTTTACAACGACTCCCAATTCTACCTTGGACTTATTGCTTTAAAAGATGGCCAGAGCCAAAAAGCAAAAACACATTTTGAATTATCGAAAACAGATAAAAGCCATGAAATATTAGAGCAACTTAAAGACTAAGCAATGTTTCTATCGAATAAATATTTTGCTTTTCTGTTTGTATCCTTAATCTTTTTTGGTTCTTTGGCCTTTGGGCAAATTCATAATAATCCGATTGACCAAATCAATGTATTAATTTCTGAAAATAAACTTGATAGTGCAACTGCTCAAATTGAGAATACGCAAAAACAAGCTGCTAACAATAACCAGAATTGGAATGAAGGCGACCTGATTTATGCTATTGGCAAAGTAGAGTTTTTGCGCGACCGTTCCACTTCGTTTGAACAGGCACAAAATTATCTGTACAAAATGGTAGGCCAACAAAAACCGGACTCAGTTTTGTACCGGGCCTATCTACACATGGGGTTGTTATACAATGAACAGGAGGATGAAGTAAGTTCGCAGAAATACATGCAAAAAGCATCGGAAGTTGCAAAGAAAACCAAAGACCCTTTTAAACTTATTGAAACAGAATATTACCTGGCTGAAATAAGTTTAAAGTCAGGTGATTTCAACCTGTTGTTTCAGCATACCGATAATGCCCTGAATCTTTTACAATCACATAATGAAATAAAACACCCGCTTGCACCTCGCATTTACAATTACAAAGCATCACTGATGTATTTCTCGGCGAAGCCCGACAGTGCCAATTTTTATTTTGAAAAAGCGCTGTCGTTTATACCTGATACTGAAAATACACCAGAAAACTTATATTACTTGCCGGGAGTGATTTACGGCAACTGGTTTTTGGTAAAACAATCTGCCGGGGACCTTGATGCAGCAATGGAATTTACTTTGAAATGTATAAAATATTACAACCGCTTTTTATCAGAGGTGCCAAACCACTCGCTGGCGCAAAAGGTACACGGAAATTTATCGATTGCTTATCGTAATCTGGGTAGCCTGTATAACGACTTAGGATTCAAAGAAAAAGCAAAGCAGGTAGCCTCCATCGGGTATGTCCACGCCCAAAATCACTTTCTGCCAAATACCATTTCCTATTTTAGCGCTACATTAATGATGGGGGAGGCATACTTGTATTCAAACGAACTCAACATGGCAAGAAAATACCTTTTGGAAGCTGAACGTTCTTTAACCACGGTTCCCGGAAACAACTTCTTTTATTATTCCAATTTTTATAGTGTAATGGCAAATCTCGAAAGAATGGACGGTAACCTGGACAAAGCTATCGAATACTACCAACAGGCTTCTGATTACCTGATAAAAAGCGATGACCAGCAATTCAGCCAAAACTATATTTTTAATGAGCTTAACCTTGCCCAAGCGTATGCAAAAAACAATGAACCCGACAAAGCATCTAAACTTATTTCGGGTATTCTGGATAAAACAAAAAAGTATTACGGAGATGACAGTTACCTGGCAAACAGTGTACGAACGTCGCAGGCACGAATCGGTTTTCAAACCGGTAACTACCTGGAAACAATTGAGACGTGTAATCGAATAATTGATATTCTTGCCCGAAAATACGGGTATTCGGATACCAACTATTTGTTTTTGCAAATTAACCTTGCAGAGATTATACTGTTAAGAGCCCAGTCGAAATATGAGCTGTTAACCAACAAAGATTCAGTAAACAGTTTTATTCCTGTGCTGGAAGATATTGACCTGGCACTAAAACAACTCGAAAGGCAAAAGACTTTCATTACTTCGCGTGAAGAGGTTGCAGATTTAATTGAAAATAACCGCGAGGTTTTTGAATTTGCGAAAAAGATTAACCTGGAACTATACTTGAAAACCCGTGAAAAGCAATACCTGGATAAAGTAATTGAGCTTCACGAATCATCGATTTACAGCAGGATTAGAGCACGGCTAAATTTAAATGAAAACCAACTTTCACTGGTTCCGGAGAATATCGCCAAACGAGAAAAAGAACTAAAGCATAAGTTAAACAACTTTTTTAATAGTAATGATGATGCCGAAATTAACATCGATAGTTTAGAACAGGCAGGCAAAAACTGGAACGATTTTCTTGAATCGATGAAACAACAATATCCAAAGTATTACAATCTGAGGTATGCTTCCATTCTTCAGGATATAGGAAATGTAAACCAAAATGTCCCTAAAAATATCACCATCGTCCGTTACCTGTTTATCGACGAAAAACTGTACGCTTACGTTTTGAACGGAGAATCAGAGAATCTGTATGCCTTAAACTTTTCGGGGGCAGATAATGAAATAGAATTATTTAAGGATTTCACAACACCTGAAAATGTAATTAGCGACGCAGCTAATGAATTATATGGGGAGCTTTGGAAGCCTTTTGAGGATGAAGTAACCACAAGCAATGTTATTATCTTTCCTGACCAGCAGCTATATAACCTTTCTTTTGAATTGCTGACACCCAAAAGAATAAATTCACTAAAAGAGCTATCGACAAAAAGTTTGATGGCAAAATACAATATCTCATATAATTATAGTTTATTTCTTTTGAAGGAAAATCGAAAGGCTTTTGATTTTAATCAGGACTTTGTGGCTTTTGCGCCAGCTTTTTCTGATACAATGAAATTTGATTACCAGCTAACTGTAAACGACTCTTTGAATTTAGATAAAGCCTATTTAAAATTGCTGCCCCAGCCATTTACCTCGCAACTGGTAAAACAAATTGGGCGAAAGTATAATGGGCAGTCTTTTTTAAATGAGAATGCTTCCAAACAATTGTTTGTTAATAAAGCAGGCGAACATAAAATAATTCATATAGGTACACATGCTGAATCAAACAACCAGAATCCTGAGTTGTCTCGTTTGGTTTTTGCAAAGAATTTAACCGATTCATTAAATGTAGATAACAACTATTTGTATAATTATGAAATTTACAATGTAGATTTAAATTCGGAGCTGGCTATTCTTTCTGCCTGTGAAACCGGAAAACCGGGTTATCAGTCCGGAGAAGGAATGATATCTTTGGCACATGCTTTTAACTATGCCGGTAGCGAAAGTATTTTAACCAGCCTTTGGGAAATAGATGAAAAATCGAGCGTGGAAATTCTCATGTATTTTTACAAATACCTTCAGGAAGGGAAACGGAAAGATGAAGCTTTAAGATTGGCAAAACTCAGTTATATAAAGAATGCCGATGGCCGTACAATAAATCCGCAATATTGGGCCGGATTGATTTTGATGGGCAACACAAAGGCTATAAAATTCTCAACGCCTGTCACTTTTCATATTCTGTGGCTATCAATTGTTGTATTGGTTGTGGTTGGAATTGTTGTCTTTTTGAGGAAGAGGCTTCAGTGAAATCGTTTTCATTTGTGTTTTTGTTGTGTGCTAAACCGTTAATAGATACGATGACTGGTTTTTGCCTTCGAGAGAAGAACTGATAAAGATGCTATTAATGCTACAGCTACTGCAAACGGAGGTCCTCCTTTCTCGATTACTTCCAACTTTTTTTATTGGAGTTCTACAGAGGAAGAAAAATCCACTGCGGATGGTAGACTTTTTACGTAAAACGGAGGTACTACAATTAGTAGCTTCTACAAGTATAATTCTTATTGCGTGCGGGCAATACGGGTTTTTTAGTCAAAAAAGCAGTTAATGCTGAAGATAATAAGGATTGAAAATAAAACAGCATTTTATGATCTATTTGCAAGGATGGCAACGCCTGCAATCAGAGCAAAATTTCTTTTAGTTTTCATCTTTTTATATATTTTCTGGTTGAACAATTATAACTACGTTCCCTTTTTTATGCCACGAGGCAATATAGGTATGCGCTTCGGCAATTTTCTCAAGAGGATACTGGCGATCGATAACTGTCTTTAGCCTACTTTCCCTGAACATCTTTGTAAGTTCATTAAAAAGCTCCTTTAGTTCGGCATCAGTCCGCAAACCCGTCGCAGTAAATTTGGCTTTTTTCTTTCCAAAAATGAACGTTCCCAGCATTTGCAGGAGCAACGACAGTTTCAGAACCGGAGAAACATAAATTCCCGATTTTGTAAGAATCTTTTTGCAGACATGAAAAGAACTTTTGCCAATGGTATCATAAATTACATCGTACTTTTCATTTGTTTGGCTAAAATCCTTTTTTGTATAGTCAATTACATGATCGGCTCCCAGGGATTTTACCATTCCTATATTTCGGATACTGCAAACAGCGGTAACTACTGCCCCCATGTATTTGGCAATTTGCACTGCTGCTGTCCCCTGGCTCCCCGAAGCTCCGTTAATAAGTACTCTTTGCCCCGGTTTTACCCCTGCAACTATTTTCAAAAAATTTAGCGAAGTAACAGCACCGTCACCCCAGGTGGCAGCATCGGTATAACTCAAATTATCAGGCATGTGCATAATAACCCCACTTTCTGTAATTGTAAAATATTCGGCATTGGTACTAAAACCAAGTGTTGTTTCTCCAAAAACACGATCTCCGGTAGCAAACCGTTTTACCTTTTCACCAACAGCATCAACTACACCAGCAAAGCCGGTTCCCGGAATTGAATGCTTAGGTTTGGTTATCCCTGTCATCAAACGTCCAAAATATGGTTTTCCACTGCGCATCATCCCATCGGCAGTTGTTGCTGAGGCAACATACACTTTCACCAAAACTTCATCTTCTTTTGGCTGTGGTTTCTTTATGCGTTTTAATTTTAACACCTCAGTATCTCCGTAAGCTGAGGCTACTATTGCTTTCATCATTTCTTTCATGGTTCCGTTTTATTTTGTTTTTGCTCACTACGAAATAGTAATGCAAATTTAGATGAGGTATGTTTTATAAAAGTTCGGAAAAATGATAAGGATGTTCCGGATTATAATTACGCACAAATAAGTGCTTGTCGTTTTATGCTTATTTGCAAACAAATAGATTTTCAACAAAACGATAAAACAAGAATAGAAGCAACAAGAGCTTCGGCAGTTCGGGGAAACACTACAAATGTTCTGAATTATAAGTGTAAACTTAATGTTTCTGATTCTGCCTGAGGAACTCCTTGGGTGTCATTCCAACCTCCTTCTTAAAGTAGGTATTAAATACAGTTTTGGAATTAAACCCGCTTTCATAAGCCAGTCCAATAAGCGAAATGTGACTGTTTTCTGGATCCAGTGCCAGCTTCTTGAAATATTCAATCCGGTAACTATTGATAAATTCATTAAAGCTTCTCCCCATTCGTTCATTAAGTAACCACGACAATTTATTTGGATGTATTTCAACCTGATCTGCCAGATTTCGGAGTGAAAGATTAGGGATAAGATAAGGTTCTTCCTTTTCGATAAAACAAGTAAGTTTTTCTGCGTAGATGCCTGCAGTATCATCGTCTAAAAGAGGGGGCTTCACCTTGGGCTCAACTTCTGAAATATGATTTCCCTTATACAATCTATTTTTGTAGACTTCATAACGGGGATCACTTTTTAATGCATTTGCCAGCGGATCGGTATAACTTAGCAACAAAACAGACGATTTTAATTTGAATGCCTTATCTAGCCAGGAAAAGGCTTCATCGGCTTTACCCATATTGGCCAGTGCCAAATATAAATAGGAATGTGCCTGAAATGAAGTATCTTTTTGTGCCTCTTGCTGCAGTTGCTTTAAATATTTCTGCGCTTCATTTTCATTCCCATTAAGAATATATGCCAAACAAATTATCCCCAACCGTTCGGTATGAACAACAATTTCTTCGGGCATTTCACCCAGGAACTCAACAGTCTCATCATACTTTCTCATTTTCAACAAACAATAGCTTTTTACGATATAGGCAGGAATATTATTTGGATTATTTGCCAAACATTCTCCGAATAGTTTTAAAGCCTTTGCATAATCTTCAAAACGATAATGATAGTAAGCCCTGTAGAACAATGTCTCTTGTGAAAGAGGATCGATATTATTTGCAATTTCCAAATGCTGTCTGGCTTTTTCCATTTCACCGGAGAGCATATATAACAAGGAGACAAACTGTTGAGCCTCCGGGTAATTGGATTTCAGTTCCAGCGACCGGAGAACATGATTGAAAGATCCTTGAAAATCAGCGTCATAAAAAAAAGAAATATTGGCCAGCAGATAATGCACTCCGGCATTTTCAGCATTCAAAGAATATGCTTTGTTTGTATAATCACGTGATTTCTGCCAGGCCTCTTCACGAGGCATTAACTCAGTTACTGCAAAAAAACTATATGCATCAGCGAGGCCGACATATGAATCGGTGTGCTCAGGAGCAAGCGCTATTGCCTTTTTTAAAAAATCAATCGCCTTATGCGCATCCACCGGATTCCATTTATTAAAATGATACCGACCTTTTAGTGCATATTCATAAGCTTCAATGTTTACTGATTTATTTTCAATCAGATGGTCCTGAATTTCAAGGTGTCCATACTGCTCCCTTAATTTATTAGCAATCTGTAAACTTACCTCATCCTGAATCTCGAATATATTTTCTATTTTCCGGTCCCATGTTTCCGACCAGAAATGAAAGTCTTCATTGGCATCAATCAATTGGGCAGTAATTCGAACCGTTTGAGCAGCCAAACGTACACTCCCTTCCAAAATGGCAACAACATCTAACTCTCTGGCAATTTGCCTGATTGGAATATGCTTGTTTTTGAAGTAAAACGACGAAGTTCTGGAAGTGACTTTCAGGTGTTCAATCCGTGCCAGTGCATTAATGATTTCTTCCGTTATGCCATCGCTGAAATATTCCATTTCTTCACTACCACTCATATTTATAAAAGGCAGCACAGCCAAGGTCTTTCCCTTTGGTTGCAATTGTTTCATTTACCCGTATTTTGGTTCATCTTCTGCGTTATTGGTATATTTCCCTAAATGCAGATTTATCTGATTGATTACATTTTAGCTAAAGATATTAAATTCCCGTTCAGGTTTATATAGAAATTGACAAGAATACATTACCCCGTTTTATAAGCTTTGTTTCTGTTTAACAGAACGATAATTGTTACAATATAAAGAAATGCAATTGAAAAAGGGATAACTATAAATCGTTGCTCCGGGAATAAATACCAAAATAAAACAACGATAATAGTTCTGGTTACAGCATGAAAAATCCCAATCCAATGTCTGATTATCCATGAAAAAGGAAGCCACATTAGTCCGGTTAAGATACCAATAGACATTGGCAGGGAGGTATAGTCAACAAGAAAAAAGGGGATGGCTATTGAGTAAACCAAAACAGCTTGTCCGACAGAAAAAAAGAAAAGCCGATCAAATTCATTTTTGGGTTTATTTTTATCAAGAAAATTCTCGCCCGTAAATCTTGAAACAAACAGCGCCAGATAGACAATACTTCCGGTTGTAATAAACAATACCCAAATAGTAACAGCATCTGACATTACAAGTCCTGAAAGTCCAACTATTAGCCATGCAATTAATCCGGATAATGGCGTTGCTAAAAATTTTCTTTGCGCGAATTCCTCTCTTTGTTCCTCTAGTGTTCGTATAACTTTTTTCATCCAATACAATTTGTTTTTCTTATTAATGCCAAACCAGAAAATTGGTTTTCATAAAATTTTGCCACAAAAAATAGTGCCCTTTTTCATTCTATTCTCGTAACTCCATATGGAGTAAAGGATATGGTTTGCCGGTAGTATCGAATTCAGAGCGACCAACAACCCTGAATCCATTATACTTATAAAAATTCAGCGCATATGTATTGTGCTCATTCACATCTACTTTTGTAACCTGCATTTTGTCTATAGAATATTCAAGCAGTTGCCTTCCAATTCCCTTTTGCTGGTGAGCAGGGTGAATAAAAAGCATCTCTAGACGATTTTCTGCAGCCCCCATAAATGCAACTATTTCAGCGGCTTCATATTTTACACATCTAAGTTCAACCATATTCAAATACTCGTTTAAAATAAGTGATTTGAAATACAGAATATCTTCTTCTTTTAAAAAATGATGCGTAGCCCTTACCGAGGCTTCCCATACCTCAACAACTCTCAGATATTCTGTATCTTTAACAAGTTCAATCTTAAATTTACAATTCATTACTTACTTTCTAAAGAACTTCTTCCCTCTACTTCAAATGTTTCAATCTGACGTAAAAATCCAAGCGCTTCATCCACTTGGCTTCCACTTCCTTTTAAAAACAGGTTTAACCACTTTTTATTGATATTTCCAGCCCTGAGTCCCTTTAATATTAGTAATGAAATAATTTCGAGAATTACCGTAACCACCCCAAAAGAAATTACCATAGCAAAATTAACTAATGTCATTACATCAAAACCCAACAATGCTTTTACCAGAAAAAGACCGACAAACGGACCAAAAGGAAGTAACCAGGCTGCAATTCTCAGATTATGAATAACCGAAAGCTTTACTTTAGAAATATCTTTTTGAAGTTTCAGGATGGGATCGTTGTAGTCGATTGAAAGAATTTGGTACAGCTGTTTTATCGATGAAATAACAAACATCGCAGAAAATAGGGCTACCACAGCACCTGAAAAGACAAAATACCACGTGTCAAAATTCGTTACCATAAAATACATCCCATACGAGGCAGTAATCAAATAAAAAACAAGTGTACTTACCGGCAAAAAAAGCAGGCCTTTCAACGACGACTTTGCTTTGTCTAATTTCACCTCTTTAAATAAATCAACATTAACTTTAATAGTCCGATTTAATAATGCTTCGTTCTGTTTCCAGATTTCTTGTATCTCTAAATTTTTCATTTTACTGTAATTTAAATTTTTTTCTTAGTTGTTTTTTTATCCTGTTAATTTTCACCCCGACATTAGTAGGCGAAATTCCCATCACCTCACTAATTTCAGCATAGCTGTTTCCATCGAGGTACATTACTAAAAGCGCTTTGTTTAGCGGTGCCAGTTCATCAATAAATAATTTTAGTACCTTCAATTTTTCATCAGCTTCATCATCGTCTGATTCCTCTATTTTGACCAATTTTTCAGGCATTGGCGCCATGTGTTTTTGCCGTATTCTGGCCTTTCGGGAATTCGATATAGAGACATTAAAAGCAACTTTATACATCCATGTAGTAACTTTTACTTTATGGTCAAATTTTTCATACCCTTTTATTATATGAAAAATTATTTCCTGAATTAAATCTTCTTGTTCACTAGTGTTTGTGCAGTAGGTATTTGCCACTTTAAAAATCAGGCTCTTATGCTTGTCAATTAAATTGGCTATTTCAACATTATTTTTTCTTGTACTATTTCCCATTTTATACTGCTTTAGCCATCTTATTGTAAGTAATTACTTCTCTCTTTTAATTCATTCAATACACCATTAATCGCACTACTTTGAAAAAATTACACTTTTTTCAATCTTTTTCCAATAAAAAATCTCATGTTGAGGTTTCTGCTAATTAAGACAAGCTATCGGCATACTTTTTTCAATAAAATAAATTATAATTTTATAATTCATATATTCGAGAATTCCATATTTTTTTGACTTCGTTTTACAAGCAATCAGTATTTATTACCTCTCGGAAAGTGTTATTTTCCTAAAATACTGATTTAAAATAGGCATTTTGAACCCCCTCGATCAGCATTTTGCTTATTGTTCAATATTTGTAAAATTCTAATTTTACACTTTCATAAAGTATTGTTGGACGCAATATTAAAATGATTTTAAAAGCAAGTAGTTTAAAAGTCTGATTTGTAAAGAGAAATACACAAACCCAAAAGACAAGATCATGAAAACAAATATTGATAATATCATCTCATCTTCCATTGCAGATGCTAATTTCTTAAGAAATAAAAAAGAAAAACTCGAATTTGCAGGCATAGGAAAATACGACACGAAAATGAGCTCAATGAGAAAGATGAACTATCAAAATTCAGTCAATTCATCAAATAGTGCAGCCATGGAACTAGTAGAAACTCCACATATAACCAGAACTGAGTTCTTTCACTCTCCGATTGCTCATTCGCTTGAAAAAACACAAAGTAGCAGACGTATAATGTCTTACCGCGTTCTTAAATTCAAATTATTCCGCTTGGGATTTAGAGTGATAGGACGAATTCTAAAGGAGAATTAAAACTACCATTGGTTGCTTTTACTTTAAACGGTTCTTTTGAAGATTAGGAGTAGCAAACAAAGGGGAATGTTTTTACCAATAGAGGAAATTAATACATTAAATTAAATTTCTCTTTCAATACCTGTTTTACTTCTTCCAGCGGAATCTCTTTTCCTAATTCCTGACGAATGGAAGTTACTCCGTAAGAAGTAAACCCACAAGGATTTATATAGTTGAAATATCGCATATCGGTATCTACATTTAATGCAAATCCATGCATGGTTACATAACGACTAACCCTGACACCAATTGCACAAATCTTCTTTGCACGTACTTTATGATTTGCATTTAGCCAAACACCTGTGGCATCTGCCTTTCGCCCTCCCTCTAATCCGTATTCAGCAATCGTAGCAATAATGGCGTCCTCCATCTTTTCTATATATTCCCGGATACCCATTTTGTAATACTCTAAATCAATAATTGGATAACCAACAATTTGCCCGGGACCATGATAAGTAATGTCTCCGCCTCGGTTTATTTTATAATAAGTAGCATTTATCTTCTTTAAAAAATCGGTATTGGCTAACAAATTCTTTTCATCACCACTTTTTCCCAATGTGTACACGTGTGGATGTTCCACCAACAAAAAATGATTTTTAGAAGATGGTTCTGCCTGCAACCGTTTATCTTCTATCACCTCAGTCAGCAAACCTTCCTGAAGATCCCAACATTCCTTATAATCTTTTAATCCCAGATCCTGATAGTTAAAATTTGCCATTTCTTATTCCCTTATTATTCAATCCTATTATGCGTTCACATGCTCTTCTGCTCTGTATGAACTGCGCACAAGCGGAGAACTTTCAACAAACTTAAAGCCTTTCTCTCGGCCAATTTTACGATACTCTGCAAATCGTTCAGGAGTAATATATTCAACAACAGGCATGTGCTTTTTTGTTGGAGCCAGATACTGACCAATAGTCATTACTTTACAACCAGCCTCCAGCAAGTCATCCATGGTTTGAAGCACTTCTTCATGTGTTTCGCCAAGTCCCAGCATAATGCCCGACTTTGCAATTTTATAATTGTTGGCTACATATTTAATCACATCAAGGCTCCGGCGATATTTGGAAGCAAAACGAATAAAAGGAGTCAGGCGCTCTGTTGTTTCCATGTTATGCGAAATTACATCAGGTCCTGCATCAATTACCTGCTGAATAAGTTCTTCTTTTCCTCTAAAGTCGGGAATAAGCACCTCAATCCGGGTTTCCGGGTTTACGCGTTTTACTTCACGAATGGTTTGAGCCCAAATTTCTGCTCCCTGATCATCTAAATCATCGCGATCAACAGAAGTAATTACACAATGTTTTACTTCCATAATACGAACAGATTCGGCTAACTTTTCCGGTTCTTTTAAATCGGGAGCAAGTGGTCTTCCACTTTTTACTGCGCAAAATTTACAACGACGTGTGCAAACATCGCCCAAAATCATAAATGTTGCAGTTCCTCGATTCCAGCATTCACCAATATTCGGACAATTCCCGCTGGTGCATATTGTATGAAGCCCGTTTTTCTCTACCAGATTTTTTACTTTGGAATAGCTTTCGCCTTTTGGCATTGTCATCTTCATCCACTTCGGCAGTCGCTGCCTGTCTTTCAACTCATGTGCCATAATCTACTTAAAAATTTTATGCAAAAGTAAGGTTTAATGTTTTAAGAGACCAAGCGTTTGGATCAAAAAATGAAAGGAAACGGTTCTGAAAGAACTGTTCTTAGGTTAAGAGTGTTATTTTTGTAACTGTTTGAAAACAAAATATGAAGTATATTCTGTATATATTCCTGGGGCTGATTCTAAGTTTGAATGCTTTTTCTCAACAAAGATCTAGCGATTTGCAGACGAACTCTCAGCTTGCGTTAGCCTATTATAATTCTAAAGATTATGAAAAGGCAGCACCTTTGCTTCTGGATGTTTACCAAATTTCAAAGAACCGTTATTATTTCAGCCGATATGTTTTCTGCATGGTTCAGATTGAACAATTTGACGAGGCAATAGAACAAATTAAAAAGGAGATAAAAAGGGAAAGAAATTCCAATCCGGAATTATTAATTCACTGGGGGTATGTTTTGCAAGGAGAAAATAAAGAAGAAGAAGCACAGCAAAAATTTGATGAAGCGATAAAAAATATTGCCCCGAACAAAGCCGCTTTTCTTGTTGCAGCCAGTGCTTTTTTGCAATGGGGAGAATATGAAATGGCAGAAAAAACATATTTAAAAGGACGAGATGTCATTCCTCAGGAGCAATTTAATTATGAACTGGCAAGAGTATATTTATATCTACGGAACTACGACCAAATGATGGAAGAGTATCTGAATATGATCCGTCATAATGAAGATCAATTATCACGGGTGGAAAGCAGCCTTTCCTCAGCTATGCGTTTGGATATAGATAATGGTCTGCGTGAAAAGTTCAGAACACAGGTACTAAAACGTATTCAGGCCGAGCCAAATGTAACAGGATACAATCGTCTGTTAATTTGGTTCTTCCTGCAAGAAAGAAACTTTTCAAGTGCACTACGACAATCCATTGCTTTGGATAAACGCACCAAAGATGAAGAAGCCCAAATTGCACAACTAGGACAAATGGCCTTAAATAATAAAAACTATGCGGATGCACAAAAGGCATTTGAATACTTAATGCAGAAAGGGAAAGAGAATCCGTTCTACCAGAGCGCCTTTATGATGAATATTCATGCGTCTTATTTAGCCTATATTTCAGGAGAGGATGACAAAGAAAGAGGAGAACAACTATCACAACAATTCGAGAAAGGGTTGGAATTTTTAAAGTATACGCCTGCAACACTAAATATTATACAGGAATATGCACACTTGCTAACGTTCTATCTCAATCAACCGGAGAAAGCTATATCCATTTTGAAAAAAGGGTTGGATATTCCCCGGCTAAAAGCCGAGCAGGAAGGACAGCTAAAGACAGAAATGGCTGATGCGTATGTATATAACAACGATCCATGGGAAGCTACATTGATTTACTCCCAGGTAATTGAAGCCAACAAGAACAACTCGCTGGGAGATGAGGTTAAGCTAAAAAAAGCCAGGCTTGCTTATTACCTTGGAAGTTTCGATTGGGCCAAAGCACAACTGGATGTGCTAAAAGCCAGCACCTCAAAACTTACTGCTAACGATGCAATGGAGTTATCACTACTAATCGGGAATAATTTGAATCTGGATACAACAGCCGTTCCTTTAACAATGTTTGCAGAAGCTGATTTGTTATTTTTTCAAAACAAGGATGAAGAAGCGATGAAAACGCTGGATGAATTGCAGGAAAAATATCCATACAATTCCCTGGTTGATGATATTTTATACCGAAAATCAAAAATCGAAGCAGAACACCAGAACTATTTACAGGCAGCTGATTATCTGGAAAAAATTGTAACTGATTTTTCATTCGAGTCTCTGGCAGATGATGCCTTATACGACTTGGCAGAACTATATAATTATCAGCTAAATCAAAAGGAAAAGGCAAAAGAGTTGTATTTGAAAATGATTACTGAGCATCCAGGTAGTATTTATGTTGAAGAGTCGAGAAATAAATATCGCGAACTACGGAAATTCTATCCTGATAAAAACACGCAATCGAATATCTCTACTCCGGCTATTCCGGAAAATGAAACAAATGAATTCGAGCAATAAAGCCTATTTATATGCCGGATGTGCAGTATTCTTCTGGTCAACAGTGGCAACATCCTTTAAACTTGCTCTGCGCAGATATGATTTTATCCAGCTTGTTTTTTACATCTCGGCGGTGTCGGTGTTGTTGTTATTTGTTTTTCTGCTAGTCCGGCAAAAGTTGAAATTTATTTTTAAACAATCTCGAAGAGAATGGTTCGTTTCAATGGGAATGGGAGCATTAAATCCATTGATCTACTATTTAATTTTGTTTAAAGCTTATACGTTATTGCCAGCGCAAATTGCGCAACCTGTAAATATGATCTGGCCTATCGTGTTAGCACTACTCTCAGTTCCTTTTTTAAATCAAAAAATTGGATGGATTAGTATCCTTGCACTAATCATCAGTTTTGCCGGCGTTGTTTTTATTTCATCACAAGGAGGCATGGATGGATTCAAACAAGTTAATATTACAGGAGTTATTTTGGCTTTAATTACATCTGTACTTTGGGCCATGTACTGGATTCTGAATGTTCGGGATAAACGAGATGAAGTAGTTAAGCTTTTTTTGAATTATGTGTTTGGGTTCATTTATTTAACTATAGCCGTTGCTCTATTTTCCGATTTCAGGATAGAATGGAACAAGAGTTTCTGGGCAACCATCTATTCCGGGATTTTCGAAGTAGGAATTACCTATGTGTTGTGGTTAAAAGCCATGAATCTTACTTCAAGCAACGCAAGAATTGGCAACCTGGTTTTTCTGGCACCTTTTCTATCACTTATTTTTATTCACTTTATTTTGAAGGAAACCATTTACATCACTACTTTTATCGGATTGATTTTTATTGTAACGGGCATCTTTGTGCAGCGGCTCGACAAAACAATGCGTAAGCTTCCATGAATTCAGAACCTATAAAAATATTGGGTATTGACCCCGGAACGAATGTTACCGGCTACGGACTAATTGAAATTCGCGAAAAAAAACCAGTGATTCTGGACATGGGGAAAATTACACCCAAAAGAGGAATGGGACACTATGAGCGGATAAAAGTATTACACGTGGATGCACTAAAACTTATGGAAAAATACCAGCCCGATGTTATGGCAATCGAAGCGCCGTTTTATGGGAAAGATATTCAGGCCATGCTAAAACTAGGGCGTGCACAAGGAGTAATTATGGTTGCTGCACTTATCCACAATATTCCCATTCATGAGTACGCACCATTACTTGTAAAACAATCCATTACCGGAATGGGAAGAGCCTCAAAAGAGCAGGTAGCTTACTTCCTTCAGAAAGTATACCATTTAAAAGAATTGCCTGATAAAATGGATATTACCGATGCAATCGCCGTCGCCATTTGTCATTTTATTCAACTGTCGAGGCCAAAGCAAAAACATGAATATAAAAACTGGGGAGATTTTATTAAAAAGAATCCCGGAAGAGTAAAGTAGTTTTTGTAATTGCTGGCTTATGGGAAGATGTTGAGTGAAAAGTGCCGGGTAAAATTTAATCGATACTGTAGTTGTTTTTCTTTAAAAAAAATCGGAAATTAAAGATAGATAAGTCGTTATTATTATTATCAACGATAGTTTTAAATTCAAAATAGCCTAACCTGTAACAAGTGCTTTTGGATATTTTCAAGTGCTTATACAGCGAATGTTTTATGTGATGATTGATCTCTTGCACTTAAACCATCAAAACAGAAAAGGAAGTATATCAATCTGTTTTTAATTAGTGAAAATAATAACTCTATTTACACATGAGAAAAGAAAATAAATTAAATCCATTTTCTGATTTTCAACAAATTGATGAGGGCAGCGATATATTTAAACAGATGTTTAAGTATTCGGTTATCCCAACCATTATACATGATATGGAAATGAATATTATTAATGTCAATGATAGCGCAGTCGAGCAGTTTGGTTATTCCAGAAAAGAATTGCTGAAGAAAAAGATATTTGACCTGCATACAAAAGATGAACTGGAGCATTCTGCTGTGGTTTTAAATGAAATGCAGCAAAAGGAAAAAATGAGTATTGAAACAAGTTTTGTAAGAAAAGATGGATCTGTTTTTATAGCAGAAGCAACACCATGCAAATATCTGCTTGGTGATAAACCGATAATTCATGTTTTTATTCAGGACATTACTGAGCGGAAACAAGTCGAGAAGGATTTGAAAACTTATAATCAGCAACTGCAAGTTAAAAACAAGGAGCTTGAGCAATTCACCTATATTGCAAGTCATGATCTCCAGGAACCGTTACGCACCGTTACCAGTTTTATTAAATTGTTGAATGAAGAGTATCAGGGGAAACTCGACGAGAATGTAAACCAATATTTGCAGTATATCTCGGGAGCCAGTATACACATGAGTGAGCTTGTAAAAGGGCTGTTGGATTATAGCCGTATTGGGAGAAATCAGAAAATGAGCCATATTGATTGCAATGAGCTTGTAGAAATTGTAAAAAAGGATCTTGGAGCAACTATTTCAGAAAGTAAGGCGACCTTCGATATTGAAAAGCTGCCTTACATAAATGGGTACAAAACAGAATTACGGTTGCTTTTTCAGAATCTAATCAGTAATGCCATCAAGTTTCGTAGAAAAGATGCAGCACCGCATATTATTATAAAAGCTAAAAAAGATATTGATTGGATATTCTCCATACAAGACAATGGAATTGGTATTGACGAAAAACATAAAGAAAGAATATTTATTATTTTTCAGCGGTTGCATGTTCGAAACTTATATGAAGGTACCGGTATAGGACTTGCGCATTGTTATAAGATTGTTAACTTACATGGAGGGAAAATTTGGGTCGATTCACAGTTGGGGCTGGGCAGTACATTTTATTTTGCCATCCCTGCTTTATAAACTAATAAGATGAAAAAGAAGCTAAACTGTATATTATTGATAGACGATGATGAATCAACTAACTTTATAAATAAAAGGGTAGTGGAAAAAAGTGGTTATTCAGAGAAATGTATTGCCGTACAAGGAGGACAAGCAGCACTGGATTATTTGCAATCAAAAGAGGACGGGAAATATCCTCAGCCCGATCTTATTTTTCTTGATATAAATATGCCCGCCATGAACGGATGGGAATTTCTTGATGAGTACAGAAAGTTGGATAAGGAAATACAAGGTCGGATAATTGTTGTTATGCTTACTACATCTATGAATCCTGATGATAAAGAGAAGGCAAAAAAATACACTGAGATAAGTGGGTTTAAAAATAAACCCTTATCTATTTATATGTTGGAAGAAATTCTGCAAGAGTATTTTGAAGGAATTTTTTGAAAAGCATCTTTGGTGTACCTAAAAAAGAAAAACCAGTCTAATTGACTGGTTTTCTGTGGGTTATTGCACCCTTCGTAGCGGGAGCAGGACTTGAACCTACGACCTTTGGGTTATGAGCCCAACGAGCTACCAACTGCTCCATCCCGCAATATATTTTTATTTCAATGAATATCGTTGTTGTAACGGGTTGCAAATATAAATACATTAAATTGAATGTGCAAATATAATGAAGAAATTTTGCAAAAATTTTGGTGTTTGGGTATTTTGTTCCGCGAATGGTAAGAATCCTGCAATTCTATTGCAGCTACTTTCTATTTTTATAAATTTTTATATTATTGGATGTTGGTTTTAGCGCAAAGTTTTTGAGTATTGAGAAACTCATTCGTATTTTTTTCTCATTGCTCATATCTTTTCTTTATTCATTTTGAATCTCATTTAATCTTAACCCTGCGTGCTTTATGTGCAGAGTGTTTTAGTTAGTCTGTATTATACGGTGTATTTATTATCAGTGCTTATGATTGCATTCCTTCTGAATTTTTGCCTCCTAATGTGAGATTGGGGCTGGGGGCATCATTATCCCTGGAAAGGTAAAATAGCCTCGACTGGTGTGGTTCCAGGTTAATCTGAATTTGAGAAAGTTCTCCAAATGCAATGGTATTTCCTGGTTTCCATCCAAATACATATATCTTTTCTTCTTCCACCAAATCAAAAATATCGAATAACTTGTTTACCGATACATTTGTATCGTTGAAGAAAAGGACAGACCAGCTTTTTTGTTGTTTATATACACGTACTGCAACCTTTATTTCGTTTGGATTAGGCCAAAAGGGAAGGAAGGCATTTTGTTGTCTCTTATTAGGCTCCAGAAAACGGAAAAAGTCGAGTTGCTGTTTTGTCCAGCTGGTCATATCATCCGATGTGCCAACAGCTCCTCCCAAAATTGCTTTCCATAATGCCAGACTTGTTTTTTCAGTTTCAGTAAGCAGGTTACTGCTACTTCCCTGATTGATATTTCCTGGATTGTTCTGCCAGTAAATATTATTAAAATATTGGGTGAAATATGTTTCTTGTAACATGTTCCCCACACCTTTGTCGTCCCAGCCGGTATTGGTCGGGTTACTGACTTTTACAATGTCTGCAAAACCAATTGTTGGTCCATATGGAATGTGGTCAGCCATCCATAAACTTCCCTGTCCAATTTCTTCACGTATAAGTTGTAAAATCTCGCGATAGATTTGCACAGATGTTTTCCCTGGGTTTGCCCTTTTTATCTTCCAGGAATCTTTCAAACCCCAATCCATCATTGCCGTTTCGTAAAAGATAAAACCGGTTTTCCGCAGAAATTTAAATACCTTCTCAAGGTATCTCTGAAATCCGGGGTGGCTACCGTCCATTGCATAGAGTATACCGTCATCTGTAATTTCTTCCGGTATTGGATTATTTTCATAATCTTTCAATACCCATTCAGGGTGCTGTCTGAAAAGTTTACTATGCTCAGAGGCAACAAAAGGAGCCAGCCATATACCGGCACGGTATCCATCTTTAAAGATCTCACGGGCTGCCCTATCTAAACCTCCCTCCCAGTTTTCGTTTGGCTCCAGCCAATCACCCAAAACGCAGTAGCCTTTGTTAATCATGAGTGTATGTAAGGGTAGTGGTGGTTTCATATTGTTCAGGAACTCTATCTGTTTTTTCAATTCACCAAAAGAGCATGTTTTCTGAGGGGTTGTATTGGAACTCCAATGATAACTGGTAACTGAACTTTGTCTGGCTTCGCTTACTTCACTGGAAATCCAGGTAAGTTCCTGCATTGTTTCAAACGGTTTATTTCCTGTAAAAAAATGTAGTTCGGGCAATTTTATATAGTCATTTTTAATTTTTATTTCTTCAAGCAACATTCCGGCTTCGAAAAATATTTGTTCATCGCCAGCCTTTCTGTCTTTTAATCCGCTACGGTGCGGCCGGTTATAAATAGTACTTCGTTGCAAAAAATCTTTATGGTCGATATTTCCAATGGCAATAGTCTCGTTTTCACCCAGAAATGCAAATGTAAGGTAGCTGTCGTAACTCCAACTTGTTTCTCCTGATGTATTTCCCCAGTTTTCTTCTCCTGAACGATTAATGGAATAAACACCGCTTTGTCCACCGGTTCCAAGGCCTTGTTTAAAGAAATGCTTTACACCAAAAACTTCGGCTTGTGAAATAGGGAAAAACCAGCGTGGAGCCTGTGAAAAACCACTTAACTCAGCTCCAATGGAAATGGAATCTTTGTTTGTTTTTAAATCAAGCATTAAAAAACCTTCCGGCAATTCATAAACTATTCTTTTCCCTTTGGGTGAATCGCCAAGAAATACATTCTTTGGCATTACTCCTTGCCCGTTTATGGATGGCCGGCAGTTTTTAAGAATAATTTCTTTTGAGATAAGGTCATATGTGCCATTTTCATAGATGATCCAACGAGGCTTGGAAAGCTTGAAGTGAAGAGCTTTTCTCTTTTCTTTTTCGTTTTCCTGTGCAAAAGCAGAGAGCGGTGAAAAAAGTAAAGATGACCCCATAACGGATGCACCGCAGATTTGGAGAAAAGTACGCCTTTCCAGTTTTTTCCCAGTCATTGTTAGCTTGTTAGTGAACCATAAATTTACAATCAGTAAATGGAAAAAACAAGGTACTCCCGGTTTATTGACAACTTATGTTTTAATCATACCCACTAAACAAAAAAAAGAGTGGTTATTCCACTCTTTATTGTTTGTCTTCCGTTATTAATATCCTGGGTTTTGTTTTAATAATGGAGAAATATCTGTTTCTCTTTTCGGAATAGGTAAAATAGCCTTTTCAAATGAGCCATCAATAGTCTGTTTTAAGCGAGGCGACTGTATGCTTTTGTTGTTCCTCCAGGCATCCCAACAGCAATGGCCTTCTGCAACAAGTTCTTTGCGCCGTTCTGTCAAAATATCATCCAGCGTAGTACCTGTCGCATTTGTATAGTCTTCAATTCTATTCTGACGGAGTTGGTTAATATACCATACTGCTGGTTGAGCTCCGGTTGCCGTTCCTCCTTTTACTGCTGCTTCTGCTGCAATCAGGTATACTTCCGATAGCCTTATAACGATGGGGTTGTTATAATAAAGACTCCCTTCTCTTCCTGGGTATTTTTGAGTATAGTAACCGGCTGTTTCCTGTTCATCGTCCTCCCACGCGATTAGTTCGGAGCGAATATCTTTGTCGTTCTCTGTAAGTAAATCATATCCCTGTGTAGAAAAGGCACACTCGCCATAACCCTCTGAATGGGTGTAGTAACCAATGGAGTTGCGCTGAGAATTGTGCGAACTGTTGGTTAGTATTTCAAACATGGACTCAGAAGCTCCTTCTACTCCCCATACCGACAAATATTCGTCAATCCCGTATAATGAATACGGAGAATCACTAATGATTTCCTGTGCTTCGGCCAGTGCCTCATTGTTTTCTTCCAGATAAAGGTGGACGCGCGCCAGTATGCCTTTTGCTGCCCAGTAATTTATTCTGCCCAGATTTTCATCTTTAGAAAGTAATGTAAGTGAAGCATCCAGCTCTGTTTTAATAAAATCATATGTCTCCTTTAATGTGGAACGTGAAGGCTCATAACCAACCGGGTATTTCTCTTTTGAAATAGGGATACCGGAATCGGCCGCATTTACGTCGGCAATGCTTGGCAACTTTGCAAATAAACGGGCGGCATCAAAATGCATTAAAGCACGCAATGCGTACAACTGTCCTTTCAGGTCGTTATATTGTTCCTGTTCTTCTGTTTCAATTTCTATATTATCAATTACAGAAAGAATGTCGTTTATTCGTCCTATAAGGGTGTAAGGCATTTGCCAGAAATGTTCTGCAAAATCAGACTCAGCGCTGTGTTCATAACGTGCCATCGGAGAAATATGGTTGTTTGTGGCTGTATTATTTAAATCTCCTCCTTTCAAATCGGCATAAGCAATAAAATCTCCGCCGTAATATGAATAAGGCTCGGTCATATCTCCCAAGCCCAGGTCAAAATCAATCATTCCTGTGTAAACACCGTTTACAGCGTTTCTTAAATCAGTAACTGAAGTAATTGCATCTGCAGAAGGCAATGCATCCGACGGGTTCTGATCCAGAAAACCATCACAACCCTGGAAAATAATGGCAATGCCAGCCATTAGTGTATATATTATTTTTTTCAACATGATATGCTATTTAAAATTCAACATTAATTCCGAAAGTGAGATTTTTAGTAATAGGCGTATCCACAGTACGGTAGCCGTTTAAGGTAACCTCGGGTTCAATGGTATCCTCTTTTGCCAGTGTCCATAGGTTGGTGCCGTTTACAAATAACCGTACATTGCTCATGTATACTTTTTCAGAAATATTTTTAGGTAAGGTATAGCTGAAAGTAATATCTTTTAAGCGGATATGGTCTGTAGATAGTATATGACGTGATGACCATCGATCTGGGCGATCTGGATTCCAGCCTACGGGGCGCGGATTATCTACAATATCTCCGGGCTGTTTCCACCAGTTGTTTTCTACGTCTTTAGCCAGGTTAAAAGAGCCCAGCCTTGCCCCGTCATGATGGAAGAAATAACCTGGGTAATCAAACAAGCTTCCTCCTGCCTGATAGGTAAACATAAACGAAAGCTGGAACCCGTTATAAGAGAATGTGTTGGTTATCCCTCCCATGAAGTCTGGAATCGCTTTTCCCTGAATTTCAGGTTTTGCATCTGTCCGGGAATAGGTTAGTTCATCTGAATTTTCAGGATCGAGATAGAACTGTGCCATGCCATTATCCGGATTAACGCCAACATAGGTAGGAAGATAGAATGTACTGATGGATTCACCTTCACGTAACAAATACATTCCACCATCTCCTTTTAAAATGTCGTCTCCGTCAGGAAGCTTATCAACAATTGCACTGATGGTTGTAAAATTGAAATCAGTAGTCCATTTAAATCCCTTACGGATAATGTTATTTGAGTGAATTTCAATTTCTATTCCCTGGTTGGTTAATTCACCAATGTTTTGCCACGAAGTTTCAAATCCAGTGAGGTAAGTCAACGGAACTTTCATCAGGAGGTCTTTTGACTTCTTGTGGTAATATTCAACCGATGTAGTAACACGATCGAGAAAACTTAGATCAAAACCGATATTCATATTGTTTGAACGTTCCCAGCTTAAGTCAGAATTATCGGGTTGGGTAATATAAATAGCACTTTCTGAACCATATCCGCTATTAAAAGCATAAAGCCCCAGGTGTGCATAATAGTCAGTAGGAAGTGTACCATTCGTTCCATAGGATGCACGTATTTTGAAATCGTTTAGCCATTCTGCGCCAGCCAGAAAACTTTCCTCTGAAAGTCGCCATGCAAAAGATCCTGACCAGAAAGTTCCCCACCGATTGTTGCTTCCAAGACGCGAAGAACCATCAGTACGAATACTTCCCGATACATAATACCTGTTGTTGTAATTATAATTCAGGTTTCCGATATATGATATAAGGTTTGATGATGATGTTTCACTTCCCACTGATTGTGGTTGTCCATTGGATATTTCCGGAAGTTTATAGGTGGAGTAGTTTTTAGCAGAAGCCTGTAGCTTCCTGAAAGTTAGTCCTTCTACTTCGTAGCCGCCCATGATCTGGAAATTGTGATTGTCAATCGATTTGTTGAAATCTCCTATTATGGATGCATTTTTTACCAATGTAGAATAGGTCAGGTAATCACCTAAACCATTATATGCTTCCCCGTCCACACTTTCAGGAGCCCACCAAATAAAAGTCCGGCTATCGGAATAGTCAAGTCCGAAAGTAGAACGAATAGCAAACTCGGGAAGTATTTGCATATTCACGTTGGCATTGGTTAAGCTTCGGTACCTTTTTACATTATAAGTCTGATCTGTTTCCTCACCTGTTCCAATGAGCGCAGAAAGCGGATTTGTAACTTTTCCCATACCTGCATTCATGTTAATTGAACCATCCTCATTATAAACTGGCTGTGTTGGGTTCATCGAGAATATCATACCTAATGGAGACATCGTGCCTATTCCCTGCTCCTGGTCTGTTTGATCTCCATAGCCGTTTTGATTGGTATGCGATAACATCTGCTTAATTCCAATATCCATCCAATCATTAGCTTTGTGGTTTACATTTATACGGCCTGAGTATCTTTCAAAATCACTACCTATAATAATTCCATCAATTTTGTTGTATCCAACACCTGTATAAAAAGTAGTTTTTTCACTTCCTCCGGCAACAGAAAACTGATAATCCATTGTTTTTCCTGTTTTGTAAACAACATCTCTCCAATTTGTGCTTGATGGGGGAGAAGCAATTCCCCAGCGCCCTTCATCCGGATCTTCCTTTGCATATTGTTTGGCACGTTCCAATACTTCAGCATCCTGGTACCCTTCGTCTCCCGGATAAAGCCCTTTTTCATAAAAAGAAAGGTAGGAACCAATCAATGCATCATTTACGTAATCTATATATTGTTCTGCACTCATCGGTTGATATACCTTGTTCATGGCAGTTTCTGAAACTCCGTAAGTGGCTTTAAAATTGAATTTTGTTTCACCACTATGTCCTTTTTTTGTTGTAATAAGTACCACGCCGTTAGCTGCTCTTGAGCCATACAACGAGGCAGCTGCAGCATCTTTCAAAATGGTTAAGCTCTGAATATCTTCCGGGTTAAGTGTTGAAAGTAAATCGGTAGAAAAAGCGGTGTAACCATAAGTTCCTGTTTCAAGAGGAATACCATCTATAACATATAACGGGGTGGTGGAAGCATTAATAGACCCAACGCCACGGATTTGAATTTCACCTGAAGAACCAGGGGCTCCAGTAGTTGAACTTACACGTACACCTGACACTTTCCCGGATAACATTTTGTCTACCGATTCAGAAGTGGAAGCTCCCACAAGTTCATCAGACGAAACCTCTTGTGCTGACCCGGTAAATGATGATTTTTTGGAGGTTCCATATGCAACTACCATTACCTCATCAACTCCAATAACATCGGGTTCCAGCGTTGCATTTACAGTGGTGCCGGAAATGGGCATTTCCAATGTTTTCATACCAACAAAAGAGAAAACAATGGTGTTTGCATTGTCGGGTACATTTAGGGTATAGTCTCCGTTTACATTGCTTATAGTTCCGGTTGTTGTCCCTTTTACGCTAACAGAAACTCCGGGAATTGGAGCTCCGTCTTCTGCTGACGAAACATTGCCGGTAATACGCTTTGTTTGAGCAATAAGAGACGTTGCCCCAATGCACAAAGCCATTACAATAATTAGAAGTTTTTTCATAGATAAAAATTTATGTTAATATTAAAGTGCCTGCCCTTCTTTTTATTGAAATAAAAACTCCCGTCGGGGAAACGGGAGTCCAATATCTGTCATTCGATCAGATATTTGCACTGTCTTTTACATTCTGTTTAATGCTGTTTAAAACTATTTCTATGTAAATTAGTGTGCCTAGTATATAATTTTCTATGATTCGCTTTGTTTCCCTGTTTAAAATGTCTTGTTAATTTTTTAAGGAAATGTTCAAAGGTAATTTCCCCACTTTCGCTTTTGGCTCAAACATAAGGAATCTTGTTGTTTGAAATTTAAAAAGTCAACCAATGACGTTTTTTAAGGGGTGAGATTGATTTTTGGGTAAGTATAAGTAGTTGGCACATCGGAAAAGGTAGTTGGTGGTTTGTTTTATGTGTGCATGGTTGGGGATTTTCGGGTACAAAAAAAGCGGGATTTTTTCCCGCTTTTTTTTTATGCCGCAACGTCGGCAAATGCCTCTGCCAATACGTCGGGATACATCTCTTTAAAGTTTTCCTGACACCATGTGTAAAGCTCATTAATTTGTTCCGGCTCTACCCATTGAATGCATTTGTTTAATTCTTTTCTGAACAGTTCTTTACTAAAACTTACTTTAGGTAATATAACTTTAGCATATTCTAACATGGCTTCTTCTGTTTTTTGTTTGCTCTTTTAAAATAACATGTAAACGTCAATATCAGTATGCTGTAAAATATGGTTTAACACTAATTAACAACAGGTGTCCTGCTTGTTTTTTTTCAATCTGTTGAAAACCGGTATTTTACAACCATCAACTTAAAACCTGTTTGAAAACATACATTATGCGTCTGCATATATTTTCGATGTAAAGTTAAGCCTCGAATATTAATTGGATGCTACAATTTGATTAACAAAGGATGAAATACTTTTGGCAATGGGCAAATCATTATCAAACGATTTTACAAATGCGCTTCCAATGATGGCTCCTGATGCAAATTTGCAGGCATTGGCAAATGTGTCGTGGTCTGAAATTCCAAATCCGATAAGTCGTGGATTTTTGAGTTGCATCTGTTTAATCCGTTCAAAATAATCCTGATGAAAATCTTCTACCTTTTTTCCTGCTCCGGTTGTAGAGGAAGAAGAAACCATGTAAATAAATCCTTCTGAAGCATCGTCGATTTGATGAATGCGTTTTTCCGATGTTTGCGGAGTAATGAGCAAGATATTATGAAGATTATTCTGCTCAAACTGCTCTTTGTAATGCTCTTCAAATTCATCGAGAGGAAGATCTGGTAAAATGGCTCCGTCAATTCCAATTTCGTTGCACTTATTGCAGAATTTTTCTACTCCATATTGTAGAACCGGATTAAAGTACCCCATGAGAATTAATGGAATCTTTATCGTTTCCCTGATGTTTTCCAGTTGCTTAAAAAGTAGTTTCAGGCTCATCCCGTTTTTTAGCGCTACTTCACTGCTATGCTGAATGGTTGGACCATCGGCTGTTGGATCAGAAAACGGAATTCCAATTTCAATAAGGTCAACGCCATTTTTTTCTAATTCCTGAATAATTTGAACCGTGTCATTCAAATTTGGAAAACCGGCAGTAAAATAGACCGAAAATATATTCTCTTTTTTTGTTTCGAAAAGTTGATTTATTCTGTTTTTCATATGTTAAAAATTAGAACCAAGATCCAAGAATCAAAACACAAGACGGAGTATTTTAATTATTCTTGTCTGTGTTTATATCTTAATCATGGTAGTTTCATTTTTCAATAATTAGATTTGAGATTATAAATACTCATAAATTAGGGTGTATTTGATTCAGACATACAATGTCTCTTCAAAATATAATTACTATATACACACAACTCTGTACTTTTTCTAATATCCAAAATAATCCAGGTAAGTTTCCATATCTTTGTTTCCACTTCCTGAAAGGTTAATCACATTTACATCTTCCGGGGTCATCTTAATTTTTTCCAAAGCAGCCAGTGCATGGGCTGATTCAAGAGCTGGTATAATTCCCTCTTTCTGGGTTAACAGAAGAGCTGCTTTTAACACTTCTTCATCAGTTGCAGAAAGATATTTTGCTCGACCGGTTTTGAAAAGATGCGAGTGTAAAGGCCCAATTCCCGGGTAATCCAATCCTGCGGAAATGGAATAAGGTTCTGTAATTTGTCCATCTTCTGTTTGCATTAGCACCGTTTTGCTGGAGTGCAGAACGCCAGGTGAGCCAACGGTTAAAGTTGCTGCTGTCTCCCCGGTGTCAACTCCTTTTCCTGCAGCTTCTACTCCAATAAGTTCAACTGTTTCTTCCTCAAGAAAATGGTAAAACGCCCCGGCTGCATTACTTCCGCCTCCTACGCATGCCAGTACCCGGGTAGGGAGTTCATTTCCGGTTTGTTCCAGCAATTGTTTACGCATCTCAGAGCTAATAACAGACTGGAAACGGGCTACCATATCCGGGAAAGGATGCGGGCCAACCACCGACCCAATGATGTAGTGGGTGTCTTCCGGGTTATTGATCCAGTCGCGCATGGCTTCATTCGTTGAATCTTTCAGCGTTTTGTTTCCGCTGTGCACGGGAACAACTTCTGCTCCCAGCATCTTCATTTTTTTTACATTGGGTGCCTGCCTCGAAACGTCTAGTGCCCCCATATAAACAACACACTTAACTCCTTTTAAAGCACATACAGTAGCAGTTGCAACTCCATGTTGCCCGGCTCCGGTTTCGGCAATAATTCTCGTTTTTCCCAACTTTAGGGCAAGGAGAATTTGTCCAACCGTATTATTTAATTTGTGTGAACCTGTGTGATTGAGATCCTCGCGTTTTAAATAAATATGCGAGCCGTAATGTGCCGACATTCTGCCAGCATAATAAAGTGGGGATGGCCGTCCCACATAATCTTTCATTAACTGGTTGAATTCATTTTTAAATTCTTCCGATTCGATGATTTCCAAATACCTGGTTTTTAATTCATCGATGTTGGTGTACATCATTTCTGGAATCCATGCACCACCAAATTCACCATAATATCCTTTTTCGTTAATTCCGTATTTCATTTGTTTAAAATTTGAACCAAGACACAAGACAAAGAATTTAAGTTATTTCCGCTTGCGTTTATCTTGAATCATGGTTGTTCCATTTATTTTTTGCTTCTCTGTTTCTCTGTGTCTTCATTGTGTACTCTGTGGTTAAGAAATTCTTACTACAGAGGTCAAGCAGACTTACATAAAGTTTCACAGAGATTGAATTTCAGTGATAAATTTTTTTAATTTCTCAATGTTTTTTAGCCCGGGCTCTTCTTCAAAACCACTATTTAAGTCTAAACCTTCTAATTTTGGATGCTTTACTGTTGTTATACTTTCCACATCTTCGGAATTAATTCCTCCACTTAAGAAGAAGGGTGTTTCGCCTGTGTAATTTTCTAATGTATTCCAGTCAAACTTTTTTCCTGAACCTCCCGGTAGATTTGTTTTTGTATCGAACAGAAAATAATCTACTTCTTCTTCATAAGGCAATGTTTTATGGAAAGCAAAATTCTCATCAACACTAAAGGCTTTAATGATTTTTAGACCCTGCTTTTTTAGTAAGCGGCACGTTTGCGGATTTTCTTTTCCGTGCAACTGTATCCACTCTATCCCCAGGTTTTTAGCCAATCCTAAGATTTCAAAAGCGTTTTCATCAACAAAAACACCTACTTTTGATTTCCCGGAATTGAATAACCCTAACTGCGGCTCTTCTCCCACATAACGCTTGGATGGCGGGTGAAAAATGTATCCCAATAAATCTACCGGAAGCTTTTCAACCTCTTCGCGATTCTGGGTAAATTTCATTCCGCAAACTTTTATTTTTAGTTGTTGTGTCATGTTTAAATTGTTAATCAGACTTCGACTTCGCTCAGTCTGATGTCACTTTGAGCGGCGTCGAAAGGTGATTTTTTCATTACTTTCTCAACTCTTCAATGAACCTTTTACAGGTTTCCCCTGGATTCTCTGTTTTCATAAATGTTTCTCCAATCAGAAATCCTTTGAACCCATTCTCCCGCAGGTAATGTATTTCCTTCGCTCCGGACAATCCACTTTCTGAAATTTTTACAAATCGATCGGGAATGAGTTTTCCGAGTTTTACTGAATTCTCAACATCAACAATAAATGTTTTTAAATCACGGTTATTGATGCCTACAATGTCGACAGAATCATTTACTTTTTCCAATTCCCCAGCATTGTGTACTTCCATTAAAACTTCCATTCCCAATTCCTTTGCTTTCTGCGCAAGTGTTTTTGCCAGGTGGTTTTCCAGGCAGGCAGCAATAAGCAGGATTACATCAGCGCCATAGGCTTTCGCCTCAATTATCTGGTACGGATCAATCATAAAATCTTTGCGAAGAATGGGGATTTCCGGGTTCATTTCCCTTGCTTTTATCAGGTTTGCTTGCGAACCGCCAAAAAAGTTGCATTCGGTTAATACCGATAATCCTGCTGCTCCTGCATCAGTATAAGCTTTTGTAACTTCTTCAACTTTTGCCGATGGATTAATTATTCCCTTCGATGGAGATTTTTGTTTGAATTCAGCAATAATTCCGGATGAATTCTTTTTTAGCAAACTTGCTTTTAAAGAGATGCATTCCCTGTTAAAATCAGGAATTTCTTTGAGTATTTCAGAAGAGACCAGTGCTTTTTGCCGGGTAACTTCTTCCTTTTTAGCTTCAATAATTTTGTCGAGAATAGTCATCTTTTATTTATTTTTTGTCATTCTTATACACACAAGAGAAGAAAATTTCTTTCTGGAGACAAATTTACCATCTTTAAGCTGCATATACAGTATAACATTTAATTTATTACTGCCTTTAATTTTTCCAACGCTTTTCCACTTTGTAAAGATTGTGTAGCCATGTCAATGCATTCTTTTAATTCTTTTTCTGAAAAAACAACCTTTAATCCCAAAGCCGCATTGGCAATTACCACATTGTTTTGTTCCGGTGTAGCATTTCCTTCCAATACATTTTTGAAAATCCTGGCTGCCTCCTCTACAGATTCTCCTCCAAATAGTTTTTCAGGAGCAATTTTTGCAAAGCCAAAATCAGAAGGAGCGATATTTGCTTCCTCTACTTTGGTGACAAAATGAGTATCATCGGTCAGCGAAACTTCATCGTATCCATCAATACTGTTAACAATCATAAAGTTTATATCCAGCGTTTTGTATACATTCTTGTAGTGCTCAAAATTTTCATCATTATTTACACCCAACAGCTGATATTTTGGAGATGACGGATTAATCATCGGGCCTAGAATGTTGAAAAAAGTGGGAACCTTCAATGCTTTGCGAACGGGGGCAATATGTTTCATTGCCGGATGAAAAAGAGGCGCATGCATAAAACAGAAATTCCCTTTTTCCAGATCGTTTTTTAGTTTGGCAATATCGTTGCTAAATTTATACCCCATGTATTCAAGCACATTAGATGAGCCGCTGGTTGAGGTTGCTGCATAATTCCCATGTTTTGTTACATTTACACCGGCTCCGGCAATAACAAAACAGGCAAGCGTAGAAATATTAAATGTATTCTTTCCGTCGCCTCCGGTTCCAACCACATCAATGGCGTTGTATTCCGAAAGGTCGGCAGGCAAGCTTAATTCTACCATTGCATCGCGGAACCCGGCCAATTCTTCAGATGTAAGGGGGCGCATCTTAAAAACCGTTAGAAAGGAGGCAAATTCAGCATCGGAATGCATTCCTTTTCCAACTTCTATTAAGCTGGATTTAGCCTGTTCCCGTGTGAGGGTGTTTCCTTTAAACAAATATTGTAATGTGTCTTTCATTTTTATGATTTTAGGCTTTTTACTTCAATCTGTAATATGCTCATTATCAAACTTTCATTCTATTTCTTGCCCCTCAACCAGTTTTCAATTATTCTTTCACCCAGTGGCGTTAATACCGATTCCGGGTGAAACTGAACGCCTTCAACATCAAATTCCTTGTGTTTCATACTCATGATAAAACCATCATTATCATAACTGGTTACCTCGAAACATGCTGGTAAATTTTCATCCTGTACAATCCATGAGTGATAGCGCCCTACATCGAAATGGTTTGGTAATCCGTCAAAAAGAACAGATTTATTTTTGGTTAGTTCAACTGGTGTAGCAATGCCATGCAGAACCCTTTTCATATTGTGAAGTTTTCCGCCAAAAGCTTCTCCTATGGCCTGATGTCCCAGACAAACACCGAGCATACTCTTTGTAGAAGCATACAATTTTATAATGTCTAAAAGAAGTCCTGCTTCCTCAGGTATTCCCGGACCGGGAGACAAAATAATTTTGTCGTATTTTTCCAGATCTGTCAGTTCTATTTGGTCGTTGCGAAAAACATCTACCGGCTGACCAGATATCTTTTTGATAGCGTGCACCAGGTTGTAAGTGAACGAATCATAATTGTCTATTACTACTATTTTCATTGTTGTTAATCTCTTTGTTGTCATTTCAATGAGTGTGTGAGGAAAGATTTTCTTATTGAAACAGATCTCTCATCTTCGTACCACAGATTCGAAATGACCGAAGTTATTAATTAATATGTTTTGCCATTTCGATGGCTTTCTTTAGTGCTGCCAGTTTGTTGGTTACTTCCTGAAGTTCGTTTTCTTCCTGCGAGTCGGCAACAATTCCAGCACCAGCCTGGTAAAACAGTTTGTTGTTTTTACTCAAAAAGGATCGTATCATAATAGCATGGTTCACCGAACGATCAAACCCCAGATAACCAATGCAGCCGCCATAATAGCCGCGGTTTTGATTCTCATATTTATCTATCAGTTCCATGGCTTTGTACTTAGGCGCACCGGAAAGAGTCCCTGCGGGAAATGTCTCTCCCAGTACTTTTACCAGGTTGGTGTCGTCGGCGATTTCTCCTGAAACCTGAGATACCAGATGAATAACATGCGAGTAAAATTGGACTTCGCGATAAGTTTCCACAGTTACATTGTCTGCATTCCGGCTTAAATCGTTCCGGGCCAAATCTACCAGCATAACATGCTCTGCATTTTCTTTTGGGTCTTTACTTAGTTTTTCTGCTAACGCACGATCCTGTTCATCGTTTCCTGTACGTTTGAATGTTCCGGCAATCGGATGAATGTACGCTTTGTTATCTTGAATACGTATTTCTGCTTCCGGACTGGAACCGAAAATACGATAGTCGCCATAATCAAAATAAAATAAATAAGGGGACGGGTTAATGGAACGCAGCGAGCGGTAAACATTAAAATCGTCTCCTTCAAATTCCTGTGCAAACTGCCGGCTTAAAACTATTTGGAAAACATCGCCACGGTAACAATGTTCCTTCCCTTTGGTTACCATTTGTTTATATTCGTCGTCGCTAATGTTCGACGACTCAGAGCCTATCGTTTTGAAATTTACCGTTGAAAATGTAAGGTTTACAAGTAAGTGATGAATGTAATCCATTTGTGACTCATCATCTTCAAATATATTTTCAATCATGTGAATTACATTTTTATGATGGTCGATAGCTACAACGTATTTATAAAAACAATACTTTACCTCCGGCACCTGGTATTCTTCCTTTTTTGGATTATGGAACTGAATATTTTCGAAGTGCTGAACTGCATCAAAATTAATGTATCCAAATAATCCGTTGGCCGGCAATTCAATTTCGTTCCCTGTTACATTAAACATTTTAAAGAACTCATCCAGTTCGTTATCCAGTTTCCGTGTTTCGGAGAGACTGAACTTTTCTTTGCGGTTTCCGGGAAGTTCTTTTGTTACTTCGCCATTATTTACAGTGAAGCATGCAACCGGATTGAAGCAGATAAAAGAGTAGGCATTCTCGTGCCCGTGATAATCAGAACTTTCCAGTAGGATGGCTTTGGGATAAAGAGTTCGCAACCGGAGGTAAATGCTAACCGGGGTTACCGTGTCAGCAAGAATTTTACGAACAACAGGTTTAAAATTTAACTTTTCCATTTTCATTCTTTTTAGCTTTTTGAGTTCCTAACCAGGAATGGTAAAAGCTGCTGTTATTATTTATATTTTTCTTTTTTGAACAAAGCAAAAAAAAGCGGCTCACCGTGATTCGATGAGCCGCTTTCCTAATTTTTTGGCAATGGCATTACTTCTCTTCACGGTTTTGTAAAAAGTTTCCTGGCCACCACCAATTATTTCTATTTAATTTCATCATTTCAAACTATATATAAAAAAACCTGCTCTTTTTTAAGGAGCAGGTCCATTTTGTAATATCTTTAAAAATACCAATATGGCTCTTAACTCCTAACTTACGTAAGAAGACCCCACCACGGAAGCCATATTGTATTTAATTTTTTCATTTTTACCAAATATGATCCAAAAGAATAAAATTTTTCGTTTAAAAACAACCCTTTTTTTGAAAAAGTTTCAGAAATGCCTTGTTTATTGTGCTACGTAAATTTTACAGACAAAATAAATCTGTTCATAACGATTCCTTACTGGGCCAGTGTAAATCTGAAACTTATTCCAAAATTGGTGTTTGAAGTTGGGTATGATAGCGATGTAAACGGGTCGTTTAGTACTTTGTCGTAGAATACGCGTAGCTGAAACCGATCGCTGAGCATATAATCTGCGGTTGTTTTAACTGTAAAAGCACTTTGTCCGGCGGTTATCTGATCGTCGTTTTCAACAATTTTTCGCAATACTGTTTTGTTTTTTCTGTATGAAAAATCGGCACGCACGTTTAAGTCATTTGAATATGATTTTTGCGAGTTTTTGGTTTTAACGATTAGATCCATTCGTGTAAAACGGTAACCTACTCCCAGCGTATATTCATTACTTAAAACTTCAGTTAACTGGTTGTTGGCAAATGCAAGGGTCATACTTCGCGAACGTTTTACTTCGGCACGGGTTGTTAAATCATTTACCCACATAATATCCATGTTGATAAGCGGGCTAAAAGTCTCCATAATATTTACTGAATTAAAATCGTATGGAGAGATAAAATTGTTTGCCATATCGCGCATATAATTAAATCCGTCAGACTGTTCAAAATAATTCAGGTTGGTAATATATGAACCTACGTTGTAAGTTGAACGATAGGCATGTGTAAAGTTCAGCGATTTCATTATCCTGTTTAAGCCCGGAATTCGCGAAACCATTCCTTCGTATTGAATTCGCCAGTTGGGTCGAATATAACGTATGGATGGGAAGAGACCCAACGAAACTGAATGCGGATCTTTATTCTGGTATGCTGCCAGAAACGATGGAACCAAAACCTCTACAGATGTTGGTCCGTACCCAACAGGGAATCCCGTTTCCGGATCTGTATCTGAAGGATCGTATCCATAATCATTATCAGGGTTGCGCTGTGAAGCAAGCCTTTCGGCAATAATTAGCCGGTTGTTTTTCATCTTTTCAAAAGCATCCGACTGATGGACTTCACCTTTGCCGATCGCAAAAAAAGCTGTTCCCCAGGTAAGGGTCGACATGCTAAAGTTCCCTGTTTCCGTTAAACTGTTGGCATTAAATGCCCCTGTAGATGCATCGTAATTATAAAATTCACTTATATTTTTAGAGAAAGCTCGATCGGCAGTAATATCAATCCGAAGGTCGGGAAGGGGTTCAACAACTGCCCGCAGGTTAATACGCTCATTGCTTCTTAAAATGAAGGGCATATTTAATGTAGAATCGGTTGTGAGCCATCCTTTTGATGCAGCACGTTTGGCAAAATCACGATCTTGCCAGCCCAAAAGGAATGGCCAGCCAGGTGCAAAACTGGAACCGTAATTGCCATTAAACATCTCTTGATTGGGCGAGTAATTTCCAGCTCCGAAGAAGGATGGCTCCGGTAAATAGCCCGGAAGCACTGTAGCTCCATTTTTGCTGTAATTAATTGAAAATGTTCGTACACCAATTAACATCCGGGTTGTTAAATCCAGCATATCTCTTGCGAAGCTCTGGTCGCCTGGTTTTCCGGTAACCGTAATCATGGCCTGAGCAGCATCGGCTTGTGGAACGAATTCAACAGTATTAACATCAATTATATTGGTTTTCCCTGGTATAATTTTCCCTCCAACTCCAGTGGCAACCACCCGTACTTTTTTTGTATTGAGTTTATGTGTTAGCTTTTGTGGTTCGTTTGCTGCCAGTTTTACATTCCTGGTAAAAGTTTTAGCTTCTTTTTTTTGTGGCTGGGGCTGTTCGTTTTCCTGTGTTCGCCCTCCACCTGAACGTCTGTTAAGGCTGTACCGGCTCCGTCCTGTTCTCTTGAATTTTTCATTCAGTTTTTTAAAGTAGGGGACTTTGTTATATAGCGAACTCAGATTCATGTTTCCGTTAACTGTAACATTTCGTGAGTTTTGTAACGTATTTCCCAGATTGATGGTATCTCCGGTAATTGGTCCTGCCTGCCAGTCATAAGTTCCCTGGTAGCGGATAGAAGATGAAATAAAATTAAGTGGTTTTATCTTGTTAATTGGAATGTTATAATTTGCATTGAAATCGTGTCCGTAAAGTGTTGGACGGCCCAGGCTCCACAAGTTACTTAAAATGGAATCTTTTTTCATCTGGTAATCGTCATCCTCACGATTGAGCCTGCCTTCCGGTTCGTCAATTCGGGATGTACTTCTTGAAGAGAAATCAAATTTTAGTGATTGCGATAAATCGTATCTTAAATCGAAATAGCGGTTCCACAGGAAATCTTTTTCATATGAAACGGGTAAAATAAGGTTGGGGTTGGTTATGTTTCTCGATTTTGTTTCATGGTACCTCCTGTACAAATCGGTTCGGAATGAAATCTGCGTTGGTAGCGGATAGAAGTTAAAGTCGCCGATTAATTTCAATGGGCCTTTGTTCAGAAAACCTATTTTACTAAAGGGGCGTATGATTTTTGGCCGGCTGCTGTAATTATATGATAACATACCCCGGTATGTTTTGTCCAGGTTGTATTCTGTGTTGATGCTTCTCTTGAATACCTCATTGTAGGAATAAGAAACTGCAAAGTTGGATGGATCCCACAAATGCGTTTTGGTTTTTTCCTTTTGTGGTTCAATCTTCACATTTGTAAAGTTGAGGCTTTTTCTGGTAACTACATCCTGAGCAATATATTTAATGGAATCCTTTTCTTGTTTGTTCTGGGCTCGTTCCAGAGATTTATCCATTTTTATATCAGGTTCCAGTGGGTTATATTCAGGGTTGCTCACGCTTTTTGAATAACCATAATACATTGGAATTCGCACTCCAGCCTTTTCCGGAAAGAAGCGTCCCAAATCAAGTGAAGTCGCAACGTCAATTTCGTTTACATCGTTTAGCTGCCTGTTGTTAATGTTTTCGCTAATGCTTCCAAAACCGGCGGAGCGGGTGCGCCCTGCAACGGTAACACTACCCAGATCAGCCAAACGTGCAGATACTCTTGCGTTTCCTGCCCAGCCTCCATCTTCATCAAAATCGGTAAGGCGTAACTCATTGGTCCATACTTCTACCGACTTGGGGCCCGTGTTTAATGTTCTGCGCTTGTTTCGAATCCCCATCATTACAACCTGAACATTGCCCAGGTTTGGGCTACCTTTTATTTTTATCCGGTTCTTATTTTTGTTCCATCCATCGTGTATCTCTTCGTATACATCCTGAATTGTAATAGTTGAGCCAGCTCTTCGCATTTCATCGTTACGGTCGAGCTTGGCGTTGGTAAACAGTTCCAGTGGAATATCAACCCGGTTGGCATCCGGCCAAACAATGTAGCGATCTGTCTCGCTTTCGTTATTATAAGTTGAACTGGCAGGGGTTAATGCCAGGGGAACTTCATATTCATAATAGTTGTAATTGTAATCAGATCCCAATCGTATAAAAAATGATAATTCATCATCGTCTAGTGGATAATCCTCCATTTCTTCGGCGTGGACTTCAAGTTTTAACCGTTTATACCTTCTGAAATCCATATAAATTGCCTTATATGCGGCCCTGGCATCTCCTTGTTCAAGGTCGGTAACTTTTAATACCATCGACTGCTCGTTTAATTGCCGCAGTTGAGGATTGGCAGGATCTATTACACGGTCAATTCCCGGAGGAAGAACATAGTTTACCGGTTGACGGCTTCCGTTTTCTTCAATGCTTACGGCAGAAACATCAAAAGTTGCATTGGGTGAGGATGAACCTGTTTCTCCAATGGGTTTGGTGTAACGTCGCCAATCAGCACGAACCAAATCGAGGGTTGCAAAACGCATAATCACTGAATCCTTAAACCCACGCATAAACATCCTCATAAACCGTATCGATTTAAAATCGTTGATGTTGCCAATAACTTTATCCGGTTCCCGCACCGGAATTTTAAATTGGTACCATTTTACCTCGCTTACAATTTTGTTTTTTAATTCAACACGGCTCTTTTTTATATCAGTAATATAATTCTTCCCAACTTCCATGTCATTTTTTCTAACGCTTACCCTGTATTGATAATACCTTTCGTATTCATTTAAGGTGTTGTCGTTATTTATGTCTTCAATATCCGGAACGGTTGTTTGTGATGTAGGATATGGTTCTGGCGATATTTCTGTGGTAGGAGAATTACCTTCAGGGCCATTGTACTTTTTATAGCGTTCCAAAATTCCGGCTTTTGCATCATCGTATTTAGAGCTGCGGAAGTACATATAATCATCGGTTGACGGATCATCAAATGCCTTTTCGAATGCATCGTCGTTTACATGCAGCCTGAGCTCCTCAAGATATTGTTCAAAAAAAGTACGTTCATCATCATCTCCCAACCCATCGAATCCAACGTCCTGGTATTTTCTGGATTGAGGGTTATTGTCAAAAGCATTAACCAGTGACTGCAACGTAGAAACACGCCCCCAGGCAGTTGTGTCAATATTTGCTAGTTGATCGCTTGTTGGTAAGCCATTTTCAAATGATTTTCTGGAATCTTTTAAAATATCTTCAGATATATCTCCCAGGTTAAAGTATAAATCGCCTCCTTCCATCGTTCCCAGAGAGTCATTAGCAAAGGGGTCCATAACCCAAAACTCAATAAACTCAATATTGGATGTTTCAAAGTCGCTACTTTCAATTTTTCGCATTATCCCTCCCCAGCGGGTTTCCGGAGCGCTTAAGGAACCATCTTCGTTTACCCCTGCTGAATAGTTTGATGTACCTGTATCGTAATTATAGGGTCCTCTTTCATCTGGATAAAATGCCAAATCAAAAACCGGAATATTAGTAGGCTGCCCTACCGGAGATTCTTTCGCCGGGAAAATTTCTTTTTCGTAAACTTCCCGAACGAAATGATTTGACTGATATTCTTTCTGGGGATCATTCTTTATATAATCAGGTGTTAAGCTATTATTTCGAAGGAAAAGAGGGTCTATGGTATAAAATGCCAGTTTTGCCCGATTGTATCCATATGAAAGCTCGTTGGTAAGTCTCCCTTCCGGAAAAATATCTTCCTGAAATTGAGGGGTACTTGCCAACACCCACGATTGTCTGGTCTTTAAATCAATGGAGGTTTTGGTTCCTTCAAAATCGTCAATATAAGCTGTTCCACTTTTGTTTATTGCTTTTGAGTGCCCCGGAATTAATTTGGCAACTTCTGTTTCTACATCAATACTGGAAGTTGTATTTGTACTGTAGAAAGGTAGTGCATTAACCGCTTTGGTAAGGAACATGCTCTCGGCTGAATAACGGGCATCCATGCCAAGCATTACGTTTGAAATAGGGTCTTCACCATAATCTACTTTTTGCGTAAGCGGCCTTTCATGCATATACAACATAGTGGCACCAACATTAAAATTATCTGAAAACGCATAGTTTGCATGGGTTCCCATTAATGTTTTCTGCTGCATGGTAAATAAATCCTGGCTTTCTGTAGAAACCTGAATAGGTGTGCCTGCTTCAAGAAGTGCCTGGTTTATGATTTTTACCGATCCCAGCGTGTAGTCTACTGTGTAGTCAACATTTTCAGTAAGAGTTCGCCCTCCGGCAGTTACTTTAACCGAACCCTGTGCAAGATTCAGCGCCCCCAGCGAGATGTCAGAACTTGAGGAGCCTTTATATGTTCCTGTTAGTTTGAATTTATTGTGCTCTGCATCCTGCTCTGCAATAACCCGTGTAGAATCGTATAGTGATTGGAAGGTATACTTGTCAATGAGCACCTGGTTTCGTAAAGAATCGGCCAGATGTTTTCCGAATGGTTCCAACACCGGAAAAATAATGCGCCCCGAGTTGGAGTTTACCGTGATGCCCTCAATATAATCGAATATACCGTCTTTATATGGATCCTGTTGTTTATTTAATTTATCCAGGTTCATTACTTCCAAAAGGATGTGCCCGTTTATCCTTCCTTCGGGAATATAATTAATGTAGTTTCCTGTTGAGTCGTTCATGTACACCACGTTCAACTCAAAATCTTCATTTGAGAGTTGATATGCATTAAGGTTATACACGTTTTTCATCATCAATTTCCATGTAGGGAGACTGGGGGTGAGGTTTGTTCCCTTTAATAGTTTTAGTAAAAGGGTTTGCGGAGCATTTACCCCATCGGTTGAAAATTCACCTACCTGAAAGGTTGCTCCATTGGATGTGTAGCTAAAAGCAACTGCCAGTACTTCATCGGCATTTAAAGATGTGTTTAAGGAAATGTATCCTAAATTGCGGTTTATGGTATATTCCGACTCACTAAGTTTACGGGCCTGTTCGATTTTTTCAAAATCCTGTCCACCTACAAAGCCAGGGCTGAACTGGGCCATTGCTGATGTTATGTTTTCTACCGTTCGTACACTGTTATATGTATTGGCCATTTCATAATAGAGGCCGTTGGCATTATTGCCCGGGAATATGTTTTCAGGGTATGGAAGAGCTTGTGTTTCCTGAAAAGCAGGTATTTCGTTATAAATATTTGGGGCGTGTTCTCCCATATCCTGGAACGCAAGAATATTTCTCGACTCGGAGAAATTACCTGATTTATTGGTTACCCATATTTCAACTTTGTTGATATATATTGGCGAACGGGGAACGGCTGTGTTGCGCAGCCATTCATCATAATGATCCCGAAAGTATTGTGCAAGAAAAAAGTGACGGTTTGCATCATAATCGGCAGCAGAAATCTCGAAACTGGTAATTTGTGCTCCGCCTTCGGTTTCCACTGTTTTGGTTTCTCCTTTACTTTGCGAAAATAATGTACTTAGCGATAATTTACCAAACTGCATATCAGCCCTTACACCAAATAGGTTCGAGGCACCGGTAATCAGAGTTCCGTTCAAAGGAAGAGAAACATTCCCTGCTTCTATTTTCTTTAGTATTTCATCTTCTTCCCCAGTATATTCGATGTTCATTTTATTCTCATAATCGAAAGTGGCCTCGGTATTGTAATTCACCCGCATATTCATTTTAGTACCAATTTGCCCGGTAACATTCATCTGTATTTTTTCATCAAAATCGAATGTGGGAACCTTTCTCAGTCTTTCCGGAATGGCGGGGTTTTCGGTGGTGTTCATTTGGTAGCCAAAGCTAACTTCCACATATCCCTGAGGCTGTATATTAACTGTATTGCCTCCGAAAATGCGGTTGAAGGCCTCTCCTCCAACGGTGAGCTTGGGAATAATACCGCTTCTGGCTTCCTGGCTCTCTACTCTTGTCCGTTGTCTCCAATAGTCTTGTATTGATTTTTCAAAATCATAATGAACGTAATCTTCAAGAGACATTGTTTGAGGCAGCCTGTAATTCAGGTTGCCCATTTTTTCGTAAAAAATATACTGACCTGTTTCCGCATCGTATTCGACCTCGTATTTAATGTTATCCGGCTGATTTAAAAACAGTTTTAACGAATCCTGTTCTACTTCTCCAAAAGCAGGCTGATCATTAAATGGGAATGGTAACGTACCTGTGGTGTCAATCCTAACAGTATCCGGTGGTAACGTCAATACTAATTCTGGCAAACCATTTCCTTTGATTTGTTTAACAGGGGCAAATAGGAAGGTAAATAGAAAAGCTATATATATATATCGAAAAAAAAGGGTTAATTCCATAACCTTAATACGTACTAAATATCACATTAAAAGCTGTTCCAGATTGCTCTGGTAAAATTTGGTTTCAATAAAGCTGGCAACAACGTTTTTACGTTTGCTCTTCTTTCATTATTCGTCTGTCATTCCAGGTTTTTCTTTTGTATAAATTTGGTTTAATATAATTTGTTTGACTACAATTTTTTTAGCGCCATTTTTATCACACTTTCAACGGTTGCCACCGGATCTTCCTGTAACAGTTTGGAAACTACTTTCTCCGCATCCTTTTTTGCAAAACCAAGCATGACTAATGCTGATAACGATTCATTTCGTATAGTATTGTTTGGAGCATGTAAAATTTGACTGATTTCTGCTGTTTTTGCCAGCTTGTCTTTCAGGTCTATTATAATACGCTGGGCTGTTTTTGCACCAATCCCTTTTACTGCTTTTAAAACGGCTACATTCTCTGTAGTAACAGCAGCTGTAATTTCATCTGCTGTTAGCGATGAAAGCATCATAATTGCCGTATTGGCCCCTACACCGTTTACCGATATCAGGTTTCGAAACAAATCGCGTTCACCTTTTTCTGCAAAACCATAGAGTATATGGGCATCTTCACGTACAACCTGATGTAAAAGCAGATGTGTATCTTTTCTGCCATTAAGTTTACTGTACGTATTTAGTGAAATATTAACAAAGTAGCCAACCCCGCCAACATCAACAACGATACTGGCCGGATTTAATTCAGCAATGGTTCCCCGAATAAATTCATACATTTCTAGGAAGGTTTATAATGTTGGATCATCCTCCGCTTCAATATCTACGCTTTCATCTATCTGGTTTGGATTGATTTCGTATCTTCTTAGCGGATTTTGGCTGATTTCTTTATAAATCTCGCGGTTTTTATAGATGTCAATAGCTAAATATAATGCTTGCCTGAATGACTCAGGAGAAGCTTTATCTTCTCCTGCCAAGGCATAAGCTGTGCCATGAGCCGGCGATGTTCTGATTACAGGTAATCCGGCAGTGTAGTTCACTCCCCGTTCAAAAGAGGCAAGTTTGAATGGTATTAAACCCTGATCGTGGTACATTGCTAAAATAGCATCAAACTTCCGGTAATCTTCTGAACCAAAAAATCCATCTGCAGGATAAGGCCCCAATGCAATTATACCTTCTTTTTTAGCCTGAATAATGGCTGGAATTATAATTTCCTTTTCTTCACTTCCCAGTAATCCGTTATCTCCTGCATGTGGATTTAAACCGAAGACAGCAATTCTTGGTTTGGTTATTGCAAAATCCTGTTGCAGCGATTTAGAAATAATCCTGATTTTCGATAAAATCATTTCTTTAGACAAACTTGATGCTACTTTGGAAATAGGAAGATGTGTGGTAACAACTCCCATTTTCATCGTTTCACTGACCATTAGCATGGCATAATTCTCGGAATTAAATTTTTGTGCCAGAAACTCTGTATGGCCGGGAAAGTTAAAATGGTCGCTTTGAATAGTGTCCTTGTTAATTGGAGCAGTAATCAGTGCGTCAATATATCCTTTTTCCAGATCGGAAGTCGCCCGATCCAGGGCCAGAAAAGCCGATTCTCCCGCAGCAGGAGTTGGCTTTCCCAATTCAACGCGTACATTCTCATCAATACAGTTGATAATGTGTGCTTTGCGTGGTGTTGCCTCTTTGGTTGTGCGGATATGGTTAAAGCTCAAATTATCAATGTTTAAAGCTTTTCTATGGTAGGCAGCTACTTTGGGTGACCCATAAACGATAGGTGTACACATTTCCAGAATACGCGGATCTAGTAATGTTTTCATAATTACTTCATATCCAATTCCGTTAATATCTCCGTGTGATATTCCTATTCTTATAATTTCCTGATTTGTCATTTTGTTTTGGTTTCAGATAAATGCGTTCCCTTTTCAGGGGAGGGCAAAGTTACGTTTTTAATTGAATTTTTTCAAAAAGTTAAAGAGCAACCGGGTTCCGATACCGGTTCCTCCTTCCGGGCGATAGCTGTCTTTTTCAAAGAAATATGAAACGCCTGCAGAATCAAGGTGTATCCAGTTATAATCAGTAAAATGTTCCAGAAATTTTCCGGCAACAGTTGACTGGGCTTCCCGGGTACCCAGATTATTTAAATCGGCAATAGCTGATTTTAGCGGTTTTGCATATTCTTCCCATAAAGGCACCTCAATAATACGTTCGTAAGTTTCATTGCCTGTCGTTTTAAGCAGAGAGAGAAAATCTTCAGTATTTCCCATTCCCACAATTGCCTGATGTCCGGCAACAATTTCTGCTGCTCCTGTTAACGTGGCAATATCAATTACCAGCTCGGGATCATATTTTTTTGCGTAACTTAATGCATCCGCCAGCAATAACCTGCCTTCAGCATCGGTATTTTTTACTTCAACAGTGGTGCCGTCAAACATTGTGATTATGTCTCCTGGCACATAAGCGTTGCCATCTGGTCGGTTATCTGTGGCTGGAATTAAACCTACTACATGAACCGGTAGCTGGTTTTTTGCTACTGCATAAATGGTAGAAATAACAGCCGCTGCGCCAGCCATGTCGCTTTTCATAAAATCCATTGATTTTGGTGTGGGTTTTAGGCTAAGCCCACCTGTGTCATAAACAACACCTTTTCCAATTAAAACTACCGGCTTTTTATTTCTTGCATTTTTAGGGGTCCATTCCAGGGTGGTAAAGGTTGGCGGGTCAATGCTTCCTTTATTTACCGCTAGTAATCCTCCCATTTTTAGCGTTTCTATCTTTTTTTTATTGAAAACTTCTACTAAAAAGCCTGCCTCTGCTCCCAGTTTCTCTATTTCTTTTGATAGTTGTGTTGCCGTTAGGAACGAAAGTGGTTCATTTACTAAATCGCGGGCATAAAAAACAGCCTTTATAACATTTTGTAGCTCTGTAATTTCTTCGTCTGTAATTATTTCGTCAAACAGGAAAATTTCCTGTAATGTAAATTCATCCTTTTCAGTTTTGTATTTTGAGAATTTGTAGCTGGCTAATAAAAGTCCTTCAAGAAAAGGAACTATCAACTTAGGGTTACTGTAATTTTGTATTTTGACTGTTCCCGTTTTTTCTTCTTTGAGTATTTCGAATAGCTTTGCTCCGGCTACACGAACTTTTTCTTTTTGGTAGTTTGAAATTTCTTTGTTAAGGTTGAAGAATAATGTTCCGGGGTATCTGTGTACCACACAGGTGTCCGTTTCCAATAGTCTGGATTGTATATATTCTTTTTCATTTTCAGCCAATTCCGGTGAAGAGAGTTGTTCCACACAATCCATAAGAAAAGCAGTAGAAATATTCGGTTTGGGCTCTGTTATTCTCGAGATCTTTGGTAACATAATTAGAAAAATTTCCTAAAAGTAGTATAATAAATCTGTTCGGTAATACTCATCTGAATAAACAGAAACTGAGGCTACAAGTTTATAGAAGCACTTTAAGTTTTTAGTTTGCATTGACTTTTACTTGAAAAGTAATTTCATACGGAATTTTATCTTCCTGCAAATTTCTCCAATAAAAACAATTGAATGAGCCGGAAATCTGTGGAAAGATTGTAATTTAACGCTCTGGATACAAAATAAACACAAATAATTATAGCAAAAGGTAATGGCAAGTAAATCGATCATAGAAAGTATACGAAATAAAAAAGGTTTTATCTGTGATATGGACGGTGTTATTTACCACGGGAATAAGATTCTTGATGGCGTAAAAGAGTTTGTTTCGTGGCTAAAAGACGAGGATAAAAAATTTGTTTTTCTCACTAACTCCAGCGAGCGAACTATAAAAGAGCTTCAGGGAAAGTTGTTTCGGATGGGGCTGGATGTGGGGCCTGAACATTTTTATACCAGCGCCCTAGCAACTGCATCATTTCTGCAAAGCCAGAAAGCTAATGGAAGCGCTTATATTATTGGCGAGGCCGGATTAATCAATGCCATTTATAATGCTGGTTATTCAAGTAATAACATCGATCCGGATTATGTGGTAATGGGGGAGGCCCGTTCGTATAGCTACGAGGTGATTGAAAAGGCAGTGAACCTTGTAAATCAGGGGGCTCGTCTGGTAGGAACCAATCCTGACCTAAGCGGCCCTATTGAAAATGGTATTGCGCCGGCAACCAAAGCACTGATTGCTCCTATTGAACTGGCTACCGGGAAACAAGCCTATTTTGTCGGGAAACCTAATCCACTAATGATGCGTATTGCACTTAAAAGACTTAATATTCAACGTGAAGATACAATTATAATTGGTGACCGTATGGATACTGATATAGTAGCCGGAATTGAAGCAGAAATAGATACATGTTTGGTTTTATCGGGTATCTCAACGCGGCAAACCATTAATGAGTTTGCATATCGTCCACACTATATTTTGCAGGGCGTAAACGAAATTGTGAAAGATTTTAAATAGTACGTCTATTGGGAATGTTTTAATGCCTGGCTGGGCTGAAGACAGATTGTTACAGTTGTATTTCTTCTCTTCCCGGAGGGAGAATAGTGGCAATTAATTGTTCTTTCAACTTATTCTTGTTTGTATTATTAATATTTCTGTTCGGCATTTTCTGAGGATTTATTTCCAAGGTATTTCTTTATTTTTTCTTTTAGGATTCTTAAAGAAATTGGTTTTGTTATATAATCATCGCAACCAGCCTGGTAGGCTTTATCCATATCCGTCTTCATGGCATAGGCGGTTTGTATAATTACCGGGATATCAGGATGAGTAGCTTTTATTTTTTTAGTTGCTTCCAACCCGTTCATTTTTGGCAATTGAACATCCATGAAAATAAGATCGGGCTTATGGTTTTCCAGGAATTTTATTACATCCAATGCATTATCGAAACTTACATGTTCATACCCTAGCGATTTTATTACAATGTCCAGGTACTCAAAGCTGGCTTTATCGTCTTCTACAGAAACAATACACTTACCTTTCTGAACTTTACTTTCCTTTGATTGGGCTAGTTTGGTGTCTTCTGTTTCTCCTGCCTCTCCGTTATCACGAGGCAATGTAAAATAAAACACCGAGCCACTGCCAGGTCTCGACTCAACTCGTATAATACCACCAAGCCGTTCCAGAATTCCGGAAACAATAGCTAGTCCTAATCCTGAACCATCATACTTGCGCGAACTTCCTTCCTGTTCTTGCCGAAAAGACTGAAAAATTAAGTCCTTTTTTTCTGGCTGAATTCCGATGCCGGTGTCTTTCACAAACATGGTCAGCTCTTTGTCGGTAGAGTTGCAACATCCAAACTCAATAGACCCCTTGTCTGTAAATTTGAACGCATTATCTATCAGGTTTCGCAACACCTGATACAACCGGTTTTTGTCTGAAAAAATCAAACGGTGCTCTTTATTTTCACAAAGATGTGAGGAGAAAGACACGCTTTTTATTTTTTCATAATTCTGACTTTCATAAAATACATAGAGCTCTTGGATAAGGTCATTAATATCGAATTTTCCCCGAAAAATTTTTAACTGGTTGGCTTGGATTTTTGAAATATCAATAATATCATCAATAACTGACAGTAAACGCCTGCCTGAATTTTCGATGATTGTGCCATACATTCCCAGTTTATCAGGTTCAGCATCTCCGGAACATATCAAGTTAGAAAATCCAATGATCCCATTCAATGGTGTACGTATTTCGTGGCTCATATTTGCTAAAAAGAGCGATTTTAACCGATCGCTTTCTTCTGCCTTCTCTTTAGCAATTTTTAGTTCTTCCACCATTTTTTTCTTCTCGGAGATATCTTCAGAAATGGCCACCAAATGATGAATTCTTCGGCTTTTATCGAAAATAGGTGCTAAAACAATGCTGTTCCAGAACAATGTTTCATCCTTCTTCTTATTTAGGAGTTCTCCACTCCAGCTTTGTCCGGATTGTATTGTATTTTGAAAAACGCGCCTGTAGTTCTCATTATTCTCACCTGCTTCAAGAAGCATAGATGATGGGCGCCCCAGAATTTCGTCACGGGAATAGCCAGTGATTTTTGAAAACGCTGAGTTCACATACTCGATGTGCCCTTCCTGATTTGTAATTGTTATAGACAAAGGGCTTTGTTCTATCGTTTGTTGCAATAACTGAAGTCTTAGTTCTTTTTGTTTCAGTTCAGTAATATCACGACCAATGCCTACAAGGCCAATAATCTTATTTTCATTATTCCATAATGGTATTTTAGTGGTTAGTAACCACCGTTGCCCTGAGTTTTTGTCAGGCAGTATCTCTTCCCTGTTGATAACAGGTATTCCTTTCTGGATAACCTGCTTGTCGTCTTCAAAGTAAAAATCAGCCACTTCTTTAGGGAAAATTTCATGATCGGTTTTGCCTAAAAGCTCATCTATACTTTTGACTCCACAGTTCTGCATATCTCCTTTGTTGGCAATCGTTTTTCTAAATCTTTTGTCTTTCATGTAGATTGCGTCAGGAATATGTTCTATAATGGTTCGAAGCAATTCCCCGGAATGATTTAATTCCTCCTCTACTTTCTTACTCTCTGTGATGTCTTGAAGAGTTCCTCTTAAGAAATACCCGCCATCCCCGCATTTTTCATCCGGATGGCAAATAACCTTAATCCACTTTGATTTTCCCCTAAATGTTTTTATTTTCATCTGTAGCTCAAAGGACACTCCCTTTTCTATAGCCTCGTACATTTTTATTTTGTAATGGGAATAACCGGTAGAATCGCAGCATTTTTTTAGTTCCTCAGAAGAGGGGGGAGGTAAACGGAGATCTCTTTCAAAAACTGCATACAATTGTTTAGACCATAAAGTACTCTTGCTTCTCGGATTGTATTTCCAGTTTCCGGTTTTAGAAATTTCCTGTGCGAGGCTCAGATCAATTAACGTTTCATTTAAAGCTTCCTTCGTATTGTAAGGTTCCGTGATGTCGTGAACAATGCCAAATACTTTATTTTTGTTGCCTCTGTATTCTGCAATGGAATGTACCCAGCGAATTTCTCCGTCGGTATTCCTTTTTATTTCAAATCTTATATTATAGGGTTTCCCCTTATGAATTAAAGAATGCAGTTTCTCTGCTACTATTTTTCTGTATTTCGGCAAAGCTAATTTTTGCATTTTTTCCCAGGTTATCTCTTTTTCAGAGAAACCATAAATGGCTTGTAAGCCCAGGGAAGAGGTTATTGTTTGTTCGGCTACATCAAACTCCCAATAGCCAAAAGATGCCAGTTCTTGTGCTTTCTTTAAACGACGATGGCTTATCTTTAATTTTTTTGATGATTTTACTTCCGTCGTTACATCCATATAATTAACGATGGCAACATCTTCTTTGAGAAGCGATACTTTGGCTTCATAAAATTGCAAACTATCTCCTTCCCCTTTTTTTATACGAAAAGATTTTTTTCTGTCTTTTATACTTTGCTGACAAATGCATTGTCCATCTTTATTCTGGCACAAAGAATCTCTATTAAATAAAAAATGGTGGCATGTTGTTTCCTTTTCAAAATCAGGATCATTAGAGGCCAGAATTTTTTTCGTATTAATATTAATAACATAATATTTCGATGGAAGTGCTTCCAGAATTTCCTTGGGTTCAAAACTGCACATTTTTCCTCGGTTTAATTAGTTGCCCATTAGTTATGGTACAAAAACAACCAATAATCTAATACAAGCAGACGTTTTTAAAACTTAAATTGCCTTCCAAAAATATCATTTTTATTTCATTTATGTTACTTTAATTTAAGGGATAAATAAAAAAAGTAACTTTAAAAGCAGTATTCTAAGAATAATGTTTTTACAGTTTAGATGTTATGATAAATGTTTTGAGTATGAAATAATTAGTTTCTTAAATGAGCTTTGGTTGAAATAAGAAAAACAGTATATATTATTTTTTTCGGATAATTGTCATACCATCACGAAGGGGTAAAATTACCTTTTCTACACGGAGATCATTTCGAACGAATGTATTAAATTCTAAAATTGCTTTGGTTTGGTCGTCGTCGTGAGCTGGCTCATCCAATACTTTTCCGTTCCATAAGGTATTATCCGCAATAATATATCCTCCCTTTCTTACCTTATCAAAAACCTGATGGTAGTAGGCCAGATATTCCCGTTTATTGGCATCAATAAAAACCAAATCAAAAGTTTCTTTAAGTCCCGGAATTATTTCCAGTGCTGAACCAATGCGTTGAATGATTTGGTGCTTTACTCCTGCTTTTGCAAAATATGTTTGAGCTAATTCCTCCAACTCGTCATTTATTTCAATGGTTATTAGTTTGCCGTTTTCTTTTAACCCACGAGCGAGGCAGATGGCTGAATATCCTGTGAAGGTTCCTATCTCAAGTATTTTTTGCGGCTGGATCATTTTCGACAGCATTAAAAGTACCTCTCCCTGTAAATGACCTGAAATCATGCGTGCTCCTAATACTTTTAAGTGCGTTTCTCTGTCCAACTCTTGCAACACGTCATCCTGTGGCTCAATGTGACAGAGAATGTAGCTGTCTATTTCGTTACCTCTATCCATTTTAGTAATAAACAAGACGGCTCATTTGCTCCGGATTCAGTACTTCATTGGCAACTTCAAGCAGATCTTCTGCCGAAATCGATTCTATTTTATCAAATACTAATCGTAAAGGATCTACTCTGTCGTAGAGCAAATAACTTTTCCCAATGGTTAGCATCAAATCTTCACGCGACTCTGTGGATACGGCAATTTGCCCGATGAGTTGTTTTTTGGCTTTGCTTAATTGAATGGCTCCTAACTTTTTCATGCGGAGTAGGGCCAGTTCCTTTAAAACTAATTGATAGGCTTTGTTGAAGTTCTCCTTGTCGGTTCCAAAGTAGATACTGAACATGCCTGTATCAGAATATGCCGAATAATTCGACTCAATATTGTAAGCCATTCCTTTTCGCTCACGAAGAGCAAGGTTTAACCTGGAGTTCATCGATTGCCCGCCAATAATGTTATTGAGCAAAACCATTACAATTCTTTTTGAATGAATGCTGTCGTAAGCAACATTTCCTAAAACGCAATGGGTTTGGAAAGTATCTTTCTCCAGCATCCGCTCACCTGGTTTGTAATTGTCGAATTTTTCTCTTTGGCTGTTTCGCAGTTTTGCTTCAACCTGTCCAAAGTATTTCTCTGTAAGGTGGACCAGGTTACTAAAAGGAATTTTTCCCACTGAGCTAATTACCATTTGATCTGTATGGTAATTTCTTTCCATAAATTTCAATATTGCTTCCCTGTTAAACCGTTTTAGATTCTTTCGGGTTCCTAAAATGTTACGTGCAATTGGGTGCCCGTCGAAAACCAGCTCGTCAAATTCGTCAAAAATCAATTCAGATGGAGAATCTTTATAGGAATTTATTTCTTCGAAAATAACTTCTTTTTCGCGTTGCAACTCTTTCTCCGGATATACGCTATTAAAAAGTATATCGCTAAGCAGTTCGGCTGCCCGCTCATAATGTTCTGTTAAAAAAGTTGAGTAAAGAACTGTTTCTTCTTTTGTTGTGTATGCATTCAGCTCTCCACCTACATCTTCAATACGACTTAGTACATGGTAGGCCTTGCGTTTTACTGTGCCTTTAAAAACAGAGTGTTCAATAAAATGAGCCAACCCGTGTTCTTCCGGCTCCTCGTCACGAGAACCAGCATTAACCATTATACCAAGATGCCCCACTGGCGAGTCGGTGTACTGGTGAATAACCCGGATGCCATTATTCAGTGTATATGTCAGAAAATCAGTGTCAACCATTGATGAAAATAATCAGCCTGCAAAAGTATAAAAAGAAAGGTTGAACTCAAACATATATAGGGGATTTGATTTTTTTTGATTTTTGGCTGATTTGAAAAAAAATTTCTTTGCGATTATGAAAATTTGTTTACTTTTGTCACACCAAAATAAAGGGGTGCCATAGCTCAGTTGGTAGAGCAACGGACTGAAAATCCGTGTGTCCCTGGTTCGATTCCAGGTGGCACCACCCAAGTGGGGATTTTATCAAATTTGATAGAATCCCTTTTTTTATCTCCTCCCAGAACCCTTGACAGTTGCGGGATTGAAGAAAAAAATGAGTTTATACGTATGGTTCGATAATTGTCTAATTCACGATTATAAATAATTCCTTCGGGAAACAGCAACTTTTGGAATATTCGCTTGCCATATAAATCTGAATTATCCCATAATAGTAAGGGATTCAGACATATTTTAGTCACTAAATCGACTACTTTTTTTAGGTTCGATGAATACCCACCTGTCTTGTTAAGTTCCCGTTCAATTTCGAAACATTCCTTTTCATATTTTGGCTTGAATTTATTGTAAAGGGTACGGTCTATTTCGCCAATAACAAACCGTTCTTCCATCGTTTCCTGTTTTGCTTTCAATTCTCCGAGCTTTAATCTCAGTGCCTTTACATTCTCAATTTGTGATTTAAAGAAGACACCCATTTGTTCTTCCAGTTGCAGCTTAATTATTTCCCGGTCTTCTTTCTCAATCCAGAAATTTTTCAACAGGCTCCTGAATTTTTCGTGCATGACCTTGGCACTTCGGTTTGCACCACACCCTTTTGTGTTGCATTTGTAGTAATGCAATCCTTTCTTCTTTACCAGGTAGCCTGTCATTGTGTTTCCGCATTTATCACATTTTGTGAAAATCTTGAGGGGAAGGTTTTCATTTTCCCTATCGTACACAAAACCATGAATACGTTTTTCGTCTTTAATATGGTTCACCGTTAAAAAGAGTTCTTTCGAGACAAGAGGTTCATGTTTCCCTTCAATTACCTGACCTGGTATTAGCTTACTGGTAATCAGTCCGCAATAAAAAGGATTTGTAAACAGGTTATTTATATGTTTTTCGGACAATTTGACACCTATTTTTTTCATTTCGCGTACAATCTCCGCGTTTGATAGCTGCTGATATGCTTTCCATTCAAAAGCCTTTTTCAATAACCTGCCTTCTTCATTAACAACCAAATTGCGTTCGGTCGCCTTCCCCTTATTTAAATCTTCATAACCGCGGGGGACTGCCCAAACCCAATAGCCCTTCATTAACAGTTCCCGCATTCCTGTAACGACTTTGTCCCTTCTTAATTCATTATCCATTTGTCCGAACAGGAACAATATTTTTTGCTGAAAAGAACCGGCAGGGGTTGTCGGGTCAAGTTCCTGTGTGGTTGCCAAAGTAATTACCCCGTACTGTTTCAATAAATCATCAGCAATTGAAGCCCCGGCGATACCGGAACGGGAAAAACGCTCATAAGAGTAAACAATTACATAGTTGATGTTTTTCGAACGTTTAACAAAAGTCAACATCCGGTTGAATTCTTTGCGGTCATCTGTCTTAGCCGATTCGTAAGTTCCACCAAAATATCCTACTACATTCAACCCCTTCTTGTCAGCATACATCTCACAATAACGTTTCTGCGATGCCAGGCTGGTATTGTCTTCCTGTTCTGCGGACGATACACGGGTATATATAACAGCATTGTTCCCTTCCTGAAATTGTTTGGGAGCTTGCGGTGCAAATCGTTTAAAAAGGCTTAAATCGTTCATGGCAGCAAAATATGTAAAATTAAAGATTCAGGATGAAAAAGCCCTGCAAATATTGAACCAACCGGTTCTTTATTTCCTTGAAAAGAATGCCCTGAGAATCAGCAGGGCAATGGTTTCTGCATCTTTCATAAGTCGTTCGTAGCCTTCAGGGGTAATATCCCTGTATTTGGAAATTCGCCGTATTTTTTCCAACGGCATTCGTTCTTTAACCCTTTCTGTCGCTTCTTCAATATTTCTGTTTCTTTTTTCCTGCATAGTTGTTCAAGCTGGGAATAGAAAAAACTGATTCAAATTTCTCCCTGCCTTAACAAACCTATGAAATGCACCTATACATTAAAAAATAAAGGTTGATATGTCATTTTACGTCTTCATTTGTCTGGTTTTCTGATAGTAATTAACAAAGTGTTTTTTCTTTTAATCAGTGGAAACAGGCTATAATGCACACTGTGATTCGACAAAAAATATCGTGGTCAAACAACAGGAAATTGCAGTGTCCATTTAACTTTTTGAAGACGGCTAAATACTGTTTTCAGTGTTTCAATTAACTCTTTCTCCTCAGGCAATTTTCCAATAACCAATTCGCTAAATGTTGTTTGATAAGGAGATTTAATATTTGCCCAGGTCTTTTCCGGCTGACTGAAAATAATTGCTTCCGCCGGATGCGTCTTTAACCACTCATTATTGTTCTTGTAGCTAACAACATCGTCATTGCCAACTGTTATCATCATTTTATCAAACCGGTCACTCTCAAAGAAGGTTTTGATTTCACTGTTTCCCAGCATCATGTGAATATCATAAATGTGACGGATTTTATTGGCCAGATTTTCATAGGGATTCTCCAATAATGAGAACCTGGCGAGGCTCATTATTTTCTCGCAGATAGTTCGTTCCCTGCTTAAAACCGGAAGTTCAAAGGATTGCAAACCATATTCTTTTATTAATTCATTTTGTCCGTTTCGTTTCATCATATTAGCAATATAGCTGTTTATGGGCTCTATTGTGAATGGTTCAAAACTTCCGAGCCAGGTAGCCTCAAAAACGATATGTTCGCGAACCTGACCGAAATTACCTTTGAAAATCTTCTCATATTGATGAACTGTTTTCCTGATATTTCCCATTTTATTTGTCAGGCCGGGAATGTCGATTTCAGGCATAACCGATTCAACAATTTTCCCCACAGTCCTGATTTTCTTCTTCATTTGATTGTCGTTTTCTCCCTCATTCCTGAGAACAGCAACATCGATATCTTCGGAAAATCTTTCTATTAATTTGTGGCATTTTGAAAGTGCAGTTCCTCCTTTAAAAACAACTTCCTTTGCCATTTCAGAATGAAAAATCCGGTACAATGCAAATGTGACCCAATAGTCTTTTTCAATATAGATTTCAGGTATTCCCATCATTTGGGATGTAGCTAAAACAGCTTCCTGAAAAAGTTCTTTGTTTTCGTGTAACTTCATTTTATGTTCCAGTTTGGTGTAGTTGTTAAAATGTTTTCGTTTAAGTTGAGACTGTATGTTGTCAACGGGTTCAGGCTTTGTTTTAAATTGCTGTTTTCCTGTCCGGATATTTCATTTAATATTGCTCCCAGAAAAGCCCTGACACGGGGCGGATATTTTAGTGCATATTTAACCAGCACATTTGTTTCCTTTTCAGATAAGCCGTTCAGTTTATCCTGCAAAAACCGGATTCCGCTTTTTTTGTCCATATCAGGTATTTTTGTGAAATCCTTTAATACATCTAAAATTTCGAGCAGGGAATAATTTTCTTCGGTAACATCAACGTAACTTTTTACAGGTTTTGCTTTTATACTGCCTGAATCAATGTATATCCGTTTGCTCCGGCTGGCAACTTTTACGGTTTTCGGAACCTGTGTAGTCAACCCCATATTATTATACAGGGCTGTTCCTGTAATGTATGCAATTCTCTTTCCCTGTTCGTACAAATAAGGTTTTATGATTTCTGTTTCCCTCGGTCTTAGCTCCCCAAAAACTGATTTCTTAGGTTTATAAAATACTCCTGTAGTTATCCGTTTTATCACTCCTTTTCCGATTAACCGTTCAATTGCTTTTGCTGCTGCACTATACTCAGTAGCTGCTATACCTAATTGTTGATACTTAAACGTAGTCCCTTCCGGCATACGTTTTATCTTCTTCTCTATCTTTTCTGCAATCTTCATAAATAAGACCAGTATCTGTTATACTATCACAAAGGTAAGTATTTAAAACATCATGTCAAGTATTTTGCACAAGATACTTGACAATACTATTAGAAGAATCATAAGTTTCCTCTGTACCAAACATATCAGCTTCAGAACTATTATAATATCTTAAAACAACATGTTCTCTTCTACAAGAAGTCCCATGAATAATTTTATAGATTTCTTCTTTTTGTCGAAATATTTAAAAAATGGCCTTCCCATCTGGTCATTATTATTCCGGTAGCAAAGGGAAATCCGTGTTTTAAGGAAATGCAAGTTCAAGCCTCCGGTTTTGTAAAAAATCTCCATCCTCCTGCGTCGGATAGTATTTTCCACAAAAAACCTGCATATCCAAACACTACCTTTTTGTGCCACCAAAACAATAACGACCGACCCGATGGAAAGACGCATAACATTAAATGATAATACTATGAAAAGAAAAATGGAGATAATAGTTCTTGAAAATGTGAGTAATGAAAAACAAAACTCCCTCTCCTCCGGAATCCGCATAATTTGGGCGTAAGGATTCTTATTATAATCGGTTCGCTATTTTACTTGTTACATTGTTTGTCTCTTTATTGAATCAAACTTTTTCCCAAACAAATAAAATTTCAGTTGTTGTTCTAAGTAAGCACCTGTTTAAACATTTAAATGTTTAAGTGTTCAAACGTTTAAATACTATAGTATTCCAACTTTTAGCTTTGCTTTGCATGAAACAACTAACAAAAGGAATACCCAGACGCTGAATTTCTTGTTTAAAGGAATAATCGCTTCTTTTAATATCAGCCAAATATTCATGGGAAAATTCGACTTTTTATTTCCATGATTATGCTTCCCTTCACTAAATCCAATTAAAAGTTGTTTGCAAAATTTCTAAGTCTTGGCTCTGAATAACATTCCATTTTACTAATACTAAAAACAGTGTGCACTGGCACACGGCAAGTTGTGTTTTGAGGTACTCAAAACGTTTTCAGTACCTGAAAACTACTTGCCCTAACGGGGAAAAATCACCCTCCGAAGTCGGGGATTTTGGAAAAGCTAGTGGAAAAAAAACATCAAAAAATATAAAGTTAATAAAAAAGAAAGCAGGCCAATAATTTCTAAATTTTGAAACTTTTTCTAATTGACTAATCTCAAAAAATATGCGTAAATTGCTGTTTTTATAGCAAAAAATTCTGAACAAGTGGTCATAGAAAAGCGCATCTACAAAAGAATAAAGGCAATGTTAGCTCAAAAAGTAAAGATAAATTTATGGTTGGTTTCTGAACAAAGTGTAAACAGGACAACTGTATCAAATTGGTGTGCCAATGAAGTTCAGAAAACAATGGAATCTCTTTTCAGAATCTCAAATGCTTTGAATGTTGATGTGAGGGAATTACTTGTTTCAGCTAAAAAGACATAGACTATGGAACATTATAGAAATTCAGGAGGAAATTCTGGTATTGCTGCATACGAAATAGGCAATGATTTTATAAAAGTACGATTTGAGGATAGAAAAGTATATACGTACACTTATGAAAGTGCAGGGCAATATCATATTGAAAAAATGAAAAGTCTTGCACAAATAGGAAGTGGGTTGAACCAGTATATCAATCTACATGTGAAATATAAATATGCATCCAAACATTAAAATATTTATTCTAAATAACTAAAACCATGTCAGATATTAACTACTTCGACCCTAGAGAATATGTGAGAGGCTTACAGCAGATTTTTATATCAGATTCAAAAAGAATTGGATTCTTATTTGGCGCAGGTACTTCATATGCAGTAAAAAATGGGGCTTCTGAAAAATCAAGAGTACCTGGAATTCTAAAAATGACGGAGGATATTGTAAATGAAATTAGCTCAAAATCTTCTCTCTTCAAAACGGCTCTTGAAAAAATTCAAATAGAACTAAAAAATGATAATCTCGAACCCACGATAGAACATTTGCTATCAAATATTACTCAAAAACACATTATTGTCGGGGGTGAGTCGTTATGCGGTCTGGATAAAGCAGCGTGGGCTGAACTAAAAAAACAAATTGAAGATAAAATTAAAACGATAGTTTCTGTCCATAAACAAAAGAGTGAGTACATGGATAACTTTTCTCATGGTGATTTTGCATTATGGATAAAAAATGCCGGACGAAAAGAAGCAGTTGAAATCTTTACGACAAATTATGATTACCTATTTGAAATTGGATTAGAGCATAATGATGTTCCATATTACGATGGTTTTATTGGCAGTTACTATCCATTTTTTTTCTCCTCATCTGTTGAAGATTTACAATTTTTGCCAACGATAACTAAATTGTGGAAACTTCACGGTTCACTTGGCTGGGAATATGATGAGAATTCAAGAAAAATAACAAGGACACTCCCAGATGATAGTAATATAATGGTCTATCCGTCATTTCTGAAGTATGATAACTCAAAAAAACAGCCATATGTAAGTTTTATGGATAGACTTTCAAATTTCATTAAGAAAGATGATGGAGTGTTATTCGTTTGTGGTTATTCTTTTGGAGATTACCACATAAATGATGTTCTAAATACCGCATTGGAAAAATCCAATACATCACACTTGGTTGTTTTCTATTATGACAAATACCAAAAAGAAGGCGAAACCTTTTATGGGCTTGATAATGACTGTGAAATAAAAAAAATTGCTCTATCTAACAGAAAAATATCTGTATATGGAATGAATAGCGCAATAATTGGAGGCAAATATGGCATTTGGAAGCTAAAAAGTCGTATTCGGGAAGATGAAGATGCTGTGCTGGTAGATTTGTTTTTTGAGGATAAATATTCTGAAGAGGGATATTTACCCAAAAATGCTTTTACAAGAATTAAATCAATCGATTATGACAATTCTAAAAAGTTATGGGAAAGTTTGAAGACAAATTCCATTATTGATGAGAAAGGTATTTTATCTAAAGATTATCAAGAAGAATTGAAAAAATACAAATTTGATGCTCCATTTTCTGATGTGGAGAAAGATATAATTTATACTATTGATTATCACAAAGATTGGAACGGAGAAGGTGAATTTAAACTATCAGATTTTTCATACTTTATTAATTTTCTACAAAATTTAAATTCAGAAGATTACATAAAGAAAATAGGGAGAAAAAATGCCTCAAGATAAAGATACATTAATTGGGAAAGTTGCCAGCATTAGTGGCAATCAGGTTTCTGTAAGAATGCTTGAAACCACAAAATCTCTTATGCCTATCATTGATGGGATTCTATACAGAGTAGGACAATTGGGGTCATTTTTAAAAATCCCATTAGGTTATGCAAATCTTTATGGCATAGTAACGCAAATTGGGGTTGATGCTTTACCTGATTCATTAAAAAAGCTTGCAATAGAAGATTTTGAGAAGATATATACCACCCGATGGTTAAGTATGGTACTGATTGGTGAAAAAGCGATAAATAAATTTGAAAGAGGTGTTACTCAATTTCCCACAGCAGAAGATGAAGTACATATCGTAACGATTGACGATTTAGATGTGATTTATGGAAGCTTAGATGAAAATTCAGCAATTACAGTAGGGAATATTAGCGTATCTGAAAGTTTGCCAGCTAAATTGGATTTAAATAAATTTATAACCCGTCATTGCGCTATTTTAGGTTCCACCGGAAGCGGCAAATCAAATACTGTTGCCGTTTTATTGGAATCTATAGCCATGAGTAATTTTAAAAGCTCCAGAATTTTGGTAATAGATCCTCACGGAGAATATAATGAAACATTGCAAGATTATAGCAAAGTATATAAAATAAGGGCAGATACCGATAAGAATCAATCGGAACTATATATTCCATTTTGGGCATTACCTTTTAATGAGCTCATTAAGATATTCCCGGGAAGTCTTAGTGAAAAACAATATGATTTTGTGAGAGGAAAAGTGTTAGAGAAAAAAATAGAATATATAACCTCCAATAAGTTAGAAGTAAAACTAAAAATTGAATCAATAACATCAGATAGCCCTATACCTTTTAGTATCAAACAGCTTTGGTACGAATTAGATGATTTTGAAAGGCAAACATTTAGAGTAAGTAGGGACCCAAATACAAAGGCACTTATAACTGCAGGAAACGCTGATAAGTTAATTTCAAATCAATATGAACCTGCCAGTGCTGGTGGAGGAAGTCCATTTTTAAACTTTCAGGCTCAAGGAATACTGAGTTTTCTTGATGGTATGCGAAACAGGCTGCTTGACCAACGTTATAATTTTCTATTTTCTCCTGGGGAGTTATCTCCTGATTTATCAGGAAATATAGATAAGGATTTAAATTTACTTCTTGCGGAATGGCTCGGAGATAATAAACCAATTACAATTCTTGATTTATCAGGAATCCCTTCTGAGATTATGACTCCGATATCCGGTTCAATTTTAAAGATTATGTATGATTCATTGTTTTGGGGGCAAGAATTGAATGTTGGTGGGAGAAAGCAACCACTGTTAATTGTTTTAGAAGAAGCGCACAATTATTTAAAATCAGGAGAGAATTCAATTTCATCAAGAACCGTCCAAACAATTGCAAAAGAAGGCCGAAAATACGGAGTTGGCCTGCTCCTTGTAACTCAGCGCCCCACAGAATTGGATGAAACCGTATTAAGTCAATGTGGTACCACAATCGCATTGCGTATGAATAACAGGGGAGATAGAGGACACGTTTCTGCTGCAGTTCAGGATGAATTATCAAATATGATTGATTTATTACCGAGTTTAAGAACAGGGGAAGGCCTTATTTTAGGTGAAGCAGTTAAGATTCCTTCGAGAGTTAAATTCAGGAAAATTTCGAATGCACCCAAAAGTTCTGACCCTGATGTCACCCAACAATGGAAAAAGGACAAACCCGATAACTCAGAGTATGAAAAAGTAGTAGAAAATTGGAGAAATCAAAAATTTAAATAATTAAAGACTATGGAATTACCAGAAATGCAGCCAGTAGCATCATCCAATGTACAGAGTATAGGATATGATGAAAATACCGAAACATTGTATATTCGTTTTTTAAATGGCTCTTTATACATTTATAAAAATGTCCCCATAATGATTTACGAACAGTTATTAGATGCCCCTTCTGTAGGGTCATACATGCACAGAAATATAAAAGGAGTTTTTCCTTATGAACGAATAGAATAAATTATGCCAACGATAAAGCTTAATCAACAACTCAAGCGCATAGAAATAGATAAATTTGAAATTGATAACGAAATAGTTTTCAGTTACTTCAATGATTTGCCGGTTACAGAGAGAGATGAAAAACTTTTTAAAGCATTGTATATTGGTGTTTTGGCTTTAATGGAAGACCGTTTTTCCACATTTCTTGCAAAAACCACAAATGAATTAGGAACTGAACTTGAAAGTTTGAAGCTTATATTTGATATGAAAAAAGAACTCTTTTACAAAACGGCTGTAAAAGGGGTGTTGGCAGAAGAAGATATCGCTGTTTTCTTAAACATGTATTTTGCAGAAAAAAAAATAAAAGATAAAGCTTTATTGACCGGAAACACCGCCGGAAATATTCCTAAAAATAAAACAGGTGACATTATTTGCGAGGTAGATGGTAATGAGGATTTAAAAATTGCCATCGAATGTAAATTCGATAAAAGCATACGGCTTGGAGATATTGAAACCAAAGAAATATTTACTCGACGAACAGATACGGCATGGAGCCAGTTAATTGAAGCTGATGCAAACCGGAACTCTAAGGTAAGTATCATTGTATTTGATATCTCATTAGTTGATAATAGTATTCTCAAAGTATTTGAAAATGTCGGTTACATTCCTTCAATTGGTTTTATAGCTATTATTGATTCTCAGAGAGGAGATTATAAAAATCTTGCAATTGCTTATCTCCTGGCAAGGGACATTGCATTAAATGCAAAAATTCCAGATTTGGATTTAAACATTTTAATGGCAATCGTGAAAAGGATTATAAAAGATATTAATGAAATATCATCCATAAAAAATCTTGTAGAAAGTAATATCCAAAATAATAAAGAGATTTTAAAGCAATTAGAAAAGAGTATGTTACTGATGGAATTTAACCAGCAATACCTTTCAAAATTCTTAAAAGATGGCTCTCTTTCGAAGCAAGATTTATTAAGCTTTTATATGGGTGAAGAAATAAAGGATAAGTATAAATTGATTGAAAAGGATATAAATGAGTTTTAGTTTAGTACTCCTCTCTTATACAACTGGTGGCTTCTTCACAGCAATAATACATGAGGCGATTAACTCATCCAAGGTATCGGAATATTGACAATTTTCGTGAAGCCAGTTTAATTTCTCATCTGTAATTTCAATATCTTTGAGCCTCAAATCCTTAATTGTAAAGATTTTCCTGCTTCGGGGCGTTCTGTTTTGCCGTTTTTTATCTAGGGCAGGTAAAAGTATAGTAAGCCATAAATCCGCGAAGTGATTAAAGTCAATCATATTTTCGTTTTCAACATTTTCGTCAAAAAGATTTACCAATTTATCTATAAGTCGCTTTCTTATTAGTTGATTCTGAGGAGTTACTTTAAAATATTCTACTAGAATTTTCTCTGCAACTTTTAAAGCCCTTTTCTTTTTCCATGGCAAGATAGATTTCTCTTGCTTACGCAGTCGATAAACAATTTCCTGAATTTCTTTAGGAGTATTTACCTCATCCCATCTTCTTTGAATAATATCTTTATTCCCTAAATATTTTTTTAATTTTTCACTTATTTCATTGAAATCTGTAATTGATTGGCCGTTAGCATCAATTCCCCACATAAGAACCTCCGAAATAGATTTAGGCAAAAGTTATCTATTCCTCCAGCCCTGATTAAATCCTTTTGCTAACGTAGTAGGGAGCCCTGATTAAAAGTCTTGCTATATTTGGAACAGGCTCTTTGTGTAACCGATTTTTAAAATGGTGCTTTTAAAGCCCGTACACAATTCTGGTTGAAATGTAAAAAGCCCCTGAAGAGCATTTCAAGGGCCTGTTGATAAATCCAGTGGTGGCACTGACGATTAATGCCAGCGACCCCGTTCAGAATATTTTTCGACTCAAAGATACATTTCCTTAGGGCTTTTTACTGATTAATTCTAAAATTATGGCAAGGAAAAAGAAAATTGAAATGGACATCGTCAACCATAATGCAGCAGGAATCGATGTGGGGAGCAAGTCTCATTTTGTTGCAGTAGGGCAGGCCCTGGACGATGTAAAAGAATTTGGGGTATATGCCGAGGATTTGATTGAACTATGCCAATGGTTGTTGTCATTCGGAATCACAACGGTAGCAATGGAATCGACAGGTGACTATTGGCAAAATCTCTATGTAGAGTTGCAAAAACATGGCATTGAAGTAATCCTGTGCAATGGAAAATTTACAAAACACGCCAAAGGGAAAAAGACCGATGTGAAAGACAGTCGATGGATTCAGAAACTACATTCACTGGGATTATTATCTGGAAGCTTTTTACCTGACAAAACCACTGAAATACTTCGCACTTATTGCCGTCAAAGGGCAAATTGGATCGAGCAGGCAGCAAGCGCATCTCATAAAATGCAGAAGTACTTAAAACTTCTGAACTTTCGATTGGATGTTGTCGTAAATGATGTGTGTGGACTTACAGGTCTGAACATTATCCAGGACATTTGCAATGGAAACCTCGACCCATTTTTATTAGCAGAGCACAGACATTACAATTGCAGGAAACCAAAACAGGAAATAGCAAAAGCACTGCATGGAAACAACCGCGAGGATTACCTGTTTGGACTCAGACAAGAGTTCGACAGCTACAGGTTTTTCCAAAGAAAAATGAAAGCATGCGACAAAGAAATTGAGCGGCTAATCAAAAATGAAATAAAAAAGTCACCCGAAAAGAAAAAACTTAAAACCACTGAGAAACCATACAAGAAAATCAACAAAAATGCCGTTGACATTAAGAATTTTAACCAAATTGCTTTCCAGTACTTTGGGGGAACCGACTTAATGGCTGTTGAAGGAGTAAGCCATGCTACGGTTATGGCAATAATGAGCGAAATAGGAATCGATGGTTTTAAAAAGTTTAAATCCGCAAAACAGTTTTGCTCCTGGTTACGGCTGGCCCCAAACAATAAAATATCAGGAGGGAGAATCCTAAGCAACAAAATCCCAAAAGGAAGCAACCGGCTGAAAATAGCATTACGTCATTCTGCGAATGCTATTGGAAATTTAAAAGATACACACCTGTCTGACTTTTTTCGCAGAATAGCTTTCCGAAAAGGAAGACAGTCGGCAGTTTCTGCCACCGCCAGAAAACTGGCAACAATTATCTGGACAATGATTGTGAAAAATGTACCCTATAATCCTCCCTCCCAATACCTGTTCCTCGACCAAAAAAGAAAGATGGGAATAGCAAAAAGAATTAAAAAACAAATCGCTAAATTTGACATAAAACCAAATGAAATTGGACTTGGTAACCCTCTGAGCCCCAACTATAATTTTTAACGTTAGTCAGAATTAATAACCATTTAGGGCTACGTCTGGAATCACCCCTGAATGCAAAAAAGCTCCAGTTTAAATCAGACTCGATAAAACTAATAGCAGTTTTTACAGTCGCATCAACGTCCTTAAATTCGTTGTATATTTTTTGAGTAATAAGGGCATTTTTACCTTCAATTAGGCCGAATAAGCTTTGAGTACTATCTTTTACGCCTTCCCACTCTTCATCGTTTTCAGCATAATTTTCATAAGCTTTTATAATATCTTTTGTTCCCAATCCTGCAGCATAATATTTTTTATAAATCCCTTGTTGTGGTATTTCAACATTACTTCCAATCAGATTCTCAGTCATCGCAAGGATATCAATTATTCTTTTATCTCCTTTAAGCGAGAATTCTTCAGCATCATCAGGCCAAAATACAAATATCTCTTTATGTTCACTGTCCATTCGTTCTAATCGACCAATTCGTTGTTCGATAATGCGCAAAACACTTGGCATATCTAAAAGAACCATGACTTTAGCAGCTGGAAGATTAATGCTCTCTGACATGGCATCAGAACAAAGAGCTATTATTTTCTCCTGTTTTTGCAGATTTGCATTATCAAATGATTCTCTTACTTTCTTCTTACTTGATTCGCTTGCTCCGGTAGCGACAATTATTTCAGCATTAGTAGTTTCATTCGAAATAAATTTCCTCAAATAATCTAGTGTAATCACAGTTGAATCGAATCCGATTACTTTTAAAGACTCGTTTGATTTTTGGACTAATAATTTTGCCTTTTCTTCTTCTCTTTTATCTGATATTCTTAAACATCTACTGGCTATCTGTTTATAAACATCAATTTCATTATCACATGCTTTTTTATACTCTTCATCATTTAAAATCCATTGATTATCGCTCGATAACCATTCTTTAGGAAAAGTTATTTTGGGAGTTTTTTCTTTAAGCTTTTCGATTGATGCTATTATATTGCCCGTTTTAGATTTTGGAGAAGATATATCAAATTGTGCATTGGCAGCATCAGTCCCATATATATACTCAAATAGAGCGCATTTGGAAGAGCGTAGTGAAGATTTTACTTTAAAATGAGCAAGTGCGGGAGCAGAACTAAACCGCTGTTTCAGATAATTGATTTTATCATCATCGGTGATTATATATCTTGGAAATACAAGTCTTTGTAGGTAGTTAACTCCCTTTAGGCTTGATGCCCACTCGTTTATTTCTTTGGCTAATTGTTTATCCAACTCAGTTTCATTCAATGAGTATATCTCCGTTTTTGTTTCTGGATACCTGCAATAATTACCATTGCTATTTTTATATAACTCTGGTTCCCGGTCAATCATTCGGTTTAATTCTTTTTTTGTGCGGCGCACGATGAATTGATTGATGTACCCTTTCAACTTTTCCATTTGTTTGCGTTCGATACCATGATTTCTTTGTTTTCGTAATTCAAAATATTCATTGAGGTCATCGTCGCTTAAATTATCAATATCTAATAATTCTATTAATCTAAGTAAATCTTCTGCCCTTCTGTTAATAGGAGTTGCCGTGGCAAGAATAACATGTGTTGCTCCACGTCTGTTCGTAATAGATTTGCTCCTATTGGTTTTACTGCTTAAATAATTATGAGCTTCATCAATAATTAAAATATCAGTTGTATTAATAGCCTTTCCTATCTCTTTTTTATTCTTATCCGTTCCAATACTAAGCCTTCCCATTGATTCAATCTTATTGAATATCTTAAAATGGGTTTGCTCTTTCTCCCAGTTTTCAACTACTTGTTTAGGTGAGATAATTAATGCATTGGAACTATCTTTTAATCCATTTTCCCATAGCCAATGAAAAGTAGTATAGGCCAGTGCTGTAGCAAATTTGGTTTTCCCACTTCCAGTTGGGTCAGCAATCAACAAGTTGCCTTGGTCTTGTATTATCTTTAACGCTCGTGCAATTCCTATTTTCTGAGATGGCCATAGTTCATTACTAACAATAGCTTTATATAATATAGGATAATCGTTAATCCATTTACTTTCTAAAATTTCTGCAATAGCTCGTGCCAATGCTTCCTGCCAATCAGCGTCCTTTAACAATTTACTCAATAAATCAATTATATCTGAATTGTAATCTTGCGCTAAGTCAAAATAGTTATTGGCTAATTGTTTGATGGAGTTATACTGATATAGTTCCTTGCTATCAGCATTCTTAACAACTCGAATATTCGATTCGCGTTGTTTTATAATTCCCGAAATGCTAAAGTTAGATGAGCCCAAAATTGCAGCATTATCTCCAACATAAATCTTAGAATGCAATTTATCTATTGCTCTGAACTCAATTTTTTTACTTTTTATCTGTTCGATGATATTTAGGATGGGGCCACAATGTAAAATGCTTATGTTTTGTTTTAACCAGTAATTTTTTATTTCTGTAGAGAGGGAATAATGGGGTAAACGCTTACTAACCCTTTCGTCTGGTTCATACCCAATTACTATTTTTATTTTTTCTAATATGGGAGAATCTTGTAACCCAAAGGTTTTAATCATATTTGATAAGGATGTAAAGCCTGTGACAATGATAAATTCTTTTGAATCTTCAATATCTTTTATTAGAACAGATTGGACAGTTCTACCTACAGTATCCTCATTAATTGGAAACTTAGATTGTTCTGGCCAGTCACGGCTATAGTCATAATCGAATAAATTGCGTTTTTTCAAAACATTGGCATTAACACACCATAAATATAAGATATGTATATTGATGTTAAAGAATTGTATAACAATATTTTGTGCACAAAGTCATTTTCTACTGTTTTGATTGAATCAACAAGTAACTTTAGATAGTACAATTCTGCTAATAGCTTTATATTCCTCAGATTATTTTTTAATATCAAGCAAAGTGTACTGGCAGAGGGGGTATGATTCGTTTTGATAGTGAATTTTATGGATATGCTATTCTAAATTGTGCAGGATATATAACCTCACACAAAAACAATCAAATAATGGTTAAAAGCATTGCGTACTTCTTTTAAAGCCAAGCTAATCTGGCTTTCTACATTTCTTTTGGTGGTTTTTAGTTCCCTAGCTATTTCGTAGTTAGTCAGGCCTTGTTGCCGAAGCTGATAGACTTTTTTCCGTTGAGCAGGCATTTTTTCAACAATCATTTCAATTAAAAGAGCCTTTTCCAAAGCGATGTATTCCTCTTCCGGGCTGTGGGAAAATGTTGACGGGGCCTGCATCTCAATATTTGTTTTGGTTGCGTATTTTCTTTTCAGGAAATTGAGGGCTTTGTTTTTGGCAATCGTGTATAAATACGAATCAAATGATTTTTCAGGGTCAATGCTTTTATGATTTTGCCACAAGCCGACAAAAACTTCTTCCGCCAGTTCCTCAGCATCGGCCATTGTTTTAACATAGCCCAAAATAAAAGTCCTGACCTTTGAGTAATAGAAAATGAAGACTTTTTCAAAAGCCGGATGATTCCCTTTTTGCAATGCTGCTAATATGGACTGGTCGATTTTTGTCATAAAACGACGAAGGTAGATTTTCCTGTTCAGAGTGCAAAGCCGGATTTACCTTCTACAAACAGAATAAAGTTTTTTTAGTAAAATTTAGATTTTTTATTGAGTTTCTGCCAACTTAATTGTATTCCTTATAAAATGACAAATATGCAGCATAAGCATTTATGGCTAATTATTCTGGTAATACAATGTTTCTCTGTATTTCAGGTAAAAGGGCAGGAACTTCAGAAAGATACAATTTCTGTTCCTCACCCGTTACAGGATAAAGGGGATTTGCGGTTACAATCAGTTCAACTTACTCCGCAACTGGCAATGCCAGAACTATGGAACAATGATGAAAGTCTCCGCAGAATTTCAATTGACCGAAAAATAGCAAGCTTCAATTTTAATCGGGAATTGAAATATTTAAATGCCCTGAAAGGAGACTCATCTTCTATGCTTTTGCCAATGTACCTTGGTCTGGGCGATTATCAAAATTTTGGTGGGACATTGGGAAACTTCAATTTATCCAACAAATTGGCCTTAGATTATGGCGCTTTTATTAGCGCACAATACGGTTATCTTTTTTCAAGCAAACAAATTGTTTTAGGAAGCAATTTCCTGTTGCGTTACACTATTACAAACAAGCTACAACTTCAAACATGGGGGCAATACCTCACGCCCGGAAACAGCCCTGACCCCACTTTTAACATGCGAACCTTTTTTCCTACAACTAATTTCGGGGCAGGGCTACAATACGATTCCAACGAAAAAACAAAAATAAAGGTGGGTATTGAATATCAGTATGACCAAAGTGATAAAACCTGGAAACCGGAATCGGGTGGAAAAGTGCTTTTAAAATTTTAAGAATGAGCAATATGGAATCGAATAAGAAATCGGATGCTGCGGAAATGCTGCGACTTTATTTGCAAGACCGGTATTCTCTGGAAACGGAAGAAAAGGTTCAGGAATGGCTTGCGAAAAATCCTGAAACAAAAGAACTGGAGCAAGCCTCAAAAGAGTATTGGAATTCAATAAACACAGGAAAGGATGCAACCACGTTTGAGGCATTAAAACGGGTGAATACAGAAATCGGCATTCACTCGCCGTCGAAGAAAACTGTCCGGTTAAAAGTTCTTTCAAGAGTGGCTGCCATTTTTATTCTTCTTATCGGAATAAGTGGAGTTTGGTTTTACCTGCAACATCAGAACAGTCCGGCAATGGTTGAAATTTCGGCAGCGTATGGAGAAACAAAACAAGTAACATTGCCCGACCAAACAGAAGTCTGGCTCAATGCCGGGAGTTCTTTGAAATACCCGGCAGAATTCAGTCAGAAATTGCGTTCGGTTCATTTAACCGGGGAAGCATTCTTTTCAGTAACAAAAAATCAATCGAAGCCTTTTGTGGTTGAAACAAAGAGCCTGGCAGTAAAAGTTTTAGGGACAAAATTCAATTTAAAAGCTTACCCAAATGAACACCAGACAGTAGCTACTTTGCAGGAAGGAAAAATAGAAGTTCAAACTGTAAAAAATCAAAAACAACAAATAGAGCCGAATGAGCAATTGGTTTACAGCAGCGAAACTTCAACCTTAAAAGTAGTAAAAATCAATGTCGAAGACATTCCGGATTGGAAAACCGGGAACCTGTTATTTTCGGAAGCTACGTTGGGAGAAATTTTGCAAACACTCGAACGGCGTTTTAATATTTCTTTCGACACAGATAAATCAATTGACTTGTCAACCGAACGTTATACTATAAAATTTGAAGGGGAAGAAACCCCAGAGCAAATACTTCAGGTTTTAGCAGATATGGCCGGTAACTTTTCCTATTCAGTGAAAAGTGGACAAATTATATTACAAAAGAAATAGTATAAACTCAAAACAGGATGCCTATGAAAAAACAGAACCGATAAAAAGATGGTGCTTTCTACCGGTTCAAAACGAAGATACAAAATCAACTCTGCGAAAAGTAACTTAGTATCAACAATACAAATGTAATAGAATGAAGCTAAAAAATTTAACAATAGTATTTCTTACTCTTTCAGTTTTTCTATTTGCTTTCTCGAAACAGTCGATGGCACAGGAAAAACGCATAACAATTCAAAAAAAGAATATTTCACTAAAAGATGCCTTTAGCGAAATTGAACGGCAAACCAATTACAGTATAGCTTACAAAAAATCGGAAACAGACGGGAAGCGAAAAATCAATTTATCACTAAAAGATGCAGGCCTGGAAGAAGCGTTGAACGAAATTCTGAAAGACACCGGGCTTACTTATAAAATCAACGGCTATCACATTATCCTAGTTCTTAAAAAGGAAAAATCAGTAACAAAAAAAAATGATTTGACCCAAGCTATAAGAGGAACTGTTTTCGATGCAGAAACGGGAACCCCGGTAGAATTTGCAAACATTTCCCTGTTAGATAATCCGTCGATAGGAACGATGTCCGATAGTTTAGGGCATTTTGCTATTCATGGAATTCCATTGGGATATGCCAACATTAAAGTTTCTTTTGTCGGGTACGAACCTTACATATACCGGGAAATATTACTCACATCGGCAAGAGAGATATCTGTTGAAATTCCGTTGAAGGAGAGTTTTCAATCGGTTGGAGAAGTGGTTGTAAGACCGCAAATAAATAAGGAACGCGCCGTAAACCCAATGGCGTTGGCTGAAGGACGAATGTTGAGCGTTGAAGAAGCAAACCGCTTTGCTGGTGCTTTTAACGACCCCGCCCGTTTGGTAACTTCTTTTGCCGGAGTATCCGGAACTGGCGGAATTTCCAGCAATGCGCTTTCCATTCGTGGCAATGCGCCGCAATATACCCAGTGGCGTTTGGAGGGCGTGGAAATTCCGAATCCAACACATTTTGCTGATATGATTTCGTTGGGAGGCGGGATTTACTCTGCTTTGAGCAGCCAGGTAATGGGGAATTCCGACTTTTTCAATGGGGCATTTCCAGCAGAGTATAGCAATGCACTTTCCGGAGCGTTCGATATGCAAATGCGTAACGGGAACAACCAAACGCATCAAAATACATTTCAGGTAAGTTTGATGGGAATTGATTTCGCTTCAGAAGGACCGTTGAGTAAAAACCACAATGGCTCCTACATTTTCAATTACCGTTATTCAGTAACGGGACTGGTCGCAGATGCTAACCTAAAATACCAGGACCTTTCGTTCAAGCTGAACTTGCCAACTAAAAAGGCCGGTACTTTTTCAATCTGGGGACTTGGATTGACCGACAAAAACAACGTTGGCCCCTTAGACAAAAAAGACTGGGAATCTTTTGTGGACCGGCAGGATGTGAAAACAACGCTGGAAAAAGCCAGTGGCGGAATTACGCATAAGTACAGCTTTAACAATGAAACCTATATTAAAACAGTGCTTGCCGGCACTTACAGCGGAATACTTCAAAATGTAGGGCAAGTGGATTCGCTGGCTTTTCTCACCCCGGTTGTTGACATTACCAACAAAAACTGGGACATTGTACTGAATTCCTTTATCAATAGGAAGTTTAGCTCAAATCATATCAACCGGACAGGAATTACAGCTACCGGAATGATTTATAACCTGAACTACAATGTTACACCCAATTATGGTCTGGATTTACCCATGAAAAATGTAGCTAAAGGCTCCGGAAATAATCTTCAGGTTTCGGCCTATTCCCAATCAGTTTTTACGCTTTCTTCGAAGTTATCCCTAAGCGTTGGGATTAATGCACAGTATTTTGATTTGAATAAGAACTTCAACCTGGAGCCCCGGTTGAGTACAAAATGGAATTTCAGCCCAAATCAATCGCTCTCTGCGGCTTATGGGTTAAACAGCAGGCGGGAGCGGCTGGATTTTTACTATGTGTTTGATTCAACAACAAATCAGCCCGGCAATAAAGATTTGGACTTGGCAAAAGCGCATCATTTTAACCTGGCTTACAACTGGCATATCTCCGATGTCCTTCACCTGAAAGTTGAGCCGTATTACCAATATTTGTTTGATGTTCCGGTGGAAGCCAATACTTCTTTTTCAGTGTTAAACCTCAATGATTATTACCTCGATAAAATTTTGGTCAACGCAGGAAAAGGAAAGAATTACGGAATTGATGTTACGTTGGAACGCTATCTGAAAAATAATTCATATTATTTACTCTCTGCATCTGCTTTTAAATCGGAGTACATGGGTGGAGATAACGTTTGGCGAGATTCGCGCTACGACCGTAGCTACAGCTTTAATAGTGTATGGGGCAAGGAATGGCTTGCCGGACGAAGTAAAAATAACCGCTTTGGCCTGAATTTAAGATTAACTTGTCAGGGAGGAGAACGTTACACGCCCATCGATGAAGCACTTTCAGAAACAAGCCATGAAATAAAACTGGATAATTCTAAAGCCTTCACTAGACAATACGACCCATTTATTAGTGGAGACCTCACGGTTAGCTACCGGATAAACCGTAAAAAAGTCTCTCATGAAATAGCCTTAAAAGGACTGAATATCGGTCTTTACACCGGAGAATCGGGGTACTTCTACAACGAATCGACCAGTGCCATTGAGAAAGGAGATGTGATGGGAGCTTTATTTGATATTTGTTACAAAATCCATTTTTAGCTTAAAAAAGCGATAGTATATTGCACAATAAAAAAGACATGAAAAAATTAATCCTATTCCTGACACTTTGTATTTTATCTCTGAACTTGTTTTCGCAAACTTACAAATTGGAAACTATTATCTCCGATAAAGTAACAGAAACGTATCTTTCCTATTGGCGGGTCCTTCAAAGCACTTCTGAACAGAAAATCGATACATTTTCTCTTTGGGGATACCAACTTTATAGCGACGATTGGTCTTCGGGAGCTTATGAGGTTCAATATTTTAAAGGAGATGCAACTGGTATGTATGGATTTCTGTCAAACATTGTTGAATTCTCAAAAAAATATAAGAACGAGGATAATGTAGTGACTTTTATCAATGGAGTTCAAGTAATACCATTTCAATAGTATAATGCCGCATATTTATTAACTTTAAGGCATGGGAAAGAAATCAAGACTGGTAATAAAAGAAGGTGTATCGACACTAAAAAATGTATTATCCCGGCAAGTTTCACTAACAGGCGAGAAGCGGGTAAAATGTCTTCTTTATATTCAGGAAGAAAGATTCAGGACGCGTAGGGAACTGGCTTCATACCTGGGGATACACATCCGTACCATGGAAAGATGGTTGAAAACATATCAATCAGAAGGACTGGAATCCATGGTTTCAAATAAACCAAAACCCAAGCCATCAGTACTAATTAGGAAAGAAATCCATGAAGGATTGAAGAGCAGGGTAAATAATGGTTCTAATCCTTTTTTAGGATACTGGGATGCGCAACAATGGGTAAAACAGGAATTTGGAGTAGAGATAAAATATCATACGCTTAGAGGTTATTTGATAAAACACTTTAAAACCAAAGTAAAAAGTCCGAGGAAATCGCATATCAATAAAGATAGTCAGGCTACAGAAGCCTTTTTAAAAACTACCTGATACATTCAACCAGATTAGAATAAGTCTGGATAAAGATAAATACGATTCCATCAACTTGTATTTTCAGGATGAAAGCCGCTTTGGGCTGATGACCCATATCGGGAGCTGTATCGCAGCAGTAGGAGTACGCCCGGTAATTAACTACCAGCACCGTTTTTCAACTACTTACCTGTACGGGAGCTATTCCCCGATAAATGGCGATTCTTTTGTTTGGGAAATAGAGGGGACAACCAGTGAAATTTTTGAAAAATATTTATCTGCATTTTCTACATATAACCCCCGGGAATATAAAATTGTAATTATTGACAATGCCCGCTTTCATTCTGTTAAAGCGTCTAACATTCCCGACAATATTTTTCTTCTCAACATTCCTGCTTACACTCCTGAACTTAACCCATGCGAACAAATCTGGCAATACATCAAAACCAGGTATAAAAATCAATTATTCAACAATATGCTGCAACTTAAAGAATGGCTTTGGAATATAGTCAACACAATGCAGCCAGAAACAATAAAATCGATTACTGGAAACAGGAAATATCTGAAATTATTCAATGCGGCATTTAATAATTAAATTGGTATAAAAACAATGAACCGGGCATCATTTAAATACACACTGGTGTACGATAAGGAACGCAAAGTTGTATGTAAGTTCAAAGCCAAACAATGGGAGGATATATTCAATCAATTTGTTTTATTCTGCAATAAAGAACAAATTAAACGTGAATAACTGCTATGCTAATAATTAGCTCATTTTAAACAAATTATTGAACCCAACCTAAAGGTAGCCCTTTCCTACAGGTTTGGAGATTTCTTTTTCATAAGGTAAATTAAGAATACTTTCCATAAAATTTACATTATGAGAAAAAAAAATCTGAGAATGAAGATACAAGGTATTCTTCATCTCCCCAAGGGCAAAGTGTATTAAAGCAATTCGAAAAGCGATTAGTAGTAGCCCACCGTTCACCACAAACAGTTACCAGTTATTTGCGGAGTGTTGAGTTTTTAATGGATTTTTGCGGCGACGTACCTGTACATCTTGAAATCGACCAGGTTATTGATTTTTTGTATGATTTAAAAGATGAAAAGCAACGTAATTGGCGTACCATAAAGATTTATGTTGCCGGCTTACGCTGGTATTACCAACACATGCTGGACGATGTGGAAAAGGCCTCTTTAATACCATACCCGAAAGAGGAAAAGACATTGCCCCGGATCATAAGCAGGGAAGAGCTCACCAAACTGTTCAATGCCTGTACCAACCCCAAACACCGGGTAATGTTCCGGCTGATGTATTCATCCGGTCTGCGACGTTGCGAGTTGCTCCGCCTGACACCGGAAGATATCGATACCAAAGATGGGAAGTGCAGGGTACGGGTTTTAAACGGGAAAGGAAGAAAAGACCGTTATACTGTTCTTTCAGGGAAAGTACTGGAAGAGTTGCGGGAATATTACCTTTCCTGCCGTCCCGGGGTCTATCTTTTTAATGGCCGTATAAAAGGAGAACCCATGAGCCGTGAGGGACTACGCCACGCCCTGAATGCTGCCGTTAAAAAAGCAGGCATCGGTAAAGAAGTAAATATGCATGTATTACGACATTGTTTTGCCACACACAGCATTGAACATGGCATGAATATCAAAACCCTTCAATACCTGATGGGGCACAGTTCAGTACAGACCACTATGCTCTACCTGCACATTAGCGAGGTGCCTTTGGACCATGCTTTTAGCCCTATCGACAAATGGGAGGGGTAAGCCATACCCTGGGACAGGTTTTTGAGCGTTTCATCGATGCGTACAATCAACAATATCCATTGAACGACTACCAGCAGAAAGTGGTTGGTGACATACAACATTGCCGTACCGAAAAGATGGGCGGGCACTGGAATGTTTGTACCAATTGCGGCGAACTAAAAAAACACTACGATTCCTGCGGAAACCGTCATTGCCCCACCTGCCAGGGCATAAATAAAGAACGCTGGATACTGGAACGTACCTACGATTTGTTGCCGGTGAAATATTTTCATGTGGTATTTACGGTTCCCTCTGAGCTGCGGGGGTTGTTTCTGCAGAACAAAAAACGGCTTTACAACCTGTTGTTCCGTTGTGCATGGGAAACCATTGACGGGTTTGCCCGTGACCCGCGCCAGCAAATGATGGCCAAACCGGGGATGACAGCCATACTGCATACCTGGACACAGAAACTGTTGTACCATCCCCATGTGCACTGCATTGTCCCTGCCGGTGGAATCAACAGGCAGGGGCAATGGAAAACCAGTAAAGGCAACAGTGATTTTCTGTTTTATGTACCGGCAGTGGCCAATAAGTTCAGGGGCAAGTTCCTGTACCACCTGCATCGGTATTACAAGCGTGGTGAACTACGGGCAACAGGAAAACAGGCAGTATTGCTCAAACCCCGGGTGTGGCAGCAACTAAAAGACAAGCTTTACAAAACCAACTGGGTAGTCCATTGTAAAGAACCGTTCCGTGGGCCTGATACTGTAATTGAATACCTGGGAAGATACACTCATAAAATTGCCATCAGCAATTACAGGATAAAGAAAATAACCGAAACAACGGTAGGTTTTACTTACCTGGACCGAAATGACCACAACAAACAAAAGTATCTTGAATTGCCCGGGGTACAATTTATTCGCAGGTTTTTAAGCCACATTGTGCCAACCCGTTTTACCCGTATAAGGCATTATGGTTTTTTAGCTACCCGCGTAAAAACAGGCCTGCTAAAACAAATGCGTACAGAATTGAAACATCCCGACCCGGGAGTGAAACCAAAATTTACCGTACGCGAAGTAATTAAAATTGTCTACGGGCACGACATTAACGTGTGTCAATCCTGCAAAAAAGGAGTACTGCTGATGATTGAAAAATGGACAAAAGACCGCGCTTCGCCACCTCAGATGGCAGGGATGGATATGGCTGTGTAGCACAGCTGCAAAACTTATTGGAACGCAGGAACTGACCGGCTGCAACAGCCGGAATAAATTTGCTGTGTCCCAACATAAAAAAATAGAAGGTACCAGCACTAAAAAATCGATACTGAATTGAAACCGACATGAAAAACAGGCAAAATGAAACAGTTCTTTTTTAAGATATCACAAAAAAACAATTGGAAAATCAAACAATGCCCGAAAACAAAATAATTGAAACTACACAGCTTTGAACCCCCTTTAGGTTGGGTGCAACACTGGGACAATCACAGTAGAGTCCCCTGAATCATACGTGTGATTGATCCCTTATTATTATGCTTAATATTTATTAAACGAACCATGCAATCATTTGATTTTGCAGAAAAAGAACAAGTTATTTTTTCCATTGAAAAATCGATTGGTTTATGCAAATTCACTTTTCTCGAATAAAAAAGGTAATTGATATGAAAATAATACATCTTAACTTAATTTCTAAAAGTATTTTCATTGCTTTTGTGGCAATAGTAATAATTAGTTGTAATCATTCCGATGAAACGGAATGTATAAAGTGCGATACTGCCCCTACAATAGCAAAGTCAGAGCTGGAGTACTTAGGATTGACAGTCCCGTTTTCAATACAGGAAATGCTGGATGCCCCTCCTGTTTATACATTGGGACTAAGTCCCAATGCACGGGTTTTCTCATTTAACGAAAATGTATTGAACCAGGCATTATATGATACAACGCCTAACGGACGTAAAATAAATGACTCTTTCGGAAGTAAATTCCTGAAGCTCCTAAAAGATAATACTCCTGTGAAAGTATATATATTGTCTGAAACAACAGAAGTATGGTGGGTAGAGACAGCCACCGAAAAAGAATTAACCGATTATCTCGAAGCGACAAAACTACCAAAAGAGTAGTTGCCCCTTATGCCCTAAATAAAATGACGAAGTATTGACTAAAACTAAAGATGTGTGGTAAGGAATGTAGTAAATTACAGTTATGAATGTATTCAAACCCAATACAATTCTTAAAAAACTGGAGGAAGAACTTGACGCTTTAAAGATTGAGAATATTGAGAAAAAAGCACTCGCAGAGAAATCTGTCGGTGTCTGCCAGCTCGCTTTTCTCGAACTAAAAAAATATGTAACTCAAGATGGGTTCAATAACACAGAAGAAGAGATAACCTTCTTTAAAATAATTAAGCCAAAAATTTTCAGTAAATTAATTTTTTACCATGAGCTATTTCGAGTAGAAACCTATAAGCCTTTAACTCATAAAAAGCGAATGATTAAAATGTTAAACAATGAAATTCGGAAGATACATGAATTTATAAAAAACAATAAGGAGTTTTACCTGTATTATACCACTAATCAGACGTGTTTAGATGATACTTATTTTACCCGAAGCAATAGTTCCGCACTTATCGGGTCTGAATATTTTCACTATTTAACCGACCCACAATTTGCGACACCCAAAGACGAAATAGTATCGTATATAATTGCTTACGAACAGTTGGGTAAGTATCTCGATGATCAAATAAATATATTGAAAAACGGGCAAAAGCTTTGGCAATCATTCAAATCTAAAAAGTTAACCATAATAATAAGGGATCAATCACACGTATGATTCAGGGGACTCTACTGTGATTGTCCCAGTGTTGCACCCAACCTAAAGGGGGTTCAAAGCTGTGTAGTTTCAATTATTTTGTTTTCGGGCATTGTTTGATTTTCCAATTGTTTTTTTGTGATATCTTAAAAAAGAACTGTTTCATTTTGCCTGTTTTTCATGTCGGTTTCAATTCAGTATCGATTTTTTAGTGCTGGTACCTTCTATTTTTTTATGTTGGGACACAGCAAATTTATTCCGGCTGTTGCAGCCGGTCAGTTCCTGCGTTCCAATAAGTTTTGCAGCTGTGCTACACAGCCATATCCATCCCTGCCATCTGAGGTGGCGAAGCGCGGTCTTTTGTCCATTTTTCAATCATCAGCAGTACTCCTTTTTTGCAGGATTGACAGACGTTAATGTCGTGCCCGTAGACAATTTTAATTACTTCGCGTACGGTAAATTTTGGTTTCACTCCCGGGTCGGGATGTTTCAATTCTGTACGCATTTGTTTTAGCAGGCCTGTTTTTACGCGGGTAGCTAAAAAACCATAATGCCTTATACGGGTAAAACGGGTTGGCACAATGTGGCTTAAAAACCTGCGAATAAATTGTACCCCGGGCAATTCAAGATACTTTTGTTTGTTGTGGTCATTTCGGTCCAGGTAAGTAAAACCTACCGTTGTTTCGGTTATTTTCTTTATCCTGTAATTGCTGATGGCAATTTTATGAGTGTATCTTCCCAGGTATTCAATTACAGTATCAGGCCCACGGAACGGTTCTTTACAATGGACTACCCAGTTGGTTTTGTAAAGCTTGTCTTTTAGTTGCTGCCACACCCGGGGTTTGAGCAATACTGCCTGTTTTCCTGTTGCCCGTAGTTCACCACGCTTGTAATACCGATGCAGGTGGTACAGGAACTTGCCCCTGAACTTATTGGCCACTGCCGGTACATAAAACAGAAAATCACTGTTGCCTTTACTGGTTTTCCATTGCCCCTGCCTGTTGATTCCACCGGCAGGGACAATGCAGTGCACATGGGGATGGTACAACAGTTTCTGTGTCCAGGTATGCAGTATGGCTGTCATCCCCGGTTTGGCCATCATTTGCTGGCGCGGGTCACGGGCAAACCCGTCAATGGTTTCCCATGCACAACGGAACAACAGGTTGTAAAGCAGTTTTTTGTTCTGCAGAAACAACCCCCGCAGCTCAGAGGGAACCGTAAATACCACATGAAAATATTTCACCGGCAACAAATCGTAGGTACGTTCCAGTATCCAGCGTTCTTTATTTATGCCCTGGCAGGTGGGGCAATGACGGTTTCCGCAGGAATCGTAGTGTTTTTTTAGTTCGCCGCAATTGGTACAAACATTCCAGTGCCCGCCCATCTTTTCGGTACGGCAATGTTGTATGTCACCAACCACTTTCTGCTGGTAGTCGTTCAATGGATATTGTTGATTGTACGCATCGATGAAACGCTCAAAAACCTGTCCCAGGGTATGGCTTACCCCTCCCATTTGTCGATAGGGCTAAAAGCATGGTCCAAAGGCACCTCGCTAATGTGCAGGTAGAGCATAGTGGTCTGTACTGAACTGTGCCCCATCAGGTATTGAAGGGTTTTGATATTCATGCCATGTTCAATGCTGTGTGTGGCAAAACAATGTCGTAATACATGCATATTTACTTCTTTACCGATGCCTGCTTTTTTAACGGCAGCATTCAGGGCGTGGCGTAGTCCCTCACGGCTCATGGGTTCTCCTTTTATACGGCCATTAAAAAGATAGACCCCGGGACGGCAGGAAAGGTAATATTCCCGCAACTCTTCCAGTACTTTCCCTGAAAGAACAGTATAACGGTCTTTTCTTCCTTTCCCGTTTAAAACCCGTACCCTGCACTTCCCATCTTTGGTATCGATATCTTCCGGTGTCAGGCGGAGCAACTCGCAACGTCGCAGACCGGATGAATACATCAGCCGGAACATTACCCGGTGTTTGGGGTTGGTACAGGCATTGAACAGTTTGGTGAGCTCTTCCCTGCTTATGATCCGGGGCAATGTCTTTTCCTCTTTCGGGTATGGTATTAAAGAGGCCTTTTCCACATCGTCCAGCATGTGTTGGTAATACCAGCGTAAGCCGGCAACATAAATCTTTATGGTACGCCAATTACGTTGCTTTTCATCTTTTAAATCATACAAAAAATCAATAACCTGGTCGATTTCAAGATGTACAGGTACGTCGCCGCAAAAATCCATTAAAAACTCAACACTCCGCAAATAACTGGTAACTGTTTGTGGTGAACGGTGGGCTACTACTAATCGCTTTTCGAATTGCTTTAATACACTTTGCCCTTGGGGAGATGAAGAATACCTTGTATCTTCATTCTCAGATTTTTTTTTCTCATAATGTAAATTTTATGGAAAGTATTCTTAATTTACCTTATGAAAAAGAAATCTCCAAACCTGTAGGAAAGGGCTACCTTTAGGTTGGGTTCAACAATGAATTGGACAGCATCAAAAATTGCTTTGGTGGAACTGATTTACGCCCTACATTGCTGTAGTTGCATTAACAGCGGACGGGTTCATATAAATGAACTCATAAGTTTTTTCGAAACTATTTTTGATGTAAAACTAAATGAAACATATAGGGCTTTTGTGGATATAAAAGACAGAAAAAGAGAAAAGGCAAAATTTTTAACTGAGTTGAAAAAGGGTTTGACAAATATGCTGGATGACTTAGATGCGTTAACCTCTAAAAACTAAAATCTCATTTACTAGAATAGAAACTGACATTTGCTTTTCCTGCTATAATTTGAGTTTTTTATTTTGTGTTTCGGCATTCATAAAATTCAAAACAGCATTGTAATCCTCTAATAAATGGTTCGATACTTGTCCCGTTGGGCCCACGAAATCGGGGATTTTATCAAATTTGATAGAATCCCTTTTTTTATCTCCTTCCAGAACCCTTGCCAGTTGTGGGATTGAAGAAAAAAATGAGTTTACAGGCATGGTTCGATAGTTGTCTAATTCACGATTATAGATAATTCTTATTTTTTTGATCTAATGTGGTACTAATTTTTTGGCTTCTGTTTCTTCAATTATCTATACCAAAGTACCTTTCTCCCTTTTTATGCTTTGTTGGTTACAACAGTGTATAAAAAAATTGATCATTCCTTTAATTTAGAGTAGTTATTTACCTAATTTTAAGTTGTTTTGTTATTTGGAAAGAGCGATAAAGAAAAACACTTCAGAATTTCTGCTAAAATGTTATTGGCGATTGTGAAACACAATTAATTCTGATTTTAAAATTGCAATATAAATGTCGGGAAATTCTATAAATCAGTTTGTTAATTTATCAAAAAAATACTTCAAGATTTATCTGGGAATCAGTATTTCTGTATTTCTGTTTATTTTGTTTTTTCAACCTTTTTCTTCGTATGAATTTGAGCCCGAGAATAAAAATTTGTTCGTTGGGGGTTTTGGTTTAATCGTTTTTATTGTTCAGGTAATAATTCAAGCCATTTTTCAGCGCCACCTTCTTCGCAACCACACGGATGGAGAATATAATCCATTGCTGAATTCGCTGTATTACTTTTTGCAGATAGTTTTAACAAGCGTTGCTTTCGTTTTCTATATTCGGTATGTTGGGAATACGGGCATTACGTTTAATATTGTTCTGCGCGTTGTCGTTATTAGCCTGAGCTCACCAGTTACCATATATTTGAAAGGTACGCTTTCATTGACGCACGGGAAATACAAAAAACTGTTGGAAGAAAACAGGCTGATGCAGGATAAATTAAGACAATTTTCAGAGAGTTATTCGAACAGATTTATCGAATTAAATTCTGAGAATGAGTCGGATAATATTCGATTACCTGTATCGGAAATTATTTTTGTAAAATCGGCTGATAATTATGTGGAAATAGGTTTTCGTGACGGAGGTGAGATTAGAAAAAAAATGGTTCGGAATACCTTGAAGAACATTGAGAAACAACTGAAGGAATTCAACAATTTTGTTCGGACACACCGCTCAAGTATTGTCAACATCCAGTACATAGATAAGTTGAATAAAAACTTTAATTCCTACTGGTTAACACTTATTGATACAAAAGAGACAGTTCCCGTGTCCCGGCAGTATTTAATGGCTGTAAAGGACTTGTTATAGGGTTCAGGGACGAATGGTATTCACCATTGTACTTTAGCATTCATCCTTTCAAATCATATCTTATCCCAAAAATCTTTTGTTAATCCCTTTCGTTTTATTTCTGTGAAATCGTTATGTATTTTTAAATTGTTTTATTCAGTTACGAATTACAGAAACATGAAAATACTGATGGTATATCCGAAATACCCTGATACTTACTGGAGCTTCACACATGCATTAAAATTTATTTCCAAGAAAGCTGCAGTGCCTCCATTAGGGTTAATCACCGTTTCGGCTATGTTGCCGGAAATCTGGCAAAAAAGGTTGGTTGACTTAAATATTGAGGAGCTTAATAACGAAGAGCTGGAATGGGCGGATTATGTTTTTCTGAGCAGCATGTATATTCAAAAAGAATCCGTATCTGAAATTCTAGCCCGCTGTAAAGATTATTCGTTAACGGTTATTGCTGGCGGCCCCTTGTTTACCCAGGAATTTGATAATTACCCGCAAATCGATCATTTTATTTTAAATGAAGCGGAAATTACACTACCCCTGTTTTTATACGATTTACAAAATCGACTCCCGCTAAAAAGAATTTACCAGACCAATGAATATGCTGATTTATCGTTTTCTCCGGTTCCCGATTTTTACTTACTGAATCTAAAAGCGTATGCATCTATGAGCCTTCAGGTATCAAGAGGATGTCCCTTTTCGTGCGATTTCTGTGAGATTACGGCATTACTCGGGTACAAAGTAAGAATGAAAAACAAAGAACAGATAATAAAAGAGTTGGAAACACTTTATAGCCTGAGTTGGCAAGGGGCAGTGTCTGTTGTAGATGATAATTTTATCGGAAATAAAAAAATCATTAAGAACGAGTTGCTCCCTTCAATAACTAAATGGATGAAATCACATAACCATCCTTTTAGCTTTAGCGCACAAACATCGATAAACCTGGCTGATGACGGTAGGTTACTGACACTGATGCGTGAAGCAGGGTTTATTTCAACTTTCATAGGAATTGAAACTCCGGTTGAAGAATCCTTACAAAGTTGCCATAAAATTCAGAATGAAAACCGGGATTTACTGGAAGATGTCAAGCAAATTCAAAAAGCTGGGTTACAGGTCTCGGGTGGGTTTATCGTAGGTTTCGATACTGATACTTCCACTGTATTCCAGCGGCAAATCGATTTTATTCAGAAAAGCGGAATCGTATCGGCTATGGTAGGTTTGCTCAATGCTCCCAAAAATACCCGACTGTATAAACAAATGGAAGAAGAAAACAGGCTGACCGTTGATGCAACCGGAAGTAACACCGACTTTACAATGAATTTTATACCCAAAATGGATAATCAAAAATTACAGGAAGGGTACCAGTATATCATTAGTAATATTTATAAAGAAAAACCTTATTACAAACGCATCAGGCAATTATTTCTAAATTACAAACCGGTAAAAATTGGTAAAAGTAACATTGACTTTGCCCGGATAAAGGCGTTTTTGAAATCTATTTTTATATTGGGCATATTGAACAAGGGCAGGTTCGAATATTGGAAGTTTATAGTCTGGACATTGGTGTATAAACCCAACCTTTTTATAGACGCTATTACTTTGGCAGTGTATGGTTATCACTTCAGAACAGTTTACGGACTTAGACATAGCCGGCATAAATATTAAATCATCAGATAAAAATTATCTTGACATTCAAAATAAGCACTTGAGGAGAGAATATATTAAGAATTGGGTTTTGGTGATAACAGGTTGAACAACCAGAGCCATTCAGAAAACAATAAAAAATTAAAACAATGGGAAATATAAAATATTCAAAAGATAAACTTGATTTTGCAACTGATTTACGAAATTCGGTAAATGAGTATTTCAGCAAAAACAATATACAGCCGCATGGGAATTGGAAAATCTATGTGAAAACTATTTTTATGAGCCTTTTATATCTGGTTCCTTTTATACTCATGATTTCGGGATTAGTATCTTCTGTAGGCCTGGTATTGGTGTGTTGGGTTGTTATGGGACTTGGTATGTCGGGGCTCGGAATGGTTACCATGCACGATGCCAATCATGGTTCTTTTTCCAAAAACCAGAAAGTGAACCGTTTTTTTGGTAATTCATTGTATTTGCTTGGTGGATTTCCTGCCAACTGGCGTTATCAACATAATACCTTGCACCATGGATTTACCAATATAGAAGGGCATGATGAAGATATTGCTCCTCCTGGAATTTTACGATTTTCGCCTCACCGTCCGCTAAAAACAATGCACCGTTATCAGCACATATACGCATGGTTCTTTTATAGTCTGATGACGATCTCGTGGATTGTTGCCAAAGATTTCACACGATTAAAAAAATACAAAGAAATGGGAGCTAAATTAAATGGTAAACGAACATACAACCGGTTACTAGTTGATATAATAATTTCAAAAGTAGTTTATTATAGCGTATTTATTGTAATCCCTCTCTTAATAATCCCGATTGCATGGTATTGGATAATTTGCGGATTCTTACTGATGCATTTTACAAGCGGACTGGTATTAAGTACTATTTTTCAAACCGCTCATGTGGTGCCAACTTCAGAATATCCGGTTCCTGACGGAAATGGTGAACTAGATAATAACTGGACAATACATCAGTTGTATACTACATGCGATTATTCACCCAGAAGCAGAATTTTTTCATGGTTAATCGGTGGCTTGAATTACCAGGTAGAACACCACTTATTCCCTTATATCAGCCATATACACTACAAGGGTATTTCAAAAATTGTACAGGCAAAAGCCCAGGAATACAACCTTCCCTATCATGTTAATAAGAATTTTGCGCAGGCAGTATGGCAGCATGTTCGAATGTTAAAGTTTCTTGGAAATTTTGGCGATCCGGTCAACCTAACTGTTCCGGTTTCAGAAAAGAAGAGATCAATGGTGGTTTGAGACAATAAACTCGATTAATATCAGTAAGTTTAGAAAATATAATATGGCTCTGTTAAAAGTTGATAACAGGTTTTGGGATACAAAATCACATAAGCCACTCATTCTGAAGCGAAATAAATTATTTGAAACTCTACATCAAAAATATGGTTTGCATTCGATGCCAGATGGCGGTTAAAGCCGAGCTCGAAAAAATTGGGCTTCCATATGCTTATGTAAACATTGGAGAGGCTGATATTATCGGGAATGTGGATAAAGAACAGCTAAAATTATTGAGCAGAGCCTTAAAAAAATCAGGGCTACTATTAATGGATGATAAAAAAAGTATCCTGGTTGAGAAGATAAAAAGTGCAATAATTGAGCTCGTCCATTACACCGAAGAACAGATTAAAGTAAACCTTTCGGATTACCTTAGTGAAAAACTGAATTACGATTATACTTATTTGTCCAATCTTTTTTCAGAAGTTAAAGGTATTACCATTGAAAGATTTTACCTGACACACAAGATAGAAAAGGTGAAGGAACTTATTGTTTATGATGAACTAAATATTACCGAAATAGCTTATAAAATGAATTACAGCAGCGTTGCCCACTTGTCGAATCAATTCAAAAAAATTACCGGGCTTACTCCTTCCCATTTTAAAAAACTAAAAAACAAAAGACGAGATACACTTGAGGAAGTATGAATAATACGGTTGGGGGGAAGAAGCAATGGGTTATAATTTAAAAGATGTTCATGAATTACAGTGAAAAACATTATCTGCAGGAAATCTTTGAGAAATTTATTCATCCTAATTTTTCAATTACTGACTATATTATTTTTTTTGAATGGGATAGTATAACCAGAAATTACCGTTATGTGGTAACTCCAAAGGGAAACAGAAATAAGTTTATTAGCTTTTACCTACATAAACATGATAAAGTTGATGGTTTTGAAATGGTTGCAATCTACACAAGTGTCGGAGAATTCAATTCTCACAATACCCAAAAATTGCTGTTTTTATTAGCTCATGATGATTTAGAACGGTTTAACCAATTTTATCAGGACTTTATTGATGATTTGAAAGAAAAGAACGTTAAAGAATCTCCTATTGATTTTTATATCCCTTTTTCTGTAAAATGAGGGAAAAAGAACAAAACATAGCATTTCCCCTTATGTGATTGGATACTTATCTTTTTGTTCCTGGAAAGTCTGGTAGAAATATTAAATGTGTGAATTATGTAACTTAAAAGTTTAATCATGTAACATTCGCCGTTTGCCTTAAAGTACCTTTAACACATGCAGGATGGATACCGCGATAGAAAAATTAAGCAATATTTAAGGATTATACCTCCAATGGAATTACAAGCAAACGATTATTTGGGAAACAACAGGAACTATAAATACTACCGCATTTAGGGGGGGGCTCCTTCTGGAAATTTTTTCCCCATTTGAGGTATTTGTCCAAACCATAGAAGGGAATGCCGAAATAGTAATTGATGAACATTCAATCCTGCAAAAGACAGGAGCGAAATCAGAACTTGACCCTGACGTACATTTAATAAAAGAAATCACTGATTGAAAATGAATCTAATATTAGTTGAAGGTTGGTGTGGAAAAAACATACTATAATAACATCTTTAAATAAATAATATGGCAAAAGCGAAAGAAGGAAAAGAGAGAAAAAATACAAAGAAGGTAGCCGTAAAAAGCCTGAAAGAAAAAAGAGCAGAAAAAGTTGCAAAAAAAGTAGATAAGAAAAATTCAAGTATGTTTTAGTTCTCTGCTTTTTAGAATTCTTAAATGGAGATTATAAGAATATAAACAAACTGGTTTTTCATAGGAAATAAATATCAGGTAAATTGATACAGTATATACCAAAGTAAATCCAGACCTGAAAATGATTATCCGACGTCATACAAACAAAACCTATTATTGTAAATCCAGGATACGCCAGAGCAATATGAATTGGTTTACTTCGATAGACAAATTCTACCTTTTCTAATCAATCAATACAGAACCATAAATGAAAGTTCTAAGTTTAGAGACAAATTTAAATGAAATAGTAGGGTATATTTATTTTTTCTTTAAGCAGCAAGCTAAAGAAAAAGGGATAAAATTACACTGTGAACAAGGATTGCCTTTGAGGGAGGCTAATGTTTATTCAGATAAGAATAAAATCACTGCAATTCTAATAAACCTTGTAAGAAATGCAATAAAATTTACTGAAGAAGGAATAGTGAAGTTTGGATATGAGAGAAAGGGGGCATCCTTAATATTTTTTGTTAGGGATACAGGTATTGGAATTCAGGAAGATGAAAAGAATATCATTTCTGCAAGGTTCGAAAGGGTTAGCACGAAACTTATTATAGATAATAGCGGAGATGGGCTGGGGTTATCTGTCTCGAAAGCATATGTGTCGTTGATGGGAGGAAGAATATGGGTAGAAAGTGTGTTTGACCAGGGAGCAGCTTTCTTTTTTAGCATACCTTATAACTCTGCCGCAGGAGAAAACATAAACAAGGAAGAGCAAGAAAATACTAAAAAAGAAGTTAATAGGTAACGCTATCAGTTAATGATATTCTGGTCATCACTTAGTTATTATGACAGTATTTTTTTGATAATCAGAAAGTATATCTGAGAACAAATCACGATTGAACAGGTACAGGCAATAACGGATCTTTGTATAAGGATTCAATGTTTTATTCTCATTTTCTGCTATCTGATTTACGGATGTTAAATAAATTTCCAATGCGTCGTTTAATTCGCTTTCAGTAAATTTTCTTTTTATATTCAAAATTTCCTGGACAAACCCATCTACTTTAAATTCAATAAAATTGTACTCAGGGAAATACCTTAAGGCTACAAATAAAAAGCGGAATACATCCAATGGTTTATTTTTCTCAACAATTTGCCCTTGTTTTAATCTTCTGCTTATTCTTTTTTCTTCTGAAGTAATCTCGTTATTTATTCGCAAAAATTCATCGTCGGCAATTTCAAACAAGGCAGATAACCGGTTTATTCTTCTTTTCAGACTTTGTGGAATACTTTTTTTGTATTTGATTTTATGATCCAGAACGCTCCATGCATCCTGAATAATTGTTCTGATTTGTAGTTCAAACTGAATATTAACATACGGAGCATATTCGGTTTTTTTTCCATATTTTCTGTTCAATCTAAGATCAAGATGTAAACCCTTATATCCGAATTTATTGTCAGTACTTTCAATTTGTACAGTTTTATCGGTAATAGAAACTTCGCTGAAATATTTACGTAGCTCTTTTCGAATGATATTTATATCCTTCAGGTAAGGACAAACAATGCGAATTCCAACAAAGTCAGATAAAAAACTGAAAATCTCGTAATCTTTATTTGTGGAAGCAATACCATGTAAATACTTTTGCTCAAATTTATTCAGGCATTCATGGTAATTTTTTATCCGGCCTGAAACAGATTCAACATTTGTAATTGATTCAATTAGTTTTGTGAATAATGCCAATGCAGAATTATAAAATTCAAGATTATCATCGTAATAGTTTCTGAATTCATTTATTTTAAGATCAATATCTGACATAAATTGATTTTAAATGAAAAAGTAGGTTCCTGTTAGGGGTATAATGGGCAGAGGTTAATGTGCTATAATTTTAGCATTAGTAATTCATGGCTAATAAAAAAATCCCGCTTTTAGCGGGATTTTTTTATATTAATGTGTAATATCTAAAACTAAACAAGTTTAACATTTACCGCATTTAATCCTCTTTTGCCTTCTTCCAAATCAAAAGTTACTTCATCCTCCTCTTTTATACTATCCTTCAGTCCTGATGAGTGTACGAAATATTCTTTTGCTGAATTAGCATCTTTAATAAAACCAAATCCCTTTGATTCATTAAAAAATTTTACTGTTCCTTTATTCATGATATAAAATTAAATTATTGAGACCAAGGTACACTTAATTATTGGGATACAATAATTAACCCTAATAATTTAAGATATTCCTTGAGATTTTTTTCTTTGATATATTAGTATCTTCTTCTGTTATATCCGCTCCCGGTACTACGATTGTTATTCCAATCGCCATTGCTTCTGTCGCTTTTCGGACGGGCAATTTTTACGTTAATAATGTTTCCTTCAAACTTGGTTTCACTAAGTTTTACTATGGCCTTTTCTCCTTCGGTTTCGTTTACCATTTCAACAAAAGCAAATCCACGGGAGAATCCGGTATACTTGTCGGAGATTACATTTGCAGAAATGATTTCGCCATATGCTGCAAATAATTCTTTTAAGCTCTCACTTGTTGTGTCGAAGCTAAGATTTGAGACAAAAATATTCATCTGTTTTCTATTTTAATTTAAATAATATTCTTTATTGTAGTGGTTCAATTTTAACGGCATTTAACCCTCGGTTCCCTCTTGCCAATTCAAAAGTAACCATAGCCCCCTCTGCGATATGAGGGAAAGCATCCGTAATATGAAAGAAGTATTTTTCGGTACTGCCAGTGTCTTTTATAAAACCGTAACCTTTATCTTTTTTAAAATGTTCTACACGTCCTTTTAATACAACATCCTCTTGTTCCTGTTTTTTTGGTGTAGAAATTATAATATCCTGAGATTTAATATTCTGTTTGGCACTGGTATCCGGCAATTCATTTGTAATAATCCCGTTTTCATCAACATAAGCAATCATCTCATCTAAAGAGCCATTACTACCGTTTGCTTTTCGTTCTTCTTTGCGCTTCTTTTTCTCTTTTTTTTTCTGTGCCCTTTTCTTTTCTAACTCTTTCTTATTAAATGAAACCGAAGATCTACCCATTCATATTTATTTTAAAGTTACATCTGTTTATTATACCAACACTGGGTTTAGTTTTTTTCCTGTAAGCCGTTGTATGCTTCGAACCTTCAACTGTTCGTCACGGGAACAGAATGAAAAAGCGGTGCCACTTTTCCCGGCACGACCGGTGCGGCCAATGCGGTGTACATAGGTTTCGGGAACATCCGGCAGGTCGAAATTTATTACAGCCTCCAGATTAACAATATCAATTCCCCTGGCAGCAATATCGGTTGCAACAATCACTCTTGTTTTCCCCGATCTGAAATTTCCGAGTGCCCTCTGCCTGGCCCCTTGCGATTTATTCCCATGAATAGCTTCACACCCGATGCCATTTTTATTTAATATTCGTGCAATTTTATCTGCTCCATGCTTTGTACGTAAAAAAACCAATACCGATTTTTTCGACTCTTTTTTCAATAAAGAAATTAGAAGTTGAGCTTTTTTCTGCCTCTCCACATAGTACAAATGTTGTTCAATCAGATCCTTCGCAGACACTTCCACATCTATTTGTACCGTTATCGGATTATGCAGTATTGATCTTGAAAGATTATCTATAGTTGCAGGCATAGTTGCTGAAAAAAACAAGGTTTGTTTTTGTTTTGGCAACATGGGCAACAATCGTTTTACGTCATGAATGAATCCCATATCAAGCATTCTATCTGCTTCATCAAGAATAAAATGGCGAATATGCTTAAGCGAGATTTGTTTTTGATTGATAAGATCGAGTAATCGTCCTGGTGTTGCTATTAGAATGTCTATTCCCTGTTTTAATCTATCGACCTGTGGTCTTTGGTTCACTCCTCCAAAAATAACTGCATGACGAAGGTCAGTATATTTAGAATAGTCCCAAAAGCTTTCACCTATCTGTATTGCCAGCTCGCGAGTTGGAGTTAAAATCAGTGCTTTTATTTCCCGCCTCCTTTCATTGCTATGAAATTGATCGAGTTGTTGTATAACCGGAATTGCAAAAGCAGCCGTTTTTCCGGTTCCTGTTTGAGCTATTCCTAATAAATCACTACCGCCAAGTGCAGCTGGTATCGCCTTCTCCTGAATTGGTGTAGGTGTTTCATATTTTTTGTCAGCCAGAGCTTTCAGTAACGGCTCTGAAATATTTAATTCTTTAAATCTCATAATTTATATATCTGCTCTTATGCGCAGCTTTATTTTAATAATTAATAAATGAAAGGTATATTGCAGATACCCTTGAATGAATAAATTCAATAAAGATTACCACAAAGAAATAGTTGTAGCATGCAGATTATGTTAATAGTCTGTTTTGAGCAATCGCAAATTCTTCTTTTAATTTTTGGACTACTTCTTTAACACTACTTATTTTTTCAGTAAAATAGGCGTTGGCTCCGGCAAAAGCATAACCTTTATCCATATTCCCTTTAGCTGCATTATACAGTGCCATAATAATACAGTAAGGACTTTTAGTATAATCGCAGGTTTTGATACAATGAAACGGACATCCTTTCGGCCTTTGTTTGCCTTCGTTTACACTTTTGATAAAGCTTCCGTCCAGAGCCCTTCCCGGCATTCCAACAGGACTTTGGATAATTATAGTATCTTTCTGTGAGGAGTCTATGTAAGTTTGTTTAAACACCAATGAAGCGTCACATTCATAAGTCGGAACAAATAAACTGCCAAGTTGCACCCCGGCAGCACCAAGTTTCATAATGCGAAGTACATCTTCCCCTGTTGTGATTCCTCCTGCTGCAATTACAGGAATCTTTTTTTCTTGTCTATATTCTGATGCAACTAAAATAATCTCCGAGGTAATTTTTTCCAGTGTATAGTTTTTATCCTCGATCTGGTCTTTTTTAAATCCAAGGTGCCCTCCAGCCTTAGGCCCTTCCACTACAAGGGCATCTGGCAAATAGTTATAGTTTGCCAACCACTTCTGGCAAATTATTTTTGCAGCCCTGGCTGATGAAACAATTGGAACAAGAAGTGTTTTACTTCCGGCGGTAAGATATGATGGTAAGTCTAATGGTAACCCTGCCCCCGAGAATATTACGTCCGCTTTTTCTGCAATTGAAGTCCGCACCAAATCTGCAAAATTTGATAAGGCAACCATAATGTTTACACCGATAGTCCCCTGGGTTAATTCTCTTGCTTTGCGAAGTTCTTCTTTAAGTCCCCAAATGCTATCTTTAAAATAATCAGCCTGTGATTGTTTATATAATAAACCTAATCCGGCACTGGATATAACACCAATTCCACCCTCATTTGCAACAGCTGAAGCCAGTCCTGATAAAGAGATGCCAACTCCCATGCCACCCTGAATTACAGGAAGCCTTATTTCTCTATCTCCTAAAAAAAATGATTTTATCATACATTATAAAAGTGTGTCACGAACTTTGTGAAGCACACTTCGCGACTTGTTAATCTAAACAAGAAAGTTGATTTTGATGTCGTATCGACGATGAGAAGGTTCACTAACAAGAAGCGAAACGAAGCATTGCTTTAAACGATTTCAATAAAAAACCTGATTGTCAAGGCTGCGAAGGTATGAAATAATATTGATAACATATGATGTGTGAAGGCACTTTTTTGTGGCAAAGCGAAATAAGAGGTATTTCAATCAGGTGGTTTGCCCACACCTGGTGCTTTAAAAATGTACGTGAAGGTCACCCAATATACAGGAACAGTTCTCGCTACACAGTGCAAATCTCATCGCTCCTGTTCCGTCATCAATTTTATAAATGATGTAATTTTGCTGAAAAGTCTTTAACGCTCTAAAATAGTGGAACGATCCACTTGGTCAAACTGCTGTTCTGTCTCCATTAAACTAACCGCTTTTTGTTTCTTTAACAAAATTTTGAAGACCAGTTTCTGCATTGCAGTTGGCTTAATGCCATTTTTATCCAGGATTTTTTGTGCCTAACTTCCCATAAATATAAAGAATACAATTTAATGGCTTGATTATCTTTCTGAATTGTGCCCCTGTTTCATGAAAGCAGGACAGAAATTAGTATTTCCACCTGTTAGTCAGTGCGACCAAAGACAGCATTACCGGAACCTCCACCAGAATACCGACTACTGTTACCAATGCTGCGGGTGATTGCAGCCCAAATAATGAAATGGCGACAGCAACAGCTAGCTCAAAGAAGTTGCTCGCTCCAATCATAGCCGCAGGAGAACAAATGGTGTGAGGAAGTTTTAATTTTCTACCGCCAAACCAGGCAATAAAAAATATGAAGTAAGTTTGAATGACAAGAGGAATAGCTACTAAAAGAATGATCAATGGATTCTTAACAATAATATTGCCCTGAAATGCAAATAGCAATATTAAAGTAAGCAGTAAGGCAATAATCGAAACAGGTTTAAATTTGGGTAGAAAATGTTTTTTAAACCAATCGTCACCTTTTCTTTGTACCAATATCTTGTGGGTAATATATCCTGCCCAAAGAGGTATTACTACAAATACGACAATACTTGCAAACAAGGTATTGTAAGGAATGGCAATATTAGTTATTCCCAAAAGAAACCTGACAATTGGGATAAAAGCAATTAAAATAATCAAATCGTTTACGGAGACCTGAAGCAGTGTGTAATTCGGATTTCCATCAGTTAGATAGCTCCATACAAAGACCATGGCTGTGCATGGAGCTGCTCCTAATAATATAGCACCGGCAATGTACTCTCCGGCCTGTTCCGGAGAAATAAAAGCAGCATAAATTTTTGTGAAAAATATCCAGGCAAAAAATGCCATCGTAAATGGTTTGATTAGCCAGTTTATTGCTACAGTCAGGATTAGTCCTTTGGGACGTTTACCTGCATTTTTTATACTCGAAAAATCAACCTGAAGCATCATGGGATAGATCATCATCCAAATTAAAATGGCGACGGGAATATTTACCTTGTAAATTTCCATATTGCTCAAACCCCGGATGCTATCTCCCGCAAAATCTCCAATACCAATACCAACTGCAATACAAATTGCCACCCAAAGAGTAAGATATTTCTCGAAAAAGCCCATTTGTTTTTTCGCAGATGTCATAACTGTGGTAAAATTTTGTTCTGATATAGTTTGTAGAATGCCTCCTTTATCTCGTCGCGTACCCGGTAATATTCGCTTTGGATAAACTCAGGTGTCCCTGTTGCATGTGAGGGATCATCAAAACCAATGTGCAAACGGTGTTTTACCTTTCCGTAAAACGCCGGGCAGTTTTCGTTGGCGCCACTGCAAACGGTTACCACATAATCCCATTCCTCGTTCAGGAATAAATCAACTGAGTCGGAAGTGTGGTGGCTGATGTCAATACCAATTTCTTTCATTACTTCCACCGCTTTCTGGTTTAGTTTGCCGGATGCTTCTGTTCCACCAGAAGCCACTTTTAACCTGTCATCAAAGGATTGAAGAAATCCATGAGCCATTTGGCTGCGACAACTGTTGCCGGTGCATAATATTAAAATCTTCATATTAATCGCATTTATAATCTTCGAGTTTTATACTATTTAAAAAATTCAGAAGCGAATTCTGTAATTCTCTTACTTTTTGAGGTTCAAGACAATATTTTGTTTTAACTCCTTCAATATGCCCCTGAATCAGGCCTGCATCTTTCAACTCTTTCAGGTGCTGGTTAACCGTAGTCCTTCCCAGCGGTAATTCATCAGAAATATCTCCGGTAATACACGATTGGCTTTCAGCAAGAAACTGCAAAATGCGAAGCCGGGCAGGATGGGCCAATGCTTTAAAAAGCAAGGCTTTGTCAGCCAGCTCTTTGTCAAATAGTTCTGTTTTCGATTGTACCATGATTTTGTTATTTGACGTAAATTTACGTCAAATAAATTAAATAACGTATACATACATCTAATGAATTGTGAAAAAAAGTAGGTTAATGTTTATTTTATCAATTCAGAAAGAATCGAAAGCCATACAATTCTATTGGTATTTCAATCAAAACGTAATGGTGGCAATGCAGAGCAGTGCCATGCGGAAAATAGTTGGCAAAGCAAAGGTTGATGAAACTGCTGTTGTGGAAGAGCAGGAAAAAGGGGGTAAAGGGAGGAAAAACAAGAAAAAGCAACTGGTGGTTTTTGCCATTGAGAAACCAGGGAAGGAGTAAGCCGCATGTATGGACAAGGCGTAAAACAAAGCAGTTAAAAAGAATTGCGATCTTTTATGGAGGCAGTACTGCAAAAAGATACACTTTAAAAACTGACAAGTGGAAGGGATACAACCCCCTGAAAAAAGATTTCTGCGACCTCGAATAAATTGAAAGGCCAGAAAGGGGGTAACTTGCTTAAGTTGTACTGTATGATAACGGGCGGCCTCAAAGGATGGCTCAGTGGATACATCATTAGGTGAAGAACCTTCAAGCATACATTGACGAATATTGTTATCGGTTCAATCAAAATTTTATGAAAGATAGTATATTTGACAACCTACTTCTGCGGATGGTAAAATCGCGTCGCTTTTATTTCAAACTTGTTATTGATTAAATGCCTGATTTAATAAGTTAATATATGGAAAACGAATTTTATATATCGACGGATAAAGAAAAGCTTGATGTCAAATTAATCTTTGATTTTTTGAATAACGACTCATACTGGGCTAAAGGCAGAAGTATTGAGACAATTCGAAAGTCTATTGATAAATCACTCTGTTTTGGAGTATATAAGGATTCACAACAAATTGGTTTTGCACGAGTCGTGACTGATTATTCAGTATTCGCGTGGATTTTAGATGTTTTTATATTGAAGGATTACAGGAACCAAGGGTTGGGAGTAAAGCTTATGAAATCAATAATGAGTCACGGTGAATTACAAAAGCTTCAACGGTGGGGGTTAGCAACAGATGATGCACATGGGTTATATAAAAAGTTTGGCTTTGAGATAATTAAGCGACCGGAGATATTTATGGAATGTGTATCAAATCCGGGTTAGCAAAAAGGACTAAGCCAAATATTTCAATCTTGGAGCACTGGTAAAATAATCTTTGAGGCATTATTTGTATTGTGATAAATTTTTATATCGCTCTTTACAAAATCTGATTCATCACAGTGGTAAATATCTGTAAACAGCTGCGGATTACGGTCAACCAGAGGGAACCAACTACTTTGTACTTGTACCATAATGCGGTGCCCCGTTTTAAAACAATGGGCTATAGGAGGCAATTCAAATTTAACTTCTTCTACCATTCCTGGAATAAATGGAGCAGGAGATTCAAAGCTTTTTCTGTATCGCCCGCGAAAAACTTCTCCGCGTACCAGCATTTGATAGCCACCCATGGGGTAATTATCTTTTATCTCATTTTCCGTTTGAGGGTAATTAAAATCATCAGGAAATACATCAATAATCTTTACAATAAAATCAGCGTCAGTTGTTGAAATGCCAGTTAAAATATCAGCAATTACGCTTCCCGTTACTGTTATGTCCTTAGTTAAGGTGTCGGTTTGGAACACGGCAACATCAGGTCTTCGTGCAGCAAACCGTTGGTCGTTCGACATATATTCACGAGTTCTTTGTAAATGCACATTCTCCTCGTAGGGTACTGGTTTGTCCGGGTCGCTGGTGTACTGTGTGAAATTATCAGTCATGAGTGGTTTATCTGTATCAAGCTTTCCTTTGGGTTGAAGATAAAATGTTTTGTCCTTTTTCCCGACAGGGGGCCATTGTTTGAACTCTTTCCATTCATTGGCTCCGGTGATAAAGACATTTGCCTCTGCCATTTGCGAAATGTCTCCTTCCCCTTTCAGAAAGTAGTTAAAAAAAGGGAATTCAAAATGTTGCTGATAGTATTCACTGGTTTTTGCTCCAAATTGGATATGTCCGTGATTGCTTCCGGTTCCTCGCGCCCATTGTCCGTGATACCAGGGGCCTTCCACTATTTTGTTGAAATTTTTGCCTGGATTGTTTTTCTCTGCAGCTATGTATGAATGCCAGGCTCCCCAGCAATCTTCTGCATCAAAAAGTCCGCCAACCCATAACATTGCTGGCTGAAGATCTTTCGTTGCATTTCGCGCATCACGAGCTTTCCACCAGGCATCGTAATTGGGATGCTCCATCATTTGGCTCCAGAAAGCAATAGAATCGCCTGTTAGTTTTGTGAGATTTTTCAAGCTTCCCTGGTCAAGAAAAAATTTATAATTGTCCTTCACCGGAAATCCAACTGATTTTGGACCTTCAGAAACTGGTTTTTCCCGCGGAACTCCAAATCCCCAGCCAACGGCAGAATAGAAAGTAAAAGCATCCAGTTGAAAGAAAGCTCCGTTGTGATGAAAATCGTCGCCAATAAACCAGTTGGTTACGGGAGCCTGCGGACTTACTGCTTTTAGCGCCGGATGATTGCTGGCTGCTGCCATTGTGGAGTAAAACCCCGGATATGAAATGCCAAACACTCCAACGTTTCCATTATTATTTTGAATGTTTTTAATGAGCCAGTCGATGGTGTCGTAACTATCACTTGCTTCATCTGTTTGGTTCCTGTTTTTATTGGCAATAAACGGTCGCACATCTTCAAAAGTACCTTCGCTCATCCATCTTCCCCGTACATCCTGTGTAACCATAATGTAACCTTCTTTTAGGTATTCTTTTTTATAATTATTCCAGAAAGCGGAATATTTATCTTCTCCATATGGACTGCATGAATAAGGTGTCCGGGTAATTAAAATCGGATGCTTTTCTCTTTTGTCGTTCGGAATATAGATAGACGTAAACAGGCGAACGCCATCGCGCATGGTAATGTAAACTTCTTTTTTCGTATAGTTGTTTACAACCCACATTGAATCAATTTCCTGTGCCTGCGAAGTAAGCGAGGCAACGAACAATAAGACGAAAAGAATTTTTTTGATCTGTGCGATTTTCATTTTATAGCTTTTTATTGTAAACGTTTATTTTCCTTTTGGTGTTTTTTGTTTTAGGCCAAAAAAATCCGGAGAGTAAAAAAACAAACCGGATTTTTGGAAAATATTTCAAATTGAAATTTAGTTATTTTCTTCACTAACGACCTTTTGCCGTACTTTGCTTCCCGGATAAACTTTTAAAGCTTCTTCCAAAATCTTTAAACAAACGGCCAGGTCTTTCTTTTTTAATACATATGCAATTCGTACTTCATCCATTCCCTGGTTTGCAGCTGTGTAAAAACCGGAAGCCGGTGCAAGAAATAAGGTCTGGTTCTCATATACAAAATCGGAAAGCAACCATGCGCAAAACTTATCGGCATTGTCAACCGGCAAACGGGCAACCGTATAAAAGGCCCCCATCGGAATAGGTGAATATACTCCTTCAATACGATTCAATCCGTCGATTAAGAATTTGCGACGGTTAACGTATTCGTTGTAATTGTTGAGCATGTATTCCGGGTCTGCATCCAGCGAAGCTTCTGCAGCAATTTGCCCAATAAGTGGAGGGCTAAGTCTGGCCTGACAAAATTTCATTACATTTTTTTTAACCGCCTCATTTTTGGTAATCAATGCTCCAATTCGTAATCCGCATTCGCTGTAACGTTTAGAAACAGAATCTATCAAAACCACATTTTGCTCAATTCCTTCCAGGTGAAAGGCTGAAATGTAAGGTGCTCCGGTATAACAAAATTCGCGGTATACTTCATCTGAAAACAAATACAAATCGTATTTCTTTACCAAATCGCGAATTTTATTCATCTCTTCACGTGTATATAAATATCCGGTTGGGTTGTTTGGGTTACAGATCATGATTCCCTTGGTTTTTGGCGTAATCAGTTTTTCAAACTCTTCAACCGGAGGCAACGAGAATCCTTCCTCTATTTTGGCCGCAATTGATTTAATCTCGGCGCCGGCAACAATAGCAAAAGCTTCGTAATTGGCATAAGCGGGTTCCGGCACAATAATCTCGTCACCCGGATCGAGGCAACTCATAAAAGCAAATGTTACGGCTTCACTTCCGCCAGTAGTAATGATGATATCGTTATATGCAACATCAATATTGAATTTGTGGTAATATTTCGCCAGTTTCTCACGAAATGAACGAATTCCTTCACTTGGTGAATACTCCAGGATGGTGCGATCAATATTTTTTATCGCCGCGAGCGCTTCCGGAGGAGTGGGTAAATCGGGCTGGCCGATATTTAAATGATACACCTTTCTTCCCATTTCTTTGGCCCTGTCGGCCAAAGGGCCTAACTTCCTGATAGGTGAGTCGGGCATTATTTGTCCTCTGTGTGAAACTATTGGCATAATATGCACTTTAATGATATAAGTCAGCAAATATACATGTAACAAACTGAAATTAATAGGATGAGTAAAATTTCATTTTAAAATATTATGAAAAAATAAACTATTAAATTTATATATGAGGTAAATCCCAATTGTGGCCCAATGTTTAATAGCTGATTTTATTAATTTTGTCATGTTTTTATCGCTACTTCATATTTACTTTTGATTGTTCAATAAATTAAATCTTACGAAAATGATAATTGGTGTACCCAAGGAAATTAAAAATAATGAAAACCGCATCGCACTGACCCCTGCGGGCGCTGCGGAGTTAGTAAAACGTGGTCATCAGGTTTATGTTCAGACTGGTGGAGGAACCGGTAGCGGATTCTTAGATGAAGATTATACGGCAGCAGGTGCTGTTATGCTTCCTACGATTGAAGAAGTATATGCAATTGCCGAAATGATTGTAAAAGTAAAAGAACCTATCGAGCCGGAATACAAGCTGATAAAGAAAGATCAGATCCTTTATACCTATTTTCACTTTGCTTCTTCTGAAGGCCTGACCAAAGCAATGATTGCCAGTGGTTCAATTTGTCTTGCATACGAAACTGTTGAATTAAACGACGGTTCTCTGCCTTTGCTGATTCCTATGAGTGAGGTTGCCGGACGTATGTCTGTTCAGGAAGGTGCTAAATATTTAGAAAAAACATATGGCGGATATGGTGTTCTTTTGGGAGGCGTTCCAGGGGTAACACCGGCAAAAGTATTGATTATTGGAGGTGGTATTGTAGGGACCGAAGCTGCTAAAATGGCTGCCGGGTTAGGTGCTGACGTAACCATTATGGATGTTTCGCTCAGGAGATTGCGTTACCTTGATGACATTATGCCTGCCAATGTAAAAACCAGGATGAGTAACGATTACAATATCAGGGAAATGGTTCAGACACATGATTTGATTATTGGTGCTGTATTAATTCCCGGAGCCAAAACTCCACGGTTGGTAACGCGCGATATGATTAAAACCATGCGCCCGGGAACGGTAATGGTCGATGTGGCTGTTGATCAAGGTGGTTGCTTTGAAACAACGGTTGCTACAACTCACACTGACCCAACTTTTGTAATTGATGATGTTATTCAATATTGTGTGGCAAATATGCCGGGAGCTGTACCACGTACTTCTACCATTGCTTTAACAAATGCTACATTGCCTTATGCATTGCAAATTGCAGAAAAGGGCTGGGCAAAGGCATGTGCCGAAAACAGTTCGTTGAAAAAAGGGTTGAATGTTGTAAAAGGGCAAGTTGTTTATGAAGGAGTTGCTGAAGCTTTTGATCTTCCTTTGGTGCCGGTGGAAAGTGTTTTGTAAACTTAATCTAAAAATAATATTTGAAAAGCCTTCTGTTTTTGCGGAAGGCTTTTTTGTATCTATTTGGTTGTTGTTGCAGTCATTTTTAAAAATATTGTATCTTTAAGAATGCAGAATATGAGGGAAAGACTTTACGAAATTATTTTTGAAGCAGACACACGGGAAGGAAAAATTTTTGATTTGGCTTTGCTGATTGTAATTCTAATCAGTATTGGTTTAGTAATGTTTGAAAGTGTTCCATCTATACGTCATAGCCACAATCAGATTTTGAAATTGTCGGAATGGACGATTACTATCATCTTTACAGTTGAATACATTCTTCGTGTTCTTATTGTAAAAAAGCCATTTCGCTACATCTTTAGTTTTTACGGGATAATTGATTTCCTCGCTGTCGTTCCAACGTATCTTGGGTTATTTATTGTTGGTTCACACAGTCTCATTGTTATCCGGGTGCTTCGGCTGCTTCGTATTTTCCGTATTTTAAAATTAACGCGTTATACCCAGGCTGGCCGTAATCTGGCAAGAGCCATGTGGGCGAGTCGAGAAAAAATAAGTGTGTTTATTTTCTTTGTAATAACACTTGTAATCATCATTGGTACCGTTATGTATCTTGTGGAAGGAGAGGAGAATGGTTTTATAAGTATTCCGCGAAGTATTTACTGGGCCGTTGTAACATTAACAACTGTGGGGTATGGCGATATTAGTCCGCAAACTTCGCTGGGACAGTTTCTGGCAAGTGTTGTAATGATTCTTGGTTATGCCATTATTGCTGTTCCAACTGGGATTGTAACTGCAGAAATGATGAAACCGTCATCTGAAGTTAATACGAATACGCAAGTTTGCCCGCGGTGCTTGCAGGATAACCATGATGATGATGCCGTTTTTTGCAAAAAATGTGGAACAAAGTTAAATTCCTAAATCGTATTATTTCTGGAATTGATACATTTTTGAATGAGAATACAGATAGGCAATTATATACGTAGTTCTCACGGGAGCAATTTTATGGTTAACAATACATAAATATTTGTGGATATTTTAATTTGTAAATCGCAGAATGAATTTTTTGAAACGGTTATTTTTGTGAAAAATATATTACAATGAGGCAGTATCTGGATTTATTGGAGACAATTTTGGAGAAAGGGACAGAGAAGCAAGATCGGACAGGAACTGGAACAATCAGCCGTTTTGGGCATCAGATGAGGTTCGATTTAAGCGAAGGATTTCCAATGGTTACCACTAAAAAATTGCATCTAAAGTCAATTATTTACGAACTTTTGTGGTTTCTCGCTGGTGATACTAATGTGAAATATTTGCAGGATAATGGAGTGCGTATCTGGAATGAATGGGCTGATGAAAATGGAGACCTGGGACATATTTATGGTTACCAGTGGCGAAGCTGGCCAACTCCCAATGGTGGACATGTTGACCAAATATCACAGGTAATTGATGCAATAAAAAATAATCCTGATTCAAGACGTCACCTGGTTAGTGCATGGAATGTAGGGGAACTTGATAAGATGAATTTGCCTCCTTGTCATATTCTATTCCAATTTTACGTGGCCGACGGAAAACTGTCTTGTCAACTGTATCAACGTAGTGCGGATGTTTTCTTGGGTGTTCCTTTTAATATTGCCTCATATGCATTGCTAACGATGATGGTTGCACAGGCTACCGGATTGCAAGCTGGTGATTTTGTTCATACCTTGGGCGATGTGCATATCTATTCCAATCATATAGAGCAAGTAAAATTACAACTTACCCGTGAGCCATATCCGCTCCCTCAAATGAAGATAAACCCTGCCGTTAAAAATATTTTTGATTTTAAATACGAAGATTTTGAACTGGTAAATTACCAGTCGCATCCGCATATAAAAGGAAAAGTAGCGGTTTAATATTTCTAATATGATACATAAAAATATTTCTATTATAGTTGCTGTTGCAGAGAATTTTGCCATTGGTAAAAACAACGATTTGCTTTTTCATTTGCCCAACGATTTAAAGCGATTTAAAGAAATTACTTCCGGGCATAGTTTAATTATGGGGCGAAATACATTGCTTTCTTTACCCAAATGGCCCTTGTCCAACCGTCGACATATTGTAATTACCGACAAGCAAGATGATGTTTTTCCCGGATGCGAAATTGTTTCTTCAATTGAAGGAGCAGTGGAAAAGGTAAAGAATGAAAGCGAATCTTTTATTATTGGAGGAGGAATGGTATATCGGCAGTTCTATCCGCTGGTTGGCAAACTCTATCTTACGATGGTGCATAAGCCATTTGAGGCGGATGTATATTTTCCTGAAATTAATTATTCTGAATGGAAGGAAGTTTGGCGGGAAGATTTTTACGATGCAAAAAATGACTTCAATTATTCTTACTTAAACCTGGAACGAAGGTAGGAATACCAATTGATTTGGTATTATTTTAAAGTCAACAATCTTAAAAAAGGAAATAGTAGAAAGGAGTTGAGTGTTAGAACTCCTTCCTCTCTATGAAAGTAATTTACCAAGATTATCAAACCTGATGTTGTAGTCAATCATTGAGCGTTTTATTACTTCATGTGCTTCTTTTACACCGTAAGTCGCCGTAATTTCGGTATTGCTGTCTTGCCCCGGCATATCTTTGTAAGTTAAAAAATAGTGCTCCAGGCGCTGAATAACAATTTTGGGAACGTCATTAATATCTTTTAGGTGACCATACACGGTGTCGTTACGCAATACGGCAATAATTTTATCATCGGCCTGGTTGCCGTCAATCATTCGAAAACCACCAATAGGACGGGCATTTACAAGCAAGTCTCCATGTGCCAGTGTTTTTTCAGTTAATACGCAAATATCAATTGGATCGCCATCTCCATTTATATCCTTTCTTCCGGTTTTCTCATTGCAGTACTCGCCTACCTTTTCACCACAATAAGTTTGCGGAATAAAACCATACAGAGCAGGAACTACATTGGAGAATTTTTGTGGACGATCGATCCGAAGGTAACCACTTTCTTTATCAATTTCGTATTTAACCGTGTCGGTAGAAACTACTTCAATAAATGCAGTAAGCTCATTGGGAGCCTCTTTACCAATAAAAACCCCATGCCATGGGTGCGATTTATACCGAAGTCCCATTAAACGTCCGATGGGATCTGAAAGTCTATCTGCCATTATGTTAATCTTTTGTTTTACAATGGAACCAACTTAAGGCATTTTAGTTCAATCCAAACCACTAAAAATGATCATTAACAGGGTATTATTGCTTTTTTTGTCGAAGAGCATATGTGTTTTATTGTCAGGGTAATAAATTCATAGTGCTTCACTTACTTCAAATGCAACAAAGAATCAACTATTCGCTCTTTGGGCATCGACATCTCTGGAAACACAGCTTCCCTGGATTTCTGAAATTAATAAGGATAGGATTGTGCAGATTTGTTATAGACTAATATCTTCTCTGCAAATTAATTATGTAATAAAATAATCTGATGGGCAATGTAAAGGCCTGGTTTATTGGATTAAGGAGGAAAGTGAAAAGATTTTTTTCATATTCGAGATTCAATTAAAACTGTTAGTAAGCAGATGTATTTGACAACGATTTACCATGATCAGTTTTTAAATATGTCGATAGCGATTGAGAGAAGTTCAGATTTTATGATGGAAAGGACTTTTATTTGAAGTAGCAGAAACTATAGAAATCAATGTTGTCCGGTAAAATTTTTACTTTTACCTATGTCTAACTTTTTTGTTGGGGGAACTGAAAAGTCGATCTGCCGGGGCGGACTTTTAAAGTCAGGCTCGGTTAATTTTTTTATCGGACAACAGTGATATACAATTTTAAAAATGATTGAAATAGAAACCAAATATTTTACAAACAGACAGGATTGGAGAAAATGGCTTGAAAAAAATTTCGAGATAAGGGATGATATTTGGTTGGAATATCCCAAAAAAGAAACGGGGGAAAAGAAAATTTTGTATAATGATGCCGTTGAAGAAGCCCTGTGTTTTGGGTGGATTGACACAACTGTCAGATTATTGAACAAGGAAACCACAATACAGCGTTTTTGCAAAAGAAGAGACTATTCAACCTATTCTCAGGCCAATAAGGAACGATTGGATTGGTTGCTTAAGAATGAACTGATTCATGACTCTGTTGTCAACGACATAAAAGAAGTATTAAAGGGAAAATTTATATTCCCGACAGATATTATTGAGAAATTAAAAACAGACAAAAATACTTGGGGAAATTTTCAAAAAATGTCTGCCCCATATAAACGAATAAGGATTGCATACATTGAAAGTGCGAGAAAAAGAGCTGAAGAATTTGAGAAGCGCCTGAACAATTTTATCGACAAAACCAAAAAGAACAAACAGATAAAAGGATTTGGAGGGATTGAAAAATATTATTGAATAAAAATGGCGGGTAAATTTTGTAAATTGCAATGTGGCATTCGTGCAGTGCATTATTTTTTCTACTTTCTTGAACGTCTTCGTCCTGCGGAAAACGAAGCTCAAGAAACTCGCAACGCAACTTGCACTGCCAGTTGTAGCTAGATTGATACTCATTTTGAAATATTATGAAAAAGAGAAATGCCAAACTTATTATTAAAATAGTATTGTTTGTTGGAACCATCGTCTCTATGTTTTTTGTGCCATGGATTTTGGTCAAAGCCTGGATATTACCACTGCCTGATACAATTCAGGAACAGTTAGATGAAGCCGTTGACCTTGGTTTTGTTGGCATTATTGTTTATGTTGACGAAGCGGGTAAGCAGCCTGCGTTTTTTGCTGCCGGTTTGCACAGCCGGGAAAACAAAATACCTGCAAATCCTCATGCACTATTCAAAATTGGTAGTATTAGTAAACTTTATACTGCTGTTGCTATCACGAAAATGGTACGTAACGGACATTTGTCTCTGGATAAAACGTTGGCTGATTATTTGCCTGAGCTAAAAGGAAGAATTGAAAATGCTGAGAGAATTACCTTGAAAATGATGGTGCAACATCGGAGTGGAATACCAAATTATACTGACACACCTGATTATTGGGCAACTCCCCCCAGAAGTAACGAAGAAAACCTTGAATTAATTTTTGATATGCCGGCTAGTTTTGAGCCAGGTAAAAAGTATGAATATTGCAATACGAATTATTTGTTGCTTTCCGAAATTATGGATAAGGTTCTGGGGTATCCGCATTTTGAGTTTATTCAGGAAGAAATTTTAAACCGGCTTAATCTAAAAAACACTTTTCCATCGATTAATGATGTTAATATAGATGATGTGATGAGCGGCTATCATGTTGGATACCCCTCTGATTTAAAAACTGACAACCGGGGAATGTTAGCATCAGCGGAAGATGTCGGCATATTTTTACGTGCTTTAAACGATGGAAGATTGTTTGATGAAGGTGAACAGGAAATCTATTCTTCCATTTATAAATATGAACATAAGGGGTGGGTTCCCGGATATCAAAGCATTGCTAAATACCACAAAGACATTGACGCAGTGGTCATTCAGTTTACAAATACAACTGACCCTAAATTATATAACTGGAATTTAGCAGATATTGAATATGGCCGTTTATTGAAAATAATAAGAAAAGAATAGCTACAACACTATTCCGGGGGAAAAACCCATGACTACAGTGCAATTGTATAGTGTACTCTATTTTTTCCATTTTCCGAGCGTTTCTTATTAAAAAATGCATACGGCGCTTTTTCAGACCATCTTTACACAAATTGAATTGGGGAATCCTATAATTGCAAAACGGCATCTGCTTATTCAACAAACGCCGTTTTTTTAATCAAAAATCAACCTAATCCATCTTCCCTAATAGGTTTATACCATATTTCTTGTTAATTTACCCAATAATTATTAACTTGACATCATGGCAAAAACAATCGACATCACCATCAAGGAAAGCGAGGAACACCTGATGTACCTTCTCCGCAAACAAGACAAGCTTTTACAGCAAGGCAGGGTGAAAGCATTATTACTGATAAAACAAGGCAAGGTACGTTACACTTATGAATTATCGAAGAAGTTAAAACGTGGGCGTAAGACCATTTATAACTGGCTACAAATGTACCAGGAGAAAGGCATCGATGGGTACCTGACGGTATCAAGCCGAGGCAAACGCAAAGACAAGCTTTCAGATAATGAAAAACAGGGCATTGCCAGAAAATTGCAGGATGCATCAACAGATATAACCAGTTATGTGGAACTATGCCATTGGGCAAAATCGGAGTTTGGGAAAGAAATCCCTTACCATGTGATATATAAATATTGCCGTTCCCGATTAAATTCAAGGCTAAAAATTGCACGAAAATCACATCACAGGAAGGACGAGCAGGCTGTTGAAGCCTTTAAAAAAACTACCAGGGTTGATTGAGGGGTTTAGAAACAGTCTGGATAAAAATAAGTATGAGTCCATAAACATTTATTTCCAGGATGAAAGCCGCTTCGGTTTAATGACCAGACAAAAGCGGGTACTCGTATCAAGAGGGATAAGGCCTGTAGGCAGGTTCCAGCACAGTTACAAGTGGTTATGGCTTTGGGGTTGCTTTTCTCCTGTCACCGGGGATGCCTTTTACTGGGAAACACCGAAAGTGGACAACGCTATTTTTGAAGCTTTCCTGAAAGATTTTAGCCGAAACAGGCCAAAAGAACTTAAGTTAATGGTTATTGACAATGCCGGATTTCATTCCTGCCAGAATATAACCATCCCGGAAAATATCAGGCTGGTGCGGATTCCTGCCTATTCCCCGGAACTCAACCCGGCAGAAAAGGTGTGGCAGTGGATGAAAGACAGGGTGGCAATGAAATTTTTCGAATCAACCAAAGCTTTACAGGACAAAATAACTCACATGGTACATCAACTCACACCCGAACTGGTAAAATCAATAACCGGATATGAATTGTACACCAAAAATTTTATTGGGTAAATTTGTCGCTAAAATGGTATTGTACTTTTTTATGATGCTTGCAAAAATATTTCCATATCTTTTTCTACATCAGTAATTCCAGCAATTCCAAAATTCTCAACCAAAACATTTGCAACATTTGGAGAAAGAAATGCCGGCAATGTGGGGCCCAAATGAATATTCTTCACTCCCAGCGAAAGCAAAGCCAGTAAAACAATTACTGCCTTCTGTTCATACCAGGCAATGTTATAAGCAATTGGTAGCTCGTTAATGTCATTTAATTCAAAAACCTCTTTTAGTTTCAAGGCAATAACAGCCAGCGAATACGAGTCGTTACATTGTCCGGCATCAATTACCCGTGGAATTCCACCAATGTCGCCCAGAGGAAGCTTATTATACCGGTATTTAGCACAACCTGCCGTAAGAATAACCGTATCTCCGGGTAACTGCTCTGCAAACTGTGTATAATAATCGCGGCTCTTCATCCGGCCATCGCATCCGGCCATTACAAAGAATTTTTTAATAGCTCCTGCTTTTACTGCATCTACTATTTTATCGGCCAGAGCAAAAACCTGAGCATGTGCAAAGCCACCCATAATTTCTCCAGTTTCAATTTGCGTTGGAGGTGCACATTTTTTTGCGTGCTCGATTATCCGGCTGAAGTCCTTCATTTTTCCATTTTCCCGATCAGGAATATGAATAGCACCTGCAAGACCGGATGCCCCGGTTGTATATATCCTGTCGGTATACGTGGCGTCGCTTTTCGGAGGAACAATACAGTTTGTGGTAAACAGAACAGGTCCATTAAAACTTTCAAACTCTTCTGTTTGTTTCCACCACGCATTTCCGTAATTACCCACCAAATGTTTGTACTTCTTAAATGCCGGATAATAGTGAGCCGGAAGCATTTCACTGTGGGTATAAACATCTACACCGGTTCCTTCGGTTTGCTTTAGCAGATCTTCCATGTCTTTTAAATCATGCCCGGAAATTAAGATGGCTGGATTATTGCATACGCCAATGTTTACCGCAGTAGCTTCAGGGTTACCATAAGAACTGGTATTTGCCGCGTCGAGCAAGGCCATTACATCTACTCCGTATTTACCTGTTTCAATCGTAAGGTTAACCAGTTCGTCAATAGTGAGATTTTCTGTTGTTGCGACCAACGCCCTTTGCATAAACGCAAATATTTCATCACTTTTATTGCCCAGGTTCCAGGCATGTTCGGCATATGCAGCCAAACCTTTCACTCCGTAAATTATCAATTCACGCAAGGAACGGATATCCTCATTTTCCGTGCTCAACACACTGGCATGTGCAGCCATTAACTCAAAATCTTCAACAGACCCCCCCGCCCATGTTACAAAAAACGGTAACTCTTCCGGGAGCTCAATATTTGCGGCCAGGCATTTTGCGTGTAATTCGTTTCGAAGTTGCAGAGCCTTTATGATTCTCTGGTCAAAACTATCTTTATCAAAGTTGGCATTTGTAATGGTACTAAACAATCCATCAAAAACAAATTTGTCAACTTTTGCCGGGTTCATGTTTTTTCTCCTTAACTTTTCATTGTACCAGCATATTCCTTTTAAAACATAAAGCAAAATATCTTGCAGATTAGCAACTTCGCTGGTTTTCCCGCATACTCCCTTAATTGTGCAGCCAGTTCCTTTTGCGGCTTCCTGGCACTGAAAACAAAACATACTCATATTTTCTCTTTTTAGATTGTTGAAAAATTACACCCATTCTTCCCTTACTATTTCGCCTCTTATACTAATTACTACCTCTTTTACAGGGACTTTTCTTGAAGCTTTTTGTGTCGCTATTTGAACCATCTGAGATAATCCACCGCAACATGGAACTTCCATGATTACAACAGAGATGGTGTTCACCCTGGACTTATCAATCAAATCAACTAATTTCTCTATATAAATATCTTTCCCCTGGTCAAGCTTCGGGCAGGCTATAACCAATTTTTTTCCTTTTATAAAATCGTTGTGAAAATTGCCATATGCAAACCCGGCACAATCGGCAGCCACCAGCAAGTCTGCTCCCTGAAAATATGTTGCCAGCGGATTAATAAGATGCATTTGTACCGGCCATTGGGTTAATGCTGAAGGAACTTCTGTTTCGGGAGCAGCCATTTTTATATTTGCTGCATTAAACGATTGCGGTGCAGAACCGGCACAGCCGCACCCCATGCCTGAAGCAGGATTGTGTTTTTGTCCCTTTTTTCCATGCAGTAATTCGTGAACCTCGCTAATCTGAAAAGGCATTCTTTCCCGATTTGCTTTTATGTAACTTAATGCCTGATTCAGATATCTGCTTTCGTTGTGTTCCTGCAAATGTTTTAAATGTGAAAAAACCGTAGCTTTCCCGCTTTTTATCATTTGAGCAATTACCACTTCTTCATCGTAATCATCTGCTTCGCGTTTTTCAATGGTAATGGCACCTTCCGGACAGTGCCCGAGACAGGCGCCAAGTCCATCGCACATTAGTTCGCTTATTAATCTTGCTTTTCCATCAATTATTTGTAATGCTCCCTCGTGGCAGTTCGGCACACACTGGCCGCAACCGTTACAAAGTTCTTCATCTATTTTTACAATTTCGCGTAACATCTCTTTCCGTTTTATGCAACAAAAGTAAACCCGGTGCGTTACAGAAATTGTATCAATTGTTACAAAACGATAAAAATGCCAGATTACGAATTACTAAGTCATTGCCCTGTTTTTAAAGGAATTGCCACTGGTGAAACAGAACAACTCTTAAATAAAATCCATTTTCAGCTAAAAAAGTTCATGAAGGGAGAAGTCGTAGCTTTCTCCGGACAACCAGTAGAGTATTTGTATATTATTCTTTCCGGAACTGTAAAAGGAGAAATGATTGATTACTCCGGGAAAACCATAAAGATTGAAGATATTGAAGCACCCAAACCTTTGGCAACCGCTTTTTTATTTGGAAAAGAAAATAAATTCCCGGTAACCGTAACTGCGAACAATGAAGTAAAAATACTCGCCATACCCGTTGCAGAATTTTTAAAGCTTTTACAATTGAATACCACTCTTTTAAAAAATTATCTGAATAGCATTTCAACACGTGCACAATTTTTATCGCAAAAATTACATTTTTTAAGTTTTAAAACGATTAAAGAAAAGGTCGCTCATTTTTTACTTACGCAGGCTAATGACCAGTTTCATTCTATTGAACTAAAAAACACACAACAACAACTGGCCGATCTTTTTGGGGTAACCCGCCCCTCTCTGGCGCGTGTTTTTGGCGAAATGCAAAAAGAAGGGCTAATAAGAACAGAACGAAAAATCGTTACTTTACTCGACAAACAAAAATTAAATTCCTTACTTCAAAATGGATAAAGAAAACGGACTCAACCACTACTCCATATTTTTACCGTATAAAAATCTGCTTGCCTTTACAACTACTAAACAAATGTTGGAAAAAGAAGCGCCGCGATTTACAGGAGACTCTCCTGAAATTTTTATTGAAAATCGTGATCAGTTAGCGAAACTATTAGAATTGAAAACCAGCCAACTGATTTTTCCGAGACAAACACATACCAGTTGTGTTGCAGAGATTTTGCATGTACCCAAAACAGAAATAAAAGAGACCGATGCTTTGGTTACAAATCAAGTAGGGATTTGCCTGTGTATACAAACTGCAGATTGTGTTCCCATCCTTTTATTTGATCCGGTTAAAAATGTAATTTCTGCAATTCATGCCGGCTGGCGCGGAACCGTAAAAAGAATTGCAGAAGTTGCTGTTCTGAAGATGCAGAAAAATTATGGTTCATCTCCTGAAAATATTTTAGCGTTAATTGGCCCCTCAATTGGCCCCTCAATTTATGAAGTAGGAGATGAGGTGGTAAGCGAGGTCAAAAAGAATATTCCGCAAGCCTATAAAACACTCCATAAAAATTCAAAAGGAAATTTCCATTTCAATTTATGGGAAGCCAACCGGCAAGTGCTCTTAAGCTTCGGGTTAAAAGCTCAAAACATTGAAATATCAGGAGAGTGTTCTTTTACTAAAAATGGCAAGTATTTTTCTGCACGGCGAGACGGTGTTGCTACCGGAAGAATGGTTTCAGGGATAATGTTATTATAATTTTAGGATAATACACTACCCGGAAAAAAAAGACCGCCTCGTGTGGCGGCCTTTTTCTTACTCCATTAAATTAATAATGAAAGAATTATATTTTATTGTGCACTTACGTGGCTGAAATAAATACTATTTAGAAGTTCGTCTGTTCCGTTATAAGAACCCCTTGTGCCAATTATCGTTAGTGCATCACCAACTTTAATGCCTTTGGTAGCCAGTAAACCGTTTCTGTCATCGCCGGTTGCTCCATAGCCCGGATAGCATTTATATACGTAAATCTGACTATCTTCATCTTTCAGGTAAAGCTTGCCGGAATTCACATCATCAATCGATGTAATTTCACCGGTTACCATGAAGTATGTATTGGAGTCATCAGGTTTAGCCAGTATCTCGGTAATAGAAGCAGGAGTTACAGGAATAACTTTTTTCAATACAGCACCACTTACTTGTGGAGATTCATTGTAAGCAGCACGTTTCCCAACAATTGTTATGATGTCTCCTTCTTTTATACCTTCTTGGGCAAAATCCTGAATTTTATAAACATAGGTTTTACCTGAGAAATCGCTCAAGTATAATTTTCCAGATGTAGCATCGGAAATACTGGTAACAACACCAGATAGACGATATTCTGTATCGCCAACTTCGGCAGCAAGGAATTCTGCAATAGACACTTCTGAGATCGCTCCTTTTTGAGTAAGTGTTGCCGGTACGGAAGATTCTTTTGAGCCGTCGGTGGTGCGGAATTTGATGGTGGTACTGCGCTCGCCACCGGTATTGGTAGCGGCAGTAAATGTTACAACAGAATTTATTCCTTCTGTTTCGATAGATGAAATAGCCAACCAAGATTTAGCATCTTCCGGAATTTCAACTGATACGCCCTGTCCTATACTCTTAAGGTATGCAGTAAATTTGCCACCTTCAATAGGAAGGGTTGCATTTTCAGTCGAATCAATTTTTATCAACGATTTATTGATGTTTATAACTGTTACCTTTACCAATTCTACAGTTGTACCGTAAAGGGTTTTAGGTCCTTCAACAGTTACTTCATCTCCCACTGCGAGATTCCAACTTAGAAAGTTTTTCTCTTTACCATCTTCGTCAAGTGTACCGTAGATGGTGATAGATCCTGTTTCATCTGTTAAAATCCAGTTACCATAAGTTGTATTAGTTATTGCAGTACAAACACCGGTTACCCGATAAGTTTTACTTTCTGGTCCGGCAATTACCTCTGCACATGTGGCAGGAGCAGCTTTCGACACACCTTGCATCACATTAACTCTCTGGGTTTCTCCACCACATTGAATCAAGACTTCTGCAGAACGACCATTTAAAGATGATTCAGCTGAAAATGAAAGAGTAGATTCTCCTGCACTTCCGGTAATTGTAGAAAGAGTTAACCACGAAATTGAATCCTTAACAACAGAGTCGTTCTTCATTACAAAAACTTTCTCTGCGGTCCAACTATCTTTAGCTGTTACAGTAATGTTAGTAGAACCTCCATCTAAAGGGATAGACACGTAAGAAGACGATACTTGTATACTGCCAAGTAATGTCACTTGATCTTCATCGTCACAACTCGCAAACAACGCTAGTATCGCGATGAATATTGGAAATAAATATTTTAATTTCATGTTATTCTATATTTTTAATTAGTTGAAAATATATTTGATACCAATAGACGCATACCAACATTGGCCCAATGTGTAGCTTTGAGTGAATGTTTTTGTATTACCATTGATTGATGCCGGAGTAGAAAATGTAGCTACACCATCTGCATCAACTCCTTCGTATTTCAGGATACGTGCATCCGAACCAATTGCAGAGTTCAAATATTTAGCAACACCCCAACTTGAGTTGAAGAAGTTCAACACGTTTTTAACATCAAGACTCAATTGTAGTTTGTGTCCGATGTTACCTGTTTTAAGGGCAAAATCATGTTTGTAGCTAAAGTCAACACGATGCAACCAAGGTGAATAAAGGCTATAAGCTTCAGCATAATCACCTTGTTGGTCTTTCAAATAATCATTGTTATGAACATAGTCCATAAAACGAGTTTTATCGTCTTCTGAAACAAAGCGGAACTTATTGTTTGCCACTTCATCGTCGGTTGGGACGTATATTGCATCGTAGTTATAACCATCGCTATTCATATCATTAACCATCATGTAAGAGTAGTTAGCACCTCCACGCCTTCCTTCATAGATAAATCCATAATGGTTACCGCTCTTATCGTTAAGATTAAGAGATGCTACGATACGGTCTGGTGTTGTATACTGAGAATTGTGCAGTTTAATATTGTTAGGACCTTCTACTGTTGGAACGTAAGTAAATGCTGATTCCGGATTAGATCCAGGCATTCCTGTTACATCTTTAGCAACTGTATGTGTATATGCTACCATCAAGTCAATCCACTCAGCTGGTTGAGCATTAAGAGTGATGTTGCCTGACCAACCATAACCACGGCTTGTATTTTCTAACACAAATGCTTTTGTTTCTGTGCGATAACCGGCAGGATAAATCGGGCGATTATCAACTCCGTTTAATCGGGCAAAACCACCTACGTTTGGAATACTCCAGTCGGAAATAGAAACTCCGTTAATCGTTTTGTTATAGATTCCTTCTACAGTTGCAGAGAATGGAAACGAAGTTGGGAAGGCGTAATCAACTGCAATTGATGTTTTCCAAACTTGTGGCATTTTAAAATCAGAAGAAATTCCGGCAATTGAAGAAGGAACTGTTCCGTCTTCAGAAGAAATAGTTTCAGGATAGCCTAAACCTATTAATTTATCGTGTAGCGCAGCTATTGTAGCTTTACCGTCAGCATTAGTTACAAGACCACCTGCAAACTGAGACATGTCAATATATGTTTTTCCATCTTTTTCAATAGACGCACCAGTATAACTATCAATAACTTTTGTGTCAGCATTAAGGTGTGCCTGGTACTGAACCATACCCCCATTGGTTGGCATGTTGGTAAAGAAAACAAGAGGCAAATTACCAGAGAAAAGACCGGTACCTCCACGTACTTTTAAACTTTTATCTCCAACAGCATCCCATACAAAACCTACACGAGGAGAAAATATAATATTTGCATCAGGCCATTTCCCTGTATCAACACTACGACCATTGTAGTCAATACTTTTGATCGCTTGATTTGTCATCAAATCATTATTGTTAAAGATAAGTGCGTCAAGGCGAAGACCATACGATAGTTTGAATCTATCGCTAACACTCCAATCGTCTTGAATATAAGCCCCAATTTTGTTACTTTTTACACGAGCTGCAGGATTGATTTCTCCATCGTAGCCGTAAGTTAAGTTTACAATTTCAGGAGCTGCTTCGTTTAAAAAATCTTCAAGGCTTGAATAACGATAGTAACCTGTTCCGTTACGCATATAAGCATTATCAGCCATTTTATACTCGTAAGCAACACCACCAATCACTTTATGGTTGCCTGCATAGTAAGTTACTTCATCTTTAATATTCACAACATTGTTATGAACAGCATTATTCCATGTAAAAAGTTCATAGCCCAATGAAATATAAGACTGTTGTACCGGTTCATCCCAACCTGTTGGATCCTCTTCCAATTTCAAAATATCAATAAAAGGAAATTCGTCTGAATTAGAGCCGCGTACATCGTTGAGTTTTGAATATGTTGCCAAAAATTGGTTAGAAAGATTATCAGACAAGCGGCTATTCAAATCTAAAGAGAATGAATGAACTAGGTTGTCCATTGAATACATTGAATTGGCATACGACATTGATGCCTGTGACATACGAGCTTCTGTCATACGAGTACCTCCGTCCATTGAAGATGCATTAGGAGATATCCATGAAAAGTTTTTAGTATAGTTATAACGTAATGCTAAACGATGTTTGTTAGTAATATTCCAATCAATACGGGCTAGCAGTTTCTCATTGCTTTCATCTGCTGGGAAACTTGAGAAAGATCCTGTATCGTATCCATATTTGCTTTTCACAAAATCAGAAACGGCTTGAAGATCACTTTCTGTTGCACGAGAAATGTAATTGTCTGGATCGGCAACACCATCAGTTGAAGCTCTCCAACGATTGACAATTGTTGGTGTTTCAGATTTTTCTCCGTTTACAAAGAAGAACAATTTGTTTTTGATGATAGGACCGCCTAACGTAAAACCATAAGTTGTATTACGGTCTTTTTCGCGAGCACCTGCAATTTGCATCCCATCAACAGCATCGCCACGCATGTTCTCATTTTTATGATATACATAAGCGCTACCTTTAAATGTATTTGTTCCCGATTTTGTAATTGCGTTTACTCCACCACCGATAAAGTTGGTTTGACGAACATCGTATGGAGCGATTACAACCTGTAATTCTTCAATAGCTTCAATAGAAATTGGGTTGCCTCCACCGGGAAGAGCATCACTCAACCCGAAATTATTGTTGAAATTAGCTCCATCAACTGTAAAGTTAGCCGTACGACCATCTGTACCGGCAAAGCTCATCCCATCGCCACCATAAGGGGAAAGGCGGGTAATGTCTGTAATGCTGCGGTTTACTGTGGGCAAATTAGAAATCTGGTCGTTTGTGATATTGGTCACTGCACCGGTTTTCTCATTAGAGAATTTTGTGCGGCTTGCCGTAATAAGAACTTCATCTAATGATAATGATTCTTCAGAGAGTACAACATTCATTTGATAGTTTTCACCTAAACTCAATGTAATGTTGTTTTGTGTGTATGCACCATATCCAATGAAAGTAACTTGTACTGTATAAGGTCCGCCTACACGCATACCGTTTAGGTTGAATCGGCCTTCCTCATTGGTTACAGTACCATAAGTTGTTCCTGAAGGTGTGTGCGTAGCAATCACCGTTGCCCCGATTACAGCTCCTTCAGCATCAGTAACACGTCCACTCATACTGGATGTGGTTATCTGTGCCTGTATAATAGTAGCTGATGAAATAATGAGCGCTACTAATAAAAAACTAATTTTTTTAATCATAAAGATCTGGATTTGAATTAAAATAAATAATTTTTATTGTACATCTATTGTTTGTCTATAGTGAAAAATATTAGGGTTAAATTATTCAGCTGGTAGTTGTTAGTAAAAGCAGTTAATACAATTATAAGTTTTCTTAAGTTATAATTATCCATTTGCTTTTTGTTGTTGCCGGAGTATAACTACTCTGACTGTGTCATTGTTCAAGTAATTATCGTACTGCAAATGAAACTGTTTTATTTATTATACATATTAAATAGAAGTTAATTTTTTTAACTTTTTTTAATGTTTCAAAATACCAGTTTTATATTGTTTCTAATTCCTTGAAATGCAGTTTTTTGTTGGTTGTTTAATTGCTTGCTATAGGTTTATCTAATCTATTTGTATTGAAATGTAGAATATTTCATGTTTCTGCCAAAATCGTTATAAGTTTTTTATTAGATGCAGAGCGTTAGTTGTTAACAATATTTTCAGGAAAAATTAACACAAGATTCCCCTTTTATTCCGTTTTTTCAATTTCAAAGCAAAAATTCATATTAGCATAATATGTTCATTTTGAAACTATTAAGTCTATATCTTTTGTTTTTATTAAAAATTATGGTACTATGTGTTGCATGGTACTAAAAAATATACATATATTTGCAATGCAAACAACATGGTAACGGAAAGTAGTTTTTTAAAGAAAGTTCCTTGTTGGATGTAACAGAAACAAAAAAGCGTCGTCTTAAAAAAGCGATGCAAGCAGAAAACAAAATAGAAAACAGAACAGAAAACAAAAAACAAAAGCCATGAAAACAAGAAACAATGTTCAGAAAGCAGTTTTAAGATCGGGAGCAGTCATCGTTAGTTTTATTCTTATCAGTTTCACTGTAAGTGCCCAGGATTTTTGGAAGAGACTTTTAACCAATAGCAGTTTTAATGAAATTGCAATTGCGATGGTTGAAACTTCTGCAAAAAAAGAGGCGACGGATGTGTCAACTAAAAAAAGTACAAGGGTATTCTTTTTTCAAAATGAAGCGGAGCCAGCATTGGAGCTGGAGGACTGGATGACAAACAGTTATTACTTCAATCAATCTTCGGTGTTATGGGGCGATGCAGTTGTTGAAGTGCCTCAGCAATTGGAAAACTGGATGCTGGATGAAAATTACTTTAACGTTCCTGAAGATAAGGAACAGCCACTGGAGCTGGAAAACTGGATGACTTCTGAAAACTTTTGGAATAGCTGAAGATCCGGTATTTTGCGCCATGAAAACCGGGGGTTTATTATTTGAAGTGGAAACAGATTAAGAGATTATTGAAATGAAAATAGAAAATGCAAAAGCACAGATGAGGAAAGGGGTGCTTGAGTACTGTATCCTTTTGGTCCTTGACGGGAAGCCTCTCTATGCAAGCGATATCATTCAATCATTAAAAGAAGCAAAGATGATTGTAGTGGAAGGCACGCTCTACCCATTGTTAACCCGGCTGAAAAATGCCGGATTACTTGCCTACCGATGGGAGGAATCAACCCAGGGGCCGCCTCGTAAATATTATGAGCTCACAGAGAATGGCCGCAAATTCCTTGGTGAACTGGAAGATTCGTGGCACGAGTTGGTAAATGCTGTGGCAAAAATTAAAAAGAGTTCGGAGAAATAGCCTAAAAGAACCTGATTTTCAATTCAAATAAAATTCACAATGAAAAAGACATTCACAATAAATATAAGCGGTACAATATTTCACATTGAAGATGATGCTTACGAAGTACTGCAGCAATACCTGGTGAACCTCAAAAATCATTTTGGAAATACCGAGGAAGGAAAAGAAATTGTAGCTGATATTGAAGCCCGGATTGCAGAGATCTTCAGTGAAAAAACGGCAGGAGAGAAAAATGTAGTTACCCTGGAATGGGTAAACGATGTAATTAAAATGATGGGGACACCTGAAGATTTTGCAGACGAAGAAGGAATGGATGAACCATATGCTTCGGAAGAAGCAAAACGCAAAAGAAGGTTGTATCGTGACCCGGACCACCGGGTTATTGGTGGGGTATGTGGTGGACTGGGAGCTTATTTTGCCATGGATCCAGTTGTGCTTCGTATCATTTTTGTAGTGTTATTTTTTGTTACCTCTGGTGCTGCAATTTTAGCGTATATTATTTTATGGATTGCCGTTCCAAAAGCAAGAACCACGGCACAAAGACTTGAAATGAGAGGGCAGGAAGCTACGGTAAAGAATATAGAAAAATCCATTCGGGAAGAAGTAGACGAGGTAAAAGAAAGTTACAAAAAATTTAGAGAGTCTGACACCTTCTCAAAAGGCAAAAAATCGATGGAAGGAGCCGGAGATGTGGTGTACAATGTTTTTAAAGTATTACTTCGGGTTTTTGTTGTTATTGTTGGCGTATTGCTCATCATATCAGGGTTTTTGGGGATACTCGGACTTGTATCTTCAATGATAATAGGACAATCGTTTGTAGATGGCTGGCCATTAATCTGGGGGCCTGAAATTCACGGATTTGGCATTTTTGAACATTTTATTGAGCCAGGTGCCGCCACTTTTGGGTTAATTGCCGTTGGAATACTTGCAGGTATCCCGCTGCTTGCTATGCTTTTCATTGGCACCAAACTGGTTTTTCGCTACAAATCAAATAACGCCGCTATTGCTCTTTCCATGGTGGGGGTATGGTTAATTGCTCTTTTCTCCTTAATTGTTGTTTCGGCAGGCCAGGTGGGGAATTATAAAAGCCGATCATCCATGACTACAAGCAAGACAATTTCGTGTAACTCCTGTCAAACATTATATCTCCGGCTTGGAGATGACAAGTATGAAGATTATGCAGAAAAAGATTGGGAAATTGAAAATTTTAAAGTAGTTGTGGTAAATGGAGATGAAGTGGTGCTGGGGCAGCCGCGGCTGGATGTTGAAAGATCTTCTACAGATAACTTTTCAGTACAGATTAAAAAATCTTCACGCGGTAAATCAAGAGAAAATGCAAAAGAAGAGGCACAGGAGGTGGTATATAATTATCAGTTAACAGATTCTACGCTGTATTTCGATCCGTATTTTGTTATTCCTGATGGAGGAAAATGGCGTGATCAGGAGGTAAATATTACCATTAAAGTTCCGGAAGGAAAGGCGATTTACCTGGATGATAATTTAGTGAAGATTATCCATGATATTGAGAATGTATCGAATACCTGGGATGGAGATATGGTAGATAAATACTGGGAGATGAAACCCGAGGGTTTAATGCTGAAGGAGCTTTCTAAGTAGGCATTCTAGGACAAAACGTGAATTTTAAAAGAGTAGAATAATGGACAACCATTGATCCGAATAGGGGAGCTAAAGGTATTTTCCGCAGATAATAATTGTTGTTTCATTTTTCTACCAGGCTTTTAAAATAAAAAACAATTAAAATGAAAACAGTAAGATTCACTCTTATCGCAGTTGCTGTTATATTTTCACAACTGTCAAATGCACAAAGCAAATCAGATAAAATGTACGATGTGTTTTTAAATAAAGATGGAATCTCCAGCTTTTCTTTTTCAAAAAATATGGTTGATGCCATTGATATTGATTTGGGGGATGACAGTGAACAGAATGTAACAGGTGATTTACACCAGGTTCGATTTATGTCATATAATCCTAAAAAAGGAGCATTAAGTGGTTCGGAATTTACAAAAAGAGCAGAAGCTTTGCTCCCTTCGCAGTACCGGAAATACAAGGATGATGATAATGATCCGGATGCTGAAATCTGGCTGTTGGGAGGAAAGAAGAAATTTAAGGAATGCCATGTATTTACGGTAAGCGAAGATGATGATCAGATGCGGTTTGTTGTCTCATTTTATGGAAATTTTACCGTAAATGATGTAAAAGGCCTCAAAGAAGCAGGCAAAGGATTTTCAGAGTAAGTTTTGTTAGATTAATTTCTGATCGGATTTGTCATCACATACGATCTGAACACTTTATTCTTATTGTCGTATGTGCATTTGATTTCATTTTCCCGAAATATCAGCTATAATTTTAATTCCGCTTTTCTCCATAAGTTTACTGGCATTAAAATCATTACAAATTCCTGTATGAAGTTTGTAGCTAAAAATCATTGAGTTGCCATTGATTTCGCTATTAAAACTGTAGTTGGTAACCAACTTTTTATTCTCCGATAGTTTTGCAAGTTCAATATCGTGTGTGGCAATAATTCCTGATGTACTAAGCTTGCTTATTTGATTAATCAATGAGTAACCTCCCTTGTGTCTGTCTTCTGAGTTTGTGCCTTTGAACATCTCATCCAAAAGAAAAAATACATTGCTGCTATTTTCTATTCGTTTCAACATTTCTTCTATTCTGCCTAACTCAGCATAAAAGGAGGAAATTCCGTTCCTTAAATTATCCTGGGTTCTCATACTTGTATAAATTTTGAGGTTCGAAACCTGTCCGTTTTTTGCACAACAGGGAGCTCCGGCTAAAGCCAATGCAAGGTTAACGCCCACTGTCCTTAAAAAGGTGCTTTTCCCTCCCATGTTCGAACCGGTTATCATAACCACGTTACCCAATCCCTCAGAGTGAAAATCATTACATACCCGTTTATTCGAATTTATTAAGGGATGCCCCAACGACTCAAAATGTACATAGTTGCTTTCTTCTGTAATTTCAGGGAATGTATAAGTTGGATTTGAATAGCAAAAACCGGCGAAACTGTTTATTACTTCAAATTCACTAACTACTTCAGACCATGGTTCCAAAAAAGCTTTATTTTTCGATTTCCATTTTTCTGTTCTGATAATTAAGTAAATATCCAGTAGTAATAAACTGTTTAGCAAAGGGTAAAGTTGATTTCCACCTACCGATATAAATTTTATTTTCACACCTCGTTGCTGGGAAAATTCCAATACTCTGCATAACCTGTTAATTTCACGAAATGCTGAATACCTGCTTTTTGTTAGTATTGATTGTAATCCACACAGTTTTTTTGACTTGAAATTCTCGCGTTCAATTTTATTGATAAGTTTCCGATAACCTCTTAATATGTTAATATTGTCTTGGGAAGTTTTAACGATTTCGTCGGCAGTGGGTTTTAGCTTTCTTATAATTAGGTAATTAACGGTTGAGGTGATAACAACAGGAAATACATAAAAACACCAGTTTGATGAACTAAAACTTGCCGAAAACAATTTATCAAGGAATAAATATAAGCTAAACACCGTCAGAGCAGAAAAGACGATTGTGGCTGCTGTATATATTTTCCGGTGTTTTAGCAGAACAGCAGGCGCTTTTACCCAATCTAACAATTTATAATAATCACTCTTTTTATTCTGAAAATGCATGCCCGACGCCTGAAAATCTTGCCTCCAGTCCAATTTCTCTGATAGCTCTTTTATGGCTTCCTGCCTGTCATGTATTTCATTATTTGGTGCAGCTTCTGATAGCCATTCCGATAACAATATTTTACCCGATTCTGTAGTCGTCCGGTTTACCAGCTGGAAAATAGAATGTTGCCCGAAAATATCTAAATCGGAGGTATAAGGGTGGTTTGGGTTTGCAAAATTGTGTCCGGTATCAAATTCTTCCAGGTTGCATTCTTCTTTTGATATTTCAGCTTCATTGATACCTTTCAGAAATGTAGTATGTTTTTTTAGAAAAGCTATTTTGTTATAATATTGGATTGCAGCACTAAAGCAGATTGATAATATTGGCAAAACTGCCAGAATAAAAGTAAATAATTTGAATCTAACCAGGTATATAATGATGATACTTGAGATAACAAAAATGAATAACCTAAGTAATGAAATGCGTTTTAGCAGTTTGCTTAGGTTAAGCAACTTTCCATTATACATCTTTATGTTATCTCGATAAATTTTCATTGTTTATCAATTTACTTTCTGGTAATGGTTAAAACCGTGTAATTCTATCGCAGCTACTTTCAGCCACTATAAACTTTTCTATTGAATGTTGATATTAGTACCGAGATTTGAGTATTTCCCTTCTCATTACTCTGTCCTCAGTTCTCTCTCAAATTCTTTCAATGCTTCAATATACGGCATTTTCTATTTTGATAACTGGATAATGTCTTTTGGCCGTAATATTTTTGTGGGGTACCCTCTCAGCATGGCATTAATCATTGCCTGCCCAAGTTGTGTAGTATTAATTACAGAGTTTGGCGCCAAAGCTTTTACCATTTTCACAAGCCACATAAAGTAATCGTATATAAACTGGTAGCTTTTGGTTTTTGATTTAATTCCCCGTTGGGGAATTATCATTCCCGGCCGGAACATAAAAGCTTGTTGAAATCCGAGTTTTAAAATATCGTTTTCCGTTTTTCCTTTCACCCTGGCCCACATTACCCGGCCTTTTTCCGAGGAATCGGTTCCTTCGCCTGAAATGTAGATAAAAGTCATGTTTGGATTAATTTCTTCCAGTGTTTTTGCCAGCGATAAGGTAAAATCGTATGTAATTCTTTTGTATTGCTCCTCTTTCATTCCGGAGGAGCTGATGCCCAGACAGAAAAAACAGGCATCGTATTTTTTGAGTTGGCTTGTAACATTCGAAAAATCCATAAAATCTTTGTGGATAAGTTGTTTCAATTTACGATGTTTCATTTCCATCTGGCTTCTTCCGATCACCAATATTTCTTTTATTTCTCCGTGATCCAGGCATTCCAACAAAACGCCTTTCCCAACCATTCCGGTTGCGCCTGTAATTATTACTCTTTTCATTTTTGAGGTATTAAATTTATTACTGCAATTTCACTTTTTGTGCCAACCCGCATTGGTGGCCCAAATGTTCCTACTCCCTGCGACACAAAAATCGTTGTATGGATAAACTTGTGTAATCCTTTGTTATATGAGAAAATGAGTTCAGCAATGTAATTTATAGGGAAAAGTTGGCCAGCGTGTGTATGCCCGGCCAAATACAAATCAACACCATGTTGGCTGGCATACTGAATACCATCCGGGCTATGGTGCAGTAAAATGGTTGGCTTGTTTTTATCAGGAGAAAGTTTTGAGAGAGTGCTTTCAATTGTGCAAGGAGTTCCGGAAGTATGTACATTATATGTTTGGCTGTCTGCTGCCATGTGGTTTAGCCCAATAATTTGTATTCCGTTCCAGTTTACCATTTTATTTTCTAACGCACGAACACCTGTTCGCTGCACCAGACTTTTAATTTCTTCAACTCCACTGTATTTGTCGTGGTTTCCTTCTATAAAGAATGCCGGAGATTTGAGTTGTTGTAATGGTGCTATCGTTTCTATCATTAGATTAATACGTCCGTCAAATAAGTCTCCGGTTATAAAAACAACATCTGCATTCTGTCTATTGGTTATGTCAACGACCTTTTGCAGGAAATTTTCACCCCGAAAGTGGCCCAAATGAATATCTGAAAGATGTACAAGTTTGATTTCCTGCAGTAATCCGCGAATTCCAATTGTTCTCTTGCTGGTCCTTATTATCCGTGCATTTATTATTCCGTAAACAGAAATAATGAAAGTTATTGCCAGGGCGGTAATCCCATATATTTTTAAAGAGAGATAGGTAAAAACATACAGGAGATCTGCTATAATTACTGAAATGAGCAAGTACAATAATGTTCCCATAATCAATGCAGCCATTTTATACACCAGGCTTCCCAACTTTTTAGTTGTATTGGTGAAAGGGAGCATTCCCAAAAACATAAATACACTAAGCAGGGGGAATAGAGTATAAAGTATTGCGCCGTTCCGGATACCGAAATAAAAGTTTAATCGGTAGGATAGATAAACGCAGGTTCCAATAATAATTCCTAAAAAAAGGAAGAGAAAAAGATATCTAAAATGGATTCTCATAATGCATAAATATAAATCAAAGTAAGGAGGTGCTCAAACTATACTTCCTGCATTTGACGAATTTGTTTTAATATTACTTTTTTGGGAATAAAAGGAAGAAAATATTTCATGACTCTCATCGAAAAAGGGATTCCGGAGAGCACGTCGATTCTTCCGGCAAGCATACCATTGTATCCATCCAGCGCAACACTATGTGCGCTTGCTGTTTTTTGAAACATCGATGTTTTATCCATTCCTGAAACGCGACCAAACTCCGTTTCCGTGGCTCCGGGCATTAAGGCTGTTACCGTAATATTGGTGTCATTTAGTTCTTCTGCAATGGCATTACTAAAAAAAGTTACATAGGCTTTTGTGGCAAAATAAACTGCCTGTAATGGCCCTGGCATAAAACTCGCAGTGGACGAAACATTTAGGATTTTTCCTTTATTCTGTTTTACAAAATCAGGAAGAAAAAGACGTGTTAAAGCAGTTAGTGCCACAATATTCAGATTTATCATGGCCAGGTCATCTTCCCACTTTCTTTCATGGAATTTTCCTAAACCACCAAACCCTGCATTATTAATAAGGTAGCTTACCTCTATTCCCGCACTTTTTATTTCATCGTAAATCTCTTGTGGCGCCGATGATTGGGTAAGATCTTTTACAATAACCATCACCTGAATTGACTGTTTGCCTTCCAGTTCTTTTTTTAAGTCTTCCAGTTTGCTTTTGCTTCTGGCTACAAGAACTAAATCACCTCCCTTTTCAGCATGAATTTGGGCGAGCTCTTTTCCAATTCCTGATGAGGCTCCTGTTATTAATGCAACATTGTTCATTTTATTTGTTTTTATGTGAGTACTTACTTTTTTTATTGATAAAAAATTTAAAGGTTATATTTTTTGAGTAACAGTTGGGTTATTTCGTTGGCATCCACGTTTGAACCTTTTAATAAGGCCGAGCTCAATCCGTCCATAAGAAGCATTAAAAGTTGTGCTTCCAACTCCGGATGTTCGTAGTTTAATTTTCGGAAAGCATTGGCGAGCGCCATATTTAGCGGCTCCAACTTTTTGTCTCCGTTAATCTCTAGCTCCCATTTTAATTTGTACTGCAATTTCCAGAAGTTATAGTCCAAAATGTCAACCTTCCTGGTCATTTCAATGGTTTTTCGAATTACTTCTTTGGGCTCCGTTTCCATAACAATGTCAACATAAAGAAGTTTTAGCTTACTCTCTCCCTCATCCAAAATGGCTTGTAATAATCCTTCTTTATTTCCAAAGTGTCTGAAAATAAGCCCTTCTGAAACGCCTGCTTTTTTCGCCACTTTATTGGTAGAGGTAGCATGGTACCCTTCTTGTGCAAATAATTGCAATGCAGCCTGTAATATTCTTTCTTGTTTTTCTGTCATTGGTAGTGAGTAATCGCTCGCTAATGTAATGATGTTTTTTTAAAAATAAAAATATCTACCTTCAGTTTATATATAACCAGTAAAATATTCTGAAATGAATGGATTGAATTAGAACAATTTAGTAGTTAATTGTTATAGTAAATAAAAGTTTAGTTGTATGAAAAAAGTAGTCCTGTTATCCCTTTCTGTTTTTTCGTTTTTTATTATATCAGTTATTTCTTTTTCTTCCTGTGCCCAACCTGATGGGGCAAAACTTTATCAGCAGAATTGTGCTCAATGCCACGGGGCAGATTTAACAGGAGGTAATGCAACCAGCCTCGTTGACGGGATTTGGCAATTTGGCGCTGAAAACGGATATATCACACGAAATATAAAATTTGGGATTCCGCATTTGGGGATGCCTTCTTATGAGAAAACGCTTTCTGATAAGGAAATTCGTTCGATTGTTGAATACATAAGAAGTTCTGAATCCAATGCAGGTGCTCAGAAGCCTTCTGTCGCGGAAATGCTGGAAACAATGGATTACGACATGAAAGTAGAAACCTTTGCCGATGGACTGGAAATTCCTTGGGCAGTTGATTTTATTGATAACAATACTGCACTAATTACTGAACGGCCGGGCAGGCTCCGGGTGGTTAAAGACGGGCAGCTCCTTGCCGAACCTGTTCGAAATACTCCGGAAGTTTTGCATGAAGGACAGGGAGGATTGCTGGATGTTGCGATTGATCCGGAGTACGGGCAAAACGGATGGGTGTACCTTGCTTACAGTCATGTTTTACCGGTGGAAAACGGAGAACGGCCAGGGGCAATGACACGCCTGGAACGGGGAAAAATAAAAAACAATACATGGACGGAGAATGAAATAATTTTTGAAGCTCCCCATGAAACTTACCGGACCACACGTCATCATTATGGTTGCCGTATTGTATTCGGTCAGGAAGGGGATTTGTACTTTGCCATTGGCGAACGCGGAACCGGCGAGCACGCACAGGATGTAACCCGTCCGAATGGGAAAGTTCACCGGATCCATAAAGATGGTTCCGTTCCGCTTGATAATCCGTTTTATGCAGAAAATAATTCAATAAAATCGTTGTATTCTCTCGGGAACCGGAATATTCAGGGTATGGCAATTCATCCGGAAACCGGAGCGCTTTGGGCAACAGAGCATGGACCAATGGGAGGAGATGAGTTAAACGTAATTCGTTCAGGGAAAAATTATGGGTGGCCGGTTATTACCTATGGCCGGAATTATAATGGAACCATTATTACAGAACAAACACATAAAGAGGGAATGGAGCAGCCTATTTTGTATTGGAAGCCTTCCATTGCTGTGTGCGGACTTGATTTTTACCGGGGCGACCTTTTTAAAAAGTGGAAAAACAGGTTATTGGTTGGAGCCCTGAAATATGAGGAAGTTCGTCTGCTGCAGATTGAAGATGAGCGTGTTGTTCACGAGCAGGTGATCCTGAAAGGCGCAGGCAGGGTTCGTGATGTTTCTACCGGGCCGGATGGTGCCATATATGTTGTGTTGAATAATCCGGGGAAAGTAATCCGCTTAACTCCCAAAGGATAATTGTTCTTAAAACAATTTGTTTTGGCCAGGGCAGCGCACATTTAACCCGTATTCGGAATTTAGTTTATTGATAAAGTAAGCAGATAATAACGGCGACTCTTTTTCAATGTTTTGGTGAACAAAAAAATAGAGATTCTCCAGGCCGTTTTCCATCCATATGCCAACTCTTTCAATCCAGTTATCCAGTCGGTTATAATCTGAGGGGTGGTTGGCGCCTACATAACGAACAAAAGCCGTTGGTGTAGTAAGCCGCATGTGCAGCAAGTCTCTTCTGCCTGCTGTATCAACAAGTATAAGGGTGGTGCAATTTTTCTCCAAAAGCGAATAGAGTTCTTCGCTAATCCGGGGATCGTTAAACCACGCATTATTTCTTAATTCCACAGCCAGTGGTATTCCTTTGGGGAAAGACGTGATAAATTTTTCCAGCCGGTCAAAATTTTTGTAGGAAAAATTATCGTGAAGCTGCAAAAATACCATGCCCAGTTTTGGATTAAAATTACTTATGTTAAAGCAAAAACTTTCCACTAAATCGTTTACATCAATCAGTCGTTTGTAGTGGCTGATGGAATTTGTAATTTTCGGAAAGAATCTAAAATCCTCCGGTGTTTTGTCTCTCCATGTTTCAACTTGTTGAATAGTAGGAATAGTATAAAAAGTAGCATTTAATTCAATGCAATTGAATTGCGTGGAATAATAGCTTAACTCATCTTTTGTTCCCCGGGGGTAAAATCCTTTTAAATCGGAGCGATTCCATTTTGCACACCCAACATAAATATTTGTGGATGATTTTTTAGCAGATTGCGTTAGTGTGCTTTTTGTATCTCTATGATCCACAGGGAGGCTAAAATCAATTGTTTCCGGATTATCTATTTTTCCAAATATCATAATACTATCAATTTAGAAAATAACGCATTGTTTTTATGAATTGTTTGCCCGGTTGTGCGAAGGTTTTTGTTTTTCCGGGTGGACTGTGTTAAAAATAAAAACCATCCCAAAAATCGCTTTTCGGATGGTTTTCATCTTTTATATTAGTGGTTTATTTTTTTGTAATAATTCCAACCCAGCCACCACCGGGAGCCATATCGATTTTTACTTTTGAGCTATTGGTAACCGATATTTCTTCCTGTTTAAAATCTGCTGCATGTTTATCGGCATTCACACCGTCTTTCCAGATTTTTAATGTATAGTTTCCGGGCGCCAGAAAACTTAAATCCAAATCCAGCGAGCGGGCTGTCCAGTCAGTCATGGCTCCTACAAACCATTTGTTGCCCGAGCGGCGAGCCACCGAGATATAGTCACCAACTTTTCCATCAAGAACTTTTGTATCGTCCCAAACCGAAGGCACAACTGAAAGAAATTCCATGCATTCCGGCTCGCGGTAATAGTTGGAAGGATTATCAGCAAGCATTTGCAGCGGGCTTTCAAAAACAACATACATTCCCAACTGATGGCACCGGGTTCCGGGGCTCATTGGTTCACTAAAAACCGAATGGTAATTTTTTTTTGTCGCATTCAGCATGGCTCCCGGAGTAAAATCCATTGGACCGGCAACCATTCGAATAAACGGAAGTGTTGTATTGTGTTCCGGATTGGGCATGTCTGACCATTTTGCATTTTCAAGTCCTTTTACGCCTTCAAATGAGATAACATTCGGGTACTTACGGTTTAATCCTGATGGTTTGTAGGCTCCGTGATAATCCACAAGCATATTCCGGTTAGCGCACTCACGGGCAATTTTTTCGTAAAAGTTTACCATCCACTGATCATCGCGCTGCATAAAGTCTATTTTGATACCTTTTACTCCCCATTTCTGAAACTGATCAAGTGCTTCGGTTAATTTGTCATCCAGAGCTTTCCATACAACCCAGAGAATAATTCCCACATTTTTTTTCTTGCCATAATCAACCAGTTCCTGTATGTCTATATCATCTGCTTCTTTCATAATATCATCGAGGTGGTACCAGCCTTCGTCAAGAATGATGTATTCAAGCCCGTATTTTGAGGCGAAATCAATGTAATATTTATAGGTATTGTTATTTACACCCGACTCAAAATCAACCCCGTAAATGTTGTTGGCATTCCACCAATCCCAGGCTACCTTTCCGGGTTTTATCCAGTCGGTATTTTCCAGTACATTTTTGTGCGCCAGTTTAAAAATCATTTCAGACTGAACTAAATCAACATCTTTTTCAACTATAACCAGTGCCCTCCAGGGGAATGTTCTTGAGCCATTGCATTCGGCAATATAGTCGGCATATTTGGTTGGTTTAACATTACGGTCGCCGTTTTGCTGTGTTTCCAAAACTACGCCTGCATATTTTCCTACCAGCGCATTTGGATTTTCTGCAGAACCTTTTAAAAACATTCCCGGATAATCCGTTAAGTCCGATTCTGAAATGTACACTTTTACATTGTTTCCGCAGTCAACAAGCATTCCTGTAGAACAGAAACGGTCGGGAGTTATTTCCGATAACTTTACATCTTCGTAGACACGTTCCTGGTGTGTAAACATGCTTTCTTCTTCGGGGAACCACGTTTTGTGGTCGGTTGGAAAAGCAAAAGTTGCTTCCTCATTTACCACTTTGTAAGAACCTTTTTTTTCCACTCCCCAGCGGTAACCTACTCCATCGTCGTAAGCCCTGAATTCAAGACTATAGTTTTTAAAAGTAAGTGTAAGCAGATTATATACATCCGGAATTTTTTCATACTTAATGCGCACAACCGGAATAATTTCTTCATTAACGGAAGTAATTTTTGCTTTACGAATTTTGTCGTTCTTGCCCAGTGTTGTTCCATCGTCCAGGGTCATTGAAATTTCTGAAGGAGCAATAATTTCTTTTCCATTTAAAGAAACATTGTAGGTAACATTTTCATCTACAGAAACATTTACGGTTATTTTCCCCGATGGAGATTTTACCGTATAATCCTTTGCACTTAAATTAAAAACAAGTAGTAGTCCAAAAATTGAGATAAGATATTTTTTCATTCTTTTTAGGTTTTTGATAATGTGCGAAAGGTACTTAATAATTTTTGTTGAAGTGATTTCTAACTTTAGAAAATGTTTTCCCTAATGACATTTTTATGCAATAAAAGTAGGGCCTTTTTAGGGAACAGATTTATTCTTTTTTTTATGGTCTTTAATTTTGGGGGCGTTGATTTTAATTTGCTCTAAGCTAAACTTTGGTGTGTAACTTCCTGTTATTTATGTTGTAATGAAATTTTTTTGTAGAAATAAATTTGTATTCCATAAAAGCAGGGTTTTATGTTAATTACCTTCGTATTTTATATAGAGGGATGTAAGATGAATTGTGAGTGAAAATGTTTATAATATTGATGTTGAAATAGAATTGTAAATAAGAAGATATGAAAACAATAATTATGACAAATATTTGCGCCGTTCTTTTTAGTATGTCGGTAACTGCAACGGATTTTGATAAAGATACTTTTAAAACTTCGGAAGGCGAACTAACCATTACTTTTATTGGGCATGGTACGCTAATGATGGAGTTTAATGGATTAGTGCTACACATCGATCCGGTAGGAAGTTATGCTGATTATTCAAAACTTCCGAAAGCCGATATAATTTTGGTTACGCATGAGCATGGCGATCATTTGGATGTAAACGCTATTCATTTGTTAAAAAAGGAAACAACCGTAGTTGCTATGTCGCAAAAATGTACTGAAAAATATACAGATGGTATAGTGCTGAACAACGGCGATTCATTAACCTACGAAGGAATTGAGGTAAACGCAGTTCCTGCATATAATATCAAGCACATGCGAAGCGAAGGGAGTCCATATCATCCGGTTGGGCAGGGGAATGGATATGTAATTCATTTTGCCGGCAAAAAAGTATATGTAGCAGGAGACACTGAAAATATTCCTGAAATGGCCAATCTGAAAGATATTGATATTGCATTTCTTCCTATGAATCTGCCATACACAATGACTCCTGAAATGGTTGCTGACGCAGCCAAAATGTTTAAACCTGCCATTTTATATCCCTACCATTATGGCAATACTGACCCGGAAAAATTAGTGGAACGAATGAAGGACCAGAATGACACAGAGGTTCGGATACGCGAATTGCAGTAAAGATAAATGTTGCCCGGAGCAATAACTGCTGGTTAAAAGTTCTGTAAAATAGCAGGTTGTAATTTACAGGAAGGACTATTCTTCCTGATTCTACTGTTGTGGGCTCACAACTTTAAAACCTCAAAGATATGTGCCAGTATATTTGCAAATCTTATGTTAATGAAATCCTGGTGTGATAGCATTATTGTCATTTCCTTTTTTCTCTAAAATTCACGTTGTATCGGCGCCATTTTATCCCCGAGTTGCTTCTTCATATAAAGTCTTTGGATAGCTGCCTGTTCCGTAGGCTGCATTTTTGTTTCTCAAAATTTAATTGGAGAAAAGATATGGGGAATAGTATTATGATTAATATCAGGTATTCTTTCTGCCTGATAATTAATTTATGATAAAAACAGTGATTTGTGTTATTATTTCCGTAATAAGTGTTATTGCCTGGCCCGTAAATTAGTTTATTTAGCTCTTTCTACACATGGACGTGTAATACTCTTTTTTTGAAGAAACAAATTGATTATAAAAACCTTTAAAATTCCACTATGAAGTCTTTATTTACCTGTGTATTTAACAGTAAAAAAAAGAGGCTGGCAAACATAAGAAAAGCGGGCTTCTTATTTCTGGTGTTATTGCTTTTGGGCGGAGCAACTAAAAATTTTGCTCTTGGCCAGGTTGCGCCAACCATTACCAGTACGCCAACACTAACCGTTCCTTACGGAACTCGCTACACTTATAATATTGCAGCCACCACCGAAGGTGGTTCGGAAACAACCATTACTGCTCCAACACTACCATCCTGGTTAAGTCTTACTGAGGATAGCGGAGATCCGCCCACTCAGCTCGATGTTGTTGTGGATGGGGCTTCAATTGACATGTTGAGTGCTGTGGCTGGTGATGCAGAGGGAAACCTCTATGTTATCACTTTTTCTAGAGATATATACAAGGTCTCACCTGATGGGACAGGAACCTTGTGGCGCGAAGGTTTAGCAAGTGGCTCAATAAATTCGATGCTTATTGTCGATGACTATCTTTATATTCCAAGGCTTTACGTATCAGGTAGTTCTATTACTCGTATCTCACTGGATAATCCGTCTGCCGGTGAAGAAATATTCGCCAGTCTCCCTCTCGGAGCATTCGTGCTGACCAGTAAAGATAATTTCATTTATGCCGCAAGTTCTGATACAATTTATAAGATTGAGAAAGCAACAGGAAATAAAGAAATATACCTGAGCCCCGCCAATGGGCTCTCAACAGACAACATATATGGATTGGATATTGATTCGGAAGATAATTTATACATTATAACAAGTAATAGCGTTTTAAAATATAACGGAACAGGGCTATCACCCGTTATTTCAGATTTAGAGGATGAACCTAGGGCAATTGTACACGACGATGCCGGGAATTTTTATGTGGGAATGAATTTGGGAGGAATTCGCAGGTATACTCCTGATTTTAGTTCTTTCGAAGAGGTGTCTACTGATGCTGTTATGGGATTGTCTTATGCTTCGGGTGCACTGGCCTATATTCATGCTGACGAGAATGTCCTTTATATCCTAAAACCAATTACTGTTTTAAGCGGCACCCCAACCAAAGCAGATATAGGAGAACATACAGTTATTGTGCAGGCTGCGAATGAGATGGGGAGTACCCAACAGGAATTTACCATAACGGTAACCGACGAAACAGCCCCGGTGGCAGAAACCCTGTTGCCAGCGGATAATGCAACTGATGTTTCCCGGAAAACAGGCTTGTCGATAACTTTTGACGAGGAAGTAAGTTTAGGAACCACCGGTACATTAACCCTTCTGGATGGAACCACCACCTTAAAAACATACGATTTAAGTATTGCCGAAGACCGCGATGCTTTCACGCTGTCGGAAGATAACCTTACCTTAACGCTGGCACTAAGCGATAACCTGCCTGCTACCACTACCGTTTCGGTAGCAATAAGCGCCGGCTTTGTGCAAGACGGTGCCGGAAATGATTTTGAAGGTATTACGGCTGCCTCCGGTGCCTGGGACTTTACAACCAACAACGAAGCAGTTGCGCCAACCATTACCAGTACGCCAACATTAACCGTTCCGTACGGAACTCCTTACAAGTATAACATTGCTGCTACCACCGAAGGCGGTTTGGAAACAATGTTTTCTGCCACAACAATGCCCTCCTGGCTAAATTTTAGTAACGAAGGTGCACCACAGGCTGTTCAATTGGGTAATATTCCTTCCGGTGTTGTGATTGGTGCTGTTACCAGCGATGACGAAGGGAACATTTATACTGCTGCCAACCATGGAACAACAATATACAAGATTGCACCAGACGGAACAACAGAAGAATGGTGCTCTGATTTAACTATGTCCTCGGTTTATGATTTATGTATTGCCAATAACTTTCTTTATATCGCAAGATTTGGAGAATCGACCAAGTCTGTTACCCGTATTTCGCTGAATGCTCCGTCTGACGGTGAGGAGACTTTCATAAGTATTACGGGGGGAGTAACTGGGCTGGCTTACAAAGATGGCTTTATGTATGCAATAAGTCCAACAACAAGCACGAATACAGTCAATAAAATTGAAATATCAACAAAAAAAATGGAATTTTTAATTTCCGTAGAGGGTTCTCTCAACAATGGATATAGTATTTTAGATATTGACTCTGATGGCCATTTGTATTTTACATCAAGTTATTTTGATTTTGTTAAAAAGTATGATGGGGAGTCTGTATCAACTCTTATCTCCGGATTACCAAGTTATGTTAGGGGAATTACACACGATGATGAAGGAAATTTTTATCTGGGATTAAGCACTGGCATCCGAAAATATACTCCTGGCTTTACATCCGAAGAAGTGATTTCAGAAACAGGTAATACCGGAGGTTTGACTTATACTGCTACGGGTGTATTGGCGTATTCCATCTCTAATACCAATCAGGTTTATACTTTGCAAGCAGGCGCTGTTTTAAGCGGCACCCCCACCAAGGCAGATTTGGGAGAACATACAGTTATTGTGCAGGCTGCGAATGAGGTGGGGAGTACCCAACAGGAATTTACCATAACCGTAACCGACGAAACAGCCCCGGTGGCAGAAACCCTGTTGCCTGCTGATAATGCAACTGATGTTTCCCGGAAAACCGATCTGTCGATAACTTTTGACGAGGAAGTAAGTTTAGGAACCACGGGTACATTAACCCTTCTGGATGGAACCACCACTCTGGCAACATACGATTTAAGTGTGGCCGAAGACCGCGATGCTTTTACGCTGTCGGAAGATAACCTTACCTTAACGCTGGCACTAAGCGATAACCTGCCTGCTACCACTACCGTTTCGGTAGCAATAAGCGCAGGCTTTGTGCAAGACGGTTCCGGAAATGATTTTGAAGAAATGACGGCTGCCTCCGGCGCCTGGGACTTTACAACCAACAACGAAGCTGTTGAGCCAACCATTACCAGTACGCCAACATTAACCGTTCCGTACGGAACTCCTTACAAGTATAACATTGCTGCTACCACCGAAGGCGGCGTGGAAACAACCATTACTGCTCCAACACTGCCATCGTGGTTAAACTTTACTGATGGCAGTGGTGGACCATCTACTAAGATCGATATTATCGTGGATGGGAATCCACTCCACTATTATGGTGCTCTTACTTGTGATGAAATGGGAAATCTTTATATCATCAGTATGGACGGAACGAAGATATATAAAACTTCTCCTGATGGAACAGGAGTCTTATGGTGCGAAGGTTTAGTGGCTGGAGATATATCTTCGTTACACATTGCCAACGCTTACCTTTATATTTCAAGAACTAATGAATCAACCAGTTCCATTACCCGGGTTCCGCTGGATGATCCGTCTGCCAAAGAGGAAATCTTTGCCAGTATTTCTGGCGGTGTATTCGGGCTGACTGACAAAGATCGTTTCATTTATGCCGCAGCTTATTCTGGAGATTTTATTTACCAGATTAACGAAGAAACAAAAGATGAAAAAATATACTTAAACTTCAATGATTTTGGTGGATCACGATCGATATCTGGATTGGATATTGATTCGGAGGATAATTTATACATTGCCACAACGGATAATAGCATTTTTAAATACAACGGAACAGCGCTATCAACCGTTGTTACAGGTATCGGTTTGCCTTTGTCAATTGTTCACGACGATGCCGGAAATTTTTATGTGGGAATGAATCCGGGAGGTATTCGCAGGTATACTCCTGATTTTAGCTCTTCCGAAGATGTGTCTTCTGATCCTGCCTTGTTTTTAACTTATGTCTCGGGAGATCTGGTCTATATGAGTACTGATGACAATAACACTTATATCCTAAAAGCAACTACGGCTTTAAGCGGCACGCCAACCAAAGCAGATATAGGAGAACATACAGTTATTGTGCAGGCCGCAAATACAGTGGGGAGTACCCAGCAGGAATTTACCATAACCGTAACCGACGAAACAGCCCCGGTGGCAGAAACCCTGTTGCCCGTGGATAATGCAACTGATGTTTCCCGGAAAACCGATCTGTCGATAACTTTCGACGAGGAAGTAAGTTTGGGCGCCACCGGTACATTAACGCTTCTGGATGGAACCACCATCCTGGAAACATACGATTTAAGTGTGGCTGAAGACCGCAATGCTTTCACGCTGTCGGAAGATAACCTTACCTTAACGCTGGCACTAAGCGATAACCTGCCTGCTACCACTACCGTTTCGGTAGCAATAAGCGCCGGCTTTGTGCAAGACGGTGCCGGAAATGATTTTGAAGAAATGACGGCTGCCTCCGGCGCCTGGGACTTTACAACCAACAACGAAGCTGTTGAGCCAACCATTACCAGTACGCCAACATTAACCGTTCCCTACGGAACCCCTTACAAGTACAGCATTGCCGCCACTACCGAAGGCGACGTGGAAACAACCATTACTGCTCCAACACTGCCATTGTGGTTAAGTCTTACTGAGGATAGCGGAGATCCGCCGACTCCGCTCGATGTTGTCGTGGACGGGGTTTCAATTACCGGTTTTTCTGCTGTTACTGGTGATGCAGAGGGAAACCTTTATGTTATTACCACTGATGGAACAAAAATATATAAGGTCTCTCCTGAAGGAACAGGAACTTTGTGGTGCGAAGATTTAGTAAGAGGAATAGGATCAGTATTTTCGATGCTTATTGTCGATAACTATCTTTATATTCCAAGGCCTTATAATTCAGACAATTCTATTACCCGTATCTCACTGGATGATCCGTCTGCCGGTGAAGAAATATTCGCCAGTCTCCATGCCGGAGAATTCCCGCTGACCAATAAAGATAATTTCATTTATGCCGCAAGTTCTGATACAATTTATAAGATTGAGAAAGCAACAGGAAATAAAGAAATATACCTGAGCCCCGCCAATGGGCTCTCAACAGATCACGTATATGGATTGGTTTTTGATTCGGAGGATAATTTATATATTATAGCAAATTATAGCGTTTTAAAATATAACGAAACAGGGCTATCACCCGTTGTTTCAGATTTATATAATTTTCCTAGGTCAATAGCATATGACGATGCCGGGAATTTTTATGGGGGAATGGATTATGGAGGAATTCGCAGGTATACTCCTGATTTTAGTTCTTACGAAGAGGTGTCTACTGATGCTGTTATGGGATTGTCTTATGCTTCGGGTGCACTGGCCTATATAAGTATGGATGACGATAACATTTATATCCTAAAAGCAACTATGGCTTTAAGCGGCACCCCCACCAAGGCAGATTTGGGAGAACATACAGTTATTGTGCAGGCCGCGAATGAGGCGGGGAGTACCCAACAGGAATTTACCATAATGGTAACCGACGAAACAGCCCCGGTAGCAGAAAACCTGTTGCCTGCCGATAATGCAACTGATGTTTCCCGGAAAACCGATCTGTCGATAACTTTTGACGAGGAAGTAAGTTTGGGCGCCACCGGTACATTAACCCTTCTGGATGGAACCACCACCCTGGAAACATACGATTTAAGTGTGGCCGAAGACCGCGATGCTTTCACGCTGTCGGAAGATGGCCTCACCCTGTCGCTGGCACGAACAGGTGCTCTTCCCATGGGCAGCACTATTTCGGTGGAAATAAGCGCCGGCTTTGTACAAGACGGTGCCGGAAATGATTTTGAAGGGATTACTGCCGCTTCGGGCGCCTGGGACTTTACCACCGATGATCAGGCTGTTTCACCAACCATTACCAGTACGCCAACATTAACCGTTCCCTACGGAACTCCTTATAAATATAATATTGAGGCCACCACCGATGGTAATTTGGAAACAACCATTACTGTTCCAACACTGCCATCGTGGTTAAACTTTAGTGAAGGCAGTGAAGGGGAAAGGTCTAAAATTGATGTTACGATAGAAGGAATTTCAAACCCCCAATTTAGTGATGCGATTGGTGACAATGAGGGTAATTTTTATGCTTGTATTGATTATGATGTACTGAAGATATATAAGATTTCACCTGACGGAACAGGAACCTTATGGTGCGAAGGTTTAGGAGATGGAACAGTATATTCGATGCGCATTGACAATGACTATCTCTATATTCTAAAGGTACTCGAAGATGATGACCGTATTATTACCCGTATCCGGCTGGATAATCCGTCTGCCGGGGAGCAAGACTTTGCCGATATTGTTGGAGCAGTAGCGATGACCGATAACGGTAATTTCATTTATGCTTCAAATTCTAGTACAATTTTTAGGATTGACAAAAGAACGGGAAATAAAGATACATACTTAAGCTCCAGCGATTGGCTCCCTTCATATGAATTCTGGGGATTGGATTTTGATTCGGAGGGCCATTTATATATTGCAACAAACTCAGGGAAATCGATTTTAAAATATGATGGCACAAATCTATTTCCTGTTGTTTCAGAGATGACCAATTCGCCTAGATTAATAGTACACGACGATGACGGAAATTTTTATGTGGGAATGGCAGCAGAGGAAGGACTTTACAGGTATACTCCTGATTTTAGTTCTTCCGAACAGGTGTCCCCCGATCCTATACTGAGTTTATCTTATGCTCCGGGGGCACCGGCCTATATCAAAATGGGAGACGATGGCTTTTATGTTATAAACGCAAGTACCAGCTTAAGCGGTACGCCCACCAGGGCAGATGTAGGAGAACACGCAGTTGTTGTACAGGCCGCAAATACAGCTGGGAGCACCGAACAAAATTTTATTATAAATGTAGTAGACGAGATAGCTCCGGTGGCAGAAACCCTGTTGCCTGCCGATGATGCAACGGAGGTTTCCCGGAGAACCGGCCTGTCAATCACTTTTGATGAGGAAGTAAGTTTAGCCAACACAGGTACACTTACCCTAATGGATGAAGACAATACCTTAAAAACATACGATTTAAGTGTTGCCGAAGACCGCGATGCCTTTACGCTGTCGGCAGATAAGCTGACCTTGTCGCTGGAACTAAGCGATAACCTACCCACATTTACAACTATTTCAGTGGAAGTGAGCCCCGGCTTTGTTAAAGATGAATCCGGAAATGATTTTGCAGGAATTACTGCTGCTTCGGGTGAATGGACCTTCACCACAGCAAACCTGGAACCCCAAACAATTAGTTTCACAGAAATAAGTGATAAAACATATGGCGATGCAAGTTTTACGCTTGGCAATGCCACAACCGACCAGGGACTTACTGTGACATATACTGCTGCCGACCCCACCGTTGTTTCCATTACAGGTAACATGGCAACTATATTAAGTGCAGGGACTACAACCATTACAGCCACCCAGGAAGGTGACGGAACAACCTATGATGCTGCTACACCGGTTGAGCAAAACCTTCTTGTTAACCCCAAAGCAATAACCGTAACGGTAGATGCCGACCAAAGTAAAGTGTACGGCGCGGTTGACCCAGCGCTTACTTACGACTTTACTCCTGCATTGGAAAGTGGAGATGAATTTAGCGGTGAACTTATGCGTAATCCCGGCGAAGATGTTGATGTGTATGCCATAAAACGGGGAACATTATCAGCCGGAGAAAATTACGAATTGGATTTTATCAGCGCCAACTTCAGTATTACAGCAAAACCAATAACAGTAACCGCAGATGCCGGTCAAAACAAAGTCTTTGGTGAAAAAGACCCTACATTTACCTACGATGTTTCTCCTGCGTTAGAGGACGGCGATGAATTTAGCGGCAAACTTTCCCGTGACCCCGGCGAAGATGCAGGTACCTATTCTTTAACCCAGGGAACATTATCTGCCGGCTCAAACTATGATTTGAGTTTTGTTGGCGCCGATTTTAGTATTACTCCAACTACTATTACGGTTACTGCAGATGCCAATCAAAGTAAAATATACGGCAATGCCGATCCTGTTTTTACATACAACTTTTCTCCTGCTTTACCAGGCGATGGTTCTTTTAGCGGGGAACTTTCCCGCGAATCAGGAGAGAATGCCGGCACCTACGCCATAACACTGGGAACGTTGACAGCCGGAGAAAACTACAATTTGAATTTAGTTAGCGCCGACTTTAGTATTACTCCAAGGAAAATTGCAGTAACAGCCGATTTTGGCCAAAGCAAAATTTACGGCGAGGCCGACCCAACGTTTACTTATGCGGTTTCTCCGGGTTTGGTAAGCGGAGATACTTTCTCGGGCGAACTGTCGAGAGAACCAGGTGAAAATGCAGGAGATTATGCAATTACAAGGGGCACGCTTGGTGCCGGTTCAAATTATTCCATTGTTTTTGCCAGCAACCTCTTTGCTATTGAGAAAGCGGCGCAAACAATCACTTTCAATGAAATTCCTGTTAAAAACACGGAAGATGCCGGGTTTATGCTGGATGCTATTGCCAGCTCGGGTTTACCTGTTAGCTATTCTTATTCTTACACCTCAACTTCTGCTCCGGCAACGGTAACAAGTGAAGGAGAGGTTGATTTGCTGCTGTCGGGAGAAATTCAAATTACGGCATCGCAGGATGGAAACGAAAATTACCTGGCAGCTGAAACGGTAACACGCACCTTGAGGGTGGCCAGCTCAGATGCTACGATTCATGAATTAACGATTGGAGATGTTGTTTATGATAATCCGGAGGAGATAATTTATTACCAGATTGATTGCAACGATGGCGCCTTGAGTGTAACGCTGAACTACAGCACTGAAACCAATGCAAGTTCATCAGAAGACCGTGAGTTTATAGTGAATGCGCCTGTTCCCGGGATTTACGAGGAAACAATCGATATTACTTCGGAAGACGAAACAAAAACTGAAACCTATAGAGTTGTTGTAGAAAAGATGTTCCCTTACGAAGATATTGTTGTGCAGAAACATAACAATATATTGCTGGTTAACAACAACCCGGAGACCAATGGCGGATATTACTTTACGGAATTCAACTGGTATAAAGATGGTGAGCTGATTGGTACAGGGCAATATTACTCTGCCGGTTCACAATCTACAGATCAGCTGGATGAGAATGCAAATTACTCGGTGGAAATGACAGATGAAAAGGGAGACGTTTTGCACACCTGCGACTTTGGAGTTGCTCTAAGTGATGCGTTTAATTTATCGGTAGCGCCAAACCCGGTACGCGCCGGAAGCACCGTAATTGTGACTACAACTTACAATGATGAAATGCTGTCGGACCGGAAAATAACCATCAGCAACATGCAGGGAACTCCTGTATTCCAGGAAAACTCGGCAACAAACAGTAGTCATATTACTTTGCCTTCGTCAATGGCTTCCGGTACCTACGTGGTTACCACCAAGGCCGGGGGTGTTGAGTTAAGCAAAAAAATCATTATTCAATAATAGTAATCCGTGAAGATCAATTTGAAACCGCATAAAATAAGTAGCATGAATAACGTAAAAAAAGGCAGTGTAAAATTTTACAAATATATTGCGTTGGCAGGAATGCTTTTGTTATCTGTCAGGATAATAGCCGCACAACCAGACAGTACAAAGGTTAAAGAGTTGTCGTTTTACTTAAAAGGGGCGCTCACCGGCCTTGATTTTGAAATGAACGGAGAAGGCAGTAAAAATAACCGCTATGGCACGGGTATTGGGTTGCAATATGCCCATTACCTCGATCAGTGCTGGAGTGTTTCGGCAGGCCTGGAATACCAGTCGTACCGTTCAGAAGGTGTACTGGCAAGTTTTAGCGACCAGTACACGTTGACAGACAGCGAAGGAGATGAGATGGAATTTCAGGCGTCTGCAACCACTTACAGCGAAAAACAATGGGTGGGTATGCTGAATATTCCTGTAAAGGTTCAATATGAAACACGGGGAGCGGTAACACGTCTGTACGCATCGGCAGGAGTGCAGCTTGGAATTCCGTTGACTGCCAAATACCAATCCAATATTACTAAGCTGGAAACAGCCGGTTATTATGCCCAATGGGATGCCGAATTAGAAGATCCGGCCTTTCTGGGGTTTGGTAGTTGGGGAGATACGGAAAGAGCAAAACAGGAGCTGGACATAAAGAGCAGCTACTCGTTGTTGCTGGAATTGGGAGTTAAATTTAATATGAAAACCAAACAGCATTTATACGTGGGAACATTTGCTGAGCTTGGATTAAACAGCCTGAATAAACGTTCGGGTGATCCAACAGCGTTGATTGCTTATGATGTAGATGATCCAACCAATTTTGGGTTCAACTCTATGTTTACAAGTTCTCCGGGAGGGGCAGGCAGTTATTATGCTGATAAGCTTAAAATACAGTGTTTTGGTGTAAAGATTCGTTATGCTTTCGATTTGAAATAGTTAAAGTTTATGTTAGAGATAGGCAATACTTGTTATTGACCTAATGAAAAAACGAGAGGCTGTCCTTATTATTTTCAGGACAGCCTCTTATTCGTTTTAAGTAAGTTATTTTAATTACTCTTTACAGATGGAATAATTCTCTCAATGGAGTTTATGTTTTTGTTCATGGATTTTAGAACCATATTCAAATCGGTTACATCAAGAGATTTGTTTTTTGCTAAGAAAGCAGAAGGTAATACAACAACTTTGAATACCTGGTTGTCTGTTTCGGATGAATTCAAATTGTAAGTTGCTCCTTCCAGGAAAATTTTCAAATCGGCAGAAGTGAAGTCATAATTGTATTGAAGTATACCTCCATCATTCAGTACTACAGTTTGCGGAAGTAATCTCCATACATCGGTTAGACCACCGGAGCCTGTTTCTTCCTGTGCCCAGAGAATATATACTAAAACGGCATCGTCATCATATACATTTAGGCCAAGGTCATTCTTATAATCATAAAGCAATGTGTAGTTGTTTCCGGGGGTAAAATCACCGTAAGCCTTAATAGACTGACCTATTTCAGCATCGGCACCATCTTCTCCCGGAGGGCCAACGGGCCCAACAGGCCCTTCACATGAGGTTAAAATAACCACAGTAATTAAAATGAATAAGCTTGTAATTGTTTTCATAAACTAAACTTTAAAATGTTGATCTCAATTTTTGTTAAAACAATATTGGTGCCAAATGTAACAATAGTTTTTTGCGTTAAGAGTTCATTGAGTATGACAATATATCTTGACGCGTGTAAAAAGAAATTTTAAGGAATAAAAATTTCTTTTTACTTGATAAAAAAATCCGGGAGAAGCAGTCTTTTGTAGCGTCCCCAGTTGGGCACATTACATCAACACTTTCCCGGATAAGAATTTGCGATTGAGGCAACGCAAATTTCATTCTAATTATTTCGCCTCTTTCGCCTGACTGTCTGCTTTTTCCATTGTGAGTTTCAATGGTTCAATTTCTTCGCCCCAGTATATTGTTTGATGTGGAAATGGTATTTCGATGTTGTGTTTATCAAACACTTCTTTTAACCGTTTACGGTATTCACGCCCCACAGTCCATTGCTGGATAGGTTTTGTTTTTATTCGTCCTTTAACAATGAGAGCGCTGTCACCAAAACTATCAAGCCCGAATATTTCCATCGGCTCTAATATACTATTTTTAAAATCTTTATCCTCCAGCATTTCATCGGCTACCTGCTTCATTAATTTCATTACTTGGTTAAGATCTTCTTTGTAAGCCACGCCAATGTCAAAAACCATGGCCGACCAATCTTTGGTCATGTTTGAAACAGAATTAATTTTTCCGTTTTGAAATATGTGCACAACTCCGGAGAGGTCGCGAAGAGTAATGGTTCGGAGTTCAATTTTTTCTACCAATCCACCTGTTCCATTAATAATGGCAACATCTCCTGTTCTTATCTGGTTTTCCAGCAGAATAAAAAATCCGGCAATAAAGTCACGTACCAACTCCTGTGCGCCAAAACCTACGGCCAGTCCAATAATTCCTGCACCTGCGAGAAGGGGGCCAATATCGATATTTACTTTTTTCAGAGAAATCATAAAAAATACGGTCCAGATAATCAGCGCAATTCCTTTTTTTACAATTCCCATCAGTGTATTCAGCCGTTTTTCTGCTTCAAGATTGGGGGCATCTTTTCGATTTACAGTGCGTTTGACCAGCAGCTTTTTTATTTTTTTTACCAGATATGAGCTTACCCGTAAGGAAATAAATAAAAGTACAACCAATAAAATAATAGAGGGTAGCTCGGTTATTAACCATTTTGTTAAACTCTCTGTAAACGTGACCCAAAAATCTTGAGTGAAAATTTTCTCCATACTGCTACTGTTTAATTTTGTCCGATTCAAATGAGATATTTCACAAATAGTAGCGAAAAGACCGTGCCATTTTTTGTTTATCAATACACATATTCGTTTACTTATCTCATAGATAGGTGCATGGGCGGTATTTGCCCCGTTTGGCCTCTAAAAGTAATGTGTGGATTTTTTTCACAATCTGTGCCACGAGTTATTGATTTTTGTGGAATTTAACAGATGCGAGATCAATATATTTGGCAAATAAAAGGCTGAAGGTTGATTTGTGTGCTACATACAAAACTTTCAGTTTCACATTTCAACTTTTCATTGTACTTTTGTGGCTCATTTTTTTAGATAATTTGTTGAACAAGATTCATATGGAAATTCCAAGCAAATATACACCCGCAGAAGTAGAAAAGAAGTGGTACAAATACTGGATGGACAATAAGTTTTTTCATTCAGAGCCCGATGAAAGAGAGCCATATACCATTGTGATTCCGCCACCAAATGTAACCGGGGTATTGCACATGGGGCACATGCTTAATAATACCATTCAGGATATATTGGTGCGCCGGGCACGCATGACGGGCAAAAATGCCTGCTGGGTTCCGGGAACAGACCATGCATCAATTGCTACGGAAGCAAAAGTAGTAAACAAATTACGCGCAGAAGGCATTGATAAATATGATCTTAGTCGCGAGGAATTTCTGAAACATGCCTGGGAATGGACCGATAAACATGGTGGAATAATTCTGGAGCAATTGAAAAAGTTAGGCGCTTCGTGTGATTGGGAGCGTACAGCATTTACCATGGACGAGGCCCGCAGCGAATCGGTTCTCAAGGTGTTTGTTAATTTGTTTAACAAAGGATTGATTTACCGCGGCGTTCGTATGGTTCATTGGGATCCGGCTGCAAAAACGGCTCTTTCTGATGAAGAAGTAGTATATAAAGAAATGCAGGGTAAATTGTATTACCTGAATTATAAAATAGAAGGTGAAGACGATTTTGTAACCATTGCAACTACCCGTCCGGAAACAATTTTGGGAGACACGGCTGTTTGCGTAAACCCTGCTGACGAGCGTTTTACACATCTGAAAGGAAAACGTGTTTTAGTTCCTCTGTTAAACCGCTCTATTCCGATTATTCAGGATGAATATGTGGATATGGAATTTGGTACCGGATGTTTAAAAATTACACCTGCACACGATATTAACGACTATGAAATAGGGTTAAAACACAACCTGCCTTCCATCGATATTTTTAATGATAATGGAACTCTCAGCGAAAAAGCTGAATTGTTTGTGGGGAAAGATCGTTTTGCTGTTCGGGATGAAATTATCCAGGAACTGGAAAAAGCCGGTAATTTGGCAAAAGTGGAGGATTATACCAATAAAGTAGGTTTCTCTGAACGTACGGATGTTGTTATTGAACCAAAACTTTCGGCACAATGGTTCCTTAAAATGGATGAGCTGGTGAAACCGGCATTGGAAAATGTGATGAATGACAACATTAAATTCCATCCGGCCAAGTTCAAAAATATATATAACCACTGGATGGGTAACATCAAAGACTGGTGTATTAGTCGTCAGTTGTGGTGGGGGCACCAAATTCCGGTGTATTATTTACCTGATGGAACATATGTTTGTGCAGAAACCAGCGAACAAGCGCTCGAACTGGCCAAAGAAAGATCGGGAAATGCAAGTTTGACTGCAGCTGATTTAAGGCAGGATGAAGATGCTTTGGATACCTGGTTTTCCAGTTGGTTGTGGCCCATTTCTGTTTTTGATGGAATCCGCAAGCCGGATAACGATGAAGTAAATTACTATTATCCGACTTCCGATTTGGTAACTGCTCCGGATATTATTTTCTTTTGGGTGGCCCGTATGATTATTTCCGGTTACGAATACCGGGATGAACTGCCTTTCAAAAATGTATATTTTACCGGGATGGTGCGCGATGCGTTGCGCCGGAAAATGTCGAAATCATTGGGGAACTCGCCCGATCCGCTGGACTTAATTGCCAAGTATGGTGCAGACGGCGTTCGGGTTGGAATGTTGCTATGTTCTCCTGCCGGTGGCGATCTGCTTTTTGACGAAGGGTTACCGCAACAGGGCGCCGGGTTTACTACTAAAATATGGAATGCTTTCCGTTTGGTTAAAAACTGGGAAGTTTCTGAAGAAATAGAACAGCCGGAACATTCAAAACTGGCCATTGAATGGTTTAAAAATAAATTGGGAGAAGTAACATCTACGCTAAATCATCAATTTGAGCAGTTCCGTATTTCCGAGGCTTTAATGACCGTTTATACCTCGGTGCGCGATGAATTTTCAGGATGGTTGCTCGAAGTGGTGAAGCCGGCATACCAACAACCAATTGATGCAAAAACATACAATGAAGTAGTTGAGTTATTCGACCAAATGCTGCGGTTGATGCATCCTTTTATGCCATTTATTACCGAAGAAATCTGGCAAATGCTTTCTGAGAGAAAAGAAGGAGAAAGTATTATGGTTGCCCAAATGCCCAAAATAGAAAAGTATGATGTTGATTTGTTATCTGCATTTGAAAATGTGAAAGAGGCTATTTCCGGTATCCGAAAAATTCGTACCGATAAGAATATTCCGAATAAAGATTCGCTGGAATTAAAAGTTCAACAGGGCGATAAAGGTTTTGAAGCTGCATTTAATAGTATTGTAGTAAAAATGGCTAATCTTTCCTCGTTGGAAATGATAAATGAAGAAGTACAGGGAGCTGCATCGTTCCGTGTAAAATCGACTAATTTTTATGTTCCGCTTGAGGGGTTTATTGATGTAGAGGAAGAGTTGAATAAGTTGGAAGAAGAATTAAAATATACGAAAGGCTTTCTTGCTTCAGTAATGAAAAAGCTTGGCAACGAACGCTTTGTAAATAATGCGCCGGAGGTTGTGGTAGCTAAAGAAAAAGCCAAACAAGCCGATGCTGAAGCCAAAATAAAAGTACTGGAAGAGCGGATTGCTTCGCTGAAATAGTTTTTTGAAATGACCGTTTGCTATTCATTCTTGCTTAAATCTTGTTAAATGCCCCGTTAAATTATGTTTTTTCTGTGCCTTTCCTGATAGAAATAAGATACTTTGGGGCTTGGTTTCAAAAAAGGAATGAAGAGCTTAGAAATTACCTTATTAATACTTTTTTTGTTGATTACATCTGCACGAGTTTTTGGGCAGAACGACATTTTAGCAGATCCTATACTTGTTAACCTGCGGGCAAAAATCATTAGTGTCCGTGACAGTTCTGCTATTCCCTATGCCAATATTATCAATAACCGGACTCATAGCGGTACGATTACAGATGCCGAGGGATATTTTACAATGGAAATGTTGAATATCGATAGTTTGCTGGTTTCGTCTGTTGGTTATGAAAAGACTGTTATAAAAATACCGAATAATTATGATGTCAACAGTATCTTGGTTTTTACATTAAAGCCAGTAAACTATCTTTTGGGAGAGGTGCATGTTAAGGGAGAAAGAGCAACAGTAGATCTCGGCTTGGAGGCCGGTACCCCATCTGACATTGCTCCTGAACTGAGGGGAGATGCTTTTGTTGAAAAACCATCGGTATTTCAGGGATTGAAAAGTCCGGCATCATATCTCCAATATCATTTTAGTAAGAAAGAAAAGGAAAAACGGCAAGTACGCGAAATTTTGGCTCAGGAAAAAAAAAGGAAAACATACGTAAAAAAATACAATAGCGAAGTGGTGATGGAGCTTACCGGGTTGAACGAAGCCTATGCCGATACATTTATGTTATGGTTTAATGCTAAGCATGTGCTTCCCGCTACGGCAAGTGAATACCAGATTAGAACTTCGATATTGGAATACTATAAAGTATTCAAAGAGGATTATGGTTTGGAATAGCTATGATTAATTTTTTATTTCTTCCGTGTGGTAATATAGTTCATCAATTCAATAAGCGAGGATCGGGCTTCACAGTCATCAAACTCCATAAGTGCTTTTACCGCTTTATCTTTAAATTTATTCATTTTTGTGGTTGCATATTCAAGGCCACCTCTTTCTGTTACTAACTGAATTAGCTCTTTTATTACATCTGAATTTTGGTTCTTTCGTTTTACTAACCGTAAAATGCGTTTTCGTTCCGAGGTAGAGGAATTATTCAAAACATAAAGAAGCGGAAGGGTAATTTTCTGTTCTTTAATATCATTTCCGGTAGGCTTGCCAATTAATCCTTTGGACTGGTAATCGAATATGTCGTCTTTAATTTGAAATGCTATGCCTGCATCCTGACCAATACTGTACATTTTGTCGAGTAGTTCCTGATCGTCAGAAACAGATGCTGCACCAATAGCCATGCTGGTTGCAATAAGCGAAGCCGTTTTTTTTCGGATGATTTCGAAATATGTTTCATCGTCAATGTCGAGCTTCCGGCTTTTCTTCACCTGAAGAATTTCTCCTTCGCTCATGTCTTGCACCGCCTTAGATATAAGATGCAGAAAATTGTATTTTTTGTTTTCAAGTTGCAAAAGCAATCCTCTGGCAAAAATATAATCACCTACCAAAACGGCCAGTTTATTTTTCCACAACGCTTTTACTGAAAATGTTCCACGACGCTCGTAAGATTCGTCTACCACATCGTCGTGTACGAGAGTTGCCGTATGCAAAAGTTCGACAGAGCAGGCTGCCAGTTGTGAGAATTCATTAGATTCACCATGTAATTTTGCCGAAAGAAACACAAACATCGGACGTAGTTGTTTTCCCTTGGTTCTATACAAAAAATTTAATATTGTGCCTAAAAGGGGAATGTCGCTTTGTAACGATTGTTTGAAATATGGTTCAAAATCTTTTAGTTCCTGTTCTATAGGAGATTTGATTTTTGCTAATGCTGACATTGATATAGTTACTCCTTTTTTATTTAAACAAACGAACATAGAATAAATTCATTTAAAAAAGGTGGATTTTGCTAAAAAAATAATTAATTCGTATGCTATTATTCAAATTTGATTCAAATTGAATTGAGCCAATAGTATAATCCCTAAATATTTATATATTTGCATTTATTAAAGGATATAATTATGTTAGGAGTCAAGGAGTTAGATGTTGAAAGACTGGAGATTGCAGCAAGTATGTTAAAAGCAATTGCACATCCGATGAGGATTGCAATACTTAAACATCTGGAGGGAGGTAAGCGATTGACAGTTACTGAGATACATGAGTTTCTCGGGATTGAGCAGTCAACAACTTCTCATCATTTGGGGATTTTGAAAGACAAAGGTGTATTGTGCTCAAAGCGGGATGGTAAAAACACCTACTACTACCTGAAACATGAAATGCTTAGTCAAATTGTAGACTGTGTAAATCGATGCAGTTGCGAGTAAGATGGTGGAAGTTTATGATTTTTGTTTTGCACAAAAGTCAGATCCAATTATCCATTTTTCTTTCCGGTTTTTAGTTTCATCCAAACTTCCCTGCGTACTCGTCCTGCCAACATAAAATCATATGTGTTCAGGAATTCCTGAACCGCATTTCTATCTGTTTTTGAAAGTTCCCTTAAAGCCCATGAAAGTGCTTTCACTATCATATCGTCATGGTCATGAATAACTTTTTCGCAAATCATTAATGTACGTTTCGTGTCTCCGGTTCCTCCCCTGGCCGGGCGGTTTAAAGGGACTGTTGAAACCACTGCGGCTCTTCTCCACCAACGATTCCCGCTTTCGAGCCAGCACAAAATGTCGTCATCTGAAATTTGTTGGTTTCGCCACGCCCATCCCGACAAAGAGATGCAGAATGTATCAGTAGTTGCCCAGTTGTCCATATTGTTTCCAAGCTGGTTTAAATCGTCTATCCTTAGCTGATTAAGGGCATCTTTGTTTTTCCATAGCAACTCAAATGCCAACTGGTTTGCTTCAAATATTTTTGTTTCTACCAGCTCTTTTGAAAAGCGAATGAGTTTCTCTGGCGGCCAGCTTTTTATCTCTTGCCAACACCTATTTATAAGTTCCCGCATTTTTGGGGTTCGAACACCTAAATACTCCATCGTTGTTGGAAACATTCTTTTTGAGGCATCTTTGCGTAAGGGATCGGCAGCTTTTTTTAATTCAGAGAGAATTGTTGGTATCATGCTTTTTGGCTTTTGAATGGTTAAAGTTTCAAACTTTGAAAATAAAACCCAATAGTTTTTAGTTATTTTTACCGGATGTAAAATATTTCTGCTTTACTTTTATTTGTTTGTAGGGCAGTGGCTACAGTAAAGGAAGAAAGGATTGTTTAATGAAATTAGTATTTGCTACAAATAACAAACATAAATTAGAAGAATTACAGTTTATTTTAGGAGACCGTTTTGAATTGGTTAGCCTGGAAGATATTGGTTGCAAAGAGGATATTCCAGAGGAAGAACCAACCCTGGAGGGAAATGCACATCAGAAATCATTTTATGTATATCAGAAATATGGTTATTCGTGTTTCGCAGACGATACCGGGCTGGAAATTGACAGTCTGGGAGGAGAACCCGGAGTTTATTCTGCCAGATATGCGGGGCTTGAGAAAAGTTCAGAAAAGAATATGCAAAAGGTTTTGGATAAACTGTCTGAAATAAAAAACCGCAAAGCTCGTTTTAGAACCGTAATATCGTTGATATTGAATGGGGAAGAACGACAGTTCGAAGGCGTGGTAGAAGGAGAAATATTAAAAGAGAAAAGAGGGGATTCTGGATTTGGTTATGATCCGATATTTTGCCCAAGCGGTTTTGAGCGTTCTTTTGCGGAAATGAATCTGGCTGAGAAAAATAAAATTAGCCACAGAGCAAGAGCAGTTGATAAATTGGTTAAGTACCTGAAAACATTGGAGCACGACTTTTAGATAAAAATTGTCGGGGCTTTTAGAGGAGGTTTTTTTCTGCCGTTTTTGAGAATAATTTAGTAGATTACTACGGATGAATATTACGACTATATGCAAAAAATAATACTTTGGATTTTTGGAATTTTGATCTTTTTTCAGGTAAGTGGCCAGCGGGCAAAAAATACATGGAAAGATTATTTATCGTTGTTAAATGCAAAGAAAGTAGCAATTGCTGACAATAAAATTTACTGTGCTACAGGAGGTGGTATCTTTTATTATGACAGGGATGATAACAGTGTGAATAAGCTCTCTATGTTAAACGGGTTGTCCGACTTTGGAATCAGTACCATTGCCTATAGTGAAGAAAATCAGGTGTTAGTAATTGCTTATGATAACAGCAACATTGACTTGATCCGGGAATCGGGAATTCGGAATCTGCCGGATATAAAAAGGAAGCAGCTCGCAGGAGATAAGAGTATTAATAATATATCATTTATTGGGGATGATGCCTATCTCTCCTGTAGTTTTGGGATTGTTGTGCTGAACCTTGAACGCAATGAAGTAAAGGGCACCTATATCATTGGAGATGGGGGGGGGTATATAGCTGTTAATGATGTAAAATCAGATGGGCAATTTTTATATGCTGCTTCTGACGAGGGAATTCGGAAGGCAGACATAAACAGTGATAATTTACTTGATTATCAAAGTTGGAGCAGGATTGCTAATATACCTCATTCAACAGGCAAATTTAATTTTCTTGCTTTGCACAACGGCCAAATAATTGCAAATTATACCCGGAATGAGGTTGGAGAGGATGCAATGTACGTGCTTTCAAATGATACCTGGAATACTTATCGTCCTGAAATAGATTATGTGTACGATATGCAGGAATCGGGTGATTTCCTTGTGATAACCAGCGAAAGACAGGTGTACGTTATCGATCATAATAACTCTGTTACAGAAAATATAGGCCCGGCCTCTTCCAGTCAGACAGCTGTTTCCTGGCTATATCCAAGAAGTGCCGCTATTGGTACTGATGGCAGTAATATATGGATTGGTGATAACTATAATGGAATTGTGCATGTCTCAGGCGATAATGTTGAAACTATTTATCCTGATGGCGCTCCGGATAATAAAACATTTGCTTTATATGCCAATGAAGGTGATCTGTGGGTGCTTCCCGGTGGGCGCGATGGCACATGGACGAATATATGGGAACAGCCGCATTTTCAGTTATACCGGGATGATAAATGGAAGTCTTTTAATGCAAATACTGTTCCGGATATGACTGGTTTTTTTGATATTGTTTGTATGGCAGCCGACCCTGCAGATCCGGATCATATTTTTTTAGGTAGTTGGGGAGGTGGTTTGCTCGAATTTCAGAGCGGTGAATTGATAAACCGCTTTACAAATCAAAATAGCCCTCTGCAGTCGGCATTGCCCCAACAGCCCGATGAGCCTTTTGTGCGTATTGGAGGTCTCGATTTTGATTCAGAAGGAAATTTATGGATAACGAATTCAGAAGTAGCTTACAACCTGTTAAAAAGAACAGCTTCGGGAGAGTGGGAATCTTTTGAATTGCCCGAGGTTGCATCTCAGCGAAACATTGGGCAAATGGTTGTTACCCAAAATAACGACAAATGGATACTTATTCCACGGGGGCATGACGCCTATGTGGTTGATAAAAACGGGGAACAGAAAAAACAGTTGCTTGTTATATCGTATTTCAATAATGGAGAAGATGAAATTACTACACGAATGAACGATGTTTATTCCATTGCAGAAGATAATGACGGGGCTATTTGGATTGGGACATCAAAAGGAGTAGCAGTGTATAGCAACCCTCAACGTATATGGCAGAGCGATGAATTTTATGCATCGCAGCCAGGATTGGATTTAAACGATGGAATTTATCATCCCTTGCTTGAAACTGAAACCGTAACGGCTATAGCTGTTGACGGAGGTAACCGGAAATGGCTGGGAACATCTGGCTCGGGAGTTTATTTAGTTTCAGAGGATGGTGATCAGGAATTGGAGCATTTTACTGCAGAAAATAGTGCGCTGCTTTCTAATTCCATTAACTCTATTGCAATTAATCAGGAGAGTGGTGAAGTATTTTTTGGCACAGATAAGGGGTTAATTTCTTATATGGGAGATGCTACAGGGGGAGGAAAGTCGTATGACAATGTATATGTATATCCCAATCCGGTGCGGGAGACTTATGATGGGCCGGTAACTATTACAGGGCTATTGGAAAATACCGATATTAAAATTACCGATATAAGTGGCAACCTGGTTTACAAAACTACCTCTCTTGGAGGCGACGCAACCTGGGATGGAAAGAATTTAAATGGCAACCGCGTGAAAACAGGCGTTTATCTGGTTTTTTGTAATAATGAAGACGGAACAAAAACGCATATTACAAAATTGCTTTTTATTCATTAGTTGTCTGCATATTTTCAGGCCTTTCAACATTCAAAACAAAATATAAAATGCTGGCTTCTACCGAAGGGATTGTGTTACATTTTATAAAATACAGCGAGAGCAGTGTTATTGCCACTATTTATACACGCGAATTTGGCCGGCAAAGTTTTATGATTAATGCTGTAAGAGGTAAAAAATCAAGGAATAAAATTAGTTTGTTGCAGCCTTTATTTTTAGTTGACTTGGTTACTTACCAAAAGGAGACAAGAGAAATTCAGCGAGTAAAAGAAATTAGGATTCAGCAGGCTTATCAAAATATTCCGTTTGATATAGCAAAATCTACACAAGCTATTTTTTTAGCTGAAATGCTTTACAAAACCATTGGCGAGGAAGAGAGTTTCCCTGATATGTTTGAATTTATACAGCATTCCTTGCTTTATTTTGATTTGATGGCTGAAAGTGCTCCTAACTTTCATTTATGGTTTTTATTGAGGCTTACGGAGTATTTGGGATTCTTGCCCGAAACGAGTCCCAAAGGTTTTGAAGGATGGTTTGATCTTCGGAAGGGAACTGTTGTTCCTTTTGAACCGGCTCATCCCATGTTTATAAATAAGGAGGCCACTCCTTTCTTACAGACTCTGTTAACCTTGAAAATTGGAGAACTGGCCAACTTTGCTGTTTCAAGAAATATACGTGATTATTTATTGCAGAAGATAGTCGATTATTATCAGTTACATTTTGATAATTTAGGTAAAATTAAATCGCTGGATGTATTAAAACAGGTATTTAGTTGAGGTTGGCTGGTGTACATTTTTTTTACTGGTTTCAGGTCAATAGGTAGTTGAATGTGTTTCGTAATCCCGCTTATATTCATTTCAGGAATACAACCAAAATCCAGTTAATTATTATATCACTCTTTTCCTGCTTATTTTTACGCGGAACTGCGATTTATAAGCGATTAAAAATAGGATGGTTTATTTAGGGCATGAAAAAAGTTTGTGTCATTGTTAATAACCTAAATGGTGGAGAACCATGCGAAAAGTATTTCAAAAAACATCATGTTTTTTGAAGGGAGGTATCTGTGAGATAAGGTGCTATTGTCAGATTATTAGATTGTTGTAATGGTTTTTTCTATCCGTTTGCATAGATCCGGTACAACCTTTACCCAGTTTGTTAAACATTTATTTTAATATTGTTGAAAGGACTTGTTGGCTATTCTAATGAATATTTTTCAGTTTTGGCAACAGTTGCAAACAATAGCCTGTGAAAAACTTGCGTTTGTTAAGGGGAAGGTTAGATACCTATTTAAGTATCTTAGCTGAGTTTAAAATGAAAATTATACGAAAATGAACCGGATATTATTACTAGTTACAATTATTGCCTTGGCTTTTACTTCGTGCAAAACAACCAAGAAAATGGCAGAGTCGCCATATACAAGTGAGCCTACAGAGCAGTCAACTGCTCCAACAAAGGTATTTTCTGTTCCAGAAAGCACAGCTACTAAAAGCGAGGCAAAAGTTGCTGATGATAAGCCTATTGCTGTTCGAAAAGAACAAATAACATTTACTCAGCAATCTGATAAGTCGCAGAATGAATCAAATTCCTATTTTGTAATCATCGGGTCTTTTAGCCAGTTGGAGAATGCAAAGAATTATCGTGAAACACTTCTTGGAGAAGGATTCACTCCAATTATTCTGCATAGCGAAACCGGATATTACAGGGTTTGTGTAAATTCATTTAAAAATGAGCAGGAAGCCCGTTCTAGGATTAGCAATATAAGACAGGCTTACCCTAAATATTCAGACGTTTGGCTATTAATTAAAGAATAATCATTTCATACCGAATAAAAAAGCGTCGTAAAATTACGGCGCTTTTTTATTTTTAGAATGTTTGTTTTTTTATCCTGTATAATTTATTAAAGTAAGTTAAAAAATGAAGAGCCTCTGGGAGAGCAAAGGGCAAATGAACAATTTATTTAAAATCAGTATTACATTTGTAATCAAAATATAAAAACAAATACCCATTTTATTGTATTGGAAATGGCAAAAGATAAAAAGCAACAATTGCTGGATCAGCGTTATTTAAGAATGGCTGACATTTGGGCTCAAAATTCATATTGCAAAAGAAGACAAGTAGGAGCATTAATTGTAAAAGACAAAATGATAATCTCTGACGGATACAATGGAACTCCTTCTGGTTTTGAAAATGTGTGTGAAGATGAGGATAATAAAACGAAACCTTATGTTTTACACGCAGAGGCTAATGCCATTACCAAGGTAGCCAAATCAAATAACAGCAGTGATGGCGCTACACTTTATGTAACATCATCTCCCTGTTTGGAATGTTCAAAACTTATTATTCAGGCAGGAATAAAGCGAGTTGTTTTTACTGAAAATTACCGGTTGGAAGATGGAATTAATTTGTTGAAACGGGCCGGAATTGAAGTGGAACAAGTAGAATTTGAATAAGGAAAACAGTTGTAATGAATAAAAAAGTAACAGTATTAATTCCTGTATTGATTGCAGTCTCGGTAGCAGTTGGGATTTTAATTGGGAATATGTTAAGGCAAAACAGTTATCAGCCTGCTTTTGCGAATCTGGGAATGAGCAAATCAAATAAGATTAGTACAATCCTGGAGTTAATTAAAGAAGGGTATGTTGATAGTGTAAATACAAACGATATTATAGAAAAAACCATTCCAGAGATTTTGAAAAATCTGGATCCGCATACAACTTATATTCCGGCAAAGCAAATGCAGGAAGTACAGGAAGAGATGAGGGGTAATTTTTCTGGAATTGGTGTTCAGTTTTCTATTCAGGAAGATACGGTAAGGGTTATTGAAGTAATCTCCGGTGGCCCCTCCAGCAAAGTTGGAATTTTGCCTGGCGATTGCATTGTTCGGGTTAACGATTCAATAATTGCAGGCGTGGATGTGCAAAATGCAACTGTATTAAGTCTGCTCAGGGGGGAGAAGAATACGAAAGTGGATGTAGGAATTCTTCGGAAAGGGTCAAAAGATGAGCTGGATTTTGAAATAACCCGGGGCGATATCCCCATTTACAGTGTGGATGTTTCGTATATGATCAACAATGAAACCGGGTTTATGAAGATTACCCGCTTCGCAGAGACAACATATGATGAGTTTATGGAGGGAATGGAGAAACTGGCTGGCGAAGGAGCGCAAAAGGTAATTATTGATTTGCGCCAGAATCCGGGAGGATCGTTGGTTAGTGTGCTTCGCATGTTGGACGAGTTCCTTGAAAAGGGAGAGCCTATTTTATATACTGAAGGAGTTAATCAGCCACGTAAAACATATAATGCCTCAGGAAAAAACCGGTGGGAGAATATGAAAGTTTATGTGATGATTGATGAGTTTTCAGCTTCCGCAAGTGAAATATTTGCCGGCGCCATGCAAGACAACGATCGGGGCATTATTATTGGTCGCCGATCATTTGGGAAGGGCCTGGTGCAGGAGCAAATTCCTTTAACAGATGGTTCTGCTCTTCGTTTAACGGTTGCACGTTTTTACACTCCAAGCGGACGCTGTATTCAGAGTCCGTATAACGATGGAAATGAGGAATATTATAATCACATTTATGAACGTGCCCATAGTATGGAGCAATTAGTGGCAGACAGCATTCATCTTGCCGACTCGTTAAAATATCAAACAAAAGGCGGACGCACAGTCTATGGAGGTGGAGGTATTATTCCTGACTTTTTTGTACCAGCTGATACTACTGGGAATTCAGAATATTTTAACCAGATTTACCGGAAAGGGTTGGTTTATTCTTTTGCATATACTTATGCCGACCAGCATCGCGATAAGCTTACATCGTTTACCAATGCTGGCGAATTTGATACATATCTGGATAAAAACAATGTACTTGGAGATTTTGTAAAGTATGCTGCAGAGAAAGGTGTAAAAAGGGATGCTAAAGGATTAAAAGTTTCCGGAGAGATTATAAGTACGCAGCTTAAGGCATATATTGCACGTAATATAATTGGTGAAGAAGGTTTTTACCCTATAATCAGTAAAATTGACAAAACGCTGCAGGAGGCAATTAATATTTCGCAAAAAGATTTGCTGGTAAAAAATATTATTGAACACGACTCCATTGCCGGATCGTCTTTGGTTCAATAATTTTACGGAAACTGTAGGAGTTTATTTCTGCTGAAGTTTTTGCATTGCTTTTGCGTAATGTTTGCCAAGAATTCGATAAGAATTTGAATTAAAATGGGTTTGGTCGCCTCGGTGAGCAAGTCCGTTTGATTTTACAAAAGCTGCATTTTTATCATTTTTTACTACCTCTTTGGTACTTTTCATTACTACTTCTGCGGGAGATGGTTTTTGTTTTGGGTACTTTTCTTTGTTGTCCTTCAACTTGAAACGCCCTATCTCTCCGGCAACAAAAGGAATGGTTTCATCTCCTGCCAATGCGCGAACACGATGAATTAAATCGCTTAGTTTTTCTTTGTATGAAGAACATTTTTCGGGGGCAGAATCACTTTCTCCCTGGTGCCATAGAATTCCTTTTATGGTTCCATGTTTCATCGCGATTTTTACTCTTTTTTCCATATCGTCCCATGGATATGTTTGGGTTTGGTTGTGGTAGCCTCCCGGTTGCCATGCATCAATAGAAGAACCACCTACTGCACATGGAATAAGCCCGATAACTATTTCCGGATTTGCTTTGGCCATTTCAATGCCAAATGTTCTTCCCAGCCCAACTCCGGCAGCCGATTTATCAAAATGAATGGGATCACGTGCCGGGACCCACTCATTATTTTTATTTAGTGTAAATACGTTTGGAAAAGCTACGGTATCCTGTGGTTCAACAGTTCCTCGCCCTGCCATATTTGATTGGCCAATAAGTAAATATAAATCGAAAGATTTTTCCTGCGCAGAAAGTTGAAACGTATGTAGAAGAAAAAGTGCAAATAGCACGATTTTGTAATTCATAAATCCGGTTTTAATGGCTGATGAAATTACAAAATTAAACCGATTGTGTTCTTCTTTATTTTGAGATTTCCAGCATTCGTTGAATCGGAATCCGTGCTTTCTCTATTACATCCATTGGAAGTGTAACTTCCGGCTGCTCATGTTTCAGGCAAACATACAATTTTTGTAAGTTGTTTAATTTCATGTAAGAACAGTCGTTGCAGGCACAAGTAGAATCAGCGGAAGGTGCAGGGATAAATATTTTTTCAGGACAGGCTTTTGTCATTTGGTGCAGGATGCCATTCTCTGTGGCAACAATAAATTTCTTTTTATCACTTTCTTGAACATACTTTAGCAACGATGTTGTAGAGCCAATATGCCGGGCAAGTAAAAGTACCGGCTTTTCACATTCAGGGTGAGCAATAAATTCTGCATCGGGATGCTGATCCATGAGTTCAATAATTTTTTCTACAGAATATTGTTCATGCACCATGCAAGCCCCATCCCACAACACCATATCCCGTCCGGTAATATTGTTTATGTAGTTCCCCAGATTTTTGTCGGGAGCAAAAATTAATTTCTGATCTTTTGGAAAACTTTCTACAATTTGCTTTGCATTGGCGGAAGTACAAACAATGTCTGACATTGTTTTGAGGGCAGCTGTTGCATTTATGTATGTAACTACTTTGTGATCCGGGTATTTTGCCTTAAACTCGGCGAACTTGTCAGCAGGAGCTGATTCTGCCAGTGAGCAACTGGCCTTTAGATCCGGGAGAATGACTTTTTTGTTGGGGTTAATTATTTTTGCTGTTTCTGCCATAAAATGTACCCCTACAAAAACAATTATCTCAGCATCAATATTTGCAGCAGCTTGCGCCAGACCTAAACTGTCGCCCACATAATCCGCAATATCCTGTAATTCTCCCTCTACATAAAAGTGGCTAAGAATAACGGCATTTTTTTCTTTTTTCAGACGGTTGATTTCTTCTACCAACTTCACTTTTGGATCTATTGTTTCCTCAATAAATCCTTTCTCTTCCAACATCTGATTGATTACTAATTGTTCCATTTTCCCTGGTTTTCCTCAACTAACTGGCCGCAAAAATACGAATTCCTGAAATAAAAACAGTTATTCTATTGAAATGTTTGGTGCTGTAGGTTTTTGGCTTAGTATGAAAAATATAAAAGAAAAAGATCAGTCAGGCAGATTGGTACAAATTGAGCTTTTCGAAGAATTTATCTTTCGATAAAACCGTTACCTACTAATCACAAACTTTTTATGAATTAACTCGTTTTTGTCAGTTGTAATATTCATAAAATAAATGCCTTCGGTTAATTCTGAGGTATTAATGGAAGTTTTCGGGGTTTCAATTTTTTGTAATAACTGCCCGTTTATTGAATGAATGGAAATGGAACTTATTTCTTCCGTCGTAGAAAAATAGAGTTGATTACTTGCCGGATTGGGATAAATTGTAACATCACTTTCCGCTTTAGAAACAAGTGGAGAACTTGTAACAACTGAACTAAAATCGCTTATAAGTAACGATTAAAATATAATGTCGTATTTACAGCCAAAATTATTCAAAACGTATGACAAACGTTCTTTGAGATTCTGAAAGCTTAGATATGCTTCAAAAGGCAACCATTGGTATTTGATTCTCTTCCATAGGATTTCTATCAGGTTTAGTTCAGGGGAATATGGTGGCAGAAAGTAAATCAACAAGTCATTTTCTTTCCACTCTTCAATTTTTGCCATGAACTTTTTAGATTTATGGATCGGTGAATTATCAAGTATTACAACAGTCCTTTTAACGATCTGCCTCATGAACTTATCCATAAAACCGATGAACTTATCAGAATTGAATGTTGTTTCGTTCACTTCAAAAAACAGTTTGTTTTTGCGGTTCATCAAGCCCACAACATTTAGGAACTTTCCTTTGGAAGCGGGCAATAATATCGGGTTTTCTTTTGTCTGCCATGCGTATGGCACATTTGGTGTAAGCCCAAAATGGCTTTCATCTCCAAAATAAAGATCTATGTAACCGCTATCTTCCAATTCTTTAAGGCTTTCTATTTGTTGCTGTTTAATTTCAAAGTCATTGGGGTTGCGTTTGCTTTTTAGCGACAGCCGGGCCCTCTTCCAGATATAGCCCAGTATCTTTTAAAAAATTCTGCAAAGTCTTTTTGCAGATTACGATATTGTGCTGTCCCTCAAGATAGGCCAATACATTTTTTAAGTTACGATTGTGTTGTTTTAATTGCTCCTCAATTACCGACTCAAGGCCTTTTAGCCGGGTCTTGACCCCTCGCCCGGATTGGATCGGGAGAGAGTCGAGACCGTTTTTTGCCCAGTTGTCAAGCCAACGTTCGATAGTTCTTCTGTTTACATCAAAAATGCTCGAAAGGTCAGTGATCGTCCGTCTTTGATGGGACAAAAGCAGACAATGGCTGCGTTTCCTGACCGTATTGTTAGTACTGTTCTTTTGAAGCTTTTCGAGTGCTTCTATCTCCTCTGTTCTAAGCGATACATATCTCATAATGAAATAAATATAACTAATTTATTGCATTAAACCTACAGAATGTGACATTATATTATTCTTAATACTTATCTCTCGCCAAAATTTGGTAAGTGCCATTGTATTCGGAAACAACACCGGTTAAATTTACTTTTTCTCCCGGAAGTTTTTCTCCAACAAGTTTGGAGTTCCAGGCTGAATATAGTATGCTTTCACCATAATCATCAGAAAATGTAAAAGAAGTGTTCTCATCTGCTATTGTTTCTCCGGCATTTTTAAAGGTTACATTTTCTATCGTAACCAGCATCCCTTCAAGGGCTTCTCCAATACGGAGTGTGTTAATAACTTGTGGTTCAATGTTGTCGGCATTTTTAAAATTATAAATGTAATCGACATTGGATAATTCAGTTAATGTTGAGTATTCTGCAACGGTTCCCCGAACGATAACACTATCGCCAATATTTCCAGTTTTTAATGTGTTGTAGATACAAATTCCTCCTCTTTCGGTTGAGTTTTTTCCCTGGATGTAAACGGAGTTATCAAAGTTTGCTGTAATTCGTCCGGCAATTGTTACTTGCTGATCAAGTAAAGGACTTGAGGTGGATGTTCCCTGAACTTCGCTTATCGCTGTTAGGTCGTTTTTAGAAATCGTTTCAGGTAAAATATAAGTTCCTCTCGCAGGGAAAGTATCTTTTCCTGAAAAAGCCAGGATTAAGAAATAGGCTGTTTCTTCCGCTTTTATATTGTCTAAAGCAAGTTGTGCTGAATATTTATCTGAATTCAGAAGCATTTCTGTTTTGTTTTTATTGGAATCGTAGGTATTTCCCCAGAATAGAAAAACACTATCGGGTGGGGTTGAAGAGCTAATTTTTACTGAAATAGTAGCATCTTCGCCAATTGATGGAGTTTCCGGCATCATTGCCAGTTCCGAGAATTGTATATTGTCTGGTGAGCCATCGTTCCAAATTAAATTTGCAAAATCAGGATTGTCTATAAATGGATTTCTATTTTGCTGAATTTCATAAATGCGTTCATTTCTGCGGCGTTCAAAGTCGCTTGGCGGATATTGATTGTTCCACTCCAAAAGCGTAGTAAGCTTTCCAAACTGTGGCAACGGATAGTTATTTAGTTTATCAACCAGCTCCAAATCGATTTCATTGTCGTCGCCTTCGTAACGCGTTGCCATGTAAAAAATAATTCGGGCTACCTGCCCTTTTACTTTTGGCCCGGGCTCCCAGGCAAAATCAGAGTACCAGCAGTTGGTCGCTTCAGGGTGCTGGGTTCCGTTGGGTTGGACATTATCAAAATCTTTTGCTCCCCGGTCTTCATTAACAGAAGCATCTGCCGGGCGAAGGTTATGCACATCGGAGTACATTGGAAGTACGTCAGCAAACCCCCCGTGGGATTTGGCCCATACGTGTTCCCGGTTAATATATTCACCTCCGGTTCCGTAATTGTTGGCATTGCGTGATTTCTGTGTATAAAATAAAATTACATTATCAGCATTGGCTGTGTCTGCATCGGAGTAAGCGATGATGTCTTTTGCCCGCGAATAGGAAAAATCAACATGCCCTTTAATAATATTGTGAAGAGCCGTTTTTATACCATTTCAATAGTATAATGCCGCATATTTATTAACTTTAAGGCATGGGAAAGAAATCAAGACTGGTAATAAAAGAAGGTGTATCGACACTAAAAAATGTATTATCCCGGCAAGTTTCACTAACAGGCGAGAAGCGGGTAAAATGTCTTCTTTATATTCAGGAAGAAAGATTCAGGACGCGTAGGGAACTGGCTTCATACCTGGGGATACACATCCGTACCATGGAAAGATGGTTGAAAACATATCAATCAGAAGGACTGGAATCCATGGTTTCAAATAAACCAAAACCCAAGCCATCAGTACTAATTAGGAAAGAAATCCATGAAGGATTGAAGAGCAGGGTAAATAATGGTTCTAATCCTTTTTTAGGATACTGGGATGCGCAACAATGGGTAAAACAGGAATTTGGAGTAGAGATAAAATATCATACGCTTAGAGGTTATTTGATAAAACACTTTAAAACCAAAGTAAAAAGTCCGAGGAAATCGCATATCAATAAAGATAGTCAGGCTACAGAAGCCTTTTTAAAAACTACCTGATACATTCAACCAGATTAGAATAAGTCTGGATAAAGATAAATACGATTCCATCAACTTGTATTTTCAGGATGAAAGCCGCTTTGGGCTGATGACCCATATCGGGAGCTGTATCGCAGCAGTAGGAGTACGCCCGGTAATTAACTACCAGCACCGTTTTTCAACTACTTACCTGTACGGGAGCTATTCCCCGATAAATGGCGATTCTTTTGTTTGGGAAATAGAGGGGACAACCAGTGAAATTTTTGAAAAATATTTATCTGCATTTTCTACATATAACCCCCGGGAATATAAAATTGTAATTATTGACAATGCCCGCTTTCATTCTGTTAAAGCGTCTAACATTCCCGACAATATTTTTCTTCTCAACATTCCTGCTTACACTCCTGAACTTAACCCATGCGAACAAATCTGGCAATACATCAAAACCAGGTATAAAAATCAATTATTCAACAATATGCTGCAACTTAAAGAATGGCTTTGGAATATAGTCAACACAATGCAGCCAGAAACAATAAAATCGATTACTGGAAACAGGAAATATCTGAAATTATTCAATGCGGCATTTAATAATTAAATTGGTATTAGTTCGTCTCCAGTCAGGTTTTCTGTTCCGTTATAATACCCGATTGGCTGGGCAGGAAGAATTCCGTTTAGGCAAATCAAGAATGTGAGTACTAGTGATTTTTTCCAATTTATTGAATGATGCATTTTATTATCGAGTTAATGGTTAAAACCTTTCAATTTATTGCAGCTACTTTAGCTTCTATAAACTTTTATACTATCGGATGTCGATATTAGTATTGAGAAACTCATTCGTGTTTTTTCTTTTCTCATTACTGATATCTTTTCCATTATTCATTTTGAATTTTATTAAATCTTAACCCTATGTACTATCCGGTGGATAGGGGGCTATTTGAGATCTTTTTCTTCCTTGTAAATTTCAAAATACTTGATTATGGATTCACGCACCTGATATTCGGAAGATGTATACGGAAGTATTTCAAGCCCATTGAACCAAACCATAAATGTATCTGCTTCCATTTCGTTTAGTCCGGTTAACTTCATTACCATCTCTTTGTTGTAATTTTTTGAATGCATTTCCCAGTTTTCTTGGAGGGCCATGGCTTTCCGAACTTCTCTTTTTTCTTTTTCTCTTTTACTTAAACGGTATTGCCAGTACGAAAGTGGATTGACAAGTGCTGCCACAACCGGAGGTTTTTCATTAAATGCATCTCCTCGTAATTCCGGAGCGATTTCGGTTGGTTTTCCTGTGCCAAGTCCTAAATCAACAGTGGGTTTATCTCCTTGTACCTTAACTTCGCCTAACGAATAATTCACCGGGTTCATAACAAATGTGAGTACTTCGCTTCCTGAATAATTATACGGAATTTTGATTACACTTTTTTGAAAACCAACGGAAGAAACTACCAGGGTGTCAATATTAAGCATTTCAAACGAAAAGAACCCTTCGCCGTTGGTTGTGGTTCCACTATGGGTGCGGTTATTAATAATGTTGGCATAAGGCACTGCCGAACTATCGCCGGCGCTAATAATTTTTGCCTGCAATTGAATAAGCATCGGGTCAACCAATGGAACTTCATCCTGCGCAAACAGGGGCAGTGTATAGATTAGAAAAAGAAAAGATATAGTGTATTTCAAGTTCAATATTTTCATAGTTCTCCGTCAAAAGTATTTCTTTCTGTTCAGATGACCCAAAAGATAACTTATTTTAACCGGATTTTTAACAAGCTTTAAGGAGGCATAACAGTTTTTTACTTTTCAATCAATGTATGTTCCTCTCTGTCAGGGGGCATGTTTTTGTCATTCTGGTAATGTTTTAATAATTTCCTCTAAGAAGTTATTCATATTGAAATTTGACATTCCGTAGCCCATTCTGACTACTACCAATTTTTTTGAAGGAATAATATAAATGCGTTGCCCCAGAAAACCATCAGCAAAAAATACATCAGAAGGTACGGAGGTAAGTGCGTTTTCAGGGCTTGACTCTTTTAGCCAGAAAGTACCGGCATAGTTTTCGTTGGAAGCTTCAGCAGGTGTTTTCATAAAGTCAACCCATCCTTTTGAAAGAATTGTATCTCCGGCAAATACACCCTCGTTTAAAAACAGCATTCCAAATCTGGCCCAGTCACGCGTGCTCCCGTAACTGTATGATGAAGCTACAAATAAACCACTGGCATCCGTTTCAACTTTAGTATGCAGCATTCCGGTTGGGAAAAGTAATTTTGTATAAATAAAGCGGTGGTAATCATCGTCGTTATTCAACCTGTTTCTTATAATTCCTGAAAGCAGGTTTGCATCGCCCGATGAATAGTTCCAGAATGTTCCCGGAGCGTAAGCAAGTTTGTTATCGGTAATAGAAGTGAGCATGTCATCTTTTTGCATCAACATTACAGTGGCATCCGAAACGGTAAAATAGTTTTCATACCAATCGAGGCCTGACGACATTTGCACAATGTTTTTTACTGAAATATCTTTGCGCTCATCGTTTTGCCATTCCTGAAATCCGGCAGGTTCCTCCAATGACAGTTTCCCCTCATCGGCTAAAATCCCGGCCAGGGCACCGGTAATACTTTTGGTCATCGACCATCCGTGAAACATGGTTTTGTAGTCGTATCCATTCAGGTATTCCTCTGCAATCAGTTGATTGTTATAAACAACGGCTATTCCCAACGTTTTTTTATGGGGCTCATTTCCTGTGGCGTCAAAACAGGTATCGAGCAATTCGTTTAGCCGGGTGTAATTTACGCCTGCTGGTTTGTTTTTCGGGAGTAAATCGCCTTTTGGCCATGGTATTGTATCTTGAGCATAACCTGGTTCCGGAAGGATAAAGCCCGATTTCCTCAACTCAACTTCTGGCTTATTCAAAACAATTACTGCACCTAAGCCATCTCTGTAAATGGCTTTTCGTTTTGCCAAACCAAAAACAGTAGAGGTTACTGATTTTTCATCAAAATTAACCACCGACTTTGCAAGGCTAATCGGGAAAAATGAAAGATCTTCTGCCTGAACCCGGTCCTGGCTTTTGTTTGCCAGGAAAATACTTGAACACATTCCTTTTGCAGCAAAAGCTGTAATAATAGGGAGCCGGGGCCAGGCAAACCAGGTTGCAAAGCCAAGCAAAGCAACAATAAAAAGCAGTATTATTCTTTTGATATAGATTTTCTTCATTCGTCGGCGAATTGATTTCTCAATAAAATTAGAAATATTTTGTTCAGTTGCTTCTTGAGATAAAGGAATATTTTAGATCTTGCTAATATTCAGAATTTATCCAGAATTAAGTTCTAATATTGAAAAAAAATGGAATGAAAATTTTGATTGTTGAAGATAATGTAAGACTTCTGGAAGCGATTACCGAAACGCTGGAATTAGAGAAATACCTTTGCGAAACTTCACAGGATTTTCAAAGTGCTCATGAAAAGATATTCCTTTATAATTACGATATACTCATCGTTGATATCAACCTGCCCGATGGCTCAGGTCTGGAGCTTATAAAGGAAATTAAAAAGCAGAATTCGTCCACTGGAATTATTGTTGTTTCGGCTCGTAATTCGCTTGACAATAAAATTGAAGGCCTTGACTTGGGTGCTGATGATTATATAACCAAACCATTTGACATGGCGGAACTGGTTGCCCGTGTAAAAGCACTTCTGCGGCGACGTAATTTTTCAGGGAACAGTAAAGTAACTTTTAACGGAATTACCATTGACACAACCAGCAGGGAAGTTTTTGCAGGTCAGCAAAAAATTGAACTCACAAAAAGTGAATACGATATTTTGCTTTTCTTTTTTTCAAATCCCGGGCGAACGCTTACAAAAGAAGGAATTGCCGAACACATTTGGGGCGACAATATGGATCTGGCTGATTCGTTTGATTTTATTTATTCGCATATAAAAAATCTGAGAAAAAAAATTACTGTAACCGGAATTTCCGACCCGATAAAAGCGGTTTACGGAATTGGTTATAAACTGGCAGCAGAACAGGAAACATGAAGTTAATAAAACGTACATACATTTATACTTTGGTTTGGATAATTCCTTTTGTGGTTATCGGTAGCTTGTTTGCTTTTTATATGATTGAATACATTGCGTATGAGGAAACCGATGAGTTTTTGACTTACGAAATGGAACGTCTGGTTAATTACCATAAAGAGAATAACGATTTTCCCGATTTTCATAAAGTGGCAGATATTATTCCTGATGTAAAATATGATGAGCCTTTTTTTAAAGACACATTGTTGCTTGAACCGGGTGATAACGAAATGGTGCCTAATCGTGAACTCCGTTTTTCCATTAATCATAACGGGCGCGATTTTACTATCGTTATTCGTCACTTGTTGCTGGGGCGCGATGATATTGCACAAGGAACATTTTTTATTATTATAGGACTGGTTTTTCTGGTTGGATTGTTTCTTGTGGTAACATTAAATACGGTTACCGGGAAAATTTGGTCGCCTTTTTACAAAACGCTTCGAAAAATTACAGAATACAAAACGGGCAGCCCGCCGCCTGATTTTGGGGAAACCAACATTGATGAGTTTAATAGATTAAATACAACTTTGCAGTCGTTTCTGAAAAAGATTGCAGACGATTACCGGCATAATAAAGAATTTAATGAAAATGCCTCGCACGAACTGCAAACATACCTTGCTGTAATAAAAGCGAATGCAGGGAAGTTGCTTGCATTGGAAAATGAAACGGCTAATTTGGAAGAGATAAACAAAATTCAAAAAGCAGCCACAAAATTGTCGCAAATTCAGAAATCGCTTTTACTTCTTAGTAAAATTAATAACCGGGAATTTAGCAATAACGAGACTATCAATTTTGAAATAATTGTAAAAAGCTCGCTGGATACATTTGCAGAAGTAGCAGAAATACGGCAATTTAAAATTACAAGGGAAACAGAGCCCTGCATGCTTTATATCGATGGAGGGCTTGCAGAGATACTCGTAAATAATCTCATAAAAAATGCGGTGAAACACAATGTCCAAAATGGTTTTATAAATGTTTTCCTAAACAACGAAAAATTTATAGTAGAAAACAGCGGTCTGCCATTTCGTGGAAATCCGGAAATCCTACTTCAGCGTTTTTCAAAAGGTGAAAACGGGAATATTGGAATAGGGCTGGCCATTGTAAAAGAGATATGTGGAATTTATCATTTCAAGCTTTCCTATACGGTTTCAGAAGAAGATACGCATAAAATTGAAATTCTTTTCCCTGTGGAATAAAAATCCAGAATCTATCCAGAATTGGCTTCTATTTTAGCTGTTGAAATTAGAAAACAAATAAATGAAAACAGTTATGAAGACAATTACAATGATTTTAATGACCGCCCTCTTTGCAGGCATTTTTAGTGTTGGATATGCACAATACACTGGTCCGGGATCTAAAGCGCAGTTATATACGGTAAAAGATGTTTCAGATAAAGCATTGAAATTAGACCGGAAAGATACCATGGTTAAACTTCGGGGATTTGTTATAGAGCAAATCAACGACGAAAATTACTGGTTTAAAGACTCTACCGGGAAAATTAAGGTAGAAATCGAAAAGAAGTATCTTCCGGCTGTGGCTTTTAACGATGAAACAGAAATTGTTATAATTGGCGAGGTTGATTACGATTTGCTGGAAGGAACAGAAATTGAAGCCAAGCATGTTGAACTTGTCAACAGTAATGAGACAACTGTGCGTGACGCTGAAATCAAGAACTAGAGCAACAATTGTCCCGGGGCTCTTTCTTCGGGATTTCTTTCATCTAAATAAAATTAACATGTTCGGAAAATTATACGTCCCTATTTTTACCGGAATTCTAACAATCGTTTTCAGTGTTGTAAGTTGTAGGGCACAAAGCGGGAAAGCTGAAAACAAAGCAATCGAAAAAATTAAAGCAATCTGTCCTTCGGCTGAATTTATTGAAATGGAGTTGAAGAATGGTTATACCGAGGTGGAATTTTTGTGCAACGGAGAGACAATAGAGGTGGGCTTGAATGATGATAATGAGATTATTTATCAGGAAAGAGATGCCCAAATACCAGAGAATATACAAGGTAAAATAGATAAAAAATTAAGTAAGAGCTACGAAGGATGGATTTTTGATGAGGCAGCTATTGTTGAAACGACCGATACTTCGTTCTATAAAATTGAAATGGTAAGAGGGGGAATGGAGCAGAATATTTATTTCACACTTGAAGGGAAATATTATCGCCCATTTAATATGGCGCCGGATGAAAACTGGACGGTGAAAACACTTGTGGAAGCTTACAGGAATAATCCGGCTCCGTATCAATTTTTAAAACCCAACGAAATTTTTGAGATGCCCGAAGTTTTAAGAGAGATTTCAGGAATTGCTCTGGCCTCGGAAAATAGTATGTTTTGCGTTCAGGATGAGGTGGGAGCACTTTTTCAATACGATTTGGAAAAAGATGAAGTAAGCGATGTAATTCGTTTTGAAGATTTGGGTGACTTCGAAGATATAACCATTGATGGAACTATGGCCTATGTTTTACGAAGTGATGGGAAGATTTTTAGCTTTAATTACAAAAACTTCGATGGGAAAGTCAGCCAAACAATGGCTCCTTCATATTGTACTGATATCGAAGGGTTGTTTTTTGACTCGTTGGGAGAAAAGCTGTACATGGCATGTAAAAGTCGTCCGGTGAACGCAAAAAAGGAAATACGGTTGGTTTATGAAATGAGCCCCGATAAAATTTATGAGACAAATATTTTGTTTACAATAGATGTGGAGGAAATAAACAAGATGCTTTCAAATAAGTATCCTGAAATTACCCAAGGTTCTTCAATGTTTCGGTTTAATCCGTCGGCAATTGCTGTACACCCTGTTACCGGCGAAAAATATGTATTGTCGGCAACAGATCGATTACTGGCCATTTTTGGAAAGAATGGGTTGAAAGATGTTTTTCCTTTGCCATCTGATGCTTATTATAAGCCGGAAGGATTGGCATTCGCAAAAAATGGCGATCTTTATATTTCGAGTGAAGGAATAAAAAACGGAACCGTAAGCGGCCGGATTTTGTTGTTTAAGATGAATTAAAAAAGGATTTATGGATATACCAGCTATCATTTTAATTGCAATCAGCCTTTCAATGGGGGCATACGAAATTTCTCTGTCAACAGGAAAAACATTAAGCAGGATTAAATTTGGGCAGGCAGTAAAAGTTGCTTTTTTCCTGATAGCTCTTCATATTCCTGTGTTGTTGGCGGGGTGGTATTCCGGAGAAAAACTGGATATTTTAATCAAACAATATGAGCATTGGATAGCCTTGGGGATTTTAACTTTGCTCGGTTTGAAAATGATACTGGAGAGTTTTATGAAAAGGAAATCCAGCAAGTCTGATTTTAACTCGGTTACTATCACTTTATTGTTGGGAATGCTTCTGGCCGCCCTGTTTGACGCTCTGATTATTGGAATTAGTTTTGCTTTGCTCAATTTCGATATTCTGCCCATTTTACTAATTACCGGCATCACCTTTTTCTTTATTTCTGTACTTGGAATATTCAGAGGCAAATACCTGAAACGGGCAATTTATTATAACATAAAAAGTATTGGTGGCGTGCTGTTAATACTGGCAGGTGTTGTTTCTGTAATTACTACTTTACTTGTTCAGGGATAGATTACATCTTTTCTATTCTTCTGGTTTTCCCGCTTGATGAGCCACATAAAAAGGGTAACCAGAACAATACTAATGGCAACCCAAAAATAGCTGTCGGCAGTAGTGCCAACAGTTTCTACTTTTTCGCTTAGTAAGTTTTTATGGGTTAAATACCAGGCAATAACGGCTGCTCCATTGTTTACAAAATGCGCTGCAATGGGAAGCCATATTGTTCCACTCCAAACCAGAAGGTACCCAAAAAGAACACCAAGCAACATTCTTGGTATAAAGCCATAAAATTGCATATGCAGTGCGCTAAAAAGAATAGCTGAAATCCAGATCCCCCAATGGTAGCTTTTCGTCATGTCGGTAAAAATGCGCTGGATAACACCACGGAAAAGCAGTTCTTCGCCTATGGCAGGCAAAAAGGCAATCATGAAAATATTGAAAAGCAGACCACCTGTAGTATTCACATTCAGAAAAATTTCGGTAAGCTGGTCGGCTTTGTCTTCCGAGTCTCTCATCCAATTTTCTATTTCTGAAAGCCAATCGGGAAAATGCATTTGTCCGTTTATTTCTCCCATGAAATTAATGACCGGGGAGGCAAAAATTACTAACAAAATAACCAGAAGAAAAGAAGAAGAGCCAGCAGTTGTATTTAAATGCAGGTATTCTTTACTGCTCCCAAGGAACAAAGCGCCTAAAATAAATGGAGGCACAATGAACAAGCCAATGGACTGCATTACTTGTAGGTACTTTAGCAGATTTATGCTTTGCGGGTTATTGAGCTCGTCCATTGCCGGAATGCTCATCATTGAGTCAAGACCGAAGATGGGTATCGCAAGAATAAGCGACAACAACATAAATATCAAAAAGCATACAAGAATAACAAATGCCGAAAATATAAACTGGGAAAATGGTTTCATTCCCCTAAATGCAGTAAAAGCCATTTCTTTATTATTTACAGGCAAAGATAACAGTTTGAGTGAATTTGTTTAATCCTTGTTTTGCTATCTTGCCATAACCCGGGTTCCGAATAAAAATTTTCTTAACGTTTTATAATTTTCTGATCTTAATATTTTTGAACATTGTAAGCCCGCCATGATCCTGTAAGCCAATGTGCCCTTTTTTTGCTTCTCCGTAATGCGGACAATCTTTCCATTTTCCTTCTGCCTTATTTGCTTTCCATTGGTCTGACCACAGATCGTATTCCACTACTTTTTTGCCATTTAGCCAATGTTCTACGTGTGGGTTTTTCACAATAATGCGTGTGGTGTTCCATTCATCGATAGGGGTAACCTCTGCTCCCTCCGGTGCATTCATAGAATAGTTGGAACCGCTGTATTGATACGCTTCCAATTCGCCTGGCCAGCCTTTGTCGTCAATCAGCTGGTACTCGGGCCCAGATTCATAGATAGCATTGGTAACTCCTTCCTGCACATGGTAAAATACACCCGAGTTACTTTGCGGCGCTACTTTCCATTCCAGGTAAAGTTCGAAATTTGCATATTCTTTTTTGGTAATAATGTCTCCGCCATGATCAGAGCCAACACCTGAATTTTCCAGGGTACCATCTACTATTTTCCACCCGGTAACTTCTCCTCCGTTAAACATTTTCCAGTTGGCCAGCGATTTTCCGTCAAACAGAAGTTCCCATCCTTCCGCTTTTTCTTTTTCACTTAAAGTGTTTATTTTTTCATTCTTCGCAACCGAGCAGGATGACACTGCAAACGCACAAAACAATGAGATGAAAATGGTTGATTTATTCATTTAGAAATTGATTTAGGTAAAATTGGATGAGTAAAATTACAAAATCAAAATTAATTTTAATAAAGAGAAATTTGAATTTGTAGAAAGTGGACAGTGAATTCCTTCTGTCTTTAATTATACTTGTTTATTAACAAATAGATATACTTAATCGAAACTCCAGGGAGAGGAGGATATTTTTGAATTGTGCTTACGTGAATGTCCTAGCATTTATTCTTTGCGCAGGGGCTGTTTGTCACAAAAAGGCCGATGAGGGCTCCAAAAATAACATCCTGAACAATGTCTCCGGTTGGGACAGCCTTCATCTCAGCTCCTTCTGTTAATATAAAATAGATAAAACCTCCTCCTGCTCCAATAAGCATGGCAATAATAGTTCTTTTTACATGTTTGGATTTTATCCAACTTTTAAAACCTTTTTCTTCCTGTTCTACCTCTAATTTCCCGAATTCAATTTTTTTATTTGTATTCATGGTTGTAAATATATAGATATTTGCGATGTTGATAGCAAAGGAGATTGAAAGTTTTTGGTTTTGATTGACTATATTCAGCAAGAAGAAGCATAACGTTTTCTGGGAGAGATTTATAGCCGCAGACCGGTGATTAATTTTCCTGTTGACTCCTGCTTGTTTCGGGAGTTATTCCATTAAATCTGAATCATAATCTGTTTCGTTTACCCAGCCGGCAGGTATTTTTTCGCCACTCATGTAGCGATTGTAGTAATTTTTTACTGCTCCTGAGTATTCGTAGTTATCGAAAATATCGCCATTCCCTAAAATGCGAGGGTCGTTTTGTTCGGTGAGTTTTTGCTTCATTCTATCTTCCATCCTGGTTTTAATCTCAGAATAATTTGCATCCTCAGCCAGGTTGTTCATGCAAAATGGGTCATCAGTAATGTTATATAATTCCTCCTCTATACGTTTTCCAAAATTGAGTTGCCAGTATTCCATAATTCCTTTTTTTCTTCGGGTGTCGAGAATATAGGTTTTTGTTGGGCTTCCATCGCAATTCAGATATCCCGTTTCCGGGTTTCCCAACGGCCAGCGATCGGGTTTAAAGTTATGCAGATATAAAAATCCATCGGTTAAAATTCCCCGTACCGGATAACCTTCATCATTAGGGCGGCCAACATCGTGACGCTCTTTTCCCACAAGTATAAAATTACGATCAGGAATAACCTTCCCCTGCTTCTCGGAGTTGAATATCTCCGTTAAGCTTCGTCCCGTCACAGGCTGCATTCCCACCTTTTCTACAGTAAGCCCTGCGAGATCTAGAAAGGTAGGAGTGAAATCAATAAAGTTTATAAAATCGTCGACTATACGTCCAGGTTTTTTTATTCCATCGGGCCACATAATTGCCAAAGGTAAATGATTGGAATATTCATAAACCTGACCTTTAATTCTTGGAAAGGGCATGCCATTATCTGCTGTTACGATTACGAGCGTATTATCTAGCTCGCCAACTTTATCCAGTTTTTGCAACATCTTTTGCAGATGGCTATCAAAATGTTCAATCTCAAAAGCATAGTCCAGCATGTCAGTGCGGATGGTATCTGCATCAGGCCAGAAAGCTGGAATTTCATCTATTTCTGTAGTTCTTTTTCCACCTTTCTTTACCCCCGAACCAAATTCGTAGCCCCGGTGTGGTTCCGTACTTCCATACCAGAAACAAAAAGGCTGGTCTTTGGGGCGAGCTTGAAGAAAGGCTTCGAAATTCTTTGCATAATCAATTTTATTTATGCCACTTGTGGGAGGTGTCGTTTTGAACTCATCAAATTTTGATCCTGTAAGTTGGCGGGTTTTCCCATTTATTTTACCTGGATCTCCCGGAGCCCATCCTTTAGCAACACTTCCTACGAAATAACCGTTCTCGCCCAGTGCTTCAGCATACGTTTTAAATTTTGCCGGGAAATATGGAGAGTGATTACAGGCTTCCTCCAGTTGCCAACTGTTTCGTCCGGTTAAAATACAGGCTCTGGAGGGAGCACATTTTGCATTGGGTGTATATGCATGGGTAAATAAAATTCCATTATTGGCCACGCGGTCAAATCCCGGGGTTTTTACCCAGTTACAGCCATAGGCTCCGAAATGTTTCCAGGATGCATCATCAGCTATTGCAAATAAAATGTTAGGTCTTTTTATTTCTTTCTGTACGTGTTGGCAACTTAAAAATCCGCTCAGGAAGATAAAAAGAGAAGTATAGTAACTGATTTTTTGAATCATCTTGTAGGTTTTGTCAGGTTTTCTTTAATGTAATGTTAAAGTGTTGATTTAACTTTTTAATTTTACAGTATTAAAGTACAATAATATTAAATTATAATAGGAATTTGCAAAACTATACCAATGAATTTTTGCGTTTAGCAACAGCTTTTTGGTTTAGTAAAATGCCTTTAAATCAATAAAAAAAACACAATGAAAAAATTTTGGTGCATTCTTACTTTTGCAGTTTTATTTTCCTGCTCTCAACAACCCAAGATACCTGTTTTAATAGATAAAAGTGGGTTTGATACAAAACTGGACGGGAAACAAGTAAATTTATACACGCTGAAAAATGCCAATGGGTTGGTTGCCCAAATAACCAACTATGGCGGAAGGGTTGTTAACCTTTGGACACCGGATAAAAACGGGAACTACGATGATATTGTTATTGGGTACGAGAACCTGGAAGGGTATCTTAATTCAAATGAAATTTATTATGGAACATTGGTTGGTCGTTACGGGAACCGAATTGCAAAAGGGCGGTTTGCATTAAACGGAGAAGAATATACGTTGGCAACCAACAATAATGGAAATCATTTACATGGAGGAATTAAAGGATTTAGTAACGTGGTGTGGGATGCCAAACAGATTGATGTACAAACACTGGAGTTAACTTATTTGTCTCCAGATATGGAGGAAGGATATCCGGGAAACCTGCAGGTAAAAGTACAGTATCTGCTTACAAATGATAATGAATTAAAAGTACAGTACTGGGCAACAACAGATAAAGCAACCCCGGTGAATCTTACTCAGCATTCTTTTTTTAATTTAAAGGGAGTAGGAAGCGGCAGTGTAGAAAAAAACTTACTGCAAATTAATGCAGATTATTATACACCCGTAGATGAAGGATTAATCCCGACGGGAGATATAGCCCCAGTAGAGACGACTCCAATGGATTTTAGAAAACCAACGGAAATTGGGGCTCGAATCAATGATGATTTTGAACAGTTGGAATTTGGCAAAGGATACGACCACAACTGGGTTTTGAATAAATCAGATAAAGAGCTGACCTTTGCTGCCAGGGTAGTTGATCCGGTTTCGGGACGTACGCTTGAAGTATATACCAATGAGCCCGGACTGCAGGTTTACACCGGAAATTTTCTGGATGGGAGCGATTCAGGTAAAGGAAAAGTTTTTAGCCATCGTTCGGCAATTTGTTTGGAAACCCAACATTTTCCCGACAGTCCGAACCAACCCAATTTTCCGTCAACTATTTTAAATCCGGGAGATGAATATTATTCTATTTGTATATATAAATTTGGGGTAGAGGAGTAATTGATAATAAAATACAAGGAAACGCTTGCTTTCTTAAGGAATAAAAAATGAGAGGCCATTCTTTGTTAGGAATGGCCTCTCGCTTTTTATCTTATTCCAATGGGTTATATCAAATTTTTAATACGTTCCATTGCTTCCAAAACATTGTCACGATCGGCAAATGCAGAGAAGCGGAAATATCCCTCTCCGGAAGGGCCAAAGCCCGATCCGGGAGTCCCAACTACGTTGGCTTCATTAAGCACTTTGTCAAAGAAGTCCCACGATTTCATATTGTTTTTTGTTTTTAACCAGATGTAAGGTGCGTTCTCTCCTCCAAAAACTTCATAGCCTGCTGCTTGTAAACTTTCTTTCATTATTCGGGCATTTTCCATGTAGTAGGCAATAACTTCTGAAACTTCTTTTTTCCCTTCCTCGGTGTAAATGGCTTCGGCGGCTTTCTGCACCGGGTACGACACTCCATTGAATTTGGTGGATTGACGACGGTTCCAAAGTGGTTTCACCGGATGTGCCGTTCCTTCAGAGTCGTAAGCGATCAATTCACTAGGGATAACAGTATATGCACAACGTGTACCTGTAAAGCCTGCTGTTTTCGAAAAGCTGCGGAATTCAATAGCTACCTTTTGTGCTCCCTCTATTTCATAAATAGAATGCGGAATTTCATCATCAGTAATAAATGCTTCGTAGGCTGCATCATAAAGGATAATACTTTTGTTTTCGATAGCAAAATCCACCCATTTTTTCAACTCCTCTTTGGATGCTACAGTTCCGGTTGGGTTATTCGGGTAACAAAGGAAAATTAAATCAGGTGTTTCTGTTGGTAAGTCTGGAATAAAGCCATTTTCGCTGGTACATGGCATATAAATAATTCCATCGTAATAACCGTTCGACTGGCAAATTCCTGTTTTTCCTGCCATAACAGTAGTGTCGGCATACACCGGGTAAACCGGATCGCAAATGGCAATTTTATTTTCGTTTCCAAAAATTTCCTGAATATTTCCGGTGTCGCATTTAGAACCATCGGAAATAAAAATATCATTAGCAGAAATGTCAATTCCTCTGGCCTGATACGAATTTTTTGCAATTGCTTCCCTCAAGAAGGCATATCCTTGCTCGGGGCCATAACCACGGAAAGTATCTGCTTTGGCCATTTCTTCTACTCCCTCGTGAAAAGCCTTTACTACACTTGGCACCAAAGGTTGGGTAACATCTCCAATACCCATTTTAATCACTTTCTTGTCAGGGTTTGCTTCAATAAATTCATTCACCCTTCGTCCTATTTCCGGGAATAAATAGCCCGCCTTTAATTTCAGGTAATTTTCATTCAGTTTTGCCATCTGTCTTTCTTTAATATTTTTCAAAAATTATGGGAATGTAAAGATAAAAAATAAAAATTGGCTGTTTCATGATTCATAGCTCCGGTAATTCTTATTTAGATTTTATTAATGAACTTTTCTCTTCATCTAATTTCTGATAAGGGGACTTTTACGAATCCAAAATATTAGTACAAAAGAAAATCGGTAAAGAATGGAATTTTATTTTTCTGTTTTCCCTCCACAGATTCTTTATTTCTGTTGAACAATATTCATTTTGGTTTAATACTTTTGCAAAAACGAAAGGGAAATATTATGCACAATTTCTTTGTAAAATCGCATGGATTAGGAAATGATTATATAGTACTTAATCAAAATGAAATAGAATTTGATTTAACGGAAGAAGCCATTAAAAAAATTTGTGATGTTCATTATGGCATTGGTTCAGATGGTATCCTGTTAAAAGTTCCCAGCTTTAAAGCCGACTTTGGATTACGTATTTTAAACCCGGATGGCTCTGAAGCAGAAAAGAGTGGTAATGGGCTACGTATTTTTGCTAAATATTTATACGATCATCGGTTTGCCACCGAAGATATTTTTACCATTGAAACTCCCGGAGGGTTGGTTCAGGCTCAAATTGTGGAGGCAGAAAAAGGAAAAGCAAAAACCATTCGGGTTGACATGGGAAAAGCATACTTCAAATCGGATGAAATTCCGGTGAATTGCAAAAACGAAGAATGTATTGATGAAACATTGAATCTTGAATATAAAGATTATCAAATCAATTGTGTTTCTGTAGGCAATCCTCACTGTGTTATTCTGAAAGAAGAACTGGACGAAAAAGAGATAAAAACATTTGGCAGTGATATTGAACATCATGCCATGTTTCCAAACCGTATAAATGTGCAGTTTGCCAAAGTAATTTCGCCAACCGAGGTTGAAATTCTAATTTGGGAACGTGGTGCCGGCTGGACCCTTGCCTCGGGAAGCTCGTCGTGTGCAGTAGCCGCAGTGGTTGCTAAAAGAGGGTTAACAGAACGAAATCTTACTATTTCGATGCCCGGTGGAAAACTTACCATCGAAATTGACCGTAAATGGAATATAAGAATGACAGGTGAAGTGAGAGAGATTGCTTCCGGTTTTCTAAGCCCTGAATTGGTAGAAGAATTTAAATAGTCTCAATTTAAATTTAATTTCACCTTTTAGCAAGTACCTTTATTTAGATCAATTCTACAAATTTCTACAGAAATAGTACCTTTGCAATTGTAAAAACGTAACAACAATATGCCGGAAAAAACAGTACCTTTTTCAAAAGAACAAATTGAAAAAATTATAGAGAGTTACCCAACTCCTTTCCATATTTATGATGAAAAGGCCATTCGGGAAAATGCCCGTAATTTTTTAAAAGCATTTTCATGGAACGAAGGTTTTAAAGAATACTTTGCTATAAAAGCTGCTCCAAATCCATACCTCATGAAAATATTGAGGGAAGAAGGTTTTGGTATAGATTGCAGCTCTATTGCAGAGCTGGAACTTGCTAAACGGGTTGGTATGAGTGGAGATGAAATAATACTTACATCGAACGATACTCCTGCATACGAGTTCCAACTGGCAAAAGACCTGGGTGCCATAATTAACCTCGATGATATTTCGCACATCGATTTTGTAGAGAAGCATGTGGGACTTCCCGAGACTATATGTATGCGTTATAATCCGGGGAGTTTGAAAGAAGGGAACCTTATTATTGGTCATCCGGAAGAAGCTAAATATGGTTTTACCCGGGAACAAATTATTGAAGGTTACCGGATTCTGAAATCTAAAGGTGTAAAGCATTTTGGTATTCATACCATGGTTGCTTCAAACGAATTAGGCTCTGATTACTTTGTTGAAACGGCAGAAATTCTTTTTAAGCTTATTGCTGAAGTTTACGAAAAAACAGGTGTGAGAATTGAATTTGCAAATTTAGGCGGGGGAATTGGAATTCCATATAGACCAGAAGAGAAAGCGGTTGATTTGGAATATGTGAGTGCTGGAATTCAAAAATTGTACACCCAAATAATTGCAGGAAATGGATTGGCTCCTTTAAGGCTTCTGTTTGAATCAGGGCGTGCTATCACCGGGCCATATGGATACCTGGTTACAAAGGTTCGACACATTAAAAAAACATATAAACAGTTTGCCGGCCTCGATGCTTGTATGGTTAACTTAATGCGTCCGGCAATGTACGGGGCATATCACCATATTACAGTGTTGGGCAAAGAAAGTGAACCTGCCACTCATAAATATGATGTTACAGGTTCGCTTTGTGAAAACAACGACAAATTTGCCATTGACAGGATGCTTCCGGAGCTGAAGCCAGACGACATTATTGTTATTTATGATGCTGGTGCTCATGGCCACGCAATGGGATTTAATTACAATGGCAAACTAAAATCGGCAGAATTACTGTTGCGGGAGAATGGAGATGTTGCTCAAATAAGAAGGGCAGAAACGGTAGAAGACTATTTTGCGACGCTTGATTTTAGTGGATTGAGAAGTTTTTCTTAAACTATTCGTTTGAGAGTAGGGTGGAAAACTAAAATCATGACATTTTTCATATTTTCGCTTTATGGTTGACAAAGTAAAAATATTACATGAATTAAAAACCCACCTGGAAAATACTTTCAATTGTAGAATAGTAAATGTTTCGTTGTTAAATTGCCAATCCAGAAATAACAAAATTAGGTACGAAGTTTTTGATATCTTAATTACCACCAGCGATTTGTTAAGCTGGCAGGAGAAATCAATCATAAGAGACATTTGTTACGATATTTCTGTTGATTTTGGTATATTGGTTAACTCGAAAATTGTTTCTCAATTTGAAATACAAACCATGTTCAGAGGTGAACATCCGCTAATTAATGATGCTTTAAACCTTGGAATTCATGCAGAATAATCTTCAGGTCATTGTCGAATACCGAATACAACAAGCACACCAAACGACAAAAGAAATTGAAACGTTAATTGCCCGGGGTTCACTTTCTCTAGCTATTAACCGGATTTATTTTTCAATGTTTTATGCATTACAGGCACTTGCCATGGTGCATAATACAGGAATATTAAAATATACGGAGATACGGGAATGGTTTAATAATAATTTTGTTAAGCAGGGGAAGGTAGATCGGTTTTATGGTAAAATTCTTCACAATGCATACGAAGACAAAACAGAAGGAGATTACGGGTTATTTGTCTCTTTTGAAAAGGAAGAGGTGGTTAAAAAGTTTCAGGATATGAAAATCTTTGTCGCAGAAATAGAAAATTTGCTCAGTGATGATATTATTTTAAGCGATATTGGGAACTAAATATCAGACTTTTGCGTATTTTATATATGTAAAAGTATTTTGAAATGAGAATAGGATTCGATGCAAAAAGGGCTTTTTTAAATTCTTCCGGACTAGGCAATTATAGTCGTAATTTGTTATATAGCCTTCATAGTTACTATCCTGATAATGAATATGTACTTTTTACTCCTCAGATAACAAGCGATCTGTTTCCCGACTATAGAGAGTTTGATGTTATTTCTCCGGATAGTCCTCTTTCTAAAATATTTAAATCGTTATGGCGTAGTTTTTCTCTTAGCGGGCAATTACAAAAACGTGAGCTCGACCTCTTTCATGGATTGAGTAATGAGCTTCCCGGAGGAATACATAATACAAAGGTGTCTTCGGTAGTAACCATCCACGATTTGATTTTTATGCGTTTCCCTCAGTTTTACAAATCCATTGATTGCAAAATCTACTACAAAAAGGTAGAGTATGCTTGTTCGGTTGCAACTAAAATACTGGCTATTAGTAGTCAAACAAAAGAAGATGTTATACGTTATTTCAGCGTAAGTCCGGATAAAATTGAGGTAGTTCATCAATCCATTTCTTCGCGTTTTTTCGATTTGGAAAATGATGTTAATATTCTTGAAAAATACCAGTTGCCTGAAAGATTTATTCTCTCTGTTGGGACTATTGAACACCGGAAAAATCAACTGGCATTATTGCAGGCGCTTCATCATTCAAAAAATAAAATTAAAGTGGTATTTATTGGAAATCTTACTACCTACAGTGCGGAGTTGCTAAAATTTATTTCAGCTAACCAAATGGACGAACAGGTAAAGTTTCTTAATAGTGTTCCTGAAGAAGACTTAGCTGCATTGTATAAAAAAGCAACGTTGTCCGTATATATTTCATTGTATGAAGGGTTTGGTTTGCCCGTAATTGAATCAATGGCCAGTGGCTGCCCGGTTATTACATCGAATGTTTCCTGCCTGCCGGAAACTGCAGGAGACGCAGCAATTTTATGCTCTCCTGCCAATATTGAAGAAATTGGAAAAGCAATAAAAATACTTAGTGAGAACGAAGAGGAGCGGGGCAAATACATTTTAAAAGGATATGAGCGGGCAAAACAATTCCATCCTGCCTTTGTTTCTGAAAAAATGATTTCTTTGTACGCCAAAATTCTATCCTGAAAAAATGCAAGAAGACATAAAGAAAGCACTGGAAGTGTTAAAAAACGGAGGGATAATTCTATATCCTACGGATACTATTTGGGGAATAGGTTGCGATGCAACAAACCAGGAAGCAGTAAAACGTATTTACCAGATAAAAAAACGGGAAGATTCAAAAAGTATGCTTGTTTTAATGGAAAATCCGGCATTGCTTGACAGGTATGTTGACGAAGTTCCCGATGTAGCATGGGATTTGGTAGAGATCGCCACAACACCATTAACAGTTATTTATCCGAAGGCCAAAAATCTGGCACAAAACTTAATAGCTGCTGATGGGAGTATAGGGATTCGTTTTACAAAAGAAGAATTTACTTCGCAACTTTTGCGGCGTTTTCGCAGACCATTGGTTTCTACCTCAGCAAATATAAGTGGTGAGAAATCGCCTGCTTTTTTTGATCAAATTTCAGAAGAAATAAAAGAGAAGGTAGATTATGTTGTAGAATACCGGCAAGATGATACCTCTGAAGCAAAACCGTCGAGTATAATAAAACTTGGCCCTGGCGGGGAAATTGATATTATCAGGAAATAAAAAAGGCCACTGTATTAATGGCAGTGGCCTTTTTTATTTATGAAGTGAATTTTTACTGTTTTTGTACTTTGCCTGAGCCTGCAACAGAAGAATCAATACTTGGATTTCCGTTGTAGAAGACACTACCTGAACCTGCAATTTTGGCTTTGATGGAGCCATTGCTTTTTATATAAAAGTTTCCTGAGCCAGCGATGCGAGCAACTACATCCTTAGCTTCAAAGCCACTGGCTTTTACATCGCCCGAGCCAGAGATGGAAGTCGAAAAGTCATCGGCAACTCCACCGTCTTTTATAATAATATTGCCTGAGCCTGAGATGGCTGCTTTCACCCGTTCTGATTTTAGCTCTTCCAATGATATGTCTCCACTTCCACTTACCGCTAAATCCAGAATTCTTGTGTTAATTTCGTCTTCTGCAATAATGTCACCGGAACCGGATACAGATAGTGCATCGATTTCAGGGACAGTAATATGAATTATGATTTTTCCTGGCTCAAACGATCTGAATAGATAGTTTTTACTTTTGAAACGAATAGTAAGCTGCCTGTCTCGTACTTCAGTAACGATTTCTTCAAGCGCAGAAGACTTGGCTTCAATGTTTATACTTTGCGTTTTCCCTTGTTCTATATATAATTTTCCAGGAATACGTAATGATATCTCTGAAAAGGAAGGAACTTCCCGGTCTTCGTTTTCTGCCAACAACGGATTTGCTATAATTAATCCCAAAATAATTAAAGGAAGGTGATAAAGTATCTTTCTCATATTAGTACTGTTTTTGTTATTTCTTTTTAATTATTAGTAATGACGTGTAATCATCGATAAAGTTGCACATGCGATAAAAAAAATAGCATTTTTGGTGCTGTAAAATAAGAAAGATAATTTCAAGATGACAAATTTTTCGGAACAGTTGGAAAGTGAACATAAAACTTATATTCAGGTAAGGTTTTATGATATTGATTTAATGGGACATATTTATAATGTCAAATACCAGGAGTTTTTTGATGTGGCCCGTCTTAAATATTTTGAAGAAAAACTGGGGGCTTTAATTAGCGGGGCAAATAAAGGATTAATTATTGCCTCAATAAAAATTGATTATGTACAATCTGTATTTTTGAATGATGAATTATTGGTAGTGTCTCATGTAACAAAACTGGGCGGTAAAAGTCTCGAGATGACTCAACAAATTTATAGGAATAATCAATCGGAACCGGTGGTTATTGGGAAAACCACAATGGTTTGTTTTGACATGAAGAGACGAGTTTCAGAAGCTATTCCTGATGAGTGGCGTAAAAAGTTTATAGAATGTGAGCCTGGGTTACAAGTCAATCAGTCCGTCAGGGAGGTTTAGAGTGATGGTTTTCTGAGCTTCATTTACGGAAATCAGGAAGTCGTCGTTATAAGGAATTAGAATTTCATTTCCTTGGGATATTATCTGAAAAACAATATTACCAGAAAAATCATCAACGGAACTTATTTTTCCCAGTTCTCCTAGTTTTTCATCTATTAATGTAAAGTGAACAAATTTTGAGACAGGTTCCTGTTCTTCCTCGTCGATTATTTCATTTTTGAATAAAAAAACCAGTGCTCCAACCAGGCGTCGGGCGTATTTTTCTGTATCAACCCAGTCGAATGATATAATGGCTGTTTTCGTTGATTTAAATCTGAATCCATTTTTTTTCAGAAAAAAAGGAACCAATAACCCGTCAATTTCAAGGAAGAAACGTTCAGCTTCTTCTACTGACCATTCAAATTCAGGTTCAAATTCAAGAACCAGATCTCCATGTACGCCATGCATCTTCCGGATAAAACCTATTTTTTTGCATTCTGCTTTTGGTATTGTTTCCATAGTTCAAAGATAGTCATTTCATTTCGGTGACTGACTATAAAAAATGCCGGATTTGTCTCCGGCATTTTTTGGGGTGAGCATTTAGAGTTATTATAAAATTGGTTTTTTCGTTAGTATGTTTTTTTAGCAAACAGTAATCGGAAGAAAACTACAGTGGAAGTTATTGCGCCAATAAAAGCGGCTGCTAATGCGATTAATAATAAAGTTTTCATGATAGATAATTTTTAATATTTAATAGTCTTTTTGTTATTTGTTCAATTTGTATGATATTATCTCTGGTTTATTTTTTAGCAAATACCAACCGAAAAAAAACTACAGTAGAAGTCACTAGTCCAATAAAAGCCGTTGCTAATGCGATTAATAATAGAGTTTTCATGATGGATAATTTTTAATATTTAATAATCTTTTTTGTTATTCTTTTTGGAGATTCTCCTAATGTCATACTTAGAAGGTAAATTCCTGATTCAATATTGTTTAAATTCACTTGTCTTTTCGAACTGTATTGTGTGTTTGTCCAGGTTTCATGAAAAACAGTTTTGCCAACTAAATCGGTAACTATAATATTCATGGATTCTATATCGTACAAGCTGGAGCAATCAATATAAAAATTATTGTTAAATGGATTCGGATAAACATTTACTTCGTTGTTTTCAACAAGCTCCTCAGAGCCGGTTGTTACGTTCTGTATATTCAGGTTGTCTATGGCCCATCCCCATCCGGTTATAGATTTATCAGATGATAGCCTGAATCTGAAAAGAACAGTATCTCCGGCATAAAAACCAGTATTTTGGGTTAAATCAATTGAGTGTTCCAAGTACATGCTTTTATCGCCAACAGCAGAAGAGTTTGTACTTTTTAATGTATTGGTAAAAGCTGTGTACCAGTCGTTGTTGATTTGAGAATCATATCCTTTTGTAAAGGGAAGCCATGTTCCTCCATTGTCTTTACTTCCCTCAACTATAACATAGTCCCAGAAAAAGCTGTCAGTATAATCGGTTTCCGGTTCTCCTGGCTCAACAAGTACTACTTCGTCAAAAGTCATTTTTCCGTTTTCTTTCAAAACCACCGGATATTTTAATTGTGCGATAAGGTTGTAATCTTCATCTTCAATTGCTGAAGATGGGTAAGGGTGCTCAGTATGAAGTGCTCCATTTGCAAAACCTGATGGTGTAGAGACAGTGAAGTCTGCAGTGATAAAGTCATCAGCAAATGAGTTGAAATCAGATTGATAATATTCAACTGCATTTACAGGTTCGAAGACATCTACTTCGTAATAACCTGATACTGGAAGGGTAACTTTGTTTGAATTTTTTGAATTGTCATTGGCTACAATGCGGTATTCTATCTTGTTATTGGGAAGTGATTGCTTTGAAAAATTTACTTTCCCTGTATATAAATTTTCTGTGTTACCAGACAGGTTAAAAGATTCTTGCTGAATTCCATCAATTTTATATTCAACCTTAACGGTGTTAACTCCCAGGTTGTCTTTTGCAATTGTGGTTAACTGCATTTGTGTGGTTGATTTTGATATAAACTTTACCGGATTGTGCTGGACAGTTGGTGGAGTATAATCAGGACCTATCCGGAAGCTAAGTTTTTTATTCGGTGCGTTTGATGGAAGTTTGAATGTCTTGTTTTCTTTACTTGTAACTTCAATGTAATATTGAACCTGACCAACAAAATAGTTTAGGGGTAAAGTTCCTTCAAATTTATTTGATGTTTTGTTGTAGCTCAAATAAGAAGAGTCTTTAGAAGTAAAATAACTGGTAGAATAGATTACTTTAACAGATGAAGAGTCGATTGATGTTTCGCTTATTACAGATACAGCCAACGGCAGGTTCGCACAAGATTCTTCAAAATCTTTAATTTCTGTAAATTGAAAAGAAACATTTTTCCATCCCATCTCAGCAAGCATTTCAAGCGTAACATCTCCTGGGGTATGAATGGCTTCACCTTTATATTTAAAGGCAGTCATGAGCGCATTTTTTTCATCGGAATGATAGTCTGAATGGCTCAGGTGATAAATGCTTGAACCTTCTCTCCATGTAGATGGTGCATACAAACTGGCTGGAATGGTTCCGCTTTTCAAAAGGTGTTGTTCTGAATCGAATTTAAGTTTTTCAGAAGTTAACTGATTTAGTAATTCACTTGAAGGCCGTAAAAAATTATTTGCATCTGAAATTCGCTGGTTAATACTATTAAAAATGCAATAGTCGTAAATACTTGGTAAATTATTGCTGTTGTTAAAAAAAGCTTTGCCGTTTTTTGTTTCAAAAAAACCTGAAAACCCTAGCCCATGCGTAATTTCATGTAATACTGCAGTAACAAAATCATATTTGTTTGTCGGGGTATTTCCGTCTGTTCCAAAATACCACGCAATATTTTTATTAATAGTGCATGTTATATCAGGTGTGTCTGAGCCTGTAATCTCTTTGCCAGAAAGTTTTTCTGCTAAGGCTATCGGATAATATACATTTGAAATCAAGGCTCCATCAAAGTTCTGATAGAATTGTGAGGGTTTTCCAATGGCAAGTATGTTATTATCCATTGATTTCCACGTTGCTTCAATATTGATGGTTACAGGAGAGTAAATTAGATCTTCCCATATAGAAACGGCATATTGAAATGCCGCTTTTGCATTGTCAGGAAAATTAATATAAGTTACGTTTATAGTTGCTTTAGCGATAGTAGTGGATTTTAACAATTCCCTGGCAGGCGCATGAATAAAAGTTTTATTTATTTCGTCTTTTGCAATATTTACTGAGCCCTCAGTATTGGTATTGTTTAGAAATTGTTTTTGTGCCATGACTTCATGCATCACAAAAATGCTAAGAATTATTAAGAGCGTCCGTCTCATGACATTTTACTTTAATGGGTTTGCTTTTCATGTGCAAATTAATACCAGGAGCTTCTCTTTCAACTATTTTGTGGGATGAAACGAAATATCAGTATTGCTGATTTTGGGCTAAGGATTTTGGAAATAAGAGGTGAAAAATCTGATAGATATCTTGATTCCGAGGACTGAGGAAAACACTTGGATTTGAAGGTGAAGTTGAATTTATGCACATTCCAGGAAATACTAGGCATGGTCAGAATTTCTGATTTGAGTATCGGGAATTTAAGAAGATGAATGCATCTATTTTAAGGGAATCTTTATTTGGGTTACAGAAATATCAAAAGCTTAAATATTGTTTATTATTCCGGCTAAATTTTATAGTTTAGGTCTTTCTAAGAAAGAAATGGATCAAATTCATACTAGAAATTTTATGAGAAATTTATCAACGGTTTTAGCTGCTTTGTTTGCAGTTGTTTTTCTTACTTCCTCAAATCCTGAAAAAGGTTATTATCAGGAACTTTATAGACCACAGTTTCATTTTACACCGGAGAAAAACTGGCATAACGATCCAAATGGTCTGGTGTATTATAACGGCGAGTACCACATGTTTTACCAATATAATCCAAATGGAATAGAATGGGGATATATGCATTGGGGGCATACCATTAGTGAAGATCTTGTACATTGGAAACATTTGCCCATTGCTATTTATCCGGATAATGATTCGGAAGACAAAGTGGAATGTACTGCTTTTTCCGGTTCTGCGATTGTTGATAAAGACAATATCCTGGGAAAGCAAAAAGGAGAAGAGAAAACGCTCGTTGCTTTTTATACCAGCCAGCACTGCGGACAGCGAATTGCTTATAGCACAGACAAAGGGCGGACCTGGGAAAAATACGAAGGAAATCCAATCATTCAGTATGATGAAAAAGATGATGCCCGCGATCCAAAAGTAATTTGGTACGAGCCAACGAAGGAATGGGTGATGGCGTTGTATCGAAAGAATTCGGAAGATGATGAATCGAAGGGGGTTTCTTTCTATACGTCAGAAAATTTAGTTGACTGGCAGTGGAAAAGCCATATGTATGGTTTTTATGAATGTCCTGATTTGATTCAACTGCAAGTAGAGAATCGTCCGGAAGAAAAGAAATGGGTTCTTTTTGATGGCGATGGAAGCTATATTATAGGCTCCTTTGATGGAGAAGAGTTTAGTCCGGAATCTTCAAAAATGAGAAGTGATTTTGGTAAAAACTACTACGCAACTCAAACATGGAGTAATATTCCTGATGATGATGGAAGAACAATTCAGATTGCCTGGATGAGGGGAGGAAAATTTCCGGATATGCCTTTTAACGGGCAAATGACTTTTCCGTGTGAGCTTTCAATAAACAAATTCAGTTTCGGTTATAAGTTGATACGAAAACCGGTGAAAGAGATTGAGTCCCTTCAGGGGAAGCATTATAAGTGGAGTAATGAGAATTTGATTCCTGGCATAAATAAGAATCCGGTAAAGAAAGTAAAGGGAAGTTGTTTGCGTATTGTTGGAGAGTTTGATTTGAAAAATGCGGATGGGTTTGGTTTTATGGTTCGTAAGGATAGAAAAAATCCTGGAACTGAGATTATTTACAACGTAAAACGAGGTGTTTTGTCTGTATTGGGTTGCGATGTTCCTTTGCTCCCGATAGATAACAAAATAAAGCTGGATATCCTGCTAGACAGGGCTTCAATTGAAATTTTTGCTAACGATGGACAAACAGTGGTTTCCAATTGTTTTACACCTGCAGAAGGTGCCGAAGAGGTAGTGTTGTTTACAAATGGCGGAGAGTTGGGCATCGACGGTATGGATATTTATGAAATGAATTCGGCCTGGAGTATTGAATAAAAATTTCTGTTTGAAAATAGTTGAATGATGAAAAAGGAAATTTTAATATTAGCTCTTTTGTTAATTATACATGTTGTTAAGGCGCAGAAAGCAGAAATTTACAATCCTGATGCTGATGCACGGACAGAAATTGCCAATGCTGTACTGAAAGCGTCGGTAGAAGGGAAACATGTTTTTCTGCAAATTGGTGGAAATTGGTGTCCATGGTGTGTGAAATTTCATCGGTTTGTGGAAAACGATAAAGAAATTAAGAGTTTTGTAGATGCAAATTTTGAAGTGGTAAAAGTCAATTATAGTCCTCAGAATAAAAATGAGGAATTGTTAGCCAGTTTTGGGTTTCCGCAGCGGTTTGGGTTTCCTGTTTTTGTTATTCTAGATGGAGACGGTACCCGTATTCACACACAAAATTCAGCATTTCTTGAAAAAGCAGATGGCTATGATCGCGATCTTGTACTGCGTTTTTTTAAGAATTGGTCGCCTGCAGCTTTAAATCCTGCGAGTTATAAAAAATAGAAATATCAGGATTTTAGCAGGAAGTTGAAATCATCTTCTGATGAGAGCTCCTTAGGGCTTTCCCCTTTTTTGAAAATGCGACAGTTCCTTTTGCCAATTAATTGCAGTTGCCCTTCTTCCAGCTTAAACATTGTGCCTTCACGTAATCCTGCAACATAAATATCCGGATTAACTTCCAGAAATTCACTAATACGTTGTTCTCTGGTTTCTCCTCCATGTCCTTCCGGATTGGCATCCAGGTAATGTGGGTTTATTTGAAATGGAACCAGGCCAATACTTTCAAATCCCATCGGGTCGACTATGGGCATATCGTTTGTAGTTCGTAAGGTTGGGCATGCAACATTTGAGCCGGCACTCCATCCAATGTAAGGGATGTTGTTAAAAACTTTCTCGCGAATGGGGTTCATTAATTTTTGTTGGTGCATCATTCGAACCAACTGCCATGTATTTCCCCCGCCAACTATTATTGCTTCAGCTTGTTCAACTGCTTTTACCGGATTGTTAAAAGTATGAATGCCTTTAATATGGTGCCCGATTTCTGCCAGCCGGGTTTCCACTTTTTCACAATACTCATCAAACGAAAATGTAACCGCTGCATAAGGAATAAACAATGCCGTTAATGGCTTTTTTCCAAGAAATTTCTGTATTTCATGTTTGGGATAATCCAGGTATGGTTCTCCCGGCATGGTTGAATTGCTTAATAATAGTAATTTCATATTCCTCCCTTTTTTATGAGGTCTGCAATAACGGAAATATTAGGAACATGCACAATGATTCTCATTTGTTTTTGGGCATGTTCAAAAAGGTTATTTTACATGAATGCGATTAAACGATCGGCTACTTTTCATATAGATCATCTAATCTGCAACTGGCTAATTCTTCCAGGTAATCAGCAATTTTTGAGGTTGTATCTTCCAGAAACTTTCTGCCTTTCTCCGGAGTCGATTTTTTTGGGTTTCCTACTCCTGTATCTTCCGAAACTTTATCCCAGCGGCGGGGTGTCCATGCTATTTTTTCTTGCAGGCTTTTTAGCTTGAAGGTTTTTGCTTTCCCATCCCCAGCTTCATCTAAGGGTAGAACCAACTCCGGGAAATAGTGCATAATAATGCTGGTTTCCATTTCGTTGGCATGGTCCCCGCTTTCTTCAAAATATTTAGATTGGTCGAGTAATTTAAACCATTCAACAATTGAAATGAACATATCTGGAAACTCAGGTTGTAAATCGCGGACCAGTTGTTTGAAGTCATTACCCCCATGTCCATTCATTAATACAAATTTCCTTATTCCTTGATTATATAATGCCTTCAGAATATCATGCAAGATCATTCTTTGAGTAGAGAGCGTAGTATGCAGGCAAAACGGAAGTTCAATTTGCCCCATATTTTGGATTCCCAGCGGAATGGTTGGTAGTACCATAACTTTTGCTCCCTGGTTCCAGGCTTTTTCTGCTGCTTCTTCTGCAATTTTTGCTGTTTCCAGAGAATCGGTTCCGTAAGGGAGATGATAATTATGTGGTTCGGTTGCTCCCCAGGGGAGAACAGCTACTTCGTATGCTTGTGCTTTTATTTGTTTCCAGTTGGTTTCTTCCAAAATATAAGGTTTCATAAATTTTGTTTTTGAATGTTAATCTTATTTCAAAATAACTTAGAAGCTAACTAATGTAAATCCAAAAGTAAATGGGGTTAATTCTGGTCCTTTATCATCTCTGAAAAGAGGCACCAGATCGTAACTGGCAAAAATGTTTATCCAGCGGTAGCCAGCCCGGAGCATAACTCCGTATTTAAAGTCATTTAACGAAAGGAAATCAGGGACTTTTAGCTTTTCTTTTTTATGGTCAACCCGGTATTTTATTTTTGTGTGGCTACTTAAACGAAAAGCTCCCCAAACTCCTCCTGAGACATAAATCCTGTTCTCATAATTATTAACAGGAACTTGAAATTCGGCCAGTAAAGGCATCATAATGGAAACAATAGACAATTTTGATTTTTGGTTGTCTTCAAAATGCAGCGTTTGAGGTTCAATAACATCGTTTACCCCGCGCTGAATTGTTGTGTTTTTATCGAGCCTGTAGCTTTGCAGGTGCAATCCCAGCCCAGTAACCAGTCCAACAGTGTTTCGGTTATGCTGCAATCCGATGCTTTGCTGAATGATGTTAATATAAGTTGAGTTGGAGTGGAAAACGTCATTGTCCATAAATTCCGAATTATAACCGGAATAATCTTTATTCAGAAATGTATTGAATCCGAAGTCGATTCCAGCCCAGTGACCGGAAAATTCATCTTGCCAGAAATTAAACCCATCTCGGGCAATATCTTTTATGTCTATTTTTCGAAGTATTTTTTCCGGATCTTTATTAATAGAAACAATTGTATCTGTTTCCTGTGCAATCGTATTCTTTGATATTCCGGCAACCAGAAAAACCAGCAACCCAAGTAATATGTTTGTTCTCAGCGGCCTCTCAATATTCATCGATTCGTGTTTTGAATTGAATATTATGTAACAAAGGTAATCGATTCGTGTTTATATTTCCGAAAAATCACTTTCAAAAAGAAAATGAATAATGCTGGCTGTTTTTAGTTGTTCAGTATGAGTATGTTCCAAAGATGTTGTGCCAGGTTAATTAAGTGTGTATTTTTTGAAAGAAGATGATTTAAATCGCTGAATTTCATTTTAAAAGAATAACTTTGCGCCCATTATTTTTATACGAATTTGAATGACATTATTTAATGAAATGGGGCTCAGTGCCGAAATTCAACAGGCTGTTGAAGAACTCGGGTTTGAGCAACCCACGCCAATTCAGGAAAAAACAGTTCCTTTCTTATTGAACAACACACAGGACATGGTGGCGCTGGCACAAACCGGAACCGGTAAAACAGCAGCATTTGGACTCCCTGTTATTCAGCAAATAGATACAACTAAACGTAATACCCAAGCTCTTATTTTAAGCCCAACACGCGAACTGGCACTACAAATTGCCAGCGATTTGAATAATTATTCAAAATATGTGGCTAATATGGATATTGCAGCTCTTTACGGAGGTTCAGATATTAGAAAACAAATAAAAGATCTGGAGAAAGGAGCGCAAATAGTTGTTGGTACGCCTGGAAGAACCCTCGATTTGATTAAACGGAAAAAGCTGAAAGTGGATGAAATTCGTTGGCTGGTTTTGGACGAAGCTGACGAGATGCTTTCTATGGGTTTTAAAGACGATCTGGATTCTATCCTGGAAAGTTCACCGAAGGGGAAACAAACGTTGCTCTTTTCTGCTACCATGCCAAAGGAGATTGTTGCTATTGCCAATAAATATATGGATAATCCTTTCGAGATTTCGATGGGGAAGAAAAATAGCGGTGCAGAAAATGTAGAACATCATTTTTATCTAATCCATGCAAAAGATCGGTATCTCGCATTAAAACGTGTAGCCGATATTAACCCGAATATATACGGGATTATATTTTGCCGCACGCGTGCAGAAACCAAAGATGTAGCCGATAAACTTATGCAGGATGGTTACAATGCAGATGCGTTGCATGGTGACTTGTCTCAGGCGCAGCGCGATCATGTAATGGCCCGTTTCAGAAATAAACATTTACAAATGCTCGTGGCTACAGATGTCGCTGCCCGTGGTTTGGATGTTAATGAGCTAACGCATGTAATAAACTATAATCTTCCTGATGATCCGGAAGTGTACATTCACCGTAGTGGACGTACCGGAAGAGCTGGGAAAAAAGGTATTTCTGTAACTCTTATTCATCTTCGGGAAAAGGGAAAACTTCGTCAGGTTGAAAAGATCGTAAACAAAAAGTTTGCTCAGAAGCAGGTTCCTTCCGGTAAGGAAATTTGTGAAAAACAGTTGTTTAGTCTAATTGATAAAGTTGAAAAAATTGAACTTAATGATGAGCAAATTGCTCCGTTTATGCCGGTTATATATAAGAAACTGGCATGGCTGGATCGGGAAGAATTGATTAAACGTTTTGTTTCTGTTGAGTTCAACCAGTTTTTGGGGTACTATGAAAATGCTTCAGATATTAATGTGGATGAGTCCCGTTATGATGAAAGAGATTCAGGAAGAGGAGAAAAGGGACGACGCATCAGGGGCAGGAAAGACAAAGCTCCGCGGGGTGATGGTGGTGAGAGAAGGAGAAGTGGGTACGATTTTTCACGTTTCTTTTTTAGTTTAGGGAAAAAGAATGGAATAAGTAAACGCGCCATTATTGATTTGATAAATCAGAATTTACCTAATAAAAGCGTGGAGATAGGAAATATTGAAGTGTTGAAAAGTTTCTCATTTTTTGAAGTCGATAAACGTTTTGAAAAGGAAGTGCTTAAATCATTAAAAAACGCACGATACAAAGGTCAGCGAGTAGGAGTTGACATCGCAAAGTCAAAATAAGTCAATCATTATATCTAAACATGAAAGGGCTGTTGCTATTGAAGTGACAGCCCTTTTATATTGTCAAATATTAATGAAGATATTCTAATATTATGGATCGTTTTATATTTTGTTATTCACTGATATTTTGAAACAAAAACTAAGATTCCTTTCACTACTTAAATTTGGTCTCAGAAGATAATTTTAGTCTGTCAAAGCGTTGCTCAGATCCATTTTATACGCCTTGCTACATTGCTATTTATGTTTTCAAGAAATAGTTCATTTAAATGAATTGAATATAAATATCCTCCGAAAAGACTGGGGAATATTTTATTTATTCTTTGTAAGTTTGGAGAAATTGAGCGAAAATTATTGAAGCATGAAAAAACTAAACCAACTTGTCTTATTCGGATTGTTATTTTTTTTTGCAGCGTGTACATCCATGGAACCTTTAAACGCCCCCAGCCCTTCGTTAACATTGTGGTATGATAAACCTGCCGGTAGTTGGACTGAAGCCCTGCCTATTGGGAATGGACGTATTGGTGGAATGGTATACGGTGGCGTTGTAAATGATACTATTCAGTTTAATGAAGAAACTTTGTGGACAGGACAACCGCATGATTATGCACACAAAGATGCCTATAAATACCTGGGCAAACTCAGGCAGTTACTTTGGGCTGGGAAACAGGATAAAGCCCATGAAGAGGGGAACATGCATTTTATGTCCGAACCTTTTGGTCAGCAGGCATACCAACCTTTTGGTGATATTCTGTTATCATTTCCAGGGCACGAAACAGCAACCGGTTATGAGAGGCGTTTGGATTTACAGCAGGCTATTTCTTCTGTTTTTTATGAGGTAGATGGAGTAATGTTTAAACGTGAAGTTTTTACATCTGTTCCGGGGAAAGCCATGATTATCCATTTGGAGGCAAGTAAAAAAGGAAAATTGACTTTTATGGCCAGTTTGAATTGTGCACATGATAATTACAATATAACAGTGAAGGATAATGAGATTGTTTTAAAAGGAAAGGCAAATAATTATCCTTTAAAAGTAGGACGGGACGGAACCCCTTATCCCGAAAGTAAACTCCGTTTTGAAGCCCATTTAAAAGTATTAAACGATGGAGGAAGAATCATTGAAGAAAATGGTCAGATAAAAGTTGAAAATGCAGAAAAGGCTACCATGTACCTGGTGGTAGCTACCAGCTTTGTAAATTACCACGATATTAGTGCAGAACCTGCAGCGAAATGTAAGGCAGACTTGGAAAAGCTTGAAGGGAAATCATATGAGGAGTTGGAAAACGAGCATGTAAATAGTTATCAGCATTTGTTTAACAGAGTCTCAATCGATTTGGGAAGTTCAGAAATATCAAAGCGTCCTACAAATGAGCGACTGATTTCCTTTAAAACAGATAATGATCCTTCGCTGGTGGCGTTATTGTATCAGTATGGGAGGTACTTGCTTATTTCATCCTCTCAACCAGGAACGCAACCTGCCAATTTGCAGGGAATTTGGAATAACAGGTTAGCACCGCCATGGGATAGTAAATACACCATCAATATAAATACAGAAATGAATTACTGGCCGGCGGAGATTACCAATCTTTCTGAATGTACAGAGTCGTTAATTCAAATGGTAAAGGACTTGTCGGTTACCGGACAGAACGTGGCAAAAGAGCATTATAATATGGATGGATGGGTAACGCATCATAATACCGATTTGTGGCGTGGAGCGGCTCCAATAAACAATGCTAACCATGGTATTTGGGTAAGTGGGGGAGCGTGGCTGAGCCAGCATTTATGGTGGCATTATCAGTTTACAGGGGATAAGGAATATTTAAAAAACACTGCTTATCCGGTATTAATGGAAGCTTCCCGTTTTTTTTCTGAATACCTGGTTCAGGATCCTAAACACCCCGAGTGGTTAATTAGCGGGCCAAGTAACAGTCCGGAACAAAGAGGTTTGGTAATGGGGCCAACCATGGATCATCAGATTATTCGAAATCTGTTGACAAATACAATTGAGGCTGCTGATGTTCTTGATGTAGATGCTGATTTTGCTGCTCTGCTAAAAGAGAAACGAGATAGTATAGCTCCCAATCAGATTGGACAATACGGGCAGTTACAAGAATGGCTGGAAGATGTGGATGATCCTAAAAATGAACATCGCCATGTTTCTCATTTGTGGGGGTTGCACCCGGGAAATGAAATTCATCCGCTTACTACGCCTGAGTTGGCTGATGCGTGTAAGGTTACATTATCACAACGGGGCGATGGTGGTACCGGATGGTCTCGTGCCTGGAAGATTAATTTCTGGGCACGGTTGCTGGATGGGGATCATGCATTTTTATTATTGCATAATCTGATGGTACCTTCTATCTCAGAAGAAACAAACATGCACGATCGAGGCGGTTTATACATGAATCTTTTTGATGCCCATCCACCGTTCCAGATTGACGGTAATTTTGGTGCGACCTCAGGCATTACAGAAATGTTGTTGCAATCTCATTTACGCGATGAAAATGGGGTTTATTATCAAGATATTCTTCCTGCACTTCCATCCAAATTAGCTTCTGGTACAATTTCCGGAATAAAGGGGCGCGGCGGGTTTGAATTTGCAATTACCTGGAAAGATGGAAAACTCGTTGCCTTAAGTGTGAAATCACTACTGGGAAATAAACTGCATTTACGTTACAATAAGAAATTGATTTCCCAGGAAACTACAACAGGCGAGGTTTATTCTTTTGCACCCACAGATTTTTGATATTGTAATTGATTTAACAGAAGATAAAATGAAAGCGCTGGTTTTAGATGATTACAATGTGTTAAATTATAGAGACTTTCCCAAGCCTGAGATAAATGCAGATGAGGTATTAATAAAAGTGAAAGCCTGTGGCATTTGCGGGAGTGATGTGCATGGGATGGATGGTAGTACGGGGCGGAGAATGCCTCCGTTAATTATGGGGCATGAAGCTTCCGGAATCATTGTTGAAACGGGGGGTAATGTTTATGGCTGGGCTATTGGCGACCGCGTAACTTTTGATTCAACAATATATTCGCTTAACGATTGGTATACGAGAAAAGGACGTTATAATATTAGTGATAACAGGCAGGTTTTGGGTGTTTCTCCGGGAGAATATAAGAAGCATGGCGCTTTTGCCGAATTTGTTTCGGTGCCTTCGCATATTTTGTACCGAATTCCTGATGCAGTAACTTTTGAACATGCAGCAATGGTTGAACCTATAGCTGTAGCGGCTCACGCTGTGAACGTTTCGGGAGTACAGCCTGGTGCCAGTGCTGTAGTTGTTGGGACAGGAATGGTGGGAATGTTCGTTATTAATATGCTAAAAATAGCAGGAGCAAATCCTGTAATTGCAGTTGATCTGGATAATGAAAAACTGAAACTTGCAAAAGAGTTTGGAGCTACGTATACTGTAAAAAGTTCAGAGAATAATGTGGGTGATGTTATAAAAGAACGAACAAAAAAGCGTGGTGCTGATTTTGGGTTTGAAGTCGTTGGCATTTCAGAAACAGTAAACCTTTGTATTAATAGTTTGCGTAAAGGTGGTACGGCAGTTTTGGTAGGAAACTTAAAACCGGAGGTTACCATACCTTTGCAAAAAATAGTTACAACAGAATTGTCTTTGTTAGGAAGTTGCGCTATTAATGGAGAATACGAAATGGTCCTTGATTTATTAGCCGCCGGAAAAATAAATGTGGATAAAATGATGTCGGCTATTGCTCCGCTTTCAGAAGGAGCGGATTGGTTTCGTCGTTTGTATAACAAGGAGTCTGGTTTAAATAAAGTGCTTTTAGTGCCCTGAAATTTTTCATATGAATCGTAAAAATTATAATGTAGCCATACTTGGGTGTGGAAAAGTCGCACATCTTCATGCTAAAGCTGTAGCTAATTTGGAAAATGCACATTTGGCAGGTGTGTGGAGCAGATCGAAGGGTACAGCAGAGAAATTTGCTGCAATATATAATGTCCCGTTTTACACCGAAATTGAAACGTTAATTCAGCAGGAGAATATAGATTTGGCTATAATCTGTACTCCGCATCCTTTCCATCGGGAGCCTGTTGAGAAAGCTGTTGCGCTTGGGGCGCACGTTTTGGTTGAAAAGCCGCTGGCGTCAACTTTAGAGGATGCCGATGAGATTATAAAAGCTTGTAAGAGAGCATCAGTAAAGTTAGGAGTGGTTAGTCAGCGACGTTGGTATGCTCCGGTAAAAAGGATAAAAGATGCCATTGTAGATGGAAAGATTGGGAAGCCGGTTCTGGGGACAATAAATATGTTGGGGTGGCGAGATAAGTCTTATTATGATGCTGATGCCTGGCGTGGTACATGGAAAATGGAAGGAGGAGGTGTGTTGGTAAATCAAGCTCCTCATCAACTTGATATATTGCTTTGGTACATGGGGGAAATTGATGAGGTGTATGGTTTGTGGCGTAATCTGAATCACCCGTATATTGAAGTAGAAGATACTGCGTTAGCTATTCTGAAATTCAAGAATGGTGGTATTGGTAATATTATTGTTAGCAACTCTCAGAAGCCTGGGATATACGGAAAGGTTCATGTGCATGGTGAAAATGGGGCTTCGGTGGGAGTTCAAACGGATGGAGGAGCTATGTTTATTGCCGGAATGTCAGAGATATTGGAACCACCTTTAAATGATTTATGGTCCGTGCCAGGCGAAGAAGAATTGCTGGAACGCTGGAAAAATGAAGATTCTACCCTTTTTCGAAATATTGACCCGATGGTATATTATATGGAACGCCAGATTGAGGATTTTTTACATGCTTTGGATGTTGACTGCAAGCCGCTGGTAACAGGAGAGGATGGTCGAAAAACGGTAGAGCTTTTTACGGCAATCTATCGTTCGACCCGTGACAACAGACCCGTGAAGTTTCCTCTTGAGCCTGAGTTGAAAAAAGATATGGATGGACGACTATGATGAAAAACGGATATTAATTCCGAGATGACCGGATAATTGTACTTTCTGTTGTTATACTCATCTCCATTTGTCGGTCCCTCCTAATTCTTTGATTCATTAACAAAGTCATCGCAATAAGTAGCCCCAGGATAAATAACAATACGTTATAGGCCTTTGTGTTAACATCAAAGCTGTCAAGAAATTTTTCTATTGAATCTTCTACCCTCATTTTACCTATGGTGCTGTCCATTATATATTACTTCTGTATTGAATAACACATATGTGTTTCAAAAAAATAAAACAAATCTGCAAACAACAGTACATATAATTCTGTACCAAAATATTTAAAAGTAGCCTTTTATCCTTTCCCGATGGGATATAAATATAAGATTTTTCTTTCAATTTTAGATACGTTTTTGTAAAAATATTAATATGCTTCCCTTTGGTTATCTGTCTGATATGCAGTATTACTATGCTTTTATAGGTTGGAAATAGCAATATTTTGTACCAGTTATGTTTTTTTTGTAATACAGACTACTTTTCAGAATTTGTTTATTTATAATGAATTTCCAGGGATGAATAAATCAATTTTTCATGCTGCCATTTAAAAGGGTATTGTTTAGTCAATTAACATAGGTTTGATATTTTGAAGCGTTGTTAATGTTATTAATTATATCCCAATTTAACCCAGTTCAGAGCATGGGGCTTGCAATATGGGCTAATGATTCTCTGAATTTGTAATGCCACGGACGGCGGCGCCACTCGCGTAACTTTATTTCCTTGCTATTACTTAAATCTTTAGTAAATGTTTTCATTAACTCATGAGTGAACTTTTCGTCATAAATAAAAGCATTTACTTCAAAATTGGTTTCCAGGCTACGAAAATCAAGGTTTGTGGTTCCTACGGTTGAGAAGGCGTTATCAACAATCATATATTTGCTATGGATAAATCCGTTTTGATAGAAGTAGAATTTAACTCCTGCTTCAAGTAGCTCCTCTACAAACGAGAAAGAGCTCCATTTGGGAATAATGGCATCCGATTTTTCTGGAATTAAGATACGTACATCTACATTGCTCAATGCCGCAGTTTTTAATGCATAATCAATTTGTTGCGGCAGCATTAAATAAGGCGTGGCAATATATATCTTATCCCGGGCATTGGTAATAGCTGAGAACATTGCCTGGCCAATACTTTCCCAGTCAGAATCCGGGCCACTTGCCGAAATTTGCATAGGAATGCCAGGTGCCTCAGAAAACGAAGGGAAATAATTATCACCAGTTAAATTCTCTCTGGATACATAATACCAGTCTGCCGCAAAAACAACCTGTAGGCAGTCCACTGCATCTCCTTCAATTTGCAGGTGAGTATCGCGCCAGGGCCCTAGCTTTTTTACTCCTTCTATATATCTGTCTGCAACATTAATTCCCCCGGTAAAACCAATTTTACCGTCAACAATTATAATCTTCCGGTGGTTACGAAAGTTTACTTTTGAAGTGAAACGTGGGAAGCGAACTTCCATAAATGATGAAAAAAGAATTCCGTTTTCCCGAAGTTCGGAGATAAATTTTGTCTTTAAACCCCAACTGCCCACGTCATCTACCACCATTCTTACCTCTACTCCCTCCCTGCTTTTGGAAATAAGTAATGATTTTAATTGGTTTCCTATTTTGTCATTGGAAAAAATATAATACTCAAGATGGATGTGATGTCTGGCATGTTTTATTGCTTTAAAAATAGCGTCAAAAGTTTCTTTCCCGTCATTTAATATTTTGAGTTTATTACCCGTAGTAAGTAATGCATCTGAGTTGTTGAGCAATAAACGAATGATATTTTCTTTGCCAAATACAGTGGAATTGAGGTGTAAATTAGTTTGTTCGTCTATATCGCGCAGCTGCTGGGACGAAAGCTTCCTGATTTTTCCCAGGCTTTTTATTCCTCGCCGGGAAAAGAGTTTGCGTTTGCGGTATTCCTGTCCAAAAAACAGGTAAAAGATAATTCCAAAAATAGGTAGTAGTACCAGTGCAAGTATCCATGCCACTGTCTTGTATGGAGACCGTTTTTCTAATGTAATCATAACGGCAACAGGAATGGCGGTAACCAAAAATACCAGAGAAAAAATACGCCAGAAATCATTCCATTCTCCCATCTAGTGAATGCATTTAATGTATAAAAGTTTTAAAAACTAAAATTACAAACAATTTTGGTATAATATTCGTATTTGTAAATAGTATCAGGGAATTCGTCTTTGGATTTATTGCCTTGATTTTCGTAAAAGATATTCTGTCGAGGAATTAGTAAAAAAGGGCTTGAGGTGATTTTTCTGCAAAAATTGTAAAAAAAAGAATGGAGGTATGAAATGAAAAAAATAATATATTTTGCAACAATTCTTGCTTTTATTACTGCTTGCTCCACACATAAGGGAGTAATTAAGGTGGTTAGTCACGATGAAAATGCGGAACAGGATAGTGTAGAATATGAACTGGAGACTTTTGATGCTAAGTTTGAAACATGGTATCAATTACATGATCGTCCGGCGCAGTATCGTTCGCAATCTTATTACGAAGGGTGGAATAAACAGTATATTTCTGCATGGAATGCTAATGTTTTGGATTCGAGGGAAAGTTGGTTTTTTGAACCGATTGTTGGTTATGATCCTACTGTGGACTATGGGTTTAAATTAAACCATGAATTATTCTACTATTTTCAGTACGTAGAACAAGTTTTGAAAATCAGCATTATGCCGGGTGGTCCGCATATTCCACTTTAATGTTGGTTGCGAAAGACAAATAGGTCGTCTTTGTCAAGTTTTTCTGTAGCCATTAAGCTGCCTTCGAAAATTGGCGCTTTTATTCCATTATAGAAAAATTTTTTGCCAGAGAACACATGTGCTTCATCCCACAGATCATTTGAAATAAATGTTTCCAGAAGTTGGCACCCTCCCTCAACAATGAGTGAAAGAATATTCCTTTTGTATAATTGATTTAACAATTGATGAACTAAATTTTGCGTAAAATCAATTTTTATATATTCTGTGTTTTGAGCATCAGAATCTTTAACTGAGTTAAATACCAATGTTCTTTCTGAATGATCAAACAGGTGCAGGTTATGTGGTAGTCGTAATTTATTATCGATAACGATTCGTAACGGGGTTCTTCCTGTCCAATGGCGAACGGTAAGGGAAGGATTGTCTTTCTCAGCAGTTGCCGTTCCTACTAAAATGGCATCTTCTTCCGAACGTATTTTATGAACTAGCCGAAGGGCCAGATTGCCGGTTATCCAGGTTGGCTGTCCAAAGGCTTCACCCGAACGAGCGATGTCGATAAAACCATCACGGGTTTGGGCCCATTTCAGAATAACGTAGGGGCGTTTTTTTTCATGAAAAGTGAAGAAGCGTTTATTTAGTTCCCGACATTCACCCTCAAGAATTCCTAAATCTACTTTCGTTCCTGCGTTTTTTAATTTTTCAATTCCTTTACCTGCAACTTCCGAGAATGAATCGATGGTGCCAATTACTACATGGGGAATTTTTTTTCGCACAATTAAATCAGAGCAAGGTGGGGTTTTCCCATGGTGGGCACATGGCTCAAGAGTAACATAAAGAGTGCTTTCTTTTAATAATTCCTGATTTTTTACCGCACCTATGGCATTTACTTCTGCATGTGCTTCACCATATTTTTCATGAAATCCTTCTCCAATAATTTTTCCGTTGTGCACAACCACGCAACCAACCATTGGATTGGGTGAAACACTTCCGGCTCCCTGCCGCGCCAGAAACAAACAGCGCTCCATGTATTTTTCCTTATATTCCATTTCAGGATAAAGTCTAACTTTGTGTCGTCACAAAGTAACACAATGCAAACGACTATTCAATATATAAAAAAAGAATTGGCCAATTTGTACCCTCAATCCGAAGTTCAGGCTTTTGTACAGATTATTTTTGAGTATGTCTGTTCATTGGACTATACAGGTTTGATTCTTAATCGGGAAAAAGAGATAAGTACGGAACAATATCTTCAGGTTGAGAAGATCGTTCGAAGGTTAAAGACATTTGAACCGATTCAATATATTATTGGTGAAACTGATTTCTTGGGAATGAAGCTCAAGGTTAATCCTTCCGTTTTGATTCCTCGTCCGGAAACAGAAGAATTGGTGCAGTGGATAAGTGAAACTTCATTTTCTGCTATTCCCGGTATTTTAGATATCGGGACCGGAAGTGGTTGCATTGCGCTGGCACTTAAAAAGCAAATTCCGAATGCCAGTGTTTTTGCTTTAGATGTTTCAGAAAAGGCGTTGCAAACAGCCATGGAAAATGCACTGAATAATAAACTGGATGTTGAGTATATTCATTTTGATATTTTGAACTGGCGTAAAAGAGAATGGCCTTCTTTTGATGTTGTTGTAAGTAACCCTCCCTATGTGAGGGAGCTCGAAAAAAAACAAATGGATAGAAATGTGTTGGACTTTGAGCCTTCATCTGCTTTATTTGTAGATGATGGTAATCCATTGATTTTTTACAGAGAGATAGGAATGTTTGCACATCGTTATTTAAAACCAGAAGGAAAATTATTTTTTGAAATAAATGAGAACCTTGGCGATGAAATGTCAAAATTAATGGAAGACCTTGCATTTAAGCAAATTGAAATAAGAAAAGATATAAATGGGAAAGAAAGAATGTTAAAATGTGAGCGATAGGTTTTGTGTTTTATATGTGTTTTGGTAAAATAGTATGGATAAATAACTTATACTCTTGCATGCCGAAATGAATAAAACCAGATACAGGGATTACGCAATATTTCTGTCTTTTTTTTCTATCTTTCCGGCAAAGAAGTCATGCAAGAAGCGACGTGAAAAAAATCATTGTTAAGATATTTCTTTTGTTAAACTGGGCAGTTATTTTGGCATTGCTCATATCTTATTTATCTGGTTATATTGCTCCCGATAAGTTTTGGGTTCCGGCGTTCTTCGGGTTGGCTTACCCCTTTATGGTTGCAGGTAACATTGTTTTTATTATATTCTGGCTGGTGTTAAAGCCCCGATACATGATATTTTCGGTGGTAGCAGTTGCTGCTGGTTGGAGCTTATTACAAAAATATGTGCAGTTAAATGGAGAGGAGACCGGAAAACCAGATATTAAAATCTTGTCCTATAATGTTCATCATTTTGTTGGCGACGGGGTAAACAATAACAAAGAGAGTACGGATACAATTGTTAATTTTCTTCAACAGCAAAATGCTGATATTATTTGTTTGCAGGAGGTACGCCTTCGGAAAAACAGCATTTTTAATTTAAAAGGTACGGTAGATAAATTAAATGGAATTAGTCATTACCAGTATGCCCGTTCAAGTTCTACTTATGGCTCGGTTATTATGACACGTTATCCAATTGTAGATATGGGAGAAATTCGGTTCGAGAATTCGCAAAATATCAGCATTTATTCTGATGTAAAAATACAGAAAGATACAGTACGGATTATTAATGTTCATTTACAATCATATTATATCGATCCCAAACGTTATTCTATTATTGATTCGTTAGATATTACAGGTGAAAAAGATTTGAAAGAGGTGCGTGAAATGGGATCGAAGTTTAAAAGAGGATTTAAGCTTCGGGCAGAGCAGGTGCGGGTTATTCGAAAGTATATTGATGATTCACCCTATCCGGTAATTGTATGTGGCGATTTTAACGATACGCCGGCTTCTTACTCTTATCGCACCCTTGTCAAGGATTTGAATGATGCCTTTGTTTCTTCAGGAAAAGGAATAGGAAGAACCTATGTTGGGAAGCTGCCTTCTTTTCGGATAGATTATGTGTTATATAGCGATAGCTTTAAATCATATAATTTCCAAACCTATAGTTTCCATATGTCCGATCATTTACCAATTTCTACAGATTTGGTTTGGGAACGAAAACAAGAATGAGGTAGGAACGAATTAGTCCGATAACATTTTTAATGCGGCAATTTTATCTTTTTTGAGTTGTTCGACCAATGCATTCACTCCTGCGAACTTTTGCTCATTCCTTATTTTGTCCACAAAAATGAGAGTGACTTCTACATTGTAGATATTTTCTTCAAAATCGAAAATATGAACTTCAATACTCCGGTTGTCGGCATTTTGATTGAAAGTGGGCCGTGTTCCAATGTTTAACATCCCGGCAAGTGTTTTTCCGTTTAGCAAGACCTTTGCTGCATATACACCATACCCCGGAATAATCTTATGCGGATCCGAAACTTCAATGTTTGCTGTTGGAAATCCTATTTTACGTCCTACCCGTTTGCCTTCAACTACTCGTCCATGAAGTGTAAATTCATATCCCAGGTACCGGTTGGCTTTGTGAATTTTTCCGTCCTGCAAAGCACTGCGTATTTTTGTGGAACTAACATGGATATCATCCATTAGGAGTGCATCCAGTTTTTCAAGGTCAAAATTAAACTCTTGTGCACATAATTGCAGATACTCAAACCCGCCTTCTCTGTTTTTTCCAAACTTATGGTCGTATCCAATTACCAGGCAACGGGTTCTAATCTGATCAACCAATATTCTTTTTACAAAGTCACTGTACGAAAGCTGTGAAAATTCAAGGGTAAATGGGTATATTATTAAGTGGTCAATCCCTAAACTGTTAAAAAGTTGAATCTTCTCGTCAATAGTGGTTAACAATCGTAGGTTGGTTTCACCTGGCGAAGTTATTAGCCGAGGGTGTGGGTAAAAAGTGAAAATAACAGTTTCTCCGTTGTATTCACGGGCAAATTCTTTTAACCGCGAAATTACAACCTGGTGCCCAAGGTGGACTCCGTCGAATGTACCAATGGTAACCACCGGGTTACTGGCTCTAAATTGTGTTAAATTTCGATGTACCTTCACTTTGTTTTTTTGCGTATCAACGAACATAAATCTTTTTCGCGTAAACGAAGTTACAAAGGAAGTAAAAAATGCGGGTACATTAAAATCTTTAAAAATTGTAATTTTCGAGGAATGTTATTTTTGATGTAGTGGAAATTGTTAATTTTACCCGCTTTAATACTTTACAATATACAATATGAGGATAAGCAAGTTAGTAGTTATTGTATTTGCATCTTTTTTAATGTTTAATGGCTGTAAAGAAGACAACCAATTTACTATCAGTGGTAAAATTACGCACGCTAAAGGGAAAACACTTTATCTTGAAGAATTACTGGTCTCCTCAACCCGCCTTGAAGATTCTGTAAAAGTTACTAAAGATGGTGAATTTAAGTTTAAAGGAGTGAGCAGTATTCCTACCTATTATTTGCTGAAATTCTCAGACGATAAGATGATTACACTTCTGGTGGATTCTATTGAGGACGTTACTGTTGAAGCCGACTATGCCAATTTTTCCAGAGAGTACAATGTGAATGGCTCGCTGGGATCGATTATGGTAAAAATGTTGAATGATAAACTGAATAGTAGCCGGGAGAAACTTGATTCTTTGCGGTCGCTTGAGAAAATGTATCGAAGAAATCCGGATTATCCTAAATTAAAGGAAAAGTGGGATCAGCAATATAGCGATATTATAAAAGAACAGGTAGATTACTCAACCGATTTTGTAATGAAAAACCCATTTTCAATGGCCAGTGTTCTTGCATTATATCAACAGTGGGACAAGCAGAGTTATGTAATAACCGACTTGCATACCATGCGGGTCGCAGCATCAGCATTAAATTCTATATATCCAAAATCAGAACATGTAAAGGCGTTGTACGCCAATACGGTGCAGCTTTTAAAAGATGAACAAAATGCAAAAATGCAACAATTTATTGCTGAAAATGGAGAAAACAGTCCCGATATTTCTTTGCCAAATCCTTCAGGAAAAGAAATTGCGCTTTCTTCGTTGCGAGGGAAAGTAGTGTTATTGCAATTCTGGTCGGCTGTTGACCGGGGATCAAGAATAATGAACCCTGTTCTTTCCGAAGTGTATAAGAAATACAAAAACAAAGGTTTTGAGATATATCAGGTAAGTGTAGATGATAACCGCATTGAGTGGGTGGATGCTATCGACAAAGATAAGCTTTCCTGGATTAATGTAGGTGACATGAAAGGAAGTGCGGAAGCTTTGAACAAATATAATGTGAAGAGTATTCCTTATAATTACCTGCTCGATAAAGAAGGCCGTGTGGTTGCTCAAAATCTTAGAGGGCCTGGTCTTACCCGTGCCCTCGATGGTATTTTGAAATAATTTCAGGGGAAATTAAGCAGCGAAACCATTACAATAAAAAATAAATTGCCAGAAAAAGGAAGAATATATTTTATATCTGACGTTCATTTGGGAGCGCCGGCTTTAAATAATAATCAAGAGCGTGAGAAGTTATTCGCACAATGGCTGGATGAAATTAAAGACGATGTTGCTGAGCTCTATTTAATGGGCGATATTTTTGATTTCTGGTATGAATATAAAACGGTAGTTCCACGCGGATTTACACGTATTCTGGGGCGTATTGCCGACTTAACAGATCGGGGAATTCCTGTACACTTTTTTACAGGGAATCACGATGTTTGGGTATTTGATTATCTGCCCGCCGAATTAGGGGTGGTTCTGCATCGGAACGAGTTTGTAACAAATATCCGTGGGAAAAAATTCTTTTTGGCACATGGCGATGGAATTGATGCCGACGATAAAGGTTATTTATTGCTGAAAAAAATATTCACAAACAAAACCTTACAGTGGCTTTTTTCCCGCATTCATCCTAACTTTGCGCTGTGGCTGGCTCATAAATGGTCGAAATCCAGCCGCTTGGGAAAGATGAATTCAGAAGAAGAATTTAAGGTTAAGAATGAAGGAATGTATAAATTCGCCGAAAGAATTTTGCAGACAGAGTGGGTAGATTATTTTATCTTTGGGCATCGACATAAGATGGTGGATGTGGAAATGGGGAATGCTACCCGGTATATATTGCTTGGCGATTGGATTAACTATTTTTCTTATGGTGTTTTTGATGGTGAAAAATTTGAATTGAAAAGATACAGAAATTAGCTTTGTGCTAAGAATAGGATTATATGACTAAAAATATTTATACACGGATTATTGGTACTGGTAGTTATCTTCCTCCGAAGATAATTGAGAATAGCCATTTTTTAGATTATACTTTTTTTGATCCTTCAACAAAGAAGCCGTTTGATAAAACAAACGAAGAGATAATCAGTAAATTTAGGGCAATTACCAATATTGAAGAGCGGCGTTATGTGGCCGAAGATCAGGTAACCTCTGATATTGCTGCACTGGCAATTAAAGATGCCTGTTCATCAGCAGGGATTGCGGAAGAGAGCCTTGAATTTTTGATTGTTGCACACAATTTTGGAGATATCTGTGAAGGAAATATGCGGACAGATATTTTGCCTTCGTTAGCCAACAAGGTAAAAATGAAGATGAATATTAAAAATCCTTCATGTATTTGTCACGATGTTGTTTCCGGGTGTCCGGGTTGGACACAGGCCATGATTATTGCGGATGCATACATCAAAAGTGGCTTTATGAAGAGGGGAGTTGTTGTTGGTGCGGATACACTTTCCCGAATTTCTGATCCAAACGATCGCGATTCGATGATTTATGCAGATGGCGCCGGCGCAACCATTGTAGAAGCTGTGGAAAGCGAAGAACCTACCGGAATTATTTCACATGCCAGCCGTTCAGACTCTGTTCGTTATGCAGATTTACTTACACTCGGAAAATCTATCGATCCTGATAACGAAGGCGATGAACTGTTTATTAAAATGGCAGGGCATAAACTTTATATTTATGCTATAAATACAGTGCCGGGAGTCGTAAAAGAAAGCATTGAATTGGCCGGGCTTGATTTAAGTGATATTAAAAAAGTTTTTATCCATCAGGCCAATGAAAAAATGGATGAGGTTATCTTGAATGGTGTATTTAAGCTTTATCGTGAAAAACATATACCGGAAGGAATTATGCCAATGATTATCCGTAAACTGGGAAATTCATCTACCGGAACAGTGCCTACTTTGCTCGATTTTGTTGCAAAAGGAAAAATGGAGGGACAGAAAATAAAACCGGGCGACCATGTAATTCTGTGTTCTGTAGGTGCTGGAATGAATATAAATTCGATTGTATATAAGTGGTAAGTTAGAAATTCCTTTTCTGAATAATATAAAGAGAAACCGGTGCGATTTCGTTAAATTGTGCCGGTTTTTTTATGCATAAAATACAGGTTTAAATGGAATTTATTTATCTCTTTACTGGTATTGTAGTTGGAGCAGTTGCTGTTTTTTTAAGTTATCAGAAAAAGAAAGAAGCTCTGTTGCTCAATTTTCAGGAGAAAGAAAAATTATACGATGAACAAAAAGTAGCGGCTGAAAAACAGAGTTTGGTTTGGCAGGAGCGATTTCTGGCTTTGAAAGCCGAGGCTGAATTATGGAAAAGTAATCTCGAAGAAATGCGCGGAGAAAATACTTTGCTGGTAGGTCGTTTGGAAAAAACAAAAGCAGAGTATCTTGCCCTTCAGGAAAAATTGCAACTGCAAAAAAAGGAGCTGGAAGAAACACAAAAGAAACTGGTTACTGAGTTTGAAAATATTGCCCAAAAGATTTTACGGAAGAATAGTGAAGAATTTGCCAACGCCAATCAGAAAAATATAGGGGAAGTGCTAAATCCATTAAAAGAAAAAATACAGCTGTTTGAAAAAAAAGTAGAAGATACCTATGAAAAAGGTTTGAAAGACCAAACCGATTTGCGGGCCGAATTAAAAAAACTGTACGAATTAAATTCCAGAATTAGTGAAGAAGCCAGTAACCTGACCAAAGCGCTAAAAGGAGATGTGAAAAAGCAGGGAAACTGGGGGGAAGTTGTTCTGGAACGAATTCTCGAACGTTCCGGGTTAAATGAGGGGGAACATGGTTACCAGAAACAGTACAGCGATTTTTCGGAAGAAGGAAAGCGTATTCAGCCTGATATTGTGATCAATCTGCCTGATAACAAACATATAGTTATAGACTCAAAAGTGTCGCTACTGGCCTATGAACGAGCCGTAAATGCAGCTACGGAAGAAGAGCGTGTTGCGCACATAAAAAATCATCTTTTAAGTTTGAAATCACATATAAAAGGATTAAGCGAAAAGCACTATCAAACGGCACGGAACCTAAATTCGCCCGATTTTGTGCTGTTGTTTATTCCGGTGGAAGCCTCGTTTAGTGTGGCAGTGCAGGAGGATCAGGAATTGTTTTCCTATGCCTGGGACCATAAAGTGGTTTTAGTAAGCCCTTCTACATTACTTGCCACTTTGCGAACCATTGCTTCTATCTGGCAACAGGAAAACCAAACCCGGAATGCCATGGAAATTGCCCGGCAGGGAGGCGCTTTGTATGATAAATTTGTAGGTTTTGTTACCGATATGGAAAATATAGGTAAAAACATGGAAACAACCCGGAAAACATACGAAGCAGCCATGAATAAATTACATTCAGGAAGCGGTAATCTGATTCGCCGAGCTGAGAACATTCGTAAACTGGGCGCCAAAACTACCCGCGAACTTCCCTTGAACTTATTGGATGAAGAGCTGTCAGGGGGAGATTAATTGTTGTATTTCTATGGAGTCTATGCAGAAATTGCAGGATTATGGAGATTTTACGATGCTGTGCAATATTGTCTTTTTCTGTATCTTTTCGTGAGCTAGTGTCAAGGCAATCTTCAATTTTCGTGTGATGATATACTCGCTGCGTTTTGACTGCGTCCTAAATGCTCCCGGTAGTCAGACTTCGTCTACGCTCAAAAGACCTAAGTAGTCAGGATGAGCGTATTCGAAGACTTAATCGTTATCTTTATTGGTGCTAATTGGCTGTTAGTGAGGTGTTTTTGTTGAAATGATTTTTGTATGTATCTAGCAAACATTAATTAAACAGATGTGTTTTTAGATTTATACTTTCTTAGTGTTAAATATTTCCATCTTTATGTTCAACTATGGCTTTTTTCGCTATTTTTAAAGTGAATAAACCAAATCTCAACCAAACAATGGAAAAGCAAAGTAAATACCCCAGCATCAAAACACAAAGGACGTTTTATTGTCAACAATTCCGAGATATTATTTCCAGAATTTCTGTTCTGATTTTTGGATTTTAAACTGGCAAGTAATACTTAGGTGCTAAAGATTTCATAAAGATTAATTTATTGGCTGGAAGATAACCTGCAAAAAGGAAATAGCATGGTAAAGAGTATATTATTATTGGGGCTTCTTTTTTTCTGTATTATGGCTTTTGCCCAGAATTATGATGCTGAACTTATTTCTCAGAAAACGACAGTTGAGGTTAGCAATAACAAATTGATCAAGAATCGATACTTTGAGATTAAAATAAATAATAGAGCTGGTGAAAAATACACTAAAATAGCGATACCCTATTCAAAAATTGTTAAAGTAAGTAATGTTGAAGCTTATATAAAAGATGCGAACGGGAAATTGGTTAGAAAACTCAAAAAGAATGATATCGTCGAGAGGAGCTCAATTGCGGATTTCTCTTTTTATGAGGACGATTTTGTAAAAGAATTTAATATGAAGCACAATTCATATCCTTACACTATTGTCTATTCATATCAGGTTCAACAAAGTGAATTTTTGTACATTGATTACTGGACTCCCGTGATAGATGAGAAAATTCCTACGCTTTCAGCTCAACTAATAGTTTCAGTTCCTTTTGATTATTCCATTACTTATAAAAGTCAATTTGTAGAAAAAAGCATGACTGATACTCTGGAAAATTCAATTGAATATAGGTGGGAAACAAGTTACAAAGATATAGTTGAAGATGAAAAATATTCTCCACCAATTAATGGTTTTTTGCCTTCTGTGGAGATTGTTCCTATTGAATTTAGTTATGCACAGAAAGGATCGCTAAAAAACTGGCAATCTTTTGGAAACTGGCAATGCAAATTATTAGAAGGATTAAACGAATTACCTGATATAGAAAAGAATAGAATTGATGAATTAATTAAGAATGAGGAGAGTGAAAAAGATAAGATAAGAAAATTGTATCATTATATGCAAGATGAAACCCGTTATATAAATGTTACTATTGAAACAGGAGGACTAAAGCCCTATCCTGCAAGTTATGTTGCTAAAAATAAATATGGAGATTGCAAGGCATTAACTAACTATTTTAAATCTGTGCTAGATTATGTACAAATTCCATCGTTTTATACAAAAGTTTACGCGGGAAACCCAATAAAGAAGATTGATAAAAGTTTTACTTCTCAACAATTTAATCATATTATTTTATATGTTCCTTTAAGAAATGAGGATATTTGGCTTGATTGCACCAGTGATGGTGCATTTAATTATCTGGGAACATTTACACAAAACAGGAGTGCTTTTATCGTTGAGAAAGGTAACAGCCGATTTGTAAATACGCCAAAACTTACTGCGTCAGAGGTTCTTGTGGTTCGTAGAATTCAGGTAGGTTACAGTCCTGACAAAGCAATTGTAAAATTTACAAATACATATAAAGGCGATTCCTATGAGGATATTTTGCATTTGGAAAAGGATTATAGAGAATCGGATAAAAACAGAATTTTAAGAAATTATATTATTGAAAGTGGATTTCAACTAGGGGATTATCATATTTCGAATCTGGATCGCGACTCGGTAGCGATAGAATTGTCGTATGATGCCACCAGTCAGGGTATATATAAGCAATATGGGAATGATATTCTTTTAAAAAGCATTGCCTTTCGGATTCCTCAGCTTGAAAGGCCACAGGAACGAAAATTACCGGTTCAAATTGATTTTCCGATATATAAAATTGATACTGTAGTTTATGAAATTCCAACGGGGTATAAATTGAATGTAGATACTAATGCCTACTCGATTGCAAATAAGTACGGAGAATATAATCTTCATATTTATGAAGATGAAGGTAATATAACCATTATAAAAAGCCTGCTGGTAAATGTGGGCTATTATTCTCTCTCAGAATATAAGGATTTTTATGATTTCTATTCTCAAATTATTGGGATAGAGAATAAAACGCATTTGTCACTATCTAAATAGCCAGCCATGATTAAAAAGATTTACTTAACTACATTGTTACTAACCTGTACTTCAATTGCTGCAATGTGTCAGCGTTTTTCGAAGAACTTTGGGGAAATAGCTAAAGATGAAATTGAATTAAAGGAATGTCCCTTTGATAAAGATGCCGAAGCAGTTGTCTTGTTTGATAAAGGAAAGTCATATTTTGTTGAGAATGAGAGTTCCTTTGATGTTGTTTTTGAACGAACTACCAGAATTAAAATACTTTCAGAGGCCGGAATAAAGTGGGCTGAAGTGGAAATTCCCTTTTACCAGGAAGGAAATATATATGAAAAGATTTATGATATTGAAGCTTCGTCTTATAACTTTGAAAGTGGCAGACTTAATAAAACAGTGTTTAATACTGCAAATACTTTTGATGAAAAGGAAAATGAATATTGGAATATTAGAAAGTTTGCTATTCCAAATGTTAAAGTCGGTTCAGTTATTGAATATCGCTATAAAATTAATTCGGAATACAAATTTAATTTCAGGGATTGGGAGTTCCAATGGAGAATTCCCGTGTTTTACAGTGAGTATGAGACAAAAATGATTCCTTTTTATGAATATGTTTTTAGGTTGCAGGGGGCTAACAAGTTTGATATATATGATACGTATGAGGATACAGGTATGGCAAGGCGTTTGCGAACCAGCCGTGCTTATGGTAATAATACTTATCATGATATGGTTTATAAATTTGGCATGGAAAATATCCCCGCTTTTGGTAGTGAGGAATTTATAACTTCAATCAACGACTATATAATTAAACTTAATTTTCAGTTGTCTAAAATTCACTATCTTAACGGAACTAACGTTAATATAATTACCACCTGGGAGGAGTTGATAAAGGAACTTTCAACACATCCTGATTTTGGGAAATATGAAAGTAAATCTGAAAAATTAGCATCAAAGCTATTTGATGTTAAAAGCTTGTTGGAAAAGCCCGAAATTGAAAGATTTAATTTTGTTCTAGACTACGTAAAAAGTAACTATAGCTGGAATAATATGAGGGGGAAGTTTGCCTCAAAAAATCCAAATCAATTTGTTGATGATAAAATTGGAAATTGTGCAGACTTAAATCTATTTACTGTAGGATTGCTTAATGGTGTAGGTGTCGAAGCGTATCCTGTAATATTGAGTACTAGAGATAACGGGAAAATAAATTCAGATTATCCATTTAGCCACTTTTTTAATTACGTAATTGTTTCGGCGAATATTGATGGTAAGATTATTCTTGCTGATGCTACCGAAATCCAGAGTATGAATAATCGAATTCCGATAAGATGTAGCAATGATCAAGGTTTGGTAATAAAAAAAGATGATGTTAGCTGGGTAAGATTGGAATGTTTGTATCCTTCAAATATTACGACTTTCGTGGAAATGAATGTAAGTGAAGATGATATATCTGCTGACTTATTTAAAATGGGCACAGAATATGATGCTTTATATTTTAGAGAGAATTATACGGATAACGTTGATAATATCAAACAACTTCTTTCGTCAAAAAATTATTCTTTAATAGATTCATCTATTGTTGTGCAAAACCAGGAAAATAAAATAAAACCATATAAATTAAGATACACGCTCACTGCGAAGCCGGAAGTGATAAATGGGAAAATTTATGTGTCGCCTTTTCTGCAGGAAACAATAGGTGAAAGTCCTTTTACTCAGAAAGAGCGGACACATCCGATAGATATGGTGTATCCGAAACAAAGAGGGTTTAAAAGTATGATTTCTTTACCGCCTGGTTATACAGTTGATTTTGCTCCTGCAGATTTAAAGATAGAGAATGAATTATTTGAATTAGATTATTCAAGCAGAATGACTGATGGTAAATTGCAGATAAATTTGTATTACTACTTCAAAAAACCAATATATAAGTCAGATGATTATTCTAAGCTCAGATATTATTATGACGAGATCGTTAAAAAAGGGAATGATAAGATTGTGTTGGTGAAAGGCTAAAATTAAACGATTGAAAAATATTTGACCGGGTCATTCCTGGAATTTGCAAATTTCGTTCGGGAACAAAAATGAAAATCGCTTGGCCTGTTTTTAACGCAAGAGTTGGGAGAAAACTGTATTGTTGCTCCCTGTTATCAAAAAAACAAACTGGCAAGCATTGTAAATGCTAGTCCGCAAATGGCAATAATTGATTCCATAACGGTCCACGACTGGAGAGTTTGTTTTTCATTCATTCCAAAATATTTTCCTACCAGCCAGAAACCACTGTCGTTTACATGTGATAAAAGTGTTGCCCCTGAAGCTATGGACAAAACCACCAGTGCGCGTTGCGGGTCGTTTAATCCAAATTCGCCCAAAACAGGTGCAATAATTCCGGCAGCAGTTATCATTGCAACCGTTGCAGATCCTTGTGTGACACGCACTACTGCAGCCAGTAGCCAGGCAAGAAAAATAGGAGGGAGGGAAGAGCCGGCCATTGATTCAGCCATTATTTTTCCAATGCCGCTATCTACCAGTATTTGTTTTAATACACCTCCGGCTCCTGTAATCAAAATGATAATCCCGGCAGGACCAAGCGCTTTGGTGCTGAGATCAAGAATTTTTTGCTTATCCATGCCCCGTTTTACACATAAAAAGTAAATAGACAGAAGTGTTGCAATGATTAATGCAGAGAATGGGTGCCCAATAAATTCCAGTATATCAGTCCAGATTGATTGTTCAATAAAATTCTTATCAACCGCAAGTGTGGTAAAGGTATTCACCAAAATGAGGAATAGAGGGACAGCAATAATAATGGCAATAAGCCGGAAAGACGGGAGGTTGTTTTCGTCATAATCTTTGTCTTGCATTTGTTGAAAATCAACAGGTGGCTCAATATATAGTTTCTTTGAAATGTACTTTCCCCACACAGGCCCGGCAATTATAGCGGTTGGAAAACCAAGGATAACCCCCAATAAAATTACCCAGCCAAGTTGCACATTCACAATATCAGCTACAGCCACTGGTCCCGGAGTTGGAGGAATGAAACTGTGTGTAACAGCCAATCCTGCCAGTAGGGGGATTCCGTAATACAGCAATGAGCGTTTTGTGTCGCGCGATAAAGCATAAATTATAGGTACCAGAATAATAAAACCTACATCCAGAAAAACAGGAATAGCAATAATGAAACCAGTAATTACCATGGCCCAGGAAGCTTTGTCTGTCCCGAATTTTTTAATAAGATAATGTGCCAGCGATTCTGCTCCGCCTGAACTTTCCAGCATTTGTCCGAATATAGCCCCCAGCCCAACTACTGTGGCTACAAAACCAAGTGTTCCGGCCATCCCATCCTGAATGGCTTTTGTAATACCGTTTAATGGCATCCCCGCTATAATTCCTACATAAATAGCCGTAATGAGAAGCGATACAAATGCACTGATTTTTAGTTTTAACACCATGAACAGCAATAATGCCACGGCTGAAACTATAATAAAGATTAAGAATGGTGTGGACATGTTAAGTTAGATTCAGATTTCTGCCTTAAAGTTAGAATTAAACGATTATTCTCCAAAAGCCGGATTGTATAGTTTCTTTCATTGCCTCGTTTTTATAAAAATGAGAAAGGTTGGTTATGAAACAACCCGGTTGCGATACTGCCTGGGGGACATTCCCATCTTTTTTTTAAAATCTTTTGTAAAGTAGTAAGGATCTGTGTATCCCAGTTGAAAGGATATTTCCTTTACTTTGAGTCGTGTGTAATCAAGAAATTCAGTGGCTTTTAGAATTTTCAGATGTGAAAAGTAGCTTAAAGGAGCGTAATTGGTGTCATTCTTAAATAGTGTTGTGAAGTAGGTAGGGGAGTAACCGACTTCTCCGGAGATTTGTTTCAACGTAAGTTTCTTTCCCAGGTTTTTGTTCATGAAATCGATGGCACGTCTCACCACCGGGTTTGATTCTTCGGCAATATCTTCGCTGGTGCGGTTGGCAAAAACAAAAGTGGCAAGTAAGTGTCCAAAGCAGAAGTTAACGTAGGTAAGGTTTTCATCATGAAATCCTTTAGAGAGGTTATTGAATATTTCTTCAAAAAGCATCTCGCGGTTAGCGACCAGGTTATTTACCGATGGGATTAGATTTCGGACCACTGAAAATTCTTTGGCAAGTATTTTCACCTTCCGACCATCAAAATACACGACCAGGAACCGGGAATTCTCGTCTGCATTTGAGTAGAATTTATATGAATCTCCTTTGGGGATAATAAAAAACTGATCATTTGAAACAGGAATCTGCTCTCCCAGTATCTCAACTATTCCACCTCCTTTTGTACAATAAGCCAAAAGATTGAAATCGAGTTTTTTATTTGAATCCCAAATGGTTCCCTTCTCAATTTCAATTTCCCCGGTTTCTGTTAAGTATAATTCGCGTGTTAGCGAATTTATTTTTTGTTCCTCAATTAATGGGGCCGGGAAACTATAATACTTCAAGCTTTTTATCATTTCAATGATGAAAAAGATACATGAGTGAAATAAGTAATATTTTACATCTTTTTCAAAGAAAATACTATTTTTTTCATTTATTACAGACTGTACTTTTGTAGGGAATTGAAACTAAATCAAAAGAAACATGAGCGAACTTCTTTCTAAAATTGCTGAATGCATTGAATTTGGGAAAATAAATAAGGCAGCACCCTATCCTCCACAGATGAAAGGACAGGAAGGTGCTGACGAATTGACTAAACAGGCATTGGATGAGGGTGTTAAAGCCCAGGAGATATTAACCAAAGGATTGATGATTGGGATGGAAAAAGTAGGGGTTAAGTTTCGGGAGAATAAGGTATTTGTTCCACAGGTACTAATGTCGGCAAAAGCAATGAATACTGCCATGATTCATTTAAAGCCTTTCTTCCTTTCGGGGGAAGTAAAGCAGAAAGGGACTTTTATAATTGGAACTGTAGAAGGAGATTTACACGATATAGGGAAAAACCTGGTTACCATGATGGTGGAAGGAAACGGGTGGAAAGTTATAGACCTTGGAATCGATGTGAAGGCAGAGCAATTTGTAGCAGCAATAAAAGAAAACCAGAATGCTTTTGTAGGACTATCAGCATTGCTTACCACTACAATGGTGAATATGGAGAAAATTGCCAAAGCTATAAGGGAAGCTGTGCCGGAAGTGAAAATCGCAATTGGGGGCGCTCCTGTTACCGATGATTTCAGACAGAAAATTGGTGCCGATGCCTATTCCCCTGATCCCCAGGGTTTGGTTGAATACTTGAATTCACAAGTAGCATAAATATCGTAGCATGGCATGATTCATGGGAAGATTTAGCGGGAAAAGCGAACGGCACATGAATTAAATCTTTTCTAATAGAGTAGGTATTATTTTGTTGATTGTTAGCTGATTGAGGATTTTGTAGTCCTTGAAAGGTGAATAACATGATTAAATTTTAAAATAGAGATTTTAGTATAAGAAGACAACGTCATTTTAAGTTGGTATTTCTTCGTTACTCTTTTTTTGTACTAATGTTCTCTTTCTCAATACGTAAAAATGAAAGGGTTACAACTTATTAAAGAAGCTTTTGCGCTTCGCCAGGTAGAACGCGTCCCCTGGGTGCCATTTGTTGGTGTACATGGTGGTTTTTTAATCGGTGTTGATGCAGAAAAATACCTTAAGTCGGCAAAAGAAGTAGTGAAAGGTGTAAGTAAAGCAATTGAAGAGTATGAGCCGGATGGCATTCCTGTTTTTTTTGATTTGCAGGTTGAGGCTGAGATTTTGGGATGCGAGTTACGGTGGTCACCCAATAATCCTCCAGCAGTTATTTCCCATCCGCTTGCACAAGGAAAGAAACTGGCAGATTTAGGAATTCCTAAAAGTACCGATGGAAGAATTTCTGTAATAACGGATGCAACGAAAAAAATACGGCAAAAATATTCCGATGTTGCCTTGTATGGATTAATTACGGGGCCTTTTACATTGGCTTTGCATTTAATGGGAACGGATGTTTTTATGAAGCTTTTTGAAGAACCGGAAGAGGTACTAAAGGTGATGGATTTTTGTACAAAAGTGGGTATGAAAATGTCTGAATACTTAATGGATGCAGGATGTGACATAATTGCAGTTGTAGATCCGATGACCAGCCAGATAGATTCGGGGACTTTTGAAACTTTCGTTACACCATATGTAACGCAAATTTTTGATTTCGTGCGAGACTCCGGGAAGCTTTCTTCCTTTTTTGTATGCGGGCATGCACAGCAAAATATCGAGGCAATGTGTGATTGTAAACCCGACAATGTTTCTATTGATGAAAATATTCCGTTGGATTATGTAAAAGAGATTGCACTTAAAAAGAAAATCAGTTTTGGCGGAAACCTGAAATTAACGGTTGTTTTACTTATGGGGAGCGAAGATGAATGCAGGGAACACGCGCTGGAGTGTCTTGATTTGGGAGGCAAAACTGGTTTTATCCTGGCGCCGGGCTGCGATTTACCGGGAGAGACTCCTCCTGAGAATATAAAAGCGGTTACTCAGCTTGTGCACGATCCTTATCAACAAGATATTATTCGTACGCTTGAAAAAAAGGAAAGTGTACAGGAAGTATTAAATATGAAGGACTATGGTCAGTCCGACAAAGTGATTGTTGATATTATTACGCTTGACTCAGAATCGTGTGCACCATGCCAGTATATGGTGGAAGCAGTAAAGCAGGTGGCTCCCCATTTTGACGGTGTTGTAGAATGGAGGGAGCACGCCATCAAAAAAATGGAAGGAGTTACTTTCATGTCGTCGTTGATGGTGAAAAATATTCCAACCATTTGTATTGATGGGAAAATAGCATTTGTTTCTAAGATTCCTTCCAGAGGAGACTTAATTGCTGCTATCCAAAAGCGAATAAATGAAAAGCTGAAGCTAAAAATCAAATCGAAACGCAGTGAATTACTTCTGCTTTGCAATGAGAAAGATGAATGCGGAGAGTTGTCATCCAGAGTAGAAAAGGCAATGACAGAACTTGGAAAAGATATCGAAATGCGTGTGATTACAGACAAATCACAGATAAATACATTTGGGGTTGCTGAGGGGCCGGCGGTGGTTGCAGTTAATTATAAGTTGAAATCGGAAGGAATTTTGCCTTCGCTGGACGCAATCAAAGAGTGGATAAAAGAATTATAGTTTATAACTTTTAATTCATAGGAAAGTCAATAAATATCACAAATTGAAGAGAATGGGAAAAATACTCGAAAGAATAAAACAGGGAAAAGTAATGGTTTCTGATGGTGCCTGGGGAACTTTCTTGCAACAAAAAGGATTACAGTTAGGCGAATGTCCGGAAGAATGGAACATAACTCACCCTGAAGATGTTCTGGATATTGCAGAAAGCTATATAAAAGCAGGCGCCGATATGATTGAAACCAATAGTTTTGGAGGCACCCGGTTTAAACTGGAAGGGTATGGACTGGCTGATAGAGTTTTTGAGATAAATAAAGCGGCATCAGAGATCAGTAGAAAAGCTGCAGTAGACAAATTTGTTCTTGGGTCGGTTGGCCCAACCGGAAAAATTCTGATGATGGGGAATGTTACTGAAGAAGAATTGTACAATGCTTTTAAGGAACAGGTTTTAGGATTGGAAGCTGGAGGTGCCGATGCTATTATGATTGAAACAATGACCGACTTGGATGAAGCCAGACTGGCTGTTCGGGCTGCTAAAGAAAATACGGCATGTGAAGTTTTTTGTACCATGACTTTTGACAAAACAGTTGATGGAGAATTCCGTTCGATGATGGGGATTTCTCCTGCCGATATGGTAGGTGCAATGATTGATGCCGGCGCTGATTTGATTGGCGCTAACTGTGGAAATGGAATTGCCAATATGATAGATATAGTAAAAGAGATTCGGAGTGTAAATTACGAAATTCCTGTGTTGGTGCATGCCAATGCCGGAATGCCTATTTACAAAGATGGCGAAACAATGTTCCCGGAAACTCCTGACGAAATGGCTAGCCTGGTCCCTGAAATTATTTTGGCTGGAGCAAATGTAATTGGTGGTTGTTGTGGTACAACTCCTATGCATATTTTAAAAGTCCGGGAAGCAGTTGATAAAAGATAGATGCTTTTGTTGGTTATATTTGTGTTGGGAAACGAACTAAGCAATTATGCAGAAAATACCATTTCATATTATCTCTGGTTTTTTAGGAAGTGGGAAAACCACATTGTTAAAACGAATTATCGACAAGTATTCTGATAAAACAAAAATTGGGGTTATTCAGAATGAGTTTGCTCCTGCAAATATTGATGGAGTAGAACTAAAAGAAACAGGTAACAATTTTAACTTGCTTGAGATAAACAATGGCTCTGTTTTTTGTGTATGTCTGTTGGGGAATTTTGTTCGCTCGCTCGAGAAATTTGTTGATGAGAACCAGCCGGATGTTGTAATAATCGAAACTTCAGGATTATCAGACACAACTTCCATCACCGAGGTTCTTTCATCTGGTACACTGGCCAGGAAAATATTTCTGGCTTCAAATTGGTGTATTGTTGATGCGCAAAATTTTTCAAAAACGGGGTTAATGAAGCAGCGGGTTGTTCATCAGTTGCGGATGGCCGATGTGGTTGTTTTAAACAAAATCGATTTAATAGAAAACGATCCGGACGATGTGACGAAGGAGATAAAGCAAATCAATCCGTTTGCTGATTTTAAAGCAACGTCCTTCTGTAATATTGATTTTGAACTGGGTAACAGTGCTGTCGATAAATTTTATTTGGATAACGTAAAACCGATGGAACGGCCTGATGTAAGGGCAATGGTTATCAAAAGCGGGCGGAAAATATCAGAGCACTCCCTTTTGGACTTTTTAAAGGATTGGTCGAAGAAAGCATTCAGAATAAAAGGTTTTGTAAATTTGAATGATGGCAACTCGGTGGCAGTACAATGTACTTTTGGTTCAGTTGAAACAGAAAGGATTGAAAGTTTTGCACAGCCTACGGAAATAATTGCATTAACTACCGAATTTTCTTTGCGGGAATGGAGTCGTGCTTTTAAAGAGTTGAAATAGAAATAAATGAATCATTATTCTCTGTATTTCCAGGAAAGAAGAAAGCCTCACTTCAAAAATACTTTTTATATCCTCCCTGATTTCGAAAGTTAATAATGAATTAAATTCTTCGTAGAAACGATATAAATTAGCTAAATTTAAACCCTTCCTTTTTGGGAGTATACTAGGTTCATCTACTTTTGTACAGTCATAATTTTTTATGAATTAAACCAAAATAAAATATCTATGAGTAAGTTTTTAGCGGCGTCAATTGGACGAAAGTTCCTGATGAGTATTACCGGGCTTTTCCTGGTAGCCTTTATCGCAGTTCACTTGGCATTGAATTTATTGCTGATTGTCGACGACAGCGGCGAGCTTTTTAATTTGGGGGCACATTTTATGGCAACAAACCCTGCCATTAAAATAATGGAACCCCTCTTAGGGCTAGGTTTTCTAATCCATATTTTATGGTCGTTTTATTTGGAGACCGTAAACTGGAAAGCAAGGCCTGTTAAGTATAACAAAAAGAACATGAGCGGTGCCAGTTCCTGGGCTTCCAGGAATATGCTAATATTAGGGGCATTGGTTCTGGTTTTCCTTATCATCCATGTTATGAATTTTTTCTGGGTAATTAAGTTTGATTCTCATTCAATGAATACTGTAATGGTAGGAGGTGAAGAAATGGAAGATACATATAGCTTGGTTGCCGGGTTATTTAAAGGAAGTGTTGGTTATTGTATTTTTTATGTTTTGGCTGGCCTGCTTCTTGGATTCCATCTTTCTCATGGATTCTGGTCGGCGTTCCAAACGTTAGGGTTGAATAACAAACACTGGATGAAAAGATGGCAAGTAATAGGTTATGCTTATGCCGTTATTGTAGCTGTAGGCTTTGCCGTAATCCCGTTGTATTTTCTCATTAAATTTTAAATGTTAGAAAGGAGTTTATTATGAGTATATTGAATTCAAGGATACCGGAAGGACCTCTCGCTGAAAAATGGAGTAAGCATAAAGCAAACATAAAAGTAGTTAGTCCGGCAAACAAACGTAAGCTTGAAGTTATTGTGGTTGGAACCGGATTAGGGGGCGCATCTGCAGCAGCTTCATTGGCTGAATTAGGATATAAAGTAAAAGCATTCTGTTATCAGGACAGCCCGCGTCGTGCGCACTCAATTGCTGCACAAGGGGGGATTAATGCTGCTAAAAACTATCAGAACGATAATGACTCGGTTTACCGGTTATTTTATGATACAATTAAAGGAGGAGACTATCGTGCACGCGAAGCAAACGTTTATCGTCTGGCTGAAGTTTCTCCAAATATTATTGACCAATGTGTTGCACAGGGGGTGCCGTTTGGTCGTGAATACGGCGGTTTATTAGCAAACCGTTCATTTGGTGGTGTGTTGGTAAGTCGTACATTTTATGCACGCGGACAAACCGGACAGCAATTGTTGTTAGGTGCTTACCAGGCTTTGAACCGTCAGATTTCCAAAGGAAATGTTGATATGTACAACCGCCACGAAATGTTGGACGTGGTGAAGATTGACGGAAAAGCACGCGGTATTATTGCCCGCGACTTGGTAACAGGAAAAATTGAAAGGCACGGAGCACACGCTGTAGTTGTTGCAACTGGTGGCTATGGAAACGTTTTCTTCCTTTCAACAAATGCAATGGGAAGTAACGGTTCGGCTGCATGGCAATGTTACAAAAAAGGTGCTTTGATGGCTAACCCATGTTTTGTTCAGATTCATCCAACATGTATTCCTGTTCACGGCGACCAGCAGTCGAAACTTACGTTGATGTCTGAATCATTACGTAACGACGGTCGTGTTTGGGTTCCAAAGAAAAAAGAAGATGCAGTAAAATTGCAGAAAGGTGAAATTACTGCCAATGACATTCCGGATGAAGATCGCGATTTCTATTTGGAAAGAAGATATCCTTCTTACGGAAACCTCGTTCCGCGTGATGTTGCGTCGCGTGCTGCAAAAGAACGTTGTGATGCCGGATTTGGTGTAAACGGTGAAGGTAAAGCAGTCTTCCTCGATTTTAAATACGCTATCGACCGCTTAGGGAAAGATGTAATTGCCGCCCGTTACGGAAACCTTTTCCAGATGTACGAAAAAATTACTGACGTAGATCCATACAAAAATCCAATGATGATTTATCCTGCAATCCACTATTCAATGGGGGGAACCTGGGTAGATTATAACTTGATGACAACTGTTCCTGGTTTGTATTCTATTGGTGAAGCAAATTTCTCTGACCACGGTGCAAACCGGTTGGGAGCTTCGGCTTTGATGCAGGGATTGGCTGATGGATATTTCGTTCTTCCATATACCATTGGTGATTATCTTGCAGGCGAAATTATGGTGCCCAAAATTGATATCAATGCTCCTGAATTTGCGGAAGCTGAAAAAGAAATCACCGGGAGATTGAAAAAACTTTACAGCATAAAAGGTTCTAAACCAGTTGACTATTTCCATAAAAAACTAGGCCATATAATGTGGGACTGTGTTGGAATGTCAAGAAACGCTGAAGGTTTGAAAAAAGCCATCGACAGTATTAAAGAAATTCGCGAGGAATTCTGGAAAGATGTAAAAATTCCAGGTGAATTGGATAACCTGAACCCGGAACTGGAAAAAGCCGGTCGTGTGGCTGACTTCCTTGAAATTGGAGATTTGATGGCTCGTGATGCATTAAACAGGAATGAGTCTTGTGGTGGGCACTTTCGCGAAGAATCGGCAACAGAAGAAGGCGAAGCAAAACGTAACGACGAAGAATTTACATACGTTTCTTGCTGGGAGTACAAAGGCGAAGGAAAGGAACCGATGTTACACAAAGAAGATTTGGTATTTGAGAATGTTAAATTAACGCAACGTTCTTATAAGTAATCAATCGAAAATTTATAATTCATAAATCTTTAAGATTATGGCCGATAAAATTCTGAAAAAATTAAATATAAAAGTCTGGAGACAAAAAAATGCTGCAGACAAAGGTAAGTTTGAAACTTACGTTATCGAAAACATATCTACCGGGTCTTCTTTCCTTGAAATGATGGATATTTTAAATAATGACCTGATTGAAAAAGGAATCGATCCAATTGCTTTTGACCACGACTGTCGCGAAGGTATTTGTGGAACTTGTAGTTTGTATATTAACGGGCGCCCTCACGGGCCAGACACTGAAGTTACAACTTGCCAGTTGCACATGCGTAAGTTCACCGACGGTGAAACCATTACTATTGAACCATGGCGTGCGGCTGCATTTCCTGTAATTAAGGATTTGATAGTAAATCGTACTGCTTTTGACAAGATTTTACAGGCAGGAGGTTTTGTTTCGGTAAATACGGGTGGTGTTCCTGATGCAAATTCTATTCCGGTAGCATACGAAGATGCGGAAGAATCAATGGATGCAGCAGCTTGTATTGGTTGCGGGGCATGCGTTGCAGCTTGTAAAAACTCCTCGGCAATGTTGTTTGTATCTGCTAAAGTTTCGCATTTGGCCAAACTCCCGCAAGGAAAGGTAGAGGCTAAAAAACGGGCAGAAAATATGGTTGCAAAAATGGATGAGCTTGGTTTCGGTGGTTGTACAAATACCGGAGCATGTGAAGCAGAATGTCCAAAGAGCATTTCTATTACTAATATTGCTCGTTTAAACCGTGAATATTTAGTTGCCAGGTTAAGCAAATAATCTCGCTGATAAGAAAATATAGAACAACCTTCTCACTTTGGTGAGGAGGTTTTTTTGTCTGAAAGTGAATTTGCGAGAATGTATTTTATGAAGAATAAATTCGGGCAATATATTATAGAAAAAGGAGCATTCATGCTCCTTTTTCTATAATATATGCGTTATAAACGCTATTCTTGCTGGTTTTATTTGTAGTTAAACCAATTTGGCATCCAGTTCAATATTTGCTGTTCCTCCGGCATAAAGTCTGGAAATCGGACATTTCTCTTTTGCTGTTAAAGCAAGCTCATCAAATTTTTCTTTTGAAAGACCTTCACATTTAACAACACACTCTAGTTTAATTTTTGTAATTGCCGGGCCTCCATCTAGTTCGCCCAGTGTTACACTTGCTTCTGTTTCTATACTTTCCGGCACTAGTTTTTCTTCGCTTATTAGTGCCGACAAAAACATGGAATAACATCCGGCTTGCGCAGCGCCAACTAGTTCTTCCGGATTTGTTCCTTTCCCATTTTCAAAACGGGAAGCAAAGGTAAACGGGCCACTGTACCCGGTAATATCCATTTTACCTTCACCATCTTTAAGTGTTCCTTGCCATACGGATTTTACTTTTCTTATCGTCATAGTCTTTGCCGTTTATGTAATTGTTATATTATAATGTTGCTTGGCCAGGCACCCAGTCGCAGGCTGTAAGTCCTGGGTTTTGAGTTGCTTCCAGGGCTCTGAGAACCTCTGCTACATTACGCCCGGTAGCATCATTGTTTACATTTACCCATTGTATTGTTCCTTCTGGATCAACAATAAATGTAGCACGGTAAGCCACTTTTTCAGGCTGTAGAATTCCCAATTCTTCACTAAGTGATTTTGAAGTATCAGCAATTAATGGAAATTTCAGATCAGCAAGCCTCGGATCGTTTTCTCTCCAGGCCAGGTGAACGGCATCAGTATCTGTGGAAGCCCCATACACAACAGCGCCTAATTTTTCAAACTTATCATTGTTCTTACTAAACTCAATAATCTCTGTTGGGCAAACAAATGTAAAGTCTTTTGGATACCAGAACATCACCATCCATTTGCCTTCTTTCTTGTACTCTTCTGAACTAATTTCACTAAATTCCTTGTTTGCCAAAACGGCTTGTTTCTTAAATTCCGGGAATTTGTCTCCTACTGTTAACATAGTATATTTTTTTAAAAGGTTAATTAATATTCAGGTTTAATAAAGCATGTAGCAAATATAGAGACATTGCTACCCTCAATCAAATTGATTTTTTTTAACACAAATAGAAAAAAGCTATTTTTTGAAAGTAAGGTATTGTAATTTAATTTATTATAATAATAAATGATGAAAAGAGCTGCTTTCATTGATGCCATTTTTTTTATTTTAATTTACAGGAAACATAAAAGCGTCTTTGAACGAAGTATTAATATCACTATATTTAGCATTCTTTTTAGAAAATAGGAATATTAACAAAAATACCTATCCAATAAAACATTAATAAATTATGGAAAAAAATTCAAGTAAAAACAGTTTCTCTCGACGCTCCTTTATTGGAACAACGGCTGCTGTTGCTGCCGGAATTACAATCGTGCCAAGCCATGTAGTGGCTGGATTAGGGCATAAAGCACCCAGCGATAAATTAAATATTGCTGGTGTTGGAGTTGGTGGTATGGGTGCCAGCAACCTCAGAAATTTAACAGAAGAAAACATCGTTGCGCTTTGTGATGTTGACTGGAAATATGCTGGTAAAACATTTGATAAATACCCTAAGGCTAAACGATATAAAGATTGGCGGAAGATGTATGATGAGATGGGGAATAATATTGATGCTGTATTGGTTGCAACAGCTGACCATACACATGCTATTATTGCCGCTAATGCCATTACAATGGGGAAACATGTTTATGTTCAAAAACCGTTGACTCATACAGTTTATGAATCAAGGTTGCTTACCAAATTGGCAGATAAATACAAAGTTGCAACGCAAATGGGTAACCAGGGCTCATCTGGTGAAGGTGTTAACCTGACTACTGAGTGGTTAGCCAATGGTGAAATTGGAGAAGTAAGAAAAGTAGAAACATTTACTAACCGTCCCATTTGGCCTCAAGGATTAAATACTCCTACCCGCGGTGACTGGGTTCCTGAAACTTTAGATTGGGATTTATTTACCGGTCCTGCAAGAATGCGTCCGTACAACCAGATTTACCATCCATGGAACTGGCGTGGCTGGTGGGATTACGGAACAGGCGCACTTGGCGATATGGCTTGCCATATTTTGCATCCTGTATTTGTTGGTCTTGAATTAGGTTACCCAATTCACGCACAAGGTAGCTCTACTTTATTATTGAAAGATTGTGCTCCTACTGCCCAGTCAGTAAAACTTACATACCCTGCTAGAAAACCAAAACGTGCATGGAAGGGAATGAAAAAAAGTGCTGAATTGCCGGAAGTTGAAGTATATTGGACTGATGGTGGAATTAAACCAATGCTTCCTAAAGGATGGCCTGCTGGAAAAGATCCGAACAATGCTGGTGGTTATGTTTGTTTCCATGGAACAAAAGATAAATTGATTTGTGGTTGTTATGGTAAAGATCCATGGTTACTTTCAGGTCGTGTTCCGGATGCTCCTAAATTCCGAAGAAGAGTTGAAACAAGCCATGAAATGGATTGGGTTCGCGCTTGTAAAGAAACTCCTGAAAACCGCGTTTCTACAGCTTCTGATTTTAGTGAAGCAGGTCCATTCAATGAAATGGTTGTAATGGGTGTTCTGGCAGTACGTTTGCAGTCATTGTATAAAGAATTGGATTGGGATGGTGTAAATATGCAATTCACCAATATTTCTGATGATGAAAAAATCAGAATTGTTCAAAGTGATGACTTCCATATTGAAGAAGGAGATCCTAAATTTGATACTAAATATACAGATCCTATTCCTGCAAAGGCGTTCTCAGAAGAATTAATTAAGCACACATATCGCAAACCCTGGAGTTTGCCAGATATGCCGGCATAAGAATATAATTCATACAATTTATACAAAGGGTACATGTTTTCACGTACCCTTTTTTGTTTTAAAGCTGTGTCTGCTAAACTATGTTAATTCAGTTTGGGCTAAAATAAAAAAATAGGTAAGAATTGATATTTTTTCTAATTTGGCATCGGTCTATAACTTTCTAATGAGTAAAATAAGTATGAAAGAGGAGCAAAAGTTTTCGCGACGTAATTTTATCGGAACATCCGCTGCTGCATTTGCAGGAATAACCATTCTTCCATCAACAGTAATTGCCGGACTTGGACATAAACCACCTGGCGATAAGTTAAATATTGCCGGGATAGGTGTTGGCGGAATGGGGCATACCAATTTGCGGCATATGGAAACGGAAAATATTGTTGCTCTTTGTGATGTCGATTGGAATTATGCCGGTCGGAATTCATTTGCCCGTTGGCCTGTAGCAAAACAGTATAAAGATTATCGTGAAATGTTTGATAAACAAAAAGACATTGATGCGGTAATGATAGCTACTCCCGATCATTCTCATGCGCTGGCAGCAGTTATGGCTATGCGTCTGGGTTATCATGTGTATGTTCAGAAGCCACTTACGCATTCTGTTTATGAATCACGGGTTTTGCGGGATACTGCGCGTACTTACGGAGTGGCCACACAAATGGGAAACCAGGGAAATTCAGATGAAGGAATTCGTCAGATATGTGAGTGGATTTGGGCTGGAACGATTGGCGAAATAACACATGTAGATGCCTGGACAAATCGTCCTATCTGGCCACAGGGACTGGAACGTCCTAGAAAAGAGCAGCGGGTGCCTAAAACGCTCGACTGGGATTTGTTTATTGGGCCGGCGAAGTGGCGCCCTTACAATGAAATTTATCATCCGTGGAACTGGCGAGGCTGGTGGGATTTTGGAACAGGAGCGCTGGGCGATATGGCCTGCCACATTCTCGATCCTGTTTTTAAAGCTTTAATGCTTGAATATCCAACTGCGGTGCAAGGTTCGTCAACAACCGTGAATACAGAGTCGGCTCCCAATGCTGAGTTTGTTCGATATGAATTTCCCCGTAGAGATAACTTGCCTAAGGTTGCCATGCCGCCAGTTACTGTAAACTGGTACGATGGTGGTTTAATGCCTCCCCGCCCTGATGAATTGATGGCTGGTGAGCAAATGGGCGATGACAGTGGAGGTTGCATTTTTTACGGAACCAACGGGAAAATAATGTGTGGGACCTATGCAAAAAATCCAACTCTGCTTCCTACTTCAGAGATGGCTCATTTTAATCAGCCACCAAAATCGATACGTCGCATCTCAAATGCAATGGATGGTGGACATGAGCAGGACTGGATTCGTGCCTGTAAAGAGGATAAGGGGGGGAGGTTGGAAGCTTCTTCTAATTTTGAGTATGCTGCTCCTCTAAATGAAATGGTTGTAATGGGAGTGCTGGCGGTACGCCTTCAAAGCCTTCGGAGAAAGTTGTTGTGGGACGGGCCTAATATGCGATTTAAAAACATTGGGCCGAACGATGAATTATCTATTATAAGTAAAGATCATTTTGAAATCGTAAATGGCGACCCAAGATTTCAGAAGGACTTTGCCCGGCTTCCGGCATTTGAAACAGCAGAAGAATGGATTCGGCATACCTATCGTCAAGGTTGGGAGCAGGTTTAGGCGTCTCAAATTAATGGGTAAACCTTTGTAATTGCAGCTACTTGCAATTTCTATCAATTTATCTGTTATTAGATGTGGATATTAGTAAAGAGATTTGAGTATTGAGAAAATCACTCCTGTTTTTTGTTTGCTCACGACTTTCTTCTCATATCTTTTCATTCATTTTGGATATCATTCAATCATTTCTGGTACATAATGGTTTAGTTAAAAACATTCAAACAGTATAATTTTCTGTTTTTATTCTTCTCCTTCATTTCGTATTTTAGTCTAAAACAAATTGCTCTAAATGGACTTGATTCAAACTAGTAAAATAAACCGGGTAAAGTTTGGTATTGCCCTGAGTGGGGGAGGTGCCCGCGGAATTGCACATATTGGAGTACTCGAGGCTCTGGAAAAATATGGTATTAAACCTGAAGTGATTTCAGGTACCAGTATGGGAGCTATTGTAGGAGCATTGTATGCCGCCGGTTACGCTCCGCAGAAAATACTGGAAATTGTGGCCTCCCGAAAATTTCATAAGCTTATAAATTGGCACATGCCCTTTAGCGGGTTAGTTGATATGGACAAGGTGATGGAAATATTAACGCAAATGATTGAAAGAGATGATTTCTCAGCGTTGAAGATGCCGTTCTATTGTGCCGTTACCAATCTCAACAGTGGAATGATGGAGCTAAAATCGAGTGGAAAGTTGTTCCAGTGGGTGCTTGCATCTGCATCTATTCCGGTTGTTTTTGAGGCTCAGGTTATTGACGGGCAAACGTATGTTGACGGAGGCTTACTGAATAATTTGCCGGCAGAAGCTATTCGTAATAAATGTCAGATTTTAATAGGTGTACATGTAAATCACAACGGGCCAGAGAAAGATGTAAAAGGTTTAATGTCTGTTGCTGAAAGGTGCTTTAGGTTGGGAATTGCGCAGAATGTGGAGAAAAGTAAAGAAATATGTGACTTTCTGATTGAACCTCCTTCAACCCGCGAGTTTAGTACGTTTAACTTTAATAAGGCGAAAGAAATTTATCAAATTGGGTTTGATGAAACGGAAAACCATATTTTAAAAATATTTGAGTCTGTTGATTTAAAAAAGGTACTTGAACTCAAAGAGCGGTTGAGTTCACCAGAAAAATCGTTGGATAATATTGGTTAATTATCAATAAAAGTTTTAACAGGGACGATAGCAAGATTTTATGTTTGCGAGGAAAAAGGTTTTTGCTATTTTTGCACCCTCAGAAATATAAGGTCCCGTAGTTCAACGGATAGAATAGCAGTTTCCTAAACTGTAGATATGGGTTCGATTCCCGTCGGGACTACTATTTAGTTTAAATATGCTCTTTAAATCAATGATTTACGGAGCTTTTTGTTTTTAGTGGTGTCAATTTTGAATAGATCGAATTCATTTGTGTTCATTTGACATTGCTAAAGATAAAGTATTTCTAAATCTACAACAAAGATTCTTAAATTTAAACCAGGCAAGTATAAGGGTTACAAAAAGCTTCAGTATAGTGCGAGGAAAGGTGACTCGAATGTTTATACCTTGTAATTTTGGTAGTCAAAATTGAGAACTTGCATTTTTGACGTTCTTTATATTCTGCAAAAATTCCGTTATCTCGTATATCAATTCTTCTTTATCAATTACTCTTAGTTTATCCAAAAATGAGCTTGATTGTACAGAATCACTGTATTTTTTACATTCAGGGCATTTTGCCCGCTTCCCGGACAAGGAGGCATAAATGTGTATTATTGGTGGCTTAAATTCAATATTTGAGACTATAATTTCGGGAATATCAACAAGACGTTAAATGTTCATGTATGATTGAAAATCAATCATATAAAGATATAAAACCGACATCCATAAACCGACAAAAACAGAAGATTTCTTATTGATTATCAATCAATTAACAGTGCGTCTGGTCGTTAAATTTCGTTGCTAAAAGTTGACGAAAATCCAAAAATTCTCATAGGCACTTTACATTTGCTGGTTTGTTATTTGCGAAGGCTTAGATAATAAACTGAGTAACTTCGTTTTTTTATCATTAATAAACAACCACTTATGGTGGATAAATTGATTATGAAAAATGTATTTTAAAAGTTCAGTGTCGCAAATATTAAAGTTTAATATGATTTCAGTCTTTTTTGATAATGTATTTTCAAATCTGTATAATAAATGTTTAGGATTAGAACACGCCAATAATAAATACCTGTTCTAAAACCTTTGGGCTATCTACATTTGGCAATATTTATTTTTCATGTATCATATGTGTTGAAATTGCAATTCTGTTCCATGAATTTATTGCTATAATTTGCATAATTGCTTGTGCAATTTCATTATCAGAGAAAAGTTTTTTAGCGCTTTCGTAGGTACTTGTTGTTAGTCCCTTATCAGTGATATTGGTAATTTCTTCAGTCATTTTCAATAACACCTTTTCCTTTTCATCAAACAGTGGCGATTCCCACCATGCGCTTAATGCAAAAAGCCTTCGTTGACTTTCTCCCATCTCTAAGGCATCTTTTACATGAATTTCAATACAATAGGCGCAACCATTAATTTGAGAGGCTCTTACTTTTATAAGTTCTAAATATTTTTTCTCCAAGTTGCATGAAGACAAATATTTTTCCATTTGAAACATGGCTTTATACGCATTGGGTTCGAGGTCTTTAATACTAATTCTTTTTTCCATAACGATTATTTTATTTATTTTGAGAATCAATTATTTGGCTTAAATAAGAGTAGGCAAGCCCAAAGCAGAATCCAAACAGCAGGCTTAAAATTAAAATTAATACATCTTCTAAATCATTCGATTGAAAGCTAAACCAGGCAGTCATTCCCATAAAGTAAGCTGTTATATTATTTAGCTTTTTAAGTTTTGTGACCCAGAATAGCAGCCCAACTACCAGGAATACTGAAATTAAAACTCCGTAACTTTTTTCACTGATACTGGCCCCCAATATATTAATCAAAAATGCCAGGAGCATTCCTGCTGTTTCCTGAAATAGTGTGGGGAAGATGTGTTTGGGCTTTTCACAGAATAATCCATGGCTTGACCATCCAATAAACAAAACCCATGCAGGTAAGTCTAGCTCTATACAAATAAAAATGGATAGAGAGGCCAAAATTCCTAGTGTTGCAGATTTTAGAAAATCTATTGAAAGAGCATTCATTGTTTAATCTTTTCAGCAAAGGTAGAATGCCCGTTCAAGAATGTTCTTAACCTAGGTCAATAAGCAAAAACTACTTTTTTGAACGAACCCTGCTGACAAATTCAGGGGTTATACCCAAATAGGACGCCAGCATATACTGCGGTACTCGTTTAACAAAATCAGCGTTACGTTCAATAAAATTGATGTATTGCTCTTCTGAAGTCTGGTTAAATAAAAATTCCAGTCTGTTTTGAAAAGCGATGTAAGACCTTTCCATGATGATTCTGAATAGCCGTTCTGTTTTTGGCAATATTTTACAAAGAATCTCAAAGTTGTCGTTGCTCAACATTAATATCTCGGTTAATTCTATGGCTTCAATAATTTTGTCAGAAGGCTTATTTTCCAGAAGGCTTTTATAGTCCGTAATCCACCAGTTTTCTATTCCGAAATGATAAATCTGTTCATTCCCTTTTTCATTGTAGGAATATAATTTTACACATCCTTTTTTAATATAAAACCTGTGGTTGCACTTGTTGCCAATGTCCAAAATTTTTTCTTTCGGCTTTAATGATTTATGAGTCAGGTAGGATAGAAATAGTTGAAACTCATCGTCGGAGATGCTAATATATCTTTCTATATAGTTTTTTAGTTCCATTCTGCTTTATTTTAGGATTAAAAGAAGAATATAACAACGGGTGAAATCTGCCATTTTTCGCTTATGACAAATTTAAGAAACTGCTTTTATGTACTTCAATTAATTCAATATTAGCGCTAACTTCAGAAATTTTGGCAATCTGTTTTGATGTTGAAGTTACTTTTCGCTGGCATACTCATCTACTAGTTTATCTAAAAACAAAAACAGCTTATCATTCATTTCCGTATAATCATACCCTCTAATTTCATCGGGCTTTTGGACAAATTTGTGTGTGGTGTTATTGCTTAAAAAATCCAGTTCTTCGGCAATCAGTAATTCAACCACTTCGGGTGTGAGCTCCATATGGCACTGAAAGCCGTAAACCAAATATGAATAGGCAACTATTTGTTTGGGACAGCCAATGCTTGTGGCTAATATTTTACTGTTTGTGGTAAGCCCCGGCATATCGCTGTGCCAATGTCCAACTGGTAAAGTGGAGCCGAAATGATTTATTTTTTCGTCTTTAAATCCGTATTCAGTAAGGTGTATCGGGAATACTCCGATTTCTTTTTCGGGGCTACGCTCAAACTTTGCTCCCAAAGCTTGTCCAATAAGTTGAGCGCCCAAACAAACGCCCACAACAGCTTTGCCTGCCTGAATACATTTTTGTATTAAAGCCATCTCTGCTTTTGCATTGAAATGGGGACATTCTTCCTGTGTGGTGTTGGGACTTTGAGGGCCACCCATCACAATCAGCAAATCAATGTTATCTGCTTTTTGGGGCAAGGGCTGGTTTTCATATACTTTTGAAAACGTGTTTGTATGGTTTTTTTGCTTTGCCCATTCCAGATAAGCTCCGGGGGCTTCAAATATTTCGTGCTGAATAAAATGTACGTTCATTGTTTAATTATTTTGGGATACAACCCCTGGCGGAAAAGGTGCCGGATTACATCTTACCTGTTTTGCTATAACAATTTATCCCCTTTCAGCTTTTTAAAAGTTTGTAGCACACCCGGTACCTGTGCGGGTTCCAATAAATAGCTGTCATAATCAAAAAACCTGACAGCACCGATTTCTTTTCCCGGCGTTACGTTCTGCCGAAGTTCGTACAGAAAACAGTCCTGTTTCATCGTTGTATCCGTGTCTTCGCCATACGCAGGAGCGGTTATATGACTGTAGTATTTCAACAACTTCTCCTCTAATTTGAGGTTGAGTTCTTCTAAAACCTCCCTCTGTAATGCTTGCAAGGCAGTTTCATCAGCTTCGAGCTTTCCACCAGGAAGATACCACGCTTTCTTGTTATTGCTGTACGCCAAAAGGAGCTTATTGTCTTTTAAAACTAATAATCCAGCCGTATGAAGCAATTTTTGTTCGTCATTCATTTTCTCTTACTGCTTTTTATTCTCGTTCCAATAATAACTGTCGGGATAAATTCTTTGCCCAAAAATAGCTGTACCCACTCGTATAATGGTGGCTCCCTCGGTAATGGCGGTTTCCAAATCGCCACTCATTCCCATTGACAGTTGCTGCATTTCCACGTTCGGAATGTTGAAAGTAACAATTTCCTGCTGAATGTCTTTGAGTAAACGGAAACATTTACGCACTTTTTCCGTTTCTGCACTAAATAGGCCGATGGTCATCAAGCCTTTTATTTTTAGGGTTTCCAACTGTGCAACCTGTTTTACCAGTTCAATGGCATTATCAGGATTTACGCCAAATTTACTTTCCTCAAAAGAAGTGTTTACCTGTATGAGTACTTCAATAGTTTTGTTTTCGAATAGTAAGCGTTGGTGTAATTTTTTTGCCAAATCAAAGCGGTCAAGCGATTGAATGCAAGACACATTGTATTTCAGCAGGTCTTTGATTTTGTTGGTTTGCAAATGCCCGATAAAATGATTGGTATGCGGGATTTCCTGCAAGGCCTCGTACTTTTCTTTGATTTCCTGTATTTTGTTTTCGGCTATTAGCGTATGCCCTGCCTGTAATGCAATTTTAATACGTTCGGCAGGTACGGTTTTGGTTGCCAGCAGCAATTTTACCTCGCCGGCATCCCTGCCGCTTTCTTTGCAGGCATTGTTTATTCGTTTTTGTATGATGGCTATGTTTTTAAAAATTTCTTCGTTCATACGTCAATAAAAATTTTAAGCCCGAACATTTTGCAATATCCGGGCTTAAAGGTGGTATTTATTTTAAATCTTCTATTGAAGCACCAAAGTTGATGTGCAGCACATTGCCGTTAGGCAAAACCAATGCCGGTACAGATTTTACGCCTGCATTTTCAGCTACGTTTACCTTTTCTTTGTCCGTACCCAAATGAATTACTTCAACTTGGTTCTCAGGAATAAGATTTAAAATGTCCTTTTCTGCACTTACGCAAACAGGACAACCTGTGTGATAAAAAACTGCCTTTTCCATTTTGATGAATTTTAATTTATGAATTGTTACTACTATCTTATTCGGTGTTCCCGAACTGTTTTATAAAACCACTGTAAGACTTTTGATAGCATCTCAAAAAGTCTTGCTTCTATGGTTTGGTGCGTTTTCGGATGTTAATCCCCGGTTTAGGCTGAACGTTGATGTCCGGTTGTTTCAGGATATTCATTGAATGCAGCATATCCTGTATTTCAAATTCTTTTCTGCCATCATTAAGCATTTTTAGCAGAACCCCCGAAAGAATATTACCTGATAATACCACGGCATCTCTAAGTTTTGTTCCCTTATGCATTGAAAGGTGCAGGTGAGCCGTAAACAGTTCGCCCGTTCCCGGCGGATGCAAATCTATCTTTTGCGTTTTGATAATATCGCCGCCTTTTTCTCCCACAATACAGTTGCTTATCCAATCCGTTCCGGGAATATCAAAATTGCCGCCCGTAATTACAATTTGCTGTTTCGCCAAATTAAATCGCTTCTGAAATAACCGGTGTATATTTTCAACCTTATCAATTGGCTTACCTATAATCTTTTCTGCTTCAAACTGGTTAGGGGTAAGCAGGTCTGATAAAGGAACAAGATGCTCTAGAATAGCATCTGGAACGTCCGGCTCTACATATTGTCCTTTGTCTGTATCGCCCATTACAGGGTCGAGCAAATAAATCATTTCGGGCTTTTGCTTTTTTACCATTTTTATAAACTCTGCCGTTATCCTGACCTGTTCTGCCGAACCTATAAAGCCTGTGATGACGGTGGAAACGTTGTTCAGGATTTGCAGGTCTGTGATACCTTTCAGGATGGACGCAAACAACTCATCAGAAACCCTGCCTCCGCCAACGGTGGAATAACCAAGGTGGTTGGAATACAATACGGTGGGGACAGTTATTACCTCATAACCGCCCATTTGTAATATAAATGATGTGGTGTTGTTTCCTACATATCCATAAGAAACCTTGCTGTGAATTATAACTGTTGTGTTCGCTTTCATGTATTGAAAAATTTTGAGGTCGGGAATGGATTCGAACCATTGTAAAAGGTATTGCGTACCTTCGCCTAACCTCTCGACCACCCGACCTTGTTAATTCTTTAAATCGTCATCATTGAAAATGATTTAATTTGAGCTTCAAAACTACAGAATATCTGGTCGGGTGTAGTGGTGCAGTTTTTGAATAATAAGGTAGTCCAGTAATGGCGCTTTTAATATTTCCGTTTACTTATTTCGCCCTTCAATACATTTTGGCGTGATATACGATAAAGAGAATGGAGCTTTGCAGCCTCGGAGGTAGCTTGTCAGGTTATGAATATCCTGTGTGGGTAACGTCTTGCTCCAACATCATGCCGTCAGAGCTAAAACAGCAAGAGCCATTGGAAGTAATGTAATCATCGAGCGGAAAATCGAGCAGTCACTTTACCTGCTCCAATGAACGACCCGATGCTGCAAAAAACCTTATTCCTTGTTCTTTAAGGTGATGGAGTGCATGGAGTGTGCGTACAGAGATATTTTGTGTGCTGAAATTCAAAAGGGGTCCGTCTATGCTAAAGAAAACGGCATTAATCATCATACGTTATTTTCTATGCTGTTTGAATTACAAAATTATTTTATATTTGGACTATTGTGATTATTTATTTTTAATCACTATTAACCGACAAAAGTCGGGATTTCAAATTTTATTCACTATAACGCCCTGTTTATGGGCATCTAATTTATTTTTTCAAAACAGACCCCCTGTCTAAACCAGGTTTAACTGAAGTTGCCCGGGAGGTTCGCCAACTTCGATTTTATATGCGCGACTGGTACAACGTAATAGTTCTACCATGTCAAGCATACTAATCAGGTGTATCCTTATTAGTGAAGCCACAACCGAAAATGCTTTCCTGGTTTGAGCAATTTTTTGAATAACAGTCATTAACAATTGGGCAATTAACGTGCACCAAACCTGTGTACGTATTGCATTTTCGTTCTCTCCATAGAAATAATGCAACTGGAAGTTTTGCTTCATTTTTTTGAACAATAATTCGATGCCCCATCGCTTTTTATAAAGAAAGGCCACTTCTTCTGCGCTTATCCCGAAGTTGTTGGTCAGGAATTCAAAATACCTGTTCTTTTCATCCTGGTAACATACTTTGCGCAAACGTATTTTTTTGAAAACCTTCATCTGCCGTTTGCCATTTTCATTCTCGGGATGATATGTGAGTTCTATAATCTCATCGCGTAGCACTTTTGCCTTTCCTTTCTTGCGGTAATGCACCCGTTTTGTTTCAATTATCTCATAAACAGCATTCTTTTTCAGGCGGGTAACAAAATAAACTTGCTGGGTAGTCCACAAGGCAAATTGGTGATAATAATTGTAAGCTTTGTCAAACACTATCATACTATGTGATATTAGTTCAAGGCTTTTCAGGAAGTTTTTGTCATGGACTTTTGCGGCTGTGATTTTTACAAACCGGCCAACCGACTGTACGGCGTCAATAAGCATATGGACTTTTAAACCGCCCTTCTTTTTCCCATCTCCCCTGGGATTACGGCCAACACCTTTTAAGATGTCGCTAAATAAGCGGATTGTTGTTGAGTCAATTAAAAGTACCTCTTTGAATGTTAGCCCATAAGTCCGGCTGTCCGACAAAAATGATTGATACTTATCGACCAATGCAAAATACAAGTCCTCGAAAAAACGGTTGTCCCGGTTTCTTAAGCCATCGCTGGCGGTACTCTTGGCTGGTGCTTTTTCCAAACCAAGATGGTTTAATTTCCCGCCTAAAGCCCTTAGCCCTTCACATATTTCGGTCATCGAATCGCATCGGCTTAAAATCCCAAACAACATGGTGATTAAGTGCGTCCTGCTCTTAAATGCTTTATAATACCTGTCGCTGTCGTACGACCTTACTATGGATGATATGTTGACTTTTTCTATCAAATTGATGACCTGTTTGAAAATCGGCTGTCCGACAAATTTTATTTCACTAATTTTACCCATGTTGTAAAGAGTTTTCGTAAAAATCAATTTACAACTTTGAAGGGAAACCGAAAGGGAGTACCTTCTTTTTATTTAATTTAGTCGGACACTACTGATTTTTAATAAAGTAAGGTAGTCCAGATGTTAAGAGGATGGAATTTTCAGATGCAGTTAGATGAAAAATCAGATAAAGCTATTTATCTGCAAATAGCTGATGCCATAATAAAGGATGTTCATTCGGGAAGATTAAAAGCGGGCGATGCCCTGCCCGGTACCAGAAACCTTGCACAGCATTTGAAGCTGAACAGGAATACGGTTGTGGATGCCTTTAACGTGCTGATTGTTGAAGGCTGGCTGGTTTCCAAAGAACGGCAGGGAACTTTTGTTGCCGATACATTGCCACACTTCAAAGGGGTACAGAAAAGCAGCCGTGTGCCTTTTGTCGTTAAAGCTGCCGTAAACAAACATTTCCATATACAGTTTGACGACGGACAGCCGAACAGCAAAATTGCACCTATTGCAGAACTGGCAAGAGCCTACCGCCAGATATTCAATCTAAAGGCAAGATGGAAAATGATGGGCTATGGCGATGAGCTTGGAAACAAGGTTTTTCGGAAAGAGATTGCCCAGATGCTCAATCATCAGCGGAAGATGCAGGTGAATGAACAAAGCATCTGTATCACCCGTGGCAGCCAGATGGCATTGTACCTTACAGCGCAATGTCTGCTTACCAAAGATGATTATGTAATTATTGAAAATCCCGGCTATAAACCTGCCTGGAAAGCGTTTGAGAGCTCACATGCAAATTTGCTGCCTGTAAATGTGGATGACAAAGGGTTGGTTATTGAAGAGGTTGTTTCATATCTGAAATCAGGAAAAAAGATAAAAGCGGTTTTTGTCAGCCCTCACCATCAATATCCAACTACTGCAACATTAAGTTTAAGCAGGAGATTAGAATTGATACGGCTGTCAAATGAATATGGCTTTACCATTATTGAAGATGATTATGACAATGAGTTTCATTTTGGGTATCGCCCGGTATCGCCGTTGTCAAGTTTTACGGAACTGAAGAATTATGTTTACGTTGGTACAATGAGCAAGGTGGTAGCACCTGCTTTGCGTATTGGGTATCTGGTAAGCAATGATGCCTCGCTGATTGAAAAGGTGAGCAACTTACGAAAGATTATTGATGTGCAGGGCGACAGCATTATGGAGCAGGCGGTTTTACAACTAATTAAGGATGGCACTTTAAAACGACATCTCAAAAGGGCTACGCACCATTACAAGGCTAAAAGGGATTTTATGGCAACACTGCTTAATAAGAACATGAAGGATAAAGCGGATTACACCGTGCCTGACGGTGGGCTGGCATTCTGGATTGTTCCTAAAAAGAAGGTGAATTGGCCCCAACTTTCCGAAAAGCTGAAAAACAAAGGCATTAAAATCGTTACTCCTGATACTTACAGCTTTGATAAAAGCATCAACGGTATCCGGTTGGGCTACGGCTCACTTTCTGAAAAGGAATTGGAAGAAGGTGTAATGGCTTTGGCTGAAATGCTTAGATAAATTTGATTGTTATGATCGTGCTATTTTCAGTCCGTTTCCGAGAATAAACCGGGCGGGGGAGAGGGCGGTTTTGAACCACCGCGAAAGGTATTGCGTACCCTTGCCTGACCGCTCGCTGCCCCATATTGAAGCTTTCCTGATTAATTACTACCCGTGTGCTTATAGCTCCGGGTAGAGTGGAAACTGCTGCATAAGCGATATTGCTTCTTTTCTGACAAGCCCTATCTCTGCTTCATTGTCTGGATCTGTTAATACCCGGTCAACCATGTCAACAACTTTGAGCATGTCCGTTCCTTTTAAACCACGGGTTGTAAGCGCAGGCACTCCTAAGCGAATGCCGGATGTTATGAATGGCGATTTGTCATCAAAAGGGATCGTATTTTTATTGAGCGTAATGTTTGCCCTCCCCAATGCTTCCTGTGCTTTTTTGCCGGTAAGGTTTTTATTGCGAACATCAATAAGCATTAAATGGTTATCCGTACCTCCGCTAATCAAATGATAGCCTCTTTCTGTAAATGCATCAGCCATTATTTGGGCGTTGGATACAATTTGGCGGGTATATACTTTAAAATCCTCGTCTAAAACCTCCTCAAAAGCGATGGCTTTGGCGGCGATGATATGCTCAAACGGGCCTCCCTGTGTTCCGGGAAACAAAGCAAGGTCAAGCAATTGAGACATTGTACGAAGCTGCCCTTTATTGTCTTTAATTCCCCATGGGTTTTCAAAATCGTTACGTAACATTATGATGCCGCCCCGTGGGCCACGCAGGGTTTTATGGGTGGTTGAGGTTACGATATGGCAATGGTCGAAAGGGTCATTTAGTAGCCCGCAAGCGATTAGGCCGGCAGTGTGGGCAATATCGGCAAGTACTATTGCCCCGATTTTATCTGCTATCTCCCGTATCAGCTTGTAATTCCAATCCCTGCTGTATGCAGAGCCACCGCATATAATCATTTTGGGCTTTTTCCGCAAAGCTATCTGCTCCATCATTTCATAATCAATTAACTCGGTGTCCTTTTTTAAGCCATAGAACAGCGCCTGATGGTTTTTTCCGCTAAAATTAGCCTGGCTGCCGTGTGTCAGGTGTCCGCCCATTGTTAAGTCCAGCCCCAGGATTTTATCACCGGGCTTTATACAGCTTAAGAAAACGGCGGCATTGGCCTGTGAGCCGCTATGAGGCTGTACATTAGCCCAACTGATATTGAAAATCTCCTTTAACCGCTGAATAGCTATCGTTTCAATTTCATCTACCACTTCACAGCCTCCGTAATATCGTTTTCCGGGATAACCTTCAGCATATTTATTGGTGAGGACAGTACCCATTGCCTGCATTACCTGTAAGGATGTAAAATTTTCGGAGGCAATTAACTCGATATTGTTACGCTGGCGTTCTAATTCGTTTTTTATTAAGCTGAATACGTGATTGATATTTTCTTTCATCTAATTCGTTTTTAAGTAAAAATTTGTATTTATTGAGGCTGACCAAGCTCTTGCGCTAATGCTGCCAGGAACAGGTCTGCTTCTTCTTTGGTAATGTTTAATGCGGGAAGCAGGCGGATAACGTTCTGCCCGGCTTCGCCTGTTATGATGCGGTGTTTTCGAATAAGGTTTGTACGAAGGCCTTTGTACTTTTCGGGCAGCTCAAGCCCTATCATCAACCCTTTTCCACGTACTCCTTTTATTTCGGTAAATTTTTCTAATTCGTTTTTGAGATAGCTACCGATGAGGAAAGCGTTTTCAATGATGTTTTCGGTTTCAAAAATTTCCAATACCGCCAATGCAGCAACGCAGGCTAAAGGATTGCCCCCAAAGGTGGTACCGAGCATTCCTGTTTTAGCAGAAAACTTTGGGCTGATAATAAGCCCTGCTACAGGAAAACCGTTGCCCATTCCTTTGGCAATAGTGTATATATCTGCTTCAACATCGGCGTAATCGTGCGAAAAGAACTTTCCTGTTCTTCCATATCCGCACTGTACGGCATCTGCTATAAAATATGCTCCATATGCATCACAAAGGGTGCGTATGTGTTTCAGAAACGGGTCTTCAGAAACGTAAATACCGCTTACGCCCTGAATGCCTTCTACAATTACAGAAGATATATCCTCCTTGTATTTATCAAAGGTTTCTTCTAAAGCCTGTACATCATTATGTGGCAGAAAAATTACGTTTTCTGTTTCGTTGACAGGTGCGCAGATTACCTTGTTATCCGTTGCCGCTACAGCTAATGATGTTCTGCCATGAAATGCCCCTGTAAATGCGATTACTTTTTTTCTGCCATTAGCAAAAGAGGCTAATTTTAAAGCGTTCTCATTGGCTTCCGCTCCTGTGTTGCATAAAAATAATCGGTAGTTTTCTTTCTGGCAGGCTTTACCCAATTTCTCTGCCAATTGCTCCTGTAGGGATATTCGCACACTATTTGAATAAAACCCTAAGCGGTTCAGCTGGTAGGTCAGTCTTTCGACATAGTGCGGGTGTGAATGCCCAACAGAAATCACGGCGTGTCCGCCGAACATATCCAGGTATTGACTGCCCCTGGCATCCCACACAAAGCGTCCTTTTCCCTTTACAATCTCAATGTCCATTCTTTTGTAGATATCAAATAATTCCATACATCTATTCTATTTAAAAAGCCAACTGTTTCGATATTAGCTGTGGTATATCCGTAAACTGGTCATTTATATTCTAAGTTATTTTCAGATTAACGGTGAAATAATAAAGTATTAAGCCCGTGCACCATTGCGACGCAAAAGTATGACAACATTGGATGGCTGTGCTAGTACAGACTTTACAATATCAGGCAGTCCAGAGGTTCCGCCATATTCATCCCAAACCTGTTTGTTTTCATTCTCTCCTTTAAGCTGATTATGCGCCAATGCGCCGTCTAAGTTTGCACTTTTATCCGCATTAGGAGATTTCTTTTTACTGTGAAGGACAAAAAGGATCTACTATGTAACGCCCATTTTATTTTATCGAAATCGAAGAAAACGAGCCCTTTGGCCAACACTCTTTCAACGAGAGGTCAAAGAATTTAAGAGTCTCCAACTGTATTTTCATCCGCTCGAAGATGCCGAAGACGAGATTGAATTGCTTGGCTTTCCGTTTACCTATTCGTCTTTTGTTTTACTCGAAAACATGAGGTTGCCGCAAATCGTAGCTGCTGACCTCTCGAAACTGATAGGGCAAAATGTATCAATTGTGGAAAGTTTGGTACATGAAAAACGCACAAAAACCACCAATGTAAAGTACATGAGCTTTGTTGTTTTTGTTCCCATTCAGGGATATTGGATGGATACGGTAGAGTCGCATTATTAATCAGTAAAGTTCTCTGAGTTTCTTACTAGTTTTTTCAGCATTCATAAAATTTAATATAGCATTATAATCCTCCAATAAATGGTTCGATACTTGCCTTGCTGGGTCTACCAGAAAAAGTGCGATGTCGAAAGTCTTTTATTTATGAGGCTTTCGATATTATACATAGTTCAGGCAGGGTTTGCTATTCATTCAAATTTCATTTCTCGGTCTAAGTTCATTCAAGCATAATAGATTCTGTAATAGTGTTTATGATAGTAACTATAGAAAATGGTGAATGTGTAATTTCCTGAGTAGTTTAGTTGTCTATTTATATTTATATCTATTTCCCTTGATGCAAAGAATACAGCCATGAACAATAAATATGTCTAAATTTTCTGGTTGACGTTTTTGTTTGCAAAAAAGCAAAAACAATTCCAACCTTTTTAAAATAACTTCGTCCTACCAGTAAATAGTAGTTGATTTGAAGATTTCTAATCAGAAAAAAGAAGCCAGTTTAATTCGGCAATGCAAAAAGAAGGACAAAGTGGCACAATACCAATTGTACCGCTTGTATGTAAAAGCTATGTTTAATATTGCCGTGCGGATGACGGGGAATAAGGAAACAGCAGAAGATGTTTTACAGGAGGCTTTTATAAAAGCATTTGCAGAAATCGACAAATTGAAAGATGAGAAGGCCTTTAGCGGCTGGTTAAAAAGAATTGTAATAAACCGGAGTATTGATGCGATGCGTAAAGAAAAATATACGCGCCTAAACATAGAAACTTTTTCAGAGCAACATGAGGAGATTGTGGAAGATATAGATGAAGCAACAGACCCGGAGCTTGTTCACCAGTTAATAAAAAAATTGCCCGATGGAGCGCGGCAGGTTTTAGTAATGCATGCACTGGAAGGATATAAACACGCTGAAATTGGAATACAACTGGGCATATCTGAATCGACAGCGAAAACCCAGTTTTTTAGAGCAAAACAGTTGCTGAAGAAAATGATTAAAAATGCAGCAGATGAAAATGAAATTGGAAGAATATCTGAAGGAGAAAAGATGGAAGCTTGATACTGAGCATCCAGACGAAGATGCAATTTGGGCGGGAATTGAAAGAAACATGCATACAAAAAAACGGTTTGTTTTGCTTTCTTCCTTTTGGAAAGTTGCAGCTGTTTTTCTGTTGGCTGTTTTGGTAACCTATGTTGTTGTAAATAAACAACGCGGCAAGCAACATGTAATCGTATTGACGCTTGCCGATATTTCAACAGACCTTGGGCAGGAAGAAAGCCAGTTAAAACAAATGGTAAATGTAAAATGGGAAGAGGTAAAACTGCAATTACCCGATGACACAAGCAACTTCAAATTTCTGTTTGATGAATTAACAGAGATGGATGAAATATATGCTGACTATCAAAAAGATCTTTACAAAACAGGTCCCAATGAGCAAATTATAGAAGCTATGCTCGACTATTATCAAAAGAAAATAAAGTTATTAAACCGTATATTAATGGAAATTCAAAAACAGAAGAATCATGAAAAAGCAATTCAATTATAAACTACTATTTGCAGTATTCCTCCTGTTTGTTGCAGGTTGGACAACTGCGCAGGATTTTGACACATCAAAAACAATTAATAAAACAACGGCCGTTCCAAAAAACGTTCGCATTTTAATGGATAATCAGTCGGGAGATCTAAAAATTGTGACCACCAATGAAAATACAGTAAGTATTAAAACTGAAATTGATGTGAGCGGGCCATCAAAAGAAAATGTAGAAAAGGTAATCAGTGCTGTTGCCGATTTTGCTTTTAATTTGCATGGCGAAGACCTGGAAATAAATACTCGTTTCTATAAAAACCTTGTGGCCACAAATAACCGGAAAACTATAACTCTGCTAAATGGAGAGAAGGTTCGTATTGGAGAATTCAGTATTCGTCATGAATTACAAATTCCCCAAAAAGCTCGCATTGAGCTTACAAATAAATACAGTGATATTGAGATGCAATCGTTTGAAGGAGATGCCCGTTTTGATTTATATAGCAGCAATCTTTATGCTGGTAGCTTTGCTAAAAATGTGTCCATCGATTCAAAATACTCTAAAATAAAAATGCAGGATATCTCCCAAAAGGCCGTTTTCAATTTTTACGATACAGATATTGCCTTTAATTCTTGCGGCGATGCAAATATAGAAAGCCAATACTCAAAATTTGAAGCCGCAAAAACCGGAGCATTATCAATCGACTCGTATGATGATAAATTTTACTTTGATTATGCAACAAATATAAATCTCAAAGCCAGGTATTCTGAATTTGTTTCAAAAGCAAAGGCTAGTGATGTGCTTCTGGATTTATACGATTGCAATTTTAAAATTGAATCAGCTCAGTACGTTACTTACAGCGGAAAATATTCTGAGATGGAGATAAACGATGCAAAAGAGTTTAAAATAACCAGTTCTTACGATGATAATATCCAGTTAACGGAAGTCGACAAATTAGAGGTAAAGGAAAGTAAATACGGAAAATATAGAATAGGGAATGTAGCAGCATTTACAATTGATGGATATAACGACGCTGTTACGATAGCCAGTTTACCTTCCCATTTTTCTGAGATAAACATGGTTGGCAAATATGGGAAACTTACCATAAATGCCGGCAAAACGCCATTTCGCGTCAACTTTAACATAAAATATCCAAAAGTCGATATTCCTGAATCAATAAAAATTATAAAGCAGACAAAAGAAGATAGTGAGCTGCAGCTAATCGGAGGTGAATCAGGTGGTACTATTTCAGTGGAAGGATACGACATGAAAGTAGTCGTAAACTAATTACTTCATTTATCCAAAGCAGGAATAGTTTTTAAAATCAAAAACAGGAAATTATTCCTGCTTTATTTTTGCCTGAAATATACCTGTATCGGTACTCCGGTAAAATGAAAATTCTCGCGAATTTTATTTTCAATATATCTCCGGTACGGTTCTTTTATATACTGGGGCAAATTTGCAAAAAGTGCAAAAGACGGCGTTTGAGAGGGCAGCTGAGTTACATATTTTATTTTTATGTACTTCCCTTTTACTGACGGCGGAGGATAAGCCTCTACCGCCTCAAGCAGAATTTCATTTAACTCCGATGTTTTTATCCGCTGTTTCCGGTTTTCATATACTTCAATAGCTGTTTCCAAGGCTTTGTGTACCCGCTGTTTCGTTTTTGCTGAAATAAATAAAATCGGTACGTCAACAAAAGGGGCCAGCCGTTCACGAATTTCTTCGGCCATTTTTTTTGTTGAATGGGTGTCTTTTTCAATCACATCCCATTTATTTACAAGTACAACTACTCCTTTTTTGTTTTTTATTATCAGGTTGAAAATGTTTACATCCTGGGCTTCCACTCCACGGGTGGCATCAATCAGTAATAAACAAACATCTGAATTCTCTATGGTGCGCACCGAACGTAAAACAGAGTAAAACTCCAAATCTTCGTGTACTTTTCCTTTTTTGCGTAACCCAGCTGTATCTACAATCACGAAATCATGACCAAATTTATTATATCTCGTATGGATGGAATCGCGTGTAGTCCCCGCAACATCGGTTACAATATTTCTTTCTACACCAATCAATGCATTAATAAACGACGATTTTCCGACATTGGGCCGGCCAACAACCGACAAGTGTGGCAGTATATCATCCTCTTCTGTTGTCTTTTTCTCCGGGAATTTCAATACCAACTCGTCCAGTAAGTCTCCGGTACCGCTTCCGGTCATGGAAGAGATGCAGTAAATTTCGCCCAGCCCCAGGCCGTAAAACTCCTGTGCGTCCATAATTCGCTGATTGTTGTCCACTTTGTTTACAGCAAGTAAAACTTCCTTACTGGTCCTTCGTAAAATAGAGGCAACTGCATCGTCAAGATCTGTAATTCCGGCCTCTACATCAACCACAAACATAATCACATCTGCTTCATCAATTGCCAAATGCACTTGTTTATTGATTTCTGCTTCAAATATATCGTCAGAATTAACGACATAACCGCCTGTATCGATTATGGAAAACTCAACGCCGTTCCACTCTCCTTTCCCATAATTCCGGTCACGTGTAACCCCCGAAATCTCGTCAACAATTGCTTTTCTTGATTCTGTAAGTCTGTTAAATAAAGTTGATTTTCCTACATTTGGCCGTCCAACAATGGCTACTATTCTGCTACTCATTTTCTAATTTTCTTAACTTGTTAATGGCTGATTTTATTTTCTATATTTCTTTCAACTAGAGGCTTTTGTTATCGTTTTATCGAAAAAAAAGATAAAACTACGTTGCGTCATACCCAAATTTCTTCAATGTCCGCTCTTTGTTCCTCCACTCTTTATCAACCTTTACATATAATTCTAAAAATATTTGCTTGCCAAAAAATTCTTCAGCATCTGCTCTGGCTTCTGTGCCAATTTTCTTTATCATCTTTCCCTGCCGCCCTATTATGATTCCTTTCTGGCTATCGCGTGCTACATAAATTACTGCCCGCATGTTAATTATATTGGGTAATTCCTTAAATTCTTCCACCTCTATTTCAACAGAATAGGGAACCTCCTTACTATAATTCAGCAATATTTTTTCCCGAATAATTTCCTGAATGAAAAAACGTTCGTTTTTATCTGTTAGCTCATCTTTTGGAAAAAACGGCGGGCCTTCGGGCAGCAACTCCAGAATACGATCAAAAATGGGTTCAATATTAAATTTCTCCAATGCAGAAATAGGGAATACATCGGCTCCCGGAAAGATTGTTCGCCAGTGATCAAAAAGCGCTACCACTTCGTCCTGGTTGGATAAATCAATTTTATTAATAAGCACTATTACAGGCATATTCGATTTCCGAACTTTTTCTATGTATTGGGGATTCTTATCTGCTTTCTCATTTATATCTGTTACATAAAGTATAATATCAGCATCAATGAGGGCAGTGTCCACAAACTTCATCATTGATTCCTGCAATTTATAGCTGGGCTTCAAAATACCAGGAGTATCTGAATACACAATCTGAAAGTCATCGCCACTCACAATCCCTTTTATCCGGTGACGTGTGGTTTGCATCTTCTGAGTAATAATCGATATTTTTTCACCCACAAGTGCATTCATAATGGTTGATTTCCCCACATTTGGGTTCCCTACAATATTTACAAAACCTGATTTATGCATATTTTTATTCTTCTTACCCAAAAATGGATTTCAATTTCTTCGGAATTTGTCCTTCAAAATTGTCTGTCCACAATTCATTAAAAATCAGCGCAAAGATAATTGATTTGAATTAGCAACAATAACGTTTTGTTTTACAAGGCTTCTTTATTCAAAAAAAGTATACTTTCTGAAAATAAAAATCAAAGAGAATCAACGATTCTCTTTGATGTATTTCATTACATCACCAAAAGTAGCATTGTAATAGTCATCCTTATTTTTTGCAACATATTCCAACAATTTACGATGTTGGTCGGCATCTACATTTAAATAACCACCGCCCACACTATGAAATATAAAAACGATAATCGTTCCTTTTTCGCGGGCTTCTTCAGCTACTTTAATCATTTCATAGGCTGATAAATTAACAACAGAAAAGCTGGGAGTTTTATAAACATTGTAATTCTTCATTGTTTGAGGAATTGTTCCGTTGCAGCGGGCACCAATAAATATATCCTGAATGTCGTCTGTAAAATCTTTACCTCCAGCTACGGTATTACTGCAAGTGTATGCAAAGGTTCTTTCCTCCTTTCCGTCAATGGCCTTTAACAAGGTATTTGCTGTTTTTAATTCAGTCAGAATTTGTTCCAGTGTATATTTATTCAGATCATATTCTGGCTTAACCCAGTCGCCCACATTCCCGTCGCAAGGATGAAAAAGCGTGTGATTTCCCAATTCATGCCCGTTTTTTGAAATTTCGCGCCATTCATCCATCCGGTAATATAAAGAAAGTGAATTCCCGGTACAAAAGAATGTTCCTTTTAAGTTAAATTCATCAAGCTGAGGAACAGCAACATCCAACTGACAATCCAGTCCATCGTCGTAGGTAAAGCAAACAGCGGCTTTTGCGCCTCCCGGCCATTTAAACTGAGCTTCACTTTTTACTAATGTAAAACAAAGAAATAGTAGCAGAGCGTATTTTTTGTTTAGTTTCATAATATGATTAGTTTTTCAAAATAAAATTCATTGCCGCTTTTATCCCGTCGGCAGCGCTGGAAACAATTCCGCCGGCATATCCACTGCCTTCACCAATAATATAAAGATTAGTAAAATTAACACACCGACCATCTTTTTCGCGAAGAACCTGCACTGGCGAAGAAGTTTTGCTTTCAAATCCCAAAAGATTCCCGGTTTCAAACCCGTGCATTTTCCGTATAAAATCCTGTAACCCGGCTTGCATAGAAGTTACAACGGGTTTTGGTAATAACTCCCAAAGAGGGGCATTGACCAATCCCAGCGGATAACTGCTTTCATTGTTTTTCATTTTGAGCTTCATATGTAAGAAATCAGAAATGGAACACGAAGGTGCTGAGTAGTTTCCTGTAAACTGATAAAATTTAGACTCCAGCGTTTCAAGCCATTCTAAAGCTTCCAGTGGCGAAATTGTTTTTCCGGCCAGCTCATCGGGGTGTACTCCGGCAACACACGCTGCATTGGCAAAATTCCCGTTTCTTTGGAAATAGCTCATGCCGTTTACAATGTTTGTTTCCGGATAGGCTGCAGCCGGAACCACCATACCACCGGGGCACATGCAAAATGAAAATACCGGATGTTTACCATCTGACTGCGAAGTAAGCCGATATTCAGCAGCTTTTACGCCCGGCAATTTTGGTGTTCCCCACTGTGCAATATTTATAATTTCCTGCCGGTGTTCCATACGGCTGCCAATGGCAAAATTCTTTGTTCGAAAAGGCACGCCTCGCCTGATGAGCATTCGGTACGTTTCATAAGCTGAATGACCGGGAGCAATAAAAAGTGCATCTACCGGCATGTTCCCGGCAGAAGTTACGGCTTCTGTTATATTCGAATTTTTGATGACAATATCCTGGAACAAGGTTTCAAAATGTATTTTGCCGCCCAATTCTTCAAACTGAAATCTTAAGGTTTGAACGATTTTTCTCAGGTTATCAGTTCCCAGGTGCGGATGAGCCAAATAAGCAATTTCTTCTGGAGCACCTGCATTGATATAGCTCTCTAAAATAAATTGTTTTTCTTTTGAAATATGTTTGGAACGTGAGGTAAGTTTTCCATCGGAAAAAGTACCTGCGCCGCCTTCGCCAAATGCATAATTATTTTGAGCATCAAAAACACCTGTTTTTTCAAATGATTGAATGGATTTTCCACGTTTTTCAACATCCGAACCACGCTCAATAAGCGTTACCTGAAAACCGGCTTTCTGCAAAATAAAAGCAGCAAAAAAACCGGCAGGCCCGCTGCCAACCACTACTACTTTCGATTTCCGGTTTTTGAAAGGAATTTCCAACTTTTCTCTGATATCCGGTTCCTCTCCTTTTATTTCCTGAGAATGCACGCCTACTTTCAGTATCCAGAAAATATGTTGTTTTTTGCGTGCATCCAGACTTTTATTTTCAATCTGAAATGTAAAATCTTTAATTCCCAGTTCCCTTTCGATTTTTCTCCGAAGTTGCCCTTCAGAAAAATCAGTTGGCATTTTTAAGGATATTGATTTAAAGCCCATATGTGTTCTTCAATTTCTTGTCAAAAATACGGAAGCTTTTACTTTTTTTCAGGCAGAACTACAAAATAAACTTTTACAGAGGTTTTCAGAAGTCTGACTTTATAAAAAAGCAGGTAAAAATCAATTTTGATGTAACGAAATACAAAGCTCTGACGTCAAACAGGTAAGTTTCGGGGAACAACACATTCGTTTTTACCTAATAATTAATGTCGTTTATCGAAAAAATGAAGTCTGTTTACCTCGATTTCATCTATTTTAGCCTGAAAATCAAAAATGTAATTTGATTTTTGAAAACAAAAACAATTGACTTATCATGATTCGTCTCAACAATGTTCACAAAACGTATGTAACAGGTACAAATTCACTTCATGTTTTAAAAGGAATTAACATGGACATAGAGCAGGGAGAATTTGTTTCCATCATGGGATCATCCGGTTCCGGGAAATCAACCTTGCTTAACATCCTTGGTATTCTGGATAATTACGATGAAGGTTCGTACCATTTAAACGGGAAATTGGTAAAAAACATGTCGGAAAAGCAGGCTGCCAAATTGCGTAACGAAATGGTAGGTTTTATATTCCAGTCTTTTAATCTTATTTCTTTTAAAAATGCCTTGGAAAATGTGGCTCTCCCGCTTTACTATCAAAAGGTAAGTCGCAAAAAACGAAATAAACTGGCTCTTGAGTACCTTGAAAAACTTGGATTGCGCGACTGGGCAGAACACATGCCCAATGAACTGTCTGGTGGACAAAAACAACGGGTAGCCATTGCCCGTTCTCTCATTTCGAAACCCAAAATAATTTTTGCCGACGAACCTACCGGAGCACTGGACACCACCACTTCTTATGAAGTAATGGATATATTAAAAGCCATTAATGCAGAGGGAATTACCATCATTCTTGTAACGCATGAACATGATATTGCATCTATGACGCACAAAATTATTCACATGAAAGATGGTGTTATTGGCGAGGTAATCAGCAATGGAGCCATGAATGAATTTAAAAATAAATATGCAAAAGAGATGACTATTGTATAGCAATTCTGTTCAATCATCCTTTTTCATATTCTGCAAAATAGCAAACAAAAACCAAGATGTTCGATATAGACAAATGGCAGGAGATTCTTGCCACCATCAAAAAAAATAAAATGAGGACATTCCTCACCGGCTTCAGTGTTGCCTGGGGGATTTTCATGCTCATGATTTTACTTGGCTCCGGAAATGGTTTAAGCAATGGAGTATCGCAAAATTTTATGCGCGATGCCATTAATGCCATGTGGTTATGGAGCGGTAAAACAAGTATTCCATACAAAGGGTTGCAGGAAGGAAGACAAATCAAACTTACCAATACCGATTACGATATAATAAAAGATTTGCCGGGGGTTGAATACCTTTCAGGCCGATACTACATTGGTGGGAACACATTCTCTTACAATAATGAATATGGCAGTTACACGGCTATCACCTGCCATCCTGATTTAAAAGAAGTGGAGTCGATTGATGTTGTGGAAGGACGTTTTATAAACCAGGTAGATATTGACAAAACACGGAAGTCGGTAGTACTCGGAAAAGACATTTACGATGCCCTTTTTAAAGAAAAAGAAGCCATTGGGGAATATGTTCGCATAAACAACATTCCGTTTAAAGTAGTTGGAATTTGTAAAGAAGGAGGTGGCACACGCCACAGGAATGCCTACATCCCGGTTTCCACAGGCCAGAAAGTATTTAATGGCTCCAACCGCTTGCATAATTTTGCACTAACCATAAATGCGCATACTATAGAAGAAAGTAAAGCAATTGAGAAAAAAGTACGCGAAGCATTGGCCCGCAATCATAAATTCGATTCTAACGACGAATCAGCGCTGGGCTCATACAACAAACTGGAAGATGTAATGCAGACCATGCGTATTTTTCAGGCCATAAAAATATTTATCTGGATAATTGGAATCGGAACACTTATAGCCGGAGTTGTTGGGGTAAGTAACATTATGCTTATCACCGTAAAAGAGCGAACCAAGGAAATTGGTATAAGGAAAGCCATTGGCGCCAGTCCGGGGTCTGTCATCGGATTAATTCTACTGGAATCAATATTAATCACAACTATCGCCGGATATATAGGGTTGGTTTTGGGTACTGGGTTAATGGAAATCGTCAATTTTTTTGTAGAAAAACAGTATGCCGCTTCTGCTGCTGCTAATGGAGGAAGCGGAGATACCATTTTCCGAAATCCTACGGTAGATTTAAACGTAGCTGTTTTGGCTACACTGTTGCTCGTAGTAGCCGGGGCACTGGCCGGTTATATTCCGGCAAAAAGAGCCGCCCGGATAAAACCGATAGAAGCATTGCGTGATGAATAGAAGAGCCTCATTTATCCCTAATAGAGGGAAATGAGAATAAAATAATTGAAAAATTTAAACTCAATACTGAGATGTTTGATTTAGACCTCTGGAAGGAAATAATTAGTGCGCTCAAAAAAAACCGTATGCGAAGTTTCATGACTGCTTTTGGTGTATTTTGGGGAATTTTCATGCTCATCATTATGTCGGGAGCCGGGCGGGCACTGGAAAACGGAGTGATGGACGGGATTAAGGCATTTGCATCCAACTCTGCTTTTTTTTGGTCTGAGCGCACATCAAAGCCTTTTGAAGGATTTCAGCGTGGAAGAAGATGGAATTTTAAAAATACAGATATTAAGTATATTAAGGCACATATTAACGATGTTGAGTATTTGTCACCACGTTTGTTTGGCTCTAATTCTTACGATGGAGATAACACCATTCGCGGAGAAAAAACGGGGGCGTTTAATATTTATGGCGACTATCCTGATTTTTACAAAATTGACCCGTGGACTCCAATTAAGGGAAGGCTTTTAAATGAAATCGACATTTTGCAAAACCGGAAAGTATGCATTATTGGTGAGCGTGTAGTGGAAGTAATGTTTGATAAAGATGAAGATCCGATTGGGGAATACCTGAAAATTGATGGTGTGTATTTTCAGGTAGTAGGAGTTGTTCATCCGGAAACACATATAAACATTGGAGGAGGCAGAAAGCCGGAAACCATCATGATTCCGTTCTCAACCATGCAAAAGACATACAATTTTGGCGACGTTGTCCATTTTTTCTCTGTAACATCCAAGCCGGGAGTGCCGGTTAGTAAAATTGAAACAAGATTAAAAGAGCTATTAAAAAGCCGTCATCATATTGCTCCCGACGATTTGCAGGCTGTTGGTTCATTTAACATTGAACTGGAATGGAAAAAATACATGGGACTGTTTAATGGTATTCAAATTCTTACCTGGATTGTTGGTATCGGTACTTTACTGGCAGGTGTAATTGGCGTAAGCAATATTATGCTGGTTATCATAAAAGAGCGAACACGGGAAATAGGAATTCAACGTGCCATTGGAGCTACTCCCGGTAAAGTAATTATGCATATTGTTGCCGAAAGTGTTTTCCTTACAGTTTTGGCTGGGTATATTGGTTTGGCGCTGGGAGTTGGTTTACTGGAATTACTAAACATTGCATTAGAATCAGGTGGCGATGAAATATTTTTCCGGCACCCCGAAATCAGTTTTAACATGGCGATAGGAGCATTATCAGTGTTGGTAATATCCGGTATTTTTGCAGGACTAATTCCAGCCAAACGTGCAGTAAGTATTAAGCCAATTGATGCATTGCGCGATGAAGGTGCATAGCAATAGATTATGAGAATTGAGTACTGATGTAGTGAGAATCGAAGGTTGAAATAAATCAATAGGAACAAAAAATAAAAGCAGAAAGTCATGAAAAAGGTTTTAAAGATTATTGGATTAGTCGTTTTAATCGGGGCATTTGGAGGAACATTGTTTTTCCTTTACAATAAATCAAAAAAGAAGCCCGAGGTTTTTGAAACAAAAAATCCGTTTATAAGTGATGTAATAATGAAAACGGTTGCAACTGGTTCGGTAGTGCCACGTTTTGAAATTGAAATAAAACCCCAGGTTTCCGGAATTATTGATGAGCTTTATATTGAAGCAGGCGACAGAATAACCAAAGGTCAGGTATTGGCCCGTATTAAAATTATTCCGGACATGGTTACGCTAAACTCGGCTGAAACACGTATGAATAGAGCAAAGATAAGTTATGACGATGCACAGACCGATTACGAACGTCAGCAAAAGCTTTTCGACAAAGATGTAATCTCTTATGAAGAATTTAAAAATGCCAAAGTTGCTTTCGACTCGGCAAAAGAAGAATTAAGCGCAGCAGAAAATAATCTGGATTTAATTAAGAATGGTGTAACAAAAAAGGCACAAAACGCTACTAATACACTGGTTCGTTCTACTATTAACGGGATGGTGCTCGATGTTCCCATCGAAGTGGGTAACTCGGTAATACAGGCAAATACTTTTAATGATGGAACAACCATTGCCGCAGTTGCAAATATGAACGATATGATTTTTGAGGGAAAAGTTGACGAAACCGAAGTAGGGAAAATTAAAGAGGGAATGCCTATCGAACTGGAGATTGGAGCCATTGATAAAGAGAAATTTGCTGCTATTTTGGAATATATTTCTCCCAAAGGAGTAGAAGAAAACGGCGCTATTCAGTTTGAAATAAAGGCCGATGTAAAACTAAAAGAAGGACAGTTTTTACGTGCCGGATACAGTGCCAATGCCAATATTGTTCTCGACCGGAAAGACAGTGTTATGGTAATTCCGGAAGGAATGTTGAAATTTGAAAATGATTCGTCATTCGTAGAGATTCAAACGGGGGAAGAACAGGCTTTCAAAAAACAATTTGTAAAAACAGGTCTGTCTGATGGAATTAACATTGAAATTACTGAAGGGCTGAAGCTGGATGATAAAGTTAAGGGCGAAAAAGTGGATCCTAAGAAAGCGAAAGAAGGAGAAACCAGCAAAGGGTAGTTAGGTAGTTCAGCACGGAATATATAAATTAGCTAGAAATAAAATACAGATAAAAATGAAAAATCTTCTTGCCCTGTTTCTGGGGATTATACTTTTCACCGCCGGACATTTAGTTGAGGCGCAGGAGACATGGTCGTTGCAAAAATGTATCGACTATGCCATGGAAAATAATATCCAGATAAAAAGACAAGCGCTGAATACAGGCTATTCACAAAATCAATTAAATCAGGCAAAATCAAACCGCTTGCCCAATTTAAATGGGAATGTATCAAACAGCATGAATTTTGGACGCTCATTATCTTATGATAATACATACCAGAACGTGAACTCATCTCAAATAGATGCATATCTTTCAAGCGATATAAAATTGTGGAACGGGCTTATTCTTCAAAACACAATAAAACAGAGGGAACTAGATTTACAGGCAACCATTCAGGATTTGCAAAAAACCAAAGATGACATTACTTTAAATATTGCTGCAGCTTATCTTGAGATTCTGTTTGCTGAAGAATTAGAACAGGTATCGCAAGCACAAATAAAAGTAACAAATCAACAGATTGCCCGAACCCGGCAGTTGGTCGATGCGGGGAGTTCAGCTCGTGGTGCACTTCTGGAAATTGAAGCTCAATTGGCTCAGGAAGAGTTGCAATTGGTGAAAGATCAAAACAATGTTCAGCTTTCCTATCTCACGCTGTATCAGTTCTTGGAGCTTCCTGTTTCCCAGAGCTTTAAGGTAACCAAACCAAGTCTTCCTGAGATAAAGGCCAATGCAACAATGGCAAATTCATTTGATGCATTTAAGAATGCAGTAAATGTACGTCCGGAAATAAGGGCTGCGCAGATAAGAGTTGAAAGTGCAAAAAAACAACTGGAAATTGCCAAAGGGAACAGGTATCCAAGTTTATCTTTTGGTGCTAACTATTATAACTTGTACAATAATAAATATACTGATCTGAATGGTGTTTCAATTGATTTTGGGGAACAGCTAAAAAACAACAAACGTTATTCCATGGGATTTACACTTAGCATACCTATTTTCAATCAATTTCAGGTTAAAAACGGAATTTCCAATGCGAAACTGCAAGTTACCGACTATGAATACGTTTTGCAGTCTACCCGAAATGTGCTGCGAAAAGATATTGAGCAAGCATACACAAATGCACTGGCCGCGTTTAACCGGTATATTTCAACAGAGAAAGCAGTAAAATCAACCACAGAAGCTTTCCGGTATACCGAAGAGAAGTTTAATGTAGGAATGGTAAATTCACTTGAATACAGCCAAAGCAAGAATAATGTAACAGAAGCGCAATCTGAACTACTTCAGGCAAAATATGAATATATATTCAGAACAAAAATACTTGACTTTTATAACGGGGTACCTATCACTTTGTAACACACATATGTAAATGGTTAAGTTACAATTACCCGTTTGAACATTGTTCCCTGCCCCGACGTTTATCGCCGGGGCTTTTTTTACCATGCAACCTGTTTTATTTATTATTTCATTAATTTTGGCGCTAAACCTAATTAAAATTGAATGAAGCTTTTCTTATAAACGGGATTCAATCCAGAAATAAAACAGTATTCGATTTTATTTTTCACTACTACTACAGCGGGTTGTGCGCTTTTGCCGAAAAAATAACAGGTAATGAAGAAACGGCTGAAGATATTGTTCAGGATTTATTTGTAACTCTATGGGTGAAAAATGAGCAAATTGCTATATCTACTTCTCTGAAAAATTATCTGTTTACAGCTGTAAAAAATCGATCACTCGATTTTATTGAAAATGAGAAACGCAAACAAAGAAAGTTAACCCATTTATCCCGAACAGAACAACTCCCTGAGAATTTGTCAAACTTTTGGTTTGCGGAAGCAGAGTTAACACAAATAGTCGAAGAATGTTTAGATAAGCTTCCTCCCCGCTGCAAAGAAATATTTGTAATGAGCCGTTTTGAAGGGTTAAAAAATAACAGGCAGGCTCCGTTTCCTGTAACGGTCTGTCTGCTGCTTTGCTTAGCCCATATACAAAATTGGTAAAACAGGCTTCAAAGCATTCTGTAGAAAAGTGCTGTGCATAAGAATAGTGTACAGCACTTTCATATTTAAAAACACTTCTTTTTACCTCCCATAACACTTCCGTAATAGTTATAAAAAGAAGCTTTTAGATATTGCATCTGTTAACTTTCCTTATAACTTTATTCCATCAACTATATAATAAACCAAACGGGGCTGCTCCATAAGCATCTTATACCATATTTCTTGTTAATTTACCCAATAATTATTAACTTGACATCATGGCAAAAACAATCGACATCACCATCAAGGAAAGCGAGGAACACCTGATGTACCTTCTCCGCAAACAAGACAAGCTTTTACAGCAAGGCAGGGTGAAAGCATTATTACTGATAAAACAAGGCAAGGTACGTTACACTTATGAATTATCGAAGAAGTTAAAACGTGGGCGTAAGACCATTTATAACTGGCTACAAATGTACCAGGAGAAAGGCATCGATGGGTACCTGACGGTATCAAGCCGAGGCAAACGCAAAGACAAGCTTTCAGATAATGAAAAACAGGGCATTGCCAGAAAATTGCAGGATGCATCAACAGATATAACCAGTTATGTGGAACTATGCCATTGGGCAAAATCGGAGTTTGGGAAAGAAATCCCTTACCATGTGATATATAAATATTGCCGTTCCCGATTAAATTCAAGGCTAAAAATTGCACGAAAATCACATCACAGGAAGGACGAGCAGGCTGTTGAAGCCTTTAAAAAAACTACCAGGGTTGATTGAGGGGTTTAGAAACAGTCTGGATAAAAATAAGTATGAGTCCATAAACATTTATTTCCAGGATGAAAGCCGCTTCGGTTTAATGACCAGACAAAAGCGGGTACTCGTATCAAGAGGGATAAGGCCTGTAGGCAGGTTCCAGCACAGTTACAAGTGGTTATGGCTTTGGGGTTGCTTTTCTCCTGTCACCGGGGATGCCTTTTACTGGGAAACACCGAAAGTGGACAACGCTATTTTTGAAGCTTTCCTGAAAGATTTTAGCCGAAACAGGCCAAAAGAACTTAAGTTAATGGTTATTGACAATGCCGGATTTCATTCCTGCCAGAATATAACCATCCCGGAAAATATCAGGCTGGTGCGGATTCCTGCCTATTCCCCGGAACTCAACCCGGCAGAAAAGGTGTGGCAGTGGATGAAAGACAGGGTGGCAATGAAATTTTTCGAATCAACCAAAGCTTTACAGGACAAAATAACTCACATGGTACATCAACTCACACCCGAACTGGTAAAATCAATAACCGGATATGAATTGTACACCAAAAATTTTATTGGGTAAATTTGTCGCTAAAATGGTATTAAAACCTATAATTATGAAAAAATACTTTTTCTTTCTTATTGTAATTATTTCACAAACTTCATTTGCACAACACCCAAAACAACTCGCGCCAACGCCTCCCATGGGTTGGAATAGCTGGAACTGGTTTGGGAAATATGAAATCAACGAAGACATGATTAAAGAATGTATGGATGCCGTTGTAGATGAAGGTCTGCTGGATGCCGGATATGAATATTTTGTAATCGATGGCGGATGGAGAGATGTGAAGCTTAACGAAAAGGGCGAGCTTTTGCCCAATCCTGAAAGATTCCCCAGTGGAATAAAAGCTTTGGCCGACTACGCTCATTCAAAAGGATTAAAATTTGGATTACATACCGTTCCTGGCACTCACGATTGTGGTGGCGATGCAGTTGGTGGATTTGGCCATGAAGAAGTGCAGATTCAACAGTTTGTTAATTGGGGACTCGACTTTATCAAACTGGACAAATGCAAATACGCCGGCGGTTGGAATGAGGAGTTATTAAAAAAGACATACGAAAAATGGCGCGGAATACTTGATAATTGCGGGCGAGACATCGTTTTAAGCATTAGCGCTTACACCTGGCGCGACTGGTATCCGGAAGTGGGACAAATGGCAAGAACAACCGGAGATATTAAAGCACGGGTTTCAAAAGGCGCTATTTTCGACGGAATTCCTTTAAGTGTAATGGGTGTTTCTGAAACGAACAATGAGGCAGCCCAATTTGCCGGAAATGGTTACTGGAACGATCCGGATATGCTGGCAACAGGAGAACAGGGGCTTACTGTTGAGGAGCAAAAAGCTCACTTTGCTTTGTGGTGCATCATGTCGTCTCCTTTAATTTTGGGGAATGACCCAAGGAATATGACGCCGGAAGAAAAAGCAATAATTACAAATGAAGTTGCCATTTCAGTAAATCAGGATCCAACGGAGCAGGGGCGCCGTATAAAAAAAGAAGGCAACACCGAAGTGTGGATGAAAAAATTAGAAAATGGTAGAAGGGCTGTTCTACTTCTTAACCGGGATGCCGAAAATGCTCAAAATATAGAAGTTGCTGCAACCGAACTTGGAATGACCGGTAAAATAAACATCAAGGATATCTACACCAAAAAGAAAGTAAAAAGTTCATCAGGAATAATTTCTGAAAAAATCAATCCCAGTTCAGGGATGTTTATTCTTGTCTCTTCCAAAAAGAATTGATAAACTTGTTCATATCAGGAACCGACGTTAAATCGAGCTACTTTTCATGAGATAAAACAAAATTAGATTATGAGATACTTAACTAAAAACAACCAACTGCTGCGACTTTATGTAATGCTTTTTGCAATTATTCTGAGTAGTTGCCAAAACAGTAAGAAGCCGCAACAAGAAGAGTCGGAGAAGTTACCCAATATCGTAATTATTTACATGGATGACCTGGGTTATGGCGATGTTGGTGCTTATGGAGCTACCAAAATTAAAACGCCAAATATGGATAAACTGGCACATGGTGGTGTGCGTTTTACTACGGGATATGCATCTTCGGCAACCTGTAGTCCAAGCAGGTATGCATTGCTCACCGGACAATACCCGTGGAGAAACAAAGACGCCAAAATTCTTCCGGGAACGGCGCCCCTGCTTATTGGCACTGAACAGTTGACTATTCCAAAAATGTTGAAGGAAAAGGGATATACAACCGGTGTTGTCGGAAAATGGCACCTGGGCTTGGGAGCAGGTAATGTGGATTGGAATAAAACCATTTCACCCGGGCCAAACCAGGTGGGGTTTGACTATTCCTTTATTATGGCGGCAACGCAAGACAGGGTTCCGACGGTTTTTATTGAAAACGGAGATGTTGTTGGCCTCGACCCCAATGATCCTATCCAGGTAAATTATCAGAAAAACTTTGAAGGTGAACCTACTGGGTTGGATAATCCGGAGATGCTTAAAATGAAATGGCATCACGGGCATAACAACAGCATTGTAAACGGAATTCCGCGCATTGGCTTTATGAAAGGTGGCGAAAAAGCCAAATGGGTTGATGAAGACATGGCCGACACCTTCCTCGGAAAAGCAAAGCAATACGTTAAGCAACACAAAAATGAACCATTTTTTCTTTACTATGCATTGCAGCAGCCTCATGTTCCAAGAACGCCAAACAAAAGATTTGTTGGTTCTACCGAATTAGGGCCACGGGGCGATGTAATTGTGGAAGCCGACTGGTGTATAGGTGAATTTATTAAAACCCTACAGGACGAAGGAATTCTGGAGAATACACTTATTATTTTCTCCAGCGATAACGGCCCGGTTATTAATGATGGTTATTACGACGATGCCGTTGAAAAGTTAGGGGAACACACTCCCTGGGGGCCGCTTCGAGGGGGGAAGTACAGCCTTTTTGAAGCAGGCACCAGAGTTCCGTTCTTTGTTTATTGGGAAGGAAAAATCACTCCGATGGTCTCGGATGCAATGGTCAGCCAGATTGATATTTTATCGTCGCTGGCAGCATTGGTAGGAAGCGACAAAACAGGGCCCGACAGTAAAAATATGCTCGATGTTTTTATGGGAAGATCAACGCAGGGGCGCGACGAACTTATTCTGGAAGCAACATCGCGAACCGCACTGCGCAAAGGAAACTGGGCCATGATTCCACCTTACAAAGGCCCCGCAAAAATCGAGGCCGTAAATATTGAAATAGGAAATTCACCGGAATACCAGTTGTATGATCTCTCTGAAGATATTGGCGAGCAAACCAACAAAGCCAAAGAAAATCCGGAAAAGTTAAAGGAAATGGTTGAAATCTTCAAACAAATTCGCGGTGAAGGAGCCGGAGATATTCAGCAAGTTGAACTAAAATAATACAAACTCTTTAGTAAAATCAGAAGTATTGCGAAATGAAATCAACAACTAACAGTTTCTTGTATAGCGGTACTTCTGGTTTTCTTTTTGTCTTTCTGTTGCCAAAATCAGAAAAATGAGCTCCCCGGAAGACTCAATATCATTCTGATTAACATCCTCAACATGGGCTGGCGCGATGGATGTAGTTTTTTTGCTAAAAATATTACGGACCCTTTTATTCCCCTGGCACATCGGAGCGCAGGGAAAGTGCCGACCGGAAACAAATCCCGAAATAACAAAATATTCCAGGGAAGTGAATGTTATGGTAACGTTGGGTGAGATTGTCATCCTGCGGCATTGTTCCTTTTATTTCCGCCAAAGCCAGTCCCTTTTTTTCGAAATTATGTTTATTTTTAATGTCGCAAGACTAATAACATAACTTTGAATCATGCTTCCACACCCAGTATTTCAAAATCATTTAGAAAAAGTAGCAATAACAAGAGAAAAGTATTGTCTGCCTCCAATAAGTTGCGTTAAGCAAAAAGTTGGGTTATACACCCAAATCAGTCGTATGACCCAACCTAATAATAGAGAAATAACTGTACTTAGCCGGATACACATACGTTAACGGCAAGTTTAAAAATAAACCAAGGACATACCCAACTTGACTAAATGAATACATTCACAATAATATTAACCATCATTTTATACGGATTGACTGTTTTGTGTTTTTTACTACCCTTAAAAAGTGGTAAAAAGACAATTGGCTGGACTGTTGGTCTTATTTTGGGAGCTATTATTACATGGACACTTTGGGTTAATTTGGATTTTCTCGAAGTATTCATCTGGCTGACTGCTCTTACCTTTCAAATTATATTCATTATTTACTGGGCATTTAGACGATATGGAAGGAAGAAAATTGGAACTATTTCAGCAATTGTATTGACAGGAATCTGTCTTTTAATCGCACTGCAACCATGGATATCTGACTGGACTTTTAATAAAAAGGATGCCCGAAAAATTCTCTTATACCATGGATTTGAGTTAAAAGATGACTTTAAAATTAAAGAGAATGAAAGTGGCGGATTAAGAGATTATTATGAAACATTTACATTGAAAATATCCGAATCTGACTACCAACAAATAGCTAAGAAAATTAGAACATCAAAAAATTATAAAGGCTCATTTACAGACTTGAATAAAGTTCCAAGTGCCAGTTACGAAAAGAAAGACACAATTGATTTTGAAACAAATAATACGATTGAAAGAGAGTATCTCTCAAATCAAAAGATGAATAATGGGACATTTCACTTTCATTTTCAGCTTTCAAAAGACAAAAATGAATTATATTATGTTGGAAGTGATGAATAAAAACCAGCCGTTAATAATAAGGGATCAATCACACGTATGATCCAGGGGACTCTACTGTGATTGTCCCTGTGTTGCACCCAACCTAAAGGGGGTTCAAAGCTGTGTAGTTTCAATTATTTTGTTTTCGGGCATTGTTTGATTTTCCGATTGTTTTTTTTGATATCTTAAAAAAGAATTGTTTCATTTTGCCTGTTTTTTATGTTGTTTTCAATTCAGTATCGATTTTTGAGTGCTGTTGCAGGTAGTAAGAAATGTTTCATACAACCCTCCTTCACAATACCTGTTCCTCGACCAAAAAAGAAAGATGGGAATAGCAAAAGAATTAAAAAAACAAATCGCTAAATTTGACGTAAAACCCGATGAAATTGGACTTGGTAACTCACTGAGCCCCAACTATAATTTTTAACGTTAGTGAGAATTTTGAAAAGACCTGGAATGAAATGAAAGAAAACCTTAGAAACATGCTTAATTCAGTTGATATTTTGAAAGATTCAGAAATATCAAACGGATTAAATTATTTTGAACCAAAGTCATTTGAAAAAGGGGATATTTTGATTGAGGCTGGAAAGATTTGTAACTGGATGGCATTTGTAAACTCAGGTGTTTTGAGAAATTTTTACATCTCGAGTAAAGACGAAGAAGTAACTTACTGTTTAACTTTTCCAAATAAAGTAATATCTGCATTCTCTTCTTTCATGACACAAAAGGTGACCTTTGAAAACATCCATGCACTAACAAATGTGGAACTATTAGTAATCAAGCACGATCAATATTATGAGTTAATGAATTCGAGTGAGAATTGGCTTAAATTTTCAAGATTCGTTGCAGAACAATCATATATTGAAATGGAAAACCGACTGCTTGCTCTGCAAATGGAATCAGCAAAAAAACGTTATGAAGATTTATTGGTGTTTAATCCAGATTATTTACAGAAAGTTCCCCTAAAATATCTGGCATCTTACCTTGGTATTACTCAAAGACACCTTAGTAGATTGAGAAAAGAAATATCCTTTTAGACATTTGTCCTTTATAAATAATCTGTGTGCCAATACTTTTGTGGTTCAATTTTAAATTATTTTTAATGAAGACAACAATCGTATTCGCACATCCGTGGCATGGTAGTTTCAATAAAGCAATATTAGATACCGTAATTAAAAAACTTGACGCAAAATCAAAAGATTATCAAGTAATAGACTTGAATAAGGATCAATTTAACCCAGTGCTTCAGGAAAAAGACCTTGCGCTATACTCAAAAGGTACAACTACAGACAAATTAGTTCTTAATTATCAAGAAATTATAAAGGAAACATCAGAGCTAATATTTATATTTCCTATTTGGTGGTACGATATTCCTGCAGTATTAAAAGGTTTTGTAGATAAGGTAATGCTTAAAAACTTCTCGTATGTTGAAACAAAATATGGATTGAAAGGATTACTTACTCATATAACTAAAACTACGGTAATAACGACTTCAGAATATCCAACTTGGTATCTGAAATTTTTATCGGGCAACCCAATAAAAGGTATCTTCATAAAAAAAACCTTGAAAGGTGTTGGAATTAAGAATGCAAAATGGCTAAATAGCGATTATACAACATCAGGTAAAAAAGAGAAAAGAGTAAATTTCTTACGAAAGGTTGAATCAAAGATTTAGAAATCTGTAATAGCTTTGGTAATTAAATACGTTTGCTAATAATAAGGCATCAATCACATGTATGATCCAGGGAACTCGACTGTGATTGTCCCTGTGTTGCACCCAACCTAAAGGGGGTTCAGAGCTGTGTAGTTTCTACCTGATATCGAATTATGATATACAATATATCTCTAAATCCTAATGTATAAAGCGGGTTTAACATGTTCTAAGATTAAAGCTAAAAAAAATGTTACTGATTATGCCATTTTCACGAACTGTATTCGTTATTCAAAAAGAAAGAGAGAAAACCGTTCTCTTCTCTCCTTCCTCTTTTGATACACAACTAATGAAACAAATTAATAACCTGGATTTTGCTCCAACAAATTATTAGCCCCAATCAAGCTATAATGTACAGGAAAACGGTTCAAATTAGCATCGTTTGTTGGCTGATGATCCCACCAACTTTCTGTAACATATGCATCCCAACGTACTAAATCGGTACGACGACGACCTTCTGCCAGGAACTCTTGCTGCCACTCATCCAGCATGCGATATTTATCTAAATTTGTTGAAGTTACCGGATCCGGATCTTCACCTTCGAAGTAACGCTCCCTCACTGTATTAATAAGTTCAGCAGCTCCTTCGGTATCTCCTGCTCTCATTTTGCATTCTGCCAGCATATAATATATTTCTGCCAATCGGATTACCGGTACATCCGGGTCAAACATCCGGTTCTTCTCGTCCTGATTAGGGCGGGGACTGCGCTTGGTTACACGCACACATGAATTTTCCTCGGCTGTAGCAATGGTGGAAGGCAATGATTCAACGGTAGGATACTCATCAGAACCTACTTTTGCAAAATAAGCCACCTGATCTACAACGGTAAGTGGCTGTTGACTATATTCACGGCTGCCGGTACAAACCCAATCAGGATTTAACGGGTTAATTAACTCGCCAACAATGAACATTCCTCTGTATTTACCGCCACCTAAATATACATAAGGTTGTTTCCTTATATCTTCATCATTGAATTTAGCATAAGCGCCGCCTAATTTGTAAGAATATCTCTCACCGGTTGGATCCAAGCCTGGGATTAAGCCAATTCCATTATTTGACCCTGAATTCTCCAGGCTCCCCAAATAATTCCTGTAATTGTAGGGAACCATGTACGACCAGTAAGTACCATCTGTTTCCAGCTTTGCATTTTCGCTTGGCACTGACCAGATTATCTCGGGAGAAGTTTCATTATCAAAACCAAAAATATTTGTCCAGTCTTCATCTAATTCATACGTTCCATACTCTCCGTCAATAATATCCTGACAAATTACTGCAGCTTCAGAAAACATATCTTTGCCAATATATGATTTAGCATTGAAATACAAACGTGCCAGCAAAGCAGCTCCTACCGCACGATTTATACTTCCGTTCTCTTTAGCTCCCAATACCTCTTTTAAGGGTAGGTTAGGAATAGCATCCTGTAATAAAGAATCAATAAAATTGAATGTTTCCAAATCGGTTGAACGTCCCTTTACTTCACTCTGGGTTGTTGTGTACAACGGCACGCCACCGAAGAAATCCAGGCCGTCCAGGTAAAACGAAGCGACCAATGTTTTTTGCTGATTTAACATTGATTCTCGTGTTCCTTCTTCAAAGCCGAGTGCATCAAAATCAACATTCTCCAGATCTTCCAATGCATCCCAGGATAGGGCAACCCCCATTGCAAAATTTGTCCATCCGGTTTCAATAAAAGCCATATCTTCCGTGTATTCATGGTGATGGAATTTCTGATATACAGCGCCATTATACCAGTCGCTACCACGGGTAGGCAAACAAAATTCGTCAGTTCCCAACTCCTGTAGCATCCAGCGGGGTTCATTATGCCCCACATACCATCGCCAGTGCGTAAAAGGGCGGTTAAACCGCTGCCAAACAGCATCCTGTGAATTGTAAAATGTTTCAGGAACTGTTTGTGAATAAAAAGTTGGTTCTACTTCGCAAGCTGCAGCAACGAATAAACAAACTACAGCTGATAATATATAATTTATTATTTTCTTCTTCATCTGTCTATATGTTTAAAAATTTACCTTAAGACCAATCGTATATGTACGAACTACCGGATAAAAATCTTCCCAAAATTTTTCCTTTCCCTGATCCCAGCCAGTAATATTTATTTCAGGATTCATACCGCTATAACCTGTAATTGTCCATACATTTCCAACAGTACCATACAAATGAACATTTGAAATAAACTTAGTATACTTGTGTACCGGTACTGTATACCCCAATGTAATTGCATCAATTTTAAGGAATGTCCCATCTTCCAGGTAATAATCAGAAATCTGCTTTTCTCCTTTTATATGATTGAATTTGCCATAAGCATCTTTTAATACATTGGTATTTCCCTGGTCTTGTATGCCATAATACATATTAATCGTATTGTACACGTCAAAATCAATCCAACTGCGTAGATTAATTCCCAAATCCCAGTTTCGGTATGTAAATGTATTATTCCATCCGGCAATTAATTTTGGATAATAGTTACCAATGTACTGCTTATCATTTTCTGTTTTTTCGGCAGCAGGAATTACCTCTCCGTCTTTATTGTACAGAAGAAATCCACCATCATCATCAAACCCTGCAAATTTCCAAACGTAGAAAGAACCTATGTCTGTTCCTTCCTCAATTCGATTTGAGTAACCAGGGGAACCAGGGGCAGGGAACCCGGCCCCATTTATGTAAGTATCGTCTCCCCACAACGTTTTTATTTTACCAGCCTGACTGCTTAAATTAAGATTTGAAGTCCACCGGAAATCATTCGAATTAATAATGCTTCCGCCAACTTCAAATTCCCATCCTTTTGCCTCCATACTTCCAATATTCTGAATCTGGCTTCCTTGTGTATATGGTGGTTGAGGAACCTTCACACTGTAAAGCATGTCTTCGGTTGTTTTAATGTAGTAATCAAATTTTCCGTATAAACGGCTATTAAAAAGCGTATAATCAAAACCAAAATCCCATTCGCGGGTTTCTTCCCATCCTAAGTTTGGATTTACGTTTTGTGTTTTCCCGTAGGAATACGCCCAATCGCCGTTGGGTAGCATCCAGTAAGTATCAGCCCCCAACAAATTGGCCATATAAGTAGCATTGAAATCATTATTCCCGGTTACCCCATAGGCAAACCGTAATTTGAGATCGTCTACCCAGGAAACACTGCTCATGAATTCTTCTTTTGAGATGCGCCATCCGGCAGAAGCAGACCAAAAGTTAGCCCAACGATTATCTGATGCAAATTTTGAGGAACCTTCATGACGAATGGATGCCTGTAAAACATACTTGTCCAGATAAGAATAATTGGCCCTGGTAAAAAGAGCAAACAAACGCTCAGTAACATTCTTTGAAGAACTCATACTTGCTTTTCCATCACTCAAATAAGAACCTTCTCCTATATTCCAGTATTTTATTGCATCAACAGAGAAATCATAATTGGTCATACCAAAATTTTCGCCATTTTTTTCATAGTAATCATATCCCGCTACAACATTGATTGTATGTTCATTATTAATTTCTTTTATATAAGAAGCATAACCTTGTGAAATTTTATTCTCGGTTTTGCTAAAAGAGAGTGATGCCGTTCCTTTTCGACCATTTTCCAATTCACTTCTATGGTACTTGGAGGTAAACTCATGTAACTCCCACTGGCGATTTTCATAACCAAGAACCTGCTCAACAGATAAACCCGGAACAGCTTTTACATTCAATTTTATTGTCACTTCAGGCTTGAACCATTTATCCAAACCATCGTAATCTCCAAGATTAGCATCAGCCAGAACATTATAATCCAATGACTCGTTTAACCAAACATTGTATCCTGTTTCGCTATCCGGATCATAAGGTGAACGAGTTGGATTGTTACGCAGCGCTTGCTGGAAATTAGGATAGCGATTATCACGCGCAGCTTGTCTGTAGCTTACGTTTGGCCTTATTTGCAACCACCCGTCAAACAAATTAAAATTGGCATTTACCCGTCCGCCATAGTCTTGCCTGCTATCTTTAAATGATATTCCCTGATTATCTTCATAAAAAAATGAAGTATAAACCTGTGCCTTTTCTGTTCCAATATCAAGAGTAAAATGATGCTTTTGTGAAAAATTATCTTTATTAAGCAATTCATCCCACCAGTCCACATCTGAACCATAATCAGCACCAATGTTATGTTCTAAATACTCACTGCCCGATAACATCTCAGGAGCATTATAATTTTGTTTATGATTAAACTCGGAGCTATAACTTAAATGTACTTTCCCATTTGTATTCGAACCACTCTTTGTAGTAATAAGAATTACCCCTGCAGCCGCACGGGTTCCATATATTGCACCAGCAGAAGCATCTTTCAAAATATCAACAGATTTAATATCATCCTGGGTTAATGAACGAATATCTCCTCCCGGGAAACCATCTATTACAATTAACGGCGAATTTCCTGCATTCAGAGAGGACATCCCACGCAACTGAAAGGTTGTACCTGTGTTTGGGCTGCCCAGGTTATACATTACTAAACCACCAACTTTCCCCTGCAAAGCAGAAGAAATATCAGCTCCTCCAACACCAACCATTAGCTCATCAGCCGATAGAGATGTTACAGCATTGGTAACCTGCTTTCTTTCCAGCGTACCGTATCCAACAGCGACAACCTCTTCCAGTCCAATCGTTTGCTCTTCCATCGTCACATTAATAGTAATTTTCCCTTCTACCGGAACCTCTTTCGCCCTCATCCCAACAAAAGAAAATTGCAATATCGCGTCGCCCGGAATATTAGCCAATGCATACTTTCCATCAGGATTAGTAACTGTTCCATTCGAGGTTCCCTTCACAACAACGGTTACACCTGGCAATGGCATTCCCTGAGAATCAGTAACAGTTCCTGACACACCGGATTGTCTATTTGCCTCACCAGAGATGGCATCCTGATCCCTTTTAGAGATTACAATGATACGATCCATAACCTGATAAGAGTAAACCTTGTTATCAAGTATTTTATCCATCACTGTTGCAATTCTTGCGTCTCTCAAATTTAACGTATACCTTTCATCCAGGTTAAGTTGGTCAGTTTTAAACAGAAAACCATACTCTGTTTGTTTTTCAATCTCTTCAAGTACCCGAACAATAGAGGCATCTGTAACATTTAAATTGAATCTGGTATTTTGAGAGTAGCTTCCCGTAGCCATAGCCATCCCGGAAAGAAAAAGAAATAAGGTTGTAAGTTTCATTGTTACCAAAAATTTCATGAACCCAGGCCATTCACCGCCTCGGATAAATCGTTTTTTCTTCATAATTTTGTTTGATTTTTGTTAATTATTCTGGTTTGGGTAATCGGCAAAATTACCTCAACCATTTCTCAAAAAGTAGCCGGGGTGTTTCCAGCATCCCGGTTTTGTTTCGCTCATTAAGTTCACTTCATATGCTTTACCTATTTAAATTATTAATTATTCTTTTTGCTAATAAATTATAATTACATCTGGTTTATCAACACTTTCTATTATTCTGTAATTGAAATCAGTGGTTGCCCGTAATACTTTCAGCACATGAAGCGCTGTTGTTGATTTTTTAATGTTCCCCGTAAACCTGTAGTCACGAAGTTTGCTATTTTCAAACAAAAACTCAACGCCATACCACCGGCTAAGTTCTGTAAAGATATCTTCCAGCTTTTGGTCCCGAATAACAAACTTGCCTTCTCTCCAGGCCGATAATACATTTTCCGTAATCTTGCGAATCTCCATTCGTTTCTCGGCCTTATAATACATGGCACTTTCTCCCGGATGAAGTGCTACAATCGGTTTCCCAGTGTTTGTCAAAATATCAGCTTTCCCTTCCACAAGAGATGTTTCAATGTATTTATCTCCCGGATAGGCTTTGACATTAAAAGTTGTTCCCAAATCACGAACCACCAAATCGCCTATTTTTACAACTAACGGACAATCATCACGGTGGGCCACTTCAAAATAGGCTTCGCCGGTAAGTTCCGCAAATCGTTGCTTATTCTTTACATCTTCATGAAATGTAACCTTCGATTCAGAATTCAACCATACTCTGGTTCCATCAGCAAATTCAACTATACTCACACTTCCGCGCATAGCCGTGTACTTTTGCGTCCCGGCATCATGATATACAATCTTGTTTTGAGCAAAAAAATACCCCATAACACCACCTACTCCCAGCACCAAAAGAATAATTGCGGCATACCTGAAAAACCCCCTTCTCCCTATCTGTTGTTTCTCTGATGATATCCTTCTCTGATGTTCCATTTTATGCCACAACGCATTAAATTCTGAATCGACATCAACTGCTTCGTTTTGCATTGAGGAATAAAGCCATACACTTTTTAGATCAAAAAAATGCTCCTGTTCTTCTTTATTATTTTCCAGCCAATGATAAAATTCCTCTTTCTCCTCCAAAGAGGCTTCACCTGTGAGAATATGCAATAACAAATTTTCCTGCATTCGCTGTCTGTTTTTAAATAAACAAATAAGATAACCTGCACCCTAACGAAAAAAGTCAAAAAATATCAAAAGATTTTTTCCCTTAATAGATCAATTTTTCAATATCACAGAAAATCTCTTCTCCATGAATAACGAAAACAGAGATTCACAATAAAACTTAGTCAAAAAACAATGAAAGTAAAAGGAATATAGGTAAGTAGTCTTTTAATTCTTCCCTAAGAATTTTTAGCGCTTTGGTCATTCGGGCTTCTACAGCTTTTTGCGTAATTCCCAATTTTTCCGAAATTTCCTGGTTCTTCATATCCTCAAAACGACTCATTTCAAAAACAATCCTGCAATGTTCAGGTAGTTTTTTAATGGCTTCATCAATCCTATCTTTTAATTCATCAAGCTCCATGTAGTTGTCATTTATCCGGCTCAAACTTTCATATTGATAACGAAGTTCGATTTCCCGGATGTTTTCATGGTGCTTCAAAAGAATTTGTCTACGCTTTAAAATATTCAGACAATTATTTTTCACCAGTGTAAAAAGAAAATTCCGTAAATTTGAATTCCTATTTAGTTCGGCTCTCATCTCCCATAATTTCATAAAGGCATCCTGTACTACGCCTTTCGCTTCATCATTATCTCCAAGATAGTGGGAACTTAAATGAAAAAGCGGAATGAAATAAATAGTGTAGATTTCTTTAAAAGCTCTTTTATCGTTTATAGTTGACAGTATTGGGTCAGCCATTTTTACAAAAAATAAAACGTGGTAAATCTACCAAAATATTTTATTTTAACTTTTTCTCCCAAAAATAATTAGGCGGTTCGCATTCTTTAAACCCTACCTTTTTGTACAATTTCTGAGCCTTAAGATTATCGTGGCGAACTTCCAGATTTATCCTGCAATATCCTTTTTCTGAAGCATACTTAGAAATCTCATCCAGTAAAAAACACCCTACTCCCTGCTTTCGAAAATTGGGGGATACAATAAAATCATGAATATTAATAAGCGGTTGTCCCTTCCATGTTGAAAAGTTCAGATTGCAATTAGCCAACGCCGCAAAATCATCTTCCATACAAGCAAAAAAACCAATATATGCTTTATGATTTTTTAATCCGTTAATAATCCGGGGACCAAGTTCCCCTGGCATAGGTTCGCCAATACCCATCTCATCAAGCATATAATCATTTAACAACTGAAGTAAAGCGCTACAATGCTTTTGATTGTTTAGATCAACTTTAACAAACTGCATATAAATCTAATTTATTCTATTATTACGGTAGAATATAGACAAACTTAGTTAATCGCAAACACAAAAAATCAAAATTAAATTGGCACGGTAGAACAATAGGATTGTCTGGATATTCTGCCACCAAATATAGAAACTATGCTTTACTTTTAAAATCAGACTTTAAATCTCCAGGCATCAATGTTATATTTTTTGAGCCTTGTCCCCAGCATTCTTTCTGTAATTTTTAAATCGTCAGCAGCTTTTACAATGTTACCTTTCGATGTGGTTAATGCCTCTCTGATTAATTGCTTTTCTACCTGCTCAACCGTATACATCATACCTCCTTTTGCAGAAGTGTTGGTAGAGTCTGCTGTTTGCAGCGAAGGGGGTAAATGATAGCTATGGATTACATTATCGGTACTTAGGATACAGGCACGCTCAATACAATTTTCAAGCTCACGGATATTCCCGGGCCAGGAATAAACCATTAACATATTTAAAGCTGAAGTTGTAATCCTTTTTATTTTTGAATTATTCTCTTTATTAAACTTTTCAATAAAATGATCTACCAGTAACGGAATATCATTTCTACGTTCACGAAGCGACGGAATAAAAATGGGAAACACATTAATGCGGTAATACAAATCTTCCCGAAACTCCCCATCCTTTATCATCTGTTCAAGGTTTCTGTTGGTAGCAGCAATAATGCGCACATCAGACTGAATTGTTTCGGTTCCGCCAAGTCGTTCAAATTGCCGTTGCTGAATAATGCGTAAAATCTTAACCTGGGCTGAAAGCGGGATGTCTCCAATCTCATCTAAAAAAATGGTTCCTTTATCAGCCAATTCAAAACGTCCTTTCCGTTGAGAATCAGCTCCGGTAAAAGCGCCTTTTTCATGACCAAACAATTCGCTTTCTATCAGCGATTCAGGCAAGGCAGAACAGTTTACTTTTACAAAAGACTTATCCAGCCTGGTACTGGCCATATGGATAGCATCGGCAACCAATTCTTTTCCAACGCCACTTTCTCCGCGTATCAAAACCGTTGAATTGGTTTTTCCCACCATTTGCACCAGTGAAAACACATCGCGCATTTTTGAAGAATTTCCTATCATATTCAGGTTTTTCACTCCGGAAAGCTTACTCTCAAGTTCAACATTTTTCTGTTTTAACAACTCCAGCTCTTCCAGTTTTTCCTGCCGGCTGCGGGCCGCCTGACCAATCAACGACCCGATAATTGTCATCATTCGTATATCTTCATCAAAAGAAATATGCGGATTATAAACACGTATAACACTTAGTGTACCTACAACTTTTGCATTGTCTACAATAGGCACACAAATAATTGAGAGTTCCTTTCCATCCTTTTTTGTTTCCTGATTCGTTTTATTTAAAAACAAACTTGATTTTGATATTTTCTCAATAACAACAGGACGTGCCATCTCCACCACTTTCCCGGTAATCCCTTCTCCCAAATCATACTTTCCTCTGGCCTGTTGTGCCGAACTTAATCCATAGGCTGCTTCAATATAAATTTTTGAGTTCTCTCTATTAAAAATGGAAAGAAAACTACGTTCAGCCTCCAGATATTCAACAATCATTCGAAGGATGGTTGGTAAATCGTTTTTTAGCTGGCGGGATTGAATCAGGCGCTGACTAATGTCAAAGAGCAAAACCATCTCTTTTAACCCATAACATTCATCACCCGCTTTTCTGCATTTTATCTCCATTTATATTTTCATTTATCCAGATACCCAACTGACACAAATTTGAATATATTTTAACAAAAAGAATAATATTGAACACAAAACAAAAACAAATAGCTCTATTATTAACCTGGATTTTATAAACATGTACAAAATAAAAAAATACAAAAATTACTTTTTTAAAGTTTTTTTAGTGGAATAAATAAGTTAGCCTCACCCTATATTACCAACAAAAGTGTATTTTCGTTTTGATATTGATAATCAAAAAAAGGGAACGTGTCAAAAAATCTGGTAATAATTCCTACATACAACGAAAAGGAAAACATAGAGAAGATGGTGAGAAAAGTATTTTCACTTTCCACTCCTTTTCATTTGCTAATTATTGAAGATAATTCTCCTGACGGAACAGCAGAAATTGTAAAAAAGCTGATGAAAGAGTTTCCCGGACAGTTGCATATTTTTGAACGCAAAGGAAAATTGGGGCTTGGCACCGCCTATATCGCCGGATTTAAATGGGCACTGGAAAAAGATTATGAGTACATTTTTGAAATGGATTGTGATTTTTCACATAATCCCGAAGATCTGGAAAGACTTTACGAAGCTGCCATTAATGGCGCTGATGTAGCCATCGGCTCCCGTTACATTTCAGGAATAAATGTAGTAAACTGGCCACTGGGCAGGGTGCTCATGTCGTACTTTGCGTCTATGTATGTACGCTTGGTTACCGGAATGAATGTTCGTGATACCACTGCCGGATTTAAATGTTACCGGCGGCGCGTATTGCAAACCATCGATTTTGAGAAAATTAAACTGATTGGCTATGGATTTCAGATTGAGATGAAATTTACAGCTTATAAATTCGGATTTAATATAGTGGAGGTCCCCATTGTATTTACCGACAGACAGGAAGGAACCTCCAAAATGAGCGGCGGCATTTTTAACGAAGCTCTTTGGGGAGTTTTAAAGATGAAAATGCGAAGCTGGTTCAGGAAATACGAAATGAAAAATTAAAATTATAAGTGAGGCTGCAGTGGCAGCCTTTTCTATTTTCAGGAAGCCACATTCAGAAATGAATACAGTAACTTTGTAAAAATTACAAAAAGATGAAAACACTGATTAAAGATGCGACAATAATAAATGAAGGACTAAAGTTTACGGGAAGTGTTCTAATTAACGAGGAAAAAATAGAAAAAATATTCCCACACGTTATCCCGTCCGGTTTTGATCTAAAAGGTGCTGAAATTATTGATGCAACAGGACTTTATTTATTGCCGGGAGTAATCGACGATCAGGTACACTTCCGGGAACCAGGGCTTACCCATAAAGGTGAAATAGCTACAGAAAGCAGGGCTGCGGTTGTCGGTGGAATAACTACTTATATGGAAATGCCCAATACCATTCCGCAGGCAGTAACACAGGAACTGCTTGAACAAAAATACCAGCGGGCTGCTGAGGTTTCTGCAGCTAATTATTCTTTTTACATGGGCGCAACCAACGACAATTTGGATGAAGTGCTAAAAACCGACCCGTCAAAAATTTGCGGCATAAAGGTTTTTATGGGCTCTTCTACAGGAAACATGTTGGTGGATGATGAAAGTACGCTTTCCGAAATTTTTAAAAATGCTCCTACATTAGTTGCAACACATTGCGAAGACGAAACAACCATTAAGAAAAATATGGAAATTGCCCGTCAGCGTTACGGAGAGAATGTTCCAATTTCCCGCCACTGCCATATTCGTAACGATGAAGCCTGCTACATTTCCTCATCCAAAGCAGTAAATCTGGCATCCAAATACAACACCAGGTTACATGTGTTGCATTTATCCTCGGCAAAAGAAATGGAGCTATTTAGTGCGGGCAAAGTAACGGACAAAAAAATAACTGCAGAAGCGTGCGTTCACCACCTCTGGTTTGATGAACGGGATTATATAAACTACGGAACAAGAATAAAATGGAACCCCGCAATAAAATCGGCCAAAGACAAGGAAGCAATTTGGGAAGCCCTGCTCACGGATAAAATTGATGTAATTGCTACCGATCATGCTCCTCATACAATGGAAGAAAAAAATAATACCTATTTTAAAGCGCCATCAGGTGGCCCCCTTGTGCAACACTCACTGGTAGCCATGCTTGAAATGAGTAAAAAAGGATTTATCGCTATCGAAAAAGTTATTGAAAAAATGTGTCATGCTCCGGCTGATTTATTCAGAATCGATCGCAGAGGATACATTCGCGAAGGCTACTTTGCCGATTTGGTTCTGGTTGACCCAAAACAAAGCTGGACTATTTCTACGGAGAATATTTTATACAAGTGTGGCTGGTCACCTTTTGAAGGTACTGAATTCTCGCACCAGGTAAAACAAACTTTTGTAAATGGTTCGCCAGCATTAAAAAATGGAAAAATCCAGGACAATATTCATGGAAAAAGAATAGAGTTTAACTACTAAAAAGAAGAAGTGCAATGCAAAAATGCTCTTCTTCTTAAATTTATTTTTACGTAAAAGACCTGCAAAAAGTAACGTATTTTCTTTTATGGCAATGGTTCGTAGATTATCTTCGCACAAAAATTAGGGTTATTGGAAACTACCGCGTTTCTATCATATTTTAAGGGGCTGGAAAATATTACAGAACTAGAAAAACAGCTGAATGCCCCCCCGGGAGAAAAAATTCACCTGCAAGGGCTTATTGGCTCTTCCAAAACCATTTTACTTGCTAATATTTTCAACGCCCGCAAAAAAAGTATGGTTGTTTTCCTTAACGACCGCGAAGAAGCAGCTTACTTTTACGATGATTTAAACAACCTCGGGCTTAGTGAGTTTACCTTGTTTTTCCCTTCTTCCTATAAACGTTCCATTCAATACGAACAAACCGAGCAGGAAAACATTGTGCTACGCACCGAAGTACTGCACAAAGTCTCCACAGAAGAACAGCCTTTTGTTCTGATTACATATCCGGAAGCAGTAGTTGAAACTGTAATTTCGCAGGAAGAACTGTCAACAAATACCTTACAGGTATCAACCGGAGACAAAATATCGATTGAGTTTATTAACGAATTTCTGTATGAATATGGGTTTGAACGGGTAGACTTTGTATATGAACCCGGCCAATTTTCTGTAAGAGGAAGTATTGTCGACATATTTTCCTTTTCTCATGAAGACCCTTTCCGGCTTGATTTTTTTGGGGACGAAATTGATACCATCCGAAGTTTTAATATTGATAACCAAATATCAAAAAACACCTTAAATAAAATTACTATTGTCCCGAATATTCAACGTGAAGAGATGGAGGGAAATCGCATTTCTGTTATTGATTTCCTGCCAGCCCATGTTCGTTTCTTTGGGAACAACCTGAATACTTTTATTGATCAGGTTTCATCCATCCACAACCAAACCATTATTGCAAAAGCTGAACATAATAATATCCAGGAACAAATTGTTTCAGGAGCGGTATTGCAAAGGTTACTTCAATCAAGGACGGTTTGTGAAATGGGAACCGACACAAGTTTTGAGCCTTCACTGACACTCCATTTCTCCAACTCGAAACAACCGGTATTCAATAAAAACTTTGAACTGCTTGGGCAAAACCTGGCTGAATTCAAAAAGAACGGTTATAAAATACTTATTCTTTCAAATAGCGAGAAACAGACGGAACGCCTTTCCACCATTTTTAACGACACCAACATTGAGATAAATTTTACTCCCGTTTTATTTACACTGCACGAAGGTTTTGTTGACCACGATGTAAAAATATGCTGTTACACCGATCACCAGATTTTTGAACGCTACCACCGCTTTAAAATAAAAAGCAGAAAAGCACAGCGAGAGGCAATATCAATAAAAGAACTCAACAAACTGCACCCCGGCGATTATGTAGTTCACATCGATCATGGGATTGGTAAATTTGCCGGGTTAGTAAAAACGGAAGTTAACGGAAAAATACAGGAGTCCATCAGGTTGGTTTACAAAGACAGTGACTCACTGCTGGTAAGCATCCATTCGCTGCACCGAATTTCGAAATACAAAGGAAAAGAAGGTACAGAACCAAAAATCAACAAACTGGGTACTGGCGCCTGGCAAAAAATGAAAAGCCGCACCAAAGCGAAGGTGAAGGATATTGCCAAAGAATTGATCGCCTTATATGCCGAACGAAAGGCAGAAAAAGGATTTTCTTTTTCTGCTGACACTTACCTGCAAAATGAACTTGAGGCCTCTTTTATTTATGAAGACACGCCCGATCAGGAAAAAGCAACAGTGGCTGTAAAAGAAGATATGGAGAAAACCATACCGATGGACAGGCTGGTATGTGGCGATGTTGGGTTTGGAAAAACAGAGATAGCTATTAGGGCAGCATTTAAGGCCGTTACCGACAGTAAGCAAGTAGCCATTCTGGTGCCTACAACCATTTTAGCGCTGCAACACTACAGAACTTTCTCTGAACGTTTGGAAAACTTCCCGGTACGAATAGAATTTGTTAGCCGGATTAAATCAGCCGGCGAAATCAAGAGTTTGCTAAAAGAAGTTGCTGAAGGGAAAATCGACATCATCATCGGTACTCACCGACTGGTAAGCAAAGATGTAAAATTTAAAGACCTCGGATTATTAATTATCGATGAGGAACAAAAATTTGGAGTTTCAGTCAAAGAAAAACTCAAACAAATAAAAGTTAATGTTGACACACTCACATTAACTGCAACTCCCATTCCCCGCACGTTGCAGTTTTCGTTAATGGGGGCGAGAGATTTATCTATTATCCAAACACCACCGCCTAATCGTTACCCTATAATCACAGAAGTTCATGGTTTCAACGAGCAACTGATTCGTGAAGCTATTTCTTATGAGACAGAACGGAACGGGCAGGTATTTTTTATACACAATCGTGTTCAAAATATATACGAGGTAGAAGATGCCATAAAACGGATTGTTCCCGGAATACGGACCGGAGTTGGGCATGGACAAATGGAAGGCCCAAAACTCGAAAAAGTAATGCTTGATTTTGTAAACGGAAATTTTGACGTACTTGTTGCTACAACCATTATTGAATCTGGCCTGGATATTCCCAATGCCAATACAATCATTATTAATCATGCCCAAAATTTTGGGTTAAGCGAGTTGCACCAGCTCCGAGGTCGTGTAGGACGTTCAAACAAGAAAGCCTTTTGCTATTTACTTGCCCCTCCTCTTTCAAGTGTTAATGCAGAAGCCAGAAGGAGGTTGCGTGCCATTGAGGAATTCTCTGATTTGGGCAGTGGTTTCAATATCGCCATGCAGGATTTGGATATTCGCGGAGCCGGAAATATGCTCGGGGCGGAACAAAGTGGATTCATTGCTGATATTGGTTTTGAAACCTATCATCGTATTCTGAATGAAGCGATACAAGAACTAAAGCAGGAAGAATTTAAAAGCGTTTTTGAAGAAGAAGACAAACCGCAGGCACAAGCATTCCTGAATATTAAATTTGTAAACGACTGCCAAATTGATACCGATATGGAATTGCTTTTTCCCGATCGTTATATTCCTGGCACATCAGAAAGAATGCTGCTTTACAGAGAACTCGATAATATTGAGAATAAAGAACAGCTCGAAGATTTCAAAAAAGGGTTAATTGATCGCTTTGGAAAACTACCTCCGGAAAGCCAGGAATTGCTGGAAGTTGTGCATTTACGCTGGAAAGCCATCGATTTAAGTATGGAGAGAATAATTCTAAAAGAACACAAAATGATTTGTTACTTTGTTGGCGATCAGCAATCTCCATTTTATCAGTCAGCAGATTTTCTGAGAATCGTTCAGTTTATTCAAAAAGGAAAAATAAAAGGGAAACTGAAAGAAAAGAACCACAAACTAACCCTTACATTTTCCAATATTCCAAATATTGAAACAGCTACATATGTGCTGAATGAAATCATTCAATTTGCAAAAGACAATTAGCTTTTCACAACACTTTACCTAAAAAAAGATTCACCAAAAATTTTTAACTAAAAGTAAATCTCCACGCAACCCTTTCAATTTATTTGTATCTTAATTTAGTAACGAATTAAAATTCGAATATAAATAGTTAAAATATTCAATAGTAAAAACAAAAGAATTATGCGAAAAATGAAAATGTTCCAATTTGCAGCCATTGCATTGCTAATGTCAATCATATTTACAGCCTGTAATGATGACTCAGATCCGGAATTTGAAATTGCCGGCGATGTTTATGTTATTAAGAAAAAAATGAATGATGAAGTAAAATATGCACCGCTTTATGTAGTCTGGTCAATAAATGGTGTGGGCATGTCTTCAGCAACAGTGACCCCTCCCAGCGGAGAAACAATCAGCCTGGCAGGATCAACAGGAAGTGTAACTTACGCAAAAGAACCGGAAGACGAGGACTTCACAACCGAAGCCCCCGAAGAAGGCAACTACCTTTTTAAAGCAGTAAGTACAAAAGAAGAAGAATTACAACTTAATGATGAGCTGGAATTTGACAATCTGGCAATTCCTGAATTTGACACACTTTATTTTGACAATTCAAATACACTAAAAGCAAAATGGTCTAAAGTATCCGGTGCTGATGCATATTACCTGCGAATTCGTAATTCGGACGGGAAACTTATATATAATGGAGCATTGCTTAACGATGACACTAAAGAATTTACTATTACCGAAGGAAGCAGCACTTCAGGAAGTTGGGGTGAAACACCTACAGATGGAGACACCTATACTGTTCAACTGAATGCGCTCACCTTTGAACCTAATGTTACCCAAAGCAACTACGGATACAACTACCAGGAAATATCGATAGGCGAAAAAGAAGTTACCTGGGGAAAAGAAGATTAAATAAAATAATAGCTTCTTACGAAGAAATAGAAAACTGCCTTAAAGTTTAGGGCAGTTTTTTTATTTCTGTGCGGTCATTCGTCTCTTCTGTTTTTTGCTTGCTGAAATCAAATATCTGTTATAGCAAACCACGCAAATATTCTTTTCCCACAGGACAGATGTATCCTATTTCCAATGAAAAATAACAAGTTACAAAAACAAATTTCTGTTTTCTTTTCTGAATTTCATTCAAATTGGTAAATTGTAAGCCTAGAAATCTAAACCACAAAAATCTTATAAAATGACAGTAAGACGAGATTTTATTAAAAAAGGCTTGGTTGGAACCGCCGGAATTGCCATTGGAGGAATGGGATTTAGTGCAAAATCGTACGGCTCAATTATGGGAGCAAATGAAAAAATCACTATGGCAGTTATTGGAATAAGAGGCCAGGGAAACGGACACATCGGGAAATGGTGTACCCTTAAAGACAACCGCAATGTTTTTTTGAAAACCATCTGTGATGTAGATGAAGAACTATATCCGGAAAGAGTAAAGAAAATACAGGATGCCATAGGCAGCAAACCATTAACCGAATGGGATATGCGCAGGGTTTACGACGACAAGGAAATTGATGCCGTATCCATTGCTACTCCGAACCATTGGCATGCTCTTGCAGCCATTTGGGCAGCACAGGCAGGCAAACATGTTTATGTTGAAAAACCAGCCAGCCACGAAGTTTATGAAGGCAGAAAGATGATTGAAGCTGCACGCAAGTACAACGTCAGAATGCAAGTTGGCTTTCAGAACCGTTCCATTGCAAATGTTATGGAAGCAATGAAATTCTTGCACGAGGGAGGAATCGGGGATGTATACATGGCCAAGGGAAACTGTTATAAACCACGCGACTCTTTCGGTATTGCTCCTGATAGCATGCCGCCAGCTTCATTGCATTATGATATGTGGCTTGGCCCCGCTCAATTTAGACCATATAACGAGAAAAAAGGACATTATAACTGGCACTGGTTCTGGGATACTGGTAATGGAGACACCGGAAACCAGGGGCCACACCAATTTGATATTGCACGCTGGGGACTAAATAAAAACGAACACCCGGTTAGTATTTATTCAACTGGCGGAATTTACGGAATTGATCCAAAAGAATGCGCACAGGAAACACCCAATACGCAAACTTCACTGTTCACCTATGCTGATGGCAAAGTGCTGGAATTTGAAACCCGAGGCCGTTACACCAATGGAGAATCAAGCCTTAGCATTAAAATTGGAAATACATTTTACGGCACGGATGGCTATCTGGAACTAAACGGCAGTACATGGAAGGCTTTCCGCCAAAGAGAGAAAGAGCCTTTTGCAGGATCGGCAATGGAAACTTCAACTACACCGCAAGATCCTACTTTCAGGGCTGCCCCCGGAGGTGCTGAACATTATGCCAATTTTATAGATGCAATACGGTCGGGAAATAATTACGACCTGCATTGCGACATTAACGACGGATATTATTCTTCAGCACTGCCATTATTAGCAAATATTTCGTACAAAATAAACAGGAAGTTGACATTCAAAGGGAAATTTGAAAAGTTTGCCAACGATCCGGAAGCAGATATGATGCTAACACGGAACTACCGCAGACCTTATGTTGTTCCTGAAGAAGTATAAAAACACTTTTCTTACTATAAAATATCCAGATAGAAATTGTCTGGATTTTTTTTATGTATTAACTGGCAGTCAATGCAGTTGGGAAAGCATATTTTTACTTAAATAGAAAAAAAGGGAGACTATTACTCAATTCAATAGCCTCCCTTCCACTTAAATTAACCTAATCTAAAATAACAATCGGATTAAAATTTTGTATTTAATTTCTATTACTCTCTCTCGCCAATAGCAACCATTGGATCAACATTAGGCACTCCTGCAGGTTGAACTACGTGGGTTAGCGGTTCAATGTTATCTGCTGAACCATCGTAACCTGTTGTCTGGTTTAGTTTAGCTCCTACATTACCAATCAGGTAAGGTTCATACACAGGCCAGAAAATATGTTTTGGATCCATTGTGTAATGGCATGTTGGATAGGTTGACCATGGTACATTATCCCTGAAAAAATTACTTTTCTCTATCACCCTGTCGTAAAAGAAACTACCGGCGGACAGTGATTTTTCAATGTCGGTTCCTGACAATGAATAGGTTTTCCCTTTGTATGATTTCCCGGTTTTTGCAAAAATTACCGACATACGAACAATTTCATCGTGACGGTATTCTTCTCCGTAAAGCTCACGGTTCCTTTCATCAAGAACAGCACCAATTCCTTCTTCCTGTACATCGGCCGCTGTGTACATGTGTAATGCATTTGCACGTTGACGGATTACATTGATATCGTCTGCAGCACCCTGAAAATTATCCTGCCATACCCTGGCTTCGGCCCTTAACAAGTATGCTTCTGCTTCCCTGTAAATATACATATCAGTTTTCCCACCATCCTGTCTTCTTACCTCATCTTCCTCATTGGGAGCAAAGAATTTGTAGAACGGGTAGCCGTAAAAACAACGGATGGAATCCTCACATAAAAGTGTACCTTCATAATAAAGTCGGACCGGTGTTCCATACCATTCTGTACCTTTCAGGTCTTTATTATCATAAATGGCCATATCCATATCAAACCAGTTACCTCTTTTGTGGCGGTAATCCTGACGGTCCATTTCGCCTTTAAAGTTCCAGATTTCGTATTGAGAATAATTGGTTGGGCGGCAAAATCCCTGGCCACGTCCCCACTTGTGCATCTGTTTCGAATCAGAGTTTTGGTCAATATTTATTCCGGTTACCGTACCTGTTGGAGGTGCTTTTACCCCTTTATTGGTACTGTATAGGTTTGGCCCCCATGCACGGACTCTCGCCCCTCTCCCCTGGCTTCCATCTACAAACGCTTTGTTTGTAATGGTAAAAATGCCTTCCACATTTTGAGCTCTTTGGCTATTTGCTGCCTCATGAAGCCTGTTAATTGCATCGGCAGGTTGTTCGCAATCAAACCCGTCAAGCATTTCTCCGGTAAAAGGATTCTCGTTATTACCCACCATAACGGTAGCTACATCTACATCTGCATCGGTAAATAATCTTGATTCAGGATCGTTGATAACCGTAGTCATCAAAGCTTCTGCTTCAGTAAACTTTTGGTTGAGCATGTAATATTTAGCCAATAATATGCGTGCTGCATCAACCGGTGGCTGACCAATCGGCAGCTCACTTTTTTTCTTCATATTTTGCACCGAAAACTCAAGATCTGTTATCATCTGGTCCCAGATTCCCTGCATATGAAAGGCTTTAAAATCTTGTCTTGCCTCGGTAACCACATTCAATGGAAAAGCAACATTCCCAAATTCCATGGTCAATTGCATATACCAAAATGCACGCATAAAATAAGCACTCCCCAAAAGATGGTTCCGTTCAGGATCTGATGTTCCACCAGCCCAATCAGGAACATCAATAAAATCAATTACGGTGTTCGCATTTTTTATCTGGTAATAGCCTTCCCTGTAAAACGAAAGCATACGCCCTGCATCGTTATCCCTTGAGTTAATAGGGGTGGCATAAGTCCTCATATCTGCACCGGGAGAATCGGGTTTATCTGTTGCTCCCATAACCGTAGCTTCACTCATACTCGAATTAAACATCAGTTCACGGGTATCCCCATTCCACTGATTAAATAATCCTTTTATGGATGCATCTAAGGCTGTTTGCAAACCAGCAGCATCAATAAATGTATTCCCCGGATTTAATGTCGACAATGGTTTCTCCAACAGAAAGTCTTTATTACACGACATGGTAAAGGCCAGTAGCATGATCAGAACCAGCCCTGTTATATTCTTCATTTTTTTCATTTCTTATTCATTTTTTAGTTAAGAATTTTCTTTAATTTATAAACGTAGTTTCTTATTAGAATGAAAAGTCCACACTAAAAGAATAGGTCCTTGGCATCTCTCTTTCTGATTCCGGATCACCTATGATCCATTTTGTAAACACTGCAACGTTATCAATATTAAATGCCACTCGTGCACGACTAATTTTGATATTTTCAAGAAGATCTGTTGGTAAATTATATCCCAAAGCTATATTTTGTATCCTAACATAAGATTTGGATTGCCAGTAATCTGCTCCACCCAAATTAATGGAGTTAATTCTGGCAGCATTGTTAATCGGGTTGGTCGGCAACCAGTAGGGCAGGTCAAACCAGTTATGATTCTTGATATATTCCTGTCGGTTGTTAAAAGGAAAATCAGATCCGCCTTTGTACCCTAATTTTGCTAGTACGATAACACCCAAATCAAACCCTTTGTAGGTCACATCATTTCTTAGAGTAGTATACCAGGGATTTTTACTCAAACCCTGAAAAACCTTATCGTCAGAATTAATTACGCCATTCCCGTCCTGATCAACGTATCTAAAGTCTCCCGGATGTAGACCAAATTTTTCGGCCTCAGCTTCTTCTCCTACCTGATAAACACCGTCAAGCTCGTAATCCCAGATTACATCTTTACTTTGGCCGATAAACCAGCCATTATCAGTATCATCAGGCTCTTTCGTATAAGTATTTCCGTTTGCATCAGTCATTTCAACCTTTTCTCCGGTTAACGATAATATTTCGTTTTTGTTATAAGAAACATTTAACTGACTGGTCCAGGAGAAATCCGACGTTTCAATATTAATCGTGTTAATGGATAAATCAAATCCTGTATTTTTCAAACTTCCTACGTTTGTAGCAAAACTGCTGAAACCGGTAACTGTAGGTAATTTCTTATCCAGCAACAAATCCTTGGTTTTCGATGTATATATATCCAGCGAACCTCTTACTCTTCCATCCCAAAGTCCATAGTCAATTCCCAAGTTATAGGCCTCGTTTTTCTCCCATGCCAAGTCTGGATTAGCCAATCTGTTGAGGAATAAGTAAGGTGCAATAAAATAACCTCCGTCATAATTAAGGTATTTATTATCACTTAAAGTAGCATAAGCCGCATAGGCACCTAAACCACTACTGTTTCCGTTTACACCCCAGCTTGCGCGGAGTTTCAAAAAAGTTAACCAGTCTGGCCTCTCTGCCATAAATGCTTCGTTGGAAACATTCCAAGCCGCTGAAACGGAAGGGAAAGTAGCATATACATTATCAGCTCCAAAACGGGAATAACCGTCACGACGTATGGATGCTGACAAATTGTATCTATTTCCATAGGAATAGTTTACGCGTCCCATAAGGGCATTACGGGTAATAACTTCATCAGAGATATTTCTATCGTTAGAAGGATATTCAGAAGGATCTGTTAATTTTGTTATTGACCCAAACCCAAGTGCGTGATATCCAAGAATTTCTGTTGGTATAAATTTCGAGGCAGAAGCATAAGTTTCCCACATCTGGTTTTTTTCTGCGTTTACAAGCCCTGTTACATCAAAACGATGTTCCCCGAATTCTTTGTTCCAGTTCAATATATTGTCCGATTGCCATTCAAAGCTCTCATTATGTCTCCTTGATGCAAATCCTCCGTGCGACCAACCCGGGTTGCCACCATCTTCATAATAAAATCTTTTTCTAAAGTCTAAGCGTGTTGTCATCCGGGAAGTAAAAGTAATTCCAAAAGGAAGCGATAGCTTTCCATACATGGTTGGAAACAATCTGTAGCGATCAAATTTCCTAGTTGTCCATGCTGGATCTAAATATGGATTACTTCTGTTCGACCCCGAACTGTTTTGTCTCAGGTATTCTCTTGGAAATCTGTCGGGATATGAGCCCTCTCCATTATCCTTAATAGAAGGATCTGTCCAGACAATATTTTCCCACGGCGAATCATAAGGAGAAGCAGTACGATAACCTCCACTGTCAATGGATTCGTCCCCCTCATTTTGGTAGGAAAAATTGGAATTTATTCCCATATTAAACCAATCGGTTACCTTTACATCCAGATTTAGTCGTGATGTCAGTGTGCTAAATTTTTCACCAACGGTTACCGACTCACTGTCAACGTATCCAATTGACCAGTAGTACGAAACCCGTTCTGTACGACCGGAAACACTGACATCGTAGTCTTGTCTGAGTCCGGTATGAAAATAGAAGTCCTGCCAGTCAAATGATCTTCCGGCCAGGAAATTTTCTTTTTCAAGTCCATCCAAACCAAAAGCATCCAGCCAAGCAGTGGTAATTACTGTTGGATCAGTTGCTCCTGGAATTCCATTCACCTGTAACCAATCGGGCTGGTATTGAGACGGGACATTTTCATATTTATCAAATTTAGACCATGGGTCTAACGTCAGGCTGTTAATCGCTTCATTCATATCAGTTAACCATCCGGTAACTTCATCACCTGCCTTAAACGTCTTTATCCTTCTTGCTCCGGTAACCACACCAAGTTTAGCACTAACCCTCACCACTGGTTTACCTAAAGCACCCTTTTTGGTAGTAAAAACAATTACACCATTTGATGCACGTGAACCATAAATGGCTGCTGCGCTGGCATCTTTTAATACGTCTACACTCCCTATATCATTTACATTTATTTCGGCAAGATCGCCGTTAAAAATAACACCATCCAATACGATTAACGGACGATTTGCTTCTCTTTCAGGAGCATCAGTATCGTCATCGTCTCTTGCCTTAATTGTATTATCACCACGAACCTCAAAATCAGGAGTATTCTTTGCACTTGTACTATATCCCACTTTTAACCCAGGAACAGCTGAACGAAGCATCTCCGAAACACTGGAAGCTTGAAATTTTTCCAATTGCTCTGCCTGCACGTTTACAACCGAACCTGTCAAATCTGCTTTTCGGGATGTACCGTAACCAATGGCCACAACCTCGTCAAGACCAATAGCATCAACAGTCATTGTTACATTTACTGAAGACTGATCTCCCACTAAGATCTCCTGAGTTTTTAAACCAACAAAAGAGAAAATAACAGTTGCATTAGTGGGAACATTAGATAAATTATAAACCCCATCAATATTCGTCACAGTCCCATTAGTTGTTCCTTTTACAACAACAGTTACTCCGGGAACTGGGGCACCATCCTCTCCGGTAACTTTACCAGATAAAGATTTCCCTTGAGCATATGCTCCAATTTGGGGAAAAAGAAGAAATAGGAATAAAAATAGTTTTGCGAAGAGCATAATACCTCTCTTACACAAAAAACTTTGCGTTGTGTTTCTTTTCATAGGTATGATAGTTAAATTATTAAAATTATAATACTTGCGATTGAAGTCTTTATACAAAGTATTTCAACGAGAATATCCCGCTGATCGTAAAATTGATAGGAATGTTACATAGGCGATAAGGTTTACGTTATAAATTAATTTAGTTTAATGATACATTCAGTAATAAAAAATACTACAATATCCTTATTTTCTCGTTTATCTTCAGTCCTGGCGCTAATACGTGTTTTTTACCGTTAACGCTACCGAAAAATTACATTTTATATTTTAAAAAAAGCTACCACTAAAACATGTCCTGCAACATACTCCCTCAAACGCAACAAACAACACATTCACTATCAGAAACATAAAAAACAATAAAAAAATGTAAAAATTACATTTAAAGAATACTGATATAAAACAAAAGGCTGTCCTCTGACAGCCTTTTTCGTCCCGTAAAACGGGAACTAACCTAAACCAACTAAACCTAATAAACCATATATCTGTCAGGACGACAGATCAGATGATTTTTCTTAAATATTATATAAAAAATCTTTATTTTCAATCTGTTCCCTCTTGGGGGTCTTATAATCAAAGTTTGATTTTCAACAGACAAAGATAAAAATTTTTTTTCGGTTTAATCACGCATGAAAAATAAATATGAAAATTTCAGCTCTCACTCCCTCCATTTAATTGACGCAAATTTATTCCTTCTTCTTAATAATACATCACCAATACTACGATTCAAAAGTATTTAAATTGATCTAATTGTTTTTCCTATGTTCCATTTTACAATTATGAAATTCTAATTATATCTTTACCCCATTCATTTTTCAACTATGAAACAAACGCTTTTTATACTTTTTATTATTGCTTTCTTCCAATTCTCAAATGCACAAAGCCTTCATCCTAAATATGAATTCAGGGCTGTATGGGTAGCAACAGTAAATAATATTGACTGGCCATCAAAGCCAGGATTAACAACGGCAGAACAGCAAAAAGAGGTAATTGATATTTTAAATCTTCAACAGCAACTGGGGATGAATGCGATTATCCTACAAGTTCGTCCGGCATCTGATGCATTTTATCCTTCAGCGCTGGAACCATGGTCAAGATATTTGACCGGGACGCCGGGGAAAGCCCCCGAGCCTTTTTATGATCCATTAAAATTCTGGATTGAAGAATGCCATAAGAGAGGCATGGAGCTGCACGCGTGGTTAAATCCTTTCCGTGTGGCACAAGACTTTAAACAACCGCTTGCCGGAAACCACATTGCCTTTTTGCACCCTGACTGGATTCTAAAATACGGAAATAAACTATACTTTGATCCCGGGCTACCCCAAACCCGCGATTTTGTTTCCGAGGTAGTAAAGGATATTGTTACCCGCTATGATGTAGATGCCATTCATTTCGATGACTATTTTTATCCGTATCCTTTACAGGAGGAATTCCCGGATACAACCTCATTTCAAATTTATAATCGAGGCTTTTTAGCCGAGAACAAAGCTGACTGGCGACGTGAAAATGTAGATATTATTATTGAAATGCTAAACAAGACCATCAAATCGGTGAACCCCTGGGTGAAATTTGGTATCAGTCCGTTTGGTGTTTGGCGCAACAAAATGGATGATCCGGATGGTTCAGAAACCCAGGCAGGCACAACCAATTATGATCAACTGTATGCAAATATTACAAAATGGCAGAGAAACGGGTGGATTGATTATTGCCTTCCGCAGCTATACTGGCAAATCGGGCATCCGTCAGTTGACTTTAACATGCTGGCACATTGGTGGAGAGATCATGCCTATGAACGAGCTATGTATATTGGCCATGCCGTTTACAAAAGCAATTCTGCATCGAAAACAAAAGAATGGGCTCTTGCAAATGAACTTCCAAAGCAAATTGAGTTGCTTAGAAATATTCCCGGAATTGGAGGCTCTGCATTTTATAGCAGTAAACATTTCAGCCGCGATCTGATGGGATTTCAGGATAGCCTAAAACTTCATCTATACAAATCAGTTGCGTTAGTTCCTCCTATGCCATGGCTCGACAGTATTCCTCCCGCAAAAGTCATCAAATTTAAAAACCACGGAAAAAAAATAAAGTGGAAAACCATTGAAACAGAACAAGAATTGGATAAGCCGCAAAGATTTATTATTTATATAAATGAGAAAGGCTCTCTTTGTGACTCAAATAATCCAGATTTCATTTACCATATCCAAAAAGAAACCAAATTTAAATTCTCTCGCATTAACGAGAAAAAGAAGAAATATGAAATACGTGTTTCGGCTTTGGATCGCCTCAACAATGAAAGTAAACTGAGTAAACCGGTAACGATAAAACTTTGATGTTTTATATACAATCCATGCGGTTTTAATGCTATTTTTTAATAAAAAACATGTAAGTTTGTCGCTTAGTAATACGGCCTGTAGCTCAGTTGGCAGAGCAGCTGACTCTTAATCAGCGGGTCCAGGGTTCGAATCCCTGCAGGCCGACATCAAGGAAATTTAAAGGATATCAAAAGTCCACAAACGCCAGCTCCAGGGTTCGTGGACTTTTTTGATTTACTAACGTATCATTTTAGATAATTAGAAACCAGTTTGCCCAAAGCAAAAGTGATTATTGAAAAATATCGCCCCCTGCTCGGTTACAATAGGACACGATACTTGTGTCCTGATTCCTGTATCTTTTCTTCCTCATGACTCATTTTTTTTCTTTATTCATGTTGAAATTCATTCAATCTTAAACCTACGTATTTCCGGTGTATAGTGGATTATTTATTCCCTTGCACCAAATACCAATCTACCCACGAGTTTAATTGACTTACCGAATTTGGGCGAAGCAGAATTTCTTGTTTATCATTAAGCAAATAAATGGTTGGCGTAGCAAATACATAATATTTTTGCACAATTGGACTGTTCCATTTCTCATAATCACAAATACTGACAAATGGAAAAACTCCTGCAAAATTTTTAAATAGCTGCTCATCTTCGTCAAGCGATACAAAAACTACTTCAACGCCTTTTTCTTTCCACTTTTTGTAAAAACCTGAAATCTTTGATAGTTCCTGTGGGCATTGCGGACACCAACTTGCACCAAAAACCACTACCTTGTATTTGCTTTTTATATCGGAAAGTTTTTGGGGTTGCCTGGTTGCTTCATAGCCGGTGGCAATTATATCTTTGTTGAAATTAAAATCGGGGGCAATGTTGCCTTTTTTCATGGCCCGGTAGCTTTCTAATTGATTTGCAAAATTATTGTTGATGGTACAGCCTTGTTCATTAAGCAGTTTTAACGCCAAATATTCCGAAGCACTGAACAAGCTGCGTTTCTCGAGTAGTTTGAATAAATTTTCGGTTATTTCATTTAACTTTTGCTCATCCGGTAAAAGGTTTTCAACCAGAATGTCGATGGATTTATTCATTTCTATATAAACCGAATCCAACGAGCGACCGCTGTTTTCAATCAGCCAAAAATGACTTTCGATAACTTCTTTCAGTAAACCGCTTTTATAAAGGCGTGAGTCGGCATAATTTAATTTGCGAAATGCTGCGAAAGTTGCCGGAATTTCTTCGGTGCGGTATTGGGCAATGGTTGAAACTGAACTTACTAACTTACGCAAAGGTAAATAATAACTAACAAAAGAATTTTGAGGTAAATTTTCCAAAAACAAGCTGTCTTCAGTTTTAATGCGTTTTTATGGAAAAAAGGAAGTAAAGATCATCTTAGCCAACATCCCAAACCGTTCCTCAGTATTCCCCATTTAAAGTAGAGTTTATTTTGATTATTGATTTTTAAAAAATAGTTTTGATAACGAGAATGAGCCAGTTCGAAGCTCGGTGTTTAAAATGGTGTAAAGGTTGTAAAATCAACCCGCTCAGAATTCTGGAGATGGGAACATTTTGAAAAATTGAATGGTGGAGCGTAGCTACCCCGTATACAATAATATCTAATAGCAATGTACATGTTCCTGTTCTGGCAAATTCTCAATTTCTTGACAACACCCTTATCCTCAGTTTTTATGGGTAAGGGATTTTGTGTTCGAAAATCGATAAATCAGACAATGTCGGTGGTTTTCGTTATATACAATTCCCCACATAAGAACCTCCGAAATAGATTTAGGCAAAAGTTATCTATTCCTCCAGCCCTGATTAAATCCTTTTGCTAACGTAGTGGGGAGCCCTGATTAAAAGTCTTGCTATATTTGGAACAGGCTCTTTGTGTAACCGATTTTTAAAATGGTGCTTTTAAAGCCCGTACACAATTCTGGTTGAAATGTAAAAAGCCCCTGAAGAGCATTTCAAGGGCCTGTTGATAAATCCAGTGGTGGCACTGACGATTAATGCCAGCGACCCCGTTCAGAATATTTTTCGACTCAAAGATACATTTCCTTAGGGCTTTTTACTGATTAATTCTAAAATTATGGCAAGGAAAAAGAAAATTGAAATGGACATCGTCAACCATTATGCAGCAGGAATCGATGTGGGGAGCAAGTCTCATTTTGTTGCAGTAGGGCAGGCCCTGGACGATGTAAAAGAATTTGGGGTATATGCCGAGGATTTGATTGAACTATGCCAATGGTTGTTGTCATTCGGAATCACAACGGTAGCAATGGAATCGACAGGTGACTATTGGCAAAACCTCTATGTAGAATTGCAAAAACATGGCATTGAAGTAATCCTGTGCAATGGAAAATTTACAAAACATGCCAAAGGGAAAAAGACCGATGTAAAAGACAGTCGATGGATTCAGAAACTACATTCACTGGGATTATTATCTGGCAGCTTTTTGCCTGACAAAACCACTGAAATACTTCGCACTTATTGCCGTCAAAGGGCAAATTGGATCGAGCAGGCAGCAAGCGCATCTCATAAAATGCAGAAGTACTTAAAACTTCTGAACTTTCGATTGGATGTTGTCGTAAATGATGTGTGTGGACTTACAGGTCTGAACATTATCCAGGACATTTGCAATGGAAACCTCGACCCATTTTTATTAGCAGAACACAGACATTACAATTGCAGGAAACCAAAACAGGAAATAGCAAAAGCACTACATGGAAACAACCGCGAGGATTACCTGTTTGGCCTCAGACAAGAGTTCGACAGCTACAGGTTTTTCCAAAGAAAAATGAAAGCATGCGACAAAGAAATTGAGCGGCTAATCAAAAATGAAATAAAAAAGTCACCCGAAAAGAAAAAACTTAAAACCACTGAAAAACCATACAAGAAAATCAACAAAAATGCCGTTGACATTAAGAATTTTAACCAAATTGCTTTCCAGTACTTTGGGGGAACCGACTTAATGGCTGTTGAAGGAGTAAGCCATGCTACGGTTATGGCAATAATGAGCGAAATAGGAATCGATGGTTTTAAAAAGTTTAAATCCGCAAAACAGTTTTGCTCCTGGTTACGACTGGCCCCAAACAATAAAATATCAGGAGGGAGAATCCTGAGCAACAAAATCCCAAAAGGAAGCAACCGACTAAAAATAGCATTACGTCATTCTGCAAATGCAATTGGAAATTTAAAAGATACACACCTGTCTGACTTTTTTCGCAGAATAGCTTTCAGAAAAGGAAGACAGTCGGCAGTTTCTGCCACCGCCAGAAAACTGGCAACAATTATCTGGACAATGATTGTGAAAAATGTACCCTATAATCCTCCCTCCCAATACCTGTTCCTCGACCAAAAAAGAAAGATGGGAATAGCAAAAAGAATTAAAAAACAAATCGCTAAATTTGACATAAAACCCAATGAAATTGGACTTGGTAACTCATTGAGCCCCAACTACAATTTTTAACGTTAGTCAGAATTCCCCATTTAAAGTAGAGTTTATTTTGATTATTGATTTTTAAAAAATAGTTTTGATAACGGGAATGAGCCAGTTCGAAGCTCGGTGTTTTAAATGGTGTAAAGGTTGTAAAATCAACCCGCTCAGAATTCTGGAGATGGGAACATTTTGAAAAATTGAATGGTGGAGCGTAGCTACCCCGTATACAATAATATCTAATAGCAATGTACATGTTCCTGTTCTGGCAAATTCTCAATTTCTTGACAACACCCTTATCCTCAGTTTTTATGGGTAAGGGATTTTGTGTTCGAAAATCGATAAATCAGACAATGTCGGTGGTTTTCGTTATATACAATTGGAAAGCAATATGGAGAAATATCTCCTATGAGTAAATGATCAGCCAATTAAAATACAACGCAGTAAATTAGGGAGAATTTTAAAACAGAATAAAAATGACCTTTGATAAAATGCATATTCCGGGCAAAGTCTACACCTGGTTCCGGGGTAAAGTTTACACCCTATTTAGCATTTCGGTGGTTTTATCATACTGTTTTGTTTTCATTTCAAATTTAGCTATTCCGCCCGATAAATATACATAATTCCACCACCAGCCGCTCAGGTTCTTAAAAATCATTTCTTTTCGTAGTTTATAAGTCTTGTAATGTTTCATTATTCCTAAATATGAGTTCATGCTGCTTTGAAAGATTTGTTGCTCTTCTTTTGTCGGCTTATGGTTACGGGCTATAAGATTTTGCTTTTCAATAGCGTTGTAAAAGTTACCTTTAGTTCTGTCGGCAATATATATACGGTTGGGCAAAATTACTGTTCCCAAGAATTTTACGCCTTTACTGTAATGTTGCAGATAAATTTTCTTAGGATGTATGGAAACTTGTAATTTTGTCTGTAGATATTCCGACAATTTGGGAATAAGTTTCTTCAAATATTCTTTGTTCTCATGCACTATTACAAAATCATCAACATATCTACCATAATATCGTATTTTCAAATCGTGTTTAACAAAATGGTCGAAGCTGTCCATGTAAAAATTGGCGAATACCTGACTGGTTAGATTGCCTATGGGTAACCCGCAATTGGGTTTGCTGTGAAAAAGGCTTTTATTCCGGGGCAAAGCGTCCCAATCGCTTTTATTGCCTTTAATGATGCAATTTTTTGTAGGGTCGTTGAATATTACTTGCTTGCACCGTTTTATAATCAAATCTTTGTCTGTTTCATTATATTTAACTTTGATAAATTGTTCGAGTTTTGTAAATAGAATGTTTTTGTTGATGCTCATAAAAAAGCCCTGCAAATCGAGTTTAAGTATGTAGCAATCTTTGGTATAGTTTGCCGAGCATTGGCGGATAAACCTGTCAATACGTTGAATACCAAAGTGTGTGCCTTTACCCACTCTGCAACTGTAATTATCGTGTATAAACTGTTTTTCAAACCAATGGTTTAACTTGCCAATGATTAAATGATGAACCACCCTGTCTCTAAAATCGGCTGCAAAAATCTCTCGCTTTACAGGTTTATCTACAATAAACGCAATGGAACGACCTGTTTTGTATGTACCGCTGTTTATTTCTTCACATAGTTGTACTAAATGATTTTCGTAGTCTATTTCAAATGCCAATGCATTGGCTGTATTTCGTTTGTTTTTGCGACATTCGAAATAGGCATTGAATAATTCTTCAAGTTTAATTTTTACTAACGGTATATTAAATAATGATAATTGCATTTTTCTTGTTTTGAAAAACACTGACAGGCATTTTGCCTGCCAGTGTAAAAAATGTTTTGTTGAAGAATCCCGAACGGCACGCACACTATAAGTATTTGTCTTATTGTTGTTGTTCGTGTTGCCGTTGTTGAAGTTGAAGTTGAATGCGTTTGTTGCATTGTACTCCGTACTACTCCAATAGTTGGTATTTGCAACCAGGTTTTTATGCTTTTGCCGATTGGCATGGCATGCAATTTTACCCCTTACAACTGGGGTCTGGTTGCCCTTTTTCAATAAAACCTTGCTCGCCCTTTACCACCATTGCAGTAAAAGTTCCGGCTATGAAGGATTGGCGTTACGCCACCCTACAATTTGTTTACCGATGCTATCCATTAACCGACTTAATTCTGCCTGTTTTTTTATGGATAGTATCTTCATGTCAACACAAAGGCGTATCTCAAATTTTAACAGTTCAAAATCATCCAAAAATGTTTCGAGATACGCCCTTTTTTCTTTTGCTTTATTGGCTCTGTATATACTCCTTACCAGTTGTATACTATCTCTTTTTATATCTTGCCCAAGCGTATATTTATACGCTCGTGGAAAATCTTTAGTATAATCATACATCTTTAATACGAGCTTATACACATCCTTAAAAACAGGTAAATCGTAATATAATGCCATTTTTTTTTTAAAATCGACCGCTTCGCGGTATTAAATTGATAAATGGTTAAAAAGCCCGAACGGCACGCACACTATAAGTACTTGTCTTATAGAAGTTGCTCGTGACGCCGTTGGCGAAGTAGAAGCCGAATGCGTCTGCCGCACTGTACTCCGTACTACTCCAATAGGAGCCAGTATTTGCAAGCAAAGTAGCTCCCGCATCATTTAACGCTTTATTCACGTGAAAACGGTTGTGCCATAAAATAGCAAGTTCGTCTATTGAAGGCAGATACCAATCAGTTGAGAAATTGCCCGTTACCCAATCTTTAGCAGGGCTTTCACTCATTAAATTCATATTATAAACACCATCCCAGCTACGGGTTGCACTGGTTGTAACGGCAGTATTTTGCCATTTTGCAGTTGTTTCTGTTTTTGAAACAATTAAACCGTGTTGATTGTCATTCGCATCTAAATAGATATAAAAAACAATGCCCTCTAAAGTATCTTGTCCTAAGTAGAAATTGTTTGAAGAACCACTGCCTGTTGCACTTATGGTATTACCAACTATGGTAATGTTGGTACCCGCTACTAATTGGTCTTGTTTATTGTTCCAGTTGGTAGTGTCGGTTCCTGTAATGCCGCTGGCTATTGATAAACCATAAACCGGGTCGGTTTCGTCAGCTGTGGTAAAATGGTTAAGGTCGCTGATTTGACTTTCGGTAATGGAAATACCTGTGGATTTATCCCATGCACTAAATGCAGGGTCAGTTTCACTGTTCAATTTGTTATTCCAGTTGGTAGTATCGGTTTCTGTAATGCCGCTGGCTACTGATGAACCATAAACAGGGTCGGTTTCGTCAGCTGTGGTAAAATGGTTAAGGTCGCTGATTTGACTTTCGGTAATGGAAATGCCTGTGGATTTATCCCATGCACTAAATGCAGGGTCAGTTTCACTGTTCAATTTATTATTCCAGTTGGTAGTGTCGGTTTCTGTAATGCCACTTGCTACTGATGAACCATAAACAGGGTCGGTTTCTACAATTCCGTTTACATTGGGTATCTCACTACGAATCTGTGCTATTGAATCGCCCAGGGCAGTTTTAGTTGCCAGTGCACTTAAATTCTGGTCACCAGTATTCTTCCCTGAAAGATTATTCAATTTGGTAATGTCGGCTGCTGTGATATTCGCTGCCTGGCTGCCTGTAAATGCAGGGTCGGTTTCGGTAATTCCACCTGTTACTGTTGTCGCTGTTTTGGCATGCAAAGCATACGGTACACTTAACAACTGGCTTGTTCCGGTAATGGTGTAATTTACACCACCAGCCGGGTCGGTTTCGGTTTTAATGAAATACGGTCCGTTTGCCCAGTCGATTGTGGAAAAATCGCCACTTTCAACTGTTCCTGCACCAATTTCAATACTCACCAAGCCGTTGGCATTGGTAGTTGGTTCCTGTGTTTCTATGTAAACCGCTGTTCCGTTTGCCGAGCCTTGCAAAATACTTATCTGTATGCCAACCTGGGTGTCGGTTAGCAAATTATCATCTGCACCTCTTATTACTGCCTGGTAGCTCATTTTTTCGGGAGATTGAGCACTTGCCCGCGGTGGCAGAAATACACTTGCCAATACTAATACGGTTACTACAATTGTAAATATCTTTTTCATAGCTGTTAATTTTTAATGATTTTAAATGTTTTAACTTGTTTATTTCCCTGTACTACTTTTAGAAAATAGGTGGCAGGTACAAGATTGCTCATAACAATGCTTGTTTGGTTACCCGTGATTTTTTCACTTTTGAAAAGTTTTCCGTTCATGTCGTACAGTTGAAATGATAGATTTTTCCACTTTTCACTTTCCACTTTTAATTGTAAAAAATCGGTAGTGGGATTGGGATAAGCCAAAACCGAAAGGTTTATTCCTTTGGTTTCTTCCATTCCTGTTACTATCGAAATTTCATACGGTTGCTGCACTCCTTCTGCTACCGAACCATTCGTTGTTGTATGTGTTTGGTATACAACCTGCCCAACGGATTGGCTCACAGAACCCCCGCTGCCTGAAGCATCTCCGCCTGTGGCGTTTACGCTTGTTTGTGCCTGTAATCCTGTTAGTCCAAGTCCGAACATGAGTATGGCACTTAATTTTAATCGCTTGTGTCGCATTTTTGATCTCCTTTTTTATTACCAGTTTTTTTTTATTTATCTGTTTTTGTCCCTGTTTCATGCTGCTGTTGGGGCTCCTTCAATAAATGCCAACGATAGCTGAAGGGGGGGCAATTTTCTTGTTATTGTCTGCGATATAAATATTTCCATTTTTAGGTGCTGTAATTCTGAATGCTGGAGTTCGGGGCGTCATAATAAGTAGAGTTAAGGTTTTATATATTAGTATTTTAAGATGCTGCTTTGCTAAAAGCTTTGTTTTGATTGAGAAATTCTGTTATAAAGGAATTTATCTTTACCAGCTGTTTGTAGGTTTGATATAAAATAGAAAGTATGAATAACCTCGGTCATCCTTCTACAGCCAATTTCAACAACTTGCCAGTTGCCTCTGGTTCAAAAAATAAAGTTCTCCTTTTTAACGTCTATGCTCAGGGTTAATGATTGCTTATTTCTCTTTTACAAATACGTTGTTTTTTCAATAATGAGCGTACATCCGTTTACTATAAAACTATAATAAGTATTATGTGCGTGAAATTATGTTTTTTTAGGCAATGGAGAAATACGGAAATTACGTAGTTGGTATAGGTATTTTACATATTTTGAATATATATATATTGTTAAACTTGGTCTCCGTTTGGTGGCAGATATGAATTATGATTGCCTCGACTCGTTCTGCGAGGATCTTTTTATGACTGGTAATAGCTATTAAAGATTGGTAATTTTTGTTGCTTTTCCCGATTTGAATCTTTCATTTTTCTTCATGCTCCCCTTTTCGTTAACACTTTTAACACCATATTTCTTGTTAATTTACTCAATGATTACTGACTTGGCATCATGACAAAAACAATCGACATTACCATCAAGGAAAGCGAGGAACACCAGATGTACCTTCTCCGCAAACAAGATAAGCTTTTGCAGCAAGGCCGGGTGAAAGCATTATTACTGATTAAACAAGGCAAGGTACGCTATACCTATGAACTATCGAAGAAGTTAAAACGTGAGCGCAAGACCTTTTATAACTGGCTGCAGATGTACCAGGAGAAAGGCATTGAAGGCTACCTAACCGTATCAAGCAGTGGCAAACGCAAAGACAAGCTCAGCAACAATGAAAAACAGTTCATTGCCAGAAAATTGCAGGATGCCCCCACAGATATAACCAGTTATGTGGAACTATGTCATTGGGCTAAATCGGAATTTGGGAAAGAAATTCCTTACCATGTGATTTATAAATATTGTCGTTCCCGGTTAAATTCAAGGCTAAAAATTGCACGAAAATCACATCACAAGAAGGACGGACAGGCTGTTGAAGCCTTAAAAAAAACTACCAGGGCTGATTGAGGGGTTTAGAAACAATCTGGATAAAAATAAGTGTGAGTCCATAAACATTTATTTCCAGGATGAAAGCCGTTTTGGATTAATGACCAAACAAAAGCGGATACTGGTATCAAGAGTGGTAAAGCCAGTAGACAGGCTCCAGCACAGTTACAAGTGGTTATGGTTGTGGGGATGTTTTTCTCCTGTCACGGGAGATGCCTTCTACTGGGAAACACAGAAAGTGGACAACGCTATTTTTGAAGCCTTCCTCAAAGATTTTAGCCGGAACAGGCCAAAGGAACTTAAGTTGATGATTATTGGCAATGCCGGGTTCCATGCCTGCCAGAATATAACCATCCCGGAAAATATCAGGCTGGTCCGGATCCCTGCTTATTCCCTTGAGCTCAATCCGGAAGAAAAGGTGTGGCAGTGGATGAAAGACAAGGTGGCAATGAAATTTTTCGAATCAACCAAAGAGTTACAGGACATAATAACTCAGATGATACATCAACTAACACCCGAACTGGTAAAATCTATTACCGGCAATGAATTGTACACCAAAAGCTTTATTGGGTAAATTTGTCTCTGAAATGTTATACCATATTTCTTGTTAATTTACCCAATAATTATTAACTTGACATCATGGCAAAAACAATCGACATCACCATCAAGGAAAGCGAGGAACACCTGATGTACCTTCTCCGCAAACAAGACAAGCTTTTACAGCAAGGCAGGGTGAAAGCATTATTACTGATAAAACAAGGCAAGGTACGTTACACTTATGAATTATCGAAGAAGTTAAAACGTGGGCGTAAGACCATTTATAACTGGCTACAAATGTACCAGGAGAAAGGCATCGATGGGTACCTGACGGTATCAAGCCGAGGCAAACGCAAAGACAAGCTTTCAGATAATGAAAAACAGGGCATTGCCAGAAAATTGCAGGATGCATCAACAGATATAACCAGTTATGTGGAACTATGCCATTGGGCAAAATCGGAGTTTGGGAAAGAAATCCCTTACCATGTGATATATAAATATTGCCGTTCCCGATTAAATTCAAGGCTAAAAATTGCACGAAAATCACATCACAGGAAGGACGAGCAGGCTGTTGAAGCCTTTAAAAAAACTACCAGGGTTGATTGAGGGGTTTAGAAACAGTCTGGATAAAAATAAGTATGAGTCCATAAACATTTATTTCCAGGATGAAAGCCGCTTCGGTTTAATGACCAGACAAAAGCGGGTACTCGTATCAAGAGGGATAAGGCCTGTAGGCAGGTTCCAGCACAGTTACAAGTGGTTATGGCTTTGGGGTTGCTTTTCTCCTGTCACCGGGGATGCCTTTTACTGGGAAACACCGAAAGTGGACAACGCTATTTTTGAAGCTTTCCTGAAAGATTTTAGCCGAAACAGGCCAAAAGAACTTAAGTTAATGGTTATTGACAATGCCGGATTTCATTCCTGCCAGAATATAACCATCCCGGAAAATATCAGGCTGGTGCGGATTCCTGCCTATTCCCCGGAACTCAACCCGGCAGAAAAGGTGTGGCAGTGGATGAAAGACAGGGTGGCAATGAAATTTTTCGAATCAACCAAAGCTTTACAGGACAAAATAACTCACATGGTACATCAACTCACACCCGAACTGGTAAAATCAATAACCGGATATGAATTGTACACCAAAAATTTTATTGGGTAAATTTGTCGCTAAAATGGTATTATTAGAACCTTGCCAATGGCGAAAATCCGCTAATATTACAAGGAAACGAATATGGAAAGCGGAAATACAAAAGTCCGGGTATGTCTGTAAACCAAAATTATTGGGACTTTAAAAGAAACTTCGATGGAAGTAATATTCGGTACCCTGAAAATTGTTTGAAGTAAAGCAATAAAAGCAAACGTAGTCAACAAAAGAATTATACTCTTAATAAATAAAAATCAACAAATTTAGCAAACAGCCAACTAAAAAATCAATTTCCAAAGCAGATATTATTAAATATCCGGTTCTGAAATAGCGTTACACAAAAATGTAATACGATTCCAGAACCAGATAAAAATTGTAAAAAGAGGGTTCTAATCTTTTCTTATACCTTTTAAAACCTCTTCATTTATTTTCTTCACATCATCCAAATGCATTTTTTCTTCCTGCCTGTCATACGTTACCAGTCCGTTAATTTCATGCTCAACATCTGTTGTCTGCGTGTATATTGCTGCACTAAGCCCTTTATATTTTGCCCGCTGTTCTATTTGATTTAATAGTAACACATACGTATCGGTCAAAACATCTTTATTAATCATCATTTCGTAGGCATTATTAAGCACTGGCCACATATGCTCGCGAACAAACAACCCCTTCCCTCCAAATTCACCTAAAGAAGCGGCCCGTTTTTCATCAGGTAGGGGCAATGCCTTATCCTCCAAATTCCCGTAATGGTGAAGGTCTACAAAATCGCCATTACCAGGATCTCCGTATGACTTTCGATAACCAGGAGCATAATTATATCCGGAAATTCCATTAACAAGTCGTGAAGGATCGTATTTCTTCACCCAGGAGGTAATATCAGTAGCTTCAAAAGCCCCCCAGTTTTCATTGAAAGGAACCCAAACCACGATAGAAGGAGAACTAATATGTTGGTCAATCATCGTTTTTAACTCCTCTCTAAACTGTCTCCTGACATTAATCGAATCCTTTCCGTCAGGTTCCCAGAGATTAGGCATATCCTGCCAAACCAACATACCGATACTATCGCAATGATAATACCAACGCTGCGGCTCAACTTTAATGTGTTTGCGCACCACGTTAAACCCGGCTCTTTTAGCAAGCTGAATATCGTAAAGCAATGCCTGATCGGTTGGTGCTGTAAAAACTCCATCGGGCCAATATCCCTGATCCAGAAGGCCCAGATTAAAAACAAATTCACCATTGAGCAAAATACGTGGAACATCGTTCACTTTGGCAATTTCAATTGAGCGCATTCCAAAATATGAGTCAACTTTATCAACAATCTTTCCTTTATCATTCATCAACTTTATAGTGAGATCATATAAAAAAGGATCATAGGGCGTCCACAAGTGAGGGCTTTTGATTGGTAAATAGAACACCGAATTAGTAGTTCCTGATGCTCGCGAAATTTCACCTTCCCCATCTTTGGCAATGGCTAGTAATTCCAGACCATTAGCACTGCAGCAAGCTGTTACCTCCAGCCGGTTGTTCTTCAAATCAGGAATTAGTTTGAGATGTGAAATAGATGTTTTTGCCACCGGCTCCAACCAAACGGTTTGCCAAATACCTGAAGAAAAAGTATAATCACCACGCGGCCCGTTTTTGCCAGAAGCAGCTTTCCCATCATTAGGATCGTAAGCTCCAACGATCAACAAATTTTCTCCGGCCTTTAAATAATTGGTAATATCGAAACTGAATGCATCGTATCCTCCTGTATGTGTGCCGACCTTTTCACCATTCAAAAAAACGGTTGTTATTCTATCAACTGCACCAAAATGGAGTAAAACCGTTTGGCTTTTCCAGTTGCGGGGGATTGTAAAACTCCGGCGGTACCATAAATGGATATCTCCACCACGATTAATCCCGGAAAGCTCCGACTCCGGAGGGAATGGTACTTTAATCTGTTCTGTTTCATTGGTAAAGGCAGGAGGCATCTCAATATTCTCCGGGTTTGCCAATTCTTCACCCCCCATGTAATCCCAGATGCCATTCAGATTCAGCCATTCAGAGCGAACCATCTGCGGGCGCGGATATTCAGGCAGCGGCACTTTTGCCTGAAATGCTTCTTCAGTCCAGGGTGTTGGCAAAGTAAATGATTTTAAATCCTGGCTTTTGACTGTTTCGCCAATTAAAATAAAAAAAATAACAAAAGGCAAAATATATCGATTTCGTTCCATTATATATTCCATATCTTCAAATTCATTAACATTATTATCCAACAGCCTCTCTTTGATCCGGTTAATTAACAGTAGTTATTTCTCTCCATCCTTATTCGCTGAAAGATTCAATACAATAAGATTCTGCTGCGGGGAAATCTTGAATCTCATGCTTTCATTCAATTTAGTGAACAAACCTTTCTCTGCAACAATTGCATAATCCATTTGGTCAAATATACAATCAATTTGAGAAGACCCGATTTTCTGAAAAGGCAGATTCATATTGTCTTTTACATCCAATTCCCAAAACCAGTCGATGACAGAACCTCCTTCTATCCTCATTTTTATTTGCTTCTCGGTGAAATCGGCCACAAACGTTCCGCTCATTGTTTTTAACGGCCAGGCAACATGCAACCTCCCCTTTTCCGGATTCGTAATAACAGGTTTACCACCTTCAAGGAATACCTCTTCACCATTAATGGATGCCTTTAGTTTCAATCCTGCTGTTTCCTGTAACGAACTCCAGACATGTCCATCAACAAATGGAAGTGTGAAAAAATAGCATTCATTCGATTTTACTGTCTCGTTTAAATATTTGGAAGGTAAATTTTCATCAAATAAATGAATATCGCGAAACCGCAACATTCCGTTTTTCCAAAATAAATTTGCACGGTAAAAGCGACTGTTAAACCAAACTGTTTTTACATCGCTTTCTTTCAGGTCTTCATTTATAGTTACTGAAGTGGCTGGAGTTACTTTATAACTTTCTTTAAACCATTTCCCTGACTCAGCCAAAGTTTCTACTTTCACCTTATTTTGATCGCGCAATTGAGCAATTAAAGGCATTTGTATTTTAAATCCCTTCTCGACTGTCTTCCAGATAAATGAATTCTCTTGCCCGGCCTGGGTATAGGCAAACCCCATGCTCTCTCCATTTACAAATTCTTTAAAGAACCAATTCACCCATGCCGAGTCTCCTCCGGAATCAGGATAAACCGGTTCAAGAGAAATAACACTTTGATGAATTTCGCCAATACCACTATCATACTGCCGTACAGGATCGCTCCCCAGCATTCTGAAAATGGGGACAGGTATTTGATTCTTCTCATTCTGAGCCGGCATATATGCATTCTTCTTACTCGGGTAATAGGCCTGATTCCAGTAACCTCCCCATAGTGTGTAACCGTCAGTTCCTATCTGATCTTTGCAATTACATGAAGCGATAATATTATATTTCTGATACATGTAATTCAATGTGTGTGCATCGATAAACCAGGATCCAACCGATCGGGGATAACGACCAAATATTTTTTTGAAATCGGCCATATAAACATCCACAAGCCTTTCTCGCTCTCCGGGCGTATATCCCGTTGAAAAACCAACATTGGCATGCCAATCCCACGGATAGCGCCCTCGCCATTTCATGCCTGCATTTTCAACAAGTGGTTGGGGAATCTCCCACCAGGCGCCAATTTCAAAAATACTATCGGGTAAACTTTTTAACAACTCTTGATAACGAGCATCAAGCAAAGCATCATACTGCAATAAGAAAGTACCTCCCAACTTATATTTCTTCATTATTTCAACCTGCCTAACCACCGTTTGATAAAGTACATCCTCCGTAATTTCAGGATCGCGCGGCTCAAGTAACCGAATAAAGTTGATGATATTCACAATCCTGTGAGGCTCTTCACTTTTTCCTGTTTTTCCGTTACTTTGATGATCAGAAGAAGTACATGAATGTAAAGAAAAGATGCTAAACATCAGAATTAAGATGAGAGCTCCCCTTCTTTCGACCTTATTTTTTTTCATTTTTTGTTTCATTTAGATAAAGATTGCTCGTTGTTCTTTTTAAAGATTAAGATTAGGATAATAACTGGAGATCAATTCCTTTTCGCTGAGTTTAAGTTCAGTTAGTAAGATGGGACGATCTTGTGGGCGCAAGCCTTTCTGATTAATCCGGTTGATTAAACTCCAGTCTTTAATTGGTTTTTCAGGAGTGGCATCAGACGGTTCGTGAGCCGGCAAGTCGTAGCGTGTAAAATCGATGACATGTTCAGGTTCATTTTTATGCCAGTCGCGGAGTAACGCTAAACGAAACTCTTTATTCATATACCATTTTATTTCAAGATTATTGTATGAATCACCTAATCCAGAGCCCCTTTCGACAAAACGATAATTCCATATATTATTATTTTTGTAATGCTCTCTCCAAAGGTTACCAAATTCTCCAAAGGTTACAAAGTGGGTATCGGGCCATCGTTTTTTTGTATCTCCCACCCACGTTTCCAAGGCTTCACAAATAAAATCCCTACCAAATTCATAAACCATTTGAGCCTCCCATATATTAGTAACCCATCCAAATTTATTAAGCTCAAAGCCTTTATCAAAATGAATAGACTGGGTATGCATCACTTCCCTGTTTCCTAAATCGATCCCCCAACCAACATACGTTTCAATTGGCCCCACTCCACGACGGCTGTTGTAACCAGTAATAGCATGCCCATTAGAACCACTCTGGCGCGCGCAAATAAAATCCATCGTCCAACCATCAAGATTCACACAATCTATAAAATCACTCTTGCCTTGTGCAGGCTTACAAAAATGTTCGGTTGAAGGATAATAAGGGTAAGATGGAGATCCATCAGCTCCACCTCCATCAATATTGTGCTGACTCCATATAACAGCCTGTGCAACATGGATGTCTTCCTTTTCGGCCAGGTACTTTAAACTATCGGAAGATAGAAAACCTCCAATGATTGATTGTGGACGATAATTCTGTCCTACAAAGTCGGAAATAATCTGAATCGCTTCGGTCATTTCCCTGTTTACCCGATCGCGCGGCAGATACATCGCCGGGAAATAGCCAGGAAAGTAAGTCACTTCGTCGCCATATTCCTGTTGACATTGAACAACATAATCACGAATTTCGCAATAATTTTTCCGCTTATCTTCCAAAGCGTTCATTGTAAACCCCCAGGTAAGTCGGCCGTCAGGATTATTTTTTGCAAAGGCTTCCCTCATCGAACGAACTCCCTCCAGCGTATGCCACTTTGACTCGTCACGCGGGTGTAATTTTACATCGCGCGAAACTTCCCATGGAGTTGTACGAATCATTATACAAAAGGTAATAAACCGGCCTCCCAAAATAGAGTGAGGCAAACTACTTTGAATCCCCATAGGAGAAAGCGCTTTAAAAACGTGCGGTGTGGTAACTAATCCGGCTCCTGACAAAGCGGTATTTTTTATAAATGAACGTCTTTTCATGCAATTAATAATTTTTAATAATGACGAATGAAGCTTACACAAGAGTCATTGAGACTTTTAAAATAATTCTGTGTTTTTACTTTATATCGAATGTGAGCAATTATTGTTTAATTATTTTTTTCAGTTGAACATAAGAGCATCTTCCCAGATTAGTAGTTGCAAAATGAGCCTCTGAATCCGGGAACAATTCCTGCAAAAAGGCTAAACATATATAGCAATGCCAGGATACAAGCCCCGTACTTCTTCCAATTATGGATTTACCAAATTTAACGAGAGACGAATAATCCACAAATTATTCGTCTCTCGATGATCAATAGATTGTTACTATTACATATTATATTTCATATTATCGCAATTACCAACCTGGATTTTGTTCCAAGTCTGAATTGAGCGACAGTTGCTTCGTTGGCAATGGCAAAAGATAGTTTTTCTCCGGATTGAAATCCCGTTGAGAACCGGGTTGGAGAACTTTATATCCATTTTCCAATTGATTAGTCGACAAATTGTAAAAAAGACTTTCGTAACTAATTTCATTGATAGTCACTACTTCTGAATTCCACTGTGTTCCAGCAACTTTAATGCTTAGCACGGATCCTGGAAGTTCGGTCTCTGCTGTTTTCCACCTTCGTAAATCGTCCCAACGAAAACCTTCAAAGGCCAGTTCTACAGAGCGCTCACGCCTAATCTCAGTTTGCATATCCAAGTTTTGCGATGCAACAAAAGCATTGGTCAAATGTGGCATACCAACCCGGTCGCGCAACAGATTGATGGATAAATCCAGATCTGCATCCGAAATTTCGCCATTGCGTTCAAATTTTGCTTCTGCATAGGTTAGCAGTACTTCTGCATACCTTAAAACATTCCAGTCGAATTCACCACCGCCATCGCCAGGCATTGGTTCTTCCGAAATAAATTTATATAGCATATAACCTGAGTTTACATTTCGGTTGTTATCAATACCAGGCCATTGTGGACGATAACTATCGAACTGAGGACGAATAATCTTTTTAGCCGGAAGTATAAGTGATTGCGTCATCCTTGGATCCCGTCCGTCAAATTCTGAACGGCACATTTCATATCCTTCAAATAAAGAAGACTTTTCAATTGGCAACCCATCTGCACATAAATACATATCGGCCATCTTTTTCGTGGGGTTCAGGTTTCCCCATGAAACGCCGTAAGCCCATCCATTGACATTAATATTGGTGCGATACTTCTTAGCTATCACTGATTCGGTATTATCAATACTTGTTTGATCAATAAACAAATACCGATAACTCTCATCACCCATCCCCTGATAGAGAGAATAAGATTTACTATCGATCACATCCTTGGACTCGGCAACAGCTTGTTCCAATAATGCATTCGCATCACCTGTCTTATGAAATTTTCGCCAGGTTCCTTCAAACAAACAAACACGGGCTTTAAAAGCTTTGGCTGCTTCTATACAAATCCGACCAGTTGCTGCATCATCTTTCTCTGGCAAATCGCCGATAGCTTTATCCAAATCACTCAATATAAAATCGACAACAGTTTCGCGTGAAGCCCGTTCACTAAATACCTCCTCATCGCCAGGGAGCAGAACTTTATTAATGATAGGTACACCTCCATATAATTTTAGCAGCGTAAAGTAATTCATTGCACGAAAAAAGTAACCTTCGCCTAAATAAGACGATATATCCTCCTCTATTGTGTTTTTCTCAGCTTCTTCAATTAGCTTATTTGCATTTCGTATTCCTGAATAAGAGTTATCCCAGTAGCCATCCTGCTCTGGAGCAACATAAGTTCCTGAGCTGACGGAGTTAGACTCCATTCCAAATGCAATATCAGACATGTTGGCATTATTATTTATACCTGAATAATGCGGATCTTCAAGTGTGTTTAAATAGAACCAGTTTGCTGCAAGCTTAAAATCATTTGCAGACTTCCAGTAGGTTACATCGGTAATTTCTGAGTCAGGTGTCAAATCCAGAAAATCATCGCAACTGGAAAAAAGTAGGGTAACTAAAACCAGATAAAATACCTGAGCTATATTTTTATTTATATTATTGATTTTCATATCCTGATTGTTTTAAAAGTTCACATTAACGCCAAAAGAGAATGTCCGGTACATTGGGTAATTATTTTCATAGTACCAAGGTTTATTCGGGTCGTTTGTTGTTTCCTCCGGATCATAAGTATTACCCCATGTACCTTTAGCCAGCTCAAAAATATCCTGCCCACTCACATAAACCCTTAGATTTTGAAGGTTGAATTTCCCCAGACGGACATCCCTGAAAGTATAGCCGACCGTTATATTCTTCAATCTTAAATACTTTGTGTTTTCCAGAAAAACAGTTGACGCTTGATAATTATTTGATTTGACTGTTTCATTATTCGACAATCGGGGGTATTTAGAATTCGGATTATTTTCGGTAAAGGTTTTTCCATAGAAGTAATCAAGTGGTTGAAACCAGAAATATCTTAGCGGGGCACCAAAATTTCCATTTCCTCTCCAGGTATATTTGTCTCCGGTGCCTTGTAAAATGAAACTAAAATCAAATTTTTTGTATTTCAACCCGCCAGTTACACTGTAGGTAACTTTCGGATCTTGTGATCCAAGAAAAACTGCATCACCCCCATACCCTTTGGTTTTATCTCCATACGCAGTAATCTGACCATCGCCATCCACATCTTCATACATCACATCGCCAATGCCCAAACCTTTATAACCATTCGGCTGAGTAGCAGGAACAATTCCTTTTCCGGCATACTTTGAAGCGTATTCATCGAGTTCTTCCTGCGTTCTGATGATTGACCCTTTATAACCAAAATAAGAGTTCAGCGGATATCCTTGGCGGGCTCTTGTAAAACCAACATCATAGGTGTCTTGTCCCTGGAGGTTTGTTAGTTTATTGGTATTATAATTTAGAACAAGCCCAATTGTATATTCCAGTTCGCCAACTTTGTCGTTCCAATTTCCAGCAAATTCCCACCCTTTATTTAAAAGACTACCGGCATTGGATGTGGGAGCTGAAGCTCCAAGTGTTGACGGATAGGCCACACTCACTAGCATGTCGTTGTTCTTTTTACGATAAAAATCAAACGAAGCCGTTAGTTTCGAACTGAACAGGGCAAGATCAATACCTATGTTTTTAGTTTCAATTGTTTCCCACGTACGATCTGGCGAAGCAATTCCATTTAGTGAAGCCATTTTCGACACAGAACTTCCGTCTATCGGATATTTTCCTCCTATACTAATTAGCTGAATGTAATCAAATAATCCCAATTCACTAATGTCCTGGTTTCCGGTTTTTCCCCATGAAGCTCTTATTTTTAACAGGTTTAAAATACGCTCTGAAATCACTGATTTCAGGAATGGTTCCTCTGAGATTTTCCAGGCAGCAGAGATACTCGGGTACATATCACTCCATCGCTTATCCGGAGAGAATTTAGAACTACCATCTTTCCGGAAGGTACCATCTAAATAATATTTACCATTAAAAGAATAGCTGGCACGACCAAAGTATGAAAGTAAAGCCCAGGAATTATTGTCCCAATAATCCCCAGCACTTAAGTTCTTAGGATCAGACAACGGCAAAACAAAAATCTCATTACTTGAAAAATCAGCCCCCTCCATATATTGCGACTCCCGTGAAAGCTTTTCTCTTGATGCACCAAGCATTAATTTAATACTGTGCTTTTTCAACAGTTTACTGTAGTTCAGGTAAGTACTATAGTTCTTGTATAAGGTATTCCAATTGTTAAAATAAGCTGAATTTGGGCTGTTTCGTATCAGGCTATTGATTGAATTATCCCAGTTATGCTCGTAATTAGTAGCGTAATAAGCATGATCATCATACCTTTCAATATTGACAGCCACCTGGCCAGTCCAGACCAAACCTTCAATGGGTTCCCAATCCAGCTTGAAATTGTTGCTTAACCTGGAATTTTTGCTTGTCCGGTCTCCCCCCATTTCCAATTCCTGGAACGGATTTTCATATCCCTGGTAGCCGTAATAATTTCCGTCCGGATTTCTTAACGGAACATATGAAAATACCTTAATCCCATTATTAATTGCATCATCAACCTGTGAAGGTTCCTTGATATTTTGATAATCATAGGAAACATTAGCATCAAGTTTTAGGTTATCCTGGATGTCCGTTTGCAGACTCAACCTAATATTATCTCTACTGGATGAATTAGTTCCTGCAGATAAATTACCGTCATCACCCACATGACCATAGGAAATTAAGTAAGTTGCCTTATTACTTCCTCCGGAAATATTTACGCTATGAGTTTGCCGTTGAGACGTTTTGAACAGATCCCCGTACCAGTCTTTCGATTGATAAAACATTGGATACGACTCTACGCTCCAATTTTCACCAGGACCAACCCCAGGATCATTGGCCTCAATTTTTGCCAATGTTTCATCTGAGAATGTTTGCGGATCACCATCATTCCAGTTAGCCTCGTTAAACATCTTCACAAAATGCTCTGTTGTTGCAGCCTTTTTCATAATGCCTGGCTTTTTTAAAGCAAAGTTGTATGAATAAGAAACCTGCGGCTTATCTGATTTTTTCCCTCTTTTTGTTGTTACAAGGATGACCCCATCTGCAGCTCTGGCGCCATAAATTGCCGCTGCTGCATCTTTCAAAACAGTAACATTCTCTATATCATCCGGATTAATCAAACTCAGATCTCCGGGAATACCATCGACCAGTACTAATGGGACATTTCCATTGGTAGAAGATATTCCCCTTATTTTAAGGTCATAATCCTGCCTTCCCGGTTTTCCGCTTTGGCGGGTAATAATCACACCTGGAATCAGTCCCTGCATAGCTTCCATTGTACCGGTTACAGGACGCGACTTTATTTTATCACCATTCAGTTTCGCGACAGATCCGGTTAATTCTCCTTTAAGCTTTGTTCCATACCCTATCGCCACAACTTCATGTATGTCAATGGCCTCTTCTGAAAGAACTGCATTTACAGAACTCTTCCCGTCAACGGGAAACTCCTGTGTTTTCATCCCTACAAAAGAAAATTGCAAAATTGCACCATCCGGAACATTCGTTAATAAATACTCTCCATCGCCATTGGTTACTGTTCCATTGGTCGTCCCTTTTACTACTACTGTTGCTCCGGGAAGCGGTAATCCAGAGGAATCCGTAACTTTCCCTGAAACTGTTTTTTGCTGTTCGGAGACCGATTTATTGGTTGTTGTTAGCAATACCTGGCGGTCATTAATACTATATGTTATTCCGGTATCTTCGAGGAGTTGATCAAGGATATTCCCAATGGATTGATCTTTGAAATCAACACTTTTTCTTTGATAGACATTGATCCTTGAAGCATCGAACATGAAATAGAATTCAGATTGCTCTTCTATTTCTCCCAGAATGTTGATGATTGTTTCGTCTTTAGCGTTTAGGCTTAGCCGTTTGTTTTGCGCATAGGTATTGAGTGCAAAGGTTTGGGTTATTGAAATCAAAATTAATAATACAACAATCCTCATTCTTTTTAAAAATTGGGATCTCCAGATTTTACACACTCCGGAAATCAATTCATAATGATTTTTTTTCATAAATTTGTTTTGATTTGGATTATTTAATAATTCAAGTTGTTTTTGCCTCAGGAGTTGGTCACTGCGAGGCGATAATAAAGCAATTGGGAGATGTTAACTGCATCTCCTTTTTTTAGTACATAGTTTTAATTCATATCATAAGCCTATTTTTTAAAATTTATTGTTTTTTTGAAATAATTATATAGGGTTTAGCTTCTTCTTCATAGTTATGTATTAACCTGCAACTCACATCGCAAACGATTTCTATATACCTGAAAATCTCCTCATAACTTTCGTTCTGAATTGTTCCGGAGAAAATAGAGCTATACACTTCCTCATTGGCTACTTCAATATCGATATTATACCATCGTTTTAATTTTTCAACTACATTTTTCATTGATTCGTTACGGAAGATAAGTTTTCCATCTTTCCAGGAAGAGTATATCGAAGCATCGGCAGAATTCAGGTTTAATGCGTTATTCGCAATATTATACGTTGCTTTTTCTCCTGGCTGCATAGTATAATTAAAAGCTCCAGAACCTTTATGCGCCAATTTCACCTTTCCCGATTCCAGGACAACAGCAACTTCTCCATTTTCAGGATATGCATCCACATCGAATCTTGTCCCCATCACTTGCACGATAAGACCTTTCGCTTGCACTGAGAAAGGATTATTTTCTCTGTGGGAAACCTGAAAAAACGCCTGTCCTTTAAGGGAAACTTTTCGATGTTGTTCAGAAAAATTGCTGGGATAAGAAATCGTTGTACCTGAGTTTAACCAAACAATTGAACTATCAGGTAAAACAACTTTAGCTCGCTGACCATCTTCAGTAATAAAAGAAGTATAAGATAACTTTTGGGTGTTATCGACTGGATTAAGATGTTGTTTGTTTATATAATAAATTGTGGTGAGGCTAATCAGAAAAACAATTATGGCTGCATATTTAAATGCTATTTTAATTGTTGGGGTAAACCTTCCTTTTTTTTCTGAAATTTTATCCCGGGCTTTCAGGTATGCATCTTCAATTTCATAGTCGTTCAATTTTCTTGATGAAGAGAGAAATGCCCAGGAAATTTTCATTTTTCTAAATATTTCCTTTTTATCTTTTTGGGTATTAATTTCTGTAATAACTTTTCCCTTCTCCTCAAGAGGTAAATTTCCTGTTACCAGTTTTATTATGTCTTCAATGTTCTCCATGTATATTATAAATAAACCATGAAATAGCATTTACCCCCAGTACTGCTTTACTTTTTTATATATTTTTTTTGCGCCTGTATATAATATACTGAAGATTAAAGAACAAACAGATAGGCCACTAACGGTAAATAATCTTTCAAGGCAACCTTAAATGTTTTAATTCCTTTTGAGATATGTTTTTCTACTGTTTTTACAGAGATATTGAGTTCTTCTGCAATTTCACGGTTTTTCATTTCCTGAAACCTGCTAAGTTCGAAGACTTTCCTGCACTGGGGTGGCAAACCAGCTAAAGTTTCTTGTATGATTTGTTCAATATCCATGAATGCACATACAGATGTATCTACAGTTGACAGTGTTTCTGCATTTAAATCCAACTCTCCAACATCTATGGTATTCGTGAACAACTTTTGACTATACTTTTTATCGCGTAACTTTTTTAAAGCATTGTTTTTAGCTACTGTAAAAAGGTATGAAGTAAGATTTGAATCGTCTTTTAGTTCTTTGCGTTTGTTCCACAAGGTAACTAAAGTATCCTGAACAATATTTTCTGCAGTGTCTTTAAAAGGGATAAACTCGAATACGAAATAATACAACTTTGAATAAAAGTCATTAAAAAGAACTTTGAAAGCAGCTTCATCGTCATTTCTTAACCTTTCAAAAAGTTGTTGTTCGTTTTGGCTCATTGGTTGCTTCGATAAGTGCACAAAACTAAGAAAATAAAAGGAAGTTTTTAAAATGGATATATTACGAACCAATTAAAAAGTAGAGGAGAAATATATAGAATCACAATCAGAGGTTCGTTATCAAACCTTAATAAAGTTACTGATACAGGAAGAGATTATTGGATACATTGCACGTTTCAGAGTTTATACGCAAACACTTTTGCTAGAGAACAACTAGACAGTTCACTCAAAACCTTGGTTCTTTGCAAAGGGGCAAATAACCAACTGTAGATTTTTCTACACAATTTGTGAACTTGGGCAACAGGTTATCTATTATCACGGATAAGTAATTCGAGAAAATCGCCGGGTAATGGCTTTTCAAGAAAAGCACTTACAAATGGATAATTCATCACTTCCTTACGATCGTCTTTATCTTTAGAGGAAGTACAAACATATACTTCTACTTCTTCTTTTACCGGCTCCATTTTATTCAAATGCCGCAAAAATTCAAAACCCGACATCTTAGGCATATAAAGATCAAGTAAAATATAATCAGGCAATTCGCCCTCATTATTTTCTCTTAAATAATGAATTCCATCAATTGCATTATCGAAATAAATCAAATAATCAGACAACTGTTTTTTTTCTAAGATTGAATTGTAAGAATCTGCAAGATCTCTATCGTCATCAATGAATATTATTTTACGATATTCGTTTCTCTTACTCATTTTTAACCCTCTTTTTTATGTCCAAAGATTCAATTACCATTCCAAAAAAGATGGAATAACCAAGGCAATTAGTTAAAAGTTAGATGTCAATATTATAAAGTTTAATTTTATTGTACAATGTTTTTCTGTCGATATTTAGCAAGCGGGCTGCTTTTGACTTATTGTAACCTGCTTCCTGAATGGTTTTTATAATCAATTGTTTTTCTATTTCAAAAGATGCATTTTTCAATACTGAATCAGAAGCCGAATTTGCTGTTTCCGGATCTGTTTCATGCATATCATTTTCAGGGAAAACAATTTCAGGAGGAAGACAATTCTTATCAATTAAACTCCCATTAGCCATTAAAACGGAGCGCTTTATAACATTTTTCAGCTCCCTCAAATTTCCGTACCATGGATATTTCAGAATTATTCTTTCAACTTCAGGAGTTAAACCTTCTACATTTCGCTGCAAATCATTATTTGCCATTTCAATAAAATGTTTTACGAAAATGAGAATATCCTGGGTACGCTCGCGAAGTGGCGACAAAGAAATTCGAAACTCATTTAAACGGTGATATAAGTCCTCCCTAAACGTATTATTGCGAACTTCATTTAAAAGGTCTTCGTTTGTTGCGGCAATTATTCTTATGTCTGTATTTCGTTGCTTGTCTTCTCCCATTCGCGAAACTACCCGTTCCTGTATTGCCCTTAACAGCTTTAATTGAATTTCATAGGAAAGATTACCAATCTCATCAAGAAAAAGCGTTCCCCCATCAGCTTTCTGAAAAACACCATCTTTATCAGAAATAGCTCCTGTAAAAGCACCTTTCACGTGTCCAAACAATTCACTGTTTGCTAAGTCTTTGGGAATTGCACCGCAATCAACAGCCATAAATGGTTTGTCGCTACGTAAACTTTTTTGATGTATATAACGTGCAATATATTCTTTTCCGGTTCCTGTTTCTCCTTCAATAATTACCGACATATTGGTGGGCGCCACTTTTTCTGCAAATTCTATTGTTTGCATAATCTGATCACTTGTCCCGGCAACAAAATTACCGTTTGTAAACATGGTCTTTCTTGTCTTCCGGGTTATTTGTTGTTCTTCCGGTGACGGCTCTGTTTCAATTATTTTTTTTATAAGCATTAAAAGCTCTTCTTGCTGAATGGGTTTGGTTATGTAATCAGAAGCTCCCATTTTCATAAGTTTTACAGCCATCTTTACATCTGCATAGGCTGTAATTATTATCACAGGAATTTCCTGTTTTAATGCGCGTATTTTTTGTAGCAACTCCAGTCCGCTGGTATCTGGCAGCCTGAAATCACAAAGGACAAGATCGAATTTGTTTTTTTTAAATTGCTCCAAAGCCTTTTGCCCGGAATAAGCAATTTCTACCTGGTAATTATGATTTTGCAAATGCTTCTTTAATATCTGACAAATAAAGGTGTCATCATCTACAAGCAATATCTTATTCTTCATGCAACTGGTTTAAATAAATTGATTTTTAAATATAGACAAACAAACGCTATCCAAAGTTTATTGAGTGTAAATTATTATTCCATCTTCTCCTTTTCAGCTTCCTCTATTATTAACTTCACCGATTCTGAAATTTTGCTCACCAAATAAGGAATTGGGCTGTAATCTTTCTCTCTTAAAGCAAGCACCTCCAGTCGCATAAGCAGAGCCACAGTGCCAGACAAACCAAAATATTTAAACGATGGAATTGATTTATGAGCCTGTTCACCTATTTCATTCCATGCTTTACTTTTGAGGTTTACTTCAAAACCCTCAATCAAATTCATGGTATTCGATACGAAATTATCAATCATCGAGTTAAAAAACTCCTTTTCACCATTTGACACATTAAGAAGTTCGGTTGTATTAAATTTGTCAGCCACAATATCTTCCTCTTCTTCTGCATTTTTACTTTTCTCTACTATCTCTGATGGTTCGATAGCCAACAGGTTACATATTTTATTGTATAGTTCCTGCTCTTTGTAAGGTTTTATAAGGTAATCATCAAAACCTGCTTTCATATAATTATGGATATCACTCTTTAACGCATTTGCCGTTACCGAAAGGGCAGGTGTTTTAAAATTTTTGTTTGTGTTATCTGAACGAATTTCCCTTATAACCTCAAGACCATTCATGCGAGGCATATGAATATCAAGCAAAATAACATCGTATTTGCTTTTTATTAGTTCATCAAGCGCTTCTTTCCCATCGCCAACCAAGGTGTATTCTGTTTTAAAATTACTCATTATCAAACTCAATAACATTTGGCCGTGTTGGTCATCGTCGGCAATCAGTACCTTTTTGTCCTTCAGGCTTTCATCATTCATATTAAAAGGAATATCTTCCTTTTTTATTTTTTCAGGAAGAGTTTTTGAGAAAGGCAAGGTTACAGTGAAAATACTTCCTTCATTGAGTTTGCTTTTTACTGAAATTCTCCCACCCAACAGCTCAACCACCTTCTGGCATATTCCGAGCCCCAATCCGGCTCCGCCACGGATACTCTCTACCTTCATGTTCCCTTGTTCAAACACATCGAATATAAAAGGTAAATCTTCCTTTTTTATCCCAATTCCTGTATCAGCAACTTCAAACATGTATTCTATGTCATACTCCGTTTGTTTTTTAACTTCACAAGAGAGAACAACGCTTCCACTATCGGTATATTTAATGGCATTCACTAATAAATTCATTAATACTTGCTTTAGCCTGAATGAATCCCCAATTATTGCATCCGGAATATCATCACCCCGAACAACCTTAAAAAACAGATTCTTCTGTGCTGCCTGCACGTGAAACAACTCGCTTATCTCATCCAAAAGCGCATTTAATGAAAAGGGGGACTTCTCTATAAAAACTTTGCCCAGTCCTAACTTAAAAAGGAAAACCACTTCGGTAACAAGGTTCAGCAAATGATCGGAAGCACTTTTGATTAGTGAAACATATTTGGATTGCTCCTCCACCAATTTTGTTTTTTGCAATTGCTCAGAGAAGCCAATTATAGTATTTAACGGCGTACGGATTTCATGGCTGATGTTAGCTATAAAAATAGATTTGGCCTTATCAGCTTTCTGCGCTTCTTCTTTTGCCTTGGTTAATTGTTCTGCAAGAACCTTATCCTTTGTAATATTTTGAAGAAAAACGCTGCCTGCAATTGTACTCCCATCGTAATCGATTACAGGTGTTGCTGCAATATAATAAACGTCATCTTTATATCTCACTTCGCCTTCTGTAGCTTCTCCACTCAACGCTCTGTTACAAAATGGATAAATACCTCGCTGAAATTTTTTATCAACAACATCAAATAAACGCTTCCCAATAAAATCCTGATTTGTTAGATTATATCTTTCTTTCTCCTTTCCTCCGGAAACAATAAACCGGTAATCTTTATCCAAAAGATAAATATCCATATCAGGAAGACTATCTAACATAATTGTTTGATAGTCGGGCAAATTACGAATAATACTCTCCGGCAAAACAAGATTTGCCACATACAGTTCTTCATCCCGGTTACACAACTTATTATCAAAAACCAAGTGACATTTTATTTGTGTCCCTGCTTTGGTCTTCAAATAAATTTTCAATGGCTTTTTTCGTTCATCTTCATTTTCAGAAGACAAAGCAGCAGTAAGTTTATCTGCATCCAGTTCATCAGAAATATCAGGAAGAAAAATATTCTCGGAATGTAATACTGCATCACTTAAAAAGTAATTCAATGTTCCTGAATAATAACGAACTTTAAACTGCCCATCAAAAACAAGGATTATATCTTTTTGCTGAGATTTATTTTCTTTCTCAGATTTTACCAGTTCACTTTTCTTTAGTTTTAAGAAACGGATTTTCTCCGTTTGTATTTTTAACCAGTCTTCAATTATATCTACGTCCGACTGGTGTTCATCCTCATTAGCAAGTGTCGAGTCAATAATTTCAGAAAACCAGACAAGCTGATTTTGCAAATCGGGTTTTGGTTGTATCATTTATATTGTATGTATCAGATTTTACCTAAAAGTTCCATTTTGTTGCCTGCGCTAAAATTAAAAAAAATCTAATTCATTACTATTTTTGCAGAATTGTTCTTGTTCTTTTTGTTGTATGGCAATAGCCAACTTTAACCGTTTTTTATTATCGAAGTAATAATAACCGTAATGAATTTTTCAGTTTGATTCTGCTTAATTGAAATCCCACCTGAAACACCTCACATATTAACAATACAAGAGGCACCTAGAACGGGGAATAAAAACCTCAGATTGGGGAATGAAATAATCATAAAAAAAACAGGAAAATCTACAACTGCAATAATTAGCCCCAGCACTAATAAAAAAATCCATTTCTGAAAAAATCCGCACCAGTGTTGACTTTCATTTCAAAAACACTCTTTCAAAAGAACAGTTTCCACACCACAAAACAAACAACATAAAAACATCATAATCAAAAATATAAAACACGCAGGCGCAAAATCATATTTACTTTCTGCACTCAACCTTTCTCCATTCAAAAAATATTCTGGCATTCTTTTCTCTATTAAACTAATCAAACAATCATTAAATAACAACAGTAAGAACAAAACAGATAATGAAAACCATTGGACAAATATTAATAATTGCAGGACTTACCGGAGTAATTACTTTTGGCATTGAAGCCATTAACGATTCAGAAAGTTTTAATCTTTTCGGATTAGACATAGCCGTAAGTACTGCCAACTGGACACCGCTTATTGTCAGTGGAGCAGTTACCATTATCGGGGTTCTGCTTGCTTTAGCAAAGAAGACAACAAGTTAAACACTATCATATATCCACACTGTGGCAAAATAATCATGAAAAAAAAAATCACAAAATTCACAACAGCTGCTCTTACTTTAGCAGCTGTTATTTTTATTACCGTAATTGGAGAACGAGTACTTTCTTTTCAGTTAAAAGAAAAATTAAAAGGAAGTAGCATCAGTCAATTCAATTTAAATTTTAAAGACCTGAATGTAAACCTGTTTTTAAACCAAATAAAATTTGAGGAAGTGCGGCTTCATCATAAACAAGACAGCAGTGAAGGAACGGTTAAGGAAATTGTCTTCTCCGGCTTCAGGGTGCTCCCTTTTATTTTTAAAGGAGAAGTAGTTATTGACGAAGCCGGAATTCATCATCCAGTAATTTTCCTTTCTGAGAATTGGCAGAAAAAAGAAGATGATGAACCGAGAGATATAAAAACAGCGCCGCTGCATATTAAAAAATTATATGTTGATGATGCCATTTTAAAACTGTATTCTTCCTCATCTAAACCAGATACCACGCTTGCCATTCATTTTGATATTGAGATTACAGATATTTCAACTAACCAAAAACGCAAACTTTCTTTTCAAAATACCTACTTTGAGAAATTGAACTTGAACATCCGGCAGTCGAGATGGAACACAGCCAATGGATTATATTCAGTAATTATTGATTCAGCTAAAGTAAATACGCAAGACAATAATATAAATATTCATCAATTTAACTTTAAAACCCGGTATAAAAAATATGAAGTAAGTCATATTAAGAATGTTGAAACGGATTGGTTTGACTTTCTTATTCAAAATATTGAATTGAATAATGTGAATTTCGAAAAAGCACTTGGAAGCAAAACATTGATACTTTCTTCCTTTAAAATCGGTTATTTTAAAGGCACAGCATTTCGCGATAAACGACTCCCCTTCCCTCAAAAACCAGATACACCACTACTACAAGAGTTGATTGAAAATTTAGATTTTGGATTTCATTTCGATTCGCTTATTCTTGAAAAAGCAGATATAATCTACCAGGAACATGTGAAAAACGCAACAATAGCCGGCGAAATTTCATTCAATAATCTGCAAGCAGAACTCTATCAGGTGGGAAATGTAGACAGCTTGAAAACAGCGCCCACACGATTAGTTGCCCAAGCAAACGTAATGAACAAACCATTACTAAAGGCAGAAATTATTTTCCCCGAGAAACAAAACAAAAATTATAAAGTCTCAGGAAACGTTACTTCCTCCAATATGAATATTTTCAACCCTATGCTTATTCCAAATGCCTCTTTTAAAGTAAAGAAGGGAAAAATTGAAGCACTGGACTTTTACTTTGAATATAACAATCTTAGCTCTTCAGGAAACCTCAATTTTAAATATAATAATTTAAAAGTAGAAGTAATCAATCCCAAAAATCAAAAAGGGAAAGCCGTAAAATCCTTTTTCATTAACCAATTTGCCATAAAAGATAATAATATCCCTGGCAAGAAATCGTATAAAACCGGTGAAATTAAGTTTGAAAGAGATAGAAAAAAATCCATTTTTAATTACTGGTGGAAATCTCTTTTGAGTGGAATTAAAGATACCGTTCTGGGATAATTCTCACAATCCTTAAGCAACATATCTACTTCCAGTTACACATAAATGTGTAAACAATGATTTATTTAAAAATAACATTATGTTTTATCCTGTGGATTTAATTACTCAACTCCTCGAATAAATTCCACATGCAAAACGCACACAAATAAAACAAAACACTGACCAACAAACACTTAACATAAAACAAAAAGCAATGGCATGATTTTGTATATTATATATACCATAAAGAATTAATCACTTAAAAATTAATATTATGGATAAGTTAGAAATAAAAGGAAAATGGAATGTAATAAAAGGGAAACTGAAACAAAAGTATGGAGAACTCACAGAAGATGACTTGGCCTATACAGAAGGCGAAGAAGACGAACTACTTGGCCGCCTGCAAGAGAAAACAGGAAAAGCCAGAGACGTTCTTATAAAAGAAATTAAAAGTCTATAATAATGAGAGGATTACTATATATAATAGCAGTAATTCTTGTCATTGGCTGGCTTCTGGGATTCTTTGTATACTCATTAGGAAGCTTGATACATATACTCTTGATATTTGCAGTTATTTCCATACTGCTCTCATTTATCAGAGGTAGGTGAAACGACGATCAACAACTCTGAAAAAAGAAACGGATGTAATATCATCCGTTTTTTTGGATCAAATACCCCGGAGAATAATTCCCCACATACCCTAAATCAACTTTATAAAGCTCACATTATTAAAAAAAATGCAGCTTGATCTTAGCTAAAGAAATCATCCCATAAAGAAAAATTATCATTGATTTTAGAAAATTACCCTGTAGTTATTTCGAAAGGGGTAGCATAATTTAGCGGTGTATTCTTATGGTTATAAAAAAGCGAGTATTGACGTGTTAATTCCACTCCAAAATAAAACAGTAGCGACACGTAGTAAATCCAGATGAGAATAACTACGAAAGAACTTGCGGCTCCATATACTACTCCCAGCTTACTGTTTCCGATAATTATCCCGATAAGAGTTTTACCAGCAGTAAACATGAATGCAGCGAATATTGCACCAAACCAGGCTGCTTTCCATTCCACAAAAACATCTGGAAGAAACCGGTAAATAAGCAAAAATACGATTGAGATAATCACCAAAGAAACAACGATGTTGGTTACTTTGACAAGCACAACCATCTCTGCCCCAAAATGCGATGTTAACAAATCGTTGAAAAATGCAATTAAAGCATCGATAAAAAGAGAGGCCAGCAGTATAAAACCCAAGCTCAAAATAACTCCGAAAGATAATAAACGATCTTTCAACATTTTCAATATACTGTTCTTCAAATTTGATTTAGCCTTTACCCGCCATATATAGTTAATAGATTTCTGTAGCACGCCAAACAGGGTAGTGGCTGAAATAAGGAAAAAGACAAGCCCCATAATTGTACCGATACCGCTTTTCTGACTTATCTTATAATTCTCCATTGCGGATTTTAGCAAGTTGGTACTATCTGTTCCGATAAGTACATTTAATTCATTAAAAAGCTTATCACTAATGGTTTCACTTCCGGCAAAATACCCAAAAACAGAAATTATAATAATCAGGATAGGCACTATCGAGAATATGGCAAAAAACGCCGTTGTACCAGCCAGACTAATAGGGCGGTTTGAGCCAAAGTGCATTACCGTTTTTTTCAAAATACGATAAAAATCAATTATCTGCTGAAATACCATTTTCGCTTTCATGTTTATCCTTGTTTTTAAATTTTCTCAAAATTTTTAAATCCAGTCTGTATTTATCCATTCCCCGATCGCTGATTAAATAGGCAAATGGTTTTAACTCATCAATATTTCGCATAACAATTTTGGCCATTGCTAAACAGGGTACCACAATGAGCATTCCGGCCACTCCCCAGACCAGATTTGCCAGAAGAAGGCTCAATATAATGGCCAGCGGATTCAACCTAACATTATTCCCCACAATGTTAGGCGTTAATATATTATTCTCGGTGAACTGAACAATAACAAACAGGATGATAACCTTTATAACTGTTTCAAACGGATTAGAAAATGTGAAGAATACATACAGCACTGGAATCAATCCTCCAATAAATGTTCCGATATAAGGAATCAGATTCAGTAAAGCAGCAAGTATACCCAAAACAATGGCGTGTGGCACACCAACAATATAAAGCCCCAAAGAATTTAGTAAGGCCAGGATTAAAACAACCATTAAAACTCCTCCCATGTAACGCGTAGCAATATTTGATATTTCGCGCATAATGCACAAAGACTTCAGCCGGTTTTCACGAGATGAAAACCGCAAAATAAAATAAGCCAATTTTGTACGGTAATACAATAAAAAGAAAGTAAAAACAGGCAAAATACCAATCTGAAAAATAATGGTAGTTGTTGCAGAAAAGAAATTGCCCATACTCTTTTCCCAGGATGAAAACAGGTTATCAGTAATCCGGTTAAAATATTTCTCGGTTGAATTTTCATTTAAACCAAACCGTGCACCCAATAAATGCTGAACAGAATCAATTTTCGTTTCTACCATTTCTTTAAGTTGAACCAAATCAACCGATGTATTAGAAAAACGAATAGCAGTAAAAAGAGTAGCCCCGGCAAGAAATACAATAGCCAAAACAATAACTATTAAAATTGAAAAAACGCGGTTAACTCCCCTCTTTTCAATTTGCCATACAAGCGGATAGAGTAAGTACATAAAAAATACACTTACGACAAAAGGAATCAGAACATTCCTGGTAAGTATTATTAATGTTAATGCTATTGCTGCAATAAATAAAACCAAAGCAGTCTTTACTAATTTGTTTTTCATTCTCTGCAAATTTATTGTAACGGAACGGTACGTAACTTTCCCCAAAATGAGACTCGTTTCATTGTTCTGTTTCATTGTTCAAGAATGTAATTGAAAGAATTATGCCACATTTCTAAACTTATTATGACTGCTCCTGAGAATAACCAATAATGTTGTAACCATAAGGTTTCTTAAAAAAATATGCTTTGAATTGAAATTCAGGAGGGAAGCACAAAAAAAACGTCAGAGAATAACTGACCTTAACACCTTAAAGTGCAGATATTTTCTAAAGCAAATAAATTTTAAAAAAGTAAAAATGAAATTTTGTGCAAAACACGAAAATCACTTCTGGGGACAAATATCCACAAGAAATATAAACAATTCCACAAAGCGTGCCATTACCAATAGTTTACGCATGAACTCAAAACACTGAAATAAAAACAATTACAACTGCAAAGACTCAATTATTTTTTTGGCAGGATTCTTTCTCTTATTTCAAGAAATAAAATAAATACATTATGAGAAAGAATAATCAATACACCACAATGGTAGGAGCAGTAAACGACCTTATTAAAAAGGGATATACACATAATTTTACCATTAATGACGAAGACAAACTGGTTGAAGGGTCTGAATATCATTTTTATCCCTTCGAGGTTGAACTACACGAATTTCACCGTTTTGAGGGCAATACCAATCCTTCAGACATGAGCATCGTGTATGCAGTGCAAACGATAAACGGTTTTAAAGGAATCGTGGTTGACTCATTTGGAGCACAAGGCTCAGAAAAGGTTGCATCTTTTATGAATAAAGTTGCACAAAATCAATTTGATGAATAACAAAATAAAATTTCAAAGCCATGAGAAACTCAGAATTTTCAGACGATCTGCAGAAAATTGTAGATATATGCAGAGACGGTGCAGAAGGATACAAAATAGCCGCAGAGCATATTCAGCTGGACACATTACAAACACTCTTCCTTCGTTTATCCCAACAACGGAAACAATACATTGAGGAAATAAAAAATGAAGCACTTAAACTCGGTTTAACGTTAAACGACCGAGGTACGGTAAAAGGTTATTTTCACCGGCACTGGCTGGCTACAAAAGCAACTTTTAGCAGCGATACCAATCAGGAAGTTATTGATGAAAGTATAAGAGGTGAACAAGAAGCCGTTGAAGTTTATAGCAAAGTATTTATCAACTGGAATGTTCCCGAGTACATTTACACATTACTAAAGGCACAGCAAAACCAAATACAAGTGGCAATAACTCAGCTACGACACATCGTACCAGAGTACTGATTCTGTTAAAAATTACGAGAAAGCAGAAAAATACAAACGAGGAACTAATTTAAAAATTAGCGACATGAAAAAGAAACAATCATCTCCACGAATAAAAAACGAGGCTCAATATGAAGCACTCAGAGATAAAGGTTACAGCAAACAGAAAGCTGCCCGTATTGCCAATACACCTGATTCAGGAGAAAAGGGCGGAAAAAGTTCAACATATGAAGAACGAACCAAAAAAGAACTTTACGAACAAGCCAGGAAAATTGATATTCCCGGACGCAGTTCTATGAGCAAAGAAGAGTTAATCCATGCTCTTCGGAACAATTAAACCGGAGTTTTAAATAATCCCCTATGACTAGTCTTTAATAATCTGTAGTACTTATTAAGGACTAGTCATAATCTTATTTAATGATATACTGTCTGAAAAACATACCGTTTATACCTTCTTTTCTTAATACTATAGAAGCCTGCTTATCAGTCGCCGCAATAAAAGTAAAGTCCATAGGTTTTCTCCTAACCTGTAGATGAACAACCTCACTATGTAGAGTAATCTGTCCATCAAACTATAATCGTTCCCAATCAAGAGGAAAGAGGCATTTATTGATAAACACACAGATATTCAGAAGCATATCCCCATAAAGAACACATTCGAGTTTTGTTGGCATAATTATTAGACTGTTTCTCTCGTAATCGTAAAAATTAAATTATGAAATCGAATAAACATTACACTGGAAAAACCATACTAACTCTACTTGCCTGTATACTTATTTTTTCATCGTGCAACACAAGCCGCACATTAAGAGGCGGCGCCATTGGAGCAGGAACAGGTGCGGCTATTGGCGGACTACTTGGGTCAAAATCAGACAACGTAGCTAAAGGAGCTATACTGGGTGCCATGGTAGGTGGCTCGGCAGGAGCACTTATTGGTAACTATATGGATAAACAAGCCGACGAACTTGAAGATGATTTGGAAGGAGCCCAGGTGGAACGTGTTGGAGAAGGCATCAAAATTACGTTCGACTCAGGTATTTTGTTTGGCTTCGATTCTTCCAGCTTAACAGCAACATCAAAAGACAACATCGCACAAATGGCGGAAATACTAAAAAAGTATGAAGACACAGAAATTCTTATTGAAGGACACACCGACAGTAAGGGGTCTGAAAAATACAATCAGCAACTTTCAGAAGACAGGGCAAAATCAGTTTCAGCACTATTAAAAGGCATGGGCGTATCGGCTTCAAGAATTGAAGAACACGGGTACGGAGAAACCTTGCCTGTTGCCGATAACTCTACCGAAGAAGGACGGGCTCTTAACCGCCGGGTAGAAGTGGCCATCTATGCCAATGAAAAACTTAAAAAAGCTGCTGAACGCGGAGAAATAGGCCAATTATAAAATTCAAACAATTAAATAAATAGAAAACCATGAAAAAAGCTTTTGTAATAACAAGTTTAATGTGCCTTTTAGTAGCAACTACAGGCTGGGCGCAGGAATCGAGTGTAGGAATAAAAGGAGGATTTAACCTTTCGAGTTTAACTACCGACGGAAATGACGACAGCAACCTAAACCTGGGTATTAATGTTGGCGTATTCAATAAAATAGCCCTTACTAAATCGGTTGCAATTCAGCCCGAATTACTTTACTCAATGAAGGGCACAAGAATTAATTACGATGAAAGTTCATTTGCCGAGGGAGACAGCAAGTTTAACCTGCACTATATTGACCTACCAGTAAAGCTGGTTTTTAATCTTTCCGAAGATTTTGAATTTCAGGTTGGTCCTTATGTTGGTTACTTAATTGGAGCAAATACAGAAACGGATGCAACTGTTATGGATGCGTTTAATATTGATTCGGAAAATGAACTGGACAGAGAGAACTTTAATACAATAGATTACGGGGTTACAGCAGGACTTGGATTTGATCTGGATCCCTTAATTATTGGAGCAAATTATAGCCTGGGTCTAAATCAGGTAGCCAAAAAGGATAAAGCTCCGGAAGAAATTCTGGATAATGCCAAAAACTCGGTTATCCAGGTATACGTTGGAATAAAATTTTAACCATTAAAAAGAATATCATGTTACGATTAGCACTCATTTTCTTTATTGTAGCCATTGTAGCAGCATTATTCGGTTTTACCGGAATTGCGGCCGGAGCTGCTGCCATAGCAAAAATCGTTTTTATAATATTTATTATTCTGTTTTTATTATCCCTCATTGCAGGCGGAATAAAAACATGGAGATAAATTACCCCAGATAATTTGTACTATCTACCCATAAATCCTGCCTCAACTTTCGGGCAGGATTTTTTTGAATAAATAAGTTTGTATAGAAAGTTTAAATGCTTTGAATTACAACTTCAGTTGAAGTTTATTGAGCTCATCCGTAATAAAACCAATCTCGTCCTCGCTTAATTTCAAATCCATGGCTCTGGCATTCTGAATTGCCTGGTCAGCATTTCGGGCACCAACCAGTGCAATGGTAATTCCCGGCTGCTCTACCGTCCAGCGAATAACCAATTGTGCCAGTGTTGCATTTTTCTCCTCAGCAAGTGGTTTTAATTTTTCAAGAAAAGCATTGGTTCTGCGTATGTTCTCATCTTTATAGTACGGAAGACCTGCACGGTGGTCTCCCTCGCCAAACTGGTAACCGGGTTTTATTTTTCCGGTTAAAATTCCTCTTTCCAACGGACTATACGCCAGGATTGATTGATTATTTGCAATTACATGTGGCACCAGTTCTTTTTCAACATCACGCTTTAACATGCTGTACGGTACCTGATCTGAAACTATATCCACATATTTTGTAGCTTCTTCCAACTGAGAGACATCATAATTACACACACCTGCATATCTTACCTTTCCATCTTTAATAAGTTTACCTACAGCCTCCATGGTTTCCTGAATGGGTGTAGTTGGGTCGGCCCAGTGAATTTGCAACAAATCAATGTAGTCGGTTCCCAGGCGGCGTAAGCTGTTCTCACACTCCTCAATTACACTTTCCTTTCCTGAATATTTATATAAATCAATAGTCTCCCCCTGATTATTTTTACTCTGGAAATAATACTCGCCTTTTTTTACATCCCAACGCAATCCGTATTTGGTGAGTACCTGAACCTTGTCGCGGGGTAATTCTTTTAATGCCTCACCAACAATCTCTTCACTGGTTCCCTGGCCGTAAACCGGAGCAGTATCAATAGAGGTTACACCCGCTTCATACGACGCCAAAATGGCTTTTACAGCATCACCGCGTTCTGTTCCTCCCCACATCCAGCCACCAGCTGCCCATGCGCCAAAAGTTACAGTAGATAATTCAAGTTCTGATTTTCCTATTTTTCGATATTCCATTTGACTTTGTTTTTAGAATTCAACTGAATTTTAAAATTGTTCTTCTATATAATACTACAAGTGGCCGATGAATTTGTTTCACACAATAGTATGTTAACAGAGCTCTCCCTTTTCAAACAGAAAGTTGCTTCTTGCCAAATAGCTAAGACATAAATTTCCCAATCGATATAAAGAAAAGATATGAGTAAAAAATAGTGAAAGAAAAAACATGAGTGAGTTTCTCAATACTATAATCTCTGTACTAATCATCAACATCTAATAGTATAAAAGTTCACAGAAACAGAAAAACACTGCGATTGAGCGGCAGTTTTTTAACCATTACCCGGAAAATAAAACCGGATTGAAAGGCTACAACCCCTCACAACCCGGTTATTAAATATCATGAATAAACCTACATTAATCATTTAACGAATTACATATTTTTTGGTTGATTTCCCGAATCCGGCTTTCTTCCACTTTTATCACTTTCCGGTCATAGGTCATCAATCCATTTACTTCGCCTTCCACATCGGTAGTTTGTGTGTAAACCGCAGCTGTAAAACCTGATTTTATTAGTTTCAGAAGTTGTTCTGCATATTCCACATACTGGTCGGTTACTTCTTTTGAATTTTTAAACTGCACATATCCCCAATTGCGGTCGGTAGCCCACAAATGACCTTCCAGAGCAAGACCAATTCCGCCATATTCACCCAAAACATTGGCGCGGGTTCCATCAAATAAATACATTCCCGGCCCTGGGTAATTATGCAAATCAATCATATCGCCCACATGGTAAAAGTTTCCTCCGCTGGCCGGGTTCACCAACCTGCTTTGGTCATAATCTTTTGTCCATTCCACAATCTCTTCTGTTTTGAATTGCCCCCAGGCTTCATTAAATGGCACCCAGCAAATAATAGATGGATTCGAATATAGAAAATCCATAATATCTTCCCACTCAGCACGGTAGTTGGCTTCCGACTCCGGGCTTCTTATTAATTCCGTTCCAGTGAAATATTGGTGATTTTGCCACTGAGGCGAATGGTCGCCGCTGGGCATATCCTGCCAAACCAGAATTCCCAATTGGTCGCAATGCGTATACCACCTTGCCGGTTCTACTTTCACATGTTTGCGAATCATATTAAAGCCAAAGTCTTTTGTTTTTACAATGTCATACTTCAAAGCTTCATCAGTAGGAGCTGTGTAAAGTCCATCAGGCCACCACCCCTGATCCAGCGGACCAAACTGAAAATAGTCTTTGTTGTTGAGTTGAAAACGGACAATGCCACTATCATCACGTTTTGTCGAAATTTTCCGCATGGCAAAATAACTCTTTACTTCGTCAACCACTCTACCGTTGCTGTAAAGTTTTACTTCCAGATTATACAGAAACGGCGACTCGGGGCTCCACAATTTAGGAGACGGAACAGAAATATTTACCGTTTCTCCGGCTACTGCTTTTGCTGTAGAAACGATTGCTTCTCCATCTTTTGCCGTAACTTCATAATAATCGCCAAAAGAAGTTCCGCAAGTAAGAGCTTCCACCTGTAAACTTTCATTATCGATATTTGGAACCGATTTTACATGTTTGATGAATTTATCGTTTACCGGCTCCAACCAAACGGTTTGCCAGATTCCGGTTACCGGAGTATACCAAATGCCATTGGGTTTCTTTACCTGTTTGCCCCTGGGTTGATATCCGTCATCTGTCGGATCGAAAACTTTTACGGTTATTTGCTGCTCGCCTGATTTGTTCAGAAAAGGAGTAATGTCGAACGAAAATGGAGTGTAACCACCTCTGTGGCTTCCCACTTTTATTCCATTAATCCAAATATTTGTTTCCCAATCAACAGCTCCAAAATGAAGCAATATTTTTTTATTTTTCCAACCCGAAGGAATGGTGAAAGAATTTTTATACCAAAGCTCATTCTCTTTTCCAACTGTTTTTTGAACACCGGAGAGACTTGATTCCACAGCAAACGGAACTAAAATCTGACCGTCGAAGCTGGCAGGTTTCGGAGCCCCGGCTTTGGTTATTGCGTATTCCCAAAGACCATTCAAGTTTTTCCAGTCGCTACGTTCCATTATTGGGCGCGGATATTCCGGAAGAACATTATTTAGGTCAATTTCTCCGGCCCATTTGGTTTTAATTTTGTCGCCAGCTGGTTGCCACTGAGCAAATGCCTGAATCCCCAGTAAGCATGTAAAAAGAACAAGAATTTTCGATTTCATTTGAATTGTTTTATGTAGTTTAAATTGTCAGCTTAAAAAAATTACTAGCTACAAAAGTACAGCCCCAATCTATTTTAGGGGTCTGGTTTTTACCCCTTCAAAAGTAATTTCTACAGGTTTAATATAGCCGTTTTCATCAAAATACATACGGTCGATACAGGTCTCACGATGATTTCCGTCGGTTTCACTTAGCGGTCTCCGATGATATACAATGTAATATTCATCTTTCCCCGGAATTTGTATCACTGAATGATGTCCGGCTCCGGTTGCCACATTCGGATCTTGCTTAAGAATTTTCCCTATGCGTTTAAACGGGCCAAAAGGCGAATCGGCAATGGCATAAGCAACACTGTAATCGGGGCCGGTCCAACCACCTTCGCTCCACATAAAATAGTATTTCCCGTTTCGGATAAACATAAATGGCCCTTCTACATAACCATCGGGAGTAATTTCTTTAAAGGTAGTTCCATCTTCGAAAGGCACAAACCCGGTAAAGTCATCTTTCATTTTTACAATATTACAATGTCTCCAGCCTCCGTATATCATATAATACTGCCCGTCTTTATCATGAAAAATAAACTGATCGATTGGTTGAGCGCCGTTGTGGAATTTATCCAGCAGTGGTTTTCCCAAATAATCTTTGTAAGGGCCTCCCGGTTTATCGGCAATACCAATACCAATGCCGCCTTCTTCATTATCATTTTGAATATCGTTGGCAGCAAAAAACAGGAAATAATGTTCGTCCTTTTTTATAATTGCCGGCGCCCACATGGCTTTTTTTGCCCATTTCACAGCTGTGGTATCGATAATCCGTTCGTGTTTTCTCCAGTTTACCAAATCAGGCGAAGAGAAAGCATCCATAAAAACCTGATCCTCATATGGCGCGGAGTACGTTGGATAAATCCAGTATTGATTATCAAAAACGATACCTTCCGGATCGGCATACCAGCCACTAAAAGCCGGATTGTGGTTATTCCCCTTCCGTTCCTGCGCTATCATTTGCTGAAGGGGCAGAACCAAGCACATGACAAAGAATATAACGCTAAATCTGTATTTTCTCATAACTATATGTAACAGTTTAAAAATTTCTAATTATTGTTATTTGTTTTCGCCTGATGGCCGTTCAAATTCTACTTCTACCGGAATTGCATTGCCCAAACGGGATATTCTTTCTGCATTCCATGGGAAAAGAGCGGCACCAACACATCGCGGCTCCACCCCGTTTTGGCGAAGATAACAAAACCCATTTCGCTTTCAAAGCATAAGCATTCTCCATCTTCTGTCAAAATGGGCACACCTGCTTGTTCCAATGCTTTTAAATCTCTGTAAATGGTCCTTGTGCTAACGCCAAATTTTTCTGCAAGTTTAGTAGATGTTACAAGTCGTCTTGTTTGTAACTGTGTTAAGATGACTACAAGTATGGAAAGTCTTTTTGTATCGTTATCCTTCATCCTTCAAATGTCAGAAGATTTTATTTAGTTGTAGGGGAATCAACGAACCCCCTTGCTCCATTCCCATTACAAAAACCTCATCACTACTACGGCTCAGTCCGCCCCGGTATATTGCATTGCGATTCTGCCTTCAGGTTGTTCCCATTGCGCATTTCCCTTTGCTTTGCAGGACAGGTTCCCGAGTTCCGTAAATAAGCCCGGGTATAAGTCCTACCGCCTGAAAGACGCCTGCCGCACAGCCAGTAAACAGGTGCCCGCTGTGCTTATCGTTGCATAACATACGCTACAACTTTTGACAGAATGTGGCCACTTCCCGACTCCTCTTCAGCGGTTACGGTTAGTTCATCTCCTTTATCCATACCTGAATATGCTCATGACAGAACCTTTTCCTAAACGCTCAATACCAAGGCTCTTTACCAAAGCACCTTTGGGTGGTTTGATGCCCTCTCCTGCAAGACGGCACCGGAGGTTCATCCAGCCATTACCAGATTCCTCCATCTTATCTACAGCATGCAGAACGATAAATCAGCCGATGTTCTGCTTCTCGGCACACTATGAGGTCGTGGCGGTCAGACGAGAGTCTGAGTGTCCGACCGAAACTGAGGTTGGGACGAGATTCGACTTGTCGAATCCGCACAAATCCCACTATAAAATTTACACATTCTTGTGCATCGTTTTTTGTTTCTTTTCTAGTTTAATTGTAGTTATCAAAGCAAGCATCGCAATTATTTCAATCGAAACTAATAGCATTTTACCGGTTAAATGGTCAGTCGAGTTGATAAATGTTAGGTGAAATAGAACAGATAAAATAAAAATCGTTAAAATGATATGATATATTTTCTTCCATTCCAACAACATCCCAATAATCAATATGGCTATTAACTCGGGGGAGAAAGTTCCCAGATTCCCATTCTCAGAAACAAATAAATCTTGTCGATTACGAATAAGTAATGTTGTTGAAATCATGCATATTGAAATAATAATTTTGAACAGAAAATGAATAAAATATTTTTTTGAATTGCTGTCAGATAAGTCAAAGTTTTTTTTCATGATGTTTCAGTTTTAATGTCTTAGTGTTAACTTTTTATTATTATGGAGAATATTTCAGTTGTCAAAATACTGATTATTAAATTATTATTTAAATAATAATCTATAGCATCGTATTTTATATTCAATCAATTAACCCCAAAAAAGTGGATTTAATTTTATGCCAAGTATCTGTTCCTTAAAATGGGGCACAACAGTTGGCATACCACCGAACCCCGCCCTGCAATATGTACTATGTTGAACGAAACCTAAAGGTAGCAAAATTGCTCATGGTCGAGTACCTTTAGGTTTTTAATCAAAAAAATCGTTATTATGAAAAAAAAGCACCACATTAATTGAGCAAGCCTGTTTTTCACACCCTGAATTTAATCAAGTTTATCAGAAGATGCAACGGCAGGTTGCACTTTTGGGCAAGAGTACCAGTACGCTTAGCAATTATTCGCGCTGCCTGGCTCGGATGGCTCTTCACTTTAACTGCAATCCGCTGGAATTAGATGAAGAACAGGTACTGGATTACCTGTATCATATCAAAACGCAAAGCCGTACTCCTTCATCGAGTTATTTTAAGCACACGGTTTACGGACTTCGTTTTGCCTACCGTGCCATGGGGATGCCGCAAAAGCAGGTTTTTCTTCCAAAGATGCAATTTCCCAAAAAGCTACCTGTTGTGTTGAGCCAACTAGAGGTAAAGCGGCTGCTAATAACGCCTGGTTTGTTAAAACACCGGCTGGTACTTGCCCTGCTGTACGGTTGCGGACTCAGGCGGCAGGAACTCTGTAACATCAAAATCCAGGATGCCGACCTCGACCGCCAAATGCTCCACATCCGCGAAGGGAAAGGCCGAAAGGACCGCTATGTGCCGCTGGGCAAAAATCTTTCGCGGGGGTTAAAGACCTACCTGGCAGCAGAGCGGCCCTACGTTTGGCTGTTTAACGGCAAAACCAATACCGGGCAACTACAGCAGTTCACCGGGTCAGGGGTGCGGTGGATTGTTAAAGAATCCACACGCAAATCGGGGATAAAAAAGAAGGTGACCTCGCACACGCTTCGCCACAGTTATGCCACGCACCTGCTGGAAATGGGTATGGACATCATCACCCTGAAAGACCTGCTGGGGCATGTGGATATCCAGACTACGCTGATGTACCTGCACATTGCCCAATTGGGCAGGGAGAAAGCCTTTAGTCCGCTCGACCGTTTATACCGGAAATCGTGAAACCGAATTATGAAGTAGCCGATGTGTTGCGCCACCAGCAGCACCGGCTGCGGGAGCTTTGTGCCAACAGCTGGCAGCTGCGCACCCTGCAGGCTTTGTCGGTTTGCCGTACGGCAGCACTGGGCGGACATATTGATGTGTGCAACAACAGCGTCTGCAACAAAATACACATCAGTTATAACAGTTGTCGTAACCGGCATTGTCCGAAGTGCCAGGGGCATAAACGGCAGGAGTGGATGCAGGCCCGCGAGCAGGAACTGTTTCACACTTCGTACTATCACCTGGTGTTTACCCTGCCCCAGGCATTGAACCGGCTGGCCATGTACCGCCCCAAACTGGTTTACTCGCTTTTGTTTGCTACGGCCTGGCAGGTGGTAAAAGGTTTTGCCCGCAACCCTAAATTTATTGGTGCTGCCCCGGGGATGATCGCCATCCTGCATACCTGGGGACAAAACCTGAGCCTCCACCCGCATTTGCATTGTATTGTCCCGGGCGGTGGAATTACCACATCGGAAAAGTGGAAAGCAGCCCGGGGAAAAAACAAATTCCTTTTCCCGGTAAAAACAATGAGTAAAGTTTTCAGGGCAAAATATGTACAGGCATTACGACAGCAGGGCATTGAAGATGTGCAACTGTACAAGTCGCTGTTTTCAAAACCCTGGGTGGTATACTGCAAACAACCTTTTTTCGGACCCCGGCAGGTGGTGGAATACCTCGGAAGGTATACCCATAAAATAGCCATCAGCAATCACCGCATCCGCAGTATTGAAAACGGGAAGGTGACTTTTACGGCAAAAGACTACCGGAAGGGAGGGAAAAAATACCCGCTCGTGCTAAGCGAAGACGAGTTTATCCGGCGTTTTTCGCTGCACATTTTGCCCCGTGGTTTTACCCGCATCCGGCATTACGGGATACTAAGCAGTACACTCAAAAAAGTGTGTGTGAAATTGCTGCAACAGGAACTGGGCAAACCCGACCTGCCCGAACACTCCGATGTGCATTTGCTTTGCCCGGTATGCCGCAAAGGAAAGCTGGTGACCATCTGGCGCTTTCATCAGCGCGGACCACCACCGATGAATGCTTCTTTCTTAAACCTGCTGATTAACCTTGTAAAAAAGTCCTGACACAGGGACCGGGCGGAGCTTTGCCCAATTGTAAAAAGTCAGTAGATACATTGGGAATCTGACTGGAAAAAGAAGGCTGGAAATAACACTTAAGACTGAAAAACAGGCTCCGACCAGCCATGAAAGCAAAAGCAGGTAAACAACCATCCCCCTAAAAACAACCATCCCGGATATCGAAAAACCCATAGTATACGTCCCCGTTTCAAACCCGGTTCCGTCAACACCCGGTTCTGACTGGGCATTGCATGCCATCAGAACGCTTAATTGTTAGCGTTTCGGTATTTATTGTATTTGTTGTTTTATAAATTCTTTTCTATCAATTCCTTTTAAGCTCTCCAGAAATAATAATTTACTTGGGGCTTCTTTATATTTGATTGTTAATTCATCAATTCTCTTTGAAAAACCAACTGTATCTTTTAGTATGAAATCATTCATTAGTACTGTCAGTTCGGCATTCTCATTTTTGACTTTTTTCTCAGTTAGTCTCTTTACGGTTAAGTAGTTTTCGTTGGCTTTCTCAGTTTGGTTATTTAATTCATAATAAAATCCCTGCAGTCTCAAACCTTGAATATCGTTTGGCTTTATCGTTAACCATTCTTCAATTGTGTTAATTGCGGAAGTATTGTCTCCAAGAATACATTGAATTCTTGATTGATTGTAATAAACTAACTCATTTCTTTTACAAAATTTCTTGGCTTGTTCTAATTTTTCAATTGATTTCAATCCGACTTTCTCATCTCCGTAATGTCTTATCCAAAAATCGTTTACTGCTGTGTCATTTAGATGAACTCCATAAGAATGTTTCAAGAGGAAACCAATTGGAATTAATAAAATGCAAAATCCTATAACAACAAACTTTAATTTATTTTTTAGTTCTTTTCCCATTATCTAAATGTATGCTCCTTCTTTCAATCTGAACGCTAACGTATGTGTATCCGGCTAAGTACAGTTATTTCTCTATTGTCAGGTTGGGTTATATGCCTAAATTGGGTGTATAACCCAACTTTTTGCTTAACGCAACTTATTGGAGGTTGACAATACTTTTCTCTTGTTATTGCTATTTTTTCTAAATGATTTTGAAGTACTGGGTGTGGAAGCATGATTCAAAGTTATGTTATTAGTCTTGCGACATTAAAAATAAACATAATCCCGAAAAAAGGGACTGGCTTTGGTGAAAATCAAACAAGCTGCCCGAAAACAAAATAATTGAAACTACACAGCTTTGCCCCCCTTTAGGTTGGGGGCAACACAGGGACAATCACAGTAGAGTCCCCTGAATCATACGTGTGATTGATCCCTTATTATTGGCAGCAGTTTTTTTGAATTCTTCGCTAATGGGGAATACCATTTTGACAACTTCACCTTTTTTTAAATGTGTTGCATGAATATGATAGATTCCGTCATCTAAATACTCCAATCCATAAATTTCTTTTTGTCCATGTTCGTTTCTTCTATAGACCTTAGGATTATTTAGAACTATTGATTTAAAATGTGCTATAGATGAAAAGTCCGCAATTAATCTTGCACTTAAAGTGTCTCTTTCCATTTTCATGGCTATAGAAGGGGCCTTTGCATGAAATCCATTGTAATAAGTCGTCACCGTAAAATATGTATCCGAGCCTGAAATTTCTTGGTCAACTTGTCCGTCTGAATCCTTTGAGTCTTCATCAGTAAAAATTAAATTTCGCCATGGAAAAAGAATATTTGGGTCAACTGCTCCAGAAGAACGGTCTCTTATTGTTATTGAGTTATCAGGTGAATTAAAACGATTAAACCTGAAATACTGGAATTCACTAAATACTTCAATTTCCGAATTATTGTGTATTAGCCTTTTTGAGTAAACTGGGTCCATTCCATTGTCATAAATGTGAAGGTACTTAACATATACAGTCTTATTTTCTTGGATTATTTTGATTGGCTTGTCACTAACGTTTGGAGTAATATTTTTATCACGATATTTATGACTCAATTCTAAATTATTGGCGTTCAGCTCATTTCGTAAATTTTGTTTTTCTTCCTCAAAATTTGATTCAAGTTCTTTCCTTTGCTTTTCCTTGTCCAATAGATGTACTTCTTTCAAAGTCGTAATGCGGTGATTTATCAATCGTGTTATTAGATATGCTAAACCGCCTATAATCGCAATTATTATAGTAACAGCAATTGCTAATAAATCTTTTGTTTCTAAGTTGAACTCTTCCATAGTTATTCAAAGTATATTGAATTAAAGAGATTTTTGTTATCTAAATACAACTTGAGTAGCTCATCTATTTTGTAAGCATCAGGTCTGTAAATAAACGGTCGTCTAGGAAATATTCTATCATTAACCCACCACTTACTCCAATATTTGGTAGATTGGATAAAATCTTTAGTGAAATTTTTGATTAGAGGGTTGTTATGAGCAGATTCTATTTCGATACAACCTTGAATACACATATCAACATAAGATTGGACTATGGGATAATCTTTTGCTGGTAATGAATTATCCGGAATTTTGTTATTTGGAAATACGTTTGAGAAAATAAAAACATTATCGGTAGAATTGAGAATAGAAAAATAGTCTTCAATAGCCTCATTGGGTACAAGAATTCTCTTGTATCCTTTCTCTCTTTTATCAAGTTCATTCAATTCCTCTTGTGATACTTCGTAGATTATTCCATTTACGAATGAATCTTTATTTGCTTTTACACAACCTAAAAATGTGGTAGTCAAACCTTCAACTCCTGTTCTGGCAAACCATCCTCTTAGAAAACCATGTATTTTTAGAGGATAAATTTTGTCAACCAAAGGGTTCGTCCTTTTACGAGATTCTGTCTCTAAAAGTGAGCCGTATCCAAAAATGTAATTTTTCATGTTCAATTTTTAATTCTCACTAACGTTAAAAATTATAGTTGGGGCTCAGTGAGTTACCAAGTCCAATTTCATCGGGTTTTACGTCAAATTTAGCGATTTGTTTTTTTAATTCTTTTGCTATTCCCATCTTTCTTTTTTGGTCGAGGAACAGGTATTGTGAAGGAGGGTTGTATGAAACATTTCTTACTACCTGCAACAGCACTCAAAAATCGATACTGAATTGAAAACAACATAAAAAACAGGCAAAATGAAACAATTCTTTTTTAAGATATCAAAAAAAACAATCGGAAAATCAAACAATGCCCGAAAACAAAATAATTGAAACTACACAGCTTTGAACCCCCGTTTAGGTTGGGTGCAACACTGGGACAATTCCAGTGCCTACTTACCGCAAAGGGGAGAAAGGCAAATACCAGTTGGTTGCGTCGGATAAAAGCTGGAAGAACCTGAAGTACAAACTAAAGGTGATCACCCGTAAAACCACGCCGATGAGCTTCGACGAGCGTATTCAAAAACTGGGCGAAGTAACACGGGGCTGGCTCAATTATTTCCGCTTGGCCAGTTTACAGGTTAAGTTGAAAGATGTGGACGGGTGGATTCGGAACCGACTGCGGTACTGCATTTGGCATCACTGGAAGAAGCCGGAACGCAAGCGCAAGAATCTGATTCGATTGGGGATCTCCCAGGAGCAGGCTTACCAGTGGAGTCGTTTCGCGGATGGGCGGATGGGCAATTGCTCAAAGTCCGATTCTTGGAACGACAATTACAGTGGCTCGTCTGCGAAAACGAGGATATGAAGCGATGCTTACGTACTACCAGAAAGTTACTCCACATCTTAATGAACCGCTCAGTACGAGGCCCGTACGCTGAGTGGTGGGAGAGCCTTTCCCTGCTAGTGTTTGCTAGCGGGGCAGGCTACTCAATTATCGGCTGTTTTTGTTATTCTGCTTGTCAATTCTTGTATTTCCTTGAACGCTTTTTCTGCTAATCCCTTATTATTCTCTGAATTTATTAAGCTAAAAGTCAGATTTTTATTAAAGTCGTTAAATTTTATGTCATTGTCGAAAATCTTCAATAGAAGCATCCATTCAGTTTGCATGTACTCTTCATAGGCAGAGGTTAAACTTACGATTGTTTTAGAAAATTTACAATTTTCATTTCCTGCTACTGGAATGCCAAAGTAAAAGTGTCCATAGTTTGCAGAGAATTTTAAACTAATAAAAATTTCTTCTTTGGTTTTAAATATTATGTTGCATATTTGTTTGTTTTTTTGTCCTTTTCTATATGTTTCATAATGCGTCATTTCTGAAATACAATTATTTTTCTTTTGACTTGTAATATTATCTCTGTCGAACGGTTTTACAAGTTCGTAATTATCATCAGCAATTATCCTGTTTTGTAGATTATTCCAAAAATCAAAAACAGAGTGCCATTTTACATGCTTAAAATTCTCTATTAATTTTTTTGCGGAGTACATATTATCTTTTGAACTACCAATTAATTCTTTGTAGGCAATTCGTTCTTCTATGCTTGAACTATTTCCTGTCATATTGTTTATTAATTTTTGATATTGGATTATTGATTCTCTTAAAAATGGCTCAGATACAGCATGTTTTAAACATTCGCTCAACCAAGGCAATATTAAATACTCGTAGCTGTAGATATATAAATTGTTAAAGTCTTTATACTTTCCGATACTCCCTATAGAAGGTTCATGTCCATCTATAGTCAGATATATCACATAGATATTTTTTGGGGGTATCTTTTCGTTAATTATCGCATGGTTTACATACCTTTCTATTTGACCGCCTGAGGATAGATTGCTATCGCCTGCATATATCTTATTCTCAATAATAATACATTGTTTTTCCTTTTTGTTTAGGATTAATATGTCAATACTATTGTTCTCTTTTTTGTCATTTTCTTGCGGAAATACTTGTGTATTCTCAGTTATAATAAACTTGTTTAAATCCTCAATTAGTGAAATGAATTCTGCTAAAAAATTTGTTTTGTGCCCGTGTCTGCCATTTGGTTGTAGTAGAACAGATATAAAACGTGAATGAAGCCTTCTCTCGTCATGAGTTTTATGTAGAGCTGAAAAAATATTGAATTTTTCTTCTCTGTCAGCAATTGTCTGATATTTTTTTCTGATAATGCTTAATTCCTTTAGGAAATATTCCATGATACTTGGTTTTGTTAAAATTGCCGATAACGAAGTAATATAATGACCGTTAATTATATTTCGGTTATGTCAGAAAAAATCATTTTTTTTGCTAAAAATCTTATTATTAGAAAGATATTCGTTTGTAAGCATTTATAAGCATTTACAACGGATACTAATTTAACAAAAATATTCCAGCAACCATATGTCAAAAATCTATCGTACTATTATTTAAATGAATTTTGTAAAATAGCCGTTTTTATAACTTTTTACCTGGTTCTATTGAGCCTTTCCTATGAACATGCTTTCTAAAAGCCGTTTCAACAGGTGGTTGTACATGATAAGGGATTTTATCGTTGACCTGTTCTTTCGACTTTCAGAAATGACAAAGGAATTGAATATTGAATCGGAATATATCATTGACAGTTTCCTTGTAAAGATCTGTGGCAATATGAAGATAGCCAACTCTAAACTTGTGCAGGGAGAAATCTACAAAGGCAAAAAGCTACCATGCAACGATGGTTTTATGGCTTTTATGTCCATGTAACGGTACCCACAGCGGGCATTCCGGTAGAATATACTTTTTATCCGGTAGCAAACATAACTCGAAAGCGTTAAAACAACGACCTTTCCATTTAGAATAAGGAAGCCGGATCTATGTTGATGCCGGCTATACAAATTATAAAATTGAAGATATGCTTCAACAGGCAGAGAAAAAGCAATTCCAAAAGAAAACGTGAACCCTGTCAGGAATTCCTGATAGAATTAATGCGGAAACGTGTTGAAACAACTTTTAGTGAAATATCAACATTACTGCAAAAAAATTCATGCAGTAACAAATTATGGATTCATTCTAAAAGTGATAATGTTCTTATTTTCAAATACATTAAACAAAATTGAAAAATAGGAACTTGAGTTAATCAGGTTGACAAAGTAGAACTAAAATAAATTTACTTCAGATAATTTCTTGAAAGGAGGAGCGAAGACGGTTCCTAAATGTGTTTTTGAGTTGTGTATTATTTGTCACTGGTTGAAGAACTTCGACGAAATCAGGCATTTGCCAAATGTTCAAAACGTATGGTTGGGGTTAAGACAATAAAGTTACGATAATTTTTTGGATACGATTTAACAGAATCTTCGCTTTTCATGGTGTTTTATTTGCCTTTGAGGTATGATATTTTTTATTTTTTTGCAACGGGACATTAGTATTTGTTGTTTATGTAATAAACACTTTTTGGATGGTGAAGAACATGGTTACATATATTTTCCCGGGCAAAGTTACTTTCTGTGAATTTGAAAAGGAGGGACTTTGTTATCAGTATAAAGAAGTTCAGAAAGTATTATTCGGGAAGGAAAGTTTATATCTAAAATACCAGAGACCAATGGCGGGAAGTTTTATTTCTGAAATTGCCCCCGAATATCAAAGCACTTATTTCAACTCTTTATTTTTAAAAAAGAGAATCAGGAAATTAACTTCAACGGGAAAAATTGAAAGAACATCAGTTGGCCTTATTCGTATAAAGGAAGAATTGGTTGGTGAGCTTAATTTCCCATATTTAACCGTATCGAAAATAAACAAACATAGTTGTAGTCTTAATAATTAACTAATTTAAAAACAAGCCTAAAGCCAATGTGCCTATGAAGCAAAACTTATGACTTGAACGAAAGAGTTAGGATATAAACGGTATTCTGGCTTATTTCTTTCGAATTTCGGGGTGTGGCAGTTACTTCATTCGCCAGACCTTATTAATAACAAAATTCTTATAAAATTATGAAGAAAAAACGTTTGTTCCCGGGTGACTTATGTTCCGGGGTGAGGAACTTGTTTACCAAAATGAAACTGACAATGTTTTTGCTGTTTCTTACTGGTATGGCTATGGCCTCAGGGAATTATTCCCAAACTACAACTTTTAATGTGAACTTAAAAAATGCTCTTGAGGGAGCAGCTGAAACGGACGGATCTCAAGCTCTTTTGAAAGTTACCGGTAAGGTAACCGACTCTAAAGCTTTGCCACTTCCTGGCGTTACCGTTGTATTAAAAGGTACAACACAAGGAACGACTACAAATGCTGACGGAGAATATACTTTGACGGATATTCCGGAGGATGCTACTCTCCAGTTCTCATTTGTTGGAATGACAACACAGGAAGTAAAGGTGGAGAGCAGACAACAGGTTGATGTTGTTATGGTTGAAACTGCCATCGGGTTGGATGAGGTTGTTGTAACAGCACTCGGCATTACCCGTGATAAAAAATCACTGGGATATTCAGTAGGAACAGTTGACGGCGAAGAATTAAATGAAACACCTCAGGCTAGTGTACTTAGCTCATTGCAAGGAAAGACTGCTGGTGTACAGATTTCTCAAACCTATGGTGTTAAAGGTTCTTCTATGAATATGGTAATTAGAGGAGCGACATCGTTAAACTCTGACAATCAACCTTTATTCGTTGTCGATGGTGTGCCGGTATACAATTCTACAGGTACCCTATTCAATCAGGCTGATCTTGGTAATGCTATATCAGACCTGAATCCCGATGATATAGAATCAATTTCAGTATTAAAAGGACCTAGCGCTGCAGCTCTATACGGTTCACGCGCAGCGAACGGGGTGGTACTTATTACTTCGAAATCAGGTTCAGGAAAGAAAACGGGTATAGGGGTAGATTTCAATACATCATTTATTGTAGATAATCCGTATAGCTATCTTCCTGTTCAAAATGAGTTTGCTTCAGGGCAAGAAGGTGCATTTGTATTTGAAAACGATGCGTATGAATTTTGGGGACCTGAGTTAAACAAGGGGTTTATTGCGCAGCAAAGAAATCAGGATAGTCCAAGCGAATTGATTTCTCATGAAAACAATATAAATCGTCAGCAAGACTTTTATCAAAACGGCTGGACACAAACCAATAATGTGGGCATTAATGGAAATTACGACAATGCTAATTTTCACGTTTCTTTAGGTAACTACGTTAACAAAGGCATTATGCCGAATATAGATTTAAAAAAGAATAATATTGGCATAAATGGAACCATGAATCTGACTGATAATTTGGACGTAACTGTAATGACTTCTCTTAATGAGTCAAAATCAGATAACAGACCAAATGCTGATAATAGTTTTCTGACTCCAACAAGAGCTATTCTAACTATTGGACCACAAGTCGACATGGCTCCTTATATAAATCCGGAAACATGGTGGATGCCTAACCAGGAAGGGGTAGTACAGCGCAGATGGAAAGAAAGATGGAATAATCCTTACCTGATGCAAGAATTAGCAACAACTTCTTTTGATCGTAAACAGACAATGGCAAAAATACAAGTGAGTTGGGAATTTGTAAAGGACCTTAAATTTTCAGCAAAATATTTACGAAGTAATTTAAACCAAAAAGCTGTAAATCAAAGACCATGGGATACCAATAATTCACCCAATGGCAATTTTGATATTCAAAACTCCAGTTTTAGAGAACAAAATTGGGAGGGCCTTTTTTCTTATAACAAAACATTGACCGATTTTACCCTATTGGCCAATATTGGTGGAAATCTTCGAACCAATCATCAAGAAAACATTCATAACTCGACAACTAACCTGGTTATTCCCGGGTTATATACCATTAGTAATGGAGCTCCCGGTTCGGTCACATATACTAACTTTTGGAGTGAAAAGAAGGTGAACAGTGTATTTGCGCAGGCGTCTTTAGGTTATAAAAATATGGTATATCTTGATCTTACGGCGAGAAATGATTGGTCCAGTACATTACCAAAAGAAAGTCGCTCATATTTTTATCCATCGGCTTCTCTTAGTCTGCTTGTACATGAAATGATTGATATGCCAGAATGGGTTAGCCAGGCGAAGGTACGTGCAGGATATGCTCAGGTGGGTAACGATGTAGATCCTTATCAGCTTCAAAGATATTACAAATTTGGTGAAGATTGGGGTAGTACTAAAAGAGCCAATCTTACTAAGATTGCTAAGAATACCCAGCTAAAACCGGAAATAGCTACATCGAAAGAAATTGGTGCTGATTTGGCTTTTTTTGATCACAGAATATCTCTGGATGCCACATACTATACTATGGATAATGAAAACCAGGTACTTGGCATTAGTACGCCAATTACTTCAGGAGCAGAAAGTAAACAAATAAATGCTGGATTAGTAAGAAGTAAAGGATGGGATGTAACTCTAAATGCCTCTATTGTCAGACAAAAGGATTTTTCTTTTGATTTAGGATTAAATTTCACGAGAAACAGAACTACCATTGTAGAGCTTGCTGATGGGATCGAATATTTTGGGTATAAAAAAGGGTATTGTTATTTTTATACTTATCCAGGCGACCAGGTTGGAGATATTTATCAAGCTCCTTTCTTTAAAGTGGAGGATGAAAATTCTGAATACTATGGGCATGCCATAATATATTCTAATGGCAAACCTAACAGAGATAATAATCCTGATCATTTTGAGAAAATTGGAAACTACAATCCCGATTTTATATTGGGTATAAGCCCTAGCATAGATTACAAAAACTTTAGCCTTACTGCAGTTTTTGACTGGAGATCAGGAGGGGAATTCTATTCAGAGACTCTGAGGCAAGGAAAGAATGATGGAAGGTTTCCAGAATCAATAAATGGAAGTGTAGATTATGATCCTAATGTGGATATAGCACAGCAAATTAGGGAAAATCCGGATAAATACATAAATGAATGGGTAGGAGGCCGAACTGCTGAATATGGAGGTTTTGCATGGACAGATCCAGCAAAAAGAGAAGAAAGAAGTTATATAAATGCAGATGGACAAAAGATTTATATAGATGATGCCAGTTTCGATGTAGGAGTAAGAGAGGACGGAAATGGAGGCTATATCGAGAATTTTGGTGGCGAGGGAACAATATGGTTAAGTCCGTATAATGCGCAAAAGGGAGCGGATAGATATTTGGCATCAGCTAATCTTTACAGTGCTACTTATGTGAAACTAAGAGAGGTATCTCTTACGTATAGATTCCCGCGGGAATTAGTAAATAAAATGAGAATGCAAAATATGTCTTTATCTCTGATCGGTCAAAATTTGTTTATGTGGACAAAGCACAGTGTATGGGTCGATCCGGAAACGGCTTTTACTGCCATTGATGATATTAATCAACCAGGCTATGAGTTTTACTCCGTAATTCCTCGTACCCGTAGTTTCGGTGTGAAATTAATTGTCGGATTTTAATTATAATAAATAATGATCATGAAGAAATTACTTATAATATTATTGACAATAGTTCTTATCCCAATTTCCATGTCATGTGATGATTTTGACGAAATAAATAAGAGCCCTAATGATGTGAATCAGATCGATCCAAGTTTTCTATTTACAACAAATACGAAGAATGTAGCCTATATGTATAGTGATCAAGGCTATTGGGATGGACAAATTGCTTCCACAGTACAGTATTACAATGTGGGCGATGGTTATAATTCGGAGCAGCATAATGCTCTATTATGGACGACAGGGGACGCTAGTCCATGGGAATCTATATATAAAAATTTAGTAGATGTCCAAGCGATGTATGATCTTAGTATAGAGGAAGGTAACACTTTCTTGGAGGCAGTAGCTTTGGTCTATCGGGCTATATTTATAGATTTGGCAGCAAAGATGTATGGAGATGTTCCTTTTTCGGAAATTAATAAGCTGGAAGAAGGAATTGTTTTTCCAAAATATGATACGCAGAAAGAGATTTATGAGACCTTATTAATTGATTTGAAAGCAGCAAAGGATATGATAGAGGCAATTCCTGGCTCTACCGTTCCCGTTTTGGATGGATATGACTTGTTGTACGGCGGAGATAAAACTAAGTGGGTAAAGTTTATTAATTCCCTCAGAATCAGGATGTGTTTGTTGTTAAATAATAAAAAAGCAGAGTTAGGTGTGGACGTAGACGCAGAATTTCAGGATGCTGCTCAAAATGTTTTCACGAGTAATGATGATAATGCTGTTTTGAATTATCTTGGAACTTCTCCGGATAATTCTTTTGACAATGGCCCAATGAACTCTAGTGAACTCAGTTATTCTGAAAGAATGGGATTAGGTTTTCTTAATACTTTAAGAGATCAAAATGACCCGAGATTGTACAGGTGGTTACGACCTGTTGAAAAAAAATGGGATATGAATATTGCAACAGCAACAACTATCCAATATACTGACCCATTGGGGCAGACCTTCCCTGTTGAAGTATTACCTTACCCTAATGGTTATGAATTGGATACAAACATGTACGTTGGATTACCAGTTGGTTACCAAAAGTCATGGACTTCATATAATGCTGGTCCCCAGGCTACTTCAGTTGAGCCCAAAACAACTCCGTTTAATAGCCGCCTTGCCGAGATGTATTTTCAAGATGCTAATGAATATGTTGGAATGGTTATTATCACCTATTCTGAAGTTGAATTTATATTGGCAGAAGCAGCAGCCATTGGTGCTTTTGGTGTCAACGATGCAGAATCTCACTACAAAAAGGCCATTGTAGCTTCTATGAATGATTGGGGAATATATAGTGACTACGTAGGAGGCTTTGATTTTGATGACTTTTATAGTCAGGAAAATGTTGACTTGAGTAAAGCCTCAAATATACATGAGCGCATTATGACTCAAAAATATATATCAATGTTTTTCAGAATGGAGCCATGGTTCGACTGGCGCAGAACAGGTTATCCTGATTTTGAGCCACCCGTCGATGCAGATCAGCCTGCAGTGCCTATAAGGTATCTTTACGATACACCTAATCCACCAGATCCTGCGTATGTTGCAAACTACAATGAAGCTGTTGAAAGATTAGAAAAAACTGAATTTGTACAGAAGCCATCAAAAGATGATAACCGTTCGCGAATGTGGTTACTGCAAGGTACAGGCAAACCTTATTAAATTTTTAGTTTAGTTCGTACTATCATAACGTGGAAATGAAAATGCCGGGATTACAATCCCGGTATTTTACATTATGTGCTAATGTGTCTAAATATCGGCTAATCTTGTTTCGTAGCGATTTTGTCGATACTTTTGAAATAAGCTGGCTTTTTCTTGTTGTTGTTTGTTTTCTCCAAAAAAACGACATTTTTCAACCAGGTTTTCTCTTTGGGAGAACAAACAAATTATTAGCTGTTAGTTATTTGAATATGCTTTTATCAATTTTTTGGGAGAGGGATCGAATTAACCTTAATACATAACAAATATTTATTATAATTCTTGAATTGATAGAATAATTATTGTGGGAAATGATATTTTTGTTGAACTAACATTGAAAAATACGTAAAAACCAAAATATGAAAATCAACAAAATCTTCTTTAAACCCTCACTTTTTATATTTCTGACTATAATTGCCTTGGGATATTTAAGTAGTTGTAGTAATCCTGCACCACAGGAAAAAGAACCTGTTAAAGATGATGGATATATTGTGGCTGCCTATGTCTGGCCATCGTGTCATCACGATGAACGTTTTGGTGATATGCTTTGGCCTGATGGTACGGGTGAATGGGAAGTTATTAAGAAAGGGAATCCACGTTTTTCCGGGCATTACCAGCCGCGCATGCCATTATGGGGATATGGAATGGACGACGACCCGCAAGTAGTGGAAAAGTGGATTGATGTAGCTGTAGATCATGGAGTTGGTGTTTTTGTATATGATTGGTACTGGTTTGATGGCGGCCCTTTCCTGGAAAGTGCACTAAATAACGGTTTTCTAAAAGCAAAAAATAATTCAAAAATGCAGTTTTATATCATGTGGGCTAACCACGATGTAAAACGAAACTATTGGAATGTTCATAAATTTAAGGACGATACTTCTTTGCTTTGGGATGGAGCTGTTGATTGGGATAATTTCAAAATAATTGTTGACAGAGTAATAAAACAATACTTCAGCCAACCGAACTATTTTAAAATCGATGGACAACCGGTATTTTCTATATTTAGTATAGGCAACTTGCTGGAAGGTTTTGGCGGAAGTATGGAAGAAGCCCGAAAGGCGTTGGACTATTTTCGGGAAGAAGTAAAAAAAGCAGGTTTCCCGGGGTTGCATATTCAGTGGAATCAGGGAGGCGGTTCTGTTATGTCGAAAGAAGCTGCAGCTAAATTTTCTGAGAAAGTAACGGAAATGGGTTTTAACAGTGTGGCGATGTACAATATGGGAGGAACAAATGAGGACTACCTTGTTTATGGAGCCAACTCCGTAAAAATCAGAACACAAATGGATTCTATTCTGGATGTGCCGTTGTTTCCTTGTGTTTCTGTTGGGTGGGACGATACTCCAAGGTTTCCTGCCAAAGGAATGAAAGATGTTGTTCACTATCATAATACGCCTGAGAGTTTTGCTGCCTTACTCTCAAAAGCTACAAAATATGCTGATAGCCATCCCGAACAACCCAAACTAATTACCATTAATGCATGGAATGAATGGGTCGAAGGAAGCTACCTTTTGCCTGATATGCTTAACGGATATGGTTATCTGAATGCAGTAAAAAAGGTTGTAAATGGAGAGTACGATGAGTATTCTAAATAAATAGTAATGTTTGCATCGCGAAGAAGTACTAATATTTTTTCCCAATAATGTGGGACTAAATTTTCTCTTTATTGATTTGACTTTGATGCAGTAAATGAGTCAACCGGGAGGAACAAAGGAGTTGAATGATTTCAATAAAATTTGTTGAGTTCCTATGGTTTTGTATATTGTTTGTCGTGAGAAGTTAACTCAATGAATTTTAATAAACAGATATACAGTTTGGAAGATGAGCCGGAAAGACTAAAGTTTTTTCAGGAGTTGTTTTTTAAATACCATGGAAGACTGGTTCTGTTTGCTAATAAATTTACATGCGATATGCAAATTGCCCAGGATCTGGTTCAGGATGCATTTCTTAAACTTTGGGAAAAACCGGGAAAACTTTCATCTGTTGAATCGCCCAAAGCTTATTTATTTCAGGCTGTTCGCAACAATTGTTTAAATAATCAACGTCATTTAAACATAAAGCAAAATGTAAAGGATGAGTTGAAAAGCAAATTAAATGCGTTGGAACAATCGGCTTATTTTGAATCCCAGGATCCTTTGAATAGCTTATTTGAAAAGGAAATTGAGCAGAAGGTGGAAGAACTGGTGCAGGCAATGCCTGAAAAATGCCGTCAGGTTTTTATAATGAGCAGAAGAGAGTATCTTAAGAATAAAGAAATCTCACAAAAACTTGGGATCTCTGAAAAAATGGTAGAAAAACACATTTCAAAGGCTCTTTATATATTACGTAGCGGACTGTCAAAACACCTGGGAATGATTTTTTTCTTTATGCTGAGGAAAAATTTTAAAATAGAAGGTAGGGATGTTTCTTTCTGAGGTGTCTCACCTTTTGAAAGAACTTATGAATGAATTCTAAAAAATCAATTAAGGATATAATTATTTCCCACTTAAATGGTGATTTAAGTGAGAGCGAACTGAAAAAACTGGTTGACTGGACTGCCAGGTCAAAAGAAAATTCAAAATATTACGCCCGGATCAAAGATTTATGGGAAATTTCACAGAATAATATTTCACTAGTCGCTGAAACTGAAAAAGAGTGGTTTCGGTTGCTAACCAATATAAAAGGACAACGAAAAAATATATTCAGCTCTTCAACTAACCGGCAAATTCTGTTTCGGTTTGCCGCCATTTTAATCATCGGGTTGGTATTTGGCGCGCTAGTTACAAAATATTCCTTGAAGCCGGAATCTGGTTATATTACTTCTGGCGCACCGGCAGGTTCTGTAGCACAAATGGTACTCGAAGATAGTACTATCGTTTATTTAAACGCGGGGTCTGAAATTAAATACGCACAGGGAAAAAGTAATACACGGGAGGTATTTTTGAAAGGAGAAGCCTGGTTTCATGTGCAAAAAAATAAGAAGAAACCATTTATTGTACACACTCCTGTTTACGATGTAAGCGTAACAGGCACCCGGTTTAATGTGAAAGCATATGCGGCAGATTCTGATGTGAGCACCACATTGGAGGAAGGACAGGTGATAATATGTTCTTCAGAAAAATTTAAGTTGAACCACAATGTTGTGTTAAACCCGGGAGAACAAATTGTATTGAATAAAGAATCGAACAAGTTGACTGTTCATAAAGTGGATACCCATTTATATACGTCGTGGAAAGATAACAAGCTTATCTTTTTGAATATGAACTTGAAAGAACTGATTGTTTTGCTTGAACGCAGATACGGCGTTGATATTGATGTTACTGACAACCAGATATTAACCTACCATTATTCTGGCACAATCAAAAATGAATCGATACTTGATATTTTGGAGATTATTCAACATACTTTACCTATTGAATATAAGATACAAGGGCAGAAAATTATTATAAATAAAAATAAGTAGGAGGGATATTATGACGTAACGAAACCATCAGATTTGAAAAACCGGCAGATGCTGTAACACCGCCGGTTCTTAGTTTTCTATTGGTGCTGTAACACCAAAAAGTTTAATTAAAAACAACCAAATTTATGAAAAAAAATGATTTAAGCACTTTGCTTAGTGGCAGAAGTGTGAAAAAGCTATTTTTAACAATGAAGCTAACAGTCTTGCTATTACTACTCGGATTGATGCAGGTTTCTGCTTCAGTATATTCTCAAAATACTCGATTCTCGTTTAATCTTTCCAATACGAAAGTTATAGATGTTTTAAAAGAGATTGAGAACGAAAGTGAGTTCCGTTTTTTTTACCAAAATGAACAAATTAATGTGGAACGGAAGGTTGATATTTCTGTAACCAATAAAACGGTGGAAGAAATATTGAATGAGTTGTTTAATGGATATGGCGTAACATATAAGATATTTAGCGATAAACTTATTCTTCTTGGCCTGAATGAAAACAAATTGCTAAACACAACTGAAGATATTTTGCAGCAAAATGCAGTATCAGGAACTGTTATTGACATTAACGGGCAACCCCTTCCGGGAGTAACCGTCGTAGTAAAAGGTACTACACAGGGAACAGTAACCGATGTTGATGGAAAATATTCTTTAGCCAATATTCCGAACGATGCTGTTCTCATATTCTCGTTTGTAGGCATGAAAACACAGGAAGTAGTGGTGGGGGAACAAACTGCAATTGATATCACAATGGAAGTAGATGCTATTGGAATTGACGAAGTTGTGGCTATTGGTTATGGTACTATAAAACGAGAGGAACTTACAAATGCAGTATCAAGTGTAAATTCGGAAGACTTTGTAAAAGGTTCAGTAAAGGATGCGGCACAGCTTATAAGAGGGCAGATCGCAGGTGTAAACATCATAAATCCTGATGCAGACCCAACAGGGACTTCGCAAATCGTTTTACGAGGTGTTACTACTTTAAATGCAGGTACACAACCTTTAATTGTAATTGATGGAGTACCTGGCTCTTTAACCGATGTTGCTCCGGAAGATATAGAAACCATTGATGTTTTGAAAGATGGTTCTGCTGCTGCAATCTATGGAACCCGAGGGACAAACGGGGTTGTTCTTATAAGCACTAAAAAAGTAAAAGGTGAAACTCCGGCTTCTATTGAATGGAATAGTTACGTTACCACACAAACTATTTCAAAAACAATTGATTTTATGAATGCTGATCAATACCGTAATTTAGTAGCACAGGATAAACCGGGCGCTATTGATTACGGCTCTGATACCAAATGGATAGACGAGATTTTCAGAACACCAATCTCTCATAATCATAACTTAAGTATGAAGGGAGGAAGTTCTCACACAAACTATATCATGAATATAAATTACAAACAGCTTCAAGGGCTGATGTTACGCTCCGATAACAATGTCCTTACTGCCCGAATTGAAGCAAATCATACAATGTTTGATGGAAAATTAAAACTAAACGGGAATATAATCGGATATGACCAAAAATATTTCTCGGGAGGAGACGGTTATAGTTGGAGAGGAGATGTTTACAGAAATGCATTAATATACAACCCAACAGATCCGGTTAAAGATGATGATGGCAATTGGACAGAGCATCCGGAGATGAACAATTATGCAAACCCGGTCTCTTTAATTAAAGAAACTGACGGGGAAATCGCAGTCACAAGTTTTAAACCTTTCGGGACAATTACCTTATATCCATTAGAAGGCCTGACACTCAAAGCGCTCGGGTCAAAGGATATTTACAATAAAACAGCAGGATATTCAGAATCATTTAATCACTTAAATAGTATCAGGGAAAAAAGAACTGGATTTGCATCGAGAGGTACCACCAGAAATGTGGATGATTTATTGGAATTAACCTCTACCTACTCCAAATCATTTAAAGACCATAACATTAATGCACTGGCAGGCTACAGCTTTCAACAAAGCACCTATGAATTTTACTGGATGAATAACTTTGACTTTCCTAGTGATAAATACTCATACAACAACATGTCTGATGGTGCAGCATTAACTGAAGGAAGGGCCGGAATGGATTCAGAAAAAAAATCGTCAAAACTTGTAAGTTATTTTGCCAGGCTAAATTACAGTTTCCTCAATAGGTATATGCTTATGATTAGCTTAAGATATGAAGGCTCTTCAAAATTTGGAGAAGACCATAAGTGGGGGGCATTCCCGGCAATCTCTGGCGGGTGGAATCTTATGAACGAAAAATTCATGAAGAATCGGCAGATTCCGGTATCGCAGCTAAAATTAAGGGCAGGCTTTGGTATCACAGGTACAGCGCCAGCCAGCGAATATCAATCTTTAAGCAGGTTAACTTACGGAAACAAATACATGTTAAACGGAGAGTGGATTCCGGTAATATATCCTTCATCCAATGCAAACCCTGATTTAAGATGGGAAACGAAAGAGGAAACAAATATCGGACTGGATTTTGGATTCTTTAATAATTTAGTTTTCGGATCGATAGACGTTTATAAGCGAACAACAAAAGATTTGCTTTGGAATTATAATGTTTCTACGCCTCCCTATTTGTACAGCAGTGTACTTGCAAACGCAGGATCAATGGAAAATAAAGGCCTTGAAATTCAGGTTACGGCTATTCCGGTACAAACAAAACATATAAATTGGACAACAAAGGTTAATTATTCTACAAACAGTAATAAATTGCTCTCATTATCAAATGATAAATTTCAACTTCAAAGCGGATATTTTGATACAGGAGAAACAGGTGAACCAATTCAATCAAAAACGCACAGGGTTGAAGAAGGTGGTGCAATCGGTAATTTCTATGGATTTAAGTCGATCGATATTGATGATGAAGGCTACTGGATTATAGAAGGGAAAGATGGGAGTCCAAAACCAATCGCAGAGCAGCAGCCAGATGACAAAAAAGTTTTAGGGAACGGCTTGCCTAAACACTACTTTGCCTGGGATAATACATTCAGCTATAAACAGTTTGATTTGAATGTTACTATGCGGGGAGCTTTTGCATTTCAGATACTGAACATGACAAAAATGTTTTATGCCGTTCCGGTTAGCCTTACCCGCGGAAATGTTATGGCATCAACTTATGATAATATTTATGGGAAAAGGCCACTTAACGATTATCAGGAACTTCAGTATGTAAGCTATTTTATTGAGAATGGTGATTATTGGAAGATTGATAATATTACATTAGGTTACACTTTCAAATTAAAAGATGGTGTTATTAAGAATTTGAGACTCTATGCATCGGGCTCAAATTTATTTACAATTACCGGCTATAGCGGAATAGACCCGGAAGTAAATAGTCTTGGCTTATACCCCGGTTTAGATTACAGAGACAGATATCCTTCAACGAGAACATTTACGTTTGGATTTTCAATGAAATTTTAAAAACGAGTAAAATGAAAAAAATAATAAAAATATTCATAGTAACATTTTTGTTCTCTAGTTTTTTTTCGTGCAATGATTTAACTGAAAATGTTTATTCTGAGTTAACAGAAGACGGGTACAAATATACTTCTGATGAAATATACAGTGTAATAGGTCCGGTATATCAGAACTTAAGAGGGCTACACTCTCATTCAGGTTATTCTATAATGCAGGAATCTACTACAGATATATTGGTAATGCCTGCCAATGCTTCTGGGTGGGATGATGGTGGAATATATAAAAAAATGCATCTTCATACATGGAACTCAGAAGCGCCTCAGGTTAACAATCTTTGGGCAAAGTTGTATCCCGGAGTTTTGCATGCCAACAGAATAATTGAACAGTTGGAAGGAGACGTAGTTCCTGTTCCCTCTGGTTTGAATAAAGAATCCTTAATCGCTGAGATGAAGGTTTCAAGGGCATTTTATTATTGGTTGGTAATCGATAATTTCGGAGATGTTCCTTTTGTAACTACAACGTCTCAGGAATTACCTTCCTCTACTGCACGTGAAGAAATATACCAGTCTATCATTAAGGATATAACAACTTCTTTACCTCAGCTAAGTGATGAGAATAATACATTAATGTATGGACGCTTTAATAAATGGGCAGCCAAAGTACTGCTGGCAAATCTTTATTTAAACGCGGAAGTGTATACAGGAACTGCGGAATGGGATAAATGCATTTCTGAGTGTAATGATATTATTGCTTCAGAAAAGTACGAACTGGAACAAAATTACGCCGATTGCTTTAGCGCTCATAATGAGAATTCTGTAGAAACTATTTTTGCAATTCCTTATGACGAAATAAATGGAAGTGGTTTATATAGCAACTATACTTTTCATGCTTCATCCAGATACAAATATAATCTTGGAACTACTCCATGGGGAGCCGGATGTGCAAAAGCTGTTTCTCAATTTATTGACACATACGATCCGGAAGACTCACGTCTTGAAGACACATGGGAACATGGTCTTCAATTTGCCGCAGATGGGGTTACTCCGCTTTTATGCACATATGACAGGGCAGGAGAACAACTAAACTATTCAAAAGACTTACCTGACGGGATGTATACTGCCGAAGACGAAGGATACAGAATCAAAAAGTTTCTACCTGAAATGGGAGCCCAATACAATATGAATAACGATGTACCTTTTTTTAGATATGCTCAGGTTCTGATGATGAAAGCAGAATGTTTACTGAGAAAAGGCCAGGCAGACGAAGCTGCAACAATTGTAACCCAGGTAAGGCAAAGAGCTTTTAAAAATAATCCTGGGAAAGCCACTGTCAGCGGAACTCAATTAACCGCAAATAGTAAATACAATTATGGTTATGTTGAAAACTATGAAATTGTTGATGATGGAGATTCTTCTCCCATAGAATTTGGAGGATTTTATGACGAACTGGGATACGAATTTGCCTGTGAATGGATACGAAAAAGGGACATGATACGGTTTGGCACCTACACTACAAAAAGCTGGCTTTCTCATAAACCACAGGGCGAAAAAGCAAAAGTATTCCCAATTCCACAAACAGTAGTCGATGCAAATCCGAATCTGGACCAAAATCCGGATTATTAAGCAAATAAATGGCAATCAGTTATCACAAGAAAGTGATAACTGATTGTTTTCTTAGTACTAACCACAACCATTAATACAGTGAATTCAAAAAACATATTTAAAGTTCTTGCTTTGATTCTAACGCTAACCACCTTTTATTTCGGATGTAGAAGGGACACAGAAAGAAAGTTAGTAAAAGAGGACATTTTAAACTGGAAAGATTTTAGTACTTATATTCAGGAATTTAATGAAAATGACATTGAGCTATACACTCAATATTTTCCCAACAATAAGGCCGAAGAGTTTCTAAAAGACAATATACCTTACTTTAATTGTCCTGATAAAGAACTGGAAAAGACTTATTATTTTCGGTGGTGGACATTCAGGAAACACATAAAAAATACAGAGGATGGATTTGTCATTACTGAATTTCTCCCCGACGTTTCATGGGCAGGAAAAAACAATACAATCAATTGTCCTGCCGGGCACCATTTTTATGAAGGAAGATGGCTACGAAATCAAAATTACCTAGAAGATTACGCTAATTTTTGGTTTAAAGGTGGAGGTAGTTTGCGCTCTTACAGTTTTTGGGCAGCAAATTCTATTTTGGCATTTGCCTCGGTTCACCAAAATAAAAAGTTAGTTACAGATTTACTCCCTTTTTTCGACCAAAACTATAAAGAATGGGAAAAGGAAAGATTATGTGACGATGGATTATTCTGGCAATTCGATAATCGGGATGGAATGGAAGTTTCCATTGGCGGTTCCGGGAAAAGGGCAACAATCAATTCATACATGATTGGGGATGCAATGGCTATTGCAGAAATAGCCAAGATTGCAGGAAACAAAGCACTTGAAGAAGAATATTTACAAAAGGAGTTAAAACTAAAAAAATTAGTATTATCTAAATTATGGGATACAAATGCACAATTTTTTAAAACTTTACCATTAACATCAGAAGAGTTTGCCAAATTGAGTGATAAAAGATATTCCGATACTTTTTCAATACTTAATAAAGACTCACTCAGCCTTGTTGACGTAAGAGAACTTCATGGTTATACCCCGTGGTATTTTAGTATTCCTGAAGACAAACACTCAGTTGCATGGAAATTTCTTTTGAGTGATGAAGGTTTTAAAGCTCCCAATGGACCAACAACTGCAGAAAAAAAGCACCCGGGGTTCAAAGTGGTTTACGAAGGGCATGCCTGCCAGTGGAATGGTCCTAGCTGGCCTTTTGCAACATCCATAACATTAAAAGCAATGGGAAATCTGTTAAGGGATTATAATCAATCGGTAATTACAAAAGCTGATTTTGCGAATCAGTTACTAATTTACTCCAATAGTCATCGAAGAATAAATGAACGTGGGGAAGAAGTTTGCTGGATAGATGAAAACCTCAACCCCTTTACCGGAGACTGGATTTCGAGAACGATGTTAAAAGCCAGAGGGCATGAGCCAAAGGAGAGAGGAAAGGATTATAACCACTCTGAGTTTTGTGATATCGTTATTTCTGATCTCATTGGCATTCAACCTTCAATGGATAATACCCTTACTATTAATTCACTAATTCCTGATGATTATTGGGATTGGTTTTGTCTTGACCATTTAAAATACCATGACAAAGACATTACCATTATTTGGGATAAAGACGGTCAAAAATACAAGGAAGTGGAGGGATTCTCTGTTTTTGTCAACGGTGAGCTAAAACATAATTCGAAAACATTGGAAAAAATAACTATTCAAATTTAAGAAATGAAAAAATACATGTTCCTCATTTTGCAAATATTAGGCATAACGAATGCTTCCATAATATTTGCCCAATCGTACCCGGTTCAGCCCATTCCTTTTAACCAGGTTCGTATCGACGATGGTTTTTGGTCTCCCCGATTAGAATCACACTCTGTCAATACATTGCAGACGTGCATACATCAAACGAGAGATTCAACAGAAAGAATAAACAATTTTAAAAAAGCAGCAGGATTAATGGAGGGGCAACACCAAGGTATATATTTTGACGACTCGGATGTTTATAAAGCAATGGAAGGAATTGCTTACTCGCTTATAAATAATCCAAATCCCGAATACGAAAAATTACTTGATGACTGGATTGGATATATTGCAAAATCGCAACAACCGGATGGATATCTGAATACCTTTTATACACTGAATCATCCTGCTGAGCGATGGACGGATATGGAAAAACATGAAATGTACTGCGGTGGGCATATGATTGAAGCTGCAATCGCTCATTACCAGGCAACCGGGAAAAGAAACTTTTTGGATGTATCAATGAAATTCGCAGATTATCTCGACAATACATTTGGCCCTGGTAAACGACACTGGGTTCCCGGACACGAAGAAATTGAGCTGGCTCTTGTTAAATTATATCATACAACCGGAAGAAAGAAATATCTCAATCTGGCTCATTGGTTACTTGAAGAAAGAGGACACGGGCACGGTAAGGGAGGAATTTGGGAATCAGAATGGGGCCCAGCTTATTGTCAGGATGATGTGCCAGTTTCAGAAATAACGGATATTAAAGGACACGCAGTCCGTGCGATGTATTTATTTACAGGTATGGCTGATGTCGCTTCCGAGATGAATATACCCGAGTATGTGGATGCATTAAAACGTGTTTGGGAAGATGTTACCCAAAGGAATATGTATGTTACCGGAGGAATTGGAAGTTCAAAGTCAAATGAAGGATTTACTGAGGATTATGACCTGCCAAACAAAACGGCTTACTGTGAGACATGTGCTTCGATTGGTATGGTTTTCTGGAACAACAGAATGAACTTGTTATCAAAGGATGCTAAATATGTTGATATGCTGGAGCGTTCCCTGTACAATGGTGTTTTATCAGGTGTGAACCTCAAAGGCAATTTGTTTTTCTATGTCAATCCGTTGGAATCGGATGGAGATCATCATCGCCAACGGTGGTTTGGGTGTGCTTGCTGCCCGAGCAATATTTCACGTTTTATTCCTTCCATCGGAAGTTACATTTATCTGAAAAATGATAACGAGGTGTTTGTAAACCTTTATATGGGAAACGAAGTTAACTTTGAACTGGCAGAAACAAATGTTCACCTTAGCCAAAAAACCAATTACCCATGGGATGGTGAAATTACCATTGCCATTGCTCCGAAAACTTCAATTCCTTTTAATCTAAAATTGAGAATCCCTGGTTGGTGTAAAAGTTTCGAGGCCTCATTAAATGGAAAAGTAATAGAAGCTTCTTCCATTGAAGATGGCTATTTGTCAATAGAAAGAAAGTGGGTTCAGGGAGATAAAATAACGCTTTCACTGGATATGCCTGTTGAATTGATAAAAGCGGATGACCGTGTGACTGAAAACAAAGATAAGAGAGCTGTTCAAAGAGGTCCGTTGGTTTATTGTGTGGAACAAATTGATAACCCCGCAACAAACATTGATGAGATAATTATAAGTAGGAATAATACATTTACAATAACCCGGGGAGAGGGTAAGCTGAATAATATGACGCTATTGACCACGACCGATAAGGCTAATAAATTAACGTTTGTTCCTTATTTTGCGTGGGATAACAGGGAGCCGGGCAAAATGGAAATCTGGCTCAACTATAAAAACCAAAACTCACTTTATACTAACTAAATTCAAAATGAAAAAAATAAACATTATTTCAATACTATTTTTGCTGGCCAGTTTTTCCTCTTTTTCAAAAGAGAAACGCAACTCACATTACATTACCAATCAGGCTCCGCTGGTTGCACAACCCTATACTGCACTCCCTATAGGAGCCATTCATGCAGAAGGATTTTTGCTGGAGATGCTAAAAACCCAACGTGATGGACTGACAGGAAATCTTGACAGCGTTTACAGTATCGTTTGCGGAGACAATAACGGTTGGCTCGGCGGGACCGGTGATGGGTGGGAACGAGGCCCGTACTGGCTCGATGGTTTGGTTCCGCTTGCCTATTTGCTAAATGACAATGAACTTAAAACAAAAGCTCAGAAATGGATTGAGTGGAGTATAAACAATCAACGTGAAGACGGATATTTTGGGCCAAAAGATTTACCTGAGAATTATGAGAAAATTCCAGGAACCCAACAGGGGATGCGTAACGACTGGTGGCCTAAAATGGTTATGTTGAAGGTGTTGCAGCAATATTATATGGCAACAGGTGATGAGCGGGTATTATCTTTGATGACTAACTATTTTAAATATCAATTAAAAATGTTACCTCAAAATGAATTGGGCTATGTTACATTTTGGGCGAATCGGAGGGGAGGAGATAACTTGGCAGTGGTTTACTGGCTCTACAACATAACCGGAGATAAATTCTTACTTGATCTGGCAGAAATTATCCACAAACAAACTTTCAATTGGACTGAAATTTATTCCGGAAATATAATTCGAAAGTTGAACCCTTTACCCGACCTGCATTGTGTAAATGTAGCCCAGGGATTAAAAGAACCAATTGTGTATTACCAACAACACCCAGAAGAAAAATATTTGGAATCGGTAAAAAAGGGTCTGGCTTCGCTACACGATGTTCATGGTTTTGTAAATGGAATGTATGGTGGTGATGAAATGATGCATGGAAACGACCCTACACAGGGCTCCGAATTGTGTTCCGCCGTGGAGATGATGTTTTGTTTTGAAAATATTCTTCCTATTACTGGTGATGTATATTATGCTGACTATCTTGAAAAAGTAGCATACAATGTTCTTCCTACTCAAATTACCGACGATTTTACAGGTAAACAATATTTCCAGCAACCCAACCAGATTGAGATTACAGATAAGGAACGAAATTTTTTCAACGACAAAGTAGCTAGAATCTGTTTTGGAACAACTACCGGCTATCCGTGTTGTTTAACAAACATGCACCAAGGATGGCCCAAATTTATACAAAACACCTGGTATGCAACTGCCGATAACGGAATAGCTGCACTTGTATACGGACCAACAAAAGTTACTGCAAAAGTCGCAAATGGTGAAATCGTTACAATTACAGAATCAACAGATTATCCGTTCAGAGAGAAAATAAACTTCACGATTGAAACCGAAAGAAAAGTAAAATTTCCTTTTCATCTGCGTATTCCCGGATGGTGCCAAGCAGCCACTGTTTTGGTTAACGGAACAATGGAAGACGCTCCGACTCAAGATGGTATTATTGTACTGAACCGCGAATGGAAACCCGGAGATAAAGTGGAACTAAACCTTTCTATGGATTTCAGATTTAGCCGCTGGCACGAGCAATCGTTGGGGATTGAACGTGGCCCGTTGGTTTATGCTTTGCGTATTGAAGAAGACTGGCGTGAAGTAAAAACCGACGAATTTAAAGATACTTTCTGGGAAGTTTTGCCCCAGTCGCCATGGAATTACGCCATTGGGGATAAAACCATTGAAGATGTTGATTTTAAAGTTGAAGCTTCAGGAAAAGTAGCTCTATATCCGTGGAACTTGGCAAATGCACCAGTTACAGTAAAAACAAAGGCCCGCAGGATGCCCATATGGAAAGAAGAGAAGGGGATGGCTGGAAAGACTCCGTCCCCGGCATGGCCTTACAGAGAGGTGGAGAGCGAGGAAGAAATTCAGTTAATACCATATGGTTGTACAACGCTTCGAATTTCAGAATTTCCGGTTTTCAGAAAGTAAGTGTAGAAATAAGTAATAAAGCCACTGGGATGTTGTAATATATCCCAGTGGCAAGGGCATATTCGTAGTATTTTTTAATGTACTTAACTTATCATATTTGTATTATCGTTTAGTTCGAATCCTTCAGCCCCCACATTAGCCCCACCTGTTAAAGGACTTTCTTTCTATTCCTCCCTGTTTTATCTCAGATATTTTTTTAGTATATAGTTTAATGCCGTACAGTAGTTCTCATTTCCTACCAAATTGTAGGTTAACCCTATGTTAATAGATTTTAACAGGCTGATTTATTGTTGTATATGATGTTGTCAACATGAATGTACCCCTCATTCTGATATATTACATAAATGTAGTATTTCTCATTTCTCTTATTTAAAACAGTTTTTAACAAGGTTTTTGTTATTTGTTTGTTTTCAGGTTGTTGAGTGTGTTTTTTCCTCTTGGTTATGCTGTTTAGCATGTTTTGGCACATCGATAGTAAATACCCTTTCAAACGAAATTAAATTTTAAAACTGAATATCATGAGAAAGATTGCTATTTACGGGAAAGGTGGAATTGGTAAATCAACCACAACCCAAAATACTGTTGCAGGCTTAGTTGAATTAGGTAAAAATGTGATTGTTGTGGGGTGCGACCCAAAAGCAGATTCAACTCGTTTGTTGCTGGGAGGTTTGGCTCAAAAAACGGTTCTCGACACTTTGCGCGAAGAGGGTGAAGATATTGATCTTGACGACATCATTAAAATTGGTTACGGAGGAACCCGTTGTGTTGAATCAGGTGGTCCGGAACCTGGGGTGGGCTGTGCCGGCCGGGGTATTATTACTTCTATTAATCTTTTGGAGCAATTAGGAGCCTGGGATGAAAAATTTGAAACAGAATATACATTTTACGATGTACTGGGAGATGTTGTTTGTGGTGGTTTTGCCATGCCAATTCGCGATGGGAAAGCAGAAGAAATTTACATTGTTGTTTCGGGAGAAATGATGGCTATGTATGCGGCTAATAACATTTGCAAAGGTATACAGAAATATGCACAGAGTGGTAGTGTGCGTTTAGGTGGATTAATTTGTAACTCACGTAAAGTAGACAACGAGTCGGAAATGATTAAAGAATTGGCTCGCCAGTTAGGAACACAAATGATTCATTTTGTTCCTCGCGATAATATGGTTCAACAGGCTGAGATTCACAGAAAAACTGTTATTGATTTTGCTCCTGAACATACACAGGCTGATCAATACCGGGCGCTGGCAAAAGCAATTGACGAAAACGAGATGTTTGTTATTCCAAAGCCATTGCCAATGGAAAATCTGGAAAAATTATTAATTGATTTTGGCATTGCCGGCTAAGTTTTAACCATAAAGTAAACCAAAAATCAGGAGGAATAAACATGTTAATGATAAGAGCAATCATAAGACCCGAAAAATCAAGTAAAGTACTGAAAGCACTGTTTGAAGCAGGATACATCGCAGTAACAAAAATTCCGGTAGTTGGCCGAGGGAAACAACGAGGGATTAAAATTGGAGATGTAACCTACGATGAGCTTCCAAAAGAAATGTTAATTATGGTAGTAAAGGATGAAGATAAAGACTTTGCTGTAACTACCATTATGGAAGCTGCGCGCACCGAGCCCAAAGGTGCATTTGGAGACGGTAAAATATTTATCTCTCCGGTTGAAGAAGCTTATACCATTAGTAGAGGAACAAAAGAATTATAACCATTAAAGTTTTTGAGTTATGAAAATGATAATGGCTATAATTAGAATTGATAAAATGAATGAAACCAAAAGGGCGCTTTCGGAAGCAGGGATAACATCCATGACTGCTACCGGGAAAGTGTTCGGACGGGGAAAAGGACTGTGGGATGCTAAAGTAATGGAAGGCGCACAAAAAGACATGCCTGAAGCGCTTACGCACCTTGGAAAAGAGCCCCGGCTCAGACCTCAGCGTGTATTGAATATTGCAGTTTCTGACCACAATGTTCAATTAACAATTGATACGATTATTGAAGTTAACCAGACGCCTGCTCCCGGAGATGGAAAAATCTTTGTCCTTCCGTTGGATGATACTTTTCGGGTTCGAACCGGTGAAACAGGCACGACAATTCTTTAATTAAAAAAGACAAAATTATGCCGAATAAAAAGAATTATAAAAATGGACTTCCGGATCCTTCCGAGTTAATGGAGGACATCCTGAAGAAATATCCGAGAAAGGTTGCGAAAAAAAGAGCCAAGGCGATGGTCGTGAACGACCCTGAAGAAAGTCAGGAGATTATGTCCAATGTTCGTACCATTCCCGGAATTATTACCCAAAGAGGATGTACCTATGCCGGATGTAAAGGTGTTGTACTCGGCCCTACCAGAGATATTATTAATATTACACACGGACCAATTGGTTGTGGTTTTTACAGCTGGTTAACCCGCCGTAATCAAACCAAACCTGCTGAAGGTGAAGATAATTACATGCCGTATGCATTTTCTACCGATATGCAGGATGAAAATATTGTTTTTGGTGGCGAGCAAAAATTGAAAGCAGCTATTCGCGAAGCATTCGAGATTTTTAAACCAAGTGCTATCAGTATCTTCTCTACCTGTCCGGTAGGACTTATTGGTGACGACGTGCACTCAGTTGCCCGCGACATGAAAGCTGAACTTGGTATTAATGTCTTTGGATTTAGCTGCGAAGGATACCGTGGTGTTTCCCAGTCGGCTGGCCACCATATTGCTAACAACGGAATTTTCAAACATGTGGTTGGAAATACAGATCGTGAACGTACCGGTAAATTCCAGGTAAACCTGATGGGAGAATATAATATTGGGGGAGATGCTTTCGAAATTGAACGCATATTTGAAGAATGTGGAATTACACTTCTTTCAACTTATAGCGGGAACTCAACAGTCGAAAGTTTCGCCTATTCTCATACGGCCGACCTGAACATGGTAATGTGTCACCGTTCTATCAATTACATTGCTGAAATGATGGAAGAAAAATACGGTGTGCCATGGATTAAAGTAAATTTTATAGGTGCCGAATCTACTGCAAAATCATTGCGCAAAATGGGAGACTATTTTGGCGATGCTGAATTAAAGGCCAAAATAGAGGAAGTAATAGAGCGTGAAATGGCTAAAGTTGGCAAAGTGGCTAAAGAGGTGAAACCAAAAGTTGAAGGTAAACTGGCTATGATGTTTGTTGGTGGCTCTCGTGCTCATCATTATCAGGATTTATTTAAAGAGCTTGGCGTTAGAACAGTTTCTGCTGGGTACGAATTTGCTCACCGCGATGATTATGAAGGTCGCGAAGTAATTCCAACAATAAAAATAGACGCTGATACCAGAAATATAGAGGACTTGGAAGTTACAAAAGACGAAGAACATTTCCGTGATGATTTGGTAACGAAAAAAGCAGAATTAGAGAAAGAAGGGTATGCATTTAAAGATTACAAAGGAATGATGCCGGAGATGGCAAAGAATTCATTAGTAGTTGATGATGTAAACCATTGGGAAACCGAAAAACTCATTGAGTTCTACAAACCGGATATTTTCTGCGCAGGTATTAAAGAAAAATATGTAGTTCAGAAATATGGAGTCCCATTAAAACAATTACACTCTTATGACTACGGCGGCCCTTACGCTGCTTTTGGCGGCGCTATTAATTTCTACAGAGAAATGGAACGTATGCTGGCAACCAACATTTGGAAACTGGTTGATGCTCCGTGGAAACTGGAACCTGAAATTGTGGGAAGTATTTCAATTGAGGCTTAAAAATTAGGAGGACAAAATCATGATACTACGTCATACAACAAAAGATGTAAAGGAAAGAAAGGCATTGACTGTAAACCCGGCAAAAACATGCCAGCCCATTGGTGCAATGTACGCAGCTCTCGGTGTTCATGGATGTTTGCCACATAGTCATGGCTCGCAGGGGTGTTGCTCCTATCACAGAAGTACATTAACTCGTCACTACAAAGAACCGGTAATGGCTTCAACGAGTTCGTTTACCGAAGGTTCTTCTGTTTTTGGTGGTCAGGCCAACTTGTTGCAGGCTATTGATAATATTTTTGGAATTTATGAACCGGATATCATTGCTGTTCACTCAACCTGTCTCTCCGAAACCATTGGTGACGACCTTGGACAGATTGTTGCCAAAGCAAAAGATGATGGTAAAATCCCGGAAGGAAAACACGTTGTTCAGGCATCAACTCCCAGTTATGTAGGGTCGCATGTTACCGGATATGCCAATATGCTGGAGGCTTTTGTTAAGTATTTCGCTTATAATACCGATGAAAGAATCCGCCAGGTAAACTTGCTTTCCGGATGGGTAGAACCTTCTGATATGCGTGAGCTAAAAAGATTGGCAGCATTAATGAAAGTAAGAACTGTTCTCTTGCCAGATACCTCGGACGTGTTGGATACTCCAATGAGCGGCAAGTATAAAATGTATCCGAAAGGTGGAACTACAGTTGAAGAAATTGTAAGCATGGGCAACAGTATGAAAACTGTAGCTATGGGAGAATGGGCTAGTAAAAAAGCAGCGGTAATGCTCGATAACAAATGTAAAGTTCCTTTTTCTCTAACGGATATTCCAATCGGGTTAAAGGCAACCGACCGTTTCATTCAGGCATTGTCCTCTGCCGGTCGTGTTTCTATTCCTGAAATCGTTACTGATGAACGTGGAAGATTAATTGATGTAATTACGGATATGCACCAGTATTTCTACGGGAAAAGAGTCGCTCTTTGGGGAGATCCGGATACACTGATTCCACTGGTTGAATTCCTGGTTGATATTGACATGAAACCTGTTTACATCGTTTCCGGAACACTTGGCAAAAGTTTTGAGAAACGCATGTTGGATATTCTCAGCGAAAAAGTACCGGAAGCCAAGTTCAAAAATGGCCCGCAGGCCGACATGTTCCTGATGCATCAGTGGATTAAAGAAGAACCGGTTGATTTATTGATAGGAAATACTTATGGAAAATACATTTCCCGTGATGAGGGAATTCCTTTTGTTCGCCTCGGATTTCCAATCCTCGACAGAATTGGTCATAGTTATTTCCCAACGGTAGGTTACCAGGGAGGTATCCGCATCCTGGAAAAAATTCTGGGCGTGCTAATGGATGAAAAGGATGCTACTGCACCTGAAGAATCTTTTGAATTAGTAATGTAACTAAACATCCGTATAATTCCTCAACCTTCCGGGGGTAAAAGCCCGGAGGGTTCATAAAAATTGTACTATAAAACAACCATGCTTAAAGATATTAAACACAATCGCGAATGCTTAAAATTTTTCGTCTTGTGTCTTGAGTCTTGGTTCTAATCTATTAGAGTATGAATCAATTTCTGAAAGAACGGGAAACACAAATTGTAACCAAGGGAAAAAACAGCGCAGAAATTGCCTGTGAGAAAAAGAGCCTGGCTGGTTCAGTTAGTCAACGGGCATGTGTGTTTTGTGGTTCGCGGGTAGTTTTATATCCTATTGCCGACGCACTGCATGTGATTCACGGACCGGTTGGTTGTGCTTCTTACACCTGGGATATTCGCGGGGCACTTTCGTCGGGACCGCAATTGCACCGACTAAGTTTCACCACCGATTTAAAAGAACGAGATGTTGTTTTTGGTGGGGAGAAGAAATTGTATCACGCGCTTTGTGAATTAATCGACAAACATCAACCCAAAGCTGCTTTTGTTTTTTCAACGTGTATTATTGGTGTAATTGGCGACGATGTGGAAGCCATTTGCCGTCAGGTAACCCGCGAAAAAGGAATTGATGTAATTCCGGTAATGTCGGAAGGTTTTAACGGAACCAAAAAAGACGGATACAAAATTGCCTGCGGAGCACTTGCAAAATTGGTGGGAACCGACCATTCTTACAAGCCTTCAAAATACTCCATTAATATATTAGGTGATTTTAACCTTGCCGGAGAGCTTTGGATTCTTGCTGAATATTACAAAAAGCTGGGTGTTGAACTGGTTTCATGTATGACCGGTGATGGGCGCGTTGCAGAAATCCGTCGGGCACACAAAGCATTGCTTAACGTGGTTCAGTGTTCCGGGTCGATGATGCATTTGGCAAAAGAGATGAAAGAAAAATACGACATTCCTTTTATGAAAGTTTCCTATTTCGGAATTGAAGATATGTCGGATGCATTGTACGAAGTGGCTCGCTTTTTCAAAGATGAGAGAATGATGCAAAATGCCCGGGAACTGGTTCGCGAAGAAATTTCAGAATTACTTCCGGCTTTACAACCGTATCGTCAGAAATTGGAAGGAAAGAAAGCAGCCATTTATGTGGGCGGTGCATTTAAAGCCATTTCGCTGGTAAAAGCCTTGCGTTTACTCGGAATGAAAACCGTTGTTGTAGGTTCACAAACCGGAAATGCCGACGATTACAAACTGCTTAAAGAATTGTGCGACAATGGAACCATCATCGTTGATGATTCGAATCCAAATGAACTTTCAGAATTTGTGAAACTAACGGGAGCTAACCTTTTTATAGGAGGAGTAAAAGAACGCCCGATTGCCCACAAACTCGGTCTAGGTTTTTGCGACCATAATCACGAACGGAAAGAAGCCCTCGCCGGATATGTCGGCATGATGAACTTCGCGAAAGAAGTGTACGCATCGGTTACCAGCCCTGTTTGGAAATTTGTAAAATAAGAAACCATGTTTGAGACCAATTCAGTATTAGCAAAAGGAACAGATTACAAAGCAACGCAAAATGCCTGTAAATTGTGTTCGCCACTTGGAGCAAGTGTTGCCTACAAAGGATTTGAAGGTTGTGTGCCGCTTATTCATGGTTCGCAGGGATGTGCCACATACATTCGCCGGTACTTAATCAGCCACTACAAAGAACCCATCGATATTGCTTCGTCAAATTTTACGGAAGACTCCACCATCTTCGGGGGTGATAGAAATTTTAAAATTGCGGCTCAGAATATTATAAATCAGTACAAGCCCAAAATTATTGGAATTTCTACTACCTGCCTTAGTGAAACGATTGGAGACGACGTTACGCTGTTTCTTCATGAATTAAAAGGTGATGATTTTGATGGGAATGTTGAATTTGTTGTGGCTTCCACACCCAGTTACCAGGGAACACACATCGACGGATTTCATGAAGCTGTGGCTTCAGTGGTTCGCAAGTTTGCAAGAAAAGGAAATACTGGTGAGCATATCAATTTGTTCCCGGGTTTTATTTCTACAGAAGATATTCGCTTATTAAAAGAAATTGTTGCCGATTTCGGTATCGAAGTTTCTATTCTTCCTGATTATTCAGAAAGTTTAGACAATCCGGTTTGGGATACCTACAAGCGTATACCAGAAGGCGGAACAACCATGGAAGAAATTGAACGAAGTGGTTCTGCAAAAGCTTCCATCGAATTTGGAACAGTATTGAATTTAGGAAAATTGAGTGGCCGCGTGAAAAATCTGAACCTAACCAAAACCGGCGCTCAATATCTGGAAAGAGAAATGGACGTTCCATTGGTTCGTTTGCCAATGCCCATTGGAATTACACAAACCGACCGTTTTTTCGAGGAATTAGGAAAACTAACAGGAAAGAAAACTCCTGAGAAATATACAAAACAACGTGGCCGACTGATTGATGCTTACGTTGATGCACACAAATATGTTTTTGGAAAGAAAGCCGTGGTTTATGGCGAAGAAGATTTTGTTGTGGGTATGTGTTCTTTCCTTGACGAAATTGGGATTGAAGTTACTTTGGCTGCATCGGGTGGCGAAAGCGGTTTGCTCGAAAAAGAAATTCTAAAACATTGTCCTGAAAATGGCGATAAAATAACTGTTCGCGAAGGTTACGATTTTGAATCAATCCGCGAATGGTGCTTGTCGTATAAACCTGATATTCTGATGGGGCACAGCAAAGGCTACTACATTGCCCGCGAATTGGAAATACCAATTGTTCGGGTTGGGTTCCCCATTCACGACCGTATTGGCGGACAACGTATCAAACATTTAGGTTACTCAGGCACGCAGGAACTCTTCGATAAAATTGTAAACGCATTAATTGAATATAAACAAGATTCCTCTCCGGTAGGATATAAATACATGTAATTGCTCATAGCTCAATGCTCAGGGCTCACAGCTAAAAAAAGAAAGTTATGATAGACATTAAAACACATCCATGTTTCAATAAGGAAGCGAAAGGGGAATATGCCAGGGTTCACCTCCCGGTGGCGCCTCTGTGTAATATACAATGTAATTATTGTAAACGCGGTTTCGATTGTGTAAACGAGAGCCGCCCGGGTGTAACCAGCGAAGTATTGTCGCCGGAACAAGCTTTGGTATACACAATCAGATTAAAGGAAAAAATGCCGCACCTTTCGGTGGTGGGAATTGCCGGGCCTGGCGATCCGTTTGCCAATCCTATTCAAACGATGACGACTTTACGTTTGATTCGCAAAGAATTCCCTGAAATGGTGTTGTGTCTTTCAACCAACGGATTGAATGTTTTACCATACATTGAAGAATTAAAAGAGTTGAATGTGAGTCATGTTACGGTTACTTTAAACGGAACAGAACCGGAAACACTTTCAAAAATATATAAATGGGTACGCTTCGAGAAACGGGGTTATTTCGGAAAACAAGCCGCTGAAATTTTATTGAAAAATCAGATGGAAGCAATTCGTGCTTTGAAAGGCGTTGGGTTTATTGTAAAAGTAAACACTATTGTTGTTCCCGGAATTAACGATGATAAAGTGGGTGAAATAGCAGCTGCCATGAAAGAAATGGGAGTGGACGTTATGAATACCATTCCGCTTTATCCGGTAGAAGGAACGCCATTTGCCGACGTTGAGGAACCTACTTCTGCTTTCATGAAAGAAATTAGAAAGGAAGTTCGCAAACACCTGCCGCCAATGACGCACTGTTCACGTTGCCGTGCTGATGCTGTTGGCTTACTTGGTCATGACGATCCGGAAGCAAAGCGTATTCTTTCAGAAGTTTCATGCCTTTCAGTAAATATGGATGAATCGCGGCCAAATGTTGCAGTGGCCAGTTACGAAGGATTGTTGGTAAACCAGCATTTGGGAGAAGCAACACAGTTGTTTATTTTTCGCGAAACGCCAAACGGATACAAAATGTTGGAACAACGCCCAACGCCAAAACCGGGTGCAGGAAATTCCCGATGGAAGGAATTGGGAGAAGTAATCAGCGATTGCCGCGCATTATTGGTTGGCGGAATCGGACCATCACCATCCTCTATTTTGGGGCGCTCGGGAATAAAGATTGTAGAAATGACTGGTTTAATTGACGACGGTTTGGATGCGGTTTACAAAGGCAAAGAATTAAAAACACTGAAGAAGGCCGACGTGTTTAAATGTGGCGCTGAATGTTCCGGCAAAGGAACCGGTTGTGGGTAATACCAGATTTCTACTCATTCGTCGTCGAAAAGACAGAAAAAAACAACTTTAATATCTAATTATGAAAAAACCAGATTATCACATTTTAGTTTGTAACTCGTATAGGGTTGCCGGCGATGCCAAAGGTTATTGTAATAAAAACGGGGCTGCCGATTTTATACAATATATAATGGAAGAATGCAACGACCGCGGATTGGATGTCGCTGTTTCTTCAACGGCATGTTTAAATGTTTGCTCACAGGGGCCGGTTATGGTTATTCATCCGAATAATTTCTGGTACGGTGGATTAACAGAAGAAAAAATCGATGAAATATTAGATGCACTCGAAGAGGGGGAGGCTATTGAGGATTATCTCATCAGCGATTAAAAAGAGCTTGCTGTATTTCACTTCGTTATAATTCCCCCTCTTTTTTAATCTTTAAATAATAACGTAAATGAAAAAGCCACATTTAATCGATACAACTTTACGCGATGGCGAGCAGGCACCGGGTGTGGTTTTTTCTTTGGAAGAAAAAATTGAAATCGCCCGTCGTTTAGATGAGATTGGAATTCCTGAACTTGAGATTGGTACTCCGGCAATCGGGAAGAACGAGCAGAATGACATTCGTTGTCTAATTAATCAGGGATTTTCTTTTCAATCAACTTGCTGGGCAAGAGCAACCAGAAACGATTTGGAAGCTTCTCTGAATTGCGGAGCAAAACGCGTTAATCTTTCCTTTCCTGTTTCCGATGTTCAGTTAAAGACCATCGGAAAATCAAGAAGTTGGGTGATGGATTCCATTGCTGAAATAATGAAATTTGCTACCGACTCTTTTGAATTTGTTGCCGTTGGAGCACAAGATGCTTCGCGTGCCGATGTTCAATTTTTAAAAGAATACATTTCTGCCGTACAATATTTTGGAGCCAGACGAATAAGAATTGCAGATACTGTTGGGATTATGAACCCAATGAGTGTGCAAAATCTTTTGGGCACTCTTGTCGGCATATTTCCTGAGACTGATTTTGAATTTCACGGGCACAACGATTTGGGAATGGCAACGGCAAATCATGCAGTAGCTTTAACTTCCGGTGCTTCTTCGGTAAGTTTAACTGTGAATGGACTTGGTGAAAGGGCTGGAAATGCTCCTTTGGAAGAAGTTATTTTCGCACTGAAGTATTCTTATGGAATGAATCTGGAGTTTGATGGAAAACTGTTAATGGAGTTATCTGCTTATGTTGAGAATGTCTCTGGGAGAAAATTGTCGGTTGCAAAACCGGTAACAGGAGAGATGGCTTTTTCTCATGAGTCGGGTATTCATTGCCGCAGCCTGAAAGAAAATTCATTAACCTATCAGCCGTTCAATCCTGAGGAAATTGGAAAAGAAACTGTGTTTGTATTTGGAAAGCATTCAGGGGCATCTGCACTTACCAATTTTCTAACTAAACAAAACATATTCCTTACAAATACCGAAGCAAAAGATTTGGTTACTAAAGTCAAACTCCTTTCCACACAATTGAAAAGAAATCTTTATCTAAAAGAAATTTGTAATCTTTTATAAATATGGAATATTGGAAAAAATATTACGATGAGGCAGCAAGCTATTCAAAAGCTGCTTTTGGGGCTTTTAATAAAAAAAAACTCGGAAATTATGTGGTATACAATTTAATTGGGCTGGCTATTGAAAACTATCTGACTGCAATTTGCATGAAAATGGATATGATGCCTGAGCATTCAAGTATTGGTTCCATGTTACATCTATTGAGAAAACAGATGGAAGTTCCTGATTCTTTTACTGCTGAAGCAAGGTTTATTAATAAATTCATGAATTTCTGTTCGCTGGAAGTTTTGGAAACGCCTGAACCCAGGGTTTCTGACTTGGTTCGGATGCTAAGTTTTACAGAAGATGTTAAAAATTTCTGCGAAAGAAATCTCGGAGCAGATGTGGAAAAAATATAAATGCTTATTTGTTTTAGATTTCAGGAATGAAGAATGGTGTATATATATTAATAGTGTCATTGCTGGTTTTTGGGTGCAAATCCGTCAAAAAAGACAAAAGTAGTGAGTTGGTTGTTTTTTGTGCCGCAAGTTTAACAGACGTAATTTCAGATATTACTTCTGAATTTGAAAAAGAAAATAAGGTTCAGGTGAATTTAAATCTGGCTTCGTCTGGTACTTTGGCCAGACAAATTGAGCATGGAGCAACTCCGGCACTATTTATTTCGGCAAATAAAAAATGGCTTAATTATTTAGATAGTTTGGATCTCACCATTCCGGAGACGGGGAAAAATATTGCCGGGAATTCTATGGTTTTAATAGTGCCAGTCCAAAGTAAGATGGAGCCTGTTGCATATTCTACTGAAATGAACTTACCTAATTTGTTTGAAGGAAGGCTTTCTGTTGGCGACCCAAATCATGTTCCGGCCGGGAGTTATACAGTGCAATTACTGAAGAATATGGGATGTGAGAAAGAATTAGAATCACGTTTTCTGCCGGCAAAAGATGTTCGTTCTGCATTAATGGTGGTCGAATTGGGAGAGGTTGAGGCAGGGATTGTTTATAAGACAGATGCCCTAAAGTCGGAGAAAGTAAAAATTATTACTGAATTTCCCGATTCCCTGCATAGCCCGGTATATTACCACATGGCTTTAATAAATGGAGAAAAAAACACGATGTCGACAAAACTATATAATTATATAACGTCTGAAGAAACGACCCGTATTTGGATGAAGCATGGTTTTAAATTGAAATAATATAGATTGAACGAATTATTTAAATATACACATGGTGAGCTAACTGCGATTCAGCTTTCACTGCAGGTTGCGGTGGTTTGTACCATTGTTGTGCTTCCGTTGGCCATTTTGATTGGTTGGTTTTTGGCACGAAAGCAATTTCCCGGGAAAGCGTTTGTTGAAGGATTTTTACACCTTCCGCTTGTTTTACCTCCGGTAACAACTGGTTATATATTGTTGGTTTTATTTGGAACCAACGGTTGGCTGGGCAGTTTTTTCTATAATTATTTCGGAATAAGAATAGCATTTTCTTTTCCAGCAGCAATTATTGCAGCAGTGATTGTTGCTTTTCCTTTGGTTACGCGTTCTATTCGTCTTTCCATCGAGTTAGTAGATAAAAATTTCGAAGAGGCGGCCCGTACTCTTGGGGCTTCTAATTTAAAGGTGTTCTTTACCATTACTTTACCTTTAGCCTTGCCTGGTGTTATTAGCGGTGCAATTTTAGCCTTTGCCCGAAGTTTAGGAGAATTTGGCGCAACAATCTCTTTTGCTGGAAATATTTCAGGAGAAACGCAAACATTACCCCTTGCCATTTTTTCTGCTATGCAGGTTCCCGGGCAGGAGGCATCCACCTTACGGTTGGTTGTGGTTTCTGTAATTCTTTCGTTGCTGGCGATGATTGGCGCTGAATGTCTGAACAGACGAATTCTAAAACGGGAAGTATGAAAAACGTATTGGAATTCGACATACAAGTTCGCCGTAAAGATTTCTTTTTAAATGTAAAAGCTGAAATTGATGATGGGATAACAGGTATTTATGGTCCTTCCGGTCACGGGAAAACTACATTGTTGAATTCAATTGCCGGATTGGTTACTCCCGATACGGGCGTCATTAAATTCAATCAGGATGTTGTTTTTGATTCCACCCGTAAAATTAATACTCCGGTTAGGAACAGAAAAGTAGGGTATGTTTTTCAGGATGTTCGCCTGTTTCCGCATTTGTCTGTTCTGAAAAACCTGAAATATGGAATCGATGAAAAACGGTCTTCGAATGTTCGTTTTGGTGAGATTGTAGATATATTGAACATTGCTTATTTGCTTGGTAAGAGACCTTCTGAGTGTTCAGGGGGCGAAAAACAGAGGATTGCAATTGGAAGGGCGTTGCTTAGTGGGGCGCAGATTTTAATTATGGATGAGCCTTTTTCTGCAGTTGATGTTAATCTTCGAAATAGTATTATCCCATTCCTGAAAATAATAAATGAGCAATTTTCGATTCCAATGTTAATTGTAAGTCACGATTTGCCCGATTTGCTGAGCCTTACAAATCGTTTGTTACTTATAAAAAGTGGAAGTATAAAAGCAATGGGAAAGTTTCATGATTTGTTACTGGATAAATCCAATCTGGATTTAATGAAGGGAGCGGGATTATATAATTCATTTGACCTGATTGTATTTGCTTCTTTACTTTCTCAGGATATGGTTTTACTAAAAAGTCTGTCTGGTGACTTTCAGGTTCAGGTGCTGAGTAAGACTTTTAATGGAATTATAGAGATAGGGAAGCAAGTAAAAGTTCTTATTCGGCCTGAAGATATTTCGATTTCTTTGCAACCTGTAGAGCGAATTTCGTTACGTAACCAGGTAAAAGGTACAATTGAAAAGATCTTTTTTAAAGATGGTTTGTCATTTTGTATGGTAAATACAGGCGAAAGAATGTTGGTTGAAATAACCGAAGCTTCCAGAAAAAATATGAATTTGAATGTGGGAGAAACAGTTTATTGTCTGTTTAAATCGGCTGCATTAAAAATATTTTAGAAAAATGTTTTTAATGATAATATTGATTTTCAATTTGTTGTTTACTTGTTGCTGCAATTATCCGAAAATAATCTGATTTTTTATTTGGATGTTAAAAAAAGATATCTACTTTTGCATCCGCTTTTAGGGCACGTTCGTTGAGGAAATGAGAGGTAGTAAGGGGTTTTTAGCCGGAGAATAATGAGCGGATTTTAGCACTGAAGATTGAAAAAAAACTTTTAAAATTTTTGACAAAAAGTTTTGGAGAAATAAAAAGGCTGTCTATATTTGCAGCCGCTTTCAGAGCGGGTTCGTTGAGGAGATGAAAAAGAAGGTTAATAACCGGGGAATTTGGCAGGCAATTTTAATGGTTGTTTTGTTGGTTCCGGAAGCCGAAAAAAAACTTTTAAAATTTTGATTAAAAGTTTTGGCAGATAGAAAATAGTTATTACCTTTGCCGCCCCGAAAGGGAAACACGTTCTGGCAGAGAGATTGAAATTGAAGGAGAAGGCCAGACAAATGATGGAACATAAGTGTCAGCATTTAGTTAAGAACAAAAAGATTGGATGCTGATTTTTTATGGAAAGTTCTTTAAAATTTTGAAGCACAAAAAAGCAAGGTGTACCAACTTTGTTGATTTCTGAGAGAAAACATCTGAGCGAAAGAAATTAAACTTTTTATATATACAACGGAGAGTTTGATCCTGGCTCAGGATGAACGCTAGCGGGAGGCTTAACACATGCAAGTCGAGCGGGATTCACCTTCGGGTGATGAGAGCGGCGCACGGGTGCGTAACGCGTATGCAACCTGCCTTATGCAGGGGGATAGCCCATGGAAACGTGGATTAATACCCCATAGAATTAAGATGCTGCATGGTATTTTAATTAAAACTTCGGTGGCATAAGATGGGCATGCGTCTGATTAGCTAGTTGGTGAGGTAACGGCTCACCAAGGCAACGATCAGTAGGGGTTCTGAGAGGATTATCCCCCACACTGGTACTGAGACACGGACCAGACTCCTACGGGAGGCAGCAGTGAGGAATATTGGTCAATGGGCGAAAGCCTGAACCAGCCATCCCGCGTGCAGGATGACGGCCCTATGGGTTGTAAACTGCTTTTCTACGCCAAGAAACCTGGTTACGAGTAACCAGTTGCCGGTAGCGTAGGAATAAGCATCGGCTAACTCCGTGCCAGCAGCCGCGGTAATACGGAGGATGCAAGCGTTATCCGGATTCATTGGGTTTAAAGGGTGCGTAGGTGGGCTTGTAAGTCAGTGGTGAAATACTGCCGCTTAACGGTAGAATTGCCATTGATACTGTGAGTCTTGAGTATGGTTGAGGTAGGCGGAATGTGTTGTGTAGCGGTGAAATGCATAGATATGACACAGAACACCGATTGCGAAGGCAGCTTACTAATCCATTACTGACACTGATGCACGAAAGCGTGGGGAGCGAACAGGATTAGATACCCTGGTAGTCCACGCTGTAAACGATGTTCACTCGCTGTTTGCGATACACAGTAAGCGGCTGAGCGAAAGCATTAAGTGAACCACCTGGGGAGTACGATCGCAAGGTTGAAACTCAAAGGAATTGACGGGGGCCCGCACAAGCGGAGGAACATGTGGTTTAATTCGATGATACGCGAGGAACCTTACCTGGGCTTAAATGTAGATTGCATAATTTGGAAACAGATTTTCCCTTCGGGGCTATTTACAAGGTGCTGCATGGTTGTCGTCAGCTCGTGCCGTGAGGTGTCGGGTTAAGTCCCATAACGAGCGCAACCCCTACTGTTAGTTGCCATCGGGTCAAGCCGGGGACTCTAGCGGGACTGCCACCGTAAGGTGAGAGGAAGGTGGGGATGACGTCAAATCAGCACGGCCCTTATGTCCAGGGCTACACACGTGTTACAATGGTCGGTACAAAGGGCAGCTACACTGCGAAGTGATGCTAATCCCAAAAGCCGATCCCAGTTCGGATTGGAGTCTGCAACCCGACTCCATGAAGTTGGATTCGCTAGTAATCGCGCATCAGCCATGGCGCGGTGAATACGTTCCCGGGCCTTGTACACACCGCCCGTCAAACCATGGGAGCTGGGGGTACCTGAAGTCTGTGACCGCAAGGAGCGGCCTAGGGTAAAACTAGTG
>OY781113.1:1155000-2162500 GCA_963676455.1 uncultured Draconibacterium sp. | reverse complement strand
GATATATATAGCAGGCAAACCAGAAAGTTTTCAAACGTATATGTTGGAGGAGGAATATTTCGTGATGCCGGAAATTTCTGGACATGGAATGCTGAAGGTAAATTTTATTTGATTGGGCGAAATGTAGGACAAACAGAATTTTCAGGGATTATTTCTAAACCTCTGGGGATTTTGGGCGATTCTTTGTCTTTTATATCCATAAAAGGAGCGTTGGAAAATAAGGTGCCTGATTATTTTCAGGAGGTGTTTTATTCAAATCATTTAAGATGGAACAATGATTTGAAAATGGAGCAAAATATGGCTGTAAATGGAAGTTTCAAGTCGCCAAGAAGGAAATTGGAAGCTGGAGCAAATTATGCAATTATTAATAACTATTTGTATAATGATACATTGGGAATTCCGAATCAAACAAGTAAAGAATTATTGGTTCTTTCAGCATATCTTGACAAAGATTTTAATTATCGTAATTTGCATTTTAGAACAAGGATGTTATGGCAAAAGGTTTCGGATGATGCATATTTACATCTTCCCACTTTTTCCACTTTTGTTTCTGCTTATTATAAATTTATTTGGTCGAAGGTTATGTTTACTCAGTTAGGTGTAGACATGCGGTATAATACAGAATATTATGCTGATGCTTATGCTCCATCTACTGGATTGTTTCATCTTCAGAATGAACAAAAAATCGGAAATTATCCTTATATTGACGTATATGCAAGTTTACGGTTAAAGAGGACGCGTGCATTTTTTAAGTTGATGAATATAGGCAGCGAGTTTATGGATGCAAAATATTTCACAACACCGCACTATCCAATGAATCGTATGACTTTTAGATTTGGAGTGACTTGGGCGTTCTATGATTGATGATACATGCATTTATATATAAGCTACCAGTAAAACGTATTTTTTATCTGTTTCTTCCTGTTGTTGTACTTTCTTGTACCTCATCAGCCGAAAAGAAAAAAGTTGGTTCCTCTGATAAATATAGTCAGCAAGATGATTTAAGGCACATAAGGGAAAGTGGAGTATTGCGTGCTGTTGTAGATTATAATTCAACCAATTATTTTGTTTACCGTGGAAAACCAATGGGGTTTAAGTATGAACTACTGCAAGAGTTAAGCAAGGAATTGGGAGTAAAGTTGCAGATCGTAGTAAGTAATAATCTAGCTGAAACTTTCGATGGGTTGATTAATAATCAGTATGATTTGGTGGCAAAAAGTTTAACGGTTACTAAGAGACGGAGCCAGCAAATTGATTTTACCGTTCCTTTAATGGAAACCAGGCAAGTATTGGTGCAACGGGCTAAATCACAGACTAATGATTCAATGTATATTACTTCAGCTCTTGAACTGGCAGGAAAGATGGTGCATGTTCAGAAAAGTACTTCTTACTATCGGAGGCTTGTTAATTTATCGGATGAAATAGGTGCTGACATAGATATTGTAGAAGATACAATTTATGGGGTAGAACAATTGGTTGAACGTGTTGCTGAAGGTGAAATTGATTATACAGTATGTGATGAAAATGTAGCCCGATTGAATCAGATGTATTATCCCAATTTAGATGTGTCTTTAAAAATAAGTTTGCCACAGTATATTGCCTGGGGAGTACGAAATGGCTCAACAGAATGGAAAAATTATCTTGACAAATGGATTACCAAATTTAAGAAAACCCGAAAATTCAGGCGAATATACTATCGTTATTTTGAAAGTCCGCGTGTTGCTGTACGTATGGAAAGTGATTATCACAGTATATCGGGAGGAAAAATTTCCGGATACGATGATATTGTAAAGCAAGTATCTGAAGAATATGACTGGGATTGGCGCTTGATTTCAGCCATAATTTATCAGGAATCGAGGTTTAATAAAGATGCTGGTTCGTGGGCCGGGGCCTATGGATTGATGCAATTGATGCCTTCTACTGCAGAATCATTGGGAATTGATAATTACAAAAAGCCAAAACAAAATATAAAGGGTGGCGTTTTGTTGCTTAATTGGTTAAATGATCAGTTTTTAGAATCCATTCCAGATTCTACGGAACGGATAAAATTCGTACTGGCTGCATACAATATTGGACTGGGGCACGTAAAAGATGCGCAGAGGCTTGCCCGGAAATATGGGAAGGATGGCACAGTGTGGGAAAACAATGTCGACTTTTTCCTGCGAAATAAATCTGCTGAGAAGTATTATAAAGATCCGGTTGTCCGGTGGGGATACTGTCGCGGAAAAGAAGCTTATAATTATGTGAATAATGTAATTACAAATTACAAACATTATCGGAATGTTATTCCAGTAGCATCTTTTTTGCATTCATTTCCCCTTATTCCAGAATATCATAAAATTCAGACAAAATCATAGCTGTAGCCCCCCAAATAGTTTCGTTTAAGTAATGAATACAGGGGACCTTAAGTTTTCCTGTAACAGTTTCCAGTTCTTCTTCTTCAAAACTATTTTTGTAATGAAGTAAAGGGAAGAAAACAACTTTCTCTACTTCATCGTGATTGGCAATCACCACGGGTCTTTTATCTATCCAGCCAACAACCGGATGAATTAAAAAGTTACTTACCGACACATATAATTTGGATAGGACACCCAGAATAATTATATCATCAGGCGAAACTCCAATTTCTTCTTCAGTTTCACGCAATGCTGTTTCCACCGGGCCTTCTCCTTTTTCGATGCGCCCTCCTGGTAACGCAATCTGACCCGCATGGTGTTTCATATGTGCAGGCCTTTTTATAAGGCATATAAATAATTCTTTATTTTCTTCAAATAAAAGCAACAATACGCTACTGTGTTTTAGATGCTGGTTGTTTTTTTCAATAATAGCAAGTGGCCGGTTTGGGGGGAGCATTTTTTTGTGGGAAGTTGACCCCGGTAATTTCTTCTGTAAGGCTTTTTTTATATTTTCTATTTGAAAATTCATGAGGCAAAAATAGAGAATGCTCATGAATCTTACTTCATATATTTTGGTTATTTGCAACACTTGAATGTATTTATACTATTCAGTAGAGTGGTGCAGTAGGTTGAAATGTTTTAGTTCAGTTTTTTTCGGGTTTCATCTGAGATGTTTACTTTTTTTTGCCGGTGTTTAGCAATATATTCTGAAGGTAGTTCACCGTAAAATTCGTCGAAATACTTTGAAAAGTAACGGGGGTTATTAAATCCTACTTTATAAGCAATCTCTGATACTGATAACTGGCTCGATGTAAGAAGGTCTGCAGCTCTTTTTAACCGAATAATTCGAATAAATTCAATGGGCGTTTTATCTGTTAGTGCTACCATTTTTTTGTATAAACTAACGCGACTCATTCCCATTTCTTTACTCATGTCTTCCACTGAAAATGATGATTCCGGGATGTAAGCTTCAACTATTTTAAGTGCTTTTTTTATGAATTCTTCATCTGGCGAGTTTACTTCAATTTTTTCAGGATTTATCCCAATCATCGATTGGTATGAAAGCCGCAGCTGCTCACGTGTATTAATCAGGTTTTCTATTCTCGATTCGAGAATCCTGAAATCAAATGGTTTTGATATGTACCCGTCGGCCCCCGTTTCATAGGCTTCAATTTTAGGTTCAGCATCTGTTTTGGCAGTAAGTAATATTACGGGTATATGTTTTGTTTTTCGGGTAGCTTTAATCATTGAACATAGCTCTATTCCATCCATAACGGGCATCATAATATCGCTTACAACCAAATCCGGGAGTTGGGTTTCAATAATTTTCCATCCTTCTTCGCCATTTTTAGCTTCAAAAATATTGTATTGCATTTTCAGGTTATCGTTTAGGTAAAAACGAAAATCCGGATTATCTTCTACAATTAAAATTGTTTTTTTCTCTGAATCATAAGCCAGTTTTTCTCCTTTCCTCGCAGGTTGAGAAGTGTATTCCTCATTTGCCATTATTTGATTTCCGTTTTGCTTATTGTACGAATCAATCTCTTCTTGTGTGAAGACTTTAACTGTAAGTTGTACTATAAATGAGCTCCCCTTTCCAACAATGCTTTCAACCTTTATTGTTCCACCCAATATGGAAACATACTCATTTACCATGGAGAGTCCGATACCGCTTCCCTGATTAATTATTGAACTTGGTTGATCGTGTTGATAAAAGCGGTCGAAAATCCGGTTTTGCATCTCGGGAGCTATTCCAATACCTGTATCTTTTATCGTAATAAGAGCTGTTGCCTGTTTTGATTCAGTATCTTCTCCTGCAAGGATTTTAATTTCCAGGAAAACCTTGCCTTTTTCTGGGGTAAACTTAAAGGCATTAGAAAGTAAATTTGTAATAACTTTATCTATTTTGTCATTATCAAAAAAAGTGAAAAAATCAGAATGTGAGCTTTTAAATTCAAATTCAATATGTTTGTTCTGAAGAAGGTCTTCAAATGATAAACTAACTTCACGTATAAATAAAACCAAATTTCCCCAGTTGTTATATGCTTCCAGCTTTTGAACTTCCATTTTTCTAAAATCCAGAAGTTGGTTAACCATATGCAGCAATCGACGGGTATTTCTTTGAATAAGAATCAGGTTGTTTTTTTTCTTTTCGTTTTCTGTTTCTGCGATAAGTTTATTTAACGGAGAAATTATCAGTGTAAGCGGAGTTCTGAACTCGTGACTGATATTCGTGAAAAATCTGGTTTTTAGTGCATCCAGTTGTTGTATTCTTTCTGCCTCAAGGTGTTCTTGCCGGGCCTCGAATTTTAGTTTATGCCTGTCGAGCATTATTTTGCGGGAAATAATAATTAAAGTTACAGCGAGAGTAACATAAAAAAGTATTGCATAGATGCTTTTCCAGAATGGAGGAAGAACTTGAATAGTTAGTGGAGGTTCCAGATATGTCCATTTATTTTCATCGTTTGTTACTCTTATCTCTAAATGGTATTCTCCGGCATTGAGATTGGTAAATGTGATATCGTTTAGTCGGGAGTCGGTTTTTAACCATTCGTCGTTAAAACCTAGTAAGCGGTATTCAAATCGGTTTTTTTCCGGATGAAGGAAATTTAGAGCTGCAAATTCAAAAGAAAATACATTCTCGTTGTGGCGTAGGGTAATTTTATCTTGTATTGTTATTGATTTATCCAGAATGATCCGATTACGAAACATATCATTTACCGGAACTTCCTGGTTAAACACTTTGAAATTTGTTAGTACTATTCTATTCTCTGAATCTTGTTCCTTTATATTTTCAGGAATAAAGAGATTAAACCCGTTTGCTCCTCCAAAAATGAGCTCTCCAAAACGGGTACGATAAGCTGCTTTTTGGTTAAATTCCTTTCCCTGTAGACCATCCATTGTGTTGTAGTTAATAATCCGGATGCTTAGATCTTTCAGTGAAGGATGTTTTTCCTGGTTTACAATTGTAATTTTTGAAAGTCCATTTGTGCTTGAAACCCAAAGATTCCCATGTTGGTCTTCCTGTATCGTTTTTATTTTTGAACTTGCTAACCCGTCACTTTCGGTAAATGTCCTGAACAATGATTCTGTTTTGTCGTACACATTTAACCCCAGGTTGGTTGCGGCCCAAATAAACCCGTGGCTATCTTCATGTAAGTCCAGTACATCTTTATTGCTTAATTTTCCTGGTGTTGAAGGATCCGGGGCATTATGGTAAAAGCGTTTTGTTTTTAAATCGAGCCTGTCCAGCCCTTCAGGTGTTCCTAACCAAAGGTTAGACTCCGAATCCTCGATCATTGTCATAATTGCATTGGAGCTAACAGAGTTAATATCGTCTGCTCTGTAATGGTAAAATTCCTGCTTTTCCCTTTCAAATAGATTAAGTCCTCCATTTAGTGTGCCAATCCAAAGATTGTTTCTGGAGTCTTCAATAATTGACCAAACTCTGTCGTCGGCAAGTGATTGCGGATTCTGAGGATCATGTTTGTAATGTTTGAACGATTTACCATCGAAACGATTTAGTCCTCCAAAATAAGTTCCTATCCAAAGTATCCCATTTTTATCAATACAAAGAGAAACAACAATATTATTGCTTATACTTTGTGGATTATTGGGATCGTGTTTGAATGTTTTGTATGTATTTCTTTTTCTATTAAAATAAATAAGCCCACCACCATTTGTTCCAATCCATAAATTTCCGTACTGATCTTCAACAAAACAATTTACATCGTTGTAAGGGAGGCTGTTCGGCACAGATGGATTGTTGCTGATATGGTTAAACCTTACTAAATCTCTGTGGTAATAATTAATTCCTTTTTTAAAAGTTCCTGCCCAAATTATATTTTCCGGGTCTTTATAAAGAAATGTAACACTATTCTGACTGATACTGTAGTTATCGTCTTGATTATTTGTTAAGTATATTACGTCTTTTTTTCTCTTGTTAATTATATTTATTCCTCCGTGATCGGTCGATAACCAAATATTGTCGTTTTCATCTTGTATTATGGACGTGACAAGATTATTGTTTAATTTGACAGGAAATGAGGAGGTATTATAGTTCTGAATGGTTTTGTTATGCGTATCTAGCATAAATGCGCCATCTGCTCCACTGGGCGAATAAAACCAAATATCGTCATGGCTATCAATAAAAAGGTTAAAGCTATTGGTTTCGTTTATTACTGCTTCGTTTAGTTGATACTTTTCAAGGACCTGAAAACTATTTCCATCTATTTTCAGAATAACACCCGAATTAGAAATGACCCATAAATTGCCTTGCGAATCTTCATCTATATCGTTTAAGTAATTGTTGTTACCAGCGTCTTGATATTCCGGTGAATAAGCAATTGAGTCAGTGGTTTCATTTTTGGGCGAATACCGGTATAATCCGAATCGTGAATTAACAAACCACATGTTACCAGCTTTATCTTTAAATAAATTTTGCAGGTTTGTTAATGGAATAGAAGTATTCTTGTAGTATGGAGGAAGAGACGAGAAAGATTCGTTTGTTGGATTATAAATGACAAATTCCTGAAGAGAACGTATCCATAAATTCCTGTCCGTGTCTTCAAATAGAAAATCGATGTCATTAAAAGGAATCGATGTAGAATCCTTCAAATTTCTCTGGTAAATTTTGAAATTGGTTCCGTCAAAGCGGTTTAATCCTCCATCGGAACCAAACCACATAAACCCTTGACTATCTCTTAAAATTGCATGTACCTGATTATTTGAAAGCCCATCGTTTATGTCGATGTGCATAAATTTGTATTGCTCTTCAGTCCTGGATGTGCTTGCAGAAGCGGAAAAATTAACACAAAAGACAAACAGGCTCCAAAAGCTTAATCTAATAGATTTGGTGTATTGTAGGAATAAACTCATTTAGTTTGAAAAATACCAAAAGATACAAGAATTTTGATTTAATTTTAAAAAAAAGAATAGAAAATCACTATTAACCGACAAAAGTCGGGATTTCACATTTTATTCACAATAACGCCCTGTTTATGGGCATCTAATTTATTTTTTCAAAACAGACCCCCTGTCTAAACCAGGTTTAACTGAAGTTGCCCGGGAGGTTCGCCAACTTCGATTTTATATGCGCGACTGGTACAACGTAATAGTTCTACCATGTCAAGCATACTAATCAGGTGTATCCTTATTAGTGAAGCCACAACCGAAAATGCTTTCCTGGTTTGAGCAATTTTTTGAATAACAGTCATTAACAATTGGGCAATTAACGTGCACCAAACCTGTGTACGTATTGCATTTTCGTTCTCTCCATAGAAATAATGCAACTGGAAGTTTTGCTTCATTTTTTTGAACAATAATTCGATGCCCCATCGCTTTTTATAAAGAAAGGCCACTTCTTCTGCGCTTATCCCGAAGTTGTTGGTCAGGAATTCAAAATACCTGTTTTTTTCATCCTGGTAACATACTTTGCGCAAACGTATTTTTCTGAAAACCTTCATCTGCCGTTTGCCATTTTCATTCTCGGGATGATATGTGAGTTCTATAATCTCATCGCGTAGCACTTTTGCCTTTCCTTTCTTGCGGTAATGCACCCGTTTTGTTTCAATTATCTCATAAACAGCATTCTTTTTCAGGCGGGTAACAAAATAAACTTGCTGGGTAGTCCACAAGGCAAATTGGTGATAATAATTGTAAGCTTTGTCAAACACTATCATACTATGTGATATTAGTTCAAGGCTTTTCAGGAAGTTTTTGTCATGGACTTTTGCGGCTGTAATTTTTACAAACCGGCCAACCGACTGTACGGCGTCAATAAGCATATGGACTTTTAAACTGCCCTTCTTTTTCCCATCTCCCCTGGGATTACGGCCAACACCTTTTAAGATGTCGCTAAATAAGCGGATTGTTGTTGAGTCAATTAAAAGTACCTCTTTGAATGTTAGCCCATAAGTCCGGCTGTCCGACAAAAATGATTGATACTTATCGACCAATGCAAAATACAAGTCCTCGAAAAAACGGTTGTCCCGGTTTCTTAAGCCATCGCTGGCGGTACTCTTGGCTGGTGCTTTTTCCAAACCAAGATGGTTTAGTTTCCCGCCTAAAGCCCTTAGCCCTTCACATATTTCGGTCATCGAATCGCATCGGCTTAAAATCCCAAACAACATGGTGATTAAGTGCGTCCTGCTCTTAAATGCTTTATAATACCTGTCGCTGTCGTACGACCTTACTATGGATGATATGTTGACTTTTTCTATCAAATTGATGACCTGTTTGAAAATCGGCTGTCCGACAAATTTTATTTCACTAATTTTACCCATGTTGTAAAGAGTTTTCGTAAAAATCAATTTACAACTTTGAAGGGAAACCGAAAGGGAGTACCTTCTTTTTATTTAATTTAGTCGGACACTACTGATAGAAAATATATGATTTTAAAAACGGAGAAATGGATAGTAATTATCAATTCTCCGTTTAATTTTTGCTAACTAATTAAACTATAATTGCACCGATACTTCTTCTCCGTTATAATGTATTGTTTTGGTTTCTTCTCCTTCTTCCAAAAGCATGGGGACAGGATTATTGCGTGTTATTATTTTTATTCTGAAAGTCTTGCCGGGCTCCATTCCATCAAAATTACCCTTTCGCTTTTGAATGGTTAGCAGTCTTTGGTCTTCAGAATAATCAAATTGAATAATACTGAATTTCCCGTTTTCATAGTTGTAATTTGTCCCTTCATCTTCATATAGTTTGAAGGTAGCATCTTTCCCTGCATAAATACAAATATCGGTTAAAGAGTCTTTCTTTTGGTCGGTATATTCAATTTTCGGCCCTATCGGAATTATTGAGCCTTCGCGAACAAAAAGCGGCATTCTTTCATATGGAGCGTCTACATTAATTTTTTGTCCTCCGGCAAGATATTCGCCGGTGTAAACGTTAAACCATCCCCCATTATTAGGGAAATATACATCTCGTTTTCTTGACTTGTATTCGTATACCGGGCAAACCAGAAACGAAGGGCCAAACATGTATTCGTCTCCTATGTTTTGTACCCTTTTATCGAAAGGGAAATCCATTGCCAATCCTCTCATAATTGTGTAATCATCATGATAAACAGCGCCGGTTAAACTATAAATGTATGGCATTAGCCTGTATCTTAGTTTATTATAATACAACATTGATTGGTAGGCCTGATGATTTTCAGGAGCAATATTATATATTTCTCGAAAGGGATACTGTCCGTGAACCCTGAATAAAGGTACAAAAGCTCCAAACTGGTACCACCGTGTATTTAATTCACGCCATTCTTCCATTTCAGGAGAACCTTCTTTGGCTTTTTCAAATTTCTTCTGAACACTAAACCCTCCAATATCCATTGTCCAGTAGGGAAGCCCCGACATTGAAAAATTGATGCCGGCCGGAATTTGTGCTTTTAAATCTTCCCAACAAGAGCCAATATCGCCACTCCATGTAGTGGTGCCATAACGTTGCATTCCTGCAAAACCCGAGCGCGTTAATATAAAAACCCGATCAATCGGATTTGTCGCCCGTTGCCCCTCGTAAATTCCTTTTGCATTCATTAGCGCATATGCATTAAAATACTTTGTTGAAGGTCCCAATGCTGTCGGATTCATTAACTTCTTACGGTATTCGATACTTGCATTTGATTGAATATCTGGTTCTGTAGCATCAAGCCACCAGGCATCAATTCCTTTTGAATAGAGTGTCTCGTTAATTTGTTCCCAAAATAGTTTACGGGCATCTTTACTATAGGCGTCATAAAAAGATCCTATATATCCGGGATAAATCCAGTCGCGGATACTGTCTTTTATTGCCTGCCGATAGATCCATCCATGTTTGTCAAACTCTTTGTAATGCTCAGTGCCCAGATAAAATTTAGGCCACACCGAGATTAAAATGCGAGCATGATTATCATGTATTGTTTTTATCATACCTTCCGGATTGGGGAAACGCGTTTTATCAAATTCATGGCTACCCCATTTATTAACGGGCCAGTACGACCAGTCTTGTACAATATTGTCAATGGGAATATGCCTTTTTCGAAATTCTTTTAAAGTATTTATCAGCTCATCCTGCGTTTTATAACGTTCCCGGCTTTGCCAAAAACCCATTGCCCATTTCGGCATTACCTGGGCTTTCCCGGTAAGTTTCCGGTATTTACTAATAACACCATCCATCGAATTTCCTTTCATAAAGTAGTAATCGATTTGGTCTCCCATTTCAGAGTAGAAAGAGATGTTATTTTGATCTTCAGGAGACCTGGGCGACAAGGTTTTTAATCCAATATAAGAGGTGCCTCCATCTGGTATCCATTCAAGTTTGAGGTGATATTTTCTTCCCTCCCTCATATCCAATTGAACTTTTTCTACAGACGGATTCCATGCTGTTCTCCATTTATCAGCCATTAGCTGCCCGTCAATCCATAACTTTGTGTACCCGGCATAATATAACAGAAAGTGGTAAATTCCATTCTGAGGAGCCTGTAGTTGGCCTTCCCAGGTTATTTTTGCATTATTGAAATTAAAGCCTTCCGGAAAGTTTTTGACAGTTTCCAGGTTTTCATAATCAATGGTTGATTCTTCGCGAGTAATAAAAATGTGGTTGTTATCGATATTGTCAATATAAGTTGCTGTAAGTGCACCTTCTTTGCCTTGTGCATTAAATAATTTGAACAGGTTAATTTGTTCGTAAGGGCGTGGATCGCCATAGCGGGAAAATGAGTAGTTATCCCAAAGTAATCCATAATTTTTTGTTGAAATAATGAAAGGAACAGAAACCTTGGTATTGTATTGGAACAGTTCTTCATTTTTCCCTTTGTAATTTATTTCTCCGGCCTGGTGTTGCCCCAATCCATAAAGTGCTTCATCTTCAGAAGATGCAAAAACTTGTTGAAGGGAGTAGCCTTTTTCCCCTTCTGCTTCCATTGCTTCTAATATTTTCCCGCCTCCTTTTTTTTCCTGAAGGAAAAGATTCCCTTTAGCATCCAGAAATTGTATCTCACCTGTTGCTTTTAATATTTCAACTTTTGTGCTGGGTGTAGCAATTATTAGTTTATTTCCTTTCTCTTTTACATCAAATTTTACATGTTTTTTTTGAGGTAGTGCCACAAGGCTTTGAGCCTCACTAAATGTTTTGGTTGCACTGGCTGAAACTTTTATAATGTCTTCATCAACAGGTGATATGAAAATTGCCTTTGCCGAATTCTGTCGCTCATTTAAAGGATAAACGGTAACTCCTGTTTCTCCAATTTCCCAGTTTTTTCTTGAACAAGAGAAAGTGAGAATTCCGGCGAGTAGTATTAAAATTATTTTATTCATTTTTACTATTTTTCATTAGATGTGTTTTGTTTTTCCGAATAGTTGATTATAGCTTGAATTCCTTGTGGATTAGTTTGATTCTGTTAAAGAGCGCAAATCCATTGTTTCCTGTAACTCCGTTGTCTAAGTAAAAGGGAACCATTTCGTTTTCAACTGCAGCGCTTGTAACATATTTCAGGTAATCCAATTGCGACTGAGTCTTTTCTTCCTGCCCCGATGATAAAGATGTATGGTGTATCGTTCCGTATTCATCAAGAATTCCAGGAATACTTTTATCAATAAAATTGGTTTTTACACTTCTAGAACTTTCATCTCCCCATTTTTCCTGTCCTTTTTCTGTTGCATCTCCTTCAATGAGATTTATCCCCCAACGGTTTTTGTAGTTTCCATCTGTTTGTAATGTGAGACTGTAAGGATCGTAAAAGTGAATTTCTGCAAATAACCGGTTTTCTGTATTGTCTTTAGGGAGTTTAAAATATTTATCGGCCAGGGAAATGTTGGTCAGATAGCTTTGTTCAATAAGATGACGGTAGGTATTTCTTCCCCCGGTTGCCCTTACTGTATTTACTCCATTCGTTATATTAATTGCTTCCAGCGTATTGCCCCGGTTCCATCCAATCCCCATAAGTTTTGAGAGTTCGAGCGAAGTTAAATCTCTCATGTCAATATTATAGGGTGCAATTGAATCGGCCATTGCAGGCTCAAACGCATTCTGGTTTATCGAAAGTGTAGTGTTGTTAGCATTTTCAGCGGTGATATAAAATGTTGCCTGACGTTCTTCTTTTAACTCGTTTCTGTGGGTAATAATGGTTATCGAAGTGTTTCTGCTTCCCGTTTCCAAAGAAGGCCTGCACCAAGAGTACGAAGAATTTATATTCCAGTTCGTATTTGATGAGATTGTAATAACTGATTCTCCTCTTTTGTAGCCATAAACCAGAATGAAAGGAGTTACTGATAATATGGGAATAAAAGAAGTTGCATTTTTTTCGTGGCACCCTGTTGTTAGCAGAAGCAAAAAGAATACTATTTTGGAAAGAGAATTCATAAGAACAAGGTTTTTTATCTGGCTTGGTTTTACTGGATTAGCAACTGGTGATCATGATTTTATTAATTACTTTTTTTATAAAGGTTGTAGAGAGTATTTTCCTTCTACGGTATTTATTTTTCATTTGCTCGTGTTTAATCAGAACTACTTGCGTGAAAATTTTATGGATCTTTTTGAACTTATGTAATAAGTTTTGCCACCTCTTACAAAATTACAGTAGTTCTTTTTTTAAGGGTGTAAAAATGTTATGAGATACTGCTTGTACTGTTAATTCTAACTGTATATAATGTTTATTTTGAGTGTATGATTTGTTATCAAATCATAAATGTATTGTTTTTCAATGCGTTGATTATTAGTTGATATTGCCAGTTTTATGATGCCGTTGGAGGGGAGTGATATTGTAAGTGTTTTTTCCTGATTCTTTTATTTGTTGAATAAATTAAGAGTATTCAAAAGTAGGGAGGTATAAAGGAAGATGAAATTTTTTGTTTATAGTTCTTATCGTAGAAAACAGAGGGTAACAATTCTCATTTTAGTTGTTTTTTGTAATAATGTATTTGTGTAGATACGTTTTAAGAATGATGGCTGAATTCAAAATATTGAATCTTTGCATTGTAAAATAATGGTTGTTGAATTTACGCATTTCTCTTTTCCATTAGGTAATGATAGTTTTAATCTTGCTATTGAATTGGTTCTGCTTCTTTTTGCAGGTAAGTACTTTCAATATCGCGTGCGTTGAATGGTATTTTGTATTTGAACAATTCCGGGATATTGAATGATTTAAGTGTATTATCGTAAATTTCCGGGTCAGATTGCGGAAGAACAAAGGGTTTGCTTGTTTTGCCATTTGAATTTACATAGCAGAAATAGGGTTTTCCGTAAATCCCATCATCGCGTTTGCTGGCAAAAACAAACCATCGGCTGTTTGAAGACCAGCTATGGTAAGAATCGGAACAGGTGTCATTTACCATTTCCAGATTATCAATATCCCCTGTTTGCAGGTTTATCATTTGAAGATCGGCCTCACGGTGCCAAATCGGAAATGTTCCATAATCAGCAACGGTGTAAAGCAAATATTTTCCATTAGGTGATGTTTTCAAGTGGCTCACCGACCCTTTCATTTGTTTTGCATTCCAGAGGGTATCAACTTTATTTCCAATGGTTTTTGTTTGTGCGTTAAAACTCACTTTGCAGATATTGTATTTTAATGCTTTTATGCTGTCAGGCAATGGAATATAAGGAGCTGAACAAAAGTAGATCCATTGTCCATCGGCAGAAAAAACAGGAAAGCTTTCATAAGCAGAGGTGTCAGAAAGAAAGGGTTGCGTATATATCTCATTGGTGTTAAAATCTAAAACAACTAAGTCCGATTTCGCATCATAGACCTCCATCTTCTCACTTTTGTATGTGTGAAATTCCGGGATGACAATATTGGTAGAAAACACTGCGAAATTTCCTGACGGATGAATATTCCCATAAATGGCTGGCGAAACCATGTTTTCGCTTCTAATATTTATTTTCCTGAGCTGACCGTTTCTGTTTAGAATAGTACCTCCATGTTTGCCACGTATATGAAACATCGAGATTGTCTTATCTTTTCCTCCCGAAATGTGGCAGTTCATGCAACTGCCTTCCATAAGGTTATTATCTGCAATTACACGTTCTTCAAACGATTCCGTATTTCGTTCAACAATTTGTAGTTTGTTCCATACTTCATAACCGGGTTCAATTAACCGATAGGTTATAAACGGATCAACTTTATCGGATTTTACGTCCCAAAAAAAAGGGTTGAATTGCGTCCACTTCCCGTTTTTCAAAGTTGTGACTATAATTTGTAGTCTCTGATTTTCTTCTGAAAGTAGTTTCTTCCATTGCTTTTGTGGGATGTTTATTTTATTACTCCCGTTTACCTTAATACTCATTTTTGTTCCATGAATATTGACCTTCATTTTCTCGGAAGAATCACGCATCATAAAGTTTAAAGGTGCTATATTTTGCGGAATGGTTACATTAATATAATCCGGGTAAATAAATGGATAACTTGTGTCGATCAACACGTTTTCATGATTTTTGCACGAAAACATAAGTAGCAGACAGAACCATATGAGAATGAACGTTTTCATTTTTGTCAGTTTGTTACGAGTTTAGCAAAATGGTAATAATACCAATAGCTTTTCTCAAATTTTTTTTCAAGAGGCTCTAGTGCTCCTTCACTCTTGTTAAATGCTCGGGTATATTCTATAAAGTCATTTATTTCTTGCGGAAGAATTTTGTACTCCAGCATTTCTTCTTTTGTGGCTTTTTGAAGATATAAGACGATAAGTAAAGCTTCACTATACACTTTTGGAACGGGTTTGTTTTTCGGTTTTAGGTACTTGTCGTAATTGGTTTTGAATTCTTTTAAATTTTTGTTTAACAAAAGAGAACAGAGCAGATAGTCTATTGCGGTTTTGTTTTCAGGTTTTTCTTCTGCCAGGTACCGAAGAGCGCCCATGTAATCATTGGGTTTTCGGATAATATCGTTTTTCGGGAGTAGTTCTCTTTTTTGATTAAGCCATTCATTTTTTAATGTCGGGCGGTTCATTTTCTCATGGGCAAGTGCCCATTCCTTATGAAATAAGGTTTTATTGAGTATACGTAAATATTTGTTAGCAGCAACTGAGTCTCCAATAATCAAATTGATTTCTGCAAGGCGTTTTATCATTCTTGAACTCCGTTGGAAAGGAGAGAACGTATTTCCAAGCATTGCTGAATGCTGTGCGAGGTTCATATCTCCCAGTAGAAAAAAAACTTCGTTGCTAAAAACAATAGACTCACGTGTTTCTGTTGGTGCAACTGGTAAAATCAATCCCATTGCTCCTGGTTGATAATAATCAAGGAGTTGTTCAGGAAGAAGTTTCTGATTAGCAAGAGCTATATTGGTAAAATACGTTGCATATTTGTTCTTTATCTGGTATTTGCGTGCTAGTTCAATTACTTTCTCGGGCCTGCCAAAATAGGTTTCACTGTCGAGCGAGAGAATTTTTTCAAAGTTGAAATTTGCGTTTTGTTTAAAGCCGGTAATTACCAGAAAAGTGAAAATTGCCAGAACTATAATTCTTTCAAATAGTACTGAAATTTTTATTAGCTCGTTAAAAATGGTTGCAATAATAATAGAAAGAGCAAAGCCAGTAGGGAGTAAAATGGATTGCATTTTTGTTCCGGGGAAGATATATAATTCTTTTATTGGTAATAAATAGATTGTAGTAAAGAAATATGGAATCAGCCAAATTCCTAAAAGTAGTATTTTCCACTTTGTGGTAGATTCTTGTTTATTTTTTATGGGATTTAAGATAATAAGAATTGGTAAAATAAATATGGAACTTCCAGCCATCCAGTAACCTGCGAATGAAATTAATATTGCAGGAATAAATGAAAGTGTTTTCCAATTAAAATAATTAAGGTAAAGTAGAAAAAGAAGCTGCATTAAAATAAAACCTATGGACGAAGAGAGATTATAGGATAGATTTAAATACATGCTCCAGTCAATCGCAACAGGTACTATTCCCCACAACCAACTCTGCTGGTTCTTAGTAATGCGTTCTATAACTTTTGCTGAAATAAAATATTCAGATCCTAAAAATACAGCAATAATTAGTGGACCACCTCCTCTGAAATAAAAAAACTGGGTAAAAAAATCTCCTAAGTAGCAGGCCAGCCAGGCGGGTTTTTGAGAATAAGAATAGAAATAATCGGAAGAGAATAAAAACAGTTGCATCTGCTCTTTGAAAAAAAGATGATATGCATAGAAAAATTGAAAGAAAAGGAAGGTGCAAATGACTACTATTAGTCCTGCAGAAACATACCTTTTTCTTTTTGTAAATTCCATTTCTGATACAATTTTTAGTTCATTGGTTCCAGCATCTGTTCTGGTGTAAACGAGTTTTTATTGAATTTGTACACCATCTCTCCAACTACATTGGTTCTGTTATTCCTAACAAAATTATAGTTAAAACGAATTATTTCTTTTTTTAATGAATCCGTTTTTTGCTTCATAAGGGTCTGTTGAATAGAGTCGTTTGTTTTCTTGTATTGTGCTCTGTAACTTAGCAATAAAGAATCAACAACATTTTTTTCCTGTTTCCATCGTTCAAGCGAATCGTTCAGTGCTGTTCCTCCGGAAGAACTGGTCTGATTTAATTCTACTTTTATATCTCCGGGTTCTTTTACGACCAAAATTTCCTGTAAGGATAATCGTAGTAAAGGACGGGGACGGATAATATAAATTTCAGGCACATTCACTTTCCCTTCAAATATGAATTTCCCTTTTTGTATTTTAGCGGAGTCTACCCGTGCTGCTTTTGCATTTTCAAGCGGGACAAGATAAATCCATTCTCCATCGTATGATTTATCTGGTAATTCCCCTGTAATTTTCATGTTGTTGCGGCATCCTGTTGCCAACAATACAATTGAAAACAGAAGAATTATTTTTTTCATTGTTATAAATTTATATGGTTATAAAAATACAAAGAGGGCGACAAAATAACGCCCTCTTTTGAGATTATAAAAGTTTATAACTATTCTGCCGTAAACATCCAAAACCAGGCTTCACCCCAGGCGGTGGTTCCGCTCGCGTGATACGAGAGTGTTAGTGTCTCATCGTCAAGAGCAAGAATGTCGTAGTTATTCACATCAATACCTCCTTCGTTAATGGAAATACCGCAAAGAACGGTAATGGATTTTGTGGTTAGTACTCCTTTTGCCCAAAGATTTCCTCCTTCATCATAAGTTGTTTTACTCATGTCAAAGGAAAAATTTCCCGATTTACTGGTTCCGTCAATATAATTTTTAGTAAGAGTAGCCCCACTGGTTGAAAATACCATGGTGCCTCCCTGTCCTTCTCCGGAAGCCTGTTCATCTATTTCAGCAACCGTCAGCGCCCACCAGCCGGGTGATGTGTTCCCAAGGTAACCTCCATTGCCAAAACAAGAACTTAGCGATTCGTCCCAGGTCCATGTTTTTTCTCCTTCTCCGCAGAGAAGAGCCCATTCCGGATCAACTTCATAGAATAAGGTGTCAACGTCAACGGTTAAATCTTTTGTGATTTGGGTCCCGTTAGCATTTAAGCCGGTAAAAGTAATTGTTGAAGTCCCGGGAACTACCATAATTGCGGTGTCTATTGATTTTTCTGTTGTACCTAGTCCGTAGTTCCAGTAAGAGAGAACAGGACTGTGGTTTTCCATCACAATTTTATTAGTATTCATCCCTTTTTTTACAACAGGAGTGGCTGTTATGTCTAACTCATCTGCTGTAATTGCGTTTCCCATTGTGTCTCTATCCTCTATGGGGTCACACGCAATAATGAATGCAGCTAAAATTAGGAGTGGATATATGATTTGTTTTTTCATAATATTCAATTGTTTTTTTATTAAAATTATTTCCATCCGGTATATTCAGAATTGGAAGTCCCCCAGCCATCATTCTGTGTAAGGACACCTTCTGAAAGAGAAATTTCTACATCGGGAATAGGGAAAAATCCTCCTGTTTCGTTATACCGTGATGCATAACCTCCTCCAAATGCTTTGGTAACATCATCGTTCCCTTTGAAGTAACAGGGTTGATTTAATTGATTATCGAGTACATTAGCGGCAATTCCCCAGCGGCGGATATCGTTCCAGCGTATTCCTTCAAACGCCAATTCCCAGCGGCGTTCTTTTTGAAGGTTTTCAAGTGAATATGCAATGCCTCCCAGGCCTGCTCTTTCACGTACCTTATTCAAATAAGCATTTGTTTCGGAAAGTTCGGCATGCATCAAATACACATCTGCCAATCGGATTAGAATAAGATCTTGTGTGTGTCCAAGTTGCATGTCCGATGTGGTTCCATACATTAATTCGGTGTAATCAAAAACATATGTATTATCACTTGGATTAATGGCTGTAACCGGAGTGTATTTCTTTTGCCAATAGTCGGTTTCCTGAACCATGTCGACCCAGCTTCCGCCACCTTTGGTATAGTTTGGCAAGTCGTTTGGGAGATCAATAATTGAAGCTTCTCTTCTTATGTCATTGGGTTCTGCGGCTTTCCATTCATTCCAGAGACCTGGGTTTACAGGACCTGCGCCCCAGCCTTGTCCGAAGGGGAAAGTATTGGCTAATTCCTGTCCTCCTCTCAAACCAAAGTGGAGTACATATTCATTTGCATAACCAATGGTAGCAATATGATCGTCGGATTCCCACTGTGGCATATTTGAGTATTTAATTGAGAATATTGTTTCCGGATTTACTGCTCCATCATTTTCAACCCATTCTAGCCCTTTGTTCTTTGTGAATGAATAATCATCAACTGTATATTTGTTTGTATAAGGCCAAATATTTCTGTAGTCAGAAACCAATGAATGTCCACTATTATTTATACAATCTTCCAACCATGCAATAACTTGTGACTTTGAGATTGAACCTTCTCCAACCGTTGGAAGTTCCGCTTTTCCGTAGTACCCGGTATAAAATAGGAAAACACGCGCCATTAGTGCTTCTGCGGCCCATCGGGTTGCATGTCCTGCTTCGACCGATGTATATGGTTTATTGTACATAAGATTTATGGCGCTATCCAAATCTGTTGCTATTTGGGCATATAATTCTTCAGGTGTTGCTTTGGGTAGGTTTTGTGCTTCCGTTGTAATTACCAAAGGTACCTGCCCGAAGAAAGAGGCCATTTCATGATAGAAGAAAGCTCGCATGAAATAAGCTTCTCCCACTATTTGATTGCGCTGTTCTTTGCTTTCGTATCCTTCGCAGTTGTCTAACGTTTCAATTGCCATATTGGCTCTGAATATCCCTTTATAGCGGGTTTCCCAGAAGGCTTCGAGCATGCTTGTTTGGTAGTTCATTAAAAGGTCGAGTGCTTGCATTAGTTTGTCATTTTCTCCACCGCCTCCAAAACAATCATCGGATGCCAGTTGTGATGCATAGAAAAATGATTTTTCAGGGCTGCCACTGCTTTGATTCAGATTGGAGTATATACCGACAAGAACTTGTTTTGCGTCCTCCAATGTTGCCGGATAATTTGACGTATTTTTCTTTGTGTAATTTTCTGTGTCCAGATAATTTTCACAACTCATTAAAAGCATGGAGGATACTGCAATCCATATATATATTAATTTCTTCATATCTAATTACATTTAAAATTTGAGGTTAATACCAAGTAAGTAGGTTCTTGGGCTCGGGTAGAACCCTAAATCGATCCCTGATACCCAACTTTCATCGTAACCGTATCCAATTTCAGGATCCATGCCTGAATAACCTGTGAAAGTGTAAAGGTTCTGTGCTGTAACATATAAGCGTAGCTGGCTGAATGGTGTGTTTTTGAATATGTATTTAAAATCGTACCCCAGGGTGATGTTTTGAATTTTTAAATAATCGGCATCTTCAATATATATGTCTGATATTTCCTGCCAGTTTGCATTACTCCCACTGGTTAACCGGGGAAGTTTGTTCGATGTTCCTTCTCCGTGCCAACGAGCAAAAATGTCGGTGGTGTAGTTTTGTTGTCTCGAATCAGCAAAAGACCGGTACGATTTTGCTATTTGCTGGCCAAAAGCACCTGTGGAAGTTACAGATAGATCAAATCCTTTGTATCCAACATTAAAGCTAAAACCCATGGTGTAGTCGGGGTGTGGATTCCCAATTTCGGTTTTATCATCTTCAGTAACGGAGCCGTCGCCATTGGTATCAGCAAAAATTAAATCTCCTGGTTGCGGATTGGTTTGGAGTGTTGCTTCCGTTGCATTAATTTCTTCCTGGTTCTGAAAAACTCCGTTGGTTTTATACCCCCAGAAATAACCAATAGGTTTACCGACCTCGGCACGAAACATTTCAACGGTACCTTGACTTAGAACATTCTCTTTTCCATGGATAATGCCTTCACTATTGGCGATACGCGTTACCTTGTTTGTATTGTGTGTTAGATTCAGATTAACACCGTAGGAAAAATCGCCAACTTTGTCGTTCCAATTCAAGGCGATTTCAATCCCTTTGTTTTCAACATCACCTCCATTAATATATGGAGCATTTGTCCCGTAAGAGGCCAGGATAGGTGCAACCACCAGCCAATCTTTGGTTGTTTTGTTATACCAGTCGAATGCAATGCCTAATCTTGAGTCCAAAAGACGGGCATCAAAACCAATGTCTAGTTGTTCTGATGTTTCCCAGGTAATATCTTCGTTCGGTAATATATCGGCGTAGCCACCAGTCGACTGGCTTGTTTTTCTGTTTCCGAATGAGTAGGCATTGTAGTCTTGTGATTCATCAAAAGAAATGGTTGCAAGGTATTGGAACGGATCTATATTACAGTTCCCGTTTTGTCCCCAGCTGGCGCGTATTTTGAAAAAATCTAACCAATTATCGGTTGTTTCCATAAACGTTTCGTTGGAAATAACCCAACCTGCAGAAACAGAGGGGAAATACCCCCAGCGGTGTCCGCGTGCAAAATTGGAAGAACCATCAGCCCGCATTACAACAGATGCCATATATGTTTCTTTGTAGTTATACAGAATACGTCCGAAGAAAGAAGCAATACCTCCTTCGTCCCAAGGGCTTCCAGAGAGAGAAGTGCCGCCTGAATCAGTTGCATACCCTTGTGCATTATCAATGTAAGCATGGGCAAAATCACTGAATAACGACAAATCATCGGTTGCACTTAAATCCACTCCCATTCCCCATTTCTCTATTGATTGACCGACGAGTGCAGTAATGGAGTGGTCGTTTATTTCAAATGAATAAGATGCAGTGTTCTCCCATGTCCAGTTATGCCCGACACTAAGTGTTTGTGTTATATCGTCAGTAGCATTTAACGATGTAGACGAGAGTTGAAATGCGGGAACATATGAGCGATATGCACTGGCGCTCATTTTATACCCGAAACTGCTTTTTAGAATCAGCGATTGGATTGGTTGTATTTCTATATAAGCGTTTGCCTGCAATGCATAATTTTTACTTTTGTTTTGCCCCCTGTTGTAATCCATGCTGGCAATAGGGTTAATTGTTCCGCTGTAGAATCCTGATAGCCCGCTACCGGTGATATAATTATAGTCGGTATAATTCCCTTCATCGTCGTGCGCAGGTAGCAAAGGAACTGCTACCAACATGTTGTGTATGTCATTCCAGTATATGTTACCTATACCAATTCCTTTTTTCTCGTTGTAATTAAAACTTAGGTTTTCTCCAATTTTTATTACATCAAGGCCCTGGCTGTTTTTATAAACTATATGGTCTGAATTGATGCGGGCAGTATAGCGTCTGAAGTTTGGCTCTACTGGAGAACCAAAGATACCTTCCTGATCAGAATAAGAAAAACCAATTGAGAAGTTGGAAATGTCTGACCCTCCGGTCATATTAAATGCATGGTTTTGAATGGGAGCATTTTCGTTTTTTATTTCTTTTAACCAATTGGTCCCTTCCCATCCATTTTGGATTCTTGTATACAAATCAGGGATTATCGATTCGAAATCGTATGCAGCGCTTCCTTCGTTGAAATTAATCTCATTCATAATGTTCATATATTCTTTGGCATTAAGAAGAGGAGCTAGTTTGTATGGATTTTGAATACCATAATAAGCATCATAACTTATCTGTATCTTTCCGCTTTTTCCTTGTTTTGTGGTAATTAAAACAACGCCATTAGCTGCACGGGCACCATAAATTGCAGCTGAAGCCGCGTCTTTTAAAATATCAACAGATTCTATGTCTGAAGGGTTAAGATTGTTTATATCTCCACCTGCTACCCCGTCGATAACATATAGAGGATCTGCATTTCCTACGGTTCCCAAACCTCTGATAGTAACTTTGTAGGCTTCTCCCGGTTGTCCTGAGCTTTGCGTAATATTAACACCTGGAGACTGACTTTGTAAGGCACCCAGTGCACTAGTTGTGCTTAGTTTCTGAAGGCTTTCTCCGTCAACCTGGATTGTTGAGCCAGTTACCAGTTTTTTCTTTTGAACACCATAGCCAACAACTACAACTTCTTCCAGGTCTGTAACATCTTCTTCCAATACAATATTGTAAGAGTTTTGCTCCCCTACAGGAACTTGTTGTGATTTAAACCCAATAAATGAGACGAGTAAAATATCGCCGGGTTTGGATTCAATAGAGAAATGCCCGTTAATGTCGGTAACAGTTCCAGTCATCGTTTTTTCAATAACAATGGTTGCACCAACAACAGGTAAATTGTCCGTTTTAGAAACTACTGTACCTGTAACCTTTTTTTGTTGAACAGATTCAGTATTTGCAGCACCGGCATTTAATATACCAACAAGTGCAAAAGCCAGGCATAACAGAAATGATGGTATCGCGCGGGGCATACACAGATCTGTTTTTGGCTTCATTTTGATTAGTTCTTTTTTCATAAATTGATTTTTGAGATTATGTAGCGAATAATTAAAAAAATAGTTTTGCACTTACCACTGTATTTAATGATATTAAACTACAAATAGTTGCTAACGACTGGCAAACATTCCTGGATAAATAATTTGCCAGAGAAATTATAGATGTTCTGAAAATCCGTTTGGTGATTTTATGACGAGTGGGCTTGGAATATTTTGAGATTGTTCCATATTTATCATAACGTTTAAGTTTTATAGTAATAGTTTTATTTTTTTTAGTTATTGCTGTAATTATTATTACAAAAGTTCAACTAATCAAAAGTAGTGGCAGATGATAATGAAAGGGGATAAAAATGTTTTGAGTTGATGTATTTCCTGTTAACCCTTACCGTATGTTATGTTTATTTCAACCGTATAATTTGTTAACCCTTTTTGGGGGTGAAGAATTTTACCTGGTTTTATTTTTATTGAAAATGAAAGTATTAGTTGAACCGAATAGCTTTGTCGGGCGATATCTTACTAATTAAAAAGCTAGGTATTATAAGCATTAATGTAGTTACTATTAAACTTCCTGCATTCAGCAGTAAAATATGTAAAATAGAGAAATTTACAGGAGCAACATCCAGGTAATAAGATACCGGATCTAGCTTTACAACATGAAATATTTTTTGGATTAGAATAATTAGTATTCCTGCAATATTCCCCCAAAGCATGCCACGCGATGTGAGAAAGACAGCCAAATAGAGGAATATTTTTCGAATACTGGCATTGGGGCTTCCCAACGCTTTCAGTATACCAATCATCGTACTTCTTTCAAGAATAAGAACCAACAGCCCCGAAATCATATTAAACCCGGCTACAAGTATCATAAGCGCGAGGATTACCCATACATTCATGTCGATAATGGAAAGCCAATCGAATATTTGTGGGAACTCCCTTAGTATGCTATTGGTGCGTAAAATCTCATCCTTTTCTTTCCGGTAGTCAATTACTATATTGCGTACTTCCTGTTCTGTGTCGTCAATTTTATTAAAATCGCTAATCTCAATTTCGAACCCACTTATTTGATCTTTATTCCAGTTATTTAGTCGTTGAATTTGTTTGACGTCTCCCAAAATAAATATGTTATCCAGTTCTTCCAAACTGGTGCGATAAATACCGCACACTTTTAGCTGGAGCATGCGTGGAGTACTTTCCTCCTCATTTATAAAATATAGTACGGCTAAGTTATTAAGGTTAATTTTTAATAAATTTGCAACCTGCTGCGAGATAATAATTTGATTTGTCCGCACAGAGTCGTTTACTTCTGGTAATCTGCCTTCTACCAGTTTATCTTTAAAAAAATCCCAGTTATATTTTGCATCTACACCTTTAAAAACAATACCCTGTGTATATTCATCTGTTTTTATCATTCCGGGTTTAGTCGCGTATGCTTCTACCCATTTTACCCCTTCTATTTCTTTTAGTTTTGAAAGGAAGGGCTGGTTTTTTGAGATAGGCCGGGTTTCGTAAGAATTGTTCGAATCGAAATTGATGATCTGAATGTGTGAACCAAAACCAATTACTTTTTGCCTTATTTCATTTTTAAAACCTGTTACTACAGCTACCGAAACAATCATAACTGCCAACCCAAGAGCAATACCAGCCAATGCAATTCTAATAATGCGTTGCGATAGAAATTTTTTGTTGCTTTTATCGAAGAACAGTTTTTTTGAAATAAATAATTCGGTATTCATCCGGAAAATAATTGATTACAATGTAAATAAACGTTGTTGAACACAATTTTATTGAACTGTTTCAGAAGCCATTTCGTCTCTTTTATTTATAAAGGGCAAAATAAGTAACGAAATTATACCAATAATAATGATCATTCCAGTCATAGATGTGTGGGCTACAAAAGCAAAGATAATTCCGTTTTCTCTTGCAACTCCGTATAATAAAAGGGCTTCTATGGCCATAAAGTGCCAGGCTCCAATTCCTCCCTGCACCGGTGCAACCATTCCAAAACTGGCTAATACAAATGTGGTGAGCCCGGCAATTGGCCCAAGGTGGCTTGTAAAGTCAAAAGCAAAGAATACCGTGTACAACATCAGGTAATACATCAGCCAAATAAAAATTGAGTGAAAATAGAACCATCCCTTTCTTTTTATTGATCGGATAGAAATAAAACCTTCTTTGAAGTTTTTTAGTATCTCTATTATCTTCTTGAATATGATTGTATTTCTAAAAGTCTTTCGAAAAATAAAAAATAGTATAAGGATAAGAACAACTCCAATAATAAGAAATGGTGATTTTAGTACAGACGATAATTTGTCTTGAATCTCAGGATTACGTTGCAGAAAACTTAACATTTTACCAAACTGCGAAAAAATAACTACCCCCAATAAAATAAGTAACGAAATCATGTCTACAAGGCGTTCTGCAACAACCGTTCCAATCAGTTTGGTAAACGATATTTTTTCATACCTTGAAAGTACGCCACACCTTGATATTTCACCCATGCGTGGAATTGCCAGGTTCATTAAATAGCCAACCATTACACCAAGAAAAGTATTAATAAAGCGTGGTTTATGCCCAATGGGCTCAATCATTAATCCCCAACGTAATGTACGGCTAATATGGCTTACCAAACCAATAACCAGCGATATAAAAACCCAGGTATAGTTTACGTCGTTTTTTAGTACTGTTTTAATCCTTTCAATGTCCTGATCTTTATAGATAAGCCAGAAAATGAAGGCTCCTATTGCAAAAAATGCAAGAAACTTAACGATTTGTACAGCTATTTTTTTCAAGCTTAAGAATTTTTTGGCAGTAACTTCCATCTAAATTTATATTCCCTGAAATTTTACTAATTTCGGGTGGCAAAATAAATGGTCGACTGCAGCTATTCGCAGACGACAAAAATATAAATTTGTTTTGTTTATTTAGAGAAAAAGCCAAATTAGTAAACGGAAATGAGAGAGGTTGAGAGTAATGAGTATAGTAAAACCCAAAAAAAAGTTAGGTCAGCATTTTTTAAAAGACCAAAATATTGCACGGAAAATAGTTGACAGTCTGGGCAACACCACTTCAAATGTATTGGAGGTGGGGCCGGGAATGGGAGTACTAACACAATATTTATTACAGCGGGAGGAACTAAATGTATATGTTGTTGAAATTGATAATGAATCAGTTTTATACCTGCAACAGAATTTTCCTGGACTAAAAGAGCGTATTTTGGCTAGAGATTTTTTGAAATTTGATTTTTCTTCATATTTCCCTGGGAAGTTTAGCTTAATAGGAAATTTTCCATATAATATTTCTTCGCAGATATTTTTTAAGGTGCTTGAGTACAAGCAGCAAATTCCGGAAGTAGTAGGAATGGTGCAAAAAGAGGTAGCCGAAAGAATGAATGCCCTACCGGGAAATAAAACGTATGGGATTATGAGTGTATTACTACAGGCATTTTATTCTATTGAGTATCTGTTTACAGTTTCAGAGCAGGTGTTTATTCCACCGCCTAAAGTGAAATCAGCAGTAATCAGGTTGGTTAGGAACCAGGTAGAATCGCTTCCCTGTAATGAAGTGCTGTTTTTTAGAATTGTAAAAATGGCCTTTAATCAGCGGAGAAAAATGCTCCGGAATTCGTTAAGAGAAATTGGCATTATGCCCGAACAATATGCCGAAAAACGGCCGGAACAACTTTCGGTTGAAGACTTTATTGAACTGACAAGTATCATTGAGAATCATTAGAAACAGAGACTATGCAGTTTGAAATTTCCAGAGAATACATCAACCAGCTAAGGGAACTAATTGAACAGGAAAAACAGAAAGAAGTAGTTGCTTTAATGGAAGATCTCCATCCTGCCGATATTGCCGAGGTGATGGATGATTTAAACATGGACGAGGCAAAATATATTTATTTGCTGCTTGATGGTGAAAAAGCTTCTGATGTTCTTGTTGAAATTCCTGAAAATGATCGGAACCGGTTTCTAAGGGAATTGCCTCCGGAATTAATTGCCAGTAAATTTATTGGGTATATGGACTCTGATGATGCTGCCGATATTGTTGCAGGGTTGGACGAGGATGTAAAAAAAGAGGTTTTAAAGGAGATCGAAGACCATGAGCAGGCCGGTGATATTGTTGATCTTTTGGAATATGAAGAGGATTCTGCCGGTGGTATTATGGCCAAAGAGCTGGTGGTTGTAAATGAGAACTGGACTGTGGCTACCTGTTTGAAGGAGATTAGCAAGCAAGCGGAGGAGGTAGATGAAATCTATTACATTTATGTGGTTGACGACAACGAAAAACTAAAGGGCATTCTGTCGCTGAAGAAGTTGATATTAAACAGCACCAACACCAAAATTTCAAATATTTATAATGCCGATGTAAAAATGGTAAGTACCAGTACTAGGCAGGAAGAAGTAGCTGAGATTATGGATAAATATGACTTGGTGGCTATTCCGGTAGTAGATGAAATCGGACGTTTAAAAGGCCGGATTACCTTCGATGATGTGATTGACTTTGTTCGTGAAGAAGCTGAGAGGGATTATCAGATGGTTTCTGGTATTACCGGCGATGTAGAGCCTGGCGACAAGGTATGGGAATTACTGCGTGCACGGTTGCCCTGGTTACTTATTGGTTTATTGGGGGGGATTCTGAATGCCCGCGTTTTAGGGACACATGGTGACGCCTTGAAACAAGTTACCGAACTTGCTTTTTTTATTCCACTAATTGCAGCAACTGCCGGAAATGTTGGAGTTCAGTCATCGTCTATTGTAGTGCAAAGTATTGCCAGTGGAGTGAAAGATATGGAATCTACAGGAAGGAGATTGCTTAAAGAAATTTTGGTGGCTTTGGCTACCGGTGCCGTTTTTTCTTTATTACTATTTGGTTATAACATGTTAACATCACATAATCTGGATTTAACTTTTTCTGTTTCCATTTCTCTGTTTATTGTTATTATCTTTGCATCGTTTTTTGGAACAGTAATTCCACTTGTGCTAAACAAATTTAAGATTGACCCGGCGGTTGCTACCGGGCCTTTTATTACTACAATGAATGATATTTTTGGCCTTTTAATTTATTTTACTGTCGGAAATATGTTTTTTACTTTCACTTAAGATTCTCAGTATTTCTTATGAGCAGAATAATTATAGGCAGAAAAGATATTGCCGATTTCCAAAAGCTCGATTTGTTTGGAATTGAGGTGAAAATTGACTCCGGCGCTTACACATCCAGTTTCCATTGCCATAAAATTGACCGAATTAAAGAAAAGAATGATGACTGGGTGAAGTGCAATTTTTTGGATCCGGAACATGAAATGTACCACGAAAAGGAATTTTGTTTCCCGATAAAAAAAATACGCCGTGTAAAAAGTTCAAATGGTATGGTGGAGGAAAGATATTCAATAATGACCGAAATAACCATTTTCAAAACTACTTTCCCAATAGAATTAACACTTACCGAAAGACAGGATATGAAATATCCCGTATTGTTGGGCAGAAAATTTCTGTCGAAAAAATTTATTATTGATACATCAAAAAAAAATCTTTCGTTAAAAGGGGAGGTTTTTAAAGTTAAGTTACCGAAATAAAAGATTTAAATGAAAATTGTAATATTATCAAGAAACCCTCATTTATATTCAACAAAAAGGTTGGTTGCTGCCGGTGAAAAACGAAAGCATGAAATATTGGTGGTAGATCATACAAAGTGCGATCTTATTATTGAAAAGAAAAATCCAGTCGTTATTTATAAAGGCGAAAAACTTCTAAATGTAGATGCTGTTATTCCTCGAATTGGTGCTTCGGTAACCTTTTTCGGAACAGCGGTGGTTCGCCAGTTTGAAATGATGAAAGTTTTTACGGCGGTTGAGTCGCAGTCATTGGTAAGATCCCGCGATAAGTTGAGAAGTTTTCAGATTTTGTCGCGTGCCGGAATGGGATTGCCCAAAACTGTTTTTACCAATTACTCAAAAAATGTAAAAGATATTATTACCGCTGCTGGTGGTGCTCCTGTGGTTATAAAAGTATTGGAAGGAACCCAGGGATTGGGAGTGGTTCTGGCTGAAACCAATGCTGCTGCCGAATCGGTAATAGAGGCATTTAATGGGTTAAAGGCAAGGGTAATCGTTCAGGAGTTTATAAAAGAGGCCAAGGGCGCCGACATTCGTGCCTTTGTGGTTGATGGTGTTGTGATTGGAGCTATGAAGCGCCAGGCAAAGAAAGGCGAGTTTCGTTCTAACCTGCATCGCGGAGGTACGGCTGAAATTATTGAACTTTCGGAAGAGGAGGAAAATGCTGCACTAAAGGCTGCCCGTGTTATGGGACTGGGCATTTGCGGAGTTGATATGTTACAATCCAGTCACGGGCCTCTGATAATGGAGGTAAATTCATCTCCCGGACTGGAAGGTATTGAGGCTGCCACCGGAAAAGACATTGCCAAAAGTATTATTCGTTACATTGAGCGAAATGTGTGAGTTTTAATATGGGCAAAAGGAAGAAAATAACCATTCTGGGAGAAGATATCATGGCCGGCAAGAAAAAGGTACTTAACCTTGATATTGCCCGTTTACATACTTATTCAAAAATTGAAGTACCGGTAATAATTCAACGCGGCAAAGAAGATGGGCCTGTGCTTTTACTAAATGCCGGCATTCATGGAAACGAATTGAACGGAGTTGAAATTGTTCGTGAATTATTGGCGCGTAACTTCACAAAGCCCGAAAAAGGAATGGTTATAAGTATTCCAACGCTTAATATTTTTGGGTTTATCAATCAAACCCGTGAATTTCCTGACGGGAAAGATCTGAATCGTATTTTTCCCGGTTCTTCCAAAGGCTCATTGGCCGGAATTTTTGCTCATCATATGATGAAAGAAATTCTTCCGCACGCGGATTATTGTATCGATTTTCACACAGGAGGTGCACGGCGGTTTAATTCTTCGCAAATAAGAATTTCAAAAGGAGACGATGAATTGCTTGAATTGGCAAATGTTTTTACCCCACGTTTCATTGTGTATGCCGGGCAGCGGGAAAAATCGTTTCGGCAGGCCGCAACATTGGCCGGGAAAAAGGTCTTACTTTTTGAAGGAGGTAAAACGCATGATTTCAACCATCGAATCACCAAGCGAGGAGTTTCAGGAACAATGAAATTGATGCAACATTTAGGGATGCGCAACTTTTCAGCAGAGTTGGAGAAGATGAATAATTATTCTGAAGCTATTATTATAAAACATTCGATTTGGATTCGTGCCCGGCAGGGGGGACTTTTCCGGTTTTTTATAAAAGATGGGGCAAAAGTAAAAAAAGATGAGATCGTCGGCACCATTTCTGATCCGTACGGAAAATATGAATACAAAATAAAAATTCCTGCAGAAGGGCATGTTATAGGGTTAAACCATGCACCTGTAGTTTACAAAGGCGATGCGCTTTTGCATTTGGGTTTTGAAGAATAGCTAATTTCATTCTCGTCCCCAGGAAATCCGACCATGAATTTTATAAGGAACAGTACCCTGTCGTCTCTGGCTACTAAACATAAATAGCAGATGACTATACTTTTTTCATAAACAGAGGAGTGTGTTTTTGTAGTTAACTGTTTCTTTATTAGAAATATCCATTAATGGTTTATGTGAGCGATGGTTCGAAAACTTACTGAGTATAAAAAGTGAAGTACGAAACAAAAATACACAATAAATGCGGATTTCAAGCAAAAAAGGACTAAGATTAAGTAATTGTAAAAAATGATATATATTCTGCTTTGAAAGTTAACTTTCCTTTATAAATGTTGTTAGTAGTGCTGACATGTTTTCCCAAAGAGCCAGTTTAATGGGATAAAGGGAAAATAAATTGAAAACCAAGGTTTTCTGCTAACTAACCAAAATTTAACCCTGCAAAGAAGCGTGAAGTTGATCCGGGCAAGTTGTACAATTTGTCTGGAAGAGGATTTGTTTGTGTAAACGAAAACAGAAACTATAGTTTAATAGCAAATGAAGAATAAAAATTGGATGAATGTGCTGAAAAAAGCAGGATGGCTTATTATTCCTTTCTTTTTAAGTAGTTGCGAGAAGATGGGGGTTTTAAATTCCCATGGGCCGGTAGGCCAGGAAGAGTCGTTCTTAATAAAATTGTCGCTCGCTCTTATGTTAATTGTTGTTTTACCGGTTTTTGTGCTGGTATTCTGGATTGTCATACGTTACAGGGCTTCCAATAAAAAAGCTACTTATAAGCCAAAGTGGGGACATTCAAATATTGTAGAGGGATTTGTTTGGGGAATACCAATACTTATCATCATAGTTTTAGCATATTTAACCTGGGTTAAAACCATTGAACTTGATCCTTACAAACCTTTAGAATCGGAACATGAAGCCATTCAGGTGGAAGTGATTTCAACCGATTGGAACTGGTTGTTCATTTATCCGGATTACAATATTGCCGTGATGAACGAACTTGTGTTCCCTGAAAACAGGCCAGTCAGTTTCCGTTTAACTTCTGCTTCGGTTATGACTTCGTTTTTCATTCCGCAACTTGGTTCACAGATCTATGCCATGGCAGGGATGCAAACCAAGTTAAATCTCATGGCCAATCAGGTATATGAATATGAAGGTCAGAATCAGGAATACAGTGGTAATGGGTATGCTAAAATGCGTTTCAAAGCCATTTCAACAACACAGGAGGATTTTGAAAAATGGGTGGAGAAAGCAAAAAATTCGCCTAATAAATTAACAGAGGAAGCTTTTGAAGAATTGCGCAAGCCAACGGTTGATTATCCGGTTACGCTTTATTCTTCGGTGGTTCCAAACCTGTTTGATAACCTGATGGGAGAGTTTATGGATTGGATGAATGACTCGGAAATGCACCGGATGCATCAGAAAAAAGGAGCTATGCCAGAACATAATCACCAACATCAGGATGAAAGTCATGAAAACCATGAGCATCATGAGCATATGATGGAACATCATTCACATGAATCAACAACGGATAAACATAATATGGAGGAAAAATAAACATGTTCGGAAAACTAAAATTATCAGATATTCCATTACATGACCCAATCATAATGGGGGCAGTTGTAAGCTCTACATTACTTGGTATGGTCATTCTTGGGTTAATTACTTATTATAAAAAATGGGGCTATTTATGGCATGAATGGCTCACTAGCCTCGATCATAAGAAAATTGGGGTGATGTACATAATACTTTCAATTGTTATGTTGCTTCGCGGAGTTGCTGATGGTTTAATGATGCGCCTCCAGCAGGCCATGGCTGCAGGTGAAAATGCAGGTTACCTGACCTCTCACCACTACGACCAGATTTTTGGTTCGCACGGTACTATTATGATTATTTTTGTTGCCATGCCTTTTATGGTAGGATTGATGAATATTATCCTTCCATTACAGATTGGCGCACGCGATGTGGCTTTCCCGTTGTTGAATTCAGTCGCCTTTTATCTTACTGTTGCCGGAGCTGCATTAATAATGATTTCGCTGGGTATTGGCGAATTTTCAAATACGGGCTGGACAGGAATTGCACCTCTTTTTGAAAAAACATATAACCCCGGGGTGGGAGTGGATTACTGGATGTGGTCGTTTCAGATAGCGGGGCTCGGGTCGCTGCTTGGTGGAATTAACTTTGTAGTGACCATTATAAAAATGCGGGCTCCCGGAATGAAACTAATGAAAATGCCCCTTTTCGTTTGGGGAAGTTTAACATCTGCTATTCTGATGATTTTTTCATTCCCGGTAATTACCGCTGCTTTGAGTTTGTTAACATTGGATCGTTATTTCGATGCACATATTTTTACCAATACTCTTGGCGGAAACACAATGCTTTGGAACAATCTTTTTTGGATGTGGGGGCACCCTGAAGTGTATATTGTAATTTTGCCGGCCTTTGGTATTTTTTCTGAAGTGGTGGCCACATTCTCAGTAAAGAAATTGTTTGCATATAAGTCGCTTGCCTGGGCTACCGCGGTTATTATGATTTTATCGTTTACTGTATGGTTGCATCACTATTTTACTATGGGGAATTCAACCAGTGTAAATATTTTCTTTGGAATTACTACTATGTTAATCGCTATCCCAACAGGGGTGAAAGTGTACGACTGGATTTTTACCATGTATCGCGGGCGAATTCATTTTACTTCGCCCATGTACTGGACAATAGGCTTTCTTACTGCTTTTGTTATTGGTGGTATGACCGGCGTGCTAATGGCCATTCCTCCAGCCGATTTTGTGGTACATAATAGTGTGTTCTTGATTGCACATTTTCATAATATGTTGATTCCTGGTGCTTTGTTTGGTTATTTTGCCGGATTTACATATTGGTTTCCCAAAGTATTTGGTTTTAAGCTAAATGAAAAATGGGGTAAACGTGGTTTCTGGGGATGGATGATTGGTTTCCTCGTCGCATTCTCTCCTTTATATATTCTTGGATTGATGGGGATGCCCCGCCGTATGGCATCTTATGATAACATAGACTGGCAGCCCTGGTTGATTGCTGCTGCAATTGGTGTGGTGTTTATTTTGTATGGTATCCTTGCACAGGTTATTCAGATAATTGTAAGTGTTCGGGACAGAAAGAAAAATATGGATGTCACCGGTGACCCTTGGCAGTTTGGCCGTACATTGGAATGGTCAACCAGTTCGCCTGCACCGGTTTATAACTTTGCCAAAGTAGAGGAAGTGAAAGAACTGGATGACTGGTGGAGGAAAAAAGAAGACGGAACAGCTTATAAACAGCCTGAAAAATACAGCGATATCCATATGCCAAAGAACCAGCCCGACGGGCCAATAATTGGTGCTTTGGTTACCGTGCTTGGTTTTGCCATGGTTTGGTATATCTGGTGGCTGGCCATTGTTTCACTGCTTGGTATTATTGCTGTAATGATTTATCGTGGTTCAAACGACAACGATGAGTATGTTATTCCGGCATCAGAGGTGGAGCGTATCGAAAACGAGCGTTTCAATAAATTGAAAGAGGTTGAGATTGATATGAGTTATTTAAAAGGAAATTAATACTATGAGTCACGATATAACAGCACATTCAGAGGCGCATGGTGAACATAACCATGCAGAAATAAAAACATTCGGTTTCTGGATTTACCTGATGACCGACCTAATATTGTTTTCGGCACTTTTTGCCACTTTTTCGTCTATCGGTTTTAATTATGCCGGAGGCCCGCGCCCAAAAGAACTATTTCATTTACCGTTCTTATTTACTGAAACTATGTTCTTGCTGGTGAGTAGTTTTACATTTGGCCTGGCCAGTATTACTGCGCACAATGGGAAAAAGAACCAAACGCTTATTGCACTGGTTTTAACTTTTCTGCTGGGGCTGGGATTTATTATAATGGAAATTCATGAATTTACGGTAATGATTGCCGAAAATGCCGGTCCGGACAGAAGTGGTTTCCTCTCCGCTTTTTTCGCACTGGTAGGTTGTCATGGATTACACGTTGCTATTGGCCTGCTGTGGCTGATTGTAATGATGCTTCAAATTGTAAAAAAAGGATTTTCTCCAGGAGTAAATTCGAGGTTAATGCGCTTGAGCCTGTTCTGGCATTTCCTTGACATTGTATGGGTAGGCGTTTTTACTTTCGTGTATTTATTCGGAATGCTTTAGTCAGGAATTTTAATGAAAAAGAAACAACAATGAAAGAAACACATAACGAAGAAATGGGGGCTGGAAACAGTCATTTAAAATCGTATATCATAGGTTTTGTATTGGCGGTAATACTCACCGTTGTATCCTTTGGTTTGGCAATGACGGAGTCTTTATCCAGGCATCAGGTGGTAACCGGCCTTGTTATTGCAGCCGTATTGCAAATGTTTGTTCACGTCCGGTATTTTTTACATATGAATGGTTCATCGGAGCAACGCTGGAACCTGATTGCCCTTTTGTTTACTGCGCTGTTAATGTTCATTTTTATTGGCGGAACAATTTGGGTAATGTACACGCTGAATTCGCGTATGATGTAAAGAAAAATAGAAAGAGTTGTTGGAGCCTATTTCTTGTTTTCAATAGAAGCCGGTACTCTTGTAAAATATAAAGTCTGTATAGTTCCCTGCTATCTTGCAATACGTGTGGTAGCGGGGAATTTTGTTATTTAGGTGCTGGTTGAAATGCTACGGCTTCATTCAGTTTTAATCAAAATGAACGAGATAAAAAAACGAATGTCACTCTGACGGTTTTGCCGGAGCTGTAATCTCTTTATTTTTGAATTTATATCGAATTCATAGCTGCAACAGGATCGAGTTTGGAGGCTGAACGTGCAGGCATAAATCCTGCAATAAAGCCAATAGTACTTGATATTAGCAGTCCGGTTATAATGTTGCTTGCCGTTAACACAATAGTAAATTCAGTTACAATATTTACTATTTGTGTTCCGATAAAAATGAGAAGCAATCCTACGATCCCTCCAATAAGCGAAAGTACAATGGCTTCGAAAATAAACTGAAGAAGAATAAAGTAACGTTTGGCTCCCAGTGATTTTTGAATTCCAATAATTTTGGTACGCTCTTTTACCGAAACAAACATAATGTTTGCAATTCCAAATCCGCCAACCAAAATAGAAAATCCACCAATAATCCATCCGGCTATATTAAATACAGAAAAGAACTGATCGAACTGGTTCGAAATGAGGCTTACCTCATTCAGAGCAAAGTCATTTTCCTCCATTGGCTTGAGGCGTCTGATGGAACGCATAATACCTTCCAGTTCGGCAGTGAACCTGTTTTGATCGACATTCGGTTTTGCCTTTACGCAAATGGTTTGCCCCCTGTCACGATTCCGTACGTCCGTCATGTAAAATGATTTGATAACCGAAATCTGTATATATTTGTCCATGCTTGTGCCAAACATGTCTTGCCCCATTTTTTCATACACCCCAATGATTCTGAATTTTTGTCCTTGAATTTTTATGGTTTGGTTCACCGGGTTTATAGAAGGAAACAACTGGCTGGCAATTTCGTTCCCGATTACTGTAACCGGGGCTCCCGATTTCATTTCTGTTTGGGTAAAATATCTTCCCCTTTCCAGCTTTAAGTTCCATACGTCAAATAAATCATAAGTGGTAGCTAAAACGGTCGCATTTTCCAATTTATTACTTCCCGACTGTACCGTTCTGGTAAAGCCAAAAAAGAAAGCTGCACTGTTAAAAGTATTTCCCTTTTTGATGAGTTCTTCTGTTTCATCAATATCCGGAACCGGGCGGTTTTGGTATCTCCACCATGGGTATTCTGTCTCTCCTTCAGGCGGTGTCCATGGCCATTTTTGAATATATACCATTTGGCTTCCCAATGCATTAAGGTTGCTTCTGATATACTGTTCCAATGAGTCGATAACTGTGAAAACAGAAATAATAGCGAAAATTCCAATGGTAATACCGAGTAGTGAAAGAAGTGTACGCAACTTATTTGCCTTTAGGGAACTGAAGGCAAAAGAAAAACTTTCGAAAATAAGCCTGGCTAATAGCATATTGGCTCCTTTTTTTTGTAAAAATAGTCTTTGTTTTTGTTTTGGTCTCATTTTTTATTGAAAACCGAAAACTGCAATCTAATTTTCTTATTAGTGTTCAATATTCTTTTTGATTACACTTTGACCTGTAAAAACAAATTTTGGGGCAAAAAAATCCAAAAAGAAATTTTTGAAAGCTGTTGTTTTATAATAATATCTACATTGATTTTTCTATCTTTGCATTCGAATTGGAAAAATGGAATAAATGGCTGATAATAAAAAAATTAAGACTGCCTTGGTTTCGGTCTTTCACAAAGAAAATCTGGATGGTATAATTCACCTGTTAAAAGACTTGAATGTTAAAATATTAAGTACTGGAGGTACAAAAAGTTTTATTGAATCGTTGGGAGCAGAAGTTACTTCTGTTGAAAGTTTAACCGGATATCCTTCAATTTTAGGAGGAAGAGTAAAAACATTGCATCCAAAAGTTTTTGGAGGAATTTTATCACGCCGTGATAATCAGGGAGATGTGAGCCAGTTGGCTGAATATGAGATTCCTGAGATTGATCTGGTAATTGTGGATTTGTATCCGTTTGAAGATACGGTAGCTTCAGGAGCAGAAGAACAGGATATTATTGAAAAGATAGATATTGGTGGTATTTCGTTGATTCGGGCCGCTGCAAAAAATTTCAAAGATGTGGTTATTGTTCCTTCGCAAAAGGAATATACACGGTTACATGAATTGTTAAGTGAAAAGAAAGGCGAATTTTCTTTGGAAGATCGCAAATGGTTTGCCGGAAGGGCTTTCTCTGTTTCTTCTCATTACGATGCCGCTATTTTTGGGTATTTTAATAATGGAGAAGATGCAGCAACTGAAAGAATAAGCCTTAACAACGGACAAATACTACGATATGGTGAAAACCCACACCAGCAGGCTACTTTCTTCAAATTCAATAATTCTCCGCAAAAAACAATGTTGGCTAATGCCGAGGTTTTACAAGGCAAAGCACTTTCATACAATAATATGCTTGACGCTGATGCCGCCTGGAAGTCGGCCAGTGATGCTTTCCACTCTGTAAAACATATCGAAGGGAAAGTTGCTGTTTCGGTTATCAAGCATTTAAATCCTTGTGGTTTGGCCGTTACTGGTGATATTCTTAAATCATTGGAATTGGCTTGGGCTGGTGACCCGATTAGTGCTTACGGAAGCATTATTTGCTTTACCGATACGGTAACCAAAGAAGTAGCAGAGTGGTTTGGGAAAAAATTTGTGGAGATTATTATTGCTCCTGAATTTACGGATGAGGCGCTGGAAGTTTTTGCAAAAAAGAAAAATCTACGTTTGCTGGTTATCCCGGTGAAGAATGAAATTACAGGGGAAAAATTGTATCGTTCCATCAGTGGCGGAATGTTGGTTCAGGATGAAGATGAAGGATTGGATACTGAATTTGAGAATGTAACAAAAAAAGAATTTGAGGCAGGAAAAATTAATCTCGCTAAATTTGGAATTATTGCCTGCAAACATTTAAAAAGTAATTCAATTGCCATTGTTACAGAACAGGAAGATGGCTCGTTCTGGCTCACCGGAGCAGGAATGGGGCAGCCCAACCGTTTAGATAGTTTACGACAATTAACAATGCCCCGTTTCAAAATGAAAGAGGGGGTTGATATAACAAACTCAGTGTTAATTTCTGATGCTTTTTTCCCTTTCCGCGACAGTATAGAAGCTGCCAATGAATATGATGTAAAATACATTATTGAACCCGGAGGTAGTATTCGCGACGACGAGGTAATTGAGGCCTGCAATGAATTTGGTATTGCAATGGCATTTACCCACAGAAGACATTTTAAACATTAACAATAAACTGGAGAATTTTTAGTTTAAATAAATATTTAAATTAAGATGGGATTATTTTCGTTTTTAACACAGGAGATTGCAATGGACCTTGGAACGGCCAACACAATCATTATTCATAATGATAAGATTGTGGTGGACGAGCCTTCAATTGTTGCTATTGATCTGAAAACAGATAAAATGGTGGCAATTGGAGAAAAAGCCAGGCAGATGCAGGGAAAGACGCATGCAAATCTGAAAACAATCAGACCGCTTAGAGATGGGGTAATTGCCGATTTTAATGCTGCTGAACAGATGATACGAGGGATGATTAAAATGATTAATCCCAAACCTAAAATGTTTTCTCCGGCTTTAAAGTTGGTTGTTTGTATTCCGTCGGGGAGTACCGAGGTTGAGATTCGTGCCGTTCGGGATTCTTCAGAACATGCTGGCGGGCGCGAGGTTTATATGATTTATGAACCACTGGCAGCTGCGATAGGAATTGGCCTTGACGTAGAAGCTCCGGAAGGAAATATGGTAGTGGATATTGGTGGTGGAACAACAGAAATTGCAGTAATATCGCTGGGCGGGATTGTTACCAACAAATCGATACGTATTGCCGGTGATGATTTAACTGCCGATATTATGGAGTACATGCGCCATCAGCACAACATAAAAATAGGAGAGCGTACAGCAGAAGAAATAAAAATTCATGTGGGCTCGGCTTTGTCTCAGCTGAAAGAACCGCCACCAGATTATGTGGTGCAGGGACCAAACCAGATGACGGCATTACCAATTGAAGTCCCGGTTTCATACCAGGAAATTGCCCACTGCCTGGAGAAATCAATTTCAAAAATTGAAACAGCTGTGCTGAGTGCACTGGAGCAAACACCGCCGGAATTATATGCTGATATTGTTGTAAAAGGTATTTGGCTGGCTGGCGGCGGGGCGCTGCTGAAAGGACTTGATAAACGACTTACTGATAAAATAGGTATTCCGTTTCATATTGCTGAAGACCCATTAAGGGCGGTAGTAAGGGGAACTGGAATTGCGCTCAAGAACGTTGATAATTTCTCATTCCTGATCAGATAACGGTCAGGTTTTTTTTATTCCAGCTATGAGAAGTTTGTTCAGGTATTTATTCAGAAATTATGGACTGTTTCTTTTTGTCTTATTGGAAATTGTTTCTTTTACATTGATTGTTAGTTATAACGATTTTCAGAAAGCAAAATACCTGAATTCTTCAAATAGGGTTATAGCCTCTATTTACAATTCATTTAATTCAGTAATTAGTTACTTTGAACTGGCACGTGTAAATACCGAACTAGCCAGGGAGAATGCAGAGCTCCGAAAGGCAGTGAAATCATTTTCTCAATCAACGGGTGTGCCTGATTCCCTATTGGCTCGAGTAATTGGGCCGGACTCTTCGTTTCAGTTTATTTCAGCAAAAATAATTAACAACTCGGTGAACCGGCCTTTCAACTACATAACATTAAACAAAGGAAGTAAAGACGGCATTAAACCCGATCAGGGGATTATTTCTTCCGAGGGAATTGTTGGGGTTGTTATAAATGTTTCGAAATCGTATTCATTAGGCTTGTCTGTATTAAACCAGCGCTGGGGTGTTTCAGCCAAGTTGAAGCGAAGCGGTTTTTTTGGTTCGCTGTTATGGGATGGCGAAGACTTTAGATATGCCAATTTGATGGAGATTCCATTTCATGTGGTACTTTCACCAGGAGATACAATTGTTACCAGTTCTTATTCTTCCATCTTTCCTGAAGGAATTATGATTGGAACAATTGAGTCGTTTAATCAGCCTTCCGGAGAAAATTATTACAATATTAAAGTAAAACTGTCAACTGATTTTAAAAAGCTGTCTTATGTTGAAGTGGTACAGAATCTTGACAGGAAAGAAATTGATGAACTGGAAAACATAGCAACAGATGATTAGAGAGGCAATTAAATATGTTATCATGTTTATCAGCCTTGTGTTGATACAAGTACTTGTACTTAACCATGTTCAGTTTAGCGGGTTTGTAAATCCTTGTATATATATTCTGTTTGTAATGTTACTGCCCATAAATATACCGCGCTATGCATTGCTTATTTTGGGATTTTTAGTTGGCTTTACTGTTGATGTTTTTTCCAATAGTTTGGGGATAAATGCCGCTGCAAGTACTTTGATTGCATTTGTAAGGCCAGTAATTATTAGCGGTATCTCAACCCGAGAGGAAGAACGTAGCGATTATCCCGGGATGAAACAAAATAGTTTTCGGTGGTTTTTGTACTATACCATTATAATGGTTTTTATTCATCATCTGGCCTTTTTCTATCTGGAGGTTTTTACCTTTAATGATTTCTTAGGAACATTTTCGCGTGTTTTACTGAGTTCTGTTTTTTCAATTTTTGTTATAGTTTTAAGTCAATTTTTAATTTTTAGGGAGTAGTAGGGTGAACGTGTTTTCGAAACGCAAGTATGTGATAATAGCAGTTTTTACTGTTGTTGGCCTGATTTTTTTAATAAAATTATTCAGTCTTCAAATTATTGACTCTACTTATAAGCAGTACGCAACCAATAATGTGCTGCGCGAAGTAGTGCAGTATCCTGCCCGTGGTTTGGTTTTTGACCGCAAAGGAAAATTGCTGGTGTACAATAAAGCTGCCTATGATTTACTTATTACTCCGCGTGAAGTAGGTGAGTTTGATACATTATACTTATGTAATCTTTTAGATATTACAAAGGAAGATTTGGAACTTCGGATTTTGGAAGCCAGAGACTACTCGTCTTATAAACCCTCTATTCTAGTCAAGCAAATTCCACCTGAAAGTTTCGCCATATTACAGGAAAAATTATATAAATATAAAGGGTTTCATACGCAGTCAAGAACCCTTAGGGAATACTCAAATAATGCTGCGGCGCATGTTTTAGGTTATGTAGGCGAAGTAACAAATAATGATTTGAAGCGGGACCCTTATTACAGAATGGGCGATTATATTGGTGCAAGTGGGATTGAGAAAACATATGAAGAGCAATTGCGCGGAACCAAAGGGATTAAAAAGTTTTTGGTGGATGTTCATAACCGTATCCAGGGAAGTTACCTAAATGGAAGAGAAGATTCACCAGCTCATATTGGTAAGAATGTATATTCTACCCTCGACATTGATTTGCAGTTATATGCTGAAAAGTTGCTTCAGAATAAAAAAGGTGGAGTTGTTGCTATCGAACCTTCTACAGGAGAAGTTCTGGCATTGGCCAGTACACCAGCTTATGATCCGCGGTTGCTTGTTGGCCGTGTGCGGGGAGCAAATTTCTCCATGTTACTTGCCGATTCCCTGGAACCATTATTTAACAGGGCATTGATGGCGAAATATCCTCCTGGTTCTACGTTCAAAATTTTAAATGTTTTAGTAGGGTTACAAGAAAAAGCAATAAACTTGAATACGCGTTTTTCCTGTAACGGGCCAGCTTCAGTGCCCATAAAATGTACGCACAACCATGTGACGCCTTTGGGGCCTGTTGCTGCCATCAGGGAGTCGTGCAATCCGTTTATGTGGAATACTTTTCGTGCTATTATTAATAATTTTGGATCAACGGCTGAAGGTTTTAACAAATGGAGGGATTATACGCTTAGTTTTGGTTTGGGGAGAAAATTAAATACTGATTTTACAAATATTAGTTCGGGAAATATCCCCACTGAAGATTTTTATAACCGTATTTATGGGAAAGGACATTGGAGCGCACTAACGGTGCGTTCGCTGGCAATAGGTCAGGGAGAAATTGGTGTTACTCCTTTACAACTTGCCAACTATTGTGCAGCGGTTGCAAACAGGGGATACTTTTATATTCCGCATGTTGTAAGAGATATTCAGGATGGAAGAATTGATGAGCGGTTTAGTAAAAAACAAAACACCAAAATTTCATCTGAGTTTTTTGATCCGGTTATTGAAGGAATGCAGATGGTAGTAGAGCAAACCAAGGCAGCAGGGATGTTGCGTATTCCCGGAATTACGATGTGTGGCAAAACCGGCACGGCTCAAAATCCGCATGGTAAAGATCATTCTGTATTTATGGCGTTTGCTCCCAAAGATAATCCTAAAATTGCCATTGCTGTATATGTAGAGAATTGTGGTTATGGTGCAACTTATGCAGCTCCAATTGCCAGCTTGCTGGTCGAAAAGTATTTAAAAGGAGAAATTGACGAAAATAGAGATTGGCTGGAGAAAAGAATGATGGATATTGATTTAATAAACCCGAATTAGAAAGAAAGATATGCCAAAAAGAAATAATCTGTGGGCAAATATCGATTGGTTTACAGTGCTGCTATTTCTAGTGCTGGTTTTTATGGGGTGGTTCAATATTTATTCATCGGTGTATAACGACGAACATCAAAGTATTTTTGACATCTCTCAACGTTATGGGAAACAGTTAATGTGGATAGGTGCAGCTTTACTTATCGCTTTTGTTTTGCTTCTGATTGAAACAGATTTCTATGTTTTTTTTGCATACATCATGTATGGCATAATTGTTTTTATGTTAATTGGTGTTTTGTTGATTGGCTCTGAAATTAACGGGGCCAAATCGTGGTTTGGTTTTGGTGGTTTTGGCATTCAGCCGGCTGAGTTTGGTAAGTTCGCTACCAGTCTTGCTTTGGCTAAGTACATGAGCACATTTGGATTTCGTTTTGAACGGTTAAAATCATTGGTAACCATGGGAGCCATTATTTTTATTCCCGCCGTTTTAATTCTTCTTCAGAATGATACAGGCTCGGCCTTGGTTTACTTTTCTTTTGTTTTGGTATTGTATCGAGAAGGACTTTCGGGCGTTGTTCTTTTCTTTGGTACTTTAGTAGCTTTACTTTTTGTACTTGCGCTGGTAATTCCTAAAATATCATTAGCCATATTGTTACTTGCTATTGCTTTGATAGTATTTCTTATTTTGAATCCACGAATAAAACAGTTTTTTAATGTGGTCCTTATTTTGGTGGTACCTGTTGGTGTTATTTATGGAATAAATTTATTATTGAATCAGAGCTATACAGATGCAGCTGCGGTAACGGTCGGCTCAATATTGGGCGGATTAGGGATGATTGTTTTCAGTATAAGAAAAAGGATAAAAAACTATATTATTGTCACTCTTGTTTTTTTAGGCTCTGTTCTATTCAGTATCTCGGTTGATTATGCTTTTGATAATTTTCTGGAACCTTATCACCAGGCTCGAATAAACGAGTTGTTGGGGATTCAATCAGATCCAATGGGGGCAGGATATAATGTAAACCAAAGTAAAATTGCCATTGGCTCCGGAGGTATATGGGGAAAAGGCTTTTTGAATGGTACGCAAACCAAGTACGATTTTGTTCCGGAACAAAGTACTGATTTTATTTTTTGTACAGTGGGTGAAGAATGGGGGTTTATAGGAACATTGGTCGTCATCGGGTTATTTATAACCTTGTTTATTCGGTTGGTGTTTTTAGCCGAAAGACAACGATCCGGGTTCTCCAGGATTTATGGTTATTCAGTGGCCGTAATACTTTTTTTCCACTTTATGGTGAATATTGGAATGACCATAGGTATTATGCCGGTAATTGGAATACCGCTTCCATTTTTTAGTTATGGAGGTTCTTCTCTCTGGTCATTTACTATCCTATTGTTTATCTTTATAAGGTTAGATGCCAGTCGACTGGATCATCTTTCGAATTAGGCATTATTGCTGATTTGCAGCATCTTTTTTGCCTTCCTCTTTTCTTTTATTTTTTTTATATTTGTGTCACTTTAAAGAAAATCAGAAAAATTTCTTAGGTCATTTGTGTCTTGGGGGAGACATAAAGAAATTTTGACTTTAAATAAGTTCTTTTTAAAATTTATTAGGGATGAAATACAAATCTTATTCATTACGTAATTTTCGGCAAATACCACAAATGCAGCATTTAACAGAGGAGCAAAAGTTCACAATTGAGGTGGTTGGTTCGGTGTTGCCTTTTAAAACAGATAATTATGTAGTTAATAAATTAATCGATTGGAATAATTTTGAGAAAGATCCGTTTTTCATTCTTAATTTTCCACAAAAAGAAATGCTTAATGCTACTGATTTTGATAACGTAGCTACGTTACTAAAGAGTAATGCTTCGAAGCAAAATATTCAATATGAGATAAATAAGATTCGGCTAAAGCTCAATCCAAATCCGGCAGGACAGGAGAATAACGTTCCTGTACTTAATGGTGAACGGTTAAACGGTATTCAGCATAAATACCGAGAAGTAATGTTGTTTTTCCCAACACAAGGGCAAACATGTCATGCCTATTGTACCTTCTGCTTTCGGTGGCCGCAATTTGCCCTTAACGAGTTTAAGTTTGCCATGAAAGAAGCTGATTCTATGGTACGCTATTTAAAAGCAAATCCAAAGATTACGGATGTATTGTTTACAGGCGGCGATCCGGCTGTGATGAAGACCCGTTTCTTTAAAATGTATTTTAACGCACTTCTCAATGCTAAAATTCCACATCTGAAAAATATACGGATAGGAACAAAATCGTTGAGCTACTGGCCATACCGGTTTACTACCGATGACGATGCAGATGAGTTGATAGCCTTGTTTGAAAAAATGAAAAAGAAAGGAATAAACATTGCAATAATGGCGCATTTTAACCATCCGGGAGAACTACAAACAAAAGCAGTAAGAAAGGCAGTTAAACGTCTTATTTCTGCCGGGGTTCAAATTCGTTCACAATCTCCATTAATGCGTAATATTAATGATAGTTCTCATGTTTGGGCAGAGAATTGGGAAGAACAGGTAAAGCTGGGGATTATTCCATATTATATGTTTGTAGCCAGAGATACGGGGGCACAGGACTATTTCGCAGTAACATTAAATAGGGCGTGGCATATTTACCGAAATGCATATAATCAGGTGAGTGGGATTCATCGCACAGTGAAAGGCCCAAGTATGTCATGTTCTCCGGGGAAGGTTCAAATTGTAGGAGTATCAGAAATTCATGGGGAGAAAGTATTTATCCTGAATTTTTTGCAAGGGAGAGACCCTGCTTGGGTTGGGAAACCATTCTTCGCAAAATTTAATCCTGATGCTATTTGGATAGACGATTTGGAACCAGCATTTGGAGAGCCTCAGTTCTTTTTTGAGGAAGAAGAATATTTTGAAATGCATGCCTAAAAGGAGTGTCATGTTTTGGGAATTCTTATTTCAACCTGAAAATTAGTTGAAGCAAAATCGATTGCTTCATTCATAAAGTCAGCAAAATTTTTTTCGAAAAAAGAAAGATTTGATTGCATAATTTGCATTGCTTCGTGCGATTTTTTTGGAAGAGAGGTATAGCGGCTCATTATTTCAAGCGAGTGCTGAATGCCTGTTGGTTTTGCATAAGATTCTAACCTTTTGTGTTGAATCAGAAAAGGGAGAAATCCTTTTACTTTTCCCGGCAGGATTTTGAAGTGAGAGAGCAAAACAGCGTGTGAATATTTCGTAAATTCACGAAGAGTTAGGGGGGAATATGTACTCCAGTTTTTTGCTAAAAAATGATCGTAAAACAAGTCAATAACAATTCCTGCATACAGTCCGTAAGAATCACTTAAAAGTTTTTTGGCTTCCCTGAATTTTGGGTGACTATCAGTAAAATAATCTATCTGGCGATGGAGCAATATCCCGTGTTGTATATTTTTAGGGAAATCCTGGTAAGTTTTTCCTTTTACATAGTCCCCAATAAAATTTCCAACCATAGTAGCTTCTTGCTCTCCTGATAAGTATAGATGCGCTAAGTAATTCATAATCAAATTTAGTAATTGAACAGGTCAAAAATCAAAATGTTTTTTTTCTTTGAGCTTTTCACATTCTGTTGTACGTATATTGGTGTTATTTTTTAGATTTTAGATCTACTCTGACACGTAAATTGGTGAATAGAAATTGTTTTGATGAATTGTTTCTCCCGGGAGTTTGAAACGTTTTTATAAATGCTTATTTTTGCAGCGCATAAATCAATCAATGGGAAAGAAGATAGTTGCATTCGGCGAAATTGTTTGGGATGTTTTACCCAACGGTAAAGTACTTGGTGGTACGCCTTCGAATATGGTGTTTCGCTGCAATTCTTTTGGCGAAGAGGGATTTCTGCTTTCACGTGTTGGCGATGATGGCTTGGGGCATGCTGCGTTAAAAAAGTTGAAAGAGTTAGGTATTGAGGACAACAATGTGCAAATGGATACAGAATTTCCAACAGGTACGGTAAATATTACTTTTGATGATAACGGCGACCCAATCTATAATGTTACGTTGGGGGTAGCCTTTGACCATATTGAATTTTCATCAGAAGCATTGAAACTTGCCCGGGAGGCCGATTGTCTTTTTTTTGGATTGCTTCCTCAGCGTTTTGGGCTTTCAAAAAATACAATTCGTGAATTAATTAAAGAGTCTCCGGATTCCCGAAAGTTTTTTGACTTAAAGCTTTTTGAACATTTTTTTAATAAAGGAGTTGTTGAGTTTCTTCTTGAAGCGGCAAACATTGTTCGAATTAAAGAGAAAGAAGTAGAAACCTTGTGTGAGAAGTTAAATCTGGATTTTGGAGATCTGGAGTTTTTCGGAAAGCAACTGGCTAAGAATTATAAACTAGATCTTGTTTTGGTTACGCGTGGAAAAGAGGGGGTTTTTGCATATCATAAAAGCAGAGGAGCATATTGGAGTAATGGGTATGAGGTGAAAATGAAAGATAACATTGGTTCCGGAATGGCATTCTCTGCAGGATTTCTCCATTATTATTTGAATGGAAAATCGATTGAAAAAGCACTCGACTTTGGAAATGCTGCCGGTGCATTAAATGCTACAAAAAGGGGAGCAACCGCTTCTTTCGACAAAAAGGAAGTAATTCAGTTTATGAAAAATACTCCAAAAAGAGAAGTGCTTGCGTAATATTTCACTCCCGGCAGATTCTTTTAAATTTCAGTTCTGTTTTATACTAAAATGTAGGCTCCAAAAAGCGTGTCAGGCTTCGCCTCTACCAATGAAATAAAACCTGATTTAATAAGGTTCCCGGAAAGTTCCAGTGGAAATTGTTTTTCCATTTCCTGTTTAAATATAAAATATGATTTAGAGGGGTGATAGTATGTCTTATACAAACCTTTTTTTTCGGGTACAATTAGTTTTTCAAGATGAAGCGAAAGTAATCCCATATTTTGCCTTACATTTATTTCAAGGCAAGGATTTATTTTTAATTTGTTATCTGTATCCCTGAAAATGAGAGTGTCGACTCCAAAAAAACCTTCATAAAATAAAGCTAACTTACTTCTTTCTAATGTTTTTGTTAAAGTTGAAAGTATTTTTGGAGGGAGTTCATTAGCAAACATTTTTACTTCAGAGGATAAAGAATCTGGAAATCCATTGAGGAAATTTCCCTGGTACTGGCCTTTCTTATCGGTAATAAACCGGCTTATCCCCAGAAATTGTATTTTCCCGTTTTTCATTTCGAATTGCAGAGCTAAATCCATCACTTTATTTAAATAAGGCTCAACCATAATTGTTCCTTGTTCCTGAATAACGCCCATAATTTTTTCCCATACTTTCGGGTGAACAGGTGTTTTTGTAATGGGTTGCAATCCCCGGCCCGAACTGCTCCACGGAGCTTTTGTCATTAGTTTTTCCCAGCGGGTAAGCAGGTGCTCAATCTCTTCTTTTGTTGTGCAGGTTTGCGTCTGCATTTCTTCTGGTAATCGAATTTCTGGCTCAATCTCTCCCCGTATTCGCTGTTGTATTTCTTTTGCAAAGTTCTTAGAATATAACTCTTTGCTTTCTTTTCTCCATCTTGAAACTGGGGATAAGGTAAAATTCTCAGAACAATTTTTTTTTAGTGGTTCCAGTAGTTTGTGTGCTGCCGGGCTCCAGCCCCAGGGTAGTAATTTATTTTTCTGAATATTTAGGAAATTTTTATTATGCAAAGCTTCCTTCTTCGTTATAAATGTTGGGTGGCTAATATTTAACCTGAAGATGTACTCTAAAAAGTTAGAGGAAGGGATTGAGTCAACCAAAATATAATCATTGTTGCTGGAAAGGTATAAAGGTAAAATTGCCAAATCTGCTTCCATTTTTTGCAATAACAGGTTCGGCTGCCATGAAATATTTTCATTGGCTACTGCATATTCGCAGGTTGGATTGTAAAAATATATATCGGGCAAGCCAGTGGTCATTTTATTCTTGTTTTGGCTGGTAAAGATAAATTATCTTTCCGTTAGTGGAGTTTGGTTAAAGATGTCTCATTTAGTCAGACTGCAGATACATCTTTTTTTTGTTATAAAGTCTGTGTCCAAAATTTTGTATAGTAAACAATCTCAGTAAATAGCTGTTGTTTTTCTAAAAAATTAACAATAAAACGCCTATTTGTTAAAAAGTGTTCTGTTTATAATTTTTAATATATATTCGTGGCTGATGGATAAAAATACAGGAAATCTTATAGTTAAGATAAGCAAATAATTGTCAGTTAACTTATTGTGCTCTGTTGAAAATGTAAGTATTGGGCTTTTGTATGGAAGGATACTTACATTTAAGATTAATGTATATCAATATTTATTATTGTTTTATTTAAATTATTTTCTATGAAAAAACTTGCGCTGTGTGTTACTTGCATTCTTATAGTAGGGATGCAGGTTGTGAGTGCTCAGGTTAAAAGTATATCCGGTACTGTTACTAGTGCCGATGATGGTTCTTTTATCCCGGGTGTTTCGGTAATTGTGAAAGGGACAACTCTTGGTACGGTAACCAATATTGATGGTTATTACCACTTGGATGTTCCCGAAGATGCTCAAACTTTGATATTCTCATTTGTGGGGATGAAGACTTCAGAGATGCCTATTACTGGGGCTGTAATAAATGTTGCACTTCAGGCTGACATTTTAGGACTCGATGAGGTAATGGTTGTGGCTTATGGTACCACAACTAAAGAAGCTTTTACTGGTTCTGCTGAAGTTATTGGAGCAAAGCAACTTGAGTCAAGAAGCCTCACGTCTGCAGTTGCCGCTATCGAAGGTTCTACAACTGGAGTTCAGGTTCTTTCTACTTCTGGTCAACCTGGTTCTTCGCCTGATATAGTAATTCGAGGAGTTGGAACTCTTAATGGTTCAACCAAACCCCTTTTTGTTGTTGATGGAATTCAATACGAAGGCTCGCTCGCTAGTATTAGTGCAGAGGATATTGAATCGATGACCATTTTGAAAGATGCTGCCTCAACAGCACTTTATGGTTCGAGAGCTGCAAATGGAGTTGTTTTGATTACTACAAAAAGAGGAAAAAGTAGTGGAGGAATTCGTGTTAATGCCTCTGCCCAAATAGGATTGGTTACGCAAGGTGTTCCTTTTTACGATGCTGCAGATCCCGGCCAATATTACGAATTGATGTGGGAAGCGTATAAAAATTCGTTAGGTGGTGATGAGGATGCTGCAATCAAAGCTTCAAGTAGTATTTACAATCGTTTGGGCTATAATCCGTTTAATGTAGCTAATGACCAAATTGTAGGAACTGATGGTAAGTTAAATCCTCAGGCAGATTTGATTTTTAAAGGATTAGATTGGTATGATGCCTTGAAGAGGAATGGAGAAAGACAAAATTATTCAGTTAATGTTGCCGGAGGAGGGGAAAAACATGATATTTATTTTTCTACGTCGTATTTAGATGAAAAAGGTTATGTGATTACTAGTAGTTACGATCGTTTGACAACACGTTTAAATTCAAATTTTACTCCAACAAAATGGTTGAAATTGAGTGGTAACTTAAATGTTGCTTTGTCAAATCAAGAAGGCCCCTTCAGTACAAATAATACAAACTATAATAATCCATTTTATGTGGCAAAAACAATTGGTTCTATTTACCCTGTTTATATTGTTGACCCATCAACAGGCGATTTTGTTTTAGATGCCGATGGAGAAAAACAATATGATTTAGGGGAAGGTTATTCTGAATATGGTATTTTGAGTAGAGCTTTTGCCGTTGGTCGAAATGTTGTAGCAGAAACATTATGGAACAATGAAGTTAAAAAAACAAATAATATAGGAGCAAGATATAGCGCAGAAGTTACAATTATGCCCGGCTTATCTTTTGCATTGAACTATGGTTTAGATGTTAATGATTACATCAGGAAAAGATATGAGAATAATATCGTTGGAGATGGTTCACCTTCCGGAAGATATAGGGAAACACGTTTTCGTAGAACTGTTAAGAATTTTAACCAGATATTATCTTATAATAAGCGTCTGGATAGCGGACATAATATTGATGTTACCCTTGGGCATGAAAGTTTTGATCGCCACTACTCTGAGAATAATGGAATGAAAAATACTCAAACTGTAACGGGAATATACGAATTTGATAATTTCTCTACAGTATCTGATCTTTCCGGCTACAGTTCAGATAAAAGGACTGAGGGATATTTTGCCCGTATAAATTATAATTTTCAGGATAAATATTATATAAGCGCTTCTGCAAGAAGAGATGGTTCTTCTGTGTTTGCGAAAGATGTGCGTTGGGGGAACTTTTACTCGGTTGGAGTTTCCTGGCGTATTGATCAGGAGAGTTTTTTACAAAGTGTTACGTTTGTTGATCAATTAAAACTAAGAGCTTCTTTTGGGCAGGTAGGACAGGATGATCTGGATGATTACTATATCTCGCAACCACGTTACTCGCTTTTGCCTAATGCAGGGGAACCTGGAATTTGGTGGTCTGATTTAGGAAACAGTACTTTAACTTGGGAAACCAGTGAGAGTTGGGATGTTGCAGTTGATTTTGCTGTTTTTGATAATTTTTTAGATGGTTCTATTGAATTTTACAGGAAAAATTCAACAGATCTGTTATATAATGTCCCTCTTCCTATATCTGTTGGTTTGAGTGAAGGACCAGCAAATGTTGCTTCCGTATATAATCAGGGGCTGGAAATTGGGTTAACGGGTCATCTGGTTAGTACGAATGATTTTATGTGGGATTTGACCTTCCAGGGATCTACTCTGAAAAATAAAATTACAGATATTCCTACAGCATTTATTGACGGATCAAAAAGATGGGATGTGGGACGTTCGCGTTATGATTATTTTATTTATGATTATGCAGGAGTAGATGCGGATAACGGTGATGCTCTGTTTTATATGTATGATGATGAAACTGAAGATGGGATTCCTGTCAGAATAGTAAATGAAGATGGTACTTTTGCAACTACCAATGATTATACGAAAGCAGGAAAAGCTTATGCTAATGAAACATCCCTTCCTGATTTAATTGGATCCGTTCGCAACGTTTTTGATTACAAAGGGTTTAACCTTGATGTATTGGTTACCTATGGAATAGGAGGCAAAATCTTGGATTATGGCTATGCTGATATGATGAATGAAGGTGTATATGGAGAAGCATTACATCCGGATTTGTTAAAAGGCTGGCGTCAGCCCGGGGATATAACTAACATCCCAAGAATGGAAAATGGTAATACAGATCTGTTTGTTCGGATGTCAACGCGGTTTTTAACTGATGCTTCTTATGTGTCATTAAAGAATACGACTCTTTCATATACTTTTAGTCAGCCTTTTATAAAAGAGCTGGGAATAAGTAATTTGAAGTTATACCTCTCAGGGGAAAATTTGTTTGTTAAAACAGCAAGGAAAGGAATGAATCCCCAGTATAACCTTTCCGGAACTCCGGATGGAAGAGACTATAATCCTGCCAGGGTAATTTCTCTTGGCGTTAATGTTTCATTTTAATAATTATAAAAGTAAAAAAATACGATATGAAACGGAAAATAAATATTTTACTATTGACTCTGTCAATTTTTATAGGAATGGGGTGTAGTAAGAGTTTCTTGGATACAACTCCTACTGATGCCATATCTGCAGAGGATGCCCTCTCTTCTCCGGAAAATATGATGTCAGTGCTTAATGGGTTACATCGTATGATGTATGCGCAATCTCCGCTTGATGATTATGATTATTCAAGTAGATCCGGACAAAGTCATTTTATCCCAATGTTTGATGCAATGGGAGGAAATATTATTCACTCTTCTCCAGGAAATGGTTGGATGAGGGGAGATTTACAATGGCAAACTCATATTAATCCAGGATTAACCACTGTGAGGATGTTTTGGTATGAAAGATATCATTTTATTGCTAGTTGTAACTCTATAATTAATAAGGTGGAAAGTGACCAACTTTCCAAGGATGAATTAATGAATAATATTCTTGGCCAGGCTCATGCTTATAGAGCCTGGGCTTACCATCAGTTGGTAACGACATATGCAAAAGGATATTTAATAAGTTCAGATCCTTCTTCGGAACCAGGAGTTCCTTTGTTGTTTGCTACTGAAGCCCCTTATACTAGTGAGCCTCGTTCTTCTGTTGAAGATATTTATACCCAGATTGAAAAAGATATTGATTTAGCTATAGAATATTTAAAGGATGCTTCTTCGCCCAGTAATAAATCACATATCTCTTTAAATGCTGCATATGGAATTAAAGCGCGTATTGCATTATCTAAGGGGGACTGGGCTGCAGCAGCAACATCAGCAGCACAAGCCAGAAACGGTTATCCATTATTGGATGAAACCGGATGGAAGTCAGGTTTTAATACGTATGATCTTTCTGAAGTAATTTGGGGGGGGCACGTAATTGATGCAGAAACAAATTATTTTCAATCCTATTTCTATTACATATGTTTTACTTTTGATGGTACCCAAAACAGAAGTAATCCAAAGATTATTAGCAAAGAATTATATAATATGATTCCTGAAACGGATTATCGTAGGGATGCCTGGTTGCCTATGGCACCAAATACTAATCCGAGTGCCTCTAACGGTGAAGGAGGTATAAATAATAATGGTACGCCCAATGATGATTCTGATGATTTTCCCAATGACCCCAATTATGATAATGTTGATACTTTCTGGACTGTTTGGGAGAACATTGTAAACACCTATGGGGCTACATCTGCTCACAATACGCATCCGTATATGTCGGTTAAATTTCTTCAGAAGAAGCCAGGAACGACTGATCCTGATGATGTAATTTATATGCGTTCATCTGAGATGTATTTGATTGAAGCAGAGGCCAAAGCTATGTTGAATGATATTGGGGGGGCACAGGATGCACTGGAAGTGCTTGGAGAAGCCAGAGATGTTGCTTTTGATAAGACGGTTTTTGACAGTCAGGAAAAACTGATGGATGAAATTAAATTTCAAAGGAGAGTAGAACTTTGGGGCGAAGGTTTTAGTTTTCATGATCAGATTCGCTGGGATGAAGGTCTGGATCAAACCAATTCTGGTGCAGCAGAAGTCCTCTATCAAGACGGATTTAAGCAGGCTAAGCCGTCTGAAAACAACGAATGGGTGTGGAAGATTCCTCAGGCAGAAATTGATGCCAATCCAAATTTAACTTCTTCAGATCAGAATCCGTAGAAAGATTTAATAATATTAAAGAGGCTGTCCCAAAAGGGCGGTCTCTTTTTTTATGCCTTTCTTTTTAATAACCCGGCTTGTGCCAGTGTCATAATTAAAACACCAATTACTGTGATTAACCCTCCTGTTAATTGATGCCGGAGAGGAAGCGTGTTAAATACGAGATAAGCGCCAATCAAAACAAATATTCCTTTCAGGCTTTGAACTACTGATGAGCGAGATGCTTCAATGTAATTAAACGAGTAATAAACGGTTAATACAGCCAGAAAAGGCCCCAGAATAGCCCCAATGGCAATATTCTTGAAGGCAGAAAAAGGAATGATTACCGATTCGCCCGTTGACAGGAAAACAATGGTCGAGAATAATAGCAGCCAAACTACCCGGTTCAAATTTAGTAACTCAGGGCTCAGCTTTTTTACATGTACTTTTACAACTAAACTAGCTGTTGTAGCCAGAATAGCATTGATAAAAACAATACCGGTACCTTTTATAAAAAGCGTTTTTAATGTGGTACCACCAGAATAACTGATAATAAATGCACCTGTTAATGCAAGTATGGCTCCAGCAATTTCAATCCATCCAAATTTTTCTTTCAAAAGGAAAACTCCTCCCAGCGTCAGCATTACCGGGTACATATTCCCCAGGAAGGAAGTAACAGAAGGATCTGGAATAATATTAATGGATAGGAAGAAGGAAGTAGTTGTAAGGATTTCCAGAAAACCCAGTATAACCAGAATTTTTATTTGTTTTTTCGTTAATGTCTTTATTTGTTTTAGTTTTTTATTCCATGTAGCATACACGAGGCTTAATGCTGTTCCAATAGCAAACCAGTAAATTCCAAACTGAGCCAGGTGAACCTCGTTTAAAGCTGCTTTGCTAAAAATATAAACATTGGAAAAGGCCAGGGTGGCTACAAGTGCGAAAAAGTAACCTTTTATTGCTTCCGGTTTCATATAAAGTGGACTAATAATTTGTTGGTAAAAGTAAGAAAAATACAAGGTTTACACAGGGGGCGTTTTGTCTGTTTTGTATTATCAAAAGTGGGAGTTGATTATGGAATTTTACCTTACTGCCAAATATTGCTTCAGGCTGGCTTCAATCTGTATTCAATTCTGTGAAACCATTATCTTTACATTTTTATAAATTACTGGAATAAACTAATAAAATAAAACGAAACAATATGTTACCACACATTAATCCATCAACAACAGAGAGCTGGAATAATCTTAAAGCATATTTTGAAACATTCAAATCAACCCAAATAAAAGATTTGTTTGAAGAAGATCAGGAACGCTTTCTGAAATACTCACTAACATTTGAAGAAATTTTAGTTGATTTTTCAAAAAATCGTATCGATAAGAAAGTTCTCGATTTGCTCCTGAAACTGGCTGCTGAGTGTAAACTTGATGAGGCGATTAAAAGCATGTTTTCAGGTGAAAAAATTAATGCAACCGAAGATCGTGCCGTTCTTCATGTTGCTTTGCGAAACCGTAGTAACAAACCTGTTATTGTTGACGGGAAAGATGTTATGCCCGAAGTAAACAGTGTTTTAGACCAGATGAAAGCTTTCTCTGAGAGTGTAATTTCGGGAGAATGGAAAGGATACACCGGGAAGGCGATTACTGATGTTGTAAATATCGGTATTGGCGGTTCCGATCTTGGCCCTTTAATGGTAACAGAAGCTTTAAAACCGTACAAAAATCATCTTAACCTGCATTTTGTTTCCAATGTTGATGGAACGCACATTGCCGAGACATTGAAAAAGGTAAATCCGGAAACTACGCTTTTCATTATTGCCTCAAAAACATTTACTACACAGGAAACCATGACTAATGCCAACTCTGCAAAAAGCTGGTTCCTTCAATCGGCAAAGGAATTAGGCCATGTAGCCAAACATTTTGTTGCTGTTTCAACAAACGCTAAAGAAGTTTCTGCTTTTGGAATTGATACAAAAAATATGTTTCGCTTTTGGAATTGGGTAGGAGGCCGTTATTCTTTGTGGTCGGCTATTGGACTTTCAATTGTACTGGGAATCGGATATGACAATTATATTGAGCTGCTTGAGGGAGCTCATGCAATGGATAACCATTTTAAAAGCGCCCGATTTGAAAAAAATATTCCGGTAATTTTAGCGCTTATTGGCATTTGGTACAATAATTTTTATGGTGCCGAAACCGAGGCAATTCTTCCATACGACCAGTATATGCATCGTTTTTCAGCTTATTTTCAGCAGGGAAATATGGAGAGCAACGGGAAATATGTAGATCGTAATGGAAATCCGGTAACTTATCAAACCGGGCCAATTATTTGGGGAGAACCCGGAACAAACGGGCAGCACGCTTTTTATCAGCTTATTCACCAGGGAACAAAACTTATTCCGTGCGACTTTATTGCACCGGCTGTTAATCACAATAAAATTGGAGATCATCACCCTAAATTGCTGGCCAATTTTTTTGCTCAAACAGAAGCAATGATGGTTGGAAAGATGGAAGAACAAGTAGTAAAAGAACTTCGGGATGCAGGAAAGACTGAAGGGGAAATAGCCGACTTACTTCCTTTTAAGATTTTCAAAGGAAATATCCCTACTAATTCTATTTTGGTGAAAAAGCTAACCCCGCGTTCGCTGGGCTCGCTTATTGCTATTTACGAGCATAAAATATTCGTACAAGGCATTATCTGGAATATTTACAGCTTCGACCAATGGGGTGTTGAACTGGGAAAACAACTGGCAAAAGCCATTCTTCCTGAATTGGAAGGTGATGATCCGGTTATTGGACATGATAGTTCTACCAATGGATTGATTAATGCTTATAAGGAAATGAGATAACGCCCGGAGTTTTTACCTGAGATAAATAGGACGAAGCACGGATTTTGTTTTTTATGAAATCCGTGTTTTGTGTGTGCCCAGCATGAGCATGTGCACACTTTACTGAAAGTTCTGGAAAAAATTTGAAAATACAAATTTTTGAAAGAAAATCGGAGAAGTGAAGCATGAAAAATTTCCAGAGGGTGCAAGTCCCTTACGGGCGGGGGTAACGCCTCGAACCGTTAGCAAGTGGCAAGCTGGTTTACCGCGAGGTATGCAGTGAAGGAAGCCAACCGGCAAACTCTGGTACTGACGAACAGAAACTGGATACGAGGCTTAATAAACCGGATGAGCAAGCACATCATTGTGACGTCCAAAAGCCAGAAATGGAGTGTGTTTATTAAGTAGATTCAGCAGTGATTGGAGGAAGGAAGATGCTCTTACCTGGGGAGGTCTCAGCGATGCAAATCACTGAGAAGTCAGCAGAGGCCATAGTAGGTTAAGGAAACGAGCTGTCAAAAACGGCGGAGGACTCACAGATTAACTGAAGGGCTGAACATTAAGATGTTCCAAATTCGTTTGGGATCGACCTTTTACGGTCGTAGCCCCTACTTAGGCGGAACAGGGTAACAAAGAAGTAACGATGATTGAGGCTATTTTGAACCGACGAAATATGATGCATGCTTACCGACAGGTGGTATCCAACAAGGGAGCTGCCGGAGTGGATGGCATGAGCGTGAAGGAACTCTACCAACACCTGCGTAATAACAGGGAACAGATGGAATCCGATATTCGTCAGGGAAACTATCAGCCTCAGGCTATTCTCGGGGTTGAAATCCCGAAAGCGAACGGAAAGAAACGCCTGTTAGGCATTCCTACCGTAACCGATCGGCTATTGCAACAAGCAGTCGGTCAGGTCTTGGCTGTAAGGTTCGAGTTGGAGTTTGAAGATCAAAGCTATGGGTTCCGGCCCAATCGGAACGCACAGCAAGCGGTGTTAAAAGCGCAGGAGTATATAAACTCCGGCTTTCAAAACATTGTCGATATTGATCTGAAAAGCTTCTTTGACGAAGTAGAGCACTGCATTCTACTGCAACTGCTCTATCGCAAGGTGAAATGTCGGCTAACCATGCGGCTCATCCGCAAATGGCTTCGGGCACCGATTTTAATCGATGGTAAGCTCAGGAGACGGCGCAAAGGCGTTCCACAGGGCAGTCCGCTCAGCCCGCTACTGTCCAACATCATGCTGCATGAGCTGGACAAAGAGCTGAAACGACAAAACCTGCGTTTTGTGCGCTACGCCGACGACTTTAGCATTTACCTGAAAACAAAATCAACCGCCCGGAAAGCCGGTAACGACATCTTCCGCTTTTTGCGCAACAAACTTAAACTCCCGATTAACCGCGATAAGAGCGGCATTCGTCGCCCTGTCAACTTCAAGGTATTGGGTTATGGTTTTGTGCCTACTTACCGCAAAGGGGAGAAAGGCAAATACCAGTTGGTTGCGTCGGATAAAAGCTGGAAGAACCTGAAGTACAAACTAAAGGTGATCACCCGTAAAACCACGCCGATGAGCTTCGACGAGCGTATTCAAAAACTGGGCGAAGTAACACGGGGCTGGCTCAATTATTTCCGCTTGGCCAGTTTACAGGTTAAGTTGAAAGATGTGGACGGGTGGATTCGGAACCGACTGCGGTACTGCATTTGGCATCACTGGAAGAAGCCGGAACGCAAGCGCAAGAATCTGATTCGATTGGGGATCTCCCAGGAGCAGGCTTACCAGTGGAGTCGTTCGCGGATGGGCGGATGGGCAATTGCTCAAAGTCCGATTCTTGGAACGACAATTACAGTGGCTCGTCTGCGAAAACGAGGATATGAAGCGATGCTTACGTACTACCAGAAAGTTACTCCACATCTTAATGAACCGCTCAGTACGAGGCCCGTACGCTGAGTGGTGGGAGAGCCTTTCCCTGCTAGTGTTTGCTAGCGGGGCAGGCTACTCAATTTTAGTTCAACTGTTTTGTTAGTTTGTCCATTTCTTTTCTTGCCGAAGCATTTTCGTAAAGAACCTTATGTACCATTTCAGAAATTGGCATCGGAACCTGGTATTTTTGGTTGATTTCAAAAATAGAGCGGGAAGCAAAATAACCTTCCGCAATCATGTTCATTTCGAGGATGGCATTTTTAACCGAATAACCTTTTCCTACCATTGTTCCGAGCATGCGGTTGCGGCTAAATTGCGAGTAGACGGTAACAATTAAATCGCCTAAGTAGGCAGAATCTTTGATATCTCTGTTTATGGGATGAACAGTATCAACAAAACGTTTGATTTCATGAATAGCGTTTGAAACCAGTGCTGCCTGGAAATTGTCTCCATAGCGAAGCCCGTGCGCAATTCCGGCTCCAATGGCAATAATGTTTTTAATTACCGAAGTATATTCCGTTCCCCAAATATCATCTGAAACAGATGTGGAAATGTAATTATTTTGAATTAACTGCGAGAAATGAGTTGCCTTTTCTTCATCGTGACATGCCACAGTTAAATAAGAAAGTTTTTCAAGGGCAACTTCTTCAGCATGGCATGGACCGGCAATTACTCCAATATTTTCAAGCGGGACATCAAAATATTTATTCAGATATTCAACCACTAGAAGATTTTCGCGGGTAACAATTCCTTTTATTCCTGAAAGAAAATATTTATTGCTTATATCAATGTCAACATCGCCTAAAATGCGCGGAAGGAAAGCAGATGGAATGGCAAGTACAAGAATATCCGAATCCTGGATTATATTATTTATATCGTTGTAGAAATGAATTCTGTTGGTTTCAAATTCAACACTCTGTAAATAGCGTGGGTTATAGCTTAACTTTTTGAACTCTTCAATGGTTTCTGTTTTTCGGAAAAACCAATTGATTTCATTTACATTTTCAAGCAACATCTTTGCAATTGCTGTTGCCCAGCTCCCACTTCCTATAATTGCGATTTTATCTGTTTTTATATTCATCTGCCCAATTTGGGAGGCAAATGTAGAAAGAATTTTAAAACAGGAGCTTTGTATATTTTGTTAATTGAATTTCTGAAATGTGAATAAATCTTAAATGGAATCTCCTGTAATGGCTTATATTGAATACAATAGATAAAAGGGTAATTATTTTTTACATCGAATATACTGTAAAACATTCTGCAAAAATCTTTTAAAAATTGTAAATTCAAAGCTCCAATAACTAACAAAGCTTAAACTTGATTTTATGGAAAAATATATTCTTTCTCTCGATTCCGGGACCACCAGCAACCGAGCAATTTTATTTAATCATTCAGGCGATATCGTAGATGTAGCTCAAGAGGAGTTTGAACAAATTTATCCGCAGGTTGGGTGGGTTGAGCATGATCCGGAAACGATTTGGCAAACCCAGCTAAAAGTTGCTAAAGAAGTAATTAAAAAGCAGGGAATATCGCCAGAACAAATAGCAGGAATTGGAATAACCAACCAGCGTGAAACTACTGTGGTCTGGAATCGTGAAACAGGAGAACCGGTATATAATGCCATTGTTTGGCAGGATCGGCGGACTTCGCGAATTTGTGATGATTTAAAGGAGCAAGGTTTAGAGAAAAGCTTTACAGCAAAAACCGGGTTGATTATTGATGCTTACTTTTCAGGAACAAAAATCAAATGGATTCTCGACAATGTTCATGGAGCCAGAGAATTGGCAGATAAAGGGAAACTAGCCTTTGGGACAATTGACTCCTGGCTTATCTGGAGATTAACCAACGGGAAGCTTCACATTACCGATGTAACCAATGCAAGTCGCACCTTAATTTATAACATCCATAAATTAAAATGGGATGATGAATTACTTCAGGTATTGGATATTCCGCAAGCACTTCTGCCGGAGGTAAAAGAAAGCAGTGAAATATATGGAAAAACAGCAGCGGGCCATTTTGGTGCAGAAATCCCGATTGCAGGAATTGCCGGAGACCAGCAGGCGGCACTTTTCGGGCAGATGTGTGTAAACGAAGGAATGGTTAAGAATACCTATGGAACCGGTTGTTTTGTTGTAATGAATACGGGCGATAAACCTATCGAATCTAAAAATAAGTTGTTAACTACCATTGCCTGGCAAATGGATGGTAAAGTAACCTATGCGCTGGAAGGAAGTATATTTATTGGCGGAGCAGTAGTACAGTGGTTACGCGATCAACTGGGGATTATCAAAGCTTCGTCAGAGGTTGAGGCTTTGGCTTCTGAAGTAGAGGATAATGGCGGCGTGTCATTTGTTCAGGGGTTTGTTGGCCTCGGTGCCCCGCACTGGGATCAATACGCTACCGGAGCTATTATTGGGTTAAGTCGTGGTACCGGGAAAGCGCATATTGCCAGGGCAGCATTGGAAGCCATTGCTTTTCGTTCGATGGAAGTTATTGAGACTATGGTAGAAGATTCTGGGATTACTCTTAATGAGCTACGTGTAGATGGTGGTGCTGCAGTCAATAATCTGTTGATGCAAATTCAGGCAGATGCCATAAAAACGAATGTGGTACGTCCTAAGATTACGGAAACAACCGCTTTGGGGGCAGCTTATCTGGCCGGAATTGCAACTGGCTTTTGGGTAGGAGTAGATGATGTGAAAAAGCAATGGCAAATAGATAAAATGTTTGAACCCGTAAATGATCCCACTCAGGTTGAGAAAGTTATTAAAGGTTGGAAAAGAGCTGTTGAGCGCAGTAAAAAGTGGTATGCATCGCATTAATATTCATACAAAACCAATTTTCAAAATATAAAATGAATCACCAATGGAACGTAATTTGGTTTTAGACAGAATTCGAAAAAAAGATAACGAATGGGATATTTTGGTAATAGGAGGAGGAGCCACTGGTTTGGGATGTGCAGTAGATGCTGCTTCCCGGGGCTATAAAACGTTATTGCTTGAACAAATCGACTTTTCGAAAGGAACTTCCAGCCGGAGTACAAAACTGGTACACGGAGGAGTGCGGTATTTGCAGCAAGGAGATGTTTCCCTTGTTTTTGAAGCCTTAAAAGAACGTGGATTGATGTTTAAAAATGCTCCTCATTTGGTAACAAATCAATCGTTTATTATTCCCACGTATGAATGGTGGGGCGGACCTTTTTATACAATCGGTTTAAAGGTGTATGATTTAATGGCCGGTAAGCTGGGGCTGGGACCATCAAAACACATATCCAGGGAAGAAGCAATAGAGGCAATTCCTACAGTAGAACAAGAAGGTTTAAAAGGAGGTGTTATTTATCAGGACGGGCAGTTTGACGATTCAAGGATGGCCATAACATTGGCGCAAACTTGCGCTGATTATGGAGGAAGTGTACTTAATTATTGTAAGGTAACACAATTGCTGAAAGAAGGAGAATTAATTTCAGGAGTAGTTGCTACAGACCAGGAAACAGGGGAGGAGCTAACAATAAAAGCTAAAGTAGTAATCAACGCAACCGGTGTTTTTTCTGATGAGGTTATTCAGATGGACGAGCCGCACAAAAAAGATATGATTACACCCAGTCAGGGCATTCATTTGGTACTCGACCGGGAATTTCTTCCTAATAAATATGCGATTATGGTTCCTCATACTTCTGATGGACGTGTTATGTTTGCAGTTCCGTGGCATAATCATGTGGTAGTAGGAACAACCGATACTCTTATTGATAATCATTCTCTGGAACCTGTGGCATTAGAGTCTGAGGTAGATTTTGTTCTGAAAACTGCCGGGCAATATCTTGTAAAACAGCCTACCCGAAAAGATGTTCTAAGTGTATTTGCAGGGTTACGTCCTTTGGCAAAACCAGAAGATGAGAAAAAGGCAACAAAGGAAATTTCGCGTGGGCATAAAATTTTGATTTCAGTTTCAGGGTTAATTACCATCATTGGAGGAAAGTGGACAACATATAGGAAAATGGCTGAAGATACCATCGAAAAAGCTATAATGCTTGGTGGTCTTCCGGAGCGGCAGTGTGTCACACATCATCTTCCTGTACATGGTTTTCGCATGGATATTGATCCTTATTCAGACTCGCTCTCTGTTTATGGTTTAGATAAGGAAGGGGTGCTTGCCATAGGAGAGAATGAGAAGGAATGGGGTGGAATGCTTAGTGAAAAACTGGAGATTAGAAAAGCGCAGGTGGCATGGGCTATTCGAAAGGAAATGGCTCGTACAGTAGAAGATGTGCTTGCCCGCAGAACTCGCGCCCTTTTTCTTGATGCGCGGGAAAGTGTCCGTATTGCTCCGGTTGTGGCCGATCTAATGGCAAAAGAGTTAGATAGGGGAAGCAACTGGGCCGAGGAGCAGGTAAAAGCTTTCAATGCTGTGGCTAAAAATTATTTTTTTTAAGAATAAAATATTTAAAATAAGATGATTGAATATTTTGGGGAATTCCTGGGGACATTCATTTTAATATTGTTGGGGAATGGCGTGGTTGCTAACGTAAACCTGGATAAAACACATAGTCAGGGAGCTGGCTGGATAGTAATAACTGCTGGTTGGGGAATGGCCGTATTTGTAGCTGTTTTGGCTACTGCAGATATGAGTGGAGCTCACATAAATCCAGCCGTAACAGTAGGGCTTGCTATTAGCGGTTTATTTCCGTGGAGTAAAGTTATCCCATTTATTTTTATGCAAATGTTGGGTGCAATGGCGGGTGCTTTTATGGTTTATATATTTTTTAAAAATCATTTTGATATTACCTCTGCTCCTGGAGCAAAAAAGGCTTGTTTTTGCACGAGCCCGGCTATTCGTAACTATAAAAGTAATTTCTTTTCAGAAGTGGTAGGAACATTTGTACTTGTCCTGGCTGTTTTGCTAATCTCATTGCCTCAGCTGCAATACGAAAGCTTAGGTAGTCCCAAAGTTGGAATGGGCGCACTGGGGGCATTACCTGTTTCTCTGGTGGTCTTTTCAATAGGAATGAGCCTCGGCGGTACTACCGGATATGCTATAAATCCCTCCCGCGATCTTGGTCCCAGGATAGTTCACTCAATTCTGCACATAAAAAACAAAGATGCAAATGATTGGTCGTATTCGTGGATCCCTGTTTTTGGGCCTTTGCTGGGAGCTGCATTGGCGGCATTTGTATATTTGGTAATTAATTATATTTGTAGTTGATACATTTCGTAATTAGTAAAAGGATTTATGGATAATAAGATAAGTGACAGTTCATTGCGTCTGAGGGAAATGATTGAAAAGGCAATTGAAGATCACGTGATTACACGTGATGAATACGATAAAATTATACATATTGCTACTGAAGATGGGGTAATTGACAGACATGAACAAGCCTTACTTCGCGAACTTCAGCAAATGATTGAAGAAAAAATGGTAAGGTTTGTTGCAAAGTAGGATTCTTAATCTGAAAGTTAGTGTCAGACAATTAATTGAAAAATATTCGGTACGGAAAAGGGCCTTGATTTTCAAGACCCTTCCACTACTAATTGCATTTAAAACATCTTGATAAGCAAGGTGTTCTGATTCTACCTGATCACTATTCTACTAAAATATTGCATTGTTTGGTTAAATAGGGTCGTTTTTACATAATGATGTGGACGTAATCTTATTAAGAAAAAAAACCGTCCAATAAATTGAACGGTTTGCGACAGTTTCATTAATATCAATTTAACGTCCAAATTAAATCCTAATACATACAAGATCATTGTATCCCACCATCTTATTAATAAATAAATATTACCGCTATGTAATTTTATTTTTGACTTCCAATGAAAATGCGTCCTTTATATAAATATTCCGAAACAAGACAAAAGGTAACCCCTGTTTGTACACATTTTTTTCATGTAAAAGGATTCATTTATTGACTGAATAATTCTATTCACCTAGATGAATGGTCTTTCCCGTTCTTGCTGATTCCCGGGCGGCATCAAGTATTTTTACTACTTCCAGATTATTTTTTAGAGAATAAAGTCCATATTCGGGTTGAGTGATTTTTTGATGAATTACATCGGCAAAATAGGCAAACGGATCTTCATAAACAGAAATATCATTTGCAGTAACTCTTTTTTGTTCCTCTTCCTGCATATCCTTGCCTCTCATTCTCATATCCGTTTTATTGAGCGCAAAAATATAACCTGAATCTCCGTATATTTCCATGTCTTTCCGGTTAAAAGGCCAATTCCACGAAGCCTGTATAATACATTCCGATTCCGGATAAGAAACAATGATAGTGGCATCGTCATCTACTTTGGGGTACACATCCGGTTTAAACCGCCTTGTTATGGCTATGACTGCGATGGGCTTTTCTCCGTTGGTTATAGCCGTCATTAGATTGGCGCCATAACACCCAAAGTCAACAATGGCGCCTCCTCCATTTAAAACAGGATCGGTTAGCCAGTTTAGAAAGTATTTATCACAGCCAATTTCTTTTGGGCCTCGGTGCCCGTCGTGAATAACTACTTTTCTTACTTTTCCAACAAATCCATCTTTATTTACCATTTCAAAAGATTTCGCTGTGCTTGGATACCAGGATGTTTCATAGTCGGTAAGTAAAAAAATGTGGTGTTTCTTAGCCAGCTCGGCCATCTGTTTGGCATGCTCCATATTTACTGCCAGCGGTTTTTCTACCATTACATGAATGCCTCTTGGTGCACAGGCTTTTACCACGGCTAAGTGGTCGTATATTGAACCGAATGCAACCACTGCTTCCGGCTTTGTTTTATCCAGCATCTGTTCCAGGTTTTGGAAAAGGATGTCAGACGATAGTTTGTATCGGGCTGATGTTTCTTCTAATAACACTTTATCTGTATCAAAAACACCTACCAGTTTAAAGTCGCCTTTGTCCGGCCTCCCCAGAATAAATGATCTGTGTCCGTGAGAAATTCCAGCAACAGCCAGTCGGATGGGTTTTTGTTCTTGCGCTTTTACCGTTATTGAAATAAGTAAAGACAGAAGAACGAAAAATGAGATTTGAATTTTTTTAGTATTCATATTTGTTTTTAGTTGGTTTGGTTAATAACAATTTTAGTGGCAAATGTTTTACCAACTTCCTAACAAATGTAGGAAAAACTGAATAGATGTATGAGTCTTGCTTTTAACATTCAGGGGAAGGCCTCTGTATTTATTCATTGCTGGTTACCTCTGTTTTATATGGTTTTTGAGTTGTTGTTTCCAAAAGTGGTTTTGTGTTTTTTGAATATCTCGTTATTTTAATGAAGATGATCTGGTTCTTCTCAGGTATAGCAAAATAAAAGCCCCGGAAAACTCCGGGGCTTCTGTATCTTATTACTCCAATACTCATTCTAAATAATCTCTACCATTAAATTGTCACCGGTTTTTTCCACTTTGGCCAGTTTGTATTTAGTAAGGCCTTTAATAGCTTTGTCCCATTTTTTGTTGCTTAACCCCGACTGTTTTTTTAATTCATTTAAGTCAATCGGAGAGGACGCTTTTAATAGTTCCATTACCGCTTTTTCATCATCAGAAAGTTCAACAGTAACTTTCTTTTCCGGTTTCATTTGCGGAAAGAAAAGCACATCCTGAATCGACGGACTATTGGTCATAAACATGGTTAAGCGGTCAATGCCAATTCCCATTCCTGAAGTTGGGGGCATTCCGTATTCTAAAGCCCGCAGAAAGTCCTGATCAATAAACATCGCTTCGTCGTCACCTTTTTCCGAAAGACGTAGCTGTTCTTCAAAGCGTTCACGTTGGTCAATCGGGTCATTTAATTCAGAGTAGGCATTGGCAAGCTCTTTCCCGTTTACCATTAACTCAAAACGTTCAGTAAGTTCCGGATTATTCCGGTGTTTTTTTGTTAGTGGCGACATCTCAACCGGATAATCAATAATAAATGTTGGCTGGATGTAATTACCTTCACATTTTTCACCAAAAATCTCGTCAATCAGTTTTCCTTTTCCCATGCTCGGGTCAGTTTCAATACCCAGCTTGTCACAAATTTCCCGTAACTCTTGTTCGCTTTTTCCTGAAATATCGTAACCTGTATGTTCTTTAATGGCCTCTGCCATAGTTACACGAGGGAAAGGCCGTTTATAATCGATGACATTGTCGCCTAGTTGTACTTTTGTTGTCCCGTACAATGCTAATGCTACCCGCTCACATATTTCTTCAGTGAAATCCATCATCCACTTATAATCTTTATAGGCCACATAAATTTCCATTACGGTAAATTCAGGATTATGAGTGCGGTCCATTCCTTCGTTCCTGAAATCCTTTGCAAATTCGTATACTCCTTCAAATCCGCCTACAATCAGCCTCTTTAGGTAAAGTTCATTGGCTATTCGCAGATAAAGAGGCATGTTTAGTGAGTTGTGATGTGTAATAAACGGGCGCGCGGCTGCACCTCCCGGAATAGGTTGTAAAATAGGAGTCTCCACTTCAAAATAACCATACTCGTTAAACATTTCTCGCATGGTATTAATAATTTTTGTGCGTTTAATAAACACATCTTTTACGTGTGGATTCACAATCAGGTCTACATACCGCTGACGATAGCGTTGTTCTGCATCTGTAAAAGCATCGTATGTTTTGCCTTCTTTCTCTTTTACAATAGGGAGAGGGCGTAACGATTTATTTAAAACGGTAACTTCTTTTACATGAACGGTAAGTTCTCCCATTTGAGTAATAAATGCGAAACCTTTAATGCCAATAATATCGCCAATGTCAAGTAATTTCTTGAAAATTTCATTGTACATGGTTTTATCATCGCCGGGACAAATTTCATCGCGGTTTACATAAATTTGTATACGTCCGGTGTGATCCTGTAATTCGGCGAAAGAAGCTTTTCCCATAATCCTTCTGCTCATTAACCTGCCAGCTAAAACCACTTCCTGGTAATTGTTCTTCTCTGCATCGTATTTTTCTTTTATTTCCGATGTGGTTACATTTACATGGTATTGGGCAGCCGGGTAAGGATCGATACCCAGTTCACGCATTTTTTGCAGTGAATTTCTTCTGATTACTTCTTGTTCGCTTAATTCCTGATTGCTCATCTTAATTTGTATTAGCTGTGGTTCCGTAAAATTTTATCGTTTTACGGTGTTCCTTGATTTTTAACTCTTCTTTTTTATGAAATTGAAGCGTATTTCCCGTTCAAAAAATTTTGCCAAAGATAATAAAAGATGTGGTTTGCTTTTATTCTTAAGGGGATAGAAAGAAAGAATAGAAAATAATTTTACGGATGCTTAATTATTCTTCCATTATCCTTGGGCAATTTGTATCTTTGCGGATTAAATGGCAGGAAAATCAAGAGAGGTGACGCATGGACAGAATCTGGGATTTTAAAACACAGGGCGACCAAAACGAGGTAAAGCACCTTTCGGCAGCGCTAAATGTTAATATGGTAATTGCCCGTTTATTGGTACAGCGAGGCATAAAAACATTTAATGAAGCACGATCGTTTTTTAGGCCACGCCTTAGTGATTTGCATGATCCTTTTCTGATGAAGGACATGGAAAAGGCGGTTGAGCGGCTTGATAAAGCTATTGCTAATAAAGAAAAAGTAATGGTTTATGGCGATTACGACGTGGATGGTACAACATCGGTTGCCATGATGTATACTTTTCTGGAATCGCGCATCGAAAACATTGAATATTATATTCCTGACCGGTATAGCGAAGGGTATGGAATATCTCCGAAAAGTATCGATTATGCAGAGGAAAATGGTTTTTCGTTAATTATTGTGCTTGATTGCGGTATTAAAGCAGTAGAAAAAATAGCCAATGCAAAAGAACGTGGGCTTGATTTTATTATCTGCGATCATCATAATCCTGATGAAAGTGTGCCGCCCGCAGTGGCTGTGCTCGATCCGAAACAGCCCGATTGTAAATACCCATACAAGGAACTTTCAGGTTGTGGAGTGGGATTTAAACTGTTACAAGCCTATTGTCAGAAAAATGACATTGATCCGGAGGAAATATATGATTTGCTCGATCTTTTGGTGGTAAGTATTGCTTCAGATATAGTTCCGCTTACAGGCGAAAACCGGGTTTTGGCATATTACGGGCTAAAGAAGTTAAACTCAAACCCCGGTATTGGTTTGCAAACCATTATCAATTTTGCCGGGTTAAATGGGAGTGAGATTACTGTTAGTGATATTGTTTTCAAAATAGGGCCAAGGTTAAACGCATCCGGAAGAATTGAACATGGGAAAAAGTCGGTACAGATCTTGGTGGCAAACGATGAAGATAAATCCGATTTGCTGGGAGAAGAAATCGACTCGTTTAATGAGATAAGGAAGACTCTTGACCGGGATATCACACAGGATGCGCTTGATATGATTGCCAACAGCGAAGAACTGAAAGATATGAACAGTACCGTGTTGTATAACCGCGACTGGCATAAAGGTGTAGTTGGTATTGTGGCTTCTCGTGTTACTGAGCAATTTTACCGGCCTACTATCATTCTTACGGAATCAAATGGGTTAGCTACCGGCTCGGCGCGTTCTGTAAGAGACTTTGATCTTTATGAAGCTATTGGGCAGTGTAGCGATTTGCTAGAGTCTTATGGGGGGCACATGTATGCTGCCGGGCTTACAATGAAGATTGAAAATATACCGGAATTCAGACAGCGGTTCGAAGAAATTGTAACCAACCAGATTACGGATATGCAACAGGTTCAGACCATTGAGGTGGATGCAAAGATTACATTGAGTGAAATTACTCCCCGTTTCTTTCGTATCCTAAAACAATTTGCTCCGTTTGGGCCGCATAATATGACGCCTGTGTTTGTTACTGAAGATGTTTTTGATGCAGGAACCAGCCGCTTGGTTGGAAAAAATAGCGAGCATTTAAAACTGGATTTGGTAGAGCCTGATGTAAATTCAGGAATCTTCCCGGGAATCGCTTTTAACCAATCAGATAAATTCCCTCTAATAACCTCCGGCTTACCATTTGATGTTTGTTACTCTATTACAGAAAATGAGTACAGAGGCAAAACCAATTTGCAACTTTTTATCCGTGATATAAAAAAACGTGATATTTTCTAATTTGTAAATTCATTTTGAATTTCGTTCATTAACCCTATGTATCTTAAAGTGCATAGTGATTTAATTATATGAAGATTCTTTTGCAATTTTATATTGACGGGCACTTGCCGTATTTTAGCGAACTGTTACTATTTCAGAGGAAATAAGCTGGCGGATGTTTTGAATAACCGGTACTCCGGTTTCCTTTAAACGCTCTGCCGACTGATGTCCATCTGCCACTAAAATACAATTTAATCTCAACGCTTTTGCTACTTCAAAGTCATGAATGGTATCACCCACCATCCATGCGTCGTTCTTGTTTATCTTGAATTCTGAAATAAATTGGTTTCCACGTTCTATTTTCGAAACGGCATAATGATCGTTTAAGCCGGCTATTCCCTCAAAGTAATGGAAAATTCCGTTATGTTTTAACGTTTTCTCCAGCATATCTTCTTTCATTGCTGATAGAACATATTGTTTTATACCTTGTGTTTTAAAAGCAGAAAGTACTTCCTCGACCGAGGTGTGAAGTTGGCAGGCTTTTACCCTACCGTTATATAAATCAATAAATTCCTTAGCCGGAACAGCAAAATCTTCCCTTGTAAAATCAAAACCAACGGCTTTATAATAATCGATAATCGGAAATGAAAAAACAGCTTTATATGTTTCCTTATTTAGAAGAGGAAGATTTCTTTTATCCAGTAAAGTGTTGATAGTGGAGATGCACAGATCCAGATCATTTAACAAGGTGCCGTTCCAGTCCCAGATAATTGATCGCATTGCTTAAACTTTTTCTGAAACAGCTAATTTATTAATAACCGGATTCGCGTACATTTTTAGAAACCGTTCAGTTATATCTGTAATCGGGAAGTCGATGAAGATCATGGCTTGTTCCACCATTAATTCAAAATGCTTTTTCTCTGCATCGGTGTATTTGTGCCGGAACCTATCTTCCTGCATTAATAAATCGTAAGCTACATAATTGTTGGGCCACAATTTATAATTGGAATAGATTTGTTTGTCGATTTTGGCTGCGAGATCTTGGGCTATTTTATTTTGTTGTTCTTTATTTTTTGCTTCGCTGAAATCTAGTTTTATCTGTTCTCCAAACGAAAAACGCATTCTTCCTTTGGGTTGAAACATTCCCATCGACATGCTTTTTAGATCGTCCTTGCTTGTTTTTATCTGACCGTAATGTTGTTTTTTTATCAGTTCTTTCATCTTTGCGAGCCCGCAAGGTTCTATCTCATATGAAATGGAAACCGGAACAATATTGAGGTCGTTAAACCCTTCTGTGAAATCTTTTTTGTTGCTCATGTTTAGCATCTTGAGCACACTTACCTGGGTTTTGTCAAAACCGTCTTTAGTGCGGCCTTCACGTTGGGCAATCCAAACGGAAAGATTGTCTTCTGTGATGGACTGCCGGATAAAATGCGATACTTTTTGCGAAGCCTCCATCAATTCTCTTGGAGCCAGGTTTCTTTTTATCACAAAAGCACGATTTAATTTAACAGCATGTTCAATCCATTGATAAAGAAGCAGGTTGTTCCCAATGGCCACTTGCGTAGTATTCATCCCTTTTTCAAAAATGAGATAGTTCAGCAATGCAGCATCAAGAACAATGTCCCGGTGATTGGATATAAACAAGTAAGGTTTCTTTTTGTCTAGTTTCTCTATTCCCGTACTTGTGAGCCCATCTGAAGTTTTATTGATGATCATCCGCAACATGTCGTAGATAAAAGTTCCCTGCAACTGCCTTATTTTTCGAACGGTTCGTAATTGCAACTTTATCATCTCAACTTTTGGCCGGACCTTAAACATGTGCATTAAAACTTCATCGAAAACAGGGTCTTTTATCAATAACCTGATTTTTTCTCGCACTTCTTTGTCCGTGTATGGCCGGATATCTTCAAAATCGTACTCTGTCATGTTTTACTATTAGGAAACACGCAAAGTAAAGAATTCAAATCTAAATTTTCAACCTTAACTGAATTTTTACCTCGGTTTTTTGGTTTCCTCTAATTTCATTATTGCCTGAACTAATTGTTTCACGGTCGGTCCATAAGGTATTGCCAATTTTTAGCCAGGCATCTATTTTGTCGCTAACTTCGTATTTTAAGTTGAGGTACATGCGAAATCCTTTGCCATAATATGCTGGTATTGAAAAAGCATATAGAATATCGTTTTCATAGGCATAAATGCGTGTGTTGTAACTTGGCGTGGAGAACCAGGCTAAACGGGTAGCAAAGTTGATCGGTGTTTTTAGCGGAGAAAACTGTACATCCTGAAAAATCATAAAGCCATTTTCTTTCTGGCTTTGTCTAAAGAAGGAGTGTTCGAAACGAGTTTTTAGTGTCATTTTTTCTGATGGTTTGTATTGGAAATGAAAGCGATTTTTCTTTGTCGTTTCAGGTTCATTTACATATCTTTCATCCAATGTCATTTTTTGATCTTTTGTTTCGTTTTTATGCCGTATATAGAATTTTATCCGGGGTGAAAAAACAAAATCAGCTTGAACAAAAATGTCTTGTCCTTCTGACGGACCAGCGGTTGAGTAACTTATCCAGCGGGAACGGTAAAAATCGGTATAAGCATGTAGCGTAACAAATTTTACAGGGAGTATTCGAGTGCCGAGGTACAAACCCGACTCATTCTCTGCAGAACTTCCTTCTGTAAAAGCATTTGCCCATAGCGCATGATAGTTTTTATCAAAATGCCGGAGTAATCCGGAGACACCTACCTGATCGTTTATATATATAATAACTCCTTGTAAAAACGCTTTCCCTTTCGATTTGGATGTTGCCGCTTCACCAAAAATCTGATACTTCCCCTTACTGTATAAATAATTGATGCCACCGGTTAAATTTTCTTTGCCCGAAAAGCGAAACTTGTTGTAAAGTTGATCGCTTCGGATAAATGGAATTTCAAAGTTTTGTTTTATAATGGTTGCTCCAATGTTTATGTTTGAAAAACTCCATGTTGCCACCGCGCCTGCATTGGTTTGCATTACTGAATTTTTGTCAAGAATTTCATTTTCCGTACGATGATACCCTGAAGTTTGAAGGCTTGTAAAATAGTTTTCGTTTGAATCGGAATAATCAAGATTGGCATCCGACTTTTTTCGTGAATAGAATAAATCCAGTTTTCCATCTCCAAATTTGAGGGTAGTAGCGATTCCTCTGAAGAATTGATTTTCATCGGTAGATGTAAACGGACGTATTCCCTGGTTGGTTTTCTGTATATCCAAAGTGTAAACTGACTTTCCTGTTGAGAACCCTTGCCATAAAACGACTCCTTGTCCTGAGCGAACTACAAAATCGCCCAATGTTACATTTTGAACAATATCGTTGATTTTCATGCTGAAATGTGCAGAATAGAAATCAAAACCTCTTTTGTTGGAACCTGAGAAAAAGGCTTCACCCGGATCTTTCTCTGCTGTAATTCCTGTGGAAATTAAATCGCCAGCCTGGAAACGGTACCGGGTGTAATATCTGGCCCGGTTGCCTTCATAGGGAATTGTTCCGTCGTCTTTTGGTTTATAGCCTTTGGGTTGTTGAATAGTACTCTGGCTGCGAAGTAACAGTTGGTGTCTTCCATATTTTACTGTTTCCGAAAGTGGCATCTGTTCTTTTTCTTCTGGCCCAAACCAGATAAAAGGTTCCATCTTGGATAATAAATCAGGGGTGAAACCATCAATGGTATTTATTTCATAAAGTGAATAAATGGCTCCGTATATATTTCGGTAATCCATTAATTTCTGAATCTGAATATCGTTGAGTATATGCAATTTCGAAAGTTCTACCGCAGAGGCTGAGTTTATGTTGAGAGGTGATTCTGCCAACTTTTCCAAATCTTCCACGATAATTGAGGCATCTGTTTCTTCTTCCAGGTTTTCAGCAATCGATTCAATTATCGCTTCCATGTTTCGGGAGGAGGTTTCTTCCTGTGCCCGAAGTGCTATGTGAAACAGCAGAAAAATTGGAAACAGCGTATGTAATAGTTTTACTTTCATTACAAGATAAATTGAATAGAGATGGAAGGAGTTATTCCCAGATTGCCATGATAACTAAAAGCAATGTCGGTTGATATTTTTCCGGTTCTATATCCGATGCCGCTGGTGAAACGAGTTGGTTTGCCCGAAACTCCAATTCGTAAAGCCAGGTTTTTTACCGGCAAATATTCAATACCCGTTTTTATAATAAGCGGATTGTGAAAATGCTTTTCTGCTTCTGCCGTTATGAGTACCGATTCGTCAAAAGAATAATGAGTCCCCAGTCGTATGGTTGCTGGTAATTCTATTTTACCAAAGGCAGTCTTAATTCCTGCTGAAACAGGATTGAAAATGTGAGCTCCGATGGATAAATCATCCAGAGGCTGGTAGATAATGCCTCCTTCTGCAGTAACAAAACCTTTTGAACGCTCGTTTTCCAGGAAAGTTTGGGAGAAATAATCCAGTTGAATTCCGGCTGTAACTTTATTTCCCAATGGTTTTGCAAATGCAAGTCCAATTTTATTTTCTTTATATAAACCTTTCCCAAACTGGAAGAAACTTAGCCCAAATCCTCCTCCTTTTACAGGCAAAATCAGAGAACCGGCTATTAGCGATAATTCATCAATCCGGAATTTTGATTCATAAAAAAATCCGGATGTAATATTTGAAATGTTCCCGATTCCGGCTTGGTTGTGGAATGTACTCCATGTGTCTGAAAAAGATACAGACGAATGTGAAAGGCCAAGGGAGCGTGCTCCGGCAGGATAATTCTCATTGGATGACACAATGCTAAATGTCAATAATAATATGGTGGTTAACAGCAAAATTTTTTTCATAAAAAAGGGGGCGTTATACCCCCTCTAAAATAAGAAAAATATTTTAAGTAGCCTTTAATTCGTTTTGAACTGATACTTTACCTCAGAAAGTTCTTTGTTGGCATTTACAATTTTTTGTTTTAGCCCTTCTTTGTAATCTATCAGTTTTTGCATTAATTCTTCATCGCCTGTGGCCATCATTTGCACGGCAAGTATTGCAGCATTCATTGCGCCGTTAACTGCCACTGTTGCTACCGGAATTCCCGGAGGCATTTGAAGAATTGCCAGAATGGAGTCGAAGCCTGCAAGGCTGGCATTTATTGGTACTCCAATAACCGGAACGGGAGTCATCGCTGCAATTACTCCGGGTAAATGAGCTGCCATTCCTGCTCCTGCAATAATCACTTTAATACCTCTGTTTTTAGCCCCTTTTGCGAATTTTTCCACTTCCTCCGGCGTACGGTGTGCCGAGAGTGCATTTATCTCAAATGGAACTTTGAATTCATCAAGCAATTTGGCTGCTTTTGCCATCACATCTAAATCCGATGTGCTCCCCATAATAATACTAACTTTTGGCTCCATGTTTTGCTTCTTATATTTTCAGTTAATCGAATTGTTTTGTTAATTTGTGCCTTTTTAATTTTTTGGCAAAAATACAGCAATTTGGCAACTTAAAAAAATCAATCCTTTCTTTTTAGGACTATTTAGTCTTTTATTTATTGCTAAAGATGGGAAGAAGAGGAAGGGGCCAAAATAAATTAACCTTTAACGAGAGAATGGCAAATGAAACAGGTAAAAGTCCACGACAAGAATTTTGAACTTTTTATTCCGTATGAGAAAATTCGTTCAGTTATAGAAGAGATGGCTGAAAAGATGAATGAGCAATTGGATGGTAGGAATCCGCTTTTTGTTTGTATTCTTAACGGCTCCTTTATGTTTGCTGCTGAATTGTTTAAACGTATTAACATTATTGAAACCGAGATTTCATTTGTAAAACTGGCTTCTTATGAAGGAGATAAAACCTCCGGAGCAGTAAAACAGCTGATTGGTTTAAATGAAAACATAGAAGGAAGAACAGTAGTTATACTGGAAGATATTGTTGATACGGGAATTACAATTAGTAATATTCAGGAACAGTTGAAACAATTGAATCCAAAAGAAGTACAGGTTGCAACCCTGCTATTAAAACCCGATGCACTAACAAAAAAGGTAAAATTGGATTATGTGGGATTGGAAATTCCCAATGATTTTATCGTAGGCTATGGATTAGATTATGACGGCTATGGCCGTAATTTAATAGATATCTATTCAGTTATAAACGATTAAAAACCAAAAAAATGTTAAATGTTGTGTTGTTTGGGCCCCCGGGAGCAGGGAAAGGTACCCAGGCAAAATTTCTGATTAAATCATTCGGGCTGGATCATCTGTCTACCGGTGATTTACTTAGGAATGAAATTGCTGCAGGCACAGAGCTTGGGCTTGAAGCAAAAAGTTTTATAGACAGGGGAGAGTTGGTGCCCGATGAAATAGTAATAGGAATGATAAAAAGCAAACTCGAAAGTAACAAAGATACGAAAGGGTTTATTTTCGATGGTTTCCCGAGAACTGTGGCTCAGGCCAAAGCTCTGGATAAACTATTAAATGAGAATGGTACTCCTGTTTTGGGAATGTTGAGTCTTGAAGTTGAAAAACAGGAACTAGTTAACCGTTTGCTATGTCGGGGAAAAAGTTCCGGGCGTTCAGATGATCAGGATCAATCAATTATTGAAAACCGGATTCATGTTTACAATGAAAAAACACTTCCGCTGATAGAATATTACAAACCTCAGGAGAAACATTTCGGTATAAACGGAATGGGAACGATTGAAGAAATTGCCGAACGGATGAAGGAAGTTGTAGCGAATTTATAGCTATTTTTACCGATTGCCATTCCCGTTTCTGCGGGAATGGTATTAATGGAATAGCACTGTTTATAGGGAAGAATTAAAAAGGAATGGAATATGGCAGAGTCGAATTTTGTTGATTATGTAAAGATTTTTTGTAAATCGGGAAATGGCGGAGCCGGTTCGGCGCATTTAAGACGCGAAAAATATATTCCGAAAGGTGGTCCGGACGGTGGCGATGGCGGCCGGGGTGGCCATATTATTTTGGAAGGCAATCAGCAAATGTGGACGCTGTTACATCTAAAATACCAGAAACACATAAAAGCCGGGCATGGTGAAGCTGGTGGGAAGCAAAGAAGTACTGGTGCCGATGGCGAAGATATTATTCTGCAGGTTCCGCTGGGAACCATTGCTCGGGATGCAGAGACAGGTGAATTCCTTTTTGAGATAACCAAAGATGGTGAACAAAAAGTATTAATGAACGGTGGCCGCGGTGGTTTAGGAAATGATCATTTCAAATCATCAACCAATCAAACACCTCGTTATGCGCAACCCGGAGAACCCGGAGTGGAAGGATGGAAAATTCTTGAATTAAAAGTACTGGCCGATGTTGGGTTAGTTGGTTTTCCCAGTTCAGGGAAGTCAACACTATTGTCAGTGGTTTCGGCGGCTAAGCCCGAAATTGCCGAATACCATTTTACAACGTTGGTTCCTAACCTGGGAATTGTAGGTCACCGGGAGCAACGTTCTTTTGTGATGGCTGATATCCCGGGGATTATTGAAGGAGCGCATAAAGGCCGGGGTTTGGGATTGCGGTTTTTGCGTCACATCGAGCGGAATTCAATGTTGCTTTTCCTGGTTCCGGCGGATAGTAAAGATCATCTGAAAGAATACAAAATATTATTAAGCGAGTTGGAGAAATACAATCCTGAACTGCTCGACAAACAGCGGTTTTTGGCTGTTAGTAAAGCTGACATGCTGGATAAAGAGCTGATGGAAGAGGTTAGTAAGGAGCTAAAAGAAATTCCGCACATGTTTTTCTCTTCGGTAACGGGGTTTAATGTACAGCAGTTAAAAGATAAAATCTGGGAAATATTGAATAGTTAATGGAGTGGTTTCAAAAAATACTGGATTACGATACACAGGTATTTCTATATCTAAATGGTTTTTTTAATGACTTTTTTGATACCATAATGCTTATGGTAACTCGTAAAGAAACGTGGTTGCCATTTTATGCTGTTATTCTGTATTTTTTCATTAAAAATTATCGGAGTAAATCGTTACTGATTATCGTGTTTTTAGCGCTAACCATTTTGGCTAGCGATCAAATTTCTGTGTTTATAAAAGAAACGGTAGGGCGGTTGCGTCCTGTGTACAATCCGGCTATTGAGCATATGGTTCACAATGTGTTGCGAAAAGGCGCAAAGTATGGTTTTGTATCTTCTCATGCGGCTAATTCTTTTGCCATATTAATATTTACTGCGCGTATTTTTAAAAACTGGCGGTATAGTTTGTTGATGTCGTTCTGGGCATTGCTTTTTTGTTACTCGCGTATTTACTCCGGCGTGCATTATCCGCTTGATATCTTAGGTGGCGCTGTTTTGGGGTGGTTGCTGGGGACTTTCTTCTTCAAAACAATGATGTTTATTGAAAATCATTTTTTTATTGCCCGCCCTCCGAAAGTTGAAAAGACAAGACTTGAAAATGGACAGGTGGGGATTGTATTTCTTGTTTTTGGTGTGCTTGCTACTACAGTTCTTGTAATGGCGTATATTCTGCACCATTATAATTATTTGTAAAATATGAGTGAATCTGTAAATGCCTTCTATGAAGAGAATCATGAACGGTATACCTCTGAATTTGACGTTGTAACCCGTAATTCAAAGCGATTAGCGTGGTTTCGGTTTTTCGTATTTATTCTGATTTTTGTTCCGCTATTTGTTTTTGATATACATAACTGGCTTGTTCCGGCAACTTCTTCATCGTTGACGATTTTTTTCTTCTTTCTGATAAAAAAGAACGGTAAACTGGATAAAAGAAAACAGAGGCTTGCTATATTAAAAAAAATAACAGAGGATGAGTTAGTTGCATTGAAACATTCTTTTGCTCATTTTCAAACCGGGGAAGAATTTTTGGATACCAACCATTTTTTCTCCTACGATCTTGATTTGTTTGGAGGTGGCTCGTTGTTTCAGTTTATTAATAGAGCAGCTACACAGAATGGGAAACGAAAACTGGCCGGTTGGTTAATGAATCCTCCTTTTCGGAAACAGGAAATCTTGAAAAAACAGGAAGCAGTAAAAGAGCTTTCCGGTATACCTGAATGGCGGTTGCAATTTCAGGCCGATGGACAATTGTTTAATGAAACAGAACAAATAAGCAAGGAGATTAAGTCGTGGTCGGCAATGGAAATGGAGCTTAAAAATAGTGTCCGTGTTAAGTGGCTTATAAATATTGTTCCGGCGCTCACTTTACTTGCTATTGTTCCGGCTGCTTTGGGAATATCCAATATTTTTATTTGGTTGATGGTTCTTATTCAGTGGGGGATATTTTTTTCGTATGGGAAAAAGGTAAACGAATATTTCAAATTTTTTGGACGGAAATCAGAGCTTTTGGAGAAATATATGCAGTTGTTGCAGGAAATAGAAACAAAAGATTTTCAGTCAGAATATTTAAGTAGCCTGCATAAGGAGGTTTCTCGTCCTGAATCTGCAAGCTATATTTTTTCTCAACTAAAAAAGAAAGTTGCCGAATTTGAATACCGTGGAAATATTATTGTTGCTTTTATTCTGAATTCCATTTTTTTGTGGGATGTAAGGTGTGTTTACAAACTTTGGGAATGGCATAAAACGTATCATCATTCTTTAGCTGTTTGGCTCGAAGTTATTGCCGAGTTTGATGCTCTGGGGAGTTTGGGAAATTTTTATAGAAACAATAAAGGTTTGGTTTTTCCGAAAGTAAATGATGAGGATTTTACTTTGAAGGCATCTGGTATGGGGCACCCGCTTTTGAACCCGGAGAAAAGAGTATGTAACGATTTGTCGATTGATGGATGGTCGCAGGTGGTAGTGGTTACCGGTGCTAATATGGCAGGTAAAAGTACTTTTTTGCGCACAGTTGGTGTTAATTTGGTGCTGGCGCGAATGGGCGCGCCTGTTTGTGCTGAAAGCTTTACTTTTACCCCCATCGATTTATATACCAACATGCGGACAACCGATTCGCTTCTGAAAGATGAATCATACTTTTTTGCGGAACTGAAGCGTATAAAAGGAGTGCTTGAGCGTTTGCAGAACGGCGAGCAGATATTTGTTATTCTGGATGAGATGTTAAAAGGCACAAATTCAGTGGATAAGCTAAATGGTTCGAAAGAGCTTGTTCGGAAACTGGTTCAGTTGCCGGCTGTTTCGTTAATTGCTACTCACGATTTGAAGCTGAGCGAGATGCAAAACGAATTTCCTGAAAAGATTAGTAATTTGTGTTTTGAAATTCGGATTGAAAATGATGAATTGGTGTTTGATTATCGTCTTTCAGAAGGAGTAACACAGACGATGAATGCAACCTTCCTGATGAAAAAAATGGGTATCATATAGGTTTTCTAATCAAGAGATGTCTGAGTCTTTTGAAGTGACCTTTTGTTTTTGTGTAGTTTGAGTTAAAATTCCCAGACGTGCATAAACCGGCTGAATGGCTTTTTGCATATCCGGCATTTTTCGAAAGTATAGAAGGGCCCCAATAATACAGGTCGTTCCTGCAACTGACAAGGTTAGTGGAGTTCCGATAATTTTAGCCAGTCCGCCGGAAAGCAGGCTCCCAAAAGGCGCTGTGCCCATAAAAGCCATTGCATAAAAACTCATCACCCGGCCTCGCTTGTTATCGTCAACAACGGTTTGAATAACTGTATTGCTCGATGCCATAACCAGCATCATTCCCAGTCCGGTAATAACCATCATGAGCATCGAAACCCAGAAAATACTTGAGAATGAAAGCGCAATTAACCCTCCGCCGAAAACAACGGCTGCAACAGGAATCAACCGCTCAAGGCCAACTGCATTGCGGCGGGATGCAAGGTACAAAGCTCCGCTTAGTGCCCCCAGACCGGAAGCTCCCATTAAAAATCCGAAGGTATTTGAATTTCCGTGTAATACTTCTTTGGCGAAAACAGGCATTAAAATAGAATAAGACATGCCCATTAAACTTATGGTTGCCAGTAATAAGATAATCGATTTGATAGGGAAGAAGCCAAATGTATATTTAAATCCGTCGCTTAATTCATGAATGACATTTGTTGTCTTTTTAATTTGTTCTTTGGGTTTTACTTTCATTCGTAAAAGTGAGGCTATAACAACAATGTAACTTAGTCCGTTAATCAAAAAACAAGTTCCTTCGCCTGCTACTGCAATAAAAACACCAGCAATTGACGGCCCCAGTAATCGTGCCCCGTTTACCATTGTTGAGTTTAATGCGATTGCGTTTCCCAGATCTTCTTTCTTTTCTACCATTTCAACTAAAAAAGACTGGCGCGCAGGAACATCAAAAGCATTGATAACTCCGAGAAGGATACTTAATGCAATAACATGCCATACTTGTATTGTATCCATAAAAAACAAGGAGGCAAGAGCCAGAGCCTGAAGCATTGCCAGTATTTGTGCAGCAATAAGAATGTGGTAGCGATTGCTGCGGTCAACAATTACTCCGGCAAATGAAGCCAAAAGAAAGGTAGGGATTTGCGAAGCAAAACCAACAATTCCAAGTAAAACCACCGAATGTGAAATATCGTATACCAGCCATGGCATGGCAATACGTTGTATCCAGGTTCCAATTAGCGAAATACTTTGTCCGCCAAAAAATAACCGGTAATTTCTGTATTGTAATGAGCGAAAAGTGTGCTTTAACTGATTTAGTGCCTTTGTCTGATATGTGCCTGTTTTTAGATTCATCTTCAATGGCGGAAGAAAGCTTCTTGCTTTTGAGTTTGCAAACATACTCAATTCAGATGGATGGTGATTTGCACGGAAGAAGATCCATATATTAAATATTCAAATAATAATGTATGCCTTTTGGTGAAAAGAATTTGTGTTCTACTTTTTCTCCCGTTTGGCGGTAGTGTAAATTCATTTGGAATGCAGTGTTTCCAAGGAGTATAAATTAACAATTATCAATATTTTTCAACTTTTAAATGTTAGTTATTGGTTTGTTTGCGGGGATTGAAAACACTGTTGTTTTGATTATATTTGTGGCAAATTGCATGTATTATGACAACTCCACAGTACGACGAAGGAACGATTAGAACATTAGATTGGCAGGAGCATATCCGGAAACGTCCGGGGATGTATATTGGAAAGCTGGGGGATGGTTCTTCAGCCGACGATGGGATATATGTGTTGCTCAAGGAGGTTATGGATAACTCCATCGATGAGTTCATGATGGGGTACGGAAAGAAGATATCTATTAATATCGATCAGGATAAGGTTTCGGTTCGGGATTATGGAAGGGGCATTCCACTGGGGAAATTGGTAGATGTAGCCAGCAAAATGAATACCGGCGCAAAATACGATTCAAAGGTATTTAAAAAGTCGGTAGGGTTGAATGGTGTTGGTATTAAAGCCGTGAATGCGTTGTCTTCAAATTTTACAATCAAAGCTGTACGTGAAGGTGTGTCGAAAGAAGTTTATTTTAGCCAGGGAGTAAAAACCGGTGAGAAAGACTTTCAGGGAGTGGATGAGCCCAATGGTACACAGGTGGTTTTTGAGCCAGACTTGGCAGTGTTTAAAAAGTTTCGTTACATCAACGACTTTGTCATTAATATGATAAAGAATTATACCTTTTTGAATGCCGGGCTTGTAATCGAATATAATGGGGATAAATTTCATTCGCGTAACGGTCTTCGGGATTTGCTGGAGGAAAACATGGATCATGATTCCATTTATCCGGTAATTCATTTGAAAGGCGAAGATATTGAAGTGGCAATTACTCATGGAAACCAATATGGCGAAGATTACTATTCATTTGTAAACGGACAACACACCACGCAGGGAGGAACGCATTTACAAGCATTTCGTGAGGTATACGTAAAAACTATTCGTGATTTTTATAAAAAGGATTTTGATCCTTCTGATATACGAGCTTCCATTGTTGCAGCAGTAAGTATAAAAGTGGAAGAACCTGTTTTTGAATCGCAAACCAAAACAAAATTAGGTTCAAAAGATATTGCACCCGACGGGCCATCTGTTCGTGCTCATGTTGGTAATTTCCTGCAAAAAGAGCTGGATAACTTCCTACATAAAAATCAGGAAACAGCAGATGTATTGCTACGAAGAATTGTTGAGTCGGAACGGGAAAGAAAGGCTATCTCCGGTATAAAAAAGCTGGCTAAACAGCGTGCAAAAAAAGCAAGCCTTCATAATAAAAAATTGCGCGACTGTCGTATACATTTTAATGATAAAAACGATAGAAAGGAAGATTCTTCCATCTTTATAACCGAGGGGGATTCGGCCAGTGGATCAATTACCAAATCGAGAGATGTTAATACACAAGCTGTTTTCAGTTTGCGAGGTAAACCACTGAATACATTCGGTCTTACCAAAAAAGTAGTTTATGAAAATGAAGAGTTCAACCTTCTTCAGGCTGCCTTGAACATTGAAGAGAGCATGGAAGATTTGCGGTATAATAAAGTTATAATTGCTACTGATGCGGATGTTGATGGAATGCATATCCGATTGCTGCTTATAACTTTCTTCCTTCAGTTTTTTCCTGATTTGATTCGTAAAGGTCATGTTTTTATTTTGCAGACCCCGCTTTTCAGGGTAAGAAATAAGCAAAAAACATATTATTGTTATTCCGAAGCAGAAAAGGAAGATGCCATTCAGAAGCTGAGAGGAAAACCGGAAATAACTAGATTTAAAGGGCTTGGAGAAATATCGCCTGATGAATTTCAGAATTTCATAGGAAAAGATATACGGTTGGATCCGGTGTTAATGAAAAAACAGGAGTCGATTTCTCAGATGCTTGAATTTTACATGGGGAAAAATACTCCCGACAGGCAGGATTTTATTATTGATAATTTATACGTGGAAAAAGACGAAGTAGCTTAAATATTAACCCCAGCAACGAAATAAATTCTGGATAGAAAGGACGAAATGGCTGAAAACGATGAAATGTCAGAGGGTAATCTGAACGAAGAAAGTAAGAATGAAGATAACGTAAAAGAGGAGATAATATATTTATCGGGAATGTACAAAACATGGTTTCTCGATTATGCTTCTTATGTTATCCTGGAACGTGCAGTGCCTTATATTAATGATGGGTTAAAACCTGTGCAGCGTCGTATTATGCATGCAATGCGCGAAATGGATGATGGGCGCTTTAACAAGGTGGCCAACATTATCGGGCAAACCATGCAGTACCACCCTCACGGCGATGCGTCTATTGGAGATGCCATTACTCAGCTTGGGCAAAAAGATTTGTTAATTGAGACACAGGGAAACTGGGGAAATATATTAACTGGTGACGGAGCCGCTGCTCCGCGTTACATTGAAGCCCGTCTTTCAAAATTTGCCCTCGAAGTGCTTTTCAACCCCAAAACAACAGAGTGGAAACTTTCGTATGACGGAAGGAAAAGAGAGCCGGTTACTTTGCCAGTGAAGTTTCCTTTGTTGTTGGCGCAGGGAGTTGATGGTATAGCCGTTGGGCTTGCATCAAAATTATTCCCGCATAACTTTAATGAATTAATTGATGCATCTATTCATTATTTAAAGGATGAAGATTTTGAAATTTATCCTGATTTTTCAACCGGAGGAATGGCCGACTTTAGTAAATACAATGATGGATTGCGGGGGGGGGTAATTAAAGTAAGAGCTAAAATTGAGAAATTAGATAATCGTACGCTGGTTATCAACGAAATCCCTTTTAGTCGAACAACTTCCACGCTTATCGAATCCATTGTAAAGGCGAATGACAAGGGAAAAATTAAAGTAAAAAGAATTGATGATAATACAGCAGGTAATGTAGAAATATTGGTACATCTTGCTCCCGGTGTTTCTTCTGATAAAACCATTGACGCACTGTATGCTTTTACGGATTGTGAAGTTTCCCTGTCTCCTAATTCATGTATAATTGAGGATGATAAACCTCATTTTATTGGGGTAACAAATATTCTCAAGCGTTCGGTTGATAGCACGCTGCAGTTGTTAAAACAAGAGCTGGAGATAAAGAAAAGTGAACTTGAAGAATCATGGCATTTTTCTTCTCTTGAGAAAATATTTATAGAAGAACGTATATATAAAGATCGTGAGTTTGAGGAATCGGAAAATATGGATCAGGCTGTTGCCCATATCGATAAACGCCTGGAACCTTGGAAACCCAAACTAAAAAGAGAAGTTACTCGTGACGATATTCTGAAATTAATGGAAATCAGGATGGCCCGAATCCTGAAATTCAATACCGACAAAGCCAATGAAAATCTGCTGGCAATTGAAGATGAAATAGCAGAAGTCGAAAATAATATTCAAAATATTGTTCCCTACACCATTGATTGGTACCGCCATTTAAAAGAAAAGTATGGAAAAGGGCGTGAACGGAAAACCGAAATCAGAAGTTTCGAAAATATAGTGGCTACGAAAGTAGTAGTGAAAAACGAAAAATTATATGTAGATCGCAAAGAGGGGTTTATGGGAACCGGTTTGAAAAAGGCAGAATACATTTGCGATTGTTCGGATATTGATGATGTAATTGTTTTTCGCCGCGATGGAACATACTTTATAACAAAAGTTTCTGAAAAAGCCTTTATTGATAAAAATCCGTTACATGTTGCTGTTTTCAAAAAAAATGACAAACGGACCATTTATAATGCTGTTTACAGGGATGGAAGTACGGGCTTTTCTTACATGAAAAGGTTTGCTGTAACCGGTGTTACACGCGATAAGGAATATAATCTTACGCAGGGGACAAAGGGGTCGAGAGTAACCTATTTTTCTGATAACCCAAACGGAGAGGCAGAGGTTTTAAAAGTGGTTTTGAAACCAAAGCCAAGAATTAAAAAGTTAATTTTTGAGGTTGACCTTGGTGAACTGGCTATAAAAGGCCGGCAGTCTATGGGGAATATTCTTACAAAATACGAGGTACACAAAATTAATCTGAAGGAAAAAGGGGTTTCAACACTTGGTGGGCGAAAAATTTGGTTTGACGATGATGTGCTCCGCTTGAATGCCGAAAACCGGGGAAGATTTCTCGGAGAGTTCTCCGGCGAAGACAAAATTTTGGTTTTATATAAGAATGGGGAATATCAGTTATATAGCTATGATTTGAGTAACCATTTTGAACAGGATATTTTGCACATTGAAAAATACAATCCGGACAAAGTTCTGTCGGCTGTATATTTCGATGCAGAACAACAGTTTTACTATGTTAAGCGGTTTGAAATAGAAGAGTCGGAAGGGAAGATGATTCGTTTTATTGGTGACAACCCGGATAATAAACTGATAAGTGTAACCTGGGTGCGTTACCCAAGGCTGGAACTTGAGTTTGGAGGGAAAAATGCCGAGCGAGAGAACGAAATAATAGAAGTAGCAGAGTTTATTGGTGTAAAATCCTGGAAGGCAAAAGGAAAGCGACTGTCAAATTACGAGGTGGAAAACATAAAAGAGGTGGAACCAGTGGTGAAGGATGAGGATGATAAATCGGAGCCGGAAGGAATGGATGATGGAGATGATGTTCCTTTTGAAATAAAACGTCCGGGCAAAGATGAAGATGATACAAATCAAATGTCGCTCTTTTAGTTCCAATGGTACGAATTGAAACTTTGTAAATTGGGAAGCATAAAAAACGTTGAATTTTAAACGTAAAACTTCTGAACTCAGATCTTTGAATTGGAAAAGTATGAGAATCTATTTAATTGGATATATGGGCTGTGGAAAATCAACGCTGGGAAGGCGTTTGTCGCAAGACAAAGGGCTGCAGTTTGTTGACATGGATCATTATATAGAAGAGCGTAACTGTAAAACCGTTCCACAGATTTTTGCAGAGGAAGGAGAGGAAGGGTTTCGGCAGAAAGAGCGGAAAGCATTGGAAGAACTGTCTGAGTTTACAGATATTGTTATCGCTACCGGAGGTGGGGCTCCATGTTTCTTTGATAATATGGAGTTAATGAACCAAACAGGGAAAACAATTTATCTGAATATTGAGCCTACTATTCTGGCCGACCGTTTGCTTAAATCAAAAACCGAGCGGCCTCTCATAAAAGGAAAATCGCGCGAAGAGTTGATTGCTTTTATTGATGAAACTTTGCAAAACCGAAACGAATTCTATATAAAGGCACACTATCAGATTCTACATCCAGATGTTGATTTGGATTATGTTATGGAGATGTTGAACGAGAAATAACTCCAGTATAGACTCTTTTCTTTTCAATTAATCCTAAAATAACTTCATATTAATTTTTTCCTACTGAATGAGGAAGGTCAGGTTTCCATCAAAATAAAAACTGTACATTGACAAGTTTTTATAATCAAGATGTTGTGTTGTATTTCTTTCTTGGTTATTTTATTTGATAAATCTGTTTATGAAATGAATTGGTAATGTGTTGAGAACGCATCCGTTTTTTGGTAGATGAAAGTATGGTCGTTCCTGATCTATTTAGGTAAATATCATTGATTCATTTCTCAAATGTGTAAATTAAGGATCAGTTTAATAAAATATTTAATGTCTTTGCTCTATCTGTGAGCAGGGAAAAATTAGAGAAGAATGAAACAAATTTTAATTGCCTTGATTTGCGCGTTGTTTGTTACAAGCGCAATCGCACAAAAGAATGTTAGTAAAGGGAAAATTGAGGTTTACAAACAAGGAGAAGGCTACTATTATGAGTCGATTTTGAAAGATGTAAATGCCGTTGATGAAAAACTTACAGAGAAAGAGCCTTATAAAAGGTTTGTTATGGATCAGTCGGGAATGGATTTGCCCAACGACCCTTCGCTGTATACTACTGCATGGTGTCAACCTGTCATCTCTCAGGGAAATGCCGGTACTTGTTGGTGCTTTTCTACCTCTTCGTTTTATGAATCCGAAATCTTTCGTCAAACAGGAAAACAAGTCAAACTTTCAGAAATCTATACCGTTTACTGGGAGTATGTTGAAAAGGCAAGGCGATTTATTGAAAAGCGAGGAAAGTCCAATTTTGCAGAAGGTTCGGAAGCAAACGCTGTTGCCCGGATAATGAAAATGTATGGTGTAGTTCCTGAAAGTGAATATACCGGTTTGTTACACGGCCGGAAATTTCACACACATGCAAAAATGATGGATGAAATGAATGGATTCCTGAGTTCCATGAAGAAATCAAATGCCTGGAATATGGAGTATGGACTGGAAACCATAAAAGATATAATGAACCATTACTTAGGAAAACCTCCGGTAAGTTTTGTCGTTGATGGGAAGAAATATACACCCATGACCTATATGAAAGACTACCTGAAACTAAATCCGGATGATTTTGTGGAAATCCTTTCCTATAAACAAGAACCCTACTGGCAAAAAGTGGAGTACAAAGTGCCGGATAACTGGTGGCACAGCGAGGATTATTACAATGTGCCTCTGGATGTTTTTATGAAGGCTATTAAAGAGGCCATAAAAAAAGGATATACATTAAGCATTGGAGGAGATGTTTCAGAAACCGGATTTAGCCGCGAAACAAATTGTGCCCTGATTCCTGATTATGATATCCCATCGGAATATATTAATGAAGATGCGCGGCAATTTCGTTTTTCAAATGAAACCACCACCGATGATCACGGGATGCACCTGGTAGGCGTACTTGAAAATTATAAAGGTTCAGGTAAAGATTGGTTCTTGGTTAAAGATTCCAGTTCCGGTTCGCGAAATGTTGGGGAGGATGACCCAAAATTTGGTTATTACTTTTTTAGTGAAGATTACGTAAAATTAAAAATGATGGATTTTACCATTCATAAAGATGCTGTAAAAGATATTTTAAGCAAGTTTAAATAATCGTAACCATAACTTTGCACAAAGGCTCTTTCAATGAAGGAGCCTTTTTTACGTGCTAATTTTGAATTGATATACTTATTCATTATCATGGCAAATAGTTCAGAATCTTTTAGTATTGAGATAATGTAATTTTGGTGTTGAAAGTTCTGTTCTGGTTATTTTTGTAAATCAGTAAAAGAAATAATAGTTATGCGAGTTTGTTTTATTTTTCTATTTGTTGGAATACTCAGTCTGTTGTCGGCACAAGAAGAGGTAATTACCTTGCAAAATGTTCCGATGGAAGTTCGTGCCCATGGGTTTTATATAGCCAAAGTGGTAGATGCCCGAAAAAAACAGGAAAATATTGGTTTCGTGCAGAAGGGAGTATTAAAGAAAAAAAAGCTTGATGCAACCATGGAAGGAGGAGTTGCTCCTGCTATTTATAAATATTTAGAGCAATCGTTTACACAAGATGAGGCGGGAGTTCCAATAATTTTGTATATAACTCAGTTGCAAATATCAGAAAGTACCGGATTGCCAGTAACCGGAAAAGCGGAAGTGAAGATGGAGTTTTACAGAGAAAGAAATGGCAGTATTGGAAAATTGTATGCAGCCGAGGCATATGTAGAGAAGCCTGCTGTGAGTGTAACAAAAACGCATGAAGAACGCATCAGAGAAGTAATTGAAAACTGTTTGGGGAATTTTAATGATAGCGATTGGCAAACAATAACTCCCATGTACTTTAAGGAAGGCGAAAAAACAGCTAAATAAAATAGCCCTCTAATTTTTTGTTTGGAAAAAGAGATAGTGCAAGGCAAGTATGCCTGGCTGTAATTATGAAATTTCTAGTATTATGTGTCATTACATACATTTATAAAATGGCAAAATATTGGTTTGCATGAAAACGGAGCCTTAAAGTAATGCTGTAATTTTTTCCTCTCTGCCACCCTGTCAGAGGAAGTGCCGATTTTGTTAGTTTTTTGTTTATTAGTAATTTATGTAGTTTTTTGTTTTTTGTGAATAAAAAGCTGGTGCAATTTTGTCGTCCTTTCTGTTGAAATTATCGCTACTTAGCAGTTGGCATAAAATGTGATAATGCAGGGTATCGAATTTTGAGAAAATAATGTTTAATGGTATAAACTAAAATAACTATGGCAGATTTGAAAGGTAAAATTCTGGCTGGCAAAATCCTGGTTCAACCTCAGGAAGCCGAAGAAAAAACAGTAAGTGGAATTATTATTCCTGATTCAGCAAAAGAAAAACCACAAGTAGGTACAGTGGTTTTGGTGGGTACTGATAAAAAAGACGAACCCATGGAGATTAAAGTTGGAGATGCAGTTTTTTACGGTAAGTACTCCGGTACAGAGTTGAACATTGATGGAGTAGATTATTTATTAATGTCGCAAACAGACGTGTTGTACATTGCTTAATCAAACAAAAACAAAAAGTAGAATATTATGGCAAAAGAAATTAAATTCAATATTGAAGCTCGCGATTTGTTGAAAAGTGGCGTTGACCAGTTAGCAAATGCAGTAAAAGTTACATTAGGTCCAAAAGGACGTAACGTAGTTATTGAGAAAAAATTTGGTGCACCTCAGATCACAAAAGATGGTGTTACTGTTGCAAAAGAGATCGATTTATCTGATGCATACGAAAACCTTGGAGCACAGATGGTAAAAGAAGTAGCTTCTAAAACTGGCGACGATGCTGGTGATGGAACTACAACTGCAACTGTTTTAGCTCAGGCTATTGTTAATGTAGGTTTGAAAAACGTAGCTGCCGGAGCAAATCCAATGGATTTGAAGCGTGGTATTGACAAAGCTGTTGCAAAAGTTGTTGAAAGTATTGCTTCTCAGGCTCAGACTATTGGCGACGACTATGCAAAAATTGAATCAGTAGCAAAAATTTCTGCAAATAACGACGAAGTTATTGGTAAGTTGATTGCTGAAGCTATGCAGAAAGTGCAGAAAGAAGGTGTAATTACCATTGAAGAATCGAAAGGTACTGATACTTATGTAGATGTAGTAGAAGGCATGCAGTTCGACCGTGGCTATATTTCTCCTTACTTCGTAACAGATACTGAGAAAATGGCTGCAGAATTGGATAATCCTTATATTCTTATCCACGATAAGAAAATAAGCACCATGAAAGATCTTCTTCCTGTATTGGAAGCAACTGCTCAGGCTGGTCGTCCGTTGATGATTATTGCTGAAGATGTGGATGGTGAAGCACTGGCTACATTAGTTGTTAACCGTCTTCGTGGTTCATTAAAAGTATGTGCTGTTAAAGCTCCTGGTTTTGGTGACCGTCGTAAAGAAATGTTGGAAGACATTGCTGTTTTAACTGGTGGTGCTGTAATTACCGAGGAAAAAGGCATGAAGTTGGAACAAACAACTTTGGATATGCTTGGTGAAGCTGAAAAAATAACTGTTGACAAAGAAAATACTACAGTTGTTAATGGGGCTGGCGATCAGGGAAATATTAAAGCTCGCGTTAGCCAGATTAAAAAACAAATCGAAACTACCACTTCTGATTACGATAAAGAAAAACTTCAGGAACGTTTGGCTAAGTTAGCCGGAGGTGTTGCAGTAATTTATGTTGGTGCTGCTTCTGAAGTAGAAATGAAAGAGAAAAAAGACCGTGTTGATGATGCCTTAAGCGCTACTCGTGCTGCGGTTGAAGAAGGAATTGTTCCTGGCGGTGGTGTTGCTTATATTCGTGCCGTTGAAGCATTGGACGGAATTGAAGGTGAAAATGATGACGAGCAAACCGGTATAGAAATCATTAAACGTGCAATTGAAGAACCTCTTCGTCAGATTGTAGAAAATGCCGGTAAAGAAGGTGCCGTAATTGTTCAGAAAATTAAAGAAGGAAAAGGTGACTATGGTTACAATGCTCGTATTGATGTTTACCAAAACCTTTATGAAGCAGGTGTAATTGACCCAGCAAAAGTTACTCGTGTAGCTCTTGAAAATGCTGCTTCAATTGCCGGAATGTTCCTGACAACAGAGACTGTAATTGTTGAAGAAAAAGATGAACACCCTGCTCCACCAATGGGAGGCGCTCCAGGAATGGGCGGAATGGGGGGAATGATGTAAAGATCAATTCCAATATATAATATCAAAAAGCTCTTTCTGGAAACAGAAAGGGCTTTTTTTATTTTTAAAATCCTGACGATTGTCAGATTCTGTTTTTTAACATCTTTGTGTTTTTGTGTAATTGGTTGTATAACATGGTTTTGTGTCTGTTCTTGGTGGACGGCTAAAACTTGTTTTTTCATGGTGAAGTTATCTATCTTTGAAGAATATTTTTAAACTCACTAAGAAATGAAAACAAGTATAAATGAGTTCATTGCAAATCTGGAACAACGAACTCCCGGAGAAAATGAATTCCATCAGGCTGTTGAAGAAGTAATTACTTCTGTTTGGGATTTCTATGATAAAAATCCGCGTTATCAGCGTGCTAAAATTTTAGAGCGGATGGTCGAGCCTGAGCGCGTTATTATGTTTCGTGTTCCCTGGATTGATGATAGGGGAGAAGTGCAGATTAACCGTGGATACAGAGTCGAGTTTAATTCCGCGTTGGGGCCATACAAAGGCGGACTGCGTTTTCATGCCAGTGTAACACTCAGTATTTTGAAATTCCTGGGGTTTGAGCAAACTTTTAAAAACAGCTTAACTACTCTGCCAATGGGTGGAGGAAAAGGAGGCTCGGATTTTAGTCCCAAAGGGAAAACTGATGCAGAGATTATGCGTTTTTGTCAGTCGTTTATGACGGAATTGTATCGACATATTGGCCCGAATACCGATGTTCCTGCAGGAGATATTGGTGTTGGTGGTCGCGAAATAGGTTATTTATTTGGGCAATACAAACGTTTAAAGAATGAATTTACAGGAGTGTTAACCGGAAAAGGACTTGGCTGGGGTGGTAGCCTTATTCGGCCGGAAGCAACAGGTTTTGGTGCTGTATATTTTGCTCAGCATATGTTGCATCGCCAGGGGAAAGACATAGAGGGACAAACCATTTCTGTTTCCGGATTTGGGAATGTTGCCTGGGGTGCTATTACCAAAATTAATGAGTTGGGCGGAAGAGTAGTTACCATTTCTGGTCCTGATGGGTATGTATACGATCCGGAAGGGATAAAAGGAGATAAGATAGATTATCTGCTGGAGTTACGATCCTCAAATAATGACATTGTAGAACCATATTCCAAAGAATTTGGCGTTCAGTTTGTTCCGAACAGGCGTCCGTGGGAAGTGCCGGTTGATTTAGCTATGCCTTGTGCCACAGAGAACGAGCTTGGCCTGGAAGATGCAAAGGATTTAGTTAAGAACGGGTGTAAAATGGTTGCAGAAGTTTCTAATATGGGATGTAGGGCAGAAGCTGCTGATTATCTTGTTGATGTGGTTGATTATGCTCCAGGGAAAGCTGTAAATGCAGGAGGTGTCGCAGTCTCTGGTCTTGAAATGTCGCAAAATAGTATGCGCATCAATTGGCAGCGGGACGAGGTTGATGTGCGGCTAAAAAGCATTATGAAAGATATTCATGAAACATGTGTTTCTTATGGGACTCAGGAGAATAAAGTAAATTATGTAAAAGGTGCAAATGTTGGAGGATTTGTAAAAGTTGCAGACGCAATGCTGGCACAGGGAATTGTATAGATAACGTGAAAAGAGGATGTATTTGTCCTAAAATATGGTAAAATTTAATTAATTGGTAAAATTGAATTGTGTTTCAGGACAAAACACTTTTATAAATTTGTCAAAATTTTTGATTTTTGACATGCTGATTGATACACATTCTCATATTTATTCGGAAGATTTTTCTCACGACTTGGATGACGTAGTACAGAATGCTTATAACAATGATGTGAAAAAGATTATTCTTCCGAACATTAGTTCTGGTACTGTAAAGCGATTGCTCGATTTAACTGACTCGTATCCGCACTTGTGTTTCCCTTTAATGGGGCTGCACCCAACTTCTGTTGCAGCAGATTATAAAGAAGAATTGGAAGCCGTTGAATATTGGCTGGAAAAGAGAAAGTTTTATGGGATAGGAGAGATTGGAATTGATTTGTACTGGGACAAAACATATGTAAAAGAGCAAACCGATGCATTTCGTTATCAGGTAAGGTTGGCTAAATCAATGAAGCTGCCAATTGTTATACATCTTAGGAATTCTTTTGAAGAGGTTTATGAAGTGGTAAAAGAGGAGCAGGATGGAACTTTAGGAGGCATATTTCATTGTTTTTCAGGGAGTGAGGCTGAAGCTAAAAAAGTAATAGATTTAGGATTTTTACTGGGCATTGGTGGTGTGCTTACCTTTAAAAACAGTGAACTTGATCAGGTAATTGGCAATGTGGATTTAAAAAATATTGTCTTGGAAACAGATGCTCCTTATTTGGCTCCGGTTCCAAAACGCGGAAGAAGAAATGAAAGTGCTTATCTGGTTTATGTAGTTCAAAAGTTGGCAGAGATATACGATGTTTCGGTAGAAAAAGTAGCCGAAATAACTACGACAAATGCGCGTTCGTTATTTGGAATCTGAATAAATAACAGGTTTTATTATTAAATATTTCTATGACCGGACCTGAAAACAAAAAAGTTTCAATTCTTATCATATATACAGGGGGAACAATAGGGATGGTTCAGCATCCGCAAACAGGAACATTGGCTCCTGTGAAGTTTGATCAAATTCTGGATGAAGTTCCCGAGTTAAATAAGTTCAACTATAATATAAAAACCGCTATTTTTAATCCGCCCCTTGATTCCTCTAATATGAACCCAGCAATATGGATTAAAATTGCTCGAACCATTGAGCGAAATTATAATGATTTTGACGGGTTTGTGATATTGCACGGAACTGATACGATGGCATATACCGCTTCTGCATTAAGTTATATGTTTGAAAACCTTGATAAACCAATAATTCTTACCGGTTCGCAATTACCCATTGGTACCATTCGTACAGATGGAAAGGAAAACCTGATAACTTCGGTTGAGATAGCAGCAGCACAGAAAAACGGGAAAAGTTTTGTCCCGGAAGTATGCATTTATTTCGATTTTAATTTATACCGGGGAAACCGTACGGTAAAGCGCGATGCTGAACAGTTTAGTGCTTTTCAGTCAGTAAATTACCCGGCGCTGGCAGTGGCTGGAGTTGATATTCGGTATAGCAAGGAGTATATATATTATTCAAAGAATAAAGGAATATTAAAAGTTAATCCGGCTTTTGATGATAATGTTGTGATTTTAAAAATGTTTCCAGGAATAAATCAAAAGGTGTTTAACGCTGTTTTGGGTATTCCCGGATTGAAAGGAGTTGTGATGGAGACGTATGGTTCTGGTAATGTACCAACGTCTCGCTGGCTGATAAATTCAATAAAAAAAGCGGTTGAAAATGATATTGTTATTCTAAATATAACCCAATGTGAGGGGGGAAGAGTAATAATGGGGCAATATGAAACAAGTTTGGAACTGTTAAATGCTGGTGTTATATCAGGAAAAGATATGACCACCGAGGCTGCTATCACCAAGCTAATGTTTCTGTTAGGACAAGGGCTTCCGACGAATGAAATAAAAATGTATCTGAATAAGAACCTGCGTGGGGAAATTAGTGAATAGCTTTATTTTTTTTTCGCAATTTTTTATTAATTTGCAGCCCTTATTTTTGGCATGCCAGCAAAACACTGGAGAGGTGCAGGAGTGGCTTAACTGGCACGCCTGGAAAGCGTGTGTACCGCAAAACGGTACCGGGGGTTCGAATCCCCCTCTCTCCGCAAGTTGAGAATAACGTTCATTTAAGATTTGTTAGTTGATTGAAAAATGGAAGTATATTATTTATAATTTTGATATATTTAAATACAAGAGTCAATACAAAATCAAGAGATTATTAATTAAAAATTCAAATCAATTATGAAAAGACTATTCGCGTTAATAGCAGTTTTTGGGATGCTGATTTTTGGGGCATCAAATGCTGTGGTTGCAAAAAGTGCGGCAGCTACACAGGATTCAACTACCGAGACAGTTGATACTGCTGCCGATCAGGAAGAAACAGCTGCTGCTGCTGCTGAAGAAGGGAAATCATTACACAGCCAGTTGAAGCAAAAATTCATTGAAGGTGGCCCTTTCTTTATGTCATTTGTGTTAATTACACTTATTTTAGGTTTGGCTTTTGCAATTGAAAGAGTGCTTTACCTTAACATGGCAACAAGTAACACCAAAAAACTTTTAGCTAAAGTTGAAGAAGCTTTGGAAAATGGTGGTGTAGAAGCAGCAAAAGATGTTTGCCGTAATACTCGTGGGCCTGTAGCTAGTATTTTCTATCAAGGATTAGACAGAGCAGAACACGGTATTGATATGGTTGAAAAATCAATCATTTCTTACGGTGGTGTACAAGCTGGTTTACTTGAAAAAGGATTAAGCTGGATTGCACTGTTTATTGCTTTGGCTCCTATGCTTGGTTTCATGGGTACTGTAATAGGTATGATTGGTGCTTTCGATGCAATTGAAGTTGCCGGAGATATTAGCCCCGCATTGGTAGCTGGTGGTATTAAAGTAGCTTTGATTACAACTGTAACAGGTCTTATTGTTGCTATCATCCTTCAGATTTTCTATAACTACTGTGTAGCTAAGATTGATAGTATTATCAACAACATGGAAGATGCTTCCATCTCTTTGTTAGACTTGTTAGTAAAACACAACTTGAAAAAATAAGAATATCCAATGAATAAAGCAGGAAAAATAGTTACTATCGTATTGTGGGTCCTGATTATTATTTCAGCTATTCTTGTTGTTTCATTAATGGCTAACATTGGAGATAATGATTATGACCCAACGCTGGGAAGCTGGATTAATACCAATTTGGTGTGGTCCTATATTCTCTTGGCTGTGGGAGCTGGCATTGCAATCATTTCAGGATTACTTCATATGGTGTCCGATATGAAAGCTGCCAAAGGAGGCTTGATTGCCTTGGCATTTCTCGGAGCTGTTGCTTTAATCTCGTATTTAATGTCTTCTGATGCTATTCCTCAGTTTGCAGGTGTGCAAAAGTTCATCAGTGATGGAACTTTGACACCAAGCATTGCGAAACTGGTAGATACAGGGTTACATGCAACTTACATTTTGCTTGGATTAGCAGTTTTAGCAATTGCATATTCATCAGTAAGTCGATTATTTAAGTAATTTTTAAATGGTGGTAAAAAACAGGAAAATCAAGTTATGGCAAGAAATACACCTGAAGTACCGGCAACCTCATTAGCAGATATTGCTTTTATGTTGCTTATCTTTTTCCTGGTAACAACCACAATGGACGTTGACAGCGGTTTGGAAAGAAGGCTTCCGCAATGGGTTGAAGATGTTCCGGAAAATACTCCGGAAATTAAAGAACGAAATGTTTTTATTGTACTCGTAAACAGAGACAACAACCTGTTAGTAGAAGGAGAACCGGCTCGTATTGAAGATCTAAGAGAAAGAGCAAAAGAATTTATGGCAAATCCTTATGACGATGAAAGTTTGCCGGAAAAAGAACCTAAAGAGCTACCTTACTTCGGTGAAGTGATGGTTACAAAAGGGGTTATTTCTTTGCAGAATGACTATGATACAAAATACGGAACATATATCGCTGTTCAAAACGAATTGGTTGGTGCCATTAATGATTTGAGGGAAGAATTAGCGAAGAAAAAATTTGGAAAGTCTTACGATGATTTGGAAGACGAACAGCAAAAATCTATTCGCGAAATATATCCGTCAAAGATCTCAGAAGCTGAACCAAAAGGAAAAGTAAATTAGGAGGAGAGACTTTTATGAGTAAATTCAGAAAAAAAGGAGGGAAAGAATTACCTCCAATTTCAACAGCCTCGTTACCTGATATTGTGTTTATGTTGCTGTTCTTTTTTATGGTTAGTACTACCATGCGTGAAGTAACCTATATGGTGAAAATGCATCTTCCGGAAGCTACTGAATTGAGCAAACTGGAAAAAAAATCGCTGGTAAGTTACATCTATGTGGGAGAGCCAATTGAGCAATATCAAAAAACATTTGGTAGAGCTCCGCGTATTCAGCTAGACGATCAGTTTGCAGATGTAAGTGATGTTCAGGATTTCATTATTGCAGAAAGAGAGGTAAGGTCTGAGGAAGAAAGGCCGATGATGATTACTTCTCTGAAAGTAGATGAAAATACAGGGATGAAGATTGTAACCGAGATTAAGCAGGAGCTGAGAAAATCAGCTGCCTTGCATATCAACTACTCTTCAAGAAAAAGGAATGAACGTTAGAGTTGAGAAAACTATATATAACAAAAAAGGGAAGCTTTTAGCCTCCCTTTTTTGTTATCATGAATTTACGATTATTTCTTTTCTTTTAAATCTAATTTGAGATTAAGCTCTTCCAGTTGTTCTTGCGAGATAAGTGAAGGTGAATCATTCATTACATCACGTCCTGCATTGTTTTTAGGAAAAGCAATTACATCTCGAATAGAATCTAGGCCGGCAAATAACGAGACCAACCGATCGAATCCAAATGCAATACCAGCGTGTGGCGGTGCTCCATACTTAAATGCATTCATGAGGAATCCGAACTGTGCTTCAGCCTGTTCTTTCGTAAAACCTAGTAATTTGAACATTTTGGATTGCAGTTCTGAATTAAAGATTCTAACTGAGCCTCCACCTATTTCAACACCGTTAATAACAAGGTCGTAAGCATTCGCCCTAACTTTGCCTGGCTCGGTTTCAAGCAACTCGAAGTCTTCCTTTTTAGGTGAAGTAAATGGATGGTGCATCGCAAAGAACCGATGGGCTTCTTCGTCCCATTCCAAAAGTGGAAAATCTACTACCCAAAGTGGTTTGAATATGTTTTTGTCTTTTAACCCCAAACGTTTACCCATTTCCAGACGAAGTTCTCCCAGCGCATTTATCGTATGGGCTTTGTCTCCTGATAGAACCAGAATTAAATCTCCAGCAGAAGCATCGAGTTTTTCAGCCCATTCTTTTAGGTCATCCTCTGAGTAAAATTTATCAACTGACGATTTGAAAGAGCCATCGGTATTATATTTTACATAGACCATTCCTTTGGCTCCAATCTGTGGCCGTTTTACCCAGTTGGTAAGCTCGTCCAGTTGCTTTCTGGAGTAGTCAGCGCACCCTTTGGCACAAATCGCACCAATGTATTCAGCTGAATCAAAAATGGTAAAATCTTTTCCCTTAACAATGGATGAGATATCATTGATGAGCATCTCAAAACGAATATCAGGTTTATCAGAGCCATATTGTTCGATGGCATCTGAATATAGCATGCGCGGGAAATCATCAATCTCAATCCCCTTTACTTCTTTAAAAATGTAGCGGGTTAATCCTTCAAATGTATTAAGAATATCCTCTTGTTCCACAAATGACATTTCGCAGTCAATCTGTGTAAATTCAGGTTGGCGGTCAGCTCTTAAATCTTCATCGCGGAAACATTTTACAATTTGATAATAACGGTCAAAGCCGGCAACCATTAACAACTGTTTTAGTTGCTGAGGCGATTGTGGCAATGCATAAAATTCACCTGGATTCATTCTTGAAGGAACAACAAAATCGCGCGCTCCTTCAGGAGTGGATTTTATCAAAACCGGAGTTTCCGTTTCAATAAAATTTTTTGAGTTTAGATAAGTCCGAATCACATGGGCCATTTTTGCCCTTAATTCCAAATTCTTTCTTACCGCACTTCTTCTTAAATCAAGATAGCGGTATTTCATGCGGATATCATCTCCTCCATCCGTATCATCCTGGATTGTAAAAGGTGGAATCTCTGATGGATTTAAAACAGTGATCTTTGATAGAGTAATTTCAATATCACCAGTTGAGATGTTTTTATTTTTACTCGAACGTTCCCTGACTTCTCCCGTGGCCTGTATAACAAATTCACGGCCCAATTCATCGAGTTGCTTAGACAACGTGGCATCTGAATTTTCATCCACAACTAATTGTGTTATTCCATAGCGATCGCGTAAGTCAATGAAAGTCATTGCTCCCAGGTCACGAATTCGCTGAACCCATCCTGAAAGGGTTACTGTCGTCCCCACATTGTCAATTCGAAGTTCTCCGCACGTATGTGTTCTGTACATGATATCTTTTTTTGTTTTGGTTGCGAAAATAAGAAGATTTTAGCAATTTCGTCTGCTAATTTATAAACCTTTTACGTACATTCTATGATAGAACCCTTTAATGATGAGTATTTTATGAAAAGAGCATTTTCGGAGGCTTTACAGGCTTTTGAAAAAGGTGAAATACCGGTTGGTGCAGTGGTTGTTTCTAATCAAAAAATTATTGCCAGGGCGCATAATTTAACGGAAACATTAAATGATGTTACTGCCCATGCAGAGATGCAGGCCATAACCGCAGCAGCAAATTTGCTTGGAGGAAAATATTTAAATGATTGCACTTTATATGTTACATTGGAACCCTGTTCAATGTGCGCAGGAGCATTGGGCTGGGCACAGATAGGTAAATTGGTTTTTGGTGCGGGCGATGAAAAGCGCGGTTACCGGAAATTTGCTGGAAAAGTATTGCATCCCAAAACAGAAGTAATTGGTGGAGTTTTGGAAACCGAATGTTCTGAGATAATTCAGGATTTTTTTAGTCGAAAACGTTAATTTTGCAGTCGCAATATTGCAAAGGAAATTTCATTTCAGAAGGATTAATTAGCAGATATGAGGGGAGTTTTAAGAAGAGGGATTCTATTCTCGGTAGGTTGTTTTATTCTTTTTATTTTAGGGTGTCAATCAAAGTATCCTGGCGTGCCGGAGAAGTACTATCCATTATTGGATTCAGCCTTAATTAAAGCGGGAGACAATGCAGTAGAACTTATTAGTGTATTGAAAAATAAACCATCAGAGCAAAAGGAGGCAGCAGCCTTTTTGATTTCTTATATGCCTGAAAAAGATTTGAAAACACTTTCTTCCGGTTTTATTTCAGCTCAAATAAGTGGGGCATGGAAAGTACGGACGGAATTCGAATGGTGCAAGAATCTACCTGATTCTATCTTCTTTAATGAGGTGCTTCCTTATTTTAGTTTAGATGAAAAGCGCGATAACTGGAGGGAGGATTTTTATCAGAAATTTGCTCCGCTGGTTCAGGGTAGCAAAAATATTTACGAAGCCATTGATGCAGTGAATAAAAATGTGAAAGATGTGTTGAATGTAGAATACAACACGAAACGAAGCATTGTAAATATTAGTCCTTTTCAGGCAATGAAAGAGAACATGGCTACCTGCACCGGGCTTTCGTTTTTGTTGGTAGATGCTTTTCGTTCGGTTGGGATTCCTGCCCGTGTGGCTGGTACTCCTCTGTGGACCAACTTACGGGGAAATCATAATTGGGTGGAGGTTTGGATTGATGGAGAATGGTATTTTACAGAATACTACCCCGACAAGCTTAACAAAAGCTGGTTTTTAGCCGATGCCGGGAAGGCGGATCCAACAAAGCCTATTCACTGGATTTATGCTTCTTCTTATAAACCTGGTGATACCTATTTTTTACGTGTTTGGGAGCGTGATGCTAAAGATATTAATGCCGTAAATGTAACAGAGCGTTACATAAAGTTGTACCAGAAGGAACAGCTGGAGGGATTGGCAGAGGATGACCTGTTGGTTGACGTGGTATTATATAAAACGCAAAATGATGAAAGTGCAACAAATCGGGTGCATGAAAAAGTAGAAGTTTGGAGAGGAAGTGAGAAGGTAGATTTTGGCTTTACCCCGCTACCTACTGACGATTTGAATAAATACTTAAAATTTAAATTGAAGAAAAATTTTTCTTATCGATTTGAATTTCCCGGAGCCAATGGTGAAGTAAAAAAGCAGGAATTAAAAACAGGTAAAGAGTCCGGTGAAATAATAAAATTGGTTCAGGAGTAATCCTTTTGTTTCTGTATTTTTAGTCTACCTCTTTTGTATTTATCCCGATCTTACGTAAATCTTCCCAAAAGCCTGGGTACGATTTGGTAACCACCATCGGATCATTAATTTCAAAAGTGTAACCGGCAAGTGCCATTGGGGCAAAAGCCAGGGCCATCCGGTGGTCGTGGTAGGTTTCAATTACCGTGGGGTCTTTTAAATCAGGAGCATTAATTTCTCCTGTCCAGGCTAATTCTCCATGTTGCGGCTCTGTGAGTACAGCGCCAAATTTGGCAAGTTCATTCTGAAGAGCAGCTATTCTGTCGGTTTCTTTTATCTTCAATGTTTTTAGACCGGAAAAATGAAACGGGATTTTTTTTGCAACACACAAACAAGCCATGGTTTGTGCAATGTCCGGATTCTCAATAAAATTCAACACGAGTTTTTGCGGGAGTACATCTTGCGTTTTTTGAATTACAACTCCACCTGTTTTTTGTTCGGAACGAATACCAAACTGCTCAAACCATCCGGCAATGTTGGCGTCTCCCTGCAAACTTTGAAGCTCCAGGTTCTCAAGGAAAACCTCACCTTTGTCTGCCATCGCAAGTATCTGGTACCAGTAGGAAGCTCCTGACCAATCGGCTTCTACAGTAAAATCTAACGGGAAATAATTTTGTTCAGGTACTGTAATCTGGTTTTCATCCCATTTATATTGAATGCCAAATTTTGCCATTAATTCCAATGTCAGCTTAATGTAAGATCGCGAGGTGATATTTCCTGTTAACTTTAGTGTTAATCCATTTTCGATGGTAGGCGCAATCATTAACAATGCTGAAATATATTGGCTGGAAATACTTCCGTCAAGTTCCAGCGTTTGACCTTTTAAATGCGAACCATAAATTTTTAATGGAGGGCAACCTTCGTTTTCCAGGTATTCAATTTTTGCCCCCAGTTTGTTAAGCGCGTCAACTAAAATTTTTATGGGACGTTGTTTCATGCGTTCCGAGCCGGTAACTTCCCATTCTCCTGCAATTTTTGATAGGAAGGCAGTTAAAAAACGCATGGCCGTTCCGGCGTGTCCTATGTCAAATCTACTGGAGTTGGAGTTCAGTGCCTTTGCTAAAACTTTTGTGTCGTCGCTATCCGACAAATTTTGAATTGCATACGGACTGTAACTTAAAGCATTTATTATTAATGCCCGGTTACTAATGCTTTTAGAAGCCGGCAAAGTTACTGATTCGTTTATTTCTTTTATGTCTGCTGAAATCTGGTACTTCATGTTAGTGTAAGCTGCGCTGGTTTTGTGGATGAAATTACAGTCTTTGAAAATAATTCAGGGTTTCAAAAATTAATTCCTTATCACAATTTTGATTGATTTCTATTTCCCCTATTTTAGGCAACAAGGTAAAGTTGATTCTTCCTGACTCGTTCTTTTTGTCATGTGTCATAAGTTCAAACAGAGGTTCAAAGTCTGTTTCTGAGATTTCAAACCTGCCATAAATCTGAAGCAACCATTCAGTTAATTCTTCAAAATCTTTTTGCGGGAAATCACATTTTTTTACTGAAAGAAAGAGTTCGGCGATCATTCCGTAAGCAACCGCATAACCATGCAATATGGGGCGATTCTGTTTTAAAGCAATACTTTCAAATGCATGCCCCACTGTGTGCCCAAAATTTAAGGCTTTGCGGATATTATTTTCAGTAAGATCATTGCTCACAAAATATTCTTTCACATTTACCGAGTGCCGTATGATTTCCTGCAAAAGGTCATAATCAATGTTGGCGAAATCAAAATTCTTCAGCTCAAGCAAATGGTCTGTGCTTTTTATAAGGCCATGTTTTATCATTTCTGCAAAACCTGAAATAAAGTTTTGCCGGTCTATGGTTTTCAGAAAATCAGTATTAATAATAACGGCAACCGGTTCTTTAAAAGTTCCAATTTCATTTTTTAAACCGTTAAAGTTAATCCCTGTTTTCCCGCCAACAGATGCATCTACTTGTGAAAGTAGCGTGGTTGGCACATTCAGAAAATCAATGCCGCGTTTAAATGTGGTTGCTGCAAATCCTGCAAGGTCGGTGAGCATTCCTCCGCCAATGTTAATGAGCAGCGATTTACGATCGCCTCCGTTTTTCGACAGAAACTCCCATATTTTAGTAACCGACTCTATTTTTTTATTTCCTTCTCCTGATGGAATAACCACTTTTTTGACTCCTTTTTCTGTAAAAAAAGAATCGAATTTTGATGTCCAAAGCTGGTTAACGGTTTCCTCTGTGGCAAGAAAAACTTTCTTGTCTGGGTATTTTTCAATCCATTTGGAAAGTTCCTCTGTTAATTGTCGACTATAAATTATTTTGGAGTAAATTTTTGAATTTCCCATGCTTACAACTTAAATTGCGATAAAGTTACAATAAATTTGTATTTCGGTTTTGGGATTGCCCGATGTAAAAGGATTTTTTGAAATAACATAACGCAATATGATAATTGAAAATAAAGATAAAGTGTTGAAGTTGAAACGTTTGTTTTTTCTGGTGAGCGTAATTATTGCCGTCATTGCTTTGGCACTTTTTTTATTGGATTTTATTCTGTATGCAATTATTAGTATTGGTATTTTTGGCCTGTGGTTTTTGTTTTTCCAGGTGTCGGATTATAACTATATATATTTTAGCGACGAGAATAATAAATTTCTGCTGCGCTATTATAAAGCGGTGCGACTTAGCGGAGGAGAATACAATTCAATTGAATTCCCAAAATACATGTTGCAAAATGCTTTTTTTGAAAACTCGATGGCTGGAAAAGAAAGCGACCTGACTTTGATTGTTAAGACCAAAAGAGGAATGGCGGAATATCCGACGGTGAGCCTGACGGCACTTTCCCGGGAGGAAAAGAAACAACTGCATGATGCCTTTAGTTATATTCTGAGAAAGTAAAAATACAAAGCCCCCAATAATACAATGGATGAAAAATTAATTTACAAAATTGCTTTGTCGATGGTTCCCGGGGTGGGAGGAATTCTTGCCCGTAACCTGGTTGCGTATGTAGGAAGTGTAGACGGTATTTTTCGGGAGTCGGTTAAATCGCTGAAGAAAATTCCCGGTATTGGGGAGGTAAATGCCCGACGGATTCAGCAGAAGGAGGTTCTGCAAAATGCTGAAAAAGAAATTTTATTTATTGAAAAGAACAATATAAACCTTCTATTTTATACCGATAAAAATTTTCCTCGCAGGCTGAAAAATTGTGCAGATGCTCCGTTATTGATTTATACAAAAGGAAATATGAACTTGGATGAGTTGCGGGTAATTTCCATTGTTGGAACGCGAAATGCAACTGAATATGGAAAACAGGTTTGCGACGATTTAATTCAGCAATTTTCTGAAAGAAAGTACCCGATTATTGTTGTAAGTGGCCTGGCCTACGGAGTCGATATCCAGGCGCATAAATCGGCATTAAAATATAATATACCAACGATAGGGGTAGTGGCACATGGACTAGATCGGCTATATCCATCATTGCATGCAGAAACTGCTAGGAAAATGTTGGAGACAGGCGGTTTGGTAACCGATTTTCCCAGCGGAACAAAAATTGACCCTCCTAATTTTTTGAGGCGTAACCGCATTATTGCCGGACTGGCCGACGCAACTATTGTTGTGGAGTCAGCAGAAAAAGGCGGGGCGCTGGTTACGGCAGATATTGCATCTTCGTATAATCGGGATGTTTTTGCTTTTCCGGGGCGTTCTGGGGATACTTATTCCAAAGGTTGTAACCAGCTTATTCGTAGGAACGGAGCTGCACTGATCGAAGGAATCGATGATTTGGAATATTTTATGGGATGGGAAACCACGGAAAAAGAGAAAGTTATTCAGCCAAGTTTATTTGTGGACTTGTCGCCGGTTGAGGAGAAAGTGGTTGAGCTTTTAACTGATCGAGGAGAGTTTTTTATCGATGAGATTTCAGCCGAGTTAGAACTGCCCGTGAGTCGTGTTTCTGCACTTCTTCTGAATATGGAATTTAAAAATGTGCTTGTTGCTTTACCCGGTAAAATGTATAAACTCCGCTAAAAAATAAGCGTGCCAATATCTATCCCGGATTGCCAAAGCCTCCACCGCCAGGTGTCTCAATAATAAATTTATCGCCAGTTTCTAAATTGATATTTTGTATGGAATCCAGAGGGATTTCTTCTCCGTTATTTCGAATTACTTTTTGGTTTCCAGGGCTTCCGGCTTCTCCTCCATTTATTCCAAACGGGCCAGACTTTCGGCGCTGAGAAAGAACTGAAAGATTAACAGGTTCCAGAAATGTAATTTCCCGGATAACCCCATCTCCTCCGTTCCATTTTCCTTTTCCTTCCGAGTTTTTTCGAATAGAAAATTGTTCCAGCCGCACCGGATAGCGATGTTCCAGAACCTCAGGATCGGTAATCCGCGTATTGGTCATATGATGATGCACAGCGCTGGCGCCATCAAAACCATTACCTGCACCGCAGCCGCCGCAAATAGTTTCATAATATCCAAAATTTTTATTGCCAAACAACGTATTGTTCATGGTTCCCTGGCTGGCAGCAGAAACACCAAAAGCTTTTAAAAGTGTGTCTGTTAAACGCATGCTTATTTCCACATTTCCTCCAACTACCGCAGGGCATTTTTTCGGGTCTTCATCAAAATTGGGATTTAGGAGCCCTTCCGGTAAAATAAAAGAAACCGGTTTAAGCAACCCGTCATTTAACGGAATGGGTTCAGAGAGCAATAAACGCAAAACATAAATGGTTACACTGTTTACAATTGCGCGCGTAGCATTCATATTTCCGGGATGAACAGACGAGCTTCCTGTAAAATCAAATGTACATTTCCCATCTTTTAGTGTGATATTTACTTTAATCGGAGAGCCATCGTCCAGAAACTCGGTGGCAGAGTAAACACCGTTTTTGAATTTCTTAAGAGTGGCTTCCATCTTTTTTGAAGCATGTTCCCGGAGTAAATCCAGGTATTGCTGAACTGTATCTTTACCGTGGTTTTCAATAAGCGAGAGTAAGGCATTTGACCCGTTCTTGTTTGCTGCAAGTGCTGCATTTAAGTCGGCCAGGTTTTCTTCTACTGAACGCGTTGGGTAGGTTGAATTTTGCAGTATCTTACGCATCTCGTCCCAGTGTACTTTTCCATTTTTTACGAGGTAGAATGGGAAGATTACAACACCTTCTTCTTCCAGGTTTTTTGCATTAGGAGGCATTGACCCCGGACTGATCCCGCCAATTTCACTGTGGTGAGCACGGTTAACCACGAATCCAACCCGTTTTTTTTGATGAAAAACAGGAGTGACTACCGTGACATCGGGCAAATGTGAACCTCCGTATTTGGGGTGGTTGGTAACAATGGTATCGCCTTCCTCAAATTCAAAAAGCTCAAGCAGCGTTTGCACACAAACACCCAGGCCACCCAGATGAACCGGAATGTGCGGGGCATTGGCAACCAGTCGTCCGTGAGCGTCAAGCAAAGCACATGAAAAATCGAGCCGTTCTTTTATATTGACTGATAATGAGGTTCGTTGCAGTAACGCACCCATATTTTCAGCGATAGCCATAAAGCGGTTGGTGAACAGCTCCAGCTCTGTCTCCCTTGTTTGTGTTTTTTCTGTTTGTTGATGGCTTTCAGTATATTGAAGTATAGCCGTTTCATTGTATTGAAGCTGGAAATTCCAGCCGGATTTGATAAATGTTGTTGAAAATTTATCTGCAAAAATGGCTGGCCCTGAAAAAGTAGCACCTGTTTTTAACCGACTACGAATAAAACCTCTCGTCTGGTTCTGTGTGTAAAACGACGGAACCGGTGAGTATTGGTTAACTGAATGTCTGGTATTTTCAGATTGTTTATTTTGTACAGATGCAACCACCCGCAGGGTTTCCACTTCTATTTCACGGTTAACGACGGTATGACCATAAATTTTTTTGTATTGTTCATTAAAATCAGAAATCAGTTTTTCAGGAGTAGTGAATGGAATTTCAAGACTTGAATCCTGGCCTTTAAAACGCAGAAAAACCATCTTTTGCCGGATTTCAATATCTTCTGGTTTAAACCCTTCGGTTGTTAGTTGAAGAACAGCCTCTTTGGCAATCTCCGTAAAATATTCAGAGAGCTTAGATTGGATTCTTTTCAGATTTCGGAGAATCTGTTTTTCAGAAAAACGTTCAACGGCTGCATTTCCAATACCATAAGCACTAAGCAGCCCTGCGTCTTTGGGGAGTAGAATTGTTTTTATTCCAAGTATTTCGGCAATGTCGCAGGCATGCAACCCTCCGGCGCCGCCAAAGGCAACCAGTGCAAAATCTTTGGGACTGTAGCCTTTCGAAATGGATATTTTGCGAATGGCTCCGGCCATAATTTCATTGGCAATATCAATAAAACCGTTTAGGATTTCTGCCGGCTTGCGTTCAGTTCCTGTTTTCTCTTGAATCTGTTTGATGAGTTTTTCTAGCTCTTTTTCGGCCGCTTCTCTGAATACGGGAATTCCAAATTGTCCGGCATCCAAACGGTAAAGCAATAGATTTACATCGGTAATCGTTAACGGGCCGCCTGCTCCATAACAGGCCGGGCCGGGAAAAGCGCCGGCACTTTCCGGGCCAACAAACAGTTTGTATCCGTCAAACCCGCAAACAGAGCCACCGCCGGCTGCAACCGTTTCAATGGCAATGGCAGGACTGTTAATTCTTGCATCACCAACTTCCAGTTCAAACCGGTAATCAAATTTGCCGTCAATACGGGAAACATCGGTGCTGGTGCCGCCCATATCAAAGGTAATTAGCTTTTTGTAACCGTTTTCTATTCCAATTTTTCTGGCGCCTACCACACCTCCCGCTGGTCCGCTAAGCAAACTATCTTTTGGGTGGAAGTTCCCTGACGAAACCAACCCGCCGGCACTTGTCATTATTTGAAATGAATGGTCGCCTATTTTTTCAGAAATTCTGTTTATATAATTGTGGATAATGGGGGACAGGTAAGCATTTACAACCGTGGTTTCTGCGCGGTTCAAAATCTTTATAAGAGGTGAAAGCTCAGTGGAAGTGGAAATAAACCGGAAGCCTTCCTCTTCCAGAATTTTGGCCAGTTGAATTTCGTGAGCAGGGTTTACATAGGCGTTTATTAGCGAAATGGCCACTGCTTCAATTTCTGTCTTAAAAGGTTGCAGTTGGTTTCTTATTTCTTCAATTTTCAGAGCGTTCAGAATATTGCCACTGGCATCAATCCGTTCATCTATTTCGAGAATGTGGTGTGTAATCTGCTTCCGTTTCTCAACATGAAGGGCAAAAATATCGGGGCGTGCCTGTGTCCCGATTTCCAGGAGAACTTTAAATCCACGAGTAACAAGAAATAGAGTTTTGGCGCCTTTACTTTCCAGTAAAGCATTTGTCCCTTTTGTTGAGCCGAGTTTTAGCGACAAGTTGGGGAACGGCTCGTTTAGCGCAGTTTGTGTAATTAAGCGGGCTCCCAGTATGGGCGCTTCCTCGTGCGAAGTAATTTCAAAATTATTTCCTTCTGGATTGTTAGTTATTGGAATTGAAGCGTTGAGAGAAAGAATTTTGGTTTTTAGATCATAACTTTTAATTTGCAATTCTTTATGGTTGGTTTCCAGTAAACGAAACGAAAATCCCTTTAAGATATCACGCCGGAGATTCCATGTTTCCGATATTTCAAGCTGGGTCGGTGAAATCGCTTTTCTTATAGTTCCTCTCAAATTGCTACTGCTTAATACTTTTTGCCGGTATTCATTGCCTTCGCTATCAATTCCTATGCAGTCGGTAAAAGTTCCGCCGGTATCTGTAAAAAGTTGAAAATATTTGTTATCCATTTGTGTTCTGATTTGAAGCTTTATCTTTTCTCTCTGTTGTAAGAGAAAGATTTTTTGTTTTTGCCCATACTAAAATTGAAATGATTGCCGATATGAGCCCGATAAATATAAGATAAGTATTTTCAGAAATGTTTTGGGAGGTTATTGTTGAATATAGGGCTTTGGTTGCACTGTTTAATCCAATTATCAGAGTTATAAAAATAACCAGAATCATTAGGATATTTGTCAGTAACGTATTGGTTTTTGCTTTTCCTGAAAGGATTGAATTATTGATAACAATAAATAAAAAGATACTGACAAATGGCAGCAGGAACCCGTTTAAGGCCTGAGCCAGTATAATTGCCGGAATAGGTTTTACATTCCCGATTGCAAAAGCCATTCCGGCTAATAGAACAACTATCCAACCCACTTTAAAATTTATGGAGCGTGCTTCCCATTTTTCAGGGTTTTTGTTTCCAAACAAACTTTTTAGCGTAATGGCGGCAGCAAGCGGAGCAGTTATTGTTGATGTAAGTCCGGCAGCAAAAAGGCCAAATCCCAATAAGTATTTACCTGCATTCCCTATTTTTTGTTGAAGCGTTATGGATAATTTTTCAAAAGAAAAAGAGCCGGCAACGGATGTTCCTACAATTAGCACAGCCATAGAAAAAAGTCCGCCCAATAGAATGGCTACAGCCAATCCGAAGCGCATTTCTTTGAGCGTTTGTTTCTGTTGAGAAATTCCTGATCCCAAAAATAAGTTATACGGAACAATGGTGGTTCCGACTAATCCAAGTATCAGTATGCCTGCTTCCGGCTGCGATGGAATACGGGGAAGAAAAGCGCCCCGGGCAATTTCATAAAAAGAGGGATGAACCAGAAAGGCGGTTATGATGAATCCAATTCCCATAATTACGACCAGGAACCCCATGATGGTGGAAATAATTTTGAGAGAAGGAATACTCAATATAATAGCAGCGATAACTCCAATAATTAATACCAGAAGATACGACGGAACATCAAAAATCAATTGGAAGCCGGCAGCAGCACCTAAAAGATTGCCCATTTCGTAGGCAGCGGCTCCCAAAACAATAGCTCCTAAAATGAGTGATAAAACCAGCCATTTTGATTTGCTGTTTTCAAATTGCCGGGCAATGGCCTGCCCCAGATTTTTCCCTGAAACGATGGTTAAGCGGGCCGCTGCTTCCTGTAAAAGAAGGCAAGCCAGTGTGGAAAATACCAAAGCCCAAAGTAATTCGCTCCCAAATGTAGCTCCCGATTTGGCGGCTGTTGTTATGGTTCCCGGGCCAATAAAAGCGGCTGAAACCACCGACCAGAAAAGAATGTTGAGAATGCGTTTTTTTGCTGACATTGGCCTTCCTTAAATTGTGCGAATAAAATTAGTGAAATCATTAAAAGCTGCAAATGGTTCTTTTTTTTGATGTAGGAACAGAATATTTCCTTAAAAAACGGATTTTCCAAAATAATATGTTCTGAAAAGCGTGGTTAAATCAATATGGTTATTTTTGTTCGAAAGATTTCATTTTCAAAACAAATGCGTGAACGTTTGGTATGCAACAGGTAAAAAAACAGCTGGAAATATTACTTGTCAACTATTTTAGAGAATGTTTGGATACATTTCCCAAAGGAAATCTGGAGCCTGCTGAATCTCCCGATTTTATTCTTTCGTTGAAAAATCATCACAAGATTGGAATTGAATTAACCCGGTTGAATCCGGGGAATGCCGATGTGCCGGATGAGCAACAGCGTGAAATTGCCAAAGAGCGGGAGCATTTAATTGCATTGACCAAAGGTATTTTTGAAAATGAATTTCCGCATAAGCTGTTTGTGAAATTTTTGTTTTCGGACGATGTTCCGATTGAGCAGGAACGACAAATGATGGTTGCAGTGCGAACGGCTGCATTAATAAAAAATGTGTTGAGGAATAAGAACCCCGGAAGTTTTTTTACGATATCGTTATCCAACCTGCAAATTTCACAAGGGTTAAGTGACATTTTAATAGTTGGGCATCCTCAATTAATTACATCCATTTGGGAACGTTCCAATAATTTGGGGGTTTCAAACAATGTGGTGGATGATATTAAAATGGCAATTCACAAGAAAGATGAAAAACTAAAGCTTTATCAGAAACAGCGGCTGAACTTTTACTGGCTTCTTATTACCACAGATCGCTTACGGGGCGTAAAAAGTTTTAACTTATCCAATAAAATAATGAACCACTCTTTTCATTCCCTTTTTCAGCATGTCTTTCTTTTTGATTTAATTAAGTCAGAAGTTTTTGAGCTGGTCTGATTCATATTAATTGCTAGCTCGTTTCGAAATTTCACTATGCTTCCATTTCTTGTTAAAATAGTATTGTGCCTCGTTGAAATAGTATTGGAAAGATTCTGTTATTTCATGTATCATGCATAGGCGAAAAAGTCGTTACATGGGAATGATTCTTTTACTGATTTTGATGAAATAACAAAAGTAGAGATACTATGAAAAAAGCATTTGACGTTGAAAATCCTGATTTCTTTTTAAGTCCGTATACGGGGATGACAAAGCAACATTACATTGAACTTGCAAAATATTTGCTTGAAAGGGCATTTACACATATAAATTCTATTAATGATCCGTTAACGTTTCCGGTGGTTCCCGGGAAAACTTATCCGCAGCCCAATGATCCTGACTGGCGTTGGCGTTCGCTTGAGTTTGAAGCTTTGGAAAGAACATTTACTTTGGCCGGGCCGCTGATTCATGTGCATCCGGAAACAGAAATAAAAGGTATAAATCTTCGTGATTATTATTGTTTACAGTTGTACAATACGCTCACTCCGGGGCATTCAAATTCATTGCCATTACCTGAAGATTTGCCTGATTCAACCTATCAGTTTACCTGCGAGTTTGGGGGCTTGTTTAAAACGTTGCTGTTAATGCCGGAGACACTTTGGTCTCATTTCACCGAAAAGCAAAAAAATGAAATGGCTGTTACTATTTCGAAGTGGGCGCACCACCGCACTACCCAAAATAACTGGCGTATTTTTAATATTATCACGCTCTCTTTTCTGAAGAAGTATGGATACGAAATTGATGATGAGTTATTAAAGAGTCATTTGTTGTGGGTCGCTTCTTATCACTCCGGAAATGGATGGTACCTGGAACAAACGTATAATTATTACTCCATTAGTTTGTTTATCGTATATACTACCATTTGGAACCGGACATTTGGTGATGAATATTATCCTGAAATTTCTGATTTAATCGAGCGGTCGGCTAAAAAGTTAATGGAGTCAATTACCCATTTTTTTGGCCGTGATGGATACATAAACATGTGGTCGCGGAGTATTTGCTACCGAACCTGGGTCTCAGGAGCATTCCCGGTGGCATTTATGTTAAAAGACGGTTCTCCTCTGGATGCAGGATTTGCCCGCCGTCTTTGCTCGGGCTCTCTTTTGCAGTTTGTATCCAAAGAGGAATTCTATGATAATGAAATTCCCTGTCTTGGTTTTTATGGTCCAAAAGAATACATGGTTCAAAATTACAGTTGCCCGGGCAGTCCGTTTTTAATGTTTTTGCCTTTCATTTGCTTAGCCCTTCCGGATGATTCTCCTTTCTGGACTGCCAAAGAAAACGAGGGGTTCTGGGACGAGTTGCATACTGATTCAACAAAAGTGGTACTTGAAAATCCTGGCCTGGTGTTAGTAAACCATGGGAAAACGGGAGCTTCTGAAATTATTCCGGGAAAGGTATATTACAACGACCCGAATTATTCCAAACTTGTTTACAATACACATTTCCCCTGGGAAGATCAAAATCCGGCCGGAGGAACCTCCATGGAGTACAGTTTCCGGAGTTTAGACCCGCGCGATGTGAGAGGCGATGACATCAATTTTTATCTTACCGGAAAAGCAATTGATAATAGTCCGGAGAAGAACAGTGCTTATTCTCATTCTCAAAGTATGGTGTTTAACGGAGTGAAAAACGGAGTCGTTTACCGGCAGGCAATTATGCGAAAACCACCAAACAATGGCGTTGGTTATATTATCGACCTGGCTGATATTGTTATTCCCGGTGGCGTAATTCGGGTGGATCGATCGCGTTTGGCATTTGAGCATGAGCTTACACTTGGCAGTTTTGGAGTACCTCATTTTAATGGAAAAAGAGCTGTTGTTAATCATTTCAGAAAAGACGATAAAGAAGTGATTACTGCAACTATTGAAGGACGAAGTGTTGCGCTAATTACTTATAGTGGCTGGGATAAGGTGGATAGTATGGTGCATTCAAACAGGAATGCCGAGGCTGATGAGAGTACGGTTGTATATGCTTACCGCAAACGAATGGCAAAAAATCCGGCCATGGAATTAATGATTTCTGTGTTATTACATAAAACGGATGATTCAGCATGGACGGAGGACGAATTGTCGCCAATAAAGAATATTGAATTTTTGCAAATAACTCCGGTGCATTCTGCTTTGGGAGCCATTATTGCTTTAGCAGATGAAACTGTTCATGAGGTTTTTTATGAGAATATAGATGGTAACAGGATGTGTTGATCGGAACCCAAAGGATTCTGATGGAAGACTGGCTCTTGCTTTCCCGATAACTTAGCGAACCGCACGGTATGTTCCTGAGAGAAAACGAAAGGAAGGAGCGAAGCTCGCGTACGTACGGTGGGGTGAGAGGTTTAGGGGTGCAATGCCCCTTTTACTCGACTTTTATCATTCTTTTAATCGCTAATTTTAATCCCCAATGGGCAATAATTCGTGTTACAAGGTTCCCACCAAAAATAACAATAAAGAATACCCAGAGTATACTAACATCTCCTTTGTCAAACGTTGAATACCTTGAATCTGCTAATAAAATAAATAGTAAAAACGGTATAGCAATTAAAAATATCAGCCAGTTTCCATTTATAATAATCAATTCCTCTTTCTTGACTTTTATTTTAATGACTCCGCTAACTAAAAAAGAACGAGCATTAAAAGAATGCCAACCATCAGCTTTATGAAATACAATTTTATTTTCTGTTCTCTTAATATCGCGGAATCCTTTTTTCTCTAACCATTTTTGTATCACATTCAGGATGTCGTTGGATGTCAAACCTTTAAGTTCTTCTTTTCTGAATCTTGTTCTAAATTGTATTGGTAGCATTTGGATTTTTCAAAATTCTAACTAACGTAAAAATTAGTCACTGATTTTCAGTTGTTTAACTTTTCCTCAAATTTATCATTTTTTAGCTCATTTTTGCAACCCATTGTTACGTTAACAACAGGATTTAATAAGCTCTGGAGAAATAGATAATTTAAGATTAAATCTATTTCGGACGTGCTTATGTGGGGAATTCTGACTAACGTTAAAAATTGTAGTTGGGGATCAATGAGTTACCAAGTCCAATTTCATTGGGTTTTATGTCAAATTTAGCGATTTGTTTTTTAATTCTTTTTGCTATTCCCATCTTTCTTTTTTGGTCGAGGAACAGGTATTGGGAGGGAGGATTATAGGGTACATTTTTCACAATCATTGTCCAGATAATTGTTGCCAGTTTTCTGGCGGTGGCAGAAACTGCCGACTGTCTTCCTTTTCTGAAAGCTATTCTGCGAAAAAAGTCAGACAGGTGTGTATCTTTTAAATTTCCAATTGCATTTGCAGAATGACGTAATGCTATTTTTAGTCGGTTGCTTCCTTTTGGGATTTTGTTGCTCAGGATTCTCCCTCCTGATATTTTATTGTTTGGGGCCAGTCGTAACCAGGAGCAAAACTGTTTTGCGGATTTAAACTTTTTAAAACCATCGATTCCTATTTCGCTCATTATTGCCATAACCGTAGCATGGCTTACTCCTTCAACAGCCATTAAGTCGGTTCCCCCAAAGTACTGGAAAGCAATTTGGTTAAAATTCTTAATGTCAACGGCATTTTTGTTGATTTTCTTGTATGGTTTTTCAGTGGTTTTAAGTTTTTTCTTTTCGGGTGACTTTTTTATTTCATTTTTGATTAGCCGCTCAATTTCTTTGTCGCATGCTTTCATTTTTCTTTGGAAAAACCTGTAGCTGTCGAACTCTTGTCTGAGGCCAAACAGGTAATCCTCGCGGTTGTTTCCATGTAGTGCTTTTGCTATTTCCTGTTTTGGTTTCCTGCAATTGTAATGTCTGTGTTCTGCTAATAAAAATGGGTCGAGGTTTCCATTGCAAATGTCCTGGATAATGTTCAGACCTGTAAGTCCACACACATCATTTACGACAACATCCAATCGAAAGTTCAGAAGTTTTAAGTACTTCTGCATTTTATGAGATGCGCTTGCTGCCTGCTCGATCCAATTTGCCCTTTGACGGCAATAAGTGCGAAGTATTTCAGTGGTTTTGTCAGGCAAAAAGCTGCCAGATAATAATCCCAGTGAATGTAGTTTCTGAATCCATCGACTGTCTTTTACATCGGTCTTTTTCCCTTTGGCATGTTTTGTAAATTTTCCATTGCACAGGATTACTTCAATGCCATGTTTTTGCAATTCTACATAGAGGTTTTGCCAATAGTCACCTGTCGATTCCATTGCTACCGTTGTGATTCCGAATGACAACAACCATTGGCATAGTTCAATCAAATCCTCGGCATATACGCCAAATTCTTTTACATCGTCCAGGGCCTGCCCTACTGCAACAAAATGAGACTTGCTCCCCACATCGATTCCTGCTGCATAATGGTTGACGATGTCCATTTCAATTTTCTTTTTCCTTGCCATAATTTTAGAATTAATCAGTAAAAAGCCCTAAGGAAATGTATCTTTGAGTCGAAAAATATTCTGAACGGGGTCGCTGGCATTAATCGTCAGTGCCACCACTGGATTTATCAACAGGCCCTTGAAATGCTCTTCAGGGGCTTTTTACATTTCAACCAGAATTACGCACGGGCTTTAAAAGCACCATTTTAAAAATCGGTTACACAAAGAGCCTGTTCCAAATATAGCAAGACTTTTAATCAGGGCTCCCCTCTACGTTAGCAAAAGGATTTAATCAGGGCTGGAGGAATAGATAACTTTAGTTTAAATCTATTTCGGAGGTTCTTATGTGGGGAATTATACCTAACGGTTTGGCACATGTTCTCGGGGCGGATTTCGAAGAGCGTTCCTGTCTAAAGAACACGGAACTGCGATGCGAGAATCCGCAGTTGGTGTACCACCTAACCCCGTCCTGCGATATGTAGTGTGCCTGGTGCTGGCATTCATTTATTTTATTTCCTTTCGTCTATTTTTTGTATCCCAAAAAACATCTTTAACACTAACTCCTTTCAATGTTTTTTCCAGTTGTACTCTATTTTTGATAGCGTAAAATAGAAAAGCTACAATTCCGAAATCAATATACATATCTTTTAAATCAAAAATGAATAATGGTTTAAGATAAATATAATCAAGCGTCCCATTTTTCCATATTATATTTCCACTCAAAGCACATATTATTGCCGCTACTATAAACACAATTGCTATACTTATAAGTTTCTTGTCAAAGGGTATTTTACTTCTAAAGTATGAAAAATATAAGGGTAATAATATTCCGATCAATAGGTACAGAAGTATGTGTGGGAGTAGCCCAATATTTATTCCAAGATTCTTATTCAACAACGTATTTACCCAACTATGCCTGGTGTTAAATGTTGGTTTAAATTCAAATAGTGAAGGAATAATCTCAAAATGTATATCTCGGAATAAATTATGAATCAAAATCTTTATAGCTTGGTCAAGAGTTATTAGAAGCAAAATCCATATTATAATATTGCGTGTTTTCATATCAAGAAGTATTCATCCTTTTTTATAAATTGTTTTTGCCATAATCAAATTATTCTATTCATTATCGATTTGTGTTTCATTTTATTGGGGTGCCTTGTTTGCTCCTATTCCACCAATTCTATTTATCATAGTCGTTAAAACCACCTTTTTGGGTGGTGGTTATGTTTAATTGGCTAAGCCTGTAAAATTTAAATTCGTGAATTATAGATTCATAAAATGTCATATATCATGAAAACAAGAACGTTTTTAATTACTGGTAGCACAGATTCTTTTTTGCCCCTTAGAAGGGCTTTTTATCAAGTCCACCTTTGAGGGTGAGTTCTTTAAAAGAAGTTTACATATTAACATGTTGGATAGAAATGAAACATTCAACAGCATCAAACATTCAACATAAACATTACTCCAATTATTTTTATTAAGAAGTTCTGATGTTTATGAATAGTTTTAAGTGCCTTACCCATATGGTTTTCAACTGTTTTTACTGAAATCCCCAAGATAGCTGAAATTTCTTTGTATTTCATTTCCTCAAAGCGGCTAAGCATAAAAACTTCCCTACTTCGTGGTGGGATACTCTCCATAATCTTCTGAATTTTTTGCCAGGTGTGTTCAATAGAGTATTTTGAATAAACCGATTGACTTGATGCAACATCAAACTTCTCAATCTCATCAAATCCAACAGTTTCGAGTTTCTTTTTTCTTTTGTATGCAAGCGCAGCATTTTTAGCCGACCGGTAAATATATGCCTTGAAATTATGCTTTATTTCGAGCTTTGATCGTTTAATCCAAATATCGGCAAATAATTCAGAAACAACATCTTCGCAGTAGGGACGATCAGATAGGAACACTTGTGTATATTGGCATAAAGGAGAATAGTATTTCTTAAAAAGTAGGTCAAGTGCTTCCTCGTTACCCGCCTTTAAACTATGAAACAATATTATATCAAAATCCTTTTCAACCATTATATTCCAACAATGGCACAAGGTATAAAAAAATGCCAGATTTAGGATTCCTTAGAAAATGAACAAAGAATTCTTAAGATAATATTGATTTGGATTCATTTTACTTGAAATTCTTTAGAAAACTAAAAATTCGAAAGGTGCTGAATTGCTTCTTTCATTCTATTTTTTGCTTCCGGGTTATCTTCCAAATTATACGCTGATTGTAAATCGGGCAATGCTGCTGAATATTCGGCGTTTTTTAAAAGTTTAGCTGCGTAAGCCCTCACTTCCGGCGATGAATCGCGCAATAGTCCAATGTTCCATCTAACCGCAGGTCGTGAATGTAGTTCCCACAACTTTTTCATGGCTTCTGTTTTTTTGCCTGGATTATCGGATAATAAATCCCAGAACAACGATTTTTCTTTGGAAACAAGCTCTTTATAAAACAGAATTTCATGGGAATATAACTTGGGGCGAATCCATTTTTTGTTGTATTCAATAATGTGGCTATTTGCAGCCCATCTTACCATTCTTGGTACCATCCATCGCATGCCCGGTGTCGATTCCGGATGCCCTGCTACAACTATAGCCCTTCCTTTTCCAATTTTCTCCTTTAAAAGAAAAGTTTTATCTGGTGTTATTCCTGTAGGATATCCTTTATGTATTTTTATATCGGTAACAAATTTAGCTAACTCGGTATAATCCATTGTTCCGCTTCTACCACTATCGGCTGGCATAAAAACAGGTCCGTCGTAATACTGCATAAAACATGGCTCACCTTTCAATTCAGGAAATAGTTCAAGACCATTTTCTGTGGGCTTAAATTCTACCAGTGCCCTTCCTTTGTTGTAATGTTCGCGATCCCATTCGGTTGCCGAAACCAATTTCAAACTCGGATAATCTTTTGTTGTACTAAACAGGTATCCACCTGCACAAATGCCAACTGCTCCTTTACCAGCGTTCACAAATTTAGTTACCTCCACCGATGCCGTTTCTCCAAGGTTATTTAATTCTTTACTGGCACTTCCACCTGGAAACACAATAACATCAAAATCAGCCAATTTACCTTCCGAAATTTCTCCGGCAGAAATGTATCTAGTGGTAATACCTGTATCAATTTTTAACGATTCAAAGGTCTCTAAAATACATGTAGGACTTGCACCGCTCCCATTAAACAGTGCCACTGCAATTTTATCATTTGTTTTTTGTTCGGCTAAATCATTATTTCCTACATGTTTGCACGAAAAAAGAATGCCAGATATTAAGATGTAACACAAAAACATAAATACACGCATAGCCACTATGTTATAATTCTAAATTGAAGTTCTTTTTATATGAATCCGTAACAAAATTATTTAACCAGATATTGAATTCAATTAACTCTTTTTTTTGCATTCCCTGGTTTCGCCACATTTTCATTTTTTGGTACGTTTCCAAGAAAACGATATCCTCATCCTCATCAATTTTTTGACGGATACCCGTTTTGTCGGCATTTACCAAGGCATTTATGTTGATGTAAAATTTTGTTGCAAATTTTCCCCAGCGTATCGGAAAAACCTCCTCTTTTAAAGTTAATGCAGCCTTGCAAAGTGGCGAGTCTTCTATTTCAGTGTCCATTTTTAATATTTCCGGAAAATTATTTCCTGCTTTTATCCAAACCGGAACAACCATTGAGGTGAGCGGAAAGCCTACTGTGGTCCAAAGTGTAGTAAAATCTGTGTTTTCACCTTTTTTTACCCCCTGCACAACACATGCCGAGGCAGTACTTTTACGTGGAATAAAATCGTGGAAAAAGGTATAGGTTTCATTATTTTCAGGAACATTTTGGTATTGCTGGTATAAATCGGTTTTCAGCAACGAATGTTTTAAACCTCTTGTAACATCCTGAAGCACAAATTGTGCATCGAAATTATTGGTTGCGAATGCATTGTAAAACAAGTCATCAACAGTATTTTGCCTAATGTAACCACTGCTTTCGTCGCCAAAACTTCCTGAAAAAGAATAATTTGTCCTTAAAACATAACCAAAGGGAGCCACTTTGGGATCATTGGCATCGAATTTTACATAACCTTTAAAACCCAGCTCAAATAAAGCTGCACCGCCTTGTGCATCAATTACACCAAAGTTTCCTTCAATCCCGGTTGGTTTTTCCATTTTATCAAGGTAATCCTGAAAATCCTGAACGGTGGCGCAAGTAGCAAGTGCATGTTTTATCAACCTTCCTTCAAGTCCACTGTGTTTAGCGGTATCTCCAATTGTTAAGTTGTATGAGTTGGAATTCATAACCGCAAAGCCCTGGTCATTCATTCCAATCCAAATGCTTTTGCCGAGTGAATCTTGTGAGTTAACCAGACCCATGTACGCAAATTCGGCATCGTTAAAATACATTATCTTATTGTGAATGGCCCAAGTATCCCTGTTCTTCCAAAGCAATGGTCTGCCATCTTTTGTATACTTTCCCGAGATTACAGCTACCGTGCATGCTTCAGAAGCAAAATAGGCGGTAAGCATAATAAAAGCAAGAGCTAAAATTTTATTCATTTTCATTTCATTAAAATTATTTACTTCATATGAATTCGATGTAACTCTCGATGAAACGAAGTTCGGCCAAAGCCAATTTTAATTCTTCTTTTTTGTGAATTTAAAGAATAAAAATACATGTTCGTTTCATGTTATCATCCTAATATCAAACGTTTATTTATCTACTTTCTCATTAAAACCAACCTCCATTAGAAGTATTTATTCCATCAGCATTTTCCTCACCTCCGAAAGTATAGGTTTCTTTGCCCAACAACATTAATTCTTTTTCAGGAACTGGAAAGTGTAGCACTGTTCCTTTCTGAAGCATGTCCCTCCTTCTCATATCGAAAAAGGCAATTCCAAAGCCGGTCATTATTAATTCGATATCACGTTCGTAAAAAATGGCTTCTAAAATTTCTTTTTTTGTTGAATTGGCTGGTAGCGGGTCAAGTTGGCCACGTTCTGTTCTCGAACTATTATTTAATATTGTAATAGCTTCAGTGAGATTACCTAATTCTACATTGGCTTCTGCCTCTATTAAGTCGTTTTCAGCCAAACTAAAATCTACGGTATAACCAGTTGTTACGCCCGGTTTGTATTCCAAGTCAATACGGGCATATTCATAATTTGAATAATGATAGTAGCCCCTTTCAGGGTTCATGTTAATTACCGAAACATAATTAAAATCACTTTTTAGTCTTGCATCTTCCGAGCTGGCTGCCCCGGGAGAAATTCCGTTTTCTGGATAAATACTTGGGTAGTTAGGATCCATTAGGTTAATAACCCTAAGGTCAATTTTTGCCCAATCCGGACGGATGGTGTAGTGGTAAAACCAGTTTTTCCAATCTACATTATCAATATAGGGTTGCAAAGGTTTTTCAATGCCTCTTTTTGCATGATATAATACCTGCTCCCAGTTTATATCTGCATTTTCAGTTTTACTTCGTGGAGTTTGAACCATAAAACGGGCAATAAAAGAATGTGCCAGGCTTGCCATTTCCTTATTCGAATAATCTTCGCCACCAAACCAATCTCTTGGAATGCTAAAAGAGTTGTTATCAGCAATCTCTATGCACGAATTTAATGCATGAATTGCAGAGTCCATTACCGCTTTGTATGGAGACAACTCAACGGAACTCAAATCGGTATTTTGTGTGGTAATGAATGCCTGGTCGTAAACCAGTGCTAGATATCCTAACGACAAACCCTGTATGAAATAACTGTTAGCTTCAATCATTGGAGTATCCTCTCCATCGTCGCCAAACTGCATGCCCTTATTCACCACGCCAAGTACATCGTTGGCTTGCGAAAGGTTGCTGTACATTTCCTGATAGTAATTTTCGTACATATTGGCATATGTATAAGTTACATCGTTATTAAACTCTCTGCGTGGTTCCGACGATAAGTCTAGCATTCCGCTATTCCCCCACGAACAGGTTCCGTTATCGGCTGCAACCCACATCGACATTCGCGGAGAAATGCTTGAAGTGTTAATCATAAACCAATTGTAAAACCCACTTTTTGATATGTTGTAAACATCTTCAGGGTTGCTCATTGCCTTTTCATAATCCGGAAGGTTTTTATATTCTACATCCAAATCGGCACACGACTGAATTAGAAAGAGCGTAATTATAAACAGAAATGTATTTTGTATTTTATTTTTCATCATAACGATTTTAAAAATTAACTTCAAGTGAGAATTTAAGAGTGCGGTAGTTCGGGTAACCAAAATTATCGAATGGGAAATTGGATAAATCTGATCCCGAAGCAACTTCGGGATCGTAACCAGAATAATTGGTTATTGTATAAAGATTATGCGCAATTCCTCCTAAACGGATTAATGATATATATTTCCCCAAACCACCAAGATTTTCCCGGTTGAAGGTATAGTACAACGAAAGCTCCCGGAGTTTCACATAGCTGGCATCCTCTATAAAGTATGAGTTTAATGAAGTGTGATGATAAAAAGTTGAATAATAGTTTATGGTTTTCTTTTCTTCTTCGAATTTGCCAAACTGGTCGAACTCAATAGCACGGTTATCCCTAAAAGTATACTGGTGCGTGTAATTGTAAACGTCTCCACCGTTTTTGTAATCGAACAAGGCGTAAAGTTGTATATTTTTCCAGCTAAAAGTTGAATTAAAACCTAAATTGAAACTAGCATTCCCATCGCCAATTTTTGTGATATCGGCAACACCGTTACCATCAGAATCCAACAAAACCGGAGTTTCATTAACCGTTCCTTCGGTTCCGGTTTTTATTACATAGCCATCGCTATTAATGGTATATTGGTCGATGGTTTGTCCTGAAGGTAACTGGTTCTCCATTTCAGTTAAACTGGTAAGCCATTTGTAACCATAAATGGCTCCGAAAGTTTCCCCTTCACGCATTAAAAATGCATTGTTTGGTCCGGTTTGATATTGTGGCACATCCAATTTAGTAATCTTCTGCCTTATCCGGTCGAATGTTACATTTGCTTTCCAATTAAAATTTTTCGACTCAATAATTTTAACACCCAGTGTTGCTTCAAATGAGTTGGTGGATATAGTACCTACATTTTTCCATTGTGCCGGATATCCAATATGTGAAGCTATGGGTGCCAAAGCAAAAGCATCTTCCGTATCGGTTTTGGAATAACTCAATTGAAAATCAATTCGATTGACAAAATATGCATCTAAAGCAAGTTCAAGTTCTTTCGATTCTGAGGGTTCTAAGTCTTTATTCCCAAAAGTAGATTTATTAACCGCACCGTTAGAAATACTCCAAGTTTCATATTGGTTTGAAAATGCAGGACGTTGTCCTGCGGTACCATAGGCAGCCCTTATTTTTAGTTCGTCAACTCCCTTTATTTTAAAATCTTCGCTTATCCTATACGCTGCCGAAAGCCTGTAATAATCGTTCCATCTTTTATTCTCACCAAAAAGAGAAGAACCATCTTTTCGGAACAAGGCAGAAAACAGGTATCTTCCTTTGTAGTCAAAGTCAGCAATACCAAAAATGTTCTCGGCACGGATTATTCCCTCGTACGAATTCAGTGTAGATTTTTCGGCATTGGTATTTCCCAGTTGCGGAATATCGGCAACAATAAACTCGCGACCGGTAACCGCAAAATCGTTGTACGATTCATCTTCATACAAATAACTTAGTTTACCTTTTAAAGTAAATTGTTTATTTATTTTATTGAAATTGGCAGTTGCTTGAAATGTTTGGTAGGTCGATTGGTATTCTTCCTTGAAAATACTTCCATCAACGTATTGTCCACCACCGTATAAATACCCTCGTGGCGTGTAAGTCGACCAATGTTTAAACCTGCTTTCAATGGTATATTTAGTATCGAAATTAAACCAGTTAACCGGACTGTAGTTTGCAATTACATTGCTTAAGATTGAATTTCGGGTTGATTTGCGTTCGCGATAATGCAAAGGATAAAGAGGATTCTCTTCAATGCTCCACGGGTCAGGTTTTATTTTGTAGGGCTGGCCATTCTCATTTAACTGTTCCAGGTTTACGTCAGGATTCAGGAACAACAAATCGAAAAAAGAATTATTGGAACCCGGATTATCCGATTTACTCTTTATAATAAGGTTTGACGTTGAAATTTTTAGTTTATCGTTAAAACGATGGTCAACATTTACTCTGAAGTTTTGGCGGCTATAGCCATCAGTTTCAAAAAGAATTCCTGACTGTTTATTGTTTTCAAACGAAAGAAAAATATTTGTTTTTTTCGAATTATTTGAAATACTAATGTAGTTGGTGTAATAATTCCCCGGATTGTAGAATTTATCCTGATTATCAATCATAAGACTGTATGGGTTATCAGCATAATGATCTTCATCAAGTCTTCGGCTACCTCTTTTAATATTTCCCTCTTCATCGTAGCGTACACCTTGGTATTTTGTAAAAAAATCAAAATTACCCGCATCTTCGGCCAGTTGGTACGGATGGTGTTGCGCAAGCTCTAAGTTTTTGGCAATTGTTGAAGTCCCAAATTCATTCCTTATTTTCACAAGTGTTTTACCTTCTTCCACCTCGCTACCACGATGGGTAGTAATAAGAATAACACCACTACCTGCCTTTGAACCGTATAAAGATGCTGCAGCAGCTCCTTTTACAATTTCCATGTATTTTATGTCGTCAACATTTATATCGGCCAGCGAACTGGCAAAAATATTTCCGTCAACCATAATTAAGGGTGAATTTCTTCCGGTTAGCGAGGTTGACCCGCGCAATCTTATGCTTGCCGAAGACCCCGGAGCACCAGAGCTTTGAACAACTCGTACACCGGCTACTTTCCCTTGTAAGGAGTTTGCAGCCGAAGAAGCCGGAGCTTCGTTTAGCTCTTTAGCATTAACTTTTGCAACTGTAACAGTTAATTTTTTCACACTTGTTTTCCCTGCCACACCTGCTACAATAATCTCATCAAGACCAACCGACTCCGGTTGTAAAGTAATCGTAAAGTTGGTTTGATTTCCTATTTCAATTTCGGTGTCTTTATAACCAATAAAACTTATTTGAAGTGTTTTAGCGCCAGATGTGGCGTTTAAAAGAAAAATTCCGTTTATGTTAGATATAGTTGCATCCTTGGTTTCAGGAACAATAATGGTTGCATTTGGCAAGGGTAATCCTTTTTCATCCAAAATACTCCCGGTAATTTTTATTGTAGACTTATTCGTATCCGATTTCTTTTCTATTTCAACAATAATGTAAAAATCGGCGCGTATTTTTTTATAACTAAGCTTACTACCTTTTAGCAAGGTTTTAAATGCTTCATCAATACTTTCAGCGCTCAAAGTTTTGCTTTCGTCAGCAACTTTTATGTTTTTTAATAAATCACTTTCGTAGGTAATGTGAATATCAAATTTTGATTCAATTTTTTTTAATATTTTTTTTGCAGATTGTTCATTTTGTTCTATCTCCTCAAGACTGTTTCCTGCTGAAACCGTTAAGGAATTAGCATATAAACCCTGATTGAGGATGAAAATAACCCCAATTATACATAGAAATTTTGGCATTCTTTTTTTGTTTATTTTATTATTATCGTGTCATTTTGGGTTCGAATTTCTTCACCCAATATTTCAGAAAGTGCTGTTGTTAAATCATTCAAGTTATCTGTTGGTGCAGTGCCACTTAATTTTTTGTTCGCAAAGTCAGGATTTTTAATTACCACCGCTTTATTAAATATTTTCTCAATAATATCACCCACTTCTTCAAGGCTAAAATCATCAAAACTGATGTATTTATCTTTCCATACAGAGTATAGCCTTGCGTTAATTTTGAACTGTTCGGTAGTTTGACTTGCTGCATTGTATCTCACAAAATCGTTGGGGACCATATATATATCGTTTCGTTCAGTATTAAAATTAAATAGCCTAACGTTGCCTTCTTTTAAAGCAATTTCAGAGTTTGCTTCGTTTGTATTTATATTGAACTTTGTCCCCAATACTTGAACATCGAAATTATCGGTATGAACTACAAACTTTTTTGGAGCCTTTTTAACTTCAAAATACCCTTCTCCTTTAAGGCTTACCTTTCGGTTGAAACGCTTTAATTTTGCGGTACTGTATTCTAATTCTGCACCTTTGTTCAGGTAAATTACCGATGAATCGGGCAAAGTTATTTTTTGCACTTCTGTTTCGGCAAAAACAGTTGTGTGTTGCGAATAATCGACTACCAATATTGTTCCAACTGCAATTAGTCCAATAAAAATAGCGGCAATCCGTAACACAATTGTCCTCCGATTGTGCTTTTCCTTTTTCTTTATTTTTCCTTTCAGTAATTGCAAGCCACGTTCAGTTTTAAAATCGCTTTTTAGCTTTAAACTGTTTTCCCAGCTTTGCTTTAAAGAATAAAACGCTTCTTCTGTTTTTTTATCCTTTTCAATTAACAGATTAACTTCCTCGTTTTCCATTTCGGAAGTTTCCCCTGCAAAATATTTTACAAAAAGTTCAAATTGTTTTTGTTGCATTTTGTTTTTATTTCTTGTTCAGTACAATTTAGGAAAGTTACTCTTTAATAAATTTACGGCAAACCTGAGATTCATTCCCCACGACCGTTATAAGGTATATTCCTGTTTTAAGTTCGCTCGTATTTATTTGAGTTTTCATCCCTTCAAATTCAATATCCTTAACTTTTTTTCCGGTCACATTAAACACACTAATCAACTTTTTTCCATTGTTGCCAAACCATTTAATATTCATTTTTTCCTTAACAGGGTTAGGGTAAATTTTTACTTCAGCCAACGAAGCTTGTTGAATTGAGGTAGTAGTATTATCGATAATTACAATGTTCGACCAAGCTTCCAAACTGCTAAAATCATCATATTTCATACGAATCCGAAATGCATACGTCGATTCCATATCATTTTCAACCTGAAATGTAGAGTCGTTCTCAATTTCGGCGATAGTTTCCCAGTTTTTACGACCAACTTTTGCCTGTAGTTCGAAACCAGAAAAGCTAATGCTATCAGATGTATCCCAGCTTAATAAAATTTGTTTTTTTTGTTTAACGGCATCAATACCCGGAGTTGGAACCAGGTTAAAAATACCGCCATCAATTGATGAATAACCACCGGCATTAAAATCATTACTTATTTGATACCAACCGTTGGATGTTCCCCACCAGCCCATGTTCAGGTGGTAATATTTTTTTCCCGACTCGGTTGTTTTCATACCATCGCATACTATTGAATGCGCGTAACCATTACCTGAAATTGCCAGTACAACCGGACTTTTTTTCATTATCATTGAATCCACACGATTAAAAAATGCCGCTGATGTATTGCTGAAATATTCGCCATAATGTTTAAAATGCTGGTACAAAACATCGGGGATTTTATTGATATTTGATGTTGAACCTGTTGCCTCAAAATCCATTTCGAGTGCAATTGCCGAATGATAGGCGAGTTCTGCTAAAGCATTTCGCTCTTCAGTGGAAGAAGCCTGATTGTCGTATTCAGTTTTAATTTTTTCCCAATTGTAAAAAGTGTCTTCGAAAGATGCCGAATGTTTTCCACGTAACGACCCAATGTTATCGGTATAAGTTTTTTGCCCGATACCAAAAATGGGCCATTGGTAATGGTGTAAAACGGTTGCCATACTAATGGCCACACAACCTACTGCAACATTATTCGGAGTATATATATTACTCACGTTTATTTTAGATCCATGCTGGTTATGGCAGTTTGTTTGTCCAAACAAGGCACTAATAAAAGGATTAAAATTGTACTCATTGCCTGCACTCTTGGTAAGAAACTCACCTGTTTTTCCGTGTTCTGTTCCTTTATAAAGTGCTTTTAAAAGAAGCTGCTGCTGCATAAATTCATTGCCCACTCCATTTTCAAAAGAAAAAGCAAGTATCTCGTTTGGCGCATTAAAAGAACATGCAACAAAAAAAGTCTCAGTGTGAAACAACGCCAGAAGCGTGTCTGTTCCTTCCTCAATGTAATCAATATTTACACCTGCAAGCGTAGTTTCATGTCCAGTTTCTTGTTTAATAAACTGAAACACTTTCCGGTTTAAACCAGAACCACTTTGGGGGTCGGCAAAAACAAGTGTAGCAAACGAGCTTAAGAGAATATATATAGAAAAAAATTTCAGCATAATAGAAAAAATTTCAGCATAAAAAATCAGGCAACTTAAAGTCTGCACCATTAAATATGTGCAGACTTTAAGTTATGCTATTTTGTAATAACAAGACGACTATTCGAACGTTTATTATCGGAAGTAACAAGTAAATTGTATATACCATTTGACAGATTTGAAACATCAATTATGGTATTCTGAACACCTTGAATTCCAGTTAGTGCTTTGCTGTAAACCATTCTTCCAGAAATGTCGTACATCTGAATCATTACCTCCTCAGGTTTATCAAAAGATAATTCAACATTTACCATCTCAGTAGCCGGATTTGGATATACATTAAACTTAATTTCGTTTGGAACAATTGCAACATCTGTCCAAAGTTCCTCAAAATGGTCTAAAACTTCTTTAAAGAATTGGTTCGTGTTTTCCTGAGTATCTATTTTGCCGGTTTCAAACGTTGATGTTATAAACTCAGATTCACCTTTCTTGTTATAAACCATTGCGCAGTACAAGGCAAAATCATAGGTCTCTGGCCCCATATAATAAAGAGGCGTTGCGTTGTCTGTTACATCAATTACATCGGCATTCCACATGGTGCTCCATACCCATTTTATAGGGTCAATTCCTGTTATCTCATTTTCCTCGGTAAGGTCGATTTGTTGTACGCCATCAGAGAAAACTCCATCGTTCTGGTGGGTTTGAGCTACATATTCCTTAATTCCCAGATAGTCGTAAACAAAACTACCTGCATCAAAGGCTGTAATAATCGAATCACCTCCAGCATTTTTCGCTGAATATTGTGACCCATAAATATCGTAGAAAAAGTCGATCCCTTGCAACCAAACAGTTCCGCCATTATCGGCATACTGTTTTAAAGCAGCATTACATTGAATATTCGTTGAATCGGAAACATCCCAGAAATGAAGATTTACGCCATCGTTGCCAGTGTACCAAATAACAAAATTAAAGTTTGAAAGTAATTCCCAATCAGGAGCCATTCCTTTTACTGCTGCATTAAACACTTTGTGGTTATAGTTGCCTGCCTTTAATGCATCCTCAATTACCAGATAACGATCTGTTCCATTTGCATTGTCATTTACCAATAGCACTTTATACCCATCACCAACTGTTTGGTTTGAAATGGTAACCTCTGCTGTGTCTGCAACTTCGCTACCATCGTTCGCAGTTGCAACAACATAAACTTTACCGTTTTGATTATCGTAACCTGAAGCAGTTAATAAACCATCTTGAGAAATTAGGGCATCAACAGAACCTTCGGCAATCGACCATGTTACTGTTTTATTTGTAGCCTCTTCTGGCAAAACAGTAAGCCCCAATTGTAAACTTCCGTTATTTTCAGAAATAGTAAAACCAGAATCAGAAGTAATATCTATTGAAGTTACATCGTTACCAGCACCAGTAGAAAACTTATTGAAATAATCCAGTATTTCGGTAGTAACACTAACTCCTAAATCAAACGTTTTAAATCCGTCCCACCTAATGAAGGCTGATAAAATTTTAGCTTCACCTTTTTCATTATAAACCATACACGACTTGCCTGTAAAATCATAATCTGAGGGTCCCATATCATATATGCTTTTTGCACCATCGGTAGGGATAATTGCATCGGCTCCCCACATGGTTGACCACCTCCAGTCTACCGTGTCAACGGTACATATCCCATTATTTTCGGTAGCAACCATCATTGGCACACCATCGTAAACCGTATCGTCGTAATGCGACTGGGCAAGATATACTTCAACACCCAGGTAATCGTAGGCAAAATCACCAACCATAAAAGTATCGGATGCCGAACCAAAACCATCGTACATAAAATCTATCCCTTCGACAAAAAGCATTCCCCCATTATCGAGGTAACCTTTAATTCCTTCGTTAGGTAACTCCCCATCGAAAAAATTGGTCGAGAGGGCTTTGCCTGTAGCCCATACAACCAGTTCGTAAGGTGTTAAAATATCTGTGGGCGGAGCCCCGTTTTCAACCGCATCGTAATCGGAGTAATTGTATCCGGCGGCTGTAATTGCATGCCTTATTGAATCGGTCATTACCGGTGTGTTGTTATTATCATGAACCAAAAGAATCCTCAAATCCTTTTGAGCCATCGTAACTCCGATCAACATAAAATTCATAAAAAGCAAGGTAAAAATCTTCTTCATAATCTATTATTTTTTATAATTAAATTGTCAATGTTTCTGGCGACAACCGGGAGAAAGTTATTGTTGTCTATAATAGACAGATGCAAAAAAAGGAAGGATACCCCTACTCTGTTTCGAGAAAATTGAGAAATAATTTATCAGGACATAAAAGATACAGGGGGTGGAAAAAGTGAAAGACAAATTAAGGTCGTTTTTTTTGTAAAAAAATATGATTCGAGCACGAATAGCGATTATTGGAAAATGTTTTAGAATTCAGAAAAACAGCATTCAGAGACTTTAAAAAACTTGTTAAACTAAAAATATTGGTGTCTATTCAGGTCTAAATTAGGCTATAAATTCTGAAACTTAAAAATAAAATTAAACTTGTTGATAACCTATGACCGTTCGTAGGTCAAGATGTTGATATCTGTCGTTGAATTTTGTTGTCTATCTATCAATATTATAGAATTTTGTAATACGATGCAAGGTCAACAAGACATACAGGAACTTATTACTTTTTTGCTCAATCAGATCGATGAGTTAAAGCAAGTGATTGCAGACCAGAAATCTGAAATCGAAGAGCTTAAAGCAGAGCTGTCTGATTACAAAACCAAAAAGAACAGTACTGACAGCAGTAAGCCACCACAAGCGATTTTGGGAAGTTAAAGAAAACCAAAAGCCTTAAAAAGGGCAGTGGGAAAAAAGTAAGAGGAGAGCCCGGGCATAAAGGGAGTTCGATGAAGATGGTGCCAGATCCTGATTTTACAGAAGGGTACCACCCGTTGTATTGCAATTGCTGTGGCAAAAACCTTTCGGGGGTTGCCCTTAAATTTTTCGGGAAACGCCAGGTTGTGGACATGCCCGAGGTTGCAGTAACCATAACAGAACATCGTGTTTACAAAAAGGAATGTAGTTGTGGCTGTGTGTCTAAAGGAAGTTACCCCACAGGAGTTACCCCCATTTGCTATGGAAAACACACACAGGCATTGGTAGCCTATTTAAATGCGAGGCAATATGTTCCATATAAAAGGTTGGAAGAAATGCTGCGAAATGTTTTTTGCCTAAATATCTGCCAGGGGAGTATTAAAAATATTATCGACAAAACAAGTGACAGGTTAATACCAATGTATGAAACTATCCGGAAATCTGTTTTGAACAGCCCTGTTGTTGGCGGAGATGAAACCAGTGTAAATATTAACGGGAATAATCATTGGGCGTGGACATTTCAAAATAACAAGGCTACCTTTATTGGTATCCATCTCCAACGGGGATATAATGCAATTAAAGATCTGATGCAGGAAGGTTTTAAAAACACAACAATTGTAAGCGACTGCTGGGCTTCTTATTTTAAAACGAATGCAAAATCTCACCAAATATGCACTTCTCATATTTTAAGAGAATTACAATAGGACGGAACGATGATGCGGGAATCCAGCGTACGACACACCACGAACCCAGCAATGCAATTTACAATTTGTGTGTGCCCAGCATGAGCATGTGCACACACTACTGAAAGCTCTGGGGAAATGTTAAAAATACAAATTTTCGGTGTTAAATAGTAGTGTGAAGCATGAAATATTTCCAGAGGGTGCAAGTCCCTTACGGGCGGAGGTAACGCCTCGAGCCGTTAGCAAGTGGCACTTTTTCCGCATGGAAAAACGTAGTGGTTTACCGCGAGGTATGCAGTGAAGGTTGTTTGCGATTGATTAAAGAGCAAATAACACGGCAAACTCTGGTACTGACGAACAGTGAATGAATGAAGTTTTCGAAGAAAACCAATGGTTCGGTGAACCATTGATGAGTGAAGAGCGAAGCGGTTGGATACGAGGCTTGATAAACCGGATGAGCAAGCACATCATTGTGACGTCCAAAAGCCAGAAATGGAGTGTGTTTGTTAAGTAGATTCAGCAGGGATTGGAGGAAGGAGGATGCTCTTACCTGGGGAGGCCCTGACATCCGACAACTGGCGGATCATCAGGGAGTTAGCAGAAGCCATAGTGCCTGACAGTAACGAGCCGCATTAGCTGCGGAGGTCTCACAAGTCAGTGAAGGGCTGAACGTTAAGTTTGCCTGTAATTCGATAAGGAAGCTCTTGGGGTGACCCAGTCTAGCCTTATTTTAAACAAGGGCAGAAGGTATTTCGGTGAAAAGAGCGGAATGCTGATACTTGGCGAACCGCCGTATATGTTCCTGAGCAAAGCGAAAGGAAGGAGCGTAGCTCGCGTACGTACGGTGGTGTGAGGGGTTCTCCGCTAGGCTTTTAGTCTAGCGGCTTCCCACTCGATTGTGTGGTCGTATTTTATTCTTCTTCATCTTCATTTTCTAAAACTTGTTCTTGTTTAAATTCAAATCTTATATCATAAATTGTTCTTATTTCATTATAATATGCATTTGAAAATCCGAGCATTGAAGCTATTAATATCAGGTATAAAGTTTTAGTCAGCCATTTAAATAACGATTTGATTTTATTAAAAAGCCAGAAGCTTTTGTTTTTTGATTTATACATTTTGAAAATGATAATTGATTAAACATTTTAATTATCATGACATGATGGAAATTACATGTCAAGCAGACTCTTTTTTTTGAATCTACCTTTTCATACAAATCTTTTTTTATCGAATCTCTGCTCTTATTAATCGTTCTGGATTTTAAATTTTTTTGAGTACAAATATTAAATTTTAACAAGTCTTGTTCCTTGACCTTTAGTCTAATTTGTTCTGTTGTATATGCCTTATAACCAGAAGAATTGAAAATGAAATACTGAAAATTGTTTTTTGACAGAAAGAAATGACGATAAACAAAAGAACCCTTTTTTGTTTTTGGTCTAATTTTCTGGACGTATTCAGCAGTACGATTATAATCTAATGTATTGTATCGTAAATTCGCTAATACTCCAATTGTCAAAAAATTGAAAATTGCGAAAAAGAAAATCAAATATTTAAAACATTTTCTCAATATCGTATTGTTATTTTTTTGTCTTTCAATATGCCACACAACGTATGTGTATCCGGCTAAGTCCGGTTATTTCTCTATTAGAAGGTTGGTTTATACGACTGATTTGGGTGTATAACCCAACTTTTTGCTTAACGCAACTTATTGGAGGCAGACAATACTTTTCTCTTGTTATTGCTATTTTTTCTAAATGATTTTGAAATACTGGGTGTGGAAGCATGATTCAAAGTTATGTTATTAGTTTTACAACATTAAAAATAAACATAATTTCGAAAAAAAGGGATCGGCTTTGGGTAAAATCAAACAAGCTGCCCGAAAACAAAATAATTGAAATTACACAACTCTGAACCTCCTTTAGGTTGGGTGCAGCACACTGACAATCACAGTAGAGTCCCATGGATCATACCTGTGATTGATCCCTTATTATTATAGGGCGTTTTTTTATTTAAGTTTTTGTATCCATAATTTTTTGTCTGAATCTTTGAAATCCTGTTTTGTAAAAATCAAATATTTTAAATCGTGACTAAATAATAAATTTCCATATCTTCCAGGTTTTTCACTTAATAAATATTTTGGTGTAAGTGTATTACTGTCGATTGCATAAATTTTACAATTACGTTTAATTAGGAATAGTCCTTTCTCTAAACTTCGGTAGTCAGTCAAAGATATAGAGTTCAGTTTTTTTATTGGAAAATAATTAATTGTATCATCTTCCAAATTTGTTGCAGAATATGCCGTGTTCTCGATATTGAAAAAAAGTGTATCTCCTTGTCCAGACCAACAGGGAGTATTAACATATTTCTTAACTTTTGTAATATATTTTTTAATTTTTCCATCCATTGACGATAAACAAAGGTCTTGCCCTTGTCCATTAATAAATGTATGGATGATTGGAAATCCTAAACTATCTTTTTTTTGTATATTCCAAACTTCCGAAGAAGTATAAGCTATCCATTTATTGTCAGGTGAAATTTGAAAGTTATCATATTCTCCGGGATTCTCAGTTATTCTAATTTCCTGTCCTGTTTTAATATTTTTTTTGCAGATATATTTAAAATCTTTAAAGTAAGCCACCCATTCATCATCAAGCCACGCCGGATATAAACTTTCATCATCTATTTTTGTAAAATTATTTCCTGATGAGTCGACTATCCCAATTTTTCTGAACCCATATTGAAAAGCAATAAATTGGTTGTCGGGCGAAATAGTTAGGTTGCATTCTCTTCCAATGCTAAAAGTTGATAATTGGTAAGGTTTTTTCATTGATTCTTTTTTAGGAATGCTGTCCCAACTTTCAGAATATATTATCTCCGTTTTTTTTGATTGTCCACCAACAGCAATTGACATTTCAATATATCCACCATTCATTTCTATTTTACCAGTGGTTGCATCAATTTCAATTATTTGATAATTATTTTCATTATCATCACACATTAAACATTTAATAGTCCAGATATTATTGTTTAATTCTATGACAGGGGCTTCAATTCCGTCTTTCAATCCATTCTTTTTAGCGATTTCAATTGCTTTGTTTTTATCTATCAATTGTCCAAATGATAATTGATGAAAAATTAAGAGAATCAATATGATAGTAGCCTTATTCATTGGTTTTTTCAAAATGCCCTATAATTATGTTATCTGTTCATATTTTCCGAATCTACTGAACACTATTTGTTGGATATATTCAGGGTTACGTTTTTATATTTCAAAATCATTGAGCGGATTTTTGATGTTTTTCAAACTTTTAATGCTTGCGTGTGTATAAATTTCGGTCGTTCTCGACGACGCTACTGTATTTTCACCATAGCGTCCCTGTTACAGCCAGGCTTAAAAGCATCGATTTTTTTCACAGATTTCAATAGTAATACGTTTTTTCACAAATTTGCATTGTATGTGTGGAAGCGTAGTCAAGCGTTATGTTATTAGTTCTACAACATTAAAAATAAACATAATTTCGAAAAAAAGGGATCGGCTTTGGGTAAAATCAAACAAGCTGCCCGAAAACAAAATAATTGAAACTACACAACTCTGAACCTCCTTTGGGTTGGGTGCAACACATTGACAATCAAAGTAGAGCCCCTTGGAGCATACCTGTGATTGATCCCTTATTATTGTGTGCAGTTATTTTTTTACAATTTTTTTTGTTACTATTCCTTTGTCTTTAATAATAATGGTTATGAAATAGATACCAGAATCTAAAAATGAAATGTCAACAATGTCCTTTTGTATCGTATCATCAATCAATATTTTTCCGCTCTCATCTGTAATTCGGAAATGTTTATTTTCAAGATTTTCTTCATTTGGTGTTTTGATAATTATCGATTCATCAGCAATTGTTGGGTAAACGATAACATCAAATGTATTCTTAAAAGATTGCTCTGAAGTTAAAATATTGTTATCAGGTGACCAATAATTACCTGAAATCACAATCATTGATAAGAGCTTTATTGTGTTGGAATAATAATCTCCATTAATTAAGTCATTTTCAGAGAATAAATTTTCGTAAAGACTATTTAGCCATGTCTGATTTGAAGTGTTTAGCATCGCTCCAACAGTTAGAGGCCCAACAAACGTGGCATCATTCCAGTTGTAAATGGTCGTTCCGTTTAACTGATAGCCGTTTGATATGTTGTTGACATTAGAGCTGCTTGATGTTATTAGCCATGCATTTATGTTATTAATTGCGGTCTGAGCTCTTAGATCACCATTTAATAAATAATCGGTTCCCAGGCGCAAGGGAACACGACAAGCATTGTAATAATAATCACCATCATAAACACCTTCTAAATAATTTGCTACTGCCGGACTTGGAGTTGTATTTACATTAACAATGAAATCAGGAATTAAACCGGTGGTCGCACTGTAGTTGGTTTGCATATTTTCGATTAATGAATAGCAAGTATCAATTACATTATTCCAATTGGCATTATTGGTTGCAACCAGAAAGGATCTAAAATGATCCGTAATAAAATCCGAAGGCCTGGTTCCATAAAAATAACCGGGGTTATTTGCATCACACCAATCGCCAAGTTTAACTGTCCAGGTAGTCTGATTTATTTCATCTTGCATTATAGCATTGATGAGGTTTGTTGCTTCACCTAAATAATTGACCGTTCCGTTACTTCCCCATTGAGCATGCGCCAATAACAAACTGAAGGCAATATCAATATCGCCATCACTAGCAGCATCGTCACCTGAACCCGGAGCATCATTGCACGTGATCTGTTGCCAGTCCATTAAAGTGTTGTTGATCGTACTCGGGTGTACTTTGTAATAGTTGTATAAACCATCGAAATACGTTTGAGCATTTGCATCGTAACCCGCAAAATAGGCTGTAATCATCATGCCGTAACCATGGGCTTCAGAAACCGTTTTGGCCCCATTTCCACTAAGAATATAATATTCGTTGGTGTTTCCACAGTCGTTTTTAAGGTATTCCAGTTTCCATTCATCATAAAATAAACGGGTATGATTGTCTAATTCCACTTGAGAATAATTATTTGGTTTAATATGATTTATTGTATAAAGCGTATGATGTGGAAATGGAAAGTTGGGTGATTGTCCTAATGAGCTAAATTCATTAATTAAAATCAGTACTAGAATGAGTATTATTTGTTTCATATCTGTTAGTTATTCACCCTATTGCCAATGGTTGGTACATGTGTGTGCCCAGCATGAGCATGTGCACACTTTACTGAAAGCTCTGGAAAAATGTTGAAAATACAAATTTTTAAAAGAAAATCGGAGAAGAGAAGCATGAAAAATTTTCAGAGGGTGCAAGTCCCTTATGTGCCAAGGTAACGCTTGGAGGCATTAGTAAGTCGCACTTTTTCCGCATGGAAAAACGTAGTGGTTTACCGCGAGGTATGCAGTGAAGGTTGTTTGCGATTGATTAAAGGGCAAATAACACTACAAATCGCGGTACTGACGAACAGGAACGGCATAGGAGGCCAGTGAAAGATGGATAAGCAAGCACATCATTGTGACGTCCAAAAGCCAGAAATGGAGTGAGTTTATTAAGTAGATTCAGCAGTGATTGGAGGAAGGAAGATGCTCTTACCAGGGGAGGTCTCAGCGATGCAAATCACTGAGAAGTCAGCAGAGGCCATAGGCTACTTGTGATGGAACACAAGGTTTAATCATTCAATGAACGTTAAACAGTTATTGTAAGCGACTTCTTGTCGCACTACGGTGGTGTGAGGGGGCTCTGCTAGGCTTTTAGTCTAGTGGCTTCCCACTCGACTATGCACTGGCATTTAATTTTTTATTTTTACAAAGTCTCTAAAATTATCTCTGTCAATTACAAATCCATTTGCCTTATATGCATCTAAGAATTTTTGAGGAAATTTTGTTTTTTTATCTTTCCATTTAAACTCAAATGCAGTGATTTCTCCGTCCTTTTCTTCAACAAAATCAATTTCCTGCTGTTGCTGCGTTCTCCAAAAATAGATTCTCGCAAATGTGTCTTTGTAGATATTTTGTTTTAGCCTTTCTGACACTAGAAAGTTTTCCCATAAAGCTCCTTTGTCAAGTCTTAAGTTTAACGGTTTAAAGTCACCGATAATCATATTTCGTATTCCATTATCGTAAAAGTAAATTTTACGATTTTGTTTTATTTCATTTCTTAAGTTTCGGCTAAAACTATTAAGTCGAAAAACAATGTAGCCCTTTTCTAAAATATCAATGTAACTCTGTATTGTAATTTTATTAACTCCTATGAGTTGAGATAACTCATTATAATTAACTTCACTTCCCATCTGCAAAGCTAAAGCCTGCAATAGTTGGTCTAGGACCTCAGGTTTTCTAATGTCAGAAAAAGCAAGAATATCTCTGTATAAATAACTGGCAACGAGATTTTTTAGAGTTTCTCGTTCTTTGCCTTGATTATTTATTACTTCCGGATAAAATCCATACAATAACCTGTTTTCGATTTGCTGCTCTGCTTTGATAAATCCAATTTTATTTTCGTATTCCTCCCACGAAATAGGAAATAATTCGTATTCCCATTTTCTGCCTGTTAATGGCTCATTTAGAGCATTCCCTAAATCAAAAGAAGAAGAACCACTAACAAATAGTTGAACATCTTTAAATTGGTCAGTGATTATTTTTAAAGTTAGTCCAATTCCCGGAATACGTTGAGCTTCGTCAAGGAATACATATTTGTAATTTCCAAGAAATGTCCTTATTTGTTCTGTTGTTGGGCTTTGAAGAAGACTTCTGGTTGATGGGTCATCTGCATCAAGAAACAAAAACTCTTTGCCTGTAAGAATCTCTTTCAATAGAGTAGTTTTGCCTACTTGTCTTGCTCCTACAACGATTATTGCTTTTCCACTTTTGAATTTTTCTTTTATAGTATTTTCGATGGTTCTTGGAAACATTTTTTTATTTTCAAAAGTAGTTTTTAATATCGTAATGACCAAAACTTATAATTATTGGTCATTAAATTGCCTGTGTCTCTGTTTTTTTATGATTCTGGATAACGTTAAAAATTGTAGTTGGGGCTCAGTGAGTTACCAAGTCCAATTTCATCGGGTTTTATGTCAAATTTAGCGATTTGTTTTTTAATTCTTTTTGCTCCATCTTTCTTTTTTGGTCGAGGAACAGGTATTGGGAGGGAGGGATGTATGAAACATTTTGCCGCGTGGTTTTACCCGCATCCGGCATTACGGGATACTAAGCAGTACACTCAAAAAAGTGTGTGTAGAACTGCTGCAATAGGAGTGGAGTTGGGCAAACCCGACCAGCCCGAAGGCACCGATGTGCATTTGCTTTGTCCGGTATGCCGCAAAGGAAAGCTGGTGACCATCTGGCACTTTCATCAACGCGGACCACCACCAATGAATGCTTCTTTCTTAAACTTGCTGATTAACCTTGTAAAAAAGTTCTGGAACAGGGACCGGGCAGAGCTTTGCCCAATTGTGAAAAGTCAGTAGATAAATAGAGAATCTGACTGGAAAAAGAAGGCTGGAAATAACACTTAAGAATGAAAAACAGGCTCCGACCAGACCTGAAAGCAAAAGCCGGTAAACAACCATCCCCCTGATAACAATCATCCCGGATATCGAAAACCCCATAGTATACGTCCCCGTTTCAAACCCGGTTCCGTCAACACCCGGTTCTGACTGGGCATTGCATGCCATCAGAACGCTTAATTGCTATGCTTAGGCTTTATTTTTTGTCATTGTATTCTTTAACTATGTCAGGTAATTTCCATACCCTAAAATCTTCTGATAATATCTGATTGTAAATTCTTTCATTGTCTTTAAATAGGATAGAAATCTCATTTCTAGCTTTTTCTCTTGAATGAGGAACTCTTAAATAATTTTCCATTGTGTCCAACTTTATAAAATAATAACTTGTCAGACTTGTCGCAGTTGCTCCTGCAAGTCCTCCGTTATATCCATTAGGATTTGTATCATAATAGCATAAATTCATTTTGCCATCTGCAACTCTTTCTGCAAATACATTTCCATGCGAGTTATAAGGGACGCTTGCAAAATATCTTTCTCCAGATTTAAATCCAATTACTTTATTTGGGGCGTATTTCATTTTCTCATTGTTTACAATGATTTTAGCTTTTGTAATTATTCCGTTTTTAGGAAAAATAATTTCACCAAATATTGTATCTATCTTGGACGAGTTGTTTTGTGGTCTCAAAACCACATAGTCTTTTTTTATATCTTGACCAAAGAGAATCAAAGAATTAAAAATTAATAGAAGTATCAAAAAATGTTTTCTCATTGTCTATTTGTTAATGAATTTGCGGTTCCTTTTAGCTTCTGACTAACGTTAAAAATTGTAGTTGGGGCTCAATGAGTTACCAAGTCCAATTTCATTGGGTTTTATGTCAAATTTAGCGATTTGTTTTTTAATTCTTTTTGCTATTCCCATCTTTCTTTTTTGGTCGAGGAACAGGTATTGGGAGGGAGGATTATAGGGTACATTTTTCACAATCATTGTCCAGATAATTGTTGCCAGTTTTCTGGCGGTGGCAGAAACTGCCGACTGTCTTCCTTTTCTGAAAGCTATTCTGCGAAAAAAGTCAGACAGGTGTGTATCTTTTAAATTTCCAATTGCATTTGCAGAATGACGTAATGCTATTTTTAGTCGGTTGCTTCCTTTTGGGATTTTGTTGCTCAGGATTCTCCCTCCTGATATTTTATTGTTTGGGGCCAGTCGTAACCAGGAGCAAAACTGTTTTGCGGATTTAAACTTTTTAAAACCATCGATTCCTATTTCGCTCATTATTGCCATAACCGTAGCATGGCTTACTCCTTCAACAGCCATTAAGTCGGTTCCCCCAAAGTACTGGAAAGCAATTTGGTTAAAATTCTTAATGTCAACGGCATTTTTGTTGATTTTCTTGTATGGTTTTTCAGTGGTTTTAAGTTTTTTCTTTTCGGGTGACTTTTTTATTTCATTTTTGATTAGCCGCTCAATTTCTTTGTCGCATGCTTTCATTTTTCTTTGGAAAAACCTGTAGCTGTCGAACTCTTGTCTGAGGCCAAACAGGTAATCCTCGCGGTTGTTTCCATGTAGTGCTTTTGCTATTTCCTGTTTTGGTTTCCTGCAATTGTAATGTCTGTGTTCTGCTAATAAAAATGGGTCGAGGTTTCCATTGCAAATGTCCTGGATAATGTTCAGACCTGTAAGTCCACACACATCATTTACGACAACATCCAATCGAAAGTTCAGAAGTTTTAAGTACTTCTGCATTTTATGAGATGCGCTTGCTGCCTGCTCGATCCAATTTGCCCTTTGACGGCAATAAGTGCGAAGTATTTCAGTGGTTTTGTCAGGCAAAAAGCTGCCAGATAATAATCCCAGTGAATGTAGTTTCTGAATCCATCGACTGTCTTTTACATCGGTCTTTTTCCCTTTGGCATGTTTTGTAAATTTTCCATTGCACAGGATTACTTCAATGCCATGTTTTTGCAATTCTACATAGAGGTTTTGCCAATAGTCACCTGTCGATTCCATTGCTACCGTTGTGATTCCGAATGACAACAACCATTGGCATAGTTCAATCAAATCCTCGGCATATACGCCAAATTCTTTTACATCGTCCAGGGCCTGCCCTACTGCAACAAAATGAGACTTGCTCCCCACATCGATTCCTGCTGCATAATGGTTGACGATGTCCATTTCAATTTTCTTTTTCCTTGCCATAATTTTAGAATTAATCAGTAAAAAGCCCTAAGGAAATGTATCTTTGAGTCGAAAAATATTCTGAACGGGGTCGCTGGCATTAATCGTCAGTGCCACCACTGGATTTATCAACAGGCCCTTGAAATGCTCTTCAGGGGCTTTTTACATTTCAACCAGAATTACGCACGGGCTTTAAAAGCACCATTTTAAAAATCGGTTACACAAAGAGCCTGTTCCAAATATAGCAAGACTTTTAATCAGGGCTCCCCTCTACGTTAGCAAAAGGATTTAATCAGGGCTGGAGGAATAGATAACTTTAGTTTAAATCTATTTCGGAGGTTCTTATGTGGGGAATTAAGCATAACGTATGTGGATCTGGCTAAGTCCAGTTATTTCTCTATTGCAAGGTTGGGTTATACGTCCAATTTGGGTGTGGAAACCAATTTTTTTTGTATCGTTCATTTTTATTGCAGTCTTTGGGGGAGTTTGTCGCCATACAATGTATGGAAGTTGGCTCATCGTTTACGTTTTGGTTTTAGTGTTTTAAAAATAAACATAATTTCGAAAAAAGGGACCGGCTTTGAAGGAAAATCAAACAATGCCCGAAAACAAAATAATTGAAACTACACAGCTATGAATCCCCTTTAGGTTGGGTGCAACACAGGGACAATCACAGAAGAGTCCCCTGAATCATACGTGTGATTGAGCCCTTATTACTAGGCACTGATTTTCTAATTTGTATATAAAAGGTAACAGTCAAAAAATATTTTCAACATTCATTCTTCATCTAACAAACCTTGGATTTCTGCGTATAATGTTTTTTTACTTGAAGGTCTTGGTGCAACATAATTCGCAACTTCTCCTTGTTTGTTAAATAAAAGATAGACAGGAACCATATCTGCCCACTTAGGATCAACAATATTTCTGTGTCTAGCATAAAATCGTTGTTTCGCATCTTTAGAAATCAGTAGATTAACACCTGTTAATTTATGCTTTTCAATTAATCTTCTCCAGACCTTTTCTTTATAGGTTTTCGACTCTTTTTCTCGATACGTGACCACATATAAGTACTCAATAGGTTTATTCTTGAATTTCTTTTTTAAATCAGGTAGATATGAAAATTCTTCAATACAAGGTTTACATCCCGTTTCCCAAAAATCCAGATAAACAACCTTGCCATCAAATCTTTTTAATTCTAATATATCTTCTATTGATTTAAATACTTGGGTGGAGTCAAAAATAATGCAATTTTCAACTGTATTAAGCTGCTTTTTAATTGCTTCGTAGCTTTTCTGTTTTTGACTTTCTTCTGTTTCCTTTTTATCAGATGTATTGTTTGATTTTTCAAATTTACAGGACTGAGTTAATAAAAGACAAATTGTAAGAATACTCAATAACAGGATATTTCTCATGATGGATTTACAAATAATTTTTTAATTGTTAAACTGATTTTGTCTGGTATTTTTCATGTAACTCTACAACTTTTGTTCCAATATTGATTTATTTTGATTGACCTATTTTTTTATAAAAACGAAAAATTTATAATCTGTACATTTTTCAAATTCTGACTAACGTTAAAAATTATAGTTGGGGCTCAGCGAGTTACCAAGTCCAATTTCATTGGGTTTTATGTCAAATTTAACGATTTGTTTTTTAATTCTTTTTGCTATTCCCATCTTTCTTTTTTGGTCGAGGAACAGGTATTGGGAGGGACGGGTGTATGAAACATTTCTTACTGCCTGCAACAACACTCAAAAATCGATACTGAATTGAAACCGACATAAAAAAACAGGCAAAATGAAACAGTTCTTTTTTAAGATATCACAAAAAAACAATCGGAAAATCAAACAATGCCCGAAAACAAAATAATTGAAACTACATAGCTTTGAACCCCCTTTAGGTTGGGTGCAACACAGGGACAATCACAGTAGAGTCCCCTGGATTATACGTGTGATTGATTCCTTATTATTAGTAGCTGTGCCTTTTCTTGTTTTCAACAATTGACAAATCTGCAATCTTGTGTATTCGTTTCAATTTGTACTGTTGGATGTTGAATATTATATTTATTAAAGAGTTCAGAAATAGTTTTATAGATTTTATTTTCAGAACCATTATCCTTACTCTCTAACACAGCGTGTAGCGAAGCAACATTATAATTTCCGTCTAAACTCCAGATATGAAAATCGTGAATGTTCACAACGCCTTCAATTTTATTCAGTTCTGTTGTTAGGTTTTCAATATTTACATTTTCAGGAACAGCTTGTAGCATTACTTTTAATGTGCCAATTAAATTTTTGGTTGCGTTGTACGAAATAAAAGCAGCAATGGCGATTGCAAGTAACCCATCTATCCAATTCCATCCGGTAAAATAAATTACGATTGCACCAATTAAAACAGCAACCCAGCCCAAAACGTCTTCCAAAAGATGAAGCATTATGGCTTTACTGTTATGATTATGAGAATGCCCGTGGGAATGATTATGTGCGTGATGATGATGCTCTCTGTTTCCATTTTTTATTCTAAGAAAGGCAAATCCGTTTATGCTAACTCCTAAAATAGCTAACCATAGCATACCAATACTATTAACTTCTTTTGGCTGAATAAATGATTCCATTCCACTTTTAATCATAAAAATAGCTCCAATCAATAGAAACAAAGATAATCCCAGAGCAGACAGTAGTGAAAATCGTTTATAACCGTAAGAAAAATTAGAAGAACGTTTCTTTCCCGATATTTTTTCAAACAAAACAGCTATTCCAATAGCAGTAGCATCTATAAAGTCGTGAAAAGCATCTGCAATAATCGCAGTGGAGTTGGTAACTATTCCGCCAACAACTTCGATAACAGCAAAAATTAAGTTAAGCCAAAAAGCTAATGTGAGTCCATTTTTGTTATCTGAATGATGATGCTCCTCGTGTTGATGTTCGTGATTATGTTTCATAATAATTTGTTTTACTATTTTTTATATGATGTCAGTTTTTATCACCTCTTAAGTTTTGGATTGGTATTCCAATACTATACAGTTAAAACTTTTGGACTTTAAGAGGTTTGTTACTTTATCTGAAATTTGTGTTTGACTGTGTAGACGTATAATTTTATCACAATATCCAAGGTCAAAATTTCATTCTTTTGTGGTAGTAACTGGTTAAAAAAAAGGCTGTAATTTCTTTTTTACAGAAGTTTTAATTGTGTAAATCACAATTATTACAGTCCTTTCTTTCCCTCAAGCCAATACCATTGAGAATATATTTTTCCCGTTATTTTTTGTTTTAAAACCTTTTTAAAAGTTTGAAGCGACTTTGCATTTCCTGTTAAAATAAAGTTAGCCGATAGCCAGTCAGTTGTATTAAAAACAGGCAATTCATGTATTTCCTTTTCATTTCTAAACGAACCATGTTTGGGGAAAACTAAATAATTTTTTAATCCCAATATTTGTGGTGCATTTATATTTTCCTCGTTTAATTCAAAATAAAATTGAAATTGATGTTGATTTTGTTTTAAAATGGGAAAAAGTGAGCAGGCCAGTCCTAACGAAGTTTCGTCTCCAAAAATAAAATATTGTTTTACTTCCGGATTATATTGATTGCGTCCTCTTGGTTCGCTGATAAGTGCACTATCACCTATTTCTAAACTGTCAAAATATTGGCTTCCAACACCATTCCCGTGTATGTGAAAAATAATTTCCACAATTCCTTTTTCGATATTGTAATCTGCGATAGTATAATTTCTGTATTCTGTTTCGCTTACACGAGTTACACTTGCACCGCCAGGTATAAATTTCATTTTAGAAATATCTCCCTGAAAACGTATTTTTTTAATGGAAGGCGTTACTTTAACTATTTCTAAAACCGTTAGGTTTGGACCAATCGATTTCTCTAATAAATCGCCAATCCACTTTGGTATTTTTGATATCATTACATATACTTTTAATTACAATGCAAAGTTTAGAATTATTCTAAATAATTACATTATACAAAAAAGAGTATCTGTTGGACTAATCGCGGTTTTTGTTACGGAATGATAATGCAGTTATTCCTGTAGTTTTTTTAAATAATCGGGAAAAATAGGCGTAATCGTCGTAGCCTAATTGTGTTGCAATTTCTTTAATTGATTTATTTGAGTGAAAGAGCATTCGTTTGGCTTCTAAAATAACACGTTGTTGTATGTGATGTGAAACGGAATAACCTGTTGCTTTTTTTACACATTCATTTAAATATGAAGTAGAAATATTAAGCGTTTGGGCGTACACTTTCGGTTTTTTTTCTGTACTAAAATTAGTTTCTAATACTGCTTTAAAAGCCTTTGTAATAAATTCAAAACGAGAAAGGTTTTCGGCTGGCTTAGATCGCGCTAAATACTGCGAAGTAACTAATGCTACTAATACGTTACAACTGTCTTTTAGTAAGGATTGATATAATTTTTCGTGCTTTCTTTCTGATAATTTTATGCAAAGTGACACCGTTTCTGAAATAATGGAAAACGTTTCTTTCTTTAATGATAAGGGGCTTGCAGGTGTTATGTCTTCTAATAATGCCAGATATTCAGGATTCAACGTTCCACTATTGATTGCCCAAACGCTGACACTTGCATCATTAATTGCCAAAATACGATGTACTTGATTTGGATGAATGTAGATTGCGGACGATGGTTTTATTTTATACTTATGGAAATCAATTTCAATAGATGTTGTCCCTTTTTCTTGTAAAAAGAATAAATGATAATCGTCTCTATGTGATTCTTCTGCTTCCTTAAACTCATTTAAGTCTTTTAATGATATTTTTCCAATGACAAATCTAGTGTTAAACTTATCATCCATAATTTTTACAGGAATGGTCTTTGTTTTTTCACTCATCATCTTTTTACTTGAGCAGTTTTGATTTGGTTACCCCTAACAGAAAATTGTATATTACCGATGCAGATTTCGAAGAGCGTCAGCGTCCACAGGACAAAGACGGTCAAGAAAGGAGCAGAGATAACGCACTGCACGAATCCCGCAATGAAATTTGTTCCCTGCCGGGCTTTACTTTAATCATTTAATTGAAATCTTAGAACGATTTAGTATTTCAATCATCATCACTTTTTTGTTGTATTTGTGCTAAAACTTTGTGTCGATGAGCATCTCCCCATTTTTGAAGCTGCATAATAATGGGAATAAGTTCTAATCCTATTTCAGTTAAAGTATAAATTACTGTATTGAGGCTATCTTTAACCTCTGTTTTAGTTATTATTCCATTCATTTCCAGTTCTTTCAGTTCTTTGGAAAGAATTCGTGGTGAAATTCCATGGCACTTCTTCATTTCATTGAAGCGTTTGGGTTCAGATGACAAACATAGAATAAGACGCATTTTCCATTTTCCGTTTAACACTGTCAATAAATCATTTAATGGAAGAAAAAATGTATTACAGTCATTCATCCCCGAGCATTTTGTGCAAGCCATGTTGAGTTACATTAAAGTTACTAGTTACATAAAGGATACTCTTGCAAAGGTAACAGATTAAACGAGTACTTTTGTAATGTTATCTGAAAAATAATAATACTTGAAAGAATGAAAACAAAGAAATCAAAATTACCAGAAAAGTGTATAGATCTTAAAGCAGCTTATATTCCTGCAACAAAGTGGTGGTGTTCTTTTTGCGGCCCAACCGGCGGTAATATTTGTTATCCGGTTTGTTATTTAATTGGGAAAAAGAAATAGAAAATCAAAAGCGGGTTAAACCCGCTTTATGCATAATTCGTGTTAAATTCATCTTTTACAAAATGTATTTGACTATTTTGTAAAAGATGAAATATAATTGAAAGTAAATATGAATGAAATTGTTGAAATCATATTAATTGGGGTATTGACAGTGATTTGCTGTTTCTATTTGTCTAATAAGGCGATAGGCTTAGTATCTAAAGAATTATTTGACTCCTTTATTTAGTATCTGTAGTTCGTCTTTTACAATCTAACTTATAAGCCTTCCCCCATCTCGAATTTACTCAAATACTGTGTTTTATCTGTTAGTATATTTCGACAATGGTTTTATTCCTGTTCTCGACTCACTAAATATCCCTCTATCACAATTGATCATAATGTATCTGCTTTTCCGCCTTGCAGGTAACATATCTACATCCCACCAATTCCATTTATTTCTCTATTATCAGGTTGGGTTATACGCCCATTTGGATGTGATTCCCAACTATTTTTCTTCAAAAAATAATAAAAACCTTCAGTAAGTACATAGCTCTGGGCCCGGCGGGTGTAGTTCAACACCGACTCATCGCTGGGGCGTGCCGACCGCTCAGAGTCCTATTTATTATGCCCAGTATTTTAATAATTTGATTTTTACAAAACTAACAATTTTATCCACAATTTCCTGTTTTAGAGGTAATTCTGGATTTCGATAGGTTGCTAAGTTTTCTTGGATATCCGAGACTCCTTAAGAAAGTGATTCATATTTTCAATTATTACAAGTTTGGAGGCAGGTTTTGCATCCAAGAGTAATTTCGCATCATCAACAGAAACCTGCAAATCGGTTGTCCCTTGAATTATTAATGTTGGAATTTTCAATTTTGCAATTTCATTGGCAGGGTCATATTTCATCCATGAAATTAGATATGGTTGCACGCTTGGACGAAATATTCGTTTAGGACTTACTTTTGAAACTGTTTTTCCAACTTTAAGACTATCAATTATTTTGTTCGACTCACTAAGTAATTGTGGGGAAAGTTGTTTAGTTGTGCTTGCAATAATCTATCTGCTGATTTTCCAACGCCTGCAACAGATATAAATGATGTAATATTGGTTTGTTGTGCAGCAATCATACCAATTAGAGAACCTTCGCTATGCCCCAAAATAGTAATATCAGGAAATCGTTTATCTTTTTTCAATAGAGAAATCTAGCCAACAACATCATCAATGTAATTTTCAACCCGTAATTCACTTTCACTTGTGACAATTTGCTTACTTTTCCCTGCACCTCGTTTGTCGAACTGTAAAGTTGAGATTCCTTTTTCTGCAAGACTTTCCGATAACTATTTTTAGGTTGTTGCTATGTAAACCAATCGGGATGCAATTCCCATCTCTGTCGGGAGACCCTGACCCAGGGATAATCAATACAATAGGAGAAGTCACAATACTCTTGGGAATTGTTATTGTTCCATATAAATTTCCTGATTGAGTTATTAATGTAATCTCCGATTCTGAGAAACCAATATTTGTTTGTGCTAACAACACAAATTTAGCAAAAACGAAGACAAGGCTGATAATAGTTTTTTTCATGGTAGCAGGGTTAAATAATGTATTTTGAAATTATGATTAAACCAATAATTACAGCGATTAAAACATAGGTAAATGGATTTCCAAAGTTTAAAGTCCACCCCATCATTTTATTTCTTTTTGGAACAATTATTCTTGAATCGAAGCGGTTAATATAGAAGGAGTAAACCCACATGTCTGATTCGTTCAAGTGTGTGTCACTTTCAGTATCTAACAGTTTTCTTTTTTTTGTATTCCTATTTCTGGATTTTCCATTCTTTGTAAAGAGATAAAATGAATATACAATTGGAAAAAGAGCCAATAAAAAAATGAATCCAAGATAAAAGTATATGGTGTAATTGTCAGGAAGCAGAAGAATGGAAATGAACAATATTATCCCCGAAAAAAACCACAATCTGCCCGTTATAAAATGCGTTTTTCTCCAATTTGATTCACTTTCAAGTGCCCATGGAGTCCTTATTCCAAGAAAATAATTTGGTCTGATATTGCTCATGTAATTTCCGAATAGTGAAATCATGATGGCAAATAGGATATAGAAGTATGTTGTATTTAATACTCCTGTTTTAACCGATGATATTATGATAAAACAGATAGATGAGAAAAATAGTGTTAAAATAAAACGAAGTTTGACAAATGTATCGCTGAAAATGGAAAAATTCTTTTTAGGGTCAATTTTGGGAATATACATTAAGAATAAATACGTCCCAACCGACAAAAAGAAAAGAGTTAGTGCGATATGAGACCGACTACCATAGTTATTCGGATTGCCTTGAGCATCAAAATGAATTGGTATTTCCGTTGGCAGAGTTTTCCAGATGTATAAAAAGTATAATAGTGGTGCAACTACAATACCCCCAATTAGCAATTCTTTAAAGATTTTAGTTGTTTTCATTTTCGGTGGGATTAGAGTTAAATTTTAAAAACCATTTTATGATGTCGTCGAAAACAGTAGTGTTTAATGAGTAATAAATAAATTGTCCTTTCCTGATATCGACAACCAGATTCGCTTGTTTTAAAAGAGATAAATGATGTGAGATACTTGGTTTTGTCATCTCAAATTTATCCGCAATATCGCCCGCAGTCATGTCAGATTCTCTGAGCATTTCCAAGATGTCTCTTCTTGTCTGGTCGTTTAATGCTTTAAACAGTGAATTCATATTGTTTAGATATTTAGGCAAATGTCTAAATATTGTTTTTTATTACCAAATAGTCATTAAAATATTTTCTATACGAAAGATTTATTTGTGTTTGGAAGGTTTTTCAAAATTCTAACGGTGAATTGGTCGAGTAGTGGCAGGTTGCTGGCTTCTTTCCTGTCAAACCGCTACGCAGTTGAAGCGGGCTACAACCCTTGAATTTACTACTGAACCGGCTATTATTTTTATACATTGTTACCGCTATGTGGTTTTATCTTTTTGCTAATAAATTAAATAATCTTTCATTTACATAATAGTTTCCTGTTCCAATTTTTTCTTTTTTCAATAAACCGTCGTCAGCAAGTTTATTTAGGTAATTTGCAGCAGTTATTCTAGATACATTCAAATCGTTGACAATGAATTCTATTTTTGTGTAGGGATGTTTAAACAGATTGTTTAATAAATCCTGACTGTAAAATTTGTAACTGTCTCTTAATTTGTACTTAAACTCTAACATCAAATCCCTAATTTGAATAATTAAATCAATTGTCTCTTTTGATGTTTTTTCAACTCCATGAATAATGAACAGCAGCCATTCTTCCCAATTTTCGTTATCTCGTATTTGTTGCAGTAATCGGTAATAATCTGATTTATTATGGATAATGTAATTACTAAGATATAATATTGGAAGGTTTTGCAGTCCTTCAAGTATTAGGTATAAGATATTTATTATCCTTCCAGTTCTCCCATTTCCATCATAAAATGGGTGGATACTCTCAAACTGGAAATGAATAATTGCCATTTTTACAAGTGGGTCATAATCACATATTGACGGGTCATTAATAAATCTTTCAAGATTTGACATCAATTTATTTATCTCAATAGTGTCTTGTGGAGGTGTATAAATCGTTTCACCTGTTGCAGAATTTTTTAATGAAGTTCCTGGTAATTTTCGAAAACCAGCATTATTTTTTTCAAGTTCTTTTTGAATCTCAATGATGATATTATTGGTAATTAGCTTTTTCTCTTTTACTAACTCAAATCCTTTCTTTAAAGCTGAAATATAATTTTGAACCTCTTTTGCTTCAAGTGATTTAAATGAATCAAGGCTTAGTTCAGATTTATACAAATCATCATGAGTTGTGATAATATTTTCTATAGCAGAACTGTCTTTTGCTTCTTGTAATCCAAGAGTATTGATTAAAATAATTTGATTGGGAATGGTCGAAGCAATTCCTTTTAGTTCAGCTAGCGCAGAATGTGCTGTTGGCAAACTCTTTAAAACAGTTTTTGTTTCAACATCAATCTTGAGTGGTAGCTCGCTTAATTTCCAATTACTTTCTGGATTCATTGTGTAAAGATTTTTAGATTTTCTTTACAAAGTTACGCAATTGTGTATAGAAAACCCGATTTTCTTTACAGAAGGTTTCTCGTATGATAATATTTTTTGTTTTTCTATACATTACTGTCTTTTTTTACCATTAGCGGTAACGGAAAATTGTTTGTTACGTAAGGGTTTGCGTGTGATTCTCTGTCCGCATACGGACGAGAGAATGAGCGGAAAACCGCTGCTGGCATACTACTGAAACCCTTATGGAATAAACAAAATGTGTATGCCCAGCATGAGCATGTGCACACTTTACTGAAAGTTTTGGAAAAAATTTGAAAATACAAATTTTGAAAGAAAATCGGAGAAGTGAAGCATGAAAAATTTCCAGAGGATGCAAGTCCTTTACGGGCGGGGGTAACGCCTCGAACCGTTAGCAAGTGGCACTTTTTCCGGATGGAAAAACGTAGTGGTTTACCGTGAGGTATGCAGTGAAGGTTGTTTGCGATTGATTAAAGAGCAAATAACACTACAATTCCCGGTACTGTCGAACACTACAGGGAGCCACCCGCTTACTAACCGCCATAAAACGATGTTTGACGGATTGTGGACTAACCGCCCATCCGGAAAAGACAAAAGTGGTGTATTGTAAGAAGTCGGGAAGAAATTTAAAAGGTTTCCCTGTTCAATTTGATTTTTTGGGTTTTAGTTTTCGTCCAATACGGATGAAGTTAAAAAGGGGAGGAAGTTTTCTCCAATTCGATTGTTTAATGAGCCGCAAGTCCAAGGTCCGAATCACTGGGGAGCTGCGGAAGTTGAATTTTCATAACAAAACGCAGCGCACTATCCAGGATTTGGCACTACTGCTAAATCCAAATATACGGGGCTGGTTAAATTATTATGGAAAAATCAACCGAAGATGTATGCGACCGGTCTTTTACTACTTACACCATCGTACGATAAAATGGGTTCTGAATAAATACAAACGGTTCAAACGTAGCAAAGTCAAGGCTGTGAGATGGTTGAGATGGGTGTATAATTCATATCCAAACCTATTTTATCATTGGGGTTTAGGCTATCAGTTAGTCTAATGAAAGTTGACTGCATAATAAGAGCCGTATGAACTGAGAGGTTCACGTACGGTTCTGTGAAAAGTTAGGAGTGAAATTCCCCTGGCTTACTCGACTAGTGGCTGGCCTTTTTATAATCATCTAAAAAATCCATTCTACTTACTTTATTTATATCATAATGCTTTGGATACTTTGGAACATTATAATGTTTTTTAATATCTATATCTAATTCATTGTCAAAGCCAATTCCATTTTTATACTCTGCGTCAAACAAGTCTGACATACCAGGAAATGCTGCAAATATTTCCTCAACATTAGATTGTTCTTTGAAGTCTTTTGGAGAATTTATAAAATAACCACATAATTCAAGTTCATCACTACATACTAATCGTTCGTGAAATGCTTCTCTATGCTTTAAATACTCAACGAAACTTGTTCTTGCCATTCTCCTTTTGATTTTCCTCAATGCTAAAATAAAAGCTTCCAAATCATCAACACATACAGACCAAGGATATAAATCTTCCTCTTCTTTTTTTAATAATTCTTCAAGATTTGTTTGGATGCCACCATATTTGAATTGCGTAATAATAATTGAGAAATAGTCTTTAATTCTGTTGGGATTTATTTCATTAATACATTTATTAGTTTTAAAATCATAGATTTTAAACGGTTTGCCTTCTTCAATTTTATTCTCAACTCTTTTGCATTGGTTATAGCCGTATTGAATTGACTTTTTAAAATCTGTTTTAATTTTGTCGAAAGCTTTTATTGGGTCTCTCATTGGTGCTCTAAATTGAGTATCTTTAATCTCAACTATAAAATAAAAGCCTTTAAAAACCACCAATAAATCTTGTTCGGAATGTGCTTTATCAAAGTAATATGATTCGAAAATCATTGCATCTTTACCAAACAGTTTTCTAAATAGTTTGGATGCCTTTTTTTCAAGTGCCTGATTTTTAAATTGTGTGTATTTTTCTTTTTTCTTCTTAGTTAATTCTTCATTGATTCTGTTGTAAAAACATTCAATTAGAAATTTGTATTGAGGACATAAAAATTCATCTTCTTTCAATTTAATCAAAGGTTTATCAAAGAAAGGATTTTTGTCAGCATAATAAACCGTTTGCCCTTTTTTTATATCCTCTTGATACAATAAAAACTCAAGCATCTTATCTACTTTTTCTGAAGGTAAATCAACTTGTTTTATGTCAGCAAGTGAATGCATAAAAACATAGCCAGGTTTAGTTATAAACTCTTTCATCATTTTTAGTTCTGGCTCATCCCACCAATCTCTAGGGGTATTCAATCCTCTTTTTAGAAACTCATCTGTTAATTTTGGCCACTCATCCTGATGCAATAAATAATAGTTACAATCATTAAGCTTTTTATTAATCAACTTTCGTATATGAGAGCAAAATTTTATTGCATCATAAACACTAAATCCAAACAAGTCTAAAACTTCATTGTCGTATGCTCCACAAATCGTTTCAAATCGTTCTAATGTTTGTTCGTCATAGGATAATTGAGCATTTCCAAAATAATCTAAGAATGCCTTTAATGAAACTGATACTCTATCAAAATCAATCCCTTCGTCAGTGTTTTCATTAAAAAAACCAATATCACCAAAATAGGTCATTTCAATCTCATTAAGCAAAAGAGTAATTTTCATCCACTCTTCTTCTGAAAATCCATCAATATTACCATTTGTCTCAACAGAGAAGTATAAATCAATCAAATAAACAAACTGTTTCATAGGAGACATTAAATGTTTAAATGCCTCAGATGTATTTCTCTGGTCAATATGAATCATCATTTGAATCAGATATGGTATAAATGATTCTTTACTCAAATTTTTAATTAAAGATGATAGCTCATCAATAATTTCTTCCTGAGTTCTCCTTGAATCTCGAATTTTCAATATTGCATCCCAACGCTGTTTTAATTCTTCTAATACCTCTGGAGCAATTTCATTATTCATATTGTAAAGCTATTTCGGTTGCTGGTCCTTGGCTTGCCACTAACGTATGTGTATCCGGCTAAGTACAGTTATTTCTCTATTATCAGGTTGGGTTATATGCCTAAATTGGGTGTATAACCCAACTTTTTGCTTAACACAACTTATTGGAGGCAGACAATACTTTTCTCTTGTTATTGCTATTTTTTCTAAATGATTTTGAAGTACTGGGTGTGGAAGCATGATTCAAAGTTATGTTATTAGTCTAGCGACATTAAAAATAAACATAATTTCGAAACGAGCGACCGGCTTTGGCGGAAATGAAAAGAACGTTGCTGCTAAATTTTGTTTCCGGGGTTTTGTACATTTCCCTGTTGCTGCCTGCTACCGTGCGAATCTTTAGCTTAGATACATTGTGTTAAAATGGGGCAAAGTTTAGTTCAAAATAGCCTCTAATGTAAAGCGTATGCAAGCACTCCTTTTTTAGAGGTTGATTGTTGTGCAACCTTATTTTTTGTATGTTTTAGAATTCGATTCAATATATTCTATTAGACTATTAAATAATGGGTTAAATGTATTTCTATCGTGAACTCCGGCCCATAGGAAATCCATAAAAATTTCAGTTACAAATAATTCCTCAGCATTTTTAGGATTGATGAGTTTCAATTGAACATAATTCGATTTTTCATCATTATCGTCTAGCTGTATATAAAGAAAAGGTTTATATTTATTACAGGCATTACTTAAACCTATTTTGCCTGACAAAGAGCCAACTTCCTCTTGCTTCTCATCTCTGATAATTTCTAATTCAAAATCTTCAAATTTTATAACTTTGTCAAAATAATTTATGTTTTCGGCCATTCCAAGCATATACTCTCCATTTGGAACAACTAAAAGTGTTTTTTGAGAATCTAAATCAAAAGGTATACTTTTTATTATTTCTGCTTCTTTAGAAGCTTGAAATTTTCCATTTTCTTGCCTTTCAGTTACCTTTCCAACTGTTCCACAGGAAACGAGAATTAAAAATAAAATCAAAGTCAGTAAGTTCTTGTTCATAAAGTATGTTTTAATGTTGCACAATATATTTATATCCGGCTAGTTTCGGTTATTTCTCTATTATCAGGTTGGGTTATACGCCTGATTTGGATGTGGTACCCAACTATCTGGGTGTCGTTTATTTTTATTGAAAAAAGTTCCTTTGTTTTCATTACAGCCTTTGGGGGAGTTTGTCGAAATACAATGTATGGAAGTTGGGTCATCGTTTACGTTTTGGTTTTAGTGTTTTAAAAGTAAACATAATTTCGAAAAAAGGGAACGGCTTGGGGGGAAATAAAAGGAACAATGCAGCAGTATGACGATTTCTACTTAACGGTATCATAACGATTGCTGCCCGGAAGCCAGTTGGAGCATATATCGTTTATTGGAAGGTTGTCAGGAAACCAGTTGGAGCATATATCCTCTGAAAACAAATACACCTGAACATCGAAAAATCCATAGTATCCCCGGCTCTGAACCCGATTTGCATTTACATCTGATTCTGATTGGGCATTTCATGCCATCAGAACGCTTCATTGTTGGTTTTAGTCAAGTCTTTTTGAGGAGTGGAATCATTTGAAAGAAAGAATTCCGGGTAATTGTAACCAGAGACTAAAAGCAAAGGCTTCTTTGATTACAGGAAGCGAGTGGTGTTATTGAGAAATATTTCTCTGAAATTGGAAATAATCTTTCTGCTTTGAGCTTTAAGAGAAAAATATTTTATTTTTCTTCACGCGGAAAAAGAATGATGTAGGTGCTGGAATAGAATATGTTGCATTGTTTTTTTTTATTGTTCATTAGGTTTTCTATACAATTTTTAAGAACGAAAGGGTGAAATATTACGTTATACTAAAGGGAATGAGATAATTTACTATTCGTTTTAGAAAATGGGACGTAATATTATTGTTTTTATATTTCTTTTATTATGCCTGGCAGGTAATGCTCAGAATAAGAATTTACCTTTTTCTATTAAGGAAAATAAAACCATGGAGCAGTACGTAGAAATTAGTTTAGGAACCGTTTTGGACTCACCCGGCGATGCTTTTAAAGCAAATGTTTCAGTTAATAATATTCTTTTCCATCGCTTTGGCGCTTATGGATCCATTGAGACCTCTTCTGGTTCACTTTACAATATTTATGGTATAACGGCTTCCTTAAATTCATGGGCTTATCTTTTTGGTGGAATCGACGGGTTTACGAAACATGGAATAATAAACAATAACATTGCTGATACCAGGAAAGAAGCAGGAATTGGTTTTATTTTTGGAAAACTGATTGTAACCCGGTTTGGGTATTCATCATCCGTTGGCCCCACCTTATCAGTAGGGATTAAATTTAATCTGAAATAATTACTCTGAAAATTGTGGAGTATATGAAAAAGGCAAGGAGCACAGAATATGCCGGGCAAAATTATTCTTGTTGGGCAAACCTGTGCTCCCTGTTTTATCTTAATTAGTTTACAATAGCGGCAATAGCGGCTCCAATAAGACTGGAATTAGCCACTTCCACAATTTCGTAATAACGTTGGTTTTCACCTGACAGGAATGCTTTCAGGTATTTTTCAAACATCATACGGAAGTTTTTCAATTTATAGAAAGTAGTTCCTTCGATGGTCATTAAAACAGGTTTATCAGCAGATCTTGCTTTTCCTGATTTTAATATTACAGCGGCAATATTCCCTGCAACCAGTTTCGAAGCTCTTTCAATCATTCCTTCAATAATTACTGTTGCTCTGGTTTTATCACCTTCAGAAACAAAAACTTTATTTAGAATATTATTTTCCGGTTCAAGAGCCAGTACAAATTTGTTTACTTCTTCTGATGTAAATTCCTGTACATCTTTGAGGTTCTTCACTGTTTCTTCAGTGAGAATTCCTTCTTCTGCAGCAACTTTTAAAGCTGTTGTGCATAAGCCACCAAAATAACCACCAGAGAACATTTTTTCGAATGAATAGCGCCCCGGGTTTTTAGTAGTGTTATCAAATGCAACATCAATATCAGTGCGTAATATCTTATCGAAATTACCCGATTCGATATTAATAATCTGATTGCTGTTTAAATTCAGATCAGGAGTTTTAGTGATATTTTTATTGGCTTCAATGTAGCAGGCGTTGGTTCCTGTTCCCAAAATAAATCCTATGTAAGTATCATATTCCTTTCCGGCTGTTGCAGCCTGGCCTGCCAAAAGAGTTGAAACGGTGTCGTTCATAAGCACCAGCTGTTTGTCAGGTGTGCCCATTGCTTCCAGCAGGTTTTGTCCAATCATTTCACCAATAACTTCAGGAGCTTTTACTTCTTTACTCCATTCAATTAATTTTCCATCTTTATTGGGGTATACTTCAACAGCATAGGAGAAGCAAAAACCAATTTTATCTGAAATATTTTTATAATCCTTTAGGTATTTGGCAAAAGTTTCAAAAAATTCTTCTTTTGAAAGTTCCTTGTCTACTGCCGGCATTTTGTTGTGCTGAATGTTTTCTGTGATAAGTTTCATATCATTATCAAAGAAAACTTTAGCTGCCCTGAAATTGGTGCCTCCGGCATCGATAGCTACTACTGGTTCGTTGGGTTTTACTTTTCCTTCAGCTCCAATATAAGTAGGTAGCATCATTAACGAGCTTTCTTTTCCTTCCAGCCCGGCTTCCATGTCTTTCAAAAATAGTGCTACAAGCTCCTGAATATCAACATCAGCAGCCGTTAATTTGTGATCTTTTAAGAATTGTTCTGCTTTATTCATTCTAAATGTATTTTATTATTTATAATGCATTTTCTAATTTAAAAACCCAGGCATATTCGCTTGGATTATTTCCTGGCGTTAATTCCGGTATAGATATAGTTAAGTTTTTTCCCGATTTTTTTGTGCTAATTTTTCCGTCGTAACCCAGCATTGTAACACTTTTTGGTGATTTTACCCCGTTTACTTTTACCGGTTGTTTCGGAAATGCGGTGCAAATTACATATAAATCATTTCCTTTTTGTGTAAAGTATACATTTTCTGTAACATTGTTTTTGGCATTTTCCCATTTTTTTGTTTCATAAATGGCTTCTCCGTTTATATCCATCCAGCTTCCGATATCGAGTAAGCGTTGTTGCTGAATAACAGGTATTCTTCCATCCGAAGTAGGGCCAATATCAAGCAGCAGGTTTCCTCCGCCGGCAACTTTCTCAACAAGTAGGTCAACCAGCGCATCAGAAGTCATGTAATTATCCAAATCTTCCATTTGGTTATAGCCAAAAGAAGTTCCTATTCCCCTGCACTCTTCCCACGGGCGTTTTACATCTCCTACCCCTTTTTGATTATGAACCAGATCGTATTCGGTGGTAAAATAGCCTCCGTGTACACCCCGGGTTTCTTTACCCCAGCGATCGTTTACACAAACTGTTTCCTTTACTGGAGATTCATTGTAAAGCCAGGCCAGAAATTCGGTGCTTTTCCATTTTTCGCTGGGATAATCCCATTCTCCGTCGGTCCATAAGATATCCGGCTCATAACGGGTTACCAAATCTTTCATCTGTGGAATCATATGGTCTGTAACATACATGTCAACATTGTTGTGGAACAATGGATTATACCACTCGTAAAGTGAATAGTAAAATCCCATGTGCAAGCCGGCATCTTTTACTGCTTTTGTTAAATCACCACATAAATCACGGTGCGGGCCAACATCAACACTGTTCCAGTTCCAGCTTTGTTCACTGGGCCAGAGGGTAAATCCTTCGTGATGTTTTGAGGTAAGCACCACATATTTGGCTCCTGACTTTTTAAATACTTCCGCCCATTTTTCGGGCTGAAAATGCTGTGCCTTAAAATTGGTTGCAAAATCCTGGTATTTGTAATCTTTGCCATACATTTTATCATGATAATCACGGAAGAGCTTGCCCGCATCACTTTTTTCATTTGTACGCCACCAATACCATTCAGAATATTTGGCATATACACCAATATCAGCATCGGCAGGTGCCCAGGCCGGGACAGAATAAACACCCCAGTGAATAAAAATCCCAAACTTTACATTGCTAAACCATTCAGGAACAGGCCGGCTGTCAATCGATTGCCAGTTTGGTTGGTATTTCTGAGCTGAGCCCGACAACATCGTGAATGCTGCCAGAAGAGTAAAAAGAAGTTTTCTCATTATAAAAAGGTTTATTAAGTGTTTACATGTTTAAGTTGTCTGAATATTATTTTACTCCATAAACCTACAGTTATGCGGAGAATGGAGTTGGCTGGCACTATTAATTCCCTGTTCAGTGTTTGAAAAGGAGTTGTTCGCAAGGAATTTTTTCTTTTCGATTTAAAATAAGGTGTAAGGAGAGAAATTCCAGAGGCATAAAATATATCGGCGAAAGTTAAGCCCAATACTATTCGGCTCAGTTGTTCAAGGTTTACGGTTGTTAAAAGTTGTTTTCTCTCGTTCATATCCGGTTTTACAGATAGCTTTATTTATTTAGTTTTAAAAAGAAATCCTAAAATATACATATTTGTACAATCTTTCAGAACATTTCGCGAATAGATCGATATTTTTTTGATAGAATAAAGATTGTAAGATAATTTGGCGGGTATTATTGTCTGGAGTATAAAAATTTTAAAATCATATGAGGCGGCTTTTTTTATTTAATTCAGTCATAATTTGTTTGTTTTTCATATTGTTATGCATGGGGTGTCGATCTATTCATAATATGGATATACAATTTCAGGAATTACATTCAGGTACAGATGCAAGTTTGAGAGGTCTTTTTGTTGTAAATGAGAAGATAATCTGGGCAAGTGGTTCTGAAGGAACTGTTCTGCGCTCAGTTGATGGAGGTGAAAGCTGGAATAACTGCAGCATTTCAAATGCTTCTTCAAATGATTTCAGAAGTTTATATGCCTGGGATGAAAAACGGGCGCTTGTTTTTGGTATTTCCGGTCCCGATTTTGGTTTTTTGACGGAAGATGCAGGCCAGACTTGGGAGGTTGTTTATTCATCGTTAACAGAGGGGATTTTCTTTAACAGTGTAAAATTTGCTGATGCTCATACCGGACTTGCAGTCAGCGATCCTGTTGATGGAAAGTTTTTTATACTAAAAACTATTGATGGCGGAAAGCACTGGAAGCATATTCAAAATTTGCCTGTAGCTGAGGAGGGAGAGGCCAATTTTGCCGCATCAAATACTTGTATTGAGTTTCTTCCTTCGGGTGAAGCCTGGATTGCCACAGGAGGGAAAGTGGTGCGTGTATTTTGTTCTAAAGATTTTGGTGAAAGCTGGCAGGTTAATGCAGCTCCTCTTGTTCAGGGAAATGCTTCATCTGGTATTTTTTCTGTTTGTTTTGAAAACAGCAGGAATGGGTGTATCGTAGGCGGAACTTATGATGCCCCGGAGAAAAATAGCAAGGTGGCAGGTTATACTTCGGATGGTGGACTACATTGGCAACTTTCAGACGCCATGCCTGCCGGTTATCGTTCTTGTGTACAGCTTGTTTCCGGCGGTAGTTCTGATTTTTTATTTGCGATGGGAAAAACGGGTTGTGACTATTCTGTTGACGGAGGTAAAAACTGGCGTTTCCTTTCTTCCAACGGATATTATACTTTTCGGGCAGTTCCCGGGGAGAAAATTGGTTTTGTTGCCGGAAATAACGGGAGAATTGCCCGGATTTTATTTGTGTATTAAGATTGTTCCTTTTTTTCTGTTACAGAAGGGGGAATTCAAATGAGCTATTTATATATTCAGTAAGAGAGTTCGGGTAATTGGCAAACATTTCTTCACTTATTCCTCAATGTTCCCAAATTGGCTCACGCAAACTCTTCTCAATAGGTTTGGTGTTTATCGGGGAGTTTTTGACACGTATTTCAATCATGTTAATCAGAGTAACTCAAGAGTCAATGTTGGGGGCGGTGCTTCTCTGTGCCCATCTTTAAAGATGGAAGATCGACAATATATGACATAAATACAGAAGCCTGCCCGTTTTACCCAAAATGTAATAAGTAATATGCTGTCTATTAGTGATGTGCGATTGGATCGATAATGTCTTTTTCTTTTAATGATAAATGCTTTTTATAAGCGTTTTCTATTTTCATTCTCCCGAAAATACCCCCCCTCCAAAAAAATGGGGCATCTGACCTATTCTTTGGAGCAGACCTTATGGGTAATATTGCATTTCAACATTAAAGGAAAAATTATGAAAACAACATTTATCATTGCAGTGGCTTTTTTAGTCGGCTTGTCAACATTTGTAAACGCCCAGACTTTAGGGGATTTTAGCCCTAAAGAAGACCGGGGAGCTCACGGGCCAAGAAAATTTCCTTCCAAAGATGTTTATATTGCCGGCTTTTCGGTCAATTTTCAGCTGTATAGTTTAAGATCAGCTTCCACCAAAGGTGGTTTTGGCGGCCGAATGCTTTCCGGCGATACCAAAGCTTCATTAGCTGTAGGGTTAGATATTCCGTCGGCAACCTTGCAACAAATTACCGACGAAGCTTATAAAGAATTTGTAGCCGATTTAGAAGCCAATGGTTTTAATGTGCTCAACAGAAATGCCGCAGCAAATACCTCTTATTACGAAGGTTATGAACGTATCGACAATATGGAAATGAGCCTTTCGGAAGCGCCGGGAGTGATAACGGTGTACCCATCGAACACCACATTCTTTGTAAAAGGTTTTAACAACTCGGGTAAAATTAAGCGTGCTGGTATGTTTAGTGTTATTGGATTGGCTGACCGGTTTGCTGAAGTATCGAGCTATTCGAAACTTTCGCGCGACCTGAACGATGCTACCATTGTAAATGCCGACATGTATGTGTTGTTTTTAGATGTTAAGAAACCCTATCAGGGTAACGGGGCAAAACTTACGGGCAACACCAACCTGCGCCTGAGTGCTTATGATGCTTTAACCAGCAGAATGGCAAACGGTAAAAAAAGTTTCACCGACAAACTTGGTATCACTGCATCGGAGAAAAAAGAAGTAACGACAACTGCTCGAACTGTTATCGATTTTGTTGGCGGAAGAAATAAAATCGGAGGTTCACCGCTCGGAACTTATACCGGCGTACTTAAAAAAGATTTGGCAATTACCGGTGTAGTTGCCCAGGAGAAAATTAAAGCTTATGCCAAAACCCAAAACGACTATATCGGCACTGAAACCGCTTTCGGGAAAATGTACCGAACTGAAAATATTTCAGTAGAAAATACCGCGTTAATTAAGGCCGATGCCGGCAAATACGAAAACGGCGTAGAAAAAGCTATCACAACATTTTTGAAACACCACGTCGGTGAGTTTAAAGCCAAGTTTTTCTAAACAACTACCAATCCCTTATGAAAATTGATAATATCCGAAAAAGGGGCGTTCTGGCACTTTGCACCATGTTTTTATTTGGCTCTTGCAGTAAGGACGATGATACTCCTGAAGAAGAAGAAATTGCGCAGGCAAAAAACATTCAATGGGAAGTATTTTACGAATCTGAAGCGGGCGAAACTGTTACTCAATTTGAGGTATCAGACGACGGGCAATGGCTGTTTTATTCTACGGCTACGGGGGAAGCTTTTCGTGTAAATAAATCTACCGGTATAAGGGAAAAGCTATCGGCTCGTCCTTTAGAATTCGATAACGGCAAATTGTACACTTATATACGAAGAGATTACAAAAGTTATTTTGGTGTATCAACTGATTTTGGAAAAACAATAACAGAATACCATGTTGGCACTTATACCAACTATGCAGCAGGCTGGTATAACGGTACTTTTATGAACCTGATTGTAAACCGTCTGTTTGTGATGCCCAACGGCGATTTGATACTTCCGCATATAATGGATAATGCAAATAATGCTGCCTATTTACAAGATAATTATTTGATAGCAGTTTCTGAAGATGGTGGCGCAACATGGGAACGAAAAGAAACTACAAACTCTTACATTTCAGTATGCCAGGGAAACAGGCTGTTTGCAATCGATGAAGGCTGGACAGGGGTAAATTCTTCACAGCTTTTTTATTCCGATAATCAGGCTGCAAGCTGGGAGCCTTCCAATCTTGCTTATCGGCCACAGGCTGTAGATCGCGATAATAATCTTATTGCCGGTTCACGAAATGAAATTCAGAAATTGAAAGGTGACAAATGGATGATTTATACCTGGGACGAAACAGTGGAGCCCCTTGTTAGTATAACTGGTTTAAGATATGAAGGCCTACGTGGAGACGACCCCTACGGGCGACAAATGGATGATATAGAGTTTGATGCCGAAAACAACATGTACGTAATTGGAAAGAACGGTACAACTATTTGCCGGACGAAGTTGGAGTAGCAAATAAAACCCTGCCCAAAAGCAGGATAAACCTAAAAGTATAATGCAGCAATGAAACCGTTTTCTTCGATTATAGAACTACATGCGCAGTACTACCGCCGATGGGATTTTATCACGTTTACGGTATTAACCTTGTTTGCTGTACTGAGCGGGCAAACCACCATTTTTTACATCATCTATTTTTTTTGGTGGAACGAGCTTATCCGAATAGTGGTGGACATGCTTTGTTACAAACGAAACAGAAATGCGGTGTACGAAAAAGGGGTGCCTGCACATTTTGTTTTTGGTTCTTTTTTCCAGATGGGCATTTACTGGGTATTTATTGTTGTTTTTTTCGGGTTTATGGCCAATTGGCATAATACCGCAATTACCACAACTAATATGGAGATTCTGTTCTTTCAAAACTGGTTTTTCAATAGCAACCTGATTTTTGTTTTGCTCCAACGCCTGTATTTACACAAAACACAGCAGCCTTTGAAGGTCCGCTTTGGCACTTTTACACCTAACATGATTGTGCTGCACATTTCCATCATTGTAGGTGCCGTGTTAATGTTTTTTGTGGTAAAAATATTTCCGGAAGTTTTTACACCCGATAATTTGTGGGGGGCGGTAATTATCATTTTGCCCTTTTTGTTTCTGAGAATGGGTATGCAATACCTAACGGTTTCGGACCTCGCAATTCAAAAGCAAAACATGTAAGCCCGAAAAGATTATCCAAACATACCCGCGCTTCTGGCAAGAGAATCCAAGGAGTGTTATTAAGTGGAAATCAAATAAATTAAAAAGAAATACAATGAAAAGAAAAGCACAAATCATAACACTTGTATTGTTGTTTGCAACAATGTTTAGCCATGCACAACAAAATCAAAAAAACCAGGTCAATAAGAAAGACGTAAAAAATGGCCTGATCAGTTTTAATTCTTTTACAGGCGAAAACGGAGCTGTTTCTTTCGGTTTTACAATGAACGGGCTGATTGTTGGCCCCAATATGGTATTGCACCCCAACGGCAATACAACTTATGTAAGCTATAACAAAAACCACTGATGGATGGAACGATGATTATCATGAAAAAACAAGAGGGAACAACTGAGCTCTACACGTATCGTAAAAATAGAAAAAACGGGCCTTCTTTTAAAATGGTAAATGGCAAACTAACTTCGCTCGATCAGTATAAAAACGACATGATAGATGCTAATGGATTTGTTGTTAAACCCCCCGGAAGATATGTACGTATTAAAGACGATGGAGTAACCGGTTTTACAATGGAAAAATACGATAACAACAGCTATGCAATCGGATACTTTAAATACGGCTATCGGTATTCTCCAATGATACACGTTTGGGAAGACGTAGATGTCTATTATGGCCAATATTTAGGCGGTACGAGAAACGGTTTTGGCGTGTATTTTTATGAAGGTGGAGAGAAATACGCCGGTGATTGGAGTGACAATTACAAAGAAGGGCTGGGTTTTATGTTGGATAAAGACGGAAACGTTACTGAAAAAGGTTATTACGAGGGCGGAGTTCTTAAAATTCCTCTGTAAAACATAAGAATATGAAAGCTGCAATCGTAAAAATAAGTGTATTAACGCTGGTGTTGTTTATTGGTTTTAATTCATTCGCGCAACCCAACGATTTTAACGAGTATTACGGAATATACATGGACGGGTACAACAAAAAAGACCTGTCGAAAATGAAAGAAGGAAGCGAGCTCCTGATGAAATATTTCCCGGATGAGTTTGCCGGATATTATCTGAATTCATTTTTCCAGATTTGTTCGGGAAACGCGGAGCAGGCACAAATAGAAATAAACAAGGCCCTTAATGTTGACCCCATTTCGCCTTATCCTTATATGGTAAAATCGTATGCCGGTTTTGTTTCCGGCGACATCGAATTGGCTACAAAAAACATCTGTTATGCGGTTCAGTTGCGGTCGCACAATAGTTTAACCGATATTGATAAGGACATTGAAGTATTGGCACATTTCACACAAAAAGATTTTAGCGGCTTTAAGAATATTCTTCGGAAAATTGCAGACGAAGGTGTTATGAATCCGTCTTTGGCGACAGAATTTGACGCCTGTTTTATCGGAGTCACCAAAGGCACACCCTGTGATAATATCGATGCTTTGGCTGCCAAATTCAATGCCATGAAGTACTCAAACCCTATGATTAGTAAAATTGTCCCGCTCACCAAGGCGGTTAATTTCTACAACCAGGGAAATATTGCTGAATCAAGGAAACAGTTCGACACATTTTTAAAAGCAAATACAGTGGAAACATTAAACCAAATTAAACGCTCTTTTATTAATGGTGACTTTGGTTCGGCATTCAAACACCCGCAGTTTTGGGCTCCGTTTCTGTATAACGGAATCTGAAAAAGTACCGGATGCAGCCAGTCACACTAATAAAATTATTTTTTGAATTACCACGGAATTGGATTACGAGCGGGTTGGAGTGTTTGCTGTTGAATAAAATTATCCTAATACGAAGAACATGAAAAAGATAGTATGTTTCCTGGGTACCTCGATTCTATTTGTGGCATTAATTTTTGTTCAGAAAGCTTTTTCCAATGCCGCACAGCTAGGTGTGTGGAATGCAGGCGGAACTATTTTTACGATGCTCTACCCCGAGGATAGTATTACTTTCAGAAAGGTACAGATGCAGGAAGAGCGTATTTATATTCAACTGTACAAAGGTTACGCTGTAGTAAAAGGTATTTATCAGTTCCGGAATACTACCAGCGAGACATTGAAGTTCAAAATGGGCTATCCTGCAAATGGAGTTTATTCTGGTGGCTCTATAGACCTTAACGAGGTAGTACTCGACTCGCTGAGCCGTTTCAAAGTTAAAGTAAAAGGCAACTGGCTGCCACTGTTAAAGGAGACGGGAGAAGAATATGGTAGTATTTCTGTATTCAGCAAAAACTGGATGGTTTGGCAGATGGCTTTTGCACCTTATGATAAACAGACTGTGGAAGTATATTTTCTTGTGAATACCAATAATGCACATGTGAAAAAAGGATACAATGCCGAATATAAAAATGCTTTTATTTATTTGTTGGAGAGCGGTAGTATTTGGCATCAACCTATTGAGAAAGGAGATTTTTATATTCAGTTAATGAACAGTTTGAAAACAGAGAGTATCGATGGCTTGTCGTCGGGGGTTCGGTTTCAGTATAATAACACATATAAAATTTTTAGAGGAACGAGGAGCAACTTTTCACCCACCCCAAAAGATAATATTGTAATTACTTATTACCAGCACGATGATAATTTCTTGTTTGAAAAAATCATTCCCCAATCCGACAGTTTGTTTGCAGTGATTGATAAATTATGCATATTCCCTTTAGAGATTCTTACCTATGCAGAGGCAGAAACAGTTAGTCCTTACAATGTTAAATGCAACTTTTGGGGTAACTTTTCTGCCTTACTTATGCTTTTTGTCATCTGTGCACCCTTTATTATCGCTACCATTGTTATAGTAATTACTGTTTGGGCAATTACTAAGTGGCTAAGAATAAAAAGAAAGAAGAATAGAGGAGGTTTATTATGATCGCATTGGCTTTATTATTTATGTTTATCATTTGTCTGCTTTGGGTAATAGCACGATTATTTCAAAAATATTTTGATACCTATGATTGCCTTTATGTAAATGAAAGTAATTATTACAGAGAGTCACAGAAACTTTACTTTCAGGCAGAACAGAAGAGAGCATCTGTCGAAGAAATTAATAACGAGATTAATGCGTTAATTAATGAGCGCCTGATAGAGGTAGAACAAAAATTTTCCGCTCTTGAATATGACAATAATTTATCGACACAAAACCCGGAAATAGTAATAAATACACTAAAACATGTTCTCATTTCATATCTGAATCTTTTAAAAGTTGGATCACATAATCACGAGCATTAAAATAAATTCATATATTCATTTTTGAATAATAAACTGTTTATGCAATCTAACTATATCACTTATTGTCGCTGTCGTGTCGTATTTTCAATTTTGAAGAGTACAATGGTGTTGGTGTTTCTTCTATTATCATTGGGAGCATCTGCTCAGCTAAAAGAAAGAATTGACAGCCTGCATAATGAAGTTGTGAAAGCTTCTTCCGACTCAGCAAAATGCGATATCCTGATTCAAATTGCAGAAGAATATCGCTTTGTAAATAGTGATAGTGCCATTCTTTATGTAGATAAGGCAAAAGCCGCAGCAAGCCAGTTAAAATCAGATTATCTGACAGTGAATATTGCCATCCAGAATGCCATTATTTTATATGAAAAAGGGGACTATGAAAATTCTATCAGCCAGCTTCAGGAAATAGATTCTTTGGTAACAGAGTTGGACGATAAACGGTACCTTTTAAAAGTATACCAGACTTATGGTAATTCTTTTGGATTATCCAACGAGCACAGAAAAGCTATTGAGTATGAACTGAAAGCCCTTGATTATGCCAAAGCGTTGAAAGACTCGATGGCTATGGCACATTTGTATATTAATATTGGAAGCGATTTTCACTACATCAGGGAATATCAAAAAGGCATTGAATATTGCAACAATGCCCGGCAGATTTATGCAAAACTTGGACACGATTTTTATCAGGGCTTTGCTCTGAACAATATGTCTAACTACAGTAACCACTTAAAAGATTATCGAAAAGCACTTGAGTATGCCACAGAAGCCTCCTTGTATTGGAACGAAACCAATAATGAACGTTTGATGGCTTATCTGTACCATAATTATGGGAAGGCATATAAAGGATTAAAAGATTATAGTCAATCCGAGAAGTATTATTTGAAATCTGTTGCTATCCGAAAGAAAAATGAAGACCCTAAAGACTTGTGTATAACCAATAACGAGCTGGCCGACCTTTATGTGCAATGGGATCGCTTATCGGCTGCATTGTCCCTTGCTCAAAGAAATTACAGCATGGCTAAGGAAAAATCTTTTACACGGGAAGAACAGCAGGCTGCATCTATTCTGGCAACGATATACGAAAGAAAAGGAAATCTTGAACAAACCGTAAATTATCTTAAAATTAACCAGCAACTTAAAGATAGCTTACAAACCATTGAACAGGCGAAAGAAGTATTGCGACTGCAGACCAAATACCAAAATGCTGAAAAGGAAAATCTCATTTTACAACAACGCAATAAAATTACTGCCAATCAGCTTGCTTTAAAAAATAGGAGTTTTTGGATTTTTGGACTCTCTTCCTTAACTGTAATCATCGGGTTGATAGGTTTTTTGCTATACAAACAGCAAGTACTAAAAAATATCAAACAACAACAGGAAAACGAAATGAGACTGACGTTGGAAAAAATTGAAAACCATAACAAGTTGCAGGATCAGAGGCTTGCCATTTCCAGAGATTTACACGACAATATTGGAGCACAACTTACTTTTATTATTTCTGCGATAGATACGATTAAGTATTATATAAAAGGGAAGGACGAGCGCCTGATTGGCAAACTCGAAAACATAGGAGTTTTCGCAAAAGAAACTATTCAGGAACTTAGAGATACCATTTGGGCAATGAACAAATCGGGCATAACTATAATGGATCTGCAAACCCGTATTGCTAATTTTATTGAAAAGGCAGAGCAGTCGTTACGTGATGTTACTATTTCGGTTTTTATAGATGATGGTGTTTCTTCTGATTTGGCCTTTACTGCATTGCAGGGATTAAATATATTTCGCATCATACAGGAAGCTATTAATAATGCCCTAAAATATGCTGAAGCCCGACATATATTAATCCGCATTCAAAAAGAAGCCGACATTCGTTTTATAATTAGCGATGATGGTAAGGGGTTCCAGGAAAAGGATGAAGAACAAGGCAACGGATTATTGAATATGCGAAAACGGGCTTTGGAATTAGGCCACGAACTGGTGTTGCAGTCGGAACCAGGCAAGGGAACGAGCATTGCATTCAGTGTAGCTGAACTTTAATACTATAGGATAAATATAGAGCGATGAAAATACGCGTAGCCATTGTAGACGATAACAACTTCCTGATAAGAAGCGTGAAAGAAAAGCTTTCTTTTTTCGACGATATATCCATTTCTTTTTCGGCCAACAATGGATTAATGTGTATTGAAAAACTTGAAGAAGACATGCGCACAGATTTAATTCTGATGGATATTGAGATGCCCCGGCAAAATGGAATTGACACAACTGCTCAGGTAAAGCAAAAATACCCACAGATAAAAATTATTGTGCTTACGGTTTTTGATGATGATGAAAATATTTTTAATGCCATTCAGGCGGGGGCAGATGGATATTTGCTAAAAGAAACTTCACCACAGGCATTGTATGACGCTATTATTCAGACTTTATGTGGAGGTGCTGCAATGACTCCGTCTATCGCATTAAAAACCCTTAACCTCTTGCGTTCTCCGTTAACTATTCAACCTGGAGAGCCGGCAGAAAAGGTACAGCTTTCTAATCGGGAAATAGAAGTTTTGGAACAATTGTCTACAGGAATTCCTTATACCGCTATTGCTGAGAACCTGTTTATATCTCCTTCTACAGTGCGCAGGCATATTGAAAATATTTATCAGAAATTACAAGTTCATTCCAAAATAGAAGCCATCGACCTGGCTAAAAGGAGGAGGCTCATATAATTTTGAATACTGTCGTTGTTTTTGGTAATAGCGGCAAAATCGCATGGGGGGGTATTTTAATATCGTTACTTGAGCCTAGGCAGGAGAGGTAAAAGAATATTAACTGACAATTTTCATAAAACCTTTGCCATCTTTAAATGGTAATACAAAATGAAATTTAGTTCCCTCATTTTCCTTAGATTCCATTTCCAGGGTTCCTCCAATTAATTCCACATAATGCTGGGCTATGGCCAGTCCTAAACCCGAACCGGAAGTTGAGTCATTTATATGATTGCGAACGCGGTAAAAGCGGCTGAAAATATTCTCTTTTTCATCTTCCGGGATACCAATGCCGGTATCTGTAACAAAGAAATTTATTTTTTCATTTTTCACCATTTCATAACCAACAACCACTTCTCCTTTTATGGTATATTTTATCGCATTGTCAACCAAAATAATTAATGCTTCAGATAACAGGCGGTAATCAGTTGTGAATTCAAATGCCGGATTGGGGATATCCTGGTTCATTCTTAACCGAATATTTTTTGAGTCGGGAATAATCGGCAAATAGCGATTATAAATATTCCGGATAATGGGATTTACTTTGCATGGGCTCATGCTTACTTCTACCGTTCCTGTTTCAATTTTTGAGAGGTGGATGGTATTGTCGATCATATTAAGCAGTTGCTGTCCGTTTTGCGAAATTGCATCAGAAAGCTCCATACGTTCATTGTCTTCCAGATCGGGTTCTGCCAGCATCCGGGTAAAGTTTGTAATAATATTTAGCGGTGTTCTGATTTCATGAGAAAGGTTAGCGAGGAATGCCGATTTTAGACGATCTGATTCCTCTGCTTTTATTAAAGCCTTTTCCAGATTAAATTCAGCTGTTTTTCGTTTGGTAATATCACGTGCAATAGAAATAACTGAGTGGGAATTTAGTTTGGCAAGCCGCATTTCAAACAAAAAGGTACCATTGTGCGTATTTAAAGAATATTCAATGGTCTCAATCGTATTGTTTTTTAAGCTATTTTTAATGCATCTGTATATTTTGTTGGCCATGTTTTCAGGAAAGCCAACACTGTATATATTGCTGCCAATAATGTTGGTATCTTCTATTTTTAACAGGTCACTTTCTTTTATTACAAAATCTTCATAGGTACCATCCTTATCAATAACAAAAAAGATGTCGGGGATTGCTTCCAGTAAAACTTTGTAGCGTTTTTTATTCGCTTCCAGTTCTGCTATTTTTTTCTTGGTTTCACTAATGTCTTCAAAAATGAGATAAAATCTATTGTATTCTGGTTTCAGAGCATGAACTTTAAACCATCTGTCCTGGTTTTTTGCATGAAACTCTCTGGTGCTTTTTTTATCAAAAAGTATCATTTTATTAACGTCAAAATGATGACGAAAAAGCAAGTTGAAGATGTATTCTGCCTCCTGATCCTGTACTTCGTGCAGATTTATTTTGAATGATGCCTCAAAAGCGTTATTTACTTTCTCTATCCATAAATTAACCACATTATCTTCTTCATCTCGTTCTGCCCTTATTTGTGCAACCGAGAATGAGGAGTTTTGGATTACCTTGTTAATACTTTGTTGTGTGTCTAGTAATTGATGGCTCTGTTTTTTCAGTTGTATCATGTATTTTGTCCGAAGGAAAAAGAAAGCTGCAAAAAAGGCCGTTAAAATAAATAACGGATGAGTAGTAAAGGGGTGGTAATATGAAAACGAATCAAGCAAATGATTGTCTCTTGTTAGCTGAAAAACAATGGTTACGATTGAAGTAAAAAAGTAGAAAAACAATATATAATTGGTTTCTGCCAGATAGAAAATAAAGAGAAGGCCACCAAAAATCCACCAAACACTATTATAAACAGTTTCTATGCAGGGAGGATGTTCCGAAAAATCAGAAATATAATAGGCGTAAATAAACAGGGGAAGGGTAAAAGTAAGATATATTAAACACTCTTTTTTCCCATTAAGTAAGCATATTCCTGCAAGCAATAACGTAACTACAACGCCTAAATCACAAATAAAACCAGCCCCCGGAGTTGTTAGCAGACGAATGATGAGGTTGGCGCTGGCAATTATAAACATAACCACCAAAATAACCATCAACCTTAATAGTTGTGTTGTCGTTTCTGATGGATAATCTGGCCAAAGCTTTTCAGTAATTATATGATACCAAGATTTCCTCAATGATATAAATTTAATGGTAAAGGTACAATTTCACATGCATTCAAATAAGTTTTCAAAATAAAAATATTCCTTGAATATCAGAGCATGAAAATATGACTTATGTTTTGTTTTTCAATGGATTGAATTTATCTTGTTGATTGTCAGTGTTTTTTTGTTTTTGTGAAAATGGAACTCCCTGATTTTTGTTATGCTTTTGAGCATATTCATTCTTTAGCTTTGTATGAAGTAAGTAGTAATTGTAAAGAATTTAGCTATGCCAAAAGGAATTTTTAATGTGCCGGTTGCGAAAAATGAACCGATATTAAATTATGCCCCGGGAAGTTCAGAAAGAGCTGAGTTGAAGGCAAAAATTGAAGAAATGCGTTCACAGGAAGTTGAGCTTCCTATGATTATTGGGGGTAATGAAGTGTTTACAGATCGAAAAAATCGGATGTTTCCTCCACACGATATAAAACACACATTGGGATATTATAACCAGGGAGATGCAAGCCATGTTGAAATGGCAATTGATGCCGCTTTGGATGCCAGAGAGAAATGGGCAAGCTTATCATGGCAACATCGTGCTTCCATATTTTTGAAAGCTGCCGATTTGCTTACCGGGCCTTATCGTGCAAAAATTAATGCTGCAACAATGCTCGGGCAGTCAAAAAATGCATTTCAGGCTGAAATAGATGCAGCTTGTGAGCTGGCAGATTTCTTCCGTTTTGGGGTTCAGGTAATGACTGATACTTACAAGCTCCAACCAGAGTCGGCGAAAGGAATGTGGAACTACAATGAATACCGTCCGTTGGAAGGATTTGTTTTTGCTCTCACACCGTTTAATTTTACATCCATCGCCGGAAACCTGCCTGCGGCTCCCGCTTTAATGGGAAATGTTGTAGTTTGGAAACCATCAAAAACAGCGGCTTATTCTGCTGGTGTAATTATGGAGATTTTTCACGAGGCCGGATTGCCCGACGGAGTAATTAACATGGTTTTTGCCCCTGGGCCTGTTACGGCTGATGTGGTTTTAACCCATGCTGATTTTGCGGGCATTCATTTTACCGGTTCAACAGGTGTTTTTCAGGGAATATGGAAAACGATAGGAGACAATATCTACAAGTATAAAACGTATCCGCGTATTGTCGGCGAAACGGGAGGGAAGGATTTTATTTTTGCTGATAATACAGCCAATGTCCAGGGATTGGTTATTGGTATGTTAAGAGGAGCGTTTGAATACCAGGGACAAAAATGTTCAGCGGCTTCCAGAGTATATATTCCCGAAAGTATCTGGCCCGAAGTAAAAGAACGTTTCGGAAAAGAATTGGCAACCGTTAAAGTCGGTCCACCGGAGGACTTTACTAATTTTGTAAATGCCGTTATTGATGAAAGCTCTTTTGATAAGTTGAAAAACTATATCGATAGGGCAAGGGAAGATGAAGATGCTGAAGTAATATTTGGCGGGAACTGTGATAAGTCAGAAGGATATTTTATTGAGCCTACCGTAATTTTAGCCAGGAAGCCCGATTATATTACGATGCAGGAAGAACTGTTTGGTCCGGTTTTAACCATTTATGTATATGAAGATGAAAAAATGGAGGAAACATTGAATATTCTGGATAAAACTTCTATTTATGCATTAACAGGAGCCGTTTTCTCGCAAGATAGATATAACATTGAAAAGATTACAAAACGCTTGGCAAATGCTGCCGGTAACTTTTATATTAACGATAAGCCAACCGGAGCGGTTGTTGGTCAGCAACCATTTGGTGGCGCGCGTGGTTCCGGTACCGACGATAAAGCAGGTTCTATATTTAATTTATTGCGGTGGACTTCTATTCGTACTGTAAAAGAAACATTTGTTTCTCCGCAACAATATACATATCCGAATTTTCAACCTGATGAACAATAAATAGTTGAAATTTAATAAATTCAGAAAGAGAGTCGTTTTTTTTATCGACTCTCTTTTTTTTGCTATTTAGATAATTTACTTTTGTTGCATATAGTAGATGTGATGGGAAAAAAAGAAAACAAATCGGGAATGATAAAAATGGTTACCAACAAGTATTTTATTGCGTCGGTAATTTTTCTAACATGGATTATTTTTTTCGATGAGTACAGTATTGTTTCTCATCAGAAAAGCAAAAGGCAGCTACATGAACTCATTCAGCAAAAAGAGTACTACCAGAACCGGATTGCTTCCGATAAACAGAAAATGGAAGATTTAAATGCAGGGAAAGAGGAGCTCGAAAAGTTTGCGCGGGAACAGTACCAAATGTCTAAACCCGATGAAGATGTTTTTATCGTGGTAGAGAAAGATTAAACCTAAATTTATCAAATCCGTTAAATTATATTAAGAAACAGCTAACTGTTTGAAAGGGAGTTTAATTTTCTTATATTGCTGTTGAGTATGAAAAACAATCTGGACATATTCAAGATAAAAACAAACAACATTGCTCCTAAAAAGGGACGTGTTTTAATTGCTGAACCATTTTTGTCGGGCAATTATTTCAACCGTTCGGTAGTAATTTTGGTTGCATTTAGCGAGAAGGGCGCCGTTGGTTTTATATTAAATAAAAGGGTCGATTTTCCTATCCACGATATATTTCCCGATTTCCCGGAATTTGATGCAAAGGTATATTTGGGAGGACCGGTATCCACCGATTCTATTTATTTTATTCATAAGTTGGGAAATCAATTGCCTGGAAGTATTCAGGTTCTTGATAATTTGTACTGGGGCGGAGATTTTAATGAGTTAAAAAGACTAATAAAGCTAGGCGTAATCCGATCTTCGGATATTCGTTTTTTCTTGGGGTACTCAGGATGGGATTCCGGCCAGTTGGAAGGGGAGCTAAAAGAGGATTCATGGCTGGTAACCGATGTAGATGAGGAAACAGTAATGCGCGAATTGAACCAGGCTTCGTGGGTTGATTTTGTGAAAAAAGCTGGAAGCAGATACACAATCTGGGAACACTTTCCTGAAAATCCCGCTTTTAATTAAACGGCAATATCTTTTAAATAAGCGTTTAGTTTTTCATGAATGGCTATAGAATAATGATGGACATATCTTTTGCTTTCTACGCCCATTACCCAGTGCATGCCGCTTTCTTCCCCGGCAATAAAAATTTCATTCATTTTCAGAATATCTTCCGGTTGAATATTTTCGGATTCAACTACCTTTAAATTTATTTCCGCAGCAATTTTCAGAATTATGTTTCGAATAGTATCATTAAAACAACCTGTTTTCAAGGAAGGGGTTATCAATGTTTTATTGTGGATGAAAAAAATATTTGCATTAATACAATCACAGGCCGAGTGATTCTCATTAAGGAAAATGGAATTCAGATAATATGTGTCTTTTAGTTGAGCCAGCGCGGCATCCCAAAGAGGCTGGTTAAAAAAATGGTACAGGTTAAGCTGGTTATCTCCTTGTTTTTTGAACGATGAGTAATTTACTAATATTCCGTCTGCCGGAAAAGAAAAATCAAATGTTTTAAAAGCGTGACTGGTAATTATGCTGGTAACCTGTTTTTTCTGCATGAAAATAGTAAAACGAACAATGCCCGAGCGGTAAAACATGTTCTTGTTTAGCATTCGTTTGGTTACCCGGAATACTTCGCGTTTATTTTGAAAAAAATCGGGTAGTGGAATGTTGACGGCTTCCAGTTGTTGCTCCAAACGTTCCAGATTTTTGTTTAGTAAAGGAATACCGCCAAAACCAAACCAGCATTTTTGACATATTTCTACACGGTTGTTCAGCAACAAATGAGAAAGGTTTATTTCTTTCCCGTCAATTACTTCTCCGTTAACAATAATAAAATAACTCATGTTAGATAAACGCAAACAACTTATCTATAAACTGGTCAAATAACGAGGGTTTTAATAATATAGGAAATACAAAGCCAAATAAAGCCCCCAGAAAATGAGCATCGTGGGCAACATTGTCATTTTTCCTTTTGCTCATTTGGTAGGAATACAGCAAATATCCCACTGCAAATAAAATACCCGGAATGGGAACAATCGCAAATAACAAAATGGGTTGCAACGGATCAAAAAATATAGTGGCAAAAAGCACTGCCGATACAGCTCCTGAAGCACCCACTGCATTATAATAATAGTTGTTTTTATTTTTTATAAGGCTCCAGATATTTGACGCCAGTATTCCTCCAAAATACAATATTAAAAAGTAAGCTGTAGCCCGGTTCCCAAAAAAATAGGAAAGGTAATATTCCATATTCCTACCAAAGAAATAGAGCACCAGCATGTTAACAATCAGATGGGGCCAGTTGGCATGAATAAAAGCATGCGAAACAAGCCTGTAGTATTCTTTTTGCTGAATAATTTTTGCTGCATTAAATTGTAGTTTCGACATCAACTCGTTGTTCTGAAACGCCATGTACGAAACCAGCGCAGTAATTCCAATTATTAACCAGGTTATCATTTAGTGTAATATTTTATAAATCATTTCTTTTTGCAAATCGGCAGGGTCTACCATAGTGGAAACGGCAAATCCTTTACTTTTCATATCGTATTCACGCAAAATACCCATAATTTCGTACAATTTTGTAGGCGAATATTTTTTTGCCGCAGCAATGTACGATTTTGCGATAAACGGGTGAACCCGTAGTTCTGCACTTACATTTCTTTCCGATTTATCTTTTAAAAAGTGGTACATAAATAGTTTTGAGAAAAAGAAATATAAGTTAGATATGGTTTTTTGTATAGGGTTTAATGCCAGGTTGGCTCCAAAATATTGAATAATCTGGTTGACCTTTAGAATGTTTTTATCTCCCAATGCATTTTGCAGCTCGAAAATATTGTAATCTTTACTTAGCCCAATGTTTTTTTCAATGTGCTCCGGTGTAATTTTATTGGTGTCTTTTACTGCAATTATCAATTTTTCAAGCTCGTTGGCCACTTTACTTAAGTCGGCGCCAAGATAAGCTGTTAATATTTGAGCGGCCTGTGGTGTTATACTGTAATTTTTTTGCGATAAATACTGTTCAATCCAGTTTGGTATTTTGTTCTCGTATATTTTTTTTGATGAGAAAATTACACCATTGCTTTTTATTGCTTTTACTAAACGGGTGCGGGCATCCAGTGTTTTGTATTTATAGTTAAGTACCAAAATTGTTGATGATAACGGTTTCTCTGCATAGGAAGCCAGTGTGTCAATTTTGCTTAAGCTTTGGGCTTCTTTAACTACAATTACTTGTTTGTTGGCCATCATCGGAAAACGCAGGGCACTTTCTGCAATGTTTACCGGGTCAGAGTCTTTTCCATAAAAAATGGTTTGGTTAAAGCCTTTTTCTGCATCTGTTAACACATTTTTTTCAATGTAATTTGAAATTACATCAATGAAATAAGGTTCTTCGCCTTGCAATAAATAAATGGGGTGATATATTTTTTTCTTCAGGTTTTGCAGAATAAGTTCAAAATCCATATCAGAATCTTAAATGTTTAACAGAAAGTCCGTTGTTTTTTACCTCGTAAAGGGCATCAATGCCTGCTTTTATATGAACATCTACAAATTGCGTCGTTACTTTTAAATCGCTTTTTGTTGTTTTTACCCCGCTTGAAATCATGGGCTGATCTGAAACCAGCAATAGTGCGCCAGTTGGTATCTGATTTGCAAAGCCAACGGTAAATAATGTGGCAGTTTCCATATCAACAGCCATTGCCCGTGTTTTGGTGAGGTACTTTTTAAAGCGTGCGTCAAATTCCCAAACGCGCCGGTTGGTGGTAAATACTACACCGGTCCAATAATCCTGCCCCAGGTTTCTTAACACGTGTGATACTGCTCGTTGCAGATTAAATGCAGGTAAGGCCGGTACTTCCGGCGGTAAATAATCATTTGATGTTCCATCGCTTCTAATGGCTGCAATGGGAAGAATTAAATCGCCCAGTTTATTTTTCTTTTTTAGCCCGCCGCATTTCCCCAGAAATAAAACACCTTTTGGGTGAATCGCACCTAAGAGATCCATTGCTGTTGCTGCATTGGGGCTTCCCATGCCAAAATTAATGATGGTAATTCCTTCGGCAGTAGCGCTGGGCATATTTTTATCATCGCCGTCAATTGGCACTTCAAATTGTTTGGCAAATCGTTCCACATAATTTTGGAAATTAGTAAGCAAAATGTACTGCCCAAAATCTTCCAGTTTTTTACCGGTGTATCTGGGCAGCCAGTTTTCAACAATTTCTTTTTTTGTCTTCATATTTTGATCTATTTTGCCACCGAAATAATAAATTGCTTTTGCTTTTTGGCCAGTACAAATGTACGTTTTTCAATTTCGTCAGCCAAAAGGAATAAATGCAGTAAGCGAGAAATGAAATATGCAAAAATTAAACTTGCCGGAATACGTATTCAAGCTAAAAAATGAAGCAGGGAAACAGTGGATATTTGATGCCATCAGAAAAAAATATATTGTATTAACTCCCGAAGAGTGGGTTCGCCAGCATTTTATCCAATACCTTATTCAGGAGAAAAAGTATCCTGCAACGTTAATGGCTGTTGAAAAGAAGATAATGATAAACGGCCAGCCGCTTCGTTTTGATTTGGTTGTTTATCAACGTAACGGGCAACCGCTTTTAGTTGCCGAGTTTAAAGCGCCGCAGGTGAAAATTACCCAGGAAGCTTTTAATCAGGTAGTGCGTTATAATATGGAACTGAAAGTACAGCATGTAGTTGTTTCTAACGGAATGCAACATTATGTTTGCGAGATAAATAACAAAGAGAAAAGTTATGCTTATTTACGCGAAATTCCGGAATTTCATTCGGAATCACGAAATTCGATTGACTTGTTGGGGTTATGATAAGAATTTCTGAAACAGGATTTCATCTTTCCAACCATTTACCGTTTTTATCCATTCCTTTTTTATGCCCGATGGTTCGAATCCCTGGTTTGCGAATAGTTGAATACTTTTGAGATTATCAGATGTAATGTTGGCATACAGTTGTTTTAAACCCAGAACATACAATGCATAATTTGATAAAGCTTTTAGTGCATCGGAGGCATACCCTTTTTTTCGGTCTTGCTGGTCGTGAATAAGAATGCCTACTCCGGCACGCTGGTGATAAGGTTCAAACTCAAATAAATCGATTGCTCCAACCGGCTTTGATTGTTCATTTTGGATAATGAGCCGTAGTTGTTTGGTTTCATAAATATCTTTTGCTGATTCCTGGATATAACTAGCCAGAATATGTTTTGAGTAGGGTGTTTTTGTATTGCTGACTTCCCATATGGCCATATTGTTTTCCCATAGATAAAGGATTTCAATATCTGATGGCTCAAGAGGGCGAAGTGATACATTACCACATGTAAGATAATTTTCCGGTGAATTCATTTTATCGGTCTAATTTTTTCCATCCTTTAAATAAAATTTCCAAGTCGGTATAAATGCTGTAGTCTTTGGCATACAGCATATTGAGTTGTTTCTGCTTTTCTCCATTCAGTTCAATTTCAGAAAATAGATCTCCCGGATGCAAAATCCCTGGTTTTAACACAGGAAGTTCTTCGCAGGTTTCTTTTGCTTTTGTATAACCAACCCAGCTCTTTTTGCCCACCAGCACTGCCAGTGTGTTTTTGATAAATCCGGTTTTGTTCCTGTAAAACCATATGAAGAAAGGACTTGCCAAAAGACAACCGAGAGCCGAAATAATATCGAATGTTCTTTTTTTTCGCAGATTGGAAGATTTTGATATAGCATTCACATTTACTACATACAAATCGCCAGCCGTATGAATTGAATTGCTGCCGATAATACTGATGCTTTCCGGTGGTGCAATTTTATACTCAATGTCGAGCTGGGTTAGGTCTAGCATGGCGCGAATGATTTTGGCAGAACTAATATTTTCAGCGCAAAAAATAATTTCATCAATACGGTTGATTCGTATAATCTCGCAAACTTGCTCCAGGGGGCCAATGTAAGAAGGTCCTTTGTCTTTTGCGTCTACCGCAATAAAGCCAGCCATTTCCGAGCGTATTTGTGTATTGTTTAGTAACTGCTCCACTCTTTGTGCTTCCTGTAAATGCCCGGCAATAGCAATGCGTTTGTTCTTTTTTATATGTAACTGAAATCCTTTTATGTTTATCCAGCTTAACGCAAGACGAAAAGTAGTAAGAGCAAAAACAGCCCATATGGAACCTAGCAGAATAAGTGCGCGTGAAAAACGGAAACGTTCATCAACCAGCGAGTAAACAAGCAGAATCGCAACCGACCCCCATAGTAAGCCCCGGATTGTTTTTAATAAATTAACAGGTTTTTTATATCCGCCAGAGAAAAGAATTCCCAGTAGCCAGAAAATAATATATATGGGAACAACTATTTGCAAAAATTCATCGGGGTAATAATCTTGCCCAAAGCGGAGCTTTTCCCAGTAAGGAATTATGAAAAGATAGCCCGTATAGATTAGTGCAGCATCAAGAAGGGGAAGGTATATTTTTTTTGCCATCCTTGTTGCAACGGATATAAAAGCCCTGAAGTAAATGGCCAGGTGTATCAATAGTGAAAAGAGCCCGGCACCTCCGTTTGAAAAGTGTTTACGGGTAAAAATAATCATGGCATTGTAAAATACCTTTACATAATTGAGTGAGCCTTTTTTCGTGCTTTCCCCCTTATAATGAATAATGGTTGTTTCCGGGAAATAGTAGTTTCTATAACCTCCCAATACAATCCGGTACGACAAGTCAATGTCTTCGCCATACATAAAAAAGGTTTCGTCGAGCAGTCCTACTTTGTCAAGGGCTGTTTTTCGTAAAAGCATAAAGGCGCCGGCCAGTATTTCTATTTCGTGGATTTTGTTTGCATCCAGATAGGAAAGATGGTATTTCCCGAATTTTTTGGAATGAGGAAACAAGCGGGCAAGACCAAACATTTTGTAAAAAGCAACCCAGGGAGTTGGCAGCCCTCGTTTTGATTCAGGCAGGAAATTCCCTTTTCCGTCAATCATTTTCACACCCAGTCCTCCAGCCTCCGGATGCTCATTCATAAAACGGGTTATTTTCAGAAATGTATTTTCTTCTACAACGGTGTCGGGGTTTAGTAATAGAATGTATTTGCCTTTTGCCTGCCGGATGGCTTGATTATTGGCGCGTGAAAAACCGACATTCTCTTTATTCTCTATAAAATGAACAGAAGGAAATTTCTCGCGGATAAGTTGTGCCGAGCCATCAACCGAATTATTGTCTACAACAAATATTTCAGTTTCTACACTTTCGGCAGCCTTTTGCACAGCGTGCAGGCATTGCTCCAAAAAGTGTTTCACATTGTAGTTTACAATAATTACTGAAAGTTCCATTCTTGCAAATTAAGGCCTGCTGAATTTTATCCAAATGTATTAATTCCTTACGGATAACGGAAAATAATCGGCTTTCTGATGTCGGGTTTCATTATTTGGCTAACGAACTTTCATACGGAACGCGATTTGCCAGCGAGCGTCCCAATGTTATTTCGTCGGTATATTCCAGTTCATCGCCAATGGAAACCCCTCTGGCCAAAGTGGATATTTTTATCTCCTTCCCTTTTAGTTTCCGGTAAATATAAAAATTAGTGGTATCTCCTTCCATCGTGGTTGAAAGTGCCAGGATAATCTCAATGATATCGTTTTTTTCAATGCGCCCAATCAGCGAATCAATTTCCAAGTCAGACGGGCCAATGCCATCCATTGGCGAAATAATTCCTCCAAGTACATGGTATAACCCGTTAAACTGATGCGTGTTTTCGATGGACATTACATCGCGGATGTTTTCAACCACACAAATTACAGAGGCATTTCTCGACTGGTTTGAGCATATCTGGCAGATATCGGTATCCGAAATATTATGACAAATTTTACAGTGTTTTATTTCATTTCGCAGTTGTATAATGCTATTCCCAAATGCAGTTACGTCAACTACATCCTGTCGGAGTAAGTGCAAAACCAGTCGTAATGCACTTTTTCGCCCGATTCCCGGTAGTTTTGAGAATTCATTAACCGCATTTTCGAGTAATTTTGAAGGATATTTTTCGATATTCATGTTTCAAAAATAAGCTGAAATTTTAAAAGTAATAAAGAAGATTTCAGGAAATTGTTTTGATCTTTCCCAATAATTCTGTTTTGCCGCTTTCTTTTGTTTGCAAGTTCTTTTATAACTGCATGGAATTCGGTATTTTTAGCATTAAGTTATTCAACTACGAGAAATATCATTCACTAAACCTAAAGAAGATTATCATGAATAAAAAAACAAATCTGAATTTTTCCCGGAGAAATTTTATTGGCACTACAGCAACGGCCATTGCCGGGTTCTCTATTGTGCCAAGGCATGCTGTTGCCGGGCTGGGGCACACGCCGCCAAGTGATAAATTAAATATTGCCGGGATTGGTATTGGAGGAAAGGGGAAAGCTAATTTGCGGAATATGCCGGGGCAAAACATTGTAGCATTGTGCGACGTGGATTGGGATTATGCAGATCCGGTATTCAAAAAATACCCTGATGCTAAAAAGTGGAAAGATTTTCGCAAAATGCTGGAAGAACAAAAAGATATTGAAGCAGTGGTAATTGCCACACCCGATCATACCCATGCATTGTCGGCAGCTGCGGCAATGGAACTGGGAAAACATGTTTATCTGCAAAAACCGTTAACGCATTCAGTCTGGGAATCAAGATATCTTACAAAACTTGCCAAACAAACCAATGTAGTAACCCAAATGGGGAATGAAGGCCATTCAAACGATACCGTGTACGAAGTAGCCGAGGTTGTACAGGGGGGCTGCCTGGGAACCATAAAAGAAGCACATGTTTGGACTAACCGGCCCATTTGGCGGCAGGGGATGCCAAAGCCGCTAAAAGAGGTGAAAGTGCCAAAAACATTGGATTGGGATTTATTTATTGGACCGGCCAAAATGCGTCCGTATAATCCGGAGTACCATCCGTGGATTTGGCGTGGTTGGTGGGATTATGGTACCGGCGCATTGGGCGACATGGGGTGCCATTTGCTCGATGTGCCAAACTTTGCTTTGAAACTGGGAGCGCCAACAGCTTTTCAGGCAAGTTCATCGTTGGTGAATACTGAGAGTGCACCGGTGGCAGCAAAAGTTTCTTATCTTTTTCCTGCCCGGCAAAATTTGCCTTACTGTGCATTGCCAGAATTGGAACTAACCTGGTACGATGGAGGATTTATGCCTTCCCGCCCGTTTGATTTGCCTGTGGATGCCCCGATGAATCCCGGAGGCGGTTTTATGTTTATTGGTTCTGAAGCTACGCTTATTGCAGAAAGTTATGGTGGCAATTGGAAAGTGTATAAAGACGGAAAAGAATTCACCCCAAATCCGAAGGTGAAACTGGAACGCATTCCTGATGATCCGAATGGAGGAGGACGGCACGAGATGCACTTTGTAAATTGTTGTAAAAACGGTGGAACCCCGGCTTCCAGTTTTGAGTATGCCGGTCCTTTTAACGAAATGGTTGTTATGGGGAATTTAGCTGTTCGGATGCAATCGCTTCAGAAAACATTGCTTTGGGATAGCGAGAATATGAAAGTTACCAATATTGCACCGGATGAGAAACTACGGACAACCAGGCTTTTGCCATTTTCTTCAGACATTGTAACGAAGAAGGTTGATGACGAATCAAGACAAATGGTTGAATGGAATGCGCAGGAAATGTGTGAAGAATGGGTAAAACATACGTATCAGAACGGATGGAAACTTTAGGGTAATTTCATAAGAGATAGTTTGAACGGAGGACTGAATATTTTTCAGTCCTCCGTTTTCATATTAGCATATTTTTACGAACGGGATATGAAAGAGAGTAGCCAGCTTTTCAATTTTATGTGCAATGTGCCCTACTCCAATAGCACAATGATGTGCCGGTCCCTGTTCTGACCAACGGTTTATAAATTCCTTTGCGCTGATGGGAAAACGATAACGGCTGTTGGTGTTTCCAATTTGTAATGTTGGTCCCGAAACTGATTTTCCCTCGGCAACAAGAAAAAATAACCCCTCTTTTCCCTGAACGACTGATAATAAAGTAACAGGGCCATGTTTTACCGTCATTTGAATGGAGAGGCCTTTTCCTGGTTTTCCGTGAAAAACAGGGAGTGGGACCAACTTTACTTTGCCTTCTGCAATTTTAAAATGTGCTGGCCCGTCATGCCCGAGCATAACAATATCGTCGTTAAAATCCATGGCATAAAATTCTGAAAAGGAGCCACCTGCGCCAAAAGCATCCATGATTTTCATCGCCTGTGCATTCTTTACTTCGCATTCGCCTGCTACCGGAATATTTTTTCCTGTTAAGATGGTATTTCCGGCAATTATCGATGTAACAATATTTTCATATTTGTTCCCCGGTTCTCCTTCGTAGTAATAAGCCATTGAGCCCAGTTTGTGCTCTTTTACTGTTTTATCGAGCGCAATAGATGTGCAAGCAGCACGCTCCAGTTCTTCCAGTTCACACTCTTCTGAAATTTCAAACGTATTTTCAAATTCCTCAAGCTTGGCGCTTACTTCTGTTTGCGTAGTTTCTGAGCGGAATTTTTCTACTTCGCATATTTCAATTAGTTCGATGTGGGTTCCGAATACAGAAGCTTGCTGCGTAAGGTCGGTATATACATCAAGCATGCCATTATAATAATGGCCCAAAATACCCAGGCGGTTATTTCGCATGGTATGAGCTACGTTTGAGGCTTCAATCCAAGCAGCAATCTCTTCCCAGGCTACTCCATCTTCCAAATGCCCGCTTACTATTTTATATTGAATGCCAGCCCGGTTAAAAACGCCGGCAATTTCGGGAACAGAGCAGGCCTGGCAATGGGCAAGCCATTCTCCTGTCATTTTTCCGCGGTCGCCGAGTTCGTTGAATTTTTTGTAATCAATAGCTGCAGTTGGTTGCAGATTTAACAGGATTGTTGGTGCATTTATTCGCTGAACGACAGGTAGTACCGTAGACGATAATGCATAGGTAGAAATATACAGAAATACCAGTTCTACATTTTTGCTGTTAAGAAAAATGCCGGCTTCCACAGCTCTTTCTGGAGTGTCAATTAATCCGGCATCGATTATTTCTGCTCCAAGCGCTTCCATTCGGGCTTTTATTTGGTTTTGGTACCCAATCAGCCTGTCGTGTAGGCCATTGAACTGCCCCCAGTATGTGTCCAGTCCTATTCCAAATAATCCTATTTTATTCATTTTGGTGTTTATAATTTAAAGTTGATGATTTTCCCCGATTCCTAAAGTAAATAAGGAAAAGAGGGATATTTAGAGTATCAAAGCTAATGGTTCCTGTTTAGAATTGGAAATAAAGTGAAGGGAATATTTTGAATAAAACTTATGATATCTTAAGGTCATTAACAATCTGTAAAAAGGCTTTTTCATTGGTTGTATCTGAAAATTTTTAATATCATTGTCGTGAAAAACCAATTCTGGTCAGAAATTATTTAAGGCAAGGGAAAGGCAGAAAGTAAAAGATATTGAAAAAATATCCGGTAAGCGGTAATAAAATGTCCGGTCTTTCATTTTTTTGTTAAAATTATAAAAGATAACGTCAGATATGCAGGAAACAACACATGCTTTCATTACTAACGATGCGGTCGTATTTGGGATACTGGTTGTAATTCTTGGAGTAATATTTAGTACTTCATCCAGCAGCAAACCAATTTTTCAGAAATTCTATAATGTTATACCATCTGTTTTGCTTTGTTATTTTATTCCTGCGCTTTTAAATACTTTTCATATTATAAGCGGGGAAGATTCTGATTTATATTTTGTGGCCTCCAGGTATTTATTGCCGGCAAGTTTAATATTGCTCACGCTAAGCATTAATTTTAGAGAAATCGAAAAACTTGGAAGCAAAGCGCTGATTATGTTTCTGGCTGGTACATTTGGGGTTATGATTGGCGGGCCTCTGGCGCTTCTCCTGGTTGGAAGTATTTTTCCGGATGTATTGTTTAGTAACGGTGAACCCATTTGGAAAGGGTTAACGACGATTGCCGGTAGCTGGATTGGTGGAGGTGCCAATCAGTCGGCGATGTACGAAATTTTTGGGGCAAGCTCCGATTTGTTTGCCCAGATGATTGCAGTTGATGTTATTGTTGCCAACCTGTGGATGGGCTTTATTTTATATTGGTCGCAAAAACCAGCTACTATTGATAAATGGCTGAAGGCAGACAGTTCAAATATAGAGGCACTTAAAACAAAGCTGGAAAACCAGCAGGCAGGAAAAACTTTGCCTGTAAGTACTCCACGTATTATGGTGTTACTGGCAATTGCTTTTGGAATTACGGGTTTGGCGCATTTTCTGTCCGATATAATCGCTCCATTCTTTCTGGAACATTTCCCTCAACTGGCAAAATATTCTTTAACCAGTAACTTCTTCTGGATAATTGTATTGGCAACAACTTTTGGACTGTTACTCTCATTTACCCGTGTGCGTGAAGTAGAAGCTTACGGAGCATCCAAGTTGGGAAGTGTATTTTTATACGTTCTGGTTGCAACTATCGGTATGCACATGAACCTGGGGGCAATATTTGATAATCCTACTTTATTCCTAATCGGAATTGTTTGGATTCTTATCCATATTGTAATTATGTTACTTGTTGCCCGATTAATAAAAGCACCATTCTTTTACGTGGCAGTAGGTAGTCAGGCAAATATTGGAGGGGCGGCATCTGCGCCTATTGTTGCTGCCGCATTTAGTCCTTATCTGGCACCGGTAGGTGTTTTACTAGCCGTTCTTGGATATGCGCTGGGAACTTATGGCGCCTATGTTTGTGGAATTCTATTGTCGTGGGTGTTTGGGATAATATAGGCACGTTTATGTTCCTGTGAAGAAACTTCGGTTTGGATTGCACTCTTGGTTCCTAAAATGGACGTGTCTGGTGATTGATATCGACGAGACTGATTGTAGGAAGTTGATGTGAGTTCAATCTGAAAAATTGAGTAGATAGCGCTTAAAAAGGAATCAAAAAGAAAGTTAAATGAATGCAACTTTTTGAAGTGGTGGTGTTTCTGATTTCTTGCTTTTGTTATTTTTGTAATTAAAACCTAACTACGTGAAAGCAGAAACATTTGGCTTTATTTTCTTTGGTTTATCTTTTCTTTTTATTTCTTGTCAAAAAAAATCAGAGAAAGTTGAACCAATATTCCAAAGAGTAGAAACTATTTTAGAACAATATCCTGATAGTGCCCTACGTTTTTTAGAAGAAATTCCAAATCCCCAATCCCTGAAGAAATCGTTGTATTATCAATATTATCTTTTGCAAATACAAGCCAAGGATAAAAGTTATCAGGATATTACTTCTGATACATTGATTTTCGATATTCAAAAATATTATACCAAAAGAAATGACATGGAAAAGGCGGCACTTACTTCTTTCTATTGCGGAAGGGTAAGGCAGGAACAGGAAAAGTATGAAGAAGCTTTGCATACCTATTTGAATACAGAGAAATATTTGGGAAAAAGTAATAATAGCAATCTAAAAGGATTGCTGCAAAGTGCTATCGGTTCCATTTATGATGAGGAACTTATTCAGGATAAAGCAATTGTTCATTTTAAAAAGGCGAAAAAGCATTTTGAAATAGCAAAAAATTATAAGAATGATATTATTACGGGTATTTTAATTGGTAATTGTTTTTTGATGGAGGAGAAACCTGACAGTGCTTTTTCCTTTTATTTTAATGCATTGTCTTGTGCTGATTCTCTCGGGTATGAACAGGAACAGGCAACGATACTCGAAAGTATTGGAGGAGCTTACCGGAAAATCAAAAACTGGGGGCAAGCTTATTTTTTGAGATATAATTGTATTTTTAGACAACAAAAATTTCATTGTTGTGAATCGCATTAAAGTAGTGTTTGAGGAGAAAGGGATTAAACAAACCTGGCTGGCCGAAAAACTTGGGAAAAGTTATAATATGGTTAATTCCTATGTACAAAACAGACAACAACCACGACTAGAGGTGTTGATGCAAATTGCAGAAATTTTGGATGTAGATGTTAAAGACTTGATTGTCTCAAACAAGAACTAAATATGAATGAGGCAAAAACAAGAAAAGAAATCATTGACAACCGTTTAAAACAAGCGGGTTGGATTGTCAGTGACCATTCTCAGGTGATAGAAGAATTTGATATCATTGTTAATAAAGACCTGGTTCAGGAAGCATCGACTCCTTATGTAGGGCATCAATACAGCGATTATGTTTTACTTGGGAAAGATGGGAAGCCTTTGGCTGTTGTAGAAGCTAAAAAGACATCGGTTGATGCGGCAATCGGACGGGAGCAAGCTAAACAATATTGCTACAATATAGTAAATGCACAGGGAGGCGAACTCCCTTTTTGCTTTTATACCAACGGACACGACATTTTCTTTTGGGATTTGGAAAACTATCCGCCCAAAAAAGTTTATGGATTTCCATCCCGTGATGATTTAGAACGTTTCCTATATGTTCGCAGGTCAAGAAAGGCACTGGCAGGAGAGTTAATCAATACAAAAATTGCAGGGCGTGATTATCAAATCCGTTCTATCCGTGCCGTGATGGAAGCTATTGAAAAAAGGAGACGAAAGTTTTTGTTGGTTATGGCAACTGGTACAGGAAAAACAAGGACATGCATTGCTTTTACCGATGCTTTAATGCGTGCCGGATGGGCAGAAAGGATTTTGTTCCTGGTTGACCGGATTGCACTTCGCGACCAGGCTTTAGAAGCTTTCAAGGAACATTTACCCAACGAACCCCGTTGGCCAAAACAAGGAGAAAAAGAAATTACAACCGACAGGCGTGTTTATGTTTCAACTTATCCGACAATGTTGAACATTATCAGGGATGAAAATAAAACACTTTCGCCACATTTCTTTGACTTGGTTGTAATTGACGAAAGTCATAGAAGTATTTACAATACCTATCAGGAAATACTGGATTATTTTAACACTATAACGTTGGGATTAACGGCAACCCCCACAGATGTTATTGACCACAACACATTTGATTTGTTCGAGTGCGAAGACGGCGTTCCTACGTTTGCTTATTCGTATGATGAAGCGGTAAATCATATTCCGCCTTATTTGTGCAATTTTCAGGTAATGAAAATTAAAACCAAATTTCAGGATGAAGGAATAAACAAGCGGACAATTTCCCTTGAAGACCAGCAAAAACTAATTGTAGAGGGCAACGAAATTGAAGAAATAAATTACGAAGGAACTGACCTTGAAAAAAAGGTGATTAACAGGGGAACAAATGCCTTGATTGTCCGTGAATTTATGGAGGAATGCATCAAAGATGCCAATGGTGTTTTACCCGGCAAAACTATTTTCTTTTGTATCAGTAAGGCACATGCCCGGCGTATTGAAGAAATCTTCGATTCACTTTATCCCGAATACAAAGGCGAACTGGCAAAAGTATTGGTAAGCGACGACCCTCGTGTGTATGGCAAAGGCGGCTTACTCGACCAGTTTATACACAACAATATGCCTCGCGTTGCTATTAGTGTAGATATGCTAGATACGGGTATCGATGTTCGGGAATTAGTAAACTTGGTTTTTGCAAAACCTGTTTACAGTTATACCAAATTCTGGCAAATGATTGGCCGTGGAACACGCTTGCTCGAACCAGAAAAAATGAAACCGTGGTGCACCGAGAAAGATGTTTTTCTTATTCTGGACTGTTGGGATAATTTTGAATATTTCAAATTGAATCCGAAAGGGAAAGAACCCAAACAGCAAATTCCGTTGCCTGTTCGATTGTTTGGTGCAAGGTTGAGCAAAATAGAGGAAGCTCAAAACCAAAACGAAACAGAAATTGCAGTAAAAGAGATTGTAAAGCTAAGAAAGCAGGTTGAAACACTTCCTAAAAACTCGGTTGTTATTATTGATGCACAGAACGATTTACAACGTTTGGCAGATGAAAACTTCTGGAATAATCTTGCTGCGGATAAAGTTGAATTTTTGGATTCAGTTGTAAAACCGTTGTTTCGTACAGTTTCCGATTCCGATTTTAAAGCCATGCGCTTCGAAAAAGATATTGTTGAAGTTTCGCTGGCTCACTTGCAAAAGGATGAAGAAAAATACGAGACCATTAGGGAAAGTATTGTCGAAGAAATTGGTGAATTGCCCTTGAGCGTGAACATTGTAGCCAAAGAACAGGAATTGATTCAAAAAGCACAAACTAATCATTTTTGGGCAACCATAAACGAGGATAAGTTTGATGAGTTGATTGAAAAAATTGCTCCTTTAATGAAATACCGCGAATCGGTTATCACATTGCCGCCGGCTAAATTTAACCTGAAGGACATTCTTTCAGAAAAAGAGTTTGTTGAATTCGGCCCGCAACATGAAGCTTTAAGTGTTGCAAAATACCGTGAACTGGTAGAGCAAAAAATAAACGAGTTGGTTTCGTCAAGCACGGTATTGCAAAAGCTGAAACAAGGGTTGGATATAACACCCGAAGAAGCCGAACAATTGGCTGAAGATTTATACAACGAACATCCGCACATTACCATTGAATTGCTCCGTAAAGTCTATAACCATCGAAAAGCCCAACTGGTACAGTTTGTCAAACATATTTTAGGAATTGAATTACTTGAAACATTTGCAGAAACAGTTACAAAGGCTTTCGATGATTTTGTAGCCCATCATACTTATTTAACCAGTCGTCAATTACAATTTTTGGATTTATTAAAGAACTTTGTCCTGGAGAAAGGAGAAATTACCAAACGGAATTTGATTGAATCGCCGTTTACAATGATTCATCCCGAAGGTGTAAGGGGCATTTTTAATGCAAAAGAAATTGACGAAATAATTGAATTAACGAATAAAGTATTGGCTGCATAATGGCAAAGAAAAAAATATTCATAAGTAGTGTTCAAAAGGAATTTGAGGCGGAGCGAAAAATCCTGTATGACTATATTTATGCCGACCCTTTATTAGGTAGATTTTTTGAACCGTTTATATTCGAAGCTCTTCCTGCCATTGACCAAAGGGTGGATAATGTGTACTTACGTGAAGTGGAAAACAGTACCATTTACCTAGGATTATTCGGAAAAGAATACGGCTTTGAAAATTCGGATGGCATATCTCCAACAGAACTGGAATTTAATCATGCAACCCACCAGCATCTTACCCGCCTGATATTTATATCATCCCACCCGAACAACGAACGGCATCCCAAAGAATTGGCCTTGATTGAAAAAGCCCAGGAAGTTGTTGTGCGAAGAAAAATTGCGGGAACAGACGACCTCAAAGCATCGGTTTATGCGGCATTAGTTCGCTATCTCGTAGAGAAAGAAATCATTCGCACCGGTCCTTTTGATGCATCAGTAAATGAAAAGGCCGATTTAAATGATATTGATACTGAAAAAATCAAATGGTTCGTCAGGCTTGCCCGTGTAAAAAGGGGGTTTGCCTTGCAGGAAACTGATTCAGTAGAAAAAATACTGATCCATTTAAATCTTTTCGAAAATAATAAACCTGTAAATGCAGCTTTGTTGTTGTTTGGTAAACAGCCTCAGCGTTTTTTTATCAGTTCCGAAGTAAGATGTGTTGTTTTTCGCGGGACAAAAATGGAAAAGCCAATTCCGTCATACAAAGTGTTTAAGGGGACTGCTTTTGAACTCGTTGACCAAACGGTAGAATATATTCTGTCAAAACTGGATTATAGTGTTGGCACCCGCGAAACAGATGTTCAGGCTCCCGGCGCCTATGAAATTCCTAAAGATGTAATTGCCGAGGCTGTTGTCAATGCCATAGCGCATCGTGATTATACAAATAACGGTAGTGTTCAGGTTATGCTGTTTCGCGACAGGCTTGAAATCTGGAACCCGGGTTCTTTGCCTTTGGGATGGACTGTCGAAAAACTGAAGCAATTACATAGTTCGGTACCTGCCAATCCGTTGATGGCAGAACCTTTGTATTTAACTGCTTATATCGAACGATTAGGCACTGGTACTTCCGATATGGTTAGCAAATCAAAAGCTGCAGGGTTAAAAGAACCGCAATTCATACAAGCCGAAGAATTCAGGACTGTATTATACCGCCCTTCGTATTTACAGATTACTGAACAAGTACCGGATAAGCACCGGACAAGTACCGACCAAGTTACCCCGCATGATACCCCGCAAGTTACCCCGCATGATACCCCGCAAGTTGAACAGTTAATTAAGATTATGAATGGGGAAATTAACCGGGATGAATTACAGGATTTGTTAGGCCTAAAAGACAGGGAACATTTCAGGAAATCATATATAATAGCAGCTTTAAGTCAAGGTTTTATTGAAATGACCATTCCTGAAAAACCTAAAAGTAAAAACCAAAAATACCGCCTTACCGAAAAAGGTTTGGCATTTCAAAAAATACTAAAGAAGAAATAAATGCTCCAAAATAACAGCACGCTAAAATCATTGATTGACCGTCTTTGGCAGAACTTCTGGGAAGGTGGCATTGCCAATCCGCTTACTGCCATAGAGCAGATTACCTATTTGCTTTTTATGAAACGCCTCGACGATTTGGAGGCAAAACGCGAGCGCGATGCCGACTTTACCGGCGAAGAATACAACTCTCGTTTCAAAGGGAAATTCACCATTCCTGGAACAAACGAAACCATTGATAAAAACGAATTGCGCTGGAGTGTGTTTAAACACAAACCAGCTGATGAAATGCTGTTACATGTTCAAACCAAAGTCTTTCCTTTTATGAAAGGATTGAACGGCGAAACATCGGCTTTTACAAAGCACATGGAAAACGCCGTTTTTATCATGCCTAAGGCAAGCTTACTGGTTTCTGCGATTCATGTAATCGAAGATATTTTTAAAGAAATTGAACGCGACGCCACCGAAGGCGGACAAGCGTTTCAGGATATACAGGGCGATGTATATGAAATGCTGTTAAACGAAATCGCCACAGCCGGAAAGAATGGTCAGTTTCGCACTCCCAGGCACATTATTAAATTAATGGCCGAACTGGTTGCGCCGCAATTGGGGCAGCGTATTGCCGACCCGGCATGTGGTACCGGTGGTTTCCTTTTAGGCGCTTACCAATATATTTTAAGCGATTTGGTGCGCAAGAAAGAACCATCGAAATTAGTAAAAGATGAAGACGGTTTTGAACGCGCTGCCATTAGCGCCATTTTAACCCGGGAAGTAAAAGAAATTTTAGACCAGAGTTTTTCGGGTTACGATATTGATACCACCATGGTTCGGCTGGGGATGATGAACCTGATGATGCACGGCATTGACGAACCCTTGATTGATTACAAAGACACGCTGAGCAAAAGCTACAACGAAACCGGTGTTTACGACGTAATTATGGCCAATCCGCCATTTACGGGCAATATCGACAAAGGCGACATAAACGAAAGCCTGCAACTGCCCACCACCAAAACCGAATTGTTGTTTGTGGAACGCATTTTTCACATGCTAAAAATGGGAGGTACAGCCGCCGTAATTGTTCCGCAGGGTGTTTTGTTTGGTAGTGGTAAAGCGTTTAAAACTTTGCGTCAATCGTTAATTGAAAAAGCAGAGTTAAAAGCAGTAATTGCCATGCCCAGCGGAGTATTTAAACCCTATGCCGGAGTTGCCACCGCTATTTTAGTATTTACCAAAGGAGGCGAAACCAACAACGTTTGGTTTTACGGTATGAAAAACGATGGTTACAGCCTCGATGACAAACGCAATAAAATTGCCAATAGCGATTTGCAGGATATTGTATTTCAATATAATCAGCGAACATCTGCGAAATCAGCAGGAGACAGAAAGGGCAAATACTTCTTTGTCCCCAAAACTGAAATTGAAGAAAACGGTTACGATTTGAGTTTTAGCAAATACAAAGAAGAAGTTTACGAAGAAGTGGTGTATGAAAAACCCGATGTAATTATTGGGAAACTGGAAAACATCGAAAGTGAGATTGGTAGAGGATTGGCAGAATTAAAAGGGTTGATGTAATGAAGTTTGAAAAATTAGGAAATATAGTTGAAATTCTATCAGGCTTTGCTTTTAAATCCTCATTATTCAATGATAAAGGCAATGGATTGCCCCTTATTAGGGTAAGAGATGTTAATTCAGGCTTTGCAGGAATGTATTTTTCAGGAGAATACGATGATTTATTTTTGGTTAAAAAAGGTGATTTATTAATTGGGCTTGATGGTGATTTTAAGTGCGTTGAGTGGGATTTTGGTGAAGCTTTGTTAAATCAACGAGTTTGTAAAGTGATTCCGAAACCTGACAAAGTTGATAGAAATTATATTTTTCATTTTTTGCCTGCTGCATTAAATGAAATTCACAGAAATACTAATTATACAACAGTTAAACATTTATCTGTAAAAACGATTAATGAAATAAGTATTCCTTTTCCTTCCCTCGAAACCCAACTCCACATTGCCAACATTCTTTCCAAAGCCGAAAGCCTCATATCCCAACGCAAAGAAAGCATCCGCCTGCTCGATGAATATTTAAAATCAGTATTTTTGGAGATGTTTGGAGACCCAATTTCTAATATAAAAAACTGGCAAATTTTAACTATGAAAGAAATTGGAGAAAGCCGGTTAGGGAAAATGTTGGATAAAAAGAAAATTGTTGGGAATAATTTAAAACCTTACCTCAGGAATTCAAACGTTCTCTGGTTTGATTTTAAACTTGATGATTTATTAGAAATGGATTTTGATGATAAAGACAAAATTGAGTTTAGCTTGAAGCATGGAGATGTGCTAATGTGCGAGGGAGGAGAAATTGGAAGATGTGCTATTTGGAAAAACGCATTGAAAGAATGCTATTTTCAGAAGGCAATACATAGAATTCGACTGAATAATCAAATTGCTTTACCAGAATTTTTTGTATATATGTTTTGGCAGTATACTTTAAATGGTGGCTTAAATAAATATGTTGGCACTGCAACAATTTCTCATTTAACTGGAGAGAAATTAAAACAATTAAAATTGCCAGTTCCTCCTCTCGAACTCCAAACCCAATTCGCCCAAATAGTAGAAAAAATCGAAGCACTCAAAGCCCAATACCAACAAAGCTTACAGGAGTTAGAGAACCTGTACGGAAGTCTGAGTCAAAAAGCATTTAAGGGCGAGCTAACTATAAAAGATGAAAGTTTGCTAATGGCTGCGGAGCCGGAAACTAAATATTACACTTTAACCCCCGACTTGAAAGAAAAAGATTGATCTCAGCCGGAAAGGGCAATATTGGCAGCCTACATTCTTAGCTTTTTTGTGAAGCAGGAAATTGGCCGTGTGCATTTAATGAAATTGTTGCATTTAACCGAATATCATTGTCAAATCAATATTCATTCTAATTTCGTTCAGGAGGCAGCCGGGCCATATGATAACGGGTTAATCAGAGACATCGAACAATATTTTATCAGATTCAAACTGTATCGCGTTATTCAGGATAAAACGGAAAGGCGGAAAGTCCATTACCCACAGATTTCGCCCAATAATGTTATATCTGAATTGTTTTCCGATAATTTCCGGGATGAAGCATTACGGATAAATCAATTATTGGAGAAATTTAAAAATTGGAATATGGTCGATTGTGAGGTAGCTTCTACGCTTTATGCCGTATGGAACAATCGGATTTTACGTCGCCAGTCTGTTGATTATTCCGCGTTAAAACAGGATTTTCTGGGATGGAGTACCCGCAAAAAATCAATCATCAACAAGTTTGATAGCATTTATAACTGGATGTTGGAGAATAATGTTATCCCTGGTGGTTATGGAGATATAATTTTGAAGGTGGCGTGACGGTTTTTGTTACTTTGAAAAGACAATTTAGTTGAATGGACTGAACCGGATACGGAACAGAATTCAATCAGAAATATCGGATTACTAAGAAAGGTATTTTGTTTTTAAACTATTGAAAAAGACAAGGAGTAAAGACTCACTCAAATCCTACCACAAGTTGGCAACATTTTCGAAAACAAACCCTCCGGGGTTTCAAAAGCTTCCGGCATAAACCGTTCGCTCTGAAATTGCAAAAGTTGATTTTCCCTTCGCACAAGTCAGTTTCCAAAAGATATGATTTCCGTAAACTGCAATCAAACCTTTTTTGAAACCACGCATCAACATATGCAATTTCTCCTCTCTCTATTTCTCCCTTCTCCTTTTGAAAATTTTCCGAAATTGTTTGATGCAGTGTTTACGGGATTGAAGCTCCAATGCCGTAATTTAAAGTATAACAAAATCAAAAGGGAATCATTAGTTGAGAAGAACGTTTGAACAATCAGTCGGTTGGCTATTCAAACAATCATTTGAATGCAGATTTGAACTACTCGTTTGCAATCACTAATAGAGTTGATGTTGTGTGCAAATAAAAAAGAGCTACAATCGAATTGATTATAACTCTTTGAACTTCAAGTAGCGAGAGGCGGGCTTGAACCGCCGACCTCATGATTATGAATCATATTTGATATCTTTTCTTTAATTTTCTTTTGTTAGTTGTATTTTGTAAATATCAATAAATGAATTGATTATGATTTTTGTTGGTTGTATTTGATTTGCTTGTTTTATATGAAATCGCTTACTTTGTGTGCAAATTGTGTGCAAATTTAATTTGCACACAAAACACCTGAAGGCCTATGTTTAGTTATGCAAATAATGGTATCACAATCTCCTCAATCCTTGACCAACGCAGGGAAATGAATGGAGGGACATACCCTGTAAAGATACGGGTTACTTTTAAAAGAGAACGAAAATATTACTCAACCGGGAAGAATTTGAGTACAGAAGAGTGGGAAAAACTGTCAGATACCAAAAGTAAAAAGCAGATTTCTGTTCGAACCGATATTCAATTTTCTTTTGATAAAGTTAAAAATGCCGTTATACAGCTTGAACGCGATGATAATTTTTCATTTACGGCTTTAAATATCTACTTAGGACAAAGTTCAGCAGATAATACGCTTGGAATAGCCTTTCATGCAAAAATTGAATCACTTTTAAGCGAAAACAGAATTGGTTCATATAATTATTATCGCGATACCTTGAAAACCATTGAGGATTTTGCCGGGAAGAATATTCCGTTTGAATATATAACCGTAACGTGGTTAAAGAAATTTGAAAAACATTTGCTTGATACCGGAAGAAACTACACCACAATAGGGATGAGATGCAGGGCTATTCGTTCAATTATGAATGACGCTTTGACTTCTGGCATAATCAGAGAAAAACAATATCCCTTTGGGCGGGGAAAATATGAAATTCCGACAGGTCAGGGAAGAAAGCTGGCTCTGACTTTGCAACAAATAAAAACGCTTGTGACCTACTCGGACGGAAGTGAAGCAATCGAACACTACCGGGATTTATGGTTTTTTTCTTATCTCTGTAATGGAATTAATTTTGCCGACCTGATTACCCTGAAATATGCCAATATTCAAAATGACGAGATATTTTTCACACGGGCTAAAACGATTAATACGTCAAGAGTAAAAAAGGAAATTTGTGCTGTTATTACACCGGAAATGAAAGCTATTATGGATAAATGGGGAAATTCCGATAAAAGTCCAGATTCTTACATTTTTGGATTTCTCAATGGAGATGAAACGCCATTACAAATTACAAAGAGGGTTAGAGATGTAATCAGTAATTGTAACAGGCATCTTCGGAAAATTGGAAAAGCAATAGGTATTGCCGGACTCAGCACCTATACTGCCCGGCATTCATACGCAACTGTACTAAAAAGGTCTGGTGCCAATATCGCTTATATTTCTGAAAGTTTAGGCCATAAGGATTTGAAGACAACAGAAAATTACCTGGCTTCTTTTGAAAAAGAGGAACGAGTTAAGAATGCAAGTTTTCTAACACAGTTTGAATAATATTTGTCATATATTTATGCTATATTTGTGACAGAATAAAGGATGGTTGATGTATGCAATCTATTCATAAACAAATAGAAGATATTATAAAAAGAAAAAGACGAGGTAACGTCTTTTTTGCAAGCGACTTTAAATCTTTGGGAAGTGGCGATGCTATTCGGCAAGTCCTTTCAAGACTTTGCAAGGAAGATTTCATAGTACGTCTTTCGAATGGGATTTATCTCTATCCTAAAATCAGTAAACATATTGGGATTATTTATCCATCGATAGAAGAAATAGCGAAGGCAATTGCAAGGAAAGAAAAAGCGAGGTTGATACCAACGGGTGTTTTCGCATTAAATAAACTGGGATTGTCAACCCAGGTTCCGATGAAAGTGGTTTTTCTCACCGATGGTGCACCACGCGTTGTAAAAGTAGGCAAGAAGGCAACAGTACATTTTAAAAAGACCGTGGCCAAACATTTGGCTTTTAAAGGAAGCGTTTCCACGTTGGTAGTATTTGCTTTGAAAGAAATAGGAAAAGGAAACGTGACGGAAATCGAGCTTCAAAAAATTAAAGAAGCTTTGGTTAATGAAACACCGGAAAATATAATACATGATGCAGTTCTTGCGCCGGAATGGATTGCAGAGATATTGTTAAAACTCAGGAAAAGTGAATAATTGGATTAAAATACCAGAAAAGGAAAGAGCTGATATCCTAAATAGTGTTGCAACAACAACCGGATTACCGAATGTGGCTATTGAAAAGGACTGGTGGGTAACAATGGTGTTGCGTGCCTTGTTTTCCTGTGAGTGTGCTCCCCATATTGTTTTCAAGGGCGGAACCTCGTTAAGTAAAGCATGGAATATTATTGAACGGTTTTCAGAAGATATAGATATTGCCATTGACCGTTCCTTTTTCGGTTTTGAAGGCGAGCTGAGAAGGAAACAAATAACCAATCTTCGGCGCGCGTCATGTTCATACACGAAAAATAATCTGAAAGATGAGTTAAATAGTAAATTGCAGGAGGCTGGTATAACAGGTTATTCACTATCCATTCCTGAATCAAAGGATTCAACTCAGGACCCACAAATTATAGAAGTTAATTATAATTCGCATTTTGCAGCAGGGAGTTATATTCAGGATAAAGTGATGATTGAAATCGGGGCGCGTTCCTTGATGGAGCCAAGCGAAGATGTTCAGTTGCGTTCAATTCTTGCGAATAATTATCCTGAAACTGATTTCGCAGATGTTTATTTTACAGTCCCTACAGTTATTCCGCAACGAACCTTTCTTGAAAAAGCTTTTCTTTTACACGAAGAATTTCAAAAGCCTTTGGAAAATGTACGTGTAAATCGCATGTCAAGACATATTTATGATTTGGAAAAATTGATGGATACCGATTTCGCAAAAGATGCACTTAACAGTCCCGAATTGTATCATGCAATTGTTGAGCATCGTAAAATGCTAACAGCAATGAAGGAAGTGGATTATTCTACTCATGTTCCTGAAAAAATAAACTTTGTGCCGCCAGTTGCCATTATCGATTTATGGAGAAAGGATTATGAAACGATGCAGTCAAACATGATTTACGGAGATTCGTTGCCGTTTGGCAAATTAATAGACAGGCTAAAAGAACTAAATGAGAGGTTCAGACAAATAAAGATATAGTTATGCCCCGTCGCAAGCAATACAAACTACCAGCCAGGCAAACGTCAATTTATGAAGCTATTGTCTCTGAACTTCAGAAAAATCCTGAACTGGCTGATTATGATATGGAAACCATCGAAATATCGGTTAAAAAGAAAATCACTCCCCGAATCCGAGATATAGACAAAGCAATAGATAACCTGAAAAGGTATATCTCGGTAAACAGGGAATTTATCCAAATCGTCAATGGTGAGGCAATCGTATCGAAAAAGGATATTGCTAAAATGTTGAAGATTTCTCGGCCAACGCTTGATAAATGGATAAGGGACGGATTTATTACTCCTGTTCAATCAAACGTTTTATCCAATGCTGAGGTATTTCCTCCCGACCTGATTTTGAAACAACTTCAAAATCAAAAGAACAAAAAATAAAAAAAAGTTTTCAGTTTTACATTGTCTTCGGTTTGTATAATTTGACTTCCCTGAGTAAATAAAATTCACACAATAAAAATTTTACACCCCGACGTTTTGGCTCCATTGTCGTCGTTTGTCCTACTTGTGTAATGCTATTTATCTATTTGATTACCAATTGTATTCAGTTTTATTTTATACCCGAATTCAGTTAAACATGATGTGTAATAATAAAATTGAAAACTATGTCAAACATTATTGTAACCACGCCCGAAGAATTGCGGGCTATTGTAAGTGAAGCGGTTTCAGGAGCCTTACCCAAGCAGGCTTCAACCCAACCTCAGATTGATACTATGACCCTGAATGATGTTCTGGAGTTGTTAAAAGAACACGGCTATCCCACATCAAAAGCAAAAATCTACAAGTTGACCTCTGCCGGTAAAATCCCCTGCAAAACGTACGGGAACAAGCTGGTCTTTTCACGTAAAGAAGTACTGCTTTGGGCGGAAAACCAGACCAAACCCAAACATGATTCAGCGAAAATAGGTTTAGCCCTTGCCCGAAGTGCCCGACGTAAAAAATGATTTAGCGCACAAGGATTTTGTAATTGCACTACGCTAAATCTGGATTATTAGCAGAGAAATTATTCCAATGAAAAGAAAATAGGATGGCACTTTCAGAGATAAAACAAATAAGTATCAGGGAATACCTGAAGAATAAGGGTATCCTTCCAAAGAAAGATTTTGGTTATTATGGGATGTACTTTTGTCCGTTTCGCCAAGACCACAATGCAAGTTTTAAAGTAGATTACCGCCAGAATATCTGGTACGATTTCGGTACAAATGAAGGAGGCTCCATTATCGACCTTGTTATGAAATTGGGCAATTGTACTTTTCATGAAGCTGCAACTCAACTGGAGAAAGACTTTTCAGGTACCGGCCTGAATCCTTTTTCTTTTCACCGGGATAATACTTTGGATAAAAAGGAAAATGGTGAGTCAATTACCATCCGTGATATCCAAACAATTTCACATCCTAAACTAATAGAATGGACAAATGCGCGAGGGATTGATTTGTCACTCGCAAATTTATATTGCCGTGAAGTTCACTACCAGGTCCGTGACAGAGTATATTTTTCAGTTGGATTCGAAAATGACAAAGGCGGATATGAGTTGAGTAGTCCGACCAGCTTCAAAGGCTGCATTCCGCCAAAAGAAATTACGACGATGAAGAACGGTCATGATACCTGTTTGGCATTTGAAGGGTTCTGGGACTTCCTTTCACATTTAACCATACAAAAAACAGATAAGACGAGATACGATGTAGCAATTTTGAATTCAGTTGCCAACATCAAAAAGGTGCTTCCTTTTCTGAAAGTACACAAAAATATTTGTGCTTTTCTTGACAACGACGAAAGCGGGCGGAAAGCATTTCAAAAGATAAAATCGTCTTGCTTCTCTGTTGACGATATGTCAATAAGATATGCTGGGTACAAAGATTTGAATGACTATTTGTGTGGCAAAAAACAGGTTCAGGAAATGAAGAAAAGTCGGGGTTTTAGATTATGAGCGAAGGCCTTTTCTCTGCGGAGCAAGTTTGTGTTTTGGTCAGACCAAAACCTTGCTCTGCGAGGCTAAAAACATCCCGCCGGTCTCATTAACAATTAAAATGCAGATTCGTATGAAAACGATAAAAAACAGGAACACCAATGGCAGGCCAGCCAAGATACCTTCTGAAAAGAAAGCATATAAAATAACTATAAAAATGGCTACCGAAGAATACTATTCGCTGAAAGCTAAAGCTGGTTTGGTAGGGGTTAACCGCAGCGAATTTATCCGTCAGTGCATCCGCTCAACTGTGATAAAACAGCGGTTGTCCCCAGAACTGATGGGACACATCCGACAACTTTCGGGCTTGGCGAACAATGTCAATCAAATTGCCCACACAGCGAATGCCGCCGGATATATTGAAGTGCATAATAATTGTCTAATTATGAGTGAACGCCTGGACAAAGTAATTAAACGAATAGAAGATGATTGCTAAAATTGTCCAGGGACGTGGTTTTAAGGGAGCCATAAACTATGTATTGGATAAAAAGAATGCCCGGTTGCTTTTTGCCGAAGGGGTACGTTTAAGAGACAAAGCATCGGTCATTCAAAGCTTTATTGCCCAGAGTAAACTGAAACCTAAAATATCAAAGCCGGTGGCACATATCTCACTGGATTTTTCAGTACAGGATAAAAGCCGGTTAAGCGACAAATTAATGGTTGGAGTTGCGCATGAATACCTGGAGAAAATGGGATACAAAAACACACAATACATCATTGCCCGGCATTATGATACCGAACATCCGCATATCCACCTGGTGATAAACCGGATTGATAATGAAGGGAACCGGATTTCTGATAAAAACGAAAAATTGCGTAACACAAAGATTTGTATGGAGCTAACGAAAAAGTACGGCCTTTATATTGCTTCGGGAAAGGAAAATGTGAAAGAGCACCGGCTCAAAGAACCAGATAAAACTAAGTATGAGATTTACCGGGTACTTCAATCAGCGATTCCTGAATGCCGGAACTGGCCGGAATTGGATGCAAGACTTCGAAAATCAGGAATTACCACAGAATTGCGAAAAAACAGGAGTACAGACAAAATACAGGGAGTACGGTTTGGCAAAAACGGGAATGAATTCAACGGCTCCAAAATTGACAGGGCATTTAGCTATTCTAAAATCAATTACCAGCTTCAGCAAAATGACCGGTCAATGCGAATTCAACGAGAACCGGTACCCCGAAACAGTCAGAGCAACAATGAAGGTTTTTCGTCCGCAGTTGGAGCAACTGTTTCTTCTCTGGGAGGAATATTTGATTTGCAGAATCCTTCATCCGGTTATGATGAAGACTATGCCGAATATTTTAGACAGGAAGCCCTAAAGAAAAAACGAAGGAAGAAAGGACGCAGATTATAAACACCAAAATCAATAACAATGGGTACAGGCAAAATGGATTCTTCTACAGTTTACACTTTGTTTGAAGAATTAAAACAAAAGATAGAGCAGTTGAGTAAAGGCGGAATTTCAGATAGTACTAATTCAACCTTTGATACCGAAGAAATTGTCGTATTAATGCACGAATTACGTAACCGTGTTAATCAAAAACAATTTTCTCCTGAGCAAATAAAAGAATTGCAGAATATTCTGGCACAGGTTGCGGGCTACTCTCTGGGGAAAGTCAATGATAATATTCGTACAATATTGACTGAATTAAAAACCATAATTGTTCCACTTAATGAAAAGGTTGGTCAGTTGCAAACTCCACACAACATGATTATTCGCAAAGAACATGTTTTTATTGTAGATTTTCGAAAAAGCAAAACGGCCATTACTATTATTTCAATGGCGTTAGTCATTTTGCTTTCATGGGGTGGTAATATCTGGCAATTCAGAAAAAACAATCAACTAAAGGATAACGACCTGAAATATCGCTATATAAAAATGGAAGGAAAAGCGAGCTCTCAGGATTTACTCCGATTAGAAACAATCTTTACATACAGCAGGAATAAGGGTAGCATCTCTGAAATCAATGAACAGGTTAATGCTTACGAGCGCATGGTTAAAAAGCAGGCTGACGAAATTGAACGAAAGAGATTGTTACTTAAAAAATAATCATCATAAGTTCATGCTTCATTTTATAATTGATTCGGGAAAAATATATATGACTCTAATATTTTATATTACCTTTATTCCCAATTTTGGTGCCGCGTTTTTCATTGAACGAAAAAACGGTGAAAAGGGAATCAGGTGAAAATCCTGAACAGACCCGCTGCTGTAAGCTCCACTAAAGTCTTTGAACAAATACTCAAAACCACTGTCCGTCAGCCGACGGATGGGAAGGGCGTTTCAAAGATGGAGTAAGTCAGAAGACCTGCCAAGATTTTAGTTGATGGCTTTCGAGGAATAAAAGCCGGCGACAAACAGTGGCAGAATCGCTGATTTTGCTCCAGGTTTATCCCGATACTATTGGTCTTCGAAGTCTGTTTTGATTGAAAAAATTAAAATGGCTTTTTATGTATTTTGCTAGGTTCTTTTGTGGGCTTGCACTATTTGTAATATCAATTAGTGCATTTTCACAGAGTAAATTAGATAGCGTTCAGCACATCGAAGAGGTGAAGGTGGTTGCCAAACGTTACAACGAAATTATTCCCGCTCAAACCCTGAAAGGGAAAGAATTACAACAGCTAAACAGTTTTTCGGTTGCCGATGCTATTCGTTTTTTTTCTGGTGTTCAGATTAAAGATTACGGGGGTGTAGGAGGAATAAAAACAGTGAATATCCGCAGCATGGGAACTAATCACATGGGGGTTTTCTACAATGGTATTCAGCTGGGTAATGCGCAAAACGGACAAATAGATTTAGGTAAATTTTCGCTAGAGAATGTTGAAGAAATCTCGTTGTATAACGGACAGAAAAGCGAAATTTTTCAGTCGGCCAAAGAATTTGGTTCTGCTGGAAGTATCTACTTAACAACCCGCCATCCAAGATTCGCCAAAGGCAAAGACACAAATATCAAGGCAGCCTTGCGAAGCGGTTCTTTTGGATTGTTTAATCCCTCAGTACTTTATGAATATAAAATCAGCGAGAAAATCAATACTACCTTCAGTGCCGAGTGGATTAATGCTGATGGCAAATACAAATTTCGCTACCGGCGTGTTACGCCCTCGGGAGAGCTTGCATACGACACTACGGCGGTTCGAAAAAACGGAGATATTGATGCCGTTCGTTTGGAAGGGAGTCTGAACGGCTATTTACCATCAGGTTTTTGGAAAATACATTTGTATCACTATGATTCGGAACGGGGAGTTCCAGGAGCAATTGTAAATAACGTGTGGAGAAATGGTGAGCGTCTGTGGGATAATAACTCTTTTATTCAGGGGATGTACCAACAAGAATTAACGCCAAAACTAAGCACAAAAATTAATACTAAATATGCTTCAGATATTACCCACTATGTCAACAATGATGACAAACTTATTCATGTAGATAACACCTACAAACAAAATGAATTTTATTTATCCTGGGCCAATAAATATTCAATATACAGGAATTGGGATATTTCTGCTGCTTACGATTTTCAATGGAATGGCTTGTCCGAGTTTGTAGATGTTTCCAGAACAACACATTGGCTCTCAGCTGCCACCGCTTTTACCGTGGCCGACCAATTGAAAATTCAAGCCAGTATTTTAGAAACCATTGTAAACGAAGAAAACCGCGAACGCGATACGGTGCCGAATAAACAAGTATTTACTCCGGCAGTATTTCTGTCTTACCAGCCATTTAGTGCAACTGATCTTGTTTTTCGCGCTTTTTACAAGAAATCTTTTCGTATGCCCACTTTCAACGATTTGTATTATACCGATATGGGCAATGCCTATCTCCGCCCTGAATATGCCGAGCAATATAACCTGGGGGTTTTGTACGATATCAACCGCGAAAACCGGACGTTGGAATCATTTCATATTGGAGTTGATGTTTATTGCAATTACGTGAAAGACAAAATTGTGGCTTATCCTAAAGGCCAACAATTTCGATGGACAATGTTAAACCTGGGCGAAGTTGATATCCGGGGAATCGACCTTACGACAATGGCAACATTTCGTTTTCTAACCGATTGGAGATTAACTACAAAGTTGCAATACACATACCAGGATGCGATTGATATTACCAACGCTGCCGACACTTATTATCGCGACCAGATTCCATACATCCCCTGGCACAGCGGTTCGGCAATTGCTATGCTCAACTGGAAAAGCTGGTCGATGAACTATAGTTATATTTATGTAGGAGAACGCTATAACCAGCAGGAAAATATTCGCTACAACTATACACAGCCCTGGTATACCAGCGATATTTCGTTTTCAAAATCATTAAAAATGAAGGATTTTTCTCTGAAATTTTCAGCGGAAGTAAATAACCTGCTAAGTCAGGATTACGATGTAATTCTCAATTACCCGATGCCAAAACGAAACTACCGTTTTCGCATGAGTATTGAAATTTAAATGCTAAAAAATGAACCGTATTATTTGGATAGTATTTCTTGCGTCTCTGTTGTTTTCGTGCCGGAAAGATGAGCTGGTAGTTCCGACAGAGTATGACATTTTGCCCATTGAACTAAACCCCGATTCCGACCCCGTTGGAATGTACGTTTTAAACGAAGGGAACATGGGAAGTAACAAAGCCTCGGTTGATTTTGTGGATTTCAGAAACGCTTATTACATCCGGAACCTTTATGCCGAAAGAAACCCGTATGTAATAAAAGAACTGGGCGATGTTGGAAATGACATTCAGATTTACGGAAACAAGTTGTATGCAGTTATCAATTGTTCACACAAAGTTGAGGTGATGGATGCCGAAACCGGAGAACGTATAGGGCAGGTAGATGTTCCGAATTGCCGTTATATACGCTTTTCGCGTGGCAATGCCTATGTTTCTGCTTATGTTGGGCCGGTAGCCATCGACCCCGATGCACAGCTGGGAGCCGTTTACCGTATCGATACAACTTCGTTGCAGATTACCGGAAAAGTAACTGTTGGTTATCAACCTGATGAGTTGGAAATAATGGGTGAATACATTTATGTTGCCAACTCGGGCGGATATCGTGTTCCGAATTACGACTACACCATTTCGGTGGTTGAAATGTATGGTATGAAACAGGTACAAAAAATCCCGGTAGCCATCAATTTACATCGTTTACGCAAAGACCAATACGGGAAATTATGGGTTTCATCGCGAGGCGATTACAACAGTATCCCTTCAAACCTTTTTGTGCTGGAACGAAAAAGCGCCAATTCAAACGAAATGGTGGTTACCGACACCCTCAATATTCCGTGCAGTAACATGTGTATACTGGGCGACTCACTTTATTTCTATAGTACCGAATGGAACGAACAAAACGAAGAGAATACCATTTCGTACGGCATTATCAACGTAAAAACGAAAGAACTGGTTACCGACCATTTTATTACCGATGGAACTGAAACCGATATCACTATTCCGTATGGATTGAAAATAAACCCGGCGAATGGCGATATCTACGTTACCGATGCTAAAAACTATGTTTCGAGCGGAGTTATACACTGTTACAATCGCAATGGGAAACGAAAATGGAGCGTGCGTGCAGGTGATATTCCGGCGCACATGGTTTTCCTGTATAAAAACTAAGCCTATGAAAAAAATTATTCCAATACTAATAATTGCATTTCTGTTGCTTGCCTGCGAAAAAGAAACACCAATGGTAAACTTAGGTATTGATGATGTTTACACGGTTGAACGAATGAAGAAGATTATTTTTCACCCTGAGTTTCCCGGAGAATACGAATGGAGTATAAAAGATAAAAATGGGCAGGATTCGGTGATTTCTACTGAACGCGATTACATTTTTGTTGCTGAAAACACGGGAGAATACATCCTGAAACTTAATATTATTGATGCTGAAAACCCGGTAGAGCATTCTGTTCAGATTGTTGTTTGGGATGAACAAGTGGCTTACAGCCCTTACATTACGCAGGTTTTTGAATACCGCCCTGCTCCCGGTCAGTTTGTAAATACCATGCCCGAATATGAAGACGGAGACACCGAAGAAACAATGTGCAAAAAAGCACAGGAAAGCATTTCCGGGAAAAATGATGTGATGGTTTCGCTGGGTGGATTTGGCGGCTACATAACTTTTGGCTTCGACCACACTGTTGTTAATGCAACCGGGGAAAAAGATTTTAAAATTAGGGGCAATTCTTTTTATGCCGCTTCTAATCCCAATCCCGATGCCCCGGCTGAAGGAGGCAGTTGCGAACCCGGAATTGTGCTGGTTTCTTTAGACCGAAATAACAACGGCATTCCCGATGACGAGTGGTACGAACTGGCTGGCAGCGAATATTACAAGCCCCAAACCAAACATAATTACCAAATAACCTACTACAAGCCGGATGCTGATAAAATAGCCACACCGCAACCCAACAGTCCGATTTCGGATACCACTTATATACACTGGACCGACAATCTGGGGAAAGAAGGTTATATACACAAAAACGTATATCACAGACAGGATTATTTTCCGAAGTGGCTGAATACCGGCCAACTAACGTTTGGGGGAACAATCCTGGCAAACAACGCCGTTGACGAAAGTTCCAATAAAAACGGTTCGTATTATGTTCTATATGCCTATGATTGGGGATACGTTGACAATCACCCCAATGAATACGAAGACAAAATCAGTTTCGATATTGGCTGGGCGGTAGATAAAAACGGAAACGCAGTTCATTTGCCCGGTATAGATTTTATCCGGGTTTACACTGGCGTTAACCAGCAATGCGGTTGGCTGGGCGAAACTTCTACCGAGCTAGCCCGCGCCGAAGATTTACATATTCAGGAATTAACAACAGAAATACCTAATCCATAAAAACAATTAAATAATGAATATAAAAAAGCTAATATTTGGATTTGCCCTTTGGGCAGTTTTCTTTACAGCAACAGCTCAATCAAAAGAATATACTGATGGTGTATTTATCCTCAACGAAGACTGGTTTGGGCATAACAACAGCACCATCAATTTTCTGAATCCTGAAACAGGAGAATTTGATTACCACATCCTTCAGGGAAATGCCGATAATGCAGGCTCTTCATTAGGATGTACGGCCCAGTTCGGAACCATATACGGAGACAATCTTTATGTGATATCAAAACAAGACCAGGACCCCGGCGAAACAAACCCGGTAAGTGGCGGGCGAATTATTGTGGCAGATGCAAAAACCCTGAAGATAAAGAAAAGGATTCCCATAATTTTTGAAATCAATGGAAAATCAGCTGCCGATGGCCGAGGCTTCGTGGGGGTAAACGAAAGCAAAGGTTATATAGGAACTTCGAATGGAATTTTTATTATGAATCTCTCCAATTTTCAAATTGGGAGAAGAATTGCCGGCACCGAAAATCCCTTGATTAGTGGCGGAGAGAGTAATGCCGATGGTGTTGGCCCTTTGTACAACAACCAAATAGGAATGATGTGCCGTACACCGGATTATGTGTTCGCTATTCAGCAGGATAAAGGCGTATTGGTTATCGACCCGGAATCGGATACTGTAATAAAAGTAATTAATGGATGTTACAGCACCCTCACACAAAGTAAAGATGGAACGGTATGGGTAGGGAAAAACTCGAACATGTCTTACCAGCAATATCCATACGGGCATTCTGGAGTGAATTGGGATGGTAACCAACTACTAAAAATCAACCCTTATACCTTAACAACCGAAACTGTGAATATGAACGAAGGTGCTGGCATAAATCAAACTTGGTATGCATGGACAGCAGGCTCGTTATGCGCCAGCGCCAAAGAAAACGTGCTTTACTTTGCTTATAATGAAAGTGATTATAGTTGGTTTACCACATCAAAAATGTACCGTTACGATATTGACAGCAACGAATTCACACTAATATATGATAGTGAAAACGAAGGACGCTACTTTTACGGGGCTGGTCTTCGTATCAATCCGCTGGACGATAAAATATATGCCGCTTTATATATTGCCAATGGCGATCAATCTTATTTTTTCTATCAATTAAATAATACCGGTAATTTAATAAAAACTTTAGAGCCAATTAGGCGATATTGGTTTCCGTCCATGTTTATTTTTCCAGATAACTATGTACCGGAAGCTTCGCAGTTCTCACAAGTATCACTTAATAATACAACTCCTGTAACTATCGATTTGAAAAATAAGGCAAGCGACCAGGATAATTTAGCGGCAGCCATTACAAAAAGAATTATATCCAACGACAACAGGAACATTGTTACAGCAACGATAAAAAGTAACAAATTAACATTAACTGCCAAATCGGACAAAACAGGAACAGCCAACATAAAAATACGATTTAATTCCAATGGGAAAACGGTTGACCGGGTACAGGAAGTGATTGTTTCAACTGTATCTGGTGATAATGAAGCACCAACAGCACCAACAAATCTTGTGACAGAACCTTCTGAAACAAGTATTGCCCTTTCCTGGACGGCATCAAGTGATAATGTAGGTGTTACTGGTTACAACATTTATATTGATGGGGATTTGATTGAAACAGTTTCACAAACAAATTTCAACATAACTGGATTATCGTCTGGGACTGAATACACACTGGCAGTGCAAGCTTTTGATGCTACAGGTAATAAATCCGCAAAAGCTGAAATAACCACTTCAACAAAGCAATTAATTGATGATGAAGCGCCAACCGCTCCAACAAACCTTGCTGCTGAAGCTACAGAAACAAGCATTGTCCTTTCCTGGACGGCATCAAGTGATAATGTAGGTGTAACTGGTTACAATATTTATCTTGATGGGAATTCAGTTGAAACAGTTTCCCAAACAAATTTCAACATAACTGGATTATCGTCTGGTACTGAATACACACTGGCAGTGCAAGCTTTTGATGCTGCAGGTAACAAATCAGCAAAAACTGAAATAACCACTTCAACAAATCAAACAATTGATGACGAAGCGCCAACCGCTCCAACAAACCTTGCTGCAGAAGCTACAGAAACAAGCATTGCCCTTTCCTGGACAGCATCAAGTGATAATGTAGGTGTAACTGGTTACGATATTTATATTGATGGGGATTTGATTGAAACGACTACTGAAACAAATTTCAACATAACTGGATTATCGTCTGGTACTGGATACACACTGGCAGTGCAAGCTTTTGATGCAGCAGGTAATAAATCCGCAAAAGCTGAAATAGCATCTTCAACAAATCAAACAATTGATGATGAAGCACCAACCACTCCAACAAACCTTGCTGCTGAAGCTGCAGAAACAAGTATTGCCCTTTCCTGGACGACTTCAACGGACAATATTGGAGTTGAAGCCTACATTATTTATCTAGATAGCGATTCTATTGCAACGGTAACAGATACGAATTTTACATTAACAGAACTAATTCCCGGAACAGAATACACATTTAGCGTGGAAGCCATTGATGAGGTGGGGAATAAATCAGAAAAAGCAACAGTTACGCAGAGTACCATTATAACCGGTATCGAATCAGTAAAAGAAAGTGAACTTAGGATTTACCCCAATCCGTTTTCATCGTTCGTTATTCTCGAATCCGCAAAAAAACAAGAAGTAACAATTTACGATGTTTCAGGAAAAATCGTACTAAAAACAAGTGTAGAAGCCGGAATAACCCGAATCAATACATCAGAAATAAAAAAAGGAGTTTATCTGGTGAAATGCGGGGTGAATACACCTAAGCTTATTAAATAGAATTATTAGTCAATACAATAAAAAATAGACAAAATGGAAAAATCGAAGATTAATATTCGTTTCGGAGTTTTGGTTCTGATAGTGCTATTGGCGGCATTTAGCCGTTTAATACCTCATCCTCCTAATTTTGCACCAATTGGAGCAATGTCGCTTTTTGGGGCAGCTTATTTTTCGCGAAAATACCTGGCTTTTGTTGTGCCAATTGTAGCCATGTGGTTAAGCGATTTATTGTTGAACAACGTAATTTACGGGCAGTATTTCGACCACTTTGTGTGGTTTTACAACGGTTTCTACTGGACCTACGCAGCTTTTATATTTATAGGACTTATCGGCTTTGGACTATTAAAAAAAGTTCGCCCGGTAAACCTGTTAATTGCCAGCCTTTCTGCTTCTGTTGTATTTTTCCTGGTATCGAATTTCGGAGTGTGGGCTTCGGGTACAATGTATCCCAATACTTTCTCCGGTTTAATGAGCTGTTATGCTGCCGGATTACCGTTTTTCAAGAATACAATAATGGGAGACCTGGCTTATTCGGGGGCATTGTTCGGTATATTCGAAGTTATCCAATACAAAGTTCCTGTTTTAAAAAGTTCCGATTATACAATTAATAACTAAAAAAGGAACGGTAGCGTTCGCCAAAACCTTCTACCGTCCCCGATATAACAATACCATTAACAAATTAGAAATAGTATTATGAAACAAATTTACCTTTTTTCTCTGGCTTGTCTATGCGTTTTGCTGACAGGGCAGATTACCACGGGGCAATCTGCATATAAAACAGATTTGCCGCACAGCCGTACACAAAGTTCCGGCGATTATGAAAACAAAGTCAAAAGTGCTAACCTGCTCAATTATTCAGAAGCGGAATGCGATAATTCAGACGATTTTATTTCAATATCCGAAGAAATGTACAGGAATGGATTTACTACATCTAATGGATGGTCAACGACTTATGCCGAACGCTATAACGATTTTCTCAGTCTATTCGAGGAGCTAAAGTCGCCTGTTCTTACTAACGGATGCAACTCCATTTCTTTTAAATATGCCAAAGATGATTATTATGAACTTGGCTATCCTTCGTTTAAGGTAGAAATTCAAAAGGAAACAGAGGGAGTTTGGTCAACTGTATGGTCAGAAACAATAACAGATACAAAAGCAGAAAAATTAGTTTTTAATGAAGTTTCTTACGACAGGCTAAAAATTGAAGGTACAGTACAACTGGTTATCACCCGTCTGTCTCCGAACGGTTATAATGGCTATCCTCCCAGTGGTGATGTTCCTGATTTAAAGGATTTCTGTCTGACGGACTATGTTCGCGACCTTGTTCCCCCAACAGCCCCAACCGAGCTTACTGCTCAGCCTGACTTAACCTCTGTAACTCTTTCATGGAAAGCTGCAACAGATAATAAAAACAGTTTGGAAGGTTATCATATTTATCTTAATGGAGATTCTGTAAACACAGTTGCAGGTACAAGTTGCGTAGTAACAGGACTAAATCCCGAAACAGAATATACAATTGAGGTAGAAGCCTTCGATGATGATATGAATAACTCAGCAGCTAAAGCCTCAGTGGTAATTACTACACTGGTTGATAATGAAATTCCAACTGTTCCAACAGGTTTAACAGGAGTATCGAAAGATTGTGGAATGATATTGTCGTGGACGGCTTCAACGGACAATGTTGGTGTGGCAAAATACAATATATATGCAGATGGTAATTTGGCAGGCTCTACTTCCCAAATTACAGATACAATTACAGGTTTAGCTGACGATACGCAATACTTGTTCGAGATAGAAGCAGAAGATATTTCAGGGAACAAATCAGGAAAGGCTTCGGCAACACTATCAACAACTATTGACAAAGCAGTTCCAACAGTTCCAACAAATCTGCAAGCGGATGCCAATGATAATAAGATGGAACTCTCCTGGACAGCTTCTACTGATAATGTTGGCGTTGTGAAATACAATATATACCTTGATGGAAAGCTAGTGGCTTCGACTTCAGAAACAAAAGATACTATTCCAAATTTAATGGCAAATACAGAATACCAGTTTGAGGTAGAAGCTGAAGATGTTACCGGCAATAAATCAGATAAAGCATCTGTTACCGCTTCAACACCTGTTGACAATACTGCTCCTGTTTCACCTGAAAATTTGATTGCAGAAGCAACTGAGCAAGGAGTCGTGTTATCATGGACGGCTTCTACCGATAATTTTGGTGTAACTAAATACAATGTGTATGTAAATGGCGGGTTTTTAAATTCAACTACCAATATAACCGATACAATAAAGGGATTAGAAGCTGGTTTTGAATACCTGTTTGAAGTTGATGCGGAGGATGCATCAGGAAACAAATCGGGGAAAACACCAGTTACTCTTTCCGAAGAAAGCACTGCAAAAATAGCGTTTTCTTTTAAAAATAATTTAGTGGTTAACCGTACACGCGTTGCCAGCGATTTTAGAGTGACGAAAAGGTTTACCGACTTATTTAATTATCCCGACAGTTATAACTCTAAAACGAAAATTTCCGAACTAAGCGATGTAACTATTACATACAATTCTACAAACGAAAATCATTTGTCGTTTGACGGCTACTATCATAGTTCAACTAGCGGTCAATACTTTTATTATAAAATCCCTGCCGAAGTTTATGGTACAGATACATTAACAATTAGTATGGATTATAGAGGCTTTAAAGCAAAAGCCCTGATAATTGCAAATGTGTCTCCGATATCAGCCGGGAACGATTCCTACACAAGCGATATAGGCGAAACGTTGGAGATGAATGTTGTCAAAAACGATGGACCTTCTGCGTATCTTGATGTTGCAAGCCTGGAAGTTCTTCAGAATACAAACTTTGGAACAATTACAAACAATAATGATGGGACCTTAACCTATGTCAGCGAAAGTTCTACCCCGAATTATTCGTTTGAGAAATTCACTTATCGTATTGCCGATGATGAAGGCAATTATGATACTGCAACGGTTAAAATTGATATCCATAAAAATGCATATGCAAGTCGTGTTATCGAATTTCTGCCTGCACCCGGACAGTTTACCAATGAAAGTATCGGGCAAAGCAACTCGGCAGAAAAAACACTTGGCACACAGGGCGGCACGATTAGCCTTGGGGCTTTTGGCGGTTACGTAATTTATGGTTTTGACCAGCCAATTACTAATAATCCAAAAAATCCTTACGGGGTAGATTTCTCGGTAAAAGGTAATGCATTTGCTGCCAATTTGTATGGTGTATGGACTGAACCTGCTGCTGTGCGTGTTATGAAAGATACCAATGGCGATGGTATTCCAAACGACGGGGAATGGTATGAACTGGCCGGCTCTGATTACTATATGAGCAGTACCCAGAAAAATGTAAAAATGACCTATTATAATCCTCATTATAATGAACGTTACACCGTTCCTTGGAAAAAAGATAACGGAGAAACAGGCGCTTTGTTATCCAATGCATTTCACAGCCACCCTTATTATCCTGACCCATTTGATTTTGGGTGTAACAAAGATTCTTTGACCTACGAAGGTAGTATTATAAAAAGCTCGCTCGATATGAGTACCCCAAGTTATATTGAGTTTTACCGGGCGCCATTTTTCGGTTACTGCGATAACAGGGGAGGCAGTTCAGACCTGACAGACCCTCAAAATCCATATTATAAAGATGAGAAAGGAAAAGCTGCCGATGGTTTTGACCTTAGTTGGGCTGTAGATAAAGACGGGAATCACAAGGAGCTGGACCAAATCGATTTCGTGAAAATATACACCGGAGGTTTTGCAAATGCCGGATGGCTGGGTGAATGGTCGTCGGAAATATTGGGAGTGGGAATAACAACGCCTGACCCTGATTATGTTGCGCAGGACTATTATGTAAACTATATTGGAATTACACAATTGAAAGTATTGAAGGGGCACAACTGTCAGTTCGAAGGATTTTTATTTAAAAACGGTCGTCCGCAAACCGAAGGTACGCAACAATGGAGTTCATCAAAGCCGGAAGTAGGAACGATAGATAATACCGGCTTATTTACCGCTGTTGACAATGGTGAAACATGGTTGCGTTTTTCACAAAAAAGCGATGTTCCTACCGATTCTATCCGCATGCTGGTAGTTGAACTGGAAGGTGTTATGCTGGAAATGGAAGGTAACTCTGCCGCTTCCTCCGACAGTACCAGCCTTATTGTCGGTGAAAGTATTAGTATTACCGCCCAGGGACTGGATAACATCGGCGATGTTTTAAACGGAAGCACATCTAACCGTTTTGTTTACGATACCTACACATGGACAACTTCAAACCCTGAAATAGGAATAGTTGATAATGGTTTGTTTACCGGGAAAAAGGTTGGGCGCACGACGGTATATGCACATTCCGACAGCAATCCTGAATTGTCGGATTCAATCCTGGTTATTGTGAATGAAATACCAAAATTAAGCCCGGTAAGTGACCCGGTAATCATAGGATATTATGACGCTATTGGAGAAAAAACAAGCAGCGAGTTATTCACCACCGGAACAAATTCAACAACGTATCTCAACTCGGTGGCTTCAAAAAACGGCTTAGCCAATCCTGTTATTGAGAAGAATGTTTTAAAATGTAATTTTCCAGAGGGAGTTTTCGGAATTGATACGCTTACATTTAATCTTACTTCGTACAGGCAGGATACCACAATAAGCGTTACGTTTATTCATCAACCAGACGTACGTGAAAAAGAAGAACAGATTCTGTTTGTCAATAACGCTTTAACTCAAAATCCTGATAAATCATCACTGGTTGCCCATACCCCCAATTTGGATACAATTAATGTGATAGATGACCAGCTTGATGCTTATTCGGTAAATGATGTACTTGTTGACGGAGCTTTTGCTTTTGTGTCGGGAGACACATACTTGTCGAAATACAACCTGACAAATTATGAGCAAGAATGCACAACTGCTATTGATAACTCTGGCCCTGGAGCACTGGCTGTTTTCGGAAACCTTGTTTTATTGGCAAAACAATCTGAACTTGTTATCTATTATAAGGTTGATTTATCATTCTGTAAGAAAATAGGATTCACCGGGAAAATAAGCAATGTAAAAGTTGTTGGTGATAAAGCCTATGTATTCCTTTCAAACGAAACAACGGATGAATTAACATCAGTAGCGGTTGTCGAACTGGTTAAAGGAGAAAAACAAAGCGAAAATACTCTTGCCAATACCGGATTTACAGCCTCAAGTATTATTGCTAACGGTACAAGTATATATCTGATTGGCACTGTTTCAAGTTCGGGCAATACCGCTGTTATGGAGTATGACACACAAACAGAAAACGATTTGTTGACAGAAAACAATAGTAAATTGAGCAATTCATTAAAAGCAAATGCTACAATAACAGGCGACAGTATTCTAATTCCTGCTGGCGAAGGTTTTGTCTCATACAATATTTCGACAAAAAGATTTGGGGCAGATACGTTAATGAAAGCTCAGGAAGATTTCTATCCAACAGCTATAGCATATCACACGTCATTAAACAAATATTTTGCAACTTATTCAAATGCAGCCCAAACAGCCTCCAAAGGTTTGGTCTTTGATTGTGATTTTGCAGAAATATCTACCTTTGATAGTGTACAAACAGCCCCTGCATTTTTAGCTGCTGTTGATGCCTTTGATAATAATGACAAGCCTTTACCCGATTTATCTCAAACCTTGGAAAAATTTATTTACGAAAGTACTACATATAGTGTTGACATAACCATTGCAAAAAACTGTTTTGTTGATGGAGAAAATAATTTTGAAATCTATCCACGCTATTTGGAACATACCTCGTGGCTAACATGGAATACCAATTATACATCGTTAGGCAATAAGAAACTTGATGCCTTTTTCCCAAATACCGTGGATAAAGATTCTGTTATTACTATTCCGGTAGATGCGATAGATAATTATGGTTTTTCAGCAACCCGATTTTTAAATGTAACCATAAAGCCGCGTTTTTATAAACCGGTAGTAGCAAATCCTATTGCCGATACTGTTGTTGTAGTTAACAGCGCTGATATTAAAATTCCATTGGCAGATGTATTTTTAAATACCCCGAAACGGAAGGTAACTTTTGGGAAAGCTGTTTCAGGAAATACGAATTCTAATTTAGTAACGGCAGTAATTACCAACGATATTCTGGAATTGTCCCTCACCCCAGATAAAATTGGAGAAGCTGTACTTACAGTAAGAGATTCAGCCTTGCACAGCAAATATGGTATTAAATATGCTGAAACATCCTTTAAAGTTACTGTTATTGACGATGAATCGCCTTCTGTTCCTGCTAACCTTGCTGCAACGCCTGCCGAAACCAGCGTTTCCATCTCGTGGACCGCTTCGACTGATAATGTAGAGGTAAAAGGGTATTATATTTTTGTTAATGGATATTATGAAGCTTGGGTTAAAGAAACAAATTATATTATTGATGGATTAAATGCAGGCACTCAATGTTCAATAAATATTAAAGCTAGTGACGCTGCCGGAAATAGGTCTAGATCAGCATCATTAACGGTTTCAACCACTGACGAAACTGCGCCTTCTACTCCAACCGAACTTGTCGCAGCAGCTAGCGAAACCAGTGCTTCGCTTTCGTGGACGGCTTCAACTGACAATGTTGGAGTGGCTGGTTATGTTATTTATCTCGATGGCGATTCAATTACTACAATTACTGAAACTGCGTTTACCGCAATAGAATTGGAGGTCTTAACGGAATATACATTTGAAGTGCAGGCTTTCGATGCCGTTGGAAATAAATCAGAAAAAGCATCATTAACGGTTTCAACTATCGACGAAACAGCTCCGTCTTCTCCTTCCGCTCTAGCTGTAGTAACCACTGACACAAGTGCTGTTCTTTCATGGACCGCTTCAACTGATAATGTAAGTGTAAATGGTTATATAATATATCTCAATGGTGATTCAATTAGTACAACAATTGATACTAACTTCACCTTTATTGATTTGGAAGATAATACAGAATATACGTTTGAGGTAGAAGCTTTTGATGAGGCAGGAAACAGGTCAGAGAAAGCGATGATTATTCAGAGCACAATAACTACAGGAATTGAATCATGGGAGCTGACTAAGCTGAAAGTATATCCTAATCCGTTTGCCAATTATTTTATAGTCGATGCAAAAAATACGGGCTATGCTATTATTTACGATTTATCAGGAAAAGCCATGTTTAATGTGTTCTTGCAACCCGGTAGCAACCGTGTCGATGCATCCGGTTTGCCCAGTGGTATTTTTTTGCTGAAACAGGAAACAAATACGGTGAAATTAATTAAAAAGTAACTTGTCTTTGTATCTTGAGTTCTATCTTTTAAAAGGGGCTGACCGATCTACTTTTCGGTCAGCCCCTTTCTTATTTCAGGCAAACATGTAAAAACATTAAAACTTTATCATGTTAATATTCAATATCTTTACGAGCCTCAATGCCTTTTGTGTAGTAATGTTTCACTTCTTTCATTTCGGTCACAAGGTCGGCAAGTTCTATCAACTCTTCCGGGGCATAGCGCCCTGTGATTATTAGCTCGGTTTCCGGTTTCTTTCTATTTATTGCTTCAATTATTCCCGGGTAGAAAACAAGTGGTAAAACAGTGCTATTGTTGCTTAGTCGAGTACAATAACATCACATTTTCCGTTTTTGAGTATTTCTGTAATTTCTTTTAGTCCGGCATGTGCTGCATCAATGTCCTGTTGCGTGGGCTCTTTTACAATAAAATATCCCAGTCCGTATTGTCTTATGGTAATTTCGGCAATATATTTCCGAACAGCTTCAATTTCGGAATAGACTTTCCCTTTTACAAATTGGGCAATAAAGATTCTTTTCCCCGCTCCGGCAGCCCTCAAAGCGAGTCCAAATGCCGCAGTAGTTTTACCCTTTCCGTTTCCTGTGTAAATATGGATATGCCCTCTCATTTGTTTATATAATTAAGGTTGTAAAGGTATTAGTATGCTTTTAAAAGATGGAAAAATTGAGAATGAAATTTGTTTTTAAAACTATTGAAAAAAGACAAAGAATAAAGACTCGCTCAACCCTGACACAAAATTTTACCATTTCCGAAAAACAAGCTCTCTTTGTTTTCAAAAGCTTCCGGCATAAACCCTTCGTTCCGAAATTGCAAGAATTGATTTTCTCCGTCGCACAAGCCCGTTTCAAACACCTTTGATTTTCGTAAACTACAATCAAATCTTTTTGAAACTGCGCATCAACACACGCAATTTCTCCAATCTCTATTTATTCCTTTGCCTTTTGAAAATTTTTCGGAAATGTTTAAAGTGGTGTTTACGGGGTTGAATCTATAATTGTTGAGAGTGTTTGATAAAATCAAAAAAGAATTATTTATTCAATACAACGTTTGAACGTTTAAATATTTAAACAGTTAGTCAGTCAGTTGTCCATACAAATAATCATTTGCAGGGCATCTGAACTTGGATTATTTTGTGTGCAAATTGTGTGCAAATAAAAAGAGGTTACAAATTTTACTTTTGTAACCTCTTTGATTTTCAGTAGCGAGAGGCGGGCTTGAACCGCCGACCTCATGATTATGAATCATGCGCTCTAACCAGCTGAGCTACCTCGCCAAATGCTTTGTTTTTCGCGGTGCAAATATAGTATTAATTTTTATTTTGCTTCATTTTTTTGCTAAAAAATACTTTTGGGTTTTATCCAATTTCGTTTGTATGTTGTTTCTTCCAATCATATTAATTATATTGCCGAAAATCATGAACATGACAGACAAAATCAAAATTCAGCTTGAATATGTAATTAATTGCTCTCCGAAAGTTTTGTATAACCGGCTGAGTTCTGCGTCAGGACTGGCGGAATGGTTCGCTGATGATGTTCGTGTGAGGGGAAAAAAATATACTTTTATATGGGAAGGATCGGAACAAACGGCTGAAATGACGTTGCAGAAAGAGAACCGTTTGGTTAGATATACATGGGAGGGGGAAGAAGACGATACTTATTTTGAATTTCGAATCAGCCAGGATGAACTTACTGGAGATGTTTCGTTAATTGTGATTGACTTTGCAGAAGAAGATGAAGAGAATGAAACAAAAGAGCTTTGGAATACTCAGGTAGCCGATCTGAAACATGTACTTGGCTCGTAATACACGAGAATAGGTTTAGGGTTTATATTGCATCTTTTCTGGAGAAAATTAATTTACTTGTTTGATTCCGGCATCTTAACTATTTTTTGCTTTTCAAATCGTTAAAATAATTTAGTTTTGTACGATTCTGAATAAGAAAGGCAAATACATGAAGCGCTTACACTGGTACATTATCAAATCATTTTTAGGGCCATTTTTTATGACCTTTTTTATTGTTGTGTTTGTACTTCTGATGCAATTTTTATGGAGGTATGTGGATGATTTGGTAGGAAAAGGATTGGATTTTTCAGTACTGGGAGAAATGCTTTTTTATGCCTCTTTTGGAGTATTGCCTTATGCTTTTCCGCTGGCTATGTTACTCGCTTCCATTATGACTTTCGGAAGCCTTGGCGAAAATTATGAACTAGTGGCTATGAAATCGTCTGGGATTTCACTTTTTCGAATCATGAGGCCATTAATGTTTATTGCCTTAGTTATTACAATCACTGCATTCTACTTTTCCAATTATATATTGCCAAGCACCAATCTTCAATTTACCACGCTGTTATATAGTGTGAAGGAACAACGACCGGAATTGGTTTTGCAGGAAGGTGTTTTTACCAATGAAATGGATGGCTTCAGTATTAAAGTCGGGCATAAAGACAAAAAGACCAACATGCTGTATAACTTACTAATTTACGACCATAGAAATAATACACCCAATGAAAGTGTAACAGTTGCAGACTCAGGTTCTTTGCGAATTACTGACGACAGGAAATTTATGGTACTCACCCTGTTTGATGGAGTAAACTATAAAGAAGGGGCTACAAAAAAACAGAGAGAAAAGAGCACGCGTCCTTTTGAACGAAACCGCTTTGATAAACAAATTATACGGGTGAAGGTTAAAGATTTTGGATTTAACCGGCGAGATGAAAGTCTTTTTAAAAACTCGTACCGGATGCTGAATATTAAACAGCTTAATTTTATGGAAGATACTCTTGGGGGGGATTATCAGCAACGGTTACGAAAGTTTATTATGCAAATAAATTTGAATTCACCAATTTCACGAAAAATATACAACCTTACGGCTCCGGCTGATTCAATGATGAGAGATATAAAAGTTGAGAAAAGTGATACTATCATTCATTTTGATGAGTATTTCAATGGTCTCGATAAATTTGAAAAAGCACAAATTGCGAATGCTGCGCTTTCAAAAGCTCGTAGTAATATGCAGAATATAAATGTATTTCAGGGGCAGTTATATCAAAGCAAAAAAACGCTGAATAAATACGAAATGGAAAGGCATAGGAAATTTACACTTTCCGTAGCCGTTTTAATTTTCTTTTTTATTGGTGCCCCACTCGGTGCTATTATTCGAAAAGGCGGATTGGGAATGCCGGTAGTCGTGTCAATTTTATTGTTTATTGCCTACTACATTGTTTCAATGACCGGTGAGAAATCGGCCAGAGAAGATGTGTGGAATATAGTAAATGGTATGTGGTTTTCAACTTTTATATTTTTACCTATTGGTGGTTGGCTTTCATATAAAGCGGCAACCGATTCGTCCATTATGAGTGCCGAAACATATACCAAATTTTTCCATAAACTGGGATTGGATAGGTTTATCAAAAAGAAGGATAAGAAATGAAGATTTTGCAGGTTACAAATAAAGTACCTTACCCAACCAAAGATGGTGGTGCCATTGCCTGCATGAATTTAACGCGTGGATTCTCGTTGTTGGGGCATCAGGTTACTGTGCTTTCTATGAACACAGAAAAGCACCATGTTAATATTGACGAAATTCCGGAATCAGTAAAAGATTTAGCTGACTTTCAGTTGGTCGATGTTCCGGCTCCTGTTTCTGTATTTTCAGCTTTCATGAATTTTTTATTTTCCAGCCAACCATACAATGCAGTCCGGTTTATTTCGGAGGCTTTTAAATCAAAGCTTGTTAAATTGCTAAAAGAAAAACAGTTTGATATTATTCAACTCGAAGGACTTTATGTGTGTCCTTATATTCCCGTGATTCGTAATTATTCATCTGCTAAAATTGTGTACCGTGCTCATAATATTGAGCATGAAATATGGCAACGTACCGCAGCAATAACTGAAGGATGGAAGCAGATGTATATGAAGAACCTGTCAAAACGTATCAAACGATTTGAAAAATGCTGGTTAAATAAGTACGATTTATTAGTGCCAATTACCGAACGTGATGGAGATATACTTGATGCATTAGGGAATTCAAGGCCCCGGCATGTGTCTCAAACCGGTATAGATTCTTCTGTTCTTATTCCAAATGCAAAAAAATTAGAGCATCCTTCCTTATTTCACATAGGCTCTCTTGAGTGGACTCCTAATCAGGAAGGACTAATCTGGTTTCTTGATAAATGCTGGCCTAAAATACATGATCAGTTTCCTGAAATAAAATTTTATGTAGCCGGGAGAAATGCACCAATGTGGTTTAGGAAAAAACTGGATTTGCCGAATGTGGTTTTTGAAGGTGAAGTCCCCGACGCATACGATTTTATGAATTCAAAATCAATTATGATTGCCCCTCTTTTTTCAGGCAGTGGAATGCGTATTAAGATTATTGAAGGAATGGCACTCGGGAAACCCATTGTTACTACTACCATTGGTTCTGAAGGTATTTCCACTACTTCTGACGAGAATATTGTTATTGCAGATGGTGAAGAAGATTTTGTAGAAGCTGTTTCAAAATTGATCAACGATTACGACTTTTTCGAAAGGATTGGGCGAAATGCCATTGAATATATTCACGAAAAATTTGATAATTTAGCTGCTGCCAGTGCGTTGATTGAGTTTTATAAACAGCATGCCGAATGACTTTAGAACTGTTTTTCTGGATTCTTCTTTTTATTCTTTTTTATACCTATCTCGGGTATGCATTGTTGCTGTTTTTATTCTTTCAACTGAAAAGAGCTATTTTCTCGCAAGGGAGAAAACAATTGGAAAAAGAAGTTTTTGAGCCTGAAGTGTGTTTGTTTGTAACTGCTTTTAATGAGAAGGATTATGTGAAGCAAAAGGTAGAAAATTCTTTTGCACTTGATTATCCGGCAAACAAAATTCAGTACCTGTGGATTACGGATGGTTCTGATGACGGTACTCCTGAAATGCTGGCAAAATATCCGGAGTTGGAGGTGCATCATTTAGCTGAACGGAAAGGGAAAATGCATGCCATGAACAGGGGGATGAAGTTTGTAAAAGCGCCAATTGTTATTTTTTCAGATACAAACACCATCTTAAACAAAGAATCAGTAAAGGAAATTGTTGAGCAGTTTAAAGATGGGAAAGTGGGTTGCGTTGCTGGTGAAAAAAGAATTGTTGAGAATGAAGCAGACGCTGCCGCAGGGGCTGGCGAAGGTTTATACTGGAAATTTGAATCCTGGGTGAAAAATGTTGATGCCGGCTTTAATTCGGCAGTGGGCGCTGTTGGTGAATTATTTGCTATTCGTACCGCTCTTTTTGAAGAAGTAGAGCCTGATACTATTCTGGATGATTTTATTATTTCTTTACGTATTGCTCAAAAGGGATACAAAATAGCCTACACGCCCAAAGCCTATGCGGAAGAAAATGCATCGTTGAATGTTAACGAAGAATTAAAGCGCAAAATACGTATTGCTGCTGGTGGAATACAGACCATATTCCGTTTAAAAGGATTATTAAATCCATTCAGGTTTGGCATACTAAGTTGGCAGTATATTTCACATAAAGTTCTACGCTGGACTCTGGCGCCAATATCTTTATTTACCATTTTTATTTTTAATATTTTAATTATTCTTAGTCGCCACAGTTGGCTTATTCCCGAATTTTACACTCTGTTTTTTTATGGGCAACTGCTATGTTACCTGCTTGCTCTCATTGGCTGGTATCTTGAGAATAAAAAACTTAGGTTTAAAATACTTTTTGTTCCTTATTACTTTGTTTCTATAAATTATGCGTCAGTTCGTGGAATAATCAGGTATTTCAAGGGGAAACAATCGGTTAACTGGGAGAAATCCAAACGGGCTTAGGTCGGATAAAATCATAAGTATTTCGATAATTTATTGTAATTTTGCGGCTGATTTAAAGATGCGTTGCATGACTGAAATTAAGCTGAATACAATACCAGAAGCCATTTCTGCTATTCGAAACGGGGAAATGGTTATTGTTGTAGACGATGAAGACAGAGAGAATGAAGGCGATTTTATTGTTGCTTCCGAGTTAATTACACCCGAAATTATCAATTTCATGACCATCCATGGACGTGGGTTAATTTGTGTAGCCTTAACCGAGAAGCGCTGTGATGAATTAAACCTTGATTTAATGGTTGGTAAAAATACATCGTCGCATGAAACGCAGTTCACGGTTTCTGTAGATGGAATCCATCCGGATGTTACCACAGGGATTTCTGCATCAGATCGTGCTACAACTATTAAAATGCTGGTTGACCAGAAAACCAAACCTGAAGATTTGGGGCGCCCGGGACATATATTTCCACTGAAAGCAAAGGAACGTGGTGTATTGCGCAGAAGTGGACATACTGAAGCAGCTGTTGATTTGGCGCGGTTAGCCGGGCTTGAACCTTCAGGTGTGTTGGTAGAAATAATGAACGATGATGGGACTATGGCTCGTTTGCCGCAATTAAATGAGATTGCACAAAAGTTTAATCTGAAATTGATTTCAATAAAGGATTTAATTTCTTTTCTTTTTCAAAGTGAAAGTTTGATTGAGCGTGGAGAAGAAGTTGTTCTTCCTACGTATCTGGGAGATTTTCGCATTGTTCCTTTCCTTCAAAAATCAAACGGTGCTGAACATGTAGCTCTTATAAAAGGAACCTGGGATGCCAACGAGCCAATTTTAGTGCGGGTGCATTCTTCCTGTATGACAGGCGATATTTTTGGTTCATTACGTTGTGAGTGCGGCGAACAATTGCATCGATCAATGGAATTAATCAATGAAACAGGGAAAGGTGTTGTTGTTTACATGATGCAGGAAGGACGCGGAATTGGATTGCTAAATAAAATAGCTGCTTATAAATTACAGGATCAGGGGTTGGATACAATCGATGCAAATATTCATCTTGGGTTTAAAGCTGATGAACGTGATTATGGAGTAGGCGCACAAATTTTGCGTAACCTTGGCGTTTCAAAAATGAAGCTGTTAACAAATAATCCGGTAAAACGAGTTGGCCTCGAAGGTTTTGGTCTTGAGGTTACAGAGATTGTTCCACTTGAAATAGAACCCAATAAATACAACCAGAAGTACTTAAAAACCAAACGGGACAGAATGGGGCACCACCTTCGGAATTTTAATTACGACAGATAAATAGATTTTCCATATAATTATCGGTTTTCTTATCGGAAGACTAGTCGGTATAATTTCATTTTATTTCCAAATATTATTAGTTTTGGATGAGTGAGTGTGATGTATATGAAGTAATCTGCGCCTTTCATTATAAACTAAAATATTGGCAATGAAAACAGAGTTCCGGCTTTTATTCGTAGTAATCTTTACTTTTTTTATTCCCTTCAAAAATTATGCACAGAAACAGCCCAATATTATTTTTATAATGACCGATCAGCAGCGGGGAGATGCTCTGGGGTGTGCCGGAAATCAGGCAGTAATTACTCCTAATATTGATAAAATAGCAAGCGAAGGTGTTTTGTTTTTAAACGGGTATTCTTCAGTGCCCAGTTGTACCCCAGCTCGTTCCGGGTTGCTTACCGGAATGGCTCCCTGGCATCACGGGATGTTAGGATATGGAAGAGTAGCTCGTAAATATAAATATGAAATGCCTCATATGTTAAGGGAAGCTGGCTATTATACTTTTGGTGTAGGGAAGATGCACTGGTTTCCTCAAAAGTCGCTTCATGGATTTAACGGGACACTGGTTGATGAAAGTGGGCGAGTAGAACAGGATGGATTTATTAGTGATTACCGCGATTGGTTTAAATTACAGGCGCCGGGTGAGGATCCTGACAAAACCGGTATTGGCTGGAATGAACATAGCTCGGCCGTTTATAAACTGGAAGAAAAATTGCATCCAACGTATTGGACAGCTAATACCGCGATTGAATTCATAAAAAATTATGATCAAACCAAACCATTGTTTTTGAAAGTTTCGTTTGCACGGCCGCATAGTCCTTACGATCCTCCCCAGAAATATTTGGATATATATAAGGATGTAAAAATACCGGAACCGGCAATTGGTGACTGGTGCCAGGAATTAAATATAAAAGATGGAGGGAAGGATGCTGCTTTTGGCAATTTCGGAGTAGAACATGCAGTGAAAAGTAGGAGGTATTATTATGCCAATATCACATTTATCGATGAAATGATAGGAGAAATAATTCAGACATTGAAAGAGAAAGGATTGTATGAAAATTCTATCATTTGTTTTACATCGGATCACGGCGATATGCTTGGCGACCATTACCACTGGAGAAAAACCTATGCTTACGAAGGTTCAGCTCATATTCCGTTTATTGTAAAGTGGCCCGATGAAATTGCCGCTGGGATAAAACGCGGGAAAAAGTTGTATAACACGGTTGAATTAAGGGATTTTCTTCCCTCGTTTCTCGATGCTGCAGGTGCTGATATTCCTGAGGATATGGATGGTATGTCTTTATTTAAATTGATAAAGAATCCTAAAATGAAATGGCGGTCATATATTGATTTGGAGCATGCTACCTGTTATAGCCAGGACAATTATTGGGCTGCATTAACTGATGGTAGGTGGAAATACATTTGGTTTTTCAGAACGGGAAAAGAACAGTTATTCCACCTTGAAAATGATCCGTATGAGGAAACAGAACTTTCCGGGGAAATGCAATATTCTGAGGAATTAAAGCTTTGGCGCAGCCGAATGGTAGAACATCTAAAAGAAAGAGGAGAGGACTTTGTGGTGGATGGGGAGCTGGTTCGCAGGGGAAAAACGATGTTGTATAGTCCCAATTTCCCGGAAGACGAACGGGATGAGAATCAAAGAATCAGGAGCTGGAAGGATATTTACAAAGGTGTGGATATGTCTGACTTATAATGAAGTCGAATAATAAATACAAAATCAATTTTAAGAGAAAAAGAGCCGAAGATTAGTTTTGGCCTTAATCATTGGGCATCTTCGAATTTATTTCAGTACTTTTACTTGCGTTTAACAATTATTCAAAAATTACATTTATGGATGGAAAAACAAAAGCAATTGTTGCACATATTACCATTATCGGATGGATTATTGCATTGGTAATAAACAGTAATGAAAAGGATGAAATTTCCAGTTATTACATTCGTCAGACATTAGGTATTTATTTGCTTGGTATTGTTCTTGGAATTATACCAGTTATTAACCTGATAGGATGGATCGTGGTTTTTGTTTTTTGGATTATGAGCCTGATTGGTGCCATACAAGGGGAAATGAAAGAAACTCCGCTTGTAGGCAAATATTTTCAGGATTGGTTCAAATCAATTTAGCGACTTCTTTTAAAAAAATAAAAAAGACAGGTTATTTCCCTGTCTTTTTGTTTTTATCGCTGACCTCCTTCTTCATTTCTTCGTCTTTCTTTCCACTTATTAATCATGTACATTCTGAATTCATTTTCAGCTTTATAGAGGCGAAGCACTTTTTGGGGTGGCAGAATCTTTAAAAACTCCTCGTTATATTTTACCATTAAAGCGCCTTCTTTCTCCATGTTCCCGGTAAAATCCTTGGTGAGTTCAATTACTTCTTTATCTGAAAGTGATTCTTCTGCTTCTTTTACTTTAACTTCCAAATCCCGCCGACATTTTTGCGCTTCCCAGCGTTTCCTTTCCAGTTCATTGTATATTGGCCAGAATTTTTGTGCTTCGGCAGGAGTTAACTCCAGCTTGTCCGTTAAAAAAGATATTTTTTCAGTACGGTATCTTTCCCAGCGTTCCTTGTGATCGTTCTTTTGCGCATTGGTAACCGAGCCAACAAACAATAAAATAATGCTTATTAAAAATATGTTTCGTTTCATAGTGGTAATTATTCAGTTGCAATGTAAATGTCATAATCAGACACATTTGAACTCAAATAGTTTATTAAATCATCGTCACTTATTTCTCCCGTTTGTGCAGGCTCTTCTAGTAACGCATAAAAAGAATTCTCGTCCATCCCTTCAACAATTGTGCGATACTGTGTATCGGAAATTCCATTTTCTGAATTCGGGCTCGCATTTTTTGCTATACCATTTTTGGGGGTAACCATTTTTATTGGCCAGTAAACAAGCATGAAAATTAATGCAAAACCTGCAGCTAGTCCGAGAGCTGGTTTGAAAAACTTTACAAACCGGTTTGGTTGATCGGGAAGGATCGTCTTTTCCGCTTCTATCTTCATTTGAAGACGGGCAGAAAAGTCATCGAAATATTTTTCAGGAACCCCAAAAGGTTGTTCCTTTTGTATTTTCGATAATTCTGGTGCTGTCTTTTTTAATTTTCCCATTTCTCCCATTTTCTTTTTTTGACTGGTTTCGAGAATAAAGGTTTAATCTTTCGTTTAATCGGTATTTTTTAAATATTCTTCTATTTTTTTTACTGCATGATGGTAGGATGCTTTTAAGGCTCCCACCGAAGTGTCAAGTATTTTTGATATGTCTTGGTATTTCATTTCGTCGTAATATTTCATATTAAAAACCAGTCGTTGTTTCTCCGGAAGCTTTATAATTGCCTCCTGTAGTTTTCGCTGGATGGTGTCTCCTTCAAAATAAGGATCAGACATCAGATTCTTCATTAAATAATCACTAACATCATTCAATGGCAAAAAACTTCTTCGTTTATTTGAGTTTAGGAAAGTTAGTGACTCATTGGTCGCGATGCGATAGAGCCATGTATACAGGCTGGATTCTTCCCGGAAATTATCTATGCTCTTCCAAACCTTTACAAAGGTATTTTGCAATACATCGTCAGCATCTTCGTGGTTCAATATTATTTTACGGATATGCCAGTACAACCGCTCCTGGTATTTTTTTACCAACAGGTGAAAAGCAAGATCCTTTTTATTTTCTTGCTTTATATCTGAGATAATTTGACTGTCGTCGCTATCCATTCAACTAATTTTATTTTAAGACCTGAAACCAGACTAAAGGTTTAATTTGCATTGTTGGCAAATCTGAAAAATATTTTGTTTTTTGAAAACTATAAAAAGCGTATTTTACCTTTGCTTTGCAAAAATAGGAATTGATTTATGTTTTGTTTCACAAATCAGGTATCCTTTTCGATTTTGTCAACATTTTGAAGTTTTCATTGAAAAATGAATTCCCATATAATTAAAGCATTACCTTTGCACCGCAATTTTTAAACTGAAAGAATGGCTTTGAAATGTGGAATTGTAGGTTTGCCTAATGTAGGAAAATCAACCTTATTTAACTGTTTGTCGAGTGCTAAAGCACAGTCAGCTAACTTCCCTTTTTGTACAATTGAACCCAATGTAGGGGTCATTACAGTACCTGATGAGAGGTTGATAAAACTGGCCGAAATTGATAATCCGAAGAAGGTTGTTCCTACTACAGTTGAGATAGTAGATATTGCTGGGTTGGTAAAAGGAGCCAGTAAAGGAGAAGGACTAGGAAATCAGTTTCTTGGCAATATTCGTGAAACAGATGCAATTATTCACGTGCTGCGTTGTTTTGAAAATGATAACATTACCCATGTGGATGGTTCTGTGAATCCGGTTCGCGACAAGGAAGTAATAGATACAGAACTTCAATTAAAAGATTTGGAAACCATTGATAGCCGGGTTGAGAAATTGGAGAAACAAGCCCGGCATGGCAACGATCCTAAGATTAAAAAGATGTATGAGCTGGCAAAACGCTACAAAGAAGTATTGGAGCAAGGAAAGTCGGCACGTACATTAAGTTTGTATGATGAGGAAGCAAAAATTGCAAATGAGTTTTTCCTGCTTACCAATAAGCCGGTAATGTATGTGTGTAATGTAGATGAGGCTTCGGCAAAAGACGGCAATAAATATGTTGAAATGGTAAAAGAAGCCATAAAAGAGGAAAGTGCTGAATTATTAGTGATTGCAGCTGCAACAGAAGCCGATATTGCTGAACTGGAAGAATACGAGGAAAAACAGCTTTTCCTGGAAGAATTAGGATTGGAGGAGCCTGGTGTAAATAAATTAATTCATGCAGCTTATCGCTTATTGAATCTTCATACTTATTTTACTACCGGACCAGATGAAAGCCGCGCATGGACTTTTCGTAAAGGAACAAAAGCACCCCAGGCGGCAGGAATTATCCATTCCGATTTTGAAAAAGGATTTATTCGCGCAGAAGTTATCAAGTATGAAAATTACGTGACACTGGGGTCAGAACATGCTTGCAGGGAAGCCGGAAAAATAGGTGTCGAAGGGAAGGATTACGTCGTTAAAGATGGAGATATTCTTCATTTTCGGTTTAATGTATAAGGTTTAGGGAGTTTGAAACTTCAAAAAGATGATAAATAAAAAGGGTTACCAATGGCAACCCTTTTTTGTATAACTCAATATATGATTAACGTTGCTGTGGAGCATCGCTCATATCTTTTATAATTCCGTTTTTATCTACTTTTATGCTCACATCTTTAGCAATTTCAAGAATAATTGTGGTTTCCTTCACTTCCACAATTTTTCCGTAAATCCCGCCGGTCGTAACTACTTTATCCCCTTTTGCCAGGCTTTCGCGGAATTTGCGTACTTCTTTTTGGCGTTTCATTTGCGGGCGAATCATGAAAAAGTAAAACACCACTACAACAAGTAGTAAAGGGAGAAAACTCATGAGAGGATTGCCTTCCTGTCCTTCTGGCTGCATCATCAAAATAATATTCATCATGTTTTTTTAAGTTTTAGTATTTAATTTCCAATTGTTCGTTATCAATTTCAGCAAAAATAGCTAATTGTTTTGGTTTTTTTGTATTAGCTCTAATTTCAATGGTTTTGTATTGCCTGCCAAATAATCCGGCTGAATCGAATTCTACCTCAATTAATCCTGTTTTGCCAGGTAGCACTGGTTTTTCAGAGTAACGGGCATGTACACAACCACAGTCTGAAATTACATCTTCTATAATTAAATTTTGTTTTCCGGTATTGGTAAAAACAAAAGAATATACCACTATTTCGCCTGCCTGAAGAGATCCGAAATTATGCATTTCTTCTTTAAAAGAAAGATCTGTAATTTCCTTTGTTGCCGTTGTCTTTTCCTGGTTTTCTGTTGTTGAATTTGTTGTTTTCTTTCCCTGACAAGCCAGCAGCGATAAAATAAAAATTATCGAAAAGAACCTGCTCATATTTTTGTTTGCCATTATGGTTTGAAAAAACATCCTGTTTTGTAAGATGACTGATCCTTGTGTTACTATTTTTAATGTTGTTGATTATTGTTCGCCAACCAATCCACGGCCACTTTTATTTATTTTTCCGTTTTTCTTTAAGTCCTTTAACGTTTTATCTAAAATTCCGTTGATAAAGTTCCGGCTTTTTTCTGTACTGTAGAATTTTGAAAGCTCAATGTACTCGTTTAGCGAAACTTTGGTAGGAATAGATGGGAAATAGAGAAATTCGGTAATAGCTAGTTGCATGATTAAAATATCCATAAATGCAATTCTTTCTACATCCCAGTTTTTTGAATGCTCCTTAATTAGCTCGCGTAATTCATCATGGTTGATAATTGATTTGCGAATGAGATCTTTTGCAAAATCACGATCCTCCAAATCTTTATACATTGGCATTAAGCTTTGTCCTGAGTCTGAAAGTTCATTGAATTTCTTGAGTGTTTTTACAATCATTGAAATTACAAATTCTACATCATCGTTCCAGAAAATGCTTTGTTCCTCAAGTACTATATATAAATCTTCTGCTATAAGAATTACCTTACTGAATAATTTTTCGATAAACTTCCTGTCGTCTAAAAATGACCGTGTTTTGTCTTCCATATATTCTTTGTATATGTCAGACTCTATGGTAAACAGGTACAATTCTTTTATTAACTCCGGATAATTAACCCAGCTTAATTTCTTTTGTTCCAAATAAGTATTCAGCTGTTTATTTGAGCGTAATTGCTGAATTACTATGTTTGATATAAATTTCGTATTTGGATGGAGATCCTCGTGAGTTGGTTGATGTTTATTCCGGCGGATTTCAATTCTGTTTTCTGCGTAATTTGCTATTTCTGTAACAAGTTCCAGTAAATAATGATAGAGATCATAAGATTTTTGGATGCAGAAAAAGAGCTCTTTTTCGGTATTACTAATTGACTTCTCAGGTGATGTGTAATATGCGTACAAAACTTGTAACACCTTCGTGCGGATAATCCTTCTGCTAATCATGCTTTAATGAACTTCGTAATTCGTGGGCGCAAAAATAGTACTTTTTTGATAACCTAACGGAATTCTTCAATTTTTCTCCAATATACAAAAAGTTTAGTTTACGTTCATGATTTTTTAGTGTTGCTGACTTTCAGAAAAGGTTAACACAGTAATGAGATACTTCACTTATTTTCTTGCTCTCTATTATCTTGATATGTGTAGTTTTTAGAAGTTTTTTTTATCCTTGATGCTTATTTGATAGGGGTTTATAATTTATATTTTTCCCACTATTAGAACAATAGTACAATTTAAATGTGACTATTCCCTTCTAGGTAGAAGGTATATTTGTTATTTTGGGAAAGTATAAAAAGGTAAATTTTAAAGGTAGGTCTATGAAATCTGATAGTTTAAGATTAGTTTACATTGCGCTTTTGGTCGTTTGTATAACTTTTCATACGGCAAGAGGGCAGGATATCTCAAAGCCAAACTCGGCGTTGCAAATGCGTATCGAGTCGGTAAACGGATTGGTGGCATTATGGGATTTTAAGGAAGAAAGCGGAAAAGAAAGGCTGGCGGAAGGCATGGGACCTTACCCTTTGAAAGAATGGAATGGACCAATTCACCGGGTTAATGAAGGCCCCCTGTCTGGATTTGCTATTGAGTTAACGGGTAAAAATTATTTGAGCTTGCCTCATGCAGAAACCCATGGGCTAAATTTATATGGAAAGAAGGCCAAAGTAACAGTGATTGGCTGGGTGAAATGGAGCGGTGAGCAAACTGGTTTTGTCGGAGGAATGTGGAATGAATCTATCGAAGGTGGAAAAAGACAATACGGACTTTTTATTTCATTGCCTTATTACAACGGGAAAGATCAGGTTTGCGGGCATATTTCAAAAACGGGAAAAGCAACTCCGCCTTTTCCCTATTCTATCGATTATTCGGCAAGTAAACAGAATGTGGCAAAGAATGAATGGAGTTGTGTGGCATTTACATACGATGGCAAATACATCAAATCGTTCTACAATGGAAAATTTGAAGAGCGGGGTCCTGAACTAATTGAGCATACAAAAGAATTTGATGGTTATCCTAATGGCTTGAAACAAAGTAAAAATCCATATTATTTCTCGGATGGAATGGGAAATAATGGTTCTGATTTTACAGTAGGAGCTGTACAATTAAAAAATGGAATGGGGAATTTCTTTATTGGTTTAATTGGGGCGATTGCTGTTTATAACCGCGCATTAAGCGAACATGAGATTGATTTTATTGTAAACGGAAATCCTTAGTTGCATTTAAAATTAGTAGCCTCAAATTAAAATTCTCCGGTATGGCTTATATTGTCTGGCTTTGAGGTTTTATCACCAGACGAATTTGTGTTTTTGGGGAAACCTGAAGATGGCTCTTCAGGGGCATTCAAATCAGAAGGAGTTTCCTCAGAGAGTGTTTCCACATCGTCATCATTGTCTTCTTCATCTTCCCAGTCAAATTTGTCGCGGCGGATAATGTATTTGCGATAATAAATAGCAAGTACAATACCCGAAACTGCGCCCCACAAATGTCCTTCCCAGGATGTTTTCGGATCGATGGGGAGCATTCCCCAAACCATTCCGCCGTATAGAAAAACTACCACAACAGATAACGTTAACAGGCGAACGTCGTTTCGTATAACTCCGCTGATAAAATGAAAAGCAGCCATAGCATAAATTACGCCACTTGCCCCGATATGCCATGCTTCGCGCCCGGCAAGCCATACACAAAGTCCGGATAAAATATATAGTTGGAAAAATATGCGATATGAAATACGGCGATAGAAATAGATAAGAGCAAAAAACAAAATAAAAAACGGAATAGAATTCGATATAAGGTGGTTGAACCCTGCATGAATAAAAGGAGAAAAGAGAATGCCCGGGAGTCCTTTCAAGTGCAACGGGTAAACTCCGAAGTTGACAAACGTGGTTCCAGTAGTTTGTTCTATGATTTCCACTATCCAAAAGGCAAATACAAATGCAGCCGGAATGATTAAACTGTGGATGAAAATCCGTTTTTCCATTTCCGGATCCAAATTTTTAGGATTGCTTGGATAGTAGTTAAATATCCTCATATATTGACTTTCTGCTTTTGTAATTCTATTCCTTTTATAATGGCAGCTAATTTATTTTTCTTAGTTCGGCTCCGGGTGTTAACCTGTCTTTGGAAATTTGCTGTTTATTGTTTGAAACTTTTTTACTCACGTGGATATTTTTTTAGCATGGTGTTTATGAGATTCTAATTCAATAATTCTTTTATTCGTTTTATGAACGCATAAATGTCGTCTTCTGTTGTATCAAAGGAAGTCATCCATCGTGCTTCCGATGTACTTTCGTCCCACATGTAAAAGAAGAAATTTTCCTGTAGTGGTTTTATTATTTGTGATGGAATAATCGCGAAAACGCCATTGGCTTCTACTTTGCGGGTGAGTTTTAGTTGAGGGATTGTGGCAATTTCAGCTTCCAGTAATTTGGCCATTTTATTTGAATGCTCTGCATTTTTTTTCCATAAATCATTTTTCAGGTAAGCAATAAACTGCGCACTAATAAAACGCATTTTGGAATATAATTGCATACTCTGTTTACGTATGTATTTTGTGTTTTTAGCCAATTCCTGATTAAAAATAAGAACAGCTTCTCCTATCATCATTCCGTTTTTGGTGCCACCAAACGAAAGTATATCAACCCCACAATCTTTCGTAAAGGCTTTGGGTTCCATGTTTAAGGATACAGCTGCGTTGGCAAGTCTTGCTCCGTCCATGTGAAGAAGCATGTTATTTTTATGAGCCAGGTCAGCCAATGTTTTTATCTCATCGGGTTGGTAAACTGTTCCCAGTTCAGTAACCTGCGATATAGAAATTACCCGTGGTTGCGAGTGGTGTTGGAACCCAAATCCGCGAATATGTTTCTTTGCAGCATCGAGTGTCAATTTCCCATTGACCGGTTCTACCGGAATAAGCTGGCATCCGATAAATTTTCCGGGAGCGCCACATTCATCTTCCAGGATGTGTGCGGTTTCTACACAAATTATCGAATGGTAGCTTTGCATTACCGATGATAATCCCAGTACATTGGCCCCGGTACCATTAAAAGCAAAAAAAACTTCGGTTTCCGAACCAAATTTTTCTTTAAACATTTCAATGGCCTTTTGTGTGTAAAAATCATTTCCATATCCAACAACATGCCCTTCGTTGGCTTCTTCCAGTGCTTTTAATATGGCCGGATGAACGCCTGAATTATTGTCGCTTGCAAATCCTTTTTTCATAACTATAATGGATATTAATATTTTGGTTTTTCATTTTCTTTGTACCTTTTCCCTTATTTTGAGAGAATCGAAAGTACAAAAAAATGAGTGACGTTGATTTTTTAAAGGTAACAGGAAATAGTATGAAGGGAAAAGTTAACATTTTCTGGTTTCGGCGCGATTTACGCTTTGATGATAATATAGCGCTCTATCATGCTTTGTCATCGGAACTTCCTGTATTACCTTTATTTATTTTCGATTCTGGAATTCTGGATAAGTTAACAAACCGTGGCGATGCCCGTGTTTCTTTTATTTATAATGAAATAGAGAAACTAAAGAAGACGTTGGAAAAGGATGGTCGATCTTTATGTGTGTTATACGCAAAGCCTTTGGACGCTTTTCTTCGAATTACCAAAGAATTTGATGTGGAGGCTGTTTTTGCGAATAAAGATTATGAACCTTATGCCATTCAACGCGACACCGAAGTGGCTGAGTTTCTTAAAACGAAAAATATTCAGTTCCGGGCTTTTAAAGATCATGTGATTTTTGAAGAGAATGAAGTACTGAAGGATAATTGCGAACCTTACACTGTATTTACTCCCTACAGCAGAAAGTGGAAAAAACAGTTAGCACAAACAGAGATTGCACCCTTTTCTTCAGAAAAACTATGGGGTAATTTTCTTAAAATAAAGCCTTTCCCTTTTCTCCATCTTGAAGATTTCGGTTTTGTACACAGTTCGCTGAATTTCCCTTCATCAGAGGTTTCTGATGTAATAATCAGAGAGTATGCTACAAAAAGAGATTTGCCGGCAGTGGAAGGGACTTCAAAGTTAGGGCTACACTTGAGGTTTGGAACTGTTAGTATTCGAAAAGTTACATTAAAAGCACGTTCCCTTTCTGATGTATTTTTGAATGAGCTGATTTGGCGTAACTTTTTCATTGATATTTTATGGCATTTCCCATATGTGGTGAATACATCGTTTAAACCAAAATATAATCGGATAGAGTGGAGAAATAATGCAATGGAATTTGAAAAGTGGTGCCGGGGAAACACTGGATATCCGATGGTAGATGCAGGAATGAGAGAATTAAATGAAACTGGTTTTATGCACAATCGCGTACGAATGCTAACAGCTAGTTTCCTTACAAAGCATTTACTGATTGACTGGCGATGGGGAGAAGCTTATTTTGCTGAAAAACTTTTGGATTACGAACTGGCCTCGAATAACGGAAACTGGCAATGGGCTGCCGGTAGCGGATGCGATGCAGCTCCGTATTTCCGGGTTTTTAATCCTGAAATACAACAGAAAAAGTTTGATCCCAAAGGAGAATATATTTTTAAGTGGATTCCTGAGCATGGAACATTAAACTACCCAGCTCCTTTGGTTGAACATAAATTTGCCCGGGAGAGGGCGCTGGCTGCTTATAAGAAAGCGTTAGACTAAAATACTATTTCCCCAATAACCATTCTTCAATTCTTTTTCCTTTAGGTTTGCCAACGGGCCATATAACATCCTGAACATAACCTTCTTTGTCAATCAGGAATTTCTGGTAATTCCACATTACTTTTGCATCCAGTGTGCCGTTTTCTTTGCTGCTGGTTAACCATTGATATACTGGGTTTATGCTATCGCCCTTTAACTGAATTTTTTCCATAACAGGAAAAGTAATACCGTATTCCTTCATGTAAATATCATTAATTTGTTGGCTGCTTCCGGGCTCGTGTTTGGCGAAATCGTTACATGGAAAAGCGATAATTTCAAAATCGTCTCCTCCATATTCTTCATATAATTCCTGCAATTTATAAAGTTGCGGAGCCAATGAGCACTCAGAAGCTGTATTCACAATAAGTACTTTTTTCCCTTTTAATGTCGAAAAATCAAATGTATTACCATGGATATCGGTTATCTTAAAATCGTAAAATGATTTGTTTTGCGAAAAACCAAGAATTGGTACGATAAAAAATATACATAGAAGGAGTTTGTTCATCTGTTTTTTTGATCTGACTATTCCTCTGCAAATCAAGTACAAATTAAGCAAACGCCCAATGTTGTTAATAAAAAAACAATGTAAAAAAGGCATATTTAATTATCTTTGGTTTCCATCAGCGATAGATAGTGTATAATGGAAAATTTTATTGTTTCAGCTAGAAAATACAGGCCCGATTCATTTGATACGGTAGTCGCACAAGCGTCAATTACCAATACGCTTAAAAATGCGATTAAAAGTAAACAGCTGGCACATGCCTATCTGTTTTGCGGTCCGCGTGGGGTTGGGAAAACAACTTGCGCGCGTATTTTTGCGAAAACAATTAATTGCACCAATCTTTCGCCCGATGTTGAAGCCTGTAATGAATGTGAATCTTGTAAAGCATTCAATTCCAGTCGTTCATTTAATATTCATGAACTGGATGCGGCTTCAAACAACTCAGTAGATGATATCCGAAGTCTTACAGATCAGGTACGTGTTCCCCCGCAAATGGGAAAATACAGCGTGTATATTATTGACGAGGTACACATGCTTTCGTCGCAGGCTTTTAACGCATTCCTGAAAACACTGGAAGAACCGCCAAAGCATGCCATTTTTATTCTGGCTACTACGGAGAAACACAAAATTATACCAACGATTTTATCGCGATGCCAGATTTTTGATTTTAACCGGATTAAAATTGCTGATATTGCTGGTCACCTTGAATTTGTAGCCAAAAGCGAAGGTGTAAATGTTGAAAGTGAAGGCCTGAATGTGATTGCTCAAAAGGCAGATGGAGCCATGCGGGATGCCCTTTCTATATTTGACCAGATTGTTAGTTTTTCTGGGAAAGAAGTAACTTATCAGGATGTAATTACCAACCTGAATGTTCTTGATTATGAGTATTATTTCCGTCTGGTCGATCAGTTCCTGAGAAATGATGTAGCTGAGGCGCTGCTAACATTCAACGATATATTAAATCATGGGTTTGATGGGCATCATTTTATTACCGGATTGAGTAGTCATTTTCGTGATTTGCTGGTGTGCCGTGATGCGGTTACTGTTCAGCTCATGGAAGTAGGAGGAGATATAAAAGAAAGGTACAAAGCGCAGGCGGCTAGTTGCAGTACAGAATTTTTGCTTGATGCTATGCAAATAAGCAATGAATGTGATATGCAATATAAAACAAGCCAGAATAAACGTTTACTTATCGAACTGGCATTGATTCGGATGGCACAGCTTACCTTAAAAAAAAAATAGTTGACGCTTCCTTCCCCGAAGATGTTTTAGAGCCTATTTTCTCTGGTGTTAAAGAGGAACCCTTAAAAACTAAGCCGGGCGAAACAAAGCCTGACCTTCCACGTAGACCAGAACCTTCCAACGAAGCTCCCAAAAGAAAAGTAGTTAGACGTGCATCACGCGACTTTGGAACTCCTTCAATAAAAGATGCATTGGAAGGCAAGTTTAAGGAAGAGAAGATATCCGCAAAAGAGCAGCATAAGCTTTTTAACCAGGCTGAAGAGTTTGAGGCATTTACTTCAGAAGATTTAAAAGAAAAGTGGGAGCATTTTTTAACGCGGCTGGATGATCGTCCAAATTTGAAATCAACACTATCAACGGTTCCTGAGTTGGGAGAAGATTATAAATTGGTTTTAGAGATTGAGAATACCATTCAGGAGAATCTGATTGCAGGTATTAAACCGGAACTTGTTACATGGCTGCGAAGGGAACTGCACAATTCAAAAATAAAATTGGTTACTAAAATCACCGAAAAAGTAAAAGGTCGGTTGATTTATTCTGATACTGACAAGTTTGAAGAAATGGTCAAAAAGAATCCTGAGTTAGCCTTGCTGAAGCAAACGTTCAAACTGGATTTTGGAGGTTAAAGAGCTTATCTTGTTTTCTTATTCTAAAGAATTGATTTAGGGAGCCAACCTTTTTATCAGCCACTCTTCACCTTGTTTCTCATATTGAATGCGGTCGTGGAGCCGGTTTGAACGTCCTTGCCAGAATTCAATTTTTACAGGTTTTACCAGGTAACCTCCCCACCAGTCTGGTCGATCGGGCGATTGATTATTTAACTTTGAGCTTATTTCTTCAAATCTTGTTTCCATGTATTCCCTGGACGGAATTTCAGTACTTTGGTCAGAAATGATGGCTCCGATTTGGCTGGTTAATGGTCGTGAGTGGAAATAGTCATCCGAAACTTTTGCGCTGGTCTTCTTTGCAATTCCTGATATGCGTATCTGTCGTTCCAGTTCCGGCCAGAAAAAATGAAGCCCTACTGCTTCGTTTTTTGCAATTGCCTGTCCCTTGGCGCTGTTGTAATTTGTGAAGAATACAAATCCGTTTTCATCAAACGATTTTAGCAAAACAATGCGCGATTGCGGAAAACCATCGGTGCCAATTGTATTTAACGCCATGGCGGTTGCTTCTTTTAGCTCTGCATGTAGCGCATCCTGAAGCCAAACCTCAAATTGCTTAATTGGATTTTGGTTGATATTGTTTTTTGTTAACTCCGAGAAAGTATATTCACGTCTAACTGAATCTAGTTTCATAAAAATCTTTTTCCAAATAACTTTTAATAGTTTATAATGTTTAAATAAATCCGGAAAAATGAACCTTTTTTTTTGAATCCCCGTTAGAATAAAATACAAATTTGTATTTTATTCTAAGAAAGAAGTTATGAAGACGGGATTTTGTATTTTTTTGATGGTGTTTTTATTTTCGATAGTAATGGCCGGAAATGAACAAGAAAAATTGGAGCCAGGGGACGGAGCTGTGCTCACTGATATGAAAATGTTGGATGTTTCAGGTGAAACAGTATCAATTAATGATGTTAAAAAAGAAAATGGTGTTTTGGTATTATTTTCATGTAATGGTTGTCCGTTTGTACATGGCTGGGAAAGCCGTTATCCGGGAATAAAAGAATGGGCAGACAAGAATGGTGTTGGAATGATTGTTCTGAATTCAAATCACAGAAACAGGGATGCCGGAGATTCGTATGAAGCAATGCAAAAACGAGCAGAGGAAAAGCGATACAATTTTTATTATGTTGTGGATGAAGAGAGTAAAATTGCCAATGCATTTGGAGGTCAGGTTACGCCGCATGCTTTTTTATTTAACGGCAATATGGAGCTTGTTTATAAAGGGGCTATTGATGATAGCTACGAAAGCCCTGACAGTGTAAAAGAAGCCTATCTTAAAAATGCGATTGGAAGTTTAGCAAGCAATGAGAGTATTGCTGTTTCTGAAACAAAACCAGTGGGCTGTGGTATTAAGCGAAAGTTGGATTAACAATACGTAGTGATAAATGAGATTCTTGCTCGTATAAGGCAAGAACTTTTCTATGCTTTGAAAAAACTAAAATTTACTTTACCGTACTTTCTGATTTCTGAGAAATTTGAATGGGTGGAGAATGAATATTCTTTTGGATGTTCAAGAATAAATAAGGCTCCTTCGTTTAATATTCCAGCCGAAAAAACAGCTTCAGGGATTTTTGCCAGATGTGGGAGGTCGAACGGAGGATCTGCAAATACAATGTCAAATTTCTCAGGACAATGATGTAAATATTTAAAAGTGTCCGTTTTTACAACTCTTGCATTTGTGATCTCCAGCTTCTCAAGTACCTCTTGAATAAAACGTACGTGGGTAAAATTTTTTTCGATGAGCAATGCCTGTTTGCATCCACGGCTCAGAAATTCATAAGCAATACTTCCTGTTCCGGAGAAGAGGTCAAGCACAACTTTATCAGAAAAATCGTATCTGTTTTCTAAAATGTTAAAAAGCCCTTCTTTTGCCTGGTCGGTCGTTGGCCGCGAAGTAAATCGTTTATTCGGTTTAAATATTCTTCCTTTGTATTTTCCTCCCACAATTCTCATTTTCTCTAGATAAAAAGATGGATAAATGGATGCATTGGCTCAGAAAAAACAGATGGGTCTATCTGTATGTTATCTTTTGGGAGCAAATATCTTATCGAGATAAAGTATTTTTGTAACGAATTTTGCAGGCTTTCATTTTCAGCCATTTCTCCTGCGAATAAAACTTCTGTTTTTTTGGGGGCTATTCCAAGTTGCTTTAATGTAGCTAGTGCATAATAAAGAATATCGTTTTCGTTTGTAATGCTGAAATGATTGGCAACGATAATTTTATCTGCGCTAAATAAAATCAGATAGCATCCTTTGTAGTTGAACCACAATATCAATCCATTTTCGGTTAATATCTCTGGTGTATTTTCCAGTAATAGTTTCACAGGGTGCAGAACCTTTGTTGATTTTAATTGCGTATTTAATTGAGGCGAAGCTGCAAAAAGTAAATGTGCATGAAATTTCTCAATAAAATTCTCATGAATGATCTCTGTTGCATCAAATTCACATACCGGTTGGATTAATGCTATCTTTTTAATAGGCTCATAAAGAGAATCTGGAACTAATGTAAACTTATCTGATGCTATTATTAACCTTGTTTCCTTATAAGTGTGTTGTAGTAGCGTTTCTGTTAATAACCATTCTGTAAACCTTCGGCTCAGAAATCGTGGATTGCTTATGGTGACGGGAGTATGATTTAATGCCAGTAATTTCTTGTCGTTGGAGGCAATTACCGAAAAAGAAAATCCATCCAGGCTTACCTGGATGGATAATATATATTCATTCGTCTTTTCTAAATTGAACGATTCGTCAGTAGCTAACCCATACATAACAAATTATTCCCAGTTTCCGGCGTTGTTAATAGTCTCTGTAAGTGACCCAACTTTCAATCCAGGGTATTTTTCATTTGTTCTGGCCTGGTCATTCAAATTAATAACGAGCTGTCTGTCCAGTCCTCTTAAAATTGTGTTATTATGTGCTTTTGCTTCAAATACCGGAACTTTAATTCCTGAGCCAGTAGTAATGGTTGTAGCACCTAAATGAAATTCCGCAGTTGTGTCAGGAACAGGTACATATTTTAATTTCTGCGCATCATATGACTTTCCAAATAGTGATTCTAGAACGCTTTCTTTGATAGTATCACGAATAATCAATCCCATTTGAATAGCTTTCTTTTCAGAAATCTTAGCTTCAATCATACTGTCGGTAAGTTCACCAAATTTCCTTACGTTTTTTACAGAATCGTTGATGACAAAATTAATAAGAGTATCCCAGCTTCCTGTAAATCTTCCATTAACATCTTTAAAAGCAAGCTCGGCTTTTCTTATGTTTTTTAACCTTTCAATTGTGGCGTCGTATCTGACTTTTTTAGCCTTGTCGAAATCTATCGGCCGTTGAATACTTTGATAAATAAAATAAGCCAGTACTACAGCAACGATGAAAAGTACAATTTGAATAACGGTTCTCATTTTTATAATTTTAATAAGTTTGTTTCGATAGATTGCAAATTTATAAAAAAAAATAAATTAGATTCCCCAAGCGAATGTTATTTTAGCTACTATGATTAAAAATCACTTAACGTCACTATTAACGCAGAAACTGGCATTTACTCCAACCTCTTGTCAGGCAAGATTAATCGAAGGGTTGGCTGGTTATATTTCCTCTAATGAAACTGATAAAATAATATTAATAAAAGGCTATGCAGGTACAGGGAAAACCACCATGATTTGTTCATTAACGCAAACTTTACATGCTCTTAAAATCAGATCGGTGTTGATGGCTCCAACAGGGAGGGCTGCAAAGGTAATGGCTGGGTATACAAATATGCCAGCTTTTACAGTCCATAAAAGTATTTATCGTCAGCAATCGTCGTCAGATGGGATGGGGCGGTTTGTGCTAAATAAAAATTTATATAAAAGTACTTATTTTGTTGTTGATGAGGCTTCTATGATTTCAAATGAATTGAATGAGAATTCTGTTTTTGGAAGTGGAAGATTACTGGATGATTTGTTGGAATACGTTTATTCAGGAGAGAATTGTCGGTTGGTATTGGTAGGAGATACTGCTCAGTTACCACCGGTGGGGCTAGATGTTAGTCCGGCTCTCGACAAATCGACCCTGGAATATTATGGATTTAGTGTAGATGAATATGAGTTGACAGATGTGGTGAGACAAGCGCAAGATTCGGGAATTCTTTTTAATGCTACTCAACTCAGAAATAGGATAAATGATCCTCAGCAACTATCCGGATTTTTTGAGATGGAAATTGGCTCATTGACTGATGTGGTGAGGATAAATGGAGGTGAGTTAATTGAGAAAATATCAACTTGCTACGATAAATATGGTTTATTTGAAACCACGGTTGTTACCCGATCAAATAAAAGGGCAAATTTGTACAATAAAGGAATTCGTGGTTCTATTTTGTACAAGGAAAATGAAATTGAGCGAGGAGATCTTTTAATGGTCGTAAAAAACAATTATTTCTGGCCGGGAAAAGATTCCGGACTTGACTTTATTGCCAATGGTGATATTGCTGAGGTTATTTATATTTATAATTATGAAGAATTATATGGTTTCCGGTTCGCCAACGTAAGTTTACGTTTTGTTGATTATGAAAATGTGGAACTGGATTGTAAAATATTTATAGAAACTTTATCGCTGGAGACAGCATCTCTTACTCAAGAACAAAACAGGCATTTGTTTGAATCCGTTTCTGAAGATTATATGGAAATCGGGAATAAGAAGAAACGCTGGGAAAAGGTAAAGGAGAACCCCTACTTTAATGCACTGCAAGTGAAATTTGCTTATGCGCTTACCTGTCATAAATCACAGGGGGGGCAGTGGAAAGCTGTATTTGTTGATCATGGATATTTAACTGAAGATATGTTGAATACGGAATACCTCCGGTGGTTGTATACAGCGTTTACCCGGCCTGTGGAAAAGTTGTATCTGGTAAACTTTGATAAGAACTTTTTTGAAAAAGAAGAGAGTTGGGAATAACTTAGATTTTATATCTATTGCCTTCAATGGCAGCCTCAGTATTTAAAAATATGTTTTTTGCTTCATCAACGAGCGGGGTAATGTCTTTATAGCGGGCCGAAAAGTGTCCGATAATTAGTTTTTTTGCATTGGCAAGTTTTGCCATTGTTGCAGCTTCGGCGGCTGTTGAATGCCATGTTTCACGAGCACGTTTTTTCATATCTTTTGCAAAAGTGGCTTCGTGGTATAATAAATCAACATTCTTTATAAATTCGATAATGGTAGTTTGAAAAATTGTATCGGTACAAAAAGCATAAGAGTGTGGTGCTGGCGGTGGAGTGATGAGCTTGGCGTTGGAAATAATATGTCCATCCTCTGTCGTAAAGTCAGCTCCTGCTTTTACTTCTTTTATTTGGGCAATGGGAATTTTATACTTTGCAATACATTCTTTCTTTATGTTTGGGGATTTGGCAACTTCTTTAAAAAGAAATCCGCAGGTAGAAATACTATGCTTCACTGGAAATGAAAAAACTTCAACTTTTTTGTCGAAATAAATCTTTTGCGGTTTTTTAAAGTTGAGAGGATGAAAAATTACTTTAAATCCCATTTCTCCTTTCAGAAAATTAAGTTGAGGCTGGATGAGATCTTTTAATTCTGAAGGTGAATAAATATGTATATCATTTTGAGCGCCTATGAGATTGAGAGTCGAAATAAATCCAATTAACCCATAATAGTGATCGCCATGCAAATGTGATATAAATATGTGCTGAATTTTACTGAATTTTATTTTTTGACGCCTGAGCTGAATTTGTGTTCCTTCTCCGCAGTCGATCAAAAAATAACGCCCAGGCACTTCAAGTACCTGGGCGGTTGGATATCTTTCAGATGTAGGTATCGCAGAACTACTTCCGAGTATGGTCAGTTCAAAAGGCATCTGCTTACAGATTCTCCTTTTGTTTCAGTAAATCTTCGGCTGCTTCAACTGTATCTGTAATCAACAGAACGGTGTGAAGCATCGATATTTTCACCAAATTTTCCACATCGGGTTGAAGACCACTTAAAATGAACGTTCCAATAGCATCTTCACACAAACGGTTGGCTACTAAAACTGCCCTTAACCCGGAAGAATCACAATAACTGACTTTGCTCAAATCAAGAATTATGTTTTTGCCTCCTTCGTTGTTGATGACAACTATTTCTGATTTTAAATCAGGTGCATTATTGGTATCAAGTCTGTCGGAATTTACCTTAATTAAGGTGTAATTTCCTTTTTTTAGAATTTCGAACTCCATGCCTCAATTTACGAAATTCAGTTTAAAATAACCAAATAACCTGACTAATTATCTTTCTTCTCGTCCGCTTCCATTTGCGACTTCAAAGCAGCCAATTCGCTAATATCTCCTAATGTAGTTTTTTCTATATTATCGTTAACTGACTTAACTGCTTTTTTGTTTGTACGGCTCTGTGTTTTGCGTTTTTCAGAATCTTCCGCACGTTTTACATCTTCGTAAACTCTTGAATGCGATACAATAATCCGTTTTGCAGATTTATTGAATTCGATAACTTTAAAATCAAGTTTTTCATCCTGTTTTACTGAAGTGCCATCTTCTTTTACCAGGTGGCGAGGAGTTGCGAATCCTTCAACACCATAAGGAAGTGCAATTACAGCACCTTTGTCCATTAGTTCAACAACGGTTCCTTCGTGAATTGAATCCGGTGTGAAAATGGTTTCAAATACATCCCATGGATTTTCTTCCAATTGTTTGTGTCCAAGGCTTAACCGACGATTTTCTTTGTCGATGTCAAGAACAACAACTTCGATTTCTTCTCCTACTGCAGTAAATTCTGATGGATGTTTGATCTTTTTAGTCCAGCTCAAATCTGAAATATGAATCAATCCATCAACACCTTCTGTAATTTCAACAAATACACCAAAATTGGTGAAGTTGCGAACAGTAGCTTTGTGTTTTGAACCAACCCCAAATCTTGTATCAATATGTTCCCATGGATCTTCTTTCAATTGTTTGATACCCAGAGACATTTTGCGTTCGTCGCGGTCAAGTGTAAGAATTTGGGCTTCTACTTCATCTCCAACTTTCAGGAAGTCTTGTGCACTGCGTAAGTGCTGGCTCCATGACATTTCTGAAACGTGAATTAAACCTTCAACTCCTGGAGCAATTTCAACAAATGCACCGTAGTCGGCTATCACAACTACTTTTCCTTTTACGTTATCGCCTACTTTCAGGTTTTCATCCAGTTTATCCCATGGGTGAGGAGTAAGCTGTTTCATACCCAGAGCGATACGTTTTTTATCATCATCGAAATCGAGAATTACAACGTTAAGTTTTTGGTCGAGTTCTACAATTTCACTTGGGTGAGAAATACGTCCCCATGAAAGGTCTGTGATGTGAATCAGGCCGTCAACACCGCCAAGATCCATGAATACTCCGTAAGAAGTAACATTTTTAACTGTTCCTTCAAGTACCTGGCCTTTTTCAAGTTTCGCAATAATTTCTTTCTTCTGTTGTTCCAGTTCTGCTTCAATAAGTGCTTTGTGTGAAACAACAACGTTACGGTACTCGTGGTTAATTTTTACCACTTTGAATTCCATTGTTTTGCCTACAAAAATATCGTAATCCCGAATAGGTTTAACGTCGATTTGTGAACCAGGCAAGAATGCTTCAATACCAAATACGTCTACAATCATACCACCTTTGGTACGGCATTTAATATAACCCTTAATAATTTCATCTTTTTCAAGGGCTTCGTTAACACGTTCCCAAGAGCGTGTTGCGCGTGCTTTCTTGTGTGAAAGGATCATCTGACCCTTTTTGTCTTCAAGGCTTTCGATGTAAACATCTACTTTATCCCCAACTTTTAAATCAGGATTGTAACGGAATTCATTCAAACTTACAATTCCGTCTGATTTGTAACCGATATCTACAACTACTTCCCTTTTGTTTAATGAAATTACGGTTCCTTCCAATACTTCTTTTTCAGAAACTGTATTCAGGGTTCCGTTATATAAATTTTCCAGATTAACCCTTTCATTTTCAGAGTATACATCAACTCCGCTTTCCAGACTAGACCAATCAAATTCTTCGCCTTCTGCTGAATTTTCTTTTTCCTCTTCTGTTGCTGCCGGCTGTTCTTCTACTGCCGCTTGTTTTTCTTCAGTTGTTTCAGCAACCACTGCGGGTTCTGTTTTTTCATCTTCAACTTTTTCTGGTTGGGTTTCTTCCTGTGTTTCAGAAACCACTTGTTCTTTTTGTTCTTCCTGAGCAGGAGAAGATTGTTCCTCTTTTACTTCTTCTGGTTCAAGATTTTCATTTTTCTTTTCAATCATGTAATTCTTAATAAATTAATGAGTTAGACATTATATTTGTTTAAATCGCGCGCAAAAATATAACTTAATTCATTCATATCAAAGGCTTTCTTTATTTTATTGATGAATCTTCCTGTTATTTAAGGTAGTATAGTAAAATTTGTGCAGAATATCAAATCTTTATGTTTATCATTTAATATTGCATGTATTGCAGGCTCTGTTTCTTTTTTTAATTTTGAAACTCAATAAGCATTCGAATGAAACGTATTTTGGTGACAGGGGGGGCTGGTTTTATTGGTTCCCATCTTTGCGAACGCCTCTTAAATGAAGGAAATGAAGTTATTTGTCTGGATAATCTTTTCTCCAGCAGGAAGAGTAAGATTGTTCCATTTTTTCATCAACCTTTTTTTGAATTCGTAAGACACGATGTAACTATACCTTATTTTGCGGAAGTAGATGAGATTTACAATCTTGCCTGTCCTGCTTCGCCTGTACATTACCAGTACGACGCTATCCAAACTATAAAAACTTCAGTAATGGGGGCAATTAATATGCTTGGTTTGGCAAAAAGGTTAAATGCAAAAATATTGCAGGCGTCTACAAGTGAAGTTTATGGCGATCCTGAAATACATCCGCAAGAAGAAGCTTATTGGGGAAATGTAAATCCTATCGGGCCCCGTTCCTGTTATGATGAAGGAAAGCGTTGTGCGGAATCTTTGTTTGTAAATTATCATAAGCAAAATCAAGTAAAGATAAAGGTTGTACGGATTTTCAATACGTATGGCCCCCGAATGGAATTGAATGATGGGAGAGTCGTTTCAAATTTTATTATTCAGGCATTGAAAGGGAAGGATATTACGATTTATGGTAATGGCCAGCAAACCCGGAGTTTTCAGTATGTTGATGACCTTGTGGAAGGTATGTTGAGAATGATGAATACTTCTGACGATTTTACGGGGCCTGTGAACATTGGAAACCCATTGGAGATAACAATGCTGGAACTGGCTACGTTGGTCAAAGATTTGGCTGGTAGTTCTTCAAAAATTGTACATCAGCCGCTTCCGGAGGATGACCCTGTTCAGCGACAGCCTGATATTACCCTGGCTAAAGAAATGTTATGTGGCTGGGAGCCCAAAGTTCAGCTAGAAAAAGGATTAAAGGAAACCATTAAATATTTCGACCAGACATTAAAAAAAGAAAAATTATGAAAGGAATTATTTTAGCCGGAGGATCCGGAACCAGGCTCTATCCGATAACGCGTTCAATCTCCAAGCAGATTATTCCGGTTTACGATAAACCAATGATTTATTACCCGCTTTCAGTGCTTATGCTTGCCGGAATCAGGGAAGTGTTAATCATTTCTACTCCTACCGATATTCGATTGTATGAAGAATTGCTTGGTAACGGGAATCAACTCGGGATAAATATTTCTTATAAAATACAACCTTCTCCCGACGGATTGGCCCAGGCGTTTATTCTTGGGGAGGAATTTATAGGAGATGACAATGTTTGTATGATTCTTGGCGACAATATTTTTTATGGTGGCAGTTTCAGAGGAATCCTTGAGGATGCAGCTACACTTAAAGACGGAGCCATTGTTTTCGGGTACTATGTAAATGACCCGGAACGTTATGGGGTAGTTGAATTTGATGAAAAGGGAAAAGTATTAAGTATTGAAGAGAAACCAGAACACCCGAAATCGAATTATGCCGTAACCGGGTTGTATTTCTATTCAAATGATGTGGTTCAGAAGGCCAAGAGTTTGAAGCCGTCTAAAAGAGGCGAGTTGGAAATTACCGATTTGAACAGGTTATATCTGGAAGAAAACAGGTTAAATGTAAAATCGCTGGGACGTGGGTTTGCATGGCTTGATACAGGAACCCATGATAGCCTTTTACAAGCATCTAATTTTATTGCAACTATAGAAAACCGGCAGGGACTAAAGGTTTCTTGTATTGAAGAAATTGCTTATAAAAAAGGTTTTATAGATAAAGAACAGTTAAGAGATTTAGCTCAGCCACTAAGTAAAAATAAGTATGGAGAGTATCTTTTGAAACTTGTTGATGAAAAATTTTTTCCGATTTAAAATAAAATGAAGATAATAAAAACACGCTTTTCTCAATTAGTTGTAATTGAGCCCGATATTTTTAGAGATGAACGGGGATATTTTTTTGAATCTTTTCATAATGAAAAGTATAAAAAAGCAGGAATTGATGTTGATTTTGTACAGGATAATGAATCAAAATCAGTAAGAGGAGTGGTCCGCGGATTGCACTACCAGTTAAATCCCTTTGCACAGGGGAAGTTAGTAAGGGTAATAGAGGGGAAGGTATTTGATGTTGTAGTGGATTTACGTAAAGGTTCACCTACATTTGGTGAATGGTTTGGAACCGAACTGGATGATGTGAGTAAAAAACAAATGTTTGTACCGCGAGGCTTTGCCCATGGCTTTTCCGTACTTAGCGAAACAGCTGTTTTTTCGTATAAATGCGATAATATTTATTCGCATGAGAGTGAACGGGGGATAAACTTATTTGATCCTCAGCTTGGAATCGACTGGAAGATAAATAAGGATGAACAGATTATTTCAGAGAAAGACCGAAAGTCTCCTAATTTTACTGATGCTGAGATAAATTTTGAATATAAAGGTTAAATGAAAATACTTATAACAGGAGGATATGGCCAGCTAGGTAATGAACTAAAGGAGTTGGCCGGACAAAAATCGGAATGGGAGTTTATTTTTACAGATATTGATACGCTTGATATTACAAATGAATCTGCGGTGGCAAATTGTTTTCTGGAAAACCGGCCTGATTTTATTGTGAATTGTGCCGCTTATACTGCTGTTGATAGGGCTGAAACAGACGAGGAATTGGCCCGGAAAATAAATGCAGAGGCGCCTGGGATTTTAGCCAGAGTTGCCAAAAATAATGGAGCAAAAGTGATACATGTTTCTACCGATTATGTATTTAACGGAGAATCTTTTCAACCTTATAAAGAGGATGATCCTGTGGCGCCAACCGGTGTTTATGGTGAAACCAAGCTGGAAGGAGAGAAGCAATGTTTGGCTGAAAATTCAGAATCTGTAATAATCCGGACTTCCTGGTTGTATTCTTCCTTTGGAAACAATTTCGTGAAAACGATGATGAGGTTAGGAGCAGAACGTGATTCACTGAATGTTATTTTTGATCAGATAGGGACACCTACGTATGCAGCCGATTTGGCTAAAGCTATTTTAGATGTTATAGCGGTATCTGAATACGCACCGGGAGATTTTGTTCCGGGAATTTATCATTATTCAAATGAAGGAGTGGCTAGTTGGTACGACTTTGCTACAGCTGTTTTTAAAATGGCAAAAATTAACTGCAAGGCGGCCCCAATACTCACAAAAGACTATCCAACGGCGGCTAAGCGTCCGCACTACAGTGTATTAAATAAATCAAAAATAAAAAATATATTTGGGGTAACTATCCCTTATTGGAGAGATAGTCTGGAACTTTGTATTCAAAAAATTAAAACACAATAGCATTACATTATGGATAATCAGGATTTATTGCAGGAAGTAAAGAAAAAAGCGCAGCAGTGGCTTTCTGAAACATATGACGAGAAGACGCGGGCAGAAGTGAAAATGCTGCTGGAAAAGGAGGATTCTTCCGAATTAATTGATTCGTTTTATAAGAACCTGGAATTTGGAACAGGCGGATTACGTGGAATTATGGGCGTAGGAACCAATAGAATGAACATTTATACTGTTGGTGCTGCTACCCAGGGACTAAGTAATTACCTGAAAAAGAATTTTGCAGAATTGTCTGAAATCAAGGTGGCCATTGGTCACGACTGCAGAAACAACAGTCGGCTTTTTGCTGAAAGTAGTGCTAAAATTTTCGCAGCAAACGGTATTAAAGTTTTTCTGTTCGAAGATTTGCGCCCTACTCCAGAGCTTTCATTTGCTATTCGTGAATTGGGATGCCAAAGTGGAATAATCCTTACAGCTTCGCATAATCCGAAAGAATATAACGGGTACAAAGCTTATTGGGATGACGGATCGCAGATTGTTGCTCCTCACGATGTAAACATCGTGAATGAAGTGGCCCAAATAAAACCGGAAGATATCAGATTTGATGGGCCGGATAGTTTGATTGAGATTATAGGCGAAGAGATGGATCAAAAATTCCTTGAAAAGGTAAAAACAGTTTCTATTTCGCCAGAGGTTGTAGAAAAGCACAAAAACATAAAAATTGTTTATACACCTATTCATGGTACCGGAGTAAAACTGATTCCTGCAGCATTGAGAAAATTTGGTTTTGAAAATATCATTAATGTGCCGGAACAGGATGTGGTTAGCGGGGATTTTCCAACGGTGGTTTCGCCAAATCCGGAGGAAGAAGCAGCTATGGATATGGCCATAAAAAAAGCTTACGAAGTAGATGCAGATGTTGTTATGGCTTCTGATCCTGACTCTGACAGGATTGGCGTGGTTGTTAAAAACGACAAAGGCAAATACATCATTGTAAATGGAAATCAAACGGCGTTGCTTTTTATCTACTATATTATTACAAAGATGAAAGAAGCCGGTGCAATGAAAGGCAATGAGTTTATCGTTAAAACCATTGTAACGACTGAGATGATTGCTGAAATTGCGCGTAAAAATAGCATTGAGTATTTTGACGTTTACACCGGGTTTAAATTTATTGCTGAAATTATTCGTGAACTGGAAGGCACGAAAAAATACATAGGAGGGGGAGAAGAAAGTTTTGGTTTTATGCCTGCTGATTTTGTTCGGGATAAAGATGCCGTTTCTTCTTGTGCTTTAATGGGCGAAATTACTGCCTGGGCTATTGACCAGGGGAAAACATTGTATGAACTTCTTCAGGACATTTATCTGGAATATGGTTACTCGAAAGAGAAAATGAAATATATTGTGAGAAAAGGAAGAACGGGCGCAGAAGAGATTCAGAAAATTATGGCTGATTTTCGCAGCAACCCTCCAAAAGAATTAGGAGGTTCGCCGATGGAGACTGTTAAAGATTATTCTACTTTAATTGCAACAAACTTGTTGTCAGGGAAAGAGGAAAATATCAACCAGAAGGTTACTTCCAATGTATTACAATTTTTTACTCAGGATGGTACAAAAATTTCGGTTCGTCCATCGGGAACAGAGCCAAAAATTAAATTTTATTTTGAAGTAAAAGGAGAACTAAAATCGCGTGATGGCTTTGATCAGGCAGAAGAAAAAGCCGAGGCGAAAATAGAAGCTATAATGGATGAACTAGGACTTTAATTATTAAAAGCTAAATAATAGAACATGAAGATTCAACTTATTACTCTCTTGTTGCTTTTTTCAGCCGCAGGAGCAATGGCCCAGGAAGAGCCAATGAAAATGAAACCGGAGATGACTGAAATATGGGATCCGGAAGTACAGGTAGTAACACCAGGTGGAAACAATGCAGAAGCTCCGTCGGATGCCATTGTTCTTTTTGATGGTGTAGATCTGAACAATGAATGGACCAATGCCGATGGCGGAAAACCCGGATGGGATGTTGCTGATGGATGTGTAACCGTTAAAAAAGGTACTGGAATAATAAAAACAAAAAGGGTTTTTCAGGATTTTCAATTGCACATTGAATGGCGTACTCCTGCTGAAGTTGTTGGTGAAAGCCAGGGAAGAGGTAACAGCGGTATTTTTCTACAGGGATTGTATGAATTACAAGTATTGGATAATTATGGTAACCGAACATATCGCAATGGCCAGGCCGGAAGTTTTTACAAACAACATGCCCCATTGGTAAATGTTTGTAAAAAACCAGGTGTGTGGCAAACATACGATATTATCTATACTGCTCCTCGTTTTAATGAAGATGGAACGTATTTTACCCCACCTACTGCTACTGTGTTGCAGAACGGTGTGGTAGTACAAAACCATGTTAAATTACGCGGCCCAACAGAATATGTTGGTGTTCCTGAATATTCAATTAAAAAGCATGGACCGGAAGGTTTAATTCTGCAAGATCATGGAAATCCGGTAAGTTACCGTAACATCTGGATTAGGGAGTTATAAGAAAAGTGATTGATTTATACATAGTTTAAAGCCCGGAGTTGTAACTCCGGGCTTTTTTCGGATCATGAGATTATTGCTTTTGATCTAAACTTCAAATAATAACTATTTCAAATTAATGAACATTTAGTTGCCCTTTTGAATTCGCTTTTGTCAGGTTTCTCACCTGGGTACTTCCTCCGCCATCCAGTGTTGGTTGAACAGGTTTGTTTGTTTTCCATGCCCCGCGAGTAAAATCAGGAATTTCAATAGGTTGGGAACCGTTCGCTATAGACCATTCGCTAAGTGGTGTTATGGAACTCCAGGCTGCCGCATCATAAACATCCATATCCATAGGTAAGCCATTTCGTAAACAGTCAATCAGGCGCCAGTCCATAATGAAATCCATTCCTCCATGTCCACCTACTTGTTTGGCCATTTCACCAACTCTGCGGACAATTTCAGGTGTATATTTTTCTTCAATCTCTTTCATTTTAGCCTCGTCTGCTACTTCGTGCCCAAAAGCGATGTGTTGGAGTGGCCATTTCTGTGCAAAACATTTTGTTCCGCTTAACATATGTATTCTTGAGTAAGGGCGTGGAGAACTAACATCATGCTGAATTAGAATTGTACGGCCTTTGCTGGTTCGTATCATTTGCATATCCATATTTCCACGCATATCCCAACCTACAAACTGTTTGAAAAAAGGGTCTTCTTTGGCTTTCTCCTCAATTCTTTTTTTAAGCGTAAAATCATCCGACATCATGGCTGTGAGATAGTCCATTTTATCGCCCCGGTTTATGTTCATTGCCTGGCAAATAGGCCCCAGTCCGTGAGTAGGGTATACATTGGCCTTTCTTTTGTTTTCGTGCATTCGCCACATATTGGTGTATGCACCATCGGTCATTTTGTCGTCCTGTGGTTTATTAAATAACCAATAGTCAAGGTTATGAATATAAGCACCTTCTCCATGTATCAGGTCGCCAAATACTCCTTGTCTTACCATGTTTAAAGTGAGAAGCTCAAAAAAATCGTAACAACAATTTTCAAGAATAACACAGTGTTTTTTAGTTCGTTCTGATGTTTCTACAATATCCCAGCATTCGTCAATGGTTTTTGCAGTTGAAACTTCAATGGCCGTGTGGCACCCGGCTTCCATGGCGGCAAGCCCAACCGGAACATGCCATTCCCAGGGTGTTGCTGTATAAACCAAGTCAACCAAACCGCTTTCACACAGTTTTTTGAATCCCTCGGGGCCACCTACAAATTCTTTTGCTTTTGGTAATCCGGCATCAGACAGTATCTTTTGACCTCCATCCACTGCTGCCTGTCGAATATCACATAATGCTGTAATTTCAACGCCGTCAATAAATGTCATTCTTTTTACTGCACCAGAACCTCTGTCGCCAATACCAACAAAGCCAACTCTTACTTTATCAAGTTTGGGAGCAGCATAGCCGCACATGTTGAAATTCATTCTTGGATTACGCCCGGCTGCAATCCTTATTTGCCTAAGTTTTTCTTCTTTTTCAGGCATTGAAGATGCTACCAATGGCGTTGCTGCTACAGCTCCGGTACCGAGTGCAATATGCCTGAGAAAGTCTCTTCTGTTTGAGCTCATTTTATTACAGATTTATATTTGTTCCTTAAAATTCAGGCAACAAACACGAATGTTTATTGCCTGAAATGATACTGTTTAACTATTAATTGCTCGTTGGGTTTTGCGTAAGTGTTCCCGGGTAGGAATCAATTGCATCTTGCGGAATATAATAGACTACACGGAAATCGGTAGCTGGAATTTCTTCCATGGCATTGTGTGGCCCCGGATATTTTCTGGTTAATGAAAGACCATTTCTGTAAACATCGTAGCTTCTTTCTGCCTGATATGCTAGTTCCAACTGGCGTTCTTTTTCAATACGCTCGGGAGCATTGTTTGCTGAAAGTTCATTGTATCCTTCACCTGGCAGCGACCGTTCTCGAATTGTATTTAAATCGATGAGAGCGGTACCGTATTCACCTTGTTTGGCTCTGGCTTCAGCTCTGTTCAGATAAATTTCTCCTAATCTTGAAATAATTGGAGAATGCAGGTGAGACTCTTCTCCTTCCAGTGAACATTTGGTGATGTAAAACATCGGATAAACACGGTTTAAACGCATTTGTGTATCTAAAACGCCTGTGTATGTTTTGCCATCAGCATAGTTAATAGAATAGATACCCTGTTCTTCGTTTACCGGAGTTAATACGTATGTATTGTCCCCATCAATACAGGTTACTGTGCCTCCAGTGTGGGTTGTTGGAGCTTGTACATAATTGAAATTGGTTTGTGTTCCACCGGAATATACATTTTTTATAAACCGGAAAACTTCTACTCCGTCTTCTTCATATTGCGGGGCGATAAATGCAGCACGGGCATCAACGATTTTTTTTGATTCTTCCCGCCAGTCGTTACGACCTGTTTCGTTAAGAAGAGCCAGGTATTTTGCGCTGGCGTACATTTCACCCCAACCCATTCCACCAATATTGGCATACATTCCACCAATACCATAGTAATGATCATAGCCCGAGAATTCGGATGCTACACGTTTCACTGCAAAAATAGTTTCTTCATTTTGTTCCGGCGTAAATGTATTGTATAGCATAAAGTTGTTTCTGTCAAGCAATCCATATTTTTCAGACATAATTACTTTGGTGGCATATTCTTCAGCAAGTGCGGCATATTTCTGATTTGGATTTTCCCAAGTTCCGCTCATGAAAAGATAGACCCTTGATAAAATGGCTTGTGCTGCTTCCTTTGAACCTCTCGTCGCATTGTTTTCACTGGTCATCAGCGATTCTGCTTTTTTCAAATCGCTTATGGCCTGTGCGTATGTTTCTGCTACAGTTGCTCTATCCTGGAGTTCAAGGTTTATCATATCTTCTGGTGTACCATTAACAATTGGTACTCCCAGGTTTGTCTCCGGATTCTGGTAATAAGGTCTTCCGTATGCCCGGCAAAGATAGAAATACATGGTTCCGCGCAAAAAGTAACATTCACCAATCTTACTGTCAATTTCTTCGCTTTGGCCTTCGTCTATCATATCAATAATATTTGAGGCCTGGGCAATTATTTTATAACTGTTGTCCCAGAATGTTTGAAGCCGGTAATTATCTGGTGTTCTCGAATAAGAAATAAACTCATAAAAGGCATCGGTTGAAGTCCCGCGAATCATAATATTGTCGCCGGCGTATTCTCCACAGCGGTGCATAACATCCGACCAGTCTTTTAATTCAGCATAGCATCCGTTTAAAAGTGTTTCGAGTGAACCTCCAGGATCATCAACAATTGTATTTGCAGACATTGCATCGTTAGGTAATCTTTCCAGATCGCAGGCAGTAAATAAGGTGGCTACTGCCAGAAGTGTTATTATTATTTTTTTCATAAACATCTTTTCAATTTTTACAGTTTTAAGAAATAACCTCAAATCCTTCCATTTGAATTTAGAGAGTGACATTTACTCCGAATATGAATTTACGAGTGGAAGGATAAACCGTAGTTGTTTCACCAGTAATTTTATCGTCTTTTGGAGGAATTTCCGGATCTACTCCCGAGTAATCGGTAATGGTAAATAAATTTTCGCCTGATAAATACAACCTAACATTTGATATTTTATATGCAGGCAATGTGAAATTGTATCCTATTGTCAGGTTTTTCATTTTCAGATAATCGCCATCTTCAAGGTATCGTGATGATACTTTGTTTGAATTGGAAGAATTATTGTAGCTTGGTAGCGGGTGTGTGGCAATATCTCCAGGCTTTTCCCAGCGCGACCAGCCATCCATTAACCGCATCTGGTTGCGGTCTGTGTACGCTCCGTCTGAATCGTATTCAGAACGAGTATAATTGTAAATTTTTCCACCAACAGAATAATTAAAGTTGGCATTCATATCGAATTTTTTGTAACGAAGAGTGGTAGAAAATCCACCAAAGAAATCGGGCGTGTATGCGTCTAGCTCAACCTGGTCTGCCTCTGCATAACTATTGGTTGTTACGCGGTTTCCATCTTCGTCGGTTGTGTACCAGAGAGGATCGCCATTCTCAGGATCAACCCCGGCCCATTCTCTCATGTACCATGTATCACTATCTATTCCCGGCCTCAGAATTCTGTTGGCAGAACCAGCAATGTCTGAACCAAGTATAATCTGGGAATTATTATCGTATAATTTCACAACTTTGTTACGGTTTAAGCCGAGGTTGGCATCAACTGCCCAGTATAAATCTGAGTTTTTTATAATATCTACTCCTACAGTAGTTTCAAATCCTTTGTTTTCCAGTTCCCCAACATTTCTCCAGATACTGGTTACACCGGTTACCCCGGAAACAGGAACTTTATAAAGAAGGTTGTCCGTATTTTTACTGTAATAGTCGACTGTTAATCGCAAACGGCTAAAAAGTGTTGCGTCTATACCAATGCCAGAAGTAAAGGTCCGTTCCCAGGTAAGTTCATCATTTCCCACCTGCGAAATGAGTGCTCCGGGTTCTTCGTTATAACTTTCTGATACCGAATACAAATCATATTGCGGATAAAGGGAGTTGGGTCTGTTGCCTACTGATCCATAAGAGGCTCTTAATTTTAACACATTCACCCAGTCTGTATCTATCCAGTCTTCACGGCTAATTATCCAGCCACCACCAATGGAGAAGAAGTTTCCGTATTTTTCTTTGTTTCCAAAATTTGAAGCACCGTCTCTTCTTAAGGATAATTGACCGTAGTAACGACTTTTGTATGAATAATTGGCATTGAAAAGGTACGACTGCACCGCCCATTCACTAACTGAGCCTTTCACTGCCTCTGGTTTGGAAGTTACATCAAGTACATCAAACCCGGCAACAATACCTGTACCTATACCTGAAATGCTTTTAAAATAGTAATCGTTGAATTCGTAAGCAACCAATGCGTTAATGCTATGATCTCCCTGCGTTTTATTGAACCTTAAAATTTGGTTGGTATATCTGCGGTTCATATTGCTCTGGTATTCATCAATTCTGCCACCAACACCTTCTGCACCGGAGGAGCGGGGATCTGAATAAGTCATAGTCGAATAGCCAACCCATTTGTAGTTGTTTACAGAAGAAAATGTTAACCAATCGGTAAACTTGATATCAAAATCAAAATTCCCCATAAACTCCCATGTTTTGGATTCACTATAATTCCACTGCAAGTCGTACAGGTAATTGGTACTGTTACTGTTAACCCATAAGCTGGAATAGTGGTCAACAATGTTTCCTTCCTCGTCGTAAGGGCTGTCCCATGGAAGATTTGAATACATAGCAGTAACATCATACTGTCTGTCATCAATATCTTTTCGTGAACCTGCAATGGTTGGTTTTAAGGTAAGCCACTTAAAAGGTGTATAATCTGTTTTGTACCTGAAATTGTATCGGGTATAATCATATCCTTTTACGGCTCCTTCTTCATTATATAGTCCGGCAGAGAAGAATGATTTTAGTTTTTCATTTCCACCATTAACCGAAATGTTATAGTCTTGCACTACACCGGTTTGGCTGGCAAAATCCCACCAATCGAAATTACTGTTTCTTAGATCTTCGTTCCAACGAGGGAATGCAATTTCATCTGCATTTGAAAATGATCGATACAGATCGTAAAGCTCTGCCCCATTCATCACCTCAAGGTTCCCATTGTAAAGGTTGGTAAGTCCGAACTTGGCGGAAACATTGATATTCATTTTTTCAGCCTTGGCTTGTTTGGTTGTAACCACAATTACACCGTTTGCTCCCTGCGACCCATAAATGGAAGTAGATGCTGCATCTTTTAATATAGTCATGGTTTCAATGTCGGCCGGGTTAAGAGCTCCTGCATCAGAACCAACAATTACACCATCAATAACCCAGAGAGGGTCCGTGTTCCCATTGATGGTTGATTTTCCCCGAATGACGATATTGCCTTCAGAACCTGGCTGGCCGGAACCAGAAGCAACAAATACTCCCGGAACTTTACCGCTTAGCATATTTTCAACCGTTGGTGTGGTAGTACTTTGTAATCTTTCACTTTCTACCATTTGTAACGACCCCGTTAAACTTTCTTTCTTTTGGGTGCCATATCCAACGGCAATTACTTCTTCAATGCCTATTGTTTCTTCTTGTAATACTACATTAATATTATTTTGTCCATTCACCGGAATCTCTTGGGTACGCATACCTACAAAAGAAAATTGCAGTACTGCATCTTCCGGGACATCAGTGATTGTATATTCTCCATTGGCATTGGTAATGGTTCCGGTTGATGTGTTTTTTATAATTACCGAAACCCCGGGCAACGGGAGTCCGCTGTTATCTGTAATTGTACCCGTAATTTTTCTTTGTAGTTGTTCTTGAAAATTGTCGATAGAAGTTTCCATCTCTTTCTTGATAAGCAGGATTAGCCTGTCGCGAATGGAATAAGAAATATCGGTGTTGGCAAATACCTGATCGAGTACCTGGGTTACACTTTTTTGTTCCACATTTACGTTCACTTTCCTGTCAACATCCACCATGTCCTTGTTGTATAAGAAATAGAACTCGGAGTTGGCTTCTATTGCATCTATAATTTCTTCTACCCTTACATTTTTATAGTTTAATGTAAGTTTGGTGCTTTGCGAGTAAGAATTTACTGCAAATGATTGTGTTATTGTAAACAATAAAATAAAGATAGTTAAGCGCATAATACGTAACATTTTTAACAGGCCGTTATTTTGCACCAGCCATAATCTGTACTTTTTTTTCATACATTTGTTTTTTAGTGGATTTAATACGTTGATACATTATTTCTACTTACTAAACAGGAGGGTACTGCTAATACTTTCCTGTTTCTTTTTATTCTACATAAGCTGTATTTTTTTGAATGTTTTTCATTTAATTTTCTTCTTTTAACCACATCTCTATCTTACTTTGTGAGAACGTACCATCATCCTGTTTTTGTCTTTTGTGTATTTTATATCTAATGGGAGCAACTTCAGACATCATTTTGCAAATTTCATCCAGTCTTTCATCGCTAAAGGTTGCTCTGAAAATGGATGATTGCAACGAGTCGCCATGGAGAATGATCTCTGCATTGTATTTACGCTCCAGGCGTCGGGCAATTTCCGACATGGGTACATTTTTGAAAATCAGTAGTCCATCCTTCCAACTATTGTAAGATTCTGAATCAATATCTAACTTGGTTAATTTATGTGTTAATTTGTCGAAAATAATTTCCTGATCAGGTATAAGCTCAGCTGCAAGTTTTTCGTTTTTATCCAGAACGGCCACTTTCCCTTTTTCCAGAATTACTTCAGCAGTTTCTTCATCTTTGTATGCTACTACATTAAATCGGGTTCCAAGTACTTTTACATTAAAATAAGGCGTAATTACCCGAAATGTTTTTGAATCCTGATGTGGAACATCAAACCATGCTTCGCCGGAAATTTCAACCTCTCTTTTTTGAAAGTTAACAGGGAACCGGACAGAGGAACCACTATTAAGCCATCCCTCGGTTCCGTCAGGGAGTTCGAATTTTGCACGTGTTCCTACCGGTGCATGTATTTCAGTAAATACCTCAGCTGCTTCTTTTGATGGGTGACGATTTAAATAATATAATATGGCAATGCTAATTAGCGCAGGTATAAAGAAGATGGCTGCCACTTTCGAAAAGTAATGAAATATCTTTCCTGCCAGGCTTAACGAATATTGCCGTTCGCTGTTTATCTGTTTATGCAGGAGTTGAAGAATTTTATTTAGTCTCTCAGTTTTTCCTTCAATATCACCTGTATTATTCCACTCTTCCTGCATATTTGTTTTCAAATCTGAAGAATGGCTTTCATTCTTGAACCAGTATATGACAGATAAGTAATCGTTTAATGAAAATTTATCTGAAATGAAACGTTTTAGTATTTCTTTTTTTATCCCCATCTGTAATTAATGTCTTTTTATAACCATTTTCCACTATTCAAAAATGAAAAAAATGTAAACAAAATTAAAAGTATGTGGAAAAATGATGTTTGGGGAGTGATTTATTTGTCAAATGGAAATGAAAAGAGTGAAAAATAATAACCCAGATAGCTTTTCTCTTTTTAGTTCTTCTAAAATATGTTTTTGTGCTGTCGCCAACTGATTTTCTACTGTGTTTGGTGAAATATGCATTTCTTCGGCAATTTGTTTAACACGCAGTCCGTAATACTTTCTTTTGATAAAGATCTCCTTTCTACGTTTGGGAAGTGAATCAATAATGGCTTCAACTTTTTCCAGAAGAAATTTGTAATCTATCGTATTCTCAAGGTTGTTTTCATTTTTCAGGAATTCATAAATTAGCTCATTTTTAAATGCATTGGTTGAAGCTTTTTTTAGAAAGTGTTTCTTAATGATGTTGTGAGCTATTGTAAATAGGTAAGCATTAAACGAACTTTCAGGTTTTAAACCATCTTTTTTTTCCCAAATATAAAGAAATACTTCCTGGACAGTTTCTTCTGCTTCTTCGTCTGATTTGAGGTATTTTAATGAAAAATTGTAAAGTTTGGGCGTATATTTCGCAAACAAGCTGTCAAAAGCATTAACATCTCCCTGCTGAAGTTTTTTTACTGCACTATAGTCAATATGGTTAGATATTCCCAAGTTCCAGATTCCCCTTTTCGTTGAACCAAACATACAAAAATCCTCTGAGTATGAAAATTACCGAAGAAATGAAACCTATTGATTTTTGAAAAAAGTAAAATAAGAATGTGGATTTTAGGCTCCTGGCGTTCTTAATAATAATTAATTTTCTGACTTTTTAAAAGAAAATGCCGGAAGAAAATCTCCCGGCATTTTTCTGTTATGTTCGTTTTATATTGTATTGTTTAGAAATTTGGCTCACCTGTATCCCACCATAAACGGGTACTAATTAAGTCGTCGCCTTTCATTGTAGCTACTGCTGCAGCAACACCATCTGCATTGCTTGAACGCTCGTCGTTAACAAAAGGCATACGTTTAATCCATTCATCATCTGGAATAACTCCCCAATCGGAATTACTTTCATTTTTATAAATCAAAGCTATTTTAGGATAGCCTGTCCTGCGGAAATCAGCCCATGGTTCGTTCGGGTTAGTGAATCCAGCGATCCATTTTTGAGTTATAATTTTTTCCAGTTTCTCTTCATTCGTAGCGCTTTCGTTCCATGCAACGGTAACGGACGAACGAGAGACAAAATCATTAATGGCCCCATTATAAACAGGGTCGTTATAATCAATAGGTGTACTTGTGTGGTCTGCAAGATAATCATCAACGCCTGAGGCTCCCCATTCTGCAAAGGAAGCGCGTACGCCGTCTTCATAGTTTGTGGCAGCATCTCCTGCTCCGTCCCAGCCTCGCAGGGCGGCTTCGGCTAAATCAAAATAAACTTCAGCTGCAGAAAAGTAGGGTCTTGAAGTGACCGATTCGAAACTACTGTTAATCATTGAACATGCAGTGTGATCTCCTTTGGCTACTAATTTTGCTCCATTGCGAATACCTTTGTATGGATAATCCGGATGATCTGCATATAATGATTCATCGGTAGCTGGTTGGAAATATTTTTCGATGCGTGGATCTTTTAATCCAACCAGAAATGATTCCATGCCTGCCGACATACGAGTGTCGTTCCACTGAAAACAAATAATTGACAAATACAGGTCAGAACCATATAATGAAACATAGAAGTTGTCATCGTTTGAAAGAATAAGTCCAGCGTCATCGTTGATTGCTTTTTCTCCTTCTGTTTTTGCCAGTTCAGGTGCAACCTTTGAAATACGTATGGCCAAACGCAGGCGCATTGAGTTTACCAGCTTTTCCCATTTTGTTACATCCCCGCCATAGCTTGCATCGAAATTTTTCATCCCGGTGTAATCTTCATTAGTAGCAAATACTCCCTGTATTTCATCCAGATCTGCAAAAAATTGTGTGTACAATTCTTCTTCGCTATCGTAAGATGCATTTTCCTGTCCGTATGTTGAGTAGATAACAGGGCCATGGTAAGTTGTTAAACGAGACATTCCAAGAATCTGGATCAGTTTTGCCCACTGTGCAAAAACACTGTAACCACCTTCTTCTGCTATATCAATAACCTGGCTTGCAGGAGACATAAGCTTATCATAGATACGATCCCAGTATGTATTCCAGGTGATGTAATAGGTGGTGTTATTTATTCCACTTACAAAAGGTGTTGGCGTTGCCATGTAATCACAAAATGACTCGGCAATCAGGTTCTCTTCAATTTGATGACCAAATAAATTTCCTAGCAAAGATGGATAGAAAGACCCAATATGGTTAAAATCCTGTTCAAGAGATTCATGCGTAATTTCATATGGGTTTATATTTGCCTCTTCAAAACCATCGGTACATGCGTTGGCGAAGAGGGCTACTATGAATATGAATAGTATTTTTTTCATAATGATTCAAAATTTAGAATGTGATTTTCAGGTTAAACCCGTAAGTTCTTGTTGCTGGAACATTAAAATTATCCAACGATTGAGATTTTAAATCTGTACTCATGGTTAATTCCGGATCAAACGGGGCTTCTTTATAAATAAAAAACAGATTTTGGCCAACCAGGGAAAGCGATGCTTCTTTTATTGGCCAACCTAGTTCTTTTACATCAAAATCATAGGATAATGATAATTGGGCAAGTCTTATATTCGTTCGGTCGTAAACATATGCTTCTGCAATCCCATTACGTCCCCCCACTTTTGTATAGTAGTCTTTAGGGTCTATTGAAGTAACAGCAGTAGTTCCCTGGATAGCATTAATTTCAACTCCACCGTTGTCGCGGGCATCAGCAGTGCGCTGGCTTACCCCGTAGCTGTCGAGAATTGACTCTGTTTGGCTAAAACATTTACCCCCAATTTTTGCATTAATCAAAAAGTTTAATGAAAATTGTTTGTAGTTTACATTATTTGCCCATCCGAGACTAAAGTCCGGTTCCAGGTTCCCCATGTAGGCCTGTTCCTTGGTTTCATATGTAATTTCTGATGGCCTTTTAATTGGGGTGCCGCTTTGTTCATCTAATATTATCTGCCCATTTTCATTACGTTGGAATTTATAACCATACATATCTCCAATGGAACCACCTGTAAATACACGTGCAACATAACCCTCTGAAGTTCCAAAGTCGATATATTTGGTTTCATCATCAGGATACAATTCTTTTACCTCGTTGGTATTTTTAGAGAAGTTGAATGATGTATTCCATTTGAAATCATTTGTCGCAACAGGAGAGGCATTCAGAATAATTTCTACCCCCCGGTTAACAATCTCTCCTGCATTAAAATAAGCGCTTGTGTATCCCTGTGCCTGTTCGCTTGCGCTGGCTTCTTTTTCTAGAGCTTGGTTTGTACTGGAAATATGGTAATAAGTGAAATCGAGTCCCAGCTTGCCATCCAGAAAACGCCAGTCAGTACCCAATTCCCAGGTGGTAAGTTGTTCCGGTTTAGCATCGGTAAACGGTGCAATGGTATTTTTATCTACACCATTGGTTACAGAATTAATTTTATCGTTTACCATAATTAGGCCAAATGGAACTTCGTTGTTTACGACAGAATTAGACGCACGTACTTTTGCGAATGTCACAAAATCAGGCATGCTCATAATTTCAGTTAAAATACCTGATATACCTACAGCCGGATAGAAATAAGATTCATTTCCGGTTAATGCAAGTGTTGAGGACCAGTCGTTACGGCCGGAAAGATCGAGAAATAACCTGTTTTTATAACCTAGCTGTATATTCCCAAAAATTCCTTCTTTTATTATTTTTCCTTCGTAAACTGATTCAACCTCAACATTATCCGGTAAGTTGTGAAAGTAGAATTCGTTGGGGTATAATAACGATTTTGTGTCAGAGTCGACACTAACACCATCGCCATAAATGCCTTGCTGATAGCTGGCGCCTAAAACTCCATTTAGGCTAAAATCGCCAAATTCATTTTCGTAGGTAAAAATTGCATCAGTGTACGTTTGTTTGTCGTAGTACTTTTTATAATCCCATTTCCCGTTTGGAGAGATGTTTACGGAATTTCCTCCTGCATAATACTTTTGTTCATATGATTTTGTTGCATAATCATAACTCCCTCTTACCTGAAATTTTAAATGCTCACTGATTTGATAATCGATGCTGGCATTGGCTATTACACGTTTTGTTAAATCTTCTTTTGGTTGTTTATTTACAAGCCAGTATGGATTTGATTCGAAATGATCGCCTTCAATAAACCAGTTTTGCCAGTTTAAATTTCTGTCTTTTCGGAAATATTGGTAGTTGTCTTTAAAAAATAAAAAAGGCTGGGCGCCTAAGTCTGTGTTAGATAATGGTGTTGCTCCACTACGTGGGAACAAATAAAGTCCTGTTAACGGATTTAAATAGTAGCCCGCTGTATTTCTGTTCTCTGTTTTTTCTGTAGCCAGCATAACGTTCGATGTAAGGGTTATTTTATCATCGAATAATTTCGTTGACTGTTTAAACGTAACATTGTTCTTCTGGTAACTATTATTGGGAATAACGCCGCCGGAACTGGTATTACCATAGGAGAAATAGGTAGATGTTTTATCGTTTCCATTACTAATTGCTACAGTATTAATTAGATTGTATCCAGTTTCAAAAAAGTCTTTTACGTAATTGTCTGGATAATTCCCCTTTGTATATGACCAGCTTTCGGCTGCTCCTCCTTCGCTGCCATAAGTGAATTGTAAGTCGGGAGTTGATAGAATGCTTTCGAAAATGGTACTTGAGTTAAAGGTTACACGTGCTTTCCCGTCTTTCCCTTTTTTTGTGTTGATAATGATAACCCCATTAGCACCCTGGCTTCCATAAAGAATAGCGGCAGTAGCTCCTTTTAATACGCTTATGCTTTCAATGTCATCAGGGTTTATTTGCGAGAGCCCGTCTCCTTCATCGGTTCCGCCCCACATACCCGACTGGCCGTTTTTGCGGTTAATCATCGGTATCCCATCAATTACATAAAGCGGGTCGCTCACCGAGTTGAGTGATTTGCTCCCCCGGAGGATGGTGCGGGTTGAACCTCCTGCCCCTGAAGAGCTTTTTCTGATCTCAAGCCCTGCTGTTTTCCCACTTAAGCTGTTCATAAAGTTAATATCCCGTGATTTCATCATCTCGTCTCCGGAAACTTGTTGCGATGAGTATGTCAGCGTTTTCTTGTCGCGTTGAATTCCCAGCGCAGTAACCACAATTTCATCAACGTCTTGTGTATCTGCCTCCATGGAAACATTGATCTCGCTGGCACCTGCCAGTGGCATTTCAACCGGCTTCATTCCAACAAACGAGAATGAAAGCATCCCGGCATCATTAGGCACATTTAGAGAATAGTTTCCATCTATGTCGGTAATTGTTCCGGTGGTAGTACCTTTTACAAAAATAGAAACACCGGGAATTGGATTACCCTCGGTATCGGTAACTTGTCCGGTTATCTTTTTTGTATTTTGGTCTAACTGCGATAATTCAATGAAGTTCGCGGCATTTTCTTCCTCTTTTTTAGGAATAATAACAATTTGTCGATCATAAATTTTGTACTTCAGATTTGTTCCAGCCAATGCCTGATCCAAAATTTTATCGACGGTAGAATTTTTTGCTCTTACCGATACTGCCTGATCCAAGTTGACTTGATCATCTCTGTAAAAGATGATAAATTCACTGTTTGATTGAATTAAATCAAAAATTTGTTCAATCGTTGCGCTTTTTAAACTGGCTGTTAGTCTTGTGTTTTGCGAGTATGTTGAACTTGCATAAACCCCAGAGATACTAACCAGCACCAGGAATACACTAATTTTCATAACCTTCAATGCTCGAATCCAATACTCACCCACTGGAGAATTAGATTCCCTGTTGTTCTTTTTTTTCATAAATTTGAATTTTTCAATTAATAATGTTGCAAAAGCAATGTTATTTCAATCCTGTCGGGAGATGTTGGTAGCATCTCCTGGCTTTGTTTTATCCAATTATTTTATCTCATGTTTTATGTTTGTTTAGTTAATAATAATTTGATCATCGTTGGTTATTAGTGAAAAATTAGTGGTTTCTGCTATTATTTGCAGCACAATAAGTGCTGAGTTCTTTAAATCCAATCTTCCCGAGAATGTTTTTGTTTTTATTCTGTCATTCTTAAATGTGATGGGGACGTTGTAATACCTGGATAATTTTTTTGTAATGTCTTGTAGTGATTCGTTGTGTAAAATAATATACCCCTCTCTCCAGCATGTGTAGTCTTGCGTGTCAACTTTCGTTTGTTCAACCACTTTTGTTTCGGGATTGTAAACAGCCTTTGTTCCGGGAATCATATCTACTTTTGATTGTTTCAACAATGCATTGGATTTATACTTTAATTCTACGGAGCCACTTTCCAGAACTGTAGTTGAGTGTTTATCATCAATATAAGCACTAATATTAAATACTGTACCCAGTACTTTTATTTCGATATCGCGTGTAATGACATGAAATGGTGATTTTTTATTATGAGTAACCTCAAACATGCCTTCACCCTCCAGATATACTTCTCTTTTTGATTTGGAAAAGTGGGCCGGATAAATCAGCTTTGAGCCGGAATTCAACCAAATAGTGCTACTATCGGATAAAGTAATCTGCGTTCTTTTCCCGTATGGAACAATAATGGTATTAAAAACGGGGATGTCTTGTTCTAGTGTTTGTTTTATTTTCTTACTGGCATCAATTTTTATTTCCTTACCTGAATTCGCATATTCAATTTTTGATTCTTTGCTACCTATCAGGATTTCTTTTTTTCCGTTTAAAATGAGTCTGGTATTTGAGGTGGCAGGTCCGGTTTCAATATTATTTGCAAATTTTGTAATGTCATTTTCTGATTCTTGCCGGAAGATAAAAATGCTCATAACAAGAAGTATTGTTGCTGCAGATGCACTTAGCCAGAGAAGGAGTCTGTTCTTCTTGTATTTTAATATTGAATTAGTAATTCTATACTCTAGCGAAATTTTTTCTTTTTTCTTTAATCGTTTATTATGGCTTTGAATTGAGTTGTATATTATACGAGTTTCCTGTAACTCTTTGGTTTTTTCTATTTCACTTTCACTGCATCTATTAAATGATTCTAACAAATCATCATTGGTGAGTATATCTTCGGGTTTTTTCCCTGAAAATTGGTTTTCCATCTTTGTTTGTTATAAAAGGCATAAGAAACAAAAGATGAAAATATAGACTTTGATTTTAGAAAAAAAATAATTTTTTTTTAATTAATTTGATGTGTTAGTTGTATTTGTTTGAAAAATAGCTTCTTATGAAAAGTAGGATTGATGGATTCTTCTCATTGTTCGTAGATAATTTTAATCGGAGGGTTTTTACCGAACGATATACTAATGTTCGAACTGACTCTACAGATATTTCCATAATATCGGCAATTGCCATATATGAAAGCTCCGAATGAAATCTTAATACCAATGCTTCTTGCTGTCTTTCCGGAAGCCTGTCTATTTCTTTCTTTAGTCTTTCTATGCTTTCATCTTCATTCCCTAAAGAGGAAGACGCTTCTTTTAAATCATTTTCTGTATCTTTTATATTATCAGAATAGAGGATTGTTAAATTTTTCTTTTTTAATGACTGTATTTTCCTTTTCATCGAAAGGAAAAGATAGTTTTTTATGTTGTTCGTGTCCGTAAGGTTTTTTCTGTATTTATACAAGTCTAAAAAAAGATCGTGGATGCAATCTTTTATGCTTTCTCTGTCTTTTAAGTATAGTCGTCCAAAAGAAAAAAGCATACCTGCATATTGATCATAAAGTTCATTAAATGCGGAAACCTCTCCGGCTTTTAAGCGTTTCCATAAAAGATAATCGTTATTGATATCTTCGAGCATAGGTGTGTATTTTATACTAAAAATAACTTAAAGAATTGCATTTGAGATGTTTTCTGTGTTTTTATTAATTGATTTCTTAGCATGACTAATACAGTTTCTATTAAAAGTACCCCTAAATTATGAATTATCTTTTTTCTTTAAGGTAATAGTACGTTATTCATTTTTTTAAAGATTCATTTCTTATGTGCATATCAATACAATGAAGTTATACGAGAAACGTTTCTTTGTAGTTATAATTCGTTATGAATTGGGCAACTGCCAAAGTCGTTTGCTCTAACCAGAACGAGCGGATGAAAGACGTTCCTGTAAAGGTATGAGAAGGGAATTGTGTAATAAAAGGGATGTGTTCGGCACCTATATTGGTAACAACGTTATTTCCTCATCTTATCCTTGAATATTTTTTCGAATTTTTCCAGTTTTGGTGTTATCACGAACTGACAATAAGGCTGATTCTTATTCCGCACGTAATAGTTGTGGTGGTAATCTTCTGCTTCATAAAATGCTTTAAAAGGTTCAATTTGAGTCACGATTGGCTTATCGTATACTTTTTCTTTTTCAAAAAGGCTGATTACCTTTTCGGCTGTTTCTTTCTGCAGCTCTGAATGATAAAAAATTACCGAGCGATATTGTGTTCCCACGTCATTTCCCTGGCGATTAAGTGTTGTGGGATCATGCGTCATAAAAAATACTTCCAGAATATCAGAGAAACTTATAACCGACGGATCAAAAGTAATTTGTATTACTTCTGCATGTCCTGTTTCTCCTGTGCAAACTTCTTTGTAAGACGGATTTTTTATATTGCCGCCGCTATACCCGGGTTTTATGTCCGTAACTCCTTTTAATTCTTTGTAAACTGCTTCGGTACACCAGAAGCAACCTCCACCCAAAGTAGCGGTTTCTGTTTTATGTCCGTTTCCTGTAATTAAGTTCATAGCTAGTGCAACGATTATAATTAATTGTTTCATATTGTTCTGTTTTACATCTAACAAATAAACGATTATCTGCTCCAGAAATTAGATAATTGTTTCATCTGTTTGAAATAATAACAAAAAAAGAAAGCGGTTGTTTTCGCCTTAAATTTGGTGGGTTTGATAAATAATGTAACCGTAAACAGCAAAACGTAGGATGCGAAAGAGGGCATATTTTAAATATCTCTTTGATGGATAACCGGCTGATCCAACAAGCAAACTAACTGCTGACCATGGCAGGGGAGTGAGTGCTGCAACGATTATCAGAAATAATCCGTATTTACGCAGCAGCGGCCATTGTTGTTTTAGAAACTTAATTCGTACGTAGCGAAAAGTAACTCGTTTGTGAATGAATTGGCCTATAAGGAAAGTTATGTAGCCTAATGCATAGGAAACAAGGGCAAAAAAGCCAACGTTTAGGATGTAATGATTTATATCTGCTTTGTTGATGGCCCAAATCATAAATAACTCCGGAGGAATTAACCCGAAAAAGAATTCTGAACCAAAATAAATGAGGTAAATGATTATTGGTTGAGCGTAAAACCGTTCAATCCATAAGTCCGGATTTTTCGAGATGATAATTTTGTCAAAAAGAAAATATCCCAGGATTAAGACTGCAAACCAAGCTAGTCCCCTGATTCCATTTTTTAAGAGAAATCGTAGTCTTGAACTCATTTCCATGGCATTTTTATTCCCTCAGGCCACCGAAAGTACAATAAAATTTGTAAATCTGAATTGTTGTATCTGATTTCTCTGTGATTGGTGATGTAAGATTCATATAGCCAGTAGAATAAGTGCTTTTGCCTTATTCCCGGGAATGAAGCGTAATAGCATTTCCGGGAAATAGATTATTAGCTGGGGAAAAACACATCAGCACGGTTTTATATATTTAGTTCCATTTGTTCTTTAGTACATATTCTGAAATGTCAGTTAGTTGCTGATCTGTTAACTGAGGGAAACCTGTCATGGCGGGATAGTCCATTCGCTTTCTTCCCGGTTTTTTTATCCATTTCTTTAAGTCGTCATTGTTACTTTCATAAATAGAGGCAACCTCTGTCATCGGTGGACCAACCAGGCGTGTGTTGGATGCATGGCATACTGCACAGTTGTTTTTGAATAATTGTTCTCCAGGAATGGTTGTTCCTTCTTTTGTCCCAATGTCAGGAAGCAGGAGGTTTTCATGTGCTTTTTTTACTGCTTCCCAGTGGTCGGCAGTGCGCTTTGCCATTAATTTCTTGTGGGTTTTTAGTGCTCCTTCCCGGTATAAATGCCTCCCGGTGCCCATAAAAGCTACCAAAATAGTGAATAGGCCGATTACTGCATAAAGCCGGCTACGGGAATTTTCTGTTTCTTTTAGTAATTTCCAGAGTTGTACAAGTATTATAACTGCCAATGTTACTCCTCCTATAATTACCCAGAAAAGCGCCCAGGTTACACCTTTGGTAGAAAGAGTTAAAAACAGGAGTGGTCCAAAAATAAATTGTACTCCGGTTGCAATAAGCGTAAGGTTTAGCATCTGTTTTCTTATTTCCTTTTGCGATAGAGAACTAAAAATTCCATCAGTTTTGAATTTTTTACGACTAAACCAGAAGGCCAGAAAAAGTCCGGTAATGGCAAGGCATGCTGTAATAAAATGAAAGTAGCGCGGGAACACATTGGGAAGCGTAAGTGCATCAGTAAAACCCTGGATAGCTCCCCATTTCTCAGGAAACAGCATGAGGTTAATATTGGTTAGGAAAATAAATGGTATCAGTAGAAAGCTAAAAACTCCAAGTCCGAGAATGGCCAGGTGAAGTGTTTTGTTATTGGCCAGTTTTTCCCAGGTGTATTTGTGCAGGTATAAAAGTAGAAATGCTACGGTTACCCAAGGGATTATGGAAATCCACATATTGCCTGTTAATGCATTTGCTGAGTAAAAATAGAGAGTATATAATACGTTAATTGATAATAGGGGAGCTACGCCCATTACTACGGCTAAACTTTTATTTACAGTAATCGTGCTTGCAATTTCCCGCGAAAGCTTGTCGTAATCTTTATTCTTTATTCCGCGTATTTCATACCAAAGTGTAAGTATTCCCCCGCCAACCATTAAGTTAATAAAGAGGATATGAAGCAAAAAGGAAAGTATAAGGATAGAAACCAGTATCCATTCAGGTAACGGAAGTGGTAGAGGAATATCCTTGGGGACGGGTATTTGTGAAATAATTGTATTTATCATTATGTTTGATTTTCCTGTTAGTATTTAATCTCTTTTACTTCAACTCCTTTTATTTGTGCGCCTTCTAATACTTCTGGCACTTGTTGCTGATGGGCAATGTATTTTGCCAGGGCATCCAATTCTTCATCGTTACCCGGAAATGGTGGCATAAAGTAACGTACATTGTGCATGCCTTTCATGTAGGCTTTCATCGCTTCAGTATTCAGAGGCTTATCTTTTCCATACATTTTTTCAAAACGTACCACTACTGAGTTCACCCCATGGGTGGTGTGACATCGTGTGCAGGTAAGCGCAAATACTTCTTCTCCTGCTTGTAAAATATTGTCGCTGGTTATTTCAGCAATTTTTGTGTAAGGTGTATTTTTTAAAAGTCCTGTTTGTTGGTAAAGTGGATATTCGTCAACAAGAATGCCATTGGCATACATGTAATCGCCTATAACGTAGGGTTTTCTAATGAATTCGCGAAGTCTTTCAAAAGTGCCCAGAAACAGGATTGATGCAATAACCGGAATAATGAGCAAATGTTTAGGGAGCCGTCTGGGGGCAATGGTCCCGGAAATACTTACAATAAACCCTATTCCTACAACAACTCCCATTGTCCAAAGTAGTGAATTATACCAGCTCTGAAATTGTTGGGTGCCCAATGCAACTGGCAGGTTGCCAATCATGGCCCGGGGAATGTACCAGTAATAAATGTAAGCTCCTACAGTAGCTACTGGCATCCACACTAAAATGTAGAAAGAAATGTGCCGTAAGAAATCTGTACGTATAAGGTTTTCTCTTTTTAGAGTGTAGGAGCTAATAAGAAGAGCAATACACCCGGCCATCATCATAGCTACCGATGTGCGGAATATTAATTGCGGTAAATAAAGCGGATTTGCAAAGCCACTGAGTAACGTTTTATTTTCTGTCCAGCTTCCCGGATCCATCATAAAACCCAAAATGGCAACAATAATTGCCATGGTTAACCATGAAAAGATGCTTAGCCAGGCACCAAACAAAATATGTCGTTTCTTTTGCCTAGCCGATTCATTCGACTTTTTCCACGTGAGATAGTAGATCATAATAAACACTACTTCCAGTACAAAAATGATCCATTCGGTAAACCATGCAAAATAAAAAATACGGATAAGACTTCCCAGTGATGTTGGATTCGCAAGTGATGCAGCGAACCAAATTCCAACTCCTGTTAAGGCGCCCACGGTTGTTGTAATAATAAAAGCCGTAAACATTAGTTTGCGAGCCATTTCGTCCCAGGCTTTTCCTGTTTTTTCATCCGACTTTCTTTTTTGGTAGCCCCGGAATTCGAGTAAAGTTATCAGAGGGGCAAATCCTACAGCCATTGAATGATTAATAACAACATGTAAAATGGCAATGATGGCAACAAGCATTCGGTTGCCCATAAAATCGAGGTGGAACAGTGGAAAGTCCATTGGTTAGTTATTTTTGTTTGCATAAAATATACTAAATATTTCTTGTTCAGACATTAAAAAATGATGGTTTATTTTGAGCTTTATTTCAAAATAAATTTGCTCAGATATTATGCAAGGCTGCTTATTTGGAGTTTATTGCCTGGAGATACAAGCTTTTGCTAGTCTGATTTTTGATGCAAATGTTATTTTCCTGGAAAACGCACGAAACTTATTAAAAGCTCTGGCGTAAAGATTAGTTATGAAGTATTTAAAAATAGTTGCTTTTTTTTGCAACAAATTTGAAACCGGATAGTCTGATAGGTTGACTATGAATGATGCAGAACTTGTACAACAGATATTAAACGGAAACAATAATGCTTTTCGTTTTTTAGTGGCAAAACACGAGCGACTTGTTTTGCATATTGTTGGGCGCATTATTCAGCGAAATGATGAGGTGGAAGATGTGTGTCAGGAAGTATTTATTAAAGTTTTTAGGAAATTAAAAAGCTTTAAAGGAGATGCACGCCTTTCGACCTGGATTGCTACAATTGCTTATAATACAAGCATTACACTGGTGCGTAAGAAGGCACGGAGACCGGAGCAATCGTATGACGAAGAGCCCGGGCTGATTTTTGCGGAAAGTGATACAGCCTTAAATCAGCAATTGGTTGAGCGAGATGAAGTGAAGGCGTATTTATTAAAATTAATTGAACAATTGCCTTTGCATTACAGAACGGTGTTAACATTGTTTCACCTGGAAGAGTTTTCATACAAGGAAATAGAACAAATTACTCAAATGCCCGAAGGAACTATAAAAAGTTATTTATCAAGGGCTCGTAAATTGTTAAAAGAAAAGCTTGAACAGGTGGCAGAAAAAGAAAAAACAAATATTTTTGCAGGATATGTTGAAAGATAAAGAGTATAAAGCCGTAGATGATTTGCTTGATGAGGTATTGCTTTCTGAGCCTAATTTCTCATTGAGTAGTGACTTTGCAGATGAAATAGCAACCAAAGTGGGGAGGCGGTATACCCTGACTCAATATTTCAGGGAGTTTCTTATTTATTTGGGAGCTATAGCCGGGCTGTTATCTATATTTGCAGGCATAGCATTTATTTGGTACAAAGCTGACGTTCAGCGTTGGCTCGATTTTTTAATCGGGAATATTTCCTGGGTGGCAGGTATTAATGTCTTAATTGTCTTTGTTTTATTAGTAGACAAAGTTGTGCTTCCCTATATGTTTTATCGTTCTTCTCCTGAAGAAGCATAATTATTTTTTGCTAATCTTTCTTTTTCTTTCGTAGGTTTAAAATCTGTCCTGGTTTTGGGTGTTCTCCGTATTTCATATCGTTTCTTGAGTAAAGAGGCCTAAGTTTTATTCCATACATTTGGGAAATATAGTGCATGCTTTCTCCAGGTTCTACTTTGTGGGTAAGGTTGTCTTTCGATGCTCTTCTGTGTTTTTTCTCTATATATACAATCTCGTTGGGTTGTGGTTCATAGCGTTTCGGAAGGTCGTTGAAACGGTATAATTCCCATGCTTTTTTGTCAACTTCCTGCGCAATGCTTTGATACGTATCTCCCTTTTTTACAACTATCGCTTTTAGTCTGTTTATGGTGATAATATCGTGGGTTCGGTAAGGGTTAATTGTCAGGCTGTTGGAAATGCCGTCGTTTCCAATTCGTTTTTGTTCATATACCGCCATTTCGTTCATCGACATTTTATAATCGAGTCGGTAGAGTTTATAATCTTCAATAATTTTAATTAATGTTTTGTCATAATGGCCGGCTGTTGCATAACCCGCTTTTTTTAATCCCCGGGCCCAGCCTTTATAATCTGTTGGTTCCAGCTCAAAAAGAAAACTGTATCGCGGATTATTGGATAAAAACTTGGTATGATCATCGTATGATTCTTCCACGGTTTTATATTTCCTGAAACATTCATTCCTTGCATCATCATCGTAATACACCCTTTTTCCTTTCCAACTCGATTTACATTTGATTCCAAAATGGTTGTTTGATTTGCGTGCCAACTCGCTTAATCCGTCCCCCGATTCCAAACATGCCTGTGCCATGGTTATACTGGCTGGTATCCCACTGCGGTTCATTTCTTTTATTGCCAGCAACTGGTATTTCTTTATGTAATCAATTCTGTTTTGTTGCCCGTAAGATGTTAAATTTAATATAATGGACAGTAGAGCTATAAAAGCGTATTTCATAAATTTCATTTGTTTCAAAATAAACGGTTAAAAATAACTACTTCGTTTACTTTACTTCGTATTGTATGTGTTTTTTATAAACAATATTTAGTGAATTAACGAAAGAAAATGGGGTTTATGATTGAATGGATTCTATTTCCTGATTTATGTTTACTCTTAAAATTGTATTTTTGAACAAAACATCCGACATGCAAACAAGAGAGTTGTTGATTTTCTTAAAAGAGTATACTTCATTGGAGGAACTTCCAAAGACTGAGAAAAAGCTGGTGCTTGCAGCGAGAGAAGCTTCTCATGGTGCATATGCTCCATATTCTAATTTTCATGTGGGGGCAGCTTTGCAATTGGAGAATGGAAAAATATTTAAAGGCAATAATCAGGAGAATTCTGCATATACAAATGGTCTTTGCGCCGAGCGGGTGGCTCTTTTCTATGCAAATGCTTCTTTCCCTGATGTTGCAGTTAAAATATTAGCTATAACGGCAGAAAATGCAAATGGGTTAATTCCTGAGCCGGTGAGGCCGTGCGGATCCTGCAGGCAGGTAATGGTGGAAACGGAGTCTCGCTTTAAACAGCCTATTCGAATTATTCTTGATGGGAAAAATAAAATTCAGGTTTTTGAAGGAGTCGAAAATCTAATGCCGTTTGCCTTTAAACCGGATTCACTGGACTAAAACGGTTATTTTTAAACATCGATAGAAATTCATTCCATAAAACATCATCCGGAGGATCGGCGAGAATTGTTACCAGTTCCTTCTTTACAGGATGTATAAACTCTATCTTTCTTGCATGTAAATGAATTCCTTTATCCTTATTTGCACGTGGAAAGCCATATTTTAAATCGCCTTTTATATGCATGTTTTGCTGCAGTAGTTGGACTCTGATCTGATGATGCCTTCCGGTGTGTAATTCAATTTCCAGTAAATGGTACCGTTCGGCACTGGCCACATGGCGGTAGGTAAGACTGGCGTATTTTGCCCCTTCTCGTTTTTGCAGATATGCGTAACTTTTATTCTGCTCTTGTTTTTTTATAAGGTAGTGTTCCAGCGTGTCCTGGAATTTTGGTGGCCGTTTATCTACTACAGCCCAGTAGATTTTTTTAACTGCTTCGCGCGATTGGAACATTTTGTTCAGCCGTGGCAGTACTTTGCTGGTTTTTGCAAGTAACATTATTCCACTGGTGGGCCTGTCTAGCCGGTGAGGTAAGCCTAGATACACATTTCCCGGCTTGTTATATTTTTTTTTCAGATAAGTCTTAACTATATCCATTAATGTTTCATCGCCTGTTTCGTCGTTTTGTACCACCTCTCCACAAGCTTTGTTAACGGCAATTATATGGTTGTCTTCGTAAACTACTTCCACAATGTATTAATGGTTTTGGCTGGAATCGTATTAATACTGCTCTTTCTCGCCTGGAAAGTCTAAAGATTTCACATCATTTATATAATTACCAACGGCACCTTTTATTTCTGCCCCCAGGTTATGGTACCTGCGTAAAAATCGTGGTGAAAATTGTTGGGTTATTCCCAGCATATCGTGGATAACCAATACTTGCCCGTCTACTCCTGAACCTGCCCCAATGCCAATAACCGGAATTTTTAATTCTTCAGCAACCTTTTTTCCCAATTTAGCTGGTATTTTTTCCAGTACCAAGGCAAAGCATCCTGCTTCTTCAAGCAATTTGGCATCCGAAATTAATTTTTCAGCCTCTTCTTCTTCCTTGGCACGTACAGTATAAGTCCCAAATTTGTGAATAGATTGTGGTGTTAATCCCAAATGCCCCATAATGGGTATACCTGCCGATAAAATACGATTAACCGATTCTAAAATTTCAGAACCGCCTTCCAGTTTTACAGCGTCGGCAGCTGTTTCTTTCATAATCCGAATAGCCGAACTTAGTGCTTCGCGTGAATTTCCCTGGTATGTACCAAAAGGTAAGTCTACAACTACCAGTGCCCGTTGTGTTGCTTTTACCACCGATGTTCCGTGATATATCATTTGATCGAGCGTTATTGGCAGGGTTGTTTCGTTTCCAGCCATCACATTTGATGCTGAATCTCCAACCAAAATCACATCAATTCCTGCTTCATCAACCAATTGTGCCATACTGTAATCGTATGAAGTAAGCATGGCTATTTTTTCTCCCCGGAGCTTCATTTCTGATAACCGGTGGGTAGTAACTCTTCTGACTTCTTTGTGAACCGACATAGCTGTTTTTATTCAATTGTTTGTCGCAACAAAAGTAACCAAAGGTTTTTAGCTTCCAAAAGAGAAATAGGGCTTTCATCAACGAAATTTTTTCATGCTTAACGAATATTAACCACAATATGGTGTAACATTGCAATAGCTTTATTTATTTTGAGTTTTATTTTGAAATATGTAATATGAAAAGATATAGGCTGGTAGTATTTCTATTTATTTGTGGATTGATATTAACAAACCTGACTTTTGCAATTGAGCCGGCCAGAATGGATAGTGCACATCAATTGTTTTATATTAAAAAGGAAATTACCAAAGGAGCTTTGTTTGGTGGCCAATATGAACGGGAATCACTGGTTTCAAATAGTTCTTTCTATTCTGAGAAATTGTATGTTGGGAGTGCAGCTTACCAGGTAAATGCAAAAGTCTGGAATTTTCTTGATTATAAGCAGGAAACCATGAACCTGTTGTTTAATGTAGGACCCATGGTAGGAGATGGTACATTTCGAAAGAATGGAGTAGAGGGAATGATTGATGCCGACCGTCAGGTTTATGGACTTCGGGGGTTGGTAGCTGCCAACTATGAAAGACGGTATTATTATGATCAGAAAACATATACATTGGTGCAGGTAAATGCATGGGGGAGGAACGATATTTTCTGGCAAAATACAAAAGGAAACCTGATAGATACTAACCTGGTAAGTAAAAAATACAGTAATGAGAAAGTAATTGACCGCTTACGGTATGGTATCAACGCAAAGGGAGCCTGGGGAATGGGGCGGTTGAACCCGATGAACCATTATATGATTGCTGATTATGTTTTGAAAAATTTCTATCCTCGCCGGATATTTTCTGAAATCGAAAAAGAAAATTTGGCAGGGAAGATAGGGATAATAAAGCAACGTAGGGAACCTGGAGTAGAAAGGAGTGCAGCCGAAGAATTAAGTGAGGTTTACGATTTCTTGCGTTCTAATATGTTATTGGAAGCTCCTGCTTTTTCTGAAGCAGAGTGGCTAAAAGGGGAGTTTCTGCCAAGATACAATGGAGCCCGATTTGAAATAGGTCCGTTTTTTAACTACTATAACCGTGAGCCCGATTTTTATTATGGAGGTTTTGCGCAATTCCGAAATGATAGGTATATAAATTTTGGCTGGAACCGTAATATTAGCCTGGAAGCCAATTATAATCATTATAAAAATCAAGATTGGGCCAGTTTTATTGCCGACATTGGATATTCATATTTTCCTGATTTGGAAAATAAGATTAGCCTCGGAGTGAAATATATTCCCAGCGTTACTGTTTATCGTTTGGACAAGATAGACCCAATTAGAAATAATTTTGTCCCCTATTTTGAATATTTCACTCAGGTGAACGAAAAAAACAGGGTAAGTTTATCTTTTGCCTGGAAAATAGCCGATAGTGATGATTTTATGGTGTCTGGCCCTGAATTTTCCGTGTCATTTTATCGTAGTAGTTATTAAACGCGCAGGAAGATTTTCTTTTTGTACATATAATACAGTAATAACCAGGTAGCAGCTAAAGCGCCTACTGTAATTAGAATATTCCCCCAGTATTCTCCCATTGGGATGGCAAGCCATCCGAGAAAATATTCAGAAATGACCTGTACGTCAATAATCTGCGTAAAAAGGTAAACAAAAATCGAGTTCATCCCGATAACACGGAAATAGAAAGCCCATTTCTTAAATCCCATGTGGTCGATAATCATATAAAAAAGTGCGAGAAGCAGAAAGCTTACGCCACCAGTTAAAATATTGAAAGTAGATGTCCAGCATTTTTTTATGATCGGGTAAAATGAAGAAAGGGCAAACGCAACGAGTATTAGTGCCACGCCAGTAACTGCCATGTATCCAATTTTTTGCCAATCGGTCGTTTTTCTGTTGCGTAAGATATTCCCGGCGATGGTCCCCATTAATGTAACCCCTGTAGCTGAAATACTACACAATATCCCTTCCGGATCAAACACACCTCCATGCAACCTTCCTGGCAGCAAATGGCGGTCGATGAATCCGTTGATACATCCCTCCGGTGTCAGGATTCCAGCTCCAACCCCAGGTACAGGGATGAGTAGCTGGATGATTCCAATTCCTGTTAAAATTCCTGCCAGCCATATAATTCTGCTTCGAAACGATTCAAAGTAAATAACAATGATTGCTGCCAAAAAGTATCCTACGCCAATTTGCGCAAGCACGCTGGCAATGCGTCCGTCATTAAACCCTTCACGAAAAGTGCCGTTGTAAAGAATGCCCAATAAAATAAGAATAATTAAGCGTGTGATTACTTTCTGAAAAAGTTTGTATTTCGGAACACTCTTTTCGATTTTTGATTTTACAGAGAGAGGAATCGCAACTCCCGATATAAACATAAAAAGTGGGAAAATGAGATCTTCAAAATGAAACCCGGCCCAATCAGCATGGTGCATTTGATGTCCAAGCCAGGTATCTCCTGCCAGTGCTCCAATTAACGCGCCTCCGCCAGTAATCCAGAACATGTCAAAACCGCGGAGTGCGTCTAATGAATACAAACGTTTCTGAGGCTCAGTGCGTAACGATTTAGTTGCCATAGTAGATTTTTGTTAAAAATGAAGTACGAAAATTAGCAAACTTTTTTACAAACCAGGGGCGATAGTTCTTACATATCATTTTTTATCAGTATTTGTTAAAGTTTCTCAGATTGGCTTTGTTTAAACAACTCTATTTAAGAAGGTATATCTGGTTCAATATTGTATTTGAGTGAAAGTTTCTGCCTTTTTGTCACCGAAAATGACAGCATATTTGGGTAATTTGGAGTTTCCGGTGTCATTATTTCGTCATTCCTGATAAAATAGATGGTGGCACAGTCATTGATATTTTTCTACCGAAATTTTGAAGAATATATAACGAAATACATTTTGATATGGGAAAAATAATAGGAATTGATTTAGGAACCACAAACTCATGTGTGGCAGTTATGGAGGGTAACGAGCCCGTTGTAATTCCGAACAGCGAAGGGAAACGGACTACACCGTCAATCGTTGCCTTTGTTGAAAATGGCGAACGTAAAGTGGGAGATCCTGCAAAACGTCAGGCTATAACAAATCCACATAAAACTGTTTATTCTATTAAACGTTTTATGGGAGAAACATTTGAGCAGGTTTCAAAAGAAGTGGAACGTGTACCTTACGGTGTTGTAAAAGGTGATAACAATACCCCACGTGTACAAATCGATGACAGAAAATATTCTCCACAGGAGATTTCGGCTATGGTTTTGCAGAAAATGAAAAAAACTGCCGAAGATTATCTTGGTCAGGAAGTAAGTGAAGCAGTAATTACTGTGCCTGCTTATTTTAGCGATTCTCAGCGTCAGGCAACAAAAGAAGCTGGAGAGATTGCCGGTCTTACTGTTCGTCGTATTATTAACGAGCCTACAGCTGCATCGTTAGCATATGGCCTTGATAAGATGGACCGAGATATGAAGATTGCCGTATTCGACCTTGGTGGTGGAACATTCGATATTTCTATTCTTGAGTTGGGAGACGGTGTTTTCGAAGTTAAATCAACCGACGGAGATACACACCTTGGTGGAGATGATTTCGACCAGGTTATTATTGATTGGTTAGCCGATGAGTTTAAAAAGGATGAAGGTATTAATCTGAAAAAAGATGCCATGGCATTGCAACGTTTGAAAGAAGCTGCAGAAAAGGCAAAGATTGAATTGTCAAGCTCTTCTCAAACAGAAATTAATTTGCCATATATTATGCCGGTAGATGGTATTCCGAAACACCTTGTAAGAACGCTTACACGTGCAAAATTTGAACAACTGGCTGATACGCTTATTAACGCAACAATAGAACCTTGTCGTAAAGCATTGAAAAATGCAGGTTTGTCAGCAAGTGAAATTGATGAAGTAATTCTGGTTGGTGGTTCAACACGTATTCCTGCTATTCAGGAGAAAGTAAAAGCGTTCTTTGGTAAAAATCCATCAAAAGGGGTGAACCCTGATGAGGTTGTTGCAGTTGGTGCTGCTATTCAGGGAGGTGTTTTAACCGGGGAAGTAAAAGATGTATTGCTGCTTGATGTTACTCCGCTTTCTTTGGGTATTGAAACCATGGGAGGTGTGATGACCAAGTTGATTGAATCCAATACAACAATTCCTACGAAGAAATCGGAAACATTTACAACAGCAGCAGATAATCAGCCTTCGGTTGAGATTCATGTACTGCAGGGAGAAAGGCCAATTGCTTCAGGAAACAAAACCATTGGACGTTTTCACCTGGATGGAATTCCGCCAGCACCACGTGGTGTACCACAGGTTGAAGTAACTTTCGATATTGATGCAAACGGTATTCTAAATGTTAGCGCAAAAGATAAAGCTACCGGTAAATCACAATCAATTCGAATTGAAGCTTCTTCTGGTTTGTCTGATGATGAAATCAAAAAAATGAAAGCTGAAGCTGAAGCCAATGCAGAGGCTGACAAGCAAGTAAAAGAAAAGGCAGATAAAATTAACCAGGCTGACAGTTTGATTTTCCAAACAGAAAAACAACTGAAAGAATATGGTGATAAAATTCCTGCTGATAAGAAAAAGCCAATTGAAGATGCATTGGCAAAACTGAAGGAAGCCCACAAATCGCAGGATTTAGCGGCGATTGATACAGCAATGAATGAATTGAACACAGTATTCCAGGCTGCTTCACAGGAAATGTATAATGCATCGCAACAAGCTCAGGGTGGAGCGCAAGGCGGACCTCAGGGCGGAGCACCTGGTGGCGATCAGGGAGCAAAATCAGAAGGTCAGTCAAAAGATGATGGTGAAGTTACCGATGTTGACTTTGAAGAAGTGAAATAGATATCTATTAACAACGATAACGAATAATTGTAAAATCGCAGTAAGACTTTGTTTTGCTGCGATTTTTGTTTTATATAAAATTTGCCTACCACTGTTAGTGGTGATTTGTAATTTGTATCTGTTTGCAGTTATCGTTAACTTTTATATGTAAGGTTGTGCCCCGTAGTAGACTGTTTCCTTTGATTACTCTATACTCACATCTAATCCTTTTAGGCTTGTTACTCATTTATACTGTATTCCAGCCCTATAGAAGTGGCTTTATTTTATTGCCAGCTGTGTTTCAACAATCCATGAATCCGGTTTTTTTCGCATCCGCGGGGGGATGCTTGCCAGAATTATTTCTTTCAAAGCGTTAATCTGACGTTCCTTTGTATAGTTCTTGGTCATAATCAAACTGATTTCCCGAACAGGTTGCTCCCCGTCAAATTCTTTTATTAATTCTTCCAGTTCTGAAGGGATATTAATCGTTGCCAACTCCGGAATAAAAGTAATCCCGTTTTTATTTTCAACAATTCTTCGCAGCGATTCAATTGAACTGCTACGGTAAACCAGGTTTTGCCGTGTTTTTTGCTGGTAATTAATTTTACAAATGGAATTTACCTGGTTCTGAAAGCAATTTCCTTCTTCTAAATACCAAACTTCTTCTTCGCTGATTTTATTCAAATCAACTTTATCGTTTTTAAACCACGAATGGTTTTCCGACACATAAGCATAAAAACGTTCATAAAATAATGGTTCAAACAGTATTCCATTGGTCTCTATTGGGGTGGAAAGAATGCCACAGTCAAGATCTCCCTGTTTTAGTTTGGCGATAATTTCTTCCGTTTTTAGCTCAGCAATGTTTATTTGTAGGTTGGCATACGAGTTATTTAACTCGTTTATAAAAAGTGGGACCAAATATGGCGCCAGGGTTGGAATTATGCCAATTTGCAAATTCCCTTTTACTTCTTCACTAATTTCAAAGGAGATTTGCTTTAGCTGTTCTACCATTTTTAAAATCTCAATAGATTTGTGGTAGAAATATTTTCCCTCCTCTGTAAATTGCAGCGGTCGCCTGCTACGGTCGAGTAACTTGAATTCCAGTTCTTCTTCCAGTTTCTGGACCTGTAAACTTAATGCTGGCTGCGTAACTCCCAGCTTTTGAGCTGCAGCCGAGAAACTTCCCTGCACAAATAGCTCTTTCAAATATTCCAGCTGTATAAAATTCATTATAATATATAGTTATATGTGTATAAAAATAATAAATATTGCTTATATTATATTTGTATTGTTAGAAAAAACGGAATTAAGAACTTTTTAAAAAACAAGAATTATGAAAACTAAAAATCAAAATGTAATCGAAAAATTGAATAAGTTATTGGCTGATTATCAAATTTTCTATCAGAACCTGAGAGGGTTGCACTGGAATGTAAAGGGCCCGATGTTTTTTATGCTTCACGAAAAATATGAAGAACTGTATAACCAATCGGCAGAAGTTGTAGATGAAATTGCTGAACGAATTTTAATGATTGGAGGAAAACCGCTGCATACTTTTGAAGATTATGTAAAAACTGCAACTCTGAAAGTGGTAAAAGATGTTTCTGATGGGAAAACAGGAGTTGAGATAGTATTAGAAGATACCCGCTTTATGTTGGATAGTTTTAAAGAAATTCAGGCGGCAGCGAATGAAGTAGAAGATGAAGGAACATCAGCGTTAATGAGCGATTGGATTGGCCAGGCTGAAAAACAAATCTGGATGTTTGAATCGTGTTTAGTATAACGTTATCAACATTGTAAATCAGAAAGAAGGCTGTCTTGAGGGGGCAGCCTTCTTTGTCATTGTGGGGCATTCATTACTTTACTTACTCTATTTTCCTTTTAAGTGAATAAGAAAATGCTGCTTTTCAGGTAATATTCAAAAAAAATTACTCTGCACTGCAACATTTTTTTTACAAGTAGTGTCATACGGTCAGAAAACAAATTTAAAACTTACTATTATGAATATGATTTCTGATATTATGATTCCGGCAATCGTTTTTTTTGCGATTTACCACATAGTAAATTTACTTTCAGATTATCTTCTGAAGCGACGACTTATAAAAGCCGGACAATATGAAAAGGTTAGTTTACTGGAACCTCCCAAGCCAACATCAGAGGAAGTAAATAAATATCCGTCGCTAAAATGGGGACTGGTAGCTTTAACCACAGGTCTTGGCTTTATTGTTATTGAAGTAATTCGCGGCATTAATCCCGATTTAATTGATTATCGCAATGCAGTACTTCCAATAGGTATATTGCTGGTGTTTGTTTCGCTGGGGTTCCTTATTTACTTTTTTATAATGAATGCGAAGAAAAAGTAAGAAATAGTCTTGCTGAATTCATAAGTTAGATCCCGGGGTTCTTTTCCAAAGCTGGAAGAGAATCCTTTTTTATTGCTCTATCCAGACTGTTTTTCACTGGATTTCAATTCCCGTATTTCTTCTTTAAGTTCCTCAAGGTTCTTAAGAATATCTCTCATTACAGGGTTGGAGGTAGATGAATTTCTTAGTTCTTCTTCCCTTAAACCAAGCAAAGTATCTATTCTTCCTACTATAAGAGAGAGTACAATAAACAAAATAAATATAACCGGTATCGCAATTGTCGTATTACTAAAGATCAATTCTCCAACTGCACTGTCTTTATAAGATTTAAGAAAAACCAATGCAATCATTAGAAACTGGGCATACCCAATGTACATTCTTGCCCTGTCGATATATATTTTCCAACGAATAAGCGTTTTTTTGTTTGCTTTAATTCCGACCATTGTTATTTGTTTATTGTTTTAGTATTTTCGAATTACCCTATCCTGTTCTACATATTTTCCAATGCATACGGGTTTATTTGTAAATAAGTTCTGGCTTAATCTGCAACTCTTCCTCTACCAGCTTCTGAAGTTCCCGTAATTCTTTGTTGTAGTTAACCACTTCACCTTCTTTTGTTTTTAGTTCAGATAAGATTTCGAATGCAAAGTTAGATTCCTGGTTTTCTCTCCAGTCTTTTTGTAAAGCTGCATTTCGGTGGCTGCCAAAGTTAAGTTCAAGTTTGTGGCGGTTCCATTTCGACAACATATCAACACTATTGTCAATCATTACCTTGTTGTTGGAAAGGTTTCGTATTTGAAAAACTCCCATAGGAAACTTCATTTGTTTGTAAGCATCTTTTTGCTCTTTTTTTGTTGTCATTGTAAATAGATTATCTGTTTAATTTTGATTTCAGCTGAGTTAATTCACCCAGTAATTTGGTTTCCAGTATTTGGTGTTCAAGGCCCATCTCTTTTGCCATTCTTGAAATTTCCAGGTTTAGCGTATCAATTTCTGTTTCCCGTTTGTTACGGATATCCTGCAAGGTAGATATGAATTGTCCATCTGACATGCGACTGATATTCAGAACCATTTTCTCCATTTCTGGAATGTCAATATCAACTCCTTTATTTTTGGCAATCAAAATACACTCCTGAATCATGTTTTTACTATGGGTAAAAACATCTTCATCCCGAATAAATATACCATTATCGACCTCCAGCAACGGACAAATAGAGTTAAAAACACAGTTTGCAATGGCTTTTTTCCATATTATTTTTTGAATTTCATCGTCTGCCACAAACCGGAAGTTGGGAGAATCAATTTCATTCACAATTGTTTTCAATTGAGTATGGTTTTGTTTTATGGTTCCAATCGGGGATTTTGCAACTGGTTTGTAACTTACAGTGTTTTGTGAAATATTCTGGCTGGTTGCAAAAAGGACACATCTATATATCTCGGGAAACCCATTTTCAATAAAAGGGCGTTCTATGCCTAGCCCATTTTGCAAAATAACAATGGGGGAATTTTTAATTTTCCCTTTTAATTTTTTCGCCAGTGTTTCATTTCCGTATGATTTGTTGGTAAGAACGATAAGCCCATCCAGTTTCGTGTAATTGCTGAGAGTACTAAATTCAATCTTTGCTGTTATTTCAGAATCACTGTTAAGTTGCAGTGTTATTTCTTCTTTGCAGAAACTTCCGTCATCTACACTTCCGCGAATTAACTGCATATCTTTTCCTTGTGAATTTAAACATACCGCCAGCGCTTTTCCTATGGCCCCAGCTCCAATAATGTAAATCTTCATCATTTCTTTTGTTTGCTGAATGACTTTTCTTTTAAGCTTTCTTGTATATATGTCTGTTTATCAAAATATTAATATGTAATATTTTAAGTCGTTCAGTCGTTCATACCTTAACCAAAGATAGTTTTTATACTTTGAGAAGTGAAAAAATGAGATGGATATTAATATATAAGCAGAATTCGGAGAATTAAGGTACATCGGGATTTTTTGCGAAGTATTTCTGTTACGCTTATACTTCCGGCTCATTTAAATATTCCTGTAATTTTTCAATGTATTTTCCTACATGGAAACCGTCGAGCAGAGCATGGTTCACCTGTACTGAAAATGGCAAACACATTTTACTTTCTTTCATGTAATATTTTCCCCATGAAATTCGCGGTACTGAGTCATTCCTGTTTAATGATATAGTATGCGAAATATGCGTAAAAGAAATCCATGGGACACAGGTAATATAAATCAGGTCGTCTCTATCGGCAACTCCTGACGGGAAGTACTCCGTTTGATTTTGGTTGGTTTCTTTGGCCAGTTTTACAAATGAGTAAATATCATCATCCATATCAACGGTGACAAACTTAAATAACTCGTCATTGCTACCATTGCCCATAGCGGTAAACGATGGATGTACTTTATCGTGCATTACTATTTCATTTTCCCTGATGCGAATCTTAAAATCATCAATGGTATTCAGGATTTTGCTTGTCGCATAAATCATTGAATAATAAAACAGCAAATTTTCCTTTTTTGTGAAAGCCAGAAACTGCGAAATATCCAAATCCATACAAATATTATACTGAGGGTAATCCATCCGATGGAAAAAATTAAAATGTTCTTTTCGTTTCCAGTTATTGAGATCAATGATTTTCATTTGTATTATCTGTTCTTTTAATCTTCAGTTTATCGTCAATATTTTGTTATTTGATATTTCAACCAGTGACTTATTTGCTCATTGCCTGGGCTTTTAATTCCATAGGCATTTTCTCAATGGAATATCTCAGAGCCGTTCGCGGCATGATGTTTTTGTTTTTCATCACGTATTCAAATACTTCCTGTTGATGGCTTTGGCTTGCCGCTTTTAGCATCCATCCGTAGCCTTTTTGCACCAAATTATCAGGGTCGGTTAGCAGCTTGTCGGCAATTTCAAAAATATCATCCAGAAACAAACATTTTCTGGCCTGTATTATTAGTGAAACGGCAGCAGCTCTGCGCATCCATCGATTTTTTGAGTTGGTAAACTTTTTTAATTCGGACAAAAATTCCGGGTACATTTCCACAAATTCTCCAAGCGAATGATTACAAAACGTATCACACGAAGCCCAATTATTTACATAAGTATCTACCCATTTTTTGAAACGGGGAAAATCCGCCGGCTCGAAATCTTTTCTTAAGGCATACGTCCAGTTGCATGCAACAAACGACTCTTCAATGTAGCCCGACTGCCAGAGTTCTTCACATAAATCGAATATTTCCTGTTTGTCCTTTCCTTTTAGTAATTTGAAATATTCTTTACTGATTTTATTTACCACCGGAACTTTTACCCCGTAGAATTGTATTTTTTCTCTGAAAAACCGCTGGCTGTTTTCCTTGGTCTTTTCATCAACTTCTTCGGCTAGCTGTTCCTTTAAGCCTTTCAGCACACTACTTATTCCCATTAAACGTATTATTAGCAGATTGAAATTCTGAATCTCTCATCATAAAAAGCAAGGCATAAAATCATGTGCGAATATTTAATGCTTATACTGCTGCTTATTTCTTTGCCTTTTTCTGAATTTATTTTGTAACCCTTTCATACATAATGGTTTTTCTCAGAAGTATAGGAAGGTGCTTTTACAATTGATATTTGAATGCTAAAGTTATTGAAAAACCGTAATGCTTCATATCTAAATCATGAAAATGATCATTGCCTGAAAAAGAGGTAAAACTTTTTTTGTATGCAATAATAGGAGAAAACAGAATGTTTTCTGAAAGTTTGCTTTCCATGCCAAGTTCTATAACTCCTCCAATATCGAACTTTTTAACATCGTTTTTAACATCATAAGACTTATTTCCGGTATGCTCGCCATTCATATTAAATTGAGGAACCACTACCTTCGCGCTACTTAAAAGAGAGGGGGCAATACCTATCCTGGGAATTATTTTGATATCATTACCAATTGCATAGCCTATCTTAACTGGCAACGAGAAATAATTGTAATTATATTTTATATCCCCTTCTCCTCCGGTTAGATTTCCATAGTCTTCAAGTAATGCCGTTTCACTTTTAAAACCACTTTGAGAATATAGCGCATCAATTCCGAAACGAAATTTTTGTTTAGACTCAAATTCGTAGTTGAGTCCTCCGATAAAACCGCTTCTGTATTTGGTGTTTGAGAGTGATTCGTTTGCGCTGTATTTTGTTGTATTGAGTCCACCCTGCATCCCAACAAAATGTTTTTGCCCAAAACTTTGTATTGCAAAAAATAAAAGTAGAAAGAATAAATATAATTTCATTGCTATTGTTTTTTAGTTTTCTAATCACTTTGGGGTTAGTTCCCCGCAGCTTGCTGCGAGTTAAAGACTCATTCCTCAGTGATACCCCGTCTGCTTGCAGCTGGGTAGTTCATTAAATAATTTAGTTATGGTAATGCTGAAAATTATTTTACGAATAACGTGCCTCGAATACTAATATTTTACTGATTCCATAGAAGAATCATTGGCTTTTTTGAATCTATGATTAATGTGCTTATTTTCAGCGAAGTAATATGACCATAAAAGAAAGATTTTTTTTAGATATTAAATGACGACTCATTATAACGGCTATTTAAACAGGTGTTCATTTAGTTGTTGGAATCCTCGCAAAAAATCAGCTGTTTGCATGCGTTTTTTTCCTGCCAGCTGCAAATCAGTAATCTGGAGCCAGCCATTGCTACAGGCTACATTTAAAAAGTTTTTTCCATCGGTTTCAATACTTCCGGCACTGGCTATTTTATCCGATTTTGTTTTTTGCGCAAAGAAGATTTTTACTGGCGTTTCCTTTCCCGTTGTTTTATGAACAAGTGTAGTCCAGGCCGTGGGATAGGGAGACAAGCCCCTTATTAGATTACGAATGCTTTCACGGTCTTTTGTCCAGTCGATTTTGCAGTCGTCTTTGAATATTTTTGGCGCATGTTTTACCGGTTCCCCCTGTATAATCTCTTCCTGCGAAATGGCTTTTATGTTTCCCTGTGCCAATGCATCAACTGTTTCTGTTACCAGCTTAGCCCCAATTCCCATTAACTGATCATGAACGTCGCCCACTGTGTCATTTTCATCAATTGCAATCTCACGTTTAAAAAGGATTTTTCCAGTATCAATCTCCTTGTCGAGCAGAAATGTTGTTACCCCAGTTTTGGCTTCACCATTTATAATGGCCCAATTCAGAGGTGCTGCTCCACGGTATTGTGGCAGCAATGAGCCGTGTAAATTAAAAGTCCCGAGCGGAGGCATATTCCAAACCGCTTCGGGCAACATACGAAAAGCAACCACAACCTGTAAATCCGCTTTTAGTTTCTGCAGCTTATCAATAAAATCCGGATTTTTCAATTTTTCTGGCTGAAGAATATGTAATCCTTTTTCCGCAGCGTATTTTTTTACAGCAGATTCAGACAATTTTTTTCCACGTCCGGCCGGTTTGTCGGGAGCAGTTATTACACCAACTAAATTGTAACCGCCCTCTACCAAAGCCTGAAGGCTGGCTACTGCAAAATCAGGTGTTCCCATAAAAACAATACGGAGATCTTTGCTTTTCATATTTTTTGCTTTTCTAACAATTCCACTTTTAAAATATCTTCAACAAATAAAAAATCTTCTCAATTTATCCTTTCAAAACACGATTCCCTTTTCGGGCTTTTGGCCAGTACGGACAATGCCTGCATCCATTTCCACAACAGTATCCACGGCGTGTGAGATAGCTCTCTGTCATCACCCTGTATCCGTTTTCCATATAATAGTCAGCACCTTCCTGTAGCCCGTCGCTAAACTCATTTTTGTCAAAAAGGTCATCAAAATAGCCCATGTAATAAAAATTTTCCCAAAACTAAACATTATCTTTAACCCTAACCAAGGCAAACAAACGAATTGTTTATTTTCTATTGATACAGAAAATAATTATTCGGGAAAAGTATAAAAGAATGGGAATTGAAAGAGATTATTTGATGCGTCAGTTACTAATGCTTTTTGAAGTTATTCAGAAAATATTACGTTACCGGCAAAGGGGGGAGAAAGAGCCCGCATTAGATCAAATAAATTACTTTTATAAATGCCTGAAGATGGATGAACAGGTGAGAGAGAAGAGCATTGAGGATTTGCTAAACTACCTGGTGTCTGAACGAAAATTCACCAATGAGCATCTGGAGATGATTGCCTATGTTTTAAAAGAACAGGGTGAGTTGGAAGAAAGTGCATCACAGAAATTTGATTTTTTCAGGAAAGCCTATTTTTTGCTTGATAAAGTAGAGCGCGAAAGTGTGACCTTCTCTATGGAAAGACAGATGAAACTCTCTGAATTAAAAGTGTATCTGAACTGATTTTTTTATAAAAAGAAAAGCATAACCCCGCCAACGGTGACAATTGCACCCAGAATTTCCTTCCAGTTTACTTTTTCATGAAAAATAATTACTGACGGGACAATAATTAAGACCGGCGAAATGGCCATTAAAGTAGCTGCAATTCCAGCTTCGGTATGTTGTACAGCCAGCAATGAAAAGGCAACTCCCAGAAACGGGCCAAAGAAAGCTCCCAGCGTAATCCGCTTCATTGCAGGTTTGTTCTTCATGGCCGCCCATACTCGTGGCCACCGTTTCATAAAAAAGAACAAAACGGAGAAGCCAGCGATACCTGCCAGCACCCTGATTTGTGTCGCCGAAAAAGCATCATAAGTTCCCATGCCTTTTTTGCTGAGCACTAACCCAGCTGCCTGTCCAAAGGCGCCACCCAAAGCCAGCAAAATTCCTTGAACGGAATAGCCTGATCTTAATCGTTTTTTTATCGTTCCGTTTGTTACCGATTTTTCACGTTTTAAAATAACAATTACAATTCCGCTTATGGTTACAGCCATTCCCACCCACTGAACAGGGGTTAAAAGTTCGTCCAGTACCAGCCAGCCCACGAATGCAGCAAACGGAGGAGCCAGCGACATTACCAGCATGGAAATACGCGCTCCAATTACTACAAACGCCTGAAACAATAAAAGATCGCCGATAACAAAACCAACCAGCCCGGAAATAATCAGCCATTTCCATTGAAAAAAAGTGGCATCTGATGGTAAAAAATATCCACGGGCAATAAAACAGTAAATTCCGATAATGAAAAAGGCCATTACCAAACGGATTAAATTTACGGCTAATGACCCAACTTTTTTCCCGGCCGACTCAAAAGCAAGACTTGTGACAGTCCAGAAAACGGCGGTTAAAACCCCTGCTATTTCTCCAAAATGATTCTGCATGATTTTGCTGGTAAATGTAGCAAATCCGGTCAATAAAAAAGCCCTTCTTTCGAAAGGCTTTTATCTGTTTTTATGTTTTCAAAAAAGTTAATCCAGCAAATCTGAAATGGTTTTACGAAGCTCTTCTTCGCGTTTGTTTTTTGCAATTATTTTTCCGTTTTGGTCTACCAGTAAGTTCGACGGAATAGAACTGATTGCATATAATTTTGCTGCTTCATTGCTCCAGTAAGCCAGGTCTGAAACATGAGGCCAGGTAAGATGATCGTCGTCAATCGCTTTTAGCCATGCATCTTTTTCCCGGTCGAGCGACACGCCAATTACCCCAAAACCTTTGTCTTTATAATCATTGAAGACTGCAACTACATTGGGGTTTTCCCGTCGGCAGGGACCGCACCACGAGGCCCAGAAATCAATAAGCGTATACTTGTTTTTTGAATATACATCTGAAAGTTTAACCGGGTTTCCTTCCGGATCGTTCTGTGTAAAATCAGGGGCAATTTGTCCAACTGCCACTTTTTTCATTTTTTCAATCCTGTCTTTCAGGTCGGCAACAGTTGGCGAGGCATCCAGTTTTGGGTCAAGCATACTTACCAAACTATCCAATCCCTCAGCGCTTTTATTATACTGCACACGGCTAAGAAAATAAGGAGTAGCATATGATGATGGATGGTTCTTTACAAAATCTTCCTGCATTTTATTTGTACTTTCGTATAGTTCATTCACCTTGTCCATCATTTCGCGGGCTTTGGCCGTATCTCCGGATGCTGCTACCTGACGTGAATTCTGATAGATAGACATATACTCATCGGCAATTTTTTGTATCTGGCTTTCTATTTCCTTGTATTCATCATGTGTCGCAGAACCGGTAACTTTTACCGCATTTAACGAATCCGCTTTTCCTGTTACAGTCATGTTACTATTCTCTACAAAAAGGAGTGTTTTTGCATGTTCTCCAAGTAGCGACAAATAATAATCTCCTGGTATATTCACCTTTCCTTCCAGAACAGCTGTCCCATCTACAATATCAGCTGTGTCAACCGGAACCCACGCTCCGGAAGCACGTTGTTCAAGTAACACTTTTCCTTCTGCTCCGTCCAGATTTACATTTATTTTGAAACCTTCTTGCCGGCTACAGGCAAAAGCTAAAATCACTAACCCAAAAACCAAGTACCTTTTCATTCGATTTCCTTTTTTTATTTCAATAGATAATTTTCTTAACACCCTTTCTCCGGGGCTCTTTTAATAGTATATTTGCTCTAAGTTGAAAACAGGGAGCCTCCACATTTATCATGATACTCATAAGTAAAAGAAGATGGGAGACTTGCCTTTTCCATTAAAAAGAACTACACTCTTAATTCACAGCGAAGATAAACAATCCTTTTTTAACACCATGATTTTTAATTCGTTCTTACATCTTGAACTTTCTATTTTTCACAATGAATAAATAATAGTAACAGAAATCATTTCAGGGTATTAACGTAGAATTAAAAGGATGCAATAATTTCCTGCTTTTGTTTTTACATTTTATACCTTTACTGAAACCTAAATCATTAGTGAAATGAACGGTAAAATTTTTTTGGTATTCATTCTGTTTTTTTTGATTGGATGCCTTTCTTGCAAAAATGAACCCACTGCCTTTATTGATAAATTGGAGCCATCTGTAAAAAACGGTGGTTTTGAGATGAATGGATATTGGGTTTGGGGGGCTTCCGTAATACGAGGTGAAGATGGGAAGTACCACATGTTTGCTTCCCGCTGGCCTAAAAAATACCCATTTTTTAATGGATACATTTTTTACTCGGAAGTAGTAAGGGCAGTGTCAGACAAACCTGAAGGACCTTTTTCATTTCAGGAAGTAGTGTTAAAGCCCCGGGGAAGCCAGTACTGGGATGGACGCGTTACGCACAACCCAACCATTCATAAAAGTGGTGATACCTTCTTGTTATACTACATCGGAACAACATATGACGGAGACGGGCCGGTTCCCGAATTACTGGGTGATACTCTTTCCTCAGAAATAGGGAGCCTCAAAAATAAAACATATAGCAATTTGCGTATTGGCCAGGCTACTTCAAAATCAATATTTGGCCCGTGGGAGAGAAGGGACGAACCTATTCTAAAACCGCGCCCCGGGAAATGGGATGACAATGTAACAACAAATCCTGCGCCTTGCGTAGCTGATGATGGCAGCATTCTGCTGGTATATCGTTCCAATGTTCCGGGAAAGGGAACTCGCCTTGGCGTTGCCAAAGCGAAAAGCTGGGAACAGCCATTTGAACGTATTCGTGATGATTATATGGATTTTTATGTGGAAGATCCATACATTTGGTGGGCCGGAAATCATTACGAAATGATTGCGAAAGACCAATCGGGAAATTTGACTGAGGAGTTTCAGGCAGGCGTGCATGCTACTTCAAAAAACGGGATTGACTGGCAAATTAGCGAGCCCCCCAAAGCCTATTCACGTACCATTCATTGGGACGATGGAACTTCTGTGAATTTGGGGAGTTTTGAGCGGCCGCAATTGTTAATTGAAAAAGGGAAACCCGTTTGTTTGTATTGTGCTACCGGCGATGGCCCAGGTGGTTTTGACAATGCAACACGCACATGGAATGTGGCAACGCCAATCAGAAAGTAGCATGTGTTTGTTAATCCCGTGGAGCAAAATCGGGATTTGGTTCCGGGAATTTTGCATTACTTTCAGCCAGCTTTTTATCCAGTAATGTTTTTAGCTCCGTTGCTTTCTCAGGGTTATTATTTACCTGATTAGTGGTTTCCCCAGGATCATCTTTCAGGTTGAAAAGTTCAGTGCTGTTGTCTTCATAATGAATTACCAGTTTCCAGTCTCCTTTTCGTATGGCTGAACCTGGTTTCCATGCACTGCCGTGGTAATGCGGATAATGCCAGAATAGTTCGTCTCTATTTAATGGTTTTTCTTCTGTAAGTAAAGTTGAAAGATCAACTCCGTCATTATCGCTGTGTTCTACTCCGGCCAGATTCAATATAGTGGTAAAAAAATCCATTCCAATTACAGGTTGGTCGGTTGTTCTTCCGGGGTTAAGAATACTCGGCCCATTTATTACCAGAGGAACCCGAATCCCTCCTTCGTAGCACCAGCCTTTCCCGGCGCGTAACGGGCCATTACTGGTAGGGGCTTCTTTTTTGTGGAGAGTAGAGAGTCCACCATTGTCGCTGGTAAAAATTACCCATGTGTTTTTATCCAGTCCCTGCTTATGTAGTGTTTGCATTATCCGTCCAACATTTTCATCCATGGCGGCTACCATAGAAGCATAGGCCGCATCCTCCTGCATTTTTTTTGTCCAGCCTTCTCCTTCCTGATGGTAAGGCACTTCCTCGGGTGCAAGCTTTTCACGTTTTTCCTTGTATTGCTCAATAAATTTCTGTGACGCCTCTATAGGCCTGTGCACTGTATAGTACGACAAATATAAAAAGAACGGTTCTTCGGCATTTTCATTAATAAATTTAATGCCTTCGCTGGTCAGTCGATCAGTTAAATATTCGCCTTCGGGGCCGTCAGTCAATTTTGGATTTTTATAAGGAGAATAGTAACCTCCCGGAGGACTACCTTTATCATTCCCTCCAATGTTAATGTCAAATCCCTGGTTTTCGGGATAGAAATTTTCTCCTCCCAAGTGCCATTTGCCTACAAAACCTGTTTTGTATCCTTTTTCTTTTAGCTTCTCTGCAATGGTAATCTCTTCCAATGCCAGTTCATTCCGGTCCTTAGGTCCTAACAATGGCCTCTTTTGTGGATCGTCTCCCGGAATCCAGTCGGTAATACCCAAACAGTTGGGATGTTTTCCTGTGAGTAATGCTGCTCGCGAGGGACTGCAAACCGGGTTGGCAGAATAGGCCTGTGTGAATCGCACTCCATTTTCAGCCATTTTGTCAATGTTGGGTGTGTCGTAAAAGCTTTCAGGAAAATTGCATTTTACATCTGCCCATCCCAGATCATCAACCAATATAAATACAAAATTGGGTTGTTTTTCCTTTTTACAGGAAAACATAAAAAATGGTATTATAGCAACAATAAAGATAATCTTCTTTGACATGGCTTCCGAATTTTCAACACTTCTTCAAACTTACAATAAAGGATTGACATGTGAAACCCTGGATTATCCGATTCATCTTCTTGTTTTTGGTGGAAGTCACTTTATTATTCTGTAAATTCTTATGCTATTTGGTTTGAAAAAGATGGCTTACGGATGGAAAACCGCGTGCCATCTTTTTGCATAAAATGTATTTTTATTTGCTCATCTCAACAAAATATTTGTAAAAGAGAGGGATGGTTTTTATTCCCTTAAAGAATTGTTCCAAAGGATAATTTTCATTGGGTGAGTGAATGGTATCTGTATCAAGACCAAAACCCATCAATACAGTTTTAATTCCCAGTACCTGTTCAAAAGTAGAAATGATTGGGATACTTCCACCCGAGCGTATTGGTACAGGTGGAATTCCATAAATGTCAGTATATGCTTTTTCTGCAGCCTTGTAAGCCGGAATATCTATGGGGCAAACATATCCTTGTCCGCCGTGTAACCATGTAACTTCTACTTTTACCGACTTTGGAGCGATGCTTTTAAAATATTCTGCAAATAATTTCTCTATTTTTAAATGATCCTGGTTGGGTACCAAACGTGAAGATATTTTTGCACTGGCTTTGGATGGCAACACAGTTTTAGCGCCTTCGCCTGTGTAACCACCCCAAATACCACACACATCAAACGATGGCCTGATGCCGGTTCTTTCATTGGTTGAATATTCTTCTTCTCCAGCCAGTTCTTTTACATTGAGTCCCTTTTTGTATGCTTCTTCATTAAACGGAGCTTTGGCCAGCAGTGCGCGTTCTTCCGGTGAAACCGCCATTACATCGTCGTAAAAGCCGGGAATGGTAATTTTCCCATGTTTATCCACCATTTGGGCTATCATTGTGCAGAGCGTGTTAATTGGATTAGCAACAGCTCCGCCAAATTGTCCGGAGTGCAAGTCCCGTGAAGGCCCGGTTACCTCAACCTGCCAATAAGCTAAACCACGCAGTCCCGTTGTAATGGACGGTACATTCGGAGCAATAAGCGATGTGTCTGAAACAAGTATAACATCTGCTTTTAGCATTTCTTTATTTTCTTCGCACCATTTTCCCAGGTTGGGCGAACCAATCTCTTCTTCTCCTTCAATCATAAATTTTACATTGCAGGGAAGCGTATTTGTTTTCACCATCAGCTCAAAAGCTTTTGCGTGCATCATGCTCTGGCCCTTATCGTCGTCTGCTCCACGTGCCCAAATTTTCTCGTCACGAATAATTGGTTCAAAAGGTGGTGTGTGCCATTCTTCTACCGGATCGACAGGCATTACATCCATGTGCCCGTAAACCAGCACAGTGGGTAGTGCCGGGTCAATAATCTTTTCTCCGAAGGTAACCGGATTGCCCTGAGTTTCATATACCTCTGCCTTGTCTGCTCCCGATTTTAACAGTAACTCTTTCCAGTATTCTGCAGTCTTATACATATCGGGTTTGTGGCTTTCTACAGAACTTATGGAAGGAATACGGATTAATCCGAAAAGCTCTTCCAGAAAACGTGCTTTGTTTTCTTCAATGTACTTGTTAATGATTTCCATTATAATGGTAATTTTTAGTATTCTGATTTGGAAAATTAGGCTTTATTGGGAAGATTAAAAAGGATTTTTTTCATTCTTCGTCAAATTATTCTGAATAGAACTAATTGTAAGGCCGCACTTGTTTTATGTACAGTTTTCTTTTCCCGTTTGGGGAATCTATTTTAAACTCAATATCAAGGGCAAAATCATCAAAAAGGCAGTTGCATGAGTGCGGTACCTGGTTAAAGAAGTGTTCCTTTAGTTGCATGCAATAGGCCCCGAGCTGGTAAAGTTCATTGTCGGTTAAGACATTCTGGCCTTGAAATCCTTCAATGTTTGAGTGCGATAAATATTCGATGGTAAAATCACGCTCTCCATCCAATGAATAAGTGTATAAAATAATTTGATCATGAAGTATGCCTGGCTCCGGAGAAACAATGCTGTATTCTTCAAATTGCGCATTTACAATAAATCCCGGGTTTATATTGTAAATATTTTGGGTTATAATCACGCCATTCGCATCTTCGCTTGGGAAAGAACGGTGTATTAAAATCCCCATGGCTGTGGAAAGTTGGTCTATTCTATAATATTCACGTTCTTCAAAGGCTCTGAAATTCCACAAGCTTGCCCATACTTTTTTTATGGCATTGGCAATGGTCTTTCTGTCGTGATCTTTTTTTGCCGAATAAGAATCGTAGAGGCGGGCTCCGGAGAAAAACTCCAGGTCTTCAGCATTGGTTGAAGAGCGAAACCGGTAAGCATCAAAATCTCTGAAGTTGTTGATTCGTTCTTTTACTAAATTAACCAGTGACGGATCTATGGGAGCTTCAATGATTTTATTTCTTAGTTCTTTCAGTTTACTTTTCCTGTACTCCAAGTCGGTTTTAAATGTTTCGTCGGACAAAAGCTGTTCAATTAGTGGTTGAATCTGGTTGTTTTTTACATGTTGAATATAGTAGTAAAAAGGAATGGCAAATGAACTTTCAGGTACGGGGATTGCCGGACTTTTAATTTTTAGCATTTCTGCAAAGTTGGCCGCTTTGCCTCCAATAAGGTTAACAGATGAATAATTAACTGTTGTGAGTTCTATCAAACCAGAAGTGGTTTCATCTTTTTCCAGAACACTTACTGTTTGAGGTTCGTTTTTTGACCAAAAAGCAGAAGCTTCATCCAGGGAGGCTTTCCTTACCAGAAAAGAATCTGCTTGCACTTGCAGGTAAATCAGTTTTCCCATTAACGAGTCTAGTTTTTGGTTATTCCATCCGTCTCGGAGCGACATATTTGGAGTACCGCGATTGTGGCTTAAAATATTAATGTGGCTTAGCGGTGTCTGAAATTCAGTTGTAATGATTCCTGCAACTACTGACACATCGTTAGGGATGCCATTTAGCATCACAATATCGTGTTTCCCCAGGTAAGTTTCGTTTAAATTGTTAATATCTACTTTGTGCAAATAACCAAAGCCTTCGGCCAAATTTAGCGCCTGATAATTTTGACCTTCATACAATTCATCGGATGTTATAAGGGGCACGTTGCCGCAATCTTCCCATTTTGAATTATTGGGATATAGAAACAGGTTTCCTTTCAAATACGATGATGCATAGATTTTCTGAAATATTTTCTGTATTTTGCTGCATCCCATTTTATCACCTGCGTAAAACCGGATAACATATTTTTTTAGCGAGGTATAATAGTTTATTTCTCCCGGGTAAAGATATCGTTCTCCTGAGTTGGTATATTGGGTCATGTTAAAATGATAATGCCCTTTGTTGTAGCCCAGGAATTGCTCTGCAAAGTAATAGTGAATTTCATACCGCTTACTATTCATGTAATACATTAGGTTTTTGTTTTCGTCATAAAGAAATTTAACAGATTCTACTTCTCCCTGATTGGTAATAAAAGGACTACTTTGTAAAACATTAAAAGCCTCATAGTTCGGTAGGCCGTTTAGGTAATTCAGCTCATTCTCTCCTTTTGATAATAGTTTTACATGAATAATTGTGTCCTTTTGCGGTAGTGCCATTTGTACACTGTAGTAACCATCTTTTGAAAAAGTAAGAGAATCATAAGAAGATGAATCTTCTTCCATTGTTTTATCCTGAAGAAAAGTAATGTCTTCTCCTGAAGAGAAAAGTTTTAACGCTTCGGTCTCTCTCTCCGAAACAACTTGTAACAAATAAATTCCCGGATTTAGCCGGGGAAGAAGAAAACTTCCTCCCTTTCCAAGTTTGCCCGTGCTTACTATGTTTTTCCCGTCAAGTGTAAAAATACGTAATGAAACATCTTTATCGTCAGGAGCAAAGAACATATTAAATATGATTTGAAAGTGGGATGATTCTTCCAGTTGATTGGAATTCCAGGAGAATGCCCCGTTTGTGTCGGACATTATAGTGGTTCCTGTATTTTTGTGTGTTATGCTTACTCCTCCTAACGGATACCCGGTTGCCAGATTGCTTGTTCTTCCCCAATAAGAATATTGCGCCATTGCATTTTCAAAAAGCAGAATGGCGCAAATCGTTGTCAAGAGAATTTTTATTTGGCAAATAATACCATTTTAGCGACAAATTTACCCAATAAAATTTTTGGTGTACAATTCATATCCGGTTATTGATTTTACCAGTTCGGGTGTGAGTTGATGTACCATGTGAGTTATTTTGTCCTGTAAAGCTTTGGTTGATTCGAAAAATTTCATTGCCACCCTGTCTTTCATCCACTGCCACACCTTTTCTGCCGGGTTGAGTTCCGGGGAATAGGCAGGAATCCGCACCAGCCTGATATTTTCCGGGATGGTTATATTCTGGCAGGAATGAAATCCGGCATTGTCAATAACCATTAACTTAAGTTCTTTTGGCCTGTTTCGGCTAAAATCTTTCAGGAAAGCTTCAAAAATAGCGTTGTCCACTTTCGGTGTTTCCCAGTAAAAGGCATCCCCGGTGACAGGAGAAAAGCAACCCCAAAGCCATAACCACTTGTAACTGTGCTGGAACCTGCCTACAGGCCTTATCCCTCTTGATACGAGTACCCGCTTTTGTCTGGTCATTAAACCGAAGCGGCTTTCATCCTGGAAATAAATGTTTATGGACTCATACTTATTTTTATCCAGACTGTTTCTAAACCCCTCAATCAACCCTGGTAGTTTTTTTAAAGGCTTCAACAGCCTGCTCGTCCTTCCTGTGATGTGATTTTCGTGCAATTTTTAGCCTTGAATTTAATCGGGAACGGCAATATTTATATATCACATGGTAAGGGATTTCTTTCCCAAACTCCGATTTTGCCCAATGGCATAGTTCCACATAACTGGTTATATCTGTTGATGCATCCTGCAATTTTCTGGCAATGCCCTGTTTTTCATTATCTGAAAGCTTGTCTTTGCGTTTGCCTCGGCTTGATACCGTCAGGTACCCATCGATGCCTTTCTCCTGGTACATTTGTAGCCAGTTATAAATGGTCTTACGCCCACGTTTTAACTTCTTCGATAATTCATAAGTGTAACGTACCTTGCCTTGTTTTATCAGTAATAATGCTTTCACCCTGCCTTGCTGTAAAAGCTTGTCTTGTTTGCGGAGAAGGTACATCAGGTGTTCCTCGCTTTCCTTGATGGTGATGTCGATTGTTTTTGCCATGATGTCAAGTTAATAATTATTGGGTAAATTAACAAGAAATATGGTATAACAGTCATATGTTTATGATTGTCAGAGCGTGAAAAAGGTTGCGGGAGTATGCGAAAATTGAGATACAAAAAAAGGCAACCCATAACCGGATTGCCTTCAATATATTATTGCTTATTGTATTTAGTCTACAATTGCTTTGAATTTCGCATTGTCGAAATATTTTGCGAATTCCATGTCTGTTTTTGCCTGAGCCTTCATATCAGCATTGATGTCAACAGCTTTCTGCAAGCTTTCGAAAAGCAGATTTTCTTTAGCTGTGCGAGCGCCAATAACAGCTTTTAGGTATTCTTTCATGAAGCAGTCAGGACGATCGAAAGTTTCTAAATCTTTCAATGCACCATTGTTGTCGCCTGCAAGAATCTTTGCAAGGGCAGTATTTACATCAGCATCTTTGCTAAAATATTTTACAGCCTGGTTGTAGTTTGCTTTTTTAACGCTAACCATACCAAGGTTGTAGTTTACTTCATCACCAGCGCCTGAAGCAGCACCAAATAATGTTTCTGCCTGAGCAACATCGCCACTGTGTAATGCAACTGCACCAAGGTTATTTTTAACAATAGGCTCGTTATTTCTAAGTCTTTCAGCTTTTTCAAATAATGGTTTTGCTTCGTCGTATTTCCCTTGTTTTACAAGAACGTAACCAGCATTGTTTGGTCCTCTCCAGTCATCAGAGTAGATTTTAATGAATGAATTATAGATAGAAAGTTGTTCATTCAGGTCTTCAAACAATGTAGCAGCATAAAGTAATTCTGCAGGGTTCAAAGAAGCTGGATCTGATTTTGCCAAAGCTTTTAATTCTTCGTCTGTTTTTCCAATCAAGTCAACGCTGGTAAGTAATTTCGCGCGACGCAATTGAGGAAGAATCTCGTCAGCTACATCTGTAAATGCTTCTGAAAGATTTTTGATTTCACGTTCACGTACTTCAGGATCGTTGTACATTGAAAGTACACGTAAAATAAGCTCTTTATCCTGAATGTTTGATTTTTCCATTAACTCTTTAAAACCTTCCCAGTCTTCAGGAGTATATTTGGTTTTCAACTCAACATTAACACCTGCTTCTTTTAACTTTTTAGCAAGGAAAGCAGAAGATGTATTTTTACGTTGTGCTGCCAGTTCTGTGTTGAAATCGATGGTTCCATCTGGTGAAGCATAAGCAGAAACTTCTACATTTTTCAAATCAATGCGGTCATTTTCGTTTGCTTTTTTAGTGTAATCTTCGAAAGCAATAACATCAGAACCTTCTGTTTCTGTTTTACGAACATTTGATTTGTTGATGAGGTAGTGGATGTCAGCCATCATTTCGTCAGGAACGATTCTCTGGAACGGGTCGATATTTGGATCGTATTTCCCGGTAGTGTTAGGCTCGCGACGAACACCTAAAATTGGTTTTGGCATGTTTACTACCAATTCGCTGGTTGCAATTACGCCGTCAGCAATTTTAATAGGGTCGAAATCAAGTGTTTTGGCTCCTTTTGAAGCAGTAATGTTTATATACAATTCAGATTTAGCCATTGCATCTTTGTAGTCAACAGCATCTTTGTAGCTAAAACTTCCACCTGTTTTGTAGCTAATAACTTTATTATTCGCTTCTACTTTTTCCCCTTGTGCTGTAACTGGTCCATAAGAAGTTTCACCTCCTTCGTATTTCAGCACAGGAGTAGCAACCAAAGTTGCTTTTTTGTTGAAATATTTTGCAGGAAATCTTCCGTCAATAGCAACATCGACTTCCCCGGCATGAGCCTCAAGTACTTCAGGGGTAACTTTGAATTGAATCTGATCAGCATTCTTTTTCATTTTTTTCAGTCCAGCACATCCTGAAAAAAACACTGCTACCAAAGCAGCGAGCACCAATGGTTTAAAACTGAATTTTTTCATAACGGACAATATTATTTTAAAATTATTTATGAATTTTTTCGATCAGTCACAAAAATAACAAGCTTTTTTTGATAAAAAAGCAGCTAAACAAGTTTTTATCACAATATTAGTCTGTTTAGCCCTAATTTGTAATCTCTTTTAAAGATTGCACCTTTCAATTGTCCATAATGATCAGGATTATGAACAAAATCTATATTGTTTATATCAATAATTAAAACTGGAAACGTGGTGATTTGTTTCAAGAAATTGAAATATCCAGTCCGTATTTTCTCCAAATATTCTTTTGAAATATTTTGTTCGTAGTCGCGTCCTCTTTTTGATATGTTATTCAGCAGGTTATTCGAATCTGTGTGCAGGTACACATATAGATCCGGTTTGGGCATCGATTCAAAAACAATATCAAAAATTTGCCTGAACAGTCTGTATTCATCATCTTTTAATGTATTTCTTGCAAAAATGGATGATTTTGCAAAGTAATAATCAGCCACAAGAAAGGAATGAAACAGATCGAGGTCGAGCACTTGTTTTTTTATTTGATTGTACCGATCAGCCAGAAAAGATAGTTCCAACGGAAAAGAATAACGTTCCTGGTCGTGGTAAAATTTCGGAAGAAAAGGGTTATCTGCAAATTGTTCCAAAACAAGTTTGGCGTTATAGTCTTCTGCCAGCATAGATGCCAACGTTGTTTTTCCTGCACCAATGTTCCCTTCAATAACTAAAAACTGCATGCTTATTCCTGTTTTTTTGTGTTTCCAAAAATACAGTATAATTTTTTAACAGCAGAGGACTATTTATTCAAGAAAATAATTTGATGCAATTAGGAAAAAAGATAGAAATGAACACCTGAAACCTGGGCTGGATCAAAACAAATTATTTACATAAGCTTCTTATTTACTCTTATTTTATTGTCTTTTGAGCTACCTATAAAGTATCCTGTAAGTAACCCTGCCGAAAAACCAATGGATAACATAACCCAGTTGTATGCCGGAAATATTTTTAGAAGCAGATAGCCTGCCAGCATCCCGGCAACCATTCCGAAGAAAGAGTAAAGATACACAAAATAGAAAGGCGTATGGAAACCGTGTTCCTTTTGCATGTGCCCGGAAAGCTTGCTAATCAGTCTGTCGTATTCTCTGCGATCTTTTCCAGGTGTGTGAACGGCATGGTCAATTTTTTCTACAACTTCAGCGATTCCTGTTTTTTGTTTTAGGCAATAGGGGCAATTCTGAGAGAAAGAATCAATTCGTTCAATGTTTCTTTTAAACTCATCTATTCTGTAAAAGCGAAGGTCTTTGTCTTTTGTGCCTTTCAACTTTGTATCAACAGTTTCAATTATTTTGGTAGCCCAGTCTCCCATTGTTTTTCTATTAATGCTGTGGAGTAAAATTATAAAAAAAGTATAAAGGAATAAAAAAACCGTTCATTGCTGAACGGCTTTGGTATATTAGTTATTGTCGCGTCGTGGTTTCCAATTATTATCACGTCTATTGTTGTCGCGTCGGTTATTGTCCCTACCATTGTTGTCTCTTCTGGGCGGGCGATCTGTTCTTGGTGGTCTTTCAACATATCCTTCCGGTTTTGGAAGAAGCGCTCTTCTGGATAGTTTTAACTTACCTGTTTTTTCGTCTACACCAATAAGTTTCACTTCCATCATGTCACCTTCTTTTGTGAATTGCTCAGGAGATTCCACTCTATTCCAATCCATTTCAGAAACGTGCAACAAAGCTTCTTTTCCGGGAAGAATTTCGATAAACGCACCAAAAGAAACTACTGATTTTACTTTTCCGGTGTAAATTTCTCCCACTTCAGGAATGGCTATAATAGCCTTGATTCTTGCTTTTGCAGATTCAATTGGCTCTAATCCTGCACCCGAAATTTCAACGATACCTACCTTGTCGTTTTCTTCAATAACAATAACTGTTTCGGTTTCTTCCTGAATAGCCTGGATGATTTTTCCACCCGGTCCGATAACTGCGCCAATCATGTCCTTTGGAATCTGAATTGTTTCAATTCGTGGAACATTTGGTTTGTAGTCAGCACGTGGTTCGGAGATAACTTCCATCATTTTTCCCATGATATGTAAACGCCCCTCTTTGGCCTGTTGCAGTGCTTGTGCGAGTACTTCGTAAGAAAGTCCGTCCACTTTAATATCCATCTGAGTGGCGGTAATTCCATCCACAGTTCCGGTTACTTTAAAGTCCATATCTCCCAGATGGTCTTCATCTCCAAGAATATCGGAGAGAACAGCAAATTTATTTGAGCCTTTATCTGTAATCAAACCCATGGCAATACCAGAAACCGGTTTTTTTATTTTCAAACCAGAATCCATCAACGCCATTGTTCCTGAACAAACTGTTGCCATTGAAGACGAACCATTAGACTCTAAAATGTCGGTTACAACACGAATTACATAAGGAAGATCTGCTGGGAGCATCTTTTTCAGAGCACGGTGAGCAAGGTTTCCATGTCCTATTTCACGTCTTCCAACTCCACGTGGTGTTTTAGGCTCACCAACACTAAACGGAGGGAAATTGTAGTGCAGCATGAATTTTTCTTTTCCCTGAACGGTAACGCCATCAATGATTTTGATATCCATTTTTGTTCCCAGGGTTGCAGATGTAAGCGCTTGTGTTTCACCACGGGTGAAAATAGCAGAACCGTGTGCTCCCGGCAAATAGTCAATTTCGCCCCAGATAGGACGAATCTGGCTTGTTGTTCTGCCGTCCAGGCGAATGCCTTCATCTAAAATCATTCTGCGCATGGCTTCTTTCTCAACATCGTGGAAATATCTTTTAATAAGCATTTCGTGCTGCTCGATGTCAATTTCTTCATTTTCGGCATTTGCCTCTTTGTATGCTTCGATGTATTCGTCGCGTACTTTATCAAATGAAGACATGCGTTCCTGTTTATTCTTTATCTGTTGTTTCGCAATTTCGTAACATTTATCGTACAGGTCGGCCTTTATCTTTTCCCTGAGTTCTTCCACGTTATTTTCGTGGCAGTATTCACGTTTTACAACGCCAATTTCAGCCGCAAGTTCTTCCTGTGCTTTACAATGTTTTTTAATTTCTTCGTGAGCAAATTTAATGGCTTCCAGCATTACCTCTTCGGTAACTTCATTCATCTCGCCTTCTACCATCATAATATTATCGAACGATGCACCAACCATAATATCGAGGTCTGCTTTTTCAAGCTCCGCATACGTTGGGTTGATAACAAATTCTCCGTTGATACGGGCAACCCTGACTTCTGAAATTGGAGTAACAAACGGAACGTCTGAAACAGCAATTGCGGCAGAGGCAGCCAATCCTGCCAGTGCATCAGGCATTTCGTCTTTCCCCGCAGAAATTAGTGAAATCATTACTGCCGTTTCTGCATGGTAATCTTCAGGGAAAAGAGGACGAATAGCCCTGTCGACCAAACGGGCAATCAGAATTTCTTCATCACTGGGTCTTCCTTCCCTTTTAAGGAATCCTCCGGGAAAACGGCCCGCAGCTGAGAACTTTTCACGGTAGTCAACCGATACCGGCATAAAATCTACATTTTCTTTGGCTTCTTTTGCCGACACAACTGTAGCCAGCAACATGGTGTCACCCATTCGTACTACAACCGAACCATCAGCTTGTTTGGCCAGTTTGCCTGTTTCGATGGTGATAGTCCTGCCATCTGCCAGTTCGATTGTTTTAATTGTTGCATTTACCATAATTTAATAAATCATTTTTACGACAGAGTGGATGCCTGATTGACAAGATTTACTTCTTTCTGTTTGCTTTTTTTATTAAGCCATGTGTCAAAAAACAGTGAACAATTGACACTGAACGAGAAATAATTCTATTCCTTTTACAGACACTTACCTGTCAGTTTTTAATTACAATGGGTGGTGAGGTTTTGCAATTTACAAAAAAGAAAGGCAATACAATGCATTGCCTTTTTATTTATTTTACTTACGTAAGTTCAATTCTTTAAGTATCGAACGATAGCGTTCAATATCTTTTCCTTTAATATAGTCGAGTAAACAACGACGTTTACCAACTAATCTAATCAATGCACGGCGGGTGCTGTGGTCTTTTTTGTTTTGCTTCAGGTGTTCAGTCAGGTGGTTAATCCTAAATGTGAACAATGCAATTTGACCTTCTGCACTTCCTGTGTCTTTTTCATTTTTACCAAATTGGGCAAAAAATTCTTGTTTTTTTTCAGTTGTTAAATACATTTTAAAGAACTGTTTTTCTTGTTATACAATGTTTAAGCCGCAGCATCGCGTTAGATAACAACAGCTTAAAATTAATTCGGCGCAAAAGTATATAAAAGTTTTTGATTTACAAGCCTGTGAGTGAGGTATATTTTCGTTAAGCAATGGTGGCAAATGCATTTATTTTCTTTGTAATATAATATTTGTTGGGTAAAAGTTGAATTGTTTATAGAAATCAAGAGCTTTTTCATTTCCTGCTGCTACATCAAGTTTTTGCAGTGTCGTTCCTTTGCCGATTAGCCAATCAAGTGCATCGTTCATTAACCTTTTTCCAATTCCGTTTTTTCTATAGGTGTCTTCAATATATATTGAATCAATTTCCCCCATCGTCTCATCTTTATTGTCTATGGTACTTATGCAATAAGCAATTATGATGTTTGTCCTGTTGGTGACATAATTAATGTGTATCTCTTTTGATTTTGTTATTAAATCACTTTTTCTTAAATCCCATGTTTTAGACAGAAACCAGGATTTGAAATTAGGGGATAAATTGGAATGTAGTTGATTCAATTTTTCCCATAGAGGTTTTATTAGATCCAATTCATTTATGCTTCCTTGTTTGAATATGTATTCTTTCATGTTTTATGTTTACAGTTTAAATACCGCTAAAATCAACACCTTCAAATAGAATAGAAGGGGCAAGCCACGAAGAGTTGGTGTTTATATTGTTGCCTATTTCTCCGATATTTGACCAAAGAGCAAGCATATTTCCGGTAATATTCATTTCTGAAACGGGTTTTGTTAGTTCTCCGTTTTCAATGAGAAATCCTTCAATACCATAAGAAAAATCACCGGTTGTACCGTTGCTGTTTCCACCATTAAACCCGGTAACAAAAATTCCTTTTTTTATGCTGTCTATTAGTTCCTGTAAATTTTTATTCCCCGCAGAAAACACCAGGTTTGTTGTGTTTCCACTGGTAGGAGCCATTTGTAGTTTTTTTCCATAATAGGTATCTATATAGTAATTTTTTAGTACTCCGTTTTTAAAAATGGAGCGCTTTTTGGTAGCTAGCCCTTCGCTATCAAAAAAGCGGGAACCACGCCCTGAAACGATAAAAGGATCATCGGTGATTGTTAGTTTATCTGAAACTACTTTTTCATCCAACTTGTCGATTAAAAACGAATTTTTTTGCTGGATGGCAGAGCCGTTTAGCGCCGATATAAGCGGGCCAAATAATCTTCCTACCTGCCGGTTATCAACAAGCATAGGCATATTTCCAGACTCAATTTTTTTTTGGCCGATCTTTTTTAATGCCCGATCCAGCGCTTTTGCGCCAATTCCTGTTTTTGGGAGCTGCTCAAAAAGTAATGCACTTTCATTCCAGTATGCTTCGGGCCTGGCATCGCCTCCTTTTACTGAAACTTCGGCATGCAATGTATAATAAGAATTTGCAGTATCTCCCTCAAAACCGTTGCTTGTTACCATAACCCGTTCGCTTGTACCATCTGAATAACTGGTGGAAACAGAAATTAGCCTTTCATCTTTTCCTAAAACTTCATTTTCGGCAGCAAAAGCAAGGTCGATTTTTTGTTGTGGCAAAATGGAATTATATTCCGAATCAAGTACTTTCAAATCCTCTTTTTTACCTTTGAAATAAAGATCAGGATCGGGCAGTGTTCGGAATTCGTCTTCTGAAAGATAATGAGTTCCTGCAATTGCCTCTTCTATAAAATGAGCTAAATCTTCTTTTTTCAACCGGTTGGTTGAATGTGCCGAGTATTTTTTATTTACAAAAAGCCGAATGGAAAGGCTACTTTGAATAGCCTGCTCCAGTTTGTCAATCTTTCTTTCCCGAACCTCAATGTCGTTGCTTCTGCTGTTTGAGATACTTACGCTTACCTGCTCGGCTCCGTTTTTTAAAGCGTGATTCATGGCCCATCTGGCCAGGTTATATTTTTCTTCTTTTGTCATTTTAATTTATTTAATGGAAAGAAAACAAATGTTAGGCATTTGTTCCTCCTACTGTAAGTTTTTTTACTAAAACCGTTGGCAGGCCACAGGTAACCGGAACCGATTGCCCGTCTTTTCCGCAGGTCCATGTTCCGTTATCAATTAAATAATCGTTGGCAGCCATTGAAATATCTGCCAGCGCTTGTGGCCCGTTGCCAATTATGTTTATGTCTTTTATCGGTTGGGTGAGTTTCCCTTTTTCAATGAGATAGCCCGATTTTACAAAAAAGGTAAAATCACCGGCGCCAATCTGAACCTGTCCATTACTGAAATTATCAACATATACCCCGTAATCTACATTTGAAATAATGTCCTCTTTTGTGCTGCTGCCTGCCTCCATGTAAGTAGCGCGCATTCGCGGAATGGGAATATTCCTGAATGACTCGCGTCGGCCATTTCCCGTTGGGGCAACTCCATAATATCTGGCGCTAATCCTATCGTGTATGTAACTGTTCAGGATGCCGTCTTTTACCAGGTAGGTTTTCTGTACTTCGTTTCCCTCGTCATCAATATTTATCGAACCGCGGTTGCCTTCCAATGTGCCGTCGTCAATAATATTTATAAAATTCTCAGCTACTTTTTTTCCCATCTTATCGCTGAAGATAGAAGTGCCTTTGCGGTTAAAATCGGCTTCAAATGTATGTCCAATGGCTTCGTGCAGAAGGATGCCCGAACCACCAGCCCCCATTACAACAGGCATTTCGCCTGCCTTTGGTTTTGTTGCATCAAAAAGTACATTGGTACGCTCTACTGCCTCGGTGGCCAGCTCATTAATTAATTCGTCGGTAAGAAACTCAAAGCCCTTACGGAAAGAGCGTGCAGCATATGAATTTTCAATTTGTTTATCTTTTTGCATTATACATACAACGCCGAAACTAATCATCGGGCGGTAATCATAAGACAGGCATCCTTCAGAGTTGTAAAAAAGAACGTAGCTGGTTTCATCGTTCATAAAAGCATTTACTTTTATCACTTTCGAATCGAGGCTAAATACTTTGTCATTTACTTTTTGAACAAAAGGAACCTTGTCTTTTACCGATACGTTTTCCCATGTTTTTTTTATACTGTAGTAGCTGGCAGGTACTTTTTCTATTATTTCTGCCGGGAGTGGCGTTGTGTTACTGTTGGCAATATTGGCTGCCAGTTTTGCTGCGTTTAACATCGCCTCCATTGTTACTGTTTCCGAATAGGCAAAACCAGTTTGGTCTCCTTTTAATACCCTGATTCCTACCCCGAAATCGATATTTGAATAAGCCCGGTTAACTTTCCCGTCTTCCAGCCCCAGACTGTTCGAAATTTTGTGTTCAAAGAAGAGGTCGGCGTAGTCGCCACCTTTGCTCATGGCAGCTGCTGTTACTTGTTGCAGCATTTCGGTAGTAACCTCAAAATGGTCTAAATATTTTTTCACGTTTACAGAGATTTATATTTTTTCTGATGTGACTGTAACAACCAAATCTAATGTATGTTTTCAGTAACAGTCAGCGTGTTTTTTTCTATTTGTTTTGTCTGTGTTGTCTTTCTGCCTTTTGTGAAATTAAGAGAATGAAATCTATTTCAGAATCCATTTTCATTTTATACAAAACGCAAAACATCTGGGGCGTAAAATTACACATTTGATTAAAATAACATCCTTTAGGGGAACAGGATCTGCATTTACCAAACGAGCTGTAGTTGATCCCTGCAATTTATTGCAGCTATTTTTAGTTTGCATAAACGGTTAATTTTGTTGGATGTCCATATTCATCCAAAGATTTTAGTATCGAGAAATTCATTCGTATTTTTTCTTCCTTCATTATTTTTTACTCATATCTTTTTCGTTACACATTTTGAATTTCGTTCAAACTTGAACCTGAGTACCTCCAGGTGCGTAGTGGTTTAGTTGGGGAGAGGGGGATTTGGTATGCATTACTCATTTTTTAATGATTAAGTCCTAACAATGGTTAAAATTTTAATGCCACTAAAAAAGCAGGGGTATTTTTGAAAAATATATATTATTTTTGGAGGGCAGCTGAATTTTAGCTGTGTGTTTGTATGAAAACATATGTTGTTTTGCTTGCTGTGTGTTAATTTTTAGGGTTGCTGACAAAAATCCATATTTTAATGTAAAATTAGTATTAAATTTTTACAATTTGTTAGCAAAACAATATTTATCATTTCATATTAGAATATTTTTGTGACTAATAGTTAGAAAAAGTTTACGTTAATAAATAAATTATTACATCATGAAATCAAAATTGGAATACATCTGGCTGGATGGATATAAACCAACTCAGACTTTGAGAGCCAAGACTATGATGTCTGGCGACAATTTCAGTGGTAAATTAGAAGATTGCAAAGTATGGTCATTCGACGGGTCTTCTACTCAACAAGCAGAAGGTGGAGACTCTGACTGTTTGTTAAAACCTGTTGCTATTTACCCTGACCCAACTCGTAAGAATGCATATGTTGTAATGACAGAAGTATTGAAAGCCGATGGTACTGCACACGAATCAAATGGACGTGCAACTATTGATGCTGATAACGATGATTACTGGTTTGGTTTTGAGCAAGAATATTTCCTGATGGATGTGGATACAAAATTGCCATTAGGTTTCCCGGCTAATGGTTATCCGGCACCTCAGGGGGCTTACTACTGTGGTGTTGGTGCAAGAGCAGCTTTCGGACGCGAAATTGTTGAAGAACATTTTGATGTTTGTTTGGAAGCTGGTTTAAATGTTGAAGGTATCAACGCTGAGGTTGCTGCAGGGCAATGGGAATTCCAGATTTTTGCAAAAGGAGCGCATGATGCCGGTGACCAAATTTGGGTAGCTCGTTATTTCCTTGAAAAAGTATGTGAAAAATATGGTGTTTATGTTGAATGGCACCCGAAACCACTTGGAAAAGACCTCGACTGGAACGGTTCAGGTATGCACGCTAACTTCTCTAATGGCTTGATGAGAACTTGTGGCGACAAAAAAGTATTTGACGCAATTTGCGACGAATTCGGAAAAAATATTGAAGAGCACATTTCTGTTTATGGTGCCGGAAACGACCAACGTTTAACTGGTAAACATGAAACTGCTTCCATAACTGATTTCTCTTACGGAGTTTCCGATCGTGGTTCTTCAATTCGTATTCCTGTTGGAACTGTTGAAGATGGATGGAAAGGTCGTTTGGAAGATCGTCGCCCTGCATCAAATGGGGATCCATACAAAATCGCTGCAGTTATTATTAAAACAACTGAGAAAGCAGTTGCTAAAATGTAATAAAAGCTCACACTTATATAGTAAAGCTGTCCAAATTTTGGGCAGCTTTTTTTGTTTTATACAGGAATAGTTGAGAATAATATTTTTTGACATCTCATTATATTGAATTCTTAACTTGACGACATTTGAGGTTTAGGGGTGAAATTCCCCTGGCTTACTCGACTGTGCGGCTGGCATTTTTTTCATCTTAATCTTTTTAATAATTTAATCCAAAAGCCCAGAGAGGAATCACATTGAGATAACCATATTCAATGTCATCTTTTACGACGAATGATTTACCGTCTTTTTCTATTTGGTTTTGTTGCTTGCTTTTTCCTCCAACTTCAAATGTGAAACTATCAATTACAAAATCAGCTTTTATTGATGAAATTACTTCATTTTTCACTCGCATTTGATTGAAGAAAAAAGTCTCTCGTATGTTTCCTACATTTGATTTATCTCCAACCAAGTTGAAAATAATATTTGTGTTATCTAAATAGACTTTATCAACTTTTCCTAATCCACGGATACCGCTTGTTTCATTGCGTAACTGCCCAATAAGTCCTGCTTTTTCCATATACGAAAAATAATCATCTAAGGAATTCCGACTTACACTAATCATTTCTGATATCTTGGAAAAATTGGGTTTAAAAGGTACACTTTCAGCAATGATGGAAAGCAATCGTTTAAGTTTTCGACTTGTTCCTACATTTAAATTTGCGTATTGCGGGATATCCGATTCTAATGTTTGTACGATGATTTGTCCTAAACGTAAATCTATTTCATTTTCAACCCCAAAAGGATAATATCCACGTTTTAAATAGTCATTAAACAATGGTAGAGGATGTTCTATATTTGGAAGTTTTACTTCGTTATTGATAATTTGATTTAACGTGTAAACCTCTATTTCATAGTTATGAAAAAACTTTAAATATTCACGAAATGAGAGTCCTTGCAATTTGTAAATTATTGCTCTGCGGCTTAAATCAGCAGAACCTTTTAAAATATCAAGTACAGAAGAACCTGTGAAGACTACTTTTAAGGTTGGAAAGGAATCGTAAATGTTTTTTAATTCGCGAGACCAGTCTGTGTATTTGTGTATTTCATCGATAAATAAATATTCTCCTGCATTTTTATAAAAATTATCTGCTAAATCGAGAAGTCTGTTCTCGCTAAAGTACATGTCGTCTGCCGACACATACAAGGCTTTTTTGCTATCTAAATTTTCCTTGATATGTTGTAGAATCATTGTTGTTTTGCCAACTCCACGAGCACCAATAATTCCGACCATTCGGCTATCCCACGAGATATTACCATACAAATAGCGTTTAAAATCCGTTGTTGTATTTTGCAAAAGTGTCTCAAATTTCTGATATAATGTCCTCATAATTTTAAAATCAATTATTCACAAAGATACAAAATGCACAACGCATTTAGCAGTTAATTCGTAAAAGTGTTCAATCAAATGTGCAATATGCTTTTTCATGCTTGGCGTGTAGAGTAGAGCCTGATAACCCACTCCAAATCATTAACCATAAAGATAATAATTCTGAGTAAGCTATCAGCACCCCCTTCATCAAACCGTACGTGAACTTTTCGCTCATACGGCTTACCGATAGAGTTCTTCATTGAGCTTTCGCAAGGGTTTTCAAACGCGCATACTTTTCCAAGTCTAACAGCCCTTTGTCTGACACAAAAATGCTGTACGGCCGTTGCGTAACTGCTTGTGCGCTTTCCTTCCTTTACTTTTCAACCACTTGAACAGTTTATAATCCAAATGATTGATAATAACCTTGACCGTTTCCCAGATGTGGGTTACTTTACTTATCGAAAAGTAATTTAACCAACCTATCAAAAGCGAGTTTAATTTATATATCAATGGTTCTATTTTCCAGTGCCTCCGCTTGCCTGGGAGCTCACGGATTTGAGTGAAAAGTTTCGACCTCGATTTTATACTTGGGCGCACGTTCGTGTAATTCTTGCTGTTCCATTTAAACTTGGAACGGATTACCCCAAACTCAAACCCAAGAAAATGTAAACTCTTTTTGTTGATGTGAAGAATGGATGTCTTTTCCTTGTTTATCGTTAACCCCATCCGGTTCATCAGCGAATCCAGATACCTTAGTATCTCTCTGCTGTAATAGTAGTTCCCCATCAGTACAAAATCATCAGCATAGCGGACTATCCGAATGTTTGCCCTGGCAAATTTGCTTTGGGAATTAGTTACTATACGGTCAAATGCGTGTAAATAAATATTGGACAGTAATGGAGAAATTACCCCTCCTTGTGGTGTTCCTGTCGTTGACTTAATCAATTCCCCATTGCGCATTTGCTTTGGGGCAGTTAACCATTGTCCGATAATATCCAGAATTCCCTTGTCTTTAATGCGTTCTTTAAGCATTATAAAAAGTTTGTCATGAGGGATGGTATCGAAGTATTTCGACAAATCAGCATTGTAAATGAACTGGTACCCATCATACAAGTTCTTCTTAATTTACTTAACCGCATCTTTCGCTCCTCGTTGGGGGCGAAAACCGTAAGAGGTGTCGATAAAATCGGCTTCCCATAAAGGTTCAATCAGCATCTTTACTGCCATCTGGACAACCCTGTCTTTGATGGTTGGGATGCCTAAAACCCGATATTCACCTTTCTTCTCCTTCGGGATTTCAACATTTCGAACTGCGGAGCATTGGTAGGTACCGGTGCGTAATTCGGTTTGAAGTTCGGACAGAAATTTATGTAACCCATATTTCTCTATATCCGAAAAACTGATCTTGTCCACACCCGTTCCTTTTGAGTAATTCTGCCTTATACGTCGCCAGGCTTCTACCAGCACATAGTCTAAACACATTTTGTCTCTTAAACTATAAGCCTTGAAGCTTTTGTCTTGCATGGCCCTAATGTATAGCTTCCTTTGAAAAACACGAACCTGCTCATCGGTCATTGCTGCCGATGGACTTACTAATAGATTTTCATCAATATAGGTCGTTCTGTTTTTCATATTAGCTTCTCTAAAGTAAAGCCCCTTCCCTAACCATTGGTTTTGTTGTCCCTTGGCTCAAACAGTACTATGGGCTTCTCCGACTTCTCTTGTTCCCATCCCGAACTTCGCTATGCTTATATCGGGCTGTTTAGGATTGCCACTACCTTAAAACAAGAGACCTCCCACGTTCTGTAATATTCCATCTATAACCACGCCACCCCTTTGACTCCGGTAGATTGTTGTACTTCTAATTGCTGTTAATCCATACAACATAGCAGGGTTCGAAGACCGTCAAAACTCTCCCCAATCTACAGATACACATCTCGAAGCTACTTTGGGTTCACACTTGCGTATTACGGCTTGGGTATTCGAGTATGCAAAGCTTCAGTGTCACCCTCACGGGGTTTTCTGTTTGCAACTCTTCTAAGTGAACAGCAAATTGCTTAGACAGGATTTACACCTGCCGGAAAAATACAGCCTCGTGGCACACCAACGGATTAGTATATGAAAGTGTAGGCAATTGCGGGCTTCAAACTTATCAAACTGTTACAAATTTGAAGCGGACTACAACCCTTGATTTCACAACTATCTCGGCTATTATTTTTATACATTGTTGTGCGTTCGCGCATTATATTATTTATCCAAAAACTAATGCAATTATTCCCAAGATTCCTAATAGAAAATTTGCCACTATATGTGTCACAAAAGCAGGTAATATACTCTTACTCAAATAAACGGTCAGAGTAGTAGCTAAACTTAAAACAAATATCATAGGGAATAACCACAATTGAAATGTATGATACAGTGCAAACAAAAATCCATTCAATACCCAGCTCCATTTCCCAAAATTCTGCATTTTAGGTAATAACCAACCCCTGAAATAAATTTCTTCGGCTAGTATGTTCAGTAATAAGCAGATGGACATAATCACCACAACCAAGTAATTTCCTTTCAACGCAAAATTTGGAGAAAGAATATTTATATCAGTATTCATTGGATCGATTGAGGGGTTTAACCAAAAAGGCATATAATCAGGAATTGCAAGTCCAGGTAGTTCTTTAAAATACTCTACTAATGGAGACATAGTAGACGATAGAATAATTCCTACTATCATTATACCTAAACAGATCAGCCATTGTTTAATGCTTAGTTTTTTTATTAGTAGTCTGTCTCTAAGCGAAATATTATTAGTTTTTGCTTCATTCTTTATCAAAACAAAGCCAACAATAACAAAAAGCAATAACATAATCGAAGCGATAATGCCCCACATTAATACTTTTGGGAAGCCATTATCAACTGTCAAAGGTAAAATAAACCTGAATCCGAAAAAAGCAAACCCGCTTGGCAGTAAAAATGCTAAAAGCACCTGTAAAACATTTAATTGCTTTAGTTTAGTCCAATCAAAATTTGAATCCATTTGTATCTTTCTTTATGTTATAAAATTTCTACAGTGAAGTGTTTATTATCAATTTTTCACGAATACCAATCCGCTCATTTGAAGCTCTACAATTCCTGATTTTTTTTTAGACTGGCAAAGAAGCATTGATAAAAAAGAAAAGCTCTTTTGCAATTTTTAATCATATGTTGGCGAAAATCCAAAGAATCTTAAATACATCCTGAAAAATTAATTTGCTTCTTTATTCTCGCACATTAATTTATAATTCAAATTTTGCGGGCAGTCAACATTAAGGCAACGTTTGCAAAACCACACAAAATAGGCTCCGTAGTGCATTGTGCATAAAACAAAAAAAGGAATCCACCAATATTTTGTTTGCACAACCCAATAGACCGGGGCAAGCCCAATACCATAAAGGACAATATAAAGACCGGCCTTTTCGTAGTGTTTCAATGAGCCGCTAACTCCTTTCCTGTATATTCTTTTGGTCAGAAACGGTGGCAATTGCACACATGACGAATGCTGTTTGATGTGCGGGCACCTAGGGCAAAGCCACGTATGCATTATAAAATAAATGATTCCGATTAATGGAAACAGAATGAGATAGAAAACAGCTATTATCCAGTTGAATTGCAGAATGGATAAGAAGCCAATAATAAATATACCATTGAAAGATATTTGCATCCAAAGCTGCTCAAACAACGTGAATTTTTCTGAACTACAGATCATAATTATTGTGAATTAGGTTAGTGCCTTTTGCATCCAAACATCGTCGAAAACTTTGTTGTAATTACTCAGTGCCAAAGGTTAAGACGGGCATAGATATTCATTCTATTTTTTCGTCCCTTTAAACAGGGTATAGGTATAATAGCCATAATAATCCGGCTGATTCAGAATAAAGTTATCCGAGCCGGGGGTACAGATTTCTTCAAATTTCCCCCAATCGTTTTTCGAAATTTCACTGGCAGTGTTTCCCCACAGCATTTCAAAAAAAATGGTTAGCGCTTTTTTGTCGTTTTCGGTTAAGGGACTTGCAATATTCCCAATAAATGATTCTGCTCCAACATTGCTGAATTTTGCCTTTGTGAGCCATTTTGTTGCATTCATAACATGTGTGTACGAATCCATATCCTCGACATAGGGCGTATTGGCAGATGTTGATGCATTTAGTCTGGCTTCCAGTAAAGGATAACCTGGAAGGAACTTCTGCGATGTCCAGAACAGCAAATATATTTTGCCGCCTGGCTTTAATGCCCGGTACAATTGTTTCAGTATTTTGTCAGGTTCTTCGGCCGGACACCCCAGTTCTTTTGAACCGCACCAAAGCGTATCCATACTCCAAATCCAGTCGATGGAATTGGTAGGGAGATTGGGATTGTTGATATCGCCCTGACGGAATTCTACATTTTTATCAGTCGTTTTTTGCTTTGCATGGTTTATAAATTCTGTTGAATAATCCACCCCGGTCAACTTTCCTTTCGAGCTAATTTTATCTGCAAGAAAATGAGTTGTTGTGCCTATTCCGCAGCCCATATCTATTCCGGTTGAATCCGGTTCTATATTCAGTGAAGCGATGATCTTTTCAATCAGCGGTTTTCTGAACTGTGCTAGAATTTCATAAACTTCAATTTGAGTCATTTACTGTTGTTTTATACTGTTTTTTTCAATTTGAAAGATACATAAAATGTTAGCGGTAATTAATTTTTTTTGCAATTCCGATACCGTATAATAAATCGGGGTATTCCAAAATACCATCGCCATCGCTTAACCGCCTGAGGTCTGCTTTTATAAAAGCAGTTAACACAAGCGATTGATTCAGTACATAGCCTGATTGAATAAAAAGGCCTCTTGCCAAATAGTGTTAACTGTCGGTGTATGATTGATTTATATCTAATTCCTTGTTGTCGATTCTCATATCTGTCGATTTGTATGACCAACCGCTATAAACACAAGGTTTTAAGATTAATCGTTTCGATTTAAGGAGATATATAGCAGAACCAAATACAAGATGAACCCCACTATTTGTTGTAGTTCCATAAGTTCCTTCGAATCCTCTTTCCATGCCTAATGTAAAACTCCCCTGTAAGCCTAAGTTCAGCGAGATATTATTCTTGCTATTATGCCAAAATGGTTTGTCTGATCCGACAATCAATCCAAAAGTATTTCCATTTGGTGTGAAGCGAAATGCAGTATTGGCCTCTAATGTCCACTTTGGAATTAAGTAATCACTGCTCTGTGCAAAAGCAGTATTTACGATTGCTTGTAATACGATAAACAGTATGATTGTTTGTTTCATGTTTTTTTTGTTAGTTGAAGATGAATTGAATGCCTTCGACAAAACCGGGAATAGAAGCTCCTTCGTGCCCCTTGTTTTTGAAGTTTACCTGTTCTGATTGCAAGTTTTCATAGCCTCTGTTTTCTAATCTTTCTCTCATTTCTGAATTAAGCATATTGGTTACCCCCTCATCACTACCTGCGGAAAATAGTAGCTTGACATCCATGTCGGTTTGTGTTTCGGAGTATTCTTTTTCCAATTGCAATAAATAGGCGTTTTCCCACCAGATACTTGGGCTCGCGGCTACTACACCGGAAAATAGTTTTGAGCTGTTGGTTTGCCGAAGCATGGCGTATAAAGCGAAATAGCCTCCTAATGAATGGCCGGCAATTATTCGCTGTGTGGTATCGGACGAATAATTCGCATCGACATAGGGAATTAATTCATCGCGAATAAATTCATAGTATTTATCGGCATGACCAGAGCCTTCGTTGTATTTATCGGCCGGGTAGGTATAATCGCGCATACGTTGGGCTGAGTTTCCAATTCCTACCAAAATACATTCAGGTATCTCGTTGTCTTTCCATAGTTGGTTAATTTCTTCAGCAAACATTTTGGTATGCCAGTCGCCATCCAGCAAGTAAATAACAGGGTATTTTTTATTCTCGTTATAGTTGGCAGGCAAGAAGAAATACAGTTTGTAATCGTCGTTTACTGACTGAGAGTGAAGTGTGGCTTCGCTGGTAATTTGAATATCTTCCAGTTCGTTTTTTAAACAAGAAGCAATTACAATAATTATTAAGCTTATTAAAATTTGTTTAGTCATATTGTTTTCTGTTTATGGACAAATTAATTTTATTATAGTTGCCCAACGCTTTTTATCTATCATTCTTTTTTCAAACTGAGTTTACTATATGACGTTTTTTGTATATATACTAAAGGGTTTCAGTTTCATTATAAAAAGTGAGGTTTTAGCTTTCTACAGGAAGATATAAGGTGGCCAAAGGCATTCCCAGGTAATCGTCCCCCTTACATCCGTATTTTTGATAATTTGCATGAAATCTTTCATCGTACAGAATAAAAGAAGGAGCTTTTCTTTCTTTATAACTGTTTTCTTTCATCCATATATTCCTTATATGCATCATAATCATATTCACCGTTTTATTGTTTCTTTTCAAAAGCTCAACCTTAATATATTTTCCTGCTGATAATTGTATTTTTGCATAGGTTTTATTATTTGTTGTGGTTTTATTTTCTACGGCAATATAGTAATCGAAAGTTTCCTGATTTTCGCGCATATCGAAAATACAATACATGTTAAGTTCATTGCCAGATTTCAGAACATCCAGTTTGTTGGAATCGTAAACATTATGATAAAATGGTGGAATGTCTTCCTTTTGTTTATTGTTTTTTAGAGTGGTTGTAATTTTGTAACCAATAAACTTCATTGCCGGTAACTGAACGGCTTTTGGGGTGGAAAGCATATTCTTTTTTGCGATGCTTTTCATAATAATCCGAAACAATAGTTTTTTAATCATCTTTTTTGTTTTAATGAATATCTATTGCAAAAGTATTGGTCGGGATTGAGGCAAAATACTCCTTTTACGTCAAAAAATACCCGAATAGCATCTTTTATAAGGATGCCCAAAATGACTTTGGCGTAATTCCAAAGTATTTTTTAAACTTTTCGGTGAAATGGCTTAGGTTAGAATAACCCACCATATACCCCACTTCCGAAACATTATATTTTTTAGTGGTTAATAATTTTTTTGCTTCGTTCATTTTTACCGTCAAGGCAAACTGGTAAATACTTTTACCAAACGCTTGTCTGAAAAGGCGTTGAAGCTTCCTTTCATTCATTCCACACTCTTTAGCAAGGTCGACAGTTGAAGGTATGGAAATAAAATTGCGAATTAGAATCGCCTTAATTTTGAACAAACCCTGAATATCCCGGGGGGTTATTTTTGCAACTTGTTTGCCGAGAGGCCGGGTTAGTATTTTTTCAAAAAATAAATGTATTAAAGTCAGGGTGTTGGCATACAGGTTTATCTTTACAAGATTGTTACTCATGTTATTTTTTAAGGTATGCTCCATATGCATCAGTACCTCATCAATTTCATAACTTATATTTTCGAAAAGAAAGAAATTATTCGAGGGAAAGATGACATTGTTTAGGTAGCTGTTTTGTCCTGTAATATTTTTTCGCAACCACTCTTTTTTTATGAAGACGGTAATGTTTTTTACTGATACCTCTTTCGGAAAGGTATACCTGGTTTCAATTGAGTTAGCTGGTAAAAATATACCGTTTGGAGTATTCTTGCCTATTTCTTTATTTTCTGAGTTTAGCTCTTGCTTTACTCCACTATTCGACATCCAAAAAATAATGGGCATGATGTTATCGTTGTCACTTTTTTTACGAATAATGGAGGTTTCTTCATTTAGCAGTAACTCGTAGTATGTTATAAGAATATCGTCACTAAACTGCATTTGGGTAAAATATCCTTCCCCTTGGTTAGAATGAATTTGAAAACTATTATTTTCGATTTCAAGACCTAATTGGCAGGCAATTTCAGGCAAAAAGCTGTCTAATTTATCTATACAAAACTCAATTTTCATAAATTATACAAATATTATTTATGCGAATCAATAGTTAAATAGCTAATGTAATAAATGCAGCGGCTAATCTTCCGAAAGCGTGAATCATTAACCCCTTTGTTGACCTAACTTTACTAGCTTTTTGGATATCAGTCTTTTCAATAAGCCAATTAAATATTGCTTCTACGGATTGCCTAACTTTGGAAACAGCAGTTGAAAATAAATCATTAGCTGCTTTTATTCTTTGTTTTATCACTTCTGGCATTCCTTTTACTGCTTTCACAGGAGAAAGCATTTCAGAATTCTGATGTTTCAACATGTATTCATTCAGCTCGTTTACAAAATATATTTTATCGCCCCCAAAAGTCCTGTTTTCAATACCAGACCATACTTCTTTAAACACGGTCACATCGTTAACCGAAGCCGGGGTAAACAATATTTGCTCAGGATGGGGTAATTTTCCAATGCGCCGAAAGCCTAGCAAGTGCAATTTCAGCCCATGGTAATACATTCCTTTTGTTGAACAGTAACCTTTGTCTGCTATCTCCCGTGCAACTTTCCCTGAACGCTTGCCAGAACAGGTTATGATTGGCATGGAGTCCAATAAACTTTGGTCCAGGCAACAGTCTTCCGGTTGAAAATCGGCAAGCAGGATTTCAACAAGCCTTGTAAAAGCTCCCCCCAGCCTATTCAACCGATAGTTGAAGGCTTGGTAGCTCCCAAGTTTTGGGAACCACGACATTAGGTAGTCTGAAGCAAACCTGTGAATATGTTTTGCCTTTGTATGCCCTTCATGGTGCATAGTGTATAAATATATCGTCATAATCTCCTGGTCTGTAAATTCAGGCTCGTTGTTATTACTGAACCTTTCACAATAAAATTGTAGTTCTTCAAACTTTTCACAGATATAAAAATAAATTCTTATTAACTTGTCGTCTTTATCCTTGGAAATCATATCAATTTGTCAATTTACAACTGACTATAAGATACTGATTTTCAGGAATCCAGATAAGTTTAATCCGCTGGTTTTCAACTATTTAATGAACTTTTTTATACTATTTTCAACTCTTGATTCGCATTATTTTTGTTTTATTCCACTTTTTTCATGAACCTGTCGAATACCATTTTAATATTGGGTATTGCTATGTTATATTGTTTGCTGTAACGAATCAGTGTTCCGCCAAACAAATCAATCTCATTTATTTTTCCTTTCGATTCAACATCCCGTTGAAACGAAGTCTTTGTCTCATACGGAAATTGTTTCCCTTTTAAAAAGGAGGCTTCAACAATATCTGCGTCTAAAAGCACATTTATTCTCTTTGCAATTTGCTCAATCTCGTGCATAATTGCTTTTGTTATTTGGCTTAGCTCAGGGGTATCCAATATTTCGCCCAACGTTTTGTTGTAAGTTGCGGTAACTAAACCATAGGCTGCAATAAACATGTATTTCGACCAGATTGGCACTTCAATATTGTCTTTCCATTGGAAATTTAGGCTAGCATCTTTCAATAATGTCAATAATGCATCTGGATAAAAATCGGGCAGCTTTGGGTCTTTTCCTATGAATATATTACCATCCCCTCCCTTTTGAGAAATGATGCCGGGGTTTTCGATGTGAGTACCAATATATACGCACGATGGCAAAACAATTCCTGTGGTTAGGTTCTTTCTGATTCGTTCATATATATCAACACCATTTAGCAAAGGCAGTATGATTGTTTTTTCATTCGATATTTTATGAATTGATTTAACAGCCTTGTCCAAATCGTAGCTTTTCACCGATAAGAATACAATATCACAAACAGGTAATTCATGGATGTTATCGGTGCATTTCTTTGGCAAAACATTTATCGTTTGCTTTCCGCCCGATTTCTTTAGCGTTAGGCCGTTGGCGCAAATAGCCACTTTGTGCTCTCCACGGGCAACAAAATAAATGTTATGCTCTTTATTGAATTTTTCTGTAATAATTGTTCCGAAGTATCCGCCGACACCTCCAACTCCCAAAAAGCAAATTTTCATGTGTTTAAATTTTTGAGACTTTGGGTTGAGTTTTTAAAGTTATTGAAAGAATTAAACAGGTTAATAATAAAATCATGTTAATACCGCCAAACATATCTTCTCTGGATTTTATTGCCATGTAATTCTTTATCGTTGTAGAAGATTCATATTGCTGAATGGCAATAGTAGAAACTTTGCGAACTAAAATACAGATGTGTATCGAGTTAATGGCAATAAGAAAAATTAATGTTTGAATTATGCTAAGGCTTCTGTTGGTAAAGAAACCATAATGCAACCAACTTAATGCAATCGCACCACCTACGATGAATACAAGCCCGGGCAGAATAAGAACATTGGTGATTTTTGAGATGAATAGACGTTGCCAGTAAACTGCTTCGATTGAAGGATTATCGCCTAAAACCATGTTCATGGCAATGAATGTGAAAATGCTTCCTAAGCAAAAGATAAATCCCAAAATGGTTACCAGTTGAAATATATGAAAGACTTTTTTTGAAGAATTAACTCTTTGTTTTTTCATGGCTGTTGAAATTATTTTTCAGCAAAGGAATGAATCATTTTGGCAAACTAAATTACCATATGGTAAGAAACTATTTTTTAACTAATTGTCTTCGGATGCGGCTTAACGATTGGGGCGTTACCCCAATAAAAGAGGCTATTAGATACTGGGGGATGCGTTGCTGTATATGCCCGAATGATTTGTGAAAATTTAAATACCGTTGCTCTGCATCTTCCAGTTGCCTTGCAATAATATGATTTGTTGCTTTGGTAAACACTTCCTCGATGAGCAACCTTCCAAAACGTTCGCCGTTGGTAACGTTTTTATAGAACATGTCCATGCTTTCCCTTGTAAATGAATAGAGTGTGGTTTCTTCCAGTGCAATAATGTTTTTCTTTGATTTTTTTCTTTTTATGAAACTTTCATATTCGCTGACAAACTCACCGCTAGAGCTAAAAAAGAAAGTTTCGTCTAGTCCATTTCTGTATATATTGTGGCTCAGCAAACCTTTGTTAACAAAAGCAAACTCGTTGCAGATGTACCCCGACTTCAGAAAGAAGTCTCCTTCATTCAGGTTCTTTACAGTTACCAACTGTTTTATTGTATCAATATCACGAACTGATAAATCAATATACTTGTTGATGGTTTTTATCAAGTTTTGCATATACAAACTAAGTGTGTTTTTTAGAAAAATGAAAATAATAGAAAGTTATTGAATATAAAAAGGGAATAGCTCTTTTGCTAATTTTGATTATGGAGTAGTTTTAGTAATTTGCAAATACACTATTACATGCTGTCATTCTATAATATGGAGTAAGCTAAAAACCGGTTGGTTTTATCACTGAATAACTTTCCAAACAACAGAGCCAAACTAAACAGAATTCCTTGTGAAAGTCCTAATAGTATAAGTATATCAATCCATTCTAATGTCATTCTAATACTTTAAAGTTTGTTTTATATACTTCCTAAGTTTACATTATCATTCCTCCGTCAATATTCAACACTTGTCCAGTAATGTATTTAGCCTTATCTGATACTAAAAAAATACAGCATTAGCAACATCTTGGGGTTTTCCATAATATTGAACAGGAATCCTATCAAGCATATCCTTGTTTGCTTTATCCGATAAATCAGCTGTCATATCAGATTCAATATATCCAGGAGCTATCGCATTAGCAGTAATACCTCTTTTTGCTAATTCTCTTGCTGTAGTCTTGGTTAATCCAATCAATCCTGCTTTTGATGCTGAATAATTTGCTTGTCCGATATTACCCATGAGTCCCACTACACTGGCTATATTAATTATTGCACCAGATTTTTGTCTTAGCATCTGTTTTGACACATATTTTGTGCATAAGTATGCTCCAGTCAGGTTTATATTTAATACCAGATTCCAGTCTTCAAGTTTCATGGTCATTAGAAGCGTGTCTCTGGTAATACCAGCATTATTAATTAATATATCTATTGAACCAAAATCATCAATAACTGATTTTATTACTTCTTGTGTTGAGGAATCAGAAGACACATCATGCTGATAGGCTATTGTTTTTACTTTAAATTTATCTGCTATCTCTTTGGCTGTAGTATTTGCTAAATCTTGATTAATATCAGTAATGGCGATATCAACATTTTCCTCAGCCAGTTTTTCTGCAATTGAACGACCTAATCCTCGTCCGCTACCTGTTACTAATGCTACTTTGTTTTTTAATCCTAAATCCATGTTTATTATTTAAATGTTAGTTTGTATTGGACTGCCTGCATTGCACACAACGGTGGTGGGTCGAGTAGACAGGAGGAACTTCCCCTCCGGCCTCAAATGTCGTTAAGTTAAGAATATCTCTGTTAATTATCTGTATTTGAGATTGTTATATTTTGCTATTTCATTAAATATGGTTATATTTAAGGTGTTAATTATTAAATAAATTCATCATATTATGGACAGAAAAAACATTCAGGAACCAACAGGCATGGCCCCGGATTTGATCTAAAAATCATGCCAAACTCATTAATGAACTGAAAAATAAATTATTTTCTCAAGATTTTTTAGAGAGGCACAGGGCTTATACAAAAGCCTTTATCAGGAAACGAAGTTTAAGCTTCGTCAGCGTTTTCCTTTTCTTATCCAACCTGTTGAAATCTTCGCTGCAAACAGAGTTGGATAACTTTTTCAAGGTCGTGCAACACAAAGAGCTACCAGTGAACGAAGTAACCAAGAGTGGTTTCAGCCAGGCAAGGCAAAAACTTAAATACCAGGCTTTCGTTGAGCTGGACCATGACCAGGTCGATTTTTTCTACAATAATTTCCAGTACAGGAAGTGGCATAATTACCGGTTGGTAGCTATCGATGGCTCCACATGTCGTTTGCCATACAGCAAAAAGGTTGTTGGGGAATTCGGGATAGCGGATACCTCGGAGACAGGGACACCATTGATTTTGGCAAGGCTGTCACAAGCTTACGACATGCTGAACCATATTGTAGTAGATGTATGTCTTGCCAGTTACCGGACAGGGGAACACGAGTTGGCAGAACAGCACATAAAACATCTACAGAAAGGTGACTTGCTGCTTCTCGACAGGAACTACGCTTCGTTTTGGATGTTTGCCCTTTTGCTTTCAAAAGGGCTGCATTTTTGCGCCCGCCTGAAAGTAGGTTCTTGGAAGGTAGCAAAGCAACTGGTCATATCGGGTGAAAAAGAAATAATAGCTGAGATTTATGCCAGCAAGGCAAGCAAAAAGAAATGTAAAGAGCTTGGCCTGAGCAGTGCCCCTGTAAAGTTACGTTTCGTTTGCATTGTGCTCGATACAGGGGAAAAAGAGGTACTTGTCACTAATATTATTGATGGGATTGAATATGATGGGTTTAAAGACCTGTATCACCAGCGTTGGTTTGTAGAAGAATCTTATAAACATCTTAAGTCCAGGATTCAGATTGAAAACTTTACAGGGAAAAGCCCTTTGGCCGTAAAACAGGATTTTTATGCTAAAATCTTTACGGGCAATTTAACGGCAATCCTTGCTTTTCCCGTTCATCGGCAAATAAAAAAAAAGACTAGAAAACAAAAGACAGGGTACCAGCTCAATTTTACACAGGCATTGAGTAAAATGAAAGATTCGGTAGTGTTGTTGTTTGTCCGCCCGGCAAATATGCTAAAGGAATATATTATACACTTATGGAAGTTGTTCTGTGCCAATATCGAAATGGTCAGGCCAGGCCGGAAAAACCCACATAACTGTAGGAAGAGTAAGCGCATATACCCAACTGCATATAAAGCCCCGAGATAAGGGCGGGTACATAACATTTTACGGTAATCGGGATATATTTTATCCTTACAGGAAAAGCTGTGCCCTGTCACAACATAAGGGATAAATCCATAATCCCCAAATAACCTGCATGTCGAATGTCTGTACCGCATACCGATCTTTTTTAACCACTGAAACCATGATACCTTATCGCAATTTAAATAGCAAATCTCAAATAAAGGATAATGGAAAAATCAAGAAAATTATTTTCGACTGGCAAAAATCAAAATACAAAACAAAATATTGACAATGGACGGCTTAACTTAACGACATTTCCTCCGGCCTCTCACAGAACCGGACTTGACAGTCTCCCGTCATCCGGCTCTTGTTATACAAATCTAAACGTTTCAACCAGTTATGCCTACTTGCCAGTGGTAAAATAAGCCCGGGGATAAGTCCTACCGCCTGAAAGACGCCTGCCCCACAGCCAGTAAACAGGTGCCCGCTGTGCTTATCGTTGCATAACATACGCTACAACTTTTGACAGAATGTGGCCACTTCCCGACTCCTCTTCAGCGGTTCACTTTCGTTTTGCTCTTATACCCATACCTGAATATGCTCGTGGCATACCCGTTTCCCAAACGCTCAGTACCAAGGCTCTTTACCAAAGCACCTTTGGGTGGTTTGATGCCACCTCCTGCAAGACGGCACCGGAGGTTCATCCAGCCACTACCAGATTCCTCCATCTTATCTACAGCATGCAGAACGATAAATCAGCCGATGTTCTGCTTCTCGGCACACCATGTTGTCGGGGCGGATTTCGGAGCTCGTTCCTGTCCGAAGGACAAGGAATGGCGAAACAAGAATCCGCAGTTGGCGTACGACCGAACCCCGCCCTGCAATATGTACCTTGTTGAACGAAACCTAAAGGTAGCAAAATTGCTCATGGTCGAGTACCTTTAGGTTTTTAATCAAAAAAATCGTTATTATGAAAAAAAAGCACCACATTAATTGAGCAAGCCTGTTTTTCACACCCTGAATTTAATCAAGTTTATCAGAAGATGCAACGGCAGGTTGCACTTTTGGGCAAGAGTACCAGTACGCTTAGCAATTATTCGCGCTGCCTGGCTCGGATGGCTCTTCACTTTAACTGCAATCCGCTGGAATTAGATGAAGAACAGGTACTGGATTACCTGTATCATATCAAAACGCAAAGCCGTACTCCTTCATCGAGTTATTTTAAGCACACGGTTTACGGACTTCGTTTTGCCTACCGTGCCATGGGGATGCCGCAAAAGCAGGTTTTTCTTCCAAAGATGCAATTTCCCAAAAAGCTACCTGTTGTGTTGAGCCAACTAGAGGTAAAGCGGCTGCTAATAACGCCTGGTTTGTTAAAACACCGGCTGGTACTTGCCCTGCTGTACGGTTGCGGACTCAGGCGGCAGGAACTCTGTAACATCAAAATCCAGGATGCCGACCTCGACCGCCAAATGCTCCACATCCGCGAAGGGAAAGGCCGAAAGGACCGCTATGTGCCGCTGGGCAAAAATCTTTCGCGGGGGTTAAAGACCTACCTGGCAGCAGAGCGGCCCTACGTTTGGCTGTTTAACGGCAAAACCAATACCGGGCAACTACAGCAGTTCACCGGGTCAGGGGTGCGGTGGATTGTTAAAGAATCCACACGCAAATCGGGGATAAAAAAGAAGGTGACCTCGCACACGCTTCGCCACAGTTATGCCACGCACCTGCTGGAAATGGGTATGGACATCATCACCCTGAAAGACCTGCTGGGGCATGTGGATATCCAGACTACGCTGATGTACCTGCACATTGCCCAATTGGGCAGGGAGAAAGCCTTTAGTCCGCTCGACCGTTTATACCGGAAATCGTGAAACCGAATTATGAAGTAGCCGATGTGTTGCGCCACCAGCAGCACCGGCTGCGGGAGCTTTGTGCCAACAGCTGGCAGCTGCGCACCCTGCAGGCTTTGTCGGTTTGCCGTACGGCAGCACTGGGCGGACATATTGATGTGTGCAACAACAGCGTCTGCAACAAAATACACATCAGTTATAACAGTTGTCGTAACCGGCATTGTCCGAAGTGCCAGGGGCATAAACGGCAGGAGTGGATGCAGGCCCGCGAGCAGGAACTGTTTCACACTTCGTACTATCACCTGGTGTTTACCCTGCCCCAGGCATTGAACCGGCTGGCCATGTACCGCCCCAAACTGGTTTACTCGCTTTTGTTTGCTACGGCCTGGCAGGTGGTAAAAGGTTTTGCCCGCAACCCTAAATTTATTGGTGCTGCCCCGGGGATGATCGCCATCCTGCATACCTGGGGACAAAACCTGAGCCTCCACCCGCATTTGCATTGTATTGTCCCGGGCGGTGGAATTACCACATCGGAAAAGTGGAAAGCAGCCCGGGGAAAAAACAAATTCCTTTTCCCGGTAAAAACAATGAGTAAAGTTTTCAGGGCAAAATATGTACAGGCATTACGACAGCAGGGCATTGAAGATGTGCAACTGTACAAGTCGCTGTTTTCAAAACCCTGGGTGGTATACTGCAAACAACCTTTTTTCGGACCCCGGCAGGTGGTGGAATACCTCGGAAGGTATACCCATAAAATAGCCATCAGCAATCACCGCATCCGCAGTATTGAAAACGGGAAGGTGACTTTTACGGCAAAAGACTACCGGAAGGGAGGGAAAAAATACCCGCTCGTGCTAAGCGAAGACGAGTTTATCCGGCGTTTTTCGCTGCACATTTTGCCCCGTGGTTTTACCCGCATCCGGCATTACGGGATACTAAGCAGTACACTCAAAAAAGTGTGTGTGAAATTGCTGCAACAGGAACTGGGCAAACCCGACCTGCCCGAACACTCCGATGTGCATTTGCTTTGCCCGGTATGCCGCAAAGGAAAGCTGGTGACCATCTGGCGCTTTCATCAGCGCGGACCACCACCGATGAATGCTTCTTTCTTAAACCTGCTGATTAACCTTGTAAAAAAGTCCTGACACAGGGACCGGGCGGAGCTTTGCCCAATTGTAAAAAGTCAGTAGATACATTGGGAATCTGACTGGAAAAAGAAGGCTGGAAATAACACTTAAGACTGAAAAACAGGCTCCGACCAGCCATGAAAGCAAAAGCAGGTAAACAACCATCCCCCTAAAAACAACCATCCCGGATATCGAAAAACCCATAGTATACGTCCCCGTTTCAAACCCGGTTCCGTCAACACCCGGTTCTGACTGGGCATTGCATGCCATCAGAACGCTTAATTGTTAGGCGTTCGGTGTTTTTTTTGAATTGTAAATATTTGTTTTTCTATTTTTCATTTTTTTTCTGATTTGGTATATAACAAAGTCTAGTCGTTGCATTTAAATTTTGGGTAAGTATTCCTGTTTGATAAAGGTTTTTCATTATTTCAATATCTTCAGTTGTATAATCCAGATTTGAATATTTCTGAATTTGAATCTTTCTTTTTTTAAGTTCATTTAAAATGAATTTTTTCGTCAATTTTTTACAATATTGTTGATAAACAATATCAAATGTAGATTGGGAAAAAATATATGATTCTTTTATTTGAGCTGCTTTTTCAGCAAAAATGTCTTTTGGAAACAAATCTTTACCACTATGAAAAATATTATAAATCTGTTCAGATATTTTTTTGTCATGCCAAAATTTGAACGCAAAAACGCCTGGGATTGAATTAAAGTTTCTATTTTTTGTCAAATTTACTCCAAATGCTCTTTGTTCTCCTGGTCGTTTAAATATTTGCCAACCAACGGGATAAATTTCCAACTCATTTTTTCCAGAGAATGAAAATTGTTCTGGTGGATTTATAAAATATAGGACACCCGGTTTATCTGATTTTTCAATCGGTTTATAGCAGTTGGATTCCTTCTTTGTCACTGCAAAAAATGCGGCAACAGGTAAACTGTTAGTTAAATCAAGCATTTTTGTTTTGAATTCATAATGTTGTGCGAGTGCTATATGGTCAAAAAATAACCCATTTTCAATCTCATTTTTGATAACAGGATGTTTTGATGTTACAAATCTAAATTCTTCTATTTTTAAATATTGAATAAATTCCTCAATTTTATCCGGTTGAAATCTATAAAATGAAGATATACAAGGTTCGTAAAATTCATTTTGTCCTCTAAATAAAGGTGTGCCAAGTGGAGCAGGGTAATAAATTATTCGATTATTTCCATAATCTATTACTTCATATGGACCGTTCCCAAAATAGGTTTTAGATAAAGTCCAACCTTGATTATTAAGATAATCGACAACACAATTTATATTTTCAAAAATCTCATCATATATCATACTTGTGGTTCATTTTGTTATGTTGAACCCAACCTAAAGGTAGCCCTTCCCTCCAGTTTTGGAAATTTCTTTTTCATAAAATAAATTGAGAATGCTTTCCATAAAATTTACATTATGAGAAAAAAAAATCTGAGAATGAAGATACAAGGTATTCTTCATCTCCCCAAGGGAAAAGTGTATTAAAGCAATTTGAAAAGCGATTAGTAGTAGCCCACCGTTCACCACAAACAGTTACCAGTTATTTGCGGAGTGTTGAGTTTTTAATGGATTTTTGCGGCGACGTACCAGTACATCTTGAAATCGACCAGGTTATTGATTTTTTGTATGATTTAAAAGATGAAAAGCAACGTAATTGGCGTACCATAAAGATTTATGTTGCCGGCTTACGCTGGTATTACCAACACATGCTGGACGATGTGGAAAAGGCCTCTTTAATACCATACCCGAAAGAGGAAAAGACATTGCCCCGGATCATAAGCAGGGAAGAGCTTACCAAACTGTTTAATGCCTGTACCAACCCCAAACACCGGGTAATGTTCCGGCTGATGTATTCATCCGGTCTGCGACGTTGCGAGTTGCTCCGCCTGACACCGGAAGATATCGATACCAAAGATGGGAAGTGCAGGGTACGGGTTTTAAACGGGAAAGGAAGAAAAGACCGTTATACTGTTCTTTCAGGGAAAGTACTGGAAGAGTTGCGGGAATATTACCTTTCCTGCCGTCCCGGGGTCTATCTTTTTTAATGGCCGTATAAAAGGAGAACCCATGAGCCGTGAGGGACTACGCCACGCCCTGAATGCTGCCGTCAAAAAAGCAGGCATCGGTAAAGAAGTAAATATGCATGTATTACGACATTGTTTTGCCACACACAGCATTGAACATGGCATGAATATCAAAACCCTTCAATACCTGATGGGGCACAGTTCAGTACAGACCACTATGCTCTACCTGCACATTAGCGAAGTGCCTTTGGACCATGCTTTTAGTCCTATCGACAAATGGGAGGGGTAAGCCATACCCTGGGACAGGTTTTTGAGCGTTTCATCGATGCGTACCCCCAACAATATCCGTTGAACGACTACCAGCAGAAAGTGGTTGGTGACATACAACATTGCCGTACCGAAAAGATGGGCGGGCACTGGAATGTTTGTACCAATTGCGGCGAACTAAAAAAACACTACGATTCCTGCGGAAACCGTCATTGCCCCACCTGCCAGGGCATAAATAAAGAACGCTGGATACTGGAACGTACCTACGATTTGTTGCCGGTGAAATATTTTCATGTGGTATTTACGGTGCCCTCTGAGCTGCAAGGGTTGTTTCTGCAGAACAAAAAACTGCTTTACAACCTGTTGTTCCGTTGTGCATGGGAAACCATCGAAGCCTTTGCACAGGCCCCGCGCCAGCAAATGATGGCCAAACCGGGGATGACAGCCATACTGCACACCTGGACACAGAAAATGTTGTACCATCCCCATGTGCACTGCATTGTCCCTGCCGGTGGAATCAACAGGCAGGGGCAATGGAAAACCAGTAAAGGCAACAGTGATTTTCTGTTTTATGTACCGGCAGTGGCCAATAAGTTCAGGGGCAAGTTCCTGTACCTCCTGCATCGGTATTACAAGCGTGGTGAACTACGGGCAACAGGAAAACAGGCAGTATTGCTCAAACCCCGGGTGTGGCAGCAACTAAAAGACAAACTGTACAAAACCAACTGGGTAGTCCATTGTAAAGAACCGTTCCGTGGGCCTGATACTGTAATTGAATACCTGGGAAGATACACTCATAAAATTGCCATCAGCAATTACAGGATAAAGAAAATAACCGAAACAACGGTAGGTTTTACTTACCTGGACCGAAATGACCACAACAAACAAAAGTATCTTGAATTGCCCGGGGTACAATTTATTCGCAGGTTTTTAAGCCACATTGTACCAACCCGTTTTACCCGTATAAGGCATTATGGCTTTTTAGCTACCCGCGTAAAAACAGGCCTGCTAAAACAAATGCGTACAGAATTGAAACATCCCGACCCGGGAGTGAAACCAAAATTTACCGTACGCGAAGTAATTAAAATTGTATACGGGCACGACATTAACGTCTGTCAATCCTGCAAAAAAGGAGTACTGCTGATGATTGAAAAATGGACAAAAGACCGCGCTTCGCCACCTCAGATGGCAGGTATGGATATGGCTGTGTAGCACAGCTGCAAAACTTATTGGAACGCAGGAACTGACCGGCTGCAACAGCCGGAATAAATTTGCTGTGTCTCAACATAAAAAAATAGAAGGTACCAGCACTAAAAAATCGATACTGAATTGAAACCGACATGAAAAACAGGCAAAATGAAACAGTTCTTTTTAAGATATCACAAAAAAACAATTGGAAAATCAAACAATGCCCGAAAACAAAATAATTGAAACTACACAGCTTTGAACCCCCTTTAGGTTGGGTGCAACACTGGGACAATCACAGTAGAGTCCCCTGAATCATACGTGTGATTGATCCCTTATTATTATTGCTACTTTTTCTAAATGATTTTGAAATAATGGGTGTGGAAGCATGATTCAAAGTTAAGTTATTAGTCTTACGACATTAAAAATAAACATAATTTTGAAAAGGAGATGCCGTTTGGCAGGTACATTCTTTTTCTTCTTTTGAAGATTTTTTCAACTTTACAATAAACGATTACGCCCTTCAAAGCACTGAGCTCAAAGCCCAGAGCTCTGGGCCCATGGCCGGGTTATTCAATAACTGCCGAGTTGCAAATGTAGGTAGGAATAATGCCCGAACCACTAATTCTTATGTTGGCCATATCGGGCAGTGTATTTCCCGAAAGCACAAGCGCTGTATCCATGCCAAATTTATTTCCGCCAATAATATCGGTAAACAGTGTGTCGCCCACCATTAATATTTCGTTTCGTTTTACGTTAATGTCTTTTTGCGCCCGTTCGTAAGCCAATAAAAACATTTGGGCATCGGGTTTTCCAAAACGAATAAATTTTTTCCCTACGATGTATTCAACCAGGTTGGCAAGTCCGCCAACAGCTACGGCAATGTCGTTTCTGTTTACCGGGTAATTAATATCGGTATTGGCCACTACCACCGACATGTTTTTCTTACGTAACAGGTTAATGGTTTTATTAATGTCGTTGTTCCAGTCAAAACCTTCGTCGTCGAGAAAAGCAAAAGATTCGATTTGTTCGAGGTCGTCCAGGTCGATATCGCTAATGTGTACGGTTTTTAAACCCACGCTTTCAATGTAGTGCGCCGATTTTTTTGTTCCGAGGTAACCCACCGCATGGCCGTTGGTAATTTTTGTTTTGTAATATTCCATGGCCAGCATCCCCGATGATAATATTTTATCAGTAGTAATATAATGTAAGCCTTTTTCCTGGTACCAGCCCGCCAGTTCTTCGGGGCTGCGCGAAGAATCGTTGGTAAGAATGTAAAAGAAAATTTCTTTTCGAAGTAGGTACTCAAAAGTTTTGTTAATGTCGGGAATGAGTCCTTTGTGGTTTTTTAAAACGCCAAAGGCATCGAAAAAAACGGCTTTGTAGTTTCGTACCACATTTCTGAAACTTTTGGTTCTCATAATTTATAACGTTTAAATTTTTAATGCTTTTAATATTTTTTCTACCCGGTAATTGGCGTCCAGGGCTGGGAAATAGGTGTCGTAAGCCTCTTTTATAAGTTTGCTTGAGTAGCTTTGGCGGAAGAAATAAGGCCCGTCTTTAATAACATAGTTTAAAATAAAAAAACGGTATGCTTCTTTTATAAAATGTATTTCAGGCTCGGTTAGCGGAAAAATACGATGGTATTCTTTCAGGAACATCATAAAACGTTCTTCCATTAATGTGTCAACTAAATAGCTGAAAACGGTGCGGTCGCCCACATCGGAAACTACCCGGCTGAAGAAGTAAAAGTCCATTACCCTCGACGACATTCGAAACCAGTCGTAATCCCAGCGCGAGAATAATTTCCCGTCGGCAGTAACTGAAAAGTTCCCGATATTCCAGTCAACAAAAACAGGAATATCTTCAAATTCTGTTGCGTAATTTACCTTGTCGGCATTGGTCAAAAAATGGTCGCAGTGTTTAAGTATCATCGAGCGGTGGGAATCACACATTTCCACTTCGTTGTTTTGTGTGGACTTCTGCAATTTATGAATGTCGGTAACCGCTGTTTTTGAAGGGTTGGGGAGTTGGTTTGAAATGTTTGTACATGCTATATGAAAACGTGCCAGTTCCCTTCCGAGTTTCCGAATTTGTTTTTCATTGAGCCGTCGAGGAAGCTTGTATCTTATTTTAATGGGGTTGTAAAAAATAACCCATGCACTTTCTTTTTTCTGGTGATAGCGGTAAATAAACAGCTCGTTTCTTTTTACCAGCGATTGTGCCAGAAAGCTTTCATACGGCTGTTCAAGGTTGTTGGCCATGTTGTTAATAATAATGTGGTCTTCCCTGAAATCGTCAAACTTTCCATAGTCGGATAATTTGGCAAAAACCGGTTCGCGTTTGTAAAATGAAATTTTGTATACCTGGTTTGTTGAAACATGCGCACTTACATCGTAAACGCCTTTTATTTTATGGCGATCGTCAAACTCGTACCAGGCATGTTTTATTATCTCTATGTGGTCTATTTTCAGCATTTGCATTGTTGTAACAATATTTTTTGAAAGATGGTTTAAATAATTTCCAGGTACCTTTTCAATTCCCAGTCGGTAACTGCACCGGCAAAACGTTGCCATTCCCATTTCCTTGTTTGTGTGAAATGGTCGACAAAAGCATCGCCGAATAATTCGCGTGCAATTTTCGATTCAGCCATTCTTTTTGTTGCTTCCGGCAGGTTGTCGGGCAATGTGCCATTGGAAGTGTCCTGGTAGCCATTGCCAATGGTTGCTTTTGTGTTTAATTTTAGTTTGTTTTTTATTCCGTACAAACCGGCAGCCAGCGAGGCAGCCATGGCCAAATAAGGATTGGCATCGGCGCCAGGCACACGCAACTCTATTCTTGTAGATTGCTTCCCGCCACCAATTGCCCTTACTGATGCTGTTCGGTTGTCAATTCCCCAGGTAAGGGTAGAGGGAGCCCAGTCGCCATGCCCCAGCCGTTTATAACTGTTTACATTTGGCGCAAACATCGGAACAATTTCCGGTAAACAAAGTAACAGGCCGGCAATGTACTGCTCCATTAACTGGCTTATTCCATTTTCTCCTTTTTCCCCCTGGAATAAATTGGCGCTTTGGTCTTCGTTCCATAAACTTTGGTGGATATGCCCGCCACTTCCGGGAAGGTTGTTGTTCCATTTTGCCATAAATGTAGCCACAAAATGGTGGAGGTAAGCAATTTCTTTTACTCCTGTTTTAAACAGGAAAGCTTTATCTGCTGCGGCTAAAACTTCATCGTAAATAATGGTTGCTTCATAAACCCCCGGACCGGTTTCAGTGTGAATTCCTTCCAGCGGGATATTGAATTTTTCAAGCAATTCAAATAAATCGTTAACATATACTTTGTTTAAGGAAGTGCGTAATTCCGAGTAGCCAAACATGCCGGGTGTTATCGGTTCAAGGTTTTGAAATCCCGTGCTGTATATTTCCGAAGGAGTCCCCTTGAAATTAAACCATTCAAATTCCTGTGCAAAAACAGCTTTAAACCCCATTGTGCGGCATTGTTCGTTTACACGTTTTAGAAGGCTCCGTGGACAGGCCGCCCGGGCATATGTTTCATCGTTACTAAAATCGGCAATAAAAAAGGGTAAATCGTTTTCCCACGGAATATTTCTGTAGGTCTCCAAATCGATGGTCGCTTTGGCATCGGGGTAGCCTGTATGCCATCCGGTTAATTTGGTATTTTCATAGCAATCGTCGTTGGAATCCCATCCAAAAACAACATCGCAAAACCCGATAGTTTTACCGGCAACGCTGGTGAATTTATTTTTATGAATGTATTTGCTGCGGAGAATCCCGTCAATATCGGAAATCCCGTATTTTATTTTAGAGTGAGCTGATTCTTCTATTTTCTGTATGGTTTTCTTGTTGTTCATGTGTCGTTTAAATTTTAAGTAAAATAATCGATGTTTCGGTAATTTTCAAACTACTTGGGTAAAAAACATTCTGATTTGCTATTTCTTGATGGGGTATTTCTGGGGAAGGAGTGAGATGGTTTTGATTGTGAGCTGTTTGTAAATCGATTTTTGTGTGGAAGGATTCGAAATAGATATTCAGCATTTTTTGAAGGCGTTTTTGGAATGAAAAGAAGAAGGAATTTGAAAATTTATTATCGACCCCCTGTGTTTATGTGGTTGTGGTGTGTTTTTCAATAAATGTTTGCAATATAACCCCCATGATGATATCTTTCCAATTAAAAATGTTATATTTTTGAATTCAGGAAGAACAAAGAACAGTTATAATACTACAGACATGGCAAAATTTAGATTTAGAGCGCTTGACGAAGTTCTTAATCGTGAACCTGTTGAGGTTACCCGGGAAGAGAACCTTGTCTCTGATTATTTTGGGATGCTGGTTTTTGACCACGCAAAAATGAAAAAGTACCTTTCACGGGAAGCCTTTAAGGCTGTAACCGATGCAATTGATAAAGGTACAACGGTTGACAGGAAAATGGCTGACCAGGTGGCGCAGGGAATGAAAGCCTGGGCTATTGAAAATGGAGCTACTCACTATACTCATTGGTTTCATCCGCTTACCGACGGCACTGCCGAAAAACACGATGCTTTTATTGTTCATGGAGCCGACGGGGGAGTGATCGAATCATTCTCCGGGCAATTACTAGCTCAGCAAGAACCAGACGCTTCTTCATTTCCAAGCGGGGGAATAAGGCAAACATTTGAAGCCCGGGGATATACCGCCTGGGATCCTTCTTCTCCGGCATTTATAAGTGAAACCACATTAACCATTCCTACTATATTTATTTCTTATACCGGAGAGGCGCTTGATTTTAAAACACCTTTGTTGCGCGCGTTAAATGCCGTGGATAAAGCAGCTACCGATGTGTGTTTTTATTTTGATAAAAATGTTACTTCGGTAAGCGCAACTTTGGGGTGGGAGCAGGAATATTTTTTAATTGATGAAGCATTGTATATGGCAAGGCCCGATATTGCCCTTACCGGAAGAACGCTTATGGGGCATGCTTCCTCCAAAGATCAGCAACTTGACGATCATTATTTTTCATCTATCCCAACCAGGGTAAACCGTTTTATGCAGGATGTGGAAAATGAGGCTTATAAGTTGGGGATCCCTTTGCGGACACGGCACAATGAAGTGGCTCCCAATCAATACGAGGTTGCGCCTATTTTTGAGGAGGCTAATCTGGCAAATGATCATAACCAGCTGGCAATGGATATTATGCAGAAGATTGCCCGCAGGCATAAATTTCGCATCTTATTTCATGAGAAACCTTTTGCCGGGATTAATGGTTCGGGGAAACACAATAACTGGTCGCTTGTTACCAATACCGGCGTGAATTTATATTCCCCGGGGAAAAACCCGAAATCGAATTTACAGTTTCTCACTTTTGTGATCAATACATTAAAGGCGGTTTACGAGAACCAGGATTTACTGCGTGCCAGTATTTATAATGCATCCAACTCGCACCGTTTAGGAGCAAACGAAGCGCCGCCATCCATCCTTTCTGTATTTTTGGGAACGGAAGTATCCAAAATGCTTGATTTGATGGAAACATCGGTGGTTGACAGAAAAATGACACCCGATGAAAAAACGGCCCTGAAGTTAAATATTGGGCGTATCCCGGAGATTATTCTCGATAGTACTGACCGAAATCGCACTTCGCCTTTTGCCTTTACCGGTAATCGTTTCGAGTTTCGGGCCGTGGGAGCTTCTGCTAATAATGCATCTGCACTAATTGTGTTGAATACTGCCATGGCAAATCAGCTCATTAAATTCAAAAAGGCAGTAGATGTTTTAATTGAAAAAGGAGTTAAGAAAGATGAGGCTATTTTCCAGGTACTAAAAGATTTAATAATTGAAACCAAACCCATTCTTTTTAATGGCGATGGTTATAGCAATGAGTGGATAGAAGAAGCAGCTCGCAGGGGATTAACAAATATTACGAATGTGCCCGATGCACTGGAAGCTTATTTGCGCCCTGAAAGTAAAGCTTTGTTTGCCAAAATGGGTGTGCTTACTGAGGCGGAACTAAATGGCCGGGTCGAAGTGGAATACGAAAAATTCATAATGAAAATCCAGATTGAAGCACGTGTTCTTGGTGATTTGGCAATTAATCACATTGTGCCAACAGCTGTTGAGTATCAAACAATGTTGCTTGAAAATGTTAAGAACCTGAAAGAGCTTTTTTCAAAAGAGGAATTTGAGACACTTGCCGAGGCCCGAATTGAGTTAATAAGAGAAGTGGGAGGACATATTTCAGCCATAAAAGAAAAACGAAAAGAGATGATTGAGGCACGTAAGCAAGCTAATGCTATTGAAGATGTTTTTGAGCGGGCAAGAGTTTACGACAAAACAGTTAAGCCATACCTTGAAAAAGTAAGGGAACATATCGATGAGTTGGAGCTTATTGTGGATAACGAAAAATGGCCGTTGCCCAAGTACCGTGAGTTGCTTTTTATCCGGTAAATAAATACAATATTCTATATTTTGCAGGGCGCTGAAAGTGAGGCGCCCTGTTTATTTATGCTTAATAAAATTCATTTTTGTTTCTTATATACTTAAGCCGCTAAACTGACGTTATTGTTAGAGTCATTAAAAAAAATAATTTACTTTTACTTCCAAAAGTAAAAAGGATATTTGAAACCCTTGAGTTTAGCCCAAAATAAAAAATTTATGAAGGACGCAAATCAGGGAAAAATAAGTCTTTTAAGGAATTGAGGAAGAAAAATATTTTGGATAAATGAAGTGCATTAGGATAATCATTCTCTTTTTTGTAGTTATATTTTTAGGTTCGTGCGGTGCTGCCAAGTTAGGTAGAGATGCACTTCTTTCTCATGATATTGGGGAGTATTACAAAGCTATTGAAAAATATCGCAAGGCCAGCAGAAAAGAAAAAAGCCGTGCAAAACGCATGGAATATGCTTTTTCTATTGCCGAGTGTTACCGTGCTATTGGTGATTATGAGCGAGCGGCCTTGTACTACAAGAATGCTATTCGCCGTGGATATTCAGATCCAAAAGCCTGGTATTACGATGCTGAAATGCTAAGGGCTACACAGGACTATGAAGAGGCGACTGAAGCTTATCGAACATTTCTTGATTCTGTTCCCGGAGATGAGAGAGCGCTGGCAGGTTTGGAAGCCATTAAAAAAACACAGGAATGGGTGGCTAATCCAACCCGGCACATTATAAATCCGATGAAAGAGCTGAATTCTCGTGAAAGTGATTATGCTCCGGCTTTTGTTGGAGGACGGGATAATGAAATTATTTTTACATCTACACGAAAAGGGGCTACCGGAAAGCGTGAAAGCATGATAACCGGACAGAATTACGCCGACTTGTTTCGCGCCACTTTTGGTATTCAAAAACAAAAATGGGATCAGCCCAAGTTACTGGAAGAAAATTTGGTAATTAATACCGGAGATGAGGAAGGCGCTGCTACTCTTTCGTCATCTGGCGAGCAGATGATTTTTACTCGCTGCCGGTACGATAAAAGCCAGGAAATGGGCGCAGAGTTGTACTCTACTTCTCAGTCGCGGGGAACATGGTCGGATCCAATCCGAATTGATGTGGCAGGCGACAGTTTGATTGCGGCTCATCCGGCGTTAAGCGCAGACGAATCAGTACTGTATTTTGTTTCAGATATGCCTGGAGGCCTTGGCGGAAAGGATATCTGGATGGCGGAAAAACAAGGAGAATCTTACGGAAACCCGAAAAATATGGGGGCAGAAATTAATACGCCGGGAGATGAAATGTTTCCGTATGTAAGGGATAATGGTGAGTTGTATTTTTCATCGAATTACCGCATGGGAATGGGAGGCTTTGATATTTTTAAAGCAGTTAAAAATGATGAAGGAAACTGGGAGGTTGAGAATATGGGATCGCCGATGAACTCGCCGGGAGATGATTTTGGAATTGCCTTTGTTGCAGGAGAAAATAAAGGAATGTTTTCTTCTAACAGGAAAGGTTCCAGAGGCGATGATCTGTATTCTTTTGTTGTACCTCCTAAAATATATCAGGTAGAAGGGGAGATTATTGATAAAGAAAACGGAACCCGGATGGATGGAGCCACCGTGCGTATTATTGGTACAGATGGTACAAACCTTAAAATGCGCGCTAAAAACGGGAAGTTTCAGTTAAAACTGAAACCGGAAACGGAGTATGTTTTTGCAGCTTTTAAAGATGGATATTTGCGTGATAAAGCTTCTGCCAATACCATTGGCCTGGAAGATAGCAAAGATTTCCGGTTTGAACTGTATCTTACACCAACAGATGCTCCTATAAACCTGGAAAATATAAATTATGCATTTAATAGTTTCGAGCTTTTGCCCGAGTCGAAAACAGCCCTTGATACGTTGGTGCAACTCCTTCGTTTAAATCCAACGATTACCATTGAAATAATGTCTCATACCGACTATGTTGGAGGCGATAAATATAACTTTGATTTGTCGCAAAAACGTGCACAAAGTGTGGTAGATTATCTGATTGAAAAGGGAATTAGTGATCAACGTTTATCGGCAAAAGGATATGGTGAAACCTGGCCCAAAACAGTTACCCGGGAACTGGCGCAAAAGTATGATTTCCTAAAACGAAATGATGAGTTAACAGAAGAGTTTATCTCTAAACTTACTCCTGAACAACAGGAAATTGCCAATTCAATAAACCGGCGTACAGAGTTTAGGGTCCTTTCTACCGACTTTATAGAGCGTTTTGATGCAGAACCGGAGAAATAACTTTTAAAAAGAGAAGTTTGTTAGTGATCTGTTGGGCTGCCTATTCATCTGATGTCATTACTTCTTTGAGCTTTTTTATCTGCGTTGGATTCCCTAAAACAAAAAGTTGATCATTACGCGAAAGGATCATTTTTGGGTCAGGATTGAAAACATAACGCGCGCCACTAATTTTTATACCAATAATATTCGCGCCAGAGATTTCACGGACTCTAAGGTCGGCAATTGATTTTCCTACAAAACGCTGGGAAAGATTTTTGCAGGATACTTCTTCCAGGCTTACATCCATGGTTTTCTGCAAAAGAATGTATTCCAGGAATTCAACTACGTCGGGTTGATGTACCAGTTTTGCCATGCGTTGCCCTCCAATACGTTCAGGCATTATTACATTGGTTGCACCGGCCCGTTTCAGTTTCATTTGCGATTCTATTTCTGAAGCACGGCTTATTATTGTAAGGTTCGGGTTTATGCTGCGCGCGGTTAAAACCACAAAAACATTGTCTGCATCGTTGGGTGTTGTTGCAATTAGTGCCTGCGCATGATTTATTTGTGCCTGCTCCAGCACATCTTCTTGTGTGGCATCGCCTTTTATATACAGTAAGTCCGCATTTTGGCGTACTCTTGAAATTACATTGTCGCGTTTGTCTACTATCACAAAAGGTACATGATTTTCGGCCAGTTCCATAGCTGCCTGCTCACCATTTCTTCCATACCCCACAATGATTACGTGGTTTCTAAGTTTTGCAATTTTTTTGTCCACCCTGTATGTTTTTATGTAGTTTGTCAATTCTCCGTCGAAAACAAATCTTGCCATATTGGAACCAACGTAAGCCAGGCTCCCCAGGCTGGTCAGGATTAGTATCATCGTAAAAATCTTTCCCTGTGCTGATAGCGGGCTTGCCCCAACTTCTTTAAATCCAACCGTTGATATTGTAATTACGGTCATATAAAGACTGTCAAGAAAATTCATTTTCTCCAGTAAATGATAGCCCAGTGTGCCAGACACCATAATTGTTAAAAACAGACCAATGCCGATTTGGAATGTCCGGCTTGATACTTCCTGAAATTTGTTGAACTGTTGGTTCATTCAGCTAAATTAATATTGCTTTTTACAAGTTTAACGCCTATTTGGCAATTTAAGCATTTTTTCTTTGCACAATATATATTTTTCAGTTGAATCAGCGCTTGTGTTTCAAACGCAGAGCGCGGAAAGATTCCCATATTTTCCCATTTGTCAATGATTGTATTTTTTTCAGGAGGAAGTTGTTCCAGAAAATTGAGCGCCCGGTCTTTTAAGTAGGTTTTGTTTTGTTTTTCTCCAAAAACAAAAAGAAAGGGAATTACAACGTTTATAAGCAGGATATTGGCGGCTGTTTCGCCCAATTCTTTTCGGTTGCTTTTGGTGGAGGTTTTGTTAAAGTTATAGTGGGTGTTCCAGTATTCGGAAGCTTGTACTTTAAAAAGATTTTTTAGCGCGTAAATATCTTCAATTTCAATTATTTTTGAGAATAGTCCGTGTGATTTATAGATAAGGGCAGCTAATTGTGAAATGCGCAGGGGGGGGAAGTTCCCGGGACGAAGACGCATGAACTTCCAAAGATGTCCTTCAATCGGTTTTAAAGCGTACTTTTTATAGAGGAAGGAGTATTCTTTTCGCAGGCCGAGGTAATAATCGTCACCCAGAAGTTGTTGGTTTAACAGGCCTGAGTTTCCAAACAGCATGGCTTCCAGTTGAAACAGGCTGCTCTTGTGTTTGGCAAGTATGGTAAGCGGAAGGGATTTTGCCAGTAATTCGAACGGAACGGCGTTGACCTTAAAACCAAACATGCGGGCAAGCATTTGGTAGAAAGTTTCGTTCCAATTGTTTTTGTTTTGCTCCAGAAACTGAACGATTTCTGTAGTTTTGTTTTCCAGGCGTTCAATCATTAGCCGGTTGAATCCAAGTTGGAGAACGATTGGATTTACCTTATGAAATTGATTTTCGCAAGGAATCCAGGTTTTTGCATTTAATAGTTGCTGGTAGTTGGTTTTTAGGTGTTCCGGGTACCGTAACTCAAAAACGGGGATTATTTCTCCGTTGGAGCGGGTCATCTCCTCATCCGCTTTTTCCACAACATGTAAAATTACATTGTCGTAGGCTTTGTCGTTATCGTGTTTGTGGGTGTGCCAGTCAGAAGCATTTTTATGTATCTCCACGTTTCCAGCCCAGATTGTCCCTCCAATCTTTACCCTGGCATTAAAAAAATCAGGACCAGAGTCAATATTCCGCTGTCCGGTTTGAATAATTTCCAGTTTTTCATTTTGAGTCGTGTAGCAATTTTCAGTGAAAAACAATTTGTTTTCCCATATGTATTGGAGGAATTCTTCTGGTATCATTTTGGGGTAACAGTTAAAATCAGCTTTTAAAATACTTTAAAAAATTGCCAAAATCAAATTTGTTGCCAAAATAACAATTATCTATTGGTATCTTATTTTTCGAAAAATATCCCACAAAACAATGCCGGCACTTACCGAGATGTTAAAAGAATGCTTGGTGCCGTATTGCGGAATCTCAATACTTCCATCGCAAATGTTTACCACTTTTTGCTGAACTCCTTTTACTTCATTCCCAAAAACAATGGCGATTTTCTCATGTGTGGCAGGTTTAAAATCGGGTAAAGAAATACTGTTTTCAACTTGTTCTATCGCATATATTTTATACCCGAGGTTTTTTAGTTCAGCAATAGCATCTTCTGTTTTTTCAACATATTTCCAGCTAACCGATTTTTCTGCATCTAAAGCCGTTTTGTGTATTTCTTTGTTGGGAGGAGTTGCTGTAATTCCGCACAGGTATATTTTTTCAATAAGTAAAGCATCTGATGTGCGAAAAACAGAGCCTATATTATTGCAACTTCTTATATTATCGAGTATTACTATTACAGGTGTTTTTTCTGTTGTTTTGTATTCGTCTACACTTAATCGATTTAATTCGTTGTTTTTGAGTTTTCTCATATTGTCAATAGAATCTTATTTATATGTTTACTTCTGCACGTCGTACCGGCATGGTCATGCACCTCGCTCCACCGCCGCCTCTTGCCAATTCAGAGCCGGCAATGGTAACTACACATTTTTTATAATCATCAGGAGATGCTTTTTCAGAAATTACATCGGTGGCTTTTATAATTTCGAATCCGTTTTTATTTAGTTCCTCTAATGTGTGTACGTTGCGTTCGTAGCCAATAATTTTTCCGGGGGCAAAGGCAAAAAAATTGGCGCCACTGTGCCATTGTTCCCTTTCTTGTACCCAGAGATCGTCGCTGCCACCACAAAAGATAGGTCGCAAATCGACGCCCAGTTTTTTTAGTGCTGTAGGAATATTTAATTCTTCTTCGATGCGAATTACTTTTTTGTTTTCAATTTGAATATGCAAAGTACGGTAGCGGCTGGTACCAAGTATTACCGGTTCATAAATCATACAGGAGTCTATATCCAGAAAAGTAAAAATCATATCTAAATGAATAAATGATTCCGGGCTGGTGGGTAATTCCTGAACAATAATATGATGAGGCTCGGAGGTAAGAAGTTTTACATTCTCAATAATAAAATCGATTCCCTGTGTGCTGGTTCGTAAACCTGTTCCAATTACGAACACATCTTTTCTGGCTACCTGAAAATCGCCTCCTTCGATTGTCGCTTTTGGGTTATATGCGATTCCTGTATTTGGTTTTTGCGGATTTAATGTTACGGTTTCAAACATCGGATGGTAATTAAAAATAGCATCCATAATTAGTGTTTCCCTTTCACGAACCGGATTGGCCATTTTCCCTACGAGTATTTTGTCGTTTATCCCCATAGCTGAATCGCGTGTGAAAAACAGGTTGTGTAAAGGCTTTAACAGAAAACGCTCGTTACTTAAATAATTGGTGAGGTTATTTTTTTCAAGCGATACTCCTTCAATTAGTAAACGCGCCAGTTTTTCTGGAGGAACTCCCGGCAGTTCTGTTGCTTCTTCCTGAATTCCTTCATGGCTGCAGATTTCTTTTAATAATGCAATTTTGTTCGATTCATCTTCAAGTATTTTAGAGAGAAGGGGTTTTACCTCAAAAACAGGTGACACTTTCTTTAGTACCCCTTTTAGCTGGTCGTATTCCTGTGCTGCAATCGATAGATTCAAGATGTCACTATACAATGCGCGTTCTGCATTTTCCGGTGTCATATTTTCCACTTCAGAACCAGGTGGATGAATAATTACTCCTTCCAGCTTCCCAATTTCTGAATGTATGGCTGTTTTCATTTTATTATAATTAGTGGCTCTGTTTTTGTTATAAAATACGGATTTATTATTTTTTTACAGAGAGCGAATTAAATTTTTTAAAATTAAGTTCAAATATATAAACTTTGCCTCTGTTATAATTGCGATAAGAATTATTCGTTCTATTTGTAGTTTATTAAAATGGAAGATTTGAAGCGATTGATTTATGTAATTTTCTTACTCTGTGTCTCTTTCTCTGCCGTTTTTGCGCAGGAAAAAGACACAAATGATGTTTCTGTGGGGGTTATTCAGGAAGGAGATACTATAATACACCAGAATATAAAGGAAATTGTTATTGTTCCGGAACGTCATTTTGAAAGTAAGCGAATGCAGCGAAAATATAATCGTTATGTTCAGAAGGTGAAAAAAGTGTATCCGGTTGCTGTAGAAGCCAAAGAGTTGCTGAAGAAATATGAGCCAATTTATTATCAGTTGGAGGATAAGGGCGATAAGCGAAGGTTAATGAAAAATCTTGAAAAGGAGTTGCTGGCAAAGCATAAAGATGAGTTGAAAAAATGGTCGATTTCAGATGGACGGATTTTGTTGAAGTTGATAAACAGGGAAACTGAACGTACTCCTTATTCTTTAATTCAGGCTTTTAGGGGCGACTTTAGTGCATTTTTCTGGCAGGGAATGGCTAAAATATTTCGAAACGATCTAAAAGCAGGGTATGACCCCGATGGTGAAGATGCCTGGCTGGAGGAAATTGTAGCTCTTATTGAACTGGGATATATTTGATATGGGTACATACCGAACTTTTATTGCATTGAGAATTTACCCGGAAAGACAGTTCCTGGAGATGTTTCATGAATTTTGTGATTTGCTTTCCATGGAACAAATAAAGTGGGTGGAAGAAGAGAATTTTCACCTTACCTTGAAATTTGCAGGCGATACGTCTGTTCAACAACTGGAGGATGTTAAAAGAATATTGGATAATACAGTTGATGATTTTCAAGCCTTCAGCTTTCTGTTAAAAGGATTGGGATATTTTAAAACAAATGGGATGCCACGCGTTTTGTTTGCCGGAATTGAGAAGTCGGAAACAATGAAAGCTCTCGCGTCAGCTATTGATGAATCGCTCGTGAAAGCCGGATTTGCATTAGAGGGAAGAGATTTTACGCCTCACCTCACGTTGGGACGAATTAATTTTTTGAAGAACAAAAAGGCATTTTATTCATTGGTAGGCAAGTGGGGAGACCATGTATTTCAGCATGTGAATGTAACCGAGATTATTTATTATCAAAGCATTTTGAGACCCGCAGGCCCTGAATATGTTCCACTTTATATTGTTAATCTGAAAAAGTAAACAAACTGCAGGTTATTTCCCGTTTCCTTTAAAGCTCACCATTAAGGTGTAGATTAATATTTTAAAGTCGATATAAAGCGAGATATTTTTTAAGTACATCATGTCGTAAGGAAGTCGTTCCAGCATTTCTTCCACATTTGAAGCATAGCCGTATTTTACCTGTCCCCACGATGTAATTCCTGGCCTTAGTTTGTGCAGGTGTGTATAATGCGGGGCTCTTTTTACAATTTTTTGAATATAATATCTCCTTTCCGGGCGCGGCCCTACCAACGACATTTCTCCCTTTATAACATTATAAAACTGCGGGATCTCATCCATGTGTGTTTTTCGCATAAATTTTCCAATTCTGGTTACACGTTCGTCATTTTCACTGGAAAGCTCCGGAGTGCCATCTTCGGCAGTTTCTACCATACTGCGTAACTTGTAAATATAAAAAGGCTTGCCAAATCGTCCGATGCGTTCCTGTTTGTAAATAACCGATCCTTTTGATGTTAATTTGATAGTGGTTGCAAGTACAATGAATACGGGAAGAAACAGGATTATGGCAACAACAGAAAGAATTACATCCAGCAGTCTTTTTGTATTCTCCTGCCAGCCGGACATTAATCCGTTTGATATTTTTATCAGCGGGCTTCCGTAAATGGTATTTACTTTTACTGCACCCGATAGAAAATCGTATAAATCGGGTAGTCCCCATACTGTTATCTGGCGGTTTTCCACAATTGTAAGTATTTCGCTTAGCCGCTTGTGTTCAACTGTTTCCAGTGCAATAATAACTTCTTCTATTTGATTGTTTTCTATAATTTTTGCCAAATTGTTTATGTTTCCCAACTTTGGGAGGTATTCATTTAGCAGTTCTTCATTATTATCATCTAATCCGATGAACCCAACAAACAAATTTCCGGCGGGGCGAATTTGCTTTGTCATTTCCTGGTAAACCTTTACCGCTTTTTCGTTGCTGCCAATAATTAAAGTGTTAAAGCCTATTTTTCGCTCGTGAATACGATGAATTGTTCGTGTTGTGATTAGCAGCCTGAAAAAATAGGTGAGCGAGAAGTGAAGAAAAAACAGGGTGAAAAACAGCTGGTAATAATTTTTATAGGAATGAATAAAATCATCAAGAATAAGTGCAAAGAAAATAACAACAACTCCAACTCCAGACGTGGTAAATGTCTGCCAAAGCTCCAGTAATCGAGAGCGTCGAAAAATATTTTTATAATATCCGGTAATGTAATAGACCAGAATCCAAAAAGTGGGAATCAACAATAATCCTAAAAAATAACGAGTAGTGAATTCAATTGGAATGTCAATTCCAAACCTCTGCGGTTCAATAACAGCTTTCCTGTAGATGAAGAAGGCAGTCCAGCTCATCGCTGCCGCCAGAAAATCAAAAATCAAGTATTTTCCTACTTGTCTGTTTTTTTCATTGCCGGGTAGTAAGTCTGGTCTCAAAAGCAATTACAATAATTGCAACCATAAAACGTCTCTAAAAAGTAATTATTGCGGCAAAAGTAGTTTTTTAAGCCAATTACTGTACTGTAAACTGGTTTATCTTTTTGTTGATTTTTTGTACAGCAGAGAGGATAATAAAATAGTCTTCGATACTGCTTGTAACGTGGGTTCTGTTTTCAATGGAGTTGATAAAAGTATTAAACTCATTTGTTGTCGAATAGCCTGATAAATCAATGGGTGAATTATTCGACTGATAGGTTTTTGCAATAAAATTCAGCGTAATAAATTCTCCAGGAGAATACACTTTAATTTTAAACTCATTTAGCGAGTCGAATTGCCCGTAATTGAGATTTACCACAGAAGCATCATTGAATTCGAGCCTTACATTGTAGAAATTTGATTCTGATTTTTTTGAATGAAACTTAATGGCTCCGATTTTTTTAGGGCTAATTCCGGTTATGCCCAACAACATCATTAGTAAAGAGTATAGTGGACTTTCTGTAATATCTGGTTTGAAATATGAAATATCAAGGTAAGCCGGCGTGGAAACATGGTTGTTCACCCATTGAATGGCCGGTGTAAAATAATACGGGTTGTTTACCTGTACTACCGAACCTGACTCATTGGCGAGTTTTACCAGCTGATTGCACTCCTCGATAGTAAGTTTAAGGTACTCTGTGGTAAATATATGTTTTGATTTTTTTATGATATCGCAAAGAAAATTAAAAGGAAGTGACTGCGAATTATCGAGTAAAACAATATCTGCCCGCTCAATTAATTCAATGCGGTTAAACTCCGGTATTGAGAAATGAAAACTATTTAATTGCGGATTTACACCCACAGATGATTTTCCGATGATATTTACCTTCGGATTTTTCTGAACCCTTTTTACATAAGGTTCCAGGTTTTTTGTATTTCCTATGAGTCCAATGTTCAACATAATGCAAAAATAGGATTCCTAAAGAAGCTTTTTTTATTCAATCAAAATAATTTATCAACGTTAAATGTTAATATTGAAAAAGATACTTTCATATGGTTTCCCCCGGATTTAGGTTATTTTAGTGCAATAAATTATAAACATGATATTGAATGACAACCTTCGCCATCAGGGAATGAGAAAGAAACTGGCGGAGGGATTGAAAATAAAAGGAATACGGGATGAGAGAGTGTTGGACGCCATTCGGAGGGTTCCCCGGCATCTTTTTATGGAAAGTACATTTATAAACTTTGCATATAAAGATCAGGCTTTTCCTATTGGGGCCGGGCAAACAATTTCTCAACCTTTTACTGTTGCCATTCAAACGCAGTTGCTTCAACTGGAAAAAAATGAAAAAGTACTGGAAGTAGGTACCGGTTCCGGTTATCAGGCAGCTGTTCTTGTTGAAATGGGAGCCCGTGTGTTTACCATTGAGCGGCAAAAAGAATTGTACCAGAAAGCTCAGTCTTTTTTGCCTGAAATAGGATATCGGCCCGTCTGTTTTTTGGGAGACGGTTATAAAGGGCTTCCAAATTTTGCTCCTTTTGATAAAATTCTGGTAACGGCAGGCGCTCCTTTTATTCCTGAAGATTTAACGTTTCAGCTAAAAATAGGAGGGCGGCTTGTTATTCCTGTCGGGAGTGAAAAACGTCAGGAAATGTTTGTAATTGTGCGCATTTCGGCGGAGGAATTTAAAACGGAAAAACATGGAAGCTTTGTTTTTGTTCCTCTTTTAAAAGGTATTGTAAATAATTGAATATGGTTCATATTGAAAAGTTTGTAGTAAATCAGTTACAGGAAAATTCATATGTGGTTTTTGATGAAACCAAAGAATGTGTGTTGATTGATCCGGGGTTCCTTTATCAGGAAGAAAAGGACGAAATTGTTGCATATATTGAAAATAACCAGCTAAAGCCTGTGCGCATTATTAATACGCATTGTCATTTCGACCATATTATGGGGGTTGAATTTATCAGAGAGAAATATAACATTCCTTTTTCTGCACACCCAGAAGATGCTATATGGATTGAAAGAGCCATAGAACAAGGGCATATGTTTGGGGTTGAAGTAAAACCGGTTCAGCCCATCGATTCATTTCTAAATGAAAACGATAAAATAAAATTTGGGAACACCGTTTTTGAAATAATGCATATCCCGGGACATGCGCCTGGGCATGTTGTATTTTACAATAAAGAAAATAACTTCTTAATTGCGGGAGATGTACTTTTTTACGGGAGCATCGGGCGTACTGATTTGCCGATGGGAAATCATGAAGCATTGGTTTCCAATATAAAAAGCAAGCTTTTTGTTCTTCCCGATGAAACAAAAGTTTATCCGGGCCACGGACCGGAAACAACTATTGGTTTTGAAAAGCATTCCAATCCTTTTTTAAACTAAAATATAGAAAACAAGTTTATTGATGGTTTAAAATCATTTTTTGATTTCATGACGAGTTTTATACTTGTAAATAATTCATTCATATAATAAAAAAGATAGATGACTCACGATAATTTTGTAAACCGGCATATCGGACCAAGAGAGAGTGAAATTACGGAAATGCTTCAGGCGGTTGGCGTTTCGTCTATGGAAGAGCTGATTGAACAAACCATCCCTTCAAATATAAGATTAAAGGAGCCCTTGAAATTACAAGAGGGGCTGTCTGAGCGTCAGTACTACCGTAAAATTTTGAGCCTTGCTGCGCAGAATAAGGTGTACAATACCTACATAGGAATGGGGTATTATGATACAATTACACCTGCTGTAATTTTGCGGAATGTATTGGAAAATCCGGTGTGGTATACCTCATATACTCCCTATCAGGCCGAAATTTCGCAGGGAAGGCTGGAAGCGTTGCTTAATTTTCAAACCATGGTTTGTGAACTAACTGGCATGGAAATAGCTAATGCTTCGTTGCTTGATGAGGCTACTGCTGCTGCTGAAGCAATGATAATGATGATGAACCTTCGTTCTCGGAAGATGGTAAAAAACGGAGTGAATGTTGTTCTGGCAGATGAAAAAATGTGGCCGCAAACCCATGATGTACTGCGTACGCGTGCTGTGCCATTAGGTATTGAACTCCGAATTTTGCCAAAAGAAGAGTTTGAATTTACCGATGATGTTTTTGGAGTGCTGGTTCAGTATCCAAATTCTGATGGCGAGATTGTTGATTATTCATCATTAGTGGAGAAAGCACATGAGAAAGAAATAAAAGTAGCTGTTGCTGCCGATTTGTTGTCGTTGGCTATTCTTGTTCCGCCGGGTGAGTGGGGAGCTGATATTGTTTTTGGAAACAGCCAGCGTTTTGGTGTGCCGATGGGATACGGGGGCCCTCATGCAGCTTTCTTTACAGCTAAAGAAGCTTATAAACGAACTATGCCCGGACGTATAATAGGCATAACAAAAGATATTCATGGAAACAGGGCTTTGCGTATGGCTTTGCAGACCCGTGAGCAACATATAAAAAGAGAAAAAGCTACGTCAAATATTTGTACGGCACAGGCATTACTGGCAACTATGGCCGGGTTCTTTGGTGTGTACCATGGCCCGGAAGGAATAAAAATGATTGCAAAGCGTGTGCATAATATTGCCACTTTTCTGGCTGTTGAGATTGAAAAATTAGGATATAAACAACTCAATAGGGATTTTTTTGACACCATCCGGTTTGCCTTGCCTAAGCATGTGAAACATGAAGATATTGAATGGCTTTCGCACGAGTTGGAGATGAACTTCCGGTATTTTGAAAACGGTGAAGTAGGAATTAGCATTGATGAAACTACCAACCGTGAAGATATGACCTGGATTTTGGAAGTATTTGCCAAGGCAGCTAATAAACGTTGGCAGGTAATTTATGAATACCCGGAAGGAGAGGAAATTGGCAGTTGTTTTGCACGTAAGTCGGTATTTATGGAACAGGAAGTATTTAATAAATACCGCTCGGAAACAGAAATGGTTCGGTACATAAAAAAACTGGAACATAAGGATATTTCTCTTACACATTCAATGATTTCATTAGGATCGTGTACGATGAAATTGAATGCGGCTACTGAAATGCTTCCTTTAAGTTGGATTGAATTTAACGGAGTTCACCCGTTTGTTCCCAAAAACCAGGCTCGTGGTTACCACGAAATGATGGAGGAACTGCGTAGGGATTTGTCTACTATTACTGGAATGACAGACGTTAGTCTAATGCCAAATTCAGGGGCAGCCGGGGAATATGCCGGATTAATGGTTATTCAGGCCTATCACAAAAGTAGGGGAGAGGGCGGCCGTAATGTTGTTCTTATTCCTTCTTCTGCGCATGGAACCAATCCTGCAAGTGCAGTTATGGCCGGATTAAAAGTAGTTGTGGTTGCCTGTGATGAACGGGGAAATATTGATTTGGAAGACGTAAGGAAAAAGGCTACAGACCACAAAGATTCGCTTTCTGCTTTGATGGTTACGTATCCTTCAACACACGGGGTTTTTGAATCGGAAATTGTGGAAATGTGCGACATAATTCATCAGAATGGAGGCCAGGTGTATATGGATGGGGCGAATATGAATGCCCAGGTTGGCCTTACTTGTCCGAAAAATATTGGGGCAGATGTTTGCCACTTAAACCTGCACAAAACATTTGCTATCCCGCACGGTGGAGGCGGCCCTGGTGTTGGCCCAATCGCGGTAGCTGAACACTTGGTTGATTTTCTTCCTTCGCACCCGATTATGAATAACGGACACGTTGGGATAAATGCGGTGGCAGCAGCTCCCTGGGGAAGTGCTTCTGTGCTTACAATAACGTATGGTTATATAAAAATGATGGGAGCTGCAGGGTTAACAAAGGCTACAGAAATAGCAATTCTGAATGCAAATTATATTGCCAAAGCACTTGAAGAAAATTATGGCATTCTATATAAAGGAGAACAGGGACGAATTGCGCATGAAATGATTCTGGAATGCCGCCATTTTAAGGCTGATTCAGGAATTACAGAAGAAGATATTGCCAAACGATTAATGGATTACGGTTTTCACGCGCCAACGCTTTCTTTCCCGGTACACGGAACATTGATGGTAGAACCTACGGAAAGTGAATCAAAACAGGAGCTTGACAAGTTTATTGATGCGCTGAATTCCATATTCAGTGAGATAAAAGCTATTGAGACGGGAGAGGCTGATAAAGAAAATAATGTATTGAAAAATGCACCCCACACAGCAGAGATTGCTAGTGCTGATGAGTGGAGCCATCCGTATTCAAGAAAACAAGCAGTGTATCCGCTGGAGTGGATTAAAGAGAACAAATATTGGGTGCCCGTTGGCCGGGTTGATAATGCCTGGGGCGACAGGCATTTAATTTGTACTTGTGGCTCGCCCGAAGAATATGAGTTAATGTCGTAAAAATAAATAATCGTGCCCCTGTATTTTGGAGGGGCACTTTTTTATATTCCAATGATTGTTTTTCCGAATGCAAAAATAAATATTGGTCTGAATGTGGTTTCCAAACGTTCGGATGGTTATCATAACCTCGAAACTATATTCTTCCCAGTGAAGCTTGCAGATGCTTTGGAAATGGTTCCTTCCGGGAAATTAGAACTTACTCTCTCCGGTACTCAGGTAGAAGGAAATAATATGGATAACCTGGTGCTGAGGGCTTATGGATTATTGCAAACTGATTTTGATTTGCCCCCAGTGCATTTTCATTTGCACAAAGCTATTCCAACCGGAGCCGGGTTGGGAGGTGGGTCGGCAGATGCTGCTTTTTCATTAAAAATACTGAACGATTATTTTCAGTTAAACCTGACTTCGGAACAACTAATTAAGTATGCAGCAAGATTAGGTGCCGACTGTGCTTTTTTTGTCCTTAATAGACCTGCTTTTGCCACCGGAATTGGAGATAATCTGCTTCCCATCACACTTGATCTTTCATCGTATAAAATAATTATAGCCAAACCTTCTGTTTTTGTGAGTACCCCAGAGGCATTTACCGGTATTATTCCACAAAAGCCAGCCTTTAACTTGGCGGAAATAGAGTCTGTTCCGGTTGAGAAATGGAAGGACTTTGTAATCAATGATTTTGAGAAAAGTGTGTTTAATAAATATCCGCAAATAAAGGAGATAAAAGAAGCCATGTATGAGATGGGAGCTCTCTTCGCATCCATGTCAGGAAGTGGCTCTGCCGTTTTTGGTATTTTTCGCCATTCACCGATAAATCCCGACAAATTCCTACCTAAAGGTATTTTTATTTACCGATAGTTTCTGGCACTTACCGACCTTAAAGTTTCATTAACAAAGTTTTTATACTTTTTAACAAAAGAGTATGTAACCTTTGTACACGTAAATGGTCTATTTAAGTGAAGACAATTTTAGAAAACAATAGAAACATGAAAACAAGAATTAGTCAGTTGGTAGTAGTCGCTTTTTTTGCCTTTACTGGATTAGGAAATGTAAGCGCTAAGGAAACAAGAGCAAATGTCTCAAGCCTTGAAAATGAAAAAGAGCCCCAATTACAAGTTGAAGATTGGATGATGAATGCCAATTACTGGAATGAATCAGAAACTGCATTTTATGCAGAGCAGGTAGCAGAAGGAAGTTTAGAGCTGGAAAGTTGGATGACAGACGAAAATACCTGGAAAGTAAATAACCCGGTTGTTCAGGAAAATGAAACAGAAAAAGTATTGACACTGGAGTCATGGATGGTAGATGAAAACATTTGGAACTAAATAATAGAGAAAAGGAAAACGCGAATAATTTAATTGGGATTTTTGGGAGGTTGTCAGATTTGGCAGCCTCTTTTTTATTTGATTCAGTTGAGGGGGAACACTAAAAAAAAGAGGCTGCTTTGTGAGCAGCCTCTTTTTTATTTTAAAGCTTTAGGCTTTATTTCAATCATTAAGTGCCTGTTGGGAATCACTTCATCTTTTTTTACATAGATTTTAACGATTTCACCATCAAAAGGCATGCGTACTTGATTTTGCATTTTCATTGCTTCAAGCAACAAAAGTGTTTGGCCTTCCTTTACTTTATCCTTTGGCTTTATATAAATATCGATGATCGTGCCCGGAATAAAGGAGTAGAGTAAATTTTCGTTTGGCGCTTCCCAGTTTACCCTTTCTTCAAATTTACGGGTATAAGTAGTTTTATAAATAGCTCCCTGAATAATCAGGTTTTTGTATTCTTTTTCTTCAGTCATAATACATCGTTTTAAAATGGAGGGATACCATGTTTTTTGCTGGGAAGCATCACGTTTTTATTCTCTGATACCTGCAATGCATGTAAAATACGAGAGCGTGTTTCTTTGGGCTCGATTACTTCATCTATATATCCTTGAGCTGCAGCTACATATGGGTTGGCAAATTTTTCTTTGTATTCCAGAATTTTCTTCTGACGCATCTCTTCCGGATTTTCAGCCTCCGAGATTTCTTTTCTGAAAACAATATTTGCAGCGCCTTCTGGGCCCATTACAGCAATTTCTGCTGTTGGCCAGGCAAAAACAAAGTCGGCACGAAGGTGGCGCGAGTTCATTGCTATATAACCTCCACCGTAAGCTTTCCTAAGGATAACTGTTACTTTTGGTACCGTTGCCTCGCTGTATGCGTATAAAATTTTTGCACCGTGGCGAATGACTCCTGCATGTTCCTGATCGACTCCCGGTAGATATCCTGGCAGATCTTCTAAAGTTACAATCGGGATGTTAAATGCATCGCAATAACGGATAAAACGGGCCGCTTTATCCGAACTGTCTGTATCAAGAACTCCGGCTAGAACCATTGGTTGGTTGGCAACAAAACCAACTGTTTCACCGTCCATCCTTCCAAAACCAATGATGATATTGGGAGCAAAATGTTCCATAACTTCAAAGAATTCCGAGGAATCGGTAATACTTTTGATAATATTCCGCATATCATAAGGTATACGGGCATCAGAAGGAACAATGTCATCTATTTTTTTTCCTTTTTGCGGAGGTTTTGGAGGAAATGAGAGCGCTTTTTTGGAGTTATTCCGTGGAATATAACTAATCAATTTTTTGATCTGTTCAAAACATTCCAATTCAGTTTGAGCAAAGAAATGTGCATTTCCGGTGATTTCTGCATGTACACGTGCTCCTCCCAGTTCTTCCATGGAGATTTCTTCTCCCAAAACTGATTTGATTACACTTGGCCCGGTAATAAACATCTTGGAGATATTCTCTACAACAAAAACAAAGTCGGTTAATGCGGGAGAATAAACGGCGCCCCCGGCACAAGGCCCCAGTATAACCGAGATTTGAGGAATTACTCCTGATGCCAGCGTATTACGAAAGAAAATCTCTCCATAACCAGCCAGCGAATTTACTCCTTCCTGTATACGGGCACCACCTGAGTCATTAATCCCGATTAACGGAACCCGCATTTTTAGAGCATGATCCATAATTTTGGTGATTTTTCGCGCGTGCATTAAGCCAAGCGAACCACCTGCTACTGTGAAATCCTGTGCGAAAATGCAAACAGGTTTATTGTAAATGGTCCCTGTTCCAATAATAACTCCATCGCCATGTAATACTTTTGATTCCATTCCGAAATCTTTGGCGCTGTGTTCAACAAACAGGTCATATTCATGAAAAGAGTTTTTGTCCAAAAGGGCAAGAATACGTTCACGAGCAGTGAGTTTTCCCATTTTAACTTGTTTCTCAATGGCCTCATCACCACCTCCTTTTTGTACTTCTCTTTTCCTTTTTCTAAGGTCAAGAACATTACTTCTAAGTGACATAAAGTTTGTTTTAAATTTACATTCCCTTTATTCAAAGAAGGGTTTTTTTAATTCTTAATTAAGTGGGGGTAAAATTATAATTTTTTCTCTTGCCGGTTGTAAAATATTATACTACTACGTAATTTATGGTATTATGATACATTTTTTGTTCGAATAATAGGACTCTATGTTTGAAAGTTATGCTATCGAGCAGCCCATCGGAAAACGAAAAATGCAATAATGCTATAGCCTAAATTGGGTATCCAAACAGCGATAATGGGGGGGGTATTTCCACTCAATGCAAATACGGTTGAAATTTGCATGAAAAGTATATATGAAAAGCTCAAAAGTAATCCTAGCCCCAAGTGTAGACCAAGTCCTCCTTTTATCTTTCTGGATGCCAGCCCGGCACCAATAATGGTTAAAATAAATGCAGAGAAAGGCCCTGCTACGCGACGGTGTTTCTCTACTTCCCATTCCAGCGAATTAACCCCGCGCATTTTCATTTTTGCGATTTCTGCTTTGAGTGCCGGAGTAGTGAATGTTTCCATTTCATTTTTCACTATTTTGTAATCATTGGGTGTCATATTAAGAGTGGTATCAATTCTGTAGCCTTTTTCCAGTTCCTCATGATCGTTGTAAATTATACGCTTCCAATAATTATTTATTACCCATTTTTTTGTGTCTTTATCCCAGCGTATATTATCTGCCGTAAGTTTTTCTACCAATTTAGAATCTTCAAAGCGTTCCATCGTAAACTTATAACCAACATTGTTGGCATTAAAACTTTGCATGTAAATATAAACACCTGGTTCTATCTGGCGGTGAATGTTTCGCTCGATAGCAACCTTGTTCTGATTTATGTACTTTCCCTTGAATTCGTTTAATGTTTTGTTTGCGGGAGGTATAATATAGTTACCTAAAACAAAGGAAAATGAAGCCAGTATAAGTGCCGAAACCAGGTAAGGCCTCATGAACCTTGGATAAGAGACTCCACTACTAAGAATGGCAATAATCTCTGTATTATATGCCATCTTTGAAGTGAAATAGATAACTGCAATAAAGGTAAAAAGCGGGCTGAAAAGATTGGCAAAATAGGGAATGAAGTTTAAATAATATTCAAAAATGATAACCCGTCCGGGAATATCTTTTGACAGAAACTCATCCAGGTTTTCCGATACATCAAAAACAACGGCAATGCTAAGAATGAGTGCAATGGCATAGAAAAATGTACCAAGAAATTTTTTAGTTATATAAAAATCTAAGGTTTTATAAAATTTCATAGCCTTTTACAATCTCTCTTTTAGTTTTAAGATCATTTCCTTTTTCCAGGATAGAAAGTTACCCTCGATTATTTTTTGCCGTGCCATTTTTACCAGCCACAGGTAAAATGCCAGATTATGCTGGCTGGCAATTTGTGCCCCGAGCATTTCATTTGAAATAATTAAATGGCGAAGATACGCTTTCGAATATTGGTCTACAAACGATGTCCCGTTTTTATCAATGGGGGAATGATCATTTTCCCATTTTTTATTCCGAATGTTAATCGTGCCTTCGCTTGTAAACAGCATTCCGTTGCGGCCGTTTCTTGTGGGCATCACACAGTCGAACATATCTACGCCGCGATCGATCGATTCCAGTATATTCACGGGTGTCCCTACTCCCATTAAATATCGCGGTTTGTTTTCCGGTAGATCGGCGGTGGCTACTTCGGTCATTTCATACATCTCTTCTTCCGGTTCGCCAACAGATAGTCCGCCAATGGCAAAACCATCGGCATCAAAATTTTTTACGTGTGCTACTGCAGCTTTTCTGAGATCTGCATATGTATTCCCTTGTACAATGGGGAATAAGGATTGTTTGTAATCGTATTTAGGCTGGGTTTTATTGAACTGGGTAAAACATCTTTCCAGCCATCGCTGGGTAAGTTCCAACGATTTTTTTGCATATTGGTAATCCGCATCTCCGGGGGTACATTCATCAAAAGCCATGATTATATCCGCACCAATCGAGCGCTGAATATCCATTACACTTTCAGGCGTAAACATATGATATGAGCCATCAATATGTGACTGAAAACGGGCTCCTTCTTCTGATAGTTTTCTGATATCTCCCAGAGAGAAAACCTGGTAGCCTCCGCTGTCAGTTAAAATTGGCCTGTCCCAGCGATTGAATTTATGTAAACCACCTGCTTTTTCAATTACATCTATCCCCGGGCGCAGGTACAAATGGTAGGTATTCCCTAGAATAATTTGAGCTTTAATATCCTCCTTCAAATCACGTGTGTGAATTCCTTTTACAGAGCCTGCTGTGCCTACTGGCATAAAAATAGGTGTTTCTATTTCTCCGTGATCGGTTGATAGCACACCTGCTCTTGCCCGCGAACCTTCAACACTTGTAATTAACTCAAATTCCATTTGCCTTTTTTTTGAGGGCTCAAATATAGCTAATATCATTGAATTCAACCGGAATTTAAAGATCCTGAACCTGTTAATAATTTTTAATTCACCCAAATGAAAACAAACTGTTTTTTGTTTACTTTTGGTTTCGAAACTAAACCGATCGTTTCATCTTTAGATTCATAATTTCTATGTCGGTTTTTATACATTCTGAATGCTGGAATTTTTTCACATTTCCTTTTGGGAGGTAAGTAAGGGAGAGCTGGTTATATTGTTGGCTTTTACGGTGCTTTTGCTTTTTCGCTTTTTGTACTTGTTTCTGGTTCCCGCGCGTGTTGCTTTTCAAAAAAAGCAAGTATGTAATGAGAAGGGGAGCGAATCATTATCGTTGTTGTTGCCTTATCGAAATGAAGAAGAGAATCTGAAAAAGTACCTCGCAGGAATCCTGAAAATTGATAATGTTGATTTTGAGGTGATTGCTGTAGACGATTTCTCGCAAGATAATTCGTTACCTGTATTAGGTGTAATGCGCACTCAGAATCCGAAATTGCATGTTTCGTCGTTAAATCAGGAAACGCGTTTTTCAGAGAAACTGGCTCAGAACATTGCATTGAAAGCAGCAAAGAACAATTGGACGTTGGTTATTTCTTCTGCTGTGAGCAAGTTTGAAGAGGGCTGGTTAAAGTGTATTTCCGGCTTAATGTCAGAAAGAAATGAGGTGGCAATCAATTATTCCAATGTTATTGATTCCGGACATTTTTATAATCGCCTTTTCAGGGTTGAGTTGTTTCAGCAACAGTTGAAAAGTGCAGGTTTTTCTTTGTTGGGCTTGCCTTTTACATATACTGAAGAGAATATTGCTTTCAGGAAGAAGAAGTATTTTGAAATAGGTGGTTACGGGCAAAAAGTAAAAGAGCCGTTTGCAAATCTGGAGCTGATTATTAATCAGTTTATAAAGAAAAAAACTACAGTTATCTATTTTCAAAGAGAAACTGCTATTTGGAGAAACGACAAGATAAAACGAAGCGATTATTACGATTTGCTAAAGAAAAGTTTTCGAATAGAGAAATATCTTTCAGTAAAGAAGCAAGTGTTTCTTTTTTTCGATGAATTTACCCGTTTATTGTTTTTGCCTTTGCTGATTATTGTAATTGTTTTTCTTCCAGAATTTTGGCTGTTAATAGGAGTTGTAATTGTTTTAAGAATAATATTGTATTTGGTTATCATAAAAATGGCATTGAATCATTTGAATGAACGTAAAATATTCATATCTTCGTTAGTGTACGAACTGTTAATGCCTTATTATAAAGTTTTTTACCGATGGCATTTTAACCGGCAGAGTCGAAAGCAGCGATGGAGGAGCAATATTTAAATTTATCGGAAAAAGCGCGCCAGGATTATTTTCTTGTTAATGCAGCCCTTTCAGGTGATGAAAAAGCCTTTACCCGTTTATTAAGCCTTTACAAAGATGCCATATATTTTATGCTTCTGAAGATGGTAAATAACCGCAGTGATGCGGAAGATTTAACAATAGAGGCATTTGGGAAAGCATTTAAAAGTCTTCATCAATATTCTCCTTCTTATGCCTTTAGTACATGGTTGTTTAAAATTGCTTCAAACAATTGCATCGATTTTTTGAGAAAGAAAAAGGACGAGGCTTACGTTACCATTGAAAATAATGGAGAACAAAATGAGAATGGAGAGAGTGTCCGTTTAAAGTCGAAAGACCCGGATCCGGAGGAAAAATTAATTCGAAAGCAAAAAGCTATTTTATTACAAAAGGTGGTGCGCCGTTTAAAACCCCGGTATCGTTCTTTGGTGGAATTGCGTTATTTCCGGGAGTTTTCGTATGAAGAAATAGCAAAAGAATTAAATTTGCCGCTCGGTACAGTAAAAGCTCAATTGTTTAGGGCGCGTGAAATGCTTTTCAAAATGATTGAAAGTACCGAGATTAATGAGCAGGAATAAAAAGACAGTATGGACATCATCCAAAAATATTTTCCGAATTTAAATGAAATTCAAATCGAACATTTTCGGAAACTTGAACCTTTATATGCCGATTGGAATTCTAAAATAAATGTAATCTCCAGAAAAGATTTTTTTTCTCTTTATGAACGACATGTTTTGCATTCGCTGGCAATAGCCAAATTTATACGTTTCACTCCGGGTACAAGTATCCTTGATGTGGGAACGGGGGGAGGATTTCCGGGGATTCCGCTGGCAATATATTTCCCTTCGGTGAAGTTCCACCTGGTAGATTCTATTGGTAAAAAAATTAAGGTTGTAAAAGGAATTGCAGAAGCCCTGGATTTAAAAAATGTTACTGCCGAACAGGTTAGGGCAGAACAATTAAAAGAGAAATATGATTTTGTGGTGAGCCGGGCTGTTACCCGCTTACCTGAGTTCGCCGGTTGGGTGAGAAAAAATATTTCGAATAAACAGAAAAATGCGATTCCCAATGGAATATTATATCTAAAAGGAGGAGACTTAAAAGAGGAAATAAAACCTTTTAAAAATAAAAAAGGAATTTTTGTTCAAGAGCTTTCCGGTTATTTTGAGGAAGAGTTTTTTGATACCAAGAAACTGGTACATCTGGTACTTTAAAAGCCTGCAATAATTGCTCAGCAAGCTTTTTAAGTACTTCTGTCGTTTTTTATTGTCCTATCTCTGCATATTCATCGCCAAAAGAAACACCCATTTTTCTTGCTTTGTCAATAAGTGGTAAATCTGGTTGAATTAAGCGTAAATTTCCACCAACATCGCTTAATGGTACTTTTGTAAGCTCGTTTTGCTTCATGGCCACCATGGTACCGAAAGCACCTTCGGCAATACATTGAGCGGCGTATGCACCGTAACGTGTTGCCAAAATTCTATCCATGGGAGTTGGGCTGCCTCCTCTTTGTATATAACCAAGTACGGTCTCTCTTGTTTCAATGCCTGTGTATTTGTGAATTGTTTCGCCAATATACGATGCAGCCGATTTATTTTTAGGATGCTCAATTCCTTCGGCAACAACTACAATCGAATAGGGTTTTTTATCCTCGTAGCGGTTTTCTATTTTTTTACATACCGAGCGAATGTTGTAAGGAATTTCAGGCAATAAAATAATATCTCCTCCACCAGCCAATCCGGCATATAATGCCAGCCAACCTGCATGATGCCCCATAATTTCAATAATCATAATTCGTTGGTGCGAGTTTGCTGTTGTGTGTAGCCGGTCGATGGCGTCAGTAGCTATTTGTACTGCCGAATCAAAACCAAAAGTAACATCAGTACCCCATACGTCATTATCAATGGTTTTGGGAATCCCGACAACATTTAGTCCCTCTAGCGATAATAAATGAGCCGTCTTCATAGTACCATTTCCACCGATACAAACAATGCAGTCTAATCCCAGGCTCATATAATTTTCTATAATCTTTTCAGGTTTATCGTTGACTGTCCCATCTTCCTTTACGAGTTTATATGGTTTTTCTCGCGAAGTTCCCAAGATGGTTCCGCCAACGGTTAAAATACCGGAAAGCTGTGATTCTTTTAATTCAATAAAATCGTTATTGATTAATCCTGAAAAGCCGGCGTTAAATCCTAAAACCTGCATACCATATTCAACAATAGCCGTTTTGCCAACTCCCCTAATCGCTGCATTTAGTCCCGGGCAATCACCGCCTGCAGTTAGAATTCCAATTTTTTTTGGTTTGCCTGAATTGTTCATGTCTGTGTGTTTTATTGAAATATTATGAAATTCAAAATCCGAAAGTACAAAACTATATTCTAAAATATTAATTTTGTACGCAACAGTTCATAACAATTACTAAAATTTAAAACTTGCAGTAACTCAATTATTGCAATAGAAGCGTAAATTTTTGTAATTTCGTTTGCTGTCGTAAAAATGAAATTATAAACCAATTAAAATTGAAAAAATATGAAAAGAGTATTTTCGATTCTTTTAGCAAGTGCATTTATTTTCGGGATGTCTTGCCAAAGCGGACAAAAAAAATCTTCTTCTGAAGAGACGGAAGAAAAAAGTGCACCAGTAGAAGAATCTGTTGGGCCTAACCAGTTAACCCAGGCTGAAAAGGATGCCGGATGGACACTACTTTTTGATGGGAGCACCAGTAATGGCTGGCACGGTTATGGAACAAAAACATTCCCTAAAGGTTGGCAGGTTGTTGATGGAACATTAATGTGTAATGGTTCTGGCCGTGGTGAAGCAGGCGCTGAAGATGGTGGTGATATAGTAACTGATAAAGAGTATACAAACTTCAACCTTAAACTGGAATGGAAAATTTCAGAAGGAGGAAACTCTGGTATTTTTTATCTGGGCCAGGAAATTCCTGAGTTTGATAAAATTTACTACACGGCTCCTGAAATGCAGGTTTTGGATAATGAAAGACATCCGGATGCATTGCTTGGAAAAGATGGAAACCGCAAAGCTGGATCTTTGTACGACCTGATTCCGGCAAAACCACAAAATGCAAAACCTGCAGGTGAATGGAACTCCATTGAAATTATTTGCTACAAAGGAACAGTAGTTCACAAACAGAATGGCGAAACAGTTGTGGAATATCACTTGTGGACTGACGAGTGGAATAATTTGGTTGCAGGTTCTAAATTCCCGGAGTTGAATCCGAATTTTGCTAATGTTGCTAAAACAGGGGTAATTGCCTTGCAGGATCATGGCGATGATGTTTGGTACCGCAACATTAAAATAAGAGAACTATAACAAGGTACACTTAGTTGTAACTAACTGAAATAATTACCCGGAGGCTTTTGCTTCCGGGTTTTTTATCCTGTTTACTCCGGAAAATAACCAGACGCATTTAAAACTCCCTGGTAGTCGGTATTTTTCATAAGCTCTGGAAGCGTTATTTCCGGATGTTTTTTCATGTATTGGCGAACAATTTGCCACCCAATCCAAATGCCTGTCCTTCCCGGGGAATCTAACGGAAAACCATTGGTGTATGGGCCATCGTTTATATAGCGGATAATATCCATTCGTTTATTTGAATACAGCATCTTCCTTTCAACTAATGATAACCACATTTGCGATTCATTTTTTTCACACCATTCAATTTGTTTACTTGTATAACCAATTTTAAGCGAGTCTTCCATTTCTGGTAAAAGTGCATCCACAAAATACATGAGTTTTCCCTGGTAAATCATGTTTCCCAATAAATTCGTAGGAGCATCTTTTGCTGTAAATTCAGTTATCCCCCATGCATATGCAACATCCGATACTATTTTCTCTTTATGCATATTTGCAATTTTGTAAAGCGGGGTAGAGTTTAACATTTTGTAGAATTTGCAATCATTTCCAAGGTATTTATCCAAACTGATACCAATAACATTTTCGGCAGTAAATACCGATTGATTAAATCCCGATATGCAGGTATAAACAGTCGGAAGTTGTTTTTGCGGAAAATGATACTGATAATATTTAAATGCTTTATTTAGCTGTTTCGAAATCGGTTCGAAATCGGCAAATACCCGCTCTGTTTGTTTCTTTGCATCTTGAATCATTGTATCTGTTAAAAACTGGTTCATATAGAAAGGGAATTCTTCATCATAGATTCCTCCAATCCGAATCACTTTGTAAGTAAATAAATCAAAAAAATCTTTATGTTTCTTGTGCAGTTCTAAGAGACTGGAAAGCGTGTCTTTTTGAGGTATGTTGAAAAGTTCTTTATCAAACCGTACGATGTCAATATCTTGTTTTATATCCGAAATGTCAACTTTTAGTGGATTTCGGTTACACGCTGATAAAGAGATTAAAAATGCGATTGAAAAAAATAAACGAAAAAAGATTCTCTTTTTATCATGAAAATAGTCTGGATGATGTTTTTTGAAATTCAGCATTGTATAATTTGTTGCAGCGGATTGTTTCATTTTATATGAATTTTAATTCAATACGCTTCCGCATGATTATTATTGCGAAATTGAACTAAAAATTGGAGATTTGCAATCAACTAAAAGTATTCAGACCATTTGTTTTGATACTTATTAATATTTAAGTGTATGAAAGTTGCTTTTGCTCAGTTAAATTATACTATTGGCGATTTTGAAGGAAATGCTGCTAAAATTATTACGCATATTGAAAAAGCAGGAAATGAGGGAGCTGATCTGGTGATTTTTTCAGAATTGTCAGTAACAGGATATTATCCGCACGATTTACTTGAAAAAAAGGAATTTATTCAGAAAGCAGAGGAGACAGTACAAAAAATTGCAGAAAAGTGTAAAGGGATTGCAGCTATTATCGGAGCTCCAAGGATTAATGAAAGCGAACGTGGCAAAAAACTGTATAATTCAGCTTTTTTTCTTACAGATGGAAAAATTGAGAGTGTGCACAATAAAACATTACTTCCTACCTACGACGTTTTTGATGAATATCGCCATTTTGAACCTAACCAGGATTTTAATGTAGTTGAGCATAAAGGAGAAAAAATAGCCATTACTATTTGTGAAGATTTGTGGGATGAGCAACCAACGGAAAGTGAATTTGGAAAAGATAAACTTTACCAAACATCACCTATGGAAGAGCTTATGAAATTGAATCCTGATTTTGTTGTAAATATTTCAGCTTCCCCATTTTCGTATAATCAGGAAGGATGGCGTAAAAATATTTTGATTGCCAAAGCAAAAAAATACCACATCCCAGTTTTGTATGTAAATCAGGTTGGAGCTCAAACTGAGCTGATTTTTGATGGTGGGTCGGTTTATATAGATAAGGAAGGGGAAGTTATAAAAGAACTTCCATATTTCGAAGAAGGTTACTACCTGTTTGATACAAAAGATTTGGGAGGAAAATATTTACAACGGCAGGCAAATACGATTGAAAAAATACACGACGCGCTGGTGTTAGGTATTCGGGACTATTTCAGTAAGATGGGATTTAAAAGTGCAACCCTGGGATTGTCCGGAGGAATTGATTCTGCGGTAACAGCTGTTTTAGCAGTACGTGCTTTGGGTGCCGAAAACGTGCGCGTATTGTTAATGCCATCAAGGTACTCTTCCGGGCACAGTGTGGAAGATGCCCGCCAGTTGGCAGAGAATCTAGGTGTAAAGTACGATGTTGTTCATATTCAGAAAGCTGTTGATGCTTTTGAAAGCGAGTTGGCCCCGCTTTTTGAGGGAACACAACCTGACGTTACGGAAGAAAACATTCAGGCACGCGCGCGAGGTATTTATGTGATGGCTTTGTCGAATAAGTTTGGGCATATTTTATTAAATACTACCAATAAAAGTGAGTGTGCTGTTGGGTATGGAACATTGTATGGCGATATGAATGGTGGATTAGCTGTTTTAGGTGATGTATACAAGCTGGATGTTTACAGGCTTTCGAGGTTTATGAATAACGAAAGCGAAATTATTCCTGAGAATACAATTGTAAAACCGCCATCAGCAGAATTAAGACCCGACCAGAAAGACACGGATTCGCTTCCTGAATATGAAGATCTTGATAAAATGTTGTTTCATTATATTGAGTTAAATCAATCGCCAAAAGAGATTGTGGAGCTGGGGTTTGATGAGCAGGTTGTAAACCGTGTGATACGACTGGTAAATATGAATGAATACAAACGTTTTCAGGCTGCGCCAATTCTGCGTGTAAGTTCAAAGGCTTTTGGCTTTGGACGAAAGATGCCATTGGTTGCCCGGTATTAGGCTGATTTCTGTTATACGTTTTTTTTCTCCATAAAAAATGAATTCCAATTCTTCAGCGTGGAGTGTAAAATAACTGTTAAAAATAGAGGCATTTTTAACAAAATTTTTAACTTTGATGCTGTAAAACATACTAAGGCAGCTATATGTTAAATTCAGAATTGGGAGTAAAAGATATTGTTGATAATTCAAAATCAATATTCTATCTTTTAAATCAAGAAGAAAAAGATGAATTACTGCATCATATTTCTCTGTCAAATTATAAGAAAAACGAATTTATTTTCAAGGAAGGAGATAAACCCAGCGGCTTTCTTTTGCTCGTTGATGGGAAAGTGAAAATTTTCAAAGAAGGCGTTGGAGGGCGGGAACAAATAATACGTATGACCAAACCGCTTGGTGTAATTGGTTATCGAGCTTTGTTTGGTGATGAAATTCACAATTCTTCAGCTGTAACATTAGAAGATTCTTTGGTATGTACAGTTGCACCCGATTTTATTTTTAATCGTGCTTTGAAAAACAGCGATTTTTCATTTAAGATTATTCGAAAATTATCGAAAGAATTGGGTTTCTCGAATTCAAGAACAGTTACTTTAACTCAAAAACATATTCGTGGAAGGTTGGCCGAATCGTTGATTTTGTTGAAAGAGAAATATGGTTTTGAGAACGATGGTAGTACTTTAAGGGTTTATCTTTCTCGCGAGGACATAGCCAATTTGTCAAATATGACAACATCTAATGCCATCCGTACCCTTTCTACTTTTTCTAATGAAAAGGTAATAGCTATTGACGGGCGAAAAATACGAATACTGGATGTCCATAAACTGGAACGTATTAGTAAGTTAGGCTGATAAAAGGGCGAAAAATAAACAGACTTATTTTATTCTTGGAGGTAAACTCTTTTCACTCGTTGAGAGATACCCGTTAAAATTTCGTAGGGAATGGTTCCTGCTTTTTCTGCTACCTCTGATACCGGAATGTGAACACCAAAAAATTCAACTTCGTCTCCCGGGTGAACATCTAATCCCGTTATATCCAGCATTGACATATCCATGCATATATTCCCGATAATCGGTACTCTGGTATTTTTTATGTAAGCACAGCCGTTTTTATTACTTAATTTTCTATCTAACCCATCGGCGTACCCCATGGGTACAATAGCGATTTTACTTTCTTGCACCATTGTTCCTTTTCTTCCGTATCCAACAGTTTCTTCAGGAGATACTGTTTTTACCTGCGAAATAATACTCGTAAGTGTTCCTGTTTGTTCCAGTGGTAACCCGTAGGCAGATACACCATATAAGCCGATGCCCAAACGTACCATCTCAAATTGTTTTTCTGCAAAACGCTCAATCCCTGCAGTATTTAATATATGGCGGTCGATTTTATATGAAAAAGCCTGTTGTATGAATGCCGTTTTTTCTTCAAATATGGTAATTTGCTGACGGGTGAAATCATCAAAAACGGGTTCGTCGCTACCTGCCAGATGCGAAAATATAGAAGCAACTTTTACCCCATTGCCATTCTGTATTATTTTAATTGCCTCCTTTATTTCTTCGTTGGTTTTAAAACCCAGCCGGTTCATTCCAGTATCAATCTTAAGGTGAATAGGATAATCTGTAACAGCCTTCTGTGATACCGATTTTATAAACTGGGTTAGTTGTTCCGTACTATATATGTTTGGTTCCAATGTATAATCAATCATATTTTGAAAACTGTGGGCCTCCGGATTCATTACAATAATAGGCGTGCTGATTCCTGCATTTCGTAGTTGCACACCTTCATCTGCAACAGCTACCGCTAAATAATCAACGTTTTGAAACTGTAATAATTTGGCAATTTCCACGTCTCCGCTTCCATATGAAAAAGCCTTTACCATTATCATGATTTTTGTTTGGGGATTTAACCGATTGCGGTAAATATTCAGGTTGTGCACCAGCGAGTTCATATTAATTTTGAGCATTGTTTGGTGCGACTTCTGTTGTAGTAGATCCGAAATCCGTTCAAATGCAAATTCGCGGGCACCTTTCATTAGTATAACAGACGATTGGAATTGATCCCTTTTAAAATTATATTCAAAGTTGGTAACGGTAGTATAAAACGTTTTTTTACACGAGAAGAGGTGCGAGTGTTTCGATATTTCTTTTCCAATCCCAATCAATTCATCTATTTTCCATTCATGTAACAAATCATTTACTTGTAAGTACAGTTCGTTTTGTTGCACTCCGGTTTGTTGAATATCCGAAAGGATAACCATCTTGTTGAGATGTTCTTTGGCTGCTTGCTGGTGAAGAACAGATAAAGCAATGGTTAGTGAATTTAAATCGGAGTTGTAATAATCGTTTATTAAAAGGCATTGATTAATTCCTTGTTTTGTTTCGAGGCGCATGGCAACCGGCGCCAGTTTTTCAAATTGCGGCAGAACAGCTTCAGGCCTTTCTAATAATATAAAAGCAGTAGCAAAACAGTGGCATGCATTTTCAATGGCCGAATTATCAGTAAATGGAATACGGAATAAATATGTGTTTTGATGAGCCACTGCTTCTATTTCGGTAAACCCTTCCTGCTTGTTGGTAGAAAACTGAATTTGTGCCGGATTATTTTTTAGCGACCAGCTTATTTGTTCAATGTTGTTTGTTAAGCAAAAGTTGTTCGTTTCATTTGCCAGCTGCCCGGAATCTACGCAATAAATTAGTTTTTCAGCACCTTGGAAAAGTTTTAGTTTTTCCTTCATTTTTTGTTCGGCAGAAATAAAATTTTCCTGGTGGGCATCGCCAATATTTGCTAATATACCGATCTTTGGTTGTATAACTTTGGCAAGTTTCACCATCTCGCCCGGTTCTGAAATTCCAGCTTCAAAAATTGCGAGGTTAAATTTGTCGTTCATCAGGGCTACTGAAAGCGGAACTCCAATTTGCGAATTGTAACTTTTAGGGCTTCTTACAATTTTAAAGACTACTGATAAGACTTCATATAACCATTCTTTTATAATGGTTTTTCCGTTACTGCCTGTAATTCCAATAACCGGGTAGCCGTATTTCTTTCGTATAGCAGCAGCCAGTTTCTGTAAGGCTTCTGTTGTGTTCTCTACCAGTATAAAATTTGCTTCTTCCCGTATGAAATTCTTATCAGAAACAACAAAAGTTCGCATTTTTTTTTCGAGTAAACCCGATATGAAATAATGTCCGTTGTTTCTTGGTCCGGTTAGTGCAAAAAATATTGACTCAGGGCCATTAAAAAAAGTACGGCTGTCAGTAACAATGTGGTTTATTGTATGTACAGATATACTTTGGGTTTGAAACAATTCCCCATCAATAATTTGGGTAATTTCGTTTATTGTAAGATTGATCATTCTGCTTTTTTTGCGTCAAGAAAACAGCTTCTACAAAGCGGTTCGTAAGTGTTTTTTTCTCCCAGTAGAACCACCTGATTCTTTGTCGAAAGCCGATGAGAAAATTGTGCGACATTACCACAGCGAACACAAATTGCGTGTACTTTGGTTACATAATCTGCTACTGCCATAATTCCTGGAATTGGGCCAAATGGCATTCCTTTAAAATCCATGTCCAAACCGGCAACAATTACTCTCACGCCCATGTTGGCAAGTTTATTTACCACTTCTATCAGGCCTAAATCAAAAAACTGGGCTTCATCAATTCCAATTACGTCGGCATCGCTTAGCAGAAGTAAAATATTGGCCGAATTTTCAACAGGCGTCGAGCGAATGCTGTTTTCATCATGCGAAACAACTTCTGTTTCAGAATAACGAACATCAACTGCCGGCTTGTAGATTTCTACTTTTTGTTTGGCTATTTTAGCCCTTTTCAACCGGCGAATCAGTTCTTCTGTTTTTCCTGAAAACATTGAGCCAACAACAACCTCAATGGTTCCCACTTTTTTATGGTGGTTTACATCCCTTTCAATAAACATTTACGTTATATGAGTAAGAAATTAGTATTTTTACAAAAATAAACTTTAAAAATAATAGGCTGCACAGAATGGAATATAAAAAACTGGTAAAAATTTTATTGAAGGACATGGGAGATCTGGAGGAGATGATTTCCGATATGAAAAACAGGGGAGAATACGATGTTTTAGATATGGAAATTTTATATTCCCGTGCAAAAGGAGTTAAGCAGCTGTTAGAATTGCTAAATGGCCTGGAGCCGGCGGCGGTTGTTTCCAAGGTAATTGAGCAGGAGAAAATAGAGGAGGAACAGCAAAAAGAAATAATTCCACCTGTTGTTGATGAATTGCGAAACGAACAAACACAATCGTTAGTAGAAGATTTGACTGTTCAGGAAGAAGAACAAGTGTCTGTGGATGAAAATACCCCGGAAATAGAACCTGATGCGACGAATGAAAGTGCTATAGAAAGTAAAGAAGAAGTTGTTGCTGAACAGCCGGAAGAGAAGATAGTGCATGTGCAGGCTCCTGAAGTAATTACGGAGGAGGTTGAGCTGTTAGAGAATAATAGTGATGATGTAGAATTGGAAGAGGAAGAAATAGTGGTTGGTAGTCAACGTTTAGGGGATAGTTTTTTGAAAGGGAAATCAGTAAATGATATAATAACAGCACCCAATAAACTTGAATTTAAACTGTCAAACCGGCCCGTAGAGAATATTCAGTCGGCAATTGGTATAAACGATCGGTTTCAATATATACGTGAGCTTTTTGATGGCAGTTCAGAGAAATTCTCACAAACGGTTTCAGAATTGGATAATTTGGGGAATATAACTGAGGCCGTAAGATATTTGCAAGGCAATTTTAAGTGGAAGAAAAATGAAACCAGCCTTAAGTTTATAAACCTTGTAAAACGTCGTTTTTCAAATGATTGATGAAGAAGGCAAATTGATTTTGGTACCTACTCCCATTGGTAACCTGGAAGATATTACTCTCAGGGCAATCCGTATTTTAAAAGATGCCGATATTATATTGGCTGAAGATACAAGGGTTTCTTCAAAATTATTAAAGCACCTTGAGATTGAGAAAAGGCTTATTCCTTATCATAAGTTTAATGAACATAAAACAACTGCTGGCATAATATCGCAGTTGAAACAAGGCAAGAAGGTAGCTTTAATCTCCGATGCTGGTACTCCCGGGATTTCCGATCCTGGTTTTTTATTGGTGCGGGCTTGTGTCGAAAATGAATTGGTTGTTGAATGTTTACCTGGTCCCACGGCGCTGATTCCGGCACTGGCTGTTTCCGGGTTGCCTACCGAGCGTTTTATTTTTGAAGGCTTTTTGCCACAGAAAAAAGGGCGTCAGAAACGTCTTTCACAACTTGTAAATGAACAACGTACGATGGTTTTTTACGAATCTCCTTTTCGGTTGGTAAAAGCATTGACTCAATTTACTGAGTTTTTTGGCGAAAAGCGTCAGGCCTGTGTGTGCCGGGAATTGAGCAAAATGTTCGAAGAAATAAAACGTGGAACTCTCCCTGAACTACAAATGTACTACACGGAAAATACTCCCAAAGGAGAGATTGTAATAGTTGTGGAAGGAGCTTCAAAAAAAGAAACCAATACTGAGAAAGATTTGGATTGAGTGAATAGAAGAAAATATAGCCACATTTTTTTTGATTTGGATAACACTTTATGGGATTTTGAAAAAAACTCATGTTTAGCCATGCAACAGGTTTATAAAAGTTATGATAAGCAGTTCGCAGGGGTTGATTTTGATGTTTTCTTTAATTGTTATTCTAAGCATAATCGTTTATTATGGGAACGTTACCGGAGCAAAGGTATAACAAAGAGAGAATTAGCCTGTCGGCGATTTCATAATACTTTTGAGGAGCTTAAATTGGAGGGAATAGATCCTGCGGATATGAATCGGGTCTATTTGGAAGAAATGACTAATCATAATAATTTGATCGAAGGCGCCAGGGATGTTCTGGAGTATTTAAAAAATAGACATTACCATTTGTTTATTATAACGAATGGGTTTAAAGAAGTTCAGCACAAGAAGCTGGTAAATACCGGAATCAATCATTATTTCACTAAAGTATTTGTATCAGAAGATGTAAAAGCACCCAAGCCTTCAGCAGTTATTTTTGAATATGCTATAAAATCATCCAATGCCCGAAAAGCAAAAAGTTTAGTAGTGGGTGATGATTGGGAAACAGATATTGCAGGAGCTATGAATTTTGGTATGGATGCAGTTTATATATCTGAAGAAGAAATAGATAAAAGAAGAATAAAAGATTCTGTTGGGTTTTATTGGTTCTCCGAAATAGCCAGATTGAAGGAAATATTATAGTTTTAAAAAAAACAAAATCACAAAAAGTAACTTTAAGGATAAAAAATATGATAAATTTTAAATAAAAGCAGTATTAATAATGTCATTTATTTTTAATTTTCGTTTCTTTTTTTAAAATTTGCGTTTGTTAATATTTTTAACAAAAAAAGGGATTGTTATTAATATAAGTTAAACGAGGGGTAAAGGCTTATATATTTATCTTAAGTAATGGAGTTTGGGGGAATTCCATAAGATAATGTGAGAAATTCACTCTAAATAATGCTGTTTAATTGTTAATTTAAAACTATTTCTATGAAAAAAATCATGCTGTTTCTGGCAGTTGTGCATTTTCTGGAAAGACAAATATTTCTTGTACAATCAAAGACCAATTTTGAGAAAATGAGTTTTTGGGAGAGATTGGTGGGTACGGTGAGTGGAGTTTATATTCTATTTGTGAAGGCTGATAAAGAAATACTTGATATTATAAGCCGGGAGAAAGACTATCTACAATACTCAGATTTACCCTTCGTAGATTTTTTGCATTCTCCTGGCTTTTCCAAAGAAATATTCTAGTTAACTATTTAATACAATTTCAACCGAATTACAATTAATAAGGGAAAAATGGAAAATTATTTTTATCTGTTTAATTATAAATTTTAAAACTATTTCTATGAAAAAGATTGCGTTTTTATTTTCGATTCTCCTTTTCATGGGATCACTGGTAGTAAATGCTCAGACGAAGGTTATAACCGGCACGGTTACTTCGGCTGATGACGACATGCCAATCCCAGGGGTTTCGGTTTTAATAAGTGGAACTACTTTGGGAACGGTTACGGACGTGAATGGTAATTATTCTTTCAAGGTTCCAGAGGATGCAGAAAAACTTATGTTTTCATTTGTTGGCATGCAAACTCAAGAGGTAGCTATTAATGGTCTGACTGTAAATGCGACACTGCAACCAGATGTTGTTGGTATTGATGAAGTAGTGGTTACTGCAATGGGGATTTCAAAAGAAAAGAAGGCTCTGGGATACTCAACTTCAAATGTTTCTGCGGATGAAATACTTAAATCTGGTGAACAAAATGCCGTTCAGGCATTGGCTGCAAAAGCATCGGGAATACAAATTATTGGCTCTGCCGGAACTCCGGGGGCATCAAGTAAAATCTTGATACGGGGAAACTCTTCTTTTACAGGAGAAAACCAACCTTTAATTGTTGTTGATGGTGTACCGATTGATAATTCTACTACTCAGACAGATGCGGGAGATAATCCATATAATAAAAGTTTGGAAGGAGTTGATGCGTCTAATAGGGCTTTTGATTTAAATCCATCAGATATTGAAAGTGTTACTGTTCTTAAAGGGCCTGCTGCAGCTGCTCTATATGGTGTACGTGCAGCTAATGGTGCAATTATTTATACCACAAAAAAGGGGGGAGTTGGAAGTATAAGAGCAACTTATAATTATACGTTAGATATTTCTAAGGTTAATGAGTTGCCTGACTGGCAAAATGTATATTCGCAAGGTGCTGGAGGAGCATTTAGTACCAGTACGTATAACAGTTGGGGAGGAAAACTATCGGACTTGAACATTACTCCAACTGATAATGTTGCACAATTCTTTTCTACTTCGTTCTCAAATATCCATAACTTATCAATTTCTGGTGGTACTACAGATGCTAATGCTCGTTTGTCAATTGGTCGGACAGATCTGGACGGTGTAATGCCAAACAACTATGCAAAGAGAACCTCAGTAAGGCTTTCGGGAGAGGCAAAAGTTGTTGAAGGAATGAAAATTGGAGGAACTGCTAATTATGTGAAGAATGATGGAAACCAGGTACAAAAAGGGAGTAACCTTTCTGGGCTAATGCTTACACTGTTTCGAGCTCCTGTTAATGCGGTACTTTATGATAAAGAAAATGGTGGATATTTAGATGAAGATGGTAACCAGCGTCAATATTATGCCGCTTTTGATAATCCTTATTGGTCTGCTTATAATAATACATTTGAATCAGATGTAGACCGTATCATGGGCAATGTATATGCTAATTACGCATACAAATGGTTAACTCTTGATTACAGGTTGGGGGTGGATTTTTATACTGATGCTCGTAAAGGTATTATTGCCATAGGCTCTAATGGAGGAGATGCCGGTGATGGACTGGGAGAAGTATCACAAAATACAATCCGAAACAGAGAGATATATTCAAATTTTATTGCGACGGGAAGAAAAAATTTTGATTTCGGGGTGAATACAAGTTTAAGTTTAGGTCATAGTACTGATGAACAATTCTATCAAAGTCTGTATGGGAGAGCACGTGTATTATCAGCTCCAAATTTCTATAATTTAAGTAATGGTTCAGATCGATATACGGATGAAAAATCAATTACTGTAAGGACATCTGCTTTGTTTTTTATTGCAGATGTTGATTATAAGAATACTGTTTTTTTGAATGTAACAGGAAGGAATGAATGGGCTTCCACTTTAGGTAGCCAGAAAAACAATTTCTTTTATCCATCAGTAAGTACATCTTTTGTTTTTACGGAATTATTACCGGAAAGCGATATCTTGAGTTTTGGAAAAGTTAGGTTAGGATGGGCTAAAGCTGGAAACAATCCAAGTGCATATGGTACTTTAACTTACTACACACAGCCAAGTGTTGCTGCTGGTATGACAGGCGGGTTAGGATGGCCTTATTTAAATCAGAATGGATTTAGTCTATCTTCTTCCTTGGGAAACAGTAATCTTGAACCGGAAAAAACAAGAGGAATTGAAGGAGGGCTAGATTTACGTTTTTTTAATGGTCGTGCTAACCTTGATTTTACATATTATAATCAAAAGACAATGGATATACTTGTAGACCGTCCAATCTCTCCTTCAACTGGTTTTGGTAGTGTTTATGAAAATAGCGGAGAAATGGTGAATAAAGGGGTAGAGATAACGTTGGGAATAACCCCAATCCAAACTTCTTCATTTGCATGGAACGCAACACTTAATTTCACGAAAAATAAAAATGAAGTTCTTAAACTTGCCGAAAATGTAGATGAAATTAATATTGAAAGCGCCTTTACTTCATTTGGCTCTTATGCTATTGTTGGGAAACCTTATGGCGCTTTATATTCTGAGATGTGGGAGAGAAATGAAAATGGAGAAATGATTGTTGATGAAGAAGGATATCCTATAGTAGCAGATGAGAGAGGATATGTTGGAAATCCATTTCCAGATTGGTTAGCCAATATTCGTAATACTTTTACATATAAAAATGTTTCTTTAAGTTTTTTGTTTGATATAAGAGAAGGAGGGATGATTTGGAATGGTACGATTGCCCGTTTAAATCAAATAGGAAGAACTGCAATAACTGCGGATCGAGAAGGAACAATTGTAGTCCCGGGTGTGACAGAAGGTGGAGCACAAAATTCTATAGCTATAAGTAAAGAAGATTATTATCGTTATGTAATTGGAGACTGGGGGCCGGGAGAAAATGCTGTTTATGATGGTTCTTGGGTTCGCTTAAGAGACGTTTCTTTAAGCTATAAGTTCAAATTCAAGAATAATACTATATCGAAATATGTTAAAAATGTTGTATTATCAGCAAGTGGTAAGAATTTATGGTTAAGTACTGATTATCCAGGGATTGATCCAGAAACAAGTTTAACGGGAGCTTCGTCAAACTTGACAGGCTTTGACTATTTCAACAGTCCGGGAACAAAATCATATATTTTCAGTGTGAAGGTTGATTTTTAATTATAAAACAAAGAAATCATGAAACAAATAAAAATATTTATACTTATTGCGGTGATATTCATCGTAGGAGGGTGCACGGAAAGTTATATCGAAGGCTATGACGTATCTCCCAATAATCCTTCAGTGGTGTTAAATTCCAATATGCTTACTGCATCGCAGGTAGCCCTTATTGGTAATGTTACCGGAGAATTGGCCAGGATGACTTCTATATGGGTTCAGAGTCAAAGCGGCATCTCTAATCAATCTTTAGAAGACCAAGCCACATATATGGCATTAGAAGGTGATAATGTTAATGATTGGGGCTCCATTTATCAGGATTGGATGGAATCTGCAAATAATTTAGCGAATCAAGCAGGAGACGAAAATTCTCATTATAAAGGAATGGGCTTAATAATGAAAGCCTGGGCAGCTGCTTTTGCTTCCGATTTTTGGGGAGATGTTCCTTTCTCTGAGGCAACAGCAGGGATTGAAAACTTTAATCCTCATTTTGATCCACAAGAAGAAGTATATTCACAAGTTCAAAGTATGTTAAGTCAGGGAATTGTTTTGTTAAGTAAATCTGAAGGAGGAGAAGTTGTTGGGACTGATGATTTGTTTTTTGGGGGAAATGCGGAGAATTGGATAAAAATGGCCTGGACTCTTAAAGCAAGATATTTTAATAGGGTAAGTAAAAAATACGCATGGAGTGCAGATAGTGTTTTACATTGTTTGAGTAAAGGATTTGATAGTTCTGAGGACGATGCTTTTGCAAAGTTTGGTAAGAATGCTAACAATGCAAATCAGTGGTATGCTTTTTATTCAACGCAAAGAATTGGATATATGGCTATGGGAGAGTATATAGTTAATAATATGGTCGAAAGAACCGTTGGTGGTGAAGTTGTTCCTCAGGATCCCCGATTGCCTTTCTATGCCGCGAAAGATAAGAATGAAGAATATACTGGTTCTCCTGCTGATACTCGTAATATTAATTTGGATGCCAGTACAATAGGGCCGTTATATAATAAAACAGATGCTCCTGTTCCTCTAATTACGTATGCTGAAGCTAAGTTTCTTGAAGCTGAAGCTAAGTTAAGGAAGAATGATGCAGATGGAGCTGCTATGGCTTATAACGAAGGAGTAAAAGTATCCGTGAAATGGGTTACTGGAGTAGAAGCTCCAGATGAATTTGTTGCAAAGGAAGCCTCTATGTCTGCTTCCGATATTGACCTTCAGACAATTATTGATGGAAAGTATATAACCCTTTTTACACAAACAGAGGTTTGGAATGATTGGGTGCGGACAGGTTATCCAACATTAGTTGCTAATCCAGATTCTCGTGCCAGTTCAGGAGGGATTCCTTTAAGATTACCAACGTGTATTGATGAGCGTTTGTATAATACGAATGCAACTGTCGTAAGTGATGTATATAAAGCTCCGTGGTATGCAGAATAGAAAAATGATGTGATTGTAAATATTTCATTTTTAATATTTTAATATAATTAATTGAGTTGTGAGTATTTTCCTTTCAACTCAATTTTTTTTATAGGAATTTATCTTGATTTTATTCTGTCTATACATTCTATGATTAACCACAATAGAATGTATAGACAGCTTATTATTAGGGGCATTTTGTAAAATGAGTATATTTATTCTTAGATGAGGTAAAGAGAAGTAATTTTTCGTTGCATTTTATTATTGATTAGAACTTTCTCATAACTCCAATTCCTAGAGCCAATGACTTTAATTTAAAATCTGTCCCCTTATAAAGATCTGAAATTCCATTATTATACTCTAATCCCATCTGTATAATCATATTTTTATCCAAGGTATACTCGATTCCTCCTCCAACCTTAATGCCAAGTAAATAGAATTTATTTTTTGTGTCTACAAAATATTTGATAGCATTATCAGTGAAATCATTACTTAGTCGAAGAGAATTATTGAGACCAAATTGTCCAAATGGCCTTACTCTGTTTTGGGAAAAATAATATTTCAAAGCGAGAGGTATTTCAATGAATCTAAGTTCAATATTTTCTGGACTTGGTGGAGTTGAAAATTCACAAAAATAACAATAAAAAGTTCCTTTAAAATCATGATTGGAATAATTGATTCCTGAAGTTATTACATATTTTTTGTTTAGATTATACTCAAGGTTCAACCCTAAACGATAATTCGTTTTGCTATAGTCTGCTAAATAGCCTATTCCGTACATTTGCTCGAATTCTATTTTTTTAGAACTTATGTTTTTTTCAATATTGGAAATCAGTCCTAATCTTAATTGCTTACTTTGAGCTTTTGCTTCTACAGAAAAGAAAGAAACACATATAAGTAACAATATTAGATTTTTCATATTTGTGTTTTTTATATTAGATAGATTATTTCTTTGTTTGGTTGCGTTCAAATTTTAGACATTGATAATTTTAATTGTTTTACTCAATATTCTTGTATATAATATCTCTAAATGTGATAATTTATAACATAAATAATTAATTAAGTTTTGTTGTTGGTAATATATTTTACGTATTATGGTAGAGGCAAATTTTGAAATAAATCAGGTTCGAATCTTAGTAAGATATATCCTTGTTATTAGTTGATTTATACTTTCTTTGGATATTATTTTCATTAACAAGGTATCCTTGTGTGCATTTTTTTCATGCCAGAATATAGACAAACTGAGATGAAATTTATTGTCATTAACAATAACAGGTTATATTCCTTAGGAGAGATTAAACCCCAATTAATATGAATTTTGATAAATATATGTACATGGTTGTCATAGCTAGGTGATTGTGGAAGAATGAGACATATGTGAGATAATAGATTTTTCGAATTATTGACACAACTTCAAAAATGGTTTAGTTGACTTTGTTGTAATTCAAATGTAACCAAGAATGGTGAAACCAATTATTCACAACAAAGAATGACTCTCTGTATTTAGGACTAGTCTATTGTATTACTGAAAAGGAAACGCACTGTTTGGGAGCAGAGAATAGTTTTAGATCGGGCTTCTTATGTTTTCCTCTTTTTCTTTTTAGCTGCCGGGAATAATACATTATTCAGGATTAGTCGGTATCCCGGAGAATTGGGGTGCAGGTTTAAATCGGTGGGAGGATCACCAACCAAATGGCGATAATCTTCCGGGTCGTGCCCACCATAAAATGTCCAGAATCCTTTTCCATGTTCACCATGTATATAACGAGCCTCGTGAGCTGGTTTGTTTTCTCCCATAACAAGTACGTTGGGTTTTAATACTTCATCGCGGAAAGCAGTTGTTTGTCCCATAAAACCTTTTATCAGGTTTTTATGGTTCTGGCAAAGCATTGTTGGAATGGGATCCCATTTGGCCGAAAATTCAAACAGGGTAAAATAATCATTCTCTTTTTGTACCTTCCGTGTATTGGTAGCATCAATGTCCGAGAATTCATACTCATAAGGACTTTCTACCAAATGGAAGTTTTCAAAAGCAAAAGTCTGGGAGAAGTCCAGCTTTTCATTGGCTTGTTTGTCTGCCGGATCTCCATCAAACATACTTTCGCATATATCTATTCCTGTTGCAGCCAAAGATATATCGTACGTATCTGTTGCTGCGCACATAGCAAAAAGAAATCCTCCGTTTGTTACATATTTATCTATTTCACGTGTTACAAACGATTTCATTTCAGAAACTTTTAAAAAGCCCATTTTTTTAGCTAACTCAGTGTTGGTTTTTACATCTTGCTGATACCAGGGCATGTGTTGATAGGTGCGCCAGAATTTACCAAACTGCCCGGTGAAATCTTCATGGTGAAGGTGTAGCCAGTCGTATTCTGAAAGTTTTCCATTTAGTATATCCTCGTCATAAATAACGTCGTAATCAATTTCCGCGTAGGTAAGAACAAGTGTTACTGCATCATCCCAGGGTTGTTTATTGGGCGGTGAATAAACAGCAATCTTTGGGGCTTTATTCATGCTTACGGCATCCTGGTTAGCATCGGGCCTGGCTATTTCATTTAAAATGGCAGAAGCTTGTGCATCAGTTATTGACTGATAACTTACGCCCCGCACAACACATTCATTTTCAACGGGAAGATTGCCCTGCATTAAAAAACTTCCACCACGGTAGTTTAAAAGCCATTTTACTTCTACATTTTGGGTGAGAACCCAGTAGGCAATACCATATGCTTTTAAATGATTCTTTTGTGTGTCGTCCATAGGTATGAGAATCTGAACACTCTTGGCCTGCATGGCAAAAAGCATCACGAAAAGCATTAATATTATTTTGTTCTTCATTGTGTTACAACATTACATCGTTACTACAATTAACGCTGTGTTTTAGTTCAGAAAACATTAGAAGGGAACGTCTGATGTATTAGGAGATTCATTATCGAATCCATGATTTGTTGTAATGCCTGCCGCAACTGATTCTTCATCTTCATTCATTTTTGAACTGAATGTTTGGGCTGATGAATTAAATCCATCGTTATATTCTGTCTCCATATCGGCAAATTTAGCCAACTCTTTCTTAAATGATAGATGTACATCGCCAACGGCCCCGTTACGGTGTTTGGCAATTATTATTTCGGCAACTCCTCGTAAAGAGTTCCCAGATTCATCTTCGTCTATTCCGTAATATTCCGGACGGTGAATAAAGGTAACAATGTCAGCATCCTGTTCAATTGCCCCAGATTCACGAAGGTCGGAAAGCTGCGGTCGTTTTCCTTCTCTCGATTCAACGGAACGGTTAAGCTGCGAAAGAGCCAGTATTGGAATGTCAAGTTCTTTAGCAACCGCTTTTAATGAACGGGAAATGGTACTTACTTCCTGCTCTCGACTACCACGGTTATCGGAACCGGCTGTCATCAGCTGAAGGTAGTCGACGATAACAACCTGAATATCGTGTTGCATTTTTAGCCTTCTGCATTTTGCTCGAAATTCGAAAATAGAAAGTGCCGGAGTATCGTCAATAAAAATGGGAGCTTTGTCAAGGTTTGAAATTTTCCGGTTCAGGTGTTCCCATTCCCAGTCTTCCAGTGCGCCGGTTTTTAGCTTCTGGGAGCCTAGTTCTGTTTCAGAAGCAATTAAACGTGTAACCAACTGTAACGATGACATTTCAAGAGAGAAGAGAGCGACCGGCCTATTGTGATCTACAGCCATATTTCGTGCCATGGAAAGTACAAATGCTGTTTTACCCATAGAAGGGCGGGCTGCAACGATAACTAAGTCTGTTTTTTGCCACCCTGAAGTAATTCTGTCCAGTGCTGTAAAACCGGAAGGAACCCCACTTAGTCCATCCTGCTGGTTACGTGCTTTTTCAATTTGAAGAATGGCTTCGTTTAGCACCGGTTTAATTGGAACTGTTTCTTTTTTGATATTTCCTTCAGCCACTTTGAAAAGACACGACTCAGAGAAGTCAATTAAATCGTCTACATCCACCGTGTCATCATATGAACGGGACTGTATTTCTGTTGATACCCTTATTAGTTCGCGCTGAATAAATTTTTGAGCTATAATCCTGGCGTGGAATTCAATGTGCGCTGCAGAGGCAACACGGCGTGTTAATTGTGTTATGTAGCCTGGCCCGCCAATTTCATCCAGTTGTTCCCGATCCTTTAATTCCTGGGTAACCATAAGCAAATCCACAGGTTTTTCCTTTCCCGAGAGTTTCTTTATAGCCTCAAATATTTTCTGATGTTCTTCTTTATAAAAACTTGGAGAGTCGATAATGTCGGCAACGGTAACAAAAGCATCCCGTTCCAGCATTAATGCCCCAAGTACAGCTTCTTCTACCTCAATAGCTTGTGGCGGTAATTTCCCGTATTGTGCATTGATTTGTTCTATGGTGGATTGAGAATTAGTCTGTTTTTTCCTTTGTGTTGCCATAATATTTATAATAATATAAATCCGAGTTGAAATACCTTTCATACAAATGTAGAAATTCCAACAAGGGGTAACAAGAGATAATTGTAACTCTTATTAACTATTCAAATTAACAATTGTGAATTGATTTATTTTTCCAGTTTTGCCTGTATAATGAGTGAAATTATTTCTTTCAAGGTAAAACCGGCTGCATTAATTTGTTGTGGGATAAAACTGGTTTCTGTCATTCCTGGCGTTGTATTTACTTCAAGAAAATAGAATGTATTATCCTTCAAGATGAAATCGATTCTGCAAATACCTGAGCAACGACAAAAGTTATAGATTTGAGATGTAAGTTGCTGGCATTCGTCAAATAAATCTTCAGGTAACCTCGCAGGTGTAATTTCTTCTGCTGCCCCGGGAGTGTATTTGGCTTCGTAGTCGAAGAATTCATTTTTGGGAAGCACCTCGGTTATCGGGAAAATAAATTCCTTGTCTTTTATTTTAACCATCCCGCATGTAAATTCCTGGCCTGAGATAAATTCTTCAATCAACGCCTCATTGCTTTCTGTCCATGCTTTTTTTATGGCTGCTTTGAGTTCTCCTTCTTCTTTTACCTTCGTAATTCCGAAGCTGGAGCCACCTGCATTGGGCTTTACAAAAACCGGTAATCCAAGTTCTTCAACTAATTGCGAAGTATTTATTTTTGTTCCCTTTGTTAGTTTTACCGAGCGCGCCATTTTTACTCCTAAACTCCGTAGATAGTTGCTGCAAAACCATTTATTAAAAGTTAATGCTGATGAATGTACATCGCAAGTGGAATATGGGAGCTTTAGCAAATCCAGGTATCCTTGCAAAATTCCGTCTTCCCCTGGAGTTCCATGGATAGTGATGTAAGCAAAATCAAAATGAATTCTTTCTTTTTCCAGCGTAAAACTGAAATCCGCTTTGTCAATGGCAGCTACTTTTTGATCGTTTTGAATAACCCACCACTCTTTTTCTTTCATCTCTACAAGCCATGGTGTGTATTTTTCTGTATCAACAACACTTAAAACATGTTTTCCACTCTTTACTGATACAATATATTCCGATGAATCTCCGCCGGAGATTACAGCGATATTTGGTTTATTATTCATTTCTTGTTGCTATATAGTTTTCCCATTTTTCGATAACAGTTGACATATCCTCCGGTATTGGAGAATTAAACGACATTTTTTCGCCCGTTGCAGGGTGAATAAAGCCAAGTGTTTTTGCATGTAACGCCTGGCGTGGTATTATTTTAAAACAATTCATTACAAATTGCCTGTATTTGCTAAATGTAGTTCCGCGTAATATTTGATCTCCACCATAATTTGCATCATTAAAAAGCGGATGGTTAATATGTTTCATGTGCACTCTTATCTGGTGTGTGCGTCCGGTTTCCAATCTGCATTCAACGAGGCTGACATATCCTATGCGCCTCAGAACTTTATAATGGGTAACAGCGTGTTTGCCAAAGTCTCCTTCCGGGAAAACGGTAAATACCTGTCTGTTTTTTAAGCTCCGTCCAATATTTCCGGTAACTGTACCTTCGTCTTCCTTTACACTTCCCCATACCAGCGCCTGATAACGCCTTTCTGTTGTTTTCTCAAAAAATTGCAGTGCCAGTTTATTTTTAGCTTGTTCTGTTTTTGCAATTACCAGCAATCCCGAAGTATCTTTGTCAATACGGTGAACTAACCCAGGGCGGGGATCCTCACTATTGAAAAGCGGAAGATTCCTGAAATAGTATGCAAGCGCGTTTACGAGTGTGCCGCTATAGTTCCCATGTCCCGGGTGCACAACAAGGCCCGGAGGTTTATTTATCACAACCAGATGGTCATCTTCATAAATAATGTCTAATGGAATGTCTTCAGGTATAATTTTTAATTCATGCCGCGGATAATCCATTACGATCTGGATTTCGTCATTCGGCTTAATTTTATAGTTGGGTTTAACGGCTGTATTATTAACCAGAATATTTCCTGCATCAGCGGCTGCCTGTATTCGGCTTCGCGAAGCATTATCAATTCGGTTTGACAGGAATTTGTCGATTCGTAAAGGCGACTGCCCCGGATCTACCGTTACTCGGTAGTGCTCAAACATCTCGTTCTCTTCCAGGCAATCATCTTGTTCCTCTATGAATGTTTCTTCGCTCATTATTGCAGGTTGTCGTTGGTTAAAAAATTCAACTTTAGAGAATCAACAGTAAGCCATAAGTCAACTGAACTTCCCATATTAATGGTTGAAGTTCCCTTTGTATCTGGGAGTTGCCTCCATATTTTTGCATTAAGTGAATCTTCTGAAGTTGTTATTGAGGCGTCATAAATTAAAACGCCTGTATTTAACATCGAGCTGGTTATTTTGTTAACAGCTTCCTGTATGGTTAATCCTTTTACATCGGGTAAAATAGTTGTTGTATTTCCCTGGTTTCTGCCAATAATTAAATCAATACTGGTTCCTTTTGGCAGTTTCTGTCCCGGAGCAATAGAAACTGAATCAATCTGTACTTCCAGAACCAAATCGTTGAATTCTGATGGTTGGTAAAGTATTTGTCCGATTGTTAACCCGCAGTTTTCAATTAATACCTGCGCCTGTCTGAATGATATATCTGTAAGTTTTGGGACGAGGATATTTTCAGGGGAAGTTGCATTGATGGTTAAATAAATCAGCCGGTTTCTTTTTACTCTGAATCCTTCTTCCGGGACCTGATCTACGACTGCCCCGGGAGGAACATCGTTTACATGTACTGAATCGATAACTTCTATTTTGAAATTATTTTTCTTTGCCAGCTCTGCTGCCTCATTTTGTGAGAGGTTTGAAAAGTTCGGGACGGGATAAGATTCGCCGTGGTGCGTGTAACTTTTTAGTCCTTTCATTATACCAAGTAGCAACGCTACCACAAGAATTACAGCTATAATTAGTTGGATAACAAAAGTACGGCTGGTTAGAAACTGTTTAAAACTCATATAAAATCAATTCGATAATAAAAAAACAAAAATAGCTCAAAAAAAGTATGCTGGAACTTAAAAAAATAAAATTCCTGTTTTTTTTAGGAGGTGTATTGGTATTATATCTATGTTTAAGATTCTTCTTGCTTGTTAAAGTATTGTAAAGTAGTATCTATACTAACTTTGTCTGGTAGAAGAGGAACCTGATTCATAAGATGTAAAAAGTAAATAAAGTACCTATAAACACGAAAAGGTAAAGAATTTTTATTCTTTACCTTCCCGCTAACATAAGAGTGGTATAAATTATCTTTTATGTCTTGGTTCGTCGGAAACTGTCAGTTTTTTCCGTCCTTTAGCACGGCGTGCTTTTAAAACTTTCCGTCCATTAGCCGTTGACATTCTCTCTCTGAACCCGTGCTTATTTTTTCTTTTTCTATTTGATGGTTGAAATGTTCTTTTCATTTCTTTGTATTTTTCTGGTTACCCAATAATTTTTTCGGACTGCAAAAATAGTCGTTTTTTTATTTCTTCCAAAACTAAAATGCTTTTTTGCAGAAAAAAACAGATCTTCTTTTTCTGTTTCTTTATTTTATTGAAACAAAGGTATTTATTTTACAGTGATAATAACCCTGAATTGTGGGTTTTTTAATTGAGAGTTTTGCCTGGCTGTTTTTTTAAGTGCTTAGTTTTCTTTCTTTACAGAAAATCGAAATCCGATTCCATGCAGGTTTGTAATTTTTACATTTGGATCTGCTTTGAAATATTTTCGTAGGCGCGAAATAAAAACATCAAGGCTGCGTCCTAAAAAATAATCATTAGAACCCCATACATTTTCCAGTATTTCATTTCTGCTTAATACTTTGTTTGGGTTTTCAGTAAAAAACTTTATTAGTTCAGCTTCTTTTAAGGTGAGATTTCGTACGTTTTCTTTTATGGAAAGTGTTAACTCTTCTGGTTGAAACGTGAATTCCCCGATAACTGTTTTTGGGGCTGAGTCTACTTGATTAATGCGGAAAGACTGGCTGCGTTTTAAGAATATTTTTATTTTCAGAAGAAGTTCTTCCATACTAAAAGGCTTCGGGATGTAATCATCTCCACCTATGGTGAGTCCTTTTATCTTGTCTTCAGTCATTGAACGTGCGGTAAGAAAAATAATGGGAATGTGCTCGTTTGTTGCCCGAATTGTTTTGGCCACTTGAAATCCATCAATTTTAGGGAGCATTACATCAAGGATAACCAGATCAAAACTGTTTTGACTAAATTGATGGAGGGCAATTTCTCCGTTTTCCGCAACTACTACATCATAATTTTGCTGCTCCAGATTATCTTTCACTATAAAGCGCAGGGCTTCATCATCCTCAACCAGCAATATTTTAAAAAAAGGCATTTTCATCTTTTAACAGGAATTGTGACTGTAAATATACTACCTCCTGTAGAATTTTCATCAACTCTGATTTTCCAATGATGTGCTTTTATTATTTTGTAGACGTAATCAAGTCCCAGGCCAAATCCTTTTACATTGTGTACATTTCCTGTGGGAACACGATAAAATTTCTTAAATATTTTTTTGCGGTGTTCTTTGGGAATACCTATTCCATTGTCGGTTATGCTTAAAAGCAGTTGTTTTTTGCTCTTTGAGGTTTTTATTTTAATCAATGGCTTTTGTTCACAATATTTAACGGCATTTTCCAGTATGTTTAAAAGTAAATTCTGAAAATGAAATTTATCAGCCAGTATATAACTGGTTGAAGAGTTGAATTGTGTTTTTATTGTTGCTTTTCTTTCAGGATCAAATTTATTAAAATGCTCTGTTGTTTCCTTGATAAAGGAAATTATCTCAACTACTTCAAGGTTTAAATGAATTCTGCTTTTCTCCAGAGAGGCGAGGTTAAGTACTTTTTCCACGTTTTGCGATAAACGTTTGTTTTGCTCCTGTATTATTCTGGTGTATTCGAATAATCGTTTTGGGGTTTCCAGTATTTTGGGGGTGTTGATTACATTGGCAGATAAGCCGATAGATGAAATGGGAGTTTTTAATTCATGTGTGAGGTTATTGATAAAGTTTTTTTGTACTTCTGAAAGTTGGCGTTGTTTGATAATTACTGAGAGCGTATATCCAAAAAACAGGACTACAATCAGCAGCAAAATGGTAAAAAAGTACCAAATGGAAAGCTGGGCATTGAAATAAGATGAACGATCGGGGAAATGAATACTAAAATAGTAAGTGTATTTTTTATTTTCCGGAAATTCATATATCGAAGGAATTTCTGTCTGGTCGTTGGTGATAAAAGTTTTGTCATCAGTTTGTCCGGTAACCGGATTGTAAATGGCGAATTCAAACTGGGTGTAAATTTCATGTTTCTGCAGCTCTTCAATAAGGTGCTTTTTTACCATCTCTTTGTCGAAAGGTGCATCAATATTAACAATGTAAGTATTGTTGGAAATGATTTCTACCGGAGTAATACTATCGTAGTTTAATGCATGGCCGGTTTCAACCATAATTTGCCAGGCAACTTCTTTTAAAGCCACTGTGACGCTTTCTCTAAACTGTTCTTCCGTGTATTTGTATGAATTTTTCAGAAAAATAAATTGAATGAATAAAACTCCTGCTATTGAAATGGTTGCCAGGAAAATAATATATTTTAATGCTTTTTGTTTCATCAAGCTTTTTCTTGAACTTTCCTAAGTGTAATTTGTTTTTTGTAATTTGTTAACACTTCATTAACAAAATATTAGGACTGGTTAACACGTTTTTAGTCAATGCTTCCTACATTTGTTAGAACAAAGTAAAAGAATTAATCTCGAAATTTTAAAATTAATACAGATATGAAACGCTTTTTACAGATTACAATGGTAGTTGCACTGTCCATTGTTATTAGCAGCAATGTGTTTGCTCAGCAGAAAGCCAAAATCGTTTTTAATGAAACAGAACATGATTTTGGTTCCTTTAAAGAAGATGACGGAGCTCAAACAACAACATTTAAATTTAAGAATGAAGGTGATGTGCCATTGGTGTTAAATAATGTGCGGGCTTCTTGCGGGTGTACTACTCCAAAATGGACCCGTGAACCGGTAGCTCCGGGAAATTCCGGAGAAATTCAGGTTTCTTATAATCCCCGTAACCGCCCCGGAGCTTTTAATAAAACCGTCACGGTTCAGTCGAATGCTGAAACAGCAACCGTGATTTTGAAAATTAGAGGGAAGGTGGAAGCACGCGAAAAAACTTTGGCGGAGGAGTATCCGCGGGAGTTGGGTGAGTTAAGAGTGAAATCAAACCATATCTCTTTTGGACGAATGAAACAAAATGAAGTTAAGACTGAAGAGTTGGAGTTGGTTAATGATAGCGATAGCCCGATTACCATTGGTTTCCGTACAGTTCCCAGCCATTTGAAAGCAGAAGCAGTTCCTTCTACTATACCTTCAAAAGGCCGTGGTAAGCTGGAGGTAACATACGATGCCGGGGCTGATGATACTTATGGTTTTGCTTCTCATCGTATTTATCTTACGTTAAATGGAAGCAACGATTACAAAAACTCAGTTGGTATTAGTGCAACGATAGAGGAAGATTTTTCAAATTTAACGCCCGAGCAGTTGGCCAATGCTCCTGTTGCTACATTTCCAGAAAAGACACACGATTTTGGTAATATAAAACAAGGAGACAAAAAGGAATATACGTTTATGCTTACCAACGACGGAAAGTCTGATTTAATTATCCGTAATGTGCGTTCTTCTTGCGGATGTACTGCTGTGGCGCCTTCTTCAAAAGTAATTGCCGCTGGGAAATCTGCTCCTATAAAAGTTACTTTTGATTCCAGAGGAAAGAGGGGCCGTCAGAGTAAAACCATTACGGTTATTACAAATGATCCGAAGAATTCAACAACTTTGCTGAGGATAACAAGTAATATTTCGGTTCCTGAAAGTTAATTCGTTTATTAAATGTTAATAATATTACGGGTGTTGCGGGTAAATTACTTGCGGCACCCTTTTTATTTTCTGTTCCTTTTTAATGAATTGTAGTATTTTTACAGTTTCAAAATAACGTTATGTCAGAAGATAGTCACCATCATATTGAAAACAGCCCGGATTACAAGGGCTTAAAGGTAAATGCCGGAATTCCACAGCCGGATTCTGTAGATAAAGATTCGATAAAAAGATTTGTTAGTAGAAAACGAAAACTGCTTCCTGCACATGAGTATGTAAATGGTATTTTGCGTGGAGATATTACTCTGCTTAGCAGGGCAGTTACGCTGGTTGAGAGTTCTAAACCAGAGCATCAGCAGATTGCACAGGAAATAATTACCGAATGTTTGCCGCATAGTGGTAATTCTATGAGAGTTGGTATAACCGGAGTGCCCGGAGTAGGGAAAAGTACTTTTATTGAATCGCTTGGAAAGTACATTACAGGGCGTGGCGGAAAGCTGGCTGTGCTGGCTATTGACCCAAGCAGTGAACGTTCAAAGGGGAGTATTCTAGGGGATAAAACACGGATGGAGGAGCTTGCCGGAGATAAAAATGCTTATATCCGCCCCAGTCCTTCAGCCGGCTCATTAGGGGGAGTAGCCAGAAAAACCCGGGAAATTATTATTCTGTGCGAGGCAGCTGGTTTTGATCATATCTTTATTGAAACCGTAGGGGTGGGGCAAAGCGAAACAGCAGTTCACTCTATGACCGATTTTTTTCTTTTGCTGATGCTGGCCGGTGCCGGTGATGAATTGCAGGGGATAAAACGAGGAATAATGGAAATGGCAGATGCAATTGCCATTAATAAAGCCGACGGAAATAATGTTGACAAAGCAGAAATGGCACGGGTTCAGTATAAAAATGCACTGCATTTATTTCCTAAGAAGGAGTCGGATTGGGAACCACAAGTTCTTACCTGTTCTGCTGTTAAGAAAATTGGTGTTGCCGAAATTTGGCAAACCATATTAAAATATAAACAGCTAACCCAGCAAAATGGACATTTCTTACAAAAGCGAAATTTGCAGTCTACTTTCTGGATGCGCGAAACAATAGAGGAACAGCTAAGGCGCGGTTTCTACCAACATCCAAAAATTAAGGAGATGCTAAAAGACTTTGAGCAGCAAGTGCTGGATAATAAAAAGAGCTCTTTTGTAGCGGCCGGAGAATTACTTGATTATTATAAAAAACTTCAATAAGTAGAGTTGTTCTAAATATTTCAGGGAGAGAGGAGAGATACGACATTCATTTAAAGTTTATTCGTAATTATATGAAACTTCGTTTGTGGGTGAATGTTTTCTTTCCTCCAGCTAAATCTCCGGTAAGGGACTTCTCCCTCACTTGGGGATTGGTGCGGTGCTAAGACGGAAGTATATAAATTGTAAGTTTAATCACGCTCTTGTATAGCTCCATTATTTTTGAAACTCTCGCTTCCCTTACTCTGTTGCAGCTTCTTTGTTAAATCCCTTTGTGCGTAATTTATGGATAAACTCATCTCTTTTTTCCTGGGGAACCTTTTTCCATTTTTCTTCAAAACGCGAGTGCCAGTACCTTTTTCTTCTGTCGGAATGCCAATGATGGCCATTTCCTGTGCCTGAGAAAAAGATTTTGGAAAGAAGAAGTAGCCCTGCTGATTGCCAGAAGGTAATGATGTCAAGATTAAAAATAGTGGGCATTAACCAGTTCCAAAGCCACATAACAATGAATGTAAATGTTGTAAATGCTCCGACTCCAAAAAAAATAGCGCCTGCAATAAATCCTTTTTTCTTCATTTTATATAATTTTAATTTGTTACCTGCTTAATTGTTTGGGGAACTTTGCCCCCGATTTTATTCGTTTAATTCTTTGTGTAATTCAATTAATTTTTCTCTTAAGTATAAAACTGCATATCTTTTTCTGGAAAGTAATGTATTTGTTTTTTCTCCTGTAATCTCGCTTATCTCTTTAAATGAACGGTCTTCAAATTCGTGTAGGATAAAAACTTCTCTTTGTTCTTCCGGTAATTCATCCAGTGCTTCATTTATTTTTTCCCAAACAAGGGCTCTGAATAAATCTTCTTCCGGGCCATCGGAAAGAGAGGGTAGAATATCCTCCAGATAAAGTGCCTCTTGTTCTTCTGTATTATTTACTCTTTTGTCGTTTAATAGTCCCGGCTTCTTTTTGCGTTTCAGGTCAATAATCCGGTTCATTGCCGTTTTGTACAACCACGATGACAGATGTTCAAGCGATCGGATTTGTTCATAGCCCGTAAATAACTGCACAAAAACATCCTGCAGTACATCTTCCGATTCGTCAAGAGATAAATACTTCCTGATAAAATTTAGTAATGGCTTGTTTTGTGCCTTGAAAGTATTTTCAATATTTTCTGTTTTCTCCGTCATGTTCTTTCATCTGCTTTTTTAGACGATTTTGCCTGACAGATATTTTAAACATTAAATGTTTTTTGTTTTTACTGTGTTAATGAGTGGATTGAAAACCTGTAGGTTATTATGTTAAAATTAAGACACAAGTATCAAGACTTGTCTTGAAAACTTGCGGCTTTTTATTATCTGGTTGATGGTTAAAACCCTGCTTCTCAATTGTAGTTATACCATATTTCTTGTTAATTTACCCAATAATTATTAACTTGACATCATGGCAAAAACAATCGACATCACCATCAAGGAAAGCGAGGAACACCTGATGTACCTTCTCCGCAAACAAGACAAGCTTTTACAGCAAGGCAGGGTGAAAGCATTATTACTGATAAAACAAGGCAAGGTACGTTACACTTATGAATTATCGAAGAAGTTAAAACGTGGGCGTAAGACCATTTATAACTGGCTACAAATGTACCAGGAGAAAGGCATCGATGGGTACCTGACGGTATCAAGCCGAGGCAAACGCAAAGACAAGCTTTCAGATAATGAAAAACAGGGCATTGCCAGAAAATTGCAGGATGCATCAACAGATATAACCAGTTATGTGGAACTATGCCATTGGGCAAAATCGGAGTTTGGGAAAGAAATCGCTTACCATGTGATATATAAATATTGCCGTTCCCGATTAAATTCAAGGCTAAAAATTGCACGAAAATCACATCACAGGAAGGACGAGCAGGCTGTTGAAGCCTTTAAAAAAACTACCAGGGTTGATTGAGGGGTTTAGAAACAGTCTGGATAAAAATAAGTATGAGTCCATAAACATTTATTTCCAGGATGAAAGCCGCTTCGGTTTAATGACCAGACAAAAGCGGGTACTCGTATCAAGAGGGATAAGGCCTGTAGGCAGGTTCCAGCACAGTTACAAGTGGTTATGGCTTTGGGGTTGCTTTTCTCCTGTCACCGGGGATGCCTTTTACTGGGAAACACCGAAAGTGGACAACGCTATTTTTGAAGCTTTCCTGAAAGATTTTAGCCGAAACAGGCCAAAAGAACTTAAGTTAATGGTTATTGACAATGCCGGATTTCATTCCTGCCAGAATATAACCATCCCGGAAAATATCAGGCTGGTGCGGATTCCTGCCTATTCCCCGGAACTCAACCCGGCAGAAAAGGTGTGGCAGTGGATGAAAGACAGGGTGGCAATGAAATTTTTCGAATCAACCAAAGCTTTACAGGACAAAATAACTCACATGGTACATCAACTCACACCCGAACTGGTAAAATCAATAACCGGATATGAATTGTACACCAAAAATTTTATTGGGTAAATTTGTCGCTAAAATGGTATTACTTTACTAATTTCTCATATATAATAATTCTTCCAACATTTATTTCTTTGTTTTTTAATGCATTGTAATTTTGTTTTAGTCTGGCGTATAGTTTGTTCAAATAGAAAACAGGTTTTACAGTATGCAACAGTATGGTTAAAAGATTCAAATCGTTTATTTTTGTTTAAAACCTTTCAAAGTTAGAAGTGTTATAAATACTTAATTAAATAATCATAAAACTCAGTAAAATGAATTACGATGTTATTATAATAGGAGGAGGTCCCGGAGGATATGTTGCAGCCATTCGTGCTTCACAGTTAGGGCTTAAAGTAGCTGTTGTGGAAAAAGAGAGTGTAGGCGGCATATGCTTAAACTGGGGGTGTATTCCTACCAAATCGTTATTAAAAAGCGCCCAGGCATATGAATATGCAAAACACGCAGCCGATTATGGCGTTTCCATTGAAGGTGAAGTAAAGCCTGATTTTGCAGGCATGGTAAAACGTAGCCGCGGGGTAGCTGACGGAATGAGCAAAGGCGTTCAGTTTTTGTTTAAGAAAAATAAAATTGAAACCATTGCCGGTTTTGGAAAACTTACCGCAAAAGACACGGTTGAAGTTACTGACGATTCGGGTAAAAAAACATCATATAAGGCAAAACATGTTATTGTTGCTACAGGAGCACGTTCCCGTGAATTGCCAAATTTACCTCAGGATGGCAAAAAAATTATTGGGTATCGCCAGGCATTGGTACTTGATAAACAGCCGGAAACCATGGTTGTGGTTGGCTCGGGTGCCATAGGAAGTGAGTTCGCCTATTTTTATCAGAGTATTGGAACACAAGTAACGCTGGTTGAGTTTATGCCAACACTTGTGCCAAACGAAGATGAGGAAGTGGCAAAACAGCTGGAACGTTCGTTTAAAAAATCGAAAATGAAAGTCATGGTTAGCTCTTCTGTAGAGAAAGTAGATACTTCTGGTGATAAATGCAAGGTAACCATTAAAACAAAAAAAGGAGAAGAAGTGGTTGAAGCAGATATCGTCCTTTCAGCTGTTGGAATAGCACCAAATACCGAAGGGATTGGATTGGAAGCAGTTGGCGTTGAAACAGAAAAAGGGAAAGTAAAAGTGGATGAATTTTACCGTACAAATATAGAAGGTGTATATGCTATTGGCGATATTGTTGGCGGTCCGGCATTGGCGCATGTTGCATCGGCTGAGGGAATTGCCTGTGTTGAAAAAATAGCGGGGCTCAATCCGGAACCGGTTGATTACGGAAATATTGCCGGATGTACTTATACCAATCCCGAAATTTCGTCTGTAGGGCTAACCGAAGCAAAAGCCAAAGAGGCCGGCTATGAAATAAAAGTGGGGAAATTTCCTTACTCAGCGAGTGGTAAGGCAAGTGCAGCCGGGCAAAAAGAAGGATTTGTTAAATTAATTTTTGATGCCAAATATGGTGAACTGCTGGGAGCACATATGATTGGCGGTAATGTTACCGAAATGGTAGCAGAGTTGGTGGTAGCCAGAAAGCTGGAAATAACCGGGCATGAACTGTTAAAAACCATCCACCCGCACCCAACGATGAGTGAAGCTGTAATGGAAGCAGCAGCAGCAGCATACGATGAAGTAATTCATATTTAAAAAATATACTGCAATTTTTATTTTGCCCGGAGGAATTTTCTTCCGGGTTTTTTTGTTTTTATAAATGTTTCGACTATAGGTTTCCTTTGGTCTAAGAGTCTATAATGTATTGAAAGTCAGCAATAAGGTTTTGCGAATAGAGATTAAATTATAATTTTGCCATCCTAAAATTCGGCTGCAGATTGTATTTATTACCCTTTAGGGAACATCTAAAAGAAGGATTTTTTTACCAAAAATTAACGAATGAAGAAACTTGTATTATTCGGAGCATTATTTATGTTCATACAGGCAGTTTTTGCCGGTGGGCTTCTAACGAACACGAACCAAAGTGCACAATTTGTCAGGATGTTATCAAGGAATGCATCACTTGATATTGATGCTGTTTATTTCAATCCGGCAGGATTGATAAAGCTGGAGGATGGATGGCATTTTGCCTTTTACAGTCAAACAATTTTTCAGGATAAAACAGTAGACAGCAAGTTTCCCTTACTAAACGACGGACATTATGTTGGTGAAGTAATTATTCCTGTTTTTCCGACTGCTTATGCGGTATATAGAAAAGATAACTGGGCTTTTTCTTTTGGATTTAGTCCCAATGCAGGTGGCGGAACAGCTGATTTCGATAGGGGCCTGCCTTCTTTTGAAATTCCCATAAGTAAAGCAGTACCTGCTCTGAGCGGGTTAACCCAAATCGACCCTTCGTTAAATGTTACAGGCTATAATGCTGATTTATCATTTAAAGGAAGTTCTGTATTTTGGGGTATTCAGCTGGGAGCTACTTATAAGGTAAGCGATCGGTTTTCAGTTTACGGAGGTGTGCGCTACATGCCGTCAAAGAACACATATAAAGGAAGCATAAAACATGTACAACTGGAAGTAGCAGGACAAATGTTTGGCGCTCCTGAGTGGCTAAATCAAACTGCAGGAACGGTAAGTGGTCTGGCTTCAATGGCTGGTGCTGCGGCTACCCAACTTGGCGGAACTGCCTCGGGCTTGCAACCATTAATTGATGGAGGAGCCGGAGCTTATACACTAGTTCAACTGGAAAATGCTAATTATATCGATGCAACAACACGTACTGCTCTGGAAAATGGATTGTCAAGTCTTGGTGTTGCACAAACACAGATAGATCAAATGTCATTATCCACTGTTCAGGGAACGTATTCATCTGCTGCTAATACATACAGCACTCAGTCGGCTCAATTGAGTGGAACTGCTGGAGCATTGGAAGAATCAGCTGAAAATTTGGGTGACAGAGAAGTAGATACCAAACAAACAGGTGCCGGAATTACACCCATTATAGGGATAAATATTTACCCGAATGATGATTGGAACATTTCGTTGAAATACGAGCACAAAACAAGAATAACACTGGAGAATGATACTAAAGTAGATGAAATGGGGTTATTCCCTGATGGTGGTAAAACAGCGAGTGATGTTCCTGGCATTCTTGGTTTGGGTATAGGATACAGAGGGCTTAGCTGGCTGGAAGCTCAGTTTTCATATACTGTGTATTTAAACAAAGGTGTTGACTGGGGATACAATACCCGCGACATGGCCATTTGGAAAGATGTTGATCCAACCAAAATACATCACCGTGAAATGGATAAGAATGGTGTGGAATTTGGCCTTGGGCTACAGTTTAACCTGAGCGACGATTTTGCATTGAGCTTAGGTGGTTTATACGGAGATATGGGATTTGCCGACAGCTACCAAAGCGATTTCAGTTATAGTAATCCATCAAAAACAGTAGGGGCTGGTATTATGTGGAAAATCACAGAAAAGCTGGTGCTCGATGCAGGAGTTTCACATACATATTATAAAGACCAGACCGTAACATTCCAGGACCCTGATTTTTCTGATTATGCAGAAACATTGGGGAAAACAACATTGGATCTGGCTGTAGGTCTTTCGTATAGTATTTTCTAAATAATTAATTGATTGGATGGTTAAAAAGCTGCTTTTCTTAGGGCAGCTTTTTATTTTAATGCAGCGGCAATGGTCGAGAAAGTATTTTCAAAACTTCTGTCAACAATCAATCCCTGTTCATTTGTAAACGTAGGAAATGGGTTCTCATGAGTGTAATGATACGGAAAATCAATCAGTTTAAACTGGAACTTAATTTTTCCACGCTTCGTTTGAAGAGTTTCTTTTATTTCCCTCGCCGGAATAACTTCATCTTTTAGCAATCCTATTGCCGATATTTTTTTTGCTATTTGGGTAAATGTTTTGTCTTTTAACGGATTAAACGTCGGAATTGGAATCATTGCTTTAAATGAACGAACAACAGGCCCCAGCCTTTTGGAGAAAAAATTTCCTGAAACAGAGAGTTTTGCCTTTTCAAATTGCTTTAAATAAAACGAATTTAGATTTTCATAAGCCAGGTTATCCATAATTAATTTAGAGGTTCCGCTCATATGGTTGAAAGTAGTTCCCCCGCAAAAAAGTACAGCCTTCGAATTCTTTAAAATGTTTCCCGGGTTGGCCATAAACATAATCTGGGTAAGAAAAGCACCAATTGAATATCCCATGAAATTAATATGCGATTTTTTTTCCAGCAAGGGGTGTTCCCCTTTTTTTATCTGGTAAAGCAATTGCAGCAAGTCGTGGGCACTTTGCAATCCTGCCCGGTAAAATCGCATGGGGTCTTCCGATATGCGGTTACTTAAAGCAGCATTTACAAACGACAGGCGGGCTACCTTTTCGTATGCACTCTTTCTGTTGTTTGCCAAATCGGTCATGCTTCTTCTGTCGCTCCACTCTTTTTTGCCGCGGTTCATATGAAAAGCCAGCGGAAACAGAATAATTGTTCGCTGCGTATGTTGGGCCAGATAATCTGCCCATGTTAAGTATTTTGTCCAGTCACGTTCATTTAGTCCATGTAAAAGAATAATTGCCCTGTCGTTTTTTTTATCGTGAGGAGTAAATACCGGATAGCTGAAATTCCAGTTTTCCTGAATCTGTGTATCAACACTGCTAAAAGAAGAATATCCGGTTTCGTTTTGTTCCGGCATATGGAAAGTAGAAGTAAAATCCAGATTGTGGATAGAGGTAGAAGAATCGGGGATTTTTACGTACGGTTTTTCCATTGAAAAAACATCCCGTAGAACTTTGTATTGGTAGGTGTAGCTCATTGAAATTATCTTTTTCATGTAAAATTACTGCTGGGGAAGGTGCTTGGCAAAACAAAGGGATTGCTACCCTGAAACTGGGGTGTTTTTGGTTATTTTGGGGGGAGATTCTTTATTTTGGGGTGAAATTCCATGAGGCAAAACACGGTTTTTTGTGCCCGTTCTGTTATTATCTTCTATTTTTGTGGAAAACGATTGATCATGCTTATTTGGGAAAAGAAAGTTCCGGTTTTTCTGTTTAACCGAAAAAATATTGTCAACCGAATTCTTTTTACCGCAGCATTTGCGCTGGTGTTTATTAATATTTACGCGCCGTTTGGGGTGAATACCTGGTACAATGTCACCAAATTTGAGTTGTTCCTTTATTCCAGCGGGCTTATCCTTACCGGTATACTGGTGATGGTTATCAGTCGTATATTAATGTTTCAGGTAAGCAAAAAACATGCGTTGAACTATTTGCAGTACGGTAGCTGGGAGCTGATGGAAATAGTAATTATGGCGCTGGTATACACCCTGCTGAAAATATTTTTTTTACGCGAGGAACACGACATTATTGAGGATTTTATAAACTCGCTTGAAATAACGGCGCTGGTGGTTTTTCTTCCTTATGTAATACTAACGCTGTACTTTTCGTGGCAGGATAAAACCCGGAAACTGGAAAGTCTGCGGCAACTAAATGAAGGAAACACAGAGAGAGCAGCCAAACTTTTGCCTTTTTACGATGAGAAAGGAGTAATGCGTTTTTCCATGATTCCGGCTGATATTATTTACCTGGAAGCTGCCGATAATTATGTAACCATTTACTATTTAAACAAACAAAAAACAGCGCATTATTTACTGCGCAATAGTTTGAAAAACCTGGAAGAATACCTTATTGATTATGCTTTTGTGCGCTGCCACCGTTCCTATATTGTGAATTTCGAAAAGGTGAAATTAATCAGGAAAGAAAAAGATGGTTTAAAGTTAGAAGTAGATGCACCTGAAGAACTCATTATTCCCGTTTCGAAAACCTATACCGAAAGCGTAATGAGCGCATTTGTAAAGAATGATGCTTAACTTTTGATTGGTGTTTTTTGTTGGAATTATTCACTGAGCAATTCCTTTTCTGTTACTTATAGTCCGTTGACATAATTATTTATTTGACAGAAATTTGTTGAATGAAAGAGCATAAAATAATTATAGAATATTTATACCGTGACGCAGGAAATAACAAAATATATGAAGAGGCTATTATTGAAAATCCAAATAATTTACATTTTTCGGAATTTGAAAACTGGTTTAGAGCTAAATTAATAGATGGTTTATGGTTTGTTCCTCATGATTTTGGTTTGGTTAAACCGCAGTTTCCTATTTATAATCCAGAGTTAGATCATGATTGGTGTGAATTAGTTTCTTTAAGTGAAGAAAATTAGGCAACAGTTATATTCCAATGTTCATTTATGTTAATTTTACTCTTAACTTTTGAACATTATTTCTATGAACCGAGCCTATTACCAAGATAGCATCAACAAATTTGTTGATGCTTCGCCAGCCGAAATATTAGGGACTTTAGCTGATAATAATGAATTTCCTACTGAACAAAGTCAGAAGGATTCATGGAAATACCAAATTGACTTTCTGCAACAATTACTTTGTATTTTTTCAGGCGCCGTTTATTTTGAATACTCTATTCCTCGAATGGGGAAAAGGATTGATGTGCTGCTGATTATTAAGTCTGTTATTTTTGTTGTTAAGTTCAAAGTTGGAGAAAAGGATTATCCGAGACACGCTCTTGATCAGGTTTGGGACTATGCTTTAGATTTGAAGAATTTTCATGAAACTAGCCATAATAAGATAATTGTTCCAGTATTAATTGCAACTAGAGCAAAAAAGTCTGATTTGTTTCTTCTTGCATCAAAGAATGTTGATAATCTCTTTGATCCTATAAGATCAAATGCAGATAGTTTTAAAAGTATTATTACTGAGTCGCTTTATTTTGCTGGTAGTCAGGGGAAAATAAATGTAGCAAGCTGGGAAAAAGGAAGATATCATCCAACACCGACAATCATAGAGGCGGCTACTTCTCTTTATAATAACCATTCTGTGACAGATATTTCCAGAAGCGACGCGAGTGCCATAAATTTAAGTCAAACTTCAAATGAAGTATCTGCTATTATACAAAATTCTCGTGATAGATCAGAAAAAGCAATTTGTTTTGTTACTGGTGTGCCTGGGGCAGGAAAAACGCTGGTTGGATTGAATATTGCCACAAAGCATTTTGACAAGGATAGTGATTTGTATAGCGTATTTCTTTCTGGTAACGGGCCGTTAGTAAAAATACTTCAAGAAGCTCTTGCTCGAGACAAAGTACTACGTTCAAAACAAAAAGGGGAGAAGCTAACAAAAAAAGAAGCAAGAAGTGAAGTACAGGCTTTTATTCAAAATGTACATTACTTTAGAGATGAAGGAATAAAAGATGCCGGTGCTCCAATTGAACATGTAACTTTATTTGATGAGGCACAACGTGCTTGGACTTTAGAGCAAACCTCGAATTTTATGAGACAAAAAAAAGGTGTTTTGGATTTTAACATGTCAGAGCCAGAATTTTTAATTTCATGTCTTGATCGGCATCCTGATTGGGCGGTAGTTGTCTGTCTAGTCGGAGGTGGCCAAGAAATTAATACAGGAGAAGCGGGAATTTCAGAGTGGATTGAAGCATTGGAGCGATCGTTTCCCGATTGGAAGATTTATATGTCAACTCGCTTGAAAGATAGCGAATATAATGCAGAAGAGATTCTCAGGAAAATTAGAGCTCGAGATAATATTATTCATTCAGACTTTCTCCATTTATCTGTTTCAATGCGTTCGTTTCGCGCTGAAAATGTGTCTCTTTTAATTAAACAGATATTAGATGTCGATAAAATAAATGCTCAAGAAACACTGGACCTTTTAAGGACAAAATATCCGATTGTTATTACACGTGATTTTAAAAAAGCTAAAGCTTGGCTGAAAAATAAAGCAAGAGGAACAGAAAGGTATGGAATAGTTGTGTCCTCGCAGGCTCAAAGATTAAAACCTTATGCTATTGACATTAAATCTCCAATAGACCCGATACATTGGTTTTTAGATGGTAAGGATGATATTCGTTCTTCTTTTTATTTAGAGGATGTTGCTACTGAATTTCATGTTCAAGGACTTGAGCTTGATTGGGTATGTGTGGCTTGGGATGGGGATTTTCGATATTGTGAAGAAGGATGGATTTATAAATCGTTTAAAGGCAGTAAATGGCAAAATATAAATAAAAAGGAAAGGCAAATATATTTAAAAAATGCATACCGCGTTTTGTTAACAAGGGCTCGTCAAGGTATGGTTGTAGTTGTTCCTGAGGGAGATGTTGAAGATCCTACACGACTTCCTCAGTTTTACAATGGAACTTTCGAGTATTTAGAATCTCTTGGTCTTGAGGTGTTATAAATTATGTTGTTAGATAATCTTCCTGAAGAGTTCCTTTTGCCGCTTGCATTTGCAGGATTGTTTGTTGTAGTTTTGATTGATCAAATTTACACAAGAACTTCCAATCTAAAACTCATTGAAAAATTATTAAAAGCTTATTACGCAGAAAAAGAAATTCAAGTCATTAGTATTTCCTCGCTCAAAGTGGCTGACAAGCTTAAATACGGAATCCCGTTGAATTCTTATATAGGCTTAACTACGTCAAATTTGAATTTCTTTAAATCAGGAGGCGAACGATTTTATCAGATTGTGGAAACGGTTGAAGCATCGGGCAAAGAACACATCAGGTATGTTGAGATTTTTCTTACTACCAGTGTTTCTATCGCAGTTAAGGAATTTGATATTTATGAGTTTTAAGTAGTGAAGATAATCTTTGATTGCTATTGGTTTTACCACCTCCCCCTCGCACACTCGGGTACTACTTCTATAGGAGGCGAAAGAGTCGCTTCAAAATGTCTATTCGTCTTTCTTTTTGTCCTGATCTTTAAAGTACCGCTCCGATTTTCCCCATAACCTGCCTGCTTTACGGAAAATACTTTTTGTGGCCTTTTCCATGGCCTCATCGGCTTTTTTATAAGTTTCACTGTTGTGAATCTTTTCTGAGGCTTCGTCAATATAGTCCTCTGCTTTCTCGATCCACTGGTCTGTTTTTTTCTGAATCTTTTCCTCTGTTTTTTCTGGCTCTTTGTTCATGTTCTTGTCCGGCGTCATATTGTAAAATTTATGGTTATCATTTAATTCTATCAAATGTAAGGAATTAACTGGCGGATACAAAAAGGGAACTTTTTTGTGTTTATCTACCCTGTTTTTATTTCTGAAAATGAAAAATGCCACACTTATAGTGTAGCATTTTTGTATATTTTTCAAGACAAACGAGCTACTAAGAAATATTTACAGGCTTGTCTACTTTTGTTTTTAACAGGGCGATGTCAAGCACATCCATAACCGTTCTTACAAAATGAAATTTTAATCCTTTCAGGTAAATATCCTTTATCTCTTCCAGGTTCTTTTTATTTTCTTCTGAAAGGATAATTTCAGTAATGCCAGCACGTTTGGCAGCCAGTATTTTTTCTTTGATTCCACCCACAGGTAGCACTTTTCCTCGTAGTGTAATTTCCCCTGTCATGGCCAGGTTCTTTTTTACTTTCCTTTGGGTAAATGCCGATGCCATTGAGGTGACCATGGTAACACCTGCCGATGGGCCATCTTTCGGGATGGCACCTTCCGGAACATGCACATGAACATTCCAGTTGCTGAAAACTTCTGCGTTTAGTTCCAAAACTTCTGCGTGTGCTTTCAGGTATTCGTGTGCCAGCATAGCCGACTCTTTCATTACATCGCCCAGGTTTCCGGTTAAAGTAAGCATTCCCTTTCCTTTGCTCAAACTGGTTTCTACATACAGAATTTCACCGCCTACGGCTGTCCAGGCCAGGCCTGTAACCACGCCTGCAAAATCATTACCCTGGTATCTTTCTTTGGAATATTCTGTTACTCCCAAATATTCGCGTATGTCATCTTTCGAGAGTTTCTTGTTGTAAGGTTCTTCAAATGCTATTTTTTTCGCGACACGCCTAATAACCTTGGCAAGTTTTTTATCCAGTTCCCGAACTCCCGATTCACGTGTGTGTTCGTCAACAATTAATTCCAGAATATCTTTTGAGAAAGTAACATCTGTCTTTTTCAACCCATGGTTTTCGAGCTGTTTGGGAATCAGGTGACGTTTGGCGATTTCTATTTTTTCTTCCACCAAATATCCACTTACTTCAATTAATTCCAGCCGGTCGCGTAACGGAGGTGCTATTGTATTTAGCGTGTTTGCTGTTGCAATAAACATTACTTTCGAAAGGTCATAATCATGTTCCACATAATTATCATGGAACTCTGCATTCTGCTCCGGATCTAGTACCTCCAGCAGAGCAGAAGCCGGATCGCCATGAAAATGCTTGGAGACCTTATCTATCTCATCCAGAATAAATACCGGATTAGATGATTTTGCCTTTTTAATGTTCTGAATAATACGTCCGGGCATAGCACCAATATAAGTTTTCCGGTGGCCGCGAATTTCCGATTCGTCATTTAATCCACCTAAACTTATCCGTACATATTTACGTCCGAGTGCTCTGGCTACTGATTTTCCCAGCGATGTTTTACCTACTCCCGGAGGGCCGTATAAGCAAAGGATGGGGGATTTCATATCGTTTTTCAGCTTTAACACTGCCAGATGTTCCAGTATTCGTTCCTTTACTTTTTCAAGGCCGTAATGATCTTGATCCAGCACTTTGCTGGCGTGTTTCAGATTGAAATTGTCCTTTGTATATTCATTCCAGGGCAAATCGAGTAAAGTCTGGCAAAAAGTATATTGAACGGAGTATTCTCCTGCAGCCGGGTTTAAGCGGCTCAGTTTTTCTACTTCTTTTTCAAAGAATTTGCCTACTTCTTCGTCCCATTTCTTTTTCCTGGCTTGTGCTTTTAAATCATTAATTTCCTGCTCCACAGGATTTCCACCCAGCTCATCCTGGATTGTTTTCATTTGCTGGTTCAGCATGAATTCACGTTGCTGGCGATCCATGTCTGTTTTTACCTTTTTCTGAATATCCTGTTTGAGTTCCATCATTTGCACCTCTTTTACCAGGTAGCTGATGGCTTGTATTCCCCGTTCCTTTATTTTTTCAATTTCCAGAAGATTTTGCTTGTCCTTTACGTCAATATCTGTATTGGAACAAATGAAATTTATCAGGAATGTAGAGTTTTCAATATTTTTAACTGCGAATGTAGCTTCTGGCGGTACATTGGCCGAGAACTGTGCAATTTTTATCGACAGGTCTTTTAATGAGCCCACGATGGCGCTAAATTCTGTGTCATTCAGTGGTGGCAGGTCGTTCAGGGGTTCTACTTTTGCTTTAAAGTAAGGATCTTCTGTTATAACTTCCTGTATTCTATACCGCCTTTTTCCTTGTATAATTACCGATGTTGAGCCATCGGGCATCTCCAGTATCTTCAGAATTTCAGCAACCGTTCCAATGGCATATAAATCTCCGGCTTTAGGTTTATCTATGGTATAATCTTTCTGGGCTATGGTACCAAGTAGCCTGTTTCCCTGATAAACATCTTTCACCAGCCGTAATGATTTTTCGCGTCCTACAGTAATGGGTAAAACCACTCCCGGGAACAGGACTGTATTTCTAAGTGGTAAAACAGGAAGAATCTCCGGTACTTCTGTGTTCTTTAGTTCGTTGTCATCACCATCGGCTATTATTGGGATAAAATCCGAATCATCATCTACCATTCCTGAAACCAATATATTTTGAAAACCTGAGTTTTTTCTTTTTGCCATACTATTTTAAAATTTGTGACATTCTGTCCGCATTATAACTTCCAATTTCGACAGGTTAGTTTTAGGCAATTGCTATGCCATTAAGAAGTAATGATATAAATATGCTAATTGTTCACGAAAAGGGGGAGGAGTTACCGACAATATTACACGTTGGGATATAAAAAAGGCCCCGCAATACGGAGCCTTCAATATCGTATATTGATCGATTATTTTTTTCTGTTTTCCATGTGCTTTCCGTAGCGGCTCATGAATTTGTCCACACGTCCTGCAGTATCCACCAATTTAACTTTACCAGTGTAAAATGGGTGTGATGTATTGGAAATTTCCACTTTGTACAGTGGATATTCAACTCCGTCAATTACTTCTGTTTCTTTTGTGTTAACAGTAGATTTTGTGAAGAATGTATGCCCATTCGACATATCGCGAAAGGCTACCAACCTATATTCTTCTGGATGTATTCCCTTTTTCATTTTCTTCTCTTTTTATATGCTGAATGGTTTCATTTTCATACTGAAATCCATCCATTAATTTTATTTATTTCTTTTATTTTGGGCTGCAAAGATAAATATAGTTCCTTATAATCCAAAAAACTAGCATTAATTTTTACCTGTTTTTGTTTTAACTTTTTCATTTAGCGATTCAGGTCCAATTATGGGGGCCCTTGTAAATGGTTTGTTGCGGTCGAAAAGGTAGCGCATGGTGTAATGGGTTTTTGTTCTTTTTGCTCCTGTTGCCTCGTAAACGGCAATGATTTTTGGGTTAAAATCACCTGCCCAGGAAAGTTCAACTTCCTTATAGTGTTGATGTGATTTTTTCTTCATCATTTGTTCCTGATGCCAGAAAATAGCCGACTCCACTCCCGAACGTTGGTATTTGGGATCGATTCCCATAATGATGATCCGTGTGCGGGTCATTGTTTTATTCATTTTCAGGTAAAAGAATTTTAAAATATTGAACAAATTTAGCTTTCCATTCATTTTTTGCAGAATCTGATTGATATCAGGAATCATTACAAAAAGAGCAATGGGCTTTTCTTCATGGTAGGCAAACCAAATCATTTCCGGATCGAGAATGGCCTTTGAGCTGGTAAGAAAATCATAAAGATCGTCGGGGTCAAGAGGTTTATAATGCTCATGAAAAGCCCACGCTGCATCATAGATTGTACAAAAATCCCTTACAAACTTTTCAGTCTCTTTATAATCAAAATGACGGAAATTGTATTGCGGTTTTTTGGCAATCCACTCGGCAATTTTCCAGAACCGTTCTGGGAAAGGAACAGTATAATCAAGATGATAAGAATATTGTTCAAAGTAAACATCGAACCCGTAATTCTGAAAAAGTTTCTCATAATAAGGGGGGTTGTATGGCATTCCGTAGCCCTGGGGCATGAATCCTTTTACCAGTAAACCCCAATTTACGTAGTTTTCGCCAAAATTAATGGGGCCGTCTATGGCTTCCATTCCATGCAAAGTATTCCATTTTACGGCAGCAGCAAATAAAGTATTGGCAGCTTCCTGATTGTCTATGCATTCAAAAAATCCACATCCTCCGGTTGGTTGTTCATAGGTATGCGCTGTGTTGTAATTGACAAATGCAGCAATTCTTCCTATCGGTTGCTGTTGGTTATTAACCAGTACCCAGCGAATAGCTTTTCCGTTTTTGAATGTTTTATTTTTGTTGGGATTGAATATATCTTCCACCATTCCTTCCAGCGGACAAACCCAGTTTGGATCGTTTTGGTATATAAGGTGTGGAACTTTATGAAAGAGTTTTCTATTTTTTTTATTATTAACTTCAACAAGCTGCATTTCTATTTTTTTGTCAAGGTAGCGTAAATTTAATAGATGCGCTAACATTTAATTTATAATTGGCGCTCTTACAAATTCTTTTTTTCTATTGAATAGAAAACGCATGGTTTTATGCGTTAGTGTTTGTGTTGCTCCAAATGATTTGAAAAGAGCATTCATCTTTGGGTTGAAGTCACCTATCCAGCTCATCTCCATGTCGTTGTACCAATTTTTTTGAAGCATTACCTGTTTTAATTGGTGAAAAATGCCCGATTCAATCCCCATTCGTTGAAAAGAAGGAACAACTCCCAGTACAATTACACGGCAACGGGAAATGACTTTCATTTTTTTATACCAGAGTATCTGAAGAACTTTCCATAAACTGAGTTTGCCCGATTTTAACTTTCGGATAATCTGATTAAAATCGGGAATCATCATAAAAAAAGCTATGGGTTTTTTATCGTGATAAACATACCAGATAAATTCTTCTTCCAAGATTAGTTTAGCCTGTTTTAACATATCCTTTATTTGTTCAAAACGAACTGGCTTGTAATTCCCATGGCTACTCCATGCTTGTTTGTGAATTTCAATAAAATCGTTAATGTATTTGTCCTGGTTTTCGAAAGTAAAATGTTGATAGTCGTATCCTGGTTTTTGGGCTACCCATGCAGCAATTTTCCAAAAACGGTCAGGTAGATCCGGTGTGGTAATGTCCAGCGAATAGCTGAATTGATCGTAGTACGTTTTAAAACCGTAAGCTTCGAAAAGTTTTATGTAATAGGGTGGGTTGTACTGCATGCCAAATGTTTGTGGCTGAAATCCATTTGTTAACACACCCCAGTAAAAAAAATTTTCTCCAAAGTTTACCGGGCCGTCCATGGCCTCCATCCTGTTTTTTTGTAACCACTCCTTTGCAGTGTCAAAAAGAAGAAAAGCTGCTTTTTTATCATTTATACATTCAAAAAAACCACATGCACCTGTTGGTTGATCATATCCCTCTGAATAATCAGCATCATAAAAAGCTGCAATCCTTCCAATATATGTGCCTTCCTTTTTTAGTAGCCAGCGTTTTGCATCTCCCGTTTTAAACTTTGCATTTTTTCGCGGATTGAAAGTATCTTCAATCATTAAACGCATTTGGGGTGTCCAATTCGGATCGTCCTGGTATATTATTTCCGGTAATTTATGGAATTCGTTTATTGTTTGTTTGTCTGTTACTTCAATAATTTGCATAAACGTTTGTGTTTTTTGCTGGTTCGAAAATACGATTTTGTATAAAGATTTAAAAGTTTGTACCAGTTTCAGTCCATATTCTTAATAAGGAATTTAAAATATTAAGTCTTCATACATATACTGAGACCTTGAGAATTGAAATCTGTGTTTAATTCCTGCTCAAAGCCTCAGTAGAAAGTTTTTGTTTAAATTGATATATGCGAAGTCCATGTCGCACCACTAATATCCGTTAGTGTAAGGTTGTATTTACCGGGAGAAAATGGTGCTGTGAAATCTAACGGAATAGAGATACTGGCTTTACTACCCAGGGGAATGACCATACTGTGCTTGCCCTGTTTTACTTTGGCCACATAGCTGTTTTTGATATTGAGTTCTGACAGGTTTGCCAAATCTTCACCGTTTAGGTTAAGTATCTTCTCTCCACTGGGACTGGTTAACGAAATGCCAATTAAAAATGAGCCATACACATCTACTCCTTCTGTTCGGAAAATGATGAACTGTAAGTTGTTTTCAGAGATGGACGGCTGACTAATTTCAATTTTAGGCTTTACCGATTTATTATGCAAAGTTCCCCATATTCCACCGTGAAATTGCTGGTTGGTGTAGAGGCTAATAAATAGAATGAAGAATGCACCGGTTAAAGTCAGCTTTTTAAAATTTTGCTTTGAAAATGGGATTTCTCCTGACCCCAGCCAGCCAAACCATTTATAAGTGGTGATTTGTTTGTTTCTTTTTAGGAAGAAATTGTCAATTGAAAAAGCACCACCACCGGTTAGGAAAATGGAAAATCCTGCGGCGATGCCCAGTATTCCAATCTGCCATTCATCTAAGCAGGTGGTTCCAATCCATCCCGAGCCAAGCAGAATACCCATGGCAAGGCTAAATACGCCAATGCTCATCAAACGGGTAAATAATCCGAGCATAAAAAGTAACCCAACAATTCCTTCAATGATTGTAAATAATAACATGGCCCACCAAAGCCAGTCCGGATTACTTACTAAAAACTCGATTATGGGTTTTATACCCAAAGCATTGGGGAGAAAATGGTTGAATTTTTCTCCAATATATCCGGGGAGTTCGGGGTTTAATTTATCTGCCAGTATTGTTCTTCGCCAAAAGGCTGAAAAATAGGTCCAGCCAGTAACAAGGCGTAACGATAATGTTGTGAGGCCAGCAAGGTCAAATACACTTTCTTTTTTGTGCATAATTTGTATTATTTAATTTTTAATTCAGTAAAAGTGTGAGGAGGTTGAGTAGTGAATAAAAATTAAATAAATGCTTTTAATTGCTGGTATAATATATAAATAGGAATGGGAGAAACTGAAGTCTCATTCGCAGGTTGCGGATATCCGGGAATTGTTTTAGCGAAAATAGTGGCACTTATGCTAAACATATTTTTTAGCACAAAGATTTTTGATTGCTGTGTGGAATTATTGTTTTGAAAAGCAGTTCCTTCATTGTAGCTTGCACAATGCGTAGAATTTACTGTTGCCGATTTTATGGGGTTTAGTGTTTTTGAAACCGGTAAGTTAAACTCAGACTGAATAGCTTTGCGGGTGTCACAAGATGAGAATACAAGCAGAATGCTTAGTAATAAAAACACGCTTTTGAAACCGGTGTTTTTGTTTTTATATTTACGTAAAGCTTGCATCAACTATCTAACATGGTATTTGGGGGAAATGTTTAAAAAAAAGTCCACCCTTTTTTAGGATGGACTTTCTGTGAGATATGTTTAGTCTTATTAATTTCTACTGGATATTTTGGCCAACAACCTTAAAATCTCAAGGTACAGCCAAACCAAGGTTACCATTAATCCAAAAGCGCCATACCATTCCATGTATTTAGGTGCGCCCGAAGCAGAAGCACGTTCAATAAATGAAAAATCGAGAACAAGGTTCAATGCTGCGATTCCAACCACTACAAGGCTGAAAATAATACTGAAGTTGCTGTTTCCGTAAAGAAAACCCAGGTTTGCACCAAATAAACCGGCAATAAAACTGACGAAATAAACCAGAGCAATACCTGCGGTTGCTGCAAAAACACCCATCATAAATTTTTGCGTTACTTTTATAATTCCCGAGCGGTAAAAGAACAACATAGCCGAGAAAACAGCGAGGGTTAACGCAACTGCCCTCATTACAATTCCGGAGAATTGCATTTCAAGTACGGCCGATATTCCTCCGAGAAACAAGCCTTCAAATACAGCATAAATTGGTGCTGTAATGCCTGAACTTTGTGGGCGGAATGAAGTAATAATAGCAGTAATAAATCCGCCAATTACTCCGGTTATAAGCCAAGGGGCTACTGCTGCCATTCCCTGTTCCGGGCTTACAACCGAAACGTTAAAAAATTTGTTCCAGGTAAATACAGCCGAAGCTATAACCAACAGTAGCATCAGTGCGGTTTTATTTACGGTTCCGTTTACCGTCATCACGTCAGAGGCAGAAGTGTATCCTCTCTGAAAAACCCTTTCTTTAAATACGGGGTTTGATGTTTTTGATAAATCCATTTTTATAAAAGTTTAATTGTTTCCAAATTAATTTGAATTCCGATTATTCAAAAAGTCTGCCATAGTACAGTAACTGACAGCTTAACATGAAATGTGAAAAAAAGTTTATGCATCTTCTCTTCCCGAAATTACATCCAACAGGTAATCGCTGGTTAGTTCTTCATAAAGAGATTCCCCAAGTTTTACTGCATTCTCAGAATCGCTTAGCTGAAGGGCTCTGGCTAGTTCTGTTGTTTGATGGTTGAGCATTTCAGAACGACTCCCTATAGCTACAATTGCACGATGAGTTACATTGTAAAGTTTCGGGTCTTTTGCCAACGTTGTAATTTCTTCAAAAAAAGGTTCAAACATTTCATCGAGTGCATTTTTCTCAGTAATCGCCAGGCGCCCCATTAAATGAACACCGGTATAGTGAACTATAAACTTTTTCCCACGGCACCATTCCAGCGCTTTTATAAACGCAAATTTACTTTTTACCCAAAGGTGAGTGGAGGCGATTTCTGCGATTTCAGTATTTTCAAAACTTTTTGTCCAGAAATCCATTTGTTCTTCAGTTACTTTTTTCGACTCGTCAAGCATGGTCGCCAGTATCATTGTTTCACGCCATTGTTTGTTCCATAACTTTAAAGCGAGTAAATGATCGGGAGCTAAAGTTTTAGCCATACTACGAAGTTCTATCAGGGAAACCCCCCAGTTTAGCTTGTAGGTAATTCCTTTGCTTTTCATTAAGTCAGACACTTCGCCATTTTTATGGTGCTTTATAACCGCAAGTATATGCTGAAATGTTTTTTCTGTTTCCGGATTGTCGAGAATAAAATTCATAGTTTTAAAATCATATCTGCAAAAGTAGCATAAATGTAAATATCAACCTGAAAAGATTAAATTTGCGGGAAGCAGACTGAATAAGGCAAATTGATTTTTAAAAGATACATAAATAATATTTCCGGACTACAGGCATTTCAGTTATTAAGGTACGGGACTTTGCTGCTTATCAGCATTGTATTTGCCCAAAGCGGGATGTCTACTTCCTCCATCGGGAACTATGAAATGTTTCTTTTTGTGGCTGCTCTTTTGTGTTCTTTCTGGATAAACGGGCTAATTCAGTCGTTTTTGCCTTTGTTCCGGAATAATTCAACTTTCGGAAAAAGCGGAAGTAAATCGCCGGAGATTTTTAATGTTTTTGTATTTGTTAGTGTATTAAGCCTGTTGATGATTTTTTTGTTATTGCTTCTTCGTCAGCCTTTCTCTTCTGTGCTTACCCATGGTCGTGATATTCCATATTTAAAACTACTCGTTGGTTATATCTTTTTTAGCAGTCCTTCGTTTCTGATTGAATATATTTATTTGTTGAAAAATAAGGCCGCTTGGATAATTAATTATGGCGTAATTACATTTGGTGCTCAGTTGGTAGCGGTGGCTGGCCCCGCTTTGGCTGGCATGGATATGAAAATGTGTGTTTTGGGGTTGGTTTCCATTGCTTTTCTACGCTACATTTGGCTACTTTTTTTATTAAAAAAATATGCCTGTTTTGCTTTTTCGCTGGCCTTTATAAAAGAGCATTTTCATTTAGCTTATCCGCTCATAATAAGTAGCCTTCTCGGAAGTTCAGCCCAATACGTGGATGGATTTCTTGTGTTGAATAAATTTGATTCGGCCACATTTGCTGTTTTTCAATATGGTGCAAAAGAATTTCCATTGGTACTTTTAATGGCCAATGCGCTAAGTACGGCAATGATTCCTGATTTTATATCAAGAGAAAATTTACAAGATGCATTAAGAAAACTTCGCAAAAAGTCGGCTCAACTAATGCATTTTTTGTTTCCGGTTACTTTGTGCTTTTTGCTTCTTAGCAAATGGCTTTATCCACGTATTTTTAACGATAATTTTTCAGAAAGTGCGGTTGTGTTCAATATTTATTTGCTGTTAATCATTAGTCGGCTGACTTTTCCTCACACAATTATTATTGGCTTGAAAAAGACCAACGTTATAATGTTTGCTTCACTGGCTGAATTGTTAATAAATATTGGGTTGAGTGTTATCTTTATACGGTTTTGGGGGATAGCGGGGATTGCTTTTGCTACAGTTATTGCATTTGCCATGCAGAAAATAATTTTTGTTTTCTATAACAAAAAGGTATTGAATATTGGTGCAAGTCAATATTTACCCATTTCTATATTGTTGTTCTACTCTATATTAACTGTTGCTACTTTTTGTTTTATCTTCTGGTAAGCCATTTTTTAGATTATTTTCTGCTATCATTTCTTTTTGTTTCTGAAAATAAGATAGAATAATTACCGGAAAAAAAAGGGCGAGGTGAAATTTTAAAATGTATTTTTTTTAGCAGGTATCTTTTCTGGTTTTAGTTCGAAAGAAATTTATGTGAAGTTTATTATAGCGTTTTGCAATCATTGTTTGTAGAGGATTGTGTTTTTTGTTAATTAATCATTTGTTTAGATTCACTAATATTTGTATTTAAATTAATGTTCATTTCATTTGAAAAGGACGCCGATTTTAATTATCTTTTCATAAGGTTTTCTGGTTTTTAATGAAACCTTTAGCAATAAAATTTGTTAAATCTTGTGTTCGCTTAACAGGCCTTTGTTTAAACTAAACTGAACAGAATGGAAAAAAAATTTTGTGGGAGAATAGGTATTCAAAAAATATCCATCCGTGTTCTTCTTTTCTTTTTTATCATTTCATTTTTTTATGTAAAGTTTGCTTATTCACAGAACGATTCTTCTTCTGTTTCTGAAAGAAGTAGTGTAGATACTACTGTGCAGCATTCGGATAGTACTACGACAGTTAAGGGACATGAGGGAACAGGTGTTTCTGAAAGTGCCAGTTCTGTTGCTGGGCATGCAAGCGAAGACGTAACTCCCGGAGAAATAGAGCATTCTACTGCATCTCATGAAATTAACGGAGTTAAACGTGGTGAACGTTTTTTTCGTGGCTTATTACCTTTTAGAAGCAAAGGGCAGGCATGTGTTTCATGTCATAATATTAAACAGGTGGATACGCTGAACTGGAATCCTTCAGCGCGTGATATTGCCATGAAATACGCTAGTATGGATGTATCGGCATTTCAAAATGCTGTATTAAATCCTACCGGAATTAAAATGCAGGCATCTCACCAGAATTTTGATTTAAATGAAGAAGACTTAAAGTATGTAAAGACTTACCTGGATGATCTTGCATTTCAGGGAACGACAGAACCAAAAATAAGCGTGGACAATTTAATTTTGTTTCTATTCCTTGGGTTGTTAATTACCTGGGCTCTAATTGAGCTGATCTTTTTACGAAAAATCAAAATAAAGCTTATTCCCGTAATTATTCTTATAGCTGCTTTTGGTTTTCAGGTTAATATGCTAATTACTGATGCTATTCGCTTGGGGAGGCAGCATGGCTATGCTCCCGATCAGCCAATTAAATTTTCACATCAAGTGCACGCAGGTGACAATGGAATTGATTGTATGTATTGTCATACAACAGTTGAGGAAGGAAAATCAGCTGGCATTCCAGCCCCAAATCTTTGTATGAATTGCCACGTGCTTATTCGGGAAGGTACAAACAGTGGTAAATTTGAAATTGCCAAAATTGTTGACGCCGTTGAAAATAACAAACCGGTGGAATGGATTCGGATTCACAATCTTCCTGACCATGTGTTTTTTAGCCACGCGGTACATGTTAAATCAGGTAAATTGGATTGTAAGCAATGCCATGGGCCAGTGGAAGAAATGGATTTAATGGAACAGCACAGCGATCTTTCCATGGGCTGGTGTATAAACTGTCACCGTGATACACGGGTAAATTTTGAAGATAATGCTTATTACGATCAATATATTAAACTACATGAAGATCTGAAAGCAGGAAAAATTGATAAAATTACTGCTGAGGACATAGGCGCAAATGATTGTATGCGTTGCCACTACTAACCCAGAAATTGAAGGTAAAACTATGACAAAATATTGGCGAAGTTTAGACGAATTAAAGGATCCGGTAGCATTTAAAAAGAACGAGCTTAAACTTGAAGTGGATATCAAAAGAGCTTTGTTTAAAAAGGAGTCTGGTTCTTCAAGACGAGATTTCCTGAAAACTTTCGGTTTCAGTATTGCTGCTGCAACGGTGGTTGCCAGTTGTAAAAGACCCGTTGACAAGGCAATTCCATATCTTATAAAACCGGAAGAAGTTACTCCCGGGATGGCGAATTATTATGCATCTACCTATTTTGATGCCAATGAATATTGCAGCATTTTAGTGAAGGTGCGCGATGGTCGTCCTATAAAAATTGAAGGGAATAATTTATCATCTATTTCTCAACAGGGAACTACGGCACGCGTTCAGGCCTCTGTTTTGAATTTATACGATGATGCCCGGTTTAAAACTCCGTTGAAAAATGGTTCTGCTTCTTCGTGGGACAAGGTAGATGGTGAAATTATTCAGAAATTATCAGAGCTGAAGAGTGAAAACCGGAAAGTGGTATTGTTGACTTCAACTATTATTTCCCCTTCAACCAAAAAAATAATTGCTCAATTTCTTGTAGCACATCCAAATGCCGAATGGCTGCAATATGATGCCGTTTCTGCTACAGGAAATTTAAAAGCCAACAAAGCAAGTTTTGGAAAAGCATTTATTCCTGATTACCGTTTTGAAAAAGCGAAGGTAATTGTAAGTTTTGGTGCCGATTTTCTTGGAACCTGGCTTTCTCCGGTTGAATATGCCAAAGGTTATACTTCCGGAAGAAGAGTTTTAGAGGCAAATGACGAGATGAGTCGTCATTATCAGTTTGAAACAGGAATGTCAGTAACCGGCTCAAATGCGGATGTGCGTTTCCCAATCAAACCATCGGAGGAGGCAGTAATTGTTGCCGACTTATACAATCAGCTACTGGCTGCAAAAGGTAGTGGCCCTACTTCTGAACAGAAATCGTCTGTTGATTTAAAAGGATTGGTCGAAGATCTGATGGAAAACCAGGGAAAGTCGCTTGTAGTTTCAAACAGTAGCGATACAAATGTACAGTTAATTATAAATGCAATTAATCAATTACTCGGAAGCTATGGTTTAACCATTTTAGGCAGAACATTAAATACCTGTCAGGGATTGGATGATGAGTTTGAAGCATTTCTTTCGGAATTGCATTCAGGAAAAATAGGTGGAATATTGTGCTGGGGAGTAAATCCGGTTTACAACCATCCCCGGGGAGAGGAGATAAAAACAGCATTGTCAAATATACCTCTGTCTGTTTCATTCTCCGACAGAAAAGATGAAACCACGGCAGCTTGCCAGTTTGTGTGCCCGGAACCCCATTATCTGGAATCGTGGAATGACGCCGAACCAAAAACAGGTGTTTATAGTTTGGCGCAGCCTGCTATACAAAAACTTTTTGACAGTCGCCAGGTTCAGGAATCGCTAGCTAAATGGAGTGGGGAAGAGAATCCCAATTATTATGAATTTGTGAAAAGCATTTGGGAGCGTGATATGTTTATACAACAGGGGCATTTTTTAACCCCTCAAATGTTTTGGAATGATGCGCTTCAAAAAGGTGTCTTCGAGTCACAAAATGCGACATCTCAAAATTTGAGTTATACAGAAAATGAATTAGAGAAGGCTCTGTCTTCTTTAAAACCTGCTTCCTCGGGTTGGGAAATTGCATTTTATGAAAATACAGGGATGGTAAACGGCAGTTTTGCCAATAACCCTTGGTTACAGGAATTACCAGACCCAATTGCAAAGATTAGCTGGGACAATTTTGCTGCAGTACCTGTGAAATGGGCTGAAGAAAATGGTGTTGCCAATGAAAGCGTAATAACAGTAAATGGGATTGAATTGCCTGTTTTCGTTCAACCAGGGCAGGCTCCTGATACTATTTCGGTTGCATTAGGTTATGGAAGGAAGATTGCCGGTAAAGTAGGTGAGGGAGTTGGTAAAAATATGTTTGCACAAACCGTTATCGAAGACGGGATAAAGAAATACTGGCTTTCCGGTGCTGAGGTTGTTGTAACGGATAAAACTTATGAACTGGCACTTTCGCAAACGCATCATTCAATGGAGGGCCGGCCTATTGTGAGGGAAACAACTTACGATGAGTGGAAGATAGATCCTGCTTCAGGAAATGAAAAGCATGAAGAAGCAGAAGAACATCATGTTACTTTATATCCCGAGCCTGAGTTTAACGGGCATCACTGGGGGATGGCGGTTGATCTAAGTTCCTGTATCGGTTGTGGAAACTGTGCTATTTCTTGCCAGGCAGAGAATAATATTCAGGTTATTGGAAAAGAACAGGTGCGTAACCGGAGAATTATGCATTGGATTCGGGTTGATCGTTATTTTTCCAACGATGCAGAAAACCCGGAAGTATATCATCAGCCGGTAATGTGCCAGCATTGCGATAATGCACCTTGCGAAAATGTCTGTCCGGTTTCAGCTACTCCTCACAGCGAGGAAGGCCTGAATCAAATGGCTTATAACCGTTGCGTTGGTACAAAATATTGCGTAAACAATTGTCCGTACAGGGTTCGGCGTTTTAACTGGTTTAAGTATGTTGGGAATGATGCATTTGATTATGCATCGAATAGTGAGTTGGGCCGCATGGTATTAAACCCGGATGTTACAGTACGTTCAAGAGGTGTAGTTGAAAAATGTTCATTTTGTGTTCAGCGTATTCAGGAGAAAAAAGCGCAGGCGAAAGTGGAAGGACGTTCTATTAATGATGGAGAAATTCAACCCGCATGTGTACAATCATGTCCGGGGAATGCGCTTGTTTTTGGCGACTTAAATAATCCGGAGAGTAAAATTTCGAAATTGTTTAAGAACGAAAGAAACTATCATCTGCTGGAAGAATTGCATACGCTTCCTTCGGTAGGATATCTAACGAAAGTAAGAAACAAAAAAGCTTAAATAAAGCCTTATGTATAAAACGGAGATACGCGGTAAGTTAATAGATGGCGATAAGAGTTTTTCGCAGATTTCGAAGGAGATTACTGCCCCTATTAACGATAAGACACCACTCTGGTGGTATGCTGCATTTTTGGTTAGTTTAGGAATGTTTGGATTTGGTTTATACGCTAAATACGTTACTGTTACTACCGGAATTGGAGCGTGGGGAGTAAATAATACCATCGCCTGGGGGTGGGCCATCATTAATTTTGTATGGTGGATTGGAATTGGTCATGCCGGAACCGCCTTTTCTATTTTTCTTTTGATTTTAAGACAAAAGTGGCGTACCGCGATAAACCGTGCCGCTGAAGCAATGACAGTAGTGGCAGTTTTTTGTGCTAGTTTATTTCCTTTGCTTCATATGGGGCGTCCGTGGTTATTTTTCTTTATTTTTCCTTATCCTAACACGCGCGGACCACTTTGGGTGAATTTTAACTCGCCGCTGTTTTGGGACTTTGTGGCAATATCAGCTTATTTGCTTATTTCTGCAAGTTTCTGGTATTTTGGAATGGTGCCTGACTTTGCCACTATCCGTGACACTGCAAAATCGAAAATAAAGAAGGCAGTGTATGGCTTTTTCTCGTTTGGCTGGACCGGATCAAGCAGGGAATGGTTGAGGTACGAAGGTTTGAGTTTTGTACTTGGTGGCATTGCTGCTGTTTTGGTGGTTTCTGTTCACTCCATTGTGTCAACCGACTTTGCCGTTGGTGTAGAACCCGGGTGGCACACAACTATTTTTCCGCCATACTTTGTAATAGGGGCAATTTTTTCAGGTTTTGCCATGGTGTTAACACTGGTTGTGTTAATGCGCGTTCTATATAAATTGAATGATTTTGTAACAGATTCACATATTGATGCTGTTTGCCGTATTTTGATTTTTATATCATTGATTATGGGAACGGCTTACATGACCGAGATTTTTATGGCCTGGTATTCCGGTTCTGAATATGAAATGTATACCTTCTTTCACAACCGGATTTTCGGACAGTATGCCTTTCAGTTTTGGGCCATGTTTATATCCAATGCTGTTGTGCCCCAATTGTTCTGGTTCAAAAAAATACGTCAGAAAATGTGGGTCGTTTTTGTAATTTCAATTATTATAAACATTGGGATGTGGTTTGAAAGGTTCAATATTGTTATTACTTCTTTAAGCCGCGACTATTTACCCGCCAACTGGGCAACGTATTCGCCAACCTGGGTGGAAATAGGTTTTTTTATTGGAACACTGGGAATGTTTATGGCCGGAGTTCTGCTGTTCTTCCGCTTTATCCCGATTATTGCCATTTCTGAAATTAAAAGTGTGGCAAAATATAATAAGCCACGTAAAGATCTCTTAAAACATACAAACCATGAATAAGGAATATATTTTGGGTGTTTTTAATGACGAGGACAGTCTTGTTGATGCTTTTGAAAAGGTAAAAGCGAAAGGGATTTTGCCGGTAGAAGTTTATACTCCCTATCCTGTTCATGAAATTTTGGAAGGAATGGGGAAGAAAACCCGGATTACGCACGCGGCATTTTTTTATGGTTTGTTTGCAGCCCTGGGAATTTTAAGTTTCCTGTATTATGCAGCTGTTATCGACTGGCCCTTGAAATACGGAGGAAAACCTTTTAACTCATTCCCTTCATTTATAGTAGTTACCATTGTGGCTACCATTTTGTCGGTTACTTTACTTACGCTTTTTACATTCTCGGCGAGAGCAAAGATCTTTCCGGGAAAGAAACCTCGGATCTTTCATGAGCGGGCTACTGATGATAAGTTTGTGATGGTAATAGATAGAAATAGCCTTGGTGAAAAAGCAGTTGAAGTAGATTCAATAATAAGAGAATACGGTACACTGGAATAATTTTAAAGCTTATGGAAAAACAAAAATATATTGGCTTGTTCATTCTCGCGTTACTGTTTTTTTCGTCGTGTGATTATAACCGTCGAACAACTGGTTGGGAATATTTTGATGATATGGTTCATTCATCGGCCTATGAAAGCTATACCGCCAATCCTAATTTTTCAGACGGAAAAACGATGCAACCGCCGGTAGAAGGTACAATTCCGAGAGGGATGGTTCCTTATCCTTTTGAAAAAACGGATGAAGACAGGGCGTTGGCTGCACAAACATTAGTGAATGAATTTGAGCCAACTCCGGAAAACCTGGAGCGGGGAAAAAGAATGTATGGAATTTACTGTATGCAATGCCACGGAGAAAAGGGTAATGGACAGGGCTCGTTGTATGTAAATAAAAAATATACTTACCCTCCTGCCAGTTTGTTAAGCGATAAAATGAGGGCAAATCCGGAGGCTGATATTTACCACGTTATTTCGGTTGGTTTTGGAGTAATGGGAGAACATGGCTCTATGATAAAACCTGCCGATCGCTGGAAAATTGCAATGTATATTAAGAACGAATTACAGTAATAGCATACCGAACAAATGAAAAATAACCGGTTATGGAAAACAAATTAGTTGTTTCAAATAAATTTAAAATGCTCACCTATGTTTTTATAGGCATTGGTGTACTTTCGTTTATTCTGGGATTTATTTTTGATGCCAAAAGAACCTGGGCAAATTATCTGTTAAACAATTACTACTTTTTATCGCTTGCCATAGGGGCTGCCTTCTTTGGCGCTTTGCAGTATATTTCAAATGCCGGATGGTCAGCAGCTTTTAAAAGGATTCCGGAAGCCATGGCTGCTTATATTCCTTTTGCTGCCGTATTTTTTCTGATTATGTTTTTTGGTATGCATAATATTTTTGAGTGGACACATGAGGAAGTCGTTCAGCACGACCATTTACTTCAGCATAAATCACCGTATTTGAATATACCGTTCTTTTTTGCACGGGTAATTGTGTTTTTTGCTGCATGGATAATCCTTTCGAAATATTTAAGACGGATCTCCTTAAAAGAAGATGAATCAGGAGGGATGGAGTACTTTCACAAATCGGAATTTTACTCCAAGGTATTTATCTTTATAATTGCCTTTTCTTTTAGCCTTTTTGCGGTTGATATGTTAATGTCGCTCGCACCGCACTGGTTTAGTACATTGTTTGCCGCGAAAAGTTTTATTGCGGCTTTTTTGCACGGTTCATCTGTTATAACTCTAATAGTAATAATTCTTTCCAAAACAGGTAATCTTAGTTTGTTAAACCGAAGTCATTTGCACGATTTTACACGGTATATTTTTATGACAAGTATAATTTGGGGATATTTCAATTTTGCCGAATTTATGCTTATTTGGTATGGCAATATTCCGGAAGAAACATCGTGGTTTGTAACACGCTGGCACGGAGCTTATAAATTTTTGTTTTTTGCCAATATTGTTATAAACTGGTTTATTCCGTTTATTGTGTTAATGCCTCGGAAAACATCACGCAGTAAGCAAGTAATTGCACCTGTTATAATTTTGCTTATGATAGGTCAGTATATTGAACTTTATTACATTATTTGGCCTGCAACAGTACACGATGCAAAATTTGGTTTGTTGGAAATAGGCACATTTGTTGGGTATCTTGGAATCTTTGCCTGGGTTGTATCAACATGGTTGGCAAAGGCAAGCCTGGTTCCTAAAAACCATCCTTATCTGGAAGAAAGTATTTATCATCATTTTTAGAAGAAATACTAAAATAAAAATGCTTCTCTTCGATATAAGTTTCGAAGAGAAGCATTTTAGTTTGAGATTAAAATTACACTCTCAGAAATTTTTTATTGAAGGTGTTGCTTTAACTCTTTGAGCAGTATTTCTTTCGTGATAGGCTTGGTTAAATAGGCTATACAGCCCGCTTCCATGCATTTCTCCTTCTCTTCATCCATAACATAAGCTGTTTGTGCAAATATTTTGGCCTTAGGATTAATTTTTAATATTTTGTCAATGGCTTCAAAACCATTCATCTCAGGCATGCGAAGATCCATTAAAACAACGTCAATATTTTTGTGGTATAATTTAACTGCCTCTTTTCCATTGTTTGCAAAAAGTAGTTCAATGTCATAGTTTTTGAAAATTTCATTAAAATATACCTGGATCATTGCTTCGTCCTCGGCAATAAGCAGCTTTTTATTTTTTAAGATTTGCGTATAATCAATATTTGATCCGTTAGTAGATGGCTCTGTAACTTCAGCGTTGAATTCTTTTAGTGGAATATCAAATCTGAACTCGGAACCTTTTCCTAACTCTGATGATACAGAGATTTTTCCTCCCAAAAGTTTTACTATTCCTTTACAAATGGCAAGGCCTAATCCAGTTCCTCCGTACTCTGCTTCTTTTCCGTAATTTAATTGTTTGAATCGCTTAAATATATCGTTTATAGCTTCTTTTGCAATACCAATACCTTCATCTTTTACAAAGAACTCTATTTTTGATTTTTTGATTTCGAATCCAAAACAGATAGTGCCTTTTTCTGAGAATTTTAAACTATTGTTTAAGAGATTGGATATTACTTGTCTTAGCCTTATACAATCTGTGTTAATAACCAGGGTTTCATAGCCCGAAGGAATATATAGCTCAAAATGAATATTTCCCTTTTCCTTTTCTGTTTTCAGGTTATTGAATATTTCCTCGAGGTGCGTTAGTAAGACCGGAATATTGCATTGATCCAAAGAGATTTTTAGTTGGTTCGATTCAATGCTGGCAACATCTATTATGTCATCAATAAGGCTTAACAGTTGGTTTGCATTATCATCGATTATGTCAAGAAATTTGTTGCGTTCTTCTTTTGATATATCCTCCTCTTTTAGCAGCCTGGAAAAGCCAATAACGCCGTTCATAGGAGTTCTAATTTCATGGCTCATATTTGCCAGGAAATAGTTTTTATGAATATTGGCAACATCTGCTTTCTTTTTAGCCTCCAGTAACTCATTTTCAATTATTTTTCGGTCGGAAATATCTTGCGCTGCACCCCACATGGCAATTACTTTTCCTTCCTGGTCTGTAATTGTTTCACCACGTACCCACATCCAGCCGTTTGTTCCGTCTTTTCGAATTGTTTTGAGCTCTAATTGATATGGTATTTGCGTTTTCCTTGTGTTTTCAAGGGCTTTGTATAATTTATCCCAACTTTCTTTTACAAATAATTTTTTATGTTCAGAATAAGAGGGGGGTGGAAATTTAGGATCGAAGCCATACATTCTGTATAGCTCCTCATTCCATTTAACCTCACCTGTTTTTACATCCATATACCAGCTCCCCGTGTGTGTAATCTCCTGTACTTTTTTTAATTCTACTTCACTAATTTGTAGGTTCTTTTCACTTTCCTTAAGTTTTGTAACATCGGTGAATGTACAGGCAAATTCGTTTTTATTGGGACTAAAAATATGTAGCAAATAATATTTTTTTCTAAGTTCACTGTATATTTCAATGGATTGTTCTTCGCCAGTGAGTGCCGTGTGCCCATATAGATCAATCCATTTTACATTATCTCCTTTTAATCCGGGGATAACGTCAAGGCCTTTTTTTCCAATAACTTCTTCTCTTTTCAAGCCAATTTGTTTTTCAAAGGCCGGATTAATATTTATATACTCAAAGTTAACGGGGCGACCTTCTTGATCTTTTATGATTTGTGCATGAAGAAAACCTTCGTTCAGGTGTTCGAATAGTTGTTTGTATCTTATTTCAGTAGTTTCAAGATTAGCCTCTATAGCTCTAAGTTGGCTTATATCTATAAACGTGATGACTACCCCGTCAATCTTCTTGTCTGATGTAATAAAAGGACTAATTCGAACCAAATAATAATTTCCCTCGCTGTCTGTTATCTCGCTTTCGTAACTGGTTAATTGGTTAAGGGTTTGTTTCGAATTTTCGATAATCATTTCTCTTATATCTTCCTTGAAGCTTGAGGCAAAACTGGATATTGGACGACCAATGTCATTTTCTTCCAGCCTAAAGTGTTTCTGAAGGGCAGGGGTAAATTTGCGTATATGAAAATTCAAATCCAGAAATAATGTTCCAATTTCAGTACTGTTTAGTAAATTGGAAATATCGTTATTTAAACTTTGTAATTCCTTATTTTTTTCCTGTAACTCTGAGTTGACAGTATAGAGCTCTTCGTTTACTGATTGTAATTCTTCATTGGTGCTTTGAAGTTCTTCATTCGAAGCCATTAACTCTTCGTTGGACGACTGAAGTTCTTCGTTACTTGTTTCCAGCTCTTCAATTACGTTCTGTAATCTCGCTTTTACTTCCTTTAATTCATCTTCAAGATCTTCAATCTTCCTTTTGGATACTTCATCAACCGGAATGTTTTTCAGTTCCAGTAATTTTTCTTTTTCAACGTTTTGGTCTTCACTAAACTGAACGACATAGGTGTCTTTCAGTTCTTCTAAATTGTCAGGTCTGTAAAAACTAATATCAATGGTTCTTCGGTCGTCTGAAGGACCAATGAGTATATCTTTTACAATAGTATTGCGGTTTTCCACTTTTAAACTCCGGATACCGTTTTTTATAATTACCGATATTTCAGGAGAAACAACTTTTAAAAGGTTGTTTTGGAATGCCCCTTCGGAGTGTATAAGCCGTTTCCCTGCATCTCCCTTTATAAAAAGAATATTAAATTCATCGTTAATAAAAATACAGGACGGGCTAAATTTGTTACTTAAATACTTATAGAAGATAGTATCTGGGTTGTCTTTATATCTGTATTCATGGCGGGTAACTGAGTGTATTGGTGTTTTGTATGAAATGGTATTTATACTATCTTCTGTGTTGCGAATGTAAAATTGTTTACTTTCTGAAATATTTTGATAAATTTTCCATTTAGAATCAATTACTTTAAATGATTTGCCAACGTCGCCTAATGATTCACTATTTCCTAAAAATAAGAATCCAAATTTGTTGAGGGCAAATTGAAAGTCTGCCAATACTTTTTGCTGGCTCTTGTTTTCAAGATAAATGAGCATATTTCTACACGAAATAAAATCCATTCGGATGAATGGCGGATCTTTTAACAGATTATGGCCAGAGAACACAATTTTTTCCCTCAAACGCTTATTTATCTGTACTTTTTCACCAGATTTAATGAAATATGTTTCAAGAAAATGTTTATATATTTCATTAGCAATGTTTACATTATATATTCCGTTGCTGGCGACATCCAGAGCCCGGGTATCAATATCGGTTGCAAAAATTTTAAAGTCGAAATTCAGTTTATGTAGCCTGATATATTCGTCAAATAACATAGCTATAGAGTAAACTTCCTCGCCTGTCGAACATCCGGGAACCCAGATTCGTACCGATTCTGTATCGGTTTTGCTTTTGCATATTTGTGGAATAATACTGTTTCTGAGAAGATTAAATGCTTCCAGATCTCTGAAGAAAGCGGTTACTCCAATCAGGAAATCCTGCATTAAACTGTTTCTTTCTTTGGGATTACTTTTTAAAAGCGTGAAGTAATCATATAAATGCTCTATATTGTTAATATTTAGGCGTTTCTCCAGTCGGCGTAATAAGGTGTTTTTTTTATACTTTTTGAAATCAATGCCAAAAGATTTATGTATTTCCTCCAATATTTTAAGGAAAAGAATTTCATTGGAATTAGCTGATTGGTCTTCAAGATTCTGAGAGTCAATGGATAATCTTTTGTTTATGAATCTTGACAGTGTTTTTGCAATTTCTTCTGGTCCCTGGATGAAGTCGACCAGGTTGGTAGAGATAGCTGAGTTTGGCATTCCGTCAAATTGAGCAGAGTCTGGCGACTGAACAATAATACTGCCTCCTGCCTCTTTAATTGTTCTTATCCCTCGGGAACCATCCGAACCTGTTCCTGAAAGAATTACCCCAATGGACTTATCTTTATGTTCCTCTCCAAGCGTATGAAAGAATATGTCAATGGGTAAATTAAGGTTGTGTTTAGGGCCTTTATCTTGTAATACCAACTGGCGCCCTTTTATATGAAGGTTTTTACTTCTTTGATTAAGATATATACAATTCGGCTCTATTGTTTGCTGATCTTCCGCCGTAAATATTTTCATTTGGGTATGCTTGCCTAGTAATTCAGGCATTAGACTTTTAAAATCAGGAGACAGGTGCTGAATGATAACAAAAGCCATTCCTGTATTGATTGGTAAATTGTCAAACAATTGTTGGATAGCATCCAGCCCTCCCGCAGATGCACCTATTCCAACTACAAATAAGTCATTATCTATTTCTTTCATGAAGTTTTAATGTTGAATAGTTTTACGTATTTTTTCAATGTACCTCACTTTTTATAACAGGGTATTTGTTGCGATATGCTTGTGTTTGGTTAAACATATTAACTTTATCAAATAAAGTTATTTGACGAAGCTTTGTCAAAGTTATTTTATTTATTGAAATAATAAATATAAAAAACGTCATAAAATAGTAGATTCTTGGGTTTTTTGTTCATTTTCTTCAATTTTGTCGGTATTCAATATTGTTGTTTAATAACAAAAGATTATAAATAATAATTATAAAATGCGTTCTAAAATACATTGAAATACTTAATTGTGTTTTAAATGAAGTACTTAAAAAATACTCAGGTTAAAAAATAAGTGTAATTGACGAGTTGATTTAAGTTTTGTGGTATGTAGCTATTATTTTGTATTTCAGTTTGTTATGTTGCTTTTTCTTGTTTGTGCAATTTTATCATATAAATAATATTTTTTATGAAAATTTTTGAGGCTTGTGAGATCGAAAAAACTTTTGCAACAACAAAAGCGCTAACCAATGTTAGTATTTCGGTTGAGGAACAAAGTATTTTTGGATTACTTGGACCTAATGGTGCGGGGAAAACTACTTTGATTCGTATCATTAATCAAATTACTGCTCCCGACAAAGGAGAGCTCTTTTTTTCTGGTCGGAAAATGCGTACAACAGATGTGGCGCAGATAGGTTATTTGCCCGAAGAGAGAGGGCTTTATAAAAAGATGAAAATAGGAGAACAGGCAATATATCTGGCTCAGTTGAAAGGGCTGAGTCGTCATGAAGCAATGCAAAACCTGAAGCATTGGTTTGAAAAATTTGATATAATGCCCTGGTGGAATAAAAAGATAGAAGAACTTTCAAAAGGAATGCAGCAAAAAGTACAGTTTATTACTACTGTAATACATAAGCCAAAACTTTTGATTTTTGATGAACCGTTTAGTGGTTTTGACCCGATAAATGCCAATCTATTGAAAAAAGAGATTCTTCAGTTACGGGATGAAGGGGCTACCATTATCTTTTCTACGCACAATATGGAGTCGGTAGAGGAACTGTGCGATCATATTGCACTCATTAATAAATCAAAAAAAGTTGTTGATGGGGAGATAAAAGAAATTAGGGGAAAGTACAAGCTTAATATTTATGAAATAAAGTACAAGGGAGTATTTGAGCAAGTTGCCTCTGCTTTGGAAAAACAATTTAGAATTTTGGAGCATACCGAGAATAACAAAGAGGGTAAGGTACGCGTACAATACATCGATGGCCATTCAAATAATCAGTTGTTAAGTGCTTTGCTCCCAGTAGCTGAGATTATTTCGTTTGAAGAGATTATTCCCCGGATGAATGATGTATTTATAAAAGCAGTAGAAGAGTCAAACAGAAATTAGAACGGAAATGAATAAAACACTTATTATATTAAAACAGGAATACCTGAAACGAGTCACGAAAAAATCGTTCATAGTACTTACAATTCTGGTTCCGTTCTTATTTCTAGGAATGTTTGCATTGATTGTTGTATTGTCAATCAATAACGATAAGGAAGAACGTACAATAGCTGTTTACGATCAATCTCAGTTGTTTTTAGGAGAGCTTGCACACGAAGGATATACCCAATATCATTTTATCCCTAAAGAAGAATATGAACATTTAAAAGGGCACTTAAAAGAGAGTAATTTTTATGCGCTGTTGTATATTCCAGGGGATATTTATTCGAATAATGCAGCTCAGTTGATTTCGGAGAAACAGGTTCCCGTTGATCTTACAGAGCAAATTCAACGAAAGCTAAGCCGTTTTATTGAAATGGATAAGAGGCAGAAAATTATTGATGAAACTGGGATTCCTGATTTGGATGAAAGACTGGAAGCAGCCAAAACCAATATACGGCTTAATACACTGAAAGTTTCGGAAACCGGAGAAACACAAAAAAGTTCTTCTGCCATTGCATTTATTGCCAGCTACGCCATGGGTTTTATAATTTACTTTTTTGTTTTTATGTATGGCGCAATGGTTATGCGAAGTGTTATGGAGGAGAAAAAAAATCGAATTGTAGAAGTTATTATTTCTTCGGTAAAGCCTCAGCAATTAATGGCAGGTAAAATTGTAGGAACAGCTTTGGTTGGATTAACACAAGTTGCAATCTGGGTTGTTTTAGGAGGAGTTACATTTATCGTAGTTCAGGGGTTTTTCTCACCGGAAACAGCGCAACATGTTGGGCAAAGTCTGATGGAAAGTCAGCAACAATTAAACCAGCCAATGATGCAGCAGGCTGACCAGAATAAGGTTACTGAAATGATGGAAATGATTGGAAGTTTGAATCTTCCGTTAATATTGTTTGCCTTTATTTTTTACTTCTTGGGAGGATATTTGCTTTACAGTTCGTTGTTAGGGGCTGTTGGGGCAGCTGTAGATAACGATGAGGACTCGCAGCAAATGGTATTTCCTGTAACCTTTCCTCTTATACTTTCCATAATGCTTTTGTTTCCCATTGCACGAAATCCTGAAGGACCGGTTGCTTTTTGGGGCTCTATCATTCCTTTTACCTCTCCTGTAGCTATGTTGGCAAGGGTTCCTCACGGAGTTCCAACCTGGGAATTGTTGTTATCGATGTTTTTGCTCGTGTTAACAACAATTGGAGCCATTTGGGGCGCTGCAAAAATTTACCGGATTGGAATCCTTATGTATGGTAAAAAAGTAAATCTAAAGGAACTTGTAAAGTGGTTGAGGTATAAAAATTGAGATAATCGTAGTTGTTTATATTAAATTTTGAATGGATAGTTAAAAAATGCCTGATTCCTTATTTGGAATTAATTAAAATTATATATCTTGGCGCGAGTTATGAAAAACACGATGAAAAATACTTGTATGTGTTGTTGCTTCTCAGAAAACGGGGAGGGTGTTTTTTAATTAATTGATTGACAGAATCAAATTCAAATATATAATGAAGAAAAAGCCTTCCTGAAAACAGGGAGGCTTTTTTATTTTAACCGATTTAAATAATTATTATGAAAGTTGAAAACATTTTAGGAACCATTGGAAATACGCCGCATGTAAAATTAAGCAGGCTATTTCCTGCTGATTATGAAGTATGGGTAAAAGTAGAGAAAACAAACCCCGGTGGAAGTATTAAAGACCGGATTGCCCTTTCGATGATTGAAGATGCAGAAGCCAAAGGAATAATAAAAAAAGGCTCAACTATTATTGAACCAACTTCGGGGAATACTGGAATTGGACTGGCATTGGTTGCAGCAGTAAAAGGATATCGGTTGATATTAACAATGCCAGAGTCGATGTCAATAGAACGCAGGCAGGTATTATCTGCACTCGGAGCAGAATTGGTTTTAACACCCCGGGAAAGAGGAATGAAGGGCGCCATTGCAAAAGCTGAAGAATTGTCTGCAGATATTAAGGATTCATGGATTCCGCTACAGTTTTCAAATCCGGCTAATATTGAAGCCCACCGAAGAAATACCGCACAGGAAATTGTAGACGATTTCCCGGAAGGGATTGATTGCCTTATTACAGGTGTTGGAACCGGTGGTCATATATCCGGGGTAGCAGAAGTACTAAAAAAACAGTATCCAAATATAAAGGTGTTTGCAGTAGAGCCGGAAACAAGCCCGGTAATTAGTGGAGGAGAACCAGGGCCGCATCCTATTCAGGGAATTGGTGCAGGCTTTATTCCTGATAATTTAAATACTGATTTGTTGGACGGAACTATTTCCGTTAGCAAAGAAGAAGCTTTTGAATATGCACAAAAAGCTGCTAAACAGGAAGGTTTATTTGTTGGTATTTCCTCCGGAGCTTCACTGGCTGCAGTGGCTAAGAAAATAAAAGAGCTCCCTGCCGGATCGCGTATTCTTACTTTCGCTTATGATCACGGTGAAAGGTACCTCTCTGTAGAAGGGTTGTATTAAAAAAAATTACATAATAAAGTGAAGGATCCTATTTTTCTAAACAAATGGGATCCTTTTTTTGTGCTGTAAAAATTTTCATTTAGTTCGCCTGCACTAAGCAAAACCGCTTCATGTGTTGCCAAACATTTCAGCATTAGGGTTACTTTCCGGTGGTTTTCCGCATGTATATAAAAGAGTATGAATTCACTGTACATAAAGAAACTGGTTTATTTGCACCTGTTTACGCAACCCTTTGTTTATTATTCCCATCTATAGTTTGTAACCTTAAAAACCTGAAAAATGAAATACGCCCAGTAAATCAAATCCTCTAGACTATTCCCGGATACAACAAGGATGTACATTCCGCTTCCCAAACAGAAATAGCTCCTGATTGCTCTCACTCCCGGCAGCAAATGCTGCCCAGAAAACAAAAAAGTACAAAATACTCTGTACTCACTACTAGAATCTAAAAAAATGAAATCAAAAAAAATAAAATTATTAACAACTTTACTGCTCTTTTTGCCGCTTTGTGTGGTATTGCTTGGGGCAGGGTGCGATGATGAAGATATTTCACAAGAGCTTAATTTAAGAGGCTCATGGCAGGTTTATAAGCAAATCGTATCTGGTGAACTTAAAAACTGTATTGATTTACCTGAAAATGCAAATTTCCCAAATATCTCAATTGTTGTCCCTGATACTACAAAAGGTGTTATCCACGGTAATACCTTTTATAATACTATTGGTGTTGATTTTGAGATTGGAGATAAGCAACAAATTGATTTTAAGAATTATGGAGGGACGAGATTGGCAGAAGATGATTGTGGGTTATCACTTGGAGAAAATCTAAGGAATACTGTGAAATTCGATTTTTTGAAAGAAGAATTGTTATTTATCGATTCAGATGAACGAGTTATTATTGTTTTAAAAAAAATGGATAACTTATGAAAAGAATATTTACTTTATTGATTTTAGTTGCATTTGTTTAAACTGAAAATGCCCAAGAAGTTTCAAAAGAATACGTTGGAAATGAACTAATAGTCTGGTTAAAACCGGAAGTGGATGCAACTGAATTTGCAAGGAAAGCATCCCAAGGGCTTAAACGGAAACGAGTGCTTTCGAAGAGATTGAATATATGGCTTTTTGAATTTACGGGAGAAGCTATTGAAAGAGGAACAAAATTGAATAATCTGCGACTCGATAGTGATACCCAGTTTGTGCAAAATAATCATTTGGAGTTGACCAAGGTAATCCAGCTAATTTTCCTATTTGGTGTGCAATCTATGATGCATTGGGAAGTGAGGGAGTATTAAATTGCGCAGCTACTGCAAATAACAACTGGAATATTGACCAAGTTGGAGATATTCCATGCAGTTGTTCAAGTGATTACCTAATCTCTGTAACAAATACTACTAGTGTCATGTCAATTATGAAATGACGTAAATATTTTGTACTTTCACAAAAAACAGCTATGGAAAAGTACAAAGTAACTTTAACAAAAGAGGAGCGAGAAGAATTAGAGTCAATCATCCATAAAGGCAAACATACTTCTCAACGTTTTCGTAACGCCTACGTTCTTTTAAATTGTGATGAAGGAGCATACTCAGATAAAGTAACCAATACAGAGATTAGTAAAATTCTGAAAGTTGGGATGCGTACAATCGACCGCATAAAGAAACGCTTCATAGAGGAAGGGTTTGATGCTGTACTTGAACGGAAGCCATCCACCAGGGAATACGAGAGGAAAGCAGACGGTGATTTTGAAGCCCGTTTAATCGCTTTAAGTTGCAGTGAACCGCCTGAAGGATTTTCAAGGTGGTCGCTCAGGTTGTTGGCAGACAAAGTGGTTGAATTACAAATTGTTGATTCGATATCATATGAAACGGTTCGTTCCGTTTTAAAAAAACGACTTAAAACCCTGGAAAGTTAAAGGTTGGGTAATCCCTCCCGGGTCTGACAGCGAATTTGTTGCCAGTATGGAAAAGGCTCTGGATGTTTACAAAAGGCCTTATGACGAATCGAAACCTGTAGTCTGCATGGACGAATCGCCCAAACAACTAATTGGCGAAACAAGGACAGGCATGCCAATGGAGCCAGGAAAGGAAAAACGTTGTGATTACGAATACATACGGAAAGGCACATGCAATATATTTATGGTAAACGAGCCATTGAGCGGCAAACGACGCGTTAAAGTGACAGAAAGAAAAACAAAAACTGATTGGGCAACTTTGATAAAAGAAATAGCGGATGTAGATTATCCTGATGCAGAAAAAATCACATTGGTCATGGATAATTTTAAAACCCATTCGCCAGGTGCTCTTTACGAAACGTTTGAACCTGAAGAAGCAAAAAGAATTTGGGACAGGTTTGAGTTTGTATATACTCCGAAACATGGGAGCTGGTTAAATATGGCAGAAATTGAGTTGAATGTATTGAATAAACAGTGCCTTAACAGGCGAATTGATAATATGGAAGAAATCATCTCAGAAACAAATGCGTGGCAAAACCACCGGAACAATAAAACAGCCAAAATAAATTGGCAGTTTACTACAAAAGATTCACGGGTAAAACTAAAAAGACTTTATCCGTCAATATTAACTTGACATGACACTAGCTCTGACGTTAAATACACAAATGCTGGATATGGGATTAATACCATTGATCTTGGAGCGCCTGGTACCGACATCTACTCCACATTGCCTGGCGATACTTATGGTTATCAAACGGGAACGTCTATGGCATGCCCTCAAGTAGCAGGAGTAATTGCTTTAATGTATGCCTCTATGTGTCAAAACATGATACTAGATTATAAAAGCGATCCTGAAAATTTTGCGCTAAATATAAGGCAGTATTTGTTAAACGGAGCTGATAATATTCCTTCCCTTGCCGGATTGCTTGCTCATGGTCGATTAAATGCATTAGAGGCAATTGAAAATATCTACGGAAATAATAGTACCATTTCCGGCCCGTCCCTAATCTGCACCTCCGGCACATTTACCGTTAACAACCCTTCTGGAGCTACAGTATCCTGGAATGAATCAAGCAACCTGACTGAAAGCCCAACCGGAACTTTTACCGCTAACGGTTCAGGAAGCGGATGGGTTGAGGCAACCCTAATTACTGATTGCGGGAGTGTAACTTTACCTCGAAAACCGTTTGGGTAGGTAAACTGGATGAAAATAAGATCGTTTGTAGCATTGAAGGGCAGGTTGTAGGTGCGTGGGCTCAGTATCATATCTTATGTGATGACGGTTCAACATCTTTGTTGGCAGGCTACGATGCCAATGGTGATGGATGGAATATAGGAGATGCTGGTTCTCTTGCTTATCAGTCAGTATTAGAATATGATTGGAGTGTTCCCTCGGGCTGGAGTTGGTATTCCTCAGGGGATAATGAAGAAATTGAGATATCACCCAATTGGGGAACCTACCCGTCTCTGGGGGATATTGTTCAAATTGGAGTACGTGTAAGAAACAATTGTGGCTGGACTGATTGGGTACATAATAATTGGCAGGTTATTTCTTGTGATGGAATGTTTTTTTCACTTGCAATTACCCCTAATCCTGCTACGGGTGAAACTACGCTGTCGATAGAGTCGGAATCGGAAGAAAAAACAATTGATGAAGCAGTTGAATGGGACTTGGAAATTTACAACCAAAGTCAGTTGTTAATGGATAAAAATACCAATTTACGCGGACAAAGCACTAAGATTCAGACAGCCGGCTGGAAAGAAGGGGTATATATGGTACGCGTAAAATACAAAGACGAAATATTAACTGCGAAATTAGTAGTAGAGCAATAAATGAACGGAGCACAGACCTTTGTTTGAAGATCTTCGCTGTTTACTGAAAGAAGAATAAAAGAGCTCCCTGCCGGTTCGTGTATTCTTACTTTCTCTTATGTTTAATGGAAAGATTTCTTTCTGTAGAAACAGTGTATTAAAAATGAACTGAAAATATAGTCGCGAATATTCCATCTTTTTTTATTAGAAGATGGAATTTTTCTATCTTGTAGTCAACATAACAGGAGTAGAACTGTTTAATTTTAAACTTAAATAAAAGAATAGTATGGCACAGATAACACTTCAGGGAAATGCAATAAATACAATTGGAGAACTTCCTGCAAAAGGTGAAAAAGCAAAAGATTTTACATTGGTGAAAGGCGATTTGTCAAGAGTTGGCCTCGCTGATTTTAAAGGTTCAAAATTGGTGTTAAATATTTTTCCAAGCATCGATACTGGTACTTGCGCAGCTTCAGTAAGGCAATTTAATAAGGCAGCATCAGAGCTTGAAAATACGAAAGTATTATGTATTTCGCGGGATTTGCCTTTTGCACAGGCTCGTTTTTGCGGCGCAGAAGGAATTGAGAATGTTGTAACTTTATCAGATTATGCAACGGGTGAGTTTGGAAAAAATTATGGGTTGGAAATTGTTGATGGTCCGCTGCAAGGCTTGCATTCGAGAGTGGTTATTGGGTTAGACGAAGAAGGAACAGTTGTTTATACACAACAGGTTCCGGAAATTGTTGACGAACCCAACTATGAAGAAGCATTGAATGCATTAAAATAAATTAGTAACTGAATCTGTTAATGTAATAAAGATATTCCGGCATTATTTGTCGGAATTTTTTTTGCTAAATTTTTTAAGAGAGCGGTTGGTAAAACAAAAATTTGTTCTTTCTGTTGTTGATATACAGAATGTTAATTCGTGTTCTCATGTTTCAAGTTAAAATATATTGATTACACCGGGAGATATTCGTTGGATTACTCAAAACTAAAAAATAAACGTATGAATAAGTTATTTTATCTCACAATTTTATTCGCTTTGGTGGCCTGTCAATCGGGAACCAAAAGTCAGCAGCAGGATACCAGTGCAAAAGCACAAATTGTAGAAACAACCATCGATGTTGGAGGAATGCATTGCGATATGTGTGTGAAGTCAATTGAAAAAGGGGTGAAAGAACTTGATGGGATTACGTCGGTAAAAGCCAGCTTGAACGATTCAATCGCAGTTGTGAAATTTGATTCCTCAAAAACCAATTTGACAGAAATTAAAAAAGCCATTGAGAAACGAGGTTATTCAATAAAAAAGACAATGTAGAATTTTGGAGATCTTGTTTGTCGTCTGTATTCTGTCTTTGTCTCTGTTTTTCGTCAATTGGTCGGTAGTTTTTTTAGAATATATTTGATTTTCATTATATTCGGTGCATTGAGCCGGAACAATTATTATAAAAGGAAAAACAATGAGCCGAAGAAATGAAAACAGTGGTGGTGAAGCAACCACCGAAGAGGGAGTAGTCTGGAGAATAAAAGTAGGAGTACAGGCAATCCATGGCAATGATTTTATAGTCAGAGGAGAAGAGAAAAAGCGTTGGGAAATTAAAATTATTTTGAACTAAATAAAAAATGCATCTATTTTGGTAGATGCATTTTTTTTGTATATCAATTGCTTTGATTAGTATTCATCCCAACTTTTTATTGAAATGTCGTTAATGCTGTATTTGCAAATGCTGTAAATAAAAGCGCTGGCAACACGTGCATTGGTTATTAGTGGAATATTAAAGTCAATGGCATTCCGCCGAATTTGATATCCGTTTTTTAACTCCCGTTTGGTATAGTTTTTCGGAATATTTATTACAAGATCAATCTTTTTTTCCTTGAGATATTCAATTGTATTCGGATGTCTGTCTTCTTCATCCGGCCAGTGAAGCAGGGTGTTTTCAATTCCGTTGTCAGCAAAGAAACGGTGGGTTCCTTCTGTTGCAAAAATGTTATACCCTTTTGATTTTAGTAGCTGAGCGCTCTGTAGTAATTCTACTTTTCCTCTTGACGGTCCTGAGGAAATGAGCACATTTTTTTTCGGGAAAGTATATCCTACCGAAAGCATTGCTTTCAAAATGGCTTCATAATACGATTCTCCAATACAGCCTACTTCTCCGGTAGAAGCCATGTCAACGCCCAGCACCGGGTCGGCATTTAGCAACCGCGCGAATGAGAACTGAGGAGCTTTTACCCCAACATAATCAAGTTCAAATAGCGATTTATCAGGTTTTGGAACATCAATTCCCAGCATCACTTTTGTTGCAATCTCAATCAGGTTTAGTTTCATCACTTTTGAAACAAACGGGAAGCTACGCGATGCCCTAAGGTTACATTCAATTACCTTAATATCGTTATCTTTTGCAAGAAACTGCATATTAAACGGGCCGGTAATTTCCAGTCCCTGAGCAATCTCTCGGGCAATCTTTTTTATTCGTCTGATGGTTTCCACATATAATTTCTGCGGCGGGAAAACTATAGTTGCATCACCTGAGTGCACCCCCGCAAACTCAACATGCTCCGAAATCGCATATGCAGTAATTTCTCCTTTGTTGGCAACTGCATCAATCTCAATTTCCTTGGCCTGCTCTATGAATTCAGTAACTACCACCGGATGTTCTTTTGAAACATTGGCAGCCATTTCAAGGAAATAGTCTAGCTGGTCCGGATTAGAAACCACATTCATTGCTGCGCCCGAGAGTACATAAGAAGGACGGATGAGTACAGGGTAACCCACCTCATCAACAAATTTATGAATTTCATTAATTGTTGAAAGGCGTGCCCAGCGTGGTTGGTCTACCTTTAAAACATCAAGCAGAGACGAGAATTTCTCACGATCTTCTGCATTGTCAATCTTTAAAGGCGAAGTTCCAAGTACCGGAACGTTTTGACCGTGCAGTTTCATGGCCAGGTTATTGGGTATTTGTCCTCCCATTGAAACCATTACGCCATGCGGATTTTCCAGGTCAATAATATCCATCACGCGCTCGAATGATAATTCATCAAAATAAAGCCGGTCGCAAGTATCGTAATCGGTACTAACGGTTTCCGGATTATAATTGATCATCACAGAACGGTAATTTTCTTTTTTGATGGTTTCTATCGCATTTACACTACACCAGTCAAACTCTACCGAACTACCAATTCTGTAAGCCCCTGACCCCAGTACCACTACTGATTTATTATCGTCCAGGAACGTAATGTCGTGCTCACTTCCATTATGTGTTAAATAGAGGTAGTTTGTCATTGCCGGGTATTCACCAGCCAGTGTGTCGATTTGTTTTACGTACGGAATAATGCCATTGGCTTTTCTGAAATCACGTACTTTTAATAAATCTTCATGTATTTTGTTGTTTGTACTTTTTAGAACCAAACGTGCAATTTGGAAATCTGAAAATCCGGCTTGTTTGGCTTGTTTTAATAACGGTATGGGCAAACTTTCCAGTTCATCGATTTGCAGAAGCTCTTTGTTTATTAAATGAATATTTTTCAGCTTTTGCAGAAACCATTTGTCGATTTTTGTTTTATCGTGAATATCATCAACTGAATATTCTTTGTTGAATGCTTCTGCAATGGCAAATATTCGCCGATCGGTAGGGTGCGTGAGTTCCTGTTCAATCTCTGGAATGTTAATTTCTTCGCGGTTGCCAACAAAACCATGCATTCCCAGTCCAACCATCCGGATTCCTTTTTGAATTGCTTCTTCAAAAGTACGTCCAATGGCCATAATCTCTCCTACGCTCTTCATCGAGCTTCCAATGTTTTTTGAAACGCCGATGAATTTATTCAGGTCCCAACGTGGAATTTTAACAACACAGTAGTCAAGTGCTGGTTCAAAAGCCGCTGTTGTAACTTTGGTAACCGAGTTTTTTAGTTGGTGCAAACCGTATCCAAGTCCCAGTTTTGCGGCAACAAAAGCCAGTGGGTACCCGGTTGCTTTTGATGCCAGTGCCGACGAACGCGACAAACGGGCATTTACTTCAATTACCCTGTAGTCTTCAGAATTTGGGTCGAGTGCAAACTGTACGTTGCACTCTCCAACTACTCCAACCCTGCGGATAATTTTTATCGAAATTGCCCTGAGTTTATGGTATTCCGAATTCGAAAGAGTTTGTGATGGCGCAACAACGATACTTTCTCCTGTGTGGATTCCCAGCGGGTCGAAGTTCTCCATGTTACAAACGGTAATACAATTGTCGTATTTATCTCGTACAACTTCATACTCAACCTCTTTCCATCCTTTTATCGATTCTTCAATAAGTATCTGCGGAGAGTAGGAAAATGCTTTTGAAGCCAGTGACTCCAGTTCTTCGTTATTTTCGCAGAATCCACTGCCAAGTCCGCCCAGTGTATAAGCAGCGCGGATAATAATTGGAAATCCTACTTCTTTTGCTGCCGCCCTGGCTTCTTCCATGTTAGACGCTGCAATACTCTTCGGAGTTTTAACATTTATTTCGCCAAGCATTTTGGCAAAAATATCGCGGTCTTCCGTATCTATAATAGATTGTACCGGGGTTCCTACCACCTCTATGTTGTATTTTTCCAGTACCCCCGATTTAAATAAAGCAACACCACAGTTTAACGCTGTTTGTCCGCCAAAGGCCAGTAAAATTCCCTGTGGTTTTTCTTTTTTAATTACCTCTTCCACAAAATAAGGGGTTACCGGGAGGAAATAAATTTTGTCGGCAATATTCTCCGAGGTTTGGATAGTGGCAATATTGGGATTGATAAGAACGGTTTCTACACCTTCTTCTTTCAATGCTTTTAGAGCTTGTGAGCCAGAATAATCGAACTCACCGGCTTCCCCAATTTTAAGTGCTCCTGAACCAAGGATAATTGCTTTTTTTATGTGTGAATTTATCATGATGTTTTTTTTATGCCTTTTCGTGATAATTGTATTATACAATAAACCCTTATTTTTTACTTATCTCAATGTTGTTAATGAATTCATCAAATAGAAATTCAGTATCTGTTGGTCCGCTGGATGCTTCCGGGTGAAACTGCGTTGAGAAAAATGGCTTTTCTTTGTGCCTGATTCCCTCGTTTGTATTGTCGTTTGCATTGATGAAAAGTGGTTCCCATCCTTCCGGTATACTGTCATTATCTACAGCAAAACCATGATTCTGAGAAGTAATATAACATCTGTTGGTGCCATTTAATAACACCGGCTGGTTATGGCTTCTGTGGCCGTATTTCAATTTATATGTTTGGGCTCCTGCAGCTAGCGCCATTAACTGGTTTCCAAGGCAAATACCCATAACCGGCTTTTCCTGTTCCAGTGTCTTTTTTATATTATTTACCGTTTCCATGCACATAGCAGGGTCTCCCGGGCCATTGGAGATAAAAACGCCGTCGTAATCTTCATTTGAGTAGTCGTAATCCCAAGGTACCCGAATAACTGTTGCATTGCGTTTTAATAAACAGCGAATAATGTTGTTTTTTACGCCACAATCAACCAAAACAACGCGATTGCTGCCGTTGCCATATTCTTCCCTTTCTTTGCAACTGGCCATAGCTACCAGGTTGTCTTTGTTGGGATCATAAAGATCAATTGTTTCATTTTCGAATTCAATTTTGCCCAACATTGATCCTTTTTCACGTAAAATTTTTGTTAAGGCCCTGGTGTCGATGTCAAAAAGCCCCGGTACTTCGTATTCCTTTAACCAATCCGATAAACTTTTCTGGGCATTCCAGTGGCTGAATTCAAATGAATAATCTGAAATAATCAACCCCGAAATGTGTAGTTTGAATGATTCATAATATTTATGAATGCCATTCTCCTTTTCATTTACCGGGACTCCGTAGTTCCCTATCATTGGGTAAGTCGAAACCAAAATCTGACCAGTGTACGAAGGGTCTGTCAGGCTTTCCGGGTAGCCAGTCATAGCTGTGTAAAAGACTATTTCTCCTGCCACTGATTTTTCACTTCCGAACGATTTTCCCAAAAAAACTGTTCCGTCTTCCAGCGTTAATTTTGCTTGTTTTACTTTTACCATTTTCAAATTATTCTAACAAAAAAAATGCGTTTGCCTTTTAAAAAGTTCAAACGCATATTTCCCATTTATGTATTAATAAATCTCTCTTTTTTCTCATCGGAGTATTTAATTATGATCTAAAAATCATATTCTGTGCAAAAATAAAAATAATTCTTAAACAATTGATTTGTTTTTTTAACAAAATGAATATTTTTGCATTAGAAATGAATATTTATTCATAGATGAAGAAAAAGGTAGAAAGACAGCTTGCAATCAGGAAGATAATTTTGAAAGGCAAAGTTCGAAGCCAGGAGGAATTACTAAGCCAATTAAAACTGGAAGGTTTTGATTTAACACAAGCAACTTTATCGCGAGATTTAAAGGTGTTGCAGGTTGCCAAGATGCCGCATCCGGCGAACGGATATATTTATACTATTCCAGGGAGTGAGAAAGAAACGCAAACAACCGAACAGATGAGGGTGAACTACCTTGCCGATGGTTTCAGGGATTTACGCTTTTCCGGAAATTTGGCTGTATTGCGCACCTTGCCAGGGTATGCAAGTAGTTTTGCAGCTCTTATTGATAAAACGGAACCCTGGGAAATACTGGGAACGGTAGCCGGAGACGATACGATTTTAATTATACAACGGGAAGGGATAGCAAAAGCTGATTTAATAAATGCTTTAATTACTATAATGCCTAATTTGAAGGATAAATTTTAATTACAGGGATTGAAATGAAGGATTTGAAGAATATAAAAATTGTAGTGGCAGATGAAAGGCACATTAAATATGTGGACTCAATTAATGATGCCATTGATTTAGCTTCGAAACAGCGGGGAACAGGTATTGCACGGAGGACATTTGAATATCTTTCGGGAAAAATGAAGGAAGGAAAAGCTATTATTGCACTTGAAGGAGATAAATTTGCAGGGTTTTGTTATATCGAAACCTGGGGTGATAAAGGATTTGTTGCCAACTCAGGACTAATTGTTGGTGAAGAATACAGAGGGGTAGGCTTGGCAAAAGCCATAAAACACAAAGCATTTGAGTTGTCGCGAGAGAAGTTCCCAAATGCAAAAATTTTTGGGTTAACTACTGGCTTGGCAGTAATGAAAATAAATCATGAATTAGGATACCGTCCGGTTACTTTTTCTGAATTAACCACTGATGACCTGTTCTGGAATGGCTGTAAAGGTTGTGTGAATTACGATATTTTAATGCGTACCGGGCGTTCAAAATGTTTGTGTACGGGAATGCTTTTTGACCCTGCCTTGGAAAAGACAGCTCCTAAACTCAATGGTAATCAGGTAAAAAAACGCAGTTTGATGGATATTATTCAGAAGCTGAAACCCAAAAATGGTTTTATGGCCAAGGCAGGTAAGAATGAAGTTACCAAAGAGTAAATGAATTATTTAAGAAAAATAGTTAGCTGAAAAAATATAGAGCATTTCCATCGCTCACAAAAGATATTTTATTATGAGTAAGAAATTGGTTTTGGCATTTAGCGGAGGTTTGGATACTTCGTTTTGTGTAAAGTATTTGAAAGAAGAAAAAGGTTATGAAGTGTACACTGCTATTGCAAATACGGGCGGTTTTTCTGATGAAGAATTAAAAGCAATTGAAGAAAAAGCCTACAAGTTGGGAGCAAAAGAGCATGTTACTCTTGACGTTACAAGCGAGTATTACGAAAAATGTATTCGTTATATGGTATATGGCAATATCTTGCGAAATAATACATATCCTATTTCTGTAAGTTCTGAACGCGTTTTTCAGGCAATAGCAACCATTGATTATGCAAAGAAAATTGGCGCAGATTGTATTGCCCATGGAAGTACTGGTGCGGGAAACGACCAGGTAAGATTTGATCTTACTTTTCAGGTATTGGCTCCCGAAATCGAAATTATTACACCAATTCGCGATTTAATGCTTAGCCGTGAGCAGGAAATCCAGTTTCTTAAAGAACATGGAGTTGACGATGATTTTATTAAAATGCAATATTCCATTAACCAGGGCCTTTGGGGAACAAGTGTTGGTGGAAAAGAAACACTGACCTCCAGCAAAGGTTTGCCAAATGAAGCTTATCCCAGCCAGTTGGAAGAGGAAAGAGAAAAGGTACTGGAACTTGGTTTTGAAAAAGGCGAATTAAAAACCATCGACGGAAAATCCTACGAAAATGGTCCGCAAATTATTCAGGCCTTGGAAGCCATTGCGTCAAAATATGCTATTGGGCGCGATATTCATGTGGGTGATACGATTATTGGAATAAAAGGTCGTGTTGGTTTTGAAGCTGCGGCTCCAATGTTAATTATTAAAGCGCACCATTTGCTTGAAAAACATACGTTAACCAAGTGGCAGATTTACTGGAAAGAACAACTATCCAACTGGTATGGAATGTTTTTGCATGAAGCAATGTACCAGGAACCGGTAATGCGGAATATTGAAACATTCCTGGAGTCAAGCCAGGAAAATGTAACTGGAAAAGTTTTTATAAAACTATTGCCATATCATTTCGAGCTACAGGGAATTGAATCAGAACATGATTTAATGAACTCCGGATTTGGAGAGTATGGTGAAACTGTAAAAGCTTGGTCGGCAGACGATATTAAAGGATTCACCAAAATTTTATCCAATCCACTGAAAATTTATAACGCAGTAAATAAAAAAATATAATAGGGTGATTAAAGTAGGAATCATAGGAGGAGCTGGTTATACAGCAGGAGAGTTATTGCGGATTTTGATAAATCATCCGGAGGTTGAGATTGCTTTTGTACAAAGTTCCAGCAATGCCGGAAATCCTGTCTCGGATGTACATGTAGATTTGCTGGGGGAAACTGAACTGGAATTTACTTCTTCCTTGCCTTTAAATAGCACCGATGTAATTTTTCTTTGCATGGGGCATGGCAAATCAAAGGAATTTATGGAAGAAAATGAGATTCCTGCGAAACTGAAAATTATCGATTTAAGTCATGATTTTCGATTGAAACGCGAAGGGAATGATTTTATTTACGGATTGCCGGAGTTAAACAGAGAGGAGATTAAAACGGCTAAAAATATTGCCAATCCCGGGTGTTTTGCAACGGGAATTCAGTTAGCGCTACTTCCGTTAGCTGCCAGTGGCTTATTAACCAACGAGGTACACGTACAAGCCATTACCGGTTCTACCGGAGCCGGTCAGAAACCAACGGAAACATCGCATTTTAGCTGGCGGAATAGTAATCTTTCGGCGTATAAAATTTTTGAGCATCAGCACGAAGGTGAAATTTTGCAAAGCTTAAAACAGCTGCAACCTGGTTTTGACTATGATTTTAATTTTGTTCCTATTCGCGGAAATCACACAAGAGGAATATTTGTTTCGGCATATACCAATTTTAATGGGAGCATAGAGGAAGCTGTTGAATTATATCAAAAATACTATGAAGGGCATCCGTTTGTGTTTGTAACCCTTAATAATCCTGGATTAAAGCAGGTGGTAAATACTAATAAAGCGGTGATTTATTTGGAAAAACACGGACGAAAACTGGTCGCCATTAGTATAACAGACAATTTGTTAAAAGGAGCTTCCGGTCAGGCCGTACAAAATATGAATCTGATGTTTGGACTGGATGAGAAAACAGGCTTAGCCCTCAAACCAGTTGCTTTTTAAATTGAAGAATAAAAAATAAAATAACCGGATGATGAGATTTTGGATTGTTTAAAGAAATTCCTCAATCTTTCATCTTCCAACCTTTAATATTATGAAACTTTTTGATGTATATCCACTGTTCGACATTACCCCTGTAAAGGGTAAGGATTGCTATATATGGGATGCAGATGGTAAAAAGTACCTCGACTTGTACGGGGGGCACGCTGTTATTTCCATCGGACACACGCACCCGCATTACGTGGAAATGGTTTCGCAACAGCTTTCCCGGATTGGTTTTTATTCAAACTCGGTTCAAAACCCACTGCAACAGGGGCTGGCTGAGAAATTAGGGGCGATTTCAGGATATCCCGATTATCAGCTTTTTTTGTGTAATTCAGGTGCTGAAGCAAATGAAAATGCAATTAAACTGGCATCGTTTGTAACAGGCAAAAAACGGTTTATAAGTTTTAAAAAAGGATTTCATGGCCGGACTTCGGCAGCTGTTTCTTTGACCGATAATCCGAAAATTGTGGCACCTGTAAATGAAACCGGGAATGCCACCATATTACCTTTTAATGATATTGCAGCAGTTAAGAAAGAATTGGAAACAGGTGAAATTGCAGCAGTTATTGTTGAGGGTATACAAGGAATTGGCGGTATTAATGTTCCGGAGAGGTCTTTTTTGGAAGAGCTTGGCAAGTTAACAGGAAAACATAAAGCACTGCTGATTTTAGATGAAATTCAGTCGGGCTATGGCCGTAGTGGTAAGTTTTTCGCACACCAGTATTTTGATGTAAAACCTGATTTAATTAGCATGGCTAAAGGAATGGGGAACGGTTTTCCTATTGGCGGGGTGTTGATTCATCCTGAAATTAAGCCTTGGTATGGAATGCTGGGAACTACTTTTGGCGGGAATCATTTGGCATGTGCTGCTGCAATTGCTGTGCTTGATGTCATTCAAAAAGAAAAATTGGTGGAGAATTCCAAAAATGTTGGGATGTACCTGATGCAAAAAATAGCTGCTGCTAATATTGATTGTGAAATACGTGGTGAAGGGCTCATGATTGGGCTTGAGTTTAAAATACCTATTGCAGATATTCGTAAGAAATTGCTTTTTGAACATGGAATTTTTACCGGTGTTTCCGGACAATATATTATTCGGTTATTGTCTCCTTTAACATTAAGCGAGGAACATGCAGATATATTCTTAGATGCGCTTGAAAAAGTATTTTCAGAAGTGTCTGCATCATTAGCTGAGTCATAAAGTATTGCCAATTTTTGTAAATTAATTAAAATGGGAAATAAAAAGATAGCAATTATAGGTGCCGGAAATATGGGAGGCGCTATTGCCGTAGGGCTTTTGAAGTCAGGTTTTGTACCGGCAGCTGATATTTGTATTGCCGACAGAAAAGATAGTATTCTGAAGGAAATGAGTGAAGGCGGATTGAGTGTTTCCAAAGATAATTGCAGTGCGGCAAAAAATGCTGATGTAGTTATTGTAGCAGTAAAACCCTATCATATAGAGCATGTTATTGCTGAAATTAAGAAGGAGCTGACACCGGATAAAATATTTATTTCTATTGTGGCTGGTGTAGGTATCGATGATTTGGAAAAAATGGCAGGTGGGGATATTCCTATTTTCAGGGTTATGCCAAATACTGCAATTGCTTTGCAAGAATCTCTCACCTGTATTTCGGCCAATGGAAATACGGAGCTGCATAAACAATTCGTAATGGAATTGTTTGATAACCTTGGAAAAACAATTGAAATTCCGGAAGAGTTAATGGCGGCAGCAACTGTTCTGTCTTCTTGTGGTATTGCTTATGCGCTTCGTTATATAAGGGCAGCTATGCAGGGAGGCATTGAGATTGGGTTTGGTGCAGAAATGGCACAATTCATTACTGCGCAAACAGTAAAAGGAGCTACTGAACTGGTTTTACAAACCGGCCATCATCCGGAAAGGGAAATTGATAAAGTAACTACGCCTCGCGGAGTTACTATAACCGGGCTGAATGAAATGGAACATAAAGGTTTTAGTTCATCATTAATACAGGGAGTTTTAGCATCGTATAAAAAAATTGATAATTCGGGAAAATAACGAATGCAATTTCGATATAAGAAAATAACGGTAAAAGTTGGAAGTAACGTACTTGCCAGACCCGATGGAACATTGAATATTGAGCATATTGCTCATTTGGTGGCGCAAATCTCTTTCCTTCATAAAAATGGGGTAGAGGTTGTTTTGGTTTCATCTGGAGCCGTTGCTGCCGGACGGGCAGTGATGGAACCTGCAAAAAGAACAGATGCTGTTTCCAGACGTCAGTTATGGGCTGCATTAGGGCAGGTAAAATTAATCAGCCGTTATTCTGATTTTTTTAGCGAACACGATTTGGTTTGCGCCCAGGTTTTAACAACCAAAGAAAATTTTGCAGATAGGTATCACTATCTGAACATGAAAAACTGTATAACTACTTTATTGGATAACAGAGTAATTCCAATTGTAAATGAGAATGATACCATTTCAGTAACCGAGTTAATGTTTACAGACAATGACGAACTTTCCGGGTTAATTGCCTCGATGGTTGGTTCAGAGGCATTAATTATTCTTACCAATGTAAATGGTGTTTATAATACGCATCCTAAAAATAAAGATGCTGAATTAATTCAGAAGATTGGTATGGATGAGGCTGGATTGGATGGAGCTGCATCTTCTGAGCATTCTGTTTTTGGGAGGGGAGGAATACTAACAAAATTGCGTATTGCCAGAAAAGTGGCAGGTGATGGTATTGGTGTTCATGTAGCTAATGGTACGATAGAAAATGTGTTAATCGATTTGTTAGATACTGAGAAAACGCCACAGCACACTTTTTTTGTACCCAACAAGAAAGCATCCAGCGGCGTGAAAAAATGGATTGGCTACTCTGATGATTTTGCTAAGGGACAGGTTACGGTGAATAAGGGAGCCGTAAATGCTCTGCTTTCTGAGAAAGCGGTAAGTTTGTTGCCAGTTGGGGTTGTGCAGGTTAACAGTGAATTTAAAAAAGGAGATTTAATACGGATAACAGATGAATCAGGGGCTTTGGTTGGTGTAGGGAAGGCTCGTTATGGTTCAGATAAATTGGAAATGGAAAAGGCGTCGGAAAGACAGAAGCCAATAGTGCATTACGATTATTTGTATTTGGAAAATAAAAAAAACAGCTCAGAATAAACTACTACCATTTCTTCCCTTTTTTTGCCTTAATTTGAATGTATTCTGAGCTCCCTCTCCCCCCCGGGAGAGGGTTTTAAATAAAAGGATTGCTTGGTGGGGCATTAAATGCGAACAAATTGGATTATAAATAAAGGGCAGGAGTTGAGGTGGAAGAACAAAAGGATCGTAAAATGAAGATTGAACAACAATTGAAAAAGGTTTTGGCTGCTTCACGCGAGTTAAACCTGATTGATGAGGGTAAAGTAAAAGAGGCATTGCTGGATTTGGCAACACAGGCTGAAGAAAATGCAGGGTTTATTTTAACAGAGAATCAAAAAGATTTGGATAGGATGGATTCAGCAGATCCTAAATTTGACCGTCTGAAACTTACGCTTGAACGTATTCAAGGGATTGCAGCGGACATACGGAATGTGGCTCATTTGGATTCACCGGTGGGAAAAACGCTTAATGAAACAGTTCGTCCCAATGGATTGAAAATACGGAAAGTGAGTGTTCCCTTTGGTGTAATCGGAATTATTTATGAAGCCCGTCCCAATGTAACTTTCGATGTGTTCTCTCTTTGCTTAAAATCAGGAAATGCATGTGTTTTAAAGGGAGGTAGCGATGCTATTTATTCCAATCAGGCAATTATTTCGATTATTCAAAATGTACTCAGAAAATTTAATATTAACGAAAACACGGTGGCATTGCTTCCTGCCGGAAGGGAGGAAACCAATGAAATGTTGGGTGCCCGTGGTTATATAGATTTGATTATTCCCCGGGGAAGTCAGGGGTTAATAAATTTTGTTCGTGAAAATGCTTCTATTCCTGTTATTGAAACCGGAGCAGGTATTTGTCATACTTATTTTGATGAATCGGGTGATGCTGAAAAAGGAGGTGAAATTATTTTTAATGCCAAAACACGACGTCCTTCAGTGTGTAATTCGCTTGATTGTTTGGTTATACACGAAAGCCGCTTAAATGAATTACCTGCTCTTACTAAAAAACTGGCAGAAGCAGAAGTTGTTATTTATGCCGATGAAAAATCGTTTGAAGTTTTAAAGGATAATTACCCTGCTGATTTATTGTTTTCAGCAACAGAAGAGTCATTCGGAACTGAATTTCTTTCTCTGAAAATGTCGGTAAAAACGGTTGCTTCTTTTAATGAGGCAATTGAACACATAAATAAATATTCATCAAAACACAGTGAAGCTATTGTTGCTGAAAATGAAGAACGAATTGCCATCTTTCAAAAACTTGTTGATGCTTCATCTGTATATTCAAATGCTTCAACAGCATTTACCGATGGAGCGCAGTTTGGCCTTGGAGCCGAAATAGGAATTAGTACACAAAAATTACATGCCCGTGGCCCAATGGCGCTGGAAGAATTGACCAGCTATAAATGGATTGTGGAAGGAACAGGACAAGTGAGGCCTAAATAAAACCAAATATTGATCAAGAAATGAAACAGCCTGTGGTTGAGGTATTGGATTGAGGAACTATTAATAGCTCCAAAGTTTTTCCCTAACCCGAAAAATGGCTTCATAAAAATTTAAGCAAAATGAAACATTTTATCTCAGTAAAAGATATTCCGGATATAAAAAAAGCAGTTGAGATAGCTCTGGATGTAAAGAAAAACAAATTTGCATACCAGCACCTGGGGAAAAATAAAACCATGGTACTTATTTTTTTTAATTCAAGTTTGCGTACCCGGCTTAGCACTCAAAAGGCGGCCATGAATTTAGGTATGAATACCATGGTTATGAATGTAAATGAAGATGGCTGGCAGCTTGAATCGGAGCTGGGAGTTATTATGGATGGGGATAAACCGGAACATTTACTGGAAGCAATTCCCGTTATCGGTCAATATTGTGATGTGATTGGAGTGCGTTCTTTTGCTCGTTTTCAAAACAGGGAAGATGATTATTCAGAGAAAATATTAAGCCAGTTTGTGCAATACGCCGGTGTTCCGGTGGTGAGTATGGAGGCTGCAACAAGGCATCCTTTGCAAAGCTATGCCGATTTGGTTACCATTGAAGAATTTAAAACAAAAGAAAGGCCCAAGGTTGTTTTAACATGGGCGCCGCATCCAAGGGCTCTTCCACAGGCAGTGCCCAATTCTTTTGTTGAGTGGATGCGCAAAACTGATTATGAACTGGTGGTTACTCATCCGGAAGGATATGAATTGGCACCCGAATTTATGGGTGATGTAAAAGTGGAACATGATCAGAAAAAAGCTTTTGAAGGGGCTGATTTCATTTATGCAAAAAACTGGGCGTCGTATACCAACTATGGTCAAATTCTTTCAAAAGATTACAGTTGGACGGTGAATGAGGAAAAAATGGCATTAACCAACAATGCGAAATTTATGCACTGTTTACCGGTTCGCCGGAATGTTGTTGTTACTGATGGGGTTATTGATAGCCCTAACTCGATAGTAATACAGGAAGCTGCTAACCGCGAAGTAACGGCACAGGCGGCTTTAAAAATGATTCTGGAAAGTTTGTAATACTCTTTTGCGGAGGGGTGAGAAAATGTTATTTTAATGAGTAAAAAAATAGAGATAATTCCAGCCATTGATGTTATTGAAGGAAAGTGTGTCCGGTTATCGCAGGGGGATTATAGCCAGAAAACGGTATATAATGAAGATCCGCTGGAAGTTGCCAAAATGTTTGAGACGGCAGGAATGAATCGTTTGCACCTGGTTGATTTGGATGGTGCAAAAGCAAAGCACATTGTAAATTACAAAGTGTTGGAAAAAATTGCCACAAGAACGAGTCTTGTTATTGATTTTGGTGGTGGGTTGAAGTCTGATGACGATTTAAATATAGCTTTTAATTCCGGTGCTGCTATGGTTACCGGAGGAAGTATTGCCGTGAAAGAAAAAGAGGTTTTCCTTCAATGGCTGGAAAAATACGGGAGCGAAAAAATAATACTTGGTGCTGATGCCAAAGATGGAAAAATTGCTGTGAATGGCTGGTTGGAAGCAACCGAACTGCAAGTGGTTGATTTTATCTCTCAGTACTATTCCGAAGGCATTCAAAAGGTGATTTCAACAGATATTAGCCGGGACGGGATGCTTACCGGGCCTTCATTTGATTTATATAGCGATATTATGAAAGCCATTCCAAAGGTGGAAATTATTGCCAGTGGCGGAATTTCAACTATGAGCGACATATTAAAATTAGATGAAATGCAAGTTCCCGGTGTAATAACAGGAAAGGCTATTTATGAAAATAAGATAACTTTGAAAGAAATTGAAAAGTTTATAGCCTCTTTTTAATTCTTCTGAATTAGGAATAATGATGGAGGTTGTAAAACATTGTAATTAAATAATGTCCTTCTCAGGATGGGAAGGCCGGGAAAGACTTTTCTATGCTGGCAAAAAGAATTATACCATGTTTAGATATCCGTAACGGACAAACTGTAAAAGGAATCAACTTTGTAAATATCCGCGAAGTTGGCGACCCTGTAGAATTGGGGGCAAAATATGCTGCCGCTGGTGCAGATGAACTGGTTTTTTTGGATATTACTGCCACCCACGAAGGCCGAAAAACTTTTGTGGAGTTGGTAAAAAGAATTGCTGCCCATCTGAATATTCCGTTTACGGTAGGAGGTGGGATTAGTGAATTAAGCGATGCTGAGAAATTGTTGAGCGCAGGAGCAGATAAAATCTCTATTAACTCTTCAGCAGTAAGAAATCCGAAGCTAATTGATGATTTAGCATTGAATTTTGGGAGTCAGTTTGTGGTGGTAGCTATTGATGCCCTTGGCAATGAAAATAACCACTGGACAGTTACGGTAAATGGTGGCCGGATTCCCACCGATAAGGAACTTTTTTCCTGGGCAAAAGAAGCAGAAGACCGAGGGGCTGGTGAAATTTTGTTTACCTCGATGAACCATGACGGGACTAAAAATGGGTTTGCCAATGAGCAGCTTGCCCAAATGGCAGATATGTTAAAAATACCGGTTATTGCTTCAGGTGGAGCTGGTAAAATGGAGCATTTTCTTGATGTATTTACCAAAGGAAAAGCCGATGCCGGGTTAGCCGCAAGTATATTTCATTATAACGAAATTCCAATTCCAATGCTTAAAAAGTATCTGAAAGAAAACGGAATTGTAATTCGTTAATAAAAGTGCAAACATTATCTTAGCAATAAATTGGAAGAATCATGAATAAATTGGAGAATATAGAACAGGTAGATTTTGAAAAACTCAACGGCTTGGTTCCGGCAGTGATTCAAGATGATAAATCGATGAAAGTGTTGATGGTTGGTTTTATGAACCGCGAGGCACTGGAAAAAACACAGGAATTAGGTAAAGTAACTTTTTTTAGCAGGACAAAAAAACGGTTGTGGACAAAAGGGGAAGAATCAGGGAATTTTCTGAATGTGGTTTCTGTTTCTATTGACTGTGATAATGATACTTTGCTGATTAAGGCAGATCCGGTTGGCCCGGTTTGTCATACAGGAGCCGATACCTGTTTTTATGAAGTGAATTCAAAAGGCGATGTTCAGTTCCTTAGCTTTTTGCAGGATTTCATTGATAAAAGAAAAGAGGAGATGCCGGAAGGTTCGTACACTACTTCTTTATTTAAGAAAGGAACCCGTAAAATTACACAAAAGGTAGGGGAGGAAGCTGTTGAAACCATTATTGGTGCAATGGCCAACGACGATGAGAATTTTATATACGAAGCAGGTGACTTAATGTACCACCTTGTTGTATTACTTACTCATAAAGGGTATCGTATTGAAGATGTTGTGGGTGAGCTGAAAAAGAGACATTCCTGATTTTTAATTGAAGCACAATTATTATAGAAATAAAAAATGCCGGGATACCCGGCATTTTTTGTTTCTATTGATTTTATCTATTCTATTTGGTTTGTTTGAAGAGTGGGTCTGCCCCAATCGTTCCTTTCAAATCTTCAAGATATTTGTCTGAGGCTGCATATGTCAAACATACTTTTGCCTTTTCAATTTGATTTTTTATTTGCATCTCTTCTGCCAGTAACTTATTTTTTGGGTCGTTTAAGAAATCTTCATTGTATTTTATTTCCGACTGAAGGAAAGCTACTTCCTTTTCTTGTTTAGATTTCAGTCTTTCAAGATACCAGTCTGATTGAATAACTGTATCTCTCTCGAACTGTTTTCTTAGTTCAGGCGCCCCCAAATCTTTACCTTCATAATTTCCGTAGGCCATTATGTGTAATAGGATTTTAAGTGGAGGAATAGCCGCTGTTACACTTCTTTCATCAAAATAGCGTAAAGCTACTTTTTGCTGGGCTTCCACAATGTTGTTAATGCCATCAACATACTCTTCCATTCCCTGTAATTCCGGTTTTAACATTCGTTCGTTAAAAACAGCCAGTGGCTCATCAAAAAGCTTGTTCATGCAGCGAAAAGCAAAATTCTCAGTAATTCGGTAACCAAGTCGGCTTGCCAGAACTTTTTGTCCGTTGTATTCAAAATCTTCTAGCTTTTCCAATGATTTGTTTGCAATCAGTTTTTTTGCATCTCTGTCTTCCGGTTCAAGGCGCGCCCAGATTTCAGGAATCAAAATGCTAATATCGTGATCAAAGCGTTTTTCCTGTCCAACGTACCCGGCAGCAGAACTAAATCCTTGGTATTCAGATAAAATGTAAGAAAGCAAAGCATTGTTCAGATCGGTAGTGGGTACCAGCATATTAAACGGGCCTTTGGTTAGTGCACCTTCTGAACCTGCTCCGGTAGTTGACGGAGATTTTCCTGTAAGGCTACAGATGAAGTCCATGAATAACTCGGGAATTTCCTGGTAGTGAATAGGGTTGTATACACTTAACGGACGGATGCCCGCTGCTTTATCTGACGGGTTGTTGCGTCGTCCGGGGAGTACCGCATTCACGGGAAAATGAACAGGCTGGTCGGGGCTTATCTTGCGAAATAGCCTGATACCTGTTTCTGCAAGGTATGTTTCCTGCGTCTCTTTTTTAAAGATATTTGGCTGCAGGTAACGCGGGTTATTGGTTGGTTCGCCATTTACTACCCTTGTATGAGATGGTGTTACAAAATATTCGTCTTTTGTGCTTTCTGCAACCCGTGTAATTAGTTTTTGTACCGGTTCTGTATATTTATCGAAGTTTATTACATCTTCGCATAAATTAATTGCATCTTGCTTTGTGAGTGGTTCGTAGTTCGTGAGGAATGTATTGTCCTGAACAATATCTCTTTCTGCATCTTTGTCGTATCCGCGAATTACTGCTTCGTCAGGACGCTGGAACAGAAAATATTCACAATTTGTAACCAGTTTAACGCTGGGGTTGGTGTATTCCGGGTTGAGATTATTTAATCGATGTGCAGGAATAGTTATAGAAGCGGTAATGTCATCTTCCATTTGTATTTTCTCGCTCGGGATAAAGTCTGAACGTAATTTGTGTAGATACCATTTGCCTTCAGGGCTAAAACCAATTCGTACATAACTGGCCGCAATTTTACTGTGTTTGTAACGAAGGGCATTTCCATCTCGTCCGTCTACTATTTCAACATTTAGATGTTCCCTCCACGAACCTTCGTCCTGAGATGAACGGTACATTCGTTTTATGTAGAGTGCCAAAGCTCTTACATGAGCCGGAATACTTGCAAGAAACTGATTGTATTCGTCGTTGTAATTTTCCGATGGAGTTAAAAGTTTTACAGCTGAACCCAAGGTACGGTGTGCGCTTAAGAATGGGCGCGATGGTGTGGCATCGGGATAAATATTTTTCCAGCGGTGTGAGTAGTCGTATTTGATTATCAGGTCGGCTTTTTCTGCTGCTTCTTCCAGGTTTGGAATGTAGAATGTGCCATATTTAATGGCATTTTGCATTGATTTTGATATTTCTGACTTTCCTCCCCCCGAAACAGTACTGGGCTTATGGCAGAAAATACCTTCCGGGGCAGTATCTATTATACGCCATAATTGTTGTTCCGGGTGCTTTACTAACTGGAACTTATGTCCGGTTGGGTGAACATAAATCTTTTCAGGAGAAAGTTTTAGTTTTTGCTCTTCTCCATTATACATCCATATAACAGCGCCTTTTTCTGTGTCGATATCTGCGTGTTCAGGAATGTATATGATATTGGAGTATTTTTTATCTATTGCGTAATTCCCGGGAAGAACTTCAATTTTTTCTCCCAACAATTCTTTTACATTCTCAAATGAATATTCTTTTTTGAATTTTGCCGTAAATGGTTTCCCAAAAACATTGTCTCCCATGTTTCCACGGGGAAAGGCAATAGCGCCTCCTGCATGCTCTTCTTCAACCAAACCGTAAAGATTGGCTGAATAGCTGATTTGTGTTTTTATTTCTTTTTTGGAATACCCGTAGTAGTTGTCGGCAATAAGAGTAATAACAATTCCCCGTTCGTCTCGGCAGGTTACTTTAAATGCACCACCATCATTGTAAAGTTCATTTTCATCTTTCCAGCACATGCCTTCCAGTTGTTGTCTTTCGGTTGCCTGATCAAAATGAGGAAGGCCAATATCTCTTTTGCGAAGTTGTGTTAGTTGGGGGGCTAAAATAATACAGCCGGTGTGGCCAGTCCAGTGTTCAAAATCGAGGGCTGCATCATTTTCTGCCAGGTTGTGGTCTCCGGCATTTCCAAAAATTGATTCAACAAAATCAAGGTTACTTACCAAGCTGCCGGGAGCAAAAAAGCGTATTTCCATACTTTTTTCACTGATTATGCCTTTCACCTCAGGGCAAACAACAGGGCGCAAAAGCAGCGAAACCATAATTTTTGCCTTATTGGCCTGGTTGGAGGTAAATGGCAGGATATTTAATTCTTCTGATGGAGTTAGCGCTGCATTCAACATGTGGGCAAAAGCAATTTTAGGAACTTCAATTTTATCAAAAGCTACTGGCAATCCTCCTTCTACAATATGAAATGTTCCTTTGGTAGTTCTTTTATCTTTGGCCGGATTATTTAAAATGCCTTGTTTTAATCTATAGGAAGTTACATATTCATTTTTGAATGTATCACCATTTGCCGGCAGGCTAACTTCCCTGGCAAGGCCTGGTTGGTTTAAAACAAATGTGGATGTGGGCAAGCGATAACTTTTCTCAAAGTCCACATCTTTCAAATAATCGTTTATGAAATTTTGAATACGCATATCTACTGGTGAAAGATGGTCGGAAAGCAGTCTCGATTTTTCCCGAACGCTGCTGATCAAACCTTCTGTAAGGGAAATAACCCTGGCGTTTAATTGTTGGGAGAGCTCATCTGTCTCGTCATTGTACAATGGTTGTCCCAGAGCTGCCAGCTGCAGATTGATGTACTGCATCATTTCCTTCCGGTCTTTTTTGCGCGTTTTCTGTATTTTTGAATTACTTTTTTTCATGTTGTATGGTAATTAAGATTCCTCTCTACGAAATTAAATAATTAGTTGAGGTTATAAAAGAGACATGGGTCTGAAATAAGAAACGGAAGATAACATTTATGTTTTGATTAACATGACGGAATATGAATGAGACCTCCAAATGCAAGGAGTGGTGGTGTATTGCGGGGATTTAATATTTAGAATATGGACAAAAAAACCTGACAAATAAAAGTCAGGTTTATTCATATTTTAATGAAAAAGAATTTGTTATTCCTTGTCTTCCTCTTCTTTCAGATCTTCGTCAGTGTTATCTTCTTCCTGTAAATTGTTTGTTGAATCGTCATCCTCCATCTGGTCTGGATTATCATCTGTGTTAAATTCATCTTGCACAGTAGATTCTTCTTTTTCTTCCTGTTCAAATTCGTCATGCGGCGTAATTCCTGTATTGTTCAGTGGTGTAAATCCTGCCGGAACTACAGACTCGGAAGGTTCGTAAGGAAATACATCGATAATGGTACTTACTGCAAGCGAAGAAATAACATAAGGGATAACCAGGTACGACAGGCTTTCATCAAGACGAGTGAGCGCTTCCTTTATATCATCGGCCATGATGAGGTAATAAGTACGCATTTTTTTTTCTTTACCTGCTTCTTCGTCAACCGTTACCAGGTTGATGGTTGCTTTAAACCACCACTCTCCGTTTTCGTAGGGGAATACTTCTGCAATACGGGATTTTTTTATGTCGGTAACAGCAAACTCTCCACCTCTCACCATTTGTTGCATTTGCTGAATCATTCTTGCCTCTGCATCTGTAAAAGAAACAGCATCTAATAGAAAGTTTTCTGTAACAATTTGTTCTCTTCCGCTTTCCAATACTTTATTGTATTTAACCTTGCACTCGAACCACGTTTGCATCATAATTATATTCTTTTTTATTGAAGGCAAAAATAACTTTCAAAAATGATTTCCACGTAAAAAACTGAAACTTCTTCCTGTCATTTTTCCAATAAAAAAAACCGAACATCTTTCGATGCCGGTTTTTGATTTTTCAATCTAACTAAACTAACTCAAACTACCCTTGACTTAAAATATATTCTATGGCTAAAGAATCATTTTTTTACTGAAAGCTGTTTTGGAAGAAAGGACCCGCCCCAACGGGCAGGTCCTGAACAGACAGCTACAGACTTAAAAGCTGAAGAAGATTAATTGTAGGCACTTTCTCCATGTTCATAAACATCGAGGCCTTCTTCTTCAATGCGCCTGGTTACGCGCAATATTTTTGCTTTCTTCAATATTGTAAATAGAATTAATCCTGTTCCAAGCGCCCAAACAAAGAATGCTATAACTCCAATTGCCTGAACACCTAATAATTTTGCTCCGTTTCCGTAGAATAAACCTTCGGAAGTAGAAAATAAACCTACCATTAATGTTCCTAATGCACCGCTTACTCCGTGTACTGATACTGCCCCAACAGGGTCGTCTACTTTTAGTACTTTATCGAAGAACTCAACTGCAAATGGTAAAACAAATCCTGCAATAACACCTATAAGTGCTGCTCCAACCGGATCAACAGCGTCACAACCAGCTGTAATGGCAACTAATCCTGCCAGCGCACCGTTTAAAGAGATTGATAAAGCAGGACGTTTGTAGCGTACCCATGAAACAAGCATGGCAGTTATTGCACCTGCAGCAGCAGCAAGGTTGGTTGTTACAGCAATGTGTGCGATAGCTACAGCATTATCAGTACCAGCAGCAGCTAATTGCGACCCCGGGTTAAAACCAAACCAGCCAAACCAAAGGATAAATACCCCTAGTGCACCTAAAGTCAGGTTGTGGCCAGGTATAGCATTCGGTGTTCCGTCTTTTTTGTACTTCCCAATGCGGGGGCCAATAATAGCAGCTCCTGCTAAACCAACCCATGCACCAACGGAGTGAACAATAGATGAACCTGCAAAATCGTGGAATCCCATTTGGCTCAACCAGCCTCCGCCCCAAGTCCAGTGTCCGGATATTGGGTAAATAAGTACGGTAATAACAATACTAAATATAAGGTAAGCTTTAAATTCTGTACGTTCAGCCATTGCTCCCGAAACAATTGTTGCGGCTGTGGCTGCGAATACGGTTTGGAAAAATAAATCAGCATAATCAGCATAGTTATCTCCGAAGCCTTCGCTCATAAAGAATAAATCGGGAGTTCCGATTATTCCACCTATTGAGTCTCCATACATTAAAGTGAAACCGATAATCCAGTAAAGTAAAGAACCAATGGAAAAGTCCATTAAGTTTTTCATTAAAATGTTAGCTGTATTTTTTGAGCGGGTAAAACCTGCTTCAACCATGGCAAATCCCGGTTGCATGAACATCACTAAGAATCCGGTGATTAATAACCACATGTTATCAATTCCAATCTGTAATCCTTGTAAACTTTCTTCCATGATAATCTAAATTTTTTATGGTTATTATTCTTCTTTACCTTTAATGTAAAGAGACATGTCTCCTTTTTCTCCTGTTCTAATCCGGTAAGATTCTTCAATTGGGATGATAAATATTTTTCCATCGCCAATCTCTCCTGTTTTTGCTGAATCCAGAATGGCTTTTACCGTTTTTTCAACATTTTTGTCGCGTACAATCAAGCTAATTTTGGTTCTTTCAATTGTACTTGTGTCATAAACAACGCCTCTGTAAACTCTGCCTTCCCGGGCTTGCCCAACTCCTCTGACATCCCAGAAAGAAAAGAATTCAATTCCCGCATTATGAAGAGCTTCACACACTTCTTCGAATTTCGTTTTGCGTATAATTGCCTCAATTTTTTTCATTTCTACTTAAAATTTTATATTATTTATAAAGAGATACCAACTGCAATACAGAAGCCACCGGTAGAGGGATTTAATGTTACTGCGCCAGAAACAGGAAGAGTGAAGCTTTCTGTAAGCGAAACTTCTTTTGAAGTGCCTAAAGTAATGTTACATAAATTGAATTTGCCATCGTCTGTGTATGCACCGTCTCCCGCACCTAAAGTTAGGCTTACATTTTCAAATGAATAAGCTGCTTCGAAATAGACATCAATTTCTTCTCCGAAGTCAGCGCCTTCCACTGGATCCATGGCTTCAACCGCCGGAGTATAAACGCCAGTTTGAAGGTCAACCATCGCCGGTGAACCTGCTACTCCGCTTGATGCTTCAACTTCAGGCATAAACATAAAGGCAGCCATTGCAGAGAAACCTCCTGCTTCGATACCAACACTCGGCTCTAGATAATGATTTGAAGAGTATTCTGTCCAGTCGCCTCCAAAATAATAGTCAGTTAAAGTGAAGCTTAAACCGAAATCGAAGCTATATCCCAGGTATAAATCCATTTCTAATGCTTCATCTGTGCTTGAACTCACTGATCCCCAGGCCCCGACAGCTAATCCACCTGCTCCTAATTCAACACCGGGTTGAAATGCGGGACCTGAACCGAATTTGGTACCACGCCAGATATAGCTACTGTAGATGTCTAAACTGGTACTCCATTCCTGTGCTTTGGCATTTGGTGTAAATGCGATTAGCATTAACAAGCTTGCAACAATTAGTAGTGTTTTTTTCATAATAGTTAAATTTTAAAAGTTAAACAGTGTCTTTAATGTTTTTCACTTTTTCTTCACTTCGTTTGTGATTTTAGTAGTTTCTTCCGAAAAATGTAAATTTTAATTTTATACCCTTATAAAATTGATGCTTTGTTGTTTTAAAATGTAATTTTTTTGAATTTATCTGTCTGTTTTTGTATATGTTTTCAAAAATATGTATGTTTTTTTATTGGCGACCCTTTTGTGTTTTGTTTTTTAATTTAGTTAACAAAATTTTAATATTAGAGTGCAATTTTATTCAAAACGATACTATAATTACCTAATAGTAACATTTTATCATATAAATAGTGATTTGTTTTTCATTTTTCTAAAAGAAGAATATGGAAATGGAATAAGTCAAAATTGATAAGTGGAGTTACATTAATGCAAAAACGATTGTTACATCAGTAAAATAAATGATTGTTATAACTTCCCGATTAATTTCAATTTTGTGTAAAACTTCTGCGGCAAACTCAACAATTAGTTACGAATGCTGTTTGCACTAAAAAAAAGTATTGCAGATAATCGATTTTTGCTAATTTTAAATTTTTTTCAATACAATTTGAATTTTAGACGTTTCAATGATTAAATTGCTTTTTACATTTTTCAAGTATATTCTGTATTGGTTAATATATTTCTGGATATCGAAGGTTGTTTTTTTGCTATATAATTATAGTCAAACTAGCGTTCTAACTTTTTCCGACATTCAAAAAATTTTTATTTTGGGGTCAAAACTCGATTTATCGATGTCGAGTTATTTAACTGTTTTTCCCGGAATATTAATTGTTTTCTCCATTTTTATGTCTCCCCGAATTTTTTATAAAATTTTAAAAACATACACAATAGTAATTCTGGGATTTGCCACATTTTTAAATATTCTCGATCTGGGTCTTTATCCGCATTGGGGAACCCGGGTAGGTATTTCAGCATTCGATTATATTGGAGATCCAAAAGGAATGTTTGCAAATATTACTATCGTTGATTTAATTGTGGCAATGGTAGTGAGCTCCGGTTATTTGGTTTTGTTTATATGGCTTTTTAAACGGTTTTTTAAAATTAGTAATGAAAGACTTTCATTTAGACAGTGGTTTATTATTCCAGTGTTTCTTTTTTTAACTGCGGGGCTGATTCTCCCTATTCGTGGAGGATTGGGAACTTCACCTATAAATCAGAGTACGGTTGCATTCAGTAATAAATTATATGCAAATCAATCGGCATCGAATTATTTATGGAATTTCTTTAATACGATTGAACGTCGGAAAATAATGACCAATCCATGTATTTATACTTCAAACGACATTGCATTGCAGGTTTTTCAGGAGAATGAAAATAAAAGAACCCATTCTGATTCTGTTTTTATTTCGCCCAATGAAAAGGTACAGCCGAATGTGCTGTTAATTATTCTTGAAAGTTTTTCAGATAAAGTAATTTCCTCGTTTGGAGGGAAATATAATGTTTGCCCTAATTTGGATTCAATATGTGCTGAGAGTGTTATTTTCCCATCGTTTTATGCAAGTGGTAACCGTTCAGACAGAGGAATTTCTGCAATTCTTGCCTCATATCCTTCTTTGCTGGGGACCTCAATTATACGGTTTCCATATAAATCGGAGAAGTTGACCATGATATCGGACTATTTTAACCGTAAAAATTATTATTCATCTTTTTATTACGGAGGGGATATTAATTTTTACGACATGAAATCAATTGTTTTGCAGGGGAATTACAATCGGGTTACAGGGCAAAATGAGTTTCCCGAGGAACTTCAGAATTTAAGTAATTGGGGGGTGCCGGATCAATATCTTTTTGATCGGGTTTTTAATGATATTCAACAACAGGAATTGCCATTTTTTACGGTTGCTTATACTTTAAGTAGTCATCCACCGTATGATGTACCTGTGCAAATTGTTAAAGGTCAGTCGAACGAGGCTAAATATTTAAATTCGGTTGCTTATACTGATAGTTGTATTGGCAATTTTATACGAGAGTTTAAAAAGACAAAATATTGGGAAAATACGCTGGTTATTATTACTGCCGACCACGGGGCACTTGAGCCGGGACCAACTGAAATTATTGAACCGGCAACTTATCGAATTCCATTAATTTGGACGGGGGGAATTGTTGAGAAACCGGGAGTAGTAAACCATATTGGCGGACAACCCGATTTGGGTCCAACGTTGGTTCATCAGTTGGGCTGGGAAACCGATTCTGTTTTATTTGGACACGATTTATTCTCGCTGCCATCATATGCTTTTTATATGAGCAACCAGGGATGGGGTTATATTACCAATGAGGGAGAATATTTTTACGACTTAAACGCAAAAGACTTTATTACATTTGAGCAAAAAGAAAATGCGACACCCAATTTTTCTTTTGCCAAAGCATATCTTCAGGTTCTGCACAATGATTTCTTGATGAAATAGGATTTAATGTATCAAGAAGTTTCAGTTTTATTTGTAATCAGCCACGTCAATGGCAAACATTTGTCCCCGGTTTCTATCAATAGTTTGGGTAAATACGATAATAGGCTTGTTTACATCAACCAAATTAAGCGGAACGCTGTATTTAAATGAAATTTTTTCATTGGATGAAAGTTGTTCTTTGCCGGTGATTTTAAACAGCGAAGTTGATGAAATTTCATTTTGTTTAGGTTGTGTAAAACCAATCAAAGGCATCGATGGGTGATTTAATCCAATAGTGTGACCGGATTGGTTTATTAAGGTAATTTGCATGGTTAAAGTGTCGTTTCTTACGGTTTTGTTTGAATACTCCAAAGAGAGATGCTTTAACGACTGAAACTTTGGAATAACAATTGTTTTTACCTTTTTTCCATTTTTAAGTTGAATAAGATCTGTTGGATCCATTCTATCTGGAATTACAACAAAAAGTGAATCACCTTCACCGGCAGACTCTTCATCCCATAAATCATATTGACAATAACGATAACGTGGTGTAGCCAGATGAATAACCGGATCGCCGGTATAAAATTCGTATGTACCCGGGAAATCGTAATTATCGAAAGAAGCTACTTTTTTGCCGGCAGCTAGCTTTTTTATCTGGGCAGTTGTGGCTTTATGGTTGTAAAAAGAGATTTTAATTCCACCAAAATTGGGCAGAAAATCGGCAGCCAGATAAAAACGGAAAAAGAAGAAAAGTATAACAATGGGGAGTGCAAGTCTCTTAAACCATTTTTTCAAACCGGAATTGTTTGAAATTACAGGGTAAGTAGCAATCATAAGTAATGGAGTAATGGCAGTTGTGTAGTGTGCCTCAATCCGGTTTTTAAAACTCATGATAAAAAAGAAAATATAAAAACCCAAAATACTGAAAATGAGCGCCCTCTTATAGGCATCTTTGTTTATTCTGAATTTGGCTAAACCGAAGAAAACAATTAAACAACTCAGTGGGCCGGCAACCAGCAACTGGCTTGTAATATTGTTTTGTACTGTCTTAAATCTAACGGGTTTTGTCCGACTAATTAAATGATATTTAAAGGTTGGAAAGTGATTATTAATTTGCCATAAAATATGTGGCATCAATAACATGATTGCAACAATAACAGTTACCCAAAAATATTTATTCTTTAACAGTTTTAAATTCGACAATACAACCAATCCAAGCACTAAAGAGGCATGATATTTACTGTAAATCATTGCGGCGGCAACAACAGCCATCAGAAGAGACATTTTTAAATTGGGTTCGGTAATAAATTTTTTATATCCGAGGAAAAACAGTACAGTGAAAAATACAAGTGGAGTATCGGGAAGGGCCATGAACCCGGCAATATGAGTATGAACCAATGGGAATGACAGTATAAATAAAGCGAGAAAAAACAGGTCCTTTTTTTCGTTAAGCTCATTCATTATCATAGCCATTGTTAATGTTGTAAGCAGGAGAAAAAACAGGCGTACTCCTAGTTCGTTGTGCATTATTGAATCGCCCAGAAAGATTAGGAATGCAGTCATTGGCGGGTGATCAAAATATCCCCAGTCCAAATGTCTCGAATACATCCAGTAATACGATTCATCGGCGTGCATATTTGTAAATATCGATTGCAGAATATTAATAAGTAGCCATCCTGCCAACAGGTAATAGTGCTTTTTTTCGAGATTGGAAAATAACTTCATGCTTTGTTAATTTGACAGTTTTATCAAATACATGGGCTGCAGTACCTTGGTGCGGGTTCTCGGATTTATAAAACGTCCTCCCCTGTTCAGGTAAAGGTGTTGATATTCCATTACCATATCGGGTACAAGGTTTAATTTGTTAATCTCGGCATAACCCGCTGCATCGGTAAAAATCCAGGTTCCTTTTTTCCCGACCACGGCTTTCATTTCTTCTTCCGAATCCAGTTGCTTAGCTTCCGGATTGCTGTAAAAGAAAAGTTCGTACTGCCCGTAATTGTAATTGTATAGCTGGTCGTTCTTTCCAGCATACTGATTGAAATAGCGTGCTGCCTTTGGCGGAGCCTGAAAACTAAAAACATAAGGGAACGAATGTGCATTCATTAATACAGTAATACATGCCAAAACAATAACGGATGGCAACAATAAACGCGCAGTAATATCATTTATCCTGCTTGAAACAAAATAGCCTGTACCCAGACTTAATATAATAAGCAACATAATATGCCAGTTGGGGCGTGGTAGAAGATAAAATGCAACGACAAATACACAAACCCATAGTAAAAAAACAACTACTTTTTGCGTTACTTCAAAAATCCGGTATAACGATGGACTTTCCTGTATCGCAATGTCGGTCCATTTGGCTGTAAGTACAGCAATAAGAGGGACAATGGCAAAGACATAATTAGGGAGTTGGCTGCTGGCCGAATTTAAAATAATGAAGTAAATCCAAATTCCTGTAAGTGTGAAGTACTCAGCTGATTTGAATTTGTTTTTTATCAAGTATTTAAATTCGAAAAATACAGAAATGAAAAACATAAAGCTCCACGGTAAAAACAGATATAATAATGTGTGTACATAAAAAATAGGATCGTTGTTTGCTTTAACATACGAACCCGTTATGCGGCCAACATTGTTGTCCCAGAAAAAGAAGCGGACACCGTCCCATCCAAATTGGTTCATTAGCCCGATTAATGCAGGACTGGCAACGAGAAATGCCAGAATTAATCCCAGGTACCACCTGTAGTCGGTTAATTCTTTAAATTTCTTTTTAAGAAGTAGGTGGCCGATTACAGCAAAGCCCGGAATAGCGGCACCAATAGGGCCTTTGCAAAGCATAGCCAGACCGACGCCAATGAATCCCAGTATCCAGTTTTTATTTTTCTTTGTTTTTATAAATTCAAAAAGTTGCCAGAAAGCTAAGGTTATAAAAGCCTGTAATGGCGTGTCAGTGTGAATGTCCATGCTATATAGCGAGTAGATAAATGAGAAAAAAAGCATGGTTGCTGTAATATAACCTACCCGCTTGTTGTAAAGGCTTTTTCCCAGCTGGTAGCTCCAGTATATTCCCAGGAATACCACAAGAAGTATAGGGAATTTAAACCAGAAATTGGAAATTCCACCGATAGTGAAGCCCGCTGCTCCTAGCCAAAATAACATAGGTGGTTTTTGATCGTATGGATCGCCATGAACTGTTAAATTGATATAGTTTCCGTTCTGGTAAATTTCTTTGGCAGCAGTGGCATACTTCCCTGCATCGCGGGTAACATCAACATTGAGTCCTGAAAAGTAGCCCCATAGTCCGATAGCCACAACAACAATAAATAGTACACGGAGCAGTTTGTTTTCGAACATAATTTACATTTAAGGAGCTTTTATTTGAAAACAGGTATGTTTTTACTAAAAAATAGTTAAAAACAATACGATTTTCTTGACTTGCTCATATTCAATAAAATAATATAAACGAATGAAAAGTGGGGTAAAAGTGGTAATTTTTTCAGAAATTTTAAAGTGAAAAAAGGAAAATCTGTGATGGTGCAGGCATAATCAAAACATGCAGTGTTTCTTTAGGTGTTTTATGGGGATTGAAAAGGATGGTGCAAATTCTTTTATTACACCATCCTTTTGTTTTAGTTTATTTTTTGTAATGTATCTATTTTCTCCCATTCAGGGTTGGGAGTAAGTGTAACGAATAAATATAAATTGTCTTTTGGGTTTACGAGTGCTGTTTTTCCAGATAGTTCCGCCTGTATTTGGTCGGGAGTTAATTTGTACATCCCTCCGGTTATGGCATCAACTGCCAGCCCAATAAGCCCTCCAATAACTATATTTCCGGCAATCCACCCATCAACCTTTCGGGTTAGAGTGGTTTCGTAAGGAGAATAGCCCTCAAGGTTAATTACTACAATGTGATTGTCTTTTCTGGATAAGGAGGCATTTACTGGTGTTTGACCAAACTCTTGCCCGTCAACTGTTACTGTGGCCTTGGTCGGATTGCTCGCAATACCTACCGTTTGTTTTGAACCGTGTATTATAGTAGCACATCCCGAGAGCAGAACTACAATACCAAGCATTAAAGGGAGAAAATACTTTTTCATGTTAAATGGTTAATTTGTTTGTTTTTTTTCTTCTTTGCTCAACAGTGTTTATGAAGAGCTCTGTAAACCCAATTCATCCCTTGGGTGAGAAGGATTTTTCTTCACTTCATAGTCAAATAATTGAGCCATTCAAATGTAATTATTTTGAAGTAAAGAATAATTTTAAGTTGAATGCAAAATCGTTTTTTTCTTTATAAGATTATGCTAAAAGAATAAGATAGAAATAGGTACCTTTGCGAAAAATCAACATTTTTTAGTATGAAACTTTGGGAAAAAGGTATACCCGTTAATGAAGCTATTGAAGCATTTACTGTAGGAAAAGATCGTGAGTTGGATTTGTATCTTGCTCCTTATGATATTTTAGGCTCAATGGCTCACGTTACTATGCTCCAGTCGGTAGGATTGATTGAAGAAGATGAGCTCCCTGTATTATTGAGTGCTCTTAAAAAGTTGTATAAACAAGCTAAATCTGGTAATTTTGTTATAGAAGAAGGAGTAGAGGACGTGCATTCGCAGGTGGAATTTTTACTTACAAAAGATTTGAGCGATCTTGGTAAAAAGATTCATAGCGGGCGCTCCCGTAACGATCAGGTTTTACTTGATTTAAAGCTATTTACCCGTGATGCAATTAAAGAGTTGGTAGGAATTACCGACACATTAATTGACGTTTTGCTAGAACGGGCGGAAGATACAAAAGATATTTTAATGCCTGGTTATACGCACTTGCAGGTTGCTATGCCCTCGTCATTTGGATTATGGTTTAGTGCTTATGCTGAAAGTTTAACCGACGATCTGGAACTTTTGCTATCGGCTTTCAAAATCACCAACCAAAATCCATTAGGGTCGGCTGCAGGTTATGGTTCTTCTTTTCCATTGGATCGTCAAATGACTACTGATTTGCTCGGATTTAACAATATGAACTACAATGTTGTATATGCCCAGATGGGGCGTGGCAAGGTGGAGAAGATTGTTTCTTTTGCAGTTGGTAATCTTGCGGCAACGTTGTCTAAATTGGCTTTTGATGTGTGTTTGTTTATGAGCCAGAATTTTAATTTTGTGGGACTGCCGCCAGAATTCACAACTGGCTCGAGTATTATGCCTCATAAGAAAAATCCGGATGTTTTTGAATTGATTCGTGCGAAATGCAATAAAATACAAGGCTTTCAGAATCAGATTACTTTGATAATAAATAATTTGCCAAGTGGTTATTTTCGTGATCTTCAAATGGTGAAAGAGGTTTTTCTCCCCGCTTTTAAAGAAGTGGAAGATTGCATAAATATTGCTACACTGGCATTAAAAAATATGACGGTTAATACAAAAATTCTGGATGATGCGAAGTATGATTATCTTTTTAGTGTAGAAGAAGTAAACCGTTTAGTGCTGGAAGGTATTCCTTTTAGGGAGGCATACAAAAAAGTGGGAATGGAGATTGAGAATGGAACTTTTGTGCCGGAGAAAAAAGTAAATCATTCGCACCAGGGAAGTATTGGGAATTTGTGCCTCGATTCCATTTCGTCGAAAAAAGAGGGAGTTATCGGCCAGTTCAAGTTTGAAAGGGTAGATAAAGCGATAGAGCAACTTTTAAATAAGTTTTAATTGCTTGCTAATGTGATAAATGTCATTTTTTTATATTTTTGGAGGATGTAATTCCTTATTTTTCTGGAATTTTTAAGGTTAACAGTATGTTATTAAGCACATATTTTTGTGGCGTTCATTGCAAATTTTTGTGTGTTTAATTAATTTTGGTTTCACTTCGTAAGAAAAGTATGTTTTTTGCTTTCATTTTTGCAGCAACAGGTTGTAGGGGGCGTGTTGACTGCATATGTGTGTGATATAAATGTTATAATAAAGGAAAAATTGATGCAAATGAGATTACCTGTAGCACAGGGTTTATACAACCCGGAGAATGAACATGATAATTGTGGGATTGGATTTGTTGCTCATATAAAAGGTAAACCTTCACACGAAATCGTTAAACGGGGATTGGAAGTACTTCGCAATATGGACCACCGCGGGGCAACAGGCGCTGATGATTCAACCGGAGATGGTGCCGGATTGCTAATGCAGATTCCCCACGAATTTATTTCTGAAGTTTTAAATCTGAATGTTGGGGAACCTGGGAAATATGGAACCGGACTTATTTTTCTTCCGAAGGATGAAAAAGAGGCTGAATTTTGTACTGATGTGTTAACACGGAACATTGAGGCCGAAGGATTAACCTTAGTAGCTTATCGTGATGTGCCTGTGAATAGCTCTGCTCCCGGCGATATAGCAAAAATAACTGAGCCGTTTGTAAAGCAGGTTTTTGTTAAAGCAAATCTTGAAAAAGACACACTTGAAAGAAAATTATATATTGTAAGGAAACTTACAGAAAAGGAAATACGGGATTCGGATTTGAAACATAAGGAATGTTTCTATCAACCCAGCTTTTCTTCCAGAATAATTGTTTATAAAGGAATGCTTACGCCCGAACAGTTGCGTGAGTATTACCTTGATTTAGGGCATGAGCGGTTTAAAAGTGCCATTGCTTTGGTACACTCACGCTTTAGCACCAATACTTTCCCTGCCTGGGATCTGGCTCAGCCATTCCGTATTGTTGCTCACAATGGTGAAATCAACACTGTGCGAGGGAACCGTTTATGGATGCAGGCACGCGAAGCTCTTATGAAATCAGAAGTTTTTGGAGAAGACCTAAAAAAACTACTTCCGGTTATTGAACCCGGGAAATCGGATTCAGCTTCGTTTGATAATGTACTTGAATTTTTACACATGACCGGGCGTTCTTTGCCTCACTCATTGTGTATGATGATTCCTGAATCTTTTAACCAGAAAAACCCGATTCCTGAAAGTTTAAAAGCATTTTATGAATACCACTCAACAATAATGGAACCTTGGGATGGACCAGCTTCAATGGTTTTCTCTGATGGCCGTTATATTGGTGGAACACTTGATAGAAATGGATTACGCCCTTCCCGTTATGTTATTACCAAAAACAATTTAATTGTAATGGGCTCGGAAGTTGGCGTACAAACTTTCAGTGCCGACGAAATAAAAGAAAAAGGGCGCTTACGTCCCGGAAAAATATTATTGGTTGATACTCAGTTGGGAATTATCATTCCTGATGAAGAGGTGAAAGAACAATTAAGCAGACGGAATCCTTACCAAATGTGGTTAAAGGAAAACCGTATGCTTATGAATGATATTAAGGTAAAAACGCGTGTTCCTTCCTATCTGGAAGATTTTGATACTTATTCAAAAACATTCGGGTATACCAAGGAAGATATGTATGAGTTAATTAAACCAATGAGTGAGATTGGGGCAGAACCTACCAGCTCAATGGGAAACGATGCTCCTCCTGCTGTATTTTCTGATAAACCCAAACGTTTCTTTGATTATTTCAAGCAAATGTTTGCCCAGGTAACTAACCCACCAATTGATCCAATAAGGGAAGGTTTGGTTATGGCACTTACCAATTATATTGGTTCCGTGCATTCCAATATTTTGGATGAAACACCGGAGCACTGCAAACTTATTAAGTTTCAGGGGCCAGTTATTACCAATACCGATCTGGGGAAAATCAAAGATTTGAAAGATGAAATGTTTACCCATAAAACCATTCCTATGGTTTTTCCGGTAAAAGAAGGAGTAAAAGGTTTTGAAAGTGCTATTGAAAGAATGTTGGCCGAGGCTGAAGATGCCGTTGACAATAAAAAGAACTATATAATATTAACCGATAGAGGAATTTCCGGAGAGCAGGCACCCATTCCTTCTTTATTAGCGGTGGCCGCTGTTCACCATCACCTGATTAAAGCTAAAAAGCGTATGCAGGTGGGGATTATTGTTGAAACAGCAGAAGCCCGCGAAGTAAACCACTTTGCTTTGTTACTGGGGTACGGAGCCAGTGTAATTAATCCATATCTTGCTTTTGCTGCTATCGACCACATGGTGAATGAGGGCAAAATTGAGATGGAGTATAAAGAGGCACGGAAAAATTATATAAAAGCAGTTGAGAAAGGATTGCTCAAAGTATTTTCTAAAATGGGAATATCTACATTAAGGAGTTATCACGGAGCACAGATTTTTGAAGCTATTGGCGTAGATAATGAATTAATTAATAAATATTTTACAGGAACCATATCAAAAATTGGGGGTGTTGGGCTGGAAGAAATTTGTAAGGAAACAACCCTGTTCCACGAAAATGCATATAAAGAGGAAAATACACCTAAGCCTTTCCGTTTCGAAAACAGCGGAACATATGCATGGAGAAAATATGGTGAACATCACGCATGGAACCCGGAAACCATTGGTTTGTTGCAATGGGCAACAAGAACAAATGACTATAGTAAGTTTAAGGAATATACAAGTCTGGTTGATAAGCAGAATAGTAAACCTGTATTTATTCGAAGCTGTTTTAATCTGAAAAGAAATCCGATACCTATTGAAAAGGTAGAACCGATTGAGGAAATCATGAAACGGTTTGTTACTGGCGCCATGTCTTATGGCTCTATTAGTAAAGAAGCTCACGAAGCACTGGCTGTAACCATGAATACCATTGGCGGACGCAGTAATACCGGTGAAGGAGGCGAAGACCCTGAACGTTTTGGAACCTTGAAAAATAGTAAAATAAAACAGATTGCATCCGGTCGTTTTGGGGTAACCAATAATTACCTTACAAATGCTGATGAACTTCAGATTAAAATTGCACAGGGCGCAAAACCAGGGGAAGGAGGACAGTTGCCCGGATTTAAGGTAAATAAAATTATTGCCAAAACCCGTAACTCTACACCCGGAATTACCCTTATTTCCCCTCCGCCTCACCACGATATTTATTCTATTGAGGATTTAGCACAGCTTATATATGATTTGAAAACAACAAATCCAAGAGCTAAAGTATCTGTTAAGCTGGTGTCTGAAGGCGGTGTCGGAACAATTGCTGCTGGTGTTGCCAAAGCTTTCTCAGATGTAATTATTATTGCTGGTGCAGATGGAGGAACAGGTGCGAGTCCGGCCAGTTCAATAAAACATGCAGGGTTACCCGTTGAACTTGGTATTTCGGAAACACAGCAAACGCTGGTTCTTAATAAATTGCGCGATCGCGTAAAATTACAGGTTGATGGTCAGTTAAAGACGGGTAAAGATGTGGTAACACTTGCTTGTCTGGGAGGTGAAGAATTTGGCTTCTCTACTTCAGCATTGATTGTTCTGGGGTGTATTATGATGCGTAAATGCCACATGAATACATGCCCGGCAGGAATTGCTACACAAGATAAATCATTGCGTAAACGCTTTATTGGAAAATCTGAGTATACCATTAATTTTTTCCGCTTTTTGGCGCAGGAAGTTCGTGAATACCTTGCAGAAATGGGATTTGAACGTTTTGATGATATTGTAGGTCGTACAGATCTTCTGGAGGTAAAGAAAGAAGTATCAAACTGGAAAATGAAGAAAGTTGATTTCTCCAGGTTACTCTATGTTCCAAAAGAAGCAAGTGAAACACCTATTCATAATACACATGCAAATACCTATCCTGATAAAGGGCATATTGATTTGGATTTAATCAGAGAATCCAAAAAAGCTATTCAGGGGGCTGAAAAAGTATGGATATCACATAAAATTGTGAATGTTGATAGAACTGCCGGAGCCATGCTTTCCGGTGAAATTTCCAAACGTTACGGAGAGGCCGGTTTACCCGATGATACAATTAACTGTACCTTCCACGGAACAGCCGGACAGAGTTTTGGGGCTTTCCTTGTTAAAGGGTTAACTTTCAGGCTTGAAGGCGATGCCAACGACTATATTGGAAAAGGACTTTCCGGAGGGAAGATTGTTGTTGTACCGCCCATTGGTTCAACATTTAAACCCGAAGAGAATATAATTATAGGAAATACCTCGTTTTATGGAGCTACCAGTGGTGAAGCATATATAAGAGGTGTTGCCGGAGAACGTTTCTGTGTGCGTAACTCCGGGGCTAAAGCGGTTATTGAAGGAACAGGAGACCACTGTTGCGAATATATGACCGGAGGCCGTGTTGTTGTGTTAGGAAAAACCGGACGAAATTTTGCTGCCGGTATGAGTGGTGGTATTGCTTATGTGTTGGATGAAACAGGTGATTTCGATTACTATTGTAACCGCGGATTGGTAGACCTTGTTCCGTTGGAAGATAAATCTGACATTTCAGAGCTGCAATCAATGATAAGCAACCATCTGTTATATACGCAAAGTGCGCTGGCTTCTAAAATTCTTACACACTGGGAGGAATACTTACCCCGGTTTGTGAAGGTAATTCCTTTTGAATACAAGAAAGTTTTGGAAGAGGAAAAATTGAAGGAGTTACAGCGTAAATTACAATTGACCGAAGATGATCCTTCACGTCACGAGTAAAAAACAGTAGATAATAAAATTTAAAATACGTCAGAATAAGAATATGGGAGATCCAAAAGGTTTTATGACAGTACCCCGCAAAGAGGCAGGATATCGTCCGACTAAGGAGAGGATTTGTGACTATGGGGAAGTTGAACAGACGTTGAACGAAAAAGACAGGCAATTACAGGCTTCACGGTGCATGGACTGTGGAATTCCGTTTTGCCACTGGGGCTGCCCGGTAGGAAGCAAAATACCTGAGTGGCAGGATGCATTATATCGTGGTAGAAAAGATGAGGCATACTATATTTTACAATCAACCAATAGTTTTCCTGAGATTACAGGGCGTGTTTGCCCGGCTCCATGCGAAAAATCATGCGTGTTGGCTATTCATGAAGAATCGGTTACTATTCGCGAAAATGAATGTGCTACCGTAGAGCAGGCCTTTGAAGCAGGGATTGTAAAGGCAAATCCGCCGCAAATCCGCACCGGGAAAAAAGTGGCTGTTATTGGTTCTGGTCCGGCCGGGTTATCGGCAGCTGACTTGTTAAATAAAGCAGGCCATTCTGTTACTGTATTTGAAAAAAATGATGCAATTGGCGGTTTACTTCGCTATGGTATTCCAGATTTTAAATTGAATAAAGGGATCATCGACAGGCGACTTGAAATTTTTGTTGATGAAGGCATAATTTTCAAAACCAACACAAAGGTAGGTGAAGATATTTCCAGAGAAGATTTACTTCTTGAATTTGATGCCGTTGTTTTAGCTATGGGAGCTGAACAACCAAGAAACCTGCCTGTGGAAGGTCGTGATTTGGATGGAGTACATTTTGCAATGGAGTTCCTTACCCAGCAAAATAAAGTGGTTGCCGGACAAGAAATACCGGAAGAAGCGCGTATTCTTGCTAAAGATAAAAATGTGCTTGTAATTGGAGGTGGTGATACTGGTTCCGACTGTGTTGGAACTTCTATCCGTCAGCGGGCTAAGTCTGTTACCCAGATTGAAATTTTGCCTAAGCCTCCTGAAGAACGTGCAGGTAATAATCCATGGCCATACTGGCCCAATACTTTGCGTACTTCCAGTTCACATAAGGAAGGATGCGAGCGTCGGTGGAGTCTTTCTACCAAACGTTTTATTGGAGAGAATGGAAAGTTAACACAAGCTGAGATTGTTGAGGTAGCATGGACTAAAGATGAAAACGGACGTTGGGTAATGAGTGAAGTTCCGGGAACAGCAGAAATAATTGATGTCGATTTGGCTCTTCTTTCAATGGGATTTACACAACCAGTGCAGACAGGGTTGCTCGACCAGCTTGGAGTTGAATACGATCAACGTGGAAATGTAAAAGTTGGAGAGAATAAGCAAACGTCGGTAGATAAAATATTTGCAGCCGGAGATGTGGAGAAAGGAGCCAGTTTGGTTGTTCATGCTATTGAAGCTGGTAAGGTTGCTGCAAAAAATGTAGACGATTTTTTAAGGAATGAATAAATATGTGAAATTAATTGTAAGTGATTGTTTTTGATTTATTCATTTGTACGAGATAGTGCAGTTTTTAGGAGGCTGTCGGTAGTTGAAAGATATTTTCAAATGGTAACTCACTTTCCCTTGACTTTAAGATAGTGAACCAAAGCCGGCTCCTCCTTTTTATTTTCCCAATATAGATTGTTTTTTGTTGGAACTCATACCATCCTCTTACTTATTTTATCTTCTTTTTTTATATCGGTTTGTATAACCGTATATACTATTGTCAAGTCAATCTTCAAGTTTTGAGTAAGAATATCAGGACTGTTTCGACTACACTCAACGTGACCCGGGGGCGTCAGGCTGAGTGTAGTCGAAGTCTTTTGTTATCTCATTCTTGTCTTGAGACACTATAATATCGTTTAATTTCTTTTTGTAAGAGGTATATTGGCCGGTCGTTTATGTTTCCACCTGCGATGCGACCAAAGGTAATATTCAGGTTCTTTTCGTATTATTTCTTCCATTTTTTCAACATAGCCCAGGAGAATGTCTTTTTCGTTTGCTTCCGCCGGATTTTCAAACAGAGGAATAAACTCTGCTTCGTAATATCCGCGTTTTATTTTTTTAGTATGATGAAAAAATACCGGTTGATTGGAGCGTTTGGCAATTTTTTCAGGGCCGGAAAAAAATGGTGCTTCCCGGTTTAGAAAAACTGTCCAGAAGTGTGATGTTTCTTTTGGTGTTTGATCGGCTCCCAACCAAAGAGCTGTTGGTTTTCCCTGGCGGTTAAATTGTAAGGTGGTTCGGGCTGATTTGTGGACAGGAACAGAAACACCTCCCCATTTCTCCCGGGAATGACTTAGAAATTTTTCAAACGCCTGATTCCCACGAATAGGATTATAAATCATTAATACCAGATGTTCACAATACAGTTGTGCAGAACTGCACCACTCCCAGTTATTATGGTGCATGGCCAGCATTATTACACTTTTTCCCTGTCGACAATAGGCATTAATTTTATCAATCCCCTTGTATTTTATTCGTTTTCTAACTTGGTTTGTATTTAAACTGTACATTTTAATTGTTTCGAGAGACAGGTCGCAAAAGTGGCGATAAAACTTTCCGGCAATTTCCCTCAGTTCTTCCTGACTTTTTTCAGGGAATGCATAGGTGAGGTTTTCGATAATAACTTTTTTGCGGTATTTTATTACGTATCGCACTAGTATATAAAGAAAGTCAGAGATGCCATAAATTATCCAAAATGGCAGGTGCGAAATGAAAATTAAGAAACCTATCAGTAGTTTGTTTGCCGTTTTCTTCCAGAAACTTTCGTAATATTTTTTATTGGTTTTTACCAGTTCTTTATCAATCATGCCCTTTTTATTATGGATAAACGCTACAAATTTAAAGGAAGATTTGAAGGTCGTTCGTGTTTCCATCGTTTGTGCGACCATAAATAATATTCCGGTTTTTCTCTTATAATATCTTCCATCTTGTGAATATATGCTTTCATTATTTCAACCTCACTAACTTCATCCGGATTTTCAAAAAGCAGTTCAAATGTAGTTTCGTATTTTCCCCTTCCTGTTTTTTCCATCTTCTGAAAGAAAACGGGTTGGTTGAAACGTTTAGCGATAATTGCTGGTCCGGGATAAAACATGGCTTCCTGGTTAAGAAACATAAACCAGTGTGTATGAAATTCAGGAGGTGTTTGATCGCCAGCGAGCCAGGTCAGTACTTTTTCATTGGTTTTGTTTGCATTAATAATCCTCCGTAACGTGAGAAGATTTGGAACCATTTCAATTCCCAGTTCCTCTCTCGATTGATTCATGAACTTATCAAACGGGAGGTTGTGCAGTGGTTTATAGATTCCCAGTATGTGGTGTTTCAAAACAAGAGGCAAACTACAACTCCACTCCCAGTTATTGTAATGCATGGTTAGCAGAACCACACTTTTCCCTTCATCAAAATACCGGTTGATTGCTTCCGTGTTTTTGTAATGAATTCGTTTGTGGAAATCATTTTTGTCCATGCCTCTCATTTTTATTGTTTCCAGCATTAAATCGGCAAAATGGCGATAGAACTTTCGGGCAATGCTTTTTCTGTCTTTTTCTGTTTTTTCGGGAAATGCATTTTTTAAGTTGGTAAGAACCACTTTTTTTCTATAACCAACTAAATAGAATATGATTAGAAAAAAGATGTCGGCCAGGAGATAAATAAAAGTGAAAGGGAATTTGGCTACCCATCTTAAAAAGAATATACCAATATGCGTGGAAAACCGTGAATTCATAAACGTTAAAAGAGACGGTAAAGCTACGTTTTTTAATGTAATTTTAGCCATAAATATTTTTATCATTAGTATATTCGATGGTTAAAACGATGAAACAATGAAACTACAAATTACTTCTTTACTTCTTTTGTTAACCATGACCACTTTTGCTCAAAACATGTTTATTGCTCACAGAGGGGCGTCATACCTGGCGCCGGAGAATACGATTGCTTCGGCTAATCTTGCGTGGGAACTGGGAGCAGATGCTGTTGAAATAGATATTTATCTTACGAAAGATAATCGGATAATGGTAATACATGATAAGGATACAAAGCGTACCTGTTCCGGGAAAAAGAATTTGGTAATGAAGGATACTCCTTCTATTCTATTACGAGATTTGGATGCCGGAAGCTGGAAAGATGAAAAATACAAAGGAGAAAAAATTCCATTTCTCCCGGAGATAATTGAAACAGTTCCGGAAGGAAAAACATTAGTGGTTGAAATAAAGTGCGACTCAGTTGTATTGCCCCACCTTAAAAGGATTGTTGAACAAAGCGGAAAGGCAGGCCAGATTGTTTTTATTGCTTTTGATTGGAAAACAATTGTAAAAACGAAAGAATTGTTCCCCGATAATAAATGCTATTGGTTGAGTTCTTCAAAATCGACTGTAAAAAAGAAGATGAGCGAAGCCGCGGAGGCTGGTTTGGATGGTGTAAACCTGAATCATAGCATTATTGATAAAGAGATTATGGATTTAGCAAAAGAGTTCCATATGGAAGTGCTTACCTGGACGGTAGACGACCCTGTGGAAGCAAAAAGGCTGAATGAACTTGGTGTAACTAAATTTACCACAAACCGCCCCAAATGGTTAAAAGACGAGCTGGCAAAATTGTAAAAAAGGATTCTCCTTTTTAGTGAGAATCCATAAACATTTGTTAATTCTGGTATAGGATTGTTATATACCTTATATAAGAGTAAAAAGAAACCGCGAAATTATCATTTGATAATTTCGCGGTTTCTTTTATTGTTTGAGCCTACTTCTAAAGAATGTGAAAGCTGTTTATTTTATAAGCCCACGATCTTTTAGCATGGGTTTAATATCTGGTTCATGCCCACGAAAATCGACAAACATTTTGTGCAAGTCTTCGGTATTACCACGAGATAAAATCATGTCGCGGAACCGCTGGCCATTTTCACTGGTTAAACCGCCGTTTTCTTCAAACCATGCATAGGCATCATCATCCAGCATTTCTGCCCACAAATATGCATAATACCCTGCCGAGTATCCGTTGCTCCAAATGTGTAAGAAATAAGACGAGCGGTAGCGTGGAGGTATTTCTTTTATATCCAGATGTGTCCTTTTCAATGCCTCTTTTTCAAACTCATCTACCGAATTAATTTTGTTTCCTGCTTGTACGGTGTGCCATTGCATATCCAGAGATGCAGCTGCCAAAATCTCGGTAAGAGCATATCCCTGGTTAAAAGTGGTTGATTTTTTAATCTTATTAACTAGTTCCTGCGGCATTGGGGTGCCTGTTTTGTAATGTGTAGCGTAGTGTTCAAAAACTTTTGAGTCAAGCGCCCAGTGTTCATTAAACTGTGATGGTAATTCTACAAAATCGCGTGCTACATTGGTTCCGGAAAGGCTAGGATACATTTGGTCAGCAAATAATCCGTGAAGTGCATGTCCGAATTCGTGGAACATAGTTGTTACATCGTCCCAGCTAATAAGCGCTGGTTGTCCTTTTGCTGGTTTAGTGAAGTTACAAACGTTGTAAATAACCGGTTTTGTCCCCATCAATTTTGACTGGCCAACTACGTTGCTCATCCAGGCGCCACCCGATTTATTATCACGTTTAAAGTAGTCGCAGTAGAATAACCCAATATCGCTGCCATCTTTGTCTACAACGGTATAAACGCGCATGTCTGGTTGATATACCGGAATGTCGTTTCGTTGTTTAAACGTAATTCCATATAGTTGGTTGGCAGCATAAAAAACACCATTTTCCAATACGTTCCAAAGTTCAAAATAAGGTTTTATTTGATCTTCATTGAGGTCGTATCGCGCTTTTCTTATTTTTTCTGCGTAATAGTTCCAATCCCATGGTTCCAACTGAAAACCACCTTTTTCTTTATTTATAACCGCTTGTAAGTCTTTAATCTCTTCACGGGCATTTGCAGTTGCTGGAGGAACTAGTTTTGAAAGGAATTCCTGAACGGCTTCCGGTGTTTTGGCCATCTGATCCTGTAATGTCCAGGCTGCATAATTTGGAAACCCGAGTAATTCTGCTTTTTCTGCTCTTAGTTCGGCCAGGCGTTTTATTGTTTCGCGAGTATCGTTAGAGTCGCCTTTTTCGGCGCGTGTCCATGATGCATCAAAGAGTTGTTCCCTGGTCGAGCGATTTTCCAGCGATTGCAAATCAGGTTGTTGAGTGGTATTCTGTAAAGAAAGAAGGTATTTCCCGTCTTTCCCGTTCTCTTTGGCATTTTGTGCAGCCATGGCGATTTCACTCTCCGACAACCCGTTTAATGCTTCCTGATTGTCTATCAGCAACGCTCCGTTTTTAGCTGCATCTAAAAGTTGGTTCGTAAATTTGGCACTTAACGATGCTTCTTCTTCATTTAGCTTTTTAAGCTGTTCTTTTTTTTCTGTTGAAAGATTAGCGCCTGAACGAACAAATTCATCGTAATAATATTCAAGCAAACGGGCTGATTCAGCATCCAAATTTAATCCATCTTTTTTCTGATGAATTTTTTTTACCCGCTCAAAAAGTTTTGGATTTAAGAAAATCGCATCGTTTTGGGCTGCCATTTTAGGAGCAACTTTTTCCTGTAAATCCTGAAGTGTAGGATTGGTATTGGCACCAGTCAGCATTTCAAAAACGTACTCAACCCGGTTAAGTAACTGACCACTTTTTTCCAAAGCAACCAGCGTGTTTTCAAAAGTTGGCTCTTCTTTGTTGTTGGCTATTTGATCAATTTCGGCCAGTTGTTCTTTTATCCCTTCATCAAAGGCAGGTTCAAAATCGCTGTCTTTAATCTTATTAAAATCAGGTGCCTGAAAAGGCAATGTGCTGGCATGCATAAACGGATTATCTGCCAGGTTTGTGTTCTTTTCCATCGACTTTTTTTGAGATTTTTGATTACATGCTAAAAAAACAAGCATGAGCATGCAAGATGCTACAATTGATATTTTCTTCATGTGAATAAATTTAATTTATATTTCCCTTAACGACCAATTTCCCCCGAAGCGGTCGTTTGCCTGTTTACATTTAAAATTCATTGTTTTTATTTCAATGATTTTATGTTTGTATGTTTTGGTTCCCTTTGTTATTTTCCGGGAAACTGCACGAAATTACAACAATAAAATTAGAAGACATTGGGGAAAATATTTTTTAACAGTGAATCTTTTTTTGTTAAAGGTTATCTTCTCCAGAAGATAAGTTACTGTTCTCTTAAGCACTTTTTGTTTGGGCTGCTGCTTCACAAACAACGAGTTGAAAAGCTCCCCTTCCTGTAACAATCGATTTTGTAATTTGTAGTTGATTCTTTGGCAATATTTTATTTAGTCCACCTCTGCAGTAGAATTCTCTGAAATGACGGTAATGTTCTTTTCCCGCAAAGAACTCGGCTATTTTGCTACCCCTGCCTGCATAATTTTTAGGCAACGGTACTGCATAGTCCAGAATGATAAGTTTGCTGGCTACCCTTTTCATTTCGTTTAAAATGGGAGCATGTAATTCAGGAGCAAACTGATGCAGTGCCAGTGACATGGTTGCCACATCAAATTGTTTATCTGAAAATGCGGAAAGGTTGGTGGCATCGCTCACATAAAAGTCTACATTTTCAATTTGCCTGTTATTTTTTGTACTTCGGGCTTTCTTTATCATCGAGTCAGAAAGATCGATTCCTACTGCACTTGATACTTTGGAGGCACATTCAAAAATGAATGCTCCGGTTCCACTGGCAATATCAATTATTTGCTGCCCTTCTTCAATTTCATCCTTAATTCGTTTTCTGAAAGGAACCAAAACTGGATCAATAAAGAGACTGTAAAACCATCCTGTTTCAACCATTGTATATATTTAAATTTGTTGTGTGTCCTGTCAATTGTTAACTATTGAACTAGCCGCTTCTTTTGTTAAACTGAAATTTGTTTTCTTTGTTCTAAGCATTACTTATAAATATAAATTTTTTTAGAATGAAAATATTTCAGATTTTATTAATCGTTTCATTTTTCCTTTTTTTCGGGTTCAAAGCAGATAAGCCAGCCTATTTGCTTTACAATAAAGATGGCAAAACGGTAAAGTACAACAAAATGTTAAATGAGTTAGAAGAAGCAGATGTTATTTTGTTTGGAGAATCGCATGATAATCCTATTTCCCATTGGCTGGAGTTGGAGTTAACCAAAGATTTGTATGAGCTTAAAAAGGAGAAGCTGGTGTTGGCTGCCGAAATGTTTGAGACGGATAATCAGGTGATTTTAGATGAATATCTTGACAGCTTAATTTCTCAGAGCTATTTTGAATCGGAAGCTCGTATCTGGCCTAATTACAAAACGGATTACAAACCGCTGATTGAATTTGCCAAAGTTCATGGGATTCATTTTGTGGCAAGCAATATTCCACGCCGCTATGCTTCACTGGTTAATAAAAAGGGCTTTGAAGGTTTAAATCAACTTTCCGATGAAGCAAAAGCTTTTTTACCACCATTGCCTGTGGCATACGATGCTGAGCTGGAATGCTATAAAAGTTTGATGAATATGTCGGGAATGGCGAGCCACGTTTCTCCTAATTTTCCCAAGGCGCAGGCCATTAAAGATGCAACTATGGCATATTTTATATTAAAAAACTGGTTGCCCGGTAAGCAGGTTTTACATTTTAACGGCTCATATCATTCCGATAATTTTGAGAGTATTTACTGGTATTTGAAACGGGCAAATCCGGATTTGAAGATTGTAATACCAATTTAATTATTAAATGCCGCATTGAATAATTTCAGATATTTCCTGTTTCCAGTAATCGATTTTATTGTTTCTGGCTGCATTGTGTTGACTATATTCCAAAGCCATTCTTTAAGTTGCAGCATATTGTTGAATAATTGATTTTTATACCTGGTTTTGATGTATTGCCAGATTTGTTCGCATGGGTTAAGTTCAGGAGTGTAAGCAGGAATGTTGAGAAGAAAAATATTGTCGGGAATGTTAGACGCTTTAACAGAATGAAAGCGGGCATTGTCAATAATTACAATTTTATATTCCCGGGGGTTATATGTAGAAAATGCAGATAAATATTTTTCAAAAATTTCACTGGTTGTCCCCTCTATTTCCCAAACAAAAGAATCGCCATTTATCGGGGAATAGCTCCCGTACAGGTAAGTAGTTGAAAAACGGTGCTGGTAGTTAATTACCGGGCGTACTCCTACTGCTGCGATACAGCTCCCGATATGGGTCATCAGCCCAAAGCGGCTTTCATCCTGAAAATACAAGTTGATGGAATCGTATTTATCTTTATCCAGACTTATTCTAATCTGGTTGAATGTATCAGGTAGTTTTTAAAAAGGCTTCTGTAGCCTGACTATCTTTATTGATATGCGATTTCCTCGGACTTTTTACTTTGGTTTTAAAGTGTTTTATCAAATAACCTCTAAGCGTATGATATTTTATCTCTACTCCAAATTCCTGTTTTACCCATTGTTGCGCATCCCAGTATCCTAAAAAAGGATTAGAACCATTATTTACCCTGCTCTTCAATCCTTCATGGATTTCTTTCCTAATTAGTACTGATGGCTTGGGTTTTGGTTTATTTGAAACCATGGATTCCAGTCCTTCTGATTGATATGTTTTCAACCATCTTTCCATGGTACGGATGTGTATCCCCAGGTATGAAGCCAGTTCCCTACGCGTCCTGAATCTTTCTTCCTGAATATAAAGAAGACATTTTACCCGCTTCTCGCCTGTTAGTGAAACTTGCCGGGATAATACATTTTTTAGTGTCGATACACCTTCTTTTATTACCAGTCTTGATTTCTTTCCCATGCCTTAAAGTTAATAAATATGCGGCATTATACTATTGAAATGGTATAACAATCACTACTGTGTCGCAAAAAGAGGTGAAAGAATTGAGCGAAACGAATACAGGTGTTGCCAATTACACTATCTGTGTGGATGAAGATATGACAAAAACGCGATAGTTTTGATGGGAAATTACTTGTAGAAATTCATTTCGTCCAGGTATTCCCAGGTTTTTAAAGGAAGGAAATAGCGAACGTCTTTTCCTTCTTTTATGGCATTTCTTATAAAGGTGGATGAAATTTCCATTTGGGGAGCCTCAACAATTTCGGTAGAAGGAGGTAGTTGGTATTTTTCTGGCTCAAAGCCCGGACGGGGGTAAACAATTACGCCGTAGTTTGAAATAATTTGCTCGTAATTTTTCCACTGGTGAAATTTTCGCAGATTGTCAGAGCCCATTATAATTTTAAAGAAGTGTTCAGGGTATTGCTCCTTTAAGTATGTTAATGTATCGATGGTATAACTGGGTTTGGGAAGGCCGAATTCAATATTGGACACCCGAAACCGATTGTCATATTCTACAGCGCAACGAACCATTGCCAGCCGGTGGTGATCTTTTAATAAATTTTGCTTTCGTTTATGCGGGTTTTGGGGGGAGACAACAAACCAGAGTTGGTCGATATCACTGTATTCAATAATGTAATTAGCAATGGCCATGTGCCCGTTGTGAATGGGATTAAATGTACCAAAGTATAATCCTATTTTTAACGGCAAAGCCGACTTTGATGAATGTATGTCGGTTGCATGATTACTCATTTTAAAAACTGACTTATTACAGTCTCTGCATTTTTTATGGCCTCTTCCAGATTGTCATTTACAATAATTACATCAAAATGTTCAGCATAACTAAGTTCGTGTTTTGCTTTTGCGAGGCGAACCTGTATTTTATCTTCGGTTTCAGTAGAGCGAAAACGCAATCTTTTTTCCAGTTCTTTTACCGAAGGCGGCTGCACAAAAATGGCAAGCGAGTCATCACCATAAAAATTTTTGATGTTTAGCCCGCCAACTACATCCACATCAAAAATTACGTTTTTACCAAGGTTGCGGATACGTTCTACTTCACTTTTTAAGGTTCCATAGCGGGTTCCGAGATAGACTTCTTCCCATTCAAGGAACTCTTCGTTGTCGATTTTTTCCTGAAATTGTTCCTGGGAAAGAAAGTAATAATCTTTCCCATTTATTTCATTTTTTCTGGCTTCACGGCAGGTTGCAGAAACTGAAAATTCAAGATTTAAATTCTTTTGCAGTAATTGTTTTACAATGGTTGTTTTGCCTGCTCCTGACGGCGCTGAAAATATAACGAGTTTCCCTTTTTTAGTTGTTTTCTGTTCCATTCTTCCGGGTTTATAAAATATTCAACAACTGTTCCTTTATCCTTTCCAGATGGTCTTTCATTTGTACTACAATCCGCTGAATATTATTGTCGTTGGCTTTGGAGCCAATAGTATTAATTTCCCTGCCAATTTCCTGCGAAATAAACCCAAGTTTTTTTCCACTGCTTACTTTCATCTCTATCGTTTCCATAAAGTAGGAGCAGTGGTTGGCCAGTCGTACTTTTTCTTCGTTAATGTCCAGCCGTTCCAGATAAAATATCAATTCTTGCTCAAAGCGGTTTTCATCTGCATTTCCGTTTAATTTCAAGCTGTTTAAATTATCCGTTAAACGTGTTTTTACATTCTCAATTCGTTGAGCTTCAAACGGAGCAATTTGCCCCAGTAAGTCCTGAATGCTTTTTACGTTTCCGCAAATATCTGTTTTCAGAGCTTCTCCTTCCTGTATTCTAAAGGCTTCAATATCTTGCAATGCCTTTTTTATATTTGTCAAAATGGTTTCCCATTCAGCTTCATCCAGTGTTTCATATTCTGTTTTTACTACATCCGGAAGTCGCATGGCCGATTGCAGCGTAGTGTGGTCAACTGTCAGGCCTAAATCGGAACTAATTTGTTTCAGGTGTTTAAAGTAACTTTTTAAAATGGGCTCATTAATTTTTGAATTTGATTCGTCGCCCAAATTTTCAACATAAATATTAAAATCGATTTTTCCGCGTACGAGTTTTTCCGAAATTACTTTTCTTATTTCGATGTCTTTTTCGCGGTAAAGAGCGGGGATTCTTGTATTTATATCAGATTGTTTGCTGTTGAGCGATTTTATTTCGATGGTAATTTTTTTATTGTTTACCTCTATTTCGGCTTTCCCAAAGCCTGTCATTGATTTTATCATACTCACTAATTTTGCGCTAATTTAATATAAAGTAGGAAGACTTACCGGCTGATGTTTCATTATTCTGTTGTTTTCTCTTTTTGTTTCAGGCAATAACACCAGAACCAATCAGTTCTTCACCAAGGTACCAGGCTGCAAATTGCCCGGATGTAATGCCTCGTTGTTCTTTCTCAAAAAGGAAATAAGCTCCTTCTTCCTTCATATGGATGGTTCCTTTCTCCAATGGTTGCCTGTAGCGAATCCGAATATCGAATTCTTTTTTTTCTCCCGGAACCATTTTCATGTCGGGCCTTATCCAGTGCATATCAGTAGCTGAAACAAACAATCCGGGGCGGAATAACCCAGGATGATTCTGGCCTTCACCAACGTAAATAATATTTCTTTTTACATCGGTTGCAACAACAAAGAGTGGTTCTTTGTGCCCGCCAATGTTTAATCCCTTACGTTGTCCAATGGTATAAAAATGAGCTCCCTGGTGTTCTCCAATCATTTCGCCGTTCCATGGTTTGTATGGGTATTCAAAACATAGTTTGCGGTAATTTTCTTCTATTTGCTCAACCTGTTTTTTCTTTTCCATAAATTCGGCGGGAACTTCAATAATATTACCGACTTTGGGCTGTAACTGTTGTTGTAAAAAGGTGGGTAAGTCTACTTTCCCTACAAAGCATATTCCTTGCGAGTCTTTGCGTTCAGCTGTAGGTAAGTTTTGCTCTTTGGCAATTTTCCTGACTTCAGGCTTTAGCAAATGACCAATAGGAAACATGGCTTTTCCCAGTTGCTGCTGGTTTAGCTGACAAAGAAAATAGCTCTGATCTTTGTTGGGATCTTTCCCGGCAAGCAGTTGATGAATGGTTTCACCATTTACTTCTACTTCGCTTTTGCGACAGTAGTGGCCTGTTGCCACAACATCAGCATCAAATTTAAGGGCTTCTTCAAGGAATGTATCGAATTTTATCTCCCGGTTACAGAGTACATCGGGGTTGGGAGTTCTGCCTGCCTGGTATTCTGCAAACATATAATCCACTACCCGTTTCTTATAATCCTTGCTTAAATCAACAATGTGGAAGGGAATGTCGAGTTTTTTAGCGACCATTTTAGCTATCAGTGCATCTTCCTCCCAGGTACATGCACTGGTAATCGCCCCCACGCGTTCGTGCCAGTTTACCATAAAAAGTGCTACCACGTCGTACCCTTGCTGTTTTAGTAAATAAGCAGCTACACTTGAATCTACTCCTCCCGAAAGTCCTACTACTACCCGTTTCATTTTTATGAATTAAGCTGCAAAAGTAGAAAAGAATGAGAAGATTCAGAAATTTATTGTTTCCAGGTTAAAATACCGCTACTCTGTATTTCATTTACCAGTTGCATGGCAATGTCAGCATCTTCCTCCCACTCGTACTGGCCTCCGGTTGGGCCTTTTTTGCGGTAGTTGTGCATATCTGTTGAAACACTTTTTATTTCTTCCACACCTTCGGCAATCAGGTTTTTCAATTTTCCATTTTGGAATTCTTTGCCTCTTTCCCAAATACGCTTTGAATAGTATACCTGGGCATATGCTTTTCGAAGCCTGGCACTCATTAATGTCCGGTTATATATGTGGTAAAGTTGGTTAAATCCTTTTGCTTTGGTGAAATAAGGTTTGGCTATTTTTATTTGGAGCATTGCTTCTTTGGCCTGCTCAACCCCATATCTTTTTTCGGCGAGTATATAATTCAGGTAGGTTGTATCCATTAATTCTTCCGGCTGAATCCAGTTATTTTCAAAAACTTCCGGTATTTCAATTTTATTGGTTTCCTCTTCCTTCTTTACATCTGCCGGTGCAAGGTGATTTACAATGTCTTTCCAATAGTGGAAAGTTTGGTCTACTCCATGACCAATGTATACTTCCGGGTTTTCCATCCATCTGCCGGAAACATGCCGGGTATAGATGGAGCGGTACTTAAAATTGAGTCTTGAGTGGTTTGTGGTGTTAAGTCCGAGTGTATAATAAGATGATAAAATAATTTCGGAAGCCATTTTAAAAACCGGGTTGAGGTAAGGAACCAATGTTGAGTCGTATTTTTCTTTGATAAATTTATTAATTACCTCATCTGTATTTATTTCAGGATTCTGTGTCGCTTCGTGAATGGCAAAAAGGTTAATCTCCGGCGGGCGATTTAAAATACTGGTTTTCCCAAACCGGTCGGTACGAATGGAGAATCCGATTACATTGGATAGTTTTTGATAATATTCCCATCGTTTCATGTGAACATCGGGGAAGAAGCTGGCCACAATTCCCTGTCCGTTATATTCATGGGCAGCATCAAATTCTATGATTACCGGAAACGGAATATCTTCAATCCACCAGGAAGCCGGGTGCGTTACAAAAAAGTCGTGCGGTGTTTCCTTGGCCATTACCACTATTTCGGGGCATTTTATTAAAGAGAAACATTGCATCAGGTTATCCAGTTCATTTTTGTTGTATATAAAACTTCGGAGATAGAGCTTCATATTTCGTTCGTAAACAATAACCGAAGCCAGCGAATCTACCATAGCTGCCAGTTTTTCCTGTGGTGTTTTTAGTATCTCTGAATACTGGTTTTTCACACTTGCGCCAGTTTCTATAAATGTTAAAACAATTCCGTTTACCTCTGGGATTTTATCGAGCATTTTTCTATAGTCGTCTTTTAACCATTCCCAAAAATCTGGATTGTCGAGGTTCAGCACTTTATTGTTGTCGGTTTTAAAGCGATCCGGATAGTAATCCAGATCATATAATGCGTGATCCCACACAACAACTTCCGGTATTCCCAGCTCATGCGCCCTTTCTGTTAGATTGTTTACAATATTGCGATTCCACTGGTGTTTTACATCTTTTAGATCGTGGCAAATTTGGTGGGAAAGTTGCAATTGATTCACATGGTAATTGGTGCTTGCTTCCAGAGTGCGTATTGCTGTTGGTGTGTGGTCGGTAAGAATATTCCAACCCAAAATCTGTATTTTGTCTTCCTGCGGTTGTTCCCTGCAACTGGATAGAACTATTAAAATAAAAGCCGCTACGGGCAAAAATACTTTTCCCATAAGAACACGTTTGTTTTAGCAAAACTAACGAAAAGAATGGATTTTTTTCTATTTCTTCAGAAAAGTGATTCTTGTGTATTTTGTAAGTTTTTGATTTGTAGTGCTTTCATAGATGAGTGTGAGATGTGTCTCAAATGAGTTGCGGGCTATTTAAATCAAACCAAAGTTCGAGGCTGGATGAGGTGCATTTTATACTCGTTTAAATAAAAACGCATTTTTCTTTTAATAATCCGTAGAGTTTGTATTTAGTGAATGGGGGAAAATGGTTGATTGAATTTTCAGAATGCCTTTGTTTATTTGTTTGGCGGTCGTTTTTTTGTGAATTTTCTTTTTCCTTGAAACTTCCGTTTTTTTAATTTGGATTTTGTCGCAGGTGTTTTCCATTCCGGACCATTACCAAATTGTTCTGGCATTGGGATTTTAAAAACCTGTCTTTCAATTAACTGCTCAATCCGGTGGAAATAGAACATATCTTTTTCGTTTACAAGGGTAAGCGCTACTCCGGTTGAATCGGCGCGGGCGGTTCTTCCAACCCGGTGCACATAATCCTCAGCATCTTGCGGAACATCGAAATTAATGATAAGGTTAATCTCTTTTATATCAATTCCCCTACTTAAAACATCGGTCGCCACTAAAATGCGGGTTCGTTTTGATTTGAATCCCTGCAAAACTTCCTCCCGTTTGTCTTGTTCCAGATCGGACGAAATGGCTTCTGCCTGAAATTTATTTTTGCGGAAGGAACTCGCCAGTTCATTTACTTTCTTTTTCGTAGAACAGAAAACAAGAATGCTGTTGTAATCCGGGTTTTCAGATATCAGGTGATTAATTAAAGCAATTTTTTGACTGTCATAACATAGATATGCTGCCTGCAAAACACCCTCTGCCGGTTTGGAAATAGCAATGTTTATTTCCTGTGGATTTACCAGTATTTTAGAGGCAAGTGTCCTTATCTTTGGCGCCATGGTTGCGCTAAACATCAGTGTTTGCCGTTCTTTGGGTAAATACGAAATAATTTTTACGATATCGTCATAAAAACCAATATCAAGCATTCGGTCGGCTTCATCCAGAATAAGGAACTTGATGGTATCAAATTTCACATATCCCAGGTTCAGATGAGAAATTAACTTTCCGGGGGTAGCTATAATAATGTCGGCTCCCTGGGTGAGCGCGCGTTTTTGCTGTCCCCAGTTGTCGCCATCGCCACCGCCATAAATAGCAATGGAGTTAATTCCCATGGTGTAGCCCACTCCCTGCACTTGCTGGTCGATTTGCATAGCCAGTTCCCGAGTGGGGACAATAATCAGGGTAGATGTTTCTCCACCTTGTAAATCGGCGATTAAATCGAGGATTGGAACCAGAAAGGCAGCTGTTTTTCCTGTTCCTGTTTGGGCACAGGCAATTAAATCATCTCCTGCAAGAATAATTGGAATGGCTTGCTCCTGGATGGGCGTTGCATTATCAAACCCCATGTATGCGATGGCATCCAAAAGATCTTCGTGGATACCCAGTTCGGTAAATTTCATAAAAATTATAACATCTAATTCTTATGCAAAGGTAGCTAAAATGTTCACTTCCATCTTACTTTGGTGTGATTCTTACTTTGTTCGGAGTATTTTATATTCTTCCCAGTTAAAATTTTGTATAAAAGCAAGTGCTTTTCGGGCACCTAAAAGGAACAGCTTTTTCTTTCTTTCATCGCTCATTTTGAAGTTCAACCACTTGAAATCCTGATCTGCATCAATAAAACAAATCAACTTTTCAAAGTCCGGATTTTGGATAATGAATTCATTATCAGAGTCGTGTCGCATGGTGCTAATCATAGAGCCGATAAAACCAGAGAGATCGTCTACATCGGCACATTTGTTTCTGTAGGCGCTTAGTTTCACTCCAAATGTTGGTTTTCTTGGAGTAATACCTGCCTGTGAATGAAATACATTAATGGGAAAGTTAGATACCATTCCACCGTCTACAAATTTTACTTTATCAGGAATGGTTCCGCAATAATTGGCACATTCATCCCAGGCCAGAGAGGCAGGTTCTCCTGCGCCGGGTATATTTTCAATTTGGAAAGGAGTGAAAAAGAATGGTACTGACATGGATGCGCGTACCAATTTGGCAGGTGATTGCTCCTTATATTTTTCGCCCCAGTACAAATGGGCCATGCGAGGAAACTCTACTTTTGTTTGTGTGGAAAGGTCGGCTGCAATTACATGAATCAGCGCTTTTTCATCGGTAATCGCCCCAAGTTCTCTGTGGCGTAGTCCCTGCGGAAAATATTTGTAGCTTCTTTTTTCCTGCAATTCTCCTATAGTTGTTATTTTTTGCGGCGATTCCTTTAGTACTGTTTCCAGCCACATTTCAAACTTTTCTCCCGGGTTTAGCCCTAAGTTGATGAAAATTGCTTTTTTAATCTTTTTATAATTCCAGAGTAATTTACCCAGTACTTTTTTGAACGGTGTTCCATCTATTACTTTTTGAATAATAGCTTTTAAAACGGGGTCGCCGTCAACAAATTCAAAAAGATCTTGTTTGGCTAACACGTCCAGCACCTGTTTCGACTTTGCTTTTTCAATGCTGTCAATTCCTGCAAGTACCAGCGTATTGATAGCTCCGGCAGAAGTTCCTGCCAGGTGGAAAAAACGAATGCCGGCCGTTTCAAGAATATAGGTGTAGCCCACAAGGGCAATTCCCAAAACACCACCACCTTCCTGTACTAAATCAACGTATTGATGACCTTCATCATCAATTACATCGGAGAATATTTTGCCCTTTAGCTTTTGGGCTTCTGTTAACACTTCCTGAAACTCAGGTTGGTTTATAAAATCTTCATAAGTCATTAATGAAACTTTAGTAGGTTTAACTTCCAATTTTCAGAAAAAAAGATACGGAATTTGTGTTGAAGTTGCGGTATGAATATTAAGGTTTTTTTATCCGATTTTTTTTGTCGGATATTTCCAGTTTTGGTATTATCTGTGTAGTTCTCCTGGTGAGTGTAGAAATGTGTTTCTGGTATATCGCAAAAGTATGCTAATAGACCTCCTGACAAATAAAAGAATGTGAATACTCGCTTGTGGTTTTTTGTTAATTTAGTATGTGGAATTAACTGTTTGTGTTTTGATAGGCAATAAGGAGAGAATAGCAACTAAAACGATAATAGAAATGGAGGGAAGGCCAAAAATTAAAATAGACCTTACGTTTGTTGACAAAGCCTCTGAGATTATTGGTTGGTTGGCTGTTTTAGCCGTTTGGATTTTAACGATTGTGAATTATTCTAATTTGCCAGATTCCATTCCTACTCATTATAACGCTGCCGGGAAAATAGATGGATTTGGCAGTAAATCTACAATCTGGCTTTTGCCGGCAGTTGCAACGGTTCTTTTTATAATAATGACCATTTTAAATCGTTTTCCTCATATTTTTAATTATCCAACCACCATAACAGAAAAAAATGCATTGAAACAATATACAAATGCAACACGGCTTATTCGTTATCTGAAATTTATAATTGTGGTTGTTTTAGGACTGCTTGTTTTTAAAACAATAGGTAATGCAAACGGACAATTAGAAGGGCTTGGTGCCTGGTTTTCTTATGTAGTTTTAGGTGCAATGTTGATTCCGGTATTTTTGTTTGTAATCAATTCAAGTAGAAGGTAACCAGGCTGGTTTGCAGGTAGTAAATAAAATTAAGCAATTTGGCGATTTTTTTAATTCCTATTGCATAATGCAGGTTTAACCGCAGATAAAAAGCATGATATTATCCCGCAAGAACACGATTATTTTGCGCCTTTGATTGGGGATTGGGATTTTAATGGCATGATAATATTGGGTTGAAAAATGAATCAATTCATGATGGGAAATGGACTTTTTCGCGGGTGTTGGAAGGACGGGCTCTGCAAGATACGTTTGTTACATCTAAAATTAATTCACAAACCGGCGAATTGGAGCGGGAATATGGAACCACTATTCGTATTTATAATCCGTTAAACAAAAACTGGGATATTTTTTACGGATGCACCGGAGAAGCTGTTCAATTGGTTGCCGGTAAAGAAGAAGATAAAATTGTACTAACCTGCGTTGTCCCACTGGGCCTTTATATGAAATGGATTTTTTATGATATTCAGGAGAATACTTTTAAATGGGAGAATATACGGTCTAACGATCATGGCAAAACATGGATTACAAAAGCGCAGGCAGAACAAGTTCGGAGGAATAACACTTAACCTTGTATACTGCCCGTTTAAACTTTCATGTTTTTTGAAACCTTGAAAGTTGGGGCAGTCAAGTGAAGATGAATTATATCTGACATTGGATGGATTATCATTTTCTGGTTTACCTTTTTCGTACTTTTAAACTTTGTATCTCGGTTTTCATCTCATTTACCGTTTGCAATACCTTTTGAATATCTGCAGCAGGTTCCGGAATTTCAGTATTTAAATAACAAACGAACCGCCAAACTTCTTTTAGTTCGGTTATGGGGAGTTCATAAGGACGAAAAGCTGAATTTAACGATGCAAGTAACAATGCCCTTTTGGCAGAAATATAATCCTGCACAATTTTGAAAACAATTCCTTCTTCGCGAGTAACGACTATATATCCTTCTCCTTTTTTTATGTCGTAAAAATTCTGTACAAATTGGCCAATTACCACCGATCCACTGGGTATTGGCAACATAGAATCTCCTGAAATAGTAAATGCACGGTATTTCTTTTCTTTTGATAAAAACGGAAGTTGAAAAACCGGAAGGTTGCCAATGTATTCCGGATCGGCAAAACTGGTTACATAACCCGCTTTTGCTTTTTCGTTTACAAATTCAATATTGTCGTTGTTTTGCGAATCAACTGTTGTTGCAATTACCCGTAATTTGGTTCCGCGGATAAATACATCAAATCCGTTTTGCAGTTCGGTAAACTGGCTTTCAGAAAGTTGGTTTAAATCTACGTTGATTAATGTATCGATAGCAATTCCGAAATATTTGGAAAATTTCTGCAGATGAGGTACCGTTGGTTGACTGATAGAATTTTCAAGTGCATTAACGGTGGTTCTTTTTAGTTCAATCGCTGCTGCTAAATCACTTTGTGTGCGCCCTTTTCGGGTGCGTAGTAGTTTTATATTGCTATTGAAATAGTTCATTCTCCTGAATTTTTATTGATCAAAATTACAAAAAAAGTTTTCGGTTTAAAATAAATGATTAATTTATTATCGTTGATTTTGATAATTATATTATCATTTCTTGATTGAGTTTCCCGGGAGTAATTATCCCTGTTTATTGAGGTTCAAAATCCCCGGTTTTATGCCGGGGTTTTATTGTAGAAATTATGGATAGTGAAAAAATACAACAGAAATTGAATATTCTGGCTGATGCAGCGAAGTATGATGTTTCGTGTTCATCAAGCGGGAGTAACCGAAAAAATACAACCGGAGGATTAGGAAACGGAGTTTACGCCGGCATTTGCCATAGTTTTACAGAAGACGGGCGTTGCATTAGTTTATTTAAAATTCTGATGACCAACAGTTGTATTTACGATTGTGCTTATTGTATTAATCGGCGCACAAACGATCGTCCGCGTGCAACTTTTACGCCACAGGAAATAGTAGATCTCACCATTGGTTTTTATCGACGCAATTATATTGAAGGCCTTTTTTTAAGTTCAGGAATCATCCGTAACCCCGATTTTACAATGGAGCGAATGGTGCTTGTTGCCAAAAAACTCCGTGTGGAGGAAAACTACAACGGATACATTCACCTCAAAGCCATACCGGGAGCCAGCCAGGAATTGATTCACGAAGCGGGGATTTGGGCCGATCGCCTTAGCGTGAATATTGAAATTCCTACAGAATCAAATCTGCTTCGGCTGGCTCCCGAAAAAAACTATCCCGGTATTTTATCGCCCATGAGCCAGATAAAAAATGAAATTCTGGTGAGTAAAGAAGAGCATCGGAAATACCGGAAGGTACCTCTTTTTGCCCCGGCGGGTCAAAGTACGCAGCTAATTGTGGGCGCCACTCCGGAAACCGATCGGCAAATTATTTTGCTTTCTTCCGGATTATATAAAAGACAAAATCTTAAGCGGGTTTATTATTCGGCGTATCTGCCCGTAAATCATTATGACGAGCGGTTGCCTGCATTAAATCGTCCGCCATTGGTGCGTGAAAACCGGTTATACCAAAGCGACTGGCTGGTTCGGTTTTATGCATTTAAAGCAGAGGAGATTTTGGCAGAAGATCAACCTTTTCTGGATTTGGATGTAGATCCAAAACTGGGTTATGCTTTGCGCAATATGCATCTTTTTCCTGTAGATATAAATCGTGCCGATTACGAAATGATCTTGCGTGTGCCTGGAATAGGTGTGCAGTCGGCACAAAGGATTGTACAGGCTCGCCGTCATCGGAAACTGAACACCCTTCATTTAAAAAAGATTGGGATTGCGATGAAGCGGGCACGGTACTTTATTACTTGCAATGAATTGCCTGCTTCTTCCAGCGATTTAGATCCCCGGCGTTTGAAGTACAAACTAATTGCTGAATCTGTTTCAAAAAATAAAAAGGCGCTGGACACACAAATGAGTTTGTTTACAGATTTTAAACCTGCATTGCCTCCTCTTCACTGAGAAAGAGTAACGTTTAAGATTTGAAGTTTTAAAGGAGTGTGAAATGAAAGTAAGAAATATGATTATTTACACATATGACGGAACTTTTGATGGTTTTTTAACTTCTGTTTTTGAATGCTACAGCCGGAAAGCTTTCCCGATGGATATTTGTTCTAGAGTGGGAGAGCAGAAGCATTTATTTGCAGAGAAATATGATGTACATACCAGTGGCGAAAAGGCCGACAGAGTATGGAAGGGAGTTCTGAAGAAATTATCCGGAAAAAATAATCAACTGGTTTATTATGCTTTTCTTTCTGGTGAAGATGGGATGGAAATGAAAATATACCGTTTTCTGCGGCGATTGTTTAGCGAGCATTTTTCAATTGAAACAGATTATGGCGATGCAGATGTGCTGGCGCTTACCCAATCTTCTCAAAAAGTAAAGAAAGAAGCTATGCGGATTATGCAATTTATACGGTTTCAACATACCCGCGACGGGCTCTATTTTTGTGGAATAGAACCGCGCTATGATGTTATTCCACTTGTAATTGGTCATTTTCAGAAGCGCTTTGCCGACCAGAAATGGTTGTTGTATGATTTAAAACGGAACTATGGCGTTTACTATGGAAAAGAAAAAGTAGAGGAGGTAGTGATTTCCCGTAAAAACTTTCATTCGTTAACGGGGCAGGTAAAATCGGATCTTTTGGAAGAAGGAGAAGAGTTTTATCAGAAATTATGGAAGTCGTATTTTTCGCATATCAATATAAAAGAACGAAAAAACCTCCGGTTGCAGCGTCAGCACATGCCCCGAAGGTTTTGGAAATATCTTCCTGAGAAACAAATAGCTAATTAGCTTGCTTTTGTTCTGGATAAGATTAAATTCAGGATAATGCCAACGGTAGCAGCCAACCCAATTCCTGCCAGAGAGAAGCTTCCGTATTCAATAACAGCCCCTCCGATCCCGATCGTTAAAATAACCGATACAACTACTTGGTTACGTGTGTCTGACAAGTCGGTTTTTGTATCAATTAATGTTTTTATTCCAATAGATGCAATCATACCAAAGAGCAAAAGCATAAGCCCCCCCAAAACAGCTTGTGGGATGGTTTTTAAAAACCCACTAATTTTTCCGACAAAAGCAAATACGATAGCTGTTATAGCAGCAATGCGTAAAATAAAAGGATTGGTTACTTTGGTAAGAGAAATGGCTCCGGTTACTTCCGAATAAGTTGTGTTAGGTACACCACCAAAACAACCGGCCAGCGCTGTTGCAATTCCATCGCCAAGTAATGTGCGGTTTAACCCGGGTTTTTCAATAAAGTTTTTATTACATACTCCACCTATGGCATACATATCGCCTACATGCTCAATGATTGGTGCAATGGCTACAGGAACCATATATAAAATTGCCTGCCAGTTAAATTCAGGAACAGTGAAATTTGGAACCATTATCCAGGTGGCTTCCTTGATGGCAGTGTAATCTACTTTGCCCCATGCGAGGGCAACGATATAGCCAACTGCAATTCCAATGAAAATGGGGATTAGTTTGGTCATTCCTTTTCCGTAAATAACAACTGTAATAGCTGATGCAAGTGAAATTACAGCAAGAATCCAATCGGTTTTGGCCATATCTACCGCTGCTGTTGCCAGAGATAGACCAATGATAATAAGAACCGGACCTACTACCACAGATGGGAAAAGTCGCTCAACAAATTTTATTCCCCGGAGTTTCACTAAAAAAGAAACAAATGCATAAACAAGACCTACAGCAATAACTCCTGAAAGGGTTCCCGCCCAGCCGAATAGTTTCGTTGCTTCGATAATTGGGGCAATAAAGGCAAAACTACTCCCCAAAAATACAGGGACCATTCCCCGGGTAATTAAATGAAAAAGTAAAGTGCCAATTCCGGCTGTAAAAAGTGCCACCGCTGGATCTATTCCAACCAGGAGCGGGACTAAAACTGTTGCACCAAAGGCTACAAAAAGAAACTGAACCCCAAGAACAGAATTCTTTAAGGTGAGTTGTTCGCGAAAAGTTGATTTCATACTGATGGTTTATTTTTTGTACAAAAAAAGTTTTTTCTTTTGGTTGAGTCAAAAAAAGATGTTAACGAAACGATTGAAAGATGTTGGTAACTGTGAAAGAAGGCAAAAAGAGACCTGCTCCGTGGAAGCAGGTCTCTTTTTGATTTTATAGTAATTCTTTGGGCATTTCCTCAATGGGCTTTAGTTTTATGCTCCGAACAAATAGTTCTCCTCCTTCCGATTGCAACTGTATTTTTCCTTTGGAAAGAGGTTCAATGTTATTTGGACCAAGATATTTCCCTGAGTTGTAGTTTATCATGTTTACTTTTCCGTTTACCATATGTACAGAGGTTGTTCCAAAACAGTAAAGGTCAAGTTTGTTCCATTCTCCTTCTGGTTTCTCATAGTCAGCGTCTTTTCCAATAACTCTGGTTTCTGAGCCAGGAATGGATGGGAGCTTTTCTGCGCCTTTTGAGTAAATATACTGGCCTTCATCATTTTTCACCATGGGTATTTCGCAATAAGATTTACCCATTCTGTAAGAGTCTCCTATATGGCCTGTGAAAAGTTGAAATTCATGTGCACTCATCCAGACTCCAAGTCCTTCCCCGAAGTCTCCATAGCTATGGTACAGAAGTCCAGAATTCAATTTTGTGAATATTTCGTCTCCCCATTTGAATTCCATAGTTAAATGATAATTCTCAAACTCTTGCAGGGTAGCAATCGAAGCATTTACTTCTCCGGATATTCTTAATACTTTTTCTCCATCCAAATCTACTACAGAAAAAAGATTTAATGGATCTTTATTTAACCCTACCGGATTTCCTCCTTCTTCGAGTGGCCCAACCCAGGTTTCCCAGCCTGTTAAATCCTGGCCATTAAAAAGAGGTTGCCATGATTCTTCTTGTTGGCAAGAGCAAATAAATAAGAAAGTTGAGAGAAATAGGAATGTGAATTTCTTCATGATAAATGGTTTAGATATTACAAAAAAAAACTGCCCCATAAATATAGGACAGTTTTGTAAATATCGTTAAATTTTTTTTCCTTTTCTGTTAAACTGCTGCTACTCCAATGATTTCTTTGGCTCTGTCTAGCATGGCTGTATCGTCTAGAAGGACAACTCCCCCATTGGGTCCCGGTTCCATATGGATGCCTACGGCTGTTCCGTTAGTGTAGTTTGCACCTCCAAAGTAGTTCCTGACGGTTTCTTCTGTTACTTCAAACTCTTCTGCCATTTTCTTAATTGAACCGTCAGGTAAGCTGTCTTTGATTTTTCGCAGCTCGTTGAATGTGATTTTACTTTCCATATCGTATAAAATTTTTATGATTATTTGAAGAACTTATACTATTACGTAAAAATATAATTAATAATTTAATAATTTACCATTAACAAGAGTGTAATTTTTATATTATATAACAGGTGTTAAAAATTGACAAGCCTGTTTTGGTTTGTTTGATTTTAATCTGTTGTATTGTAGTTCTTTGTATATATTTTGGAGAGATGTTTAAATGTGTTTATTAACGTTTTTTAATGAATATTTTAATAGCCATTTAATCAGGTGATTTCTTTTTTTCTTTTTCTCTATTTTGATAGAAAAAGGAAAGAAAAAAATGTTTTACACAAACTTATTGTTGTTTGTGTGGTGCTTTTTTTATGCAATCGTAAATTGCCTGGTGGATAGCTGTGCGTATATTTAGTTGATATATTCGTTGGTTCTCCCGTGTGGGGTATACCCTGTTTGACATAAATATATAGAGCATCTCATAGTCGGGGTCGGCCCAGACAAAAGTTCCGGTAAAGCCACTGTGCCCAAAACTGTTTTTGCTGGCATCGATAGCCGGATAAGCATTTCTGAGACTATTGAGGTTGTTGTTTATGAGGGGCTTGTCGAAACCCAGCCCGCGACGATTTTTATTTTCAGGAAATTGAACTTTAATAAATTCATTTACTGTCTGTTCGGAAATGTAGCGTTTCCCACCATAATACCCTTTTTGCAGATACATCTGGAACAGTTTGGCGAGATCATTCGTTGTTCCAAAAAGCCCCGCGTTTCCTGAGATTCCCCCCATCATAGCAGCGCCTTCATCATGAACAAAACCCTGCATCTCTTCTTTTCTGAAAATGTCATCCATTTCTGTAGGGATTATATCTTTCGTGGGAAAATATTTGTAAGGGTTATAGGTGATAGTATAAGCCCCCAAGGGATGGTAAAAGTTCTTTTTAATGTACTCTTCATAAGATTCTTCTGTTAAATTGGCAATCATATCAGGATAAAGAAAGAAACTTAATCCGGAGTATAAATACCTTTCTCTACGAAGTAGCTTTGAATTGCGAATGGTATCGAACATCATTTTTTTGAAATCTTCGTTTAAAAACAGATGCGGTGATACTTGTATGTTAAACTTCCCTGATGGCTGATGTTTGAAAAAATGATTGTCCAGGTGATTGTGTTTGTCCAGTGTCATTTGCCAGAAAGGAAGCCAGGAAACCAGTTGTGCCTGGTGCGCCAAAACCTCGCGCATGTGCATGTTTTGTTTGTTTGAGCCAATAAATTCTGGCCAGTAGCGACTAAATGGCGCATCCAGATCAATTTTTTTTTCATCTACCAGTTTCATGATGGCCGGGAGCGGACCAGTTACTTTTGTTACGGAAGCCCAATCGTACAAATCATCGACTTCAACTTTTTCTTTTTTTTTATAGGTGAAAAATCCGTAGCATTTATGAAAGATCACATTCCCGTTTTTTGCAACCAGAACCTGACATCCGGGGTATGCTTTTTTTTCAATACCCAGATTAGCAATGGAATCTATTCTTCGCGTGAGCATTTCAGAGTCTATTCCAACTTCTTCAGGAATGGTATAGGACAAACAATCATTTTTTTTTACATCGATACCATCATTTAGCAGAAATCTTTTGTCGACAGTTACTGGAAGTTTCCCTGATGCATTTATCGCACCAAATACCAGTTGTGCTGCAATCTCCTGAGTAAGCGTATTGTTTTGGTATGCCAATATTAATCCTGCTGCATGATGAATGTTTTCAAAATATTTTAGGGCATAGGCGTTGCCGAAAAAAGTTACAACTGCTTTGTTTTCCTGGATAAGATCTGCAACTGCGTTACGCTGAATTTGGGTTGTTCCGTATTTTCCTGATGGGTAAATATGTATACCTTCAATACCAGCAATTACAAGATTATAGTTTTGAAGTTTCATGCGAAGATTTGCCCAGTCTTTTTCCGAAGCATTTTTTGATAACATGAAATGATCTATTCGTGTGTACTTTTCCAGCATTTTCTGAAAAGGAGATATTTTGCTATTACCAATCATTACCGAAGCAATTTTTAGCGTATCGAGATTCTTTACGGGTAGGGCTTTGTCGTTTGTTAGAACGGTTAACGATTGTTGTATAAGCTTCCGGCTGGTTACCTCGTAATAAGGGGAGTTCAACCTTGCTGTTAAATGGGTGAGGGTAGCCGGAAGGTAATTGTTTAAATTAACCCAGCGTTTTAGCGCAAGTACTTTTCTGCATTTTTGCTCTATCTGTTCTTTCGTTAATTCTCCATCTGCAATGGCCTGTTTTACATCTTCCACAGCTTTTGCTATATCCGGAACAAATTCAACAATATCGTTTCCGGCTTTCAGGGCTTCAACCTCTGCTTTTCCTGCCTGTGTTCGCACTCCTTTCATATTTATTGCATCGGTAACAACAAAACCTTTAAAGCCAATTTCGTCTTTCAAATACCCCGTAATTATTTTTTCAGAAAGAGACGAGGGAGTTCCCGAATTATCAAGCGCAGGAACGTTAAGGTGAGCAGACATGATTCCGCTAATTCCTTTCTTTGACAAATAACGAAAAGGGAATGTTTCAATGGAGTCGAGTCTTGCTTTTGAATGCTCAACCAGTGGGAGTGTTTTGTGCGAATCGGTGTGTGTGTCTCCGTGGCCCGGAAAGTGTTTGGCTACAGGAATTACACCAGCATCCTGCATTCCTTTTGCTATCTGCCATGTTTTTTCAGCCACATTTATTTTGTCTTCACCAAATGATCTAAAGTTAATAACCGGATTATTTGGATTGGTGTTTACGTCGGCATCTGGTGCAAAATTCATGTGAATTCCCATGTCTTTTAACTGGCGGCCAAAATTTCGCCCCATTTGGCAAATCCAGGTAGTATCCTGAATGGCTCCGATGGCTTGAGCATACGGATAGTACATAGTACTGTCTATGCGCATAGAAAGCCCCCATTCTCCATCAATGGCAATTAAAAGCGGTACTGTTGAATTCTCCTGAAACTCGTTAATCCAGGATGCTGTTCTAACCGGGCTTCCCTGCATCACAATTACTCCGCCTGGCTTTACTACTTTTATCACATTAATTACTTTTTCTTTGGCGGCATCATTTTGTTTAGGATAGGCTGTAATTATCATCAACTGGCCAATTTGCTCATCAAGAGTTAATTTATCCATTTGAAGATTTACCCAATCGTCATTTAAATATTTTAAAAAAGGCGGATCTCCCGCTTTTGCCGGAAATCCTTTTATAATTACTAAAAACAGAATGTAAAAAATTACGTTTCGGTTAATATGCATCTCTCTCTTCTTTCTTTTGTGTTAACTTACGCAATTATTATATTAATAACGTACCAGATTTAATTTCATTCTATTTTGTATATTTCGAATGGAAAAAAAATTAGACGAATCGTAAATGTAACCGTTTTACCAGAAATGATGATAAAATTTGTTGTATATTTTATATTGTTTTTTTCACTGGCTTGTAAGGCTAATACCCCGGAGAAGACACTTCAGTCTGGGGCTGCTCAACCGGAGAAATATTTGCCTTTGCTGGAAGGAAAGAAGGTTGGTTTGGTTGTTAATAATACTACAGAAATTGGTGGAGTACACTTAGTTGATTTTCTCTTATCTAAAAAGATAACAGTGGAAACCATTTTTGCTCCGGAACATGGTTTTAGAGGAAATGCTGCGGCAGGAGAGGAGGTTAAAGACGGTGTAGATGTAAAAACCGGGATTCCGGTTGTTTCATTGTATGGTAAGAACCGAAAACCTACACCAGAGCAAATGAAGGAATTGGATATTATAGTTTTTGATATTCAGGATGTAGGATGTCGGTTTTATACTTATATCTCGACTTTGCATCTTGTATTGGAGGCCTGTGCAGAGAATCAGGTCCCGCTGGTTGTGCTGGATCGGCCAAACCCAAATGGAGATTATGTTGCCGGACCTGTGTTAAAGCTTGGATTTGAGTCGTTTGTTGGCATGGATGCTATTCCTGTTGTTCATGGATGTACAGTAGGAGAGATGGCGCAGATGATAAATGGTGAACACTGGCATAAAGCACCGGGGGAATGTGATCTGACTGTTGTTCCTGTGGTTAACTATACGCACACAACTCCGTATTCTTTGCCGGTAAAGCCTTCTCCCAATTTGCCTAACGATTTGGCTGTCCGGCTTTATCCTTCGCTTTGCTTTTTTGAAGCAACAAGTGTTAGTGTAGGGCGCGGAACTCCATTTCCTTTTCAGGTTTTGGGGGCTCCCGATTCAATCTTAGGCAACTTCTCATTTGTTCCAAAAGATATTCCCGGTTTTGCCATTAATCCAATAAATAAAGGCAAGGTTTGTTATGGGGTTGATTTGCGTAAGCTTTCTGTGGCTCCAAAATTCACATTGAAGTATTTCCTTGATTTCTATCATCACTTTAAAAAAGAAAAGGATTTTTTGACACGGGAGAAATGGTTAAACTTATTGGCCGGAACGGACGATTTGATTGCTCAGATAAGAGCCGGAAAAACTGAGTCTGAAATAATGGAAAGTTGGGAGCCTCAATTAGAAAAGTACAAGAAAATAAGAAAGAAATATTTATTGTACACTGACTTTGAATAATCCTGAGATTTAATATTCATTGTATAATTTCTTTTTAATCAATCTACTGTTTAAAAAAATAGGTTACAAAAAGCTAATGATTGTAAATAAATGTTAAAAATTGCAAATTGATTTTTTATATTTGCAAAATAAGCAGCAATAAAAAACGTTAAAGTTCTAAAACTTTACGAATTTGGGAAAACATTTACTTTATATATTAGCAATAGCCGCAGTTATTGTCTCATTCTTTTCGTGTGAGGATGAGAAGTATATGAATTCTCCTGATGCCCGTCTTGAGTTTTCAAGAGATACCATAATGTTTGATACCATTTTTACAACCGTTGGATCTGCAACAAAGCGATTAAGCGTTTATAATCCATACGATGAAAATGTGCTTATTTCCAGAATTCGGTTATGGGGAGGTGATTTTTCCAATTTCAGAATAAATGTTGCTGGTCAGGTGGGGGCTGAAGCCTATGAAGTTGAAGTTCCTGCCAGAGACAGTATCTCAATTGTAGTAGAGGTAAATATCGATCCCAATGGTCAGAACCTTCCAATGGTTGTGCAGGATTCGATTGAGTTTACAACCAATGCCAATGTGCAGAATATTGGTTTGGTTGCTTACGGACAAGATTTTAAACTGGTAAAAGGAGAGACTATAGAAACTACAAACTGGACTGCTGAAAAGCCATATTTAGTATATGATTATGCTTATGTTGACAGTTTATCGGTATTGACAATTGAGCCAGGAACAAGAATTTATTTCCATAAAGGGGCAGGATTATATGTGCGTGGAACAATAAAAGCCAATGGAACTTTTCAGAATCCAATTTCATTTTTGTCTGATAGGTTGGAAGAAGATTTTAAAGACATTCCTGATCAGTGGAGTGGAATTCTTTTATTTTCGGGAAGCCATGATAATGAATTCAATTATGCGTTAATAAAGAATGCCAATATTGGTCTGCAAGTAGGTAATATAGAGAATGAAGGCAAGGCAACAGTTGAGTTAGCCAACTCAAGGATCGAAAATATGGCCTATGCCGGAATTTTTGCTTTAAAGTCGCAAATATATGCCTATAATGATGTAATAGCCAACTGTGGTTTTTATGCAGTTGCCCTATTGGTTGGTGGGCAATATGAGTTTTACCATAGTACAATTGCAAATTATTGGGACGATTTTTCAGAGAAGTCTCGTTCTACATCATCTGTGTTAATATCTAACTTCTTGCCCGTTAAGCAGTCAGATGGCTCTACTGTAGTTTATAATGGTGACCTGGAAAATGCAGTATTTGGTAACAGCATTATTTACGGAAATAATACCAATGAGTTGGAACTGGGAGACAATGAAGAGAATGCATTTAATTATTTATTTGATCATTGTATCGTGCAAGTGCCAGATACTTTTAATATTTCAAATAAGGAACATTACCGGGAGGTGTGGAGAGGCAAAAATTTTGATCCACTTTTTATAAATCCATACGAAGGACATAATTATGCTTTGGATACATTATCGCCGGCAAAAGATGCGGGAACTATGGAATACGCCCGGTTTTCGGTAACAGATATTCAGAATATGGATCGTACGGCAGACAATGGACCTGATGTAGGAGCTTATGAGCGAATTGAAAAAAAAGACGACGATTAGTTTTCTTTCCTGTTTTTCTGTTTTGTTTTTTATATCATTTCATTCTTTCTCACAGAAAACCCCGGACAGATTTTCTGTTATGTTTTACAATGTCGAAAATCTTTTTGATCCACAAGATGATGATTTATCCGCGGATGATGAGTTTACTCCTGACGGGGAACGGCATTGGACTTATAAAAGGTTAAATAGTAAGTTAATAAATCTTTCAAAAGTTATTTTGAGCGCTTCCGGTTGGGAGCCTCCGGGCGTGGTAGCTCTTTGTGAAGTTGAGAATCAAAGTGTATTGCAAAAACTTACAGGTAAAACTCCTCTGCAAAGTTTTCCATATCAAATCATTCATAAAGAATCTCCGGATCACAGAGGAATTGATGTTGCTTTATTATATAACAGTAATCAGTTTTATCCGCTGGAGTATAAATATTACCCTCTAAAATTAAAAAATGACTCGGTTGTTGCCACACGTGAAATACTTTATGTTTCAGGAGTTGCAATAGGGGCAGATACTTTGCATTTTTTTATTAACCACTGGCCTTCCCGTTACTCCGGATTGTTGGAATCACGCTCTATTCGTGGAGCTGCTGCACGGCTCTTGAGACAGAAAGTTGATGAACTTTTTGAGAAATTTGCAGCTCCCAAAATAATTATTCTAGGTGATTTTAACGACCAGCCCGGTGATGAAAGCATTGTTAAATATCTTAATGCGAAAGAGGTGAAAGAACAAATTATCCCGGAAGTATTATATAATCTTTCGTTCAACTGGGGAAAAGGAGAAACCGGTACACATAAATACCAGTCGCAATGGTCTGTTTTTGATCAGATAATTGTTAGTGGCGAGTTGCTGGTTGACAAGAAAGGATTGTTTACAACCATAGGAAATGCACAGATTCTAGATAAACCATTTTTATTGGAGAAAGATGAACGTTACGGAGGAATAAAGCCCAACCGAACATATTTAGGCTACAGGTACCATGGAGGTTTTAGCGACCATTTGCCTGTGTTGTTAGAATTAGATGTCAGTAATTAATTCTTCTTTTCCAATCCTAATTCTGCTGCCTTTTTTTGCATAAAATTATAAGCCTCTTCAAAGTTATTGTGGATCACACCATCAAGAATGGCTTCTTTTATGGCATCTTTTATCAGCCCCACCTCACGACTTGGTTTCAGACCATATGTTTTCATAATGAATTCTCCATCAACGGGAGGCTGAAAATTACGGATGGCGTCTTTTTCTTCAATTTCCTGAAGTTTTTGTCTTACAATCTGAAAATTCTTCAGATAGCGCTTTACCTTTTCCGGATTTTTTGAAGTAATATCAGCGTCACAAAGCGTCATTAAATCATCAATATCGTCACCAGCTTCAAATAATAAACGACGGACAGCTGAGTCTGTAACTTCATCTTCAGAAAGTACAATAGGGCGCATGTGTAAAAACACCATTTTTTGTACATATTTCATCTTTTCGTTTAGCGGAAGTTTCATTCGGCGGAAAATGCGGGGAATCATTTTCACCCCTACGAAATTATGTGCATGAAATGTCCAGCCCTGTCCATCAATGAATTTTTTTGTGGCAGGTTTGGCAATGTCATGTAATAAGGCCGACCAACGTAGCCAAAGGTTTTCTGTGTTTGGGCAAATTCGGTCAAGAACTTCCAGTGTATGATAAAAATTGTCTTTGTGTGTAATTCCTTTTACTTTTTCCACCCCTTTTAACTGTACCAGCTCGGGAAAAATAATTTCCAAAATTCCTGTTTCTTCCAATAGTTTAAAGCCAATGGAAGGAACAGGTGCCATAACTATTTTGTTGAGTTCTTCAATAATTCTTTCCGCGGATACGATTTTTATACGTTCTCTATTTTTTTCAATTGCCTGTAGTGTCTCAGGGTGGATTTCAAAACCCAGTTGTGTGGAGAAACGAATGGCCCGCATCATTCTTAAAGGATCATCCGAAAAGGTAATGGATGGTTCCAGTGGCGTTTTAATAATCTTCTTTTGTAGATCATTTAACCCATTAAACGGGTCTGTTAAAACCCCAAAGTTCGATTTGTTCAGCCCCAAAGCAAGTGCATTGATGGTGAAATCTCTCCTGTTTTGGTCATCTTCAAGCGTTCCGTTTTCAACAATAGGTTTCCGCGAATTTCTTTGGTACGATTCTTTTCGTGCTCCAACAAATTCAACTTCCATGTTTTTATACTTGAGCATAGCGGTACCAAAGTTTTTAAAGACATTTACCCCCGAACGGAGCTGTAGTTTTTTCGCTACTTCTTTCGCCAACTCTATACCACTTCCAACAGTTACCACATCAATATCTTTTGATGGACGGTTTAAATAAAGGTCTCTTACATATCCTCCAATTACATATGTTTCCTGCTCTAGAGAGTCTGCCGCTTCTGAAATAACCTGAAATATTTTGTGTTTTAGTTTTGTATTCATTTATCTGACAAAATTCACAGTTTCTATTGTTATAAACTGTCATATCCAAAAAATTGTGACAAAATTACAATTATTATATTGAATTTTGGTTATCTTAAGCAATACAGAGTGGTGGCATTATATTTGAAATATGCATATTTGTATATAATTAAATAATTTAAAATAATAAGGCATGTTAGAACATTTGACAAAAGAAACTTTTAAAGAGAAAGTATTTGATTTTGAGAATAACAAAGAGTGGAAATACGAAGGAGCAAAACCGTGCTTAATTGACTTTTATGCTGACTGGTGTGGCCCGTGTAAAATGGTTGCCCCTGTATTGGAAGAGTTGCAAAATGAGTATGGCGACAATCTGGTTATATATAAAGTAAATACGGAAGAACAGCAGGAATTGGCAGGCATGTTTGGTATTCAAAGCATTCCTTCATTGCTTTTTGTTCCACAGGAAGGTCAGCCACAGATGGCGATGGGGGCTCTGCCTAAAACTACTTTTGAGAAGGCAATTGCAGACGTATTAAAAGTTGAAAAACCGTTAGCTTAAAGATAATCGAGAACTCTTTCAAGTTTAATTCCCCGGGAACCTTTTACTAAAAGATTGCCTTTTCCAATTTTATGGTTGCGAATGTAATCACATAGTTGGTCAATGTTGGGAAAAGACTTGAAGTCGGAATCTTTTGCAATTTCAGAGAACATCCTTCCAACAAGGAAGGTTCCTTTTTCTGCTTTGTATTCACAGATGAGATTTAGAATTTGGTTATGCTCTTCTCTGGAATATTCTCCAAGTTCGAGCATATCACCAAGTATAAGAAAATTATTTTCAGGCATGGTAGTTAGAAAACTTTTTATGGATGCTTGCATGCTGGTAGGATTTGCATTGTAAGCATCCATAATTATTTTTAGTTCACCTTTTTGAATTAACTGAGATCTTATATTTTGTGGTTTATAATTTTTTATGGCTGACTGAATTTTTAACGGCTCTACTTCAAAGTAATTCCCAATGCAAACAGCTGCCAGAACATTTTCAAAATTAAAATTACCAATTAAATTTGTATTTATATATAAAATACCTTTGGGGAAGTTCGCTTTTATGTGAACAAAAGGAGGGGATGTTACCGGTTCTCCTGTGAAATTGGCATTTTGTTTTCCGTAAGTAATTTTTGGCTGAGCACTATCTATCATTTCATTTAAATGAGGATTATCAGCATTCAGAAATACTTTTCCCGGTTTCCCCCGGAGGTATTTATACAATTCTGCCTTTGTTTTTTTTACTCCTTCAAAGGAGCCAAAACCTTCCAGATGAGCTTTTCCAACATTCGTAATTAATCCGAAATCAGGATCAGCAATAGCGCAAAGTGCTGCAATTTCTCCCGGGTGGTTTGCCCCCATTTCAACAACCCCGAATTCTGTTTCCGGGGTCATGTTTAGTAACGTAAGAGGAACTCCAATATGGTTATTTAAATTTCCCTGGGTAAAACATACGTTGAATTTTTCAGCAAGCACTTTTGATACCAATTCTTTTGTTGTTGTTTTTCCATTTGTACCTGTAATTGCCAAAATAGGGATTCCTAATTTCATCCGGTGAAATGTTGCAATTTCCTGAAGTGCTTTTAATGTATCTTCTACAACTATTGTCTTTCCGGGGATATCGTATGTATCTTCATCTATGATTGCAAAAGCAGCGCCTTTTTCGATAGCATCTTTCGCGTATTTATTCCCGTTAAAATTTTCACCCTTCAGCGCAAAAAATAAAGAATTGGGTTGAATATTTCTACTGTCAATAGAAACAGTTGGATGTTCTGTAAATTCTTGATAGATGTATTCTGTGTTTGTCATGATTCAAAAATAAAAAACCTCATTTTAAAAAAATGAGGCTCTCTTTATAATCGTAAAATTAAATTTTAAAAACCTTCAGGGCTTCCTACTCTGGTCATGGCACAACGGAATCCCAAATCGTCTTGTGCTTTGGTTTGCTCCAGATACCTTCTGGTTCCTGGAACCAGCCAGTAAGGACGATCTTTCCATGATCCCCCCTTGTATACCCTTACTTCATCATCAATTAATGAAGAGAACTGGTCACCTTGTACATACATACTTTCTGTGGCTTCTCCGTTCGTAGGAGCGTTATTCCAATCACCACTTTCCACCATTTGTGATTTTATATCTCCATCCATAAAATTCCGGTAGTCGGCAATCGTATCTTTTATAAGTTCTCCGTATTCATTACGCATCATTTCTCCATTTGCATCCTTGCGGTATTCTGTAATTACGTTTCCTCTAAATGGTTGAAATTCATCAACATCAACAAAAGATAGCGGACGGTATACATCAGCAACCCATTCATTAACATTTCCAGCCATACAATACAATCCATAATCATTGGGAGTGTATGAGAAAACAGGAGAAGAAATATCAGCATTGTCATTTAAAGCTCCGGCCATACCCATCATATCACCACGGCCACGTACAAAGTTTGCTTTCATTTTCCCCTTATCACTTTTGGATGATTCACGTAAATAGGTTCCATTCCAAGGGTACATTTTTCTGTCTGCAAGCAATTCGCCATCTACATTTCCTATTAATCCATATGCTGCATATTCCCATTCAGCTTCAGTTGGCAAACGGTAATTTGGTAACATTATTCCATCTTCCCATTTTATATGGCGACTGGTTCCATCAGAATTTTGTTCAGGTTTATCGCCTTCTGTTCCCTGATATAACCCAGCTAAGTATGTATCTGTGGTAAAAATATTTTGTCCTGATTGAGCATTGTCATGCTGAAGAATTCCCCGGTCTACCAATATTTGCTCATTTACCCTGTCTGTCCGCCATGAACAATAAGCTGTTGCCTGTTCCCAGCTAACTCCAACAACCGGATAATCACTGTAAGCTGGGTGCCTGAAATAGTTGTTGACATATGGTTCGTTATATGCTAACTCTTTTCTCCATTGGGCCGTATCAGGAAGTGCAGCTTGTAATCTTTCCTGATCCCCCGGATATACTCTTTTTAACCAATGTGTATATTCTCTGTAGTCCTGATTGGAAACTTCTGTTTCGTCCATATAAAATGAGGCAACCGTAACCCTGCGCGGATGATTATCCCAATGGAACATAACATCTTCCTCTATACGTCCCATTGTAAAAGTACCACCTTGAATAAATTTTAACCCTGGGCCAGTTTCTTGTTCATATCCAGACTCATATGGGATATTACCTGTTTCTTCAGAGTTGTATGCCCAACCTGTTGTCCGCGAAACATCTTTTCCTTTTTTCTTGTTAAATAATCCACATCCGGAGATGAATGCGGCTAAAAACACTATTAATAAAGTTTTTAGCTTCATTGATTTTCTATTTTTCATATGTTAAGCAATCGTCACAAATATAACTATTTTGTTCAATTCTTATTGTTTACCCTTTTCAATATTTCAGAAGATATGCTGGATGTTCATATCTTTGCAGTCCAAACGTAATAAAATACAGTTTTATTATAAAACTTTTTACTTTGCAATATTTATTTTTCACGTTCGTTTTACATGAACAAAATTGCTCTTGTGCATGAAAAAATATACACTACTTCTGTTTCTTTTTATTGTTGGTTTCTCAATAAACGATGTACAAAGGGAGTTTATTGCCATTCAATGGGAAATATATAATATTCCGGAGGAGGCAAAACTACCAGGTGTCATAATAACATTTAATGATGCAGTTTTCCCAAATGCAGGTTCCGCATTACCTGTTTATACAAAAACATATGAGTTATCCGGGGGTACTCAGGATTTTCGTTTTGTTGTCAGAAATCCTGTCTTTGAGCCTTGGCAGGCTCCTTCTGATGTTGATTTTCTGAATGAGATTCCGGCAGAAATAGAGGTGAAGAAATTTAAAGTTAAATCAGGAGATACGCAAAAATTGCAGATTCAGATAATTCCGGTTATAAGAAAAGAGGGAGAAATATTCCTGTTGAAAAGTTTTGAATTGCAACGCATCCCAGTTGTTGTGAAATCGGCAAAGGTACAAACGCATAGCTGGAAAACCAGTTCTGTGCTAAATGCCGGGAAATGGATAAAAATTAAAACTACAGGAAAGGGAATTTATAAGATTCCTTATTCAACATTGAAAAGCTGGGGGTTTTCAACTCCCGGAAATGTTAAAGTGTATGGCAGTGGGGGAATCTCTTTGTCTGAAAATCCAGGGGAAATTGAGTATGACGATTTGGAACAGAATGCTGTATGGACTAATCAGAATGGAGGGGAAGAGTGTTTGTTCTTCTATGCACCCGGAGCAACGAGTTGGGAGCTTGATGATTCCGGACAATATTTTCGGCATAGTAATAATGATTATTCCAATAGTGGTTATTTCTTTTTATCAGAAGATGTTGGAAGTAGTAAGGCTGTAGACCAGTTCGACAAAGTTGAGCTTGCTCCAACCAATAGTATAACCAATTTTGATGCATATGATTTATACGAGGAAGATGTGAATAATTTACTTACATCGGGGAAACAATGGTTTGGTCGGAAAGTGTCTAGTGCAACAAGCCAGACTGTAAGTTTTTCTTTAGAAGATGTGGCAACTTCCGGCGAAATAACAGCAAGAATAAATGCTGCTGCAAGTTCCTACGTTGCATCTAAAATGTATGTGTATTTAAATAATGAAAGTTTAGGAACACTGGCTTTTAGCAGTGTGGATGCAAGTGATAATACAGCAATATATGCAGATGATGATGCAAAGCGTTTTTCTTTAAATGCTGGGACCTCTCAATTGGATATAAAGTTGGTATATAGCTCAAGTGGCAGTAATGCATTGGCATGGCTTGATTATATCGAATTAAATTATCGTAGAGAGTTAAAGCTGAATGACGATGTATTGTTTTTTCGTGATAAAGGTTCTGTGGGAACTTCCAATATTCTTGAATTTTCGATTGCGAACAGTTCGGCTAGCACCAGGGTTTTTGATGTTACGGATGTAAATAATGTATCAGAAGTACCATTAACCATTTCCGGAAGTGTTGCTAAAGGTATTCGCCTAGCTGACGAACTTCGCGAATATGTAGCTTTTAATCCGGGAGGGAGTTTTTCTGAACCAGAACTGGTTGGCGAGATAGATAATCAGAATCTTCACGGTTTAAGTACTCCCGAGTTTTTGATTATTTCAAATACAAATTTTACTGATGCAGCAAATACACTTGCCGATTTTCACAGAGAGTATGATGATATGACAGTGGAGGTCGTGGATGCAAGTAAAATATATAATGAATTTAGTTCTGGCAGAAAAGATGCAACCGGGATAAGAAATTTTATTAAAATGTTTTATGATCGCGGCAATAAATTAAAATACGTCCTGCTTTTTGGTGATGGAAATTATGACAATAAAAATATAAATGGAGAGAACCTGAACTTTATCCCTACTTACCAGTCGGAGAATTCGCTAAACCCGGTGGCCTCTTTTGTTACTGATGATTATTTTGCTATTCTTGATGAGGATGAAAATGTTTATGATGGTTCTGTTGATTTGGGGATTGGACGGATTCCTGCATCCACAAAATATCAGGCAGATTTGGTGGTTAAAAAAATTGAAGACTATTATTCTGCAGCCGCTTTGGGAGATTGGCGTAACGTAATTTGTTTTATTGGAGATGATGGTGATAGTAACCTTCATATGAGCGATTCAGAAAGACTGGCAAATTTGGTAAATGGGAATCATAAAGAATTAATAACCGACAAAATATACTTTGACGCATACGAGAAAGAAACAAGTACTGCCGGAGGAAGTTACCCAGCTGTGACGGATGCGATTAACAAGCGAGTAAAAAAAGGAGTTTTGCTGATGAATTATGTAGGACATGCAAATGAGCGTTATTTAGCTGATGAACATGTATTGGATGTTAGCAATATAAACTCGTGGTCGAATTCCAGTATGCTGCCTATTTTTGTTACTGCAACTTGTGAATTTAGTCGTTTCGATGCTGATGAAACATCTGCAGGAGAAGCTATTTTATTTAATGCAAGTGGAGGAGGTATCGGTTTGTTTTCTACTACCCGTGTAGTTTTTGCCTATTCCAATTATTTGTTAAGCCGTAATTTTTACAATTATGTTTTTGAGCGAGATTCAAATCAAGAACATTACCGGATGGGGGATATTATGCGTTTAGCCAAGATTAATACAGTAAATACAATTAATAAGCGCAACTTTAGCTTGCTGGCCGATCCGGCATTAAAGCTTTCGTATCCGAAATATAATGTAGTAACTACTACCATTAATCAGAAAAGTGCTACAGAAACGCCCGATACATTGGGAGCCCTGCAAACCATAACTATTTCAGGATATATCTCCGATTACGAAGGGAATAAATTAGACGATTTTTCAGGAGAAATCCGGCCAACGGTCTATGACAAAGCTGTTACTATGGAAACCCTTGGAAATGGAGGAAATACCCCAATGAATTTTGAAGTTCAGGAGAATATAATTTACAAGGGAGTAGCCAGTGTTAATAATGGTGATTTTACTTTTAGCTTTGTAGTTCCCCGTGATATTTCTTATAAACCCGGGAACGGGAAAGTTATATATTATGCCGATAATGGAAAGGTCGATGCTAACGGAGCTTTTGATAATTTTGTAATTGGGGGGAGCGGGGTACAGATTCCAGATGATGTAGGGCCGGAAATACAGTTATTTCTTGATTCGGGAGATTTTGTTTCGGGAAGCAAAACGAGTAGGAGCCCGGTATTGCTGGCAAATCTTTCCGACAAAAATGGAATAAATACAGTCGGAACAGGGATTGGGCATGATATTACCGCAATTTTAGATGATGATTATACCAATGTTATTGTTTTAAATAATTATTACCAGGCTAATACTGATGATTACACCAGTGGTACAATTGAGTACCCGTTTAGTGATTTATCTGTAGGAGAACATACTTTGAGATTAAAGGCATGGGACGTGGCGAACAATTCGAGCGAGGCTGAAATTCAATTTGTTGTTTCAGGTAATTTTAGTATAACTTCAGTAACAAATTATCCCAACCCTGTTACAACTTATACTTATTTTATATTTAATCACGATCAACCTGATGCAACGTTAGACGCTGTTTTTGAAATATTTGATCAGGGGGGGAGACGTGTTGATTATTTTAGAACAGAAGTTGGTGCCAGTGGAACTGTGACTAATCCGGTGCTGTGGGATTTGAGTGAATCTGGATTAGGTTTACGAAGTGGAATTTATATTTATCGCGTTACTGCACAAAACAGGGAGGGGGCAATTGCTTCAAAATCAGGAAAAATGATTATTGCACATTAATTTTCTTTTCAAGAAATAATTTTTTAGATAATCAACCGTTCTCTTTTTTAGTTTAACTGTGGCAGCAAAGACAATTATTTTATCTTTGCAACGCTCAATTTTTTAATAAATATGACTAAAATAATACGTATTCTTTTTGTTTTCGCACTTATCGTTTCTATAAATAAGAACGTAAATGCACAGGCTACTGTTTCAGGGGCAAATATTGTTACTACAGCTGTTCCGTTCTTGTCTTTTACTCCTGATTCGAGAAGTGGTGGGATGGGAGATGCCGGTGTTGCAACTACGCCGGATGTAAATTCGCAACATTGGAACCCGGCAAAGTATGTATTTGCTGAAAGTAACATGGGAATAGGCTTATCATATTCTCCCTGGTTAAGAGCTCTGGTTGACGATATGAACCTGGCTTATTTGGTCGGATATAAGAAGCTGGATGATAATCAGGTGGTTAGTAGTTCATTGCGTTATTTTTCTCTTGGAAGTATCACTTTTACAGATATGAATGGAACTCTGATGAGCCAGGCCAATCCAAATGAGTTTGCAATTGATTTGGGCTATAGCAGAAAGTTATCTGATGTTTTCTCAGGAGGTGTTACCATTCGTTACATCCGTTCTGATTTGACCGGAGGACAGTTAATAAACGGTGTCGAGTCTCATGCAGGAAATACTTATGCTGCCGATGTAGCTTTTTTCTATTATAATGAGTTTAGGGCAAACAGGCGTGATAATATCTTTTCGGCAGGGGTTAACATACAGAATATTGGTGGTAAAATATCATACACTGACGGTGAAGTAAAAGATTTTATTCCTACCAACTTAATGTTGGGAGCTGCTTACACTACAGAAATGGATAATTACAACTCAATAACTTTTGCTATAGAAGCAAATAAACTTTTGGTTCCTACTCCTCCTCAGGATACTACCGGTTATACCGATGGCGATATTATTTTCCCGGGAGGCATAAATTCTGACAAATCTGTAGTTGGTGGTATTTTCTCTTCTTTTACAGATGCTCCCGGTGGATTTTCAGAAGAGTTACAGGAAGTAAACATTTCTATTGGTGTTGAGTATTGGTATAATAAACAGTTTGCTTTGCGTGCAGGATATTTTTATGAAAACGAAAATAAAGGGAACCGTAAATTTATTACTGCAGGAGCTGGGTTAAAAATGAATGTTTTTGCTCTCGATTTTTCATATCTGCTGCCTACTCAACAAAATCATCCACTTGCAAATACCTTGAGGTTCTCGCTGTCATTTGATGTTGATGCTTTCCAAAAACAACGCTAAATGAGTTTTAGAGTTGGACTGGGATATGATGTACACCGTCTGGCAGAGGGGGAAACGCTCTGGTTGGGCGGTATTTTAATCCCTCATTATAAAGGTGAAGTGGCACATTCCGATGGAGATGTGCTTATTCATGCCATTTGTGATGCTTTATTAGGTTCTGTTAAACTGAGGGACATTGGAACTCACTTTCCTGATAATTCATTAGAATTTAAAAATATTGACAGTAAAATTCTGCTAGAAAAATCGTATGATTTGGTAAAAGATAAATCATATGTAATTGAAAATATTGATGCTACTGTTAGTGCGCAGAATCCAAAATTAAAACCATACATCCCCGAAATGGAAGAAACCATGGCAAATGTCCTTGGTATTTCTGCCGACCAGGTTTCTGTAAAAGCAACTACTACCGAAAAGCTTGGCTTCGAAGGGCGCGAGGAAGGTATATCGGCTCATGCAGTAGTTCTTGTAAAAAGAATATGATATGGGAAATAAAAAGACACTGGTGATTGGGGCAAGCACGAATCCGTCCCGTTATTCTTATTTGGCAATCCAGTCGTTACGTAAACACGGGCATTCAGTGGTTGCACTAGCAAAAAGGGAAGGTCATGTTGCTGATGTTGATATTCAAACCGAATTTCCTGAAGAAATGGATATTCATACAGTAACAATGTATGTTGGCTCTAAAAATCAACAGGAATACCAACGGTTATTACTCGATTTACATCCGGAAAGAGTTATTTTTAATCCAGGAACAGAAAACATTGATTTAATGATTGCTTTGGAAACCAGTGGAATTGAAGTTATTGAAGGTTGTACACTGGTAATGTTAAATACAGGGCAGTATTAGAGAGTGAATTTTACAGCATTATGATTACAGAAGTCCGTTCATTTGACGAGTTTTTGAGGGCAAAGGAAAATGAGCCGGCTCTTCTGGTGTACTTTTCAACCAAAACATGTAATGTGTGTAAGGTATTAAAACCTAAGGTCGCAGAGTTATTGCTAAATGAATTTCCTGGAATTAAGATGCTATATGTTCAATCGGATATGTTACCTGAAGTAGCTGCTCAAAATCAAGTATTTGTCGCACCAACAATTCTGGTATTCTTTAACGGAAGGGAATATATACGCAAGAGCCGTAGTATAGGTATTGCTGAACTTCGGAATGAAATCAGCAGACCTTATTCTCTGTTGTTCTCATAATCATTTGTTTTTGATATATAGTGAAGTATTTCAGATGTTGATTTCTTAAGGACGCAAGTATAAATAATATTTCCCCTCAGAAAATGATAAAGAAATATTTATTTTCTAGCAACTGCACTTAATAAATAACAACTTCTGTATAAAGTATTGAATCTTTTAACCTATTCATGATTTTCTTACTAATACCTCGCATCCATTTGTAAACTCCCTAATGATTGGTATTTGGGGAAATTTTAATAAGATCATCTTTTTGAAAGTTGTTAAGAAATGAATGAATAGAACCGGACGATAAGGTTTAATATATTTTAGAGTTCAGGTAATATTTTTTATTATAGTAGGGATTTGCTTATTGTGTTTTAAAGTACATTCTATTTTTCTTTTTTACTCGTCTCCCTATATTTACATTATACTGGAACGCCAAATGAATTAGAAAAACCGGAAAACATACCTACTATTATCATCCCTATTATTAATATTGGATACAAAGCCAGAATAACAATGGTTAAAATACCGATGAAACGATAGAAAGCTTTCAAGTTGAAAAAGGCTTTTGTAAATTCTCCCTGGTTTTTAAACATTAGCGACTGTCTGATGCTGTTTGAGAAACGGTATAGATACAAAGTTGGAAAAAAATAAACAGCACCCATTACAAGGTATAAAAGACCTATAAAGAATGGAGGGAAAGGGAATGCATTTGTTGCAGAGGTTGGAATAAACGAGAATATAATACTCATTGCTATTCCTGCAATAGATATAAGCGCCATGCAAATAAAGCCTAAAATAGCCAGAAATTTCCCCCATTTCCCTGCATCATCCATATACTTTGTTATTTCACCGGTCAGTTCGAGGGAAGCTGCATCTTGTGTATCACTTTTTCTTTCTGGTTGGATTGATTCTATTTCTTGATTTTCAGTAATCATTAGCTGTTTAATTTATGATTTGATTTCTAAAGATAATATTTATAGATAAATGACAATTGCAAAGTTTTCAGGTTCTTTCGTATATATTGTAAATTTTATCTTTTAAATGATGGGGTATAGCGATAAATTAAAGCATTTCCCCGATAATTCAGCAGATATCTTACTAATTTTAGAAATATTTGTTATCCTGAAATTGAAAGTATGTAAATGAGCTGAAAAATAGAATTGAAAAAGGTTGATAAGTTGAAAGCTTTTTTGAACTCTATATGTTGCTCTTAAAAAATTAAATTTTAACAAATGAAAAGGTTATCTATTGTTTTGCTGGCTGTTGTTTCAGCATTTTTGTTCTCTAGCTGTGGATATAATAAAATGGTGGAGTTAGACGAGCAGGTTGCGTCGTCATGGTCGCAGGTAGAAAATGTATATCAACGCCGGGCCGATTTAATACCTAACCTGGTAAATACGGTAAAGGGTTATGCTGCACATGAAAAGGAAACATTGGAAGGGGTAATTGAAGCGCGTTCAAAAGCAACATCGGTTAATATTGACCCGTCAAATCTGAATGCACAGAACATTCAGCAGTTTACGCAGGCTCAGGAAGGGCTTTCTTCCGCCTTAAGCCGTCTAATGGTGGTTGTAGAGCGTTACCCCGATTTGAAGGCCAATCAGAATTTTTTGGATTTACAGGCACAGCTGGAAGGAACTGAAAACCGGATAGCAGTTGAGCGCAGAAAATTTAATGAAATTACACAGTCGTATAATGCTTACATTCGTAAATTCCCTCGTGTAATTTATGCCAGCTGGTTTGGTTTTGAAAAGAAATCGTATTTCGAAGCCCAGCAGGGAGCAGAGAAAGCTCCGGAGGTGCAATTTTAAGTGCCTACAAAAGTTGGACTTTGGTTTTCTGTGTTTTATTATGTAAGTATGAAGAGGCAGAATTGATATAGAATTATTATAAAAGATGAAAAAAATGGGGGTTGAAAAGTATTTTTCAGAGGAAAATAAGTTGCAAATTACCAATGCAATTCGGGTAGCAGAAGACGATACATCAGGTGAAATAAGAGTGCATATTGAGAAACATTGTAAATCGGATGTACTAGACCGTGCAGCATACATTTTTGATAAGCTGGAAATGCAAAAAACACAATTGCGAAATGGCGTGCTTTTTTATCTGGCTGTTGAAGATAAGAAGTTTGCCATTTTAGGTGATGCAGGGATTAATGAAAAAGTTCCGGAGAATTTTTGGGAAGAAATAAAGGCGGATGTTATATCTCATTTCAAGGAAGGTAAATTTGCTGATGGGCTTTCCAAAGGAATTATTAAGGCGGGGAAGCAGCTTAAAGCCCACTTCCCTCACCAGGATGATGATGTAAATGAACTTTCAGATGAAATTTCGTTTGGAAATGGAAAATAAGAATTGTAAAAAGAAGAGATATATGAAAAAGATAGCTGCTATAATAATCGCATCGCTCCTGTTTTCGTTTAGTGTAATTGCTCAAATTCCGGATCGTCCGAATCCTCCCCGGCTGGTGAACGATTTCGCCAATGTATTAAGTCAGCAGGAATACAATAATCTGGAGGGCTCGCTGGAGCAGTTTGCCCGCGAAACTTCAACTCAGATTGTTCTTGTAACTGTTGATGATTTGCAAGGAAACGAGCCGGGGGACTTTGCATTTCGTTTAGGAGAAAACTGGGGAGTTGGTCAAAAAGGAAAAGATAACGGAATTGTGATTCTGTTAAAGCCTAAAAAAGGAGCGAGTAAAGGGCAGATTTTTATTGCTACAGGATACGGGTTGGAAGGTGTTTTGCCCGATGCAGTGGTAAATGGGACTGTGATAGATAATGAGATGATTCCCCATTTTAAACAGAATGATTACTACGGCGGTTTGGTGAGTGGAATAAAGGTAATAATGAATATTACGCGAGGAGAATATACGGCAGAACAATACAAGGAAGCCGTTGCAGATCAAAAAGGCGGTGGATTGCCATTTTTTATTGTTCTCGTTTTTATTTTCGTAATTGTCTCTGCATTGAGAGGACGAAGGAGCCGTTTCTATTCGCCTGGAAGAAGCCTTCCTTTCTGGATTGCAATGGGAATGATGTCAGGGCGTAATTCTCATCATGGATCTTTTAATAATTTTTCTTCAGGAAGTGGTGGCTTTGGAGGTTTTGGAGGAGGAAGTTTTGGCGGCGGAGGTGCTGGCGGGAGTTGGTAATTTTGATAGAAAAAAGATAATATTTTTGGATACAACCGTTTCTGTTATTTTTCAGGAGCGGTTCTTTTTTGCAAAAGAAAGCCGATTCAAGAATTTTGAACCGGCTTTATATTCCTTTTTTTGAATTTATTCAGCTTCAGCTTCAACCATATTGATGTCTTTGTCTACCAAAATACGACCGCAATACTCACAAACAATAATTTTTTTGCGGCTGGCAATGTCCAGGTGCCTTTGTGGCGGTATTTTGTTGAAACAACCACCACATGCATCACGTTGAATGGTAACAACAGCCAACCCGTTGCGCGCATTTTTGCGGATACGTTTAAAAGCCGTTAACAATCGGGGTTCTATAAATGATTCAATTTTCTCCGATTTTGTTTTTAACTTTTCTTCTTCAATTTTGGTTTCTTCGGTAATTTCTTCCAATTCTTTTTTCTTGCGTTCCAAATCTTCTTCACGATCTTTTAGCAGTTTATGCGAACTGGAAGTAAGTTCTTTTTTCTCTTCCATTTCTGTAATAAACTCCTTTATGCGTTTTTCTGAAAGTTGAATTTCCAGATTTTGAAATTCAATCTCTTTTGAAAGCGAATCAAACTCTCTATTATTCCGCACATTGTTTTGCTGTTCTGTATATTTAGCAATTAGTGCCTGTGATTCTTTTATTGCAATTTTTTTATTATTAATTGCTGTATCAAGATTTTTAATTTCTTCTTCTAGATTGTTTAACCTGGTTCTTAACCCGGTAATTTCATCTTCCAGGTCCTGCACTTCCAGCGGAAGCTCACCCCGTAAGGTTTTTATCTTGTCAATTTCTGAAACTACGCTCTGGAGCTCATGGAGCGCCCGCAGTTTTTCTTCAATAGAAATGTCTTTGTCTTCTTGCCTTGAATATGGTGCATTCATCGCTTGTAATATTTAAATTCAAATTAAAAAAATCAGAAGTAAAAAACCGGGTTGGTATTCACCTCTGACAAACGGATTGCAAAGTTAGGGAATTTTTTCGTAAGTAATTCATAAAAAAGTTCTTTAGTGAATTGTTCACTTTCAAAATGCCCGATGTCTGCAATCACTATTTTATTCTCTGCATCAAAAAATTGATGATATTTAAAATCACCAGAAACAAAAAAGTCAGCTTTGGCTGCAATGGCTTGCTGTAGAAGGAATGAACCTGCCCCCCCGCAAACAGCTATTTTTTTTACTCTGGTCCCTTTTAATTTCGTGTGTTTTATTACCCCGGTTTTAAAAGTATCTTTTAAAAGTTGAAGGAATTCAGTTTCGTTTTTTTCTTCCGGTAGCGTACCCAGCATTCCCATCCCTGCCTTTTCATATTTGTTTTCCAGTGGGTAAATATCATATGCTACTTCCTCATAAGGATGAGCATCAAGCAGCGTTTTTATAACTTGACCTTGTATGAAAACAGGGAAAACAGTTTCAAAACGTATCTCTTTTTCAAAGTGGATTTTTCCTTTTTCTCCAACAAAGGGATTTGTATTTTCATTTCCCCTGAAACTCCCCAGCCCTTCTGTATTATATCCGCAGGAATCGTAGTTGCCAATGTTTCCCGCTCCAGCTGAAAAAACAGCTTCCCGAACTTTTTCAACATGTTCAACGGGAATAAAAGTTACCAGTTTTTTTAATTGTGCACTGGCTGGCTGTAGTATGCGGCAGTTTTGCAACCCTAATTTTTCGCAAATTTTAGAATTAACGCCTCCGGTAACAGCATCCAAATTTGTATGTGCTGCATAAATAGCTATGTCATTTTTTATGGCTTTTAACAAGGTACGTTCCACATAATTTTTCCCGGTAAATCTTTTTAACCCGGAGAAAACAATCGGGTGGTGGGCTACAATTAATTGTGCCTGTTTTCTTATTGCCTCTTCTACTACTTCCTCGGTAACATCAAGCGTAATTAGTATAGAGGAAATTTCAGCGTCCGGCGAACCTATAATTAATCCTGCATTATCGTATGTTTCCTGTAAAGACAGTGGAGCTACTAAGCCTAAAAATTCCGTTATTTGATTGAGCTTAATCATGAATTTCTTCCAGTTGATCCTTTATTTCAAGTAATTCCTGTTTTATTAATTTTAGCCTTCTTACTATTTCATAATTGTGAATTGTTTCTTCACGATTGTCTTTTAATTTTTGTTTGGCTCCTTTTATGGTTAATCCACGTTCTTTTACCAAATGATGAATAAATTTTACCAATTCTATATCCTCTTTGGAAAATAGCCGGTTCCCTTTTTTATTTTTTTGCGGTTTTAATTCTGCAAACTGATTTTCCCAATAGCGAATGGTAGATGTTGACGTTTGCATTAAGTCAGCCACTTCGCCAATGGAAAATACTACCTTTTCTATTTTGGGTTTTTTATAGGGCACCTGCTACTTTTAATATTAAAGTGAAAACACACTACAAAATTACAAAATTGTAAGTTGAGCCAGCTAATCTTTTGGTTAATTAGTCAAGAGTTTGACCAATATTTGAAGAAATAGCAATCATTTTATCGTATTCCTGAGGAGATAGATCTTTATAATAGTAGTATGCCGGATTGACGGCTGTTCCGTTTTTATGAACCTCATAATGTAAGTGGGGAGCGGTAGAGCCTCCACTGTTTCCAACATATCCAATAATATCTCCGCGTTTTACTTTTTGTCCACGTTTTACATTAAAAGCACTGAGGTGTCCGTAAATTGTTTCGTACCCGTATCCATGGTCAATCTTTACTACCAGTCCAAAACCAACCCGGCTTCTTATTGAACCGCTTACTTCTTCAACTGTCCCGTCACCGGTAGAATAAACAGGTGTTCCGATAGGAGACGTAAAGTCCATTCCATAGTGAAATTTTCGAACTTTGTAAATAGGGTGCATTCGGTAGCCCCAGCCGCTGGCTGTCCGTTTCAGATTTTTATTGGCCACTGGCTGAATCGCAGGAATACAGGCAAGCATTCTTTCCTTGTTTTGCGCCATTTTCATTACCTCATCATACGACTTGGATTGTATGTACGCCTCTTTAGCAAGTATATCCAGTTTTTTTGTCGTTTCCAGAACCAGTTCGTTGTTTCCTAAATCTTCCAGTTCTGCATATTTGTTTGTTCCCCCAAAACCTCCTTTTCGTACGGTTGACGGAATTGGTTCTGCCTCAAAAATTACACGGTAAATATTGTCATCCCGCTGTTGTAGTTCTGTTAGTACTTTATCAATTTTTTCCAAATCCTTTTCCATTAATTCATATTGGGTCAACAATCGCTGGTTTTCTCTTTTTAGTGCCTTCGATTTTGGTGTTTCATATAAATTAAGAAATATAACTATAATAATGATTGATAAAGCAAGACTACTGGACAAATAGGCTAGAATTTTCGTACCCCGTTCTTTCCACGAGATGCCAACCCTTTCATAACTTAAGGTATCCGGATTAAACTTGTACTTCTTTTTCGCCATATATCAGGGCAATTTTTTTATTTCCTGTTTCTATCAAAATTAATTAAAACCCCTAACTTTGCAAGAATTTTAACATTAGGTGGAACTTTTCCCACGATGCAAATGTAAGTAAATAACTTTCAGTTGGCTAATTTGTTTCATCTCATTAGAAATTTTTAACACATTTATTTTATATAAAAACAGCTTTCAGGATGAAGAAGACTTCTAAAGAAATACGCAGTTCGTTTCTTACTTTTTTTGAAGAAAAAAAGCATCAAATTGTAAAATCGGCCCCAATGGTAGTGAAAGGAGATCCGACGCTGATGTTTACTAATGCGGGAATGAACCAGTTTAAAGATTTGTTTTTGGGAAATGAACCGGTAAAATGGAACCGTATAGCTGATACTCAAAAATGTTTGCGTGTTTCAGGAAAACATAACGACCTGGAAGAGGTTGGCCTTGATACATACCACCATACCATGTTTGAGATGCTTGGAAACTGGTCATTTGGTGATTATTTCAAAAAAGAAGCTATTAGCTGGGCCTGGGAATTTCTGGTAGAACGCATGGGGATTCCGGCGGAGAGGTTGTATGCTACCGTTTTTGAAGGAAGTGCTGACGATAATCTGGAACGCGACTCAGAAGCTGCCGATTACTGGGGAAAATATTTGCCTCAAGAACGGGTGCTCAACGGAAGCAAGAAAGATAATTTTTGGGAAATGGGCGATACCGGGCCGTGTGGCCCCTGTTCCGAAGTGCATGTTGATTTGCGAAGTAAGGAAGAGATTGAAAAAATACCGGGGCAGGAGCTGGTGAATAAAGATCATCCGCAGGTAATTGAAATATGGAACCTGGTTTTTATCCAATTCAACAGAAAAGCCAACGGCAGCCTGGAAGAATTACCCGACAAGCATGTGGATACCGGTATGGGCTTTGAACGCTTGTGTATGGTACTACAAGGTGTGACTTCTAATTACGATACAGATATTTTTCAGAATATTATTGCAGAAATAGGGACGCTTTGCAATAAAAAATATGGAATGGAGCAAAAAACGGACATTGCAATGCGTGTAATTGCCGATCATCTTAGGGCAGTAGCTTTTGCTATTGCTGACGGGCAGCTTCCTTCAAATAATAAGGCCGGTTATGTTATCCGAAGAATTTTGCGGCGCGCCGTTCGCTACGGTTACACTTTCCTTGGTTTTAAAGAAGCATTTATCTATAAATTGGTTGAGGTGCTAAAACAGACCATGGGCGAAGCATTTCCTGAATTAGTGAGCCAGCAATCCTTAATTGAAAAAGTAATTAAAGAAGAAGAAGAGTCGTTTTTGCGAACTCTTTCAACAGGGATAAAATTGCTGGATGATATAATTGGAAAAGCAATAGAAGATAAACTTGATAAAGTAGAGGGTAAAGATGCTTTTGTTTTGTACGATACTTATGGATTTCCGCTGGATTTAACAGAATTAATTGCCCGTGAAAACGGACTAGGTGTAGATGAAAATGGTTTTGCTGTGGAAATGGAGGCACAAAAAAATCGTTCGAGAAATGCTGCTGCTCAGGAAACGGATGACTGGGTGGAGATTCGGAAAATTGAACAAACGGAGTTTTTGGGCTACGATAAACTGGAAGCAGAAATTCGTATTTCCCGCTATAGAAAAGTAACTCAAAAGAAAAAAACATTTTATCAGATGGTTTTTGATCAGACTCCTTTCTATGGCGAATCGGGTGGACAGGTTGGTGACACTGGTTATATTGAATTGGGTGGCGTAAAAACACCAATTTTCGATACGCAAAAAGAGAATAACCTAATTGTTCATCTTACGGAAAAACTTCCTGAAAATCCGGAAAAAACATTTAAAGCAGTTGTAAACGTTCAGAAAAGAATAAATACAGCCAACAATCATACCGCCACCCACCTTCTTCATGCAGCTTTGCGTGAAGTTCTGGGAACCCATGTAGAACAGAAAGGTTCGTTGGTAAATGCCGACCACTTGCGTTTTGACTTTTCTCATTTTCAGAAAATGACCGATGAGGAGATTGAAAAGGTAGAAGTTATTGTAAACCGGAAAATACGTGAAAATTCATCCAAAGAAGAGAACAGGTCTGTTCCAATTGAAGAAGCAAAAGAATTGGGAGCAATGATGCTTTTTGGTGAAAAATATGGCGATGAAGTACGGGTGATAAAGTTTGGTGAGTCAGTAGAGTTGTGTGGTGGAACGCATGTGGCTGCAACGGGACAGATTGGCATGTTTAAAATTATTTCTGAAAGTGCAATTGCTGCCGGTGTACGGCGTATTGAAGCGATTACTGCTGAGCATGCAGAGCGTTATATAAACGACCAATTGAAGACGCTGAAAAATATTCAGGATACTGTTAAAGGTTCAAAAGATATTTTTGAAAGTATCATCAATTTGATGAAAGAGAATAGTGAACTTTCAAAACAAGTAGAGGTATTTAATCGTGAGCGGGTAAAAATTCTTAAATCGAATTTAAAAAGCCGGGTGTTGTTTGAACGTGGAGTGAACATTATTTCAGGAAAAGTAGATGTGGACAATGCCGGGATGGTTAAAGACCTGGCTTTTCAGCTAAAAAGTGAGGTTGAAAATATATTCCTGGTTCTTGGCGCTGAAATAGACGGAAAACCAAATTTGACGGTGATGATTTCAGAAGATTTGATAAAGGAAAAAGGATTAAATGCCGGACAAATTGTTCGCGAAGCAGGAAAAGAAATTAAAGGCGGTGGTGGAGGACAACCATTTTATGCCACAGCAGGAGGAAGAGATGCTTCAGGGTTGGAGGCTGCCATTGAAAAAGCCCTTTCATTTTTGAAGTAGCCAGCAACTCAAGTTCTTTTTGTTAAAATCGTTTGTCGATTATATTATTATGAGGCCTTCAGGGATTTAATCTTGAAGGCCTCATAATTTCAGGTAGTCCGTATTCTGCCCATTGCTGTTTTTGTAAGTGATAAAGTTTTCCCGGAAAAGCGTGGTGGAAATGCATTTCTTAAAAAACATCAAATGCATATCGATTTAAGACATCTTACTTTGATTTGTTCTAAATAAAAATTATTTTCAGGCCTTTTATATTTTGATGACAAGAGGAGCCGTTTTCATTTCTCTCCCGCTGTTTAAATTCTCGGATTCCTATAGGAAGTTGCCGACTAAACTAATATTTGAATGAAGAAAATATATTCATTTCTAACATCATTGCCTTTTATGGCATTTTTATTTATGGCTTTGGGGTTTGCCATGGCCATTGCAACATTTGTTGAAAGCAGTTATAGCACTGCCACTGCGCGAGCCTTAATTTATAATACTCATTGGTTTGAACTGTTGTGGGGATTATTTGCGTTGAATCTGGTAAATAATCTGTTTCGGTATAACTTACTTAACCGGAAACGATTTACGCTTGGAATTTTTCATATTTCATTTCTGATTATCATTTTAGGGGGAGCCATTACTCGTTTTTTTAGTTATGAAGGGGTGATGCATATCCGGGAAAATACGAGTTCAGGTTCTATTCTTTCATCCAACGACTATTTTTATGCAGGTTATGGTAATCAGGAAAAGGAAAAGCAAGTGCGTTTTTCTGAATTTACACCTAAGCAATTTAAAGCTGGTTTCGATGTGAGTGGTGTTGATGTAAAAGTGAAATCTGTTGGGTTTATTGCCGATGCAGAGCGAAAAGTTATCCCTTCTGAAAATGGAGAACCAATTATTGATTTTGTTTATTCTTTGTCGATGGCGCAAGGAATGCAGACTTATCCTTTTAAAAAAGGAGATGTATTAACTATTCCTGGTTTGTCCGTTGGTTTTGAGTCACCGCAAAATACGACTATCCGTTTTTTTATGAATAACGGGCAACTATTTATTGTTAGTAGTCGTGATATTGAAGAAACAACCATGGCCACACAGGAATCGGTTACTTTTCCGGCAGGAGATACAATTCAGGCGAAATCGATGTTTTTGTATGGAACAGGAGAAAATCGTTTCCTGATACGTAGTTTTTATCCAAAAGCTACATACACTGCAGTAAAGAGTCAAAGTCAAACAAATGAAGATGCGGTGCTGATTCAAATATCGGATGGAACAAATGTGCAAACAGTGCCGGTGTTTGGGCATTCAGGAATGGCGCCCGATACAGTTTCTGTTCCGTTAGGTACGGGTATTTTAAAGTTGGCTTATGGTGCATTGCCGGTAACGGTTCCCTTTAGTCTTTACCTGAAAGATTTTCAACTGGAGCGTTATCCCGGTTCGGAATCGCCTTCGTCTTATGCTTCTGAAGTGGTATTGACAGACAAAAATGTAAATCTTAAAAGGGATGTGAGAATATTCATGAATAATACATTAACATACAAAGGGTATAAATTTTTCCAGTCATCGTACGATCAGGACGAGAAAGGTACTGTTCTTTCTGTAAATCATGATGTGTGGGGAACCTGGGTAACTTATATTGGATATATTCTTCTTGTGATTGGCATTGTACTTTCATTAGCCAATAAAAATTCATACTTCCAGTTATTGGCCCGTAAATTAAAAGAGAGTTCAGTTAAGGTTGTGTTGCTGACCTTGTTTTTAGGTGGACTATCGGCAACTGCATCTGCTCAAAGTGGAGTAGGAGCCGGAATTCCCAAAATTAATGATCAACTGGTAAAGGAATTTAGCGAGGTATGGGTACAGGGAATTGACGGGCGGATTGAACCTGTTTCAACTTTAACCAGCGAAATTGTAAGAAAAGTAAGCAGAAAATCATCGCTTTATGGGAGGACATCCGACGAGGTGGTATTAAGTATGATGACTTATCCAGAGATTTGGCGTACCCTACCTATCTTGCTGGTGTCGAATAAAATGGTGGCCATGCAAGTAGGAGCCGCGGGGAAGTATGTTGCTATTCAGCAACTTTTCGATGCCCAGGGGAATTATCGTATCCAGGAAAATGTTCGGGCTGCTTACAATAAAGCTCCTGCATTCAGGAACCGGATTGAGAAGGAATACATCTATCTGGACGAGCGGGTGAATATTTGTTTTATGGTTTTCCAGGGCTCCTTATTTAATATTTATCCTCGCGAAAAAAGAGAAGATAAGTGGTATGCTCCCGGGGCAGAAGCACTGGAATATACTGGAGGTGATTCCATTTTTGTAAAAAGTGGCTTTCAGTTAATGTTACAGTCTATTTCGCAACAAAACAATGCCGATGCCCAACAAGTACTTCGGGCTATTAGCAACTTTCAGGTGAAATACGGAGGCAATTTAATTCCTTCAGAAACAAAAAAGAATATTGAGATTTTGTATAATCAAATTAATCCGTTTAAGCGTGTTTTTCCATTTTACCTGACTTTTGGTTTTGTATTACTTGTTATTTTATTTGTCAATATTTTTAGAGAGAAATCGATGCCAAAGTTGCTTCGGATAACTTTTTATTCTCTCATATTTATAGGTTTTCTTGTACATACAACCGGATTGGTTGTTCGGTGGTATATTTCGGGGCATGCACCGTGGAGCAATGGTTTCGAGTCTGTGGTGTATGTAGCCTGGGCAGTAATGCTGGCCGGTTTTATTTTTGGTCGCAAGTACCCAATGGTAATTGGAACAGCTTCCTTTTTGTCCGGAATTTCTCTTTTTGTAGCTCACCTTAGCTGGATGAACCCTGAAGTAACAACCTTGGTTCCGGTTTTAAAATCGTACTGGTTGGCTATTCATGTAGCTATTATTACTGCCAGTTATGGTTTTATTGGGTTGAGTGCATTCCTTGGAATTATAGCCTTGATACTTATGATTATTAGAACCAATGCAAATAAGCTCCGGGTGTCTGGTTTTATAGAGCAGGTGACCACTATTAATCAAATGTCGGCAATGGTAGGCTTGTATTTTCTTACAATAGGAACATTCCTTGGAGGCGTTTGGGCTAACGAAAGCTGGGGGCGTTACTGGGGGTGGGATCCAAAGGAAACCTGGGCGCTTATTACCGTAGTGGTTTATTCATTTATTGTTCATATGCGGCTAATTCCTGCCCTAAAAGGCATATTTAATTATACAGTGGCTTCTGTAATCGGTTTTGCTTCGGTACTAATGACCTATTTTGGTGTGAATTACTATTTGTCTGGTTTGCATTCTTACGGGAAAGGAGTGGTTGATGGAGTAAATCCGGCGGTGCCGGTGAGTTTCGCACTACTTGCTGGATTGATTATCTGGGCTTATATAAAAGATGCAAAGTATGAGAAAGAAAGTGGTGATAAGGAAAGCTCTGGGAATAAATAAACCAGCTATGGAATCGCGTATTCATCTGTAATATGAACATAACTAGATACTATTTTTCTTCCATTCTGTATTTGAATTTATAATATAAACTAAAACTTATTCTTATGAAACAAACAATTAAAATTGCAACTTTTGTTCTTATCCTTGTTTCTGCGTTTGCTTTTAAATCATCAAAAGAAAAGTTATTTAATGGTAAATCATTAGATGGCTGGGAATGTAAACCAACAGAAAGAATACACGACTGGCAGGTTGAAAAGGGAGAAATTGTAGGGGCTAATCCTCATGAAAAAGGATCTATTTTATGGACAACCAGAAACTTTAAAGATTTTGAACTTACTTTGAAATATATGACAGAAACGGAGCATTACGATACAGGAGTTTTTCTGAGAAGTGAGTCACATCAGGTGCAGATTGGCATTTCCGGTTCACTAAAAAAAGACATGACAGGCTGTATATATGCCCCGAAAGATAATAAAGGAAGTTATCCTGCCCAGACAGATAAAATAGCTGAATTTCATAAAGTTGGGAAGTGGAATGAATTGAAAATGGTTGTTGCCGGAAAGCGTATACAAACTTTTCTAAATGGGGAGCCATTTGTTGATTATACGGCTGTTACCATTCCTGCGGAGGGCCCGGTTGGGTTACAGCTCCACCCGGGAGTAAACATGAAAGTCAGATTTAAGGATATTAATATCAGAGAATTATAAAGTGAGTTTTTGAGAAGATGAATGTTTATCTGTTTTTATAGATAAACATTGATTTATATAATGTTTAATTTTTTGAATTTACATGTTGTATAGTCGAAAGTAAAAGTTTATTGCTCTTATTATTAGTCCTTTGATTTTATTGCTATTGAATCTAAATAGCGAGATAGGATTATCTGGTAATGGTTAATGTGAAATTTACCGAAATCAAAAAATCGTATATTTGGTCGCTTTTTAATTCAGTAAAGAAATGAGAACTGAAGTAGCTCGTACATTTGACATTTTAGAACACTATTTGAATGAATTTCCCCGCAAAGATGCACTTGGTGGGAAAAACAATGGAAGCTGGTATACATATTCCACAGAAGAATATAATGTAAAATCGCACCTGTTTGCAATGGGGATAATATCGTTGGGGTTGCAGAAAGGAGATAAAATTGCGACAATTACAGCCAACAGGCCTGAATGGAATTTTGCAGATATGGGTATGGCTATGCTTGGTGTTATTCATGTACCCATTTATCCGAACATTGGGGAAGATGAGTACGAATATATCCTTACACATAGTGAAGCCAGGGTTTTAATTGTTGGTAATGAAAAACTATATAAAAAGCTTCTGCCCATTGTAGATACTATTCCTGCCATTGAACATATATATACTTTTGAAGAGGTGGCGGGGGCGAAGGCTTTTAGTGAAATATTGAAACTTGGAGAATCCCGAAAAACTGAATTGTTGGAAAGTTTAGAGGCAAGTAAGGATTCCATAACTCCGGATGATATAGCCACACTGATATATACTTCCGGGACTACAGGAGTTCCGAAGGGAGTAATGCTTACACATAAAAATCTGGTGTCGAATTTTGTGAGTCATTCCAAAATGCACCACTTAGGAAAAGAGCACCGGGCGATTAGTTTTCTTCCTTTGTGTCATGTATATGAGAGAAGCGTGAATTACCATTTTCAGTATAAGGGAATGGGGGTATATTATGTCGGAAATTTGAATCAGATTCTTCCTGCCTTAAAAGAAGTACAACCACATATGTTTAACTCAGTGCCCCGTTTGCTTGAAAAGGTACACGATGGTTTTGTTTCCAAAGGGAAAGAATTATCAGGTATTCAAAAAACAATTTACTTTTGGGCGCTTCGGCTTACCCGGCATTTCGATTATAATAAAAAATACAATTTGTGGGAACGGTTGAGAATTAGTATTGCCAGTAAATTTGTCTATTCAAAATGGCGTGAGGCTTTGGGTGGCAACATTATTTATATTGTTTCAGGAGGAGCAGCTTTGCATCCCCGAATTGTGAAAATGTTTGGTATGGCCGGTATTTTTAACCTGGAAGGATATGGGTTAACTGAAACCTCGCCTGTAATAGCTGTTAATAACCCGGGAGCAAAAGAAATGAAACTGGGAACTGTTGGTCCTGTTTTGGATGGTTTTGAAGTGAAAATTGCTGAAGACGGAGAGATTCATTGTAAAGGAGCCGGTTTAATGAAAGGGTATTATAAAGAGCCGGAATTAACAAACGAAGTTATTGATGAGGACGGGTGGTTTCATACAGGAGATATTGGCATTCTGGAAGAGGGGAAATATTTAAAAATAACCGATCGTAAAAAGGAAATTTTTAAGCTTTCTGGAGGAAAGTACATCGCTCCACAGATGATTGAAAATAAGCTGAAAACATCAAATTTAATTGAACAGGGAATGGTTGTTGGTGCAAATGAAAAGTTTGCCAGCGCTTTAATCTCTCCTAATTTTACTTTGCTCCACGATTGGTGTGCCGAAAATAAATTGCATTATCAAACAAATAAAGATTTGATAGAACTACCAGAGGTTGTTGATAAAATAAGGGATGAAGTAAAACTCATCAACAAAACATTGGGAACACATGAGCAAATTAATCGAATTCGTTTGGTAAGCGAAGAATGGACTCCTGCCACTGGTGAATTATCGCCAACTTTAAAATTACGTAGAAAAGTAGTGGCAGAAAAATATCAGCACTTAATTGAAGATATTTATTCTGTACGGAAAAATTAATAGCGACTTTGCAATTATTATAAGAGCCTTTCAGCTATTGGCGAGTTCGATTTCGGTAATGTAAATGTAAATTTGCTCCCTTTTCCCGGAGTGCTCTCAACCCGGATTTTTCCGTTGTTTTTTTCTGCAAACTCTTTGCATAATATCAATCCCAACCCGGTTCCGGTTTCCTTGGCTGTTCCTCTTTCCGATATTTTTTCTCCAATATTAAATAGTTTGTCAATTATTTCTTGTTTCATTCCAATTCCGGTATCACTTACCCAAATTTCAACAATGTCTTTTTTTTCTCTTGCCGCAATTGTTATTTTTCCCCCTGAAGTGGTAAACTTTATGGCATTTGAGAGTAGATTTCTTATAATTGCCGACGTTGTTCTTGCATCGGCATATACTTCCAGTGATTCGTCAATATTTATTTCCAGTGAAATATTTTTATTTGAAGCATTGGTCGAGAACAAATCAACAATCTTTTCTACACTATTTTTTAGCAGAAATTTTTCAAAATGATATTTTACTTTTCCGGTTTGTATCTGCGACCATTCCAGAAGCCCTTCCAGAAGTTGGTAGATATTGGTGGTAGATTCTTTCAGTGCCAGAATCATACTTTTTATATTCTCCCTGGGCAAATAATCAAAATCTGTGGCAAGAAGGTCAGTTATGCCTATTAATCCGTTAAAAGGGCTCTTCAAATCGTGGGCAATAATGGTGAAGAACTTGTCTTTATCTGCATTCACTTTCAATAGTTCTTTTTCCGACTGTTCAAGTTTGGCATTTAATTTCTTTAGCGCTTTTCTACGAATAGACATATTGATGAGAACAATTATAACCAGCATACTTCCTGCAATTAGTCCCCCGGCTAGAAAACGTTGCTGGCGTATGGTAATCCTTTGTATTTCGTTGTTTTTCCGGAGAATTAAATTTTCTTGTTTTTGCTGTTCTGTGAAGTGTTCAATTTGAAGATCTGTAAACCGGGCAATTTTGTCTGTATTAAAAAGGCTGTCCTTTAAAGCGCTTGCTTTTTTGAAATAATCAAAAGCCTGTGCTATATTATTTTCTCGCTCGGCTATTTCTGAGAGTACATAAAGATTGTCACGTTCTGTTCTGTTGTAGTTTTTTTCAATACACATTGTGTAGCTCTGGTTTATAAAGAACTTAGCTGAATCCAGGTTGTTAACCGATAAATAGGTTTTTCCAATGTTGTAATTGGCAATGGCTATCCGGTTTTGGCTGTTCACCCTTTTCCCAAAATTCAATGCTTCGCGAAAATAAATAAGAGCCGAGTCTGGTTTATTCATTTTTTGATATACTTCGCCAATATTTACTGAAATAAAAGAATTTGGCTTATTAATTTCATCCCATCTCAAAAGATGTCTGTACCCAATCTGATAGTTGATTAGTGCAGAATCCAGCTCGTTTTCCCTTTCGTAGCAGGTTCCAATATTCGCATACGAATAAGCAATTACGTTGTCGTCCTGAATTTCGAAGGCTGTTTTTAATGCTTCTCTGTGCCATTTAAATGCTTCATTATATAATCCCCAGTCCTGGTAAATAATCCCCATATTGTTCATTACTCTGGCAACACCAGCTTTATCGTTATTGGCTTTTCTGAAAATCAAAGCTGCCTGGTAATTTTTTAATGCTTCTATACTGTTTCCTAAGCCCCAGGTTACGACAGCAATGTTATTGTGAATTTTTCCTAGCCAAATACTGTCGTTTGTTTTTTCAAAAACGGCAAGAGCCTGCTTAAAGTAATTTAAGGCTTCATCAAAATTTCCCAGATGCCAGTTATACAAACCGATGGTGTCCTGTAATTCCCCCCTTCTTTGCGTATCTTTTGTATAAGATAATGCCAGCTTATAAATTTGCATCGCATCTACTCGTTGCGAGAGTTCCATATTTCTGGCCATACCTATGAGCAACTTTGCTTTTACTGAATCAGAGGAACTGCTGTTTACGATGTTTTGAATGCTATCATTTAATTCTTTCTGGTAAGCAGAAGCGATGAAGGAGGATGTAATTAAAAAGAATATAATGATTTTTAAATTTTGTTTCATTCAACGCATTTTACAAAAACATGGGTTTTATTAAAAATAACTAATTTAATGAATTATTATTATCATTCTTTGAAATCAGCCATTTTTAGATCATTTGTACAACAGTAAAATGCCAGAATGTAAATAATAGTCTGCCAAAAAGAAAATTAACAGTGTTAATTATTGAGCAAAGCGGTTGGGTGAAGAATGGAAAAAAGAGTGTAGGGGTAAGCCCGTACTATTGTGAAAATGCAAGAAAAATATGCAACTCACAGGTAGACTCGGAACATTGAGCAATAGATATTTTACTTCTATGGTAAATGCACGGTTGTTTTTTTCTGAATCCGGGTGCGATAACTGTTCACGTTGACAGGGAGCAGTTATCCGCGAAGGAGACAAATGTTTGAACCCTAAATGGGAGATTCTATAAAGCGACTTTTTGTTTACTAAAAAGAAGCATTACTCCTCTTCTTATCATTGAAGAGCAATCATGTTAAATCTTTACCTCTCAGGTTTTATTGTTAATGCGCGGCGTTGAAAAAGTGAAATATTTTACAGAAATGCCCTGCTCCAAGGAATACCGGATAAAATAAGTATCAGTCCAATTGTATAAAAAATGGCAGCTGCTTTGTGTTTCTTTTCCGGGGTAACCGCCTTTTTCGATTTAGAGCGACCAATATGAATAATAGCCAAAGCCAGTATCATTACTGCAAGGTGCTCAACGGCATAAAATCGCAAATCTGCATTTTTCATGGCGGCTCCAAAATCAGCAAATGCAGCTTTGGTTAACGGGCTTACAAAAGCATAGAGAATAATGCCCGTAAGAAATTGAATGTCGATAAAAATGGTGAGGAGAAGCCCCAGCAGGTTGTCCTGTTTTTTCCACTCTTTTTTGCCAAACCATCCTGCAAAAGCAGAAAAAATAGCAATGATTGCTATAATTAAAATAAGCCATCTGAAAAGGTTGTGCGTATGAAGTAATCCTGTATACATGTTTGTTTATTTTTATTTAGAATAAAAACATTTTTTTCAGGTTTTGGTTGAGATTATTTTTCACCAGCCAAATCAAAAATTTCATCGGCTTCCCAAATTGATTTTTCATCATCAGATTTTAGAGCTGCATTTATCATTGCTTTAGCTACTGTAATATCCTTTATCGGGCTATATTTTTTTAGCATAAATCGTGTAATAAATATCAATACCGGAACTGAAATTTTTTCGGTTAAGCGACTTTCTCTTCTGTTTCCGGTAAGAGAAGAAGGGCGCAAGATGGACAATTTTTCAAAATTTAATTTAGCAACCGCTTCATCCAACTCTCCTTTCATTCGCGTATAGAAAAATGGCGATTTTGCGTTGGCGCCAATTGATGAAATAAGTACATAATTATTTATTCCATTTTCTTTGGCTGCCCGGGCAAAATTCAGGTTAAAGGTAAAATCTACTTTGTATTCATTTTCTTTGCTTCCGGCCTGTTTCAAGGTTGTTCCCAAAGCTGAAAATAAAATATCTCCGTTTAAATACGGTGCCCATGTTTCTTTATTATCAAAATCAACTATTTGTTCTTCCAGCTTTGGATGGCGGGTGCCGGAAGAGCGGCGAACAAAAATGCGGACTTTCTGAAATACATCATTTTCCAGCAAGAGTTGAACCAGTTGGCTTCCTACCAAACCTGTTGCTCCTATTACATTTACTGTAAGTTGTGTGTTCATCTTTTTAATATAGAAAGTAAGAATCTAACTGTATAATATCAAAGTTACGATATTCTACAAACTTTGCTAATTCTTAGGAATTACGAAAAAATCGAACTTTAATAATTGTGCGGGTAAAAAAGCAGAATTAATTTTTATAGCTTTGGCCTATACCAAAAGAACCTAATTTTAAAAATTAATTAAGATGAACAAAGTTTTAGTTTTGGCATTTGCTATCGTTTTATCGTTAGCTTTTATGCATGTGAGTGGGCAGGAGCGTCCAGGTCAGCAACCTGCACCTGAAACAGGGGAAACATTCAAGCTGGGAATAGCTGGTTACACATTTGTCAATTTTGATTTGGAAACTACACTGAAAACATTAAAACGTTGTGACGTACATTATCTCTGTATCAAAGATTTTCATTTACCAATGAACAGCACGGATGAAGAGATTGCTGCTTTTCATAAAAAGTTGAAAGAGTACGATGTTACCGGTTATGCTGTTGGTCCGCTTTATATGAAAACAGAAGATGCTGTAGATAAAGCATTCGAATATGCAAAAAGAGTTGGTGTAAAGCTGATTATTGGAGTGCCTAATTATGAGTTGCTTCCTTACGTTGACAAGAAAGTGAAAGAGTATGGTTTTAATTTTGCTATCCATCTGCATGGCCCTGATATCAAAATTTATCCTGATGCAGAAGATGTTTGGAACCATGTAAAAGATTTGGATCCAAGAATTGGAATGTGTTTAGACATTGGTCACGATACCCGTAACGGAAAAAATCCGGTTGCCGACTTAAAAAGATACCACACACGTGTGTTTGATATGCATTTAAAAGATGTAACCGGAACTACAAAACTGGGATACTCTTTGGAAGTTGGCCGTGGAGTAATTGATTTTCCGGCTTTAATAAAAATGCTGCGGAAAGTTAAATATTCAGGCGTCGTAAGTTTGGAACATGAGAAAGACATGAAAGACCCGTTTATGGGCATAGCTGAATCTATCGGGTATTTCAGAGGAGTGGTAGCCGCTACAAAATAAAAAACTGAAGCACGATATTTTAATGTAAAAAGCTGTATTTTTAAGAAATGCAGCTTTTTTTATTTTCCTTGGAAAAATTAGCTGCTAACAATAAACGAAAACCTTTAGCTTATGAATAAAGCAGTATTTGCCTTTCTTGCTATTATCATTCCTTTTTCAGTAGTTGCTGAAACACCTGTCTGGACAAAACATGAAATTACATTTCAATCTTCTATAAAGTATGAAAATCCTGTTTATGATGTTCGTGATTTTAAGGTGACTTTTATTGCGCCGTCAGGAAGAGAAAAAATAGTCAGGGGGTTTTGGGACGGAGGTGTAGACTGGAAAGTTCGTTTTATGCCCGATGAGGTAGGGAAATGGAACTGGAAGACGGAATGTTCAGACAAAGAAAATTTGGGTTTAAATAAAGTTGAAGGCAACTTTACCTGCGAGAAGAATGAGAGTAAAGAGAACCTTTTTCAGAAAGGTGCCATTAAACACGAACCAGGGAAATATTATTTGTCGTATAACGATGGAATGCCTTTCTTTTGGTTGGCTTGTACGGCCTGGAACGGGGCCTTGAAATCAACGAACGAAGAGTGGCAGCATTATTTAAATCAACGAAAAGAGCATCATTACAATACCATTCAATTGGTGACAACCGAATGGCGTGGTTGCGATAAAAACGCAGAAGGCCTTACTGCCATTGAAGGAAGTGGCCGGATTCAAATTCACCCGGATTTTTTTAAACGGATAGACCAGCGTATTGATGAAGCAAATGACAAAGGATTGCTGGTTTCTCCGGTTATTTTATGGGCTTTACCTTCAGGGCCGGGGCGAGAGTTGAGCCCGGGATATTCTCTGCCATTGGAAGAAGCTGTTTTGCTCGCGAAATACATCGTTGCCCGCTATCAGGGAAACCATGTTGTTTGGACACTTGGCGGCGATGGAAAATATTACGACGACCAGGAATTAAAATGGAAAGAAATAGGACGGCGTGTGTTTAATGAAATTAACCACGCTCCGGTTACGTTACACCCTCATGGCCGATCATTTATTGGCGATTTATTTGCACCTGAAGATTGGTATGGTTTGATGGGGTATCAATCATCACATTCCAACAAAAAAGGAACAGTTGACTGGATAAATAAAGGGCCGGTGGCGGAGATGTGGAGTAAATTGAAGCCGATGCCATATATTAATATGGAACCAAACTATGAGGAAATTGGTTTTTCCATTACCGACAAAGATGTTCGAAATGCAGGTTATTGGAGTATTTTCGCTACTCCGCTGGCCGGAATAACTTATGGCGCAAATGGTGTGTGGCCATGGCTGCAACCAGGCGAACGAATTCTGAATCATGGCGATAAAGAAGGGGTGACGGGCTGGCGAAAAAGCATTGAATTTCCCGGGAGTATTCAAATGGGATATCTGGCAGAATTTATTAATCAATTTGATTGGTGGAATCTGTTTCCTTCCAATGAAATTCTGGCAAGTCAGCCGGGAGAAGAAATTTTTAATCATTGGATTTCCGTGGTAAAATCACCGGATGATGAAACGATTATTGCATATATTCCTGAAAAATGCAGTGTGAAATTGTTTAATCCACGGAAGTATAAATATGCAGCTCAGTGGTTTAATCCGGTTACAAATAAATATACAGATGCAGATATTAAGCAGGACTCGATATATACTGCGAAAAAAATAGATCAGCAGAGTGGTGAACAAACACAACTTACAATAAAGCAGGATGTAAACTACATAGAGTTTTCACAGATTTTTGAGCATGATATGCTTATTGTTTTGAAGAGGAAATAGTGAGTAACAAATCAGGCTAATAATGAAGAAGATAATCATCTCCCCGGGTTTTGGGTGATGTTGGTTGTTTGCGAGGTCTTGCAAAAATGCTTGTTCAATATTGGCAGGGAGATTATGCCATCATCCAAATAACAATCAGAATAATCATAAGTACTACACCTATAATTAACGCTACATTGTTTCCTGTTTTCAAATTTTTATCTGTCTGTGCCATACATTTTTTATATTATGACGCAGTGTTCGCAAAAAGTAACTAGCTGATATTATATTTTTTATGTCAGATTTTACTCGTCTTCAAAAGGATGCCATTTTTATCGAAAAGAAGAAGTTTTCTGTTATAGTTGCTGTCTCTTATAATGACTTCAAAAAACTGTTGCTCCTCCCCGATAATAACAATGGCATTCATAATTTCTCCAAGTTTTGTTGCCTCTGTATTTATTAGGGCAGGCAATTCATTAACCCAGAGATTTTTTTTGTACTCAATCAGTTTCCCTTCCGGAGTTATGTGTGCAATGTGTTCAACTTCATTTAAATAAAAAACGGCTTCAAAAATGTTTTCCTTGGTTTCCCATTCCAGGTTAATCGCTTCCGGAAAGTTAGTTTTTAAACATTGTGCAACGGTATCCGGAATATTTTTGGGATGGCTTTTAAAGAGGGCAGAAAATAGATTTCTCATTTGCTTTCTGTTTTTATTTTCTAAATCAACAATGTTATTCTTCTCCAAATATTTTGTGGTGTATATAAACTACTCTGGAGCGGGCACGTTTTAACCGCATTTTTACTGCATCTTCGCTAATGGAAAGACTGGTAGCAATTTCTTTAAGCGAAAGGGTATCCTGGTATTTCATTAGTAACAAGGCTTTTTCTTCCGGGTGAATTTTTTCCAGTATTTCCAGTAACTGCTCGTAATTGGGTTGTTGTGTTTCGACCTCCTCTTCATCAATAATTTCAGGGAGCTCGTTCGTCTGGTTCCAGTTCGGATAATGTAATTGTTTCTTCTTTCTCAGATAGTCGATAATCGTATTGTAAGAAAGCGAATATAACCAGGATGAAAATTGTGATTTCCCTTTAAAGCTGTCTAGTTTTTCAAATGCTTTACTAAGAATATCATTGGCAAATTCTTCGGCCTGGACCTTATTCTTTAAGAAACTATAGCATTTATCCTGAACTTTTACAAAGTAGCGGGAATAAAGAATGCTGAAAAGTTCTTTTCTTCCGTTTCTCAGGATTAGATCAATTAATTGTAGATCAGTTAATTGGTCAGATTCGGGTTTGCTCATATATGGTAATGCATACTTACTCAGTTAATTGGGAGAAAATTACAATTTTTTTTATTTCCCGGTGTTACTTTCATTTCCGCTTACGTCAAAATAGTTGAAAAAGAAACATTGAAAAGGTGTTCAATAACTTTTAATTATTTTAATCATGAAAAAACATTTTTATTTTGTGTTTGTACTGGCATTGGCTTCAATGCTTTACAGTTGTGGTAAAATGCCTCAGGCAGAAATTGATGCTGCGAAAACTTCTCTTGAAACGGCTAGAAATGCACAGGCCGATATTTATTTGGAAAATGAATTCAATGCTCTGCAGGATTCGCTGAGTGCAACATTGGTTGCTATTGAATCTCAAAAATCAAAAATATTTGGCGATTTTAAGGATGCAAAAGCAAATCTGGAACAAATTTCGGCTCAGGCAACAGAACTGGTGAGCAAAACAGAATCCAAAAAAGAAGAAATTAAGACCGAAATTGCTCAGGCACAAGCTTCTATTCAGGCATTGCTTGAAGAAAACCAATCGCTGTTATCCACTGCTCCAAAAGGCAAAGAAGGAAAAATGGCGCTTGAAGCTATCGGAAGCGATCTTTCAACTGTTAACACATCGGTTTCTGAAATCCCGGCTATGGTTGAAAAGGGAGATTTGCTGGATGCCCAGACAAAAATGAATGCAGCACAGCAAAAAGCAACCGATATTAATACGGAGTTAAAAACAGTTTTGGAAAAATATTCCAAAAAAGGTTAGTCTAACGCAATTGAAAAGCCGGTGTTATTCCGGCTTTTTTTATATAATGAAAATCAGAAATTTATTTTTGAACGGAGCAATCCTGATTCTATCCTTACTTTTTATTTTAGGAATCTGCTATTCGGTGTTGGTGTATATTTCAAATAAACCGCCTGTGGAGGAAATCGATTTTGCACGTAAAGCCATTGCCTCTGCAAAAAGCAATATGGCAGGAAAATATACGGCTAAAACACTGCACGAAGCAGAAATTTTATACGAACAGTCCATTGAAGAATGGAAATTGCAGAACGAAAAATTCTTTTTATTCCGCAGTTATGATCGTATGCGCCAGCTGGCAATAAATTCATACAGCGTAGCAGCCAGCGCACGTGATGAGTCTCAGAATATTCATGAAGAATTGAAAGGCTCCATAAAAAATCAGATGCTGGAGTTAAAAATAAAAGTGAACCGTTTTGACAAATATTATAAGAATATGCCTCTGAATATTTCTACAATAGAAAAAAGTAACAGAGGAAAAACAGCATTTCTGGAAGCACAAATTGAATTGAAAAAAGGGGAGTTTATTCATGCACAGCGTTTACTTAAAAAAGCTTCGGAAGATTTGACAATGGCTGAAAGAGAAGCTTATTCAAAACTAGTAGGATTTTATAGCAATTATCCCCGTTGGCAGGAGGATATTGAACTGGCATATACACTCTCAAAAAAGGGAAAACAGTTGTTTTGGTAAATAAAATGGAGGCCACCTGCACTGTTCTGAAAGCCGGTCGGGAGTATAAAGAATTTCAGGCAGAATTTGGAACCGACTGGATGAGCGACAAAACAAAAAATGGCGACAAAGCTACACCTGAAGGTATTTATAAAATAGTGACAAAAAAAAGCGGATCGAAGACCAAATATCATAAAGCGCTGCTTTTAAATTATCCGAACAACGACGACAAAAAACGGTTTGAAACGCTTGTGAAATCAGGGCAGATCCCGGCAACCTCAAGCATTGGAGGGTTAATTGAAATTCACGGAACCGGAGGAAAAGGCCTTAACTGGACCGATGGTTGTATCGCCCTTGAGAGCCATGAAATGGATTTATTATATAATTTATGCAGTGTGAATACACCGGTTATTATTGTTGGCGCCCGCAAGTCGCTGAAAGAATATTTAGATTGATGAAAAAAACGGGAAAATATTTAACCGCAGTTTTTATGTTGTGTATGCTTATAGTTATACTGCTAACATTTTATGCGATAAATATTTATTTCATCCCTTCGCTTCAATATGCTTATTACCGGGGTGAATTTCGAAAAAGTCAACCTCAAAATATTGTGGGTATTTCGAAAAACGAACTTCAAAAGTTGGAGAGGAAAACTACTGCATTAAATAAAAGGCTGGAAAAATTAACTCCCGGAAATGTTTTTTTAGTGGTTAATACCACCGAAAATACATTTGCACTATACAAAAACAGTGAGATTGTACGCAAGGGACTTTGCTCTACTGGCAGTTTTGTTGAGATGGAAGTTGATAGCACTAAAAGCTATACATTTGAAACTCCCAAAGGCGTACTCACGGTTAAGAATAAAATTACAAATCCGGTGTGGCGTAAACCCGACTGGGCTTTTATTGAAGATGGGCTTCCTGTTCCGCCACCAAACAGCAGTGTACGTTACGAACGCAATGTTTTGGGTGATTATGCATTGAGCCTGGGGCACGGGTACCTGATTCACGGAACGTTATATCAGAGGCTTTTAGGGCTTCCCGTAACTCATGGGTGCGTGCGTCTTGGCGACGAGGATTTGAAAGTAATTTACGATACAATGCCGGTAGGAGCGAAAGTTTTTATCTATTGAATATGTGCCATGAAAACGGAAAAGTTAAAACATAAGAAGGCGGTTTTCTTTTTGGTTGCTCTGCTTATTCTTTTATTCGTGCTATCTGCTTTTAGGTTGGTTTTTGCATTGAAAGCTGTTCAGATATTATTTATTGCACAACACAAAATTGAAGCAGAGGCTGTTTTTTTGAATGATGGCAAGGCAAAAGAATACCAAAAAGAAATTTATTGGCTAGAGCAACAACTGGAACTTTCAAAATCAGACTCCATTAGTTTGGGAATCAATTTATCTGGAAATATAGTTCAGATTGAGCTAAAAGGAACCACTTTGTACCAGGCTGAAATTCTAAGAAAGAGCCCAGATGATTTCCTGCAATTTTTAGATGGAAGCACTTATTTCAACTTTGCCAAAGCGAGTAACATTAATAAAGAAAATGTAAATATTCCTAAAAAACCAGTAAAAAAAATGCTGGCTCCCAAAGATGAGGCGGAGGCACAACTGATTACTCATGCCGTTAAAACAGATCCCTTTATTTACTGGGATTTTACAACCAACAATCATTTTCGTGTTGTTATTATTGGCGTCCCCGTAAACGCTGATTCATCGTTTGTAATACGAAAACAACGGGACATACAAAAAACACGGGTGCACGATTTTTTTCAGAATCCACTTCCTAAAAGTTATTCGCCGGTTTTGTATGTTTGGATGAAAGATATGGAGGCAAAAACCATATACCGCGCCATACCTGAGAAAAGCAGGATTCTCTTCAGAAATTAGAATTTGTGCAAGAACCCGATTTGTTTTTTTCGGAATGGTTATTTCACATAGAACGGAAAATTAGTCGAGTAGGCAAAGGGAATTTCACCTTAATCCTCACATTTGCTCAGTGAAATAATACTGATTTTACCGGGCAAGCCCCATCTGCCTGAACGCAACGATGTACACTTGCTTTGCCCCGGAGTGAAGAATCCGCGGATAAAACAGGGAGCTGGTTGATGAAAAATGGCTGAAAAATCAATTGGAGACTGAAAAACAGGTGCAGAGCAGCACCAAAATGAAAACCTGTAAACATGCACCTCCTGAAAGCAAATACAACCAGACATCGAAAAAAAACAGAACTTACCTCCCCGCTCTGAAGCCGGTTCCGTCAACACCCGGTTCTGACTGGGCATTGCATGCCATCAGAACGCTTAATTGTTAGCTTTAGTATTTTTATGTCAACCATTTTTCGAAGTTGTCTTTGTTTATTACTTCAAATGAAGAATTAGGATAAGCATTTTTCCATTGTGTTGGAATCTTAACTTTTGATTCTTTCCATTTAAATTCATAACCAAAAAGAGAACCATCTCTTTCTTCCACCCAGTCTACCTCTTGTTGCCCATAGGTTCTCCAGAAATAATTATTAGATGACAGTCTATTGTATTCCTGATACTTGAGCCGTTCGCTAATCATATAGTTTTCCCAAAGTGCGCCAATATCATTCCGTGATTCAATTGAATTAAAGTTTGCAATCACAGCATTTCTTATTCCATTGTCAAGAAAGTACCATCGGGAATTCTTTGTAATTTCTTTTCTTAAATTTCGACTAAATCCTTCTACTTTGTGAAGGATGAAAACTTTGCTTAGTAAATCAAGATACTTTTCTACAGTATTTTTGCTTATTCCAAGTTGTTTCCCTAATTCTTGCAATGACACTTCTCCTCCAATTTGAAATGCGATTAATCGTAAAAGGTTAAATATTTTTTGAGAATTCTTTATGTTTTCATAAACCAGGATATCTTTTAGGAGATATGAACTGACCATTTCATTCAGGTAATCTATTTTGTCTTCTCGGTTAGGCAGTTGCAGTAGTTCAGGATAATTGCCAAAAATTAACCGTTCCCTTACTTTGTCGATTTTTTCAATTTTATTTTCAACCTGATTGAATTCATTTTCAGAAAGTGCAAAAAGGTTGAATGAGTATTTTCTTCCAGTCAACGGCTCTCCTGCATCCTTATAAATGTCAAAAGAAGAAGAGCCTGAGATGATTATTTTCAAGTCTTCAATTTCGTCAATCATAAGTTTTAGTTTTAAGCCAATCTCTGGAATTTTCTGGGCTTCGTCAATGTAAAGAAATTTGTATGAACCTAAAAGTTGCTTGTAATTCTCAACACTTCTATTTGCAAGTTTGTCGTGTACATTAATATCCTCACCATTTAAAGAAAGTACAGGTTCGTTAACTTTTTCAAGTAACTCTTTAACAAGAACAGTTTTTCCGACTCTTCGAGCGCCAAAAACAATTACAACTTTGTTGGGTTGTAACTTCTTAATGATATTTTCTGATAAGTCTCTGACTAAATAATTCATAATACCGTCATTTTATTGACGCAATTTATATTAATTTCGACACTTAATCAAATTTGTGCTAGGTTTTTAATTCTTTTTGCTATTCCCATCTTTCTTTTTTTTTGTCGAGGAACAGGTATTGTGAAGGAGGGATGTATGAAACATTTTGCCGCGTGGTTTTACCCGCATCCGGCATTACGGGATACTAAGCAGTACGCTCAAAAAAGTGTGTGTGGAATTGCTGCAACAGGAACTGGGCAAACCCGACCTTCCCGAACGCACCAACCTGCATTTGCTTTGCCAGGTATGCCGCAAAGGAAAGCTGGTGACCATCTGGCGCTTTCATCAGCGCGGACCACCACCGATGAATGCTTCTTTCTTAAACCTGCTGATTAACCTTGTGAAAAAGTCCTGACACAGGGACCGGGCGGAGCTTTGCCCAATTGTGAAAAGTCAGTAGATAAATTGGGTATCTGACTGGAAAAAGAAGGCTGAAAATAACACTTAAGAATGAAAAACAGGCTCCGACCAGACCTGAAAGCAAAAGCAGGTAAACAACCATCCCCCTGAAAACAACCATCCCGAATATCGAAAAAACCATAGTATACGTCTCCGTTTCAAACCCGGTTCTGACTGGGCATTGCATGCCATCAGAACGCTTAATTGTTAGCTGCTGATTTTTATTGTTTTATTTCATATTCTTTTATAATCATTTCGAATATTTTTCTTGAATTCTCAGTCTTTAAAAACGAATCTAAAAACAGGTTATCCAGAATTATTGGATTCTGTCCGTTTTTAAGCTCTCTCTTGAAAATTATCTCGTTTTCAATTTTATCGTCATTGTCAAAATTTCCACAAATCTCCTCTGCTCGATTTATCAATTTATCACCTGAATTATCAAAAAGTCTAATCCCGGAATTCGGTAATTCGCAATTTTCAAAAATCTCTTTTCCATAAATATTAATGTTGTCAAAAGTCAAATTTGTCAAATTGCAATAATTAAAAACTGTTTCGTTATTATCAATCTTAGGGTGCTTATCATTAAGTATCGAATTTTTCATCAATCCAGATATGAAACAGTTATAAAAATGTTGTCCAGTAAACAAATCAGTTCCAACAAATTCACAGTTCTCGAATCGGCAATTATTATACTTTGCTGGTCTCCCAAGTGAACTATATTTTCCATAAAATTTGCACTCAATGAAAGAACAGTCTGAATATTTAGTGTTAAATCCAAGGTGACTATTCTTAAAATGAACGTTTTTAAAAACGACTTTATTAATGTCAGCCTTTCTAACAACTAACTGTTCGAATAAAATATTTGAGAATTTTTCTCCATTTATCTTACCAGACCATTCAATATTATGTTCTTTAATTCTCGTCATTGTTTGGACGTCTTTTAAATTTGCAGCTAACGTTAAGTATAAGAAGCGTAAGTGATTTCGAAGCACTTACCTGTCAATTTACACTGAGCCAAATTTGCGATTAGACTCAAATATATTGTTTTAAAACAAACCGTCAAATCGCAGATTTGGCGGAGCTGATTAAATGTGCAAATGTTCCGTAAACCACTGAGCCACTTATGTTTTTTATACATTGTGTGTGCCCAGCATGAGCATGTGCACACTTTACTGAAAGCTCTGGAAAAATGTTAAAAATACAAATTTTCGGTGTTAAATAGTAGTGTGAAGCATGAAAAATTTCCAGAGGGTGTAAGTCCCTTACGGGCGGAGGTAACGCTCCGAACCGTTAGTAAGTCGCACTTTTTCCGCATGGAAAAACGTAGTGGTTTACCGTGAGGTATGCAGTGAAGGTTGTTTGCGATTGATTAAAGAGCAAATAACACTACAAACTCCGGTACAGACGAACAGGAACGGCATAGGAGGCCAGTGAAAGATGGATGAGCAAGCACATCATTGCAACGTCCTATACGGTTATATTTTGCTGGTAGATGTCACAGCGATTGGGAGAAGGAAAACCGTCTTTTACTACCTGCATTATCGAATGATAAAATGGATACTGAACAAATACAAACGTTTCAAACGAAGCAAGGTTAAAGCAATGCAATGGCTGAGATGGGGGTACAACCGATATCCAAATTTATTTTATCACTGGGTTTTAGGTTATCAATTAACCTGAAAATTGACTGTATAATAAGAGCCGTATGAATCGAGAGGTTCACGTACGGTTCTGAGAGAGGTAAAGGGGTGTTTCACCCCTTTACCTACTCGACTGTGCATTGTGTTTTAATTCCAATTGTATATTTCTATTCTTTTAACTTTCCCATTAATCCGATAATCATTGGTTTCAAAGGAACTATATGTTCCAAGAGATTGCCCGTCTTGTGAAGAAAGATACGCAAGCATTATTCGTTTCTCTTCGGCGCAGTACTTGTCAATAACTAAAAATTCTTCCTCCCATTCAGAATACCCCATCTTAAGACATGGAAAAATACTTAATAAATCTTTCATCTGCATACCAACTCGAATTCCCTCCGCCGTTCTAAATTCACTACTAAAAACTGAAATTCCAGAGATTGTTTTTTCATTTTTTGACCAAATAGCTAAAATTTTTTCTCCATTCTGTTTTAAATAATAGTCACTCCCATCTTTTACTAAATTGTACCTATTTACTGTTTCTATCAAGTTGTCACCAAGTTTTATTGAGCCAACACTCTGAGCGTTTATTAATGAATCTTTGAACATTCGTTTCACCAAATCTGAATTGTCTTGTCCTAAAAGACTAAAAGCGGAAGTAGTAAATATGAGTATGTATAGTATTCTTTTCATTGTCGTTTCGGTTTAACATGATGCACAACGGACAAGTATATGCAAATGTGGGCGATTGCGGGCTTCAAACTTATCAAACCGTGAAAATTTAAAGCGGGCTACAGCCCTTGAATTTACTACTATCTCGCCCATTTTGTATATACCCTGTGTGTGCCCAGCATGAGCATGTACACACTTTGCTGAAAGCTCTGAATAAATTCGTAAAATACAAATTTTTGGTGTTAAAAGGAGAAGTGAAGCATGAAAAATTTCCAGAGGGTGGAAGTTTCTTACGGGCGGGGGTAACGCTTGGAAGCATTAGTAAGTCGCAAGCTGGTTTGGAGCGATCCATGCAGTGAAGGTTGTTTGCGATTGATTAAAGAGCAAATAACACGGCAAATCGCGGTACTGACGAACAGGAACGGCATAGGAGGCTGGTGAAAGATGGATAAGCAAGCACATCATTGCAACGTCCTATACGGTTATATTTTGCGGGTAGATGTCGCAGCGATTGGGAGAAGGAACCCCGTCTTTTACTACCTGCATCATCGAATGATAAAATGGATACTGAACAAATACAAACGTTTCAAACGAAGCAAGGTAAAAGCAGTGAAATGGTTGAGATGGGTGTACAACCGGTATCCAAATTTATTTATCACTGGGTTTTAGGTTATCAATTAACCTGAAAATTGACTGCATAATAAGAGCCGTATGAATCGAGAGGTTCACGTACGGTTCTGAGAGAGGTTTAGGGGTGAAACTCCCCTTTACCTACTCTCTTATTTTCTTTTTGATACGCTATATAATAGTATGGTCGCCAACAATTTCAGAAATTGGCATTCCCCAACTTGGAATTTTTCCACCTAATGTTTCATACATTGTTTTGAAACCCATTTTTAAAATATATGGGGTATATCCCATTTTTAAGATACTTGTATTTCCTCCATACCATTCATCCGTGTGCATATAAAAACCCTTGTGATTTCCCAAATCGCCAAAACATATAACCATTTGATGTAAAGGTTTTATTTCTTCAGTATTCCCCAATATGTCTTTAGCAATTACTTTAGAAGCTATTTCACACTCTGTATGCCCCAATGAACCTAATTTAGGAATTGTAACTGCCGCTGCGTCTCCAACCGCAAATATTTCTGGATAATCAGGATTTCTCATATGTAAATCAGTTACTACAAAACCTTGGTCATCCACAAACGGAAGTCCTTTCATAAAACTGTGAGGTTCCCAATTAGGAAAAATTATTTTCATTTCAGCCTCTAAACTTGTTCCGTCGTTAAACTCTATAGCATCTTTTGTTAATCTTTTTATACCAACCGTTCCTTTTTTGTAGCCATAACCCATTCCTGAAACCATAGGTAATAATTGACCTAAAATCCTTTCACCTGCATCTTCTGCTATAACTTCACCTGGTGTAAAAAGGGTGATGTTTTTTGCGTTTCCTTTTTTATTTTTTTCTAACCAATCTGCTAATGAAAACGCAAGTTCAACTGTTGGTCCTTCGCACGCAGCTAATGCCGTTGGCATTTTCGGAAGTTTAGGACTTTGACCTTGAATAAATCTGTCAGAGCCAATTGCAATGTGCCCACCTTTGTATTCATTATGTAAATAATTGCGGACTTTGTTTCCATAAAATGTATCTGAGAAAGTATGACCAAATTCGGCAAACCCTTCAATTTCATCAAAAGCTAGTTTACAACCGATAGCAATAACTAAATAATCATAGGTTATTGATTCCTGAGCAGAACCTTCTCTTTCATTTGGTGTAAAATACACCGTTTTATTATCAGCATCAATATTCTCAACTTCTGCCTGGATAAAAGAACTGCCATCAGATTTTAAATGTTTTTGAAATGGAAATTCCATAGTGTCCGCTGGGTTGTGATTATTAAAGACCTCAATAGGAATATTTGGAATAAAATTGATGTAATTTTTTCGGTCAATTACTGTGATTTCAGCTGCTTTCTCCAATTCCTCGTGTAGGTAGCGTGAGACTGTAAGTCCAGCAAAATTGCAACCCAATACGAGTATTTTCTTTGTTTCTTTCATTTTTCTTGTATTTTATTAGTTATAATGTATATTTTTTAATTCTGACTAACGTCAAAAATTATAATTGGGGCTCAGTGAGTTACCCAGTCCAGTTTCATCTGGTTTTATGTCAAATTTAGCGATTTGTTTTTTAATTCTTTTGGCTATTCCCATCTTTCTTTTTTGGTCGAGGAACAGGTATTGGGAGGGAGGGTTATATGAAACATTTTACCGCGTGGCAAAGGAAAGCTGGTGACCATCTGGCGCTTTCATCAGCGCGGACCACCACCGATGAAAGCTTCTTTCTTAAACCTGCTGATTAACCTCGTAAAAAAGTCCTGACACAGGGACCGGGCGGAGCTTTGCCCAATTGTGAAAAGTCAGTATATACATTGGGAATCTGACTGGAAAAAGAAGACTGGAAATAACACTTAAGAATGAAAAACAGGCTCCGACTAGACCTGAAAGCAAAAGCAGGTAAACAACCATCCCCCCCCGGATAACAACCATCCCGGATATCGAAAAACCCATAGTATACGTCCCCGTTTCAAACCCGGTTCCGTCAACACCCGGTTCTGACTGGGCATTGCATGCCATCAGAACGCTTAATTGTTATAGCCAGTTTTTTTTATTTCATAATTTTCTATTCTTATTCCAATTAAGGTCAAACTTTTTAATTACTTCGTCATCATCATTTAAAGAGTCAGGTGGTAATGGCGGACTTAATGCATGAAACGGCGGATATCCTTCACTCTTGTGATATAAAAAATCCTCAAGTTTTGAAAACCTGCCACAACATTCCAATGAAAAGTATGTGAAATTCTTATCTGCATTTTCTACTTGAATATTTATCCACTCGGGGATTGCATAGTCCATCCACAATAAATCAACTACTTCCTCTGATTCTATTGGTTTTGATGTCTGATTCAGCTTCTTTACTTTAGGAAATGTGACCTCACAATCCTCTAAACCTTCTCTAAAATTTGAATTTATTTTAACAATAAACTTAAAATGTTCTGGCAGTTTATTAATTACCATTTCCTTTGTAAATGTGTAAACTGTATTTGTTGCTTTTATCAGATTATTGTAAAATTCTTTTTTATCCATTTCGAAATATTCATCGAAACATATTTGAAATAATAATTATAAAATCTCAACTATCTATTTGTATTTATTGTCAGTTTCTTTATTTAAAGGTCACCATTGAAGAAATATGAAAATCACTGGTTATTGTAACTCCCGGAATTTCTTGAAGTTTTCTATCAAATCTCATGGATAAATTGATAATTTTCTCATCATCTTCCCAATAAACACTCTCTATTAATGAATTAGTGTTGTTTGCAATGGTCTCTGATTTTGATGGTTTCCCAAATTCTTGTTTTAGTTCTTTTTTTAGTTTCTTATATTTTTGAGTGAACTCTTTTTCTCTTTTGGTTAATTCAATTAGTTTCTCTCTTTCTTTTCTTGGATTAAAACTGGGGTTGAATAATCCCCAATTATATGAAATTGCTTTTAGCTTTTCGGTTTTTAAATCAAAATAGTACCACGTGTGCAATTGCGGATAGAATTTATCCTCTAGCCGTTTAAATATCAAAACTTTTGTTTGAACTAATGTGTAAATATCAAATTGAGGATTTTTCAGAATTCCAAAACTTGCAATTGAATCTGTTAAAACACCGCTATTTGTTTTCTCGAATAATAATATTTCGTCTTTTGTTTTCTTATCAAAATGTAGCTCTTGACAGAAAATAGAATCTGAACCGAATAATAATCCAAGTAAAAGGACTAATCTAAGTATGATGTTTTTATACATTTCTAAAGTAGTTGTTTCTGGTTTTTAAAATTCTGACTAACGTTAAAAATTGTAGTTGGGGCTCAGTGAGTTACCAAGTCCAATTTCATTGGGTTTTATGTCAAATTTAGCGATTTGTTTTTTAATTCTTTTTGCTATTCCCATCTTTCTTTTTTGGTCTGGGAACAGGTATTGGGAGGGACGGGTGTATGAAACATTTTGCCGCGTGGTTTTACCCGCATCCGGCATTACGGGATACTAAGCAGTACACTCAAAAAAGTGTGTGTGGAACTGCTGCAACAGGAATTGGGCAAACCCGACCTGCCCGAAGGCACCGATGTGCATTTGCTTTGCCCGGTATGCCGCAAAGGAAAGCTGGTGACCATCTGGCGCTTTCATCAGCGCGGACCACCACCGATGAATGCTTCTTTCTTAAACCTGCTGATTAACCTTGTAAAAAAGTCCTGACACAGGGACCGGGCGGAGCTTTGCCCAATTGTGAGAAGTCAGTAGATACATTGGGAATCTGACTGGAAAAAGAAGGCTGGAAATAACACTTAAGAATGAAAAACAGGCTCCGACCAGACCTGAAAGCAAAAGCAGGTAAACAACCATCCCCCGGAAAACAACCATCCCGGATATCGAAAAACCCATAGTATACGTCCCCGTTTCAAACCCGGTTCCGTCAACACCCGGTTCTGACTGGGCATTGCATGCCATCAGAACGCTTAATTGTTATGGGCTGGTTTTCTTTATATATCAATATCATAATACCTATAATCAAATATTAGAAATACAAAATAGTTATCAATCAGTCTAAATTACTTCTTTGATGCATTAATTGAAAAATCTAATGTTATTCTCTCTTTTGTCAATGTTGAAACGTCTTCGCTTGTCATAATTCCATTTATCTCTAATTTCTTACCGCTTATTATCCCAGTCGAATTTTCTGCATATATCTCCCAGGTATAACCATCAGGAAGTAAAAACCTAAATTCATTATCTACATCACTTAATATAGAGTCTCCATTTACAGTATACATTCTTGGAATATCATCTGTAATTGATATCTCATCTAATTTTGAAATTGATATTTTATTCGCAGAGATTTTGGATATTGTCATTTCTCCATTCTCATAAAAGTGCATTGTCGATAAAGTATATGTATATGTCCCAATAAATTTGTCGGCTGCTTTGTCTTGGTCTTTTTCACACCCGACTAAAACAAATACTGCTAAAACTATTATACTTGTCAGTTTATTCAAAATTCTTTTCATTATTAATATTTAGTTTCAGTTTTCTGTTTCTCAATATATATAGCTAGATATAAGATTATCCTTGTCAGTCATGTATTATTGTTAAATCACATGGTCTTTTTCAACTTCTGACTAACGTTAAAAATTGTAGTTGGGGCTCAATGAGTTACCAAGTCCAATTTCATTGGGTTTTATGTCAAATTTAGCGATTTGTTTTTTAATTCTTTTTGCTATTCCCATCTTTCTTTTTTGGTCGAGGAACAGGTATTGGGAGGGAGGATTATAGGGTACATTTTTTACAATCATTGTCCAGATAATTGTTGCCAGTTTTCTGGCGGTGGCAGAAACTGCCGACTGTCTTCCTTTTCGGAAAGCTATTCTGCGAAAAAAGTCAGACAGGTGTGTATCTTTTAAATTTCCAATAGCATTCGCAGAATGACGTAATGCTATTTTCAGCCGGTTGCTTCCTTTTGGGATTTTGTTGCTCAGGATTCTCCCTCCTGATATTTTATTGTTTGGGGCCAGCCGTAACCAGGAACAAAACTGTTTTGCGGATTTAAACTTTTTAAAACCATCGATTCCTATTTCGCTCATTATTGCCATAACCGTAGCATGGCTTACTCCTTCAACAGCCATTAAGTCGGTTCCCCCAAAGTACTGGAAAGCAATTTGGTTAAAATTCTTAATGTCAACGGCATTTTTGTTGATTTTCTTGTATGGTTTTTCAGTGGTTTTAAGTTTTTTCTTTTCGGGTGACTTTTTTATTTCATTTTTGATTAGCCGCTCAATTTCTTTGTCGCATGCTTTCATTTTTCTTTGGAAAAACCTGTAGCTGTCGAACTCTTGTCTGAGGCCAAACAGGTAATCCTCGCGGTTGTTTCCATGTAGTGCTTTTGCTATTTCCTGTTTTGGTTTCCTGCAATTGTAATGTCTGTGTTCTGCTAATAAAAATGGGTCGAGGTTTCCATTGCAAATGTCCTGGATAATGTTCAGACCTGTAAGTCCACACACATCATTTACGACAACATCCAATCGAAAGTTCAGAAGTTTTAAGTACTTCTGCATTTTATGAGATGCGCTTGCTGCCAGATCGATCCAATTTGCTCTTTGACGGCAATAAGTGCGGAGTATTTCAGTGGTTTTGTCAGGCAAAAAGCTACCAGATAATAATCCCAGTGAATGTAGTTTCTGAATCCATCGACTGTCTTTTACATCGGTCTTTTTCCCTTTGGCATGTTTTGTAAATTTTCCATTGCACAGGATTACTTCAATGCCATGTTTTTGCAATTCTACATAGAGGTTTTGCCAATAGTCACCTGTCGATTCCATTGCTACCGTTGTGATTCCGAATGACAACAACCATTGGCATAGTTCAATCAAATCCTCGGCATATACGCCAAATTCTTTTACATCGTCCAGGGCCTGCCCTACTGCAACAAAATGAGACTTGCTCCCCACATCGATTCCTGCTGCATAATGGTTGACGATGTCCATTTCAATTTTCTTTTTCCTTGCCATAATTTTAGAATTAATGAGTAAAAAGCCCTAAGGAAATGTATCTTTGAGTCGAAAAATATTCTGAACGGGGTCGCTGGCATTAATCGTCAGTGCCACCACTGGATTTATCAACAGGCCCTTGAAATGCTCTTCAGGGGCTTTTTACATTTCAACCAGAATTACGCACGGGCTTTAAAAGCACCATTTTAAAAATCGGTTACACAAAGAGCCTGTTCCAAATATAGCAAGACTTTTAATCAGGGCTCCCTACTACGTTAGCAAAAGGATTTAATCAGGGCTGGAGGAATAGATAACTTCAGCCTAAATCTATTTCGGAGGTTCTTATGTGGGGAATTGCCCATAACGGTCACTTGTAAGTTGTCGTTGCGGATTTCGGAGCTCGTTTCTGTCCGGCAGGACGGAACGATGTTGCGAGAATCCAGCGTACGACACACCACCAACCCCGCAATGCAATTTACAATTTGTGTGTGCCCAGCATGAGCATGTGCACACACTACTGAAAGCTCTGGAAAAATGTTAAAAATACAAATTTTCGGTGTTAAATAGTAGTGTGAAGCATGAAAAATTTCCAGAGGGTGCAAGTCCCTTACGGGCGGAGGTAACGCTTCGAACCGTTAGTAAGTCGCAAGCTCGTTAATCGTGAGGTTAGGAGTGAAGGAAGCGAGACTACAAACTCCGGTACTGACGAACAGAAACTGGATACGAGGCTTGATAAACCGGATGAGCAAGCACATCATTGTGACGTCCAAAAGCCTGAAAAGGATAGTGTTTATTAAGTAGATTCAGCAGGGATTGGAGGAAGGAGGATGCTCTTACCTGGGGAGGCCCTGACATCCGCCAACTGGCGGATTGTCAGGGAGTCAGCAGAAGCCATAGTACCTGACAGTAACGAGCCGCATTAGCTGCGGAGGTCTCACAAGTCAGGGAAGGGCTGAACGTTAAGTTTGCCTGTAATTCGATAAGGAAGCTCTTGGGGTGACCCAGTCTAGCCTTATTTTAAACAAGGGCAGAAGGTATTTCGGTGAAAAGAGCGGAATGCTGATACTTGGCGAACCGCCATATATGTTCCTGAGCAAAGCGAAAGGAAGGAGCGTAGCTCGCGTACGTACGGTGGTGTGAGGGGTTCTCCGCTAGGCTTTTAGCCTAGCGGCTTCCCACTCGATTGCCAACAGTTTTTTTATTGAAATAATTCCGTACTTTCTCTTCTTGCCAGCCATAAAGTGTGTTCACGTGATATTGCCGTTTCTGCATCATCTACAAAGTTTTCAAAATCAGACTCATTTTTTATGTGTTTTATTTTTGATTTTATTAAACTCAATTCAGTGGCTGTAATACCATAAGATTCCGTTAGTTCTTGAAATTTTTTAAGTTGGAGCCAAGCGATGAACGAAGAAGCTAAACAGGCCATTAGAGGAGTTACAGTAAAATCAATAATATTATAAAAGTCTAAAGCAAGAGCAGTAATTGCTAATACTTGAAAAGTGATAATAGCAGCAAAAGTCAAGTTCTTGTTCTTTCTATTTTCTTTAGATTTTTTATAATACCAGCCCCTTTGGTCTTCAATACGATTTATAAGGTAATAATCAATTTTGTCTTGAATATTCAGATTCCTTAATTCTCTCATTGATTTTGTAACTTGCTCCCCTTCTGAAAATTCTTCTCCAATTAATCGAAAAAAATCTTTCTTCTGACCAATAATCTGCTTTAAGTTTGTTAAAAATTTATCCTCTGCTTCATTTAATTTAAGCGAAGAACCAAATGGTTTTGTCCCAGTTATAAATTTCCAAGTTAATGATTTCGTACTTTCGGCAATTGCACGACCATTATACCACGTTTTTTCGGGCTGGAAATGCATAATCCAAATAGTCGATATTAAGGAAATTACAAGTAAAAAACTTGACACGAATGTAACCCATCCGTTTTCAACTTGTAAAGAAGATATCATTGTTGACAAAACTAAAAGTATAAGAATCCCTAAATTTAGTCTTGAAAACGAATTCTGAGAAGCTAAAGATTTATTATCTGCTTTCTCATATATGTTTGGATAATCAAGCTTATTCATCTAATCCTAAATCTTTATATACAGATGAAGGATAATGCCAATCGTCACTCTTAGTTTTATCTACGCTTGAATTATACTGATTAGGCCAGTAATCCAATGCGTATTTGATTATTTTCATTCTGAAGGAGACATGCATTGCATTTTTACCTTTTAAAATTGGCGGGCATAGTGTATTGTCAATACTTCGTTGTTTATTTAGATTTACTACGACAATTGGTAAATCCCGATTGAGACATTGTTCTATTTCCCAACGTACGTATTTAAATAAGTTCTTTGTGCTATTACCTACCAAAATAACAACTTGCTTAGCGTTTTTAATCCTTTCAAGAAGCCTTTGTTTTATGTAGACTTCGTTTGAAGCTTGTCCAGTTAAAGGTTTCAAGTCGTGAGCATCAAAAAAGTTGAAGTCAATGTTATCTAATGAATTCCATCCCTTCATTCTGGCATATGCCCACATGTCATTGTCTCCATCAAAGATTACATATGTTTTATTTCTATAACTCATAATATTTTGTTTTTAAACTCTATCTATTTGGTTTATTAATTCTAATATTTTCCCAGCCTAGTTCATTTCGGAATTTTTCTTCAATAAACCATAGTTGTTCAAATAGGTTTCTCCTTTCTTCAGAACCATCATTAAGCTTCTCATTTGTATGATATTCCTTCCAACCCGATGTAAGAAATGTAACTAATAAGCCATGATTCAAATCTTCAGCAGATAATTCTATTCTTAGTTTAGACTTCTTTTTTGAGATTATTTTAAATGAATCCATACTTCTTAGAGAATAAGCAATAAATTCCCAAGGTTCTTTTAACTCAAATGTAAAAGGAGGTCGACATGCTATAATGTCATCAATTTTGTTTTCACAAATAATATTGACCTTTGACCATAGAGTGGGGTATTTATACGTTCTATGAACCCAATAATTAGTTGGTGCAGTAAATCCTTTTCGTACCAAAAACTCATACTTGTGAATATATGTTTTTCCAGGGCGTATATTTTTCTCTGGAGACCAAGAAATTACTAATGATTTTGACTTATTATCATAATTCGAGCTGACAATTTGGGAATTTGTTTTATAATTCACATTCTGAATTGTTGGGATTTCTATACTATCATAAAGTGTATCACCCCAATCTTTTATCTCCCATTTAGATTTGCACAATAAAATATCAAGACTTATAATACACCTTACATCTCCATTAGGCAGTATTTTTAATGTCCTCTGGTCATTTAGAATAACATAATCAGAATTAATTCTTAATGGATTATTTATTTCATCGTTTAATCTTGAAACAAATTGCTTAATTGAAGTTATAGGTGGATTTGTTTTCCTAAATACATCAATGGCATTACTGTTAACAACATCATTGGAGTCTTTTAGTAATTCAAAAATTAATTTTGTCAGTATCGTTTCGTATCCTTCTTCATGTACTCGTAATTGCAATAATTCTCTAATAAATAAAGCCGGTTTGCAATCTTCAATCATAATTGGAATCAAATTTCCTTTTTTTTCAGAAATCATACTAAACAAGAATGAATTCACTTCTTTTTTGACCCAATTTGCTTCACATGCTTTTTTAGAAAGAATTACAATTAAACTATCAGAATCAGTTACTCCATTTTGCACCTTTTCGACTATTGATTCTCCGGGTGCAATTTCCCATGTACTAAACCATAAATCAAAATGCCAACGATTCAAATCATTTACGAGTTTTTCAACGAAATCTTTATCTGTATGAGTATGTGAAACAAATATCATTGGTACTAATTTTCAGCTTTGCAGCGATTTTTTAAATTGTTGGCAACGAAGTAATATAATGACCGTTAATTATATTTCGGTTATGTCAGAAAAAATCATTTTTTTTTGCTAAAATCCTTATTATTAGAAAGATATTCGTTTGTAAGCATTTATAAGCATTTACAACGGATACTAATTTAACAAAAATATTCCAGCAACCATATGTCAAAAATCTATCGTACTATTATTTAAATGAATTTTACAAATTTGTTGTTTCAAAACCGGAATGTTCAGGTAGTTTTGAAATAAAGGAAGAGCTGCGGGCTTGTTCCTTAATCTTTGCTCTTCATTCTTTAAACCACACGATCCAAGCGTACAATAACAGGATTTCCCCTTATAAGAAAGTGTGCATGAGTAGTTTTTGAGTAATTTCTTTTCAACGATTAGAGTTGACTTTTCTTATATTGCAGTTTTACTAACCCTTAACGATTCCAAAATGGCTAAAAAAAATCAAGAGCTATTACGCGATTTTGAAGCAATAAAGAAAGTAGGCTTTTGTACCAGCGACGAGGCTATGCGTATTTTAAAAATAAGCCGGAGTACACTATACCGTTTGCGAAAAGAACAAAAAATAGAGTACGAAAAAATAGGCGGAACGTATTATTACCCTTCATTAACCTTTACCCGTATTTTCGATGCCAAATTGTTACAAAAAAAGATAATTCGCAGCAAGTAGCATGGTTGTTTACAGCTTAACTAACAACTATATGCCCCAGATACACACTTGTAGCAGCTATTTTTTTTGTGGCATTAACAAAGGTAGCCCAGGCCATTATTTCGGTAGAAAGAAATATATTGGGTAGTGTTACTGTTATGCCAACATCTTTCCGTATTACACTGGCCGGGGTATAAAACAGGTAATTTTCGAGTGCCGGAGAAAAAATGACCATGTACAATTCATCGGTATCAGAAGCAGTTGGCTGGTCGCTGTTATCCATCCAGCTAACCGCAATTTGCAAGTTCCCCGGGTTTTGCATATCTGCTCCTTCAAGTCCGGGTATATCACCACGGCTAATGAGTACTTTGTCATAAATAATTTCAGCCATGTTGTTTTCCCACACCACTGCATTTTTAAGATGGTAAGACGTAGCCATGTTATAACGGCTCTTGTCGCCCTGGGGAGAACCAAAATACAGGCTAAGAATCGATTTCAACGGGTACAAAAATTGGGTTACCACTGCAAACTTATCACGCTGTACCTGCTGGCCCTCACTGGGAGTGTAACTCTTTTTGGGCGTAGGCATGGCCCGCATTACATTTTTACCTCTCCATACACACCCTACAACAGAACCTACTTTGCCTGAAAAACCTCCCAAAATTCCTTGATTAAATATTGCCATAATACTAAAATTTTAAGTTAGACAATTCGCTATCGGTACAAACGTATGGCGCAAATTACTGAAAAACAACACCGTGACACATATTGACACGTTTTGACCCATATTGACCTGTTTTGACACACATTGACACATATTGACACATATTGACTCATATTGACCTGTTTTGACACACATTGACACATATTGACACATATTGACTCATATTGACCTGTTTTGACACATATTGACTCATATTGACACGTTTTTCTCGAAGAAAAGGGTACTTTCTTCGACCGTTGTTGCAGAGTTGTTGCAGAATTGTTCGGTAAAATGGCACTTTTCTCGAACAGCTCTGCAACAACACTCGAACAACTCTGCAACATTGTGGGGTGAGACCCGAAGAAAATGGGGTGAAATGAGCACTTGTATAAGCTGAAAACGAAAAAAAAGATGGAAGGCTGGTAGTTTTTTGTTGGTTGGGGGTATGAATTTTACGCTTTCGTTGTTCCTGAATCTTTACTTTTTGTTCTTTACCTCTTGGTTTATTCATTAGGTAAATCGATACAATTGTGCGGTAGCAGTGGGGTTTCTTTGCCCTGGGGTGAAGAATCTACGGATAAACAAGGGAATTGGTTGATAAAAGATGGCTGAAAAGTCCATTGGAGAATAAAAAACAGGTGCTGTTCCGCACCAAAATGGAAACCTGTAAACATGCACCTCCTGAAAACAAATACACCCAAACATGGGAAAAACCATAACTTACCTCCCCGCTCCGAAGCCGGTTCCGTCAACACCCGGTTCTGACTGGGCATTGCATGCCATTGGAACCTTAATTGTTGTGTGTTGCCATTTCTCCTTTTTTAAACTGTTTTTGTATATAATATATTGATGTTGTGATAATAATAGTTGAGCCGATTATAAGCATTGTCAAATTTTTCAATCCGCCATAACTCTCTATTATTCCTTGATCCATTGAGGAACCCAAGTCGATAAAATATCTCATTGTAAAGCCGGTCAGGTTTGCTGCGGCATGTATTATTATGGATGGTGTCAGACTTTTAGTTTTGTAATAAATCCAACCTGAAAAAGCTCCAATTGTTACCCCTGTAACAAATTGCCATGGATTAAAATGAGCGATACCAAAAAGCAAACTGGAAACCACTATTGATGTTGCAGGCGTATATTTTTTCATAAGTCCGTCCAAAATAATTCCCCGAAAAATTAATTCTTCCAGTATCGGAGCTGCAATTACCATAAGAACGAAAGCCCATACTCCGGTTTGTCCTGCCAATTGTAAAAAGGATTTTTGTATTGACTCTGGAATTGGAATTAATCCGCTTATTGGGCCACAAAATCCAACTAATAAAGCAATTGAGGTGATAATAACGAAAGGGATAATTTGCCTATTTTCTATTGACAGATTAAATGAACTTACTTTTTCTTTATACTTTTTAATGCTGTGTATAATCATGAAAACTGTCCCAAATGAGAGAATGTATCCAATAAACATGGAAATTTCTTTGTTTGTAAATTTCTCAAGTACTGTTTTCAGTGGACTTACAAGCAACATTCCTAAGATGACCATTCCTGTTATCCCGAAACTTTGAATGATATTTGGGTAGCTTTTTACTCGTTTTATAATTTCCTTTTTTTCTCCTTTCTTGTCGGATTGAATAGGAATGAATATTCCCGCTGGTAAAGTTATTACCCCCACGACAAATAGTTCAAATCCATATTTTATGTGAGAGAATATCATAAAGAGCCCCAGCAGCAGCAGCAGAATTCCCAAAATAATAATTGTCCTCTTTAGTATTGGAAGTGTCATGTTATCGGTTTGTTTGACGAGTAATATTTGGTTTCTTTTTGTTCATGATTGCACCTAACATATCTGTATCCCGCTAATTCCATTTATTTCTCTATTGTCCGGTTGGCTTATATGCCCCACTTGGATGTGGCACCCCACTATTTTTCTTCAAAAAATATTAAAACCCTTCAGTGAGTACATAGCTCTGGGCCCGGCGGGTGTAGTTTAACACCGACTCATCGCTGGGTCGTGCTGACCGCTCATAGTCCTATTTATTGGCGGTAGTTATTTTTGTTTCCATAATTTATAAATAAGTTGCCCATATTCTACGACACCACAATTGTTAGATGTGCTGTCAAACTCCAAACAGTTGAGTTTGTAGAGATTCAATGTATCGCCCTTGAATTTAAAACCATAGTAATCAAGTTTGTCTCGCGAATCTCCAAGTCGGATTTGGTCAACTTGCATTCCCTCGTCATAGTAGTCAATTACTGATTCATAGAACTTGAAACTATCCATACCGACAATCTGTCCATTACTTTTAAATTCAATTTTATTATTTTTTGTATCGGTGTAATTTCCTTTGAATAGTATCTCGTCTAGGACAATGAAATTTTCTGTGTCAGTATCTGAACTAATTTTAACAAAAGTCTTATCTCCAAGAGAAATTTTTGATGGAGAAAGAATTTTTACGTCATAGACTTTTTGTGACAAACTATCATCCTGGACTTCCCATATTTCATAGTTGTTTTTGTTGCTAACAACTTCCAAAAGCGTTCCTCCCTCGTGAAAATTGTGAATGATTGTCGTTAGAGAAAGTGTCTTTTGGGGAATTACAATAAACAAAGCACCATCCTGAGCTTTTCGAGGAGACTTATTTTTTACAATTTCATTAAAGTAATCCTCACTTAACCAAGAACCAGAGAAACTAACTAAAGTGTCTAATTTTTTATAGTTATCTGTCGAGGAAGACAAATCCTTCTTGTGCTTATTCGTCAAATAACAAGAAAACAAAAATCCGATTATTGTTATAAATAAAATGCCTTTCATTGTGTGTTTATAATTCTGACTAACGTTAAAATTAGTCATTGATTTTCAGTTCTTTAAGGTTTACTCAAATTTATCATTTTTTTACTCATTTTCGCACCCCATTTTTACGTTAGCAACAGGATTTAATAAGCTCTGGAAGATTAGATAATTTTATTTGTTTTTCTAATCTGGAAGTGCTTATGTGGCGAATTACCGCCAACGTATGTGTATCCGGCTAAGTACAGTTATTTCTCTATTATTAGGTTGGGTTATATGCCTAAATTGGTTGTATAACCCAACTTTTTGCTTAATGCAACTTATTGGAGGTTGACAATACTTTCCTCTTGTTAGTGCTACTTTTTCTAAATGATTTTGAAATACTGGGTGTGGAAGCATGATTCAAAGTTATGTTATTAGTCTTGCGACATTAAAAATAAACATAATTTCGAAAAAACGGGACTGGCTTTCGGGGGAAATTAAAGGAACAATGTCTTCGGATTTTAGGTGCAATCGTACGAGAGCAATTGGGTGAACCCAGTTTGCGTCAATACCCGGTTCTGATTTGGCATTGCATGCCATCAGAACGCTTAATTGTTATGCTTAGTTTTTTCCATTTTTATCCAAAATATAAGGGGACTGTCACAGCAATTAGAAAAGGTAAAATGTAAACGATATAGTCAAATATGCTTAGTCCACGCTTGTCTTTTTTATCGTAATCTGAAGCGAACTCGTATGTAGGTTCAACACCCGTTATTCTTTTGAAAATTAGTCTTAGAGAATTATAAACAGAAATATAAATAATTGGAGAAAAGAATGCTGTCGCTGCATGTCCTATTTCCATTTTGTAATTTGGATTTGATAGAAGTTTAAGCCCAATTAGAAAGCTTATTAAGCCAATAATGAAAAGCGAAATTAGAACATGTTTTCTTCTATGAAGTTTTAGGTAGACTACCATAAAAAAAATCAAAGTAATTCCTGAGCCAATCCAGAAGATATGTTGTGATGTTAGGTTCATTTCATTTTCCAATTTATATTTTCAAAACATTCTCCCAACAAGTCTTTGTTTTAATCCATTTTCCGTTATCACCCATACTAATTCATAATATCCAGCACCATCACTATTTGATTGATAAACAAAATATGTATCTCCGTTTTTTGTGACATTAAACTTGTTATTACACTCAAATAAGTTATTGTAAAATGCTTGGTTGATTAATATTTGTTTGTTATTTACTTTCACGTTAATCGTTCTAATTTCAGATTTAGGCAATTCGCCATCTGTACCCCAAACAGGTCTACCATCAATTGAACTCACCCATTGATTATTGTTTCTTTCTATTATTCTGGTGGTTGAATCAAATGGTTGGACTTCATACTCAAACTTAAAATCCAAGCCATTATATGGTTTCATTTTTGAAAGTGGCAGTAGTCTTGATTTATGGATAAATCCTACAATATAATCTTGGTCTGAGCATGCAAAAGAGTAATCATTTTTCGGAATATAAATTGAAATCCAATCACCTTCATCCACATTTTCTTCATAGTCATACCAGAAAACTTTATTTTCTAAAATTTTAAATATTATCTCCGATTGAGTATTTGGTGCTTTTCTGACATTTGTAAATCCGTCTTTATCTTGGATTATTGCCACTTGTCCAAAAGTGCTTAATGCAATTAATAAAATTAATATAGTATGAAGTATTCTCATCTATTTTAATATTCTGACTAACGTTAAAAATTGTAGTTGGGGCTCAATGAGTTACCAAGTCCAATTTCATTGGGTTTTATGTCAAATTTAGCGATTTGTTTTTTTATTCTTTTTGCTATTCCCATCTTTCTTTTTTGGTCGAGGAACAGGTATTGAGAGGGAGGATTATAGGGTACATTTTTTACAATCATTGTCCAGATAATTGTTGCCAGTTTTCTGGCGGTGGCAGAAACTGCCGACTGTCTTCCTTTTCGGAAAGCTATTCTGCGAAAAAAGTCAGACAGGTGTGTATCTTTTAAATTTCCAATAGCATTTGCAGAATGACGTAATGCTATTTTTAGTCGGTTGCTTCCTTTTGGGATTTTGTTGCTCAGGATTCTCCCTCCTGATATTTTATTGTTTGGGGCCAGCCGTAACCAGGAACAAAACTGTTTTGCGGATTTAAACTTTTTAAAACCATCGATTCCTATTTCGCTCATTATTGCCATAACCGTAGCATGGCTTACTCCTTCAACAGCCATTAAGTCGGTTCCACCAAAGTACTGGAAAGCGATTTGATTAAAATCCTTAATGTCAACGGCATTTTTGTTGATTTTCTTGTATGGTTTTTCAGTGGTTTTAAGTTTTTTCTTTTCGGGTGACTTTTTTATTTCATTTTTGATTAGCCGCTCAATTTCTTTGTCGCATGCTTTCATTTTTCTTTGGAAAAACCTGTAGCTGTCGAACTCTTGTCTGAGTCCAAACAGGTAATCCTCGCGGTTGTTTCCATGCAGTGCTTTTGCTATTTCCTGTTTTGGTTTCCTGCAATTGTAATGTCTGTGCTCTGCTAATAAAAATGGGTCGAGGTTTCCATTGCAAATGTCCTGGATAATGTTCAGACCTGTAAGTCCACACACATCATTTACGACAACATCCAATCGAAAGTTCAGAAGTTTTAAGTACTTCTGCATTTTATGAGATGCGCTTGCTGCCAGATCGATCCAATTTGCCCTTTGACGGCAATAAGTGCGGAGTATTTCAGTGGTTTTGTCAGGCAAAAAGCTACCAGATAATAATCCCAGTGAATGTAGTTTCTGAATCCATCGACTGTCTTTTACATCGGTCTTTTTCCCTTTGGCATGTTTTGTGAATTTTCCATTGCACAGGATTACTTCAATGCCATGTTTTTGCAATTCTACATAGAGGTTTTGCCAATAGTCACCTGTCGATTCCATTGCTACCGTTGTGATTCCGAATGACAACAACCATTGGCATAGTTCAATCAAATCCTCGGCATATACCCCAAATTCTTTTACATCGTCCAGGGCCTGCCCTACTGCAACAAAATGAGACTTGCTCCCCACATCGATTCCTGCTGCATAATGGTTGACGATGTCCATTTCAATTTTCTTTTTCCTTGCCATAATTTTAGAATTAATGAGTAAAAAGCCCTAAGGAAATGTATCTTTGAGTCGAAAAATATTCTGAACGGGGTCGCTGGCATTAATCGTCAGTGCCACCACTGGATTTATCAACAGGCCCTTGAAATGCTCTTCAGGGGCTTTTTACATTTCAACCAGAATTACGCACGGGCTTTAAAAGCACCATTTTTAAAATCGGTTACACAAAGAGCCTGTTCCAAATATAGCAAGACTTTTAATCAGGGCTCCCCACTACGTTAGCAAAAGGATTTAATCAGGGCTGGAGGAATAGATAACTTTTGCCTAAATCTATTTCGGAGGTTCTTATGTGGGGAATTTCGACTAACGTCAATTTTACAATCCGTTAAATCAGACAGTTGTAGATATAAGATGATCGTGTTTTATGTCAAATGAAGCCATTTGTTTTTTAATTCTTTTTGCTATTCCCATCTTTCTTTTCTGGTCGAGATCAAGGCTTTATAACTTTTTCAGATAAGGGCCATTCTCGTTCCAGAAAACTTCTACATTCGAAATATACCACGTCTTTCCATTGTCGTTATTTCCCTGAAAAAAGAGGTAAGTTCGTCCATCGGAATCTTCAAAAATATGCGGGTGCCCCGATTCGCTGGAATTCCATTCGTCTTCTTTTCCGTTTCGTAAAAATGGCTGATCCGAGATTTTTTCCCAGTGAATTCCATCGCTGCTTTTAGCTACGCCAATTTGTTGCGGAGCGTTGTTATACGAACCTGCATAAAACATGTATAACTCATTTCCATGTTGAATAACAGAAGCGCCTTCTACGCATTTGCCTTCCCAGTCGTATTCCGGAATCATAATAGGTGCATCAGTGGCTTGTTTCCAGCTATTTTTTCCAAAACTTCCTGAACCAGGTGCAGTTGCCACTCCTTGTATCTGTATCTTAAAATCAGGATCACGGGTAGCAAAATAAAGGAAATATTCATTGTTAAATTTAATAACTTCGGCATCAATAGCCCGCCCGCAATTCCAGTCTCCGGTAGGTTGAAAAATTGGGTTGGTTTGGTCGCGCTTAAAGGTAATCCCATCTTCGGAAATTGCATGGCAAATGGCATCGTTTTTTCCATTCCCGTATGTTTGGTAAAACAGGTGTACCTTGTTGTTGTAAACTCTGGCACAAGGAGCACAAAGTCCTTTGCTTTCATAGGCCCCGGCCGGTGTAATCTCGCCAATTTTTTTCCAGTTGATAAGATTCGTACTTTCTGCAATTCCAATGTTCCATCCGTTATCAGGCCCTGTTTTTCCTGCAAAAGGGGGAATGGAAAAGTACATCAGGTAGCGTCCGTCAATTTTTATTACATGCGGATCTTTTGAGAAAGGAACTCCTTTACGAGAGGTGTCTCCATACATCATTTTATTTTGTGCCACAAGCTGAAAACAGAAAAAGAAAAGGCTAAAAGTCAGGATAGTGTATTTCATTTATTGAGTACTTTTATTTCGTTTAATAACACTTCCAGGGCTGGAGAAGCCATTCCCCCATGGTCAAAAGAATCAAGCTCATATAGTTTTGTTTGTGTATGTCCGGCAACTTTCATCATTCGCCACATATAAGCATTTTCTTCATAGCGGCCCAGCATTTCGCGTTCACGGTCGCCGGTAATTAAAATTAACGGAGGAGCATCTTTTCGAACATGATAAAGAGGCGCATACTCATCAACAATGGGCTGTGTGCCACTGATTCCACGTTCGGCACGAACTGTAAAGTGGGTAATGGTGTGCCCACTGAAAGGAATTAACATGGCAATATTATTGGCGTCAATTCCATATTGGGCAAGCCATTTCTTGTCCAGGCCAACCATGCTGGTAAGATACCCGCCGGCAGAGTGCCCCGATACTACAATTTTGGAAGGATCGCCACCATATTTTTCAATATTTTTAAATGTCCAGGCAACAGCGGCGGCGGCATCGTCAATGTAAGCCGGGCATTTTACTTTGGGGCTTAAACGGTAATTAACAGCAACCACTGCAATTCCTTTTTCTTTTAACTTTTCAGGAATAAATTTATTTCCACTGGTAATCCCGCCCCCATGAAACCAAACAACTGTAGTATAACCACTGGCTCCGGAAGGATAATATAAATCGAGTTTACAACGCTCGTTTATGTAATCGTCTTTTTCTCTTGATTCTTTATCCCTGTAAGGAATATCTTTTTCTGTTTTGTACGTGATTTGTTTGTTGTTTTCCTGTGCCTGCAAAACGGGCGATATTCCCAGTATGCAGATGAACAGGAGAAAAAGGATTGAATGGTTTGGATATCTCTTCATTTGATTTAATTTGTTTGTTAAAATTCCTGCTGAAACTTGCATGGTTTTTAGTCGGTATTGGCTTGGGGAGTAAATGTGAAGGCCATGCTCATTTCCTTATTTTTATTTCATGTCAATAATATAAAAAGATATATTATAAAGCGAGTAAAAGGTAGAATTTCTGTTCTTCATTTTGACTATTTTTTATGGATGAAAACATCAGCAAAATTAAAATGAAGTTCACCAGTCTTTCTCTTATCCTAATTTGTCGAAAGGAACAGTTGCATAATAATTTTGTATTTTTACTAAACATATAAATTAGGTACTTATTATTCATGTTGAATTATCTAAAGTCATAAAATGAAACTTTTCACCACAAAACAGATTGCCGGAATTGATAAATATACGATTGAGAACGAACCTATTTCTGATATTGATTTGATGGAGCGTGCTGCTTTGCAAATTTCACACTGGCTGGTAAAAACATTCTCTACGGAACGTAAGATGGTATTTTTTGCCGGACCAGGGAACAATGGGGGCGATGCTCTTGCTGTGGCTCGGCAACTGGCAGATTTTGATTATTTGTGCGATGTTTATTTGCTTGATTTTGGGAAAGAGCTAAAAGGTTCACCTGCAACTAACTGGCAGCGGCTGAAAGAACAGGAAAAGGTGCAACTGATGAAAATAAGTAGTGCCGATGATTTTCCAGCGCTAAACAAAACAGATGTTATTCTGGACGGATTGTTTGGTTCCGGATTATCAAGGCCACTGGAAGGATTACCGGCGGAAATTGTTCATCGTATCAATCAGAGTACGAATCCTGTAATTTCCATTGATATTCCCAGTGGTTTAATGGGGGAAGACAATGATGAAAATATCTTTGAAAACATCGTTAAAGCTGATTTTACGCTTACCCTGCAGTTTCCGAAAATCAGTTTTTTATTTGCAGAAAATGAGAAGTATACCGGGAAATGGGAGGTGCTTCCCATTGGCTTACATCCTGATGGCATTACGAAAACTCCTTCACCATACTCCTTTACAGAAAAAGAAGATATTCAGCATTTAATTGTTCCGCGCTCAAAGTTTGCACACAAAGGAACGTATGGCCATGCATTGTTAATTGCCGGAAGTTACGGAAAAATGGGAGCTGCGGTACTGGCTTCCAAAGGTTGTTTACGGTCGGGAGTTGGGCTGGTAACTACTCATGTTCCGCGTTTGGGGTATGCGGTTATTCAAACGGCTTTGCCCGAAGCAATGGTGAGCATAGATCAGCATGATTCTATGTTTACCGACTTTCCTGTTTTATCTCCTTTTTCATCTATTGGAATTGGGCCTGGGCTCGATAAAAAACATAATTCCTGTAAAGCTTTCAGCAAATTGCTGGAAGAATCAAAAGTGCCCCTGGTGATTGATGCCGACGGATTAAATATTCTTTCGGATAACAAAGATTGGTTACTGAAATTACCGGAAGGTTCTGTTTTAACACCTCACCCGGGAGAATTTAAAAGGTTGGTGGGGGAAGCAGCCTCTTCATATGCCGCAGTTCAAAAACAACTTGACTTTGCAAAAAAATATAAAGTGGTGGTGGTACTAAAAGGGGCTTTTACTTCTGTTGCAACACCTGCCGGGAAACTGTATTTTAACTCTACCGGGAATCCGGGAATGGCTACAGCCGGAAGTGGCGATACACTTACCGGTATTATTCTTGGGTTGCTGGCCCAGGGATTTTCTTCTGAGGATGCTTCTGTGCTGGGGGTATTTCTTCATGGATTCGCAGGAGATTTGGCTGCTGACGAGATCTCAGAAAATGCACTTATTGCAGGAGATATCGCAGATTATCTGGGAAAAGCTTTTCTTGAATGCCAACCGCGCGATTTTTTTCTTTTCAAGTAAAATTTGCTTGTTGTGCATAATAAATTCTCTATTTTTAGGTCTTAATAAAAAACATTATTATGCGTGTATTATTATTATTCATATTAGCAATAACAATCGCAGTTCCTTCCATGGGGCAGCGCAAAAAGAAAGAGGACGATGCAACTGCTCCGGCTTTTGTTGAAGGTGTAATTTATGCTCTTCCCAGAACGGGGATCCGGATTCAGGTGAAAGCAGTAAAAGAAGATTTCGTTCCCGGGCCATATGCTGCATATGCAGAACAATTACTGGGTATTAATGATGCGAAGAATAGCGCTTCTGTTACGTGGAAAATAGAAGATGTAGCGATACAAACCTTCTCAGAACCCGATCCGGATCAGGTATATAAAGCGATGGGGGAAGTGGCCAGTTTGGTAAGTCTTACTCCCGATGGGTGTTTGGCGGGTATTAATACGAAAACCGCTGGAGGTACTTTGGTACCGGTGAAAACCAATTCACTGGTTTCGGCATCTGACGACAGTGAACAGTTCCGTTTTGCTAATTTTAACGATAGCCCGCTTTATATTCCCGGGGATTCAACCAATAATTTCAGGCCTATGCGAATTAGCGCTGATGAAAAGGCGGCAGCGGCGGCAAAAAGAATACTGGATTCACGACTTGCTCAATACGATATGGTTGCCGGTTTAATGGATGAGTTTCATCCGGATGGGGAAGCATACAACATCAGTTTGGAAGAGCTTAAAACGGTTGAAAGGAATTACTTGAGTTTGTTTGTAGGGCATACTTCATACAAACATGAAACTTTTAACTTTGATTTTGTGCCTACTGCCGCAGCTGAAAAAGGTGAAGTAGCTTTTCGTTTCTCAGATGAAAAAGGCGCGGTTCCTGCTTCCGATCTTTCAGGAAAACCGGTAATGATAAAAATAGATCCGGAGAGCGATTTGATTAAAAAATACACAGGTATGGCAAAGTCAGCTAATCCTGCAGCAGGCGAAAGTGGTATTTATTACCGCATGCCGGCTATTGCAGATATCAGCGTTATTTATGAAGTACAAACCATTGCTACGGCAAGGGCAACTGTTGCTCAGTTTGGAGTTGTGGCTCCGGTACCCGAAGATTTGCTTTACGGAGATTATGAGTTACAAATGTCTCCTGAAACCGGAGCAATAAAATCTGTAACCCATAAGTAATAAAAAGAATTCATTAGGAACTATATAAAAAATAAACCCGGCCTTGGCCGGGTTTATTTTTTATATAATACTTGGTAATGTTTTAATGAATTCCTTTCATCATTCTACTTAATATTGGGGCAATAAGGAATGCTAATCCTGCAAGGATAATTGAGTAGATCGCAATAAAATAGAAGGTAGGAAAATTTAGCCAATTACAAATTGCTGTCATTGCTGCTGCAAGATAATTTCCTAATGCTATTGAAGCAAACCATGTACCCATCATAACCGAAGTTATTTTAGGGGGTGAAAGTTTGGTTATCATCGATAGTCCTACAGGAGACATGCAAAGTTCGCCCATTGTATGTAACAGATATACAAATACTAGCCATAAAGGGCTAACTAAACTGGTCGCAGCTTTATCATTGGCAATGGCTATTATTAGAAACCCTAAGGACAAAAATACCAGAGAAAACCCGAATTTGTTTGGTGTTCTTGGATTCAATTTTTTTGTAGATAGCTTATCCCATACAATGGTGAAAACAGGTGCTAGCAAAACAATAAATGCAGCGTTTACCGATTGAAACCATGATGCCGGAATCTCCCACCCAAATACAACACGGTCTGTAAAGTCTTTTGCAAAAGTGTTGAATGATGTTCCTGCCTGCTCAAATCCTGACCAAAATGCAATATTAAAAAATGAAAGTACAAAAATAACACCTATGCGGCTCCATTCTGTTTTTCCTTTTGTATTACTAACTATTGTATAACCAAGATAACTTAGCCCTGTAACTGCTGCACATATTGCAATAATATTGGTAACAATCGGGGGTACTGATAAAATACCATAAATAAGTGCTAAAATACCGGCAGAAATGGCTAATGCGTAAATAACTATTTTTCCCCAGTCAGTTCTGTCTAACCGTGTTTTTATGTTGCCATCGTCTTTCGGACGTAACCCTACATTATATCCACTCTCCCTTTGGCGTATCGTTGTTTCTTTGGCAAAAAGCCAGATTGTGGAAGCAATCATTCCGGAGCCTGCTGCAACAAAACCCCAGTGCCAGCCAATCTTTTCGGCTAAAGTTCCTCCTATAAAATTGGTGACAAGCGCTCCCATGTTAATTCCCATATAGAAGATTGTAAAGCCATTATCTCTTTCGTTATCTCCCTGCTGGTATAAACCTCCCACCATGGTTGATATTACCGGTTTAAAAAAACCATTGCCCAATATTAAAAGTCCCAGACCACTGTATAACAAAAATTGCTGTAAGTGTTGCAGTTCTCCTGTATGTGTTATTTTCCCATAATAAGAGCCAAATGCCATTGTAAACTGGCCGAAAGCCATCATTAAAGCACCAACATAAATTGAAAACCGCTGTCCCCAGAGTTTATCTGCAATTATTCCTCCGGCAATAGGGGTAAGGTATACCAACGAAGTAAATAATCCGTATATGGCATAAGCCTCTGTATTATTTAAGCCAAATCCTCCGCTAACCAGCTTCGCTGTTAGAAAGAGGACGAAAAAGCCTCTCATCCCGTAATAACTGAAACGCTCCCAGAACTCTGTGGCAAATAGAGTTGATAATCCCGCAGGATGTCCAAAAAAGGCTCTGTCAATATTTTTACTCATAATATCTAAAGATTTTTTCTATAGCTCGCTAAAATATCAATTATCTTCAAAGAAATCGGTGAAACTTATCAGGTTTTACGTTCTTTAACTCTAAGTTTATACATTTTGTCTGAATTTTTTGCCAATTTTGGACAAAAGTTAAGGCATTAAAATGTATTTTTTTCTTGTTTCAAATTAATTAGAAATAGGGGAATACATAAGGAAGTTATCAAAAAACAATTGAAAATTTATACACATGAATAATGAAATAAAAAATCTGAATCCAAGGGAAGTTTGGTCCGTTTTTAATCAAATGTTGCAGATTCCGCGTCCGTCATATCATGAAGAAGAGATACAGGAGTGGGCATTTAATTTTGGAAAAAAACTGGGGCTTGAAACAGTAAAAGATAACGCGGGCAATGTAATTATTCGGAAGCCTGCTACTCCCGGGATGGAGGGCCGAAAAGTGGTTGTTCTGCAGGGACACCTGGATATGGTTCCTCAGAAAAACAGTGATAAGGTTCATGATTTTACCAAAGATCCGATTGAAGCCTTTGTGGATGGAGAGTGGGTTACTGCCAACGGCACCACATTGGGCGCTGATAACGGAATTGGCGCTTCAGCAGCGCTGGCAGTCCTGGCCTCTGAAAATATAAAGCATGGTCCGGTAGAAGTGTTATTAACGGCTACCGAAGAAACAGGAATGGACGGGGCAAATGGTTTAGAACCGGAAGTTTTGAAGGGTGACATCCTTATTAATATGGATTCGGAAGACGAAGGCGAATTGTATGTGGGATGTGCCGGTGGCGAAGACGCTTCTGCTATTTTTACTTATAGAGAGGAAGAAGTACCTTCGGGATTTACCGGAATAAAACTAAGTGTTACAGGGTTGAAAGGCGGCCACTCAGGAATGGACATTGCATTGGGGCGCGGAAATGCCAATAAGGTATTCTTCCGAATCTTGAATGCAGCTTATCAGAAGCTGGGAGTGCGTTTGGCCAGTATCGAAGGGGGAAGCCTTCGGAATGCTATTCCTCGCGAGGCTTTTGGTGTGCTTGCTGTAAACGAGGCCAAGGTAGCTGATTTCGTTGCTTTGGCAGATGAAATTGCTGAGCTGGTGAAAGCAGAGCTTTCGGTTACTGAACCTGATTTGAAAGTGACGGTTGAGCAAACAGAACTTCCCTTTTCATTAATGGATGAAAAAACACAGGTGAACCTTACTTTAGCAGTAGTAGCTTGCCCGAATGGGGTTGTGCGTATGAGCGACAGTATGAAAGGATTGGTAGAAACATCAACAAACCTGGCCATCGTAAAATCGGATGCTGAAAAGAAAACCATTACCTGCGCTGCATTAATGCGTAGTTCGGTTGATTCAGCAAAAGAAGATTTGGCTTCTGCCATGGAGGCCGTTTTTAAACTGGCTGGAGCTGAAGTTATTTTTGATGGTACCTATCCTGGATGGAAACCCAATATGGATTCGCCCATATTAAAAGAAATGCAGGAGGTTTACAATAATAAATTTGGGAAAATTCCTGAAATTAAGGCTATTCATGCTGGACTGGAATGTGGTATACTGGGAGGAAAATATCCTAACTGGGATATGATTTCGTTTGGGCCAACCATTCGTTTTCCGCATTCGCCCGATGAAAAAGTGAATATCGCAACGGTTCAGAGGTTTTGGGATTTTCTCGTGGCTACATTGGAAAACATCCCCGAAAAATAGCATAGTTAGACCCCCTTTTTTATGGATGTATGTTTTCTTTTATAAAGAAAATATGATCGTAAATTAAAGAAAAGGAATTTGATGCATTTTTTGAACGGAGAGCGAATCTATATAAAACCCGCCGTTAGCGGTAACGCAACAAGAGAAGAGCAGTTGGGAAACTGTTTGCAGCAATTGGAAGAGATAAAGTCAGGACAGGTATTTAAATTAAATTTTTTTGTTGATATAACCTCGGATGATGACTATAATAAGTTTCAGCAACAGGTAAAAGAACAGGTATTGCATTATTATGTGGAGCCTGTTATTTTGGGGTTTCTTACACAACCACCGCTTACCTGCAAAGTAATTATTGAAGCCTTTTTTTATGATTCTGAAAAATGGCAGGCTGAGTTTTTTTCAAAAAAGGAAAGTGTAGCAATTAAGTTCTGCAAAGAAGATACAGAGGTACTGATTGGCACAGTACAGGCAAATTCAGGACACGGATGCAGGAAAGATGCTGAAGATGCATTTGTAGCATTACACCATGTTCTTCTAGATAGTAAATTTCCCGTTTCTTCCATTGTTCGGCAGTGGAACTATTTGGAGGATATCCTTGGAATGGATGATGAAAACCAGCGTTACCAGGAATTTAACAATGTTCGTTCTGAATTTTATGGCGATTCTTTTAATGAGGTTGGTTACCCCGCGGCTACCGGAATTGGAATGAAACGCGGCGGTGTAATAATCGAATTTGTGGCAGTAAAGTCGGCAGGTAATTATACTAAGGCAGTAGATAATCCGGAACAGATAGCTGCACATAAATACAGTAAGAATGTGCTGGTTGGTAACGAGTGTGTTCTAAAAACTACACCCAAATTTGAGCGTGCGCGCTTTTTGGATTTATTTGGGAACAAACAGATTTTCATTTCGGGAACAGCAGCAATAACCGGAGAAAAAACAATAGGAATAGATCATCCGGCAGAGCAAACCAAGGTAACTATCCGAAATATACAACGGCTTTATTCTGAAGAAGTGTTAACAAAAATTTCAAAGGAAAGATTAGAGCCTAAGTATGGTCATGCGCGTGTTTATGTGAAATGCCGCAAGGATTTTCCGGTTATTCGAAAAACTTTTAAATCATTCTTTGGGAAGCTACCCGTAGTTTACATTATTGCAGATATCTGCCGGGATGATTTATTGGTTGAGATTGAGGGGAAAGTGATTCTGGAATAGAAAAATATAGCATCTCAGATATATCATAAAATAATAATATACTGAGATGCTATATGGTATTTAGAATTTAAAATCTATCCCAAGCATAAAGTTTGTACCAGCCTGAGGAAAATAACCATCTTGTTTAAAACGTTCTCCGCCCAGATAATAAGAATATACCCAGGCATTGGATTCATATTCTTCATTAAACAGATTGTTGAGCATACAATGCAAAACGATTTCGTTGAATAAACCGGTTGTGAAACTGTAGTCAATTCTCAGATTATTTACGAAATAGGCATCCAGTTTTCTGTCTTCGCTGGATGTATTATCGATGTATTGTTTGCCTACATAGTTTGAAATGAAGCTTAATGACAGATTTTTTGACGGAGTAAACGAAAGTTGACTACTTCCTGTAAAATCAGGAGAGAAGGCCAAATCAGTAGTGCCAAGTTCAATAATACGTTGATCTTCAGAGGGCGTATCCCAGTCGTCAATATGTTCGGTAAAGTCTTTTATTTTATTCTGGCTGAAGGTTGTATTTACATTCCATTGCAGCGACCGAATAATTTTCCATCCTGCTTGCAGCTCTAGCCCGGCACGGTAGCTATTGTCTACATTTACCATAATTCCGGCACCAACATCGTTTATTTCACCGGTTAAAACCAACTGGTCTTTATAATCCATGTAGTATAGATTTGCTCCTACCGTAAAAGCCGACGACTGAAATCTGTAACCTGCCTCCCAGTCGAACAATGTTTCATGTACCGGTTGTTTCCCTGTTGGGTCGGCATCTACATAGTTATCCCGATTTGGCTCACGGTGAGCAACTGCCAGCGAAATATAAGCTTTTTGATTATTTGCAGGCTCATAAAACAAGCCTATTTTGGGGTTGAAAAAGTTAAAGTCGTGTTCCTGGTCAATGTCTCTCAGCTTATCATCAATTCCTGTAATTTCGTAGTTGATGTAGCGGTATTGTAAATCGGAATAAAAGTTAAGCTTTTCCAATAACTGGTAGCTGAATTTCCCATAAATGTTAAAATCTTTTTTGAGTCCTGTGCCCCGGTACCACTCAAAATTTGGAGCTACATCTCCCAGGTGTTGAGCCCATATTACATTTCCAAAATGGTCGCCATCGTAGGTGTTCCATCCGCCGCCTAAAGTAAAGTCGGTTTTTTCTTTATTGTAATTCAGCGAGAAAACAACTCCATAAAAATCGTTGTCCAGCCATTTCCTGTTTACCAAATTGGTTGATTTGATTGTATCGTTTCCTACTATTGGGTATGGAATCTGGTAATCTGCGAGGTTTTCTCCTCCTTCATAATTTTCATAGTATCCTTTCCCATGCCGGTAGTGAAGACCTGTGTTCAGGTGCAAATATTCACTAAACTGATGTGAAAAATGCAGATGGTAATAATCCTGCTGATAGTGATCAATCTGGTTTGCGTAAGTATAATAATTATAGGTTCGGCTATCAGAATTAATCATTGCTTCTGTTTGTTCAGGAGTATAAAGCCAATGATCTTCGTAACGCTGCATTCCTTCCAAATCATTATTTAAACGCACGGATGGCACGCCCCACCAGGCTTGATACGTTTCTTCCAGTCCGGAAAAAATATTCAGCTTTAAAACTGAATTTTTGGTATAATATCCGCCAGAGACAAAAAATGATTTTAGGTTAGAAGAAGCACGATCGATAAAGCCATCAGAAGAAACCTTTGACAGCCGGGCATCAAAAGTAAATTTCCCGTTAATTAATCCGGTTCCGGCAGAAACCGTGTTTTTGAAAGTGTTAAAAGAACCTGCTGCCGTTTTATATTCAGCATACGGATCTTTCTTTAGTGTGTTTGTTTGCAAATCGATAGCACCACCAAAAGCTGCAGCTCCATTGGCAGAAGTTCCTACACCTCGTTGAACTTGTACATTTTCGAGCGAAGAAGCCAAGTCGGGAATGTCCACAAACCAGGTCCCGTGTGATTCCGATTCTGAAATGGGAATCCCGTCGATGCTCACATTAATACGGTTTAGGTCTGTACCGCGAATCCGGAAATTGGTGTAGCCCACGCCAGCTCCTGCATCAGAGGTTGCAACAAAAGAAGGTGTTAGCTGGAGTAGATAGGGAATATCCTGCCCTAAATTTTTTCCTTCCAATTCTTCCTGTGTTACATTGCTGTAAGTAATCGGGGTTTTTGCTTTGGCGCGTGTCGCCGAAATCAGAATTTCATCGGTTAATACCACGTCGGCTTTTAAATCGATTTTAGTTTCTTTGCTGGTTTCAAGGTTTACCTGCACTTCACGGGTTTCAAAACCGATAAAAGAAACTTTCAGAACATAATCTCCGGGTTTTAGATTTTTGAAAACAAAATTTCCCTTCTCATTTGTGGAAACACCATAAAAAGTATTTTCCACAACAACACTGGCTCCGGCCAATGTTTCACCATTTCCTGTAACAACGCCGCGCAAACTTACCTGCGCGAAAGTTGCACATGCTAACAACTGCAACAGCAGTAGCATACTTAATCTTCTCATTTTAAAACTTAATTTGGTTAAAAACTAACCAATGGAGTGGGACGAATCCCTTTTTGCCCTCCCTACGCCGGTACTAACCGGATCAGGTTCTGTGGGTATGATCTCAGCCCTAAATTTATTAGGCACCCCATTGCATAAATATCGCGTCAAAATTAAAAAGCTTTTTTGAATTCCGCAAAAGAGAATGGTTATTCCTGATTTTTTGAGTTTTTATTGCCGCGAGTTTTGGTAAGCGCAGAAGCAATTAATCCAGTGGGGACTGCAACAATTCCAAGCCCGATAAAAAGCATTACAGAGGTGAATATTTTGCCGCCGGTGGTGATTGGATAAATATCGCCATAACCAACCGTTGTTAGTGTTGCAACCGCCCACCATAAACTATGAAAGATGGATGCAAATATTTCGGGTTGCACCGGATTTTCAAAGTAGTAAATTCCTACAGACGAGAGAAATAAAAGAAAGGAGGAAAGAATCATAAAGAGAATCAGTTCTTCTTTTATGGAAAGAAAAGCCCGCGCCATGTGTTGAATAGCTTTGCTGTAACGTAATATTTTGAAAACTCGAAACAGCCGGAATAAACGGAAGATCCGAATTGAACGTAAGTCAATGCCAAAGGTGAGGTAGAAAGGTAAAATGGCCAGCAAATCTACCAGCCCGTAAAAACTAAAAATAAATTTTAATTTTTTTTCTGAAACAAAAAGTCGAAGCAAATATTCAACTGTGAAAATAACAACCGAGGCAATCTCGAGAATGCGCAAAAAACGATAAAATTCAGCTTCCTGTCCCGGAAGTGTTTCCAGAGAGAAGGAAATAAGTGAGAGAATTATAAGTGCCTGAATAGAAAGATCAAACCATCGCCCTTCAGGAGTTTGGTTATCTTCAACAATGATTCGAAGTTTTTCTTTCCAGGTTATTTTATTCATTTACCAAATATTTTTCAAAAGCTTCCCGGTGTTTATCGGTTAAGCGTGTTGGCTTCATTGTTTTGGTGTTTATAAACAAGCCTTTTTGCCAGGCCGAAGCACAAAGTTCGTCGTTCTCGTTATAAAACCGAAACTCCAGAATAGCTGATGCATTGTTGAGTTTTGATACCCACATTTCTATCCGAACCAGGTTGTGTATGAAAAGTGGCTTTTTGTATAAAATGTTTGTTTCTGTAAGAATAGGCAGAATTCCTTCTTTTTTACTTAAATCAGTTACCGGAATTCCCATGGCTTCGAGTAATTTCATCCTGCCGTTTTCCAGCCACTGAATGTAAATAATGTTGTTTACATGGCCCACAATATCAATGTGATATGTGTAAACCTGCTCAGTATATATAAATTTGTTCATTTTGTTACAAGTGTTTGTTTGCCTGCCTGGAGTCAAAGTTAAGTTCAGAGAATTTTCTTTTCCGCTGAATAAAGAATTTCCACATAATGCTTTTGTGATAAATTTCATTATGGTCTTTTACTATGACTTGTTGCTGAACTTCTTTCCTTTTTTTTATGAGTTTGGGAAGTTCTTTATAAAATGCAATGTGCGCGTTAAGAACAGCACTAAATTCCCTGAAATTGAATCCTGCGATAAATTTTATAGCTGCTACTCCATCAAGCACCATGCGGGCTATAAATATTCTTTTAAACTGATGGCGGGGCAGGTTTTTAAAAAGCATCCAGAGGTTGTTTCTGAAATTAAGATGAACTTTTTGTGGACTACCATATGACAATGTGCCCCCACCCAAATGAAAAACAACGCTTTCCGGTTGGTACCAGATTTCATACCCCATGTTTTTTAAACGCCAGCATAAATCTATTTCTTCCATGTGGGCCCAAAAATCTCCATCCAACCCTCCTGCTTTATGAAATGCTTCCGCTTTTATAAACATGCACGCACCACTGGCCCAGAATATAGGCGAAACTTTGTTATACTGGCTAACATCTGCTTCTATCTGGTTTAGAATGCGGCCACGGCAAAATGGGTAGCCATATTTATCGATAAAACCACCTGCTGCACCTGCATATTCAAATAAATGTGGTTTTTCATAGCTTAGTATTTTGGGCTGAATGGCGGCAATTTTGGCATTGTCATCAAATAACGGAATACATTTTTCAATCCAGTGTGGTGTAACTTCCACATCCGAATTTAGTAATATAAAGTATTCTGCTTTTACCTTTTTGAGCGCCTGGTTGTATCCTTCTGCAAAACCGAGGTTCTCTTTTAAATCAATCAAATTTATTTGTGAATAATTCTTCTGAAGGTATTCTATGGAATTATCAGCAGACCCGTTATCTGCAACATAAATTTCAATATTATCTTCGTTGGCATTATGAATGACAGAAGGCAAAAATTTATCGAAAAGTTTTACTCCGTTCCAATTTAGAATTACAATGGCAATTTTTTTATCAAAGGGCATATATTATGTCGTAAGTAATTCAGCAATAATATTTGAAAGAGTATCTGCTCCCAGGTTTTCCAGAATGTCTGAGATTTTTGTACTCTTTTCTTTATCTTCAGATGAAAGTAATGTTTCAATTTCTTTTACTTGTTTTCCTGTCAATTCATCCTGTAGCAGCTCCCATATTTTTTCTTTTTCCGGTTTCCCTGCAGGCACTCCCAGTGTTTCGAGCTCGGCAATGGAGGCCCTTAGTATTTCTTCTGCCTGCTGACGTACCGGATCTTTGTCTTTTGCTTTCCCTGAAGCAGCTGTATCGCGAAGGCTCCAACTGGAATAATCATAGTGGAGTTCCCTTAACATTTTAATTTTTGAGCTGTCTTTGCCAAAAATGCGTTCCAGAAAAATAGTGGTATGATTTTTCCAGGCTTCCAGATCAAATTTTTTCTCGTCGAGCCGTGAAATTTGTTCCTTTAAAAGAGCGATTTCTTTTTCTGCCATTACTTAAATATTTACGGTGGCAAGGTACGAGTAAAATGCTGATGTTGCAAGCAAAACCGCTATCGGGGTATAGGTTTAATCATACTGTTTTTTAGCAGAAAACGGGGCGGATTTGAGACTTTGTTTTATTTTTTTCCCAGGTATTTATTTACAATGGAATAAAACTCTGGATAATAATTTGAACTGGCTGCTACAATTTCACCGCCAAATAGCCAGTCATCTCCACCATTGAAATCAGTGATTTTACCACCGGCTTGTTGCAAAATAAAAACGCCGGCAGCCACATCCCATGCGTGCAGGGCATGTTCAAAAAAAGCATCAAATCGCCCGGCAGCTACATAAGCTAAATCTACTGCTGCCGAACCGAGACGGCGGATTCCCCGGGTATTTTTCATTAAATCGCGTAGCACATCAATGTATCGTTCTGTTTTTTCGAAATCATAATAGGGAAAGCCTGTTGCAATCAATGTATCTACTGAATGTGAAGCAGTGGCTACTCTGATTTCTTTTCCGTTGGAAAAAGCCGGGCTTCCCTTCCATGCATAAAATATTTCATCGGACGTAATTTCGTAAACTACACCAAGCACCATTTCGTTGTTTTCTGCTAATCCGATGCTGACAGAATGTGGTGCAATGCCGTGAATATAATTGGTTGTGCCATCCAGCGGATCTACAAACCATTTGAATTTTTCATCGGAAGAAGTGGCTGTGCCTTCTTCAGCTACAAAACCACACTCGGGGGTTAGCTTTTTTAATGCAGAAACAATGGTTGCTTCCGCTGTTTTATCTACGTACGTCACCAAACTGGCTGCGCTTTTTAATTCTATATCTTTTGCTGAAATTTTACTACGTTCTTCACGAATAAAGTTTCCGGCCGAGCGAGCAATTTCCTGTACCTGAAAGCAAAGTTCTTTGTAATCCATTGTTTTTCTCGTAAAAGTAAAGAAAATTACCCTTGGGTTTCAATGGAAACATGGCCGTTGGGTAGAATTGTTTTTAACTTTACGTTGGCCAGTTTGTTAATCAAATCTTCCTGGAAATCAGCTTCTATCTTTATGTAATTCTCTGTGAATCCGGACATTTTCTTTTTGTTTTTTTGATTCTCAAAAAGAACGGTTTGGCTCGACCCCAGGTGTTTTTGATAAAATGACAGAAGCTTTTTCTCTGAAAGATTGATATACATTTGAGTACGCCGTTTCCTGTCTTCAATATCTACTTTCCATGGAATTTTTAAGGCCTGTGTCCCGGTTCTTTCTGAATAGGTAAAGGCATGTAGTTGCGAAATTTCAAGGCTATTAATAAAATCGTAGGATTCCTGAAATAGTGTTTCTGTTTCGCCATTTGTTCCGGCAATAATATCAACACCAATAAAGGCATGCGGAACAATTTCTCGGATGCGTTTTACCCTTTTTGCAAAAAGGTCGGTAGAGTATTTTCGCTTCATTAGCGAAAGCACTTCATCAGCCCCCGACTGTAATGGGATATGGAAGTGTGGCATAATTACATTTGAGCCGGCTACCAATTCAATAATTTCATCCTTCAGTAGATTAGGCTCAATAGAACCAAGACGTAAACGGTGCAAACCTTCCACTTTTTCAAGGGCTTTTAATAAATCAAGAAAATTTTCACCTGTGGTTTTGCCGTAATCGCCAATATTTACGCCAGTAAGAATAATTTCTTTGTAGCCTTTATCAACTGCCTTTTTTGCTTCTGCTACGGTGTTTACAATGGAATCGTTCCGGCTTCTTCCGCGGGCAATGGGAATGGTGCAAAACGAACAATAGTAATCGCAACCGTCCTGGATTTTAAGAAAGCTTCGCGTTCTGTCGCCCCATGAAAAAGCTTTATGGTAGCTTTTTATATCAGCTAAGCGGGTGGTTTTTATTTCTGTGGTTTCTTTCTTTTCCAGGTTCCCAAGGTAAGCCGGGATGTGAAATTTCTCCTGCGTTCCCAGAACCATATCTACCCCTTCGATATTCCCTACTTCTTCCGGTTTTAATTGCGAGTAACAACCCACAACAATAACCATGGCATTTGGGTTCTTTTTAATTGCGCGCCGAACTATATTGCGACTTTCCTTGTCTCCCTGGTTGGTTACCGAACAAGTGTTTATTACATATACGTCAGCTTTTTCTTTAAAATCTACCCGCTCAAAACCTACTTCTTTAAAAGACCCTGCAATTGTTGATGTTTCAGAGAAATTGAGTTTACAACCCAAGGTATAGAAAGCGGCTTTTTTCCCCCTGTAATCCATTCTTCTTAACTGTAATCATTCTAAATTGGATGCAAAGGTAGAAAAATCTGTTTAATAGAAACAGGCTTACTTCCTGAACTAAAATGTATAGGCCAAATTTATTCCAAATCCGTTACCTGAAAAAGTTGGTGCAACCTCTAAATTTGCGGGTTTTTTACCCCACCTGTATTGGTGTGTTGCATACACAAACTTAGTACTTGCTATACCAATGGCAGCACCTGCTAGAACATCGGGCAGCCAGTGTTTGTCGTTCATCATTCGCATAACACCGGTAGCTGTTGCCATGCTGTAAGCAGCAATTGAGTACCAAACACTTTTTTCGCCATACTCCATATGAAGAATTGTTGCAGAACAAAATGCAGTGGCTGTATGTCCGCTCGGGAAAGAGGTGAAAGAATTTTTCTGGGGACGCTGCACTCCTGTTGTTTTTTTCAAGGATTGCACTATAAGTCCGGTTAACAATTCGGATTTTTGTGCTAGCAATATGGAGTTGAGCCGATCATTTTCTCCCTCAACCCCAATAAACTTAAGTGTGGTTGCTAAAGCTAAAGGTGCATATTGCAAATAATTGTCGATTTTGGTATGATAACCAGAGGGTAATCTGTCTATAATATTATTTCGTACTCTTCTTTTGTCGAGAAAGCTCCCTTCAGCTGCATCGGACATGGAATAAAAGGCCAGCGACATTAAACCAATTGGAATTATATAGGGCTTTAATTTATTTGCAAACGGATTTGTTGGATAATAGTAATTGAGTTCGAACTCGGGCAGCTTGATTTCCTGTTCATTTAAACGATAAGGATTTTGATTTAAAGAATTGTTTTGAATACCAATGCCGAAGTTTGGAAGTGGTGATAGAAGTTGAGGCTTGCAAGTTGTTGTATCCAGCTTTTGGATTGTATCCTGGCCTGTTGCAATTTTTGCAGTTGCAAATGCAGCAAAAACGAAAATATAATATAGACGCATACTTAATTGCTTTTGTTACGGTGTTGTTTTTCGTGAAAGTATTTTGGGAAAACCGGGGAATAAAAAGTAATCTGTGTTCGTCGTTTTTTTTGTGGTAAAGCCCCCGAGAACGGGTGAAAAATGCAGTTTGTCGGGCAAAATATGTCGAACTTCGATTATTAAACGATTCGTATACGAACTTAAATTGGTTTTCGTTTTTATTATATTTTGGGGACAAGTTTATGGATAAACGAAAGGAATATTTTTATCAATTCTTATTATTTGTATTGTTATTTATCTTGACCGTTTATGATGAAGAGAATTGGCAACTTCAATGGGGATACCTGTTACTGGGAAGCGATTTTATGATTGCATCTGTTATTGTAAACTATGTTTTTTTACCGCGTTATTATTACAAAAAACGTTTTTCCCGTTTCTGGATTTATTCTTTTCTGATAACTTCGATGGTAGTTTTTGTTGAGGAACTGATTTGGGAGCCGCTCTTTTTCGATTATTCTTTTCACGATCACGATGGTATTTCTGAAATACTTTATTCGTATACCAGCGCAATTCCGGGAATGGCAATTTTGGTTGGTTTTAAATTTACGTTAGATGCAGGTAAACACCGGGCAGAATTAGATCGCTTAAAACAATTAATGATTGAGAATAAAATGCAGATACTAAAAGCACAAATTAATCCGCATTTTTTGTTTAATAACCTGAATAATCTTTATTCATTCGCTATCGAAAACTCGAAGAAAACCCCGGTTATCATTCATAAGTTGTCGTTAGTTTTACGATACATGTTATACGATTGCCATGAAAAATATGTGCCTCTGGAAAACGAAATTGAACACATCGATAATTTTATTCAGTTAAATGAATTGCAAATAGAAGAGCGGGGAATTATACAATTTAAATGTAGCCGCATTTCGGGAAAATACAAGGTTGCCCCGCTTCTGTTAATTGTTTTTGTTGAAAACGCTTTTAAACATAGTTTGTCGAGTTTGGTTAGCGGAATTAAAATTTTTGTTGATATAAAACAGGAAGGAAGCATCTTATATTTTAAATGCGAGAACAATTATTCGCCGGAAGATAATTTAAAAGCACTTTCAAGAGGAATAGGTTTAGAGAATGCAAAGTCGCAACTAAAAATGCTCTATCCTGAAAGCCATAAATTAACAATTCTTAAAGACGAAAATACGTATACAGTTGATTTAGTTATCGATTTAAAAAATCTGCCTGATGATAAAAGCGATTGTTATAGAAGATCAACCGGCGGCACAGCGTCTGTTAAAAAAGTACATTAACGAAGCAGAAGGTTTAGAATTGAAAGGCATTTTTAGCGATGCTTTTTCTGCACAGTCATGCCTGAATACCTGCGCTGTTGATTTAATATTTCTGGATATACACCTGCCTAAATTATCTGGGTTGGATTTTTTGAGTGCTCTTTCGCCCAGACCTTACGTAATTTTAGCAACTGCGTTTTCTGATTATGCTGTGCAAGGTTACGAGCTCGATGTAATTGATTACCTGTTAAAACCTTTTACTTTTGAACGCTTTTACAAAGCGGTATTAAAAGTGCAACGAATGATTTCAAAAGCAGGTGCCGTTTCTTCGGATGGCCGAATTCAGCAGCCAGAAACCATTGTTGTAAAAGAAGGATATAAATATTCACGGGTAAATATCGGTGATATAATTTATGTGAAATCTGATGGCGATTACAGTTATGTTGTAGTGCAGGAGAAAAGATATGTTACACTTAGTTCGTTAAAAAGCTGGTGCGATGAATTGCCATCACATCAGTTCTGCCAGATTCATCGTTCATTTTTAGTAAACATGAAAAAAGTGCACGAGGTTGCTGGCAATATTGTTTTTATCGAAGACTTGCAAATACCAATTGGGCGGGTATTTAAAAAAAACTTTGTAAAGCGTTATTTAAATACCCGCATCAAAATTATGACAGATATATAGTTTCTTTTTTATAATAAATTACTTGCCAACTCGGCCAGATAACTGCGCTCTCCTTTTACCAGGTTTATATGTGCAAATATTTCCTGATTTTTCAGGCGGTCGGTCATGTAAGCCAAACCGTTTGATTTCATATCCAGGTAAGGTGAGTCTATTTGCTGCAGGTCGCCGGTAAAAATCATTTTGGTTCCTTCCCCTGCACGGGTAATAATGGTCTTTATTTCGTGGGGGGTCAGATTTTGTGCTTCGTCAATGATGAAAAATGAATTTGATAAACTTCTTCCACGAATATAAGCCAATGGAGTTATAACGAGTTTTTCTTCTTTCTGAAGCTCTTCAATTTTCTGGAACTCCTGGCTTCGTGGATTAAAAACGTGTTTTATTACAGAAAGGTTATCAAATAGCGGTTGCATGTATGGATTGATCTTTTCTGATGCATCTCCCGGGAGGAAACCCAGATCGCGGTTGCTTAACGCAACAATGGGACGTGCCAGTAAAATCTGGTCGAAACTTTTGTGCATTTCTATTGCGGCAGCCAGTGCGAGCAGTGTTTTTCCTGTTCCAGCCTTTCCTGTTAATGCAATCAGTTTTATTTCCGGATCCATGAGCATACTAATGCTAAAAGTTTGTTCTGCATTCCGGGGTTTTATTCCGTAAGCTGTTTTCTTTTCTACTCTTAGTATTCGGCTATTTTTTGCATCGTACCTGGCCAAAACACTTGAATTTGTTCCTTTGAAAATAAAGCATTCATTGGCATCAGCTGTGAACTCGGTTTTAATCTCATCGGCGCTAAATGAACCTTGTTCGTAAAGTATATCAATAAGTTTGTCTTCAAAGTTCTCGAATGTAGTAATGGTTTTGTCCAGCACATTGATATCGGTTACTTTATCGGTTTTATAATCTTCCGATTGTATTCCCAGGGATTTTGCTTTCATCCGCAGGTTGATATCCTTGCTAACAAGAATAGTTTTTCGTTTTGGGTATGTTTTGGCTGCATATTCTGCAATAGCCAGTATTCTGTGGTCGGGAATATCTTCTCTGAAAGATGTTTTTAATGCATCTGAAAATGGTTTTCCTGTTTCAATGCGGAGTTTTCCTTTGTCTTTTCCTAAAGATTTTCCGCCGTTAAACATCTCATCTCCTATGATCTCGTCAAGCAATCTTACAAATTCCCTTGCCTGGTAATTAATAAGATCATTCCCCCTTTTGAATTTATCCAGTTCCTCCAAAACGGTTATGGGGAGCAGAATGTCGTTGTCCTGAAACTGGTAAATACATGTGTGATCGTGTAAAATTACATTGGTGTCCAGAATGAAAATTTTACTCTTACTGGTTTTACTAAGCATACTCTCAGTTTATGAATTTTTTAAATGTAGAAAAATTCATCGCAAAAGAGGACAGCCAGTCTAAATTTTAATAAACTTGCAGCGGTTAATAAATTTTTAGCTTTGAATTACATTGAAACATTAGATTATCTTTTTACCCAACTGCCCATGTATCAGCGTAGCGGACAGATGGCATATAAAAGCACTCTTGATAATACAATTGAACTGGATAATCTTTTTGGGAATCCACATAAAAAGTTTAAGTCAATTCATGTAGCAGGGACCAATGGTAAAGGTTCGGTGTCACACATGCTGGCGGCTATTTTTCAGCAGGCCGGATATAAAACCGGGCTATATACTTCTCCTCATTTAAAAGATTTTAGGGAGCGGATTCGTATCAATGGAGAAATGATTCAGAAACAGTTTGTTGTAGATTGGGTTGAAAATTTTAAAATCAACAATGAATTGTGGACAATTGAGCCATCGTTTTTTGAACTTACGGTTGCTTTGGCATTTGATTATTTTGCTCAGCAAGAAGTAGATATAGCAATTATTGAAGTAGGGCTTGGCGGACGGCTGGATTCAACCAATATTATTCATCCGGAGTTGAGTGTAATTACCAATATTGGGCTGGATCATGTTGCGCTGCTTGGAAATACCATTGAAAAGATAGCCGCAGAAAAGGCCGGGATTATTAAACCACAAGTACCGGTGGTAATTGGTACTTCACAGAAAGAAACAGAGCCGGTTTTTAAAAAGTTTGCACATGAAAATAATTCCCCTCTGTTTTTCCCGGATAAGGAATTTAAGGTGGCGTACGCCACACTTGATTTGGAAGGAAAACAAATGGTTCGTGTGGAAAAAGAGGGCAAGTCTTTTCTGCCCGGGCTAAAATTGGATTTGACCGGCATTTATCAGCAAAAGAATTTGCCAGCAGTTTTAAAATCAGTTGAGCTGATGAAGATGCGGGGATGGAACATTTCTGACGATAATATTTTACAAGGGCTTGCAGCTACTACCAAGTTGACAGGTTTGCAGGGAAGGTGGCAAATTTTGGGAGCCAATCCGAGAATTGTGTGTGATACCGGTCATAATTTTGATGGAATAACCCAGGTTGTTTCTCAGTTGGAACAGACTCCATATAAAACGCTACACATTGTTTTTGGTATGGTAAGCGATAAAGAGCCAGACAAAATTCTGGGTTTATTACCCCGGAATGCCATATATTATTTTACAAAAGCAAATATTCCCAGAGCACTTAATGAAGAGGTATTGGCAAGTAAAGCTAAGGGGTATGGACTGGAAGGGAAATGCTACGAATCAGTAAAAGAAGCTTTTGCGGCAGCAAAAAATAGGGCAGGAGAGAATGATGTTATTTTTGTTGGAGGGAGCACTTTTGTAGTGGCCGAAATTTTATAGCTATTTTTTTATTTTTTCTTTGCAGAACTGAAAATAGGTTTTATATTTGCATCGCTTTTCCGAAAGGAAAGCACGTTCAGAAACAGACAATATATTTCATGGGAGCTTAGCTCAGCTGGTTCAGAGCACCTGCCTTACAAGCAGGGGGTCACTGGTTCGAATCCAGTAGTTCCCACCAAAAAACCAAGAGGCTTTTTTAGCTGTCTTGGTTTTTTGTTTTATATATTCTTTCATTTTTACTCTATTTTTTACACGTAATGTAAACCAAGATGTAAACCATTTTACATCATGCGTACATCAATTTCAGTAGTTTGTTATAAGTCCAAGACCCTTGCTAATGGTAAGAATCCTTTAATGTTGCAAGTAAACAAAGATGGTAAGCGGAAATACAAAAGTCTGGGTATCTCTGTAAACCAAAATTATTGGGACTTTAAAAAAAAATAGTCCTAAGTCTAATTGTCCTGATGGTAAATACATTCAACAAATTATTTTGAACAAGATCTCTGAGTTGCAAAAACAAGTTCTTAATTATGGCGTAGAAGAAAAAGATTTTACAGTTGGAAACCTTATTAATGGGAAAAAGCAAAAAGTCGTAGAAACTAAAGTTGGTGATTTTTTTAAGCAGTTAATTGTTAAACTGGAAAGAGAAGATAAGATTGGTAGCAAAAAAGTACACAAAGAAACGTTGAACTCAATTCGAATATTTTCAAAAGGGAACTTAAATTTTACTTTTTCAGACATTGACCTAGATTGGCTTAACCGATATGAAAAATGGCTAAAAGAGAAGGGTAACAAGGAAACCACAATTAGCATTAGATACCGAACACTAAGAAGTGTTTATAATAAAGCAATTAAGGAGTTTGTAGCATATAAAGCTAACTATCCTTTTGAAGACTACAAGATTAGTAAATTCAACACTCAGACTAAAAAACGAGCTATCCCGAAATCAGATATTTTGGAGATTATTAAAATTGATTTAAGTCAAGAAAAGCTTACAGTTCAATTGTCAAGAGATTTATTTATTTTCAGTTACTTATGTGGTGGCATAAATCTGACAGACATGGCAAATCTAACTACTGATTGTATGAACGGTAATCAGCTTCAATATATAAGACAAAAAACAGGTAAGAAAATAAATGTAGTTTTAATTCCTGATGCACTTAAATTATTATCAAAATATCATGAGAATGCACATGTAACAGGATATTGTTTTCCGATATTAGATAAGAGAATTCACAAATCAGCTCTTCAAAAGCATAATCGTGTGCACAAAATTCTAGGACATGTAAGTAGAGGACTAAAAAGGATAGCTGAACTATGCGGGATAAAAACCAATTTGACTAGCTACGTAGCCCGTCACAGTTTTGCGACCGTTCTAAAAAACTCAGGTGTAAACATTGCTTTAATCTGTGAAGCTCTGGGACATTCTGATCTTTCAACAACTCAGATTTATTTGGATAGCTTTGAAAGTAAGCAGTTCAATGAAGCTATGAAACATTTGCTTTAAACGCATGGTAAAATATTGCTTGCGTTGATATTATTGATAAATTTGTAAAGGCTGAAACGTCAGCAATATTATTGAATTTAACGTAAGCGTAAGGCATTATTCTTAGTTCCGAAAATCGCCAATTTTTAAAGACAGCACAAGAATAATAGCAATAGCGCTCACGCTCATCCTATATGGGCGTGGGACTGTTGTCTGTTTTTGTGTTGTAGGTGTTTGGCGATACCTCGGGACTGGATAGGCATTCAGTTCCCACGCTTCTTTTTTTATTAACCTTTAGCTCAGGGAACGGCGAAGAAAAAATATAACTATGAAACACCTGTTCTCTCTCATTGGAGTTCTGCTATTATTCTCATCTCTTACTTCAGGTCAAGACACTGACCTTGTTTATAAAGTTACAAACTATGAAATAAATGGAGTTAATTATGACCAACTGGCATTAGATGGAGATGTTGCTCTATCATTCTATATGTGTGACGAGAATACTCTTTGTTTTGCAAATAAGTGGAGGGCGGCAAACTCTCAATCATATGGAAGCGTCCATTCTTTAAAAAAACGGGATATTCCTGAAACTAGCACTAGATATGGTGCTTTAGAAATTAAATTCACGTGGAATTATTACAATACCTATGATAGCAACAGAGGAATTGCTGCTGTTACTATAACCCATATTTTGATTGGTAACACCTTAAAGTTTGAAGCAGAAATTCTACTTATGGATACCAATGATATTTTGAAATTTAGAGGATATATGGAATAATTCGAATACCTATCCCACGAATGTACAGCCAATTTATTAAAAATCAATACTAATTTTAAACACAATTTATTATGAATGTTTTTTTAACTTTACTCCTAGTTGTAGGGGCAGGATTTTTCTTCTGGTTTGCAACTGTTGGAGCAGGTAATTCATTAGGGAAAAAAATAAGTTGTCCCAGATGTAATGCGTATGGGATGAAATCTAAAGGGGCTAGCTACTACACCAGTCAAGGCAGAAAATCAGATTGGGAATGTCCTCATTGTGGTCACCGATTTACAAGATGAAATTTATAATCCTTTAAATTCTAATAGAGCTTCTCAAAATTTGCAAAACAGCTTTGGGAAGCCTTTTTATTCTTTACAATAAATATAATTAGCACTATGCATTGCTGGTCAATGTGTTTTACTAATTCAATAAAGAAATGCTCTAAAAACTAATCTCAATTTATCCAACTTTTTTATTTATACCTCATTTAACTTCATGATTTAAATGTGAGGTAATTTTTTATTTCCAGCTTATTTAGGTAGCAATATTTCAAAAAATGTTCGATCTTTAATTTGCAATACTAAAAATACTTGAACACTGTTACCAATGAAAGAGCTACAACAAATCAACCCTAAATATTGTCGCTATAACTGCTTTTATAATTCATATTGTGATGACCCTTTACTTGATTACGTTCAAATACTAGCAGAAGAATATAGACCTGCTACAGAGGATGATTGGGATTCTGGATATTATTGTATCTCCCCTGCCATAGGGATGTTTGCTGCTAGATATCTTAGTAATAAAATTAAGGTTGGTGAATCAGCATTAGATGAATACCTCAAATCATACAATATCTTAAATACTATAAAAGCATTGGGCTACGACATTGAAAAATTCTGGTATCTGACTCTTTTTATAAATGATTATAGCTATGGATATTGTTTTAAGGGAACTAAACTAAATAATACCCCCAGAGAAGATATTGAAGAATTATTTAATAGAATTCTAGGGAATATTAACGCATTTAAAGAAAACGAACCTATTCCTGATTTTGAAAGATTAATGGAAATCTCTTTCAAAATTGAGGGGAAGCACAAATTTGTAATAAATAATCCTGTAACAATATTTTATTTGGCTTGGATGTGTAAAATACAGTTAGACGAGATAGAAAAAGGTGGCATACTGGATGACCGCACTACTAGAGGGAAACTGAGAAATGGTAGAATTGTATTTGATACATTATCTAACTCCAAACATGTTTATTTTTTTGCAAAAATGTTTCTTTCATTTTTTAAGTTATTTCCATCCAAAAATGAGGGAACAAAAAACAAAAGAATAAATAAAAGGCTATTGATCTCACAATTAGTTTATATTATGGGGATTTCTAAAAATGAAAATTTTTTGTTGGATGATAAAAATATAAAAGGCTATTTGAATTTATATAAAGACGAAAAGGATAAAATACTAAACATGCTTTATCTTTAATTATCAAAAGTTCTAATTGCCTCTTTTTGTTTTGCTAATTTATAGGAGAATAAAAAACAGGCAATTTTTATATCTCCCAAACTTCCTTCCCAATGTTTCATTTTTGCAGTGTCTTAAGACAACAGATAACAACGAAGTTACTGTTTATTCCTTAAGGCATTAAAATTATGGTAAATGATACCGTAACATTTGTATCTCCAGATATTAAAACAAGTGGAGAAACTAGATTCCCCGCAATTTCTGATTACAATAGGAAACCTAGCGAAAGTAATTTTAAACCTTTGGTTGAGAATATAAAAGCCAAAGGCTACAGAGACGAAATGCCGATTCATGTAATTAAGGCTGAGGTAGCTTCAGAACATGGAGTAGGTAAATTGTATGATATTCACAATGAGGAAATACCTAAGGAGGACTATGAAAAATATTTTCTGGTTCTTCTGGGTACATTAAGGGTAAGTGCTGTTGCAATCGTAAACCAGTCAAGAGAAAAAGAAAAAAAGAAATTGCTTGAAATACCGGCTGTTGAAGTTCCTTTAAAAGAGGAGGAAATGGTAAGTGAATACATGAGTGAAATGAATAGTACTCAGGTTGAAGTGCAAAAAACTCATTACCTTAAAATTGCTAAAAATGTTCATCCAGATCATCCTTTACTAAATCGGTACTGTGAGTTAATTGCAACAAAGGATAATAAAGATGGCATTAGTCTTTCTACTTTAAATCAGATTTTTTGTAATGCAAGATCAATTACTAAAAAGGATTTGGTTCTTCTAGCAATGGGAAAAACCAAAAAAGGAAAATCCGCAAAGGATGATATTATTCCAAGTTATGATCTTGAATTGGGTGATAAGTTTTTAGATATATGCGAAAATCATATTGGATTTACGAAAAGCGATATAAAGAAACGATATCTGATAAAGGAGTTCAATAAAATGAGAAATTCTGGTGGTAAGGAGAAAATGGCAATTGAGATTTTTCATGCAATTGAGAACGAAGACATAAAAGCCATGCGGAATAAAAACGGAAACCTAGATGAACAATTGGTGATCGACCATTTTGATAAAATGAAACATCGTTATGAAGAAAGTAAACAAGTAGATCAAGCTGCGTAAAACTTAACATATAATACAAACCTCCCATATTATGTGGGAGATTTGTTTAAAAGCACAAGGTCAATAAAATTACTTCTTTTAGTTCTCTATTGTAAATAATCACGGATTCCGAACAACATAGATCGAATTCCGAGAACGGGCGAGAAATGAAGTCGGTTATATATATAAAGCAAAAATCTTCCATTTTTTACCCGCGCCGAAAATTATTAATTTAAATATTTCCGAAATGAAAAATTTTAGACTTCCGATTGAATATATTCCGCATAATAAAGAAAACAGGCTCACCGACTCATTATCTGAAAAATACAACTCACAAATTCCAACTAATGTAATTTTGGATAAAACCGTTTGTGGGATAGGTGCTACTTATGCAGAAATAACAAATAAAAGGCGTAACTCAATTATAATTGAGCCTAATGTCCCTGTAATAAAAGATAAAGCCAGGAAACATGAAAATGACCCTGAAACTGAGATTCTGTCAATTTATAAAGGGATCAATAAACCTGAGATTAAAAGATTCTTATTAAAGGAAACAACTAATAAGAAAAAAATTCTCACAACACCAGAAGGATTTAAAAAGTTAAGAGAGGTTGCCACAGATTCGAAAAATGGCATTGATATTTATAGGCAATACTTCTGTCTGTTTGATGAGTGTGAAAAAGTTACTCAGGATGTGAAATACAGAAAAAGAATTTCTCAACCGTTTTATGATTTTTTTGATTTTGTGGATAAGGCTCTAGTCTCTGCCACACCTTTAGAAATTAGACACCCAAAGGTAAAGAGTGAAGGATTTAGAATCTTAAAAATTAAACCTGATTACTCTTATCAGGAAGACTTAAAGCTGATAGTTACGAATACTTTTATCTTGAATGTAGCGCAAGAGCTTTATTCTTTGAAGGATAGTGAATGTGTTTGCATATTTTTTAACTCAACTAAAGGGATTCACGATGTAATTCAAGAGGCAGGAATTACCAATTATAAAATCTTTTGCTCAGAAGATGCACAAGAGAAATTTTTAAAATTGGATATTACGAATACTGAACCTGAGTTTAGCATGCCAGTGGCTAAATACAACTTCTTTACTTCCCGATTTTATTCCGCTTTTGATATTGAACTAAAAAATATTTTCGCTGATATTATAATGCTTACCGATTTTAAAAGTGCCGTCCATTCAATGATTGATCCTTGGACGGAAGCAATACAAATACAGGGCAGATTTAGAGATGTAATCAAAAATGGTAAGAGATATAACAGCCTGACTCATGTTACAAATTTGAAGGATGATTTTAATGTAAAAACTCCTAGTGAGATTGAAGATAGAATTACTGTCTTTAAAAGAAACTATGAACTTTTAAAAGAAGAATTGAATAAAACCGAAAATGAGAATCAAGTAAAAGCAATTCTTGAAGATATTGAAGGACTAAAATATAAAGACTTACTAGACGAACACGGAAATATCAATTATTTCTCAGTTGATAACCTGTACGATGATGAACGGGTGAAAAGCTACTACACAAATGAGAAAACATTGTTACAAGCCTATAAGGATAAGGAATTCTTCAATGTAGAATTTGAGAATCGGATTAATCCGTACATCATAGAAGCCATTGAAAAAGATTATAAGGCAGCAAAGGGAATATCAAAGGTAGAAGCCACCATCAACATTATTAAAAGTAGGGATAGCATTGAAGAGTTAAAACCGAATTTGTGCAAAGTTTACAAAGAGGCAGAACAAATAATTAGAGCATTAGAGAAGATTGGGGAGGAAGTAATTAAACGATACGGTTACGAATTTAATGTAATTAAGAAGAAACTTGCTAAATACGAAAACGAGGAAAAACGGTTTGATTTACCAATCTTGAATGAAATATACTCTGAATTTAGAATCGGTGAAAAGATCATCAAAGCTGATTTTGCAAAAAGACTAAAGCCAATTTATGATAGGTTCAAAATTATAGAGAAGGCAGCTCAAATACGTGTCAAAGATTATTTTGAATATAAACCAATTAATGAACTTCCATATTATTTTATTCTTACAGGAAAAAGGATGGATATTGAAGAATATAAAAAGGGAAAACTTCAACTACTTTTGAATAATTGGCTAAAATCTAAACAGAAAAGCGAATGAATCTAAACAACCCATAAAACTGATGATAAAACAACAATGTGTTATACTATTATCAGGCAGAAGATGATTTACTTATAATTATCAATAGCGAAACAACTCTGCAAAAGCATCTATTTTCTGAGTTGTTTTTTTGTTCAATACAAAACGACAAAACAAACTTTCGTCTATTATATTGAATAATTTTATATTTTTGAATAAACCTTGATGTTAAAATGAATAAAACAACCAAATACATTTTTTCCCTTTCCGGTGTTTTTGGAGGAGTTGCCGTCATCGCGTTGATTCTAATCATTTTACTATTGAGTGATTCATTTAATTACAGAAGTGTTTATATCGTTAATCCAGAGTTTGAATCGAAAAATTTATGTTTGGATGAAGTGGAAATTCTTCATTCACTTGAGAAAAAAGGATTACTTACGACTCCTGATCAATATGCAAATAATATAGCTAGTTATTACAACACATTTGTCGCTTTTCTTACAATACTCTTTGTAATTTTTTCTTTTCTCAGTTATTTTTCAATAAAAAATATCTCTAAGAAAGAAATTGAAACCAATGTTGAGTTAGCATTGAAAGACATGTTGAGAGATTCTATCACCTTTCGAGAAACAGTGCTTAACTCGGTATATGGAAAATTTGAAGAAAACTTTGTAAATACTGAAGATTTTTCCAATGAGATAAGAAATATTGAAATACAATTAGAAAAAATAAAAATTTCACGGGGAATAGAAGATAATGGTGCAGAAGAATCAGCGGAAGAAGTTGAATAATTTTAAGCATTATGGGAATAAAAGGTCGAAGAACAACGAGAAAGCTAAGCGAACAACATCCAGAACCTGAGCTTGTTGTAAGTGTAAGTGACATTATTAAGAAATCAATAGAAGAAGGTTATGTTGATGGGCAAGGCAATGTAGATATTGAAGAGGTTGCAAAGTGGAATGGGATCGAAATTTCTTATGAGATTATGGAATCTTCAAAATCAGGATATTTGAAAAATATCGATAATAAATGGATTATCGGAGTTAATAAGAAGCATAATCCTAAGAGGCAGCGTTTCACAATAGCTCATGAACTGGGGCATTTCTACATGCACAGAAATAAAAATCTTGATTTTGAGGATGCTACTTTTTTTAGAGCAGAGAATTCAACGTCAATTGAATATACTGCGAATGAGTTTGCTTCAAATTTATTAATGCCCGAAAATAGAATTAATAAAGCAATTCAAGATGGGATTAAAAACATTTCCGAATTGGCTGAATTATTCAGTGTCTCTGCCGCTGCAATTAAATATCGAGTAATCTCACTAGGATATAAAATGAAAGTTCATGAATAAAAAATATGTTTTAATATTCAAAACAGGTGAAGCAGAATTAAAAGCCCTAGAGCACTCCACTAATGACGTCAAAAAAAACATTCTACCTCTAGTTGAAATTACACGTGGTCGAAAGTTGCCAACCAGACAAAATAAACCAGTCCCTGATGAACAATATCCCTTTGACAAGAGAATTCTAAAAATTAAAGATATTTTTAATGGAAGAAAGGTCTGTTTGGACTTAACGTCTGATGAGATGTTAATGAGTAAGCAAATAGCAAAACTTTATGATCCTTCAAATGGTTATGAAAATTGGGTGAATTTTTTAGTAACTCTCAAAGAAGAAGAAGTCTTTAAAGAGATTATTCCGTGCATTATCTTAAATGTTGAGGACGATTTTTTTGATAAAAATTTACTTGCTCAAATTAAAGCATTGAAGCAACATTTCTCAACACTCATCTATAGAAATAGCATTTTAGATGAACATTGTTATGATGATTTTGAGTTGATAAAGGATGAACTTTCTGATGTTAATTTGATTGTTATAATAGATAGTGAATATGTTGCACAAGCTGCACATATTAGATATATAGATAAGATTTATGCAAGAATTTCTAACTTAAAGGAGATTCTGGATTCATCCACAAAATATGTTGTAAGTTCAACTTCTTTTCCTAATAATATATCTGAAATTGGAAATGAAGAACATGATATTTTTAGTTTGTCGGAGGTTGAAATATTTAACGTTCTTCAAGAAAAGAATTTAACTAATATCATATACTCTGATTACGGTTCAATAAACCCGAAAAGAAATGATAACATTGTGATGGCTAGAGGTTGGATACCAAGAATTGATGTCCCTCTGAAAAAGAAGATTTTTTATTATCGAAAAAGAAGACCCAAAGGAATTTCGAAATATACCGACACTTATACACTGGTTGCTCAAGAAGTAGTAAAAGATAGTCGGTTTCCAAGTAAATTAATGACGAACTGGGGAATTCAACAAATAAGAAATTGCGCAAACGGAGACTCTCCAGGTTCAAGTCCCTCTTTCTGGATTTCAGTTAGAATGTGCATTCATCTTGAACAACAATTAATTCGCTTAGGCCTACTCAATTAAGTTTCTTGACGATGATAATATGTTTAAGTCTTCAATATGAGTCACACTCCCCCGTTCAGAGAGGAAGAAGGTAAAACAAGGTTCTATTCTTTCCTTCAAGTAGTCAAAATACAAATTCTGTAGATAATCTAAACTTCTTTTGGCAAACTGAGTTCGAATATCATCTGCGTTCAATTTTTTATATTGCGGCTTCCCAATTCTCCTTAAATACTTTGAATTGATTGAATATAAAATTTCGTTTTTTTCTCTGTTATTTTGCAACTTAGGTGAACGAATTTTCTTAATTGACGAATCCTTCTTAATTACATATACACCAAGATCTTTTTGGTCAATTTCGAGAATCTTGTTAAAATGTTTTTCAGTAATTAAAACAACGACATAATTGAAAATTTTTCTATACTCCGCAATTTGTTCAGGAAAACGTTTCAGATTATCATTGTCTGACTTTATCTCAATTGCTGTGATTCTGTTTTTTTTCAATAGAAGTAAATCAACGAGTCTTCTTTCTGTACCATACATTATCTCATTACCAATTATAATATCCTCATTTTGGGCAAGCAAGAAATCTATAAATATACCTTTAATGTAATCAGCAGAATTAAGACTATAAACTTTCATTAATATTCGGATAAGAACCACAAAGATAGCCTAATTACTTAGGGTTAATTAATTTGAAATCTTTATTTTTTGAGCTATTTAGTTTTCCTTTTATTTAATTCTTTTCGTTTATATGAAAATGATAAGTTAAGGCTGGTTTGATTCTGATTAGTTCCAAAATAAATCTTGAGAAACTTATGTAATCACGTTAAGACATGAATAGAAATAATTTTTTTTTAATATTTTAAGTGCTTTTTAACAGTCCACTGTAACCCCCCAGAGTGTTTATGGTGGAAATTAAATTTGTGAGAAAAAATCTTTTATAAATTCTTTATATAAGAACAAACAGAATGATTGTTTTTGAGGAAACACAGAAATTTAAAAAGTTTTGAAATAGGAATCTTTGAATGTTTTATATTTCTGCGCTCTAATTGTTTTATTGGACGTTATATTTACGTTTGAATAATGCTCTAATTAGTTTGAAATGTTAGCTTCTCTGGAAGCTTATAACAATAAGTTTTATTATTTTATTCAATTATTAATCAATCTTGGAGTACAGATATGTAAACCGTAATGTAAACCAGAAAGAAGGAATAAAAAACAGTAGTTTTTAACATGACTGTAAGAGCCTGTGGATTAGGTGGAAACTTTCGATGGAAAGGCTTTTGAACATGCAGTAGAGCACCTGCCTTACAAGCAGGGGGTCACTGGTTCGAATCCAGTAGTTCCCACCAAAAAACCAAGAGGCTTTTTTAGCCATCTTGGTTTTTTGTTTTAGGTACAACATAAGTGCAATAAATTCAACAATAGCATTTTACCATATACAGCCTATTTGGGATAGATGATATATATTATCCAATAATTTGAAGTTCATACTGCCAAGCTATGATAAATACTGCCATTACATTTGTTTTTACCTGGTATTTTCGTGCTGGTTAAGTAATTTGGTTTACTATATTTTCAGTGTTGCTAAAAACATAAAAGAAACCAATATTACTTAAGATAAAGTTGGAGTGGAAGTTATTATTCAGGAAACAGGAAGTTTCTTAAACTTTACTCAAAAAAAGGAGAAGGTTCTTCAATTTATTGTTTAATAATTTTTATTTATCGAAAATATCGATATCTACAGATTCCAAAAGTGTACATTTCTATTTATTTTTTCATGGAATCAGCTTTCTGCAAGATTAAAAATGTTTAAACTTGTATGTAAATTAAACCTAGGTGAATTCTTTGTCGAATGATATAATTACTTTACTAAACCAAAAACAGGAAGCCGTTTTTGAAGTTATCTTTAATTTATATTATCCTCGTTTAGTATGTTTTGCTGAAGAGTATGTCCCTTTTGAGGTGGCGCGTAATCTTGTTCAGGATGCTTTTCTGTCGTTTTGGGAAAAAAATCCTCATGTTTCAAATGAAGCACAATTACAAAGCTATTTGTACACTGTTGTAAAAAACAATTGTATTTCTCGTCTAAGGCATGAAAAGGTTAAAAAACAATTTGTTGAAGACACTGAGAATAAAATACAAAAACAATTGTACATATCTGCATTGGAGCATATGGATACATCAGCAATGGCCTTTCAGGAAATTGAACTAATAATAGAAAAAACACTTGCAGATTTACCACCCCGTTGCCGCGAAATATTCATCTTAAGTCGTTTTGAAGGTAAAAAAAATCATGAAGTTGCCAGCGAATTAAACATCTCACAAAAAGCAGTTGAGGCTCAAATAACTAAAGCCTTAAAAGTATTCAGAATTGCCCTTAAAGACTTTCTTCCCTTACTTACTTATCTGTTATCAGTCGAAAAATTTGTTTGATATGTACTTTATGGACAAATGACTTCAATTGTCCCTTGAAAATAGGATAAATGTTAGCTATGGGTAGGGTATTTATATTTTTATTCGTTCTATTTATATATGCGTGAAATGAAACAGGAAGACATAATCAAAAATATAATTGAAGGCAAATCTTTACCATACTCCAATGATTTTTTATCATGGATTCAGCAATCCGAAAAGAATCGTAAAGAATTTATACATTTAAAAAATCTATGGGCATTATTGCAGAGGGGGAAAGGATTGAGTCAGAGATATATAAATGAGGATTTTAAATTTGTGGAAGAACGTATAAAACGATCGGACAAAAGATTTAAGATCGGAGTGTTAGTTAAATATGCTGCAATAATTATTTTAGCTTTAATAGGAGGGTATTTTATACATTCTATGCCGTCAGCCCTCAAAGTTTCCATGAATGAAGTTTCTGTACCCAATGGTAACCGTAGCTCAGTTATTTTGCCCGATGGAAGTAAGGTTTGGTTGACTAATGGTTCAAAATTAGTTTATCCTGAAACTTTCTCTGGAAAAGCCAGAAATGTAAAGTTGGAAGGAGAAGCGTATTTTACGATTTCTCACAACAAGGAAAAACCGTTTTTTGTAAACTTGGGAAACCAAAGAATTAAGGTTTTGGGGACCGAATTCTCTGTTCTGGCTTATCCTGATGATAAAATCTTACAAGTTGATTTAGTTAATGGAAAAGTACAGCTTGATGTATATGAGGGAAATAATTCTAATAAATATAAATCTTACCAGTTAAGACCTTTACATCGTTTAGTTTTAGATAAAATATCTGGAACTATTGAAAATATAAATATCCCGGATAGTTTTTACAAATACTGGCAAGAAGGGATTTATGAATTTAATCACGAATCTTTTGCTGAACTGGCCCAAAAAATTGAAAGGATATATGGAGTTAAAGTTATATTTAAAAATGATGATTTAAAGGAATATACTTTTACCGGAGCCTTCTTTATCGATTCTAATGTTTATACAATAATGGAAACTTTCAGACGAGCTTCTAAAATTCCCTTTGAATATCAATTTGATAATAATCAAATTTATTTGAAACATGAAAAATAAACTGCCTATGTGAATAACCTAAAGGAACTGAAAAAAGGGAAATGCTGGCGACATTTCCCTCACTTTTCGGAAACATTGCCTTGTTTCCAATTTAATTAATCAATAACAAGCCACTAGCTTAATTATCGAACTTAAACATTTCAAATGTATGAAAAAAATTGAAACCAATAATGGGATTGACGGATTTTCCCATTTAGTTAAACTCTTGAGAGTTATGAAGATAACGTGTTTGTTTCTGATGATTGCCCTTGTTCAGACCTCAGCGTCAACGTATTCACAATCTGTAAGGCTGTCCTTCAGTTTAAAAAATGTAATGCTCTCGGAAGTTTTTGATCAGATTGAAAAAACTTCCGAACTCCGATTTTTCTATGACTCCGGAGATATCGATTTCTTAAAACGAATAACTATTAATGCGGTTGATTCTAGGGTTGATGATATATTAAACAGCGTATTCAAGAATTCGAATATTTCATATGAGATTTTTGACCGTTATATTATAGTTAAAACAAAAGGGAAGAAGAGTAATTTTGAGAAAAAACTCATAAATGGGCAACAAAAATCCGTTTCCGGAAAAGTCACCGATTCCTCTGGTCTACCGCTGCCCGGAGTAACAGTAGTATTGAAAGGTACTACTCAGGGGACGATTACCAACAACGACGGGCAGTATTCGTTAAGCAACATTCCGGAAAATGCTACACTGCTGTTTTCATTTGTTGGGATGCAAAGCCAGGAAGTTATAATTGGATCTCAATCAGTCATCAATATAATAATGGAGGTTGATGCCATTGGAATTGAGGAGGTAGTAGCTATAGGATATGGCAGCCTGGATAGAAATAAAGTATCTTCATCCATTACAACCATTAAACAGGAAAAGATAAAAGACCAACTCCCGGCTACTATAGATAGGTCTTTAGAAGGTAGAATCTCAGGTGTAGAAATTAAAGAAGAATCTGGTGCTCCTGGAGGAGGAGCTCTGATTAGGATTCGCGGTGTAGGTTCTATCGGAGGTGGAAATGAGCCTTTAGTAGTAATAGATGGTATTCCTATGGGCAGCTACGGACTACTTCAGAGTCCTTTAAGTTTACTGGATCCTGCAAATATTGAAACGATTGATGTGTTAAAAGATGTTTCAGCCACAGCCATTTATGGTTCCCGTGGATCGAGTGGAGTGATTCTTATTACAACAAAATCGGGTAAAGTTGGCGCAACAAAAATATCTTTTTCTGCGCAGGGAGGTGTTGCTCAAATGATGCCGAGTGAAAAATTGGATTTAATGAACGCTGAAGAGTTTGCTACATGGAGAAAAGAAAATGCTTACGAAAAGGCTAATTTTTATGGATATGAAATTACATTGGATGACATTCCGGAAGAATACCGGGACCCTGAAAAGCTGGGGAAAGGAACTGACTGGCAGGATTATCTTACGCGCCTGGCTCCGCAACAACAATACAATTTAAGTGTAACCCATGGAACCCGTAATTTTAAAGGTTTCTATTCTCTCGGATATATTAATCAACAAGGGATTATTAAAGAAACGGGATTTGAACGTTTAAATATGCGTGCCAATATGGAGTTTACTCCAAACGATGTTATTAAAGTTGCAATGAACCTACACCCCTCTATTAGGTGGTATGACAATTATGGTACGGCCTGGCTGTTTGGTACAATGTCTAATCCTGTAGATGGTCCGGGAAGAGATGACGGGCCATTTGAAGATGAGCGATATTTTGATGGCGATGTCGATCAGGATATCTATTCTTCAGGTACTTGGCATGGATATAATGGACTCTACGTTTACCAACAACAGGTAGATAAAACGGACTTTTTTAATATTGATGTTCAACCTTATCTGGAAATTACTCCTTTGCAGGGATTGACATTAAAAACGCAATTTAATTTGCAAGCTGGAAATAGCATGAGTGAATATTTTTCCTCTTCAAAAATAGGGCAACCATGGGCCCCTCCTCCTGTTGCCGCGGCTGGTTCGTACAATACAGCCAAAAGTATTGGGTGGCAATTTGAAAATACACTTCACTATTTGAAATCTTTCGGCGACCATGAATTTTCGGCTTTACTCGGTTATACCATGGAGCATTATAATGGTTATTCAAGTAGCATGAGTGGTTCGGGATATCCGACAGACTATATAAAAACGTTAAATGCGGCAACTACTATAAGTGGCAGTACCACCGAATCGAACTGGTCGATGATATCTTACATGTCTCGTTTAAACTACAACTATAAGTCAAAATATCTCCTTACAGGAACCATCCGAAGAGATGGAAGTTCGCGTTTTGGTTCAGAAAATAAATGGGGTTTATTTCCTTCTGCATCAGTTGGTTGGAATGTTTCAAAAGAGAGTTTCTTCCCGGATGTCCAGTGGCTGGCAAACTTGAAACTACGCTTGAGCTATGGCACGAGTGGCAACAATGCTATTGGTGATTATACATGGATCCCAAATCTGGTTGGTGACAATTATACTTTTGGAGGAAGCATCGCAGGCGGACAAAAGCTTGGTTCTATTGAGAATTCAAAGCTGGGCTGGCAGGAATCAAGTGAATTTGATTTTGGTTCCGATTTAACCCTTTTCAATGGCAAACTGAATTTTGTATTTGATTATTATTCGAAGATTACCGAAAATATGCTGTGGGGAGTAAATATGCCTATCTCATCAGGATTTAGTAGTATGACGCAGAATATAGGTAAAATGCGCAACAGGGGGCTTGAATTTGCAATCAATTCGATTAATGTGTCAAACCCGAATTTTACCTGGAATACCGATTTCAATATATCGTTTAACCGCAATATAGTCCTTGATTTAGGCGACGTTAGTGAAATCTCAGGCGGTGGCGGGATTACCATTGTCGGGGAACCAGTGGCGATGCACTACGGCTATAAAATGATAGGGGTGTTTAAGGATCAAAACGAGATTGACAATAATCCGCATCAGCCCAACCAGTTGCCAGGTACTGCCCGATGGGCAGATATCGATGAAAATGGAACTATCGATGCGCGAGACCAAACAATTATTGGCAATCCGCATCCCAAGTTTAGGGGTGGGTTAAGCAATAACATCAAATATAAAAACTGGGATTTGAATATTTCCATGAGTTTTGCACATGATTATGATGTTATGTCAACATTTGAAGAATGGACATTGAACCTCGACGGGTCATTTAATGCTCTACGATCTGTTAAAAATCGGTGGAAATCGCCTGAAGACCCAGGGGATGGACAAATGCCAACATCTATTCATCAAACTTCAAATATTACGAAGAAAACTTCCCATATGGTTAATAACGTTTCTTTCCTGAAAATGCAAAACATTTCACTGGGGTATAATTTTAATCGAATAAGTTTTGCAAACCAGCTCAGGTTGTTTTGTACCGTTCAAAATGCCTTTTTATTAACGAATTATAAGTACGGGAATTCTGACGCAAATGCTTGGGGAAATGATCCTTTGAGAATGAATCAGGACTTTTATAATTACCCACTGAGCAGAACTGTTGTGTTAGGATTTAATATTGAATTTTAAAATTTGGGAATTATGAAAAATATTATATCAATACTATTATTAAGTATTATTGTTTTTGGTTGCAATGAAGATGGATTCTTGAGCGAAGCACCAATTAGCAGCATAAATTCATTGAATTTTTATAACACATCAGATGAATTTAATCAGGCGGTGAACAGCGCTTATACAAGTTTGCAACCCTTGTACGGAGGACGAAATTGGCAGGCTGACGAGTCCGCCTGGGTATTTGCTGAATTACGTTCAGACAATACAACTGTTCAGTATGACGTATCAAGCAGGGCAGTGGCTTTTATGGAACGAGTTGACCAGTTTCTCATGCAATCGAGTAATGGTGTGGTTAATAGTGCATGGCAAAATTCATACATAGGCATTGCAAAATGCAACACTGTATTGCATTTTATTGAAGACAAGGAGGTGGAAAATAAAGACCGATACATTGCTGAGGCTAAATTTCTACGGGCATTATACTACTTTCATCTGGTACGGTATTTTGGAGATGTCCCGTTAATTACAAAAATGGTTAGATCATATGATGATGCATGGAAATTAAACAAGCGAGTGCCCAAAGAACAAGTATATGAACTGATAATCGCTGATTTGAATGATGCAAAGGAAAATCTGCCGCTTAGTTATACTGGCCAGGATGAGGGAAGGGCAACCGAAGGTGCAGCGAGGACGTTGCTTGCCAAAGTGTTGATGTGGAACGGCCGTTATAAAGATGCTGCATCAGAATTAGAGCTAGTATATAATAGCACACAATACTCACTTCTAAATGATTATTCTTCAGTTTTTGACATAAACAATGAAAACAATGAAGAAATTGTTTTTTCTGTTCAGTATATTACGGGGCCTTATAATTTGTATCATTCGCTCATGTACCGGTTTCTACCCGAAGACTCAGAAAGGGAATTATTACCCTTGGGGCAGTTCGAACAAACAGGACTTAATATTCCTACAACAGACCTGATTGAGTCTTTTGAAGAGGGCGACGAGCGGTTATCTATGATTGATACCTCATGGGTTACCGAAAATGACGCAACATACAAGGATTCCATTGTCCCGTTTACCAAAAAATATATGGATCCGGGGCATACTGAAATATATCAAACAGGTAATAATGTTAAAGTTTTTCGTTATCCCCACGTCCTTCTTATGCTAGCCGAATGCTATTTGCGCGAAGGAGGAGGTGATCCTGTCCCACTTGTTAATGCCGTTCGCCAACGGGCTAAACTGCTACCTCTTACTACTGTCACATTAGATGATATTATTCACGAGCGCAGGGTAGAATTTCATTGTGAATCTGACCGCTGGGATGTTTTGGTTAGAACAGGAAAAGCCATAGAAGTTATGGAAGCTCATGGCATTGAACAAAGAAAAAGGACATTTGTCGGGGATGAAGCCTATAAAAGTATAAAATTGCTGTTTCCTATTCCAGATGCTGTATTGGAATTAGACCCAACTATGGAACAAAATCCGGAATATCTGTAAGGTTAGCACATTTTTATTGAAAAATCTATTTGTGATTTTTTTATAATATATTGATCTTTTAGTTTTTGATTATGCTCGCATGATAATTATAGAGGGCATAGTCAAAAACTATGTATTAAAATGCACCGAGTAAATTTTAAAGAAATCAAATTGTTTTTCATAATTCTGTTGTTATCATAAAATTAAAGGTTAAACAGATTCAGTTATTATATTTTTAATATATATGAAAAAAAATAAACGATACAAAACCTTTTTTCTTATTGTTTTGATAATTAGTGTATTTGGTTGTAAGGAAAATAATGATTTTGTTGTTACAAACTTAACATGCGAAAGTCTGGAAAATCCGTTAGGGATAAATACCACCAATCCTGGTTTTAGCTGGATAAATAAATCAAACCGGCAGGGAGCTTTGCAAACAGCTTACCAAATTTTAGTTGCAAGTAACCAACAGCTGTTAAACGAAGAAAATGCCGATTGCTGGAATTCAGGGAAAATAGAATCAGACTCCAGCCTATTTGTATCATACCGCGGAAAGCCACTTGCATCAGGTCAGTTTTTATACTGGACGGTCAGGACCTGGGACAACAATGGGAAGGTCACATCATGGAGCACCCCGGCTCATTTTAGTATTGGCCTTTTAACTGAAAATGATTGGCGTGCTTCTTACATCGGGTTAACAACTAAAGCGGGTTACCGCGAATGTCCTCAGTTTTATAAGTCATTCAATGTTGAAGACGGAAGTGTAAAAACAATTCTCCATGTAAACTCACTTGGTTATCACGAAGTTTATCTTAACGGGGAAAAAGTTGGCAATGGTATTTTGACTCCAGCAGTATCTCAATTCAATAAACGTTCATTGGTTAATACATATGATCTCACGGAGAAAATAAAGGAAGGTCAAAACGATTTGATACTATGGCTTGGAAGTGGCTGGTACACCAAAGGGCTTCCCGGTGTCATTAATGATGGGCCGGTAGTAAAAGCACAGTTAGAGCAATTAACCGGTAACCAGTCGAAAATAATACTAAAAACAGATTCAACCTGGAAAGGAAGAATTAGCAGCTATTCGAGGCATGGAAATTGGCGGCCGCAACAATTTGGAGGTGAAACAGTAAATGGTTCGATGGCCAAAAACGATCTTATTTTAGATAATACCGCAGAAAGAAGCTGGCGCCCGGTTTCATTGATACCCGTGCCAAGCCATGAGGTTAGTCCGCAAATGGCAGAGAATAATATTATAGCTGATACTATAAAACCTGTTTCAATTGTTGCATTGTCAAAAGATACATTCCTCATCGATATGGGTAAGAATTTTACCGGATGGGTCGAAATCAATTTCCCGGAACTAAAAAAATCACGAGAAATAAAGATAGAATATTGCGATCATCTTGATAATAATGGAAAGTTTGTTAATCAGCTTCAGGCCGATTACTATATTGCAGCCGGAGAAGGTGAGGAAACATTTAAAAATAAGTTTAATTATCATGCATTCAGATATATGCTGATTTCAAATTTAAATGATGCGCCTGATATAAATTCCATAAAAGCTTATTTTATACATACCGGATACAAAATGGCTTCATCGTTTGAATGTTCCGACCCGGATTTAAACAAAATTCATGAAATGATTTCTTACACGTTGCGATGTGTCAGCCTCGGAGGATACCTGGTCGATTGCCCGCATCTGGAAAGATTAGGGTATGGTGGAGATGGTAATGCATCAACGGTAACAGCGCAAACCATGTTTAACCTTGGACCGCTATACAGTAATTGGCTTCAGGCATGGGCAGATGTAATCCGCGATGATGGAGGAATGCCCCATACAGCGCCCAATCCTTATAAAGCAGGCGGAGGCCCCTACTGGACCGGTTTTATTATTAACGCTTCGTGGAATTCCTACATTAATTACGGGGACTCCCGCATTTTAGAGAAATATTATCCGGTTATGCAAAAATGGTTGGAATATGTAGACAAATATACGGTTGACGGGCTTCTAAAACGTTGGCCTGATACTGATTACAGGGGATGGTTTCTCGGAGATTGGGCTGCGCCTGAGGGGGTTGATTTAGCTAACCCAAACTCGGTTGACTTGGTTACGAACTGTTATATTTCTGTCTGTTTAGATCAAATGGAAAAAATTGCCAAACTTTTGGGAAAAACAGTTGATTCAAGGCTCTATGCGATAAAGAGCGAAAAATTGAACCAAAAAATTTTGGATGCTTTCTACAACGAATCAGAGCAACGTTTGGGTAGTGGTTCTCAAATCGATTTGATTTATCCTATGCTTGCGGGTGTTGTTCCGCATGACCAATTGGAGGAAATTACGAATACTCTTATTGAAAATACAAAAATAAAACATCAGGGGCATTTAGCGTGTGGACTGGTAGGTATTCCTGTTATGATGGAATGGGCAACCAAATCAAATCATCCGGACTTTGTTTATTCAATGCTTAAAAAAGCAAGTTACCCGGGGTATTTGCATATGCTTGAAAATGGAGCGACTACTACCTGGGAACACTGGGGTGGCGAAAGAAGCCGGATTCATAATTGCTACAATGGAGTGGGACAATGGTTTTATCAATCGGTTGGAGGAATTCAACCCATGGATAATAAAGTTGCTTACAGAGAATTTATTATAAATCCACAAATTCCAAAGGGTGTTACCTGGGCGAAAACAAGAAAAGAAAGCCCATATGGAACGATTACAGTTAACTGGAATCTCTCAGATAATCATATGAATATGGAGGTTGGAATTCCTGTCGGTTCAAAAGCTATATTCATTTTACCTGAAAATGTTGAAGAAGTTATTTCTAACGAAAAAACAATAAAAACAGGAAGCAGTACTTCTATAATTTTTAAAAGTGGAAGTTATAAAGTACACTATTCTTTAAATCAGTAAATTATACTTAAAATTTCGAATTTAAATCATTGTAAAATAAATAATATCATGAAAAAAAATCTTTATTATTATTTCATTGTAGCAGGATTAATTCTATGGTTATTCCCGTTGGATGTAAATGCTAACATCAAACTTCCTGCAATTTTTGGAGATAACATGGTTCTGCAGCAGCAAACTAATGCTGCAATTTGGGGAAAAGCAACACAGAACAAAACAGTAAGGGTGACTACCTCATGGAATAATAAAAATTATTCTACAAAAGCAAACCAGGATGGAGACTGGAAACTGACAGTTCAGACACCAGCAGCAGGCGGTCCTTACACTATAGTTATCTCCGATGGAAAAAAAATAATTTTAGAAAATGTTTTAATTGGTGAAGTGTGGATTTGTTCCGGGCAATCGAACATGCAGATGACTATGCAAGGGTATCCCAATGAGCCTGTTATTGGCTCAAACAAAGCTATTGCAACTTCTGCCAATAATTCAATAAGGTTATTTGATGTTGATAGGGTAAAGAGTCTTGAACCCAAAACCGATTTTACAGGAGAATGGCTTCCGTGTATACCTGATAATGTCGCACAATTTAGTGCCGCAGGCTATTTTTTTGCAGACATGATCCAGAAAACTTTAAACGTACCGGTTGGAATAATCTGCTCAAGCTGGGGAGGAACACGAATCGAGCCTTGGATTAGCAAAGACGGATTGAAGCAATTTGATTGGGTTACTCCACCTGAAAAAATTGATATTGAAACATTTCCCAGCAAACCTACAGTGTTGTTTAATGCAATGATTTCTCCAATGGTTGGATACGCTATTCAGGGTGCATTATGGTATCAGGGAGAATCGAACAAAAACGAGCCTGCGAAATATGAAAAATTGATGACAGGTCTTATCGAAAACTGGCGCAGGGAATGGGGCATTGGAGATTTTTCTTTTTATTATGTACAAATTGCTCCTTTTGATTATAGTAGCTGGGGGGGGCCGAGTTCAGCTTTTCTTCGGGAAGCCCAGTTAAAAGCATCGGAAGCAACACCAAATACTGGAATGGCGTGTATTATGGATGCCGGCGATAAAAAAAGTATTCATCCTTCCAATAAGAAGGTAGTAGGAGAAAGGCTGGGATATCTTGCTCTCGCAAAAACATACGGACAGAAAGGCTTTGAATATTCAGGACCTGTTTTTAAAGAAATGACAGTTAAAGGACAGGTAGCAGAATTATCTTTTGATCATGCGAAAAATGGTCTGACCACTTTTGGAAAGAAGCTTGAAAATTTTAAAATCGCAGGAGATAACAAGCACTTTGTGCCAGCAGAGGCCTATATCAAAGGAAATAAAATTGTTCTGTTTTCTCCCTGGGTAGAAGAGCCGGTAGCGGTAAGATATGCATTCGATGATTATGTAGTCGGGGAACTATATAATACACAAGGATTACCTGCTTCTTCATTTCGAACCGATGATTGGGAAATCAAATAAAAAGCAAAACATTTTTCATCTCATGCTCAACATAGATTATGGAAGTACAAAATATCCTGCATTCAATATTATGAAGCTTTTCAGCTTAGATTATGTATTATTGAACATTAATAAATGATACGAAGAGATTTTTTAAGTTCGCTGGCATTAGTTGGAGGAGCACTTTTTACTCAACAAGTTGATGCGCTGAATATCCTAAATGAGAAAAAAGGAGTAAGAACTTTTCATTTGTCGGTTAACTCCGGTAGTTTGGATGATAATCATGAACTTTTCGAAATTATTGTTCAAAGTGGAATTACCGATGTTTGGCTTACAGGATATATTAATGGTTATTGGTACTATCCGGTTGAAAGAATTAAATTTTGGAAGGAACGCTTCCTGAAAAAAGGTATTGCTGCACATATTTTGCATGTGCCGCTGGGGCACCCTTTTAATTTATCTGCATCCAATGGAGGCAATTCATTAGGTATAGAAGGAGAGATACCAAATATTACACCAAAACACTGGGTGAAAAAAACGGCAATCAATGGAGCCATGTATTCCGGTGTTTCCATTCATCCTCCTATTATTGAAGATAATATCGAAGCGCTGAAAAGATCAGAAAATTTTGGGTTTAAAAAAGTATTTCTTGATGACGATTTCAGACTAGGAATCCTTCCTGGCATCATCGGTGGATGTTTTTGCCAGAAACATAAACGAGAGTTCCTTGATAGCTATGGATACAATGAAAATTTGTGGAATGACCTTATTGAAAACATAGAACAGCGGGCATTTACTGAAATATTATATTCCTGGGTAAATTATACCTGCGACCAGCTATCTCTGGCATTTAGAAAGATGCAATCCTCTGTACCTGATATACAACTTGGGATAATGGTAATGTACATGGGAGCTGAAAAATCAGGAATACGCTTAAAGGATTATAAAGGTTCTCTTATGCGTGTGGGAGAAATGATGTTTGATGACAATTCATTTGGAAAGGTCAAAGGTAAAACGGATGAGCTTTTTAGTTCCCTTTTCCATAGGCGTTACGTTGCTCCTGAGTTTGCTTTTAGCGAGACAACAGCTTTTCCACCTGAAAGCCTATCGGCGAAAAATTTAGCTGCCAAATTAAATATATCCTTGTTCAGTGATGTGCGTAACACAATGTTCATGAGTGGACTAACACCTTTCCCTTTGGAATATTGGTCGACACTAATACCAGCAATAAAATCAAGTAAAAGCCTTCATGAAAAAGTTGCCGGGCATAAACCCACTGGGCCTTTTAAACATTTTTGGGGAGAAACAAGTCGATATGTTTGCAACGATCGTCCCTTCAGTCTGTTTCTTGCATCAGGGGTGCCTTTCGAGGTAACCGACACGCTAAATGTTGAAGGCTGGACCTTTTTGGCTGAGTATGATGCGAAAGCAATAGTTACCGGAAAACTGAAGGCCGGACAATCAAAATTGATGCACAACGTTGCTGAATATCGGGAGAATGAAGAACTGACATATTTACCCGAAACGTTGGAAGATATTTTTTTATTTAAACGCAAAATACAGCAGAGCCTTGTTAATTTTCCCTATGTAGTGGAAGACATACCAGTGGTCTGTGCCTGGTTTCCAGGTATTAACTCGGTATTACTGTGGAACCTGTCTGAGGGACAAAAAAATCTGACTGTTAAGTTTAAAAAGCAGTTATTAAATATCAATGTTGAAGGACTAGCTTCAGCGCTGGTACAACTTTAAAGATCCTATAATTAATCTAAAACTTAAATATCAAAATGAATAACACCGGAACAAATTGTAAAACCAAATTTAGAATGAAGAGGCTATTTATTTTTATTGTTGTATTAATGATTTTTAATTTGAGTTTTTCACAGTCAAATAAAGGACTTCCAAATTCTGTACTGCCTGAAAATAGTAGCACTAAACTGTCTCCTAATGTTTATTACCTATCAGCTAATGGAGCAATTTCAGACGCTGAAATTGGGATGAATAGTGTAGTATTTGGTACTGACAATACATTAGCAATACAAAATGTATTGGATAAAGCCAAATATTCCCCAATAACTGTCTATTGGGATGGCAAATATTCTGTAACAGGATTAAAAGTATACAGTAATACAACTATTATTGCAAATGCCGGATGTGGTGCTATCTTAAGAAATCATTCGGATAAATCCATAATTACGAATGCAAACAAATCGTTTACTACCAGAAAAGATTCTAATATTGTTATAGCAGGAGGAATATGGAACGGAAATTATTACAACCCTGAAATCCCCAAAGGAGCACAAAGTAAAGGCGATAGTATAAATGGTCTTGTAGCTTGCTTTAGATTTTATGGAGTGGATAATCTAACAGTAAGGGATGCAATTCTATACAAGCCTGCAACATATGCACTGGCTGCAGCAAATGTAACTCATGTATTATATGAGAACCTTATTGTTGATGTGGGCCCGGATCCGTTAATTAACAATGACGGGATTCATATTGATGGAAATTCTCAATATGGTGTTATCCGCCATTGTATACTTAACACCCATGACGATGCTATCGGATTAAACGCAGACGACCTTTATTCACGCTGGTTAGGGAAAAAAGGAGGATATGTAAAGGAGGATTTTTATCCAGAGGATGCAGCAGGACCAATTTCAGATATCCTGATTGATGATATCACCTTAAACAGTCAACTGTTTGGTATAAGGATTTTAAGTGGAAATAGCAGAGTTGACCGGATAACAATAAGAAATATAAAAGGCTATACCAAAGAATATGCTTTAGTTATTGATAATTATCAGCATGATCCTTCAATTGTGACGTGGGCCGGTCCAGGGAATATTGGGACAATAAATGTGGAAGATTTTGATGTGGCAATTGTCCCTCATGAAAAAATTAAGATGCCCAATCGAAGTTGCATCAATGTAAGTACTAACGTAGAACAATTTATTTTAAGGAATATAAAAAGGAAGTACTTTGCTGCAGAAGAACCAACAATCTATATTAAAGGGGAAAATACTGCAATTGGAAGTTTAGAGATAGATGGTTACTATAGCCTTGACACAACTATAAGTTCAACTGTATCTCATATTTTAGTTGACGGAGCCACTATAAATAATCTTAGCATTACTAATGCAAGTGTTCGCAGGACAGAAAACGATATTCGGAACAAAAGTGTGTTACTTAAGACCTTAAATAATAGCAATGTTAGCTTTTTGCAATTTGATAGAATATATGTAGATGGAATTGCTTCAATAGTCTCAAATCCATCTGGAAATCTTAACATTGTTAACGCCTCCAATATTATACATGTCAATAGTTTTGCCAGGTCCCCTTTTCATTTGAATAATGAAATTAACGATGTAAAAACATTAACAATCTCAAACTTTTATAGTAGCAGTAATCAAATTACTAGCGGTAAAAGCAAAATATTGAATAAAAATGGCGATGCTTTTTAATTCTCTTTGGGTTTAATTCCCCGCAGCTTGCTGCGAATATTAAACAAATTCCTTAAAGATACTCCGTCTGCTTGCAGCGGGGTAATTCATTCAAATATATTTTTCTGAAAATTCAGTTTAGATTTTTAGTTAAATAAACTGAAACGAACAATAATAAAAGTTGGGAAGAAGACTGTTCCTCTGAAAACTACGGATAACGGAATTGAATTGGAAGTTGACGATTCTATATCTGGCAAGTGGTTTGGGGTAAGTGTTTTTTGTAATAAGTGTTTTAAGTGATTGAAATTGAGGTTAATATGGCAAGGTTGTTTTAATGCCAAACTGAAATTAAAATGTATGAAACCCATTTTTATAAAGCCGTCAGGCAGGCTTGATAGGCTCATCGAAGCGGCGTAAAAAACAAAGAAAGGGGGAAAATATGAGAACAAACCCAACAATACATGTGCGAGTTATCTTCCATTAACTCAAAACATGTAAATCAAAGGGCATTTTATGCTCAAAGGACAAAGGGTAAAAATATTTTTGAGTGGAGTTAAACCGAATTGGCCACGATAAAATAGCTTTTGTCTTATTGTCGGGATTAAAACCGGCTCAAAAAAATCAATTTGGATTTTTAAGTAGAATATCAACACTATGAATAAATCAAACATTTTACAGATCACAAAATTTACTTTAATTTCATTTGTCTGTTTGTTGTTCAAATTTTCGTTACAAGCCCAAGAATTAAAATTATCTGAAGCTCCAGAGAATTATCAGCTATATCCTAGGGATAAAAATAATACTGCAAAAGTTGTGTTTTCAGGGAGAATCTCTGGAATAGAGCATCAACAGTTCGAGCTGATTACCTATAAAGACAATGAATTGTTGGAAATTAGGACAGAAGAGATTAAATTAAATAAGCAGGGAGTTGGCAGCTTTTTCATAAGCCAAAAAATCAAACAAGGCTTATTCCAATATAAATTCGAACTCAGTCTAACCAATGAACAGGAGAGAAGAGTGCTTTATACAGCTGATAGTGTGGTTTGTGGCGATGCCTACATCATCACAGGTCAATCCAACTCACATGCGAGTAGTTCTGCTTCAAATTTCAGTAGTCCTTACTGTAGAAGCTTTGGTGTGAAAACCGGGTATAACCCATACACGGAAGACCATAAAAAGTACCGCTGGGGAAGGGCTACAGGAAATTGCCCAGAGTTGCAGGGGATTGGCGGTTGGTACACAGATAACCCTTTTGGAGTAGGTGTTTGGGGAATGTATCTGGCACAGAAAATAACAGAAATCCATAGAATACCCGTATGCATTATCAACGGAGGAAGTGGAAATTCGACTATAAAGGAAAATCTACCTGCCAATTTTCAGGCAGATTTAAACACAAGTTTTGGTAGATTGATTTACCGGGTACATGAAGCAGGCCTTACTCACGGAATTAAAGCTCTTCTATGGCACCAGGGAGAATCAAATACATTTCAAGACTATGAAAAGTACGAGGATGATTTTGATACTCTTTACCTTGCATGGAAAGCGAATTTTCCTTCGCTCCAAAAAATTTACATGTTTCAGCTTCATCCAGGCTGTGGAGGAGACTTTCAAAGTGAGTTTCGGAATCTTCAAGTCAAAATTGCCGATAAGTATACTGATACAGATATTATGTCTACCGTGGGATTGCCAGAACATGATGGATGTCACTATACGGATAAAGGCTATGTAGCCATGGCAGAATCAATTTATCCACTTTTGTCAAAGGATTTTTATGGTTCCAAATCGACGGATCCCATAACACCACCAAAAATCTGCAGTGCATATTGGAGTCAGGCAGACTATTCAGAACTTTGTCTCGAATTTGACCAAGAAATTGAGTGGAACACCCAGCAAATTATTAATAATCTCACTTACTATCTTAAAGATTATATATACTTAGACGGTAATTCGGGATTGATCAATGAGGGATTTCCCGACGGAAATAAGTTATATCTCAAATTGAAGAAAGCTGAAAAACATAATTGGGTTACCTACTTGCCCGGGCATTTTTACGAAGGAACGGATATGTGTTATGAAGGACCATGGATAAAAGGTGTCAATGGAATCGGAGCACTGTCTTTTGACAAAGTTAGGATAAAGTAGATAAAGACAGTTTTTATTTCATAACCTATAATTCCGCAACGAAGATAATTGGTTCCTTTCCGATGCAGAAATCAAAGTAATGGACAAAAGGTTTAAGTCGTTCAATAATATTGAGTTATATAATAAAGTTATTCAGGAGCTAACGAAGACTGAAGTTATTAATCGATATTATAAACAAGATATAAATGTGTCAAGGTAGAATTATAAACAGATTAAGATGAAGAAATTATTTATTTTTATTATCGCAGTAATGGTTGTGAATACAAGTTTTTCACAATTTAAAAACAATACTAAATTACCTAAGCATGTATATTACCTATCAGCTAATGGAGCAATTTCAGACGCTGAAATTGGGATGAATAGTGTAGTATTTGGTACTGATAATACATTGGCAATACAAAATGTATTGGATAAAGCCAAAAATTCCCCAATAACTGTCTATTGGGATGGCAAATATTCTGTAACAGGATTAAAGATTTACAGTAATACAACTGTTATTGCTAATGCCGGATGTGGCGCTATCTTAAGAAATCATTCGGATAAATCCATAATTACGAATGCAAACAAATCGTTTACTACCAGAAAAGATTCTAATATTGTTATAATTGGAGGAACTTGGAACGGAAATTATTACAATCCGGAAATACCCAAAGGAGCACAAAGTAAAGGGGATAGTATAAATGGAGTGGTAGCCTGCTTTAGGTTTTATGGAGTGGACAATCTAATTGTAAGGGATGCAATTCTATACAAACCTGCAACATATGCCCTTGCTGCAGCAAACGTAACTCATGTATTATATGAGGATATTACTGTTGATGTGGGGCCGGATCCGTTAATTAATAACGATGGGATACATATTGATGGGAATTCTCAATATGGTATTATACGCCATTGTGTACTTAACACCCATGACGATGCCATCGGATTAAATGCGGACGACCAGTATTCCTATGCGTTTGGTAAAAAGGGAGTATATTCAAAGGATGATTTTTTTACAGCGGATGCAGCAGGACCGATTTCAGATATCCTGATTGATGATATTACAATAAACAGCCAATTATTTGGTATAAGGATTTTAAGTGGCAAAAGCAGAGTTGACCGGATTACAATAAGAAATGTAAAAGGCTATACAAAAGAATATGCTTTAGTTATAGATAATTATCAACATAATCCTTCAGTTGTGACATGGGCTGGCCCGGGGAATATTGGAACAATAAATGTGGAAGATTTTGATGTTGCAATAAATCCTTACGAGAAAGTGAGAATGTCCAATAGAAGTTGCATTAATGTTAGTACTAATGTAGAACAACTAATCCTGAAAAATATAAAAAGGAAATATTTTGATACAGAAGAACCAACAATATATATAAAAGGGGAGAATACTGTTATTGGTAGCCTGGAGATAGACGGTTATTATAGCCTTGATACAACTAAAAGTTCTGCTATATCTCATATTTTAGTTGACGGAGCCTCGATAAATAATCTATGCATTACTAATGCAACTGCGCGCAGGATAGAAAACGAAATCCGGAACAATAGTGTTCTCCTTAAAACCTTAAATAATAGCAATATTCGTTTTTTGCAATTCAATAGAATATATACAGATGGAATTGCTTCAATAATTACAAATCCATCAGGAAATCTTAACATTGTTAACGCCTCCAATATTATACATGTCAATAGTTTTGCCAGGTCCCCTTTTCATTTTAATAATGAAATTAACGATATAAAAACAATAACAATCTCAAACTTTTATAGTAGCAGTAATCAAATTACTAGCGGCAAAAGCAAAATATTGAATAAAAATGGCGATGCTTTTTATAAATACAATTTCAGATAGATTTCTATTTGAATTATAATAATATTGAAAGAGTTGCTTATTTTATTTAGCTGTATGATTTTCTCTTTTAGCCACTAACGGGAAATAAGATTTTAAGGTAGAATTAGCCAAGGACCATTTAAGAAAGAGGAAGAAAAGCTATTGACGAAACTGAGATATGTACTTCTGGAAAATTGAAAGCATCATCTGCACAGTACCAGAAACAAAAGATACGAAAACGTTTCCGGTCACGGGCCAGGATTGAGCCAATTATCGGGCATGTTAACGAGCTCCGAATGGGGAGAAAACTTCCTCGCCGGGGTTATTGGCAACCAAAACAATATCATATTGGCCGCAGCAGGCTTCAATTTGACAAAAAAGCTTCCGACAAATTAAAAAAGGACTTTTTTTTTCATCTTTAGACTAAATATATGGATTGAAAATCAAATCCGATCCATTAGAAAAATCCTTCTCATTCAAAAGCTGGAGGTTTTTCAGGCTTGACTATTTAGCGGTTTCCTCTTTTCATTTTGAATGAAAGGAAACGTTTTTTCTTGTTTTTGTTTTTTTATTTGATGTTATTTCTGCATTATATGTTTATTTTGTGTTGTTTTTATTTCAAAATGATACCTTATTGTTGGTGTTGTATTTTTTTATTTGCATTTTCCTTTTTATTTAGATTTTTTATTAAACGCCGGAGTATTGTTAATAAAGGGATTGATTCTTTCTGAGAAAGATGAAATCGAATCTTACCAGAAAGCTTTATTAGGAAAAAACTTATGGGAAATAATTATAATTCGGATCAATTTTTTATACATCGGTTTAAAGAAGGCGACGAAAAGGTTTTTGAAACTGTTTTTAATTCGGATTATGATATGATTGTGGGATTTTGCTCTCATTTTACGAACGATTTGGAACGAGCAAGAAATCAGGCTCAGGAAGCTTTTTTAAATCTGTGGCTAACCCGGGATAAAATAGAAACAATAAATGGCATACGGTCTTTTTTATATACGTATGCAAAGTCCAGTTGCCTTAATTATTTGCGGCATGAAAAGGTTGCAAGCCGTTACGAAAACAGAATGCTACATGAAAAAGAACTTCAATTGAATGCTGAAACACTGGAGTCTTTTGATTTTTATTCTCTGGAATTTGTGGAACTTGATGAATTAATAAAGAAATCGATAGATGAATTACCAGAAAAGTGTAGAAAGGTATTTCAGATGAGCAGGTTTGAAGGGAAGAAAAACAGGGAAATTGCTGATGAACTGAATATTACTGTAAAATCTGTAGAAGCAAATATGACCCGTGCATTAAAGGCTCTAAAAGATAGTCTGTCTGAATACTTACCAGTAGTATTAGTGCAAATTATAATGCAATATCTTTCATGATTAAAAAAAAATTAAATTTTGATATGGGGTGATATTGATATTGCGTGTACAATTAATATAAGATGCACAAAATGATGGATTATTCCGCTCTTAATAGATATTTGTCAGGCAATGCTTCAGAAGTGGAGATAAAAGAACTGTTTGATTGGGTTGAAGCTTCTGCCGAAAATAAAAATACTTTTATTCAATATAAGAAGATATGGGCGTTAACCAACCAGTTAGACAGAGATATAACTAATGGTAATTTTCAACGATTTAAGAAAAAGATAAATAAGAGTAGACGTTTTTCGCTTATTTATAAAAGATTTGGCTATGCCGCAGCTATATTGCTGGTATTAAGTCTTGGCACATTTCTATACCACTTCATCCCATCAGAAAACAAGAAACCACCAATTGCATATCAGGCTGATACGCGTATCGAAGTCCCAGCCGGTCAAATGTCAAAAGTGGTATTACCTGATGGAACAATTGTTCAGTTAAATTCAGGAACAATACTTACATATGCTGCAAATTTTAATTCGGGAGAGCGTACTCTTAAACTTGACGGAGAGGCCTTTTTTGAGGTTGCTAAAGATACATCACACCCGTTTTTAGTTAAAACCAGAACTTTAGACTTTAAGGTTTATGGTACTTCTTTTAATATACAGGCATATAAAGAGGAAAAGAATGTTAATGCAACACTTGTGGAAGGAAGCCTTGGTGTTTTTGGGAAGAGTGGAACCGAATATTCCAGATTAAAACCAGGTCAGAATATTCAATACGATTATAAAACAAACAGGCTGAGGATTAGTACTGTAGACATAAGTATGTATACATCCTGGAAAAATGGATATATAATATTCCAGAATGAAAGCTTAAAAGAGATAGCAAAAAAAATAGAGCGTTGGTACAATGTTGAGATTATTATAAAAAATGAAAAACTGGCCAATGAGTTATATATGGGGACAATTCTGAAAAATAAACCAGTTGATCAGATTCTGGAAGCCTTACGTTTAACTTCTTCTTTGAGATACAGAATTATACAACGGCCAGATAAACCAACTCTTATTTACTGGGAATAATAAATTTAATATAAAGAAAAGACGAGCCTATGAATTATCTGAACACAAGTTAAAAAGAACAGACCGAAAATACATAAGTATTTCCGGTCCAACTCGCCAATCGATGTTTGCAGCATCTTTTGAGCGAAAAAGAAATAAAAGCCTTTAGTGGTATAAAGGCCATTATTCATTTTAACAAATAACAGGACAAATTTATGAAAAAAAGAGATTATATCTCCGATGTGGGATATTTTAAACTAATTGTGCGGGTTATGAAAATTACTGCGATTATCGTATTTCTTCTTGGGGTACAGGTTCATGCAAGCACTTACGGCCAGGCGGGGAAAATAAATATAAAGATGAGTTCAACAATGAAAGATTTGTTTGGGCAGTTGGAGGAGGTCTCCGGATATCATTTTATATTGAAATATGATGAGGGATTCCTTGAGCAGGAAGTTAGTGTAGAGTATAAAAATAAAAGTATCAATGAGATTCTGGATGACTTATTGAAGGGCACTGACCTTGATTATCGGATTATTGACCGGTACATTGCAATTTCAAGGAGAAGTGAACTTCCAGAATCGAGGCAGTCTTCTGTAAAAGTTCGGGGCGTTGTTACCGATTCTAATTCAGGAGAAACATTGCCCGGTGTTTCTATCCTTGTAGAAGGTACTTCTATTGGGGTAATTACCGATATTGATGGGAAATATTCAATAGAGGCACCTTCTCCGAATGTAAATCTGGTATTTTCTTTTATGGGGTATACCTCGCAAACTATTCCCCTAAATGGAAAGACAATAGTGGATGCAAAACTGGTTTTAGACGTAAAGAAAATTGATGAAGTAGTTGTAACTGCCCTTGGTATTTCTCGCGACAAAAAAGCATTGGGATATGCCGTAACAGAAGTTAAAGGAGACGAATTTACAAAGGCCAGGGAAGTTAACGTTGCTAATTCTTTAACCGGGAAAATAGCCGGGGTAAATGTTACCGGTTTGTCAACTGGGCCTGGTGGTTCAAGCCGTATTGTAATCAGGGGGAACGGTTCTTTTAATGGAGACAACCAGCCATTGTATGTGATTAACGGAATGCCAATAGACAATAGTACTCCCGGAGGCAGTGCTTCGCCCAATGGAGGAGGTTTAAATATTGACCGGGGAGATGGTATCTCTGGAATTAACCCTGATGATATTGAAAGCATTAGTGTATTGAAAGGGGGAACAGCTTCTGCTTTATATGGTTCCCGGGCCTCAAACGGGGTAATTTTAATTACTACAAAAAAAGGAAGGGCTCAAAAAGGTATTGGTGTTGATTTTAATTCTTCTATGACATTTGATGATCCCATCACGTATCAGGATTTTCAATATGAATACGGACATGGAAAGTTGGGGCAAAAACCAACAACACAGGCTGAAGCAATTAGCTGGGGGCGTCATTCCTGGGGCGCAAAAATTGATGGAGAGCAGTATGTGTCAATAGATGGGCAGCAACATCCATATTCGGCAGTAAATATAAAAGATAATATCAATGCGTTTTATCGTACAGGGCAAACGCTTGTAAACACAATTGCTTTTAATGGTGGTACCGAAGCAATTAATTTCAGGGTGTCTTTTTCTAATACCGACAGTAAAGGAGTACTCCCTAGTACTTCGCTGAATAAGAATATTGTAAACCTGAATGTAAATGCAAAACTAGGAAAGCGCTTTACCATTGAAACTGTATCTCAGTATAATATAGAGGAAGTGAAGAACAGAACAATGGCTGGAGATGCAAATGGAAACCCGAACTGGATTGCCATGTTAGCAAATACAGTTGATGCAAAACAATTGGCTCCCGGTTATTTGGAGGATGGAATGGAATTTCAGTGGAACGAAACTCCTTATGCCACCAACCCTTATTTTGTTCTAAACCGTTATCAAGAAAAAGATAAGAAAAACCGCTTTATAGGACAGGCGAGTATTAAATATAATTTTACAGATGATCTTTTTCTGAAAGGCAGTATTACGCGCGATTATTATGGTTATGATTATGTAGGGATTATACCAACCGGAACCCAATATACAACTCCTGCCGGGGGAGGTGAGTATCATGGAATACGTTCAACAGTATCGGAAACAAATGCAATGTTAACTGCCAGCTACAATACTCATTTCCTTGATAACTTTAATGCAAGCTTTCTGGCAGGAGCCAATCGCCGGAAGTTTGAGAACAATGAAACTTATATTGATGGAATCCAGTTTATACTTCCATTTTTCTACAGCTATACAAATACTAATTCTTTAACCATTACACCTCAGCAACAGCGTTCTGAAACAAATTCTGTTTTTGGATCAGCTGATTTTGATTATAAGAGTATCATTTTCCTCACATTTACCGGAAGAAAAGATTGGTTTTCAACACTTAATCCTTCCAGTAACTCAATCTTTTATCCATCAGTTGGAGGAAGTGTATTATTGTCAGAAGCATTTCAAATGCCCCATTTTGTGAATTTCTTAAAGTTAAGGGGATCCTGGGCTCAGGTTGGAGGTGCTGTTCCTGATGCGTATGCCGTAAACCTTACTTATAGCATGGTACAAGGAGGGCATAATGGACAGGCCCTGCAAGGCGTGACTTCAACAACGATTACAGATCCTAGGTTAAGGCCACTTACCTCAACAACAAAGGAAATTGGTGTTGAAACACGTCTGTTCAATAATCGTTTGAATCTGGATTTTACCCTTTATGATCGACGGACATCGAATGACATTGTTCAAACAGCTATTCCAATTACTTCAGGGTATAGTTATGCCCGTTTGAATGCAGGGGAACTTCAGAATAAGGGAATTGAATTATTGGTTTCCGGAACCTTGCTGAAAAAGTCAAATTTCTCATGGGGAGCCAGCTATAACATGGCCTACAACGATAGCAAGGTTTTAAAGCTTACAGAAGGGTTAAATACAATACAAATGGCTTCCAGTGTTGGTGGCTGGGCTGGCATTTATAATGAGGTTGGCCGTCCGTACGGGATTATAAAAGGATACCGCATGGTAAAAGATGAAAACGGGAATCAGGTATATGCTTCATCTGGTTATGAAAAAAGAAGCGAGTTGGTTGAACTGGGAAGAGGAGTAGCACCTTTAACAATGGGGTTAACCAATACGTTTAATTATAAACATTACTCTTTGAGTATTCTTATTGACGGGAAATTTGGAAATAAGGTTTTTTCCGTCATGAATACATATGCCAACCGGTTTGGTTTGTTAAAAAGAACACTTGATGGTCGTGGGGACGAAGGCCTTACTTTAACTGGTGTTAATGAGGAAGGAAATCCATACGAACGGAATATAAGTTACACAACCGATGCTTTCCGTTTGTATTACGATAATCAGAAGAATTATTCTGAATTATTTACATATGATGGTGGTTTTATAAAACTCCGCCAGATTATTTTTAGTTATGAAATTCCTTCTAAAATTGCCAGTCTTATCCGTGCAAAATCAGCATCGGTTTCATTTGTAGCGCGTAATGTTGCTATTTTGTATAAAAATACGGAAGGTTTTGATCCTGAGGTAAGTATTACCAATGGGAATGCCCAGGGATTTGAATCTTTTGCCTTACCTCGTACCCGGAATCTTGGTTTCAATCTTTCGGTTAAGTTTTAACTCAAGTCATCCATTAAAAATTAGAAAAAATGAAACGATTATGTTTATACAATACAGGTTCTTATAAAAAGTTAATAAAAGGAGCTTCAGTAAAGGAAGGACAAAGGAAATATTTTAGGTTTCTGTTCTTTTTTACGGTCGCTTTTACATTGGCTTTTCAGTCGTGTGATGACGGGTTTGAAAGTTTAAATACCAATCCTGATGCGGTTTCTGAAGTTACTCCGGAATATATGTTTACATTATCTCAGTTAGATGGATTAAACGCTGCTGTTTTTTCTTCTCATGTTACATCAACAGGAGGATTTATGCAGCATTTTGCAACATATAAAGACGTACCTAGTCTTGGCGACCGTTATACCTGGTCGCAAGGTGGTTATCCGTATGACTTTTTTAATACCATCTATCCAAATGCAATAAAAGAGATAGGTGAAGTTATTCGTGCAGTTGCTGATGATCCTGATTTGGTTAATCAATACGCAGCTGCCCGTGTATGGCGTATTTTAATTATGCAGCAATTAACCGATTTTTACGGAGATATTCCTTATTCTGAAGCTGGTAAAGGTTATTCTGAAACGATATATACTCCAAAATACGACAGTCAGGAGGATATTTATGCTGACATGTTAAATGAACTGGAAGTGGCAGCAAATGCTTTTTCCAGCGATAAGGAAACCTTTGGTTCTGCAGACTTACTTTACGGAGGAGATATAACACAGTGGAAAAAATTTACTTACTCATTAATGCTTAGAGTAGCTTTCAGACTTACCAAGGTTGATGCTGGAATGGCTGAAACATGGGTGAAGAAAGCCATAGCCGGAGGTGTTATTACAGAAGAGGCCGACATTGCCCGTATTGAATATACAGACGGGCCTAAAACCATAAATTATAATCCGTATGCCTATGCACTTGTTTCCGGCGATTATGGAGTAAGTAACGGAATTGATAATAAAGAAGGAGGTAAACTGGCTGAAACATTTATCTCGCATCTGAAAAATACCAACGACCCACGATTAAATGCGATTGCAGTTGTTTGGAATAACGGAGTAGCTGACACAACAACCAGTTTACAGGAAGGAATGCCCAATGGATTAATAGGCGGAAATGCACCTGATGATTTTGTTACCTATTCAGAACCCAATCCTTCAACTTTGTTAAAATATGATTCTCCTTATTTGGTATTGACAAATGCAGAGGTTAATCTTCTTTTAGCTGAAGCCTCTATTCGTGGTTGGTATTCTGGCGATGCTAACGAAGCATATCAGAAAGCAATTAGTTCTGCTATAGATTACTGGAGTCTTTATGATGCAAATGCCGGAGCTATTTCAGATACCAGAAAAGAGGCATATTTAGCCGGCAATCAGCTGGATGGAAGCACTTTCGAAGCTAAAATGAATCAGATTCATACCCAGTTTTGGGTTTCTGTATTCCCGAATGATATTGAGATTTATGCAAACTGGAGAAGAACAGGTTATCCTGCGTTAGTTCCCGTTAATGTTCCAGGAAATCTAACCAATGGAACGATTCCCCGTCGTTTGTTATATCCGCCGGATGAAGAAAGCTTGAATGGAGAGAATTATGCAGCGGCCGTGGCTAAAATAGCCGGAGGGGATGTCCTTACCAGCCGTGTTTGGTGGGATGTAGAATAACAAATACAAATGTAATAAAACATGCCGGGGGAGTACTCCAGGGTACAACCTCTGGCATGTCTTTTAAAATATTAAAATAGAATCTCATGAAAGAAGAAAGACGAACTGTATTAAAAAAAATATTTGCCGGATTTTTAGGATTGGCAGGTGCCGGAATTGTTGCTAATACAGCAAAAGCATCAGAAAGTAAAATTGGAACTGGAATAAAGAAAGATGATGAAATACCCTTATTCTCCAGTGCAGTTACCTATGGCGGTTTTGTTTTTATTGCAGGAAAAGGCGCCCATTTCGAGGGAGATATTGTCGACCATACAAAACATGTTTTAGACGAATTGGAAAAAGAATTGATAAAGGCCGGATCTTCGATGGAGAAAGTTGTAAAAGTAAATGTATACCTAAGCGATTTGAATGATTATAAAGCAATGAATGAAGTATATCGCGGACGCTTTGGTGCTGTTCCTCCTGTAAGAACTACCGTGGCCGTTTACGGTGGCGTTCCCGGTAACTCGTTGGTTGAGATTGATTGTATTGCTCATTTATAGCCAGAGCATAACAGAAAAGTAAAGTTTTTTATCGTCTGAATTTTTGGGCTTCACTTGTTTCTCCAAAACAGGTGACAGGGATTTTTTTGTCTAATTTTTAAAAATGAATAGAACAATGACAAGTCGTAGAAATATATTGAAAGGCCTTGCTGTACTGCCATTTGCAAATTCGGTACTGGCAGGTTTTCCACAAAAATCATATGGGGCAACAGTAGCTCGGCCTTTCCGAGATTATTTTAAGGAGTTAGGGGTGCGCACGTTTATTAATGCTGCCGGAACATACACTTCAATGACCGGTTCGCTCATGCGCCCTGAAATTTTGGATGCATATCAGTATGCAACTACTGAATATGTTTTGCTCGATGAACTTCAGGATAAAGTAGGGGAACGTATCGCTTCATTATTGGGCTGCGAAGCTGCTACCGTAACTGCCGGAGCAGCTTCAGCAATAACCTTGGGAACTGCCGGAGTGCTTACCGGAACAGATCCTGAGAAAGCAGCACTTCTTCCTCATTTGAATGGTACAGGAATGAAAACAGAAGTGATTATGCAACGGGCGCATTATATCGATTATGCCCATGCACTTATTAATTGTGGAGTAAACATAGTATATGTTGATACTAAAGAGGAGCTGGAAAAAGCAATTAATAAAAATACTGCCATGTACTACTTCGTAAACTTTTTGAATTACGAAGGTCAGATTCAATGGGACGAAGTTTTGGCTATATGTAAGAAACATAACATTCCAACGATGATTGATTGTGCCGCCGATGTGCCGCCTGTCGAAAATCTAAGTAAATATACCAAAATGGGTTTTGATATGGTTTGCTTCTCAGGCGGAAAAGGGCTTCGCGGCCCACAAAGCGCCGGTTTATTGCTTGGCAAGAAAAAATATATTGAGGCAGCCCGGGTTAGTGCTCCTCCCAGGGGGAATACGATTGGGCGCGGGATGAAAGTAAACAAAGAAGAAATTCTGGCAATGATGGTTACCATTGAATCATACTTAAGTCGGGATCATCAGGAAGAGTGGAAAATGTGGGAGCGACAAATCGGTCTGATTAATGACTCTATTAAGTCGGTTGAGGGAGTGAAAGCCACAATTGATGTACCTGTACTTGCTAATCATGTTCCAACACTAAATGTTTCATGGGATGTTGATAAAGTGAAGATATCAGGCGATGATGTAAAGGAGAAATTACGACAGGGGCATCCCTCCATTGAAGTTGCCGGCGGAGGTAAAAACTCGGTAAGTGTTACCACCTGGATGTTGGTGCCTGGAGAGGAACGTATCGTGGCCAAGCGTCTGTCCGAAGTATTAACGGAGTCAGTGAGTTAATTTTTTTATAAAAATAAATGGTATACAAGTCTTTTTGATTTTGTATACGACCCTAATTTAAATGAAATCCACACGGTGAATTCCATTTGACTTTTAAAATAATTGCAATAAATGAAAATAATATATTCTTTTTTCTATTTGGTTTGCACTTTGTGTATTAGTCTAACTGCTCAAGCTCAGACTTATAGTTTGCTGATAAAAGGAGGTCATGTAATTGATCCTAAAAATGGTATCGACAAAGTTATGGACGTAGCATTGAATGATAGCATTGTCGCTAAAGTTGCCGGACATATCGATTCAAAACTGGCAAAACAGGTTATAGATGCAACTGGTTTCTATGTTACTCCCGGACTTATTGATCTGCACACCCATCATTTTTTCGGGACCGTTCCCGACCGTTATCTCTGTAACAGTTATGAAGCGCTTCCTCCCGATGGGTTTACTTTTCGTTGTGGAGTTACAACGGTGGTTGATGCAGGAAGTCCTGGTTGGAAAACCTTCAAAACGTACAAAGAACAAACAATTAAACATTCAAAAACACGAGTGTTTACTTTTTTAAATATTGTTGGAGAAGGAATGCGTGGCGGTCCTTATGAGCAAAATCCGGAGGATATGAATGCAAAAATGACGGCTTTGGTTATTCAGCAAAATCCGGAAGCTATAGGTATTAAAGTGGCACATTATTCCGGCGCAGACTGGACTCCTATAGACAGAGCCGTTGAAGCGGGAAAATTGGCCAATGCGCCTGTAATGATAGATTTTGGACAACACGACCCTCCCCTGTCATTAAAAGAACTTTTGCTGGATAAACTGCGTCCGGGAGATATTTTTACACATGTCTTTGCTCATGTGCCTGGCCGTATGTCAATAGTTGACGATAATGGTAAGGTATTTCCATATATATGGGAAGCCCAAAAACGTGGTATTGTTTTCGACGTGGGGCACGGAGGTGGAAGTTTCTCATTTGCACAGTCGGTAGCTGCAACTAAAGCGGGCTTCTTTCCACAAACAATTAGTACTGATTTGCATACAGGTAGCATGAATTCAGGAATGAAAGATATGGATAATGTAATGTCGAAAATGCTGAATTTAGGAATGAGTCTGCAGAAAATAATTGCGGCTTCAACCTGGGAGCCCGCCCGCACAATTCATAAAGAAGAGTATGGTCATTTAACCGAAGGTGCTATTGCAGATATTGCTATTCTTAATCTTCGAAAAGGAAGTTTTGGTTTTACTGATGCTGCCGGTTTAAGAATGTATGGCGACAAAAAACTGGAATGCGAGCTGACGATTCTGGGAGGGGAAATTGTTTATGATCTGAACGGAATCTCCAAACCTGAATGGAGTGAAAAATAGACATCTGATTAAGAGATAGTCAATTGTATAAAACCCAATAGATAACATCAATTTTTATGCTTTTGTCTGTCTGCTTGCAGATAGGCAAAGGCATTAAAAGAAAAATACTTAAACATATGAGAAATATTTCCTCGATGCTCTTTATTGCCATAAGTTGTTTTTACGGGCAGTTAAGTGCACAAATGATGCATAAAGAAGAGTTGATATATTTAACATCGGAATGGAAAGGAGAACGTTTTGATGATGGCCGCCCTAAAATTCCGGATGATTTATTGGAACGGGCAAAACAGATAACCATTGAAGATGCCTGGCTGGTTCTTCGCAATGAGGGTTATGTATGCCAGTTTGAAGGTAATTTTAAAGTGGCTAATCCCAATGGAGTGATGACAGGAAGAGCAGTAACCGCCCGGTTTCTTCCTTCCCGCCCTGATTTGGAGAACTTAATAAAAAAAAGAGGATGGGAAGAAGGGTTTCAGGGAAATACAAATTCGTGGCCCATTGAAAAACTTCAAGAAGGAGATGTTTATGTGGCAGACGGCGGCGGTAAAATTATTGGAGGGACCTTAATTGGCGACAATTTGGCCAGCTCCATATTTAAACGTTCCGGAAACGGTGTAATTTTTAACTGCTCAGCACGCGATCCTGAAGGTATTTCTCAGATTGATGGGTTTAATGCATGGATTCGTGATTGGGATCCTTCTTTTCTTGAAAATGCTGTGCTTACCGGATTAAATATACCGATAACTCTTGGGCGCTCCATTGTTATGCCTGGTGATTTGGTGCTGGCAAAAAATGAAGGAGTAATTTTTATTCCGGCTCATTTAGCCCAGAAAGTAGTTATTAAAGCTGAATTCCTGAGCCTGAGAGCTGAGTTTGCCAATGCCGTTTTAAGCGAAGGACGTTTTACTGCCGGACAAATTGATAATCAGTGGACAGATGAAATCAAAAATGCTTTTTTGAAATGGATTGACCTGAATCCAGGACGTTTGCCCATGAAAAAGGAAGAACTTGATGAATTTATGAAAAAACGCACATGGTGAAAAAACGCAAGTTTGTATGGATAATTTGAAAAACATATTGTTAGAAATGATTTTGTTTGCAGTAGCATGCGTGGCACTGGCAGTATATTTAATCGCTGCTGATTGTAATAAAATCATCGCAATGATATTTCTGGTATCGGGCTTTGTTATTGCTGCATTGGCTTTCAATAAATCCGAAAAGCTAAAAGGGCTTACTTATCCGCTAATGATTTTTGCTTCGGTTGCTGTTGCAATGGCTTATCCTGATATTTTTATACAGATACGAGGGTTTTATTTGGCGGTGCTTATCACTCCTTTACTGCAGATAATTATGTTTGGAATGGGTACAACCATGAGTCTGAGCGATTTTGTTGGGGTAGTTAAAATGCCCAAAGGTGTGCTGATTGGTTCTGTATGTCAGTTTACAATTATGCCTTTAATTGGTTTTTTTCTGGCCAGTATTTTTAACTTTCCACCGGAAATTGCAGCCGGTATTATTCTAATCGGTTCGTCGCCAGGCGGAATGGCTTCAAATGTTATGGCTTATCTGGCTCGTGCCAATGTCGCTCTGTCAATTACGTTAACCACTGTTTCTACGTTATTAGCACCTTTTCTTACTCCTTTCTGGATGAAAGTTGTTGGTAGCCAGTTTATCGAAATTGACGCTGCAAAAATGATGTTTGATATTGTTAAAATTGTTATCATTCCGGTAGTTGGCGGAGTGCTGTTCAATCATTTGTTTAAAGGGCGTTTAAAATGGATGGATGTAGTGATGCCCCGTCTCTCAATGGCAAGTATTGCTTTTATTATTGTAATAATTACAGCAATCGGTCGTGCGAGCCTGATGGAGATTGGATTCCTTTTATTCTCAGCAGCCATAATCCATAATATTTCAGGATATTTTGTTGGTTATTATGTTGGGCGTTTGTTTAAAATGAATGAAAAGGATTGTCGTACAATAGCTATTGAAGTTGGGATGCAAAATGGAGGATTGGCTTCTGGTATTGCAAAAGAAATGGGAAAGGTAGCAACTGTAGGTTTGGCTCCTGCCATTTTTGGTCCAGTTATGAATATTACCGGATCGTTACTGGCCTCTTTTTGGAAAGATCGTGTTCCTGGTGAAAAAAATGCAACCGGTAATGGTTGAAATAAATAGAGAAGGTAGTTTTAAAATCCGGAAACAGTCTCTGTTTCTGGATTTTTTTGAGGAAATAATAGTGGGTTTTGAATCAAAATCTAAGCTACCTGCAACCATCTTGCTATCCGGTAGTGTTTATAGTTTCCCATTTTAACCCATATTCTTTGTATCACTGAAAAGGGCGAAAAAATAGTTTTAGGTTAACCATTTGTCAGAGGGCGAATGGTTTTTTAGTTATATGCTTGGGCGAAACTACCTGCTATATAGAAGCGGATCGTTCGTAATTATTCCATCGATACCTTTATTCGAAAGTTTGCAGGCTCTGTTTGCTGAATCAACTGTCCATGCCCACACACGGATGTTTTCATTCTTCATTTTATGTATCCGTTTAGGGGTTAAGTATGCGGTTGGCCAATAAATACCTACAAAATATGGATTTTCTATCTTAATTTTCGAGGGGAAGAAGGTGAAAACGCCAATCTTTATTTCATGATTAAGTTTTCTAATCTTTTGTAATGCTTTCTGATCAAAAGATGCAACAATAATTCTGTTTTGTAAATCATACTCTTCAATTAGTGCCACTACTTGTGATTCTATCCCCGGGTATTCTTTGGGGTCTTTTAATTCGATTATCAGGTTGATTTCTTTTGCTTTTATGTGGTTTAAAACAGCATCAAGTGTTGGTACTTTTATTGGCGTACCAATATTGTTAAACTCATGCCGGATATTAATGCTTTCGATGTAAGAATAATTTTTTTGTTTGATGATGCCTTTTCCGTTGGTCGTCCTGTTTAAAGATTTGTCGTGCATAACAATTACTACGCTGTCTTTTGTTCTGCGGACGTCAATTTCTGCAAATGACAGGTGATGGGCAATGGAACTGTCGATAGCCGTAATTGTATTTTCAGGTGCCAATGTTGCAGCGCCGCGATGACCAATTATTGTCGGATTATTACTTTCCCTCGTGCATGTACACGAAGAGAAAATAACAAGAATAAGGAGGGCATTTATGAGTTTTATTTTTTGCATCTTTTCAACTTTCGCTTTTCTGTTCTCATTTTTCATAGCTAACAATTCTTTTGAACTTTATTTACTTCCCGGAGCATAATGATTTAGTTTAAACCTTCATTTGCAAGTTCCAGTTCAACTTCAATTGACCCGTCCTAAAAAAAGGCTACACAAAATGTAGTGATGTATTAATGTCGTTTTTCCGGAGCCACTATCTCCAATAATGAGTATTCGGGGCGTAAGGTCAACCATTTTTTCGATAATGTTGTATGTGGTGGAGGTATCTCTGTTATCAGGGGTTCTGTAAAAAAAACATTTTACATTATTAATGTATTCTATTTGGGTCGATTTTACTTTATGTAAAAAATCGTTGCTTTCGGTTAATTGCAATTCTCTTAACTCGTCAAGTAAATCTGAAACATCTGCATCCGCATCATCAAACAAGTGAGTATCTTCCGATACAACTACCCTGCTTTTCATTTGCTTCAGATAATCGTAGGCAACACTGGGGGCAATAATTGCAGAAATTACAAACAGTATTTTTAATATGATATTATTATTACTGGTATATAATCCAAACTGTTCAGCTAAAAATGCTACAAAGCTTAAGGAAACAAGAAGTATAATAATAATTTTGAATACTTTACTTTTAAACACTCCATTTAGGTTAAGTAGGTAAACAAGAAGGTTTGTTTATAATTTACAAAAAACATCGCTAATTGTTTTGTCATTTCTTCAATAATTAACGGGTTTCAAAAAAGCAGAGTTTTTTTAATATCTTTTGTTTTTCTTCATAACCAATTGTTTTCTATTTTTGTGTCTATTCATTTCTTCGGTTAATCATTTAGCTGAAAATATTAACATAAAATAATTTAAACCAATAAAATCATGGAAACCAAAAGAGCGTTTTTAAAGAAATTAGGATTACTTACTGTCGGTGGAATGGTAGGCGGTGCGATAAAACCTGTTGCTGCCACTGAAACAAAAAATTCATTGTTTGCGCCAAAGAAAAGCATTGGGTTGCAGTTATATTCGCTTGGAAAAGAGTTAACGGATGATGTTCCTAACGGATTAAAAAAAGTAGTAAAGATTGGATATTCCAGTGCCGAAATGGCTGGTTATCGTGATGGCAAGATGTACGGTTATGAAATGTCGGAGTTTAAAAAACTGGCTGACGACGCAGGATTGAAATTAACCGGAACGCATGTAAATCCTTCTACCAGGCAATATACAAAACAAAATATGGGCGAAATTGCTGATTTCTGGAAGAAAGCAGTTGAAGACCACGTGAAATGTGGGGTTGATACCATTGTTCAGCCCGGAATGCCAACAATAAAAACAATGGACGATGCAGCATTGGTTGGAGAGGTATTTAATAAGGCCGGGGAAATAGCAAAAGATGCCAACATAAAATGGGGGTATCATAACCACAGTCACGAGTTTGAGCGTGTTCCAGACCCTTCAGAAGGCCAGTCTGACAAGCGAAACTCAGGAAAAGTAATTTACGATTTGATGCTGAAAAATACAGATCCGAAATTAGTCTTCTTTGAAATGGACGTTTACTGGACTGTTATGGGGCAGAACGATCCGTTGGAATATTTTGAAAAATATGCGGGAAGGTTCCCTGTATTGCACATTAAAGACCGTTCCATTCTCGGACAATCTGGTATGATGAATTTTGAGAATATATTCACCTATGCATACAAAAACGGGTTAGATGAGTTTTACGTGGAATTAGAGCATGTAAAAGATAATATTACGCAGTTTGAAGGAGTAAAACGTTGCTTTGATTATTTGAATAAAGCAAGTTTTGTTCGTTAAAATATTTTGGTTGAAGAGAAAAACAGGTATTGTACAAATAACGATACCTGTTTTTTTATGTCTTATAAATTGTTTCTCAACTGAATATCTTTTGAAAAGAGCTGGGCTGTTTCTATTAAAGCCAGGTGTGAATAGGCTTGCGGAAAATTTCCCAGTAAACGTTTGGTTTTAAAATCAATATCTTCGCTAAACAGTCCTAAATGGTTGCTGTATGAAAGTAACTTTTCAAAAATGCGATGGGCTTCGTCTTCTTCTCCAATTTTAAAAAGAGCCTGAATCATCCAGAAAGTACAAATGGTAAACGAAGAAGAAGGCAATCCAAAATCATCACGGTTTTTGTAACGATACATCAGCCCGTTGTGGCAGAGTTGTTCCCGGGTAGCCTTCACGGTGCTGATGTAGCGGCTGTCGGTGGCATCAATAAAGCCATATCCTTCCATAAGCAGTGTTGAAGCATCCAAGTCGTCAGAACCATAAGCCTGGGTGAACGATTGGGCTGTGTCGCTCCATGCGTTGTCCAGAATATCGTTTTTTATGGTGTCGCGCAGTTTTGTCCATTTTTTTACATACTCATTACGTTTTATGAGTTCTGCTACTTTTATTCCACGATCTACTGCCACCCAGCAAAGTAGTTTTGAAAAAGTAAAATGGCGTTGTTCATTTCTTATTTCCCAAATTCCACGATCGGGTTTACGCCAGTTATTTCTTACAATCCGAACAATACTTCGGGTAATGGTCCAAAGCTCTTCGCTGTTCTGCAACGAAACATCAAACAAACTAAACTGCTGGTAAATAACATCCATTAAAATACCATAAATGTCGTGCTGTTTTTGTTTGTATGCTGCATTTCCAATTCGTACAGGCGCACTGTGTTCATATCCCGATAAGTGAGTTAAAATCCTTTCCTTTAGGTTTTTTTCTTTGTTGATGCCGTACATTATCTGTATTTTCTCATCTTTATCCGAGACTACATCAATAATAAAGTTCATAAAACGTTCGGCAATGCGCCAGTGCCCAAGCTTCGTCATTACTTTAATCACCATCGATGCATCTCTGAGCCAGCAAAAACGGTAGTCCCAGTTTCTTATTTCACCAATAGATTCGGGCAAAGAAGTGGTGGCAGCTGCAAGTACTGCGCCTGTTTTGTCGTAACTCAGTAATTTTAATGCCAGCGCACTTCGTAAAACCTGATCGTTGTATTTGCTAAAGCGGTGGGTTTCTTCCGACCAGTTTAACCAGTACACTTTGGTTCGTTGTAATTTCAGATAAGAACGCTCAAGCGTTTGTGGTAAAAGTTTTTGATTATAGCTAATCAGAAAAAAAGCATCTTCTGTAAGGGCAATTTCATCACCATTTATAATCTTTTTTTTATCCAGATTGGTATATAGGTAAAGCGAGTCGTAAATACCTTTTTGTGTGTAGCTTTTTATGTGTTCCTTGTCAATTTTGGTAATGGTTTCTTTTTCTGCATATTCAAGCTGGGGGGTATATTTAACTTTAAACTTTGGATTTCCCGATTTTAACTTAATATAGCGGATTAGATCAGGTGGTGAATATATGTGGTCGCCTCCGTTTCTGTAATGGTAACGAGGCATGAAATCAATTATTTCGAAACTGTCATTTCCATTTGAGTATTTTGTAACCAGAATATTGGTTTTGGGTATGTAGCGTTGCGAGTAAGAATAGCCTTCATCTGTTTCAAAATCAAAACTTCCTCCATGTTGTTTGTCAAGTAGTGATGCAAAGACGGTAGCTGAGTCAAATATAGGAAGACACAGCCACTCTAGTGCCCCCGACTTTGATATTAGCGCTGCACTTGCACAATTTCCAATTATTCCGTAATCAAGATTCTTCATCCTTTAATTGTCTGTATTTTTTTATTTTGACTTCCCGTTTATTTTGTGTATACTAAGCCTGACGAACAAATATAGAAAAACTATGAAGCGATTCTTAATAATTTCAAACAGATTACCGGTTCAAATTTCCGTATCGGAAGATGATATCGATGTTGTTCCAAGTGTTGGTGGGCTTGCCACGGGAATGATGTCGGTGAGTAAGTCTTTTAACAGCAGGTGGATAGGTTGGTCGGGAGTAGACCGTGAGTCTTTAACCGAAGACCAGGCAAAGAAGGTTAATAAAGCGTTAAAAAATGAAAAGTGTGTAGACGTAAACCTCACTGAAGAAGAAGTTGAGTTGTATTATGAAGGTTTTAGCAATAAAACGATATGGCCATTGTTCCACTATTTTAATCAGTTTGTAGAATACGAAGAAGAACAATGGAATGCATACAAGGTGGTAAATCAGAAATTTGCTGATGTTATTGCTGAAAATATGGAAGGTGTAGATAGAATTTGGGTGCATGATTATCATTTGCTGTTGCTGCCGCAGATGATAAAGGAGCGGTTCCCGGATGTTACTATTGGGTTCTTTCTTCATATTCCTTTTCCTTCGTATGAGCTTTTCCGTATACTGCCCTGGCGAAATGAAATTATTAACGGAATGCTGGGGGCTGATTTGCTTGGGTTTCATACATTTGATTACGAGAGGCACTTTATGAGTTCGGTGCGGCGTTTGCTGGGTTACGATATAAATATAAATGAAATTAGCCTCCCAAAACGTATTGTGAAAGTTGATAACTTCCCTATGGGGATTGATTATGATAAGTTTCACAATGCTGCCCAGGATTCACAGAAACGTTCAGTACGAGATAAATCGGAAGTAAGAAAACAATTGGAACGTTACTATTTACTTTATCCTGATACGAAATTTATTTTGTCTATCGACAGGCTTGATTATTCAAAAGGATTAATCAACCGTTTAGAAGCGTTTGAATATTTTCTTCAGGAATACCCGGAATACCGCGACACAGTTACTCTGGTTTTACTTGCTGTTCCTTCCCGGGTTGGCGTTGAGCAGTATCAGCAAATGAAGAGCGAAGTAGATGAGGTTGTTGGTCGAATTAATGGCGAGTATTCTTCAATAAATCGCACGCCTATCTGGTATTTTTATCGTTCGTTACCATTTGAGAATTTGGTTGATCTGTATAATTATTGTGAAATTGCTTTGATAACACCTATTCGTGATGGAATGAACCTGGTGGCTAAAGAATTTATTGCCTCTAAGACTGATGGAACAGGCGTTTTAATTTTAAGTGAAATGGCTGGTGCTTCAAAAGAAATGAGCGAGGCGCTTATTATTAATCCGAACGACAAGGCCCAGATTGCTGCGGCAATTAAAACAGCGCTTGAAATGCCAAAGGAAGAGCAGGAAGAAAGAAACTCAATTCTGCAAAAACGATTGAAAAGATACAATGTGGAAAAATGGGCTACCGATTTTCTAAATAGTTTAGAAGAGGTGCGACAAAGCGAGGAGAAGTTCAAGGTTAAAAGGCTTGTTAATTCAGCAAAAACAAAAATAGTTAAAAGTGTTTTCCAGTCAGACAACCGGATTTTTTTCCTTGATTATGATGGTACATTAACCGGTTTTCATAATAATCCACAACACGCCAATCCAGATAAAGAGCTGTATGATATTTTAGATAAATTAAATTCCGATCCGAAGAACAGAGTTGTGCTTATAAGTGGACGAGATAAAGATACATTTAACGAATGGTTTGGAGAAAAATCATATACTTTGATAGTTGAACATGGCGTTTGGATAAGGAATGCCGGGGAAGACTGGCAGATGATTGAACCGTTGGATGCGTCCTGGAAGAGCAGTATACGGTCAGCATTGGAGTTTTACGTGGATCGCACGCCGGGATCGTTTATCGAAGAAAAAAATTATAGTTTGGTTTGGCACTACCGGAAATCTGATCCGGAGTTGGGAATGAACCGGGCCATTGAATTAAAAGATGAGTTAAATAGCCTGGTTTCGAACCTAAACCTTGAGATACTGGAAGGGAACAAAGTTATTGAAATAAAAAATCATGGCATAAACAAGGGGCGGGCGGCGCAAATGGTGTTGCACAGTTCTCCTGCTGATAAAATTGTGGCTATTGGCGATGACTGGACAGATGAATTTTTGTTTTCAGAAATTCCTGACAATGCAATCACCATTAAAGTAGGAATGGCAAAAACCGTTGCCAGTTACAGGGTTGAAAATGTAGAAGAAGTGCGGGAGCTGCTAAAAAGATTTATTACAGGAGAGTAACGGTTAAATCTCAAGCGTTGAATCAAAATGAACAGTAGCGCCCTGGTGTTCCAGCAGTGTAGCCCAGAAACGTTCTGAAAGATTAATCTTTTCGTCATTTTCAGGAGTCCGATGGGTAATAATAAAAATTTCAAATTCACTAAGATCTGGTAAGGCTGGCCCTTTTTTTGCTAATTGGGTCAATGCCTCTTCCGGGGTTTCAATCATTTTTTCTATTGCTGGCTTCCAATTGTTTCCGTAAAATGAAAAAAGGTTACTGTTCTCAAGCATATCAGAATAAATAATCAGGTATTTTTTATCGGCTGTATTACTTTTCATTTTAATAAGTTCCCGTGTTACCTTTTGGTAAATTTTCGATGCGTCAGTGCCCCAGTTAGCTGAAGTTATTACTGCCGAAAATGCTTTTTCTGTTTGAGTCAGGAATGCAGAGACTTCGTCTTTTCTAATGAGGGGATTTTCACCCAAAAGTCCGGGTTCTGCTGTTTTTAATTTTACTTTTTGGGATTTGGAGTCTGAAACTTCATTTATAAGCGAGAATTTTATTTCACCTCCGGAAAAGCCACCTTCTTCCTTATTCAGGTGCATCATTTTTAATAGCTTTGGGAGCGTCTCCGCTACCATTGTTTCGTTTTGAAAACGGGTGTCAGTAACATCAATCAGCACACAAATATTGGTGTTTGTAACCTTTTCTTTTTCGCAGCCCAAAATCATAATACAAGTGAGAAAGGCCCCAATGAGTATCTGGTATATTCTCATGCTTCCGTAGGTTGAGGGTTGTTTCTAATTTCATTTATCTGGTTGAAGTACCCTGTGAGATCCGGAACCAGCTCTGCCCAGACTTCCGGTTGTTTATGGTTATTTCTGTAGGTTAGGTTTGTGTCCCGATAGCTGTAAATAGCCTCTTTGCAGTAATTGTTTATCTTTCTTTCCAGTCCTTTGTAGCAAGTCAGAATCTTGTTGAAATTTCCGGCAATCTCTGTTTTTCGGTTACGAAGGAATTGCAAACGGTTTTTTAGTTCCGATGCCTGCTTGTTATATTCTTGCTGAATCATTTTCCGTTGCCTGTCGAAATCTTCTTTTTCAGCTGTTCGTTTATCGTTTACCGATTTTTGTACTTCTGCAAAGGCCTTCTCTTCTATTTGGTATTTATGGTATACTTCTGAAAATTCAATACTGTCGTCGTGGGCAAAAAAGGAGGCAATAGAACCAACCAGAAAAAGAATAATACCGATGGTGAAAAAAGTCCATCTGTCAAGGCTGAGTTCGGCTTCCGGAGCACCATATTCTGCCACATAAGTGGTTCTGAGAATGGAGGTAAAATAGCTAATGGAGATAACAGCAAGCACCAAAATAATTAAAATGAAAGGGTAGATGTTTCTTTCTTTTACCTGTTTTAAAAGTTTACCCGCGGCATGTGCTACAAAAGGAAGTGTGATAACCAAAACTCCCGACATAATAAGTGTAAGTATAGGTGTTTCGCGAAAAGACAAAAAGATCTGGTTGTTTAGTGGGAACTCGGCAATACCGATAGCAAACAAAAGCAGAATATACGCCCAGTAGGGTTTAAAATGAATGTTTAGTTCCTGCCTGTTGTGTTTTTGACTTACATCTTCCCAACGTTGACTTACTTTGTCAAACTTTTTTTTAGCTGCCTGAAAGTGCGGTGAATTTTCAATATCCTTTATCGTGTCAAGATGATTAGTGTTCAACTCATTTAATTTCCTGTTTTTTTCAGATTCCGCTTCATGGATGAGTTCTTGCACCCGGTTAGCATTTAATTCGCTTAGCTCATGTTCAACAGGCTTGAAATTTCGTTCAAGCAGATCGTCAAGAACCTGTCGCCCGTTTTGAAAAAGCTCTTCTACTTCGGCTTGATATTTACTTCTGGTTTCTAGCTCAAAAGGGGTTACAAAATTATCATCAACGGATGGCAAATTTCGTTTTCCATCTTCTTCTCCTTTTTCTTTGCTTTTTTGTATGTTTCCCTGGTGATCTTTTATTAACCTGGATTCCAGTTCATATTGGTATTTTTTTAGAAAATCTTCTGCTTCCATGATTTTGTTGATTTTGTTCTTTGCTTTCTGTTGATTATCAGTTAATAAACGTTTTGCTGCATGTTAAAGTATTTGTTCCTGCACGAACAAGCTACTTTATTCGTTCATTAGAGTTTTTTTCCCGGTGAAATGTTGCAGAGAATCGACAAAAAAGGAAATATTGTTTTGTTGCCTTTCTTCTGTAGTTATGTTGTTGAATGAATAAGCGGAGAATAAGTTAAACTTTTCGCTTTTTTTCAAGTCAAAAATTTATTGCAATAATTTTTGTATATGAAAATTAAATCTATTCTGGCAGATTTATTCAACTGGATGCAGACGACTGAAATGTTTGCCAGTCAGGGAAAGAGACTTCCGGGGAAATGGATTCTAAAGGAATATTATACAGAGACAGAAAACGAACTCATACATGTGCAGGAAGCAAAATTAGAGGAATTGCATTGCTTTTGGAAAGTAGAATTTAGCGAAGATGGAAAATATTGGCAGGATATGAATTTGACTGTTCCGCTGCTTGTGAATCTGTTAAACGGGGAGTGGAGTCGAGTAAAAAATTATATCACAATAATGCATCCGGAAGATTACCGGAAAAATGTAGAGTTTCAGTTTGCTATTAATAAAAATGAGCTTCGTTTATTAAAGAAAGATATTTCAGGCAAAATAGAGTTCTTTGGTTTCTTTGCTGAAGATAATTAATTTGCCTGTTGCTGAAATGCTAATTCTGTACAGAGATTTTAGTATTGAGAAAATTTGTTCGTGTTTTTCATCTCTCGTTACTTATATACTCTATTAAATTTAAGACCTATCTACTTCAAGGGCAATCGTGATTTCGTTTTTATCTGTTGATGTTGAATTCCCCGAGTGCTGCAGGAAAAGGTTGCAGTGCCCGTTCAAAAATCCCCAAAGAATAAGCAATGGCCAGCCCGTAGTTTGTAACAGGAACATTTGCCTGCCGTGCTTTTATGATGCGGCTAAGCATTTTCCGGCGGTTCCACATACACGCTCCGCAATGAATAATTAATTTGTATTCCGAAATATTCGGGGGGAAATCATGGCCACGAATGCTGTCTATTTCAAGCTTCCCACCTACATACTGTGTTAGCCAGCGAGGTATTTTCACTGTGCCGATATCTTCCCCGATGGGATGGTGAGAACAAGCTTCGGCAATCAGAACCTTATCGCCGGCTTTTAGCTTTTCTATAGCCATTGCACCGCGCACCATCTCCGTTAAGTCGCCCTGAAAACGGGCAAAGAGGATGGAAAAAGAAGTCATCGGAATTTCAGGTGGTGTATCGGCAGCTACTTTTAGAAAAGCTTGCGAATCGGTAACAACCAGTTTTGGCGGTTTAGTGAAGTGTGAAAGTGCTTCACGAAGTTCCCGTTCTTTTACTACCAAGCAAAAGGAATCATTATCAAGCAAATCGCGAATGCTTTGAACCTGGGGCAAAATAAGCCGCCCTTTGGGAGCCTCTTTGTCTATAGGAACAACTAAAACCGCAGCTTCGCCGGGTCCAACTAAATCTGCCAGAATTGAAGGCCTGTTAATGAATTCGTTTGGGGCTGCCTGAAGTATCAACTCACGCAACCCGGAAAGACCATTCCCTGTTAAAGCTGAGACGCTGATGTATTTGATTTTTACACTATCAAGCTGCGAAGTAATATCCAGATCTTCAACCTGAATATCGCATTTGTTAAAAACGATGATAAATGGAATTTCTTTCCTTTTAAATGTTTCGATTAACCGGTATTCATATTCACCCCATTCTGTGAAATTCGTAACAATAATTCCCAGATCAGTGCGATCAAAAACGGCAGTGGTTTTTTCAATCCTCTTTTGTCCAAGTACACTGGTGTCATCAATTCCGGCAGTATCGATGAAAAGTACAGGCCCCAACGGGAGCAATTCCATTGGTTTCTCAACCGGGTCGGTTGTTGTTCCGGCAATTTCCGAAACAATGGATACATCCTGGTTGGTGAAAGAATTTAAGATACTTGATTTGCCTGCGTTTCTTCTTCCAAAGATTCCGATGTGGAGCCGAAAGGTTTTTGGAGCCTTCATTGATACTGAATTTGTATAGAGTTGTAATGTACAAATTCGATTGCATTTTGGCAATAATATGAGGGAAAAAGGGAGGGCGTAGAAACAAAACAGGCACAAAAAAAGCTGCTCAAAAATGAACAGCTTTTTTCATGTCAGTATGTAAACTACTCGGTCTTCTTACTTTTTTCTCCGGAGCAACTTGAGCTACAATCACTTTTTGCTTTTTTAGATGCGCAACCTTCTGATTTTGCTTTCGTTCCGGCACATCCTTCAGATTTAGCTTTTGCTTTTGTTCCACTGCATCCTTCGCTTTTTGCTGCTTTTGCCTCTTTGGTTTTAGCTTTTTCTTTTTCTCCTTCAGGTGCATCTTTTACACTGTCATAAGTGTCTGCAACAACTGTAATCTGCGCCTTCTCTACTTTTAAAACCTTTGCACTGGCAGTAGAAACTGATACGCCGTAAGCAGCAACCAATGCTAAAATGAATAGTACTTTTTTCATAATTTCACATTTTTGAGTTATACACAATTAAAAAACCAGTATTTTTATCTGGACTCAATAATAATAATATTTTGATTTATTTCCAAGTAAATTAAAGGATTTTTATATCTTTTTAACAAGTATTTTTTATGGATTTATATTGTTTCTTCTTTCTTGTTAAGTGTCTTAAATTCATTTATTTCATGGTAAATTCGTTCAAGGGGTGAATAGGTATACAACCATAGTCGCGTGGCAGTTTAATTCTTTTTCTACAAATTTCAGATTCCTAGTAATACCTTTGATTCCGATTATGAATGTCCAAGTCGGCAAACAGCTTCCGCGCTAACCAATTCATCAAATTCTTTAGGAGTGAGCAGAGACAATTTTACTGCGGCTTCTTTTATTGAAAGATTTTGTTTTTGAGCGTTTTTTGCAATTTTTTCTGCATTGTTGTAACCAACTTTGATGATTAGTGCGGTAATGGTTGCTGTTGAATTTTGCACATTTTTTCTACAGTTATCTTCGTTGGCGGTGATGTCTGAAACACAATGTTCCCTTAGTATTTGAACGGTATTTTTTAACAGGGAAATATTTTCCAGAAGAGCATGAGCGATAAGTGGCATAAACTGATTAAGTTCAAGGTTGCCTGCACTACATGCATTTGAAATAACCAGATCGTTCCCCATTACAAGTAAAGCTGACTGTATAGTTGCTTCCGGAATTACCGGATTAACTTTCCCCGGCATAATGGAGGACCCTGCTTGTTTTTGAGGCAAGGAAATTTCTGCAAGTCCGGCATTGGGGCCACTGGAAAGTAAACGTAAGTCGTTGCTTATTTTTATGAGGTTGGAAGCACAGGCTTTCAGTATGCCGGAAACTTCTACAAAAACGTCGGTGTTTTGCGTTGCATCAACGAGGTTCTCACTTCTGGCAAGACCAATGTTTGTGTTGGCCCTTAATTGGTCAACCACTCTGAAAATAAACTGGCGGGGAGCCCCCAGCCCGGTTCCGATAGCCGTACCTCCGAGATTTACTACCCGTAAGCGTTCTTCGCATTTATACAGACGCCAGCGATCGCGGTTGCATGCTTCAGCATAAGCACTCATTTCGCGTCCCAGGGTGGTTAAAACAGCATCTTGTAACTGTGTGCGGCCAATTTTCACGATGTGTGCAAATTCTTTTTCTTTTTGTTGAAAGGCCTCCTGTAAAAGAAGTACGCCTTTTTCCAATTCACGAAGTAAGCGAATGGCTGCAACTTTTAAGGCAGTGGGATAAGTATCATTGGTAGATTGATGCAGGTTGATGTCGTTCAATGGTGAAATAATATTGTAAGCTCCCGGTTTCTCGCCCATTAACTGGAGGGCCCGGTTGGCAATTACTTCATTTATATTCATGTTGGTGGATGTGCCTGCTCCTCCTTGTAGGGCATCCACTAAAATATGTTCATCAAGCAGGCCCCTGCTCATTTCGTAACAAGCTTTTTCAATAGTGGATGTTTTTTCCGGCGAATCCCAAAAACCAAGTTGGTTGTTGATTTGTGCACATGCCAATTTCACCTCTCCATACGCATGAATCAACTCCGGATGAATTTTTTCCCCTGAAAGAGGAAAGTTTTCTGTTGCACGTGCGGTGTGAATTCCCCAAAGTGCCTCTGCCGGAATTTTCTTCACTCCCAAAAAGTCTGATTCTACCCTTGAGCCTGTCATGATTTAGTTGATTCGTTTTTTTTTGCCGTGATATCCTACTTTTTTTATCTGATGTCGGAAAAATAAGCCAACAGCTATTTCAATTTTAAATTCTGTGATTTAACTGTTTTTAGCAATATACATCATCCCTTCCGGCTTTTACACGCTGAACCAATTTTTCAGCACGTTGTCTGGCAATTCCGGTCATTGTTTCAATGGTATTATGAATAAGTTTATTGCCTACCTCTGCTGTTTGCGGCGAGGCATAGTTTTGCAGGTATTCTTTAAAAGAGGACAGTGCATTGGGGGCACAGTGTAATTTTATGTCTCCCGGTTTTGCCAGATCCATAAAGTCCTGTCCGGTGCGGCCTAAGCGGTAACATGCAGTGCAAAAGGATGGAATGTAACCCATGGTTGCAACATCGTGAATAACTTCATCCAGCGGGCGGTGATCTCCCAGGCTAAACTGTCCGGACGGATCGTCCTCTGTTTCTTCTTCATAACCCCCCGGATTGGTGCGGCTCCCTGCGGAAATCTGGCTTACCCCCAGGGCAAAGGTTTCACTACGCATTTTAGCTGTTTCGCGTGTCGACATAATTATTCCTGTGTAAGGAACTGCCAAACGTAAAATAGCAACAATTCTGCGGAAGTCCAGATCTGAAACCGGATATGGAGGATGAGAAGCCATATCGCTGCCTGTTGCAGGTTCGAGGCGGGGAACACTGATGGTATGTGGCCCTACTCCAAATTGTTTCTCCAACTCGCTGATGTGTTGCATCATTGCTAAAATTTCAAAGCGATAATCAAAAAGCCCGAAAAGGACACCGATTCCCACATCATCAATTCCGGCTTCCATGGCCCGGTGCAGCGACCATACCCGCCAGTTATAATCTTTCTTTTTCCCACCAATATGTACTTTTTTGTATGTTTCGCGATGGTATGTTTCCTGAAAAATCTGATATGTACCAATTCCTTCAGCCTTTAATTGCCTGAATTCTTCGGTGGTTAATGGGGCAATGTTTACGTTTACCCGGCGCACTTCTCCATGCGCTGATTTTACTTTGTAGATGGTTTGAATGGAGTCGAGAATATATTGAAACCCTTTGTTTGGGTACGATTCGCCGGCAACCATTAGGATACGTTTGTGCCCCTGGTTAATAAGTATTTGAACTTCCCGGGCAATCTGCTCCTGCGAGAGGGCATTTCTTTCAATAGCCTTGTTGGTGGCCCGGAATGCACAATAAAGGCATTCGTTGGAACACAGGTTTGAAATATAAAGCGGAGCAAAAAGTACCAGGCGTTTTCCATAGATCGTCTCCTTCACATAGTTGGCTGTTTCAAATAATGCGGCAATCATTTCCGGATCACTTATTCCGGTTAGTACTGCCACTTCTGTGGGAGTGAGGCCTTTCATTTCGCGTGCTTTGGATAGAATTTCATTTACCCTGGCTTTGTCGGGAGTTTGGTTGGCTTTTAAAATGTCCCAAACTTTCTCTTCATTTATAAAATCAGCCGCTAGGTTGTACATCGTTTTTGGTTCTGGTTATTTCTCGTTTGTTCGTTGTTCTTTTTTCTGTAGTTGTTTTGTTTGTTACGCGTTTTTGTATGGCAATTTATATTCGGTTAATCTGTAATTCATTATAAAAATAGCTGATAAATATTCAATATAGTATGAGGAATGTTGTTCATTTTTATGTTGTTGAATATAAAATGAGGATTGTATATGGTTGTTGCCTGGGCAACTTCTATTTTTGTATAAATGAATGATATTGGAACTATAAAGCCTGTGTTTGATAAAGCTGGTCTCATTCAACTTTTAGAGTTGGAAGGAGAAGGGCAGCGATTGTTGTGGGAGAAGGCCGGGAAGGTTCGAGATGAAGTAGTGGGGAAGAAAGTTTTCTTTCGTGGACTGGTTGAGTTCTCTAATATCTGCTCAAAAGACTGTTTGTATTGCGGCATCAGGAAAAGCAATGAAAAGGTGGTGCGGTATAATGCCACTGATGAGGAGATTCTGGCTGCCTGTCGATTTGCCTGGGAGAACCGGTTTGCTTCAGTAGTACTGCAATCGGGCGAACTTTCTTCACCAATCTTTGTAAAACGTGTTGACAATCTATTGAAAAAGATTAAACAATTATCAAACAATGAATTGGGTATCACCCTGAGTTGTGGCGAACAAACCCGCGAAACCTACCGGCGCTGGTTCGAAAGTGGTGCACACCGGTACTTATTACGCATTGAAGCATCAAATCCTGAACTGTACTATAAAATTCATCTGGATACACCCAGTCATTCTTTTGAGAAGCGGCTTGAATCGCTTAGGTATTTAAAAGAAACAGGTTACCAGGTAGGTACAGGGGGGATGATTGGCCTGCCGTTTCAAACTATGGAAGATTTGGCCAACGATCTGCTTTTTTTCAAGGAGATTGATATCGATATGTGTGGGATGGGGCCATACATTGAACATGAGGATACTCCATTGTTTCAATACCGTCATTTGCTAAAAAACAAAGAGGAACGGTTTGAACTGGCACTAAATATGATTGCTGTACTGCGCCTGCTCATGCCCGATATTAATATTGCAGCAGCTACAGCTTTACAGGCTATTGATCCCAATGGCCGCGAAAAAGCGCTGGCAGTTGGCGCCAATGTAATAATGCCCAATCTTACGCCCTGTGATTATCGTAAAGATTACCTGCTATACGAAGACAAACCGTGTTTGGACGAAGATGCTGACCTGTGCCGGAATTGCCTGGAAGCACGCATTGAACTTGCCGGTAGTGAAATCGGTTTTGACGAGTGGGGTGATTCAAAACATTTTGTCAGGCGGAAAAATCAGTCTGGCTAAAATTTTAGGCATTTTTGCATACGAGATTGGTGTATTTTAATCCTCGATTCAGGTTCTTCCGGCTTATTCAGTTGCGGTTAATATAACTGTTTCAAACCCTTTTGATTTAACCGACAATGAATAGTTCCTTCCCGCTTTTTTTACTTTAATTTTAGCCTCTCCATTACAGAGCTGAACTTTTTGAGAGCCATCAACAGTACCTTGATTTTTAATTAATTCAGCATCGCCGATGGCATTAAATTCAACAAAATTCCGTGCGTCAAGGCACAAAATCCCGTTTTTATCTACGGCTCTTACCTTTAGCCAGCTAAAGGTGTCATCAATCTTTTCTTCACTTGCCTCAAGTATGGCAGGTTCACCCCATTCTTCAGTTTGGTAAATCAGTTCTATTTCATCGCGAATCACATTATCTTTTGTCTTTGCAATAGCAAGTAATTCATTTTTTCCTCTTTTAAACTGAACATTCCAAAACAATCCGCACGCAGGGTATATTTCAGTATTACGTTTTTTTGCTCCCAGGCTTTCTCCATTTAAGAAAAGCTCAACTTCTTTACAATTGGAATAAACCTTAACCAATCGTTGCTCGCCTTCTTTTCCCCAGCGAACCGGCCAACTGTGCCCGTAAATATGTAGCATCGGTTTTTTTGTCCAGTAAGATTGAAATACATAATACCCTTCCTTTTTTGTGAAATCGTGTTGAACAACACCTTTTTGGTTCATGTACGGAATAGGGTTTTCTGGTCGCACAGGCGTTGAGAAATCTTTAAAAGCCCACTGGGCAGCGCCTGTTAACCAGGGCATATTTTCCTGTTCTCTTAAGTACCAGTCGAATAAATTGCAGACATAAGTTTCCGACCAGTTTCCATCTTTTGAAACACGGGCCTGCCCGCCTGTCAGGGACGCATCGCCTGTACGTTCATCTGTTCCCTTTCCTGTTTTTATATTTTCCAACCCGCGATCCGGAGCTTCGTCGTGCCGTCCTGCATGGCTGCTACCTCCCCATTCCATATGAAGGAAGTGATCAACTTTCATCCTATTTTCGTACGATGATTCTTTGTATTCGGTAAATTTTCCCCGGTACCAGCCTGCCCAAATCGAGGGCGAATAAACATCAACAATGTCTTTACAAAAATCGCATCTTCGGATTCCTGTTTTACGACCTTTATCCAGCTCATGAGCCAAAGAGTTTAATGTGCACATAAAGGTTTTTATTTTTTCCTTGTCAAACTCAGGGAAATCTCCCGGCCAGTCGTTTTCGTTACCCAGCCCCCAAATAATTACAGAAGGATGATTGTAATGCTGGTTGATCATATTGGTCAGCATTCTTTTTGCCTGTGTTTTATAAACCTCGCCACCAAGTCCTCCCCGGCACCATGGAATTTCTTCCCACACCAAAATTCCCAGGCTGTCGCACAAATTTAGTACAATGCGCGACTGCTGATAATGCCCTAAACGAATGAAGTTTACTCCCATGTCCTTAATCATTTGCATTTCCTCGCGAATCATACTTTCAGTCATGGCAGCAGCCACTCCGGCATGGTCTTCGTGGCGGTGGGTACCTCTTAGCAACAATCGTTTGCCATTAAGATAAAACGGGCCGTTCTTTTCAAACTTAAATTCGCGAAACCCAAATTTATCGGAATAAATCTGACCGCCATTTTCTCCAACAGTCGATATTTTTAACTGATACAAATAGGGATTATCAGGCGACCACTTTTTTATCTTTTTGAGTTGAAAATCATGTTCAATATTATTGTTTGATGTTGATAGTTGCGTTTGGTAAACCGCTTTGTTCTGATCATTTTTTACTTCAATCGCCAAATCTGTTTTATTTCCCAATTCATTTAGTATATCAATGTTTAAATGGACCTTTCCGTCTGATTTCCCCTGGAATATTGCATTAGTATGAACCTGTGTGATATAAGTTTCAGGAACATAAACCAGGTTCAGATACCGGTAGAGTCCGCCATACACATTAAAATCTGACATATCGGAGGGAATCATTTCTAAATCACGGGAATTATCACACCGGATGGATAATGGAACTTTCCCATCCTTGTTTTTCGCACTTTCAATATTATTGGTAATATCGACGGTCCACTCGTCGTAGCCGCCAACATGGCTGCCAACTTTCTCCAACCCGATGTAAACCTCTGTTTTTTGCCCGGCGCCTTCGAAATGCAATAAAGTATGGCCGTTTCTGTAAGGATTATTTATTTCTAACAAGGTTCTGTACCAACCAGGCCCCTGGTAATAATTAGCATAAGGATCAACTGCGTCTTCTGCATTAAAACAATGCGGCAGTTCGACCTCATCCCAAATTGGTACTGCTTCCGGGCTACCTGGTCTGGCAGGTCTTACTGGCTCCCAGATACCACCCAAATCCTGTTTTATAAATTGCCAGTTTTGGGTTAGCCGGATTGAATTGTCGGAGATACTTTACGCATTAACAAAGTTTGTTATCAAGAGTAAAGTAATTAGTATTTTTATTTTATTCATTCTTAAATTTTTAAGGTTCCGACATTTTTGATTTTGACAATTTCAAGTAAAGATTTGAAAAGCGTTTCATAATCTACTTCAATCCTTTTCTAACCTTTTTCCTAAATCCTGTTTTTCGTTTTTGTATTCTCTTGCTTTCGACCATGAGAATTTATGGGCAATTTTATCTGTAATTTGATTACAAAAAGTATTGGGCCGTCATCGCAGCCCAATACATTATTCTAATCTAATTAAACTACTTTAATCTCCCAGGTTGGGATTTAACAACACATCTCTTTCCGGTGCCGGAAAATATTCATATTTCTCCATGTTCCAGTTGGTGCTTGCATGAGGATCTGCACTTAATACCTGGTCGAGCATTCCCCAACGTTGTAAGTCGTATCTGCGTTTTATTTCAAAGGTTAATTCGCGTGCCCGTTCTCGAATAAGTTCTTCTTTAAATTGTTCCTTTGACAATCCGCTCAACCTTTCCAGTCCCGCTCTTAACCGCGTCGCATTCAGGGCATCGAGAGCCGTCTGTGTAGGCCCGTTTACTTCGTTTTCAGCTTCAGCAAACATCAGGTATACTTCCGAAATTCTGAATACCGGGAAATTAGAGTCGGTACGTTTGGAATAATCATTCAGATTATCACGGCCCATATCAACCCATTTCCCAATGTAAGGGCATTCCCCGCTGAGCTCAGTATAAGGTTGTCCGTCCCATTCCAGAATATGGTAAGCTTCTCTTCTTAAATCGTTTTCTTCGAAATACATTTTGTAATAGTATTCACTTCCTACATATATTCCCCATCCGTCAGGCCGGGTTTGTACCGATAACATACTCCCGTAGTCGGGTAACTCGTTTTGGATGCTGTAAATAAATTCAGGACTGTTTTCATTGGCAATTAACCACATATCATTTAAATCTGTAGCCAGCGAATATCTTGGCATGTTTAATACTTCCTGTGCTGCATCAAGGGCAGTTTGCCATTTATCTGCTTGATTGAGAGGATTTCCGGCCATAGTCATATAAACTTTTGCCTGGAGTGCTTTTGCTGCGCCATAAGTAGGACGGCCCGGTGCCGGCCAGTCTTCGCTTGGAAGACGGTGACCATCATATGTTCCCGGCCCTACAGCATAATCAACATCTTCTTTAATTAGCTGATATACGCTTTCAATGGATGCTGGTTCCAGTTCAAGAGCGGCATTAAAATCTTCTACGGGCTCATCAAGTAAAATACAGTTAGGCCCCCAGAGGCGAACAACATGAAAATAAGTTAACGCACGTAAAAATTTTGCTGCTGCAACGTATTTTTCCTTTACTGCATCATTAAGGTCGGTCTTCGGGATTTTGGTTATCATTATATTTGTTTCATTAATGATATTGTAAGCTCTCTTCCAGGTTTTGTAAATCGCCTGGTTGGTACTTAAATAAGTATAATGATCAATTTCGTATCTGTCTCCCGAGGTGTATCTTACATCCATATCGTCAGCACTAATTCCTGCCAAAAAAACCAGGTAACGTTCATAATAATCCTGCTCGCGCTGATGCCGGATTGCGCCATTTAGCATTAAATCGCAATCGGCTACTGTAACAGGTAAATTGTCGGGTGAAAGAAAATCTTTCGGATTCTCTTCCAGAAAGTCCTCGCAGCTTATGGCTGACACAAAGAGAACTGCCAATATTAGAAATTTTTTAATTTTCATATTTTGTTGCTTTAATTCAATTTAGGTTTCGATTAAAAACTCAGGTTAAGTCCGATAGTATATGTTTTCGCAGTAGGGTAACCTCCATAATCAATTCCCCTGGCAAGGTTTCCGGTTCTTGAGTTAATTTCCGGGTCGTAACCACTATAATCGGTGATAGTCAATAAATTCTGACCACTGATATAAAAACGTAGGTTGGAAATATTCCATTTACTGGTTAAACGAGAAGGGATTGTATACCCCAGCGACAGGTTTTTTAATCTTATATACGAACCATCTTCCACAAAACGGGAATTAGCCGGTCCTGTACTCTGGTCAATCTTCTGGATGGTGTTTGAACTCCCTTCTTCGGTCCATGCTTCGGTTAACAATTTTGCCAACCCATTTTCGGTACCGGCATGTTCCAGCTTAATACGGTTCAGGTTTAATATATCATTTCCTTGTTGTCCCTGGAACATGATATTTAAATCGAAGTTTTTATAAGAGAAATCATTGGAGAAGCCAAAGGTAAAATCGGGTAACCCGTTCCCCATAATGGTACGGTCGTCGGGTGTAATTTGACCATCAGGGACTCCGTCGGGGCCACTAATGTCTTTTAGTTTTATCATACCTGGTTTGCAAGCCCCTACAGGATAAGGAAGTGCTTCGCATTCTGCCTCGTTTTGGTAGATTCCGTCGAACAGGTAGCCATAAAAATTACCCAGCGGTTCGCCTACCTGCAGGATTACAAGTTCACGCCATTCATCGCCAAGGGACCCGCCTGAATAATCGTATATTTGATAGTCATCTTCACCAAGTTCAACTACTTCGTTTTTGTTGAAACTAATATTAAAAGCAGTGGTCCATTTAAATTCTTTATCGAAGTTTACGGTATTTAAAGATAACTCAACCCCTTTGTTTTTTATGGAACCAATATTCTGCGTTTGCGAAGTATATCCCGAATAGTAAGGAAGCGTTTTCCCATACAACAAATCTTTGGTTGTTTTCTCATATACATCAGCCGCGAAACTGATACGGTTGTTAAACAAACCCAAATCAAGCCCGATGTTTCCTTCTGTTGTTGTTTCCCACATTAAGTCGGGATTTGGAATCCGGTTTGAAGTAACCGATGTGTAGAACCCGTCTCCAAGGGGAACAATATTGTTTGAATAACTAGCCAGCGACTGATACGACGATATAGCCTGACTGCCTGTTGAACCATAACTGGCACGTAGTTTCAGGTTACTGATTTGTGAAATACTTTTCATCCACTCTTCCTCAGTAACCCTCCAGCCAAGTGCTGCTGACGGGAAGTATCCCCATTTGTTGTTTTTTGCAAATTTTGATGATCCGTCAGCCCTGAAGTTAATGGTAAGCATATATTTATCATCCAGTACATAATTTACCCTTGCCAGATACGAGAGCATTGAATTTTCTGTTAGCCCCGAATTTGCTGACTGGCCTTCCGGGCTTCCAAGCTCAAGTGCATAATACATAAGCGCTTCAGTTGGGAAATCAATACCTGAAGCTTTTACAGTTGGCGCTTTGTACTTCGATGCAGTAATACCTCCCATTAACGAAATGCGATGTTTCCCGTAAATTTCATCAAAGGTTAGGGTATTTTCGTTTAACCAAGATTCTTTGTTTGTGCTCTGAATAGATGCTTCCCCAATTCCAGATGCTTCCAGAAGGGCCTTCCCTGCCCAAAAATTTCTCCAATCGTTTGAGAAACGGCTTGTATATGTAGTTCTGAAAGTAAGGTTATCTAAAATTTTGTACTGAGCATATATATTGGCAGTAGCTTTAAATGTTTTTAGTTCATCAATCCGCTCGTTAACAATAGCTGCGGGGTTGTTTAATTGAGCACTTGCCGGAGAGGGGAGAGAATAATTCCCTTCATTATCATAAATGGGGATAATTGGAGAAAACCTGTTGGCTGCCTGAGTGGCCGATCCTCCTCCGGAACCTCCAGGAGTATCCACTCTGGTATTACTTTGGGTTGTTTTCCCCAGATAAATATTAAGGCCAACTTTCAGCTTTTCAGTGGCCTGATGATCTAATCTTGCACGAAGTGTTTGCCTGTCGTAGCCTGTATTGGTAATAATCCCTGTTTGGTCGTAGTAGCCCCCGGAAACCATAAATGTTGTTTTTTCAGAACCGCCGCTTACGCTTAAATTATAGCTTTGAGTAGGTGCATCCTGAAATACCACATCCTGCCAATCGGTACCTGCTGGGTTACCGGGATCGTATAAGGCCAGTAACTCCTGTATATCTTCATAAGCATCAGATTCTTCAGGGTATGTACTTAACAGGTTGTATTGCTCCTCGGCTGTCATTAAATCCAGCTTATTAGCCACTTTTGAAATGGAAGTGTAGGTACTGAAATCGAACCTTGTTTTCCCTTTTTCACCTCCTTTGGTAGTAATAATAATAACACCATTTGCCCCTCTTGATCCGTAGATTGCTTTTGCTGAAGCGTCTTTTAAAACTTCTACCGATTCTATCTCCGAAGGGTTAAGGGTACTCATGTCGGCGCCAAGAATCCCGTCGACAACAACCAGAGGGTCGTTATTCCCGGAAATGGAGTTGTCGCCACGAATACGAATAACCGGACTTGCCCCTGGCTGTGCTTTATCGTTACTGATAACCAAACCAGTTACTTTGCCCTGCAAAGCCTGATCAACCCTGGCAATAGGCATTTTAACCATTTCATCTGATTTTACAGAAACTACAGACCCGGTGAGGTCACTTTTTTTCTGCACTCCATACCCAACGGCCACTACTTCTTCAAGTCCAATATAATCTTGCAACATAGTAACATCCATGTTGGTCGATTCTCCCAATTCAATTTCCTGTGTTTTTAAGCCGATATAACTAAACACAAGTGTTTTTGTATCGAAAGGAACGGTAAGTGAATACTCACCATCTAAATCCGTAATTGTTCCTTTGGCAGTACCCGGTACAGAGACGGTAACACCAGGAATAGAGACTTTGTCTTCTCCTGTTACCTTTCCAGTAATCGTTTTGTTTTGAGCATTTGCCACAAAAATGCTCAAGCTCAAAATAAACGTTAGAGTAATTAATTTAATTTTTTCTTTCATAAATAAAGTGTTTTAATTTTGGTTTATCTTGTGTTAATTTATTTTTCTTCCAGCGTATTTTTCCGGAACAATGCTTCTAAGAAATAGTAGTCGGCATAAACAAGAGGGACATTTACTTCTGAATTGTGAGGTTTCGAACCAGTTGAATGTTTTAATAAAAATCCCGTATTATTTCTGGGGTTAGCAAGAAATTCAGGAGTAGTAAGTGTACTGATAATTTTATCGGCCGCTTCCAGGTACGTATCACTGTATTTAGAAAAAGTGCCCAATTCATACAAGGCTGAAGCTGTTATTGCTGCAGAGGAAGCATCTAAGGGAGCGTTAGGAATGTTTGGCGCATCGAAATCCCAGAACGGAATCATATTTTCCGGGAGGTTTGGATGATTCAGGATGTAAGCTGCAATTTTCTCTGCCAGTTCCAGAAATTTTTCATCGCCGGTTTCGCGGTAAACCATCGTATAACCGTACAAAGCCCAGGCTTGCCCACGACTCCAGGCACTTTCTGCTGCATAGCCCTGGTGCGTATTTCGTTCTTGTACTTCGCCTGTTTCAGGATTATAATCTACCACATGATAGGAAGAATAGTCTGCTCTGAAATGATTTTTCATAGTGGTTTCAGCATGTCGAACGGCAATATCCCTGTACATTTCATTACCGGTTTCTTTTGCAGCCCAAAACAACAATTCCAGGTTCATCATGTTATCGATAATTACAGGATAATCCCACTTGTCGGCATTATGATCCCACGACCGGATACATCCCACATTAGGTTTAAAACGCGTTGCAAGTGTTTTGGCTGATCGAATTAAAATATCGCGATATTCAGGATTATTGGTAAGTTGATATGCCTTCCCAAAACTAGAGTACATTTTAAATCCCATATCATGGGTCTTGCTGTTCCATTTTTCCTGTTCAAGAGGAAGCGTATATTCCAGCGCCTTTTCTTTCCAGTAATTGTCCGACGTCCATTCATACATCATCCATAGTTCTCCCGCGAAAAAACCACTGGTCCAATCGTTGGATGGTACCATCTTTAATTTGCCGTTTTCTGCAGATCGGGGGGAAACAAGTATGTTTGTCCGGTGTTCTGAAAAAATATTTACAGATTCTTTAAGTTTATTATTAATTGTTGAAAGCTCAGTGGAAGGATTATGTACTGTACAAGCGTATAAACCTAAAAGAGGTAATATAAGTTTAAGTTTGTTCATTTGTAGTGTAGTGAAAAATAGTCTTTAGTTCGATGTCAAAAATAGACTGTGTAGCAGAGCTTTATTTATATCATTGTGTTATTTTTGGTAATATTGTTGCGCTTTCTTACTATTGTTTCATCAGTGCAACGATAGTTACAGTTTTACATGGATAACTATTATTTTTTTTGATGAAAATTATTTCAAACCTATCTATAAAGAAGTTTTTGCTTATTCAAACGTTGCTGGTATATCTTGTCTTTTCCTTTGTGCGGCTTTGGGGGCAGACGAATGATATCCATTTCCGCCAAATATCACCGCCCGGAGGATTTGCCTTAAAAGGAATTAATATCATTTCGCAGGATAAGTTAGGGTACATTTGGATGGGGACGAGGCAAGGCCTTATTCGATATGATTCCAAAAGAACAACGTGGTTTATTCCTGTACTTAATGATTCGTTGAGTCTTCCGAGCGAAACAATAAATGGTGTTTTTATTGACAATGATAATGCTGTTTGGGTTGCTACAGAACGAGGATTATGTGTTTTTGACAGACAAAATCAGGGATTTAGACGTATTCGTTACACATACGAAGATGGTTCCGAGAGTTCTGTCTCTATCCGTTCAACATTGAAAACAGAAGATGGAATATTACTTATTGCTGATGCAAGTTACTTCGGGTATCTTGATGTAGAAAAAAATCAACTGGTTAGAATTGGCGCTCAACAGGTGAATTTTCCGACAAAAATTTTCAAAGATAACTCTAACCGAATATGGATTGGGACCAATGCAGGTGAAGTGTTCCGGTATTATCCGGCACAAAATGAAGTAGAAAAGATTATTTCAGCAAATGCGAAAGGCGTCAGGGTAAATACTATTTGTGCCGATAACAATCGTATATGGGTCGGATTCGAGGCCGACGGAGCGAAACTGTTTGATCTGGAAGGAAATCTTTTGAAACACTACTCAAAAAATAAATTTGGAGATGATGAGTATTCGCTTGATGATGTGCGTGTTATAATAAAAGATACGTATGGGAGGTTGTGGTTTGGAGCCTATGAAGGGTTATTTATGGATGATGGGACAGGACTTGTAAATTTTAACCCGGATGATTATCCGGGACTTCCGCATAATTCTGTTTATGAGATATTTGAAGATTTGCGTGGAGGGATATGGATTGGAACCTGGTCCGGCGGAGTGGCATTGTTTCATCATTCCGATAACCACTTTCAAACTTTCCGGCACAGTGCGTTGATCAATTCCATTAGTAATAATATGGTCAGTTCCTTTTTGCAAATCAACAAAAATGAGTTATTAATAGGAACTGAAGTCGGAGGTTTAAATTCATTCAACCTTGCTTTCAATATATTTAATACCGTAGAACTGGCCGAAAATGAGCAGGTAAGAAATATTAAATCGCTTTGCAAAGATAAATATGGTGGCATTTGGGTTGGGACGTTTAGGAAGGGGCTGTGGTATTGCCCGGCAGGCAGCAAAAAGTTTACGTTGTTTGAAAAAGGAATGGAAGACGGAATGCATATATCTTCATCAAGTGTTTATTCCATGTGTGCTGTCGATTCAGGAATTTGGATAGGAACATTTCCCTCGGGAATAAATTTTTACGATTATAAATCCAAGACTATACGTTTTTGTTTTCAGAATAACAAAAACAACATTGAAATGACAGAGTTAAATACACTGTGTATTTTTGCCGACTCAAAATCGAACCTGTGGGTGGGGACGTCCAAGGGCTTGTTTAAAATTCATTTACCAGAAGGTGAAGTAACGAAAATCGAACACAATTCTTTGTCCGATTTTGGAGTTAATTCCATTTATTATTTATGGGAGCATAGTTCGGGAGACATTTGGGTGGGAGCAAAAAATAAAGGAATACTGATTTTCCACCCCGGAACAAATACTTTTGATGTATTCGATGCCGGAGGATTACTAGAAGGCAAAGATGTTTATGGGATAGTTGAAGATCGTAATAAAAAAATATGGATTACCTCGAATAATGGATTAGTTGTACATGATCCGAAAACAAAAACAAACCGGCATTTTGTTTATTCCGATGGCATTCAGGGCAATTTGTTTTGTCCGCAGTCTGTTTATTCCGACGACAGAGGGCGGCTTTATTTTGGAGGTACCAATGGTTTCTCCATGGTAAATCCTGAGGAGCTAAAGTTGAATTCAAAAGAAACATTCACAATTATAAACGAGGTGCTTACAAAAAATAATCATTCGATTTATCCTGAATACGCTGAAGATTTTGTGATAGAGAAGATGGTTTTGCCTCCGGAAGAAAACACCTTACGCATTAACTTTTCAGCCGATAATTATTTGATGCCCGAAAAAAACAGGTATAAATACCGGCTTATTAATTATTACGATGATTGGATAGAAACACAGAATGAAGGATCCGCTTTATTTAAAGGTTTAAAAGCCGGCTCATATGTTTTTGAAGTAAAAGCCTGTAATAACGACGGAATATGGAACAACGTTCCTACCCGAATGAAGATTGAAATAAAGAATTACTGGTACCATACTTCCTTCGCGTATCTCGGTTATTTACTTTTGCTGACTATTGTATTTTATTTTATCGCCCGTTTTTATATGGAGCGAATCAAATTAAAAAGAGCAATTCTTCTTGAAAAGAAACAACGTGAAAACGAGGAACAAATTCATGAAATGAAGTTGAAATTTTTCACCAATATTTCACATGAATTCAGAACTCCGCTTACATTAATAGCCTGGCCTTTGAAAAGACTTCTGGAGGCAGAAAACATTACGAAAGAGCAACGCGAAGAGCTGGAAGTTGTTTCCCGTAATTCAAACCGTTTGCTTCAATTAATTAATCAAATAATAGATTTAAGAAAACTTGAAAAAGGGAAAAACAAATTAAACATTTCAAAGATTGACCTTATCCGGTTTATAAATGAGGTGCAACAAGGTTTTTCATCAGAAGCAAAATCAAAGGAGGTCACTTTTATTCTCGAACCTCCACATAAATATATTGAAATAGAGGTTGATAAAGGAAAATTTGACACGATTATTTATAATCTTTTATCAAATGCTTACAAATATATTTCAGAAAAGGGACAGATTAAAATTACAGTAAAAAAGGAAATTAGTAATGATGTTAAATCTTATACAAATCAGTTAAGCTTTGGAGAAATAGTGGGTGACGATTTTGTTGAAATATCAATAGAAGACACTGGTTTGGGTATTGACGAGGAGGATCTTCTAAATATTTTCAATCGTTTTGAGCAGGGGAGGGATAAGGGCAGGGCGGATAAGGTTAAAGGAAGCGGCATTGGGTTATCGCTTTGTAAAGAATATACACTTTTGCATCATGGTAAAATTATCGCACAAAGTACTCTAAATAAAGGTTCACGTTTTACTTTGCTTCTTCCGTCAAAACAAAAAGCTCAAAAAATCTTTTTCGAAAGCCATCAGGAATTCAAAAATTTAAAAAACATCGGGATTTCATCAATTCCATTAAAGAAAGATAGTATGTCCCGGGAATCGATTCGAATACTGGTGGTTGAAGATAACCAGGATTTTCGCACCTTTATTTGTAAGTTTCTTGATAAATATTACAATGTTGCGTATGCCACAAACGGGGAAGAAGCAATATCAATTCTAAAAAAGCGAAACATTGATTTGGTCATTTCTGATGTTATGATGCCGCAAATGGATGGATTCGAATTTTGTAGCATTGTAAAGGCCCGGATAGAAACCAGTCATATTCCGGTAATTTTACTGACTGCATTGTCATCATCAGAGAACCTTATTGCTGGTCTTGACAAAGGAGCCGACGCTTACCTTACCAAACCATTTGAGAAAGATGTGCTGGTAAAACAAATTGAAAATATTCTGGAGCAGCGCCGGCGTATGCGCGAAAATTTTAGCAAACAATTTGTCTCGCAGAACACCGTGGAAGTAAGTAGTCTCGACGATTTTTTTCTGAACCATGTTCGTTCTGTTATTGAAAAAAATATTTCGGACGAAAACTTTGGAATGGAAATGCTGGCCGACAAGCTTATGATTAGCCGCAGTCAGCTTCACCGTAAAATAAAATCGCTTGCGGGGGTAACAACTTCTGAGTTTGTAAACCTGATTCGTATAAAGAAAGCAGTTGAATTAATAAAAACCGGAAATTACCTTTTCAATGAAGTTGCCTTCCACGTTGGTTTTAGCAGTCAATCGTATTTTACCAAGTGTTTTAAAAAGGTTTATAAGGTTACCCCCAAAGAATATTTTTCAAAATAGATGTTTGTTTTGTTTCTGAATTTTTTACTTACCATACCAATCCACATGGCAGGTTGTTCCTCATTTTGCAGGAATAAACACTTTAACACCTTCTGAAGTATTTTTCCAATTTAAGTTTCCTTTAGTTCCGGGCATGTTTAGTCTTGCATTTTTGCGACATGTATTCCTGCCCCTTCAAATGATTCCGGTAGAGATCTTTCCCGTTTTCCTATTCCAGGTAAATGGTATAAACAGCTTTGGTAACTTTCTTTTTTTATAATCGGTCATCAATTCTATAATCTGTTTCAGGGTAAAATCAATAAACTTTTTCAGGTACAGTTGTGGAGCATAATTTACATTTCTGTTGAATGGTGGAAATGTTTGAGGTTAAATCTATTTATAGCCAACTATAGCGACAATGTAAATCGATAATGGCTCAAAGACACATGTTTGCTGCCAACATAAACATCAGATATGTGTCCAGCTCCCAACCCTGGCGGTGGATGAATGATTTCCTGATTTAACAATAAATTAGGGAATATGCTGTGTTCTTTACCTTTGTGTGGTTTCCCTGTATTGTAATTAGAATCGATAACATACAAATCCGTTAAAAACAGTGTAAGTGTTGAATGTTTTTATATTCGATTTTTTACATAATTTTTAATTAAATTGCGTTTTTTGTTGAACTTTTTGCAGGTGTTATGACAATTGAAAATAAACTTTTGAATGAACTTTTGTTTTCCCGCTTCAAAGAAGGAAACGAATCGGCGTTCGAATATATTTTCAAATCAAGTTATAATAAAATTGTAGGTTTTTGCAACCAGTTTGTACATCAACAGGATGAGTCTAGAAACATTGCCCAAGAGGCATTTATAAATTTATGGTTAAATAGAGACAAAATTGAGAAAGTAAATGGGATAAATGCATTCTTGTATACTTATGCAAAAACAGGATGCTTGAGTTATCTGCGGCGCAAAACTGTCGAAAAAAAATATACAGAAGGACTTTTAGGTAAAGTTGAAGAACAAATTAGTATTGAGGCCCTTGAGGGGTTTCACTTTCAGTCGATGGAACTTCTTGAACTTCAGGATTTAATTAACAGGTCAATAGAAAAATTACCTGAGAAATGTCGAATTGTATTTACGAAGAAGCGTTTTGAAGGGAAAATGAACAAGGAAATTTCAGAAGAATTAGATATTTCGGTAAAATCGGTTGAAGCCAATATGACCAGGGCTTTAAAAATTTTGAAACAACATCTGTCAGAATATCTTCCCTTTTTACTGATTCAAATTATTTTGCAATTATGAATATACGAGAGGGAAGGTATAAATTTTGTTGTTTTATTAAGTGTTTGTTTTTATGTGAAATTATTACTCTCGACATTCAGAAATCCACGGGAAATAGAAATTTTATTCGCTTTATTTCAAAAAAATAAATTCTTAATATAGGGTTTTGCTTTTTGATTGCATACAATAATACATAAAGCAATAAAATGGATCAATTAAAAATCTATAAATATCTCTCAGGAGAAGCCTCTCCGGAAGAAAAGTACGAAATATTGCAATGGATTAACGCTTCTTCTGAAAATCGTAAAGATTTTATTCATTTTAAGCAACTGAGAGCACTTACTCAATATTCCACTGATGATCCGGACGAAGCCTGGGAGAGACTAAAACAAGATAAAAGGCTTGCCCGTAAAAGTAGTCGCTTTATTTTTTCTCTGTTAAAATATGCAGCAATTGCAATTGTTTTTTTGAGTATAGGAATCTTCTCAAGTCATTATAAATTATCAACTCCGGAAAATGTTTCTTTATATAAAGAGCAGACTCAGTTTGAAGTTCCTTTTGGACAGATGTCTAAAATTACACTCCCCGATGGTACATTGGTTAGCCTGAACTCAGGGAGTAAACTTACCTATAAGAATGATTTTAATTCGGGAAAACGCGATATTGAGCTAACAGGGGAAGCTTTTTTCGATGTTAAGACTGATAAGGAGCATCCGTTTACAATTAACACTTCTGGTGCAATAAATATTAGAGTTTTTGGAACATCTTTTAATGTTAGGGCCTACCCTGAGGATGAGGAAATAAATGCAACGCTTGTAAATGGAAGCGTTAGTGTTATAGATAATCAGGGGAATGAGTTGACAAAACTGGTTCCGGGAGAAAATGCAAAATACTCAAATAGTTCCAGAAAAATTTCAGTTTCGCAGGTGGATACTGACTTTTATACCTCCTGGAAAGATGGGATGGTAACTTTCAGGAATGAATCGCTGGGCAGAATTGCACTTAAAATAGAGCGTTGGTACAATGTTAAAATTATAATAGAAAATGAAAAACTGGCGGATGAACTGTACAATGGTACAATAATGAAAAATAAACCAATAGATCAAATATTAGAAGTGTTTAGGGTAACCAGTTCTCTAAAATACCAGATTATTCCCCGCACAGACAAACCAACTTTAATATACTGGAAATAAAGATGTAAACTGAACAATAAATATTAATGAACTAAAATGAATCTTATGAACAAAAAACAAATTCTTTTAAAAAAAGGCCAAAAATATATTTGATATTCCCGGCCTTTTATGGATAGAGCTCTCACCTTCTATCCATTTAGATAAACAAACGTCTGTTTATAACAGGCACTTTATTCATCAAATAAAACATTCAAATTTATGAAAAAAACTAATTATGTCACTTTGCGGGCATTAACTAAACAAATTTTGCGGATTATGAAAATGACTGCATTTCTAATTATGGGCCTCTGCATACATTTATATGCTGCTTCATACGGCCAAACACAAAAAATTTCTCTTGATATGAATTCGTCGCTTGAAGAGGTGATTGAACATCTTGAAAAGATTACAGATTATCGTTTTGTAATCAAGTCGAATGAAAAAATCCTGGATAAGAAAGTAACAGTAAAGGTTACCAATCAAACCATCGAAAATATACTTGATGAATTACTTCCCAATAACGAATATACTTACAAAATAGTAGATCATTATATCGCTATTTCGTCTGTTGATGAGGTGGCTGCCGCTTCAAGTTATTCGCTTCAACAAATATCGGTATCTGGGAAAGTAACCAATGAAGAGGATGAGCCTTTGCCGGGAGTAACCATAATTATAAAAGGTACCACAAACGGAACTATCTCTGACGTTGATGGAAATTATTCAATCACGAATATTTCAGATAATGCAGTGTTAGTTTTTTCTTTTGTTGGAATGAGAACAATTGAAATGCCTGTGGAAGGGAAGTCTCTTATCAATATAAAATTAGCACCCAGCTCAATAGGTTTGGAAGAAGTAGTCGCTATTGGTTATGGAACAGAAAAGAAATCGAATATAACCGGAGCTGTCGCACAGTATAAGGCTGATGCACTGGGCGAAAGACCTATTCAGCGGGTTGACCAGGCTTTGGTTGGACAAATTTCCGGTGTTCGGGTAAAACAAACCAGTGGAATGCCCGGAACCGGACTAAGTATTCAGGTTCGCGGAGCTGGATCAATTTCTGCAAATAATGAACCATTGTATGTAATTGATGGGTTCCCGCTGGAAGTATCCTCCCAAAATTCTTCAGGTGCCTATGCTACAGGAAATCCACTGGATAATTTAAATCCAAGTGATATAGAATCGATTCAGGTTTTAAAAGATGCCGCTGCTGCAGCTATTTACGGCTCACGGGCATCTAATGGAGTTGTTTTAATTACAACGAAAAGCGGGAAGGTAGGGAAACCTAAAATCAGCTTTAATTATTATACCGGTTGGAATGAGGCTCAGAGGCAAGTTGAAATGCTGAATTCAGAGCAATGGCTAAACAGAGCCTATGAGGTAATGAACCAAACTTATTTGGCAGCTTATCCATCTGCATCAATAAATGATGATTACGACACTCGTGTGGCAACCAATGGTAGTTTTGACCGCTCAATGATTCCTGATCCTGCATGGGGAGAATCGGGCCATCCGGGAATTGAATATGTTAACTGGCAGGATGAAATTTTTCGTAAAGGAACCGTGCATAATTATCAACTTTCTGCATCTGGAGGAACTGATGCGGTAAAATATTTTGTGTCAGGAGATTATTTGGATCAGCAAGGGTTCGTATTGGGAGTTGACTATACTCGCTATTCCGCAAGGGCTAATGTAGAAGTAAAAGCAGGCAACAAAATAACAGCGGGAATAAATATTGCACCTTCTTATTCAGAAAAGAATGACCCGGGAGTAGAAGGGAAGGACAATATGTTTCATATTGCTGTAGGCATGCCTCCAATTGTTTCAACTGGAAGTGGTGGAGTAGACTACTATAATACCGGAGAATATTCAACTTATATTTGGGGAAATAGCAGAAACAGCCCGGTTGCAGTATTAAGAAATACAACAGGACTAACGAAAAATTTTAGAACACTTACGAGTATATACGGGGATTATGAGGTTATCAAAGGCTTACACGCTAAAACCACGTTAAACCTAGATAATACGGATTCTCGCTACAAGTATTATAAGCCTGCCGGGGTTAGTGGAAGTTATGGCTCACGAACAGCCAGAGGTCGGTACAAAAGTTACAATCGTCAAACTTTTGTAAATGAAAATACCATTTCATTCGACAGAACCTTTGATGATAAGCATACAATTTCGGCAGTAGGAGGTATTTCATATAATATGACACGCGTTGATTATGCCCAAATTTATGGCTCGGATGGATTTGGTACCGACTATATTACTACTTTAAATGATGCAAATGGTATTTCGGCTACGAATACATACACAACAGAAACAAAAAATGTATTGATTTCTTACTTCGGAAGAATGAACTATAACTATATGGATCGCTACTTACTTTCTGCCAGTATCCGTAGAGATGGCTCCTCACGTTTTGGGAATGAAACAAAATGGGGGATTTTTCCTGCTGTATCTTTAGGATGGCGTGTATCTGATGAAGATTTTCTGAAAGACGTTGATTGGCTAACAATTTTTAAAGTAAGGGCAAGTTGGGGAATTTCAGGAAATAATGGGCTGGGAGGCGACTATGAGCACATAGCACTCCTTCAATCTTCTGATTATTCTTTTGGTGGCAATCAGGTTGTTGGGCTCACTTCTGAAAATATAGCTAATTCCGACTTAAGTTGGGAGAAATCTGAAACTTACAATTTTGGGATAGATTATGGAGTTTTAAATAATCGCATATTTGGATCAGTTGAATACTACCGGAAGACCAATACTGATTTGTTATTGGAAATAAATGTTCCGGCAACAACAGGGTTCGAATCTTCTTTAACGAATATAGGCGAAGTATTTAATCATGGATGGGAATTCGAATTAAATACAAGAAATTTTGTCGGGGAATTTAAATGGGATACCAGACTGAATTTGAGCTTCAATGGGAATGAAGTCCGTCATTTGGGTCCCAATGATGCTGATATATTAGGTGGTTCTTATGATATTAATCACAATATATTACGAGTTGGACATCCGATGTATAGTGTTTATGTAGTTAAGCAAATTGGAATATTATCCGCAGAGGACATAGCCAACAATGTTGCTCTTTATGGAAGTCAGGAAGAAGGTGATCCGAAGTACGAAGATTTTAACAAAGATGGGACAATTTCTGCTGACGACCGACAAATTCTGGGGCACCCAAATCCTGATTATACCTGGGGGATAACAAATACGTTCAAATATAAAGGATTTGATCTTACTATTTTTGCTCAGGGACAACACGGTGGAACTATTTACTCCACATTTGGTAGGGCAATCGACCGGACCGGCACAGGATGGTTAGATAACCAGATAAGCGCGTGGGCTTATCGCTGGCGATCTGCTGCCGACCCGGGCAACGGACTAAAAGGAAAAGCCAAATCTTCTTTTGGGCGAATTAAAAATACCGACTGGATGTATTCAAACGACTACTGGAGAATTAGAAATATAACCCTTGGATATGACTTAAAAAGGATAATTAATTCTCAGTTAATTAGTGGAGCAAGAATATATGTAACCGCTGAAAACTGGTTCGGAGGGGATAAATACGACGGAGGTGCAAACCCGGAAGCCATAAATACAAGTGGAGACGACTATGGCGGTATTCCGTTGGCAAAATCAATGATTTTTGGTGTGAATTTTACCTTTTAACCTTTAAGACTTATTTGTTATGAAAAATATATTTTATTTATTAAGCAGCCTGTTTGTTTTATTTATAACAGCTTGCGAAAATGATTTAGACCTATATCCGGTTTCATCCATGAGTGCGGGAAGCTATTATTCTACAGCCGATGAAATAGAGCAGGCAGTAAATGGTATTTATAATTCGCTTGCTGATTTTCCTCAAAATGATTTTTACCTGGGCGATGTTCGTTCTGATGATTTTTATGTTACTCCAGCAACAGGTTCAAGTGTTCGCTCCTGGGATCCGATCAGTAATTTTGAGAATACAATTGCAACCAATGAACTTGTTGAATATCCTTGGGACAATAATTACACAGGAATCATGCGGGCTAACACGGTTTTAAATTACATTTCTACAGATATTGTTACAGATGAAAATATGTATAATCGTTTGCTAGGTGAAACGAAATTTTTACGGGCCTTTTTCTATTTCGATTTGGTGAAATTTTATGGGAAAGTTCCTGTTATTGACAAAGTACTAACCGGAATGGATGCGCTTAATATTGGACGAAGCAGTGTTGATTCAGTTTATACTCTGATTATAGATGATTTGAAAGAAGCAATAGAGCTTTTACCTGAATCCTATTCAAGTAGTGACGATGTTGGACGAGCAACTAAATATGCTGCAGAAGGAATATTGGCCCGGGTTTATTTGATGCGCTCCGGCCCGCAACTTCATCCGGATGGTCCTTGTTTAGACACCGACGAATACGACAAAGCCCTGGAGTTATTAGATGACATCATCGACAACGGTAATTACGAAATGCTGGATGACTATACAAACATATTCAGTCTGGATTACGAAAATAGTGATGAGATTATATTTGATATTCAGTTTACAAATGGAGGTTATGGTACAGGAGGAGAATATCCGGGATTAATAAATTCAAGCAGTGAATATTGGAAAACCATCGGCTATTCATATTCAATAGGAACTGAAAGTGTAAATGTTTCAAAAGATTTATTTGCAGCTTACGATACTACATCTAATGATGTACGCGATAATTTCAATGTAGTTTATACATGGTATAATTCTGTTTTAGGTTCTATCCAGGATGATCCTGTTGCTATAAAATGGTGTTGTAATGATGAAAATACATGGGGTAGCGATAGATTCGACTTTGCGCTGAATTTTCCGATCCTGAGATACACTGATGTATTGATGATGAAAGCAGAATGTATTTTACAAGGAGCATCAGGAACTCAAGCAGAAGTTGACGATATTGTAAATAAGGTTAGAGCGCGCGCCGGACTGTCTGAACTCACAAATGTTACTCTCGATCAGTTATTGGAAGAAAGAAGAAAAGAATTCTTCTCAGAAGGCAGGCGCTGGCCGGATTTGGTCAGAACAGGAAAAGTGCTCACTATTATGAACGAATGGCTTGCCAGTGATGAAGACTTTTTAAATCAAATGCCTTCATCAATTGATTATACGTCTATCATTTTTCCCATCCCTCAGGACGAGATCGATGTAAAAGAAGGTCTCTACACTCAGAATAAGGGATATCAATAAAAATAGAGTTTAGTTAGATAAATTTTTAAATCTGCTCATGCATAAAGAGACAATGAGAGTATTTGGGACAAGAATACTTTCTTGTCTCCTTTTAATGTCAAAATGCTTTAGGGAACATTATTTCTCGTAAAATAATGATAATTTTAATAAGCTTCACTTGTAATTTTTTAGTTTGATATGAAACCAACAATAAAACATTTCTTTCTAACTTTTTTCCTTTTACCTTTCTTTATGGCCTGTAAGGACGCTCCTGATAAAACAGTTTTGGGAAAGCCAAATATTATTTACATACTTGCTGATGATCTTGGTTACGGAGATTTAAGTTGTTACGGGCAAAAGCATTTTCAAACTCCCAATATCGACAAACTGGCAGCTGAAGGTATGCTTTTTACACAACATTATGCAGGATCAACAGTTTGCGCTCCTTCTCGCTCATCATTAATGACCGGGCAACATACAGGACATACGCCTGTTCGGGGAAATAAACATTGGGGAGATGAAGGCCAGTGGCCTATGCCGGATTCAACCTTTACTTTGGCTGAGATGCTAAAACAAAATGGTTATGTTACCGGTGCATTTGGGAAATGGGGTTTGGGCTCTCCTGGCTCAAACGGAGACCCCAATATGCAGGGATTTGACGAGTTCTATGGTTACAATTGCCAAACACTTGCCCATAATTATTATCCATCTCATTTGTGGTATAATCAGAAAAAGCAGATGCTGGAAGAAAATACAGGAGATAAACTTAGTACTTATGCCCCTGAATTAATTCATAGGAAGGCTTTACAATTTATTGCAAAAAATAAGGATAATCCTTTTTTTATGTATTATCCAACTACAATACCTCATGCAGAACTACTGCTTCCTGAAAAGTATATAGAAAAATTTCGTGGAGAGTATCTTCCTGAAAAAAGTTATAAAGGTACAAAACCTGGCGACGAGCGTTTTCGAATCGGTGGTTACGGAACACAACCCGAATCTCATGCTGCTTTTGCGGCAATGGTGACTTTACTAGATGAACAGGTGGGGGAAATAATGACAAAGCTAAAGGAACTCGGACTGGATCATAATACCATTGTTTTGTTTTCTTCTGATAATGGTCCTCATTTAGAAGGCGGTGCCGACCCCGACTATTTCGATAGCAATGGACCGTTAAAAGGATACAAACGCGATTTGTACGAAGGAGGCATTCGTGAGCCGATGATTGTCCGCTGGCCGGGGAAAATTGAAGCGGGAACGACTACCAGACATTTATCAGCATTTTGGGATGTAATGCCCACTATTGCTGACATAACAGGAGCTAAAGTTCCTCAAAATATTGATGGTATTTCATTTTTACCAACGCTCTTAGGCAAAGCTGGGCAAATAGAACATGAGTACTTGTATTGGGAGTTTCATGAAATGGGAGGGCGGCTGGCTGTCCGCAAAGGCGACTGGAAAGCAGTAAAGGTTAGTGTTGCAGCAGGAGATGAACCAACCCAGCTTTATAACTTAAAAGATGATATAGGGGAAAGAATAGATTTGGCAGCTAAGTATCCCGAGATTGTAAAAGAAATGGACGAAATTATGAAAAATGCCAGAACGGAATCAGAAGTGTTTCCATTCTGAAAAAACGAATTTCAATAACTATTTTCAGTCAGATATTTCCAACTGTATTCAAGGTTTACAAAGGTTTATCAAAAAAATTAATCTATGCAAAAACTTTTGCTCAGTTTCCTTCCTATATTTTTGCGGCAGAGTACGACAGCAACTCCCATAGGTGCTGTTAAAGTAAAATATGTAAAACTACTCTACTCGCCAATGGTACATTTGAAACAAGTGTGGATGCACCTGAAGAGATTCATACTATTATGACAAAAGCTAACATTTATATTCTGATTTAAAGTTTTGTAGATATCAATTCTATATTATAAACGCATGAAAACAAGTAAAATCATAAAACTATTTATAATCCTTCACATAGGAATACTATTTATTTTATCGTCTTGCGAGAGAAATGTTCAGCCCCAATGGCCAGAACAAACAAATGAAACGGCTCCGTGGACACGCTGGTGGTGGCACGGAAGTGCTGTTGATGAGGCGGGACTGACCGCCAATCTTGAAGCATTAAAAGAGGCCGGTTTCGGAGGTGTGGAAATTACTCCCATTTATGATGTTAAAGGATATGAAGATAAATCAATTCCTTTTCAATCCGAAAAATGGATGGAAATGCTGGAATATACTTTGAAAGAAGCAAAACGTCTTGGATTGGGTATAGATCTGGCAAATGCATCCGGATGGCCATTTGGCGGCCCCTGGATTGACGCCGATAACGCTTGTAAGAATTTTCAATATCAAAAATATCAATTACAAGGTGGCGAAAAATTAAATAAAAAAATTGAGTTTATTCAGCAACCAATGGTGCGTGCAGTTGGGAAAAAAGTTGATATAGCCAACATTAAATTCCCAATAAGCAACAATACCAATCTGCAGGAACTGGCCTTGGACCAGGTTCGTTTTGAAAAGCCTCTGCCTCTGCAAACATTGATGGCTTATAGTGAAGAGGGTAAGGCCATTGAATTAACATCTTATGTAGATGAAAACGGGGTGCTAAACTGGAAGACTCCTGAAGGTAGTTGGACGTTGTATGCCATTTTTCAGGGGTGGCATGGTAAAATGGTAGAACGCGCCGGCACGGGAGGAGAGGGAAATGTGGTAGATCATTTTTCAGAGGAAGCAACCAAGGCTTTTTTAGCTGATTTTGACATAAATTCAAAAAATATTGACTTAAGCGGTCTTCGTGCTTTTTTTAATGATTCTTATGAAGTAGATGATGCCTTTGGAAATGCTAATTGGACTCCTTTGTTTTTTGATGAGTTTGAACAGCGACGGGGTTATGATCTAAAAGAATTTCTGCCTGCTTTGGTGGGCGACTCTGATGAAAAAACGAACAAACGCGTATTGTGCGATTATCGCGAAACAATTTCTGATTTGTTACTGTATCGTTTTACAAAAGTCTGGGCAGACTGGGCGGAATCCCATCACTCAATTATTCGCAACCAGTCACACGGCTCACCTGCCAATATACTCGATTTATATGATGCCAGCCATATTCCAGAAACAGAAGGAATAGACCCGCTACGAATTAAAATGGCCAGTTCAGTAGGAAACACTTCGGGCAAAAAACTGGTTTCATGCGAAGCTGCTACCTGGCTTGATGAGCATTTCTTAAGTACTCTTTCTGCAGTAAAAGAAAATGCTGACAGGTATTTTGCAAATGGTGTCAATCATATTGTTTACCACGGAACGCCATATTCGCCTGTTGATGAAAAATGGCCAGGATGGATGTTTTATGCAGCCGTGCATTTTGCTCCAACAAATACTTGGTGGAATGAATTGAAATCGGTGAACCAGTATATCAGCAATTGTCAGTCGTTTCTGCAAAATTCTAAACCGAATAATGATATTCTTGTGTATTTTCCTATTTACCAGACCTGGATGGAAAGAGACCTGCAAAAGTTGCCGCATTTTGGTGGGCATGCAATTGAATTAACAAGTGAGCTTGGTAATAACCTCCTTCAAAAAGGTTTTTTGTTTGATTATATTTCAGACAGACAAATACAAAAACTAGAATTCAATAACGGAATAATTTCGTCAGGAGGTGTATCCTATAAAACCATTGTTGTACCAAATTGTGATTATATCCCTCTGGAAACTTTAAAGAAACTTTTTCGTCTTGCAGAATCTGGGGCAACTGTCATTTTTGAGAACAAGATTCCTGCAAAAGTTCCTGGCTTGAAAGATTTTAGAAAAAAAGAATCTGACCTTCAGCAAATAGTTAAAGAATTGAACTGGAATAAGGAAAAAAATTATTCTGTTGCACAAATCGGCAAAGGAAAAATCAGGACTGGCGCGAATGTGGAAACGATGCTTTCTGAATCTAAGGTTCTGAACGAACAATTGGCTGAATTGGGACTTTGGTTCAAGCGTATTGAGCGATCGGAAGGAACGTGTTATTTTATAAGTAACTGGTCGGAAAAAAAGGTTGAACAGTGGATAACTTTAAATTCTGCAGGAAAAGAGGCGGTTTGGTTCAATCCGGCAGAACAATCATTGGGTAAGGCTACTATCCGTAAGAAGGAAGGTGGGAATGCTCAGGTTTATTTGCAGTTAAAACGGGGTGAGACTCTGATTCTTCAATGGTACCCCACAAATGTTAATCTAACAAATTATCCGGTTTGGGAAGAAACAAAAGTTGAACGAGGACTTGATAACGAGTGGGAAGTTGATTTTGAAAAAGGAGGGCCAACATTACCTGTGGCATACAAAACAAATAAATTAACATCCTGGACTGAAGTTTCAGATGAATTACAAAAGTTTTCGGGAACTGCTTCCTACAAAAATAGCTTCAGCTTACCATCTGGCACTAAAACAAATTATATGCTCGATTTAGGAGAAGTACATGAATCGGCTACCGTTGTTTTGAATGGAACTGATATTGGAACTCTTGTTGGTCCGGAATTTCGTATTATACTTCCTGACACGCTCCTTCGAACTCAAAACTCGCTGGAGATAAAAGTTACCAACCTTATGGCTAACCGAATTATTGATATGGACAAAAATGGAATAAACTATAAAAAATTTTATAATATAAATTTTGCTGCTCATTTGCGGGAGAATGTAGGGGCGGATGGTAATTTTACAGCTGCTAACTGGGACCCACTGCCGTCGGGATTGCTTGGCCCGGTTATTTTATTGGCAATAAAACCAAAGCAACTGAAATAAAAAAAGTTGGCATCAAATAGTATTTCTGCTTTGAGGTCAGAAAATTCAAGCCACTGAATAAACACAAAATGATATTCTAAATATGAAAAAGAATAAAAACTATTTAATCAAACAGTATAGAAAAATAAGCAAAGTTGTTTTATGGATACTTCCGGTTGCCGCCCTATTGCTTCATTCTTGCAGTTCGAAAGAAGAAAAGAAATCCAAAAGCGGATTGGTAACCCGTTTGGAAAATATTTTTTATAGTGAAGGTTTTGCGAGAATTCCCGATGCTATTTTTAATGTGGCTGATTATGGAGCTGTTAACGACGGAGAAACCTTAGCAACAGAAGCTATTCAAAAAACTATTGATGCTGCGGCTAAAAACGGTGGCGGAAAGGTAATTTTCCCGGCCGGAACGTATTTGTCGGGAGCGTTATTTATGAAGTCAAATGTAGAACTTCGTATTGATGAAGGAGTTGAAATAAAAGCGATTCAGGATAATCGTTATTATCCTCGCTTGTGGACGCGAATTGCCGGAATTGAAATGGAATGGCCCGCCGCACTGATTAACGTTTACGAACAGAAAAATGTAAGAATAACAGGGAAGGGTATTATTGATGGAAACGGAAAATACTGGTGGGATAAGTTTTGGGGAGATCCCCGGTACAGTGGCGGAATGTGGGGCGAATATAAAGATAACGGCGTTCGCTGGGCACTTGATTATGATTGTGAACGTGTGCGGCCTGTGGTAGTATGGAAATCAGAAGATGTGCTTTTAAAAGATTTTACGGTCAAACGTGCCGGTTTCTGGACAATCTCTCTCACTTATAGCACGCGGGTGCATGTGGATGGCGTGGTTGTTCGGAATAATATTGATGGTTTTGGGCCGAGCTCCGACGGTATAGACACCGATTCTTCAAAAGATATTTTAGTTGAAAATTGTGATATTGACTGCAACGATGATAACCTCTGTATTAAAGCCGGAAAAGATGCTGATGGGTTAAGAGTAAATCGCCCGGCAGAAAACATCGTTTACCGAAATTGTATTACGCGTGCCGGCCACGGATTGATTACTTTAGGTAGTGAAACTTCTGGTGGAATGCGGAATATTGAAGTTTATGGACTGGAAGCCATTGGAACGAATATTGGCATTCGCTTTAAATCGGCAAAAGTACGTGGCGGATTGATTGAAAATATTTATTTCCACGATATAAAAATGAAGGACGTAGCCAATCCTTTTCATTTTGAACTGAATTGGTATCCTGAATACAGCTATTGCCGTATTCCTGATAATATTCCTGAAAATGAAATTCCTGAGCGATGGAGAGTACTAAGCCAACCTGTTGTGCCTGCAGAAAAAGGAATTCCTGAATTTCGAAATATTAAACTTAGTGACATTGTTGTGGAGAAAGCAAAACAGGCATTTTATGCAAATGCATACGCCGAAAAGCCAATTCACGAAGTACAATGGAAAAATGTATCGATTGATGCAGAAGAAAGTGGAAAGCTGAATTATGCCAGCAACTGGACCATGACCAATGTGCAACTAAAAACAAAAGAAGGAAAACCAATTGAACTTGTTGAATGTAATAATGTTCAGCAACCCATGTTAATGAAAACCAATGTGGCACCAATGAAAGAAAACACAAAACTTACTCTCGACGAACAGTTTCGAAAAATAAATAGTGATGCAAAATCGGTAATTATTCCGGTAAATCCAACAGAAAAACAGGCTTTGCTCAGTGGTGATACCACAAAATTCTCCGTACCACTGGAAGTATATATTATGAAGAAAGAAGATGCATCTGTTAATTTCTTTGAGCCACTGGGAGATGGTTTTTATTATTCTGAAGTAAAAATTACGAATAAAAATCAAGGAAAAACAATTGAAGTTAGGGGGCAGAAAACACACAATTATACATTTTTTGTTAGCTGCAAAACAAAGCCAGCTAGTATTTCAGGGGCCGAAAGCTGGGAGTATGATGAAAACATGCAACAATTAAACATTAAGAAGACCGGTAAAAGTTTCTCTATTCAAATGAACTGATGTACTCATCCATGTAATAAAAACGATATCGTAACCATTAAGAACAGACATTATTTTTTTTAGGTTGAATGCTTAATTAAACGAACATAAATGCTTACTCGAAGAAAATTTATAAAACAATCTACTTTTAGTGGAGGCGTTTTTATCCTTCCGGGAATAAATACCTTAGGAGACTTGATTAATCGCTATAACAAGAAATATATTTCGGAATTTTCAAAGCGGTTAAAACCATTGGGACGAATTTTAGAGATGGAAGGTTATTATGTATGGGGATGCAGCCCTGTTCTTGCTTCTAATGGAAAGTTTCATGTATTCTTCTCTCGTTGGGACTCTTCGAAAGGGATGGGAGGCTGGATTAGCTGTTCGGAAATTGCACATGCAGTTGCCGATAAAGCGGAAGGACCATATTCTGAAATTACAACAATCCTGGCGCCTCGAGGCGAAGGTTTTTGGGATGCAACTACCTGTCATAATCCGCATATTCAATATGTTGATGGAAAATATTGTTTGTTTTATATGGGGAATTCAAATAAGAAAACAAATACAAAACGGATTGGTTTGGCAGTTGCAGATACTCTGGAGGGCCCCTGGAAACGCACCGAAAAACCCTTACTGGATGCAGGTTCGCATGGAGCTTGGGATGATCATTGTACATCAAACCCCTCATTTATAAAACATCCAAATGGGGAATACTGGCTGTATTACAAATCATGGAATACTGAAGAATATGAAAATCCGGTAAATCCTAAAATCAGGGGCAACAGAAAGTACGGGCTTGCTATTGCGAATAAATTAGAAGGACCATATAAACGTTACCCGGGAAATCCAATTGTTGATTATTCAAAATTTGGTAACAACCGCCAGTTGGAAGATGGAAATGTTTTTATTGAAAATGGAAAGTTTTATATGCTTGCACGGGATATGGGGCGTTTCGATCATGAGGTGGGAATAATTCTGGAGTCCGATGATGGCATACACTGGTCAAAACCGAAAATAAGTTATTTTGGTGTGTCTCACTATATAAGTCAGCCTCCAAAACCGAAATATCTTAGTAAATATGGGCGTTTTGAAAGGCCGCAAGTATTGATGCAGAATGGCAGGCCAACTTATCTTTTCGTCACATCACAAGGAGGTAAATTTATGACTGCATCTCCTTTTGTATTCAAAATTAATCCGAAATAATTGTATTATGATAAGAGTATTTGATTTCAATATTTGTAAACAAATCCTTATTAAAGAACTACATTTTCTCATATGTAGAATAGTTAAGTTGAATTTGATGCAGATCGTGTTAATCAGAAAATATGTTACAGGCTGGACGGGAGATAGATAGTGGAGTTATTTTGGTAAAGCTGTCTCTTCTATTCCATGGGTAAAAAAGCCTTTTATGATAACCCGAAAAATTAAGAAAGATATGAAAACAACAAAAATTATTTTACTGACTGGTTTTTTTCTTGTCAGTTTTTACTTTTTACGAGCACAGCAATTGCCGGCAAGGCAGGAAGTGATAGATAAAATGGTTTTAACTAATAATTATTTCATGGAAAAATGGCCTGATCCCGGGAAAAATGTTATCACAAACAAAGAGCGCCCGAGTAATCTTTGGACTCGTGCGGTTTATTATGAGGGGCTTATGGCATTGTATGAAATTAATCCACAAAAAAGGTATCTTCAGTATGCTGTTAATTGGGGGGAAGCACACCAATGGGGGTCGCGCAATGGTACTGAAACGCGCAATGCTGATAATCATTGTTGCGGACAAACTTATCTTGATTTGTATTTGTTGGAGCCAAAACCGGAACGATTGAAAAAGATTAAAGAGTCGGTAGATCTGATGCTGAATACTGATATAATTAATGATTGGAATTGGATTGATGCTCTTCAGATGGCAATGCCTGTTTTTGCAAAGTTGTCAGTGATAACAGGCGATTCAAAGTATTCTGAGAGGATGTACAAAATGTATATGAATACGAAGGAAACACAAGGGTTATATAATGAAAAAGATGGTTTGTGGTGGAGAGACAAAGATTTTCTTCCTCCATACAAAGAACCTAACGGAGAAGATTGTTACTGGAGCCGTGGAAATGGTTGGGTCTTGGCAGCCCTCGTCAGAGTTATGAGCATACTTCCGGAGAATGATCCGCACAGGGAAGAATACCTTAAGACATATAAAGAAATGGTCGAAGCTTTGTTACCCATACAGCGTGAGGATGGTTTTTGGAATGTAAGTCTTCATGATTCCGGAAATTATGGAGGAAAAGAAGCTTCGGGAACTGCTCTGTTTGTTTACGGAATTGCCTGGGGAATAAATAATGGCATTTTGAATACAAAAAAATATTTGAATGCAGCAAGTAATGGCTGGAGTGCGTTGACAAAAGAATCAGTTCATGAAAGCGGTTTTTTAGGTTATGTACAAGGTACTGGAAAACAACCGTCAGATGGGCAGCCAGTTACATATAACAGTATCCCCGATTTTGAGGATTATGGTTTAGGATGTTTTTTATTAGCAGGAAGTGAAATTTATAAACTAAGTAAATAGCATCTAAACTTGATTTATTGTATGTCAGCTGATTCGTTTAATTTTATTGCACAATAGGGGACCGTATTGGCAGAGACATTCATTTACAGTTTTCGATAGGAAGTTAGGGGTGAAATTCCCCTGGCTTACTCGACTAGCTGCTGGCGGTTTTCTATTTTAATCAGTTGGTTTTATCTATAATTATCTGTTTTTAAGCACTATGGCCACTCAATCCTATATTTAGATTGTTCTCATAAACAATATCAAAATCCTTAAATGGTATCTCATTAATCTTAATCATTAATGGAGTCATGATATAAGTTTTAGAATCATTTGTATTAATCTGCAAATACCAAAGATTAGAGTATTTTTTATTGTTATTCATATTTCTATGAAGAAAATTCTCAATCTTATCACATATATTCTCAGGATTTTCAAATGGTAATTCATTTCTTGAATGTGAATGAACTGTCACTTTTAAAATCTTGCTTATTTCTGATAATACATTGTCGTTTAGACTCTGAGATTTAATTGTCATATTATCCTTGTCAATAATCAGTCTACTGTTTCTATTAATTCTCTTAAAACCGAAAATAAATCTATAGTATCCAATATATTCAAGAGTCCAAATCAAACCGAGTAAAAGACTATTGGCAATAATTACAACATTCGACCTATCAGGTTTGTGGAAATAAATCGCAAGACTAATTATGCCAATAAGCACAATCGAGAAGAAAATCAATCCGAAGCTGCGATAGAATAATAATCTATAAAATCTTAAATTTTTATTTGAGTAATCGAGAATCATTCTGTTTTATTATTGTAAAGTTATTTTAATCAGGACATGTTTGTTTTTAGCAGTCAGCCTCGCTTGCAGCCAACTCTGTTGTATACGTATTACATATATTTCTCTTATATCGGAAAAATTCACTCTTAGTACTAAAAGCCTTATTATTAGAATAATATTACTTTGTAAGTATTTACAATGGATACTAATTTAACAAAAATATTCCAGCAACCATATGTCAAAAATCTATCGTACTATTATTTAAATGAATTTTACAAAATAGCCGTTTTTGTAATTTTTAAACTGGTCCTATTGCTCCTTTCTCGTGAACTCTTTATTAGTATCATGATATCACAAAAAAACAATTGGAAAATCAAACAATGCCCGAAAACAAAATAATTGAAACTACACAGCTTTGAACCCCCTTTAGGTTGGGTGCAACACAGGGACAATCACAGTAGAGTCCCCCGGATCATACATGTGATTGATCCCTTATTATTAGCCTGCGTTATTTTTTTATAATCTTTCGAGTAACAAATTCTTTATTAAGAAATACTTTAACAATATATACTCCAGAAGGAAATTCAGACATATCCAATTCTAAATTGTGACTTTTTATGAGTACAATTCCCTGAAGGTTTCTGAGTTCAATATATGAAACTGGATTACTGCATTTTATAGTCACAAACTGCTCCGTCGGATTTGGATATATATTTACATCGGATAGCCTATTTTGCTTCGCAATACCGGTAGTGCCAGCGAGGAAGAATGAAGTAGTGTCGGAATAAATTCTGTTTGAGTTATAGATTGCTGAAAGCTTAAATGTATATTCTGAATTTGGTATTAATCCGTTAACTGTAGCCTGAACTGTTGTTGAACTATAACTTATATAACTGGGATATGAATAAATTGAGTCAGTGAATTCTCCGTTTATACCATACATGAATTTAATATCATATACGTATTTCCTATAGGAATTGACTATTGCTTTTACAAGAACGGAACTGTCGGACACTTCTTTTGCTCCAAGTATGGCAATGTCCAATTCCTGGTTCAGACTAATGATGTTCTCATCGCCATAAACAGTATCTGTTCCCATTACAAAACAAGGTCGGTAGAAATAAACTGTATTTGAGTCTAAGTCATTTAGTTGACACTCAAAAAACTGTTGTTGTCCTTTATGAATTGTATCCGGAACAGCTGGCGCTTTGAGATCGTAATTCCTGGATTTTCCGTACTGAATAATCAAATTTGTAATGGTGTCTTTAAATGCCCTGATATATCCCTGAATGGTAAGGCTTTTTTCATTAACGTATGGTGAATTCATATTAATCTGATATTCTGGGGTAGTTGTAAACAAAGTTGTTGAACTGCTATATATAATCTGTCCACGATAATTCGCTTTTAATCTTACGTAGTATCTGGTTTCGGGATTAAGTGATGTAAGTATAGCTTCAACAGTAGCGGTTTCATTTGCCGATACAATATTTGGTGTAGCAGAAATATTATTTTCATACGAATTATCAGTACTGTATTGAAACTCAATATCTGTAATAGATGTATCCCTGGATATTATCTGGCCAGTTAACTTGGCTTGGTCGGAAGAGTAATCATACACGTAGTCGAGTTTGATCTCATAATCGTTTAAAGTGCTGAAACTGCGAATGTCGCTATAGTATTTTTTGTCGGCCTGGACTGCATATAACCGATATAAATAATTTGTATTACTTTTTAATTGGCTGAGCATGGTTGAAACAAAAGCAGAAGAATCATTGTTAATTGCTGCATCCAAAACAATTTTATTTGAAAAGGTTCCGTCGTCCGAATATTCAAATACAACAGAATCGATCGTCCCTCCGTTTGAAGCGGCTGTTCCTGATATTAGCGCACTCGTGTTTGTAATGGAATCTGCTGCATTAATATGAACGGAAACAGAATCGGTCTTGATAGAATTTTCAAGAATTTTCCCAAAAGTTCCATATATGTATATTTTTTCTTTTTGAATTTCAACTGCGTTTATTCCATATAATTGTGTCCATAATTCCCAATTATCACCACCATCAGCTGTTTTATAGAGTTTACCATCTTCATCAAGTATAAAACCAATGTTTTTAGAAATAAATTTTACATAAACATAGTACTCATAAGGAATGGTCAATTTTTTCCAATTTTCACCACCATCAACGGTTTTATAAATAAGTCCATTGTCTCCAAGTAAATAGCCGGTGTTTTTGTCGATGAAATAAAAAGATTTGATATCCTCCTCTATTTCAAAAGCTATTGACCAAGAGTCTCCTCCGTTAGTGGTTTTATAAAGACGATAAAAAGCATTATAAATCCTTAGACCATATCCATTCAATGAATCAAGGAATTGCATTTGTCCAAAGCAAATATTTTCAACTTTCTCCCAAGTATTTCCAGCATCCTTAGTCCTGAAAACCGATTTCCCATTGTAGCCTCCACTGACAAAACCCAGGTTTTCGTTTATAAAGTCAATAGAATAAAAATTATCGTGAAAATACTCAAATTCATTGCTGGTTGGTTCCCAGTTCATTCCTCCATCAATAGTTTTGTAAACTTTATCACTTGAAGCTGATGTTCCAGTTGATCCGCCTGCAATAGCATAACCGATATTCTCATTGACAAAATCAAATTGTCCTGTTTTCTGCCCTGTTAAAGGAGCTCCTATATTTATCAGCGTTTCGCCTCCATTGGATGTTTTGTAAATTTCATTTCCAACCAGTATATATGCAATACTGTCGGATATGAAATCTAATTGCCTTATATCATTATAGGTAGGAGCATACTCTTGCCACGAACCACCACCGTTTATCGTTTTAAGGATTCTTCCTCTGGCGCCTGTTGCATAACCTTCATTTTTGTTTATAAAGAATATCCCATATAGGTCGTAAGCGTAAATTCTTCCTGTTTGGCTTATATATTGCCAATTTTTTCCACCATCAATAGTTTTATAAATAACGCCGTGTTCTCCACTCAAATATCCCGTTTCAGTATCTAAAAAATGCATATCATAAATAGCATCCAAACCATTTATATGCTGCCACGTTTCACCTCCGTTTGTAGTTTTGAATATTTCATTGTGTTCTCGAGAGGCAAATCCAATAGAGTCATTTATAAAAACAATTCTGAAAAAGTCGGATGGAAATGTATTGGTGCTTAAAGTCTTTTGCCAGTTTATTCCGCCATCAACGGTTTTTAAAATCGTACCGTTATTGCAAGCTGCATGCCCCGTATTTGCATTGGTAAAATATGAGTCATTAACTTTTTCTCCTTCGATTGGAGAGATGTCCCATGTGAGCCCTCCGTCGTTGGAAGAAAAAAGTTTAGTACTGCTGGAAATCCTTATGGTATCTTCCGTAATAAGTGATATGGCATTCAGGTTATCTGTAAAATTTGTACTTAGTTTATTCCATCCGCCTCCTGCGTGTGTTGACTTATAAACTGTACCACCATTTCCGATGATATAGCCTATGGAATTTTTGAACACAATGCGATTTGCAGATGACAATGTCATTACCTTTACCCAGCTATTCCCGCTATTTGTTGTTTTTAATAAACTATTGTTGTTGATAATGAATCCCGTTCTTTCGTTAATAAAAAATACATCTAATCCCGTCAGATAAGCTGGCTTGGGATTAATAATTTTCCAATCGTTGTTAATTTCGTTCTCTGTACCAGATTGTTGCATAACCAGTACCGATTTTGAAGAATGACAGCCCGATTCATTCTCAACGAGTACAGAATACCAGCCTTCGTCTTTTACATATAAAAAGTTTGATGTATCTCCGGTACTCCATTTATAAGAGTAAAAATTTCCGGCATCAAGTTTTACAGAGTCCTGATCTTCAAGTAAAATAGTATCGGGCAAAGAAGTAATTTTCGGCAGATCAACAACCGTCATATATATAGAATCGGACGACATACATCCAAAATTATTCGTCACTGTTGCTTTATACCATCCTTCTTGTTCAATAAAATTATAATTTAATGTATCCCCATCGTTCCAGAGATAGGATTCAAAATTTTCTGGAACGGATATTTTACTTCCATAGCAAACGGTACTATTGTCGCCTAAGTCAAATGCCGTATATGGATTAATTGTTATTTGCTTTATTATCGTGTCGCATTTTTCGGGATAGTAAGCTAGCATCTGAACATTATATTTTCCTGAATTACTATACGTAAATACCGGATGAACTTGGGTACTGGTACTTCCTTCTCCAAAATACCAACGAACTGAATCCAGTTTATATTCATTCGTAATTTGAAAACTTATTGGGCTAGCCTGACAAGTATTGTCGTAATCAAAGCTTGTTTTAAAAAAGTAATTTTGAATAAAGCATGGAGTTTCACCAACAAAAGAACTTCCGCCGTTCAGAAATAAACCATTTTCATTAACAACACAACTATCTCCGTATTCATTCGGATTTTCAATTACTCCAAGATGTTCTGTGCCACCACCACCTCCTCCTTTACAAATATATATTTTCCCGTTAGGTGCAAGCTGCATAACGGTGTAACCATTGTACATTTCTCGGCTGACCAAAACTCGCGAAGCATTAATTTCATTGAACGTCCCTCTTGTTATATCAAACTGGTACAAGCCACTTTCCCCGGAACTTCCCGATTGAACAACAAACAACTTGGTAGCGTCAGAGGAAAATGCTAGCCCATCTGCACCGCGAACAGTGGCGGGAAGGGTGAAACTCATTGGATTGGACAATTCACCCGTTGCTGCATTAAAATCAAACAGATCGAAGTCCTCGGTAATTGGCGACCATTCATCGTAACTGCAAGCAATTTTTTTACCGTCGGGCGAAGCTTTTAATTGACCATCGAATGATGATGTAATTGAATTTCCCACTGTACTCACTACTGGCGATTCAGATATTCCAGATGCTGAAATTAAATACGAATAATAATTATTTGTCTCGAACTCGTGAGTGATTAACCATATATCTTTTCCATTTTGATGATAAACTGCAGTTATTTTATTGCTTGTTTTATTTAATATTCTCTCCCCTCTCCTCGTAACATCCCCAAATCCGTTATTTTGCTTCAAATCAACCACAGAATAATACAGTCCGGAGGATTCCTGTCCATTATGCGCTTCTATAGTGAATATGTAAAATACTGATTCAGAATAAGGCTTGCGCATGACAATCGATCTACGACCATATGGAATTCCTAAATCGCTACCATTAGGCATGGTTTCATGATTTTTGTTCCATACACTGTGCCCGTCAGAATAAAGCAACATGTTTCCTTCATTATCGCTAATGCTTCCTACAGCATGGTGTTGTTTGGTAGAGATTCCCATATTAACTTCCACCGTATTATTCGTAAATGCTAAATCAAAATCATTGATGTGCCAGTTATTTGCATATTTCTGTGAATAAAGTGTTATACTCGTTAATAGTAATGGAATTAAGCAAGTTAATTGTAATAATAATTTCATAATTTTAGATTAGTTTTTCTCAATCATAATTCTGACTAACGTTAAAAATTATAGTTGGGGCTCAGAGGGTTACCAAGTCCAATTTCATTTGGTTTTATGTCAAATTTAGCGATTTGTTTTTTAATTCTTTTTGCTATTCCCATCTTTCTTTTTTGGTCGAGGAACAGGTATTGGGAGGGAGGATTATAGGGTACATTTTTCACAATCATTGTCCAGATAATTGTTGCCAGTTTTCTGGCGGTGGCAGAAACTGCCGACTGTCTTCCTTTTCGGAAAGCTATTCTGCGAAAAAAGTCAGACAGGTGTGTATCTTTTAAATTTCCAATAGCATTCGCAGAATGACGTAATGCTATTTTCAGCCGGTTGCTTCCTTTTGGGATTTTGTTGCTTAGGATTCTCCCTCCTGATATTTTATTGTTTGGGGCCAGCCGTAACCAGGAGCAAAACTGTTTTGCGGATTTAAACTTTTTAAAACCATCGATTCCTATTTCGCTCATTATTGCCATAACCGTAGCATGGCTTACTCCTTCAACAGCCATTAAGTCGGTTCCCCCAAAGTACTGGAAAGCAATTTGGTTAAAATTCTTAATGTCAACGGCATTTTTGTTGATTTTCTTGTATGGTTTCTCAGTGGTTTTAAGTTTTTTCTTTTCGGGTGACTTTTTTATTTCATTTTTGATTAGCCGCTCAATTTCTTTGTCGCATGCTTTCATTTTTCTTTGGAAAAACCTGTAGCTGTCGAACTCTTGTCTGAGTCCAAACAGGTAATCCTCGCGGTTGTTTCCATGCAGTGCTTTTGCTATTTCCTGTTTTGGTTTCCTGCAATTGTAATGTCTGTGCTCTGCTAATAAAAATGGGTCGAGGTTTCCATTGCAAATGTCCTGGATAATGTTCAGACCTGTAAGTCCACACACATCATTTACGACAACATCCAATCGAAAGTTCAGAAGTTTTAAGTACTTCTGCATTTTATGAGATGCGCTTGCTGCCTGCTCGATCCAATTTGCCCTTTGACGGCAATAAGTGCGAAGTATTTCAGTGGTTTTGTCAGGTAAAAAGCTTCCAGATAATAATCCCAGTGAATGTAGTTTCTGAATCCATCGACTGTCTTTCACATCGGTCTTTTTCCCTTTGGCGTGTTTTGTAAATTTTCCATTGCACAGGATTACTTCAATGCCATGTTTTTGCAACTCTACATAGAGATTTTGCCAATAGTCACCTGTCGATTCCATTGCTACCGTTGTGATTCCGAATGACAACAACCATTGGCATAGTTCAATCAAATCCTCGGCATATACCCCAAATTCTTTTACATCGTCCAGGGCCTGCCCTACTGCAACAAAATGAGACTTGCTCCCCACATCGATTCCTGCTGCATTATGGTTGACGATGTCCATTTCAATTTTCTTTTTCCTTGCCATAATTTTAGAATTAATCAGTAAAAAGCCCTAAGGAAATGTATCTTTGAGTCGAAAAATATTCTGAACGGGGTCGCTGGCATTAATCGTCAGTGCCACCACTGGATTTATCAACAGGCCCTTGAAATGCTCTTCAGGGGCTTTTTACATTTCAACCAGAATTGTGTACGGGCTTTAAAAGCACCATTTTAAAAATCGGTTACACAAAGAGCCTGTTCCAAATATAGCAAGACTTTTAATCAGGGCTCCCTACTACGTTAGCAAAAGGATTTAATCAGGGCTGGAGGAATAGATAACTTTTGCCTAAATCTATTTCGGAGGTTCTTATGTGGGGAATTGTATATAACGAAAACCACCGACATTGTCTGATTTATCGATTTTCGAACACAAAATCCCTTACCCATAAAAACTGAGGATAAGGGTGTTGCCAATAAATTGAGAATTTGCCAGAACAGGAACATGTACATTGCTATTAGATATTATTGTATACGGGGTAGCTACGCTCCACCATTCAATTTTTCAAAATGTTCCCATCTCCAGAATTCTGAACGGGTTGATTTTACAACCTTTACACCATTTTAAAGACCGAGCTTCGAGCTGGCTCATTCTCGTTATCAAAACTATTTTTTAAAAATCAATAATCAAAATAAACTCTACTTCAAATGGGGAATTCTAATTAACGTTAAAAATTACAACTGGGGCTCAGTGAGTTACCAAGTCCAATTTCATCAGGTCTTATGTCAAATTTAGCGATTTGTTTTTTAATTCTTTTTGCTATTCCCATCTTTCTTTTTTTGTCGAGGAACAGGTATTGGGAGGGAGGGATGTATGAAACATTTTGCCGCGTGGTTTTACCCGCATCCGGCATTACGGGATACTAAGCAGTACACTCAAAAAAGTGTGTGTGAAACTGCTGCAACTGGAACTGTGAAAACCCGACCTGCCCGAAGGCACCAACCTGCATTTGCTTTGCCCGGTATGCCGCAAAGGAAAGCTGGTGACCATCTGGCGCATTCATCAGCGCGGACCACCCCGATGAATGCTTCTTTCTTAAACCTGCTGATTAACCTTGTAAAAAAGTCCTGAAACCGGGACCGGGCGGAGCTTTACCCAATTGTGAAAAGTCAGTAGATAAATAGAGAATCTGACTGGAAAAAGAAGGATGAAAGTAACACTTAAAACAGAAAAACAGGCTCCGACCAACCCTGAAAGCAAAAGCAGGTAAACAACCATCCCCCGGAAAACTACAATCCCGGATATCGAAAAACCCATAGTATACGTCCCCGTTTCAAACCCGGTTCCGTCAACACCCGGTTCTGACTGGGCGTTGCATGCCATCAGAACGCTTAATTGTTATTTGCAGGCATTTCAGGTTTACCCCCTTTTCCAGCATATGAGTGGAAATGAATGCCGGAGGATGTGTGGGGAAATGTCTTTTTTATCCCGGCTTTGGTTGCTGTATTTTTTTACAATTTTCTCAATACTTGTCCCCGAATATTGAGCCACCGGTTTATAACCTTCAAAAAGATAAACTTGGGGATTATAATCTTTCGCCTCGGAAGAAATATGATTTTTTACCTGTATATTTCTTCAATGAATAGTTGTTTCAGTGTTTTTATCAGACGGTAGTGATAAAAAACAGAATATTTTATCTTTGCTGCCAAAAAAGGAGAATATACGATGTCACTTGTTATTGAGGAGAAAGATTTAGAGAAATTTATTATGGTTGGCGACCGGGTATTGGTGAAACCCAAGAATCCGACAAGTAAAACTAAAACAGGATTGTATTTGCCGCCAACAGTTCAGGAAAATGAAAAAGTACATAGCGGTTACATTGTGAAAGTAGGCCCGGGGTATCCAATTCCGGCAGTGGCTGAAGATGATGAATTGTGGAAGGAAAACAAGGAGCAGATTAAATATGTTCCGTTGCAGTCGCATATTGGTGATTTGGCTATTTATCTAAATAAGAGCGGATATGAAATTGAATTTAACAACGAAAAATACATTATCCTGCCTCATTCAGCAATTCTAATGATCATCCGAGATGAAAATTTGTTTGAATAAGCAAGTTTTATTTCTCACATAAAAAAGCCGTTTCAGCGAATTTCTGAAACGGCTTTTTATGTGAGAGTAATCAACTTGTTGTTAACTAACTTACATATTCTTTACAGGCATTGTAAATTCCTTCGAACATTTCTTTTACATCTTTGGCGGCTACCGCAGAATAAGCAATTCGAATTACATTCCCTAAACTAATGGTGCCAATGCTGTATTTTTCAATTAATATTTTACGTATATCATCGCCAACCAATCCTTCGGCAAGCTGAATGCACATGAAATAACCTGAGTTATATGGAATCGCCTTAAAATATTCCTTGTATTTTTCTTTAGTTAACGCTTCTTTCACGGCTTCATAGCGCTTTTTCATGATGTTGTACTTGGCTTCTTTTTGTGCCGCGTATTCCGGGCTGTCAAAAGCTTCCAGTAGCAATGATTGTGAAATGTTAGCCGCATTTGAAATGTTTCCGCGAATGGCTCCGGCTGTTTTCGATTCCAGTGCGCTGTAAAGTGCTGCATCGCCACCTTTTATTCCGTAGGTAATAAATCCTACACGAAATCCCCAAACATAATCTTCTTTTGTTGCTCCATCTATTTTTACTGCCAGCACGTTTTCGTGTAACTGGCAAAGAGGGCTAAAAATACTTTCTTCAGCAATTCCTTCTTCGAAAACCAATCCAAAGTAAGCGTCATCAGAGAAGATAATAATCTTGTTTCCCTTGTCGGCAGCTTTTTTTATGATTTCAACAATTGCATCTTGTTCTTCAAATGTTGGTGTATATCCCGATGGATTGTTCGGGAAATTCAGGATCACTACTTTTTTCCCGATTTCACCTTCATTCAATTTGGTTTCAAAAGCATCCAAATCAAAACCGCCGTTTTTGAAGAGGTTAAACTTTACCAGGTTGGCTCCGTAGGCGTGGTTTAACATCAAATTGTAATTTCCCCAGAAAAGATCCGGAACAATTACTTCGTCACCTTCATCCAGAAACATGTAACCAGCCATGCTTACCCCGTGTGTTAGTGCATTGGTAACAACGGGTAAACTTAGTTCAACATCTTTTAGCGATGGATTTTTTTCATAAATCATGCTTTTCCATTTTGCCCGTATGTCCGGACGCCCAAAACTAGGAGCGTATGGAAAAACCCGCGATGGATCCATATTAATTTTTGAGGCAATGGTTTCCAGTCGCATCGGAGAACCATCGTCTTCGATGGCTGCGCCAATAGTTGCATTAATTTTTGTACCCTTGGCTTCTGCTGTCTGTCCTAAGATTCCTTTCTTTGGGAAAAAAATGTTCTTTCCTCTTTCTGAAAGGAGTTCAAAAACCACTGTACTTTTTTCTTTGATAACACTGTTTAGCTCTTCCGCCTGTGGATTCATATAAAATGTATTTTACCAGTAATTTTAACTGTGTTTATTTTCGGAATGCAAGATAGAAAATCGCTTATATATTTGATACGCGTTGCTAGCAAATTGAGATAATTCTTTATGTAATTCTAACAAACTCCTGTGATAACAACTGCCTGTAGAAAATGTTTGAAGCTAAATTCCTGAATAAACGGAAAATTGTTATTCGTGAAATTGGAAGAAGAGAATGAAATGATGCTTTTTTATATGATTTATTTGGAATTTATTGAACAGCAATATGGTTAGCACCATTGCATTAAAAAAATCAGAGCATTTTTAAGGCGCCAACAATTATAAAAAATCCGAAAAGTGCAACCAGACCCGACAGTATATAAAAAAGGCGGTTGTATTTCTTGTCTTTCCAATCGAGAAAAATAGCAGGAACAGATAAAATAGCAGCAATAATAAAACTGAGGTAAGCTGTAAAGAATTGAGACTGGAAAGGTAAATCTTCCATTGTCTCTTCTCCCAGTTCTTCATTAATTATTTCATTGGGCGTTAAAAAATGGTTGGCTGAAAAATAGCCTTTATTAATTGTCCAGATGGAGAAAATACCTAAAAGCACCATTACTATTGAACCTATAATACGAAAGCTTTTTTTCCCTTCAACCCAGCCGTAAACAGTTACAAATATGCTTGCAAAAATGAACCACTGCGGTATGGCGTAAATGAATGTATCCTGATTCATACGTATTAAATTATTCTGAACAAAATTGATAAAAATTGGTCTAACAAAAAAGGATTGAATGAGCTGAATAATAATTGTTAATTTTGCAGCTCATTAAAACGATTGTAAGTGAAAGAGCTACAGATAAAACCGGAGGCAAAAGCATTGATATTTGATTTGGATGGCACCCTTGCCGATACCATGCAGGTGCATTTTATTGCCTACCGGCATGTATTAAAAGATTTTGGAATTGACCTTACCCCGGAGTTGTTTTTGAGTATGGCAGGTGTTCCGGCAGTAGAAACCATTGCGAAACTAAATGAGATATTTGGAACCAGCATGGAGCCCAAAGAAACAGGTTTTAAGAAAGAGCGGGAGTACGAGAAAATAATGCACCAGATGAAACCTGTTGAACCGGTAGTTGAGCTGGCAAAAAAGTATCACGGAAAATTACCTATGGCTGTGGGAACGGGCGGATATAAAAGATTGTCGTGGAAAACACTGGAAATTATTGGCATGGATAAATATTTTGATGTGCTTGTTTCAAGCGATGATGTAACACACCCAAAACCGCATCCGGAAACATTTCTGAAATGTGCTGAATTGCTTGGGGTATCGCCCGAATTCTGCCAGGTTTTTGAAGATGGAATGCCCGGTATAGAGGCGGCTAAAGCTGGAGGGATGATGTATACCCTGATTACGGACATTTATCCGGCAAAATTAAGCGTAGAAGTATAACAAATATATTATCTCCATTTCATGAAAAAGTTGAGTACAATAAGTGGTAAAGGCAAATCAATACTTTTGCTGCTCATTTTGGTGTGTTTGTTTTCGTCGTGTGCAACATGGAAAAATGCCGCCAAACGGAATATGACAGTGGCATTCTATAATGTGGAAAATTTATTCGATACAAATGATGAGCCCGGAAAAAAGGACGATGAATTTACACCGGATGGGGAAAAGAACTGGACGTATACTCGTTACCTGGATAAATTGCAAAATGTTGCAAATGTAATTAGCGCCATACGGGAAGGTGATTTGCCGGAAATTGTTGGTTTGGCTGAAGTGGAGAATGAGCAGGTGCTGAAGGATCTTATTCGTGTTGGGTTACTTTCAGCAGGAAAGTATGCCATTGTACATCATGAAAGCCCCGATGTTAGGGGAATTGATTGTGCATTGATTTATCGCCCGGAAGAGTTTAAAGTAATGAAAGATGTTGCTATTCCTGTTCATTTTAAAGATGAGCCAAATTACAAAACCCGCGATATTTTATACGTAAAAGGGAGAACTCGGAACCGTGAAATATTGCATGTGTTTGTAAACCACTGGCCATCGAGAATTGGCGGCCTGGAAAAAACGGAACCCAACCGCGTGGAAGTAGCTCAGATTCTTAAAAGTAAAATCGACTCTATTTTAAATACAGATGCTGGTGCAAATATTATTGTAATGGGCGATATGAATGACGAACCAGCAAATAAAAGTGTACACGAAGTTTTAGGAGCTCAGGATCCTGAAACGGGAAAGGGGACACTGGTTAATTTGATGTACCCGGCAGACCAGCAGGAAAAAGGGACATATTATTACAAGGGCAATTGGAACATGCTGGATAACCTGATCGTTTCTCAGTCGTTGCTTGATGATAACGGTTTTCGCTGTGTGGAACGCCAGGGATTTATTTACCACGAAACCTGGATGGAATACAAAAATCGTGATGGGGTGGGAACTCCAAATCGTACCTATGGCGGACCCAATTACTACGGTGGCGTGAGCGATCATTTCCCTGTTTATTTCCGGCTGAGGAGATAAAAACCTTCATTTTGTTTAAACTGGATTTGAAAACAAAAGAATCCGGGCAAAAAAAATACTTTTGAAAATCTAGCACGAATAGTCCGGCAAAGATTTCCAAAAGTATTTATACTTTGTTTATGGAACTTAAAAGGCTTTTACCAGCCTAAATCGTCGCAAACCGATTGTTTGAATTCCTGTGTTACATTTATTCTTATACGGCCATCTTCCATCTTTTCCGATTTTATAAATGTTTTGTCGGACGATGAATGCAGATAATTGCCCGCAGCATCAAACTCGGTATAAAAGGTTGATTGTTCCCATGTGTCTTCCCACAAGAGACGCAACTGGTACTCCTGGCCTTCGGCTGCCAGTATATTTACAATTCCTCCTTTCATATTAATGCCTTGCCACTGGCTGTCTCCTTCCATTTTTATTTCTCCTGTATACGTTGGCGCCATGGCTACTGTTTGCTTTTCAGGGCAAATCGCTTTCAGCGAGATTTGGTATTCCTTATAATTGCTTTTCGTTGTAACATCTACATCATAGCTTCCGGTGCAGAAATTATTAATGGTAAGGTCGGGAATGGTTTCAAACGATGAGTTATTGTCTCTGAATACCAGTTTTACTGCTTTATTGGGAGTGTTTTCCACAACAAATGTTTCGGGGAAATTACCTTTGAAATGGAGAGAATATATAAAATTGTCATCCATATCGTAAACATCGGCATCGATAGAGAAACTTGAAATACTGTTGGAACTAAAGGTAATACTGGCTCCTTTGGAGCAAAGATTATCTTCAGATGCCTCAACCAGAGTGTAATTAAATGACGGACTTTCATAAGCGGCTGTTGCTCCCAGCATATTCCAGCTATCGGTTTCGAAACGGGCAAATCCAAAAACTTCGGGCTCTCTATTTCCTGTGTAGTTAGCAGTTAATGAAATTTTACCTCCGTTAAAGTTGGCTACTTTTTTACCTCCAACTTGTATATAGTTTAACCGGGTGGTTTCCAGTTTATGAAATAACCGGCTTGTTTTAATGCCGTCTTCTTTTACCAAATCAATACCCGAAGGATAATTGCTGTAAGTATTTAAAGATAGTTTTAAGAAACTTGACGGAGAGGCATTGTAAGCAGCCACTACGTCGGCAGAAGAGCTAAACAGGCGGTTGCCGCTGGCATCTTTAAATTTCAGAAAATCGCTAACGGAAATACTGTATGCAATGGTATAAGGTTTTTCATCGGCCAAAGACGATTTTAAACTGCTCGCTGCTGCAAAAGCGCCAAAAACAATGGTTGTGTCACCATTACTTATATTTATGTCGCCGCTTAGGCTGTTTTCTTCCTGGCTGGCTGTTTTTACGAGGTAAAGCTCTACTGTTTTTATTCCTTCGCTCTGAAACTGCACTCCCTGGGCCAGGGTGTTGTATCCTTCGGCTTCAACATTTACGGCAAATTCAAATGGCGAACTTTCCGAGATGGTAACATTCGGGTCTATTGTAAGCTCCATTTGCCCCTGTGTTGTAGTAAACTCAGAATGTTTTTCTCCAGCAAAATCAACAATGTCGTTGGCGTTGCTTCCCGTAAAGGTGAGGGTTGCCGGAACCGAGATAGTTGAATTATCATCGGCATCAATCAATTTAAACGTCATTCTTGTACTAAAGAAATTGAAGTCAAGAACCAATACGTTTATATCCTCTCCTGTTTCTTTATCTTTCAGCGGATTGTCAAGCATATCGCAGCCGGCAAGAGCTGTCCAAAGCAATACAATGGCTGTTATTTTTGTAATCGTATTTTTAACTATATTTTTCATGTGTGTAAACTTTTAGGTTGTTATGCAAAAGCATATCTCACGTAATTACCAATTAAACAGTTTTACCGCCAGGTTCATTTTTAGTACCGGGTAAATGGTGTAGGCATCAAATTGGTCTTCCAGGTATTCTACCTTTCCGTGAGCCGGGTCGGCAGTAGGGGCCAGCAATCCGGTTGCTTCAATTTCGAGTTTGGGCGCTCCCTGGTAGTAGAACCCGGCTTCAACGTTAAAAGAAACGCGTTCTTGTTTTCCGAAAAATTTACGGTAACCAAGAGAAAGATAGGGCGAAACCTTAAGCGATGGTTCTACCGAAAAAAAGAAAGTTCCTACTTTTGACGGCGGGATGGTAATATCTCCGTACTCCACTGCGTCGGAAGCCTTTCCTTCAACTTCGGGGTTAAAGTTGTTTATGCCGGCGCCTCCCGACACATAAAAATGCCTGACAAAGAAATAGTCGGCTACTAAAAATATACTCCCGGTTTTGTAGTCTAAATCGGCAGTATACGAAATGTCGCTTTCATCAAAATCAAAACTTTTGGTAAAAGAAAGACTTTCCCATCCTCCTTTTATCGTAATTTTTGGGCTGATGACATACCCAAGGTTAAAGCCAAAACCATTGGTTGAGGCAAGTCCGCCAACATAAAAGCCATGGTTGGGGCTGGTTGTTGGTTCTGTTTGATCGTATTCCTGTGCCTGGGGCGATAATGCTATCACACAAAGAATAAGAATCAGTAAAATAATTCTAGTGTTCTTCATTTGCTTTGGTTTTAAAAGTATGTAAATCTTCGTCCTAACTTCTTCTGTATTTGTAAAAATAAGGAATAGGAACCAAATTACGGTACTATTCCTTACTAAAATAACTCACTTTTACTACTTATGTTCAACTTTTTATGAAGATCTGTGAATTTTCGGAAGTGTTTCAATACTTGATTATTTATATAAGATGTAGAGGTTTCAATAATGGTGAGTTCTAGTTATTGGTTTTGCGAATGGCTGGTTGAAATTGACTAATTGCAAGAATGTCTTTATAAAACAACATCTTTCATTTTCTTCGCTGCTACATGTTTGTATGTGTCTTTGTTGTTTAAAAGATTAAAAGTCATTGTTTTATGTACATTCCTCTTGCTGTTTTGCACATCATGGAAATAATCAAATACTAATCACTAAAAATAAATCAAATAAAACATGTACTATAAGCAGACAACTAATTTGAAAAGCAATAAGATTGTCAATCTTTGGCTTATATATTTAGCCTATTGGAAAAATGATAAATATTCCGTTCTTTTTCTTGATAACCACACAGATTATTCAGGATACGAAAATATATAGAAAGCTGCTGGATTATCGCGTTTGACTTTACGAGAACTAAAAAATGAAACAAGAAAAATTAAAATTACCCACTCTTTTCCTACTCTTGTTGCCGTTTTGTGTCGTTTTTCTGGGGGTGAGGATGAAGAACAGAACTCTGAGATTGTTCCGGTTTGTTGAACGATACAATAATCAAGAAATTAGAACCGTTAACTTTTGCATTACCTTAGCCCCCTGATATATTCCACAGGGCCATAGCGAGTAAGTGTGTAACCCAATGATTTTAAAATACGATCCTTCATTATTCTTTATGATCAATGTTACTTAAAATAAAATCTACAATCGGTGTTGGGTCTTCCAGGCAATGAGGATGATGTCCAACACCTTTTTTGGGTATTAATTTAATCGTGCCTCCGGCATTTCTAAAGCTTTCGGCCAATAATGTTGTATTTTCTTCGTAAGGAAGGATGGTATCTGCATCACCATAAACATGGAGTACCGGGATTCCGGCTTTTGCGATATTCACACAATTGTATATTGGTATGTTCTTAAAATTTTTAACCGAAACAGAATCCAATCCATAACCAGCTAGGCAAATTTTCCACAAGGTAGAATCTCTTTTTGCCTTAAACATTCCCCCAGGCCAGCTTTTTATGTCGCAAACTGGGGCATCAGCATAAATGCAAAAAACCTTATCTGTATTCTGCGAGGCCCAATTGTATATTATTAAACCACCGCGGCTCATCCCTTCCAACACCACTTTGGGATTTAGTTTATATTCAGAAATACAAAAGTCATAAAAGTGGTTCCAAAGCTTTACTGCCTCCGGGCTTCCGAATAAGTTAGCAACGTCAATATATACAACATGAAAACCTTTTTCAAGTAAGGCTTTATCTACCTGGGGTTCATGTCCCCAGAATCTTGCTCTCCAAATCCAGTAATTATGCTCATCACTTTTATTCGGAAACACAATCCTGGCATCATGTCCTTCAAATGTAAATTCCTTTACAATATATCCGGCGAACACGTTATCGCTTCCAAGAGTACTACTAGCAATTAAAAGTGAAATAACGAACAGAACGATTGTTTTTTCTTGAATCATGCGTCTTTTTTTAGTGAGTGGTAACAATTAAAGTTTCGGTGGAACAGCTTCATTGGGGGCTGTATCCGCCCCATATTATTTCTTTCGGTATTCATTTCTCCAGTAATCAAGATGATGAATAGGTCCGTCGGCATGCCATACTTTTGAGACAATGTCGATATCCCCGTCCCCATCCACATCGCCCAATTGTGCATCGTGCCAGCCTGGGTTATCTATGTGGATAATATAAATTTTAAATGCGGGATTTGCCCCTCCTTTGTTATACCAAATCACGCCGCGTTCTTTTAGTCCCTGCGGTTTCATTGCTACTTTGCCTTGCTCAACCATATACACAGAAGGGTCTTCCTGTTCGCCTGCGAAAATGTCAATATTACCATCCTGATCAAAGTCTGCTATGCCCAGGGAATGAAATGAACCTGTTCCGGGAACATCACCTTCTCGGGTTGGTGGATCTGCCAGTTTATGCTGTTCCCATGTTGTTCCATTATTTTTGTTTTCAATCCAGTAAACATGTGAACCTCCGGTGTCACAATTGCTGTATACAATATCATTTTTCCCGTCTTTATTGATGTCGGCAATCCATACCCTGATGCTGTTGCCAAATGAGGCATGCGGCACTTCCTGGTAAGGCCACTCGTGGCGTATCCAGCGTTCCATTTGCTTTCCGGAGTTCTCAAACCAGTACCCAGGGGTAACCACATCCAGATCGCCATCGCCATCCAGATCGCCAATGCCTTTAGGTGCAATACCTCCATGATCTTCATAACCATAATCAATTACCCTTTCGGCAAGGCCTTTTGAGGTTCGTGTATACCACGATAGTTTATACCCATCGTAAATAACAGGATCTGCTGAACCGTCACCATCAATATCTGCACTACAGATGTCGTGGCCGCCGCCCTTATAAAAATAGGATTTCCATTGTGGTTCACTATAGGGATCTTTCCCTATGTTTCCCGGGTTTTTAAACCACACGCCTTCAAACATCACATCGGTCCATCCATCCTGGTCAATGTCAATTCCGGCTGAACCAAGAGTGCTGCCTAATTGATCTGCATGCCCAATAATATGAGGTATCCAAATTGAGTCATTCATCTGTTCATACCAATATGCTTCTTTTGTGTTTCGGCGAGAGATAGCTACATCCAGGTCACCATCGCCATCATAATCGGCTAATACAGGTCCTGCAGCTCCGTACGTTGAGCCTGGCATAATCTTATCAATATAAAAATGTGTCCACCTGGGATTTTTTTCATTCTGGGCATAGACCATTGTCACACTCAAAAAAATCAAAGCTAGAAATAATTTAATACCCTTTTTTGCTTTAATGATATTCATGACTTTATTTTTTGTTTCACGATTTAAATTATTCGGTCTTCTTTATAATACTTATTATAGAAAAATCACTAACCTTTAAATAGTAGAGAATTATCTTCATAATTTGAAGGTTAGTGATTACATTCTTCATCTTAATAATATTTTAATTCCATCCAGGATTTTGTTCCAGTTTTACATCTTTGTTTCGGTCAATTACACTTTGAGGAATCGGCCATAAATTGTAATTAAATGTCAGTGTTGCCTTCGTTTCAGGCCAGTATGCATACTTTCTAATTCGGTCAACAGCAACTGTACCCCCCATTCTTAACAAAGTATTCCAACGGCACTCTTCAGTGTAAAGTTCCCTGGCTCTCTCATCTAAAATAAAATCTAAATCAACATCATTCGCTGAAACCCGATAAGTACATTCAGCTCTATCCCTAATCAAGTTTATGTCATTTGCTGCATTTTGAAGATCCCCTTTTCTTAAATAGGCTTCAGCTCTTAATAAAATGGTTTCAGGGAGACGAATAGCATAGTCATCACGGAAAAGATTACTTCTGTTTTCTCCTTGATCCAATCCTACAAACTTATCTGTTGTCGTTTTATAAAAGAGGGGGAAACATGAGCTTTTGAAATAATCATCCTGATACATTACGCTATAAGGAACTGGTTTTCCAATTAAGTCTGGATATGCAGGGTCGTTATAATATATTGTTCGTTGAATATTACATTCGTCATTCCTCATGTCGTTAGCTAATTTACCAGACCAGATAGTATCCCTTGTATACATTGTAGGTACTACAAATGCAACGCCTCTTCCTCCAACATCTTCAGCAGTTCCATCAACCCCGGGAATGAAACGTAATATAGGGCCAAAATCGCGCGGATACTGTATGTAAGAGGTTTTATCGCCTGCTTTGTAAGCATCAAAATCAATCTGCCAGGCCCAAATACATTCATTGTTCCCATCCTGATAATTTACATTATTGATTCGGAACAAATCCCACCATACATTTTTATTTGCTTCATTGCTTCGGGCTCCAAACCTTTCCGTCATTAAGGAATATGTACCGCCATTAATAACCTGACTTGCGTATTCAATTGCTTTGGTATACATCGATGAAAAATCACCAGTTCCAGTCTGTTCCATTTCTGTTCCCATAGCAAGGTATAACTCACTAAGATAATGTTGAGCTGCACCTTTAACGATACGGCCACCTTCTTCAGTAGTTACAGGCAAATCATCAATTACCGATTCTAAATCATCAATTGCGAACTGATAAGTTTCAACTCGGCTGCTTCGCTGGTAATCGTACCGCGGAGTGTTTTCAATTTTATCAACAAGAGGAACCCCTCCAAATAGTTCTCCTAGGTTTCTATAAGCATAAGCCCTGAAGAATTTTGCTTGTGCTATTGCGTAACTTTTATCTTCAGTCGAAGACCATTTAATATCTTCCAGTTCTGTAGCATAAAGAGCCGTATTAGCCGTAGCAATAACTTGATACCAAAAATTAAATATGTCTCTAAATTCACTCCTTTCAGGAGATATGGCAGAGTAGTCTGAAAATGAAGTGTTTAGCCTTATTTGCGGAACATCAACCATATCGGTTCCTTTCCCTTTTAATGTAACTGCCAATGTCCACTTATTACACATCATTTCTCTTATCATCGAATAAATATATACATTAACCTGATCAACCTGTTCTGGTGAAGAAAATGCATTATCAGTGGTGTAAAATGTTTCAGGGTTTTCTTTTAAAAATTCATCATCCTGACAATTATTTAAGGTCGCAATAAGTACAACCAATAATATATATTTAAATAATAGTTTTATTTTCATCTTTAAATATTTTTGAGTTTAAAAACTTATTTTCAATCCCAGTGTATATGAACTTGGGACGGGATATTCGTAATTGTGATTTCCTTGAATTCCTCTCTCAGGGTCACCTCCCTGCCAATCGGTAAAGGTTAGAAGGTTTGTGGCAGCAAAATAAAGTTTCAAGTCGTTAATATTCCATTTACTTAAAACCGCTGATCGAAAGTTATACGAAAGAGAAATATTCTGAATCCGAACAAAAGAACGGGATTGTAAGCCTAAAAACTTACCATCATTGGTATAGGTTGCAGAAGGATAAGTATTATTCCTGTTTTCTGGTGTCCACCAAATGTGATCAAAACCGTTATCTTCAGGCCTATCACTTGACGTTAGAAAAGCCATCTCATTTCGTTTCAAAAAGTAATTATTCTTACCACCTCCAAAAATTCCGGATACTAACACATACAGATCAAAATTTTTGTACTGAAACGTATTTGCCAAACTTAACCTGAAGTTTTCTTTTGTATAACCGAGAATTTTCCGATCATTATCAGGATCAATATCCCCATCTTTGTTTAAGTCAGCAAACTTAGGGTCGCCTGGATTTGATCCAGTAATTTCCATATACTTGGTGTCTTCTTCTTGCACAATTCCAATGTATTCATATCCATAAATTGCACCTAAAGATTTTCCTATAAAAAGTCCGTTTGAAAGGTCATCATCTTCAATCCCATCTCCGTTAATATCATCTCCATATAATTTCGCCAAAATATTCCGGTTTTGCCAAAAAGACAGGTTTGAAGTCCATTTAAAATTATTTTGCTGAATATTTATGGTTTTAAGGTTTATATCAACACCCTTATTATTTACCTGTCCTAAACTGGCTTTAATTGATGAAAAGCCTGTCATTGGAGGAATATTTCGGGTAAAAAGTTGATCCGTTGTTTGAGAAAAATAAAAATCGACATCCAAAGAAATCCGGTTTTTCATTAATACAGATTCAAATCCTCCGTTAAAAGAAGTAGTCGTTTCCCAGCCTAACAATGAATTTCCCAGCGTACTAATGTTCAATCCATAATATAAGGTTCCTGGTGCATCAGAGAACTCATATGCCAAAGAACTGCTCCCATTAACAACTTTTGATAACGTTTCATAAGTATCAATTCCCTGATTCCCATTTTTCCCATACGAAGCTTTGACCTTTAAATAGTCAACGAATTTCACTTCTTTAAAAAAGTCCTCTTTAGAAGCTGTCCAGGCAACGCCTAATGAAGAGAAATTACCCCATTTTTTATCCGAACCAAACACTGAAGCACCATCTTTTCTTATAGAAGCATTCAAATGGTATTTATCATTAAAAGAGTAACTAACCCGTCCAAGATATCCAACATTTGTTTTTGTAAAATTCTCCATATTTATCTTTTGAATCTGTGCTTTATGAATGCCGTAGTAGCTTAATAAGGTATTACCATTTTGAATGTAATTAGACCCAGTAGTTTCTATTAACTTACTACTATTGAAATCGCGGGTTGCCACCAAAGTCACATCTATATAATGTTCATTAAATTCTTTCTTATAATTAAGAATATTATCTACTACATAATCATCAATACGTTTTCTATTGTTATAACCATTAGCAGTACTTAAATTCCCATTAATTGTTTCCATGGAATACCTTTCATCATCATATCCCTCGGAGATGTAGAAACCTTCAAAATAGAACCTGTCGTGATTGTCATATGTATTACCCCCTGCATAATTTAAACGGTAGCTAAGTCCCTTGACAAAAGGTATATCTACCAAGGCAAATGCCGATAATCTAAAAGATTTCCTTTTTTCACTATCATCTACAGTACCATCGCTTCCCCATAATGGATTTTTCCATGATTCGACCATAGGGTATCTTTCAAGTTGGCTGGAATTATTTCTATACGGACTCGCATACGGACTTAATACTAACGCATTATAAAATCCGTGATATGCTTCTGGCATATTATATCCCGAGTAATCGGAAATATTATAGCTTCCTTCAACACCGACTTGCAACCAATCTGTAATTTTAGTGTCTAATTTAGCCCTTAACGAGATTCGATTAAAATCATCCCCTTTTATGACGCCTTCCTGTGAAGAATAGCCACCCGACATATAATAACTTACACGATCATTACTGCCCGACACCGTCCCTTGATAATTCTGAGAAATTCCTACACGCGAGACAATATCAAGCCAATCAGTAGTTTTTCCATTGTTGTAGTTCTCAATCAGGTTTGGCTTTAACCAATCCAATGGATCATCAAGTCCATAAACTGCACCAACTTTTTTCGTATAGCCTTCCCCATCCAACAATTTTGGTTTTTGTTGCCAGACCGATACTCCGTTAGAGGTGTTAAATGAAATAATTGGTTTCCCTTTTTTTCCTTTTTTTGTTGTTATAATAATTACACCATTTGCAGAGCGGGAACCGTAGGCTGCTGCAGAGGATGCATCTTTTAAGATATTATAACTAGCTATATCATTAGGATTAATGTCACTTATTTTACCAAGGAATATTATTCCATCAAGAACGACTAAAGGTTCATTTGACCCATTAATTGAATTTTGTCCTCTTATTAATAAATCAGGACTTCCTCCTGCTGTATTTACAGCCCCAACATTTAGCCCTGCCGAGCTACCTCTTAACACTTCCATGGCATTCATACTTGAGAGAGAAGATAAAGGTGAATTTTCAATATCTACAGAATTAACTGAGCCTGTAAAATCCTGACGTCGAATTGTACCATAGCCAACAGCAACAACCTCTTCAATTCCAATGGCATCTTCTTCCATTACCACATCAATTACTGTCTTTTCGTCTACAGCAACTTCAATGGTTTTCATTCCCACGAACGAAAATACCAAGGTCGCATCATCTGGTACATTGGAGATATTATAATTTCCATTGCCATCTGTAATCGTTCCTTGTGTTGTTCCTTTTAAAACAACCGTAACACCCGGCAAAGGAGAACCTGATGAATCTGTGGCCTTGCCTAAAACGTTAATAATTTGCTGAGAATAAAAAGGGTCATTGCCACTAATGGGATACAATACAATCCTGCGGTCAACCACCTTAAATGTAATGCCTTTATCTTTTAATAAATTGGTTAAAATTTCTTCAATTTTTTGATTCTCTACATTTAAATTGACTTTCTGATCAAGTTGAACCTGTTCAGCATTGTAAAAAAACACATATTTGGAGTTGTCCTCAATTCTTCGAAAAACTTCTTCCAATGTGACATTTCCCATGGATAAGCTCAACTTAGTTTGCTGTGAATAAACACTTGCAGACACTTCAAGCAAACCAACCAGGATAATTAAAAATGTTAAACGCATAATTCGCCATAGTTTAACAATGCCTTTCCATAGAAAGGCATTACATTTCACCTTTTTTTTCATAAATTTGTTTAGTTTAATTAATAAAAATGAATAGCGCTAACTATTCGTTAATTGATTACTAGCCCGGATAATGTTCCACCATCTTCCGGGTTTTTTATTTTCGGTCAATCCATATTTCCTTATTTTGTTTTCGTATTCGAATGGGGACAGTCAAATTAATTATATCAAACAATTGATCGATATCATCATCCTGATAAACACTCCCGGAATAAACCTCATCCCTTAGCGAAGGAGCCTTAAAATGAATAGATACCTTATACATACGTTCCAATGTATTGGCAAGTTCACCTAATGAAACCTTTTCAAAATAATATTCGCCATTACGCCATGATGTTGAGTTTTGCGAGTCCACGGCATTTACGATTTGATTTTGATTTTGTTTATCGTAGGTCCATTTCTCGCCGGGGCTAAGCAATACCGGCTCTTTTCCGCCTACTATGTCTTTTATCTCAATACTTCCCTCTAACAAAGTAGTTTCCGCCCGACGATCATTCTTGTATGCTCTTACATTGAATTCAGTTCCCAATACATTGACATTCATATGCTCAGTAATCACGCGGAAGATTCTGGATTTATTCTTGAAGACCTTAAAAAAAGCTTCGCCCTCCAATTCCACTTCCTGTAACTTTTCATTCTGTGAAATATGATATTTCAGTTTTGAGTCATAGTTCAAGGCAACAAATGACCCATCGGGAAGAATTAGCTCCGATTGCTGTCCTTTTGGGGTGTTAAATTCGATAACGTCAGAATAAACTTTGTTTTCCTGTAACCGATGAAAATTCCCAACCCAATAACCCCCAACAGTAAAGAGTAGCAGAATGCTGGCAGCTACTACGATGTGCCAATAGGTCAATTTTGGACTTACATGAACATTCCTTTCGCGATAAATCCTTAAAGATTCTCGTTTCATTTCTGCAAATTCAGGTGCATTTCTTTTTTCTTCCAGGATTTGTTTTTGCTTAAAAAGTAAAACGTAAGCAATCATTTTTGCCCAGGCAATTAATGGCTCATTCTTACGTATCGCCTTCAATTCCTTTAGAGTATCCCTCGAAATTTCTTTCTTCAGACTGCGATCAAATAATAAATCCGGCATCTTCTTTTCCATCTTGTTTCATTAACTCTTCAACATAAAAAGCCTGGAAAAGGAAAATATACCCCTGCAGGAAATATGCTGTTGAGCATAAATCAGGAATGGACACTAAACGTAGATTAAAGTTTACCTCACACAAGTTTGCAAGAAAAAGATAATGCTTTCCGGACTAGCTTCAAAAATGGCTTTTAGTTTTTGGATGGCTTTCTGGATGCTATTCCCGACCGATTGGTAATTGACCTCCATGATATCGGCTACTTCTTTATTTGAAAGATTTTTATAAAATTTAAGGTAAATGGTTTCTTTTTGTCGTGGTGGTAACTGGTTGATTGCTTCGGCTAAACGATCCAGTTTAAGCTCCTTCTCTTCCGGCTCAACTTCTGTTGAATAATCCAGACGAAACTGGTCAAAATCGTTGGGATTAATATCCGATTGAATGTTTTTTGTAGTCCTGATGTTATTAAAAATTTTTAGCCGAACAGACTTTAAAAGGTAGAACAAGATGTTATCTGTTGGGGCAAGTTTCTCTTTTTTTCGGGCTAGCTCAAAAAACAAATCCTGAATGCTGTCGCGCACCAAATCCTCATCGGTCGTAAACCGCAGGCCATATTCAAATAGTTGGAGATGGTATGTATCGAAAATATAAGCGAATGCTTTTTCATCCCCGTTTTTAAATTGAAGCCATATTTCTACATCAAGATTTTTCATGAGCTATTTAACAATCCCTTAAGGCAAGAGATTTGATTTACAAAGCTATGAGAATTTTTTATTTGGCAATTTTTTTTTGAAAAGAGCCAGAAAGATATCGGGTTAATGGAGTATTCACCCATCTCAACCGGCCACTCTTTCAAAAAAGCCATGGGCAAAATCCCATCGGACTACCGCTGGATTGTCGTTATTTTTTTTAGTATCAATAAATTGCGCGATGTTACAAGTTGCGATTCACTTTTATTCTTTATGATCAATGCTATTTAAAATAAAGTATACAATCGGTGTTGCGACTTCCATGCAATGAGGATGATGTCCAATACCTCTTTGGAATATTAATTTAATCGTTCTTCAGACATTTTTAAATTTTCGGCCAATAATGCTGTGTTTTCTTCGTAAGGAAGGACCGTATCTGCATCACTATAAACATGGAGCACCGGGATTTCGGTTTTTGCGATATGCACGCAATTGTATATTGGAATGTTCTTAAAATTTTTAACCGAAATAGAATCCAATCGATAACCGTCTAAACAAATTTTTCATAAATCGGGGGCCCCCTTTGGCTTTAAATATTACGTTGAGCCTGGCATAATTGCATTAATATAAAAATGAGTCTACCTGGGATTTTTTTTACTCTGGGTACACATCATAGTCTCACTTGTTAGCGTGAAAAATAAAATTACAAGCATATTTTTCATGGGTTTTTATTTTCAGTTTGCCCAATTTTTTATAAATCGGTATTCATTTTTTCACAACAATCTTAACTTTTCCCCAATGCCGCTGTCTAAATATTGGTTTGTGGGTTTTTGTTTCGTAAAATGCCAGAAATTCGATTTCATGCCCGTTTGGACAATCATCTGCAATTTTAACCTGCGAACTCAGGCTTAACCCATCAGGCCAATAGGCCGGAATCACTTCGGCAAATACTTTTTCTTCATTAAAATCTACAAACGGATCTTCCGTATATAATTTTAATAAATGCCCATCCTGTTTTAAGGAAAAACTTTCTCCGCGGCTAACAAATCTATTGTTTGTTGTAGTTTCAGCGTTAGCGGTATTTAGCTGTATCTTTTCAAAATATGGAACATCAAACCAAACCGGAACTGTAAAACTATCTTCAGTGTAAGAATCTTCAAATGAAATTGTAGTTTTCATGTTTAACCATGCTGGAGACCCGTTGGAGGGTGGTTTTTTAGTGCAGATAACCTTAAAAGCATTGGAGGACATGATTGTGCTTTCTTGACTCAATTCGATTTCGTCAACCGGGTTAAGCACACGAACAGTACTATCGGAGCATGAAAGTTCAATCTTTACTTTCTTGTTTGTCGGAATATATTGGGTGCGGTTTAACAACTGTATCCGGAGTTCGTTTTGCTCGTTAATCTTCAAATATTTTTCATTCCCATTCAGTCGGTAACCAACAACCGAGAAAACAGAATTTGCTGAAGCCTCCTCTATTCCAACTTCGCATCCATCGCCTGGTAAGCGGAAATGCAAGCGGCCTTCTCCATCCGATTTTTGCATGATGCGCCCGGTCTTTCCAAGCCTGGTATAAACAATATTGATTTGGTATTGAAAGTTGGGTTTATAACATGCAGCAGTAGTTATTTCGGCCTTGCAATTTTTAATCGCACAGCCATCGGGTAGCCATCGGTAAGTATAAAAGCCAAAGCCTGATTTAGAGACATTCCTTAGGTATAAAAAACCAGGTTCAGTTTTATCACTTTTTACAGAATAATCCCAAACTTTAAATTCGGGGTATAAATCGTAATGCGACCATTTTGGTTTAGTTGGTTTAGGCTTGTTAAATTGTTCGGCTAAATAACTTATTGCCGATTCAAAAACTTCGGTTTCGCCAGGCTTGTCGATCGTATGTTCTCCTGGAATTTTCTGATATTGAAAATTATCCATTTCGTTCCAGACTGCAGCCTGATAAACTTCTTCGTTTAAACCTGCCATGGGGCAATTGTCCCTGTTGTGTAAATAAAAAGCCACATCACTAAGGTTGTCCAGCGTATACCTCACCGGATACAAGGTGTAATTATCCGGATATCCAACGAAAAATTCTGCGCTTCCGGTAAAACTTACTACTGTCGATACTTTATCAGGATATTTCCCTGCCAGAAAAGAAGCCATAAACCCACCCATGCTAAACCCAATTATCCCGCGGTTATTTCGTTCGGGAATCGTCTGGAAGGATGAGTCAATATGGCTAATTAACTCAGGAAAATAATCTTTCATCTGTATCTTGTATTTCATATCGGCATGGTTCCCGACATTGTAAGGACGTGGTTCTGTTTCTTCCATATTTCCATCCCACATGACTAGTATAACCTGATGTTTTTCAATTAGTTTACCTAATTTTTCATAGGCAATATTTGCGGAAGGATCTTTAAAATAGCGGCCACCCCAGCCATGAAAGAAATAAATTACAGGGTAACGCTTTGTTGTTGAATCGTATTTTTGGGGTAAGTAAATGCGAAATGTTTTTTTCTCTCCAAAAACCTTACTGTAGTATGTTATGTCATGATAAGAAGGTTTTTGAGCCATAACATTTGTATGGAATACTACAAAAAACAAGAAGATAAAGTACAGTGCATTTTTCATTACAATAAGAATTTATAAGCTATTGATATAAAAGACAAAAATAAGGAGTTCCTGAAAAGTATGAAACTCCTTAAATTGTAAAACTTATTAATTATACCCCTGGTTTTGAGGGAGCAGGTTTGGATTTCTGTCCAACTCATCCTGGGGGAGTGGCAACAAATAATGAAAATCCTGAAAGTTTTGCTGAGGTTTTGGGCCTTTTAATACTTCCTGACCTAATTTTCTGCGTTTTATATTCCACCAACGCTTAGCCTCGAAGCTTAATTCAATCCTTCTCTCTTCTATTACCAAATCAATAAAATCCTCTTTACCCAGTCCCGATGAAACATCCTCAGGAACCGTGTTCATTACCCCGGCAGCATTACGTGCCCTGGCTCTTATTTGGTTAATATATCCTTCCAACTCGGTATTTGATCCACCGTTCACTTCGCATCCAGCCTCTGCAGCCATTAACAGAACATCTGCATATCGTACTTAACATAGTCAGGTAAATGTTGTTTTCCTAATTCAAGATCCGCGATAATTCCATGATAAACTTCAGTTTCAGGTGTTTTCGAAAGTATCGATTTTCTCTTTCAGTTTCTGGTAGTCGATTTGCTCGGGTAAAGAGTATTCGTTTGCCAACGAAAGTCGTTTAACTTCTTCTTTGGTATTTTGAAAGCTTAACTGTCTCCTTAGTTCGTTTAACAAAAGGTTCCTTGTAATGGTGAAAATATACGAATTAATGTTAGCCGCAGAACCTATGTTTTTACGGTTTTTCCAGATCTTTACAAAAAAAAAAAAAAAAAACTCCTGCAAAATATCGTCAATACCGTCTTCTAGCTTTAAAATAGATTTTGAGAAATTGAACAACCTCGGATAATAATGGTTAAACAGCTTCTCCAAAGAAGCTTCATCGTCTTGCGCCAGTGTCGATAATATTTTATGTAGGTTTATTATTTCGGACATTTATTCAGGTTTCAAAACAAATTTAAGTAAATTGTTTAATAAACCATTAATATTTATTGTGCCTAATATTTCTTATGTCAATTGCTTGTGGGGTTGAATTTGCTTTTTTGCTGAAAAATAGTATTACAGACTCATTCAATATTGAAAATTTCGTCCATGTACCAAAACAGATATATGCAGAAATAAATTTTGACGAAGGATATGAAAATACATAATCTATAACACTAAATGTTTGATCTCTACAAGTAATGCAAACAATACAAAGGGGAAGTACTTTCACGTTTTTTCGTTTATTTGCTGGATAAACCAGTCATGAACAATCCCTTCTTTTAGCAATATTTTGTTTATCTAATAGCATCTTAAAACACAACTATTTCAACACAAATGTCACCTTTAATTCTTCAGCTGAATTCGGACTAATCCAAACTTCAAAATCTCCGGGCACTATCACGTAATCTTTTTCGTTGAAAAATTGCAAATCAGAAGTCTTTATTCCGATTCTACTTTTGTAACATCTCCTTGTCCGCGAAAATATAAGTTCCCAGCTAATCTCCTGCGGCATCGGCAAGCGATCCTATTACTGCCAGCGAATAATTTCAAACCAGAAAAGTTTAAGTTTTGAACCTCTGGGGGCGTTGCTTTCGGAGGTTTTTTTTGTAAAGGAGTGAGCAATGCAGATCCCCATTGAAGGGTGTTACTTATTCCTGCATTCTTCAACCGGTAAATTTCTTTTTATTGAAACTCTTCAGTAGTTTTACTGCATGCAATTAAAAGTAGTTTCAGAATATCATCCTACGGGCGATCAGCCGGAGGCAATTCAACAATTGGCTGAAGGAATAGAAAACGGCGAGCGCTTTCAAACCCTGCTGGGAGTAACCGGATCGGGCAAAACATTTACCGTGGCAAATGTAATTGAAAAGGTACAGCGCCCTACCTTAATCCTTAGCCATAATAAAACGCTGGCAGCCCAATTATACAGCGAAATGAAACAGTTTTTTCCCGATAATGCAGTAGAATATTTTGTTTCTTATTACGATTATTATCAGCCGGAAGCTTATCTCCCAACTACTGATACGTACATTGAAAAGGATCTGTCGATAAACGAAGATATCGAGAAATTGAGGTTAAGCGCTACTTCTTCTTTGCTTTCCGGGCGGCGCGATGTGGTGGTGGTTTCTTCCGTTTCGTGTTTATACGGAATTGGAAACCCTGAAGATTTTCATGCTAATGTTACCGGGGTAAAAGTGGGGCAAACTGTTTCGCGCAATGCCATGTTGCACCAACTGGTAGATGCGCTTTATTCTCGCAGCGAAGTAGATTTTCAGCGCGGGAATTTCCGGGTAAAAGGAGATACGGTGGATATTTACCCGGCTTATGCAGATACCGCCATTCGCATTGTTTTTTGGGGAGACGAGATAGAGGAAATTTCAAGCTTTGACCCCGTAAGCGGCCATACCCTGAACCAGATGGATGAGGTGGTTATTTATCCGGCCAATATTTTTGTTACTACGAAAGACCGAATGAAATCGGCTATTCACCAAATACAGGACGATTTGGTGGCACATGTAGCCTATTTTAAAGAAATAGGAAAACCGCTGGAAGCAAAACGAATACTCGAACGGGTTGAGTACGATATGGAGATGATGCGTGAATTGGGGTATTGCCCGGGCATTGAAAACTACTCGCGCTATTTTGATGGTCGCTTGCCCGGAACACGGCCGTTCTGCTTGCTCGATTATTTCCCCGACGACTTTTTGTGTGTTATTGATGAAAGCCATGTTACTATTCCGCAAATCCGTGCCATGTATGGTGGCGATAATTCGCGGAAGGTTACTCTGGTGGAATATGGTTTCAGGTTGCCGGCAGCTATTGATAACCGCCCTTTAAAATTTGAAGAGTTTGAAACTCTTACTCCGCAGGTAATATACGTAAGTGCAACCCCGGCTGATTATGAATTGGCAAAATCAGATGGAGTAGTGGTAGAACAAATTATTCGCCCAACAGGGCTGCTCGACCCCATAATTGATGTTCGCCCCAGCACCAACCAGATTGACGATTTGATGCATGAGATTAATTTACGCACCGAGCGTAACGAGCGTGTTTTAGTTACTACACTTACCAAACGAATGGCTGAAGAATTGTCGAAATATTTGGTAAATATGGGAGTGAAAACCCGCTACATTCATTCGGATGTTGACACGATGGAACGGGTGGAAATAATGGAACAATTGCGAAAAGGCGAGTTTGATGTTCTGGTTGGAATTAACCTTTTGCGTGAGGGGCTCGATTTGCCCGAAGTATCGTTGGTGGCAATTCTCGATGCAGATAAGGAAGGATTTTTACGTTCAGAACGCTCGTTAACACAAACAGCAGGAAGGGCTGCCCGTAATCTCAATGGGATGGTAATTATGTATGCCGATAAAATCACCGATTCGATGCAGAGAACCATCGACTCCACAAATTACCGCCGTGAAAAGCAGCTGAAATACAATGAGGAAAACAATATAACTCCACGCCAGATTGTGAAACCTATGCGTGAGATTATTGGTTCCCAGTATCGTAGCGATAAACAAACGGGTTATGCCGGTGCAGACGGGCTACCAGATATCGCTGCCGACCCTGTTGTGCAATACATGAGCATTGACGGACTGGCGAAAACCATTGAGAAAACACAGAAGCAGATGAAAGCTGCTGCTAAAGAGCTGGATTTTATCGAAGCAGCTCGCTTGCGCGATGAAATGTTTGCGTTGCAACGCTTACTTCAGGAGAAAAAGCAACAACAGTAATTCACTGAATTCTTTCTGAAATTTGTTTATAAGTGTAATTTTGCGCTTAAAAAATACAGGAAATGGAAGTTTCATTTTCAAAGATAACAGCTCAGATTAAAAGTATTATTCTAACACCAAAAGAATTTTGGGTTGAGAAGAAAGAAAAGAAAGAGACCCAGGCAGAAATGCTGGGAGGCTATTTTGTTCCTCTGATGGTAGCAGTGGCCTTTGTTGTTTTTCTGGGGGAATTTTTCAGAAGCACACATTTTTACATGGGGTATGCAGTGTTAAAAGGATTACGCGAGATTATGCTTTTTATGCTGGAATATTACCTGGGAGTGTTTTTTACCAGTACGCTAATGAAAACATTTGGAATAGAAAAGAACATAGCGGTTGCCCGGAAACTGGTAGCTTATTCGTTTACTCCACTGTTGCTGGTTTCAATGGTTACCGGGCTTTTCCCGTTTCTGTATGTGTTGGATATTTTAGGATTATATAGCTTTTATATTTTCTGGATAGGCGCGCACGAATTGCTCAACTTTCCAAATCAGAAGCAAGGCAGTTATGTTATTATTACTATTTTGGTAAACTTTTTTGTGTTTAGTATTTTGAGTATCTTTTTGTCGAAATTATTGACAGTATATTTTTAAATGACGCATAAACAAACAAATATAAATGTAAAGAACCGGAAGGTTACGTTTGAGTATGAATTGATTGAACGTTTTGTTGCCGGAATGAAACTGGTGGGAACAGAGATTAAATCAATCAGGAATGGTAAGGCAAATTTGTCCGATTCATATTGCCAGTTCTACAACGGAGAATTATTTGCAAAGAATATTCATATCTCTGAATATGAAATGGAAACCCATTTTAACCACGAAGCCAAACGCGACAGAAAATTGCTTTTAACCCGGAAAGAACTGCAGAAGCTGGAGAAAAAGGTGAAAGAATCGGGGTTTACCATTATTCCTGTTCGGTTGTTTATTAACGACAGGGGATTGGCAAAGCTCGAAATTGCACTGGCTAGAGGTAAGAAAGTGTACGACAAGCGCGAAACTTTAAAGCAAAAAGATGCAAGACGGGAAATTGACCGTATGATGAAAATCTAGGAATTTACTTACTGTGGGGTCTTGAAACAATAACGATTTAGTAGTTAATAACCTCAATTTTGGGATTGTTAAAACGAATACGGAGCCACTCGTTTATCTTTTGGTTTTCTTCCTGTGCATTGTGAGGCTGGTTTTGCTCTTTGTAGTTCACAAGTATGGTTGGAATGGTATCCATAACCATGCTGTCGTTTATAAGTTTTAGTTGCCGCATGTTGGCAAAAGCAAACTTATCAATATTATTAAAGTGGAATTTTAATTCAGAATTAATTTGCTGAAAAGGGAAGGTATCTTTTTGGCTTAACCGCATTACTTCTTTTTCCAGTAGCTGAATTTTTAGTTCTTTGTCGTTGACGATTTGTTCGTTTTTTGTATAAATGTCTTCGAGTATTTTTAATCTGAGTTCATTGTTCATGTCCTCTATTCGTTCTTCAAAATCCTCATCGTTATTGTTGCTTTGGTGAATTCGTAACTGTGTGTTTTTGGTCATAGCAAAAGATTTTTCACCTTTTAGTTTGTAGTCTGCCAGCATATTCTGCAAAAACAACTCTTTGTCTTCAGTTATTTCTTTCCCAATATAATAAAGGTCGATGGTTGAAAGAGTATCAGAATAAGTGACTTTTTTATTGATTAACTCACTACCTTCAAAATTCGCTTTGTCTTTTACAAAATTATCAGCAGCTATAAAAAAGCGTGTTTCTTGAATAACGTTGTAGAAAATAACTGTACTTGGGATAATGGTTACAACCAGAAAAACAGTTACAATAATTTGGTATTTCTTTGCCCTTTGCGGATTTATGTAATTTACTAGTGGGAATTTCAGGTATTTCACCACCAGAAAAGTGGCAAGGCTAATAAAAACAGAATTGATAAAAAAGAGGTAAAAAGCTCCCAGAAAGAAATGCATTTTAAAAGTTGCAAGTCCGTAACCTGCGGTGCAAAGTGGCGGCATTAGTGCAGTGGCAATGGCAACTCCCGGAATTACGTTGGTTTTTTCCTTGCGTGAGCCTGCAACAATTCCTGCAAAACCTCCGAAAATGGCTACCAAAACATCCAAAATGGTAGGTTTTGTTCTGGCCAGTAATTCCGACTGCTCAATGTTTAGTGGTGTTAACGCAAAATAAAGTGTAGAAGTAATCAGCGAAATAGAAACGGCAATTCCCAGATTTTTTAACGAACGTATGAGGGTTTCAAAATCGTTGGTGCCAATAGAAAGTCCAATTCCCAAAATGGGGCCCATAAGTGGCGAGATTAACATGGCGCCTATTATAACCGCAGTTGAGTTAACATTTAGCCCAATAGAGGCGATAAAAATGGAGAAAATAAGAATCCAGGCAGCCGGCCCTCTGAAAACAATATCACGTTTTATACCGGCAATGGTCGATTCAATATCTGTTCCATCTGTTATACTTAAAATTGATCGTAAAAACCTGCGTGTTGCAATAAGCAAATATTGTAACTCGTTCTTTTTCTTCATCTCTTTAACTATAAACTAATGGTGGGAAAGATAGAAAAAAAAGAGATATAAAGTAAAGCTTGTTGTTCCTGCCGCAGGAAATTATTCACATGTAAATTTTCGTCTCGTTTGCATTTTTTCCTGTAAGGGTATTTTTCTCAAAAGGGGTGCAACTAAACTACTTCCATATTTTCCATGGGAATAATTTTGTCTCCTTTGTACTTTAACAACAAATTGGCCACGGCAAGTGTGTCTTTCTCACAATAACGGATGATGCGGTCAATGTCTTTTTCTTCCCAATAGATTTTTGCTACCTGGCTTCCATCTATGTCGTCTTTTGGTGTAGGAATATTAAACAGTTCGCATAGTAATGAGAGGGAGGTATAATGTTTGTAATCCCCAAATTTCCATAGCTGAAGGGTATCGATGAGCTGGTCTTTTACTTCCCAGGGCTTTGCGCCGGCTATGTCAAGGATTTTTGGTAGATTCAGGTTATTAACCAACGCTCGACGAGAAATATATGGAAAGTCAAACTCCTGTCCGTTATGCGCACAAAGGCGGCGTTTCCCTGCTCGCGAGAATTTATCAAGGGCATTAAAAAAGTTGAAGATAAGTTTGGTTTCATCTTCATCGTAAAAGGATTTTACCCTAAAAACTATTTCGCCCTTTTTATAAGCAACGTAACCAACCGAAATACATATAATGCGGCCAAATTCTGCAAAAATACCGGCGCGTTCATACAATTCTTCCACCGGTTCGCCATTGGTAATCTGAAACTGCATTTTGTGTTCCCACAACGTTTTCCATTTTTCTGTAAGTTCTTCGTATTCCGGTGCCAGTGGTACTGTTTCAATATCTAAAAAAAGAACTTCTTCAATATTTAAATTTCTCAACATCTATGCTTTTTTTAGTGTTTGGTTTATATGGTTTGTTAAAATATTAATAGCTATCTGGTTCATTCCTCCCTGCGGAATAATAATATCGGCAAAACGTTTGGTTGGCTCTATAAACTGAATGTGGCTGGGGCGAACTGTTTTTTCATAGCGGGTAAGTACTTGTTCAAGATTTCTGCCACGTTCAAGAATATCGCGCATAATTACCCGCGAAAGACGAATGTCTGAATCACAATCAACAAATACTTTTAAATCCATCAAATTTCGAAGGGGTTTATTGGTTAGGCACAAAATTCCTTCCACAATTAATACCTTTTTGGGGGTAATTAAATTGGTTTCATTTGAGCGGGTGCAGGTAATAAAGGAATAAATAGGCTCGTGTATTGCTTCTCCCCTTTTTAATTTCTTTACATGCTCAATCATCAAATCAAACTCAATGGAATCCGGGTGATCAAAATTTTTCTTCCTCCTTTCTTCCAGACTTAAGTCGCTGTTATCAAAATAATAAGAGTCGTGAGTTAAAATAGCCACATCCTTTGCAGGAAACTGTTCTGCAATTTTTTTTACAACAGTTGTTTTTCCTGAACCTGTTCCCCCGGCAATGCCAATAACCAACATGTTCTTTCTAATTTTTTGTTATTTTTTCCGATTTAACTTCTTTTAAGCAATGGTACAGCAAAGAAAACACTAATTTCGCCGACACAAAAGTTGAATATACAAAAAATAGACGGCAATGATTAACCACGTGGTACTTTTTAAACTCAAAGAATTTCCGGCAGACGAAAAAAGCAAGATAATTGATGAATTAAAAACCTCGCTGGAAAACCTGACAGAAAAAATAGATGTTGTTAAATTTATGCAGGTAGGAGTAAATTACGAATTGGAATCCAAAAGTTATGATTTGGCGTTACTTTCGCACTTTGAAACATTGGAAGATTTGGATGTATACAGGGTTCATCCTGAACATCAGAAAGTAGTAAAACGAATAGGTGAAGTAACTGTTTCGCGTGCTGCTGTTGATTATAATTTTTAGAAATCGTCCAGTAAGTTAACAACTGTATTAATATCAAAAAAAAGTTATGAGTGGTTTATATCCAATAAAGTTCAAACCCATATACCATGACAAAATATGGGGAGGAAACCGGTTAAAAACAAAATTGAACAAAAACTTTGGCGACCTGCCTAATTGCGGCGAAAGCTGGGAAATATCAGGCGTTGAAGGCCAAATATCGGTTGTAGAGAACGGTTTTTTGGCTGGAAACGATTTGCAGGAGCTGATTGAAATTTATATGGGCGATCTGGTAGGCGACAAAGTGTACAAGAAATTTGGAGTTGAATTCCCATTGCTCATAAAATTTATTGACGCTAATCAGGATTTATCGGTGCAGGTGCATCCCAATGATGAGCTTTCGAAAAAGCGCCACAATGCCTATGGCAAAACGGAAATGTGGTACGTAGTTGATGCAGAAGAAGGTGCTTTAATTAACTCTGGTTTTAACCAAGATGTTGATCGTGAGAAATATCTTTCATATATCAATCAGGGAAAATTAAGCGATTTATTGCTTTATGAAGAAGTAGGAGCGGGCGATGTATTTTTTATCCCTGCCGGAAGAGTGCATGCGATTGGTAAAGGCGTTTTGGTAGCCGAAATTCAGCAAACCTCGGATGTTACCTATCGTATTTTTGATTATAACCGGAAAGATGATAAAGGCAATGAACGTGAGCTACATACCGAGTTGGCACTCGATGCAATAAGTTTTTATCATGAGGATACCTATAAAACCAGTTATAAACAAGAAGACAATAAGTCTTCAGAACTGGTAAGTTGCGACTATTTTACAACCAACCTTCTTTTATTTGATAAAGAACTGGATAAAGATTTTTATCAACTTGACTCTTTTATTATTTATATGAATTTAGAGGGTGAGTTTGATATTGAGTTTGAAGGAGGAAAAGAGCATATTGGAAAAGGTGAAACCGTTCTTGTTCCGGCAAATATGGAATCATTCAGGTTAAAACCTTTGACTGAAAAAGTAAAAACACTGGAAGTGTATATTAAATAGAGAATTTGTTGAACGAAACCTAAAGGTAGCAAAATTGCTCATGGTCGAGTACCTTTAGGTTTTTAATCAAAAAAATCGTTATTATGAAAAAAAAGCACCACATTAATTGAGCAAGCCTGTTTTTCACACCCTGAATTTAATCAAGTTTATCAGAAGATGCAACGGCAGGTTGCACTTTTGGGCAAGAGTACCAGTACGCTTAGCAATTATTCGCGCTGCCTGGCTCGGATGGCTCTTCACTTTAACTGCAATCCGCTGGAATTAGATGAAGAACAGGTACTGGATTACCTGTATCATATCAAAACGCAAAGCCGTACTCCTTCATCGAGTTATTTTAAGCACACGGTTTACGGACTTCGTTTTGCCTACCGTGCCATGGGGATGCCGCAAAAGCAGGTTTTTCTTCCAAAGATGCAATTTCCCAAAAAGCTACCTGTTGTGTTGAGCCAACTAGAGGTAAAGCGGCTGCTAATAACGCCTGGTTTGTTAAAACACCGGCTGGTACTTGCCCTGCTGTACGGTTGCGGACTCAGGCGGCAGGAACTCTGTAACATCAAAATCCAGGATGCCGACCTCGACCGCCAAATGCTCCACATCCGCGAAGGGAAAGGCCGAAAGGACCGCTATGTGCCGCTGGGCAAAAATCTTTCGCGGGGGTTAAAGACCTACCTGGCAGCAGAGCGGCCCTACGTTTGGCTGTTTAACGGCAAAACCAATACCGGGCAACTACAGCAGTTCACCGGGTCAGGGGTGCGGTGGATTGTTAAAGAATCCACACGCAAATCGGGGATAAAAAAGAAGGTGACCTCGCACACGCTTCGCCACAGTTATGCCACGCACCTGCTGGAAATGGGTATGGACATCATCACCCTGAAAGACCTGCTGGGGCATGTGGATATCCAGACTACGCTGATGTACCTGCACATTGCCCAATTGGGCAGGGAGAAAGCCTTTAGTCCGCTCGACCGTTTATACCGGAAATCGTGAAACCGAATTATGAAGTAGCCGATGTGTTGCGCCACCAGCAGCACCGGCTGCGGGAGCTTTGTGCCAACAGCTGGCAGCTGCGCACCCTGCAGGCTTTGTCGGTTTGCCGTACGGCAGCACTGGGCGGACATATTGATGTGTGCAACAACAGCGTCTGCAACAAAATACACATCAGTTATAACAGTTGTCGTAACCGGCATTGTCCGAAGTGCCAGGGGCATAAACGGCAGGAGTGGATGCAGGCCCGCGAGCAGGAACTGTTTCACACTTCGTACTATCACCTGGTGTTTACCCTGCCCCAGGCATTGAACCGGCTGGCCATGTACCGCCCCAAACTGGTTTACTCGCTTTTGTTTGCTACGGCCTGGCAGGTGGTAAAAGGTTTTGCCCGCAACCCTAAATTTATTGGTGCTGCCCCGGGGATGATCGCCATCCTGCATACCTGGGGACAAAACCTGAGCCTCCACCCGCATTTGCATTGTATTGTCCCGGGCGGTGGAATTACCACATCGGAAAAGTGGAAAGCAGCCCGGGGAAAAAACAAATTCCTTTTCCCGGTAAAAACAATGAGTAAAGTTTTCAGGGCAAAATATGTACAGGCATTACGACAGCAGGGCATTGAAGATGTGCAACTGTACAAGTCGCTGTTTTCAAAACCCTGGGTGGTATACTGCAAACAACCTTTTTTCGGACCCCGGCAGGTGGTGGAATACCTCGGAAGGTATACCCATAAAATAGCCATCAGCAATCACCGCATCCGCAGTATTGAAAACGGGAAGGTGACTTTTACGGCAAAAGACTACCGGAAGGGAGGGAAAAAATACCCGCTCGTGCTAAGCGAAGACGAGTTTATCCGGCGTTTTTCGCTGCACATTTTGCCCCGTGGTTTTACCCGCATCCGGCATTACGGGATACTAAGCAGTACACTCAAAAAAGTGTGTGTGAAATTGCTGCAACAGGAACTGGGCAAACCCGACCTGCCCGAACACTCCGATGTGCATTTGCTTTGCCCGGTATGCCGCAAAGGAAAGCTGGTGACCATCTGGCGCTTTCATCAGCGCGGACCACCACCGATGAATGCTTCTTTCTTAAACCTGCTGATTAACCTTGTAAAAAAGTCCTGACACAGGGACCGGGCGGAGCTTTGCCCAATTGTAAAAAGTCAGTAGATACATTGGGAATCTGACTGGAAAAAGAAGGCTGGAAATAACACTTAAGACTGAAAAACAGGCTCCGACCAGCCATGAAAGCAAAAGCAGGTAAACAACCATCCCCCTAAAAACAACCATCCCGGATATCGAAAAACCCATAGTATACGTCCCCGTTTCAAACCCGGTTCCGTCAACACCCGGTTCTGACTGGGCATTGCATGCCATCAGAACGCTTAATTGTTATTGACAGGTTCTTTTATTTTTAGAATAGCAATCTTTTTATTTACTTTCCTAAATGGAAATTAAAGGAGCACGTTTTATTGTTAGTAATACTGACGTTGAAAAATGTCCGCAGCCGGACAAACCAGAGTATGCTTTTATTGGTCGTTCGAACGTAGGGAAATCTTCGCTTATAAATAAGATTACCAATAAAAAAACATTGGCCAAAACTTCCGGAAAGCCTGGAAAAACAAGGTTAATTAATCATTTCCTTATTAACGAAGAGTGGTATATGGTTGATTTGCCTGGGTACGGATATGCAAAGGTTCCGTTAGTCGAACGGAAAAAATTGGAGCGGATAATTAGAAATTATATTTTAAAACGTGAAAATCTGTATTGCTTGTTTGTGTTGGTAGATTCAAGACATGAACCGCAGGTGGTTGATTTGGAATTCATGGAGTGGTTAGGAATAAGCGAAATTCCTTTTGCCATTATATTTACAAAAATCGACAAACTTAAACCGGAAGAGCTTCAGGCAAATTTGAAAGTATATGAAACAAAAATGTTTGAAACCTGGGAGATGATGCCTGACTACTTTTTGACTTCTTCTGAAACAGGAGATGGAAAAGATGAAATTCTGAGTTTTATAGATAAGATTAATAAAACAAATTCTGCTTAGTTTACCCACAAAATAGTTGAACTTGTTAACAACAAAAAAATAAGAAAGTAAAGTTTATTAACTTTGCAGCAATTCCAAAATCATAACAAAAAATGAAAATGGGCAGTAAAAGTCACCCGCTAAAAGTTTTCTCCGGTAGAGCAACCAGATATTTAACCGAAAAAATTTGTGACAGTTTAAATATAGATATTGGACTATCCTCTTGTCCTGTATTTGCCGATGGCGAATTTGAACCATGCTATGAGGAGACCATTCGGGGGTCTCATGTGTTTATTGTACAATCAACCCCTCCTCCCGGCGATAATTTTTTGGAATTATTATTAATGATTGATGCAGCCAAAAGAGCAAGTGCATATAAAATTATTGCTGTAATTCCTTATTTCGGGTTTGCCCGACAGGATAGAAAAGATAAACCCCGTGTTTCAATTGGTGCTAAATTATTTGCTGATGTACTTTCAAGGGCAGGTGTTGATCGTGTAATTACAATGGATCTTCATGCCGACCAAATTCAGGGATTTTTTAATGTACCTGTAGATCATTTATATGCTTCTGCACTATTTGTTCCGTTTATTGAAAAGATGGGATTAGATGATGTAATTATCGCTTCTCCCGATGTTGGCGGAACCAAGCGTGCCAATACTTATTCGCGAATGCTTGAAACAGATATGGTTATCTGCCATAAAGCCAGAGCAAAAGCAAACGTTGTAGGAAGTATGACAGTTATTGGTGATGTGAAGGATAAAGATGTGATTATTGTTGACGACATGATTGATACGGCAGGAACCATAACAAAGGCTGCTAACCTGATGAAGGAAAAAGGAGCGAAAACGGTTCGTGCATTTGCCGCTCATGGCGTGCTTTCTGGTCCGGCAATTGAGCGTATTGAGAAATCGGCGCTGGAGGCAGTTTACTTTACGGATTCCATTATGCCAAAAGCGAACTCAGAAAAGATTAAATACATTAGTGTTGCAGGGGCATTTGGCGAAGCAATCTTACGGGTGTATAAAAATCAATCAATTAGTTCGTTATATTACAGGTAATTTTTATCTTTGCACCGCTTTTTCCGTAAGCAGGCGCATTGTAATTATGCATGCTGTTTGTTCCGTAGTAACCGGAAAGGACTGAGTACCATAATTATTAACGTAATTTATTAAGAATGAAAACATTATTGATTGAGGGAAAAAAGAGAGAAACCCTTGGTAAAAAAGAATCTAAAAAACTTCGTGCAGAAGAAATTGTACCAGCTGTTTTATACGGTGGCGAAGAGCCTGTACATTTTTCTGTCCCTTTCAGTGAATTCAGAAAATTGGTTTATACCCCAAGTGTATATCTGATTGATTTGGACATTGAAGGAGAAAAGTACAAAGCAATTATTCAGGATATGCAATGGCACCCGGTAGAAGAGCAAATTCTTCATATCGATTTTCTGAAAGTTCAGGAAGATCAGCCAATAAAAATTGCAGTTCCTGTTAAACTAACTGGTTTGGCCAGAGGTATGAAAGCCGGGGGTAAATTAAAAAATAATTTACGTCGATTGAAAGTAAAGGCTTTGGCCGAGAATTTACCTGATGAGATAGTTATTGATATTACTAAATTGGGTATTGGTCAGAATATTAAAGTTGGCGATTTAAAAAGAGATAATCTTGAATTTTTGGATAGTAAATCCAATGTGGTTGCAGCCATTATTACTTCAAGGGCTGCCAGATCCGCTATGGGTAAGGCTGGTGCTATGGATGAAGAAGAGGAAGAAGGCGAAACTGAAGAAGCTACTGCCAGCGAAGAATAATCATTAAAAAATAATTCTGTGAAGTACTTAATTGCCGGTCTCGGTAATATAGGGCCAGAATATAAAAATACACGCCACAACATTGGCTTTCAAATATTGGACGCTCTCGCTGAGGCGTCCAATATTGTTTTTAGCGATAAGCGTTATGGTTTTATTGCTGAATTTAAATACAAGGCCCGCACATTTATTTTATTAAAGCCTACTACTTATATGAATTTGAGTGGGCGTGCTGTTAATTACTGGATGAACCAAGAGAAGATTTCGATTGAGAATGTGCTGGTTCTGGTAGACGATCTTGCTTTGCCTTTTGGAACCATTCGCTTGCGGGCCAAAGGAAGCGAGGGGGGGCATAACGGATTAAAAAATATTAGCCAGGTTTTAGGGCGCAATGATTATGCCCGTTTGCGCTTTGGTATTGGAGATAATTTTCATCCCGGGTTTCAGGTTAATTTTGTTCTGAGTGAATGGTCGAGGGAAGAGCAAAAAGAGATACCGGAGAAATTGGATTACTGTACCGAAATAATTAAAAGTTTTGGTGCAATTGGTATAGATCGTACAATGAATTTATTCAATAAGAAAAAATAGATGGCTGAGAATGTACGGATCGATAAATGGTTATGGGCGGTAAGAATTTTTAAAACCCGCAGCCAGGCTACAGAGGCCTGTCGTAAAGGGCATGTATCAATTGATAATTTGCCGGCAAAACCATCACGAGTTCTTCATTGTGGCGAAACGGTTCAGGTTAGGAAGCCGCCTGTTGTACGAAGTTTTAAGGTATTGGAACTGGCAGAAAAACGAATGTCAGCAAAATTGGTTGTTGATTATATTGAAGATGTAACACCTCCGGAAGAACTGGAGATTTTGGATATGCAAAAAAATATGCGTTGGATAACACGGGATAAAGGAACGGGGCGACCAACCAAAAAAGAACGTCGGGATCTGGATGACTTCTTTGATTTATAGACCAATTTTTCTCCATCTTCCTTCATGTGCGATTTCCCAAAATTCTAAAAATTGAATAACAATGTTGATTGCTAAGCGAAAAAGAAAAGAGAATATTGCAGAATATATTTTATATCTATATCAGGTTGAGGATTTGATACGGGCTTTTCGCTTTGATATGGATTTGATTAAAAAGAAGCTGGTTTCTGGTTACCAGACCGATGCAAAGACCTCCAATGAAATTGTGGAATGGTACAGGAATCTTGTACTGATGATGGAAAAAGAGCAAATCAGGGAAAAAGGGCATCTGCAATTCTTGGTGAACCTTATTGATGAGTTGAATCAATTCCATTTAAAATTACTTGAGATAAAGGTAGACGCAATGTACGTGAACACTTTTATGGCAGTATCAGGGCTTACGAATGAACTTCGGCAGAAAAACAATTCGGCAGAAAATGACATTCAGCTGGCTCTGGATGCGGTTTATGGATACCTTTTATTGAAAATGCAACAAAAAACTATTTCCGAAGAGACAGCCGATGCTGTGCGCAGATTAAGTCAGTGGCTGGGGTTTTTGTCTAAACTCTACAAGGACTTTGAAAGTGGCGATTTAGAGATTTAGATCAGAAGCTTCCGGAAACAATATTTTTTCTTCAGGAGTGGGTAAACGGCAGGAAACTTCTTTGCCAAACCACGAGTAACGGTTTTTTGCTATCCATCGATAAATTTTGTTTCGCAATCCCCAGGGAATTACCTTAAAACCAACTGCAATGTTCCATGGAAAAGGCAAAAGCCGCGCAATTTCAACAGCTGCCTCAGATTCTGCATAAATTTTATTATCAATAAGAAGAATAACCGAATCAATTTCTGACGGGATGTTGTACTTCTCTATAAGCTTTTTTGCTGTATCAGATTGTAAGGCAACAAAACGAAATGAAGTTTTGGGGTGTCGTTTAATGATAAAATTCACCACTCCATTGCATAAATTGCAAATGCCATCAAAAAGAATCAGCGGATGATTTATCATATCTTTTTTCTGAAACAACAACCTGGATTATATAGTGTTTGGCCTTTATGGATTTTTAACATAAGCGTTGATGCATTCTTATTTTTTTGGCTTAAGAAATAGTCTCTTTGTCTCTTGTATTGAAATACTCTAAACAAACATTCCATTTTTTAGAGGCCGGAAATTTCTATTTCGGCTTGATATGAAATGTAGTAATTGATCCATTTTTTTGAAAATATTTTTGGCATATTTTGTTATTGTCTGGTAATGTGTTTACTATAAGAATTGGGGCAAGAGCGAAAAAAAGCTGCCTGAACATGAATGTATAACAGACAGCTTCCCTATTATGTAACTTAATATTTATTTTCGATCTGCTCCTTGTCTTTCGATCATCCAACCAGGATATTCAGGTGCAAGTTTACTAACTTCATTTAATTGATTTAATTCGTCTTCAGTAAATGAAATTTCAACAGAATTCAGATTATCTGTTAGTTGTTCTGGTTTATTGGCGCCAATAATTACCGTTGAAACGGCTGGTTGATGGAGAAGCCAAGCCAAAGCAATTTGAGCAACAGTAACTTGTTTTGCTTCTGCAATTTTTTGCATAACATCAATAATGTCAAAAGCTTTGTTCTTATTTACTGGCGGGAAGTCAAAGTTTACTCTTCGTCCTCCCTCTTTTGCTTCGGAATTTCGGTTGTATTTTCCGCTGAGTAAACCTCCAGCAAGCGGACTCCAAACCATTAATCCCAGCTTTTGATCGAGGAGTAGCGGAACTATTTCCCGTTCTAAATCACGTCCGGCAATGGTGTAATATGCTTGAAGCGAAACGAACTTACTAAGATGATTTAATGCTGAAATGCCCAGTGCTTTCATAATTTGCCAGGCAGCTAAATTGCTGCATCCGATGTAGCGTACTTTACCGTTTTTTACCAGTAAATCCAGCGTTTCTAGTGTTTCTTCCAACGGCGTTATCGGGTCAAAACCATGAATCTGGTATAAGTCTATATAATCCATGTTGAGCCGTTGCAGGCTTTCATCTGCTTGTTGGAGAATGTGTTTTTTTGTTAAACCAGAACTGTTGGGGCCTTCCCCCATTTTTCCACGGACTTTGGTTGCAATTACGAGATCATCGCGCTTTAACCCTAAATCCCGGATGGCTTGTCCGGTCATCTGTTCGCTTAGTCCCTCACTGTATACGTTGGCTGTATCAATAAAATTTATACCGCCTTCAACAGATTGTTTTACCAACGCATTTACCTGTTCCTGGGGAAGGGTGCCAATGGCTGTCCACATTCCTCTTCCTCCAAAAGTCATGGTTCCCAAACAAAGTTCCGAAACCTTGAGTCCTGTGTTTCCTAATAAATTGTATTTCATAATTAAAATATTTTGATGAAAACTCAAAGAGAATGAGTTTGTTAATGACTGAAAATGTTACCTTGATTCACACCTTTACAACATCTGTAATGATGAATGGTTCACATGAAAAGTGGATCTTTAAATAGGGACAATAGTGGACTAAATTAATGTGATTTTTTTGTAAAAAGGCAGTCTTGTTTTTAGTAGGATTACCTTATTAATTCCAGATAATCTGCCCCCCAGGTAAGAACCAATGATAGCAGGAATGCAATAATTGGGGCAATCAACCACATCAGAAAGAACTTTTTTACTTCCGTCTTTTTGAAAATGTTTTTGGGGCCAAGCTTTGCTACACCAATTCCTAAAATGGCAGCTACATTTAGTTGAACCAGCGAGGTAGGGATACCTTTTAGTAAAGATGCACATAAAAGAAGGCTGGCAGAGACAAAAGCAATAATTACGGCTTCAAACTTTCCAAATAATACAATTTCCTTCCCGGTATTTTGAACGATCTTATGACCAAATATGGAGCTTCCAATACCGAAACTGGGGGCAACAATTAACGTTGAAAGAATCATAATAAGTATAAAATTATGATCCAGCGATATATTTAGCTCGTTGGCTGTCATGGTTGCGATTGGCCCAGCTGCATTGGCAACATTATTGGCGCCAATAGAAAAGGCAACATAAAGTGACATAATTAAAATTATCCCGTTCCATACGGGTTTCATATTTTGATTGTAAGCCCTGGACATGGTATAGCCACGCCTACGCATGGGGCGGTATATGTATTTCCCGAGGAATAAACTTATGAAATAAGAAATTACCGGTAAAATGAACCATGTTGGAATGATCTCCAGAAAAAGTTTTTCGGTGTTTAATTCATGAAAATACAAGGCTGGAGCTACTACTGCTAAAACCGTTGCCTGACTTGTAGATTGAGGAATGCCCGCTAGATTGGCAATTAGAAGTGAAATGGCTACAGAAAAAAGGATAATGGAAACAACAGTGAAGGTCATCATATCTGGTGATAACAAACCTTTGCCCATAGTAGTGGCAGTTCCTTTTCCTGCGACTAAAGCTCCCAGAAAAACCATTATCCCAAATAATCCGGGGATGATGCTTTTGCGTACTACGTTGGCTCCATAAGCTGCCGAAAATGCTGGCCCTGTGCCACTTCCTCCCATAGTTATGGCTAAAAACATGGCAATAATAAATGGGATTAGCAGGTGACTGAATAACGGAGAAACCATCTTTTCTTCTTTTTGTGTTGAATATATTTATTAGTAGAACAGGAAAAAACCGAGGTAAATTTAAATGCTAATTTTTAATAATGTTCATTTTTAAGCGAGTCAAATTTAATAAGATTCTTCTATTTATTAAATGCAGGGAGGATGTCGGAAGAATTGCGGAGGAGGTGTAGCTTGTATACTACTCATTTAACCATTTGTCCGTTTTTATTTACTACTTGTCTGCCTTTGTTGTATGTATTTCTTTTATTGCTCTGGTATTTCAATGGGTGAACAAATTATTTATTATCGCTTTTTAGGAAGAGTAAAATATTAACACGGCATATCATTCGTTATTTGATATTTCTTTTGTTAAATAGTAAATGTGATTAGTATTTGAGTGATTATTGATATAGTGTTTATTCCGGTAAAAATTATGAAAAATAGTTCTTTTGTCTAAATACTAGAATAATCAAAAGTTGTAGTTTTGTGCGAAAATCAATATTACATAAATTTTTTTGCTCTGAAGTGTTGAGTTATGGTTTTTTATGAATATGTATTAATGAAGGGTGAAAAAAACAGAAAGGAATAAACCTATTAAATGCATGTAAAATTGCTGTTGTTCAATGATTTTTATGAATATAGCTTTTAATATATTCAACCGTTGTCGAAAAAATGTTCTGAAAGGAATCTGATAAAACTAACGATGAAACCAAAAATTATCACAAAAAAAAATGTTCAGCCAACAATAATTACAATTACTGTTTTTGGATTATTGATCTTTTGCACAGTGAATTTTTTAAAGTATAAACAAGGACTTTGGTTGAAGGATGTTCGGGCAGATTTGTTGCATAGCATGGTAGGAAAGAAGTCTCAACTGGAAAAAGCTTTATATTCCCGAATTTACTATACTCGCGGGGTGGCTGCCTATGTTTCATTAAATCCCGGAATAACAAATGATGAGTTTACAGTATTGGCACGTGAATACATTGGACATGATACAGTTATTAGTTCTATGGCGCTTTCAAAGAATTGTGTCCTTAATGCTATATATCCCTACAAAGGTCATGAGGCTGCTATTGGCCTCGATTTATTGGCTCATCCTGAGCGAAAAACAATTGTGGAGAAGACAATAGAAACACAACAGACATTTGTTGCAGGCCCCGTTGAGCTGGTGGAAGGTGGAATTGCTTTTATTAGTTACACACCCATTTTTGATAAGACAATTCCCGGTACTAATTTTTGGGGAGTGGCCGACATTGTTATAAAAGAAAAGGGTTTGCTGAATGATGCTGGCCTCCGGGATTCTATGGATGGATTTCTGTTTGCATTGCGAGGATATAACGGAAGTGGTAGAAGTGGAGCTGTTTTTTTTGGCGATGATAGAATATTTGAACAAGACCCGGTAACGGTTTCAATCGAATTGCCTATTGGAAGTTGGGAGTTAGCTGCTGTTCCTGACAAAGGATGGGATCAGTATAGTAATCCGGATAGAACATTAATGGTCGTTTTGATCCTGAGTTCCTTTGTTATAAGTGTTTTGGTTTGGCTTTTTGCACAGGCAATGGTGCAAATAAAAATAAATGGAAAGGAACTCAATGCCGTTTTTAAATCGCTGGATAGCTTAATAATTGAGTTTAGTTCGAAAGGGGATTATGTTAAAATTGCTTCTGAAAATAATGATTTGTTGTACAAGCCAAAAGAAAGACTCGAAGGCAAGAATATATATAAAGTATTCGATAAAAAGATTGCCGATCTTTTTATGAATGCAATTAATCAGTGTATCGCTACAAAACAGTTAGTTATAATTGAGTATCCGTTGCAAATTAATGAGAGAGAATTATGGTTTATGGCAAGAGTAAGTTATAAAAGTGAAAACTCAATTATTTTTAATGCATACGATATTACGGAAAAGAAAAGAAGAGAAGAACGATTGCAGGAATCGGAACGAAAGCAGAAAGAATTGAATGAGACAAGGAACAAATTTTTTTCCATTATTGCACACGATTTGCGGGGGCCGTTGGGGAGTCAAAAAGCAGTTATTGATTTATTTCATGAAGAATATAGTAATCTGGATGATGCAGCAAGAAAGCAAATGCTTTCTAGTTTACAGGAGTCATCGTCACATTTGTACAACCTGCTTGAAAATTTGTTAAAGTGGGCTTTAGCGCAGTCTGGTAAAATAGACGTAAAGCCTCAGGTTTTTAACCTGTGCACACAATACTGCGATATTTTAGCACCGTTTCAGCAGGATGCAAAAAGAAAAGGAATTCGTTTTGTAAATAACCTGGAAGAAGATGCCACTGTAAAAGCAGATGTGAATTTAACTGAATTTATTCTTCGAAACCTGATTTCCAATTCTATAAAATTTACAGACACTGGAGGAAAGGTGGAAGTAAATTCAAAACAGGTATTGATTTATGGAGAAGTATATAGAGAGATAAATGTTATTGATACCGGGATTGGAATGACGAAGGAAAAGATGGCTGCATTGTTTAAACTGGATCAGACACAATCTACACCAGGCACGGCTAACGAAAAAGGTAATGGTCTTGGGCTGCTTCTTTGTAAAGAGTTTCTGGAAATGCAGGGAACCAAACTCTCCATTTTTAGTGAAGAAGGGATAGGTAGTACCTTTTCGTTTTTATTGAAAAGGGGATGAACTTTTGATCAGAATATGTCCGGAAAATAGGGCTTTAAATCAAGAGTGTCATCCATTATTTTTTGTTGTTCTTTAAATCTGCCAATCATGTCAGTAAGAACATTTTTGTATGCTGCATTTTCCGATAAATTATTCATTTCGTCCGGATCCTCAACTACATCAAAAAGCAACAACTTTTTTGCCCTGGGGTAAATAATCAGTTTGTATTTATCGGTACGGACCATTCTTTGAAGGTTCATGTACGCACCATAAATTTCATGATAAGGACTGGGTTTTGTTTTCTCAGATATTGCAGGAAGCAGACTGTTAAACTCTACATATTCCGGTTTTTCTATGTCGGCCAAATCCAGCGATGTAGCCATTAAATCCTGAAGATAAACCTGCATATCCCGTTTTTCATTCTCTGGTATATCAGGCCCAACCAATATGCAGGGTACCCGCATACTATGGTCGTACATATTTTGTTTTCCAACCAGGCCATGGTTTCCAATTGCTAGTCCGTGGTCGGCGCTAAAAAGAATGTATGTATTTTTATCTAAGCCTGTTTTTTTTAAATGAGCGATGATTCTACCAATCTGTTCATCCATGTGGGTGATGATGGCATAATATTCCTGGCGATGTACTTTTATAGAATATCTCGTTCTTGGAAATGGTGCCAGTCTTTCATCCCGTAAATCGGGGCCGCAGCCAATACTGTCTTTATAGGGATAGACTTCCATAAATGATTTTGGAACAGCTACATTCTCCAATGGGTACATATCAACATATTTTTTCGGCGATTGTCTTGGGTCATGAGGGGCATTAAACGCGAGATACATAAAAAATGGATTTTTTTCATTTCGAGCCATATCCAGAAAATGGATTGCATCGTCTCCAATTATTTCGCTCCAGTGTTTTCCTCCTTCCCAGTAGCCTCCGTTTTCAACATCCCATGGTAGCCAAACAGTGTCGTTTTCAGATTGGGGTCTGTTGTATGCAGTTGGAACAGTTTTGGGCATTCCCGGGCGGATATGTGAAACGGTTTGGAAAACAGAATCAGCTGAGAAATTTACATGCCATTTCCCTGTCATATAAGTATTGTACCCGGCCTTACTCATCATTTGCCCCCAAAACATATATTGGTCGCCATATCCCGGGTAACCACTTTCTGCCAAATCTTTTACATGCCACACAAATCTTCCGGTGTTTAACATGGCGCGGCTGGCCACACAAATAGCTCCATGCCATGCTCCCATATTGTACGTATGAGTAAATGTAACTCCCGAATGAACCAGTTTGTCTAAATTAGGGGTTTTTACCTCCGTATTGCCTAATGCATTTATTCCCTGGTAGGTTTGGTCGTCTGCAAATACGAAAAGTATATTCGGTTTTTCTTTTTCCTTTTGTTGGGTAGAGCACGAAAACAGTAAACATAAAGAAGTTACTAAAACAAGTATGGATTGTTGGTTCATTGAGTTAGTCTTTATAACATATTGATAACTACCTAAAGATATGGACAATTCTCAAAGATTTCAAATAGAAAAAAATGGGGGCATTTCTATTATGGATTTCAACGAAATATCGGGTAACTAAATTTACCTGCTTTTTGTAGTGTTATTTCGTTATTTATTTGTTTGGTAATCTTCTATTAATCCCTCTGAAAGCCAGTTTGCCACAGCCTGACGATTGTCTGAAATAATAAAACGACGCTGATCGCGGTGGTGGTTTATATTTCCCAGTTCAATGTAAACTGCTACCGGATATGTATTTTTTACTACATATAAGTTTCTGGTTGATACTGTTCCATGGTATCCTCTGCCGGGTTGATGTTCGTCGTACTTTTCCTGAAATTTATTTTGGAGGATTTTTGCCGCTTTCGCTCCCGTATTGCTTCGTTTATCGTGATAGAAAAAGACATCAATATTTTCTCCACGGCTTCTGGAGTCTACATGTATTACTATCATGCGTTGAAATGCCTGTTTGTTACTGCTGTATAACCCGTTAACTGCCTCTGTCCGCTGACGAAGCCGCTTTACCTGGTTTAATGGAATAACCTGGTTCGGGTAACAAACTTCATCGTGATCGGGCTCTAGGTAACTTTCATCCCGAATGCCATCATTGGGATCGCGTGTAATCATATAAACGGTTGCTCCTTTCTGAATCAGGTTACGAGCCAACCTCAGTGTTACATCATAAGCATATTCATCTTCACATAATGTGTGGCTATTGTATTTTCCCATGGCTCCCGGATCGGGGCCTCCGTGGCCAGATACCAGATAATATACTGCCCCGTTTAATGAATTGTCTGTTATCAAAACGTCTTTGTATTTGTCTCCAAATATGTCAAAGGTTTTTATCTTTTCAGAGTTTTGGGTAACCATAACAGCAGAAGAAGGAGGAGCTGGCAAAATATATTTTCTTCCTTCAATTAAAGAATTATCTTTTCCTAGTGCATCTTTATTCAGTTCAATAAAATAGTCCATATATTCTGAAACGGAAAGCCCATAACGCGAAAGCAGCCTGTAAATACCATCTCCTTTTTCTGCAACTACTTCTTTTTGTTGGGCCAGTAACGTTGACGGAATTATAAGAAATGCCAAAAAAAATGTTAAAAATATCAGCTTCATTCTTTTTATATGTAAGTTTGAATCGAACATATTTGATAGTAAATCAGTTTGTGTTGTATTAAAGTTCATGCTAAAATAACGGTAAGTTTCTAAAGTATTTTTTTTCATGCAACGATCTTTCACCTATACACTGTTGATAACTTGTATTTTATTTGCAAGTGCCTGTGATTCGCGTTATTATCCAACAAAGGTAGACGCACAAAATATTTCAGTAAACGATAGTTTAATTAAACTTGATAGTCAGCTCGTACAGATTTATTTGCCATATAAGAAAATTTTAGAGAAAGATATGGGACGGGTAATCTCAGTTTCTGAAATGGAAATGATTAAAGACAAACCGGAAAGTTATCTTACTAATTTCCTGGGAGATTTATTGTTGGCCGAAGGGAAAAGGCTAGCCGCTGAAAAGGGGTATTCATTCTCTCCGTCAGTTTCTTTCTTTAATTATGGCGGAATTCGAACGTATTTGCCCAAGGGAGAAATTACTGTAGGAAAAATTTTTGAATTAATGCCTTTTGAAAACGAATTGGTTTTTGTAAAATTGAAAGGAACGCAAATGCAGGAATTTTGCGATTATATAGCGGCTAAAGGTGGAGATAGTGAAGGAGGCGCACGGTTTCGTATCTCAAAAGGAAAAGCAACTGATATTGTTATTAATGGCAGCCCGCTTGACTCTTCTGAGTATTATTGGTTAGTTACAAACGATTATGTTGCTGCCGGAGGAGATGATTTAGAAATACTTACGCAACGAGCCGATTTTGTTAATACAGGCGAAAAAATACGGGATATAATTATTTCGTACATGGAAGAAAAACAGGCTGCTGGTGAAACATTGTCTGCAAAGCTGGATGGGAGAATTACCAATGAATAGAAGATGGTTTGTAAGAAACATGGCTGCAGGGGCGGCCGGAGTATCGCTTGGTTTGTTGCCGCGTGAATTGCTGGCCAGTGAAGAATTTGTTACGCTTACTATTTTGCATACAAATGACATTCATTGTCATATTGAACCGTTTTCCGGAGATAATGAAAAATATGCAGGAAGGGGAGGTGTTGCACGAATTTCAGAAATGGCAAAACTCGAAAGGCAGAAAAATCCGAATACCTTGCTTTTAGATGCAGGAGATATGTTTCAGGGGACTCCCTATTTCAATTATTTTAAAGGAGAACTGATCCTGAAATTGATGAGTGAGGCCGGTTACGATGCCGGAACCATTGGAAATCACGAATTTGATAATGGTTTGGAAGGAATTTTGAAACCTCTGCCTAATGCAACTTTCCCGATAATAAATTCAAATTACGACTTTTCAAATACCATCTTATCCGGAAAGTTTCCAAGGTGGGAAATACTGGAAAAGTCAGGAATAAAAGTTGGCTTGTATGGTTTAGGAGTTGAATTGAAAGGTTTGGTGAGCGAAAAAAACTATGGTGATACCATTTATAATGATCCTTTGGAAGTAGCGCATGAAATGGAGCGTTTTCTTAAAGAGGAACAGAAATGTGATTTGGTAGTTTGTCTTTCTCATTTAGGGTTGAAATACAGTAATAGCAAAGTAAGTGATTATGTATTGGCAGAAAATACAGCCATGACTGATTTAATTATTGGTGGGCATACACATACTTTCCTGGAAAAACCACTTCTCTTTAAAAATCTTTCAGGGAATGAGGTAATTGTTAATCAGGCCTGGTGGGGCGGTCTTGAAATTGGAAAATTTGATTTTATATTTGAACGTTCCCGCAAAAGAAAGCAGGGTATGTTCTCTGAGAAAATAAATATATAGAACAATTAGCGAATCTTATTTTGTGCGCATTTATGCATTTAATTTGAATCGGCAGACTTTATTGAAAAATTATATAAATGAAAAGGAGCTTTCGGCTTTTATTGTCAATTTCAACAGGTATTTTGCTAAGCCTTGCATGGCTTGGTTTTCCGGGATGGATACTTTTTATTGCTTTTCTTCCACTACTTTTCCTTGATAAATTTTTTGTTGAAAAGCGGAGTCAATTTAAAAGTGTTTCTTTCTGGGGGCATGCATTTCTTGCTGTTAGTATTTGGAATGTAATGACTACCTGGTGGATAACCAATGCCACTTTTATTGGTGCTGTTATGGCTATTGTGGTAAATTCCTTTTTAATGTCGCTGGTTTTTTGGCTGGCTCACATTGCAAGGCGCAACTTCCGGGCTGGACTGGGATATTTGGCTTTGGTTGTTTTCTGGATTTCATTCGAATTTTTTCATTTTCACTGGGATATAGAGTGGCCCTGGCTAACGCTGGGGAATGGTTTTGCTAACAATGTTAAAATAGTGCAATGGTATCAGTTTACAGGTGCTTTGGGAGGCTCGCTTTGGGTTTGGATTATTAATATTCTTAGTTTTCATATTCTTCAGTATTTTGTAGGTAAGTCTCCTCTTCCCCGGCTAGTAACAAATATTTTCTGGTTTGTTGTTTTTTTGGTGGTTCCAATTTGGTATTCTATTCATTGTTATAATTCTTATCAGGAGAAAGAAAATCCGCAACATATTGTAATTGTTCAACCCAATATCGATCCTTATTCGGAAAGTTATGATTTGAAGGCAGAGCGGGAAAAGTTGGAAAAGTTTATACATCTGGCAGAAAAAAAAGCAAACGATTCTACTGATTTCATTATTGGTCCTGAAACGGTTTTTGAGAACCCAGGATATTGGAATGAGGCATCGCTGGAAAACAATAGTTTTATGCGGCAACTTGGGGACATGCTTCATCAATATGGCCATGCAAAACTAGTGTTTGGTGTTTCTTCTTTTAAAGTTTATCAGGATAAGGAACATGCGTCACTCACTGCAAGAAATCAGAAAGATATATATTATGATCGTTTCAATACCGCGATATATCAAGACAATGAGGGAGGTTGCCAAATATACCATAAATCGAAATTGGTTGTAGGTGTCGAGAAAATGCCTTTTATGAAATATTTAGGTTTTATAAGAGATATTGTTATTAATATTGGAGGAACAACAGGAAGTTTGGGGAGACAAAAAGAATCTTCCAATTTTATAACGAAAGATGGACTACATGTGGCTCCTGTAATTTGCTATGAATCCGTATTTGGAGAATATGTAACAAGCTATGTGAAAAAAGGAGCCCAACTCATTTTTATAATAACAAATGATGGGTGGTGGAAAAATACTCCGGGGTATAAACAACATATGTCGTTCGCCCGTTTGCGGGCCATTGAAACCCGACGAAGTATTGCGCGGGCTGCCAATACCGGGATTTCCTGCTTTATTAATCAGCGGGGAGATGTTTTTCAACCTACAGAATGGTGGGTGGATGCTGCCATCACACAATCAATCAATGCAAACAGTACCTTAACGTTTTATGTAAAATATGGCGATTATATTGCCCGAGTTTCATTGTTCATGAGTGTATTGTTGCTACTGTATTTAGTTTCAAACCGTTTCAGAAGGGCATAAAAAAACCGCATTGATTCCATTTGCGTAAAACCCCTGAGTTACAGGATTTGAGTGCCCGGCCGATCAAACTTCCACTGGTCTTTCGACTCATCCCGAATAATCGGGACTACAAGGCCTGTTTTAGCGGCCATAAAGAGCTTACTCGGTTTAATGTATTCTGTTGAGTTTACCAACTGATGAATCAATGCGGAAAATATTTTTTCTCTTCAAAGAACTCATTTTCTATTATCAAATGTAATCTGAACCTTTGTTATTTGCAAGTTTTTTTATCAGTTTCTTCTTTTTTGTCAATTTAATTGTCTTGTAATTAGTTAGTTATATGTTACGTTCTTTTGCATTGTTTTTCTTTTTTTGAAAGGATTTTATATATCACTATTTGCTTGTTAACGAGTGTCTTATGTGTCTTTGTTGAATAATTAACTGTTTTTATTATACAAAAAGAAGTAGGTTAGAGAAATAAAATAGTTGGCATGTGAATGGAAGTTGTTTGTTGTAAATACATGAAAATAGCCAAATAATTTTACTAAAAGATTTTGCCAATGTAAAAACAATTAATACATTTGCACGCACGAAAAAAACAGGTTGTAGCCCGTTGTTCTTTAAGTATTGAGAGGAAATAAGGTCTGGGATTTATCAGATTTATTTTGGCATAAACCTGAACGGTGAGGTGGGTGAGTGGCTGAAACCAGCAGTTTGCTAAACTGCCGTACGGGAAACTGTACCGGGGGTTCGAATCCCCCCCTCACCGCTTTTAAGAATCGGTTAATATTTTCGGGGTATAGCGCAGTCCGGTTAGCGCACCTGCTTTGGGAGCAGGGGGTCGCAGGTTCGAATCCTGCTACCCCGACAAAAGGGGATTTCAAAGAAACCCAAAAGCCTGTAAGTTGTATGATTTACAGGCTTTTCTGTTTTTAACCATATCAATACAAATCAATAAATATCATAAAAAATGTGAGTTAAACGGTGAGTTCGTTTTTGATTTACCTTTGAACTCACCAGGAAGAATTAACCGATTGTGTTTCAGTTGATAATCGAGAGTGTTTTAACATTTAAAATACTCTTGTTTGATTCGTTTTGATTCCCTTGGTGAGTTAAACGGTGAGTCAATCAACTAAAAATGCATTAAAGCGGATTAAATCGTTAAAAATTGTATGATATGAAAACAACTCATACTTTCGGTATTCAGTTTATTCTTCGGACAGGTAAGAAGGATAAAACTAAAGGAATTATCTATGCACGAATTACTGTTGAATCAAGGCGTACTGAATTATCCTTGAAAAAGCACATGGCTGTTGATGACTGGAATAACAACCGTGGAATTGCAAAAGGTTCCGGCATAGAGGCCAAGAAATTTAATAGTTATTTAGAGCACGTACGTGCACAGTTAGCAGAAGCATACCGGGAATTACAGGTTAGTAAACAACAAGTTACTCCAGAAAATATTAAGGCGCTCTACCTTGGTGATTCTTTTAATGATCATACATTGATGGAATTGGTAAAATATCATAACAACACTCAAAAAAATATTCTGGCTCCGGGTACTATGAAGAATTATTATACGACTAAAAAGTATATTGAACGATTTCTAAAGAAAAAATTTAAAGCTACAGATCTTTACCTGGTTCAAATCAACTATAAGTTTATTACTGATTTCGAGATTTTCATGCGAAACTTTAAACCGTTAGATCACCAGATGCCACTCAGCAACAATGGTGTGATGAAACACCTGGAACGATTCAGAAAAATAATAAATCTTGGACAAAGGCTGGGGTGGACTGTGCAAAATCCTTTTGAGTCATACAAATTACATTTTACCAGAAATGAAAGGGGATTCTTATCTGAAAAGGAACTCACTACAATTGAAAACAAAATGTTTGCGATAGAGCGGTTAAGAACGGTAAGGGATATTTTTGTTTTTGGTTGCTATACCGGTCTGTCATATATTGATGCCATCAATCTGAGCCCTAGTGAAATATCTCTTGGTATTGACGGTCAATACTGGATTTTTTCCAACAGGCAGAAAACTAAGACCTCTGTTAAAATTCCACTTCTCCCAAAAGCATTGAATATCTTGAATAAATATGAAAAACATCCAAAATCTGTTAACCGGAATAAAATATTCCCATTAATCTCAAATCAGAAATTGAATGGATACCTTAAAGAAATTGCTGATATCTGTGAAATAAAAAAACACCTGACATTTCATATAGCCAGGCATACATTTGCCACCACAATTACATTAAGCAATGGAGTACCAATTGAAACTGTAAGTAATATTTTGGGACATAAAAGTATTTCTACAACACAGATTTATGCAAAAGTATTAGAGAAAAAGATAAGTGAGGATATGAAATATCTTGAATATAAACTTATAAACAAGATGCTAAAATAAATGCAATTTATGTAACCTTTATTAGAAACAAACAGCTAGTCGTTTACAGTCATATACTTAGTATGTGTTTGTAAAAGAGGCTATAGCCAATTTTTTCAAAATGAATTCTACTTACTAAAAATTTATTACTAAAATTGTGAAGAATAATAAACTGATGAATAAACTAGATTGGAACAAAATTAAATCAGGAGATAAAAGGGAATTCCGTCTGCTTTTTGATAAATATTATTCACCTTTATGTTTATACGCAAATTCAATAGTTGATAATTTGGAACTTTCCCAGGATATTGTCAGTGACTGTTTTGTAAAGATATGGGAAAGGAAAACAACCCTTCAAATTGAATCCTCTTTAGAACATTATCTCCTATTATCTGTTCGGAATACAATCTACAGTTATTTAAGATCACCTGAAAGTCGAAAAACTGATATAAATGCAATTATCGACAAAATTGAAAATACTCCAGTTGAAGAGTACAATCTTGAAAAAGAAGAAACTATCATTCGTGTATATAAGTTAATAGAAGAACTACCCGACCAACGCAAAAGAATTTTAGAATTGGCTACGTTTAATGGTAAATCGTATAAAGAAATTGCGACACTTTTAGGTATTTCTGTAAATACAGTGAATACCCAAATGAGCAGAGCATATCGCTTTTTACGGGAAAGGTTACCTCGGAATGATTTTATATTATGGTTATTTTCCCAAAAAATTAAAATAGTCTAAATTTACTGTCACTGGAATTATATATCTCCGCGTCCTTTATATGCAATAGTTGATGCATATGAATAAAACTGACTTTAACAGGATTTGGGAACTTGCTATAAAAAAGATCTATAATAGCCTTAATACAGAGGAAGAAAATGAATTTGAAAAAATCAAAAACTCTGATGAAAGTCAAAATATTATAAAACAGACCAAACAAATCTATGTTAAGTCTTCAAATAGTTTTTTTATTCAAGCTATTGACAAAGAAAAAAACTGGAATTATATAAATAATCAAATCAAATATAATTCTATGACAAGGCGTATCCTGGTTAATTCCTATAGATATACAGCTATATTTTTAATTGCACTTTTAATTGGAGTAATGGTTCCTCGATTATCAATCTTTGAATCACCAGAAATTGCAAATACCAAAATTGAAATGGAATTGGGACAAATGGGGAAAATGACTTTGTCTGATGGCACAAAAGTTTGGTTAAATGCAGGAACTATATTGGAATATCCAACGAATTTTAATGCAGGGGAAAGGTTAGTATCACTAACAGGGGAAGCACAATTTAAAGTTGCTCATAATGATAAAATCCCGTTTGAAGTAAAAACAAATGCCGGAATCATAAAAGTGAGTGGAACTACTTTTAATGTTGCAGCTTACAAAAATGATCCAGAAATGACAGTAACGCTTGTTGAAGGTAAAGTTTCAGTTGAAAATAATAAAGGTGATAATTTGGCAACACTAAAACCGTCTGAACAGCTTTGTGTCAATAAACTTACAGGAAAAGTTACGCTTCGGAAAGTAGATACTCAATTTTATAGTAGCTGGATTGAAGGAAAGATCTTGCTTGATGAAACAAAACTTTCAGATTTTACAAAAATTCTTGAAAGGTGGTATAATGTAGATATTAAACTTTTAGATGATAAAATCGGAGATATTCAAATATCTGGTACAATTTCTAAAAACAAACCATTAGATCTTTTCTTAAAAATATTAGAACGTATGTACGGAGTAAAATATGAACTTATAATTCATAATGATAAAAAAGATGAAATATTAATTTATAAAAATTAGATTCTTATGAACTAAAAAAATTGTTTTAGAAAACGGTGAAAGTGCCCACCACCTTCACCGTCAAGTGAATTAATAATTTAGTACAACTATTAAAACATTCAAATTTATGAAAAAAAACAACGTAAACTATTGCCTTGGTTGGCAATGGCGAAAATTTTTGCTGATGATGAAATTTTTGTGGTTTTTTATAGTAGCGGGACTTATTTCTGCAAATGCTGCTGAAAGTTACTCTCAAAATACCAGAATAGACCTAAACATTAAAAATGCTACGCTCAAATCGATACTAAGTAAGATAGAAGAAAAAACTGAGTTCTATTTTTTTTATAAAAACGATGAGATAGAAACCTTAACTAATCTTTCAATTAGAGTCAACCATGCTCCTATTTCTAAGGTTTTAGACGATTTGCTCAAAGACAAAGGATTTGTATACGAGACATATGACCGCTATATCTTAATTCAACAAAAAAAAGTTAATCAGTCCGTTGACATCAAAGTTTTAGATCAAAACAAAATCACCGGTAAAGTTACAGATTCATCAGGAACTCCACTTCCAGGTGTAACTGTATTAGTTAAAGGAACAACCAATGGTACTGTTACCAATGCCAGTGGCGATTACTCATTAGGTGATGTTTCTGGAGAGTCAACCTTACAATTTTCGTTTGTTGGGATGCGAATGCAGGAAGTTGTTGTCGGAAACAAAACATCTATAAATGTAATGTTGCAGGAAGAGGCAATCGGTATTGATGAAGTTGTTGCAATTGGTTATGGGACTAAAAAAAGGGTCACCATTACGGGAGCTGTTGCATCAGTTAACAGTGATCAAATTTTAACTACAAAAAATCAGAATGTACAAAATACTTTGGCCGGTAAAATTCCGGGTGTACGTGTTGTACAAAAAACATCTGAACCCGGAACATTTAGTAATTTATTTGATATTCGCGGTTTTGGCTCGCCTTTAATTGTAATAGATGGCGTCCCGCGTGAAAATTTTGTTCGGTTGGATGCAAATGAAATTGAGAGTGTTTCTGTACTTAAAGACGCTTCAGCAGCAGTTTATGGGGTACAAGCTGCAAATGGGGTTGTATTGGTAACAACCAAGAATGGAAAAGCAGGGAAAGCTGAAATAGAATATACAGGATATTACGGACTCCAATCTCCAATAGGACTGCCAAAGCCTGTAGGGACTGTAGAACGATTTACGCTCATGAATGAATGGTATATGCATGATGTTGACAATCCGAATACTATTTATGATTCTGATGAGTTTGAACCATATCTCAATGGTTCCAAAACAGGAACTGACTGGTATGATATGGTTTTGAAATCAACTGCTGCACAACAACAACATAATATAACAGTAAGTGGAGGTTCTCAGGACAGCAAAATTGATTATTTCATTAATATGGGTTATTTAACCCAAGATGGCTTGTATACAAGTAATGATTTGAATTACGAAAAGTATAATCTTCGTTCAAATGTAAATGCACAAATAAGTGATAGGTTAAAAGCTTCATTAAAAATCAATGGGACAACATACAATAAAGATGAACCCTATTATAGTGATACGCGTATTTTTAGTGCATTATGGAGGGTGCAACCCAATGAAAGTTTCTACGCAAATGATAACACAAATTATCTATACAAGATTGGTTATGGATATCACCCGGGCGCTATGAGTGACGCTGATATTTCTGGCTACCGTAAAACAAATAATAAATTATTCCAGAGCCAGTTTGAGTTGCAATATAAAGTTCCCTATATAGATGGTCTTCTGGCAAAGGGTATGTTTAGTTATGATGTTTCGGTTAATGACTACGCCAGCTACCAAAAGGTATACAAATTATATACTTACGATACTTCATCTGATTCCTATATAGGCTCAGAAAATAATACTCCGGAGAAGTTAAGCAGAAGTTATAATGTTAATCCTTCCACATTGATGCAACTTTCTTTGAATTATGATCATACATTTTTGGGGAAACACAATGTTGGAGCGCTGTTCGTATACGAGGAAAGGACCCGAAGCATGGATAATTTTAGTGCTGCCCGTGAACTGGGTTTATCTCTTGATTATCTTTTTGCCGGATTAGCGGAAAATCAGGTGGGGAACAGTGATATTGGTAAAATATGGAAATATGCAAACAAAGCTCTGGTTGGTAGATTAGGCTATGACTTTGAAAGTAAATATATCGCTGAACTTAGTTTTCGGTATGATGGCTCATCAAAGTTTCCACCTAATAAACGTTGGGGATTTTTCCCTGCGGCATCCATTGGGTGGAGAATTTCCGAAGAATCTTTTTTTAAGGATATAGTACCGGCATCAATTATCAACAATCTTAAATTACGTTATTCTTATGGTGAAATGGGGGATGATGCTGCTTTAGCATATCAGTTTATTTCAGGTTATGATTATCCATACAATGGAAGCTCTACAGGGCTTGCAGGGGGCTACCTATTTAATGGAGAGTTTGTTAATGCACTGGGATTTAGAAGTGCTCCCAATACAGATATTACCTGGTTTACAGCAACAACAATTAATGCTGGAGCTGATATCGATTTTTTTGATAGCAAGCTGGCTTTAACCTTCGATGTTTTTAAACGTGATCGCGATGGACTTTTAGCTGATCGTTTGTTGTCGTTGCCTGGAACTTTTGGTACAACAATGCCACAGGAAAATTTAAATAGCGATCAGACAAAAGGATTTGAATTGTCATTAACTCACCGGGGGAAAATAAAGGATTTTTTGTATAGTGCAACGGGGAATCTGTCTTATACTCGAACAAAAAATATGTACCTGGAAAGAGGTGCATCTGGAAATTCTTATGATAACTGGCTGAATAATTGGAGTAACCGTTATAATGATATCTGGTTCGGACTTGGCTATGAAGGTCAGTTTCAATCTTATGAAGAAATTATAAATAACGACTATTTTGTGGATCGGTCTGTTCTACCTGGCGACTATATTTATGAGGATTGGAACAATGATGGTGTAATTGATGATATGGATCGCCATCCGTTAGCCACAACTTCTAATCCGACCAGTGATGACAGACAAAATTATCCACTGATTAATTTCGGACTTGATTTAAGTTTTAAATATAAAGGATTTGACCTCAACCTGTTATTTCAAGGGGCTGCAATGTCATACGTGGCCTACAGAGAACAACTTCTATATCCGCTGGCATGGTATGGAAATGCATTGGATATATTCCTGGATCGATGGCATCCAACAGATCCAACTGCCGATCCATATAACCCCGATACTGATTGGGCTGAGGGATATTATGCATATACAGGCACTATCGTTGACGAGAATTCTGAGTTCAATATTCAGGATGCAGCATATTTGAGATTGAAAAGTGTGGAACTGGGTTACACTTTGCCACACACATGGATTGAAAAATCAGGAATCGAGAATCTACGTTTATTTTTGAATGGATATAATTTATTTACAATTACCGGAGTTAAAGGCGTAGATCCGGAACATCCTTCGGAGGATTACAGCTATAGATATCCACTTTGCAGAACCATTAATATGGGAGTTTCAGTAACATTCTAATTCTATTACCATGAAAAATTTAAAGAACTTTATCATGAAAAAATATATTTATCTATTAACGGTTCTCTTTTTTGTATCATTTTTCGGATGTAATGAGCTGGAAATAGCTCCGATAAACGTTGTCAAAGATGAGGACGTGTTTACCGAAGCAGGAATGAAAGCCTATATGGCAGCTCTTTATAGCCGTATGCCCATCGAAGATTTCAAAATTTCTACTACCGGCGGCACTGAGGGGTTTAATGATTGGGGTTATTTTAATACGCCTTTGAATAATACCGGAGAAGGGAAACAACATTATGCGACATTTTTTGATCCTGCTAGAGGTTATTGGAAAAGTGGTTATCAAGTAATTCGGAATGCAAATTACCTTATTGAGCAACTTCCAAGTTATACAACTTCTCTTTCTCAGGAAAAAATAACTCAATGGGTTGCCGAAGCAAAATTTGTTAGAGCGTTTACTTATTTTGCATTAGTTAAAAGATATGGCGGGGTTCCAATAACCACGGAAGTTCAGGCAGTTGATAATACAACTGGTGAGACGCTAAATATCCCGCGTAAAGGCGAAGGAGAAGTTTACGATTTTATATTAGACGACCTTGACGATGCAATTACTAATTTATCTGAAACTAGTGAACATAGAGGACGCGTTAACAAAAATATTGCCTTAGCCTTTAAATCGCGTGTTGCACTTTTTGCCGGTTCTATTGCCAGATACGGTTCACCATATGAAGTAGGTGGTGTAATGCTCTGTGGAATTCCAAAAGAAAAAGCAAACGATTATTTTACCCAGTCTTTTCAGGCAGCTAAAGCAATTGAAGATATATACTCGCTGTATATGAAACAATGGTCTGCCACTGACAAAACGGCAACTGCAAATAATTACGCAAACCTTTTTCTTGATGGAGACAGCCCTGAAACCATTTTTGCTAAAGAGTATAAATACCCGGACGCAAGACACAGTTATGATGCACTCATGTCCCCCAATCATTTAACTACGACATATGGCGGACGTTTTTGTCCAACTTTAGATTATATTGAATTGTTTGATGGTTTACCCAAAAATGAAAAGGGCCAATTAAAAACTACCGATGAATCAGGGAATTATATTGTATATGACGATATAGGACAATTGTTTGAGGAATGTGAGCCTCGTCTAAGAGGCACTGCTTTGCTTCCAGGACAACCTTTTAAAGGTGGCTATACTGATATTCGGCGAGGTACAATAATAGAAAGTATAGACCCGTCAACTCCGATTAGGAAGTTTTTCGGTGAAAGTTCGACAGCACCTTATAGCTCCAACTCATGGTATGTCGAAAATATAAAAGAAGCCGCAACGTGGAGCAATCAAATACCCATCGAATTATCCTCCGGCTATAAAATTAATCCGAGTGGACTTTTTGGGCCTGTAGCAGGTCATTGGCCTAATAATACTGGCTTTGCCGGCCGTAAATGGTTGCAGCCCGATTTGGCCGTGTCTGAAACAGTTTTGGGGGGCTCAGACCAAACCTGGATTGAGATCCGTTACGCTGAAGTTTTGTTGAATCGTGCCGAAGCAGCATTGGAGTTATATCAAAATGGTGTATCGAATGTTGATGGAATAGAACTTCAAAGTGATGCATATAATTGTATCAATGATATTAGGACTAGAGCCGGTGCAATACTGTTAAGTAATCCTTCGGAGCTTTCTTCAGAAACTTCAGTTGGTGTGAATGAAGGGGTTGGTGGTTATGTTTTAGCTCCCACCCGGGGATTGCAAATCATTCGAATAGAGCGAAGAAAAGAACTTGCTTTCGAAAATAAGCTTTGGTGGGACATGAGACGGTGGAGAACTTTTGACCGTGAAGTTGATTCACGGATTTGGAGAATGTGTAATCCATTTCTCTTTGCTAAAGGCGCAGTTCCTGAAACAATAGATTATACACATGGGAAATATATTTTCGACTGCCGTTTTGACGAAATTGGAACACAATTCACTTTTTTAACTAAATATTATTATGAGCCTATTCCAAATTCAGAAATTGTTGTTAATGAGAATTTAGTTCAGAATCCTCAGTATTAGATTTTAAAATTTTCAAAATATAAGATTATGAAAAGAATAATATATTGTATGCTAATCACACTTATAGCTTACTCCTGTGAACTTGATAACTATGAAGCTCCCAGCCACTCCCTGAAAGGTAGAATATTAGATGAAAATGGTCTGGCACTACAATCTGAACAGGGGGCTTCAAGTGCACGAATTAAACTGGAGGAATTGAGCTGGAGCAAATCTTCAGTGCCTCTGTATCTTAATGTCAAACAAGATGGTTCATATGTAAATACAAAACTTTTTGGCGGGGAGTATGCTATTTCTGTTGTTGAAGGGCCTTTTTATCCGGTAGATGCTGAAATGATAACACTAAATCAATCATTAACACATGATTTTACAGTAACACCTTATTTAAACGTATCTTGGATTGGCTCTCCTTCTGTCGATGCCGATAAGAAGATAAAAGTCAGGTTTAAATTTTCCAGAAATGAACCTCCATCCGCAGGAATAACAATGCCTGATTTGCAGGATTACAGGTTATTTATAAGTACCAATCAATATGTAGGGAACAATAATTTTGCTCCAGGAGCAAGTTCCATAACTGTTGTAAATAATGATATGGAAGATCAGGAGATAATGATTGTTTCAAACACAAGTATGAAATATTCTACAACCTACTATGTCCGGGTAGGAGTAAGGGTCAGCGACGATTATAAAAAGTATAATTATACTGACATAAAAACGATCACAATAGAATAGTTTTAGTTAGAAATCCAGGAGAGAGGGAATTTTAAATATTTTCTCTCTCCAAATTTTTTCAGATTAAATGGTGTCAGGTTTTGAATATACCGCAGCTATGCGAATGATTCAGTAGTGAAAAACCGAAAATGCATTAAAATGTATAAGAAATATACGTTTCCGTTACGATGGCCAGAAACGAAATCCTTTTTGTGAAACAGGAGCTGGCTACCACTATGCCAGAGCAATGGCCAGTTGGTCATCAGTACTGGCTTTAACAGGCTTTCGTTATTCTGCTGTTAAAAAGAATTTAAAAATCAATGATTTAGCGGGGAGGTATTTTTAGTCAAATGGATATGCGCATGGAACCATTGACGTTTCAGGAAAGGGAAATACAAGAACGATAAGATTAAATGTACTTAACGGTGAGATTGAGCTATCCAGCGTAACAATTGAAGGATTTGGAATAATATCTTTCAAAGAATACCTTACTGTTAAGGGGAAAAAAATATTTCAAATAAATACAACTACATAGTTCAGAAGAAAAACACTTTGAATTTATTTAAATTATGATAAATGTATATGAAAAAAATATTTCTTAGTTTATTAATATACTTGAACTTTTTTTTAGTATCAGGACAGGAAGAAACAGACCAGTGGCAAACTCTCAGACATTACGATCAGGAACATCTCCTTAATATTGCCTTACCACTTGGTGGTATTGGCACAGGCACGGTTTCTTTGGGGGGAAGAGGTGAACTACGGGATTGGCAAATAATAAATAAACCGGGAATAAATTACAGCACAGTTACAAAAGGGAACAATGCACCCTTTTTTGCCATTTATGTTAAACCTCAGGGTGAAACAGCTATTACAAGATCCTTGATAGGCCCTTTGCATCCAACGGAATATTTGCATTTTGAAGGTCGCCCGGTAAATCAACATGGTTTTCCAAGGTTTGCAAATGCCAGCTTCGATGCTGCTTATCCGGTGGGAATTGTTAATTTATCTGATGAATCTTTGCCGGTTAAAGTAAAAATTACTGGATTTAATCCTCTGGTCCCGGCAGATGCGGACGCAAGTGGACTGCCTATCGCGGTTTTGACTTATGAGGTAACCAATCTTACTGATAAACCTATGTCTATATCAGTCTGTGGAACTATACGAAATTTTGTTGGGCAGGATGGAAGTAAATTTCGGAAATACTGGAAAGGAGATATAATACCTGAAGGAGCTAATCATAATCGAAATTTGTTTAGAGAAAACGGTGAATTGAGTGGAATATATATGTATTCAGATAGTATTGACATTGATGATCCAGCTTATGGTACAATCGCTTTATCGACCTCGGAAAAGGAAGGGGAAATAAGTTATCGTCGTTCGTCTGAACCAAATAAATGGGGGAGGGCAATTTTAGATTTTTGGGATGACTTCAGTAATGATGGATTACTTTCAGATAAACAAGTCCTCCATGATAACAATCCAATGGCATCACTTGCTGTAAAAAAGGAGATTGAACCCAAAGGTAAACTGAAATTCCGGTTTTATATTACATGGAATTTCCCAAACCGTTATGCATGGGCTGATGTTCCCGTTGGAAATTATTACAGCAACAATTATCGTGATGCGTGGGATGCTGCTCAAAAGATTGTGCCTCAAATTCCGTTATTGGAACATAAAACTAAACAATTCCTTGCTGCATTTTTATCAAGCTCATTACCTAATTATATAAAAGAGGCAGCCTTATTTAATCTTAGTACGCTTCGTTCTCAAACCGTTTTTAGGATAAAAAGCGGACATATGATGGGTTGGGAAGGTATCATGGATGAGGTTGGCTCTTGTTGGGGCTCGTGCACCCATGTTTGGAATTACGAAACAGCTACCCCCTTTTTATTTGGAGATTTAGCCAAAACCATGCGCGACGTAGAATTTAATTACGCTATGGACTCTACAGGTTTAATGAGCTTTCGTGCTTCATTACCACTGTCAATGGCTGATTCATGGAAATATGCTGCTGCTGATGGACAGATGGGATGTATAATGAAAATGTATCGTGAATGGCAGTTGTCAGGAGATAATGAATTATTGATGAACAACTGGGAGAATATAAAAAGAGCTTTGTCATTTGCATGGATTCAAGGTGGTTGGGACAGTGATCAAGATGGTGTGATGGAAGGCTGCCAACATAACACGATGGACGTTGAATATTTTGGGCCAAACCCGCAAATGGAATTCTGGTACCTTGGCGCTTTAAAGGCCGGCCAGGAAATGGCCAAATTTACAGGAGACAAAAGATTCGAAAAGAAATGTTCCGATCTGTATCTGAACGGCAGCAAGTGGATCGATCAAAACTTGTTTAATGGCGAGTATTATATTCAAAAAATTATGCCTCCCGCGTCGCCCGAAAATATTGCAACGGGACTACGGGCGGGAATGGGAACGAATGATGTATCGCATCCTGATTTCCAGTTGGGTGAAGGCTGCTTAGTCGACCAACTGGTGGGACAATACATGGCTCACGTCTGTGGTCTGGGCTATCTGGTCAAAGATCAGAATATAAAAGTAACCCTTCAGTCCATCATGAAATATAACTATAAAGAAGACTTCTCTTCTGTCTTTAATAATATGCGATCATTTGTTATGGGGCAAGAAAGCGGGCTAGTTATGGCCAGTTGGCCCAAAGGTAGACTTAAGGTCCCGTTCCCGTATTTTGCCGAGTCGATGACTGGATTTGAATATACTGCTGCCGTAGGGATGATTTATGAGAACCAGACAGAAAATGGACTAAAATGTATAAAAAAAATCAGAGAACGATTCGATGGATTAAAAAGAAATCCATTTGATGAAGTTGAATGCGGACATCATTATGCACGGGCATTGGCTAGTTGGTCATCTGTACTGGCAATGACAGGTTTTTATTATTCAGGGGTTAAACGCAGTATGAATTTTACTTCCAAGTCGGGGACTTACTTCTGGAGCAATGGGTATGCTTGGGGTACTTGCCAGGTTGCGAATGATAAAGCGATATTAAAAGTGTTAAATGGGACCCTTAAAATTTCTGAATTTACTCTATCTGGTATGGAACCGGTAAAACTAGGTAATATAGTACTAAATGCGGATGAAGACTCAAATACAATTATGATAAAAGTAAAGAAAACGATATAGTAAATAAAGACAAAACTATAATTGTTATGAAAAAGATAAATAAATTTCTAATGGGATTAGCTCTGGCATTTCTCGTTGCGGTTAGCACAACTGGCAGAGCCAGTGAACCTGTAAATTCACAGTTTTCTTCCAAAACAAATGATTACGAGTTACAAAAGAAAATGGAAGGTCTGCACGAATATATCCGAGAACATTTTTATAATCCGGATTTAAATATATTCTATGAATATACAAACCCTAAAGAAGAAATCGGACGTTGGAGTCACCTTCCTACAAAAGAAGAAATTGCTGCTGCAAAACCTAATCCCTCGGGTTGGAGAACAGGAATGGAAGATGGAGCATTGAACGGAAGTGCTTACCTGGCCGGAATGATATATCGGTATGAAGTAACAGGAGACCCGGAACATGCTGAAGAAGTTCGTAAAATATTTCAGGGACTGGTTTTGTTGGGAACAGTATCTAAAGAAAAAGGTTTTATTGCCCGTTCTGTTTTGCCTGATGGAAAAAGTTTTTATCCTGCCTCTTCTGTTGATCAGTACACTATGTATGTATTTGGAATGTGGCTGTATTACAATAGCAATATTGCCAGCGATAAAGAAAAGGCACTTATCCGTGAAATGATTAATGATATCTGTACCCGTATAGAAAAAGACAGTTTCAAAATTTTGTCGGCAAAGGGCGAAACGGTAACCTATGGCAATATTGGTAGTACTTATACGGACCGGGCATCACGTTTGCTTGAAGTTTTGCTGGCAGGCTACTACATAACCGATGAAGAACACTGGCTCAATATTTATCAGGAGAAGCTGCAGGAGAAAAGTTATCGCAGATTAAAAAATACGTTGCTTCCATCGGTGTTGGAAAAGTGTGAGGCATATACCGTATTACAAAATCAGGTTTCTTTAATTACTCTGTTTGAATTAGAGAAAGAAATACCAATTCGTTCTGCTTACCTGTGTGCATTAAATTTGAATGCAAAGGTGGCGGAAGAAAAATTGGTGGCTTATAAAGAATATAAACCGGAGACTTTGCCAGATTTTTATCAACTGGGCGGCTGGCGAAGCGATCAGGATTCGCTGCCACGGAATATTTACCGGGAATATCATCAGGTTCGTGTGCCCTGCGAGTCGATGATTATTATGTTGCTTTCTCAAAATATTTATCTGGTAGAACCTTTCAATGGAATTAGTGATAAGAAATATGTTGCTTTTCTGCGGGAAGAATGTTTGAAATTACTGTCGGTGTATGATTATACAAAAATGGAATCAACAGCATGTTTGTATGCTGAAATTGCCTATTGGCTCGCCGTAAAACAGAAGTTGTTGGATTATCAAAAAAGGTAAATAGTTTGAATTATATCTAGTTAATTATGAGTCGTAATAAATTTCATAGAAGAAAATTTCTGAAAAGCGCGTTGGTAGCCGGGGCTGGTTTTACCATTATCCCGCGTCACGTATTAGGGGGCAACGGTTATATTCCCCCTTCCGATCAGTTAACAAAAGCCATAATAGGTGTTGGCGGCATGGGGCGTGGGCACATTCCATACGAGGGAACCCGCGTTGTTGCCATTTGCGATGTAGATCGCTCTCATCTTGAGAAAGCAGAACAACTTATTGATTACAAAGTAAAAAAATTCCATGATTTCAGAGAGTTGGTGCAACTTCCCGAAGTAGATATTGTACACATTGCTACTCCGCCTCACTGGCATGGTTTGATGGCTGTAGAAGCAGCAAAAGCAGGTAAGGATATTTGGTGCGAAAAACCGATGACACGTACCATTGGTGAAGGAAAACGTGTTGTAGAGGCCGTTAATGCACATGGAAGAATGTTCCGGTTAAATACATGGTTCCGATTTAAAGACACATTCTATGGTTTGGGTACCGATGTAAAACCGTTGAAAAAGATTATTGACAGTGGAATTCTTGGTTGGCCGCTAAAAGTAACTGTTAGTGGAATTACGGGCTACAACTGGAAATTCTACTGGAGTGGGGAAACCAACTTGAAACCAATGCCCGTACCGGAGGAACTGGATTATGACTTCTGGTTAGGGCCGGCTCCTTACAAACCATACAATCCAAATCGTGTTCACGCCAAATTCCGTGGATATTGGGATTACGATGGTGGTGGTTTAGGCGACATGGGGCAGCATTACCTCGACCCGGTACAATACATGTTAAATAAGGACGATACCAGCCCTGTAAAGATTGAAGTTGATGCGCCGCAGCAAGACTATGATGCTGTAGGTTCATGGCGCCGTATTCAGTATACTTATGCTGATGGATGCCAAATTATTCTCGATGGTGAAAACCGTGATAAAGATGCAGCCTATATTGAGGGGCCAAATGGAAAGATCTTCCGTGGTTTCAAATCAGATATTCCGAATTTGCAGAAATTTTTAGCAACATTGCCAGATCCGGAACCTCAGATTTCTATTTTTTCTGAATCTGTAAAAACCAGAAAGAAATTCGCATTAAATGAAACCAATGGTTTCCGCTCTGCAACCCTGGTTAATTTGGGAATTACTGCAGTAAGACTGGGGCGTACGCTACATTTCGACCCGGAAAAACTGGAATTCATTGACGATGAAGGTGCCAACAGATTGATAAATCAACCTATGCGCGCCCCCTGGACAATTTAATTTGAATGCTAATTCTCGAAAAATTCAGAAAGAAAATGAAAAGATATATTGTACAAATAATTACCATTCTTGTGCTAACCCTCCCCTCAACCGGAACTTTTGCGCAAGATAACCGCACACTCGACACTAAAGTTGCCGATCTACTGGCACAATTTCCGGCCAGCGATCTCAACTACCGCGATCGATTGTTAAACGAAATGTTTGAACTTGGGCCTGACGGCTTTCAGAAAATTACTACCCAGTTAACTCCTCCGGGAGAAGGAGATGATGCCGCAGCTCGTGAAGCCATTAACAGTTTGGCCAGGTATGCCAGCGAAATGGGGAAAGAGGATGTACGCAGCTTTACTGAAACCAACATATTAAAGGCGCTGGAAAACCAGTCCAACAAAGAGGTTAAAGCATTTTTGATTCATCAGTTGAATCTTATTGCGGGAGAAAAATCGGTTAATGTCGTTAAACAATATCTTACCGTCGACCGTCTTTCAGAACCTGCTACGCAGTTGATTCTGGAAGTTGGGGGAAAAGAATCAGCACAGGTTTTGCTGGAAGCTTTGCCAAACGCTGAAGGTAAAAATCAGGTTACTTTGGTGAGGGCGCTTGGCGAATTGCAATGTATGAAAGCGGTTTCGCAAATTACTCCTTTGGTTGAAGGAAAAACACCACAACTGCAAAAAGCAGCTTTGGCTGCGCTTGCCAATATTGGTTCGCCAGAATCATATAAAACACTTTATAATGCTGCAAAAGCAAAAGGTTTTGCCTATGATGCAACCAATGTCACCGAGGCGTTTTTAAACTATACAGCGCGATTGGCTGAGAAAAATGAAACCGAACTTTGCAAGAAAGCTTGTAAAGCCATTTTCAAAGCCAACCAGTCCGACAATTTATTACATAATTATTCGAAGGCTTTGTCAATTTATACCAAAAACTTTGGGTATGAAGCAATGCCTCTTTTGCTGGACGCAGTTGATAATAGCGATAAAGCATTTCGTTATTCGGCATTAAACCTGGCTGCAAAAGTTGGAGGAGTAGCTGCCACTCGTGAATGGATTGCAAAAGCGAAAACCGCCAGTACGGAAGTAAAAGCTGAAATTATTTATATGCTTGGAGAAAAAGGCGACCTGCTTGCCACCAATTTTATAAAGGAAAATATGGATTCTTCCGAGCAGATTGTTCGTGAAGAATCAATTACTGCTTTACTAAAATTGCAGGGAAGAGATGCTGCTCCTTTATTGATTGCCCATCTGGCAGGAAGTCAGGATATTGATGCGACCAAAGTTGCCCTTTTGCAATTGTTAGACGAAAAACACCTGGCTCCGGTAGCGGCAGAACTTAACCAAACTTCAGGAGAAACAAAAGCAGCTTTTATTGATCTTTTAGCTGCAAAATCAGGCCAAGCTTATTTTCGCGAAATTTTTGATTTAACAAAATCATCCGATGCGAATGTTAAATCATCGGCTTTTAAAGCATTGAAAAGCGTTGCTACAGAGAAAGACATGGACGACTTGCTCCAGCTATTACTTTCCGTTAATAACGACGAAGAAATCATGCAAACGCAATTGGCTGTTGTAGCGGTTGCTCAGGATTTGGATTCTGAAAAAGGAAAGGACGGAAAAGTGCTGAATGCTTTAAAGAAAACCAATGACAAAGGAAAAATTATCGCAATACTGCCACAAATTGGCGGCGATGCTGCATTGCAAACGGTTACCGATTATTTTAATCAGTCATCGGGAACATTGAAACAAACAGCATTTGAAGCATTAACCAACTGGAAAGAGTATGCAGCATCAAAAGCATTATTTGATATTTGTAAATCATCGTCAGGAAATTTCCGCGAAAAAGCATTTGACAGTTTCATTCGTCAGGTAAACTCGGCTAATATTCCGGATGACCAGAAATTACTGCAATACCGCAAAGTAATGCCTTTTGCCAAAACTACCGATGAGAAAACAGAAGTCATCAAATCCATAGGAAATTTAAATACATTCCTATCCATGGTTTACCTGGAGCCTTTTCTAAAGGAAAGCTCACTACAACAGGTTACTGCCCGCGCTATTATGAAAATCGCGTTACCAGACTCAGAAGGGAAAGGTGGTTTCTCGGGGGATATTGTAAAAAGTTTGCTTGAACGTGTTGCTTCTTTGATAAGTGGAGAAGAAAGTGAATACGACATCATAAACATCAAAAATTACCTGGCGAAAATGCCAAAAGGGAAAGGCTTTGTATCTATGTTCAATGGCGAAAATCTGGATGGATGGCAGGGAATGCTGCTGGATGGAAACCCGATAAAAATAGCAAAGCTTAGTGATAAAGAACGCGCCAAAGAACAAGAAAAGGCCAATCAAAAAATGACCGAAAACTGGAGTGTAAAAGACGATCAGATTATCTTTAACGGGCACGGAGCTAATCTTGTATCATCTAAAATTTATAAAGATTTCGAATTGATTGTTGATTGGAAAATCACAAAGAAAGGTGACAGTGGAATCTATTTAAGAGGAACACCGCAGGTGCAAATCTGGGATACCTCGAGAGTAGAAGTTGGTGCGCAGGTTGGTTCAGGCGGTCTTTACAATAACAACAAGGACAATGTTCGCGACCCGTTAAAAGTTGCTGACAATCCGATTGATGAATGGAATACGTTCCGCATTACAATGATTGGTGAGAATGTTACAGTTTATTTGAATGGCGAACTGGTTGTAGATAATGTTCGCATGGATAATTACTGGGACCGCAGTATTCCTATGTTCGAGAGTGGAACTATTGAATTGCAGGCGCATGGAAACGAGCTGGCTTTCCGCGATATTTATGTGCGTGAAATCAATACAAAACATATTGGACTTAGCGATGAAGAGATTGCCAATGGATTTGTTTCACTTTTCAACGGTACAAATATGGATGGCTGGCAAGGAAATAAAACAGACTATTATGCGCAGGATGGTGACCTAATTGCCGATTCTGAAAAAGGAGGGCATGGAAACTTGTTCACCGAAAAAGAATACAGTGATTTCATTTTCCGTTTTGATTTTCAATTAACACCCGGGGCAAACAATGGCCTTGGAATCAGGGCTCCGCTGGAAGGTGATGCTGCTTATGTTGGAACAGAGTTACAAATTCTGGATAACACAGCGCCTATTTATGCTAATCTTCATGAATATCAGTACCACGGTTCTGCTTACGGAATTATTCCGGCTAAGCGAGGTTATTTAAAACCTGTGGGTGAATGGAATTCTGAAGAAGTTATTTTAAAAGGCTCTCATGTAAAAGTAATTCTGAATGGAACAACTATTTTGGATGGTGACCTGAAAGAGGCTAGTAAAAATGGCACATTGGATGGAAAGGCTCATCCGGGACTGGAGCGTGACAAGGGGTATATTGGTTTCCTTGGACATGGTTCAAAACTGAGATTCAGAAATATTAGAATAAAAATATTAAGGTTATAAAACTTTTTTTATAGATGCAAGGAAATATCAATTACACGAAAAGGTAATAGGTAAATTAAAGAAATACTCAGTAAAATAAACTAAAATGATAAGCAAATATGCTGTTCAATAGAACCAAAGATTAATTTATTCTCTTTGATTCTTAATAATTTTTAAGAAACAATGTTTAAATAGGAAGGCAACAACGGTGGCAAAAATAACTTCTTGAATTTAATGAAGCTTTCATTTTAAAATTATACGTCAGTTTCTAATAATTAATTTGTTTTTTTTGATTATTACAGAATGCAAAAAAATGTAATGATTTTTTAAAATTTAAAAAATGCAAGATTGTTTTGATAATTCTTTAGAATTGCTGCTTGAGTTTCTTCAAAAAAGAGAAGTAAAAGAATCAGAATGGAATTATCAGCAAATCCAATTAAATTCTGAGAAAATTACCACAGCTATCTATCGGCAATTATACTCTATTGAAGATGAATCCACAAAGCAATCTTTCATCCGGAATTTGCACGCACGATTGGTTTGGGAAATTGATTATTCTTCGAAAATTGTTAGTCACCCGGTCAGAAAGGAAAACTCCAAAAAGTTCAACAATAAATTAATTGAAACCCAAAAATCAGCTCTTAATATTTTGGAAAACCTCCTAAATTTTATCCTTGAAAATTTTTCTGATTATTGCGACTGGCAACAAAAACTTCCCGTGAAATTTAGGGAAGAATTTACCGGTGTAATAATGGCGAAATTCAATATGTTAAGTTTTTCGGAAAATGATTTGGATTCTATTCTTTTCGAAAAAGTAAAGACTTCCATCAAGAAAAAATTGGAAGAGAACCAGTACAAAATAACATATGGTTTGACAATTTATTTGGATAAATTATTCCAGGAAATTGAAAAAATCAGAGTCGTTAATAGAGAGTACTCTCACTCTGTAAGTTTAAAAGACATACTTATTGCTTTTAATTTCAATTCCCTTACGGTTGTCCATTACCTGGTTTCAACCATCGTCGAGGATGTAAAAAAGATAGAGCCTGTAAAAGATAAAATAGAGCGTCTGAACCTTTGGTTTAAGCAGGTAAATCAGGTCCCTGTTAATTCGACTTATTCGTTTAGTGAGTCACGGGAAGGAGTCAGGCAATACCTTAATAACTGGATTCAGGAAGAAATACAGTTTAATGAAAAGAGCCTGTTTTTGTTTTCTGGTAGTTACCCTAGCCCTTTACTTGAAAGTAAACGAAGTAATTTTAAAATAGAAACAGAACTACCTGTTACACAAATTGCCTGTTTTCTCCGGCTTTTTATGGACTGTGGAATTTTTAAAAAAACGAATGTCCGTGAAATTATAAATTTTCTGTCGGAGCATATGCGATCGAAAAAACGGGAGAATATTTCTTCGGAAAGTTTTCGATTGAAATATTATAATATTGAAGAATCTACACGCGAAGAAGTTCGAAAGCTTTTATTTCAGATGTTGGATAAAAGTGCACATCCATTATAGCTTATTTCGGTTTTATCTCCCCTGAACTTTCCATTAAATCACCCAATCCATTGGACTGCAAATAGCCAAAAAGTTCCATGACAGCATGATAGGAGAATCCCATCCGATGAATCATATTATAATCAGAAATTTCCAGTAAATCTTTTAGATTTTTAATGCCATGCTGCATACAGATTTCTCTGATTTCATTATTAAGGGGTAAATCTGAAATTAAGTAGTTGAGTATTTCATTATCGCTTACCATTGTTTTGATTTTTTTAGCCGATTTCTGTCGATGAAAAATACAACTTTATTTAATAGATTCTATTTATTAAATGAGTAAATCAAATTTTGCATTTTCACTGATTCAAAGATAAATATATTAAATAAACTACAAAAAAGTAGTAACTAATAAATGGTAACAAATTAATGTGAATTATTCTTTATTTGTCCTATGGCAACTAAGGATGATTATACCAAAAAGCAGTTGGGAAACTTGGGAGAAAGACTCAAAACACTTCGAAAAGAGTTAGGGTTCACCAATTATGAGCAATTTGCTTTTGACAATGAGCTTCCGCGTGCACAATATGGCCGGTATGAAAATGGAGAAGACCTCCGTTTCAGCAGTTTGCTAAAGGTTTTAAAGGCCATGAACATTTCTCTGAAAGATTTTTTCAGTGAAGGTTTTGACTGATTTGCTTTTAATGACACTCTTCTTTGATTCCTGAAAATATATTCATTATTTATTCCTGACATTACTGTAACCCAAAATTGAGAAGCATACAAATATTTAGCATTTCAGAATCATTTGATTTAATACCAGTTGTTATCCCGTGTTACTTGATTGGAAAGTGTTTTTATATTTTCTTTAATTGAAAATACTCCAACAATGAAAACCAACCAATTTGAAGAAATAACCAACAGGTTAAAAGAAAAAATCAATCAATCAGATTCAGGTGAAGATAATTTTCAAAACCGAATGCTTGTAAATATAGATTATTGTGTTTCAGCGTATAACGAATTACGAGACTTTGTTTTGAGTTCCACCTTAAGCCAGGAAGAAGAAATATACCTCTTTAAGGTTATAAAGCCCTATATTCTTGGTGAGTATCTTTACTATTCAAAGCTTTTCGAGATACAAACCCAAAAGCCTGTAACTTCGATTAAGGAGCAGAAAAAGTTCTTAAGAGGAATAATTATAAAGATTCAACAGTTTTTAGTAGAGAACAGGGAATTTTATCATTATTACCTAAGTAATTCGAAACATCTCGACGATAAATATTTTGTCAGGACAAAAACGATTTGCCGGATAAATCCTCAACAAATCGTTACTGACCTGGATTTTTCAACAAGCCATGATTATAAACTGGCAACCATAAAATCCTACCTGAAGATTATTGAGCACTGTAAAACTGAAATCAATAGTTTGAATATTATTAAAAAACAGGTTGTTTCCCAGGACGGATTACAGTTTATAACAAAGCTGACCTGGACGGAAACAAAAAGGGCCCTGCTGGAATTGATATACGGTATCTACAGCACAGGGGCTATAAACAATGGGAAGGTTGATATAAAAGATTTAGTTAAGGCTTTTGAAGCCATTTTTAATATAAGTCTTCCACGATTTTATCACACCTGGTTTGAAATGCGTCAACGAAAAACCCAACGCACCCAGTTTATTGATTTAATGAAGAGGTCTTTGATTAAACGGATGAATGAAGCAGACGAGAAATAGGAAGGTTGCCAAGATTTTTATTCTTTCAGGTATTGAGTTTATAATATTCACGTTCACGGGAAAGAACGTAATTGTATACCTATAGGCACCTAAAATTATTACTGAGCTTCTCATTCATCCAATAAAAAATACCCAACTTGGGTTCAGGTGTGGCATTATTCACTTTTGAAATACGCATTTTTGGCAAAACTCAAAATGTTTCATTTAAACAAAAAAGTTATGCCAACAGAAATTGTCACCACCGATGATTTACGAGAATTCAAAATCGAATTACTCAGGGAAATCAAACAAATCCTTGCTGTCCACAGGGGACAGCTGTCAAAAAAATGGATAAAATCAAAAGAAGTGCGTAAATTGCTGGAGATTTCTCCTGGAACCCTCCAGAACCTGCGAATTAATGGTACGTTACCTTTTACAAAAATAGGTGGGGTTATTTATTACGACTGTGAAGACATCAATAAAATGATGGAAGAAAACCAGCAAAAAAACAGTTTTCCTTTTTCTTGCCCGCGATGAATTATATCAAACACCTGAGTGGTTTTTTTGACCGCCTCTCGGGAGATGACAGGATGGGAGCTTACCATATCAGCCTGTATATGGCGCTGTTCCTGTGCTGGAACCGGAGCCGTTTCCGAACTCCTTTCCCTGTCGACCGGGAGGAACTGATGCAACTTTCACGGATAGGTTCAAAAAACACCTATGCCCGGTGCATGAAACAGCTCAATGACTGGGGATATATTCGGTATTCCCCTGCCGGAAATTTTCATACAGGCAGAAAAGTTTCGTGTACCAGGTTTGATATGGGAACCGGTACCGGAACCAGTACCCGAAATGATACCGGAGAAAAGACACGAACCGGGACACGAGGTGGGACGCCTATTAATAATATAAACATTACAAACGGTAATAAACCGGAACCCTCTCAATTTTCACAAAAGGGAAGAGAGAAAAGAAATAATGGCAAAAGTGTACACCATGTCAACACCGACAAAGATTACTCCGAGCCCTTATAGCGATATTGCCCGGTTACAAAACGGGGTGTATAGTTTTAACTTTTCAGATTGCCGTCAATGGCTGGAAAGGCAGGGTAAAAGACAGTTTGGAATGCATTTTAAAATTTACCCTGAAGACCATGCCTTGATTTATAAACTGTTGGTCTATGCCATTGGAGACCGGGAAAACACGGTCAAAAAAAACATGGATTTAAGCCGGGGGATCTTAATGTGTGGCCCTATCGGTTGTGGCAAAACCGCGCTTTTTACCCTGATCAATTATTTTTTTCCTAGTGATAAACAATACAAGATTAAATCTACCCGTGAAATTTCTTTTGAGTTTGAAAAGGAAGGCTACCGGGTGATTAGCCGTTACGGCAAACCGACTGTGCACATGGGTACAAATATAAACTCCACAGGAATTTACTGTTTTGATGATTTGGGAATAGAACAGCCGCAGAAGTACTTTGGTAATGAATGTAATGTCATGGCTGAAATCCTGCTCAGCCGCTATGATTTGTTTGTTTCCAAAAGAACCCCTACCCATGTAACTACCAACCTTTCTGCCTCAGAACTGGAAACCGTTTACGGGAACCGGATACGGAGCCGGCTAAGAGAAATGTTTAATCTGGTTGCCTTTGACAAAAACTCCAGGGATAAACGGATGTAGAAAATGAGTTATCCTTTTTCAGGTAATATCCAGTGCACCGGCACATTTCCCTACCTGCTTCAATGTCTCCCTGAATCCCGCTCATCCTTCACGGGACGGTCGCCAGTTCGCAGTCCGGGAAAAGAGCCTTGATGCACCCCACGACAAAAGCGACCCTTTTATTTGTTCCGCTCATTCCGTCGCCACCGTCACTGCGTCCGTCCCCAGCTTTGTTCCAACGCCAATTCTTCTCTTTCAAAGACAGGAAACAGATACAGTTTATTCCTTACTAATCGCTTCACGCCATGGCAGGGCCGCATTTGCCTTTCCCCGCCCACATAACTGTTGACAGGTTAAACCTGCTTTTATCAAAAAATACAAAAAGAAACCCAAAGTTAGCCTCCCTGCCCGCCGGCCATCACACCCTGAAAATGCAAGGCTAAAACAAGTGGCACAATAATGATTTAAAGTTTGTGCAAAACAAATTAAAGGTGTGCCAGCCTTGCATTTTCACCATGGGTGGCTGTGTTTTGACTTTCTTTTCTTTTTTTCGGTTTTTCGTTTCTTTTGAGAAAATGGTAGGATTCGTTTTATCCAAATTCAGGCATATACCGCTGTCTTTTAGATTATTAAATAAAATATCCAAGTTGTTTTTGTAAGGTGCTGTTTTGTAGTGCTTTAAAATTCTGTGCTCAGAAAAAAATACCAGAGTTGGGCAGAAGTGTGGCATTTATCATTTTACCGTTTTTGACCTTTGCCTTAATAAACGATATGCTTAAATCAAAAAATATCATGTTTGGAATCGATAAAATCAGTTGGGAACAATTTACAGGATTTATACTGGCCACATTACTTGTCTGGTACCTCGCAATTATCCTTTTCTGTTTTTTCAGAAAGAAAAACCAAAAATTCAGCTCCTATGAAGAGAACTATACAGATAAAGAAAATCCAATGTCAGAACTTCAACCGGTAAAAGTATCCTCCGGGTCCTTTCCTTCTGAGTTAATCCCTTATCCAAATGAGAACATACCCCTGGAAGTAGTTTATTACGAAGGAACCGGGGAAGAGGAAGGTTACATCATTGACGAATTCACCAAAAACAACAATCCGGGATTTCCGTCTATCCTGCAGAAAATCCATTATCAACAACAATAATCCATTTTAAAAAAAAAGCCATGAAAACAAAAATGAAAAATTTTCTGAAAAAGGGGCAGGCTATTACTGCCCTGGTTACACTGAGTGTATTACAAAGCCTGGCGCAAAGTTCAGCTGGTATCGACCAGGCTACATCTGAAGTGAGCAGTTATATCGACCCGGTAGCCAACCTGATTATCGCCATTGGCGCAGTAGTCGGGTTGATTGGCGGCGTACGTGTGTATATTAAGTGGCAAAGCGGCGACCAGGATACCCAGAAAGCCATTATGGGCTGGTTTGGCGCCTGCCTGTTTTTAATCCTTGTCGGTGTAGTAATCAGGGCATTCTTTTCATAATTGAATCGGTACCCCTGTTCTGCCTTTGACAATACAGTTATTGGCGAAGGGGGTACTTAACCCGGTCATTAAAATGATAAAATACACCATCCTAAAAATCGATACCAACCTTTATATCAAGGGATTTTCAGGGCAACTAGTATATTCAGCCCTGTATGGTATCATTGCTGCACTATTGTTGTTTGTGCTGCTTTACATTCTTGCCGGTACATTCGTTGCCGTCATCGTTTGTGTGCCTGGATTTTTTGCCTACCTGTATCGGCTGAATAAAATCCAGAAGAAATACGGCCACGCAGGCTGGGGAAAAAAGAAGATTGCCCGGCAACTACCCGAGTTTATCACCATCAAAAAACGTTTTCTCAGATGAAAGTAAAACCCATAGAAAAAAGCCTTCCCATATTAGGCTTTAACGGCGACACCGTGGTTTCGAATAACCTCGATATGGGCTTCGGTTTGAAACTGAAACTACCGGAGCTTTTGTCAAACAGCACTGAACAATTGTACATGCTGCATGATACTTTTCAAAGGGCAGTAAATCTTTTACCTGAGAACACCCTGCTGCACAAACAGGATTTCTTTTTTGTGGAACATTTTGATGCCACGAGGGAAAGCTCTGAAAAAAAGTACCGGAACAGCCTGAACCGGCATTATATGAAACATTTTCAAAACAGGCCTTTTTTGAAACACGAATGTTATTTCTATGTCAGCCTGTTGAATGTAGGTTTACTAAAGAACTACCTCGGTTCATCATTGCTGTTTTCCCGGAAACAGAAATTGCAGGAAACAAAACTGAACGAAAAAATAAACGAACTGCGTTCCAACCTGGTTTCGATTTTCGGGCAAAGCAGGATAAAAGCAACACCGGTTATCCAGAAAGAGGTAATTGGGAATGATAGTACAACCGGACTGATTGAACGGTATTTAACCCTTAATTTCAGGACAGGGCAACCGTTACTGGGAGGGATAGATTTCAGGGACAGGCTCAGGGTGATGGACCGGTTTGTGGAAATTCTGAGCTTGAGCGACTTCACACATTTGCCATCGGAAATAAAACCCGCAACCGGCCATCCCCAAACCGGTCTTCCTGTTTCAGTAGTTTATCCGGTCACATACCATTTACCATTCTCGCATATTACCAACCAGTTTATCTATGTCCCGGCGCAACAGGAAGTAAAAGCTGGGTTGGAAAGCAACTATAAAAAAATTTACAGCCTGTCGCGGTTTTCGTCTGAAAACAAGGTCAATGCAGGTTTGATTGAAAATTTTCTGGATACAGTGCAGACTTCGGGGGAGAAAATCGTTAAAATGCATTTTAATGTGCTGCTTTTTGATGAATCCATCCCTGAACTGAAAAAACACAAATCTGAAACCGCCTCTGCTTTTTCACTGATGAACTGTTTCCCTTACCAGCATACCTTTGATTTGCCTTTGCTGTTCTTTGCCTGTGTGCCATTTTCAACACAATTGCCTGAAACGGAACTGTTCATTACTCAGGTGCCGCAGGCCTGCTGTCTGACTAATTTTGAAGGAGAGGTGCGAAATTCAAACTCCAATTTTTTTATCAATCTTTCCAACCGTCAGGAAGGTTGTCCTGTAAAAATAGACCTTTCAGACGAGCCGATGCAGAAACACCTGATCCATAACCGTAATAAAATCATTATTGGTGGTTCGGGATCAGGAAAATCATTTTTTACAAACCATCTGCTGAGACAATATGCTGAAAGCGGAAACTGCCATATTGTACTGCTGGACGTTGGGCGCAGCTACGAAATTCTGACCCGTTACCTCGATGAAAAGTTAAAAGATAAAGGCGGAGCAAAACTGGTAGAGTTCTCGGAAACAAACCCTATTTCATTTAACCCTTTTGTAGTAGACGGGGAACCGGACATCGAAAAAAAACAAACCATCCTGTCGGTGATTTATACCATTTACAAGGAAAACCTTACAGAAATGGAAAAGGATGTAATTGCTTTTTCTGTGAACCGGTATTTTGAAACCAACATCAAAAAGAAACGATGCTTTAACAGTTATTACGAGTTCTGCAAAGAAATCATTCCGCGTCTCGCCAAAGATGAATCCATTGAGTTTAACAGCAATGAGTTTTTCTTTATCCTTAGCAAATACTACAAGGGCGGGGAATACGATTACCTGCTGAACAAGCCCATGAATACCGATGAGTTTTTTGCCTGCCCGTTTCTTGTTTTTGAGCTGGATTCGATAAAAGACCACCCGGTAATTTTTCCAGTGGCCACGCTGATCATCATGGACATTTTCCTGCAAAAGATGCGCAGACTGAAACGGGTCAGAAAGGTAGTCTGCCTGGAAGAAGCCTGGAAAGCCATCGCTACCCCTCAAATGGCAGGGTTTATCAAGTATTTTTTCAAGACCATTCGAAAGTTTTTTGGAGAGGCTATGGTGGTCACCCAGGAAGTGGATGATGTGATTTCATCACCCATTATCCGGGATGCCATTATCAACAATGCCGATACCCGGATATTACTGGACATGAACAAGTTCAAAAATAAGTTTGACGAAATCAGCCGTTTCCTGGGGCTAAATGGGTTCCAGAAGGAACAAATCCTGTCCATCAACAAAAACCTGCCCTCTGACCGGAAATTTAAAGAAGTATTTATCTCGCTGGGGGAATATTCGCGGGTTTTTGCCCTGGAAGTCAGCAAACCCGAATACTATTGTTACACCACCGAACAAAAGGAAAAAGAAGAAATCCTTAGTCGGTTGAATAAAGAAGAGTCTGTACTGGAAGTACTCAATACTATGTAAAAAGACTGTATCAACACTTATTACTCACAACAAACAATCTTATAAAAAATGAAAACAGCAATTAAAATTTTAACCATTACTCTATTACTCGCAGCAGTCAATTTTAAAACTGTCAAAGCTCAAACACCGGTAACCGATGTTGGGGCTGGTATCCAGCGCGAAGCGCTCTGGATGGAAGAAGAAGGGATCCTTTCAAAAATCAATCTGTACAATATCCTGATAAAAGCCCTGAACGGCGATATCAAAGGCCTTACCGGGGAAATCCTGGGTATTGATGCAAAAATGCTGGAAAGCCTGGAGAAAGTCTCCAACCTGATTAAGGATTATAAACGGGTACAGGAGACCCGCGAAATACTTGGAAAGGTGATTGATATTTACACCGAAAAAGTTCCCCTGCTTGTACAGGATGAAAATTTTACTGCTCAGCAGGCTGTAGCCATTGTGCAATCCTTTGACCTGATACTGGAGGACAGCCGCCAGTTGGTAAACACCGTTTTGAATTCCATCCTTCAAGATGACCTGTTTATGATGGACGATAAACAACGTTATGACACCATCAATGAAATTTACCTCGGAGTAAAACAGCATTACGGCACCATCTGCTACCTGTATAACAAAATCATGTACGCATCCTATCTGAAAAGCCATGAGTCGGGAGACTTGGAAAGTTTTGCCATGTATTACAGCTTGTATAAATAGTGTATGCCATGAAAAAAATAACACTCATTATTGTAACAATTGCATGTTTAACCGTTTTCTTTCCTGTATCTGCCAAAAGTCAAATTATTGATATCAAAAAATGGACAGGCACGTATCCCGATATGGAGGAAAGTTATCCCTTAACTTTCATAGCTTTTAAGGGCTGGCTGATACCCGTTCCGCATGTTTTTGTGCGAGCCTGGCCTACCCATTACTATATTGAGGCGGATGCCATGCCGGTAACCGACGCTACGGAAATCAGCGGGGCAACTGTAACCGGTCTTTTACGGATTGCAGCAAAAATGCTGGAACGTTACCAGATGGAAGGACGGCACGATGAAACTATTCAGATAAAAGACAATACCGACCTTCAAAAACAGATCGGGGAAAAAATATTCAACGCAAGGGCAGACCAGTTGGAGGACCTGTACAAACTGGCACAACACTTTATTGAATTATACAATAAAATTAACAGAATAGGTGATTTGCCCCATTCAGCAAAAGTAAAGAACATTTTTGAGGGAGAAGCCGATCGCCAGTTGATGCGTTTTCTGATGGTTAACTTGCTGCAAACCGACCATGGCGAAAAACTCAGTGCTTTTTCTGAAATCAACACCACTCTGAATAAACTCTCAGGTGAAGTGGACTATACATATTCCAAAATCCGCTATTTCAGCAGTTATAACGCAGAGAATACCAGCTATTCCTTTTTAACTCAATAATCATCTATTATGTTATTGCAAGTTTTAACGACAAATGATTTTTTCAGTTTTACGGATTTTTTGATTCTGCAGGGTGTGAACCATGCCCGTGTGCTGGTGAATTTGGCCAGGGCCATTGGAGGAATAGCTGCGTTTTTTTATATCTCAAAACGGATTTATGAGCAGTTGATTGCAGACAACCCGGTTTACATATTGCCACTACTCAGGCCGTTCGCACTGGTACTGGTGATTACTTTCTGGGGACCGTTTGTGAACCTTCTCCTTGCTCCGACAAAAGGACTGACAGAGCTTTCGGAGGCGGTATACGTGGATAAAAAACACATTGTCAAAGAGAAACTGGAAGAAAAACAGCAGGCTATTCTGGCCACCGATTTACCCCTGTTTTACGAAAATGAAGAAAAGGAAGCAGCCCTTTGGGATAAAGGAATAAACCTGCTCCTGACTACTTATAACATCATCAGCGGACGGGCTATCCAGAACCAGATTAGTTTTTACCTGATGGATGCCATCCGTCAGTTACTGGAATCTCTTTTTGAAGTGCTGGTTTACCTGATTGCTTTTTTGCGAACGGTGTTTTGTGTGTTGCTTGTGATTTTCGGACCGCTGGTTTTTGCCTTGTCTATCTTTGACGGGTTCCAGGACAACTACCTGCAATGGATAGCCCGGTTTGTAAATGTAAACCTTTACCTGCCCATTGCCCTGCTCATCCTTTCCATCGTTCAGGAAATCCTGATATATGTACTGGATTTGGAAATCAGCCTAATCAATGCCATGCTGATCTATCAACCCAGGATGTTTTTTGTCTCCAACCTGATTGTCCCGGTTTGCGGAATTGTTGGAATGGCCATGGTGCCAAAAATCGCATCATGGATTATTTCGGCATCAGGCACGAGGTCAGGAGGAGGGAGATTAGTTCGCACTGCAGCAGTGATGGCGATTACCAAAGGAGCCATGAAATAGCTTAAAATCTCAATACTCATTACTAAATAGAATGAAAAAATTATTTGACATACAGCGAAAATTTCGTTTTACGGTCTATGTGTTACTGATGATCAGCATTGCGCTGATTGGAGTAAGTGCCTATGTGTTTACGTTATCAGCCGGGATGGTAGAATTGTCCAAACAGAAAATTTATGTACTGGACAACGGAAAATCCCTGCTGGTGGCCCTAAGGGAAAATATCTCTGAGAACCGGACTGCCGAGGCCCGCGACCATGTAAAACGGTTTCATGAATTGTTTTTTACCCTTGAACCGGATAAAACCTATATAGAAAACAATGTACGCGAAGCCCTTTACCTCGTAGACCGTTCAGCGATGGAACAATACCAGGCTTTTAAAGAAAACAACCTCTACAACCAGGTAATTGCCTCGGATATCAGTATGACCCTGCAAACCGATTCCATCAGCCTGGATTTTTCCACTTATCCTTACCGGTTTACCTATCAGGGAAAACAAAAGATTGTACGAAAATCCAATATCACCATTCGCAACCTGGAGACATCGGGTTTCCTGCGAAACATCTCACGTACGGACAATAATCCTCACGGTTTTTTGATGGAAAACTGGCACATCGTTGAGAATAACGATATAGAAACCATTCGACGCAAATCCTTTTAACCGGCATTATGAAGAAAGAAAATACAACTCAAAAATTTAAGGATGTCAGCCGTTTTACCCGTTGGGTAAACGATTTGGACGTAAAGGATAAATCACTGACAACCCGGAAAAGGAAAAGAAAGTGGACACTGATAACAGGAGGGATTTTTATCCTGTTTATTCTGTCATTCCTGCTTTTCCCATTAGCTAATCAGGAAACCTCACAATTACCCTCACCTGCTACTAAAACCGGGAATCATTTGAACGAACCTTCCGTTCAATCAGCTTTTGATTTGCCGGTCGATTCATTTGAAAACCATTTAAAAAGTATCATCTATGAAGAACTATCTGAAAAAGAATAAAGGCTTGTTTATTTTGCCACTGGTGTTAATTCCATTTGTCGCAGTGATATTTTACGTGTTGGGCGGTGGGAAAAATAGGGAACAGGAACAGCAGGAGAAAGAACAGGCTACAGACGGGGCAAACTATGTATTGCCCGAAGCAGAAAAGTCCATCGAAATATTTGATAAAATGGAAGCCTACCAGCAACAGACGGCTGAAAATGAAGTGACGAACGTACAATTTGGAGAAACTGATACCGTGGAAACAAAACAGGCCCCGGTTGATTCCACACAGGTAGAATTATTCCTTTTGGCACAGCAAAATCAAAATATTTCTGAAAACCTTGTGGCTCATATCAAACAACAAGAGCAGGAAGTCAGAAAAGAACTGGCTAAACCAAAACAGAAGAAAGAGATTAAACCTGTTCATATGAAACGACATTCCGGTTCGTCTGCCAAAACAAAAAAGGTAAATTCTGAACTTAAAAAGGATCCGGTAAAACAAACCACCGGCATTGAAGAACTGGACAAAGTGTTTGATGAAAATATTACCCTGAACCGGCAAAACGATTCTCTTAAATTTTACTTTAAGCAAAGCCGGGACAGACTGGCAAAAATTGAAAAGCAGCAACATGCAAGTTTCTCGCTTGATAAGAAAGCCGGTGCAGGTTTTAACAAAGACAAAGAAACAAGCGGTTTAATCAAAGCTGAAATCTATGAAACTACCACCGTACTTGATGGCAACCGGGTAAAACTCCGTCTGCTGGAAGATACCAGAATTAATGAAAAGGAAGTTCCCAAAAACACATTTATCTATGGTATCTGTAAAGTCAAAAATGAACGGCTGCACATTGCAGTTAGCCAAATGCCGGTAGCAGAAAATTTTCTTCCCGTAAAGCTTGTCATCCACGATTTGGATGGATTATCGGGGCTGTATGTCCCGGACAATGTCGCCCGGAAGGTAACAAAGGAGGTCGGTGGCAGTACCAATACCTCTTCACTTTTTGGAATGACGGACAATCCTTTAACATATGCCGGGATACGGGCTGCCGACCGCACCACCCAGACCCTTTTAAAAAGAGTACGCCTGAAAAAAGTAACCGTCCGGAAAAATACACTTGTTTATCTCATTAATCAAAATCAGTAAGCCATGAAATTTTTATTTATTACAATGCTAATTAGTTTTCAGCTATCACTTGTTGCACAAAGCAGTATCCATGTCAATGAAACAAAAGCCACTCATATCATCTGCCCTGAAAGGGTAAGTTACCTTCAGGTAGGTGACCATACCAAAATCATCTCAGAAGTAGTACCGGAACATCCCAACCTGGTCCGGGTAAAAGCAGTTGAACCGTTTGAAGGGGAATCTTCCCTGACACTGGTTAGTGCCGGTAAGATTTATTCCCTGTTGGTAACCTATGGAGAAACCGGATCAATTGAATATACCCTGAAATCTTTTTCCGGCAAGAAAGCCGGAACACCCGCAGAAGGTCCGGTTCCTGAATATATCCTGAAGGAGTTGTGCCGGCAAATGTTATTTCAACATGGCAGGCATATCCATAACAGGAAGACAAAAAAGGATGGAATCATTCTCCGACTAAACAACATCGGACTGAATAACGATTTGCTCTTTTTTGAAATCAGCATCACCAATACAACCAATATCAGTTACAAAATTGAAGGATTTAACTGGTGGATAGATGACAAGCGACCGATGAAAGCAACCAACGTTCAGGAATATCCGATACATCCTGAATTTACCTACTATGGTATAACCACCATCCCGGCAGAAACGACCCTACGCGAGGTATTTGTCCTGCCTAAACTATCCATTCCCGAAAAACGGATTCTCCGTATCGAAATGCTGGAAAAAGCACTGGGAAATACCGGACGTAAACTGAGCCTGGAAATCAAAAACAGGGATATACTGAAAGCACGAAAAATTAAATAAACACAGGGAAGTGAACTACGAATCCAGAGAGTTGGAAAAGATGCACGAAGGCTTCCGGTTTTTCACCTACCTGTTGTTGTTCCTCACAATGTACATCACCCAGCTTGATTTTTTCATCAGCAAAGGAATTTACATCCCTGAATTTTCTCCTATGCTTGAAAAGATGATGCGATTGGATTTTCTAGCTGGTCCGGTGATTTCCAAACTGACCTGTTTGGGATTTTTAGTCATAACCTGTATCGGAACCAGGGGCAAAAAAGACAGGGATTTAAAAGTATACAATCTGGTTGCACAAGTACTGGCGGGGATGCTTTTGTACTGGGGTAGTTTGCTTTTTAGCGATAGCTTACCAGTCATATATCTATTTTGTTCCTTTTTTGGTTTTGTGATGCTTAACATCGGTTTTGATAACATCTCCAAACTTATTAATGTCAACCTGATGAAAGATCGGTTTAACCTGGAAAACGAAAGTTTCCCGCAGGAACAATCTTTAATTACCAACGAGTTTTCTGTAAACCTGTCCATGCTTTACCAGCACCGGAATAAAGAACACGAAGGCTGGATTAACATTGTCAATCCATTCAGGGGAACCATGGTTATAGGTACGCCCGGCTCAGGAAAATCCTATTCAGTGGTACTGCCTTTTATCCGTCAACACCTTGCCAAAGGTTTTGCTTTATGCGCCTATGATTTTAAATATCCGGATTTATCATTGGTCACTTATAACCATTTTTTGAAGGCCAAAAAGAGAGGTAATCTTCCTGAAAATGCAAGGTTTTATGTTATCAACTTTGATGATGTCCGCAAATCCTATCGGTGTAACCCGCTGGCCCCGGAATTGATGGAAAGCACCATCGATGCATTTGAGTCGTCCCGGACGGTATTGTATAACCTGAATCGGGAATGGATACGCAAACAGGGGGAATTCTTTTCCGAAAGCGCGGTTTCATTTTTTGCCGCCGTTATCTGGTTTTTGAGAAAATACCGTGACGGGGAGTTTTGTACGTTGCCTCATGCCATTGAACTTTTGCAACTGGATTATGATGATTTATTTGAAGTTCTCTCCACGGAAAAAGATGTAACCAATATTATCAATCCATTTATCAATGCACATAAACGGGGCGCACATGAGCAACTGGAAGGACAGCTTGGAAGTTTAAAGATTGCCATTTCAAAAATTATCAGCCGGGAGATTTACTGGATTTGTTCAGGAAATGATTTTTCTCTGGATATCAATAATCCAAAATATCCGAAAGTAGTTTGCCTGGCCAATAATCCCCTTCGCATCGAAATGTACGGGGCAGTATTGTCGCTGTTTATTACCCGGATGCTGAAAGTCATTAACCGGAAATACCAGCATAAATGCTCCTTAATTTTTGATGAATTACCAACCATCTATTTTCGGGGGCTGGATACACTGATAGCTACAGCAAGGGCCAACCGGATATCCACGCTGCTGGGAGTGCAAACGATTGATCAGCTAGTACGGGACTATGGAAAAGAGCAGGCCAACGCCATCCTGACCAACATCGGGAATATTTTTACCGGCCAGTCAGTTGGAGAAACAGCCAAATTTATCCAGAACAGGATGGGCAAAATCCTGCAGGAACGCCAGTCCGTGAACATTAACCGGAATACGCAGTCTACTTCCTTTTCAACACAACTGGATTACCTGGTTCCTGAAGGAAAAATTGCCACCCTTCCACAAGGCTATATGGTCGGACAGGTGGCCGATAACTTTGGCGAACAAATCAGTCAGAAGAATTTTAACTGTTTGATAAAAGCAGATATAAAAGCTTTGGAGAAGGAAGAAGAGCACTTTGTCCCGATTCCTGATTTTTATGATTTTGACAATATCAGTGAGACTCTGGAACGTAACCGCACACGGATTCAAAACGATATCCGCACCATTGTCATCCAAAACCAGAAACAATAAAACCATATCTTATGATTGAAAATACAACTTATATCAATTGCAGGCCTTCCCAGTTGGTTAACCTGGGACATTTTTTAATGGTACTGCTTTTTATTCCTCTAATATTCATTCCAAATGAAATAATCATCGAATTTATTCCATCTGAACTTGTTCAGGATAATCTCTCGGTACACATTCTGAGGTTACCCGTTTACCTGTTTACAGTAGTCCTGTTAAAACTGGGGTACCATGTCCTTAAGATCCGTTGCACCCACTATCAAATTAATCCTGAAGAATTACAATACACTTCCGGTATTTTGCGCCGCAAATACGAATATATTGAACTGTACCGGATAAAAGATTTTCAGGTGGACCGGCCGCTGATTTACCGTTTTTTTAGCCTGGGAAACCTGATTGTTTATACCTCGGACAAAACCACATCGGTCTTCCGGCTGGAAGCCATCAGAAAGCCGGAAGAAGTCTATACCATCCTTCGGGGGTTGGTAGAACTGAACCGGAAGGAAAAACATGTTTACGAAATCGATTAACATTATAAAAATTAAAGTTATGGAACAGTACACACGAATGAACAAAGAAGACATTCCTTTTGACAAACTGGAAAAAGTTGGAATAAACCGTGATTTTGTCAATCACATGGAAAGTAATGAACTGAGAGACTTTCTGAACGGTTTCCGTTCTGAAAAACTTTACACTGTAAATGCAAAAATTGACAACCAGGAGTATAAAATACCGGCAAAAATCCGGTTGCAAAAACTGGATGACGGTTCAGTAAATGTAAAGGTGCATCCGATTCAACGCCTTTTTGTCCCGGATGAATACATGGGGCACAAGTTTACCAAACAGGAAAAGGCGGCTTTACTGGGTGATAAGAACCTGGGGAAAACTATTGAACTTACCGGAAGGGACGGGAAAAAGGACAACTATTACTTAGCCATCGATTCCAAGACCAATGAACTGATTCCGCTACGGACAAAACATATTCAAATACCTGATAAGATAAAAGGAGTAGCACTTTCTGAAGAACAGAAACAAAAACTGGAAGCAGGCAAAAAGATTACTCTTGACGGGATGACCGGACGTAATGGTAAGAAATTTGGCGCAACACTACAGATTGATGCTGCCAACCGGAATATAAACTTTTCCGGTTTCAAACAGGAGAAGGAAAAAGACCTGGAGAAAAGACAGGAAAAATCCAGGGGCGCCAAACAAAAGGTAAGCTGATATTTTTTACGCGAATAGTTTTAAGAAAGGGGAACAATTAAAAAAGGTTTCTCTTTCTTTTTTTGAAAATGAAAACTCGGAACAGAGATAGAAACAACCTTCGGGGTAGGGGATTGCAAGATGTGTTTTTGTGGAACAAAAACGCTTGTGCCTGTCCGGCAGGGACTTTTATCCGGGGGATAAAAGTTTGATTAATCCTTTGGATTAAGATAAAATGAATGAGGCCGAAAACAGCAGAAACAGATAAACTGGAAGAAGGGATCCGTGTCCGGCTGACAAAGCTGGAAAAGGAGTTGCTTTTAAAACGGAGTAAGCAGGAAGGTTATCTTACGTTGAGTCATTTTTGCCGTGCTAAACTGGTTCGGAAAAGGGAAATTCGGAAAATTGAAGTCAGTGAGGATTTTATACAAGTAACTCAAAAACTCGATTACGAACTTAATAAAATCGGGGTGAACCTGAATCAGGTTGCCAAGAGATTAAACACCTATCAGGTTTACCAGTTTTCCAGCGCTGACAAGGAGGTTTTCAGCCAGGTTCTGACTCAACTAAAAAAATGTTTTTCCATCCTTCAGCAATACATGGATAAAATAGAGCCCCGATAATATGGTTATTAAAATCCATCAGGTTGCCAGCACTGAAAATGCCTTCATGTACAATGAGAAAAAGGTAAAACAAGGGATTGCCACCTTTTTTGACAGCCTGAATACCCTTTCTTCCAATCCGTTTATGTATGACGAAAAACATCGGTTAAAAATTCTGGTAGACATTGAAAAACTAAATCCACGTGTAAAAAATAAATGCCTGCATATTTCCTTTAATCCATCAACAGAAGATTACCTGAAACTTGGTGATACTGCAATCCAAAAAGAAATCGGGAATATGATGGAATATATGGGGTATGGCAACCAACCGTATTTTGTGTATAAACATCAGGATTTGGAACGGGTGCATTTTCATGTGGTATCTACAAGAATTGACAGGGAAACAGGCCAGAAGATTAAGGACAATTACGAAAAACAAAAGATGCAAAAGTTCATCTTTGAGCTGCAGCAGAAATACCAGTTAACTCAAACCGGAAATAAAGAAATCCCTGATTTTAAATTCTCACCCAGAAGCCGGAATATCAAACAAAACCTGGAGAACCTGTTTGCACATTTGAACCAGGTAAAAGAAATTACATCCAAAGAAATGTATAATGAAGCTTTGAAATTTCTTCATGTTGAAATCCGAAAATCCGGTCGGGGCCATATTGTCGTGGTAACTGACGGGGAAGGAAATCCAATTCGATATCCTATCCGGTTATCAAATTTTAAGGAGAAGCCAAGGTTTTATAAAATGGACTGGCCATCTCCCGTTTTTAAAGTTGATAATTAAATGCGAGGCTTAACTGTGCGTCATCGCGGGCGATTTCAGGATGGGGAAGAAATGCCCTCGGTGTCATATTAGCCAGCAAAGTTTTTATGATTGTGCTGATTTTGTAATAGATAAAATTCCGTAGTTCAATCAGTTTTTCTTTATTCAATGTTTTTATTCCGCTTTGCAGCAACAGTTTTATGTGGAGCGAAGACAGCGAAGAATATATAATACCCATGGCTATTGTCAATATTGCCAGCATGCTCTGCAAACCATCAAATGTTTTAACCTGAATATCTTCCAGGTTATAGCAACTTTTAATGTGCCGGTGGTATTCTTCTATTTTCCACCGAAAGCCATAGGCGGTGAATGCTTCTTTGATAATATCAATAATGGTTTCTTTTGGGGAGCGAGTCAGTAACCAGCAATAACCTCCGTTTTCACGTTTTGTGATAACCAGCCACAGTTCATGCTCTTTGCCCTCGATTTTATATTTGACCTTTACCGCACCACACATAAAGGCGATTTTGTGCTTCTTGTTTTTTCCTGCTTTTGTGGCAACCAGTTTCATGAACAGGGGAACCTTCCGGCTTATCTTATTGACAGGGGTTTCGCTGCCATTATAAATCAATTTGGTTATTTTCTTTAAACGCAAAATAAAATTGCCTTCCCTTGCAATTATAAAATCCCTGCAAATTGGCCTGTCCATGCCCCGGTCAAAAATATTGGTAACATCTTTGTCGATTATCGAATCAACTTCTTCGATGGTTTCCATGATTTCTTTATTCTCACTTTTTGCCCCATGGTCGAAACTGTACAACTTATTCAGTAGTGGGGTCATTTCATGGTCTTTGCTAAAATGAACCACGTCCATTAACCAATAACCCGGGCCAAAAGATGCTTTGTCCCCGTCTTTTACATAGTCCAGGCCTTCCATCATTGTTGCATAACGCTTTTGGATATCCGAACCATCGAAAAGGATATAGTCCCCATGCTGTATCCGCCCTTTAACACTATTCATATGACCCCGGAACAATTTTATGAAGAACCCTTTTTTATTGTAATGGTTCCTGAACCGTTTGGTGGTCTGGCTTAGTGAAATCTTGTCACAAATTCCTGTAGCAATTTTGTTGACCAAAACCGTCCCTGATTTCAATAGCCCTGTGGTCATTTCCCTGACACAACGTAATTCAGGTTTGGTTAAATGGTTTTCAAGTTTAAGAAAGTAGCGGCTAATCTTGTTCTGTACCTGTTTTGTTAATACTTTTGACATAGGCTGGTTTTTTGATGTTCTTATTTTTTGTTTGCACAATAAAAATAACATTTTAAAACCAGCTTTCCTCACCGGAAAAACCAGTAAATCCTTTGCTACTGTTGATATGTAGAAAATTTTTTCCATTTTTTCGGGAGAGGGTCAATTTATAAAATGGAGCAAAAGAAAAAGAATTTTGAGAAAGATAATTTCAAAAAGGAAATTGATCAGAAAGAAGATATCTCTGGCTTCTGGAAAATGAATTCAAAATTCCAAAAGGAGTTAATAAAACAATTGGTAATACATTTAACAAATGATTTCCAGATAAAAGATAAAAAATACCGACTGAAATCAGGAAAAAGAAAAATTAGAAGACGATTTTAAATAGCTAATTTTACATAGATAATCGATTTTATGTCGATTATGTAAGCAGAATTCACTATTTTTGTGCGATTAGAATCATAAAAAATGAGTACGTTGGAACAATTTGGAGTTGTGCCTGTTGATTTTGCAACTTTAGCTGCCAGTTTGGGAGGCTACAAATCTCCACACGATAAAATATCAAGCCTTGAAAAAAAAGGAGAGTTAATTCGTTTAAAAAAAGGATTGTTTGTAGTCTCTCCCGATATTCATAAACAAACGCTGTCAAAAGAATTGATTGCAAACCATTTGTATGGACCCTCGTATATCTCGTTCGAAAATGCCTTGTCTTTTTATAAACTTATTCCTGAAAGGGTTTATTCAATACGTTCCATGACCACCAAAAGAGGAAAAACGTTTTCAACTCCTTTGGGGTATTTTGAGTACATAAGTACAGTAGTAGACTATTTTGAAATCGGAATAAAACAGAAAATTGTTGACAACAAATATGCGTGGCTAGTTGCTTCACCCGAAAAAGCAGTGTGTGATATGATTGTTTCGACCGCAGGTCTCAGATTGCAATCAGTTAAAGCAATGCAGGAGTACCTGGAGGAAGATTTGCGAATCGACTTAATTCCAGTTATGAATTTTGATTTTGATATAATAAAGCAATGCGTTGAAACAGGAAGGAAAAAAACAGAACTTACTCAACTACTTAAATTAATAGGAGTATGAATATTTTTGACCAGATGTTGGCTCGTTATGAGATAAAAACCAACGATGATAATATTAATGCCCAGCATGAAGTAATGCAACAAATTGTTTTAGCAGGTTTATACCGGGGAGGGTTTTTCAACAAAGCTGCCTTTTATGGTGGAACGTGTCTTCGTATTTTCTACGGGTTGGAACGGTTTTCAGAAGATATGGACTTTTCTCTGTTAAAAAAAGATAAGGATTTTAACCTTGAAGATTATTTTACACCAATTGTTTCAGAGTTTAAAGCGCTTGGTCGTGATGTTGTAATCAGTAAAAAGGAAAAGAAAAAACAAACCAATGTGGAATCTGCTTTTTTGAAGGAAGACACATCGGTTTATAACCTGCAGTTCAGGACAGAACGTCCCATCAAAATAAAAATAGAAGTCGATACTGATCCTCCGGCAGGATTCGGCACTGAACATAAATTATTGCTGCTGCCTTTCTCATTTATGGTCCGGTGTTATGCATTACCCGATCTTTATGCCGGAAAAATTCATGCACTTCTATTCCGGGGTTGGAGAAACAGGGTAAAAGGCCGCGATTGGTACGATTTGGAATGGTATATACGAAACAATACGAAATTAAACATAGAACATTTTAACCAGAGAGCCATTCAATCAGGAGATGTTCCCCTGGGGGGAATAACTACGGACAAATTAAAAGAAATGTTGAAAGACAAAATTCTGAATACCAATATTGAAATGGTAAAAAATGATGTCAGGCCTTTTATTAAAAATCCCGGTGAAATGGAAATCTGGTCAACGGAGTATTTTTTGCAATTGGTTGACATGATCAATATGTAGTCTGTCAAGCATTAATTTGTTGAATGGTGATTTATTCATAGGTAGTCTACATCGGATAAATATATTTTATAACTTTAAGGGCATAAGTTCAAACCTAAAGTTATGCCCCACGATAACAAAGCGTTCAGACTGCTCCGGTTGTTGTTTTTCCTTTCGGGAAGCTACTCCAAAACAAGGAAAGAGTGTATTGATTTTCTCGATATCAGAGAATCAGCTTTTTATAACTACCGTAATGAGTTAATCAACATTGGTTTTAACCTCCGGCAAAAAGACGGGAAATATTGGGTGGAAGCCGAAGATAAAACTACACATGTGCTGGCTAACCTACTCCACTTTTCTGAAGAAGAAGCATACATCCTTGCCAAAAGTATCGATGCCATTGAAGGACATACACTACCAGCCAAACGGTTAAAACAAAAATTGGTGGCTTTTCTCAATCAGGACAAAGCCGTGGAAGCCTACCTTAAAAAAGAAAAATCCGAAATGGTTTCAGTACTGAAAAAGGCTATAAAAGACAGAAAGTAGGTATTACTGATAAATTACGCCTCGGGCAACAGCCAGACGGTACGTAACCGGCGGGCTGAACCTTTCGAGTTCAAAGACGATTTTAACCTTGTGTGGGCCTTCGACACCGATGTAAAGAAAAACCGACAGTTTAAAATTTGCCGGATGGAAGATGTACTGGAAACACCGTTTAGTTGGGAGTTTGAACGTTTGCATCATTCTACGCCGGTGGATGTTTTCCGCAATACAGGCGAACTCAATAAACAGGTAGAATTTCAACTCAATCTGCGGGCGCGGAATTTACTGGTTGAGGAATACCCGCTATCCGAACAATTCATTACCAAAACCGCAAAAAATCGTTTTCTTTTTAAAGCTGTGGTAGCCAAATACGAGGGCCCCGGGCGGTTTGTGCTGGGCATAGCTAAAGATATCCTGCTGGTGGGCGACGATGGATTTCGGGAGTTTTTGAAAGAGAAAGTAAACAATTTTATAACTCATTTCAATAATATAAAATTTTGATTTATGAATTTGATTCTTTACTTTTGGAAAAGTTCATATTAACAAGAATTGAAATTATTAATGAAATGAGTTGATGAAATGATTTATTTTTCCATTTACAACAAGGATTGAATAAAAAAGCAGAACTGTTGATTGAGCCCTTCAGTCCTGCTTAGTTTTCAACCTTAAATAAGGCTGTTAGATGATAAACAAAGATAATGAATTTTGTGCAGAGGAAGAAGAATCTGAACAAAACAATAAGAATACGAGCAACCCCTTTTGTAAGGAGCTGTCACCAATTGAATATTATAATTATGAAAGAAGATTTGATAATAGTATTCGAAAATGCAGGTGTACAAATCAAGAGTTACTTGTTGACTATTTTTGCGAAATATGTAACGCATATGTCTTTTAATACAAATATTTACACTCCGACTCCACAATTTATGGAGTGGTAAAAATTTACTTTGAATAAAATTGAATTAAAATGCTTAACACATTACTAAGAATAGGAGAATGGCAAAGCAAAGGGAAAAGTGAATGGGATCGTTTTCTTGTGCAGCCTAAAATCAGTACTGAAGATAAAAAAGGAAATGCGATAAAAAATTACGTTCTCCCGATAATTTTTGATTTAGACAACAATGATATTGTTGTAAGCGGTGAGAACTTGCTTGAATACGACCCAAAATATTTGATTGATTGGAAAGCTATCAAAACTCAGGACAGAAATGGAAAAGCTTTCTACACTACTGTTCCTGGTAATAAAATTGGTCAAATATATAAGGCTTTTTTTGGGAAAGAAGGAGTCGAAATGTCTAATGGAGAACTTATTGAAGCTCTTGAAAGGTTAGATTCAAATTTAATTACAGACAAATTTAAAAGCCTGTTAGAATCAATTTTTAATCTCAAAGATGTCTTTTTGCTAAAATTTACTATTGAAAAAAAGAATGGAGATAGGGTACTTGATGCCAAATCAATAGAGGAATACTTTGGGTTTTCATCCAACCAAAAATTGGTTTTGATTACGGTTGTTTTAAAGTATAAAAAAGAATTTGGAGATTCATTGAAGTATTTTGTTGAGATCCCTGAATTTTCAACTTATCTCGATAAAAGATTTTTGAAAGAAGCAAGTGAAATATCTGTAACAGACGACAAATCTGAAGAATCAAAACTCTGTTATGCCAGCGGTACTGAACAGCAAGATGTTGAAAGTTTGAACCTTTCGAGCAGATTTAGCTTGAATAAAATGTTTGTAGAAGAAACAAAAAACTATGCATCTAACTTTGATAAAGGTCATTTTGCGAAAAACTATCAGGTAAGTTTAAGCAATCAAGAGAAATTGGACTATGCATCAAATTATTTGCTTAACGAAGGAAAACTAAGGGTTAGAATTGCCAATATAGACCATGTGATTATTCCGCAATTCCAGGAAGGTGCAGATATGGACATGGAACTAACCCTAAATGAAATCAGAACGAAAAGTGACTTACTTTTCGGATTAGAGGACTTGGAATTCTTTGTGAAGAATATAAATGATGAAGTTGAAGGTATTTACTGGTTAAATTTCCTTGCTTATGAATCCGATGGTAATTTCTTCAAATCAACGGAATTAATAAAAGATGTAAGCAGTTTTCATTTTCAAAAAATAATTAAAATATTTAGGGAGACTCATGTCAAATTTTTAGAAGTAAAAGGATTTGATTGGAATACTATTATTACTGAATATGGGGCACCAAAGGGCTTTTACCTAAATTCAGTATACTCATTGATACCAATAAGAAAGGACAAAGAGAAAAAGAACAAAGCCTTAACACTTTTCAAAAGTATACTTGAGAACCGGAAGATTGAAAAAGAAAAGCTTTTCTCCTATTACTGCGAGCTAATTCTCTGTCATTATTACGAGAGGTACAGAAGTTATACCAACGTGCATAAATCATCAAGTGATTATCTCTATTTCTCAATCCGAAATAGCACATATAAATATTTGGCTTTTATTGAGGTACTTAAAAAATTAAATCTTATTAATATGAACGAAGAAAACACTTTGACCAATGAAGAACTGGGCAATAGATATGACCAGGCAATTCACGATTTTTTCGTGAAGATGAATTTTAGTCAAAACCAGCAGGCGATGTTTTATTTGGGACGGATGCTTAATACTGTAGAGTTTATTCAAAAAGAAAAGAAGAAAACTGTTATCGAAAAGGTAAACTTTCATGGAATGGACATTAATGATATTCTACGGTTAAGAATTTCACTTGTAGAAAAAGCCAAGCAGTACAATAAAATAGGTAAAGTGGTTTTTGCTGATCGGAAATTTGGGGAATTGTTTGATTTTAACAAATGGCAAATGAATCCGCAAGAAGCTGTTTTCTTTCTGCTAACTGGTTATTCTTTTGGCATTTCGAAAAGCGAAGCTGAGACATTTGAAAAAATAGAAGAAAATATAAATTAACTTTTAAACCATACAAAATGAAGAATACTATTAACAACTCATCAGATTTTCTTTTTATTTATGAAGCGATACAATGCAACCCGAACGGTGATCCTGATCAGGAAAACAAACCCCGAATGGATTATGACACTAGCACAAATCTTGTGACAGACACCCGTTTGAAACGTTATATCCGTGACTACATTAAAGCGCAAACAGATGATGAATGCATTTTTGTTGACATGGAAGGAGATTCCAAAGTAAGTGTCGACAGCAAACTAAAAGCAGTGGTAAAACGTACAGTTGAAAATGAATCTGAATTGGAAAATGCTTTTTCCAATAATCCAGAAGCACTCAAAGTATATAAAGATATTATTGCCGGTGAAAAAGACTCTGAAAAGGTTTGGGCTGTAATAACGGACAAGAAGTTTAAACACAAAGCTGTTAATTATGAGTTGCTTGCGTATTTGGTAAGGGAAAAATTCATTGATATCAGGATGTTCGGAAGCGCATTTGCCGTTGGTGGATTCACTAAAGCATACACCGGACCAATTCAAATCAATTGGGGGTATTCGTTCAATAAAGTTGAATTAATGGATTCCAGTTCGATTGTTACAATCATGAATGACGATAGCAGCACGTTCGGGAAAGATTATCGCGTGCATTACAGTCTTTTAGGATTTAACGGAACAATCAACGCAAATATGGCCAAAATTACAGGTTTAACAGAGGACGATGTTCAGGAATTTCGAAATTCAATTTGGGAAGCTGTTCCAGCAAACCCTACTCGTAGCAAACTAAATCAATATCCTAAGCTTTATGTTGAAGTGGTATATAATGAAGGTATTTCAAATGGGCAGTTTGGCGATTTGCGAAATCTGGTTGAAGTTAAAACCAAAGAAAAATTAGCCGACAAACAAGTTCGGAAATTTTCTGATCTTGATTTCAATATTGACAAATTGATGAATGTTCTTAATGAGAACAAAGGCACAGATAAAAAAATTAAAGAGGTTATCATTAAAAGATCTGCTGATTTAAACGAAACAAAATAAGAGCAAATGGAAGTTTTATGTTTCAAAATAAGCGGAAAATTAGCTCATTTCAGAAAATACTACGCCAACAATACTGCTTTCAGTTTTACCATTCCCCCAAGGACAACCCTAATGGGGATGGTAGCTGCGGCTATGGGGATGGAACGCGACAGCTACTATGAATTGCTTGCTTCTGAAAACATCCATTTTGGCGTTCGGGTTTTAACGCCGCTCAAAAAATCATTCCATCGACTGAATTTTTTGAGCATTAAAACACTTGGCGATTTATCGAAAAAGATGTCTTCAGATTTTCGTGGTGAGGGAGGTAGGATTCAGACTCCGTTTGAGGTCGTTAGCGGATGGAACTTGACAAAAGACGAAGTTGTGTATCAAGTGTTTATTTCGCCTACTGAGCAAGGGAAAAAAATATTTGAAAATATAAAAATCCATTTTCTGAATTTGAATCCTGTGTATAACATTACACTTGGAGTTGCCAATTTTGGTGCAACAATAAATGATGTGTTTTTAAACGATGCAAGTGTAGGCAGTGAATTCGAACCAAACAGTTACTCTCTAATTCACTCTGCAATTCCCGTAGACCATGTTAAAGATTTGAAGTTTGACAAAGAAGATTTTGGTAATTACAACTTTGTGGAAGAAGATATGATGCCTGGCGATTTTGTTGGAAACAACAACAGGGAAGTGAGAAAAATGAACCGATTGTTATTTCCCACTTCCACAAATCCGTTGCGGGTAAAGCTTAACTTACCTTCTATTCAATTGAGTTTACCAGAAGGGAAAATTGCGTTTCAATTTATGGATGTATGATATTTTATTCACATAGCAAAACAAATGAAAACGGTTTCACCGCAGGTTCAAAACTGCTTTGTGATCACATTGGAGGTACTTTGGAAAAAGCGATATATACTCAATCAAAGAATGTGGATTTTGAACTTGAACCAGAATTGTTGAGGAGAATGGTTGAACTTACCGTTCGTTTCCACGATTTTGGTAAATACACTTCTTTTTTCCAAAATTATTTATTGAAAAAAGGAACGGTTAACCGAATTTTAAAACAACATGCACGAATTGGTGGTATTACAGCTTTCAATTTATTGAAAGCCTTAGATAAAAAACTGGCACTGATTTCCTTATTTATCATTTTTCGGCACCATACCCAACTTTGCGATATTTTGGATTTTCCAAAAGCTTTTAATGATGAGTTGCAACACATTTTTAACGAACAAAAAAGAGACATTCAAAAATTCTTATCACAAATTGAAAATGAGTTGGAAACCCCAAATTTGAATTCATACTTAAATTATCCTGATGAGAGTGAAATAAGAAGGTCATTTAAGATTTGGGTAAAAAAGGAAGCTAACATCCGCGATTATTTTTTGGTAAATTATCTTTTTTCTTTGCTTACCGAAGCTGATAAATTGGATGCATCTGACACCTTTCAGTATTGTTTAAAGCCTATTTCAGAAAATTCTGTTGACAACCGTTTTGGCAAACCGGATTTATTAAGAACGCGGGAACTTGCTGATTTGTCGAACAATGAAATAAGAAACTTTTGTAGGGCAGAAGTAGTTTCAAATATCGAACGAGCAGATATTTTAAGCCACAAAATATTTACACTGACTGCTCCCACTGGCATAGGTAAAACAATGACAGCGTTAGATTTTGCGCTAAAACTAAAAACAAGGTTAAAAAACGAAACAGGTATTGAATCACGGATTCTTTACGCTTTACCTTTTATTAATATCATCGAACAAGCTCTGAGTGAATATAAATCAACGCTTTCCAATGAAATAAAAATTGTTGGACATTATCAATACGCCGATGTATTTGGGAAAAATGATAAACAAAACAGCGATGATACTGAGCAAAATTACAATCAGAAATTGATGTCGGTTGACACATGGCAGGGCGATATTGTAATTACTTCTTTTGTGCAATTTTTTGAAACTTTGATTGGGCACAGAAATAAACTACTGAAAAAGTTCAATCATTTTGCAAATGCAATTGTAATTCTGGATGAAGTCCAGACTTTGCGTCTTGACCAAATGCCTTTAATTGGGGCTGCACTTTATTTTGTTTCAAAATTCTTGAATACAAGAATCATTTTGATGACTGCAACAAAACCAAAAATATTTGAATTGGCACAACAAGAAATCCTGAATAAGGAAGGTGAAATTGCTAAACCGTTGGAATTATTGAAAACCAATAAAGAGATTTTTGCCCTTTTTAAAAGAACCAAAATTGTTCCTTTATTGGATGTGAAATTTATTGATGATGTTGGCACCGAATTTCTTGAAGGAATTTTCTTGAAAAAATGGCATCCATCGAAATCATGTCTTATTGTTTGCAACACGGTAAACCGTTCAGTTGAAATCTACAATAAAATTTTGGAATATATTGAGGAAAAAGAATTTAAAAATCCCATTTATTACCTATCTACCAATATTATTCCAGCCCATCGGGCAGAACGGATTAGATTGATAAAATCGAAAATTGTAAATGGGGAAGCACCAATTTTAGTCTCGACTCAAGTAGTTGAAGCAGGAGTTGATCTTGATTTTGATATGGGATTTCGTGATTTGGGACCAATTGATTCAATTATCCAGGTGGCAGGCCGTATCAACCGAAACAACAATTCAGAGAAACTGCATTCTCCGCTTTACATTGTGGATTTTGGCGATGCAAGAAAAATATATGGTCAAATTACAGGTATCCAGTCGGAAAGTGCACTAAGAGCCAAAACCGAATTCCCCGAAGAAGGCTATTTCAATTTAATTGATAGCTATTTTGATAACGTTGCCTCCAGAAGTTCGTTTTCGGTTTTTAATAAAATCTTTGAGTCAATGAAAACGCTTAGATACGATGGCGAAGTAACCATAGACGAACGTCCTGTTTCCAGTTTTCATATAATTGAAGAAAGCCAAACAACAGTGGCTATTTTTATTGAAATCGATAATTTTTCAAAACAACTGAGAGAGAATTATCTAAGAAAAATTATTGGAGAAATAACAAAAGAGGAATTTGACGAAAATTTCAAAACTGCCTTTCAACAAAGAATTATTACAATTCCAAACTACTTGGCAATTGGACTTAAAGCCATTAATGAATTTGATCAATCACTGTTAGTTGTGGAAAACGAAGTAGTCGATGATTTTTATAATGAAAGCACTGGTTTCATTAGGCAACAAATAGGTACAGTATATATGCTTTAAACAAACACTATGCAAATCACACAAACCATCATCCAATTTCCCGATATACAGTTACAAACCCGCGATGCGCATAAACTACGTGGTTATTTTGGCAATCTGTTTAAAGAACATTCGCCTTTGCTGCACAACCATTACACTGATGGAACAACACGATATGCGTATCCGCTGGTTCAATACAAAGTTATTGATAAAACGCCGCTGCTGGTTGGTTTTCAGGAAGGAGCTGATTTGCTGGTGTCACTGTTCCTGAAAATCCTTGAAATCGATATTGAAGGGCAACAATACCCGGTGTTGGCAAAAAATATTCAGCAAAAACAATACGACCTCGTGGTGAACCAGCAACTTTACAATTACCGGTTTAAAACGCTGTGGATAGCTTTGAATCAGGAAAATCACCGAAAATATCAACAACTGGAAGAGAATGCAAAAATTCAATTTTTGAACCGCCAATTGCAAAACAATATATTGAGTTTTTATAAAGGCCTGTCGTTTCGTACATCGGAACGTATAATGGCCATTACACGGGTAACTGAAAAACAAACCCGGTTTAAAGACCAGACAATGCTGGCTTTCGATGGTGAATTTACCAGCAACGCCTTTCTTCCTGAAATGGCTGGTATTGGGAAAGCTGTCAGCCGCGGATTCGGAACCGTACATCTAATACAATAAAGCTTGAAGCAATGCAACTAATCATTAACACCTGGGGAACTTATGTACACATAAAAGACGAACTGTTTGAAGTAACCCTACCCAAAGATGGCGAGAAACAAAAACACCATTTTGCCAGCCAGAAAGTGACTTCTATTTTAATGAGCAAGGGCGCGGCCATCAGCACCGATGCCATTATACTGGCGATGAAAAACAACATCGATATTATTGTTTTTGAATATGATGGAATGCCGGTTGGCCGGTTCTGGCACAGTAAACCCGGGAGCACTTCACGCATCCGCAAACAACAGCTTGATGCCAGTTTGAATCAGGCAGGTGTATTCTGGATAAAAAGCTGGTTGTCTGCAAAACTTGGCAACCATGTTGAATTTCTGAAGCGGCTCAAAAATCACCGGCCCGCCACAGCCGAAATTATCCAGGAAAAGATAGATATTATTTCTACCTTAAAAACAAAGATTGAAAAACAGGAAGCTGAAAAAATAGATGAAATCGATAGTTCGCTCCGGGGTTTCGAAGGCACAGCCGGACGTGTTTATTTTCAGGTTCTGAGTTCATTACTAAACGAAAGATACCAGTTTGAAGGACGTAGCTTTCGTCCTGCCAAAGATTCGTTTAATGCTTTCCTGAATTACGCCTACGGAGTGTTGTACAGCCGTGTGGAGAAGGTACTGGTGATTGCCGGCCTCGACCCGTATGTGGGTTTTATGCACCGCGACGATTACAACACCAAAAGTATGGTATTCGATTTCATTGAGCCTTACCGCATTTATGCCGACGAGGTGGTGTTTAAACTGTTTTCTGCCAAAAAGGTAAACGACAGCCATACCGATTCCATTACAAACGGCATAAGTCTCAATGCTGAAGGAAAGAACCTGTTGATGCAGTCACTGATGAAATTTCTGGATGAAGAGAAAATCCGTTACAAAGGGCGCAATCAAACCCGGATGAATGCTATGCAAATGGATGCCCATCAGTTTGCTAACCAATTAATACAGAAATCATGATTTGTTGGGTATTGTACGACATTAAGAAGAACAGGCCACGCACCAAAGTAGCCCAAAAATGTAAACTTGCAGGGTTGTACAGAGTGCAAAAATCGGTTTTCCTTGGCAGCCTCGAAGACAATGATAAGGATACACTGGAGTTGGAAGTAACAGAGTTAATTGATGTGGAGACTGATTCGGTTTATATTTTTCCGATGAGTAAAAATGAACTTAGGCAAACCTCTCTTCTTGGGCAGGCTTTCGACAAAAAATTGATTACCGATGAAGTTAAAGCACTATTTTTCTAATGTCAGTTACACCGTCACATATCATTGAGTATCTCTATTGTCCCCGGTTTACCTATTTCGAATATGTGCTTTGTATCCCGCAATATGAAGAACGGCATTACAAAGTAGAAAAAGGCAGGCAGGTTCATGATCAGAAACTGGAACGAAACAAAGATTACCTGCGAAAACGGATTGGCGTGGTTGAAAAATATTCCGACCAGTACCTTACCAGTGATCTGTTGCGTGGAAAAATTGACGAAGTTTTGCTATTAAACGACGGAACAATGGCCCCGCTTGACTATAAATTTGCTAAATTTGAAAACAGAGTATATGAAACGTACCGCACGCAGTTGGAATGTTACGCAGTACTGATTGAAGGTAATTTTCATAAGAAAGTCGAAAAAGGTTTCCTGGTTTATACTCGATCTTCGAATAAGTTGGTTGAAGTACAGATAGATGAAAAAGCCAAATCGGAAATCCAACGGGTATGTAAAGAGGTTAATGATGTAATTGAAAACAATGTTTTCCCGAAAGCAACGAAATACAAACAACGTTGTGTCGTGTGCACTTACCGGAATATATGTGTGAAATAGTTTTACGGGTAGCAATTTATTGAAAGAATAGAAAAAATCGTATTTAATTTGTTGTAAAACAGAGTGATATATTTTCGAAAATGAATAAAAAATTATACAAAATCAGGTTCTTTGACATATTGAAAACAAGGAAATATACCTTTATAGATTATTGTTATTTGTTTGGGATACAACTTAATAAATTAAGTTACGACTTCCAGACCAACATCCAGCAAAACAAGGATTGAAACTGAATACGGTTGCCTAGCATTAACAGGCGGCTGCCTATCTTCCAGACCAACATCCAGCAAAACAAGGATTGAAACGCAATACTTTTCGATATGGATGATGATACGCTTTCTTCCAGACCAACATCCAGCAAAACAAGGATTGAAACAAAAGATTAGCTAGTTGTGTAAGTGGGATATTAAACTTCCAGACCAACATCCAGCAAAACAAGGATTGAAACAATAATAGTTCTAGTAATTCGTCTGCTATTTATTACTTCCAGACCAACATCCAGCAAAACAAGGATTGAAACTAGAATAGATCTATTGATGCAGGAAAGAGGAAATCACTTCCAGACCAACATCCAGCAAAACAAGGATTGAAACTTCGGTTCTGCTCCCCATTCCGGATTACCTGTACGCTTCCAGACCAACATCCAGCAAAACAAGGATTGAAACAAATTCTGTGCGTAATCCAACTACGACCAACACTTACTTCCAGACCAACATCCAGCAAAACAAGGATTGAAACAATTGCTGTAACTGAAGGATCATCCGGTCAACAATTCTTCCAGACCAACATCCAGCAAAACAAGGATTGAAACAATTATTCCTTCCTTCATTAAATTCTCTATCAAAGCTTCCAGACCAACATCCAGCAAAACAAGGATTGAAACTAAAGAATAAAATCGACCTGGTTATCTTCCTTAAATCTTCCAGACCAACATCCAGCAAAACAAGGATTGAAACTTAAAAAATACCCCGAATATAAATATATCACTGTAGTCTTCCAGACCAACATCCAGCAAAACAAGGATTGAAACGTTTGCACGAACAAATGAAACGCTTACTGGAACAAAGCTTCCAGACCAACATCCAGCAAAACAAGGATTGAAACAAAAAAGAAGCTGGCTCACAAAACAACGCTTTTTGCTTCCAGACCAACATCCAGCAAAACAAGGATTGAAACAAATAAAAAAGTGAATAAAAAAACAAAAATGGAAATCTTCCAGACCAACATCCAGCAAAACAAGGATTGAAACTCAAATTTATAAAGGCTTTACAAAAGCCTTAGCGCGACTTCCAGACCAACATCCAGCAAAACAAGGATTGAAACTAACAAACAAATCCACAAAGCTGTAAGTGTTTGCAACCTTCCAGACCAACATCCAGCAAAACAAGGATTGAAACCGAAAAAAGGAAAACTAAAATGAAACCACAAGACACTTCCAGACCAACATCCAGCAAAACAAGGATTGAAACTCGAATTATTTTTACTCAGGCACAATAAACATCCCATCTTCCAGACCAACATCCAGCAAAACAAGGATTGAAACATGTGATAGTTGATTAGTCTATCCGGGCACTCACCTAACTTCCAGACCAACATCCAGCAAAACAAGGATTGAAACTAATGATTTGGTTCAAACATCATATGATTCAGATGCTTCCAGACCAACATCCAGCAAAACAAGGATTGAAACAATATCAGGATGGGGAGTGGCTCGACGCCGACGAAATCTTCCAGACCAACATCCAGCAAAACAAGGATTGAAACTTGAATTATTGCCACCATCATTTATATCAACTCGTTCTTCCAGACCAACATCCAGCAAAACAAGGATTGAAACATGTGATAGTTGATTAGTCTATCCGGGCACTCACCTAACTTCCAGACCAACATCCAGCAAAACAAGGATTGAAACCCAAAACAGATGAAAATAAAGAACCAATTACGGCAGGCTTCCAGACCAACATCCAGCAAAACAAGGATTGAAACAATTTAAATTCATTGCTGTTGTTTTTTTCTATAATACTTCCAGACCAACATCCAGCAAAACAAGGATTGAAACTAACTTCATCTGGCATTTTGCTAAGCTTCAATATGCTTCCAGACCAACATCCAGCAAAACAAGGATTGAAACAAAGTGAGGAAACAGGGCGAGGGTGCAATTATGAGCTTCCAGACCAACATCCAGCAAAACAAGGATTGAAACTGTAATTAGGGCGAATTGCTCCTTTCCTTAAACCACCTTCCAGACCAACATCCAGCAAAACAAGGATTGAAACCGCTGAACGCTCAGACCCTACACATTGGATTGAATATCTTCCAGACCAACATCCAGCAAAACAAGGATTGAAACATTAAAACAAACTTCCCTGCCCATTAATCTTTTGCTTCTTCCAGACCAACATCCAGCAAAACAAGGATTGAAACCCATAAAACTACCGTTTTACGATACTAAAATGAATGGCTGGTTTTGCTGGCGCAAAACAGCCATTTACCATCTTTTTTTCGTAGTTTCGTTTTTAGTTGAGTTTATGAAACTTATGTTTTACTAGAATATTTTCTTATGGCCGGACAAATTGTAGGGTATGCCAGGGTTAGCACAAGGGAACAAAATTTAGATCTGCAAATGGATGCACTTAAAAATGCTGGATGTGACACAATATTTTGTGAGAAAACTTCCGGATTAGCAGCAAGGGTTGAATTAGACAAGGCTTTACTATTTTTACGGCCTGGTGATGTATTTGTAATTTGGAAACTGGATAGGCTGGGAAGGTCTTTAAGGGATTTACTTTCAATTGTTGATTCTTTAAGAAAATCAGGGGTTGAATTTCGTAGCTTAAAAGATGGGATAGATACAGCTTCACCAGTTGGAAGGATGCAATTTGGAATTTTTGCTGCACTTGCTGAATATGAAAGGGAAATAATTGTTGAAAGGACAAAAGCCGGGTTACAGGCAGCAAAGGAAAGAGGAAGGATTGGTGGAAGAAAAAAAGGACTATCTGAAAAAGCTAAAAAAAAGGCATTAGCAGCGGCAAAACTATACAAAGAAGGGGATTTAGCTGTCGGGGAAATTTGTGAAATCCTCGGGATTGGAAGTAAAGCAACATTATACAGGTATTTAAAATATACTAAAGTAGTTCTAAATAAAAGAGGTTGATTTGGTTGTCCGGGCGGGCTTTTCACTTCAATCTTTTATCTTTTTCATAACTAAAATGGCGTTCCGGTGGCTTCCTCTGGTCGCCCCCTTTTCTACTCATTTTACTAATTGAAATATCAAAAAGAATTTCCGTTACAATCCCTGACAAAAGGATGCATAGGCCATTCTTTTTTATCTACAAATTTTGTCCAGGAAACGAGCTGCAGGAAAAAATTGAGAGCTGTGCTCATTCATTTTTGTAGATAAATTTTAAAGCGCCTGGATAAAATCATCTTCCGGAGAAGATAATTTTGTAGATAATTTACTCTATTTCCCACCCACCTTTTAACGGTGTTTTTTATCCTTCCCTTTCAGGTTTACCCAGCTTATCCTTTCACTTATAGTTCTGTGTTCTTCCCGTTCGCTCCGCTTTCCGGGAAACCAGAATATCGCTCCAGGACAAGCAGCCACCTGACACACAAACACACATAGGGAAACAGGAATTTTCCCTAAGAGTGTTTTTTCCACCAGGATAGCTTTGAAAGCATCAAGCCATGCATTGGTTCTTTCTACCACAAATCTGCATTTGTATAGTAGCTCATCAAATAAATGCCCGTGCTCACTACCATTACGTTTGTTTTGGTCAATGTTGCCGATGATGTCTTTTTGAAAACTGTCTTCTTCATAGGCCTGCTTCTGCTGGCTGGTCAGTTTCCGTTCAAGATCTCTGACAACCCTTCCGGCAATCGTGTCTATCTTCCTTGCTGCCGCATTGGCTTTCCTCCTGCGTTTGGGGTGTTCCCGGAACCGCTGGTCAATCATCAGCTGCTTCAATGTACGCCGGTAACTCTGGCGAAGGTTAATCCCTCCCTTTTCTGCAATACCCCAGCACTTTTCGATGATTTTCTTTCGAAGCTTGGCATCTGTCGGGTAGGTGATGTTCTTTTCCTGCACCGTGGTGTCGATGCAAACTTCCTTTTCTTCTACCTCTTTCCGGCTGAACAGGTTGAGCGATAGTTTCAATAGCTTCCCGGCACCTTCCTCACAGATCCGTTTGCGGAACTTGATCAGTTCGGTTGGGTCGAACGGCTTTTCGTGCTGAAAGAAGGTTTCGCCGCAGAAATATTGCCAGTAGGGGTTTTCCTGCCACCGCTTAACAACCGATTCATCGCTGTGGCTGAACATCATTTTCAACAGCAAAACGCCCACAATCTTTCGGATGGGAATGGATGGCCGTCCGTTGTCCGGACAATAGTAGCTACTGAACTCATTTTCCACCGATTGCCAGTCGATCTGATCAGCCAACTGGCACAATTCGTGTCCTTTATTGATAAACTGGGCCAGCGGTGTTTGGAAAATATTCATTTGGAGTGACTTGTTTATCTTTCCTATCATTTTGCAAGCTTTTCCCTGAAAATACAAATAACCTTGCAATTTTAACCAATATAAAAGCCATAGTTTTAAACAAATACATATTGATTATCAGGCAATTGAAAACTTTATCAGGGGTGTTAAATAAAATCAAAAACCCGGACTTGCCGGGTTTTTCTACATATTACTGGTTCTTATAATGATATTCATACTGCTTTAAGATATTCCCATCGTGGTCTTTTATAAGTTTTAACCTGTTAAAGTTATCGTACTCGTAATACGTTGTCCTTCCGTTAATATCAGTCTCGCTTGTTATACCCACCAAAGGCTTATAGGTGTATATAGTTACCCAGGCATCGGGCAAACTGGTTCTAAGAATGCCTAATTCGTTACGTATATCTGAATCGGTGAGAGCATAATCTTCTTCTGACTCATGAACATCCCATGGAATATAGCCCCGATTTATATAAGTCAAAGTTGCACCTAAAATTGTTTGGAGTTCTGAATATGAAGTACTTACTGCTTTTACAACTGGATATTGATTATTGTAGCCCCAAATATAACTTGTCGTTAAACCTGTTGTTTTGTCTTCTATCTCAAGGATGTTGCCATTTTCATCATACTCCTTAAAATGTACTTTTTCTGAGTATCTGTCGTCTTCGTCAACGGAAATACATGCGTCTGAACATTCCGGCTCTGATGGATCAATATTATATAATATATTTTTAAAATCCGTCAATAAAGTATTTGTTTCAACTTTAAATTGCTTATTGGGGTATGGTTTATTGTTTATAAAACCATATTTAGTAAGTACAGAACCTCTTAGGTACTCTGTTGAACCTTTTTTTATATATTCAGATACTTCCAATGGAATATTCACCCTGTTTTGTAGGCGTAAATCATTCGTAGCTGAACTTCCTTCATCGCAATCGCAGTTAAAATCGCCGCTATAAACAAACTTTTTTACCAATTTATCCCCCGTACTCATCTCTTCGGTAATTTTGGTAATGTTTTTATGCATTTCCCCATCATAAGAATACTCGGTGGTTTTTGAAATAGAACTACCGTCAATAGAATAGTCAGTTACCGTTTTTGAAGTAAGTACCTTTGCCTTGCCTGTTAAAATTTCATATTTGGCTACGTGCCAAGCATCATCATTATTATATTCTTGTTCAGGTAAAATTTTAGCACAATATTGACCAAACTTCATACCATACACTTTATGTGCTCCTGAATTTGGATGCCATATGGCATAATCAAAACTCTCAGACCCGACAATAGAATTGGACTCATTATAAATTTTTTTTGATAGCAGATGCCCCCTGTTCCAATCATAATTTGGGTTCTCAGGAAAAGGAAATGAATTTATGGTTGCTGGGGTCATGCTCAAATCATAGTTGCTGGTTCTACTTGTACTCCCCGGGAAAAGATTGTAAACCGTAGTAGCCGTATACAGATTGTCGCAGGTACCATGTTCTACTTCGGAACAATCAGCTCCGGGAGAATCATTATCCTGATACCATATGGCCGGCATTGAATACTCATATTCTGTTCTTCCGTTTCCACTGATATACTCGGTTACTTTTCTGTATCCTATGGTAGAACCTTTTGTGTTGCCTAACGGAGCTTGTGGATGACTAAACCGGGTAGTGTTATATCTATAACATGTTTGCGACCCGTCCAACGACCTGTAAAAATATGTTCCATCAGCATTGCGAGCTTTTCCCGTACCAGCAAAAACAGCAAAAATTGGCATACTTATTAAATTTCCTGTCGAACTGCCATCTGAATCAAGGTAAGAATAATTATAAACAATATCGTTGCTTTCATCAATCCCATCATGCTTTGTAATTTTTTTTATACGAACCCCACCTCCCGAAAATTCTTCATTAACGTCTTTAAATACATGGGGCTGATACTCATATTCAGTATACCCACCTGTAGGATAATTTATTTTTGTAAGCATCCCTATATCCATATGTGATTCGGAGGGCAACCTGTTTGCCCCGGGCAATATGTGTTCTTGACCCGTATGGTTATTTCGCTTATAAACACTATACCTCCTGCTATCTGAAAACATATCGTGATACACATAAAGCTTGGGAATTATTGATAACGCATTTTCGCTCGCCCCATTATAATAACCCCATAAATCTTGCTGATAAGAGAATCGATGAGGTAGTTCGAGCGCAGTATAACCAGGAAAACCATCGTATTTGTATTCAAATGAAGTAGAGGGTAACACATCTGCATCAGACCCTCCATACTCTTGGACATTTCTAAGCCTGAGCCGCTTATGATAAAAATCCATATCTCGTGCATCTTGACAAATTCCATAAAAATGCTCTATAGAAGAATTATCAACAGAGTTGCTTTCAAAGTAGTCTTGGGTGAAATTATATTTTTTTATTCTCTTAACTCCACCAGATGGTGGTTTTGAGTAAATAGTTAAGCCGGTAATCGCCTTTGATTTAATACCATCGGGATTGAACATAAAACAAAGGTCTTCCCTTATGTGATCACTCTCAAAAGCAATACTAAGATTTTCATTTTCAATATAAGACAGCCTTTTCCCTGTAATTCTGGTGCTTGACTCATCTATCACTTTAAAATCATCATCAATATTTGGGTTGTAGGATTCAAAATCGTCCATTTGAAAACGCACAGTTTGGCTAGACCCCGGATCAAATAAAATAGAATATTCTTCTTCATATTCGAAGCTGAAAGTATTGTTGTTTGGTGTTGTAATGCTAGTTAAATACCAACTTGAATTATAAGTTGTTTCTGTTCTATATTGTGGATGACCTGTAAACTCGTCTTCTCCATCAGTATAAACAATCGTTGGTGTTGTGCTTCTTGAAAAAACCATTGAAAAAGAAGTTTCAACTTCCGAGAATGTATACACAACCCCTTCTTCGTCAATTATTTCAAACTCAGAAATTCTTCCATTACCATCAAGGGTATAATCAATTTTAAAATCCTGATGGGGTAAAAACCTGATTACCCTCGAGGTACTGCTATATACGTCAAACACGAATTTTCCTGTTTTGCCACAAAAATTAAAATAAAAAATATCCGGCTCAGAATCTCCTACTTTTGTATAAGACTTTGGAGAGCCAAGTGTAACATCATAAAACGAGGCAAAAACGTTCTCTAATGAATACATATAGTCAGTCGCATCTTGATTATAAGCATCAATAATATCTATATTGCGAATGTTATGAATATCTATATTAGAAGGTCTATCCTCGCGATAAAACTGCCCATATTTTTTAATAGGATTATTTATGGGGTCTATCACACAGTCAGTACCTGTACAATCATCGGGAATATCTTTTATAACCCTTGTAATAACACCTCCTGCATTAAGAGCCCACCCAAGACCAATATTTGAAGCTCTTTCCCCTACCTTTATGCCACCGGCATGATAACTTAAACTTATAGGTAATGTAAAGTCATTTGTTTTTATTTCATATAAAGGTATATCTATTTGAGGCGTACCTGTATATAAAGAAACAGGGTTATCAACATACTTTCCTAAAGCAGAAGAATTAGGAGATGGCGGTATTACTTCCTGGTTCTGCGAATAAGCAAAGCTTATATTCAATACTATTATTGCTGTTAATATTTTTGTTTTCATTGATTCAACTTATTAAAAATTCTATTGGAAGCCCTGACTTGCCGGGCTTCTCTTTTTAAGTTTGTTAATTACTCAAATCTGGATTATAGATAATCGTTACAAAATCTGGGTTAGGGTTATGCGAGTAATAGACTTCACGTATACACTTATAGCTTTGCTCCATTAAACCACTGATTATATCTTTTTCACCTATGTCTTTTTCTTTTAAATTACTTCTTGCAAAGACAATTGAATCAGCTTTCCCATTTTTGTTAACGTAAAACTTCATCATGATTTTTATATCTTTCTTTACTGAATCATAATCACCTTTAAATTCCTTTCTCAGCTCCTCTGAAACAATTGTGTTGACCTTCCTCAAACAATCTACATCATTTGTCACATGTGAACTTTTACAGCTAAAAAAAGAAAAAGTGGCAATTAAGAAGTATATATAGATTAACTTTCTCATACCTTTTTATTTTTTTATTAACCTTATTGCACCTTCAAGTGCTTTTGGCCCTATACCTCTATTTGGTGAAGTATAGGTTGGTGCATTTAATCCCTTACTTTTATAATATTTAATCCGATTGTCTACAGCAGTCTGAAACATTTGCTGATAATTTGAACTCTGTACCTTTTGGAGACTTGGAATGCCATCAAATGAATCAAATTGAAAATCTTGACTCCAATTACCAAAACTAGGGTAACTTAAACCTGCCTCAGTCATAACGTAAATCGTTGCGATATCACCCTCCGTACATAAGTCATAATGCAATATGAATACCCTGTCTGTCCTTTCCATTTATACAGAATGTACGTATTTTCAGATATGGGAGTTGGATCTGTTCCCTTTATCCAGAAGGCATAACTATCATCTTCATTTAAAATATCAAAATTGTAGGGAGAAGAGGGAAAAGAGACATAGTCTGTATTATCTGAAAAATAATATGCTTTGTCTAGTTTTCCATTATTATTCATCGGATCCCCTGCAACAATCCCATTTTTGCCCCCGGCACCATCATAAGCAGTTGTTCCACTGGTTTCATCAAATTCCCAAACGGAAACCAACCCTGAGGTTAAATCCTGGGCAATTGATTCACTCAATGCAAATAATACAAAATATGAAATGATAAAAATCTTCGTAATGATTGATTTCATCGATTTGGTTTTTTAGGAATACAATCTGAAAGTAAGTATTCTGAAATTTTCCTGAAAGAGTGATTTTACGAACGGTAGCTATGACTTTATGAAGTGTATGAATTATTTTATAAACGGTATTTTGCAGGTGATAAATTCTGCTGTTTTTTTTAGGGATAAAACCGTAAATAACAAAAATCCTCTCATAGTAGCCTGAGAGGATTTTTTAATCTTACTTTCAAATGCCTAATAGAATTTACCCGGAACTTCCAAATGGATATGCAAATGTAATTCTAAATAAAAGATGTTGATTTGGCATTGGGCTATTGGGTAGACGAAGCTTCTACACCGGCTTTTGACAAAAAGGCCACGAGTCCCAGCTATTAAAAGAAAAGGACAAGAAGCATGTTTTTGCACTACTCGATACCCATCCAGAACTGGGGCATCATCCTAAATCAGTTCTTAGTCATATTTGAAAAAAGGGTCCAGCTATAAATAGTTAAACCTTAAAAAGTCTACTATTTTTTGGAACCTTATCTTTGAAAAAAAGCAATTTTCCAAGACTTAAGATTTGAATAAGGTCAAAAAGAATTTGCTCTTTAATTCTATTGAGCATTTTCTTCAGGTTGTAACCTGTTCCGGCCAATATTGTATTTAATTGGTCACCAATTACACCTTTCAAATAATTTCTTAACATTCTGTGATCGTATTTGATATGACTAATCACTGGTTCTATTCCTGCCCTTGCCCTAAATTGTTTCCTTGCTTTCTGTTTTTGGTATTGTGTGGTTTCATTTTTAGGGACCGATGGTGATATGATTTCTGTTCCATTAATTTTCTTTTTCCCTTTATAGCCCCTATCAACAATTCCTGTTTTTGGTTTGCTTTCTGTTAAATATTCTGTTTGGGTAAAATCTTCTTCAAGTGTATGACCATCGTAGGGGTTGCCTTCAAACGCAATAGCACCCACTACAATTTTAGTGGTTTTAGTTAATACAATCCCCGATTTATTCCCAAACTCAAACTTCTTGGCTTCTTTTCCCTTCGCAATACAACTAACCTCTGGTTCGTGAATGCTGTAAATCTTATTCTTATCTGTCTTTTCCTGAAGTAAAATCTTATTGAGAATGATGAACAACTCCTTATATTTTTGTTGCTGTACAGGTGTAAACTTTCTTTCAATATCCCTGACCTGGCGGCCTGCTATGGTTTTGATTTTGCGCATGGCTGCTTTGGCTTTCTTTTTCCTTCTGGGATGACTGTGAAAACGCTGGTCTATCATTAACTGCTTTAAAGTCCTTGTATAAGTTTGGCGCAATGTTATCCCTTCCTGTTTGGCTATCTTGTTTACTTTCCCGATAATACGTTTATGCTGTTTCGCATCGGTCGGGTAGGTAATGTTCTTCTCCTGCACGGTACTGTCAATCAACACCTCTTTTTCTTGAGCCTCTTTTCCAAATAGTTGTATCGATACTTTCAATAGTTTTTCCGCACCTTCTTTGCCTATCCGGTTCCTAAAATGTATAAATTCTGTCGGGTCGAAGGGTTTTTGGGTTTGAAAAACTTTCTCGCCGCTAAAGTATTGCCAGTACGGGTTTTCAATCCACCTGTCAACCATGGCCTCGTCACTTAAATTATAGATGTGCTTTAGCAATAGCAGTCCAACCATCCTGCGGATAGGAACTGAAGGACGGCCCGTTTCCGAATAATAAACAGAAAACTCTTCCTCAATTGAATCCCAATCTATTTGATGAGATAAAATACAAAGTTCATGTTCTAAATTAATGAACCTCTTCAGAGGTGTGTCAAAAATACTCAACTGTGGTGCTTTGTCTTGTTTCCCAACCATATCTGCAAGCTTTTTCACTAATTTACCTATTTGCTTGCATTTTTAGAAACCAAATAAAAATTGTTATGAATTGATTATCAACAATCTATTGTGTTTTTAAGGTTTGACTAAATAAACCGGCTCTAACGGACGGTTTTGCCAGGCAACAATATCGTTTGTAATGGCATCTGTAATTCGGGAGATCGTGGATGTCGACACATCAAAACCGTAGACTTCACGGATTTGCTCTTCAATGTCGCTATTACTCATCCCTTTTGCATAAAGCGATACAATTACGTTTTCTATACCGTCCACCATGTTTCCCCGTTTAGGAACAATTATGGGATTAAACGAAGCATCACGATCTCGTGGAACCTGAATATTAGACTCGCCCAGGGAAGTGCGGACTTTCTTTTCTGAATAGCCATTACGGGCATTAGCATTATCTGACTTTTTGTTTTTGTCATAGCCCAAATGACCATCGAGTTCGCCTTCGAGCATCTTTTCAATGCCTCGCTTCTGGATCTGTTTTAGAAAATCGTTGAGTTCCTCTCCAGATTTGAACTGCTTGAGAAAATCATCATTTAATAAATCTTCTTTTTTCATTACTGTGTAAAATTTAAAATTAAACAAAAAAATACCGGGGGTTGCAACCCCCGGTATTTTCATTTACACAGTTTATGAGATAGTGCTATATATGGCATAAAAAAACCCGGTCATTGCCGGGTTTGGCAAAATATGTTTTGCTAATCGTGCGATAGCGGTGGGTTCCATCTAGGATTAATTAAAAATTTTGGTTCAATGCCATGTACTCCATTATCTATATGAGTTGTCACATCACTGTGTATTCCTTTTATTTGATAGTCATAAGCAACAACAAAACTAAGAAATGGAATTAGTTCATATTCATCATCTAAAAGCAACTTGTACTTTGTTTTTCCTTTCGTTATTTTTTTTTCACTCTCTAGCACTCCAATTTGCACTCCTCTAAAAAAGAATCCAACATGATAACCCTGTTGCTGACAAGCATCAACCTTTTTATTCTTTATCAGTAGAGTATAATCAGAATCTGTATCGAATACAATGCTAGCTTTACAATTACCTTTCACTATGTAGTTTGACAGTAAGCGGAATATATTGAATCCGGATTTTACCATTCTCGCCTGCAATAAATTACCTCCAGAATAAAATCGATATCCTCTTCGCAAAAGTCCTCTCGATATAACATATAAGAGATCATTCCTAGATAATATTTTATACTTTATCCCAAAGATTCCTGCTTGCCTATAAATATCTAACTTCATTAGTTGTTAATATATATAATATCGCATTTTGATAATCTATCTCCAATACGTCGATTATTCTTCGAAAGGAATATCATCAAAACTCCCACCAAACAGAAAATATCAACAAAATCAAACAAGTGTCTTACAAACGAACGAGTAAAACTAAGCGGCTTATTATTCTCGGGAATAATCTCCAGCTTAAAAATTCTTTTACCTAACGTTTTTCTAAAAAAATGTTCTTGAATCACAAAATATACTATATAAAAACTCATTGGAATTAATGCCCAAGGAAACTTAACATTATAAGAACCATCTGGCTGTTTATCTCCAAGCAGAACAGATAAAAAAACCATAACCAGAACGATCAAAAATAAATCAACAATATAGGATAAAACCCTTCTAAGTAAAATACTCATTTCTATTTACTAAAATAATTTACTAAATCATTAAAATCGTAGGAAATCGTAACCCTAAGAACAGACACTCCAATCGTTCCAGAAAACTTATAATCCTCATTTACTGCTACTTTATTGTTGTCAGAACTACTCTTTCCTCCTGTATTAACAGACAATTCTGCATCTGTGGTTCCAGCTGCTGAAAAGCCATTTTCATCTGCTTTTAGTAAATAACCACCTTTCTCTACTGATGCTTTACCTACATTAGCTTTAACTTTTCCGGCTGCTCCCGTCACTTCTGCTTTGGCTGATTCTCCACCAGGCCACAAGTCTGTTCCTCCCGCTTTTATCACCGATCCCTCAGCTTCTATACTAAAGTGTTTATCTAAGCCTGCGACCTTCGGTTTTAGTGTAACTCCACCTTCCAATGCCGTTACTTCAACATCTCCCTCATTGATATTCCCTTTGACTCCTACGATATTTCCTTTAGCTCCTACATCAAAAAATTTTCCTCCTTTTAACTGCACCTCTCCACCTAGCCATTTCCCTTTGAATCCAACATCCCAACCAAAATTCCTTTTAACGCTTCCCCAAGAAAAAGGATTTACATCCCCTGGCCCCATGCCCATAAAATCGATAAATCTCAATGGGTTATTTGCAGCATACGCATAAGGAGATTGGAAGTAGTATTTTTCAGAAAGTGGGTCGACCGTGTGGAATCTACCTAACGCAGGGTCATAGAACCTAGCTCCATAATCGTAACAATACAAATCACCCCAACGTTATACTAAAATAAATCAGAGAACTTTTTACTTAGTTTACTGCGATTTTTATTTATCGTAACAATACCATAAAAGTTTGATTTTACGATGACGGTAAAAACCTCAGGGCTGCTTTTTTCAAAGAACAAACTTTTGGATATTTCAAAACTCAAATTCCAAAAGAACTTTGTTATAGTCAAAAATAATATTTCTACAAATTCAATCATTAAAGTAGATAGAGCGATAATAGGTTGCAACAAAATCATTTAATGATTCATCTTTATTGTTAAAATCAACACATGTGTCTGTCAACTCCTAAAAATAGCAACTTTTGGACAATCCTTTAAAAGATTCCAACACTATCTTTCATCCCAAACAAATTGTTTTTGTTACCAACCTGCCTTAAGAATACGCAGGGCTTATACAACAAACCAAAGCTGCCCGGCACAGGTTTATTTACAACAAGGAAGCTACGGCTAAAGCAATGCACGGATTGTTAAGTAAAATGACTCATGAATTGGTGGAACTCTAAAATAAGAAAACCCGGCTACTTGCCGGGTCTCTCATCATCGTTTATATAACTTTGTAGTATCGTCATTAAATTCATCAATATACCAAAGACTATCTGTTGTTAGTTTCAAAATCTCACATTTTACAGGAACACTCCCTTTTATTACAAAAGCATTTTTTTGTATTTCTATACCTACAGGATTCTCAAAATCTTCCAAGTAATATAAAGAGTCATTGATAATTTCAAATAGTGCATTTTCATCGACATTTTCAGCCCACACTCCATTTAAAAGGGCTTTTATAGAATCTGTCTGGCATAAAGTATCTTTCTCTATCTTATTTTTACTAAGATACGTTCCTGCAGTCTCTATGGCTTGCTTGTTATTGTTCGAATTAGAATTTATACAGGCAAAAGAAACAAAACAAACAATTGCCCCCAAGTAAATTAATACTTTCATGTTTTTACAGTTTTATTACTATGTGTACACCTGGATCTTTAGGATATGGAATAATCTTAGTAACTCTTGAATCACTCCTAATAGTATTTTGAAAAGTCTTTAGATTATTTACACTTCCAGGATTAATATCAAAAACATTTAAATTTGGGTCACTTGAACAATGTCTAGAAACTTTTGATGGTCCAATCAAATTAATCTGTGATTCTAATTGAGATTTCATTTCACCTTCTCCGAATTTACTCTTAGTATTTGCATAATACTCAATTACTTTATCGCCATTAGTACCATATAATTTTAATTGAGCCTCCACTCCTTTTCCTTTCCCTTTTCCTTCAAGGTTTCCATACATTATTCTTGCTTGGTCTTTTACAGCTCTTTTACCAGAAGTAACTTCAACTTCAGTGTCAGAAGCAGCTAACATTGCATCATTTACAACAGATGCAGATTTATCTGCAATATCAGATTGTTTGACACTTCTTCCATTCAGAACAATTGTGTTGACAAAATTTTCTCCACCCTCTTCAAGTGGTGAATTTTCTATAAGTATTTTATTTTGTTCCCTTGATATAGAAACGATAGAGTCTCCATTTAAATCTATAAATAACATTGGATTGTTTCCTCCATACTGATAAAGAGAAAGGTCAAAGTATTTTTCAGCAAAAGCATCTTGCGTGTGGAATCTCCCCAGTTCCGGGTCATAGAACCGAGCACCATAATCGTACAACTTTACGCTTCAAAAACAACATGCCAAACAACTCTTAACTGCACCAAAACAGTCTTTAAAAGAACGTTTACTGCCCTTAAAAGTAACAACTTTTTTCTTTTAATTGAACCGGTTTAAATTGAGTTTTTCAATTAATTCAGTTAAAAGAAAAAGCTGGCAGGGTGGACTTCCAATAACAAAACCCACCTGCTCCACAAAAAAGGTCAATAACCGATTTCACTTTTTGAACAGTTTGATAATATTAGTAATTGGCAACCGTGGCAAAACTTCCTTAAAAAAGCCTGTTATTTCCCTGATTTTCGTGCGTGGGATAAATGCCAAAACGATTATCACAACGACAATCCAGACTAAAAAATATAATGTTACTCTTTCCATATTCTAATATATCTTTCATCTAAAATATAAATGCAATTACATTTTTCTTCCTGAATGTAGTCATGAAAAAGCCAACCGAAAAAGAACAGTCCAACCCTTGGACACTTTTGTCTAACCCTTGCACTTTCCCGCCCTGATTGCAGCACATTGTTTTGTTTGCTTTTTGGGTGGGTGGATTTTAAGGTAAAAGCAAAAAATCAAAGAGCTGCAACCGCCATCGCACAGCCGGACAATCCCAAGCTATTGTAACATAACATCATCTTATAAAACAGCCACACCAGCCATCGCCGTGACCAAAGCTGTCTTATAAGGGCATTATGTGTAAATAGCCGCACAAAGCCAACACACGGCCATTAAAATAGAATAACTTTTCCCTGCCCTAAATCCCGGACAAAAGTTATTTCCATTTTAACAGCCCATCAGTATCATCATGGGTGTTTCAAATTTTCAATTAAAAGAAAAAACAATGTGCCGTTTCTTGTATCGGAGGGGGGCAGGAGGATTAATATGGACGTTTTTTCGGGTCTTTCCGATTGTCCCAAAATGTTAAGAGTATAATTTCTTTTTCCCGTGGTTTTATCTTGTAAAATAGACTATTATGCTTTGTAATAAATCCTTTGCGTATATTCTTTTTCTTTGTGGATTCAATAAACATCTGTGGATTTTTACTTATGCTTTCAATAACAGAGTCTGTTTGGTCAATAAAATTATTGACTTCTTTTACTCCCCAGCTTTCATAGATGTATTCCAAAATTTTATTGAAGTCGGATTTTGCCCTTGGTGTCCAGTTTATCTCCATGTTTATACATGATATTTAGCCCTTGCTTCTTTTATTATACCATTTCAATAGTATAATGCCGCATATTTATTAACTTTAAGGCATGGGAAAGAAATCAAGACTGGTAATAAAAGAAGGTGTATCGACACTAAAAAATGTATTATCCCGGCAAGTTTCACTAACAGGCGAGAAGCGGGTAAAATGTCTTCTTTATATTCAGGAAGAAAGATTCAGGACGCGTAGGGAACTGGCTTCATACCTGGGGATACACATCCGTACCATGGAAAGATGGTTGAAAACATATCAATCAGAAGGACTGGAATCCATGGTTTCAAATAAACCAAAACCCAAGCCATCAGTACTAATTAGGAAAGAAATCCATGAAGGATTGAAGAGCAGGGTAAATAATGGTTCTAATCCTTTTTTAGGATACTGGGATGCGCAACAATGGGTAAAACAGGAATTTGGAGTAGAGATAAAATATCATACGCTTAGAGGTTATTTGATAAAACACTTTAAAACCAAAGTAAAAAGTCCGAGGAAATCGCATATCAATAAAGATAGTCAGGCTACAGAAGCCTTTTTAAAAACTACCTGATACATTCAACCAGATTAGAATAAGTCTGGATAAAGATAAATACGATTCCATCAACTTGTATTTTCAGGATGAAAGCCGCTTTGGGCTGATGACCCATATCGGGAGCTGTATCGCAGCAGTAGGAGTACGCCCGGTAATTAACTACCAGCACCGTTTTTCAACTACTTACCTGTACGGGAGCTATTCCCCGATAAATGGCGATTCTTTTGTTTGGGAAATAGAGGGGACAACCAGTGAAATTTTTGAAAAATATTTATCTGCATTTTCTACATATAACCCCCGGGAATATAAAATTGTAATTATTGACAATGCCCGCTTTCATTCTGTTAAAGCGTCTAACATTCCCGACAATATTTTTCTTCTCAACATTCCTGCTTACACTCCTGAACTTAACCCATGCGAACAAATCTGGCAATACATCAAAACCAGGTATAAAAATCAATTATTCAACAATATGCTGCAACTTAAAGAATGGCTTTGGAATATAGTCAACACAATGCAGCCAGAAACAATAAAATCGATTACTGGAAACAGGAAATATCTGAAATTATTCAATGCGGCATTTAATAATTAAATTGGTATTACATCCTGATGTGGGATAAGCTCGCCATTATCTGCTTGTTTTAATGCTATATCAATAGACTCTTGTACTGTTTCAGGTATTTCCTCCCACCAATCAACCTCTTTTTCTTGTTTAAGTAATTGACTGACTTTATCTAATAATGCTGGTTTGTCTGTATTCAATATTAACTGAACTAATTCCAGCTTTTTTGTTTGTACATTCATAACTTCCATTGTTTGTATCTCCTACAAATTTAACGATTAATATTCATATTTGGTTTTTGCTTAGCGGATGGAACTTCTCTAATTTCTTCTGCAGGTTATCCAGGTGGTTTAGCTGGTACCTCTCAGTAGAACTCACATATTTATGCCCGGCAAAATATTGCACCTGTCTCAGGTTATATTCTTTCAGCCAGTAGGTGATTACACTTGCCCGGATTTGCTTCGGGCTTAAAATATCCGGATTTTCTTTTCTGATATTCCGGAACATGTGCAGCAAACTGTTTTTGATGTTTTCACTCCCGTTGATACTGATAAAAAGCTGTTCCCGGAGTTTGGCCATATCGATAAATGATTTAATCTTGATATCATGAGTTTTGCACAGCGGTTAAAAAAGGCACGCACGGACAGGGGGCTTTCGCAAACAGACCTCGCGAAGTTGGTTGGGATACATTATACCCAGGTGGGCAGGTGCGAGAAAAAAGGCGCACAGCCTTCGGCTGAAGTGTTGGCAAAGCTGGCTAACGCACTGGGCGTTTCTTCCGATTATTTGACAAACGGCACTTCCGATGACCTTGCAGAAAGTTCTTTAACCGATAAAGAACTCCTGAACCAGTTTAAGAGCATTGAAAAACTGCCCGAAGCGGATAAAAACGTAGTGAAGGTTTTCCTTGATGCGTTTATTACTAAAAAGAAGTTGAAACAATTGGTCCTATAAAACAAGAAAGCCAAGATAACATCTTGGCTTTCTTTATCATTCTACTTCAATTCTAAATATTTTCTATATTCTTCTTGTATCATACCTGAATTGACAAAATTATTATCATTTGCATTATATTCTCTTTTCACAAATTCAAGAACTTCGTCTAAATTATTATAAGTATTTATAATTCCATAAGGCTCATCTGGGTCTATAGGACTAAACTCATATATATCTAAAAAATTTAAATTGCCTTCATCAAATACCTCAAAATAAGCAACACTGAAAGTGTTATCATTTTCTTTGTCAATTCGTAACCACTTCAACACAGTATAATTTGTTTCTTCGGCAAAACCTATCCATTGCTCAATAGCTTTACCTACACTTAAATTTGTTCGTAGCTGTTCTTTTGTAAGGTACATATTCTTTATTATTATGGTGCTTGATTTCCCATTTCCTCCCCTCTTAATTGCCAATGCAATTGAGCATCTTCTTTTCTCATCTTTGGTGTCACCCCTTGATTATATTTATTTGGATGATTTACAGTTTTAGAATGATTAGGAGCTACCTCATGTACTCCCGACCCAGGCATCTGGTCTCCATGGTGTATCTCCAATGGCATTTCTTTTCCTGCAGCATTTTTCTGCGGTATCATATCAATCGGGCCTTTCCCTTCAGTTGCCCTTTCAAGGTCCCTTTTCGTCCATGGTCCTTGTATTCTCTGCGGAGTATCATTCGGACCAAGATTTATTTTTTTTGAAGTTAATATTTCTTCTACAGCACCTTCAGCCTTCCCAAGTATCTTATTCGTTCCACTGCCACTTATAACTGGAAGAAATAATCCCATCTTGGCAGCTTCAATATCGTTATCGGTCGCAGGAGTACCATCAATATTAATAGCGCCTTTACCTGTAATAGGAGACAATATAGCAGACCCTAGAACAACAACATCATTAAGGTCGGTATATGGGGCAATGGCCATAAGAAATTTACTCATTCCATTAGTTAATGCCGGGCCACCTACAATTATACCAGGACCTTCTCCATTTTTGTCAATAAAAAGGATTGGATTATTTGCTGCATATGCATATGGAGACTGGAAGTAGTAATCAGTTGCTTTCGGGTCAACAGAATGGAATCGGGCAAGAGCCGGGTCATAGAACCTAGCCCCGTAATCGTACCAGCCTAAACTATTTCCTGCCAGTTCATCATCCTGAAACTCCTTGTTGTTATACAGGAATTTATTAACCAGCACACCTGTGGCAAAATTATTTTGCTGCCCCATTATCATCCCAAACGGATAATAATCGGTTGTTTGCACCACTTCAGGTTGCCCGTTGCTGTGCCCCTCAAACACGACCCTTGTGTTCCCCAGGTGATCCTGCAAATTGTATTCAAATTTGTAAAGAACGTTGCCGTTGTCTTCCACTGGTATTATCCGTCCGGCACTGGTAAAGATAGCTTTTAATTCACCATTTTCATAAATAAAATTTCCACAATAATCCACCCGGGTATTATTATCCGTATAGGTGGTACCATCCACTATCTTTGTTCGTTTATTCCCTCCGGCATCATAAGTATAGTATATATAATCATTGCCATTATCAAACTGTACACTCCCTGGCAGGTTTAAATAATTATACTCAATAAATGTACTTTTTGATGGATCGGTCTTCAGGTTCCCGTTCCAGTCATAGGTATACATCCCCCCGGCATCATTATACCCCAGGGAATTATTCGATGCATCGTCTACCGATTCCAACTGGTTCCCGTCATCAATATAATGATAGGTAAGGGTATCAATGGAGTTGCCGGCCATACTGCGTGTTAACCCGGCCATATTGCCATTTTCATCATAACTGTAGGTGGTGCTAAAGGCATCATTGTTGCTGTTAAGCGCACTGCCTTCTGCATAATCCGCTTCTTTTAACCGGTTCAGGGCATCATAAGTAAACCCGTAGCCTTTGGGGGTCCCGGTGTCCCAAATCATTTCCGATATATTCCCGTTAAACTGGGGGCTTGCTGTTAACCCGTTGGAACTACCGGGTGTATTGTAGCTTAAATCAAGGGCAAACAAATCATTCCCAAGGCTATTCACCTGGTTCAGTTTCCTCAGCCAGCCTTTTATATTATAGGTATAGTCTATTTTCTGGTTAAAATGATGCCCGCCGTCATCGCCATGCAGATATTTAGCTACTGTTTCCCCCAACTTGTTATACTCATAGGCGGCTATTGTTACGGGGCTTCCGTTGTCGTTAATTTCCACTTTCTCTGTAAGCAAACGCCCCTGGTGATCATAGGAGAAGCGGTTGGCTACCTTAATTTCATTGTTTTCCCCATAGTTGTGTACTGTTGCGCTTAAGGTTTCCTGTCCAACAAAATTATATGCAGAACAACTTACATCAGTTGTTCCCAGCTGATTCTCAGAAATAGTACGGATTGGCCTGGCATAATCATCATAGTAAACGGCTGAGGCCAGGAACTGGCTCCTGTCATTCCCGGTAATCGTGCCATCGCCGCCAATTACGCGGGTAACGCTCCCGGTAACCAGGGTCTTTGTAAGGCCTGATGCAGTCCCCTGGAAACCGGGTACACTATATTCTGAAAAACGATAATCTTTACCATAACTTGTATTATTTAAAAAAGAGTAATTGTCGTAATAGGTAACGGTTAATACCTGCACAGAGGAAGTAAATATTGCAGGCAGGCCCACGTTATAGCCAAAGTAGGTACCGGTGCTAAAAGAAGCATTATAAGACACCTCTTTAAAAGCAGGTTCTACGGTTGAAAATTCTCCCGGGGAATTAACAAGCGCTGTTAGTACCGGCCGGTTCAGTGCATCATAAAAAGTGCACATCCATTTTCCTTTCTGCCTTAAATTCCCATCCTGTGTCAATACCAGGCGGTCGCGTACGTCATATACCATGTAGGTAATTTTTGCTCCGGGAAGTTTTTTGGAAGTCATCCGTTTCCGCCGGTCATACCCGTAATAATAACAAAGTTCAGTATCTTCAGGCCCTGAAGCCTTTGGGGGGACAACACAGCGCAATAACCCAAAATCATCATAAATATAATGGGTTTCCAGGGTTTCATTTCCATTTACTGCCGCTTTACACACCACTTGTCCCAATTTGTCTTTGTATTCCAGTGTTACCTTATCGTCTTCATCGGTATATTGGGTCGCATATAATTCATGCTCAGGGAAATTATCCGGGGAAAATGTTGCCGGATTCCCCGATGCTGACCAGTTGCTGATTTGGTCTGTATTGGTCTGGTAGCTAACATTTGTAGGCTTGCCCTGCCATTGGTCTGGTCCCTTCTCCCCGGTTACCCGGTTTAACGGCGAAGGTTCATACAGCGTTTCTGTCCAGGGGCTACTGCCAGGTTCACGGCCCGCTACAGCAGAACTGTAGAATGTCGCACATTTCCCGGAGTAATCGCTGACATAAGCCCCGGGCGATGAGTTTTGATAAACAAAGGGAAGGAAATGGATGCTGTCACGTCCAAAGGCATCATACCCAATCGCCCCCACAATATCTTCGTTCCCGGGGGCCGCTTCCACGCCAATGGTTTGCACCAAACGTCCCAAACCATCAAAATACTCCAGTGTTTCCGTCCGCTCAACAGACGTAAGGTTTGACACCTGGGTTTCTTCTACCCTGGGTGCAAGGGTATGGATATAGTTTCTCGCATTGCCGGGCACTGCTCCTGCTATAATATCTCCTTCATCCGGGGTGTAATCAGTCCCGGTGCTACTTCCGGGATCCGTGATATAAACGTGCACATTAGAGCCCCTGACAGCAGTAAACCCCGGGAGCAGGGTTACCTGCCGGGTTGCTGTAATCTCTGCAGTTCCGGTATATACATGGTTGTCCTGTACATATTCCTGCGCCTGTGCCCGGACAATCACATGCAAAGCAGCGATAAATACCAGGGTAAGGATATATTTATTCATTTTGTTCATTTTTTCAATGTTTAGTAAATCCTACTTTTTAACGATCTTCAAATGATAGGTTTCTTCCTTCGTTTGAATATTTAAAAGATAGTTCCCGCTGGCAAAAGGCGCCATACTAATGGTTTTCATTGTATGGGGATAATAGTTCTTTATTTCCTCCAGGTAAACCCTTGTACTTTTATTATCCGTTATATAAACTACAATATCTGTTGGAGAACCTGTTTGTGCAAACCAGGTAAGGTTGTTGCTTACAGGGTTAGGGTAAGCCTGCAGAAAGGCTGCTGAACGTTGAGCTGTACTGTTGGTATGATTAAAATAAACAACAACCGAATCGGAGATTTGGCAACCTTGATAAGTCTCTGCACTCAATACCAGGATTGTAGAATCGGCTCCCGAAGAATAATTAACCATACGCCCGGCCGTTTGGGTGCCATCTTCCCACATATAGGAAAAGAAACCGCTGGCGGCAGCCAACTGTTTGCTCTCTCCCGGGCTGATATAAACGTTATCCGGAAGCCCTAAATCTTCCCCATTTAATATTTTAACCACCATTGTATCGCTGGCTGTACATCCTTTCCCATCGTAAGCCACCACCGAATAGGTGCCGGCAGAATCAATGGCAAGGTCATTTCCCCAGTACTCATTGTTCCATAAATAACTGTAGTAATCCCCCGAAGCACTAAGCATGGTTTCACCTCCGGGACAAAGCACATTGTCTCCCAGGATTTTAACCTCGCTGTTGCCACAGTTAAAATACTTGGCTATTACAACATCTGTTTTCCCGGCTGACAGTAACTTTTTATCATCCATACGAAACTCTCCCCGGAAACTTCCGGCAAGTATTATATTCCCTTCCTTATCCAGGGTTATTGCCTTACAGAAACCCGATGCCACTTCCCCGGGTTCATCCTGCCACACAGGGGTACCATCTTTGTCCAGCTGGAACAAAAACAAGCTGTTCCCCGGAATGGCAGAATACATTACATCCTCATTAATATGGCAGGATTCCCGAAAATATCCGGCTAAAAGAAGGTTCCCGTTTTGTGTGTACATTGCATCCATAAGCCTGGATTTTACAGGGCTGCTTAACGTTTTTATCCACCGGGGTTCCCCGGAAGTTTTATAACTCACCACTACCGATTCCAGTTGGGAAGTACTGGTGTGCAATGTATCCCCCAGTTTTAGTTCTTTATTATAGTTTGCACAGACGATAAGTTCATTTTCCGGGCTTAACAGTATTTTTGTCCCTTCGGAATATCCCGGGCACTCCCAGAACTTTACCCAATCTGTTGCTCCTGTATTGCCTGTTTTTAAAAGCACCAGCCCCTTTTTTCCGGGTGTAGTCACCTGTAATATACTATCCCCCCCGGTGGAAAAATCACCATTTACGCTAAACAGCATATACCGATTATTTAAGGAATCGATAGCTGCCGAAACCAGGCGGTGGTTACCTTCTCCTGAAGATAACCAGGCATCAAGGGGCTTGCCATCCCCGGAAAGTGTCATCCAGTAGGCTCGGTTAACAGTTTGCGAGGTTAGTTCGGATGAACCGGCCCGGAGGGTTCCGTGTAGTAACCCGCCAATAAACAGGGTGCCATCCGGTGCTGTTTCCAGGACATCCAGCGTTGCATTCCCTGAAAAGGGCAAACGGGTCAGCCAGTTTATTTTTCCCTGTTTATTCCAGGAAGCAATATATACACTCTTCCCCTCGCCTTCGTATTGATTTTTATCCTGGCGAACCGTTTCAGAGATAATCCCTCCCTGGAAAATGGACTCTCCGTCGGTTTTCAGGCAACTGGCTTTATTGGCCCCTTCCCCGGTCAGCGATTTTCCCCAGCTGACATTTCCTTTTTGGTCTAATTTTGCAAGGAAGATATCGGTCATTCCTTCGCCATCCAGGGGTATATTGCCGATAGTAAATTCTCCGGAAAAACTCCCGGTAACATAAATATCATTATTGATGCAGGTTATCCCGCTAACGACATCTGAATTTTTACCCCCTCCTGCTTCTGACCACTCAAAGGTTTGCTGGGCAAAAAGCGGACCTGCCAGTAGAAGCATGGAGAGTATTAAACTTATCTTTTTCATACGGTTCATGGTGTTGTGTTTACAGTGTTTGTTAGTTCTGGCCTGCATAATGGTACTCGTGCTTTTTAACGATGTTCCCGTTTTGGTCACGGACAAATGCCAGCCGGCCAAAATCATCATATTCATAATACGTAGTCTTGCCATTGGCATCTGTTTGAGAGGTCATGCCTACCAAGGGTTTGTAGGTGTAGTAGGATACCATAAGATTCGGATTACTTAGATAGTTTGTGAGAAGTCCCTTTAAGTAAGCTACATCACTTTGAATATCTGGGAAGTTATCTGATTTGCTCAACCTGCTATCTTGTACCGGCACAGAAAATGAGGTACTTAGGTTACTTTCTATCTTTGCAACCGGATATTGTTTATTATAGGCCCAGATATAATAGGTATAGATACCATTGCTACTCTTGCTTTTTAACAGGTTGCCCTTTGAATCGTAGTCCAGAAATTCGATATCCGGGTTTCCATAAGCAAGGTCTTTTGTAGATACTGAACCAGTGAAGTCCGTAAATGAAGGTAACGGCGATGTTGCTTCCAGGGAATAAACTTTGTCTGGAACATAATTATCTTCTTCTGATTTATAGGTAGTAAGCGTACTACCAACCCAGTTACCATCCACTTTGGTGGTTTTTTCTATTGGATAATTGAGCATATTACTATCTGCCATTGATGAATAGATTCCTGTATTTATATCTATTGGATATTTATATAAGATTTCAACACTATCTCCAGAACTATTATAATTTACCAACCTATTTAATAGACGATAATTGTCATTACCATACGAGTACTTTGTCAATATTTCAACTCCAGAATTTGTTACATATTTCAATTTGGGGGCAATCCAATTATAAGGCAAATAATATTTGGCGATAAAATATTCATTTATATTATTTCCAATCTTGGCAATATGATAACCGGCAATATTCCCTAAATTTTCCATGTTGTACTCGTAAGTTTCACTGTAATTTGGAATAGTCCCACCTTCCGGGTATACTTTTTTTGATTTTAAAACCGATCTTTTCCACTCATTAGAATAAACAGGCAAATTAGGCCAGTCTTTGTTTGTGTAATTTAATGTACTCAAAACTTTCGAGCAATTATCTAAGGCGCAATTATGATAAGTTTGAACTTTAAACCAATCTGAGACTGGTATTCCGTCTTCAAACCCTCTGAAATCATTATATTGACTTACAAACCCACCTGGGGAGGCATAAGTATATACTGTATATCCATTACCTGACTTTCGTTCTGTAACCTTCTCATATCCAAGACCACTTTCTGCTCCATCAAGAATAGCCTGAGGTGTTGCTGAAACCTTTATATAATTATTAGTTCTATAATATCCTATGTTAAAATTATTATCTAATGAAAAATTAAACACATCATTTAATAAATGAAATCTATAATTATTTTTATCAGGAAACGATGCTCCAATTCCAGGGAAAAAACTGAAATATGAATTTTTATCAAACTGGCTGGGAAGGCATACCCCTTCATAACTGTAATGTGTTTCTGAAGTCGTCGTTCCATCGAAATTTGTGATTTTTTTTATCCGAAGACCTGCAACATTTTCTCCTTTATAATTATGAGACTCGTAATCAAATGCAGTATAGCCTCCTGTTGGATAATTAATCTTTTTTAACATGCAGGCTTTCTTTCTTTGGGAATCCGGTGTTCTATTTGCACCATTCTTTATAGCCCCAGAAAACATACCACCGACTTCTCTTAGTTCATAAACAGGATCTGCATATATAATGACTCCTGAATTTTTACTTGGAAATAAACTAGGATTTGATTGTCCATTAAAATATCCCCAATCATCTTGTGATGCAGATAGTCGATAAGGTAATCGTAATGTTGATTCAGTTTCATCATCACCGAAATACTCAAAACGGCTTAACAGGTTTGAGGTTGTTTTATCGCCAGAATATTCATACACATTATCAAGCTTTAGACGATAATTCAGGCTAGATTCATAATTTTGCTCATCAGCAACAAAGTAACTTGTATTTAATTTAAAAATATGTTCTTTAATATTGGTTGAATTCTTGACTATTATCTCTTTCAATGGATATGAAGGATAGTAAGATCGATAATCAAGTCTGGCATTAAGACTATCTAAAACAAAATCAATAGATGCTCCATTGCTAGAATTAATTTTCCTCAGCTTCACCTCAGTCCTGATCCTTCCTTGGGTTAATATGTTTGAATATCCGGATAAGTTACCACTTCCAGAATCAACATTTAAAACAGCCGTTTTTGGGAGACGTTCAAAATATGAAATAGTCTTTGATTGATAAGAGAAAGTTATACTATCCCCTTTAGGAGAGGTCATTTTACTTAAATACCATGCTGTGACTTTTAACCCCATTCCATCGATGTAAGTGAATTCCATATCAGAAAATTCATATGAATTGCCTAATTCATCTATTATAGTAAATTTCACATCATCGGTTGTAGATCCTGTTCTGGTCCAGCTAATTTTAATGTTTTCATGTTTAAAAATTCTTGGATTTCCATTATTATCAAAGTAAAATTTCCCGGATTTTCCATTGAAGTTATAATAAAAAATATCAGGTTCACTATCATAAGTATTAAGAATAATATAATATCGCATTTCGTAGGTTCAATGTAATAAATTAGCTATATTTATCTCATTATGAGATATGTATCGCTTAGAACAGAGGAGATAGAAGCACTCGAAAAGCTTCAAAAGAACAGTACTGACAATACGGTCAGGAAACGCAGCCATTGTCTGCTTTTGTCCCATCAAAGACGAACGATCACTGACCTTTCGAGCATTTTTGATGTAAACAGAAGAACTATCGAACGTTGGCTTGACAACTGGGCAAAAAACGGTCTCGACTCTCTTCCCATCCAACCCGGCCGAGGGGTCAAGACCCGGCTAAAAGGCCTTGAGTCGGTAATTGAGGAGCAATTAAAACAACACAATCGTAACTTAAAAAATGTATTGGCCTATCTTGAGGGACAGCACAATATCGTAATCTGCAAAAAGACTTTGCAGAATTTTTTAAAAGATGCTGGGCTATATCTGGAAGAGGGCCCGGCTGTCGCTAAAAAGCAAACGCAACCTCAATGACTTTGAAATTAAACAGCAACAAATAGAAAGCCTTAAAGAATTGGAAGATAGCGGTTACATAGATCTTTATTTTGGAGATGAAAGCCATTTTGGGCTTACACCAAATGTGCCATACGCATGGCAGACAAAAGAAAACCCGATATTATTGCCCGCTTCCAAAGGAAAGTTCCTAAATGTTGTGGGCTTGATGAACCGCAAAAACAAACTGTTTTTTGAAGTGAACGAAACGACATTCAATTCTGATAAGTTCATCGGTTTTATGGATAAGTTTATGAGGCAGATCGTTAAAAGGACTGTTGTAATACTTGATAATTCACCGATCCATAAATCTAAAAAGTTCATGGCAAAAATTCAAGAGTGGAAAGAAAATGACTTGTTGATTTATTTCCTCCCTCCATATTCCCCTGAACTAAACCTGATAGAAATCCTATGGAGGAGAATCAAATATCAATGGTTGCCTTTTGAAGCATATCTAAGCTTTCAGAATCTCAAAGAACGCTTGTCGTACGTTTTGAATAATTTTGGTTGTAAATACGACATTATATTTTAATCGTTACTTACCTGTTATTTAATCCATAAACATCTTGTAAATAAATACTATAATCTTGATTTTTTGTATACATTGGAGTGCCAGGCTCAAAATCAGAGAACCATTCGAAAGAATTGTCTACTCTAGTACTACTAAGGGTATTGTTGGTAATATTGGGGGCATCAGGATCTTCTCTTATTTGTCTTGTAATAACTCCACCAGCATTTAGACTCCACCCTAAACCAACTAAAGAAGCCATTTCATCAACTTTTATCCCTGTAGCGTGATAGGATAAAGTAATGGGTACAGAGATATCACCGACCTTTACTGTCCAAATCGGCACATGGATATCTGGAGTTCCCGTATAATAGCTTACCGGAATATCTCCATACTTTGCCAATGCATAGGCATCTGGTGCAGGAGGGATAGCAGAAGAGCTTAAAGACTCTTCTGCATCCTCGCTTTCAGCTTCCAGTATCATTTGCATATCTAAAGAGTCTCTCGGGATACTGTCTGGTACTGTCTGGGAATAAACCCTAAGCACTAAAAGCAGGATAAAGATTTCGCACAAAATAAATTTACTAATCATAATTATGGATATTATACATTAGAATAAACTTGAATAAATTAAATAGCTATTCAGGAAGAATCCCTCACTCTTTAACTATCTCCCAGGTAGTTACTTCTTTATCAACCTCGGCCGTAAGCAAATACGTTCCTGAAGGGATTTCCCGCAGGTTGATTATGTTTAGCCTTGTCTTAGCCTTTATACTGTATAACTCATTTCCCTTTTCATCGTACAGGTACAGCAATGGTTTTATTTCTTTACTTAGGTTTGCAAACTTTACATAAACAATCCCGTTCTCCGGCTCAGGATAAAAATCGACAGAATAAGCTGCAAACGACTCCTGAAGGGATGGAGACTTCCTGGCATAATCCTTTTCTTTTACTGAAACAAGCGCTGGAAATGTTGCCAAAGCGCTGTCCTGGACAATTGTTGTTTTTGTTAGCCTTACCTTATCTGATTTAATATTAGAGATATTGGCTTTTGTTTGGCTATATGCGGAATAACTAATAGTAAAAGCTGCTATAAGTAAAATTAAAAGTTTCATACTTGTTGTTTTTTATGGTTTTGTGTGTTGTTTATTATTTGTACTTTCCAATGCTTTAATCCTTTTTTCGTGACTGAGGATATACAACGTCAGTTCCTCTGTTTTTTTAAGCATCAGCATACTCATTTCTGAAATATTCAGTCCTTCTTTCTTTAACTCTTCAGCAGAAGGGATTTCCGGTAAATGACTATGTGTTTTTACATACGCTTCCAGCTCGCTTACGGGCATTAACGGATAATCATCTTTAAACACATAATCAGGACCAGCAACAGCAAGATTAATGTTTAGTTCCTCGGCATGGACCTTCCCCTTTATCGTTAATATACTGTCAGGGGAAGTTGTACCAACACCCACATTATTGGAATTTGAAGTATATATGCTGGCACCGCTGGCAGTCCAAATGCCATCCTGGGCATGCCCCGTAACAAAGCAAAGGAGCATGGCTGCGAATAAAATATTCCGGATTAAATTTGCTTTCATACCTTTTTATTTTTCACTTTTTCCTGACTGGTTTTCAAGCTCCCGGATACGCTTATCCTGTTCTATAATATAAAGGGTAAGTTCCTCTATCCGTTTTAACAGGCTTAGGTTAATTTCAGAAACATTGATGCCTTTTGTTTCCATTTCAGATGCAGGTGGAAATTCAGGCAAATGGCTGTTTTCATTCAGGAACCCTTCCAAATCCTCCAGACTACGTAACGGATAGCTTTCATCAAACACATAGTCCGGGGCAGGAACATCTAAATCAACAATCACCTCTTCGGCATGGATACTTCCGGCTACTGTCAGTTTTTCGTCAGGGGTAGAAGTACCAATACCTACATTCCCAGTATTTGTATTAAAAATATTTGTACCAGACAGAGCCCATAGAGCATTTGGATCTAATTCCTCAACATTTAAAATGATATTATCAATCGCCATATCACTACGATAACTGGTGCCGGTGATTCCTGTAAAACGAAGATGTGTAATGTTGCCAACATAAGGTGAGGCCAATTGCAGATCCACTTTTGTCCATGAATTGCCCTGATTGCCGGATAAAGTCCATAACACATCCCAATTAGTCCCGTCAATGCTTGCTTCAAGCGAAAGACTTCCCATAGTTGCCCCATACATATGATAATAAAATGAGAGCTGTGCCCCTGATTTTCCGGTCAAATCAATACAAGGACTATAAAGAAAAGCTTTTTTGGAATTATTACCTGATGCTTCAGTATAGTAGTAGTAATTTCCAGCCTGGGCTGCTGTTGGGCCTGTATTACTGGAACCGGTTGAACCCGACCTCCTGGTCCAATCCATATCATCGCCTGCAGATACATTTTCCCATCCACCTGAAGTACTCTCAAAACTTTCAGTATAGGGATAAGAAGTTATTGTAGAAGAACATGTATGTGGTAAAACTTCATCATTATCAACAATTGTACATCTACCAGTTCCATCATAAATTGTTGCATTTGTAACATTATTTATAACAAGGTTAAATGTTTCATCATTTTCTATTTCACTATCATTAATTATAGATACACTAACTGTTGTACTTGTTTGTCCGGCAGGAATACTAAATGCTACATTTGTCTTTGCAGTATAATCACTCCCTGCTGTTGCAGTTCCATTGCTGGTAGAACAAGTTCCTGATATTATTTTTGAACTTGTTCTGTCCAGGGAAATGGTAAAAACTGCTGTGCCGGCACCTTCATTCACTGTCCTGTTATTTACAGAAAGTTTGGGAACTACTTCTCCGGTATAATTATACAAGGCTGCAACGTCTGTTGCTGTTAATGCCCTGTTGTAAATACGCACTTCATCAATCCTGCCATTAAATGCTTCTGACGTGCCTTGTAATGCACCGATTGTTAATTTATTACTCAGCCAGTCAGGTTCATAGCCGGAAAAGTTACAAGTCTTATCTAATGTCCCATTATAATAAATTCTCCACTGATTATTCTTCCATGTGCATAATATGTGCGTCCAGGTATTTAATGGCACGTCCGAACTACTACTACAGTGTTTATAAACACCATCATAAAAATGACCATTAAACTTAGATGTACTTACCAATTGCATGACAAAATCACGCCCCGGAGTAACTTTAGATAATATTCCTTTGTTTGAGGTTACCTTTACCGTAGGATATATCCATGCAGCTATTGTAAATTCATCATAGTCTGAAATGTCTGAATTCGAGTTAATCGAGACACTGCTGCTGCCGTTAAAATAGTAAGCATTTCCTATTTTTCCTGTTGTAATGGTTGCCCCATTATTGGTTCCGGTATGTGAACCGGCAGCATCCGTTGCCTGGCTTGCATTTTCTAATTCATAATGGGCAACCAGGCCGGAGGTAATATTCTGCGTAAATGCACTTTGGGAAAGTGTCATAAGTAAGCATATTACCATAATAGAAAACTTGATTAATGGTTTTTTCATAGGGTTTGTATTTTGAATAATTTAAACTGAATTAAAAGGTAAACATGGAATAAGAATACTTAATCCTCTTTTTTTGTATTGTTCAAATCACTTTTCAATAAATTGATTTCTTTTTGTTGGTTAATAATGTATAGTGTTAGTTCCTCCACTTTCTTTAAAAGCAGCATATTCATCTCACCTAAGTCAACTCCACCCTTTTCTACATCCTGTGCCGTTGGTATTTCCGGAAGGTGTTTGTTTTCTTTTATGAAACTCTCAATTTCTTCCAGCGTTTTCAAACGATAGTCTGTGTCAAAAACATAGTCTGCCCAGTCTGTATCAACTTTTATCTCCTTTGCCCTGATTTTGCCATTAACGGCCAACGTATAATCTCCCGGGTCTGAAATTGTATTAATACTAACTTTACTATTACGGTATATATAACCGGCATTCTCATTCCATAAACATTCTCCTCCACTGGTGATTACTTCAATTACAGAAACATTGGAGTAGGCTTCGGCAGAAGCACCATCTGTTACCTTTCGGCGGTACCATGTATTTTGTGTTAATACCGGGGCAGTATATGAAGTCCCGGTTGCGCCGGAGATATCTGAAAAAGTACTGCCATCTGTTGATAGTTGCCACTGATAAGTGTATGTACCATTCCCTCCGCTTGCATCAGAAACACTTGAAATTGTTTCCGGGCTTTCCCCCGAATTAATCGTTAGAGTTTCAGGAGAAATTTCTCCTCCGGTAAGAGCCACGGGGGGAGTTCCCCACTGTGAATAGGGGAGACCGTTGCCGGAATTGTAGAGTTGGGAGATTTCAGCTTCGGTGATAGCTCTACTCCAGATAGCAACTTGCTCTATATTACCCTTAAAATGTCTATTGTTGTTATAATTATTACCAAATTGTAATTGTGAAGAAGTTTCTGTCGTTCCCGTAATACTAATATTTGTCTGTGTATAATAACTGCCATCAAGATATAACGTTAAAACATTAGTGTTACATACAAAAGCCACAAAATGCCACGCTCCATCCCACACTTCAGCAGATGGATTGGACAATAATACACTATTAATTGATGTTATATCATAGATATAACATCCAAATAAATCATAACGTACTTGTACGCTAATTGCATATGATGATGAACCATCCCATGCCTGTATAATTCTTGCAGAAGTTTCATCATTAGGCTCTGATGATTTAACCCAGAACGAATATGAATAACTATCACCTCTTGCATCAAAAGAAAAATTTGAACCGTTTGAAACAACTATCTGACTTGTAGCACCATCAAATTCATATGAATAATTTAAATTGCTTAAAGATGGCTGCAGTAAAGTTACATTTGAGTTAACGCCATCATTGCTACCGTATGCATCAACAGCAGTTGTCCCACTGGTCTCATCTAACTCCCATACGGAGACTAAACCGTTGGTAAGGTCTTGGGCTATTGCTAAATCAGAAATAAAAAATAAGACAATTGTAAATACAGGGATTCTTACATAATTTCTTTTCATCGATTTGGTTTTTTAGGAATACAATCTGAAAGTAAGTATTCTGAAATTTTCCTGAAAGAGTGATTTTACGAACGGTAGCTGTGGTTTTATGAAGTGTATGAATTATTTTATAAACGGTATTTTGCAGGTGATAAATTCTGCTGTTTTTTCTAGGGATAAAACCGTAAATAACAAAAATCCTCTCATAGTAGCCTGAGAGGATTTTTTAATTTTACTTCCAAATGCCTAATAGAATTTACCCGGAACTTCCAAATGGCAGAATTACTATCCTAAATGTCCTTTTATGAGAAAGGATTGATGGAATAACATGGAGCGTAATTGCAAATTCTATATTTCAAACCTTCTAACGTACGTTATTCAATAGCATGTAAAAATACGTTGCTATTCATGAATAAAAAGGCATGACATTAAGCTAACTCGTTCATTTGCTCCAATTTTTCCAACAATACATTTTTGCGTATCCTGGAAACAGGTAGGTGCATCTTATTTTTTAACAGCAAACTGTTTTTAACATGAAACACCCTGCAAATAAAGTGCAGGTTAACAAGAAAAGATTTATGTACACGGCAAAAAGAATTCTTACTGCATTTTTCCTCAAACCAGTGCAGGTTTTTGGAAGCTGTTATTTTCTCTTTATTTGACAGAAGAATTTCGGTATAACTACCCTCTGCTTTACAATATACAATCTCATCGGTAGATATAACTTCAGCGTACTTTGCATTTGAAATAATAATGGTTTTGCTCTTCATGATTTAATGGTTAAGAAGATGAAATTGGGTTTGTAGTATTATCAGTTTAAAGCTAAACAATATCCCCTAATTACATATAGGTATTTATACCTGATTTCAGGTACACATATTATTTTACAATACAATCAATAGTGATTATGTAATTAGTAATTATATGATTACCTCATAAAAGATTACAACCATTTAAAAGAAAAAAACGCAAATTTTTCTAAAAAATCTTATCTGAATGGATTCCACATTTATTATTGGATTCTTTTGACTCTGTATTTTTTACTTTCTTATATCTAAGCGCTCTCCGGGCATTGCGGAATTATGTTAATCAATATATTTTCAGCAACGATATTAATCGCTTCCCGGAAGGGTAAAGGGGAACCCACTTTTCGTGGCAGGTATCCTTCGGATGTGTCCCTTTTTTTGTTCCTATTTTCATCTACAAATTTTGTACAGGAAGCGAGCTGCAGGAAAAAACTGAGAGCTGTGCTCATTCATTTTTGTAGATAAATTTTAAAGCGCCTGGATAAAATCATCTTCCGGAGAAGATAATTTTGTAGATAATTTACTCTATTCCCCACCCACCTTTTAACGGTGTATTTTATCCTTTCCTTTCAGCTTTACCCAGCTTATCCTTTCACTTATATTCTGTGTTCTTCCCGTTCGCTCTGCTTTCCGGGAAACCAGAATATCGCTCCAGGACAAGCAGCCACCTGACACACAAACACACATAGAGAAACAGGAATTTTCCCTAAGAGTGTTTTTTCCCTTACGCACACAAAAAACAGATTGTTTACCCATTTTAAGCGCCCTCCGGGCAGAGCGGTATAAAATCATCCATCGGAAGAAGTAGTTTTAAAATATACTACTTCTCTTACGTCAAGATTATACAAGTGCCTGGGTTTTTTTGTCCCTCCCAACCCCTCCATTCTTCCGGGCTCGTAAGGTACTGCTTAAACCCGGCAATCTTGCCTTTCCTCAGTCTGATTTTATTCTCTTTACTTACAACCTGGCATACCGTTATTTCATGGCCGGAAGCAAAATTACCTACATGGATAAAAACGGTAAAGGGGAACCCGCTTTTCGTGGCGGGTTTCCTTCGGATTTGTTCACTTTCTTTTTTCCTTCCGTTTCACTCCACTCCAAAACAAACTGACATACACCCCATTGACCTTATTTTATCCATCCGGTGGCTTCCTGGTATAAATAACAGGTGTGCCAGATACCTACATAAACCCGCAAGACAGCGGTTCTAAATTCATATGAAATCATCTGATTTACAACTTTCGTTATTTTCTGATTCATGCTTTGCTAATACACAGGTACAATCATGGGTAAAGACTGTAATCCTTCATAATATGGCAAATATTAAGGAAACTGTTTCCTGTCTTTATGATGAACAGCAAGTTGATGTACTTAAAGCAGAAAAACGTTTCTTCAGGGATAATGGAAAAGGTATATTATTCACCAACGGAACGGGTACGGGTAAGACTTATACCGGGTTAGGAATTGCCAAACGGTTTTTTATCAGGGGTAAAAAGAATATCCTCTTTGTTGTCCCTACAGATGCTAAAGCGAAAGACTGGATTACAGATGCAAAAAAACTTAACCTTTCAATCACACAGCTCAATGATACTAAAAGCAAAGGTGCAAATGCTGTTATCACTACCTATGCTAATTTTTATCAAAACAAGAAGCTGTTGCAACGTGAATTTGACCTTATCATCTATGATGAAAGCCATTACCTTGGACAAAATGGAAATGGGAATGGAACCGTTTATTTTGAGGCCCACAGAAAAGTTGCCAACCTTCCTTCCGTGGCAAAGGAAAAAGCTATCCTTGCATTGCCTGTAAGACCTACCGCTCCTAAATATCCTGATGCCCCTTCCTATACTGACCCGGATTACCTTCAAAAGATGCAAGTTTATAATTCAGAAAAGGAAAAATATGAAATTGCTTATCCTGTATTTCAGAAAAAATTGGATGCATGGAACTGCAAATTCAAAGAAAAAACACTGGAAATATTTAATAGTACAAAAGTGGTTTTTCTTTCAGCTACCCCGTTTGCCTATCACAAAAGCTGCATCATTGGTGATGGTACTTTATGGGAAATCTATGAATCCCTTGAACCGGAGGAAGAATCTTATCAGGGGTATAATGTGGCTACCGGAATGGCAAAATTCCTTTCTACCCATTTTGGCTACCATATGCGGTACAACAAGGCTACCACCCCTGAAAGTGGTGTAGATGTAAACCTCCTGGAAAGGATGTTCTTTGAAAATATGGTTGAAAAAGGGGTTATTTCAGGCAGACAACTTGTAGTGGACAAAGATTATTCAAGAGAGTTTATTGCTGTCAACAGTGAATTAGGCTACCAGAACTCCGTAGAATGGTGTTTCCATGTATTGTTTATCTATTAGCTTCATCAATTCCTGGTTGTCGGAACCTTCCTGGCGGGGAACATAGTAGAAGCTATTGCGGCAAACTTTTAAAAGTTCACATTGGCATTTTACACTCATTTTTTCAGTTTTGTCTAATTTTTGAAGTCTTGACTGCCTGTCTATTTCCCCAGTATTTTTTTTAAGAAATCAACCTCCATTTGCAGTTGACCAACTTTCTTAAACAGCTCTGCCTTTTCTTTCTCATCATCACTCTTAGTTACACCTTTTTCGAACACACCAGATGCTTCTGAAAAAAACTAGCTCTTCCAGTTAGAAATCTGTGTGGGATGTAATTCATATTTCTTTGCTAACTCCTGAATGGTTTCTCTTTTCTATAAAGCTTCCAAAACTACTTTGGTTTTGAAACCTTTTTTCTCTTTTTCATTTCAACAAGTTTATTAAAAATTATCTTTTAACTTGTTGTCTAAATCCTGGGGGTATTATAAACAGCACCAATTGATGTAGCCTGCTCTCCAAAAATAACAGGTGCAATTTGTAGTTTTCGATTGGGGAAAAGTAGAGTTTTCTTTTTAAACCTTGAACTTTGTTTAAGTATTTTTATAATTTAGCCTATTGAACTACCTAATCATAATTGACGTTGACCATTAATAAAGGTAATATTACATACGAACTATTGACCCGTTTAAAGAATGGGGATATGTTAGCTTTTGATACGGTTTATGAACTTTACAGCCATAAATTGTTTTCATTCATTTTTAAAATTTTAAAGAATAAAGCTGAAACAGATGATATTGTGCAGGAAGTCTTTGTGAAGATTTGGGAGTCGAGACATAAGCTTAATGACTACAAATTACTGAATTCTTATATTTTTACAATTGCATACAATAATTCGATTGACCTTATACGTAAAAGAATCAATAACACAAAATACCTTGAACATCTTAAAAACTCTACTGTTATTAGCGTTACTCCAAATGCTATAAGTCAGATTGAATTTAATGAACTGAATACTCAGGCAGAAAAATTGATTGCGGACTTACCAGATAGGCAGAAGCAGGTTTACCTTTTGCACAGGGAGGAAGGTTTGACTTATCCTGAAATCGCAGAACAATTGGGAATATCGAAAAATACGGTTGAAATCCACATGGTAAAAGCCTTAAAATACCTGCGCCAAAATATGGACAATTCCTTGCTATTAAATATATTGTATGTGTGTTTGTTCCTTTAGTTTTAATACTTTATTTCCTCCGATATTATCATATTATTTTTATTGCAGGCAAAGTCAATAGAATTTTGCCAAAATCTATTTTTTTAAGAAAAAATGACTTTTTTCAAAATTGGCATAGTGGTGTTGGTTTCCTAAAACGTATCACAGGTAAAACAATTTTAAAATAGGGAAAAAATGATATTTGAGATATTGTGTAATTAGGGATTGGTTTTTCAGGAGACATCATATGACAAAAGATTTATTCATAAAATATTTGCAGGGAAACTGTACCGAAGAGGAATTTGATCAGATTTTACTCTGGTTCAGGGACGGATCTCAATCGATTTCAGGGAAAGGGATCGTTCAGAAAATATGGGACGATTTTGAACCTGAAGCCGAACCTGTTGAAGGGATAAAATACACACAGTTATTGGATAAAATACACCACCAGATTAATATTAGTCAGAATCCCAGTAAATTAGCAATTCCAAAAGTCTCATCCCAAAAACGGATATTGACAATTATAGCGCGTGCTGCTGCAATTCTTCTATTGCCAGTACTAAGCCTGTTTCTTTACAATAACCTTTCAGATAAAGACCAATATGCCGCCAACTTAAATGATCTGGAAGTTGAAGCCCCAGCCGGTTCCCGGGTGCATATCGAATTGGGTGATGGTACAAAGGTGTTTCTTAACCACGGTAGTAAATTAAAATATCCCTATCGTTTCGAAGGTGAAAACCGTAGGGTTTTTTTAACTGGTGAAGCTTATTTTGAGGTGGCCCACAATGCAACGGTCCCGTTTATTGTCGGAACAGATTTTTTGGATGTGAAGGCGACCGGAACAGCATTTAATGTCAGTGCTTATCCGGATGACGATGCAGTTGAGACGACCCTTGTTGAAGGTAAAGTTATTCTTTACGATAGAAAAAGCAAAAGTGAAATAAAAACATTAACACCAGGTGAATATTTGAAATTTGATGCGCAAGAAAACAGGTATTCTCTTGAAACAGTGAACACCTTAAGATATACAGCATGGAAAGATGGTTTGTTGGTTTTTAAGAACGATAATGTAGAAGATATAGCAAAAAAACTGGCAAGGTGGTATAACATTGATGTTGAAATTACCAATCAAAAAATAAAAGAATATCCTTTTACCGCCACGTTCAGGGACGACCCCCTGCCTCAGGTACTTGAACTATTATCATTGGCCACTCCGATAAGCTATCAGCTAACTTTAAGTAAAAAACTACCAGATGGAAGTTTCTCCAAACCAAAAGTGCTAATAGGAATAAAAACAAAAGATATTAAACACTAATCATACACAAACCTAATTAAATGCCAATGAGATAGGAGACCTAACAGATAACAAAAAGCAGGAAAATGTGCTACCATCTTCCTGCCCGAGATTCAAAAAACGTCAAATAAATTTTGACAAATTTTAAACCATTTTCAAAGCAAAAGTATGAAAAAAAAAGTAAGGGATTATGCACTTGGGATAACATTTCCAAGTGCAAACAAAATCTTGTTAAAAATGAAACTAACGCTATGTATAATTCTGCTTTCGTTTTTTGGGGCTATCGCTTCAGATGCATACTCCCAAACAACTATATTTTCCTTTGACCTGTATTCCTTTGAAACGGAGAGCACATTGAAATATGCAGAGTGGAAGCTGGTTTGTTTGTTTTTAACAATAATGTAGAAGATATAGTAAAAAACTGGCAAGGTGGTATAAAATTGAAATTATCAATAAAAAAATATCCTTTACTGCTGCTTTTAGGGACGAAACTTTACTTCAAGTTACTTGTACTGTTTTCATTGGCGACTACGATAAGCTATCAGCTAACTTTTAGTAAAAAATTACTAGATGGAAGTTTCTCCAAAACAAAAGTGCTAATGGGAATAAAAACAAAATATACTAAACACTAATCATATACAAACCTGACTAGATGCCAATAAGATAGGACACTTAAAGGACAACGAAAAGTAGGAAAATGTGTTACCATATTGCTGTCTGTCCTAATTCTATCTCCATAATTAAAGCTGCATTACGATCTGTCAAGTGCTGGAACAGCCAGGTGAAATTTGCTATTAATATTTTCTAACGTATTAAAATAATATTTAAATGACAAAAAGAAGAGATTTTATTAAGAAAAGCGTCTTGAGTTTAACAGCCGGAGTTGTAACTAGTCGTCTGGTTTTAAGTGCGAAACCTTCCAATTCACTTTCTTTAGGTAATATCGCAGTAAAAAAAGATTGGTATACAGACCCGGAATGGCGAAAGATTAAATATGGCGGGTGGGGTGGTCCTGGAGTTTCTATAGCCCCGGGACCAATGGATAGTATTCTTGTCAAAGATTATGCTCCCAAATCCTCTTTAGTTACAAAAGAAACTGTTGTGCCCAAAGCCAAATATCCAGTTATTGATAGCCATGTTCATGTTGTGGGAAAGACACCTGATGAGGTGGCTGATTGGGTCAGGACGATGGATGAAGTTGGCATGGAGACATCACTGGTACTTACAGGAGCAATTAGAGAAGAATTTGACGCTTTGGTTGATTCCCTGCCTAAGGCATATCCCGGTCGGTTTTTGCTTTACTGCGGATTGGATAAGACTGATATCGACAAACCTGATTATTCAGACAGGGCTGTTGCAGAGTTAGTAAGATGTTATAATAATGGAGCACGCGGAGTTGGAGAGCTTTCTGACAAGGGGTTTGGGTTTACAAAGGACATACTGCCACGAGATAGAAGACTCCATCCAGACGACCCACGTTTGGACGCATTCTGGCAAAAATGTGCAGAGCTAAAGATGCCGGTGAGTCTTCATGTTGCTGATCACCCCTCATGCTGGACCCCGTTGGATGTTTACCAGGAACGTACACCTGACTACCAACATTTTAATCAGTATGGAAAGGATGTACCCTCCTATGATGAACTGATAACCATTAGAAACCGCACACTTGAGAAACATCCAAAGACGATTTTTATCGCATGTCATCTTGGAAATCAGGGTAATGATTTGGAAAAACTGAGCATGGCTATGGATAAATACCCCAACCTCTATCTGGATACCTCTGCCCGAGATTACGAATTGGGGCGGACCCCCAGAGCTTCTGCCAAGTTTCTCGAAAAATACCAGAACAGGATTTTGTTTGGAACCGACCAGGGGCGGGAGAAGAGTATGTATCAGATTCATTGGAGGCTGTTTGAAACTAATGACGAATACATAGTTGGCAGAGTGTGGTGGCCATATTACGGTCTTGGCCTACCTCCACGCATACTAAAATCACTTTACCGGGACACTGCCAAGAAGATCTTTAATATTTGAGAAGCATAGAAATTTGCTGAGGCTACTCGGGAAAGCACAAGAAGATGAGTCTCAACTATGAATAGGCGATACTCTATTCTGGCGTTAGTGAACGATTTCTAATATGGATTAGAAGAAACAACGGGAACTCATTGAATTAATCCTGATTATCAATGAAGACAGAAATATAGTTACTCAGAAATGATTTTGGCAACGAAGCATCTTCAATATAGTTAAATACATTCATTTTTATAATCAATAGTTCCGTTAAATAAGCACCAATAGTAGTTTAGAAATGCAAATAGCTCACTGATATATTGACGAAATCGATCTTCGAAAATTTGATAGTGATAAGTCTTTCGTGTCAGGCTGTCTTGTAGTATTCAAAATAAAATTTCAAACAATATTAGGTTATGTATATAGTACCAAATAAAAATCAAACATTATGAGAAAACTAACAATTATTTTTGTGCTGCTTCTTATTGGAGGTATGCAGGGGGTGCTTGCACAAAAAACGATCATGGGTAAAGTTACCACAATAGAAGGCGGTGGTGTTATTTCTGGGGCATCAGTGGTAGTAGTCGGTACCAATATTGATACGATTACAGATTCTAATGGAATTTTTTCATTATCAATTCCATTAAAAGCTAATACTTTGAAAATTTCATTTATTGGTATGAGGTCTACGGAAGTGCAGATTGGTTCTCAAAAAGAAATCAATGTAAGGTTGGAGCCAGAAGTTGCAGGTAGTGATGGAGTTGTGGCAGTATGGGCAGTGCCGGCCGAACAAAAAGTGCGTTCGAATGATAGGGTTGAAACAAAAAATCTAATTTGGTCAAAAGAGAAAAATAGAATCAACGTTTCCGGAGCTGGTAATGAGCATATTCCCTTTCAAGTAGTGATTACCTCTCTGGGTTCAAAAGAGCCTAGTGAGAAGGATTCCTGTGTTTTTTTTATTAAGACTTCTGGTCTTACTTCCAAGCAGGGAAATGTGATCCCTCAAGCTCAGATTAGTTTTTTTCTGGAACACTATATAATGATCTATGGTAAATCAAGTCCAATTGGGGCAACAGGATATTGGCCGGATGCACTTGCCCCAATTGAAGAACCATTTAATATGGGGGCCCAATATTCGATAGTACGGAATCGTCCTATCTGGGTTGATCTTTTTGTCCCATCATCAACACCGGGAGGAATCTATACCGGAACCATTACAGTAACTAAAAATGGGGAAAAGGTTGAAACCTTGAGTTTAGAAGTAGAGGTATATGATTTCTCATTGCCTGAAAAAACACACCTGATTACATATATGAATATATCAAAAGAGTGTTTGGCTGATTTTTATCGTCTACCAGCTTCATCAAATAAAATAGATCAACTTACACAGACTTATTATGAATTCCTATATGATCACCGTATGGAACCTTGGTTTAATGATCAACTCGAGCCTAAAATTGTCATCAATGGAGACAAGGTGGATGTCAAGTTCGATGATGAACGATACGAATACTATCTAAATAAATTAAATAGCAAACGAGTTCTTTTAAATGCTTATCCTTCAAGTTTGAAAGAACAGATTAAAGAAGAACCATTCTCCAAGGCGTTTAATCAAAAGGTACAGGCTTATTTCTCGCAAGTTGCATCGTATTTCGAGAAACATGGATGGAAAGACCGGTTAGTATTTAATAGTCCCCTTGATGAACCCAGTACTTTGCAGGATTACAAAGATACCCGTGAATGGTCTAATTTAATTCATGAGGCCTCACCTGGTGTTCAATTTTTGGCAACTGAGCAACCACTAGCAGATAATCCAGCTTGGGGGTCTCTTCGAGGCTATGTAAATAGCTTTTCTATTAATGGTAATAAACTTAATAGACCAGAAGTAAAACAAGCAATTATTGAAGAGCAAGCTAAGGGAGGAGAGATGACATGGTATATTTCTTGCGATCAGGTTTATCCACAGCCTAACTTTTTTATTGATGCGCCAGCACTCGATCCCGTCATGGTTCCGTGGATTACGGCTCGTCACCAGATGGCAGGGATTTTGTATTGGGCTTTGAATTTTTGGTCTCAAACCCCCAATCCATGGCTTGATGCAGTGACTTATATTTCAGGCTTCAAATGTAGTGGTGGCTATATAATCAATGGTGAAGGCTCTTTGCTTTATCCGGGAGATTATACGAAAACATATACAGGTCAACCAGATGTAAATGGTCCTGTTTCCTCTATAAGGTTTGAACTTTTGCGTAAAGGTATCGAAGATTATGAATACCTGTGGATGTTAAGAAAGTTGGGAGATCAGGAATATGCAGATTCACTTGTTCATAATTTAGTAGTTGACGTAAGTACTTTCTCTCGTAATGTGAATGAGCTTTATTTAACCCGTAAAGCTATGGCTCAACGATTGGAAGAGTTAATCCGAAAGTAACTTGTTTGTTTGTTGTAAGAGTTATATATCTAGGAGGATACAGTTTTTCGAATGCTCTATGAAACGAATTCATCATGATATACACCTAACTCACAGCTATTTGTGTCCATTCAAGAATGATATGGTCTCGTATTTTTATTTATATACTTATATTGACTCAACTTGTTGCATTTGTGATGCTTTGCCCCCTCTCTCTTTGTGAAGAGAGAGGGACTCCGCTAGTGGACGAGAGTAGTTTAATCGAAAGAATTCCTCGGGGGCCTCCCTATGGCTTTGCCTTGGGGATGGTTGGTTTCAAGAAATTTTTTTATTTCCTCCGATATTATCATATTATTTTTATTGCAGGCAAAGTCAATAGAATTTTGCCAAAATCTATTTTTTTAAGAAAAAATGACTTTTTTCAAAATTGGCATAGTGGTGTTGGTTTCCTAAAACGTATCACAGGTAAAACAATCTTAAAATAGGGAAAAGTGATATTTGAGATATTGTGTAATTAGGGATTGGTTTTTCAGGAGACATCATATGACAAAAGATTTATTCATAAAATATTTGCAGGGAAACTGTACCGAAGAGGAATTTGATCAGATTTTACTCTGGTTCAGGGACGGATCTCAATCGATTTCAGGGAAAGGGATCGTTCAGAAAATATGGGACGATTTTGAACCTGAAGCCGAACCTGTTGAAGGGATAAAATACACACAGTTATTGGATAAAATACACCACCAGATTAATATTAGTCAGAATCCCAGTAAATTAGCAATTCCAAAAGTCTCATCCCAAAAACGGATATTGACAATTATAGCGCGTGCTGCTGCAATTCTTCTATTGCCAGTACTAAGCCTGTTTCTTTACAATAACCTTTCAGATAAAGACCAATATGCCGCCAACTTAAATGATCTGGAAGTTGAAGCCCCAGCCGGTTCCCGGGTGCATATCGAATTGGGTGATGGTACAAAGGTGTTTCTTAACCACGGTAGTAAATTAAAATATCCCTATCGTTTCGAAGGTGAAAACCGTAGGGTTTTTTTAACTGGTGAAGCTTATTTTGAGGTGGCCCACAATGCAACGGTCCCGTTTATTGTCGGAACAGATTTTTTGGATGTGAAGGCGACCGGAACAGCATTTAATGTCAGTGCTTATCCGGATGACGATGCAGTTGAGACGACCCTTGTTGAAGGTAAAGTTATTCTTTACGATAGAAAAAGCAAAAGTGAAATAAAAACATTAACACCAGGTGAATATTTGAAATTTGATGCGCAAGAAAACAGGTATTCTCTTGAAACAGTGAACACCTTAAGATATACAGCATGGAAAGATGGTTTGTTGGTTTTTAAGAACGATAATGTAGAAGATATAGCAAAAAAACTGGCAAGGTGGTATAACATTGATGTTGAAATTACCAATCAAAAAATAAAAGAATATCCTTTTACCGCCACGTTCAGGGACGACCCCCTGCCTCAGGTACTTGAACTATTATCATTGGCCACTCCGATAAGCTATCAGCTAACTTTAAGTAAAAAACTACCAGATGGAAGTTTCTCCAAACCAAAAGTGCTAATAGGAATAAAAACAAAAGATATTAAACACTAATCATACACAAACCTAATTAAATGCCAATGAGATAGGAGACCTAACAGATAACAAAAAGCAGGAAAATGTGCTACCATCTTCCTGCCCGAGATTCAAAAAACGTCAAATAAATTTTGACAAATTTTAAACCATTTTCAAAGCAAAAGTATGAAAAAAAAAGTAAGGGATTATGCACTTGGGATAACATTTCCAAGTGCAAACAAAATCTTGTTAAAAATGAAACTAACGCTATGTATAATTCTGCTTTCGTTTTTTGGGGCTATCGCTTCAGATGCATACTCCCAAACAACTATATTTTCCTTTGACCTTAAGAATACTACCGTCAAAGAAGTTTTAGGAGCGATTGAAAATCAAAGTGAATTTTTCTTTTTGTACTCTGAAAAGATTGTTGATGTAAACCGAGAAGTAGACATTAATGTAAGTGAAGTTACTATTGATAAAATACTCAACAAAATTTTTGCAGGCACAAATGTAAATTATGCCGTAAAAGGTAGGCAAATAGTATTGACAACGCCAGAAGCAAACCTATTTGAAACTCCTTCAACTGCTCAGCAACAGAAATCTGTTTCCGGAAAAGTGACTGACTCATCAGGAGGAGCACTCCCTGGAGTTACTGTTTTAATAAAGGGTACAACTACCGGGACGATAACCGATGGTGACGGGAATTATACTTTAGCAAATGTTCCGGACAAAGCAGCTTTACAATTTTCGTTTGTAGGTATGAAAACTCAGGAAATTATTGTCGGAAATAGGTCATCCGTTAATGTGATACTTGCTGAACAAAACATAGGTATAGACGAAGTTGTTGCGATCGGTTACGGTGTTGCTAAAAAATCGGATCTTACCGGAGCAATAACTCAAATCAAAGCAGATGAGATGAGGGATTATTCTCCTTCTAATGTAAGCGATTTACTCCGCACCAGCATTCCTGGATTAACCGCAGATTATTCAGTCACAGCAAAGGGAAATAGTTCTATGTCGATTCGTGGAGAAACAACTCTTACTGCAGGTTCTTCTCCTCTTATTGTATTGGATGGCGTAATCTACAATGGCGATCTCTCAGATATAAATCCTGATGATATTGACAGGATGGATATTATGAAGGATGCAAGTTCTGCTGCTGTTTACGGATCAAGGGCAACCAATGGTGTAATAGCTATTACAACAAAAAAAGGAAGTGGCGGCGATAAACCTACAATTAATGTTAGCAGTACGGTTGGTATTGCTACAGCAGCCAATCGTATAAAGCCTTACGATGCTGAAGGTTTTATCAATTGGAGGTCAGATATGTTTAAATCAGTTTTTAGTGCAACAGTTTCACAAGATCCTTGGAGTCCATTTGATGATCCACGTTCTATTGATCAACATTACCTAAGTCAGTGGCTGGCATACCACAGTACAACAGAGGCAAATATGGTTGACGCTTGGTTGGCTGGATTGAGGTTAACTGGTACAGAGATTGAAAATTATAAAGCTGGTAAAACGATTGATTGGGAAAATAAAATATACCATAATGGAATCAGACAGGATTATAACATAAGCCTTTCAGGGAAGAAAAAAGATTTTACATATTATTGGTCTTTGGGGTATATGAAGAATGAAGCGTTAACGATTGGTGATGAATTTTCAACGATTCGGTCTAGAATAAACCTAGAAGGGCAAGCAGCCAAATTTTTGAAGGTTGGACTAAACGCGCAGTTTTCATATCGTGATGAAAGTTCGGTTCCGGCAGATAACGGGCAATATAGTGCCCTTACACCTTTTAGTGCCTATTTTTCAGAGGATAACCTAACCCTTAGATTATATCCGAATGATGATATTCAGGCCACACATCCCTTATTAAACAGGACATATAGAGACAGAGAACAACAGTATTATACATTTTTCCCAAAGATTTATTCTGTTATGGATCTGCCGTTTGGAATAACATATACAATGAACCTAACAACCAGAATGGAATTTTACCATAATTATGCTCATGATTCGTCGCTTCATCCGCTTTGGGAGCTATATGGTGGATCAGCATCCCGTGAGAACTCATTAAAACGAGAATGGCAAATTGATAATATCGTTAATTGGAATCGAACATTCTTAGAGTCACATAAAATTGATTTAACCTTATTGGCAAATGCCGAAAAATTTAGATGGAATTCAGATGGAATGGACAATCAGGGATTTTCTCCCAACGACGTATTAGGATATCATGATATGTCAACAGGTACTTTACCAGTTCTTATGAGTAATGATGAGGTTCAGACGGCAGATGCCTTGATGGCACGTTTAAATTATGGATATAATAAAAAATATTTGTTGACATTATCAATGCGTAGAGATGGCTCTTCCTTATTTGGTTATTCAAATCCACGGGCAAACTTTCCTTCTGCAGCGTTGGGATGGGTAGTTACTGAAGAAGGGTTTTTAAAATCAGAAATAGTTAACTACTTGAAATTGAGGGTTTCGTGGGGGGTTAATGGAAATCGTGCAATACCAAATTATTCTGCATTATCAACAATCGCTTCAGGAAAATCATTAAATGCCAATCAAAGTGGGACTGTTATAGGTATTCCTACACTGGTAATTAGTACCATGGAGAATAAAAGCCTTAAATGGGAACGAACAGAGTCAATAAACCTTGGTGCAGATTTCAATCTTTTTAATGGGATACTTACCGGATCCATGGAAGTTTATGATATGTCAACCACTGATGCTTTAGTAAACCGTCTGTTACCAACCATTACGGGTTTTGACAGGATATATGCGAACTTGGGTAAAGTTAAAAACAAGGGATTTGAACTTTCCTTAAGCAGTTTAAATGTGAAACATGGTGATTTTGAATGGAGATCGAACTTTAATTTCTCGTTAAACCGGAATAAGATTCTTTCGATTACAGATGAAAAGATTGACGTTCTGGATAAAGATGGAAATACTATAGGACAAAAGGAACCCGATGATATAACCAATAATTGGTTTATTGGCCAGGCTAAAGATGTGATCTGGGATTACAAGATATTGGGTATATGGAAAACTGGAGAAGAAGATGAAGCAGCTAAATGGAACCAGGCTCCCGGTGATTTCAGATTACAGGATTTTAATAGTGATGGACTGTTAACTGATGCTGATAAACAATTTCTAGGATACACAACTCCTCGTTTTTCCTGGACTTTAACAAACAAATTTATCATCTCAAAAAATATTGAGGCTTCTTTCGTTTTATATTCCCTTTGGGGGCAAATGTCTCCTTTCAACCTGGCAAAACATGATGATCACGTAGAGGATCGGAGAAATTCATGGGATATACCCTATTGGACTCCCAAAAATCAATTGGATAATTTTGCTCGCTTAAGGTCTGCTCCTGCAAATGGTGTTAATTACTCTGCCTATTTTGATCGTTCATATATCAGGTTGGAAAATATTGCTGTTGCTTACCGCATGCCGAAAAGATTGTTGAATAAAACATTTGTCAGTAATATGAAAGTCTCTTTAAGTATCCGTAACGCAGGCCTCTGGGCACCAGACTGGAAATTTGGTGATCCTGAAGATGGAACACGTGCGCAACGCCTTTTTTCTCTGGGAGTGAATCTTACCATTTGAAAGAGTTTAAGTTAAATTAATAATACTGAAAAAATGAAAATAAATATAGAGAATATTGGGATAGTCCTTTTTTTATTGATATCCCTGTTTTTTACATCTTGTAGCGATAGTTTTCTTGCACCAGAGCCATTATCGTTTTATGCCCCTGAAAATGTTTTGACAGATGAAAAAGGATTACAGGCAGTTCTAGATAATGCCTTGGAAAAATTTCGGGATGAGTATTGTACTGATCAGGCTCCTTTTCTGGTTAATCTGAAGTACTCAGATGTGGCTGTGGATGGTTCAACCGATAAAGCTACTCCATGGCAAGACTTAAACAGTCAGATGCTCCCGGACGGAACCAACAACCACAATGCCTATACGAAAATTGGCTGGTACTGGGATGAATCTTACAGTATTATTAAAGATTGCAATACTGTTATTACCAGAATAGATGAAGCTGAATTTAGTTCTGAAACAGCTAAAAAAGCTTTATTGGGAAGTGCTTATTTTTTAAGAGCTTATCGGTATTATGCTCATACATTGCAATTTGGTGATATCCCTCTGGTGCTTGAAGAACTTTCAGAGCCTAAATTGGATTTTTATTCTACTACTAAGGAATCAATTTGGGCAAAAATGATAAAGGATTTGGAATATGCTGAACTGAATGTACCGGAAGCAAACTTGGTAGATAAAGGACAGGTTACTAATGCTGCATGTAAGCATTTACTTGCAAAATACTATTTACTGGAAGGGAAGTTCGATGATGCTGTTAGAGTAACTTCTGAAATCATTGATGGAGGAATTCACAACCTGAATACCCAACGTTTTGGAATTGATAAAGATGTAGCTATGAAAGACGTCGTTTGGGATATGTTCCGTGCTGAAAATAAAAGTATAGCGGAAAATACAGAAGGTTTACTTATGTCAGTTGACAGATATGGGATTGACGGTAATTCAACCGGAGTTAAATCTATGAGAAACGTGGTTCCTATGTATGGACTATCTGGAATCATTAAAACACCCAATGGAGCAAATGGAATGTCGGATGCGGCAAATCAGGAAATAGGACTTGTCGAAAAATATGGAAGAGGAATTGCACGTATCCGTCCAACTTATTATGCACAAAAGAAAGTATGGAACTTGAATGGAGATATGGATATTACAGATTATCGACATCGAAATGATAATGGAAACTGGGTTACAATGGAAGATCTTGTTTATAATAACCCTGCTTTAAAAACAAGTAATAATGCATGGTATGGTAAAAATCTTCAATTACGAAGTAACGATGGTACATTATTGTGCCTTGATACAATCAGATCGTGGTTTGATTGGCCTAATTACAAGGTCTGGGTTCCGGATCCAGATCAGGTGCAACCACAAGGAGGACCAGGAGATTGGTATATATTTCGATTAGCTGAAACCTATTTGCTTAGGGCAGAAGCTTATGTTTGGAAAGGCGAGTGGCAAAAGGCAGCTAATGATATTAATGTGATAAGACAAAGAGCAAATGCTCAAACAATGTATTCTGCAAATGACATACAATCTCAAACAATTGGTGCTGTTCTGGATGAAAGAACCCGAGAATTGTATTACGAAGAATTGCGTAAAGTTGAATTAACACGTATTGCAATTATTTATGCCACAACTGGAATTCAATGTTATAACGGAAAGATATATACGATGGATCAGTTAAGTGAAGATAATTTCTGGTTTGACAGGGTTGTAGAAGTAAGCGATTTCTATAACAAAGGAGTAAAAACCTCTTATGGAAACCTTTTTACTTGTTCACCTTTTCATATTTTCTGGCCAATTCCGTCCTATGCCATTAATTCAAATACCGGCGGAATTATTAATCAAAACAAAGGATACACAGGTGTTGAAAGAAATGTTTCACCTTCTGTATATTCAGGAGAATAGTGTATTTTATACATCAAAAACTAACAGCTCAGCCTTTACCTTTAATTTGGGCTATGTTGTTAGTTCTCTTCATAACTATTAGTTGATGTCATTGAACTATTTTTACTCTTTCGGATTTTTAGCATGTATTGCAGGAATATTTTGTTTTAGTTTGGACATTTTAGCTAATAACCTTTTCCCAATATTGATGGTGGAATTTAAATGATAATGAAAAATATATTTCAGAACTACTAAAATAAATAATTATAGCCCAACATTGATAGGGTTTACATTTGAAACCATTTTCCAAGAGAAAATATAAATCAGTAAAAATTAATTGCATGAATTTTTTTTCAAAAACCATACTGTGTTTAATAGGTGAACTACTTTTGCTCAGTGCCTGTAATTCAAATGAAAAAGTTGAAACACGCAGGCCTAATATCTTATTTGCAATTAGCGATGATCAATCCTTTTGTCACACAAGTTTTGCCGGTTGTACTTTTGTTAAAACTCCCGCATTCGACCGTGTTGCCCGTGAAGGTGTTTATTTTAATAATTGTATTGCCGGCTCTCCAGGATGTGCACCTTCAAGAAGTACAATAGTAACCGGACGTTATCACTGGCAAAACGAACAGTCGGGGCAACATGCCTCATCATGGATGAAAAAATACATTCCTTTTATTGATTTGCTCGATGACAATGGATATGTAACCGGACGAACAGGAAAGGGGGTGTCACCATTTCAATATGGCAGAGATGAAAATGATTCACTTTGGAGGGCAACCGATGCGGGAGGAATAGAATATAGCAATATTCGCTACAAAAAGAACGATCCGTCGGATGAGCGCACAGCAGGAGGAATCGGAGCTATAAACTATTTCGAAAATTTTAAGTATTTTATGGAAAATGTGTGTGGCAATAAACCTTTTTTCTTTTGGTATGGTGCAAATGAGCCACATCGCGCTTATGAAAGGGACTCTTGGAAACGAAATGGTAAAAATCAGTATAATTTGGAGGTTCCCGATTTTTTCCCCGACAATGAAATCGTTCGTGGTGATATGCTTGATTATGCTGTGGAAATTGAATGGTTTGATTTGCATTTGCAACGAATGTTAACTTATCTGGAGGAAATTGGGGAATTGGAAAATACCATTGTAATGGTGACAGCTGATAATGGAATGCCATTCCCACGTGCAAAAGCCAATGGCTACGAATATGGAGTACATGTTCCGCTTGCGATACGTTATCCAAAAAATTTCAGAGGAGGTCGTATTATTGACGATCTCATAAGTTTTGCCGATATTGCACCCACCATCCTTGAACTCACAACCACAAGTGCCTATGGAATGCTTCCTATATCCGGGAAAAGTTTCTTGAATATTTTAAATTCAAGAGATCAGGAGATTGTCGATCCAACAAGAAAATACGTATTTGCTGGTCGTGAACGTCATTCGTCATCGCGTTACCAGAACTGGGGGTATCCGCAGAGGATTATTCGGAGTAAAGATTTTCTCCTAGTTTGGAATATAAAACCCGATCGTTGGCCTGCTGGTGCACCTCAGTCGCAGGATTCCACTCAAAAATTGTTGCCTATGTACGGAATCGACGAAAATGGAAAGCATCATTCGGAATGGGCTTTTACCGATATCGATGCATCACCGACCAAATCGTTCATCATCGAGAATTGGAAGAATGAAAGTGTTAAACCATTTTTTGATTTGGCACTTGTAAAACGACCAGAATATGAACTGTTTGATGTTCAGATCGATCCATCTTGCCTAACTAATCTTATAGGAAAATCAGAGGTTGTTGAAATTGAAAAAGAGATGAGGGACGCTCTGATGAAAGAATTGAAAAAATCACAGGATCCGAGGGTGATAGGGCCAGATAAAGAGATATTCGATTCTTACATTCGGTACAGTCCGATTCGGGAGTTTCCAAAACCAGAATTAGAAAAATAGATATCAACGATTGTTAAAAAATAACAGTCAAATAAGTTAGTATTCCTAATTCGTAAATTACGAACCAACTTGATTGTATCGCCATGTATTATATATGAATATGATTTTGATAAGACTTGAAACATTTGATTATAGTTTACTATGCTTGTTTTAGTGAAAATCAATTGTTACACGTCCAGTTTTCAAAATATGTATTGAGATTTTTCTTCAGACTTTTCAGACTGTTAAACATGATTCAAAAATTTATCATTTTAAATAAGCATTAAAAAAACATGAAAATAAGTGTTACCATCATTTTACTGTTTGCTGTTTTCAATGTCTTCGGACAAAGTAAAAAAATACTTGCTCCAACTCCCCCAATGGGCTGGAACAGTTGGAACTGGTTCGGTAAAAACGAAATTAATGAACAAAATATGAGAGAATGTATTGATGCTGTCGTTCAGGAAGGCCTATTGGATGTAGGTTATCAGTATTTTGTTATTGACGGAGGATGGCGCGATACAAAGTTGGGGCCAAACGGTGAATTATTGGCACATCCACAAAAGTTTCCTCATGGAATGAAGGCCATAGCCGACTATGCACACTCGAAAGGACTAAAATTTGGATTACATACTGTTCCTGGGACACACGATTGTGGGGGCGATCCAGTAGGAGGATTCGGTAACGAAGAAATACAAATCAAGCAGTTTGTTGAGTGGGGATTGGATTTTATCAAATTGGATAAATGTAAATATACCGATGGCTGGAACGAAGACCAGTTGAAGCAAACCTACACTAAATGGCGAGGGTTACTCGACAATTGTGGCAAAGATATTATTTTAAGCATCAGTGCGTATGTCTGGCGCGACTGGTATCCTGAAGTTGGACAAATGGCTCGCACAACCGATGATATTAAAGCCCGTGTTAGTAAAGGTGCAGTTTTCGATGACGATAAATTAAGCGTTTTGGGAATTTCGGATGAGAATAATAATTGTGCCAAGTTTGCAGGAAGTGGTTATTGGAACGATCCAGATATGATTGCCACAGGGAATCAAGGGCTAACTATTGAAGAACAGAAATCTCATTTTGCTTTGTGGTGCATCATGTCAAGTCCTTTATTTCTAGGAAATGATCCACGCATAATGAGTAAAGAAGAAAAAAAAATTATTAAGAATAAAATGGCTATTTCAATTAATCAGGATCCAACAGAACAGGGGAAAAAGGTAAAAGTGGATTCAGGGTTTGAAATCTGGAAGAAAAAATTGAAAAATGGGGAAGAAGCTTTTCTTATTCTAAACAGAACAAACCCTGAAAAACAAAAGATTACCTTGAATTTGGCCGACTACGGCCTAAAGGCAAATAAAAAGCTTCAAAATGTTTACACAGGAGATTTGATCAGCTCACAAAAGAGCCAAATAAACCTGGAACTTGAACCGCATTCCTGTCTCTTTTTTGTAACAGGAAATTAACAGACTTAAAGCGATATATGCATGTTCAATTTTAATTTTGGGACAAACCAATTATAAGTAAAAAAGTTCATAAATCATAAAACAATAAATCAATGAAAAATTGTCGTGAATTTATTAGAAATAGTGTAATGTTGGCAACTATTATTATTTTCTTTGGAATACAGGCTAAAGCCAACGAACCCGATTTAAAGAACTTTCCAAAAGGAAAGTCCCCTCTTGAAATTGGAACCAGGATAGCTGAAAAATTTCTGAGAGCACCACATTCTCAGTATGGTAATATTCATCCTGATAAACCGCCAAAGCAAATAACTTATCCCGACGTTTGTGTCTGGCTGGGGGGAATGTGGTTTGCTGAAGCCACGAAAAACCAAGTCTTGTTTAATCGATTTGAAACTCGATTTTCGCCATTGTTTGATTCAGAAAAAAAACTTCAACCAAAACCAAATCACGTGGATAATAATGTATTTGGTTCTATTCCTTTGGAATTATATATGCAAACCAAACAACCAAAATATCTTGACCTTGGGCTGAAATATGCTGATACACAATGGCAGTTGCCTGTAGAAGCCAATGCAGAGCAAAAAGCTTTTGCTGATCAGGGCTATTCGTGGCAAACACGCTTATGGATTGATGATATGTTCATGATAACAACTGTTCAGGAACAGGCATTTCTGGCAACTGGCAACCGAAAATACATCGATCGAGCTGCCGAAGAAATGGTGTTATATCTGGATGAAATTCAATTGGAAAACGGATTGTTTTTCCATTCACCTGAGGCTCATTTTTGCTGGGGGCGTGGCAATGGCTGGATGGCTGTAGGCATGGCAGAAACTCTACGGAATCTTCCAAAAGACAATCCGAACAGAGAAAGAATCATGGTGGGGTATCAAAAAATGATGGCAGCTTTGCTGAAATTTCAGGAATCAGATGGGATGTGGCGACAAATTATTGATGATCCAGAAGCATGGAAAGAAACTTCAGGAACGGCCATGTTTACCTATGCTATGATTACCGGTGTAAAAAATGGCTGGCTCGATATAAAGATTTATGGTACAGCAGCGCGCAAAGGCTGGCTGGCACTAACCGGTTATATCAATGCAAACGACGAACTCACCGAAGTTTGTGAAGGTACTAATATTAAAAACGACCGAGACCATTACCTGAACCGCAAACGTCTTATAGGTGATTTACATGGGCAAGCACCATTGTTGTGGTGCGCTACTGCATTGTTAAGAGAATAAATCAGGGAAAAATTAAAAAAATAATATTGGCAAAGAAGTGTTGATTTGCTACAATGACGATTATGGTGCGGCTCATATCTACTATTAACGGTTTTGTAAAGGAAATCCTGCTCCAGATGTATTTGGTTACAATCAAACAGATACGGTAAAATTTAAAATGGGAGTTTATCATCTGGTTCAATTCGAAAAATCGAAGAAGTATCCAACCATTGTTTTGGCCACGGTTCTTCAATACATATGACAACAAAATATTCACCATAACAGTACACTGATTAGGTATCAGCATTTTGAATCTTTGGGGATCCGAAAATGACGATTGGAATAAATTTATATGCGCTTACGGCACCGTGCTCAAAGCTTCGGTAGGCAATAAATCCAGGCTGAATCTAGTGCATTTGGAAGAGTCATCCAATGATCCGGAAGACTGGCTTATTAGAGCCAGAGGTTCTGAACTACGTATTTCCGTCTGTACTGAAAAAGGCGAATAAATTGTGAAAATTCAGAAAGATCGAATAGTGAGCAACCAAAGAACTGCATTAGATAAATAAACACAATTACTTAAATATCAGACATGAAAAGACTAACACTTATTTTACCTCTATTCTTATTCGCACAGTTGCTTTTTTCTCAAAACAATGCTTCCATTACCAAAGAAAGCAGGGAATTTATTACATATCCATACAGCGATCCAAATCCAATACCAATTTTAACCGGGGAAAATTTCAAAATCTACCCGTATTTTTCATTCGACGGATTTACATCAACTTCTCGTAAACAACAATGGAATGTAATAAAACTGGAGAACGACTATATCGAAGTTTTTATCATGCCAGAAATTGGTGGAAAAGTATGGGGTGCTATTGAAAAATCAACAGGTAAAGAATTCATTTATAATAACGATGTAGTGAAGTTTCGGGATATTTCCATGCGTGGCCCCTGGACTTCAGGAGGGATTGAATACAACCTTGGATTAGTTGGTCATTCGCCGGCAACTGCAAGTTCGGTTGATTATATCACCAAAGAAAATCCGGATGGAAGTGTAAGTTGTATTGTCGGAAATATTGATTTGCCCTCGCGGACACAGTGGCGGGTTGAAATCAGGCTTCCGAAAGACAAAGCCTATTTTGAGACCTTCCCTTTGTGGTATAATCCTACACCAGTACCACAATCCTACTATTGCTTCATGACCGCTGCCGCAGCGGTTTCTGACGATTTGGAGTTCTTCTTCCCCGGAAATCAGGAATTGGAGCACAGTGGCGAAATGAAGCCCTATCCTGTTCAAGATGGTCACAACAAATCGCTTTATAAGAATAACGCCTACAATTCGCATACCTCTATTCATGTGGTTGGCGAATACAATGATTTTATGGGCGGATATTACCATAATTCGGAATTTGGCTTCGGTCACTGGGCATTATACGACGAAATGCCTGGGCGCAAAAACTGGCTATGGGCATTATCCCGTGAGGGAGAAATTTGGAAAGACCTTTTAACCGATACGCACGGCCAATACATGGAATTTCAGGCCGGGAGAACATTTAACCAATATGATCAAGGCTCATTCCGGAGCCCAATCAAGGAAATGCCTTTTAATCCTGGAGTAACTGATCAATGGAAAGAAATATGGTTTCCTGTCAAGGAAATTGGCGGCTTGCAGGAAGTATCGCCAATGGGTGTGCTGAATGTGAAACACGAAAACAGAAAACTTGAAATTGGGATCAACGCTTTGGCTTTTGCACAGGGCAAACTGGTTGTAACATCAAACGGAAGAGTTCTTCTGACTGAAGACCATAAGTTCAGTCCAATGGATGTCTATAAAACTTCTGTTACTATAGCTGAAAATATGCCTTACAAAGTGTCGGTTGAAGGAATGGATCTTTTGCACAGTTCTGTAAACAAAAATCTAATCAAACGCCCATTTGTAACAACGATACCAGCCGATCCGACAAGTGCGTCTGGTATGTTTCAGGATGGGATTCAGTTCAAAGAATACCGGAGTTATAAGCGAGCCAAAATTAGTTTAAAGAAATGCCTGCTGAAAGATCCGCTTTACATCGATGCTATGGCCGCCTTGGCCGAATTATATTATCGGAGCAATCAGCTTGATTCAGCATTGTATTATACCAATCAGGCTTTACAGTTGGACGCATATCACCCGACAGCTAATTATTTCGCCGGAATAACTTATCGGGCGCAGGGCGACTTGATCAATGCACTCGAAACTTTGGGTTGGGCTGCACGTTCGATGGAATTTCGCTCGGTAGCCAATTCCGAAATGGCAGGTATCGAACTTCAATTGAACAATCTTGAGTTGGCCGAACATTATGCGAATCAGGCTCTGAATTTTAACCGCTTTAATTTTAATGCATTTAAAGTACTTGCCATTACTCACCGGCTACGAGGCGAAACCAATCAGGCTGATCAAATTATCTCAACCCTTATTTCGATGGATCCTCTGAACCATTTTGCTAATTTTGAACGCTATCTTTTGCATAAATCTCCGAAGAATTTATCCTGGTTTAAAGCAGGCATTCGAAATGAATTCCCGTACCAAACCTACCTTGAGTTAGCCATTGATTATTACAATTCAGGACAAAGAGAAGATGCTGTTCAGGTTCTTGAGAATGCCCCGGATCAACCATTGATAGCGCTGTGGAAAGCATTTTTGAAAGATGATTCATCGGCACTGAACGAAATAGCGAAAGCATCGCCAGCCTTTGTCTTTCCATACCGGACTGAAACTGTTTCAGCCCTGACATGGGCTGTAGCAAAAAATAACAACTGGAAGTTCAAGTACTATCTCGGCCTGAATTATTGGTCGATTCAGCGTGAAGATAATGCGAGAGAATTGTTCGCAGATAGCAAACAGGAATCTGATTTTGCAACCTTCTATTTATCTCGTGCATATCTGGAGAAACAAAACAATGAAAATCAGGTACTCAGCGATCTGAAAACTGCATATTCCCTTGCGCCCAACGAGTGGAGGACATCGTACCGATTAATTGAGCAATACATTAGTTTGGCTGATTATAAAACTGCCTTGTCATTTTCAACTGATGCGACAAAAAAATTTCCTGAAAATTACAATTTGGCTCTGCAACTAGCCCAGATACAGTTAGGAGACGAGCAATATGAGGCCTGTCTGAAAACACTCGAAAGAACTCACATCCTTCCATTTGAAGGCTCAACTCAGGGAAAATACGTTTACGAGCAGGCATACATATTTTTAGCCATCGACTTAATGAATAAGGGAAAATACAATGAAGCACTAATAAAACTTGAAAAATCTAAAGCATGGCCCGAGAATCTGGGAGTAGGGGCTCCTTATGAACCCGATAACCGAATACAGGACTATCTGGAAGCAATTTGTCAGAATAAACTAGGTAGAGTAAGTGATGCGGTAGGACTTAGAGCTTCTGTCCTGAACTATACCAAAGCACATTACAACGATTCAGGGAGCTCATTTAATAACTTGCTTGCACTTATTATTTTTAAACAGCAGGGAAAAACAGAGTCGGCCAATGCTTTGATTAAAAACATAAAAGAGGCAGATTCATATAAGAATCCAGTGCAGCAATGGATTGTAGCTTACTTTATGAACGATGAGGCAACCTGCCAAAATCTTGAAATGAATTTTTTGCAAAACAATTACTATTCAATACTGACAAAAGTTATAAATCAGAAATAAAAATCAAATTGATAAATGGACGAATCCAGAACATCTGTGAAGGTTTGGTAATGAGTGAATTACGATTTTCTAAAAACCAGTATTAACTCGACGATTGATGAACCTAAATAAATTTAACTCAAATGAGATATATTAAAAAACTTTATGGCCAGGTAATTATTACCATTATTGCAGTGGTCACCGCACTGGCACTCGTTATAGGTCTGATTGTAATTAACATTCTTAAACCGGGTGTTGGGATGAATGTTGATCCTTCAACGTTGGATGTCAAATCAGCGGAAGCCTACTTGTCCAAGAGTACTGCAGGGAATTGGCAATATTTTCTTTTACACATTATCCCTGATAGTATCGTAAATGCCGTTGCGACAAATAATTTACTTCAGGTTTTATTTTTTTCTGTCCTATTGAAATTTGCCTTGACAGAAATTAGTAAAAAGGCGAAGCCGCTCTTATCTGGTATCAAGTACTTTGAATGTGCACTTTTCAAGATCATTGGTATTATAATGAAAGTTGCAGCAATAGGGGGCTTAGGTGCTATGGGGTTTACAATTGGGAAATATGGACTGAATTCATTGGCATCATTAAACCAGTTGATGTTGTCGTTTTATATTACATGCATTTTATGTATCGTCTTAATTCTGGGTGGAATTCTAAAATTCTATAGTTTTAATATTTTCCATGTATTAAGATACATATGCGGGGAATTGCTGGTTTTTCCTGCAACCTCATCAGCTGAAGCTGCATTTCCTAGCCTGATGAATAAACTTGAAAAAATGGAATGCTCCGAATCTATTGTTGGGCTGGTTGTGCCAACCCATTATTCGTTTTAACTTGATGAAACCTCAATCTTCCTTACTATGGCTGCTGTATTTTTAGCGCAGGCTACCAATACTCCAACGGATATTTCGCTTCAGACTACTTTGTTACTGGTTTTATTGCTGGCGTCAAAAGGCGCTGCCGGGGTAGCTAGAAACGCCTTTATTACCCTTTCTGCTGTATCACCTGTTAACGGAAATATTCCAGTTACTGCCAACGCGCTAATTTTAGGTATCAACCGCTTTATAAGCGGAGGCAGGAGCATAACCAATATTATGGTCAATACTGTTGAGGCCATAGTCGTTGCTAAATCAGAAAATGAAATTGATATGGTTGTCTATCAGGCTATAACAGGGAAAAACTATCTTTAAATAGCGACAAGATTGGAAATTAAAACAACTAACAAAACATCAAATTATAAATAGTATGAAAAAAATATTTCTAAGTATGACATGTCTGGCAGTAATTGCCTCATGTACTCTTGCAAAAAAAGATTCAGTACAAATGAAACAACCCAATGTCGTTGTCATCTATCTCGATGATTTGGGGTATGGAGATGTGAGTTGTTATGGCGGGTTAGGTTTGAAAACTCCGAATATCGATGTCCTGGCCAATGCTGGGGTTAGGTTTACAAATGGTTATGCCACTTCGGCTACCTGTACACCGAGTCGTTATGGATTACTGACCGGCGTTTATCCCTGGAGAAATGAGGACGCTAAAATTCTTCCTGGTAAAGCTCCATTGATTATTGATACTGCGCAGGTAACAATTCCTAAAATGCTTAAAAAGAAGGGCTACCAAACGGCAGTCATTGGGAAATGGCACTTGGGTTTGGGCTCCGGAAATACTGATTGGAACACACATATAACTCCCGGGCCAAATGAAGTTGGATTTGATTATGCCTATGTTTTGGCAGCTACCCAGGATAGGGTTCCAACCGTTTATATTAATAATGGGTATGTCGATAATCTCGACCCAAAAGATCCGATTGAAATCAGTTATGAACACAACTTTGAAGGAGAACCTACCGGAAAAGATAATCCTGAATTAACGACTATGAAGTGGCATCACGGACACAATAACAGTATTGTAAATGGTATACCACGAATTGGTTTTATGAAGGGCGGCCAATCGGCAAAATGGAGCGATGTGGATATTGCTGATCATTTCCTAGACAAAGCCAAAGCCTGGGTAGAAACTCATAAAGATGGACCTTTCTTTTTGTATTATGCCTTGAATGAGCCTCATGTGCCTCGTACTCCTAACGAACGGTTTGTTGGACTGTCGGGAATGGGGCCGCGCGGTGATGCTATTCTTGAGGCTGATTGGTGCATTGGTGAATTCATAAAAACGCTGGATGAAGAAGGGGTGCTCGAAAATACCTTGATTATTTTCTCAAGCGATAATGGCCCGGTTTTAAACGATGGTTATTATGACAATGCAGTTGAATTGCTGGGTAACCATAAGCCTTCCGGACCTCTTCGTGGTGGAAAATACAGTTTATTCGAAGCCGGAACCCATGTTCCTTTTATCACTTACTGGAAAGGCCATATTCAGCCCAAAGTATCGGATGTATTGATTTGCCAGATAGATTTATTGGCATCCTTGGCCAAATTGGTTGGAACCGAAGAAAACAGCACCGACAGTAAAGAATTTCTGGATGTTTTGATGGGAACCAGCGATACAGGAAGAGAAAGTCTTGTGCTGGAAGCAACCTCCAGAACTGCATTTCGGATGGGTGATTGGATAATGATTCCAAGCTATGAAGGGCCGGCAGTAAATAAGGAAACAAAAATTGAATTGGGAAATTCAGGAGAATATCAACTATATAATTTGAAAGAAGATATTGGTCAGCAAAATAATCAGGCTAGGTCGAATCCTATTAAACTAAAAGAAATGTTTGATGCATTTGTGTCCATACGGGGCGAAGGATTTGAGAAAACGGAAAAACTTGAGTTGCATTAGAAAGTTTGAACTATCAAACCTCGTATTTTTTTAACCCAAATTATGCATCGGTAAGCCAAATATCATCGGTATACTTACAAAGCTATAAGTTGGCCCAACAAACCGCACTGGCTGCGGAAAAGGCTTACCAGGAAGAACTTAACAGAGATGAAGAAACATTTATCTCATTTGAGTAGCCTGAAAAAAGGGTTGTTGGCAGGCGAAGGGCTACTTCTCGATATTGGAAACCTGGAAAAAGCATACATGTGTAATAATGAACGGTTACTGGAAATTGAAAAAGTAATTTCCCTAAAACAGCTTATGGGAAAGGATTGGCCAGAGTTGACCAAAACAAAAGAAGTATCCTTTTCGCTGAAAAAAGAGCTGTTCGATACTGATTTCCCGGAGCACTATAATCGCCGGATTAAATCAGTCAGTATTACAATTCCTGCCGTTGTTGGGCCTTATCAGAATGTTTATGCAACCCTGAACCAGGTAAATAACACGATTTACAGAACTAAAGATGCTACTTCAGAGGATGCCAAGGTACTGAAAGATTTCAGAAGCCAGCAAAGCATTGCCCTTTCGAGGGCTGTAAATGATTCCGGCCTTTTTATATTGAATTTTAATGACCGACGCTATCTGCCTTTTGAAGGTACCGGGGTTGAATCTTCCTGGCGTCTCAGTTTTTCAAAAAGTGCAGATAAGCAAATCATGGAGTCTGTTTCAGATATAATTATACATCTGAGCTATACAGCCCAGCCCTGATTTATTTTATCAAAAATTTAAACCAAAGAGGCTGTCCGATTTTACTTTTCGGACAGCCTTTGGTTTTGTTATACTTTGACTTGACTCTCATCTGTATTAAATATTTTGTTATGAAGCTGTTCTGTCCATTACTTAACCAACCGTTCATAATTTCTCACCTGCTCCCGAATAACAGAAATAATGTCACTGTTTCGGTTATAAGTAAAATCGTTTTCAAATGGAATAAATCCTGAGAGCTCGCCTTTCCTTCTATTTTGATATAGTGATATTTCAGGTTATTATCCTTAAGTTGATTGTTGTACTAAAAATTTTATTGTCTCAAATGATATGATTTTGTACATTTGAAATAATATAACTCATTTCAAATTGAATTAAATAGAACCAAATTTCAGGTGAGTTAAACGGTGAGTTCTTTCAGATATATTATTTATATTTATTTGATAATAAAATGCTTACAGGTTGTCAGTTTCGTCCTGCTACCCCGACAAAAGGGGATTTCAAAGAAACCCAAAAGCCTGTAAGTTGTATGATTTACAGGCTTTTCTGTTTTTAGCCATATCGATACAAATCAATAAATATCATAAAAAATGTGAGTTAAACGGTGAGTTCGTTTTTGATTTACCTTTGAACTCACCAGGAAGGATTAACCGATTGTGTTTCAGTTGATAATCGAGGGTGTTTTAACATTTATAATACTCTTGTTTGATTCGTTTTGATTCCCTTGGTGAGTTAAACGGTGAGTCAATCAACTAAAAATGCATTAAAGCGGATTAAATCGTTAAAAATTGTATGATATGAAAACAACTCATACTTTCGGTATTCAGTTTATTCTTCGGACAGGTAAGAAGGATAAAACCAAAGGAATTATCTATGCACGAATTACTGTTGAATCAAGGCGTACTGAATTATCCCTGAAAAAGCACATGGCTGTTGATGACTGGAATAACAACCGTGGAATTGCAAAAGGTTCCGGCATAGAGGCCAAGAAATTTAATAGTTATTTAGAGCACGTACGTGCACAGTTAGCAGAAGCATACCGGGAATTACAAGTTAGTAAACAACAAGTCACTCCAGAAAATATTAAGTCCCTCTACCTGGGCGATTCCTTTGATGATCATACATTAATGGAGCTGGTGGAATATCATAATAATACCCAAGAAAGTATTTTGGCTCCGGGAACGATGAAAAATTATTACACGACAAAAAAATATATTGAACGATTTCTAAAGAAAAAATTTAAAGCTACAGATTTCTACCTGGTTCAAATCAACTATAAATTTATTACTGATTTTGAGATTTTCATGCGAAACTTTAAGCCGTAAGACCACCAAATGCCACTCAGCAACAATGGTGTGATGAAACACCTGGAACGATTCAGAAAAATAATAAATCTTGGACAAAGGCTGGGGTGGATTGTTCAAAATCCTTTTGGGTCATACAAATTACATTTTACAAGAAGTGAAAGAGGGTTTTTATCTGAAAAGGAACTTACCACAATTGAAAACAAAGCCTTTGCGATTGAGCGTTTAAGAACAGTGAGAGATATTTTTGTTTTTGGTTGTTATACAGGTCTGTCATATATTGATGCCATCAATCTGAGTCCAGATGAAATATCTCTAGGTATTGACGGTCAATACTGGATTTTTTCCAACAGGCAGAAAACAAAGATCACGGTTAAAATTCCTCTTCTCCAAAAGCATTGGATATCTTGAATAAATATAAAAAACATCCAAAATCTGTTAACCGGAATAAAATATTCCCATTAATCTCAAATCAGAAATTGAATGGATACCTTAAAGAAATTGCTGATATCTGTGAAATAAAAAAACACCTGACATTTCATATGGCCAGGCATCCATTTGCGACAACTATAACATTTTGATGTATATGACTGTAAAACAGTAACTTGAAAAAAAGAAACTCACAATAGGTAATGGTTTAGAAACGAGCAAAACTCTTTGGTTTGCTTAGTTTTTCCATTGTTTCAAATAACTCTGCTGTAAAGATATTTCTTTATTCTTGAATATAAAAGATTTGGATTGGAGAATATTGTTTCGTCTATAATATGCACTTACTGTTTTCAAATATTTCTAATAGTAATAACTAGCAATAATATAGCAGCAACAGACTTTTCTCATTTTTGGAAAGATGGAATTAAAGAAAAAGAAGAGGAGGAGATATCAATTCATCGAAGAAAAGTTCTACTATCGATAGGACAGATTTTAAAAAAAGGTCAAAAGTCCACTAAGCAAATGATTATCGACAAATCAATTGCTAATGGTCTTACAGAATTACAGGCAGAAAAGACGCTAGCTGAATTTATACAGAGAAATATTCTAATTATTGAAGATAACTCTTACACTTTTGTTGTCAAATTTTTTAAAGATTGGTTAATCAGTCAGGGAATGGAAAAAATTATAACAACTTTCCAAGAAGAACAAAGAGTTGTTTTGAGGCAACAATATGAAGAACAATTAAAAGTAAAACATGACGAGTTGAATAGGCTCACGAAAAGCTGGAATCTATACAGAGGGAAAGAAATAACCACTGATATTGTAAGAGAATGGCTAGAACAATTTGAAGGATTAGAGAATCAAAGGAACATGTTCAAACTTCTAGAACATGTAAAATTTTACAGCAATAGCGAAATACGAGAAAAAATGGAAGATTTATTTCGCGAAGTAAAAAAAGAAATTAGAAGAGCAAATAAGGAAAGAGTTATTAAAGAAAGTCAACGAAAAAGAGATGATATCTTAATTAGCTATTTAGACCAAAATCCAGTAAAAAGTGGAGCTGAATATTCCAAATTATTTGTTGAGGCTAATAATATTTATAAAGATAATTCTACAACTATTGATAAGCTCGAAAAAAAATTAACGAAAATCGAGATTTGAATGCTCTTGTCTTTATTGATGACTTTATAGGTTCTGGAAAAACTATTATAGATAGTCAAACCTTAAAAACACAATAGATTGTTGGTAATCAATTCATAACAATTTTTATTTGGTTTCTAAAAATGCAAGCAAATAGGTAAATTAGTGAAAAAGCTTGCAGATATGGTTGGGAAACAAGACAAAGCACCACAGTTGAGTATTTTTGACACACCTCTGAAGAGGTTCATTAATTTAGAACATGAACTTTGTATTTTATCTCATCAAATAGATTGGGATTCAATTGAGGAAGAGTTTTCTGTTTATTATTCGGAAACGGGCCGTCCTTCAGTTCCTATCCGCAGGATGGTTGGACTGCTATTGCTAAAGCACATCTATAATTTAAGTGACGAGGCCATGGTTGACAGGTGGATTGAAAACCCGTACTGGCAATACTTTAGCGGCGAGAAAGTTTTTCAAACCCAAAAGCCCTTCGACCCGACAGAATTTATACATTTTAGGAACCGGATAGGCAAAGAAGGTGCGGAAAAACTATTGAAAGTATCGATACAACTATTTGGAAAAGAGGCTCAAGAAAAAGAGGTGTTGATTGACAGTACCGTGCAGGAGAAGAACATTACCTACCCGACCGATGCGAAACTGCATAAACGTATTATCGGGAAAGTAAACAAGATAGCCAAACAGGAAGGGATAACATTGCGCCAAACTTATACAAGGACTTTAAAGCAGTTAATGATAGACCAGCGTTTTCACAGTCATCCCAGAAGGAAAAAGCAAGCCAAAGCAGCCATGCGCAAAATCAAAACCATAGCAGGCCGCCAGGTCAGGGATATTGAAAGAAAGTTTACACCTGTACAGCAACAAAAATATAAGGAGTTGTTCATCATTCTCAATAAGATTTTACTTCAGGAAAAGACAGATAAAAATAAGATTTACAGCATTCACGAACCAGAGGTTAGTTGTATTGCGAAGGGAAAAGAAGCCAAGAAGTTTGAGTTTGGGAATAAATCGGGGATTGTATTAACTAAAACCACTAAGATTGTAGTGGGTGCTATTGCTTTTGAAGGCAACCCCTACGATGGTCATACACTTGAAGAACATTTTACCCAAACAGAATATTTAACAGAAAGCAAACCAAAAACAGGAATTGTTGATAGGGCTATAAAGGGAAAAAGAAAATTAATGGAACAGAAATCATATCACCATCGGTCCCTAAAAATGAAACCACACAATACCAAAAACAGAAAGCAAGGAAACAATTTAGGGCAAGGGCAGGAATAGAACCAGTGATTAGTCATATCAAATACGATCACAGAATGTTAAGAAATTATTTGAAAGGTGTAATTGGTGACCAATTAAATACAATATTGGCCGGAACAGGTTACAACCTGAAGAAAATGCTCAATAGAATTAAAGAGCAAATTCTTTTTGACCTTATTCAAATCTTAAGTCTTGGGAAATTGCTTTTTTTCAAAGATAAGGTTTCAAAAAATAGTAGACTTTTTAAGGTTTAACTAGTGTCATGTCAAGTTAATATTGACGGATAAAGTCTTTTTAGTTTTACCCGTGAATCTTTTGTAGTAAACTGCCAATTTATTTTGGCTGTTTTATTGTTCCGGTGGTTTTGCCACGCATTTGTTTCTGAGATGATTTCTTCCATATTATCAATTCGCCTGTTAAGGCACTGTTTATTCAATACATTCAACTCAATTTCTGCCATATTTAACCAGCTCCCATGTTTCGGAGTATATACAAACTCAAACCTGTCCCAAATTCTTTTTGCTTCTTCAGGTTCAAACGTTTCGTAAAGAGCACCTGGCGAATGGGTTTTAAAATTATCCATGACCAATGTGATTTTTTCTGCATCAGGATAATCTACATCCGCTATTTCTTTTATCAAAGTTGCCCAATCAGTTTTTGTTTTTCTTTCTGTCACTTTAACGCGTCGTTTGCCGCTCAATGGCTCGTTTACCATAAATATATTGCATGTGCCTTTCCGTATGTATTCGTAATCACAACGTTTTTCCTTTCCTGGCTCCATTGGCATGCCTGTCCTTGTTTCGCCAATTAGTTGTTTGGGCGATTCGTCCATGCAGACTACAGGTTTCGATTCGTCATAAGGCCTTTTGTAAACATCCAGAGCCTTTTCCATACTGGCAACAAATTCGCTGTCAGACCCGGGAGGGATTACCCAACCTTTAACTTTCCAGGGTTTTAAGTCGTTTTTTTAAAACGGAACGAACCGTTTCATATGATATCGAATCAACAATTTGTAATTCAACCACTTTGTCTGCCAACAACCTGAGCGACCACCTTGAAAATCCTTCAGGCGGTTCACTGCAACTTAAAGCGATTAAACGGGCTTCAAAATCACCGTCTGCTTTCCTCTCGTATTCCCTGGTGGATGGCTTCCGTTCAAGTACAGCATCAAACCCTTCCTCTATGAAGCGTTTCTTTATGCGGTCGATTGTACGCATCCCAACTTTCAGAATTTTACTAATCTCTGTATTGGTTACTTTATCTGAGTATGCTCCTTCATCACAATTTAAAAGAACGTAGGCGTTACGAAAACGTTGAGAAGTATGTTTGCCTTTATGGATGATTGACTCTAATTCTTCTCGCTCCTCTTTTGTTAAAGTTACTTTGTACTTTTCCATAGCTGTTTTTTGTGAAAGTACAAAATATTTACGTCATTTCATAATTGACATGACACTAGCTATTAATTGGTATTTTGGTTATTCCGGTTTTTAACCATTTAAAAATAAACATAATTCATGAAAAAGGAGAGTGTATTTTTCTTTTGCGTTGAATTTATTGATCGCGCGGAATTACTTAGAGGATAAGAGATGCATTGTGCCAATTAATGTCGCTTTTCATATTTAGAAATAATAGCCTGGTTCTTAAACCAAGCTATCATTTCTTTTTTATGTAAATAGAAAGATTACTCTTTCTCGAGTTCGTATCCTAAATCCATGCCTTTATCTATAGCCGGTATTCCTTTTTTCATCCATTTGGGCATTGGTTTTTCTTTTAGGTAGTGGTCGAAAAATTGTGCCATCCGAATTTGAAAATCTGTTTTGTCCCGCACTTTTGTGGGCCAGTGGTCAGCATCGTTGTAGTTTAGCAGCCATGCTGGTTTTTGCATCCGGCGCAACCCAATGAAGAATTCAATTCCCTGGTACCATGGTACGGCACCATCGTCGTCGTTGTGCATAATCAGAATGGGTGTTTGTATTTTATCGAGCGTAAACAATGGTGAGTTTTCAAGATAACGCAACGGCGCTTCCCAAATTGATTTCCCAATGCGGCTTTGTGTATGCTCATACTGGAACGAGCGATTTAAACCCGATCCCCACCGGATGCCTCCGTAAGCGCTAAACATATTCACCACCGGAGCTCCCGATTCAATAGCTGCAAATAGATTGGTGCGGGTAGCTAAATAGGCCACCTGGTAACCACCCCAGCTGTGCCCTTGCGCCCCAATGTGGTTTTCTTCCACAAAACCTTTGTCGATTAATGCTGTAACGCCAGGCATAATACAGTTAAAAGCATCTTCGCCCGGGTACCCTGTTTTGTAATAAATGTCAGGATTAAAAACGATGTAACCGTTGCTGGTGTAATAATGGTAGTCAATGGTAGAACGATGATTTTCAGGCATTCGGTAGCTGTATAATCCCTGCGAGCTTTTTTCATAGAAGTTCACAATCATGGGGTATTTCTTTGCTGGATCGAAATTCTCCGGTTTACACAACATTCCTTCCAGCTTTCTTCCATCCAGCGAAGTCCATGAAACCAGTTCAATGGTTCCCCACGAATAATCTTTTTGCTGCGGGGCTACATCCGAAATTTGTACTTGTTTTTTGAAACTTAAATCGCTTACGAGTAGATTCGGATATGTTTCAAAATTCTCTTTGGTGAAAAGAATGACGTCTTCATCTTTGGCTTTTTGTGGCGTGTTTAAACTGTATTTGCCCGAGAATAATACTTTGGGCGCTTTGTTTTTATTCCACTCCAGCCAGTAATAAGCATCGGCGCGGGTAACTTCATTGTGCGCGGAAAGTAACAGCGGCTCTCCCGGTTTTATCCCTTCCGGGCGGCCCGGCCAGTGAGGGCTAAATTCCCGTTCCAGGTTAATAACCCGGTAGCTGATGTTTTTTGTTTTTCCATTCTGCGATAAGTTAACTGGCGCTGCCTGGTTTTCCGGATCAACTTTCCAAATGTCGTAACGGTCGTAAATCAGAATAGCATCATCGTTTTCCAGCCAGCCAGCTGTGCCATAGGGATCGGGTAGCATTGGCCTGTCGTTTAGCTCGTCTGCACACTGAATAACTTCTGGAGTAGTTATTTTGAACTCTTTTTTAATAGCTATTTCGTAGGTGTACCATGAAGAGTCTGGTGCATTGTACCAGTAGGCAAATTTCCCGTCGGGCGAAATACGAGGAGTTGCCCTGCAATCCTTTTTTATGAGCTCTGTCTTACCTGTTTTTATATCAACCAGATAGAAATCATTGTGCTCCGGGCTTCCTTCCCACATCGCCTGAACAGCATACGAATGATTGGACCACGCTACCAGCTTTTCAGTATCGTCTTTATTGAATTGCCGAATTCCACTTAGCTGTTGGGTTTCTAACTGAACCGCTTTCTTCAGGTCGGTATGAAAAACGGCCAGGTATGTTTTCTTGAGATCCTTGTCCAGATTATGGAGTTGTTCGGTTTGCAAAACTTCTTCATCCCATGTCCAGATATCCAGTACCGGTATTTCTTCTTCCAGCACGGTAGTGTCTTTGTCCGGCCTTTCCGGGGCAGTTCCAAAAAATATGCGGCTGCCACTGTCTGAAAAAGATAACTTCCCGTTTTCACTGATCTTCCACTTTTCAGGGAATGCCTGATCGGTATTTCTTACAACTTCGCTTGCTATTTTGTTTCCATCCCAAAGGCAGAGGCTATAATTTTCTTCCTCTTTTTTTTGAGTGGTATCTTGCAGGAAGGCCACTTTGGTACCATCTTTAAAAATAGTAAGTTGTTTATATTTCCCTTTTCCTTCTGTTATTTTCTGGGGTTCTTCTTCGGAAAATTTATAAATATAAACACCCGGCTCAAAGCTTTCTTCTTCTCCTTCCGAAACAAAAGCGAGCATTTTTTCTTCTTCGGCAAAAGCATAGTCGCTTACAGCCGGAATTTCTGTAGTTTCGCCTGTAAGCAGGTTTTTTATGAATAAGGGAAATGTTTTTTTATCCGTTTTTTTGTCGGTTTTGCTTGTGTCTTTGGGCGCTTCGGTTTGCCAGGCAATCAATCCTGCCCATCTTTCAGGAACTTTAACCGACTTTAATTTATCCACTCTCTCCAGTGTTTTATTGCTGATGTTATAAATAGCCAGTTGGTCGGGCGGCATGTCTTCCTTTTTTGTTTTTTGCAGTTTTAATTGCCTGATTGTATCTTCCGCAGGTATCAGCTTAAAAACTACATATTTTGAATCGGCTGTGATTTGGGCATCTGTCCCGCATTTTATTGATGCCATTTCTTCTCCCTTGTCGGTAGTTATTTTTAGCGTAACATCTCCTTTCCATGGTTCCTGTTTGTAAACAATAATTTTCCCATTGTTTGAAATGTGTTGTTCGGTAATTCTTTCCCATTTCAAGATATCGTCATGGGTTAATAGCTTCTTTTGTGTTTGTGCATGTACTAAAAAACAAAATGAAATAAGTACACAGAGAATAATTGCTCTTTTCATTTAAATTTATTTGTGTCGTTTTTATTTATAGAATCAAGACGCTAAGTAACAAGTATCAAGATTTTTAAGTCGAAGCTTTAATTCTTCAACTCTCATTACATTGTACGAACTACTATTTTCATTGCAGTTTGCCCCGGTATTGTTCGTTTATTGAAGCATTAAAGTAGAAATAATTTTGAAAGGAACAATTTTCGATTGAATGAAAATTCATTATTAAACAATGGTTCTATTGATAAGTGTTAACACGTTGGTTGGTATATGTTTCATTTTTATGTTTTAATATTGTATTGAATATAAAAGGTGAACAAATGCCTGAAGCTTTTTCGAATAGAGCGGGAAGACTAAAAAAGTTAAATGTTTTATTTAACGAGGTAATGGAAGGGGCAGATTTGAATCAATTGGCAAATGAAAATAAACAATTGATTGAATCCTGTGTCCCTGCTGATATTGTGTGGCTAATTGATAACCTTGTTTCAAAGAAAATAGCAATGGATGATCTGAAAGCCGGGATTAATAAATTAATGAGCCTTTTGCATAGTTCTATTGACAATCATCCATATAGTCCGCCGGCAAAAGATAGCTATTTGGGGTGCCTTGTCGAGAATAACTTTTTGCTGGATGAGAAGTTACAAAAGATAATACCATTGTTGCAACGGTTTGAAGAATATCCGGAGGATGTGGAAACGAAATATGATTTGCTGATTTTATTCAAAGATTTGGAACGGGTTAACCGCTATTCCCAGATTAAAGAGAATATTCTGTTTCCTGAAATTGAAAAATTTATTGAAAAGCATCGTTGTATATCAGTAATGGGGTCGTTTCATAATGATGTTAGGGAAAAAATGAAAGAGACCATCGCTGAACTATCCGGAGAAAAAGTAAATTATAGCTACTTCAAAAAGGTAAGTGCAGAGTTATTTTTTTTAATGTATACCTTAAAATTCAGGGAAGAAAGAATCTTGTACGCGTTTATTCAAAACACCATTTCTGATGAGGTTTTAAACTCGCTTTTTGACGAAAGCCTTGAAATCGGTTTTCCCTTCTTCCAACCAAAGAAAAAGGATGGGAAAAGTAATTTAATTTCGCTGAATTAATTTTAAAACCGTAAGAACTAAGAACAAAGAATCAGGGCTGAAATTTGTCATTCCAATCAGGAGCATGGTTCGTTATTCTCTACTCCTGAAGTTTTTGTCAATAAAATTAGAAAACCGGTTCAAGGTTTTCCCATTTTACCTTCCAGTCAGGAGGGAATCCCGGATTTGTTTTTTTGTTCCCGTCGTAGCCTGCGCACATCATAGCAATAGCGGTAAGGAGTCCGCCATTTCCGGGCAGGTAAATGCGTAAACGTGTCCCCTGGTAATTGTGACCATTAACCAGGTAAGTATTTTTTAGTACATCTTTTAACAGCAAGTTTACTGCTTCTTCCGGTTTCTCCAGGCGGGTAGCGCACATAGCTGCCATCGGGTAATCCCAACCCCAGGTGCTTGGCCAATTCCAAATTTTATTAATGTGGTCGAATGTTTTTGCCATAATAACAGTGTCTAAATCAACGGTTTGTGGCATAATTCCAAAAGCGCCTAAAACCATTGGGTGATCAGAGAAATAATGCTCATTTGTGTAAGAATCAGGAGCGCTTTCGGCTGCAAGGTATAATCCGTTTTTTTGAGCAAACGAAGGTAATTTGTTTATTACCATTTGCCATTCCTTATTTTTCTCCATTTGGAGACGCTCGCGCCATTGCTGTGCAATTGAGAGCCCCCAGTGCCAGTATGCTATTTCAAAGGGTGGGTTTACTGTTTTTTCTTTTTCCAGGCTTTCCTGTGCCGGAATAAGTGGCGGCCCCAGAATATATTTATCCTTTTTTTCATCGTAACGGGCAAAATTTGCCATGAAATCTGCTGTGGCAAAAACCAGCTCTGCATATTTATCAAGTGTTTCTTGGGTAGGATGCTCCCGGTAACATTGCTCGGCAAAATAAATAATATGTGGTTGCTGCCAAATCAGGAATTCTCCTACTCCCGAAGGACTGTCGCCACCACTGGGATCGGTCATTTTTGGCCAGCGAACTCCATGGTATCCCTGATTTTCAGCTTTGTGTTTTGCCACTTGAAAAATGTGGTTATAGTAATCCATACTTTTCTGTAATATTTCATTTCTGTTCCAGAAAGTCCAGTGAGCGCTGTGCCACCAATGCATTTCCATATGAAACTTTCCATACCAGCTGTTAAATGTGAGGCCTGTTTCCTGTGGTGGAAGATCGCCTGCACATTGAATGCGTGTTAAGTACTGTGACAGAACAACGCGTCGTTCCAGTTCCCGGGCACGTGGATCGTTGGTGCCGGAAAAGTCAACCGCACCACCACTTCCCCAAAAGTTTTTCCATTGGTTTGCAGAATAATTTTTTATTGCATCAAAGCCAGTATCCTCTGTGAAATTTTGTGTTTTGCTAAATTCAACCGAGGCTGAAAAGGAAGTGTTCTCCTTCTCCGGTTTTAAAACAAAGTAATGGGCTTCTTTTTCTGTTAAATTGGCTTTGCCTGTCCAGTTAACTTTTACAAAATAAGTCGTTGTGTTGATGGTATGTTTTAAAATAGCACTGTTGTTTTTTTTCTCCAGAATTTCAGAATAGTGTTTTTCACTGTTTGTCCAGTCGCATCCGTCGTCAACATGATTTCCCGAGGGGTATGGGAAACGGATTTTTATCCCTGTGTTTCCTTTTCTTATGTTCTCCGATTGTATTCGTATTCCCACCATGTCTTTTTCGGGATGGCAACAGGTTTGCACGTTCATTTGCTTCTTGTCGACTTCAAATGAACTGGTAATGACTCCTTCCCATAAATTCAGGTTTTGATTAATTTCTGTAATTTCTTCCGGTGTAATAAGTGCTCCATCAGAATGAGTCAGATCAAGGCCAACAATACCCAGATGCAGACGATGCGGATTAACCCTGAAATAGTTGGCTGCTTCTTTTTTTCTTCCTTCATCCCATTGAACAGAATAGGGAATTTTGCGACCTTCTACCTCGTAATATTTATATGTTTCGTCCAGTTTAAAGTCTTCGGTATTGGGAAAACTATGCCAGCCCCAATCCGACATGGTTCCCAGGCAAACCCCGTTTTTGTATACACTGGGAAATGTTTGCAGCCCCGTGGCATCAACCGTAAAAGCAAAACTGCCATTTCCAACGGAGAGGGAGGATAGAGAGTCAAATGCATTAACCGTAATATTATGCCTGGAGACCAGTGCATATCTGTCTATTTTTTGTTCTGTTTGAGGCGGTTGCTTACAACTTTCCAGTATGATTAAACAGGCTAAGATGGTTAAAACGTGGAAGGATTTATTTTTATTCATTTGTATTAGTTGTCAAGTTGGTTTTATAATTTAATCCAATACTTTTCGGTGGAAATTTGAACTGTTAAAAACTTTCAGGGAGATGGAAAAAGCAAAGAAAATCTGGTAGTCGTTTTTATAAGATTATTTCGGTTTATCATAAGTCGGTTTTTAACAAAACGAATGTAATAAATTTTAGGTACTTTTTCCAAAATCAGAATGAAAGCGTCTTTGAAACAATGTATTGGTTTTGATAGGAGGTTTGCATAACTGCGGTAATGGTGACTTTACGGGTATCAAGAGGAAGAAGTATTTCGCCGGTTCCGTTTTTTACTTGCAGACCTTTCAAATTATTTGGTAGATATTTGCCTTCAATTAAATCGCCAATAAAATAGTCAACGTTTTTTTTGTTGTTCGAGAGTCGTGATTTTATCAGGTAGTATTTCCCGGCTCGGCTTTTTGAAAGCAGCAAGTCTGGTTGTTTTACCTGGGTTCCCGATTTGTAGTATTCTTTTAAGCCAATGGCGGGAAGCCCGTTTTTATATTCATATTCGGCTTGCAATGAACCGTCGCGGTGATATCTTTTACAAATACCTTCCAGATTATTGTTTACATAAGGCTGCTCTTTCCATACTACAGGTTCTTCTTTCGCTGCTACCGGATAATAAGTATAAGCAATGCCGACTCTGTTGCCAGCTACGTAAGGAATTTCAGAGTATAAACTTCCATGCTGATAATACCTTTTCTGAATCCCGTGCTTTATCTGTGTCCCTTTTATAACTGGTATTTCATATTCAACCGCTGTTGTCGAATTTTCATATAATCTGGTAACAATAGTCATCCCTTCACTGGCCGGTTTTAGTTCAAAGGATTCTTCCTGTTGGGGTTTTGGTTTATTGCATCCACCCAAAATAAACACAATAAAAAGTAATGCCAGGCATGATTTCATTTTAGTTAGCTCTTTTTAGTTTATGTAAAGTTATTTAAAGTAGACTAATTTACTGATATTCACGATTGAAAATAAGAAAAATCTTTTTGTCAAATAAATTTATCTCTTGATTCTTATTGTTCGGAATAATTTCTAACAGGAGGCACAATTTTTGTTACTTTTGAAAACTAATTTTTTAGTTGTTTTTCCGGATAAAAACAGTATTCGATTTAAGCCACAGAAGGTGGTACTTTTGAACAGGGGGACATCGTGGTTATTTTCAAATAATTTGAGTTTAGTATACATCTGGTAAGTAGATATGGAATAAAAGCAGGCTCTGTGGTTGTAATAAGAAGGAGAGTGATTACCAGGCGCACCTACTGGACAAAAGCGGGGAGGATGTGGGTAGAATTTTACCCAACAATGTAAAATTAGATATTTTGGTAGAAGAAAACGGTTTTAATATTTGCAATAAACAAACATATTATTTTAAGCCACTCAATAATAAGATTTATAATTTTGCAGCAGGTGAATTTAAACCTGTTTATGAGCCTGGTTTTGGGAATTATAATATTCTTGCTGTTTTTTTGAAGAAAGAGCAATGGCTGGATTTGCGATGATTAACAAACTGTTTTTTACGCTGATAAAGAGTGTGTTTGAAAATGTAAAATGCCTGGTTTATCAAATTTCTGGCAGAAAGAAGGGACCCAGCCTCAAACTTCTTATGTTATTTTCAACAAGTAGGCAAGCAAACTAAAATACCTGACAATAGACAAGAACGACTATCTTTTTCAGTTACAGATGGCAATAAACGATACGTATGAGAAGATATAAACAAAGAAGCATCGAAAATTGGATTAAATATTGCAGTGGAAAATTTTAGTGAAAAAATAATCCAATTTTGATATTTTGTAAAATTTAATAGATGAGAAATTTAGTAAAGTTTTGTATTGTACTGTTGGTTTTTAATATTGCATGTTCACCCAGTGAACAAAAAATAAAAGATGTTAAAACAATTAATCTGAAAGAAACGGATGATATACAACCAATTTCAAGTTTGATTTCTGATGTAAGCTATATAGAGTTGAAATCGTCTGATAAAAATGTTGTTATACGAGAAATGGAAGATATAAAACTTCTGGGGAACGATATAATTATCAGGCAGCGGTTGGGGAAAGAAACCGAGTTGTTGCGTTTTTCAAAAGAAGGTCGTTTTCTAAATAAAATTGGCAATACGTCTCAAACAGGAAATCCACGCTGGGTTATTGACTACAATGGAGGTTATGCTGTTTGGGCAGATAAAGGAATTTATTCTTTTTCAAAAGAGGGCCGGCTAAAGGAAAGACTATTTAGCGTGAGGCTTCCTGGCAGTAGCTTTTTTTATTATCAGGATAAATTTTATCTTTTTCATGAAACAAATGCTCCCGGCTATCTTTCTGAATATACTTCCCGTGGAAAGCGGCAACAGGTTTTAAACCCTACAAAGCAAAAGTTTACCCGGTTTGGCGGACACTCTGAAATAGCTGAATTAACCAGTGATAGTTTACATCTATTCTCCTCCGTTAACGATACCGTTTTTGCATTTAACAATGGAGAACTTGTTCCTGATTATGTTTTTCACGGGGAATCATATCCTACTTTGTCGCAAATTTTAAAGAAGGCAGATACTGCAGATTCTCTGAAGACTATAAAGCAAATGAATAATACACAACATTGGGAAGTAAAAACATATCTTGAAAATAAAAATTACATTTTTATGGTTTACCAGCTGGGGTCTTATCCGTTTCATTTAATTATTCGAAAATCAGATTGGAGAACAATGTATGCAAAAGATTTGATTAACGATATTGATGGTGGGCTTTGGGATGATCCTGTTTATCTTTCTGATAATGACGAGTTGTATATTCCGCTAAATGCGTATCAAATAACCGGGCATGAAATTCGAAATAAGAAACGATTTGGTTTTGAAGATGTAATAAAAAAGGCAGAAACTGATGGAAACGCTTTTATTATGCGGTGTAAGTTAAGAACTGAAGATTATTAGGACACCAAAAACAGCAAATGTGGAGTCACTAAAATGACAAAATATTAGGAATAGGATTTTTATAAATAAGAATGTTTTTTATAGAGATAGCATGAAGAATGTTAAACAATCTCTTTCGTTTTTTTTGTGGTTTAATGTTGTGCCTGTTTGGTTGCTTGTTCGAATTTCCCAAATTATTGTTTTTCCATATATTTTGTTCTCCGACTTAGTAGGCTCCCAACATTCATTTTCAAAGTTATTACTACTTAATTAACACTGTATAAGTCGTTTTTGCGAATTTAATTTAAAACATATTCAAATATTTAGTTATTTTTATTTTATATTTATCGGTAAATAGCTTGGACGCTATATGGATTGATGTGAAAATTTCAAAGGCTGACCAATGAAGTATTACAAATACAAACTCCCATTATCGCTTGTATTGGCGGTTATTATTATTATAGTTGCATCTTTTTTTGCGATTAATAAAATTGAAAAGCACGAGAAGCAATATATTGGGAATTATCTAAATACCATTCTTGAAACAACCCATCAGGGATTTTATTCATGGACAGCAAGAAACAAGAAGAGCTGTGAGGTTTGGGCGCACGAAATTTTGCCGTTGGTAGAAGACTTACTAAAAGTTGAACCAACCCAGGAGAAATTGATAAATTCTGATATTCTGAAGAAACTTCGCGAACGGTTAAAACCATTTTATGCAGCCAGTGATTATGAAGGATTCTTTGTTATAAATGCTGATAATATAAGTATTGCTTCTTCCCGGGATGCCAATACCGGAACCGTGAATTTATTAACCCAGCAGCAGGAAGTATTAAAAAGAATGTGGGCAGGAGAAACTGTTTTGATTTTACCCATGTTTTCAGATGTTCCTTTGCCTGGAACCGATAATCATCTAAAAAACGAACGGGTGACCATGTTTGTTGGAACGCCGATTAAAAATGATACTGGAAAAATTATCGCCCTTTTTGCTTTACGAATAAATCCAAACGATGATTTTGCCGCCATTTTTCAACGAGCACAAATGGGGACGACTGGGGAAACCTATTGTGTTAACAGAGACGGGGCCATGATTAGTAGTAGTCGTTTTATGCAGAGATTGATTAAAGATGGGAGGCTCAAAGCAGAACAAAATTCAATTTTAAGATTGAAAATTACTGACGCTGTTAATAAGAAGAATGGAAAGCAATATGTCCATTCAGCAGAGGAAACCCCAATGGTACAGAGTCTTCTTGCCGGAAAGTCGGGAAGCGATCTTGGTGGGTATCGGAATTATATGGGAGATAAGGTTGTTGGGGCGTGGATTTGGGATGCTGAATATAATTTTGGAATTGTAAGTGAGATTAATGAAGATGAGGCTTTTGCCAGTGTTCGTAATATGAGAATTACAGGAATGCTTCTTACCGCTTTTATTATTGTTCTATTTCTGGGGCTGGTAATATTATTCCAGTCATTAAATAATAAATTATCAAAAAGCGAGAAGAAGTATCGTGTTTTTTTTGAAGATTCCCCGCTGGGAATATATCAATCAACTCCTGAAGGGATGTTATTGAATGCTAATCCGGAGTTGGTGCAAATGTTGGGGTTTAGCTTTTTAACGGAATTGCTGGAAAAAAACGGCGATGAAAATTTCTTTTTTGCCGGCTCGAAAGAGTGGCGAGGAAAGCTTGATGGTAAAGCAGAAGATGAGGGGTTTGTAAAAGGACTGGAAAAAAGCTGGAAAACCAATTCTGGAAAATATATTTATATCAGGGAAAATGTAAGAATAGTTCGAAGAACAGATGGTGCTATAGAGTATTACGAAAGTATTGTTGAAGATATTACAGAAAAGAAAGATGCTGAAAAGAAAATACGGGAACTTAATGAAGAGCTGGAAGAAAAGGTAAGGGAGCGCACCCGGGAATTGGAAGCCATTAATTTATCGTTGCAAAACGAAATTGATATACGGAAAATGGCTGAAGAGCGTATCCGGCTGATATTTGATAGTTCCCCTTATTCCATAATGCTGGTTGATTCTTTAGGGATAATCCATGTGGCCAATACCATGACAGAGAAATATTTTGGTTATAGTAACAGTCAGCTTATTGGGAAAAATATTAATATAATTTTTACGGAAGACAACTTACAGATTAATTTTCTTTTAGAACAGTCGGAACAACGAAACGCTGGAGAAAGAGATGATTTACTCGCTTGTAAAAAGGATGGTAAGTTATTTCCTGTTGAAGTTGATTTTACGCCTATCGAGTTCGGAGGAGAGATAATGGCTCTTACTAATATTATAGATATTACGGTAAGAAAGGAAGCTGAGGAAAGGATAAAAAAAGCAAAACAGGAAGCAGAAAAGGCAAATCATGCAAAAAGCGAGTTTCTTTCTCGTATGAGCCATGAATTTCGTACCCCAATGAATTCTATTTTGGGGTTTGCCCAACTTTTGGATATGGTAGAATTGGAGCCCAAATACAAGAAGAATATACGCCAGATTTTAAAAAACGGAAAGCATTTGTTGGAGTTGATAAATGAAGTATTGGATATTGCACGTATCGAATCCAACCGCATTTCCTTATCACTTGAGGCTATTAATGTTCATGGAGTTATTACAGAAGTCATGGATTTACTTGAACCTCTTGCATCAAATAGGCAGGTTACAATCATTTCAGATGAAGTTATTTTGTTTGTTGTGGCCGATTATCAGCGCTTTAAACAGGTAATGCTGAATGTTGTTAATAATGCGGTCAAATACAACCAGCCTAATGGTTCGGTAAAAATTGAGTCCCATTTGGTAGAAAATAGCACCGATGAAAATCAGAAAGTAAAAATTACAATTACTGATTCGGGAAAAGGAATTCCGAAAGAAAGTATAGATAAGGTTTTTGAGCCTTTTGAGCGGGTAGGGGCTGAACTTACAGAAATTGAGGGATCGGGTTTGGGGCTTTCTATTGTCAAAAAGTTAATGACGATTATGGGAGGGAGCATTGGTGTTGAGAGTAAATTGGGAGAAGGGAGTACCTTTTGGTTGGAACTGCCTTTAGCTCATGACCCGACCAAACAAATTCAACATAGCAATATTACAACCGAGAATTCAATTGCACAGTCACAAAAAACGGGAACTCTTCTGTATATAGAAGATAATTCTTCAAATATTGATTTAATGGAGCAGGTGTTGAGTGATTACCGGCCTTTTGTAAATTTAATTACTAATATGTATGGGAAAAATACCAAGCAGTTTGCCAAAGATTATAAGCCATTCCTTATACTACTCGATCTTAATTTACCTGATATTCATGGATCCGAAGTTGTTCAGGTTTTAAAAGCAGATCCCGAGACAAAGAATGTTCCCGTAGTTGTTGTTAGTGCCGATGCCATGGAAAAACAAATAAAAAGATTAATGCAGGAAGGAGTACAGGGATATCTCACGAAACCGATAGATATTAATCAGTTACTGGAGATTGTGGATAGATATTTGAATCAGTAAAATCTAAAAGAATGCAGAATCTTTATAACGAAAATAGTAATGCTGTAAAACCTTTTGATGTAAAGAATGCCCATATTCTGATTGTTGATGATCAGCAGGACAATATTGACGTTCTTACTGGTTTAATGGAAGTTAAAGGTTATACAAATATTGAGACGATAACAGACCCTCGTTTAATAATTGATATATACAAAAAATTTAATCCTGATCTTATTTTGTTGGATTTAATGATGCCGCATTTGAATGGCTTTCAGGTAATGGACGAACTGAAAAAATATATTTCTCAGGATACTTATCTTCCAATTTTGGTATTAACAGCAGATGTATCGCCAGAGGCTAAAAAAAATGCGTTGAAAAACGGAGCCAAGGATTTTATTACAAAGCCTTTTGATTTGATAGAAGTAGACTTGAGAATAAATAATCTTTTGGAGACCCGGTATTTATATCTTCAACAAACAAATCAGAATCAGATTTTGGAGAACGAAGTTCGGAAACGGATGGCTGAACTGGAAGAAGCAAACAAAGAATTACACCAATTGGATAAAGCAAAATCCGATTTTTTGCGTTTAATAAGTCACGAGATTAATACTCCGCTAAATGGAATTCTTGGTTTTATTAGTATTCTGAAAGATGAATTAAAATCAACAGCACAGGTCGAAATGCTCGGATATCTGGAAAGTTCTGCTAAACGGCTGGGAAGATTTGCCAAGGTAAGTTTTGATATTACCCGTTTAAAAACACAGCAGGATTCTATTGAAAAAGATTATTGTCATTTAGGGTATTTTACAGAATTGATAAAGGAAAGATATATTGAAACCATAAAATCAAAAGGGATTAAGTTAACTTTTGACGGAGACATTAATAGCTTAAGGGTGTTGGTTGACATAAAACTTGCTGAGTTTTGTTTTGACAGTATATTGCGTAACGCCCTTTATTATTCTCCGGAAGGGGGAGAAATTTTGGTTGAAATTGCATTTTCAGGAGAGCAGGTATTTTGTTCTTTTATCGATCAGGGGCCTGGATTTTCAACAAATGCATTAAAAAATGTTTATAGCCTTTTTGCGCCGGGCGAAGAACATACCGATAAAAACAAAGGGCTCGATCTTGTTCTTGTAAAGTTGATTATGGAAGCGCACGGTGGTGAGATTAATATTAAAAACAATGAAAAGGCAGGAGCCACTGTTTCTCTATCTTTTCCCGATGCAAAAAAGGTAAACAAAAGCAAAATTAATGTTCGCGAGAATCGTTAAACTTTGAAATATTATCTGCCGCTCTTCTGAAGCTGGATAAGAAATGGTAAAATATTATACTTACATGGGCGATTTCAGAAGGGATGTTCTTTAATAAGATGTTTTGTATAAGTCCTTCATTTAAAGCAATCAATGGAAATATTATTCTGTTTGCAAATAGTTAAAAATATCGTCATCATCGGTTGAAATATCTGTGGGCTCGCCTTTGGCATTAACCGGATCCATAATTTTTACTGAGTTTGCAGGAAGCAATTTTATTAAATCAGGGAAATCGTAAAAAGGCAAGCTTCCCGGAACAACAGCATATGCTAACTTTGGATCGTAAAACTCTGTCTCAATCAGGCTTCTGTTTGATTCAAGCGGATGTTGTAACACTATTTTTGAAAATGGATTTTTAAAAGCAGTATAATGTAACAAGGCTTGCACCAATCCACCTTCTGCAAGGGCAGAGAGTTTTGCAAAAGGGAAGTTGTTATTTACATATTGCATCTGTACGTCAATTGCTTCTGCGCGAATTCCGGTAATGCTTTTTCCAACCAGGTTGGCTCCAAAAGTATAGTTGAAAGGAACTCCTTTTACAAAGCCATCACCTTTAAATTCAGAATCATAAAGTTCGCCAATTCCAGGAAGGTCTGCTGCAATTACGGTATAGTTATTTTCTATAAGGCTTTTTAATAACGGAATATCCGGAAGATTTTTTTTCCCTTCTTCCGGTAACCAAATCAGTACTTTATCAGCTTTTGTATTCGTTTTTTGAATCACATACAACGGAAGAGCATAATCTTTCCGGTCATTCTCAAGAAAGTACTTTTGAACGTCAAATGTTTCTTCGGGGATTTTTCCGGTAAAAACGGCCGCTGTAAACTGGTGATTAAAATCGATTCCGGCTATTTGCTTTATCTTTCCTCTAAGTTCAGTTTCTGGTATCTCTTTTATTGAAACAGCTTTGGCATTCTGGCTAAATATGTTTTCGCTTTTTAAAGAAGAGGCAACTTGCCCGGTAGTTGTTACCCAAAGTTCTTCAACCGGGAATGGAGTAACGTCATGATCTGTACTATCACCTGGCAAATCAAGATACTTCTGAAAAAAAGCATATACAGCTTCCCTGTTTTTTTCGGTCGATTCATGTACTCCAAAATCTTCAGCTTTGCGAATATTCTCCGGAGCTCCCAGTGCTTTGTATGATTTCTTTGCTTCATCAAATGTTTCACGTGCTCCCTGCTGACTAAAAAAATCGTGTGTAGTAGTTACGATTAGCGTTGGTTTGGGAGCTCTTATGTGAATGAAGTCAGGATGATCGATTCCTTTGGCAATCGCATTGTACGGGTTTTGTTCAGCATCTTGCGGGCCAATGGATTGCAGAAGCCGTGTAAAGTTGGTTATGTAGCATTCGGGCGCGGCAGCATAAATACGATCGTCATAAGCAGCAATCATTGCCGATTGTGTCCCACCTCCTGAACGACCTGTAATTCCAATACGTTTAGTATCAACTTCTTTTCTTGTTTCCAGGTAATCGATGGCGCGAACGCCATTCCATATAAAATAGTCGGATAAGGAAACGCCGGTAAGCAATGTTTGTGCCCCGGCATATGAATGTTCAGTTGTAGGACCTCCTATTTTTGATTTTCCTGTTACTGGATCAGGATATTGCATTCGCTCTCCTTGTCCGATTGGATCTAAGCCAAGCACAATGAATCCTTTTTCAACCAGATTTATAATTACCCGTTGGTAGGTCTCATTTCTAAATGCCAAGTCGCTGTGGCCCGAACAGTAAATAATAGCTGGGGCTGGTTTTTGTCGTTTTTTGGGAATAAAAAGGCAACTGGTAACATATAACCCTGGTTGCGATTCAAATACTATTTTTTCTACAGTGAAATTATCACGTTTTAGTTTTCCTGTAACATGTGCATTGAGTGGCGTCTTTTGAAATTTGTCCAGCGGTTTTCTGAATTCTTCTTTTATTTCTGTTTGATAATTTAACCATTCAGCACGCGTTTGTAACTGGTTAATTTTTGATTTGCGTTGTTCCAGTAAATCCAGTGCTTCGTTGGTAATTATTTTGTAAAGCGCTTCATCATTGTTTCTATATAAAATCCATTTTGCGTTCTTGTTGTTGTTAAAAACATCAGTGGAAATGTTTTGCCCTTTTAGTGATAAAGAAAAAATAAGCAGTAAAGCAGGTAGAATTAGTCGGTTCATTTTGTAAGTTCAATTTTGTTATAAAGTGTAAAAATAAGAAATGTATTATATTAAAAGTAAAAAATATGTGTAGCACGTCAATAATGAGAAATTGTTGAGCCAAGAATATTTTATACTTTTGCAGGAGTTTTTTATTTAGATTAAATATTGATAATTGGATAAGCATAAAATAGTCGATGTCAGGTATTTAACGGATTCTGCATATGTGTTGCGTTTTGAACGGAATAAACTGGCATTTCAAACCGGACAATTCATTATGGTTGGACCGGAAAAACAGCGCGATCAGCGTGAATACTCGGTATATAGCGGTGAGAATGATGATTTTCTGGAGGTATTAGTGAGGGAAGTTGAGAACGGTAAAATTTCGAAACAGCTAAAGCTCTTGAAAAAGGGAGATGCTGTTCGGGTGGATGGGCCATTTGGTTTTTTCAAATTTCACCCGGAAATGTTTACGTCTGCAAAGTTTCTGTTTATTGCAACAGGCACCGGGATTAGTCCATTCCATAGCTTTGTGAGGACACATCCAAATCTTGATTATCACTTATTGCATGGTGTGCGTTATGCCAACGAAGCTTATGATTATCAGGACTTCAACAGAAAACGGATTACCCTTTGTACTTCAGCCGATAGTAAAGGCGATTTTGAAGGAAGGGTAACCGACTTTTTATTTACACAGAAGATTGATGCTGATACAAATTGCTTTCTGTGTGGTAATAGCGAGATGATTCACGAAGTGTTTGACATTCTAACCGGCAAAGATGTGCCGGTGTCAAATATTTATTCAGAAGTTTATTTTTAATAAACTGAAGCATGTAATTTGTTGTCTTATTAAGATATTTTTAGTTTTATATTGAAAAGAGGGGATTGAAAATTAATACACGATGAAATACCACGTAGTAACATTAGGGTGTCAGATGAATTTGTCGGATGGAGAAAGAGTAATTTCTGTATTGGAAAAGAATGGTTATACCTGGACCGACAATGAGGAGGAAGCAAGTTTGATTGGTATTATTGCCTGTTCTGTTAGGCAAAAGGCAATTGACAAAGTGTATTCGCGTATCTATAAATGGAATAAATGGAAAAACCATAAAAACCTGGTAACGTTTATTTCAGGGTGTATTTTACCCAGCGATCATGAAAAATTTTTAAAGCTTTTTGATATTACATTTCAAATGAAAGACTTGCCAAAGTTGCCTGAAATGATTGATCATTACGGGGTAACTACTCCGGCGCAGCTAAAAGCAGGTATCGATCCTCATAACGAAAATATCGAGCAATTCTGGAGTGTAAAACCATCTTATAAATCCGATTTCGAGGCATTTATTCCTATTCAGAATGGGTGCGATAAATTTTGTACTTTTTGTGCAGTTCCTTACACAAGGGGGCGCGAAGTCTCCCGCCCGTCGAAAGATATTCTTACTGAAATTGCTTTGCTGGTAGCCAGAGGTTTTAAATCCATTACTCTTTTGGGGCAAAATGTAAATTCTTATGGTCTGGATAAAAAAGGCGAAGAAATTACTTTCCCTGAACTGTTAAGACAAATTGGCGAGATGGGAAACCGGATGAAGAAAGAATTCTGGGTATACTTTACTTCTCCCCATCCCCGGGATATGACGGATGAAGTGGTAGAGGTAATTGCAAATTATCCGGTGCTTGCCAAACAAGTTCACTTACCTATGCAAAGTGGCGACGATAAGGTTCTTATTCGTATGAACCGAAAGCACAATATGGAAAAATACAGGCACATTGTAGAAACAATTCGCCGGTTAATTCCTCAGGCAACACTTTTTACCGATATTATTGTGGGATTTACAGGCGAAACCGAAGAACAGTTCGAAAATACCCGGCTCGCCATGGAGGAGTTTAAATTCAACATGTCGTATACCGCCATTTATTCCCCTCGTCCGGGAGCAACCAGTCACCGTTGGGTTGACGACATTCCACAAGACGAGAAAAAGCGTCGGCTGCATATTTTGACAGAGCAATTACGTAAACACAACATTCCGTATAATCAAAATCTGATTGGGAAAACCATACGGGTTTTAGTGCGAGGTACCGATCGGAAAGAAGGTTTCCTTTCTTCATTAACAGAAGGGAAACTGATTGTACGTTTTGCATCTCCGGATGAGAGCTTAATTGGGCAGTTTGCTGATGTGAGAATCAATGCTGCTTCCGATTTTTCGCTGGAAGGAGAGTTGGTTAAAGTTGAAGAGAGAGTTCCTGCTTAAGAAGGCTAAAAATTCATTCCACTATTTCTTTTACTAGTATGTAAATTATCTCTGTGCTCGAAAAATAGCTCATGAGGTTATAGGTGTATTGTTTAATTTTTCTGTTGAAGGAAAAAGCATGAGGCATCTTCCTTTTGGTTTCAGATAAAACATTATTGTAATATTCCATGCAATAATTTGAATCGCAAGTTAATATTGTTTTTTGCCAATAAATTATTGGAATTCTTCTTCCCAAAAATGATTTACTATTACTGCATTATTTGGAGAGAATATAAATGTCCTTACTCTTTTTGCTGTCCCATTTGAAAAATGTTTGATACTTTTTCTATTAATGGGAATTTTTGTCGTATATTTAAAAAGCGGTGAGACAAAGAATTAAGCAGATTATTGTAATTTGTGTTTAGTTAAATTGGTGAGAGGACATGACCATCCAAATACTTCATATATTTCTATGCCAACTGAAGGAAAATAGTTTTAGGCAAAAACTAAAAAAACAATTAGGGTTTACAGTTGGAAGAGATATTTTTCTGAATGAATCGGGAAAATCATTGGGCAAAAGTATTTGTCTTTTTGATGTTTCCGTGGCAAAGCATTACTTTTTAGAGAGGGATTGGAGTACGTCTTCGGAAAGGAGGTGTAAATCTGTTGATGGCAATTGTGTAAATCTGGATGTCATATTTATTTTTCGTAAAAATTTTGAAAAGGATTGTCTGACATTTACTAGTGGGGATGAAAACAGGCATATTCTTGAAACAACATGTAAAAGTTGCTTTTAAGGAGAGTGTGTGGGTAGATAGAAAAATATACAGGGAATTCCGTGAAGAGAATCTGGAACTTTCTGTTACAAAAAGATAGGAGGGACAGGAGAGATGAGAAGTGTAGTAGGGGCAGTTGAAATTTATACAAGAATACTATTCGAATGAAGATAGCAGACTGTTTTTAATAGAAGTAATGTTAAACAGAAAGTTTTAAAAGGATGAATCTTAAAGTTTTGATCGTTGAAGATGATATCGCTTCGGCAATGCTACTGAAATTATTAATTAGAAATATTAGTAATGAGGTACTGACAGTAAAAAATGGATTAGATGCAGTGAGGGTGTGCCAGGAAAATGGGGACATTGATTTAATTACCATGGATTTACAAATTGCCGGAATAAATGGGTTTGAAACCACCCGGCGGATTCGTGAATTTAATAAAGACGTTGTTATTATTGCTCAGTCTGCTTATGCAATGGTTCAAGATAAGAAGAAAGCTCTATCAGTAGGATGTAATGATTTTATTACAAAACCAATTGAAAAGTCAGAATTTATGTCATTGGTAAATAAATACTTTCAGTGAAGGTCTGTTAATGTTTTTTCGCTAATAATGAGTTACTTAATTTTTTATGAAGCAAAGCCTAAGAGATATATTACGGAGTTTCCTTATTGCCTTGGTAGCAGTAGTAATTGCTACGTTATTGCGCAAATATTTTTTAGGTGCATTAGAGAATAAAGTTGCCTGGATTACTTATTACCCGGCTGTTATGGTAGCTGCCATTTATGGTGGTTTTGTTAGTGGCTTGTTAACTTCTGTTTTTACAACTTTGATAGCTGTTTTTGCATGGAATTTTATTACAAATAAACCATTCATTGCTGATAATTCAGATTGGATCGGGCTGGTAGTATTTCTGTTAAATTGTATTCTGGTTTCAGGAATTGCAGAATATACACGTAGGCAAACCATTGCAAAAGAGAGAGCAAACAAAGCGAACAGGGCAAAAAGCATTTTTCTTGCCAATATGAGTCATGAGCTTAGAACTCCTTTAAATGCAATTCTTGGATTTTCAAGGTTAATGCAGCAAAATGAAAATATACCGGAAGATGAACAAAAAAATTTGCAGATAATTAATCGTAGTGGGGAACATCTTTTGAGTTTGATTAATAATGTATTGGATATTTCCAAAATTGAGGCCGGGAAAATTGACATAAACTTTTCCTCTTTCGATTTCTATAATATGCTGGATGATATATTTTCAATGATGATTCAGCGTGCAGAAGCAAAAGGGCTGAAACTTATTTCTCAGGTGGGAAAGGATGTTCCCGTTCTTATACAGTCTGATGAGGTTAAGTTAAAGCAGATTATTATAAATCTGATTGGAAATGCAATAAAATATACGAAAGAAGGGCATGTGAAGATATTGGTTAATGCTTTGAAAAATGAGAGCCTTGATGAAGTTACTATTGTTGTTGAAGTTACAGATACAGGTGTAGGAATTTCTCAGAATGATTTAAAAAATGTTTTTAATCCCTTTTTTCAGGGAGGAGACTTATTGAGGAATGAAGGTACCGGACTGGGACTTGCTATTTGCAAACAATACACTGAATTATTGCAAGGTGGAATAAGTGTAGAGAGTATTGAAGGAGCGGGGGCTTCATTTCAGGTGGAGGTTCCTGTAAGAATTGTAAAAAAGCTTGAACCAGAGTTACATTCAGATCAGTTAAAAATGGTTGTCCCCAGCGATATGCTATATAAAGTACTTATTGTAGAAGATCAGATCGAGAATTGGTTGTTATTGAAAAAGGTACTTCAGAAACTGCTGTGCGAAGTAGTTGTGGCCGAGAATGGAGAACAGGGAATTAAAGAATATAAAAGTTTCAAACCTGACCTGATTTTTATGGATATACGAATGCCTGTTATGGGAGGAATAGAAGCGACAAGAGCAATCAGAGAACTGGAAAATGGAGATAAGGTAAAAATAATTGGTATCTCGGCCCATGTGTTTAAAGAGCAGGAACACGAAATTTTAACAGTAGGAATGGATGACTTTATTAAGAAACCATTCCAGTTTAGCGATATATCCAATTGTTTGGAAAAACACCTGAAACTGACTTTTTTCTCAGATAAAATGGAAGAGGCCAAATTTGTAAAGCAAGAGAAGCTTTTAACAAATATGTTTAAAGCAATAGATGAACGTATTGTAAACGAATTATTTCAGGCTGTTGGGGGTGTTGATACTGAGCGGGTTAATGCAATCATTGAAGAGATTGGGAGTAAAGACGAAAAACTTGGAAATATTTTGAAGAATTATGCTTCTGATTTGCGGTTTACCGAGATACATAAAATAGTAAATAATGTTGTAAGGGAATAATGAAGATGAATGGAAAAATATTAATTGTAGATGATAATCACGATACCTTGATATTATTATCCAACATTCTTCGGGTTAATAGTTATCAAACATTTCCGGCAGATAGTGGGGAACTGGCTCTTACCGCAATTGAGAAAATCGTTCCTGATTTAGTATTGTTAGATATTAAAATGCCTGGGATAGATGGATTTGAGGTATGCCGCAGAATTAAATTAAAGTCTCATTTGTCTGGTATTCCTGTTATTTTTCTCTCAAATGTTAATACAAAGAACGAGATGCTTGAGGGGTTTAGAATAGGAGCTGTCGATTACATCGCAAAACCATTTGAAAAAGAAGAGCTACTGGCCAGAGTTAACACACACATTAGTTTGTATCAGCTTAATAAGTCACTGCATAATTTGTCTGGTGAACTTAAAAAAAAGAACGAGGAATATGAACAGATAAATAAAGAACTAAAAAATGCTATTGGGTTAATTGGAATTAGTGAAGATAAATTCAGGGTTGTTTTTGAGAATTCTCCAATAGGTAAATCCATAACAAGTATAGAAGGGAAAGTGGATGTAAATAATTCGTTCTGCACAATTCTGGGCTATTCAAAAGAAGAATTAAAAAATAAAGATTGGAGGGAATTGACTTATCCTGATGATATAGAAGAAAGTAATCAGGTAATGAAAATGTTGCTGGAAGGAAAACAAAATCAGGTAAGATATGAAAAAAGGTACATTCATAAAAGCGGAACGATCGTTTGGGCCGATGTAAGTACTACCCTTCAGAAAAGTGCAAATGGAGAGCCTCTCTTTTTTATTACTACTATTATAGATATTACCCGAAATAAACAAAGAGAAAGTGAATTAACCCTTAAAAATATTGTTTTTGATTCGTCCATTTCTGCAAATTACATTACAGATGCCAACGGTATTGTAATCAATTTGAATCGTTCTTTGCTGGAAAAGTGGGACTATCCCTCCCCCCAGGAAGTGCTTGGTAAGCCCATGGAGCAGCTTTTTAAAAATAAATCAGAAACTGATGATATCTGGGGAGAATTGAAAGAGGCGGGAAAATGGACGGGTGAATATGTAGCATTAAAAAAAGATAAGTCAGTTTTTAATGTACAGGCAAATATTAGCATTCTGAAAGATAAAGATGGAAATCTGATTGGTTATCATTCTTCTATAATTGATGTTACAGATAAAAGAAAGGCATTAGAAAGGTTATCTGTTTCGGAAAAACGCTTTAAAAATCTTTTTAATAACTCTCCGGTTTCCTTATGGGTTGAGGATTGGTCAGAGGTGATAGAGATGATAAAGAAATTAAGAGATGAAGGAGTGCGGGATTTTATTGATTTTTTTCATTCGCATAGCGAACTGGTTGAGGACGCTTTTCATAAAATCCGGGTGGTTGATATCAATGAGGAAACGAAATACATGTTTAAAGTAAAAAGCAGTAAGGAGATCGTAAAAAAGAGACAGGAAATCTTTATGATTGCCACGAACCTGAAAAAGTTTATTGGACAACTAAATACATTAGCCCAAAATAAATTGCTGTATGAAACAGAAATTACACTGAAAACATCAGAAGGAACGCTTATTGATACATTTTACAGAATGAATCTCCCTGCACAGGGAAGTTCAGATAAGCAGGTATTAGTAAGTATAGTCGATATAAGTGAAATAAAGAAAACAGAAAAATTATTAACAGAAGCTATGGCAGAGCTTGAGCGATCCAATCAAGAGCTGGAACAATTTGCATACATTGCTTCTCATGATCTTCAGGAACCTTTACGAATGGTATCAAGCTATACCCAATTGCTGGAAAGGAGGTATAAAGACAAGCTGGATCAGGATGCAAATGATTTTATTGGATTTGCTGTTGACGGAGCCAACCGGATGCAAAAATTAATAAATGATTTGTTGGAATATTCACGTATAACAACCAGAGGAAAACCACTGGTTAACCTTGATTTGTCAAGTGTAGTGGGAAAAGCGGTTGCCAATTTACATTATAAGATAATGGAAACCGGTACTATTATAACAAATGATGAACTCCCCTATTGCTACGGCGACGAAAGTCAGTTGGTAAGAGTTTTTCAGAACCTTCTGGATAATGCCATGAAGTTTACATTAGAAGATGAAAGTCCCAGGATCCATATTTCGGTTAGAACCCAGGGAGATAAGTTCATAATCTCTGTAGCCGATAACGGGATTGGGATCGATATGCGCTACCAGGAGAGGATATTTGTCATTTTTCAGCGTCTAAACAGCATCGCAAAGTATAAAGGGACAGGTATTGGTTTGGCTATCTGTAAACGTATAATAGAGAGGCATGGAGGAGATATTTGGTTGGAGTCGGAACTTGGTAAAGGTTCAATTTTTAGTTTTTCACTAAAGTATAAAAACAAATAAATATGGAAACAATTGAAGAGATTGGAAAACCTATTGAGATATTACTGGTAGAAGATAACCCCGGAGATGCCCGGTTGGCAAAGGAAGCCCTGAAAGATAGTAAGTTGAGGAATAATTTGCGTGTGGTGAATGATGGTGTTGAAGCAATGGATTTTCTTTATCAAAGAGGGAAGTTTGTTGATTCTCTGCGACCCGATTTGATTTTACTGGACTTAAATCTGCCCAGAAAAGACGGACGGGAGGTGCTGGCGGAAATAAAAACCAGCGACGGGCTAAAACGTATACCCGTTGTTATTGTCACAATTTCCAGAGCAGAAGAAGATATTCTGAGAACGTATGATCTACATGCAAATTGCTATATCTCAAAACCCCTTGATTTAGATCAATTTATTAAAGTTGTCAAATCGATAGAAGATTTTTGGTTAACAATTGTAAAGCTTCCCCCTCAGGCTAGTTAGAAAAAGTATCGTAACAGATTATTAAAGAAGTTTATGCTTAAAAATAACATTAAAATATTTCTGGTAGAAGATAACCCGCCGGATGCAAGAATTGTAGAAGAACATTTGAAGGATTCGGATAGTGATAGCTTTACCATAAAGAATGCAGAAACATTATTACAGGCTATAAATATATTGATGAAGGAGTCGTTCGATATTATTTTGCTTGATTTGAACCTGCCAGATAGTATGGGTGTGGAAACCTTCGAGAGGATATATTTTGTTGCCCAAACTACTCCAATTATACTCATAACCGGAATAAAAGATGAACACATTGCTAAAGAAACTATAAAGAAAGGAGCACAGGATTACTTAACCAAGAATGATATTAGTACAAACTTGTTGACACGTTCCATACATTATTCAATAGAACGTTTGAAGTTAAGTACCGAATTGGAAAAGACCAAGCAGCTCGAAGTACTGAAAAAGGAGATTGAAACACTGGATAATATTCCCAAAGGAGGAAGCACAAAAGCAACTGAGTTTTCATTAGGGATTCGTTCGCTGCGGGGAAGTTCGCAGAAAACATTTATGGCTTTCTCAAACGAAATAGCCAGGATTATGGAAGATGCCATAGATGAACGAATGTATAAAATAAATAAAGACATTGCAACGTCACTTCGGATCCTGGCTGATGATTTTGGGGGTATCCTTGCCGGCCCGCAGGATGTGGTTGAAATATACAGCTATACATTAAAAGAGAAGCTGAAGAATGCAAATTATGAACTATCAAGAGCTTATCTGGAAGAAGGAAGAATGGTTGTTCTTCAATTGATGGGATATTTGGTATCTTTTTACCGAAAATATATACCCGCAAATTTGATAATAAACAGAAAGGATAATAATAAATAATAACACTTATGCCCAAATTAAAGTTAAGTCTATACATTACTGGTAAGACTACCCAGTCCGAACGTGCTATCTCAAATCTTCAGAAAATAATACAGGAAAACCTGAATGAAAAATATGAGCTGGAAATTATTGATGTGCTGGAAAGGCCGCAATTGGCTGAAGATGAGAAAATCTTTGCAACTCCCACTCTATTGAAGGAGTTGCCTCCCCCTTTACGAAAAATCATAGGTGATTTGTCCGACAAAGAGAAAGTACTACTAGGCCTCGATTTAAGAAAGAATGATTAACTAAATATATATGAGCATGAAAGTGAATTCATAGTGAAGAGAGAAAATTGAAGCATGTGAATTCCTTTTTACTTAAATAAATAATTTAACCAAATGAAAGATGTAAACGATAGCCCGGTTGTTGTTAAAATGAAAACCGGAATTGAGGGACTGGATTCCATAACCAATGGAGGTTTACCAACATTACGGAGTACGCTTATTGCAGGTTCCTCTGGCAGTGCTAAAACAGTTTTGGCCGTTCAGTTTCTGGCCGAAGGAGTAAAACAATTTAATGAAAATGGTGTATTTGTAACGTTCGAAGAACCGGCGGACGATATTCGTAAAAATATGTATAGCCTGGGCTGGCCAATACAGGAGTGGGAGGAAGAAGGCAAGTTCGTTTTTGTTGATGCTTCTCCTCAGCCCGATGATGCTTTTGTGGTTTCCGGCGATTATGATCTTGGTGCTCTGATTGCCCGTATCGAGCATGCTATAAAAAAAGTGCATGCATCCCGCGTTTCTTTGGATTCAATTAGCGCTATTTTTACTCAATTGCAGGATAGTACGATTATTCGGAGAGAATTGTACCGACTTGCATTTGCACTGAAAAGAATGAAAATGACCTCTGTTATGACAGCCGAAAGGTTGAATGAATATGGAGAAATAGCTCGTTTTGGTGTGGAGGAATTTGTGTCGGATAATGTGATTATTTTACGAAATTTTCTGGAGGCTGAGAAAAGGCGCAGGACTATTGAAATTCTCAAGTTCAGGGGAGCGATCCACCAAAAAGGAGAGTATCCGTTTACGGTAGTTCCCGGAGAAGGAATTTCCATTATTCCTTTATCTGACATTGAATTGAAACAAAAATCTTCCACACTAAGGATTCATAGTGGTAATGTAGAACTGGATAGGATGACCGGAGGTGGTTTCTTCCGCGATTCAATTATACTTGTCTCCGGAGCTACAGGAAATGGTAAAACCTTAATGGTAACAGAGTTTATAAATGGAGGGGTACAAAAAGGAGAGAGATGCTTGTTATTTGCTTTTGAAGAGAGTAGAGAGCAATTGTTCCGAAATGCAAACGGATGGAACCTCGATTTTGAACAAATGGAAGAAGAAGGCCAGTTAAAGGTTGTTTGCGTATATCCTGAAACAGCTGGGCTGGAAGATCATTTTATAAAAATGCGGAAAACAATTGAAGAGTTTAAACCTCACCGCATTGCTGTTGACAGCCTTTCGGCTCTGGAAAGGGTTTCTACAGAAAAAGGGTATCGTGAGTTTGTAATTAGTATTACATCGTTTATTAAAGACAGGGAAGCCGCAGGCCTCTTTACTTCTACTACCCCTTCTTTGATGGGGGGAACTTCGATAACCGAGGCACATATTTCTACCATAACAGATACCATCATTCTTCTTCGTTATGTTGAAATGATGGGTGAAATGCGGCGTGGGTTAACGGTGCTAAAAATGCGCGGTTCTATGCATGATAAAGATATTCGTGAATTTACTATCGATGGAAATGGAATGCATATTGGGAAACCTTTTCGGAATGTTTCGGGTATACTTTCGGGGTCTGTACAGCATTTTTCAAAAAGTGAAGTAGACAGGATAAGTGGACTATTTAAAGAAGAATAATTCGGTTAGTGTTTGATTAATAAATAAATATTGTATTAGTATAAAAGAATAAATCTTTTTAGATAATCAGACCAAAGATGGCAGATGGGAAAATAAAGGTTTTATATATTGAAGACAATCCGGCTGATGTGCGGATTGTTAAAGAGTATTTGAAAGATGAAGTTACTGATAATTATTCGTTTCATTCGGTTGAGAGCTTGAGCGAGGTAAAAAGAATAGATAGGTTTCTTTTATTTGATGTTATTTTACTCGATTTGAATTTACCAGGTACTATGGGGATTGAGACACTTGTACAAACGCAGAAACTCATTCCCCATACACCTGTAATCGTTTTGTCTGGCCATTTAGATTTACAAATGGAAACCGAAGTTATAAAAAGAGGGGCGCAAGACTATTTAGGGAAAAATTATATTTCTGCTGGTCTGTTAAAACATTCCATAAGATATGCCATTGAACGTCATTCTTTTTTTAAAAAAGTAACTGAAACGCATGAGCAATTTATGGATTTAATACGAAAAAACTCAGATGGAATTATTGTTATTGACCGATATGGATATATTCGGTATTTGAATCCGTCTTGCGAAAAACTCTTTATGCGTCCCCGAAATGAATTACTTAATCAGGCATTTGGTTTTCCAATTGCTGTTGGCGATTTTACTGAGATTAATATTTGGAGTAAGGGAGGGGAGCAAAAGTATGCCGAAATGCGTATTTCTGAAATTAAATGGGAAGGGGAAGAATGTTTCCTGGCAGCAATAAGAGATGTTACTGAAAGAAAAAGGATAGAAGAAAAAAATAAAGAAATGAGGGAAAGCCTGAAAAAAGCCGTTTCGGAAAAAGATAAGCTTTTTTCTATTCTTGCTCACGATTTGAAAACGCCTTTCAATGGTTTATTAAGTTTATCCAGCTTGATAATTGCTGAATCGGAAGATCTGTCAAAAGCGGAACTGCTGGAATATATTTCTACTATTAATAATTCAGCAAAACATCTTTTTCAGTTATTAAATAATTTATTGGACTGGACATTAATGCAAAAGGATGAGATTAAGACTGTTCCGAAAATAATTGATATTTCGGCTTTGGCTGAACAGAATAAAAATATAATAGAAGAGAGAGCCAGACAGAAGAAGATTACCATTTATAATGAAATTCCTAAAAATCAGTTTGTTTTGGCTGATGAAAGGATGGTCGATTCAATATTGAGAAACCTGCTTACAAATGCAGTGAAGTTTACAAATAAGGATGGAGTTATAAAAATAGAAGCGAGGACAATTGATGACAATATGTTAGAGGTTTCTATAGCCGATACTGGCATAGGCATGTCTCAGTCGGATATAAAGAAACTGTTTGCTGTTGGTGAAAAAGTAAGTTCACTGGGAACCAACGGAGAACCTAGTTCTGGCTTGGGGTTGATGTTGTGTAAAGAGTTTGTGGAAAAAAACAACGGCGAAATTTATGTTTCCAGTAAGGTTGGAAAAGGCTCGAAGTTTAGTTTTACAATCCCTTGCGCAACAAACTAATTTATTCTATTTGCAGATGGTGTGAAACAAAGTTCATTCTCCTCTGCTATTTCTAACTTATGTTACATCCGGTAAACGAGTTTATTTTTCACAAAATAGCATTTGTAATATTGATCGCGTGTTTGTTTTCCGTGGAAATAAAACTAAATTGCAACCATTGTAATTCTTTTTTAGAGAAACGGAGATGATTAGAAGAGATTCAGCCAGTATTTTTTTCATTGTTTTGTTTCTATGTTTACTGGTTTCCGGAAAGGCAAAGCCAGCTGTAGCTCCCCAGTTTCGTTTTGATATTTTCACACAGGAGGATGGTCTTCCCAATAACCAGATTCAATGTATTTATCAGGATAAGAAAGGTTGGATGTGGATTGGTACCAGCCAGGGCCTAAGCCGGTTTGACGGCTATTCTTTCTTAAATTATTTAACAGATGCACAAGACTCTTCAAGTTTGCAGGGGAATCTGGTTCGGGTAATAAAGGAAGACCGTAAAGGGAACTTGCTGGTAGGTACGGAAAATGGGGGACTCAACATTTTTAACCGCGAGAGTGAAAAATTTTCTCACCCACTGGAAGAATCGCCAAACGTGCAATTTCATGGCTTATCTGTGAATGATGTTATTGAGGATATTCATGGGGAAATCTGGTTAGGAACAAACTATACCATTCTTGTTATTGATACCTTGGGTAATATCAACGCTATTCATCCTGAAATGCCCCACAATGATGAACGTTTGGAAGGGCAGTTTGTCAGAAACCTGCAATTTGATAACAGTGGAAAGTTGTGGGTGGGCACAAATAACGGGCTTTATATCTATGATCCGTTGAAAAATAAATTGGAACATTTTGAGCTTGGGTTTAACTCAAATCAAAATGAAGAGATATGGGAAATTTACAAGGACGATGAAGGCTTGTTATGGATTGGAACCTATTCGTCGGGCTTGTTTTTGGTTGACCCCGATACAAGAACATATAAGCATGTGGTGTTGGAACCGGTGCAAAAAAGAACAGAAACGGTTCGCTCGGTTTCAAAAGGCATTTTTGGCGATTTTTGGATTGGTACGCGAGGCGGTTTGTATGTTTATTCAAAAGTATTTGGTGTTACCGGTTTTTTCCGGCACGATGAAAGAAAACCTTTTAGCCTCTCCAATAATTCTGTTCTCTCTGTTCATCACGATAAAAATGGAGAAACCTGGATTGGTACACGAGGTGGCTTAAATCTACTTGCAAAAAGTAAGCAGGTTTTTCATAGTTTTAGCGCTCTCCCCAACGATAATCATTTTTTAAACAGCAGTATTATTTATGCTTTCTGGATTGATGAAGCCGGGAAAGTATGGATTGGCACCGAAGACGGGGGGATTAATATCTATAATCCGCAAACTGGGGTTTATGAATATTTAATGGCAGATGTAAACGACCCGAATTCAATTTCACAGAATTGTATAAAGGCTTTTCTAAACGACCTGAACGGAAATTTGTGGGTGGGAACTTACTTGGGGGGCATTGATGTAATTAATTTGGAAACCAGAAAAATATCACATTTTAAACACCAAGAATCGCTTCCGGGAAGTCTTTCGGATAACCGGGTATGGGATTTGGCAATGGATAGGAACAATGATATCTGGGTAGCAACATCCCGGGGAATAAACAAATACGACCGCAAGCTGGATACATTTGAGAAATTTCCGCAACTGGCTGGCGAGGAGCAAGTGCAGTGGATTGAGTTTGATTCCGCTGGAAACCTTTGGGCCGGGACGTTGGATGAGGTTCTAATATACAATAGCGACGAGAATACAGTTACCCGATTCGCGGAATATACGCGATCAATGTTTGAAGATTCAAGCGGCCGGATTTGGGTTGCTACATTTAATAAAGGCATCGCCATTTATAATCCAAAAACGGGCCCTCAAAAATATTACAGCGAAGAGGAAGGATTACCTAATTACCATGCACTTTGTATTTTGGAAGATCGCAGTCACAATCTTTGGATAAGCACAACAAATGGTCTTTCAAAATTTAACCCGCAAACAGAAATATTCGGGAATTTTACCAGTAAAGATGGATTAACCAATAATCAGTTTTGTTACGGTGCGGCCTATGAAACAGATAAAGGAGAATTGATATTCGGTTCGATTTCCGGATTTAATATTTTTAATCCATCCGAAATTACTTTTAACGATACGAATATTCCGATTGTGTTTACCGATCTGAAAGTATTTAATCGCTCAGTTCCTATCTCACAGGATAAGAAAGCGGTATTGAAAAAGAGTATTTCGGAAACAAAGCATATTACGTTGAAATATAACCAGAATGTTTTTTCACTTGAGTTTGCCGCATTAAATTATGTAAACAGCAGCAATAATTTATATTCATACAAATTGGAAGGGTTTGAAAAAGAATGGAACGAACCAGGGAAATTAAGAACAGCCACTTATACAAATCTTGACCCGAATAATTATACCCTTCGTATCCGTAGGGTAATTCCGGGAACCAAAATACAAGGGAGTGAATTACAATTAATGATTACTGTTCTTCCTCCATACTGGAAAACATTATGGTTTTTAACTTTATTATTTTCTTTCATCATATTCCTGATTTTTGTTTTGGTACAAATGTTTATCAATCGCGAGAAGATTAAAAATCAGCTGGTATTGGAAAGGACGAATGCTAAAAAACTTCATGAATTGGATATGATGAAGCTAAAGTTTTTTACCAATATTTCACATGAAATCCGAACTCCACTCACTTTAATCCTGGGGCCGTTGGAAAAACTCAGGAATAGTAATGTGGAAGAAAATGAAAAACAAAAGAGCCTTGATCTTATTCATCGAAATGCACAAAATCTAAATAGGTTGGTGAACCAGTTACTCGATTTTAGAAAATTACAAACAGGCAATTTAAAGCTTAGTCTTACTGAAGCCGATATGGTTGAGTTTGTAAGAAATGTGGTGAATTCATTTAACGATTTTGCTGTTGAAAAAGGAATGTCGCTAAAGTTTACTTCGTTGAAAAAGAAGCTTATTGCTAATTTTGATGCTGATATTTTTGAGAAAATACTGAATAATTTATTATCAAATGCATTTAAATATACTGAACCAGGAGGAACTGTTTCTGTACGTTTGGCTTTGGTTTTTGATTCCGGTGATAACGATTTTTCAGGAGCAGAAAAAGAGGCTCAGTTTATAGAATTAACAGTAAAAGATACCGGAAGGGGAATTCAGGATAAATATTTGAATAAAATATTTCTACGTTTTTTCCAAACAGATGATAAATCAGGGAATCCCGGAGCAGGTATTGGCCTGGCTCTGGTAAAAGAATTGGTAACTCTTCATAAAGGCGAAATTTTCGTTTCAAGTACGCCAAAGAAGGGCACAAAGTTTACTATTCGTATTCCTAATAATCTGCAGCTTACCGATACAAAACCTGAAACAATACATCTGGAGAAATCAACAAACGATTCGGCAGTTTCAAACACCGGACAGCTTGATGAAAATGAAGACATGCATTCACGGATTATGCTTGTGGTGGAAGATAACGTAGATGTACGCCAGTTTATAGCCGAATATTTTGATACAAACTATAAGGTATTGCAGGCAAAAGATGGAGAAGAAGGTTGGAATATTGCATTAAATAATATTCCTGATATTATTATTAGTGATATTTTAATGCCCGATGTTGACGGCTATGAATTTTGTAAGAGAATTAAAAATGACGAGCGTACATCTCATATTCCGGTAATCTTTCTAACTGCGCTCCATTCAAAAGAAAGCAAATTAAAAGGAATTTCAAGTCATGCAGATGATTATATTACAAAACCGTTTGATTTGGCGGTATTGCAGGCAAAAGTTGAAAATATCCTTTCCATTCGTGAATCCTTGCGTGGGAAATACGCAGGTACAATGGTTCTGGAGCCGCAAAATGTTATTTTAACTTCTCCTGAAGAACGGTTTCTGCAAAGAGTACTGAATGTAGTGGAGGAAAATATTTCCGATAGCGAATTGGACATTGAGTCGTTTGCAGAAAAAGTAGGCGTTAGCCGAATGCAATTGTACCGAAAACTGCATGCCCTTACAAATATGACCGTAAAAGAATTTATTCGTTCCATTCGTTTAAAAAGGGCAGCTCAACTTTTGGTTCAGAAGAAATTGAACATTTCAGAAGTTGCATACGAAGTTGGCTTTAAAGATTTGTCTCATTTCAGAAAATATTTTAGAAAGGAATATGGAATGAGTGCAAAGGAATATATTGCTAAATCAACAAGAGAAGAATAAGCGGAATAAATTATTTGTCGGCAAATACTTTGTTGTCCCGTTTTTTGGGAAATATTGCCCGCTATCGGGAAAGGTGCCCTACTATCTGGGAAAGAAAATATTTCGTGCTTTTTCCATTCCTTCTACCTTGCAGCTGGAAATTAGGTGTGGATGTAAAGAAAAAGTTTCCATACAAAAAGGACGATTCAAAATTGAAATGCCCCGTTTCTGTTACGGAGTTAAAAACAGAAACAGCTAACTCAGCATTTCAAAATGTACTGAAATTTGGAGGTGCCAGTTTCGTTCGCGATGCTGTAGATAAAAGAATTATTGCTGAAGTTGAAAGTGGAAAAGAGAAATACCGAGCTTCTTTCGATGGAGGTAAAAATGGAATTATCGAGTCCCAAGTAGATATGGGCGGCTGGCCGGAACTAAAATCAAAACCTGCACTGAAAGATTCTGACAATGACGGAATGCCTGATGATTGGGAAATTAAAAATAACCTGAACCCCAATGTGGCAGATAACAACGGGATGACTCTGGATTCTAAGTATACCAACATCGAAATTTACCTCAATTCATTGGTGAAAAGTTTGATGATTTTTTAATTTGGGTAGTGAATGAGTTTTTATATACATATCAGAATATGAATTCAGAAGTTAACGGAAATAATAAATGTCCCCGGAGCTATATCAGAAATTGTAGCAATTCATTTGAAAATTAATACATATGAAATACATTACTTCCATATTATTCTTTTTGCTGATTTCTCCCATCACCTTTGGAAATAATTTTGATTTTGTAGTAGCTGCTGATGGTTCCGGTGATTTTAGAACTGTTCAGCAAGCCATAAATGCAGTACCAGATTTTCGTAAAAAACAAACAATCATTCATATAAAAAATGGAATTTATAAAGAGAAACTTGTGCTTCCTGCAAGTAAAACAAACGTTGTATTTGTTGGTGAGGACGTAGCCCAAACAATTCTTGCCTACGATGATTATGCCTCAAAGAAAAATCGCTTTGGTGAGGAAATGGGAACCACCGGCTCTTCTTCATTTTTTATTTTTGCAGAGGGATTTAGAGCTGAGAATATTACGTTTGAAAATTCTTCAGGCCCAGTGGGGCAAGCTGTGGCTGTTCGTATTGATGGTGATAAAGTTGCTTTTTACAATTGTCGTTTTTTAGGTTTTCAGGATACGCTTTATCCGCATGGAGAAAATAGCCGGCAGTATTATAAAAATTGTTACATTGAAGGCACCGTAGATTTTATTTTTGGGTGGTCAACAGCTGTTTTTGAAGAGTGTACCATTTATTGTAAGAGTAAGGGCTATATTACAGCTCCCTCAACAAATGAAAATACGAAATATGGTTTTGTCTTCATAAAATGTAAAATTACTGGGGATGCGCCAAATGCTTCGGTTTATCTTGGAAGGCCATGGCGTCCTTACGGCAAATCTGTTTTTTTGAATTGCGAAATGGGGAAAATGATTAGACCCGAAGGATGGCACAACTGGAATAAACCTGAGGCAGAAGAAACTGCCTTCTTTGCAGAGTTTAATAGTGTGGGAGAAGGAACTTCTTCTGCAACGCGGGTAAAGTGGTCTCATTTACTTTCGCCGGATGAAGCGGCTGTTTTTGTTCCCGAAAATATTTTGGGTGAATGGGTGGTGGAACCCGGTTTGTTTTATAAGGATCAAAAATCAAGTAAACTTTAATATATGCGAGAGAATTTTTTTATGATAGTAACTGTCTTGCTTTTGCTGATGACAAGCTGCTTTTCTTCTACTGAAACGGGAAAGCAGTTGGCGAGACAGAATTTTGAGGCTGTTGAGTTTGATATGCCACCAATTCAGGAGCCCGTAATCCCCGGTTTTTCGGTGAAGATTACCGATTTTGGTGCGGTTCCCGATGGGCGAACTCTAAATACGCAGGCATTTGCTGACGCCATTAGTGCTGTCGATAAAAAAGGAGGAGGCAAAGTGGTGGTTCCGGCAGGAATCTGGCTCACCGGCCCTATTATTCTAAAAAGTAACCTGGAAATTTATACAGATCAGGGTGCGCTCATCATTTTTTCAGATGATAAAGATTTGTATCCGGTAATAAAAACCAGTTTTGAAGGGCTGGATACCTGGCGTTGTTTGTCGCCAATCTATGGGAAAAATATTGAAAATGTTGCTTTTACCGGGAAAGGTATTTGGGATGGTTCGGGTGATGCCTGGCGTTTTGTAAAGAAAAGCAAACTAAACGAGGAGCAGTGGCGGGATTTGGTTGCATCCGGAGGTATTGTTAATGAAGATGGTGATGAATGGTATCCATCAGAACAATTCAGAAAAGGGATAATGGGGAGTAGAGACCAGAATGTACGTGATGATTTAAAAACAAAGGAAGACTTTATGTCCATTCGCGACTATTTACGTCCTGTAATGTTGAGTATTCAAAACAGTAAGAACGTTTTGTTTGACGGGCCTGTTTTTCAAAATTCCCCGGCCTGGTGTATACATCCGCTGATGGTAGAAAATCTTATTGTTCGGAATATAACCGTAAGAAATCCATGGTACTCACAAAACGGAGACGGGATTGATGTTGAATCTTGCAAAAACGTATTGGTAGAAGATTGTAATTTTGATGTGGGTGATGATGCCATTTGTATAAAATCAGGGAAAGGTGAGGATGGACGCCGCAGAGGTGTGCCCTGCGAAAATTTAGTTATTCGTAACAACATTGTTTATCATGGGCATGGAGGTGTTACAGTAGGGAGCGAAACATCAGGCGGGGTGCGAAATATGCATGTTTCCAGCTGTACTTTTATGGGAACTGATGTGGGGTTGCGTTTTAAAAGTAATCGCGGACGTGGAGGAGTTGTTGAGAATATCTTTATTTCCCATATTTATATGACCGATATTCCAACTTATGCTATTTCTTTTAATCTGTTTTATGGAGGAAAATCTATTTCTGAAATGATGGCAGATGGAGGACATACTGGTTTGGCAGAACCTGAACCTGTTTCGGAAGAAACGCCGCAGTTCAAAAATATTTCAATAAAAAATATAACACTCAAGGGGGCAATGCAGGCTGTTTTTATGCAGGGGCTGCCCGAAATGAATCTGGAAAACATTCAGCTCTCTGATATGACTTTGGAAGCAGAAGACGGCTTTTCTGTGATTGACGCAGCCAATGTTTCAATTAAAAATATTGATTTGAAGACGAAAGGTGAAAAGGCATTCGAATTTTATAACTGCAAAGATGTAACTTTTGAAAAGAGTCAGTTTAACGCCTGTTCTTCCAAAAGTATTACCGTGGATGGAGCAGAATCGAAAAATATTTTACTTCAAAGCAGAGACGATAAGGACTTGAACAAATATACGCTTGTGGGAACCGAAGTTCCCGAAGGTACTGTGAAATTTTAAACAAAGTGTTATTGGAAGGTTCAGTTTGAAGATGAAAGTTTATAATTGTTTATGTTATGTGTATTTGTGCGGGAGATGTCAAAATTTCGTCAGTAGGACTAAATTGTGCCATTGAAAAAACACAAAGGTTAATTTTGACTTGATTCTTTTTGCTTCATTTTTCTCATCTAAGGAGAAAAATGAAGTTGGGGTTGGGGTAAGTCCCCAAGAAGAAGATTGTTTAATAAAGGATTGTTCTTTTATTTTTTGATATATAGTTGTTTATGTGTTTGTGGGGAATGAAGATAAAACTACTACGTTTTATGCTGAATATAAGAATACTGGTTCCGGTTCAAAAACTGATAAGCGAATTGAATGGTCGCACCAGTTAACTTCATCTGAAGCAAAGGAGTATTCCATTAAAAATGTTTTGGGAAACTGGGCACTTTCTTTTTTCAAAAATAATTAGTTCCAACTTTTATCTAATATCATATCCAACTTTGAATTGGGGGTATGAGGTTCGGTATGTTTCGACTCCGCTCAACATGCCTGGGAAGTCAGGCTGAGCGAAATCGAAGCCTCATTCATTATCTTACTTTTGACATGACCAGGAAATCAACAACAATTGGCCAGGTTTCGTCAAACCAGGGATGGAAGAGCCAGAACGGATGCGGCGTATTTTCGATGGTGTGGATTTCGTAGTAAATATGGTTGGTTTTTAATGTTTCTACAAATTCATCGCGGCCGGCATGGAATCGAGGCAAAGTACTGTTTATAAACAAGATTGGCGGTGTATCTTTTCCAACGTAGGAGAGGGGAGAAGCTTCAATCCAAATGTCAGGATTTTGCTAAAAAGTAGCTCCTAACCAGCGGGCACCTGCCGACGGCTTTTGAGGATCGGAATCTTTCCCGCTTTCTGACGGGGTGCTAAAATCCAAAATTCCATCAATATTTACAATGGCTTGTACTTTGTCGGAACAATTGCCTGAATTTGGATGTGCTTTGAATTTTGGATTTCCTCCTGTCGTTCCTAAAAAGGTTGCTACGGTTGCTCCCGAAGAACATCCTAAAACTGCTATTTTGGTTGTGTCTATGGTATATTTTTCTGCATTGTTTTTTATCCATTTTATAGCCGTTTTTAGATCGATGATAGCTGCCGGATACTTTGCTTCGGGTGAAAGCCGTTGTTCGGCAGTAACGGCAAAAAATCCATTTTCGGCTAGTTTCTGTGCCAAAGGAACCAAATGTGATTTGTTTCCCGAAGCCCAGCCTCCACCATGAATCAACAATACAGCAGGAGTTTTCCTGATTGTTCTTTCTGAGGGATAAAAAACATCAGCATGTAGATCTCTGTTTTCCAACGAATAATAAATTACGTTTCTTTCGGATACAATTTTTTTATTGCTGATTTCTTTCACCGGGGTAGCTTGTGGAAAATCTTTTTTTATTTTTTGCCAGGCACTCCAAACAGTAAAAGAAGTGTCACGGGGAAAGTCCATGATTTTCGACTGAGCATTGGAGACCAATGGAATCATAATTAGAAGCAGTCCCCAAAATGGAACTTTCATTTTATGTATTTTTCCTGAGATTTTAGAAGTACAATAAAATCATCCATGTTTTTTACGCCGGAAGCATCCTGTTCCCAGGCAGCTCCAAAATAGTATGTAAGTTCGTTGTTTTCGGGTTTTAAAACCAAAACATGGCTGTGTTTATCTTCCGTTTGTTGAATCATCTGTTTGGTTTTATAAAATACACACATTCCCATATGGTCTTTTTGCAATGTTTGTTTACCAAAAGTAATCAGGCAGCTCCATCCCGGTTTTATATTATCAATCACTTTGGTATCTGTGTCAGGAAGTTTTACAATTCCTGTTGCCAGGTTCGGAAGTTTGTTGGATAATTTAATCGAATATTCCGTAAGATAACTACCGGCTTCAATTTTTAAGGTGGTTGTTACATCCGTTTTTATATTGTCTATTTCCCAGTTTTTGTAATCAACTTTTACTTCTGAACTTTTTTTGCCGGATTTAACCCTGCAGAAAATATTTTCGGTTTTTTCAACACGGATGGCTTTTTCTCCGTCCCAAAAAGCAAGCGAGCCAATTCCCAGCGCATCGCCCACTTTTAGCACATCAACACCCCAGTCCTGCATTTCGTGGTAGGAATCAAACCCGTCCAGTCCAACATTGTGTAAAACCATTTCGTCGGTTTTCTTTCCAAAAATATCGATGGCATTTCGCCAGTCGAGATAAAGCCGGTAACCAATTTTATCCGACTCCCAGCCCGGTCCTTCAAGCTGGATATCAAAAGAGTGGTCGGTGTGTTTCTCATCAACCGTAATTTCAGAAACGGCTTTAAATTTTCCGCCCTGGTATTCATATTGTTGTTTCCCACTTTTTTTAGTCACCCAAACCCATTTTCCGCCTTCTTTAACTCCCAGGTAGGCTTGTGTTTTTGATGTTTGGCAGTTTGCAACAAAAGATGTCGCTATAAGAAATGAAAGAGATAAAATCAGGTTTTTCATCGTTTTAATATTTTTAGATTTAAGACACAAGAACAAAGAGAAAAGAACAAGGAGTGTAACTTTTTTATGCTCATTGCTCAAAGCTTTTGTTCCATATATTTATTTGTCTAATTCAATTGCTGCAAGAATAAACGGGCCAACACCTTTTGAGTCATTGTCAACTCGTTTCTCACTGATGTAATATGCATAATCGCCCGCCCGGTATGGATTTCCTCCCAGCCCACATGCGCCGCAGGTATTGGTTAATGTTGGCAAACCATCGTCGCCAGTTACAACCATATTTTTTATCATGGCATCAAATGAGTCGCTGGCAATTTTGAGATATTTCTTATTAAGGTATCCGTTTTTGGCGGCTTTGGCAAAAGCATAAATAAACATCGCACTTCCCGACGCTTCCAGGTAATTTCCTTCACGTCCTCCTTCGTCTAAAACCTGATACCATAAACCTGTTTCCGGGTCTTTTACTTTTAGGAGTGCTTCACTCAAATTTTGTAGATTTTGAATTAAGCCTGCACGGTTCTTATGATTCTCAGGAAGTACTTCCAGCACATCAACCAATGCCATCGTGTACCAGCCTTCGGCACGGCTCCAAAAGTGTTTTGATTGGCCGGTTTCCGGATTACACCATTGTTGCTGGCGGCTTTCATCCCAGGCATGATAAAGCAAACCTGTTTCCGGATCGCGTGTTTTTTCATAAATTAATTTCATTTGGAAAGTAACCTCGTCAAACCATTGTGGTTGATCAAATGCTTTTGCATAATTGGCTAAAAACGGTGAAGCCATGTAAATTCCATCGAGCCACATTTGGTAAGGATAGGCTTTTTTATGCCAGAACCCACCGGCCTCTGTGCGCGGCTGGGTTTCAATTTGACTAACCAGTACTTCGATTGCCTTTTTGTATTTCTCATCTCCGGTTTGCTGGTATAATTTCAACATGTTTAGTCCTGGGCGAACCCTGTCCAGATTGTAATCGCGCAGCTTGTATCCGTTTATCGAACCGTCTTCCTGAACAAAATAATCAATATACGCTTTTGCATAATCTGAGTATTTGGAATCCATGTTTCCCAGCTTGTTGATTGCACTTGCCAAAAGAGCAAAATCATATTCGTATTTGGGAACTTCGCGCTGGTAGTAAATTAAACTGTCGGACCGCGTCATTACAGCATCAGCAAATTGCACCGACCATTTTGTTTCCTCCGTGTCCTTTTTTTGAAAATTGCAACTCGTCGCTAAGGCAATAGTAAGTAGTAGAATGAGTAGTTTAATGTTGTATCGCATCAGTCTTTCGTTTTATAGGTTCTCTCGTAATTCGTGAGATTTGGTGTATAAAAATACCGGATATAAGAAAGGGAGAGGAGGCAATTCTTCTCAAAATGCGGGAACTTTGATTGAATTTGCATAAAATACCCCACAACTTAGCGAATCGATGAAGTTGTGGGGCTGAACTATCTAAATTCTATTTTGGGTAAATCGCTATTTATCTATAACCAGTTTTTTACTCATATTATTCTTCCCATTCACCATCCGAATAAAATAGATTCCTGCCGGCAGATGGGATATATCCATTCTTGTTAAAGTAGATTCAACAAGGGTATTCAGGAGCGTTTCGCCGGAGCTATTCATAATTATCAACTTTGTTTGAATGTCAGGAACGGCTTCGCATTCAATATTTACATAGGTATTGGCCGGATTTGGATATACTTTAAAGTATTCTGCGATTACACTGCTTTTCTCATCAACTTCCAAATTCGGAGTATCATGCTTATCGATTTCGGAGACAAGTGCTGCCAGGGCAACAGTTAGAATGGTTGTAACAATACTATCTGCTCCCGAATACGCTGTAAGCACCCGCTGGTAAGTACCCGGCTCAGTCCACGAGAGATAGGACTCTCCTTCATTTATAGTTATTTCTTCTGTTGAGAATTGAGTTAAATTGTTGGCAGCTATTGTTATTGGTTCTTTACTTGGTGAAATGATGGCTGATTTCGTTATATCCACAGTATAAGTGCAATAAATGGAATATTGTGTATTAGCATAGCTTGCGTTGCCAAATACCACAGGCATTCCTGAACTCCATGTCTCAGAAGAGTGTGCTCGTAATGAACCTCCCGCAGAATAACGGATACCTGGATTGTTTTCAAATACCCAAGCTAACCAAACTGTTTCTCCTGGATCTACAGCTACTGGATTTGATAGTTCAACCGTTTGCCATCCCTGGAAATTATTGATGGCAGTACTGTCTGTCACTCCTAATAAATTGGATACGGATCCATCCTCATCGGAGTATACTGCCAGGAGGACATCTCCTGTTCCCCCATTATGGTAAATGGAGATACTTTCGATCTCTCCTGCTTCACTTAATGTGACGGGAACGGCTCTGCGACTAGAATTACTTGTAACGGAATTGTATTCTTCTAAAATACCTGCTGTTTCTAATTTTACAGGGATATAATTGCAGTAGATGGAATATTGATAATTAGCATAAGTTGCATCACCAAATGTATTTGGCATACCGGAACTCCACGTGTCAGGGGAATGTGCCCGCAATGAGCCTCCCACAGAATAGCGAATACCTGGATTGTTTTCGAATACCCAAGCTAACCAAACTGTTTCTCCTGAATTTATAATAACAGGCTCAATTAGTTTTATTGTTTGCCATCCTGCACTGCTATCGATTGCGGTGCTATCTGTTATTGCTAATAAGTTAGATATGGTTCCATCCTCATCGGAGTATACTGCCAGGAGGATATCTCCAGTTCCCCCATTATGGTAAATGGAGATACTTTCTATCTTCCCTGCTTCACTTAATGTGACGGGAATGGCTCTGCGACTAGAATTCTGACTAACGTTAAAATTAGTCATTGATTTTCAGTTCTTTAAGGTTTACTCAAATTTATCATTTTTTTACTCATTTTCGCACCCCATTTTTACGTTAGCAACAGGATTTAATAAGCTCTGGAAGATTAGATAATTTTATTTGTTTTTCTAATCTGGAAGTGCTTATGTGGCGAATTACTTGTAACGGAATTGTATTCTTCTAAAATACCTGCTGTTTCTAATTTTATTGGGATATAATTGCAGTAGATGGAATATTGATAATTAGCATAAGTTGCATCACCAAATGTATTTGGCATACCGGAACTCCACGTGTCAGGGGAATGTGCCCGCAATGAACCTCCCGCAGAATAGCGAATACCTGGATTGTTTTCGAATACCCAAGCTAACCAAACTGTTTCTCCTGAATTCATAATTATTGATTGAGTTAGAGAAATAGTTTGCCAACCAGCCGTGGAATCAATTATGGTAGAAGCAGTCACTCCTAGTAAGGAGTTAGGAGAGTTATTTGTGTCAGAATATACTCCTAATAGAATTTCTCCATCACCGCCTTCATGATATATCGATATACTACTTATAATACCTGTTTCACTAAATGCTATTGGTATTGCGCGTCGATTAGGATTGGTTGTAATTGAATTATATATCTCAGTGTTGCCTAAAGTCTTTTTTCCTTTTATTACTATTTGCGAAGTGAAAGGTTCCAATGTTAACTCTTCGGAGATCTCTTCCCCGTATATATCTGTATAAACATAGTTTTCTAAGTCAAATGTTTTTGACAGTTTGGTGTCGTTATATAACAATTCTTCTTCTTCACCTTCCTCCAAAGAAGTATTTACCAATGTAGAGTTAGAATCTTTTCCAGAAGCCGTCTGCCATTCTGAGAAACTGTAATCAGTTCCTTGGTATGCAACTCTAAATATTTCGGTTCTTGTTCTATCAACATAAATATTACTATCCAAGGAAATAACTGAATTCAAAGAATCTATCTGTCCCATTCGTGCTTCGAAAGGTATATAACCAGGAGTCGTTGATATGTTGCAAAAAAGGTTGTTATTTATAATACATCCTTCATAATTGCTCTTTGCTAAAAAACCTGACTGATTATTAAATAAGATATTATTTCGGAAGATTATATTTTTTGCATTGTGAAGGAATATACCCCTGGTGCAACGTGACGGACCATGAATAAGTCCGTTGGAGTTTATAATTGTATTATTTTCAATTGAAATATCAGTTGTTCTGTCATCTATATAGATTCCTGCTGTACCTCTGGTTTTATTAATTATATTATACCTAATGACAGAACCATAATCTATTGCATTATTTACATCTGAACTCCATGTGTATATTCCCCCTCCATCATTTAAAAGAGTACAAACATTTTCAATATAATTATATTCAATCGAACAATCTTTCCCATTCCAATTTATACCATTGTAGGCCGAGTTTACTACCTTGTTATAACTAACTATATTATTATCTCCTTTTACATTAGCTGCCTGAGACCATCCCTGCATTCCTCTTATCCCTAAATTATCAAACAAAGCTGTATTTAAAACTTTATTATCCGAAACATCTGAATTGGCACCCGTCAAAGAAATTCCCACTTGGTTAACTCCATCAACTGTATTGTTTTGGATGATACAACTATCTCCATCAATTACAATACCTCCTGTCTCCGAATAATTTATATTACAATTTAGAATGGTTATATTATCTCCTTTTATTTTTACCCCATTTTCTGAATAACCATTAAATTCAAAGTCACTTACTGTAATATTATTTTTATTATAGGCATAAAAACCATTATCATATACAGAGCCTTTAATTGTATGATTGGCTATAGAATCTCCACTATTCATCTTTAAATAAACTGTATCTGTTACAGTAACGTAACATTGTGTATCGGTTTCCATAATAAAATGAGTATTATTTATAAGGACAAATTCTATGTCTTCAGCTAATTCAGCAGAAGTATTAATGGTTAAGGTTTGTCCTGTTGAAGCGGTAACATATCTTGTCTCCAGCCTCCACCCATTTGTTTTGATCAAAACAGATGCCCCAACATAGTAGTCAGCTGCCTCATTTGAAATTTCTGTTGACGTAAATTGAGTGGTACTTCCTACCGAGGTAATTTTGAAAGTTTCGGATGTAGGGTAGCGGGATACTTGTTGTCTTATATCATCAATAAATAGTTGTTTTATTACTGAGGATGAATTTGCCTGGTAAATATTCCCGGAATACAATGTCCATCCGGTGATTTTTTCGGAACCGTATATTTTGGGTTTATCGCCACTTCCATATGCTCCATATACAATGGGATTTCCGGAGGTGCCAGAAGTATTCACGGTAATGGTTCCTTCCCATTGGTCGCCGCGTTTAAACAGGATTTGGTCTCCTGCCGAAAAGGTATAACTGTTTACCTTGTTTAAACTTTCCCAGGGAGAGCTTTCGCTTGTTCCTGAGTTTGAATCGCTGCCACTGTTACTCACATAGTAAGTGGTTTGGGCCAATAAATGTAGCGGTAACAAAACCGCAAAAAAGAATAATAGCTTTTTCATCTTTTTTGTTTTTTAATTAGGGTATTATCATTGTAGTATTTGTTTACTTGTTGCGTTTGGTCCTAACGTTGGGAATATATTATACAGGCCCACTTGTCAGGGAAAACTTTATGTATATGTTATGCTGTTTTTGAGAATTACGTGAAAGTATGTTTAGTTATAGTTAAAATTAGCAGTCAATAATGACTTAAAGGACAATATAATATACAAAAAAATAATTAAATAAAATATAGTGGAGTGTCAATTTAACAAAATGGTTTTTAGTAGAGTAAGTTTCCTTGGAGTAAAATGAAAAGCTATTGTTCACCTGTTTCTGCAGTTATTTCACTTTTTTTGAGCCGGAGTGCATTCTTGCAATGTCAGATTACAAAACCTTCTCAATTTTTTTTAACTTGCCACAGATAATAAACCATCTTAGTCTTGAAAATTTCTATGAAGTAAAAACCATATTTTGTTAATAAATTATGTTTAAAAAAGTTCTATTCATTGGGATTTCAATGTTCCTGACTTTCGGATCTGGCGTGTTTGCACAGCAGCACGACTGGGAAAATGAACAGGTGATTGGGATAAACAAAGAAAGTGCGCATAATCATTATGTGCCATATCAAAGTATTCAGCAGGCAATAAGCGACATTCCTTACAATTCGCCTTATGTTGTTGATTTAAACGGGACCTGGAAGTTTAACTGGGTAAAACATCCTGATTTACGCCCGGTCGATTTTTACAAGCCGGATTATAATGTTTCGTACTGGGATGATATTTCCGTGCCTTCCAACTGGCAGATGAAAGGCTATGGAAAGCCAATTTATACAAACATTACTTTTCCTTTTGCTAAAGATCCTCCAAAAGTAACTAGTCCGGCTCCTGACAATTATACCAGTCACGAGTTGCCTAATCCGGTAGGATCGTATCGCCGCGATTTTGAAATCCCGGATGACTGGAATGGCAAAGAGGTTATTCTGCATTTTGCCGGTGTAAAAAGCGCTTTTTATCTTTGGGTGAATGGCCGGAAAGTAGGATACAGCCAGGGAAGTATGACTCCCGCTGAATTTGATATTACCAAGTACCTTGCTCCGGGAAAAAATATGCTGGCAGTAGAAGTGTACAGATGGAGCGATGGAAGTTACCTCGAAGATCAGGATTTCTGGCGCTTGAGCGGCATTTACCGCGATGTGTATTTATACGCAGTTCCAAAAACACATTTGTGGGACTTTGGTTTGAAAACCGAATTCAATGATGATTTTTCAGAAGCAACCTTAAATATTGCTATGAAATTCCGCAATTTTGGTGCAACTGATGTTACGTCTTGTGATGTGTATCTTTCTGAATTTGGAAAGGTCCCTGGAGAGAGTGATAAAATCCTGAGTGTTCCGGTAAAAAAAGTTTCTACAAAAAACGGATTGGAATTAAACGAATCGGTTTCTGTTTCAAATCCCAAATTATGGTCAGCAGAAATACCTAATCTGTACCAAACTGTTTTTGTTTTAAAAAACGGTGAAGGCAAGGTATTGGAAGTTCTTTCTTCACACCTTGGATTTCGAAAAATAGAAATAAAAGATCAGCAATTGTGGGTGAATGGCAAGAGTGTATTGCTAAAAGGAGTAAACCGCCACGAACACGATCCGTTTGACGGGCGCCACGTTAGCCGCGAGCTGATGATAAAAGACCTTACCTTGTTTAAGCAATTTAATATAAATACAGTTCGTACCTGCCACTACCCGGATCATACCGATTGGTATAAACTCTGCGATATTTACGGGATTTATGTAATTGATGAAGCCAACCTTGAATCTCACGGGATGGGATATGGCGAAGAATCTCTGGCTAAGTATCCGAGATGGCAGAAAGCACATATCGATCGTGTAGTTAGCATGGTTGAACGCGATAAAAACCATCCGTCTATTATTATCTGGTCGATGGGGAATGAAGCTGGCGGCGGAGTTAATTTTGAAGCGTGTCGTGAAAAAATTAAAGAGCTGGATAAAGAAAGGCCTATTCATTACGAACGGCAGAATGAAGTTGCCGACATTGAATCGTGCATGTATCCCAAAGTAGAGTGGCTGGATGAAACTGGTGCAAAAGACAATCCAAAGCCATTTATTATGTGTGAATACGCCCATGCTATGGGAAATGCAGTGGGAAACCTTCAGGAGTACTGGGATGTAATTGAAAGTCACAAACGACTGATTGGCGGTTGTATTTGGGACTGGGTAGATCAGGGATTAGTAAAAGCTGTTCCCGGAAAAAAAGATGAGTTTTTCTTTGCATATGGTGGCGATTATGGCGACCGTCCTACCGATTGGAATTTTTGTATTAATGGTTTAACAACTCCCGACAGGCAGGTTACACCTAAAATGGAAGAGGTGAAAAAAGTCTATCAGTATGTGGGTTTTAAAGCGGTGGATTTGTTAAGTGGGAAAATTGAAGTTACCAATAAATACCAGTTCTTAAACCTGAATAAGTTCAATCTCTCTTATGAATTGGAGTGTGACGGTAAAGTTATTCAGGCAGGCGCTCTACCTGCTTTGACGCTGGCTCCGGGTGAAAAAAAAATTGTAACGGCACCCATTGAGAAACCGGAACTAAAGGCAGGGAGCGAATATTTCCTGAAACTGATTTTCACCCTTAAAACAGATGAGGAATGGGCAAAGGCAGGGCATACAATCGCATGGGAACAATTCAACGTTCCGTACAATGTGCCGGCATTTGTTCGCGACACAGAAAATATAACCGATGTCGTTGTAAAAGATTCGGATGATGAATTGGTGATTACAGGAAAGGTTTTCAATGCTGTTTTTAATAAGAAGGCAGGAACTTTTTCCGATTTGGAGTACTTTAATACAAAAGTATTCCATACTAATCCGGCAGCCATTTACGGAGAGAAAAAAGAGACAGATTTAATTCATATGCATCATAAAGATGTGGGGTTTGTTGCAGGGCCTATGCTGAATATTTTCAGGGCGCCGGTAGACAACGACTATATTTTTGGAAATGGTCCCGGGCCGAAATGGAGGAAGGAAGAACTCTGGAATCTTACAACAGACGTTCAAAACATAGAGGTAAATACCATTGCTTCCAATAAAGTGGAAATAATAGTAGATATTGTTTCAAAAGCGCCCAAAGGGTATTCTGTAAAAAACAATACGGTTTATACAATTTCCGGAGATGGAAGTATTGATGTTGAAACAACTTTTACTCCCGATGAAACATCGTGGCCGCTGGCACGCCTTGGTTTTATAATGAATTTGCCGGAAGGTTTTGAAAATGTGGAATATTTTGGTGCAGGGCCTTTTGAAAACTATGTAGACAGAAAACATGCAGCTGCTATTGGCCGTTATCAAACTTCTGTTAACGATATGTTTGTTGACTATGTGCGCCCGCAGGATTGTGGAAATCGCAGCGATGTGCGTTGGGTGGCCGTTACCAACAGGACTGGAACCGGAATTCTTTTAAGTGCAAAAAATCATATGGATTTTAGCGCATTGCATTACACTCCGCTGGATTTGGAAAAGGCAAATCATCCGTATGAATTGAACAAAAGAAAAGAGACTGTTTTAACCATTGATGTTGCCCAGAATGGATTGGGCGGCGGAAGTTGCGGCCCACCACCCATGGAGCGTTATCTGCTGAAAGCCGAAAAAACACAATTCAGCTATAGCATCAGGCCGTACTCCACCATTATGGGAGACAAAGCAGAGCTGGCAAAATAAAAAGCTTTCAATCGGGTTATTGGAATAAGCTAAAAAGCATAAAAAATTAAGCTGGAAACGGGGAATATAAAAACCATTTCCAGCTTTTTTTACATTACATGAAAATGGCGAAACTATATTTTCTTACCTTCATTTTTTGTTTGTTAAAAAATAAAACCAATCGTTATGAATAAAGTTTTTCTACTTATCTTTTCTATCGCTTTTGCCGGATGTCAGTCGGTTTCCGAGAAAGCAGAAACATCTGATGCCACTTTTAAAGGATGCCACTGGATTAGTAATGGAAATGAAAATACAATTCCGGATTCTTTGATGTACAAAGAGCACCCGGCGCCATTATTTCGAAAGGATTTTGAAGTATCAGGAAATATAAAGAAAGCCACGTTGTATATTACTGCGGCAGGGTATTACAAGGCAACAGTAAATAGCCGGCGGGTTGGCGATGTTTATCTGGATCCGGCCTGGACCGATTTTAGCAAAAGAATTTATTATTCTGAATATGACCTTACCCATATGCTGGGAAAAGGTACCAATTGTTTGGGGGTAACATTGGGGAATGGTTTTTACAACCCGCTGCCTTTGCGGATGTGGGGAAATCGAAACCTACGGGATGCTTTGTCAACCGGAAATCCTGCTTTTATTGCCAAACTTGTTTTGGAGTACAGCAATGGAAATACAGAGGAAGTTGTTACCAACGATAGCTGGAAATTTGCTCCCGGCCCCGTAGTGAAGAATAATGTATACCTGGGAATAACGTATGATGCACTTAACGAAATTCCTGATTGGGATTTACCGGAGTTTAGTGACGAAGCCTGGCAGGAAGCAACAGTAGTAGAAGGGCCCGGAGGAAAAATACAAGCTCATTTTTTTCCGCCCATTCGGGTAACAAGGCAAATAAAACCGGTGAAAATTACTTCGCCTGAAAAGAATGTTTTTATTGCAGATATGGGCGAGAACTTTGCCGGGTTATATCAAATCAGGCTAAAAGGAGAAAGGGGAGACGCTGTACATCTTCGTTTTGGTGAACGGATTTATGAGGACGGTACCCTAAATCCCATGACTACAGTTTGCGGGCAGATAAAGCGAAAAGGGACAGGCGGCCCCGGAGCGCCGGATGTAGCCTGGCAGGAAGATATTTTCCGGTTGAAAGATCATTTTGATGGCTGGCTGGCGCCTGAATTTACATTCCATACCTTCCGTTATATCGAAATAAAAGGGTTGACTTCGCCGCCTGATTTGTCGGATATTGTTGGGTTGGCTCTTAATACCGATGTGGAACAATGTAACCATTTTGAAAGCTCCTCGGCTCTGCTTAATAAAATTCAGGATGCAACACTCCGTACTTTCAAGGCAAATCTGATAAGCGTTCAGTCTGATTGCCCGGCGCGTGAAAAGTTTGGTTATGGCGGCGACATAAATGCGGTTTCCGAATCGTATATTTCCAATTTTGATATGCAGACGTTTTACCGGAAAGCGGTTTATGACTGGTTAGATGCCATGAATGATTCGGTTTTTGTAGATACGGCTCCATTTGTGGGGATACAATATTGCGGAATTAGCTGGGAGTCTGCCTTTCTTTTTTTGCAATACCAGTTGTATTTGTATTACAACGATGTAGACCTGGTAAAAGAATTGTACCCGGTGAATGTAAAATGGATGGAGAAAGTGCATCGTTTACACCCGGATGGAATAGTAGATTCGGGCCTGGGGGATCATGAATCATTGCAACCGGTTCCGGTGGAGTTAACGGGAACTGCTCATTATCTTATGGCTGCACGTGTTATGAAGAAGTTTGCGGAAATTATGGACGATAATGTGCAAGTGGAGAAGTTTTCTGCACTGGAAACAAAACTACACCAATTGTTGCTTGAAAAGTTTTGGTACAATGCAGAGTACGATGCAAGTAAAATGAATAAGCAGACACTGTTTGCCACTTTGTTGTACTTTAATGTAATTCCCAATGAAGAGGTTGCAGTAGCTACCGATTCATTATGGACAGCTGTTAAAACGGGGGTAAATGGTCATTTTACCACCGGCATTTTTGGAACAAAATATATTCTGGAAGCATTATCACAAAACGGGCTTGTTGATTCTGTTTTTTCCATTGTAAACAACACTACTTATCCGGGCTGGGGACATATGATCGACAACGGAGCAACTACACTGTGGGAAACGTGGAAAGAAAGTGATAATGTGTATTCCAACTGTCATCCCATGTTTGGCTGTGTGTCTGAATGGTTCTACCGTTGGTTGGGAGGCATCCGGCTGGATACTGAATCTCCGGGCTTTAAACAATTTATTCTCGAACCACATATTCCTCAAAATTTAGACAGTGTAAAATGTGAGTACAAAACGCCCTCTGGCTATATTCGTTCGGGCTGGAAAAGAAATGGGGAAACTGTGGTATATAACTTTACGATTCCCGATGGTACGCAGGCTCATTTTAAGGTCCCGGCTTCCGCAGTCAATGTTCCTGTTTTGACGCTTAACAATCAGGAAGTGAAAATAAGCAGTGATGATTTTGAAAAGGATTACCTGAAGAAAGAATTAATGCCTGGGAATTATATATTAACCACAAAGTTATCCAATTATTAGGTCTGTCACTACTAAGCTCAACATGAATGGAGGGTGTCAGACAGAGCGAAGTCGAAGCCTGAACTGCTTTATCTTACTCATGATTTGATTGGAGTTTAGTCTTGCATTTTTTGAGTTTTCACTACTTTGTACTCAACTTTCTGTACTGTCAATTATAAACGCTGAGTTCTTTTGTGTTGCTAGGTCCTAATCAAAAAGTGGGAATGAATCATTATTCTATTTTCTTTAAATTATTATCTTTCGCACTATTACTTAACAAAAAATATCAAAGAGAAAGATGAAAAAACTGCTTATTCCTATTTTTGTACTGGCGATGGTTATTAGTTCATGCCAGAACCAGCAAAAAAATAATTCAGAAACGATGGAAAATCCATTTTTTAAGGAGTGGACAACTCCGTTTGGAGTACCTCCTTTTGATGAAATAAAGGTAAAGCACTATGTGCCTGCCATAAAAGAAGGAATAAAACAACAGGAAGCCGAAATTGATGCAATTGTTGCTAATACCGAAGAACCAACTTTTGAGAATACCATTCTGGCTTTTGATAAATCAGGCGCTTTGCTCGACAAGGTAAATGGTGTTTTTGGGCCGTTGAATTCGGCAAATACCAATAAAGAGATGCAGGCCGTAGCCCGCGAAATTTCACCTTTAATGACACAGCACCGGGATAATATTTCCATGAACCCGGGATTGTTTAAAAAAGTAAAAGCCGTTTATGAAAAACGTAATTCGCTGGGGCTTGATGACCAGCAACTGCGTGTAACAGAAAAATATTACGAAGATTTCGAGCGTAACGGTGCGAATCTTTCTCCTGAAGATCAGGAAACGCTAAAAGGTATAAACAAACAGCTTTCAAGCCTGAGCCTAAACTTTGGCGAGAACCTGCTGGCCGAAACCAATACAAATTTTAAGCTGGTAATTGATAATGAAGCCGACCTGGCCGGGTTACACGAGGATGTAATAGCACGTGCGGCAGATGATGCAAAAAAAGCAGGTGAAGAAGGAAAGTGGGTATTCACATTGGCAAAACCCAGTATGATTCCGTTTCTTCAATTTTCTGAAAAAAGAGATTTAAGGGAGAAATTGTATCGAGGATATTTTATGCGTGGCGATAATGATAACGATAATGACAACAAAGAAGTTATTAAGCAGATTGTTAAACTGCGCGACCAGAAAGCAAAATTGCTGGGATATAAAAATTATGCCGAATATGTTATTAGCAACAACATGGCAAAAACTCCGGAGGCTGTATACGATTTTCTTATGGAATTGTGGAACCCCGCATTGAAAATGGCCAAGCAGGATGTAAAGGAAATGCAGGCTATAATTAATAAGGAAGGAGGAAACTTTAAGCTGGCATCGTGGGACTGGTGGTATTACGCCGAAAAGCTGAGGAAAGCGAAATTTGATTTGGATGAGGCGGAGTTAAAACCCTATTTCAGCCTTGAGAACGCGAAGAAAGGTATTTTTTATGTTGCTCAGCGTTTGTATGGCATTCAGTTTATTGCCCGCCCCGATTTACCAAAGTACCACGAAGAAGTGGAAGCATACGAAGTACAGGAAGCTGATGGTTCTCATTTAGGGGTGCTTTATATGGACTTCCATCCCCGCGATGGGAAAAGGGTAGGGGCATGGTCTACGGGTTTCAGACCGTCTTCATACCGCGACGGGAAAAAGATTTCGCGTATTGGTTCCATTGTTATGAATTTTACCCGACCTGCTGGCGATGCTCCTGCCTTATTAAGCTTTGATGAGGTTTCTACTCTTTTCCATGAATTTGGGCATGCCCTACATGGTTTATTTACCGATGAAAAGTATAACCGAACCGCAGGACGGGTAGCGAGGGATTTTGTGGAGCTTCCGTCGCAAATTATGGAAAATTGGGCTGCTGAACCTGAAGTAATGAAAGTGTATGCAACTCATTATAAAACCGGAGAACCTATTCCCGATGCTTTGATTGATAAATTAATGAAGAGTGGTACATTTAATCAGGGATTTATAACCGGGGAATATGTAGCAGCCGCATTGTTGGATATGGATTACCACACGACTGAAAATCCTGAAATTACAGATGTTCGGGAATTTGAAAAAGATGCAATGGATAAAATTGGTTTAATACCGGAATTTATTCCTCGCTACCGAAGCACATATTTTTCTCATATCTTTTCCGGCGGATATTCCGCAGGGTACTATGTGTATATTTGGGCAGCGGTGCTCGATTCCGACGCTTTTAATGCATTTAAAGAATCAGGGGATATTTTTAACCCTGAATATGCAGCAAAATTCAGGGAACTGCTTGCTAAAAGTGGTTCAGACGAGGGCATGAATATTTATGTGAAGTTCAGAGGTCAACAGCCTTCAAAAGAACCGTTGTTGAAAAAACGCGGACTGGATTAGTTGAAATTATTTGTGAATTTGAAAAGGGAAGTCATCGTGCTTCCCTTTTTTTTGTGTCAATTATTCGCATTAGTTCCCCCCCCTTCAAGGCGGGGGGGGCGCGATAAGCGTTATGTTAAATGATTATCCGCATGCTTGCGAAAGGAAGGAGCGTGGCTCGCGTACGCCGTGGTGGTGGGAGAGCCTCTCCCTGCTAGTGTTTGCTAGCGGGGCAGGCTAATCAATTTGGCGGTTAGTGTTTATTTTTTACTTTCAAATTTTTTGATTGTTTCAGGAGTTACTGGTGTAAACAAATTAACTAAATTACCGTCAGGGTCACGGAATAAAAGCGATTTGTTTCCCCAGGGCATTGCTGTTGGTTTCTGAACGATATAAGGTTTTAAGAAGTCAGCTAATCTTTCATAATCTTTTTCTACATCATCTACTAAAAACTCTATAATAGCACTACGGTTTTGTGAAGCCTGTGCAACATCCTCTCCTCCGAAAAATTGTAATGTTCTTGTACTTCCTATTGCTAAGGTTGCCGTTTTTGTTTGTAGCTCGGCAAAATCAGGTGTGTATTGCACTATCGGTATACCTGTTACTTGCTCATAAAATTTCACCAAGCCATTTAAATCGGCAGTAATGATGCGAATGGATACTAAACTCATTTTTTTAGATTTTTAATTATGCAGCAAAAGTAATTTCAGGTTATGACAAAGGTGTGTCAGGGGTCTTGAACTTTTTTTCTTTTTCAGCCAAATACTCCTGTAATGTGAGCGTATGAGGATTAAATTTTAATTTTGTTTGCTGAATTTTCAGCATTCTGTCCAGCCGAAACATTCTGTAATCCTTTCTTAACCTACAATAGGCAATAAGTGCCCAATTTTCTTGTAAACTGTAATAAAACGCAAAAGGCTCAATTAGCCTTTCCGTTTTTTTGTTTCCATCTTCACTTTGATAGGTAATAGTAAGCGCTTGAAAGTTTGTCAAGGCATTCTGAATTAACATTAGCGAATTACTTGTATTTATGCCTGATATTGCAGGACTAACTGCAACTCGTTTTGATATCAATTCTGTTTTTTTCCTGGTGGAATACCGCAGAACTGCTTTTATTTTATTGATGGCTTTTATATATTCTTTAATAAGTGAACTGTCCCTGTTTTTAAGTACTAATTGTTCAACTGTAATTAAAGCATTTGCTTCGTTTTCGGAAAACATTATTGGTGGAATATTATACCCCTCCATCAGGGAATATCCTTTTCCGTCTTCGGTCAATATAGGAACTCCTGCTTCTTCTAAAGTTCTAATGTCGCGATAAATTGTTCGAACACTTACCCCAAATTTTTCAGCAAGACTTGTCGAAGTAATAAGTTGTTTTGTTTGCAGTTGGGTTAAAATTGCAGTCAGTCTTGAAATTCTCTTAATGTCATTATCTTTCATTGTAGGTGTGACGTTTTATTTTTCTTCGCATTCCGACTAACGTTAAAAATTATAGTTGGGGCTCAGCGAGTTACCAAGTCCAATTTCATCGGGTTTTATGTCAAATTTAGGGATTTGTTTTTTAATTCTTTTTGCTATTCCCATCTTTCTTTTTTGGTCGAAGAACAGGTATTGTGAAGGAAGGGTGTATGAAACATTTCTTACTGCCTGCAACAACACTAAAAAATCGATACTGAATTGAAACCGACATGAAAAACAGGCAAAATGAAACAGTTCTTTTTTAAGACATCACAAAAAAACAATTGGAAAATCAAACAATGCCCGAAAACAAAATAATTGAAACTACACAGCTTTGAACCCCCTTTAGGTTGGGTGCAACACTGGGACAATCACAGTAGAGTCCCCTGGATCATACGTGTGATTGATCCCTTATTATTACCTACAGTACTTTGTTTCAATTGTGTCTGTCTTTATTTCTTCAATTTGTCCATTGGAGTTAAGTTCAAATTTTTCTTGTACTTGTAATTTTGAGATACTTTCCGTATCATTTTCATAACATTCAAAAGAACTTTTTCTGTCAATTTGTAATAAAGAATCTTTAAATGTCCCAAAATAATCCCATTCTCCTTCTGAATCACTCCCAAATCCAGAAATAAATTCAAAATCACCAGTTTCATTAAATGTTGAGTCAACCATAAATACAGCCAAAAATTTTACAATATCATCACATTCGTATTGTTCACCAAGTACAATACATGGATAGTATTTACCAATATTTTCCCTTACTGCAATTATATAGGATGACTTTAAAGAATATATCTTATTGATTTTTTTTCCAAATTTTGTAGAATCTAATAATGTAATTACATTCCTATCAATATCTCTTATTTTAAATGTCGAAAGCGAGTTGTATTGTGCTATCGATTTAAGAGAATTCCAAGTTTTAATTGAATCTGCCGGTACAAAGTTTTCAACTACATTTTTTCCTTTTAGTTGTATGAATTCAGACTCAGGAAGGTTTTTATTGACCACTGATATTAGTTGTTCTAATTCTTTTGATTTACAGTTCTTAAAAGAAACTTCAATATTGGGCATTTCTGTTCTAATATTTTTCAAATGAATGAAATATGTATTTCCACCCCAATCTTCGTAATATTCTTGACTTCTTGGAAAGTCTTTTTTAAAGATTTCATTGATTCTTTCATATAAACCTTGTGATTCAATACTTAGTATTTCTTTCTTTAATTCACCATTTTGCCAATTCTTCTCATATCTATACAAACCATCATTAGTGATAACTGTCTCTATCAATTTTTCCCATTGGTCATATTCCATAATTGTTAAACGAGGAGTTGTATTTTTAAGATTTTCTACGTCTATCTTAGGTGTAGTTATTTCCTTTTCAACATTTTTAATAACAACTTGTGTTTTTTCATTATTCTTATTAGTCTGATTACAACTAATCAAAACCATAACGAATATTATCAAATAGGTTAAATATCTCATCTTTTGAGTATTGTAGGCAACGGTTTGTTCAAGTGGAGTGCGGGATTTTGAAACGGTTCCCTTTCAAATCCGCACGGAGCCAAGCCGGCTTTTTATTAAACATCATTTTTAAAACCGTTATCCGTCAAAGACGGATTGGCGGTGGTTGAACAATGCGATTACGTTGGAACACCGCGCCCGCCCGCATTACATTTGCACTTTGTGTGTGCCCAGCATGAGCATGTGCACACTTTACTGAAAGTTCTGGAAAAAATTTGAAAATACAAATTTTTGAAAGAAAATCGGAGAAGTGAAGCATGAAAAATTTCCAGAGGGTGCAAGTCCCTTACGGGCGGGGGTAACGCCTCGAACCGTTAGCAAGTGGCACTTTTTCCGCATGGAAAAACGTAGTGGTTTACCGCGAGGTATGCAGTGAAGGAAGCCAACCGGCAAACTCTGGTACTGACGAACAGAAACTGGATACGAGGCTTAATAAACCGGATGAGCAAGCACATCATTGTGACGTCCAAAAGCCAGAAATGGAGTGTGTTTATTAAGTAGATTCAGCAGTGATTGGAGGAAGGAAGATGCTCTTACCTGGGGAGGTCTCAGCGATGCAAATCACTGAGAAGTCAGCAGAGGCCATAGTAGGTTAAGGAAACGAGCTGTCAAAAACGGCGGAGGACTCACAGATTAACTGAAGGGCCAAACATTAAGATGTTCCAAATTCGTTTGGGATCGACCGTTTACGGTCGTAGCCCCTACTTAGGCGGAACAGGGTAACAAAGAAGTAACGATGATTGAGGCTATTTTGAACCGACGAAATATGATGCATGCTTACCGACAGGTGGTATCCAACAAGGGAGCTGCCGGAGTGGATGGCATGAGCGTGAAGGAACTCTACCAACAACTGCGTAATAACAGGGAGCAGATAGAATCCGATATTCGTCAGGGAAACTATCAGCCTCAGGCTATTCTCGGGGTTGAAATCCCGAAAGCGAACGGAAAGAAACGCCTGTTAGGCATTCCTACCGTAACCGATCGGCTATTGCAACAAGCAGTCGGTCAGGTCTTGGCTGTAAGGTTCGAGTTGGCGTTTGAAGAACAAAGCTATGGGTTCCGGCCCAATCGGAACGCACAGCAAGCGGTTTTAAAAGCACAGGAGTATATAAACTCCGGCTTTCAAAACATTGTCGATATTGATCTGAAAAGCTTCTTTGACGAAGTAGAGCACTGCATTCTACTGCAACTGCTCTATCGCAATGTGAAATGTCGGCTAACCATGCGGCTCATCCGCAAATGGCTTCGGGCACCGATTTTAATCGATGGTAAGCTCAGGAGACGGCGCAAAGGCGTTCCACAGGGCAGTCCGCTCAGCCCGCTACTGTCCAACATCATGCTGCATGAGCTGGACAAAGAGCTGAAACGACAAAACCTGCGTTTTGTGCGCTACGCCGACGACTTTAGCATTTACCTGAAAACAAAATCAACCGCCCGGAAAGCCGGTAACGACATCTTCCGCTTTTTGCGCAACAAACTTAAACTCCCGATTAACCGCGATAAGAGCGGCATTCGTCGCCCTGTCAACTTCAAGGTATTGGGTTATGGTTTTGTGCCTACTTACCGCAAAGGGGAGAAAGGCAAATACCAGTTGGTTGCGTCGGATAAAAGCTGGAAGAACCTGAAGTACAAACTAAAGGTGATCACCCGTAAAACCACGCCGATGAGCTTCGACGAGCGTATTCAAAAACTGGGCGAAGTAACACGGGGCTGGCTCAATTATTTCCGCTTGGCCAGTTTACAGGTTAAGTTGAAAGATGTGGACGGGTGGATTCGGAACCGACTGCGGTACTGCATTTGGCATCACTGGAAGAAGCCGGAACGCAAGCGCAAGAATCTGATTCGATTGGGGATCTCCCAGGAGCAGGCTTACCAGTGGAGTCGTTCGCGGATGGGCGGATGGGCAATTGCTCAAAGTCCGATTCTTGGAACGACAATTACAGTGGCTCGTCTGCGAAAACGAGGATATGAAGCGATGCTTACGTACTACCAGAAAGTTACTCCACATCTTAATGAACCGCTCAGTACGAGGCCCGTACGCTGAGTGGTGGGAGAGCCTTTCCCTGCTAGTGTTTGCTAGCGGGGCAGGCTACTCAATTAGCATTCGTTAATTCATGTCAATTGTTTTGTTTAACATGAGTCCTTCATCTTCATCAGCAGGTTTCGGATATACATAAGTATTCATATCTGAGTATATCTGAAAAACTTGGTAAAACATTGGATGTATTACACATAGAGAAGCGTTATTTAATGTCAATGTTCCTTTTATTTGATATTCAAATAACGCAATAAGAATGTTTTTCTCATTTGATAATTTATGTTTTTCTCTCGCAATACCCAATATGCCAGATTCAATTAATAGATTTTTAACGTCTTCTTTCGTTATTTCAATCATTTCTGTATTGTTCTTCAATAAGGAATTTATTTCTTTTAGCTTTACATCTAGCTCTTTATAGTCAAAATAAGCTTCGGCCTCAGATAAAGTCCTTTTCACCAAATCGTAAGCATTTGGATAAATTTGCTGGTAAATTTGAATCGTTTCTTTAAACAAGGAATCAAGTAAAATATGTGTGCCATTAATAATGGTTTCGTCATCCAAATTTGTAATTTCTTTATTTTCGGTCTCTGCAAAAGTCAAGATTGCATTTATTAGATGAATGAGCTGACGCGGCTTTTTCTGCGTATGTGATATTATATAACTCATTGTGTCAATCTCAATACCGCTTTTAGCTTCAATTGTTTTAGGAAAGTAATTATAAAAGAAATCGAGAGCTACTTTCTCATCATTATATTTATTAATTGAATTTATTCTCGCGTTTTGGTTAATAATAAACCTGTAATAACGCTTAGCAACTAATTTTATTAAATCCTTATACCTCCAATTAATGATGTGTAATTTGTCATCTGTTTTCCCCCAATTTGAAGGATTCATATGTCTTAATATTTCTGATGGAAATGCAGCCTTTGCATAAAGTCCTTTTTTTCTATCATGATATATTTCGAGTAAGGCTTGTATTAAACCACCTATAACAGATTTAGCTATTTTGTCTTTTAAATTATAACGTTCAATTGAGTCTATTAATACAAGACATGTTTTTTTCTCTTCTTCTAATATATTATATAACTCATCTTGAGCAGAATCGAAATCTTTATTAAAGATTTTATTGCCAAATCTGAAAAGAGCTGCTCCTACTTTTGCTGGTGTATTATCAATTTTTTCCAATTCACCTGCAAGAGACTCTGCCAAGATGCTAAATACTTTATATTTCTTTCTTTTTCCTTTTAAGAATCCAAGAGTTTTTAAATATCCGATTATTGCTGTTTTTTTTATATCAGGAATAGTGTCCTCATTTAATATAGATATCATGCCTGATACTTCAATTGCCCATAGCCATTTCTTTTTAAGAGTATGAACTAGTTCCTCAACTGGAAAATTAGCTAAAGGACTATTTCTAACCTGAATTGCCAAATCATGATATGCATCTTCCTGATTTATTATTCTTGAATATGTGTACTCTTTCCTTTTTTGGGATTGAATCTCATAATTTAACATTTGAACAACTGCTGTTTTTCCTGTTCCCCTTCGTCCAAAAATAAAAAGAGTACTTTTCTCACAAATAATTTTATAGCTATCAGTGTGTACAAAGAATTTCTCGGGATGAATGCCATCAGACCATTCGTCCTGAGAATCAACCTCTCCAATGAATTTTTTAGCTGCAATGTCTAAATGTTTCATCATTGGATCTTGAATCTGCCATTCGCACATAGTTTAAGTTTTATTAGTTGGTTATTATTTTCTGTATTGTTTTTTTTAATGAATGCTAACGGTGAACTGTATGGTGCGTAGGGCATAGAAATCACTAACTTTTCAAGCCGCTAAGTAGCCGAAGCGCAGGTTTGACACCTGCAATTTGACTCGCCGTCGAAGCTGCGCTTCGGCGGTGCTGTAGAAAGCACCAAAGCTTCAAATACTCGCTTTCCGCCCTATGCACTATACAGAGTGTGTGTGCCCAGCATGAGCATGTGCACACACTACTGAAAGCTCTGGAAAAATGTTAAAAATACAAATTTTCGGTGTTAAATAGTAGTGTGAAGCATGAAAAATTTCCAGAGGGTGCAAGTCCCTTACGGGCGGAGGTAACGCTTCGAACCGTTAGTAAGTCGCAAGCTCGTTAATCGTGAGGTTAGGAGTGAAGGAAGCGAGACTACAAACTCCGGTACTGACGAACAGAAACTGGATACGAGGCTTGATAAACCGGATGAGCAAGCACATCATTGTGACGTCCAAAAGCCTGAAAAGGATAGTGTTTATTAAGTAGATTCAGCAGGGATTGGAGGAAGGAGGATGCTCTTACCTGGGGAGGCCCTGACATCCGCCAACTGGCGGATTGTCAGGGAGTCAGCAGAAGCCATAGTACCTGACAGTAACGAGCCGCATTAGCTGCGGAGGTCTCACAAGTCAGGGAAGGGCTGAACGTTAAGTTTGCCTGTAATTCGATAAGGAAGCTCTTGGGGTGACCCAGTCTAGCCTTATTTTAAACAAGGGCAGAAGGTATTTCGGTGAAAAGAGCGGAATGCTGATACTTGGCGAACCGCCGTATACGAGACCCGTACGTACGGTGGTGTGAGGGGTTCTCCGCTAGGCTTTTAGCCTAGCGGCTTCCCACTCGATTGAACCCAACCTAAAGGTAGCCCTTCCCTCCAGTTTTGGAAATATCTTTTTCATAAAATAAATTGAGAATGCTTTCCATAAAATTTACATTATGAGAAAAAAAAATCTGAGAATGAAGATACAAGGTATTCTTCATCTCCCCAAGGGCAAAGTGTATTAAAGCAATTTGAAAAGCGATTAGTAGTAGCCCACCGTTCACCACAAACAGTTACCAGTTATTTGCGGAGTGTTGAGTTTTTAATGGATTTTTGCGGCGACGTACCTGTACATCTTGAGATAGACCAGGTTATTGATTTTTTGTATGACTTGAAAGATGAAAAGCAACGTAATTGGCGTACCATAAAGATTTATGTTGCCGGCTTACGCTGGTATTACCAACACATGCTGGACGATGTGGAAAAGGCCTCTTTAATACCATACCCGAAAGAGGAAAAGACATTGCCCCGGATCATAAGCAGGGAAGAGCTCACCAAACTGTTTAATGCCTGTACCAACCCCAAACACCGGGTAATGTTCCGGCTAATGTATTCATCCGGCCTGCGACGTTGCGAGTTGCTCCGCCTGACACCGGAAGATATCGATACCAAAGATGGGAAGTGCAGGGTACGGGTTTTAAACGGGAAAGGAAGAAAAGACCGTTATACTGTTCTTTCAGGGAAAGTACTGGAAGAGTTGCGGGAATATTACCTTTCCTGCCGTCCCGGGGTCTATCTTTTTAATGGCCGTATAAAAGGAGAACCCATGAGCCGTGAGGGACTACGCCACGCCCTGAATGCTGCCGTTAAAAAAGCAGGCATCGGTAAAGAAGTAAATATGCATGTATTACGACATTGTTTTGCCACACACAGCATTGAACATGGCATGAATATCAAAACCCTTCAATACCTGATGGGGCACAGTTCAGTACAGACCACTATGCTCTACCTGCACATTAGCGAGGTGCCTTTGGACCATGCTTTTAGCCCTATCGACAAATGGGAGGGGTAAGCCATACCCTGGGACAGGTTTTTGAGCGTTTCATCGATGCGTACAATCAACAATATCCATTGAACGACTACCAGCAGAAAGTGGTTGGTGACATACAACATTGCCGTACCGAAAAGATGGGCGGGCACTGGAATGTTTGTACCAATTGCGGCGAACTAAAAAAACACTACGATTCCTGCGGAAACCGTCATTGCCCCACCTGCCAGGGCATAAATAAAGAACGCTGGATACTGGAACGTACCTACGATTTGTTGCCGGTGAAATATTTTCATGTGGTATTTACGGTTCCCTCTGAGCTGCGGGGGTTGTTTCTGCAGAACAAAAAACTGCTTTACAACCTGTTGTTCCGTTGTGCATGGGAAACCATTGACGGGTTTGCCCGTGACCCGCGCCAGCAAATGATGGCCAAACCGGGGATGACAGCCATACTGCATACCTGGACACAGAAACTGTTGTACCATCCCCATGTGCACTGCATTGTCCCTGCCGGTGGAATCAACAGGCAGGGGCAATGGAAAACCAGTAAAGGCAACAGTGATTTTCTGTTTTATGTACCGGCAGTGGCCAATAAGTTCAGGGGCAAGTTCCTGTACCACCTGCATCGGTATTACAAGCGTGGTGAACTACGGGCAACAGGAAAACAGGCAGTATTGCTCAAACCCCGGGTGTGGCAGCAACTAAAAGACAAGCTTTACAAAACCAACTGGGTAGTCCATTGTAAAGAACCGTTCCGTGGGCCTGATACTGTAATTGAATACCTGGGAAGATACACTCATAAAATTGCCATCAGCAATTACAGGATAAATAAAATAACCGAAACAACGGTAGGTTTTACTTACCGGGACCGAAATGACCACAACAAACAAAAGTATCTTGAATTGCCCGGGGTACAATTTATTCGCAGGTTTTTAAGCCACATTGTGCCAACCCGTTTTACCCGTATAAGGCATTATGGTTTTTTAGCTACCCGCGTAAAAACAGGCCTGCTAAAACAAATGCGTACAGAATTGAAACATCCCGACCCGGGAGTGAAACCAAAATTTACCGTACGCGAAGTAATTAAAATTGTCTACGGGCACGACATTAACGTGTGTCAATCCTGCAAAAAAGGAGTACTGCTGATGATTGAAAAATGGACAAAAGACCGCGCTTCGCCACCTCAGATGGCAGGGATGGATATGGCTGTGTAGCACAGCTGCAAAACTTATTGGAACGCAGGAACTGACCGGCTGCAACAGCCGGAATAAATTTGCTGTGTCCCAACATAAAAAAATAGAAGGTACCAGCACTAAAAAATCGATACTGAATTGAAACCGATATGAAAAACAGGCAAAATGAAACAGTTCTTTTTTAAGACATCACAAAAAAACAATCGAAAAATCAAACAATGCCCGAAAACAAAATAATTGAAACTACACAGCTCTGAACCCCCTTTAGGTTGGGTGCAACACTGGGACAATCACAGTAGAGTCCCCTGGATCATACATGTGATTGATCCCTTATTATTATAACCCGTTTTTTTTATTTATTATTATCATTATTGTCAAAATAACAGGGATTGCAAGTCCAGCTGTAATAAATATAAGTTTTACGATTCCAATTATTGCATAAAATCCCATCGCCCAATTTGTCATAACTCTATCTGTCTTTTCTAAAAAATTTGTTAGCTTTTCTGAGTTATCTAAAAGCCAAAAAGCAAATAACATTAGAGCACTAAGCACGTAAAATCCGATAATTTTTAATCTTTTATTTTTCATTCAACAATCACATTTTCAGGATTCCTCATTGAATGTTTTATTTTTATTGTATCTCCATTATTTAATTTATGTCCAATTTTATTTTTGAATTCCTGCAAGTCTATTTCCAAGGTCTTTGAATAATTAATCTCGTTAAATTGGTAATCAAGTCCTATCTGATGAAACGAAATTGTTTGTTTTGATTTTTCGTTGTCAAGGAAAATAACGTGTTTGTATGACTTTACAATTGCAATGTTTTCAACGCCGTTGGATATTAATTCCTTGTTTTTATTTTTTTCATGTATCAAAAGGATTAAAGACAGAACAAATACCAATCCTATTACTTTTAGTAATGGATTTTTCATATTAATTTTTCTTTTCTTAATCTCTTTATTCCCCATTTTTATTTAATCTGTTTTATTGGCTCGTCATTATTGTATAAGAATATCATCATCGTGTCTTTTGAAAATGGCTCGAACCAAACTTCTCTTCCATTTTTCATATTATTTTCGAACTCACTTGTTTTATTCAAATCCCAGAAAAAAGGCTTCGAGCGAATGCTTGCAATGTATTCCTTCCATAAACCATCTTTTTTCCCATTTTTATAATTTCCTTCAAGTCTGATAATTTTGGGCTCAAATATTTTAGAATTTGGGTTTTGTACTTTTATATTATCATCCGAGTCAATTATTGTAGTATCGATTGGAAATTCTTTCCAAAATCCAATTTTTTCATTTTGTGCATTAAACATTCCGCTGTCTTTAAGAATTTTCCATGGGGTTAAATCTGCTTTATAAAAATGAGTTTTTGATTTTGATATTTCAAATTTTGAAATAGTATCAATATTTGATTCAGACTTTAAAATAATGAATGCACTATCAATTTGGCAGAATAAATTCTGAAAACTTAAAGTCAGGATTAATATCGTAAAAGCTAATTTCATTTTTTCAAAATGGGTTATAACGAAGTAATATAATGACCGTTAATTATATTTCGGTTATGTCGGGAAAAATCATTTTTTTTGCTAAAATCCTTATTATTAGAAAGATATTCGTTTGTAAGCATTTATAAGCATTTACAACGGATACTAATTTAACAAAAATATTCCAGCAACCATATGTCAAAAATCTATCGTACTATTATTTAAATGAATTTTACAAATTTGTTGTTTCAAAACCGGAATGTTCAGGTAGTTTTGGAATAAAGGAAGAGCTGCGGGCTTGTTCCTTAATCTTTGCTCTTCATTCTTTAAACCACACGATCCAAGCGTACAATAACAGCATTTCCCCTTATAAGAAAGTGTGCATGAGTAGTTTTTGAGTAATTTCTTTTCAACGATTAGAGTTGACTTTTCTTATATTGCAGTTTTACTAACCCTTAACGATTACAAAATGGCTAAAAAAAATCAAGAGCTATTACGCGATTTTGAAGCAATAAAGAAAGTAGGCTTTTGTACCAGCGACGAGGCTATGCGTATTTTAAAAATAAGCCGGAGTACACTATACCGTTTGCGAAAAGAACAAAAAATAGAGTACGAAAAAATAGGCGGAACGTATTATTACCCTTCATTAACCTTTACCCGTATACGTGATGCTAAGTTGTTACAGAAAAATTAACATCATAATTTGCAGTAAGTAGCAAGGCAAGTAACCTTGCTACCTACTTATTTACAGCTTAACTAACAACTATGTGTCCTAAATATACACTTGTAGCAGCTACTTTTTTTGTGGCATTAACAAAGGTAGCCCAGGCCATTATTTCGGTAGAAAGAAATATATTGGGTAGTGTTACTGTTATGCCAACATCTTTCCGTATTACACTGGCCGGGGTATAAAACAGGTAATTTTCGAGTGCCGGAGAAAAAATGACCATGTACAATTCATCGGTATCAGAAGCAGTTGGCTGGTCGCTGTTATCCATCCAGCTAACCGCAATTTGCAAGTTTCCCGGGTTTTGCATATCTGCTCCTTCAAGTCCGGGTATATCACCACGGCTAATGAGTACTTTGTCATAAATAATTTCAGCCATGTTATTTTCCCACACCACTGCATTTTTCAGATGATAAGACGTAGCCATGTTATAACGGCTCTTGTCGCCCTGGGGCAAACCAAAATACAGGCTAAGAATCGATTTCAACGGGTACAAAAATTGGGTTACCATTGCAAACTTATCACGCTGTACCTGCTGGCCCTCACTGGGAGTGTAACTCTTTTTTGGGCGTAGGCATGGCCCGCATTACATTTTTACCTCTCCATACACACCCTACAACAGAACCTACTTTGCCTGAAAAACCTCCCAAAATTCCTTGATTAAATATTGCCATAATACTAAAATTTTAAGTTAGACAATTCGCTATCGGTACAAACGTATGGCGCAAATTACTGAAAAACAACACCGTGACACATATTGACACGTTTTGACCCATATTGACCTGTTTTGACACATATTGACTCATATTGACACGTTTTTCTCGAAGAAAAGGGTACTTTCTTCGACCGTTGTTGCAGAATTGTTCGGTAAAATGGCACTTTTCTCGAACAGCTCTGCAACAACACTCGAACAACTCTGCAACATTGTGGGGTGAGACCCGAAGAAAATGGGGTGAAATGAGCACTTGTATAAGCTGAAAACGAAAAAAAAGAGGGGGTACTGGTGTTTTTTTGTTGTTTTGGGCATTGAGCTTTGGACTGAGAGCCTGGTTTTGATGTTATTTTTTGCGCTTTGAGCCTTGGTTTTTGCTCTATATTCCTGTTTTAAGTCTTCAGGAATTGGAAACACCTAAAAGTTGGGCCGGTGGTATTTTTATTGGAACGGGAGCTTTTATGCGACGGATTTTCTCCTTCCGGAGGAGGAGTACCCGCGAGAGCGAAGAGCTTTGTGGTATGGCCCCTGGGCTGTGGCCTTTGGGTTTTCGGTTTTATTCACCACCCCTCTGCTAAATGAAGGTACTATATAAATTTTGCGTGGAAAAGGAATTAAGCCATACGATATGTTACGCTACCGGAATTCTGAAATTAAATTACCCCTGTTGCGTGAGATGGAAAACTATCCCCCAAAATTTCCCGACAACTTAACGAACCGCCCGGTATGTTCCTGAGAGAAAGCGAAAGGAAAAAGCGTAGCTCGCGTATGCAATTTGGGGTGAGGGGTTTTCCGCCAGGCTTTTAGCCTGGCAGCCTTCCACTCAATGTATGCTGTTTTTTATGCTATTTTAGCAATCGCTCCCAAAGTACAAGCTTTTATACACTTTGAACAACCAATGCACATTTCATTGTTTTTTATAATTACGTGTTTGTGAAATAATAAATTAATTTTTCCAAAAACATTCTTGGGACAGGCTTCAATGCAGCTCCAGCACGCTTTACATTTATGCAAATTTAACTTAACAAACGAGGTCTGTATCTGAGGGAATGTATTTATTGTTTTCATGGCTTAAAATCTTAATCAATTCGTGAACCTAAATCCCTGTTTTCATCTTCCCCCTCTATCATGTGGGTTAATTCATTGCAATAGTAAATTTGGTTATTGCTAATTCTGAATTCAGCAATCACCTCTCCTGAAAACGTTTTTTTATCTTTCGTTTCTCCCGATATCAGATGATTGGTAAATATTATATCATTCTCTTGTGCAATCGACTTCATACTTACCTTTAGGTACGTTAACGATTTCTTTAGCGTATGCATGTGTTTTATAAACTCATGGTAGTTTAGTTTTTTCCCGTCGGCATACTGAACATAATCCTTGCTAAAAAACTTTTCAATGTCTTTTTCGTTAACTTCTGAACTTTCCAGCAATTCAGTAAATGCTTTTTTAAAAGTTTGCTTATCCATATTTATTTCATTTAAAATTTATGGAGCAAATCTCCAGAAAATAATATGGATACCCGATAACAATTGTTAATTAATAACCCGATTGCGAATACGGCTCAAAGAAACCGGCGTTATTCCTAAATAAGATGCGATATAATGTTGGGGAATTCGTTTTAGTATTTCCGGGTGCGTTTTTATTAAATGAAGGTACCTTGTTTCCGGTTTTTCACTTATTCTGGCAACAAATAATTTTTGATAATGAAACAGCCTTGTAATAAGATAGTTGTTGAATTCATCCCGTATGGAAGGATTTTTATCAAGCGTTAGCTGAAAATCTTTTTTGGCAATTACTTTAAGTGTACAGGGCTCAATAGATTCAATGGTATATAAACTGGGTTGATTCGTCCACAGGCTTTCAAAAGAAGAAATGAACTGATTTTCAAAAATGAACTGAAATGTAAATTCAGTACCATCGCAAAGAAACCATGTTCTCAGACACCCTTTTTCTACAAAATACATGTTTTTAGCCATTTCTCCTTCATTTAGCAATTGCTCTTTGGCTCCTATTTCTTTAGTTGTTGCTTGTTCTTGAAAATGTTTTAAAAAAGTGTCCATGTTTTTGAGTTTAGAATTCTGCTAATTGATGTTTTCCCAAAAGGCACACAAAGGTAAATTGTAAATTGCCGTTGCGGATAGAGGGTGATTGTCGGTCCACCAGGACGAGGACAATCATACGTGAATGCGGGGAGACAACCCGCACCAAACACCGCAATGTAATTTACAAAACTGCTGCCGTACTTGTTACGTATTTTCTCAAATATTTTCCTGTTTCAGAAACCTTATCTTTTAATAATTCATCTACGTTCCCTTCAAAAACTATCTTCCCTCCATCTTTTCCAGCTCCCAATCCTATGTCGATAATCCAATCTGCGTGGGAAATAATGTCTAAATTATGTTCTATTAAAATAATCGTATTTCCAGCCTTTCCCAAATTATTCAATATTTCCATAAGTTTTAATGTATCGAAAGGATGCAAGCCGGTGCTTGGTTCGTCTAAAACAAAAATATTATTGTTTGAATCAAGTTCTCTTGATAATTTTAGTCGCTGTCTTTCTCCTCCGGAAAAGGTATTTAACCGCTGTCCCAAGGTAATGTATCCAAGCCCTAATTCCTTTATGTTTTCGAGCTGTTGAAGAAATTTATTCTCGGAAAAGAAAATTATTGCTTCATTTACGCTCATTCTCATTATGTCGACGATATTTTTTCCTTTGTACTTATAAGCCAATACACTTCTTTTATAGCCGCTGCCTCCGCATTCATCACATACTTCTTCAACGTCGTCCATAAAAGCAAGGTCTATTTTCTGAATACCGAGTCCTTTACAGGCAGGGCATGCACCATCGCTATTGCTACTAAATAACTTTATGCTTACATTATTCTTTTGTGCAAGTAATTTGCGAATATCATCGAGTATATTCAAATATGTTAACAAGTTTGAACGTGGACTTGCAACAAAGAGTGACTGATCTATAATTTTTACATTAGGGTAAAAACGTGGTAATTCTTTAGATATTAATGAACTTTTTCCTGAGCCGGCAACTCCTGTTACAACGGTTAATACTTGTTTCGGAATTCTGACAGAAACATTTTTTAGATTATGCAGATCACTATTTTCTATTTCTAAAGTGCCTTTCGCCTGCCTCGGATTTCTATTATACGTTTTTTCTTGCAGGAAATACTGTCCGGTTTTTCCTTCCGATTCTTTTAATTTGATAAAACTACCCTCATAAATTATTTGTCCGCCCCGCTTACCTGCCGAGGGACCTAAATCTACAATATGATCCGCAATTTTTATAATATCAGGATCGTGATCCACAACCAATATCGTATTTCCTTTATTGCGAAGTTGCGTAATGATTGAAATTAAATTATCAATGTCTTTCGGATGCAAACCTATGCTGGGCTCATCAAAAATGTACAAAACATCAACCAGACTGTTTCCCAAATGCCTTACCATTTTTATGCGTTGCGACTCTCCGCCGGAAAGGGTATTGGTTAAGCGGTTAATCGTTAAATATCCCAAGCCTATACTGACCATATTGTTCAGCTTTTTTGTCAGCTCCTGCAAAATACCCGAATAAGTTGTGTTGTCGATTCTTTTCATAAAAGCCAACAATTCGTTTATCGACATTTGCGAACAATCCCCTATATTTCTCCCATCTATTTTGCAGGACAAAATTTTATTATTGAGTCTTAATCCATGGCACTCCGGACAGGTTTCTGCTTTCACTATTTTTTCAATAGCTTGTTTTTTTTGCTCAAACTCTTTGGATTCTTTATTCAAAAAAGTACGTTCAATTCGTGGAATAACCCCTTCATAAAGAGCCGTTTTATGCCATTTGGAATTTGGATTGATTGGCTTATGTTCCGATGCATATAACAGTAAATCCCATTCTTCCGGGGTATAGTCTTTTAGTTTTTTATCATTATCGAAATATCCGGAATCAACATAGCGTGTCCATCTCCACCCCTTAGGCTGAAATGTCGGAAAATTAATCGCACCTTCGTTTAGAGATCTGTTTTTATTACATAGTTTATCTATATCGATTGTCTGAACAATACCTAACCCCTGGCATTTACTGCACATTCCCTGAGGATTGTTAAATGAGAAAGCATTTGAATATCCGACAAAAGGATCTCCAATCCTTGAAAATAATAAGCGAAGTTGTGTAAAAATGTCGGTTACGGTTCCCACTGTAGAACGGGCATTGCCTCCTAACCGCTTTTGATTGATAATGACAGGAACATTCAAGTTTTCTATTTTTTCAACATCGGCTATTCCAAAGTGTTGCATCCTATTTCTAACAAAACTATTTTGTGTCTCATTAATTTGTCGCTGGGCTTCTGCTCCAATCGTTTCAAATACAAGAGACGATTTTCCTGACCCTGAAACTCCTGTGAAAACGGTAACCTTATTTTTAGGGATTTTCAGAGAAATGTTTTTCAAATTATTTTGTCTTGCATTGTAGATATTAATTGTTTCCATTAAAGCGCCTCATCTTTTCAGGTTGTATGTATCTGTTTTATAGTACAATAAACGGCATGGAAATATTTCACACGCCGTTCAGCAAAATTACAATAATGGACATGAATTTGTTATAATAACTGCAGAGAAATATTTCTAAATAAGATAGAGGATAAAATATAGTTGGACAATGGCGTTTTCTGCTATGTGCTTATTATAGGTTAAGTTCTTGTTTACATGTGGTTGGCTGTGGGAATAAAATAGATTGTTTAGTTGTATTGTCAAGCATATATTGGTGTTATTTTTGTTTTTTTTTGACACAGTTTTTCTATTCCTTTTTCTCAAAGCAGCAGGTAAACACCTGGTTCTGACTACGCATTGCATTCGCACAGAACGCTTAATTGTTGTGGGTTCGCCTTCTTAAAAGACTTTTTTATTTGTTTTAACAATTCTATTCTTGAATTATTATTCCTCACCAAAATCCAAATAGAAATCAAAAAAAGGTAACATCTGGTTCGGAATACGTCCATCTGTTGTATATATATTGTTAACATGGGTTCCTATGTATTCCTCTGCAAAATGTTTAATGCCTGCATTTTCCAATCTCTGACTGAACATTTTGCATTGTATTGTAAATCTTTCACCTGCATTTCTTCCCCAGTCAAATTTTATGGCATTGAGCTTTTTAAAATTATCCAGATTATCATCAATCATATACAGAGGCATATTTTTATACCACTTTTTCAGAACTTTCTGGTTTACCACTAATTCCTCGCCGTTGTATTCAAAAGGAACATCGCAATAGAAAGGTGGGTTATTTGGATTGGGCGACCATGATTTAGCAAAGGCCACGATTACCTTACCAAAATATATTTTATTGAGGTCTTCTTGATTTTTTACAGATGCAAATTCTTTATATGTAGTGCTGTTTGGCCCATATTCTCTAACAATTGCCAGGGCTCCGGGACTTAATGCATATACACTGCTGAATATTTCCGGGTGATGCATGGCTATTTTAAGTGCTCCGTACCCTCCCATACTGTGTCCGGTAATTCCACGACTTACACTTTTCGCAATTGTACGGAAATTAGTATCCATGTATTCTACTAAGTCGAAAGCTGTAAAATCTTCCCAATTACCAAATAACTGACTGTTACTATAAAAGCTCCCATCATATGTTGTTTTTTGGTCGGATATAACAAGTATAAAGGGTCGGATTTTATTTGTTGTAATAGCAAAATCCAATAGCTCAGCCATTGGAGTTAGCATTTTATTGTCTCCGGTAAATCCATGCAGAAAATAGATCACTGGGTAGCGTTGTATGCTATCATCATATCCTGGAGGAAGATATACTGAGACGGCGCGGTTAGGATTCTCTCCAAAATTATTTTCAAGATTTTTTGAATAAATCGTATCTGTTATTACTTTCCCTTTATTGCTTTGTGGATATGCTAAAAAAGGGATGTTAAAAAGGAATAAGCATATTACGAGTAGGTTTTTCATATTTATATTTTGGGTTACAAAGAAGTTCGTTGTTAGGTCCTCAATATTTTATACATAACACGTATAAACTCATTGTATCTTTATTTCCATTCCTGCATTTCTTACTGTTCTACATACATCAACAGCAAAAGCCTCCGGGCTTGGTCTTGAGTTTTTTTTGTCTTTACAATCTATTCGGTTTCCTGAACAATCTTTACATAAACTACAACAAGTTTGGTTTAATAAAAATGCTTTTTGATAGCCTTGGAGAAATATTTGTTTTTCAGTTTCCAATAATTTATTGGTCATGCTTTCTGACCAATCAGATCATCTGTTATGGTAACTCGCGTGTCTGTTTAGCATGAGACCTCCAACGGCATTTGTATTTATCTCGTCCATTCCATTAAAAGCTCATTTTCTCCTGTTTCTTCCTCTTTGTTTGCAGATTTTATTACAAATTCCTGACTCTTGTAGAAATTAAGTGACTTCTTGTTTTTCTCATAAACTTTTAGCTGAATTGTAGTCCTTTTGTCTTTTACATAATTTAGTAAAGATTTCCCAACTCCTTTCCCTTGCGTTTTATTATCTACAAAAATTGCAGCCAGAAAATCTTCAACCATTGTAACAAATCCAACTATTTTCCCGTTTTCAAGAGCCAAATAAGTATCAGAATTTGGTAAATATTCGGATGCCATAGCTTCCTTATTCTTTTCCCAATAATCGTTTGATATAAAATTGTGTGCAATTATTGAGGTTTTATACCAAAGTTCGACAACTGTCTCAATGTCTTTTGACGCTAATTTCCTTATTTCCATTTATTCTATATTAAGTTGGGATAGGTAAATTATGCTGTTTTAGAAATGATAGTTTATCCCAGTAACCTCTTTGAAACTTGATTTTTCCATCTACTATTTGAAAAAAGCCACAACCTCTTAATCCTAAAGGGTCTTTCCATTCAAGAATACCCCAATCTTTATCTTCAAATATATTTTCAACTATACAGGTCATTTCAGCTTGACTAAATTCATTTTCAAACATTTCTTGAATAGCTCCTTTTCCAACTACTGGGTCATTTGCTACTTGATGATTAATTGCATCAGAATGATAGAATTTAGAAATTTTTTCTGCATCTCCTTCGTTAAATGCTTTTACCCATTCTTTAATTAATTCTTTTGGTTTCATATTTCTCTAAATACAATTTAATACGAATGAGACTATTGATGCTGAAAGAGTTGATAAAGTATATGTAATTCCCTATATGGGAATAAAATTTACATCCTTAAAAATTGTAGTTTGATTGTCAATTACAAAACATTATTGTGTATGCAGTTTATTATTCTTCTATCGGGCTACTCATTTGGGTGATAAAATAACCAATTATCGGAGTAAAAGCCATTGACCAAAAAACGGACTTACCATATCCTATTTCTCTCTTTTCTCCAATGTTCTTTGCAATCAAATGTGTTAGAACAATATAAATTATAATAATAGCAATCCAGGTGTAGTTCATATTCTTAAAGATTTAATTTTGTTTCTGACTATTCAAATGTTTCATTTTCAGGTAAAGCTACATTTTGTGTATGTGAAATGTAACCTTCAATTCTAAGATATCATTTAAATTTCGACAAACTCCCATTTTTATTAGATAAACTCATCGTAATATTTTAGGACGGGGCAGACTTACACATAAAGGCAAATGTTGTAGTAAGTTCTTTATTCGTTCGTCTAAAAATTATTCACTCATTATGTAACAGCTTCAAATCTATTTTTTAGATATCCTCGATATGGTATTGTTTATTTCATCATGTGTAGGATACCCATTGCTTATCTACCTTCCTGTAGATTAAACTTCGGTTCATTTCTTCCAGCGAATGGCATCCTGAGGCTGCTAATAATTCCAAAAAGTCTTCCAATATGTTTTTGTGGTAATTCTCAACTCTTTTCCATTTTTCTGAGACTACCAAACCTCTTACAAATTTTGGGTTGTTAGTAGCCACACCGGTAGGGCACTCGTTGGTATTGCATTTTAGGGCTTGTATGCAGCCCAGGGCCAACATCATGCCGCGTGCTGAATTACATACATCTGCTCCGATACAAAGCGCTTTGAATATATCAAAGGCCGTAAAAATCTTAGTCGCTGTGATGACTTTGATTTCTTGCTTCAGGTTGTACTTGTTGAGTGTGTCCACCACAAAAATCAAAGCATCTTCCCAGGGCATACCAACGTAGTTTGAGAAATCAATGGGAGCAGCCCCCGTACCTCCCTCTGCACCATCTACAGTGATGAAATCCGGTTTGATCCCTGTTTTGAGCATTTCCTCACATATTTCAACAAACTCCTGCTTACTTCCTATAGCCAGTTTAAAACCGACAGGTTTTCCGTTGGACAATTCTCTCAATTGCTGAATGAACTGTAATAATCCTTCAGCATTCCCAAAAGCGGAATGACCGGGAGGGGATAGCACTACCGTATGAGGTTGTACACCTCTTATTTCTGCAATTTCCTCATCATTTTTAGCAGCGGGTAATACACCCCCGTGCCCTGGTTTTGCTCCTTGTGAAACTTTGATTTCGATCATCTTCACTTGCTCCCAGTTGGCCTTCTCTTTGAACTGGTCCGGATCAAAGTCTCCATCCTTATTTCGGCAGCCAAAATAGCCTGTGCCTATTTCCCACACTAAATCACCACCTAATAAATGGTACTTTGATATACCACCTTCGCCCGTATCATGAAAGAAACCTCCGGCTTTTGCACCTAAATTCAATGCTTGTACAGCATTTTTACTCAAAGCGCCAAAACTCATCGCTGAAATATTAAAAAGAGAGGCACTGTAGGGTTGCCGGCAATCTTTACCACCAATCATAACCCGCGGAGGGGTTTCCATTTTTTTGGCCGGGTAGATGCTATGCTGCATCCATTTATAATCGTCATGATTAATGTCGAGTTCCGTGCCAAACGGGTGTGATTGCCGTTCTTCTTTGGCCCGCTCATAGATATAACTACGATGATTGCGATCGATGGGCTTTCCATCGGTGTCTGATTCTACGAAATATTGATGCAATTCAGGACCAATCATTTCCAATAAGAAACGCATGTGTCCAACCACAGGAAAGTTTCGGAGTATGGTGTGCTTTTTTTGAAATATATCGTAGAAGCCAATCGATACCAGTAGGATTGCCAAGACAATAAAGCCTGGCAAAGGCCATAAAATAATACCGATGATTATCCCCAAAATAATTATGGCAACAAAGCTGAAGTTAAGTGCTTCTTTCATATCTAATTACAATTCTCTTAGGTATTTCAAATCGCTTTTGGTCGTATCTATTATTTCTGCAAATTTTCCATTCAACATCATTTTAGACATGGATTTTGCAAAGCCTTTCATTTGTTCAAAGGTGAGGGAAGGAGGCATTGCCAGTGCATTCGGGTCTGTGAAAATGTTGATAATTGCAGGCCCTTTATGTTTTAATCCGTTTGAAAGTGCTAATTCTACGTCTTTAGATTCTTTGGCCTCCCATGCGGCAATGTTCATTGACTCAGCCAATTTTACAAAATCAGGGTTAACCATATCGGTCTGCCAGTCCATGTAGCCTTCTACACGCATTTCAAGTTTCACCATTCCCAGCGTGCGGTTATTAAAAATAATGATTTTAACCGGTATTTGATACTGGCTAATGGTCATCAAATCGCCTAAGAGCATGGAGATACCGCCATCACCACAAAATGCAATCACCTGCCGATCGGGACACGATAAGCCAGCACCCATAGCCATTGGCATCGCATTGGCCATAGACCCATGGTTGAAAGATCCTGTCAGGTAGCGATTTTTACCCGCCTTTAAGTAGCGCGCGGCCCATACGGCACTCATTCCCGTATCTACTGTAAATATCGCATCGTCATCTGCTAATTGATCTACCAAATAAGCGACATATTCCGGGTGAATCTGCTTTTCTGAGCCTTTATCTTTTACATAGCTTTCATACGTATTCTCAACGTCTTGATGCAATGCACGCATTTTATCAAGAAACCCGGTATCTTTTTTTTGTTCAATGAGCGGCAAAAGCTCTTGCAGGGTTGATTTAATATCACCACAGTATCCATAATCTACCTTTGCTCTTCGACCCAATTTTTCTGGTTTGGTATCGATTTGAATAATTTTACATTTCTCAGGGAGAAACTCACTATACGGAAAATCTATACCCAGCATCAGAAGTACATCTGCCTGATGCATAGCTTCAAAACCGGATTTATTGCCCAAAAGCCCATTTAATCCAACCGCATAGGGGTTGTCTGTACGTTCAAAAAATATTTTCCCTCTAAAACTATATCCTAAAGGCGCATTGAGTCTTTCGGCCAGTTGCATAACTTCATCTACCGCATACCGGCAACCATGACCACAAAAGAGCACTACCTTTTCATTCGTGTTTATTATCTCGGCAATTTTATCAAGATCTTCAACGCCTGGGAGCACTCTTGGTTGCGTATAGAAATTTTTATTGGCGGAATGAACAGGTTCAATTTCTGCAGCTGCTACATCTCCTGGCAGCCCTAAAACCGCTACTCCTTTTTGACTGATGGCATGCTGAATGGCGGTTTGCAAACCATTCAGGGCTTGTTTTGGCGTATTGGCCATAAACACGTATTTCGAACAATCCTGAAATAGTGCTTCAGGTCTTGTTTCCTGAAAATTGTCCAGTCCCAATTTATCAGTATGAACGGTTGAAGCAATAGCAATAACAGGATTTTCTGCTCGATTGGCATCATACAGTCCATTAACGAGATGCACATGGCCTGGGCCACTACTTCCCATACAACAACCTATACCGTTCAGTTCTGCGTCCATAGAAGCCGCATAGGCTCCTGCTTCCTCGTGCCTGACGTGTATCCATTGGAGTCTGCCATCTCTTCGCACAGCATCGTTCACCGGATTAAGACTATCGCCTGTGATGGCATAAATTCTTTTAACACCTGCTGCAACAAGTGTTTCTACTATTTGATCAGATACATTTTTTGACATTACTCTGTTGGGTTTAATATTAAATATTTTGCTACAGCAGTTGGCATACCACCAACCTCTGCTATGCAATATGTAGTGTATTGAACTACCCCCGCATTGCGGGATCTTATTACTCATCTAAAATAGGAATTGTTGTTGATATCTATAAATTTTGCTGCTTCTAATTTTAAAAACAAATAATTATGAGCAGAAGATTTTACCAGAAGCAGGTTTGCGAGACAGGTTCCCGGGTTCGTAATTAAGCCAGGATAAAGGTCATGCCGCCTGCTGTATGGATAGTAAACAGGTGTCCGCTGTGCTTGTCACTTTATAACTGAAACGACACAGCTCTGCCCCCCCCCTTTTAGGTTGGGTGCAACACCCTGACAATCAAAGTAGAGTTCCCTGGAGCATACCCTTGATTGATCCCTTATTATTAGGGGGGAATTTTCTAATCAAATATTCTGTCCTTTCCTAACATGTCGTTAATATTTTCAATGTGCTTTTCTTGATTTATTAAATTATCTCCATTGTTTATGGCTTGTTGTAATACATTTAAGACTTCCTGCTTATTTGTATAAGGAGCTGCGTCATTGTTAGTCTTTATAAGTTCAAGCACCTCAATTATCCTAGAAGGTTTAACTAAATATGTCCCTTCTGGAACGAAGTTGATTTCTTTTAATTGACAATCTCCGTAAAACGCGATTATTGAAAAGAATGGAATTCTTTCAAATTGTCTAAGTTGATTTCGTAAAGTTTTGATATGACTGTTGTTCTGTTTGATTGGGTTGTAAAATCGATATTTATTTTTCCCATAAGCTAGAACTTTTGTCCAATGAGAATAATTGCCACAAATATTCACCCACTGTAATCTTTTACTTCAATTACTATTATTCCTTCTGTTGTCGCAATCACAACATCAATTTGAGAAAATTTTCCATCACTCTTTTCTAAAACTAAGTCATGAAATATTGTCTGGGCTGGTATCCCATTTTTTAATAATTTAAGAATTAATTCTCTTTCTGATCTTGTGCCACGATTTAGGTCGGTTACAGCTTGAAGAAGTTTTCTATCTCGAATTTTTTTTATCAATGGAATAATCACGATTAAAAGAATTATACCGATAACTATCCAAAGGATGAAATAGGTATTTTCTTCTAGGTGTTTTAAAAATTCCATTTTAGTAAAATATCAAAATGTTTTATTATCCCATACTGCTAAAACACTGCGGAACTACCCCCTAACGTATATGTAATAACACATTTATTCACATTATTTTTTCTAACCGTGTTACAAAATGTGTCGTTTCCACATGGTTTACGTTTTGGTTTTACTGTTTTAAAAATAAACATAATTTCGAAAAAAGAGACCAGCTTTCGGGAAAATGAAACAATGCCCGGAAAACAAAATAATTGAAGCTACACAGCTTTGAACCCCCTTTAGGTTGGTGCAACACTGGGACAATCACAGTAGAGTCCCCTGGATCATACCTTTGATTGAGCCCTTATTATTAGCGGTATGTGCTTTAATTTTCATTTATATCTACATTATGCGTTTTCATGAATATTCGTAATGAATCGCTTATATATTTATTTTTCCACTGAAGCTTTCCATTTTCGTGTTGTACTGCTTCTGCAATTTTCTCGTAGCACCATTGTCTTTTTCCAACAGGTTTATCTATGACAATAAATTCTTCCGCTTTAACAAATTCAAATTTTTCGTCAAAAGCTTCGGGTTTAATCGCAAGATTTGCTGCAATATACTCCATCGGAACACTCGGATAAAGTATTGCTTCAATTTTAGGCGAGTGGTTCATTTCGAATATTCTATTTGCAATTTGAGAACTAAATAGATATTCGATTTTTTTCGAAGGGTCTACTGGTCTAATAAAGAAAAAAGTTACCAGAGAGAATAGTTTATCTAAAGCATTCCTTGTTTCTCCATCCAGTTTCTCTAGTAGGTCAGAGTAGTGATTCCATTCATTTTCAAATATGTCACTGGATAGAATTATTTCTTTGTCATGACAGATAGGTACATAACAAAGCTCAGTCTTACTTTTTTGTTTCCAAGTCGATAAGGTATACAAATCTCCTAAACTTGGAGAAGTCTCAGAAAGAGCTTGTAGATTTCCAAACCCACCATAAAAAATAGATTGACTCTTATAACTAGCTCTATTGTAATATAATTTGTTTAATGCTTTTGATGGAGGGTATTTTATATCTTCAATATTAAATAGTCTATTGTTGGTTTTATCTTCTCGAATAGATTTATTAATAGAGATTCTCTGTAAATTGTTGAAAGAGCTGTTACCTGTGAAGATTGGAATATTAGTTACAATAAGGAATTTTCCCGTCATGATATCTTCTTCATATTTCTTAGCCAATAATTCTAAATCAATATTTCGATAAAGATTAGCTGCAATATCAATTTCGGAAATTTCCTTATCAGATAATTTAAAGTTATTAAGCTCTGTCATTGGTTTTGTATTTTCAGCATTCTGACTAACATTAAAAATTGTAGTTAGGGCTCAGTGAGTTATCAAGTCCAATTTCATCGGGTTTTATGTCAAATTTAGCGATTCGTTTTTTAATTCTTTTTGCTATCCTCATCTTTCTTTTTTGGTCGAGGAACAGGTATTGGTTTATTTATACCACATCAAAACGCAAAGCCGCACCCCGTCATCGAGTTACTTTAAGCACACGGGTTACGGGTTACGGACTGCGTCTTGCCTACCGGGTAATGGGAATACAGGAAAAGCAAGGTTTTCTGCCGAAGATGCAATTCCCAAATAAGCTTCCTGTTGTGCTGAGTCAATGAGAGGTAAAACGTATGCCTGTTAAAACATCATGTAACTGTGCAAAGCGCTGTTTTCAAAAAACTGCGTGGTCTGTTACAAGCAACCTGTTTTCGGGCCGCCACAGGTACTGGAATACCTTGGAAGGTACGCACCCATAAAATAGCTATTAGCAATTACAGGATAAAAAAGATAATTGCCCTCTCTCGAAAAACCGATAAAAACTGTTGATATGTTGTCATTTGAAAGTTTTTATCCATTTTTCCGGGAGAGGGACAATTTTTATGGAAGCTACTCATTAAATAAATATGGCCTCTATTTTTTTACTATTTTTTGAATATAGCTTTGCATTTTGATGTTTAACTTAATGAAATAAATTCCGTTGCTAAAAGATGATAAATCAATCCCCGAGACTTTTTCTTCTATAAGTTTTAACTGTCCAAATTCATCGTACACTTCAATTGTATAGTTTTGCTCCTGTTGCCCGGCCATCGATATCTTCAATAAGCCAGTGGTAGGGTTAGGATAAATATAATACTTGTTTGAATTATTTATTTCATTTACACTGGTCTCTATTGCATTCAGAACTGTAACTTTTACCTGAGCCTCTGGTGAATCAATTGTTCCGTCATTTACTACCAACGAAAATGTATATGTAGTATCGGAGGAGACCTCAGGAGCCGTAACGGTAGGCCTTGGCTCAGTGTTTGAGTTCAGTGAGAACCCAGCCGGGATAGTCCATAAATAGCTCAATTCTCTACCTTCCGGATCAAAAGAAGTAGTGCCATCAAGACTAAAGATACTGTTTTCATAAACTGTTTGATCGGTTCCTGCATTAGCAAGCGGTGCCTCGTTTGGAAACTCAACAATATTTACGAAATCTTTCCACTGGTCAGCTTCACTATAAGCAGTTTTTGAACCATTAGGAACATACAAAATACAATTGTTTTTATCCACGTTTGCAAAAACGTAAGGAGAAGAATTTAAATTTACAGGTGAAGCAGAATAAGCATAAATTGTACTCAATTTGAAACAGCCACCCAAAGCCCATTCTCCGATAGTTGTTACTGAAGAGGGAATTGTTACAGCAGTTAACTCGTAGCAATTACCAAAAGCAAATTCCCCAATAGTAGTAACAGATACAGGAATAGATATATTTTGGAGAGTGCTATTACAAAAAGCAAATTCCCCAATAGTAGTAACAGATGCAGGAATAGATATATTTTGGAGAGTGCTATAATCAAATGAATATTCTCCAATAGAGATTACCGAAGAAGGAATGGTATAATTTCCTGTTTTTAAAGCTGGAAACTGTAACAATTCTGTTTGTTTTTTATTAAACAAGACACCATCAATACTAGAATAGTTCTGATTGTTTTTATCGACATTAAATAAAGCTCTACACATATAAAAACTATAATAAGAAATTGAGACAACAGAAGAAGGAATTGTAATATTCGTCAATCCTTTACAGCCTGAAAAAGCATAATATCCAATTGAAGTAGTTTGAGAAGGAATATTTATGGAAGATAAACCATCACAAGATTTAAATGCTAATGGTTTGATTGAGGTAACTGATGCTGGTAAAATTATTGACTTAAGGCTGGTTTTGCTAACCGTGCCATCATAGAAGGCATACCATGGAACACTATTGGCCTCATAAAATGAAATATTTGTGACTCCGGTTCCTTCTGTGCCTGAATAAGCAGCAATGGTGACATCACTTAAATCTATAGTAGTCAATGCAGGCATTTCGTCGCGCATGGTTTTAAAGTCACGGGCATCGATAATACCAGAGAGAGAAAGACTTGTAATTGCAGATAGTTGCCCTGCCAATACCGTTTTCAAATTTCCGGCAGAGACTTCAACTGTGCCATACTGCGTTACTGTGATTGTTTGCGAATCTATACCTGTTGCCGAAATTGTAACTGTTGCTGTTCGAAAGTCTGTTGTTGAGATTGCTGATGCAGTAAAATTGATTGTATCACGACCAGCAGTTCCGCTTGAAGGATGAATGGTTAACCATTCCTGATCTGATGTTGCATTCCAATTTAAACTGGAAGATATAATAATTGGGGTTGTATTTACGTTTGGTCCCATGCCAATATTATTATTCGAAAGAAAAATCCCAGGCATCTCAACAATATTGTAAAAGTCTTTCCATTGGGTAGCTGCACTATAAGCATCCTTTGCTCCATAAGGAACATATAAGGTGCAACTATTTTTATTAACTGACCCAAAAACGTTATATGATAAAGTCAGATCAACTGGATAAATAGCATGTACATAAATTGAAAGTAATTTTTCACAGTCAGAAAACACATAATCTCCAATCGAAATTACAGATGACGGAATTGATGCAGAAGCCAGATTATAGCATTCTAAAAAGCTGGTAGGTGCAATTGCAGTTACCGATTCAGGAATCGTAATTGTTGTTAACCCTGAATGAAGAAAAGCACCATCCCCAATTGAATTAACTGTCGATGGGATAATAACATTAGTTAATCCAATACAATTAGAAAATGCATTCTCTCCAAGTGAGGTAACTGACGAAGGAATCGTGTAGGTTCCGGTTTTTGATGTTGGGCAATGGATTAATTTTGATTGTTCCTTATTAAACAAAATGCCATCAATACTGGAATAGTTGGGATTGTTTGAATCAACATTGATTAAAGCACCACATGAATAAAAAGCTCCATGCTCAATTGAACTGACAGAAGATGGGATTGTAATACTTGTTATATTATTGCAATAGCTAAAAGCATTACTTGCAATTGATGTGACGGAAGACGGAATTATTATACTCGTTAAGTTGTTACAGTTTTCAAAAGCGAATGCTGCAATATTAGTGACGGATGAAGGAATTGTATAGGTTCCGGTTTTTGATATTGGGCATACGATTAACTCAGTTTGTTTTTTATTGAACAAAACCCCATCAACACTGGAATAGTTTGGATTATTTGCATCAACATTTATTAAAGCGTTACATGAATTGAATGCCCTATCTCCAACATTGGTAACTGTAGCAGGAATACTTAGGGTTGTTAAATATTTACAGTCTCCGAAAGCTAAACTACCAACTGATTTAAGTGTTGAAGGAAAAACAAATGTTTTAAAACGATTCTGTCCTTGACAGAATGGTATATAAAATGCATCCTGTGGAATTTCATTGTCAGGATAAGTAATATCATTATCGCCACTTGTTCCTTCTGTGCCGCTATATGCAACAATGGTAACATCACTTAAATCAACTTCCGTTAATGATGGCATAGCATCCCGCATAGTTTTAAAATCACGGGCATCAATAGAACCTTTTAATTTTAATTTTCTTATCGAAACGGCATTTTGTGAAACAGCATTGTATAAACCATTTGGCGTAACATGAACCGCTGTACGTTGATTAATGGTAATTATTTGATCGTTATATCCTGAAGCTGATATTGTAACCGTCGCAGACCGGTCATTTTCGCTTTGGTTTTCGGTAGCAGTAAAGGTAATCGTTGTTTTACCTGAACTTCCTGTATTTTTACTGAGCGTTAACCACGATTGATCACATAAAGCAGTCCAGTTTGCACTGGAACAAATATCAACAAAAGTAGTGTCGCCTTCAGTTGCTAAATCCAACTCATTCGATGAAAGGAAAAATCCCTTATAACCTTCAGGTAAATCACCGGGAACAAGATTTATGATGACAAAATTGTCGTTGTCAAAATTATACCAGTCGGGATTCAGGTTGCCTATATAGAAATATCCATCAGAAGCGCCTTCCCATCCCCAATTAAAATGAAAATAATCTTCATTTTGATAACCATCACAGATAAAAGCATGTGCAACTGATCCACCTCCCTGGTAATAGATTGGATGTCCTAGATTTAGTTCAGACCTCAATAGATTCGTCCAATCATTTGTACTAGATCCATCTCTGCTTACCATTATCGAATTTGAGGAATAGCTAAAATATTTTATCAATTCTTGGCTCGGATCCCATGCACTGGATTTTTCCGGGCCATAATCCGTTTCTAATGAAACTCCGCAATGGTACATTAAGGTAGCAACGGCATCGTTTTGGCTGGTAATTCTATTGGGCATTTGGGACCATTGGTAGGTTGTTGAACCAAAGTCGGCTGATAAAATCCCATAATTTTTATGAGAATAGGAATGTGAGCCGGTTCCCTTAGTTGGAAAGTCCCAGTACTTCATGATTTGAGCCATGGCTGTAGCTGTACAACCTGCATAAGCATGGCCGCATGACCCGGCAGCATCAGTCGGACACTTGGAATTGTAATAGCATCCCTGGCCCCATTGAGTTTTTATAAGGGGGTCTACTGATGTTGTTTCAATAACTGAGCCCTTAACGCTTAAATTTTTCCATGAAGAAATTATTGCGTTATTGGGTTGAATATCGTTCTTTTTAATATATTCAATTTCCTTTTTACGATTGTCCATCCAATTTGTAAGGGCATCTGGTTGGTTCTTATCATTGAAACTTCTTTCTGTAGAATAAGCTAATATTGGCCAGGCACGCTGATCGGCCGACACAATGACAAATCCTTTGTTGATTGTGTCGTTCAAAATATAATACAGCGTATCTTTATTATTAATTTCTGGTGTTACTGAAGTAAAGTTTGTGGTGCCGATTGTTGATTTTAGGGTAGATTCTTTAACTGATATCAGATGATTTTTAGCTATAGTTTTTGCAGTGTTAATATTAACTGATTGTGCTACTAAAGCAACATTGTTAATTGAGCAAAGTAGAAGTAAAAACAGGAGTTTAATGCTTGGTTTCATGTGAAGGCTATGGTTTTTAGTTTATATTAACAAAAATATTATTTATTTTCATAATATATATATTCTAAAGTGCTTTAAAATTGGTAGAAAATAATCTGTATTCTCTTCTGATGCTCATGTTTTAATAGTAATTTTCTATGAACGATTGTGCTATTTATGCTCAGTAAGCTAATTAAACGTATAGTGGTTAAAGATGTGTTGGCTTTGGCGTGTGAGTCTTGTGTTGTAGGCTTTCCTGGTTCCTGCATCTTTGCTCTTTGTTCCTGGGTTATTCACCACCCCGTCTGCTAAAATATTTACTTTTATCAATATACTGCTTTGGGAACTTAACTAAAAAGTAGAAATGCCGGGTTGAAGTTTAAGTTCTGCCCCTCTAACTTATTTTTAGCGGACAACCCTAATTTTATTTAACAAAAGTTTGATAGGATAAAAATTAGTTCTATATTTATTCTCAGACGCTATTTATCCTTATAATAATAACAAGTAAAATTCACTGTTTTGATTTTCAGCAAGTTATGAATTCATGTGATTTTTATATTGGCTATAATAATAATTATCAATAACAAATTAAAGAGAATTAGTTATGTACAAAAAACTACAAATGTTAGTCCTATTTGTCTTTGGCATTGGTTTACCTGTTTTGTATGCGCAGGAAGCTGTTCCTGCAAGCGGAGGAGAAGCAACTTCAAGTACCGGATCTGTTAGTTACTCGATTGGTCAAACGGACTACATCACCAGCTCAGGTGAAAACGTGTCCATCGCTGAGGGGGTTCAGCAACCTTATGAAATTTTTGTAGTGACATCAATTGGAGATGTAAGCAACATCGATCTTGATGTTGTGGCTTATCCAAATCCCGCAACAAACTATTTGCAATTGCAAATAAAAGGAGACTTTCTGAAAGATCTTAGTTTCCAGTTATACGACATGAACGGAAAACTTTTCCAAAAGCAGGAAATAACATCCAGTGAAACAAAAATTATTATGAGTGATCTTTCGCCTGCTACTTATTTTGTTAACATAATGCGGGGAAACAAAGGAATTAAAACATTCAAAATCATAAAGAATTAATTTAAGAATTTCCATACATACAAAATTTCATCTAGTACATAAATTTAATAATAGCAACACATGAAAAAATTATTTACTTTTTTAACAACAATTCTAATCATAACTACCGTATGGGCACAGAGTCCCGAAAAAATGAGCTATCAGGCAGTAGTGCGTAATAGCGAGAACCAATTATTAACCAATTCGCAGGTTGGGATGCAAATCAGCATTTTGCAAGGGGCTTCAGATGGCGTAGCCGTATATGTTGAAACCCAGTCGCCAACAACCAATGCAAACGGATTGATTAGCATTGAAATAGGGAATGGTACTGCAATTACCGGTGAGCTTGCGACTATTGACTGGGCTGATGGCCCTTATTTTATCAAAACAGAAACCGATCCTTCGGGGGGAACAAACTATACTATTACCGGTACAAGCCAATTATTGAGTGTGCCTTATGCGTTACATGCTAAAACAGCAGAAAGCGTAAGCGGGGGAATTACCGAAACAGATCCGGTTTTTATGGGCTGGAATAGATCAACCGGTATAAGAATTAGCGAGAACCAGATAACTAATTTGGGAAATTATATTGAAACAGAAACAGACCCGGTGTATAGTAATTCTATTGCTTCAGGAATAACTGCTACAGACACTACTTCGTGGAATCATAAACTTGACAGTTATACGGAAACAGACCCGGTGTATAGTAATTCTATTGCTTCGGGAATAACTGCTACAGATACTACATCATGGAACCATAAACTCGACAGTTATACGGAAACAGACCCGGTGTATGGTAATTCTATTGCTTCGGGAATAACTGCTACAGACACTATTTCATGGAACCATAAACTTGACAGTTATACGGAAACAGACCCGGTGTATAGTAATTCTATTGCTTCGGGAATAACTGCTACAGATACTACATCATGGAACCATAAACTCGACAGTTATACGGAAACAGACCCGGTATATAGTAATTCTATTGCTTCGGGAATAACTGCTACAGACACTATTTCATGGAACCATAAACTTGACAGTTATACGGAAACAGACCCGGTGTATAGTAATTCTATTGCTTCGGGAATAACTGCTACAGATACTACATCATGGAACCATAAACTCGACAGTTATACGGAAACAGACCCGGTATATAGTAATTCTATTGCTTCGGGAATAACTGCTACAGACACTACTTCGTGGAATCATAAACTTGACAGTTATACGGAAACAGACCCGGTATATAGTAATTCTATTGCTTCGGGAATAACTGCTACAGACACTACTTCGTGGAATCATAAACTTGACAGTTATACGGAAACAGACCCAGTGTATAGTAATTCTATTGCTTCGGGAATAACTGCTACAGATACTACATCATGGAACCATAAACTCGACAGTTATACGGAAACAGACCCGGTATATAGTAATTCTATTGCTTCGGGAATAACTGCTACAGACACTATTTCATGGAACCATAAACTGAGTTCGGAAGTAGATGGGGATATTACAAATGAATTGCAAACGCTTTCAATCAGTAATGACACTATTTTCCTTAGTGATGGTGGAAAAGTTAAACTACCTGCTTCCGGCGGCTTGCCCGACCAAACAGGTATGAACGGAAAGTACTTAAAAACAGATGGCACCAATGCAAGCTGGGAAGAAGGCCCTGTATCCCCAAGTTTTGGATATGTATACCAATTGGCCACAATTGCAGATGCTACGGTTGGGGGTGGTGCTGACGTTCCATTCTCAAACAATGGCCCTTTTAGTGGAGTAACACATACAGCGAGACAGACAGGAATAACTGTTCCTAGTACAGGTGTATATAAAATTGATTACTCAATAAGCATTACAGCCGGCAGTGGAACAGAGGTAGCTATAGCCATAGATGGATTTGTTGATGCGTCAACATCTGTGCCTTGTTTAGTTGCCACAGGAAATGTGTCAGGGACAGTTATGGTCGTATTAGGTGCAGGTAACGTAATTACTCTAAGAAACAATTCAGCTATTCCCCTAACAATGGCTCTTGCTCCTAGTGTGGGAGCACAGCTGTCAATTCTGAAAGTACTCTAAGAAACAATTCAGCTATTGCCCTAACAATGGCTCTTGCTCCTAGTGTGGGAGCACAGCTGTCAATTCTGAAAGTTCAACAAAATAGTAACCAGTAGATGTATTACATAAGGGCTGTCTTTATCTTTTAAGACAGCCCTTATATACAAAATACTCCTTTTTATCTTCTTCTGTCCCTCATATTCTAATAGTAATTTTTATTGAACTATTGTTCTATTCATATCCAAATAGAGGCACAATATTCTTCTTATGTTAATTTGTTTTTTGTAGTTTCCGGTTGAAGTTGAATATTAAAATAATAATAATCAATAAGCTAATTAAACGTATAGTGGTTAAAGATGTGTTGGCTTTGGCGTGTGAGTCTTGTGTTGTAGGCTTTCCTGGTTCCTGCATCTTTGCTCTTTGTTCCTGGTTTATTCACCACCCCGTCCGCTAAGCGCTGACAAACGGTTGCCAGCGTTTAAAATCATGAATTGGGATAATAGAAAATAAGTTACAGGCGCGGGACTTTACTTTCTCCTCCTACAGGATGAGTACCCGAGTGAGCGAGGGAGAGGTGGTTGTTTTTGGACTCAGGGCTCTGAGCCTTGCGCTTATGGGCTTTCTTGGTTCCTTGATCTTTGTTCTTGTTTACTCACAGCCCCTTCTTCTAAGTGCAGACACCCCGTTGGGGAGGCGGGGAAAGGTGTTCCGTTTTACCGGTACCTGGCTCAGAATAAGGATGGCGCCATTAGAATACTTAATTGTTATACATTGCCAGCTAAGTGAAGGTTCAAAACCTGAATGCGAATTCCATTCCTGCTTGTTTGCCGTTGTAAAAAGGGTAGATTAGAGAAGTTGCTTGCTTATTGTGCTTAAATAGTTTATTGGTAATGCAGGGGTTTACCCAGTAGGCAATTTTTGTACTAAGAATTCCAATTCCGGCACCGGCGGCAACATCTGTTAACCAGTGCCTGTCGTTGTACATTCGGTAAAAACCTGTTCCGGCTGCAACGGCGTAGCCTCCAATTCCATACCATACCGAAACATCTTTGTATTCCTGCCAAAGAAATTCTGCTCCCAGAAATGCCGTAGCCGTATGCCCCGATGGAAATGAATTCATGGAACTGCCGTCGGGCCTTTCTACTCTTGTAATGGCTTTTAAACCTGTAACAGTGGTTGCCATAATAAGGTACGAAGTAGCTAAAATTGTTGTCCTGTCCCTAAAATTATGTTTTCCTTTTTTTCCAAAGGCATTTAGCGCATATACTGTAAAAGCTGGTGCATATTGCGAGAAATCGTCAATAGATACGTGTTCATCAACGCTCTCATTCAGTTCCTCCTTTATTTCTGAATTCCATATTTTCAGCCCGTCGCTTTCAATGCCAATAACACCAAAGCCAATCAATACTGAGGGAAGGATTAATGATGGGTATTTGAATTTTAGATCTTTATTTGTTGTAATAGAATCGACAGGTAGTTTTTGTCCGAAAGACAGGTACGAGAGTGGCAGAAGAATGAGTAATGATATCATTTTATTTGTCATATTGGAATGCCTTTTGGATTGTTGTGGTTTTATATTTTATAAGATACAATTTGACATTTCAAGGTACATTATTTTTTTTAAGTTGCATTTATAAACGAGGACAAAACCAATTTATTTCAGGTACCGCTAAAATCTCCAACGTTCTGAGAATCTTTAAACTTTGTGGTGTAGCTTATTCTGCCTTCTGTTTGAGTATACGGTTGTAATGATCAATGGCAACAAAGTAATTTGGGTCTTCCAGTACATTTACATCGCAAATTTTTTCAGCCTTTCTAATGAGTTTTCTACAGTCGTTGCTGAGGTGGCGCAGGTGGATGTTTTTTCCTGCTTTTTGGTAACGCTCGGCCAGTTTATTAATGGCTTCAATAGCCGATTGGTCGGCAATGCGCGATTCTTTAAAATCAACAATTACTTCATCGGGGTCGTTCAGTACATCGAACTTTGATTGAAACAATGCAGTGGAACCAAAGAACAGCGGGCCATAAATTTCGTAGTGTTTGTAGCCATGTTCATCAATACTTTTTTTCGCGCGGATTCGTTTGGCATTTTCCCACGAAAACACCAACGCCGACACAATTACTCCTGCCAAAACTGCAATGGCAAGGTCGAAAATAACGGTTAATGCAGTAACCAGTACGATTACAATTAAATCGGATACCGGTATTTTATTGATAATATTAAACGTACTCCATGCAAATGTGCCGATAACCACCATAAACATTACACCTACAAGCGCTGCAATCGGAATCATTTCAATATACGTTGATGCAAAAAGAATAAACATAAGCAACATAATGGCGGCAACAATCCCCGACAAACGCCCGCGCCCGCCTGATTTTATGTTGATAATGCTTTGCCCAATCATGGCGCAGCCACCCATTCCACCAAAGAATCCGTTTACGATGTTGGCTGTTCCCTGCGCAACACATTCACGGTTGCCACTCCCCCTGGTTTCGGTGAGTTCGTCAACCAGGTTCAGGGTCATTAGCGACTCGATTAAACCAACCGATGCCAGAATCAATGAAAAGGGAAATATAAATTTCAGTGTGTCTAAATTAAAAGGAATAACAGGGATGTTGAATGTGGGGAGCCCGGCTTTTATACCGTTGCCGCCACCATTCTGGATAAAGCTTTTTACCGTCTCCGTTTCAATATTACCGAAAATAACAATGGCGGAAACAACCAGAATTCCCACCAGCGCAGCCGGAATAGCCTTGCTTATTTTCGGAAGGGCAATCATAATTACCATAGTTAGTGCAACCAAAACCAGCATGATTAAAAGTGATGTTCCGCTTAACCATTCGCCGCCCGATTTAAACATGTTTAGCTGCGAGAGGAAAATAACAATGGCAAGTCCGTTTACAAAACCCATCATTACGGAGTGGGGAACAAGGCGTATAAACTTTCCGAGTTTAAAAGTTCCAAAGGTTGTCTGAATAATACCAGCCAGAATAAGTGCCGCAAACAGGTACTGCAGGCCTTGTCCGTCGCCCATGGCGTTTCCTTGTTGCACTAGGCTAACCATAACCACGGCCATTGCCCCGGTGGCGCCGGAAATCATGCCTGGCCGCCCGCCAAAAACGGAAGTGACAAGCCCCATCATAAAAGCGCCGTATAAACCAACAATGGGCGAAACGCCTGCAACAAACGCAAAAGCCACAGCTTCGGGAACCAAAGCCAGCGCCACGGTTAATCCCGAGAGGATATCGTCTTTTATACTTCCCTGTTTTTTATCGATAAATTTATATTGAAACTTCATGCTGTTTGCTTTCTATAAGGCCTTGTGTGGCAATGGTTATTAAGAATTGCTTGTCCAGAAAGCGCGCGAAGATAGGGTTTATTCTAAACGATGTGTTTTACAGCATGTTTTTACAGCGATTGTTAATGATGTGATAAAGTGAAGAAGGGATTGCTGTTGAATTTATTTTAAAATTAGAGATATTTGGAGGATGTTGTTTCTGAAAAGGGAAACTTATGTTGCAAATGATGCGAAAGATTCTTCGGTAGAATTTTAGTTCTCCAGCCATCAACAAGTTTTTATTTTAGAATGTCTCGTTTAATTGTCTAAACATTTCCATTACATTTAAATGTCTCACATTTAATGCGATGCAGGCATCTGGAATTTTAACTTTATTCCTTCGGAATGGCTCACTCGTCTCTTGTGTTACTAATGTTTTATTTGAATCATTTAATACGAACGCAACAATAAATGCATCTGCTTCATTTGCATCCAGAAATTCATTTAGTGCTTGAGGAAGAAAATGGTCATTTTTTGAAATTGCCCAAGCAGTTACTTGGCTATATTCTAATATTGTAGACGATGAGTCTTTAAAAAAATCGTTAGGTAGATTTTCTTTGCACCATTCTTCCAACTCATCGTTGTGGTCGAAAATTTCATCTTTAACTTTGTCAATGCTTATTATTTTCCCTTCATGCGCTAGTTGTTTGACCTTTTGCCAAAAACTATATGCTACATCAAGAGGATAATATACTCGGTGAGCTTGAATAAAGAAATTACTATCAATCACGTAAACACTCATATATTATATGTGTTTAGTGAAAAAAGTTTGAAATGTATCTCCTTTTAAACTCGTGAGTTTATATGCGTCACGATACAATAATTTTCCAGATTTTACAGCATTGTAAACATGAGATGCAAATGTTATACTCAATCTTTTTCTTGTAGTGGCATAAAAATCTCCCCCAGAACCTTGATTTTCTTTTTTCTCAATTTCTCGCTGAGTATAAGCGTTGTAAAACGCAAAGAATTGTTCTTTAGAAGTTTTCCCGGTATCTAATGCTCTGCGAGCAATAACAATCTCACTGACTTTAAAGAATCTTGCTATCGCTTTTATGTTTGGGGTCTCATCCCATAACTGATTGAATGTGTCTTTTGGTACAAGAAACTCAGCTGCTACTTTATCACAGATTTTTTCAATTGGGTCATCTGCCGGTTGAAGTTGCCTGAAATCAAATCCAGCGCTATGACCAGTCCAGATATGTGCTAATTCATGCACTAATGTAAACATTTGAGCAGCCTTGCTGTCAGAATTATTGATAAACATGAATGGTGCGACAGAATCTACAAGAATAAAACCTCGGCATTCTTGAACCGGAATTTTCCTTCTTGTATTATTTTCTACAACTCCATTAAAAACTGTAATTATGCCAACATTCTCAATTTGTTCAGATAAATGATTGAGTGCTTCTTGCCAGGTTCCAAATTTACTTGCCCAGTTTTCAGTTAGGTTAAGAGTTTGCCTAATATCTTGAACAATGTTCTTGATATCATTAGAATTAGCAAATTTGCCGACGAAAGGAAGTTCCTGAAATTCATTATCTAACAAATAATCCCTTAACCAATCTTGTCTTTGTTGTAAAAGCAAGATAGTGTCATATACATTTACACTGACTTTTGTTGCTTTTGTATTGTTAGTTCTAAAGAAAGGTATTGGAAGGTTTTCTTTTGGAGGTTCTTTTAAAAATAGATAACCAAAAGGCAAATAAACTTTTTTAGAAAAATCTTCAAGTTGTTTCACTGTCGGATTTTTTTCTCCGTCCAACCATTTTTGAACATTAGGAACTTTTAAAGTAAATTCATGCAAATCAAATCCTGCCCGGTCTATTGCCCAAGTTAGAATGTTTGTATCGATATTTACTTCTGTTCTCATAATGCAAATGTAAGATATAAAAATAATTCCAAAAGTTTTGTCTCTTGCTGGAGTCAAAATTTGTAAGGAAATATTCTTAGAAACTGTAATTGCCAATATAGAATATTGTCTCAATAGACGCAGCCTAAGAAAGAAGAGACGGATTTTATTTGGAGGCGGATTTTATAATATAGCGGTTTTTTGTACCCCAGTTTTTTTTGTGCTAATTGTAACCCAGAACCGAAGCTTCGGGCAAACTTTCCGCATTGGCGGAAACTTTCATCGAGGCCTCGTTCCGGGTTTTGTGGTAAAATTATTTATTGAATAGCTGAAATTTTTACTGCCCATGCCAAATCGCAAGGCAGGTTGTTTCTTAGTTTCTGCGGAATATAAATTTTTATGCCTTCCGAAGTATTTTCCCATTTCAGGTTGCCTTTGGCACCCAGTAAGTTCAGTTTGGCATTTTTTGCTGCAAATATTCCTTTTACTTCAAACGATGCCGGAATTCCCGACGCATTTTCTTGTTCAAGATAAATGGCATACACTTCTTTGGTATTTTTTTTCTGTGTAAGGCAAATATTGTCTGTTTTAAAAGGAGCAATAGCCCGTGTTGAATAAATGGCTTCTCCGTTTACATCAATCCATTTTCCCATTCCATCGAGCAAATTGTATGCGCTTTCTGGCCATTTCCCATCGGGGCCGGGGGCAATATTGTAAAGCAGGTTTCCTCCTTTGGCAACAATGTCAACCAGCATGTGAATGGCCTGTTTTGGGGTCATAAATTTGGCATCGGGCACCCACGACCATCCGCCACCGGCAATAATACACGATTCCCATGGGTAGGGGAGTTGTGTGTCGGGAACGCGGTTTTCGGGTGTCAGGTAATTTTGGTTGGGGCCTTTTACGGCGCGGTCTACCACAATTAACCCGGGTTGTTTTTCGCGGGCTTTGGCGGCAATTTCGTCCATGCGAATATCCTGGTTAACTGCACGCGATATATTAAAACCAGAACCGGCTTTTTCTGCAACACCGGAATAATAATTTTTGATTTGTTCGGGCGACTTTTTAGAGACCCAGCCACCATCGAGCCAAAGGATATCTATTTTCCCGTAATCAGTCATTAGTTCCATAATCTGGTTTTGTGTGAACTGAACAAATTTTTCCCATTCCTGCGAATGTGCGGCCGGATCGTAGTTTACGTTCCTGTCCATAGGCGGAAACTTTGGGTCCCAGTAATATTCGCTGTGCCAGTCGGGTTTCGAGAAATAAGCTCCCGCCCAAAGTCCTTCAGCCCTGAAAGCATTAAAAATCTCTTTGGTTACATTGGCTTTCGGATTTACATTGAACGGACATTCTTTGGAGGTGATTTTGTAATCGGTGTATTTTGAATCGAACATACAAAATCCATCGTGATGTTTGGTGGTGAAAACCACGTATTTCATCCCCGCATTCTTAGCTGCTTTGGCCCAACGTTCAGGTTCAAAATCAACCGGATTAAATGAGAGTTTCAAATTTTCGTACTCTTTTTTATACGTGAAATAGTCGTCAGGATTAGAGCCTTTTTTGCGTTCGCACCAGCCATAATCTTCAGGGCAAATAGACCACGACTCCACAACTCCCCACTGGCTGTAAGCGCCCCAGTGCATGAGTAACCCAAATTTTAAATCTTGCCATTCTTCCAGTTTCTGCAATACTTTTTCATCGGTTGGCCAAACATAGTCGGTTACTTCATGTGCGTACTGAGCATTTCCCACCAACACAAAAAGTATGGGAATAATTGCAATAAGTTTTTTCATCTTGTATTTTTTTTGATTGATAATTACTATTGTCTGATAAAAGTTTCTCTCTCTGTGTTATCAGGTCTTTATTAAGGTTCGTTTTACGTGCATGAACAGTAATTTGGTTACCTCTGTTTTTTGTTCATGCAGTCCGTAAGCTAGTTCAGTTCACCCACAATTCGTCTTCCATGAAATTCTTTTGCTCCGGTTGCCTGCTGAATTTCTTCCAGGTTGGAATGAAGTACCTTTCCTGCAACCAGAATAATGATTTGGTTGCCAGCAGTTGTAATCATTTCCCGAATGGTAGCCTGGCCTTCTAAAGCTGTTGGTTTACCTCCCGATGTTAAGATGCGTTTTACTCCATCAATATTTTTCAGGGTACTAACTGCTTCCAGTAAATCTTCCAGTTCGTCAATAGCCTTATGGAAAGTTACCGGTAATGGTTTTGCAAGCGCTGCAAGGCGGCGGGTATTTACTTCATCAATTTTATTGTTGGGAGTAAGCAGGCCAAAGACAATACCGGCAGCACCGGCTTTTTTCGCTTTGGCAATCTCCTTTTCCATTTGCCTGATTTCACTCTCGCTGTAAACAAAGTTCCCTTTTCTCGGGCGTATCATTACCATCACCGGAATATTCAGGGCAGTACATGTTTTTTGCATCAACTCGTCAGATGGAGTTAACCCGTCGTTGGCCAAATCCGAGCAGAGTTCAATGCGGTTTGCACCACGTTCTTCTGCCAGCACAGCCTCTTCAAATGTTTCTACACAAGCTTCTTTTAACATTGTTTTTGAATAAAAATAGATTTTCAAATATAAACGATTCATAAATCAGGTAGGAGAGAAAAGTTAATTTAATGAATTTTTTTAGAAAGTATCTATCCTTTTTAAAGAGGAGAATTTGAATTTTATATTGGCAGAGCCTGCTTTATTTTTAGTTTTGTAAGTTCTGACAAGATTATGGAAAAGGATAAATCAACATACAATTTGATAACGGTACTTGGGCCTACTGCCACAGGAAAAACAACATTGGCTGCTTATCTGGCAGCAGGGCTCAATGGAGAAGTTATTTCTGCCGATTCGCGGCAGGTTTACCGGGGCATGGATTTGGGGACGGGAAAAGATTACGAAGATTACTTTGTGGATGGCAAGGAAGTTCCGTCTCATTTGGTAGACATTGAAGATGCCGGGGCTCACTACAATGTGTATCGTTTTCAGGCTGATTTTATCCCGGTTTTTGAAGATATACAAAAGCGAAATAAATTTCCGGTGTTGTGCGGAGGCAGTGGTTTATATCTGGAGGCAGTGCTGAAAAATTATAAACTTATTCAGGTGCCGCCAAACAAGGAGCTTCGGAAAGAGCTGGAAAGAAAAACGCTGGAGGAACTTACCAGATATCTGAAAAAGCTAAAACCCAGCCTGCATAATAAAACGGATGTAGAAACCGACAGGCGTGCAATACGAGCTATCGAAATTGAAATGTATTATCGCGAACATCCGCAGGAAGATACTTCTTTTCCTGATATTCACAGCCTGAATATTGGGGTGAAATTCGACAGGGAAACACGTCGACAGCGAATTACAACCCGTTTAAAACAGCGGCTGGAAGACGGGATGCTTGACGAAGTGAGGCGTTTGCTCGATTCGGGAATTACCGCCGATCAGTTGATTTATTATGGGCTGGAATATAAATATCTTACGTTACATCTTACCGGCAGTTTAACATACCAGGAAATGTTTGAGCAGTTGGAAATAGCCATCCACCAGTTTGCAAAACGGCAAATGACATGGTTTAGAGGCATGGAAAAACGCGGAGCAAAAATTTATTGGGTGGATGGAAATTTACCTCTCGAAGAAAAGCTGGACTATGTGCGGAGTTTGCTATTTGCTTCGGTTTAACTTACTGGCTTTTTGATTCATGATTGTTGAACTGTGTTCAATCAAAAGTATCGGGTATCAAAAATGTGAGTATAGAAATATAAATTGCTTTTTGCCGGATACTGCACTTCTCGTTACCTCTGTACTCACACGAAAGAATGTCATTATAATATAATGAAGCTTGCTGCCTGAATTTACGTTTCCTTATTATCTGCGATAAATACAGCTTCATTCATTTTTTTTGAATATATTAGAATAGGTACTTTGGTCAGGAATAAGATAAGATTAAATTCTCGTTAAAGTGCTGTTCAAATTATGTTGTATTGAAAGAAGAATATTTATTTCGCGCCGCTAAAATGGATAGTAAAGAGGATATGGAAGATTCAGGCTTAAAATCAAGTCAGGAGTTAAGTAAAATTTTGCTGGAGGTAGGAGCTTTGTTAATGGCTTCCGGAGCGAATACATCGCGTATTCGTATTACAATTATGCGTATTGCACAGGCTTATGGGTTTAGTGCAGAACTGTTAATTACCCACAGGGCGCTAATGTTATCGGTTTTTGATGACGAGCAGGATCATTTTCAAAGCAGTTTGAAACGTACTTCACCGCACGGGGCCAATTTTCGCATGGTGAGCGGTATTAGCCGTATGAGTTGGCGTATTGTAGATGAGAGCTGGAATTACGAGCAGGTTTGGGAGGAAATAAACCGCTTGAAATCATTGCCGCATTATCCTCGGTTGGTTGTACTTTTAACAGTGGCTTTGGCTGGTGCTTCATTCTGCCGGCTTTTTGGTGGCGGCCCGGTTGAAATGCTGGTGGCATTTGTAGCTACATTTGCCGGTTTGTTTATACGGCAGGAGGCAGCCAAAAGAAATTTTAATGCTTATTTGTGTATCTTTTTTGCGTCGTTTACTTCCTGTATTATTTCTGGTGGTTTTGTAAGGCTGAATATTGGCGCCGAGCCGGAATATGCTTTTGCTACTTCTGTCTTGTATCTTATTCCGGGAATTCCACTGATTAATTCATTGTCGGATTTACTTGATGGCAATATTATGAATGGTATTGTACGTGGAATGAACGGGTTAATTATTGCATTTGGAATTGCTTTGGGAATGTTGTGTTCAATCTTAATTTATCATATTTAGTATGGAGTGGTCAGTATTTTATGAAAGTTGGATTTGGCTGGGGTTTGCATCTATCGGTTTTGCTATTCTTTTTAATGTGCCTGTTCGCACGCTTTGGGTAATATTTTTGCTGGGAGCTTTGGGCGGAACGTTGAAACTGATTACCATGAAAATGGGCGGAGGGATTATTCTCGGTTCATTTTTTGGAGCCGCGCTGGTTGGCTTTTTAAGTGTACAAGCAGCACATGTAAAACATGCTCCTCCTTTTGTTTTTGCCATTCCTTCGGTAATTCCTATGGTGCCGGGAGCTTTTGCCTACCGCATGATGCTGGGGATTATTCGCTTAACCGGAGATATAAATCATGATGCCTTTTCGCAGCTTTTGGATGATACCGTTACAAATGGGTTAAAAACTTTTTTTGTGCTAATGGTGCTTGCGCTTGGGGTTTCTGCTCCCATGTTGTTAACCCGCAGAGAATCGGCAAAACAAATAAAAGTTCCGCTTAAGATTGACGAACTGATAAAAAAGTAAGTTGCTCTTATTGAAACTTGTTCAGGCATTTTTTACATATTCACTGGGGCTGCACCCGTACATTACTTTAAAGCTTTTTGAAAAACTGGATAAGCTTGAAAAGCCAACGGCATACATTATCTCGGTAACATTTCCCTCGTTGTTTTTCAGCATGTAGGCAGCTTTCTGAAGACGGTAATTTTTTATAAGGTCTTTGGTGGGTTGCTTGGTAATGGTCATTATTTTTCGGTAAAGGTGGGTACTGCTAATGCCAATCTCATGGCTGATGAGGTTAACCGAAAGGTTGTTATTGTCGATGTTCCTTTCAATAATGTCCATTACTTTTCGGATGAAAACCTGGTCCTGGTTGTCGTCTGGTGTACTACTGTCGGGAGCCTGAATTTGCAACTCATTTCGAATATAGTTTTCCAGAACATTTTCACGACGGAATAAGCTTTCGATGCAGGAATATAAGTACCCGGTATCAAACGGTTTGGTTATGTATAAATCGGCCCCGGTCATCATTCCTTCAATTTTTTGAGCATCGAGTGATTTTGCTGTTAGCAGGATAACCGGAATAGTTGCTGTTTGTGGCGTCTTTTTTAGCTTCCGACATAATTCCAGCCCGTCCATAACAGGCATCATCACATCTGAAACAATCAAATCCGGCATCACTTTTTTGGCTATTTCCAATCCCTTTTTCCCGTTTTCAGCCTTTATGAAATGATAGTGTACCCCGAGGTTTAGTTCGATGTATTCGAGAATATCCGGATTATCGTCAATAATAAGTATGGTCTTTTCGTGTATTTTATTTGAGGCTAAAGGCATGTTCCTATTCGAGTTCAAAGACTCTTCTTCCTGCAACAATATTTCATTTGGCAATGTCACTTCTTCTGTAGCCGGTTGAAAGGGGAGCACAAGCGTAAATAAACTGCCCGTTCCCGGAGTACTGTCAACACGAATGGTTCCTTTGTGCAGTTGTGCGTATTCAAGCGCCATGGTTAGTCCAATTCCTGTGCCGGTTTTGGGCATGTTAAAATTATCGGTTTGATAAAAGCGTTTAAAGATGTTTTCCTGTTCTTCTTTTGGAATACCTTTCCCATTGTCAGATACTGAAATTTCAACCTGCTCTTTTGCGCTGCGATTGGTTCTGCTAAGCCGCAAAATAATTTTTCCTCCCGGTGGCGTATGTTTAAATGCATTGGAAAGAAGATTGAAAAGGATCGTTTCAATTTTAGCTTCATCAAACAAAACCATACACGGAGAGATTTGGGTAATAAAACGGTAGTCAATTTCATTTCGTTCGGCAAGGTCGGAAAACGATTGGTGAATGTTTTTGGAAAAAGAAACCAATTCAAATTTGGAAGCAGTAAGTTTTAATTCGGTTATTTCCAATTTTCTGAAATCCAGAATTTGATTGACAAGGCGCAGGAGCCGTTGCGAGTTTTTACCGGCCAGTGCCAATAATCTTTTCTGAATCTCGTCCAGATTGTTTGATTTTATAATTTGCTGAAGAGGGGGAACTATTAAACTTAACGGAGTACGGAATTCATGTGAAATATTGGTGAAGAATTGTTGCTTGGCTTGTAATAATTGTTCTGAATGAATTTTTTCCAACTGGGCAATTTTTAGCTCGTGTGCAATACGATGGCGGTAATTCAGCAACATAAGCGTACCATAAATAATGCCTGCAACCAGAAGAAAATAGATAACAAAGAATCCTTTACTCAACCAAATAGGCGGGCTTATTTTTATGTTCAGGCGAGTAGGTGTGTCGTCCCACAATCCGTAATGGTTTGAACCTGTTACCTCAAAAATATATTTGCCGGGCGAGAGATTCGAATATACGGCAAAGTTTTTCTTCCCTTCTGTAATTTGCCACTCTTTGTCGTAATTAGTCAGCCGGTAACGGTAGATGCCTTTTTCTGGCATCCAGAAATCCAGCGTACTGAAGTCGAGCATCAGTGTGTTATCGGCATATTTCAGTTTGAGTTGATGTGTAAAGGCGATGTCTTTTTCTAAAACCCTGGAATCTTCGTCATAATAAATTTCTTTATTGTTGAGGTGGAGACCACTTATGTAAGTCTGTGGTTTTTTTAATGAATGATTGTTTTGGCGAATGTCTATTTCAACATAGCCATTATTTCCTCCAAAATAAATCTTTCCATTTCCCGATTGCAAACTGGAACTGGTATAAAAATTCTTTACTGGTGAGTTGGGGTTTAACGGCATAAAAATGCTTTCTTCTGTTTTGGGGCTAAATTTAAATACCTGCTCTGCCCCGGCTCCCCAAACTATTCCGGAAGGATCAACTTCAAGGCTGATTAGTTTTTGGTTTTCATCCACCAGATGATATCTTACAAAACTGTCGCTATTGGGGGTGTATTTGAGTAGTTGGCCGTCGCCACCCAGCCAAATATTGTTTTCAAAATCTTTGTTTAAACAATGAATAACCGTGTTTAATTTTGGGGCAGACAGGAGATTTATTAGTTCAGGCGTTTCCGTATTTTGCGGTAAATGATACACGTTGTTGTGGCTAATAAAGTAAAAGTCGTTTGTTACTGCAAGTCCAATGGCTTCTCCGTCGTTCGAAATGGATTTAAAATGAATGTTTTCCAGGGGTTTTAAGTTTCCGGTAAGCCTGTATAGCCCACCTTCCCAGGCACTAACAAATGTTTCACCCTGTTCTGTAAAATAAAATCCACTTATGTAATTTGATTTTAGTCCGTTTGAAGGATCCGCAGTAATAGAATACATTTTTGAGCGCTGGTCATCCCATATGTTTATCCCGCCAGCAGTTCCTATCCAAATGCGGTTTTGGTTATCTTGTCCCAAACAGTAGACGTTGTCCAGTAATATAGGCGAATTCCCAGCTGAGTTAACGGTGAAATTTCGTTGTTTGCCGGTTTTTAAATCTTTTCGGATTACACCGTGAATAGTGGCCATCCAGAAAATACTGTCACCACTAACGAGCATATCACGAACCTGGTTTCCGGCCTGTTCCTTATTGTCGCTATAAAAAACTTCATGTGTTTTATAAAATTCCGTTCTGATATTTAACAGGCTGATTCCGTTAGACGTAATAAACCAAAGAATATTATTTGAATCCTGAAAGATATCCCAGATAACATTGTTGCTAATGGAATGGTTGACGATAGGATTATGGTAGAATACAGAAGTTTTTCTCGTTTTCTGGTTGATTATATTTAACCCGTAATCTGTTCCCAGCCAAAGAATATCACCATCCGGATAAATACATTTAATAACCTCATTGCTAAGTTTGGTATTCTCCCGGTTAAAGGTTTCGTAAGTTCCAGTTTCAGTATTAAAAAGGCATAAACCTGTTTCTGTTCCTATCCAAAGTAGCTGTTTGTTTTCTTTATTAGGCGTAATGTCCAGTACCAGATTATTTTTTATGAGTGATTTATAGTTGCCTTTTAAATCGAATGTTTCAAATTGCCCATCTCTGTAGCGATTAAGTTTGTCAAATGTACCTATCCACAAATCACCGTTACCTGATTTATAGAAACATCGAATGGTATTGTGGCTTAGTTTACTGTTTTTGTCGGTGAATACTTTATAGCTTCGGTCCGTTTTATTGTAATGAATTAAGCCATTTCCTGTACCAATCCAAATCCAGTCATCGTTATCTTTTTGTATCGCCCTTATTGCACTGTTTTCTCCGATGTTAACGGGTGTTATCTCAAATGTAAGTATATTAATTGTACAGATTCCGTTCCATGTGCCAACCCATAAGAGATTATTTTCCAGGTACAGGCAGCTGATTCGGTTTGAAGGAATCGAAACTTCTTGTCCGGAATATTTAAAGGTTTTTATGGAATAGGCATCATATCTGCACAATCCTTCCTCGGTACCAATCCATATGAACCCACTTTCGTCCTGTACAATTGAATTTATGGTATTGGAAGGTAGTCCGTTTCCAATACTCAGGTTTTGGAAATACAGCGATGTTGGTTGCGAAAATGTTGTATACACCAAAACAATTTGCAAAAGTATTGAGATTGCTATTTTAGTGAAGGTGTTCATTTCTGACTTTTAGAATGGTGAAAATAACAATTTACTTCTTTAATTAAATCTCTTTTTTTTCTTAATGTAAGAAATAGACAAAGAATAGGTGGTTGTCAATTAGCTTGTCTTTTACGGATTAAGAGAGGATATGTTTAAGAGCAGTGTAAGATTTTGACAAATATAAGGTTGTTTTTAACAACTCTGAAACAATGGGGCAATATAGCTTTGCATAATACTTTTTTTAATCAGGTAGCTAAACGAACAAAATGTAGATGATAAGTATTCTTATTCTTCGTCAATTTAGTAAGAATAAGAGTGTAACGAAAACTAAATTAGATACAATTAAAAGCAATAAACTATCAAATCTTAATTTATAAATAAAATGTACAAACTCGTTTTATCTATTCGAAGGAAGCAAAGAGAAGCATTCAGGAAGTATGCATATATATTTCTTTTAATGACTTCCCTTTTGTTTTCCTATACTGTTTCCCTGGCTGGTAATAGCACAGGAATTAATGAAAAAACAGAGTTGCAGCAGCAACTTGAAATAAATGGAAGTGTAACCGATTCAAACGGGGAGTTACTACCGGGCGTTACTGTTGCAGTAAAAGGAACCAGTATGGGGACTATTACTAACAGCGATGGTGAATTTAGCATAGATGTACCGGACGGAGCAGAAGCCCTGATTTTTTCATTTGTTGGCATGAAAAGCCAGGAAGTACCATTAACCGGACAAACGGTAATAAATGTTGTGCTTGAAACTGAAACCATCGGTTTGGAAGAAGTAGTAGCCATTGGTTATGGTGTTCAACGTAAAAGCGACTTAACCGGTTCGGTTACCAGCGTGAGCACCGATGATTTTAATAGCGGGCTGATTAGTTCCCCCGAGCAACTGATTTCAGGTAAAGTTTCCGGTGTACAGATTATGACCAATAGCGGTTCTCCAACAGCAGGAAGCACCATCCGTATTCGGGGAGGCGCTTCATTAAATGCCAGTAACGACCCGCTGATTGTGCTTGACGGACTTCCTTTGGAGAGTGGTGGGATTAGTGGAAACAGTGGAAACTTTCTAAGTTTGATAAACCCGAATGACATTGAAAATATTACAATACTAAAGGATGCGGCATCAACGGCTATTTATGGCTCGCGTGCTTCAAACGGTGTTATTTTAATAACCACAAAAAAGGGCGCCTCGGGTAAAGGAGTGAAGGTGAATTTTAGCACTACAAATTCAGTACAATTTCATACAAAACTTGCCGATATGCTTTCGCGCGATGAGTTTGCGGATGTTATCAATACCTATGGCTCAAATGCTCAGAAAGCACTTTTGGGAGATTACGATACCGATTGGGGGAGCAAGGTTTATCAACCAGCTTTAGGAACTGATAATAACCTCAGCATCTCCACACGATTGACACCGAATACACCCGCGCGCTTTTCACTTGGTTACTATAATCAAAGCGGAATTGTTAAAACGGATAATGCCGAGCGAATGACAGGTAGTTTGTCAGTTTCTCCATCCTTCTTTAACGATTTTTTGAAGTTCAATGTAAATGCAAAAGGTTCTCACAATCATAACCGTTTTGCAGAAACAAGCGCTATCTGGGCGGCTTCAACATACAATCCAACCATTCCTGTATATTCCGGTAATGATGACTTTGGCGGTTATACCGAAGCAATAGATAATACTGGGGCACCTGTAACACGCGCAGTTATTAACCCACTGGGTTTACTAAAACAAAATCATTCCACCAGTAAAGTAGACAGGGTGGTAGGGAATATTGATATGGATTATAAAATGCATTTTTTACCTAAACTGAAATTTCATGTAACGGCTGGTTATGATTATGCAAAAGGCCGGGGATATATATATGTTCCTGCAAAAGCAGCTCAATATTATACCACTGGAGGACGGGATTATGAATATGGGCCCCAGAAAAAAATAAATAAATTACTTACCACCTATTTTAATTACAACAAATATGTAGAACCTCTGAAGAGTAATATTGAAGCTACTTTGGGATACGACTACCAATACTGGAAAAGTACTTCTCCTGCTTATGCGGAGTTAAATATACTGGGCGAAGCACAGAGTACGTATGCAGCTACTGATCAAAGGCATTCGCTAATTTCGTATTATGCACGATTGAATTACAGTTACAATTCACGTTATATGATTACCGCCAGTTTACGTCGTGACGGAACTTCCCGTTTCAACGAAGATAACCGCTGGGGAACCTTTCCATCTGTTGCGTTGGCATGGAGAGTAAATAAAGAGTCATTTCTGGAAGATAATCCGGTAATAAGTACATTGAAATTGAGGGCAAGTTATGGTGTAACAGGTCAGCAGGAAGGAATAGGAAATTATAATTATTTACCTGTTTATACGCTTAGTCAGGATGGCGCCCAGGTGCAGTTTGGCGACCAGTGGTATTATACTTACAGGCCGGAAGCGTATGTTTCAGATTTAAAATGGGAAACAACCAAATCATATAATGTGGGATTTGATTTTGGAATTTTCGATGATAAGGTAACTGGTTCATTCGATTATTATACGCGAAAAACAGAAGATTTGCTGGCGACTGTACCATCGGCTGCCGGAACCAATTTTGATAAATCAATTCTTACCAATGTAGGAAATGTGGATAGCGAAGGTATTGAAGTATCGTTAAGTGCAACACCTGTAAAAACAAACGATTTGACTTGGGATGTAAGCTTTAATATGAGCTGGCAGAAAATGACGGTAAAAAATCTATCGCTTATTGAAGGAACAACCACCACCAATACTTTGGTTGGCCCTACCATCGACAGTTATTATTTTCAGGTATTGAGCGAAGGTTATGAACCTTATATGTTTTACGTGTATCATCAACTGTACGACCCGGAAACTGGCAAGCCAATTGAAGGAGCTTATGCAGACTTAAATAATGATAAAAGCATCAATTCCAGCGACCTGTACCGGTATCATTCTCCGAGTCCTGATTTTATTTTAGGTTTCAGTTCTTCAGTGAAATACAAAGAGTGGACACTCGATATGAATTTCCGTGCAAATATTGGCAATTATGTTTATAACGGAATGGCTATGAACACCGGTGCTTTAAGTACAACCAATTATAACTCTTACCAGTTAAATAACCTTTCATCAAGCTTTTTAGAAACCGGATTTCACAGCCGTCAGTATTTATCTGATTATTATGTGGAAAATGCGTCTTTCCTAAAAATGGATAACCTCACACTGAGGTACAATTTCGGAGATATTTCGTATAACTTTTTTGGGAATGAAGGGAAATTTAATCTAACTGTGAACGGAATGGTTCAGAATGTATTTACTATTACCAAATATTCCGGTGTTGACCCGGAAGTCCCTAACGGAATGGATAGTTCGTTTTATCCGCGTCCAAGGATATTTTCACTTGGTTTAGGACTTAACTTCTAATCGCTAAATAAGAAATGACTATGAAAAAGATATATTACACATTACTGGTTGCAGGTATATTTTTACTGGCATCCTGCGAAAAAGATTTGGATCAACTGCCACACGCTGAAACAACATCTGCCAGCGTGTACTCCGATGTGACGAACTATAAAGCCGTGTTGGCAAAATTGTATGCTTCGTTTGTTATTAACGGACAGGAGAGAGGTGGTGGTAACGCCGACTTGTCGAGCAACAACGGACAGGATTATATGCGCTCCTTTTTTAACCTTCAGGAATGTGGAACCGATGAAGTAGCCTCTACCTGGCTGGAAGGTGATAAAGTCGCCGACCTTACGTTTCTTTCCTGGGATGCCAACGACCCCTGGGTTTCTGATATGTATTACCATATTTATTATACCATTGCTTTGTGCAACGAATTTATCCGGAATGCAACGGATGAAAAAATTGCTGCCTTTTCAGAAGCAGAACAGGAAAATATAATACATTACAGAGCAGAAGCACGGTTTTTAAGAGCACTGGCTTATTACCATGCCCTCGATTTTTTCAGGAATATTCCCTTTGTAACCGAAGAGGATCCAGTGGGTGCTTATGCTCCTCCCCGTTACGAGGCTCCGGCTGTTTTTGAGTACATTGAATCGGAACTAAAAGCAATTGAACCCGAGCTTCTGAGCAAGGAGGAAATTGAATATGGGCGGGCTCCCAAAGCAGCCGCCTGGGCGCTTCTGGCAAAACTTTATCTGAACGCAGAGATTTATATTGGCATAGATCATTATTCTGATTGTATAACCTATTGTAATAAAATAATTAATGGTGAAGGCGGAAGCTATTCTTTGGAAAATGATTTTAAAAAGCTTTTTAATGCCGATAATCATCTTCGTACAAATGAAATCATCTTCGCACTTCCTGTAGATGCCGAACATACCGTTTCCTGGGGAGCTACAACGTATATTATTTGTGGTGAGGTGAGCAATACTTCCGACTATCAACAGGCAGCTGATTATGGCGTTACCAGCGGTTGGGGAATGTTCCGTGCCCGTGGTGAATTGCCCACCTTATTTGATGAAACCGATGGACGGAATCTTTTCTTTACGGAAGGACAAACGCAATATCTTGATGAAGTTGACAATCAGAGTTACGGCTATTTTCTTGAAAAATGGACGAACCTGACTGACGATGGCGAAATCGCTTCCAACTCGGATGATGGTGGGGTTGATACTGATTTTCCTATGTTTCGTTTGGCTGATGTATATTTAATGCTGGCAGAAAGTGTGTTGCGAGGGGGGAGCGGAAGTTCTCCGGCTACAGCGCTTGAGGTGGTAAACGAATTGAGAGAACGGGCTTATGGTGAAAATTATGATTCTGACGGAAAACTTACTTCTTCCGATTTAACTACCGATTTTATTCTGGATGAACGTGCCCGTGAATTACACTGGGAAGCAACACGGCGCACCGACTTGATACGTTATCACAAATTTACAACCAGTGACTACATCTGGCAGTGGAAAGGCGGTGTTAAAGACGGAATGGCAGTTGACAGTAAATATAACATTTACCCTATTCCGACTACGGATCTTACTGCGAATCCAAATCTGTACAACGAAGATTATTAATTACAGTAACTTAAGAACGTAAATGATGAAAACTATAAATAGAATTCTGATTATAATAATGTCGCTGGTGGCATTGGCTGCCTGTGAAAAAGATGGGGATCTGATTACTTTATCCGGGCTTGATAAAAGTGAGTTGATAGTTACTGAAACAGATGTGGCGTTAACCCAGGAAATAAGCACAGAGAATGTATTGTCACTCTCCTGGACAACAAGTACGCTTACGGTAAGCGAGCCAAATATGTCGGCGCCGGATATTCTTTCAACAACTTTACAGATATCTGTAACTGACGATTTCTCAGGAGCAACAACCGAACTGGTAGAATCAAATCTTTCACACACATTTACAGGAGCAGAACTAAATACCGTTGCAAAAAATCTGGGCGCCCAACCCGATGTGGCAACGCCTCTTTATTTCAGGCTGGAAGCATCCATTGGTGAGAATATGGATCCTGTTTTTAGTGATGTGGCTTTAGTCCGTGTAACGGCTTATCAGATTGATATGAGCGTTGGTTTTATTCTTAATTCAGATAAAGAAGATACAGGCTTTACATTATATTCTGCGGAATCCGATGGCGAATATATTGGATTTATGGGAGCTACCGGATGGTACAATTACTTCCTGCAGGAAGGAGATGGTACCATTTGGGGAAATGACGGTGTTGTGGGAACGGCTTTTGTTCTATCTTCAGCCGATAGTGACGACGAACGGTGGAATTGCTGGTTCCCTGCTACTGGAGGGTGTTATTATGTTGATTTTAATACCAATGATAAAGAGTGGTCTGCACTATTAATACCTTCTCTTACTGTTTCTGGTGATATTGAAGGAGAGATGATATTCGACCGGCCCAATGTAAAATGGACACTTCCATTTACTGCAACAGCTACAACATTAACGGTAAAAGTAAGTGGTGCCGGAAAATTGTATAATCAATCAACTGGTACTGATGATGCAGCAGCAATTGATACCCCGGTTGCATTTACCAACGATGGTGAAAATATTGCTTTGGCTGACCAGGCTGGAGATCTTACAGTAACTGTTCCCCAAGCCGGGGAATATACATTAACCATTGATCTTAGCGACCCGAAAGGCTGGACCATTTCTGCTTCAGAGGGCTCGGAAGAGCCGGTAGAAATTAGCCAGTACATATATCTTCCTGGGGTTGATGATGGAATTTCCGGTGAGTGGACATTTGACAATTTCCTAACACTTTACAGTGAAGATAATTTGGCGTATGCCGGCGTGGTAAACGTTAATTCACTTTGGGGCTATACCATAAGTCCTGAAAAAGATAACTGGGAGGATAAATATACTCTCGATTCCGGTGATGGTGTTTCTGGTACACTTGTATACAATGGTGCTGATAATATTCCGGCTCCGGAAGCAGGACTTTATTTGATTGATGCATCATTAAGCGGATTGACTTATAACCTGGCAAGCATTGGAGAGCAAATCTATGTTTCAGGATTAAATGATGTTTGGGATTTTAGCGTAACACTGGCGGCTACAGAAACGGTTGGTGTTTATTCCGGAGAAATAACCATAACTACTGCTTCTGAATGGGGATTTCAGATTCATCTCGACGATTCCTGGAACCATTATTTTGGCGGCTCCGAAGGAAGTTTGTACTACAAAGGAAGCAATATTACAGACGATGCCGGTTTAAGTCCGGGAACGTACACCCTTACTGTTAACCTGCCGGGAGGCACTTACAGCATTGCAGAATAAAACACAAGGATTTCGGTCGCCGTTTATTTTATTAAGCGGTGACCTTTTATTTATTTTTTTGACGGAATAAAATATGACTTTCAGAAACAAGAAAAGATTTATGCAAATGGTGAGAAGAATTATTTTGGCCGGTATAATTGCATTAGGGCTGTTTTCTGCCTGCGAAGGGCCACAACTTCAAACGCCTCTGCCCGAGCCTGAATACGATATGACGGGTTTTGCAAAAGGCGCTGATGTAAGTTGGCTTACAGAGATGGAAAAATCGGGAGTCCAGTTTTATAATACCGATGGTCGTGAAATGGAATGTATGCATTTGCTGCGTGATTTGGGAATGAACTCAATCCGTTTGCGGGTGTGGGTCAACCCGGATAAAGGCTGGTGCAATAAAAAGGATGTGCTGATAAAAGCCTGGCGTGCCCAAAACCTGGGTATGCGGATTATGATTGATTTTCATTACAGCGATTCCTGGGCCGATCCTGGGCAGCAAACAAAACCTGCGGCGTGGGAAAATATAAGTTTTAATGAGTTAATGGCAGCAGTTGAAATACACACAACCGAAGTTTTACAATTGTTGAAAGAGAATGATATTGATGTGGAATGGGTGCAGGTAGGAAATGAAACCGGCAACGGAATGCTCTGGAACGATGGCAAAGCTTCTGAAAATATGGAACAATATACCAAACTGAATAATGTTGGTTACGAGGCGATTAAGAAAGTTTATCCCGATGCTAAAGTAATTGTCCATGTACAATCCGGGAATGATAATTCTTTGTTCCGATGGCTTTTTGACGGGCTAAAAAATAACGGAGGAAAATGGGATGTGATAGGCATGTCGCTTTACCCGACGGTTGATAATTGGGAAACCATGACTAGCAATTGTATTGCCAATGTGAAAGACATGATCGACCGCTACGGAACGGATGTAATGATTTGCGAAACAGGAATGTCATGGGATGAGGCTGCAACTGCAAAAGAATTTCTTACCAAGCTGATTACACAGAGTAAAGAAATAGCCGGCGAGCGTTGTTTGGGGGTTTTTTATTGGGAACCACAGGCTTTTAATGGTTGGAAAGATTATACATTGGGTGCTTTTAATAATGATGGAACCCCAACAGAAGCGCTCGATGCTTTTGCTACAGAAAATGAATAACAAAATTCCTGTTGAAAAATTAATTTGAAAATCAATGAATAGTTTTAAAAATATCAATTCAATAGTTCCTTTTGCACTACTTGCTTTTTTCGTTTTAGGGATACTGGAAAGTTGTAAAACGGAAAGTACTCCTGCCGACGATACCATGTATGGCGGTGATTTTTCCATTATAAAAAAAATGGAAGATTCCGGCGGAGTATATAAATTTAACGGAAAATCGGTAGATCCGCTTCAGCTTTTTGCTGATAATGGATATAATTATGGCCGGGTGCGGCTTTTTCATTCCCCTAATATGGAAGGTCCGGTTTGTAATTCACTGGAGTATACCATTGAACTTTCAAAACGGATAAAGGCTTCCGGAATGAAATTGTTGCTGGATATTCATTACTCGGATACCTGGGCAGATCCTGCACATCAAATAAAACCGAAAGCCTGGGAAGGGCTCACTTTTGATGTTTTGACAGACAGTGTTTACCAATACAGTAAATACGTTATTGAAGCGATGCAAAAGGCGAATGTGGAGCCTGACATGGTTCAGGTAGGAAATGAAATAACACCCGGTTTTATTTGGCCGGACGGGCTGATTTATAAAGACTCAATAGAGGATTGGACAAGTTTCTGCACACTATTAAAAGCGGGAATTAAAGGAGTGGAGGATGCTTATTCCGGCAGGAAAGTACCAATTATGATTCATATCGACAGGGGAGGGGATCTGCCAAAAACGCAGTACTTCTTTGATAAAATAAGCGAACAAGATGTTTCGTTCGATCTTATCGGACTGAGTTATTATCCCTGGTGGCACGGTACTTTTAACGATTTGGAGGAAAACCTTACCTGGCTGTCTGAAAATTATATGCAGGATATTGTTATTGTGGAAACAGCCTACCATTCCAACGGATATTATCCCCAACCGGATAAATGGGTATTGGATTACCAGCCTTTTCCGCCCACAGAACAGGGACAGTACGATTATATGGTAAAACTCGACAGTATTGTTCATCAGTACCCAAAAGTAAAAGGCATTTTTTATTGGAAACCTGACGGGCTCGAAGTGCCCGGTTCAAAGGTCCATTACCTGGGGAGAAGTATGTTCGATAAAGATGGTAATGGTTTAAAAGCAATTACTGCTTTCAAAAAATAATAATTCATATAGTAAAATCTGAAAAAGATATAACAATGCGCTGTATATTTTCTGTCCCCAAAAGCATAATTAAGAGGAATTTTTTAGTTATGCTAATTCTCTTCTTTGCCATTTTTCCGGGTTGTAAGCATTCTCAGTCTCCTTCCAAAGAAGAGTTGTTTAACGCAGACTGGCAATTTACCATTTCCTATGCTCCTTTTGAAGATATTCAGAAAAATGAAAAATGGGAAAATGTTTCTTTGCCACATACGCCGGTTATTGAACCAAAGGTTATGAAAGGACAGTGGCAGGGAATATGCTGGTACCGGAAAACATTTCATCTGACGCCGCAGAAAGAGACGAAAAGATACGTATTGCGTTTTGATGGTGCCATGAATGCTTCGGATTTTTGGGTAAACGGAACCAAAGTTGCTACACATCAGGGAGGTTATTTGCCTGTAGTATTTGACTTTACAGATGTTGCCAATGTGGGTGGCGAAAACGAAATTTTGGTTCGCTTAGATAACACAGACAACAAAATTACCGGGCCAAAGCCAATGAATACGCTCGACTTTAATATGTATGGAGGATTGTATCGTAATGCATATTTGTCGGTTGAAAATGCAGTTCATATACCCAATGCAATTCTGGCAAATAAAGTAGCAGGTGGAGGTGTTTTTGTAACTTATCCTGAGGTTTCAAAGGATAAAGCAGTTGTTCAGGTAAAAGCGAATGTAGTCAATCAATCAGGCAAAGAATCGGCAGTAGAAGTAAAAAATGAACTTTGGCGAAATGGTCAGCTAGTTTTATCTGTTAATACTGAAAAGCAAACTATTGCCGCAGGGAAAAATGCCGATTTTATTGCACTTATACCTGTTGAGAACCCTGAATTATGGTCTCCTCAGTCTCCCAATTTATATGAATTGAAAACCATTGTTTCTAACGGAAAAAATATAGTTGATACTGAAACAACACGTATTGGTATCCGACGGATTGAAATAACCAAAGATGGTTTTGAAATTAACGGACAGAAAATGTTTTTGCGCGGGGTAAACCGCCATCAGGATTATCCGTATGTAGGTTATGCGTTGAGTGATAATGCCCAGTACCGCGATGCCGTTAAAATAAAAGAGGCGGGCTTTGATTATGTTCGGTTAAGTCACTATCCGCATTCCCCGGCTTTTATGGATGCCTGTGATGAACTGGGGCTTGTGGTCCTTGATGCCATTCTTGGATGGCAATATTACAGTACAGATTCATTGTTTCAGCAACACGTATTTGAAACTGCGCACGATTTGATTCGTCGCGATCGCAACCATCCGTGCGTGATAGGCTGGGAAGTTTCTCTAAATGAATCGTGGATGGACGAGCCGTTTATTGATAAGCTGCATGAGATTGCCCATACTGAATACCCGGGCAACCAGTGTTACTCGGCAGGCTGGCAGAAATATGGTTACGATATATTCTTGCAGGCACGGCAACATCGCCTGGGGCATTACACTGACCCTGAGAAACCATATGTTGTTTCCGAATACGGCGATTGGGAATATTATGCGATGAATGCCGGACTAAATCAGGATGACTGGGGGGATTTGCTGCAAGATGAACGTTCCAGTCGCCAGCTTCTGTCTGATGGCGAAGTGCGGCTGTTGCAACAGGCTACCAATGTGCAGGAAGCTCATAATGACAATTTTAATACTACTGCTTTTGCCGACGGTTACTGGGTAATGTTTGATTATAACCGCGGGTACTCAGATGATTTGGAAGCCTCCGGTATTATGAGCATCGACCGTTTGCCAAAGTTTAGTTACTACTTTTACCAAAGCCAGCGGGGAGCTGATGAAATTTCAGATAAATGCCAAAGCGGACCAATGGTGCATATTGCCAGTTGGTGGACTCCCGAATCACCACTAAATGTGCGGGTATTTAGTAATTGTGAAGAGGTTGAGTTGTTTCTGAACGGAAAGAGTTTAGGGAAACAGAATCCGGATCAAAACAGCATCAGCAACAATATGGCACACCCTCCTTTTTCTTTTTATTTAACAAAATTTGAAGCGGGCGAATTATCGGCAAAAGCTTATATTGGCGGAGAGGTTGTAGCGGAACACCACGTAAAAAGTCCGGGCAAATTAACTAAGATTGATTTAAAACTGGATGAAAGCGGGAAGAGAGTTACTGCCGGTTGTAATGACGTATTGTTTGTTTATGCGATGTTAGAAGATGAATCAGGAACAGTAATTCGTAAAAATGATATTCCTGTTCAGTTTTCAATAGAGGGAGATGCTGAATTGGTAAGTCCTGTTGAGATTCCAACAGAAGCTGGTATTGCTTCGGCTTTAATTCGTTTTAGAAATTCAAATGCCCCGGTTACAATAAAGGCAAGTTCTGGGGAGATGAAAGCAAGTACAGAGGTAACACCTCAGTAGATTTGTACTATTTTATCTGTATCATTCAGAATGATGGCTACTCATAAATATTTAGGTTTTTCCTACGTCAATAGAAAAAAAAGTGTGTCATTGTAATTTATTTGTTTTATTTGGCAAAGATTGGAATCAAATAGATTTGTACAATGAATTTCAGAGATATGGTATTTCTTTCGGTAGCCGAGAATTTAAGTTTCTCTGGGGCAGCAGAAGAGTTATTAATCAGCCAGCCAGCAGTAACCAACCATATAAAAGAGTTGGAAAGTAAATATCAGGTGCCATTGTTTGATAGAAAGGGAAACCGTATTTATTTAACTAAAGCCGGAAAATTACTTTACAACCATTTAAAAGTTATCCGGCAACAATACCGCAATCTGGAGACGGAAATTGGGGAGATAAACAATACGCAGAAAGGCTCTCTTCGTATTGGAGCAAGCTCTACCATTTCGCAATATGTTATACCAAAAGCATTGGCGGCATTTCATAAACGGTATCCTAAAATAGAGTTGTATCTGTTCAATGGCAACTCGTTCGAGATGGAACAAAAATTGTTGGCCAACGAAATAGATATGGCGCTGGTTGAAAATGATTCATCAAAAGTAAATATCCGTTATATAAATTTTATGGACGATGAGTTGGTTGCCGTAACCAGTTCGGAAAGTGTATATGCAAAACGAAAATCTTTTTCGCTGGCTGATTTTCAGGAGATTCCTTTAATTCTTCGGGAAAAGGGCTCCGGAACACTAGACGTGATTCAGAAAATACTAAAGCAGCGCCAGGTAGTTTTGGATAAACTGAATATTGTTATTCATTTGGGGAGTACGGAGGCCATTAAAAATTTTCTTACTGATTTTGACGGAATTGCCTTGGTGTCAGAAAAAGCAATTGAAAAGGAACTCCAGTTAAAAGAACTCGTAAAAATTAATTTAAAAGAACTTCAGTTTAGCCGGAAATTCAGAATAGCATTCTTACAGGGAAATGAGTCTTCTTCTTCAAAACTATTTGCGGATTTCTTATTTAATTATAATTTTTAATTATTGCTTATAATAATTTTGTATTTGATTTAATTATAATGTCCGTTTACATTTGTCGGGAACAAAGTAAAATGGATTTATGATTTTAAAGAACATCAAAACAGAAAGGATATATAGCATTGTGATACTTTGCTGTTTCCTGCCTTTTGTCTCTCCTGTTGTTGCATTGCTAATGGGGATTGCATTTTCACTGTTAAACATAAAAAGTAGTTTCGGAAATAAATACACAGCCTTGGCTTTGCAGTTTTCAATCGTCCTAATGGGGTTTGGAATGAATTTTTCGCAAGTTCTTCATGCTTCAAAAACCGGATTTGCCGAAACCGCCATTTCTGTATCGTTTGTAATGATTACTGGGATTCTGTTAGGACGCTTGTTAAAAACAGATTCAAAAACAGCATTGTTAATTTCTGCCGGAACTGCCATTTGTGGGGGAAGTGCCATTGCAGCAGTTGCCCCGGTGCTGGATGCAAAAAATAATCAGATTTCCTTTTCTTTGATAGTTGTGTTTGTTCTGAATGCTTTGGCATTGCTTCTTTTCCCAATTATTGGGCATTATTTGGGTTTAAGCCAGGAAACCTTTGGGAACTGGGCAGCAATAGCTATTCACGATACAAGTTCTGTGGTAGGAGCTGGAGCTACTTATGGTCCAAAGGCGTTGGAAATTGCTACTACAGTAAAATTGATTAGGGCATTATGGATCATTCCATTATCAATTGTTATTGCCCTTTCTAACAAGGAAAAGAAGACCAGCAAAATTAAAATTCCCTGGTTCATTTTGCTTTTTGCTGTTGCCATTTTATTTGCTCATTTCTTTCCGGTTTTGAATCCAACTTTTCAGCATTTTACATGGTTAGGGCGACGAGGTATGGTTATTGCACTGTTCCTGATTGGTTCAAGCATTTCAGTGAAAGAAGCTAAGCAGGCCGGAATAAAAAGTTTTTTGCTGGGCATATTTTTGTGGTTGATTACGGCTTCTGTTTCCCTGTTTTTACTAACGCTGAAATAACAAGTAGCAATGGAAATTTTGTGGATCATATTAATTGTATTGGCGGCCAGTTTAATAAAAGGAATAACAGGATTTGGCTTTGCACTTATTTCACTTCCTTTATTGTTAAACTGGTATCCTGCAAAAGAACTTATTCCTGTTTTGTTGGCTTGCAATCTGTTAAGTTCCGTTATAATTGTGTTGCAGAAGAAGGAGCGTAAACTTATTGAAGCGCGTTTTCAGGGATTGATTATCTATGGTGGTATCTTTTCGCTGGCAGGGGTGCTTATTCTGAAAAATATTTCTGAGCGATCGCTTATGCTGATATTAAGTATATTTTTTATTGTTTTATCGCTTATCTCCTTACTAAATTTCAAGAAACGAAGACCGCTAAAATTTCACGACAGGTATTATAAAGTTGTAGGAGGATTGCTGGGAGTGTTAACTGGAGCCATTTCAATAAACGGGCCGCCACTGGCTTTGTTCCTTAATTATGCAAATGTAGACAACCGCGAATTCCGCGAAATATTTGCCTGGTTTAGTATTGTTACTGCTGCAATTACGTTGGCCGGTTACTTCTTTATAGGAATTTTTAACTTCCAGTCGCTAAAAATGGTTGGAGCATTTTTCCCCATTTTGTATTTTGGTTCGTTTGTGGGGAAAAGGTTAAATTCAAAAATGCCTGTTCAGCTTTTTCAAAGGTTAACCGTAGTATTAACCTTAATTGCCAGTATTGTTCTATTGTTGAAATAGAAAGTTTGGTTAGACTAAACAGGTATTCCTGACTTCTCACGGAAAGCAATTATTTTGGCCGCCATGAGAGCCGCACCTTTATTAGTTCAGCCCCATCGCTTTCACGAATAACACTGCATAAATGATTGTTTGCGTCTAATTCCTGCTTCTTTACAGCCAGCCGGTCGCCGGGAAATCCTTCTTTTTGAAAATTAACCTCAAATTCAGCAAGGTCGTTCCGGCTATGAAAATCGAAACTGTAACTATCAATAATTCGTTCGATGTATCTTCCGCTATTAAAATGTTGGTTGATATCTATTTCATTAAAACGTACCGAAGTATATTCAGGGACTGATTCACTCTTGGGAGATTTTATTTTTCCTGCATTTTCGCCAAAAACGCTTTCCTCATATTTAGGGAAATTGTTAAAGTCGGTAAGCCTTACAATTCGTTTCGATGCCAAATCTAGAACAAGCCAGCTACTTGTTGCACGTATTATATTTTTACCTGATTTATCTACAAAATTAAAATCGCGGTAGCCAAAAAAGCCATCTGTACCCCGCGACCAGGTTTCCAGCGAAAAATCTTCTCCCCATTCCGGGCGGCGCTCAATCTTTACCAATAACCTTGATAATACCCAATATTGCTGCTCTTTCTTTAAATGTTCAAATCCGAAACCCAGTATACTTGCGTGTTCCCAGGCAATATCCTGCATCTGGTAAAATAGATATGAAGTTGAAAGTTTGCCAAAGCGGTTTATAAAATATGATTTTGTTGTAAGTTGTTGTTTATGCTTCATAATTTCTAATTTAAAAGCCGGAAGATTGAAAGAAGAGTAATTCTTTTGCAGTTTGGTTTCAATCTTCAATCTTGATTAAACTTTTCTGCAAATTTATTGTTCGGTTTTGAAATACAGTTCAAAATGACGAATTTTGTGCAAATTTAATCAATCATGGGTGGAATTATAATAAAAACGCAGGAGCAAATCGATGGTATTAGAAAAAGTAGCATTTTAGCAGCGCAAACACTAGATTATGCTGGTCAGTTTGTGAAAGAAGGTATCTCTACCGAAGAAATTGATAACAAAATAGATGAATTTATTGTTAACCATGGTGCTATATCGGCAACAAAGGGGTACAATGGTTATCCGAAGTCATCCTGCATCTCTTTAAACGAAGTAGTATGTCACGGAATTCCTTCTAAAAAGACCATTTTAAAGGAAGGTGATATTCTGAATATTGATATTACAACCATTTTGGATGGTTATTATGGAGATACTTCCAAAATGTATACTGTGGGAAACATTTCACCGGTTGCTGACAAACTGATAAAGGTAACTAAGCATTGTCTTGATTTGGGGATTCAGCAAGTAACTCCGGGGAATTATTTTGGAAACATTGGTTTTGTTATTAGCAGGTATGCCCGGGCACAGGGATTTAGTGTTGTTTATGAGTTCTGCGGACATGGAGTGGGCGTGAAGTTTCATGAATCGCCACAAGTAGATCATGCTTCACGACGAAATTCAGGTCCTAAAATGAAGCCGGGAATGATTTTTACTATCGAGCCAATGATTAATGAGGGGAAAGCCTCGACTGATATCGATAAAAAAGATGGGTGGACAGCCCGGACAATTGATAATCTTTTGTCGGCACAATTTGAACATACCATTTTAGTTACTGAAACCGGTTATGAAGTACTTACCGACGTTCACAATGAATATGAGTTAACATAACAAAAAAACGCCGGCTGAAATTTTCAGCCGGCGTATACTTTTAAATCTAAACCATCCTTATTTTTGTTACCTGTTCCAATAATTATTGGCAACCATCCAGTTTTTTAGCGTTAATTTATTTTCTACATCTCTGCCCGGAAGTATTGTGTTTGTGCTAAAATAATTAGCATCAGTCATCCATTTTTCCAATTCCAGCGGATGTTCCATTTCTTTTAATGTATTCCCACCTGAGATAAAATAGTTGTCACTCGTCATCCATGGTTCCAGTGCGAGCGGACTTTCTGTTGCTTCTTTCATTTGAAGATTCGTGAGTTGAAAATAGTCACTGCTTGTCATCCATTCTTCCAAAGAAAGTGATTCTTCTGTCTCGTTCTCTTCAATAACTGCATCTGTATTTATATCTTTTGAAAGAGTTGATGAATTTTCATGATTGGATTCGACCATAAACATGGCAATTTCGTTTAAGCTGTTATTTTCCAGAAGTGTTTTCCAGAATCCCTGTGCATTTACAGTAAAGCTAATGAGTACCAAACTTATCACTACGGCAAGTGACTTAAAGATTGCTTTCTGAACATTGTTTTTTGTTTTCATGACTTTGTTTCTTGTTTCTGTTTTCTTGTTTTCAATATTAAGACGCCTGTTTTTTTATTTCGTTACATTATTTTAGAACTTTTTTTAAAAATGTACTTTGTTATGCATAATAGTTGTCTTTTTTTGCTGATTATTAGTTTTTTGAGCTCTGGTATTTTGTGTTTTTTTTCCGGGTAGATGAGAATAAATTTCTCTGCAAATATTTTTTAGATTTAAATCTTATAGATAATTTGCCGGCCTTTATTTTGTTAAGCAAATTTAACCAGAAACTGAGCTGATAAACGATGGCATCTCTTCACGAAAAAATTTTGACAGAAGGACTCAGAGAGGGGAATGTGAAAATTTTCGATTACCTTTTTCATTTCTACTATTCAGGATTGGTATTACTATCTTTTCGGTTAGTTGGAGATAAAGATGTGGCAGAAGACATTGTACAGGATTTCTTTCTTCGTTTATGGGCAAATCGTAAAAATTTGGTTATAAAACAGTCAATAAAAAGTTATTTCTTCACTTCCATAAAAAATAAAAGCCTCGATTTTCTAAAGAGAAAGAAGAAACGCGCAAGAGAGCTTTATATGGAAGAGTTCCGTATTAGTACGCTCATGCGAATGGGCAAGTTAACAGAATACCTTATGAAATATAATCCGTCAGTTATTCAAAACGGATTTACACTCGACGATCATTTGAATAAACTTCCCATACCCAATTCAGAAATTGAAGCCAACAAAGATGTTGTTCTTGAACAAAACGAAGGATATTAATAACCGCATTCAAACCAATGAAAAACAGAAAGAGAAGGCCTCCCAAGCCTTCTCTTTTTTTTGAAAGCAGGTTTTTAGAATACCCCGGTTTTTCAGTTTTTTCCTGTTTTAAAAAATATGTTCAGGCCAATAGTCAGCAATGAAACTTTACTTCACCGTGCTTCGGGGCAACCTTCTATTAAACTATATTTGCATCAATTTACCTCCGGATAGCAATCGTTACGGTACCGTTGGGTAAAATCGTCATCCTGAGGCATTGTTCCTTTAATTTTCCCCAAAGCCGATCCCTTTTTTCGAAATTATGTTTACTTTTAAAACAGTAAAAACCAAAACGTAAACAATGACCCAACTTCCATGTATTTCGACAAACTGCCCCAATAGAGTATATGAAAAATGTGACAGTCATAATTCCAACATACAGATAGAAATTATTTAGTATGAAAACTGAGAAGAACATAAGTATTTAAAAATGAAAAAGACAATAATAAAATACTTGATTTTAATATCATTTATGATTTCTGGATGTTCTGCTGATTTAAAAACTAAAGAAATTGCAAAAACAAATTTGAAAGACAATTCAATAGTTCTAATTGAAAATGCTTTTGACCTTCGATATGTGGAGAATCACTCAATTGCTTTTGGTTTTCTAAGTTCAATTAAAAAAAGTATCAGACTTCCGTTAATTTTCATATTGACTATTTCTACGACAATGTTTGTTTTCGTAATGATTTGGAAAATCAAGAATAAGAAGTTCAGATTGTTGCTTCCGTTTTTTATTTTGATTGGCGGTGCTTACGGGAATGTCTTGGATAGGATGTTTAATGGATTTGTTACAGACTTCTTTCATGTTCACTATTTTTATGAATACAATTTTCCAGTTTTTAATGTAGCAGATGTTTTAGTAAACGTTGGAGTATTTCTAATTATAATTCAATGGAAAGATTTTAAACCGATTTTCGACAACTTGTTTAAAAAGGAAAATGAAGTATTGACAGAATAGAATAAATTACAGTAATAATAAGGAATCAATCACAGGTATGATCCGGGTGGGGACTCTACCGTGATTGACCTTGTGTTGCACCAAACTTAAAGTGGAGTTTCTTTTGATTATTGAAAAAGAAATAGTTTTGATAACGGAATGAGCCAGTTTGAAGCTCGGTGTTTAAAATGGTGTAAAGGTTGAAAAATCAACCCGCTCAGAATTCTGGAGATGAGAATATTTTGGAAAATTGAATAGTGGAGCATGGCTACCCTGTATACAATAATATCTAATTTTCCTTTATACTATCTATTGAAAACCTCAAGAAAATCGCCACCCCTGGTTATTCCAGCTCCTCATTACTATTTATCGGTTTTATATGGCAATTTTTGAGAATAAACTATCATAGCTTTGAGCGCTTTGTCCAATTCCGGAGTAGATGTATTTGAATTGGAAAAACAAATATAACCAAGGTTATTTTTAATATCGATAATGGCTTTGGTTTGTATTCCCGGATCGCCTCCGGTATGACCGATATAATTCTCATTTTCAAATTCATCTATCGACCAAAAAATTCCCTGTCCAAACGATACGTATTCCTTTAACATCTGGTCGTAACTTTCGGATGAAATAATATTATCCTCTCCGTTATACCCCCTTAAAACCGCAGAAATGTATTTCGAAAAGTCGAGAACATTGGTGACAAATCCGCCGTCAGCCAGGGTTATCAGGTTATAATCAGGAATTTTCATCCCCATTAAATAAAGTTTTGATTTTTCCCACATATCAAAATTATTCATATCCCAACCGGAATATTTCATTCCAAGCGGTGTCATTATGTATGTCTTTACAAAATCGGGATAAGCCATTCCCGAAACTTTTTCAATTATCATTGAAGCAATGGCAGCACCATTATTACAATAAATATATTCTCCTCCGGGAGGCATTTTTCCAAAATTCTTCCGACTGTACCATTTCCCGCCGCTAACATAAATGTTGCAAATAAAATCGGATAAAGATATTTTTTGGTTTCTATTGTATCTTTTAATCATTGTTTTCGCCTTAAGCCGCATAAAGCCAAATGGAAAGTTTTTATAAATCTTTGGGATTGGTTCATTAAAAATGTAAGATTTTTCGTAATGTCGGGTGTCCTTCAAACCAGAGGTATGATTCGCAAGATGTCTTATTTTAATTTCGTCATTGGGGAAACGGGGATTAATAATATCAAATGGAAGATACTGATTAATGCTGTCATTTAAATCTAACAACCCTAACTCTTGCGCTTTCATTAGCGACAACCCAATGAGTGTTTTTGATATAGAAGCAATGGGTTGAACTGTTTTTACAGTATATGGTATTTTGTTTGCAAAATCGGCATAACCAAAACTATTAGCATAAAGAATACTATCCTGGTTAACAATGGCAACTGCATAACCGATAATGGCATTTTCTCCTGCGAGCTCCGAAAGCTCTTTGGTCAATGTCTCTTGATTCGTTTGCGAATATGCTAACAAAGGAAACAATGTAATCAGCAAAAATATGTGTCTCATTTTAATTTTTTTTCATTTTTATGTGTAAAACTATGGTTAATAATTGTGCCTGAGCCTTATCTCTAATTTATGGACGTGTGAAACCTTTATAAGTTACTTTTATCGCTGTTTATGGAATTTTATTGGCCCAAAAAATTTGTTATAATCACTATAATTATTGAAGTTGTTTAAAGTTTACGTAATAAAATAACGCAGAAAGCTAATAAATTCAATGCTTTCCAATGAATGGTATTTGTTTCAAAACGGACTAATACTGCTTTGAAAGCATCAAGCCAGGCGTTGGTTCGCTCCACAACAAACCTGCGTTTATATAATAAATCGTCGAATAAATGATCTTTAGTGGTTCCATTACGTTTATTTTGGTCAATGTTTCCCATAATCTCAACTTCGGAGCAATATCCACGGAACTTTTCTGTGTCAAACCCAGCGTCAGCATTAAGGAATAACCCATCTGTACGTATATTTGAAGTTTCTAAAACTGTAATCATTTTCTGTACTGTAGGGACTAAGTTAAATGCATCATTGTGGTTGTCTTCAATAGGGGCGCTACATGTTAATGGAATGCCTTGGCTATCTGTCAAAATTAGCATATTGCTTGTTTTTGCTTTTTTCTTTCCCTGGTAAGCAATTGCTTCGTCTCCCTGTTTGGCCGGAGTATGAGTACCATCAAGCTGGATACTTGATAAGCCCAATAGGATGCTTGTATTTTCTTAGGATGTGTCCCCAGGCTTCTTTCATGTTTACTATTTTTATGAATACAATTTTCCAGTTTCTAATGTAGCAGATGTTTTCGTAAACGTTGGAGTATTTCTAATTATAATTCAATGGAAAGATTTAAAACCGATTTTCGACAACTTGTTTAAAAAGGGAAATGAAGTATTGACTGAATAGAATAAATTACAGTTGCTAATAATAAGGGAGCAATCACACGTATGGTTCAGGGGACTCTACTATGATTGTTCCTGTGTTGCACCCAACCTAAAGGGGGTTCAAAGCTGTGTAGTTTCAATTATTTTGTTTTCGGGCATTGTTTGATTTTCCCGAAAGCCGGTCCCGTTTTTCGAAATTATGTTTATTTTTAATGTCGTAAGACTAATAGCATAACTTTGAATCATGCTTCCACACCCAGTATTTCAAAATCATTTAGAAAAAGTAGCACTAACAAGAGGAAAGTATTGTCAACCTCCAATAAGTTGCATTAAGCAAAAAGTTGGGTTATACACCCAAATCAGTCGTATAAACCAACCTTCTAATAGAGAAATAACCGGACTTAGCCGGATACACATACGTTGGCAACAAGCTGAAAACCGAAAATAATTGAGAAAAACGATTTACATAATAGCACTAATTGCACTAATAATTGGAATTCCTTTATTTGAATATGCAGCATTAAATACAATGGTTAGTTTAAAATATGAAACAAACGAATTAACAGACTGTATTTCCCTCGTATCAGGAATTGATTTATGTAAAACCCTGAAAATATGTCATTCATTAGCAATTTTTTGCGGACTAATATTTATTGGACTTTTAGTGTTTAAAAATCGAATTTTAAAATCGAGAAGTTGAAAAAAATTACACAAATCTTTTTTATTTTAATTCTATTCACAATCTCAAGTTGCGGAATTAAAGAAACAAAATTTGACCAAAATAAATGGAATAAAAGAATTGACGGATTTTATGAATATCGTGAAAATATGGTAAATGACTTAATAAAAAATCATTTACGAAAAGGAATGACATACAAACAATTGACTAACTTAATCGGACCTCCAGAAAATTATACTGACTTGGATAAAAATACTGTGATTTATAATGTAATGGAAGATTTTGGATGGGACATTGACCCAGTTGAGACAAAAACACTAAAGATTGAATTAATAAATGATTCTTTAGTTAAGAATTATAAAATTGAACATTGGAAAAAATAAAGCCAGTTGCTAATAATAAGGGATCAATCACAGGTATGCTCCAGGGGACTCTACTGTGATTGTCCCAGTGTTGCACCCAACCTAAAGGGGGGGCAAAGCTGTGTAGTTTCAATTATTTTGTTTTCGGGCATTGTTTGATTTTCCCGAAAGCCAGTCGCTCGTTTCGAAATTATGTTTATTTTTAATGTCGCAAGACTAATAACATAACTTTGAATCATGCTTCCACACCCAGTACTTCAAAATCATTTAGAAAAAATAGCAATAACAAGAGAAAAGTATTGTCTGCCTCCAATAAGTTGCGTTAAGCAAAAAGTTGGGTTATACACCCAAATTAGGCGTATAACAAAACCTAATAATAGAGAAATAACTGTACTTAGCCGGATACACATACGTTATAGCCAATTTTGAAAAAACAATCTTTATCGAGTATTACAGATTATAGACGGACAAGTTTCTCACAAATGATGAATATGATTGAAGTAATAAAAGATAATCCGCAGTTAATATTAATTCCAATAATTATGAGCGTTTATTTCTTTATAAAACTTGGATTTATTGGGATAAAATATGACGATGCCATGAGAAAATTGGATTCAAACTACAATAAATATCACTCATTTCGGATTGGCGAACGAGGGAGAATGCACATACCTAATTATCTTAAAAAAATAGACAACATAGAAATTGACCTTCTTGCAAAAAAGTTCAATCGTAATCTGACAGGTATGTGGCTTTCGGTTGTATTCATAATCTTGACAATATTGATTATAAAATAAAAAGCGAAAACATGGATTTCAGAGCATCATTTTGTGACCCGTTTAAGCCAGACATTATTGAAATAGGCAAAATAGAACAAGATAAAATTTTGGAAACTTTTCATAAAATTCCTTGGTCAGAGTATTTGGGAAAAATGGAAACTGCAAAACAGAAAGAAATCTATTATTCACCATCTCTTGAGATTGAGAATAAAGAGAATAGAAATGGACTTTCTGTTTCTGCTATTAATGAAAACGAATGGTATATCTTTTACAAAAGACCAAAACTTGTAAAAAAATTCTTCGGGTTAATCGAGAAAATGGACAATGACTATTTGACCGACATACAAGGGCAGACAGAACAAGATGTCTTAGATTGTTTGAATGCACTAATAAACAACGATTTGAATTTTCTTGAAAATAAGATAAAATAAAAAACTGGCTTACTCGACTAACGCCTGGTTTTTATCATTTTATGACACTGTTTCACAAAGTGTGTAAGTTAAAAATACCGAGGGTTTAGCTATTTATAGCTGGACCCTTTTTTCAAATATGACTAAGAACTGATTTAGGATGATGCCCCAGTTCTGGATTGGCATCGACCATTTTTTAGTGGCTTCTCTCGTTGCCAAATATACTGATTTCATAACTGCCTGGTCCGATGGAAAAGAAAGTTTGTTTTTCGTGTACTTTCTGATTTTTCCATTCAGGTTTTCAACCAGGTTAGTTGTATAAATTATTTTCCTGATTTCCAGCGGGAACTCAAAGAATACAGTTAGGTCTTCCCAGTTATCACGCCAGCTTTTAATGGCATACGAATATTTATCCTCCCAGCCTGCTGCAAAATCATCAAGAGCGGCTAAGGCAGCTTCTTTAGTTGGTGCATTATAGATTTGCTTCATGTCGCGTGTAAAGGCTTTTTTATCCTTCCAAACTACGTAACGACTGGCATTACGGATTTGATGGACAACACAAATCTGGGTTTTGGATTGAGGAAAAACATTACGGATCGTATCGGTAAATCCGTTCAGGTTATCGGTGGCTGTGATCAGGATATCTTCCACTCCACGAGCACGCATATCGGTTAGTACGCTCATCCAGAATGCAGCCGATTCATTCTTGCCCAGCCACAGTCCAAGAACTTCTTTTTTCCCATCTCTGCGAAGCCCTACGGCAATGTAAACGGTTTTATTGATTACCTTGGAGTTCTCCCGAACTTTGAACACAATGCCGTCCATCCAAACGATTAAATAAACCGGCTCTAACGGACGGTTTTGCCAGGCAACAATATCGTTTGTAATGGCATCTGTAATTCGGGAGATCGTGGATGTCGACACATCAAAACCGTAGACTTCACGGATTTGCTCTTCAATGTCGCTATTGCTCATCCCTTTTGCATAAAGCGATACTATTACGTTTTCTATACCGTCCACCATGTTTCCCCGTTTAGGAACAATTATGGGATTAAACGAAGCATCACGATCTCGTGGAACCTGAATATTAGACTCGCCCAGGGATGTGCGGACTTTCTTTTCTGAATAGCCATTACGGGCATTAGGATTATCTGACTTTTTGTTTTTGTCATAGCCCAGATGACCATCCAATTCGCCTTCGAGCATCTTTTCGATGCCCCGCTTCTGGATCTGTTTTAGAAAATCGTTGAGTTCCTCTCCAGATTTGAACTGCTTGAGAAAATCATCATTTAATAAATCTTCTTTTTTCATTACTGTGTAAATGCAAATACCGGGGGTTGCAACCCCCGGTATTTGCATTTACACAGTTTATGAGATAGTGCTTTATTAATTCAAATTCTTCCATTGTTTTATACCCCAAAGCTGAGTGTCTCCTTTTACGATTGTACCATGTTTCTATCCATTTGAGTAAGGATAGTTTTGCCTGGTCCTGAGTTGAGAACTGGCTTTTATCCACAAACTCAACTTTTATTGTTTTAAAGAAACTTTCGGCAACTGCATTGTCCCAACAATTTCCTTTTCTGCTCATACTTCTGCAAACCCATTTGTTTGTGTTCAACACATTGGTAAATGCCGAACAAGCATATTGAATACCCCTGTCTGAGTGAAAAATAAGTTTTTGCGTAATCGGTCTGTTTCGAATAGCCATCCTCCATGCAGCAATTGTAGTTTCTTCGGCACTCAATCCTCTGCTCATTGCCCATCCTACAACTTTGCGGTCAAACAAATCAATAATAACCGTTAAATACAGCCAGCCTTTGCTGGTTCTGATGCAGGTAATATCGGACACCCAAAACTGAGCTGGCTTTGCTACCGTAAATTCCCTGTTTAACATATTGGGGGCTACTGGATAGCCATGTCTGGAATCGGTAGTTACTACAAACTTTCTTTTTGCCCGTATTCCTGCCGCTTTCATAATCCTTGCGGTTCTCTGCCTTGACACCTGAAAGCCCAGTGTATTTAATATCTGTAGCAATCCGTGGATTCCCATAGCTGCCTGAACTGGCCTCAAAGACTTTATTTATATTCACCAGCAACTCTTCATTTTCAAGCCAACGTTTCGATGGACCATTTTTCATCCATCGGTAATAACTGCTTTTGCTTATTTTGAACACTTTACACATCATCTCAATAGAAAATCTGGGGCAGTGGTCACTTATAAACTGGTAGATTTCCCATCGCTCACGGAGAAGATACTGATTGCCTTTTTTAAGATGTCCCTTTCCATCCTGGCATCCCTAAGCTCTTTTTGCAATCGGGCATTCTCTCGTTCCAAATCTGTCATCTTTGGATTTCCATGGCCTGGAAAACTATTCTTGTCATAGTGTTTAAACTCTTTACGCCAACGGTAAAGCAATGCTCTCTCAATTCCTAATTCTTCCGCAATCTCGGTAGCATTGCCTCTTGCATAAGAAAGTTCTACTGCTTTTTTCTTGAATTCCTTGTCAAACTTTTTTCTCATCTGGTTCATAATTGTAAGTAAGTAAAAATAACACTTAACTTACCGTACCCTCAAATGTAGCACTTCCAATATACGCCTGCCTGGTTTTAAAATCCCTCAGGTAGGTATCAATAATATCAAAGACTTTGGTTTTAGTCCCGGGGTCGAGTTTTTCAATCTCCTTTAACCGTTTCAGTGTAGCATTGTCAATTTGCTGGTACTCGCCCTCTTTAACCAGGTAATCGAGCGTAATGCCTAAAGCATCGGCAATCTTTGCCGCCACTTCAATCGAAGGGATGTTTTCCCCACGTTCATACTTGCCGATAATATCACCGGAAGTGCAACAAGCTTTCTAAGGTCAGCTTGTTTTATTTTTTTCTGTTTCTTGGCGTAAGCCAATCTTTCTGTAAAAGCCATATATACCTCAGATTTACGAGTTAAAAACGAATGCTTTAAAAGTAGGAGATAAATAAGTTAAAAACAATTAGCATCCTTCTTGTTTTAAACAATGTAAATGGGTTAGATTTGTGAGGTATTTATCAGATAAGATTTTTTAGAAAAATTTTTCACCAATGGAAGAAGAAACTGAAAAAATTGCACCCGCTAAGCAGAAACCAAATATGAATATTAATCGTTACTTTTGTAGAAAGCAAAGAAAGTTATGGGAGTACAAAAATTAAGACAGGAACTTCACGATTACATCGACCATGCCGACGAAAGGTTCTTGAAAATGGTACATGCCATGAGCAAGGAATATAAAGAACCCGGTGTAGTTGGATATAATATTGACGGCTCGCCGATAACAAAAGAAAGCCTTATAAAAAGGGCAAAAGCCGCTTCACAAAGAGTAAAGTCCGGTGATTATATCACACAGGAAGAAGTGGAAAAGGAGATTGAAAATTGGTAAGGAAAAAGAAACTCCCCATCCGTTGGGACAGGCTGGCCAAAAATAACCTCGATGATATTTATGCCTACATTGCAGAGGACTCGGTAGCAACAGCCAGGAAAGTAAAAAAGGAGCTGATAAAACTTGCTCACAGCCTGAACGACTTCCCCGAAAAGTTTTCCATTGAAGAATACCTGGCCGATGAACCGGAAAACTTTCGTTCTGTATCTAAATGGAGTTACAAAATAATCTACGAGGTAGCCGAAGAATGCATCATCATTGTTGATGTGTTCCACACCAGCCAACATCCATCAAAGATAAAAAAGGGTATAAAAACGTCTTGAAGATTAATACCCACAGCCTCCGCAATCCACCCCACCCCAGCCACCACCTTAAAGAATTGCAGCATTGGCAAGTTTGGTGCTACAACCATTTTAACCGCTTAGGCAAGATAAAGCCCACGTCCAACCGCATGCAAGGTCAGGCCCTGCGGGTTTTTGAAGAAAAATTTATGCGTTACCGTTTAATTTTAGCGGAAGAAATTTTTAATCAAAAAACCTTGCCTTCTTTCGCCGGCTTTGGGTTAGTGTCTAGGCGGTTTAAATGGCCTGTCATGTTAAAATAATATCAATGACTTATTTTTTCTTTTAACTGAAATAATTGAAAAAAACTCAATTAGAACCGATTCAATTAAAAGAAAAAGTTGCTATTTTCAGGGCTGGTAAACGTTCTTTTAAAGACTGTTTTTAGAGGTGTTAAGGAGTTTGTGAAACGCTGAAAAAGTTGCGCAAGTTGGTCTGATTACGGGGCTAGGTTCTATGACCCTGCACTGGGGAGGTGGCATAGCGTTGACCCGATGGCGGATACCGAACACAATTTTCCATTTTCTCCTTATAATTATTGTATTAATAATCCTATCTTATTAGTTGACCCAAATGGTGAAGATTGGTTTGTAAATAGAAACGATGGCTCAATGATATTTTTGTCAGGGCAAGAGGAGATGAACCAAGAATATCTTGAAATTTTAAATACTGCCAATGGAACAGAATTCACAATGGACAATTTTGAACACATTGGAGAGGACGGTATGTTTGATACAGATGAATTGAATGTTAGTGGAGTTCTTGCGGATAATGGTTTTGACCAGTTCTATATGACATCTGAAGGAGCAGGAATTTTTATGGACAATATGGGATATGAAAAAATAATCCAAAAAACAACTGTTACTGATAGCTATATTACTGAGGACTATGAACCATCTGGTAAAATTGAAACATCTTCAAGTCGAACCCAAGTTACAGAACAGGTGGAATATAAGAAACCATATTCAGAAGGGCACTATCCTCAAGTTTTATGAAGAGAAATGCCAGAACAAAGACAGTTCTATTATGGTCAGTCTAGTGAAATAAAAGGTCCTTATCGACCAACATTAATGCTAATTCATACTAAGACAGTAACTAAAGAAATTATACCTGCTAATAATAGAGTAGCCAATAATAGGACAAGTACAAAAAACAATATGAATACAAGTCCTATTTATAATATCATTAATAATTTACTAGATTTATATAGGTAAAATGAAAAATAATAATTTAATATATCTACTATTTATTCTAATTTCTTGCAATACAACAAATCGGAAAAGTACAGAGTCTAAAGAATATAAGGAACTTGCGACAGTATATCGGGTAGAACATTTAGACCATTTCCCAAAATCAAGACCAATCGGATTTAATTTAATTGGGCATGGTGCAATGTATATTGGAGCGTATGATTTTGCAAGAGGATTCATTTTATATCAAGCTCCAAAAAAAAATTGCAGACCATTATCGATTCAATAACAGATTTAAGTTTAAAGGTTTACAATGCAAATGATGAAAATATCTTGGTGTTAAATTCGTCAGAGTCGCTGAAAAGCATGGGTATTTCAAAAAATGAATATAGAAGCCATATGAACCAATATAACGATCTTGCAGCAAAAGGAGAATTACCTGTACCAAATTTCTATTTTTTAGAATTTAAAAATTTTTACGGAATAGAAACTAATTCAAAATGTATGCTACCTGATGATTTTCAAATCTACGTTCTGGACGCAAAATCAGGTATTACTTATGAGCCTCGTAAAGCATGTGAATATTTGATGCCAGAAAAATGGAAGAACGGATTTACAAAAGGGATAGCAATTAGTCTTAAGTATAAAATGGTCTTATATTGGTTTGCAACTTGGTAGAAAATAATTAGAAATAAAAACCGCTTCATATTATCTGCTAACGTCACTGTTTCGATCTAGCGCAATTGTATCGCGTTTTTTTTAGGATTTTATGTTCGAAAATCGCCAAATTAAAGAAACATTAAACGAGGCTATCCCAAAGTATTGTTCAGTATAAATGAACTTACAATTTATGGAGTTGCTACTTTTACTCGGACACTACTGATAAAATATTTTAATCGCAGGCATTTTTTCTGAATGAATTTTGAATGAATTAGGTTCAGAGAATGAGTTTTGAATGAATATTTCAGTTTGATAAAACGCGAAACACCCACATTATCAATACGATTATGTGAGTGTTTCTGAAATTTGTGACCCTACCGGGATTCGAACCCAGATCATAAGAACCGGAATCTTACATTCTATCCATTGAACTATAGGGCCATTTTTATTTTGGTGCTGCAAAAATAGCAAAAATCCTTTCTTAATTGTAGAAATCCTTTCATTTTCGTTAAAATGAATTCTTGTTGATAAATTAAAACAATAATGAGAATACATACGTCTATATATTTTTACTTTTGCCTTCTTTAAAAGAGGGAGCTATGGAAGAATGGACAAAATTAGCAACAGAGCTTTTTAATGCTCATGTTCAGTCGTTTGTTGATTTAAGTGAGGAGCAGGAAAAGAATTTCAAGATAAAGAAAGATCATTCTTTACGTGTTGCAACTATCTCGGAAGAGTTGGCAAAAATGCTTCAATTAGGTGCACATGACCGGGAAATTGCCTGGATCGCCGGACTTTTCCATGATATTGGACGCTTTAGTCAGTTGGTAGAATTTAATACATTTAGCGATTCAAAATCGATTGATCATGCTGAGCTTTCAGTAAAGATTTTAAGAGAAAATGACTTCCTTAAAAAGTTAGACTGCCAGGATGAAGAGTTAATTTTTACAGCAATAGGTTTACATAACAAGTTCGAGGTTCCGAAGAAGCTTGAAGAAAGAAATTTATTACATGTAAACTTATTACGAGATGCCGACAAACTGGATATCTTAAAAGTGCTGACTGATTTTTATCTCAGCAGAAACGGAGTTGCGAATCATGCATTAACATGGGAACTTCCTAAAGGTACCAATGTATCCGTAAATGTTGGAAAGGATGCGTTGGCGGGGAAATTGGTTACTAAAAAAGATGTAGCTTCTGAAATTGATGTTAAAATTATGCAGCTGTCCTGGGTGTATGATCTTAATTTCAGACCTTCGTTTGAACATTTGCTGCGTAATCGTTTTCTTGAAAAAATATATGAGTCTTTGCCCAAGCGCGATATTATTATCGATATTTACCGGAAAGTAAAAGTTTTTGCAGAAAATAAGTTACTTGGGTAATGCAACGTACTATACAGGTTTCAACATCAAAACACAATTTTTTAGTAGATATAACCCGCCAGGTTGAAGATGTGGTAGAAGAATGTGGTGTTATTACCGGGCTGGTTAAGGTATATGTACAGGGAGCCACTGCAGGTACCTGGGAACACGATGCCCAGGATAATAACGGCGATGCGCATTTAAAGGCCGGAATTGTTGGACCGGGAGAAACGGTTCCTGTTATTAATGCCAAAATGGGGCTTTCAAGATGGCAAAATATATTTCTTTGTGAGTTTGATGGGCCACGCGAAAGACGAGATATTGTAGTAACTGTTTTAGAAACTGAAAAGTAGTGTCGAGAAAATTAATCTGTTTATGTAATTTGGTAGAAGAAAAGGAGATTATCTCTTTTCTTGAAAGTGGGGCATCTTCAACAGAGGATATTCAGCAACTTACCAGGGGCGGAACTTCATGCGGACGCTGTTTGCCTGAAATAGACCAGATTGTGGAAGAGTTCAAAAAGAAAAAGCCCAAAGATCCACAACAAAAGCTGGACTTTGGGCTCTGAACTATTTACAATTAACTAAACGGTCTTATTTTGTCAGTTCCAGAATTTTAAATTCAGTTCTACGGTTCATTCTGTGTTGTTCTTCAGTGCAACTAACACCGTTGGAACATTGGTTTATAAGTTGCGTTTCTCCATAACCTCTGGCAATAATTCGCTCTTTGGATATGCCATTGGAAATAATGTAGTTAACCGCAGATTCCGAACGTTTCTGACTTAATTTCATATTATAAGCATCGCTTCCCCTGCTGTCGGTATGTGAACCCAATTCAGCTTTGAGTCCCGGGTTCTCTTTCATAATCTGAACTAATTTGTCGAGTATGATTTTTGATTCAGGGAGCAGGTTCCATTTATCAAAATCATAATAAATGTTTTCTATAGTGAATATTTTTCCTACTTCCAGTTTTTCTAAATCAATAACCTGTTTTAAAATGCCATAATTGGCCCCGGAAGTTGAGAAGGATATGGAGCCATCCATGTAACCTTTTATGCCGGAAGATGCAGTGTAATCTGTTTCGTAATCTAAATTCCGTTTCACAATGCCATTCGCGTCTGATGTTAATTTAACTCCATCGTTAAAAGTAACAGACGCAAAAGGAATAGGAAGCTGTGTTTCTTTATCGCGAACCAGTAATTCGAGTTTATATTCTTTCTCTTCAAATATTACTTTGTATATGTCATCGTCACCTTCTCCTCCTTTTCGTTGGGAATTGAAATAACCGACTTCGGCATTATTATGGATAACAAGTCCGAAATCATCAAATTCAGAATTTAATTCTGTTATAGGGATAGGTTTTGTAAAAGTATCGCCAGATATGCATGAGTAGTATAAATCAAGGTCGGTGGCTCCTGTTTTTCTTCCGTTAGAGGCGAAAACGAGAAATCCTTCGGAAGAGAAGAAAGGAAACATTTCATTTGCCGGTGTGTTAATTTTGTTTCCCAGATTTTGGGGTTCTGTCCACTTCCCATTTTCTCTAACCGACATGTAGATATCTGTATTACCTAAAGTTGAAGGCATATTTGATATGAAGAACAAAGTGTCTCCTGTTGTTGATATTGCCGGATGCCCAACCGAATATTTTGAGCTGTTAAATGGAAAGTTTTCAGTAATAGTCCAAGTACCGTTTATCATTTTTGCAATAACAATTTTTAAACGGATTTTTGCCTTTTTGAATATTACATTTTTTATATCCGGCTCTTCTCCGTTGGATAAGGTTACAAAAAGTTCACCTGTAGCTTTGCAATAAGATATTGGCCCGGCGTGAAGTCTTTCGCTGCTTTGCGTGAGCTCCGGTTTAGCTGATCCTTCAATGTTTCCGTTTGTATCGGTTGCAAGAGTATTTAAATGATAAAAGATGCCTTTCGTTTTTCCCTTCGAGAGCTCTTTTATTTCATCTTCGGTAAAGGATGAGTACCATAATTCGTCGTTTACAAATGCCGGCCCCATATCACTGGCAACAGAGTTAATATTCGTTTTCTCAATGTGAATTGTTTTATGTGAAAAGAAATCACAATCTGTTTGGGCATTGACGAAAAAAGGTAATAGAATAAGTATCAGGTATATCGCTTTTTTCATTGTATTCGTTTTTTTAATTGACTTTTTATTTTGAATTTTTCGTTGGATTATTAGAAGTACCTGGGTGAAACAAACATTTCTTTTAATGAACTTAGTTCGTAGGACACCATTATTTCATGTGTGCCGTCGTTGTACTTTTGCAATTGAGTTGTTGAGAAATCAACAGCATATCCAAATCTGAGTTTGTTATTAATAATCCATTGGGCAATAAATCCAAAGGAGGCTCCGGAACGGTACATTGAACCAATCCAAAAACGGTTGGCAATTAGAAAATTAGCAGTTAAATCAAGCTGGAGCGGAGTGTTTGGAGATACTTTTGTCAACATGGTTGGTTTGAACTGTAAATTCTCCGACAAGTTGAAAACGTAACCTCCGGTTAAATAGTAATGACGCAATTCTGCTTCAGATGAATAGTTGTTAATGTTGTTCTCAAAATCATTATGAATAATTTTAGGAACAGATACCCCAACATAGTACCTTTGTTTGTATAAAAAGGCTCCAATACCAAAATTGGGCATAAATTCATTGGTAATTTCTCCCTGGAAAGTAGGATCCGGATCATTTACATCATAGGCGCTTAAACTATTTGAATAATTCGAGAGGCCGGCTTTAAATCCGAGCCTCAGTTTTAATTCATCATCCAGTTTAACCATGTAGGAGTAATCACCAAACAACGAGAATCTTTTTTCCAACCCGAACTGGTCGTTTACTATATTCAGCCCTAAACCAACTTTTTTATTTCTGGTTAAGGTTTGGAAGGTAAAAGTTTGGGTAGATGGGGCATTTTCGAAGCCAGTCCATTGTTCTCTTGCCAGTACCATAAAACCCATTGTTTCCCAGGTCCCGGCATAAGCCGGGTTTATGGTTTGCGTATTAAACATGTACTGTGTGTACATTGGGTCTTGCTGTGCATTTACGATGTGGCTAATTAGTAGCATAAGAGCTGCAAGCCATTTGGAACAATTATTCATTTTGAATAAGTATTGTAGTTTTTTAAGTAATGTTTTCATTTTTGTGTGTTTTGCCGGATTAATAGTTAACATAAACGGTTCCTTTATAAACGGTTCCATCTTCTAAAATAAGAATGTAAACGTATGTGGCAGATGGAACTTTATTGCCGCCAATTGTCCAGTCATTTTGCGATTTGCCATCCCACCATGAGTCAGGAGAATTGTCTTCTCCATATCTTTCTTTTTCGTAGAGCAGGTTGCCCCATCGGTTATAGATGTACATTTTTGCATTTGGATATGCTTCGGCAAAGGTGCTTTCTCCTTCGTCGCAATCCATTCTAATTTCGAAATAGTCGTTAATGTTGTCCCCGTTTGGTGAAAATCCGTTTGGTATCGATATCTCGCAGCCAACAGCAGCGTTGTCGCCATCGCCGGGAATTGGTTTGTTGTTTTCTCTATCTCTCCAGTCTCTAACTCCGTCATTATTATAATCGGGTAGTGGAGCACTGCTTCCAATCGGATTGGTTATGTTATTCCATCCATCAATAGAGTCAAAGGCATCATCCAATCCGTCGCCATCAGAATCTGTTCCCAATGGTTCAACATCCGGAGTTGTATCAAAATTAGCGTCCCAACCTTCATTGAGGTCGTTAAGGCTGTCGTCGTCAGTATTGGTGTCAATAAAATCGGGTGTTCCATCTTCATCTGTATCAGTTAATGAAAAATAGGTTCCTCCGTTATCCGGGTCATATTCATCGTCCCATCCATCACCATCTGTATCTATCCATTGTGGTACTCTGTAATTATTTTCGGGTTGCCCTTCAATATTATCCAGGATTCCATCGTTGTCAGAATCAATATCCAGATAGTTTGGAATTCCATCTCCATCATTGTCAGCAGTTATACCGTCATCTGTGTTAAGTATCCCGTCGTTATCTGCGTCAATGTCAATATTGTCAGGAACATTGTCACAGTCAGTATCTTTACTAACCTTTATAACTACGGTTGCCTGTGCACACAACTGGTTCTCTGAAGACTGTACATCGCAAATTTCATAGGTGAATGTTACATTTCCTACGAATCCCGATTCAGGAGTATATTCAAAAGAACCATCAGTATTGGAGGAAAGTACACCTACATTTACATCAGAAATTATAATTGGAGAGGTCAATTCATCTCCGTCAGGATCATAGTCATTTAGAAGAACATTTATAGTTGTTGGACGGCAATCACCTGCAATAATTGTGTCGTTTTCTGCTACAGGTGGGTTATTGCTTTGATTTATCTGAATAATGATCCATGCTTCGTCACACAATCCATCTTCGTCACATATTTTATATTGAATAGAATCTTTACCGGAGAATCCTGAAGTTGGTGTATAAGTAAATGTACCATTACTTGTATTTACATCAGAGATGGAGCCTTTTCCCGGAATGGTGATTTCAAACGATGTAGGATCAAGGTTGTTATCACAGTCAGTATCGTTTGTAAGAGGCGCAACCGGTATTGGAGTGAAATCCTGAAGAACCAGAATATCATTCACCGCAACTGGATGAGATTTTACGGTTACATGTTGTTCACAGGTATTTGAATTTCCTGCATTATCAGTAACTGTCCAAACGATTGTAGTTGTTCCTGCGTTATATAAACCGGATGCATCTGCTGTGTTATTAAAATTATTGCTTATTGCCAGGTTGGCTGAGCAATTGTCGTTAACTTCTGGTGTTGGAATTGTCAGGCCTATCTGGCAATTTTCATTTTCAATTGTTGTGTCAATATCTGTCGGACATATAATTACAGGTGCCTTGGTGTCTGTTTCGGTAATCATCAGTGAAAGAGAGGTGCTACAACCTGTTGTCAGATTCGTGACTTCAACGCTGTGCATCCCAGCCAGTAAATCTGTTGCAGTTTTATTTGTGTTGCCATTATCCCATAGGAAAGAAAAATTGTTATCAGGTTCACTAACCGACACTGTTGCAACTCCATCTTTAGCACCACATTCAGCAGTCATCATTTGTGATACTGAGGCATCAGGGACTCCATTAATAGTCAAAGTCACAGGTGTCCTTGTAAGGCTTGTGCAATTTCCGTTGCTGTATTCAGCATAATAAGTAGCAGTTCCAGCAGTTTCAAGAATTGGATTAGTAACCATGTTTCCATCAGTAGCTGCATCGTACCATGTAATTCCCGTGGTAGAAGCCAGTGCATTATTTGCATCGAGTGTTTGTATTGTGGACTCTTCACAAATGGTGATGTCGCCTGAACTAAAAGGTGCATCGGGCGCTTCATTAATCGTTAAAGTCACTGGAGTCCTTGTAAGGCTTGTGCAATTTCCATTACTGGATTCGGCATAATAAGTAATTGTTCCAACTGCATCAAGAATTGGATTAGCTATGATATTTCCATCGGTAGCGGCATCATACCAGGTTATTCCTGAAGTAGAAGCCAGTGCATTGTTTGCATCAAGCGTTTGTATTGTAGATTCTTCACAGGCAGTAATGTCCCCAGAACTTACTGGAGCATCAGGGAAAGGTATGATTGTCAAATCCAGCGTTACAATGGAATCACATCCGGCTGCATTTGTTAAAGTATAGGTTGCCGCGTTGTTACTTTCAGTGTACGTGTTTCCATCAATCCATGTATAAGAATCACATGCAGCTTGTGTATCTGTCCCATAGGTCTTTTTATTGATTGTCAAATCCAGCGTTACAATCGAATCACACCCGGCCGCATTTGTTAAAGTATAGGTTGCCGAGTTGTTGCTTTCAGTGTACGTGTTCCCGTCTATCCATGTATAAGAATCACAGGCTGTTTGTGTAACCGTACCATATGTTGTTTTATTGATTGTCAAATCCAGCGTTACAATCGAATCACACCCGGCTGCATTTGTTAAAGTATAGGTTGCCGAATTGTTACTTTCAGTATACGTGTTTCCGTCAATCCAGGTATAGGAATCACACGCAGTTTGTGTGTCTGTCCCATAGGTCTTTTTGTTGATTGTCAAATCCAGTGTCACAATCGAATCACATCCTGCAGCATTTGTTAAAGTGTATGTTGCCGAGTTGTTACTTTTAGTGTACGTGTTCCCGTCAATCCAAGTGTAAGAATCACACGCTGTTTGTGTATCTGTGCCATAGGAAGTTTTATTGATTGTCAAATCCAGCGTTATAATGGAATCACATCCGGCTGCATTTGATAAAGTATAGGTTGCCGAGTTGTTACTTTCAGTGTACGTGTTCCCGTCAATCCATGTATAAGAATCACACGCTGTTTGTGTATCTGTCCCATAGGTCTTTTTATTGATTGTCAAATCCAGCGTTACAATGGAATCACATCCGGCAGCATTTGTTAAAGTGTATGTTGCCGAGTTGTTACTTTCAGTGTAAGTGTTTCCGTCTATCCATGTATAAGAATCACATGCAGTTTGTGTATCCGTCCCATAGGAAGTTTTATTGATTGTCAAATCCAGCGTCACAATGGAATCGCACCCGGCAGCATTTGTTAAAGAATAGGTTGCCGAATTGTTACTTTCAGTGTACGTGTTTCCGTCAATCCAGGTATAAGAATCACAAGCAGTTTGTGTATCCGTACCATACGTTGTTTTGTTGATTATCAAATCCAGCGTCACAATGGAATCGCACCCGGCCGCATTTGATAAAGAATAGGTTGCCGCGTTGTTGCTTTCAGTGTACGTGTTTCCGTCAATCCAAGTGTAAGAATCACATGCTGTTTGTGTATCTGTGCCATAGGAAGTTTTATTGATTGTCAAATCCAGCGTCACAATGGAATCACATCCGGCTGCATTTGTTAAAGTATAGGTTGCCGCGTTGTTACTTTCAGTGTACGTGTTTCCATCAATCCATGTATAAGAATCACAGGCTGTTTGTGTATCCGTACCATATGTTGTTTTGTTGATTGTCAAATCCAGCGTTACAATGGAATCACACCCGGCTGCATTTGTTAAAGTATAGGTTGCCGAGTTATTACTTTCAGTGTACGTGTTTCCATCAATCCATGTATAAGAATCACACGCAGTTTGTGTGTCTGTCCCATAGGTCTTTTTATTGATTGTCAAATCCAGCGTTACAATGGAGTCACATCCGGCTGCATTTGTTAAAGTGTATGTTGCCGAATTGTTACTTTCAGTATACGTGTTTCCATCAATCCAGGTATAAGAATCACAGGCTGTTTGTGTATCCGTACCATATGTTGTTTTGTTGATTGTCAAATCCAGCGTTACAATGGAGTCACATCCGGCTGCATTTGTTAAAGTATAGGTTGCCGAATTGTTACTTTCAGTATACGTGTTTCCGTCAATCCATGTATAGGAATCACACGCAGTTTGTGTGTCTGTCCCATAGGTCTTTTTGTTGATTGTCAAATCCAGTGTCACAATCGAATCACATCCTGCAGCATTTGTTAAAGTGTATGTTGCCGAGTTGTTACTTTTAGTGTACGTGTTCCCGTCAATCCAAGTGTAAGAATCACACGCTGTTTGTGTATCTGTGCCATAGGAAGTTTTATTGATTGTCAAATCCAGCGTTATAATGGAATCACATCCGGCTGCATTTGATAAAGTATAGGTTGCCGAGTTGTTACTTTCAGTGTACGTGTTCCCGTCAATCCATGTATAAGAATCACACGCTGTTTGTGTATCTGTCCCATAGGTCTTTTTATTGATTGTCAAATCCAGCGTTACAATGGAATCACATCCGGCTGCATTTGATAAAGTATAGGTTGCCGAGTTGTTACTTTCAGTGTACGTGTTTCCGTCAATCCAAGTGTAAGAATCACATGCAGTTTGTGTATCTGTCCCATAGGTCTTTTTATTGATTGTCAAATCCAGCGTCACAATGGAATCACATCCGGCCGCATTTGATAAAGTGTATGTTGCCGCGTTGTTGCTTTCAGTGTACGTGTTTCCGTCTATCCAAGTGTAAGAATCACATGCAGTTTGTGTATCTGTCCCATAGGTTGTTTTATTGACTGTCAAATCCAGCGTCACAATGGAATCACATCCTGCCGCATTTGATAAAGTGTATGTTGCCGCATTGTTGCTTTCAGTGTACGTGTTTCCGTCTATCCATGTATAAGAATCACACGCTGTTTGTGTATCTGTCCCATAGGTCTTTTTATTGATTGTCAAATCCAGCGTTACAATGGAGTCACACCCTGCCGCATTTGATAAAGTATAGGTTGCCGAGTTGTTACTTTCAGTGTACGTGTTTCCGTCAATCCAAGTGTAAGAATCACATGCAGTTTGTGTATCTGTCCCATAGGTCTTTTTATTGATTGTCAAATCCAGCGTTACAATGGAATCACATCCGGCCGCATTTGTTAGAGAATAGGTTGCCGAGTTGTTACTTTCAGTGTACGTGTTTCCGTCTATCCAAGTGTAAGAATCACATGCAGTTTGTGTATCTGTCCCATAGGTTGTTTTATTGACTGTCAAATCCAGCGTTACAATGGAATCACACCCGGCCGCATTTGATAAAGTGTATGTTGCCGCGTTGTTACTTTCAGTGTACGTGTTTCCGTCAATCCATGTATAAGAATCACATGCTGTTTGTGTGTCTGTCCCATAGGTCTTTTTATTGATTGTCAAATCCAGCGTTACAATGGAGTCACATCCGGCTGCATTTGTTAAAGTATAGGTTGCCGAGTTGTTACTTTCAGTGTACGTGTTTCCGTCAATCCAAGTGTAAGAATCACATGCAGTTTGTGTATCTGTCCCATAGGTCTTTTTATTGATTGTCAAATCCAGCGTTACAATGGAATCACACCCGGCCGCATTTGTTAAAGTGTATGTTGCCGCATTGTTGCTTTCAGTGTACGTGTTTCCGTCTATCCATGTATAGGAATCACAAGCAGTTTGTGTATCCGTACCATATGTTGTTTTGTTGATTGTCAAATCCAGCGTTACAATGGAGTCACATCCTGCCGCATTTGTTAAAGAATAGGTTGCCGAATTGTTACTTTCAGTGTACGTGTTTCCGTCAATCCATGTATAGGAATCACACGCTGTTTGTGTATCTGTGCCATAGGAAGTTTTATTGATTGTCAAATCCAGCGTCACAATGGAATCACATCCGGCTGTATTTGTTAAAGTGTATGTTGCCGCGTTGTTGCTTTCAGTGTACGTGTTCCCGTCAATCCATGTATAAGAATCACATGCAGTTTGTGTATCTGTGCCATAGGTTGTTTTATTGATTGTCAAATCCAGCGTTACAATGGAATCACATCCGGCCGCATTTGATAAAGTATAGGTTGCCGCGTTGTTGCTTTCAGTGTACGTGTTTCCGTCAATCCAGGTATAAGAATCACAAGCAGTTTGTGTATCTGTCCCATAGGTCTTTTTATTGATTGTCAAATCCAGCGTTACAATGGAATCACATCCGGCCGCATTTGTTAAAGAATAGGTTGCCGAATTGTTACTTTCAGTGTACGTGTTTCCGTCAATCCAGGTATAAGAATCACAAGCAGTTTGTGTATCTGTCCCATAGGTCTTTTTATTGATTGTCAAATCCAGCGTCACAATCGAGTCACATCCGGCAGCATTTGTTAAAGTGTAGGTCGCAGAGTTGTTGCTTTCAGAATAGGAATTTCCGTCAATCCATGTATAAGAATCACAGGCAGTTTGTGTATCTGTGCCATAGGTTGTTTTATTGATTGTCAAATCCAGCGTCACAATGGAATCACATCCGGCCGCATTTGTTAAAGTGTAGGTCGCAGAGTTGTTGCTTTCAGTGTACGTGTTTCCGTCAATCCATGTATACGAATCACAGGCAGTTTGTGTATCTGTGCCATAGGTTGTTTTATTGATTGTCAAATCCAGCGTCACAATGGAATCACATCCGGCCGCATTTGTTAAAGTATAGGTTGCCGAATTGTTGCTTTCAGTGTACGTGTTTCCGTCGATCCATGTGTAAGAATCACATGCAGTTTGTGTGTCTGTCCCATAGGTCTTTTTATTGATTGTCAAATCCAGCGTCACAATGGAATCACATCCGGCCGCATTTGTTAAAGTGTAGGTCGCAGAGTTGTTGCTTTCAGTGTACGTGTTTCCGTCAATCCATGTATACGAATCACAGGCAGTTTGTGTATCTGTCCCATAGGTTGTTTTATTGACTGTCAAATCCAGCGTTACAATCGAATCACACCCGGCCGCATTTGTTAGTGTATATGTTGCCGAATTGTTGCTTTCAGTGTACGTGTTCCCGTCAATCCATGTATACGAATCACAGGCAGTTTGTGTATCTGTCCCATAGGAAGAGCTACTTATGTTTACTTCTAAACTATCTGTATTGTAGCATTCAGTATTTGGATTGGTTTCAGTAACATAAACTTTTCCTGTTCCTGTAGTATTCCAGGATACATCTATCGAATTTGCAGTGCTTGCGGAGGTAATTGTTCCTCCGGTAACTTTCCATTTATATGTATTGGCTCCCGATAAATTGGTGCTATAGTGTTCCGAACCGGTATTACATACAATTGTATTTCCTGTAATTGATGGTTCAGGTAATGGGGTTACAGTAACTGTTATTTTTTTGCGGTTGATACTGATACATTGGTCTGACATTCCTTGTGCAACCCAATAGTCTGTTGTTCCAATATTATTTGTAGATGGAGTAATACTGGTTTGTGGAGTTCCACCTGTTTCAGTTGTATAATAATACAAGGAATAGGATGAATAACCAGGCGCTAAAGTTGCTGTTAGCGGTTCAGCTACATCTCCTAAACAATATTCTTTGTTTTTGGTAATTGGAGGGGTATTTAAGGTATATCCAAACCATATTGTTTTATTAGGAGCTGACGGGGTTGGTGTTATATTTTCATCTGAAAAGCTGCAATACAGTTCATATAAATGATTATTTACTGAATATGTTTTATCCGGGGAAATTAAGTAAGTATTATTTACTTCGAGAGCGGTACTGCCGTTATACTGAAAGTAAATGCTGCTTTCAGGAAGTATTTTTTGTGCATTTGCTAAAGGAACTACAACTCCGTTGCTGTTCACCGGTTCACCATTTTGATTTACTCTGTAATAAATAATCTCGATGGAGCCTTTTCCTCCACTTACTAACGGTATTGTGAAATCATAGTTGGCAGTGCTTTGTATGGCGTTTGGATTATCATTAACATCCGTATATTTCATGTAAGTTGTTTCATTGGCCGGGTATAGAGTAGTTGGGGTGGTATTGTCCGCCATGGTCACGAAATAGTACATTTCATCTCCCGATTCAGAAACTGTTCCTATATTCCAGGTAATTTTCCATTTTGTTTTTTCGCTGTCTCCACTTGTTGGCTCATCCGGGTCATTTAGGATTTTTCCATTTGGAGTAATGGAAACAGTGCCCTTGGAAACTACAATATCTCCTGATGTGTTTGGTAGTACAGAAAAAGAAGGTGTCGTTCCTGCTTCCAGTTCAATATAAGTACTCATTGGGTCGGTTAATACTGCATTGGTTGCAGCGTATGCAATATTTGATGCAATTTCTGAATATACCTGGTTGATGTTGCTGTTGTTTGCAGGATAATATCCCCTGTTTTGAGAGCCTTCCAGTACATCTTCTGCATCTCCATTTTTAGGTACTTCAAAACCAATGGTGTAAACATTGTATCCCTCATTTATCATTAATCCCGCTTCATATTTAGTCGGGATTCCATGGTTTCCTGCTTTAAATTCACGATATTTTTCACCACAATGTATGGTTTTGCGATATAGGGTAATGTCAAATGATTTTCCGTTCCCATCAACTTCTTCATAATCGCTACCTGCTATTGTAAGGTAGTTTGCTTCAAAATCATTTCTGGAAATATTGAAATGATCAATATTGCCGCATTCCAGTGCAAAATTGGTTGTAGTTGCGGATTTGTAGCTGTATGTTGGGTTTCCATCTGATAAAAGAACCACCGTTTTATTACTTGCGTCGCTGTCATCAAGAAGCCCTCTGGCCGCGTAGAATCCTCCCTGAAGATTAGTTCCTCCATTTGCAGAAATATTGCTAATTGTAGTGTGAAGTTCTTGTGCATTGCTGGTGAATCCTTTGTCTATTTGTGGTTGCCCCGAGCCGAAGTACCCACTATTAATTGTGACGATGGCAATTCTTATATTGGAATTGCCAGTGCCCAACAAATTATTAACAAATTTATTTGCTGCTGCTTTTGCATTATCCATTTTGTCATCATCCTTCATGCTTCCGGAATCGTCAATTACAAGAACAACATCAGTTGTTGTCTGGATATTTTTTCCTTCTACCTTTAGGTTTATTTTCCAACGTCCGAAGGTGGAAGTAGCTTCAGCAGTCTTTTCTATATGAACTGCTCCTTCGGCAGGCCACTCTAAATCAGAAACTGTAGCTGATTTAGTAATCATCATTGCCGATTTCAGAAAAGCTGTCTTTAAATTTCCGTTGCTTATCTTATCTGTCGGAAATACCAGAGGTTCTACTTTCCCTACGTAAACAGGTACTCCCAGATGGTCCGGATCTTCATCCATTTGAACATCTGATGAGTTTTGTGCTTTGACCATAATTGAAAGGGAGATTAGAAAGAAAATGAAGACAGTCCTTCCATAGGACAAAGGAAGAATAGCTAAAGGTCTTCTTGTCTTTTTTTGTTTGGGTAAACTTTTTTTCATACCGTTTAATTTTGCTAAATATATCGTTATTTGTGTTCTCTAATGTGTTCTTTGAGTGATACTTAAAGAATAGTAACTGAAGTATTTTGAAGTCCGATTTGCATTAGATTAAATGCATTAATTCCCAGAGGCATGCACATGAATATGTGTGCCTTAAAAATTGGTAGTGAATAATCCAAGATCTAAGTAAATATGAGACGCCAGTAAAACTTTTAAGTTATTCTATGTCTTTTTGTGTCCTCCTGTTTTTAGTTTGTAAATAGTTGCCCTTTTAAGGCAAGTTGTGTGCCATTTTTTGTTAAGTTGTTGTTTATCATTGTTTTGGTGGCTTGTTTGATTTTTATATTTGTCTTTAAATGGGACGTTTTGCTTGTGTGGTGTCATTATGGGACTGGTGTCCTTTCGTTTCAGAGATATAAAAGGAGCGGATGTCAGATGCTTTTTTTCTGGTTTGTTTTAGAAAAAACAGCGTGAATTATTTGTGGAAAACAAAACTGAAAGAAGGTTGTGGCGATTTTAAGACATATCTTACGTTCAGAAAGATACTTGTTTAACATTTTTTTATTTTCTTTAGGTAGTGTTTATTAAAAGTCGTTATGTAATCCTTATTTATCATGAATAATCTATTTAAATTCGTTGTCATTTTACTGTTTTTTTCATCCTGTAAACAGGTTGCACCACCAGAACCTGTTTTGCCATTGCCTTCAGAGCGCCAGTTGGCCTGGCATGAAATGGAGTTCTATGCATTTGTTCATTTTAATATGAATACGTTTACAAATATGGAATGGGGCCTGGGGAGTGAAAGTTCGGAGTTATTTAACCCAACAGATTTGGATTGCAGACAGTGGGCAAAAGTATGTAAAGAGGCAGGAATGAAAGGAATTATTCTTACAGCAAAACACCACGATGGGTTTTGTTTATGGCCTTCGGCATATACAGAACATTCTGTGAAAAACTCTCCATGGAAAGATGGAAAAGGTGATGTGGTAAAAGAACTGGCAGAGGCTTGTAAGGAGTACGGGTTAAAAATGGGAATTTACCTATCTCCATGGGATCGCAATCATGCTGATTACGGAAAGCCTAAGTATATTGAGTATTTTAGAAATCAACTGAGGGAGTTGCTAACTAATTATGGTGACATTTTTGAGGTTTGGTTTGATGGAGCTAATGGAGGAACAGGATATTATGGCGGTGCAAATGAAGAGCGTCGGATAGATAGAACAACATATTACGACTGGGAAAATACGCGTAAGATTGTGCGTGAACTTCAACCAATGGCCTGTATGTTTAGCGATGCCGGACCGGATATCCGTTGGGTAGGAAATGAGCAGGGATGGGCGCGTAAAACCAACTGGTGTTTATTAAATAAAGATAGCGTTGCACCAGGAGTGGTTCCCGATTTGGAATGGCTCCGTGCCGGACAGGAAAATGGCACCGATTGGATACCTGCTGAGGTTGATGTTTCCATTCGTCCAGGTTGGTATTATCATCCTTCAGAAGATCATAAAGTAAAATCATTACCTCAATTACTGGATATATATTACCATTCAGTAGGGAGAAACGCTTCTTTCTTATTAAATCTTCCGGTAGATAAACGTGGATTGGTTCATGAAGATGATGTTGAACAACTTCAAAAACTGGCTGAGGCAATTAAAGCCGATTTTGCAAACGACCTTGCTTTAGGAAAAAAAGTTACAGCAACCAATTATCGGGGAAAGTCAGGAGCATACAAAGCTGCGAATGTGAATGATAATAATCCTGACACGTATTGGGCTACAGACGACGGAGTAAAATCGGCATCATTAATAATTGATTTTGGTGAGCCTACTGAGTTTAATCGTTTTTTGGCTCAGGAAGATATTCGGCTTGGGCAGCGGGTGAAAGAATTTACCCTCGAAGCTTTGGTTGATAATGAGTGGCAACAGATTGCTAGTGAAACAACCATCGGGCGGAAGCGTATTTTAAGGATGCCGAATATTACAGCTACTAAATTGCGCCTGAACATTGTAGATTCAAAAGCTTGCCCGGTTATTTCAAATATTGCCGTTTATAAAGCACCTAAAGTATTAGTAGAACCGGAAATTCAGAGAGATAAAAATGGCGTGGTTTCTTTAACGGCTTTTGATTCAGGGTTGGATATATATTATACATTGGACAATAGTAATCCAACAAATCAATCAACAAAATATTTGGAGCCATTTGTACTTGATAAGAAAGCTACTGTTAAGGTGATTGCTGTAGATGATGAATCGGGAAAAGAAAGCCCGGTAGCTTCGGTTAGTTATGATGTGCCGCACAAAAAATGGACCGTTGGAGGTTCTCTTGCAAAATTGGATGACGCTGAAAATATGATTGATGGGAATAATAATACTGCTTTTTCTGTTGAGAAGAAGTTACCTGTTGATTTTGTTATTGATTTGGGAGAGTCTATCAAATTGAAGGGATTTACCTATTTGCCGGATCAGAGAAGAGGTAACCCCGGAATTATTTTCAATTACGAGTTTTACGTTAGTACCGATGGAAAAAATTGGGGAAGTCCGGTTTCAAAAGGTGAATTTTCAAATATTAAAAATAGTCCCGTCTGGCAGAAAAAAGAATTTAATCCTGTTCATGCCCGATTTATAAAATTACGCGCTTTATCCCTGGCTGAGGAAAGTAATAGGGTAGGAGTGGCTGAATTAGATATTATAAGCAATTAGGAATATGTATTCTGCTTTTAGTAAAATATTTCCTGTTATTTATGTAGCTCTGTTAATCGGATGTGGTATAAAGGAGAAGGAGCAAGTACCGTTAATTTCTTATAATAATATAGAGCAGCATGTTGCAGAACTGGCGTCCGATAAGTATATGGGGCGTGCACCAATGACCTCGGCAGAACCGTTGGTGCTGGATTACATCGCTGGTCAAATGAAAGAAATAGGGTTGGAAGGAGCAAACAATGGAAGCTATTTTCAGGATGTCCCTATTTTGGGAATAACGTCAACGTTGTCACCCACCCTTGATTTTGAAACACCATCAGGAAAAATAAGCTTAGATAAAATAACCGACTTTGTAGCATTTTCTCAAAAAACAGAGAGTGAAATGGCATTACAACAATCTGATGTGATTTTTGCCGGCTTTGGAATTTACGCTCCGGAATATGAGCGAAACGACTTTGAGGGAGTTGATGTAAAAGGGAAGACCATCATTGTTTTTGTCAATGATCCGGGATATGGAACATCGGGTGATTATTTTAAAGGCAATACAATGACATATTATGGTCGGTGGACATATAAATTTGAAGAAGCTGCCCGGCAGGGGGCAAAAGCGTGTTTTATTGTGCATGAAACTGGTCCGGCTGGTTATCCATGGGAGGTAGTACGAAATAATGGTGAGTCTACCAAACTTTTTTTGGAACCTGATAATGGTTATAAAGATCGTTGTTCTTTTGAAGGGTGGATAACAAAAGAGTCTGCCGCGAAGTTATTTCAATCTTGTGGTTACTCGTTGGATGAACTCAAACAAAAAGCTTCAGATAAAGAATTCAAACCCTTTGCATTGCCTGTAAAAGCTTCAGCATCGATAAAAAGTAAATTTGAACATGGTGTTTCTAAGAATGTTTGTGGTCTTATAAAAGGAACCACAAAGCCTGACGAAGTGATTGTGTATACAGCGCATTGGGATCATTTGGGGATAGGAAAACCTTTGAATGGAGACAGCATTTATAACGGAGCAACAGATAATGCAAGTGCTGTATCATGGATGCTTGAAATTGCCAGGGCATTTAAAAATGGAAAGCAGCCGGGGCGTTCTGTCTTATTTCTTTCTGTTACAAGTGAAGAATCCGGATTGTTAGGCTCTGGTTATTATGTTGAACATCCATTCTTTCCAATGAATAAAACAGTTGCTTGTATAAACACTGATGTAATTCTTTTTCTGGGTAAATTCAAGGATGTTACGATTACTGGTTTTGGTCAATCTGAATTGGATGGCTGGTTGAAGACCGAAGCAGAAAAGCAAGGACGTTATCTTGCTGCTGATCCCAATCCGGAAAATGGGATGTATTTTCGTTCTGACCATTTTCCGTTTGTAAAGAAAGGTGTCCCCGCAATGTTTGCTAAAGGATATATCGAAACCGGGAAATTTGGAAAAGAGAAAACATTGCAAATAATAGCTGATTATTGGAAGAACACATATCACAAACCTACGGATGAATACCATCCAGAAACAGACGATTTGGGCGGATTGGTTCAGGATGCTGAGTTGTTTTATCGGATTGGATTCAATCTGGCTGACTCCGAAAAGTGGCCCAAATGGAATGATGGTTCTGAATTTAAATTTATACGTGAATCCTCAATGAACTGATGTATCTTTAGCTAGAAAGTAGAATTGTAATTATTTAATCTAAACCAAATTAAAATGAAAAAACTAAGCGTATCAATTATGTTGCTGATCCTTATTTTTGGGCAGCCATGTTTTGCACAAAAGAAAATATGGGATGAAACACCTGAGCAGAAAAAAGAACGAATGGCCTGGTGGACCGATGCACGGTTTGGAATGTTTATTCATTGGGGGCTATATGCTCAGGCGGCTCGTCACGAATGGGTAAAGAACAGGGAGCGAATGACAAATGAAGAATATCAGAAGTATTTTGATATTTTTAATCCCGACTTATTCGACCCCTCTGAATGGGCAAAGAAGGCAAAAGCTGCCGGAATGAAATATGCAGTTATTACTTCAAAACACCACGAAGGGTTTACAATGTTCGATTCAAAATATACGGATTATAAAGTAACCAATACCCCTTATAATAAAGATATAATCAAGCAGTGGGTTGATGCCTTTCGCGCAGAAGGGCTTCGAATTGGCTTTTACTATTCACTAATTGACTGGCATCACCCGGATTATACCATAGACAGCAGGCATCCGCAGAGGGTAAGCACAAAAGAGGAATACGATGCATTAAATAAAGGTAAGGATATGGCTGTTTATCGTGAATATTTAAAGAATCAGGTGCGGGAAATTCTTACCAACTATGGGAAGATCGATATCCTTTGGCTTGATTTCTCTTTCCCCGGAGAATTTGGGAAAGGTCGCGATGATTGGGGTTCTGTTGAGTTAATTAAAATGGTAAGGGAATTACAACCTGGAATTATTATTGACGATAGAGCTGATTTACAGGATTACCAAGGAGGTTGGGATTTTGTAACACCCGAGCAATATAAGGTAACTCAGTGGCCAGAAATCGATGGTAAAAAGGTTCCATGGGAAACTTGTCAGACTTTTTCTGGTTCATGGGGATATTACAGAGACGAGTATACCTGGAAAGATAACAAGCAGTTATTGGGACTGCTAATTGAATCAGTGAGTAAGGGGGGAAATCTTTTGTTAAATGTAGGTCCCACTGCACGAGGCCTGTTTGACTACCGTGCTGATAAAGCACTTGAAGAAATGGGAGAGTGGATGAAGCTTAATAGCCGTTCCATTTATGAATGTACTGAGGCTCCTGAAGAATTTGAAGCTCCTGCAAATTCCTTATTAACTTATAATCCGAAAAATAATAGGTTGTATATTCATTTACTCGACTATCCTTTGCAGACATTACGATTACCCGGTTATAAAGGAAAGGTGAAATACGCGCAGTTTCTCCACGATGCTTCTGAAATTAGCATTTCGGAACCACGAAAACATAGCAGAAGCGGAGATGACGCTCCCAATAATGATTTAGAATTAAGGCTCCCGGTAGCAAAGCCGAATGTGAAAATCCCGGTTATTGAATTATTCATGGAATAAATTTCAATAGTGTATTGAGAACGGAACGGATTTCTGTGCAGCTATTTTACTGCATAAATCTGTTTTCTTTACTTATTATGTGCGGCATTTTGGGAGGAAAACGTAACCAATGTTAATCCTTTTCGTATAAACAAATTCGACGCTAATTTTTTTTATATTGATTAACAGTAACTTACTTTTTTGAAGAAAAAAAAGATTGAAAAATAAGCACAGAAAGTTTGGTTGTTAAAAAAAGATATCTACTTTTGCATCCGCTTTTAGGGCACGTTCGTTGAGGAAATGAGAGGTAATACTAGGTTTTTAGCCGGGATGTGATTTTCAATAATGAGGTTCGTTGATGGAGCAAAAAAACTTTTAAAATTTTTGACAAAAAGTTTTGGAGAAATAAAAAGGCTGTCTATATTTGCAGCCGCTTTCAGAGCGGGTTCGTTGAGGAGATGAAAAGAAGGTTAATAACTACGGGATTTGGCGGATGATTTTATAATTTTTTTGCTGCTCCTGGAGCCGAAAAAAAACTTAAATATTTTTATTAAAAGTTTTGGTAGATAGAAAATAGTTATTACCTTTGCCGCCCCGAAAGGGAAACACGTTCTGGCAGGGAGATGAAAAGAGAAGAAGGAGGCCGGACAAATAATGAAACATGGATATCAGCATTTGGATAGGAACGCAAATATTAGATGCTGATTTTTTATGGAAAAGTTCTTTAAAATTTTGAAGCACAAAAAAGCAAGGTGTACCAACTTTGTTGATTTCTGAGAGAAACATCTGAGCGAAAGAAATTAAACTTTTTATATATACAACGGAGAGTTTGATCCTGGCTCAGGATGAACGCTAGCGGGAGGCTTAACACATGCAAGTCGAGCGGGATTCACCTTCGGGTGATGAGAGCGGCGCACGGGTGCGTAACGCGTATGCAACCTGCCTTATGCAGGGGGATAGCCCATGGAAACGTGGATTAACACCCCATAGAATTAAGATGCTGCATGGTATTTTAATTAAAACTTCGGTGGCATAAGATGGGCATGCGTCTGATTAGCTAGTTGGTGAGGTAAGGGCTCACCAAGGCAACGATCAGTAGGGGTTCTGAGAGGATTATCCCCCACACTGGTACTGAGACACGGACCAGACTCCTACGGGAGGCAGCAGTGAGGAATATTGGTCAATGGGCGAAAGCCTGAACCAGCCATCCCGCGTGCAGGATGACGGCCCTATGGGTTGTAAACTGCTTTTCTACGCCAAGAAACCTGGTTACGAGTAACCAGTTGCCGGTAGCGTAGGAATAAGCATCGGCTAACTCCGTGCCAGCAGCCGCGGTAATACGGAGGATGCAAGCGTTATCCGGATTCATTGGGTTTAAAGGGTGCGTAGGTGGGCTTGTAAGTCAGTGGTGAAATACTGCCGCTTAACGGTAGAATTGCCATTGATACTGTGAGTCTTGAGTATGGTTGAGGTAGGCGGAATGTGTTGTGTAGCGGTGAAATGCATAGATATGACACAGAACACCGATTGCGAAGGCAGCTTACTAATCCATTACTGACACTGATGCACGAAAGCGTGGGGAGCGAACAGGATTAGATACCCTGGTAGTCCACGCTGTAAACGATGTTCACTCGCTGTTTGCGATACACAGTAAGCGGCTGAGCGAAAGCATTAAGTGAACCACCTGGGGAGTACGATCGCAAGGTTGAAACTCAAAGGAATTGACGGGGGCCCGCACAAGCGGAGGAACATGTGGTTTAATTCGATGATACGCGAGGAACCTTACCTGGGCTTAAATGTAGATTGCATAATTTGGAAACAGATTTTCCCTTCGGGGCTATTTACAAGGTGCTGCATGGTTGTCGTCAGCTCGTGCCGTGAGGTGTCGGGTTAAGTCCCATAACGAGCGCAACCCCTACTGTTAGTTGCCATCGGGTCAAGCCGGGGACTCTAGCGGGACTGCCACCGTAAGGTGAGAGGAAGGTGGGGATGACGTCAAATCAGCACGGCCCTTATGTCCAGGGCTACACACGTGTTACAATGGTCGGTACAAAGGGCAGCTACACTGCGAAGTGATGCTAATCCCAAAAGCCGATCCCAGTTCGGATTGGAGTCTGCAACCCGACTCCATGAAGTTGGATTCGCTAGTAATCGCGCATCAGCCATGGCGCGGTGAATACGTTCCCGGGCCTTGTACACACCGCCCGTCAAACCATGGGAGCTGGGGGTACCTGAAGTCTGTGACCGCAAGGAGCGGCCTAGGGTAAAACTAGTGACTGGGGTTAAGTCGTAACAAGGTAGCCGTACCGGAAGGTGTGGCTGGAACACCTCCTTTCTGGAGCATAAGATGTTTACAAAAGGATTAACAAATTGGCCCTTGCTTTTTTAAAGATATACTGATAGAGTTCAAAGTTTAAAGTTCAAAGTTCAAAGAATTGTAACTCGAAACTTTAAACTCGAGATGCGGAACTCTACAAAATAGAGTCCCGTAGCTCAGCTGGTTAGAGTACTACACTGATAATGTAGGGGTCCCCAGTTCAAGTCTGGGCGGGACTACAAGTCCAGTCAATAGTTGACGGTCATAGTAATCAGAATACTGAAAACTGGGACCGGATACTGCAAACTGAAAACGGGGGATTAGCTCAGTTGGCTAGAGCGCTAGATTTGCATTCTAGAGGTCAAGGGTTCGACTCCCTTATTCTCCACGGAGGCTGAAAAGTCGGAAAAGAAGACCACGAAAGTGGCAAACGTTCAAAAGAAAATGACATATTGAAGCAGGACAAGTTTACATAAAAGCAGTTTTTATACGAAATCTGCAACTTGCAACTGTAAGAGATAAGGCTGGTGCCGATTTTAGGGTTCGATTCCCTGGTTATCTACGTTTAGCGGTAGTGAAAAGTACCATGTACTGATTAACAACTGGCTGATAAAGTTCTTTGGCATGTTGGGAAAATAATGAGTCAAATCACAAAGACGACACAAAGTAGTAATAATATTACAAAAACGAATCAATATAAGGATTCTCAAAAGAAAGTTACTAAGGGCGTACGGAGGATGCCTTGGCTCTCAGAGGCGAAGAAGGACGTGACAAGCTGCGAAAAGCTGCGGGGATTGGCAAATACGAATCGATCCGCAGATGTCCGAATGGGGCAACCCATCCTGATTTATCAGGATATCCGGGGTAACCTGGAAGCGAACGTGGGGAACTGAAACATCTAAGTACCCACAGGAAAAGAAAACAAAAGTGATTCCCAGAGTAGTGGCGATCGAAATGGGAATAGCCTAAACCGGATTTGTTTCGGCATATCCGGGGTTGTAGGGCTGCAATCTAGAGAAGTATTTTAAAGTAGAATGGTTTTGGAAAAGCCAACCAAAGGAGGTGAAAGTCCTGTATACGTAAGAAATATCATCTTAGCAGTACCCTGAGTAGGGCGGGACACGAGGAATCCTGTCTGAATCTGCCAGGACCATCTGGTAAGGCTAAATACTCCTGAGAGACCGATAGCGAACAAGTACCGTGAGGGAAAGGTGAAAAGCACCCCGAACAGGGGAGTGAAATAGTACCTGAAACCGTACGCTTACAAGCGGTAGGAGTCCGTATTTTACGGATGACTGCGTGCCTTTTGCATAATGAGCCTACGAGTTAGTCGTCACTAGCAAGGCTAAGGATTTAAGGTCCGTACCCGAAGCGAAAGCGAGTCTTAATAGGGCGTAAAGTTAGTGGCGCTAGACGCGAAACCTTGTGATCTACCCATGGCCAGGTTGAAGTGATGGTAACACATCATGGAGGACCGAACCAGGAAGCGTTGAAAAGCTTTTGGATGAGCTGTGGGTAGGGGTGAAAGGC
>OY781113.1:0-1152500 GCA_963676455.1 uncultured Draconibacterium sp. | reverse complement strand
TTATATAATTAGTTCAATCGTTTCTAATAAATTCAGCTCTTCATTGTATGATTTACAGAAGAGCATGTTTTTTCTTGTTTTGCCGATCGCATTTGTACTAGGTAAGAGAATAACTGAACAACAGAAGCGTTTTATTTTCTCTATATTTTCTATTGCAGTCTTCCTATCAACTATAATTGCAATTTTAAACTGGAAGTTATCGAGTAGCCCAGAGGTTTTTGGTGTACATAAGGCTAGCCTTATATCGCATATAAGGTTTAGTTTTCAACTAATTCTAGTATTTTGGTTTATTATTCAGATAACCATTAAAAATGTTAAAATACTTGTAAGTTACAGCCGATTTCTACTGATATTAGGAGCATCTTATTTTATTGCGTTTTTACTTTTTCAGCAATCGTTAACAGGTGTGATTGCGTTAAGTGGAAGTATTGTTTTTTATTTGTTATTATTGTTATTTCAGGGGGCAAAACGATTTAAAATATATCTATTAGTTTTGGTCGTTTTTTTAGTTACTGCACCTGTTACTTATGTGGTACATTCTATTCGAAAATTCTATGATATTGAAAAAGTAGATAAGAATTCCATCGAAAAAAAAACTGCTCAAGGTAATTTGTACAAACATGATTTTAATAATCCTATGGTTGAAAATGGACACTATGTGTATTTATATTTATGCCAGGAGGAAATGCGCAATGAGTGGAATAAGATTTCAGCCATAAAGTATGACTCTATTGGAGCAAATGGATATTCTGTATCTTCTACTTTAATTCGTTATTTAACCTCGAAAGGATTGCGTAAAGATGCAGAAGGAGTAAAATCGTTGAATAATCAGGATATTAAAAATATTGAAAACGGAATTGCAAATGTAATTTACTCGGGGAATAGGTTTTCTCTTTATCCACGGATTTATCAAACTATTTGGGAATATTATGTATATTCAAAAACAGGAAATGCGAATCAAAAATCCTTTTCACAGCGAATTGAATATGCAAAAGCAGCTGTCTCTATAATAAAGAAGCATCCATGGTTTGGTGTAGGAACCGGAAACTGGAAGGATGAATTTAAAAAAGCATATGCCCAAAACAGTCCTGAATTAGGAAAAGAATATTATGCGTCTTCACACAATCAATATTTAAATTATGCGGTGAAATTTGGGTTAGTTGGCTTAGTACTTATTTTATTTCTTCTTTTATATCCGGTAATCAAAACAAAGCGTTATAAAGATCATTTATTTCTATTGTTTTTAGTATTTATGTTTTTCGCCAATTTTGCTGATTCCAATTTTGAATCGCACATGGGAAGTTCCTTTTTTGTATTTTTCTATTGTGTTTTTATGATTGGTGAATTGACTTATTTAAATTTTCGATGGCAAAAACAGCCTTAGTAATTTCAACTTATAACTGGCCGGAAGCATTAAAGTTATGTCTAAAAAGTGTATACAGACAGACTGTTCTTCCAGATGAGATAATTGTAGCAGATGACGGTTCAGACTCTTTGACCAAACAGGTGATTAATCGTTTTTCTGAATCTGATACAATACGGATAAAACATATCTGGCAGGAAGATAAAGGATTCAGGCTGGCTCGAATAAGAAACAAAGCAATTAAAAGTACAGATTGTGATTACCTGATTTTTATTGATGGAGATGTTATTCTTCATCCTGATTTTATAAAAGACCATATTAGCAGAAGAAAGCATGGTGGTTTTATAACAGGAAGTCGTGTTTTATTGAATGAGGATGAAACTAGAGAACGTTTGGATTTAGGCGATTGTAAACTTACTGGATTTGGTTATTCTGCAAAAAATAAGCTTAACGGAATTCGAAACGTGTTTCTCTCCCGGTGCTTTTCTAAAAGCGATTCGAAAATTTATAATGTCAGGGGTTGTAATATGTCTTTCTGGAGAAACGATTTGTGGGAAGTTAATGGTTTTGATGAGCAGTTTGCTGGTTGGGGACGCGAAGATTCTGATATTACCTTAAGACTGTTAAATTCTGGCAAAACTAAATTTAGGCTAAAGTTTAGTGCTGTGCAATATCACCTTTTTCATAATGAAAGAAACAGAGATGCATTAAATTTTAATGACAAGATTCTGAACAGTGCAATTATACAGAAAAGAGAAAAAGCAATAATTGGATTAATCTAATTGACATAAAGATAGTAATTAGAAAATCAAACCTTTTTGTCTTCTTATTGTTATGTTTCAAAAAGAAGTGTCAAAATGGAAAGAAGAAAGTTTATAACAGTTGTGGGAACGGCAGCAATAGCTGCTCCGGTAATTGGTACGCTGGCATCATGTGCTACAGAAACAAAAAAGTTTGAAGGTCATACATTTCCTGAGTTAGGCTATGATTTTAATGCACTGGAGCCATATATTGATGCACAAACAATGGAACTGCATTATACCAAACACCATAAAGGTTATTATAATAAGTTTATGAAAGCAGCAGAAGGAACGGAGCTACTAAATACACCAATGGAGCAGATTTTTGCTGAAATAAGTAAACAATCGGATGGAATAAGAAATAACGGTGGAGGGTATTATAATCATGCACTTTTTTGGGAGAATATGACTCCTTCCCAAGGGGAAATACCTGCAGAGTTAAATACTGCAATTGAAAAAGATTTTGGCTCTGTTGATTCATTTAAAGACGAATTTGGAACTGCCGCGAAAACGCGTTTTGGTAGCGGTTGGGCATGGCTGATTTTAGGAAGTGATGGAAAACTTGGTGTTACTTCAACTCCAAATCAGGATAATCCATTGATGGATATCGCAGAAGTAAAAGGTGTTCCTCTATTGGGCCTTGATGTATGGGAACATGCTTATTATTTACATTATCAGAATAAAAGAGCTGAGTATGTTGGCAACTTTTGGAATATTGTAAACTGGGATGTTGTAAACAATCGACTGGCTCAGGCGCGTGTATAAAAACACTTATCGGATAATATTGGAACATTGCGGAAGGCTCGTTATTTTTGAAGTAAAATTCAAAAGAAATGAGCCTAAATTTTTGTTTTATAGGGGCCGGGAACTTGGCAACACATCTGTCGAAGAGTTTACAGGAAGCTGGTTTTTATATCTGGCAGGTATACAGTAGAACCGAGCACTCTGCAAAAAAGCTCGGGCAGGTTTTAGATACAAATTATACAAATGTAATAGAAGACATTACCGGCGATGCCGATATATATATTATCGCGTTGAAAGACTCGGCCCTTGTTGAGGTTCTTGAAAAAATAAATCTGAAAGGGAAGATTATCATTCATTGTTCCGGGAGTTTATCTATTTCTGTACTAGAAAAATATTCAGAGAAAATAGGAGTTTTCTATCCGTTACAAACATTTTCGAAACAAAGAGAAGTTGATTTTAGCAAGGTGCCGGTTTTTGTAGAAGCAAATTCTCCGAAAGTTGAGCATTTGCTGGTAGATATAGCCATGAAAATAACTCGCCATGTTTCCGTTCTGGAATCAGAGAAGCGGAAGTATTTGCATATTGCTGCCGTTTTTGCCTGTAATTTTGTAAATCATTTTTATGTTATTGCAGATCAAATATTAAAAACACAAAATATCTCTTTTGATGTTTTGCGTCCACTGATTTTGGAAACGGCCTCCAAAGTACAATACCTTGATCCGGAAATAGCGCAAACCGGACCAGCCGTTCGTTTTGATGAGAATATAATTTCTTCTCATTTAAATGAAATTAAAGATTTTAATAATTATGCAGAGTTGTACAATTCGGTTTCAAAAAGTATTTTTGAGCATCACCAAAAGTTAAAATAATGACATTCTTTAAAGAGGAACTAAAAAATATAAAGGCATTTGTTTTTGATGTTGATGGCGTTTTATCTAAAGATTATTCCCCGATAAATGAAGAAGGAGAACCTGTTCGTACTGCAAATATAAAAGATGGATTTGCTATTCGATATGCAATTGAAAATGGGTTTCACGTAGCAATAATTACGGGTGGCGTTGCTGAAAGGGTAAAATTGCGTTATGAAAGATTGGGAGTGAAACATTATTACGATAAGGTGCGAAATAAACGAGCCTGTTTGAGTGATTTTCTAGAAAAAACAAACCTGCAGAAGGCAGATGTTTTATATATGGGAGACGACATTCTTGATTATCCTGTAATGACTGAAGTTGGGCTTCCTACATGTCCTAAAGATGCCGTGGCTGACGTAAAATCAGTTTCAAAATATATTTCCGATAAATTAGGAGGAGAAGGTTGTGTGAGGGATGTAATAGAGCAGACAATGCGCGCGCAGGAAAAATGGTTTACCCGTGAAATGATGCTTGAAAAGGAGTTTAAATAATGAATTGGTTTCCGCAGTACAATTATATTCTGGCCTCTCAATCGCCCAGAAGAAAGCAGTTGCTGGAAATGTTGGGTGTAATTTTTCGTATACAAGTAAAGGAAGTTGATGAGAATTATCCAGCCTCATTAACAAGAGAAGAAATACCTGTTTTTCTATCGCAATTAAAGGCAAAAGTTTTTCAGCCAGAACTTAAGAATTGTGAACTTCTAATTACAGCAGATACCATTGTATGGCTAGATGGTGAGGTGCTTGGGAAACCTAAAAATTATGATGATGCATGGAAAATGTTGCAGAAATTGAGTGGAAAAAAGCATCAGGTAATTTCAGGAGTAAGTTTGACCTCTTCAAAAAAACAAACTTCTTTTTACGATATTTCCAATGTTTGTTTTAAAAAGTTGCTGGATAAAGAAATTGAGTTCTATCTTAAAACCTGTAAGCCTTATGATAAAGCAGGTTCCTACGGAATCCAGGAGTGGATTGGAACAATTGGCATAACAAGCATTGAAGGCTCATTTTATAATGTTATGGGACTGCCCATTCAAAAATTGTATGAGGAAATACAAGGGTTTTAGTTAGAGGAAAATAAGCGAAAGAATATAGTTTCCGGATAGACTGAGAATTTCTTGTAGATTCGTATGCCTGTTTTTAAAATTGTAACGATATAAACTAACTGATTAGATCTAATGAAAATACTTTCTCGTAAAATTTTAGCCTATTTTGTTTTAATTATTCTTGTGTCTTCATCATGCTCTTTATCTGATAGGAAGATGACCAAACGCCCCAATATACTTTTTGCCATTGCTGATGACCAGACGTTTGCGCATACCAGTTTTGCGGGGGGCCAATTTTTGAAAACTCCGGCCTTTGATCGAGTTGCCAGAGAGGGGGTTTATTTTAGCAACTGTATTGCAGGTTCTCCGGGGTGCGCACCTTCGAGAAGTACTATTGTTACCGGACGTTACCATTGGCAAAACGAACAGGCTGGTCAACACGCTTCAGCCTGGTTAAAGAAGTATGTCCCATTTGTTGATTTGCTTGATGCTAATGGATATGCAACCGGATTAACAGGAAAAGGAGTAGACCCGTTTCAATACGCACGGAACGAGAAAGATTCATTGTGGCGTAAGACAAATGCTGCCGGTGTAGCCTACAATAATATCAAATATGAAAGTGGAGCACCAGCAGATGAACGGACAGCAGACGGAATTGGACCGGTGAACTATTTTGAGAATTTCAAACATTTTATGGAGAATGTGCGTGGAGATAAGCCCTTCTTTTTTTGGTATGGCTCGAAAGAACCACACAGAGCGTACGAGCAAGATTCCTGGAAAAGAAATAATAAACAGCTGGGCGAAATAGAAAGAGTTCCTGGTTTTTTTCCCGATAATGAAATAATTAGAGGTGATATGTTGGATTATGCAGTTGAAATAGAATGGTTTGATTTGCATTTACAGCGCATGTTAAAGTACCTGGAAGATATTGGTGAGCTTGAAAATACAATTGTTATTGTTACAGCTGATAACGGAATGCCTTTCCCGCGTGCAAAAGCCAACGGTTACGATTATGGAATTCATGTGCCCATGGCTATTCGTTTTCCAAAGGAATTTCCTGGTGGAAGGATTGTTGATGACCCTTTAAGTTTTGCTGATTTGGCGCCAACTATCCTTGAAATAACAAAAACAAGTGCACAGGGAATGTTCCCGATTTCCGGGAAAAGTGTCATTCCTATTCTAGAATCAACAAAGCAGGGAGTTGTAGACCCAACTAAAAAATATGTTTTTTCAGGGAGAGAACGACATTCTTCTTCCCGTTATGAAAATTGGGGATATCCGCAACGGATGATTCGTAGTAAAGATTTTTTATATATCTGGAACATAAAACCGGAGCGGTGGCCGGCAGGAGCTCCCCAGCGCATAAAACCAGGTACTACCGATGAATTGTTGCCTATATATGGAATTGATGAAAATGGAATACATCATTCTGAATGGGCATTTACAGACATTGATGCGGCTCCATCTAAGTCTTATATCATAGAACATTATAACGATAAAAGTATAAAACCCTACTTTGATTGGGCTGTTGCTAAAAGACCTGAAGTTGAGTTTTTTGACATAAAAGCCGATCCGTATTGCCTGAATAATATTGCCGGAGACGAACATTATGCCAATGTAGAAAAAGAGATGAAAAAAGCATTAATGGATGAATTAAAAAAATCAAAAGATCCGAGAGTCGTCGGGCCAGATAAAGATGTTTTTGATTCGTATATACGTTACAGTCCAATACGTGAATTTCCTAAGCCTGAGTAGAACCATAATGAAATATCTACATTTTTAGTAATATTTCTATGTGAAAGAGAATTGCTTTATATGGAGACGAATGTTATGTATTTGTGTAGTTTGGTGATATATATTTCATCGGATGCCTTAAAATTTAAGAATATTGTTTTTTTTGAAATTATAGAAATAGGGTGGAAACATATTCTTAAATAAATTGTAATTTATATTATAATTGCTATTGATGAAAGTATATCAAAACGATAGTGACAAAGAACTGATCTCTAAATTGCAAGCCAACGAGTTTCAGGCTTTTGATATACTATTTCATAAGTATAGCGAAAGACTTTACCATTTTGCTTTCTCGTTTTTAAAGAATGATGAAGATTCAAAAGAAATTGTTCAGGAAGTTTTTTACCGGATATGGAAAAAACGAGAAGAACTGGACTCTGGGAAATCTTTCAAGTCATTTTTGTTTAAAATTTCTTATAATTTAATTGTCGATCAATTACGCCTGAAACTGAAAGATAACGAATATCGAAAGTTTCTGATGGAATATTTTGATGCTAATAGTAGCACTCAAATTGAGCCCGGCTCTGATTATGATGTACTTAAGAAACAGATTGATACTGCAATTAATGAATTGCCGGATAAAAGAAAGAGAATTTTTAAATTAAGTAGAGAAAACGGTTGGTCTCATAAAGAAATTGCAGAAGAACTGGGGATCTCTGTTAAAACGGTAGAAAATCAGATAACTCTATCGATAAAGCATATTAAAGAAAATCTAGGGAAAAGTGCTTTTCCTGTTTTATTATTTCTATCCCTTTTCTTTACAATCAGGTAAAGGGAAAACCTACTTACCATATAAAACCGAATTCTTTAGAAAATGTATTGTATTGCTTACAATTTTAAAGCGAGACTGTTTCCCTTTTGAGGAATGGTTGCTTGATTAATAACTATCAAATTGTAGTTTATTTTATGTTTTTGGTGTGAAAATGTATTTAATAGCTAAATAAAATGAGAAAAAATAATTTTTCCTTGGGGGGTGACCGATTTCTTGCGTATTACTATTAGAATACATTTTAATAAAGAAAAAATTAAAAGTTTGGATGGCAATGAAAAGAAATTTCTGGGGGAATTCAGAAAATAATATTACATGGAGAACAAAGAGTTAAATAAAATAGAACATTTCCGCAGTACAATAATCAAGTTTGCTAAAGGCATAAGCAATAAAGCAGAGTTGAGAAGTGCCATTACTATTTTCGAAACAGTAGATTTTGAAGATATGAGGGAGGCTTTTCATGAATGCTGGAGTAAAGAAGAAACAGTAACAGAGAAACCTTCTCCGGATACTTTCAATAATATATTGGCCCAGATTCACCACCGTATTAATTTGGAACAGGAAATAAAAGAACGACAGACCAAACAAAAACGAATTACCATATTCTCGAAAATTGCCGCAATACTCATTATTGGTATTTTTATTGGTTTACTTGTTCCGAAATTAAAGTCAATTCAGCCTGTTTATTATACTACTGTTTCCCCTAAAGGATCTGTTTCTCAACTTCTTTTGCCTGATAGCAGTATTGTGTACCTGAACTCCGGATCGAAAATAAAATATGCTATTGATGGCGAAGAGCATCAGCGCGAAATATTTTTGGATGGAGAAGCCTGGTTTGATGTTGCAAAAGATAAAAGAAAAACTTTTGTTGTACATACAGGCTTTTATAATGTAGAAGTTCATGGAACAAAGTTTAATATAAAGTCATACAGCGAAGATGATGAAATTGTAACCACACTTGAGGAAGGTTCAATTAGTATAACCTCGCAAAATGGTAAAAGTTATATAGAACCTGTAATGCTTGTTCCCAACCAGCAAATAGTGTATAACCAGAAGCAAAATACCTATAAAGTTAAGAAAGTTAATCCTCTGTTTTTTTCTTCGTGGAAAGAGAATAAGCTCATTTTCATAAATATGAGCTTGAAAGAGCTTATTGCTTTACTTGAAAGAAAATATAGTGTTGAAATAAAAGTAGCAGATAAATCAATCCTTGATTATCATTACGACGGAACAATTAAAGGTGAAAGTATTCTTGAAGTACTTGATCTTTTAAAAGCCACTTTACCCGTTCAATACAGGATTGAAGGCCAAACAATTCAAATTATAAAAAATAGAGGAGGGAAAGGATTATGAGATAAACACTAAGTAGCAAAAACCGGTAAATGCTGTCACATCTACCGGCCTGATGCATTAATAATGATGCTGTCACACCATATTAATACAATTATTAACAACAATACAAATTTATGAAAAATATTGGATTGGAAATTTTTCCTGGATGGGGGAAGAAACGAAATTTATTATTGATAATGAAATTGACATTTATTCTTTTAGTCGCTTGTTTTATGCAGGTTTCGGCATCTGTATATTCTCAAAGTACAAAGCTCAATTTAAATGTAAAAAATGAAAGAGTGGAAGATGTACTTCGGGAAATTGAAGCCAAAAGTGATTTTCGCTTTTTTTATCAAAGGGAACAAGTTAATGTAGAGAGAAAAGTAAATTTTAAGGTTACAGAAGAATCTGTTGAACAAATTTTGCAAAGATTATTCGATAACCAGAATGTAACATTTGATGTAAGGGAAGATAATCTTATACTGATTAAAACGGCAAACTCTATTGAATATGGGAGCAGTACCTCTGCTTCTGAAGAATTAAAATTTCAACAGCAAAAAATAACCGGTAAAGTGACAGATTCACAGGGACAACCGCTGCCGGGAGTTACTGTTTTAGTAAAAGGAACTTCAAACGGAACCGTTACAAACATAGATGGGAATTATGTTTTAAATGGAGTATCAGATGAAATTACATTGACCTTTTCTTTTGTAGGGATGAAAACAGTGGAAGTTCCCCTTGCCGGAAAAACAGTGGTTAATGTTACAATGGAGGATGAAACCATTGGTATTGATGAAGTAGTAGCGATTGGTTACGGAACTGTAAAAAAGAGTGACCTGACTGGTGCTGTTGCTAAAGTTACAAGCGAGGATCTTACACTGGGAGGGACAGTTAGTAATGCTGCACAGGCTTTACAGGGAAGAACTTCCGGAGTACAGGTTATACAGAACTCAAAAGCGCCCGGAGGAAGTATTTCGGTAAGGGTACGTGGAGCGAACTCTATAAGCAGTTCAAACGATCCTCTTTACGTTGTTGATGGATTTCCAACATCAAACGGGACAGATATTAACCCGAATGATATTGAATCCATGGAAATTTTAAAAGATGCATCTGCAACAGCTATTTACGGAGCTCGTGGAGCAAATGGTGTAATACTTATTACAACAAAACGGGGGAAAAAAGGTGAAAACCAGATTTCTTACAGCGGACATGTTGGTGCCCAAAAAGTAGTTAATCCTTTTCATATGTTAAATGGAAAAGATTACATGAACCTGGCAAATGCATTATATAAAGAGATTGAAGGACAAGAAAATCAGGAATATGCTGTTTATACACAGTCGCAGTTACAGTCGGATGTTAATACAAACTGGATTGATGAAACTTCTCGTTTGGGAATAGTACAAGATCATAATATTCAGTTTAAAGGTGGTTCTGATAAAACTCAAGTGTTGAGTAGCCTGGGATACTTTAAACAAAATGGTGTTTTAAAAAATACTGATTTTGAAAGGCTCTCCGGAAGGGTGAACATTGACCAAAGAGTAAATGATTTCATAAAAGTTGGCTCTTCAATAATGGCACAAAGAGAAAATTCGAACTTTCAGAAATATGCAGGTAATATCTTGAATGAAAATATCCTCTATAGTGTTTTAACATATGACCCAACGGTTGAACCATACAATGCTGATGGTAGTTATGGTGCTACTCCCGGAGGAATTGGCGATAACCCGCTGGCCAACTTGCTAGAACGCAATAATGATATGGTAAGCGATAAGTTTAATGGAACTGCCAATCTGGAAATTACTCCTATAGAAGGACTCGTTGCTAAAGTTCGGGGAGGGGCAGAAACCGTTCATAATTTTAAAGGAACTTATTTGCCTCGATCTACATACCAGGGGGGAATTGATGATGGTGTTGCAAGTACATATGACTATGCTTCAACTCATGCATTAATGGATGCATTTGTGAATTATTCAAAAGATATTGCTGAAGTGCATTCATTTAATGTAATGGGAGGATATTCATATGAAAAGTCCAGTTCCGAAAGTAGAAGTATGAAAGCCAAGGGGTTTTCTACCGATTTGTATGGTTATAATAATATGGGGGCAGCTTCAACCATAACAGATTATGACTCCTATAAAGGTGAGAACCTCCTGATTTCTTATTTTGGAAGGGTTAATTATTCCTTCAAAAACAAGTATTTGTTGACATTTACTATCCGCCGGGATGGCTCTTCGCGTTTTGGTGAAGATTCTCAATGGGGAACTTTCCCGTCGGGATCTTTTGCATGGCGAATGAGTGATGAACCTTTTATTAAAGATTTAGGCTTGTTTTCCAGCCTGAAGTTTAGGGCTGGTTATGGAAAAACTGGGAACGACCAGATTGGTAATTACGCCCGTTATGCATTGGTTTCTAACGTTCATGTTACTTTTGATGGAACCGATAATACATCAGGTACACATCTGAACCCAACCACTCCTGATAATCCGTCTCTTAAATGGGAAACTACATCTCAATACAATGCAGGGTTAGACATGGGTTTTTTGTCTAACAGAATTACTGCTACCGCTGACGTGTATTACAAAAAAACGACTGATTTGCTGGTGAATAAAACAATGCCTTCCTATTCCGGTTTTTATTCCGGGCAGAGCAATGTTGGCTCAATTGAAAATAAAGGAATCGAATTTGAGATTGACTCAAAAAATACAACTGGGCAGATTAAATGGGATACCCGTTTTAATATTGCTTTTAATAAAAATGAAGTATTGGATATTGATGGAACGGATATCTATATTACTTCGGCAAGACCTTATGGGGAGGTTTCTCCAGAGGCTTATGCGGTTATCCGTGAGGGGGAAGCTTTAGGCTCATTATTTGGTTATGTTTACGAGGGGGTTATCCAGGAAGGAGAAACTTATAAGCCACAACCGAATGCTAAACCCGGAGATCCTAAATTTAAAGATGTATCAGGAGATGGAGAGATAACTCCCGACGACCGGACAATTATTGGTTCAGCTAGTCCTGATTTTATCTTCGGGTTAACGAATAATTTCTCTTACAAAAATTTTGACTTATCCGTCTTTATTCATGGTTCAGTTGGAAACGATTTGATGAATATGACAGATATTAATCTTGAATGGAAACATACTTCGGATGCATTAAATCGGTGGACAACTGATAATACAAACACGGATGTTCCTCGTAATGGATTTTACTACTCTGAATATGGTGGTTACTTTAATACTCATTTTATTGAAAATGCGTCATTCGTTCGTTTGAAGAATGTAACCCTGGGATATACTATTCCTGCCAAACTAAAATTCATGCAATCGTGCAGGGTATATGCATCTGCTGAAAATTTGTTAACACTAACAAAGTATTCAGGATGGGATCCTGAAGTGGATACGAAAGCATACGAGAATGATGGTTCTGGCCAAACGGCAAATGCAGGAGCCGGTCTGGACTTTAATTCCTATCCTAGTATGAGAACATTTACTTTTGGTATAGATATAACTTTTTAAATAACAGGAAGATATGTTGAAGAAAAGATACAATTCTATGAAATATTTAGTTGGATTAATGGTAATAACATTCTTTGTAGGATGTACTGGTTTAGAGCCGGAGATTTATAGTGATCTGACAACTGAAAATGCGTATTCAACAGAAAGCGACATTAATGCTGCTTTAGTTGGGGTTTATGCAGACCTTGCCCCATACCCGGGAGATGGCTATATGTACTATAATGGGTATTTGGTAATGACTTCAGATTATACAACAGATATGGGATTCTCTACAGCGGCCGGAGATCCAACAAAACTGAGCAACTTTACTTATGATGCAAATAACAGTTACTTAAGGTATAACTGGCGATATATGTATCAGACTATAAGTAACGCCAATATGCTGTTATCAAAAATTGATGCAGTTGAAATGGACGAAACAAAAAAAGAACAGATAATTGCACAAGCACGTTTTATAAGAGCATTGGTATACCGTGATCTTACCGATGCCTGGGGGCCTGTACCTTTACTTACTACAGTTGTTTCAGCCGAAGAAACCATTGATATGCCATTATCTTCAGTGGATGCGGTAAATGAAGTTATCATTGGAGACTGTAAATATGCCATCGAGCATCTGCCCGAAAGATGGAGCTCCAGCGATGGACTTGCCAGAGCAACCAAAGGAGCAGCTCTTACACTGTTGGGAAAAGTATATATGAGATTACACGATTATACAAGTGCTAAAACTTATATCGATCAAGTTTTGCAATTGCAGACGAAAGGTGTTTATCAACTGGAAACTGATTTTAAGAATGTATGGTCGGAAAGCAATAAATTTGGCAAGGAATTAATCTTTTGTATTTTGCATGAATCATCTCAAAATGGTGGTGAAATAACAAATCACTTCGGACCCAAAGATCATCCTGATGTTCAAAACCGGTGGCAATATTATGCTGTATCTCTGGAATTCTGGAGAAAATATAGCGACAAGGATCCCCGGAAACAATTCTTTTATTACGATTATGAAGGTGCCGATCCTAGGGATGGAAATACAACTCATGGGTTTTATTACATGATGCCGGAAGAAGGACAGGATGTTCCTCCAAGCGATACGGTAAAGCTCTTGGTTAATGTTGCCACAAAAAAATATTCTTATGAAATGGTATCAGATTCGTATTACGACGGAAGAACAATATCTGTATTTCGTTTGTCGGATGTTATTTTGTGTAAAGCAGAAATTGAAAATGAGCTAAATGGTGTTGATGCCGCCCTTCCGTATTTAAACGAGGTTCGTGGCCGTGCCGGGGTACCTGTTTATGGTGGAACAGATGCTGATTTCCCAAAACCATCTTCGAAAGAAGAAATGGCTCAGAAAATTCTTGATGAGCGTGGCTTTGAATTGGTGTTTGAGTATAAACGTCGTCCGGATTTAATTCGTTTTGGAAAATATGAAGAGATTTGTAACGATTATCTTGAATCTCGTGGTTTAAGCCCTAAAGTAACATCAAATATGGAGCATTTCCCATATCCTTTGGTTGATGCGCAGTTAAATACGAATATGGCAGCAGAAAATCCGAGTAGGTTACCATAATTATATGCAAAAAGCAGCAATAGAAATAGTTTAGATGAGAAGTTAAGAGTCGTCGGGTAACACAACGTTATCCGGCGGCTTAAAACAAAATAGAAGTAGAATAAAGTCAGTCAAAATAAAAAATAGCTTATGAAGCGCAGCAAGTATCGGATAGCAGGAGTAATTAGCGGGATAGTTTTGATTTTATTGGCCATTCTGTTTTTATTCCAAACCAAGAAAGTAGCGATAAAAAGTGTTGTGTTGTCTACGCCAAACAATGTTGCCACACAGGAAGATATCAATGTTGAATTAGACAAACCTTCCTCTGTTTATGTTGAGTATTGGATTAAAGGCTCTTCTGAAAAATTCAAGACGATTTCAAATGGTAAACAAAAAAATTATACTGCGCACCTGTTACTGCTTCAAACCGATACTACTTATGAATACCAAATAATTGTTCACAATCTTTTTAAACAGAAATCCAAAGTTTATAGCTTTCAAACAAGGGAACAGTCTCCTTGGCTGGTTTTCAATTGGGTGAATAATTTAAAACCGCATGATGCATCTGCTTTAGGCGCCGGAATGGTGATGCTTTGCTACGGAAGAACTCCGGGGTACATTGCCATGGTTGATGGAACGGGAGCTATCCGCTGGTATTGGCAAATTGATGACATTGGAGTTCGGGCTGCTAAATTTACCCCGCGGGGAACAATTTTGGCAATGTTGCGGCCTCCCGTGAAAGATGCCATTGACGACAAGCCAAAATCGCACGAAGAAATTGCAAAAGAAACACACGGGCCTATGCGACGTGGGAGTATCGGTTTTGCAGGTGGAACTGCTATTGCAGAAATCGACTTAACAGGAAAAATGTTGTGGCGAATGGATCTCGATAAAAACAAAGATCCGGAATTGCATATTATTCATCACGATGTGCTCATGGATGAGCAACAGAACATTTACACCTTGTATCGTCCTAAAAAAATTGTGGATATGACTCCCTACGGCGGAAATGGAATTGATACCCTTGGGGGCGACGGGATTGTAAAACTGGATACCCTCGGAAATGTTCTCAAAAAATGGTCGGCCTGGGATGTTTGGGATATAGATAACGACCCGCAAATTCTGAAATTTGCCTACGACCGTTTTCATATGAATTCGCTGACATTTGATAAAGACAGTAATTTTCTTGTGTCGGCAGCATTGGAAAACCAGGTTTGGAAAATCAATGCAAAAACCGGAGCACTTATGTGGAAATTTGGTCAGAACGGCGATTTTAAAATGGATACGTCCTCCTATTTTGCTTTCCAGCATTCATTAAATATAAACTCAGAAGGCGATTTGATGCTTTTTGATAATTCACTTTTTCGAAAGGAATCACGAGGTCTTTCGTTTCGTTTAGATACCACAAACTGGACTGCGACAACGCACATTGATGCGCCGCTTCCAAAACAAAAGTATACCTCACGTATGGGAAGTTCTTATTTGCTCCCTAATGGAAATTTGCTGCAAACCAGTGCGAAAACAGGAACTGTAATGGTTACTTCCCGCGATGGGAATGATATTTTATGGCAGCTGGATTCTTACTATGTCCCTTATCGGGCAGAGTATGTTCCTGCCAGCATTTGGAATAAGTATTTTGTAAAAGAATAAATCGAAAGTTAGGAATGTTTGTTGGATGATGAATTTGATGTTCCTGCTTTGAAATGCATAAGATAAAATGGGAAAATTACAAGCCATACAAATAATAGGAACCCAAAGGTCGGGCTCAAACTTGCTTCGTTTAATGTTGAATCAGATCGACGAAATAAGTGCCCCGCATCCACCTCATATTCTGCAACGTTTTTATCCTCTTTTACCACATTATGGAGATTTAAGCAATAACCAAAATTTTGAAATTTTGGTTGATGATGTTTGTCGCCTGGTGGAATGCAACCCCGTAGAATGGACTGGAATTTCCCTGAATCGTGATGAGATTATTCAGAAGTGTCGTGATAATTCTCTTGTTGAAATTTTCAGGGTAATTTATGAATTGAAAGCAAATGCTGACAAAGCTAAATTCTGGGCTTGCAAGAGTATGGCAAATATTCAGTTTGCAGAAGGTTTGGAAAAATCAGAAATCCGTCCCTTATATATCCATTTATATCGCGATGGCAGAGATGTAGCCTGTTCCTTTAAAAAAGCTGTTGTGGGTGAAAAACATGTTTATCATATCGCACATCAGTGGAGAAGAAATCAGGAGTTATGTATTGCCCTGAATGAAGAATTGGGAACTTCCAGAGTGTTAAACGTGCGTTACGAAGATTTGATTACAAAGCCGGAAGACGAATTGCAGAGAATAGGTGTTTTTCTAAATATCAAAATTCCTGCAAAGGTGTTTGATTTTTATAAGTCAGAAGAATCACAGAAAACGGCAGTGGCTGGTAAAATGTGGGAGAATGTAAGAAAGCCCATTCAGAAGACCAATTCAAATAAATACAAAAAGGAACTTACTGAATTGGAAATCGCTATTTTTGAGAAAGAGGCTGGAGCAACACTCAAAAAGCTGGGATATATTTGTGATGATTTGGGATTGTTTTGCGGAAGAGATTTTACAAAAGAAGAGTTGGAGAGTTTCGAAAGTGAAAATAGTTTACTAAAAAAGCAGGCTCAAAAACTGGCAGATCCGGAGGGAATGAAATTAAGGGAGGGCCAGGATCATCTGCTTCAGGAGATTAAAGAACGCAAACCGTTGTTCGTGAAAAGAGCCTGATTTTTCTCAGAGTATTAAAACCACATATAAAACTCATCTTCAATGAAAAAATTATGCCTGCTTCTGTTGGGCCTTGGTATACTTATTATTTCTCTTCCTGCTTTTGGTCAGCAGGCAAGTATTTCTGAAGCCTACGTAACGTTTAAAACTTACCCTTACGCAGATCCCGATCCGGTAGCCAGAATCACACATTTTTACCCCTACTATCGGTTTGATAGTTTTACAAATACTCCTGTTGATAAGCAATGGAAAATTGTTACCCTTGAGAATCCGTATGTAAAAGTATATGTAGCGCCTGAAATGGGCGGTAAAGTTTTGGGAGCCATTGACAAAAACTCAGGCGAAGAGTTTATTTATTTTAACAAGGTGGTAAAGTTTCGGGATATCGCTATGCGTGGAGCCTGGACTTCCGGTGGTATTGAATTTAATTTTGGTTCAATTGGCCATGCGCCTACAACTGCTTCTCCTGTAAACTATTTATTGAAAAATAACGATGATGGAAGTGTGAGTTGTTTTATTGGCGCGCCGGATATTACCTCGCGTACTGAATGGAGAGTGGAAATTCGTTTGCAGCCCGATAAATCGTATTTCGAAACCAATGCTATTTGGTACAATCCTTCCAACCTGAATACTTCGCTTTATAATTGGACAACAGCATCGGTTGATGTGTCGGATGATCTGGAATATTATTTCCCCGGTGATACGGAAATCGGGCATGTTGGAGAAACCAGCTCGTGGCCAGTAAATAATGCAGGTGTTGATGTCTCAAAATATCCGAACAATAATTTTGGCGGGCCTAAATCGTACCACGTTTTGGGTGAATATGCCGATTATTTTTTGTGCTATTTCCACGACAAAAAATTTGGACTTGGTCACTGGGCTCCCTACGATGAAAAGCCCGGAAAGAAAATATGGATGTGGGCTTTGTCTCGTCAGGGTGCCATTTGGAAAGATCTTTTAACTGATTCTGATAATAAACAATACACCGAAATTCAAACGGGTTTTTTGTTTAACCAGGCTTCGCCCAATAGTACACTTACACCATACAAACATCAGTTTTTTTATGCAGGCTCGGAACACAAATTCACTGAACTCTGGTTCCCCGTTAAAAATATTGGCGGAATGGTAAAAGCTAATCAGTACGGTTCGTTGAATGTTGAACAAAAGGGCGATAAATTGTTGGTTGGATTCTGTGCCAATCAACCTATTAATAATGAGTTGACCATTATTTCCAATGGGAAAAGGTTATTTACAAAAAATATTCATCTACAACCAACGGAGTCTTTTGTCGATTCATTTTCTATTTCAGAAAAAGATGTTGAAGTTCGGATTGGGAGCCTGATTGCATATTCCACCAGTGAACCGGAAGAAAGGCTTTCTGAGAAACCTCGTGTTTTGAGCGAAGATTACAATTGGAGCAATACAGATGCACTTTTTATTTCGGGCGTTGAGAAAGAACGTCAGCGTGATTATATGGGCGCCACTGAAATTTACGAGCAGGTGCTGAAACAAGATGCCTTTCACGAAGGGGCGCTTACAAAAATGGGAGGCCTTTTGTTTCGGTCGATGCACGATGCTGAAGCTAAATCTTATTTGATGAAAGGTTTGTCTGTCGATATTTATAATCCGGAAGCTAATTACCTGCTTGGCCTGATTTATCAGAAACAAAAAGAATATTTTAAAGCACTTGAAGCGTACAGTTTTGCAGCGCGTTCTGTAGCGTTTAAAACACAGGCATACACAAAAATTGCCGAGGTTCATTTTTTACTAAAGGAATTTGACCTCAGTTTGAAATATGCAGGGCAGGCGCTCGATTACGACCGAAATAATATAAATGCATTGAAATTGAAGGCATTGGTTTATGAAAAGCAAAATCAGCCTCAGAAACGGGAAGCAGTTCTTGAGCAAATTTTAACAATAGATCCTTTAAATTCTTTTGCCCGTTTTGAAAAGCAGGATGATTTCTCAAAAGTGTTGAATTACGAAATGCCACAGCAGGTTTGTCTTGAGCAGGCTATTGATTATCATAAATTGGGTTGCGATGAAAAGGCGGAAAGAATATTGAAAGCTACTGAACCCGGGCCAATAGAAAATTATTGGCTGGCGTTTCTTTCAAATGATGATACTTATTTGAAACAAGCCCTTTCCGGCTCTCCTTATTTGGTATATCCGTCGCGAAATGAAACCAACGAAGTATTACGGTGGGCAGAAACAAAACTGTCTTCCTGGAAAACTAAATATTACCTGGCACTGCTTCAATGGTCGAAAGGAAACAAGCAGGAAGCTGAAAAATATTTTATAGCTTGTAATGATGAGGCTGATTATGCTCCCTTTTATCTTTCTCGCTATAATTTTATGAAAAGCGATAAATCGTTTGATGGCGAGAGCGATTTGAAGAAAGCTTTTGACCTGGATAAAGAAAACTGGCGTATTTATCACGAATTTTCAAACTATTATCAAGGAACACAAAATTTTGAAGAGGCACTAAGCTGGGCAGAAAAAGGAGCCGAATTATTTCCAGATAACTATGTTTTGGCCTATCAAAAAGCAAAAGAACTTTTGATTAACGGAAATTATAAAAACTCGTTGGAACTGCTTCAAAATACATTGATTCTTCCGAACGAAGGAGCAAGCGCCGGACGAATTGTATGGCGGCAGGCGGCTGTTTTATCAGCGCTCAACGATATAAAATCAAAAAAATATTCAAAAGCATTGAAAGAAACTCATCTGGCGCGCGAATGGCCGGAAACCCTTGGTGTTGGAAAACCTTACGACACAGATGAGCGAATTGAAGATTGTTTGGAAATGTTAGTCTGGAAGAAAAAAGGACAGACGGGGAAAGTAGAAACGCTTCAAAAGTCGGTTATCGATTATACAAAAAATAAAACGGATTTTTCGGCAAGTTCTATTTTAAGCGTACAGCTTATGCTCAAAAATAATATGCAGGATGAGGCGAAATCTCTGCTTTCTAACTGGAGAGAAAAAGAACCTGATAATTTGCTTGCGTCCTGGGCTCATGAAGAACTTTTGGGCTCACAGGAGAAAGCTGCCGGATTATTAGACAAAATAAAAAATAATGAAGGCGGGACCTTATTAAACCCCGAGTCGCGCAATCCTGATTTTGGTTTGGTGGTGGCTCTTCTTAATGAATTGAAAAAATCTTTATAAAATTTCACAAATGTATTTTAGAAATACTTTTTTATTGCTTTTAACCTTTTTGAGTTTTTCAGTATTTGCTCAAAAAGATTTATTGAATGCTGATTTGTATGGCACCGGAAATTGGGATGCTGATTCACTTGGAAATCACAGGGTAGTATTGAATGTAGAGACCGCCGGCGATGTGGTTTTTGCGCATATTCCCTGGCGGAGGCACGACTTGCATCCTGAAAATAAAGACATAATTGTTGTGGATGCCACCTCAAATAAAATAGTTGAGAATATTTTGCCACTGAATATAAATCGGGAATTTGGAGATATCGCTTTTCAAGCTGATAATGCAGGAGAATATGATGTGTATTATTTGAAACACGTTATGTCGGGACACAGTAATTACCCAACGGTTACTTATCCTCCTTTTGTGCAGAAAGCTGATAAAGCATGGCTTAAAAAGGCAAAATCGAAAATTTCAAATACAGGAAATTTACCGCAAGCTAGTTTGGTGCAGTTTCAGTCTATCGATCCATTTAATTCGTTTTACCCTATGGAAATTATTGCCACAAAAAATGAAGTCGATGCTCTTTTACAATCTCATCCGGGAGAAGATTATTTGTTATTTCCGGAAACAAGGGAAAATTCGATTCGAATGAATTCTGATCTTCCGCTAAAATGGATTATAGATGGCCAAAGCAAAAAGTTTCAAGGAAAAGTTTTGAAGGGAGAATACTTTACTTTTCAAATTGGGATGTTTGCTGCACTGAAAAATATAGATAATGTTGAAGTGGAATTTTCTGCGTTGAAAAAGAATGGCGAAACAGTTGCCGGCCCTGAAATATTCTCAAGTTTCAACACGGGCGGAACGGATTGGAAAGGGCAGGAGTTCGACAAAGTTTGTAATGTTGCCAAAGGTACCATCCAGCCATTTTGGGTTGGCGTGGATGTCCCTGTTGATATTGAAGCAGGAGAATATTCTGCAACCGTTTTTGTAAAACCTGAAAATGCTAAGTCTTCTGAAATTCAGTTAACGCTGATTATCGATGAAGAAACCATTTTAAGTCATGGCGATGATATTCCCAACCGGATGACACGCCTGCGCTGGTTAAATTCTACGCTTGCAGAAGACAATGATACGGTTGCTCCTTATACTTCTTTAGAATTGAATGGAAATACAGTTGGACTTTTAGGACGCGAAGTAACGTTTGGAACTACAGGTTTTCCTGAGAAAATTAAAAGTTACTATTCTGAAAGTGTGACTAAAATTACCGATAAGGCTACAGATATTTTGGCTAAACCGGTTCAATTTATTGTTGGTTCGCAAGGGAAAACATATACACTTGAAAATCCTTCTTTTCAAAAAGTAGAGCAGGGAGGCGGAGCTATTGCATGGAATCTTTCCGGACAGATTTTTTCGTTTGATTTGAAAGGTAAAGTTAAAATTGAATTTGATGGAAACATTGATTACGAGTTGGTTTTAACGGCTCAAAAAGATCTTTCGGTAGATGATATCCGGCTCGAAATTCCGATGACAGAATATGCCTCAAAATATATGATGGGCTTGGGCGAAAAAGGTGGCTATCGTTCTGGAAATATTGACTGGAAATGGGCGGTTGAAAAAAATCAGGATGGACCCTGGCTTGGAAATGTAAATGGAGGACTTCAGGCACGTTTCCGCGACGATAAATATTCGCGTCCGCTCAATACCAATTTTTACCAGCAAAAACCATTGGTTATGCCCGATACATGGTATAATAATGGAAAAGGAGGAATTAAAATTAGTGGAGTACGAGGAAATGAAGTGCTGGTGAATTCTTATTCTGGTGAGCGCGAAGTTAAAAAGGGTGAACAGCTTCATTTTTATTTCAATTTGCTGATTACTCCTTTCCACGTAATCGAAACTGAAAAACACTGGCATAATCGTTATTATCACAGTTATCAGCCACTTGATACGATTGCGGCGCACGGGGCAAATGTGATAAATGTACACCATGCTACCGATATTAATCCGTTCATCAACTATCCGTTTTTCAGGCCTGTACAAATGAAACAGTACATTGACTCGGCGCACGACCGGGGAATGAAAGTGAAAATTTATTATACAGTGAGAGAGCTGACAAACAAAGCGCCCGAGCTGTTTATGTTGCGAAGCCTTGGCCACGAAATATTTTCGGAAGGCAAAGGTGGCGGTTTCTCCTGGTTGCAGGAACACCTCGATTCAAGCTATATTGCAGCCTGGTATGTTCCTTCTTTGCGCGATGCAGCTACTATTAACACGGGAATTTCGCGCTGGCATAACTTCTATGTTGAAGGTTTGAACTGGCTGGTGAAAAACGTGGGAATTGACGGAGTTTATATTGATGACCTCGCTTTTGACCGTTTTTCTATGATGCGAATCCGAAAAGTATTACTGCGAGGAAACCCCGGCGGTTTAATCGATCTCCATTCGGCTAACCAGTTTAATCCGCGTGATGGTTTTGCCAATAGTGCCAACCTCTACCTTGAAAATCTTCCTTATGTCGACCGGCTTTGGTTTGGTGAGTATTTTAACTACGATTATCCACCTGATTTCTGGCTTGTAGAAACTTCTGGAATTCCTTTTGGCTTGATGGGGGAGATGTTGCAGGATGGAGGAAATCTTTGGCGTGGGATGGTTTTCGGAATGACCAATCGTTCGCCCTGGTCGGGGAATCCGGCGCCGATTTGGAAAGTGTGGGATGATTTCGGAATTCAAAATTCGGAAATGATTGGTTACTGGGACTCGCACAGTCCGGTTTCGGTAAATAACGAACGTGTAAAAGCTACTTCATATGTTGGTAAAGGTAAAACGCTGCTTGCTATTGGCAACTGGAACAAAGAAGATACAAAAGTGAAACTTAAAATAGATTGGGAAAAACTGGGATTGGATAAGAAAAAAGTAGTTCTGGAATTGCCCGAAGTAGCTGCTTTTCAGAATACAGAAATGTATAAACCGGGTGAAGAAATTACCGTTCCCGGAGGAAAAGGCTTTTTAATTATTGTTCATGAAAAATAATCGGGAGATGATACTCAAGAGAAATATTCCATTCCTGTTTTTTGTTTTGCTTATTGGCAGTGTAACAGCACAGGAACGAACCAACCAAAATATGTTTCGGCAACTCACCGAAGAGTTGCCTACTCCCAACGGTTATAGAACCGCTACGGGAAGACCCGGCCCGGATTATTTTCAGCAACAGGTAGATTATAAAATCAATGTTTCTCTGGATGAAAATGCCAAAACCATTTCAGGGGAAGAAACAATAATTTACCACAACAATTCGCAGGAGAAACTCTATTATTTGTGGTTGCAGCTCGACCAGAATGTGCGCGAAGAGCATTCCTTTGGAGATAAAATCAGGTCGCAAAATATGGCAGAAACAATGCCGATGAAAAGCCTGCAAAAGTTGAACAATGATTTCGACGGTGGTTTTAAAATTGAATCGGTAAAAGACGCTGGTGGAAACGATTTGCAAACTGTAAAGAATCATACAATCCTAAAGGTGATTTTGTTGGAACCTTTGCCGGCCGGAAAAGAAACCCGGATAAAAATTAAGTGGCATTATAATTTAAATAATATTGCTGAAATGTGGGGCCGTTCCGGTTATAACGAGGACCCAAACGGAAGCGGGGACGTTTTTGCCATTGCTCAGTTTTACCCGCGTTTGTGTGTTTTTAACGATATGGGCTGGCAAATAAACCAGTTTGTTGATGCAGAGTTTGCGCTTGAATTCGGAAACTTTGATGTGGAGATTACAGTTCCGGCAGATCATATTGTTGCCGCTACAGGTGAATTGAAAAATGCAACTGAAGTTCTTACAAAGACACAACAAAAAAGGTTGCAAGAGGCACAGAAATCAGATTCTCCTGTTTTTATTATAACGGAAGATGAAGCTGTAACGAATGAAAAAAGTAGATCAGATAAAACCAAAACCTGGCATTTCGCAGCAAAGAATGTACGGGATTTTGCGTTTGCCAGTTCACGTAAATTTCTTTGGGATGCCATGTCCGTTCATTTTCCGGAGAACGATGTGATGGCCATGTCTTTCTATCCAAAAGAAGCCAACCCTCTTTGGGAAAAATATACCACAATGGCAATTGGGCACACGCTAAAAGTATATTCAGCTCACACGTTTGATTATCCTTATCCGTCTGCCATTGCAGTCAATTTTCAGGGGCTTGCAGGAATGGAATACCCAATGATTTGCTTTAATAATGGGCAACCCAATACCGACAAAACTTACAGTGCTGTGCAAAAAAGAGAAGTGATTGGAGCCGCCATTCATGAGGTTGGGCATAATTTTTTCCCGATGATTATAAATTCCGACGAGCGCCAGTGGGCCTGGATGGACGAAGGTTTTGATATTTTTCTGCAAGGCATGGCTGAACGCGCATGGGATTCAACCTGGGTTTGGTCGGGAAGGCCGGCTGAAATGAAAGGTTACATGGACGACGATCCGCAAACCATTGTTCCGATTATGACAGATGCAGATGCTTTGTTGCAAGGCGGCATGAACAGTTACCGGAAACCTTCTGCCGGGTTGAATATTTTGCGTGAAACAATTCTTGGGCGCGAGCTTTTCGATCAGGCTTTTAAAGAATATGCGAATACCTGGAAATTTAAACATCCTCAACCTGCCGACTTTTTTCGAATCATGGAGGATGCTTCCGGCACGGATCTCGACTGGTTTTGGCGAGGATGGTTTTTTACTACTGAATATGTAGATCTTGCTATAGATAGCGTAGTTGTTTACGAACCCGTATTTACGCTTGAGCAGGAAGAAAAGGTGGCCCGGCAGCAGCAGGAGATACCGCTGCATATTGCAAAAATAAGAGACCGAAATAGTGTCGTTCCTGAAGTTGAAAAGAATCCCTCCTTAAAAGATAAGTACAATGAAAAACAATTTCTGCTGAGCGATAAAGAAAGAAAATCGATTGAAGAATTAAACAAGAAGCTGACAAATGAAGATTTGGCTTTGCTTGAAAATGGCATGAAATATTATGAAGTTACTTTCACGTCACCGGGAGGAATGCCCATGCCTTTAATTATTCAGTTCGAATTTACTGATGGAACGAACGATATTCAGCGCATTCCGGCTCAAGTTTGGATGAAAAATCAGAAAGAGGTTACGAAAGTATTTCCGTATAGAAAAGATGTGAAAAGTATTGTGCTTGATCCATTTGTGGAAACAGCTGATATTAATACACAAAATAATTACTGGCCCAGAAAAACAAAGCACATTTATTTTAGCGTGAAAAAGTGACTTATTTTGTGCTTACTTTAGGCAAACATGGATAAAAAGCAACATATTAGTTTGAGCTATCTTTTTTTTAGTTTTCTGAAAATAGGATCGGTTTCCTGGGGTGGTTTTATGTCGCTTATATCAGTGGTTCGGGAACAGTTGGCCGAAAAAGATAAGGTTATAAAAGACGAAATAATTCTCGATGGCGTTTCAATGGCCTCGGTTTTACCTGGTCCAGTCGCCTTTAACGTGGTTACTTACATTGGCTTTTATTTAAGGGGAATCCCGGGAGCTGCCGTTAGTATGCTGGGTATTCTGCTTCCTTCGTTTATTCTTATTCTGGGGCTGGCCATGGTGTATTCAGCTTTTGGCCATATTCCGGTTTTTACCAGTTTTTTTCAGGGAGTATTGCCTTGTATTTTGGCAATAATTATCAGTGTGGCAATTAACATGTCGAAAAAACAAATAAAAGGATACAGCCAGGTAATAATTGCTGTTGTATCTTTTTTTGCACTCATCTTTGTCCATTCATTTTTTACTACGCTGGGCGTAATTGCTGTCAGTGCCGTGGCTGGTTTTTTTCTTTTTAAGGAGAAAGGGCACTCGGAGGTAAAGTCTGTTCCTGAAAAGAAAATAACAGGCAGTAAAAAATACCTTTTGTGGATCATTCCTGTTTTACTCCTGGTTCTGATAATAACATTTCTTCCTGAAATTTTTGGCGGCAGTGTCCCCGAGAAAATGAAGTTAACGCAAAAGATTTTTCTAACATTCTCGGGAATGAGTGTTACCTTATTTGGTGGCGGTTACATTATTATTCCTGCCATACAGCAAATTGTTGTTGACGGATTGCACTGGCTTACCGTAAAAGAATTTGCTGATGCCATTGCCATGGGACAGATTACGCCGGGGCCTATTTTTGTGAGTGCAACATTTATTGGCTATAAGGTGGGAGGATTTGCAGGAGCATTAGCTGCCACTATTGGCATATTTTTTCCGCCCGCTACGGTAATGTTGTTTTTCTCTCGTTTTATCGATTTGATAAAAAAATCAAGAGTCGTTTCGGCCTTGTTTCTTGGAATTCGCCCTGCTGTTATTGGAATGATTTTTTCATCTGTACTTACCATCGGGAAAGGCATTCAACTCAATGTAATGTCTGTTTTTGTATTTTTTGCCGCTTTGTTTTTGCTGATGAAATACAAAATAAGTGCAGTTATTATTATTCCCCTGTCAGGAATTTTGGGTGTAGCCTGGTTTTATTTTTTCGTATAATAAAGAAGTAATTCATATTTGTTATTGAAGATAAAAAAGGCAGGAACAATAGATGCTCCTGCCTTACTTTTTATACCACAAAGAAAACATTTACCAAGGAAGTGCGTAACGGACTTTTAGTCCAAAACCCATTGTTTTTAGTTTATCTGCATAAACTTTGCCTTGTCCTCCGGGTGAGGCGTTTGTAATAGATTCAAACTGAAATTCGGTCGGATTTTCAGTATTATAGCTAATCAATTCTTTCGAGGGGTTGCTTTCTTTATTTAACTCATTTAACCCAATTTCGGCATACAACCCGATATATAAATTTTTATTTTCTTTTACCTGCTGTTTTATGCCTAGTTCAAAAAGTAATGAGAAACTGTTTTTTATATCCAGCTTCTGGTTCTCTTTTACTACGGTTCCCCAGTTTCCAAAACCCATAAATGCAGGCGATTCAAGCAATGCATCATATTGTTCGTAGTAGCCTGATGTTTTTAAATTAGTGGCTGTTACTTTGTATTTGGTTTGCACCGGAATTCCCCACTGAATGCCTGTTGATGCGAAGAACCTGGTTGATTTTCCGGTTGTTTCAAATTGAATGCGCAACGGAATATTCAACATATCCAACAATTGTTTTTCCTGGTAAGAACTTGCCGAAGAACGGAATTCAAAATTATCCCCTTCCATATCTGTTGTTGAGTAGAAACCTTCAAAATTAGAGAAAGTTGTCTCGGAATGATATTGTTGGTATTCTGCTCCGGCAGAAACACTCCAGTTGGAAGATAAATAGAGGGCATACTGAACACCCAAACCTCCGCCCAAACGACCGTCTTGCTCTCCATTCGTATCCATATCGTATTTCAGGTAGGAAACTCCCCCTTTCATTATATAGACTGAAATTTCTTTCTTTGAAGAATTCGATTGTTGGGCAGTAACTATTCCTGCAGAAAATAGAAGGGTGCAGGATAATATAATATGCTTGTAAAAATTTAATCTGTTGTTTTTCATTTTTGTTGTTTTATTCATTTTCAACATTCATGCAATTATTTCCTTTGAAACGCTATTTTACAATTATTTTTCCGGTTAATTTAACTCCGTCAGCGGTGCTGGTAACAATGTAAGTTCCCGATGTCATGGTTGCCGGCAAATTAATCTGGCTTTTGTTTGTTCCTGAAGCTGTTTCCAAAACTGTGGATCCATAAAGTCTGCTTACCCGAATGGTCATATTATCGAGCATTTCGGTAGTGAAATTTGTGATAACATCAATGGAACTTCCTGCGCTCACCGGATTTGGTGATACTGCCATTGTGAAAACATTGTCTTTAGAAATAATGAAATCACAAGTTTGCAATACATCCCCTTCTTCGGTGGTCATTGTTGCTGAATAGTTTGCATCTAAATCCAGTTGGTCGGAAGAATTCTCTCCTGCCGAATAGTACTGATCTGTTCCAATTAGTACTCCATCCTTATACCATTCAAACGATTCAAAATGGTATCCACCGTTGGTTTCCGGGTTGTTGTTAATGAGTAAAACATTGTTAAACTTTCTTACAATAATATCCTCGTATGAGAAACGTTTCTCAATGGTAATGTTGTAATTTTCTGTTTGGCTGCCATCCTGAGAAGTAATCTCTATGTTTTTTTTATAAATACCAGGAGCCGATGTGTTAACGATAAAATCATCAGATTCTGAAGAATTGGCATTGGATTCACTGCTTAAATTAATTTCAACAGATTGAATATTATTGTTACAGTCGATTAGATAATAAATGTTATTATCCGGACTATTGTAGACTTCCCCGTTAATTGTTAATTCATGGATAGTTGCATCAGAACTTTCTATCGTTAATGTTCGTGTTACAGGTGTTGCTTGTGAATAGTTTGCATTTCCTTCCTGGTGTGCTGTAATTTCAACAGTTCCTGAGGTTAACAGACTAACTTCTCCTGTTTCACTCACTTCTGCCGGAGGTGTATCGGCTGAATAACTGTAAGTATAACTTACCGGTAGGCCAGAGCTCGCTGTGGCTGTTAAAGAAAAATCAGCATCTGTTTCCAGGTTTTTATCAGGGATTTCATCAAAAGAAATGGTTTGTTCCGCTTTCTCGATGGTGAGCGTTGCAGTTAAGGTAGTTGAAGGACATCTTGAGGTACCGGGATTTAAAGTAGCGGTAACTTCATAGCTGCCTGCATCTGTTTGTCCATTGTTCTGGTAGCTGGCAGAAGCTCCGGAAGGAAGGCCATTTACTTCTATGCTGTGAACAGTCCCATCGTAAGTAACAGTTGCATCACTAAAGCTTACATCTGACAGCGGTGAAGACTTGACAATAATATCTTGTTGCTGAGTAAATTTATTCCCTTTTTCATCTTCGTAAGTCCAGGTAATGGTAGTAGTGCCTTGTGTATTAATGGGGAAAATAGTACTTGTAGTTCCCATTAATGTACCGGAACAATTATCTGTTGCAGTTGGTGTAGGTACATCAGCTTTATTTACTTCGCAGTATTCAGAGATATTGGGAAGCGTTGAAACATCAGGAACAGGAAGTGTGCTGTCGTCAAAATCGATGTTTATTGTTTTGGTACTTGTACAACCATTGTTATCGGTTATGGTTACACTGTGGTTCCCAAGGGTAAGATTCGTAACAGAAGCTGTTGTCGCATGGTTGTCCCATTCATAGGTGTAAGGTGCCGTTCCTCCGTTAACTTCAACCGTTGCTCCACCATTGTTGTCATCACTACACGTTAAGTTGTTATCCAATGTAATATTTGCTGATAGTGCTGCTGGTTCTGTAATAGTCATTGAAGAACTTGCAGTACATCCGTTATCATCGGTTGCAGTTACATCATATGTTCCGGCTGTTAATCCACCTAGAGGTATCGTTGTACCATCTGGAACGTTACTATAGGTAGTACTGCCAAATGTAAATTCATATGGAGCAGTACCTCCGCTTAAAGTGATTGAGCCAGTTCCTGTAGCTCCTCCGTTACAAGTTACATTTGCGGTAACTATAGTACTTACAACAAAGGTCGTTGGCTCTGTTACTTCTACTGATTCGGTTGCTGTACATCCGTTAGCATCGGTTACAGTTACATCATATGTACCTGCTGAAAGACCTGATAAGTCTTCGGTTGTTGCTGTGTTACTCCATACAAATGTATATGGGGCTGTACCACCGGTTACGGTCAGATCTATTTTACCGTTGCTTCCACCATTACAGCTTATGTTGGTTGCTACGCCACTTGCTGAAAGTGCGGCCGGCTCAGTTACTTCTACTGATTCGGTAGCTGTACATCCGTTAGCATCGGTTACAGTTACATCATATGTACCTGCTGAAAGACCTGATAAGTCTTCGGTTGTTGCTGTGTTACTCCATACAAATGTATATGGGGCAGTCCCACCTGTTACGGTCAGATCTACTTTACCGTTGCTTCCACCATTACAGCTTATGTTGGTTGCTACGCCACTTGCTGAAAGTGCGGCCGGCTCAGTTACTTCTACTGATTCGGTAGCGGTGCATCCGTTGGCATCGGTTACAGTTACATCATATGTACCTGCTGAAAGACCAATCATGTCTTCAGTTGTGGCTGTATTACTCCATACAAATGTGTATGGGGCTGTTCCGCCGGTTACGGTCAGATCTACTTTACCGTTGCTTCCACCATTACAGCTTATGTTGATTGCTACGCCACTTGCTGAAAGTGCGGCCGGCTCAGTTACTTCTACTGATTCAGTAGCGGTGCATCCGTTGGCATCGGTTACAGTTACATCATATGTTCCTGCTGCAAGATCTGTTAAGTCTTCGGTTGTTGCTGTGTTACTCCATACAAATGTGTATGGGGCTGTTCCGCCGGTTACGGTTAAGTTAATTGCTCCATTGCTACCAGCATTACAGCTTACATTTGTTGCTACAGCATTTGCTGATAGTACTGTTGGTTCTGTAATTGTTACACTCGCTTCATCGGTACATCCATTAGCATCGGTTATGGTTACATCATATGTTCCTGCTGAAAGACCTGATAAGGATGGTCCTTCTGCTCCTCCCGGCTGATATAATCTTACATTATCAATCCCTGCATAATCAGAACCTCCGTTTTGAGTACCTTGAAGTCTTAATCTTACAAAGTTTGCAGATGCAGGAACTGTTATAGTTGCTGTTTCCCATCCTGAGGTAGTATGCGGGTTATCAGTATTTAAGGCTACAGGATTTTCCCAATCTGTACCATTATCAAATGCAACTATATATTCTAAAAGCTCTCCGCTTGATGTATCGTATCCAACTATATTATAGTCAAATTCAAGTGTTAATTCTCCATAACCGGAAGCATCTATAGTCTCAAATGTAATAGTGTGAGCAAAGTTTCCACCACCATTTTCATTATTAAGATCACGCATACCAAAGAAGTGTGTACCTTCTGATGCTACATCTATATTACCTGCAAATGTTTCGATTATATTCCAAACATCTCCTCCTGTATCATAAACTGCAGGGTTTATTAAGTAGTTCCAACTACCTGTTGTTTCAAAGCCTTGAGAGGTTACAGTAACTTCTTCCATACCTGCCCAGGCGTAGCTATACTCACCTGTACCTCCGGTTACGTTTACTGTTACTGCTCCGTCATTACCTCCGTTACAACTTACATTAGAATCAACCACACCTGAAGCTACAGGTGATGGGTTTATTGTAACTGCTACTGATGTTCTGTCACTTTCAACACCTGAAACAGTTTGTGATACATAATATGTTCCTGTAGAAAGGTCTGTATTATCAGCCAAAGCAGTTCCTCCTGTTGCTACGTCATACCATTTAAGGTCTATACCTGTTGCTTCAAGATCTGCTACAGTAGCTGCATCACAAAATGCTTGTGCAGAAGCTGTAGGAGGTAATACAGCAAATGTTATAAATCCTCCATCTAATTTAAAGTTACCTAATTCATAAAGACCTGTAAGTTCAAGTTGAAGCTCAGCTTGGTCTTCTGTAGCATCAGTATCTATAAATAAAGTTGTAGTAGTTGCATTTTGCTGAACTTGTATTGAGTTTGCAGCAACAGTTGAACCATCTCCTGCTGTTACAGTTCCTGATGTAAAGTCAACTATAAGAGTACCTGATAGTTCTCCGTTTATAGAGCCAGGCTCCATACCTACTACATTTATTCTGTCTCCAACACCAAAGTTATCTATAAGATCTACTCCTTGACTGCTTGCATAATAAGTAAGTGTTTCAGCACTTGAACCTAATACAATATGGTCGTTGTTTTGTGCCGTAAAGTAATCGTTACGGTTATCTGAAACTGTATTACCACTTGCATTAAACTCTGATCCGTTTACTGCTTCTTCTTCGGCAATAGCTACATCAAAACCACTGATAGTATTACCTGTTACGCTTGCATTATTACTGTTATAAACAGCGATTGCAGCGTTAGAGAATCCTCCATTGTTAGAGATATAATCGTTATACCAAGACTGGTATGGAGTTCTTGTTATAGTATTATTGCTTATAACAAAGTTATCACCTGCCTCATAAGGTAATATAGCCGAAGGACCGTACATACCAAGGGTAAGGTAACTTCCGTCTTGTCCCGGTTCCGGGATAACAACACCTATACCTGATATTTGGTTATTGGTAATTATACCTGTTGTACCTCTTCTGTCACCGTTAGCTCCACCAAGTGAAGTTCTGTCAGTAGAAGCTATCTGGATACCATTACCTGTACTGTATAAAGTTTGTCCGTAACCTTGAATAGTGTTATCATGAATGTTAACTTCAAGTGTTGGACCCCAAGCCAATATTGCTGTTTTTTGGAATTTTTCTATATAAGAATTCTTAACTTCAAGTGTGTGGTTTCCTGAACTAATAGCACTCTCAGCAAATATTGCTTCGTTGTGGTTTAATCCTGAAGGCTGATCAGTCGGAAGGTATCCTGCAGGTACGAAATCTGTAGCGAGTTCGCGAACACCTGTAACATTTACATTGTCAACTATAAGGTTAGTATTAAGAGCACCTATACCCTGGAATGCATAGGCTTCTTTATCAGGATATGTGCCATCAGGAAGATAACCCTGATCGAATCCATCAACAACAAGGTCTTTAATTGTTACCTGAGAGGCATCATCAGTTTTAATACCAATAATTGCAATTACATCTTGTGCTTTAAGTGTTTTCCACCCGCCGTTTACAGTAAGATCGGCAGCTAATGGAGAACGTACTATGGTTTCAGTTGTACCGGCACCTTGTATGGTTATACCTGTAGTAACAGTTACTTGCTCTATATAAGTACCTGTACCAAGGGTTACCATATCTCCTGTTACAGAAGCATCAACTGCCTGCTGTATGGTTGGATATTGTGTAGTAGTAGCATCATGTACTAAGTTAATAACACCATATGGAGCCGTAAATACTACTTCATTACCATAAGCTGTACCTTCTGAATTTATTGCGTATGCTCTTACATAGTAAGTAACACCTGAACTAAGCCCTGATACTGACTGAGAGAAAACTCCTTCGCCTGTACCCATTTGTACTGTGTTATCAGCCGTTGTTGGGTTAGCCGATGTGCTATATACAATACCTCTTTCTGTTACTGTAACGTTACCATTATCAGTTACATCACCTCCAACAGTAAAACTACTTGTAGTATATACTGTTATCGCATCAGTAGTTACTGTTGCTAATGTTGGGCAAGCTGTAGCAGCGTTTATGGTTACGCTTTCTGTTGCTGTACATCCTTTTGCATCGGTTACTGTTACATCATAAGTACCCGGTGCAAGACCTGTTAAGTCTTCTGTTGTTGCAGCGTTACTCCATACATAAGTGTATGGCGAGTTACCTCCAACTACAGTTAGATTAATAGAGCCATCGTTACCGGTACATGATTCATTAGTTCCAACTCCGTTTGCCGATAGTGCTGCTGGTTCTGTAATAGTCATTGATGAACTTGCTGTACATGCGTTGGCATCGGTTGCTGTTATATTATATGTTCCGGCTGTTAATCCTCCTAAAGGTATCGTTGTTCCATCTGGAATGTTACTATAGGTAGTACTACCAAATGTAAATGTATATGGGGCTGTACCGCCGCTTAAAGTTATTGAGCCAGTTCCTGTAGCTCCTCCGTTACAAGTTGTTACATTTGCGGTAACTATAGTACTTACAACAAAGGTCGTTGGCTCTGTTACTTCTACTGAAGTAGTTGCTGTACATCCGTTAGCATCGGTTACGGTAACTTCATACGTTCCTGCTGCAAGACCTGTTGCCGTTGCTGTAGTTTGTGCAGAACCATCATCCCATAAATAGGTATATGGTGCTGTACCATTTAAAGGTGTAACGGTTAATGATCCTGTAGCTCCTCCGTTACATGCAACATCAGTTTGCGACGAAATAGAAGCTGTCATTGTGCATGCCGGAGTACTACTGATTGAAAAAGTTTCAATCGATTCTCCCCAAGGATTAGCATCATCAAATTCCCAATTGCTAACATCCATAATAGCAGCCATAACCGCTTCCTTAGTTCCTGTATGTAATGCTGTTTCTTTATATCTACAATTATCATACTCTGCTGGTGTTCCAAAAGGAAATAGACCTAACCAACCATTTTCTCCGTTCACTTTTCCTGCAGGAAGTTGCGTATCGTTAACAGAGAAGTTTGTCTGCCATGAATCGCCCGAAGTTCCTGAAACTCCTGTTTCATTACTTATACCTGCAATAAAAGTAGGACTGGCTTTGCTTCCTTGAAATACAAGAAGCCCGTTTCCTCCGGAATGAAATAAGTTTCCTGTAAATGGATTAACCGGACCTAAAGAGGTAATAGTACCTAAAGATCCTCCTGAAGAAAAAGTTGCTGCCATAAGATCTCCATTTATATGTACTTCTTCTCCAGCACTAATATCAGATGTAGCTGTAAATTGTATAGTAAAATAGAAGTTACTAAAAGTAGGACCGGGTATAGTACCGCCCACACCATCAGGAACATCAGTTCCCCAATATTCTGTAGTAAATAAAATTTCTGTTCCTGATTCTATATCAGTAAGAATTAAAAATGAGAACGTATCGGGGTCATCATTATTAATTCTTGTAATAGCAATATCACCATCTGTAAGCGCAGTTCCTCCTGCTGCATCTGGTGTTACATTAGGTGTAGCATATGTTGTTGCTGTTATATCAACAATACCCGAAATATCAGTACCAGACCAGTTAGTAGGGTCATTTATCGCTGCTCTTACAACTGAGGCTGTACCTGTAAGTGTTCCTACATATTTATTATTGTCCAACTCCGGTCCCGGAGCAGGAAAAAGAGATACACAATCTACACCATTAGTTAGTCCCGTTGGTAGCATAGATTCTGATCCGCCATTTAACGGCACCTGATCATTCCATGTAGTTACAGCATCATATCTGGTATCGTTATAATCGCCATGTACCCCCGAAATAAACGTGGGTGATGCTGGTCTAGCTCCTGTAGAGGACTGATATGCTAATACCTGATCTCCTGCCGAAAGGGCAAAAGTAGCTGCATTACCTGATGGGTCAAGCATTGTTACCCCATTGGTAGATCCTGTTACAGTAAAGGTATTAACAGAGCTTTCTACCACAGATACAATAGTACCAATAGTAGTTCCGGCAGGTATTACCCACTCCAGGTGAGGCTCAAATGGGTTATTCCACCCTACTGTAGTTTCCCATCCTTCATCTGTAAAATAAATAGTTTCTCCGGCAGGGAGATCCTTTAAAGCTATAAAAGTAAAGCCGTCCGGATCATCAGTAGTGTAACCTATAAAGGCTATATCTCCAGCTTGTAATGTTTGTGCATATGCATTGTTCTGCATAAAGAAGCCGGAAAAAAGTAATACTAAATAAAGTAAAGTTTGTTTCATATAATTGAATTTTAATTTAATGGCATAAATTAGTGCTCCAGTGTCTTTAAATTAAAAACACTGTCATTTAATAGTAAAGCATGTTAATATCCCTTTTGTGTTCTGAACACATTATTCACACATCTCAAAATAGAATTTAATCTATTGGTGGAGTTTGAGGTTTTATGTTAAGATATGTGGATAGGTTTGTAATTTTTTTATTTGCTTTTACGTAATTTTAGGGTAAAGCTTAATTAAAATATTTATTATTATCGTCCATCATTAAAGCAAATATATGAATTAAATCATAAAAGACAAGTTTGTCTTCCATTATTGTAAGTGTCTTATAATGTGTCTTGTAGTTTAATGTGTGCGTATTTTTGTGTTTATTGTTTTGGAATAGAGAGTGGTATTGTTTTTTTATTGAACAAAAGTTATTTTTAGTAAATAGTAATTTACCCCGTTTTTATAAAAAATAGAAAATGAAGCTTTACTTTCAATACTATTTTAAATAGAGGAAGATGTTTGGTTGTTTCGAATATAAAAAGAGCCAGATAAACGAGTTTTAGAAATACATTAAATATGATTAATAATGGGATGAAACTTTGTTTTTTTCAGTTCAGTAAAACCAAGTGTCCAGATGTGAAGAAGCCAGTAGCCTTGGTGCTACAACTCTCTCTTCTCTGTACTAAAACTTCACATAACTATTCTCGGTTGCTGTAAAAACGTTCCAAAATGGAACCGTCGTTGGCTTCTTTTGAGAGCGATTCAATGGTACTTTTAGGAACATCAAATACATCCAGCACAATGAGCCCGTCGAGACAATTATTAAATTTTGGATCTACATTGAACCCGATTATTTTGGCATTGAGTTTTATGTACTTTTTGAGTAACACCGGCAACCCTGAATTGAGTTCATCCAAATCGCCAATAGTTTTGTCCAACTGATTAATGTCCTTATTCATATTGTCCATAAGGATGTTGATGTCCGGGTTATCGCTTTTGAATTTGTACCCTTTGCGTGGTTTTATGTACTGAGCCATTTTCCAATTCAGGTGATTTGACATAATAAAGCGAATGATCAAATCTTTGGAAACCTTAGAATAATTGTTGCTGATACTTACCGGGCCAATTAAATACCGGTACTCCGGATTTTTAAGCAGAAAGTACAGAATTCCTTTCCAAAGTAAAAACAACGGCATGGGTTTTCGCTGGTATTCTTTAATAACAAACGATCTTCCCAGTTCAAGGCTCTCGTTTAAAACTGGTTTGAAGTTTTCTGCAATGCGAAACAACGAGTGCAGGTAAAATCCGCGTCGCCCGTATTGTGTAAGGATTTCTTTCCCAAGTCCTATTCTATATGCGCCAACCAATTGTTCTTCCTCTTCGTCCCAAATAAACATTTGATTGTAGTATAAATCAAATTCGTCAATGTCGATACTGCGGTTGGTTCCTTCGCCAACCTCCCGGAATGTAATCTCGCGAAGTCGCCCGATTTCGTTAAGTACATGGGGAATTTCTCTTGATGGAACGCAAAAGGCAGTATAATTTTTCAGGTTGAATAAGGTGTGGTGTTGCCTGATTTTTTGTATTTCCTTTAAAATTTTTTCTTTCGGAACAGGATCGATTATTACCTCTGGCTTTACAGGAGGTTTCAGTGAATAATTAAAAAAACGTTTAACCTCAATGCTCGATTCCATGCTGTACGTTTTTGCGCGAAGGAAACGGCCAAACTGGTAAACGTCAGAAAAACGATCTTGCGAGTCGGGTCGGATCGGATTACCAATTCTGATTTTTATGTTTTTATGTTTCTTGCTAAGTAATTCTGAGGGCAGCCGCACCTGCCGTAACGAAGGATGTATTTTTGCAAATAAATGGAACAGCCGGCTGTTGGTTCCCTGAAAATGAATAGGAACAATTGGTACCCGTGTTTCTTTCATAAATTTAACAACAGGGAATTGCCAGGCGCGGTCGGTTACACTGTCAAAAGTTCCGTAAGTACTTACGTCGCCCGCCGGAAACAAACAAAGCAACCCATTTTGCTGTAAATGAGATAGTGCTGCTTCCTTTCCGTTAAAACAAAAAGGGTCGCTTTCATTATCTTCAAACGGATTTTCTTCTACAAAATAGTCTGATACAGGTTCAATTTTCTTCAGAAGGAAATTGGCAAGTACTTTTACATCGTTGCGCACCTGCGACAAGTATTTTATAAGTAATAATCCATCGAGCCCCCCAAAGGGGTGATTGGAAATAATAATTACAGGTCCTTGTGCAGGTATCCGTTTTAGTTCGTTTTCATCAAATTCAATTTTGAATTCCAGAACCCGAATTACTTCATTAATAAAATCAATTCCGTCTTTTTCTACAATCTGATCAAAGATTTTGTTTAATCGGTTGAAACGGAGGATGTACATCAGAAATTTGGCAAAATACTCGCCACCTAGTAAGGTAAAGGCAGGACTTGCTTTGAAAATGTCCTTCGGTTTTAATAATTCCATTATTATTCCATTACGGTTTACATAAAAACCACCTGAATCATTTACACAAAAATACGATGTTTTCCGGATAATTCTTTTGATTTAAAGTAAATCACCTTTCCTTTTTGTTTTGAAACATTAATTTTGCCACCCGTCAAAGTAATAATTTTGAAAGTGGTAGCTGTTCATCTTATTGATTATAAATATTTTTTAAGCAAAAGCCTTTTCAGATTGTTACAATGGAAAGCAGAAAAAGAATGACATATAAAAATCCGGATATAACAGAGTGGTTGCCTACTTCGAAGAAAGAGGTAAAACAGCGGGGATGGGATGAATTGGATGTAATATTATTTACCGGTGATGCGTATATTGATCATCCGTCGTTTGGTGCAGCTGTAATTGGCCGTATTTTGGAGGCCGAAGGTTTACGTGTGGCCATTGTGCCTCAGCCAAACTGGACAGACGATTTACGCGATTTTAAGAAGCTGGGTAAGCCCAGATTGTTTTTTGCTGTTACTGCCGGAAATATGGATTCGATGGTGAACCATTATACGGCCGGAAAGCGGAAGCGGCACAACGATTCATATACCCCGGGAGGAAAAGCCGGTTTTCGTCCGGATTATGCAACAATTACTTATTCGAAAATTATAAAGGAGTTGTTTCCTGAAGTTCCCTTAATTATTGGGGGAATTGAAGCTTCGTTGCGACGGGTAACACATTATGATTACTGGTCGGATAAATTAATGCCTTCGGTTTTGGTTGATTCCAGGGCTGATATGCTTTTTTACGGAATGGGGGAGAAATCGATTGTTGAATTTGCCCGGCTTACAAAACGGGGCGTGCCAATAGAAAACCTTACAACGATCCCGCAAACTTCATTTTTGGTAAACGCAGATGAGAGTTACGCTACCAAAAAAAATTGGGATGAGCTTGAACTTGCTTCGCATGAAGATTGCCTGGCCGACCGAAAAAAGTTTGCCCGTAATTTTATGCACATCGAAGAAGAATCCAATAAAATGGAGGCCAAAAAGTTGATTCAGCAAGTGGGCGATAAAAAGATTATTGTTAATCCGCCATGGCCAACTTTTAAAGAGAATGAAATAGACAAGGTTTACGATTTGCCATATACCCGTTTGCCCCATCCGCGTTACAACAATAAGGAGGTGATACCTGCCTATGAAATGATTCGGCATTCGATTAACATACACCGTGGCTGTTTTGGAGGTTGTACTTTTTGTACCATTTCTGCGCACCAGGGAAAGTTTATTGCCAGCAGATCTGAAAAATCGGTATTGAAGGAGGTGGAGAAGGTAACTGAAATGCCCGACTTTAAAGGATATATTTCTGATCTTGGTGGTCCTTCTGCCAATATGTACAAAATGAAAGGAATTCATGAAGAGATTTGCCGCAAATGCAAACGTCCGTCGTGTATTTTTCCAACTATCTGTAAAAACCTGGATACAAGCCACAAACCCATGCTTAATTTATATGAAAAGGTGAGGCAAAATCCAAAGGTAAAGAAAGCTTTTGTGGGAAGCGGTATTCGTTACGATATGATTCTGGAAAAGACCGGGAATGAAGAGACGGATAACGTAAATCGCCAGTATTTGCGTGAAGTCATTAAATATCATGTTTCCGGGCGGTTAAAAGTGGCTCCGGAACATTCTTCGGATGAAGTGCTTAAATTTATGCGAAAGCCTTCGTTTAAACTTTTTGAAGAGCTAAATGAAGAATTCAAAAAAATAAATGAGGAAGAAAAATTGAACCAGCAATTAATTCCATACTTTATTTCGAGCCATCCGGGAAGTAAATCGGAAGACATGGCTGATTTGGCTATCAAAACAAAGAAAATGAATTTTCGTTTGGAGCAGGTGCAGGATTTTACTCCTACACCTATGACCCTGGCCACTGTTGTTTATTATTCGGGCTATCATCCATATACTCTCGAAAAAATTTACACTGCCCGCAACAAACATGATAAAGAAAATCAGCGGCAGTTTTTCTTCTGGTACAAAAAAGAGTTTCGGAATTCGATAAAGCGGGACCTTGAAGGAAAAGGTAGAACCGATTTGGTAAAAAAACTCTTTAAGTAGGTGTAGTTTGTTTCATTTAAAATAAGTCATCAGAGATTTTAATTAAATATTAATATCGATTTTAGTTTTTAGTGAAAAATTTTCACTGATTTTGTGCCCAATTGAGATAAAGAAAAATAGGTTGGTTTTTCTATCTGCATTTACTAAACTTGTAATGTGATTTAGCAAATAAGAAATGAATTTATCTGGCTTGGGGGATCTGGAAATTTGGTCGCTTTTTAAGCAGGGTGACAAGCAGGCTTTTCTTGCTATTTATTCAGAATATGCACGGAAGCTTTATTTATACGGACTTAAATTTAGTCAGAATGAATTTATAGTGGAAGATGTTATTCAGGATTTATTTACTGAATTGATTAAAAACCGGGAGAAACTGGGGCCAACCGATAACATTCTTTTTTATCTGTTAAAAGCATTTAAACGAAAATTATTACGAAAAATAAAAGCAGAGAAACGATTTATCTTTCACACGGAAATTGAAGAGTATAAATTTGAAGTAACCTGGTCTGTTGAACACGAGTTAATATCAGAAGAAATTTCTGTTCAAAAAGCCCGGATATTGCTTGCTGCTTTAAGTAAACTTACCCCGCGGCAGAAAGAAGCCATCTACTTACGCTTTACAAGAGAATTGGATTATGAATCGGTAGCCGAGATAATGGATATAAGTGTGGAAGGCTGCCGTAATCTTATTTCTAAAGCAATCCAATCGATGAAAAAGGAAGTTTCAGAAAAAATTAAAACTCCTTTTGTATTCTTTCATCTATTCTCTCTGCTTGTCAGAAAAGAACTGGTTGATAATCATTCTGTTGCTTTCTGTGAAGAATTATAGTCAGATACATTTTTTATAAGTAGTACTTTTTTTGTGTATTTTTTGAAAAAATCAAGAAAAAGTGATGATGTTTTATAATCTTATGTCTTTATAATATAAAAGAACGTAGATTATGATTCAGAAACAATATAATTCTACCCATGATTTTATTTTTGATACAAGTTTTATGAACTGGGTTTTGCATCCCGGTTCAGAGGATGATAAATATTGGTTGGAATTTCAAAAAGAAAACCCGGATAAGAAGGAGATGGTAAAAGAAGCTGTAATGTACATAAAAGCATTACAGATTACGGAACCACAGGTTTCTGAACTTGCACTTGATAAAATTTACCAAAAAATAGAATCTTCCAATAATCTGCAAAAGAGGAGAATTTTACTGTTTAAAAGAGTTGCAGCAGTGGTTCTTTTGTTATTATCTGTAGGTGCAATCATTTATTATTCTCAGAAAGGTGCAGAACCATTGCCTTTTACAGCTATTAACCCGGATAAGTTTGAAAATGGAAAAGTGATTTTACCTGATGGTACTGTAAATGAATTTGATACAGATGAAGCAGATATTCAGCAAACAAAAACCGGAACACTTACAATAAATAATGATACTGTGCAGCTGGATAATTTTAAAGGAACCTCTAATGCTCCGGCAATGACTCAGGTTATTGTCCCTTATGGGAAACATTCTGAAATTACTTTGGTAGATGGAACAAAAATATGGCTAAACGCTGGCAGTCAGCTTTCGTACCCTGTTCAGTTTTTAGCCAATTCAAGGGAGGTATTCTTATCGGGAGAGGCATTTTTTGATGTTACAAAAAATCCTTCGAAACCTTTTCATGTTATTACCAGCGATATGCAGATAAATGTAACCGGTACCCGATTTAACGTCTCGTCTTATACAAACGATGAGGTCACCCAAACAGTGCTCCTTTCAGGAAAGATTAATGCGAAGAGGAATAAAAGATTTGCCCGCTTAGTTGAACTCACTCCCGGTGATAGGCTTGTATTTAATAAGGAGAAGGAAAGTTTGGAGAAAGACAGGGTTAATGTGGAATTGTATTCTTCCTGGATTGAAGGATACCTTGTTTTTGATAATATTCTTTTAACCGAAGTTTTTAAAAAATTAGAACGCTACTACAATCAAAAAATAGATGCCAGATCGATATCCCGTGAGCTTACCTTCTCCGGGAAACTCGATTTGGCCGACGATCTCTCGAAAGTGTTGAGAAATATTGGTTTCTCAGCATCTTTTTCTGTGAAAAAAAATAATGACATATTCATCTTAAAACCATTATTGCCAGTGAAGTAAAAAAAACAAAAAAGTTAGGACTAATAGAAAGCCCGGGTTTGCTGCCAACAACCCCCGGGCTTAAATGAATTTTCTATTCTAAAAATGAAAAAACATTCAAAATTATGAAAAAAAAACAACACGGGGAGTTTTATTGTCTCTTCCGTAAATTAATGCGTGTTATGCGGTTAACTTTGTTTCTTATAGTAGTAAGTTCGGCGTTGACGTTTAGTGCCAGTTCTTATTCCCAAAATCTTACGCTGAAATTGCATGATGCAACTGTTGGTGAAGTAATGAAAACCATTGAATTGCAGAGTGAATTTCTGTTTTTCTATCAGGAACAGCAAGTCGATTTGAACCGGCGAGTGTCGATTCAGGTAACCAGTGAATCGGTTGATAAAATATTGGATCAGCTGTTCGCAGGCACCGATAATATTTATATTATAAGTGACAGGCAGATTGTGATTGGTAAAGAGCCAATGAAGGAACTGGAAAAACAAATTCCTTCGATAAAAGGAGAAAATGGTCTGTTGCTTCAGCAACCTGAAAAAAAGAACATTGATGGGAAAGTTCTTGACAGCGCCGGATTGCCTATGCCAGGAGTATCTGTTGTTGTAAAAGGGACTACTGTCGGAACCGTTACAAATGTGGATGGGGTGTTTGCTCTTTCCATTCCTTCTGAAGCCAAAGTTTTACAGTTTTCTTTTGTGGGGATGAAAACACAAAATGTTGAAATTGGTGGGAATACTTCATTTAGTGTTGAAATGGAGGAAGAAAGCATTGGTGTTGATGAAGTAGTTGTTACAGCTTTAGGTATTACCCGGGATAAAAAAGGGCTGGGATATGCTGTTCAGGAAATTGATGGAGATGACCTGAATGAAGCTCGTGAAACAAATTTTGTTAATTCTTTATCAGGGAAAGTTGCCGGTGTTAATATTACATCTTCCGGCGCTGTTGGTTCTTCATCGAGAATTGTTATCCGAGGTGAGAACTCATTAAATTTTGGTGCAAACGAACCTTTGTATATTGTTGACGGAATCCCGGTTGGGAATGCCGGAACGAATAACTCCACTACAGCTGATTATGGAAATAGTTCTGCTGAAATAAATCCTTCCGATGTAGAATCGATGACTGTGCTGAAAGGTCCGGCAGCTTCGGCATTATATGGTTCACGTGCTGCAAATGGGGTAATTGTTATCACCACAAAATCAGGACAGGGAAGAAAAGGACTTGGCGTAACCATCAATTCAGGAACAACATTTGAACAGCTTTTACGGCTCCCTAAATTTCAAAACGAATTTGGCCAGGGAAGTAATGGTTTGTACGAAGGTTCTAATTTTGGTGCAACCTGGTCCGATTATCCCAACGGTGTATACGATGCTTACGATGAAAGCTGGGGCCCCCGGTTAAATGTAGGAACCATAGAGAAACAATTTTTTTCGCCTACCATTGGCGGAATGCGTGGTGGTGATGTGGCAAACCCAAATCGGGGAGAAGTTATTCCTTCTCCATGGATTGCTTATCCTGATAATATTAAAGATTTTTTTAATACGGGACATACTTATTTTAATAATGTTTCTTTAACCGGAGGAAATGATAAAGGAAATTTTCGTTTTTCATATACCAATCTGGATCAGTCGGGAGTGATTCCCAATAACGACTTAAAGCGAAATACTTTCGCTTTAAAATCCAACTATAATTTTACCGATAAGTTTAAAGCCGATGTGTCAATGAACTATATCAATACAACGAGCACCAATCGCCCGGAGACGGGGTACGGAAGAAACTCTATAATGTATTTTATGGTTTGGTTTGTTAGAAGCGGAGATATGAATGCTTTAAGAGATTACTGGCAGCAAGGATTTGAAGGGAAGAAGCAATTTCAGTATAATTATGGAGAGAACCACAACAACCCTTTTTTTTACCAATATGAAAATACGAAAGGCCAGGACAAGCACCGCTTTTTTGGGAATATTGAGTTAAACTACGATTTTTCTGATAAGCTGTCATTAATGGCGCGCGGAGGAATTGATGTGTATAACGATTTTCGTCCGATGAAATGGGCTTTGAGTACCGTTGGGTACGAGCAGGGAATGTACCGGGAAGTGACTCAGTATTTTAAAGAGCAAAACCTTGATTTTCTTTTAAGTTATAAAGATAAAGTTGGAGATGAATTTAATTACCGGATTTCTGCTGGCGGAAATCAAATGATACGGGAATCGCGGTTCCGCTCGGTTACTGCACCAGAACTTTTGGTTCCGGGTATTTATACAATAACTAATAGCGCCGCAGAGATTGTGACAAGTTCTTTCAGTTCCGAGGAAAAAATAAATAGTTTGTATGCATTTGCTCAACTTGATTATAAAAGTACTTACTATCTTGATTTAACTACCAGGAACGACTGGTCGAGCACGTTACCTGTAAATCATAACTCATATTTTTATCCTTCAGCCTCATTTAGTGTGCTAACCAATCAGGTTTTTGAAATGCCGGAATGGGTAACACAGGCAAAAATAAGGTTGGGTATAGCCCAGGTGGGAAATGATACAGGAGCATACAATTTATATAACACCTTTAATTTCTCACAACCATGGGGCGATGATTATACATTGTCGAGCAGTTCGGTACTGAAAAATAATAATTTGAAACCAGAGAGTATTACTACATACGAAATTGGAACAGATATGCGGTTGATGAAAAGTCGGTTGGGGCTTGACCTTACTTTTTATGATACCCGGTCGAAAAACCAGATTATAGATATTCCTTTAACCTCTTCAACCAGTTATAGTTCGAGAGTTATTAACGCGGGGGAAATTCAGAATAAAGGTTTTGAAGTAATGCTTAATGCAGTGCCTATTCAAAAAGATTATGGTTTTCAATGGTCTATAACCTTAAACTATTCAAAAAATACCGGAAAAGTAATTGAACTTGCCAGTGATATAACTTCCATTACTCAGTCGGCACCTGGAGAAGATGCTTCAATTCAAGCGCGCATTGGTGAAAAAATGGGGGCAATTTACGGTCCGGGTTATCAGCGTGTAGAAAGTGGTTCAAGGGCTGGTGAGATTATTATATTTGAAAATGGCCGTCCCAAAGCAACCGATGACGATATTTATTTGGGAAATATTAATCCGGATTGGATTGGGAGTATCTCCAATAATTTTTCTTACAAGGATTTTACATTGGGTGTTCTTGTTGACATTCATTACGGAGGTGAATTTATATCGCGATTTTATAACAAAGGAGTGGGAGCCGGACAGTTAAGTGAAAGTGCCGGAGGTCGCTCGGCAAGAGAAGTGGGACACGAATACGATGAGCCTTATTACATGGTTGGAGCAGCTCTGGTAAATGGCGAATATGTAGCTAATTCAATAAGTACTGATGGAACATACAGCGAAGGGGTTTATGGTACTGACGCTCGTTATTTTCATAAAGGACTTATCGACCACATTAGCGAAGGACAGTTGTTTGATGCAACCTATTTGAAGTTGCGCGAGTTGAAATTCGGATACAAAATACCGGTAAAGATATTCAATAATTATATTAAGGATATGAGCGTGTCAGTTGTTGGCCGGAATTTATTCCTTTGGACACCCAAAAGCAATCAGCATTTCGATCCTGAAGTTACAACTGCAACAACAGGCGGTGGCCTTGTTCCTGGCTTTGAAAATATGAGCCTGCCTTCTACAAGAAGTTACGGTGTTAACCTGAATGTAAAATTTTAAAAAATACGGACAACCATGAATAATTTATATAAAGCACTGTTAACATGTTTATGTGCCGTTCTTTTTTTGATTTCGTGCACGAAGGATTTCGAAGAAATAAATACGAATCCAAATGAAGCTGATCGGGTTACTGATCCGGCTCTTTTACTTCCTAATATAATTAGAGAAACAGCCAATCATAACTGGGATGATAGTTTTGACCGAACATCTGTAGCAGCCGATCAGGTCGCAAATCAATTTGTAAGTACTTTTAGTGACTGGTCGCGTTCTGATGCAGACCGCTTTGGCTGGGAAAATTATACTTACATTAAAGATATTAATTATCTGATAGCTATTGCAGAAGAGCATGGGTATGCAAATTATCAGGCTATTGGTTTAATTCTTCGTTCCTGGATATTTCAATGTCTTACAGATACCTTTGGCCCTATTCCTTATTCAGAAGCAGGAAGGGCAAATGAGGATATAAATTTTCCAAAATATGACTCACAGGAAGAAGTATATGCAGGAATTTTAACTGATTTGGCTACTGCAAATGATTTACTTGGGACAACAAATGAAGTTGTGAACGGGGATATTCTTTATGATGGAAATGTACAAAACTGGAAAAAGCTCGCTAATGGTTTGCAATTTCGCCTTTTGATGCGGCAGTCGGGGCGAAAAGACCCGTCTGAAGCAATGCAAAAAATGCTTGATAATCCGGAAGATTATCCGTTGTTTTCATCAAATGCCGATCAGGCAGCTTTACAATATTTGGAAGAAAGGGCAAATGCACATCCTTGTTTCAATGGAAATGTGAGTGACTGGTCTTCCTCGTCAAGGCTTTCATACAATATGGAAGTAATATTGAAATCAATGAACGATCCACGTCTGGCTGTTTTTGCAATGCCTACCCCGGCAACTATAAATACAGATAATCCGGAGTATGGAGGCGTTCCCAATGGTATTGTAAATGAAGAAGAATGGAACGGGGGAGCAGTGAATCAGTCGCCTATTGGTTTGTTATGGGCTCCGGAGGATTATGCCCCGGACTTTGCATCTATGAATGCTTCCCAAACCATTATTATGTCCTATTCCGAACTTCAGTTTATTTTGGCAGAAGCAAAAGAAAAAGGATACATTACAACCGGAGATGCTGAAACATATTATCTGAATGGTGTAAAGGATCAGTTCGCATATTATTCGAGCCGTATTCCATCTAATTTTATTGTTCCCAGTGCTGCACAGGTAATTCCACCTGCCAGTTATTATGCACAGGAAAACGTGGCCTATACCGGAACAACCACCGAAAAATTAAATAAGATATATACTCAGAAATGGCTTTGCCTGTTTTTATGCGGCTCTGAAGCATGGTTTGAATGGCGTAGAGTTGGTGTTCCAGCAATTACGCCCGGGCCCAAGAGTATTGGATATGTTCCTGTACGGTACATTTATCCGGCAGATGAGATGAGGCTTAATGAGGATAATTATAACGAAGCAGTTCAAATGCTTGGCGGAGATGGTGATGCATTATCAACACGTGTTTGGTGGGATGTTGATTAACAAAAAAATAATAATCATGAAAAAAAATATTTTCAAAAAAAATAGTATCTGCTTGATGGCAGTAGTATTAACATTAATTGCTTTTTCGTGTAAAGACGACGAAGAATCAACAGGGGACATAATCAATCCTTATGTAGTAAGTTACAATCCGGTTTCGGGAGTTGATGGAGTTGCAACAAACAGCAATCTGATTTTAACTTTTGATGATATTGTTGTAAAAGGAGAAGGCAATATAACCATCACAACAGATATTGAACAAGGGAAACAGGTTATTGATGTAAATTCAGATGCGGTAACCATTGGCAATGTGGGACGGATTATGACTATCAATCCTTCCGATTTTTTGTCGGGGCGTAGTTATCAGGTTGTTTTAGATGCCGGTCTAGTCAAAGATTTGGCGGGGAATAGCTATTTTGGAATGCCTGATGAAGAGGAGTGGACTTTTTCTACCGCAGGAAATACCGGAGACCTTGAAGCACCTGAATTGGAATCAGTATTTCCGGTGGACGATGAAACCGCAGCTACGGTTTTTATGCTGGAGCTTACTTTTAATGAACCTGTAAGGGCCGCATCGGGTAGCATAATTATTTACAATAGCAATGAGCAGCCTGTACTTACAATCGATGCAGAGAGTGAGTCGGTAGTGGCAAAGCAATCGAAACTTTCAATTACATTACCGCAGTCACTTGAATTTGGTAAGAACTATTATGTGAAATTTGATGCTGGTGTAATAAAAGACGTAGCCGGGAATAATTTTGCAGGAATTACCGATAAAACATCCTGGAATTTTACAACAACTGCAGGAAGTGGTTCCGAGTTGGTGGTGCATTTACCTTTAGACGAAGATTTAGGCGATGTTAGCGGAAACCGCTTTGATGCAGTTTTGGGATCAACAGCAACTGCCAATATCGTTTTCGTGGAAGATGCAACCAGAGGGAAAGTTGCTAATTTCCTTCCGGGAGCATTTGCTCAACTTCCCCGGCACGATTTATTACGTCCGGGCTCTGAAAGCTTCAGTTTTAATCTTTGGGTAAAAATTCCGGGAATAGCTTCTGATCCGTCCATTATTTCTAATAAAGACTGGAGTGGAGGAAGTAATCCAGGGTTTGTATTATGTATTGATGATGGAGATACTTATGTTCCCGGAAACGGTGTTGAACACGGCTGGTTGTTAAATTGTGCTGACAACCCAAAAACAGCACGTGTTGATTGGCGTGCGGCAACTTGTAATCCACCTGCTCCTGCTTTGTCCGATGATGCCTGGCACATGGTTACTGTTGTGTTTGATCGCACTGCTCAGGAACTATCTGTTTTTATTGATGGACAGGAATATGGAAACAGCGGTGTTGATACTTTCTCCGATTTGAGCCTGATTCCTGATGAATTATACGATGTAAACAATGATTATCCGATAACATTATTTGAAGATGGAAGAGGAATTTATAATGCAGGGAGTGATACGCGAAGCCAAATGACTGGCTTAATGGATGAATTAACGATATATAATAAAGCTCTTACTGCAAATGAGGTAAAAACATTGTTTGAAAATTAATACTAAACAGTAATTAAAGGGGCTGTCCAAAAGGTTCAATATATTTTTAAGAAATGTCAGATTGTAAGTAATAATGAAGATAATTACCTGGAAATTTACTATAGAAGAGTTTTGGGGAAGAAATAAGACCAGGATTACAATTTGTAATTTTCATGATTTAAAAGTTCACTGTTGGACAGCCTCATTTTCATATACAGATAACCATTCGATTCAGCCTGTTTATTATTACAATATTGTTAAATAAGTAGTTACTCTTTTTTTTAGAAAAAAGAAAAATGATTTTTTGTATTGCTACATCTAAAAAATAGTAATTGTAAGATCAGCCTGGCTTTCAGTGAGAATAATAGATAATGAAATAATTAATTAAAATGAAGACAATACTTTTTATTACAGCCTGTTTATTACTTTTTTCATGTAGCAATACTTCGAAAAAGGGACAACAGGAAGCACAACCAGAGAAAGCACATATTAAAATAGCAGCATATAATGTTGAATACAGCAAGAATGCTACCGGAACTGAAATTGGAGAAGCATTAAAACCATTTGATTTTGACGTTGTTTGCTTTTGCGAGGCTCCCGGCGGGGACTGGACTAAAAATGTGGGCGACGTAATGGGTCTGAAATATTCTGTTGTTGGGAAATATTCAACAGCTGGTCATGAGGATAAATATAAAACAATTGTTAGCCGCACACCGCTGTTTGATTATGAAGAAGTTTTAATGGCCGATACAATGCATACAGCAACACGGGCAAAAACAAAAATTAATGATACTGAATTTGTAATATATGCCGTTCATTTTCCTTTTGGTTGGAGAAACCAGGCTCATATCGATGAAACAACGGGTAAGATAACTGCTTTTGTAAATTATCTAAAGGAAAAACAGGATAAGGAAATATCGGTTGTTGCCGGCGATTTTAATTTCATTCCTTCCAATTCGGAGAAAAAGAACATGTATTATGAGATGTTTCGCGAAATTGGCATGGATAATACATGGAAGAAACTGGGGGTTGATTGCACCCAAAAGAACACCTGGGATGCAAAAGTTCCGGCTGATGAGGGAAATGGAGAAGTAATAGACCATATTATGTTTAATACTGGAAGGTTAGATGTTCTGGGCGGGCAAATAATCGAAATGGAACGACCGTTATCTGACCATAAACCCATTTGGGCTGAATTGGTGGTAAAATAATTTTATTCTATAAAATTGGGTGAAATAAAAAGAAAGGATGGGGTTTTTTGCTGATAACATTCTCGAAATTTAAATAAAAAAGTTTGCAGCAGAAAGTTCGTCGTAAGAGCATTATATACGATGTTTGTAATATCTGATTCAAAAAGAACTATGAAACAAAACTTGTTTTCAGCGCTGTGCTTATGCGTACTTCTATTCTCGTGCAATAAAATTCTAAATGAGGAAACGGAAGTAGATACTTTGAAATATATTAATGTTTTTATTGGTTCTACAGGGAGTTCTGAATCCGATTATGGTGGAACTATTCCATCAGTTGCTCCACCATTTGCTATGACTCAGTGGTGTGCCATGACCAGGGAAAATTATATTAGTCGCAATCCATATAATTATAAAGATTCAACATTGATTGGCTTTATTGGCACACATCAGCCTGCTATATGGATGGGGGATTACGGTTTTGTTTCGTTTTTGCCTTCAATTGGCGATGTAAAAATAGCAGCTACTGAAAGGGCTTTGCAGTATAGTCATGAAAACGAAAAAGCTTCTCCGTATTATTATTCGGTTGAGGCGCATACAAATAATGGTGAGAATATTAAAACGGAAATGGCTGCAACACTGCGAAGCGCTATTTTTAATATTACTTTTCCTTCCGGTACAAAGAATCATATTTTTGTGGAAGCCAGCAGAAAGATTTCCAACGAAAAAGAATTTAATGGATGGGTGAAAATTGTACCTGAAAGCAATGAGGTTATAGGATACAATTCAGATCGTTATTCGTATATGCTTGGTCCTGATATTCCTAATTTTAAGGGATATTTTGTTATGCAGTTTTCAAAAACATTTACCACTTCTGGTGTATGGAATGGAAATGAAATGTATAATGAACAACTGGAAGAAAAAGCCGATCATTTGGGGGCCTATGTATATTTCAATACAAAAAAGGATGAATCCATTCAGTTAAAAATAGCAACTTCATTTATTAGCATTGAGCAGGCGCGTGAAAATCTAAAAAAAGAAATTCCAGGTTGGGACTTTCAATCGGTAGTCCGGCAAAATCGTGATGACTGGAAAAAATACATTGACAGGGTTAAGGTTGAAGGCGGGACATATGACCAAAAGGTTTGTTTTTATACTGCAATGTTCCGTACGCTTCAATACCCTCGTATTTTCTCGGAATATGGCAAATACTACAGTGCCTTTGATGATAAGGTACATGAAGGAGTAAGCTATAATGATTATTCTATGTGGGATACTTTCCGGGCGGAACATCCATGGCTAACATTAGTTGCACCGGAGCATGTAGAACCAATGATAGAATCGCTTTTGAATATGTATGATGAAGGTGGTTGGATGCCCAAGTGGCCTAATCCTACTTATTCAAATATAATGATTGGGACACATGCCGATGCTGTAATCGCCGATGCTCTTGTGAAGAATTTTCGTGGATACGACCTTCAAAAAGCCTATGCGGCAGTTTATAAGGACGCGATGACTCCTCCGGAGAATGACACTGGAACAAGGTGGGCTGATCGTGAAAAAACAAAATTGTATGAAGCTCGCGGAGGATTAACATGGTATAAAGATAAAGGATATGTTCCAGCCGATAAAACTGCTGAATCTGTTTCCCGGACATTAGAGTTTGCCTACAATGATTATTGTGTAGCGCAAATAGCAAATGTATTGGGGAAAAACGAAGATTACGCTTTTTTCATGAAGCGAAGCAAAAATTACAAGAATATTTTTAACCCGCAAACCGGGTTTATGGAAGCCAAAGACTCTAAAGGAAATTTTTTGAAAGAGGTAACATCGCGGGTAGATGAAGTGGAACAAGTGGTTGAGGAAGGAATAACCGAAGGTGGCAAATGGACTTACTTGTTTTGTGCAATGCAAGACGTAGATGGTCTAATTTCTTTAATGGGTGGGAAAAATATATTTGCTAATATGCTCGATCGTAATTTTAATGAGGGGCATTACCAGCATCGGAACGAACCCGGGCACCACTTTATTTACTTGTATAATTATGCTGGAGAACCATGGAAAACACAGGAAAAAATTTGGGAACAAACACCTTTAAATTATAGAAATGCTCCTAATGGGCTTTCGGGGAATGATGATTGCGGGCAAATGTCGGCATGGTTAACATTTAGTAGTATTGGTTTTTATCCGGTTTGTCCTGGAAGTGGCGAGTATGTTGTCGGCTCTCCCATGTTTTCAAAAACAGAGTTAAACCTTCCTGCTCCTTATAATAAAAAAATAGTTATTATGGCTGAAGGTGTTGATGAGGGTAAGAAATACATCAAATCATTAAAAATAGATGGAAGGCCAATATTAAAGCCATTTATAAAGCATGAGGATTTGGTGAAATGCGATGAAATTGTATTTGAAATGGCAGCAATACCTACTGAATGGGGAAAATAAAATGCAAGAGTGTAATCATAAAAGAGAAAATCCAATTTCATAAAATAAAGAGAATGCTGTTTTAAGAACAAAGAGCAGGATCCTTATTGTAATTTGCAACTTGCGTTTTTCAAAGATCCTGCCCTTTATTATATAACCTCTTGCCCGTTTATTTTATCTCCCAATCGTCGGTTCGGAAGGAAGATGCAGGTAGCCCTTCGGTATTGAACAATTCTCCAACCACAAAATCGTCGAATGCATAACGCACAGCAACCGGTTGGTTTACATTTGGCGAAAACAATGTAATTCCTTTGCGGGTGATGGTAGCCTGTGCCGGATAAAAGCGTTGGTTCTCTCCTGCAACATAGAAATGGTTGAGCTCTTTTCCATAGGTGGTCAATCCATTTTTTGCATGTTCAAATGAAAGTTTTACCACCGGGCCTTCAATGTCCATTTCCTTTAGTACGGGGCCTGAATATTCAAATCCATTTTGGCCGTATGTTTTTGCCAGCGCAAGGTAAGCCAACCGTTGTCCGGCTGCCTCTTTATCTGCCGGGTGAATACAATGTGCCTCTCCTACATCCATCAAGCAGGCCATCCCTGTATTTGAAATAGCTGTTGAGGCTTTGAGCTGGGCTTCACGCAAAAATGCAGAGTTTAATCCGGATGTGCCATAATCATAAGGTGCTATCTGGCAATAATAGAATGGAAATTCTCCAATGCTCCATTCTGTTCGCCAGTTTTCAATTAATCCGGGCATGAGTTTTTCATAATATGCCGGTTCATTTCTGTTTGATTCTCCCTGATACCATAACGCGCCTCTAAAAGCATAACCTACCATAGGTGAAATCATGGCATTAAATAGAACTGTAGGCGTTTGTTGCGAAAAATCTCCGGTACTGTTTTTATCGGGAAGGTTTACCCAGTCAAATTCTTTAAAGCCGTTTTCGCTTATCCAGGGCTCAATTCGTGTGCCACCCCAACTGGAACAAATCAGTCCAACCGGAACCTGCAAAACTTGTTGTATCATTTTTCCAAAATAATAGGCAGCAGCGCTGAAATCGGCTACATTTTCAGGAACACATTCCAGCCATTCCCCTGTGAAATCATTCTGAGCAGTAAGGCTTTTCTCCCGTTTTACGGTAAATAGATGAATCGATTCATTTGTTGAAGTTGCAATATCTTCGTTGGAATTTAAAATGGGTTGATTAAAATAACCACTCATAGTCATTTGCATATTCGACTGGCCAGAGCAAATCCATACTTCCCCAATCAATACATTTTTTAGTTGCAGTGCTTTGCCGTCTGAAAGGGTAACAGTATAAGGTCCTCCTGCCGCGGGTGTCTTTACTTTTAGTTTCCAGTTTCCCTGCCCGTCTGCTTTTGTAGTGTAGCTTTTTTTATTCCACGAGGTAGTTACTTTTACCGTTTTATTTGGTGATGTTTCTCCCCATATGGCAGCTTCGGTTTGTTGTTGTAAAACCATGTGGTCGCCAAAAATAGACGGTAATTTTATTTCGGCATGAAGGGGAGTTATTATTACAGATAAAAACAGGATGATGAATCCTAAAATGGTAAAGTTTTGTTTCATAATGATTTGATTTAGACAGATGATAAATTCTGTTTTCAAATTTACATAAAATTTATTGAATTAGATATTCTGGTAATAACTGTTATGACTAAACACAAAAATTCGAAAGTAAAACCATTTCTCAATTTATCTTAATTCAACTTTAGATGTATATTAATAGGGGCTTAACAATTTGTTTGTTTCTTTACCTTTGTAATTGAAGAGAAAATCTAACGAACATTGAAACGATTTTGTTAGATTTATAACAGGGTAGACTTAAAAATAAAATTTCTATTGTGAAAACACCTTCGGAAAGGGAGTATTGGAAGTTAGTTTGGAATAAATTTCGAAATGGCGACCATAGTGCTTTCGAAACGATATATGCTGAATATATTGACAAGTTATTTGCTTATGGTTCAAAATTAACAATTGATAAACATCTGTTAGAAGATTCTATTCATGATCTTTTTATTGACATATACACCTACAAAATAAACCTTCGGAAACCGGAGTCGTTGGAATTTTATCTTTTAAAATCGCTTAAACGCACTATATATAGAAAGCTAAAAGAAAATGAACGTTTTGAGCAGGCTGATTCTCTGAATGAAAAATTTGATTTGAAGTTTTCCATCGAAGAGCAGAATATTGAATTTAGCAACGACAAAATAAAGTCATTACAAAAAGAGGTACAGAATTTAAGTGCCAAACAACGAGAGTTAATCTATTTGAAATTTAATACAGGACTTACCTATGTTGAAATGGGAAAATTGCTTCATTTAAAACCCGATACGGTAAAGAAACAGGTTTATAGGTTGTTGAAACATATTCGGGGGAAAATTGAAAAAATTAGCTTGGAATTATTTGCATTTTGTTTCAAGTCGTAAAAAAAAGATTTTTTTTGTCCCTTTTTATACCTTCCATTCTCTTATATCTGTAATCAAATTTATAAAATGGATATTTATGAACGTTTGATAGAAAATCCATTGTTTTTTAAATGGATTTACCATCCCACAAAAGAGATTGAATCTTATTGGGTGAATTATCTTAAAATCAATCCACAGGAAGCAGATTTTATCCTTGATTTTAAATCTCAATTTGAAAATTATTTCAAATATCAGGAAGAGGAGTTAAGTGAAACAGAAAAACGCGTACTGGCAGAACGTATTATTATGCAAATGGAAAAAGAAGACGCCAGGGGGTTCTCCTTTTTCTTTCTTAGATCGGTTTTAAAATATGCCGCCGTTGCTATTATCTGCTTGTTAATTGGAGGCAGTTTGGTTTATGTGTATTTGAATAAGCAGCAAAATAATCAATTGACAGCAAATTCAGTTCTGCCAGCCCAGATGAGCCAACCAACTTTAATTATTAAAAACCGCCAGATCCCTCTGAAAAGTGGCACGGCAGAGCTCGATTACACAAATAATGATGAGATTATTTTAAATAATGAAAGAACCATAGAAAAGGACAAAAAGAATGCATTTTCAATGAATACTTTGGTTGTCCCTTATGGAAATAGATCTGTTATAACTCTTGCTGATGGTTCGGTTGTGTGGCTAAATGCCGGTAGCCAACTTATTTATCCTTCCGATTTTGTTGGGAAAAAAAGAGAAGTTTTTCTTCGTGGCGAAGCCTTTTTCAGTGTAGCTAAAAATAAAAAACACCCTTTTATTGTAAAAACGGAGGATGTGAAAATTTCAGTATTGGGAACAAAGTTTAATGTTTCTGCATATCCTGAAGACTATTCAGTGAAAACAGTACTGGCAGAAGGAAGTGTTAAATTAAACAGAACAGATGCAACTATTTTTGAAAGAGATTTGAAGTTAGTCCCCGGACAAATGGCTAACTACAATAAGAATGAGCATAATATTGAGGTGGCCGATGTTAATGTGGAAACGTATACTCTTTGGACACAGGGATTACTGAACTTTGTAAATACCGATTTAACAGATATAGTAAGGCAGTTGGAACGGTATTATAATATCACCTTTGAATATGAAGATATGCTCAGTGGCCCGATGCTGATTACAGGGAAACTGGATGTTACAAAAGAAATGAATGAAGTTTTTGATAACCTCTCGAAGTTAACCGGGCTTAAATTCAAAAAGACAGATAATAAACACTACCTGATTCAAAAAGAGTAATAGCTTGTTTTTGAGCCTAAAATCAGGAAAATATCGAATAGAAAAAACTATAATTTAAATTTTAAATACCCGATGAGGATAAAATATTTTTTGGCAGGACTGATTTTTATACATCATCTTGCTGTTGCTGGTGGAATAAAAAAAGGGAATAGTCCGGTGGAATATCCCGTTTTTAAGGTAGATTATCCCTTTCCTACAGCCGATAAACCTCAGTCAAAATTGTGGTATATGGAGGATTGCTGGTGGGCAATAATGCCCCGGTCGAATGGTCCGTCGCTTTGGCAACGCACAAATAATGGCTGGATAGAACATCCGGAAATTAATGAGAAACTGGAGAGAGTTCCTGGTCGTGCTGATGTTTATGTAAAAGATAATACAGTTACGGCAGTTGGTGTAGATGAAAAAAATCTTGTGGTATTTCGTCTGGAGAGAAATAAAGATTCATGGGAAGTACAAAAACTGGCAACTTTGCTTTCTCCGGGAAAAGAACATGATATTGAAACAGCTACAATTACGTCTGATTCAGATGGGCATTACTGGGTTGCTGCTGTTGATGGAGATAAGGTTTGTGTTTGGACTTCAAAGAACGGAGAAAAAAAGTGGCAAAAACCGAATGTGTTAGCCAGTGGTATTGGGAAGGATGATATTTGTACTGTCGCCACAGTTCCTGAAGGAGTTAGCGTAATTTGGTCAGATCAGATAAATCAGGCCGTGAAAAACCGGATTCATCTAAATGGGCAGCCCGTAGATAGATGGGGAAAAGAAGTTATTATTGAACAGGGAAATAAGACAGCTGATGATCATTTAAATACCGCATCCTCGGAAGATGGCACTCTTTGGGTAGCAACGAAAAACAGTGTTGATATTATTGGAGGGCCACAATTTGTATTAAGAGTTCGTTCGCCAAAAGGAAGCTGGAGAAATTATCCGTACTGTGATCTCGGAAGTGTTGAACATCCAAGCCGGTCAATTATTCTATCGGTGGAAAAGCAGCCTTCCCTCATATTAAACGGCTATACAATTTACAATTCAAAAAACAGAAGCCAGAGCAAGATTGTTTTCGGGATTGCAGATACTACAAATGTAAAGATCCTTAAAAATGTAACAACTGTAATTGCCCCGTATAGTGCAGAAACTGACGGAGCCCGTTTTGTAAATAACGTTACTGGTTCAAAATCTCCTCTCCCCGAAAATGCGCCCTGGATTATTTTGGCATCAGACAATGAAGGGAATGTGTTTGAAGCCGATTTGTCGTTGTATTTTAATAAGTAAAAGATGAAGATATTTAACTTGAAAATAAGTATTTGCCTGGCATTTATTATAAAATCGTTTGTTGGCTTTGGTCAGGAAATTCCATACAGCATAGTAGTGCCACAAATTATTACGGATACAGTAAAATGGGATACCGATGATCCTGTAATATGGATTAATAAGACAGATAAATCAAAAAGTTTGATTATTGGCACTGATAAAGATTCTTCAGGTTCCCTGTATGCTTTTAATCTAAAAGGGAAGGTTGAAAAAGTTTATGGAGGATTGGCAAGGCCGAATAATGTTGATATTGCTTATAATTTCCCGTTTAAAGGCGAAAATATTGATATTGCAGTTGTGTCAGAACGATTAGGAAAACGAATTCGCATATTTAAACTTCCTGAATTAGAACTTATAGATTCAGGCGATTTAATTGTATTTGATGGCGATGAGAACAGAGCCCCGATGGGAGTTGCATTGTACAACAGAAAAGAAGATAATTCCTTTTTTGTATTTGTGAGTGGAAAAACAGGTCCTGAAGAAGGATATATCGGGCAGTATCTGATTAAAAGCGATGAGCAGGGAAAAATAAGAATAGAACTTGCAAGGCAGTTTGGAAAATATAGCGGAAAGAAAGAAATAGAGGCGATAGCTGTTGATGAGGAATTAGGATATGTTTATTATTCAGACGAAAAAGTGGGAGTCAGAAAATATTATGCAAACCCGGATGTTGAAAATGCAAATAAGGAACTGGCGTTATTTGCAACCCGGGGATTTGTTGGCGACCATGAAGGCATTTCGATTTATAAAAATGCAGACGGGAAAGGATATATTATTGTTTCAGACCAACAAGCCGATCAATTCTGGATTTTTCCAAGAGAAGGAACGCCGGGGCATCCGCATAACCATATTCCTATAAAAATAATAAAGGTGGCTGCAAGCCGCAGCGATGGGAATGATATAACAAGTGTGTCTCTTCCCGGCTTTCCAAACGGGCTTTGGGTAGTTATGTCTAATAATAAAACATTTCATTATTATTCGTGCAAGGACATTATTGGAGATTGAAAGAGTAAACAGTACCATTCATGAACTAAAATTATGCTTCGTGCCAAATTGGAATGGATAAAAACGGAGGAGGTACATCATTCTCCTTGTGTTTTAGAACATAGAGAAACATCCTCCTTTTGTGTCCCTTTTTTGATTTTTTGTTCTCTTTTTTTCAATGAACCAGATGAAAATAAATATTGATGATAATCCGTGCGAAGATTCATTGCTTTTTAAATGTATTTATTGTTTGGCTGAGAAAATAGAAGATTTGCCGAAAGAGGATCTCAATGTTCATCCGGTTTTAAAAACAAAAATTATGAATTCTCTAAATGTCCTTTTTCTTGCTTTACCAAAAGATGTTAACTGTCTGAAGCCTTGGTTTCATAGCAATCAGAATAACTAAATTTTAAAACAAAAATTATTAAAAATGAAAAAGTTACTATCAATCTTATTATTCCTTTTCTTAACACAATTGGCTGTTTTTGCACAAGACATTCAGTTACCTGCCAACAGTAATTTAAATTTTGCGATAATCAGTGATTTTGGCCGAAATGGTTATTACAATCAAAAAAAGGTTGCTGATATGATGACGGATGTTTCTATTAAATGTGGAGTGAAATTTTTTGTTACAGGTGGAGATAATTTTCAGGTGCGGGGAGTGCAAAGCACGCAAGACCCTTTGTGGATGACTTCTTTCGAAAATATATATACTCATCCGATAACACATGTTGACTGGTATCCTGCACTGGGAAATCATGATTATTCAGGAAATGTGCAGGCACAAGTAGATTATTCAAAAATAAGTCGTCGTTGGAGAATGCCTGCTACCTATTATACGGTTGTTAGAGAAAGCAGAGGAGTAAGTGTAAGGTTGGTTATATTAGATACTCAGCCAATGTTTATGGCTTTTAAAGGGCGCAGCGATGAGGATGAGCGTTATTCAATGGAAGCTGCACAAAAACAATTGGCCTGGACTGATAGTGTATTAACTGTAGCAAATGAAGATTGGGTTGTTGTGGTTGGGCATCATCCGGTCTATAGTGCGCATCCTACCAGAAAAAATACAGAAGAGCTGGTTGAGCATCTTAATCCTATACTAAAAAAACATCACGTTGATTTTTACGTTGGTTCTCATGATCACATTTTCCAGCATCAAAAAAGTCCGGATAGTCAGGTTGATTATTTTGTAAATACTGCTGGTTCACAAGTTCGCGATGTCTCTTCTAACGACATGACTATTTTTTCAGGATCGTCTCCAGGGTTTAGTTTATGTTCGGCAACAAAAGATGGTTTGTCTATGTATTTTGTTGGTATAGAGGGAAAAGCCTTATATCATTATACTAGGAAGAAAGAGTAAGTTAAGATTATGGAGAAGAGCAGTTCTGACTATATACTGCTCTTTTTAAGCTATAAAAAATTATCCCGAAGGCTGTCTGTTTTCCTGAGTAATAAAGTAATTGCTTGCAAACAGGCAGTTTTTTATGTTTCAACATTTGCATAACAAATGAAAATTGCCTGAAGAGCTTCATCTCTAATTCCCCTAAAGGTTTCATATTATTTAAAGAATATGTTCGTCAATTATTAATGACTCTACAACATATTCCCACATTTAAAAGTAATCCAGGATTATAAACTGATAAACTTTCTATAAATTTATGCCACAAACTATTGAGGCCTGTTGAATGAAAAAAATAATTGTTCTTGTTGCATTTTGTTTGTTCTTTTTTACGGGTAAAGCACAGGAAAAAAACATCGTTCCATCCAATTCTGTTTTGCAGAAAGCAGGTGGAGGTTTTTCCTTTACGGAAGGACCGGCCGTAAATAAAAAAGGCCAGGTGTTTTTTACCGATCAGCCCAATGATCGTATTTATTTGTGGGATGAAAAAAAAGGTATCTCGCTATACCTGGAAGGAGCAGGGCGTTCTAACGGAACGTATTTTGATAAAAGCGGGAATTTGGTCGCTTGTGCTGATTTACATAATCAACTGGTCGCTTTTGATGCTGATAAAAAGATGAGCGTTCTTTTTCAGTATTATGATAATAATCATTTAAACGGGCCCAATGATTTATGGATAGCTCCCAATGGCGGAATTTATTTCACCGACCCGTATTATCACCGAGATTATTGGAAAGAAGGACATCAGGAAATTCAGAAAGTACGTGGGGTGTATTATTTAAGCCCGGATGGAAACGTAAAACGGGTAATTGATGATTTTAAACAACCCAACGGATTAATTGGAACTCCTGACGGAAAGATTCTTTATGTTTCAGATATTAACGATAAAAAAATTTGGAAGTACCAGATTCAACCGGATGGTTCGTTAACCGAAAAAACATATTTTGCACCACACGGGAGCGATGGAATGACCATTGATAACCGGGGAAATATATATCTAACTTCAGGAAAAGTTTGGGTTTATTCTCCCATGGGAATTTTGGTACAGGAAATTGATGTACCGGAAAAACCTTCCAATGTTTGTTTTGGAGGGAAAAAACATACTATTCTTTTTATTACTGCCCGTACCTCGGTATATACAATAAAAACAAGAGTTAAGGGTGTGGATAATAGAAAGTAATGACCTGGATGTATGAAATAATTCTGTAATCAAATAAATATCTAAATATATGAACCGACTAACTTTCCTTGTTTTCCTTATTGTTATATGTGTTTTTTCAGGATGTAGTACAAAACAACATCCGGCTGTTTTTGATCTTAAATGCGAGAATTTGCATAATCCAACCGGGATTGATAAAACAATTCCCCGTTTTAGCTGGAAGATACAAAGTTCCGAAAATGAGACGGAACAGGCTGCTTTTCAGATTTTAGTGGCAAGTGATGTGGCTTTGTTACAGGACGGCAAGGCCGACTTCTGGGATTCTGGTGAGATTAATGCCTCTTCAAGTATTTTGGTTCCTTATCAAGGGAAACCACTTTCTGCTGGTTTGTTTGCTGTTTGGAAAGTTCGCATTCGCGATAATCAAGGTAATCTTTCCGCCTGGAGCGAACCTGCAACTTTTGGTATCGGGCTGTTAAAACCGGATGACTGGAAAGCCAAATACATTACATTTAATACCGATGCCGGTTTTTCAGAATGCCCTCAATTGTATCATCCTTTTATCGTAGATAAAAAAGAAGGAAAGTATTTGCTTCATGTGAATTCCCTGGGGTATCACGAAGTATATGTAAATGGGCAAAAAGTTGGAAACGGTGTGCTAACACCAGCCGTTTCTCAATTTAATAAGCGTTCGTTGGTAAATACGTACGATATTTCTGATTTTATAACAGAAGGTGAAAACGATTTGCTTTTGTGGTTGGGCAGTGGTTGGTATACTTACGGGCTTCCCGGGGTGGTAAACGATGGTCCTGTTGTACGTGCTCAACTGGAAAAGGTTAGTGGAGCAGAGAAAGAGGTTGTTCTTTCATCCAGCGAATCATGGAAAGGAAGAAAAAGCAGTTATACCAGGCATGGAAATTGGCGACCTCAACGTTTTGACGGAGAAATCATAAATGGTACTTTGGCAACAGATGATTTGGAAATTGTAAATCCAAAAAGAAAGTGGAACCCTGTTTCTGTAATAACTGTGCCCGATCATTTAGTGAGTCCGCAGATGGTAGAACTTAACACTATTCAGGATACAATAAGTCCGGCAGCGATTATTGAAGTGGCAAAAGATACCTTTTTAGTTGATATGGGAAAGAATCTGGCCGGCTGGCTGGAGTTTCATTTTCCTGCGTTGGAAACAAACCAGGAAATTACTTTGGATTATTGTGATCATCTCACTGCTGAAGGAAAGTTTAACGATCAGAATCAATATGATAAATACATTGCATCAGGCACAGGCCCTGAGGTTTTTACCAATAAATTTAATTATCACGGATTTCGATATGTGCGTATTTCTGGTTTAAAGGAATTGCCAGCAACCGATTCAATCAAGGCGTATCTGGTGCGCACCAATTACGAGGTTGCTTCCGGTTTTGAATGTTCCGATCCGGATTTAAATTCCATTCATAACATGTTGAATTATACATTGCAATGTTTGAGCATTGGCGGCGACTTGGTCGATTGCCCGCAACTTGAGCGCTTAGGGTATGGCGGCGACGGAAATGCATCAACATTAACAGCACAAACCATGTATAATTTAGGCCCGCTCTACAATAACTGGTTGCAGGCCTGGGCCGATGTGGTTCGGGAAGATGGTGGAATGCCACACACTGCTCCAAATCCATATAGAGCTGGTGGCGGACCGTATTGGTGTGGATTTATCATTACTGCATCCTGGAATACTTTTTTGAATTATGGCGATAAACAGGTGCTGGAAAAATACTATCCGGTAATGCAAAAGTGGTTAGGGTATGTCGATACATATTCAGTAGATGGAATTTTGAAGCGTTGGCCTGATACCGATTATCGTGGATGGTACCTGGGAGACTGGGCGACTCCCGAAGGAATTGATCAAACTGCTGAGTCTTCTGTTGATGTGGTGAACAATTCGTTTGTTGCCGTTTGTTTCGACAATATGGAGAAAATAGCTCGTGTTTTGGGAAAAGTGGAAGATGCAAAAATGTATGCATCGAGAAAAGAGCAGTTGCAGCAAAAAATAGATGAAGCCTTTTTTAACGAAGCCAACAATACTTACGGAACGGGTACGCAAATTGATTTGGTTTATCCGATGATTGCAGGCGTTGTTCCGGAGGATAAACGGGCTGAAGTAACGAACTCATTTTATAATGAAACAGAAGTAATACGCAACGGGCATTTTGCCTGCGGATTGGTTGGGCTTCCGGTTATCACAGAGTGGGTAGTTAAAAATCAGGCTGCTGATTTAATGTATTCCATGATGAAAAAACGGGATTACCCAGGTTACCTGTATATGATTGATAATGGAGCTACTACCACCTGGGAACACTGGGATGGAGCAAGAAGCCGGATTCATAATTGTTACAACGGAACTGGTTCCTGGTTTTATCAGGCACTGGGAGGTATCGTTCCGCTGGAAGATTTTCCGGGATATGAAAAAGTGCGTATTAACCCACAGGTTCCAAAGGGAATATCCTGGGCTAAAACCTACAAGGAAACGCCTTACGGAAAATTATCTGTTGATTGGAAGATTGATGCAGGTGCAATGGAAATGAACATTACGATTCCGGTTGGCACAGAAGCTGAAGTTGTTATCCCTGAAGGAGCGACAGAATATGTATTGAATGAAGAAAAACATTCGATTCCGCAGGATGCTGTGGTGAACATTAAAAGTGGAAAATATTCAATTCATTTTAATATGTAAGAGTTATGACACGTTCTTTTTTCTTCGGAATATTTTTTCTTCTTTTTGCAACAGTATCTGCTCAGAAAAAGGTACCCGATACTGTAATGCAAAATGTTTATAACAAGGTAAAAACGCCCTATAAATATGGTTTGGTTGTATTGCCACATAACCCGTCTGAAATGGTGGATTCTCCAAGTATATTTCGTTATAAAAAATCCTGGTATATGACATATATTGTTTTTGACGGGAAAGGATACGAAACATGGTTGGCACAAAGTTCTGATTTGCTTAACTGGGAAACGTTGGGGCGTGTTATGTCTTTTACAGAAAATACATGGGATGCCAATCAAAAGGCGGGTTACATTGCTTTGCAGGATTATAACTGGGGCGGTTCTTATGAGGTGCAGAAATACAAAGGAAAATACTGGATGTCGTATCTTGGAGGAGCCACCAGCGGATATGAAGCAGGTACCCTGGGAATTGGTATGGCTTATTCCAAAATAGTAAACAAGCCGGTGGAGTGGAAACGTTTGGAAGAACCGGTGATTTCTGCTCACGACGAGGATGTGCGCTGGTATGATAATATTACAATTTATAAAAGTTCGGTTATCTGGGATAAGGCAAAAACAACAGGGCATCCTTTTGTAATGTATTACAATTCTAAAGGAAGTGATAAAGCCAACGGGAAAGGAATAGCCGAACGTATTAGTATGGCTGTGTCGGACGACATGGTGATCTGGAGACGTTTTGGAGAAGAGCCAGTTATTGACCATGAAACAGGTATCTCCGGCGATGCTTTTATTACCAAAATCGATGATGTGTGGGTGATGTTTTATTTTGGTGCTTTCTGGCGGCCTGATGCTTTTGACCGTTTTGCCTGTTCGTATGATTTGGTAAACTGGACTGATTGGCAGGGGGGAGATTTGGTTCGTCCTTCTGAACCGTATGATAATCAGTATGCTCACAAACCATTTGTTATTAAATATAACGGGGTGGTTTATCACTACTACTGTGCTGTAGATAAAGATGAAAACAGGGGAATTGCCGTAGCTACCTCAGTAGATTTTGGGAAAAGTAAGCTTCATTTTCAGAAAAAATAGGAAATATGTGGAGAAATAATTCGTCAATAATATATCACAGTACCGGCATGATTTTAATGTTAGCAATACTCTTTGCTTGCAAGAACGATTGTTGTGACAATATCAGTACCAGTTTTATTCTCACTGTAAAAGACGATCAAAATACTGATTTATTAAATCCACAGGCAACCGAAACTTATAATACCGGGGATATTACAATATTTTATTTAATTGATGGTGAAAAAGTGTCTGTTCAAAAATATTCAGGTTATCTGGATTACTATCCTGACAATATTTACGGCTATGAAATAAGCGAGTATGGGACAGATACATACATGATGAAAATTTTCCCAAATAGTGTTTCCTCTGACAATGGTTTATACACAACATACATAAAGTGGAACGATTCTGATACGGATACAATAGACTGTGAAATAGTAAAGAGAGTAAGCTCAATATATTGTTCCAGAATTTTTTATAACGGAGAAATAGCCTGGGAGGAATCATCCGGAACTGCAAGCGAAATTGAGATCATAAAATAATCAGTATTGTTTGCTGTAAAAGTTTATTTAATAGCAGTTTATTTAGAACAGGGGAGATAATATTTATCAGGATTAAAAACAGGGAGTATTACTCATTCCTTGAGCACAGAGCAGAGTTGAAGATTATGTGTGTTCATTTTTTATCTATTCAGGAATCATTGTTTTTTGATGTTTGTGTAGTATATAATAGGGCATTGAAGAAATACATTGTTGCCTGGATAGATGAATGAATTGCAGATCCACGAAGTTGTTTTTTGATAAAAAAAGTATTACGAAATTTTACCTAAAAACTGATGATGAAAAAGACGTATGAAATTATTTGTTTGATTGCCATTCTCTTTATAACCATAAATGGCAAAGCTCAACTTGCAGTTGGCGATGAATTTCCTCAATGGGAAGAAGGTTATCTGGATATTCACCATATAAACACCGGGAAGGGAGAGTGCGCATTCTGTATTTTGCCCGATGGTACAACGATGCTTGTAGATGCAGGAGCTACACAACAGTCCAAACCACGAGTAACCGATCCAAAACCAAATGGCAGCCGTACGCCGGGCGAATGGATAGCCAGGTACATAAGTCATTTTATGGAAAATAGAGATGAGGGAAAATTAGACTATGTTTTTCTGACTCATTTTCATGATGATCATATCGGGGAGCTTTATCCGGGGGCCAGGCAGTCGAAAAATGGAGATTACAAACTTACCGGCATTACTGAGGTTGGCGAATATATTCCCATCGGGAAAATGGTTGATCGCGGATGGCCGGATTACAACTGGCCGGAACCATTGAATGTGAGTTATGTGCAAAACTATGTTGAGTTTGCAAAATGGCTGGATAATAAAGGCGGGGGAGAGGTAGAGCAGTTTAACGTAGGGGAAAACAGCCAGTTTAAATTGTTGCGTCATCCGGAGAAATACCCTGATTTTGAAATTCGAAATATTGCAGGGAATGGACATGTTTGGACAGGCGTAGATAAAAATGAACGGAACCATTTCCCGCCTATGGAGAGTTTGAGTAAAAAAGAATATCCGGGAGAAAATAAGCTAAGTTGCGCCATTCGTCTCTCGTATGGAAAATTTGATTATTTCAGTGGAGGCGATCTTACTACTGGTGCTCCCGGGAGTTGGCAGGATATTGAAATGCCGGCAGGTTTGGTTACCGGTCCGGTTGAGGTGTGCCTGGCCAATCACCATGCCTATTACGATGCCATGGGAGCATCGTTTTTGCAGGCTGTTCGTCCGCGTACAATTATTGTCCAGGTTTGGTCGCCCAGCCAGCCAGATAACCGAAATCTGGCATGGATGCTTTCGCAGGGAACCTATCCCGGGCCGCGCGATATTTTCGCCACCAATATTATGGATGAAACTCGTGTGGTTGTTGGCTCTAGAATTGATAAGCTGGCAAGCCAGCAAGGGCATATTGTAGTCCGTGTAAATCCGGGGGGAGAAGACTATATGATTTATATTTTGGACGATTCTGCTGAAAATTTCAAAATAAAATCAATACACGGAGTATATACTTGTGAATAGGAAATTTGTGATGGGAGCCAGGGAGCAACGGATTAATAATTCCCTTAAAACGGATGCAACGGGATGCTCAGTTATATTCCTTTTTCTAAATTTGATTACTATCCATAGGAGTTTGATTTTAATAAATGATAAATACGTTTAAACCATGAAATTAATAGTTAGCATTCTCATTTTGTTCAGTTTCTTTACCTCTTCTGGAAAAATCCGATCCATCCCGGGGACTTCAGGTAAAAAACAACCGGGCATTCATAAAATTAAAGATGTAGTTATTTATAAAGATACCTGCTTTTTTTCCAGCTTCCCATCTGTCGTAAAACGGCCGGATGGCGAGTTAATCGTTGCTTTTCGCCGGGCTCCTGATCGTCGTATTTATGGCGGCAAGGGAAATAAACATGTGGATGCCAACAGCTACCTTGTTAAGGTTTCTTCAACCGATGCCGAAAACTGGACAAAGGAGCCGGAGTTAATTTATGCACATCCTTTTGGCGGCTCTCAGGATCCATGTATGTTGCAGTTGAAAGATGGAACCATCCTTTGCGCCAGTTATGGCTGGACAATTTTGCGGGAAGATGAAAGGAAAAGTACGCCGGATAAACCAATGGCAGAGTCAGGAGGCTACACATTCCTTGGCGGTTATTTAGTGCGTTCGCTGGATGGTGGAAATACATGGCAGGGGCCAATTTATCCTCCGCATGTATCAGACGAAATATTTTATACTCCCACTGGCACTCCTTTACCTGCCTATAACCGTGGTGCTTTATGCGAAGGTAAAGATGGGCGGATTTTCTGGGTGGTTGCGGTGCACGACACGAAAGAATCGCGAAAAACATCAACGCATTTACTGGCTTCAGACGACAAGGGTGTTACCTGGAAATATATGTCAGAAGTGGCCTCCGATGAGAAGGTAACGTTTAATGAAACATCCGTTTATGAAACTCCCAAAGGCGATTTAGTTGCTTTTTTGCGTACCGCTGGGTTGGAAGATCAGGCATGCATTGCCCGTTCCACCGATGGTGGAAAATCGTTTGGGAAATGGGAGGAAATGGGTTTCCAGGGGCATCCGTTAAATGCGCTTCGTTTACCCGATAATCGTGTTTTACTTACCTATGGTTATCGTCATGAACCATACGGAATCCGGGCGCGCATATTAAATGCAGAATGTACCGATTTTGCCACAGCTCCCGAGTTTGTTTTGCGTACAGATGGCGGAAGTACGGATTTGGGCTACACCTGGCCGGTTTTGCTGGATGATAACAGAGTATTGGTTGTTTATTATTTCAACAAAAATAGAGGTACTCGTTACATCGCCGGAACCATTCTTGAAATAGTTCCTTCCGCTAATAATTGATCTGGCTTCGAATCCTTTATTATGCTAAATATTGTATCTTGTTATTAAAATTAAACCACTTAAGAATGTGTAATTTATCAAACGTATCTTTATCCCGAATTCCCCATTTATTATCGTTGTTTCTGGTGTTGGTGTTGTTGGCTTCCTGCGGTTCGTCCTCTTCTCCTGAAAAAGAAAATAAGGAACTAATGCAACAGGCTGCTCCTGTTTGGGTAAAAGGACGGGAGAAAGAGATGAACCTTACGTTGGGGTTCCATGGCGTTTTTCAGGCCAGTAAAAATGAAGATGTGAAACTAAAAATCTCAGCATCCACTCTGTACAGGGTTTTTCTGAATGGAGAGTTTCTTGGCTATGGACCGGCGCGTGCCGCACATGGTTTTTTTCGTGTGGATGAATATAATTTGGCAAATAAGGTAAAAACCGGGGCCAATGTACTGGCTGTTGAAGTGGCAGGATACAATGTTAATAGTTACTATACCATTGATGAACCTTCCTTTCTGCAAGCGGAAGTAACAGGAGGTGAAAAGGTGCTTCTGGCAACAGGAACCGAGAATGGTTTTAGCGCTTTCCAAATAAAAGAACGTTTGCAAAAGGTGGAGCGTTATAGTTTTCAGCGCCCGTTTACAGAATATTATCGTTTAGCAGAAAACTGGGACAACTGGCGGACTTCCCTGGAGGAACCAACAGAAACTGTTTCGTTGGTTGAGCAGCCCAAAGTGGAACTCTTGCCGCGGAATCTGCTTCTTCCGGAGTTTGATATCGTCCATCCGAAACAGGTGTATGGCAAAGGAACCATTGAATATCAAAAGCCTGATAAATATAAGAAAGACCGTTCTCTTACCCGCATTAGCGAGAAATTTAAAGGCTACAAAGAAGATGAAATTAAGGTGTTTCCCTCGCAACTTATTCAGGAAATAAAAAATAAAGAACTGGATGTTATATCGCAATTGTACGATGAAAATTCGCTGACTCTGGAGAAAAACAAATTCGCAACACTTGATTTCGGAACCAACCTTACAGGTTTCATTGGAAGTAAAATCAGTTGTGCAGAGCCGTCAAAAATTCTTTTCTATTTCGATGAAATTCTCACTGATGGAGATGTAAATACAAAAAAAAGAATGTCGGATGTTAATAATCAGGTAGTGTATGAATTGCAGCCGGGTAATTATCTTTTGGAAACATTTGAGGCTTATACATTTAAATATCTGAAGGTGATTGTTTTGGACGGGAAATGTAAAATGGATGATATTTGTTTACGTGAATATGCCTATCCGGAAAATAAACAGGCCGCTTTTTCATCTGATAACGAAAAGTTAAATGCCATTTACCGGGCAGCCCGGCAAACATTCAGGCAAAATGCTGTTGATATTTTTATGGACTGTCCTTCGCGCGAACGTGCCGGCTGGCTGTGCGACAGTTATTTTACTGCCATCATGGAAAAAGATTTCACGGGTGAGTCGAAAGTGGCGCATAACTTCTATGAAAATTTTGCATTGCCCGACAGCTTTAAATATCTCCCCGATGGAATGCTTCCCATGTGTTATCCTGCGGATCATCCAGATGGGGTCTTTATCCCGAATTGGGCCATGTGGTTTGTTATTCAGATTGATGATTACAAACAACGCGGAGGAGACCCGCAGTTAGTAGCCCGGCTGGAACCGCGGATAACCAACTTGCTGCATTATTTTGAGTCGTTTGAGAATGAGGATGGTTTGCTGGAAAAGCTGGATAGCTGGATTTTCGTGGAGTGGTCTAAAGCCAACAGTTTTGTGCAGGATGTAAATTACCCGACCAATATGTTGTACGCTACCGTTCTTAAAAAGGCTGGTGAACTTTACAATAATCAACATTGGCTGGATAAAGCGGCTCAAATCAAACAGACCATTTTGAAGCAATCTTTTAACGGTGAGTTTTTTGTTGACAATGCAGTTCGGGATGAAAATGGCGAATTGGAAGTTACTGATAACACAACCGAAGTTTGTCAGTATTATGCTTTCTTTTTCAATATTGCTACTCCGGAAACGCATCCTGAATTATGGAAAAAACTGACAACAGCGTTTGGTCCCAATCGCGATGATAAAGTAACCTACCCTGATGTTTTTATAGCCAATGCCTTTATTGGAAACTACCTGCGTATGGATATTCTTTCGCGGTATGGTTTGCAGGAACAATTGTTAAGCGAAGTTCAGGATTACTTTTACGGTATGGCTAAACAAACCGGAACATTGTGGGAAAATATGAAATCCAGCGCCAGTTGTAACCATGGCTTTGCTTCGTACCTGGGGCATGTTTTATATCGCGATGTTTTAGGAATTAATAATGTGGATTATCTAAATAAAAAGGTTACCATCTGTTTTTCGGATGTCGATTTAAATGAATGTAGCGGAGTACTTCCTGTTGGTGACGATGCCATTGAATTGAAATGGAAAAAGCAAAATGGGAAAATTATGTATTCGTTGAATGTTCCCGACGGATTTCAGGTTGAAGTAGTAAATAAAAGTTCTCTGGAGGTAGAGGAAGTATAAAATATAAAATCAGGTAGTAATGATTGGAGTAAAACACTGGGCATTATGTATTGGAATCTTTTGTTTTTTTTCCTGTTCGCAAACGGTACAAAAACAAATACCGATTGTTCCTTCAGAAAAAGAATTACAACGCCCTTTTGGCAAGCACGATGAAAAATTGTTTTTGTCGCCTCCCAAAGTGTACCATCCGGAAACATGGTTTCATTTTATTGGGGGAAATGTATCAAAAGAAGGGATTACAGCTGATTTGGAAGCCATTGCCAGCGCCGGAATTTCAGGTATTCAGCTTTTTCACGGGCAGTTTGGCGGTCCCTGGCCGGGAGTTGATAATCAAATTACCTGTCTGAGCCCCAATTGGGATGATGCAGTAAAACATACAGCCGAAGAATGCCGGCGACTGGGATTGCGTTTTACCATGCAGAATTGTCCGGGATGGGCCATGTCGGGAGGGCCATGGATTAAGCCGGAAAATGCAATGCGCCACCTGGTTTACAGCCGCACTGATGTAACGGAAGAAATTGTTGATATGGTTTTGCCAGTTCCTCAACCCAGTGAAGAAGAGTGGCGCGATTACAAAGATGTTGCTGTTTTAGCTTTCCCTGCTCCATTGGGAGATACCAATGCAGAATTGATTCCCCAAAAAGTAAAAAGTGGAGATAACACTCCCTGGGAAGATTTTTTTAAAGGCAAAATCAATAAAATAAATTTAGACCCTGTTTCAGAAGGGCAGGCACATTGGGTGGAAGTGAGTTTTTCTGCTCCCGTAACCCTGCGCACCCTCATGTTTTCGCCTGTCAGAGGTTTTAACCCAAATTGGGCATATGAGCCGGGAGTCTCCGTTCAGGTACAGGCCATTTTGCCCGATTTTAGTACAAAGGACATTTTAAATGTAGAAATGCCACCTTCAAACTGGCAGGATTATAAACCCATTTCTCTGGCTTGTTCCGAAGTTGAAAATGTGCAAACTTACCGGATAAATATTCAGAATAAACATGAAATGACTTTGACAGCATTGGATTTTCTTTCGGCAGCCCGGAAAAATAACTGGGAAGCGGAAGCGGGCTGGACATTGCGCGGATTTGTTCGCGAAAGTGAACATCCCGGTCAGTCGGCTAAAGCTTTTGTTGATGCTTCACAGATTATGGATATTTCAGATAAAATGGATGAAAGCGGGCATTTAAAATGGAATGTCCCGACTGGTGGATGGACTGTTCTTCGCATTGGAAATGTAAATACCGGAAAGAAAAATGCTCCGGCTCCTCCGGAAGGAACAGGCTGGGAGTGTAACAAATTATCAGAAATTGGCCCCAATGCACATTTCCCCGGTTATATTGGGAGGCTGGCCAATGGTCCTCTCGCCGGAGGTTTACTAAACGGGATGCTTATGGATAGCTGGGAATGTGAAACGCAAACCTGGACAAAAACAATGGAAAGCGATTTCGACAGCATTTCAGGATATGCATTGCGAAAATGGTTGCCGGCTGTATTTGGTTATGTGATAAATGATCAGGAAACTACCTCTGAGTTTCTGCTTGATTGGCGCTCTGTCATTGGCGATTTATTTGCCAATAAGTTTTATGGGAGAATGGCTGAATTGGCAAAGCAGAACGGTTTAACTGTTGCTTATGAAACAGCTGCCGGTGATATTTTTCCGGCTGATATTCTGGAGTATTACAAATATGCTGATGTTCCCATGTGCGAATACTGGCAGCCATTGTCTGATAATTTTGTAGGTTCTTCCAACTTCAAGCCTATAAAACCTACGGTTTCGGCAGCTCGCTTGTATGGCAAACTACGTGTAGCAGCCGAAGCTTTTACTTCTTTCGAATTAACATGGGATGAACATCTGTCTATGCTAAAGGAAATAGCAAATATAAAAGCAGTTGATGGGGTAACTCACCAGGTATTTCATACTTATACACATAATCCGCGTACTGATTTTCTGCCACCAGGCACTTCTTTTGGTTCTTCTATCGGAACTCCGTTTTTACGTGGACAAACCTGGTGGAAATACATGCCTGAGTTTGTTAATTATCTCTCGCGTTGTAATTTCCTTCTTGAACGGGGAAAGCCTGTTTCCGATGTGCTTTGGTATTTGGGCGATGAAATTCGTCATAAACCAAACCAAAATGCACCGTTTCCCAATGGCTTTAAATATGATTATTGCAATCCTGATATTTTACTAAACCGGCTTTCTGTTCAGGATGGAAAGCTTGTTACTCCCGAAGGGCTTTCATATCGTGTGTTATGGATTCCAGATAACGAGCGGATGTTGCCGGAAACCCTGGAAAAGTTATATGATTTGGTAAATAAAGGGGCAACGATTATCGGCAATGCACCTAAAAGTTTGGCAACGCTGAAAGATGAAGGAAATGCCCGACAACGGTTTAATAATGCCGTGCACAACATTTGGGGGGATAAAATAAATTCAACGGGAGTTCGGGCTGTTGGTGAAGGGAGAGTCGTTTCAGGAATGACCATTTTTGAGGCTGTAAAGAAATTGAATTTAAAGCCCGATGTGATTGGCGGTGATGCTTTGTGGATGCACCGTTCAGTGGAGGGCGCCGACTGGTATTTTATATGTTCCCCAGCGGGGAAAGGTTTTAAAGGTGAACTAAGTTTTAGTGCGAGTGGAAATGCCGAATTGTGGGATCCGGTAACGGGAGAAATAACTTCTTTGTTTTCCCGTGAAGAAAATAACCGTACGGTGGTTTCTCTTGAGCTTGCCCAGGCTGGTTCGTGTTTTATTGTATTCAGGCATGATGCAAAAAAACAGGTAGATAGGAAAGAATATAAAACTGGAAACGAAACAATGCTGGCTCATCTCAACAACGACTGGAACCTTTCATTTCCCAAAGGATGGGGAGTGCCTGAGTCCATTTCACTAAATAATTTGAAACCGTGGAAAGACCTTGAGGTTTCAATGGAGGGAAAAGCATTTTCCGGTTCAGCTACGTACTCTGTTTCATTTAATGTGGAGGATGTGAAACCGGATTTGGATTATATACTCGATTTGGGAAAAGTGGAAATGATTGCGGAAGTGTCGCTTAACGGAAAGAAATTGCAAACACTTTGGGCGCCGCCATACAGGGCAAATCTTTCGGAGGCGATACAGAAGGGACAAAACGAACTCTCGGTTGAAGTAACAAGCACGTGGTTTAACAGGCTTGTGTATGATGCCGGGCAACCGGAAGAAGAACGAAAAACATGGACAATCAGCGGTCCGTCAAAAGATGCTCCATTCCGTGAAAGTGGGTTGTTGGGGCCGGTAGTACTTTGGGCACAGTAATGCAACTGAAATGAAATGAATGGTTTGCTTGCTTGGTATTGCAATTAAATATATTTGAAAATTATTATAACGAAATTTATCATTTCATTTCCCATAATTTAAAAGAACAAAAATATGAAGACGAGAATTCTACCAGGATTGTATTTCATTATTGTTATGTTGTCCTTTTCGTGCACACAGAATGGAACAAAGCTTTATGTTTCGCCTGATGGGAATGATACAAACTCAGGTACAAAAGCACAGCCCTTTAAAAGTTTGGACAGGGCTAAAGAAGCAGTGCGGGAAAAACTTCAAGAAGGAGCATCAAAATCAGTGGTGGTTGAGATAAAAGGCGGAAATTATTATCTGGAGAAACCGGTGGTATTTACGGCAGATGATTCAGGAACAGAAAATGCTCCGGTTATTTACAACGCAGCAGAGGGTGAGGAACCTGTTTTTACCGGAAGTGTAACTCTAAAAAACTGGAAACTGCTGGAAGATGAAACAATGCTACATTTATTATCGCCGGGAGTACAGGGAAAAATATATGTTACTAATTTAAAAAGCGATGGAGTAACTGATTTTGGCGATGCTACAGATATTGGTAAACGTCCGGAGTTGTTTTGTAATGGCCAGCTGCAAACACTCGCACGTTGGCCTAATGAAGGATTTGTTAAAGCGGGGGTTGTTAAAGGGAAAACATTGTTGCCTTCACGTTATGTGAAAAAACATGGTACAGTTGAAGGCATTTTTGAGTATCTGGATAAAACACAAAACCGCTGGGCCGAAGAGAAGGATGCACGATTGGGCGGCTACTGGTTTTGGGATTGGAGCGATGAGTTTCAGAAAGTAGCAAAAATTGACACTGTTTCACGAACCATATATCTTCGAGAACCTTATCATAACTATGGTTATGGTGATAGTTTGCGGTACTTTGGCTTGAATCTGTTTTGTGAAATAGATCAACCCGGAGAATGGTATCTCGACCGCGATGCAGAACAATTATACTGGTTTCCTCCGGTGGGGGTAAAGCCTGAAGAATCAGAAGTTACGTTATCTGTTTTTAATGCTCCGTTTATGGTGGAGTTTCACGATTGTTCCAATGTGGAGTTTCATGAACTAACCTTTATTGAAGGAAGAGGAAGCGCTGTTCTTGTAAAAGGAGGTGAGAAATGTTTGCTTGCAGATTGCCGGATGGAACGGTTTGGGAAGGATGGAATTCACATTGACGGTGGTTTTGAACATGGTATCTCAGGATGTTATCTCAGTACTTTGGGATGCAGCGGAATAAATATAGCGGGCGGTGACAGAAAAACGTTAACTCCTGCCAATCATTTTATAAAAAATACGGTAGTTAAAGATTTTTCATTGTTTAAACGTACTTATGAACCGGCTGTGCATGCCGAAGGCTGTGGTATTTTAATCAGTCATAACCTTTTTCAAAACTCGTCATCATCGGCTATGCGGCTGGAAGGAAATGACATTACTGTTGAGTACAACGAGGTGAGCCATGTGGTAAACGAATCGGATGACCAGGGCGGACTCGATATGTGGTATAATCCTTCCTACCGTGGAATTGAAGTATGTTACAATTACTGGCACGATATAAAAGGAGGCACACGACATGGGGCTGCTGGTGTACGGCTTGATGATATGATTTCAGGTGTGAAAATTTACGGGAATGTTTTTGAACGTTGCGGGGCTTTGCATTTTGGTGGAGTTCAAATTCACGGAGGAAAAGATAACCTGGTCGAAAATAACCTTTTTTACGATTGCCTGGCGGCTGTAAGTTTTTCATCATGGGATGAGGAGCGGTGGCTTACCAATTTGGAATCTCCGGTAATGAAGAAGAAATTGTATGAAGATGTGGATATTCGTTCTGAATTGTATCAGCAAAAATATCCAGCATTAAAATCTATTCGGGAAAATATAAATGTAAATACGGTGAAGAATAACCTTGTGGTGGATTGCGAACAAGTACTTTTAAAAGATAAGGGACAGAATATTAAAGAGAATAATACGTCGATTCATTCAGATGGTAAACCGGTAGAGGAGTTTTGTAATCCGGATGTACTCAGTAAGTATGGATTGCAACCCATCCCTTTTGCGGAAACAGGAGTTCAGAATAACATTTGGGTAGATTAATTACTAAGAATAAAACATATTTTAGAGGCTTCATTAAAGTGGAAAAATAAAAATAGACTGATTTTAAATGAAATAACTAAACCAGAATTGAAAAGGATTGCTCCGAGAAGATTATCAACACTAAAGCTTATTTTCTCATAAATTGACCATATTGATTAAGTATCACCTTAAGAAATAACAAACATGAAATTTAGAAAAGTTCGATATGGAGAAATAGAAACAAATGAGATTAACACAAATGTCAGTAAGCGTGTTGAATACTTCCTGCATTACTGGAATTTTGTTTTTCAAAAAAACACCGGATTGTTATTCATACACCACGAAAAATTTGAATCTCATCGCTCCTTAATAAATAAGATAAATATTCAGCTAGATGAAAATGGGAGAAAGTATGCTAAAACTTTTAATCTTTATTTTGTTACTCATCCTTACTTTTCTTCTAACAATGTAATTTTAAAAAAATCAAGAGTAACTAATCAAAGGATACAAGGTATTATAAATGTTTTCAATACAAACTTTTATAATACAAGTGGAGAGATTACGAATAATAAATGCATTAATTACTCTGCCTTTTTTAAGTCAGAAATTAAGAAGATAGAAGCAACAATAATTAGAGAAGATTACACAGAAAAAATAATTAAAAATCTCATAACAATACTACATCAAGATAAACCATTAAATAATCAAACAAAAGATGACATCAAGTTTTTAATTAATGCAACAATTATTGAACTTTATTTTAGTGGATTTTCGGTAGATTACATCCGAAAGATTGCTGACATTATTGTTTTTCCACAAGAACATAAAAATCAATTCCCCTATGACAAAATATTCCGTGATTTTGGAAATAATAAAGAATCTTATAAAAAATATAAAGAGCAAACTTCAGGAACAATAAAGTTGCATGAAAAAATAGCATGTATAAAGAACTTTGCTAACAACAAAAAATACCCGAAACAAAAAGGATTTTGTATTTTCAAAATTGATGATTTTGATTCTCAATTGGAAGAATCCGTTGAAATTTGGGGTGTAACTTTTTACAATCCGCAAAGAACCAAAAAAGTTAAAACAAAGATTCCTGAAAATGAAAATATTGAAATTGATTTCAATCATCTTGTTTTTCCAAAACCAGACAATCTCACAAATTCATCATGCAATGCAATAATTAAAGTTAATTACAGAATATTCGATTGGGACAACCCTGTAATTGCAATCCATCAGGTAATAAGAAAAGTGGATAAAGCATTGCAGGTTCTAAAAAAACTAAAACTTGATTTCGTAAATGGAGAAAGCGCGATTTCAGGAAAGCTTTCCATGAAAAATTGCATCTTCACAGATTATGAATACAATTATCGTCAGTTTGTCATAATTCAGTATGATAATTATTCTTTTCAAATTGAGGAATATCAAAAATCAGTTTTCAAGGATTTCTTAAAAGAGATAGCGTTATATCAAAAGAATCAGAAGTTAATGGATATTTATGCTTACCTGTGTCAAGCAAGAACCAATGAATTCTCGTTTAACTTTAAAGATTATTGGACAATTTTAGCTGAAGCAAATTTTCCAAACAATCCTAAGGGCTTTATCAATGAATGCAAAGCAATTTTCAAAAATGACTTGCCAAACAGGCTATTTATGGACACTAAAATTTTTCTGAACAGTAGTCTATGTAAAAGATTTATCAATTTACAAGAAACAGAATATTCATTAAAAGGAAGTATATCAAAATATAGTGGACTAAGCATACCAGAAAAGAAAAATTTAAACATAGAGAGATTCAAACAGAATTACAGCAAACTGGAACAATATGCGGAACTAGAATTTCTAAATGATATTCTATCAGAATTGGATGAATGTCAGAATGAACCAGAAAAATTCAAAGAGAAAATTGAAGAATGGATTGAAGATACAGTATGGTCTGCTTATGCTGAACGAAATCTTGAATCTCATAATAACATCATTACCGATTACAGTCTGATAAAGTTGAAAGATGAATTTCTGTATATTGGGGGAATATACTTATTGTCGGAATTAAGAAAGTCCCAAAAAACAAATAAATTATGAATGCCTGCGAGATTGTAAAAAACATAATTCCTGATGGAATTAATCAGTCAAAAGAACCAATTTGGGAAAGATTGTTATTGCCTGATTTTGACGAAGAAAATCCGCAGGATACATATTCTCATTTCAACAGTCCTGAAGAATGGCTGGATGCAGAATTGAAAAGACTTATGTTTGAAAATACAAGTTTTGAAAAAGAATATTATGCAGACAAGCCTATGATGAATGAAGAAGAATATTCCATTTCAAATTTTTCATATCAATTCAAAAAATATGTGCCAGATTATTTTGAATATAAGAAAAAATGGAAAATCGATTCTAAAAAAATAAATGATATTGAAAGAAGCAGAAAAGAAATAACATTTTTACTAGAGAATGAACTATTATCTAAAACAAAATTCAAATTCTTAAAATTATCTGAAAATACGCTATCGAGAATATCAGTCTTTGAAGAAAATCTCTATATATCATATTTTCAAATGTGGAGAAAATCACAAACCATAGAAGGGAAACAGAATGTCCTTAATGATTGTGAAGAATGGTGGTTTTTTGATTTGCATGGAGACTTTAATTTTGGGAATATCCTTGAAATAAGACAAAGAGCAAAAGAGTTGAAGTCGAATTATATCGAGAATTGGAATCAATTGATAAAAAGTCGGGAAAAAGAATTTCAGACATGGGAGATTAAAAGGAAAAAACATTTAAACAATCAAAAAATCAGAAGGAAAGAAGTTGAAGATTTAAAAATTAAGTATTTAAGGTCAAACCATAACTCGATTGTTACATTAAGCAAAGAAATATTAAAACTTTCTAAATATAATTTTGAATTTGAAAAAGAAGCGGAAATCGATTTCAATCCAGATACAAGGATTCTTTTAGTCGAATATACTCTTCCAAATATCGAACAATTGCCACGAATTAAAGAAACGAAATATTTAACTTCAAGAAAGGAATACAAAAATATAGAAATATCCCAGAGGGAATTGCTTAAACTTTTTGATGAAACATGTTACAGCATTACACTTCGTTCTATTTATGAAATTCTAATAAATGATACTAACAATGCAATTGATGCTATTAATTTTAATGGATGGATAAAATCAGTAAACAAGGCTACAGGTAAAATAGAAAACACCTGTATAATTTCAATTCAAGTGAAACGTGACGAGTTTTTGGAAATTGAACTACAAAATGTTGAGCCGAAATCGTGTTTTAAATTTCTTAAAGGAGTTGGAAGCAGTAAATTACATGGAATTACTGCCATTCAGCCTATTTTACAAATTCAAAAAAATGATAAAAGATTTGTTAATTCTCAAAATACTGAGATTGATAATTCAACAAATCTTGCTTTAATGGACTGGGAGGATTTTGAACATTTAATCCGTGAATTATTTGAAAAAGAATTTACTTCGAATGGAGGCGAAGTAAAAGTAACACAGGCAAGCAGAGACGGTGGTGTTGATGCAGTTGCATTTGACCCTGACCCAATTCGTGGAGGCAAAATTGTTATTCAGGCTAAACGATATACCAATACAGTCGGTGTTTCTGCTGTTAGGGATTTATATGGCACTGTATTGAATGAAGGAGCAAATAAAGGGATTCTGGTAACTACTTCGGATTATGGTCCTGATTCGTATGAATTTGCAAAAGGAAAGCCCCTAACTCTTTTAAATGGAGCTAATTTGCTGTATCTTCTTGAGAGACACGGATCCAGTGCAAGAATTGATATAAAAGAGGCAAAAAGAATATTAGGAGGAAATAAATAATGAATTTATTGAAAGAAAACGGGTTGAATATGAGAACGAAGTTGTAAAAGCGCTTTCGATGGAATTGACACAAGAATTTGAAAAAGGTTTGAGTGAACAACATCTTCGACATTGTCTACGCTTTGCGGAGACTTTTCCAGATAAAAACAATTAATATTATACAATATGAAGTCGGTAACAAAAATTTGGATGTGTGTTTTGGCTGTAGCTGTTCTGTCTGCATGTAGCCAGAAAAAGCAAAATAAGGGTGATAAAGATTTCCCTTCAGAACTGGTGAAATTTAAACCCTATGAAGGAAATCCGTTGTTTGGCGGAACAGGACAGGAAACCTGGGATAAAAAGATTCGCGAGCGGGGATATATTTTGTATGAAGACCATACGTATAAAATGTGGTACACCGGCTATAATCCGGATATGGCCAGAGAAAGATTTCTTGGGTATGCTACATCGGAAGACGGAATTAATTGGAAACGATATTCAGATAAACCCATTTTTACAGAGAAGTGGGTAGAAGACATGGTTGTTGCCAAAGATGCCGGGAAATACTATATGTACGCCGAAGGAGATAATGATGTAGCTCATTTACTTACTTCTACTGATGGTGTAAATTGGGAAGAACAGGGAGATTTAACACTGCTTACAACTACGGGAGATACAATCTCTGGACCGTACGGAACTCCTTCTGTGTGGGTAGAAGACGGGAAATGGTACTTGTTTTATGAGCGAAATGATGCGGCTATATGGTTAGCAACATCCAACGATAAATTAACATGGACAAACGTTCAGGATGACCCCGTAATTCCGCTGGGCCCGGATCAATATGATATAGGTGCAGTTGCTGCCGATCAGGTTATAAAGCACAAAGGCAAATATTACCTTTATTACCATGCTACATCGAGTATCGACTGGCAACATCCGGCTTCTCCCGTAACCTGGACTTCCAATGTGGCCATGTCAACCGACCTCGTTCACTGGAAAAAATATCCGGAAAATCCAATTGTACGTGACGATTATTCAAGTCCGCTTTTGGTTTTTGATGGAGAGAAACCAAGTTTGTACACCATGCACCCTGATGTTCGGCGGTACGTTCCGGAATAAGATTTTATACAGACAGCGTTACAGGCGGAGTTAGTTATAATTTGTTGGTTCAGTTTTTACTACACTCATTGTAACTGTCATACCAAGTGTTTTTGAAGCCTGATTATTTTCTGTTTGTAGAACAATTTAATTTGAATGAGCAATGAAATATAAGTTTTTATTATTGATGTTACTGGCTTTTTTTACAGTGAAAGCGCAAATTGTAAAACAGCCGGTTCCCGATAAAACAGTGGTACTAACATTTGACGATGCCGTAGTTAGTCAGTATAATATTGTGGCGCCTCTGCTAAAAAAATACCATTTTGGCGCTACTTTCTTTATCTGTGAATTTCCTCCCAATTTTGCCGACACAACAAAGTATATGAGCTGGCAAATGATTCAAAAATTGAATGAGCAGGGGTTTGAAATAGCCAATCATACGCAAACACATCCGGCAGTGGCTAAATTGCCCAAAGACGAATTGCAGAAGGAACTTACCTATATTGAAAATAAATGTGTTTCGAATGATATTTCTTTTCCGGTAACCTTTGCTTACCCCGGTTATAGCTTGAGCAAGAATGTTATTGACGTGCTGCTTGAAAAGGGTTATGTGTTTGCCCGTGCCGGAGGAAGCCGGGTTTACGATCCGGAAACGGATTATCCGATGTTGCTTCCCAGTTGGGCAATGAGCGATGAAAACAGACCGGAAATTATGGAAGCGTTAAAACAGGCAAGGGATGGGAAAATTGTAATTTTAACCATTCATGGAGTGCCGGATGTTGAACATCCGTGGGTAACCACTTCGCCTGAGTTGTTTCGCGAGTATGCAGAGTATTTACATCAGAATAAATACAACGTAGTGGCATTGCGCGATTTGGATAAGTACATTGATGTGCAAAAAGCGTTAACAGAATTAAAGCCCGATTTTGCAAAAGCGCTAAAAAATTAAGCATTGAAATGAAGCCGGTTTTTAAGTACATATTTTTTCTCACCGTATTAATTGGAGGCCAATCTAATCAGGGATTTTCTCAGAATTACAGAAATTTTAAGGATTGTATTGTTGTTGCAGAGCAGGCTAAGCCACAAATACTAATTGTTAATGTTCGTTCAGGGGAAACGGTTTGGGCGTGGTCTCCCAGAGAACATCTGAGCAGAACTGAACATGTCTCCTGGTTTTCGAATCCGAGCGATGCAAAGGTTGTATATAATGGAGCGTATGTTTTAATGTGTGCTTCGGGTGGGGCTTGTGCCCTTATTCGTATTGCAGATAAGCAAGTGATGTTTTATGCACACGCCGGAAAGAATCCGCATTCGGCAGAGCTGCTGCTCGATGGCAATATTGTGTGTGCATCCAGTTCTGATAACCGTTTGACCGTTTTTAAAACCGATACTATTTCTTTTCCCGAAGGGGTTTTGCAGCGTTCTTTTTATTGCGATTTTGCCCATAATGCGGTTTGGGACAGAAAGAGAAATCTGTTATGGACCGCCGATCGTAACCAGATAAAAAGCTGGAAATACAATTTTCAGTGTGATAATCCTCTGTTAACAGTGGTTGATTCACTGGCTTTTGATGATCATTCCGGGCATGATTTATTCCCTGCTCCCGGAGGTGATGCTTTGTTTATGAGCTCGGCATCCAAAATGTGGTTGTTCAAAATAAAAAAGAAAAAATTAAAGGAATACAAAAAGAAGTACGAGGATGTAAAAAGTATTTCAGCCAGAAAAAAACGCGAAAGACCGATTATTTGTATTCCCAAAGAACAGTGGTGGACCGATGAGATTATGGATATAAAAGGCCATCGTATTGTTCAATTGCCAGGTACCAAAATTTATAAAGCCCGCTGGGTAGTCAAGAATTCTTTTAGTTATCCTGATAACGATAAAATAAAAGCGTGTCGCTAGTGTCAGTTTAATCTTCTTATTCGGGTAAGAATAGTAAGTTTGTTTCCACTACGCACCGCATGATGCGGGTAGTGGGTAGCCGGGGTGTGCGAAGTCGAAACCTTAACCGTTGTCTTACTCTTGACATGATACCAGGAGTTTCTGAGTGTTCAGTTTATCTCTGATTGTGAGGTCGTCTATAATAATTTTCTGTTTTTTTGAAAGTGAGTATTGACTTTTTGTGTCTTCATGGACGTTTTTATAGAAATTGTCCTGTTGTTCCCTGAAAATGGAGTTCCTATTCTCATTTTGTGCGTTTTTTTTAAGAATTATGAGCATTAATGTAAAGTAATTATTACAAAATGATGTTTTTATTATTGTATTTTGATAAAATATCATGATGGTATGCTTTTGAGTGTATTTTTGATATTTTATGATTGTATTGTATTTCATTTTGAAATATAGAGAGTAGCGCTAAAGGGATAATTTTTAGAAAGAATGTTTAAACTAAAAACAAATGAGTCAATTAAAAATGGAACAAAACTCACCTATTTTAGAGAGGAAGCTGGGGCCTTTAATGCTTTGGGGGTTAGGAGTTGGATATGTAATCTCCGGTATGTACTTTGGTTGGAATCTGGGGCTTCCTGAAGGAGGAACACTGGGATTGGCAATTGCTACTCTGTTTATTATTATTATGTATTTATGTTTTACTTTTTCGTATACAGAGCTGGCTTGCGCTATACCAAAAGCCGGAGGTGCATTTGTATACTCCAAAAAATCGCATGGCGATAACTTTGGGTTTCTGGCAGGAATGGCGCAAGTTGTTGAATTTGTATTTGCACCGCCAGCCATTGCTGCTGCTATTGGCGCTTATTTTAATTTGTTTCTTCCCAATGTGCCTACAATGGTAATTGCCATAGTTGCTTACCTGATTTTTACTTTGTTAAATATTTACGGAGTAAGAGCGGCTGCACGGTTCGAGCTTTTTATAACCATTCTTGCAGTTGCCGAATTACTTATTTTCTCGGGGGTTGCATTGCCAAAGTTTGAAATGGCAAATTTGAGTATAAATGCATTTCCCAACGGGATGAAAGGAATTTTTGCCGCTATTCCGTTTGCTATCTGGTTTTTTCTGGCTATTGAAGGAGTTGCAAATGTTGCTGAGGAAACCATTAATCCACAACGAAATGTGTTAATCGGATTTGGTTCGGCTATATTAACACTTGTGGTACTGGCTATCCTTACATTTGCTTCGTCAGTAGGTGTTGCCGGATGGGAAGCGATTGTATATCCGTCAGCCGGTGCTGAAGCTTCAGATTCGCCTCTGCCACTTGCGTTAAGTTATATTGTCGGAAATAGTCATTTGTTATACCATATGCTTATTTTTATCGGGCTGTTTGGTCTTGTGGCTTCGTTTCACGGGATTATCCTGGCTGCGGGCAGGGCCGTTTATGAAATGGGGAAAGATCACTTTTTACCGAATGTTCTGGGGCGGATTAGCAAAAGATTTCACACCCCGGCCAATGCGCTCTTGGTTAATATGGTTGTTGGTATTGTTGCCTTGTTTACAGGCAGAACAGGCGAAATTATAACCATTGCCGTTTTTGGGGCATTAACACTGTACATTACTTCAATGATTTCATTTTTTAAACTCCGGAAAGATGATCCAAATATGGAGCGGCCATTTAAAGTACCGTTTTTCCCGGTTACTCCGGCCATTGCGCTTATTATTGCGATTGTCGCTTTAATAGCGGTTGTGTACTATAATTTAATGCTTGCTGGTATTTACGCGCTTATTATGGCCATTTCTTTTGTATGGTTTAAAGTTGCCTCAGCCAAAAGAGCTTCATTGAATGAAAAAGAACTAAGAGAAGAAGTTGTAGTTGTTACAAGTAATGATGATGTAAAGTTTCCTAAAAAATAGAAATTCTGTTTCCTACCTAATATGAAAAAATTCTCGCAGTATTGGCAGATCGTAAAGATTTAATTCATTTGAATCAAATCAATAAAAGCGTTTTGCACAATCTGCGGGAAATTAACTGTATTCGATTGAAACAAGATTATTTTTTTACCAGGGGAAAGTAAAACTACAAAATTGCAGAGAGTGAAAAGAACGACAAGTATTGGAAATCATAGCTATTCTTTTAATTCTTTAAAGGAACTTTTGGCGAAGGCTTCTCCTGAACGTTCAGGTGATGTCTTGGCTGGAGTTGCTGCACAAACAAACGAAGAGAGGGTTGCGGCCCAAATGTTGCTGGCAGATACTCCTTTAAGCGATTTTTTAAAAGAAGAAATAATTTCATATGAAGAAGATGAAGTTACACGTGTAATTTTTGATAGTCATGATAGAGAGGCATTTAAGGCTGTTTCGTCATTTACTGTAGGAGAATTTAGAGACTGGCTTTTAACAGACGAAGCAACAAGTAGCATACTGAAGGAGTTGGCACCAGGGCTTATCCCGGAAATGGTGGCTGCCGTTTCCAAGATTATGCGGAATCAGGATTTGGTGTATGGTGCTTCTAAAATCAGAAATGTAACTTCATTTCGAAATACAATTGGCTTACCAGGCTGCCTTTCAGTGCGCTTGCAGCCCAACGACCCTACTGACGATATAAAAGGGATTGCCGCTTCTATAATGGATGGGCTCTTTTACGGATGCGGCGATGCGGTAATTGGAATTAATCCGGCATCGGATAATTATGAAACGGTTAGCGATTTAATCCGTATGCTGGACGACTTAAGGGAAAAATTTCAAATTCCCACACAGAGCTGTATTTTAACACACATTACAACCAGTATAAAGGCGGCCGAAAAAGGTGTGCCGGTTGATTTAATTTTTCAGTCGATAGGAGGAACGCAAGGTGTGAATGAAAGTTTTGGCGTTTCGTACAGTGTGTTAAAAGAGGGTTTTGATGCCGGAAGAAGTCTGGCAAGAGGAACCATTGGTAATAACTATATGTATTTTGAAACGGGGCAGGGGAGTGCTCTTTCGGCCAATGCACACCATGGTGCCGACCAACAAACTATTGAGGTGCGTGCTTATGGCTTGGCCCGCTGTTTTGACCCGCTTTTGGTAAATACGGTAGTGGGTTTTATAGGGCCTGAATATCTTTTTAACGGAAAACAGATTATCCGGGCCGGACTGGAAGATCATTTTTGTGGCAAACTTCTCGGGCTTCCTATGGGTGTAGATATTTGCTATACTAACCACGCACAAGCCGACCAGGACGATATGGATACATTGCTCACCATGCTGGGAGTAGCTGGCTGTAATTTTATTATGGGCGTTCCAGGAGCCGATGATGTTATGTTGAATTACCAGAGCACTTCATTTCACGATGCAATGTATATTAGGGCTGCTTTGGGTTTAAAACCTGCTCCGGAGTTTGAAGCCTGGTTACAAAAAATGAATCTTTTCGATCAAAATATGAAACCAAAGAAACTGGAAGGAAATAACCGGTTGATGTTGGATGTGGCTTCTATGTAATATTTATTCAATGGTAAAATGATGAAGAACAAGAAAGAAATTATTACAGAAGATCCATGGCATGCATTAAGAAGATATACTCAGGCCAGGATTGCTCTCGGACGCTGTGGAAACTCCATTCCAACCCGGGAGTTAATGAGCTTTAAAATGGCACATGCCAGAGCCATGGATGCAGTGCATCTGGCTTTGGACGGAATATATATAGCTGGAAAGATGAAAGAAATAACCGGTATTGATACTTTATTGCTTCATTCTGCCGCTAAAAATAGGGGAGAGTATCTTACCCGGCCCGATCTTGGGCGGATGTTGTCTGTAGAGTCGGTGCGGCTTTTGCAAAAGAATGTACAACCCCAAAATTATGACATTTCGCTGGTAGTTGCCGACGGGCTTTCTTCAACAGCCATTGAGGGAAATATAATTCCGCTGTTTAATCTGTTGGTTCCTGAACTAAAAAAGAAAGGGTACTCGCTGGCTCCTATTCCGGTAATAGAACAGGGGCGTGTAGCAGTTGCCGACCATGTTGCTGAACTGGTAAATGCACAGATGACAATTGTTTTTATTGGTGAAAGGCCGGGGTTGAAATCGCCGGATAGTTTGGGTATTTATATGACTTATGAAGCCACTCCGGGAACTACCGATGAACGGAGAAATTGTATTTCGAATGTACGTAAAAACGGGCTGTCGTATCCGGTAGCTTGTTCGAAATTGCTTTACCTGATAGAAGAATCATTTAAAAGAAAAATTTCCGGTGTTGATTTAAAAGACGAACAACCGAATCGGCAAATTAGGAATGCGGAAAAAAATACAGCGTTGGCAGCATCGTTGTATGAAACAAAAAAGTGAATCTTTCTATTCTAGCTTTAAAAGAGTTTTGGGGGCGAATACGGGTAAGCATTTTATCTTATACATTCAACCACGTCGATAAGAGGTGTGCTCCAGAGTTCATTCTGGTTCTCACTTAAATACTGAAGTAACTTTTCATGCTCCTCAGTTTCAATATTTAACCCGGATTATACATTAGAAACTACTTGATATCGAATGCGGTATGGAATATTTATAATACAAGGGCTGATTGTGAGAACCGGATTAAAGAATTAAAACAGGATTTTGGCCTGGAGAACTTCTGCTTAAAGGATTTTTTGGCAACTGAAGCATCTTTTAGGTTTATAATGGTGGCTAATAACTTAATGAGTTTATTCCGCCATTTTGCACTACAGTCACACAATAAAGCAACATTATAAACCATAAAAGTCTATTGCTTTGTATTAGGGGCATGGTGTGTTAATCATGCCAACAGAAAGGTGTTAAAGATTGCTTAAATGCAAAAGAGACCCTGGCTTGATGGAATCTTTGCAAAAGTTGACAACCTTAGTTCTCCTTTTAATTATTCTAATGCATAGGCTGGGTTAATTACGGAACTCGGGAACCTGTCCTGCAATGCAAAGGGAAATGCACAACGGGAACAACCTGAAGGCAGAATACCGATGGGCAGAAATAGGGGGGACTAACTATTATATAGCAAGGGGTTTAGATGTTGGTGGAAAACTTAATCTACAGAAGTTTTTAAGTAAATTCGTTCTACAATTCATCAATAGACTTTTCAAAAAGGATTCCTCCTTTATACATTCCTTTAAGGACAGGATGAATTTCTTTACCAAGTTCAGTTAAGCTGTATTCAACGCGTGGAGGAACTTCTGGAAAAACGGTTCGCTTGATTAATCCATCTGCTTCTAATTCTTTTAATTGTTTCGTGAGCATTCGTTCGCTAATATCAGTTAATAGTTTAACCAAATCACTGTATCTTTTATCTCCCTGAAAAAGGTGTAAAATGATGGTTCCTTTTCGTTTTCCTTTAACCACATTTATAAATGTATCAATCGGACAATAACTTTTTTTCATTTTTTTTCTTCCCTCAAAGTCTTAAAAACATTAAAAACAGAAATAAATGTTCGTATACCTACCTTTTGTAAGTTCTTGGTAGGTAAAATGTTTATCCTGATATTTGTACAAAATAAGTAAAATTAAAAGACAAAAGATGGTACAAAATAATTCTACGTTTAAAGCATTTCGAATTGAAGAGAATGATGGTCATTTTCAAGGCTCAATTAAAGAAATGGAATTTGGTGCATTAAACAACAACGAGGTTTTAGTAAAAGTACACTACAGCTCATTGAATTATAAAGATGCATTATCGGCTTCGGGGAATAAAGGAGTAACGCGAAATTATCCGCATACACTAGGAATTGACGCAGTTGGAACAATAGAAAAATCGAACAGTGATTTATTTACTATTGGAGAAAAAGTAATTGTAACAAGTTATGATTTAGGCATGAATACTGACGGCGGATTTGCTGAGTATATTCAAGTTCCATCTGAATGGGTTGTAAGATTGCCTGAAAAAATGACGATGAAAGAGGCAATGATATATGGTACTGCGGGATTAACAGCAGGAATGTCTGTTTTAAGACTTACAGAATTAATAAAACCAGAGGATGGAAAAATAGCGGTTTCGGGTGCAACTGGAGGAGTTGGTGCATTGAGTGTTTCTATTTTAAGTAAATTGGGTTATTCAGTGGTTGCAATCACAGGCAAGGAAACAGAAAGGGACTATTTAAATCATCTTGGTGCAGAGGAGGTGCTTTTACGTAGCGAGATTGAAAATTTTGCTAAAAAGCCTTTATTAAAACCTTTGTTTGCAGGTGCTATTGATACTGTTGGGGGTGTAATTCTTGAGAATATAATTAAATCGACGAATTCAATTGGTGTTGTAACTTGTTGTGGAAACGTTGCATCTCCAAAACTTGATTTGACTGTCTTCCCCTTTATCTTAAGAGGTGTTACGCTTATTGGAATAGATTCTCAGAACTATCCAATGAAATACAGAAAAATAGTATGGAATAAATTAGCAGATGAATGGAAGCCGAAACAATTAGACGATACTTGCAATGAAATTAAATTGGAGGATGTAGCGCAAAAAATTGAATTAATACTAAAGGGAAAATTAAAAGGTAGAACAGTTTTGATTTTGGAAGAATAAATACGCAACACAACAATTAAGCGTTCTGATGGCATGCAATGTCCAATCAGAATGCTTATGTTGTATACCTGAGCATTATTGATTTGGCTTAAAAACAGGCCAATAATCATTAGTAAAAAGAGCTTTGAATTTAGGTTAATTAGTATTTAATTTAAAACAGAACTAATCCGGCAAAAAATATACTTTCCTGTCGGCATGTGCCTTTCTATTTCCATCTATTCATATCGTAAACTTTCTACAGTGTTTTTAGTCGTAGCTTTCCAAGATTGAAATGAAACTGTCAGCAGTGCAATTACCAGCGCCAGCAAACCTGCCAGAGCAAATATCCACCAGCTCAGGTTGGTTCTGTAAGCAAAGTTCTCGAACCATTTGTGCATGATCATCCAACTTGCAGGCATTGCAATTAAAATGGCTATCAATACTATTCTTGTAAATTCATTTGATAAAAGCTGAATAATACCAAATTCACCGGCTCCGAGTATTTCTTGGATACTGATTTCCTTGGTTCGTTTTTCGGCTGAAAATGTGACCAGTCCAAATAATCCGAGACACGAAATAAGAATGGCTATTCCCGCAAAGTATCGGGAAAGAATGCTTCCCTTTTTTTCGGCAAAATATAGCGACTGGTAATCATCGTCAACAAATTTATAATCAAAAGCCAACCCCGGATTTCTTTCATGAAAGAGCTTGTCCAATTACGTGATGATCTCTTTTTGCCCGGCAGCGCTCATTTTTACCATAATGTTATAGGCACGCGGTTCGAGTTGAATAATGCATGGTTTAACGCTTTCAAAAAGAGATTCAAAATTGAAATTTTTAGTAACACCAATAATTTGTTTTTCCTGTCCCCAAATCTTTATGGTTTTTCCAACCGGGGCTTTCAACCCCATTTGTTTCACGGCCTCTTCATTGAGAATTACTTTTGAAGTTTCGTTACTTAACGAATTGGAAAAACTTCTCCTCTGGGCCATATGAATACCAAGTGTTTCAATAAAGTTATACCATTTCAATAGTATAATGCCGCATATTTATTAACTTTAAGGCATGGGAAAGAAATCAAGACTGGTAATAAAAGAAGGTGTATCGACACTAAAAAATGTATTATCCCGGCAAGTTTCACTAACAGGCGAGAAGCGGGTAAAATGTCTTCTTTATATTCAGGAAGAAAGATTCAGGACGCGTAGGGAACTGGCTTCATACCTGGGGATACACATCCGTACCATGGAAAGATGGTTGAAAACATATCAATCAGAAGGACTGGAATCCATGGTTTCAAATAAACCAAAACCCAAGCCATCAGTACTAATTAGGAAAGAAATCCATGAAGGATTGAAGAGCAGGGTAAATAATGGTTCTAATCCTTTTTTAGGATACTGGGATGCGCAACAATGGGTAAAACAGGAATTTGGAGTAGAGATAAAATATCATACGCTTAGAGGTTATTTGATAAAACACTTTAAAACCAAAGTAAAAAGTCCGAGGAAATCGCATATCAATAAAGATAGTCAGGCTACAGAAGCCTTTTTAAAAACTACCTGATACATTCAACCAGATTAGAATAAGTCTGGATAAAGATAAATACGATTCCATCAACTTGTATTTTCAGGATGAAAGCCGCTTTGGGCTGATGACCCATATCGGGAGCTGTATCGCAGCAGTAGGAGTACGCCCGGTAATTAACTACCAGCACCGTTTTTCAACTACTTACCTGTACGGGAGCTATTCCCCGATAAATGGCGATTCTTTTGTTTGGGAAATAGAGGGGACAACCAGTGAAATTTTTGAAAAATATTTATCTGCATTTTCTACATATAACCCCCGGGAATATAAAATTGTAATTATTGACAATGCCCGCTTTCATTCTGTTAAAGCGTCTAACATTCCCGACAATATTTTTCTTCTCAACATTCCTGCTTACACTCCTGAACTTAACCCATGCGAACAAATCTGGCAATACATCAAAACCAGGTATAAAAATCAATTATTCAACAATATGCTGCAACTTAAAGAATGGCTTTGGAATATAGTCAACACAATGCAGCCAGAAACAATAAAATCGATTACTGGAAACAGGAAATATCTGAAATTATTCAATGCGGCATTTAATAATTAAATTGGTATTATAACCAACTTTTAAATTTGAAAAGTGCATTTTATTGTCGCTGTCACCGTCTTTCCAGTCCACTCCCTGAATTCCACCATGGTTGCCCGTTAAATCGTGATTGAAATTAGCCACATTAATTATCCCGGGAATTTTTTCAGCCTCTTTAACAAAGGTTTCCATATCTTTCTGGAGTTTTCCTCCGTAAGCAAGAAAATCGTCCGTGTTTTCAGTATTTATTTCCGCATTAAAATGAATGACATTTTCACGGTTGTATCCCAGGTTTTTAGACTGTACAAATTCAATTTGTTTGTAAACAATTAAAACAGAAATAACAAATTGAAAAATCACAAGTCCCTTTCTGGCTAAAATTCAGCAACTGCCCCATGCAATTTTCCTTTTAAAATTTCAACAGGTTTAAACCCCGAAATATATAGCGCCGGATAGCTGCCGGCAACAAAACCGGTGATTAACATCACCCCAAACAAAATGAAAAGTTCCTGATGACCAAAATTCAATACCATGTGTTTTCCGGTAATTTCATTGAATTTTGGAAGCAGCAGAACAACCAACGCCACCGATAAAATAAGCGAAATAAAAGTTATAAATATTGATTCACCCAAATACTGTAAAATTAAAGTGGTACGATTTGCCCCCACTACTTTTTTTACACCCACTTCTTTAAATCTTTTGGAAGCTTTGGCTGTTGACAGATTCATGAAATTAATACAGGCAATAAGCAAAATAAAAAGAGCAATAATGGAAAACAAACGCACATATTCAACTCTTCCTCCTGTCGGAACGCCGTTTTCATAATGGCCAAATAAATACCTGTCAGAATATTTTTGGGCGAACAAAGTGCTTTCTGAATTTGGATCTTTTGACTGGATAAAGTCTTTAATTTTTGAATTTAAAGCAGCAACACTGGTCCAGCTCTTTAATAAAACAAAAGTACTTGGGGCGCTGTTTCCTCAATCTTTCATCCATGGATGAGAATCAAAAAAAAACGTCATAATTAATAAGAAGGTTGAACTTTTCAGTAGCCTCTGCGGGTAAGTCTTTGCAAACACCAGTTATTTGATACGTACCGTTCATTGCGTCCTGATTCCATTGAGCCGTTTCTCCGATAACATCGCTTGTATTTCTAAATAATTATTGGGCCAGTTTTTCAGAAATTACAATCCCGTTTTTGTCTTTCAGTGCGTAATCTTCGTTACCGGCAATGAAGGATTTGTAAAAATGCGATTTGAAAAATTAGTATTGCTTTTTCCGAAAGACCCTTAAACATCCACAAGGACTTGAATTCGTAAATGATGATACCTTTACTTTACAGAATTATGAGAACTAAAACCTTCAATTTTTAGACAATTTATTTAGAAGCAAATTAATTTCCACAGGCTTTGTAATAAAATCGTTACATCCTGAGAGGAAAGCTTTTTCCTTATCGTTAGTCATAGCATAAGCGGTTTGAGCAATTATTTTTACCCCCAGATCCTTTTCCCTGATTCTTTTTACAATTTCCAATCCATTAATATCGGGAAGACCAATATCTATTAAAATAATATCGGGAGATTCAGCGATGTATAGTTTTAATGCCTGTTTTCCTGTTGCCGCAAAAATTAATTTCTTATAATGCCTTGACAGAATCTGTTTAAAATAAAAACGGCTTACGTCATTGTCCTCAACAATAAGAATTTTTGTTTTTGTATCTATCTGGGTATGTATTTCTATGTGGCCCTTCTCATCCATTTGCTCATCTTCTTTTTGCTCATTATCCAAAGAAAAATACGGTAGGCTAAAAGAGAAACGACTACCTTGTTCCGGCTCTGATTCCAGGATTATTCTTCCGCCCAATAACTCAACCAGTTTTTTAACAATGGTCAGTCCGAGCCCCGTTCCCCCATAACTTCTTGTCATTCTGGAGTCAGCCTGAGTGAAACTTTCAAAAACCATTTGTTGCTTTTCTTCTGGTATTCCAATTCCCGTATCTGAAGTAAAAAATTCAACACGTCCATTTTTTATTTCAGAAATACCAAATTTGATGTTTCCGTTGTGTGTAAAACGTAGTGCATTATCGAGAAGATTGGAAAATACCTGAATTACTCTGTTCTCATCAGTATTGAGAAAAACCTTTTGAGGTAACTCGCTTAATATCAACTTAACGTTTTCTTTTCCTGCTTCTTTCAGTTTTGTATTAAAAATTAAGAATAAAGACGAAAGTGTTTTTTTTACATCGAAGATTTTTTGCTCGATGACATTTTTCCCTGTTTCCAGTCTTGAAATATCAAGGATATCATTAATAATCTTTAGCAAGCCTTCCGTACTTTTGTTTATAATCTGCGAGTAACTCTGTTTAATTTCTTCAGATAGATCTTTTTCATTGGTAAGCAAATTGGTAAAGCCAACAATGCCATTTAAAGGTGTTCTGATTTCATGGCTCATATTTGCCAGAAAAGCAGATTTTAAACGATCACTTTCTTCCGCCCTCTCTTTGGCATCAATTAATTCATTCATTAACTGTTTTTTTTCTGTTATATCGTGGATAATACTATGCAACAACACTTTTCCTTTGTATTCTGTCAGGCTTGAAAACACTTCCACATCTCTAATCTCTCCGTTGGAAAGCCGGTGTTTAAACTCGAAGTAAATCCGCTCATTATTGTGCACTTGGCTAATCGCACGATTTGCAGATTCATTTGACAGTGCATTTATATCGTTGATACTCATAGATTCCAGTTCCTTGATACTCCATCCATAAAAAACGGAAGCGGCTTTGTTTGCTTTTATTATTTTTGTGGTCTCCGGATCAATCAGAAATTTGGCTGCGATATGTTCTTCAAATAGTAACCTGTATGAACGTTCACTTTCTTCCAACTGTTCTTTCATTCTTATGCGTTGTGTTACATCGGGTGCCATGCTAAGCATAAGGTTCTTGTTTCCGCTCAACCCAAGAGGTGTTGTGTGAAAATTCCAGATCCTTTTTTCTCCGCTTTTTGTTGTAATCTCAAATTCTCCACTGTAAACGGTCTTGTCTTCTTTGAAAATATTACTAACGTAATATTCTCTTTCTTCTGCCCTTTCTCCGTAAGCTTTCCTGGTCCATTCTTTTAACGTGGGAATATCTTCAATCTGATAACCGGAGAAATGGTTCCATCCTTTACTTAGCGTTATAATATTCCCTTCTTCATCATGTACCATAATAGGTATAGGAGAGCTGAGTATGGCTTTTCTGAACCGTTCTTCACTTTCTTTTAGTTTTTGTTCAAATTGTTTTCGTTTTGTAATATCCCGGATGGTGCCAAACATACGAATCGGTTCACCTGCTTCATCTAAAATGAGTTCACCATGTCCCATAACCCAGCACTCTACTCCGTCGTTCTCACGTATGATTCTGTATTCTTTTTCAAATGGCCTTTTCTCTTTTATTACCGAATTCAAAAAATAATTAAGTAATTCATCTTTGTCTTGAGGGTGTACAATTGCCAGCCAGTTGTCAGTCTTGTGCGGATTGTCTTGTGATATTCCAAAAATTTTATTCAATACTTCTGAAGCGGACCAGTGGTCATTCTTTATATCCAAATCATACGATCCGATTTTTCCAACTCTTTGTGATTCCCGTAACCAGAATTCACGCTCACGGTATTTGGCTTCATTTTCTTTTAGTTTTTTCTGCTGTTCTCTTTCTTCTGTCTGGTCTCTAAAAACCAAAACAACCCCAATAATGTCATCATTGCTGTTTTTTATGGGAGCTCCACTGTCTGCAATAGGGATCTCTCTGCTGTCTTTGGAAATCAGCAATGTATGGTTGGCCAGCCCAACTACGGCTCCTTTTTTTAACACTTTATCAAATGGGCTTTCGACTTCCTCGCGGCTTTCCTCATTAATTATCTTAAATATTCTTTTGATATCTTCCCCTTTTGCTTCCCGGAATTTCCAACCGGTAAGTTCTTCTGCCACCTTGTTCATTTGGTTTATGTTGCCATTCCTGTCGGTAGAAATTACTGCATCACCAATGCTTAACAAGGTGGTACGGTATAATTCCTTTGCTTCCCAAATTCTTTGATTGCTGTTCATGTATCTGTCAATAAATTGAAAGATACTGGCTATCAAAGCAAATGCAAAAGGGAAAAATAGTATTACCGGAAGCCAAATCTCGTTGATGATAAGAAAATGGCGGCCTGGTACAAGCATTTGCGAGGCCAGCATAACAACGTGGCCCACAATACCTATAGTCCAGAAAACAGAAAATTTTACTTCACTAAGCTTATTTTTTAATTTTAGCCGAAACAATAGCCCAACAGCACTGCAAAAAATAATGGTGGCCAGCCCTGCCCAGAGACCTGCTCCCCCGATATATATTCGGTAAATACCTGCAATCAGTATTGAAAGAATTACCGTATAACCTCCTCCCCATAAACCTGCCAGTGTTAAAACAACTGAACGCCCGTCATAAATTGTCCCCGGATTGTATTCGTAAGGCATCATCATGGATGCAACAGCAACTAATCCAAACCATGTTCCACTAATTACCTGAAAATAAAATTCATTTTTGGGTTTGTTCCATCGTATTATCGCATAAAAAAAAGATAGTGCAATTAATAATGAGGCATTGTTAATGAATGTTTCGGCCATTTTTTATTGCAATTTATGAAATTTTACATTATGTTTTCAATTCAGTATTACTACAATCTTTTTCTTCTCCGAAAATCAGTTTATATCTGGCACATTCCTTAATAATTTTAATGTTGTTGGCAACGGCAGGTGTAAAGACGAAATGAGCGGTTCAACCCTGGCTCAGGGAGATTTAGCGAAATGCTGGAGTTACTCTTGCGCGGGGGACCGAGGCTTGTGAATACTGGAATAAAAGAAAGGAACGAAGGGGCTGGAGCTATGGGAACGTCAATCAGTATTTTGCTTGAATCTATACTTTTATCTATATGAAAAGTAATAATTATTATTTTCCTACTAATAAATCTTTATCGGTACTGATTTGGATATTGTAAGCCGGTTTTAACAGGCCGTTTTTCATATGGTCTTCTTTCATGCGCATGGAAGTGGCATCGGTATTGGTTTTCGAATAGCTGTTCCAGGAGCCCAGTGTTTCTATTTGCTGCTCATACTTTGTCAGCCGGGGGAAGGCAGTCTGATTCAAGTTTCTTTAACTCATTCTGCTGTTTCCTGTTCTGTTTCGACCGTTGTGTGTTTAATTGACCTATTTTCTCATTAATCATTTATTTAACAATCTGTTGCGACTGGTGTTCTTCTGTTTGATCAGCAGGATCTGCATCTATACTTGCTTCAATATCTTTTAAGACAGCCTGGATTTTATGCTCAAGTTTCCTCTTGTGTTTTTCCTTAATGTGCTCCGTCAGGCGTTTGTATGTGCGCTTATACTTTGAGATAGTAGCTGATGATAAGTCTTTGCCCTCCCGTTTACTCAATCCATTGTTGTACTCTTTAAAAGTCTCCAACAACTTATTGTTCTTTACCGTCGTTCCTAAATAAGCGTCTCTTATTTGTTCGGCAGTAACCAAAACATCATATCGCCTAAGTTCCTTATAATGGAATTTTAGTTCAGCACTCAAATCATCTAACTCCTCATTTATAGCAAGTGCTTGTTTTGAATCACCAGATGCACGGTTTTCTTCATCATCCCAAAGTTCCATTGGGGTGGTGATTTCTGATGTAAACGAGGCTCGTTCTCCGTTCAAAGTAAGAAATACCCTGATACTTACCTCTCCATTCTTATTTATATAGTTTTTCCTGGGATAGAAGAAAATCTTAAAATTGTCACTCATTTTGCTAAAAATTAACGTTTAAAACTACATTAACCTATCGAGCTGTACTGTTACAAAATGTTACAAATCAAAGGTTTATATTTGTTACAGGAAATTTTTACGAAAAAAGCTTCTGTAACAAAATTGGTACAAAAAAGTGCCTAAAACAGGCATTTTTTGTCATTTAGATGACTTCCAGGAAAACAAAAATTCCGTGTAAATATTTGATTTACACGGAATTTTATCATTTGACAATAAATTGTCTTTTTCTAAAAGTGACTCAGCTGGGGTTCGAACCCAGGACCCCATCCTTAAAAGGGATGTGCTCTACCAACTGAGCTACTGAGTCATCCTTTTTTGTGTTCCTTTGTTTCTCAAAGGCGGGTGCAAAAGTAGTATTTATTTTTTTCTGTACAAATTCATGAGTGTGTTTTTTTGATGAAAATGCCTCTTTTTTTGCCGTTGAAATAATGTTGTTTTTTTAAATAGTTTCATTTCAGTGTTTTATATGTCCGCTTTTTTTTGTGAGAAAAAGTGAGAATTATTCTTTGAATTTGTGCTATTGGTTTTGTACGGACTAATTTATTTTTTATAGAAAAGAATTGACGAATAAAGGTATCAGGGCAATTAGGATTTTTAGGAATTATTCCTTTTCATATTTAAAATAATTTGATGAATTCGAATTTATAATTAGATTTGATTTTCGCTTTTGGGAGTTAATAAAATTGGGTGTTTGGAAACCATAATCTGTTAGATGGCCTTTGAAGGATATATTGTTTTAGGTGTAGTTTTTGTAATGATTGTTGCTTTGGCAAAGGAGGTCATGCGGCCGGGGCTTATCTTTTTCTCTGGTGCTGTTTTTCTTATGGCAGTAGGTATTTTGTCTGATACTGAAGTTCTTGCTGGGTTTTCGAATAAGGGGATGATAACAATTGGGGTTCTTTTTCTGGTAAGTGAAGGAGTCCGTCAGTCGGGAGTTTTAAATCGTCTTGCACAAACCTATCTCCCTCGGAAAAGAGGAAAGATGGTTTTCCTGATTCCCCGTATTATGATTCCTGTTTCTGTCTTATCTGCCTTTTTGAATAATACACCAGTAGTAATTATTTTTGCACCTATCATTAAAAAATGGACTGAAAAGCTAAACCTATCTTCAAAAAAATTCCTGATTCCTTTGTCCTATGCCACCATTCTGGGGGGGATGTGTACTTTAATTGGAACATCCACAAACCTTGTAGTTCACGGATTGATTATTGAGAATGGGTATGCTGGGTTTAATATGTTTGAGTTGGGAAAGGTAGGCGTGTTTATCGCTGTTTTAGGAACAGTTTATATGTCCGTTGCGGGAAATAAGTTATTGCCTGGCAAAAAAATCCTTTTTAATACCAGGAGTTCGACAGAATATAAAGATTATTCTTATGATTTGCTTATTCCTGACGGCAGTAATCTGGTTGGTTTGGAAATTAAAAATGGCAGGTTGAAGGAGTTAAAGAACATTTTAATTCGAAATATAGAACGGGACGGGAATATTATCGAAACGAAAAAGGGTACTTTCACGATTTTGGCAAATGATAAAATATTGGTCGCAGGTAAGTCAGATCGGCTTAACTATATTTTGGCTAATGATAATGTTCGTTTAAATGGAATTGACCTGGTGCGTAATATTCCTAAAAAGGATTTAAAACAATATGAAGCTGTTCTCTCCCCGCGTTTTCCGGGGGTTGGGAAAACGATACCAGAGTTCAACTTTTATGAACATTATCAGGCAGTAGTTCTTGCCATTCACAGAAATGGAGAACGTATTACTTCTAACCTCGGTAGTTTACGACTGAAAACAGGAGATAACTTGGTTTTGCTTACCACTGAAAAGTTTATTGAAAGTTGGGGGGATTCGAAGATTTTTTATCTTACTTCTTATATTCGTGATTACAGAACGACGGGTACTTTCTGGAAAAAATGGTTGGCATTTATCATTCTTTTGCTAATGATTATCGGTACTACCGTTGGGAAATTTATAGAATCTCCTTCTGGAATTAATTTCGATATGTTCTATTTTTCAGCTATTGCCGCTACCTTATTAGTTTGGATGAAAATATTGCCTCACCAGAAGTACACAAAGGCAATTAGCTGGGATGTTTTAATAACCATTGCCTGCGCATTTGCAATAAGTAAAGCAATGCAAAATTCAGGAACGGCTGAAGCAATAGCGAGGACAACCATTGATTTCTCACAAGGTTTTGGCCCCATTGGCGTTTTGGCAGCTTTGTATATCATTACAGCTATCTTTACTGAAATAATAACCAATAATGCTGCAGCAGCTTTGGTTTTTCCTATTGCTCTTTCTGCGGCTCAGCAACTTCAGGTTGATCCAAAGCCCTTTTTCGTGACAATTGCTATTGCTGCCTCTGCTAGTTTTGCTACTCCTATTGGTTATCAAACCAATTTAATTGTTCAGGCCATTGGCAATTATAGTTTTAAAGATTATCTAAAGATAGGGTTACCATTGAATTTACTGTCTTTCATTTTATCGCTTATTCTCATCCCTCTGTTTTGGAGTTTTTAAGATTAATTTGTCGTTATTTCCTGCCTAAACTTACTATATGCCCTTTTGAAAAAATAGGTGATGAGATAAAAATTTTATCTTTGCCTTCTTTCTAAGGATTGATTTTAAATCAAAATAGACAGCAATTCATGAATAATTACAGTTTATCAAACCTACGGGAATTGGAGGCAGAAGCTATCCATATCATCCGAGAGGTAGCCGCGGAGTTTGAGAATCCGGTGATGCTTTACTCGATAGGCAAGGATTCTTCCGTGATGGTGCGTTTGGCCGAGAAAGCTTTTTATCCGGGAAAAGTCCCCTTTCCTTTAATGCATATTGATTCGAAATGGAAATTCAAAGAAATGATTGATTTTCGGGATAGTTATGCCAAAGAGAACGGTTGGGATTTGATAGTGCATTACAACAAAGAAGGTTACGAGCAGGGGGTTGGCCCTTTTACGCACGGAAGCAAAGTACATACAGATATAATGAAAACGCAGGCATTGCTTGCCGGATTGAGTAAATACAAGTTTGACGCAGCGTTTGGCGGCGCCCGTCGTGATGAGGAAAAGTCTCGTGCTAAGGAGCGTATTTTCTCTTTCCGTGACCGTTACCACCAGTGGGACCCAAAAAACCAGCGCCCGGAGCTATGGAACATATACAACGCGAAGGTTCACAAAGGGGAATCCATCCGTGTTTTTCCTATTTCGAACTGGACTGAGTTGGATATCTGGCAGTACATCCGCCTGGAAAATATTCCGATAGTTCCGTTGTATTTTGCCAAAGAGCGTCCTATCGTAGAAATGGATGGAAGTTTAATCATGGTTGATGACGACCGTATGCCCAAAGAATTGAGGGATAAGGCCAAAATGCGGATGGTGCGTTTCCGTACATTGGGGTGTTACCCGTTAACAGGAGCGGTAGAATCGGAAGCCGACACAATTGAAAAGATTGTGGAGGAAATGATGACGGTAACTGTTTCCGAGCGGACTACCCGTGTAATTGATTTCGACCAGGAAGCGAGTATGGAGCAGAAGAAAAGGGAAGGATATTTTTAAGAGGTTGTCCGCTTTGCGTTATCGCAGTTCCTTTTTATTTTTAACGATAACCCGACAACAAGGATAACCTGACAACAAGATAATAACAATGACAACAGATAAATTAAATATACGAGAGTTCCTTGACCAGGATCAGCAAAAAGATTTATTGCGTTTACTAACTGCCGGAAGTGTAGACGACGGGAAATCGACGTTAATCGGGAGGTTGATGTTCGACAGCAAAATGTTGTATGAAGACCAGTTGGCGGCACTGGAACGCGACAGCAAACGCGTGGGGCATGCAGGAGAAGACATCGACTATGCCCTTTTGCTTGACGGTTTAAAAGCTGAACGTGAACAGGGTATTACCATTGATGTAGCTTACCGTTATTTTTCAACGGCCAAACGTAAGTTTATCATTGCCGACACGCCCGGGCATGAGCAATACACCAGGAACATGATAACAGGCGGTTCCACTGCAAACCTGGCCATCATCCTGATAGATGCGCGCCATGGGGTAATAACACAGACCAAACGCCACACTTACCTGGCCAACCTTTTGGGGATAAAGCACGTGGTTGTGGCAGTCAACAAAATGGATTTGGCTGATTACAAAGAAGAACGTTTCCTTGAAATCCGGGAACAGTACCAGTCGTTTGTTACACAGCTGGATGTACCGGATGTAACATTTATCCCGCTATCCGCATTGAAAGGTGATAATGTGGTGGAAACTTCCGACAGGATGCCGTGGTACCATGGTCCAAGTATGCTTGAATTCCTTGAAAATGTACATGTGGGCAGCGACCGTAATTTCGACGATTTACGTTACCCGGTTCAATATGTTTTAAGACCGGATATTAAATTCCGAGGTTTCTCCACCTCGGTGGCTTCAGGGATTATCCGTAAAGGAGATGAGGTAATGGTTTTGCCGTCAAAAAAGACTTCGAAAGTAAAATCCATCATCACCTATGACGGTGAACTTGACTACGCCTTCCCGCCACAGTCAGTAACCATAACGCTGGAAGACGAGATCGATATTTCGCGTGGAGATATGCTGATACATCCGGACAATCAACCCCGCGTAAACAGGCAGTTTGAGGCGATGCTGGTATGGATGGATGAAAAGGAGATGGAGCTTTCTACCCAGTTTTATATCAAACAGGCTTACAACAATACCAAAGCGCATATCGATGAAATCAGGTACAAGGTAGATGTAAATACACTTGAGAAATCGAACATCGACAAATTTAAGTTAAATGAGATTGGGCGTGTGGTCATCACAACTACGAAACCCTTGTTTTTCGACCCGTATAAAAAGAACAAACAAACCGGCTCGTTTATATTGATAGACCCGGTAACCAACAATACTTGCGCGGTAGGCATGATAATCGACTGTGTAGACAGCAAACACCTTCCGTCGCGAATTACCGATACAGACAAGGTAATGATTGCCCGTGGTGAGGCGCTGATAAAAACGGAAGAATACCAGGCGAAATACAACCAGAAAGGGGAAACCATCTGGATTACGGGATTGCATGGTTCGGGTAAAAACGAGCTGGCCTTCAGCCTGGAGCGAAAGCTGTTTGAAAACGGGGCCAAAGCCGTGTTAATCGATGGAAGTTCGTTACGCTCCGGTTTAAACCGCGAGCTTGATTATTCACCAGCCGACCGTGCAGAGCACCTTCGCAGGGTAGCCCACATTTGTAAAATGCTGAACGACCAGGGAATCATCACGATTTGCTCGTTTATTTCGCGGAATGAATCATTACGCAGCCAGGTAGCAGAGATTATTGGCAAAGACCGTTTCCACCTGTTTTATATGGATGCGACTATGGAATACTGCAAACAGAACAAACCGGAGTTATACGCGAAAGCAGAAAAAGGCGAGATTGAAAACCTGCCGGGCGTAGATTTGGAATACGAAAAACCGGAACAGGTAAAGTTGGTTTTCAAACCGGAAGAAAATGAACAAAATCTGGATAGCATATTGGATTACCTGACAGTGAGTAAGATATTTCCGGTGAGTTAATGGTTTTGTAATAAAGTGATGCTGGAATTTTCTTAACGGAAAATATATTGGCAAAACCTGTAATATCAGAATATATAAATAATTATTAATAAGTATGAAAATACTGGTTACCGGAGCCGCAGGTTTTATCGGGTTTCATCTGATAAACCGATTGCTGAAAACAGGGATGGATATCGTTGGGATTGATAATATTAACGACTATTATTCGCCGGAATTAAAGTTTGCACGTTTGCAAGAGGCCGGAATATCAGACGAAGCAAAAAAGTTTCATCAGAAAGTAACAAGTACAAAAAACAGTAATTACTCGTTTGTACGGATGAACCTGGAAGACGGCGATGAAATGAACCAGTTGTTTGAAGCGGAGAAGTTCGATTTGGTTTGTAACCTGGCTGCACAGGCAGGTGTTCGCTATAGTATTGAAAACCCGATGGCATATATAAGCAGTAACATCGTAGGTTTTGCCAACATTCTGGAAGCGTGCAGGCATAATAATGTAAAGCACTTTGTTTATGCCAGCTCGTCAAGTGTTTATGGGAACAGTGCAAAAATGCCGCTGTCCACGACCGATTTTGTGGATAACCCGATAAGCCTGTATGCAGCCACCAAAAAGAGCAACGAATTGATGGCGCATACCTACAGTCATTTGTATGGCATACCTACAACCGGGCTTCGTTTTTTTACTGTTTATGGCCCCTGGGGACGCCCGGACATGGCTTACTTTTCGTTTACAAAAAACATTCTGGCCGGAGAGACCATCAAGATTTTCAATAATGGAGATTTGTACCGTGATTTTACCTACATCGATGATATTGTTGAGGGGATTGTAAAGATTATCAATCAGAATCAAGAGTTAAGGACAAGGAATCAGGAGCTTTATAAAGTTTATAACATTGGAAACTCGAATCCGGTAAAACTGATGGATTTTATAGAAACCATTGAAAAATCCTTGGGACAGGAAGCCAAAAAGGAATATTACGAAATGCAGCCCGGCGATGTGTATAAAACGTATGCCGATGTAAGCGAGCTGGAAATGGATTTTGGATATTCTCCCGATACTCCGTTGGAGAAAGGCATTGGCGAATTTGTAAAGTGGTACCGTTCGTTTTATAAGTAGGGAAAAATAACCTTTTGGCTCGGTTTTTGTTTTTTGCCATGATTAGTTAATCATAATGTTTATACAATTAATCTAGATAAATCATGGATGTATTTAGAAAAGTTTTTTATGCCTGTAGTTTTATTCTGCTTTTTGTTTCCTGTTCTAAAGATGAGATTAAAACTGAAGGAGAGATCATGGGAGAGCAAATTCAACAAGTGATTAATGATTATAATGTTAATATGGTAAGAACATATGTGAGGGACTATGGGAGTTCAAGGTATTTTCTTGCAAATGGTGAAACGAGTATTTATATAATCGAGGGGCAAATTGTAAAGGTTGGTCTAACATATTATAATTTGAATGATCTTTTAATGTATAAAGTCGATACGGGTGATAACAGTGTTAAAATCTTGTCATTATATTTTAACTAACAATGCTAGTCAGAGAATGAATGTATTTATAATTAAATGGGAGCAATAATATTTGTCCTTTTTTATTTTGCTTCATTCTTTTTTAATACCCAATACAGTATATCCTTTTTAGTTAGTTTCTGATTAATATAGCTCCATATTATATTTTATTTTTGGAGATATTGTAATCATTCCAATTAACTTTACCTTATTTAATAGAAATAAGAATGAAACCTTTTTTGTTTTGTGCCTTTATAACATTTGTGCTTTGTAGTTGCAGTGAGAAAAAATCGAAGGTGGATTATATAAATCCGATGATAGGTTCTGTAACCTATGGTGAAAAAACAACAGATGCACATGGATTTGGGAAAACTTTTCCGGGAGCAACCACTCCCTTCGGCTTGGTGCAACTAAGTCCTGATACCCGAACCGGAGGAGATAACGGCTCCGGATATTCATGGAATCATACGACCATTGAAGGTTTTAGCTTTACTCATATGAGTGGTGTTGGTTGGTATGGAGATCTTGGTAATTTTCTTGTAATGCCAACTACCGGTAAGTTACATACAAACAAGGGTGAAGACGAAAATCCTGAGAACGGCTATCGTTCACGTTATTCTCATGATAATGAGATAACTAAAGCTGGTTACTATAGTGTTCTGTTAAGTGATTATAATATCACAGCAGAATTAACCGCCGCGCCCAGGGCTGGAATTATACGCTTTACTTTTCCGGAAAATGATAGTTCACGAATTCAGATAGATTTAGCGCGCAGGGTAGGGGGGACTTCTACGGAGCAATATATAAAGGTGGTGAATGAAAATACAATTTCCGGATGGATGAAATGCCCACCGGAAGGCGGAGGCTGGGGAAACGGCGATGGAAAGGCTGATTATACCGTTTATTTTTATTGCCAGTTTAACAAACCGTTGAAAGACTATGGCGTTTGGAGTGCAAATATTCCGGAGGGATGGATACGAAAGCGTGAAGAAGTATGTAGTTCCAGGTATCAGGAATTAGTTGCTAAAGCTGGTATTCATAAAAGAGTGAAAGAATTTCAAGGGAAACATATTGGCTTCTTTACCAATTTCAAAACAACGGAGAAGGAGCAGGTGATGGTAAAAAGTGGAATTTCATTTGTGAGTATTGACGGAGCCAAGCTTAATCTTGAGAAAGATATTCCGGATTGGGATTTTGATGGTACTGTAGAGAAAGCAAGATTACTTTGGGAAGATGCCTTGCTCCCGGTTTCGGTAGAAGGTGCTACCGAACGGGACAAAACGATATTTTATACAGCTCTTTATCATACGATGATTGATCCCCGGGCTTTTTCAGATAGTGATGGTAAATACATTGGGGCCGATAAAAAAATATATACAACAAATAACTTTACATACCGAACCATTTTTAGTGGTTGGGATGTATTCCGTTCTATGTTTCCACTGCAAACCATTATAAACCCTCAATTGGTAAATGATGAAATAAATTCATTAATACAGATGGCCGATTTTAGCGGTAAAAAATATTTTCCACGATGGGAATTTCTTAATTCTTATTCTGGTTGCATGATTGGTAATCCTGCCGTATCTGTTGTGGTTGATGCATATGAAAAAGGGATTCGTAATTACGATATTGAAAAAGCTTTTCAGTTTTGTAAAAATAGTGTAGATACATTTGGCAATACAGAATTGGGATATACGCCTAACTCTATATCAAAAACATTGGAGTATGCATACACCGACTGGTGTTTGGGACGGTTTGCAGATTCTCTTGATAAAAATCAGCTAGCAAATGAGTATTATAAGAGAAGTAAGGACTATCGAAATATATGGGATACAACGGTTCGGTGGTTTCACTCTAAAGATGAAGACGGTAATTGGCTGGAATGGAAAGGAAAAACTACACAGGGACAAGGTTGTGTAGAAAGCAATCCTTATCAGCAAGGTTGGTTTGTTCCACACGATATTGCAGGTCTTACTCGTTTAATGGGGGGCACCGATTCTATTCAAAACCAACTTACTGACTTTTTTGAGAAGGCTCCGGCTGATTTTTTATGGAACGACTATTATAACCATCCCAATGAGCCGGTACACCATGTGCCTTTTTTGTTCAACGAAATTGGGTTGCCGGAACAAACTCAAAAGTGGACACGGCGAATTTGCGAAGCTGCATATGGTACAGATGCATTTGGTTTATGTGGAAATGAAGATGTTGGGCAAATGTCGGCCTGGTATGTATTGGCTGCAATAGGTATTCATCCTATATGTCCCGGCGACAATAAATACGAAATTACCAGTCCTGTTTTTAATCGAATCAACTTATATCTGGATGATATGTATTATAGCGGCCATACTTTTACAATTATAGCACATAATAATTCAAAGGAAAATGTGTATATAAAAACTGTTAAACTAAATGGCAAAAAACTCGACCGTTTCTGGATTACCCATGAAGAGATAGTGCAGGGAGGTGTATTGGAGTTAGAAATGGGGAAATAGTTTCTCCTCGGAATTAGTTACATGTCCTTCTCAAAAGAATATGTATAATGTTTAGAGCATTACTAAATGTTACTAAATGAAAGTGGAAGATTGCCGTATCCTTCTTTCAATATTTATTATCTTACAAATAGTATAAAAAAGATACAATCCAATAATTAAAGTTAAAAAGATATTTATATGTTTATAGTTGGGTAATTTGAAGGATTTTGAAAACTAAACACAAAAAAACAGGTTTTCGGCAAATGGTCGAATCTTCGCCAATAGCCTTAATCCAAATTGATGTTCAAGGCAAAGTTGTTTTTGTAAATAGCTATGTAGAAACATTATTTTGTTATAATAAGGGCGAGTTATTGGGGCGAAATATCTTGCTTCTTCTTCCGGAAAGATTCCACAGTAAATTATCTCTTTTTTTGCAAACGTTTCAGAATAATGTCGAAAAGTTAGAAGAAAAAAGTAAGATAGCTTTGTTTGCTGTAACGAAGAATGGTGAAGAATTCCCTGTAGAAGTTATATTAAGTCCTCTTGTTTATAATAATAACTCTTTGGTTCTTGCTACTTTTATTAATATAACAGAAAGGGGAAAAGCCAATGAGCAATTCCGGCTGGTAGTTGAATCTGCTCCCAATGCCATCATACTTGTTGATAGTTTAGGTGAGATTGTAATGATAAACAAACAGGCGGAAACTCTTTTTGGTTATCAGCGAAAAGAGCTTATTGGCCAGAAAATGGAAATTTTGGTTCCTACAAGAATAAAAGACCATCACCCGAAATTACGCAGGAGTTTTTATACAAATGCAAAGGCACGTCCAATGGGGGCGGGGCGCGATTTGTTTGGGCTGAAAAAAGATGGAAATGAAGTCCCCATTGAAATTGGTCTTAACCCGTTGGAAAAGGATGGGGAAACTTTTGTTTTGGCTTCAATTATTGATATTACCGAGCGGAAAAAAAGTGAGGATGCGATTCGTTTATATAACAAAAGGCTGGAAGATAAGAATAAAGAACTGGAGCAGTTTACTTATATTGCTTCGCACGATTTGAGGGAACCACTCAATTCTATAAATAGCCTCATTGAACTTTTTATTGAAAACGAAGGACATAAGCTTGGGGCTGAAGGGTTGAAACAATTAGAGTTTATAACCAAATCGTCCACAAGAATGAAGGAGTTGGTAAAGGGATTGCTTGACTATGCCAGGTTAGGGAAAAAGTCTGAATTCAAGCCAGTCGATTTCAATGAGGTAGTTGAGTTGGCAATTAATGATTTGGAAATAAGTGTAAGAGATTCAGGAGCCAAATTTGCCATCGAAAAACTTCCTGTTTTAGAGGCAATGGAAATGGAAATAAGGCTGTTGTTTCAGAACTTAATAAGTAATGCAATAAAATACCAGGCAGCCGATCACACTCCGGAAATTAATATATCTGCAAAAAAGGTGAAAGGAGGTTGGAATTTTGCAGTAAGTGATAATGGAATCGGTATTCCGGCAGATCAGAAAGAAAAGATATTTATTATATTTCAGCGCCTGCATGGGCGTAATGAATATGATGGTATAGGAATAGGACTGTCGCATTGCAGAAAAATTGTTGAGCTGCATGATGGCAAAATATGGGTTGATTCTGAATTAAATAATGGGAGTACATTTTATTTTTTTATCCCGGTAAACAGATAATTAAGTAATGAAAAATATGGATGGATTGGATTGTATTTTATTGGTTGATGATGACGAGGTTAACAACTATTTGAATAAATTGCTCATAAAAAAAAGTGGTATAGATGTTCATGTAGAAGTTGCATTGAACGGATTGATGGCATTGGAGTACCTAACTTCATCCGGACAGTATAAAGAAAATAAAACATATCCGAGACCTGGAATAATTTTTTTAGATATTAATATGCCCAGAATGAACGGATGGGAGTTTCTGGATGCATATAAAAAATTGGATGATGCTCAAAAAGGAGGAATTGTTATTGCAATGCTTACATCCAGTAATAATGCAGACGATATGAGCATTGCAAAAGAAGAATATGGTCTTCCTGCATATATTTATAAGCCTTTAACATTGGAGAAATTTGAGGAGCTTGTTTGTTTGCATTTTAAAGAGATAAAAAGGTAGATAGCAGGCTCTTTTATGATGAATAAGATCATCCATTTCATCTCTGAAAGATATATGAAGGTTTCCAATGACATAACCGGGAGTATTTATGAAGGAATCATTATAGATTTTCGGATGCATTGGGGCTTAAATAATTTGTTTAGGTCAATTGTTTTTGTCTGGTTTTTTGTGTCATTCTTGCGGATGCTAGCAGGAGATGCACTTTTCTAATTTTTATTAAGGCGCGAAAAGTACATTTTGACCTGGCTGTTGCTTCCAAGTTCTGAGAATTCAAAAATTGAAGAGTAGGAACTCTGATAAATATGGGGTATTCCAGTTAAGTGGGTATCTATTGTTTTGGGGGGAAAATTCTCCGGCTTCTTTGGAGGTATCTATTTTGGAATGATTCTATGTTCTATCATTATGTTATCTTGATTTTTAGTAGTTATCTTTCAGATGATATTTGAATCAGCGGAGAGAAACGTTATTATTTCGTTTTTTTCAAGTGGGGGTTGTTTTTTATTTTTTAGATGAATGATTCTAAAAAATATTGAGTTCAAAGAACGAAAATCTTTGGATTTCCTCTAATTATAATGAGTGTCGCTGGACTCGGAATATGATTGATAAATAAACTAAAGATGAGTGTAAATAAAGAACTGAAAAATTTGAAAATATTTTTTGGCACTTTCGTTATTTTTATGACAATGCTTTTATGCTTTTCTCTTTTCTGGAATATAAGAAATGAACATCAAATAAAAAAAAAATATGCCATTATTGAAGCCGAAGCCAGTTTCAATAAGGATTTAGTATTCAGGAGGTGGGCTGCGATGCATGGAGGTGTATATGTTCCGATTACAGAGAATACGCAACCTAATGTATATTTAAAATCAATACCCGAAAGAGATATTACAAGTAAGGAAAACAAGAATTATACGCTTTTAAATCCTGCGTATATAATACGGCAGGTATATGAAATTGCAGGAGAACAATACGAGATTAAAGGACACATTACTGATTTAAATCCTATTCGGCCCGAGAATAAACCAGATGCCTGGGAAGCGATGGTTCTTAATAAATTAGAAAAAGAAGGGGAGTCTGAATATAGTAGTATTGAAACAATTGAAGGGGAAGAGTACATGCGTTTTATGCATGTATTAAAAATTGAAGATGGTTGTCTGAGGTGCCACGCAGAGCAGGGGGATAAATTGGGAGATACCCGGGGAGGTATAAGTGTTTCTGTTCCAATGGTAAAATATAATAAAGTTGCTTTTCTTCAAATTAAAACATTAACAATAGCTCACATTGTTATTTATTTAGTGGTTTTACTTTTTAGCTTTATTAGTTACAAAAGGTTTTATGAAGGAGCAGAGAAAAGAAATCGTATGCAGCAAAAGGTACAGGAGAGTGAGGCAAACCTTCAAATGCAGAATGCTGAATATCAGATTTTAAACAGTAGACTAATTCAAAAGAACGAAGAACTATCGGTTGCAAAGCAGAAGGCGGAAGAGAGTGATCGCCTTAAAACAGCTTTTCTTTCAAACCTTAGCCACGAGATAAATACACCAATGAATAGTATTTTTGGTTTTACACAATTGCTTTTGGAACCTGATTTAAGTTCAGAGGAGAAAGAAAAATATGTAGCCAGTGTTCATCAGAGTGGAGAACGAATGTTGAAAACAGTTTCCGATATCGTTGAATTTGCAAAAATAGAAGCGGGGATAGTAACCTTAAAAATGGTTAGTTTTAACGTTGTTGAACAAATAAAAGAGTTATCCCGCATTTTTTTGTCGAGAGCGGAAGAAAAAGGTATAAATTTGTCGTTTCAGGAGCAGCCTTCGGTTCCTGAAAGCAGTTTGTTGATAATAACAGATAAGTATAAATTTAATTTTGTACTCTCGAGTTTGATTCAAAATGCTATAAAATATACGGAAAAGGGCGCAATTGAAGTTGGATACCATATTCATTCAGAATATATTCAATTTTATGTAAAGGACACAGGTATTGGCATTCCCGAAGAGCGGCAGAAGGCAATTTTTAACCACTTTGAGCAGGCGGATATAAGAGATTTGCAGGCTTTGCAGGGAATTGGATTAGGTTTAACCATAACAAAAACCTATGTTGAAATGTTAGGTGGAAATATATGGTTAGAAAGTGTTGTGAATAAAGGAAGTGTTTTTTATTTTACACTCCCATATAAAGTTGAAGTTATAAATTATCAAACCTCTATAAAAAATGACTTGAATTCGGATAAAAAGAAAAAGATGGATCGAGAGAACCTTAAACTAAAGATTTTAATTGCCGAAGACGACAGAAATTCGGCATTAATAATTGAAAATATTCTTAAGAGTTATTGTAAGACGTTTATTACTGTCGATTCGGGGCTAAAGGCCGTCGATGAGTGTCGGAAAAATCCAGATTTGGATTTGATACTGATGGATATAAAAATGCCAGAGCTGAATGGATATGAGGCTACTCAGCAAATACGACAGTTTAACAAAGAGGTTATTATAATTGCTCAAACAGCTTATGCTTTGTCTGGTGACAAAGAAGCTGCTTTGGAAGCAGGGTGTAATGGCTATATTTCTAAACCAATAAATAGAAATGAATTACTTTTGTTGGTTCAGGAATTTTTTATAGAATAAACCGGAAGGTGCAAGCAGCTGGTTGCAGGTTAGATATTTAAATTGATGATGTAGTGATCGATAGATTTTAAAACTGTTGAAGAATAGGAAACAAAGTCACATAAAAACAGAAAATAAAATGGAAAATAATTTAAAACTGCAGGACATTATTGATTCAAAAATATTAAATGAAAGAAAAGTGTTTTTGTGGGGAAAAGTAGACGATGACTCCGCAAAGCACGTAATTGACAGGATACTATATCTTGAACTACTCGCTCCTGGAAAAGAAATACAACTAATTATTAATAGTCCAGGTGGGTATGTTACTTCAGGATTTGCTATTTATGACACCATTAAAAGTGTGTCAAGTCCGGTCTCTACAGTGTGTGCAGGGCTGGCCGCATCAATGGGCTCAATTTTGCTTTCGGCAGGAACAAAAGGTATGAGGTTTATTTTGCCTCACGCCCGTGTAATGATTCATCAACCCAGTGGAGGAGCTGGTGGCGTTGCCGCTGATATTGAAATTCAAATGAATGAGATTATTAAGACCAAAAATCTTGGGGCAAAAATCCTTGCAGAAAATTGCGGACAAACTGTTGAAAGAGTATTGAACGATTTTAACCGTGATTACTGGATGTCGGCAGAAGAATCTGTTGGGTATGGAATCGTAGATAAGATGATAGATCGAATAGTATAAGTTTTGTTAATAATTAGGGAGTGATTTTGGTAAGTCACTCCTTTCTTTTTCTGTATTTTTAGAGTAAGCTACAGGCTTATATTATTTGTAAAATAAAGAATAGTCTGAAAGTTTGCTTTTGTAAAAACTAAATCGTGGCATTTGTTGTATGAGCGTGGTAGAGCCTGTCCTAAATTTGTAAGATACCTCCGTTTTAAAATTATAAAAAGATTTATTAGTATTTTGTTAATATTTTTTTAACGTAAATTGGTTGACAATGTCTACCTTTTTGTGCTATTTTCGCCACAAAAAATTGAGATTATGATTTTTTGGGAACCCTTGGGGTATATTCTCGGAATGATAAAGCGAGTTTATCGCAATAAATTGATGCTAAAGTTTAAAGAAAATGGCATTGATTTGAGCCTTGATTTATATGTTATTTTATGCCGAATAAAAGAGGATAAAGAGGTAACCCAGCAGGATTTAGCCGACACTTTGCAAAAGGATAAATCAATTATAATGAGACAAATTCATGGGCTTATTGAAAGAGGATATGTTGTTCGTTTAACAAATATACAGGATAAAAGAAAGAAAGAGTTGTTTTTAACAGATAAAGGGAATGAAATTTTGAAATTTGCAAAAAATCTGTCTGGAGATGTGGCTAATGAGCTATTAGAAGGTATTGATGAAAAAGACCAGGTGATTTTTGAGAAGGTAATTAAAAAAATGATTAGGAACGGATGTTCTGAAAAGTGCTGTAGAAAGGAAGAAAACATTTAAAAGCTAAATATGAAAACAAGAAAACTAAAAATGCTGGGATTTATCGTGGTCCTGGCGGCAGCTGTATCATGTTCCCCCTCTCAGGGAGACAATCAACAAGGAAGCGGAGCAAAACCGAAGCCTTACAAAGTAATGACGCTTACATCGCAGTCGGCAACCTTGCTGGAAAAATATCCAACAACTCTGCAGGGGAAACAGACTGTTGAAATCAGACCCAAAGTTCCGGGTTATATTGAGCAGATTTATGTAGACGAAGGAGCTTATGTTAAAAAAGGACAGACTTTGTTCCGTCTCAATGCAAATGATATTCAGGCTCAGGTACGTTCAGCCGAAGCACAAGTAAAAGTTGCCGAGGCACAGGTGAATAATGCAAAAATTAACCTGGGAAAAACCGAGCCTTTGGTTGAAAAAGATATTATTAGTAAATATGACCTGCAATCTTCTCAGGCAGCTTTGGCATCGGCAGAAGCTCAGCTGGCACAAGCCAGGGCAAATGTAGAGAATGCAAAAGCAAATTTACAATACACTTTAATTACATGTCCTACCGATGGTATTATCGGAACTTTTCCTTACCGGGTAGGAAGTTTGGTTAGCAGTTCAATTACGCAACCTTTAACAACCGTTTCCAATACATCAAGTATGTATGCTTATTTTTCAATGAATGAAAAAGATTTCTTGCAACTAACTAAAAATCTGGAAGGAGATAATCTTCAGGAAAAACTGCAAAAGTTGCCTCCTGTTTCGTTAATTCTTGCAGACAACTCTGAATACGATACTTTAGGGAAGGTGGAAACAGCAAGTGGTTTGGTAGATATTCAAACTGGGTCAATAAACATTCGAGCTACATTTCCGAACGATGAAGGAATTCTTCGTAATGGTAGCAGCGGGCAGGTTGTTATTCCTCAACATTTCGATTCAGTTCTTCTTGTTCCTCAAAAAGCCACTTATGAACTTCAGGGAAAACATTTTGTGTATGTTGTTGGCGAAGGAAATAATGTGAAAAATACAGAAATTGAAATTATGGCTGGCAACCTGAAGGAGCAATACATTGTTACTTCAGGGCTAAAAGAAGGGGAACAAATTGTTATTGAGGGAGTTGTTACTCTTCGGGATAATACTCCTATTGAACCTCAGGTTGTTGAAAATGAAGGCCTGGCAAGCAATGGAAATTCTGAAGGTCAGGTTAAAAACTAAAATTAACAAATCATGTTCAGGAAATTTATAGAAAGGCCGATTTTATCATCGGTTATATCAATTATAATTGTAATTCTCGGTGTGCTGGGCTTAACAAGCCTGCCTATCGAGCAATATCCGGATATTGCTCCGCCTACAATTCGTGTAACTGCAAACTATACAGGAGCAAATGCGGAAACCGTATTGAAGAGCGTTGTTACTCCTCTGGAAGAACAAATAAATGGAGTTGAAAACATGACTTATATGGTTTCAACTGCCAGTAATAATGGTTCTGCTACAATCGAAGTATTCTTTAAGCAAGGTACTGATCCGGACATGGCGGCGGTAAACGTCCAGAACCGTGTTGCCAGAGCTAATAGCTTACTGCCTTCTGAAGTTACGCGTGCTGGTGTAATTACAGCCAAACGTCAGAACAGTATGTTGATGGTATTCTCTCTGTACAGTGAAAGTGGAGAGTACGATGAAACATTCCTTCAAAACTACAGCAAGATAAATGTGTTGCCGCAAATTCAGCGTGTAAACGGAGTAGGGGAAGCTATGGTTTTTGGAGCGAAAGATTACTCTATGCGTATTTGGCTAAAGCCAGATGTTATGGCGGCATATAGTTTAATGCCTTCTGATGTTATTGCGGCTCTTAACGAACAGAACCTGGAAGCTGCTCCCGGGCGATTGGGTGAAATGAATAACCAATCGTTTGAGTATGTTTTGAAATACAAAGGAAAACTCACGCAGCCACAAGAATTTGAAAACATAATAATAAAAGCAGACTCTGATGGTAATATACTGAGATTGAGTGATGTTGCCAGAGTTGAATTAGGAGCTTTGATGTATTCGATTACAACTTCAAGTATGAACCGACCGGGAATTGCCATGGCTGTGTTTCAGTCGGCCGGTTCAAATGCCCGCGATGTAATTATTGAATGTAAAGAAGTATTGGAGAATGCATCGGTAGGTTTTCCTCCCGGAGTTACGTATAAGGTTTTAGTAGATGCTAATGAATTCCTGGATAGCTCAATTGAGAAGGTATTACATACGCTTTTAGAGGCTTTTATTCTGGTATTCATTGTTGTATTTATTTTCTTGCAGAATTTCAGGGCTACATTAATTCCTGCTATTTCAGTACCGGTAGCTATTGTTGGTACTTTCTTTTTCTTAAGTGTATTTGGATTTACCATTAACCTGTTAACATTATTCGCTTTGGTTTTGGCCATTGGAATTGTGGTTGACGATGCTATTGTTGTGGTAGAAGCGGTGCATGCAAAACTCGATCAGGGAGCGAAAAATGCAAAGGAAGCAGCCATTTCTGCTATGGATGAAATATCGGCGGCAATTATTTCCATCACATTGGTTATGGCAGCCGTTTTTATTCCGGTGACATTTATAACCGGAACTACCGGGGTTTTTTATAAACAGTTTGGTATAACACTGGCTATTGCCATTATTCTTTCAGCTGTAAATGCATTAACGTTAAGTCCTGCATTGTGTGCTATTTTCTTAAAACCGCATGAGGACAGTGAACTTCACAATAAGAATTTGTTGCAACGTTTCTATGCCTCATTTAATGTCGCATTTGGAATAATGACCAATAAATATAAAGGTACCACCAACTTTTTTATGAAACACAAGTGGATTTCAGTAGCACTAATTTTAGCATTTTCAGTTGGTTTATATTCTTTAATGAAAGTGACGCCAACTGGTTTTGTGCCTTCTGAGGATACCGGTCGTGTGTTTGTCGATATTAGTTTACCTCCGGCTTCCTCAATGGAGCGTACCCAGGAGATCGCCAGACAGGTAGACAATATCCTGGCTAATACTCCCGAAGTGGAAGCACGTTCAACTGTTGTTGGTTTCTCATTTATCGGAGGAAGTGGAAGTTCTTATGCCATGGTAATTTCCAGTTTGAAACCTTTTAATGAAAGAAAAGGGGAAGGACAGGATATGAATAGCGTAATTGGGAAACTTTATGCAGCAACCTCTCAGATAAAAGATGCGAAGATCATTATTTTTACTCCACCTATGGTTCCTGGGTTTAGCGTTTCCGGTGGTATTGAATTGAAACTGGAAGATAAAACCGGAGGAGATCTTAAGAAGTTTGAACAAATTGCAGGGCAGTTCCTTGGACAGATAAACCAACGTCCTGAAATACAATATGCAATGACTTCATTTAATACCGGATTTCCACAATATAAAGTAGATGTTAATGTCGCTCGTTGTAAGCAGTCGGGAATTGACGTAAGTTCTGTTCTGTCTGCATTGCAAGGATATATTGGTGGTTATTATGCTTCGGATTTTAATCGTTTTGGGAAACAATACCGGATTATGGTTCAGGCGGATGCAAATTATCGTGGAAATCCTGATGATTTAAATAACATATTTGTTCGTACTTCAACAGGTCAAATGGCTCCAATAACTGAGTTTATTTCTCTCGAAAGAGTTTATGGACCAGAGAGTGTAACCCGTTTCAATATGTATACATCAATAAATGTAACCGGAGCTCCAAACGTTGGCTACAGTACCGGAGACGCAATAACAGCGGTTAAGGAGGTTGCTGCACAAACATTGCCACGCGGGTATGATTATGAATTTTCAGGATTGACACGTGAAGAAATTGCCTCCGGTAACCAGTCAATATTGATTTTTGCACTAAGTTTAATTTTTGTGTATTTCCTACTGGCGGCGCAATATGAAAGTTTCTTGTTGCCATTGTCTATCATCTTGTCTATGCCGATTGGTATTGCCGGATCATTTATTTTTGCACAGATTATGGGCGTTGAAAATAATATCTACCTGCAAATTTCACTCATCATGTTAATCGGACTATTGGCGAAAAATGCAATTCTTATTGTAGAGTTTGCCTTGCAACGACGGCATGCAGGTATGTCAATTGTGCAATCTGCCGTAGAAGGGGCAACTGCCCGGTTACGTCCGATTTTAATGACATCATTTGCTTTTATCTTTGGATTAATCCCGTTGGTGTTGGCAACAGGTGTTGGTGCAAATGGAAACCGTTCCATTGGTGTAGGTGCTGTAGGTGGAATGATTGTTGGAACACTTATCGGAATTCTGGTGATTCCAACCATGTATGTTATTTTCCAAACCCTGCAGGAAAAAATAAAGAAACCGGAAGTAGAAGAAATTTCAGAGTTAAATAGCCTTGATTAAGTGCCGCTGAAAAATAGAATAATCATGAAGAAATTTTCATTAAAACATATCTTAATGATTGGAATACTGGCTGTATTGTTTTCTTGTAACACAGCCAGGCATTTTCAATCTGATACAATCAATACTGATGGGCTTTTTGGAACAGAGCTGGAGAAAGTAGATTCAACAACTCTTGCAAACATGCCCTGGCAGGAACTATTTACAGATCCTTACTTAAAAGAGTTGATAAAGGAGGGGCTAAGTAATAATCTTGATTTGCAGATGGCTGTGCAACGCGTATTGGTAGCAGAAGCATATTTAGGGCAGAGTAAAGCTGCTTTGTTTCCCGGCATTTCAGCAAAGTTTGCTGATTCTTATACCCGGAATTCAGAATCAACATATCCCAACGGCCCCAAAGACGTGAATGTTTATCAGCTTGGTTTGGAAGCCAGTTGGGAAGTGGATATATGGGGAAAATTACGCAGCTCAAAACGTGCTGCTTATGCCGACTTACTGGCTAGTGACGCTGGTAAAAAGGCAGTGCAAACAGGCCTAATAGCTAACATCGCTCTTGCATATTATAGTTTAACTGCCTTAGATGCTCAGTTGGAAATAACCCGGCAAACAGTTAAAAACAATATTGATTTGGTTGAAACAATGAAGGCGTTAAAGGAAAGTGGGAAAGTAACAGGTGCTGCCGTTGTACAAAGTGAGGCTGCGCGTTATGCTGCCGAAGTTACTATTCCTGATTTAGAACAGCAGATTACGGAAGCGGAAAATGCTTTATCTGCTTTATTGGGGCGCATTCCGGGAACAATTCAACGGAGCAAATTGAGCGAACAGGAAATAAGTGTTCTGCTGGAAACGGGAGTACCATCTCAATTATTGGAAAACCGTCCTGATGTTATGCGGGCTGAGTATTCTGTAATGAGTGCATTTGAAGTTACCAATAATGCCAGAAGCTATTTCTATCCGGCATTAAATATTACCGCTTCATCAGGTTTCGCTGCAACCGATTTGGATGAGTTACTGGATCCTGCATCGTTTGCCGCCAATGTTCTGGGGGGATTAACGGCTCCTATATTCAATAAAAGAGCCAATGCTACGCGACTAAAAGTTGCTGAGGCGCAACAGCAAGAGGCTTTATTGAGTTTGAGAAGTGCATTACTTACTGCTGGTCAGGAAGTAAATAATGCGTTGAGTTCTTACGAGTCTTCTGAAAAGAAAACGGAACTTCGTACACAGCAATTGGATGCACTGGAAAAATCAGTGGAATATACGCAGGAATTACTAACATATGGTTCTTCAACCTATACCGAGGTTTTAAATGCGAGGCAAAGTTTACTGGCTGCTCAGCTAAGTAATGTGAACGATCAGTTACAGCAACTAAAGGCAGTCGTTTCGTTGTACCGGGCGCTTGGTGGTGGTTGGAAATAAAAGTTGAGATTAAACATTTAACCATGAAATATCGTTAATTTTGAAAGCTAACTTTTATTCATAGAAACATGTTGATTATAATTTCTCCAGCCAAATCGCTTAATTTTGAGGAGAAGCCAGTAACTTCTGCTTACACAGTTCCTGAATTTTTAGAGGAGTCTGAAAAATTAGTAATACGTTTAAGGAAAATGAGCCCGGCCCAACTGTCGGAACTTATGAGTATTTCAAGAAACTTAGGAGAATTAAATTTTCAACGTTATCAGGAGTGGAACCTGCCTTTTACCCCTGAAAATGCTAAACAGGCAGTATTAGCTTTTAGCGGCGATGTTTATCAGGGGCTGAAAGCCAGTTCTCTTTCGGAAGAAAAACTGAAGCTGGCTCAGAAGCATTTGCGGATTTTGTCTGGTTTATATGGAGTTTTAAAACCGCTGGATTTAATTCAGCCTTATCGGTTGGAAATGGGAACCCGTTTGAATTACTATCGTTCCAGAGATTTGTATGAATTCTGGAACCCGCTTTTGACAAAAAAGATAAACGAGGCCATAGATGAATCGGGGAGTAAGGTCCTGGTTAATTTAGCTTCTAATGAGTATTTCAAGAGCATTGATAAAAAGAAACTGAAAGGTGAAATTGTGACACCGGAGTTTAAGGATTTTAAAAATGGGAAGTATAAAATAATCTCGTTTTACGCAAAAAAAGCCCGTGGATTGATGACTCGTTTTATTTTGGAAAATAATATAACCGAAACAGAAAGTTTACAGGCTTTTGATTCAGAGGGCTATGTTTTTAATCCTCAGCTGTCGACGCCAAATAATCCTGTGTTTACAAGAGGAGAATAAAAACAGCACTGTATTTTTCTATAATCAATTATAAAAAAATGCCATCGGGATTTAATTCTCGGTGGCATTTTTGCTTTCTGTTATATATTCTTGATTAGAAAGGTAAATCATTAACTGAATCATCTGCCGGCTCCGGAGGAATGTCCTGAATGCCAAACTCAGGAGGCGGTTCGGGCATGTTTTCCTGTATTGCTTTATCAATCTTCCATGCATTAATATTGTGGTACCATTTCCCGTTAAATTCGCGCGACTCCAGGTTAAATGCCACATCAACTTCATCTCCTGCAGAAAGTCCGTCAACCAGCGAAACTTTATCATTGAATAATGTGAAACATACTTTCCTGGGAAACTGCTCATCTGTTTCAATTACAAACTCTTGTTTTTTCCATTCTTTACCAGCGCGGCTCACCCCTGACTCGGGTTTGAAAATTTGCTGAATTTTTCCTTTTATCTGTAGATTGCTCATGGTTGCAAAAATAAAAAAACAAACCCTTTGCAGAAAAATTGCAAAGGGTTTTTTATTAAGAAAAAAATGCTTTGTCTATTTGTCGTCTTTTACAATATCAAGCAGTTCTACTTCGAAAATCAATGTTTCATTTGGGCCAATATCACCACCTGCGCCACGTTCACCATAACCCAGGTTCGCAGGAATATAAAGTTTCCATTTTGACCCAACTGGCATCAACTGTAATGCTTCTGTCCAGCCCGGAATTACCTGTCCTACTCCAAAAGTAACAGGTTCTCCACGATCAACAGAACTGTCGAAAACAGTCCCATCAATTAGTGTTCCGTGGTAGTTTACTTTTACTTTATCTTCAGCGCTGGGTTTTGGCCCGTCGCCTTCTTTTAGAATTTCATATTGTAATCCGCTTTCAGTAGTAACAATCCCTTCACGAGACTTATTTTGTTCGAGGAAAGCATTTCCTTTTTCCAGGTTTTCCTGTGCTTCTTTTTTTCCTTCAGCCTGGAAAAAATCACGGATGATGTTGTTGGCATCTTCTTCAGTAATGACTGTTTCTTCTCCTTTTGAAACGGCGCTGAATGCCGCTGCCATTGCTTCAATATTCATTTTGTCGCCACCAGGTGCGTTGGCTAGCTGTTGTTTGTTATTTGAGCCCACCAAAACACCAATAGCGTAACTGGCAGAGTCGATAGCTGTTTCCAATTTTACATTTTTAACAGCTCCATTTTGTTGGCAAGATGTTGCAGCAATTACCATAACAATAGCCAATAGAAAAATAACTTTGTTTCTCATAATTTTTTATGTATTTATACAATTTCTAATAATTCAACATCAAAAACAAGTGTAGAATTAGGTTCAATTGCTCCACCAGCTCCTTGTTCTCCATATGCCAGTTCAGGTGGTATAAATAAACGCCATTTTGAGCCGGTTGACATTAGCTGAAGCGCTTCTACCCAACCTTGAATAACTCCGTTAACCGGGAAAACTGCCGGTTGATTACGTTCAACTGAACTATCGAAAACAGTGCCGTCGATTAATGTGCCATGATAATGACATTTTACCTGATCGGTTGCTGTTGGTTTTTCTCCTTCACCGTCCTTTAAAATTTCATACTGCAACCCACTGGAGAGCTCAATAATACCGTCTTTTTCACGGTTTTTAGCCAGAAATTTTGCACCTTCTTCAAGATTGTTAGCACCGACGCCAGCATTGGCTTTTGCTATAAATTCTTCAAGAATCTGATTTGCTTCATCAGGCATAATTTTGGGCATTTCCCCACCAAAAGTGTCTTTGATTCCTTCCAGAAAAAATTCCGGATTAATTGTTTTTACCCCAGATTTTATGAGGTTCCCGGCGATGCTCATTCCTAAAGCATAACTAAATTTTTCAAGCTCGCCTGTTAATTTTTTGTCACTCATCAATACTATTTATCTATTAGGAGTTGCGAAGATAAAGTAATTTTTTGGTAATTAAAGGATTGATATTTTTTTTATTCCTCGTAGCATTTGTTTCTTTCCGGGAGGGCCTGGGAGACGTTCCATTTGAAATCCAGCCGCACTTAATTGCCTGCGTACTTCGCCTTTAGCACTGTAAGTTACAAGTACAGCATCATTAGAACAGAGCGCAAAAATCTTGTTGAAAACATTGGGTGTCCACATTTCTGGTTGTTTGTCCGGGCCAAAGGCATCAAAATATATAATGTCAAAAGACCCGAACTCGGTTAATGGAACTGTAAGAATATCTGCTTGTAGTTTGAATAATGAAAAATATGATGTGATTTCCGTAGCTTTATTCCAGGTACATTGGTGTATCTTCTTGTATAAATGTTGTGCATCAGCAGATATCAATTCTCCATAATTCAGTTGTAGGAGTAACTCTTCTTCCAGCGGATATTTTTCAATGGAAATGTAAGTAGTTTTGCGTTGTTGTTTTTGGGCTTCCAGAGCTGTTAGCAAAGCATTTAATCCAGTGCCAAAACCTATTTCAAAAATTGTGGGAGTTTCTTTTTGCTGAAAGTGAAAACCTTTTTCAATAAAAACATATGTTGATTCGGTCATCGCACCATTTACTGAGTGGTATTGTTCTTGCATTTCTGGCAAAAACAATGTTTTTGAGCCATCTGCAGTAGGAATAATTTCGTGTTTCATTATTTAAAACCTGCTAATTGTAATGCGAAATAAATCTAAAATTATAATTTTACCCAATAAATTTGGAAGAAACCGTAGTGGGTATTTGTTACCTGTTAAATTTCTTACCTTGCTTTTAATTCCGGCAACACCCTACGAGTTTTACATAAAATAGATAGTTATGTTTATCAGGATGTTTAATGAAAATCCAAATCCCCGGGAAGTGCGTAAAGTTGTTGAAGTATTGAAGAATGGAGGTTTAATAATTTATCCGACAGATACTGTGTACGGACTTGGTTGCGATATAACAAACAGTAAAGCTGTTGAAAAAGTAGCGAGAATTAAAGGACTAAAGGTAGAGAAAACTAATTTTTCTTTTATTTGTAGTGATTTGAGTCAATTGTCGGATTACACCAAACCGATTTCCAATACTACTTTTAAATTAATGAAAAAGAATTTGCCTGGCCCTTTTACTTTTATTCTTGAAGCCAATAATAATGTGCCCAGATACTTTAAGGGGAAAAAAAAGACGGTAGGGATTAGGGTTCCAAATAACAATATTATACGGGATATTATCAAGGAACTAGGTCACCCGATTTTATCTACTTCTGTTCATGATGAGGATGAAATTCTGGAGTATACTACAGATCCTGAACTGATTTATGAAAAGTATCAGGACATTGCCGATATCGTAATTGATGGTGGCTATGGAGAATTGATTCCTTCTACTATTGTTGATTGTTCCAAAGATGAAATTGAAATTCTGAGGGAAGGTAAAGGAGTGTTGGAAATGTAAGTTTTATGTGTTTATTCTTTCCAGAAGGAAGGAGAGAATAACACTAATACTGTAAAAAGTTCAAGTCGACCCAACAGCATCAAAAAGGATAGAAACCATTTACCAATTGGTTTTACATGTACGAAATTTTCTACTGGGCCAACATTTCCAAGACCTGGTCCAATGTTTCCCAAACAAGTTGCTACTGCTCCCATCGAAGATTCAAGGTCGGGTTCTATTAATGTAAAAATTACGGTGCTGAAAGCAAATATGAAAAAGTACAGCATGAAAAATGCGAGTACATTGGTAATTATTTTGGGTTCAACTGAATGCCTGTTAAATTTTACCGGGATTACAGCATTGGGATGAATCATACGCCGAAGTTCGTAATAACTGTTTTTTATAAGTAATACAATGCGCATAATTTTTATCCCTCCTCCGGTTGACCCGGCCGAGCCTCCGAAAAAGAAAAGGGCAAAAATAAGAATAGTTAAAATGGGGGCCCATTGCAAGTAATCGGAAGTGGCAAACCCGGTTGTTGTAATAATTGAAACGACCTGAAAAAGTGACTCACGAAAAGCTTGCTCAATACCTAGTTTCGAAGAAACCAATAAACCAATAAAGACAATAACCGTAAAACTAATTACAAACAAACTATAGTATTTGAACTCTTCGTCTTTTACAGCATGTTTCAAATTGCCTTTAATTGCAATATAAGAGAGTGTGAAATTGGTTCCGGCCAGGAACATAAAAATAGTTATCACGTATTGAATAAAAGGAGACGACCAGTAGGCAACGCTTGCTTGTTTTGTTGAGAATCCGCCGGTGGCCATGGTTGTAAAAGAGTGGCAAACGGCATCAAACAAAGACATACCTCCAATCCATAAAAGCACCGTTTCTGCTACTGTATATCCGAGATAAATTACCCAAAGTGTTTTTGCTGTTTGTCTGATTCTGGGGCTTATTTTATCGGGAGTGGGCCCTGGAACTTCGGCCATAAAAAGCTGCATTCCTCCAATTCCAAAAACAGGTAAAATTGCCAGCGAAAGAACAATAATTCCCATTCCCCCAAGCCACTGAGTTATACTCCTCCAGAATAAAATACCGTGAGGAAGAGCCTCTATGTCATTCAATATTGACGAACCTGTAGTGGAAAATCCTGAAATAGTTTCAAAAAATGCATTGGTAAAATTGGGGATTGAACCGCTTAAAATGTAAGGAAGGCTTCCAAAAAATGAGAAAACAATCCAAACTGATGATACGATGATGAATCCTTCCCGCTTTCCAATATCTTTTACTGCTTTTTGTGTAGTAAAAATAAGTAAACAACCAGTGCCAATATTTATGCCTGCTGAAATTAAAAAAGCAATTATATCATGTTCTCCATAAATAAGGGAGATTCCCAGTGCCAGTAGCATGGCAATTCCTTCTACTAATAATAAAAAACCAAGAACACGAAAAATAATTTTTAAATTCATCAGGCGGCAGAATTACCAAATAATATCTATTTGAAAAATTTTTCCAGTTTTTTTATTCCCGAGGGAAGTGTAAATACAACAACTTTGTCTCCTTCTATTATTTCTGTATTTCCGTTGGCTACAAAAGCATTGTTTCCTCGAATTATTCCACCAATTTTTGCTTCATCGGGGAAGCCCAGAAATTTAATGGCTCTTTGCGTGATTTTTGCACCGGGTTTGGCAATAAACTCAAAAACTTCAGCATCAGAAGCTGTAAGGCATTTTACTTTTGAAATTTCTGCGTTTAATGTAAAACGGTAAATATAGCTTGCTGCAATGAGTTTTTTGTTGATAATGCTTCCAATGTCCATTTTCTCAGCCAAGCCCATAAAGGCAAGGTTCTCAACTTCGGCAACGGTACGTCGTACGCCAAAGTCTTTGGCCATTTGGCAACTTAGGATATTGGTTTCCGAATTTCCTGTAGTTGCAACAAAAGCATCCATTTTCTCAATCCCTTCTTCCTTTAACAGGTTCAGGTTTCTTCCGTCTCCATTTATTACCAGCGCATTCTCGTAACGGTCGGCAAGCATTTCGCAGCGTTCACGGCTTATTTCGATAATTTTTATTCGATATTGATCGCCCAGTTTCTCAACAGCCTTTTGTGCAATGCGGCTACCTCCCAAAAACATAATGTTTTTAACATCAAATATTTTTTTCCCGGTAAGGTCAAAAACATGCTGTTGTTCTGTTCTGGATGTAACAACGAATATAATATCACCATTTTTTATAAAATCGGTGCCTTTGGGAATAATTGTTTGTTTGTTGCGGTTTATAGCTACAACCAAAATATGTTCATTTTCCTGCGACAGCTCTTCAAATGTTTTATTTAATATGCTTGCATTCTCTCTTACTTTAATTCCCAATAGCAATAATTTTCCGTTAGAAAATTCAATGTTTTGCCGGGTTCCTGTTTGTTTTACAGATGCTACAATTTCTTTTGCTGCCAAGCTTTCCGGGTAAATTAATTCGTGAATTCCCAGGTTATTTAGTTTCTCTTTATACCTTGGTTGAAGGTATTCCGAATTATTAATACGCGCAATTGTACGGCTTACTCCCAAATAGGATGCCATGGAACAAGCCAGTACATTTCGTTCTTCAAATGGGGTGACTGCAATAAAAAGGTCTGCTTTGGCCAGGCCGGTTTCCTTTAAGTCCTGAAATGAGTGTGCCGAGCCGGAAACCGTCATTAAGTCAACTTCTCCGCTTATTTTGGATAATTTTTCCGGAGAATCATCTAACAAAACAATGTCGTGATTTTCCTTACTTAACATTCTTGCCAAATGTGTTCCAACTTCGCCGGCACCTGCAATTACAACTTTCATTTGTAGTCTGTCTTAATTTTTGAGTGGCAAAATAACGTATTAAGTTCTGAATTTCCAGCAAATAATTAAAATATTCTTGCCTAATAATATTGTATTAATGTAAAAAATTACCATTTTGTTTGAAATGCTCCTTCTTTGTTCACGTTATATAAGGGAACCGCAGACGTCAAATTTTTTGGAATATAGCTTTGGTTTACTATTACGATTGAGTTTTTTATGCTGGATAGATTTGTCTGATTTGATAATTTAGGATTGATAATAAAATTAAAAAGGATTTGGTCAGGAATGTTTTTGTTTTCGGGGTTAAAGAAAATGGATTTGTCAGCAAAAAATATTGCTCCATCTTTGAGGAAAATCGAGTTGTTAATAAGTGAATCGTTGATTGTTTGATAATTTGGTTCTTTTAGATGAAGTTTCTCTGTGGTTGCATTTATTAAGTTTCTGGCATAATTCTCTTCCTTTATTGTATCTTTTGATATTACATAGTTTTCTTCCCCGTTTATTAGTTGCAAAATTGTATTGTCAGCATAATTATAAACAATCAATTCTCTCGTGTTTTGTTTGATTGTTTTAGTGAAAATGGCCGATGTAATAAGAAGGACGACACTTATAAGCGCCATTTGAATGTAAATGGCTTTTTTATGGTTGAGAAGGCATAGAAAGCAAATCAATAAAGAACTTATGAAAATAAGCTGAATCGGAGAAATCGACTCGTGGAGTAAGGAAAAAGGGAGTTGTTCAATTTCGCGGAGCAGAAGGTAAATTCCTTTTATAATCATATTCGTGATAAACGAAAGGGCAGTGGATAATAGGGGAATTTTAGAGAAAATAAGTAGAGAAAGCCCTAATGGAATGAGAATAGACACAGCCGGGATTACCAAAAGATTAGCCAACCAGAAGTAGGTAGGAAATTGATTAAAATAATATAATGTAATAGGGAAAGTTGCCAATTGTGCCGCTACTGATACGGTAAACAGCGTCCATAAAAAACGAGCTGCTTTTGTTTTTACCTGAATAAGTTCGGCTATTTTGGGTTGAAGAAAGACAATTCCAAAAACAGCGGTATAAGATAGTTGAAATCCAGCTTCAAACAGGTTGTTGGGATTAATTAGCAATAGGATGAGCGCTGAAGCAGCCAGTGAATTATAAATATTAATTCTGCGTTTAAGGTTTTCGCCTATTACCAATATTGAAAACATGGTTGCCGCCCGTTCAACAGAAGGAGACAGCCCTGTAATAAATGCGTACGACCAAAGCGAAAATATCGTAATTAGCACAAATACAAGTCGCCCGTGTTTCTGTTTTCGTAGAAAGCCCAGCACAAAGAATAATACACCGTAGATTATACCCACATGAAGACCGGAGACGGCAAGTACATGCATTGCCCCGGATGAAGAGAATGCAGATTTTATTTCCGGATCCAATTCCCGTTTGTACCCTAGCGTTAAAGCAGATAATATTTTGAATTGTGCTTCTCCCAGGTTTTGCGAACGGTAAATATTAAGAAGTTTCTCACGAATCTGCTCAGAAAAAATAACCAAAGAAAATGTGTGTACTGTATTTGTTGGTTCCCATCTGTCGCTGGATAAATACAATTGGCGATAGATTTTTTTCCTTTCCATATAGCTTTTATAATCAAACTCATATGGATTGCCTCTGTTTTTTATGGACGAGGGAGAGCCGCTGAAAACAATATTATCTCCTGGTTGAAGGGTTGTTGTCTTATCGTCTTTTTCAAAATATACCAGCACTTTTTCGCTGGTGGTAAAAATTGAATCGTTCTTCAGAACATGGTGAATGTTTAATACCGATTTAAACGAAGCTGTTTTTTCCTGAGGTATTTCAAGAACAGTTGCTTGAAATGATGAATCCTTAAAGAGAAAAGGTTTCCGGTTATATTGATTATAAAAAAGTATACCGATTCCTATGAAAAAAAATGCAACTGAAATTCCAAATATAGAAGCATTCCGGTAACTGTAAATACGATTAACAACCATCATAAAAATAAACGCTGTTAAAAGTAAGGCGAAAATTGTCCAAATAGAAATTTGAATTCCAGCAGCCAGGATAATTCCAGTAGCCAGCGAAATAACTAACCGCAGAAAAGGGATTCGTTGAAACGTTTTTTCCATTTTTTTTCGATTAAGGGGTTTCTATTTCAAACGAAAAAAACAGGAAAGTGTTACAATTATTTTAAGGGCACCTTAATTCTGTAATGCGGGCGAACTTTTCCCTTAGCAATGTTATTGAGTTTGCTTTTTAGAAGTCTCTTTTTTAATGGAGACAAATAGTCAATGAACAGTACTCCGTCGAGATGATCGTATTCGTGTTGAATGATTCGTCCGGCAAAGCCTTTGAATGTTTCTTCGTGCTTAACAAAATTCTCATCGAAATATTTTATTCTAACAATATCAGGGCGTGAAACATCTTCCCTTATTTCAGGAAGACTCAGGCAGCCTTCATTCATTATCCATTCATCACCAGAGGTTTCAATAATCTCGGGATTTATAAAAACTTTTTTAAAGTCTTTTAACTCGGGGTCTTCATCGGCTCCTGATGAAGCGTCGATAACAAAAATGCGAATAGATAAACCAACCTGAGGTGCGGCTAAACCCACTCCGTCTGAATGATACATGGTTTCCCACATATTTTCAATTACTTCCTGCAAGCCTTCATAATTATCATCAATATTTTCCGCTTTTTTTCTTAAAAGTGGATCGCCATAAACCGTTATCGGATATTTCATTCGCTTTTTATTTTTTGTGGGATTGTATATCTCTTTTCCCGAGATCTGTCTTATCCACCCAGGTTTCTTTTTTGTTCTAAATAATTTTGCAAAATAATGGTGGCGCTTATTGCATCTACCATTCCTTTATCCTGCCTTTTCTGCTTTTTTAATCCTCCGTCAATCATGGTTTGAAAAGCCATTTTTGAAGTAAATCTTTCATCTGTAATTTTCAATTGTATATCCGGGTATTTCTGTTGAAACTTCTTCAGAAATGGATTGATATAAGTAACAGCCTCAGAGGCTGTGTTGTTCATTTGTTTTGGATAACCTACTATTACTGTTTCCACTTTTTCCTTTTTGAAATAATCTTCCAGAAAATCCCAGAGTGTATGTGTCGGTACTGTCGTTAAACGGTTAGCAATTATTTGGCTCGGATCAGTAACTGCCAGCCCAACTCTCTTTTTCCCGTAATCCACAGCTAAAATTCTTGCCATCTAAATTTCTTTTTCAAAAATCGATGCAAAAATAGATAGATTTATGCAGAAAAAAAAGTTGATTTAACGAGTTAGTAGTGAGTTGTTTCACCAGGGAAGGGACCCTCCTTCTCTTGTTTGGCACAAGCTTTGCATTAACCAATAAAAAGTACCAGATTGTATTTTAGGCGCCAAGAGAACAAAGCGAAAGGAATGTAAAACTAAAATTTAGTCTCATGAAATCATTAAAATACCAACTGCTGACGAAAGTAATGATAATTATTGCAGCGGTAACTATAACTACTACTTCACCCGCTAATGCGCAACGTCGTTCTTCTGAAAAATCAAGAACGGAGAAAAGTGTTAATAAGGATAGCCGAAATAACGGTAGTCAAAATAGAAGTGCACTAAAAAGTGGAGCAAATCAAGAGCAGAATTCTCGCAGAAGTTCGGCTCAGCGTTCTCAAAAAACAGAAAGAAGTACACCTCATACATCTGCTTATAAGGATAGGGGACGGTCTTCTTCGCACAATTCTCCAGCTACAACAAGCAGCAATCGTTCAAGAGCAGTGCAAAATAGGGAAACCGCAAGGCCTCAGCAGGAAAGCAGGGAGGTTAATCGTCGGAGTTCGACCATTGATAATAGTAATCGTGGTTCAAATGGGCAGGCTTCTCGCGACACCCGCAGTACTTCCAGAAGAAATGAGGTAAACACCAGTCGTAATTCAACATCCCGTAATGAACGTTATGATCGCTCTGTTCGAAGAAGTTCTCCATCAGCAAGGGAAGTTAGGCCCATCCGTAGCAGGTCTGACGCAAAAAATTACTATCGGCACGACGATAGGGATCAGCGTTATATTCCTAATCGAAATTACAGGGGAAGCAGTAATTACTGGTCACATAACTATCGGCCGCAACATATGAACTATAACCACAATAATCGTAATTTTTACAGGAAATACAATTACTGGAATTACCGTCACTGGGATCATAACTGGGAGGCTTACCGCTGGAATGTGCATAGCTGGAGAGACTATTATAGTGGGTATTATCCCTATTCTTACAGATATCAAAAGTATTATTATCACCATCCGATTTACGGAGATGTAATTCGCAGGTTTATTTATCAGCCAAGTGTTTTTATTCACAATCATCATAAATATTATTGCTACAACGGGCATTTTTTCAGATATTTAGGTGGAGTTGGATATGTGCTGGTAGAGTTGCCTTATGGTTTTGTTTTTCCGCAACTTCCGGTGGCTTATGAAAGAGTTCATATTAATGGTTATCTGTATTTTAGGGTAGGAAATCTGTTTTTTGAATATACTGATTACGGGTATAGCTTAGTTCATTATCCGGAGAGGTACTACTCTTATAATGATGATTATGACAGTAGTGGTTATTACTTTGATGATGAATATTATTAAACAATAAAAATGACAACGAAAACTGCTGTAAAGGCAGTTTTTTTGTATCTTGTTATTGATTTTCTTAAATTCCTGTTTATAATAATACTTGAATTCTATTTTTTTGAAAAATTAATTTCTTACAGATGGAGAATTTTCAATTTCTTCATCTTGTTTTTATTAGGTGGAGAGAAAAATAGTTGTTTAATTTATTAGTTATTAGTATTCTGTTGATTTCGTATTAAGGTAGAAGAAATGCATTTTTTTCTATATTTTTAGAACAGTAATTTTTATTTCGATTTTTAGTATAAATTAAAATTGTATTTAATATTTTGTGTTTTATTTACATAATCAAATAACCAAACAAAATGGCATCAAGTTTGAAAAGGGATCAAATCCCACCAAAACAAGCACAGAGTTGGAGAAAAAATTTCAACCAGGAAAAAGAACTAACATTTAATTTAGCAACACCAGCTATTATTCTTCAGCGTGAGACTTATAAAACTCTTGCCGGTGAAAACGAAAACCGTGTTCGTATTTATTTAGGGTTGGAGCTGGAAAAAGAAAAAGGAAAGTATAAATTGGCTGCATTTGCTGTTTCTGCATTTTTGTTGGGGAGCGGCGATGTGTATGTTGATTATGAAACCCCGGTTTTTAAATTAGACAAAGAAAATGTTGATTATTCTTCCAAAACACAAGAGGTAATTACAATGATAAAAATGTACCGTGAATGGCGTGCCGGAAAACTCGATAGTGATGATCCGCTGGCTGGTTTCAGACAATACATTTATCCCAACGCCTACTTGTTAACTAAGTTTGAATTGCATGAAATTTTTAATGTACAGGATAAAACGGAAGCTCAGGTTGGGTTTGGGATCTCAAAAACGATGCATACAATGATTTATCCGGTAGTAAATGAAAAGCGTATGGAAGATGATGACTCCGAAGCTTTTGATTGGGGAGCTTTATGTCCACCTATCTGTGATGACGGAAGTATTTACAATTCATAGTATTATCTGTGCCTCTCGAATATTATCCAAGTATGATTATGCCCTTCCTTACATTTGGGGTAGGGATAATGGTGTATAAGTACTTAGACAGAGAGTTTAAAATATTATTAATTTTTGTTTGCTTCGCGGCACTCTCTGAAGTGCTTTCTATTATATCGTGGAATGGAGGAAATAACACTATGCCTGGTGCTCACATATATGTATTTCTTGAATTTTTAATTCTTACTCTTTTCTATTCTTTTTATTTAAAAGAATATATTAAGATAAAATATGTATGGGGACTAATTGGTGGTTTTGCAGTGTTTTGCTTTTTTAATGCTTTGTTTTTTCAAAAAATTACTGTTTATCCAATCTATACAAGGGCAGTAGAATCGATAATTATAGTTTTGTTTTCCGTTCTTTACTTTTACAAAGTAATGGTGGAAGCCAAGATTAAGAAATTATCAAAGGAACCAATGATTTGGGTTAATACAGCCATGCTGGTATATTTTTCCATTAACTTCTTTTTCCATATTTTATTACCAGTTGTAGTCGTAAGTTCCAATGCATTTGCAAAAAGAATGGTTTATTTTTTTTGGACTACGAATGTGTTTTTTCATTTTACTATTGCAATTGCATTTTATAAACAGAAGAGATTGGCAAAAAAATAAGGAATTAAAATTTCGATAAAAATAAAGGCCTGTATTGTTTGTTCAGTACAGGCTGTTTTTTTAGATAAGATTATACGTCTAAAGAAACTCATTTACGTTTTTTCTTCTCTCACTGCCAGTTGCTTTCTACTTGTATCTTTTTTTTTATTTTTCAAATTATATGTTACAATAAGTGTCAATTGATACTTGTTTTTATTTTTTGTTATTAATTTAGCAAGGCTCAAGTTATTAATTTTATTATTTGTTCAATGCTCCGTTCGGAAAGTGCTGAAATTGTATTGATATTTTTTATCGGAACTTTTGCTATGGTTTTGCTGGCGGCAGCCATTGTTTTCTTTTTTATAACTTACCAGAAAAGGTTATTAAAAAAAGAATTGGAACTAAACAAAGTAAAAACAGAACAGCAGGAGGAACTTCTTCGGAATATAGTTTCTGCGCAGGAAAAGGAACGCAAAAGAATTGCACGAGATCTTCACGACGAAGTTGGAGCTATGCTTTCGGTTGTGAAATTGAATGTATCGCGTATTGCTAAAATTACCATTCCTGATAAGTCAAAAATACTGGCCAATGAAACCAGGACATATCTTGATCAGGTTATAACCCAGGTTCGTGGAATTTCTAGAGCGTTGTTACCCCCTTCGCTCGAAAAATTGGGGTTGTATTTTGCCTTGGAAGATTTATCTAATTGGATTAATAAATCGGGAGAAATAAAAGTAACTTGCCGGAACAGTGGGGAACCTATACGTTTTGATAATAAAAAAGAGCTGGCAGTTTTTCGTATTGCACAGGAAATGGTAAACAATGCGATAAAACATGCCAATGCGTTGGAAATATCAATAAGTACACGTTTTTCGGAAGGAAAACTTGTTGTATTAGTTGCTGATAATGGAAAGGGATTTGATGTTGCTGAAAAGAAAAGTACAGGGTTAGGACTTAGGAATTTAGAGAGCAGAACGAAGGTGCTTGATGCAAAGTTTAAGCTTAAATCTATGCATGGAAAGGGAACAACAGCAATTATATTTGTTTATATTTAGATTCTTATGCTGCAAAAAAAGATAGATATTGTAATTACCGATGATCATAAATTGTTCCGTAAAGGGATACGTTCTTTACTGGGCGATTTTGAATTTATTAATAACATATATGAGGCCGGAAATGGGTATGAATTATTAAATCTCATTAAAAATACAGAACCTCAGCCAGATATGGTTCTTTTAGATTTAAGAATGCCCGAGATGGATGGTGTGGAGGCTAATGCAAAATTAAAGAAATTGTATCCGGATATAAAAGTTATTATCCTTACGATGGATGATGATGAACAGTATATTCTTCATTTGATAAATGAAGGGATAAACGGTTATCTGATGAAAAATGCCGAACCGGATGAGCTGGAAATAGCAATAACGAAAGTACTAGAGAACGATTTTTATTTCACTGATGATATATCCTCGCTTGTATTTCGTAATTTTCTTTCGGGTAAAAAGAATGTTAGTGTTAAGAATCCCGAGCTTACTCCCCGCGAAGTTCAGATCATTGAGTTAATATGTAAAGAGTACACGGCAGCGGAAATTGCTGATGTACTTTCACTGAGTGTACGCACTGTAGAAGGGTTTCGTAGTAAATTACTGGAAAAAACGGGCACAAAAAATATGGCGGGGCTGGTTGTTTATGCTTTGAAAAACAGACTCGTTAATATATGAAAAAGGGGATCAATAAGACCCCCTTCTACGGATTACCCATAGGTACTTCAATTTCTTTTACACCATAATTTCAAATTGGGAGGGACAATGATTTTGTTGGATGGCTTGTTTTGAAACTTTGATGAACAGTGGTTGTTGAAGTACTTTTCGTGTGCTCAAGTTTACGAATTTGCGAAATGGGGTAGTATCTTGTATGTTTTTTATTCCTTTCATTGTACTTTTTAAACATTTCAAATTTGCAGATTTTTGAAATTCTGTAAAAGAGTATTTCTACGTGATTTTTGAATACGTAGAAATACGTATATGATTGCGGGCGGATATAAAAAAAAGAGCCGTTCCTGAATTGAACGGCTCTCCTATTGTGTTTATAATATGATGTTTATTTTAAATTTGCCTGTGCTGCGGCAACTCGAGCAATTGGAACTCGGTAGGGCGAACAACTTACGTAGTCCATTCCAACACCATTACAGAATTTCACTGAAGATGGTTCTCCTCCGTGCTCTCCGCAAATTCCAACTTTCAGTTTTTCTTTCGCACTGCGGCCTTTTTCAACTCCTATCTTTATTAGTTGGCCCACTCCATTTTGATCCAGTACCTGGAACGGATCTTGTTTTAATATGCCTTTCTCTAGATAAACCGGAAGGAATTTTCCTGCATCATCACGTGAATACCCCAGTGTCATTTGAGTTAGGTCGTTGGTTCCGAAAGAGAAGAAATCAGCTGCTTCAGCAATGTGATCGGCTGTTAATGCAGCCCTTGGTATTTCTATCATTGTACCAACAAGGTAATCGATGGTTGCATTTCTTTCTTCAAAAACTTTTTTAGCTGTAGCGTGAATTATTTCTACCTGGTTTTTTAGCTCGGCAACCGTTCCTACAAGCGGTACCATAACTTCTGGGCGAGCGTCAATTCCTTTTGCTTTCAGATTCAGAGCTGCTTCAATAATAGCTCTTGTTTGCATGGCTGTAATTTCAGGATAAGTAATTCCCAAACGGCAGCCACGGTGTCCTAGCATTGGGTTAAATTCCTCCAGCTCAGAAATTTTTAATTTTACAGCTTCTATTGATATACCCATATCTTCGGCAAGTTCTTTTTGCGTTGCCTGCTGGTGTGGAACAAATTCATGTAATGGTGGATCCAGTAAACGAACAGTTACTCCGAATCCTTCCATCGCTTCGAAAATGCCTTCAAAGTCGCTACGTTGGTAAGGAAGCAATTTTGTTAAGGCCTTTTCACGACCTTCGAGTGTATTTGCCAATATCATTTCGCGCATGGCTTTAATTCTTTCTCCTTCGAAGAACATGTGTTCTGTGCGACAAAGACCAATACCCTGTGCCCCAAATTTGCGGGCAACTTTGGCATCTTTCGGAGTATCTGCATTGGTACGTACTTTCATTCGTGAAAATTTGTCGGCCCAGTCCATTACTTTTCCAAAGTCTCCGCTTATGTCCGGATTCATTGTGGCAACTTTTCCTTCATAAACTTCCCCAGTGCTACCATTGAGCGAAATCCAGTCTCCTTCTCTGAATTCTTTGTCGCCGATGGTCATAATACGGGTTTTGTAATTGATTTTTACTGCTCCTGCACCAGACACGCAGCATTTTCCCATTCCGCGGGCTACAACAGCTGCATGAGATGTCATTCCACCACGGGCGGTTAAAATACCTTTGGCAATGTGCATGCCTTCCAAATCTTCCGGAGAAGTTTCAACACGAATCAATACTGAAGCTTTATATTTGGCTGCTTCGTCGGCAAAGAAAACGATTTGCCCTGTAGCTGCTCCTGGTGAAGCTGGTAGACCTTTTGTTAAAACGTTAGCTCCTTTTATTGCTGATGTTTCAAAAACCGGGTGAAGAAGTTCGTCCAGTTTATTTGCATCTATTCTGTTTAAGGCTGTTTTTTCATCAATCCGACCTTCTTCCAGCATGTCCACAGCAATTTTTACCATGGCGGCTCCTGTACGTTTTCCATTACGTGTTTGAAGCAACCACAATTTCCCTTCCTGGATGGTGAATTCCAAATCCTGCATGTCACTGTAATGATCTTCCAGTTTCTGCTGGGTTTCATTTAGCGCTTTATACATTTCCGGCATTGCTTCTTCCAGCGAAGGATATTTGCCTGCTCTTTCCTCTTCGCTGATTCCTTGCAGTTCGGCCCAGCGATGAGAACCTTCAAGTGTTATTTGCTGTGGGGTACGAATACCTGCTACTACATCTTCTCCTTGGGCATTAATCAAATATTCACCATTGAAAATATCTTCACCGGTAGCTGCATCGCGTGTAAATGCTACTCCCGTGCCTGAATTATTGCCCATGTTTCCAAATACCATGGCCTGTACGTTTACGGCAGTTCCCCATTCATCGGGAATGCGTTCAAGTCTGCGGTATAAAATTGCCCGGTCGTTGTTCCAGCTATTGAATACAGCTGCAACAGCGCCCCACAGCTGTTCCCATGGATCTACCGGAAAATCTTTCCCGGTAACTTTTTTAACAGCAGCTTTAAAACGAGCCACTAATTCTTTCAGGTCGTCGGTGCTGAATTCTGTATCTAATTGAATTCCTTTTTCTTCTTTTAGTCCATCAATAATTTCCTCGAACGGATCATTTTCTTCTTTGCTTGCGGGTTTCATTTCCATTACCACATCGCCATACATTTGAACGAACCGGCGGTATGAATCCCATGCAAAACGAGGATTACCGGACTTTTTTGATATGCCTTCAACTGCATCTTCATTCATTCCGAGGTTGAGAACTGTGTCCATCATTCCGGGCATTGAAGCTCTGGCTCCGGAACGAACAGATACAAGACAAGGATTTTCTTTATCCCCGAATTTTGTGTCGGTTAGTTTTTCAACCAATGCAACAGCATTCTCTACTTCTTCTTTTATCAGGGCGAAGGTATTTTCCTGTCCCTTTTCGTTATACATGGTACAAACTTCTGTTGTAATGGTGAATCCCGGAGGCACTGGCACTCCAATCAAGTTCATTTCCGCCAGGTTTGCTCCTTTTCCTCCAAGGAGATTTTTCATGTCAGCTTTACCTTCGGCTTTACCTGCTCCAAAGGTATATACGTGCTTTGCCATAAAATTTTACTTTTAGTTATAATATTAGATTAAAATATCCATAAATTTCGGGTTGCTAAAGTAATTCTATTTTTTTATAAATGAAAGTCCAATGTGCATTAACATTGTTCTTTTGTCTGTCTGTTTTTTGCTGATTTTCAGTTGGAAAAGAAAATAAATACCTCTTCGCCTCTTATTATCAGGAGAATACTTTTTGAATCTTTAGCCGCTCATATTTTGGGCAATTATTTTTGTCTGTCGTATAACAAATATAAAAAAAACCGATTTTAATTGTATTAAACATTTGTGGTTTATCTTTTTGAAAATTAAGTATTAACATTCTTTAACTTAGATTGAGATGTGTTAACTGTTTTCTGACTTATTTTTGTAATAACAATTAGGAATTAAAAGTGTTTTTTCATAGAGAATAGATTTGGTTAGGTTAAGGAAGCAGGAATGTTTTTTCATTCCTGTTTTTTTTGTTCCGAATTCTGCCAAATATTCATCCTTATTCCCTTTTTGCGGAAATTATTTCATCTTTATTTGTTTTGTTTGACATTTTTGACTATCAGTTGGTTATGGATTGATTCTTGCTTGCCAATTAGCATAATTTTAAAAATGAAAAGCAATGAATCTGAATAATTTTACAATAAAAGCACAGGAAGCAATTCAGCATGGCTTTCAAATTGCCCAGGGAAATAATCAGCAAGCAATTGAACCTGCGCATCTTTTAAAAGGTGTAATGCATTCTGCTGAAAATGTGACGGGGTTTTTACTTAAAAAGCTAGGCGTTAATACATCTGTTTTTCAGCAAGCACTTGATAAAATTGTTGAATCATATCCTAAAGTAACAGGAGGAGATCAGTATCTTTCTTCTTCATCTAATAAAGTATTGCAAAAATCATTATTGCTGGCACAGGAAATGAGCGACCAGTATGTTTCTGTAGAACATTTGTTGCTCGCATTACTGGATGCCGGTGATGCAACCAGCCATTTGTTAAAAGATAACGGCATTACAAAAAAAGATTTGAAAGTAGCCATTGAAGAACTGCGTAAAGGTTCGAAGGTTGACAGTCAAACAGCGGAAGATAGATTTAATTCATTAAACCGTTTTGCACTTAACCTGAATGAACGGGCACGGTCGGGTAAACTCGACCCGGTTATAGGCCGTGATGATGAGATACGGCGTATTCTGCAAATCCTTTCGCGAAGAACAAAAAATAACCCGATTTTAATTGGTGAGCCGGGAACAGGAAAAACGGCTATTGCAGAAGGTTTGGCTCATCGTATTGTACGGGGAGATGTTCCGGAAAACTTGAAAACAAAACAGGTGTATTCGCTTGATATGGGGGCACTGATTGCCGGAGCCAAATACAAGGGTGAATTTGAAGAACGTTTGAAAGCCGTTGTAAACGAAGTCATTCAGTCAAACGATGAGGTAATTTTGTTTATTGATGAAATCCATACGTTGGTGGGGGCCGGGAAAAGTGAGGGAGCAATGGATGCCGCAAATATTCTGAAACCTGCGCTGGCGAGAGGAGAATTGCGAGCCATTGGTGCCACTACATTGAGTGAATACCAGAAATATTTTGAAAAAGATAAGGCGCTGGAAAGGCGGTTTCAGGTAGTGCATGTAGATGAACCGGATACACTAAGTGCAATTTCCATTTTGCGGGGAATTAAGGAACGTTACGAAAGTCATCATAAAGTAAGGATAAAGGACGATGCTATTATTGCTTCGGTTGAACTTTCACAGAGATATATTTCCGATCGGTTTTTGCCTGATAAAGCCATTGATCTAATGGATGAGGCTGCTGCAAAATTACGACTTGAAATGGATTCTGTACCTGAAGAGCTGGACGAAATCGAACGTAGGGTAAAACAGCTGGAAATTGAGCGGGAGGCTATTAAAAGAGAGAAAGACGATAGGAAACTGGCTGTCTTAAATGAGGAAATTTCTAATTTGAAGGAAGAGCAGTCAAGGTTGCGGGCTAAATGGCAGTCAGAAAAATCGGTTATTGATGCCATTCAGAAGAAGAAGTCGGAAATTGAAGCGTTTAAGTTGAATGCAGAGGAAGCCGAACGGCAGGGGGATTACGAAAAAGTGGCAGAGCTGCGTTATGGCAGAATTAAAGAAGCAGAGCAGGAAATAGTGGAGTTGCAGAAGGAATTAACCGGGTTGAAGGAAGGTGACAACTTAATTAAGGAAGAAGTGGATACGGAAGATATTGCAGAAGTAGTTGCTCGGTGGACGGGAATTCCGGTAGCAAAAATGTTGCAAAGCGAACGGGCGAAATTGCTTCATATGGAAGAAGAATTGCACAAAAGGGTAGTGGGGCAGGAAGAAGCAATTACTGCTGTTTCTGATGCTGTTCGGCGCAGCAGGGCTGGCTTACAGGATGAAAAACGGCCTATTGGTTCATTTATCTTTCTGGGCTCAACAGGCGTTGGAAAAACTGAGCTGGCAAAGGCATTAGCTGAATATTTGTTTGACGATGAAAACATGATTACCCGTATCGACATGTCGGAATATCAGGAGAAATTTTCGGTAACACGTTTAATCGGGAGTCCTCCGGGATATGTGGGGTACGACGAAGGTGGACAGCTAACGGAAGCAGTACGGCACAAACCGTATTCAGTGGTGCTTTTTGATGAGATTGAAAAAGCACATCCTGATGTATTTAATGTGTTGTTGCAGGTTCTTGATGATGGACGGTTAACCGATAATAAAGGTAGAACAGTAAATTTCAAGAATACAATAATTATTATGACTTCTAATCTTGGATCGCAGATTATTCAGGAACAATACAAAAAAATGACGAAGGAAAATCAGGTAGCTATTTTAGAGGAAACACAAAATAAATTAATAGAAATGTTGCGGCAAACCATTCGGCCTGAGTTTCTAAACCGTATTGATGAAACAATTGTGTTTACACCTCTTTCCCGTACCGATATTCACGAAATTGTTCGTTTGCAATTCCAGCGGTTGGTAAAACGACTTTCTGTAAACGATGTGAAAATTGAAATTACTGAACGAGCAGTTGATTGGCTGGCATCTGTTGGTTTTGATCCTCAGTTTGGTGCACGTCCGGTAAAGCGTATTTTGCAAAAATATGTATTGAATGAGCTTTCAAAACGTATCCTTGCCGGAACGGTACAGAAAGATATACCGGTAATTATTGATGAAAAAGAGAGTGAACTTATTTTTCAGAACTAACAAGTAGTGGATTTGTCCGAATATTAATAAGAGAGAACCCGGGAGGCACGTTTAAAAACAGGTGTTTTCCGGTTTTTTTTTATTACCACTTATATGTATCAAATTACAAGTCTTTAGCCAATTCTTGTAAAAAGTTACTGGCATTTTGCAGCTCTTGTATACTTTTATTTATCAACGGCAGAATTTCATCTGTTTTTTTTTCTTCTGCCTGCAATTGAATCTTTTTCAGAGCATTGCCTGTTTCTTCCATGCCGAAGATTAACACAGATGATTTGGCCGTATGGGCTTCTTTGGCTAAATTTTGCCAGTCTTCATTCGTGTAAAATTTCCCCATATTTGAAACAAATTCAGGTACTTGTTTTATAAATATGTCTATTAATTCTTTTTTGAAGTCCGGGTCTCCAGCCGAGAGTTCTTCGAGATATTCCAAATTCATGCTTTAGAAAAAATTAAATATTTTTGTGCAATTTAGCGATTTATCCAACACAAACGAATGTCTGATTTCTGATAAAGTTCATGTGTGAGGAATGTTTGAATGCATAGTTTTGTGCGATATATAGTAAATAGATAAAAATGAAAGTTACAGCGTTTAATCAAAATCATAAAAAGGCAGGTGCTAAAATGGTCGAATTTGCCGGGTATGAGATGCCAATCGAATATAGCGGTATAAAAGATGAACATATGACTGTTCGGGAGGCTGTTGGTGTTTTCGATGTTTCCCATATGGGCGAATTTTGGGTAAAGGGGCCCCATGCACTTGATTTAGTGAAAAAACTTACTTCCAATGATCCTTCATCATTAAAAATCGGGCAAGCTCAATATACCTGTTTCCCGAATGGGAAAGGCGGAATTGTAGACGATTTACTGGTATATTACTATGAACCTGAAAAATATATGTTGGTAGTAAATGCAGCCAATATAGAAAAAGACTGGAGTTGGGTAAATATCCAGAATGATGTTGGCGCCGAGTTGGAAAATACTTCTGATAATATGAGTCAATTGGCCATTCAGGGGCCAAAAGCAACAGCTACATTGCAAAAAATAACAGACATCAATCTTTCTGAACTTAAATTTTACACTTTTGTTACCGGTAAAATTGCGGGGGTAGATGATGTAATTATTTCGGCAACAGGCTATACCGGAGCTGGTGGTTTTGAGCTGTATTTCAGAAATGATGTAGCCGGAAAAATCTGGGATGCTATTTTTGAAGCAGGAGAAGAATTTGGAATAAAACCAATTGGCCTTGGCGCGCGAGATACTTTGCGAATGGAAATGGGGTACTGTTTGTATGGCAACGATATTGATGATACAACATCGCCCATTGAAGCCGGGTTAAGCTGGATTACGAAATTTAATAATGGCCGCAAATTTATTGACCGCGATTTTTTAACCATGCAAAAAACAGAGGGAGTATCTCGTAAATTGCGTGGTTTTGTTATGCTCGAAAGGGGAATTCCCCGTCATGGGTATGAACTGGTTAATTCAGACGGTTCTGTTATTGGAGCAGTAACATCGGGTACCATGTCGCCGGTTTTGAATAAAGGAATTGGTATGGGGTATGTTGCAAAAGAATATTCCGCTTTTGGAACAACTGTTTATGTGAAAATAAGAAACAAAACTATTCCGGCAGAAATTGTGAAAATGCCTTTTATCTAAATCATAATTATTATATACAAATAATGATGCTGCTTCTTTTCAGAGGTGGCATTCTTTTTTTATCCCTACCTAAATAGCTATTTTCTTTTAAATTATCATTTCAGAGCTGCTTTATTTACTATAGATATTGAATACTTCTTACGAATCGAATACCTTTGTATACGATTGTGAATATTTTTTTATATTTCTTTTAAAAGAATAATGTATGAAATGATTTCTATCATTAAACTTGCAAAGAAATAAATGTTTTTAAACTCAAATTAATAATTTATATATTGATTTTTCTCATCTGCAAAACATCAACTAATTACGAACTTTGATTTGGTTTTTGCAACGAAATGGTATTAGTAATTCACCTTTAATAGTTGTATTAATGAAGAAACATAATTTTTATGCAGGACCATCGATTCTGCCCGAATTTACAAAAGAAAAAACAGCCGAAGCAGTATTAAACTTTGCCGGAACAGGATTATCTGTTATGGAGGTTTCGCACCGGAGCAAAGAATTTGTTGCGGTAATGGATCAGGCACAGGCTTTGGTGAAAGAATTGTTGAAAGTGCCGGAAGGTTATTCGGTTTTGTTTTTACAGGGAGGTGCCAGTCTGCAGTTTTTAATGGCTCCGTTTAATTTACTAAATAAAAAAGCTGCCTATTTAAACACAGGTGCCTGGTCGAAAAAGGCAATAAAAGAAGCTAAATCGCTTGGCGAAGTGGTAATTGCAGCTACATCAGAGGATGCAAATTTTAATTATATTCCAAAAAACATTAATGTTCCGGCTGATGCTGAATATCTGCATATTACAACCAATAATACCATTTTTGGAACAGAGATTTTAACCGATCTGGATGTAAATGTTCCGCTAGTGGCTGATATGTCGTCGGATGTTTTTAGCCGTCCGATGGATGTTGCAAAATATGATTTGATTTATGCCGGAGCGCAGAAAAATCTGGGCCCGTCGGGAGCAACATTGGTTATTGTAAAAAACAGCGCTTTAGGAAAAATGGAACGTGCTATTCCTACAATGTTAAACTACCAAACGCATATTGATAGTGGTTCAATGTTTAATACACCTTCAACGTTGGCCGTTTTTGGTTGTTTGCAAACCTTAAACTGGTTAAAGGAACAAGGTGGTGTTGAAGCCATTGAAAAAGTAAACATTGAAAAGGCAGCTGTTTTATACAATGAGCTTGATCGTAATAAATTGTTTGTTCCCAATATTCCTAATCCGGAAGATCGTTCCCGAATGAACGTAACCTTTGTTATGGCTCCTGAATATGTTGAGTTAGAAAAGGAATTCCTCGATTTTGCTACGGCAAAGGGGATGATTGGAATAAAAGGCCACCGTTCAGTTGGAGGTTTCAGGGCCTCCATTTACAATGCCATGCCGCTTGAAAGTGTGAAGGCGCTGGTGGAGACCATGCAGGAATTTGAAAAAACGAAATAACGAAAATGCAGGGTGAAAATCCTGCATTTTTTCTGCACTATAAAATTTGAGTTGTTATGAGAAAAATCCTGATTGCTACAGAAAAATCATTTGCTCCGGCAGCAATAAAGAAAATCAGTGAAATACTTAAAAATGCAAATTGTGAAATGCTACTGCTTGAAAATTATTCCACAAAGCAGGAGTTTCTACAAGCTGTTGAAAATGCTGATGCACTAATTGTGCGAAGTGATAAAGTGGATGCAGAAGTTTTCTTGGCTGCAAAGAGTTTGAAAATTGTGGTTCGTGCCGGAGCAGGTTATGACAATATTGATTTGGACGCTGCAACCCAAAACGGGGTAGTTGTAATGAATACCCCCGGGCAAAATGCAAATGCCGTGGCTGAATTGGCTATCGGACTTGCCATTTTAGGAATAAGGGAGATGTTTAGTGGAAAACCGGGAGGTGAACTGCGCGGACGAACGCTTGGTTTACACGGCTTTGGTTTTGTTGCGCGCAACGTCTTTAATATTGCCCGGGCCATGGGAATGGAAGTAATTGTTTACACCCGCTACAGCAAACACGCTGCAGCTGCCATTGGTTTAAAAGTTACCAGTTCTCTGGAAGAACTCTATGAAAAAAGCGATGTGGTTTCCATTCATGTGCCGGCTAGGGGAGAGCATATAAAATCGGTAAGCTACGAGGTGCTAAAACATTTAAAAGATGGAAGTATTATTGTAAATACAGCACGTAAAGAAGTAATAAATGAACCCGACCTCGTGAAAATAATGGAGGAAAAACCAAGATTGAAATACATGTCGGATATTACACCTGATTGTGCCAGTGAATTTGCAAAGAAATTTGAGGGGCGGTATTTCTTTACACCCAAAAAGACAGGAGCACAAACAGCCGAAGCAAATATGAACGCCGGCATAGCAGCAGCCGAACAAATTATCGAATTTTTTGAAAAAGGAGATTGCACATATCAAGTAAATAAATAATTATTTTTGAAAAAAAATTTGTGAAGGTAGTTTTTGAGGCGGCCTTATTCTCTCATTAACTATTTACTCAATCACTCAATAAAAAAAACAAGTATGGCATTAATAAAACCATTTAAAGGGCTGCGGCCACCAAAAGAAATTATTGAAGAACTGGCATGTCTTCCTTATGATGTAATGAATTCGGAAGAGGCAGCTCAAATGGCTGAAGGAAAAGAAAAGTCGTTACTGCGAATTACAAAAGCAGAAATTGAATGTCCTGGAGTAGAGGATATTCATTCTGAAACTGTTTACAATAAATCGGTTGATAATTTCAGGTTGTTTCAGGAAAACGGTTGGTTGCAACAGGATGGGCAGGCAAAGTATTATATTTATGCACAAACCATGAATGGCAAAACACAGTATGGAATTGTGGGTGCTGCGGCTTGTGCCGATTATGAAAATGGAATAATCAAAAAACATGAGTTAACCCGCCCGGAAAAAGAAGAAGACCGGATGGTTTTAACCCGTTATCTGAATGCCAATATTGAACCGGTATTTTTTGCCTATAAGGCGGTTCCTGAAATTGATAAAATTGTTGCAGAGGTTGTTGGCAATAATGCACCGGAGTATGATTTTACGGCTGAAGATGGTTTTGGTCATCATTTCTGGCCAATCGATTCTGAAGAGACCAACAAGGAAATTGAAAAGCTCTTTGCGGAGAAAGTGCCGTTTACATATGTTGCCGATGGCCATCATCGTACGGCTGCGGCAGCAAGAATTGGTCTGGAGAAAACAGCGCAAAATCCCAATCATACAGGAGATGAGGAATACAACTTTTTTATGGCAGTCCATTTCCCGGATGATCAATTACAGATAATCGATTATAATCGTGTGGTTACAGATTTGAACGGTCTTTCTGATATTGATTTTCTGGCAGAATGTTCAAAAGGTTTCGAAGTGGAAAATATGGGGGCTGATATTTTCAACCCGTCAGCTTTACATGAATTTAGCTTATATCTGTCCGGAAATTGGTATAAACTAACAGCAAAAGAGGGAACATTTGATGATGCAGACCCGATTGGAGTTTTGGATGTAACTATTTTGTCGAATCAAATTTTGGAGCCCATTCTTGATATTAAAGATTTGCGAACTTCAAAACGAATTGATTTTATTGGCGGAATTCGCGGTTTGGGTGAATTGAAACGCAGAGTTGATTCGGGAGAAATGAAGGCCGCTTTTGCTTTATTTCCGGTTTCCATGGAACAGCTGATAAATATTGCTGACAGTGGAAATATTATGCCACCTAAAACGACATGGTTTGAACCCAAATTAAGATCGGGTTTGGTTATTCATAAGTTGGATTAATAAAGAATTTATTACCATAAAAAAATCCCGGGGTACTTTATTGGTTCCCCGGGATTTTTTTATAGAGTTTTACTGGACTCGCTCACTGAGCTGCAATTTCTCTTAAGAAAGCTGCCGTTTCTTGTGGTATATCATCGGGAACGTAGGTGATATTTTCAGGACTAATGCCAAACAATGTTTTAACCCAAACACAGCCAGCCAGGTAACAACCGCTGTGACTTGCGTGGTAGCGATCTGTTGGGCTCCAAAGATCGACGCTAGCATCTCTTTTTTGTGCCAGATAAAAAGCATCTCCGGAACCCAGCCTGGGAGCATCGTACCTTTTAGAAAGTCTTTTATAATTTTTATTCAGCTTTTTGTACATTTTTTTAAAAGAAATATTGTACTCTGCAAGCCTTTTGCAATTCGGAGCATATGGCCATGTTTCATGGATGTAAATTTGTGATTGTGGCGCGTACTTTTTTATATAATCCACAATTTGATCTGCGTAAGGCTGAAAAGTTTCTTTTCTAAAACTGTTTCCGCTAACCTGCTGAATGGTTACAGCATTCCAGTTATTGCTTTCAAGCAATTCTTTCAACGATTTTCCTTTGTATGGTTTGTTGGTTTCGTCTTGCTCACTTTGCGTAATGAGTCCGGCATGTCTTTCCAATGAACATCCACCTAGATTTGCTTTTTGAATTAGAATGTGGCATCCTTCAACAGATTGGGTAATCTCGTTAAGGTAATGACAGGCATTATCAGCAAAACTATTTCCAATGGTTAAAATTTTAATGGTATCTGATTTAACTGAAATATTGCTGTTTTGGGCAGTTAACTGTTTTGTTCCAAATGTTAAAACTCCAATAAAAACAAGGGTGAAAAAGAGTAATGATTTTGTATGGTTCATGATTAGGATATTTATAAAATGGCTTTTAGTTTAGCCGGTTTTCTGGATAAAGTCATTCCAAAATTAAGGATTTATTCCGGCCATTTTATTTCTACGCCTTGTTTTTTTATAAAATCCTGAAATTGAATCAAGTAAGCAGGGGTTTCCCAAACCTGGCGAGGTGTTGTCTTTTTCTTTTCTGAAAAATGAACAAGCATACCAACTACTTCGCCAATATTCCATTCCACCGGATGTAAACGGTAACAGCCATTGGTTATATGTGTTGTCCCGATATTTTTAGCGGCAGGTAATAAATTTTCCATTCGCTGTGGAATTAAAGCTCCCAGTGGAATCTCAAATGGAAGCGAAGGCAAATCAATATAATTGTTCCCTTCAGTTGTAGGATGAAGATCGAGATAATAGGAACCAACGCCAATACTGTCTTTGAAACTTTCTGCTCTTTGGGCAGCGGCTTCTCCTTTTGTCAGCTTCCGGTTTTCAACTCCCACATGTTCTTCCAAAATGGTGAACATCGCTTTTATTCTTCTTCCTTCTCTGATGTAGGGATATTTTGCCATTCCGTCATCTGTGCCCATAATATCTTTCCGCAAACGGATACCTTGCCAACCTGCTCCTCCATCCGGGCGTTCAACTTCTGTTTGAAGCCAGTAAACCAATGAAAGGTTAAGTTGCCGGGCTCCAGCTACTTGTTTTTTGAACTCTTTTTCACTTACATCTACCAACTTCCCGAGCATATAATCGTTTTGTGGCCAGTTTACAGTTGTGATGTCTCCTTTGTAAAATCCAGGAGTAAAATTGTACCGATTAATAATTTTACGGTAGTTCCATAAATTAAGGACACTGCCTGTAGCGCCACCTTCAGGATGAAAACCCAGTTTTTTAGGTTTTAAAGTAGATGGGGTAGAGTAGGTTAAGTCCAGTAAACGTCCCGGCCAGGGAGGTGTTAGTTGTGGAATATAATTTTTCCAGAAATCATATTGCTCCGGTTTGTCAATAACATGGTTTTCTCCGGGGCAATAATCCATGGCAAAACAGAGAGTAAATGCCTGCTGGTTATCAGGGCTTCCTTTTTCAGGTGCATGGAGTTCTCCTGTTTCTGCTTTTGATTCGGTTCCAACCAGATACTCTGTTCCTGTTAAAGGCAATAAGTCGCCCATTTCTGTAGCGTCGGCAAAGTAAGGCGCTTTTAACCAGTATTCCATTTCTGTTAACTGATTGCGCACAGCCAGTGCCTGAACTTTATTTCCAGTTACATCAGCTGAGATGGCTTTGCTGTTTAATAATAAAGTAAGCTTGCCTGCACTGATGTATGGCGCCAGCATTTCATGTAAAACGGATAGTCCTGCACGAGGTTCCACACACAAGCGAGAAACAGCTCCATCGCCAGGGTTTAAATTTTCCCGTGCCGCGGCATCTTGTGTAAGTGGATAATTTTTTTTGTAATAATTTCGAAGGGCAGTGCGAAAATCGCGATAGAGTTGAGTTGCTCCGTGTGTTTCTATCCAGCGATGCTCGTCAAAAGGCACACCTTGTTGTGTAAGCTGACCGCCAATCCAGTCTGTTTCTTCTGTCATAATTACTGAAAGACCATTTCTAAGTGCTCCCAAAGCACAGGCACAACCGCCCATTCCTGCTCCTGCAATTACAAGGTCGGCTGTCATTTCAGTGTTCCCAATTCGTTTTTTTGCGGAGGAGCTGGAAGCCGAAGTGCCAGCGGCAGTAATAAAAGGAGCCGCAGCCAAAGCGCTGCCGGTTGCTCCCAGCATTTCTATAAAATTTCGTCGTTTCATTTTTAATTGTTCAATTTTTCAAGAATTTCTTTTAATGAGTAATTCCAGTTGAGCATGGTTCCCAAAACAGGGATAATCATATGTGCCGATTTTAACTGGCCTCGGTAAGACGGATGCCAGTCAGAACCCAAATCTTCCTCCGTATTGAGAAGGTTGGTAGGAATTCCCACAAATGCGATGTCTTGTGTTTTCAACTCATCTCTTAGTTGCTCTACCATTTTTTTTGTGTATGAAAAACAGGGTTCATTTATCATTGGGCCGGTAACGCAAATAATTTTTGCATCAGGAAATTCTTGTTTCAGTTTTGTTATAAGCTTTTTACCAGCCCTTATGAAATCAGCTTCGTATGGGAAAGGTTGTGTACTGAAATCGTTTGTGCCCAGGTTTACAACAATGGCATCCGGAACATAATTTTGAAGTTCATAAGTGTGCGTAGAATCTTCATCCAGTAAATATTCCAGGCGAGCAGGCATTGGTTTTATTTTGGTTGAAACCATATCCTTATCACCATAGTTGCGAATCATTCCTAACCCCGAGTGTGAAATCAGGTGATATTGTGCATTAAAAGCCCTTACAGTGATGGTTGCATATGATTTTTCGCAATTTTCAGTAGATGGTTTGAAGTGTTCCGATTTATTTTTGCCTTCTGTTCCGTATCCGCAGGTAATTGAGTTTCCTACAAATAGTATTTTTCGTTCGGGCAGTGGAGCAGGCTTTTGCAATTTTTCGTTTTTATTCAGATAGATCCCTGAAAATTCTGCGACCCCCATATTTCCTTCTGTACGTTTTACTATTCTTAATTGATGCAATCCTTTGGATAGTTTTTCAGGATACCACCAAACGGTATCATTTACGGCGTGCAAAATCTGTTCAGGGCGGTCGTCAACCCAAACATTGAAATAATTGCGATCTCCGCCTTTTATTTTAATTCCCAGTTCTGTTCCTGTAAAATCGGCAAAAACTGTAACTCCCGGCCAGTTGTATTTTACTATCTCCTGGCTTTGCATAGTTCGCCCCATGTAGGTAAATGCGCTATTGGATGCCGGATAAAAGTTTTCTGCTGTTTGTGCCTGAGCCGAAGAACCAGCCAACCAAATTAAAAGAATAAACAGAGTTTGCGTAATACTTCGATTTTTCATTATGCCTGTTTTTGCTGTCCTATTTTTTCAAGGGTTTGCCAGCTCTGGTAAAGTCCGCGCGGAACATGAAAACAGCCTTTCCATTTACCGCCTTTTAGCGGAAGTAAAACTTCACCTCTTCGGTTTAGGTAACCGAACCACTCGGAATATTCTTCGTCTTTAAAATGTGCCCATGTATAATCGTGTACTTTTTTGAACCATTCCAAACTTTTTTCAGAACCGGTAAGTTGGTAGCCTTTTAACAAGGTAATGAGTGTTTCGATATGCACCCACCATAATTTCTGGTCCCATTCCAGTTGTTGCACCGGGTGGCCTTTCCTGTCCATAAAATAGTAGATGCCGCCAAATTCTTTATCCCAGCCATATTCTACCATTTGAATGGCAATATCGTTGGCTTTACTAATTAGTTCGGGACGGTTTAAACGAACCCCCAGATCCATAATAAACCACATGGCTTCAATAGCATGGCCGGGGTTTAAAACCCGGCCTTCAAAAGTGTCGGAAAGTGTTTCGTCTTCATTCAGGTTTTCAACAACAAGCCCGAGTTCCGGACGGTAAAAAACATCCATTACTTCATGGATGCAAGTGTCTATTGTTTGTTTTAAGAAATTTTCATCCAGTAAATGTTCTATTTCAAGCGCCAGATTACACAGAATCATGGGGAGGGCAAAGTTTTTCAGGTTGCGGGTTCCCGGGTATGCTTTGTTCCATTTTCCTTTCGGGTTACCTGTTTTTGATAAAACCAGATTGAATGTATCTATCGCGATTTTTGCATAATCATTGTTGCCTGTAGCTTTGCTTAACTGGCCGAAAGCCATGCTGGCAAATGTATAAGAGAAAATATTGTAGGGTTCAATTATTGGTTTTCCTTCGCGGGTAAGTGAAAAATACCAGTTTAGGTTACCATCGTGCCCGTGTTTGTTCAGGAATGTTGCTCCCTGAACAGCAGCATCCAACCACTCCTGTTTCTTTTCAACCTGATTGTAAAGCATCGAAAATAACCATACTTCGCGACCTTGCAACCAGATAAATTTATCGGTATCAAAAACTTCTCCTTCACGGTTCAGACAGGTGAAAAATCCTCCAAACTCTTTATCCTGAGACTTGTTTATCCAAAACGGAACGACGTTATTGAGCAGTTCGTTTTTATATTGTTTTGCCAGTTTTTTGAAATCGAATGTTTCCATGTTTATTATTTTAATTCTTTCAAATATTCGTTATAACGATTGTATAAATGACCAGCCTGCAGGTATGCAGATTGTGGGCTCATAAAATGTGAGAATTCGAAGGTAATAGCCTGTTCCATTCCGGCGCGTTCGGCAGCTTTTAATTTCATTAATAATTTTTCCCATTTAATAGGCAGGAATTTTATTGGCATGTCGCGGTCAAATGTTTCTGAATTGGTCCAGCTGCGAATGCCGTGTTTGTCTGCCAATTGTTTATTTACCTGCAGGAAATCGTCCAGTTCATCAAAATCGATGTGGCCATCCTGAAAGGCAACAATATCGATGTTGTTTTTTATCCCGTCAAATATTTCATCCCAATCCTGCTCGTGCTTTTTTAGGCTCACGCCAAGTTCTCGGCTGGTTTCTTTCTGGTATTGGCTAATATTTTTTATCCCATCAATATAGGGCGATATTAATGTGTTCATGTTTCCTGAAACAGATTTGCAGTGTGCACCAAGTCCGCTGTACATGTTTATGATTGCTCCTGTTTTCCGGCTGCATTCCTGCGAAATATACCAGCCTTTAAAAGCATTCATTTTACCATATTTTAGCCACACCTCTTCAATGAGCAGCTTATTCAGGTCAAGCTCTTTCTGAAAATCGCCATTTACCCAATACCTGCCTGAATCGTATAGCCCAAAATAAAAATCCATCTGGTGTTTTTCACTGAGTTCCAAAAACATTTGTACCAAATCAACGGGAGGATTATATGCATCCTCTTTATTGATAAGAACGTATGACGGATATGTGAGCCACTTTTTGTAGCCGCTGCGAATTAAAATGACCGTGTTAATGCCTGCTGCTTTCATATAAGCAAAATCCTGGTCCCATTCTTTACGTCCCCAATTCTGATGAGGGATGTCGTGGCTTATTTCGTCTAAGAAAGTACCTTTAATCTTCATTCAAAAATATTATTAAGTCTGTTTGCTTTTATATAATTTAATTCCTTGCTGTTTAAATACTTCGCGCCATTTTAGATAACCTGCAGCGCTCAGGTGAATTCCAGTCACCATTTTCAGTTATGCTGTTTCCCAGAAAAACGATTTCATTTTTTCCATTGGGTAGCCCTTCATAAAATGCTCGTCTTACTTTATAATGAGCAAATGTATAGGACGTGTCGTAGGGCAAAGTGCTTGTTTCCTGTGCACAGATTGTTTCTGAAAATAAAAGTTCTGCCAGGAAGATAATGCCCAATGGCAGAAGTAATACAGGATTTATTCTAAATTTCTTCATAATCTTTAATCTTATCGAGCCAGTTAAATTTTAAAATAAGTGAAGTGATGACTAACAAAATTGCGGAAATAATGAGTCCATTGTAGTGTCTTATTACTAAATAAATTGGAGCAGTAATTAATGTCATTTGCCAAATAATTCCCACGAAAACATTCACACTGTCGCGGGCAAGATCTTTGTTTTTAGTAATGTTAGGATATTTCTTTTTTGCTTTTTCGTGTATTGGTTTCCACCATCCCCAGGGGCGCACATTTTTGTAAAATTCTATTAATATGTCGTCTTCCACTGGTTTGGAAAACAGGCATCCGAGGAAACTTCCGGCAGAGGCCATAAACAGGATGAGTGGGAAAAGATAAATATCAGGCGTATTTGGGAAAAATAGAAATTTTAGTGTTGATGCCAGCAGGCCGGCCAGCATTCCCCAGAAATATCCGTACCCGTTAAATCGCCACCAAATCCACTTTAGTACATTGGATGCCACATATCCGCCATACAAAGATGAGGTTATCCAAAGAGTGAGCGAATTGATGGATGCCGAGAAGAAACCAAAAATAATTCCAACAATGACAATGGCAATGGAAGAAATATAACTGATTTGAATGTATTTTTTACTTGATGCATTCGGGTTAATGTACTTTTTGTATAAATCGTTTACAATATATGCCGGAGCAGCATTAACAAAAGCTGAGAAAGTGGACATAAAAGCGGCTAAAAGCCCCGCCATAATAATTCCTTTTAGACCTACCGGAAGGAGGTTGTTAATCACATACGGAAGTATTTTTTCAAAATCGACTTCCCCGCCGGCGGCTTTCATGGTTGGAACAACAAGTACAAGCCCCAGAACTCCCAATCCTGCTATCATTAAGTAGCGTGGAGGATAAAGTACCAGAGAAGTAAGGCCACTCATTTTTGCAGCATCTCGTGGTGTTTGTGTGGAGAGCACCCGTTGCATATCGTAACCGGGAACGGGGCCGGCAAGGCTTGAAAAAATGCCTTTAAAAAACATCATCATTACCAGGGCGCCGAGCATCCCAAAACCATCCTGTGCAATTTTCTCGTTTACCTGGTCAAAAATGCCCGACCAGTCGAGACCTGTTTTCCAGCCCGGCCATATGCTGTCCCAACCTGCCGGCACAGCAGCGTTAATTTCGGCTGCTGATACTTTGTGCATGGCAAACCAGGCTACGGCAATACAGGCAATGGTCATCACAAAAAATTGCATTACTTCTGTCGCGACAACGCTGTACATTCCACCTTTAATCACATAAATTGTGGTTAGCGACAGCAATATCGTTGCATATACATATTCCGAAATAAAATGAAATCCGCCGATGTTGAACGATAAATCCCATGGGAAAATGGTTACTGCAAATTTTCCTATTCCCACAAAGAAATAGGCAATGAATCCAATGGCGCTGATAATCGCAAAAACAATTACAATAATATGCGATAGTTTTCCTCCTTTTTGATCTCCAAAACGGGTAATAATCCATTCGGCGCCTGTCATTACATTTGAACGCCGTAGCCAAATAGCCATGAAAACCATAATGAAAATTTGGTTCCAAACGGGCCAAAGCCATGGAATCCAAACACTTTTCAGCCCGTAAACAAAAAATATGGTAACGGTCCAGGTAGTTCCTGAAATATCAAACATTCCAGAACCATTGGAAAGCCCCAAAAAATACCATTTTAGCTTGTTCCCTCCCAGAAAGTAGTTCTGTAAATTTTTACTGGCTTTTTTTGATATCCAGAACCCAATAAAAATGCTAAGAAGAATATATCCGAAAATGATGGATATATCGATTAAGTCAAAATTCATGTTTTTTTATTTTCATTATGGTACTCAAACTTCTATTTTTAAATTTTGAGATACTTTTTCGTTTGTTTTTACTTAAAATAAATTCACAAAAGCTTTTATAGATAATAGAATGTAATATGAGAATTGTTTCCAATTTTTATAATTTCCTAAAAGGAGAGTAGTTTAGTGAACTTTAATTTTTTTATGTAAAGTCTTCGTGCCTCCTAGCCTTGTGGCAGGCTTTTTTGTGAAATGTTTTTCTTGCTTTTATATTCCCATATACAGTACTTTTTTTGGTTAGATTAATTAATTATTATATCATTTGTAATTGACTTAATACAATTGCAGCTGCACCTTTTATTGCAGTGTCTTTTGTTTGGGAGAAAACCAGTTCACAGGAGCGAAGAGGGAGTGATAAAGTTGTGTGTGTCATTCCTGATTTTATTGAGTCTGTAAGTATTTCTTTTGCAATACTGAACTCACCACCAATGATGATAACTCCGGGATTTAGCAGGTTTATCATGTTTCCCAAAGCTTTTCCAAGTAAAAATCCGATATTATATGTCAGAGATATGGCAAGGGCATCTCCTTCTGAGGCTGCTTTCAGAATATCCTGATACTTTATTTTTTCTATTTCCTTTTTTGAAAGGAGCAATGAAGTTTCTCCCTTGTCTATTTGTTCCTGGAAATTTTGTTCCAATGCATGTCCGCTAACCTCAGTGCCAAGGCATCCGCGTTTTCCGCATAAACACAAACGATTGGATTCTACCAGTTGAATATGTCCGAATTCTCCGGCAAATCCCTGTTCTCCGCCTATAATTTCTCCGTTGGCTATAATCGCCATTCCCATGCCTCTACTTAAATTTAGAACAAAAGCATTACGTACGTTTTTAGCTTTTCCGAAGTGTTGTTCTGCCAGTCCTAATACATGAGTGTCATTATCAATATGTACCGGAAAAGAAAATTCGTGAGAAAAGAAATCGACCAGCGAGCCCTCCAGAAAATTAAAATAGTTATACGAATAACCTGTTCTTGCATTTACCCGGCCAGTTATTCCTATGCCCAGCCCCAGTATTTTATTCTTTTCGATGTTGGATTTTTGTATCGATTCCTGAATGAATTTTACAACATGGTCAAGACAGTCGTTTGTATTTTCAAGAATGAAAGATTCATCACTGGTGGTGTAAACTTCCTTCATTTCCAGATTGTACATTGAAAGAGACATTCCTTTTAATAATATTACCAAACCTATGGAATATGCATAATCAGGGTTTACTTTATAGAGAAAAGGACGTCTTCCGTTGTCTGTTTCCTTCTTTCCTGTTTCAATGATAATATTATCGTTAATGAGCTCATTTATTAGTTTCGTTCCGGTTGGAACACTGAGTTTCACTTTTTTACATATCCCGGGAATGGTAAGTGATTTTTCCGACTTGTTAAGCAGCACAACAATTTTGCGTTTCTGGGCAAGTTGTCGGTTCTTGTTGTTTATATCGTCTATATTTTCTGAAAACAATTCCACGAGAATTAAGTTTTTGTTGTTTTTTTTATTTTATGACAGCAAGTTTATTAATTTTTTTATTAACTGCAAAATGATAAATTATTTTTTTGTGAAAACTTTCCGTTTTTAACAATGTGTTGTTGTTTGTTTGTTGTTGTAGTATAATTGCTCTTTTTCTTTTGTTTTATTATCATTTGGGTTTGATTTGTTGGTAATTGTTGTCTGTAAGTTAAATGTTTTACGAGATAGCATTAATGTGAAAAATACTTAATTTCAAATCGTAAAGATTTTTTAGATGCATATGGATGATATTTCATTGGCCGGATTGTACAAACGGCGAAAGACCGATCGTGATATTTTTCAGGAACTTATGCCTACCAAGGTAAAAGAGGTTTTGCTGATAGCAACATTATATGATTCCTATTCTATTGTTAGGGAAGGGCAGTTTAGCGATAAAATTTTTGGAGAATACCTTCAGTTAAATTTATACGCTGCGCCGCGTTTTACCAGTGTGAATTCACGGGAAGATGCCGCGTTGACACTTCAGCATCGCGACTTTGACCTTATTATTGTTATGGCTGGTGTAGATAAAGATACTCCGGTTGAAATGGCACGTGAAATTGGAAATATGCGCCCGAAAGTGCCGCTTTTGTTGCTCGTAAATAATAATGCTGATTTACATTATTTTCAATCAGAAGGAAGGAAACTGGATTTTATTGACCGTATTTTTGTGTGGAACGGGAATTCCAACGTTTTCCTGGCCATGATAAAATACATTGAGGATAAAAAGAATGTAGCCCGTGATACCCAAAACGGAAATGTAAGCGTAATCTTGCTTGTCGAAGATAGTATTCAGTACTATTCGCGTTATCTGCCTATGTTGTACACAACGGTTATGACACAAACGCAGGAACTACTGGAAGAAGATGCTGCCGATGAACTTCATAAAATATTACGGATGAGGGCTCGGCCAAAAGTGTTGCTTGTAGATTCCTTCGAAGAAGCTGTGCGATTAATTAATAGTTACAGAAGGTATATTTTGTGTGTAATTTCGGATGTGAAATTTGAAAAGCAGGGCGTTGACGATGAGGATGCAGGAATAGAGTTGCTTAAATATGTAAAGCAAACATTTAAATACCATATCCCTACTTTATTACAATCGCATGATATATCGAATGCTGAGCGGGCTAAAACGGTAAATGCCGATTTTATTAACAAAAACTCGGAGAGCCTTTCGATGGATATTCTGAATTTTTTATACCGCCGGCTAGGCTTTGGTAATTTTGTATTTAAAGGACTGGACGGGAAACCCATGCTGGAAGTTGAAAACCTTCAGGAGTTTCAGGATAAGTTCAGGGAAATTCCGGCAGAAGCTTTATTGTATCACGGAAGGAGGAATTCTTTTTCTACTTGGCTGATGGCAAGGGGCGAAATTAATATGGCCGAACGTTTACGTCCTGTTCGTACAGAAGATTTTCAATCGGCCGAAGAGCTACGTGAGTTCTGTATGGAGGTTTTTCGTACCGTTCGGTTTGAAAAATTGAAAGGTACAATTGTGAATTTTGAACCATCGCTTGTGCATTCAAACCGTTTTGTTGTGCGGCTGGCAAAAGGTTCTCTTGGAGGAAAGGGAAGAGGGATTGCATTTATTTGTCATATAATTGAGAATATTGATTTTCAAAAATTACTGCCAGGTATAAATATTCGTATTCCGGCTACGGCTATATTAGGTGCTTTAGAGTTCGATAAGTTTATTGAAATGAATAATTTGTATGACGATGTTTATTCATTAAATGATTTTGAGTCTATTCGTCAGCATTTTCTGGAGTCGGAGTTTGATATAGTTATAAAGGAGCGTTTAAAAGATTACCTGAAAGAAATGACAAAACCGCTGGCCGTTCGTTCATCCGGATTGTTTGAGGATTCACTCTTACAACCTTTCTCTGGGGTGTATGCCACTTATCTGCTTGCAAATAATCATCCCGATTTTGATGTTCGTTACCATCAACTGGAAACAGCGGTTAAACTGGTTTATGCCAGTATTTTTACTGCTTCAGCACAGGCGTATTTTGATGCCGTTAGTTATAAAATAGAGGAAGAGAAAATGGCCGTGGTAATTCAGGAAGTGGTGGGAAATGATTATAACGGCAAGTACTATCCAAGTATTTCGGGCGTGGCCCAGTCGTATAATTATTATCCTATTTCTTATATGAAACCGGAAGATGGATTTTCTGTTGCCGCTGTCGGGTTGGGTATGTATGTGGTGGGAGGAGAGAATTCTTATCGTTTTTGTCCGTTGTATCCTGCAATCAACCCAACTTCAATAAAAGATCAGGTGCGCGATTCGCAAAAATTTTTTTATGCAATTGATCTTTCCCGGCAGGATTTTGACCTGGTTGCAGAAGGGGAGGATGCAGCTGTTCAGAAATTTAGGATAAAAGATGCTGAGGATGACGGAACACTGGAGCATACTGTTTCTACGTATTCTGCTGAAAACGATGATTTGGTGCCTGGAATTTCAGAAAAAGGCCCACGAGTGGTGGATTTTGCTAATATTCTAAAATACGATTATTTACCGTTGGCAAAAACACTTCAGATTTTACTGGAGTTGTTTAAAGAGGCCATGGGATCGCCCGTAGAAATTGAATATGCCATTGATTTGAAATCGGGTGAGAATGGGCTTCCTACTTTCTATTTGTTGCAAATTAAACCGTTAATACGCATTGAGGAAACGGTGGCCATTGATTTGGAGATGGTAGAGGACGATAAAATTCTGATGTATGCAGAACGAGGGATGGGCCACGGGAAAGTGGAGCATATAAAGGATGTGGTGTATATTGAGCCTGATAAGTTTGATAAAACAAAAACACGCGAGATTGCACAGGAAATTAGCCAGATAAATCGTGAGATGGAACAACAGGGAAAAGAGTATATCTTAATTGGCCCTGGACGTTGGGGATCGCGTGATCCGTATACCGGGATTCCGGTTCTCTGGGCAAATATTTCTAAAGCCCGGGTAATTGTTGAAATGGGGTTGCCCGATTTCGCATTGGATGCTTCCTTGGGGTCGCACTTTTTTCATAATGTAACCTCTATGAATGTTGGCTATTTCTCGGTTCCTTACCAGGCAAAAAATGCGCAGTTGAAGATCGGGAAACTGAAGCAACAAAAGTGTGTGAAAGAAATGGAGTTCATCCGGCATGTGGAGTTTGAAAAACCACTTTCAGTTTTAATGGATGGAAAAGAGAGGAAAGCGCTGATATATTGTTGAGGTTGTCTTCTTGTAGGATTGGTAACTCTTTTATATTCTATTTTAGGATCCTGCTTTACCCTTTCTTTAAAATAAAGGATTATTTATTAACATAATTTTAGTTGTGAGCAAAATTATAACTTGTTTGCTGTGAGAAATTATTGCACATAACCGATGTGTAAATATTGGAAGAAGATTTATAAAATTACTTCTGTTTCGCTGGAAAAAGAATTTGGGAATATGTTAGTCGGGTAACCTTTTTATAGTATCAGACTGCTGATATTACGTTAGAGTTTTGTTAATTTATTTTCAAGCTATCGCTTAACATACCTGCAAAAATTTAGCAATTCATTTTTAAATTTATCTTTGTCTGTTGGAAAGAATTTGCTTGTTAAAGATTACCAAAAATCAAAAAGATACTAAAACAAAAACGAATAAAGAGAGGATTGTAAAATTTATTAAATCTAAACCGTAACAACAGTTACATAAAAATTATCATCTTATGAGTAATATTTTCTTATTGGTGCCATTTGCCTCTGTTTTGGCATTGGTGTTTGCCTGGATTTTCTTCAAATCTTTGATGAAAAATTCAGAAGGTACTGACCGGATGAAAGAAATTGCACAATATGTTCGTGAAGGTGCAATGGCTTACTTAAAAAGGCAGTACAAAGTTGTGGGAATTGTTTTTATCGTTCTATTTATTTTGTTAACCATCATGGCTTATTTTGGCGTACAAAATCCATTTGTTCCCATCGCGTTTTTAACAGGAGGTTTCTTCTCTGGTCTTTGCGGATTTTTGGGAATGAAAACAGCTACTTTTGCTTCAGCACGTACCGCTCATGGTGCATCACAATCATTAAATAAAGGTTTGCAGGTTGCATTCCGCAGTGGTGCTGTAATGGGATTGGTTGTAGTTGGTTTTGCACTTCTCGATATTGCTGCCTGGTATTTATTGTTAAGCAAAGTAATATTTACTCCGGAGCATATGACAAGTGGGTTACATTTTTTAGGGCTTCAGTTTGTACATGCAGGAACCAGTGAGTCGCAGAAGTTGATCGAGATTACAACTACTATGTTAACTTTTGGAATGGGAGCTTCTACCCAGGCATTGTTTGCACGTGTTGGAGGTGGTATTTATACAAAAGCTGCTGACGTAGGCGCCGACCTTGTTGGTAAAGTTGAAGCAGGTATTCCTGAAGATGATCCAAGGAACCCGGCAACCATTGCTGATAATGTAGGCGACAATGTAGGTGATGTGGCAGGAATGGGAGCTGACCTTTATGAAAGTTATGCCGGTTCAATATTGGCAACAGCCGCTCTTGGTGCTGCTCTTCCAGCAGTTGTTCTTGAGGCAACAGGAATTTCTGCTATAAAAGCAGTTACTTCTCCTATGATCGTGGCTGCATTAGGAATTATCCTGTCTATTGTAGGGATTTTTATGGTTCGTACAAAAGAATCGGCAACCCAAAAAACCTTATTAAGAGCATTGTTTATAGGAACTTTTGGTAGTTCGGTGCTTGTTTTACTAGCCCTTGTAGGATTGGCTGCTTTAGGATGGATTACCTGGGGGGTTTTCTGGGCAGTAGTAATTGGTTTGGCTGCCGGTGTAATTATTGGCCAGGCAACAGAATATTATACATCTGATGAGTACAAACCAACAAAAGGTATTGCTCATCAGGCTCAACAAGGACCAGCTACCACTATTATCGATGGTATTGCTGTTGGGATGAATTCAACCTGGATTCCGGTTGTGACGATTGTGCTGGGAATTATGGGGGCTTTTTGGGCAGCCGGAGGTGCTCAGCATTTTGCTATGGGAGTTTACGGAATTGGATTCGCGGCAGTAGGTATGCTTTCAACTTTAGGTATTACCTTGGCTACCGATGCTTTTGGGCCTATTGCTGACAATGCCGGAGGTAATGCCGAGATGGCAGAATTACCCAAAGAAGTTCGTGAAAGAACAGATGCGTTGGATATGTTGGGTAATACAACCGCTGCTACTGGTAAAGGTTTTGCAATTGGTTCGGCTGCTCTTACTGCAATGGCGCTTATTTCTGCATATATGGAAGAAGTGCGTTTGTGGTTTGGCAAGATTGCCAAAGGAGGTGAAGGATTTGTTACTAAAGGACAATATATTTTTTATAATGATGTTGCTCCGGCAGTAGAGGAGGGATTTAAAGCTGTTAAAATATCGGCAGCCTCTGTAAAAGATTTCTCTGCGGCTTATGATATTACTTTGTTTAATCCATTGTTTTTGGGCGGGCTGTTTCTTGGATCGATGATGGCATTTCTTTTTAGTGCCATGACGATGAAAGCTGTTGGGCGCGCTGCAGGTGCAATGGTAGATGAAGTTCGTCGCCAGTTTCGGGAAATAAAGGGTATTTTAGAAGGTAAAGCAGTTCCTGAATATGCCAAATGTGTAGAGATTTCTACCAAAGGTGCGCAACGTGAGATGCTGCTACCGTCGCTGGTTGCAATTATTGTTCCCGTAGTTGTTGGCGGAGCAATGGGAGTTGCAGGTGTTATCGGACTTTTAGCTGGCGGACTTACTTCCGGATTCACTTTAGCAGTATTTATGAATAATGCCGGTGGTGCCTGGGATAATGCTAAAAAGTTTATCGAAAAGGGAAATTATGGCGGAAAAGGGAGTGATGCTCACAAAGCGGGAGTGGTTGGTGATACTGTTGGCGATCCTTTTAAAGATACTTCCGGACCTTCGCTAAATATCCTTATAAAGTTGATGACAATGGTATCCGTAGTAATGGCTGGGTTAACAGTAACGCTTAGTTTGTTGTAGGATAATTAGGATATTATTTAATATAGTAAATAGCCACTTGTGGATTTCACAGGTGGCTATTTTGTTTTTAAGAGCTTGCGAGAATAAAGTGATACCCTTCTCCGATATTTTGATTGGGAGTTAAATCGAAAGGGAAGTTTTTCCACCAAAAGTTTTTTTGTCAGAAAGAATAATATGGGCTGATTCGAAATAATTTCATGAAAATCAGTAAAATTTAAAATGAATTTTGAACAAAATTTTTATATTTTTAGTTACTGTTAGAAAAAACACAATCAAAAAATATTAAATATCATGGCAGATCTATCAACAACCTACATGGGGGTGAAGCTTAAAAACCCTCTTATTCTGGGAGCCAGTAACCTGGTTACAAAACCCGATACAATTAAGCAAATAGAAGAAGCAGGTATTGGAGCAATCGTATATCGCTCTTTATTTGAAGAACAAATCCAGTTGGAGAATCTTCAATTAGAAGAGGAATTGCATGAATATGAATTTAGGAATGCAGAGATGGAACATCTTTTTCCATCATTGGAACATGCCGGCCCGAAAGAGCACCTGTACAATGTAGAGAAATTGAAGAAAAGTGTAGATGTGCCTGTTTTTGCCAGCTTAAACGCAATTTATGAACCAACCTGGATTGAATATGCCAAAGAACTGGAGAAGACAGGAGTTGATGGACTGGAAATTAATTTATATGCAGTGCCGGGGTATTTTGAAGTTGCCGGCCAGTCAATAGAAGAAAAACAGGTACAGATTGTGAAAGCAGTAAAGCAGGCGGTAAATATCCCGGTAAGTGTAAAAATTAGCTTGTTTTATACCAACCCGCTTAATTTTATTAAGAAAGTAGATGAAGCCGGCGCCGATGCGTATGTGTTGTTTAACCGTTTCTTCCAGCCTGAAATTGATATTGAAAAGGAAGAGTTCTTTTATCCGTGGGAATTGAGTAGTCCCAAAGATCATATGATTGGTTTACGTTATGCGGGGTTACTATATGGAAACCTAGATGGCAGTATTTGTGTGAGCCGTGGAATTTACTCAGCCAAAGATGTTATTAAAATGATATTGGCTGGTGCAGATACAGTTCAAATGGTAAGTGCCATATATAAAAATCAGCCTTCGGTTGTTTCTGATATTCTTATCGAAATGAATCGTTGGATGGAAGAAAAAGAATACAAAACACTGGATGATTTCAGGGGTAAACTTTCCCGGAAAAATATGAAAGATCCATTTTCATACCATCGTGCCCAGTATGTTGATATTCTTATGAAATCAGAGTCGATATTCAAAAAATATCCAATGGTATAAATATTATTTTACTAATATGAATTAAAAAAAAAGCAGGAATCGTGAGGTTTCTGCTTTTTTGGTAATAATTCTACTGGTGGTTTCAATACATTTATCATATAAATAAGTTTATAACATCCCTGTAATATGAACGATTTTACAGGAAATGAATAAAAACTGATTGGAGTACACAGGCATAGTAAACCAGAGAGGTCTCTTTTTATTGATTTAAACCCTTTAGATTTCTTTAGGCCTTGCTAGTGTACAATGAAGGACGCTATTTAGATATGTGATTTTGTTTTTTTATAAATGAAGGCAAAGAGCGATTGGCTCTGGGCGAGGTACAGAAGTTTTGAGGAATTAAAGATTTGAATAGCGTTGCTTTATCCGGTGTATATGGATAATAAACAAATTTTTATATCAATAAATGTATTTATGAAAACAAATCTTACTTCAATCTTTAAAAAGAAACAACATTGTTCCCCTGGTTACAGGTTTTTGAGAGTGGCTTTTTTGTTTCACCTGTTGCTGGTATTGCAGCTTGGTTTTACCACTCCCGTTTTTGCATCCGTAATTTATGTAGATGCTACTGCTGGCGGAAGTAACAACGGTGCAAGCTGGGCAAATGCCTATACCTCGCTCCAGTCGGCACTAAACAAAGCTGCCAGTGGCGATGAAATTTGGGTGGCTAAAGGAACGTATCATCCTTCATCAGCTTATGATTTGACAAATACTTCTCGATATTATCATTTCGAGATGATTGAAGGAGTGGCTATCTATGGTGGTTTTGCCGGGACAGAAACTTCGGTAGATGAGCGCAGTGATTTTGGGGCAGGTGGTGTAAATGAAACGATTTTAAGCGGAGACTTAAACGGAGATGATGTTGTTTCCGGTTCCGGGAGTACTTTATCAATTACAGGAAATAGTGAAAATTGTTATAATGTGTTTTATCATTCTTCAGCTTTGACTCTTACCAGTGCGGCTATACTTAATGGCTTTACCATTACCGGGGGAAATGCTAATGATTACGGTATTAGTACTTACGGTGGAGGTATGTATAACAACTCTTCTTCCCCCAAGCTTATTAATGTAACATTTAGCGGTAATTATGCATTTTTGGGAGGTGGCATGCATGACGACTACGCTTCCTCCGTACTTATCAATGTAGCATTTAGTGGTAATTCGGCGGGGTTTGGTGCTGGAATGTATACCAACTATTCTTCCTCCATGCTTACCAATGTAACATTTAGTGATAATTCTTCGAGCAATCAAGGTGGTGGAATGGAGATCACCAATTCATCTCCCTCACTCACCAATGTATTGTTTAGCGGTAATTTTGCAGCATCGAAAGGTGGCGGCGTGTATAACCACGATTCTTCCCCCACGCTTACCAATGTAACGATTAGTGGTAATTCTTCTGTGGATGGTGGTGGGGTATTTAATTTTCATGCTTCACCTATGCTAAACAATACCATCCTTTGGGGAAATACAGCTAGTGGCAATGGTAATCAAATAGCTATGTACTTAGGGGTAGAGGGGATAACAACCCTGAACTATTCCTGCTATGGAAATGGCACTAATGATATTTATGTTGATGATGGAACCATTATCGCAGACAATAACAATATAACAGATGATCCTGAATTTATCGATGCAGGAAATGGTGATTACCATATATATGGAATTTCTCCATGTGCAGGTAGCGGAGATAACAGTTATAATTCGGAAAATACAGATATACGTGGAGAAGCTCGCATACAAAACAGTATCATTGATATGGGGGCATATGAATGGACTGCTGGAGTTGACCTTTCAGGAGGCCTTGTTTATTATGTTGATGTGGATGCTATAGGTAATAATGACGGTAGCAATTGGTTTGATGCTTATACTTCTTTACAATCGGCGCTGGATGTAGCTGCCAGTGGCGATGAAATTTGGGTGGCCAAAGGAACATATCACCCCTCATCAGCTTATCATTGGGCAAATACCTCTCGTAATTATCATTTCGAGATGATTGAAGGAGTGGCTATCTATGGTGGTTTTGCCGGGACCGAAACCTCGGTAGATGAGCGCAGCGATTTTGGGGTAGGAGGCACAAATGAAACGATTTTAAGCGGAGATTTAAATGAAGATGATGTTGTTTCCGGTTCCGGGGCTTCGCTAACGATTGATAATAATGGTGAGAATTGCTACCATGTTTTTTATAATAATCCTGCATCTTCAGTATTGAGCAATGCATCAATACTGAATGGCTTTACTATTACGGGTGGAAACGATGATGATCCTGGTAGCTCTATTGGAGGTGGCATGTGTAATTACTCTTCTTCTCCTATGCTAACCAATGTGACATTTAGTGGTAATTCTTCAGGTGGCTATGGAGGTGGCATGTATAACAATTCCTCTTCTTCCCCTGTGCTAACCAATGTAACATTTAGTGGTAATTTTTCGGGGGATTTTGGCGGCGGTATGGTTAGTAGCTCTTCCCTCGTGCTAACCAATGTAATGTTTATTGGTAATTTCTCTCTTAATGGTGGAGGTATGGTTAGTTTCAGTTCTTCTCCTGTGCTTGCCAATGTAACATTTAGCGATAATTTTGCAGATGAAAAGGGAGGTGGTATGTATAATACTACTTCTTCTCCTATACTCACCAATATCGTATTTAGTGGTAATTCATCTTCAATAGGCGGGGGGATGTATAATTCCTCTTCTTCACCTATGCTAACCAATGTAACGTTTAGTGGCAATTTCTCTCTTAATGGTGGAGGTATGTTTAATCAGGCGTCTTTTCCTACTTTAAATAATACTATCCTTTGGGGAAATACTGCCAGTGGCAACGGTAATCAAATCTTTATTTACACAGGAGGAACAACAACCCTGAACTATTCCTGCTATGAAAATGATACGAATGATATTTATGTTGAAAGTGGAACCATTACGACAGATAATAATAATATAACAGATGATCCTGAATTTATAGATGAGAATAATGGTGATTATCGTATTTTTGTAAATTCTCCATGTGTAGATAGCGGGGATAACAGTTATAATTTGGAAAGTACAGATATACGTGGGGAAGCACGTATACAGAACAGTACTATTGATATGGGGGCTTACGAATGGACCGAAGGCTTGGATGGAGATTTCCCTACAATTGAAACAGAACCAATAACAATTTATGATGCAACCTCTGCTACCATGGGAGGAAGTATATCAGATGATGGTGGAATGACCGTTACTGAGCGCGGAGTTGTTTTCTCTAGTGAAAATACAAACCCGGAAATAGGAGGAGACGATGTAACCCGGAATTTGAATGGCGATGGCAAGGGAACTTTCAGTAAAAGTATAAATTCTCTTACATCTGGTACAACTTATTACGTACAGGCTTATGCCATTAATTCAGTGGGTACCAGTTATGGGGGAGTTGAGAGTTTTACAACCTATAGCTTACCTGAAGCCCAATGCAAAAATATTAGTATAGAACTGGATGCATACGGTTCTGCTATAATTGATTCTTCAGATTTAGACAATGGCTCTACTGCTGAAGCAGGAATAAAAGCCATGGGGCTAAGTAAATCCAGTTTTTCATGTGCTGACATAGGCGCGAATAATGTAACGCTAACAGTAACCGATGAGATTGATAATACCGATCAATGTGTTTCTGTAGTAACAGTTAGCGATCAACTGGCGCCAGTGTTTACTCCAATAGGGAATGTTTCCGTACAGTTACCCGCCGGAGAATGTGAAGGAACCATTGATTATCCGAAGATAAATGTACATGATAATTGCAGCAGCGTAACCCTCAAATTACTTTTGGGTCTTGGGGCCGATGGTGTATTCCCTGTAGGAACAACCACTGAAATCTGGCAGGCAACCGATGGTAGCGGAAATAAGTCCGTCATCTCGTTTGATGTAACAGTAACCCCGGATAATGCAGCCCCAACCATTGATGCTGTTTCCGATGTTACTTTGAGTGGATATGTGTCCTCGGTAGTGGTTCCTTTAAGCGGCATCTCCGGTGGAAATGATTGTACGCCCCAGGATGTGGACGTGAATGCAAGTGCGGATAATAGCGATCTTATTTCTTCTGTTTCTGTGAATTATGAGGAAGGAACAACAGGTTCTGTTGAACTGTTTTTTGTTTCAGAAACTGATGGTGTTTCGGAGGTAACGGTAACGGTTGAAGACAGTGAAGGGGCAGTAACAACAGAAAATTTTCAGGTAACGGTAGATGGTTCAAATGATTCCCCTTTTGTTGTAGGTACGATATCCAACCAGGTTGTTAATGCTTCTTATGAGTTGAAAATATCGGTAAGTTCTGAGTTAGGTGTGTTGTTTAACGACAGTGACGACAGTATACTGGAACTGGAAGTGATAGAAGAAGGTAAAGATACATTACCATCGTGGGCTGTTTATGAAAACGACACCCTGTATTGTACCCCTTCGATTAATGATGTTGGTTGCGTAAATATGGTTGTAACAGCCACCGATAGAGAGGGTTTGACTGCCTCTGATACTTTTCAGGTATGCGTGGAAGGTTATCCTTCCTCTGCAGGTGATATAAATACAGAACGATTGAATGTAGAGTTATATCCCAACCCGACAAAAGGAAAGGCAGTGCTCCACATAAACTCATTAGATGTTAATTATATCGAGCTATCGGTAATGGACATTAGTGGTAGTATGATTCTGAAGGAGCAATATTCCGGAGAACAGACAATCCACTTGGATATATCCGGTAAAGCATCAGGAATGTACTTTATTCATCTGAATTTGGATGGAGTTCTGGTTACCAAGAAACTGGTACTTGACAAGAGGTAAAATTCTGTGTGCAGAAGATATTGATAGTAATACAGATACAAGAAGTCTTAAAAGCTTTAGGTTTTTTAAGGCTTCTTGTGTTTTTATAATCCAGCTCCAAGTCAATCTTCAAGTTCCGGAGAATATTAGGTCTGTTTCAATTCGGCTTCACATGATCTGGTTAGTCAGGCTGAGCGCAGTCGAAGCCTTAACCGCCATCTAACTCTTGATATGACTCTGGCTGCTCGCTGTTTAATTCCCTTTTTTAATATTTTTAAACGGCTTATATACATCTGGCAATAAAAGAGCCTCTGTAAATAGTTGATGTTGGCAGACTGGTTCGCTTTTGTTTTCTTTTTCAACTTAATGCAATAAATGGTGTTTATATACATAGCATTTTATTTCAGGTTGTTATATGAAAGAGACAAATCCTAAAGCAGACAGGTATTTTATCGATGGTTGCGGACGTTGTTCTCTGGCAGGTACGCCTGAATGTAAAGTGAACAATTGGCAGCAGGAAATGAGTTTGTTGAGATCCATTGTTCTTGATTGCGGGTTACCCGAAGAATTGAAATGGGGCGTAGCTTGCTACACTTTTCAAAAAAGTAATGTTCTTTTGGTGAGTGCGTTTAAAGATTTCTGTGCAATCAGCTTTTTCAAAGGGGCTTTATTGAAAGATACAAATGGTGTTTTGGAAAAGCCGGGAGAAAATTCGCAGGCTACACGCCGGATTCCTTTTACCTGTGTTCAGGAAATCATAAATAAGGAATCTGTTGTAAAAGCTTTTATTTCTGAAGCAATCGAGGTGGAGAAAGCAGGTTTGAAAATTGATTTTAAAGAAAAAACAGAACTGCTTTTTCCAGAAGAGTTTCAGAAAAAACTAGATGAAATACCTGCATTTAAAAAAGCATTCAATGCATTAACTCCCGGGCGACAAAGAGCTTATAATCTCTTTTTTTCTGCTCCCAAACAATCAAAAACAAGGGAGTCGAGAATTGAAAAATGTCTGCCGAGAATTCTGGAAGTCAAGGGATTAAATGAAAGGTGATCTAAATATTTGATTATGTGGAAAATATTGGTTTTGTGGAGTGCGGTTTTGCTCGTTTCCTGCAACGGAAAGAGTAAGCCGGATAGTATAACCGGGAAAAGTAAGTCAGGAGAGGAGACTGTAAATTGCAAGCAAAAGAATTTTGACTGGCTCGTTGGAAAATGGAAAGGCCTTGAAAAGCAGGAGGGAAAGGAAACTTTTGAGCTTTGGATAAAAAGAGATAATAACCATTATTGGGGACATGGTTTTGTTATGAAGGGAGAGGATACCATTTGGCAGGAAAAAATGAATTTGTTTAACCCGGATACAAATTGGGTATTACAGGTACAAACTCCCGGGAATAATGATTTGGTATCGTTTGGGGTAACGAAATATGGGAAGGAATCTTTTACTGTGGAAAATAGAAATCACGACTTTCCAAAATCGATTTGTTATTGGAAAGAGCCCGGGAAGTTAAAAGCAATTGTTTCCGGAGATTCTCTGAAAATGGAATTTCATTTTCAGAGAAGTGAATGACGAATATTGTCTGATTTTATTGAGAGAGAATTGTACTCACATATGTTGCTTGCTGTTTTATATATAACTTTAAAGATGAGTTCACTTCGTTGTAACAAAATATAAATCTTAACATTTGAAACCATGGAATACCTAACTTTTTTGTTGATAGCTGCGTTTGCTCAGTTCAATTCTAATTTGCAGTCGGCGGATGAACCTGGGGCTGATGGGATTATCTATTTTTCAGAGGATAATGGTATTTCCTGGGAGAACAGAAGCAAAGGATTTCCTGATGACGTTTATATTACTGATATGGCGGTTTCTGATGATTTACTCGGGGTTTCTACAAAGCAAGATGGAATTTATGTTTATAATTTTCAGAAAAGCAATTGGGAGGCAATTCCGGTTAAGCCACAAGTAACAGGAAATATTGATGTACTATTTTTCTTTGAGAATCGGATTTTTGTTGGTACCCAGGGCGAAGGAATTTATATGTCGGCTGATAGAGGAAAAAGTTGGAGCAGAATAAATAGAGGACTGAAAAATCTAACCATTCGAAGACTAAATTTATTTAACAACAAGTTATATGCAGGTACCAATGGTGGTTTGTTTTCTTTTGATGAAAATGAAAATGCCTGGCAGCCGGAATATGTGGAAAATGGGTTGCAGGTAAATGGGATCACTGAATTTGGCGGAGAAATATACATTGGAACAAATCAGGGCGCTTTTAAATCTTCATTGCAATCTGATAAGTGGGAAAAGATAACGCCAGATTATTCCCTGCACAATATTAGCTCAGACGAACACGCTGTTTATGCAATGACTTACAGTGAACTTTTTAAACCTGCCGACGGTGGCCATACATGGTAAAGTATTCAAAAAGGATTACCTGATAAATTATACACTTTTCAGGTTGTAACAAATGGCAATGTAACTTTTGCTGGCCAGTGGTACGGGCTCTACGAGCAAACAAGTTCGGGAGCTCCTTTTTATTTCACGGATGAATGGAAATTTAAGGGCAAAGGATTACCCTCTGAATTTGCCGTTACCGAAATGAAGGTTGTAAAAAATATAGTTGTTATTGGTTGTTCGGAGCGAGGCTTGAGAAAGATTACAAGGTAGTAACGCTTCCTGTTGGTTAATCTATGAAAAAAGGGTTTTTATTTTTTTTGATATTTTACGGCGCCTTCTGAATTGTTTTTTTACGGTTCCCTACCGCTACCCGAACATAAAAATAGATAAGCGTTAAAATAAAATAAACAGCTGCCTGTCCGTATAAAAACAGCATTTCCGATTTTATTTCAGTAATGCTTACCCCCATGGTTCTCAACCTTAAGTAAGCAGGGATAGCAGTAGTGCTGGGAACTATTTTTGATATAAATACCAACCAATCAGGCATAGAGGAAGTTGGCCAGGAAAGTCCGCTTAAAAACAGTACAATAGGGGAAAGAAATACCATAAAAACAATGGCTGATTCACGGTGTTTGAATAACGTTGAAATGCCAATTCCAAGGGAGATAACACTTAATAAGTAAGGGAACAGGAGCATGAAAACATCCAGCATATTTGCCTTGTCCGGATAATGAAACCAGTGGTGTACCAGTATGGCAGCAAAGGCAATGTTAAAAAGAGAAATAAAAAGATAGGCGCCGGTTTTTCCTGTAAGGAAGGGGAGCATTTCCCTTTTTCTTTTTTGGGCTGGCAGGATAAACGGCGATGCTTTTGACTCAGAAAAAGAGCCGCCCAATATACCAATTCCAATTAGCAAGGTTTGTTGAAAGATAACCAGTATAATTCCGGGCATAATAAAGCTGGCATAGCCGGATGATGGATTGTAAAGAATATGCGTATAAACAGGCAATGGATCATTGCTTATTTTAGCCTGCTTTATCGACTGGCCTTCTGCCATGTAGCGCATAACCGAAACTCCCCCGCTAAAATATGCATTGGAATAGGTAGTTGCTGAAATTATATTTTTGTATTTTAAAAAGTAACTGGCATCAGCATAAACAGCAACATTAGCCTGCTGACCGGAAAGCACATCTTTTTCAAAACCGTCGGGAATAAGTACAATACCACTTACTTTATTTGTTAACAGTAAATTTTCTGCAGAATGCATATCCAGAGCATCATGCGAAACATTTACTTCACGGGTGGCGTCAATCATGGCAGCATATTTTCTGCTGGTTGCTGATTGATCCTGATCTATCACCGCGACATTAATATTGGTCATTACCTCGTTGTAGTAGCCTATTGAATAAATAACAGGATAGATGATGAGTGCCCCAACCAGAATAAGCAATGCCCCGCTATCGGTAAAAATCGCTTTTAATTCATTTGCAAAATGCGTTGCAGTAAGTTGGAAACCGTTTATTTTATCTTTTATGGTATTCATAATTCACATCAATTTTGGTTGTTACTTTTTTCCCCAATACTTCGGATCGCTGAGATAGCGTTTGTAAAACGGCAAAAAGCATAGCGAAACAAGCATGAATATTAGTATGTAACAAATGTAAGGGAGGGCTTCTTTTAGTGGGGCTCCGCGCAGCGATTGCGAAATAACCAGTTTTTCCCACCAGGTAAATGGAAAAAGGGATGCAAAGATTTGTGCTGCTTTGGGCATGGCTTCCAGAGGGAATGTTAAGCCGGAGAAAGTAATTGCCATCATTGAATAAGCGCTGGCCAGCGAAAGAGAAAGCCTTAGGTTGATTGTAGTGCCTACAAATATTAATCCCATTAGCTGATAAGTTAAAACCGTAACAAATTGCCCAATAAATATTAACCAGAAATTGCCTTCCAGCGGCAGGCCTTCAACTTTATAAAGCACAATGTTTATTGCAATTGCAAAACCTGAGAAAATTACGGTGTACGGAAGTAGTTTCCCAACGATGGCAAGGCGTACACTGTTTCCGCTTGCCTCAAGTAAGCTTAATCCGGTACCTCTTTTAAGTTCATTCCCCAATGTATAAATTGAACTGAGTAACACAAACACAAAAAGCATAACATAAACCAGGGCCGAATTCAGAAAGTACGAATAGTTTGTGTAAGGATTAAAAAGCAGGTGGCGCTGAGAATTTACCGGAACAATTCGTGCCATTGCCTGTTGCTCGTTCTTTCCAGCCATTCCCAGTTTTTTGAGCTGTACTCCTCCTGAAATGGTTTTTACGGTTGTTAAAATAGAGCGTTGCAGTAATCCGGCCATTAAAACATTGGTTCCGTTTATATATACCGGTACCGGCGCTTCCATTCCTTGAAATACCGATTTTTCTGTTTCAAAGGGAATAAGAACAATGGCTTCTACTGTTCCTTTTTCAAGCATGTCTTTTGCCTGGAAAATGTTGGGTGTTTGCAAAGTAACTTTTGTGTCAGAAGAAGCGTCCAGGGCGTTGGTAATTTTTATTGACAGGTTTGAATTATCTCTGTCTACAACTGCAATGGGTAAATCCCGGCTTACTCCTTTATGAAAAATAAAGAAGAGCAGGCTAATACCAATAATTGGACCAGCCAATAGAAGAAAACGGTAGGCCGGATTACGCATTATCCGGTCGATTTCCCGTTTTGTAACAGCCAAAAGGGAAGTTTTTGCAGCCATGGTTTAATCGTTTAATGTGACAATCGCAGTCATTCCTGGCCGCAAACCATCAATTTTTGTTACCGGGCGAGCTTCAATTTCAAATGATTTTAAATCAAATTCACCTGATGTTTTTGTGGCATTCCACCGGGCAAAGTCGCCGGAAGGACTAATGTAGCTTACTTTAAATTCGTACTTATTATTGTCAAGACCAGGGATTTCTGCATTAAACGTGGTTCCCATTTTAAATTGGGATAGATAATCTTCCCTTATATAAAAGGTAACCCAAATGTCGTTAAGGTTTAAAAGTGTTACAACAGGAAAGCCCGTAGAGACCAATTCTCCGGCTTCAATATTAATTCCGGAAACCTCACCATCAGAGATAGAGTTAATTGAAGTTTCATCAAGGTAGGATTGTACTTGTTCAATGGCGGCATCGGCTCTTTTTACCATGGCAGCAGCAGCGTCTTTGTCTTCTTCTCTGGCTCCTTTTTCGGCTTTTTGCCAAATGGCTTTTGCCGCGTTTGCTGTTTCGCGGGCAGCTTTCATTTTTGTTTCTACTTCGTCTCGCTTTTGCTCCGGTACCACGCCTTCATTATACAGGTTTTGAATACGTTCAAATGTTTTTTCGGCAAACTGGGCTGCAGCTTCTGCCTTTACATAGGTGCTGTAGGCTGCTGTTATGTCTTCCTGTTGCGCTCCGTTTTGTGCTTTGCGACTTTGCGCACTTGCCGCAGAACGGGCAGCAGTGGCTTCGGCCATTTTTGCATTAATTTCCGGACTGTCAATAGAAAATATGAAATCACCCTTGTTTACTTTCTGCCCTTTTTTAACGGCAACTTCCAAAACACGTCCTGGAACTTTAGATGCAATTTTATATTGCGTTGCTTCAACTTCTCCCTGTAAAATGGTAGGTTGTTTTTTTAGTACAACTGTAAATGTATATGCAATGAAACCTATGATTGCTGCAACTACAATAATGGTTGCTATTGTTTTCTTATTCATGGTTGTATGTTTTTTATTTGGTTAATGATTCAACAATGGTATTGTTTCCGGCGCAGAATTGGATATATTGTTCAGGTACACCGGCTGTTTGTAAAAGTGTAGCCAGGGTTACATCGTAATCGTAAAAAACTTTCAGCCGGAGGGCTTTTACCTGGGCAACTTTTGTATAAGCTTCCACTACCGAAGTAGAAGTAGCTAACCCTTCATTAAATGCTTTTTGAGTGCTCTCGGAATACTCTATAGCAAGTTCCAGCGTACTTTCCAGCTCATTTTTTTGTTCTATTTGCATTTGCAGCTTCTCGTATAGTTTGGTTAAATAAGCTTTTATGTCTTCATGGGCTTTTTGGTTTGCATAGTTTACCTGGCTTTCCATCGTTTTGCTTGCTTTTAGGGTATTCTGGCGTCCCATTCCTTCAAATAATGACCACTTCAAACCAACGCCAACCATCCAGTCGGGTACGTAGGGCGATAGGTTCTTATCTGCCAGATTATATGTTCCAAGCATGGCGATGTTGGGCAAGTAACTGCCTTTGTTTACTCTATTTTTTATGTCAACTAAATCTTTTTTTCCTGCAATTTGCTTTAGTTGCGGGTTTTCATCGTATGCCTTGTTTATCCAAAAAGAAACATCAGATAATTCCTTGTTTATAAAAAGATTGCTGGCGGGTAAAATGGTTACAGTTGTATCCATAGAGAGTGTTGCCTCCAGCCCCGAACGGATGATGCTGATATTTCGTTCTGCTTCTTTTAATGCACGTTCAGCTTCGTTTCTGGAAACTTTTGCATGAAGTAATTCTACCTTGGCAATCATTCCGTTGTCGAATAATTTTTGCGCATCTATATAATGCTTGTCCGCGGTGTCAAACATCTGTTTTCGGACATTTAAAACCTGCATACTAAGTGTTAGTCCGTAATAACGGGTTGCCAGTTCGGTTAATAAATCTCCTTCTGTTTTCCTTAGTTCTTCTTTGCTAATGGTAAGTTCTGTGTTTGCGGCATCATTGGCTCCTTTTATTTTTCCGCCTGTAAAAATAGGCCAGGCTAAGTCGGCAGAAACGGTAGCAAAGTTTTTTTCCTGAATTACCTCGTCCCAGTTTGCGTTATCAATTTCTTCACCCGCAGCCAGCAGTTTTTCTCTTACTGCAGAAGTACTTAAATTATCCGGGAGAATTGGAACCGCCTGGTTGGTTGTAGGATCAGGATTAGGGACACCACTAAAAACGCCATAGTTTCCAAGGGTAGTGTAAAGTGGAGTAATTGCATCTTTTACCGGAGTAAGATCAAGGTGAAGCATATCCGACATGCTCACAGCATTGGCACTCAAAGAAACGCGGGGCATATATAACCCTCTTTTTGCCTTTAATTCGTACTCCTTTTGTTTTATTTGTTGTTTTGCCTGTTGTAATCCGGGGTTTTGTTCTGTCATAATCTGCAAGGCTTCTTCAAACGTGAGTGCCTGCGTATTTTCCTGCCCGGAAGCGACTATGAAGCCGGACAGCATTAGAATAACCATGCTGATTAATAGTTTTCTTTTCTTCATTTTTTTGGCTCTTTTAGGGTTTTATTTGTTAAATAAATAAAGTGGTCCTCATCTTCTTTGTTGAAGTTAACCTTTTTTTTTGAGTTTTTGTAGTGTTGATTTATATATTGTATGGTATTTATAATTACTGTTAAATAAAGATCCGAGCGGGTGATGTTTTTATCCAACTCGCCGGAAGAATGGCCATTATTTACAAGTATGTTTAGTATATTAAGAATATCTTCGTGCATCTTGTCGTCAATTACAAAACTGTAATCGTTGGTTAACACATACAAAAACTTAAGTTTTATCGGATCTGCATTCGCCATGTAAAAGAAATGACGAATCATGTTTTCGATAATGTTGGCAAAAGTGGAATCGTTGCTTGTTAAATCCCTGAATTTGTGGACAACCTCATGGTAAACATCCTGCAGAAGTGCATTTACCATTTCGTATTTTCCTTTGTAGTGCATATAAAAATAACCGGAAGCAACTTTGGCATCTTTGGCAATAAGAGATGCCGATGCTCCTCCAAAACCATGTTGTACTACAAGTTTCATGGTTGATTGCTTTAATCGCTCAATTCTGTTTTGATCCGTTATTCGTGCCATTTTTATTATAAATAAATGAATGTTCATTCATTTATGGTTGCAAATGTAAAAACAAATTTATTTCTACACTCACACCTGGCGCCATTTTAATGCTAATTTAATGTTCTGTTTTTCAAAGTATATTCCTGATAATATTTATTTCATATTGAACGAAAAACAAAATATCTTATTATTTCAAATTAAAAAAATTGTACTTTTGAACCGTATTAGTCGAAATGTATGATGAAGAATAATGTAAGGGAAAATATTATTGAAGGTGCTCAAAAAATGTTTATGCGTTACGGGTTCCGAAAGACGACAATGGATGAGATTGCTTATGCAGCCCGCAAAGGGAAAAGCTCATTGTATTATTATTTTAAAAATAAAGAGGAAGTTTTTCAGGCTGTTATGGAGAAAGAAACAAGTGCATTAAAGAAAGAAATATATAAGAAAGTGAATAATAGCAGTCAGGCAGTAGATAAGTTACGGTCGTATATTTTGGTGCGTATGGAGGGTGTACACAATTGGGGTATTTTTTATGAAACGTTGAGAGATGAGTACCTGTCGAATTACGACTTTATTGAAAGAATGCGAATAAAATATGATGAAAATGAGATTCATTCGTTAACGCAAATAATTGAGGAAGGGGTGCAGAAAGGCGAGTTTAAAGATTTGAATGCTGATTTAACAGCTAAAACAGTATTTATTGCAATGAAGGGATTAGAGAATCCTTTACTTATGTTAGACGATGGAAAAACGAATTTAAAAAGGGAAGTAGATAGCTTACTGAATATTTTGTTCTACGGGATTTGTGCCTAAATTTTTTTGTTTGTTTTTCGACTGAAATACGGATGTAGTCTAAATGTTTAATGAAGATATGAATTAAAATTATACAACGATGAAACGGAAAGAAAGAAAATCAGGAAACTTTTTCAGACAACAGATTTTTGCTCATTCAGAATTAAGAGGGAAAAAGAAAAAGGATAATTCGCATCTTTTGAAGAATAAAGTATTGATGCGCATTCTGCTGGTAGTATTGCTCTTGCCTGCGTCTGTATTAAACTCGAATGCTCAATTTCAATGGGGAGTTAAGCTGGGAGGTAATTTTTCCACACTTTCAGAAATTGGAGATATTTGTAATAATGAAGGATTGAAAGCAGGATTTAATGCGGGGATAATATCTCGTTATCAACTGAGTGATTGGATGGCACTAAAATCAGGAATTGATTATAAATCCGTTGGGAAAAAATGTGATATTAAAGGTGGAGACGCTCATTTAAAATACGATTTGGATTATCTGTCAATTCCGCTGAAAGCTGAGTTTTCTGCAAGTGAAAAAGCTGGATTCAAAAATGGGCAACGACTGTTTTTTGCAACTGGTCCGTATTGCGGGTATTTGGTGAATTCAAGCCAAACCATTCCCAAACAAACTTCGGATGTGAGTGAATTCTATGATTTTGATTGGGGCTGGGCTTTTGAGCTGGGAATAGAACTTCCTGCTCTAAAAGATAATTCGTTTCAGGTTTCACTAAATTATGACATGGGGCTTTTTAAAGTGATGAGAGATAATGATATGAGAAATAAATCACTTTCCTTGAATATTGGATTTCTATTTTAGTGTTATTTAATATAAAACGGGTAATGGAGTTTTATGAAAGGAAGAAAACCAGTTACCCATTTTTTGAGGAATAACCAATATAAAGCAATTTTAATATTGATTAAAGTGTTGATTACTAATTATTAATAATTCTTGTTTGCCTTCAGATGAAAGTCTTATCTAATATTTTCTTTGTTTATTTCTGATTATCATTATTTTCGGCGTCTGAAAAAAAACTGTATATGAATTATACTTTACTGGATTTTCTTACCCTTATTGGAGCACTGGGACTATTCCTCTACGGGATGAAACTGATGAGTGAAGCATTGCAAAAAGTGGCCGGTTCCAAACTTCGTAACTTTTTAGCAGCCATGACCTCCAATCGATTTATGGGAGTTCTTACCGGATTGTCAATTACGGCAATTATTCAGTCGTCCAGCGCTACTACTGTAATGATAGTTAGTTTCGTAAATGCCGGGTTGCTTACACTTACTGAATCGGTGGGAGTAATAATGGGGGCAAATATTGGGACTACAGTTACTGCCTGGATTATCTCAATCCTTGGGTTTAAAGTAAAAATGAGTGTGCTTGCCTATCCAATAATAGGAATTGGCTTTCCCCTGATTTTTTCCAAGAAAACGCGTAACCAATCCTGGGGACAGGTGTTGTTTGGTTTTGCGTTACTGTTTATAGGACTGGAAAGTTTAAAAATCAGTGTTCCTAATATTGGTAATAATCCCGAAATTCTTGAATTTCTGAAGCACTATACTGATATGGGGCTGGTGTCCAGCTTAATCTTTTTGCTTATTGGTACTTTGCTAACAGTGGTTATCCAGTCGTCGAGTGCAACCATGGCTTTAACGCTGGTAATGTGTAATAATGGCTGGATAAGTTTTGACAGCGCCGCGGCAATGGTTCTGGGAGAGAATATTGGTACAACCATTACGGCTAATCTTGCTGCAATGGTGGCAAACTCTTCGGCAAAACGTGCAGCGCGTATCCACTTACTTTTTAATGTTGTTGGTGTTATCTGGATTCTAACTGTTTTACCTTTATTTTTAAAAGGAGTAGATGCCATTACTCAGTCTGTTACAGGGAAATCAGCATTTACGAGTACAGATGCTGTTCCTATCGCATTATCATTCTTTCATACATTTTTTAATATTATAAATGTGCTTTTGCAAATATGGTTTGTAAAATACCTGGTAGTACTTGTACAGAAATTTGTTCCGGAGAAAGAAGATGAATTGGAATTCAAATTAAAGTATATAAAGTTTGGTATGTTAAGTACCAGTGAATTATCCTTACTTCAGGCAAAGAAAGAAATTCTTGTATATGCACAACAATCCAAAAAACTTTTTGGACGGCTTATTAACATGTTGAATGAAAAGAATGAGCGTAAACTTATTAAACAGTTTGAGAAAATTGAGTTGGGCGAGGATAAAAGTGATGAAATGGAGGTTTCTATTGCAAAATATCTTACCAAAGTTGCCGAAGGGGAACTAAGCAGGCAATCATCAAAAAATATTAGTTCGATGTTGCGCATTGTAGATGAAATTGAAAGTATTGGTGATTCTTGCTTAAATATAGCCCGTTCCATGTACCGGATTCATCAGAAAAAGGAAAAGTTAACACCTGATATGAAAGAGAAGTTATTGGGGATGTTTGCTTTGTTAGAGAAAGCGATGGACATAATGATTGAAAATTTGAATAAAAATAATTACGACGTTGATAAATTTGCCACAGAAACCATCGAAAAGAAAATAAACCGGTTTAGGAATAATTTGCGGAAAGAGAATGTGGAAGATATTGAAAATGAAAAATATTCATACCAAATTGGAACTTTGTATAAAGATATGTTTTCGGAACTGGAAAAAATGGGAGATTACATTTACGATGTAACCATGTCTATTATTGACTATGCCGAAAAGTAGTTTCCTGTTTGGTTTCATCCTGTGTGAAAAAGAGTTCATATCTAGAAGGAAGGTTTTTTTATCAAAAACATAGCATTAAGCGAATACCAGGATAATTCCAAGAACTTGTAAACAGAAGCCTTCATTCGCTGAGCTTACATTTTAAAGTTCTAATCTCTTTATAGGTAATTTGTATTTATACCATATTTCTTGTTAATTTACCCAATAATTATTAACTTGACATCATGGCAAAAACAATCGACATCACCATCAAGGAAAGCGAGGAACACCTGATGTACCTTCTCCGCAAACAAGACAAGCTTTTACAGCAAGGCAGGGTGAAAGCATTATTACTGATAAAACAAGGCAAGGTACGTTACACTTATGAATTATCGAAGAAGTTAAAACGTGGGCGTAAGACCATTTATAACTGGCTACAAATGTACCAGGAGAAAGGCATCGATGGGTACCTGACGGTATCAAGCCGAGGCAAACGCAAAGACAAGCTTTCAGATAATGAAAAACAGGGCATTGCCAGAAAATTGCAGGATGCATCAACAGATATAACCAGTTATGTGGAACTATGCCATTGGGCAAAATCGGAGTTTGGGAAAGAAATCGCTTACCATGTGATATATAAATATTGCCGTTCCCGATTAAATTCAAGGCTAAAAATTGCACGAAAATCACATCACAGGAAGGACGAGCAGGCTGTTGAAGCCTTTAAAAAAACTACCAGGGTTGATTGAGGGGTTTAGAAACAGTCTGGATAAAAATAAGTATGAGTCCATAAACATTTATTTCCAGGATGAAAGCCGCTTCGGTTTAATGACCAGACAAAAGCGGGTACTCGTATCAAGAGGGATAAGGCCTGTAGGCAGGTTCCAGCACAGTTACAAGTGGTTATGGCTTTGGGGTTGCTTTTCTCCTGTCACCGGGGATGCCTTTTACTGGGAAACACCGAAAGTGGACAACGCTATTTTTGAAGCTTTCCTGAAAGATTTTAGCCGAAACAGGCCAAAAGAACTTAAGTTAATGGTTATTGACAATGCCGGATTTCATTCCTGCCAGAATATAACCATCCCGGAAAATATCAGGCTGGTGCGGATTCCTGCCTATTCCCCGGAACTCAACCCGGCAGAAAAGGTGTGGCAGTGGATGAAAGACAGGGTGGCAATGAAATTTTTCGAATCAACCAAAGCTTTACAGGACAAAATAACTCACATGGTACATCAACTCACACCCGAACTGGTAAAATCAATAACCGGATATGAATTGTACACCAAAAATTTTATTGGGTAAATTTGTCGCTAAAATGGTATTAGTTAAGCTTGGTCAGGATATTTTTTTTATTTTCTAGCATACAGGAAGGGATTTTTCCGGTAAGGTGTTTTTTGGGGGGTAAGATTATTTTACCGGAGTAACTGTGCTGTACTTTTTTTGGCAATGTGGTTCAAATATTTTCTTTTCATATGAACTTAGTATGGAGAGTGGACGGATTCGACGTTGTAAAATTAATATGTAATGAAAGGTTTGATTTTAAAATGCCTTGTAATGAAAAGACATAACGGTGATTTTTGTCTTTCTTCTGTTATGTTAATTATATCGGATGTTTAAATTTAGATTGCACCACTAATTTCCATCCACCAGATATTTTTTTAAGACATTTGACTTGGGATTTTTTAATATATCATCCGGATGGCCTTGTTCTATAATTTCACCGTAATACATAAATACAACATGGTCTGCTAAACGCATCGCCTGCCGTAATACATGCGTTACCAATACAATGGTGTAATGTTGTTTTAAATCTTTGAAAAGGTTCTCAATTATTTTTGTAGACATGGGGTCTAGTGCCGATGTGGGCTCGTCAGCCAGAATAATGGACGGCTTAACCGTTAAACCACGTGCAAGACAAAGCCTCTGTTGTTGCCCTATAGATAAACTGTTTGCCGGGCTTTTCAGACGATCCTTAACTTCTTCCCACAAACCAACTCGTTTCAAATTGGTTTCCACGCTGTGTGCGATTAGTTGCTTCGAGCGTATTCCTTTTAATTTTAAACCATAGGCAACATTTTTGTAAATAGAAACAGGTAACGGAAACGGTCTTTGTGACAATAAGCCCATTTTTTGCCGCATGATTGCCAGGTTGTGATCTGCTTTCATTATATCTTGCCCGTCGATAATTATTTCTCCTGATACTTTTAATTCTTTATGCAAATCGGTAAGCCGGTTTAAACTTTTCAGCAAAGTGGTTTTCCCACATCCGGAAGGCCCCAGCAAAACAACAATCTTATTTTTTGGTATTTCCAGATTAATATTCTTTAGAATCTTTCCTTCTTTGGTTTTTACATTTAGATTTTTTATCTGGATAATGGGGCTGATATTTTCTTTGTGCATGTCTTTATTTTTTTGCAATCCAATATTTTGCTGTGAAAATGTATGTTGTACTGTTTGAATTATTGAATTCATTTTATACTGTTTTTTGAGTATTGTTTTGAAAGTAATCGTGCCGAAACACTAATAATTAGAATAACGATGGTAAGTATAACTGCTGCTGCATAAGCGCGTTGCCTTACCTCTTCAATAGGAGAGCTTAGTTGAAAAAAAATGGAAAGTGGTAAAGTAGCCACAGGTTCATCTAACGTAACGGGGATATTATCTGTGTATCCTGCTGTAAAAAGTACGGATGCAGCATCGCCGATTCCCCTGCCAAAGGCAAGTAACAGTGCTGTAATAAATCCGGCAAAACCTTGCTTGAACAATACTTTCAGTGCCGTTTCTGTTTTTGTTGAGCCCAAAGAATACGAAGCTTCCTGAAGTTCCACAGGAATAGTTTTTAAAACTTCGTCGAAAGCGCGTACCAAAATTGGGGTTATCAGTAGTGCTACTGTTATTATTCCTGCCAGAAGGGAAGCATTAAGTCCTAAAACCAGCATAACAGCAAAACCAAATGCGCCATATACAATCGAAGGAATTCCCCACAATGCATCAAGAAAAAAGCGGATGGTATTCTGTGTACGTTTTAACCGGATTAACTGAACATTGATGAACAATGCTGCCGGTACTCCAATGCAAACAGCCAGAATAGTGGCTCCGGCTGAAAGATAAAATGAGCCGATAATTGCATTTAATATTCCACCACCGCCACCAAAATAGTATCCGCCTTCGGGCATCGAAAAAATAATCTCCCATGATATTGCCCCGATTCCTTTTTTGAAAACCACAATTAACAGATATAAAAGAATAAGTACTACAGAGTAGGTGGCAATGAAAGAGATGCTTTTAAAAATCCATTCTTCTATTTTTTTCCAGCGGTTCATAGTTTTTCAGTTTTGTAGATGAAATACCTGAAAAACAGGTTTATAATTAAAATAACAACAAAGAGTAGCAGGGCTGCAAACATAAGCGCTGAATCATAATCAGGGATTGACATCATTTCGCCATAGTTATTGGCTATTAAGGCGGGAAGCGGGTACCCGGCTTCAAACGGAGAAAGAGTTATATTTAATGTATTTCCCACAACCATTAACACAGCAATGGTTTCGCCAAAGGCTTTGGCTATTCCCAACCCAAATGCTGAAATAATTCCCGGAAAACCTTTGCGGATTATCACATGTTTTACCATTTCCCAGTGGGTTGCGCCAAGGGAAAGGGAGGCTTCTTTCATTCCTACCGGAATTGTATGAAAAACTTCAATAAGCATATTTAATATATAAGGGATACACATTACTGCCAGAACAATGCCTCCTGAAAGAATACTGTAACCAGAGCTGTCTGTTCCAAACAAAGGAGCAATGTGTTGCGAAACAAGCGGTACAATTACCAAAACTCCCCATACACCATACACAACTGAAGGAATTCCGGCAAGTATGTCGATAACCGGAAGCATAAAATTTAACAACCGCTGCTTACTAAATTGAGTGAGGTAAATGGCCGCAAACAAACATAACGGAGCAGAGAGTATAAATGCCAGGATTGTTACATAAACAGAACTGTAAATAAATGGCAGAAAACCAAATTCTCCCTGCATCGGAAACCATTTTCCTGAAAAAAGCAGGTGCACCAATGAATGTTCCTTTAAAAGAGGAGAAGCTTTCCAATATAGACCAATCCCAACCAGAACGGGAATAGCCATTAAAATATAAAGTCCTGCCCGCATCCAGATGCTAACGGCAATGTTTGTTATTTTTCTTTTTTTATTCATTTTTTGTGAAGAAATTTCTGGTATTCTTTTTCTAATGGTTGAAGCTGCTGGTGTCAATTCAAGAGTGAGATAACGGTTAAGGATTCGGCTTCACTCAGCCTGACTCCCGGTGTTATGTTGAGCGCAGTCGAAACAGAATTAACATTTTTATACAAAAGTTGAAGTTTGCCTGTTTTATATTTCCTCTTCATTTCTTCTTGTTTTCTGTACTTTGTATTCATTTCCCTAGTCTTGTAATCTTATTATATCTAAACTGCAAGCCAGGCTAATTATCCAGTTTGCGGATTTGTTCATCCAGTTTTGATTTGGCTAACGGAACGTATCCTGCTTCGGAGACAAATTTTTGCCCGTTTGTTACAACCCATTTTAGAAAATTTATGGCAGCTTGCTTGTTTGGTTTTCCTTTTGCAACCAGATACAATTCGCGTGCTGGTGGTGAAGGATATTTCCCGTCAGCAATGGCGGATAAAACCTGGGTGAAAGTATCATAAAATGTTTCTTCTGCATCCAGCTTTCCATTTTCATTAACATCAATCGGGATGACATCAATTCCCGGATTTTTATTCCCGCTTTTAATGTCATATAAATAAATTGTGTTGTTAAATCCAATGCCATCTTTGTCTTTTACAACTGCATCGGCCAGGCCTGGATCGCCAAACACCCCAACCCCTTTTAAATCTTCCTGTGTCCCTCCCAGATAGGCAGCCCAGGTGCCAGCGGCTCCACATGCGTCGGAACGTGTAAAAACGGTAATGGGCTGGTTGGTCGTTATCCCCGGTAATTGATTCCAGTTGGTATACTTTTCTTCAATATATAATCCCCTGAACTCATCACGGGTGATACCCCTGGTTTTGAGAACTTCTGTTATTGGATTGGTAATATTTATAGTTGGAATAACTGCATCTTTTGTTACAGATAGAGACCAAACACCTTTGTCTATTTCTGCCTGTGCAATTTCTCTGGAAAACATACCCAGGTCAACCGTGCCGGAAAGAGCATCGGCCATGCCTTTCCCCGCACCGCCTGCTGAGATGTTAAATCGTACATCCGGATTTTCTTTCTGGTATTCCTCGCTCCATTTTACCACCAGTGGGTATAGTGCAAAAGCTCCTGAAAGACTGATGGTTTGTTCTTTCTTTTTTGTTGATGTACATGCCGATAACAGGATTATGCCTGCTAAAATAAGAATACATTTTGTTGCTTTCATATCTTGTATTGTTTGTTATTATCTGATAAATAGTTTATCGAATCCAAGTATCAAATATTGAGATGAAGTCTGTATAAAATTTTGAAAACTTGTAGCTTGCGTCTTGGTATTGTCTGTTTCTCGCTACTCTGCACTCAATTCTCATATTTTTTTAGTTTTTGAATAAAACGGGTGTGACTGTTAACTGCACATAAATGAATTGTGAAAACTTCGTTGACGATACGTTTTGAATTGTTTTTAAAGTTTTGGTCGGAAGGAAAAATAAATATGCACATTCCAGTGTTCCCCAATCTGCAAATTTTTGCTTTAATGTAAGGTCATTTTCATATCCGAGCTTTTTATTGCCTAGCGTATTTTCATTGGTTTGAGCCAATTTGAAATAGTGTCCGGTATTTTTGATGCTGGTTTTACCGTTTAATTTCAGTTCCGAGTAGAAGAAGTAGTCGGCCAGCCCGCCCTGTTTTGTGTGCGAACTAAAGTTACTGAAGTAGTCAATTTCTCCGAAGAAGCGGTGGCGGGCGCCGTACAAAACATCAAAAAGATGATCGGTTTTTCCGGTCGTGTTTTTATTTCCTGAAAGATAACTGACTCCAATTCCTGTAGTATTTCTGGTTGTTTCATATGATAGATTGGCATCGAAGAGCCATGCCCTGACTTTTTGATTTGCATTGTTTTTCCCGAATTGGTAATAGAGGTCTCCAGAAAAATTTAATCCGTTGTTTTTTAATTGGGTATATAATCCACTCGTTTGTTTAAAGTAGAGTTTGTTGTCTGTTTTCGTTTCAGTAACACCAGATGCAATATGCGAAACTGAAAAATGCCAGTTGTCTGATAGTTTGTGTTTTGTCCAGATAAAATTCAGTGTTTTCAGCCGCTCCGGGTCGTAATAATTATCCGAAGTATTTTCACAGGTTGAGTTCCAGCTACCTCCTGCATGAATTTCCCATTCTTTTGCTTTCCATTTAAAAACAACCGCGTCATAAGAAATTCCGTTCTGGTTCCAGTTTCTGGCTGCCAGAATCCGCTGGCCGTCATAAACAAGTTGTTGCCTGCCAACGGAGAACCATGCGTTTTCTCCCGTCTTTATTTGTGCAAATGCCTCAACCAAATCAAGCGAAGCATTGTCGCCAAATACACCGGTAGAACTGCTTAACTGTTCATCTCCCCAAACTCTTACATCTTGAGGGGTAAATCTTACTTTTAGTTGTTTGTTCTCAAAATTAAACGAAACACGGGTACGTTGAGAAATAAAAACTGCCGGATCAGTGCCCTGTTCTGCAAGTTTTTTATAGCCGTCGCGAAACTCAAAACGGTTTCTAAGTTGTGCATCTACATTGAACTGAGCAAAACTATTCTGAGCTAAAAAACAGGACATCAGAAATGTAGAAAGACAAACCGATTTTGCCGATGAATTTAATTTTTTGGGGGATGATAATCGTTTTAAATACTTGTTGATTGCATTCATACTTTTTATTAAAAGCTATGCAACAAAAGTATTTGGGCTTCATCTACGGGGAAACAGTCTAAAAACGTATATTTTGAACTACGTTTTTAAACGTAGGAGAACAGGAACTGTTTAAATTTGAAGCAATCCGTTTTTAATGGCGTAAATAACCAGGTTGGCCGTATTTTTTGATTGTGTTTTTTGTAGAAGATTTTCCCGATGTTTATCCACTGTACGTTTGCTCACAACCAGCCGATCGGCAATTTCACTGTTTGTAAAACCTTTGCATATTAAAAGCAGCACTTCTGTTTCTCGTTCAGTTAGCTCACTGTCAAAAACATTAAAAACAGCTTTCTCCGGATATTTTAGTATATCATTTAAGATTTCAATGGAAATGTAACTTTTGTCGTTACAAACATCGGTTATTGCTTTTTCAACTTCTTCAAAATTCGAATTCTTTAAAAGAAACCCGCAGGCTCCGGCTTCAATCATGCTTAAATAGTAATTTTTGTCTGAATACATGGATAGCGCCAGAATTTTAATTTCCGGATGAATCTCTTTTGCTTTTTTCGCTGCATTTATTCCGTTCATTACCGGCATTTCTATATCGAGCAATGCAATATCCGCGGGAGTCTTTTTTAGCCCTTCTATAAATTCTACACCATCATTTGCTTCATATACCTTTCCCACAAAATCAAGGTTGGAAAGCAACAATTTTAGCCCTTCTCTGAAAAGAGAATGATCGTCAACAATATAAATATCAACTTTTTTCATTGTTCCGTTTATTTAGCGGGAAAAAGAATTCAATTAGGAAACCGTGGCCGGGTGCTGTAACAATTGTATATAAACCGTTTAATGATTTGGTACGCGAGATTATGTTATTCAGCCCCATTCCTTTATTTTGAATATTTTTCTTTATTAAGTCGTAATCAAATCCTTTTCCATCGTCCATGTAGCGAAGGTGTACAAAAGTATCTTTTTCTTTTATCTCCAGATATACTTTTTGTGGGCTGGCATGAATAAAACTGTTGTTTAGTAGTTCTGAAATAATGCGATAGAAATTAATATTCATTTCTTCGGATAATTTCTTTTCATCAATTTGAAAATCAAGATCGTAGCCAATATTTTCTTCTGTGAATAGTTGTGATGCCACTGCATCCAGAGCTTGTTTTAGTCCATAATTGGTTAAAAGGTGCGGGCTCAGATTATTGGCTATTTCTTTTAAAGTAATAATTGAATTGCTGGCTGCTTTATGTGACGCTTCAATAATTTTTCTGTTTACCTCCGTTAGGTTTTCTTTGTTAACGGCGCTGAGCGTCATTTTTATTGATGATAATACAGGCCCCATTCCATCGTGTAGTTCACGGGCAAAACTTTGTCTTGCTTTTTCTTCCGTATTGATTATGGCCGATAATATATTCTTTTCATTTTCCTGCCTTAGCTTTTCAATTTCATCCTGAAGGTTAAAGATTTTTTTTATGAAAATTACGCCTACAAAAATGAATACAGATATTAGCACGCCAATCCAGCTATTTACTTCTTCTTTGGGAAATAATTCTGTTTCCCAGAAAAGACCTGAGAAATCAAACAACCTCCTTAACGCCATTAAAATAAAAGCTCCGGAAATTAATATCCACGAGATGTTAAACCTTGTCCTGCGAATCAGGCTTATTGCAAGCACTGTTGCAATAACCTGAAAAAGCATAGATAGAAGTAAGGCAAATTTTAGAGTAGTCATTTTGCTCTTCGTTTTAATGTTGTTTTAAGCCGGAAAACAAGCCCATTTTTTTCAGTAAAACATAAAGTATAAACATGGCCTTAATTTCAGAGACGAATGGAATACAACAAAAGTATAAAATCCTGAGGCATTTTGTTTATACCTGAAAAGGTGCTTTCGAAATTAACCAGTAATAGAATTTGCATAAAGTTGAGTGACTGTGTTTGTGCTATATTTTCCAGATTGATAATTTCGAACGTTTTTCTTTATTTTTTTGCGAATCACAAATTATGCTAACTGATAAAACAAAAAAATGACTTATTTTGTAGAAAGCTATATGTGGAGCGACTATGAGCGAAATGAGTAATATTTTTCAAAAGATTGGCACTACCCAAACACTTAGCCAAAAGATAGAACGAAATATTGAACGTGCTATTCGTGAAAAGAAATTGCCGATCGGTTCAAAACTGCCGTCGGAACGTGAGCTTTGTGAAATGTTTGCGGTTAGTCGTACTGCGCTGAGGGAAGCGCTCCGGCGTTTGAGCGCCCGAGGGTTGATTGAAATAAGGAAGGGGAGTGGCATGATTGTGAAGAAAATAAATATGCAGGATGCCATCGATTCGCTTAACTTGTATTACGACCTGAAGTTTGATATGAATTTGATTGCACAGATTATCGATCTTCGGATGGCTTTTGAGCCTGAAATTGCTAAAATGGCAGCTACAAGCCGTACTGAAAATGATCTGAAAAATCTGAATACAAACCTTACAGAATTTGCTGCCTGCGATGCTGATAATACACAGCTGGAGTCAGATTTGGATAACAAGTTTCATTTAACGGTGGCACGTGCTACCGGAAATCCTTTTGTTATTGTTACAATGGAACCGGTGCACAATCTATTACCCCGAATGCGTAATTACATTTATGCCAATATTGAAGGGGAGAAGGAAATAACATTGGGCTACCACAAAGAAATTGTAAATGCAATCCGTGAAAAAGACGCCGATCGTGCTTATGAAAAAATGCAGGCACATATTAGCCGGAATATGCAGGTTTACAATAAATTCCTAAAGAACGCTAATCCATGATATAGCAGGCTATTTTTTGTAGCTTTCCAATACTTTGTTTACCGAACCGTGTACAAGCAATAAGCGTTTTGACTTTTCTTCGGCAAAACCTAACTCTTCCATTATCATTTGCGTGCCGCGTTGTACCAGCTTTTGGTTGGTAAGTTGCATATTTACCATTCGGTTCCCTTTCACCCTCCCCAGTTTAATCATCAAAGTTGTGGTAATCATATTGAGAATTAACTTTTGGGAAGTCCCTGATTTCATACGTGTGCTACCTGAAACAAACTCAGGGCCAACAATAGCCTCTATGGCAATATCTACATTTTTAGCTAATTCGCTGCTTGGGTTGTTGGTGATACAAGCTGTTAAAATACCATGTTCTCTGGCTTTGCTTACCGCGCCTATTACATAAGGTGTTCTTCCTGAGGCTGCAATACCCACAACTGTATCCAAATCAGTAATGTTAAAGGCTTCAAGATCTTTCCATCCTAATTCCATATTATCCTCTGCAGATTCTACTGCTTTGCGAATTGCCGGATCTCCTCCGGCAATTAAACCAATTACCACATCGTACCCAACACCATAAGTTGGTGGAATCTCCGAAGCATCAAGAATACCAAGCCTTCCACTTGTGCCGGCTCCAACATAAAAAAGACGTCCTCCTTTTTTTACACGTTCCGAGGCTTTTTCCACCAGCTCTTCTATTTGAGGGATAACTTTGTGAACAGCAGGGAGCACTTTCTTATCTTCTTCATGAATGCATTCAAGAAGCTGACGGGCAGACATCTGTTCCAGGTTATTATATAATGATTCCGACTCTGTTATACTTTGATTGGTTTTTGCTTCCATGTATTTTTATTATTTCAGAATTGAATAATACTCTTTTAAGCTTTCAATTGGTCTTTGTATTATTAATGGAGTAGAAAAGCCATAAGTGGCCGAAACTTTCTCTATAATAGGTTTGAAATTCCATGCAATTGATCCGGAAAATCCTAGCGGATAGCTTTTGGCTTCAGGGATTTGTAAAACGTTTCTTTCTATAAATTCTTTAACACTTTTGTTAACCAGATTTTCACAGTATTCTTTTTCTATATGCTGTGATAGAAAGGGGGCAAATCCAGCTAGGTATTTATTAGGCCTCTCTGTTTTATATACTTTCTCCAAAACTTCGGCTTGGGTGATGGTATACTCTTTTAGGAATAAATCTTTAATATAAGCAGGCATTACTCCTTTAAAATAGTCTCCCAGAAGTTTGCGCCCCAATGCGGAACCGCTGCACTCATCTCCAAGAATGAACCCAAGTGGCGGGATTCCCAGTTGTATGTTTTTTCCATCGTACAAACATGCACCCGACCCCGTTCCCAGAATGCAGGCAATGCCTGCGCCTGTTTTAAATAAACCTCTGGAAGCTGCCAATACATCGCTGTTTGTTTCAACAACAGCATGCGGAAATAGTGGTTTTAATGCCGACTTAACGATATCCCCAGTTTGGGTATCAATAATTCCGGCACCATAAAAATATACTTGCTGAACAATTTGTATTTTGGGAAACAAATCTTTTTTTAGTTCCTGATAAATATCGTCAACCGAACGAAAAAATGGATTTATTCCTTTCGTTTGGAGAAAGGTGGTATTACCCTTACTGTCGGTATATAACCAATCTGTTTTTGTTGAACCGCTATCAGCAATTAGTATTGTCATAACGCAAATATAGTATTTTCACCAGACAAGATGTAACATGTATTACAAATATTGCATTTGTCTTTTATAAAAATTAATTTTGAGAAAATATTAAATCAAAAAATCATTATGAAACGGAAATTAATCTTTATTGTTTTCTTCCTATTTATTCTAATCGTTCATAATAGTAGGGGAGAGAGTGTTGTTCGAACTAACCAGTTAGGATATTTACCTCAGGCTGCAAAAGTAGCTGTTTTTTTGAGCGATGAAAAAATAGAGGTTAAAACTTTTTCTGTTTGTAACAGTCTTTCTGATGAACAAGTATTTGAAGCCAAGGCAATTCCTTCGGATGGTTCGATGTGGGGAAAGCAATCGGCTTACCAACTCGATTTTTCTGCATTTAATAAGGAAGGAGGCTTTTATATAGTAGCTGATTCTTTTCGTTCCCCGTCGTTTCGTATTTCAGGTGATATATATAGCGGGACGGCTGATTTTATTTTGAACTACATGCGCCAGCAGCGGTGTGGCTTTAATCCTTTCTTTAACGATTCCTGCCATGTTCACGACGGGATTATTGTAGATCATCCTACTAAAAACGGTGAGAAAATTGATGTTACCGGTGGTTGGCACGATGCTTCTGATTATCTGCAGTATGTAACAACTTCAGCAAATGCTACTTACCAGATGCTTTTTGCTTATCAGCAAAATCCGGATGTTTATAAAGATAATTATGATGCAAACGGACTAGCGGGGAAAAATGGTATCCCTGATATTTTGGATGAGGCTCGTTGGGGATTGGAGTGGTTGCTGAAAATGAATCCGGCGAAAGGGGAAATGTATAACCAGATTGCCGACGATCGGGATCATCGGGGATATCGGTTACCAACAGAAGATAGTGTTTCTTACGGACTTGGTAATGCGCGACCGGTTTATTATGTTACCGGAAAACCACAAGGTTTGGGCAAACACAAAAACAGAAGTACAGGAGTGGCTTCCACTGCTGCAAAATATGCTTCAGCCTTTGCGCTTGGAGCCAATATTTTTAATGATCTCGATTCCGGTTTATCAAATAAGCTAAAAGAAAAAGCAGCTGATGCATGGGAGTTTGCATGCTCCGATCCTGGTGTTTGTCAAACTGCTTGCGTTGTTTCTCCTTATTTTTATGAAGAAGGTAATTATGTTGATGACATGGAGCTGGCGGCAGCTTCCTTGTTTCAACTTACGGGTGATAAATCCTTTCAGGCGCAGGCAAATTACTGGGGGGAGCTGGAACCTGTAACTCCCTGGATGGAGCTGCACCGCGCCCGCCACTATCAATATTATCCGTTTATTAATTTGGGGCACTTTTTACAGGCTGGAGAAATGGATTTCTCCGCTTCTGAACAATATCAAAAGCTCATGAAGCAAGGACTGGATGATTTGAAAAAGTTTGTCGGAGATGATCCTTTTCAAATAGGTGTGCCTTTTGTTTGGTGTTCGAATAATTTTGTGGTGGCTGCTGCAACCCAGGCCCGGCTTTACCGCAAAGTTACCGGAGATAATACATATAGAAAAATGGAGGCTGCACTTGTCGACTGGCTTTTTGGATGCAATCCCTGGGGAACTAGTATGATATGCGGATTGCCAGCCGGCGGTGATAATCCTGTATCTCCCCATTCTGCAATTACTTTATTAATGCATCAAACCACTACCGGTGGATTGGTTGACGGACCTGTTTACAGAAGTATTTATGAAAGTTTGCGAGGTATTCATCTAATCGATGCAGATGAATATGCAAATTACCAAGGTGGGAAAGCGGTTTATCATGATGATATTGGTGACTATTCTTCAAATGAGCCAACAATGGATGGTACGGCAAGTTTAAGCTTCTTGCTTTCATCGTTGGAAAGAGAGGGAAATAATAGCGCCGTTTCTAATTATGTTAAAGACAGAGAAGGTGCCATAATCCGGATGGATACAACATGTTCAAAAGTATATCTTGTTTTCTCTGCTCATGATTTTAACGATGGAGGAGAAACAATTGCCCAAACATTAAAGAAAAATCAGGTGAAGGCTTCGTTTTTTTTTACCGGAAGTTTTTATGACAATGATGCAAATCAAAAGATAATTCAGAAGTTGATTAAGGATGGGCACTATTTGGGAGCACATTCAGATAAACACTTGTTATATGCTGACTGGAAAAAGCGTGATTCTTTGTTGGTGAGTCGTGAAGATTTTGAAAAGGATTTAAAGGCTAATTATTTAAAAATGCAAAAAGTTGGTGTTGATGTGGCTTCTGCTACCTGGTTTCTACCTCCTTATGAATGGTATAACCAGGCTGTTGCTGACTGGACAAACCAGTTGGGATTAACTCTTGTTAATTTTACTCCCGGAATTAGAACCAATGCCGATTACACAACTCCCGATATGAAAAACTACAAATCTTCTGCCTGGATTATGAATGATTTGAAGAAGCAGCAACAACAAAAAAAGGGAGGTTTAAAAGGAAGCATTATCTTAGTTCATTTGGGAACAAGTGATAAACGCACTGATAAATTTTATGATCATTTAGATGAATTGATTTCTTTCTTAAAAGAGAGTGGTTATGAACTTAGCAGGCTGTAATTATGTGTTGATACTTATATGGTCTTTTTTTTGTTCCAAATTTGTAGATATTTGAACGAAAAATTTACATAGTGTTAGTAAGGATGATTTTTTGTATTCATTATTCTATATTCTTGTTTTTTTATGAAAATTGAATTTTTATATTTGTAACATGTCATACAAATAAAAATATGAGGACTGAAAACGGTTTTGTAGTTGTAATAATATTTGCTTTTATTTTGTTTGCGTGTTCTCCTGCTCACAAAAAAGTAAATGTTCAGAAAGAATTGTCTGAAGGAAAATTTTCTTTATTGGAGAAAGAGATTGATTCATTGAGACAGAGTAAGTCGGAATTGTGGACTGACTTTGAACTGGATTCTGTTCAGCAACTTATTTATGCCATTCGTCGTGATTTCTCATTGAATGGTTCCGAAATGAGAGAACAATTGCAAGCTTCTTTTCCGGAGGCAGGTGAATCGGATATTTTAGCCTGGGAGAAAACAGGGAAACTGGAGATGCGTTATGTCGATGGGGAGAAGCGTTATTTTTCTAATGCGGTTGCAAATTTGCGTCGGTTAATTGCTTTTGACCAAAAGAAAAAGGAGAAAGATTTAGTGTTTGAAGTTGAGCCAAATTCGCTTACTGCTCTTCGGTTGGAACATTCTGCGCAGGTTATTGCAGCTTGTAATGAAAATACAAATGTGGTTTTACCTCAAAATATGACAGTAACATATACGCTAACGGTAAAGCCTAATGTAGTTCCATCGGGAGAAGTAATTCGCTGCTGGCTTCCTGCTCCGCGGGAAGGGAATGTGAGACAGTCTGGTTTTAAAATTCTGAAAACGAATCCTGCTGAATTTTCTCTTGCTTCAAATGACTTTTTGCAACGTACTTTTTATATGGAGAAAGTGGCAGAGCAAGATAAGCCCACTGTGTTCTCTGTTCAATTTGCCATTCAAACCAGTGCGCAGTATTTTGATTTAAGGCCGGAAAGTATTCTGCCCTATAATACTACCAGCGATATTTATATTAAAAATACAGCAGAGAGGCCACCACATATTATTTTTTCTCCGCAAATTACTGCGCTGGCAAAACGCATAGTAGGAGAGGAGACCAATCCATTAAACAAGGCAGAAGCAATTTATAAGTGGATTAACGATTCTATTCCATGGGCAAGTGCATTAGAATATGGAATTATCCCAAATATTCCGGAGTACGTTTTACAAAACAGGCATGGCGACTGTGGTATGCATACGCTTCTTTTTATGACTTTGGCCCGTTCGCAGGGAATTCCAACGAAATGGCAAAGCGGTTTTATGCTTCATCCGAAGCATGTGAACCTGCACGATTGGGGAGAAGTTTATTATGAAGGAATTGGATGGGTGCCTGTTGATCAGTCTTTTAAGTTGCAACCTTCAGGTGACAAGCAATTGCGTGAGTTTTACACACACGGAATTGATGCATATCGCTTGATTGTTAATGATGATTATGGTAGAAAACTATCTCCGGAGAAAAAATACCCGCGAAGCGAACCTTACGATTTTCAACGTGGGGAAGTAGAATGGGACGGAGGAAATTTATATTTTGATAAATGGAACTGGGATATTGATGTGACATACTCAAAAGAGAATGAATAAAAATTTTACATCTTTGTTTGGCTTCTGAAAATAAATTGAAATGAGTACTTTATTAATTGCGATCATAATTTTAGTATTTTTTGCGGTATTAATGGGGATATCCTTCCTTACCTCCCGCAACGCCGATGGTGAAACTTTTTTTACTGGTAATCGGCGCTCTCCGTGGTATCTGGTAGCTTTTGGTATGATTGGTTCCACTATATCCGGAGTAACTTTTATTTCTGTCCCTGGGGAGGTAGGCAATTCAGCATGGACCTACCTTCAGTTTTTATTGGGGAATTTTATTGGTTACTGGATTATCGCGTTGGTATTAATACCATTGTACTATCGTTTAAATTTAGTTTCTATTTATACATATTTGGATCAGCGGTTTGGGCTGCGTTCCTATAAAACAGGGGCTTTCTTTTTTCTTGTTTCACAAACGATTGGCGCTTCTTTTCGGCTTTACCTGGCGGCAGGTGTTTTGCAATTGGCATTTTTTAATGATTTCGGGATCCCTTTTTGGCTAACTGTTTTAATTACATTGTTTTTGATATGGATTTATACATACAGAGCAGGTATTAAAACAGTTGTTTGGACTGACTCTCTGCAGACGCTTTTTATACTTGGGGCAATTGGCATTACTATTTGGGTAATCCTGAACCGGCTTGATTTGAATTTTGGCGACATGGTTACTGTGATAGATCAGCATCCGTTTAGCCGTATTTTTGATTGGGACTGGAAATCGAAAACCAACTTTTTTAAACAATTTATGGCTGGTGTTGGGATTGTTCTTACGATGAATGGTCTCGATCAAAATATGATGCAGAAGAACTTAACTTGTAAAACAAGAAAAGATGCACAGAAAAATATTTTTTGGTTCAGTTTTGCATTTATCATTGCTAATATTTTCTTTCTTTCTCTGGGAGTAATGCTATATTATTTTGCAGCTCAAAAAGGAATCGACCTGCCTTCCCGAACAGATGATTTGTTTCCATTGCTGGCCATTAAATATTTTGGTCCATTAGCCGGGGCACTATTTTTACTCGGGATTTTATCAGCAGCTTATTCCAGTGCTGATTCTGCGTTAACTGCATTAACAACTTCTTTTTGTATCGACTTTCTGAATTTAAAACCTTCGTCTTCCAAAAGTAAAAGAACAAGAATGTTGGTTCATGTCGGTTTTTCTCTATTAATGTTTTTAGTTATTGTAGTTTTTCGCATTATCAATAACGATAGCGTGGTTTCAGCTGTTTTTCGGGTGGCTGGTTATACTTATGGTCCGTTGCTTGGTTTGTTTGCTTTTGGTATTTTAACCAAAAGAAAGGTAAGAGACTATTTTGTTCCTGCTATTGGTTTGCTTTCTCCTGTTATTACTTATATCATCAATATCAATTCAGAAGCTTGGTTGGGGGGCTACAAATTTGGATTTGAGCTGCTTATTTTAAATGGATTGATAATGTTTCTTGGACTATTGATCTTTTCATATAAGGATTCTGCAGATAAATAAGCACTATTGAGATAGAGCTTTTCTTTCTACATTTAGTAAGTATCAGATATTGTTATCACTTCTGTTCTTTTAACTGAAAATATAATATTTGTAATACATGTTGTATATTTTATCTTGTATAACATGTGTTTTGTATCTGTTTATAGTCTGATGTGTATTTTTCTAAAAGATAGTTAAAACATTTTTATTATTGCAAAAGTATTAAATAGTATGGTTTTGTGTGTGAAATAGATTGGTATTGTTCTTTTTTTGTGAAAAAATGAAAAATTTATTAAGAAGTAGCATTTTGTGTAAAATATGTCATACATCTTACAAAAAAAAAATTATATTTGAGATGTATTCTTATTTAAGAGTACAAGTGAGTCACAGAATTAGTTCATAATCTGTATTGGAAACGGGAAAGTTTAATATTTAATGGAAAAAACAAAACGCTACTTGGCTCTTGATGTTTTACGTGGTATTACCATTGCTGCTATGATATTGGTAAATAATCCGGGCAGCTGGTCGCATATTTATGCTCCACTGGAACATTCAAAGTGGCATGGTTGTACTCCTACTGATTTAGTGTTTCCGTTTTTTCTTTTTATGGTTGGTGTTTCCATGTTTTTTTCGTTTTCAAAATATGGAGGTACACTTAATAAAGATTCTTTTTTTCGTTTATTAAAAAGAACCTTCCTTATTTTTGCCATTGGACTTTTCTTGAATTCTTTTCCGCAGTGGTCAAAAGATTTTTCTGCGCTCAGGGTAATGGGGGTTTTACAACGAATTGCCGTTGTCTACGGGCTTGCTTCCATTATTGTTTTATCAGTGAATAAAAAGTGGTTGCCTTTTATTTCTGCAGGGATATTATTAATCTACTGGGTAATTTTATACTACTTCGGAAGAGGTGAGCCTTATAGTTTAGAAGGAAATGCTACCATTCCTTTTGACAAAATGATTCTGGGAGAGAAACACATGTACCATGGATTTGGGATTCCTTTTGACCCGGAGGGGGTACTAAGTACCATTCCTTCAATTGTGACTGCTCTTTTGGGGTATATGGCAGGTGGTTTAATTAGAAAAAATGAAAATACAGGAATACCTGTGAAATTGCTGATTTGGGGAGCAACAGGAATAGTTTCAGGCTGGATATGGGGGCTGTTCTTTCCTGTTAATAAGCCACTCTGGACAAGCTCATATGTCTTGTATTCTGCTGGTTGGGCCTCTTCCGTATTAGGTATTCTTATTTGGATAATTGATGTAAAATCGTATAAAAAGTGGGCATCATTTTTTGTTGTGTTTGGAATGAACCCCTTGTTCATATTTACGTTATCCATTTTATGGGCTATCACTCTTATTCGTTTGGTCCGTTTTAATGATGGTTCAGGTGAGTCAACGAATGGTTATTCCTGGCTTTATCATCATGTGTTTGAACCATTGGCTGGTCCGTTAAACGGTTCGTTGTTATTCGCTCTTGCCCATGTATTTTTCTTTTGGGTAATTGGTTGGCTCTTATATCGAAAAAAGATATTTATAAAAGTATAGTTTATCATTTTGACAGAAATAAGTTTCTTAAATATGAAGAAATCAGTTCTCTTATTTTTAATTCTTATAACAATTTATGGGAGAAGTAGTGCCCATTCTTATTCATCTGATTTGCATGAGGAACAGTGGGTTGACTCTGTTTTTCAGTCACTTTCGCAGGAACAGCGAATTGCTCAGTTGGTATGGGTTAATACAGCCGGGAATAAAGATATTGCCAGTCAACTGAAAGTAGCAGAGTTGATTAAAAGATATAACCTGGGGGGAGTTATCTTTTTTACAGGTGATCCAGAGCGCCAGGTACAACTTACCAATGTATACCAGCAATCGGCTCAAACGCCTCTTTTTATTGCGATGGATGCAGAGTGGGGCGTAGGGATGCGTTTACACGGAGTAACCTCTTTCCCTTATAATATGATGATGGGGGCTTCGGATAATCCGGCACTAATAAAAGAGGTAACCACAGAAATGGCCTACCAAATGAAACGGTTGGGTGTGCAGGTAAGCTTAGGACCGGTAGTTGATATAAACACACAACCTTTGAACCCAATTATCGGAATGCGTTCTTTTGGTGAATCTCCACAGAGAGTTGCCGCTTCCGGGATAGCTTACATGCAGGGATTACAAGAGAACGGGATTATTGCTGTAGCAAAGCATTTTCCCGGCCATGGAGATACACAAACAGATTCTCATTTAACTTTACCTGTAGTCCCGTATGCTAGGGAACGACTGGATTCAATTGAGTTATTTCCTTTTAAAAAGCTTACAGAGGCCGGAATTGATGGTGTGATGTCAGCTCATTTAAATGTCCCTCAACTCGATTCTAAAGAAGGGATTCCCTCCAGTCTTTCATCAAAAATTATTAATGGTATTCTGAGAGATGAATGGGGGTACCAGGGGTTGGTTGTAACAGATGCAATGAACATGTCGGGAGCAAATGCTTTTGGCGCTCCCGGAGAGATTGAGGCGCTTGCTTTAAAAGCAGGGAATGATATTGTGGAATTCCCCAAAGATGTGGAGAAAACCATTACAGGCATAAAAGCTGCTTTAGAAAATGGCATGTTAAACTGGGACGAAATTAATGCGAAATGTCGGAAAGTTCTAGCAGCGAAATATCGGGTTGGGCTAAATCAGCTTTCCTTGGTTTCTTCAGTGAATTTAATGAGTGATTTAAATAATCCGCAAGCTGAATTAGTGAAAAGAAAAATGATTGAAGCTTCTCTTACTTTACTGGAGAATAAGAGTGACATTATCCCTTTGCAAGGTTTAGATACGTTAAAAATTGCATGCCTGGCAGTTGGAAGAACAAAAGCAACTCCTTTTCAGCGGATGCTGTCGAAATATACAAAAACCGATAATTTTTTCCTTCCTGAGCAATTTACCGAAGAAGATCTCAGCGAAATTAAAATGAAATTGGAGGGATACAATCTTGTAATTGCCGGAATTCATCTATACGAAAGCAAGAGGAGACACTCAATGCAGGTAGGCAATATGCAAAAGATAAAACCTCAAAGGCCTTATGGATTAACAGATGAAACAGAAAATTTGCTCAATTATCTTGGCGTTGAAAAGAAATCGGTTGAAGTGTTCTTCTCCAGTCCTTATGCACTAGCAGAAGTTCAGCAATTTTCGCGACCAGCTGGTTTAATTATGGTATATCAAAATGATTCACTGGTTCAGGAATTGTCAGCTCAAATGATATTTGGAGGAATAAGTGCATCTGGAGAACTTCCGGTTAGCCTTGGTCATTATTATAAGGTGGGTGATGGTATCCGCATTGATAAAGTTATTCGTATGAAGTATACCATTCCTGAAGAAGCAGGATTGAACAGTGTGCGTTTAAATCATCGTATAGATTCTTTGGTTGACGATGCTATAAGTAAGAAAGCAACTCCCGGATGTAGCATCCTTGCAGCAAAAGACGGGAAAATTATTTTTCGCAAAACATATGGATATCATACCTACGATAAACGTATTCCTGTATCAGAAGACGATCTTTACGATTTGGCTTCTGTTACAAAAGTTTCGGGGGCATTGGCGGCTATTCTGAAACTAACGGATGAAGGGAAAATTGATGTGGACGATAAATTCTCTAGCTATTGGCCCGACTGGGAAAAAGGCCTGTTTCATCCGTCAAACAAAGAGGATTTGAGATGGCGGGATATTTTGGCTCATCAGGCTGGCTTAATCCCTTACTTGAATTACTGGAAAGAAACCGTAAAAGATGGTCAGTTGGAAGACCGCTGGTATTCATTTCAGCCAACTGGGAAATATCAGCTTGAAGTTGCACCGGGACTTTTTCTGAAAGAAAACTTTAAAAAGCGTATTTATAAAGATATTCGCCGTTCCGAACTTAATCCTCCGGGAAAGTATGTATACAGTGGATTATCCTTTTTATTAATCCCTCAAATGACTGAAAATATAACAGGTCAATCTTACATTGATTTCTTAAATGAAAATTATTATTATCCGTTGGGAGCCTATAGGGTTACTTATAATCCGCTAAAGAAATTTCCACGAGATCAAATTGTTCCAACGGAATATGATTCCAGTTACCGCAAACAACAAATACAGGGGACGGTACACGATGAAGCTGCTGCTGTTTTTGGCGGAGTAGCCGGGAATGCAGGGCTTTTTGCCAATGCCAACGATTTAGCCAAACTTATTGAAATGTACATGCAAATGGGGACATACGGAGGTAAACAATATCTGGGTAAAGAAACTATGCAGGAATTTACACGTGTCCAGTTTCCTGAAAATAATAACCGGCGGGGACTGGGATTTGATAAACCCCTGGTGAACAATGCAGAACTTAGCCCGGAGAAAAGCTATCCTTGTCCGGGAGCGAGCTCCGAAAGTTTCGGGCATTCCGGTTTTACCGGAACATTTGTGTGGGCAGATCCTGCCTGTAATTTAATTTATATTTTTCTGAGCAATCGGGTATATCCAACGCGTGAAGATAATTTGCTAGGGAGATTGAATGTACGGACCAATATTTTGCAGGAGTTCTATGATGAAATTGAAAACAACAGATAATACATGTATTTTTATTTGGTAAGTGCTAAACAGTTCGGTTATATACTGAACAAGAAAGTAAAAGAGTATTGAATTTTGTAGTTAACTTTTTTAGTTCAGGTAATGTGTTTAAATTTTGGCCATAGCTATTTTAGTTAATGGCATATTTTCTAACCAAAACAAAATGTGTCTCATGAAAAAAAGATTGATTTTATTCTTTCTGTCGTGCCTGGTCGTAACAATGGCAATGGCACAAACAAGGACGGTTACGGGAATCGTTCTTGAAAAAGCTACACAAGAACCTCTCCCTGGGGTTACTGTGCAGGTGAAAGGGACAACAAATGGAACAATTACTAATTTAGATGGTAATTTTTCTATTTCTGTTGAGCCTAATGCAGTTTTAATGATTTCATTTGTGGGAATGGAATCTCAGGAAGTTACGGTAGGTAGTTCTTCCAATCTGGAAATCCAGATGAGTCCGTCAACAGAGCAGGTAAGTGAAGTTGTGGTAACAGCCATGGGAATAAAGAAAGAAACCAAGGCTTTAGGCTATGCCGTTCAGGAGATAAAAGGAAGAGAATTGGTAAAGGTAAAAGAGCCTAACCTTATAAACTCACTGAATGGAAAAATTGCCGGAGTAAATATCACGAATTCTGGTGGTGCCCCCGGCTCGTCATCTCAGATTATTATTAGAGGAGGTACCTCACTAACGGGAGATAATCAACCACTATTTATCGTTGATGGTATTCCGATTGATAACTCTTCTGTTAGCGGAGATTCAGGTAATGGTGGGTTAAGTGCTACTTCAACTTACTCTGCAAACCGTGGAATGGATTTAAACTCAGATGATATTGAATCGATATCCGTATTGAAGGGGCCGGCAGCCGCAGCTTTATATGGATTAAAAGCTGCAGCAGGTGCAATAATTATTACAACAAAAAAGGGAAAGAGTGGTGCTCCGGAAATTACTGTCAGTTCTAAAATGAGAATGGATGTGGCAAATCGTTATCCAGAATACCAAAGAATGTATGGTCAGGGGAATGGTGGTTCATTTGATGATGGAACTTCGGATTCATGGGGAGCTTCAATAACTGGAAATAAATACAACAATATTGAAGATTTTTTCCAGACTGCCTGGTCTTATGATGTTACCGGTAGTGTTGCCGGGGGGAATGATAACGGTACTTATTTTCTTTCCATGAATCGTTCAGATCAGAATGGTATTGTACCTACAACAAATTATAAAAAGAATTCTTTTCGTTTCAACGGAGAACAGAGAAAAGGTTGGTTTACTGTGGGTATGAATACCAATTATGTTTATTCGCAACAGAATAAAACATTAACCGGTGATGGCCTTTATGGCTCTTCCGGCGATGGAGCAATGATTAGCTTGTATCTTTGGCCGGAAGGCAACAATATGGTAAATTGGCTGGAAGGAGGGGGCCGTGTTCCATTAGTGAACAATGTGGATCCTGAAGATGATGTAAATAATCCATACTGGACCATTCATAAAAATCCAGTAACAGACGACATTCATCGTTTTATTGGTTCTGGGTATCTAACCGTTACTCCGGCTGATTGGTTAAGTGCAACTTACCGACTTGGAGTTGACCACTATAACACTTTTACAAGAAGTATTGTGGCTCCGGGCTCAGCAGTAGTAGAGCCGTTTACGGATGGAGCGGTCAGCGAGATTCAGCGAGAAAATAATATTTTGACTTCTAATTTTACAGTAAATGCAAATAAGAAGGTGAGTGACTTTGATTTAGGTTTGTTGTTAGGGCATAACTATGAACAAACAACGTATTTTAGAAACAAACAACAGGCCATTGGATTATTAAGTGACTTTTTGAGCATTAACAATGCAGACAATGAGAATAAAACATATACAAACTACCGTTCAACGAAGCGTTTAATTAGTTTCTTTGGTGAGTTTTCTGCCGATTACAAAGGAATTGCATATTTAAGTGTAACAGGGCGTAATGACTGGTCTTCAACCTTATCTGCTGAAAATCGGTCATTCTTCTATCCTTCGGTGAGTGGAAGCTTTATTCTTTCGCAATTTTTCTCTGATAATTTGAAAGATAAATTCTCATTTGCCAAACTTCGTGCTTCATGGTCGCAAGTTGGTAAAGATGCACCTGTTTATCAAACGGCTACTTATCTAGATCCTCCTGTAACTTCTATCGGTGGAGGATATAAAAATAGCTATACCGGTGGTAATCCGGATTTGAAGCCCGAAACTACAGAGTCAACCGAATTTGGAGTTGATATGCGTTTCCTGGGCGGTCGTTTAGGAATGGATTTCACTTATTATGATACCAGAAGTAAAGACCAGATTATTTCTCCACGTGTAAGTATGGCTACCGGTTACATTTTTCAGTATGTGAATTTTGGTACTGTAATAAACAAAGGGGTTGAACTTACTTTCACCGGAAAGCCTGTGCAATCTAAAAACTGGCAGTGGAATACCTCCCTTAATGTGTCGCACAATAATGGTACTGTTACCGATTTACCTGAAGGTGTTACCTTGCTCTATGTTACTGATGTACAAATTGGACCAGCAAAATCTGCTTCTATAAATGACGGCTCTTTCCTTGGATTAACTGGCCAACGATGGGAAACAGACGATAATGGAAATTTGATTTTAGACTCAGATACGGGATATCCAATCACTTCAACCGATGCAACAAATATTGTTGGCGACCGTGAACCTGATTTGTTGTTAGGATTAAACAATAATATTTCATATAAAAATTGGAATTTATCGTTTTTAATTGATGTTCGTAAAGGAGGAGATGTATACAATGCTACTGAGTATGCAATGGTATACTCCGGAACAAGCAGAGAAACTGAGAAACGAGGTCAAACTACTACCTTTAATGGTGTAATGGTAAATTCTTCAACCGGAGATTATGAAGATGCTACAACAGATGTGGAATTAAGTCAGGAGTATTATCAAAATGTTTATATTGCTGATGCTTCAAACTTTATTACAGATGTAAATTGGTTCCGTCTGCGCTCGGCATCATTAACTTATTCTTTGCCAGGTTCATTCTGTAAAAGGCTTGGTTTTGTTAAGTCAGCAGATGTTTCGCTTTCAGGAACGAATTTGTTACTAATTACAAACTACAAAGGAATGGATCCGGAGGTTAGTGCCGGAGGTTCTGGTGTAATAGGAGCAGGTTCCTCTTCTATTGATTATGCAGGAGTTCCTGCAACTACAAGTATTGCATTAGGTGTAAACATTAAGTTTTAAAGAAATCAATTATGAAAAAGATAACAATAACTTTAGTTTTATTATTAGGACTAATAATTACATCCTGCGATTATGATCTGGACATTAACACATCTCCAAATAATTCGCAGGAAGCATCACCAGAATTAAGGTTGCCATATGTTCTTACGGAAGCTTTTGATTTTTATGGTAGTCATGGAACACGTGTTGCAGCTTTGTGTCAGCAAATGTGTTATGTTTATAATCCTGGTGCACGGTATTATCAGTTGGAAAACTGGCAATTTACAAACAATGCAGATGCCTGGGTATGGCAATGTTGGTATGGCTATACATGGGTGAATATTGATGAAATGGTTCAGGATGCCGAAGATATGGAGGCATGGCATTATGTTGGTGTAGGTAAACTTTTACAGGCTTTTGGTTGTGGCGCTTTGGTTGATGCATATGGTTATATGGCTTATAAGGAAGGTTTAGCTGGGAATATTCAACCGGATTATGATGATGCAGAATATGTTTACAGCCAGATATTGCCATTGTGTGATGAGGCCATTGCAGATCTGGAAAAAACACAGGCAGAAGGTGCCCCTGATTTATCAGAAGGTGATATTATGTATAATGGAGATATCGGACAGTGGATCAAATTTGCTTATGGAGTAAAGGCGCGTTTAATGAGCCATCTTTCGAAAAAAAGCAAAGGAACCGATTTACTTAGCTATAATCCTGAAGGTATTCTTAGTAATCTTGAAAAAGCATTTTCTTCAAATGATGATGATGCTGCTTATTGGTATGAAGACAGTGATGTTTCTGCGAGAACGGCTATTCAGTATCAAAACATGGGCTCTTCAAACAAGCCAGGAAAACTTTGGAGGGACTATCTTTTTAATACGGTTGATACTGTTACTGCAAGTCGTGCTGACGAAAGCTGGAATAGTAAAGTAGTTGACCCTCGCGCAGAAGTATTATTACCCAGAATTATAAAAGACTCTCTTGATAATGAAGGAGAAATAATTGAAGTTTTATCTTCAGATTATTCAAAAGGGGTAGATTTAGAATATGTAAACTCAGAGCCGGAAGCTTCAGATACAACGTACGTAGGTTTGAAATCTACGGATCTGAACAAACTATATTTTACCCAAAAAACATCTCCGTACTTTATATTAACTTATGCTGAATTGAAATTTATTGAGGCTGAGGTTTATTTCAGACAAGGAAATACAAGCTCTGCATTAACAGCATATAAAGAAGCTATTCAGGCCAGTATGGACAGGTTTGGTATTGACTCAGGAAAAAGTGCTGAGTTCCTTGAAAGTGCAGCTGTTGCACAAACAGCATCTGAACTTACTTTAAGTCACATTATGATCCAGAAATATATCGCCTTGACTTATAGTCCTGAAGTTTGGACAGATATGAGACGTAACGATTATTGTATTGGCTCTGATGGAACCTATGATTATGATGCTGGTATTTACAAAGGATTTAAACGTCCTGCATATGTTTATGAAACAGCATTCCCAACCAATACCGATTATATCCGTCGCTATCAAATGGCTTATTACGAACGCTACTACAATGCAGCAAAAGTAACCGATTTAGGTGTTTTTGAAAATACTTACATGACAGAACCAGTTTGGTGGGATATTAAAGAATAATTAGCTAATTTGCAGGAAGGTCAGTTATTCATGACTGGCCTTCCTTTTTATTTACAAAGAAATTATTCATTCATGGAAAGATTTTTTATTTCATTATTGTTAGGTGTTTTTTGTTTTGGAGTGTTTTCTTGTGAAACGCAAGAAAAGGGTGATAATCTTGAAGGTATAATAACTTCAGTAGAACAAAAATTTATTCCCGACAAGCGCATAGCCATTTTTAATGTTGCTGCGGAAAAAGCCAATAACGGTAGTTTTGTACTGAAAGGAGAAACAGACCAGAAAAAAGCGTATGGTTTTTTATTGGATACTCTTGGGAGGATGAATGTTTCAGTTGTTGACTCTATTCGTTTTTTACCTGAAGCCCAATTGGGGGGAAAGGTGTGGGCCTTGGTTACGCTTTCTGTGATTCCTATGCGAAAAGAACCAAGATATTCAGCCGAAATGGTTTCTCAAACCATTATGGGGACCCCCGTGAAATTACTGGACAAACGCGGTGGGTGGTATCAAATTCAAACTCCAGATTTGTATATTGGCTGGGTGAGCGGAAGTGGAATTTCAGAGTTTACCCAGGCCGAAATGGATAATTGGAAAGCTGCCGACCGGTATATTTTTACAAAAGTAACAGGCTCTGCAATGGGCGGAGCAAAGGAGAATGCGGCTCCTGTTTCAGACCTCGTTTTAGGATGCATTTTTGAAGTTGACGGGAAAATGAATGGTTTCCTGAAAGTGCATTTTCCTGATGGCCGTGAAGGTTTTGTTCGCGAGACGGATTGTATTAAGTTTAGCGAATGGGAAGCAGAAACTCCGGAAGCGGGGAGTATTATTGAAACCGCTGAGAGATTGTTGGGAAGTCCATATTTATGGGGAGGGACTTCAACGAAAGGTGTTGATTGTTCAGGATTTACAAAAACGTCTTATTTCTCGCAAGGAATTATGCTGGCACGCGATGCATCGCAACAGGCTCTTTACGGAGAGAAGCTGGATATCAGTAATTTTAATTTTCAACCAGGCGATCTGCTGTTTTTTGGAAGAAGCAAAGAGCATATTACGCATGTTGGATTGTATATGGGAGATGGCAAATTTATCCATTCATCAGGGAGAGTGAAGATTAATAGCTTTAATCCTGAAGATGATAATTTTGAAGCGGGAAGGAAAAAGCAATTGGTTGCAGCAAGCAGGGTGTTAAATTCCCTAAACAAAGGTCAGATAATACTGATAAAAGATCATCCCTGGTATAATTAGCCGGCAGAAATAGAAATGTAGAGTAGTATAAGTTGTATTTTTGCAGGGAGCAATGCTGTTTTTCGGGTTTATTGAAAACAGTAATTGTAGAAGTCAAATTTTATCGAATGAACAAAGAACATACACAAGCAGCAAAAAAAGGGTTGAAGTTTCGTTTTAAACCTTACGAACTGCAATTAAAACATACTTTTACGCTGGCGGGGAGCTCCCGATTAACTACCCCCGTAATGTTAACCGAAATTGAGTATGATGGGTTAATTGGTTATGGCGAAGCATCTATGCCACCTTATTTAGGGGAAAGCCATGAATCCGCAGCGAAATTTTTAAATTCGCTGGATTTGAATCAGTTTACTGATCCTTTTCGGCTGGATGAAATTCTGGAGTATGTAGATGAGAAAGCAGCAGGGAATTGCGCTGCAAAGGCTTCTGTTGATATTGCTTTGCACGATTTGTTAGGAAAAATAATGGGACAACCCTGGTATAAGATCTGGGGCTACAATGCGGAAGATACTCCCGATACTTCTTTTACAATTGGGATTGATACAGATGAAGTTGTACGTCAGAAAGTAAAAGAGGCCTCTGAATACAAAATTCTGAAAGTTAAATTGGGAAGGGATAATGACAAGCAGATGATTGAAACAATTCGTTCTATGACTGATGTTCCTATGTGTGTGGATATAAACCAAGGATGGACTGATAGAAAACATGCGCTTGAAATGACTCAGTGGCTGAAGGAAATGGGGATTGAATTTGTTGAACAACCCATGCCTAAAAATTCAGTAGATGACATTGCCTGGCTTACACAAAACAGTCCGCTTCCAATTATTGCCGACGAGTCGCTACAGCGCCTTCCTGACGTGATAAAAGCGCATGGCGTTTATTCCGGAATCAACATAAAGCTAATGAAATGCACAGGAATGCGGGAGGCTCATAAAATGCTAAATCTGGCTCGCTCGCTGGATATGAAAGTGATGATTGGTTGTATGACTGAAACGTCGTGTGCAATTTCAGCCGCAGCCCAACTGGCGCCCAAGGTTGACTGGGCTGATTTGGATGGGAATCTGCTGATTGGTAATGATCTGTTTCAAGGAATCCGCATCATTGACGGCAAGATAACATTACTTGATGAGCCCGGAATTGGAATAAAACCCGCAAATATCTCCGCTTAATTAGGAAATTTATGGGCTATATTAAAGAATATATTGAAAATATAACTACTCTAAGTGTAAGCGAATGGAATTTTATGGCCTCCCTTTTTGTGCGCAGAGAATTTGAGAAAGGGGCAAAACTAATCTCTCTTGGAGAAATAGAAAAATACCTTTCGTTTATTGAGGAAGGCGTCGTCCGGTATTACATTCCCGATGAAGAAAAGGAATTGACCTTTGCATTTAACTTTGATAAAGAATTTACTTGTGCATACGATTCATTTATAACCCGGTTGCCTGCAAAATATGAGCAGCAAACATTAAGCCGAACAGTTATTTGGAGCATATCTTATTCGAATTTGCAGAAAGTGTATAAGCAAACTCACACGGGAAATTTCTGGGGGCGTTATGCTGCCGAGAAACTATTTCTGCAGAAAAGCGAACGGGAAATCGCCTTATTGCAAAATACAGCAAAAGAAAGATATTTGGACTTACTTCAAAGTAAATCACACATCCTTCAAAAAGTTCCATTAAAATATATTGCCTCGTATTTGGGCGTTACTCCACAGGCGTTGAGTAGAATACGGAAAGAAATTAATTAACATAGATTCATTTCACGCCTAAAATATTATACTGATTTTTGTTTGAAAATTACAAACAATGGAATTGCCAATTGAAACATATGGAAATCAGATTTTGAGGCAAAAATGTGTTGATGTTTCTTTGAATGACACTAATTTAAAGGTACTGATTGAAAATATGTGGGAAACAATGGACAGTGCCAATGGCTGTGGACTGGCTGCCCCACAAATTGGAAAAGCCATTCGGCTATTTATTGTCAATACAAAAACGACTTTCGATATTTTACAACCAGAAGACCGCAAAGGATATTTTAAAGAAGGTGATGAAGGAATTTTGGAGACATTTATAAATGCCCAAATTATTCAATCGTCTGAAGAAGAATGGGAAGATAATGAAGGGTGCTTAAGTATCCCGTCTGTTTCGAAAGAAGTAAAACGCCCGTGGAATATTGTCATTGAGTATTTTGATTCGAATTTCAAAAAACAGACCAGGGCTTTTGGCGGATATACTGCCCGGGTAATTCAGCATGAATATGATCACACGCAAGGTATATTATATGTCGATCGAATCAATCCATTGGCTCGGAAATTATTAGAAGGAAAGTTAAAGAAAATTGCCAAAGGGCAGGTGGTTACAAAATATAGAATGAAATAAAATATTTTCATTTTATTATCCAGAATTGAATATCATAATTGTTCTTCTGGCTTCTAAGCAAGTTATCTTTTGATTTTCCTCTAAAAATCGATACTTTTACGTCATCTCGTTAGGGGTGTCTGTCTATTGGGGCAGGCTGAGATTATACCCTGGAACCTGAAATGTATAATAACAGCGGAGGGAAACGAGGATTGTATTTGAATTTATAATAAACAAGGATACAGGCCGTTTCGCATTTCTGCGGAACGGCTTTTTTTGTTAAATACAGACTTATTATGAGTGAAAGAATGAAAAATGGTTTCGACGAACACGCATCAAAATACGATGCATGGTTTATGAAAAATACAAATGTGCTGTATTCCGAAGTAAAACTGGTGGCACATTTTCTAAAAGATTCGAAGGATGTTTTTTCCGTGGGCTGCGGAAGTGGCCTTTTTGAGATGATTCTGGAAAAAGACTTTGGCATTTCTATAAAAAACGGCTTGGAGCCATCGGAAGGAATGGCTGAAATTGCCTGTAAACGTGGAATGACAGTTGAGATAACAACTGTTGAAAAGGCAGAACTTGGTAAAGAAAGGTATGATACTGTATTGTTTAATGGCACGCCAAGCTATATTACTGATTTGCAGGCAGCATTCAATAAAGCTTTCGCGGCACTGCGTCCTGGGGGTAAAATTGTGGTGATTGATGTCCCTAAAGAAAGTTCGTATGCCTTGCTGTATAACCTGGCAAAAGCAGTTGGAACCTGGGAGCATCCTTTGTTAAAAGATGTTCATCCTGAAGACCCGTATCCCATTGAATTTGTAAAAATAGCGAATTGGCGAACTACGGCAGAAAAAGTGAAAATGTTACAAGAGTCGGGATTTAAGAACTTAGAATTTGCACAAACACTAACGGCACATCCTATTTATTCCAATAATGTGGCAGAAGAACCCAGCGAAGGATACGACCGGGGCGATTATGTAGCCATTTGTGCAAAAAAATAAGTTTAAACTTAACTAAAATAGAACATCATGATAGATGCAAAATCAATTGCAGCCGATTTGCAGGCTTTAAAAAATAATACTCCGTTGGTGCACAACATCACCAACTTTGTAGTAATGAACAACACAGCCAACGCTTTGCTGGCCATTGGCGCTTCGCCGGTTATGGCTCACGCAGTTGAAGAAGTGGCCGACATGGCAGGTATCGCTTCTGCACTGGTTATTAATATCGGTACCTTAAACCCGCTGTGGGTAGAAGGAATGATAAAAGCAGGAATTGCAGCAACAGAGAAAGGGATTCCTGTCGTGTTCGACCCTGTGGGAGTTGGTGCTACACCTTACCGGAACGAAGTAGCCGTGCAAATTATAGAGCAATGTAAACCTACGCTTATCCGTGGAAATGCTTCTGAAATTATGGCGCTGGCAAAAGAGAATGTGGCAACCAAAGGAGTTGATAGTACCGTTTCTGCCAATGCCGCTCTTGATGCAGCAAAAAGCTTGGCAAACGAAACTGGGGCTGTTGTAGTAATTAGTGGTGCCGAAGATTTTATTACCGATGGAGAACAGGTTATTTCGATTAAAAACGGTTCGCCGTTAATGCCCAAAGTTACCGGAATGGGGTGCACGGCTTCGGCGGTTCTCTGCGCTTTTTCTGCAGTAAATAAAAATACATTGCTTGCCGCAGCCCACGGAATGGCGGTAATGAGTATTTGTGGCGAAATTGCTGCAAAAAAATCTGCCGGCCCCGGAAGTTTACAAATGCACTTTATTGATACATTGTACAACCTCACGGATAAAGATATTGCCGACGTTTTTATCGCTTAAATAAAAGTAAATGAAATCATTTGATTTAAGCTTGTATCTGGTAACCGACCGCGATTTGTCGCTAGGCCGCCCATTGGAATTTATCGTGGAAGAAGCCGTAAAAGGCGGAGTTACCATGGTACAGCTACGCGAAAAAAATTGCACCTCGAAGGAGTTTTATGAACTGGGAATCCGCTTAAAAAAACTGTTAGAAACCTATAATATTCCGCTTATTATTAACGACAGGCTCGATATTGCACTGGCTATCGATGCCGATGGCCTGCACATTGGTCAAAGCGATTTGCCCTGGGATGTTGCCCGGCAACTTCTCGGAAAAGATAAAATATTGGGTTTGTCGGTTGAAACGATGGAACAGGTAGAAGAATCCAATCATCTGGATATTGACTACATTGGGATTTCGCCGGTTTTTGCCACGCCAACCAAAACCGATACATTTAAACCCTTTGGGCTGGAAGGGGTAAAAGCTGTTAGTTCTATTGTCAGCCATCCCAGTGTAGCAATTGGTGGAGTTAATTTGGAGAATGCAGCACAGATTATGTCTCATGGAGCAAATGGTGTTGCGGTGGTTTCTGCCATTTCGTCGGCTGAAAATCCAAAGCTCGCTGCCGAATTATTAAAAAATGAAATTAAAAAGAAAAATATATGAAATGGAGTGACGAAGCATGGAACGAATGCGCATCTGTTTATGAGAAGATTCTGGAGCTGCCCTTTTTGAACGAGTTAATGAACGGCACGCTGCCAAAGGAGAAATTTTATTTTTATTTACAGCAGGATGCAATTTATTTGGCTGAATACGGAAAAATACTGGCAGGCATCGCAGCTAAACTCAACCGAAAAGAATGGCGTGAAGATTTTCTGAAATTTTCGTCGGATACAGTAGTTGTCGAACAAGCATTGCACGAGCATTATTTAAAAAGTAGTGCTAAAACTATTCAAGCAACACCAACTTGCGCACTTTACACCGGGCATATGTACCGGCAGTTGGCCTGTGCATCAATTGAAGAAGCAATGGCTGCTGTACTTCCCTGCTTTTGGGTGTATAAAAAGGTCGGCGATTATATTTTGAAAAACCAGGTGAAGAATGAAAATCCATATCAACCATGGATTGATACCTATGGCGGTGAAGATTTTGCACTAGCCGTTCAAAAAGCAATTGCCATTTGCAACGAAGCAGCAAATGAAACTACTCTTACCGTGCGAGAATCAATGACAGAGGCTTTCAAATTGTCTTTCAAAATGGAATGGATGTTCTGGGACAGCGCCTGGCAGTTGGAGAAATGGCCTGTTTAAACGAAGCAAATTTGTTTTCTTTGTAAGTTAAATATTTTACAATGCAACTAAAAGAAATAGGCGAGTTTGGTTTTATTGAACGTTTCGCCCCTGATTTTAAGGCTCTTTTGTCAGAAAAGGTGTTGGGGATTGGCGATGATTGCGCCGTTTTGCCCATGGATGAAACTTCCGATTTGCTGGTAACAACCGACATGCTGATAGAAGACATTCATTTTCTAAAGGATAAAATTTCCGCATGGCAACTGGGCTACAAATCGGTGGCAGTAAACCTGAGCGACATTGCCGCAATGGGGGGAACGCCGCTGGGAACATTCTTGTCTATTGCTGTTCCTCCGGGGATTGATGTGGAATACATGGACGAATTTATGAAAGGTTATCATGATATTTCGGAGAAATACGCAACGCCCCTTTACGGGGGTGACACAACAAAATCGGTAAAACATTTGGCCATTAATGTATGTGCAATCGGGAAGTGTCCAAAAGGAAAAGCAAAATTGCGCAGAAATGCCCAAAGTGGGGATTTAATTTGTGTTACCGGAAATCTCGGCGATTCGGCTGGTGGTTTACAGGCTATGTTGAATAAGATGGAAACTTCGGCAGATATTGAATATTTGTTGCAGCGTCATTATCTACCGGAACCGCAAATAAAAGAAGGACAGGCTTTGCTTGGCTTTTCCGGAGTGCATGCCATGATGGATATTTCGGATGGTATTGCTTCCGATTTGGTGCACATTTTAAAGGCCTCTAATAAAACAGCCCGAATTGATTTGGAAAAACTACCCTTGTCGGAACCACTGAAAAGAGTTTGCGCTGCACAAAACTGGAGCCCGGATGAACTGGCAGTTGGCGGCGGAGAAGATTACGAATTATTGTTTACCGTTGCTTCGGAGCAGTTGGATGAATTGCAAAACATATTTAGTAAGCAAACTGGAAAAGCGGTGCATGTTATCGGTGAAATAAAAATAGGAGAACCGGAAATCCAATGGCATAAAAATGGACAAAAGGTTGTTCTCTCAAAAGCAGGATTTAATCATTTTCAAGAATAAAAACAAAAATGAACTATAAACGCGTTTTAAGCATCGCAGGCAGCGACCCCAGTGGTGGAGCAGGTATTCAGGCCGATTTAAAAACCATATCGGCATGTGGTTGCTATGCAGCAACAGCTATTACAGCTATTGTTGACGAAAATACAGTCGGGGTTTTCGGGGTACACCCGGTGCCCATCGAATTTGTGAAAGGGCAAATTAAATCGGTATTGGATGATATTGGCGCCGATGCTGTGAAAATTGGCATGTTACACTCTTCGGAATTGATTCGGGCAGTGAAAGATACCTTGTCCCCGTACAACATCTCCAATATAGTTCTCGACCCGGTAATGGTTGCAACATCAGGTGATAAACTTTTGCAGGACGAAGCCATTGAAACCCTGAAAAATGAGTTAATTCCTATGGTTAGCGTAATTACGCCCAATGTGCCTGAAGCAGAAATCCTTTCAGGAAGAAAAATCGCAAAACAGGCCGATTTGCCAATGGTGGTAAAAGATTTATCATGTAACGGAACAGTATCGGTTTTACTAAAAGCGGGACACTTGACTGAAGATGAGCTGGTCGATGTTTTTTACAATGCCGAAACCGATGAAATTATTGAGCTGCGTTCGCAACGAGTATCCACAAAGAATACGCACGGGACAGGTTGTACATTTTCATCGGCAGTGGCTTCTTTTTTGGCACAACAATTACCGCTGAACGATGCTGTTCGTAGCGCGAAAGATTATATCAATCGTGCCATTGTGGTTGGGGGAGATTATGAAATAGGAAAAGGGCACGGCCCGGTTCATCATTTTCATCAATTTTGGAAATAATGCGGGTTGCAGCACAAGGTGAATTTACACAAAGATTATGGGAGGCAACGCTTCCCGTTTTTCGACAAATAATAAACAGTCCTTTTATTTCAGGACTGGCTAAAGGCACACTTCCCCGAGGGTGGTTTGCCCATTATTTGTCGCAGGACGTACTTTACCTGCGGCAGGATAATCAGGCTCTGGAACTTTTATCGCAACGGGCTTCTGATAAAAAAGAAAAAGACTTTTTTCGGCAGTTGGCAGAAGATGGAATTGCAGTTGAACAGTCCATGCAAAATGAATACCTGGCTTATTTTAACATTCAGGAAGCAAAAGAGCAGTCGCCAGTTTTTGGCAAGTACGGAAGATTTTTGCTCGACGTTGCACAAAATTTTCCTTACCCGGTTGCGTTGGCAGCTTTGTTGCCTTGTTTCTGGTTATACGGAGAAGTGGGGCAACATGTAACAACATACCAAGTTGCCAATAATCCATATCAAAAATTTATTAATACTTATGCTGGTGAAGCCTACGACAGGGTTACTATTCAGTTTATTCAGCTACTTGAAAAGTACGGACAACAAGCATCGGATTCTACAAAAGAGAAAATGAAAGAGGCTTTTTTACAAAGTGCCCGATTTGAATATTTGGTTTTTGAGGAAGCTGAAAAAACAATCTTATAAATTGTATTTCCTTTTCATATTCATTCCTGCCTATGTAGTCTGATTCAGATTTTTATCTTTGCATTTTTTAAAATCTGGCTTAGAAGAACAAATCAGAAATTGATTTTCTGTAAAGGTTTTTTAGTCAAATGCTTACTTGCTGAAATAGGTGTTGCGCATGGATATCCAGTTTGAAAATGTATGAATAAAGAGCAAATTTTAATAAGAGCTTCATGGGTTAGTACAATCGGAAATGTTGTATTGTCTTTGTCAAAGATAATTGTTGGGGTGGTGTCCGGAAGTTTAGCTGTTTTGAGTGATGGCATTGATTCTGCAACGGATGTCCTTATTTCACTGGTTATGATTTTTACCACAAAAATCATGAATAAACCGCCAAACAGAAAATATCCTTACGGATATGAAAAAGCTGAAAGCATTGCCACTAAGATATTGTCATTAATTATTTTTTATGCCGGTGTTCAGATGCTTATTTCTTCGATTCAAAGCATTTTTGCACCCGGTGAGAAAGTCCTTCCTGGAAAATTAGCGCTGGCAGTTACTGTTGTTTCTATTATTGGTAAGGTGTTGTTATCCTACTATCAGCAGAAACAAGGAAAACGGGTTAATAGCTCAATGCTTATTGCCAATGCTGTAAATATGCGAAATGATGTTTTGATTTCGGTTGGAGTACTGGTTGGTCTGGGATTTACATTTCTTTTGAACCTTCCTGTATTAGATACAGTTACAGGATTTGTGATTAGTTTATTTATCATTTGGTCGTCGGTAAAAATATTCATGGATGCGAATGTTGAATTGTTGGATGGGGTTAAGGATGAAACCGTATACAACCGAATTTTTGAAGCAGTTGAAAAGGTTCCGGAAGCGCATAATCCGCACAGAGCCAGAATCAGGAATATTGGGAGTTTGTATATGATTGCACTCGATATTGAAGTTGATGGGAATATTTCGCTTAATGAGGCACATAAAATTGCTCACGAAGTAGAAGGAATGATTCTGGAAACAGTTGAGAATGTATATGATATTGTTGTGCATGTAGAACCTTTAGGGAAAGAGCATCCCAAAGAAAGATTTGGCATAGATCAGCAATCAATGTAAGTAAAGTAATTTTGAATTTAATTGAAATTTATCTGGTTTCCGATCTGATAGAATTTAATATGTTTACACCATAATCGACATTTATAAACCTCCGTTTCTTTGTTTGAAGTTAAAATTATATTAAGTAGACGAGGTGCCGAATAATAGTGATTACAGCCCATTTTCTTGCCGTTATGGTTTTATTGATTGATTAAAAGGTGTTTTGTCGAAGTTGCATACCATGCAATAAAACGAATCTCGATAAAACATATGAGTATCTGTTTTTATTTTTTTTTAATGTAATATTGATTATTAGCAACAAATTTGTAATTTGGGGCGTTATACAGATAGTGGTTTCGGATGTGTCATTTAGCTATAAAAAGCTATAATATATATTTATGCATACTTTTTTAAAACGAATAGGATTTTTCGGATCCTTAATCGTATTTCTTTTTTTTATGCATTCATGCATTTTGAAAGAATATAATATTGGTGATAATAAATTGGATCCGGATTGGGATTTTGAACTTTTATTTCCCTTATTCCATGGTAATATGGAATTTATCGATTTTATATATAATAAAAAGTCGCCACCACCAGTTGGCACCGGACCAACCGTTGAATTGGAATACCCGGATGGTAGTACATGGCCTTTTTTCCCCAAAGATGAGATTTTTAATTACACAACGGTAATTGATAGTTTTAATTTTTTGATTGAAGGAGACGATCATCTTACCGATGCAAGTTTTATTTACTCAGTTTCAAATGGTAGCCCCTATCCATTGCACTTGAGGATGCGTTTCTTTGAAAAAAATTCCTCTGCTGAAGGACATGTCCCATTTGAGCTCCCTGACGCGTTTCCTGCCGGTATACTGGGAGCCGGAGCAATAACACCTACGGAAAGTATAGATACATTGCATTTTAGTGATGAGCAATTGTATGATTTTCAGGAAGCAAATCGTGTTGAGTTTGTTGCCTGGTTTGATGATGTTCCAGGTTATAACCCAAGTACTCTTTTAACTAGTTATCCCATTAATTTATCAATCGTTTTATCAGGAGTTGCGCATGCAAATACAAAATAGGGGCAAAAAATATAAATACTGGAAAGTTTGGCTTCTCAACTTTATTTTTATTCTGCCATATTTTTCTGGTTGGTCGCAAAATACAGGAGCACTTTTTATGCTTCAGGATAATTATCAGGCGCAAATTTTAAATCCTTCTTTTTTTAATGAAGAAAGTGTTGTTTTTGCTTTGCCGGGGTTGGCCGGTGCTTCATTTAGTAATGAAAGCAATTACAAGCTAACAGATCTTGTTTATACAACGTCATCAGGGCAAACTGTATACGATTTAGGACGTTTTACGCTGCGAGGTCCTTCTGTTAACCGTACCTCAATTCAGGCAGAGTTGCCTCTTTTTTATTTTTCATTTCCAGCAAAGAAGGCTGTATTTAGTTTTTATTTGAAAGAACATTTTAATACTACTATTAATTTTCCAATGAATTCAATAGCCTGGTTTGATAATGGAAATTTACCTCCTGCTTATCAAAATTTTCAATCAGGAAAAATTGATCTTAATATGCTTGGCTTTTATGAAATGGGATTTGGTTATGGGAAAAGACTAAATGATCAAATACGCTTTGGATTAAGAGGTAAGCTGCTTTTTGGACAGATGTTTATGCATATGAATAACTGGAATTACGGCATACAAACGTTACCAGACGGAAGAGACGTATGGCTTTCTTCCAGAGGTTATGGAAAAGCGTCTATTCCTTTTCCGGTTACACTGGATGAAAATGGAAAGTTTGAAACGATTGAGGTACAGGGAAACCAGACAGATTATTTTAAACTACGGAATCCCGGATTAGCAGTAGATGCCGGTATTACTATTGATATTGATGAGAAGAAACAATTCTCGGCAAGTATTACCAACTTAGGATTTATTTTTTTTGGCGACAATACCTGGGATTTATATCAGAATGATACTTACCATTACCAGGGGCTTGATATTTCTAATGCAGCAAACAGTAAATGGCTGCAACCAGGGTTCGTGTCCCCGTTTCTAACCATGATGTATACAAAAGATTCATTGCGTGACGTGTTTAAACCTGTTGTTAATTCCAGAAAATTGGTTTACGCTCCGTCTCCTCAGTTGTATTTACACTACCAATATAAATATTCCGATGATTTCTCTGTAGGGTTTACCAATCATACTGTTTTTCAAAGTGCTTTTTTATTAAATACTTTATCGGTGAATGTGTTGAAGCGAGTGAGAAACTTTTCTTTTGTTGGGGATTTATCTCTTCACAGGGTGTCTTCCGTAAGTGTTGGGGGAGGTTTTCAATGGGATACCCGTTTCACTCAATTGTTTTTCTTTACTGATAATTTTTTGGCCATCTATCATCCGGCAGCACAGAAATCATTTGCTTTTACTTTTGGAATGAATTTTAGATTCGGGAAAAAGAATAATAACAAGGGAGGACTTAAACAAGGCAAGTATTCCCGTAAAGGTGAGATTTCAAAATATTTTCCATTTTACATGAAGTATAAATAGATTATTTTCGGTTGCTTTTTATGATTTCTGCTGTTGTTTTTACATCTTTAGGAAACTAAAGTAATAACCAATGGCAGTCTTAAAATTTGATGAAGTTCCATATGAAAAAGTAAGAGATGGACTCCAGCGAAAAATAATTCATTTAGATAATCTGATGGCAGTTCTGATTGATTTCACAGACGGTCCGTGGGATGAGCCTGAGCCTCCGCATTCACATCCTCATGAGCAAACATCCTATGTTGCACAAGGTGAAATTATTTTTTATTGCGAAGAGCAACCCGAGCAACATTTAAAAGCCGGCGATATGTTTGCTGCTCCTTCCGGAAAGAAACACTGTGTGAAACTGTTAACCGAAAAAGTACGGTTAGTAGATAGCTTTACGCCCATAAGAGAAGATTTTTTGTAGCATATTATCAAAAGGTATAAACAAGGGCTATTCCTTTTTGCCTGCCCATTTGAAATGGGAGAATATCCAGTCTTCTTAAATGTTCATTGTCCCATTTGTATTGGTGTGTAAGGTATATGAGTTCGGTTGAAAGCATTCCGATCCCTGCCCCGGCAAGTACATCTGAAACCCAGTGGGCATCTCTTGCGATACGCATTACGCTCACTGTAGTTGCGCAAGAGTAGGCTCCAATACTAAACCATATACTTTTGTCGCCATATTCTTTATGCATAACCTGGGCCAGTGCAAAAACTTTTGATGTGTGTCCGGAGGGAAATGAGTGGTGAGTGCCATTTGGGCGTTTTTCATTGTAACTATGTTTTAACATGGTTACAATTGCTCCGTTTAGTGCAAAACTCTTTAGGGCAATAGCAGTAACATTCCCAAAATTATTTTTGCCCTTAATTCCCAGTGCATGGAGCGAATAAACTGCAGCCATAGGAGCATACTGTGCATAATCATCAATTGAACCATGATAAGGGAAATGAGACTGGGCATAATCTCTGAATTGATGTTTTATCTCCGGTTTATAGTGAAGAAAGGTGCCAGCTGAAATTAAAAGAGCGGGAGCAATGTAGGGGCTAATACCTCTCTTTCTATCTGCATATCTGAAGTTTAATTTATGGATACTATCATTATGAAAAATGGTTTCAGAATTAAAATTTGTATAGTTCTTGATTTTGGGGGAGTCGGTAGAATAACCAATTAACCCTGTGAAAATGAACAACAAGAGAGGAAAGGAATATTTAAAGAATGTCATAAAAATTGGTAATATTTATAAATGTGTAATTTTAAACTTTTAAAAGAGAATAAAAAAGGATTGAATTTATTTTTTCTGAACATGAATAACAAACCTGAACATATTCCGGTTTATAGTTTGCAGAGTTTCAGTTCTCCTGAGCGAAATATGCAGCCTTTTCAAGTGGAGGTGTTTGACGCGAACCGGCATTTTAGCGTAAAGTATCCGCACAGGCACGATTTTTTTGAGGTTTTGTATTTGTCAGGCGGATCGGGTTTCCATGTAATCGATGGGAATAAATACAAGATTCATCCACCATGTGTGTTTTTTATGTCGCCGGGACAGGCGCACAAAATTGAGTTCTCGAGTGATATTGTTGGATATATTTACATTTTTACCCGCGAATTTTATCTTATAAATCAGACAAACCAGAACCGCTTAATTGAATTTCCATTCTTTTTTACTATTCGTCAGGATAATCCGCCATTGGTATTGAATCAGGAAAAAGACATCCAGTTTTTGGAAAGCCTTTTCAAAAAAGGAATAGCAGAAATTGCCAAAGAAAAATATTCGGTTGATTTGCTTCGCTCTTTGCTCGATTTGATTTTGACATTTTCTGCAACACTTTACAAACTGGAAGAAAATGTTTTGAATAAGGGGAAAGGGCATATTTTAGTAAAGAAATTTTTTCAGTTGGTAGAAGAAAATTATTCAAATAACCTGCCGGTGAATGAATATGCTGATAAACTGGCTGTCACGCCAAATCATTTAACTCAAACCGTTGTGCAGTTAACAGGAAAAACTTCGTTACAAATTATTAAGGCCAAACAAGTTTTGGAAAGTAAAAGGTTACTGGTGCACACGAGCTTAAGTGTTACTGAAATTGCTGCACATTTGAATTTTTCGGATCAATCGTATTTTGCAAAATTTTTTAAACGTGAAACAGGAGTGTCACCGTTGCAATATAGAAACAAGGCTTTGTAGATTATGTGAAAATTGGCAAAATGCATTCTGTTGTAAATAGTTGGTTCTTAAAAAGTTTATTTCAGACTGATTTGTTTGTTTTAATCTAAATCTATGATTTTTACCTAAAAAACCATTATTTTTACACCTCTTGTTTTTATATATTTTGTTGCTTTGTATTAGAAAAATCCGCAGATGGAAAAGTGCGGATTTAAATTAAAAATAGCGAGTAAAAAAATAGAAATTCACTTAAAAATAAAACAGATGGCAAATTATTTTAATACACTTCCACTGCGTCTTCAGCTAGACCAACTAGGAAAATGTGATTTTATGGATAAGTCGGAATTCGCCGACGGAGTAAAAAAACTGGAAGGAAAACAAATTGTAGTTTTAGGTTGCGGCGCTCAGGGATTAAACCAGGGCTTGAACCTTCGAGACAGCGGTTTAAAGGTTGCTTATGCTTTGCGGGAATCTGCAATTGCAGAAAAACGTGCTTCTTACCAAAATGCAACTGCTAATGGTTTCGAGGTCGGAACTTTCGAAGAGTTGGTTCCTAAAGCTGATTTGGTTTTGAACCTTACGCCTGATAAACAACACTCTCCAGTTGTAAATAAAGTAATTCCGCTGATGAAAAAAGGAGCTTGCCTGGCTTATTCGCACGGATTCAACATTGTTGAAGAAGGAATGAAGGTTCGTGACGATATTACTGTAATTATGGTAGCTCCAAAATCTCCCGGGTCTGAAGTTCGTGCAGAATATTTGCGTGGATTTGGTGTTCCAACGTTAATTGCAGTTCACCGCGAAAATGACCCAAACGGTGACGGTTTGGAAATTGCAAAAGCTTATGCTGCCGGAACAGGTGGTCATAAGGCAGGAGTTTTGGAATCCTCTTTTATAGCTGAGGTAAAATCGGATTTAATGGGCGAACAAACAATTCTTTGTGGTTTGTTGCAAACCGGTTCTATTTTGAGTTTCGACAAAATGGTTGAAAAAGGAATTGATCCTGGTTACGCTTCCAAATTAGTGCAATACGGATGGGAAACGATTACTGAAGCTTTAAAATTGGGTGGAATTACTCATATGATGGATCGTTTGTCGAATCCTGCTAAAATTGAAGCTTTTAGTTTGGCAGCTGAAATGAAAGAAATTATGCGTCCGCTTTTCGAAAAACATATGGACGATATTATGAGCGGCGTTTTCTCTTCAACAATGATGGAAGACTGGGCAAACGACGATGAGAAACTGTTAACCTGGCGTGCTGCAACTGCTGAAACAGCATTTGAAAAAACTTCAGCTGCCGATGTAGAAATTTCAGAACAGGAATATTTTGATAATGGAACGTTAATGGTTGCCTTTGTAAAAGCCGGTGTTGAACTTGCTTTCGAAGTAATGACTGAGACTGGAATTAAACCGGAATCGGCTTACTATGAATCATTGCATGAAACTCCGCTGATTGCTAACACGATTGCCCGTAAAAAATTGTACGAAATGAATCGTACTATTTCTGATACTGCTGAATATGGATGTTACTTGTTTGATCACGCTTGCAAACCTTTATTAGCTGATTTTATGAGTAAAATTGATGTTAATGTTATCGGTAAAAACTTCAATGAAGGGGCAGATGCTCATGTTGACAACAGAGAATTAATTGTTGTTAACGATGAAATTCGTTATCACGATGTAGAAATTGTTGGTGCCGGGTTGCGTGAAGCAATGGAAGCAATGAAACCACTTATCTGATAAATAGATTAGCTTAATAATTCAAAAAGGCTTTTTCGTTTAGAGAAAGCCTTTTTTATTGTATTTTATGATGATTAATCTATTTGAAAACAGCCGAAATTTGTCTTTTCAAAAAATCCGGATCGACAGTTGCTCCCAATCCCGGAGTTTCAGGAATGGTTATTTTTCCGTTCTTCCCGTAAATAATTCCTCCAACAATTGGATCTTCTTCCATCATTAGGGGGGTATCAAAGTCGAAATAAATGATGTTGTCTGCCGAAAGTGCAAAATGTGCTGATGCTGTAAATGCCAAACGCGATTCCAAAAAACCGCCTACCTGCAAATTCATTCCGGCTTCTAAAGCGAGTTTCTTAATCTTCTCAGCTTTAAAAATTCCTGATGATTTTCCCAGTTTTATATTGAGCATATCACAGGCATTTAAATCAAGCAAATGTTTGGCATCGTGATGATCACAACATGATTCGTCTGCCATTAAAGTCAGCGGGCTTTCTCTTTTTATTTTGGGAAGATCGGTGTAATTCCAGCGCGGAATTGGTTCTTCACAAACCTGGATATTGCAGTCTTTTAATTCTTTTAAAACATCAATTGCTTCTTCTGTTTCCCAGCCCTGATTCGCGTCCATGCGAAGCGGAATTTCTTTACCAATTGCTTCCCTAATCAGGCGGATGCGTTCAATGTCTTTTTTGCCGTTTTGGCCTAATTTTACTTTTATAATTTCAAAACCGTTTGCTTTGATTTTCAACGCATCATTTACCATTTTTTCAGGATTTCCTAAACTCACCGTGTAATCGGTAACCAGCTTGTCATCATTTTTACCACCCAGAAATTTGTATAGCGGAACTCCTGCATTTTGCGATGCAATGTCATACAGCGCAATGTCGAAAGCACTTTTTATACTTGAATTTCCGTAAATGGTTTTATCCATAGTAAGCGAACAAGCTTCAATATCCAACGGATTTTTACCAATTAAAATTTGAGCGAGGTATTTGGCAACTACAAATGCCGACTCCATGCTTTCGCCGTTAATCGTCATAAACGGACTACACTCTCCAAATCCGGTAATTCCTTCCCGGGTTATTATTTTCACAATTACATTTTCAGCGTATGCCAGGGGCCCTAAAGAAATAACAAACGGCTCTTTGAGTTTTACAGGCGATTGATAAACTTCAACCTGACGAATAGTAAGTTGTTTTTGCATCGAAGAGTTTTATTTTTTTAAGAATGCAAGATTATAAAAAAAGTAGATTCTATTCTGCTAAACTTGCTAAAAATGATGTTAGTAGTAGCGGATTTGCCATATTTTCATTTTGTCCGAGTGCTTGTAATACTGCTTTGCAAAAATCAATAGAATTAACTTCATGGAAATTTCTTGCAACTTGCTGAACTATCTTTTGGATATTTAAAATGTAGTCTTTACTTTTTTCTATTATGTCCGGGATTTCATCTGAATAACGGGGCTTGTCCCATGCCGAATAAAGTACTTGGGGATGTAATTGTTCAATTTTCTGTAAAGAGGAAATGTATTCTTTTATGTTTACAAAAATAGGCAATTCCCCGGGTAACAAAATTGAATCTCCGGAGAAAAGAGCTTTTTCTTCTTCATAATAAAAAGAGGTAGAGCCCGATGAATGGCCAGGTGTATGGGTTACATGCAAGGTAATATCTTTTTCTGGCTGAACGATTGTATTGTCCTGTAAAACATGGTCGATTTTTACAGCGCCCGCAACCAACTGATGAAAGCCCGGAACGGGGCGCTCTTTATATTGTAAGTCAATATCTTCTATCCAGCTAATTTCATTTTCGGGAGCATAAGTGGTGCAACTTATTTTATCCTGAATGAGTTTTGCTGTACCAATATGGTCTGGATGAGCGTGTGTGAGGATTATACTTTGTATGTCGGAAAATTGGCGATTTATACTTATTATAAAACTTTCAATTTGATTAAAGCCTGAGGCAACACCTGTGTCGATAAAATGCAGTTTTTCTCCCTCTATTATAAAAATGTAAACAAAACGAGGAAGCATTAAATTCGAAGAAATGGGAATTTCAAAATCGATTTTTAGTGGGTGTATGGCTATTTTCTTCATATTGGGATATAAAAAAACCTGCCCAAAGTCTGAACAGGTATATGTTGGAAATTGGTAATTAACTAGTCCATTGCATTAAGGAAAGCATCTCTTTCTTTTAGGAATTCAGAAAGCCTCTCTATGGGGTCGCGGGTTATGGCTACCCTTCCGGAACGGATAAACTGCATGACCTTGAATTTATTCAGCTCCTCAAATAAAGCCTGTGTTTCTTCTTTGTGGCCTGTTTTTTCAATTACCGTGTAGTCCTGCGTAATTTCAAGAATCCGTGCGCCGGCTTTGCGAACAATCGTTTCAATTACATTGCCCTCAAAAATAGCTTCATTGGGCACTTTGTACAAAGCAAGTTCCTGGAAAATCATTTCATCATTGGTATGGTAGAATGCTTTTAATACATCGATTTGTTTTTCAATTTGCCGAACTATTTTTAGCGTTTGTTCGGTGGTTGTATTAATTACAATGGTGAATTTAAAAATACCCGGAATGGCTGATTCTGATACGGTTAAACTGTCAATGTTTACTTTTCTTCTTGTGAAAACAATAGTTATACGTGTTAAAAGCCCGATGTGATTCTCTGAAAAAACCGTTATTATATGTTCTTGTTTCATGATAATTCTTTTTTGTGATTTTGTGCTTAATCCTTTTCTTAATCTAATATTTCTTACGGTTCAAGTATTATTTCGGAAACGGAAGCTCCGGTAGGAACCATTGGAAATACGTTGTCTTCTTTCTCAATAACAACTTCTAATAAATACGGACCATTGTGATCAAGCATTTTTTGAATTCCATTATCAAGATCTTCTCTTTTTTCTACTTTATGCCCATCAATTCCAAAGCCTTTTCCTATGGTTATGAAATCGGGATTTTGTAATTCAGTAAAAGAATATCGTTTTTCAAAAAATAATTGTTGCCACTGACGTACCATTCCCAGGAAATTATTGTTTAATACAATAATTTTTACGGGTAACTTATTTTGTGCAATGGTACCTAATTCCTGAATTGTCATTTGGAACCCGCCATCACCTATAACAGCAACTACTGTGCGGTTAGGAGCGCCTAGTTGCGCGCCCATACTTGCAGGTAGCCCAAATCCCATGGTGCCTAAACCTCCTGAAGTTACATTGCTTTTTGAATTTCGGAATTTGAAATAGCGCGAAGCAATCATTTGGTGCTGGCCTACATCGGTAACCAGAATGGCTTCATGGTTGGTTTTATCGGCAGTTATACGAATAACTTCCCCCATGGTTAAGCCTGGTTTCTCCGGAAACAAGTCTTTCTGAATGATTTTTTCGTTTTCAATTTTTGCACATTCGTGGAAACGGTTTAGCCATTCGGTATGCTTATTCGTTTTTACATTGTCGGTAAGCATTTGCAGCGATTTTTTTGAATTCGCTAATATGGCAATGTCCGCTTTTAATATTTTGTTGATTTCAGCCGGATCAATCTCCAGGTGAATAATTTTTGCATTTGTTGCATAGCCACTTACTTTTCCTGTAACACGGTCGTCAAAACGCATTCCTACGGCAATAATCAAGTCTGCTTCGTTTGTAAGCAAGTTTGGGCCATAATTCCCATGCATGCCGAGCATTCCAACATTAAGCGGGTGGTCTGAAGGAAGTGCAGAAAGGCCAAGTAAAGTCCATGCAGCCGGAATTCCCGTCTTTTCAACAAAGGCTTTTAGCTCTGCTTCTGCATTTCCAATAATTACGCCTTGTCCAAAAAGAATCAGTGGGCGTTTGGCTTCATCAATAATTTCAGCCGCTTCTTTTATTTTAAACGGATCTACAGGCATCTCCGGAACGTAGCTCCTTATTTTCGTGCATTTTTTATATTCGAAATCAAATTCGGCAAATTGTGCATCTTTGGTTATATCAATTAGTACCGGGCCTGGCCGTCCGGTTTGAGCAATATAAAATGCCTGTGCAATAGCTTCCGGTATTTCTTCCGGATTTGTAATTTGGTAATTCCATTTGGTTACCGGCATTGAGATGCCAACCACATCAGATTCCTGAAATGCATCAGTTCCGAGAAGAGGCGATGCCACCTGTCCGGTAATACAAACCAATGGAGTGGAATCTATCATCGCGTCAGCAATTCCTGTAATAAGGTTCGTTGCACCAGGGCCAGATGTTGCAAAGCAGACCCCGGCTTTTCCTGTTACGCGGGCATATCCTTCTGCTGCATGGACTGCTCCCTGTTCGTGACGTGTCAGAATGTGTTTTACATCTCTGTCAAAATCGTACAAAGCATCATAAATAGGCATAATAGCCCCTCCCGGATACCCAAATATGGTATCAACTCCTTCTTCCAGTAACGAAAGTATCAATGCCTGTGAACCGGTAACTTTTTTTGTTGTCATCTTTTTACTTTTTTCTGTAACTGCACGCGAAAGGCGGCAAGTTGTTCTATTTAGATTTAATTTCTCTCTCCATGTAATATATTCCTGACTGAATTGTGTCAGGTTCTTATTTGTTTAATCTATCATTCGAATGGCTCCTCTGTCGGCAGAAGAAACAAGGCTTGCATATGCTCTTAAGGCTTTTGAAATGTTACGATTTCTATTTGCAGGAGTAAACGCATCTTTGCCCCGGGCCTCCTCTTTTTTTCTTCGAGTTGCCATTTCTTCGTCAGAAATAAGCAGATTTATAGAGCGATTCGGAATATCAATTTCAATTTTGTCATTGTTTTGGATTAAGCCAATGGCACCACCAGCTGCTGCTTCGGGTGAAGCATGGCCAATGGAAAGCCCGGAAGTTCCTCCGGAAAATCTTCCGTCGGTAATAAGCGCACAGGCTTTATCTAGTTGCATCGATTTCAGGTATGATGTTGGATACAGCATTTCCTGCATTCCCGGTCCACCTTTGGGGCCTTCATAACGAATAACAATAACATCTCCTTTTTGTACTGTATCACCCAGAATTCCATTCACAGCATCTTCTTGTGAATCAAAAACTTTAGCTGTTCCTGTAAATTTGTAAATGGAAGAATCTACGCCGGCTGTTTTCACTATACACCCTTTTTTTGCAATATTTCCGTATAAAACAGCCAAACCTCCGTCTTTGTTGTATGCATGTTCATAATCACGGATACACCCTTTTTCTCTGTCGGTATCCAATTCGGGGTAATAATTTTCCTGGGAGCCCATAACAAGGTTGCGTCTTCCGTCTCCGGGGGATGACAAGAACCTTTTTTTTGCATTCTCGGTTGATGATGCTGACATAATATCGTACTCAATGATGGCTTGTTCCAGTGTTTTGCCGTCTATGCGGCTTACAGATGTTTCCAATAATCCGGCTCTGTTAAGCTCTCCCATTATGGCTAAAATTCCTCCGGCGCGGTTAACATCCTGAACATGATAATGGGAGCTGGGGGCTACTTTACAGAGGTTAGGCGTTTTTCTTGAAAGTTCGTCAATGTCTTTCATCGTAAAATCAACCCCTGCTTCATATGCAATGGCAAGTAAATGCAATACCGTATTTGTTGAACCTCCCATAGCAATGTCAAGTTTCATGGCATTCAGAAACGAGTCGCGGGTGGCAATGCTACGCGGCAAAACAGAATCATCTCCTTCGAAGTAATATTTTTTTGTTGCAGCAACAATTTTCTCTACTGCTTCTTCAAATAGTTTTGTACGGTTGGCGTGGGTTGCCACAATAGTTCCATTTCCCGGCAGTGCTACACCAATCGCTTCAGCCAAACAGTTCATGGAATTGGCTGTAAACATTCCGGAGCAGGAACCGCAAGTTGGACATGCATTTTGTTCAATAACTGAGAGTTCCTGGTCGGATACAGATTTATCTGCAGCCATTACCATGGCGTCAACAAGATCGTAATGTTTATTTCCTACTTCACCTGCTTCCATTGGACCACCGGAAACAAATATGGCCGGAATATTTAAGCGCATAGCAGCCATAAGCATTCCTGGTGTAATTTTATCACAATTAGAAATACAAACCATTGCATCTACTTTGTGGCCGTTACACATATATTCTACACTGTCTGCGATAACATCCCGGGAAGGCAGTGAATACAGCATTCCGTCGTGTCCCATTGCAATTCCGTCATCAATGGCAATGGTATTAAATTCGGCCGCGAAAAAACCATGTTTTTCAATTAGCCCTTTAATATACTGACCAATGTTGTGGAGATGTGCATGACCAGGTACAAATTGTGTAAATGAATTCACAATGGCAATGACTGGTTTTCCAAAATGTTCTTCTTTCATTCCATTGGCTCTCCAGAGGCTTCTGGCGCCTGCCATCCTACGTCCCTGCGTAGTTGTATGGCTTCTTAATGGTTTTTGCATACTTCCAGGTATTTTATTAAAAAAAATTCATTAAAAAAGCCTTTCTCATTTTTCGAGAAAGGCTTACTCATATCTTAAATCATATACAAATACACTAGCCTTTCTCAGTAAATCCAAGAATGACAACTAGCACGACTAGAATAATATGTACAGATAAATTTTTCATTTATATAAGGCAAATGTAAAAAAACTATTCTAAAACCAAAACGAAATGAAATTAAATTGTGTCTTTTTATGCGAAAAATAAACTTTTAGCTCTTGTATGATTAAGAATGATTAGTAAATTTTGCTTCTACTACAATAATCGAATATAATTTTGGGTTTCAAATTTTTTATAAGCAATCTTCTTTTTATTTTTTATAAAGTATTGCTGTGGATTATTTTGGTGAGAAGAAGAAGTCGGATTAAGGTGTGGTAATTTTTTTGTCTTTAAACAGAATTATAAATAATATCATTAATATAACAGACATGGCTGTTGTTATTCCCCAGATAGTGTTCCAACCTGTTCCGTCATCATTCTTTAGATGGTGTATAATTTGACTGCAAATGAGGTTTCCAATTAATAGTCCGGCTCCAAAAGTAACCAGAAATATAAATCCTTGTGCCTGTGCTTTTAAATTGGCAGGTGCCTTTTTGTCGATATAAATTTGGCCTCCAACATAAAAAAAACCGAAGATTAATCCGTGTATTAAAATACCAATGTAATACATCCAGCTTTGATTTGTTGAGCCTCCCATATAAAAAGCAAGATATCTGATTGTTAATGCAATTAGCCCTAGAATCATTACATTGCGTAAACCAACTTTTTTTATGGCTAGTGGAACCAGGAGCATAAACCCCATTTCAAAAAGAACTCCCCAATTCATGGTTACTGAAATGTATTTAGTGTTGATATTCAGTAAGAATTCAGAAAAATAGGAATAATACATTGCAAAGGGAATAAGTGAGAGGAAAGAAAATAAAATAAAAATGGCAAAATTACGATCTTTCATTAAACGAAGCGTTCCAAGACCAAATGCTTCCATGACAGACGCCTTTTTCCCTTTGCCCATAGGCGGAGTGCCGGGTAAAAAAAGATTTGTGATGGAAGCAAATAAACTTACTGCTGCACCACAGAAAAAGGGGATATTGGTGCCATCAAAATCGACGTTCAGAAATTTTATAAAAACAATACTAAATAGTCCGGATGCAACCCAGCCAATAGAACCAAACACTCTTACTTTTGGGAATTGTTCTGAAGGTAGGTGTGCCATAGCAATGGAGCTGGTTAAACTCCAGGACGGCATGTAAGCCAACATGGCTATAAGTAAACATATAAACAGAACTTGCGAGCTATCAGTTATTCCGGCTAAGAATAGCATAATTGCATTAATAATGTTTAGTCCAACCAATACTTTCTGACTGGCGAAAAAACGATCTGCTAACATGCCTATAACAGGTGAGGCGAGGCATCCGATGGCCATTGAACTTAGAATAAATGCTTTTTCAGTACTGCTAACTTCAAGATTTGTAAGGTAGGCAGCTAAAGGAACCCACCAAACTGCATACATCATATATTGAAGAAACATCATAAGTGAAAGTTTAAATCTGGCCATTGGTTTAATTTTTTAGTTTATCATTAATTAATGAAGCGTATTTGAAAAAGAGATACAAATACTCTGAAAATGTTAGGTTTAAAAATACTATTTTTTTCTAAAATTATATGTTTATTAAAAAGACCGGCATTATACAGGCCGGTCTTTTTTCTTATTTTCTATTTGTATTAGTTGTATCCCGGGTTTTGTTGTAATTGAGGTGCCTTGTTTATTTCCGTACGAGAAATGGGTAGCCAATAGTTAGCATCATTCCATGCTCTGTCGTCAACACTTTTTTCAGTATTATAAAACCATTTTGCACCACCGTCACTATAATGATAAATATATATAGGATACACGCTTTTGATAACTTCATCAGCGATCATCCATTTGCGCATCATATACCAGCGGTCGCCTTCTCCATAAAATTCTACCTGGCGTTCGTGTCTGTACCATTCGCGTGCTTGATTTTGATCTGTCGTTACGCGATCTGGTAATCCTGCACGGTTGCGCACCATATTTAAAGCATCTAATCCATTCTGAAGATCGCTTCCTCCCAGTTCAATACAAGCTTCTGCATAGTCCAGCAGTACTTCAGCATAACGCATTTCTATCCATGCGTTTTGGTTGTTGTAGTATTGGCCAACAGTTGATTTATCCTGGTATTTCCGAAGGTAGTATCCGGTTTTTGTTCCATTCCAAGACTCAATATAACTTTGGCGGGTATCAAGGCCGGCTGTGGTATCTGAGGCTGAAACATAATAACTGGTTTGTACTTTTCCTTCTGTTGCCGGACGAGATTGCCAGTCTGCTCCATCGAATAAAACAGTAGCATAAAAACGTGGCTCTCTTCCTACATAAGGGTTTATTTCCGGATCGGCTTCCAGTTCGGCAGCTGTTGCTTCACGAACAAATTCATCTCCGGAATTGTATTTATCCCAAACAAATGGAGACCCATCTGTCATTTCAAATTTTCTGACCATGGGTTCCACAGGGCCATTGTTCCCCCAGTTATGGTAGCCGTTTGGCCCCCACCATTTGTTCTGAGCAGTTTTATTTCCTTGTGCCTGCAGATACTGAATTCCCCAAATAGTCTCTGAATTCCATTCCCCTTTTTGAGTGAAGATGCTTTCAAAGTTTTCAGAATAAGCCATAATTTCATCTTTAGTCATGTTTACTGGTGGATCGTCAGTTGTTCCAGTGAGAGAATAACTTCCATAAGTTCCATCTATAATGGCTTTTGCTGCACTTTTTGCTGCTTCAAGTCTTTCGGTGCGAGAGCCAGACTGAAAAGGAACAAGTGAATTCGACGCTTCATACCCTCCGTTCATTAACGTACCGGTGCTCCAACTTAATATACGTGATTTAAGAGCTGCTGCAGCTCCTTTATTTGCACGCCCTTGCTCTGTGGCATCATTTCCTTTCTCTGGTAGGGTCGCAATCGCTTTGTCGCAATCATTAAGTATTTGATCCAGAGTTTCATCTATGGATGATCTTTGAATGGAGAGAAAGTCCTGATCCAATTCAAAAGGTTCTGTTGTTAAGACAACACCTCCGTATGAACGCATAAGGTTAGCATAATCAAAAGCACGAATGAAGTATGCTTCTCCTTTCATAATTTCGAGTTGCCGCAGTTCTTCTTCCGTTTCTGTGGGTACATTATCAACATTGGCAAGGAAGAGGTTGACATTTTTAATATTGTTGTATAAACGCCATGTAACCCAGCTGAAATGCCAGTCGCCAAAGTGTCCCAATTCATCGGGGGTCATAATTCCTTTTATTGAAGGGTAGCTTCCCGGACGGTGAATACATAAACATTCATCAGTCGCACCTGCAAGAATGTCTTCTCTTAATCCCAGCACGGCATTGTCACTGCCGTCATTGTCATCTCCCCCAATGTAATCATAACATTTGCCAAGGAATGCTTTTGTTAGGTTGATATCCTGAAATACAGATTCCTCATTAAAAGAATCTACCGCTTTCTGATCGAGAATATCGTTACATGATGTTGTAAAAAAAGTTAGCAACATCACCAATGTAATATATCCTAATATTTTTTTCATATTCTTCATTTTTCACAATTTATTAAGTGATTAAAAAGTGACTCTTGCACCAATAGCAAAGGTTTTTATGGCCGGATACGTCATTGGTGCTCCAATTTCCGGATCGAAATTCCTTTGTGCCGCATAAATCAGGAACAAGTTGTTCCCTGAAAAGTAGATACTGGCTTTGGAAATACCTATATTCCCAAATACGCTTTTGGGAATAGTATAGGTGAGTACTGCATTTTTTAACCGGCAGTAGGCCATGTTTTCGTAATGGTAAGTACTGTTGTTTACATCGAAAGCCCAGTAGAGATCATCCCGGTTGTATGCCCTTGCAACATTGGTATGGGTATTAGTCGAAGTCCACCTGTTATCAAAACTCCACTGAAAATAGTTCCCGGCTTCTCCACGGCGACCATCCTGAATGTTCATTCTGTAGAATGTACCTTGACCCTGTGCCAGTAAAGATAGAGACCAGTTTTTGTACGTAATATCCAGGTTAATTCCGTAAAAGATCTCGGGGGCATCGGTTTTATCCAGTAAAATTTTGTCATCACTGGTTATTGAACCATCGCCATCAACATCTTCGAAAATAACGTCACCTGGTTTTGCATTTGGCCAGCTCGGATAAGCATTTACTGCGGCATCATCGGCAAAAATGCCAATTGCTTTGTATAGCAAAGTAGAACCGTACGGATGACCGGTGCGTCGTTGCCATGGCTCAGCCCTTTCCGGCTCATCCATAAATACTACCTCGTTATGGTTGTAAGCAATATTTCCACCAAAGTCTAATCTGAAATCTTTAGAGAAATCTTTATGATATCCGGCTTCAATTTCAAAACCCCGGTTGTCTACTTCCGCGATGTTCTCATCGGGTAATGCTAATCCTGTGAATTCCGGTACAGATGCATCTCTGGTTGCCAGGATATCCGAACGTTTGCTATAGAAAAATTCGCTGTTTAAGTAGAATTTATTGTTTAAAATCTGGGAGTCAAAACCAATATTGTATGTCGTTTGTTTTTCCCATGTAATGTTTGGGTTTGCAACAACAGCTTGTCTAACAGTTGTTTCAACTGTTTTTCCTGTTCCCATTGTTAATCCCGGAGACAGTTCATATTTGTTCATGTACTGGAAGGGATCTCCAGGGTCCATCCCCATTCTTCCATAAGAAGCTCTTAGTTTAAAATAGTTAAAGAAGGATAGGTTTTCTTTCCAGAAATTTTCTTCCGAAGCTCTCCATCCAACCAAAAAACCGGGGAAGTTACCCCATCTGCTGTCGGGAGGGAATTTAAGTGAGCCGTCGCGACGAAATACAATTTCTGCAAGGTATTTACTTTTATAGCTATAATTAAAACGTCCTATCCATGATTTACGTGCATATATATACATAGTACCCCAAGCATCTTTATCTGCATTAGATCCGGCATCAAGAGTCTGAACAACATCTGAAATATAATATTTTCGGAATCCGTGAAAATCGTTCCATGCTTCATCTGCCTGTTCATATGCTCCAAAGAGGCTAATTGAATGTTCTCCAAATTCACGAGCATAGTTAAAATTGAAATTGGTAAGTTTTCGTGTATCTCTTCTGTAGTATTCTTCCAGCTCTGGACTGGAATATCCGCGAGATTGAGGATGAAGTGTTAAATCGGTGACAAAACCTTCTGAGTCGCGCGTAGCATTTGCCCAATCGTCATCGTAAGCAAAGTATAGCGTCCATGGTTTACGGAACATTTTATTATTGTTATTGGTAACGTCATAAGTGTACGTGGCACTTAAGGTTAGCCCCTTTACCATTGGAGGAGTAATGGTTGCTTTGAATGTGGTTTGATTTACATACCATTTCTGGTCATTATATCCACCTTCAAAAGTAGAAGTGACTACAGGATTATCTCCATACTCAATATCGGGCCCTGGTTTTCCATTTGGCCAGAATGACCATTGGGTGGGAAGAAGCCGGGTCGATTGCCCGTAAATATCACTTGCTCCTTTGGTTGGATACTTTTTATTATTCAGGAATCCGGCATAATCTATGGAGGTTTTTAGCCACTCTGTAATAGGTATTTCCAGTTTTGCCCGTAAATTGTATTGTTTGTAGTTGGTTGATTCCTGTTTGTAGATCGCTTCTTCATTTTTGAAGCCAAAAGATACGTAGTAGAACATTCCATTATTCCCGCCATCAAGGGTTATATTATGTTTGCTGGTGGTATTCCATTTTGCTACCAGATCGTCAATCCAATTGGTATTCGGATGTTCCCATGGATCTCTTCCGCTATAATATAAAGCGATATCTTCATCTGAAAAAGTTCTGGGTTTTCCCTGATAGTCCTGATATTCACTTAGCATGGTTGCGTAATCGCCGGCGTTTGTTACTTTGGGAAGAATTGTTGGAGTCATAAATCCCTGGTAAAACTGATAGTTTAGCCTGGCTTTTCCTGCTTCACCCCTTTTGGTTGTAACCAGAATCACCCCATTGGCTGCCTGTGCTCCATATATTGCAGCTGAAGCATCTTTTAGAATAGAAATACTTTCTATGTCTACCGGATCTATGTCGCTTAATGAGCGGCCAGGTATTCCGTCAACAACAACCAAAGGAGCGGATAGGGCTTCATCTCTGTCATCATCATCCGGATCTCCCAGTGATGAGCGTCCCCTGACAAGGATTCGCGCATCATTCTGGCCTGGTTCACCGCTTTGTTGCATTACAATGGAACCAGGCATACGACCTGATATAGCATTGGTAACATCTGATGAGGGGATAGATGCGATTTTTTCTCCACTTACAGCAGTTACTGAACCAACTATATTGGCTTTCTTTTGCGTTGCATAACCTACAGCAATTACTTCTTCCAGTCCAATATTTTCGGCTTCCAACGTAATGTTGATGGTGGTTTTGTTCCCAATGGTTACTTCCTGAGTTTTCATTCCAATAAATGAGAAAAGAAGTGATTTTGTATCTGCTGGAACCTGAAGGCTGTAATCTCCATCAATACTGGTAACTGTTCCCACGGTTGTTCCTGGGATTACAACTGTTACCCCAGGGAGTGCCATGCCTTGCTCGCTTGTTACCTTCCCGGAAATTGTTTTTTGCTGATCTCCTGATGGTAAAATCATCTCCGGGTTGGATGAATCCTTGGTAGGGAAAACAATTACCTGTCGGTCTATTACTTTGTATTCCAGGTTATGTTTGGGTAGAATTTCATCTAAAATATCTTCTACTCTTGCATCCTGTAGGGAAACCGATACAATTTGATTATCATTTACAACGTCGTTGTTATAAATGAATTTAAACTCGCTTTGATCTGTAATTGTTTTGAAAACTTCTTTCAGGCTTACTTTCTTCATTTTTAAGTCAAATTTTACCGACTCTGAATAAATACTTGCCTGAGCTTTGATTCCCATCGCCAAAAGTAACGCCAAAATTGCTACTATATGGCGACGTTTTTTTAGCCCCCCCATAAAAAGGGAAAGCAAAATTTTTACGTTTTGTTCCATAAAAAAATGGTTTAGTTTGTTAAACAAAAAATTAATTCACACGCTGTGAAAGGTGGAAAACTGACCAGGCTCCTTTCCTTTCTCGGTGTAATTGGCATAGGTTTAAGCGGTCAAAATATTATTATATTTTTTTTGAACGAATGATAATACTGTTGTCATATTCCCTGAATTCAAAGTTGTGGGCCTCCCTGAGTAGCTGTAATATTTTTAGCAATGGTTCTTCGTCAAAATTTGCTGTGAAATGTAATTTGGCTACATTTTCGTCGGTAAAAACAATTTTAGTTTGGAATTTTCTTTCCAGAAATTTGGCTATTGATTTGAAGTCTTCATCATAAAATCGCAGTACTCCGTCCCTCCATATTGCCGGGCTCTCCAAATGGTTAGCAATTACTTTAAACTCACCATCGGAGTTTGTATAAAATACTTTTTCACCAGGTGTAACCAAAACCTTTTTCTGCATAGTTTTTACACCTGCCAGTTCTATGCTTCCTTCATATAAAGAAATCGTTTGATCAATATCGTCTGCATATGCAGAAATATTAAAATGTGTGCCCAGTACCTTCGTTTCTAATTTATGTGTTTTTACAATAAATGGTTGTTGAGGATTATGAGCCACCTCAAAATAACCTTCTCCCAAAAGAATTACTTCGCGGGTGGCTTTTACAAATGGTTCTGACGCTATTAAAAGTGAATGGGAGTTAAGCCATACTTTTGTTCCGTCAGACAGCACTACTTCTTTTATTTCTCCTGTGGCTGCATAATATTCATGAAGCAGTTCCTGTGGCTTTTCCCTGAAATAATGATAGCTTAAATAGGTAAATGAGACAATAAGGAGAACTGAAACTGCAATTTTCAAGAAAGACAGATTGATTGATTTTTCTGAATTGCCGGGAAAACGCAGTTTTTTTTCTGCTTTTTTCACCGCCATGTTCGATTTCACAGTAGGAAAATAATTATCCCAGTAATTCTCAATTATATTATATTTTGATTTTATTTCCGTATTCTGAGAAAGAAGGGCATCCAGCATTTCCTTTTCCCTTTTTGAAATGTCAGATGTTAATTGTTTGGAAATCAATTCGTATATCTTATCTTCTTCTTTCATCTGTATGTACTCTTACGCTAAAGACGCAAAAGCTGAAAAAACTACCTATACGAAAATTGATTTTTTACCAGAAAAATGAAAATAAACTGGCCCGTTTTAGCGGGGAAGAAGGAGTTTGTATTGTTTTTTGATTATAAAGTATTTCCGTAAGTTTTTTTACAGCCATAACAAGATGGTTATTAACTGTTTTTTCGCTAACCCCCATAACCTCAGCAATCTCCTTGTATTTTAATCCGTTTATTTTGGCAAGTGTAAAGGCAAGTTTGCACTTTGGAGGGAGCTTTTCAATGGCTTGGTAAAGTTGTTTGGTAGTTTCACTGTCAATGTAATTATTTTCTGGACTCTCCACTGGCAAAAAATGAAAGTCTTCAAACTCATCAATAGAGATGATTTTCCCTTTCTTTTCTTTTCGCAGGTGAGTAAGGCAACCATTTTTGATACAAATAAACAGATATGATTTTAGATTTTTAATGGTTTCGAGTTCCGCACGGTTTTCCCAGATTTTTACATAAACATCACTTACTATTTCTTCTGCAATATCTTTTCTTTTTAAGAAGCCCATTGCGAATAGAAGCAGCTCATCGGCAGTTAGTTCCATTAACTGTTTAAATTTACGTTGATCACCTTGAGCTATTAATGATTTATTTATAAAACTGTTAACCATTCATAAATTTAGATAGGCCGTTAAGTGCACAAGTTTTGTTTTGTTTTGTTTACTTTTTAAAAGTATAAAAAACTTTTATTACTTGCGTAATATAATGCTATTTATTTTGTGAACGAGATGAAGCAACACCGATTAGGGGCATGCTAAAATTTTCTATGGTTATTTGTTTAAATAATATTGACGCTATTTTTTAATTAGAAATGGTTTGCCTGTTGGGTGATGATAAAAATCCTATTTATTATCTGGCGTCTTAACCGAATATTTCTGCTTTTTATTACATTTCTTGTATTACTCGTTGTAAATTTGTTTGCTATTGAGATGATATAGTTGTAGCCTTTAAAATATTGAGAAATGGCAATGCAGGAAATTGAACGTAAATTTTTGGTCGACATAGAGAAATGGAATCCTCAGGGGAAAGGAATAAAGATAACACAAGGATATTTGTCTGTAGATTCGGAACGCACAGTGCGAGTTCGTATAGCAAATGAAAAATCGTTTCTAACAATTAAAGGGAAGAGTATTGGCATTTCACGAACTGAGCTTGAATATGAAATTCCCCTGGATGATGCAGGCATATTAATGCAGATGTGCCTGGATATTCCTATTGAAAAGATAAGATATAAAGATAAAGTAAATGGTTTATTATGGGAAGTTGATGCTTTTGAGGGAGAAAACAGAGGTTTGGTACTGGCTGAAATTGAACTTGAGAATGAAGAGCAAGAGGTTGAACTACCTGTGTGGATTTTAGAAGAAGTATCTCATGACCATCGATTTTTTAATTCATGGCTTTCAAAACATCCGTATTCTTCCTGGGGGAAATACGGCTGCCAGCGAAAATGATAGAGTATCAGTTTATGGAATTGGTATAATTAACTCCTCTTGTAACAAAAGAAATTCCTTGTGTGCCGGTTGTCCATATCATGACTGTTTCAAATAAAGGGGCATTTTTTGCATCTTTAATTTTCCAATCAAAATTAAAGTTTGCACCACTGCCTCCGGAGGTGTCTAGGCGTGGAATGACAATTTCAATGGTTTCCATGGGAGCCAGGAAAATAGGACTCTTAATATATGAGCGGATTAACTCTCCTTTCGTATTATAATAATCAGCAGTTATAATGAATAGTGAATCTGCCAAACTTGTATTCCTTATGCTAACGGTTGACGTTAAAAGGTGCGTTGTCTCTGCCGACTGATCATAAATCTCAGAATATACTGGCAGATAAGTACGGCCTGCTTGCATTGCACTGTCATTCTTTATTTCAATGGCCCTCTTTTCCCAGTTAACAGTTTTTACTGCAAGTTTCTTTTTTTCTGGTTTGCAAGAGTAAGTAAATAAAACTAATATGGCGAAAAACAAAATAAGTCGCATGTTCTGTTTTTTATAAATGTATGGATCTGCAGGTACTTTAGTTAAATCAACTGAAATTTTGTTATCTCTTTTCAAAATTACGATAATCATATCAATATTTGCAATTTGCAATAACAATATTGTTAAATTTGCGTTTTTAAACAGAAAGCAATAAAATTGATTTTGTATGTTTCCAGAGATTAGAAAATGCATCGCACTCACTTTCACACTTTTTGTTTTTTCCCTAACCAGTTTTTCACAGCAATCATCAAAAGAAGATGATAAAGCCACGCTTAAAAAAGGGCTTCAGATACTGGAAAAGTATTTCATGAAAGGCAACAACTGGTATGTTACCAGCCCTGAAGTAGGAGAAAATGTAAAAGGCTTGGTTGGTTTCATTGAAAATGAACCGGTAGATACTATTATCTCAAAATTGTCCAGAGCCGCTGCCGATTCTTCTTTTAATTATGTTTTCAGATTACCTGAAAATGTGCCTGATAGTTTGCTTGTTCCGGGGTATTATCCTTATCCGAATATAGAAAGAGAAGTAGAAAAAATTGGAATTGAACTTCAAAATGAATTCCAGAACAAAGAGTTAAGTATTCCATCTGGTTTGTTGGAAAACATTGAAGCCAAAGTTAATTTAATTGGCCCCGGAGGAGGAATCGTATTGTTTACGGATTCAATATATACATTCCCCGATAGTTTAAAACTTCTGGATGCAGTTCCTGATTCGATGATTCAGAATAATGCAGATTTTGATCGTATTTTAAAGTTAGACAGTATTCGTAATAGTTATGTAGAGCAGAAACGTCTGGAATACAATGATTCGTTGATTACGGCTTACCGAGATTCTGTAATTATGGCATACCGGCAAAAGCGTTTTGATGAGGAATACAATTACCGAAAGAAACGTTTTATTGATTCGGTAAAAGTTAATAATTATCAGGTGCTGAAGGCATATAACGATTCAGTGGTTCGTTCTGTAAATGATTCAATTGCTTCTGTTATTGGAGTCCTTTCTCAATATGCTGATTTTATTGATACAACGAGGTTGCGGATTTATAATCTTACCAATAATAAGTCTGAAGTAACCCTGCAAAATCAAAGTCAGAGATATACCAGGATATGGTTAAAGAATGAGCAAAACGATTCACTTAGTGTTTTGGTTAAAACAACAGATAAACGCTCAGTTCAAATGTTGATTGATGATGGTGTTACTTTTTCAAGGTTTACAACAAAGGAAACTAAAGACTTTGATTTTTCTTCGTTGAGCAATAAGGTTTCTGGGTTAACAGGCGTTGGAAAAAAATATGAGGTGGAAACCCCTTGGGTTCTCGGCGGCGATGGGAATGTGGGATTTACCCAAACGTATCTTAGCAATTGGAAAAAAGGTGGACAGAGTGCTCTCTCGCTGCTTATTGTATTAAAAGGTTCGGCTAATTATTCAAGGGCCGACGGAAAAGTTAAGTGGGAGAATTCGGGCGAAATTCGTGATGGATGGATTCGCCCGGGGGGAGGAGAATCTGAATTGCAGAAAAATGATGATAAACTGAAATTAACTTCTCGGTTTGGAGTTAGCGCTTTTAAAAAATGGTACTATAGTGCTGAGTTAAATTTTGAGACTCAGTTTTTCAGAGGATATAAATACCCCAAGGCAGATAACCCGGAGCCCATTTCTGCTTTTATGGCTCCTGCAAAAACATTTTTTAAACTCGGTTTCGATTATAAACCGAATAAGGAATTGTCTTTATTATTGTCTCCTATAACAGTTAAAAATGTTTTTGTTAGGGATACTGCCTTGATTGATCAAACCAATTTTGGTATCCCCGCGGATTCGAAAAGCTTTTCTGAGCCAGGTCTTAACGCTGACCTTTCTTACAAAAAGAAACTTACCGAGGATATTACTTACGAAACAAAGTACAATATGTTCATCAATTATAAAAACCCATTTTCGAAGTTTGATATAAACTGGGAAAATCAGGTTACTATGCGACTAACTGATTATATAAATATGCAGATGATGTTTCATCTGATTTATGATGATGACGTATTATTTCCTGTATATGACAGTGAAGGAGTACAGGTGGGAGAAAAACCGCGTTTGCAGCTAAAACAATTAATTACAGTAGGGTTTTCTTATTCAATTAATAGAAAAGTAATGCGTACACGTAGGATACAACATTAATGGGAAACTCACATTTTTGTGACTATCGTTATGTTTTCCATAAATATCAATGGTTTGTTTTTATCTGTTTAATTTCAAAAACTTAAAAAAGGATTCAAAATGAAAGATTTAAAGCGATATTATACGCTTAAGGCCGATCCGGCAGATGTGTATAACGCGTTAACAAATAAAAATATGCTGGAGATATGGACAGGGGAAGATGCCGTAATGGAGCCTGTTCCTGACACTGAGTTTTCACTTTGGGGTGGAAGTATCTCTGGGGTAAACCTTGAATTTGTACCAAATAAAAAGGTTGTACAGAAATGGTTTTTTGAGGGAGAAGGAGAAGATTCGGTTGTAACTATTACTTTGCATGGGCAAAAGAATAGTACCAGTGTTGAGCTTCTGCATACAAATATCCCGGACGAAGCTTTTCATAATATTTCGGAAGGTTGGGATGAAGATTATTTTGGTGCATTGAAAGAACTTTTTATTTAAGAGGAAATGCACTTTCCTTATGAATACGGCAAACTATTGGGTTGAAAAGCTGCAACTTTCCAAACATCCGGAAGGAGGTTGGTTTCGGGAAGTATATCGTTCGCAGGAGTTGCTGCCTAAAATAGCTATGTCAGAAGACTTTGCAGGCGATAGAAATATAGCAACGTCTATTTATTATTTGCTGGAGGGAAGTGATTTTTCTGCATTCCATCGAATTAAGTCTGATGAAATATGGCATTGTTATGCAGGAACTTCTGGTATTGAAATTATAACAATCCGGCAAAACAAAATTTATAAATATAATTTGGGGAGTAATGCGGAGGAAGGACAGCAATTTCAAATTGTGGTTCCGAAAAATATATGGTTTGCAGCACATTTGTTAAAGTCAGATGGTTTTGCACTGGTAGGTTGCACGGTATCTCCGGGATTTCATTTCGATGATTTTGAAATGGCCGACAAAAAATTGTTAAACGAGTATCCCCATTTGAAGCATGATATTGAGCCTTTTTTGAAACAGGAAAATTCAAGGTTGAGAGGGTTTTAATTTCATGAATATAACTCCTCTTTCAAAATATCCCGAACCGAAAGGAAATTTTCTTCCAGCAGAAGCATATTGTCAATAAAAAAGTTGTAAATATCAGGCCACTGATTTTGACGGTGAAAGTCAACACCCTCCAACATGGAAAAAATACGACAAACTTCCTGGTTGCTGTCTTCTCTCTGGTGAAGAAATTCCCAGATCAGCCCTTCTTCAAAACCGGCTTCAATAATTGCTTTGTAACGTTCGAGTATTTCAAAAGCTTTTAAGCGTAATTCTTCATTTCTATGTCCAAGTTCCAGAATTACTTTGGCATCTTTGCGGCCCACCTCAAAACGGAGTGCTACTCCTTTAATTTTTGTGCGATGAAGTAACCATTTGCGCTGCCTGTTTTTTAATACTGGATGTACTTCGCAGCGTTTACCAAATAGTTCCCAAAAATTCAAGCGCAATTTTTTAATTTCTTCTTTTGAATACATAGTTCAATATAAATGAAAAAATGGGGGATCCCCAAGTCATTTTATTTCTTACTTTTGATTTTAGTCGAAAATTTTAATTTGTTTTAATCGAAATGCATAGGTTGGTAGTTTTACTTCTTTCTTTTTTTGTTTTTAGGTTAGCATCGGCACAGTTGGTCGAAGTACAGGCAAATTACAATGCAGTGGGTGATGTTGACTTTATTGCATATAACAATTACAGGGCACCACTGTTTTTGAAAATTGATTTTGCAGATTTGGAAAATACAACGTTTAATGAGCCGTTACCGTATGTGAAAAATTTAGAGCCAGGGTTTAATAACTTGTTTACGCTTCAGCGGGATTTAAATGCAGACCCTCCTGAATTTAATTACCAGATTAAATATTTTCGTTCCAATCCCATGGCAAAAGTCAACCTTAACTTTCCTTACCTAATTCCTTTCGCCCCGGGAACAAATGTAAAAGCTTTTAATGTGGACAATATTAAGGGTTTTCAGGGAAAAGAAGAACCCAAAGGATGGTTGGCCACTGGTTTTAATGTGCAAGCAGGTCAGGATGTTTATGCAGCACGAAATGGCATTGTAGCAGAGGTTATTGGTGAAACCCGAACTACGGATACTACCACATGGTATAACACATGGACAAAAGTAATTACGATATTACAGCCTGACGGTACATTGCTTTGTTACAAAAATGTACTGGATCCGAAAAAGAAATTGAAAATTGGTGAAAAAATATTTGCAGGAGATTTGTTGGGGATAATCGCACCGGGGGCTTCCATGTTAGTAATGATTATTTATCAGGATAGTATTGTATCGGATGATTTATTGTTTGTCGTCCCTCAATTTGTTACCGGTAAAAATCATATTGAAATCCTTGGTTTTACAAAGGAATATAATGTTGTTCATCCCAAAGAAATCAGGGCTTTGGAAATGAGTAAAAAAGAGATCCGGAATATCCTGAAGTGAAAAGAAACGGAAATTCCTTTCAGAATTTTTAATATGAAACTACTCTAATGTTATTGTTTTGTCATCGGAAAAAGTTGTTTTAATTCATCTTCTGAAGGCTGTTTTCCATATTCACATATTTCAAAAAATTCGGCATATTTTATTTTTTCGCCAACACTTTTTCCATACCATTTTATTAGCGCTTCTCTTTCTTTATCTGTTATATTTGGTTTCCTCCAGTTTGCAAGCCATTTTAGTCGTTCTTTTTCTGTTTGTGGAACTTCATCTTGTTTTTCCATGGTCCAGGGAAGCCATTCAAAGAATTGCGATTCGTGTGCTGCCATAGCATAAATTTTTTGGTCGAATACATTGGTGATATTTACTGCAATATCCGGAGAAAAAGGATAGGGCTTATTAAATTTATCTTCAGTATATAAAAATACCGGGTTCTTTTTTAGAGGCGGGGTATCTGGTGCTACATTGGGTACAATTACCATATACGCAGCATCCTGGATTAGTGTGGCCGTGTTCCGGTGATCCGGGTGATAATCATTTGGGCGTGGCCCAATTACGATATCGGCATTCCATTGTCTTATTATTCGTATTACATTGAGCCTTACATCAAGTGTTGGCATTAACTCTCCGTCATGGTTATCTAATACGATATATTTTACCCCAAATCTTTTTCCTGCTTCTTCTGCCTCATTTCTGCGAATTTTTGCCAATGCTCCGCCGCCTTTTGCATAATGTCCTGCATCTCCGTTTGTAAGAGAAACAAAGAGAACATTGTGTCCTGCTTTGGCAAACTCAATGGCAGTTCCTCCAGCATCTATGTCACAATCATCCGGATGCGCACCAATAACAACAACGTTTATTTTTTCCTGTGCAAAAGTCATGGTGGAGGTTAAAAGGGTAAGAGCCAGTAAATGTAATCTTCTCATCTCGATGTGTTTTTGTTATAAACTTCAATGTAATAGAGTAAAAACTGTGTAATTTAATAACTTATAGCAAATTATCATATAGTAATCCGCTTTATGTGTCTTTGTGTTTTTTTCTTTTGATATTTTTTGTTGAAAATGATTCTGTTGCGTTGTTTATGTTATTATTCTGATATGTTTTTTCCTACAGATATAGTCAGTGGAGGTGTGAAGAGAGCTTGTGTATTTTTTAAAATACTTTTTATATTTTCGCCAACGATTTTGTTGGATGGAGGACCTATTTATGAAAAGAATTCTACTGCTGGTTTTTTACTTGCTTTATTTTGGGATGTGTATTGTTGAAGCCCAAATACAGACCATTTCTGGAACTGTTGAAGATGCCGGAAGCGGAATTGAGATTCCCGGAGTTTCTGTAGTTGTAAAAGGTACTACTCTGGGGACTATCACCGACATAAATGGAAACTACTCAATTGATATTCCTGAAAATAATGTGCTACTTGTTTTTTCCTGTCTGGGAATGAAAACGCTTTATTTACCTGTTACAGGTAGCGTGATAAATGCTAGCTTGGAGCCTGATTTTCTAGGTGTTGATGAAGTGCTGGTTTTAGGATATACCTCAAAAGGAAAGAATGAGGTGACGGGATCGAGCATTCAGATTGATGGTGATGCTTTGAGTAATGTTTCGGTTTCTTCTGTAGACCAGGCCTTGCAAGGGAAAGTGCCCGGAATGACTGTTGCAGCAACATCAGGAACGCCAGGTGCCATGCAGGATATTCGTATTAGAGGAGTAAATTCCATTACTGCAGGTAACGAACCGCTTATTGTAATCGATGGAGTACCTGTGGTTAATAATAACTTTTCCAGCATTTCAATATTGACTTCATTGAGTGCTCTTGCTGCAATAAATAAAAACGATATACAGAGTATTACCGTATTAAAAGATGCTTCTGCCACTTCTGCTTATGGAGCCAGAGGTTCCAATGGTGTAATTGTTATCACAACAAAAAAAGGGCAATACGGAAAAACCAGATTTGCCGCCAATGCAACCATTGGCTTTCAGAATAATGCTTCTGCTGGGCTGAGGCCATTAACAGGCGAGCAGCGGGCTGAATTATTGACCGAAGCTGTTTATAATTCATTTGGCGAAGCTAATGGTTTTTCAAAAGATGAAGCCGCCGCCTTTCTGAAAAGCATTTCTCCTGTATTAGATAGTTGGGATGGTACAGATGGTGAGTGGAGCAAAGCTCTCCAAAACAAAAATGCCCCTTTGCAGAGCTATTCCCTGTCGGCACGTGGAGGTGATGAACTTTCGTCTTTTTATGGATCCTTGGGATACGATGAAATGGAAACAACAGTTATTGGAGGTAGTTTTAAGCGGGTAACGTCAAAGCTTAATTTCAACCGTAAATTTTCTGAGAAAGTAAATTTTTCAGTAGATGCAGGTGTTTCCAATATACGGCAGACCGTTTTTGTTGAAGAGGGGGCTTATTTAGGTAATCCACAATTTACAAAGTATTTTATGAGTCCATGGGAAAAGCCTTTTCTTGAAGATGGGGTGACACCAAATACGAATATCAATTCATCTGTTATAAATACAGTGTATACTCTTCAAAACGATCTTTCTGAAAATGATTTAACCCGTGTTATGGCTAATTCGTTTTTAACTTGGGATATATTAAAGAACCTGAGGTTTAAAACACGTTATGCTGCCGATTTTAATGTTGTTGCATTTCATTATTACCAGAACCGGAATTATGGGGATTCTGAAGATGTAGGAGGTTCTGCTCAACAATCGGTCAACCGGAATATGAATTGGGTAATTCAGAACTCGCTTGATTATTTGTATTATCAGGGGAATAGTAGTCTTGCCGCAAAATTATTGATGGAGTATCAACAAAACAACAATAATTATCTGGAAGGCTCCGGTCAAAATTTTGCGGCGGATGGTCTTTATTATATATCTTCTGCAAGTGCTAACTATGATGCAAGTTCAAGTTTTTCCGATTGGAAAAATCGTTCCTGGCTGGGCATGGTTAATTACACTTATGCAGAGAAATATGTAGCTGATTTTACTTTTCGAAGAGAAGGCTCGTCGAAATTTGTACCCGGATTTCGGTTTGGTAATTTTGGGTCGGTAGGGGCGGCCTGGAATATGGATCGGGAGAAATTTTTAGAAAATATAAAATCAATTGATATGTTGCGGATGAGGTGTTCCTATGGTTTGTCAGGGAATTCTTCTATTGGGATTAACGAGTATCAGGCATTTTTAAATTATGATGCCAATTATAATAATAAAGGAGCCATTTACCCGGGGCAATTGGGAAACGAGAATTTAACCTGGGAAAAAAACAGAACCCTGGATGCCGGAGTTGACTATTCTTTTTTTGGAAGTAAGCTTTATGGCTCTCTGGGATATTTCCATAAAAAAACATTTGATTTATTGCAAGAAGTTCCATTGTCAAGAACCACAGGACATGAAAATAGTCTGATGAATGTGGGGGCAATTAAAAACCATGGAGTGGAATTCATTTTAAATGCAGATTTGATTCGTTCTTCTGAATTTTATTTTAATGTTTCAGCAAATGTGTCAACGGTTCATAACGAAGTTACAGAGCTGGCAGAAGATACTCAGGGAAACGATATTAGTATAGAATCGGAATTTCAAAAAGTAGCTGTTGGCCACCCTGTATATGGATGGTATATGCGAAAATGGGCCGGAGTAGATACTGAAACAGGAAATGCATTATGGTATATAAATGGCGAGCGTGGAGAGGTTACCAGCAATTACTATGAAGCTCAGAAAAATTGGCAGGGAGGTAGCGGTATGCCTAAACTCACCGGTGGTTTGATGACACATGTTGATTATAAGGGCATTTTCTTGGATATGAGCTTTTATTATGCCTGCGGTCATAAAATATTTGAAGATTTATCTTATTATACACATCATTCAGGAATTTACACACTTACGGTTTTTAATGGTGTTGAACCAATGATGGAACGCTGGCAACAGCCCGGTGATATTACTGATGTTCCGAAAGTTATTTACGGTGTAAATGATGATTCTCGAACTTCTTCCCGTTTTTTATATGATGGCGATTATATCCGGTTGAAAGAACTGGTTTTGGGATACTCTGTTCCAGATGTATTAGCAAAGAAGGTTGGTTTTGAAAAAGTGATGGTTTCTGTAAGAGGTACCAATTTGTTTACCTGGGTAAAAGATGACAGATTAGAATATGATCCGGAGGTGAGGTCTAGTGGAATGACACAGGTAACAACTCCGCCTGTGAAATCAGTTGTTTTAGGTATAAATGTAAATTTTTGAAGATGAAAGGACTGGTCGTATTTTTTGAAATTATATTCTTTATGGTTTTTGCCTATTCATGCTTTGACGAAAATCTGAATCCGACAATTACAGAGAGCCGGACAGTGGAGGATAATGTTAATGCTTTGGAAGATTTACAGGGATTGGCAAATGGAATGTATAACAGGATGACAGTGGCTCATTACTATGGAAGGGACATAATAATTTTCGGTGAAGTTCGCTCTGATAATTGCTTTGCAAATGCTAACTCCGGACGTTTTTTAACAGTTGGGCAAATGAAAGTAGGGCCGGAAGACAACTATTCAGAAGACACCTGGTCTGCTATTTACGAGGTAATTGCATCTGCCAATATTATTATAGGGCAGGATCCGGAAGAAATAAAAGGCAATAAGGCAGCTGTTCAACATATAATTGGTCAGGCTTATGTTATAAGGGCACTGGCGCACTTCGATCTTTTAAGACTGTATGGACAACAACATGCTGGGGGGCAGCTTGGTATTCCTTATATTACAGTATATAAAGGAGAGCAATCGCGGGAACGAGGAACCGTTGAACAAAATAAAGAATCAATTTATAACGATTTGGAGGAGGGGCTTTCGCTTTTGTCGTCTGAATTAAATGATGTTTCAATGCAAACGATAACTACATTCGCAGCAAAAGCTTTGCAGGCCAGAGTTGCTTTGTATTTTGGCGATTGGGAAAAGGCCAGGGATGCCGCCCTGGAAATAATAAATACAGGTGAGTTTCGAATTGTAGAAGCAGATGATTTTGCAAATTCATGGGCGACAGATTCCGATGTAAACTCGATATTTGAATTAGCTTATGATAGTTCTGATAATAATAATATTGAGGGCTTGCATTACATATATTGTGGAGCAAAATATGGCGATGTAGAAGTTCTGGATGATCTACAAACCATTTTTGATGAAAATGATGTACGTAACGAATCGATAGGTTTGGTAGGAGGAAAATTGCGAAACTTAGGGAAGTACCCATCGGAAGATTATTCTGACAATGTTTCGTTAATTCGTTACGAAGAAATCGTTTTGATTCTGGCTGAAGCTAAATTTCGTTTGGGGGAAGAAGGTGCGTTGGATGTGCTGAATGAAGTTCCATTGAAACGGAATGCAGATTTGTATACAGATATTTCTATTGATAATATTCTTACCGAACGAAGGAAAGAGCTTTGTTTTGAAGGCTTTCGTTTCGATGATTTGGTACGCACCGGAAATGATATTCCGTTGGTTGATCCGCTACATCAAACTCACGACGGGCCGGGGTATGGAAGTTACAATTATGCATTTGCTATTCCTACAGTTGAAATAAATGCCAATCCTTCTATGGTTCAAAATAAAGGGTATTATTAAAATGCCTCGATTTTAAATATGAAGGAATCAAAATTTTGTTTTGATTCCTTATTCTGCCAGTGTTGTATTATTGCCGGGGTTATTGGTTGTTGTTATTTTGTTCTTCCCATTTCTTTTTTAAGTTTTCTATCTCCTGACGGTGTTTCTCCATTAATTGCTGCCATTCTTTTTGTTGCTCAGGTGTTTGAGTGCCGGACGGCATATCAAAAAATGGATCGGGCGCAGTGCCGGGGCGAGTTCCCAATCCCTGCATTAGTTCGTCAAAATTAGGCATAAAATCAGGAGGCATATGGTTTCTTAAACTGTCAATGGGAAAGTCAAAAAACATTGAATCCCTGTGAAAAGAGAAATTTTGCATCATGGAATCGGGAAAAGACCCGTTGAAGTGATTGAAAAAATCATCATCACCAAAAGGATTAAATCCATGCTGAAAATGTGCTGTTGAATCATTCATGAAATTTTGCAGGAATTTTTCCATGTCAGGAAATCCATTCCCAGAAAGAAAATCATTATCCGGAAACGAGAATTGCATTGTACTGTCCGATGACCAAGTATGAACATAAGTAGAATCAAACTGAATCAGATTGCCCTGGTCGTCATACTTTTTGTTTACTGTAATTTGTTCATCAGGGGTGTTTGCTTTTTTATTTTTCTGGGATAAAACCGGGCCTGCCGCAAATAATAAACCGGTAAAAACAAAAACAATCTTTTTCATGGCAATTTTTTTAAACAAATTTACTTCATCGGTTCGTAAATTAGTTTTAAAAAGAATTAAAAGGCGTTAATATTATTGGCTGTTAAATGAAGAAGATAGAAACAAAAAAAGGGAACTGAATTAGCTCCCTTTACTTTCTATCACTATTAACCGACAAAAGTCGGGATTTCACATTTTATTCACTATAACGCCCTGTTTATGGGCATCTAATTTATTTTTTCAAAACAGACCCCCTGTCTAAACCAGGTTTAACTGAAGTTGCCCGGGAGGTTCGCCAACTTCGATTTTATATGCGCGACTGGTACAACGTAATAGTTCTACCATGTCAAGCATACTAATCAGGTGTATCCTTATTAGTGAAGCCACAACCGAAAATGCTTTCCTGGTTTGAGCAATTTTTTGAATAACAGTCATTAACAATTGGGCAATTAACGTGCACCAAACCTGTGTACGTATTGCATTTTCGTTCTCTCCATAGAAATAATGCAACTGGAAGTTTTGCTTCATTTTTTTGAACAATAATTCGATGCCCCATCGCTTTTTATAAAGAAAGGCCACTTCTTCTGCGCTTATCCCGAAGTTGTTGGTCAGGAATTCAAAATACCTGTTTTTTTCATCCTGGTAACATACTTTGCGCAAACGTATTTTTCTGAAAACCTTCATCTGCCGTTTGCCATTTTCATTCTCGGGATGATATGTGAGTTCTATAATCTCATCGCGTAGCACTTTTGCCTTTCCTTTCTTGCGGTAATGCACCCGTTTTGTTTCAATTATCTCATAAACAGCATTCTTTTTCAGGCGGGTAACAAAATAAACTTGCTGGGTAGTCCACAAGGCAAATTGGTGATAATAATTGTAAGCTTTGTCAAACACTATCATACTATGTGATATTAGTTCAAGGCTTTTCAGGAAGTTTTTGTCATGGACTTTTGCGGCTGTAATTTTTACAAACCGGCCAACCGACTGTACGGCGTCAATAAGCATATGGACTTTTAAACTGCCCTTCTTTTTCCCATCTCCCCTGGGATTACGGCCAACACCTTTTAAGATGTCGCTAAATAAGCGGATTGTTGTTGAGTCAATTAAAAGTACCTCTTTGAATGTTAGCCCATAAGTCCGGCTGTCCGACAAAAATGATTGATACTTATCGACCAATGCAAAATACAAGTCCTCGAAAAAACGGTTGTCCCGGTTTCTTAAGCCATCGCTGGCGGTACTCTTGGCTGGTGCTTTTTCCAAACCAAGATGGTTTAGTTTCCCGCCTAAAGCCCTTAGCCCTTCACATATTTCGGTCATCGAATCGCATCGGCTTAAAATCCCAAACAACATGGTGATTAAGTGCGTCCTGCTCTTAAATGCTTTATAATACCTGTCGCTGTCGTACGACCTTACTATGGATGATATGTTGACTTTTTCTATCAAATTGATGACCTGTTTGAAAATCGGCTGTCCGACAAATTTTATTTCACTAATTTTACCCATGTTGTAAAGAGTTTTCGTAAAAATCAATTTACAACTTTGAAGGGAAACCGAAAGGGAGTACCTTCTTTTTATTTAATTTAGTCGGACACTACTGACTTTCTATATTAAAAAAATTAGTCAAATCTGTGTTCATCCGGATCTGGTCCACAATTACAATCTTGATGCAACCCTTTTTCGTATTGTTCCAATGCGCGCAAACTCATTCCCATATTTGAGAAACCTCCGTCATTAAACAGGTTTTGCATTGTTACTTTCTTGGTTAAATCCGAGAAAAGAGTAATACAATAATCAGCACATTCGTCTGCAGTGGCATTTCCAAGCGGCGACATCCGATCGGCAAAATCAAGTAAACGTCCAAATCCTTTAACTCCACTACCAGCAGTAGTTACAGTTGGTGATTGAGACACGGTGTTTACTCTCACATTTCTTTCCCGTCCGTATATATATCCAAAACTGCGCGCTATCGATTCCAGTAACGATTTTGCATCAGCCATGTCGTTATACCCATAAAAAGTTCGCTGGGCAGCTACATAAGATAGTGCAACCACTGAACCCCATTCGTTAATGGCGTCTAACTTGCGAGCTGTTTGCATAATTTTATGGAAAGAAATAGCTGAAATGTCGAGCGTTTTATTTAGATAATTGTAATCCAGATCACTGTAGTGTCTGTCTTTTCGGACATTGGGTGACATTCCGATGGAATGAAGTACAAAATCAATTTTTCCACCCAATTTTTCCATCGACTGAATAAAAAGATTATTTAAATCCTCAACATTGGTTGCATCCGTACCAATTACTTCTGCATTTAATTTCTCTCCCAACTTTTGCAGTTCTCCCATTCTCAGGGCAACCGGCGTGTTTGTGAGGACAAGGGTTGCTCCTTCTTCTGCAGCCCGCTCTGCAACTTTCCATGCAATAGAGTCGGGGTTTAAGGCACCAAAAATAATCCCTTTTTTTCCTTTAAGTAAGTTAAAACTCATGTTGTATTTTTATGAAATTTTAGTTGTGCAAATTTAAATGAGTTCAAATAAATCTAAAAAGTTTAAACCGAAATCAATGATTTATCTTGCTATGTTAACTTTATCCGTCGAATTTTGTTCATTTAGGTTCAAAAGTTAAACTTCACAATGGATATAAAAAGAGTGAAATTCTAATTGCTCTATATGATATAAGTTCGTATTTTGGGGTTTTTATTTGTGATGAGTCTTTAATTGTATTAGTTATTGTCAAAAAGATTGATTATTAAGTTTTTTTTTGCTTAATGTAATTCCTCTGTTGGCTTGAAAATTATTTGAAATATTCGATATGAAAAAAGTATTCTTTATTTCCATTTTGTCGCTGTGTACATTTTTGTCGTTGTATGCGCAAAACGATGAGACAGTAATAAAATCGATATTTGATGAAGCATTGACCAATCGTACTGCGTACAATAATTTGCACTATTTGTGTAAAAATTGTAAGGGGCGAATAACTGGTTCTCCGGCTGCATCCGCTGCTGTGGAATATACCCATCAGGTAATGAGAAATATGGGATTGGATACAGTGGTAAAACAACCAGTAGAAGTTCCGAATTGGGTGAGGGGAGAAGCAGAAAAAGCTTCCATTCGTTCTGCTAAATTAGGATTTGTAGATGTCCCTGTAACGGCATTGGGAATGTCAGTTGGTACAGGAACTAAAGGCTTGACTGCACAGATAATAGAGGTGCATGATTTTGAGCAGTTGGCAAAATTTGGAAAGGAAAATATAGCAGGGAAGATTGTTTTTTTTAATCGTCCGATGGATCCTACTATGATAAATACTTTTGGAGCATACGGAGGGGCGGCAAACCAACGTACTTATGGTGCAACAAAAGCTGCGGCTTATGGTGCTGTTGGTGTGGTTGTTCGTTCACTTACCACATCCCAGGATGATTTTCCGCATACCGGTGTCCTTTTTTACGATGAGTTGATACCCAAAATTCCTGCGGTTGCCATTAGTACAAATGGCGCTAATTTGTTAAGCGAATGGCTGAAGAATGACCCTGGATTGCATTTCTTTTTTCGGACCACTTGCGAAACTTACCCGGATGTTACTTCCTATAATGTAATTGGAGAGATTCGTGGTACAGAATATCCGGATGAGATAATTACAATTGGAGGACATTTAGATGCCTGGGATAATGGGGAAGGTGCACATGATGACGGCGCCGGATGTATTCAGAGTATTGAAGTTTTGCGATTGTATAAAGAGCTGGGTATTCGTCCTAAACGTACCATCCGTGCAGTAATGTTTATGGATGAAGAGGTGCGGCAACGAGGAGGGAAAGAGTATGCCCGTCAGGCGGGGGTGAAAAATGAGAAGCATTACTTCGCACTGGAAGCAGATCGCGGAGGATTAAGACCCAAAGGATTTGGCGTTTCTGCATCGGATGAGCGTACGGAAAAGATACTGGCTTTGGAGAAATACTTTGAACCATATGGGATACACCATTTTGTAAATGGTGGAGGTGGTGTAGATATCAGCCCGCTAAAAGAATACGATGTGCCACTTTCATCATTTATTCCTGATATGCAACGGTATTTCGATTTCCATCATTCGGGTAACGATACATTTGAACAGGTTAACTTCCGTGAACTTCAAATGGGGAGTGCTGCTATTGCTACATTTATTTATTTAATTGATAAGAACGATTTGTAGAGTAGTTTTCTTTTAACTTAAACTTTACACTTCCGGGATTTTGTTGTTAAGTATAATAATTATGTTCATGAATATTGTGGTTTAGTGGTTGTAATGTGTTGATTTATATAATGTTGTTTCTTGTTTTCTATCAGTGGTGTTTTGTATTGTTCGGGAATAAGGTGCTTAAGGAGAAAGTAATCATCTTCTATCGTTTTCTTTAATTTTATCTAAACCCTTTCCAAATAAGTTTGGCATTTCAAAAAAACGATTTACATTTGTCAAAACAAAATCGGTAAGAAATGAATCAGTTTTTTCAACATAAAACACCGGGAACAAACTTCACAGAAGCTTTTGCCGGATTCATGATGCCGTCGTTTTTCATGTCTATGCGCTAGCCTTCTGTCTGTGGAAAACATGGATTGAAGGCATATTTATTCTGAGCGTTTTAATCAACATTTTTTATTAAAATATTTTTAGACCATGTCGAATCGTATTATACGTTTTGGAGGTAGTAACATAGGTAATAATAATTCTGTACAGCATTTAATTTACTTTCTGGGAAAAAGCAATCAGCGTAAATTTATTGTTGTTTCGGCTATTCCGGAGTTACTCCAATTTATAAAAAAAAGCATTGAAGAGGTTTTTCAGACGCAGTTAAATACGGAAGAGGTTGTATCTGTAATTTACGCTGAATTTTCGCTACGCTTAAATCAAACTCCTTCTGAAGGGTACAAAAAGCTGACTGAACAGTTGGTTAACTTGTTGAAAGGAATTGCACTCATTGGTGATTATTCAAGGGCATTAAAAGATCAGGTAATAAGTTATAGCGAAAAGTTGTCGGTAGAAATGCTAAAGGTACAATGGAATAACATCGCCAGTGAAAAAGTGGAAATATTAGCACCGGAGGAACTTGCACTAACTGCAACCGATGATTTTGGAAACGCAACTTTTCTTTCTGCAGATAAAGAAAAAATTGATAGTTTACCTTTGTCTGTTTTTATTGTTCCCGGTTCTTACGGAATCACCGAAAATGGAAAGACTGCCCGTACCGGGAAAACAGCGGCTGATTATACTGCCGCCTTCTTAACGGCTTACTTAAAAGCTGAAAAGTTAGAACTCTGGGGGCTCGATAATGATTTTCAGAAAGCAGATCCTGCCATTGTTGCAAATCCTCCTTTGATTGAGCGTTTAACTTATTCAGAAGCAAGTGAACTGGCATATTTTGATCATTACTCTTTTCATCCGCGAACGGTTGAACCGCTGGAAGAATTGCACATTCCCATTCACGTTCTTAATTCGTCTACAGACGAAGGAGTGGTTGAAACACGGATAAATACAGAGGCTTTTATTGATGATAAAATTGTGAAAAGCGTGGCTTGTACAGATGATATTTCCTTGCTTCGGTTAGACGGGCCTGGCGTTGGATTAAAACCTGGTATTTTAGCAAGGGTAACAACTTGCTTAAACAAAGCAGGAATCAATATTAAATCGGTTATTACCTCACAAATTTCAATCAATCTGATTCTTGAAAGAAATACAGGTGAAAAAGCGCTGGATTTGATTGAACATCTCGGATTTACATCTGTTCAGGAAACAACTCTTGTAAAAGATGTTTCGTTGATTGGAATTATTGGCCATGGAATGCAGCAGAACTATGGGGTTTCTGCCCGTATTTTTAATGCCGTTGCACAAAACAAAATAAATGTAGTGTTAAGCGGTTCCGGTGCTTCCGATTTGGTTAGTTATTTAGTCGTGAAAGGTTCAGATAAAGAGAAAAGCGTACGTGAAATTTATAATGCATTTTTTACTAATAATTAGGATTCTTCAACTCAAAAAACGATAAATATTATGACAACAAAAAAATTAAATTTCGAAACCCTTCAATTACATGCGGGGCAAGTACCCGACCAAACAACAAATTCCAGAGCTGTGCCTATTTATCAAACATCATCGTATGTTTTTAATGATGCCGAGCATGCTGCTAATTTATTCGGACTAAAGGAATTTGGAAATATTTATACCCGTATAATGAACCCAACTTCTGATGTGTTTGAGAAAAGAATTGCTGCTTTGGAAGGTGGAGTGGGAGCTTTGGCTGTAGCTTCAGGTCATGCTGCGCAATTTATTGCACTTAGTACCATTCTCGATTTGGGGGATAACATTGTTTCTTCTCCCTATTTATATGGTGGCTCTTATAATCAGTTTAAAGTTTCTTTTAAACGCTTGGGAATTGAAGCCCGCTTTGCAGAAAATCTGGAAATAGCTTCTTTCGAAAAATTAATTGACGAAAAAACAAAGGCGATTTATCTGGAGTCAATAGGAAATCCAGGGTTTATTGTTCCTGATTTTGAAGCTTTCGGCGCTTTGGCGAAAAAATACGATATTCCGCTTATTGTTGATAATACATTTGGTGGCGCCGGGTATCTTGTTCGGCCGATTGACTATGGTGCAAATATAGTCGTTGAATCGGCTACAAAATGGATTGGCGGTCATGGAACAAGCATTGGTGGTGTAATTGTTGATGCCGGAACATACAACTGGGGTAATGGAAAATTTCCTGGATTTACAGAGCCATCTGAGGGATATCATGGTTTAAAATACTGGGATGTTTTTAATTTTGACGGTCCGTTTGGAAATATTGCATTTATAACGAAAGCACGTGTAGAAGGATTGCGTGATTTTGGCCCGGCTCCAAGTCCGTTTAATTCGTTCCTTCTGTTACAAGGATTGGAAACACTTTCTTTACGTATGGAGCGTCACGTTGAAAATACGCTGGCTTTGGCTCAGTGGTTGAAACAACATTCAAAAGTAAAAAGTGTGAATTACCCTGGATTGGAAGGTAATCATTCATACGAAAATGCAAAAAAATATCTTCCCAAGGGAGCCGGTGGTGTATTGTCTTTTGAAGTTAAAGGCGATAAAGATGCGGCTAACAAATTGGTAGAAAGTCTTGAACTGGTAAGCCACCTTGCGAATGTAGGCGATGCAAAAACGTTGATAATTCAGCCGGCTGCAACAACCCACCAGCAATTGTCCGAGGAAGCTCAGATTGCGGCAGGAGTTTCCCCAACTCAGCTTCGTGTAAGTGTTGGATTGGAACATATTGACGATATTATTGCCGATTTTGAGCAGGCTTTGAATAAAATTGGTTAACCAGAGTATTGAATAATGAGATTTGAGTAGTGAGAACCTGCATTGATTGGTTCTTACTACTCGTTGTTAAAATATAAAAATTTAGAAATGCCATTAAATATCCCGGATAAATTGCCGGCCATAAAAATTCTGGAAGAGGAGAATATTTTCGTGATGGATGAATCCCGTGCATCAAGGCAGGATATTCGACCTTTAAAAATTGTTATCCTTAATTTGATGCCCATTAAAATTACAACCGAAACGGATTTGTTACGTTTGTTATCCAACTCTCCTTTGCAAATTCAAATCGACTTTTTGAAGATAAAGGGGCACAAGCACAAGAATACTTCCCGGGAGCATATGAGGACATTTTATCACAATTTTGACGAATTAAAGAACCGAAAGTACGATGGCATGATTATAACTGGTGCTCCGGTAGAACAATTGGAATTTGAGGAAGTAACCTACTGGGACGAGATGAAGCAAATTCTCGACTGGGCAGAACGCAATGTGACTTCTACATTATACATCTGTTGGGCAGCACAGGCCGGGTTATACCATTACTACGGTATTCCAAAATATCCGCTGGAGAAAAAGAAATTTGGAATTTTTCAGCATAAAATGTCAGACGAACAACTACCTATTTTCCGTGGATTTGATGATCTTTTTTATGTGCCACATTCACGTCATACTGAGATTCGGGAAGAAGATATTAACAAGGTAGATGCATTGCGGGTAATTGCATCATCCAAAGAAGCTGGCGTAACCATGGTAAAAGCAAAGAACGGGCGCCAATTGTTTATTACCGGGCATGCTGAGTATTCGCGTAATACGCTCGATAGCGAATATCGCAGGGATAAAACAAAAAAGTTACCCATTGAGATTCCTGTAAATTATTATCCGGATGATAATCCAGACAATTTACCGCTCATGCGGTGGAGATCTACAGCCAATCTTTTATTTTCCAATTGGCTTAATTATTATGTATATCAGGAAACTCCATATAATTTAGAAGAAATAGAATAAGATTGGTTAAGGTTTTTGTGAAAGCTTTTTTTCATTTTATCGTATAAACTGTAATTTTGAGCATAAATGTTCAAAGAATAAAATGAGTTAGGTCGGTTTGCAGTGGTTAAATGAGGGGCAAAACATAGTGGCCGGCTGATTTTATGTACGATAGTAAACGTTAAAATGAAAAATATTATCCAATGAGAAAGATAGCAGTAATACTTGCAGGAAATGGTGTGTATGATGGCGCCGAGATTCATGAAGCAACATTAACCATGTTAGCCATTTCCAGAGAAGGAGCGGAGTATCAGTGTTTTGCTCCCGATATTAACCAGGCACATGTGGTAAACCATTTAAGCGGTGAAGAAATGCCGGAAATCCGCAATGTACTTGTAGAGTCAGCCCGAATTGCCCGTGGCAATGTAAAATCTTTAGTGGAGTATAATGCTGCAGATTTTGATGCCCTTATTTTTCCCGGCGGTTTTGGGGTGGCTAAGAATCTCTGCACTTTTGCTTTTGATGGAGTTGATTGTGTGGTAATTCCTGAAGTTGAAAAAGCAATTAAAGATACGGTCGCGGCCAATAAACCCATTGGAGCGCTTTGCATTTCTCCGGTGTTAATAACCCGTGTACTTAAAAATGTGGAAGTAACCATTGGTAGTGATGAAGGAACGGCCACGGCTATACAGGTAATGGGAGGAACCCATAAAAATACTACACACGGTGAAATTGTTTTTGACGAAAAGAATAAAATAGTAACAACTCCCTGCTATATGCTCGATGCAACGATTGATCAGATTGCCATTGGAGCAGAAAATATGATTAGGAAGATTTTGGAATTGGCATCATAGTAATACCTTTTTAAGTAGATGAATTCATTGCCATTTATTGATATCCATACTCACCTTAACAGGACAGAACAGGAAACAGTGACTGTTCAGAATATTTTTCCAGGGGAAGGATTTGCTGCATTTTCCGGTCGTAATTTTTATTCGGTAGGATTGCATCCGTGGTATATTAAAACACCGGAAGAAAATAACGAGTGGCTTTTGCAGATGGAAGATGCATTGGAATTTGACCACATAATATTTATAGGGGAATGTGGCCTGGATAAAAAAGTGAATAACGATTTTAACGAACAGTTGCGAGTTTTTGAAGCTCAGTCATTTATGTCGGAAGAGATGAAAAAGCCGTTGGTCATTCATTGTGTAAAAGCCTATAATGAGGTTATACAGATGTATAAGAAATTACATCCCGAGATGGCTTGGATAATGCATGGTTATAATGGAAGCCTGGAAATGACAAAGCAGTTATTGGATAGCAATTTTCTATTTTCTTTTGGAAAAAATTTGTTTAAGCCTGATGCAAAAGCAATCGAATCTTTTAAATTTCTTCCTCTTGACCGGATTTTCTTTGAAACAGATGAATATGAAGGGGATGTAGAGGAAATATATCATAAGGGGGCAGAGTTGAAAGCAATTCCTGTTGATGAATTAATGGAGTCTGTGTGGAAAAATTTTAACCAGATTGAAAATGTTTCCTTTTCTGTAGATTGATTTATATTTGCCACCTAAATAACGAATAAAGAAGTTTTTTGGAAGATATAATATGGATTGGTTGGAGAGAACTGAGTTGCTTGTTGGGGCAGAAAATTTAGCGAAATTAAAAGCAGCGAACGTACTTGTTGTTGGTTTGGGAGGAGTTGGTGCTTATGCAGCCGAAGAACTATGCCGGGCCGGCATAGGGCATATGACAATTGTTGATGGAGATGTTGTTGAAGTTTCGAACCGGAATCGCCAGCTTCCGGCTTTGGTTAGTACAATTGGTAAAGCAAAGGCTGATATTTTATCTGCCCGGTTTCTGGATATTAATCCTGAAATCAGTTTAACAGTTATTAATGATTATATCAGCGATGAGAAAATTCTTGAATTATTAAAAAGTCAGTCGTTTGATTATATTGTAGATGCAATTGATACACTTTCACCCAAAGTATTTCTTATTTACCACGCACTACAGTTAAAACTAAAAGTAGTTAGTTCTTTAGGGGCCGGCGGGAAAATGGATCCTCAGAAAGTGCAAATTGCCGATCTTTCCAAGTCATATGGTTGCAGGCTTGCCCGTATGCTTCGGAAACGACTCTCCAGAATGGGAATTAGAAGTGGGGTTTCCGTTGTTTTTTCACCTGAAGAAGTGTCTGCTCATGCAGTTCGTTTAGAGGATGGTAAGAACAAAAAATCAACGGTCGGCACCATTTCTTATATGCCGGCGCTGTTTGGGGGTTTTGCCAGCAGCGTAGTAATCCGTGATTTAATTTCCGATTGAGAGTATTGCCATCCTAATTCCTTAATAACAAAGAGTATATTTTCGCACCTAAGTAAAGGTTTTTAATAATTTTCTTCCATTCTGTTTGATAATTACAATTTTAATTTACCTTTGTGACGTTGAGTTTTTTATGATGGTAAAGATTTTTATGTTTTGATTGTCTGAAAACGAACGAGTTGGTCTTTTTTTTATTGGTTTTTAACAATCTGGACACAGTTTTCCTTTCTTGTTTTTCTCACGGTTTTTATTGCTGATTCAAAATTCCTGTAATTCGATATTGACGTAAATCCGGGAAGCGAACATGCTATGGAGTTTGTGTTATGATGATATACGAATTGCTAATTTTTAAATAATAACAAATGAACATTTATGTTGGAAATCTTCCGTTTAACCTTGGTGAGGAAGATTTAAGAGGTATTTTTGAAGAGTATGGTGAAGTAACTTCTGCTAAAATTATCACTGATAAATTTACAGGTAGAGGTAAAGGTTTTGGTTTTGTTGAAATGAGTGCTGATGATGAAGCCAGAACAGCCATCGAAGAACTGAACAACGCTGAAGTTGGCGGAAGAAATATCAAAGTGAATGAGTCTCGCCCTCGCCAGAATAATGGTGGAGGTGGTGACCGTGGTGATCGTCGTGGCGGCGGAGGATATAACCGCAGAGAACGTTACTAGCAAAAATAAACAGGATACATTTCCTGTTGCTACTAATGTAGAATATGATTTAATACAAAGATAGTCTGAAAAATTAAAGGATTCCATCTCGCGATGGAATCCTTTTTTTTACTGTTTAACTTGTTAAAACTACCTTTTATTATGGTCTCTGTAATTGATGCCTAATTTGTCCAGTCGTTTATAATCAACGTTCAGCCTTTTTCCAAAATTGCCAAAGTCTTTTTCATCTTGCGGGGTCCAGGCAACTTCAGCTTCAGCCTGCAGTCGGGGCAGTAACATATATTCTGCCTGTTTGGTATTCGGAACATATTCTGTCCACAGGTTTGTTTGTACTCCTAATATATGCTTTGCTTCTTCTGCTGATAATTCTTTCGGTATTGGATTGTAATTGTAAACTTTTTCAACAGGTAGAAACCCACCAATGGCAAGTGGTTCATTCTCTTTATCTTCCGATTGGTAATAATCAATATACATATAAGTCGTGGGGCTCATAACTACATCGTGGCGTTGTTTTGCCGCTTCAATACCTCCTTTTTCACCACGCCAGCTCATGACTGTAGCCTGTGGCGCCAATCCTCCTTCAAGTATTTCATCCCATCCCACAAGGCGGCGGCCTTTAGAGGTTAAGTAATGATCCATTTGCGTAATAAACCAACTTTGCAACTCGTGTTCGTTTTTTAGCCCGTTGTCTGCAATTCGTTTCTGGCAGTCGGGGCATTTTTCCCATGCATCTTTCGGGCATTCATCACCGCCAATATGAATAAATTTCGAAGGGAAAATATCCATAACTTCGTCGAGTACGTTTTTAAGGAATATAAATGTTTCGTCTTTTCCGGCACAATAAACATCTTTATGAACTCCCCATGTTTCCTGCACTTTATAAGGGCCTCCGGTACATCCGAGGTTTGGGTATGCAGCCAGTGCTGCGCTTGAGTGGCCTGGCATTTCAATTTCGGGAACAATGGTAATGTATCTTTCCTCAGCATATTTTACCAGGTCCTTCGCCTGATCCTGTGTGTAAAATCCTCCATACCCAATGCCATCATAAGTTGTTGATGTTCTGGCATGCCCCACAATGGTTTGTTCCCGCCAATGTGAAGTTTCTGTTAGCTGCGGATATTTCTTTATTTCCAGCCGCCAGCCCTGATCTTCAGTAAGGTGCCAGTGGAAAGTATTTATTTTATACATAGACAGAATATCAATATATTTTTTCAGAAAACTAATGGGAAAAAAATGTCGGCCTACATCCAGCATGTTACCACGCCATGCAAAACGTGGCTCATCTTTTATGTCAACCGCTTGTAGCTGAAGAGTGCCATTGGATGCTTCTACCGGAAGAAGTTGCTTTAGCGATTGCATTCCGTAGAACAACCCATTAGGTGCAGTGGCCGTAATTACTATTTTATTGCTTGTTACTTTTAAAAGGTAGCCTTCTTTGTTGATATTGAGGCTACTTAGTAATTTAAATTCTATGGTTTTCCCATTTGCATTTTCTCCAACCGTAAATCCGTACATTTCCTGTAGGTAATCATTAAAAAAGCTGGCTATGCGAGCTACCTCTTCATTGGAGGCATCAAATTTTAGCGTACAACCTTTGTCCAGTGAAAAGTTTCCTTTCTGAATAGCCATTTCGGCAGGTCTTGGGATAATTGCTATTTCTTGTGCCGAAACGTTTACAGTTAATAATAAAAGGATTATTAGCACGGTTAGATTTTGTTTCATTTTGTATAATTTTGGATGTTCTATTCGGATCTAAAATAATGCTTTTTTAAAAAATTAAAAAGCATGGAATTAAATTAGAAAAAAATTAATATATAAAACCACATGGGAACAGTTTATATTTCAGAAGAATTAAAGCAAAGGGTGCCTGAACTTCGTCTGGCATGTATTAATTGCGTTGTGGAGGTACAGCAAAAAAATGAGGATTTGTGGGAGGAGATTAAAAAAAAGATTATTACCATTGCAGCCGAAACAAAAGTGGAGCAGATAAGTCATATGCCTGCAATAAATTCTTCCAGAATAGCTTACAAAGCTTGTGGGAAGGATCCTGCACGCTACCGTTTGTCGGCAGAGGCATTATTACGACGGGTTATAAAGCGAAAAGAGCTATATCAGGTAAATAATGTAGTGGATCTGTTAAATCTTGTTTCCATTTCATCGGGATACTCTATTGGAGGATATGATGCAGATAAGATAAAAGGAGATGTTGCTTTTGGAATCGGAACCGGAGAAGAGGTGTATATAGGAATTGGCAGGGGAGAGTTGAATATTGAATTTTTGCCTGTATTTAGAGATGATACCGGAGCTTTTGGTTCTCCAACAAGTGATTCATTGCGGACAGCCGTTTCTGAAGAGACCAGACATTTTTTTATGATAATAATTGATTTTGGCGGAGGAGATTTGCAGATGGCAACAGAAATGGCTGTTGCACTTCTGAAAAAATATGCCAATGCTGAAAGTATAGAAATAAAGACAGTTACAGAATGATGGTGAAATTATGTAAGTTTTTACTAAAGTTGATAGGGTGGAAAAGCTTTAGTGAATCAATAAAAGGGGAATATTGTATTTTTGTTGGTGCTCCACATACCAGTGCCTGGGATTTCCTCATTGCCTGGATGTACTATAAATCGCTTGGAGGTAAACCTAATGTTTTGATAAAAAAGGAGTTCTTTTTCTGGCCACTGGGAAGTATCGTTCGAAGAATGGGAGGTATTCCTATTGACCGTTCCAATGGGACAAATGTAATTCGGCAAACCATTCAGCTTTTTAAAGAGCGCGATCATTTTCATCTTGCTATCACTCCAGAGGGGACGAGAAAGCGAACCACAAAATGGAAAGCTGGTTTTCATACCATTGCCAGAGCTGCCAACGTTCCGGTTTTTCCAACTACTTTTGATTGGGGACGAAAAGAACTCCGTATCTGGGAAGAATTTCCTCTTACCGATGATTCAAAAGCAGATATTCAGCGATTAAAAGATTTTTTCAGGGAAAAAGGGATCGCAGGGAAACATCCTGATCAATTTACAACCGATTAATCGGGAGGAATTTCTAAAATTTTACTTTTACAATATCTCCGTAAATACGCATTTTAGGATGATCTACAAATGCCCTGATTTGGTATTCTTTTCCTCCTTTCTGTACAGGCGCTTTTATTTCAAATTCCCCTGTTTTACTAATGTTTTTTGTGGTAGTTTCTTTCCATTGATCGGAATATAATTCTTCCACAAAGCCTGCATATTCCCGGTATTGAAACCCAACTTTCAAGCTTTGGGAATCTCCCATACTTACTATTTTGCCATTAAGAGTTAACTGAGCTTTGTCTGCGATCTCAGAGATAACCGGTTTTAGAGTTGTAACAGTAGGTGGTTGAAGAGCAGGTTCAACATGGGTAATTTTTAGAACCACCGGATTCGGCCATTTGTGGTCGTTGTAAATACGTTGGGCTCTTACGCATGAAATATGTAAACCATCTTCTTTTTGCTCAAAATAAGTTGTTGCATCGGTATTCGGTTGGTATTCTACCAATTCTCCCGACTGCCCCAATATTGTAACTTCCGTTTGTGCAGAAGTAAACGCTGATTTTATGGTGAATTCTTTTCTTACTCCTCTTTGCCAGTCACTTATCTGGGTTACTATGGCATAAAGCGTTTTTTCTTCAGGTTTCCAGGTAAACCAAATGTTTTCCTCATTGGGAAATATCCAGGGGCTAACCTTCTCTATAGCTTCGTGGTTTACAAAATCCCATGCAGCTATTTCTCGCAGGTTTGCTTCCTGTTGTTCTGGTAACTCTCCATTGGGTTTGGGACCTACATTCAACAGCAGGTTGCCTCCTTTTGCTCTTGTTTCAATTAATAACTCGATTAGTCTGCTGCCTGTTTTGTACGTTTCGTTTGTGGGTTTGTAAGCCCATTGAGTACCCATGGTAATGCATGATTCCCACGGCTCACTGGATGTAGTTCCTAAAATGGTTTGCTCAGGAGTTTTTATAGCTCCCCGGGTAACAACAATATTTGGTTGAAGTTCCCATACAACTTTCTTACATTTTTCCTGCAACGGACCTTCTCCTCCATCAAAAAATATTACATCAATGTCTCCGTATTGTGCCATTAACTCAATACACTGTAGCTCTAGCAGCTTCACATACTTCTGCATAATCTTTTCAGGAATAGGTTCCGGAAATATGCGTCGTACCGGTAAGCCGTTTTTGTGGAGAAAAGAAAAATCTTCAGGAGAGAAATAGAAACCCACAGCCAGGCCAGCTTTGCGCGTTGCCTTTACATACTCTGCCAGCAGGTCTTTTCCATATGGCGTATTCATAATGTTAAAGTCAGTAGTTTTTGTGTCCCACATACAGAACCCTGAATGGTGTTTTGTAGTAAAAACGATGTATTTCATACCGGCGAGTTTTGCCAGATTAGCTATTTCTTCGGGATTATAATCTTTGGGATTGAATGTTTGTGGCAATTTTGTCATGAAACGATCAATATAATCGTTGGAAGCACCTGCCAATGAATGGCTGATTACAACGCCCAGTTGGCTGTCGAGACTAAAATGAATAAACATTCCAAAACCAAGATTCCTGAACCATTCCAAACGGGCTGGTTTATTTAGGTTGAGGAATTCAGCATTATCTTCTTTCTTGGTTTGAGCGGATAAATGTTGTGTTAACGAAAGAATGAGTAATAAGGTAATAATTTTTCTCATTTTTGGGTCTAGTTTTGAATAAATAATATTTATGTAAATATAAGCCTTATATTTATTTTAGCCATGAGATTTTTCCTGCTTCACGAATATGCTGAGAAAGACGGTATTTTAAATCCCTATACTTGTCTGAATTTTCACTAAGAGGAATATGTTCACCGGGATCGGTTCGGAGATTAAATAGTTGTATGGGCTCATAGGGCGTATTTTGTACCAGTTTGTATTGTCCCTGTCGAACGGCATAGTAACAGAGCCCTCCGTAAAAACCGCCTTCACGCCGCATAAAATAAACTGCGCGGTTATCTGTTACCTGATCCTGCTCATACAGACTACGTAGTAAGCTTATTCCATTTATATTCTCAGGAATTTTACTGTTTGTAATTTCGCAGAGTGTTGGCAAAATGTCCATGGTTAATGCAAGATTGTCACAAACGGTTCCTGCTTTTATTGCTTCTTTCCATACAAAGCAGGTCGGAACTTTTATGCCACCTTCATACATATCTTGTTTTCCTCCCCGCAGGTTGCCGTTTGACGCTCCACTGGGAAGATGGCCTCCATTATCAGAAGAGAAAATAATTAGCGTGTTTTTATCTTGCCTGGTTTCTTCCAGCGCTTTTATAACTTTTCCTATCCCTGCATCCAGATGTTCAACCAGCGCTACATTTTTTGCCCTTTTTTCAGATATTCCTTTTTCTCTCTCCTGTACTTTTTTCAGCCATTCTACTGGTGGTTGAATAGGAAAATGAGGCGCATTGTAGGCGAGATAAAGAAAAAATGGTGATTCATCATTTTCCTCTTTTTTTAAATAATCAATAGCCCAGTCAGAGAATATGTTGGTTGCATGGCCTTCGGGTTCTATTACTTCTGTATTGAGCCGCATATAATTATTGCCTTGTCGCAAATGTGTCCAGTAATCGTCCATCATATCTCCTAAAAAACCATGGAAAAAATCAAATCCTCTTTCATTAGGTGTGTTCGGAGATTCTAATCCCAGGTGCCACTTCCCGATAATGGCTGTTTTATACCCCGACGATCTTAACAATTGCGGAAGTGTAATTGCATCTTCAGAAAGGTAACCCCAGCTATTGGTTTCATTGGTCCTTATTACTCCAGGGACGCCAACTAAATCAGGATAACATCCTGTCATTAAACTTGCGCGGGTAGGGGAACAAACTGTGCAATTGGCATAAAAATTTGAAAATCGCATTCCTCTTTCAAAAAGTTTATCTATGTTGGGAGTTTGAATATCCACTCCGCCATTTACAGATAAGTCTCCATATCCCAGATCATCCACCAATATAACCAGTATATTGGTTTTGTCTTTGTTGCGTGCAGCTTTTGCCTGCTGGTTACAAATGCTAAACAAAAAAATGATGGCACATATGTGAATGAATTCTTTTAATTGTTTCATGGGATTTCTGGTTTATTCTCAAAAATAACTAAAAAGTTACTATCTAATATTGTTTTAATATGAATGATTTGTTAAAATCAGGTGTTCCCGAGATGCGGTCTAACCGCAAGTTGCTTTGTTTGGTATATGATGGGGGCTTGTTTGTTTATGTAATCGAGAATGTATTTTAAACAAAAGTACTTTGTGTCTGTTTTACTATATCGCATTCATAAAAGACTGGATGTACAGAACAGAAAACAAATCGCAAATTTTGAAAGGAGTAGGGAGATGAAAGAAGAAATGGTATGGCAGCGGACAAATGGGGAGAGCCAGTTAAACGGGAATGGCCATGCACTCGAAAAAAATGGATATGAAATTATTGGTGATAATCATATAGCAACATCAGTAGATACACCGCTTCGTAAAGATGCCTTTGTTCTATCGGATGATGAAAAAATGGAGATTATTGAGGATAAGTTTCGGGATATTATGAATACACTCGGGCTTGACCTTACTGATGATAGTTTACAGGGGACGCCGCACCGGGTTGCTAAAATGTTTGTGAATGAGATTTTTTACGGACTGAGCCCTGCGAATAAACCCAAAATTTCAGTTTTTGAAAATAAATTTAAATATGGGGAAATGTTGGTGGAACGAAATATCAATATGAATTCGTTTTGCGAACACCATTTTTTGCCCATTGTAGGAAAGGCTCATGTAGCTTATTTCTCCAGCGGTCAGGTTATTGGTCTTTCAAAAATTAACCGGATCGTTGATTATTTTGCCCGTCGTCCACAGGTGCAGGAAAGGCTGACTGTTCAAATTGCTGCCGAACTAAAGAAAATACTGAAGACAGACGATGTGGCTGTGGTTATTGACGCCAAGCACATGTGTGTATCTTGCCGTGGTATTCAGGATGAAAGCAGTACAACAGTTACAGCTGAATATTCAGGAAAGTTTAAAGACAAGTCTGTTCGCGAAGAGTTTCTGAGATATTTGGAACTAAAATAGATAATTACATTTTATCCTCCCGAATATCGAACGCCATGAGTGTATTGCCATGGCGTTGGTAAAGAATTCCATTTTTAATTACGGGGTGCGAGAAATGTTCTCTTGTCCCACGCACAATTTTAAAGACACTTTCCTGTTTCATTTTTCCCTGTTCATAACTTACCAAAGATAGTTGCCCTCGCTGGTTATAATAGTAAAGCATATTATCGGCGGCAATTAAAGCACCACTGCCAATGGCAAGTGTATCTGTGTTTTCTCCGGTTGTTGCATTGAGACTTAAAAGCTCCCGTTTTGAAGATCTGCTGCCATAAATAAAGTCACCAACTTTAACAATGCCTCCCATGAAACCATCAAAATCCGGGATGCGCCAGATTTCAGTAATTGTACTTCCATCTTCAGACAGCTGAAGTTTTACCCCACAATTCCCATCGCCGGCAGCATAGTAAATATATCCGTTTTCATAAATAATTCCGTTACTGTGCGTGTCCCCAACTCCTAATTCCTTTTTTTCTTCCGGAGTATTGTCCTGTAAATGAGTCCAAAGTAATTGGCCTGTTTGGGCATCAATTCCCATTAAATGGTAAGCAGAGAAAGTGACGAAAATCTTTCGATTGGGAAGTTCTATCAGATTTCCAGGGTTATAACCGGAACGTTCACCCACTCCTTTACACGACCAGATTGTTTCTCCGGTAAAGCGGTTGAGAGCAAGTACATTTGTTTCTTTTCCTCCGGTAGTCCAGAAAATTTTATCGGAGTCAATTACCGGAGCTTCAGAAAATCCATGCATTGGATAAATGCCTTTTCCATCTGTTTTAAAATCTTTGTTCCAGATAATCTCGTCATCGTTACTTTTTAAACAAAAGAGGTTGCCCATTCCGGTAACTACATACGCAAGATCTCCGGCAATGGTTGGGGCAGAACGTGACCCCGGGAACCCGGTTGTCCATTCTTTCCCCAGTTTTTGTTTCCAGCGTATTTCTCCTGCTAAATCGAAGCAAAACAGCCAGGCAGTGCTATCGATTTCGCCGGTAATAAAAATTGCATTCTCAGTAATCGTCGGAGAGCCATAACCATTACCAATATTTTCTGCATGCCAGATTTCTTTTGGTCCGTTTTCGGGCCACTTTTTCATCAGGTTGTGTTCCTGGAAAATGCCTTTCCGGGCTTCGCCACGCCACTGGTATATTTTTGTTTCTTTGGATGCACACGAAAGAAGAAGGGAACAAATGAACAGAATAGTCAGGCGTTTCATACGTTGATTTTTGTTTTCCTTAAAAGTATGAAGTTTCCGGCTTTTATTACACCTGAACCAAAAATTTTGTTTAGCTGAAATAAGAATATACTTCTTCGTAGTTTTTTACATTCATTAAATCGGCGCGCATTTTAGCCGCACCTTCAAAACTGTTGAGGTAAATTTTGTAGAAACGTTTTAGTATATTAAAGTTTTTATCCGGGCTCCATGTTTTTTCAAAAAGCCGGGTATGTTCTATTAATTTCTGAATGCGCTCTTTTTTTGTTATTTCTGTTTTTTCTGGCGAGAAGAACCAGGGATTCTGAAAAATTCCGCGGCCAATCATCACTCCGTTTGCTCCTGTCTCTGAAATACGCTCCAGCCCTTGTTGGTAAGAATAAACGTCGCCATTCCCATGCAGCGGTATTTCCGGTTTTTGTTGATTCTTAACTTCCACTGCTTTTCTTATTTCATCCCAGCTTGCTTCTCCTTCCGATTGTTGTCTTTGTGTACGCCCGTGCAAAATAATAGCTGCAGGATCAACTTCGAGCAAGTTGGAAATCCAAACTTCTGTTTGGTGGGTTTTTATTCCGGTGCGGGTTTTTACACTAACGGGCAAGTGGGTTCCTTCTTTGGTTGCCAGAACAATTTCCTTTGCCAGTTCCGGTTCGTCAATTAACGCACTGCAAGCGCCAATTTTAAATACTTTTTTTACCGGACAGCCCATGTTTATATCAATGCCGTCAAACTGATAATTTTCTGTAATATGTTTTGCAATGGTATTATACACCTCCGGATTACGCCCCCAGATTTGAGCCACCAGTTTTATGTTTAGTTTTTGCAGAAGTTCCCGTTCAGAGTCGTTTGCAATCAGGCGTTCCGAAACGCGCTCTCTTCCTACCGGGTGGTTCATACCTTCCACCGAGGTAAATTCCGTAAAAACGATATTAAGTTTCCCCGGCATTGTCATTCCCATTACAATTTCGCGAAAAACGGTATCGGTAACGTCTTCCATTGGGGCAAGTGAAAAAACGGGGCCATTAAATTCTTTCCAGAAATCAGGCATTTACATTTAAATTGTTTTGTTCTGTTTTTACCAGCGCCAGACTTTTTCTGTATTTCTGGGCGTTGCCAAAAATATAACGATTTTCTTTTTTGCCAATCAGGTTCCCTGCTTTTTCTGCTGCACATTCCGGAGTACAGCAACCATCGTATTTTTCGCGGCATTCATCGCATTGTATAAAAAGGATGTGGCATCCGTTGTTGGCGCAGTTGGTATGTGTATCACATGGTTTTCCGCATTGGTGGCAATGCGAAATTATTTGTCCGTTTACACTTTCTCCCATTCGTTCATCAAAAACAAAATTTTTCCCAATGAATTTTGGTTCGAGATTGGCGGCTTTTATTTGACGGGCATATTCCAAAACACCACCATGTAATTGGTTCACATCTTCAAAACCATGGTGCTTGAGGTAGGCACTGGCTTTTTCACAACGAATTCCTCCGGTACAATACAATAGAATTTTTTTGTCTTTTTGTTCTTCCAGTAAATCGGTAACTATTTCCAGTTCTTCCCTGAATGTATCAGCTTCGGGGCAAATAGCTCCTTCAAAATGGCCAATCTCGCTTTCATAGAAATTTCGCATGTCTACAACCACTGTATTTTCCTGGCCTATGTAATTGTGAAATTCTACTCCTGATAAATGCTTCCCGACATTGGTTACATCATAAGTTCCATCGTCCAAACCATCAGCAACCAATTTGGGCCTTACTTTTATGGTGAGTTTGTAAAACGATTTACCATCGTCTTCAATGGCATATTTTATAGGAATATTATTCAGTATTTCATACTTTTTGAGTGTTTCGGTAAAAGCTTCCCAGTTGTGTTCCGGAACGCTCATTTGCGCATTAATTCCTTCGCGGGCAACATAAATTCTTCCAAAACAATCCAGCGGAAACCAATCGCGAAAAATATTGTCTCTGAATTCCTGTGGGGTATCCAGGTAATGATACTTATAAAATGAGATAGTTTTTCTGTTAAAAGTTTCCTCCTGAAGTTTTTTCTTTAATTCTTCTCTGTTGATTCTGTTGTATAAATGCATGTCAAAAACATTCAAAAATTGTGGCGCAAAAATAATTATTTAAAACATAAAGAGCAAAAAAGAGGTTTTATTCTGAAATATTTTATTGTGGTGAAAATTGGAGCCTGTTTTCAACTTATGTAAATTTATCGCTGCTTATTTATGTTTTTAGCCGATAATTATTAGCAGTCAATTTTATGAGCTTAATTTATATTCATTGGAATCCTGATCCCGAGATTGTAAATGTATTTGGTATTTCAATCCGTTACTATGGTTTGCTGTTTGTAGGCGGCTTGATTTTGTGTGTGTATATTTTGGGATGGATTTTTAAGAACGAGAATATACCTGCTTCCAATCTGGAAAAGCTTTCGGTATATGGGATGATTGGAATTTTGGCAGGTGCTCGTTTGGGGCACTGCTTGTTTTACGAACCTTCGTATTTTCTGGCTCATCCGCTGGAAATGATTTTGCCAGTAAAATTTCAGGAAGGCGGAGGCATAAAATTTACCGGTTACCAGGGGTTGGCAAGCCATGGTGGCGCCTTAGGGCTGATAATTGCACTTGTTTTTTATTCACGCAAAACCAAACATCCCATATTGGATACTATTGATTTAATTGCCGTGGTAGCTGCCCTTGGCGGTGCTTTTATCCGATTGGCAAACCTCATGAATTCTGAAATTATAGGAATGCCTTCGCACGTTTCGTGGGCATTTATTTTTGAGCGTGTAGACAATGTTCCGCGGCACCCCGCTCAGCTTTATGAAGCTCTTGCTTATTTTCTGATTTTTGGTGTTACCTTTTTCCTGTATAAAACAAAACGGAAGTTTTTAAAGAATGGAGCTTTCTTTGGGAGCACACTGGTTTTGATTTTTACGGCCCGTTTTTTTATTGAATTTGTAAAGGAACGGCAAGTAGCATTTGAAGAAGGTATGAAACTGGATATGGGACAGCTGCTAAGTATTCCTTATATTTTAGTGGGGCTAGGTTTTATAATTTATGGGATGCGAAAAACTCGAAAAATGATGAATGAACAGCAAATAGATGGAACGAAATTAAAAATGGATATTTAATATTTCAACGTAATTTTTACGAGCACGAGTTTTTCAGGTTCTCTTTGATACATATTTTTGTTTGTTGCCTATATAAGGTTACTTTCAATCAAATCCCAAACCGTATAATTTTTATTTTCAAGATTGTTTTTTAGAATCGCTTCAATTATTTTACTCACGCCACTTGCATACGATTTATGCCCCAAAACTTTTGTTTCAATGGTTATTTCATCTTCTCCGTCTTTTATTACAATTCTATGAAAAGCATGTTTGTCCAGGTATTCTTGAGGAATATTTAATCCATTTTGCTGAATCTCCTGATTACGGACTGATACGATTTTTTCGGTGGGAAAATTCAATGCTTGGGCAAAAGTAAATGCGGTTCCCGGTTCTGTCGTTTTTGTTGATTGGTGCGATTCAGTAATAGAAATGTCGTAGTTTTTAAAATGCTCACCGTTAATTCTTAGAATGTGCATCGTTTTTAGTACCAGAATAGAAGTGTTTGGACAAATAATAAACGGAAAGTCATGTACCGTTTTTTCGCTTTGCAATCCGGTAGAAAGCTCGACAAATACCGATTTGGTTTTGGTGCAAAAATCAAGGCATTCTTGTAATTGTCTTCCTGAACCGGCATGGATTACAATTGCTTTCTCTTTTAATTTGTTGTTTTTTGTGTCCCACTTTTCAACTTCGCACGAGGGAAATGTTAATTTGGCATTTAGTAATGCATTGGCTAATTTTCCGGAACCAACAATATAAATCTTCATTTGCAATTGGGTAAGTAATGAAATTATTTCAAAAGTTGGGCAACCTTTGTTTTTATTTCTTCAAATTCTTTTTCGGTAAAACCCGTTGAAGAAACAGCTACATTTCCCTCTTTATCTATAATGAAATTCCTTGGAATATTCTGGGTGGCATATTTTGAAAATACCTTCCGTTCCGGATCCGGGTAAAAAGGCATGGTAAAGCCCTGTTCTGTTTTGAACTTGTTTACCTCGTCCCATTTATGTTCGCGTCCCAAAATGATTAGTACAAAATTTTTATTGTTTTTGTATTTATCATATACTTCTTTTTGAAGATGAGGTAGTTCTTTTCTGCACGGAGGGCACCAGGTGGCGAAAAAGTTTATCCAAACAACTTTCCCTTTAAAATCAGAAAGTTTTTTGGTTTTGCCCGGTACAATTTCAAATAAAAAATCGGGGGCTTTCTGACCTTGTTTTACAAGAGTTGCCTCGTCTTGCGCAAACAAGCTAACGAAAAATAAAAGAAAGATGGTTGTGAAAATAAATTGTTTCATCCGGGTTGTTTTAACTGTCATTTCGAACGATTTTAGTGAAAACCCTTTTCATTGTATTGAAGAGCTTCTTCATCGTTTCGTTCGAAATGACAAATAAATGATATCCGTTGGTGTAATTATTTCAGATTTCGACTACGCTCAGTCTGACAGTCATGGTGAGCGTAGTCGAACTGTAATCCAGCATGTTCCAACTTAGTTTCACCAGCGGGTTAAATAGTTTATGCTTGTTGTTTTAAAAATTCAGTAACTGTAGATTCAATCCTTGAATTTATTTTTTCTGTATCCGACTTTTGAAATTTGTCGCCGGTAATGTTTTCAAAAAGTTCGATGTAGCGTTCCGAAACCGAGTTAACAAATTCCTCTGACATATCAGGAATGCTCTGTCCTTCTTTTCCCTGGAACCCATTTTCAATAAGCCATTGGCGCACAAATTCTTTTGAGAGTTGTTTTTGTTTTTCGCCTTTGGCAAGTCTTTCTTCGTAACCTTCGGCATAAAAATAGCGGGAAGAATCCGGCGTGTGAATTTCGTCAATGAGGTAAATTTTACCGTCTTTTTTCCCGAATTCATATTTGGTATCAACCAGTATTAATCCTTTTTCAGCCGCGATTTCTGTTCCTCGCAGAAAAAGTTTCATGGTATAATCTTCCAGCATTTCATATTCCGCTTTGTCAACCAGTCCTTGCGCAATAATTTCGTCGCGTGAAATATCTTCATCGTGCCCTTCATCGGCTTTGGTGGTGGGCGTAATAATCGGAGCTTCGAATTTCTGGTTTTCTACCATACCTTCCGGAAGTGGTACTCCGCAAAGCGAGCGTTTCCCATCGCGGTATTCCCGCCATGCATGGCCTGTTAAGTAACCCCGAATAACCATTTCTACTTTGTATGGCTCGCACATGTGGCCAATGGTTACATTTGGGTCGGGTGTGGCAATTTTCCAGTTGGGAACAATGTCGGCAGTTGCATCGAGGAATTTTTCTGCAATCTGGTTAAGTACTTGTCCTTTGTAAGGAATTCCTTTGGGAAGTACTACATCAAATGCGGAAATTCGATCGGAAACAATCATTGCCAGGAAATCGTCATTAATGTTATATACATCGCGTACTTTTCCGTGGTATACACTTTTCTGTCCCGGAAAATTAAAGTCTGTTTTTGTCAATGCGTTACTCATGATGTTATTTTTTATTAATGATATTACTAAATATTGTATTAATTTTTTTTCTCTTTTTCCTGCTCCACTTTCTCGGCATGTTTATCGTAGGCTTCAACTATGTCGCGAACCAGTTTGTGACGAACAATATCTTTCTGGTTAAACTCAATGATTGAAATTGATGGTATTTTTCTCAGTATTTTTAATGCATGTAACAATCCTGAATGACTTTTCCTTGGAAGGTCAATTTGAGTTACATCGCCGGTAATGATGAATTTGGCATTTAACCCCATCCTTGTAAGGAACATTTTTAACTGATTAACTGTAGTGTTTTGCGCTTCATCCAGAATAACATAAGCATTACTCAATGTTCTTCCTCGCATAAAAGCCAGTGGCGCAATTTGTATGGTGCCGTCTTTCATGTATTCTTCCAGTTTTCGTGGCGGAATCATATCCAGTAATGCATCGTAGAGCGGTTGTAAATACGGATCGATTTTGTCTTTCAAATCGCCGGGAAGAAAACCCAGGTTTTCTCCTGCTTCCACCGCCGGCCGACTCAAGATTATTTTTTTTATTTCCTTGTTTTTTAGTGCTTTAACGGCAAGCCCGATGGCAGTGTATGTTTTTCCGGTTCCTGCCGGGCCAATGGCAAAAATCAGGTCGTTTTCTTCGTTCTCTTCCACCAGCCTTCTTTGGTTGGGAGTTCTTGCCCTGATGGGTTTCCCTGAATTTCCAAATACGATAATATCTTTTTCTGAAGTCCCGTTTTCTTCGAAAGTTGAAATCCCGGAAGCCAGAATTTCAAGAATAATTTCTTCGGTTAAAATATTGTATTGAAAAAAATGGTCGAGCAGAAGTGCAAATTTCTTTTCAAAAAGTTTCATCTCTTTTTCTTCTCCCTGGATGAAGAGCGAATTGCCACGAGCTGCGATGTTTATCTTCGGAAATAATTTTTTTATCAGGTTTATTTTTACATTGTTGACCCCATAAAATTCCAGTGGGTCAATGCCATCTAAATATATTTGTTTCTCCAAGTGCTTATTTTAATTTTTAAAGATGTTCAAAATTACAAAAATAATCCCATTCTGTTTTGAACCTTTTCCCTTCTGCGTGTACTTCTTTCAAAAAATATATGCTCAAAAAGATTCAGCCGAACCGCATAGGGTTTATTGTTTTTATCCTTTCATTTATAACCTATATTATAACATTGGAGCCCACTACAAGTTTTTGGGATTGTAGTGAATTTATCCTTTCGGCCACAAAACTTGAAGTGAATCATCCATCGGGAGCTCCGCTTTTTGTAGTGCTGGGACGGGTTTTTTCGTTTTTGTCAATGGGAGATAAAACCCAAATAGCCTGGTCGATAAATCTGATGTCGGGACTGTTTAGTGCGCTTACTATTTTCTTTTTGTTTCATATCGTGGTGTTTTTAGTTCGGAAGATAAGTAGCAATTCCTTTTTTGTCATGGGCAGCGCAGTAATTGGTTCGCTCACTTTTGCATTTACCGATTCATTTTGGTTCTCGGCAGTAGAGGGCGAAGTTTATGCTTTGTCGATGTTTTTTCTTACCATTTGTTTTTGGGCTATTTTAAAATGGGAAGCCCATTTTGGGGAAGCGGATAACAACCGCTGGATTTTATTGATTGCTATTTTAACAGGGCTTGGGCTTGGCGTTCATTTAATGAATCTTTTGATAATTCCTTCAGCAACGATGATTGTGTTTTTGAAAACACGTAAAGTTTCTGTTAAAAATATCGTGCTTTCATTTTTACTGGGAAGTGGTTTGTTACTGGTTGTTTTATATGTTTTGATTCCCGGAACCATGTGGTTCTTTTCTGTTGCTGAAACTTTGTTTATTAATCGTTTGCATCTTCCATTGAATTCGGGGCTAATCTTTAGCGTTGTTTTTCTGGGAGTTTTGTTTGCTTTTGGCATTCATTATTTTCAAAAGCGGGGAAAAACACAGGCAGCTCTTGCTGTTTTTTCTGCGGCGCTTATTTTAACAGGATTCTCTGTTTATGCTGTTAATTTAATCCGCTCACAGGCCGGACCGCCGGTTAATTTTGGTGAACCCGATAATGTTTATTCTCTGATTGATTACCTGAACCGCGAGCAATACCCGAAAAGGCCGCTTTTATACGGGCAGAATTACAATTCGCCGGTAACGGGTGTTAATGAACGGATAACCAAAGATTTTGACGGAACTCGTTATGTGGAGCGTAATTTGCCATCAACTTACACATTTGCGCCTGAAACATGCACCGTTTTTCCACGAATGTACAGTAACAATCCAGGACATATAGCAGCCTATAAAGACTGGGTAAATATTCCCGGCAGGAAAGTTCGTGCAACAATAAATTCGGGAAAAGCCGAGGTGATAACAGTGCCAACGCTGGGTGAGAATATTGCTTTTTTCCTTCGGTTTCAGTCGGGGTATATGTTTTGGCGATATTTTATGTGGAATTTTGCAGGGCGCCAAAACGATATTCAGGGCAGGGGAGAGCTTACAAAAGGAAACTGGATTTCAGGAATAAAACCCATTGATGCATTGCGCCTGGGGCCGCAGAATAATTTACCTTCCTGGATGAAAAATAATCGTGCCCGTAATACCTACTTTTTTATTCCTTTTTTGCTCGGAATTTTTGGAGCTGTTTTTCATTATAAAAAAGATAAAGTTTCCTTTTTTAGTGTATTGTCATTATTTTTCCTGGCGGGGCTTGGTCTGGTTATCTATATAAACGAAATTCCGTTGGTTCCCCGCGAACGTGACTATGTGTATGTTGGCGCTTTTATGGCTTTCAGTATTTGGGTTGGTTTTGGATTTGTCGGGATGGCAGATTTCCTTTCCCGGAAGGTTCCGGCGAAGTCAATTCCGGTGTTGTTATTTATAGTGCTTTTCCTGGGAAGCCCGGTTTTGTTACTGGCTCAGAATTTTAATGATCACAATCGTTCCAATCGTTATGTGGCGCGCGATTTTGGTGCTGACATATTGAACTCATGCCCCCCCAATGCTATTTTGTTTACCAGCGGAGATAATGATACTTACCCGATTTTATATTGCCAGGAGGTGGAAGAAATCCGCCCCGATGTGCGTGTGGTAGTTATGCCTTTTATAAGTGCCAATTGGTTTATAAAACAGCTTAAAATGCCGAAGAATAAAAGCAATGGATTACAAATGGAGCTTCCGCAAAAGTCAATTGATGAAGGGAAACTGGATTATGTTGCCGTTTTGGATAAAATTGAAAGGAAAGTAGATTTTTCTGATGTTTTGAGGTTTATTGCCAGCGGAAAACCGGGGACAACATTAAAAACGCAGGGCGACGATTCGTTACGTTTTATTCCGGCCAAAGAATTATTTTTTACTGTTTCGGCAGATGGTGAAAGCGGGCAAATTCCTGTTTCGTTAGAAAGCCGCGACATGCTGTATAAACATGAACTGGCTTTTTGGGATATTGTGGTTTCCAATGCAACTACGCGCCCTGTCTGTTTTGTTTCGAAGATGGAAGCGCAAAGCCATGGATTGCTGGATTATTTGAAACAGGATGGGCTGGTTTATCAGGTTGTGCCGCAAAAAACAGATTTGAACAATGTTCTGGATAACCCGCCTATGAATACCGACCGGCTCTATGAACAGTTGATGGAAGAATTTGCCTGGGGAAACATTGATAAGTCGGATGTGAATATCGATTATTTTTCCATATATAATGCGGGTGTTTTTCAAATAAGAAATATTTTTAACTCGTTGGCAGATGGTTTGATAAAAGAAGGAAAAACGGAGAAAGCACAGAATGTGCTGAAGCGAAGCCTGTCGCTTTTTTCAGCAGAGGTTTTTCAATACGATAACTATTCTTTGCAGCAGGCAGCCTTGTTGTTTTCTGCAGGATTAAATGATTTGGGACTGCAATTGTTAAATGACTTTTTACAATCAGTGCAGACAAATTTGGATTATTATTCGCAGTTCAATCGTAATCAACGGGAGACACTGAAATCAGATATTATGACTGAAATGTATTATTATCAGCAATTGTTACGGCTTATTCGTACTCAAAAGCTGGATGACCACTTTCCGGATGCTCAAAGCAGCTTTGAAAATTTTGCCATGCTTTTTAATGATAGCTTGTAATAATGGGCTTGATTAACGCAAATTTTAATCTTCATGATTATTTGGAGAAGGAAGAACCAGAAAGGGGAAAAGAAATACGAATGAACTTTGTTTTCCTAAATTCCCGGAAAAGAGCATGTGTCGCTGCTAAAAGGTTTATTAATTACAGAATCGAGTTTAAACGGAATTGTAAATATTGAGGCACTGTCAACTGTAGGAGTTTCAAAATTACCCGACTTTTGCTGAAAGTTAAACACGGAAAACATCAGGATTAAAGAAACAAAAGCTGCTTTAACCGGGAGGCTTTTTAATGAAAAAATCCATGCGAATAGTCCAAGGAATGAATTCTGACGGATTTTTCCCTGGCTTTCTTTTAGCATAAAAGTATAGTCTAAACGCGATTTAACAGAAGGATCTGGTTTGCATCCTGTTTCATCATTCCGAAACAATTCGCTTAAATATTTATCCGTCATTTCATTTTTCATTGTTCAATCCTCCTTGTTTTGTAATGTTTTTACAAGTTTCGATAATTCATTCCGTGCATAAAAAAGTCTTGACTTAACTGTTCCTTTTGGAAGATGTAATATTTCTGAAATTTCTTCCATGCTAAAATTTTCACGATACTTAAGAACAAGTATTTCCTTCGATTTTTCCGTTAATCCGTTCATTTTAAAAGCGGTTTCCAATAACCTGCTTTTTTCTTCTTCTCCGAAACTGGTTTCATCGGCTATATATTCAGAAAAAGTATCTTGTAAAACTGTTTTCCGCTTCTCTCGTTTTCTGTATTCATTTTTACACATGTTGTGTGCTACCGAAAAAATCCACTTACGAAAAGGATATTCGGGGTTGAAAAGCTCCGGTTTATCAATAATTTTCAGGAAAATGTCCTGCAGAAAATCGTTGGCTGTTTCTTCGCAATTGCCTAACATGCGATAGAAGTAATAAAATAGCCGCTCGTGATAGCGATTGTAAAGTTCGTTAAATGCAAGGCGATTTCCGTTGATGATGTTTTTCATCAAAAATTCATCTGTCGCATTTTTTATATCTTTTCGAATAAAAATCACTTCCTTTTCACTATCAGAAAAATAATTCCTCCATACGAAAGCAGGATTATTAATGGAGCCAGCGTAATTCTCCTGAAACTGTAAATTTCAGGATTAAAATAATCGTTTTGCAGCGTTGGCCCGGCCATTAAAAAATATCCGCTAAACAATATTAATAAAAGGATAATTAATAAAATGGTTTTTTTCCGGTTAAATATTTCCATCTTTAAGTTGTTAAATAATTTTAACTGAATTGAAGTACACCTGAAAAATAAAAGGTTCAATATTTCAGTATATTTTTTATTATGGAAAGAAAATTAAAGGCTTTTAAAGAGCTGCTGGAGATAATGGATGAGTTGCGCGAGAAATGCCCGTGGGACAGAAAACAAACGCTGGAATCATTGCGGAAAAATACGATAGAAGAAACGTATGAATTAGCCGATGCTATTTTAAAAAGCGATTTGCAGGAAATAAAAAAGGAGCTGGGCGATTTGATGTTGCACATTGTTTTTTATGCAAAAATAGGTTCCGAAAAAGGAGCTTTTGATATGGCCGATGTGTTGGAAGGGATTAATGAGAAATTGATTTACCGGCACCCGCATGTTTTTGGTGAGGTGAATGTGAATGGCTCGGCCCGCAAGGTAGAAGAAAACTGGGAAGCGTTAAAGTTGAAAGAAAAAGGGGGCAATAAACGGGTATTGGAAGGAGTGCCTGTGGCATTACCTGCATTGGTGAAAGCCAATCGCATTCAGGAAAAAGCCAGTGGGGTTGGTTTCGATTGGGAAGAGCGCGAGCAGGTTTGGGATAAAGTAAAAGAAGAAGTAAACGAGTTGGATGACGAAATAAAAAAGAACGATAAAGATAAAATAGAAGCTGAGTTTGGCGACCTGTTTTTTGCCATGGTAAACGCCGCACGTTTATATGACATTGACCCGGAAGCGGCTCTGGAACGGACCAATTTGAAGTTTACCAAGCGTTTCAATTACCTGGAAAGCCAAACATTAATGAAGGGAAAAAATTTACATGATATGAGTTTGGCTGAAATGGATATATACTGGGATGAAGCAAAGAAAATGGAGTAGAGATATTGTTTATTTAGTATGATATAACAGAAGAAGGAATTTCGCTCGTAGTGAAATTCCTTTTTCTGTTATATCGCGTTTCCCTTATTTCTTTGCAGCCTCCCGGGCTTTCTTTCTTTTTTCCATCTCGTTCAGATACTCGTTCAGATAATGTTGGTTGTTTTCGTCGCTATCACCATAGTAATTACGGGTATCATCCAGTTTTTTGTGCATCATTTGGCGCACATCGGCATAAGCAGGATCATCATAAACATTTTTCATTTCGTCGGGATCTTTTTCCAGATCATACAATTCCCACTCATCAATATCGTAGTAAAAATGTATGAGTTTGTATTGTTTTGTTGCTACTCCGTAATGGCGTTTTACCATATGTTCTGCCGGATATTCATAATAGGTATAATAAGCAAAATCCCGGAATTGGTCTGTTTTCCCATTTACAATATTTCGGAATGATTCTCCCTGCATATCTTCCGGAACCGCTATGCCGGCATAATCAAGAAAAGTAGGAGCAAAGTCAAGATTTTGTACCAGTTTATCGATTTTTGTACCCGGTTTTATTTCTTTGGGGTAGCGAATGAGTAATGGTGTTCGAAATGATTCTTTGTACATAAAACGTTTATCGAACCAACCATGTTCTCCAAGGTAAAAACCCTGGTCGGAAGTATATATTACAATGGTATTGTCAGAAAGTCCCGCTTCATCAAGATAGTTGAGTACTTTTCCAACACCATCGTCAACCGATTTTATGCAGCGAAGGTAGTCTTTTATAAAGCGGTTGAATTTCCAAAGGGCTAAATCCTTTCCTGTGGGGATATTTGCCAGAAATTCCTGGTTTTCGCTTTCGTAGGCCGACATCCAGTTTTCTCGCTGGCTGGCATTCATCCTTTCCAGATTGTGAATAAAACGAGTTGTATCTCCGTTTGGATTAACAATGAGCTTAAAGTCGTGGCCCCACATTGCTTCTCCGTCAATTTTCATCTGTTGTTCATGTGCTGCTGTGCCCCTACCCTCATAGTCGTCAAAAAAGGTAGATGGGGGGGCAAATGTTTTTTCATCGTACAGGTTTACGTATTCCGGTGCCGGTAGCCAGTTTCTGTGCGGCGCTTTCTGGTGGTATAACAAGCAGAATGGTTTGTTGGGATTGCGTTTGTTTTTTAACCAGTCAAGAGCTGTATCGGTGATTATATCCGTACAATATCCTTCAATTCGTTTTTTTTCGCCATTAATAAAAAAATCAGGATTATAATAATGTCCCTGTCCTGGAAGAACCATTGAAAAATCAAATCCTTGCGGAATTCCATCCATGTGGATTTTTCCTATCATCGCCGTTTGATAACCATTAGCTTGTAATAGTTTGGGGAAGTTTTCCTGAGCCCAGTTAAAAGGTTGTACATTATCAACTTTTCCATTTACAAAACTATGTTTACCGGTAAGTAACACTGCCCTGCTTGGTGCACATAATGAGTTGGTAACACAGGAACGTGTAAATAAAGCTCCTTCTTTGGCCAGACGGTCTATGTTAGGGGTTTCGTTTAATTCGTAGCCATAGGCACTAATGGCCTGGTAGGCATGGTCATCACTCATTATATAAATAATATTCGGAGGCCCCGACTTTTCTTTTTGTGGAGCTTTGCAACTATAAATTCCCACAAATGCAACGAGGGGTAAAATAAATTTTAAAGGATTTCGGTTCATGTTAGATTTTTTAGATTTAGGCTAATACATTTTAATACAATTGTAACAAAAAGAAATTCTTTTGGGAAATATCTTTTCTGTTTAATATTTTTTACAAAGACTGATTTTATTCTTGTTTATTTTTGATTTCAACATAAAAGGTATTTAGCCTTTTAATATCTTTTTAAGTTATAGTATAATAAAAACAAAAGGTGTATAGTTATATCTGTTTGACCGTCAGTATTATTAATGTGTTTGGAATTCTCTGATTTTAAGTTTTCGTGAAGATTATGTAAATCAATTTTTGGAGTATGTAATCATATGTTCTTAATAGATTTGTCTTCTGGTGTATAGCTATATTTATAATTTCATTTAAATTGAGAAACTTATTAAAATATTTTAATAAATATTTGTTAAAAAAGTTAAAAATTCTTTACATTGCACAAGAATTATAAATGTTGTACCGGCAAAATGTTACTAACAACTGGCATAAATGATTTGAATATTTCAGGTAACGAACTGAAAAAATATCAGCAGAGGAAGAGTATTCTGCATTTATTATATAAACATGGCTCATTGTCGGGGCCGGTTATTTGCAATCGTATTGGAGTGAGTTTACCAACTGCTTTGTCGTTGTTAAATGAACTGGTAGGTTTAAAGCTCGTTGAAGTTCGTGGCGCCGGAGTTTCCAGTGGTGGACGGAAACCAACTATGTTTGGATTGCGCAAAAATTCAATGTTTGTAATTGCGTGCGAATTGGGACGTTATAAAGGGAAGATTACCATATATAATGGAAATAATCAGAACGTAACTCCTATTGTATATTTTAAAACGAGTATCGATGATTTTGAATTGGTGGATAAAATATATGAGAATGCCAGTGAATTAATTTCCAAATATAATATTGAGGAAGATAAGATTTATGGCGTAGGGTTAACAATGCCTGGTTTGATTGATGAGGTGAAAGGAATAAATTTTACCATCGAAAATAAAGAATACAGGAATGTTAAGGAGCGGTTGGAAGAAAAATTTAATACGCTGGTTTATGTAAATAACGATGCCCGGATGCAGGCATATGGCGAATATATTTTTGGTGCGGCCAGGGAATTTAAAAATGCATTGATTGTTAACTGGAGCTGGGGTATTGGTGTTGGTATGATACTCGATGGGAAGTTGTATAATGGCTCCACCGGTTTTGCGGGTGAGTTGTCGCATATTAAGGTAGTGGAAGATGGGGAGCTGTGTATTTGCGGGAAGAGTGGCTGTTTGGAAACAATAGCTTCTGCAAATGTTCTGATACGAAAAGCTGTGGAGGGAATTAATGCAGGGAAGATATCTCAGCTTACAAAAAAGTTTAAAAATAAAACAGATGAACTGGAGGCTGAAAATATTATCGATGCAGCTAAATCAGGAGATGAGTTTTCCATCTCATTGCTTAACCAGGTAGGGTTAGCTTTAGGTAAAGGGCTCTCTTTTACCATTCAGTTATTGAACCCTAATATAATTGTATTGGGAGGCCCAATGTCGGCGGCTAAGCAATACGTTTTAATTCCTATTCAGCAGTCGCTAAATAAATATTGTTTGGAACTGATTTACAGTAATACAAAGATTGTTGTATCAAAAAATTGGGAACAGTCAGGATTATTAGGGATTACAGCAATGATATTTCAAAAAATTTTTGGTGATATAATAAATTAATAGTAAAGTTTTTACAAACACTAAAATTAAATCTATGCGAAAGATTTTTTTTATTTTGGGTATGTGTTTTGGGCTGGCAGCCAGTGCCATTGCACAACAAAAAGTAACAGGGAATGTTACAGGCGATGATGGCGCCGGTATACCCGGTGTGACGATCCTGGAAAAAGGAACAAATAATGGTACAATTACCGATATTGATGGTAATTATTCGTTAAGTGTTTCATCGGAGGAAGTCGTTCTTGTTTTTTCATTTGTTGGGATGACAACCATTGAAGAGCCATTAAATGGTCGTTCCGAAGTGAATGTAACCATGTCTTCTGATGCGATTGGTCTTGATGAAGTTGTTGTAACGGCTTTAGGGATTCGAAGAGAGGCTAAAAAGTTAGGTTATTCAATGACAGAGGTAAATGGAGATGAAATTGCCGAGGTAAACACAGTGAATCCTGTTCAGGCACTTCAGGGAAAGTCTGCAGGACTAAGTATTGGGACTTCTGATGGTGGATTGTTTGGTAATAGCAAGATCCAGGTACGTGGAGTTTCTGTTTTAAATTCAAATAATAACCAGCCAATTTTTGTGGTAGATGGTGTTATTTTGGAAAATAATGTTTCAGATGCCAGTGCAGACTGGAGTTCAAGTCCAACTGACTATGGGAATATTCTAAAGAATCTAAATCCTGATGACTACGAATCAATTTCAGTGCTAAAAGGGGCGGCAGCAACTGCCCTTTATGGTTCACGTGGTATTAACGGAGCTATTGTTATTAAGACAAAAGATGGAAGAACCAGAAAAGGAATTGGAGTAAAATTAACACAGTCTTTTGGAATTGACTATGTATATGATCAGCCGGATATTCAGTACGAATACGGTGTAGGCGATGTTGCAGGCTTTATTGGATATGGAGAAACCGATGGAGATGGAAATTATTATAAGTACGACGTTAATCAGTTTTTTTATAATGCAGATGGTCTCCCTACTGCAATTAATCATCCTGCAGGTTATTATTATTACGGACCAAAGTATGATGGACGAGATTTTGAGGATTTTGACGGGACAACTACTCGTTATACACCCTTCATGGATCATATGAAGGATATTTATGACGTAGGAACAAACCGTAATACTTCTGTTGCATTAAGTGGAGCAACTGATAAAGGAAATTTTTATTTGTCTTTTTCCAATAATCATAGAACAGGAACATTACCTAAAGATGAGTTCACGCGAAATGCAGTTTTGCTTAATTCTTCTTATAATTTGACGGAATGGTTACGTGCTGACGCATCGTTTTCATATACATTGTCCAATCCCAAAAATGCAAAGAATGATTTTGGGGATAAGTTTTTGTATGGAACTTTTTCTCCAATGTATAATGCAGATAAATTTAACAGACGTGATGTATGGCAGGCACCCCATGGTGGAGTTCCTAGTTCTGCTTATGGTGATGAGTATGCAAATGTACCAGGAAACGATGTGTGGTTTGGTTATAATTTGAATGAAAGCTCCAGAGAGGAGAGTGTTACTCGTCCGATTGTTCGTTTAACTGCAGATGTTACTGATTGGATGTCAATCACTGCCGAAGGTAATATGAATTATTATACCATTGCCTTTGAAAATAAAGAACTTGGGCAAGGGTATGCTAATGAAGGTGGTTATTATGAATTAAGACATGATAAAGACTTTAGTAGAACAGGAAAGTTAATGGCAAATATTACAAAGGATTTGACACAGGATCTTTCCGCTAATCTAATTTTTGGAGGAGAGATATGGAAGCAAGATAAATCTTACAGTAAGGTAAATACTAGTGGAGGTTTAGTTGTGCCTGGTCGTTTTTACGTAGAAAATTCAAAAGAAACACGAGGCTCAGAAGCAAAAATTCAAGGAACAAAGCAAATTAACTCTCTCTATTATTTATTGAGTCTTTCATGGAAAGAGCAATTGTTTTTAGATGTTACTGGTAGAAATGACTGGTCCTCTGCATTGGTGTATACGGATGGAACAGGTAATAATTCCTACTTTTATCCATCTGTAAGTTCTTCTTGGATTTTTAGTGAGTCATTTGAGCTTCCTTCATGGATTTCATTTAGTAAACTGCGATTATCTTGGGCACAGGTTGGTAACGATACCGGGGCTTATGATATAAATAAAGGATATGAACTGAAAACAGTAGAGCAGGAAAATGGTGATTATATTTATCTTAATAGTGCTTCTACTACCTTGGTTGATCCTGATATTCAGCCGGAACGTAAGAATTCTTACGAGGCTGGTCTTGACATAAGACTATTGAATAATCGTATTGGTTTTGATTTGGCTTATTATAATGAAACAATTAAAAATCAGATTGGGAATATTCCAATTCCAGGCGAGTCTGGTTATGAGAAAATGTTCACTAACATTGGTACCATGACAAATAAAGGAGTGGAGCTATCTTTTAACTTTACACCGGTGAAGAACCGTAATTTTGAGTGGAATTCAACCTTTAACTATTGGAATAATACCACAAAAATATCAGATTTACGGCCGGAAGTTGGTGCTTACAAGACACTAGGAGGAGATATTTCTTATGGAAATTTTCGGGTAGGTTCCGTTGCTTATGAGAATGGAGAGTATGGGGTGATTATGTCGGATTCCAAACCTCTTGAATGGAAGGGGGAATCAGGTGATCCTCGAAATGGAATGAAGGTATTAACCTGGTATGATTCTTACCGTGCTGCAAACCTAACACGTAGTGGCGAAGTAGAAAAAGTAGGAAAAGTTCAACCTGACTTTGAAGGCTCCTGGAATAACTCTTTTAGATGGAAGAATTTAACCTTTGGGGTATTGTTGGATGCTCGGTTTGGTGGACATATGGCTTCGTTCTCAAGTAAGTATGGTACTGCATGGGGGCTTTTGAAAGAATCTCTTTATGCGCGTGACGAAGAGCATGGGGGAGCGACATGGACTTCTGGTTATTCTGATACACAGGGACAAGTTTTTCATGATGGAGTAATTCCTGATGCTGTTTTTGCAGAAGGACAGGAAGTTACAAGCCCTTCTGGAAATGTTGTTAACGTAGGAGGAATGACTTACCGGGAAGCTTACGAAGCCGGATATGTAGAACCAACGCATGCTAGCTGGTGGAACTGGCGCAATAGCTCATGGGGAGGCGGTGTTGTTAATGACAGCTGGTTTGCTGAAGTTAATTATATCGCTGTTCGAAATATATCGATTGGCTATACCTTGCCAAAAACAATTGCACATCGGATAAAAACACAGAATATATATGTAGCTCTAAATGCTAGAAATTTGGGGTATCTATATAATTCATTACCGAACAACATTAATCCAGAGAGTTTCAGGGGAACAAGTAGCTCTGACTCTTTCCGTGAGCGTGCATTTAGTCCGTATATTGCTTCCTATACATTGACTTTAAGTGTTGATTTTTAATTAAAAAAGATTGAATAGAATGAAAAAGAATATAAATCTTCTGATATTAACACTGCTACTGTTTTCGGCAGTAAGCTGTGATAAGGATAAATTTGCCGATTTAAATTCTAATCCGTCGACTTTGTCTGAACCGGATTTAAGATATTCAATGGCAAAAGCGATTGAACAAATGTATAGCAATGATTATACAAACTGGTTTTATAATAATTTTCAGTATGTCTTCCCCTGGTCTCAGGTAACAACTGTACAAGGCGGAAATGATTTTAACCTGACAGAAATGGGAGAATATAGTTCTCAGAATATTTATACAGGATTGTTTCCTCAGACTATGGATATAAGGGCACGTATTGATGCATTACCCGAAAATGAGCAGGATGTTTATCAGGCTTTGAAGGCGTTAACTTATGTTGTTCAAATACAGCCAGCGATTGTAAATACAGATAATACAGGTTCTTTGGTATATAACGAAGCTGGACTAGCTCCATATACTAACCCTCCTTTGTTGACTCCGGTTTTGGATAATCAGGAAACGTTGTTTAATACGTGGTTAGACGAACTAGATAATGCAATTGATATTTTATCAAATACAAGTGGCCAATTTGAAATTGGTAGCCAGGATGTTATTTACGGAGGAGACTATTCAAAGTGGGCTAAATTTTGTAATCTTCTTAAGTTGAAAATAGCAGCACGGCTTATTAATATAGACAGAGCAAAAGCAATAAGTATTGCCGAAGAGGTTGCTGGTTCTTCAGTAGGATATATGGATGAATTGAGCGATGATTTTGTTTATTTACGTGGAGCAAAGTATCATGGAACTGACAATAGTATGTGGATTGGATATGCATCTAAAAATTTAATTGATTTTATGAAGGGAAACCTGGATCCACGTATGCGTTTTGTTTTTAAGAAAAATTCATTTAATGCAGAAGTTGTTCAGGCTTTTATTGATGCAGGTAAAGATTTACCTCCTTATGTGGAAGAATATGTAAATTTTGACGGAGCGGGTAATTTTGATAGTTGGAAAAGCCCCGGTGAACCATGGGTGCGTTATTACGGAGCACCATTATCACCGGATGCAACCAATGATCCTGACAATAATATTTATTTTAACCAAAGCGTTTTGTATCGTATAAACATTAATGATAATGAAAAAACATATGGCGCAACATCTTTGTATTCAGAGAAATTGGTGAGGACCTCATATGATTTCACCTATCCTACAAAACCGGGAGGTCGTGTTATTGAATTGAAAGATAACGATCCGCCATTAAAACTCGTTTTGGGTAGTTCTGCGGAAACAAATCTTTATTTGGCTGAATTTTCTCTGTTAGGAGCTAGTCTGCCTAAAACGGCTCAGGAATATTTTGATTGGGGAGTAGAACTGTCCGTTCGCAGAATGGATGCCATTGCGCAGAACAACGAATTGCCATATTATCAGGAAGATCCTGTTTATACGGATGGCGCTGAAGCTGAGGCTGCTGCAACCAAATTACGTGCAGGAGAAATTGATGCTTTATTGCAACAACCTGCCTATGACTTGTCTTCTGATGGGTTAGAGAAAGTTTACATACAGCAATATATAAATTTTATTGGTACTCCGGGAGATGTTTGGGCAACCGTGCGTCGTTCAGGTATTCCTAAGAAAAACAGTGCTTATCTACCTTGGGAAGATTTTCTTGTTTCCGGAGTAGAGACTGTTGTGCCAAGGAGATTTGAAGTTAAAACACCTACAGAGGATGATTTAAATTACGCCAATAAGATGGCTGCTATGCAGGAACAAGGATTTACTACTGGTGTTAACACTCCTTCTATACTAAATTCAGAAAAACTTTGGTATGACAAAGATGATCCTGCTTATGGAGCTGGTCCTAAATAAGAAGAACATTAGTCAATTTAGTTGATTAAAATAGTAAATGAAATTATTGGAACCATCTCTTGACGAGGTGGTTCTTATATTTTTGCCTAAGTACAAAATAATGAATGCACATAGAGGATTTGCTTTAATTATGTTTCTGTTAATAACTAGCCTTTCTGTTTTAAGTCAGGAAAGAATAGTTTATGGAAGGGTGACTGCTTTTGGTACATACGGGCTGAACAAAGTGGAAGTAAAAGCAAAAAAGTCAGGAGAGGAAGCTTTATCTGAAGAGGATGGTACCTATTCTATTGTTTGTAGTGGGGATGATAAATTAATTTTTGAAGCAAAAGGTTTCTTCAGACGGCTATTAAAAGTAGGACAATATGCTTCAGGGGACTCTGTAAATGTCAATCTTCTTTTAAAAAGCGGAGAGCAAAATATTTCAGTGGCTACGGGCTATGGTCATATTGAAAAGGATAAACTTACGCATGCAATAGAAAATGTCGAAAGTGAAAATGATTTTAGTGAATATAATAGTGTGTTGGATATTATCAGGGGTAAGTTTTCAGGAGTTGCAGTTGCAGAGAATTATATTAGTATAAGAGGCCAAAATACATTTGGTGAAGATGCAGCATTATTAGTTGTTGATGGTGTTATTGTAGATATGGCGATCGTAAAAAATCTAGCTGTTTCTCAAATAAAATCAATAAATATATTAAAAGGTGCATCGGCTTCATCTCGTTACGGTTCCCGTGGCATGAATGGTGTTGTGGTTATAAAGACGAAATCGAAAAATTAACTTTATGTGGCAATTGAATCTTAATAATGGTAATTTGAAAAAAAATAGAATGTTTGAGATTTTGAGATTCTTTATATTTATTTTTTTTGTGATTGTTGTGCATGTTTGTCAAGCATCTCAAATATCAGATAGAATAGAAGTCTCTTACCAACCCATAATAAATGGAAAAATAATAGAGGATGGAGGGACGCAGATGCTTATCGCGACCCCCGGAAATGCAAAAGCATACATTGATAATTCTGGAATTGAATTAATACCACAGACGCCCGTAGAAGTTTCTTATGTTGATTTCGGGGCAAAAAAAACATTTCAGGTGGCTCAGCTTTCAAATGGGGAGAAAGTATATACTGAAAAGAATTTCTCTGAATATCCTGAAATTACTATAACCAACGAAACTGAAAAAATACTGGGTTACACATGTACCAAAGCCACTTCTGTGTTGCGTTCAAATAGTATCGACATTTGGTTTACAACCGAGTTACAGGCAAAAGGAACCCCTGTAATGAGTTATGGTTTGGTTGACGGTCTTGTTTTGAAGGTAGTGCGCAATGGAAATTATGCACTGGAAGCCACGGCTGTTAAGCTCATGGAAAATGAAAGAGAGAAACTTGTGCCTGACGATTTGGGTGAAAAAGTTACAGAGGCATTGTACCGATACAAAGTAACCAACAGTTTTGTAACCACTGTTTCAGTTTTTAGTGATGAACAAATTAGTTGGGGAAATACTATCGATAATCCTACTGGTGAACAGGTGCATAAAGTGTATCGTTTTGCTGGCGGAACAGTAATCTTAAAAAAAATAAAGCTCCCGGAAGTAACCCCCGATTACCAGGTTTTTGCAGAACTTACACAATATTCCAATGGTGATGCTTATGACCGTGCTGGCAGTGTTTTTATGATTCCACAAAATAAGGAACAATCTTTCTTTGATGCACTTGTTAAAGGTGTTGAATCGGTACCTGCTTTTCAGGCGGCCAACGGGAAAAAGTATTATGGAACAGTAGCCACACCTTTTTATGAACCTACAGTTGAACTGATCCGTTTTTTTACCCCTTTCGGAATAAATTATTACAACGATAAAGTTGAGGTATACAACCAGGAGTGGGAACAAAAGACTTATTACAAACAAGAAATCACAGAGTTACTACCCTTGTTGAAAGGTGAGGTATGGATTGGGACTTATATTGGAAACTACGATAAAGGAGGCCATAAAGTCAGCCTTGATGTTAAATATTATCCGGGTAATCGCACGGTAGAGGAAAAAAACGATGAATCGGAAACATGGATTTATCCGTTGTTTAATACATTGAATATTATGGAAATGGCTGGTCAGGAATATGCAACCATGTTTGAGAATGATTCATTGGAGGTGAATTTTCTTGTTCCTGAGAATACCAAAAATATATATTTACGTTATATCTCAACAGGCCACGGTGGCTGGGGTGGAGGAGATGAGTTCAATAAAAAAATAAATGAAATATTTGTTGATGGCGATCGGGTTTTTAGCTACATTCCCTGGAATTGCAACTGCGGAACAGAAAGGAAATACAACCCTGCATCGGGTAATTTCTGGAATGGGATGTCGTCGAGTGATTACAGTCGGTCCGGCTGGTGTCCGGGGGAAGCTTCAAATCCGGTTTATATTCCATTAAATATGATAAACGCTGGAGAGCATACTTTAAAAGTAGCCATTCCTATTGGAGCAAGAGAGAAAGGTAGTTTTAGCTCCTGGAATATTTCAGGGGTGCTCATTGGTGAAAAAGAGTAATGTATTTCAGGTTTATATATTAGTTGGTTGAGGAGGGACAGCGAAAGTTGTCCCTTTTTTGCAAGTTCACAATTGTATCTGATTTCAAAAGTTTCCGGAACATAGAGAAATGGAATTGCCAATAATAAATTTTCAATTAAAAAGTCATATTTTTTTTTATTCCGGTTAAGGGTATTTGCTTTATGAATTGTCATAAATTAAAAACATTTTTTTTCATAAATTTTGAATGATTAGTTTAGTTAGAAAGAAACAGGGCATTTGAATTCAGATGCCCTGTTGTATTAATAAAGTATTTTATGAAAAAGAATTTAAACATTTAACTGGCTTTCAGTCTCTGCTGTTAATCGCACGCCTGTTGTTCCTCCTTCAGATAAAGTAATATCAACCGGCGCATTTGTTTTCCAGGCTCCATTGGTAAAATCCGGAACGTCAATTGAATTGGAGCGATTAGCCACTGACCATTCACTTAAAGGAGAAATAACACTCCACAGAGCTGCATCATAAACATCCTGGTCTAAAGCAATTCCATTACGTAAGCAGTCAATTAGTCGCCAGTCCATCATAAAATCCATTCCTCCATGGCCTCCTACTTTTTTGGCCATATCGCCAACTAATTTTACAATGGGCGGAGTAAACTGTTCTTCCAGTTCTTTCATTTTGGCTTCATCAAACCAGTTGTGTCCCTGGGCTATTTTTCCAGGGAGCGGATATTTTCTGGCTTTGCCATCGGTTCCACTAACAAGGTGTATTCTTGAATAAGGACTATGGCTGGTTACGTCGTGCTGAATCATAATGGTCTTTCCTTTATTGGTTCGCACAGTGGTGGTGTTCATATTTCCCCGGTAATTATTTGTATTGAATTCTTTATAGAAGTCATCTTCTGCAGCAAGAGTTGCAGCTCTTTTCCCCATCTGGAAATCATTGGACGACATAGAGGTCAAATATTCCATTCTGTCTCCACGGTTAATGTTGAGTATCTGACAAACCGGTCCCAAGCCATGCGTCGGATATAAATTCCCGTTCCTGCCTTGGTTTTCCCGTAGCCTCCACATATCCGAGTAACCTTGTTTGTCGAAATTATTGTCAATAAGTGTATGTATATATGCACCTTCTGTATGTACAATTTCTCCAAAAAAGCCTTGACGGGCCATATTCAGAGTTAGCAGCTCAAAGAAGTCGTAACAACAATTTTCTAGCATCATACAATGTTTCTTGGTTTTTTCAGAAGTTTCCACCAATTGCCAGGCCTGGTCTACAGTTACGGCTGCTGGAACCTCTGTTGCTGCATGCTTGTCGTTTTCCATGGCATAAACAGCCATAGGTGTGTGTAAATGCCAGGGGGTACAAATGTAAACCAGATCAATATTCGGATCTTCGCAAAGTTGTTTCCATGCTTCTTCACTTCCACCATAAGTTTTTGCTTTGGGTAAACCATGTTTTGCAAGTATTTTTTGCCCTTTTTCTACACAGTTTAAATCTTTATCACAAAGCGCTACAATTTCTACCCCTTCAATATTTGAAATTCTTTCAACAGCTCCCGGACCACGGTTCCCTAAGCCAATAAAGCCTATGCGTACTTTGTCGATTTTTTGAGCTGCGTATCCGCTCATGTTAAATTTTTGCGGATGCGGTTGCCCAACAGATGCTTTAATTCCGGCAAGTTGCGAAGTTTCTTTTACTTGTTCCGGCTGGTTGCATGACGATAATCCTCCGGTTAGTACACCAGCTCCTGCAATTCCGGCAATCTGGAAAAATGTTCTTCTATTTGTTTTCATCTAGTAATAGTATTGTTTTGAATTTATTTTAAAAGTTTACCCGTTGAATGTAAAAAGTTTAAAAATAGAAATATTTTGATCAATTTCAATCGGATACGTAATTTTATTGTAGGAATATATGTGATTAATGCTCATAATTTTTTGATTACTTTATGTTTATCTAAGTTTATATTCATGATGTTTTGCAAAAAATACCTTGTTTCTTTATGCAGAATTATACTAAATTAAGCGATGGTTTTTACGTTATCGGGCTGGTTCTGTTTCATGTTCGAGGATTTTGTTTTAATAATTTTTAACAAATCGCTTTTTTAGACATCGCTACTAAAATTAATTGGTTAATATTGTCAAAAAGACGTTTAAAAATGGATTCTTTATCAAAGGAAGTAATTAAGCTTTTGAACAGAAAACAGGATATGGCTTATGATGTCATATTTAGTCTTTTTTTTCCGCCTCTTGTTTCTTTTGCCAATCAATACGTTTCGTTCCAGGATTCTAAAAATGCGGTACAGGATGCTTTTTTGTCGCTATGGGAAAACAGCCCTGAGTTTGGAAATGAGTTTCAGTTAAAAAGCTATTTGTATACAGCCGTAAAGAATAATTGCCTGAATATATTGCGCCGTGAGAAGTTGAAAAAGAATTTTGAGGAAACTTTAGGGCTTAAAGAAATAAATAAGTTGAATACTGCTTCTCTTGATCATTTAGATACTTCTATAATGGCTTTTCAGGAAATCGAAACTATCATCAGCAAAACCTTGTCGGAACTTCCTCCAAGATGTAAGGAAATTTTTATTCTTAGCAGATATGAAGGGAAGAAGAATTCAGAAATTGCAGATTCATTGGATATTTCGGTAAAATCGGTAGAGGCACAAATAACCAAAGCGCTAAAAATATTTAAAGTTGTTTTAAAAGATTATTTGCCTGTTGTGTCTTATTTCCTGTTTGTTAACCAATAATCTCATAAGGCGTTAAAAATTTCTTGAATTTTTTTCAAGATTCAACATAGGGTTTATCCATAGTTATTTATTGTAATAATGAATGAAGATGGAAGAAGAAAGAATTATACAGCATATAATAGAAAAGGATTTTCTGAAAAATCCCAAAGATTTTCTTCGATGGATTAATCAATCGGAAGAGAACAGGAAAAAATATGTAGCCTATAAAAACCTTTGGGCTTTGATGCAACAAGGGAATGAGGTGGACACCTCATTAGTTTCGGAAGAGTTACAAAAGTTCAGGACAAGGATAAAACGGAGTAGCCGTCGCATGTTTCTTTTCAGTTTAAGGAAATATGCGGCTGTATTTTTAATTCTTGTGTCTCTTACTGTGGGATATTTCTTTGGTATAAATAAAAATTTGAATTTCTCTGATAGGTATACAACTATTAGTTGTGCATATGGGGATAAAACATCGCTTGTTTTGCCCGATAGTTCAAAAGTGTGGTTAAACTCCGGAAGTACGCTGCGGTTTAATAATGATTTCCATGGAGAAAAACGCCAGATTTATTTAGATGGAGAAGCCTATTTCTCGGTAAAGAAGGACAAAAGCAAACCTTTTAATGTGAAAACGAAAAATACTGAGGTGGAAGTTTTAGGAACCGAATTTAACTTAAAGTCTTATCCTGAAGAAAATGAGGTAGCTGCTACCCTTATTTCGGGCAAAATAAAGTTTACGGATGGACAAAAAGAAACAATGTTACATCCGGATCAAAAGATGGTGTATAATACGCAAACAAAAGAAAGGAAAATTTACAGATTGTCAGATTCTTATCCTGAATTTGAATGGAAAGACGGACGGCTGGTATTTAGAAATGAAACATTAAAATCGCTTGAATTAAAGCTGGAGAGATGGTTTGATGTTGACATCACATTTGCTGATGAGAATGTTAAAAACAGACGTTTTACGGGAATTCTGGAACGGGAAAGTATTTTAGAAGCTCTGTTTTATTTTAGGTTTTCAAAATATGTAGATTATAAAATTAATGGAAACGAGATAATTTTTTATTCAACTGATAAAGGGGAAAATAGTAAGTAGTTGAATGTATAGAAAAAAAGTTTAATCAATATGTAATCTTTATGCAATTGTAAATTCAAATAATAGGTATAATGTTACAATATTTTATATGTAAATAATTAAAACTAAAATATGTGAAATAAGATCGATACAAGAAGAAGAGGAAGACTGGTACTCTCCCTCTTCCTAAAATTAAACCGAAGTTTAACTGTAAAAAATGAGTTCAAATTTATGAAATTTTATCAAAAGAACTCGTTTTTCTTGAAAGAAAGGCGAGTAACTAAATTGTTGTTAATTATGAAGCTTACATGGTTTCTATGTTTGTTTTTTACCTTAGGTGCTTCGGCATCTTTGTGGTCACAAACATCAAGAATAAGCGTTAAAGTAACCAATGAATCTTTGCAGGAATTACTGGTGCAGATTGAAAACAACAGCCAGTATCGTTTTTTTTATAATAATGACGATGTGGATGTTAGTCAGAGAGTTTCTGTTAATCTACAAGACAAAACCATTGGCGAGATTCTTACAACCGTTTTCAACGAAATTCCTTATTCTTTTAAGGAGTTGGAAAACAATGTTATTCTTATTGAAAGAAAAGCAGATGTCGTTTCGGGTAAAGGGATAAGTCAGCAGACGATGGTTACAGGAAAAATTGTAGATGATGCAGGGTTGCCTCTTCCTGGTGTTACCGTTTTGATAAAAGGTACTACGAACGGAACTATTACAAACATCGACGGGGTATTTAATATCTCAGGTGTTTCTCCTTCAAGTGTTCTTGTATTTTCTTTTGTAGGAATGAAAACGCAGGAAGTTGTTGTAGGAGAGCAGGCTCAAATTAATGTAATTATGCAGGAAGAGTCTATTGGCCTTGACGAGGTGGTTGCAATTGGTTATGGGACTGCAAAGAAAAAAGATGTTACAGGTTCTATTGTAAATGTTGGAGTTGACGAAATGGGAGACCGACCCGTTGCCAGTGTTTCTGAAGCATTGCAAGGAATGGTTGCTGGTGTTACAGTATCAAATACTGGGGGGCCGGATGAAGAAGCGACTGTGAGAATCAGGGGATTAAGCACACTGAACTCAGAAGGTCCGCTTTGGATTGTTGATGGAGTTATTAATGACAATGGTGTTTCTCCAAACGAAATTGAGTCGATGACAGTTTTGAAAGACGCATCGGCAGCAATCTATGGAACAAGGGCTGCGGCAGGAGTAATTTTAGTTACTACCAAATCTGGTAAAAAAGGACTGAAAGTTTCGTTGGATGTTAAATATGGCTGGAGTCAGCCATGGAAAAAATTGGATGCACTTAATGCAGAGCAGTATTGCGATTTGTATACACAAGTATATGAAAACTCAGGACAAACAGTTCCTGCCCTGTTAAGCGACAGTTATTTCAGAACAACGCGTACTAACTGGATGGATCAGATTTTCAGAACAGCAACAAACGAGGATTATAGTTTAATGATCAGTGGTGGTTCTGATAAATCGACATTTAGTGTTTTTGCCAACTGGAAAGTAAATAACGGTACGTTGCACAATACTTTCTCTAAAAACGGAAGAATTCGTATAAAATCAGACCATAAAATTAATGACCGTATCAAAGTTGGAGAAAATCTTTCAGTAACAACAGGTCAAAGCAGAGGTGTAAACACTACAAGTGGCTACAGTGGGGCTATTTTAAGTGCTATCTATTATCCACCATCAGCAAAAGTTTGGAGCGATAAAGCTAATGGAGTTTACAGTGGAGTTGTAGATCCAAACGATGTTGATGTAAGTCTTGCAGGTCAGTTTGGCGACCTTTTAAATCCGTATGCAATGCTCGATCGTTTAAACGGTAAAAATCCAAATATCAACGCTTTGCTTAATGCCTATGTAGAGGTGAATATTATCGACGGGTTAAAGTTCAAATCAAATATTTCTTATAACTATAAACAAGACTACGATAAAGCTTTTGTTTACAGAGTTCTTGAACCTGGAAAAGTTTACGACTATAACGAGTTGGAAACAGAGGCAGGCGTTGAAAAATCGTTGGTTGCTGAGCAATTATTAACCTACGAGAATACTTTTGGTAAACATCGTATTTCGGCTTTAGCTGGTTACACGGCTGAAGAGTACGAAGACCAGGGCTTTGGTACTTCGGCTAGAGATTTCCTTACTGAGGCAGAATGGGCACAAGAATACGTTAATGCGGGAGATTACGATACCAAACAACCTTATTCGAGTTATGGCGACAACTCACTGGTTTCGGTGTTAGGTCGTGTAGCTTATACATACGCCGATAAATATTACGTAACCGGAGTCATCCGTCGCGATGGTACTTCAAGAGTTACTAAAGATAATCGTTGGGGTACTTTCCCCTCTGTTTCGCTTGCGTGGAGAATGTCGGAAGAGGAATTTATGCAGGATATTGAATTCCTGGACGACTTAAAAGTTCGTGGTAGCTGGGGACGCATGGGTAACATTAGCCCGCTGGATAACTATGCGTTTGACGTTATTTTTACTGGTACAAATATTTTGGCCGGAGAAAATCCGATCTACAACCAGGCGTATTATATGAATGGAATTAGCAATAAAGATTTGAAATGGGAAACTACCACAACAACCGACGTAGGTTTTGATGCTTACATGCTTGATTCAAAACTTACTGTTTCAGCCGATTACTACAATAAAAAAGTAACCGACATGTTGGTACAACCTGCGTTAATTGATTTTGCAGGTGTTGATAATGCACCCTGGATTAACGTTGGAGAAGTGCAGAATAAAGGTTTTGAATTTATGGTTGGCTGGAATGATAAAGCCGGCGATTTTAACTACGGAGTATCGTTTAATCTTGCACATAATAAAAATGAGTTAGTTAAATATACCAACGACAAAGACTTTGAAGTACACAGCGATCATGTAAGAAGTACATTATATCCATTCCGTTCGGAAGTTGGACAGCCACTTTATTCGTATTACCTGATTAAAAACGATGGTATTTTCCAAACCGATGCGGAAGCACAAGCTTATACAAAAGATGGCGAAATGATTCAGCCAAATGCAAAAGCCGGCGACCTGAAATTTGTTGACTACAACAACGATGGAGAAATTGACAGCGAAGACAAACAATTCTGTGGCGATTATTATCCTGATTTCACTTACGGATTGAACTTTTCAATGTCGTACAAAAACTGGGATTGTAACATGTTCTTCCAGGGAGTACAAAATGTTGAGATTTTTGCGGGATACAAACTTTCAACCTACCAACCAACACAAGGTTATAACCTGGTTGATAAAGCCCTTGGTGCATGGTCAGAATCTAATAGAGGTTCAGATATTCCAAAACTGCAGTTAATCGATTCTAACCGGAACTACAGCACCGAGTCCGATTGGTATTTGGAAGACGGATCGTACCTGAGGTTAAAAAACTTAACGGTAGGATATACTTTGCCAGCTAAGGTAAACGACGTTATTGGTACTTCTAAAGTAAGGTTGTTCTTCACCGGACAAAATCTTCTTACATTTACAAAATATGATGGATTCGATCCTGAAGTTGGTTCAAAGGGTTTAGATATGATGAAATATCCGCAATCGAGAACCTTTATGTTTGGAGCAAATATTAATTTCTAATTTTTACCGAAAATAGTTATGAAACGAGCATGTAAAATAATCGCATTCACAAAGATGGTTGCAATAAATGCGAGTTCCAGGCTATCCCGCTAAAAACAAACAATTTTAATAGTATGAAAAATTTAAAATATATAGCACTACTTTTTATAATCATCCAGCTAACCGGCTGTTCTGATGATTTTCTGGAAAGATCGCCTAAAGGTGCACCATCAAGTTCTAATTTTTGGAAAACCGATGATGATGCAATTTTAGGTACCAATGGTATTTATGCCGAAATGGATAAAGAAGAGATGTATGGCCGCGGCTACATGTGGTTGATTAATGCATCAGACGATATGATTGACGGCCGTAACAAAGGTGTGGCCGGCGAATTGAAAAACTTTACTTCTGATGGTAATGTGGGTTACCTTAATGATTCGTGGAGAAGACACTGGAAAACCATTAAAGTTTGTAACGATGTTATTCGTAATATCAAACGGATGGACGAAGAAGGTTTGATTTCTGCCGATGTTCGCGATAACTGCCTGGGACAGGCATATTTCATGTCGGCTTACATGTACTTCGAACTAGCCTACCATTATGGTGATGATAAGATGGGAATTCCGATTTTGAGCGAAGACGATCCGCTGGATTATTTCCGTCCCCGCGAGGCCAACGTTCAGGTAAATTACGACTATGCTATGGGCTTGCTGGAAAAAGCTTACGACTTGCTTCCTTATTTAAATGAAATGAGTGCTGAAGATCTTGGTCGCCCGCACAAAGACGCCGCGCTTGCTGTTATGACAAAAATTTCGTTGTACTCTAAAAAGTACCAGGATGTAATTGATTATGCTAATTTAATTGCGAAATCTCCATCCGGAAGAGCTTTGATTGATAACGATAAACCGGAAGAAGATTTTTACAGTGTATTTAAAGTTGAAAACAACTTATCAAGCGAATACCTTTGGTCGGTTGTTTCAAACGAAAACGAAGGAAGTATGTTACCCGGCGTAGTGCTCGAAAACAAAGGTTGGGGACGATACAATGGTTGGGGATATTTCCAGCCGGTAAAAGATTTGGATGATGAGTTTGAAGAAGGTGACTACCGTCGTAAAGCAACTTTAATTACGCACGGAGATACAATCAAAAACTTCTTCGGCGAAGATTTTGCCTGGTATCAAACATCAAACAACCTAACCGGTTTTATGTGGAGTAAATATCTTGATCCGTATCAAAATGCAAATCCAATCGGTAACACAGTCAGCTCAAATGGCGACTACGTTACTACCGACTTGTGGATTCCACTTATTCGTTATGCTGATGTTATTTTAATGAAAGCCGAAGCTGAAATTATGTTGAATGGAGCTGGAGCTGGAGATGAAGAGATCAATATGATTCGCGACCGGGCTGGCCTCGCCCCCAAAACAGGTTGTACCATGGATGATTTAAAACACGAGCGTAGGTGCGAACTTGCAGGAGAGTTTGCCGATCGACATTTCGATCTTGTTCGGTGGGGAGATGCACAAGAAGCCTATGCAAAACCATTGCATGGATTAATTGGAACTTATGACGATGATAATAACCTGATTAGTACTTCGGTTACCGAAGTGTGGCCTGCACGTACTTATAATCCGTTGTATCATCACGTTTGGCCATTACCGCCTAACGAAATAGAAAAAAGTATTGGGACTGATGGAGAACTGGTACAGAACGCCGGTTGGTAGAAAGTAGTTAAGAGGGGCTATTTTAGCCTCTCTTAATTTTGTTTGTAGTTTTTTCGTATGAAACAAGCAGGAGAACATTGATTCATTTCTACTCTAATATCATACGAATCCCATGTGTTCCGTAACAAACAAATAATTATAAACACATGAAATATTGGTCGTTAATAGTAGTTGCCGTTTTTATTCTGGCAGGATGTAACTCCCGGGAAAAGCTAAAAGAAAATTATCGATTAAAACTGGAAGCAGGAGTAAACGATAAAATCGTTTTCCAGAATCCTGTTAATGGAGCTGTCTTTCCTCCTGGGTTTCCCGCTCCAACAGTTATGTGGGACGATAATTCGACCCGAAGTAAAATGTGGCTGATCAATATTTCAATCAATCAATCAGAAAATATACTTACTGAAATTGTTACGGAAAAAAAGTATAAACCAAGTTCCGAAATCTGGGATAAAATAAAGGAAACATCAACTATTAATCCGGCAATAATTTCAGTGGCCGGAATTAACCCCGAAAAAAGTAAGGAAATAATAAGCAGCGGAAAGATTGAGATTGCAACTTCTACCGATGCTGTTGGATCTCCAATTTTCTTCCGGGCAGTTCCTTTACCCTTTAAATATGCAACCAGTCATCTCGACTCGATAAAATACATGTTGGGTGATGTAACTTCGTATAAAGAGCCCAAAGTTTTACTCGAAAATTTACCGGTTTGCGGAAACTGCCATTCTTTTTCGCCCGATGGTAAACGTTTTGCTATGGACGTAGATGCCTTTGGTGATAAAGGTTCTTACCTTATTGCCAATGTCGATAAGGAAGTAGAAATGCAACCTGAGAATTTTATTACCTGGAGCGATTTCCAAGAAAAATCAACCATGGCATTGTTGTCGCAGGTTTCGCCAAATGGTAAATATGTGGTGAGCACATTAGACGATAACGAGATTTTTGAATCGCGTGACCAGCTTGAGTATTCTCAGTTATTCTTTCCAGTAAAAGGGATTTTAACGGTTTACGATATCGAGAAACAAAGTTTTCATGCTCTCCCCGGAGCAGATGATACAACTTTTGTACAGAGCAACTCCAATTGGTCACCAGATAATGAATCGATTTATTTTGCCAGAAGTAAAGCTGTACAACGGAAAGAAAGCGGAATGACATATGGAACGGGAATTTACGATATCAATAAATTTCAGTCCATGCGCGATAGCTTTTTAACGGCTAAAAAACAGTTTAAGTTTGATATAATGAAGCTTCCCTTTAATGACGGGAAAGGTGGAAAACCTGAAATGGTAAAAGGGGCTTCACAAAATGGAATGAGTAATTATTTTCCTAAAATTTCGCCCGATGGAAAATGGATGGTTTTTTGCAGGGCAAATAATTACATGTTATTACAACCCGACAGTAAGCTTTACATTATGCCAACAGATGGATCTGCAGAACCACGTTTGATGAATTGTAACACATCAAATATGAATTCCTGGCATTCGTGGTCTCCTAATAACCGATGGATGGTTTTTTCCTCTAAGAAGTTTGGCTCATATACACAGCTTTTCCTAACTCACATCGATGAAAACGGAATTGATTCACCACCTGTTTGGCTGGAATATCTAAACGTAAATAACCGGGCTGCCAATATACCAGAATTTGTGAATACTGATTTCGATGATTTCAATAAAATTATTGACAAATTCTCGGATGTAGCTGATTACAACGTGCGGGGAACATCGAAAGCACAGTTTGGTGATTTTAAGAATGCCATTATCGATTTCAATAAAGCACTACAGGTAAACAGAAACGACGACCAGGCATATGCCAATCGTGGAAAAGCAAAAGATGAACTTGGCGATCTGAAAGGAGCGCTGGCTGATTTGTCAAAAGCGATCGAGTTAAAACCAGATGAGCATGATTATTATATACACCGGGGGAACACAAAAGTAAAAATGCAAAATTTCTCGGGAGCTATTGACGATTGCAGTAAAGCAATCAGTATAGAACCAAATGATGCTGCATTGTATGCACATCGTGCAGGTATTTATCAACTGGCCGGCAATTATAAAGATGCAATAGCTGATTTAACAAAAGCCATTCAGATAAAACCTGAATATGCTTTATATTATGTGCACAGGGCAAATGTTTATATACAGTTAAATGAAAAGAAGAATGCATTTAATGATGTAAATAAGGCCTTAAAGATTGAGCCGGGAAATGTAAAATACATCACCCTTAAAGGAATTTACGCAGCACGGTTTGGGGATAAACAAGCAGCTATAAATAGCTACAAAGCAGCCATTGAAACCAATGCAAAATATTATGAGCCTTATGCAAAACTGGCTGAAATATTTGATGCCGAAGGTGCATTGGAAAAGTCGCTTGCAAACTTTAGCAAAGCCATTAAAACATATGATGGAATTTCGCAAAAAGAGTTAGCTTCGTTGTACAACAGCAGAGGTACAGTTTTTGGGAAAATGAAAGCATATGATAAAGCAATAAACGATTTTGATAAAGCGCTAAATTATTGGCCTGATTTTTCAGATGCCTATAGTAATCGAGCCTTTGCAAAATATAACTTGGGGTTGTCATCGGAAGCAGAGCTAGACTGTAACATGGCTTTGCAGATTGAACCTGGAATGAGAAAGGCCAGGGCAATTAAAGAAATGATTTTAAAAGGCAGATAAGAACTTCTGTATGAAAGAAAGTAATTTGGTTACATCATGAATATAAAAAAAGTAAATTTTATCGGTGTTGTTTTTTTAATGGTAATGATTATTGCCTGCGGTCAGCCGAATAAAGAAATACAGGTTCTACCCGCTCATTCGCATAATGATTATGAACATGAGCGTCCTTTGCTGGATGCCTTGGATTGCCATTTTAAAAGTATTGAGGCAGATATTTATTCCATTGGTGACTCACTTTATGTTTCACATAATGAAGAGGATATTAAACCCGGTCGAACTTTGCGTAAAATGTATTTGGACCCATTGAAAAAAAAGGTTGAAGAAAACAACGGTTCGGTATATGGCAGTGGGGAAGAAATTATTCTGTTTATAGATATTAAGGATGATGCAATAAGAACTTATACTTTGCTTGATAAAATTTTAAAAGATTATCAACCAATGCTTACTGTTTTTCAGGATGGGAAAAAGAAAAAAGGGAGCATAATGGTTGTTGTTTCAGGCAATCGCCCGTTTGATTTAATGAAAGCGCAAAAGATAAGGTTTGCCGGATACGATGGCCGGTTGCCGGATTTAGACAAAGACATTTCTCCCAACTTAATGCCTGTAGTTAGCAATTCCTGGGGAGAATACTTTACCTGGAATGGAACCGGTGAAATGGATGCAGCGGAGAAAACTAAACTTAAAGAGTTTGCCGACCGGGCGCGGAATGAAGGATATATTTTGCGATTTTGGGGAACACCCAATAAAACTCCGGAACAAAAACTCGCTACCTGGAAAATTCTTCGGGAGGTAGGCGTCGGCCTAATTGGTACCGATGATTTAAAAGGATTACAACAATTTTTTACATCAGACAATTAATTTTTGAATTTGTTATAGACCTCTTTTTATTGTGAGAAAAAGCATTTTAACCATACTCATTTTTTTTTATGGCATGTCCTGCCTTTCCGTATACGGTAAGGAAAATATAAAATATGTCAATACATTTATTGGCTCAGCTCCCACCAAACACCCTTCAAAATGGGATGGGCACGGCCGCACTTTTCCGGGGGCAGTAGCTCCTTTTGGTTTTATTCAGCTAACTCCTGAAACCCGTGTAGGTTCAGAAAAAGGTTACGATTATCGGGACTCGGCTATTTTCTTTTTTAGTTGCTGGAAACATTATAGCGGGTATCCCAGCGGCTCATCAGGTGAGGGACAAATAATGCCGGTGAAAAGTATTTCGTCGTTTCAGGTAAATAAATCTTCCCGGCCATTTTTACATGAGAATGAGAAAGCAACTCCCGGATATTATAACGTGTCCTTTAGTGATGATCAAACAATAGTTGAAACGACTGCTTCTGTGCATTCAGGAATATTTCGCTTTTCTTATAAAAATGAAATTAACCCCAAAATATTTATTGGCGACATTGGAAAGATTGTATTAGAAGGAAAACAGACCGTAAAAGGGAGTAAAAGAAATGTTTTTGTTGAGTTTAATACGCCATGGAAAGATGCTCAGCCAAGTGGAGACGGGTATATTTTTACTTTTGATCTTCCGGAAGATCAAATCATTTTGCTGAAACTAAGTACTTCTTCCGTTGATTTTGACAATGCGAGAAAGAATCTTAAAGCTGAAATTCCTGGTTGGGATTTTGATGAGGTAAAAGGCAAAACACAAAAGCTATGGAATGAGAAACTTTCAGTAATTGAAATTCAAGACAATTCAGGTGAAAATAAAACAAAGTTTTATACCGCACTTTATCATTCGTTGTTAATTCCATGGGTAATTTCTGATGCAGATGGAAGATACAGAGGCAGGGATAATAAGGTTTATAAAGCAAAAGGGAAAAATCAGTATGGAGCTTTTTCTCCCTGGGATACTTTTCGATCGCTGCATCCGCTACTGTGCATAATAGAGCCGGAAGTTCAGAGTGATATCATTAAATCTATTCTTGACGTTTATTTGCAAACAAACAAATTGCCAAGGGCTCCAATGACAGGTTATCATTCTATTCCTGTAATGGTCGATTCTTACTTTAAGGGCTGTAATGATTTTGATATTCAACTGGCTTACGAAGCAATGCGAAAGTCGTTAATGGAAAGCCCATGGCGATACGATGATATGCCGGCATATATTTCCAACGGTTATGTTCCGGCAACATATCAGGAGTCGGTAACGCGAACAGTAGAGTATGCTTACGATGATTGGACGCTTTCAAGGCTGGCAAAGGAATTAAACAAGACTTCTGATTATGCAAAGCTTCAAAAAAGAGCACTAAGCTACCGGAATTTGTTCGACCCTGAACAATTGTTTTTGGTGCCACGAAATAGCGATGGTTTTATTTTTTCCGATTCCGAATTTGGATATAAAGAGGGAGATAAGTGGAATTATTCGTTGTTTGTGCCACAGAATATTCGCGATATAATAAATTTGAAAGGTGGTAATAACGCTTTTTCTGAATTTTTGGACAGTGCGATTGTCAACAATCACATTATTTTTGATAATGAACCTAATTTTCATATTCCCTATCTTTTTAATTATGCAGGAAAACCTTCAAAGACCCAGCAATGGGTTTCAAAAATAAGAGAAGAACTTTTTACTGATGGAGTAGGAGGGTTGCCTGGTAATGATGATTTGGGTTCCATGTCGAGTTGGTATGTCTTTAATGCTTTAGGGTTTTTGCCTGTAACACCGGGAATGCCGGAATACAATATTGGAACACCGATGTTTGAGAAGGTGACAATTCACCTTCCCAATGAAAATGATTTTAGTATTGCGGCTAAAAATATATCAGAAAAAAATAAATATATCCAATCGGCAAGTCTGAATGGGAAAGAACTAAATAATTATTGGTTTTTGCATTCCGAATTGGAGAATAGCGGTGAGCTTGTTTTTGAAATGGGGAACCAGCCATCGAGTTGGGCAATGAGCCCGGATGAAGACGCTTTTTCAATTACAAAAAAGAAATCGGATTTTTCAATTGAGGCGTTGAATTCAACAAAGAAAAGTGTGCTTTCGAATGAAGCTTTTTGGGTGAAATTTCAAATGAAAAATGCAGGAGCAGATGGAGTTAGTATTATTCGCATTTTGGCAGATGGAAAGGAAGTGGAAAAGAAGAATGTTTTTGTAGCTGAAGGCAAATCTGCGACAGATTCTGTTTCCTGTAAATTATATCTTCCCGGAAAAACAAAGTTAACGATTGCCGGAAACGAGATGAACACTTCCGTGAAAGTTAAAGACTCTGGTGTTCGCGGTTTTGAATATGCTGATTTTTCGCTTCAATCCCTGCTGACCCCGGGAGAAAAACAAAAAGTCAGTTTTAGAATCAAAAATATTGGAGCTAATAATAATGTTGCAAAAGTCAATATCCTTCAAAATAAGAAGACGGTTTTAAACGATAAAATTAATCTCTCTCCCGGCGAGGATAAATTATTGAAGTATTCTTTCGCTGCCGGAAATGAAGGATTGAACTTCATTCAAATTGATCGTTTGAAAGGCGTTTACAAAGTTGTTGCTGAACCACTGGAATCTTCTTTAGCCGATATAAGTTTTCAAAACAAAACGTCAGATTCCTTGAGCGACAAATCCGGTTTAGAAAATAACGGGATTTTAAAAGGTTTTACATCCAGTTCTGACAATGAGTTTAATGAAGAATCATTTGTGGAAATTAAAAATACGGATGTTTTTAATGCCTTGGATACAACATTAACCTTGATGGCATGGATAAAACCATCAGAAGAAAATTTGGGGCAAAGCTCAATTTTAACGCAAGGCGATTTCAATGTAATCCAAATGTCGGGAAATCGCGATATAGAATTTTTTGCCGGAGGATGGGGCAGGGGAACATGCAATGCTACTTTAGCCAAGGATATAACCAACGAATGGCATCATATTGCCGGCGTTTGTAATGGAATGTCGCTGATGCTCTATTTAGACGGAGAATTAATCGCTACAACAAAATTAAATAAAACAGCTGGTCTTAAAAATAACGCCAACTGGAATGTTGGGCGAAACGAAGAGTTTCCGGGGCAGCGTATGTATTACGGAAAGATAGATAACATAAAAATTTTTGCTGCTGCATTAACCGGAATGGAAATAAAGGAAATAGTAAAAGAAGAAAAAGTGAGTAAATAAATCTTGTGGGGAAATGAGAAGTATTTATTGCTTATAAAAAGAATAAAATTAGTTTTTAACATTAAAAAAATTGTAATGAAAAGGGAGTTTTTGACATTGGCATTAATGGGGGTTTTGTTGTTTTCATGCCAGGAGAACAAAAAAAGTGAGGAACCAAAGGAAGAAAGTCAGGAACAGCAGGTTATTCAAACCTATGAAAATCCACAACCTTATGAGGTAACAAAGATAAAATCGCCCGGAGACGGACCAGTAAAAAACGTGATTTTTATGATTGGTGATGGAATGAGCCTGATGCATGCATACACTGCCTGGACTGCCAATCGGGGACATTTATTTTTGGAGAGCGCTGATTATATTGGCCTTTCTAAAACATATTGTGCCGATAATCTGATTACCGATTCGGCAGCCAGTGGAACTGCTATGGCAACCGGACATAAAACAAACAAAGGATATGTTGGAGTAGGCCCCAATGGTGAATCTTTAAAAACCATTTGCGAATATGCCAGCGATAAGGGACTTTCTACAGGTGTAATATCTACCTGCCGCCTGGTGGATGCAACGCCGGCAACTTTTTCTGTAGAAAATATTGATCGAGATAAAGAAGAAGAGATTGCAGCTTCATTTGTAAACAGTGGTGTTGACTTTATTTTAGGTGGAGGGCGCAAATATTTTAATAAACGCAAAGATGGGAAAGATCTGCTCCCTGAATTTGAGAAAAATGGATATCAGGTGGTAACTTCCATGGAAGATTTAAAAAATGTAACAGAAGGAAAAGTATTTGCCCCGGTTGAGGATGGAGATATGGCAAAACCGCTGGAACGTGGGGATGAGTTGTGGCAGGGAACAAAAAAAGCACTCGATATTCTGAGCAAAGATAAAGATGGATTTTTTCTAATGGTAGAAGGTTCAATGATTGACGATTACGGACATTTTAACGACCTTCCTCATTTGATGGAGGAAATTGCTGATTTTGATCAAACCGTAGGAAAAGTATTTGAATGGGCAACTACACATCCCGGAACATTGGTTGTGGTAACAGCTGATCATGAAACGGGCGGTTTGACACTACTTGGCGGCGACCTGGCAGAAGGTAAAGTTGAAGGTAATTTTTCTACCAAACACCATAGTGGTGTAATGGTTCCTGTATATTCTTTCGGCCCTGGGGCAAAAGAGTTTACCGGTATTTACGAGAATACCGATCTTTGTGAGAAAATGAAAACTGCACTTAAATTGTAGCAATAATGAAATAATAGTTTATATAACCGGTTATAATTCTTCATTTTTCATTCTAACCGGTTATATAAACAAAATTCAATTCTGTGTTTATGTCTCGTTTATGCTTATTGGCTGTCTTGTTTGGTTTTTTTCTGAAATCTGGGGTACGGGCACAGTTTGTCAGTAATTTAAAAGAGGGGGCTCTTCCCTGTACTTCAGTACCTGAGATTGCCGGCGGGAATTATCGCTTTGTAATAATCGGCGACCTTACCGGAGGAGAAGAACCCGGCATTTTTAATAGGGCAATAGATAGAATAAACGATTTAGATCCGGATTTTGTTATCTCCATTGGCGATCTTATTGATGGATATACTTTGGATACTACATTGATAAACAGGCAATGGCAGAAATTTCAAACTTCTCTTAAAAAGTTGGAAGCCCCATTTTTTTATATGGCCGGAAACCATGATGTTGCGAACCCTGTTTTGATGGATGTCTGGAGTGAGAAAATTGGCCGGTCTTATTATACTTTTAAAGTTGGTGAATATTTGTTTGTAGTTTTGAATACCTGGGAACCCGGCATTTACGGTATTTCAAAAGAACAAACGAATGAAATAAAAAGAGCCATTGAAAAGGAATCGAAGGAAACTCCTTTATTTGTTTTTACACACGATCCTTTTTGGCTCATTTCAAACCAGCCTGGGGTGCGCGAATTAAACGAGCTTTTGGGGCAGCGAAATACAACTTTTTTTTGCGGACACGAGCACCGTTATTTACATAAAATAGTAAAGGGGCAAGAGCATTATATGTTGGCCGGAATTGCAACCGGCGGCCCTGGAATGCGCGGTCCGGAATTGGGCGAGTTTCATAATTTATTGTTTGTTTCGGTTCGGGGAGATGATTTTAAAATTTCCAATATGGAACTGGAAGGTTTGCTTTCTCCATCGGTGGTAAGTAATGAAACAGAAAAGCAAGTTGATATTTTACGTGATGGAGAATGGGCAACAATTCAGCCAACAGTTGTTAAAAATGAAAAAGCCAGTGAATTCACTTCTTTACTTCATCTAAAAAATGAAGGTGATTTTCCTTTGGAAATTAACGGCGCATTTTCTTTGGAAGAAGGTTTCTCCTTTTCCCCTTCAGAGATTCAATTAACAATCCCGACCGGGCAGGAAAAACAAATTCCAATAAAAATGGTTGCTCAAAAATCTGTTGAAATGGAACAGCTTCCCATTCCTGAATTAACATTGAACGGACGTTTTTTACAGAATGATAAAAATTTGAGCTCACCACTCGGTTTAATCTGGACAATCGATTATTGGAAAACATGTAAAGTGGCTGGTGAGAATTTGATTTTCTCGGAGAATCAGGTGCCTGCTCATATCGATGAAAACTGGGATTGGCACGGAATGGATGATGGAAGTTTTGCGTACCGCGTTAGCAACGATGAAAAATATGCGTATATTGACATAAAAACCAGCGATGACAGTTTAGTGAACAATCCTGATATTTCAGTTATTCAAGACAAACTTACGCTCTTTTTGAGCACTGATACCGCTTATTCAGCGCCAGATTTCCTGCAATTGGAATGTTGGCCAAATGATGAGCACACTTTTATTACGGCTTCCCAAAAGCCAAAAGACATTACGGTAACAAGTGGGAGTGAAGGAAATTCGGTTTGGGCGTCATTAAAATTACCCGTAAAAATGTTCGAAGGGAACTGTTTCCGGTTGAACTTTTCATTTACCGATTCCGATGACCGAACAAATCTTGAACCATCTGTTTTATGGTGGAAGCCTCGCTGGGGAAGTGGATACGACTATTCCGGGTCGGGTATATTTTTCATGAACGATGAAACTGAAAAATGATTCAGGCTATATTAGTCAAAATCTAAAATGAAATAAAATGAAAACAAATAGAAGAAATTTTTTAAAAGCAGGTGCACTGGCCGGTACGTCACTGGCCTTGTCCCCTCTGGCTGGCTCAGCAGCCGAAAGGAAGTCGCAATATAAATTACCTTATAAAAATACATACGTTAAAAATTTATTTGTTGCTGAAAACGAGTTCCGGAGAATGGAACCTACGGTTATTGAAGCACCAACTTTCGAACAAGCAAAAGAAGTGTTGCCTGCTCCGTTTTGGAAAGGCCACGAAGAAGCTATCGACATGTATTGGAAAGCATGGGATATCGGAATTCAGCATATACGTAAACCGCAGGAAAACTCGGGTTTTGTTTCCAGCTATATAGATACGGCATACAATGGTCACCTTTTTATGTGGGATTCTGCGTTTATTACGCTGTTTGCCCGCTACGGACAACGCTTATTTCCATTTCAGCGCACATTGGATAATTTCTACGGATTGCAGCATCTCGACGGTTTTATCTGTCGTGAAATTATGGCCTCCGGCGACGATTGTTTTGAACGCTACGATCCGGTAAGTACCGGGCCAAATATTATACCATGGAGCGAGTTAGAGTTTTATAATCAATTTGGTGATTGGGACAGAGTAAATGCAGTGTTTTCTCCATTGTCGGCTTTTAGTCAATGGTTAAGGTTAAATCACACATGGCGCGACGGCTCATACTGGTCGAGCGGCTGGGGAACCGGAATGGACAACATGCCGCGCGTTCAGAAAAAATACAACATGATTTACAGTCATGGGCACATGGTATGGCTGGATACCTGTTTGCAGCAGTTGATGGTTGACCGGATTTTGTTGCAGTTTGGTTTTGTGCTTGAACGCTGGCAGGAAATTCAGGACATCGAAGATGAAATAGGCGTTCTGACCGATTACATAAAAAAATATTTGTGGGATGATGAATCCGGGTTCCTTTATGATCGTTATGCCGATGGAAGCCTGGGAACTACTAAAGGAATTGGCGCTTACTGGGCGCTTCATGCTGATGTTTTAGAAAAAGAACAGTTGGATAAATTGGTTAGCCACTTGTCCGATCCGAAACTATTCAACCGGAAATTCCCTGTGCCTTCTATTTCTGCTGATAATCCTCTGTATCAGGAAGACGGACGCTACTGGCAGGGAGGAATCTGGGCGCCAACCAATTTTATGATTATTAAAGGTTTAAAGAAAAATGGCTATGAAGATTTGGCTTTTGATATTGCGAAAAGACATCACGACCAGATTTTCCAGGTTTTCAAAAATACCGGTACTTTCTGGGAATATTATGCTCCTGAAAGCGCCAATCCGGGATTGCTTGCCCGTCCTGATTTTGTGGGCTGGACAGGACTTCCGCCCATTGCTGTTTTAATTGAAGGACTTTTCGGAATCAATGCTGATTTTCCGAAGAAAACAATTACCTGGGATGTTCATTTGTTGGAAGAACACGGATTGGAGCGTTACCCTATTGGACCCGATGGGATACTTTCTTTAAAATGCTTGGCGAGGAAATCTGCCAATGAAAAACCTTCCGTTGAAATTAATTCCAATATTGATCTCACTTTGAAATTGAATTGGAAAGGTGGAAACGAAGAGATTGCGATAAAACCAGGCGTAACAAAATCGTAGAATAAAAAATATTTTCAGATTGATTTTGGTACTGGCGGTCGTTTCTGGCTGCCAGACCAAAAGAGTCTGATTGTGTAGATTTTTTTGTAATTGACGAAACCAAAGTCTAAATTATTTAAACATTGAAATAACGTAAAAAATAGTAAAATGAAATCTATCCAACTTTCCTTACTTATTGTATTGCTTTTTTTTGTTTCATGTAGTAAAAATCAGCCTGAAAAAACTCCACGCGCTAAACATGTTGTTTTAATTGGTTTGGATGGGGTGGGAGCTTATGGTTTTCAGCGTTCTCATACGCCATACATGAATGAAATGGCTAAAAATGGTGCTCTTTCGTTGAATTCACGTTGTGTGTTACCATCCTCCAGCAGTCAAAACTGGATGACCATGCTTTCCGGCGCAACGCCTATTCAGCATGGTGTTACTTCTAACGACTGGACTCCTACTGAATACGTAATTGAACCTGTTTTAAAAAACAAAGCTGGTTTTTTTCCTTCTGTTTTTGATGATATTAAAACACAGAAGCCGAATAATAAAGTTTACTTCTTTTATGAATGGGGTGGTTTGGGGCGCATGTTCGATTTAACTGTCCCCGACAAAGTGGTACTTGCCAAAACAGGTGAAGAATCAATTAATCAGGGAATCGATGCTTTTTTTGCAGACAAACCCGAGTTCCTGTTTATCGATGTGGATGAAACAGATCACGCAGGGCATGCATTTGGGCACGAAAATCAAGGATACTTTGATTGTGTTACAAAATACGATTCCATTATTGGAAAATTTGCAGAGCGCCTGAAGGAAGAAAATATGCTTGAAAATACTGTTGTAATTGTTACCGGCGACCATGGTGGAATAAATAAGGGGCACGGCGGACAAACACTCAACGAGATGGAAACGATGATATTGTTGTATGGCGGCCCGGTTACAAAAGGAAAAATGATGCAGCACAGTCGTTTCATTGGTGATATTGCGCCTACAGTAGCCGGACTTTTGGGTGTGAAAATGCCCGTGGAGTGTGTTGGCAGTTTTTTAAGCGAAGCTTTTGAACCGGCTACTTCAAAATGGGAATATGCTCCAATGCCATTGATCTCCCCTGCTGGTGGGTTTTTCAGTGGTTCAGTAGAAGTTTTTATGAATGCTGATTCACCGGAAGCACAAATCTATTATACAACAGATGGTAGCCAGCCAACCGCAAAATCTAATCTGTATACAAAACCAATTTTACTAACCGAACTTACCAATTTAAAAGCAGTTAGTATTTCAGGAAATGCAAAAAGTAAAGTAGTGTCAGCCCATATTCGCGTGGCAGGAGAAGATGAAAAGGCAGCAGTTCATTATCGTATTTTTGAGAATTATAACAGCCTTTTTGTGCCCGATTTTAGCCAGTTAGGAAAAGCTGATAGACAAGGTAGTGTTTTTGAATTTTCTTTGGCTAATTTGGATGTTGCGGATATGGATCATTTTGCCGTACAATTTTCTTCTGAGCTGGAAATTAAGGAAGTTGACGACTATATTTTTACGCTTAGTTCCGATGATGGTGCAAAAATGTATGTAGATGGTAAAATGATTATTGACAATGACGGTTCGCACAGTGCGGAAACAAAAGTTGGGCGGGTAACCCTGGAGCCTGGTTTTCATAAAATCCGGGTTGATTATTTCGATGATAATGGAGGTGCTTTTCTTGAACTTCTTTATGAATCGGCATCAGGAAATGTGGCAAAACAAGTGGTGCCTTTTAATTTGTTGCAATAACCCGTAAATACGGTATCAATGCGAATTAAAAAAAATACAATTCTTGTTTTACTACTCATTTTTATTGCGAATTGTGGCTGGTCGCAATCGGTGCAACGGAACATAAAAACAGCAGAATATAAACAACTTCAGGAACAGCTTTGTATGGGGTGGAATACATGGTACAATAATAGTGTTTTATCGCATGTTTTGTTGCCAGAAGGTTTTGCAATAAATCTGTGCCTTTCCCGAACAGGTCAGTGGCAGAATGCTTTTATTCGGGAGTTTTTTAAAGATTCAAAGGTCAGCAATCGCGATGAGAAAGTTTTTCCCGGACTTCGTTCTGATGATGGTTCTTACACCAGCATCGACATAACTTACAAAGGTGATAGTATTCGAGTTCAAAGCGCTACCGATGGCGAAGATGAGGTTTTGCTGGTTATGCCTTTGAATGACTGCAAGAATCAGTTGGTTTTGGAAGCTGGTATTCTTTGGAACAAAGAAGGAGTGATTGGCGTAGAGAATCAAAAATTAGTAGGTCGTTTCCCTTCGCGGGAAATCACGGTTGGTGTAACAGAGGAAACGGTTGTTGAAACCTATGCCTGGACTTCTGCACCACATATTACTGTACTACTAAACAATGAAATTGGAATTTTTTCAGGAAAAGAACGGTCGCTGGACGAGATAAGAAATATTATTGCAGCAAAACGTAAAATTCAGGAAGAACGTGTAAAGAGTTATGGCGATTTGGCAGAGCAGTTTCAGGCAATGCAAACCATTTTGGCATGGAATACGATTTACGATGCCGCCAATGAACGCGCGATTTGCCCGGTAAGTCGTAATTGGAATAAAAAATGGGGAGGTTTTGTTTTGTTCAACTGGGACACCTATTTTGCCAGCTACATGCTTTCACTTTTTAATAAAGATTTGGCTTATGCCAATGCCATTGAAATTACAAAGGCGATTACGCCTGCAGGGTTTATTCCCAATTTTCAGGCGCCTAACGGGAATTCATCGTGGGATCGCTCGCAGCCTCCCATTGGCAGTTTGGTAATTTTGCAAATATACAATCGTTACCACGATAAATGGTTTTTGGAGGAAGTTTACGATGAGCTGCTTTCCTGGAATCGTTGGTGGGAAAAGAACCGGGATATTAATGGTTTTCTTGCCTGGGGCTCTGATGAAACATCGGATTCTCTGGCTAAATATCGTTTAGATCCGGAGGGAGCCATGAGCTGTTAGGTGCGAAATTGGAATCGGGGTTGGATAACTCACCAATGTATGACGATGTTGTTTTTAATAGTAAAAAAAATGTGATGGAATTAGCCGATGTTGGGTTGATGAGTTTTTATATTGCTGATTGTCATGCACTGGCTCAAATTTCAGAAATATTGGGGAAGAAAAAGGATACGAGTGAAATAGAAGAACGGGGAAAAAAGTATCAGAAAAAACTGGCTGACTTGTGGGATGAAGAAACAGGAATTTTTCTGAATAAAAATCTGGCAACTGGCGAATTTAGTCACCGCCTTTCCCCTACTAATTTTTATCCGATGTTGGCCAATGCCTGTTCGCAAAAGCAGGCGGAAACAATGATGGAGAAACATTATTTTAATTCGAATGAATTTTACGGCGAATATGTGATGCCATCCATCGCTCGAAATGATATGGCATTTTCGGATAATGCCTACTGGCGCGGACGGATTTGGGCACCGATGAATTTCCTGGTTTATCTGGGAATGTGTAATTACGATTTGCCTGGAGCAAAAAAGGATTTGATTGAGAAATCCAATGCACTTTTGATGAAATCATGGAAAAAGGACAAATCAATCTACGAAAATTATAATTGTATTACCGGCGAAGGAGATGACGGTAGCAGCTCCGACGGCTTTTATCACTGGGGAGCCTTGCTTTCATTTATGTCGTTTATTGAAGAAGGATATTTGTCGCCACCTGTTTTTGAATAGAATTTGTGACTTTGATTTACACCGTAATCATATTGTTGCGAGGGTATCAATTGAAACAAATTAATAGAGGAAAAAGTAAGGAGCTTTACTTAAATATTTTGATTATTTTCACTGTCTTGGATATTGCGTATTTATTACAATTAAACCGGATAATATGAAAATATTCAGTTTGTTTCTTTTTCTTATTCTGCTATTCCATCAGGTATTTTCGCAAGACGTGGTTACTAAAACCGGCTGGAATTTTGGCGCTCTTCCAACAGTAACTTTTGATTCCGATTTGGGGTTTCAATACGGAGCTTTGGTTGATTTGGTAAATTATGGCGATGGAGAGCGTTATCCGAAATACGATCATCATGTTTATTTTGAAGTTTCACGCTTTACAAAAGGGAGTGGAATTAACCGTTTTTATTACGATTCCGACAAATTACTTCCGGGGCTAAGAACATTTTTTGATGTTAGTTATTTGTCGGATCTGGCCTATGATTTTTATGGTTTTAATGGTTACGATGCCGTTTATAATGAGGAATGGACTGATGAGGAAAACAGCCAATATGTTTCGCGAATGTACTACAAGTACGATCGTAAAATGTTCCGGTTCAAAGTAGATTTGCAAGGGAATATTTCCGGTGAAGAATTGCGTTGGGCAGCCGGGGTGAATTTGTTGAATTTCAAAATTGCTCCGGTTAATATAGATAAGCTAAACAAGGGGAAAAAAGGAGATGATATTTTGCCCGATGTTCCTGGCTTGTACGATGAATACCTAGATTGGGGAATTATATCGGAAGAAGAAGCCGATGGTGGTTTTGTACCTACATTGAAAACCGGAGTTGTATTTGATACGAGGGATAACCGTCCAAATCCGATGAAAGGTGTCTGGACCGAAGTAGCTTTTGAAGGCGCGCCTGAGTTTTTGGGAGCAGAAAGTTCATTTTTTAAAATGAGCTTGACTCACCGGCAGTATTTTACCATTATTCCGCGTGATTTGTCATTGGCCTACCGTTTAAATTACCAGACTACAGTTGCCGGTCATACTCCTTTTTATTATCAAACGCAGGTGGTAACTTCAGAGCTCAAAAGCGCTACTTCCGAAGGTTTGGGAGGAGGTAGTACTATTCGGGGGATGTTGAGAAACCGTGTGGTTGGCGATGGGTATTTCCTGGGAAATATTGAAGCCCGCTGGAAGTTTTCTCATTTTCAGTTTATAAATAATAATTTTTATCTTGGATTAAATGGATTCTTTGACTTTGGCCAGGTTACGAAAAAAGTGGATACGGAATTTCCTGCACCTCCTGTTTTCGATATAATTGATTATGGAGAGAGTTTATATTACCGGGAAGGGGCTGAAAAAATGCATTTTTCTTACGGTGCCGGTTTTCGTGTGGTGATGAATGAAAATTTTATTGTAAAAGTAGATTACGGACTGGTTACTGATAAACGGGATGGTGACTCCGGATTATATATTGGGTTGAATTATTTGTTTTAAGATAGACACGCAAATTAAAATTTAAGCAGATGAAAAAGTTTTTATTTCCTGTAGCACTTGCATTGGTATTCTGTTTCTTATTGAGTTGCAATCAATCCGGTAAACGGAATACTCAAGTTACAAATGGTTTTTCAAAAGATACATTAGAACTGGCAGCTTCCACTGTGAAGAAATATGTAGATGAAGGAAAGCTGGCAGGGATTTCTGTAATGGTTGTAAAAGATGGAACCACGGTGTTGGCTAAACAGTATGGCTATGCTGATTTGGAAGAACAGAAGCCTGTTGATGAGCAAACTATTTTTCGGGCTTTTTCCATGACCAAACCAATAACTACAGTTGCTTTAATGATTTTGTATGATGAAGGAAAATTTCAACTGGATGATAAAGTTTCTGATTATATCCCTGAATTTGGAAAAACGCAGGTTTACAATGTTGAAAACAAAACGCTGGAACCGCAGAAAAATGTGATGACAATAAGAAATTTACTAACACATACTTCCGGCTTAACATATGGTTGGGAGCAACATTCGTATGTGGATTCATTATACAGGATTTCGGCTGCAAGCGCCTGGGATGGTGTTTTAGCCGATAAAATAAAAGAGTTGGCCAGTATTCCCTTAAAATGTCAACCGGGAACGCGATGGGAGTACGGCTTGTCAATTGATGTTGCAGGGTATTTGGTTGAGGTTTTGTCGGGAATACCTTTGGATGAGTTCTTTAAAAACAGAATTTTTGAACCTTTAAAAATGGACGATTCCGGTTTTTATGTTCCGGAGGAAAAGCTTGGCCGTTTCGCAAATATATACTCGAAAGGGGAGGATGGGAAGCTTTTTAGCCCAGATAATCAGATGCAGGATATTTTCAAAAAGCCGGTAACGCTTTTTCAGGTGGGGGCGGCTCGGTTACTACTGTTGAAGATTATTCCCGTTTTGCCCAAATGTTGCTCAATGGCGGAGAGTTGGATGGTAAAAGAATATTGAATGAGTCAACCGTGAAGTTGATAATGTCCAATCAGTTACCGGAAGGTGTTGTTTATAAAGAGACTGACGGATACGGACTGGGAGGCTCGTACAACATAGAAAATGGCCAGTATGGATGGAGTGGGGCGGCATCTACATTTTTTATTGCAGACCCGAAAAATAATATGGCGGTATTGGCTTTTACGCAGTTTATGCCTTTTGATATTAGTTATGCCCTGGAATTCAATAGAATTGTGCATCGGGCAATTATTGAGTAAAACAGCGTTTTTTTGAATTAGTGATTACCACGGAGGAGATGAAAATAGATTTGCTTTTTCCTCACTCTGAGCTTATTTGCAAGCACTGCAATTTTATTTCAGAATAGTTGCAATAATTATTCCGAGATAGGTTCCAAAAGCATACCCCAGAATTCCTATGGTAAGGCCTGAAATAATTACTTCTTTGTTTTTTAGTGCGCTGGCTACTGCCGGAACAAATGGCGGAGAGTAAGTTAAAGCTGTAATTGCAATGATTGTTGTGTCTGCATCAACCCCGAATATACGCGAAAGCCCAACATGTATAATCATAGAACCAAATACAACCAGTAGTACATAAAGAAATAATTGCAGAAACTCAATTTGAAACATATACTGTAAATTGGCCATGGAGGAAACTACCAGCGAAAATACAATTACAAAATACATGCCCAGCGGAAAACTGTTTTTTAGTTTATTCACTGGTTTTAATAACGATGCAGCCAGTCCTAATGACGTAATAAGTAATATGGCAACAATTGTATTGGTTGGTTTTGAGAAAAATAAGCTTGCTCCACCACCTATGGCAAAAATGATGATTGTATATCCCAGAGCTTTCAACAAATCAGAAAATCCTTTTTTCTGGAACAACACATCATAATCTTCCATATTGCTACTTTCTTCTGTCAGTTGCATAGTATTTTCAGCTTTGTGTACCAATCCAAATTTAGGCAGGAAAGTATGAAAAATTTGTTGGGCAACGGTCATTAGAAAAAGCAATGCAACTGATCCAATAATCAAATCATAGGTGTGGGTTAAAATAAATATGTTAGGGCTAACATCCAGCGCTGTTCCTATCGCTGCCAAATTAGGAGTTCCGCCTGTATAAACACCAATGAGCATTCCGGTAACTTTCCATGATTCAGTTATCTTGTCTGCAAACAAATAGTACCCAATAAAAACAGCAACCAGTAGCGAAACCATGGCTAAAATAAGCGATAGAAGTGCACCTTTTGCCAGTTTCATCCATTTTCTTAAATCAAGCGAGAAAAGTAATAAAGGAATGGCGATGGGAATTATGATTGTCATTAATGCATCCTGTAATCCTGCCACCTGGTTTACAATGAAATCATGTTGTGTTAACTGTCCAGAATGAATTAATTCCAGTATTTCACTTTTTGTGAATGATGGGCTCCCGCCCAGTAATTTTCTGAATTCCATTCCTGGTGAAGGGATGATTCCGATATTTCCTGCTACCAGCCCCAGTGCATAAGCCAGAACAACAGCTCCTACGCGGTTGAGTATGGGAGTTGTTTTACAAAGATAAATAAGTAAAATTGGCGCAGAAAGATAAAAGAGTACTAACAAAATCAACATCCACATAAATTCCTGGTTTGAAAATGAGGAGCAAACTTAAGGAATTTTTTTTCTATCTGAATATTGTAGAAGTGTTCAAATAACTTACTTTTGTTGGCTCAGATTCATATTCAGAGATTAATTCTACCTCCCAGAAACCGTTTTCTTTATTGAATAATGGTTTTGATCCATTTATATTTTTCCTCATTAGGTTGGTAAATGAACCCTCCTTCAATGAATGAGTATTTCTATCGTTGTTTAAAGACAACACTTGGCCTTTCTTTAAAAGCAAGCTTCTAATCACTTTGGGGTTAGTTCCCCGCAGCTTGCTGCGAGTTAAAGACTCATTCCTCAGTGATACCCCGTCTGCTTGCAGCGGGGTAGTTCATTAACATAAGCGTTAGAAGTGCATAAATAAAACATCTTTCAATTCTGTGTATATTGCTTATTATCAATTGTATATATATGACATCAACATACTATCTTCTGTCTTGAAGAACCTGCGGTTTCGCAAACATAAAAACGTTCAATAAACGAATGTGGTATTTTTGCAAAATCAAGAAACAGGAGTCCATCCAATGAGTTATTAAAAAGTGGGTCGATGTTAAATTCAATTACCTTTCCATTTATATGTATGTACTTCCTGAATAATATAGGCAACTTTAGCTCTTTAAAATCAGGGTTATCTTTCTCAAAATCATAGTCTGAATCAACTGTGTATTTGTTTTTACAAGAGACATAGGCACTATAGGTACTATGCCAGTGATGCTTGTTTATATACGACACTATTCTGTCTTTCTCTAGTTTACAGAGATTATTACTAATGCTTACCGGACCATATAAATATTTGCACCACGGGTTTAACCGGACAAACTTAAAGATACCGTACCACAATAAATATAGCGGCAATGTTTTTCGCTGGTAGGACTCGGTAATAAACGAACGCCCCAGCTCAATGCCTTGTGTTAATATGGGTTTAATTTTTTTATCGAAATTAAACAAGGTACTAGTGTAAAGTGCTTCTATTCCCGTTTTTTTCATAAGCTCTTTCCCATTGCCAATTCGATATGCGCCAACCAGTTGATTAAGCATGTGGTCCCAAATCACAAGATGATTATACGTTTTATCAAATGTGTCGAGGTCAATGCTTTTATTACTTCCTTCTCCAACTCTTCTGAAAGTTATTTCGCGCTGACGGCCGATTTCATACATCAACGCAGGGAGCTCATTATGTTTTGTATAAAACAGTTCGAATGTTCCTTTTCTAAGAAGACTTTTATTGGAGTTTTGTAAATGATTAACCTCTTTTATCAGCAAACTTACGCTTATCTGTTTTCCAATCGGTTCAACCTTTTCCGGAACCCGGTCTGAGTAGTCTAAATTAATTTTCATTGTGAGCCAGTGTATAAGTTTGTTGTCTTATAAAATCGGCGTAGTCATCTATTGAGACATAGCTTTTCTGAGTGTCTGTATCAATTGGCTTTCCGATTGTAATTTTTATTGTGCGTTTATGTTTATTCATTAATTCCGATGGTATTTTTGCCGTCCGCAAAAAAGGGTCTATTCTTCCTATCAAATGAAATGTCTTCGAGTTAGTACCATGAAAATAGATTGGAATAACCGGGACATTGGCTTTCTGTACCAACCGCATTATTGATTTGTCCCATTTTTTATCACTAATGCCGGGGTAATCTTTATTATAGCTTGATACCTCCCCTGCGGGGAACAGCCCTAATGGATGCCCCTCTTTGAGGTGTTGCATCGATGCTTTTATTCCGGTAATATTCATTGTTACACTTCTTCCTGAAGTAAAAGGGTCGACAGTGAAAAAATTATTCTGTAAAGGTTTTAGCCTGCTCATCATGTAGTTGCTTACTGTTTTGTAATCGGGTCTGACAGGTAGTAGCAAATTGAATATGCCTATACCATCAACTCCTCCATACGGATGATTTGAAATAGTAACAAAAGCCCCATTTTGTGGAATATATTGTAATGTTTCTTTATTGACTTCATATTTTAAATTCAAACTTTTAATTGCATATTCAATAAAATGAAGTTCGCCCGGACCGTTATATGCCAGATAAATTTTATTGAGTTTATGAAACTTCAGCAACCGAATAATAGCTGAGCAGATAAGCTCTCCTCCAGGAAAATGAAGTTTTGCTATTTTTTTCAATTCTTTGCTATCGAGGATGACTTGTGTTGGAGCATTCGTGATATTATTGTTTTGGTTACTATTATTCATTTGTTTGTTGTATAAATTCAATTTCTGACGAGGACTGATATTTTTTTATTCTATTTCAGCTATTATTTCTCAGATATTCAATACACCTTATTTTTTCATACATAAATCAGGTGGTTAGTGATTTTATCAGCAATACAAATCCTGCAATACATAAAATACATCCGCAAATAACGTTGATATGTCGAAAGTATTTCAGATTTATTTTTTCTTTAACCCGAGCTACAATTCCTGATAGCGAATAGAACCATGTTAAGGAGCCGAATACAACACCTGTAACAAAAATACTGGCTATTCCGGCATTAAATTCGCTGTCATGCGTTCCCAAATTAGTTAGGTAAGCAATAAAAAAAAGAACCGTCAACGGATTTGATATGGTAAAAAGAAATGACTTAAAATAATTGCCAAAATGTTGATATACATTTTCCCCGGTAGTCAAATCATTTTTCAGATTATTATAAAAAAGAAAAATACCAAAACTCAAAATAACCAACCCGCTTCCTATTTCGAATGCCGTTTGGTTGTTGGTAATGAAAGTAATATAGATTTTAACTCCAAAACTGGCTATTACGGCAAAAATGGTATCGGCAATTGTTGCTCCTATCGTTGACTTAAAACCATATACTCTTCCGTGTTGCAAGGTTTGCGAAAGGCATATAACATTAACCGGCCCTACCGGGACCGATATTATAATTCCAACAAAAATACCATGTAACAAAAACTGCAACAACATAACTTATAACAATATTCGTTCGTAATTTTGGATTAAGGTTTTTTGTGCCAACCCGTATATCTCGATGTATTCCGCCCTGTTCAAACGTCCTTCAGGATCTGAACCTATAAAAATATGTTCCAGAATTGAGTGAGTACCTTTAATATTAATAAAGGCAATAACCTTGAAAGGTGAAATCTGCTTAATATATATTGCCCTTTTACTCCAGGCTGCAATTGTAACTTTGTAATCGTACTCCGAGTTTATTAGTTTTTTGCAAGTAACACCAAACGCAAATTGTTTTTCTAAAAAGCTAAGCGGCATTTTTTGTCCTTCTTCAGCGTACCTTATCCAATACACATCTATCGGTTTTTTTATGTCCAATAAACCTCTCTTGTCAAAATTAGCATCGTAAATAACGGTGTTCTTGTTTAAACTTCGTTGTATATAAAAAAGTAATTTTGGCGTTCTTTCCGGATCCGGAAATTGGTGAATGTTCAGTTTATTCTGAGAAAAGCTGTTGTTTATCACCAAACACAATAACAATATTGAAATAATTTTAGCCATAAATATTCTTTGTTTGTCAAAACATAACTTCGAAACGCATTCGAATGCCATGTTTAATTGCATAGTTATTAATTGCTTCTTTGTTACCCACAACTTTTACATATTCCACCCTCAAAACTTTAAAAATATTGGTTATCCCAAAACCTAGTTCAACATAGGGTTTGGTTTGTTCATGATTATAAAAATCTGGAATGTCAATTGTGTTTTTCAGCTGCTTTGTTCTTGTTCCGTAATGACATTTTAGCGATACAATTTCACGAAGGTTGAGACTCGATAGGAGCGGTGTACGGTTGAACAGAATACCTCCGCCATTTAAATTTAAATGAATGTTGGTATATAGGTTATGGGCAAACGATGCATAGTTTAATAAGTTAAACGAATATCGTGAATAGCCCAACGAATTGTTGCCGTAAGGGTTATCTAGAAGCGTATAAGGAACATTTCCAACCATATATCCGGCATTGACCATATACCTGAGATATGCCTGCCCCAGGTTAAAACGATGTTTAACCGATACATTGGAAAGGGCATAAAAATTTTGGGAACTTGTATTTCCGGGCAACTTCCTGATTCTCCCAACATCGAAGCTTACATTTAGCACGGGCTTCGTGTTGCCATAATATACACGGGCAAAATATGTTTCATCGTAATGTTGGTCGAATGCAAAACGAAAATTAATAAGCATACCTGTATTGTCAAAACTGCCAATATCTACCTTATTTACATTAAACTTTAAGTAATCGGAACTGTAATTTCTGTTGTAATATGGGTTTAACGATAATCCGACACATTTTGAAAGGTCGGTTTCCAATTTCATTTCAAAACGTTTTTGATGATAAACAAAAGCATTTCTCTCTTTCGAAGTTAACGCTGAAATAAAATTATCACTCCCTTTACTGTACGGATTTTCCTGAATAAACTGTATGTATTGGCTCTTTGACGCTATAGCGTAATCATCGGAGTATTGTGCCGAAAGAATTGTTCGTGTTTTCGAAGGCAAGCGGAAAGCGGTAGAAATGCCGTATTTAACTTTATTACTCTTGGTTCCAATACCCATATAACCTCCAACTGTAAAATTTTTGAATAGGGCTTCACTGGTCCTTATTGGTATGGTAAACCTGTTTCCTTCTATTTTATTGGTACTGTATATGTCGAAAATAGGACCTATTTCAGATTTCCCCTGCGTGTAATAGCCTGATAAAAACATATCACCAATCTTATCAACGCGTTTAATTACTTTATTCTCTTTAAGTTTTTGTATCCCGCTTTTCGTTTGTTGTTCGATTTCGCTATAAGAAATCAGGAATGGGTTCTTCGATGCAATATTGTTTTGGTTTTCCACAGTATCTTTTGGCAATTGCAGCATGTATTGCAGGAACCTGTTAATCTGAAACGCTCCTCCCTGTTCATCTTTTTTGTCATATTGGTCATCGGTGACATCTATAGAGGTACTTTTTCCAAGAGAAAATTTAGCATCTGTTTTTTGGTCTTTGTAAAACCATTTTCCGTTGGATTGTTTCTCGTAAGTAACGTTTATATTCAACTCATTAATAAAATTGATATTGGCTTTAGAAGGCAGGGTGGCGCTAATACTTGTTAGGGCAAAACTACTGTCTTCGACCCAAAAATGCCCGTCAAATACTACGTCATGTTTATTTTTCGGATAAAAGCTAAACTTATAATGTTTCGTCCCATCACACAATAAACTGTCTGAAACATAAATGTTGTAATAAAGTAAAGCCATGTTACTTAGCGGAGATATAAAACCACGGTCGAGAACAGTAATCTGATTTTTATAGAAATTAAAATCGATTGCAATCTTCTTCAATACTATACTTTCAATTTGTTTGTTTAGGTTTGGGAGTATACCATCTTTGTGGTCCGAAACAATATCAACCTCATTATCATTGTTTTGTGTGATATTTCTTAGGGATTCAGAATAATAAACCGGCAAATATGAAGCTCCATTTTCTTCTTTAATAAGTACGCTGTCCGGAACTTTTAGAAGCTTCTGCAATTTTCCATCTTTATTTGCAGCCAACAATACTGTTGTTCGGTCGTAGTTACTAAATCTTTTAAATAGAGTAAGGTTTTTATTATTCTCTTTTTTATGGTCTAACACCTTTTTAAACAAGGCTTCATCGTACGAATTATCTGGTTTAACAGATATTTCGGCAATATTTTGTATATCCTTTTTCAAGCGAATTTCCCACACATAATCTATGGATTTAAGGTCAACCTCCCTTGATTGAGTAACATACCCGACAGATGAAAAACTTATTGTTGTGCATGAATCGGTATGAAATGTAAATTTTCCATCAATATTAGACGTCGTACCAATAGTCGTTCCCGGTATCCAGATATTTACAAATGGAATTGGTTCGTTGGTTTCGTCGTCGAATACCACGCCGCTGATATTGATGCCGCAGGCTAGCAAAGGAACCACCAGTGATATTATTAACGTTAAATATATTGGTTGTAATTTCAAAGAATCAGTAATTAATAAGATTTGTACTATTGATGCTTTTTGAATAGTCTGTACTGGTTGTGATTTATTTCCTGATAACTGAGTTTATTAATAAAACATACCGATTTTAATACCTCATGAAGGTTTAAGTTGGTATATGTACCTGTAACCCGGCTATAGAGCAAAGTGGAATCTTGAACTTCGATTTGAACTGAGTAATAATTTTTAATGTCAGTAATTACCTCGAAAAGAGGTGTCTCGTTATAATAAAGTTCATGGTCTTTGATATCTACATATATTTCACTGTTCACATTTCGCAAAAAGTGGGTATTATTTTTTTTATTGAATATTAATTGTTGTCCAGGCATAAGCCGAATGGGATTTTTTTCTGAATTACTTGCTAAGCTAACCTCAACTTTTCCAGTCTTTACCGTAATTGTAGCTGTTGGTTCGTTGCTAAAATTCCGAACATTGAATGATGTACCGGTAACTTTAATGCAAATATTATCAGTATGTACCGAAAAAGGAGTTTTGTCAATATGTTTTACTTCAAACGATGCTTTGCCTAGCAAATTAACATCACGTTGCTTATTAAAATTGTCGGCGAGTTCTACCTTGCTTCCTGCACTTAGTGTAATAGATGAGCCATCTTTTAAATCAATGTTTTTTGATTGATTTGTAGATATGAAAGTAGTTGTATAGTTTATTGGTTCCTGTTTTAATACTTTTGAAACGACTAACCCGATGGCAATCAATATTGCAATCATTACCGCAATTTTTAATGGAGCAAAGAATTGTAGATATCTTTTCGATTCTCTTTTGTGTTCTCCAATATTTAATGTTTCTGGGAGTACTTCAACTGATTCTTTCTGGCACTTTTGCCAGTAAGCAAATAAAATATCATTGTAATCCTTGTTCGAATTTTCACGGGTTAACATCTCCAGAGCTTCATCAAACTCTTTGCGGGTGCATTTGTCATTTAAATATTTGTCCAGTGATGAATTACTCATTTTAGCTTGCTTTATACCTTATACCCTTAACTGATGAAGAGAGACTAGTTGTTTTTCTGAAAAAGAAAAAAAAGGAGGATGCTGAATGAATTTCGGATGTGCTTATTTTTCTCGATTTCTTTTCGAATCAACCGAATTGTTTCTGCAGTATGATTTTTAACGGTATATTTTGATATGCCCATCTTTTCACCAATCTCACTATAACTCATACCATCTCTTCTGCTCATTTCAAATATCTCTTTCTTCAATTCGCTTACATTGTTTAATGCGTCTTGTATATGAGAAAGTAATTCATCGTATTCGATTTTTTCGTCGGTAAAACATCGGCTAAGTTCTACGCTTTTCCACATTTCATCGCGGAGGTAGCTTTTTTCATTTTTTATTTTTCGTAAGCTGTTGAGTGCTGTGTGTTTGGCAACAGTGAATAAAAAAGTAGAAAAATTCATTTCCGAATTAATCGATGTTCTATTAAGCCACACCTTTATGAATGTTTGCTGAACAATGTCTTCGGCTTCGCCATTTAACTTTACTAAGGCAAAAACAAAGTTGTACAACCCACTTTCATAGGCTTTTATAAGAGTGTTAAATGCTGATTCATTCCCTTGTTTTAATTCATTTACCAGTTTTCTTTCAATCATTGCTTTGTTCATGGAATGGTCTTAAAAACAATTATAATGATTGGAAAAAAACAAAACGGTTGCAGCTCTTTAAATACTTCATCGTTAAATTTCTTTAATTTTTTGCACCTTAAAATAAATAAGTCATAGTTTTAAATAGCTAACAAAGAGTTCTTTGCAGTAGGATAATCGATGATAAGTGTTAAGATTAAAAGCTTTTTATTCATTTTCATTATACACTTAACCAAGCCCCAGAGACTAGAGGGAATGAAGAAAGATAGAAAGCTCTGGATTCTTTGTCTTTATTCTACCTGGCAAAAGTCGAACACATTTAACGGTTCATCCGCATTCTGTTAGGCTGACCTTTGCCCTGGTTCGAAAAGCCAGGTTCATCTTCACGTTCATGATTATGAGACGACATATTATCCCCAAAGTTATAAGTTAGTGTTGCTCCAAATTGCCGACCTCCCCACCAGCTTTTCGATACTTGCTTAAAGCCTGCGCCATTGGTTTCTGTACTCCATTTTCGGGAATTAAATAAATCTTCGGCACTAAGGCTTATACTAAATTTATCAAACGATTTTCGGAGTCCTGCATCCAATGAGTAACTGGCTTTCTCGTAGCCCTGGGCAACCAACTGCCTGGCATTATAGTCGCCATTTAATTGCAGGGTGTAAGATTTAGGTAAGGCTATGTTGGCAATCATTTGCACGTTCCATGTAAAATTATCGTGCATTTTGCCGGTTACAGGGGAAACAGCTCCCTTGGGCAGATAGCTGAATCCATCAAGCTTGTAGTAAAACAAGTTAACCGATGTGGTAAGGTCAATTTTATTGAAAAATTTGTCTTTCAAAACAAGTTCTGTCCCTGTTGACGTGGACTTTGTAATATTTTCATACGTAGTCTTCATTATGTTGTTCTCCACATAACTGATGTCTTGAATGACATTTTCTGTGGTTCGAAAATAACCGGAGAATGAGAACATGTGGTTTTCCCAGTTCTTTATGTAATTTAGTTCGAATGAATTTGAATATTCAGGCTTCAGAAACGGGTTACCAAATGAAATATTTGTCGAATCAGTTAAATTCATAAACGGGTTTAGTTGTTCTTCCCAGGGACGGCTTATCCGGCGCGAATAATTTAATTGAACCTCATTGTCATTCGGTAACGAATATGAGAGAAAAGTACTTGGGAACAATTTAAAATAGTGGGTTTTATAAGGGGCCACATCTTGCTCCGTTTGCATATATGCAAGCGAACGGGTTACAATATTTGAATATTCTCCACGCACTCCTGCCTGGTAAGAAAATCTTCCCAGTCTTCCTCCGTAAGTCCCGTAAATCGCATGTACATCCTGATTATAGGTAAAACGGTTAAAAAGGGAGGTAACGGGGTGGAAGTTGTTTTCATTGCTTCCCGAATAGGTTTCTACCGGACTGACATTCTTATCGACTGTTCCTTTATATCCGGCTTCAATCTTATGCTTTTCGTTGATTGTATTAACATAGTCGGCCTGAAATTCCCAATTATGGTTACCCATATCACTCTTCTGTTTCTGATAAGTGGACATTTCTTTATTATCTGCAAACAATGAAGTTTGTTTATAAACGGCAGGCTGCTTCATTTTCCACCTGTTGTAAGAAGCTGAAAGATCGATATTACTGTTGTCGCTGAATTCGTGCTTGTACCCCAATTGCAAATTACCTCCAAACATGTCGTTCTTCATCGACGAAATACGGTTGCTTTGAGAATAAAAATCCGTGATGTTGCTTCGGTAATCAATCGTGTTGTTATCTGTTCCGCGGTCAATCATTGTCATACCTGAGAGCGACAGATGGTCTTTCGTTGTAACATGCCAGGTAAGTCCGGTACGGGCAAACCAACTATCCCAGGTTCCTTTGCCCGCTGATTTTTGATTTAAATAGGTGGTATCTGTCCCCGAATAATTCTGCCGGTTCGAGTATCCTCCACTTTTGAATACCCAGCGGTTAAAGCCCAAATTGGCAAAAACATCCAGTTTACTACTGCTGAAATTAAAGTTTGTGCTGGCGCTGTATCCTCCATGCGAATCGGCACCTGCCTGCACACCGCCGTAATACCCGGCTTTACGGTTCTTTTTAAGGATGATATTTATGATTCCTGCTGTTCCTTCAGGGCTGTACTTTGCCGAGGGGTTGGTAGTAATCTCTATTTTTTCGATACTCTCTGCGGGCAACTGTCGTAGTATCTGTCCCCGGTTTTGGGAAGACAACCCTGATGCCGTTCCATCTATCCATACAGTTACAGATGAATTTCCGCGCAATGATACTTCTCCTTTATTGCCTATTTTCACCGATGGGATATTACGAAGCACATCGCTGGCCGACCCACCTGTTGATGCGATATTCTGGGCAACATTAAAAACTTTTTTATCCAATTCAAATTTCATTTGCGACCTTAAACCTTTAACCTGCACTTCTTCAATCCCAACTACATCTTTAGACAGAAGAATTGGAGGAATATCAACAACGTTATTCTCATTAGTAACAACAATAGCTGTTTCATAAGCAACATAACCTATCATCGATGCTTTTAAAATAAACGTGTCAACAGACAGATTTTCTACTGTAAATATTCCTTCCTGGTTGGTAATCGCACCTTTGGGCTGGTAACCGTCTGCTCCTTTTTTTGTTATGCTGATAGTAACAAACTCAAGGGGCTCATTTGTTTGTGCATCGAGCACCTTTCCTTTTACCGTTCCGGGAAATTTTTCGGCAGCATGGGCATTGCCAAATAAGGTTATCATAAAAATGACACTTACTATGAATTGTTTCATGACTTATAATTTGCCCGTAAAATTGTTGAATAAGAATGTGGGTTGTTTGCGATATCCGGGCAAAACGAAAAAATGCAGGCTGATAACGAAAAACCGGGCTTTTATAGGTTGCCGTTTATTTCCTTAATAATACTGTGTTTCATTATCTTTGTGAAAATATCTTTTTATGCAAATTGATAAACTTACTTCCCGAAAATCGATAATAATATCCAGCCTTTTGTTGGCGATATTTATTATTTATCCCAACATTGTTTACTTGCGTTGGGACCTGGAAGATATTGAGTTTTACGGCGGAAAAATTCCGTTTTTTGTTCTGTTTGCTTTTCGTTATGTTTTTTTTGCCACAATCATTTATATTTCCTTTCAGGTTAATGTTCGCCACCTTAGTAAAGACACTCTTGCAAAAAGGTTGGGGCGCATTCTGGTGATTGTCCTGGTTTCTTATGGTATTTATATTCTCGTTGCATTTGCTATTGTCCCGCATGGCGACAGTTTTAATGATATACTGATATTCCAGTTTGCCATTGTTTTTTTACTCTGTGTACTCCTTGGGCAAATTTTGGCTATGTATTCAGAACAGCGAAAAAAAGAACAGGAAATAGAACAATTAAAAGTTGAAAGCCTGCAAAGCCGATGCGAAGCCCTGGCAAACCAAATTAATCCACATTTCTTTTTCAATTCACTCGGAGGGCTTTCTTCGCTCGTCAGAGAAGATGATAAAGAGCGAACACTTGAATATGTAAACAAGTTGTCGGCTGTTTTTCGCTATATATTGCAAAGCGACAAAAAAGGCCTGGTAACATTAGACGAAGAATTCGACTTTCTTGAATCATACCGTTATCTTCTTGAGGTTCGTTATGCAAATAAGCTGTCGTTTGATATTGCGATTGATAGTAAAAACAGAAAACTGAAGCTCCCTGTATTGTCACTGTTGCCCCTAGTTGAGAACGTTGTAAAACACAATGTAATTGATAGCGAAAACAGGATGGTTGTTTCGGTCCTGGTAAATGAGAAGTCGGAAGTTGTTGTTGCGAATCCAATCCATAAAAAGCTGGAAGAATCTCTTTCGAATGGAATCGGCTTAACGAATTTGAAAAACCGCTTTATGCTGTTAATGGATTCGCCTATACAGATAGAAAAAACAGATGATATATTCCGGGTATATTTGCCTTTAAAAGATTAGATACATGAGAGTATTGATAGTAGAAGACGAAACTTCGGCATATATCAACCTGAAGAAGATACTCGAAGAAGTTGATAATACAATCGAGATTGCGGAAAACACCGAAAGTGTAAAACAAACCGTAAAATGGTTGGAAAACAATGCAGCCCCCGACCTTATTTTTATGGACATTCACTTATCTGACGGTTCTGCTTTTAACATCTTTAACCTGATAACAGTTGATGCACCCATTGTTTTCACGACTGCCTATGATGAATATGCGATTGAGGCATTTAAGGTCAATAGCATTGATTATCTGATGAAGCCGATAGAGAAAAGCAAAGTAAAACGTGCTATTGATAAATACCGGAAATTAAACGTGCATGATTTAGTAAAATATATCAACCAGTTGTCTCAATTAATACCTCAGGAAAGGTACCCGGAAAAGCTCCTAATTCCTGTAAATGACAAGTTAATTCAGGTAGCCCTAAACGAAGTTGCCTGCTTTTATACTACGGATAATTCAACTCAAATGATACTTCTCGACGGACAAAAATTTTCCTACAATAAAAGTTTGGATAGTATTATAAATACAGTAAACCCTTCCTTATTTTTCAGGGCAAATAAACAGTTCGTTATTGCAAAAAGACATATTAGCGACATTACGATTTGGTTTGATAACAGGCTTTTGATTTCACTAATGGTTGAAACACCTGAGCGAATTTATATCAGCAAAAATAAAGCTGCATTATTTAAGCAATGGATGATTTCGTAACTGTAGCCATATTCAGGCTTGATACTTGTATATTCTTTTACTTTAGAAAGTTGAGAAAACACAGACAAAGAGTTCTTCTCATTTTTATAGCAAGTACTGTTTCCATTTGAAATCAGACAGATTTTATAAAACCAAAAGCTTTAGCTCAGCCATCAAATGATTCGAATTTTGTACCGTAGGGTTCACTTGGTCAATTTGGCTTAAATTCCCATTAACTCAGCCCCCAAGTCCTGTATTTTCAGTCCTGGCTTGATTCCGCTACTTTCAATTAGTTTTCTCGGATGTCTTTTCCAATACTTATCATTGTCCTTTGTTTTATTATGGCACACCAATCACATTAAAACCGGCTTCAAATACACAAGCGAAATCAATACAGAACAGCACACAGTTAAATCCAGGGAACTCTACTGTGATTGTCCCAGTGTTGCACCCAACCTAAAGGGGGTTCAAAGCTGTGTAGTTTCAATTATTTTGTTTTCGGGCATTGTTTGATTTTCCCGAAAGCCAGTCCCTTTTTTCGAAATTATGTTTATTTTTAGAACAGTAAAAACCAGGACCAAAACAATGACCCAACTTCTGTACATTGCATTTCAACAAACTGCCACAAAGGCTGCAATAAAAACAAAAGAACTTCTTTCAATCAAAAGGAACGACACAGAAAAAGTTGGTTTCCATACCCAAATTGGGCGTATAACCCAACCTTACAATAGAGAAATAACTGGACTTAGCCGGATGCACAAACGTTACCAATAATTTCAAAATGAACAAATTACTACAAATAAAACCTGCTAAATACCTATTGATTCATTTTGCGATAATGATTCTTTCAGTTTTGTCATTTGTTGCTTGGGTAAAACTCGTTCCCGAAAGATTGGCTTCATTTGGCTTCATTTTTATACTTATTGGGTTTGTAGGTGGATACTTATTCTGGATATATCTAATCTTTACTGGATTTAGAAAAATTGATTTAAAAACAGGACGGGAAAATAATTTAAAGAAAATGAGAATCCTTCTATTGACAATTCTTATTGTATATCTGGTTTTTGTTGAAATATTTCTATTCAACTTTTACAACGAAAAAAACACTATCCAAATTCTAATCAGTATTTTATTAGCTCCGATTATGACATATTCATTCTTTGAGATAGTCATTACATTGACAAAAAAATTTAAATATTATGACAAAAAATCACAACCAAATCTTTGGGACTATTTTGTCACTGTATTTACACTGAGCTTTTATCCATTTGGACTTTTAATGATGCATTCTCATCTCAGATTAATATTGAAAAAACAGAAAATTATTGGAGATAAGAAAAAATGAATAAAAAACTATTGGTAATAATAAGGGACTGGCCATCTCCCGTTTTTAAAGTTGATAATTAAATGTGAGGCTTAACAGTGGGTCATCGCGGGAGATTTCAGGATGGGGAAGAAATGCCCTCGGTGTCATATTAGCCAGCAGAGTTTTTATGATTGTGCTGATTTTGTAATAGATAAAATTCCGTAGTTCAACCCGTTTTTCTTTATTCAATGTTTTTATTCCGCTTTGCAGCAACAGTTTTATGTGGAGCGAAGACAGCGACGAATATATAATACCCATGGCTATTGTCAATATTGCCAGCATGCTCTGCAAACCATCAAATGTTTTAATCTGAATATCTTCCAGGTTATAGCAACTTTTAATGTGCCGGTGGTATTGTTCTATTTTCCACCGAAAGCCATAGGCGGTGAATGCTTCTTTGATAATATCAATAATGGTTTCTTTTGGGGAGCGGGTCAGTAACCAGCAATAACTGGCTATTCTGGTTCGTTTTGTGCCACCGATTTCGGAATGGTTTGTGCCATTGATTTCGGTTCAAACTGTGCCACCGGGTAGCTAAAAATCGGATATTTTCGGTTCGTTTTGTGCCATCCTGAGCCGGGCCGGTTACTCTAACGGTTCGTTTTGTGCTACTTTGGGAGATCAGGTAAAAACAGCTATATCGCAGATTTTTTTCTGGATATGGCAAATAAACTTGATCCGATGGATTTAAAACAGATTTTATCGTTGCATAACGACGGGGTAAGCAACCGGCAGATTGGCGATCTTTTGAGTATCTCGCGCAACACAGTCAATAATTACATTAAACTGGCAAGGGCCAGCGATTACAGTATCAGGGAACTTCTGGCAATGACTCCTCACCAGTTGGGGGAACTCTTTACGGCACACACCACACTTATTACCAACCGGTACGACGAGTTGATGGCCTGGTTTGACAAAGTGAACCAACAACGCAACCATCCCGGTTTCACCTTTATGTACCATTACCAGGAATACCGCAGCCAGGTTTCCAGGCCGTACAGCTACACCCAGTTCATGGAACATTACCACCGTAAATACGACCAGGTGAAAGGCTCGATGAAACTGGAACATGAGGCCGGAAAGGAGATGTACATTGATTTTGCAGGCAAGAAACTGCATATCACCAATAAAGAAACCGGAGAGTTTATCCCGGTAGAAGTTTTTGTCGCTATCCTGCCCAACAGTCATTACACCTATGTTACAGCCTGTTTAAGCCAAAAACGCAAAGACCTTATTGCTTGTACTGCCCGCGCCCTTTCGTTCTTTGGAGGTGTACCTAAAGCTATTGTTTCGGACAATTTAAAATCGGCAGTTACCCGTGCAAGCAAATACGAAGCGGAGATAAACCGTACGTTTAAAGACTTTGCCTGTCATTACGGTTGTGTTATCAACCCAACACGCAGTTATGCCCCGCAAGATAAAGCATTGGTTGAAAATGCCGTTAACCTTGCCTATCAGCGTATCTATTACCCGCTAAGAGACATGGATTTCTTTTCACTTGACGACCTGAACCGCAAGATAAGAGAACTTTTAAAAGACTATAACAACTTGTTGTTCCAACGAAAACAAGCCAGTCGCAGGGAGCTTTTTCAATCCGTGGAACGTGCTTACCTTAAACCACTTCCCGACACCGTTTACCAGATGAAAGATTACCGCAGGGCAAAAGTACAGAAGATTGGCTATGTGTATTTTTCTCCGGAGAAAAGCTATTACAGCGTTCCGTACCGCTACATCGGCAAGTCAACACTCATCCATTATACTGCATCCACCGTGGAAGTATATTATAACCACGAGCGTATTACCTTTCATAAACGTAACTACACCATGGGAAGTTATAATACTATTAAAAACCATTTAAGCAGTACGCACCGGGCACGAACCGATTGGAGCCCTGATTTCTTTAAGCGCATGGCTGCAAAACACGGAGAAAATGTACTGACACTTATTGACCGGTTGGTTACCGGCTGCGACTATCCGGAAACGGCTTATAAAAGTGCCATGGGCATTATCCAGTTGCATAAAGCTTATGGTTCAGAGCGTTTAGACAATGCCTGCAAACTGGCCCTGCTTGCCGGTACCCATTCTTACAGGCGCATTGGCAACATCTTAAAAAACAAACAAGACAAACTTCCTTTCCTGAAAGAAAACAGCAATATCCCGCATATCCCTGCACACAGCAACTTACGCGGGGCAGCGGCCTATAAATAACTCTAAATTTTAATAATATGAACAACAATCAGACAGTTGAAAAACTCAGGCAGATGCGCATTGGCGCAATGGCCGACCTGCATTTACAACATGTAAAAAACAACGGCTTACAAGAACTCACGCCCGATGAGTACCTGGCCTTGCTTACCGACCATGAATGGGAAAGCAGGCAAAATCAGAAAATCGAACGGCTGTTGAAACAAGCTGCCTTCCGACAAAAAGCAAGCGTAGAGGAAGTGCTTTTTGAACCGGCACGCAATCTCGACCGCAACATGTTTAACCGTTTGGCAACACTCGACTTTATCAAGCGTAAAGAAAACCTGATAATTACCGGGGCTTCGGGTGTTGGTAAAAGTTACCTGGCACAGGCACTTGGGCACCAGGCTTGTTTTAACGGGTTAAAAACCCTGTATTCAAACACAGCACGTTTGTTTGCAAGGATGAAACTGGCTAAAACCGACGGTACTTACCTGAAAGAACTCAGTAAGCTGCAGAAAATAAACCTGCTCATCTTCGATGACTTTGGCCTGCAGGCACTGGATAATAACAGTCGTGAGGCCTTGATGGATATTATTGACGACAGGTACAACAAAACTTCAACAATTGTTGTATCACAGATACCGGTTTCTGTCTGGTATGATATTATCGGAGAAGGCACTATCGCTGATGCAATCCTCGACCGGATCGTTAACTCTTCTCACCGGATTGACCTAAAAGGAGAATCCATGAGAAAAGGAATATTAAAGAATGAAAATTAATTTTTTTGTATAATTGCACCATCTCTCAAAGTGGCACGGTTTCAACCGAAAAGTGTGGCACAGTCAGACCGAAATAGCCAATAACCTCCGTTTTCACGTTTTGTGATAACCAGCCACAGTTCATGCTCTTTGCCCTCGATTTTATATTTGACCTTTACCGCACCACACATAAAGGCGATTTTGTGCTTCTTGTTTTTTCCTGCTTTTGTGGCAACCAGTTTCATGAACAGGGGAACCTTCCTGCTTATTTTATTGACAGGGGTTTCGCAGCCATTATAAATCAATTTGGTTGTTTTTTTTAAACGCAAAATAAAATTGCCTTCCCTTGCAATTATAAAATCTCTGCAAATTGGCCTGTCCATGCCCCGGTCAAAAATATTGGTAACATCTTTGTCGATTGTCGAATCATCTTCCGATTGCTTTAGAGAATTACAAAATGAATTAATAGGTACTGGCCGTTATGCAGACCAGCAGGCTTTTTGTGTAGATTATTCAACAACAAATCAAGCTTTTTTTGAAGAAAATTCTCATGTTGTTCCATACAACATAGAATTAATAAAAGAATGTTGGAGAATTAAAGGATATGCTAATTCTAAAGTCGATATTGTAGGGCACAGTATCCTGTGTCGATTTCTTCGATACATTGGAATAAGGGAGAAAAATATATTGACGTTGAAAGAATTGAACTTGTTTTTGGAGCAGAAGATAAGAGAGAAAAGACGAGAATTTATAACATGAAAAAATTGGAATTTGAAAAATAACGCCTCTTGTACATATCGCAGGGCGGGGTTTGGTGGTACGCCAACTGCGGATTCTCGCATCGCAGTTCCGTGTTCTTCGGACACTGACGTTCTTCATAATCCGCCCCGACAATATTTATCAATCGACAGATTATCTAAAATCTCTTTCCTTGAAAGAATTAGTTGTGTAGCAGGACTTTAAAAAGAATGAAATGTTGAAATCTCAACGTCTTAATTTTATTTTTTAGAAGACAGACTGGCCGTTGGCAACAATTTGACGCAACCAAATTAAGAAAAGTGTTATCTATAAAATAAAAACTAACAGATATGAAAAAACTTATGTTATTAGTTGTTCCTGTATTATTTTTATTTTTTTCTTGTGAGAAAGAAGATATCTTTCCCCGGGTAGACAACACAACAAGAGGTAAAAAATGGACACTGCAAATTGGAAGTTCTCCAATAGAAGTTTATAACCAGCTTCGAGAATTAGGAATAGAGAAAAAATTTAGTTCTGTTTCAATCGTATATAGAAAACCGTATTCAAAACCGGAAGAAATACAGAATATTTTTGGTTATTACCGGACTATTACTTTAGAAACTAAATCGGGAGTTACAGAACGGGCTGTTATCGGGTTTAATCAAAATAAAGTTAGTTCCATAGAAACAGGAGGAGCATTGTTGGACTCAACTTCCGCATGGCCTTCAAATACCCCAGATGAAATTACAATCCATATGAATGACCAGACAGATATCGTATATCAGAAATTATTAGACATTTGGCAAATCTCTCCATACAATGATTATCAGATTGTACTTCCTGACAAGTTGTTGGAAGATTCTTTCGACCCAGACATGGCTAATTATGATGAATGGGCATTCGGTTTTCTGGAATTTATCAATCCAGACTCATACCCATACCTTTTGGGACAATCATCCGTAAGATTATTTTTCAACAATAAAAAATTGGTTAAAATCAGACACGAATATAATGAGCACGAATATCTTCCTTAAAATGGTTAAAAACAATGGTAGCCTGGCTTAATCCCCTCTCCACGCAAAAGATTTGCGCGGTAGCGGGGGAAAGAATAATGCTATAAAGAAAAGTCAAGTGCCTAAATACAAGTTGACTTGTCTGTAATATTCCCATTTTTAATTCTTTCTCAAAAACTCATTGTTCAAAGCCCATTGCTCTGTGTCTCATAAATATTTCCAGTACGCATTTTAAATAAAAGAGGATTCACCGCTAAAATAAACGAATCTGCTGATGGATTAATCCGTAATTCGCAGATAGCTATTTATTCCGTATCCGTTTTAATCGTAAATCATTTCCCTTATCTTTGCTTGCAATTCAAAAAAGTATGTCAGATAAACCATTAATATTAGTTACCAACGACGATGGAATTCATGCTAAAGGGTTGCGGGAGTTGGTAGAAGTAATGAAATTCTTTGGAGATGTAGTTGTAATATCTTCCGAAGTACCAATGTCGGGGAAAGCATGTTCTATTACAGTAGATCATCCTTTGCGCGCCGTTGAAATTGAAAAAATATTGGGTGTTCCTACATTTAAAAGTACAGGAACTCCGGTGGATAGTGTGAAACTTAGTTTTAACCAGTTGATGGAACGTACGCCCGATTTTGTTGTTTCGGGAATTAATCACGGTTCAAATTCTGCAATAAGTGTAATTTACAGCGGAACAATGGGGGCAGCCATCGAAGGAAGTTTGCATGGTGTTCCGGCAGTTGGCTTTTCGCTCGATGATTATGGCCCAAATGCAGATTTCTCCAAAGCTAAAATTGTGGCGGCAAAAGTATTTCAGAGTGTGATGGACAATGGCCTTCCACCGTTTACCTGTTTAAATGTTAATGTTCCCAAAGGCAAACCCAAAGGAATTAAGGTATGCCGGCAAACGCACGGAAAGTGGGTAGAAGAGTTTGAAAAAAGGGTCGATCCTCATGGGCGCGACTATCATTGGCTGTCGGGGCATTTTAAAAATTTTGAAGAAAGTGAAGAAGAAACAGATATGTATGCACTTCAAAACCAATACGCTTCTGTTGTACCTGTTCGGGTAGATATGACTTGCTATAAAACACTTGAAGAGATTCAAAAGTGGAAATTTTGATGCAAAGGCGGAAACAAAATAAATTTGATACAATGGGCACCGGATTTCTTACCGGTTTATTTTTACCTGTAATCATTTTTTTCGTGGTTTTTCTTTTTAGTGATAAAGGAATGTCGCTGAAAGAGTATGTAGGGAATATGTGGCAGTTACATGCCCTGGTGAAACTGGGGAGTTTGTGTGTATTTCCCAATGTACTCATTTTTATGCGTTTCATAAAACTAAAATACGACAAGGCAGCCCGGGGAGTACTTGGTGTTACTATTTTGTATGCTTTTGGCGTGCTGCTTACAAGGGCATTTTAAAACGCATCTTTTACAAATCAGTATAACTTTAAGTGAAGTTAGAGTAGTGGCAAAATATTATATTATAGCAGGCGAAGCATCGGGCGATTTACATGGTTCCAATTTAATGAAGGAATTAAAGCAGGCCGATGCAAATGCTGATTTCCGGTTTTTTGGCGGCGATTTGATGGAACAGGTAGGTGGTACTTTGGTGAAACACTACCGCGAAATGGCATTTATGGGGATTATAAATGTTTTGCTAAACCTGAAAACGATAAAGCGAAACATGGAACTCTGTAAAAATGATATACAGGACTTTCAACCCGATGTGCTGATTTTGATTGATTATCCCGGGTTTAACTTGCGAATAGCCGAATTTGCCAAACAGAAAAATATACGGGTTTTTTATTATATCTCTCCAAAAATATGGGCATGGAAAGAATACCGTATAAAAAGGATAAAGGCTTTTGTAGATGAAATGTTTACCATTTTCCCTTTTGAAACAGGATTTTACAAAAAGCACAATTTTGATGTCCGTTATGTAGGAAACCCTTTGCTGGATTCCATTACTGATTTTAAAAAGAGAGCTCTTTCTTTTGACGAATTTCGGGAGAAAAATGGACTGGACGATCGTCCGGTTATAGCCTTGCTTGCCGGGAGCCGGGTGCAGGAAATAAAAAGTACCCTTCCTTTAATGGTGCGTATTAATGCGCTTTTCCCTGATTTTCAGTTTGTGGTGGGAGGCGTAAAAAGTGTAGGCGACAAATTGTATAATACCTATTTGCAGGAGAGCGATATAAAAGTTGTATATGATCAAACGTATGATTTATTAAACAATGCGTATGCCGCTTTGGTTGCTTCAGGAACCGCTGCTTTGGAAACAGCGCTTTTTAATGTGCCGCAAACGGTAATTTACAAATTGGAAGGCGGTTGGTTGCTCGATTTTATTATGCGCAATTTTGTTATAAAAACCATTGGCGTTTCATTGCCCAATATTATTATGAACGAAGAAATAATAGAGGAGTTGGTTCAGAAAAAAATGACATTCAGAAATGTAAAGGCTGAAATGAAACAATTGTTGTTTAATAAAGAATACCGGGAAAAAATATTTGCAGATTACGGTCGTTTGAAAAAATTGATGGGTGAACCTGGTTGTTCCAAAAGAGCAGCTGAACAAATGGTGAAACTGTTGGATGCAAATTAAAAAGTAAATTGTAATGTACAGCCTTTTTCGGAAAGAGATAAAAACATTTTTAGGATCGCTCATCGGATACATGGCCGTGGTGGTTTTTTTACTGGTCAGCGGGTTGTTTTTATGGGTTTTCCCCGGGGCGTATAATATTCCCGATAGCGGTTACGCAACCTTGGAGCCGCTCTTTTCACTTGCTCCCTGGCTGTATTTATTTCTGATTCCGGCAATTACCATGCGTTTTTTCGCTGACGAAAAAAGAAGTGGAACACTCGAAGTATTGCTTACCCGCCCGGTTTCCGATTTTAACTTGGTGCTGGCAAAATTTCTTGCCGGGTTGTTGCTGGTCGTCTTTTCACTGGTTCCTACATTGTTGTATTTTTTATCGGTTTATTTATTGGGAGATCCGGTTGGAAGTATAGATACCGGCGCCACCTGGGGAGCATTTATCGGATTGTTTTTTCTGGCTGCTATTTACATAGCCATTGGCATTTTTGCTTCCTCGCTTACCGATAATCAGATTGTTTCGTTTATTCTGGGCATGGCACTCTCGTTTGTTTTTTATCTGGGCTTTGATTTTATCGGAAGTTCGGGTATCTCATATATTTTGGAACAACTCTTTTCATGGTTGAGTATTAACAATCATTACATATCCATATCGCGTGGGGTGGTTGATATGCGTGATTTGATATATTTTCTGGGAATAACTTTGTTTTTTATATACATCACCAGTATTTTTCTACGCAAAGGGAAGTGGGAGAAGCGACGCGTGAAAATAAACCTTGCCATTTTTTCAGTTTCACTGATGGTTATTTTTATCGTGTCATCCAATTTTCTGTACCGGATTGATTTAACTTCAGACAAACGTTTTTCGCTTTCAGGAATAAGTAAAGAAGTTGTTTCCAGCCTTGAATCTTCGGTGGATGTGGAGTTTTTCCTTGCAGGAGAATTACAGCCAGGTCTGCGGAAATTGCAGGACGAAGTAATTGAAAAAATTGCTGTGATGAATGTTTTTGCCGGTCGTCCTATCCGTGTGAAAATTACGAATCCTTACAGTATAGGAAATGCAGAAAAGAGACAAGAACTTATTGATAAAATTGCAGGGAAAGGTGTCCGTCCCACCAGTTTCAGAATGAAAACCAACCAGGGAGTGAGTACCCGGCTTATTTTTCCCGGAGCATTGGTTCGCTCAAATGGAAAAGAGACGGCGGTTAATTTCTTAAAGTACAACAGCGATTTTAGTCACGAGGCTAATTTTAACCACTCTGTTGAAAGTGTGGAATTTGAGTTGGTTAATACTTTTCAGAAATTAATGCGGAGCCGGAAGTCAAGACTGGCATTTCTGGAAGGGCAGGGGGAATTGAATGAATACCAGGTGCTGGATCTGGCAAATACACTGTCTGCCGATTTTGACGTAGAACGCATTCCTGTAGATGTGTTGGAAAAACACCCGGAAGATTATGATGTTTTGATTGTAGCCGGGCCAACTGAGCCTTTTAATGAGCAGGTGAAGTTTTCCATCGACCAGTTTGTAATGCAGGGCGGGAAAGTAATGTGGCTTGTGGATCCGGTTCAGGTTAGTCTCGACAGCCTTTCGCATGGATACCGGACTTTTGCTTTTCCGCGCGATTTGAATATCAGCGATCAGCTATTTAGATATGGAGTACGACTTAATTATGAACTTCTTCAGGATGTGGAATGTGCAAAAATACGTGTGAATACAGCTCTGCCGGGAGAACCCACGCAGTTTACTCTTCACGATTGGTATTATTCTCCATTTCTGGTCCCCAGTGATATGCATCCGGCAAGCCGCAATTTGAATCGGGTATATACTGAGTTTGCTTCTTCTGTCGATACTGTTTCCGGGAGCCCGCATATTAAAAAGAGTATTATTTTAACAACTTCTCCGCATGCGAGAAGAGTGGAATCTCCTTCTTCTGTGAGCCTTCAGAATATTGATAATCCACCGGCGAGGGAACTTTTCAACAGCGCTTTTATTCCGGTAGGAGTTATGCTGGAAGGAACTTTTAATTCGGTATTTAAAAACCGCATGGTTGAAAGTTTGGGGATTGGTGCTTCCGGTAAAATAAAAACGGAGAGTAAGCCAACCAAAATGGTTGTAATTGCCGATGCTGATATCGCAGCCAATAAAGTTAATTATTCAACACAGTCACCCAAAATTCAGGAACTAGGGTATGATCGGGTTTCCGGGCAGGTGTTTGGGAATAAAGAATTTTTATTAAACGTGGTTTATTATTTAAACGACGATTTTGGTATTATGCAATTGCGGAACCGAACATTAAAAATGCGTTTGCTAAATAAAGTACTGTTGCGGGAGCAAAAAGTACGCTGGCAATGGATAAATGTGTTGCTTCCGCTGTTGTTAATTTCTTTGTTTGGTATCGCCTATAACCTCATAAGAAGATACCGTTTTGCCCGTTCATAAAACCATGAAAAAATCAAAGTTCTCTCGATAGGTTAGTAACATTAAAGTTTGTATATTCGTGTACTTGGTTTATTCTTTTTGGAGTTCAACGTATTGTTTCTTATACAGAATTTTAGATTAGAAGAATCTCAACAGAAAATTAAAAAATAAAATATTTACTTATGAAATTTGTTGTTTCAAGTACTGAATTATTGAGTCATCTATCTGCTATTAGTAAAGTAATTAGCAGTAAAAGTACGATGCCTATATTGGATAACTTTCTTTTTCAGCTTTCGGAAAGTGAATTAACAATTACTGCTTCAGATCTGGAGTCAACGTTAATAACCAGCATGGAACTTGACAATATTGAAGGAGACGGGACTGTTGCAGTACCTGCCAAACTACTTACTGATACATTAAAAGAGTTCCCGGAGCAGCCGCTTACTTTTCAGATTGACGGAGAAAATTTTGGTATTGAAATTTTTTCTGACAATGGAAAATTCAGTATCGTTGGACAAGATGGAGAGGATTTTCCGGAGTTGCCTGTTATTGATGAGGAAACCGTTTCTGCAGTAAGTGTAAATCACATGATTTTGCGGAAGGGAATTGAGAAAACACTGTTTGCCACTGCTGACGATGAATTGCGCCCGGTAATGAATGGTATATTCGTAGAGCTTTCTACTGATTCAATGAGCTTTGTAGCTTCTGATGCGCATAAATTGGTTAGGTACCGCCGCAGTGATGCAACTGCTGAATTTGAGTCTTCTTTTATTCTTCCTAAAAAGCCAGCTGGTTTATTGAGAAATTTGCTGCCCAAAGAAGATTTTGATGTAAAGCTGGAATTTGACGATAAAAATGCATTTTTTACTTTAAGTAATTATAAATTGATCTGTCGTCTTGTTGAAGGAAATTACCCAAGCTATAATTCAGTAATTCCTACAAATAATCCAAATAAAATGGTTATAGACAGGCTGGCATTTTTTAATACGGTAAAACGTGTTTCCGTATTCTCAAACCAGGCAAGTAATCTTATCAAATTAAGTATCAACGACAATCAACTGGTTGTTTCTGCCCAGGACATTGACTTTTCAATTTCAGCGGTAGAGCGCCTTAGTTGTGAATACGAAGGGGATGAAATTGAAATTGGGTTTAAATCTACTTTTCTTCAGGAGATTCTCACCAATATTTCGGCATCGGATGTACGCGTTGAATTGAGCGATCCAACTCGTGCAGGCTTGCTGCTTCCGGCAGAAACCGACGATGAGGATGAAGATGTATTAATGCTGCTAATGCCGATGATGATAAACGCATAAAACTATTTAATATATAAATTTGGAAGGTATCCCAAAAATCAAATAAAAAGCAACATGGTTTTTCGGATACCTTCTCTTTTAACAGAGAAGCATGCAACTAAATTTAAAAAATCCGGTCGTTTTTCTCGATTTGGAAACCACAGGTATCAATATCGTTACGGATAGAATTGTGGAAATAGCTTTACTTAAAATTAATCTCGAAGGAAAAGAAGAAGAAAAGCTTCTTCGTATAAATCCGGAGATGCCTATTCCTGAAGAGTCTTCAAAAATTCATGGTATTTATGATGAAGATATTAAAGATGCGCCTACTTTTAAAGAGGTAGCAAAAACATTGGCTAAATTTCTTGAAGGCTGCGATTTGGGCGGATTTAATTCCAACCGGTTTGATATTCCCTTGCTGGCTGAGGAGTTCTTAAGGGCAGATATTGATATTGATTTTAAGAAACGGAAATTTATTGATGTACAGGCCATTTTTCACAAAATGGAGAAACGTACGCTGGAAGCTGCTTACCGGTTTTATTGCGATAAAGATTTAATTGATGCGCACAGTGCAATGGCCGATACAAAAGCAACATACGAGGTGCTGAAGGCACAGCTTGACAGATATAAGAATGTTGAGTTTGAGGAGAAATCGGGCAAAAAAGTTACGCCCATAATTAATGATGTAGAAAAGCTAAGCGAGTTTTCTTCCTACGATAGAAATGTGGATTTTGTAGGCCGCATTGTTTATGATGAGAATGGGGTGGAAGTTTTTAACTTTGGTAAAAATAAAGGTATTCCCGTGGAAAAGGTGCTCGAAGAACAACCCGGGTATTTTGGTTGGGTTATGAACAGCGAATTTCCTTTGTATACCAAAAAAGTACTTACCCGTATTAAACTTCGGATGATGACTAAATAAATCCCTTTGCAGGGTTATTAGCTTTTGTGAACGTAACAATAAGGTGAAGTGCTTTAGGTTAGGAGCCTGGAGCAAAAAACAAAGCGATATGAAAATTATTTGTATTGGCAGAAATTATGTAGCACATGCACAGGAGTTGAAAAATGAAATTCCGGAAGAGCCGGTTTTTTTCATGAAGCCGGATTCGGCTCTCTTGCGTAATAACGATCCGTTTTATATTCCAGACTGGACAAAGGAAGTGCATTATGAGGTGGAGCTGGTAATAAAAATAAACCGGCTGGGAAAAAATATTGAAAAACGATTTGCTCACCGTTATTTTGATGAAGTTGGATTGGGAATTGATTTTACTGCCCGCGATGTGCAAAAGCAGTTAAAGGAAAAAGGTTTGCCCTGGGAAAAAGCAAAGGCTTTTGACCAATCGGCTGTAATAAGTTCTACCTTTTTTGAAAAAGCAATTTTACCTGAGCCGGAAGCTATTCGGTTTAAATTAGATATTAATGGGAAGAGAGTTCAGGATGGAAATTCGGAGCTAATGATTTTTAGTTTTGAGGAAATAATTGCCCATGTTTCAAAATACATAACATTAAAAATTGGTGATTTGATTTATACGGGAACTCCAGCTGGAGTTGGGCCTGTAAAAATTGGCGATCATTTGGAAGGCTATCTGGAAGATAAAAAGTTACTGGATTTTATGATTAAATAGTCACTTTATATTTTGAACAGATTGTAATCCGGTGAATTCCCAAAAACAATTTAATAAATATTTATGATAAATAAGAATAATAACCATCATTTTGAGATGGAGATGCAGGTGCGCGATTATGAATGTGATATACAGGGGATTGTGAATAATTCGGTGTATCAGAATTATCTGGAACATTGTCGGCATAAATTCTTGAATGAAGCCAATCTTGATTTTGCCCAATTACATAAAGATGGAATTGATGCTGTTGTAATACGTGCCGAACTTGATTATAAGTTTCCCCTTCGTCCGGGCGATGATTTCTTGGTGAAGCTGAAGGTAGGAAAACAAGGGCGTTTGCGTATTGTTTTTCAGCAGCAAATAATTAGAAAAGCAGATGAGAAACTGGTGGTTGATGCTAAAATCTTTACTGTACTTACCCGAAATAACCGACCAATATCGCCTGAAATTTTTATAGAGAAGTTTGAAAATACTGGCATTAGTGTCGACGAGATTTGATTTCTGACGGATAGTGAAAGATTGGGCGTTTAACTATGGGCGTAGGTATCAAGATGCAAGTAGCAAGATCTCTCCATGAGTCTTAATGTCTAACTAATATCTGGGTATTTCTATTTTCCGGCCAGTTTTTCTTCGATCCTAAATTCCGCAGTATTTATATTGTTGGTTCTTAATGCAGATTTAAAACCTTCATTCATCATTCGTCCTGCACGCATTGGAAAATCAAGTAGGGAGGGAATGCTTTTGGGATCTTCCGGTTGCTGAAAAAACTGAAGGCATGTATTTACATTGGTTGAAAGATAAATGCGACAAGCCATTGGCCTTGCTTTGTATGCCATGCAAGAACCATTTTCCAACAGAGGACAGGGAAATTTAGAGTTCAGCAAATCTTTTCTGTTGAGCGATTGAAGCTTTTCTTTTTTCTGCCTTGCCCGTTTTCTTATTCCTTCTTGTGTATTTTTATCAAAGGTTTTTAGAATGTAATTGTTTAAATATTGCAACTCATACGACAAGGCAAAAACCGGCTGGTGACAACACCAGCCGCATCCTTTTTTGCAATGGATAGTTTTCCCGTTTTTAGTTACCATTTCACCAAATGAAAGGATAAGATTATCGACCGACTCATACATTAACTGAATCGATTCAAACATTTTTTGTTGCTCAAACTCTGACGTAAAGAGTTCCATACCCAGGGAAAAACCATCTGAATAAAAAGCTTTTAATAGCTTTGTCATATTTTGATCCATCAAGTTTTATTTTTTTCTGAATTTACGTAAACTTTTGACTGTTTACAGGTAGCAGGAGAAAAAAATCTTATGACGGGTGTTCGCAACTTTGCCAGGATACCAATGTTGTCGTATCTAATTCTTATTTTGAGACTTGGAAGACATGGCCGCAAGTCCGGTAACAGAACCTAAATTCATAGATTCCAGTGCTGAGCTGGGAACAATAATCAACGAGCCTTTTTCTTTTAATCCTTCAAAAAGCATATTCATTCCGCGGAGTTGCAAAGCAACCGGATTATCTATATATCGTTGGCTGGCTTCCTCAAATTTTACGGCAATTTCTGTTTCTGCTGTCCCTAAAATAACGCGGGCCTGCCGCTCCCGTTCTGCTTGTGCCTGTTTACTCATGGCGTTGGCAAGCGCTGCCGGAATTACAACGTCTTTTATTCCTACATTCTGGCAGGTAATTCCCCAGGGGGTGGTGTGCTCGTCAAGGGAGGTTTGCAAAGCTTCTGCAATTTTTTCTCTGTTTTGAAGTAGATCCGCCAGTTCATGTTTTCCGAGGATTTCGCGCAATCCGGTTTGGGCAATGTAGCTCTTTAATATATTCCTGAACTTCCAGAGCAGCCTTTTCAACGTCCCAAACAGTCCAGTAAACTACTGCATCTACATTTATAGGAACGGTATCTTTGGTTAATGTTTCTTCTGCTTTAAAATCGGTTACACGAATTCGTTGGTCAATGTACGTATCTACCCGGTCAATAATGGGGATAATCATAAATATTCCGGGGCCTTTTAACCCGGTAAATTTTCCCATTCGGAGAACAACTGCTTTTTCCCATTGGTCTGCTATACGAATGGAGGAAGCCAGTATAAACGATAGCAAAATAAAGAGGCAGGTGGTTGCACTGTTAGTGATGTCAAAGTAATGAAGTGTGATCGCTGCTCCAATTAATAAAATTAATACAGTTGATGAGATTGGATTAAATAATCGCCATTTTTTGAGGTTACTTTTCATTGGTTTTTAGTTTTTGTAGTTCATTAATAATATCTTCCAACGTGAAGCCGTAACTGGATGCAATGGTTAGAAATTCACGACTTATACTATTGAGTTTTTCTTGTTTTTCTTTTGGGGAAATTTGCAGGTTGGCGTTTCCAATAAACGTCCCTGAGCCAAGCTGTGTTTCAAGAATATCTTGAATTTCCAGCTCTTTATAAGCTTTTGAAACCGTATTTAAATTTATTTTCAGCTCAACGGCCAATGCCCTTACTGTTGGCAACTGTTCTCCGATGGTAAGCTTTCCCGAGGCTATTCCAAATTTAATCTGGTCGATAATTTGTCTGTAAAAGGGAATTCCGGCTTTGGGATCTAATTTGAAATCTATCATCTCTTATATTATAATATATAAATATTGTAATACTACAATAATACAATTAAATTTCAGAATAAATGTTTTTTGAGATGATGTTTTTCAGCATTTTTAAGATTGTTTTTTTAATCTTGAAAAATAATCTTTTGCTGCCCGTCTTACGTGTGGGGAAAGTAATAGCGTGGAAATAACTGTGGGAAAAGCCATTAGAGCAAAGGCCAGATCAACTAATCCTATAATTACCCGGAGGTTCGATACTGCTCCAATAATAATCATGGAAACAAAAAGGTAGTTGTATAAATGCTGGTATTTTGCACCGGCTATAAAACCCAGGCATTTGGCTCCGTAATAAGGAAATGCAAACAATGTGGACATGGAAAAGAAGATAACAGCAACGGTTAAAATATGTTGGCCAAAACCGGGGATTGCTGTTTCAAAGGCATGTGCAGTAAGAGTGATTCCATCGGCTGAACTGTCTATCCATGAGTTGGTGATGATAATTGCCAAAGCTGTCATTGTACAAACGATAAGGGTGTCAATAACCGGCCCCAGCATAGCAACCAATCCTTCACGGATGGGCTCGCTGGTTTTTGCAGCGCCATGCGCCATTGGAGCTGTCCCTAGACCTGCTTCATTTGAAAAGGCAGCTCTGCGCACGCCTGTAATTATCACAGATCCTAATGAGCCTCCCAGTACTGCCTGGCCTGTAAACGCATCCTGGAAAATGGTTTTAAATGCCGGGATAATTTGTGTTGGTTCTGAAAAAATAATATACAGAACTGTGATTACATATACAGCAACCATTAGTGGAACAAGTCGTCCGGTGACATTCCCAATGCGTTTAATGCCTCCGATAACTACCAGACCAACAATAATTGAAATAACAATTCCGGTAATCAGGTCTGATTGAAAAGAGCCTCCCATGTTGTTTGGAACCAGAACTACATCACGAATCATTTGTGTAAGCTGGTTCGATTGGAAAAGGGGAGAGACCCCGAGCATAGCTACAACAGAGAAAAATATGGCCAGTGGTTTCCAGTTTTTACCCAGCCCTTCTGTAATGAAATACATAGGACCGCCCTGAATTTCTCCGGCAGAGTCTTTGCCGCGAAACATAACGGCAAGTGTACATGTGAAAAATTTGGTGCTTATCCCCAGAAAGGCTGAAAACCACATCCAGAAAATGGCTCCAGGGCCACCCATGGTAATGGCAACGGCTACCCCGCTAACATTTCCCATTCCTACGGTTCCTGCTAATGCAGTTGATAAAGCCTGATAATGGCGCAATTGTCCCGGTTCATTCGGATCGTCGTATTTCCCAGAAAGAATGCTTAGTGCATGGCCAAAATACCGAAGAGGAACCAGCCGCGAATACAGAAGGAAATAAAAACCACCACCCAGTAAAAGAACAAGTACCGGTGTGCCCCAAATAAAATTTGCTGACTGGATAATAAACTGACCCGCTTTTTCAAACATATGACTAAGAAAATGTAAATTAGCAGAAAAAGCAACTATTGCCTTCGTTTTGTCCTGTCAATTAAAAATAAGTTGAAATACGGGAGTTCTGGTTATAAGCACGGCAATATTATTATATTGATAAAAGAAGAGCCAAGAGCAAAGAAGTGAAATTTCTGTTGTTTGAAGTTTTTATGTTACAATTTTCAATACTCACTACTCATTGCTCTGTATTAAAATTCTATATTTAAATAATCCTTTTTAATAATTTCCAGTAAACTACTGTTTTGTACCTGACATTCTTAAAAATAAAAGAAGTAATGCAACTATTAGAAAAGAACGGTTCATATCCATTGAATTTGGTTTAAAAAAAATAGAAATATTCACTGGCAAAACAATAAAAGCTTAATTAAGGGATTTGAAAATGATACCTTCGAACTATTTGAAATGGAAAATAGAAATAATGCATTTGACATATTTTTCGTAGGCATTTTGTATCTTTAATTTTATGGAAAAATTAATGAGCAAATGTTTCTTTCGCGAGAAAGAATTGCAAGAGTTAACAGCCGTTCAAACATGTATATATTGTGGAAGAACGATGACAACAAAAATGGTTTGTCCGGATAATCATTTTATTTGTCCATCCTGTAGAGAGAAAAAGAGTTGGGATGTAATTGATAATTACTGCACGTCATTTTCTTCGCGTAATCCGGTCGAAATGGCCAATGCTTTGATGAAGTTTCCCAATATGAAAATGCACTGTCCTGATCATCATTATTTGGTTCCGGCGGTACTTTTGGCATCATACAGCAAGGTAGTACACAAAAAACAAAAACTAAAAGGCTGGTTGAAAGTAGCCCGAAACCGGGCAGAGAAGGTACCGGGAGCATTTTGCGGGACACATGGCAGTTGCGGAGCAGCTGTGGGGACTGGTATTTTTATGAGTACAATTACGGGGGCAACTCCGTTAAGTTCTATTGAGTGGGATTTGAGCAATTCAATAGTGGGGAGGTCTTTATTGACGATGGCTCCGTATGGCGGACCTCGTTGTTGCAAGCGGGTTACTTATCTTTCGTTGCAGGAAGCCAGCCGGTTTGTAAAAGAACGACTATCTGTTTTGTTAGAAGTTCCTGAAAACATAGAATGTCAGTTTTTTCAAAAAAACGAAGAGCAGTGCCTTAAAGAACACTGCCCTTTTTATCCTGCGGAGAATAATTGATTTCTTATTTCAACACTACTTTTGCAAAAACCGGTAAGTGGTCGGAAGGAAAACGGTGGTCTTTAAAATCAGTTAATACACCATATTTCATTACATCAATAGCACCGTAAACAAAAATGTAGTCTATTTTCCGGCTTATATCAAGCTCGGCACTCATGTCAAAGCCCTGGAATGTTCCAATCGGTCCATAAGGTGGCTCAACAGAAATATCACGGCTGTCTTTTAAATATTTTTTTAGCATGATGATTGGTTCGGAGTTTGGGTCAAGATTAAAGTCGCCAGTTAAAATTACGGGCAGGTTTTTATCTGCCGTCATTTCCTTTATTTTTTTGTGAATCAAAGTTGCTGCATTTTTGCGGGCTTCAACTCCTCTGTGATCGAAATGGGTATTATAAACAATAAACTGTTTGCCTGTTACTTTTGATTGAAATCGTCCCCAGGTAACAATACGCGGTAGAGCAGCATCCCATCCTTTACTTGGTTTTTCGGGTGTTTCAGAGAGCCAGAATGTGCCATTTTTCAACAAGATAAATTTTGAAGGGTTGTAAAAAATAGGAGAAAATTCCCCGCCATCTTTTCCATCGTCTCTTCCTACACCAATCCAATTGTACTCAGGTAATTGTTTTTCTATGTCGTTTATCTGGCCAATCAACGCTTCCTGTAATCCAAAAATATCGGCGTCGTGAAAGCGCAATAAAGCGGAAGCCATTTCAATTCTGTGTGGCCAGGCATTTTCGCCATCTCCGCTGTTGTTATATCTGATGTTGAAGGAGATGATGTTCATTTGTTGTGCGTTTATAAATAAAGGTGACAACAATACGATGAATATAAATAACTTTTTCATTTTTGATTATATTATTAAATAAAATTGAGTACAAGAATTATTGCTCGTTTTCCTCGTCGCAAAAAGAATAGCTTTTGTATACTTCTGTATTTTGCTTCCCGGGAATAATTGTTTTCCGCATTTCCTTTTCTTTTTTAATTACATAATGATAGCAGAAATCAACCATTACATCAAAATATTCCTTCATGGGTTTACTTGCCATTTCATGTCCGGCACCACATGTTGTATGTAGCCAGTAAGGAATACCCAGTTTATCTAATTTTTGAGCAAGAGTATAGGAGCCATGAAGAATTAAATAACCCTGCTGCCCCTCTTTACAGTAGTGATGTGGCGCGGTGGCGTATGGAACCAGGTTATCATCTGTTCCATGAAAGAATAATGAAGGGATGGCTGATTCCTTGTAAATAACCGTTGTGTCGGGAATAGCGCCTGCCATTCCAATTACACCTGCATAAGAAACCGGTCCAGAATCGAGGCCATAGCAGTAAGGTGGCTGGTAAGCAGCATTTAGTGCTGTTTCTGCACCTGCGCTGCTTCCCGCAATAATTATATTTTGAGGATCAATTCCAAACTCCTCGCGGTGTTGAATCAGAAAATATGTGGCATCCTGCAGATCTTCAACCGCTGCATTGAATGTGTTTAATTTTTCGTTAGCCGGGCAATCGCAACCAAAACCTCCGGGCTGACCTTTGCGAGTTAAACGGTAGGAAATAGAGGCAACCACATAACCGTATTTTGCCAATTTTGTGCAAAATTCCTGTATATCTTTGCTGTCCCGTTGTCCTACTGAAAATCCTCCTCCATGAATATAAATAAGCATTGCCCGCTTGGTTTCTTTGTCGTATTGAGGCAGATAAATATCTAGGTTTAAATCTTGCCCGTCTTTAGATGCGTACGTTTGAGTTTCCATTTGTACGTCTTCTGTTATTTGTTCCTGATATCTTTCCTGGGCAATAAGTGAAGAAACTGTTCCTGTAACAAACAGAATTAGGTATATTATTTTCCGCATCTTAATTTTTTCCCACGAATATAAAAATTAATGGTCAGAAATGAGCTGAAAAAAAAGATGGAAACTGAAATAAATCAGAATCCATCTTTAATACCCCTTTTATAAATGCGGATTGTTTTTCACCCGCGAAAGTAATCTATCTTCCCAGAATGTTTTACTTTCTAATGTTGAGTAGAATGCCAAGAATCGATCCTTTTTTGTTATGGTTTTGTTTTTCAGTGTTTTGTGTGAAATGGCTGGTTTGTTAACAGATTCATAGTGGGACAATATTTCCATGTGAGGTATACCCAAATAGTCTGTTCCGTCTTAAAATAATCTCTCTTTGGGGGCGGTATTACTCAGCTCATGATGAAGTAACCAGCGTTTTCTTTCAATTCCTCCGGCATATCCGGTGAGTTTCCCATTACTGCCGATAATACGGTGGCAGGGAATAATAATAGGAATGGGATTTTTCCCGTTTGCCAAACCTACTGCGCGTGTATTTTTTGAAGATCCGGTTTGCAGTGCAATATCCAGATAACTTGCTGTGTCCCCAAATGGAACCTTTAGAACTTGTTCCCATACTTTTTGCTGAAATGCCGTTCCTTCAGGCGCCAGTTTTAGATTGAACTGAACCCGGGTTCCTTGAAAATATTCTGCCAGTTGTTTCATCGTTTGTTCCAGTATTGCAGTAATAGTGGTTGACTTTTCCCCTTCAGAATCACAAAAGTTCACAGAAACAAGTGCTGTTTCTGTTGAAGTAAGCTTTAAAAATCCAACAGGCGACGCAAAATATGTATAGTAAAGTTGTTTTTCCATAAAATCTGATATCCAAAGATACCAGATTTTTGATAAAACTGAATTAACTGCTGAATTTAAAAACGTTCTCTTTTTGTGTATTTCGTATGAAGAAGATGGTGTGATACTTCTCCCAATGGTTCTTTCAGAAAGTCTTTGTATAATTTCTGTACTTCCTGATTTTCGTGTGACTTTCTGGTCGGAAGATCACCGTCTTCCGCATAAATTGCTTCGGCGCGTTTTTTTCGAATTTCCGGGTTGGTTGGAATGGGTTGACCACCACCTCCAAGGCATCCTCCCGGACAAGCCATAAATTCAATAAAATGATAATTTGCTGTTCCGGCTTTTACTGCGTCCATAACCTGTTTTGCATTTACCAAACCGTGTGCAATGGCGCATTTTAGTTCTACCCCATCAAGGAAAGCCCATTCTTTTAACGGCGATTCTATTTTAATGGATGCTTCTCTTACTCCTTCCATTCCCCTCACAGGTTCAATATTGATGTTTTTAAAAGGCACTTCGCGACCGGTAACCAGTTCGTACGCCGTGCGCAGCGCCGCTTCCATAACACCACCCGTTGCACCAAAAATTACAGCTGCGCCCGATGATTCTCCCATCAAACTGTCAAATTTTGCAGGTTCCAGTTTTTTGAAATCCAGTCCGGCCTGTTTTATAAGAATGGCTAGTTCGCGGGTTGTTAGAACATAGTCAACATCCCGGTATCCGCTGTCATGCATTTCCGGGCGGAATGCCTCAAATTTTTTAGCGGTACAAGGCATAATGGAAACTGAAACGATGTTTTCAGGATCGAGGTTACGGGCTTTTGCATAATAAGTCTTTACCAATGCGCCAAACATTTGCTGTGGCGATTTACAGGTAGAAAGATTATCCAGGTGTTCCGGGTACATGTGTTCAATGTATTTTATCCACCCCGGAGAACAGGAGGTCGCCATAGGTAAACTTACATTTGGATCTTTTTCAACCAGTGCTTTTTTTAGTCTGGTTAACAGCTCAGTGCCTTCTTCCATAATGGTTAAGTCTGCCGTGAAATCGGTATCAAGAACAGAATCAAAACCCAGCCGTTTTAAAGCTGCTACCATTTTTCCGGTAACACGTGTTCCTGGCTCCATGCCCAGTTCTTCTCCCAACCCAACCCTGACTGCCGGTGCTGTTTGTACCACAACATGTTTCTTCGGATTTGCAATAGCTTCCCACACTTCTTCAATGTAGTTTCTTTCTACCAGTGCTCCGGTTGGGCAGTGGTTAATACACTGTCCGCAATTGGTACAAACTACATCACGCATGGCTTTCTCCATAAACGAAGTAATTTGCATTTGGTCGCCTTTGTGTGCAACCGTTAAGGCGTTAACCCCCTGTAATTCTGCACAGGTACGCACACATCGCTGGCACCGGATGCATTTGCTGTTGTCTTTTATAATTGAAGGAGAAAACATATCAACCGTATAGTTTTTAAATGGAACCAGTTCAATAAAATCCTGTGTCATAATTTTATATTCCGAAGCCAGTTCTTGCAATTCACAGTTGCCATTGCGGTAGCATTTTGTACAACCTGCATTATGTTCAGAGAGTAGTAGTTCAATAATATGTTTCCTTGAGTTACGTACTTTCAGACTATTCGTGAGAATTTCCATTCCTTCTTCACAAGGGGTAGCACATGCTGCTGAAAGACGGTTCTGGCCGGCAACTTCAACCACACATACCCTGCAGTTACCTGCAACACATAAATCTTTGTGATAACAAAGTGTTGGTATTTTAATGCCTTGTTCGTCTGCTGCTTCCAAAATGGTTTTTCCTTTTTCTATTGTTACAGGAAAACCGTTGATGGTTATATTTATTCTTTGTGCCATTTTTACATTTTCGTTTTAATAAATCATCTCTTCACGGAAATTTTCAACTATCGATGAGAACGAATTAGCAACCGATTGCCCTAATCCGCATTTTGCTGTGAGCTGCATGGTCTCAGTTAATCGTAGTAGCTTGTCAAGGTAAACCGCTGGTTTATCTCCGCGTTTTACCGCTTTTATCCCCAATAGTAATTGCTGACATCCAACCCGGCACGGAGTGCATTGTCCGCAGGATTCTTCCCGGAAAAAATCCAGGTAATTGTCGAGCACATTAAACATGGAGCGGGAACTGTTAAAAAGCATCATTGAACCTCCTGTTGGCAATGAAATCCCTGTAAGTTTACCTTTGAACCCGATGGTTGTATCTTTAAACTTTTTCCGAGGAACCAAAAAACCGGAAGCTCCTCCAACCTGAACAGCTTTGGTGTCTCCATCGCCAAATTCATTTACAAAATCCTGAAGGCTCATACCTAATTCCAGTTCGTAAATACCGGGTTTTGGTGTGTCTCCTGAAACAGAAAAGAGTTTCGTGCCCCTTGAATATTGTACACCTAAATCGTAAAATTTTTTGGCGCCGTATTTAAAAATTGTATATGTATGAACCAGTGTTTCTACATTGTTGATTACGGTAGGGCATCTCATGTAACCTGACTGTGTTGGGAATGGTGGTTTGTTTCTGGGTTCTCCCCGCCGACCTTCCAGCGATTCCATTAATGCGGTTTCTTCCCCGCAGATGTAAGCGCCGCTTCCCATAAAAATACGGATGTGAAAATCGAGGTTTATTTCTTTGCAATAGTATTCAAACTCGTCGATTACTTTGTTTAGTTCCTTTTCCAGAAATTTGTACTCTCCGCGCAAATAAATAATTCCGTTCTTTGCGCCGGTAACATGTCCACACGCTGCCATGGCCGTAAGAACTTTGTACGGGACTTTTGATAAGATTTCCCGGTCTTTAAATGTTCCTGGTTCTCCTTCATCGGCATTACAAATTACGTATTTGGTGTCTGCTTTTGCCTCTGCTGTAAGCTTCCACTTTAGCCCGGTTGGAAAGCCTGCTCCACCTCTACCTTTTAGTTCTGAACTAATCAATTCATTAATTAAGTCCTGCGGTTCCTTTTTTATTATCGCAGATAATACTTTTTCCCAGTCGTTTTCATTTTTGAAAATAAAATCTACCCTTTTTAGCTGATATGAATTTGTCATAACTTTTGTTTTAGTTTAGATCATTTTGCCTCATGTAACCCGAAAGAACTTCTCTTACTTTTTCAGGAGTAAGTTCGGTGTATACTTCATTATTAATCAGCATGGCAGGCGCTTTATGACACCAGCCCAGACAGTTTGTTTCCAGCAGAGTAAAACGCTTGTCGGGAGTGGTTTCACCCAATTTTATCTTCAGCATGTCCTGAATGGCAAAGAGTATCTGGCTTTTTCCTTTCATTGCACATGTGATGGTTTTACAAATCCGGATGGTATATCTACCTGTTGGTTTTGTTTCCAGAAAGGAGTAAAATGTGGCTGTTCCATATACTTCAGATGCAGGAATGTCCATTTCGCGGGCAATTTCCACCATTGAATATTCTGATAGAAACTTTTCCTGCTCAACTACACCTTGCATAATTGGCAGTAAATTTTCCCGCCTTCGTCCGTACTGATCGGCCAGGTTTTTAATTAAGGATTGAATCGGATCCATGAAGAATAGTTTAAGTTATGAAATCGGTTTAAAGTTTTAAAGAAGTTCGCCAATGAAGGCCGGAGCTATTAATTGAAATAAAGAAAAAATTCTCTATTAGGGTATAACAAAATTAAACAGATGTTTAGAAATAACCGAGAGTATTCTAATTTAATATATCTGTTTTTCAGCATGTTTGTTGAGATGCTTTACTAAAGGTTTCATTTCATATTGACTTATGAGAATTGGCTACGGGTTTGTCATTTCATAACATTTTTTGGAAAACAGAAAAAAAACATTAAATAATTGTTAACCAAGCAACTATTTCTTCGTATGATTGTCTATAATACAAACCCATAACAATAAACATTTCAGAGTCATGAGAAACAGAATTACTTTTGCTGTATTTATTTTAATCAGTTTATTTCCCGGATATACGATGGCACAATTGGTTACTATTTCCGGGTATGTACGGCACGCAATTACTGATGCTGGTATTGAAAACGCCTCAGTATTTGAAAAACGTTCAGAAATAGGGACCATTTCAAATAAGGATGGTTTTTTTAAGCTAATGTTACACCAGGGGAAACAGAATATTTCTTTTTCAGAACCCGGGTACAAATCTTTTTCTGAGAGTATAATTTTAAAATCGGATACTACGTTAATAATTCGGTTGAAACCAGAGGTGCAGACGAAGAGTCGTCATAAAAATGATTCAGAGTTGCAGGCTGGAATTACAAGTAAGAAAAGTGCCGACGACGATAAACGTTTTCATTTGTTTCGATAACGTTGCTTCTGCTGATATTTTGATTGATTAACTAAGTATCAACAATAAATATATCACCTTACTCTCTATAAATCAGGTATATTTGAATTTTTACTATTCTGAGCTAAATGTGTTTATCTATTTAGTAGCAAGTGTTTTTAGTGTGATAAAAGTTCCTTGATGATTTCTCCCTGACATCTGTCGGGTTTAGGTATTTGTATTAATTCTGAAATTGTTGGAGCCAAATCAATAGCATTGTATTTTTTTGATATTCTTTGTGCCTGAATTCCTGCTCCGTAGAATACCAATGGAATATGCGACTGATCGGTATAATTTACATGTTTGTATTTATAAGTGGGCTGCCAGCCTTCTTTTAAAGAGTATAAAAAATCGCCCGATCTGTTTTTTACATACGATTTATATAATGGCGCCAACATGCCACTAACCGAACTGCCCTGTTCCAGTTGGTAAGCTGGCATCGCTATTTGCACACCCTCAAACTGGTTGATGAAATTTGAAGTAACATCGCGCATTTCATTTAAATCAATATTCTTTTTTTCAATTAAACTATGATCCAGGTAAATCTGGAAATCATCATAATATTCAATCCACTTGTTGTCGCCATAAGTAATGTTGAGAAATGAATTTAACAATGCAATGGCGCTTTCAGGAGAAAAGTCATTTACTGGTAAATGAAATTCTTCTTTTAGATAATCAACCGGATAAGACGCAGAAGTATTTGCTGTCAGGAAAAAAAGCACATGATCCTTTCCAAATTTCTTTTCTGTTGCTTCAATTAATTGCCCGATATACTGATCAAGATACAAATAAGAATCTTCCATTTCTACAGATGCTGGTCCAAAGGAACCATTCTCATAGTCCATCGATGAAAAAACAGCCGTTATGAAATCTGTATTATCATCCGTACCTACTTCTTCATTATCGAGCAGGCGTAGCGTAAAATCTTTTACAATTAAATTGGCGTATGGTGTGGTTTTTAGCGGATTATAATTCCCCGCTTTTTTTACATATTTGCTTATGGTATGTGGAAATGTATTCCATTTACTGTAGTATCCTTTTTCAAGCAGGTATCCATCTTCCAGACTTTCTGTATATTCCGTCTCGGGTAACAAGGTGGTCCAGTTTCTATAGCTATACATTTCTGCCATATTTTCGCCATTGAAGTTGCGCACCCAATCGGGGAAAGTACTGATGTAGAAAGAGCTGGAAATCATTCGCCCCGATTCAGGATCCAGCCAATAGGCGCCATCGGCTGCATGTCCGGCACTAAAGATTGCCGATTCCCGGTTCATAGCAATACTAAATACTTTGGATTTTCCTCTACTAAGAATTTTCAGATTGTCGGTTATTGTATTGGATAACAATTTTACCGGAGAGGCATTTCCCGATTTGGTGTCGGCTCCCACTGTAAAATAGTAATCATCTTCTGTACATTCCTGTTCTTTTATTTTTAATCTGTCGTACCAGGTTTTTCCAATAATACCATGAACGGAAGGATTTACCCCGGTAAAAAGGCTGGCTGTTCCACTTGCATAATTTTGTACATGCAATGTTAGGTTCACATTGCTGCAAACGGCTCCGTTGGTATATAACTTTTTAAAGCCGTTGGGTTGAAACTTATTCCAGAAACGCTGAATATAATCCGGACGCATATTTTCAACTACAATACCCATTACTAACTTCGGGTGTTTGGTGTCTTCCTCTGTTTTTCTCTGTGCTTGAACCGAATTTATACTAAATGATGCAATAACCAATAAAATGGCAAATAAACCTTCTTTCATAATTATTAAAATTGGCTGCCTAAAATAGTAAAACTTAACACTTAAAACAAAGAAAATATTTGTGATTTCATATGAATTGTGTTTTGTTAAAGTGTTGATTGTTATTGTTTTATTGTGGTTGGGGCAATTTTTTTTTACAATATTGATTTTAAAAAAAGTAATTTGAAAGAGAAGTTAAAGACCGGAAATTTACGTTTTAGTTTCAGGTTAATGGTTAAAACCGTGCAATTCAATAGGAAATGGTTTGAGTAATATGGAACAATGAATGAAAGAGATTGTGGGCATTGCAGGAATACAATCGGTTTCAGGAAATTGTACACAAATAATTTTGTGGTACCCTAAGAAGCTGTCTAAAAACGATTCAACATTATTCTTATGGCAGATAAATGCACCATTGCAACAGATGTTTGGTTTAACCTCTCATAGTTTTTGGAATTTCTACGGTTTGTGTCAATCCATGAAAATGTTCTTTCAACTATCCACCTTTTGGGCAAAACTTTGAATTTTTTTTGCTCATTGCGTTTAATAATTTCAAGATGGATGCTAAATGCGGCTTTTACCTTTTCAATAAGTTTCCCTGTGTAGCCCCCATCTGCAAATATTTTTATCACTTTAATCCAATTTGATTTCATTTCTTTTATAACACTGGGCGCACCTGAGCGGTCTTGTGTGGAAGCACTTTGTATGACAACTGCCAATATCATTCCCAATGTGTCTGTAATGATATGACGTTTTATTCCTTTTATCTTTTTGCCTGCATCAAAGCCTTTGTCTTCTGAACTTACCAGTGTATTTTTTACTGATTGGGCATCGATAATTCCTACGCTTGGCTCTTCATTTCTCCCCGAACGTTTCCTTACTTTCATTACCAGCATCTCATGTATTGATTCCCATATTAAATTCTTTTTCCATGTTGAAAAATAGTAATATACAACTTTCCATTGGGGAAAATCTGAAGGAAGCATCCGCCATTGGCAACCAGTTTTAACCAGGTACATAATACCATTTACTATTTCTCGCAAATCATATTTTCTTTTACGTTTTATGTCAAAAAATTTTGATATTATTGTCCACTGGCCATCGCTTAGATTACTTGGATATCTCGTCATTTTTTTAAGATTTTAGTCAACCTTAATTATCTGAATTTATCCGTGAATAATGCGATGGCTTTTTATTTTGTTACTCACATAAGAAAGTTAATTTCTTATTTTTAGACAGCTTCTAACCAAATACGATTTTTTTCGTATTGTCTTCAGGAAGAGAATGAGATAATCCGGTGAAAATTTGGAGGCATGATAAAAATAGCTTTAGATACGCGTCATTGTGCTTACTGTTTTTATAATGAGTAAAATATTTACAGATAGCTCCTGGTTTGGAATAAACAGGAAGCAGTAAAACTGGCAACGAAGGAGCGAATAATCTGATTTCCTTGGACACATAAAACTATCAGCAAGAGGTCTTGGAATTTTTCAAGGCCTCTTTTTTATACTCCCAAAATTTTCTAAGGCTACTTTTTAATATAAGAATATATGCCGAAGAGGGAAGGGTAATTTATCCAATCCAGATACCTAATTCATCGTATTTAATTATGCTTGGTTTTATTTGAATTTTGTTCAGAGAGAATTTAACTGAATAAATCAAATTAAGAATGACGATTATGAAAGCAACAATTTTATTCTTTATCAGCTTGCGGCACAGGACTATTTCGTTTATGTACGAAGGACATTTTATCGTTAAAGAAATTAAATAGCAATAGTCATGAGTGTTATGGCTATTGAAGTGGATATTCGAAGATCCAAAGTGGAGGCAACTCCTGATTTATACTCGTGTCATGTTGTTTTTCTATATTTCCAGATGGCCAAACTAAAAAACACAGTTCCGAGGGTTAACAATGAAATGAATTCTTCCAGCAGATCGGAAAAACCAGAGCCTTTTAAAACCCCGTTTCGCATTACTTTCATAAAGTAATAAATGGGGTTAATACGGTCAACCATCTGTGCCCAGTGGGGCATGCTTTCTACCGGAGTAAAGATTCCCCCCATAAGAATAAAAATAATGAGGAAAAAGAAACTGATGAACATAACTTGCTGCTGGGTATCGCTTATGGTTGATATGAAAAGCCCCAGTCCTAATACGCCAACCAGATAAACGCTGGCCATTCCGAAGAGAAGCCATAAGCTTCCCAAGATGGGAAGGTCGAAAACCAGCCAGGCAATAAATAGTCCGAATGCCAGGTCGAATAATCCGATAACCCAAAATGGCACCAGCTTGCCAATGATAAACTGGTATTTTTTTACTGGTGTTACATTGAGTTGTTCTATGGTGCCTATTTCTTTTTCGCGTACCATGTTCATCCCCGACATAAACATTCCGATAATGGTAACAAGAATGGAGAGGATTCCCGGGGCCATATACCATTTGTAATCGAGTTCTGTATTATACCAGTAGTTATCTGCAATTTTTATTTCTCCCGGCGGAGTAAATTCAGGAATTCCTTTCCATTCAGCTAACAGGTTTTTATTGAAATTTCCGATAATATTGGCTGAGTAAGAATAAATGAGTTGTGCTGTATTTCCATCAATAGCATTGACCAACAGTTGTAGTTTGGCTTTGTCGTCACGAATCAAGTTTTTCTCCATGTTGGGAGGAATCACCAGTATAACATCCGCATGGCCATTTAACAGCATTTCTTCGCCAAGTGTCTCGTCGGGGACAGCTTCTTGTACATGGTAAAATGGTACAGCATCAAATTTAGCTATCATTTCTCGTGAAGTTTCCGAAAGATCTTTGTCTACCACTACCATATCAATTTTTTTCATGTCGAAAGTAGCTGCAAAAACCAGAATCAGCATTTGCAATAACGGCACTCCAAAAATCATGGGTAGCATGGTTTTATTTCTAAAGATCTGCCTGAATTCCTTTTGTAATAAGTATCGTATTGTTTTCATTTTTGTATTCTAAGTCATGAGTTACGAGATATTTAAACTTTTCTGAAGTCCAAATAACATTTTCTGAATTTCATCTAGCTTCAAGTTAAGAGATTCAAAGATGGTTGAATCGATATATTCTATCTCTTTCGAGATGATTAGTTGAGTTTCTAACTCAAAAGAAGAACCTATTGCTATTGATAGGAAATGCGACATTTCTTTTTTTCCTCTACCTGCACCTTCTGAAATATTAGAGGGAATAGAAACAGCAGATCTTCTGATTTGACTTGTTAATCCATAAATCTCTGTTGATGGAAAATTTGATGTTATCCTGTAACCCTCTTCGAAGTCGATACTCTTTTGCCAAACATTTAGGTTCTTAAAATTTTTCATTTTTTTGAATTTTATCGTTTATAACTTATAACGAACAGTTTACTCCAACCTAATCTTAAATTTCTTAACGCTAACTACAATGAAAAAGAGTGTCATTCCCAGCAAAATAACTGTTTCCTGCCAGATGTAAAGTATGCCCACTCCTTTGAGCATAATGGCCCTTACAATGGTTACAAAATAACGGGCTGGCATAATATGGCTAACAATTTGTAGAACCTTAGGCATATTTTGAATCGGGAAGATAAAACCAGACAGAATGATCGTTGGGAGCATTAACCCAATCATGGAAATAAACATAGCGGTCATTTGGTTTTTTGCCATGGTAGATATGAGGATTCCCAAACATAAAGCCATCATTATAAAAAGTATGGTTTCAAGCATGAGCAGGATAAAACTACCATTTATCGGCACCCCAAAAATAAAATGCCCAATGAGTACAATTATAAATGCATTGGCAATAGACAGTAATAAATATGGAATCACTTTTCCTACAATAATTTGTACAGGTTTTAGAGGAGAAACAAGCAAAATCTCCATTGTTCCCAATTCCTTTTCGCGCGTAATAGATATGGAAGTCATCATGGCTGATATGAGCATTAGTATAAGCGCCATTACTCCGGGGACAAACATGTAGGCACTTTTCATTTCTTCATTAAAATACATGCGTACCTCTGGCTCTATTTGTAACGGCATTTGCAGGTTGGGATATATTTTTTTTACATAATCGTTAATAATGCCGGTTGTATAAGAAATAACCAATCGAGCCATATTCGGGTCTGATGCATCGGCAATAAGCTGCATATTTGCTTTTCCTTCTTTTGTAAGGTTCTCTCCAAAATTATTTTCAAAAACAATTACTTCCTTTACTTCTCCTTTTTTGAAAATGCTTTCAACATTATTGATGTTTTCCAGGTTTTCATCCAGAATAAAGTAGCCTGATGATAACAACTTATTGGTGATTTGTTGCGTGGTAACATCTTTCGACTGGTCGTAAATGGCAATGTGCACATCCTGAATTTCATTTTTTATTACCGTTCCAAAAATCAGTAACTGGGCAATGGGAATTCCAAATAAAATCAGCATTGTCCGCGGATCGCGAAAAATGTGGTAGAATTCTTTTTTTATGAATGATTTTAACTGAGTCATTAGTCGTTCGTTTTTTGTAAGCCTGTAATCATTCTTTGAATTTCATCGAGTTCTGAAATCAGGGATTCAAAAACATGTTCGTTTATAAAACTGAGTTCTTTTGAGATGATTGGTTGTGTTTCGATCTCAAAAGAAGGACCTTGGGCTATACTTAAAAAATGGGCAAATTCTTTTTTTGTTTTTTTTCCCGCTCCTTCTGCAATATTCGAAGGGATTGAAACCGCACTTCTGCGAATCTGAGAAGTGATTCCATAAATTTCTCCTTGAGGAAAATTAGAGGTTGCGGAATAAACCTTTGTTACAAGTTGCACTGCTTTTCCCCATACTTTTAAATCTTTGAATTTATTCATGTCAGTCTATTTTATGCAATTACTCACTACTAGCTACTCACATTTAAATGTCTATCTCGCAATTTTTATAAATACCTCATCCATATTTTGTGCATTGTATTTTTCTTTCAGTTTTGCAGGAGTATCCAGTGCTTCTATTTTTCCGGCGTTCATAATTGAAACCCGGTTGCAATATTCGGCTTCGTCCATGTAGTGAGTGGTTACAAAAACGGTAATGCCATTGTTGGCAGCTTCGTAAATCAGATCCCAGAATTTTCGCCGTGTTACCGGATCAACTCCTCCGGTGGGTTCATCCAGGAATACGATTTTGGGGTCATGAAAAATAGCCACTGAAAAAGCCAGTTTTTGTTTCCATCCGAGGGGAAGTCCGGCAATCAGTTTTTTGCGGGCGCTTTCCATTTCCAGTTTTTTGAGCAGTTCATTCTCCTTTTCTTTCCTTTTCTTTGGTGAGATTCCGTAAATACCTGCATAAAGTTGGATATTTTCTGAAACGGTTAAATCTTCGTATAACGAGAATTTCTGGCTCATGTATCCAATATTCTTTTTGATTTTTTCCGTCTCGCGATAAATATCGTAACCGGCAATTTTAACTTCTCCTGAAGTAGGAGAGGAAAGACCACATAAAATACGTATAGCCGTTGTTTTTCCGGCACCGTTGGCACCCAGAAAACCAAAAATTTCGCCTTTATATACGTCAAAAGTCAGATTGTCGTTTGCTGTAAAGCTGCCGAACTTTTTGACCAAATTTTTTACTGTTATTATTGTTTCCATTTTGAACTAGTCGTGGTCGCAGGTTTCAGTTAAAAATTTTTGCTGCTCCCAAATTTTTCAGGATTACCTATCATATAGTTTAATAGTTTCCCAATTTCAATACATTCGGAACTCAGAGTGTTATGCATGTTGGTATCAATGTATCGGCATTCTAACGCAAAATCGATCCAAACAATCGTTTCGCTATTCTCGGCGTCTGAATCAGTAAGTTTTGAAATAAGGTGTTTTGGATAAATTTTTTTTCTGTAGGCTTCTGCCATATTTGCGCATGTTGAACGGGAGGATCTTCGTATTTGATCAGTTAAAGAGTATTTCTCCTCTTTCGGGAAAGTCTTTGATATTTGATAAATACTCATTGCCAGGGCGAATGCTTTCTTATATGCCAATAATTCTTTGAAATCCATAATCTATAGTTTTTATTCCTGTCAACTGCGACTGTTTACTGCGATAGATCCTGATTCTGCATGTTCATAAAAACATCCTCAATTCCCGGATGAATTTCTTCAACCACTCTATTTTTATGCTTACGTTTTTCAAGATAAACATCCAGTTCGTTGATTTCTACGTCATCATCAATGCCTGTAAAATGTGCAAACTGGCCAAAAGCAAATACTGAGTCAGCTTTTTCGTAGTCTCGTAAATCGTTAATCAGGCGAAACATTTCATCCGAGCGGACTTGTATTATTCTTCGTGGAAATTTTTCAGTAATTCTTTGTGGCGAATCCACATCCATAATTTGTCCTTTTTGAATTAGCGCTACACGGTCGCACAAAGAAGCTTCGTCCATGTAGGGCGTTGAAACAAGAATGGTAATCCCTTTTTTTTGCAACGATTTCAACATCTCCCAGAATTCTTTTCTCGAAACAGCATCAACACCTGTTGTTGGCTCATCGAGTACCAAGATTTTAGGTTTATGAACAAGAGCGCAAGAAAGTGCCAGCTTTTGCTTCATACCTCCAGACAATTTTCCCGCGCGGCGTGTCTTGAAAGGCTCAATCTGATAATAAATATCTTTGATGAGGTCGTAGTTGTCTTTCACCGTAGTTCCAAAAACAGTGGCAAAAAAATGTAGGTTCTCTTCCACGCTTAGATCCTGATATAGAGAAAATCTACCAGGCATGTAGCCAACAAGTTGCCGAATTCTTTTGAAATCTTTTACCACATCCAAATCATTCATTTTTGCTTCGCCTGAATCAGGTAAAAGTAACGTAATCAGAATTCGCATGAGAGTGGTTTTTCCTGCACCGTCCGGGCCAATCAATCCAAATAATTCACCTTCGTTTACCCGTAGCGAGATATTTTTCAATGCCAATGTTTCATCGTATGATTTTGATATGTTGTTAATCGTTATCACTTTGCTTTTATTTTGCTATTCTTTTAATTTTTAGTCTCAGGTCCAGTCTCAGTATTCAGTTAATTAACTTTGCTGCTCCAAATTTGGATGGATTATTAATCATATAATTTAAAAGCTTTCCAATTTCAATGCATTCAGTGATAAATTGATGATGTGTTTCTGCATTAATATATTCACATTCAAAATCTAGCCAAACAGCAGTTTCGCTATTTTCTCCGTCAGAATCTGTAAGTTTATTTATGAACTGTTTCGGGTAAATTCTTTTTCGATATCCTTCTGCAATATTAGCGCAAACCGAACGAGAAGATCTTCTTATTTGATCTGTTAATGAATATTTTTCTTCTTTGGGAAATGTTTTTGAAATGTTGTAAATATCCATTGCCAACTTAAATGCTTTTTGGTAAACAATTAATCCTTTAAAATCCATGATTTGTAAATTTAAAATTGTTAACTGTAGCTATTCTCTGCGACTGTTCACTGCGACTGCCTACTGCCTACTGCCAACTAATCTCACCCGGCATACCAATTTTTAATGTTCCATCGTTATTGACTTCTACTTTTACAGCATAAACAAGTTTTACCCGTTCTTCTTTGGTCTGAATAATTTTCGGCGTGAATTCTGCTTCCGAAGAAATCCATGTGACGATTCCATTTCGAGTTTGATTTTCTGTTTCCGATTTGTCTATGAGCACATTTACCTGCTGTCCTATTTTTACATTGGGAAGTTGTGCCCCGCTTACATAAACTTTGAGTGTAAGTTTGCTGAGGTTGGCAATTTTGAACAACGGTTTCCCCGGGCTGGCTAATTCTCCCTGTTCAACATATGTTTCAAGAATTGTTCCCGTTAATGGCGATTTTACTGTGCAGCGGCTCAGCAGATCTTCAGTGATCTCTTTTTGGGCGTCGAGCACATCCAATTCTTTATTTACCGATGTAAATTGTGTTTTTGTATTTGCAATTTGTTTTTCAATCACCCCAATCTGTCCGGTAATATCGTCCAGTTGTTTTTGTGTAGCAGCCTGGTCGCGAACCATGCGTTCAATGCGTTTTTCATTAATTTCTATTGTCTTTAACTGTTCTTCAAACACGGCTATTTGCGATTGGATGGTTTGTCGTTTTGCACTTACCGATGCCTTTTGTGCATCCAACTGTTTTAGTTTCAGTGTAAGTTGAATGGTGTCGATAAGCGCCGCTGTATAACCAGCATCAATTCTTTGCCCCTTTTCCACATTTAACTGAAGAATTTTCCCCGACGACTCGGAAGAAACAATAACCGGGTCGGATTCAAAATTTCCAAAAGCATCCGATTTGTCATCCGTATTGTTACAACCGAGCAGCGAAAGTGCAAATAGCGTGATGAGTAATTTCTGTTTCATTGTGTTTTGTTTTACTGTTTGTGTTTTCTGAATGCTGCAACTGGTAATTGTTTTGTTACTGTATTTTTTTGCCTTTAATAAGATTGTACTTTTCGGTGGCCTCATTTAATTGAATTTGATGGAGTTCGAAGTTTAGCTTTGCAATGGTTTCTGCCTGTACATCCTGAATATAATCAGAGGTTGTAATTGTTTCGTTTTCCAGCTTTGAGGCGGATGTTAAGGCAATTTCTGAACGGAGCTTTACCATTTGAGTATCGGTTTCCATCAACTTTTTTAGTTTGTTGATTTGTTCGTTTTGTTGAGCAAGCAGTATGTTGATATTTTGATTGAATGTTTCTTCCTGGTGTGAAACCATTTGCGATTGTAATTGGAGTATTTGCTTTTGCCGGTTGTTTTTTTTCCAGTCAAAGGCATTCCACGAAATACCTGCGCCAACCAGGTAGTAAGTATCAAAATTATTATTCAGCATATTCAAGCCAGGGCGGCCATATCCGGCTTGTCCAAATCCGAATATTTTAGGGTTTCTACTTTTGTTTAACAGATTCTCTTGTGTCTCAAATTGTTGTCTTTGAGCGGAGAAAAGCTCTAGTTCCGGGCGCGAAAGCTCATTTTGTTTGTTTTGTTGTGGAATGTTGTAGTTGAATTGGGAATCTTTGTTTACGGTTTTTCCTGTTAAAATGGAAAGTATTTGAGTTGCTGTTTCCTTTGTGGCATCTAGTTGTAGTTCGCTTTGTTCCAGGTTTAGTATTTCTGCCCGCAAAGCCAGCGCTGAGGACTTTTCCATTATCTGGTTTTTTATGCCCGATTCAACCATTTTTAGTTTTTCCTGTAACGTTTTTTTCTGTAACCCGAGTACTTCCTTTTGCTTATCGGCAGCCAATGCAGAAAAAAATGCCTGTGAGATTTGCTCATTTAATTTATAAAGCTCCACCTCAACCTGACTAAGGTTATTTTGTAAAATAGCATCTTCCAGTTTGGCATTGGCTTCAGTAATTCCTCCATCCCAAATACTTTGCTTTAATTCTGCATAAGCTTTGTACTGGTCTTTTGCTACCGAAGGAATGGAAATACCGGGAATAGAAATTCCAATGCTTGTTACATCTGATTGGTAAGTTGCCTGCCCGTTTAACATTACCTGTGGAAGATAATTTGTATTGTTGTTGGCATTTTTGAGCTCGCTGATTTCTTTCCATAGCTTTTCCTGTTTCAGGTTTGGGTAATTTTCCCGAGCCCAGTGGTAACAGTCAGTTAACGATATTTCGTTTTGTGCGGAAGCTATCTCGAAAATCAGCGGCAGGAATAAAATAAGAATTCGTTTCATCGTTTTCTGTTTTCTGAAATTATTACTGTTTTCTATTATCAATCATTCTTTTAAGAGAATGGCATTTAAAAAGAATTCCTTTATTGTTTTTTTACGGTTTTCAATGAATTCATAGTATGCGTTTTTGTCATTTTCAAAAAACATGATGGTGATTAAAGGGCCGGCAGCAATGGGGAAGATACTTAGCCCAATCAGATTAACCAACAAGTCGCGCGGATCCATTCTCCTTATTCTTCCTGCTTCCATTTCTTTTTCGAACATGGCAAAAACTTCATTGGGTTTTACTCCATTATTTTTTATCACATTAGCTAAAAAATCAGGATTCCTGTTCATCTCTTTTAAAATGAACGTAGGCAGGAAAGGATTTTTTTGAAGCAGATCAATGTATTTTTCAATAAAAATTCCAAGCTTTTCTTCCAGTGGAAGTTCAGAATGAACCATTGCCATTAAGTTTGGAAAAATTTGACTAAATACTTTTTTGAAAATTGCCCCGAATAGTTTCTCTTTGGTCCTGAAATAGTAATGAAGCAGGGCTTTATTAATTCCTGCCTCGTCGGCAATTTCCTGCATGCGCGCCCCATCCATGCCTTTTTGAATGAAAACATTCTGGGCTGCATTTAAAATTTTTTCTTCGGTGCTATCTTTTTTGCCGGTATTCATCCTTGTTTGTTTTTTTATTAAATGGTTTAACTGTCTGGTCAAAAATAGAGATGAGAAAACAATTAACCAAATGTTTTAATTAAAAAGTTTAACTATTTGGTTAAAATTAATTTTTCTTTTAAATATGAAAAGTGGACATAATTGGGGCAAAATGTCCAGAATATAGAAAAACTTTGAGTATCAGAACAATTAGTAGCTGGTTATGGCTTGATTTTGTTGTTCTTATATTATTTTTACGGCATTATTTGTTGTGGACGGCAATATATATTAATTAAAAACCTCTGTTATGTCCTGTTTTTTTAAACTAAAAAGCACATTTAATTCTGGCTTTAATAGTCAGAAAAAAAATTATATCCCCGGTAAAATTGCATATCGAAAATTGTTTCTTGGTATAATTATTCTGGGAGCCTTGTTTTTTCTTTCACCTGGGAGTGTGAACGCTAGCACTTGGACGTGGACAGGAAATATTAGTACAGACTGGAATAATGCAGGCAACTGGAATCCTCAGTCAGTACCAAATGAAGGCGCAACTGTGATTATAAGAGCGGGTACTATTTATCCTGTTATTTCAGGAGATATTACGGTGGCAACGATTACTATAAGCGATTGGTCAAAAGGGGGAAAGCTTACTGTTTCTAATGGGGCTACTTTTACGGTAACTAAAGCCTTAAAACTAAACAATAATGGTAGTTTATTTTTGGATAATGGCACCCTTCAGTTTAATGGGAGTACAATTGAAATAGGTTTTAATCACACTTCTATACAAATTACAGATGGAGGGAGACTAAATTCTCCGAATGCTAAACTAACAATGAATGGAGAGCTTGTTCTTGATAGTGGAAGCATTAACCTGGGGAATGGATTTCAGCTTTCAACCAATAAAATTTTTACCGTAACTGAGGGTAATATTAATATTTATGGCGCAACTTTAATAGAAGGAACTATTAATGGTGGAATTGGAAAATTTGTTTTTGATGGAGATTCTGATAATAACCAACATACTGTTTACGTTGGAAGTACTGGCCGGTTTTATATGTCTCCTTATTCCTCTGATGAATTGACGGTGGAGTGTGAAGATGAGACTTCAGAACTCTCTGAGGGGTCTATTGATTTTTATATATCATCGTTCATTGGAAGCAACGGACAATTTTTAGGTGGAAACGCTTACGTTACATTTTATAAATCGGTAAGTCCGGGACATAATTCAACAATTGAAACTCATAATGGTAATCTGGTTTTTAAAGAGGATCTTACAGCTAGGCAGACTGCTGATATTAATATTACCTGTAATGGAATCATTCGTGTGGAAGGAAATACTATTTTAGGTTCCAATGCACATTTAAATGCGGGGCAAGGAATTATCTATTTTGAAGGTAATATAAAAACAGAGAATAGCAGTGGTGTAATAAATGCAGGAAGTAGTACTATTTTTTTTAGTGGTGATAGTTTCGAAAATGAAGGTTACTTTAATGCTGGAACAAGTACTTTTGTTTTTAATGGTTCTGGAAGCCAGTTGCTTAGTACTTATTATTGGCGAACCAATAATACATTTTATAATCTTATAGTGGAAAATAACTCAATCGTTCGCTCCTCTCATCATGTAATGGTATTAAATGATATGACAGTGAACCAGGGTAGCGAATTTAACCTGGATTCAGGACTTACATTAGATGTAGTTGGTGTTGTTACCGGCGATGCTTATATAACAACAGACCACCCTTATATTATTGTAATTAACATAAATTCTTCGAATTCGATTACAGCTGTTTTTGATGAAGCACTGGAGTCTTCTTCTGCACAAAGGGCATCCAATTACTGGATTGAAAATGAGTCTGGAAGGAGAATTGATTATCCTACCAATCCTACGCTGGGAGGAGCAAACAATAATCAGGTTACATTAACTCTTGGTTTTGATATTGCGGAAGAAACAAATTATTATCTGATAGTAAATAATGTGGTGGATTTAGATTATAACGGGTTAAATCCGAATCATAAAAAGCGGTTTATATTAAGCGTTCCGGTTAATTTCTGGCAATGGACCGGGCTGGTTAGTTCCGATTGGGATACACCGGGGAACTGGTCAAAAAATCAATTGCCTTCAACCGATGCAATTGTGGCTGTTCCGCTTACTCCTCATGATCCGGAGATATTTTCTACAGGGAACCAAATTTCAGAACTTGAAATAAGCGAGGATGCTTCTTTAACCATTAGCTCAACAGGAAACCTAACGGTTGATAATACAATTCAAAACAACAGGGGAAATTCAGGGCTGGTTATCGCTTCTACATCAGAAGGAACCGGTTCGTTGATTAGTTATGAAGACAACATCCCTGCAAGTTTTCAGCGGTATATTTCAGGTGAGCCTGAAAGCTGGCAAATGATTTCCTCTCCGGTTGCAAATCAGGGGGTTTCTGGTGATTTTACGCCCACAGGAGGAAGCGACGCTTACGGAGATAATACACGTTATGATTTTTATGCATGGTATGAACCAGATACGTCATGGGTTTATTTGCTTAACGACAATCAGGCTCCGACCTGGCTTACAGCAAATGGGAGTAATCAGTTTGTGCCGGGAAAAGGTTACCTTATTTCTTATAAGGATGCACATCCAACAAAAGTTTTCAAGGGAAGTCTGAATAATGGTTCGGTCTCGGTTTTTCTTACCCGCACCGAGGGAGTTGGCTCCGAGTTTAGTTATAATTTTGTAGGGAATCCTTATTCTTCTTCTATCGACTGGAAATCTGCATCAGGTTGGAATAGAAATGCGCTGGAGAATAATGGTGGTGGATATGATGTGTGGATTTGGAGCGAGACAAATCAGAATTACGGAGCTTACAATTCGGCGTCGGCTTCTGATGATGGGACTTTAGGTGTATCGCGTTATATTGCACCTACCCAGGGATTTTTTGTAAAAGCAGCTCAGTCCGGAACACTTTCAATGGATAATTCCGTAAGAGTGCATAATGGGGCAGATAATTGGCTAAAAAGCGCTTATTCCAATGCAAATGAAGTGGCAATTAATCTTGAATCAACTGATGGATACGGAAATGATGAAGTGGTCATCGAATTTGGTCACTCCGAAGAAGAGTCAGGAACTCCAAAGCGTTTTAGTTTTGTACCTACCTCTCCGAGTTTATTTATTCCTGACAACGAGCATTTCTATTCTATCCGGCTTTTAGGTGAAAAAGAGGATTTTCCTGTTTTACCAATTTCTTTTAAAGCTGGTGCCAGTGGCAATTATAAATTAACCGCCACTTTTAATTCTGGTAATTTTGAGGTCTTTAAGCTAATTGACAGAATTACGGGGGAAACTTATGATTTCAAGGAAGGGGATACATACTCTTTTTATGCCAATAATGGAGAACGGACAGATCGTTTTGTTCTTCAGATTGTTCCCGGAAACTATCCCGATCCGCAGGAAGCCCTACCCATATTAATATACTCTGCACAGGGAAAAATAAATGTTGATTTGCGATTGGTTGAAGGAGAATATACATGCAGTATTTTCTCTATCTCAGGTCGAAAATTAATGACCACTATTTTGGAGGGTGAGCAGATTGCCCGGTTAACTGTTCCTCTTGCAACAGGAATTGTAATTGTGCAGGTGGAGGGGAAAGAAGGAAAAAAAGTAGGCAAAGTAGCCATCTTTTGAGTACTCTAAAGTTGAGTTTTTTCTATTTGTTTGATTGTTATTTGGTTAATGGATGGGGCTTTAGATGCTTTGGGATAATTCATTGCCATTTAAAAGAATGATGACACAAGTATCAAGATTTGAGACCTTCAGCTTGCTGCTTGATGTTTTAATTCTATCCTTGCATTCTGTAATACTTTCCACTTATCTTTGGTATCTAATGATTCCCTGGAATTCTATGTAAGTTAGCTTTGATAATTGCTAAAGTTGCTATTTCTTTATTTACCATTGTCTATAAAATATTTGAGAGTATAATATTTTCATCAGCATTTTTAACCCTCAAAAATCAGCAAAATATTCTTTTTCTTTCAGTCTGTATCCAAGGTACTTTCATATTGCTTTGTGGTAAATTTATACATGAAGTTTAATGTCTTCTGATTTGGTCGTCTTTTCGTTTGAGAAGAGTGGGGGAATAAAGATGGTTTAGTCTTTATTTGTAAACCAGATGATATTGGCTTTTGTTTCAAATTGCAGAAGTATATGGACAAATAACACAAAACAAGATGGACGCTTTAAGATATTTTGTATTCCCCGGTTGGCTATATTCAGTAGTGAAAAGTATAAAAACAGTTGTATTGATTGCCGTTTCTTTAATTCTGCTTCCGGAAGCGAAAGAAGTGCTGGCTCAGACAAAAGTTACAGGACATGTTTTTGCTGAGATTGTAGAACCTACAAGTATTATGGTAAATAGTAGCAATGCTTATGTTCAGTATAGCGAAAATAGTAAGTTGGATGAAATAGAGCTTAGCAATGTATCGCTGAATAGTGGCGCTGAAGTTGAAGTAGGTGTAACAATTCAATCAGGCGGTTTGGTAAGTGAAAAAGGCGATGATTTTTCGTTCGATGCTTTTGAGTGTCCTGAATGTGATTTAGCTGAAGTTAATGTAAATAATCAGGCGAAAATGTTTCGGTTTGTTGGTACTCCCGGAGATGATATCTGGTCGGCCAAAGACAAAAAATTAAATGGAAGGTACCAGGTTACTTTTGTTTACAACTAATAATTCAATCCCAATTTATTAATGGTATTTATGATAATTATTGAATTTCATTATGAATATCTTTTTAGTTTTCCAAATTAGGAACAAAAAGAAATTTCTTTTCTTGTATTATCAAAGTCGGTATATTTTTATTTTCCGGTTAATGGTTGAACCCCTACAATTCAATTACAGCACCTTTCAGTTTCTATATTATTAGGATATTGGTTTTCGTATGGAGAAATTTATTTCTGTTTTTTTTCTTCTCTCATTACTCACCTACTTTTTACTCATATCTATCTATATATCTATTTACTTGCAAAGTGCATATTAATTTATGTACAGAAAATTCTCTAATTAGGTTTCTTTATCACGAATAATGAATGAATGAGCCAGTAAATCATTGGCTTTTTATTGTATTTTTTTATGGGCAAGGTGCTTTAAATCAGGACGGTCTGTCCCGTATTGGGATGGTTTTTTTAAGTGTTTTGTGATTTATTGTGTTGGTTATTAGTGTTTTATGTTTTGTGGCACAGCGATTGGAAATATGTTGGCACAGAAACAAAATGGATGTTAAATAAGAAATTTTTACAACAATTTAATTAAAACACATAATCATGAAAAAGTTAGTATTTTTATTCACAAGTTTATTTGTATTCGTAGTTGCTCTTCAAAATGTAAATGCACAGAAGCCCAAAGCTGTTGATGGAGATGGTACTGCAACAGCAAAAATAATCACCCCAATAGCAATAGAAGAAGGTAACTCACTTAGTTTTGGATCAATTGCCTCAGGTACTGAAGAAAGTACTGTTAAGATTTCAACTGAAGGAAACAGAACTTTAGAATCAGGTGATGCTACGCTATATACATCCGATGCTGGTCAGACCGGAACATTTGATGTAACAGGAGCAGCAGATCACACCTATTCAATTACTTTACCAGCAAATGGTGTTGTAAGTTTGGCAGGAGATGGTTCACCAATGGCAGTTAAGGATTTTGACTGTGATTTGGGAGAGACAGGACTGTTAGGAAGTGATGGCAAACAAACGTTAACAGTAGGTGCTACATTAGTAGTTGGAGACTCTCAAGTTTCGGGAGAATATAGTGGTACCTATGTAGTGACTGTAAACTATAATTAAAAAAAGATATTTAAGAGGCAGCAGAATAATCTGTTGCCTCTTTTTTTACATCTTATTCTTATTTGGTCTAAAAATGAACAGATTCATATTTTTCATATTCACCATCGTTTTTTTCCTGCCCGGTAAAATTTGGTCGCAGGTATCGGTAAAGGCAGAGACTTTTGCAGAAGTTATTGATGCATTGTCAGCCAATGAGGATGAGTCTTTAAATTTTGGACGTTTTTCAGTTGGGAGCAATGGAGGGACAATAATCATAAGTCCGGATGGTCTTCGTACAGCCCAGGGTACAGCTGAAGCAGCCGGAGGAAATTATAGTCCGGGACGATTTATGGTAACAGGAGCAGCAGGTGCTACTTTTACGATTGAGCTGCCGGATGAGCCAGCGATTCTTGTGCACGACCAAAGTGGGAAGACGATGCAGGTAGAGGGCTGGCTTTCTGACCCGCCATCAGGCGAGACTTCAACTTTGCCGGATGGAAGTAGGCTGGTAAGTATTGGAGCTAGGTTAAATGTTGGAACAGTTGATGAAAACCCCGTTGGGCAATATGCCGGAACATTTACTATAACGTTTGCTTACAATTAATTTATTTCAGCTTTTTATAGAGTTTCCCTGTTAAGAAATAATAGAATAACCACAAGCCTATTGGCAAATTGCCAGTAGGCTTTTTTGTTTGTAATAAACGAGAAGTGATAAGGTTATAAGTAGATCTCTTGATAACTTCATGTAAGGCAGGAAATCTTGTTTTGTAGTTTTCTATCTGTTGGTGCTTGATGTTGTAATTTTCATTATGAATATTTTTTTCGTTTCCCAAATTAGGAACAGAGAGAAATCTCGTTATATAGCATAAGAGCCAGTATATTTTTGTTTTACGGTTTATGTATAAACTTCTGCAATTTACTTTTATCTACTTTCCATTTCTATAAGCTATTATTGGATGTTGATTTTTGTATTGATAAACTTATTCGTTTTTTTTCTCCCGTTACTTTACTTTCTACTCATATCTTTTCTGCAATCTTAAACTATGTACTTGTAAGTGCATGATGTTTTAGTTTGTACGGATCTTGATTTATTCCCGGAAAGGTTTCCAATTAAATACATGTTTTTTAAGCTAACTAAATGTAGTAGCTAGAAAATCTGTGGATTTGAGTGGATTTTTTAATGGGCAAGGTGCTTTAAATCAGGACGGTCTGTCCCGTATTGGGATGGTTTTTTTAAGTGTTTTGTGATTTATTGTGTTGATTATTAGTGTTTTATGTTTTGTGGCACAGCGATTGGAAATATGTTGGCACAGAAACAAAATGGATGTTAAATAAGAAATTTTTACAACAATTTAATTAAAACACATAATCATGAAAAAGTTAGTATTTTTATTCACAAGTTTATTTGTATTCGTAGTTGCTCTTCAAAATGTAAATGCACAGAAGCCCAAAGCTGTTGATGGAGATGGTACTGCAACAGCAAAAATAATCACCCCAATAGCAATAGAAGAAGGTAACTCACTTAGTTTTGGATCAATTGCCTCAGGTACTGAAGAAAGTACTGTTAAGATTTCAACTGAAGGAAACAGAACTTTAGAATCAGGTGATGCTACGCTATATACATCCGATGCTGGTCAGACCGGAACATTTGATGTAACAGGAGCAGCAGATCACACCTATTCAATTACTTTACCAGCAAATGGTGTTGTAAGTTTGGCAGGAGATGGTTCACCAATGGCAGTTAAGGATTTTGACTGTGATTTGGGAGAGACAGGACTGTTAGGAAGTGATGGCAAACAAACGTTAACAGTAGGTGCTACATTAGTAGTTGGAGACTCTCAAGCTTCGGGAGAATATAGTGGTACCTATGTAGTGACTGTAAACTATAATTAAAAAAAGATATTTAAGAGGCAGCAGAATAATCTGTTGCCTCTTTTTTTACATCTTATTCTTATTTGGTCTAAAAATGAACAGATTCATATTTTTCATATTCACCATCGTTTTTTTCCTGCCCGGTAAAATTTGGTCGCAGGTATCGGTAAAGGCAGAGACTTTTGCAGAAGTTATTGATGCATTGTCAGCCAATGAGGATGAGTCTTTAAATTTTGGACGTTTTTCAGTTGGGAGCAATGGAGGGACAATAATCATAAGCCCGGATGGTCTTCGGACGGCTCAGGGTACAGCTGTAGCAGCCGGAGGAAATTATAGCCCGGGACGATTTATGGTAACGGGAGCATCAGGTACTACTTTTACAATTGAGTTACCCGATGAGCCAGCGATTCTTGTGCACGACCAAAGTGGGAAGACGATGCAGGTAGATGGCTGGCTTTCTGACCCACCATCAGGCGAGAGTTCAACCTTACCGGATGGAAGTAGGCTGGTAAGTATTGGAGCTAGGTTAAATGTTGGAACAGTTGATGAAAACCCCGTTGGGCAATATGCCGGAACATTTACTATAACGTTTGCTTACAATTAATTTATTTCAGCTTTTTATAGAGTTTCCCTGTTAAGAAATAATAGAATAACCACAAGCCTACTGGCAATCTGCCAGTAGGCTCGTGGTTTGTAATAAATGATAGTAGTAAGATTAAATAAGACGGTTTCCTGATAACTACATGTAAGGGGGAGAAACCTTATTTTGTGGTTTTGTATGTGTCGTTTTTGGTATCTTAATTTTTATTATGAATATCTTTTAGTTTCCCAAATTAGGAGCAGGGAGAGAAATTTCTTTTCGTGTAGCCTCAAAGTCGGTATATTTTTATTTTCCGGTTAATGTTTGAATCCGGACAATTCAATTATAGCACTTTTCAGTTTCTATATTACTGAATATTGATTTTCGTATTTAAAAACGTATTCGTTTTTTTCCATTACTTCATTTTCTTCTCATATTTTTTCTTAAACCTATGTACTTGTAAGTGCGTAGTGTTTTAATTTGTACTAATTCTTTATTTATTCACAGAAAAGTTTCCAATTAAGCATTTTGTTTAGAGTAATAAATGAACAAGCCAATAAATCAATGGCTTTTTATGGCATTTCTTTTAATGGGCAAGGTGCTTTAAATCAGGACGGTCTGTCCCGTATTGGGATGGTTTTTTTAAGTGTTTTGTGATTTATTATGTTGATTATTAGTGTTTTATGTTTTGTGGCACAGCGATTGGAAATATGTTGGCACAGAAACAAAATGGATGTTAAATAAGAAATTTTTACAACAATTTAATTAAAACACATAATCATGAAAAAGTTAGTATTTTTATTCACAAGTTTATTTGTATTCGTAGTTGCTCTTCAAAATGTAAATGCACAGAAGCCCAAAGCTGTTGATGGAGATGGTACTGCAACAGCAAAAATAATCACCCCAATAGCAATAGAAGAAGGTAACTCACTTAGTTTTGGATCAATTGCCTCAGGTACTGAAGAAAGTACTGTTAAGATTTCAACTGAAGGAAACAGAACTTTAGAATCAGGTGATGCTACGCTATATACATCCGATGCTGGTCAGACCGGAACATTTGATGTAACAGGAGCAGCAGATCACACCTATTCAATTACTTTACCAGCAAATGGTGTTGTAAGTTTGGCAGGAGATGGTTCACCAATGGCAGTTAAGGATTTTGACTGTGATTTGGGAGAGACAGGACTGTTAGGAAGTGATGGCAAACAAACGTTAACAGTAGGTGCTACATTAGTAGTTGGAGACTCTCAAGTTTCGGGAGAATATAGTGGTACCTATGTAGTGACTGTAAACTATAATTAAAAAAAGATATTTAAGAGGCAGCAGAATAATCTGTTGCCTCTTTTTTTACATCTTATTCTTATTTGGTCTAAAAATGAACAGATTCATATTTTTCATATTCACCATCGTTTTTTTCCTGCCCGGTAAAATTTGGTCGCAGGTATCGGTAAAGGCAGAGACTTTTGCAGAAGTTATTGATGCATTGTCAGCCAATGAGGATGAGTCTTTAAATTTTGGACGTTTTTCAGTTGGGAGCAATGGAGGGACAATAATCATAAGTCCGGATGGTCTTCGTACAGCCCAGGGTACAGCTGAAGCAGCCGGAGGAAATTATAGCCCGGGACGATTTATGGTAACAGGAGCAGCAGGTGCTACTTTTACGATTGAGCTGCCGGATGAGCCAGCGATTCTTGTGCACGACCAAAGTGGGAAGACGATGCAGGTAGACGGCTGGCTTTCTGACCCGCCATCAGGCGAGAGTTCAACCTTACCGGATGGAAGTAGGCTGGTAAGTATTGGAGCTAGGTTAAATGTTGGAACAGTTGATGAAAACCCCGTTGGTCAATATGCCGGAACATTTACTATAACGTTTGCTTACAATTAACGTGTTGTGATATAGTAAGAAGAGCAAGCCCCATAGGACGTGTTCTTTATTTGTATTCAACAAAAAAAATGTAGTTTTGAAGAAAATAATCCAATCATGAAAATCAAATCAGTATTTATTCATTCAAAACAATTACGTTCTGTATTCTTTATGAAAAGAATTTTGTTCGTGTTGTTATTGTTATTATTGCTTCCTGTTTTTACTGAAGCCCAGGGAGACCTGTTAATAACGCCACGTAGAGTTGTTTTTGAAGGAAACAACCAGCGTGAAGAGATAACTTTAGCCAATACAGGGCAGGACACTGCATCTTATTCAATTTCGTTTATTCAGTATTACATGAATGACGACGGATCTTTTGAAGAGGTTACAGACCCCAAGCCCGGGCAGATATTTGCTGATTCTTATTTACGCTATTTTCCCCGTTCGGTTGAACTAGCTCCCGGAGAGTCTCAGGTTGTACGCATGCAAGTAAGGCGCAAACCCAATATGGCGGAAGGAGAATATCGTTCACACCTTTATTTTAGAGCAGTGCCGGACGAAAAGCCTTTGGGGGAAAATGATTTAAAAGTAGATAGTACTTCTATTGGAATTAAGCTGACTCCCATTTTTGGTATTTCAATTCCTGTTATTTTGCGGATAGGTAAACTTTCTGCTTCTGTAACATTGAGTGACCTTAAAATGGAAAAGAAAGCGGATACACCACCACGCTTAAGTTTAGTATTTAACCGTTCAGGAAATAGATCTGTATATGGCGATCTGAATGTATATTATATAAGTCCTGAGGGAGAAGAAGTAAGTGTGGGAATTGTAAGAGGAATTGCTGTGTATACACCAAATACGGTTCGTCGTTTTTCTTTACAATTGAATATCCCGGAAGGAGTTGATATTTCTGCTGGCAAATTGCGTGTGAAATATACCAGCTCGAATGAAGCAGAGTCAAAAGTATATGATGAGAAGGAGTTGATATTAAATTAGGAACGGATGCTGATTGTTAGAATCGAAAAAGAAATAGACACATTTGGGGCAGTAGGTATTTATAATTTTTTACGGTTAATTACTGTACTGGTAATTTGTTTGTTCTTTTATTCCCAACAGGCTAGTGCTCAAAGTCCATTTCCTCCTCCAAACAGGTTGCAGGTTTATTCGGCACAGGAACTTTCTTTTGGGAGTTTTTATACCGGGAGTTCAGGGGGAAGTGTGACAATATCTCCTCAGGGGGTACGCGATGTTTCCGGAACCGTTATTGGCTTGTCTTCTTTTTCATTTTCTCCGGCTGTTTTTGATGTACGGCTTATACAGGGAAGGATAGTGCATATTTCATTTCCTTTGTCAGCATCGCTTAATCGAGTGGGAGGGGGAGAAAGTATGACGATTACAAATTTTATCTCAGATAAGCAAAATGATAGTTTTGTTACAACAGCAAGTCATCCTTTTGTAAATGCAGTAAGAGTTGGAGCTACATTAATGGTAGGAGCGGAGAATCAGAATCCGGCAGGTGATTATGTTGGAAGTTTTGCCGTAACGTTTATACAGGAATAAATAAGGATCTTTATGTTCGGTTATGATTATGCTTAAGCTGATGGTTAAGAAGTTCCCCTATTAACAAACTTTGGAGTTAATAGCTGGCTTTCAAAAAAGACTTGACATAATAAATAAAAGCTCTATCCTATTCTTGATTTATTTAAAATAATATTTATTAAATATCAGTGGCTGCATTTTTGCCCATTGTATTAAACTTTAAAATACATTTCAAGTGATGATAAAAAAAACAACTTGTCATAAAAAAATAACCTTTTGGGGAATGACATTGTTGTTCACATTCATTTCCTTGTTTTTTTCTGAATATGTTTGTGCCCAGAATGATGATGAATATGAAGAAATTATTGCAACGGCAAGGGTACAAGGGATTGGCACAACTGATTTAAACCCATTGTATGGCTATGGTTCCGGACAATTGCTGTTGCCAATAACTGAATTCTTTCAGTTTCTTGGTCTGAAGGTGGAGCCTAATCCAAGTATGGATTCCATTTCCGGATTTATTGTTGATGAAAGTAAACATTACCTGATTGACAACATAAATAAGCAAGTTAGCTTTAACGGGCAGACATATCATTTAAAACAAAATGAACTCATAAAAACAGAAATGGGGCTGTATATGGACTATTCTCTTTTTGGGAAAGTCTTTGGTTTATATTGTAGCTTTAATTTTCGGAACTTATCCGTTGAAGTAAAACCGGATTTTGAATTACCTGCTATTCGCGAAATACGCCTTCGTCAGTTCAGAAAAAATGTGCAACACTTAAAAGGCGAAGTAGAAGTTGATACAACTATTAACAGGGAATACCACTTGCTAAAGTTTGGTATGGTTGACTGGTCGGTAAGTGCAACGCAAAATAAGTCTCAGTATAACGATACCAGGGCAATATTGTCAACAGGTGGTGAATTATTGGGAGGAGAAACCAATGTATTGTTAAATTATTCTTCCCGCTATGGTTTTAACGATCGTAGTCAGCAATATTACTGGAGATGGGCAAATAACCAAAAAAAGATTATAAGACAGGTTCGGTTGGGGAAAATTGGTCCAGCGTCTGTTTCTTCAATTTATGACCCCGTAGTGGGGATTACCGCAACGAATGCCCGTACAACATATCGCCGCTCTTTTGGTGAGTATACAATTAGCGATTATACAGAACCCGGGTGGACCGTAGAATTATATGTTAACAACGTAATTGTAGACTACAAAACAGCTGATGCCTCTGGTTTTTATAGTTTTGATGTTCCTTTGGTTTACGGAACATCGCAGGTAATGCTCAAATTTTACGGGCCTTATGGAGAGGAACGCATCAAAGAGCAAGATTTAAATATACCTTTTAATTTTCTTCCGCCGGGAGAAGTTGAATATACGCTGTCTTCTGGTTATGTGATGAATGGGGATGATTCCCGGTTTGGGAGAGCAGATGTTAAATACGGGGTAAATCGTTTTTTTACGGTAGGTGGAGGTATCGAATATTTATCATCTATCGCTACAGGAAATAAAATTCCCTTTCTTACTTTTTCAGTTACTCCTTTTCGTAACTTCTTGATAACCGGTGAATATGCAGATGGTGTTCGGTCAAAAGCTTTATTGAATTATCGTATCCCATCGGGGCTTATTCTTGAGCTTGATTATACGAAATATGTAGAGGGGCAGGAAGCCATCAGGTTGAATTACCTGGAAGAGAGGAAAGCTTCACTTTCCATTCCAATGCGTTTTTCATCTTTTAGCAGCTACACCCGTCTTGGTTTCAATCAGAATGTATATGAGGCGTTAAAATACAACACAGCTAATGTAACTTTTTCATCTTTTTTGGGGAAGGTGAGTGCAAATATTAGTGCCTACGCAAACTGGCTTAGCGGTTCAGATCCTTATATTTATGGTAATTGGGGAATGGGGATAAGAATGAGCCATGGATTTACTTTAAGGCCTCAGGGACAGGTTGATATTACTAATAAGAAGATAACATCAGTAAAGGCAGAAATTGAAAAGCGGATATCCCGCTCAGGTTATTTGGCGATTGCCGGCGAAGAGAACTTCAGATCTTCATACCGAAGTCTCAATTTTTCATTCAGATGGGATTTGCCGTTTGCGCAGGTAAATGGTTCTTCGCGCATTTCACCTAATGATTATTCCTTTACGCAGGGAGCGCAGGGAAGCCTTGCATTTGGAAGTGGTGATGGTCGTATTGTAACAGACAACCGCAGTACAATTGGTTTAGGTGGCGTAATAATAACTCCTTTTGTTGACATAAACCATAACGGAACAAAAGATAAAGGAGAACCCATTGCGCCGGGATTAGATGTTAAAATGAGTGGTGGACGGACATTGAGTGGAACACAGGATTCAACCATTCGAATAATGGGACTGGAGCCATACACCAGTTACGTTTTTGCATTGAATGATAAGGGATTGGAGGAAATTTCCTGGAGACTTAAGAACAAAGATATCCGCGTTTATATCGATCCTAATCAGTTTAAGAGAATTGATGTTCCGGTCCTTCCTATGGGAGAAGTGAATGGTTGGGTGTATATAAAGAATTCCAGGGAAACGAGAGGACAGGGGAGAATACTTGTTAATTTCTTTAATCAGAAAGGGGAATTGGTTGCTAAAACATTGACAGAAAGAGATGGCGGTTTTACTTTCCTTGGCTTGCCTCCGGGAGATTATTACGCACAGATAGATGAAACGCAATTGGAGCGATTAAAAATGACGGCTGATGAAGCCAAAATTAATTTCACTATAAAACCAATGTATTACGGAGACATTGTTTACGATTTGCAATTTGTACTCCAGCGTGTTCCTGATGATAACAGATAGATTGCACTGGGTTTTTTTTATATTTCGTCTTCTGTTTGGATAGGTTGTTGTACCATTATACATAGTTGTCGACATTTAAATTGCTTAATGCATAGCTTAATGGAATTATGTTTATTTTGTTGAAATAATTTGTTTTACCTTTATAATCTAAATCTATTACAAACTTTAACGAAATAAATATGCATTCACTTCTTTTATCATCTAAATGGGGTTCCCTGATTTTATTAATTGTTTTATCGGCTTGTAGTTCGAAACCAAAAAGTCAGGATGGAAACCAGAAATCAGCAGAGTTGGCTGTGTCCGAAAATTGGGTTCAATTATTTAATGGGAAAGATTTAAACGACTGGCAAATAAAATTTAAAGGTAGCGAGTTGGGGGAAAATTATAACAACACTTTTCGGGTTGAAGATGGATTGTTGCGTGTAAGTTATGATAACTGGGATGAGTGGAACGGTAAGTTTGGGCATATATTTTATAAGGGTGAATTTTCAAATTACCGGCTTCGGGTTGAATACCGGTTTGTTGGGAACCAGGCAAAAGGTGGCCCCGGATGGGCATTTCGAAACAATGGTATTATGATTCTTGGTCAGTCGGCAGAAACGATGGAGCTGGATCAGGATTTTCCTACCTCTGTTGAAGTCCAGCTTCTTGGTGGAGTTGAGGGAAAAGGTGAACGTTCAACCTGTAATGTATGTACCCCGGGAACAAATATTGTTATGGACGGAAATTTAATTGAGCAACATTGTATTAACTCAAAGTCTGAGACATATACAGGAGACCAGTGGGTTACCGCAGAAGTTGAAGTTCATGGAGGAAAGGTGATTCGGCATTATGTAAATGGAAAAGAAGTAATGCATTACGAACAGGCTCAGCTTGATCCACGTGACCAATATTACGATAAATTACTACCTGCCGACGGAAATAAAATTTTAAGCAAAGGAACAATTTCTCTTCAGGCAGAAAGTCATCCTACTGATTTTAGGAAAATTGAATTATTGGAATTAGATGAATAAACATATTCAATAAACCAGGAAAGCCTGTTCCTTTTTGGGACAGGCTTTTTTTTACGTTAATATGAATAAATCATTGTCTTTGTAATTTTGTTATATGTTTGGGAATAAATACTTTTGGTGAATTTTTATTAAATTCAATGTTTAGAATAAAATGACTGGAAAGTATTTAGCACGAGTGCCTTTTACATTTGTTGGCACACTGTTCTTATTTATGGGCACACTGTTTTTTTCTGCATGTGAAAAGAAAACAGAATCATCCATTCGAACAGATTATATGGATAAAACCATAAACCCCGGAGACGATTTTTACCATTATGCCAATGGTAACTGGATTAAAAATAATAGTATTCCTGATGATCGTTCCAGTTATGGATCGTTTGATATTGTGCGAAAACAATGTGATGCGGATATCAAAAGTCTGCTGGAAGAAGTGGCGCAAAAAACAAGTGCAGCACAAGGTAGTGTAACCCAAAAAATACGTGACTTTTATGTTACGGCAATGGATACCGCAAAAATTGAAGAGCAAGGTATTCGTCCGCTTCAACCGGAGTTGGAACGAATTGATAATATTCATACAATCGAAGATTTTCAGGATATAATTGCCCGTTTTCATACATATGGTTTGGATCCGTTATTTGGCGGGGGAGTAATGCAGGACCTAATGGATAGCAAAGTTTACAAATTTTATTTTATGCAGGCCGGCATCGGGCTTCCCGACCGGGATTATTATACAAAACAGGATACCCGATCAAAAGAAATACGCGATGAATATGTAAAACATATAGCCAAAATGTTGGAGATGTCCGGTGAAAATAGCGAAACGGCTCAAAAGAATGCAGAAACTGTAATGGGGATTGAAACTCGTCTGGCAGAAGCGTCAAAAACAAATGAGGAACTCCGCGATATTCCTTCGCTTTACAATAAAATGAGTTTGGAACAGTTGGGAGGGTTAGCTCCTGATTTTGATTGGGCTCGTTACCTGAAAAATATTAGTGATAAAGATTTTGGCGATGTAATTGTAGGAATGCCAGACTTTTTTAAAGAGGTTGGAGTATTAATGAAAGAGGTTGCTTTGGACGACTGGAAAGTTTACTTAAAGTGGAATTTGATAAATCGTTCATCTGAATTTTTAAGTTCTGATTTTGTTACAGAAGATTTTAACTTTTACTCTGCCTTTTTATCCGGGAATATGAAAATGAAGGCACGCTGGGAAAGAGTCGTTCGTTTTGCCAATGGTGCGTTGGGCGAGCCTCTTGGTGAATTGTATGTAGCTAAATATTTCCCTCCGGAATCAAAGAAAAAAATGGAGGTTATGGTTGATAATCTGAAGAAAACGCTTCGGTTGAGACTGGGAAAATTAGATTGGATGACCGATTCTACAAAACAAGCTGCCTTTGCAAAGTTAGATGCGATGGGAGTAAAAATTGGTTATCCCGATAACTGGAAAGATTATTCAGGACTTGACATAGAAGCTGATTCTTATGTGATGAATGTAAGGCGCGCCAATCATTATTCTTATTACGAAGAAATCAATAAGTTTGGTAAACCGGTCGATAAATCTGAGTGGGGAATGAATCCGCAAACGGTAAATGCCGGTTACAATCCATTAATGAACGATATTACATTTCCGGCAGCAATTTTACAGCCTCCGTTTTTTTATGCAAATGCTGATGATGCAGTTAATTATGGGGCCATAGGAATGGTAATTGGCCATGAAATGACGCATGGTTTTGACGATCAGGGAAGGCATTTTGATAAAGATGGGAACATGACCGATTGGTGGACAGAAAAAGATGCAGAACAATTTAATAAACGCACCCAATTATTGGTTGACCAGTATAGTGAATTTACAGTGCTGGACAGTGTTCATGTTAATGGACGATTGTCGTTAGGCGAAAACATTGCTGATTTTGGAGGACTAACAGTGGCTCTTGCTGCCTATCATTTAAGCAGGGAGGGAGAATCAGCTGTTAAACCTATCGATGGGTTTACCGATATTCAACGTTTCTTTCTGGCAAATGCTCAAATCTGGAAAGGTTTAATCAGAGATAAAGCGTTATTGCGTTTGGTTCAGGAAGATGTTCATCCCTGGGGGCAGTTCAGGGTTAATGGAGCAACCTTCGATGTTCCCGAATTTTATGAAGCATTCGATATTCAGCTCGGAGCAAAATTGTTTCGCTCTCCGGAGCAGCGACCGGTAATTTGGTAGATAGATTGCTGATGGTCAGGGAAAGCGAATTCTGAGAACAGGGTTCGCTTTTTTGTGTGATTGGTTTTCTAAAATTATTTGAGAACTTGCTGCTTACGGTTGGCATAGTTAAGTGTTACTAATGCCACTGCTATAACTATCATTCCAATAACTGAAATTAAATCTGGCTTTTCATTTTTTATTAACATCCAGCTAAGCGCAGCGCCTAGTACAGGAATCAGGAATTTCCATACATTCAATACCGATACTTTTATTCCCGGGCGTTTTAATAATGCGTACCAAATGGTAATCGCCGCTGCCGATAAAAAGCTTAGCCAGCCTAATGCAATATAATATGTAGCAGGAAAAGGCCCAAAATCAATCCCTTCTACCGGTATGGAAAGTAGAAAAAGCATTAATCCTCCAATAGATAACGAGGTTGAACTCAGCACCATTGGCGAAATACCTTTTGAATATTTTACAACAAGTACATTTGCATAACCGGAAATTATATTGTTAGCCAGCAGTAGCGCAATGCCCAAAAATTCGAGCCTGCTTTGCATTTCTACTCTGGCGCGTCCCAGCGTAATAATGGCAATCCCGGCAACACCAATTAAAATACTGGCTGTTTTTAGCGGAGTCATTTTATCGTTATGAAGGGAGAAATGAGCAACTATGGCTATAAACAATGGGGAAGAACCAATAATCATTGCTCCCAGCGCACTGGGAACAAGGTTTAAGCCACTATAGAATAAAGCGTACAAAACAAAAATTTGAACAGAGGCAAGCAGGAAAATAAATTTCAGGTGGCTTTTTACCTCTGCAAAAAACTGGCGTGGTTTACCAAAATAAATAAAAATCAGTAGTCCGGAAATAAAAAAACGGATACCAGCAAAATGAAAAGGTGATTGATATTGTAATCCGATTTTTACTCCGGCAAATGCTGTAGACCATAACCAGCAGGCCAGAATTGCTAAAAATATGGTGTTCTTAAAAAGGTTTCTCATGTAAGTAAAATAGATGATTGCAAAGGTGTAAAATATTTTGGATAATCTAATTTTATGTAAAAACTGAATATTTGAGGTTAAAATTCGAAATGCATGGACGAAACTTTTTGAATTTTTTAAAAACCAAATAAGTAATGGCCGCATAACCCGATAAAATAACTTACTTTGCAGACGAAAAATCATAGGCATGGGAAAAACAATCATTAATAATTACGAAGAATTTGAAGCTTACCTTGGAAAAGAGATTGGTGTTTCTGATTATGTGCAAATAACACAAGAACAAATTGATAAATTTGCTGATGCAACTCTGGATTACCAGTGGATACATACAGATCCTAAGCGTGCTGCCACAGAGTCGCCTTTTAAAAGCACCATTGCGCATGGATATCTTTCTGTTTCAATGCTTACATATTTATGGTACAATATTGTAGATGTTCGGAATGTTAAAATGATTGTGAATTATGGCATTGAAAAATTGAGGTTTCAACAACCGGTTTTGGTGAATGATAAAATCAGAGCAAAAGTATCTTTAGAGGAAATTAAGAATTTGCGTGGTATTGCTAAAATTATGGTAAAAATAGTTGTTGAAATTGAAGGCCAGAGAAAACCTGCTTACGATGCTTTGGTAACTTTCCTTTATCATTTTGAATAAAATTGCCAGCAGTTTTTACTTTTTTCTTCTCGGAGGATATACTTCGTCCAGCTATAAGGTAATTTTATTCTGAAGTGGCCTGCAATTCCGAATCGTTTATTTAATTAAGAAAATCATAATTAGAGAAAGTACTTTTGCCATGGTGTTTTCTTGTATTTGAATGTTGATTTATTTGTACATTCGAAATTCAAAACAGATAATTATGGAATTCCTGAAAAATATAGTTGAGTCGTCTGAAATAACATGGCAATCAGCGTTGGTTCGTATCATTATCAGTTTTATTATCGGAACTTTGATTGGTATTGAACGTGAAACACATAACCAGCCGGCTGGCTTGCGCACGCATATTTTAATTAGTATTGGTGCAACCATTGTAATGCTTATTTCAATCTATATTCCGCAAACTTTTACTGATTTCCAAAATGGAGATCCGGGGCGAATTGCCGCACAGGTAATTTCAGGGATTGGCTTTTTAGGAGCTGGTGCTATTTTAAGATTTGGCGCAAATATAAAAGGGCTTACAACTGCCGCATCTATCTGGGCTATTGCTGCATTGGGGCTGGCTATTGGAGCTGGAATGTATTCCATTAGTTTTATTGGTGTCGCAGTAATTTTGTTTGCTCTAACTATTATGGATGTTTTTGAGAAAAAGGTGTTTAAAGAGCGAATCTTAAAAAAAATTGAATTGTCAGTGAAGAAAAAGGATTCGAATCTTCGCTCATTGCAACAAATGCTGGAACAAATGGACGTGAAAGTTGTATCTGCCGGTTTTGTTAGAAATGTAAATGAATCGGCAGATCAAATTACGTTTTTAGTTGGCGTTACCCGGAAAATGGATATTCAAAAACTCATTGATGCTCTTGAACAACAGCCGGGACTTATTAATATTTCTGTGGAAATAATAGAGTAAAAGGATGCCGGTTATTTTAACTTTTCCAGCAGCCCTTCACAACTGTCTTCAAGTAAATCAAGTACCAGTTCAAAACCAGCTTCTCCACCGTAATATGGATCGGGAACTTCTGTATAATCCCAGTTTTTACGAAAGTCGGTCATTTTAAAAATCTTGGCTTTATCTTCACTGTTTCGTGCCCGTGATTTTAGTGTCCGCACATTCTCATCATCCATTCCAAGGATAATGTCAAAATGATCAAAGTCATAATCGATGTTAAATGGACGGGAAATGCTGGTTAAATCATAACCTCTTTTAATAGCATGCGATTGCATTCTTCCGTCGGCAGGTTCGCCTTCATGCCAGCTACCCGTGCCTGCTGAGTCGATCTCAAAAGCATCTTCCAACCCTGCTTTTTTTACCAGGCCAGTAAAAACTGCTTCAGCACTGGGAGAGCGGCAAATGTTACCCAAACAAACAAATAGTACTTTCTTTTTTTCCATTTTAAAATTGAGTTTATATCGTTCTTTTCTTTTACTATTGGTTATTCTTCACTGTTCCAGATTTCGTAAGATTTTAGCGCCTGTTGCACCAGCATTTCGTAGCCATTTTTAACTGTTGCTCCCTGTTCTTTTCCTTTAGCCATAAATTGAGTTACCTCCGGGTTGTAAACCAGGTCGAATAATAAATGCCGGCTGGTAATATATTTATAAGGAATAAGTGGGAAAGTATCTGTTTTGGGATAGGTGCCAAGTGGGGTTGTGTTAATAATTAGCAGCCGTTCCTGCATTGTGTTTTTATCAATATCTTCATACCTGATTCTTTCCGTGGAAGGAGCTTTTGTAGAAACAGACAAGTACTCTATATTCAGGCTGTTTAGTACATATTTTACTGCTTTTGAAGCGCCGCCGGTACCAAGTATAAGTGCTTTTGTATGGTAAGGTTGTATCAACGGTTTTAGCGATGTTTCAAAGCCAAAAGTATCAGTATTAAATCCTTTCAAATAAATTTCGGAATCTGTTCGCTTTATTTTTATCGTATTTATAGCCCCAATTTGTTGTGCCGAATCGTTTAGTTCATTTAAAAACGGAATTACCTGTTCTTTATAAGGAATGGTTACATTGAGCCCAACTACTTCATGATTTTTTTTTATGATTTCCGGTAATTTATCAATACTATCAATCTCAAAATTGTTATAGGTCGAATCAATTTTTTCGTTTTCAAATTTCTCAGCAAAAAAACGTTTTGAGAAAGAATGTGTTAGTGGGAAACCTATTAGTCCGTATTGTCTTTTCATATACTTTTTTGTTTTCCTGTTTTGGAAAGCCCTTCAATTAGAAAAATGAGGACAAATCCAACGATAGCTAATAGTACAGCCCAAAGCAAAAGTGACTCGTGCCCGGTAACTTGTTCATATCTGGTAGGAAGAATATTCTTTTCAACCAATGGTTTTATTTCACCGTGCCTGTCAATAAAAGTTTCAGTAATTTCTTTCCACGGCCATACTTTGTTTAACGAGCCAACCATGAACCCGGCCAGAACGGCTATGGTTTGATTATGGTATTTTTTCAACAGCCACGAGAGTATATTTGAAAAGGCAATTATGCCTATAGCCGCTCCAATTAGAAAGGTTAGAATGACAGCAATCTGAAGATTTCCAACAGCATCGAGAATAAACTTGTACATTCCCAATAGAACCAGAATAAAGCTGCCCGAAATTCCCGGAAGTATCATCGCACAGATGGCAATAGCGCCGGAAACAAAAATAAACCAGTAAGTTGTATTTGCTTCTGCCGGAGTAATGACAGTGATAAAATAAGCAATGACTATTCCCGCTATTCCGGAAAGAACAGTAATAACATTCCAATTTTTTATGGTGCGTGCCACATATACTGCCGATGCTACAATTAAACCAAAAAAGAATGCCCAAACCAAAACAGGGTGGTTGTCCAGAAGGTATTTTAACCCTTTAGCCAGAGAGAAAACACTAATTCCAATTCCCAGCAAAACACACATAAGGAAAGTTCCGTTAATGGCTTTCCAGAACTCAATAATTTTGCCAGTTAATAATAGTTTCAGTGCTTTCAGATTTATTGATTTTATTGAGTTGATAAGCTCTTCATAGATACCGGTAATAAACGCGATGGTCCCTCCGGAAACACCAGGTACCACATCGGCAGCACCCATGCCCATTCCTTTTAAAATTAAAACCAGATAGTCTTTTATTGTTCTGTTCATTTTTGTTTTGTATTTCTTTGCGTTTTCACTATCACGTGGAGAATGCACAAAGATTCATGTATTTAAATTTTGGAGGTGCCAAAATAACAAAAAGATACCATTATTTGTTGGTAAAAGTAAAAACGTAGACAGATAACAAATGAATTTAAAAATTGCATTATTTTTTATTTTAATTTCAGAAATGATGAATGTTTATGCACAGGTAAATAAAAATGTTGAGCTGATAACTTTGATGTTAGAAGAAAACGGTAACTTTCCCAATAATTCCAAATTACCGGTATTAATATATAAACATGCGTTTGATTTTTCTGAAAATAATCCAGCTGAGACAATCGAGATAATTTTTGCTCAAAATAATTGGGGCAACTCCTGGCGCAATGGTATTTATAGTTTTCATCATTACCATAGCACGGCACATGAAGCTCTGGGAGTTTATGGCGGTTGGGCTGATGTTCAGTTGGGGGGACCGGGGAATAAGGTTTTGCGGATTGAGAAAGGAGATTTAGTAGTTCTGCCTGCGGGAACTGCACATAAAAAGGTCGGCTCCGGAAATGGTTTTGCAGTTGTTGGGGCATATCCTGATGGACAAGGCTGGGACATGAAATATGGGAAAGAGGATGAACTTAAAATGTCGAAACAAAATATTGTCGGCATTGCCTTGCCTCATAACGATCCGCTTTCAGGGAAAGAAGGGCAAATGTTCAAATTTTGGTTCTAATCATAGAATGATAAGTTATTTTTATAAAAAGGAAGTATTAAAATGGAAAAGAGAGAATTGGGGAAATCAGGAATTTTTGTTCCACCTCTTATGTTGGGGGGGAATGTTTTTGGCTGGACCATTGATGAAAAACAATCATTTAAAATATTGGATGCTTTTGTGGAGGCCGGATTGAATTTTATTGATACGGCTGATACTTATTCGTGGTGGGCTGATGGAAATGTTGGTGGAGAATCAGAAGCAATTATAGGAAAGTGGATGGCCTCCCGTGGAAATCGGGATAAAATTATTCTGGCAACCAAAGTCGGTTCACAAAACCGGGATCACAAAGAGAATGTTAGCAAAGCTTATATTCTGAAAACTGTTGAGGAGTCGTTAAAAAGGTTACAAACAGATTATATTGATTTATATCAAACGCATTTTGATAATGAAGCTACTCCTGTTGAGGAAACGCTTTCAGCTTACGACAAGCTTATAAAAGAAGGGAAAGTAAGAATTATTGGTGCTTCCAATCTGTCGCCTGAAAGGCTAAACGAGTCGTTAAAAGCTGCTGAGGGTGGTTTGCCTCGTTACCAAACCTTGCAACCTCATTATAACTTGTATGAACGGGAAAACTATGAAGTAAAATACGAAAAAATAGCCACGTATAATTCGTTAAGTGTGCTTACTTACTGGTCGCTTGCTTCAGGTTTTTTAACCGGAAAGTATCGTTCAGAGGCAGATTTGAATAAAAGTGTAAGGGGAGGAGCAGTGAAAAAATACCTGGATGAACGAGGAATGAAGATATTAAATGCACTGGATGAAGTGGCTGAAAAATGCAATACATCTGTTGCTGCAGTTGCTTTGGCCTGGCTGATTTTCAGACCATCGGTTACGGCGCCTATTGCAAGTGCCACTACCCTGCCTCAGTTGGAAACATTAGTAAATGCGGTGCAACTGAAGCTAACTCCGGAAGATATTGAATTACTTACTTCTGCCAGCGAGTGGAAATAGTTTTGCACTTATAGCAGCAGGTCAGATTGAAGCAACATTTGTTTTTTCCGGTCTGCTGTTATTTTTCTAACTACTTCCCAAAGTAATCAGCAATATTCCTGTGAGAATACCTGCCAGGTATATTCCTTTTTGTTTTAGATTTTGTTCTTTAAAAAGAAGGGCTCCCAAAGCAAAAGTTACCAGTACGCTGCTCCTTCGTAAAGCAGCAACCATGGAAATCATTGAACCGTCCAGGCTCAGCGCATAGAAATACAAAAAATCTGCAATAACCAGTGTTATCCCAATGGCCGGAATTGCCCAGCGCCATGTAAATGGAGTCGTTTTTTTTCTGTTCGGATACCAAAAAATTCCCAGTACGGGCAGTAGAATAGCTACCTGGTAAAATGAAAACCATGCCTGTACTGCAATCCTGTCAATTCTGGAAATAATAAATTTGTCGTATAAGCCGCTAATGGCTCCCACTATTGTTGCTCCAATAATTAGAAATACCCACTTGTTCTTTCTGAATTCAATTCCTTCTAATTTTCCGGCAGTTGAGAACAGATAGAAAAATAGCAGAGTTGACGTAATACCTACCCATTGCAAAGTATTTAATCTTTCATGAAAAATAATTAATGCTCCTGCCAATGTCCATAGTGGACCAGTGGCCCTTATTGGAGCAAAAATGGTAACTGGTAAATTTTTTACGGCAAAAAATGCAAGTATCCAGCTGGTAACCACAATTACGGATTTTAGCAATACTTGCAAATGTTCAATAAATGTGAGTTGAGGCGAAAATAAGCCAATTTGCATAAAAAAATCAGGGAACAAACGCGAGCCTATAACAACAGGTAAAAAGATTACTGTGCTGGTTAGGGTGGAGAAAAACAACACCGGCATAACTGCATTATTGTTCAGCGATGTTTTTTTGAAAATATCATAAATTCCCAGGAAAAGGGCGGATAAGAGTCCGGCAAATGCCCACATATATTAATGTTTTTAAGGGGGCAAAGATATGCTATACAAAGCCGGGCAGTTATTCTTTATTTCCCGACTTTCTTCTTTGGTAATGAATATTTAACCTGAGCGGGATTATCCTTGGTTATTTGTTTTTCTGAATTCATCTACCAGTTTTTTTAAGCGTTTGTTTTTGGGCGCTTTGGGATAAAAATCAAACAGGTAGTTAATATGCAGAAAATCCTGATGCATGGCAGATGAAAGTATTTCAAATGCTTCCGGTTCATTTTTGCTTTCGAGTAAAAGGCTTACCAAACGATATTTTAAAATTGCATCTTCATTTCGTTTTAAAGCAAATTTCAGAATATTGATGGCATCTTTTACATCTTTCATAGTCATATATACATCTACCCAGGTTAGCCATATTTCACTGTTTTCAGGGTCAAGTCTGGCCGCTTTTTTTAGCGCTTTTATGGCATTTTTTTCATGCCTGAAATCGATGTACACTTTTGCCAGAGTGAGCCAGTATTCCGGATTCTCTTCGTCAAGCTCAATGGCTTTTTTTATAAAAACAATGCTTTCAGTAAGCTTCTTTTCAATCCACATTATCAGTCCTACTCCAAACCAGGCCGTGTCATTTTCATCATTAATTTCAATGGCTTTGTTGTAAAACTGTTGCGATTTGGTATAATTCTCCAGGTTCAGGTAACACTCGCCTATGTAACAATAAGCATCATCATTTTTCGGATCGAGTTTAATGTATTGGTTATACCTCTTTATTGCTTCCTTGTATTTTCCCGAATTGGCAAATGCGTTTGCAATATTAAAAAGTGCCTGATTGAAATTATCATTTAAGGCCAGGGCAAATTCATATGCTTCAATGGCTTTGTCATGTTTCCCCGCTTTGTTGTAGGTAATTCCCAGATTAAACCAGGTGGAAAAATTGAACGGATCGATATCCAGATAACTATTGTAGTAAGCGATACTTTTATCAAAGTCACCCTGTTGATCGCAGAAAAAACCAAGTTCGTACAACGCTGCTTCATTTTCGGGATTTACTTTTACTGCGTCCTCAAAATATTCAACTGCTTTTTGTATGTCACCCGCCTGAACATAAGCCATTGCAATATGATACAGTATGTCATCCAAATCATTATCCGCTGTTTCTATTGCCTTTTCAAATGCTTTGCTTGCTTTAATTTCATCTTCAAGAACTAACCATGCTGAGCCTTTTATAAGATGCACATCCGGATTGGAAAATTCTACCTCTTCCACAAAATTAAGATGGCTGATAGCATCTTTAAATTTTCCTTTATTGAGTAAAACCTGAGCATACTTTAAATGCAGAGGTACTGCATTCGGGTGGATTTGTATCCCCTGTTTTGCAGCAATCTCCGACGCATTAATATCGCCTTCTTCCAGCAACTGTTCCACAATTCCCTCAAATTCTGAAACGTCAAAATATTTCTTATCCCCTGATATCAGCGACTTTTTAAAACGATGTAAAGCTTCACTGGTATCCTCGTCGTCCAAATAATTTTTGTCGTTATCGTTCATTGCCCCCATTAAAATCAATCTACGAAATTAACAATTCGTATGAATTTTTCATTCTTTTATTGGTGTTTATCACGCAATAAATCATTAACAGTTTTCACAGGATTAAAAGTTTCCACCGGAACTTCAACAAATAAAGTATTCCAGTTACTCATTGCACCGTTCCACAATCCCGGTAATTCCTGTGCTTTCAGTTCTTTGCCATCCTTCGATTTTTTCGAAATAAAACCGGTGGACGGATCTGTAAAATCCAGAAGGTTATATTTTTCTCCCTTATAATTTTTTATTCCGCAAACTAAATCAACCGGGTTGAAGTGCGTGGCATTTTTTACAATGGCCTGTTGTTGTGCACTTGTTGGGTCAATTTGTGAACTCTCAACCACTTGCAACGAAATCGTGTCATCCGGGTTTTTTGCCCAGAATGGCCCTCCTCCCGGCTCTCCTTCATTTCTAACCATGCCACATACCCGTAACGGACGGTTATATTTTTCCTTCAGATAATAACACAGTTCGTCTTTTTCCGTGTAATAATGATTACTGGCAGGTTTTGTGTTTAATGTATTTTCCAGAAAATTGGCAGCTTCAGCTAGAAAAGCATGATTGAGTGCCACCGGATCTTTCTCATTTAATTCTTTCTGATAAAAATGAATTTTTTCCTGGTATTTAAGCAAAATGCCTGCCAGCGCTTTTTTATAATCAACCGTTGGTTGTTTTAACTTATCAGGAACCACATTGTCGATATTTTTGATGAAAATAATATCGGCATTCAAATCGTTCAGATTTTCTATCAGTGCTCCATGGCCTGCCGGACGGAAAAGTAAACTACCATCACTTTCTCGAAATGGTTCATTGTCTGGTGCAACTGCAATAGTATCAGTAGCCGGTTTTTGCCTGCTGAAAGAAACGTGATAGGTAACTTGAAATTCCTTTTCGTATGTTTCTTTTACCTTTGCCAGTAATTTCTCAAATTCCGCCTGGTGTTCAGGTGAAACTGTAAAATGTATATCAACCAGCCCTTCCTTATCTTTTGCATAAAGTGCCCCTTCAGCCAAATGCTCTTCAAATGGCGTGCGTTCACCGTTTGGGTATTTATGAAATTTTAAAAGTCCTTTAGGTAAAGCTCCGTAATTGAGTCCTTTTTCATTTAACAGGAATTTGATATAAGTCATTCCTTCAGGCTCTGCATTATTATTGGAAATTGTTGTTTTTAAATCGTTGTAAAAAGCGAATTTGTCAATTGACGAAACGAACTTTTTTATTGCTTTGTAATTTTCCAGTATCTCCTGTTGATTTCCTGATTTGTTATACTCTTCAAGCGCCTCAAAAAGAGCTTTAAACATGCGACTGGCTGCTCCTGAAGCTGGAACAAATTTGAGTGATTTTAACCCTTCGTTTATTTTTTCTTCGTAGCGTTTTTGGTTTTTTTCCCGACGACCGGCATCCAATTGAATAATTCCGTTTCCAACCGATGCTGCTTCCTTTATTTGTAAATAGGGAAATCCTTTTTTGAAATTCTCAATTTGTTTGATTACAATTTCTTCGCGGCTTCCCCTGGTTTTTATTTGTTGTTTGTCTTTGTCTGAAAACATAAATTTTTTAATTTCTAAATTAATAATAACGTCCGTTTATTTAAACATATTATGGAGCTAATTGATTAAAGTTTTTAACAAAAATATGTTGGTGTTGCCCTTTTTTATTTTGTGTATTTTTGAAACCATTAATTGAGAGGTACATGGGTGAACAAAAATATGCATGGGGCGGTAATAAAAGATACAACGATTTTTCAACGTATTTTCGAAATAAATTTAAAGGGCGGGTGCAAAAGGTTTCGGTTGACGCCGGTTTTACCTGTCCGAACAGGGATGGTACAAAAGGGAAGGGCGGTTGTACGTACTGTAACAACCAAACGTTTAAACCTACTTACTGTAATCTGGAAAATAGTGTAACCACTCAAATTCAGCAAGGGATTGATTTTTTTGCACGAAAATACCAGGCAATAAAGTTTTTGGCCTATTTCCAGGCTTATACAAATACATATGCTCCTTTGGAAGAGTTAAAAAGATTGTATGAAGAGGCATTGGAACATCCGGATGTAATTGGGCTGGTTATTTCAACCCGGCCTGATGCAATTAATGAAACCTTGCTGGATTACCTTGCCCAATTGAGTAAGCAAACTTATGTAATGGTAGAATTTGGTTTGGAGTCGCACCTTGATAGATCGCTGGAGTTGATCAATCGGGGGCATACTTTTTCTGATTCTGTGTGGGCGCTGGAGCAAACTTCAATACGAGGTATTAATAATTGTGCCCATTTAATTTTAGGGTTACCAGGTGAAAACAGAGAAGATTGGCTGGAACAGGCAAAAGTAATTTCCGGATTACCTGTGAAAAACCTGAAATTACATCAGTTGCAAATTCATAAGGGAACCTTGCTTGAAAAGCAGTATTTAAAAAACAGTCAATCTTTTCACCTTTTTTCTGCTGACCAATATATCGATTTGGTGGTAAACTACCTGGAGTTGCTAAATCCTGAAATAATTGTAGAACGATTTATTAGTCAGTCTCCGCCTGATATGCTTCTTGCCCCCAAATGGGGCTTGAAAAATTTTGAATTTGTAGCTAAGGTCGAAAAACAATTGGAGGTAAAAGATACCTGGCAGGGGCGGCTATTTTAATGTTGTTGCGTTCGGTCTTCAATTACTACCAACCTGTATTTTTCGTCATGCATAACAATTTTGTGTGTATCAATATGCAAGTGTTTTGTTACAGATTTATTGTTGATGAAAAAATCACGAACCAGAGTTAGCTCCGAAAGGTTTGCACCTGAAAGTAATTCTCTCATTTGGCATTTTTTGCAAAAATTGTCTTTTCTGGTTACAGCTGTTCCCCTGCGGGTACACCCAATCACCTCGCAAAATTCATGTCCCAGAATATCGGCTTTGTCGCTTTCGCTTAGTTTTTTAAATGCCTTATTGAAATATTGTATTTTAAAATCACTGTTAGCCAGAAATATAGCATGGGGGTGGTGTTCAATTAACTGATTGGCTAAACCACTGGCTTCTTCTATTTTTTCAAATTCAAGTTGCATAATGATGTTTTTTTAGTGAATTACACTTTGAACACCAGTACTCACGAAGCATTTTTATGCTCTTTCGCTCAGCTGGCGAAGAAAGTATTTTAATTAGTTTTATTATGTAAAGTATTATGAGTCAACTGAGCCAAAAACACGTTTTAGTATATCGTTTACTCTGGCTGCAGGATTTTCTCTGATTTGTTTTTCTTCCTGAGCAATTTTTAGAAAAAGTCCGTCGAGTGCTTTTTGGGTGAGGTAATCATCGAGCGAGATTTCCACAGGTTTGAAGCCGGCAATTTGTCCAACGGTTGAATTAGCAACCGAATTCCATTTCCCGGTAAGTAAATCCCAACTTTCTCCGGTTGATACATTACCAACCAATTTTTTATCTACTGAAGATTTTATTTTGGGGCGATACAGTTCAAATAATTGGTTATATGTTGTTTTGTGCAGATATTCTGTTGCAGCATTGTCTTCTCCTTTTAAAATTGTTACAGCGTCAGTAATCGTCATGCTTTTGATACTGTTTACAAAAATAGGTTTTACATCTTTGGCGGCATCTTCAGCGGCTCTGTTGATACGAAGTAACACATCTTCTACCAATTTGTCTCCTCCCGGTATTTTATTTAGGTTATTAACAATAATATCAGCTTCCGGAGGCAAAAGTATTTTTACCATTTGGTCTTTATAGTAACCATCGGTAATGCCGAGTACATCTGCTGATTTATCCGTGCCAACGATTAGTGCTTCTTTTAGTCCGGCTATAATTTCAGTGGTAGTAAGGGAGCGGTTTTCTCCGATTGTTTGTTGGGCAATTTGCGACAGTTCGGCACATCCTGCTAATAAGAAAATGAACAGCACTGCCATAACCCTGATTTTTTCCATTCTTGTAACGTTTTAAAGTAGTTTTCATCAATACAATATTCCTTCAAAAATGTTCAGTATGGTTCGGTTTTTATTTCGTTTTGAACAAAAGATTACTGTGCTGTTTTGCTTCTGGTTTTGTGAGTTTTAATTATGTTGTGCGTTATAAATGAATAAATTAAGACATTTCTAACTCAGCCAAATATATAAAAATAAAGTAATGAGCGAGAGAATTCCCAGATGCAGGCGCCAGTCAGTTAAACCTTCAAATTTAGCAATGGCCACTTTGTAATTGATAGTGGTTTTTTCCAGCTTTTCAGGTGCTGTCTTTTTGGTAAATGCAGATACGGCAAACAAAACTCCGGTTATCAGAAATTCGGCCCAGAGTCCTCGGTAGCCAAAATTCAACGTAAGTTTATGGTGTAAAAACGGAAAAATTTGTTTTCCGGCTTCGGCGCCAATCAATTGGTCGATAACAAAAATGGTAGCTAAAATTATCCCGATAACAACTGAATATCCTGCTCCTTTTAAAGTAACTTTTTTACTGATAATCCCAAAAAATATGGCAGGGAAAACCGGAATTACCAGATAAGCAGAAATGGTTTGCAAGTATTTATATAAACCTTCCTCGTTTTTGTAAACGAGGTAAGTTGCTCCAATTCCCAGGAATGTTACCAGCAGGATGATAATTCTGCCGAGTGTCACTTGTTTTTTCTCTGAAACAGATGGACGAAATTCTACAACAAAGTCGCGCACAACGAGTGTTGACACAGAGTTGAGTACTGCAATCAATGACGTGATGAGTGCCGCCATAAGCGCTGCCAGCATTAATCCGCGCAGCCCGCTGGGCAGGAGTTTGTTGAGTAGCAATACAAACGTTTGTTTTGATTCTTCACCTGAAAGTTCCCCCGGGAAAAGGGCAAATGCAATTACTCCTGGTAAGGCAAATAAAAAGATGGGGAAAAGTTTTAAAAGTACTGCAAACATAGAGCCCCAGCGCGCCTGCTTTAAATTGGGTGCTGAAAGTACACGCTGTACATTTACCTGGTCGATTCCCCAGTAAAAAATTCCGGCGTAAAATGCTGTTGCCAGAATTCCCCAAAACGGATATACCGGGTCATCGTAAGGGGCGGCAATGGTCATCATCTCCGGAGCCTTTTCCATTAGCCCGTCCCAGCCGCCAACTTTGTCAAGTCCAATAAAGAGCATTGTGGCTGCCCCTACAAGCATTAATACAACCTGAATTGTATCGGAATATGCCACCGCCGTAAAACCTCCAATAATAGTAAAAATGGCGACTATTATCCCGATGTATAAAGCCGTTGTCATTACATCCCAGCCTAAAATGCTGTTTAAGACCAGTGCCCCGGCAAAAAGTGTAAAAGCCAGTTTGGTCATTACGCTTATTACCAGCATTAACCCTGAAAAGCAAATACGCGCCACACGATTATAACGTAATTCCAAAAATTCAGGAATTGTGTAAATTTTGTTTTTCATGTAATATGGAAACAAAACGGCACAGGCGAAACCAAGGGTGATAGCGCAGGTCAGTTCTACCGATCCGGCAGAAAGACCGTAACGGTAAGAATCGCCTGAAAGTCCAACCAAATGTTCAGCTCCAATGTTGGTTGCAAATAAAGAGGCTCCAATTACAGGCCACTTAATCGACCGTCCCCCCAGAAAAAAATTTTTGCTGCTTTCCCCGGCATTTTTCCGGTAGGCCATGTACAGGCCAAAGGAAAGACTGCCAATCATTACTATGGTTAATACAATCCAGTCGAGGGAGGTAAGTGATAAGTTCATTTTGTAGTTAGGTTTAGATGTAGCTTATTTTGTTTATTCAGTTGTTTGAATCAGACTTCGACTTTGCTCAATCTGACGCTGAATGAAGTCAAACTAGAATATTATTATTTTTTATTGAGTAAAATATCGAGTCGCTGAATGCTTTGAATCATGGAGCGGACGGTGTGGTAATTGATTTTCCATGAGTGCCCCATGTGTGTCCAGATTGGATCTCCTTTTCTGGATAAAAGCGGAAACCATTCGCCAACGCCTTTGTTTACAACTTTATCGAATACAAAACGATGTACATTTTTATAAGCTTCCCAATATTTTTCATCATGAAACAAAATGACCCCGTCAAGCATTCCGATAAGGACTTCAGCCTGTTGCCAGAATTCTTTTTCCCGGTCGTAAACACCGCCGGAGTGAGGCCCTTCCACATATACCCCTCCGTATTCTGTGTCAATTCCATTGTCGACAGTGTGGTCGAAAATAATTTTAAAAGTTTCTGTGTATACTTCCGGAGATATTTTCAGAATCTTCAAGGCATGAATCAGCAGCCAGGCAAATTCGGCATTATGACCGAAACAAGTGTTATCTGTGGCATTTCCTTTCTGGCCTTCTTCTGAAAAACGATCCCATCCCCAGATGATATCAAACTTAATCTGTGGGGCGATGGTCCAGTCTTTAAAAAACTGTGGAATTCCGGTTTTATACTTCGGATGATTAATCACATTTAGTAATAGATCAATATCTTCCAGTAATTTTCGACGATGCACTTCTTTTCCTGTACATTCATAAAGCGTAGTGAAGGCCTCCATTAAATGCATGTGTACATCCAATGTTTTGCGATCGCCTCCTGCACTTCCTGGGCCTTTCAGTGTCCAGTCGCGATGGAACATCTCCCAATACCCACCATAGCGGCTGTCTACACAATATTTCTGCAGCATGTCAAACACTTTCTCTGCGTACTCAATTCCACGTTTGTCACCGGTAGCCAAGGTATATTCACTCAGTGAATAAATTGCAAAACTGTGTCCATATATAATTTTCTCATCGATCTTTACATTTCCTTTTCGGTCAACCATCCAGTAGAAACCACCAAATTCTTTGTCCCACATCTTATCCAGCAGAAAATCTACTCCATGTTTAGCCAACTCAGCCAGTTCCCCATTTCCATAGCCCGCACGGTGGGCCGAGGCAATGGTATAAAGACAACGGGTTTGGGCAATTAATGATTTTTCATCTTCACCTGTATCTTTTCCCTGTTCATTAAAATGGGTAATAAATCCGCCGTTTGTTTCATCTTTCATTCGGGTGGTCCAAAAGGACAGTAGTTCTGTGGTTAAGTGTTGAAATGCCTCGTCGCGCAATGTTTTTATTTCCGTCTTGTTCATTCTGTTTTGGTTTCGTTTTATTTATTATCGAGTAAATTGTGGTACACTTGAATAATGTAATTTATTTCTTTCATTTGGGTACCAAAATCGTTGATGTTTCAGGCAATGAATATACCATTATTTGCCTTGTTTGCCAAAATAGTATTTTGCCTGAAGCATGTTATTTTTTAACAGAAATAGCAGCTGGCGGAGCTTGAGAAGTTATGTATCAACTGGAAATGAAAAGGGGAATAATTTTGCCCCTTTTCTTTTTGATTTATCTTGCTTTCATATATTTGTAGTGAACGTCGCCAAATACCTTATGCGCTACAGATTGAGTATGGCATGAATGACAATCCATTTTTCCACTGATATTGTCTAGTTTACCTTCGTCTCCATGGCATGTTAAACATTCTCCTGCATTCTCGTTGTTTTGGTAAACGGTTACATATTCGTTGTTGAAATAGTTGTTTAAAGATGTAGTAACTTTTGCTGCTACTTCGCCGGACAAACGACGACATCTTTCTTTGCGTTCGTCACTTGCAATTGTAAAACCCGATGCCTTTCCCCAATTGGTTGTTGATGCATGGCAGAGTGTGGAATGGGCAATTGAAGCCACAGGGGTGTAATTCATTTCTTCTTTCTGTGGTTTAAATATAGGTAGCTGGCTGTTTTCATACCATTGAAACAGATCATTAATTAAATTGTCTCGCATTTTTTTATCGCCTACAAACAAACCAATTAATGCTGCAGCTCCGTTAAGTGTTCCGCATAAAGTTCCGAATCCACCAACGCCTCCATGTCCGTACTTCATCATATCAAAAGGAAATGAAGCATATTTTCCTCCAAATTTCTCTGCAATTTGGGACGCTACGCCATAAAAAGTAGCATACATACAGCTTCCCACACTGTATTGTTCATAGGCAATTTCTCCGGAAGTTGCAGGATTTAACTGAGCATATTGCCAATTGGTTTCTGTTCCATTGGATTCTAATTTTTTTGACGGTTTTTCCGGGAGTGGTTCAGGTTTAAAGGCCTGTGTAAGTGTTAAAACGCCGGCTCCTCCTCCAAGAATAGCACCGGCAGCTATTTTCATTGCACTTCGTCGTTTCATTTTTGTTATTTTAAAGTATAATACTATCAACGGGACGATAAGGTGCGATTTTTTTATGAAATAAGAAGTAAAAATGTATTTAATTTTTTAATGGTTGCCTTGATTTTACAATCACGTAATAGATGAAAGAGTGTCGTTTTCAATTGTCTCTTTTGGGGATGATATAATTAACCATGTTTCGAGCGGGCTGAATAAAAAGATGTCTTATTCTTATTGTTTTTTGAAATGTGTTTTTAGTCGATTAGGATTAGATAAACTCGTTTTGTGCAGGTTTTATTAAATAGAAGAGCTGAACATTTTGAGAAGGGGTGAAAAAGAATTATAAGTTTTTAAATTGCATGCTGTTTGAAAACAAGCTTTAATTTTGTTTGTTTCGTAAAAAAATACAGTATGTTCGATTTTATAGAAAGATATTTTTCAGAGCTTTGGTATTTATTGCTGGAAATGGCTCCCTGGTTATTGTTAGGGTTAATTTTTGCAGGTTTGTTAAAAGTTTATTTTCCGCAAAAACATATAGACAAATATTTGGGGAAGGCGAATTTTAAGTCGTCGTTGAATGCTGCTATATTGGGAATTCCCATGCCTTTGTGCTCGTGTGGTGTTATTCCGACCGGAATTTCATTTTTTAAAAATGGAGCATCAAGAGGGGCAACCAATTCATTTTTAATTTCGACACCTCAAACTGGAGTTGATTCTATAATGGCAACCTATTCTATGTTGGGATGGCCTTTTGCCATACTTCGGCCTATTGTTGCTTTTTTTACCGGAGTGTTAGGAGGTGTTTTTACTAATATCTTTGTAAAAGAAAAGCCAGCTCAGCCCATCTCTGCTTCTCCTTTCGCAAATTTGAAGATTGATTCTTCAGCAATGGGAAAAACGGGAGAAAGTTGTAGCGATGCTTCATGTAGTTGTCACGAATCAAAGGTTGAAGATAGTCGCCACTCTTTAATACGGGCAGCAGATTATGCGTTTATTGAGTTATTGCAGGATATTGCGAAATGGTTACTACTGGGCTTTTTAGTAGCTGCATTGATTTCAGTTGTGTTGCCTGCTGATTTTTTTAGCTCTTTTAAAGGTTTGGGATTCCTTGAAATTTTGGTGGTTTTGGCTGCTTCTGTTCCAATTTATATTTGTGCAACCGGTTCTATTCCAATTGCTGCCGTACTTTTACTAAAGGGGGTTTCTCCCGGAGCTGCATTGGTGTTTTTAATGGCTGGGCCTGCAACCAATGTTGCAACAATGACTGTTCTGGGAAAAACCATGGGACGAAAATCGTTGATGATTTACCTGGCTTCTATTATTGGTGGGGCTATTATTTTTGGGATGCTTATTAATACGTTTATTCCGGCTGACTGGATGCTGGAAAAAGTAATGCATATTCATGGCGATGGAACCGGACATGAAATGTTACCACAATGGTTGGAACTGTCTTCTGCTATTCTTTTGTTGCTTGCAATTCCGGGTGGGTATTTCCTTTCGAAGTACCAGAAAAAACAACAGATGAAACAAGTTGAAGGTATTTCGGTAAAGGTAACAGGGATGACCTGTTCTCATTGTGAAGCAAATGTAAAACGAAATCTGGAAGGCTTAACCTGTGTAACCAGTGTTATAGCGGATAATACCAGTAATATCGTAAAAATAACAGGCTCTAACATCGATCTTGAAAAAATTAAAGAAACTGTAAATGGGCTTGGTTATCATTATGAGGGGTAGGAATTAGAGAACTCGTAAATGCTCTCTAATTCCTGTCTCTTACATCTCAATCTCAGGTTCTTTTTGTTTTGGGAACATTTGAAGTACACCATTGGCATGACGGTAATAATGGCCCCGTAAATCTTTTGAGTAGTCATTAAGAATTTCGTTTCCTACGCCATTTAAATCTCCACATTTATACAAAGCTCTTCCAAGAATTAGTTCCCTTAAAGATTTATTACGTGTTGAAACGTCGTTCCTGTCTGGTGGAGCCAGTTCTTTTGCTGTTTCAATATCAGGCATGGAGTGACCACGCATTCCGGGCATGTCAAGCACTTTGAATAGTGGCTCTGCCGCCTGGGGATCACCAATGGTTTCCAATGCTATAGCCACTGCTCTGAAGTGGGAAAAATGACTTTCGGGTGTCAGCTTTTTCATGAGCCTGAATATTGTTGGCAGGGCTTCTTTATGTTTTGTTCTACCTACGGCTATAATTAAACTGTCGAGATAAGAAATACTGCGCCCGAATTGTCCCATGCCTCTGTAGTTCCATCCTTCATCCCATCCTTCAAAACGGTCAATTGCTTTTACCAGTTCCTCCCATCCGGTCGGATTTCCCAACATGCCCAAAATACGTGCATATACCAGTTTGTCTTCTTCTTTATTGGAAAACTGGAATTGATCGGTTAACGCAATAATTCCCCTGTCTTTGTCCCATAATAGTATCTCCAGCCCTTTTAAGTCATTCACAACTGTTTTTGCTGCTTCCTGTATTTTTTCCATTGGGGGAGGATAATTATCTACATCGGTAAGAACATGTTCCGGCAGGCTATTGATTTTTACCAGTTCTTTCTGTAGCTGTTTTATATCTATATAACGAATGTTTTGTTTGTTTTTTGCTGCCATTGCAGCTCCCCATCCAACTGAATATCCCTGGTTTTGTAAACAGGGTTGCATACGAATAACCGGCATGGCATCGCGGTGTGCGCTGGCTCCCAAACCTGTTACTGCAATACCTTCAAGCCCTTTGGGAAGTAGAGCCCGGAAAGGAACATAAGCCGTTACATCAACACCACTGTGTTCCGGTGGTTTTAAAGAGAAGAATGGATCTTCTGTGAAGCCGTGCGTGTCAAATGAGCTAAAATGTACCGAAATAGTATCGGGATAAGTCCGGCCGTTATACACATCAAGTACCGAAACTGTAAAATCGCCAATCATTCGCCGCCGTTCCCGTGTTTGGGGCATTTTTCCTATGTCGTATTGATCTGCAAATTTGTCTTTTGCCACTACAAACGATCGCCACACATCAAGCATGTCTGTATCGTTTATAAAAGTCCAGTCGGTATTGTTGTAAAAGTCATTCGGATTTTTAAACGGAAGTCCGGCTCCCTGTACAGCAATTGAAAGCCCGTCAGTATAGCTATAGGCTGCACCTGCGGCAATGGCAATATCTGCACTTCCGGTAGAATCGACCACTGTATGAGCGAGGATTACGCCTTTTCCCAAAGGAGTTGAAACAACTACTCCTTTTACCTGTCCATCTTCAACATAAGCTCCGCTGCCCAGTACTCCAAACCAGATATCACCTCCTGCTTTTTGTATTTCACTGCGGAACCATTCTGTTTTCCAGTCAAAAACCCATTCCCCCAGGTTTTTATCATCACCCCGCGGATTTCCTTCTCCAATTTCTTTTGTGCCATGGTCCACTTCGGTTGTGAACCCCTTTTTGTAACCATGATAGTAGCGACCAATCATGCCCATTGTTCCAATTCCTCCCAGCCCATGCATATAGTCGATAACCAATGTAGAAGCCCCATTTCTGGCAGCTCCTAAAGCAGCAGGAGCTCCGGCTGTTCCTCCTCCTAAAACCAGAACATCATAGTTTCCTAAAACGGGAAGCGTGGTCTCTTCTGCAATAATTTTATCTATATTTAGCGAAGAACGTAATCCTTCCAACAGTTCGCCTACATCGCCAGAAACCACATTCTCATTTTTCGTTCCTTTAATTTTTGGGTTTGATGCAAATTGCGCATTACTGGCAATAACGGCTGCTTCATTTCCAATCCGTTCTCCAATTCTAATAAGTTTTCCAGGAGCAAGCAATGTTTCTGCTGCTTCTTCACTTAGATTAGCACTTCCACTTAAAACAAAGAGGTTATCGATTTTACGTGGTTTAAAAACTTTCAGATTGATATTTTCCAAATGAACATCGGCACGATTCCATCGTTTTTGCCCAACCATCTTATCGGGTGGATTCTGGAAAAGCAGATCAGCTGATTCTACCTGGTTCGCATCCCAAACAAGGTCGCGGAAGATTTGTTCTGCTCGTGCAAAAGAGGCCCAACTGCCATCTTTTATTTCAATAGGGAAGGTATACTCAATTGCATTGTATATTTTATCCGGTTTGGAAGTACCTTTTGATGTGGCTTGTTTTACATGTATTGGCTCGCTGTAAATGTAAGCGACCAGTTCCGGATGATTTTTTACATTATTTCCTGCTACAGTAAACTTAAAATTTTGTTTTCCTGACGGGTAATTGCCAAAGCTGGCTCCTGCCATCCGTGCAACCATTGCACGAGGAGTAGTGTCTATAATGGTTTTGGCAATTACCGCCTGCCTTCCAGAACGATCAGACATTACTACGCCGGCAGGTTTCCCTTCTTCCGAAGTTAAAACATCTGTAACATAGCAGGAATACAGAAAATCGATATGATTATCAATTAGAATATTATCTAAAGTATGTTTTACATGCATAGGAGTGGGGAGCCCATTCCCAAATATCTTAGCGCCCAGTTCCGTTTGTTCGATACTTTTATCATCTGTCCACAAACGGTAAGTTCCGCAAACATCTTCTCCGAGGTACGGTTCCTGTGTTGCTAAAAATACTTTTGCTCCGGCTCGCGATGCTTCAACTGCTGCTGCTACTGCTGCAAGTGAGCCTCCGATTACTACTACATCTACTTCGTATGCAACTGGTATTTTTCTTTCTGACTGGTGACAGAAAGATGAGGTGGTTGCATTTGTGCGTTGAGGCTGAAAGGCATAAGCTCCGGTTGTCAATAAAAAAGCAGATCCGGCAGCAGATGTTTTTATAAAATCACGTCGTTTCATTTTTATTAATCATTTTTGGTTTAGGTTTCTAATGTAAAATTGCAATGGAGCAGTTACTTATTCATGAGAATAATATTTCTTCTTGTAAATAAAGAATCCAATGATGGACATAACGGAGAGCAAGGAGCCCAGGAAGTATGAAATATTCTGTGGTAATGAGAACCCTTCCGGGGCAAGTAGTAAATAGGTAGTTGTAACAGCTGTCATAAAGACGGCAGGAATAAGAGTTATCCAGTAAAATTTCTTTTCCTGAACAAGATATACTGTTATAGCCCAAAGTACCACCATTGCCAGTGTTTGGTTCGACCATGCAAAATAACGCCAAACAATGCTGAAATTGATTTGGGTTAGAAAAAAACCTACAGCAAACAATGGAATACTAACCAGTAAACGATTTTTAATGGGCTCCTGTTTGTAGCTTAAAAAGTCGGCAACAATTAAACGTGCACTTCTGAAAGCTGTATCGCCAGAGGTAATAGGGGCAGCAACTACGCCAAGCAGTGCCAGGATACCTCCAAATCTTCCCAAAAGAGAGTTTGAAATTTCGTTTACTACAAATGCTGCATTTCCATCGTTGGCAGTCATTACCTCGTTTAATTCTTTTATTCCGCCAAAGAAACTCATGCTTATAGCAGCCCAAATCAATGCAACAACTCCTTCTGTAATCATTGCACCATAAAATACGCGTCGCCCATATTTCTCATTTGTTAAGCAGCGGGCCATGAGGGGCGATTGCGTGGCATGAAATCCGGAAATAGCTCCACAGGCAATGGTTATAAACAGCATGGGGAATATGGGAAACTTTTCAGCATTTACATGGTAATTACGAATACTGGATAGATTTAGTTCCGGCAGGTGATACCCTTTTACAATGAGAGCAACAATAAGCCCGACAGCCATAAAAAGCAGGGCAAAGCCAAATACCGGATAAATACGCCCAATGATTTTATCGATAGGAAGCATGGTTGCTGCCAAATAGTAGATAAAGATTACCCATACCCAGAATGTCATCGATGCAAAATCGGGTGTAAGACCAGACAGTATTTTTGCCGGGCCCATAATAAAAACAGCACCAACAATAATCATCAGAAATACTGTAAAACCTCGCATAAATTGCTTGGTTCCTTTTCCTAAATAGATTCCAACAATTTCAGTAATGCTTAATCCCTTGTGTTTTATGGAAAGCATACCCGAAAAATAATCATGAACTGCACCTGCAAAAACAGAACCAAGCACAATCCAGATAAAAGCTACAGGCCCCCACATTGCTCCGGCAACTGCTCCGAAAATAGGCCCCAGCCCGGCAATGTTTAAAAACTGAATCAGAAAAATTTTCCACCAGGGGAGTGGGAGATAGTCGACCCCATCTTTCATACTGAAGGCTGGCGTTTCCCTGCTGGGATCGATCCCGGCAATTCGCTCAATAACGCGCGAATAAAAAAGGTAGCCTAGCAGTAGTATCGCAATAGACAAAATAAAGGTTATCATAGTTTGATTATTTATTAAATGTCTGCTAAAAACCTGAAATGCTATTTTGTCATTTTAGGTTTAGTTTAAATGCGCGATTTTTATAATCTCACTTTTCTCAAAATAGAAATCATTCAGGTAATTCACACAGACTTACATATTCATTTTATTGGTCGACCCCGAAAATACTAAAAATTACTCCTGTTTCAGAGTTAATACCTGTCCTTTATCAAGTAACTTTTCTTTTAGTTCGTCATAAGGAATATCCTGAACGGCTATCTTGTTATCAATAGCCATATTGGCTGCCACTGCTGCCGATTGTCCCAAGATCATAAATACCGGTTCCATGCGAATGGAGCCAAATGCAATATGGCTTGATGATACACACACCGGCACCAATAAATTAGTGCATTCTTCCTTTTTCGGAACGATTGAACCATAGGAAATAGAGTAGGGAGCTGGTGGTGAAACTCCAATATCTCCTTCGTTTTGCACATAACCTTTAGGTGTTATGTAACGTTGAACATTATGCGAATCCATGGCGTATGAGCCCATTCCAACGGGCTTCGGCACCTCCCGTTTTAGAAGTACATCGTTTTCTGTGGTTACATATTCTCCAATCATCCGGCGAGCTTCGCGAACATAAATTTGATGAGGCCAGTTTCCATTGTCAGTAAACTCATCTTTTGCCAGCCCCCAGGTAGCCATTTTTGTACGGATATCTTCTGGAACCCGTGGATCGTTTGCTACAAACCAGAGGAGTCCTTTCTGATAATCTTCATGCTCTTTTATAATTTCATTTCTTCGTTCGTAGCTGGCTTCAGGATAATCGTAGTTCATGCCAATATTATCGCTGCTAAACGGACCGTGATTATTTGTGTCGGTTTTCCAATTGGGTATTGCATCAAACTTATTAAACCAGTCTTTTCTTCCGGTTTGAAACATACGAAGTAACAATTCATATTGCGATGCATCGTAGTTATCAGGTTGGGGAAATGGCAATCGGTTTTCATCATGATTGGTCATACATAAGCGGAAGCAGTAGGCCTGAATTTTATCATCGGGAGAACCATATTCTCCCGGAGATTCTGTTGAAATAAGGGGAAGTACTCCACTGGACGGATCATCCGGAATTTTATACGGAGATATTTTTGCCCTGAACCAGTGCTGATGATGTAAAACTCCTGTTTGTACACCGTTCCATTTTTCGTTATAAGTTGCAGTACTTTCCCTTCCTACATGATAAGTAACATTAGCTGATGCCATTAAATCCCCTTCATAAGTAGCATCGATAAAAATTTTCCCTTTAAATGTTTTTCCGGAAAGAGTTTTAAACGAAATAATCTTCCCATCTTCTACTTCAACACCATTCTCCCGGTCGAGCCATTCGTCGCGGTAAATATTCAGGTTATTTTCTTTTACATAATCTTCAAAAACCTGCTCTGCAACGTGGGGTTCAAAAATCCACATGGTTCGGTTTTCTCCGTCCATGGCAATGGTTCCCTGGCCTTTATTTCCGTATTCTGAATGTTTTTGCCAAACCCACGCCGCTGAGTCGTTGTAGTGCAACCATACCCGGTGGTAAAAGTCACGCGATAAACCACCAATCGTTGATTTGTTTCCTGTATCGGTATATCCTAAGCCACCAGAGGTTAGTCCTCCAAGGTGTTTATCAGGAGAAACAACAATTACCGATTTGCCGGATTGTGCCACTTCAACGGCTGCAATTACGGCTGCAGATGTTCCTCCATAGATAATAACATCTGCAGAGAATTCATTATCTGTCTTTTTTGCCTGTTGGCATCCCCACATAATCACCCCCGCTAAAAATACCAGGGAAGTGAGTCGTATAAATTTGGTAATGTAGTTCATGTCTTTTAGGCTAATTTTTATATGTTATTATAATATCGGTTTCTGTAAAATTGTACCATTCAATCATTTCAAAATTTGTTTGTCGTTTAAAAGTTTGGCTTTTAATTTCTGGTAATTTAGGCTTTGTACATCTATTTTTTCGTCGATGGCCAGGCAGGCTGCAGTTGCTGCTGATTGCCCAAGAACCATAAAAACAGGTTCCATTCGAATAGAACCAAAAGCAATGTGCGTGGCACTTACGCATACCGGTACCAATAAGTTATAGCATTCTTTTTTATGTGGAATGATAGATTTATAACTAATCGGATAGGGAGGAAAACCATGTGCTTCAACATTTCCTTCGTTTTGAACAAAACCATTGGCATCTACATAACGTTTTACCTGGTGCGAATCCATCCCGTAAGCGGCCATTCCAATTGCATCTTCGGCTACTTCATATCCTTCACAGTTTTTTTGCGTCATTACATAATCACTAATCATTCTTCTTTCTTCTCTTATATACAGTTGCTGTTGCCATCCATCTTCTCTTTCATATTCGTCCTTACAGGTTCCCCATCTTGAAACAACATCCCGAACTTTCTCCGGAATGCGCGGGTGGTAGGCCAGTGTCCACATTAATCCCTGCTGATAGCTTCTGTGTTTCTCTACAATTCTTTCTCTTTCTTCATACGATGCTTCCGGATAATCCCAATTCTGACCAATAAAATCGGTTGAAAATCCTTTTTGATTGTTTGTATCTGTTTTTCGGTTGGGCATGGCCGAGTTTATCCATGGCACCAGCGGATCGCCATAAGAATACATTTCTTCAATCGGACCATCTGCTGCTTCATAGTTTCTGAAAAGTAGCTCGTAGTTCTGTTCGTTGTAATCGGCCGGTTTTTGGAATGGAATTCTATTCTCGGCTTTGTCAGTCAGTGTCATTCGAAAACAATAGGCTTGTATTCCTTTATCTCCGTGTCCATCTATACCGGGGCCGCCTTTTACAATAAAAGGCAACAGCCCACTGGACGGATCTCCTTTTACAACATAAGGATCAACTCCTGCAATAAAATTATGATGAGCACTATTTTTTGAAACAGTTCCACGCAGTGTTATATTGTAATTATTGGCCTGAACGCCGTTTAGTGTTTCGCCGTATTCTTTGTTTGATTCGCGTCCGATGGTGTAACTAACTCCTGCAGTAGCCATTAAATCTCCTTCGTAAGTGGCATCAATAAACATTTTTCCTTTGTATGATTTTCCACTTTCCATTCGAATTTCAGTAATTTGAGAACCATTTTTAATTACTCCATTTTCTCTGTTTAAACGTTCCTCGTATACCAAATCGATGTTTTCTGCATCAATCATGTTTTTATAAACCTTTAAAGCTGCTGAAGGCTCAAAAGTCCACATGGCATCTTCGCCGGCAGAAGTGCGTGTTTGTCCGCCATCTCTGTATTCTTCTTTTGTTTGCCATTTCCAATTCGCCGGATTGTCGTAATATTCTTTAATATTCTGATAGAATTCACGTGAAATTCCGCCAATGGCTTGTTTGTTCCCAATGTCAGTTTGCCCCAGGCCTCCGGTCGTTAACCCGCCAATTCTTCTCGATGGCTCAATCAGTAAAACCGTTTTTCCCATTCTTGAACTCTGAATGGCTGCCGTTATTCCTGCTGAAGTTCCTCCATAAATGACAATGTCGTACTGTTTTTGCTTTGACGAAACAGCCCCAAACGAAACTAGATGAATTACGGTCAATAATACAATTAATTTAATTTCTTTTTTCATAAGCTTTGAATGACATGTGCAGTTAAAATTATATTTCAGTGATATTTTTGAATAAAATAAATAAAATTTTATAAAAGTTCCCTTGGGTTTTCCAAGGGAACTTGATTCTCTATTGATCCTGAAATTACCAGATTGTTGTATTCTTTATTTTGCTCTCGCTTAGAATACTATTCCTATTTTATGTTGTTTTATAGCGTGTTGCGATAAAAATATTTTTCATTTATTTTTTTATTCCCAATTTGGATTTTGTGTTAGGCTCGGATTTGTTTTTCTTTCGATATACGGAATTGGCCACAAATAATCTTTATTCGGATTGAATACTCTCCTGTCAACGGTACGCATTGAAGTATTTGGATCATTTACGTCAGAAGCTATTGGAATTCCAGCTTCTTCATAGTTAGGAGTGCCCCATTCATCGATTACAGGTGCCTTTGTTGGATACGATTTTTGCATCCTTCCAAGTAAAAATCCATTCATTACATTTTCTGCTATTTTCCAGCGACGAATATCTGCAAGTCTTTGACCTTCTCCTGATAACTCGTGTCTGCGTTCTCTTGCTATTGCATGAAACAGGTCTTCTGAACTCATTGTTTGTATTACAGGCATTCCTACTCGGGTACGTATCTGGTTTATTGCATCATAAACAGAATCATCAATCTGCCCTGCTTTTACTTTCGCTTCTGCGTAAATTAAAAGTACTTCTGCGTATCGAATCACAATAATGTTATTATCGCAGTTATTTACGTCGCCATAATTTTTGTCATTTACATATTTCCTCCAGTTAATACCACTGAATGATGCATAAGCATTTAATGCATCTTGATTATCAACACGCGATGCAGGAGATGTATGGTAGTTCCAGCACTTTGTACTGTCTCGGTGAGTTTCGTACTGAAAGCCCTGAAAGATGCAACCGGGCTCATTTTGCCAGTTTGAATAGCCGGAAGACGGGAGTGCAAAAGTCCATGCCAATCTTGGATCCCTGTTGTCCCATGGTTTTGCCGGATTATATAAAGGAGATTCATCAATGGCAAGCCCATCAGTGCATTCGTAAGAATCAACTAATTGGTAGGAAGGGACTTTATTCGCATGGCCACCTCCGCTTCTACTTCCAAATAATCTAAAGATGGGATGGACTTTCTGTCCAAATAAGTACTGTATTGAAAATAATATCTCTTTCGAATCTTGTCCTTCGTATGTGAAAAGATTGGGAAAACTTGGATCGAGTTCAACCTCTGCTCCTTCCAATTTCATTACTTCGGAAGCGGCAGCAATTGCTATGTCCCATTTTTCACTGTACAGTGCGATTCTTGCTTTTAGTGCAAGTGCTGCCTGTCTTGTAGGTCTTCCGGAGGTAGGTTTGTTATCTGAGGCAAGAATACTTGCTGCCTCGTCAAAATCCTTGAAAATCTGATCCAATACATTTTCCTTGGGAGAGCGTCCAATATTTGCATCTGCAAGTGTAAGTGTCTCAAGAATTAACGGGACATCGCCATATAAATCTGCAAGATATGAATAGTAGTATGCTCTGAGAAACTGGGCTTCGGCTCTGGCTTGAGAAATAACTTCTTCACTAACTGTGCCTTCCGCATCAGCGAGTTTATTAATTAAATAATTACATCTTGCTATTCCGCTATAACACGTTTTCCATACTCTTTCAACAAAAGAACTTTGGGCATCGTTGGCTCCTTGCGATAGTTTTTGTACATCATTGGTATTACGATCCCAGCCATTATCTGATAACTCTTCAAAGGCCAGGAAAAAAGGCATTCCTTCCCAATCTGTCCACAGATTAGTGTAACAACCAACAACAGCCATCTCAATTTCTGTTTCATTAGCTAAAAAGGTTTTATCCGAAGGTGAATCCATTGGGACTTTGTCTAAAAAATCGTCGCAGGAAAATAATAGTAATACGTTTATTATTAAAAATATATACTTTTTCATAATGTCTATAGTTTTAGATTAGAACTTTAAATCAATTCCAATTGTGGTTGTTCGCATAATGGGGTAAAAGTTTCCGTACCCGGATAATACCGGGGATTCCACATCAAAGTATTTCCAGAACTTGGTGATTGTAAAAATATTATCAGTACTCACATAAAATCTCAGATTAGAGATACCAATTTTGGAAATGATATTTTGGGGAATTGTATATCCGATTTGAGCATTTTTTAAACGCAGATAAGCAGCATCTTTAACCCAGAAGGAAGAATTCTGTTGGTTGTTGCTATTGTTAAAGGCCAGTCTTGGAAACTTGGCATCGCGATTTTCAGGAGTCCAATAATCTTTGCCTATCTCGGGCATAGAACCACCTTCGAAAAATGAGCCTATTGAATGTCCCCATACATAACCGTCTGCCTTTCCAACTCCCTGGAACAAAAGATTAACATCAAAACCTTTATATTCTCCAAATAAATTCAATCCAAAAGTATAGCGGGGAATAGTACTTCCTATAATCACGCGATCAGAAGTATTAATAACTCCATCGGCAGCATCAGGTACACCATCTCCATCGGTGTCAACGGTGAGTTGGTCTTTGTATTTGATATCGCCCGGGCCGAAGTTCCCGATTTGGGTTGCCCCCTGGTAATTACCGTCTGTATCGTAATCTTCAGGGATTATATATCCATCAGCTTCATATCCATAGAGTGACTGCATTGGGTAGCCCTCACGATTGACAGTGAGGCCTGTTTCATTAATGCCTTTTAAATCAATAATTTCGTTCCGAACATCGGAAATATTGAACATTGCACTGAAATTAAAATCACCAAATCTGTCGTTATAAGTTGCTCCTATTTCCCAGCCTTTGTTTTCAAGTTTACCTGCATTTTGGGCAGGTGCTGATAGCCCAATGATTAATGGAATATTTAGGTCTAATAGAATATCGTCTGTTTTTCTGTAATAATATTCTGCGGTGAAGTCCAATTTTTGAAAAATATTGAACTCTAATGCAATATTTGTCATGGTGGTTGTTTCCCAGCTTATTACTTCGTTTGCCATAGCTGTAATTGCTGCACCGGAAGTAATATTTTTATCAAAAATGTAATTTGTGCCCAGATTGACTGTCGATTGAGCTGGATAATATCCATTTAATGTATTTTGGTTTCCCAGTTGTCCCCAGGAAGCACGTAATTTCAGGTTAGAAACCACATCTCTGAGATTGCTCCAAAAAGGTTCTTCGCTAATACGCCATCCTCCGGAAACTGAAGGGAATAGTCCCCATCTGTAATCTTCGGCAAAGCGAGATGAACCATCATAACGTAAATTGGCTTCAAATAAGTATTTTCCCCTGAAATCATAATTAATACGCCCGAAAATTGCTTGCAAGGAGTAATCGGAAGCTGACCCGTCGGATTTTTGGTTTTCTTCTCCTCCTGCATTTAATACCGGATAATCGGGGAATGGGAAAACTTCTCTGTATCCTGAGTGCCATTTATTCCAGAAAGTTTCTTGCTGATATCCGACCATGGCTTTGAAGTTGTGTTCGTCATTAATGGATTTTTTGTAAGTAGCTCGTCCAATCAACATGTTACGCAGACTGCGGTTTGTTGTTTCTTTTAGAGTTGATTTAGATTGGGTTTGCGGGTCTGGAGTACCATCATTAAGATACAATTGTACACGTTTGTTCCAGTTTGTATTGTGGCTCTCCCAATAGTTCAGAGCATACTGCCCTTGTATTTCAAGGTCTTCTATTGGGGTAAAAGTTGCTACAAAATTTGCTATGGCAGAAGGTGCATTATTGCTAATTATCCCTCCATCTTTATAATAGGCTACAGGGTTAACACCTTGCCAACCGGGGCCATATCGTCCGTCGGACAGGTAAGCAGCCTGGTTGGCAGGAATACGACCTACCCAGTTATAGCCTGAACTTAGTTTGGATGGCTCTTTAGCTTTGGTATAAACAAGTGCTAAATCAGAGCGTACGGCAAATTTCGGAGATATGTTATAATCAGTGTTTGATCGTAATGTATATCTTTTAAAGTTTGTGTTTTCTGTTATACCGTTTTGAGACATATACCCGGCTTGTGTTAGCGATTTTATTTCTTTTGTTCCCTGGCTGATAGTAATAAAGTTGTTTGTTATCAATCCATTATTTGTTGCAGTCGCGTCGAACCAATCTATATCCGGATAGTTAGGGTCATTTCGGGCTACTCCTGCTTCATATTCATTTATATATTCTTCAGAATATTCAGGAGTCATTCCAACGGCGCGTTTTGCAATTGAAATATATTTCATAAAATCAACTGCTCCTACATATCTTGGAACATTGGTGGGAACACCTTTAGCAACATAACTATTATATGAAACATATGCTTTCCCGTCTTCAGCTCGTTTGGTAGTAATAAGAATTACCCCATTAGCCGCGCGGTTACCATATATTGCAGCAGAAGCAGCGTCTTTTAATACTGAAATTGATTCAATACTCTTAGGATCAATCGAATTAATACTTGATTCTACACCATCGATTAGCACCAAAACGTCGTTGTTGCCAATTGTGGTTTTACCACGAACACTAATAATACCGCCATCGCCCCCTGGCTTCCCACTGCGCTGGGTGACTGTTAACCCAGGTACTAATCCCTGAAGAGCTAGTGACGTTTGTGCAACGGTTCGTTTTTCCATTTGTGGCAGCGATACCGTGGACACTGCTCCTGTTAAATTCGCTTTCTTTTGTGTTCCATAGCCAACAGCTACCACTTCCTCAATTCCAAACGACTCTTCTTCCATCGTAACATTTATTACAGATTGATTTCCTACGATTACCTCTTGTGGTTTCAATCCAACAAATGACAGTTGTAATGTGGAATTAGCAGGAACATTTGGTAATGAATATTCTCCTTCGGCATTGGTAATCGTACCTTGAGTAGTACCTTTTATTACCACTGTAACACCGGGGAGAGGAAGTCCCCCTGAATCTGTTACTTTTCCTTTGATGGTTTTTTCCTGCTGGCTTTCTCCCGGCGTAATCACTATCAGGTTGTTTTCCATTATTTTATATGTAACTTCCGAATCTCCAAATAAACGGTTCATTACATATTCAATCGATTGATTTTTAATGTCAAAATCAACTTTTCGATTGAGATCAATAAATTTTTCATTGTAGAAAAACCTGAAATTACTTTGTCCTTCAATGTTAAAAAGAACTTCTTTCACGGTTTTGTTCTTAGAATTGACATTTAACCGGGTTTGTGAATAGACGTTTGCTGAAAGTTGGAGGACAAAAAACAAGCTTAGAAAGATCGTTAGTTTCGTCATAAGAAATAGTTTTTTAATGCTCCGGTTTAAAGGAACGGAAGATCCAATACAATTTTTTTTCATAAATTTGAATCATTAAGGTTTAATAAATAGTTGCTTTCATAGTGCCAATATGGAGCAACGTTAATTAACGTATTATTGGGAGGTATGCCAACCTCCCAATTTTTGTTTAGTTGGCTTATTTATTTTTGTAATAAATCTTTAAATTTTCCCATTTTTTCCCCATCTGCCATTATATAAACAGTTTTGCCATCTATGATGTATTTTATTGGTGCTGTGTAGCTTATCGCCTTTAGTATTTGCTCTAATGTTTCATCTTCCAATGTTCCTCCAAAAGAATAATCTTTTAAAAGATCGCTATCGAAAATAAAGTTTACATCATAACGTCTTTCCAGTTTTACAGATAATGCTCCGAGTTTTTCATTGCTTATTATCCACCGTTTCTCTTTCCATGAAACAATAGGTGCAGGATCAATTGCCTGTATAATTTGCATTGCAGGTTTATTTACAACTTTTTCCTCTTGATGTGAATTTGAATTGTTTTGTTTATTAATATCAAATGCCTGCGTTTTTCTTGTGAAGATTGCTTTTTCATTGGATTTTAACAGAAGGTTCTCCTGCAGTTTCACTATATCACTTGCCAATTTTACGGAACCTTCAATTAAAGTTGTTTCAATCGTTTTTTCTTCTTTATATGCTTTTACATTAAATTTTGTACCAATGGCAGTTACATTAATCTCGCCCGTGTTTACGTTGAAAGGAATTTGCTTGTTTTTTGCTACCTCAAAAAAAGCTTCTCCTGAAAGTTTTATATCTCTGTTTTTTATTCCAAAATCATTGGAATATGTAATTGAGGTGCCGGAGTTTAGCCAAACTTTGCTTCCATCGTTTAGTTTTACGTAAGAACGGGAGCCGAGCGGGGCAACATATTCTATCGTTTGTGCAGTAGGAGTATAGGATGAGACATTTGTGTTTATAAAATAATATCCAATAGCCCCGAATACCATGGAAACAGAAGCAACTGCTGCTATTTGCAGCCAACGTTTCCACTGAAAGGGATTTTTTTTCTGATGAAGCTGTCCTTCGAGTTCATTCCAAACCGACTGAACATTTATTTTCTTGCTGATTTCTGAGTAGTGACTGGCTTGCCAAATATCTGTAACCTGATCGAGAAAAAGTTTATGTTCCTGGTTTTTGTCTAACCATGCTTTTAAAATTAGTGAATCTGATTCACTAAAATTGCCCGATAAATAATTGATCAGGGCTTCTTTTTCCTGGTTTGATATAAATAGTTTATGTTCCATTTTAGGTTTCTAAATTTTAAGACACAGTTTTTTCATGTTGGTATTACAAGCAGGGGGACATTTATTTAAAAAAATAGAAAACAAGATTTACAATTAGAAATAGGATGGCTTCTTTTATCTTTTTCAGCGCTCTGTATATCTGTGTTTTAACAGTGTTTTCTGAGATGTGTAATTTTTCTGCAATTTTTTTGTGAGAAAGTTCTTCAAACCGACTTAATTTAAAAATTTCACGACACTGTTCCGGTAAGTCGTCAATAATTTTAAGAATTTGGCTTTCCATTTCTCTTGCAAGCAAATTACCGATGGGATAATCGGGTGTAAGTGGTTGCTTTAATTTTAATTCAATCAGGTACAAATTATCGGAAGGAATTTCAAGGGTTCTCTTTTTTTCTCTTTCAAGGTAATTAATACAAATGTTATGTACCGAACGAAATAAGTACCCGGAAAGTGAAGTTTTTATTTCAATCTTTTCCCGATTCTGCCATAGGGTTAGAAAAAAATCTTTAACCAAATCTTCTGCTGTCTCCAGTTGGCGGGTGTAATCAAATGCATAAGTACATAAGCGGGCATAGTAAGTCTTAAAAACAAGCTCAAAAGATTTTTGGTTTCCTCTTTTAATTGATTCAAATAATTTTTTTTCAATCCCGGTCATGGTATTTCGCAAAAGCGGGGGAAAATTAGGTGAAAATCTTTTTGAAACAAAATAATGAATACAAAGAAACCGGCCTTGCTGTTTTATAACAAAGTAGACCGGTTTCTTTGTGTTATTGTACTGTGTCTTTTTTATCCTGTTGTTCCCATGGCATTTGCAATCGCATTTACTGAAATAAGCAGTTGGTTTAACAACTCTTCTTTTTCAGCCGGATTATTGAGCTGGCTGTTTCTCCATTCACGAAGTTGCTTTACCTGTCTTTTATGCAATATATCTAACGCCTCAGCTCTTAAAGCAGTTGAATAGAAGTGATTTTTCCTTCTTTCTTCCATCGGTCTGCCAAGAAGTTCCTGCATTATTTTGCGGGTTTTTTCTAATTCAGTAAGTAATATTGTTAGAATTTTGTTTCGAACCGTTTCATCTTCTACTAAGCCTGCATATAACTTCATAATTTCCTCGTCAGTACTGGCCAAACTGGTATCTACATTTGTAAGAACATATCTGATAAATTGGTTTGTGGGGATGAGGCTTTTTAATTTGTTGTATTTTTCGGGCAGTTCTTTTTGCATTTTTTCAAGTGTAGAACCTACACCATACCAACTGGTAATATGAAAGCGTGCCTGTCCCCAGCTAAATACCCAGGGAATGGCCCGTAAATCGGCAAAAGTCCGTTTCCCTGTTCTTCTTGCCGGGCGCGACCCAATTTTGCTTTGCTCAATTACATCAATGGGAGTAGCTTGCTGGTAAAATTCAAGAAATTGCTCATCTTTTAACAGCTCAGAATAAATAAGAAAGCTTTCCATTCCCATGTATTCCAGTATATCTGTTGCTTCGTTTTCTATGCTATTATTATGTTGGTGTATTAAAGCATTGAACGTACTTCCCGAAAGCATCAATTCCAGATTGTAAGCAGCATTTATTTTGTTGGCATATTTTTTCTCAATCGTTTCGCCTTGTTCTGTAATTTTAAATTTGCCTGAAAAAGTTCCGTGAGGTAGCGAGCGTAAAAACCAATGTACAGGCCCTGCTCCGCGGCTAATAGAACCTCCTTTTCCGTGGAAAAATTTAATTTGAATACCAAACTTTTTGCCCACAGCCGCAATCTCTCTTTGTGCCTGGTGTAAATACCACGCACTGGCAAGTATTCCTCCGTCTTTATTACTGTCGCTGTAACCAATCATCACTTCCTGAGTTTTATATGTTTGGTTTTTAATTTTTCGCTGATATTCCAAACTATTTTGTACTTCAGGATAATTAAAGTATTCCTCCATAATGGCCGGACTGGCAATTAAATCGTCGATGGTTTCAAAGAGCGGAACAACTTGTAATTTTATTCCCAGTGTTTTATCGAAAAAGGTAAGCCCGGCTTCACGCGCAAGTATATATACTTCTAAAAGATCAGAAACATCACGTGTCATACTCACAATAAGTGAACCTAAGGCAAACTCTGAGTATTGTGCAATGTGTTTTTGCAGCACAGCAAAACTATCGAGTACATTTTTTGATTCAGTGGGTAAATTGCTCCAGTCGCGAATAAAGGGGCGATTGGTATGCAGTTCTGATTTTATAAGTTCTGTTTTTTCCTGCTCAGTTATTTCTTCTGTAACTTGTGTTGTTGTTTTTGATTCATTTATTAGTTGAACCAGTGCTTTTTCGTAATAGTTGCTATTTTGTCTGATGTCCAATTCTGCCAGGTGAAAGCCGAAAGTATGTACAATCTGAATGGCATTGTTTACTGAATGATTAGCCAAAACCGGCGAATGATACTCTTTTAACGCCGATTTTAATATTTCTAGGTCGGCAATTAATTGTAATGATTGAGTATAGCTGCTTTCCCTGTCAACCAATTCAAACGATTGTGCTTTGCTAATATTAATAGGAAGCTTGTCAATGAGTAGTAGCACAAATAATTTGAAGGCTTCATTTCTATTGGCTGTAATCAATGATTTTGTTTCACTTTCCTGTTCACTGTTAAGTTCTTGCAATCGTTTTTCTATTTGCAATGGTAGGTTTTGAATTTCGCAATAAAAACTCATGTCTTCTGCCAGTTTTTGCAATTCGGCTTTTAAAACCACAAACGCATTTAAACGTAGTTTTTGTAGTGTTTTTTTAGTAACGTCAGCAGTAACAAAAGGGTGCCCGTCGCGATCTCCTCCAATCCAGGTGCCAAATTTTAACGATGGGAAGTTGTTACTTTCTACAAGCAGGGAACTGTCGAACCCCACATGCTTCCATGCCTGTATTAGCCTTCTGTTTAATAAATTTATGATCTCCGGGAAAACATTTACAAAATAATGAATTGCATTATCAAGCTCTGTTTCTACCTTGGGTTTCTCGCGGTAGTATTCATCTATGTGCCAAATGGAATTGATAACCCGTTTTATTTCATTCCGGTTTTCTTCTTTCTCGTATGAGTTGTACATCGAGTTTTCCCGCTTCACCAGCAACAGGTACAATTCACGGTATTTTTTTAGTACCACCGGCCTTTTTGCTTCGGTAGGATGAGCCGTAAGCACCGGCTGAACCATTATTTCTTTAAAAACAGAGCTGATTTCATCTTCACTGAATTTTTTTTCCTTTAAAAGTTTCAGGCTGTTTGCCCATAATCCGTTAATGGAACTCAGAGAATTCTTATCCTCTGTTTTTCTTCGCGTTTGAACAGCTCCGTTGGTTTCTGCCAGGTTTAGCAGTTGAAAACAAACTGAAAATAGTTGAAAATGCTTTTGGGTAAATTCCATGTTTTCGTATGAACATGTATCGCAAATCCATGGGATTATATTTGCCAGTTCGTTTTCGTTATTTTCTATTAAAACTTCTTTGAAACAATGCAATAAAAATTCAAGATCCTGGTATGGTTTTCCCAGTTGTGTTTTTAGAATTCCGAGTTGAGTCATAAACTAAATTTAAAGCCACTTTTAAAGTTACATCTCTTAAAAGCAGAATCAAAAAAAATATTATTTTGTCTTTTATTCATGGAGATTAACAATTCTCTCGAAAGTAAGTTTTGAACTAATTACAGCCATTGGTAACCCTGCTCCCGGAATAGTTGACGCTCCTACGTAAAAAGTATTCTTGAATTTTTCGTCGAAGTTGGCTGGCCGCAGTCCTCCTATTTGACTCATATTGTGCGACAAACCTAGTCCGCTCCCCCGGTACAGGTTGAATTTATTTTGCCAGTCTACTGGGGTGTAGATCGTTTTTGAAATAATCTCCGGCTGAATATTTTTTTTAATTCTTTTTGAAAAATCATCGATGATGCTATTCACAATCTCCTCCTTGTCCGACCAGTCTGGTTTTACTTTCAAATTCGGAACCGGGCAAACAAAGAACAGGCTTTCACAATCTTCAGGAGCACATTCATTGTTATATTTTGAAAGCACATTTACATAATAATACGGTTTTTGCAGTGTATCCGGATTCTTCAAAACGTTGTGTGCGTATTCTTCAAAATTTGCTCCCAAATAATAATTGTGATGGTTCACCTGCGGAAGTTTACCTTTTATACCAACATAAAAAGTAAGGTACCCCATGGTCCAGTTCATTTTGTCTAGTTTGGGTTTTGAATATTTTTCGCGTTTAAAAATTTTTCCACGGAACCATGCTGCATCAGCGTTAATTACAAAAATATCAGCTTTCCAATTTTTGTCGTTTTGGTCTTTTAATGTAGTCAGTTTCCCATTTTTTTCTGAGAAACTTCTAATTTCAGTGTTGTAATGAATTTTTACGCCCACTTTACCCAATTCGTAAACAAGGCCTTCCACAATTTTGTACATTCCTCCTTTTACGTTGTAATAGCCGTCGTGCTTGAATTCTGTGTAGGAGAGCAGACTGTAAATCCCCATGGTGTCGAAAGGTGTTCTTCCCAGAAAAAACGCAACCAGCGATACAATTTGCCGTGCTTCTTTTGAAGAAAAATAACGAGTTACGTGTTGCCAGAAGCTTTTAAAAAGAACAGGGATGTGAATTGGATTTACATGCATCAGGGTAAAAATGTAAGCGGGCAACGAATCAAAATTATTTTTGATAACCAGATCAACTGTGTCATGAAATAATGCTCCTGATTTTTTTATGTATCGACTAAACCTCTCTTTGAAATCGGGTTCTATTTCAGCAAACTGATCAGAAAGTTTATCAATGTCTTTGTACAAATGAAACGTTTTGGGATTGTCTGTAAAATTGACGGAATACAGCGGATCGAGTTCCACGTATTCAAATGGAAGCTGAATGTTGCAGTCCCTCGCAAACTCCTCAAATTCGTATGACATAGAGAAAAAACTTGGCCCGGTATCAAACGTAAAACCATCTTTCTTTATCTGGTTTAAACGTCCGCCTGCCTGGTGGTTTTTTTCTACCATCTCTACTTTGTAGCCTTGTTTTGCAAGACGAAGTGCAGTAGCGAGTCCGCCAAGCCCTGTTCCAACAATAATAACTTTCTTATTCATATTATTTCGAATCGTTATAAAAATCTGTTTGAAATTTATTTTTCACATAGTCAAAATCGGGTTCAATATTCAATATTTTCCTGTAGGTTCGTTCCGCATTTTTTTTGTCATTTATCGCTTCGTAAGACTGCGCAATTATGGTGAGTAAACTCAAATAATTCCAGTTTTTTTCAGAATAGGAAGGTTTGGCTTCCATTAATTCCAGTGCTTTGTTAAAGTATTTCAATGCTTCTTTTTTTGACCCTCCAAAAATTGCAGGCATATAAAACTGGCTATTTCCATATTGAATGTACCCCATTGGGTTGCTTTCGTCCTGTTCCATAGCAAGTTTCGAATAGTTGACACTTTTAGGTCCCAAAATCGGTGCTTTTATTGGTGAAATCCCTATTTTAAATCCATAAATTGCCGAGCGGTAAGCACTAATTTCAGACGGTGAGAAATCTTGTTTCTCAAGCTTTTCAAGATTGTTTTCAGCCCGCTCAATATATTTTTTTGCCTCGCTGTTTCTCTCCATACCAATGCACCAGCCAATAAAACCGTACTGATAGTTCACCAGTTCAATTAAAAATTCGGGGGAATTGTTGGTTTGCCGTTGCATATGGTCAATTACTGTTTTCCATTTTTGCATATCCCCGGAAATATAGGCTTCGTAAATTTTGTCTTTATTCGAAGCCATACCGTTGAATATCAAAAACAAACCCAATATTGCTAAGAAATATTTCTTCCCTTCCATTCAAATTGTTTTTTTGAGCGTTTTACTATGGCTTTTATTATAAATATTCCCAATGTAATTTGTTGGGGAACTAAGTAAATTAGATTTTCCAAAATTTTTTGTTTACTGACGATGGATACAAATATTCGGATGAGAATAATTGTAAGAATATAGGCTAAAAACACTGTCCCGGAAACTGAGAACAAAACAAACAGGAAACCAAGTGTTGTAATTGTCCAAAAAAGAATGGCGGCCAAGGTAGAATCTCCAAAAAACGTCAGTATATTCTTTGAAAAGCCGTTAACTGCTTCTTTGTAATTGGTGTACATTCTACAACTTATATTCTCTGAGCCAGCGAGGCAGGCTACTTTTATCTGGTTCTTTTTGAAAATTCGTGCAATTCTTATGTCTTCAACTTTTTCCTGTTTTACTTTTTTGTGAGGATTTATTTTTTTGTAATCGTTGGTGTGAAATAGCATAAACTGCCCGTTTGCAGCAGAGAGTGACGAATACTTTATTTTCCTGACGAGAGGAAGAGGAAGCAGTGAAAGTAAAATGAAATTCATGTTTGGAACGGTAATGTATTCACCACAACTTTTCATAGTTTGCTGCGGAAAAATGGAAAGTAACCCCAGTTTGTGTTTCCTTGTAAAGGAAATAGTCTGAGAAATGATGTCGTCTTTTATTCTTACATCGGCGTCCAAAAAGAGAAAATACTCGCCAAGTGCTTTTTTCGAAAGTGAATAGCAAGCAAAGTTTTTACCTAACCAGCCAGTTGGCAGTTCAGTCGAATTTAACAAGTGTATGCGGGAATCTTTTTTTGAGCAACAGGAAACAACTTCTGCTGTTTTATCTGTTGATTGATCGTTGAAAATCAGTATCTCTATGTTCTTATAATTTTGTTGAAGCAAATCCGATAAAATGTTTTCGATGTTTTTTTCTTCATTCCGTGCCGGAATTAAAACGGAAACCAATACATTGTCTTCCTGAAGATTTTGATGCAATGATTGTTTGAAAATCAGATTTGAAAATGCAACTATCAGTTGCATTCCCGTGAAAACCAATATAAATATGGCCATGTAAATCATTGTTTGTCTTTTTGTTTTTGAAAACTAATGCATTCCATATAAAATCGGTTATATCTTTCTTGTAGGTCCATAATCGAATTGGCTCCTGAATATTCTTGAAAAAAAGAAAACAGGCTGGGTTTGGCTTTTGTAAAGTAATCTACAAGATTGACTATAAAAATTACCTGCACTTCGTTTTTTACTTTTTGAAGTATTTTTTCAACTCCTTTCTCAAAAATAAATTCCGAATTGTGCATACTTTGGATTTTTCCACTTGGGAAAATCAAAACCATATTTTTAGAATTCGAGAGCAATTCTGCGGAGTAATTTATTGTTTCTAAAATTGATTTTGATTTTTTCTGAATTGAGAAACCGCCGGTATATTGGAAAAACCAATTTTTACGTAACTGATCATCTTGCATCATAAAATAGAATTTCCGCTGCAGGTATTGCTGATTAAAATAGAGTGCCCAAATTCCATCCCACCAACTGATATGATTCCCAATAAGCAAAACTGGCTTTTTCCTATCTTCTATTTTTCCCGTGAATTCAATAGAATAAAATATCTGTTTCATCTTTCGGATTACGTAAAATCTGAAAAAGGGATCGAGTAGAAAGTTATGCTTCGCTTTTAATATCACATTCAGGATTTTAAAGTTACAAGTAAAATGACGAAGAATAGCAGTTGAGAAATAAGAATTACTGGAGCAAGTTTATTCCGTGTGTCAACGGCAAAAAGTTTTAGTAAGGAATTGAATAGCAAAGCCAGAACGAACCATGCGAAATAATTTTTTATGGGAACTTCATTGCCTGTCCAAGTCCACATGTCTAAAACAGAGGCAAGTTGTTCAATAATTAAATCATAAGCCAACATTATTGAAGATGCAATTACGATTTGTAACACGGCTGAAGTTGCTGCTTTTTCTGCAACCGACATTGAGATATAAGAAAGCAACAACCAATTAATTCCAATAATTAATGGTGTGCTGAATAACTTTAATCCGAGGCTTTCACCATAAATATAATTGCCAAATATTTTGCCCGTGTTCACGCCAATTACTTCTACCACAAAACCCAAAATATAAATTATAAGAAATACAATTCCTTCTTTTTTTTGAAATGGATAATGAAAAATTGCCAAAACAAAAGTGCTTAAAAGCAAGGTCACAGGTATTAATTTTTTGAATAGTGGCGATGTTTGGGGAAGAAAAAGGCCAACATTGCCAACAAGGTAAAATAAAACAAAAAATGAGGCTACCAGTTTAAAATAGTTTAATAGGATTTCCTGTATTTTTTGAATTGAGATCATTTTATTTCGTTGATGCTTTTTGGAGTTTTTGAATCAATAGCAAATTAAATAAAATGAGACTAAAAGCATAGGCAAAGTCTTCTATTGGAATGGTAAAGAAACGAATTCCCAAATTCTCTTCATTATTATACCAAACTACTTCTTGGTCAATCCCGGTCCCGGTCAAAATGCCGTTCACAACAATAAATGGTATTAGAATGAGAAGGAAACTCACAAAAAAGCTTCGGATAATTTCTGTCTTGTCGAAAAGCGAAAAAGTGAGAGCAACAGCTACTTTCATGAAAACATAAAATGTGTACGTTCTTTCTGTATTAAGCAAAGACAAGATTAAACTTATAGCCAGTAAAATAATTACAATAATTTTTGAAGTTTTTGAATTGAGCTTTGCTTTCGGGAAATATTCAAAAAAAGAATAATGCAGAAAGAGACTGGCATAAGGAATGGCAAAGAAAAACAGGATTTCTTCAAGAGGTAAAGTAAAAATGGTAATGCCGGATAAATATTGCTGATTAAATCCCCAAATGCCTTTTTTTGTAAAAATGACATCGAAAAAAATGTAAAAAGCTGCAATAATTATTATTCCAGGAAGCACATATTTCCACTTTTTGAAAAACTGCAATCGCTTGTCGAAACTAAGCAAAAGCGGAACTCCAACAGAGGTCAAAAGGAGAGTAAAATAAAGCGACATTAGCGTTGATTTTTGAAAAAGCGAAATTGAAATACAAGTAATCCGTAATTGTCAAAGTCGCGAATGTTTTTCCCGCGATGATGTGCCATGTGTGCCCGTGCCACTGCTCTCATAAATTTGCTGTTTTTAAATTTCAGCAAAAACGGAATATTCAATCGCTCGTGAATAATGACGTCGTGGATGATGAAATAAGTCAATCCGTAGAGTGAAATACCAATTCCAATGGCTACCATTTCAGTAATTTGTAGACAGAACCCCAGAATGAGTAAAATAATTGCCGGTGTAGCATAAACCAGAAAAAAGTAGTCGTTTTTTTCAAAACCAGGCTCGTAATATTGCACATCTTTGGCTTTTTTATGGTCGTTTACATGATGGTCTTTGTGCCATTTCCATAGGAAACCATGCATCACGTATTTGTGATTTGACCACGCAATAAATTCCATAAAAGCGAAAGCACCAATTGCAAGCAAACTGTTTATCATTTTATGCAACTTTTGATTTTTTCAGTTCGTCGTTTACACGTTCGTAAATCATTTTAAACCACACCGTGTATCTTTCAGGATGCGTTTTTATATCTGTTTTCAATTCTTCAAAACTGATGTATTTCCAATCGTTTACTTCTGTCGGATTTATTTTTGGAAGCTCATCAGTTATTCCGACAAAAACATGGTCCAACTCATGTTCTGTTAGTTCATTGTCGAGGGGCTCTTTATATGTAAACCAGAAAATCTCATTCAGATCGGCTTGCATGCCCATTTCTTCCTCCAAACGTCGGTTGGCAGCTTCTAAACTCGTTTCTCCGGGCAGTGGATGACTACAGCAAGTGTTGGTCCATAAACCTCTGGAGTGATACTTGTCGAAAGCCCGACGTTGTAATAACCAATCTCCTTCTGAATTGCAAATAAAAACAGAAATGGCTCGGTGGAGGACAGCTTTCTTGTGCGCTTCCAGTTTTTCGAGCGAACCAACCTCTTTGTCTGCTATGTTAACTAAAATTACGAAATCTTCCTTTTTCATATTAAATTCAAATTACTAATTGTTTTTGCTTTAACCAAGAGCATCATTTTTCTGAAATTGGAGACTCTGATTCTTTGGGTCAGTATTTTTTTTGCCGGCGTTTTTTCCAGTTTTTGCAGTAGTACCCGATAATAAAGATAAGCTAACAGTACTGCAGTTCTTGAACCTCTTGGTAATTTTTGGATGCCGGCATAAGCTTCTTTAAAATTCTTTTTTATTTCTTCGATAACTTGCGATTTTGTGGTTTCGTTAAATGTTGAAAGATTTATGTCTGGAAAATAGCTGCGCCCAAGTTCCGTACAATCCTCTTTCAAATCGCGCAAAAAGTTCACTTTTTGAAAAGCAGAACCCAGCTTCATTGCCGGCTTTTTTAGTTCGTTAAATTTTTGCTCGTTTCCATTACAGAAAACACAAAGACACATCAAACCCACAACATCTGCCGAACCGTAAATATATTCGTCCGTTTCTGTTTTGCAGGTATATGATTTTTTTTCCAGATCGAATTTCATGCTGGTTAAAAATGCATTGATGTATTCGCGGGGAATGTGGTATTTTTTTACTGTTTTTTGAAATGAATGTAAAACCGGATTTAAACTGATTCTCCGTTCTAAAGCTTCATTTAAATCGCGTTCAAAATGCTCAAGCAAATAAGCTTTGTCGTGTTTATGAAATGAATCTACAATTTCGTCGGCAAAGCGAACAAAACCATAAATGGCATAAACTGCTTTTCTCTGTTTTTTTCTCAACATACTTGTCGCTACCGAAAACGAAGTACTGTAACTCGTTGTTACAATTCTAGATGTTTTAAAAGCAGTTTCGTCAAAAAGTTTCATTTTGGTCATACCTTCATCTTTTTGTTATCGAAAATAAATTCTGGCTGTCCTTTTTTTCTTAAATTCTTTTTTTAGAGGTTTTTGTAATGGTGTTTTATTTTTTGTACACAGAACTGTAAAGACAGTTATGAGCCCTGGATTCCGCAAAATGTTTTGAATGTTTTTGTTTTTATAGGGGGCGGCAAAAAAACAAAATATAGTAAAGAAGCTGGCACTAAGAGCTAACGTTTTTATGAGAGTAACAAGATAAAACATATTTGTTTAATTGTTTTGTATAAATATTAAACAAAAAATATGGTGTTTTGATTAATAAATTTTCATTTTTTATTAAAAAACAGGAACCTAATAGGTTGTTATTGGGGGCCTGAGGAATGTGCCGATTAATCTGTTCTTGCTTATTCAAACAAAATTTTCCCGAAATATTCCGGCCGGTGATAATCTGGTTTTTCTGTTTTTATCGGGTTCCAGGTAAGAAAATGTGGTTCTGATGTTGCATCTCCGCATTTATAAAAGTTGGCAGATGCACTTAGTCCGTTTAACGATTTTATATTATCAAAAGCCAGGCATTCTTTGGGTATTTGGATTGTCATTTCCCATTCAAAATTGCCTGTTTTTTCTTCAAAAGGTTCTTTACCTAAGGTAGATGCAATTTTTATTTTTTTTATAGTGTCTGTCTCGACAAATTTGCGTGTACCTCTCCCTGAGCCATGCGCCAGATGAACGGTGCCAATACAGCTAAATTCAAAATTATAGTAGTTTTTACCATCCACAGAAACAAAAAATTCTACACAACTATCCTGGTAAACGTTACCGTTTATTTTGGTTTCATGTGCCAATATATGTTTTTCTGTTACATAATATTTCAACCATATTTCGTTTCCAGTATGTCCAATTCTAAAACTAACTTTAGGTCGATAAGAAAAACTCTCCCAGTTAACTACGTTTATCCAATTATTTATTGTTTGTGTTTCCAGAATGTGACCGGCTTCAGAAAGTGAAACCGGATTTTTTGCCGGCAGATGTTGTATAAAAAGTTTGTTCATCCTTTTTTATTTTGCATAAAAATAGGAATAAGTTTGCAATGAACTACTGTGCCAAAAGTTTCGCTAAAAATATATATTGTTAATTAATCTTCAACTTTATCAGAAGCCTTTTATTTTTGATATTTCCCTTTGTATATTTGAGGTTCTTTTTGTGTTTTTAATAGTTTTAAAATATTATTAATAATTACTGCGAAACTGAAAATGATATGGGCGAAACTGAATTTGTAATTACACTAACCGAACACCGGTATTTGGGAAGTGTGTTCGTGCCTTATCTGATTCAGAAAAAGGAACAGTTTTACACGGTTAAATCAGTTGTTAAAAAACGGGATTTAACCCATTCCGATTATGTTTTTCAGCCTTATGAAAAAGAATTGGTGAGGATAATTGAGAAATATAGCGATGAAAATCTGACCAGGAAATTTTCGCGCGCAGAGAACGTATCCGAATTTTTCTCTACTCTTAAGAAAAATTATTTTGAAAAGTATGTAACTCCCTTTATCGAGAAATGCATGTTTGAAGTAGCCTCTGTTTTAATGCTTAGCCCGGTGAGGCTGCTTAGTAAAGAGGTGAAATATGCTAATTTGTATGATGAAGATCAAATAAAGGTTCATCCTTTGTATGCAAAACCCGTTTTTTATTTCGAACGAACCAGTACAGAAACGCGCTATTATTTGAAAGTTTTTTTAGATGGCAGAGAGGTTAATCTGCAAAATAGAAATATACGGATTGTTGCCAATCAGCCCTGTTTAATGGTCTATAAATCGGAATTAATTGTTTTTGAAAAGCTAAACGCAAAAAAGTTAATTCCCTTCTTTGAGAAAGAAATAGTAACGATACCAAATTCCATTGAAGAAAAATATTATAATGGCTTTGTATTAAATACGGTGCGCGATTTTGAAGTTCATGCCAAAGGTTTTAAAGTTTTGGGAGAATCTGTGCGGAAAACAGCCGTGCTAAGTATTGAGAAAAATTTGAAGTATGAGCCGCGACTGGTATTGTATTTTGTATATGGCGATGAGCGCTTTCTTCCTTCAGCCAATCGGGATATTGCGGTTAGCCTGCAAAAGGAGAAAAATGAATATATTTTCAAGAAAGTACAACGCGATAGAAAATGGGAAGAAAGCTTGCTGGTTTTTCTGAAGGAACTGAAATTGAAGGAAGATAATGGCTACTTTTCTCCTGATGGTTTATCTGTTCTTGAAAACAACGATGCTCTTTGGTTTTTGGTAAACTGGGTTAATCGAAATAAAACGCGCTTATCGGAAAAGGAAATTGTTGTTTCTCAGGAGAAACTGGAAAAACAGTATTTTACGGGAGAACAAAATCTGGAGCTAAAAACACAAAAGTCGGGCGACTGGTTTGATGTGTATGCTACCGTACAGTTTGGGGAGTTCAATATTCCGTTTATAAAACTGAAAAAATATATACTTAATGATATTCGTGAATTTACGTTGCCTAACGGAGAAATTGCTGTTTTGCCGGAGGAGTGGTTCGCCCGTTACAAGGGGTTGATTCCTTTTGCAAAATTTCATGGGGATCGTTTACTTGTTGAAAAATACCATTTTACTTTGTTGCAGGGTGGTGTTGGAAATATTAGCGCCTCTGCACTGGACAGTTTGCAACAGCTTTCCGGTCAATCGGCAGAGAAGGCAAGCTTGCCTTCTAACTTAAAAGCGAGTTTGCGAAATTATCAGGAAGAAGGCTTTCAGTGGATGTACGGATTGTATGAGAATGGTTTTGGCGGATGTCTTGCTGATGATATGGGCTTGGGAAAAACCCTGCAAACACTGGCTTTGTTGTTGAAATTAAAAAGAATTAAAAATGATATAAAAATTAATAATGCACTGGATTTAGGTGGACAAATAGAATTGTTTAACGAAGAAGACGTAGAGGAAGTAATTCAGCCAGCCAGTATTATAGTGGTTCCTACTTCATTGGTGCATAACTGGGAAAATGAAATCAGGAAATTTACACCTGCGTTAAAAGCATATAAATATGTTGGTTATCAGCGGAAGAAAGTAGTTGACATTGAGAAAATAGCTCGTTTCTACGATATAATTATTACAACCTACGGTACGGTTCGTAACGATGTGAAATTGCTCGGGGCAACCGAGTTTTTTTATCTCATTCTTGATGAAAGTCAGTCGATAAAGAATTCTTCATCGAAAACATATAAAGCGATGATGGAGTTGAGGGCTCAGCACAAACTTGTATTAACCGGTACTCCCATTGAAAATTCACTGGCTGATTTATGGTCGCAGATGAATTTTATTAATAAAGGTGTTTTAGGAAACCTTACTTTTTTCAAAAGGCATTTTATTACGCCTATAGAGAAGCACAATAATGAAGAGCAACAGGAGAAATTACGATTAATGATCCGTCCTTTTATTTTGCGAAGAAAGAAGGAGGAAGTGGCCAAAGATTTACCTCCTTTAATGGAGCAGGTGAGAGTGTGTGAAATGAATCGAGACCAGAACAAATTGTATGAACATGAAAAATCTGTTATCCGGAATAAGATTTTGGAAAATATTGAAAAAGAGGGAGTCGGAAAATCGTCGTTTGTTATTTTACAGGGACTTACCAAGCTGAGGCAGTTGGCTAATCATCCGTCGTTACTGGAAAAAGAAACCCGGGATGGTTCCGGAAAATTTGATGAGATTTTCAGAATGCTGGAAAACCTGGTGGCCGAAAATCATAAAGTGCTAATATTTTCTTCGTTTGTTTCGCACCTGGAACTTCTAAAGGCGAAGATTGAGGATGAGAAATGGAAATACAGTATTTTAACCGGCCAAACGATGAAACGCGAGCAGGTTATTCGAAATTTCCAGGATGATCCGAATAATCATATTTTTCTAATTTCATTAAAAGCGGGTGGGGTAGGACTTAATCTTACAGAGGCTGATTATGTATTTATTATTGATCCGTGGTGGAACCCTGCTGCCGAGAACCAGGCCATTAACCGCGCACATAGAATTGGGCAGGACAAGCATGTTTTTGTTTACCGGTTTATTACAGAAAATTCGATCGAAGAAAAAATTCAGAAACTGAAAGAACGGAAAAGTTCGCTGGCAGATAAGTTTATCAATTCCAATAATCCGTTTCAGAAAATCACCAGGGAAGAAGTTATTTCTTTATTTAAATAGTTTGTTCGTTTTAATTGAGACATTTATAAAGGCATAAATAAAATTTGTTGTTTTATATTCCATATTCGTTAACCTGCGCTTTCTTTAACGTATGATTTTTACTTATCTCTTTTTATTTCGAACATAAATTAATTTGAATTTACCTTTGTAGCTATCGCGTTGGTCTATTTCAAATTTTCCGATGGAATTTATAAGCGGAGTTAATTTTTCAAATCCGTAGTTTCTGGAATCGAAGTTTGGTTGCTTTTTTTGAAGTAAACTGCCCACATCTCCCAGAAAAGCCCAGCCATCATCGTCAGCCAAATCGGAAATTGTAGAAGAAATTAATCGAATAACTTTGGGTGTTATTTTGTCAAATTCGCTTTTCTTTTCTGTTTTTCCGTGAACCACATTTGTTTCATTTTCTTTTGATTCTTTTTTCAGAATTTCAATATAAATGAATTTATCGCAAGCAACAATAAACGGGTCGGGGGTTTTCTTTTCGCCAATACCAAACACTTTCATCCCCGCTTCGCGCAAGCGCGTTGCCAACCGGGTGAAATCGCTGTCGCTGGAAACCAGGCAAAAACCATTTACTTTTCCACTGTACAGTATATCCATCGCATCAATAATCATGGCCGAGTCGGTGGCATTTTTACCGATGGTATAACTGTATTGCTGAATAGGATTTATTGCATTTTCAAGTAATACGTTTTTCCATTTTGAGAGTACCGGTTTGGTCCAGTCTCCATAAATACGTTTTATTGTAGGATTGCCATATTTGGCAATTTCTTCCATCATTTCTTTTACGTAAGCAGAAGGTATGTTGTCGCCGTCGATGAGGACAGCCAGTTTAAAATCACTTTCCATGTGAATATTTTTCCTGTTAACAGATAATTATTAAAGTTACCTGTATAAAAGTAGCTTAACAAATTTGAGGAACATTATTTTTTGGGTTGCACTTTTTTCGTTAAATCTTAACAATGCATGAATCTGGCAGCCATCCTTCGTTTCCATCGGCAAGTTTTATTTCTTTCCAGGTACTTAAACTGTCTGTAATTTGTACTTTCAATCCTTCATAAATCAAAAATAGGTCGGTGCCTGACTCCGAAGGAGAACTTTTTACCGTAACCCTGGGACAAAAGACAATGGCATGATCGCGAATGTCAATTTTTTTCTTTTGATGAGCTGCAAATGAATAAGTAAAACCAGAAAAGACAATGGCAAGGATTCCTATCCAAAAAGAAATTCTGCGGATGGAAATTATTTTACTGAAAATAAATAATCCCAGTAGTACAAGGAATAGAATAAAGGCTGTAATACTTATGAACGACCAGGTGTCGGCAGGATAAAGATTTACAACAGATTGTTTCCATCGTTGAAAAAATGGTTTGGGTAATTCCTCAATACTGGTAACCACGTATTGGTTTGCCATACTCAGGTTGAAAGCGATGTCTTCATCATTTGGAGCAAGTAATTTTGCTCTTTCATAATTCAGAATAGCATTATTCATATCACCTATTTTGTAATATGCATTTCCCAGATTGAAGTATAATTTTGCCGATTCCTCTCCTGAGTTTATAATTTGAAGATAAGCACCAATTGCCTTCTGATATTCTTCCGTAGTGTAAAAAGCGTTGGCTTTTTCCCAAAGTTGGGTATTGTTTGTTGCTATATTATTGTTCTTGGGGGTACCAGCTACAGTCAGGCTGTCTTGCGCATATATGGCAGCCGGGAGTAATAGTAGTATCAGAAAAATATATTTTTTCATCTTTTCTAGCGTTTAATTTGTTTGTCCATCTGGCTCATGGCCGATTCGGCTTTGTGATATAATTCGCTACGTGCTTCCGAGCCTCCGGCGGGAGCATACCGCGCAAATTCACATTGGTCTACTACTGCAACAAAATCATCAATAGTTGTTTGTTCTACATTTTTATTTTGCAGTGCAACAACAGCTGCATCTCTGTTTAGATCAGCTACAGGAATCGCCAGTTTGTCGCTTAGGTAGCCCCAGAAAGCTTTTAAAATGGATTCATGGAAAGCTTCGTTGTTATTTTGCTTCATGAAGGCCGCTGCAGCTTTTAGCCGTTTTCTGGCCATGCTGTTGGCTTTTTTATTTCGCATTAAAGCAATATTGGCATTTTCTTTGGCTTTTTTGCGGTAAACTACAAACAACAGGAGAAATAGCAGGGCACTTCCTGCATACACTGAATAAAAAACAGCTGAGCCAAAGAATGTATGCCCTTTTATATTTAATGAAGGATTACCTTGTTTGATAAAACGGATGTCCTGACCTATTAACTGTACATCTTCTTTTCGTAATGAACTAACAACAGTAGCCGACTGTTCTCCTGAACCTTTTTTTACATGTAGTTTGTATTCTTGTGTTGCTTTTGTAACATAAGTTCCTGTGGAAGGATTGAAAAAGGAGAATTGAATAGGAGGAATGGTATAATCTCCTTCAAATCTCGGTTGAAACAGGTACTCAATAGTTTTAGTGCCAGAGGCGCCGTTGTCTGATGTATTTACATTATCTGTTGAGCGTGGGTCGTAAACCTCAAAATCAGATGGTAATTTTAACTCAGGATTTTTAATCAGCCGGATATTTCCCGAACCACTAATTTTCATTGTGAGCGTTACCGCATCATTTGTGGTAACATCCTGACTGCTGATGTCTGAAGATACATTGAAATTTCCAACACCTCCCATGAAATTGGCAGGAGCCGGTGGCAGATCTTTTACTGTAACCGAAGCAGGAGCGCTTTTTACGGTAGCTTTTACTGTTCTGTAACCACTAAAAAAATCATCAAAAAAGCTGCGCGGTTTAACTTGCTGGCGAACTAACAACGACAGGCTGAATGGATCAATCGTTATCTTCCCATTTTGCTGGGGGAATAAAACGGTTTTCTTTAATATACCAACCTGGTAGATTTTGTTATTATATACTTCGCGTGTAAAGTTTATTTGTTGCGGAATATCTATGTCCTGGGTATAAAAACCTTCGTAGGTAGGTAGCTCTACATTGTCAAATCCGGAAATTGGAATATTGGGATCGACATATAGTTTTACTGTTGAAATAATTTGTTCTCCTCTGTATACGTTGGTTTTGCTCATATCAACCCGAACAAAAAGGTTGTCTTTTCCTAAATCAACTGATTGTGAGCTTTGAGAGGTATTCCCTCCCTGCGATTGCGATTGTGAGGATGACTGTTGGGGGTGTCCTTTTACTACCTGAATTGTGAGTGAATTTGATTGGAAAATCTTTCCGTCAACCTCAATTGATGCCGGCCTTATTTCAAATTTTCCCTCATTTTTAGCTCTTAAAATGTAAGTGAAGGAAAAAGTAATCTCAGTTGTCGTACGGCCATTTATATTACTGATACTTGTTGATTGCCCCGTACTCGGCCCCATCAAGATATCGAAATTACTATTTAAATCGGGAGGTAGTTTTAGGTTTGAGCCTCTTTCATTCAGTGTGAAAGAGAGCCTGAATTGTTTTCCTGCTTCCACTGCATTTGGCGCTGACATAACAAAACGTGTTTGTTCTGCATGTGCTGCCAGTACTGTTAAAAACAGAAAAATGTATGTTGCCAGTTTTTTTATCATCATATCAAAATTCTACAAAAATATTCTCGTTTTTATCTTTTCCCAAATTTACTTACTAACAGCTAATGTTTTTCTTACCACTCTTTCTCTACTATTACTTTTTTTGCTTTAGCTGCTTTTTCTTTTTTTACTTTATCCTGAATTTTTCGTTCATCGTTTTGTAAAGCTTGCAGAAGTTGTTCTGCATTTTCTTTTGATATTTTGTTCTGAGCTTGTTGCTGCTGCTGGTTTTGATCTTGCTTTTGTTTGTCTTTATTTTGTTGATCTTGTTTATTCTGTTGATCTTGATCTTTATTTTGATCTTTATTTTGATCTTTGTTCTGATCTTTATTTTGGTCCTTATTCTTATCCTGTTTGTCCTGGTCTTTATTCTGATCCTTGTTTTGATCTTTATTCTTGTCCTTGTTATTCTGGTCTTTATTTTGTTGCTGCTGCTTTTTGTTTTTTAGCATTTGCGCATAAGCCAGATTATATTTGGTTTCAATATCATTTGGATTATTCCGCAGTGCTTCCTTATATGATTCTATACTTTCGTCCAATTTTTGCTGCATTAATTCGGTATTGCCCAGATTATGATAAGCGCGTGCTTTTTCCTCTGGTGTCTCCAGCTTTTTGCCAAGTTCATCAAATTTCCCGGCAGCTTCATCAAAGCGTTTTTGTTTATAAAGTGCATCTGCCAGGTTAAAATTCCATTTAAGATCGGCCGGTTTCTTATTCAACGCTTTTCTATATTCTGTTTCTGCATTACTGAATTTGGTCGTATCAAGCCTGGAAGTATCACGCACTGCTTCCATAAACAGTTTATTTCCGTTTCTTACAAATTTTCTTTCATTCTGGCCAAATGCCACAACCGAAAAAGCAGTTATCAATAGCAGTAATCCTAGTCGCTTCATTTTTTCTCCTCCTTTGTTGAAAACAGCTTAATATTTTTCAAATATTTATTTTTTCTTTCCAGGATAATAAACTCAAGCAATATAAGGAACAATCCTACTGCAAAAAAGTATTGGAACTGGTCTTCGTATTCTGAATAAACACGCGATTCCATTTCTTCTTTTTGCATTTTATTGATTTCATCGAAAAGGGCATTTAACCCAATTTGTGCATTGTTGGCCCGCACATAAATACCTTTTCCTGCTGATGAAATTTGTTCCAGCATTTGCTCGTTCAATTTCGTCACAACGACCTTGCCATCTCTGTCTTTCAGGTAATCTTTCTGACCGTTTTTCAATACCGGTATCGGAGCCCCTTCCGGAAGTCCCATTCCAATGGTGTGAACAATAATTCCTTTTTCTGCTGCATCTTTTGCTGCATTTGTTGCATCATCTTCATGGTTTTCCCCGTCGGTAATAATTATAATGGCTTTATTGGCCTGCTCGCTCGGTGAAAAAGATTTGGCGGCCAGGTTAATAGCTGCACCAATAGCTGTTCCCTGCCGTGGAACAATTTGTGTGTTTACCGAATTCAAAAAGAGTTTTGCCGAGTTGTAGTCGCTGGTAATAGGAAGTTGTGTGTATGCATCTCCTGCAAAAACAATCAACCCAATTTTGTCATCTTTTAACTTGTCAATTAACCTTGAAATGGCGCGTTTTGCCCTTTCCAAGCGGTTGGGCTGAATATCTTCTGCCATCATACTGTTTGAGACATCAAGTGCAATAATCAGTTCAACACCTTCGCGCTTTACTTTTTTCAACTTTGACCCAAATTGGGGGCGTGCCAGACCGACAATAATAAATGCCATAGCCAGCGTTAAAAGAATAAATTTAAAGACCGGCCTTCCTTTTGAAGAGAAAGGCATGAGTTGTTTTAATATCTCCAAATTGCCAAAACGGCGTAATGCTTTTTTTCGGGCAATCCTCGACCAAATAAAAACGATGGTCAGTAAAGGAATAATCAATAACCCCCACAAAAACTCAATATTTCCAAATCTGAACATTTCCATACTTTCCAAAATTTATGGGATACTCCTGAATATGGTTGTCCGCAAAAATAAGCTGGCAACTAAAAATAAAATTCCAAGCAGAGCAAAAGGCATGAATTCTTCCGATTTTTTACTGAATTCTTTTACCTCAATTTTTGATTTTTCCAACTGGTCTATTTCTTTATAGATTTCTTCCAGTTTGGTATTACTGGTTGCCCTGAAATATTTTCCATCGGTAATGTTTGAAATCTCGTTCAACGTTTTTTCATCAATTTTTACCTCCATGTTTCTTATCTGCGTTTGCGTACCAAATGGCGTTTGTACCTGCACCGGATAAGGCGCTGTTCCTTCAGAGCCTACACCTATGGTGTACACCCTTATGCCAAATGTCTTGGCTATTTCTGCTGCCGTAACCGGAGCAATTTCCCCACTGTTGTTTTCCCCGTCGGTTAATAATATTACCACGCGGCTAATGGCTTCACTGTCTTTTAACCGTGCTACTGAAGTTGCCAGCCCGTTTCCTATAGCTGTTCCATCTTCAATCATTCCACTTTTAATGTCGCGAAAAAGATTGAGTAAAACTGCACGGTCAGTAGTTAAAGGGCACTGTGTAAAAGCTTCTCCCGCAAAAACAACCAAGCCCATCCTGTCGTATTCCCTACCTGATATAAATTCCATCGCAACATTTTTTGCCGCTTCCAGCCGGTCGGGTTGAAAATCCTGCGCCAGCATACTACTTGAAATATCAAGCGCAATAACTATGTCGATACCTTCGGTAGTAACATTTTCCCAGTTTCTGGAAGATTGCGGGCGCGCCAGAACAACTATAAACAGTGATATGGCGAACAGCTCGAATAAGAAAACCAGGTGTCTTAAATAATGCCTGAGCGACCGCGGCGCTTTTAATACCGGTGTTGTTGATGAAATCTGGATGCTGGCCGTGTTGTTTTTTTGTCTGAAAATATACCATACTGTCATTGGAAGCAATACCAACAACAAGTAAAAAAGTTCCGGGTTTTTAAATGTAATTCCTTCAAACATCCTGTTTCTATTTTATATCCACTTCTTCAGTGTCATCATCATCTTCTTTTTCCTTTTTCTGATCTTCCTGCTTCTTTATCTCTTCTTTTTTTGTATCGTTTACAAAAAAGTAGGTGTCCACCAGTGTCAGATTATTATCGTCGGGCAACGGCTGGTATTTGGCAAATTTTACCAAATCGGCCAGTGACAAAATCCGGCTAAGATTATTAAATGATTTCTCGCTAATTAAGTCATTTCGGTATTTAAATCCCTGAATAATTTCGTCCGTTGTTTTTTCCATGGCCGACATTTCAAACCGGTGTTCTATGTAAAGCCTGAGAACATCGGTAACCTCGCTGTAATATTGTTTTACCTTATCTTTTTGCCAGAGTTTTTCATCTTTTATGCGATCGAGTTCGCGCAATGCAATAATGTGTGCTGGCTCTTTCGGTTTTGTTGGTTTAGAGAATAGTGGCTGGTTCTTTTTCTTTCTTTTTATGGAATAAAGGATTAGAAAAATGATGGCTCCGATTAGTATCACTCCCAGAATATAGGGAATAACTTCTTTTAATGTAATTGGCGCTCCATAAGGCATTTTAATGTCGGTTGGCCCTTTGGTCGTGTCAATGGCCATAGTATGTACTTGCAGTGTAACTCCATTGCTGGGAATAGAATCGACGGTGCCATTCACATTAATTTTGAACCAGTACGGCGGAATGCGGTAGACACCACTATCAAAGCAGGTAATTAAATAACTCTGAATTTGTTTTAAGTTTTTTTCATTATCAGCATCAAATGTGTCTATTGCCGATCGGCTTAAAACTTCTATTTTATCTGCGATTGTATCTGGAACTGAAGGAAACTGAACGGAAACATCTTTTGGATGATCTATTTCAAGAAAAAGTTTAATCTGGTCACCAAGTAAAATATTTGTCGAATCCAAACTGGCTTTTGCTTTTATTTCCTGCCCCTTTGATGGTGTTGAAATAAAAAGAATAATAACAAGAAATAAAAAGTTAACAATACCCGAACGTATAAAATGCCTTTGTTTTGTTTGGCTGCCATCCCTTGTGTATTTGGATGAAGAGGTATCGATTAATGGTATTTTGTTTTTCAGCTTCATTTTTCTACTGTTTTAATGCCCGTTTTTTAAACAACGTCATTAATGATCTTACGTAGTCTTCATTGGTGTTGATGGCTACATTGTCCACCCCGCATTTTTTAAACATTGTATCTAAACGAAATGATTGTTTGTGCCACCAGTCTGTATATTGTTTTCTGACACGCCGGGAGCTGCTGTCAACATAAATATATTCACCGGTTTCAGCATCTTTCATTTTTATCATTCCAATGGGAGGGAGCTCCTTTTCCCGTTCATCATAAATGCGTAATGCAACCACATCGTGTTTATTATTGGCAATAGAAAGAGCCATCTCCATTCCAGGCTTATCATCAATAAAATCGGAAATAACAAATGCAGTGCACCGTTTTTTTATCGCGTTGGTTAAGTAGCGGATTGCTTCAGTTATATCAGTTCCTCTTTGCTGTGGCTGGAAATCAATCAATTCACGAATAATCCGTAAAATGTGGCTTTTCCCTTTTTTGGGCGGAATAAATTTTTCAATACTGTTTGAAAAGAAAATAACCCCGATTTTATCGTTATTCTGAATAGCCGAAAAAGCCAGAATAGCCGATAGTTCTGTAATAATATTTTTTTTCAATTTTTCTGACGAACCAAACTCCCGAGAGCCGCTTACATCAATAAGAAGCATTACCGTTAATTCCCGTTCTTCTTCAAATATTTTTACAAAAGGGTGGTTGTAACGGGCTGTAACGTTCCAGTCGATGTTCCGGATGTCGTCTCCAAACTGGTATTCCCGCACTTCAGAGAAAGCCATTCCTCTCCCTTTAAAAGCACTGTGGTACTCCCCTGCAAAAATATTGCGAGATAATCCACGGGTTTTAATTTCAATTTGCCTTACCCTTTTTAATAAATCAGTTGTTTCCATACAAGCCCCCTTTCTCTTCGGAATTCCTCCCCCCTGCGGGAGTTTTTAAATACAAATATTTCGCTTAATTGAGCCATTCTGCCATTCATTCTTTAACCTCTTGCTTTTTCTCATTTCCAGGATTCAGAGGGGGTGCTTATGGTACTTCTATCGTATTAAGTATATCTGTAATAATTTCTTCCGATGTAATATTATTTGCTTCAGCTTCGTAGCTTAATCCAATACGGTGGCGCAGAACATCTGCTGATACGGCTCGTACATCTTCCGGGATTACATATCCACGTCGTTTTATAAATGCAAAAGCTTTTGATGCCTGGGCAAGACTAATTCCAGCCCTTGGAGAAGCTCCGTAAGAGATCATATCCTGGTATTTTTCCAGTTGATAGTTACTTGGTTCACGTGTTGCAAAAACAATATCAACAATGTATTTCTGTATTTTTTCATCCATATATACATCTTTTACCACGTTTCGGGCTTTTATAATATCTTCCGGCTTTAATATGGTTGATGTTTCCGGGAATTGTTTTAGCAGGTTCTGGTTAATGATTTGTTTTTCTTCTTCCTTTTTAGGGTAGTTTATAACAACTTTAAGCATAAAACGGTCGACCTGGGCTTCTGGTAACGGATAAGTACCTTCTTGTTCAATTGGGTTCTGTGTGGCCATAACCAGAAATGGTTCCTGGAGCTTGAATGTTTCTTCACCAATGGTAACCTGGCGTTCCTGCATTGCCTCCAGCAGTGCCGATTGCACTTTTGCGGGGGCACGGTTAATTTCATCAGCCAGAATGAAGTTAGCAAAAATAGGCCCTTTTTTTATACTGAATTCTTCTTTCTTCTGGCTGTAAATCATTGTTCCCAGCAAGTCGGCAGGAAGCAGGTCTGGAGTAAACTGAATACGCGAATATTTCGCGCTGATGGTTTGTGCCAGTGATTTTATAGCCAGCGTTTTTGCCAGTCCCGGAACACCTTCCAGCAATATGTGTCCGTTGGACAAAAGTCCGATTAGCAGGCTTTCTACCAAATGTTTTTGACCAATAATTACTTTGTTCATTTCCATGGTAACCATGTCAACAAATGAACTCTCTTTTTGAATTCTTTCGTTCAATTCTTTTATATCAACTGCCTGATCCATATTATTTGTTCTGTTGTTGTTTATACTTGTCAATTATCCATTTGATTTTTTGCGAACGATTCAAATGCGGAAAGCCTAAAAAAGAACTTCCTGTTTTAGGCTTTTCCTTCTTGAAATTTTAGGCTCCAAAATTCGAAGCACGAATTTAACCCTTTGCAAAGATAAAAAGCCTTATATTTTGTTAAAATATATTAAGGTAAAAGTCAGCAAAATACACATAAAAAAAACGTCACCAGTTTTAAAAACTGGTGACGTTAAAGTTTCCTTATGCAATTTTAATTTCTTTTAGAGGTTTTGGTTTTACTTCTTCCCGCTTAGGAAGTGTAATTATCAAAATACCATCGGCATATTTCGCTGTTATTTTATCGCTGTCGACAGCATTTTCAGCTACTGTAAAAGAACGTTGAAATGATTGATACGAAAATTCTTTTCGGGAATATTTTTCGTCTTTTTCGTTCTTTTCTTCTTCCCTTTCAGACGAGATTGTTAACACATTATTATGAAAACTAATGTTAAAATCTTTTTTCGTCATTCCCGGAGCCGCAACTTCAATACTAAAATCATTGTCGGTTTCTTTTACATTTACTGCCGGTAACGATGTGTTTGTACTTGAAAAGTTAGACAGATTCCAATCCATCAAATCGTTGTTGAAAAAACGGTCAAAGATAGATGGAAAATAATTTTCATTTCTTTTTGCTAACATGATAAATTCCTCCTATTCTTTTAGTTGTTTTATAATTAAATGAACGTTGTTTTCTTTGTTTTCGCATTGTATAAATCAAATAGAATACCAATCACGAAAAACTGTCATTTTTTTACTTTAATTGACTGGTTGTCAGATTTGAATATTGTTGATTCTGAAGAAAAAACTGACTTGCAGAAAATTAGATAACCTGTCAACTTTTCAGTGTGATGCACCTCTTTTTAATGTTTTTTTGTATTGATGAAGTTTGAGGATGACCTAACTTATTACCATTAATTCATTCGTATCTATGTTGTTTATAATTTAGCTATATCCTTTTTACGGGCATCTTTATCTGTTTTTTTAGCAATAATGTAGTTTCTTTGTTGCTTTGGTAATTTTTATGGCACAACGATATTTTTTGCAACTTAGTTACAACGGGAAATGCTATCATGGATGGCAAGTGCAACCCAATGCCATATCGGTGCAGGAGGTTATGGAGAAAGCGTTGTCTACATTACTGAGGAATGAGATTGCGATAGTAGGAGCGGGGCGAACAGATACAGGTGTTCATGCTTCCTTTTTTATGCTCCATTTTGATACTGACAACGAAATTCTTGATTTTGATAAGTTTTTGTATAAATTAAATCGTTTTTTGCCTGCCGATATTGCAGTGCAGAAACTCTGGAAAGTGAAACCAGATACTCATGCTCGGTTTAGTGCAGTATCTCGTACTTATCATTATTATATATCTACTGAAAAAAATCCGTTTGTCCAAGATACCAGCTGTTTATATACCGGTAATTTAAATATCGATAGGATGAATGAAGCGGCTAATGTTTTGCTTGATTACACTGACTTTACAAGTTTTAGTCGCCTTCATACAGATGTGAAAACCAATAATTGTAAAATTATTGAGGCTTATTGGAAACAAGAAGAGAAGCGGTTGGTATTTGTAATTAAGGCTGATCGTTTTTTGCGTAATATGGTTCGGGCTATTGTTGGAACTTTGCTTGATGTAGGTAAGGGAAAGTTAAGCGTAGGCCGGTTTAGGGAGATAATAGAACAAAAAGATCGTGGAGTAGCGGGAGCTTCTGCGCCTGCAGAGGGGCTGTTTCTTGTGGATATTGAATATTCTGATGATTTCTTTACAAAAGAATAGAAGATTCCTTCCAGTCTGTGTTTCTGCCAGACGAAATATAATTATACCATTTTAACTTATGTTTCTGATAAAGAGAAGGATTGCAATGAGGGGATGATTGTATGCCTGATTTTTTGAGTTTAATTTTGGGATTTACGGGCCGTCTGTAAAAAAGAAAAAGGATAAGTCAACACTTACCCTTTTCAACCTAACTAAACCAATAAAACTAATCAAACCTAAACTTATGAACTAAAACGTGCTTCAAAGATATGCTGAAAAACATAAATTAAGGTTAAGTGAATGTTAAAAAACATGTTGTAGGGCATATTTAAAATCTATGTTAATTTAATTAATCTGTTATGAATTATGAAAAGAGGTGCAATGTGGTTTGTATTTTATTTGGATAGAAGAAAATAGTATAGGAATTGTCTTGTAAAAAAGAAAAAGGATAAGTCAACACTTACCCTTTTCAACCTAACTAAACCAATAAAACTAATCAAACCTAAACTTATGAACTAAAACGTGCTTCAAAGATATGCTTAAAAACATAAATTAAGGTTAAGTGAATGTTAAAAAACATGTTGTAGGGCATATTTGAAATCTATGTTAATTTGATTAAATCTATTATGAATTTTGAAAAGAGGTGTAATGTGGTTTGTATTTTATTTGAATAGAAGAAAATAGTATAGTAATTGTCTTATAAAAAAGAAAAAGGATAAGTCAACACTTACCCTTTTCAACCTAACTAAACCAATAAAACTAATCAAACCTAAACTTATGAACTAAAACGTGCATCAAAGATATGCTGAAAAACACAAAAAAAGGTTAAGCGAATGTTAAAAAACATGTTGTAGGGCATGTTTAAAGTTAATGTTAATTTGCAAGGATAAGAGAAATTAAAAAAGCCCTTCATTAAATGAAAGGCTTTCTTTGCTTAGAAAAGTCTGTTTTAGTTATTGTTTCTTCTTTCCTCCTTCTTCCCCTGCAATGGAATCGCGCATGGAAGTGTCAGCCATAATATTTTTATATTTCATATAATCCATTATACCAAGGTTGCCACTGCGGAACGCTTCTGATATTGCCAGAGGTACTTGTGCTTCTGCTTCGATAACTTTTGCCCTGGCTTCCTGTGCTTTTGCTTTCATTTCCTGCTCTAGGGCAATGGCCATTGCTCGTCGTTCTTCTGCTTTTGCTTGAGCAATATTTTTGTCCGCATCGGCTTGGTCAATTTGTAATACAGCGCCAATATTTTTACCAATATCGATATCTGCTATATCAATAGAAAGGATTTCAAATGCAGTACCTGCATCTAATCCTTTTTCAAGGACAACACGCGATATGAAATCCGGATTTTCAAGTACGGCTTTGTGTGAGTGGGATGATCCAATAGAAGAGACAATACCTTCTCCTACACGTGCTAGTACCGTTTCTTCTCCGGCGCCACCAACTAATTGTTTTATGCTGGCTCTTACTGTTACCCTTGCTTTTGCTATTAGCTGAATTCCGTCTTTTGCAACTGCTGTTACCGGAGGGGTATTTATAACTTTGGGGTTAACCGACATTTGTACTGCTTCAAATACATCACGACCGGCAAGATCGATCGCCGTTGCCATTTTGAATGGTAGGTCGATGTTTGCTTTTGATGCAGATACCAATGCATGTACTACGTTTGCAACATGACCACCGGCCAGGTAGTGGGCTTCGAGGTCATTTCTGTTTAATGTTACACCGGCTTTACTTCCTTCAATTAAAGCACGCACAATAATTCCAGGCGGAACTTTTCTGAAACGCATTAGAAATAGTTGTAATAATGAGATTCTAACACCTGAAACCAGCGCTGAAAACCATAGCCCTATCGGGATAAAATAGAGTACTATAAAAAGAAGTACAATCACTCCAATTATTAGTCCCCATGCTCCTACTGCTTCTATCATTTTATTATTTATTAAAAGGTTCAACAATAATTTTATTCGATAATATTTTAACGACTTTTATTTCTGTGTTATGATCAATAAATGATCCGGTGGATTGTGCTTCAACTATTTCTCCCTTTACTCTTGCTTTTCCTGATGGAGCAAGTCTGCCAATGGATTTTCCGATGTCTCCTACTGAAATATTTTCCAGATGATATTCCATTTTTCCATCGATTTGAGAGTCGAGTATCATTTTTTTACCTGTTCTCGATTTGAACAGATAATAGATGAGGGCAGGAGAGGCAATCAATACAAATGCCAGCGTGATAAATCCCACAACATTACCATATTCTGAGAATGCAATGTATACACTTCCTGCCAAAAGTACAAAACCTCCAATTCCAGCTACTGTTATTCCTGGAATAACGGCAAATTCGATAAGCAAGAGGACTAGCCCGAGCAAAATAAGTAGAATGATAGCAACGATGGTCATTTTAGTTAATCTATTGTAGCGTTTAGTTCTCGTTCAATTAGTGCTTCTTTTAAGGGTTTCAATGTATTGAAGTTTCCTTTTTTAACATCGCATTTCCCTTTATAATGTGTAATTATTGTACATTGCGTTGCTTGCTCATAATCATGCTCACAAATATCTATTAGTGCATCAATTACATAATCGAATGAATGAATGCTGTCGTTATGCAAAATCAGGAAATTGTCGTTTGAAATATCTAAACTGAAATTTCCAATGGGTTCTTTTTTTGTTTCTTCCGAAGTCATTGTTCTTTTGAAATTTCTTTTGCCTGTTTCAAAGTTATTCTTTTTCCGTTAAAATACGGTACAACAAATGCATCTCTTATTCCTTCCTGTCGAACCTGGTTTTGCATTTTTACAGCATCCTCAAGGTTTGTTAGGTTTCCTGTGGTGTAAACTGTTACCCCATTTTCATCTGTATAATGATCTATTTTTCGTAAAAGTGCCAGTTTTTTGAATTGCTGATCGATATAAGATGGTAATTTTCTGCTGTATGCTCCAATCTGAATTTTGTAAACCAGTTCATCCTTTTCTGGCTGGTTACCGGCAGGTGTTTCAATATCCATCTTGTCAAGTATGATGTTCGGATTAATAACAATACTTGTATCTGGTGGCGTTTCTGTGGTATTTGTTTCTGGGGCTGGTTGTTCAATATTTTTTTCTTCCAGTTTTGATAGTTTGTCAATGAAATCGATTCGCTCCTGTTCCGATGTATTTTGCCAATATTCAATTTCACTGTTTCGCGAGCGTTTAAGTAATTGATTTATCTCATCTTTTAATTTGTATGATTCATCCTCCAGCGAAAGGATTTTTTGCCCGATTGTTTGTTTTTCACGTTCCAGTTTAGCCTGCTTGTAATTTTCTCTTAATTCATCAGCATTTTGTAATATATTATCAAGCTCCATCTGTTTGGTGCTGGCTTCGGTAAACATGTTTTTCCCGTCTTCTGTTTGGAAATTGTCAGTGTTCCGGTAAGTAATTTCACTATTAATAATAAAATCAATGGGGATTCCGGAAACGGTATTTTCTATTCCTTCTATTGAGTCTGTTATTGTAGGAGCTATTTGTAAAGTGTCTGTTGTTTGCAGAGAATCTGTAATCGTATTAACGAATGTATCGTTTGTCTGAACTTCTGTTTCTGCACGTAAAATATCACTATTTTCACTGGATATAGAAAACGGGTTTTCGTGATTGTAGCATTGTTGGATTTTTTCAGCCAGGTTTAATTCGTCAAGTGTGGCTTGTGGAGTGTTTATTTTAAATCTGTTGTAGTGGCGCAACGCCTGTTCCCATTGTTCCTGGGCCTGGTATTGTGCTCCCAGGTAATAATCTATTTTTTCAGGGACTTTTTCTTTTTCTTGGTTGGCTGTTATCAACAAATTTAAAACCGGTGTTGCATAAATCCCCATTTCTGTCTGGCTTGAACCATAGTAATAATTTAACATCGGATTTTCCGGGTGGCTGTCAATTAATTCCCTGAAAAAGAGAGCAGCCTCTCTATAACTTCCATTCTCGTAAAGTGTTATCGCCTTATCCATTTTTGTTTCCTGTCCGGTACCCGTGAGGGGATCAATTACTGAAAACAAAAGGATGTACACCGTTGTTAAAATCGATATTGTTTTATTCTTTAGCATAATATATCAGGTTCCGGTTTTATTTTACTGTAAAGTTATAAAAATTGTACGAAGCGCTAAATCTGAAAGGGTATGCTAATGTTAGTAATGAAGTCGGATTAAGCCTGATATTTATCATTTAATAACGTATATTTGTACAACTGAAAAAACTCAAATTGTTATGACACATTTAAAAGTAGGAGATAAAGCTCCTTCGTTTGAAGGAATCAATCAGGAAGGGAAAAAAATTTCATTGGATGATTTTTCAGGGAAAAAGTTGATACTATACTTCTATCCAAAAGATAATACCCCGGGATGCACAGCAGAATCGTGCAATTTAAATGATAACTATGATAGTTGGCTCGAAAAGGGGTATGAAGTAATTGGTGTTAGTCCGGATAGTGTTCAGTCGCATCAAAAATTTCAGGAAAAATTTAACCTGAAGTTTAATCTAATTGCCGATACAGAAAAAGAAATACTTCAGGCTTATGGATCCTGGGGAGAGAAAAGTATGTATGGGCGAAAGTATATGGGCGTATTACGTACCACTTTTGTGATTGATGAGAATGGAATTATTCAGGAAGTTTTTGAGAAAGTAAAAACAAAAGATCACACAAATCAGATTTTAAAAACCATAAATATTTAACCTGGGCAGGAACATGACAAAAGAAGAAAAGAACCAGATGAACAAAGAAAAGCTGAAAGCCCTTCAGCTAACCATGGATAAGATTGAGAAAAGTTACGGAAAAGGGGCGATAATGCGCATGGGAGATCGTGTCGTTGACGACGTGCCTGCTATTTCCTCTGGCTCTATTGCCCTTGATGTGGCATTGGGAGTCGGTGGTTATCCCAAAGGGCGGATTGTTGAAATTTATGGGCCTGAGTCTTCTGGTAAAACTACATTGGCCATACATGCTATTGCTGAGGCTCAGAAAGCTGGTGGTGTAGCAGCTATTATCGACGCTGAGCATGCATTTGACCCTTACTATGCTGGTAAACTTGGCGTAGATATTGAAGAGTTATTGATTTCGCAGCCGGATAACGGTGAGCAAGCTCTTGAAATTGCCGATAACCTTATTCGTTCAGGAGCTATCGATATTGTTGTAATCGACTCTGTAGCTGCCCTTACTCCGAAGGCTGAACTTGAAGGAGAAATGGGTGACTCCAAGATGGGGTTACAGGCCAGGCTCATGTCGCAGGCATTACGGAAACTTACAGGAAACATAAATAAAACAAAAACCTGCTGTGTTTTTATTAACCAGCTGCGCGAAAAAATTGGCGTAATGTTTGGCAATCCTGAAACCACTACCGGGGGTAATGCATTAAAATTTTATGCTTCAGTACGTTTGGACATTCGCCGGATTGGACAAATTAAAGATGGCGATGAAGTACAGGGGAATAATGTGCGTGTAAAAGTGGTAAAAAATAAAGTAGCCCCGCCATTCCGTAAAGCAGAGTTCGATATCTTATATGGTGAAGGAATTTCCAAATCAGGAGAAATTATTGACCTGGGGGTTCAGTTTAATATTATTAAAAAGAGTGGATCGTGGTTTAGCTACGGTGAAACCAAACTCGGGCAGGGACGCGAAACGGTACGTAATTTAATTCTTGATAATCCTGAACTGGCTCAAGAGCTGGAAACGAAAATTATGGAAGCTATTTCAGGAAAAACAACAACAGAATAATTTTGAACTTATATAGACAGAATGTACTGGATGAACGGCTTCTGTCGTTTCATCCAGTTTTTTTTTAACCATTTAATATCTATTCAAATGAAGGTTTTAAAGTTCGGTGGCACTTCCGTTGGATCGGCCGAAAATATAAAACGTGTAAAGGAAATTGTTGAAAAACAAAACGAAGATGTAATAGTAGTGGTTTCTGCCCTTGGCGGTATTACCGATAAAATAGTTAGAGCAGCCCAGCTGGCTTCCACCGGAACGACAACCTTTCATACGGAATTAACGGAAATAAAAAATATTCATGCCAATGTTATTCTTGAGTTATTTAGTGGCTCCGGCTCAATTGAATATATAGTAAATGAATTGCTGGATGAACTAGAACAGATTTTAACTGGTATTACACTGGTAGGAGAGCTAACCATTAAAACACTCGATAGGATTACCGGAATTGGGGAACGTATTTCTTCAAATATCGTGGCTCAATACATTACAGGAGCTGTTCGTAAAGATTCTTCTGAATTTATTCGTACAGACAGTAACTTTGGAAAGGCATCTGTAGATTTTGAAATTACCAATCAGAAAATAAGAGAGGAGTTTGCCAATTTTAGTGGTATTGCAGTTGTTCCCGGCTTTATTTCGAAAAACTGTAAAGGTGAATTTACAACTCTCGGACGAGGTGGTTCTGATTATACAGCAGCTATTATTGCTGCTGCCCTCGAAGTAGAATCACTGGAAATATGGACCGACGTAGATGGTTTTATGACGGCTGATCCCCGTGTAATAAGTAAAGCATATACCATTCCTGAACTTACCTATTCGGAAGCAATGGAGTTGTCGCATTTTGGGGCAAAAGTGATTTATCCGCCAACTATCTTGCCGGTATATCAAAAAGGAATTCCTATTCAGATTAAAAATACATTTAAGCCAGATAGCGAGGGAACATATATATTGCAACATGTAGCCAATGGGAAAGAACGTCCGATTAAAGGAATTTCCTCCATTTCAGGAATTACCTTACTAACTTTACAAGGGCTGGGAATGGTTGGTGTTACGGGTATTTCAATGCGGCTTTTTTCTGCGTTGGCAAAAGTAAATGTGAATGTCATTCTTATATCGCAGGCTTCTTCCGAAAACTCGATAAGCGTTGCTATTGACGAAGCCGTTTTGGAAATGGCTGAAAGTGCAATCCGTACTGAATTTGAGAAGGAAATTTCGGGCGGACAAATCAGTCGCATTGAAATTGAAAGCGATCTTTCTATCGTAGCCATTGTTGGCGAGAATATGAAACATACTACCGGAATTGCCGGGAAACTATTTATGACCATTGGTAAAAGTGGTGTAAATGTAATTGCTATTGCACAGGGAGCTTCCGAATTAAATATCTCCTGGGTGGTGAAAAGCGAAGAATTGCGCAAAACCTTAAATGTTGTCCACGAATCGTTTTTCCTTTCAGAAAATGTGGAATTGAATGTGTTTCTTATGGGAATTGGTACTGTTGGAGGAAACCTGCTTGGCCAGATTATGAAACAACAGGAAAGATTGCTAAAAGAAAATCGACTGAAAATAAAATTAACAGGAGTGGCCAATTCTCGCAAAATGGTTTTTAAACGTGAGGGCATTGATATTGCGTCGTATGCTCAGCAGTTAGAAAAATCGGAGAAAAAATCAGGTATTCGTGACTTTATTAATGAAATAAAAGAAATGAATATTTATAATTCTGTGTTTGTGGATTGTACTGCTTCTGATGAGGTTGCTTCATATTATAAAGAGATTATCAGTTCAAATATATCCATTGTGGCTGCCAACAAAGTTGCGGCTTCGTCAGCTTATGAAAATTATGCAGAGCTAAAGAAAATAGCGAAACGAAAAGGAATTAAGTTTTTGTTTGAAACCAATGTTGGAGCTGGTTTACCTATAATTAATACGCTGAATGATTTAGTGAATTCAGGCGATCGGATTTTAAAGATTGAGGCGGTCTTATCAGGTACGCTGAATTTTATTTTTAATACAATTGCGGCCGATGTTCCTTTAAGTAGAACCATTCAAATGGCAAAAGATGAAGGTTTTTCGGAGCCCGATCCTCGTATTGATTTAAGTGGAGTGGACGTAGCCAGAAAAATTTTAATATTAGCTCGTGAATCTGGCTATCCCTTGGAGATGGAAGACATCAAAATAAACCGGTTTGTTCCCGATGAATTTTTTAATGGCTCGCTGGATGAGTTCTGGAAAAATGTTGTGCAGCTAGATGATGAGTTCGAAAAACAAAGACAGCAACTGGAAAAAGAACGCAAAAAGTGGCGTTTTGTAGCCCGTTTCGAGAATGGAAAAGCTGAAGTTGGTTTGCAGCAGGTTGATTCCCGTCATCCGTTTTACGATTTGGAGGGAAGTAACAACCTGGTAATGTACACCACCGAAAGGTATCAGGAATTTCCGATGCTGATAAAAGGGTATGGTGCCGGAGCATCAGTAACAGCAGCTGGTGTTTTTGCAGATTTAATAAAAGTGTCGAATATTTAACAATGCTGTTTTACGATATTTTTGTTTGAAAGAATAGATTATAAACACGATTGAAAAGATATACAGATGAAATACTTGATAATATTGGGCGATGGAATGTCTGATGAACCACTAAAAGATTTTGGTGGAAAAACACCTTTGCAGATGGCGCAAAAACCACACATCGACTGGTTAGCGAAAAACGGGCAAAATGGGCGGCTTATTACAGTTCCTGCTTCCATGCATCCGGGAAGTGAAATCGCAAATATGGCTGTACTCGGCTACGATGTGGAAAAAGTGTTTGAAGGACGTGGTGTGCTGGAGGCTGCCAGTATGGGGGTTAAGTTGCAACCCGACGATTTGGGATTGAGGTGTAACCTGATTTGTGTGGAAAATGAAAAGATCAAAAATCATTCAGCAGGCCATATTACTACGGAAGAAGCAGCCGAACTTATCGCCTTTTTAAATGAAAAATTGGGGACGGAGACAGTCTCTTTTTATCCCGGCGTTTCTTATCGTCATTTGATGGTTGTAGATCATGGGGTAAAAGATATGCAATGTACACCTCCGCACGATGTTCCGGGCACTCCTTTTCGCGATGTTATGGTAAAAGCAAAAACAGAATTTGCGCTGGAAACAACCGACATGCTAAACCAGTTGATCTTGCAATCGCAGGAGTTGTTGGAGGATCATCCTATTAACATAAAACGTAAAGCGGAAGGAAAAGATCCTGCCAATAGTATTTGGCCCTGGTCGCCCGGATACAAACCCAAAATGCCTACGTTAAGCGAGATGTTTGGTATTAAGAATTCGGCTGTTATTTCTGCTGTAGATTTGATTCATGGCATTGGTGTTTATGCCGGAATGAAAGTGATTCATGTAGAAGGGGCGACTGGTTTGTATAATACAAATTATGAAGGAAAAGCAGAGGCTGCGGTAAATGCACTAAAAGAAAACGACTTGGTTTACCTGCATATTGAAGCAAGTGATGAGGCAGGGCATGAAGGAGACGTGAAGCTAAAAACAAAAACAATTGAATATTTGGATCAGCGAGTGGTAAAATATATACTGGAAGAAATAAAAAAAATGGAAGAGGAAGTTGCCATTGCTGTCTTACCGGATCACCCAACTCCCTGTGCATTAAAAACACATACACACGATCCTGTCCCATTTCTGATTTATAAGCCGGGAACTGCCGCTGACGATGTGGAAGTTTATGATGAGTTTGAAGCAGAAAAAGGATTGCTGGGCTTGTTACAAGGCGATCAGTTTATAAAAACATTTTTAGGGAAATTATAAATCAAAAGAGTTCCTATTTGAGATGATGTCTGATAAATATCATGTTTTGTTATCTAAATCTTAATGTTTTGGCAAAGAAAAATTAGGAAGGAAACTTTTGAAGCTGACGTATTATTTTTATACCTTGAAAAACAGACTTAAATGCAGTATTACAGCACGAATGATAAAACAAACACTGTTTCGTTAAAAGAGGCAGTTGTTAAAGGATTAGCAGCCGATAATGGTCTTTTTATGCCCGAGCGTATTGAGCGTTTCCCTGCTTCCTTTTTTGATAGTATTGAACAACTTTCTTTTCAGGAAATTGCTTTTGAAGTGGCAAAAAAGTTTTTTGGAGAAGACATCGAAGCTGAAAAATTGAAAGAAATTGTTTTTGATACTCTTCAGTTTGATTGTCCGGTGGTAAAAGTTACCGATAATATTTATTCACTGGAACTCTTTCACGGGCCAACTTTAGCATTTAAAGATGTTGGAGCACGTTTTATGGCTCGCTTGTTAAATCATTTTCTGGTTAAAACAGAAAAAACAGTAAATGTGCTGGTTGCTACTTCGGGAGATACCGGAAGTGCAGTAGCCAATGGTTTTCTGGGCGTAGAAGGAATTCATGTTTATGTACTTTATCCCAAAGGGAAAGTGAGTAAAATTCAGGAATCGCAATTTACAACGCTGGGGAAAAACATAACAGCTATTGAAATTGATGGTACTTTCGATGATTGTCAACACCTGGTGAAAACTGCCTTTCTTGATACTGCGTTAAATGAGAGATTGGTGCTAACGTCAGCAAATTCAATAAATGTAGCTCGTTTCTTGCCACAAGCCTTTTACTATTTTAATGCTTATGCCCGGTTAAAAGAAATAGGAGAGTTGCAGGGGAAAGAGTTGGTTGTTTCTGTTCCGAGCGGGAATTTGGGGAATCTTACTGCCGGCTTGTTTGCGCGTGAAATGGGATTGCCAGTAAAACAATTTATCGCAGCAAATAATGCCAACGATGTTGTTTTTGAATATCTGGAAACAGGGAATTATAATCCCCGGCCTTCCGTTGAAACAATTGCCAACGCCATGGATGTTGGGGCGCCTAGCAATTTTGCACGCATATTGGATCTGTATGGTAATTCGCATCAGGTTATTTCGAAAATTATTAAAGGGTATCGCTACTTGGATGGGGATATTCGGACAGTTGTAACCAAAGTATTTAAAGAAACTGGGTATTTGTGTGATCCTCATGGTGCCTGTGGATTTCAGGCTTTGCGTGAATACTTATCGGAAGGAGAGGTTGGTGTATTTCTTGAAACTGCACATCCGGCAAAGTTTAAGGAAACGGTTGATGGATTAGTTGGAGAAGAAAATGTGGTAATTCCTGAAAAACTTGCCTCGTTTATGAAAGGGCAAAAACGGTCGGTTGAACTGGGAAAAGATTTCATCTTATTTAGACGTTTTCTTTTGAATAATGTGTAGATAATTTATATACATTTGAACAGAATAGTAATAAAATCGTTCTTTTTATAAACTGAATACGTATTTATACGTATAGATGAATACAAATAGTGTGTTATATTTGAGCGATTGAATGGTTTACCAACCTTAAACTGGTTAATTTTTATGATTTAACCAATTCTTGGATTTGTATGAGACAACTTAAAATAACCAAACAAGTAACGAATCGTGATACGCTGTCACTCGACAAGTATTTACATGAAATTGGTAAAGTTGAATTACTATCTGCAGAGAAGGAAGTTGAATTAGCCAAACGCATAAAAAAAGGAGATCGCCAGGCCTTGGAACTTCTTATTAAAGCTAATCTTCGTTTTGTCGTTTCTGTTTCGAAACAATATCAAAATCAGGGATTAAGTTTACCCGACCTGATAAATGAAGGAAATCTGGGTTTAATAAAGGCTGCTGAACGTTTTGATGAAACCCGTGGTTTTAAATTTATTTCTTATGCTGTGTGGTGGATTCGGCAATCTATTCTTCAGGCACTGGCCGAACAGGCCAGGATTGTTCGACTACCATTAAACAAAATAGGTTCAATTAATAAAATAAATAAGACGTTTAATAAGCTGGAGCAGGAGTTTCAAAGAGAACCTACAGTGGAAGAAGTTGCTGATATAATGGAACTTCGGCCGGAGTTAATAGAAGACTCCATGAATTTTTCAAGTATTCATGTTTCCATGGATGCTCCTATTCGCGACGAAGAGGCAAATAATATGTATGATGTTATGTTGAATGATGACTCTCCTAGTCCGGATAATGAATTAATGGATAGTTCCTTACGTAAGGAAATTGAGCGTTCTTTGGCTACTTTGGACGAAAGAGAAGCTGAGATTTTACGGTGTTATTTTGGACTAAAAGGTTATCAGCCTCATACACTTGAAGAAATTGGAGACGTTTTTGGGTTAACTCGTGAGAGGGTTCGGCAAATTAAAGAAAAAGCAATTAAAAAACTAAAAAATCAATATCGGAACAGGTTATTGAAAACATACCTGGGAAAGTAACTTTACAACGTATATGAAACGTCTTATTGCTCCTTCTATCCTTTCCGCCAATTTTAATCACCTGGAAAAGGATATAGAAATGATTAACAAAAGTGAGGCAGACTATATCCATTTTGATGTAATGGATGGTGTGTTTGTGCCTAATATTTCATTCGGAATCCCAGTGATTCAGCATGTTAATAAAATTGCTGAAAAACCACTTGATGTTCACCTTATGATTGTGAGGCCGGAGCAGTTTATTGAGCCTTTTGTGGCTGCCGGTGCTTCAATAATTACCGTTCATTACGAGGCTTGCACTCATTTACACCGAACTATTCAGATGATAAAAAAACAAGGCATAAAAGCAAGTGTTTGCTTAAACCCGCATACTCCGGTTGCTCTGCTAGAAGATATTATTTCTGAATTAGATATGGTATTGTTAATGTCAGTAAATCCCGGTTTTGGAGGACAGAAATTTATTGAGAACACCTACAAAAAGGTTCGGCAACTAAAAAATATGATCAATAAATATAATCCGGCATGCGATATTGAAGTTGATGGAGGTGTAAATTACGAAACAGGAAAGTTGCTTTTTGAAGCAGGTGCCAATGTATTGGTTGCTGGGAGTTTTGTTTTTGGTTCTGAAAATCCTTCCGGAACTATTCAGAAGTTAAAACTTGTTTGAAGTAACCGTAATTTTTTTACATAAATCATTGCCTTTAGCAACAGGAGTATTGAGATCTCTCAATATGCATTCAGCAGAACATGCGTCGCATTTTGGTCGAACAGCTGTTTTTTCATTATTCAAGTACTGATTTGGTTGAAACTTTTTCCTGCGGAACTTTTTTGTTATTTTATGTACTGCAATGGTGATAGCGAGAGCAATAATAATATATGTTATGATTTCCTGTGCCATGCTACCATATTAAGGTTCCAATATTGTATGTGACAAAGGCGGCAATCCATGCAAGTGTTGTTGTATAAATGATGGTGAAAACAGCCCATTTCCAGGAACCTGACTCATTTTTTATAGTAGCAATAACACCTATGCAGGGAAAATAAACCAGAATAAAAATTAAAAAAGCCAGTGCTGCCGGCTGGGTGAAAACTTTTTCTCCAATTTTATTTCCACTTTGGTATGTTTCATTTTGTAACTTTAGTTGTAAATTAACCGTGTTTTCATCGTCTCCGCTTTGATACAAAATACCCATTGTACTTACAACAATCTCTTTTGCAGGAAGTCCGGCCAGTAAACTAATGCTCATTTTCCAGTCAAATCCAAGCGGGCGCATTACCGGTTCTATTACCTTGCCTAATCGTCCTAAATAGGAATTTACTAACCGGTCAGATTCAAGCTGCTGGGTTAGGTTTGCTATTTCCTTTTCTTTTTCTGAACTTGGAAGGGTTAAGTTTTTCTCTGTTGTTTTTAGTGCATTTTCAAATTGCGCTGTTTTTTTAGTACTGCGTGGGAAATATTCCAACGCCCAAATAATAATTACCCCTACCAAAATAATTGTTCCAATTTTTTTTAAATAGTGTTGTGTTTTGTCCCACATGTGATATAAAATATTGCGTAGGGTGGGGAGCCTGTAAGTAGGCAATTCCATTACAAAAGGAGTTTCCTTGTTTCTGAAAACTGTTTTATTTAGTATTTGTGCGGTTATAAAAGCAAAAATGATTCCCACAAGGTAAATTCCTATCAAATACAGTGTTTGGTATTTTTTGAAGAAAGCAGAAATAATAAGTATATAAACGGGTAAACGTGCACTGCACGACATGAACGGAACAATTAACATCGTTAATAATCGGTCGCCCCTGTTTCGCATTGAACGTGTTGCCAGGATTGCGGGAACATTACACCCAAATCCCATAATTAAAGGGATAAAAGAGCGTCCGTGTAATCCAAACCGGTGCATAATCTTATCCATAATAAATGCTGCCCTGGCCATATAACCAGTACCTTCAAGCAATGAAATGAAAAAGAAGAGAATTAAAATATTTGGGAGGAAAACAATAACACTTCCGGCACCACTGATTATTCCGTTTATAAGTAAATCTTTCAGCATGCCTTCGGGCATTATTCCCGAGATAAAATTGCTTAATGAGCCTACTCCCGTATCTATCCAATTCATTGGGTATGCCCCAAGTGTAAATGTGGCGTAAAACATTAAGAAAAGGATAGCTGTAAATAATGGAAAGCCCAGGTATTTCTGGGTTAAAATGCTATCTATTTTTTCTGAGCGGGTTTCTTGTACCGGATTCGGATCTTCTAATGTTTCTTTGAGGGCGCCAGTAATAAATCCATATTTGGCATCGGTTATTATGGTTTCACTGTCTTCGTTAGCCAGCCCCTCAATTTTGGTAATTTCTTTTGATGTGGTCTTTTGAATTTCATCAAAGTTCGAATAATTATTTAAAAGATCGAGTACTTGTTTGTCTTTCTCAAGCAACTTAATTGCAAGAAAACGTGATGATATTTTATCCGTAATTGGTTTGTTCTCTTTTATCTTTTGCCTGATTATTTGAATAGATTCTTCTAGGTCTTTGCCATAGTTTATGTGGATGTGCCTGGATGTTTTTTCACAATCTTCAAATACATCAATTACTTTATCAATTAAATTATCAAGTCCAACTCCTTTCGAACTTATTGTAGGCACCAGCGGAATTCCCAATAATTTTGCCAGTTTTTCCTGTTTAAAGTTTAGTTTTCTTTTCTCCAGTTCATCGTACATGTTTAATGCCGCAATAATACGCAAGTCCATGTCAATTAGCTGAGTTGTAAGAAAAAGATTTCGTTCCAGGTTGGTTGAATCCAACACGTTAATTACAATGTCCGGAGTTTGCTCATAAATAAATTTCCGTACAAAAACTTCTTCTTTGGAATAAGCTGTTAAACTATAAGTGCCGGGTAAATCATAAAAATTGAATGTGTATCCTTTGGCTTTAAAAGTCGCTTTTTTTATATCTACTGTAACACCGGTATAATTACCAACTTTTTCTTTTGAGCCGGAAATAAAATTGAAGAGAGTTGTTTTTCCACAATTGGGGTTTCCAACCAGAGCAATATTGATAATATTGGAATGAAGAGGACGGTTGACTAGCTTTGTTTTTTTCTCAATAACACCACTGTACGTTTCGTTTTCAGTGTTGATAAACTCATTTACTGGTACTACCTCAATTAAATCTGCTTCCGATTTTCGTAGCGAAATATTGTAATTAAGGATTTTAAATTCAAAAGGACCATTAAAAGGGGCATTTTTTATTACTTTTATTTCTTTGCCTTTTACAAATCCCATTTCTGAAATTCGTCTTCTGAATGAGCCATGCCCCAGAACCTTAATGATAATAACCGATTCACTATGTTTTACTTCGCTAAGCTTCACTGCATTTCAATCCCTCTTCTGTAAAATTAAATTGAATAAAAATAGGCTTGCAAAGATATTCACATTTCACTGCAATAAAAATAAAATGTAAATGTTCTTCTCATATAGCAACAAGTCGCTATTTTTGTTAATATAAATACAATATATGGAAGAAGATATTTTCTATAATAACATTAAAAAAGCGTTGGAAAGCCTTCCGGAGAATTTTAATATTCTTGAAGAAAAGATCGATATCGATATTCAAATGAAATATTTTGATTTCTCGAAGAACAACAGAAAAGGGACGTTGATTGATAAATGCTTTGAAGACAGGAACCAGCTATTTGACCCGGATGTTACAACTGCAAGGAAAAAAGAAATTTTATCAGGAATTGCTGCATATAATGATGTTGCCGCATATCGAACAATAGAGAAATTTGTAGAGAATTCTGTAGGAATATTGAAGCAGTGGGCTATTTTGGCTTTTCAGGAAAACCGTATGTTGTTACAAAGCTCGTTGCTCGATGAACAGCAGGTGTTTATATCAACGGGGCTTGGTGGTAAAGGACAGAAATTAAGATACTTTGCTGTTTTTATTAATCAGAATGAAAAAGAGGTATTAAATACGACACAGCGAAAATTGTTAAAAGATGAGTTGATTTTTGAACTGAAGCATCATGAAGGCGAGTTCGAAATAATTGACTTTATGGAAGGATTTTCAACCGTGCAAGTGATGTTGCCGTTGCAGGCGGATTTAAAACAAACATTTAAGAACGTTATTGACGAATGCAACCAATATGGTGATTTTTTGCAGGAAGATATGATTGTTACAAATGTAAAGGTGTTAACAAGAGGTGAAATAGTTCAAATGTTAAATGAGAGTAAAGAAGAAGATTTTGATGAATTGGATGACGAATAAAATAAATGTGGCAATTCAGGTGTTGCCTGAGGCAGAAGGAAAATTGAAGTATGCGTTGGTTGATAGTGCAATTGAGGCAATAAAAGAAACGGGGTTAAAACATCAGGTTTGTCCGTTTGAAACAGTGGTTGAATGTTGTTACAGCGAGTTGCCTTTTTTGTTAGAAAAGGTACATGAAGCCTGTAAAAATGCAGGAACAGAAAAAATGTTGACAAATTTGAAAATTCAGGTGAACTTTGAAAATGATGTTACTATTGAAGATAAAATGGAAAAGTACAGTTAAAGTTTTATTTTATTGTTGGGTTTTATTAAAAAATATTATATTTGCACCGCTTTTACAGTACAGACCAGTTGAAAAACTCAGCATTGTAAGAGTTGTTCTAAAAATAGAAAATGGACCTGTAGCTTAATTGGATAGAGCACCTGACTACGGATCAGGAGGTTGGGGGTTCGAGTCCCTTCAGGTTCACTTTTCGAAAAATCAAATAAAACCAAAAACCTGTAGGTTATATGATTTACATGTTTTTGTGTTTTTTATTAAATCAAAGTAAATCACATAAAATCAAAATTCTGGTGAGCAATACGGTGAGTAGTTTTTTTATTTATATTTGACTCAGTAACCCAGTAATGAAGGTCTATACAACAAGAGCTTGCATGAGAATTATATCTGATTTATTTTAATAAAATTTGCTCTTTTGGGTGAATTCTGGTGAGCTTATCATATAAAATCACTATTAACCGACAAAAGTCGGGATTTCAAATTTTATTCACAATAACGCCCTGTTTATGGGCATCTAATGCAAAATTTGAAACTTACAAACTGTACCCGAGACTTCCATTTTACCCTTCCAAACCTCCCCTAGAGGGGAGGCTTAAAGTCCACTTCAGGGGATTTAGAGGTAAAACTCGAATGGTTACTTTCAATTTGATAGTTTTGAAAATGTTTTATGCCCTTTTTAGTTCATATGTTTGAAAAAGAGCTTCGAGGAAAGTATTAACTTTCAATTGGACTAAAACACGAAGCTCAATGAAAAAAATAAAGTTATTAAATTTTAATGGAGAAGCTATCAATGTTGGAATTGATGTCCATCTAAAAATTTGGAAAGTAACCATCCGGTCAGAAGAGTTTGAATTAAAAACGTTCAGCCAATCTCCTGACGTCAAAGGTTTGGTAAATCATTTAGCGACCAATTACCCGGGGGCCAGGTTTAAATGTGTTTATGAAGCTGGTTTTTCCGGTTTTTGGTTACAACGGGAATTAACAAAAGCGGGAATTGAGTGTATTGTTGCCCATCCTGCGGATATTCCGACCATGGACAAAGAGAGAAAACGAAAAAGTGATACAATTGATAGTAGAAAACTATCACGTTCTTTGAAAAACAATGAGCTCACAGGAATATATATTCCTTCTGTTGAATTGCAGGAAGCCAAATCTTTACTTCGTACCAGGGTAAAAATAGTTACTGACCAGGTCAGGGTAAAAAACCGGATCAAATTTTTTTTAATGCATTATGGCATCTGCCTGGAAAATTATTCAGATAAGCACTGGGGCAGAAAGTTTGTTTCGGAACTAAAGCAAGTGAAAATGGAGACTATTGCTGGGCAGAATAGTTTTGCCACCTATATTAAAGAACTGGAGTTCCTTGAGCAACAAAAAAAGGAACTCGACCAAGCGATAAAAGAGTTGTCAGGAAGTCCTGTCTTTAAAAAGAATATTGAGTTGTTATTAAAGGTTCCTTCAATTGGTATGAACACTGCAATGACACTTCTTTCGGAAATCGGAGACATAAAACGGTTCCGGTCGTTAGACCAGCTCTGTTGTTATTTTGGGCTTATTCCGAATACACATAGTAGTGGCGAAAAAGATAGTGTTGGAAAAAACACCAGAAGGGGCAATAAATATTTAAAGCAAAAAATAATAGAATGTGCATGGGTAGCCATAAGAAAAGATCCGGGTTTGCTGATGTATTATAAAAATCAAATTACCCGGATGGAGAGTAATAAAGCAATTATTAAAGTTGCCCGAAAATTATTAAACAGGATAAAATTAGTACTAACAGAAAATATTGAATATCAGCTAGGATTAGCATAAACTTATAAAAATCATTTTGCAAGGTAATCGTTACAGGCTGTCTGCAGCCATAAACCGGACTGCTATTTTTAGTATACGTTTTGCCCTGTAAAATTTAACAAGTGAACTTACGGCTTAAATAAAAGACCGTTAATAGAAGATTGATTTTATAGGTGTTTTTATTGAAATCATGGATAACTCCAACGAGTTACCCACAATTCCAACAAAATATCATTATAATGATGAAATAAACTTTAAAAAATTACCTTGAAGTTTGGTTTTCAACATAGAGGACAGCCTCCTTCTCCGTATAAATAAGCGATTTTTGGAATTCATACCACTCGGTCTGATACTTTAAAGGATTCTATTTTAGGGGGATAATCATCAAGATTTATACTCCCTAATATTTTTGCTCCTTTGGAGATTTTGAGCATGACGTTCGACTTAAGCACGATCGTCCCGGTTACGTAGTTGCCGTTCGAGAACAGAACAATCCTGCCCCCGACACGGAACAGGAATCAATAGCTTTCTGGATGGCTTCCGTATTCATGGTCTGACTATCAGCAAGGGCCCCAAAATCTTTCACTTTAAAAATACGGTCTGGTATTTCCCAGTCCTTCAGGTTTAAAGAAAGGGAATCAGCTATTTCATTCAGATTGGCTTCCAAGCCATCATTCCATGTCCTTTTCTGCGAACAACTGGAGCAATAGGAACAGATCAAAATAAATACAATTATTGTCAGATTGGTTTTCATTGGATAATTTATTAATTCTTAAATGCCTAATTTGAAAAAATGATGCCAGATAAGAGCCTAGCAATGCCGGTTTTATCCAATTGCGGTCAAATTAGTTTAACCCCGGTCATGAACATTTTGTAGGCCCTTGCCGCAACAAAATGATATCCCCTTTTTTGGGTTCCTTATCTATGTGAACGTGCCCCTTCCGTGAACTATAATCATTTTGTTCATACATCTTTCCTTTTATTACTATGCTGCTTCGACGAGCCTTTGGGATTCTTTCCAATCATAACATTTTTGTTCTGATTACATTATTAACACGCAGGTTGTATCTTTCCATATTAAAACCCCTCACATTACTTAGCGATACCATCAAAAAACCATAGCTCTTTGTTCTTCTTCGTATGATTTCAATTGCACCTGTGGTAGGTTCGGGATTTTCCTTTGCCTCTGTTCCAGGAACCCAAGCACGGAAATCCAGGCATCTGAGACTGATGGAATATGATAGTGGCACTTTCCTATCTCTTACTAATCTTTAACTATATATTTAAATAATCCATAAGAATATTCAGATGGCATATGAAAATCAACGTAACCATCCTTTCGGGTTGTTTGAGACAATGGGTTTCCTGTTCCAAGTAATAATTCAAATTTAACATGCTTGTTTTCAGGTAAAAAAGTCTTAATTGATGCCTTATCCTGAGTATTAAACTCACGGTATATCATTAAATACCCTTCATTATTGTTGTTGCTTATGGATTGGAAACCTGTCCATGACTTACCATCTGGTTCATTGCCTATCGGAACAATAGTACCAGAATGTATTTTATATTGGTGTTCTTTGTATTTTTTAATTACTGGAATAACTGACTTTGCTTCTTCCGGCAACAAGGAAGCCTCAAACCATGCCAATGGTTGAGCCATCAACGTAATGGCAAACTGATAATCAAAAGGAATATTGATGGGAGCAAAAGGATCACCATCGTGGTATTTATCCCCATTCCTCCATTTATTTAAAAATTCAATTTGCAAATTTTCCGGTGGAACATAGCTGGACAGCATCCAGAGATTACGCAAAGTCCTATATGGATAATAATTCACAAAATCCGTATACCTGTTTTCCAGAAAAATATTTCCGTATCGATTCAGGAAATGGTATCCTCCCCTTGTACCTGCCGTAGCATCAAGATTTAAAAATACTGAATCATTGGTTTCCTCCGCTATGTAGTCGAAAAATTTTGTCAGGTTTAGTTCTGCCTTTTTGCTTGGTAAATGAACGCCATCAATCTTAAAATACCTGATGCCATAAGTCCTGAAAAGGCTTACAACTACCTCTGCATCCGGTTTCCAATTCTGGTAATCGGAATTACGGCTGGGATTAAACCATAAGCCTAACCCTACATTATTATTTTTTGCATAATCTACAATTATACCGAAGTCATTAGGAAACCTTTGTTTGGAAGGTTGCCAGTCTTCTGCCTTCCAATCGTTCCACAACTTCCCTTCTTTTTTAGCGGAGTTTTTGGAAAGGCCTTGTTGCCATCCGTCATCAATTTGTAAATGAGTAATACCATATTTTTTACAGGCTTTAATTTCTTTTTTGATATTTTCTTCACTTATACTTGCATCCCTGTTCCGGTCACCCCAGGTATTCATCATTATCATTTCATCGCGATCCTTGCGATGAATCCTGACATTTTTCTGATAGGTTCTCAGTGCTTCCAAAAAGTCCAGTTCAGATGTACCTGAAAGCCCAACAACTGCCCCGTATGTTTTTAGCCACCTGCCTTGCGCCAAATCATCAGGATATATTCCAAGTCCTATAACCTGACACTGATTTTTGTCACACAGAAAATCATACCCGGCATAATTGAGTTGTACAAATGAACAGGGTGCCTCTTTCAAAATGAAGAAAGAGTTCCCGCTAATCATATCCTGTACATGCAAAATATTGCCTTTCATTTGTTCCAAATCCCGGTACCCGACCATACTAACTTCTCTCACAAGATTATTATTTACATCCGTGCGGTCGAAAAACTCAACAGCTCTATATTTCCAATGGTCTGTTGTAAAGCGAAAGCTTTCAAGCTTGGCTTCTGCAGTATCAAATTGAATATCTTCGTTTGTCTTCAACCTGACATAAAAATTGCTGGCAATGGCCGGACACCCGGGATAAACAGAAAACACCCTCTTTACTTCTATTTTTTCATATTCTGCATATACTTCTACCTCCAAATGTTCAGGAATAACAGACGTTTGAGCAACAACTTTTTGTGTGACATCAGCCTGCAAAACTTTTTGCGTTAAGCCGAAAATTCCAAAGCCTTCTTCTCCTGTTTCAAAATCAAAACGAATATTGTTACGAATATCCGTCAGTGATTTATTTTGCAAATTCCCCCCGTTCCATTTAAAAGTCCTTGTTAAAACATCATTACCAATAATTAACTGATCATCTTCCAACTTAAAATAACAAGACTCAACTGATGCTAAATCCTGAGGATGCGCCACAAAAGAGAAAGTAATAGCTAAAATGCCCAGAAAAAATGGTTTTGTAATTAACTTCATTTTCTTATTTCTTAATAAAACACGTTCTTTTATACACGTTGACTAAAGCAGATATTTCACTACTCAGAGCCATTGCCAAAACATAAATTACAGTTTAGCAGAAAGCATTTAACAATAATTTGTGTCCTCTGCTAATCACTTTTTTTTAAGATATTTTATAAGGTAAACTTACCACCGGGCAATATTGCCCGGTAATAAATCCCTTTCATTTTTAATTTTTAAAATAATTATTGTTTCGGAACTAATGTTAAATGTAACATTACAGATGCCATATAGGGCTTATTGGGATAGCTGTTTATACAAACTGTAATATACATTGAATTAGCTGTTATCTTTTTTAAAATATAAAAAGAATTATCTACCGGCCCGGGCAAACCAATCGCTGTGGCAATAGGTTCAGGGTAATATAAATCGTTAACTGCAAGGTATGCCCCTGACGAAATCTTAATTTCTGCTATTTTATCAGGATCATTCTCCGGGAACGTAAAGGTCGTTGTTTTTGACGATTTGGATACCAACCAATCATACCAGTCTACTGTCCTGTCATCATAACTTAATTCCCAGCTTGCATTATCAACATTTGAAAATGGGATTGATGCCAGCGGCAACTTGGTAGGGGCATTTGATTCCTTCTTATCATTTGGTGAAACGATGTTGGCATAGACCACTCCGGCAAGCCCGCGTCCGTTCTTGGTATCTATCTTAAAAGTACCGTCCCTGTAAAAAGTAAACTCATCGGCATACTCATCTCCAAGCCCCATTAAGGACAGCAAACCATCTGCAACAGTGCTCCACTCAGGGATGATTGCAACATCATTGGTTAACAATCCAACACCAACCCCTCCTGAGAAAGAAGTCTCGGCCTGGGTAAGCACCCAGGTCTTGCCCCCTGTCCCGGTCCCTGCTATCATTTCCTCGGTGGAAGCTGCAATGGTTACATCAACTGTTTCGGATGCTGTTAAATTATCCGCACTGGTTACTGTGGCTTTAATCGTATAATCACCTGATGCAGCGTAGGTATAGGTATGGCTGCCGGAAGTCGTTGATGTGTTCCCGTCTCCATAATCCCAAAGATAACTCACTGCATCAGTCGCTTCTGCAGTTATGGTTACCTCGTAACCACTCACCTCAGCAGTAAACTGAACCGTAGGCGCAATAGGATCTTCTTTTGAACAAGAAGCGAACAATACTATCCATCCAAAAAACATGGCAATTTCTCGTCTGAAAAAAAATTTAATTTTCATAATTTACATTTTTTTTAAAACTCATTCTTAATTATTTTATACTTCAAAGTGTATCTACGTCTATTATTTTAAATCTGTAATTACATTATGCTTGCTCTGTATTCATCATATTTTCTGTTTTTTCAGGAAAGAAAAAGCTTGCTAAATATCCTACAACAAAGCAGACTGCCATACCGGTAAATACATAGGCAAATACATTAATCTCCGTATATTTTTGGATAAAGTACTGGGCAAAACAACTGCCCACAAAACCAACAGTTGCTCCTTCAACGAGAACATAATTACCAACTATTCCTGCGATCTTTCCCTCCAAAGAAAAATCCAGTTCAGGCAAGCTTAATTTTTGCCATAGATAAGGATCCTCCATTGTTTTCAGCGAAGCAAAATTTCGAAGAGGGAATAAAAAAGTAAGAATAATAAATAAGCCGGTGAAACAAGAATTCCTACTTAAATACTTATTTTTAAAATCAGGACATAATAATTCCATGATATAGTTTGATATGATTTTTTGGTTATAATATTTTTATTACCGGAATATTAATGAATCTTCAACCGGCTTGAACGTTGTTCTTTTTATATATTTATTTGCATACAAAGTATCTAGCTTTTGACCTCTATTGTTTCTTCAAATGACCGTTTCCCCCCTGTATCAATCTTCTGAATGGGAAGCCACAGCTCAATTTCCAGGTCTCCCATATCTTCAGGGAAAGCGTGTAAACTGACAAACTCGACCTGCCCACCATCGAAAGACTGTTTCACTCCAAGCCCTCCAGACTCAAAATGCCATTGACCATTGGGGACTTCTTCCTGGTAATAATGGACACCCTCCCTCATACCCGAAATAATAGCTCCTGTTTCAGGGCTGGTCTGCTCTCCTGCTTTATTGACAAACGATACCTGTGTGGAACGAAGGTCACCCATATCCAGCTCCAGGTGGCTGCGTAAACGGGTCTCTATTGCTTTTTGTCCGGTGTTGATGACACTGCTGCTTATTTTCAGCTTGTTCCTTCCCGATAAACTGATCCTTCGTTCCAGCACCAGCCCGTTCTTTAACTTTGCCCGTGTTGTTAGCGATACAGTGGTTTGTTTTACGAGCTCTGCCGGTTCAACCCACCCGTAAGGACTGTGAAGTTCACCCAACCTATTCTCCTGTCCCCCCGTGAAGGGGAACCACAGGCTCCTGACCTTGTTGTGTGCCGTGATACACCGGCCACTCTTCTTATCAATGATCCGCAATATCCTGCCTGCAAGCACCGGCACAACATCGACCCTCAAAAAATCATTCTCCAAAGTGGCAACCGGTAGCCCACCTGTTAGCATCACACTCATGCCCAGCAACTGCTCCGGGTTGGACATAAATCGTTCTCGGATGGACCTAAAACCATGACGTTTCATCTTTTCGATGAACTTTCCCGCTTCCACCGGCCCCCCGATTCTCCCGTTAAAGACCAACCTCTCCTTTTCAATATGGTAACCGTTGCGTGGGAAAAGCTTCGCGTAATCGATGGGCATCCGGGCTACCTGCACCCGATCAAGCAAAACAGGGTCACCTGTTACTGCAGCCTCTGCCTGGTCAAAAAGGTCTGTCCCCTGTGATACAATCGCATCACTTAAATGCCCCTGACCCGGGTTAACATATAAATGCAGATGGATATTCTTTTCTTCTACTTCATCCTGCAATAAATTAATGTAGTCCCATATTAGTTCCCATGCTTTTCCATAATAGCCTTGCAGAAAATCCTTCATTACCGCATTTGCATCCTGGTCAACGTCCCACAGCAAACGGGCACAGTAGTAGCCACGTAGCAAACTGAATTCGCCACCACCACCGGAATCACTGATTCCCTGGGCAAAAATACCTTCAACTCCCAGGCGCTTGTAAAAACGCATGTCCGAGGCAAACGCCCTGAAGTTTGGGAAAGGGTTGTAGTAGTGGGCAAAATCCACAATGTAGTGCCAGATATATAAATGGTTGCAGATCTTCGACCACTTAATTGCATGTTCTTTATAGGAGGCGTTCCGCTCACAACTTTCGATCGAATGGCTGTCACAACAGGGGAACATATGGCACAACCAGATGATCACATTGTGATGGATAGCCATCCCCTTCGGGGGCTTCTCTGTATAAGTATAGGCAAGCGTGCCCAGCAGCTTATTTGGAAATTCTTTCGAGATGTGCTCGGCTAACTTATTCAAAAAAGCAAACTGCGTGGCTCCGTTACTACCATACTGTTCATTTACAGCTTGGCAGTTTTCACACTGACAGTAGTTGTAATAATCCTCTGCGAAAAAATTATACGCACGGGAATCAGGGTTGTCCCGCATTTTTTGCAACATCCGTTCTAAAACGATCTCAAATACCTCAGGGTTGGTCAAACACAGCTGGGTCTCTTCCCTGATGCGTTTGCCGCCGATCTCTGAAAAATATTCAGGATGGTCGTCATAAAACTCTTTCGGACTGAGGAAATCAAAATAGCCTGAACCTAAACCGCCCCATTTACCGGAGTTGATTCGCAAATGGCTCATAAAATCCTTGTCCTTGCCCGGCCACGTATAGCGCGGCTCCCTGTATAAAATTGAAGGTACCGTTGTTTGGTCAACCGATGGAACTGTAAGCTTTGAAACCTTCGGCACACTGCTTACTCCCGGCGCATACCAACGCACTCCCAGATAACTTTCTAAAAAATCGAAAACACCGTAAAGGGTGCCAAGCCCCGTGCTTCCGGCTATCACCAAATTATCCCCTACACTTTCCAGCAGGTAACCCTGGCCCCCCAACAAGGTTGTTTCAACAGTGATGCCCAGGCTCTCAGTAACATCCCCGAAACCTAGGACAATCTTCTTCCTCACGCGGGCATCTCCTGTTAGGCCCTTCTGGACCGGTAAACGGACTCCGCTGGATTGCTCAATATAACCTACCAACTGGCCTGCTGCATTTTCCTCCTGTTCATTGGCTTCCCTGTTCAAGACCACGGTATAACCACTCCCACCATCTTTGATAATCTCTAATGGTATGGAAGGTGCTACCTTATTGGAAATACAGCGAGGAAACGCAAAAAGACCCGTCGTTAACACGGCAGACTGCCGAAGAAAATCCCGACGGCTGTTTTTTTGATCTATTTTTATTGTTTTATTATTATTTATCATTTGAATATTTTATTTTGAAAGACTCGCTAATATCTGAGACAAAACTCGCGGACAATAATTGTAATGACCGAATGCATTATGGCAGGATAAAACGGAAATAGCTATTACTATCACAATGATATGTAGCAATACCTATAATTTCGGGGCACTAATTACACCTACTCCCGATCATCCAGCCTCTTACCATTGATTAATACATTTTCGATATCCCCTCCAGACTTGAAAACAGGCCTTTGATCTTCTGTTTTTGGGGAAATCGTAACATTTTCAAGCCGTATGTTTTTTGCGTGGCGGATATAAAAACCATATGCCGGAAGCCCCGACCGGGAGAACTGATGTGCATCAGGATATCCTCCTTCATCTTCCTTAACAGGAGAATTTTCCATTTTTGATGTTCCTCCGCCTTCCATCGAAATATTCATATTCTCTATAATCACATCTTCAACCGAGTGTCCGCTTATCCCCGATATTAAGGAGCCTTGTCTTAAATTCCGCTCTCCCGTTACATCTCGTATGATAATATGTTTTAAATAACCGGGCTCAGGTCTGAGTGTTCCTTTCATCACCCTTCCCCTGTCTCCGACCCGAAGAAAGATCGGGCATCGAGCCTGGTTAATGACGATATTGGAGATCAGGATATTTTCAACGTTGCCCCCGTCTACCGTAGCTATGGTTATCCCGGTGCTGGCTTCATGACCGATCATTGCTTCCAGCGAATCGGGGGTCCCCCCCAAGACAAGGTTACGGGCAATGATATTCTTAAACGACCCTTGGGTGTCGGTACCAAATTTAAATGCATTGCAACTGGTTACAAAGGTTGAGTTTTCTATCAGTATGTTTTTTGACTGGCGGTTACTGGCCCCTTTCAGGCACATCGCATCATCTTCAGAGTTGATAAAACAGTTCCTTACTATCACGTTCTTACATCCATCCGGATCAAGGCCGTCATTATTCCAGTTGCCCTGATTGATCACTTTCATACCGTCAAAAATCAAATTTTCACAGTATACATAGCCCTGCATCCAAGATGCTGAGTTTCTTAAAAGGATGTCTTTGACCACCACATTTTTGCATTCAAACATCCTGATGCCGGCAGGGCGCCCCGGTTCCTTTTCAGGGGATTCTTCACCCGGAAAATTCTCTTTTTCCCCTCGGAAATAAATCTCCCCGTGCCCCATAATGCCAATATTATCGGCCTTCTCTGCATAAATGAGCGATTGTTGGAACTCATACCACTCACTCATGATACTTTTTAAGGATTCTATTTTAGGAGGGTAATCTTTAAGAGCGATACTTCCTAAAATTGTTGCCCCTTTTGAGACTTTGAGCATGACACCCGATTTAAGCTCAATGGTCCCGGTAACATAGTTGCCACTTGTGAACAAAACAATACCGCCCCCTGAGGCCGAGCAGGTATCAATAGCTTTTTGGATGGCCAACGTATTTATGGTTTGACTATCAGCAAGGGCCCCAAAATCTTCCACTTTAAAAATACGGTCCGGCACTTCCCATTCCTTAAGGTTTGAAGAAAGGGAATCAGCAATATGGTTCAGGCTTTCCTCTAGTTTATCCTGCCAGGTTGTCTGCTGCGTACAAGCAAAACAAAACAAGCAGGTTATTATAAATACAATTCTGGTCAAATTTGTTTTCATCAGATCATTTTTAATTCGTAAATGTTTAATTAGGAATAATTATGCTGTATTGGCTATTCTTCCGATAACTTCTCCAATAACTGTTTGCCCTCGTCCACAAAACCCTGCATGTGTCCTGCATCCTGCCAGTCACAGGTTTTCAGTAGGCTGTCCAGTTGCTGCAATTGTCGCGATGCTTCCTCAGTTCCTTTTTGCTTCAACTCCTGCCTCAGTATTCTGATCTTCTCATAGTCTTGTATCCCCTCCCGAAGCAGCTCAAAACGAATGGAACTCCTTGGCCCCGGGTAAACCAGGTACGTGTCGCCTGCCGACCAGTGATGATATCGGGAATCAACCAACGGATCTTCTACCCATGAGTTGTAGGCCCAGCGAAGAAAACCGTCAAACCCCTTTGCTGCGGCATACCAACCAATGAAGGCAGACTGGTATGGAGGTGAGAAGGTAAAAGTATTCGGATATTCAGGTATGCAGCAAACGTAATAGGTCGATCTCTGCCCCATGGCTCTTCTTCTCACCAGCTCTTTTTCAGGAAAATCATTGGTGATATAAGCACTCAAATCATACAACTCATCGTTTATCTGCTTATGGAAATTACCCGCAAGGGCTATCTTCATATCGGGTGATACTTCCCTGACCAATGCTATGGTCTTTTGCATGTCTTCAGGCTCCCTCTCATCCATGGCAATTACTGTTTTATCAAACCACCCTTTCTCTTTTAAATGCTCTTCAAAATGTGAGAGAAAAGGAGCCCAAAACTCTTTGTATAAACCCGTGCCCGGTTGGGCCGAGATAGTGGTGTCTTTTAATAAGGTTTCATCATAGTAAGTAACCCTGTTACGCCAGGGAAGCATCGAATAACAATTTATCTGCCCCGTGATCCCGCAGCTCATCGCAAATTCGACCCATCGGTCAAATACGGTATAATCATACTCCCATTTCCCCTCCTTTTCTTTTTTCCACTTTATCATACTCCCAAAAGGGTCAATGGTTTGTCCTCCCCAGGGCTTGTCCACAATAGAAGTGGTGATGCACTTCTGTCCGGCTTCGGCCAGCATGACCATCAGCGGCCTTAGTAATTCAAAATGCCGATCCGACCATACCTCCACGCCATGGTAACGGGCCACGGCATACGGGTTCTGCCATAAATCAAGATGAAATGCCCAGCGGGAAGGAGCAGGCAGTATCTTATTATATACCTTCAGGTTCATAAGCAACCCGGTATCTTTATTGCCTTTGGAACGAATGATCAGCCTGCCCGAATAATCCCCTGCCTCTGTGGTTGCCGGCACATCAATGGTGATCCACACAGGACGCACTGTCTTGGCCTGTATATTTATCTTTTCTGCCGGGTCCAGGATATCGGCTACCAGCAAAGAATCATGATCAGCAGCATTTCTTCCCCCTCCTCCTTTCCCGTATTCGTCGGTAACCACATAACGGGCAAAACGGGGACGGATGTATTTTGCGTCAAGCACATTCCTGTCCGTAGCTATAAAATCAGTAGCTGTACAACTCACTTCTTCCAACTTTTCGGTAGTCCAGATAAGGACCTGGGCGCTTACCCGTTCTCCTTTCCAGGCGGTACCCTTCCAGGGAAGGGATGGTTCCAGGTCAGGAACCGGGTATTTGTCATACCGGGTATCTATATTACCAAATGATACGTTTATTCCCGCTGGTACCTCTTTCCAGTCTAGCTGTGAAACGGGCCGGTAGCCAACGGCCTCCTTAAAGTCAACGGCTTCCTTCTCTGACTGGGAAGAAGGGGCACAACTATATAAAATAAGAAAAGCCAATATTAAAAAGGGTAGTTTTATTTTTGTAATAATAATATTGATCATAACAGGTATTGTTTGTATTTGCTAATTCTTAATCAATTTTTATTTGTGATTATTATTGCGGTGCCCCATGGCATCCACTATTTGTTGATGAAGCAAGGCAGGGGCAGCCAACAGCCCTCTATCTTCCGGTTTCCACCGGTCCCCTTCCCAGTTGCTTACCACACATCCTGCCTCCCGGGCCAGTAGAACTCCTGCTGCAATATCATACAACTGATCCCCGAAGGTGATAAAGCAATCCAGGCGGCTGGCTGCCAGATATGCCAGTTCCAGTGCACTTGAGCCCAGGTTTCGGATGTTGGAATAAGAAGGAAGAATGCCCGCTAAAGCTTCTAAGTATTTTTGCCACTGCCCGTAACCCATGTTGCAGTCGATCAATATAGAAGCATTTCGTTCCTCCCTTTTTAAAGGTTTGTCATTTAAATAAACCCCTTTCCCCGCTTCTGCATAAAACAGCTCATTGGAGATCGGTTGGTAAATCACTGCTGCTTCTGGTTGGTTTCCCTTATACAAAGCAATCGAGACACAGAAGAACGGGATCTGGCGCAGGTAATTGGTCGTGCCATCCAGGGGATCGATAATCCAGCAATAGTCCGAATGATTGTCTATTTCCCCATTCTCTTCCGCAAAAACGTTGAAAGGATAATCTGTTAACAGAAAAAAAAGTATCCTTTCTTCAGTCTCTGTGTCAGCACTGGATACAAGCTCCTGTCCGGATTTATGCCCAACAGCCAGGCTTTTTCCATAATACCTCTTCAGTACTTCCCCTGCAGCAAAGACGGCCCTTTGCATCGTATCCTTTATTCCTTTGTCCATCTGGATTGAAAACTTTAAAACCGGATTTCCTGCGATTTTTCTGCTGACTCATAGATGCCACGGATGATGGCAACGGATTTCCGCGCCTCCGGTCCATCTATCACGAAAGGCCTTCCTGTTTCCACGGCTTCAATAAAAGCTGCGATATTGCGGGCATGGGGCTCAAACGGGATTGCTGTAGGGTCAGATACGCCACCTCCCCCTTTTATCGTACCATACTTTTTGACAATATCCTTATCTTCTTCCAGGGGATCGGCAAATTGCCATACTTTTAGACTGTCTTCTTCCATAATTACTGTCCCGTGTGTACCTGTAATTTCCAGCCTTCTGAACTGTCCGGGATAAGAGGCTGTTGTGCCATAGATCATTCCCAGTGCATTACTTTTGAACTTCAATATTGCTACTGCCGTATCTTCCACATTAATTTGAAGATGCCCCAACGTTGCAATGTAGGCATTCAGTGATTCCACCGGTCCCATGAAGTACTGAAGCATGTCGACCATATGGATCGACTGGTTCATCAAAGCCCCTCCACCATCCAGCGACCATGTACCCCGCCAGCTGCTTTTGTAATACTCATCACTGCGCCACCATGGCACGTATACCGAAGCATTGGTGATGGTTCCAAACCTTCCACTCTCCACTGCACTTTTTAAAATACCGACTGCTTCGTTGAATCGATAATTAAAAATACCACCAAGCATGGTGCCCGACTTTTCATGGGCTGCAATCATTTTGTCAATACGTTCCAGATCAATCTCCAGGGGTTTTTCACATAAAACATGCTTTCCGTATTGAGCCGCTTCAACGGCAGGATCCATATGTGCTCCGCTCGGTGTAGCGATAATAACAATATCAATATCCGTGGATTGAAGCATTGAGGTGGTATCTTCAAATTGTTCACAGTGGTAACTGGCAGCCAGTGCTTTTACCTTGTCCGGGTTGCTACCGCATATTCCCACCAGGTTTGCATTGTCAAGACTGCTGATTGCGCGGGCATGAAACCCTGCGATACTTCCTGCGCCTATTATTCCAAAATTCCAAATCTTCATAGGTTTATTTCTCTATCAGTTAGTATGTTTTTACATCCATTTTTTAAAAGTATCCCACCAGGCCTACTATTCCGTAGTAGGACATCAAAATCGAGAACAGGATTGCTCCAAAACACCCGATGTTCATCAATAATGAGTTTTTGTGAATGCCCAGGCTCTTCTGGTTCAATAAAATCGTGATTGATATGGTCGACAAGGGAAGTACAATGGCCAGTAAAGCCATGGTGATAATCATTAGCAATACCGGTTTGGTATTAAAAAAGGGGGCTACCAACACCACCAGTAAGCCGGCAATAACAAATATCCGACTATCTGTTGACCTTGGATTGACCGGCCTGTTTGTATAATCCGCGATCAGCCAGGGGGCAATTAGAATCGTGGGAATCAAACTCGAGATACCGGCCCCGACAAGGCCCGCAATGAAAATAACCATAGCAAAACGACCTGCCAACGGCTCAAGGGTACGAACCATATCCATCGCTTCCTCTACTGGCTGACCTATAATATACAACGTCCCCGCAGCACAGATCATCACCGCAAAACTTAACAAAAACATCACAGATACCGAAACTACCGTATCTGTTAACGCATTTTTACGGTTTCCAAGGTCCCATCCCTTTGCTTTCAGGGATACACTCCGGCAGAACAACATTGCCGAACTTAACGTCGTGCCTGCTATACCCGCAACAATAAGGGCCGCATTCGGCTCATTAGGTATCCGGGGGAAAAGGCCCGCCAATAATGACTCCCAAGAGGGAACTACAAAAAATACGGTCAGTAAAAACGATGCCCCCATCAGGATAACCAGCGAGGACAATATCTTCTCAAGCATTAAATACCGCCCCCGCCATAGGATCGTAAACAAAACAACGGCTAGCACCACGGCCAGAACTGCTTTGGTCACTCCCTCACTGACCAGACCGGAATGACCTACCCACTCCCGGAACAGGTCGACAATAATCACCGTCAAACCAGCCACACCCATAAACTCCGCAAAGATAATCGAGCAGAGAATGAAAAAACTGATCTGACGTCCATAACGAAAACGCGATTTGACCGCGTATAAAATCGTTTCTCCCGTTACCAGGGTATACTTGCTGAAGGCCCAGATACAAACAAAGGTGAAAACACAAGACAGTAAAATGACCCACGTTAGCGATAAACCCCAGCGGGAACCCGCTGAAGCCATCGTGGTCACACTTCCCGTACCAATATTGTAACCGATCAGGAACAGGCCCGGACCGATAACAGCCAGTAACCTCGAAAAAAAATGTTGTCGTTTCCTGTTTCCCATATCACTATCTCTCCTGTGCTAACAGCTCTTGGGCCATATCCATGATCCCTGACATGATTTCTTCCTCACACGAAGGAAGCAACGAACTTTCAGTCACCTCGTAACCTCCTTCTTTATACATTTTCTCGGTGGGGATATAACCCGCATCTCCATCCGAATAACCCAAAACAATTACATGACTAAAACCCAAACCCTGCAACCGGGACTCGATTTTCAACCCGTATTCAACAACCGGTTCCCCGGGCAAAGCCACAAAACAAACCTGGCCAATACTGATCATTTTTACAGGCAGGTGTGCCTTCCCATTTACTATATGCTCTCGGGGCCATAACACTTCTCCTCCCCTTTCCCTGGCACTGACTTTCAATACCCTGGAAACCGCCCGAAGATTATTGTCTTCCTGACGAAGGAAAACCTGCTCCCTAATTCCAAGCCACACAGATGTCTTAACAACTTCGGAACCGGCAGACCAGCCACACCACATCATATCAGACTCATCACCGTTACGGTACTGGTGAACAGCTCCCTGAAGGTTTGCCCGTATATCTCCTGCGCACCCCTGAAGAAACAGCGCCGTGGTACCCGGACCAAAATTTCGTTCAATGAACGATTTCGCCTCCCCGGGAAAATCGGCCGTGATCTCGGTATTTTCTCCCCGAAAAACATTGGCATGACATGCTAAATTAAACAGCACACCCAACGGAATGGTAGAATCTCCTACGCGGTCTATCCTTAAAGTCTTCACACGGTGGTCGGTAACTCCCCCTGAATCCAAATCGCCGGTAACCTTCCCGTTTTTACCCAATGCACGACGGTTAACATTAAAACCTACCTCACCCCTACCATAGCCTAATGTTACAGGCTGCAAATCTCCGAGAGCCGCATAAACGGCCCCGGCTACTTTCGCCGCTACTTCCCGGCTGTAACACGAGTCCGTATCAAGCCACGGGCTCCCATGTGTGTGCGAAGCATTTAATATAACATGGTCAGATTTGATACCGGTCAACGCTTCAATAGCATGGTAAATACGTTGCCCTTCCTGGTACTTGACCTGGATAACATCAAGGCTTACAATAGCTACACGGGTCTGACCATCATCAAAAACAACAGCCACCGTATTCAAAGGGTCACGAACCCCGGTGGCCGGCCCCTTACGCATGGAGTACCCCCCCAGGGGAACTGATAACGGCGGGGTAATATCTATTTTGTAGATCCCCGCCCGCAATGAGGTGCTGCCCCTTGCCGATCCGGCAACAGGTGTCTGTCCATCCGCCAAAGTCAACATCTGTCCCCATATCAATAGGAACATAAAAATTCTTTTAATCATATTGTCAAGCTTGTATTTTCTGCACTAAAAACTTGATGCAGGTTAATCTCATTTTTAAATTCATATAACTTTCGTCCTCAACTACCTGATCTTGGGCATCTGCATCTTCGACCAGTCCATGTCCGGATTGTCACTGACATTGACGGTTTCAATATTCGAGAGAGAGGAAGCATTAGAAATAACTTTCGTAAACCCCTCAATATACTGTTTAGTAAGTTCGATGGAAGCTTGTGGGAAAGTAGGCAATGAAAGTAATCTTTCGTATAAGGCCTCTGTTATTGGCAGACTTACTTCATTTTCGTTAACCTTACCTTCCACTGTCCACGGAAAACTTTTGTTTTCTTCGTTAAAAGCAGGCTGTTTATGCATCAAAACATAACGTTCCTTACCAATCTCAAGACCCTCGGCCTGTAAGGCTGCAATGAATTTATCAATTGACACCCCTCCAAGTTCTTCCGGTTTGTATTTTAAGCGGTAACAGTAATAATTACGTTTCACACCTTCCTGCGTTTTAATCACTTCTATACCTGGTAACTTCTCAAGCTCCATATCCAAGTATTTCAAGTTAGCGTTGCGTTCGGCAGCATAGGTATCGTACTTTTTAAGTTGAGGTAGTAAAATAGCTGCCGATAAAGGATGAATACGATACTTATATCCAAAGCAGGTATATTGGTATTTCCGGTAAGCTGAGTTCTTTCCCAATCCTGAAAGGCGCTCATAATGACCTAGGGCTATGGCCCGCTCGTAATATTCACTGTTATTGGTGACAAGCATACCCCCTTCAATCCCCGGCATCAATTTCGTAGCCTGATAACTGAAACAACCGATATCACCAATAGTACCGACCTTCTGTCCTTTATAATCAGCATCGTGACAATGAGCACAATCTTCAACGACCTTCAAGTCATATTTACGGGCAATTTCCATGATTGCTTCCATATCACAGGGAAGTCCGCAAAGGTGAACAACAACAATTGCCCTGGTTTTAGAAGTAATAAGTTTTTCTATACTTCTGGGGTCAATATTCAAACTTGACGGGTCTGACTCAGCAAAAACCGGTCGGGCATTGCATGCTAGTATGGGCATAACTGTAGCCCAGTAAGTTAGTGACGGGACAATTACTTCGTCGCCAACCCCAAGCCGCAGTGCAAATAAAGCTGAATGAATGGAGGCTGTCCCATTGATATGTGCAAGGGCGTAATTAACGTTTAAAAAGCTTTTTATCTCGCGCTCAAGGATATAAGCTTCCTCGTAAAAACTATAGTCGGGCATAGACATCACCTCACGCACTGAAGTATATTCTTCTTCTCCGAATCGCGGCCATGAAAATGCCTCTGGTTCTTGTAACGTAACTGCTTTCGAACCTCCTAATATTGCTAATTTATTTTCCATAATTATTGTCTTACTTATTAATAATTAATTAATCATATTTGATTTTCATTCTGTTTCATTCTCTCAGAGTTGTGTAGCACTTCTTTAAAATTTTTGCCAAGTATCCCTCCAAAGAAGAATAATATTCCGGGAACAAATGTTTTGTCGCAGTTTCCGTTCTTCTTTAGTAGGTGCTTTAGAAAGTAAAGATGCTTTTTGTTGATACCAGTATGCAACACTTAGTTTTTGAACTGTCTTGATATTTGGACATACACAACCCTTTCTTTGTGAATACAACTATAATAGTTTCTTTCCCTTTATTTATCTAATAGCCAAAATCTGACAAGCATAACACCATGTCGGGCAACCTGGACCGAATATTGGTTATTGACTTCACCTAAATCCTTTTGCCGCCAGACATCTCTGATTTTCTGAAACCCCTTTATCCCTAATGCATCCCATTTAACTATAATGCTATCCTGACTTTCAGTAAGATTAAACAGTCCTACTGCTAAAGATCCATCTTCCATGGGTTTGGCCATGATAAGTGTCTCATTATTTTTTTCTATAATTTTTGCCTGATTTCCGAGAGCATCCTGATTGATGTCAATGACCTCTGAATTGCATAGAATATTTAATGTAAATTCATCCAGCTTTGCCATATCTCCGCTAAAGAAAAGCGGGGCTGCCATGAGTGACCACATCGACATATAGCTATATTGTTCATGATCGGTCAATGTTGTTTGTTCCCCTATACCATGAGCATAGGCAGATCCAATCCACCCAATAAGAATATAATCAGGATCGTTCCACGCTCCAGGTTTGGCATAATGCCAGTGTTCTGCATTCCTCATTCCAATTTGATAAAAGCCTGGCAAGTGGCTCGCACGTTCTACTCCCAGGTCTCCCGTTGTTCGCCAGCAATGACCAACCTGATCTCCCCAGGTCCAGACATCAGCCTTACTATACTGGCAAAGATTTAATATAATGTCCCTATCCAGAGATTTGAGGATGTCACCCATTTTCTGATAAGGATATTTTCTCTCAGCCAAATCGTCTTTACTTTTTTTCATCCGTTCCTGGTATACTTCTCCATAACTGCACCAATCATATTTCAGGAAGTCAAACCCCCATGCAGCATACTGTTCAGCATCTTGTTGCTCGTACTGATAACTGCCTGCATATTTTTGACATGTACGGGGCCCTGGAGTTGTATAAATTCCGGCTCGAAGTCCTTTTCCATGAATATAATTCGTCATAGACTTCATATCAGGAAAATTATTATTGGGGAGAATATTGCCATTTTCATCACGCAGGTCTCCCACAATACTATTCTTATCAATACCGGGTAAACGCCCTTTTGCTATTTCGTAAACCCCAGAATCAATTCGCATCCAGCAATCATCAATGTTCACATACATGTAACCTGCATCAGCCATGCCTGATTCAACCATCATATCTGCGGCTTGTCTCATGGCTTTATCTGTTACCCGTTGATAATGAATATACCAACTATTCCAACCCATTGGTGGTGTAAGGGCCAGCTTATTACCTACAACGATGGTGAAATCTTTTTCCATCTCCCCGATGTCATTTTGCGCTTTTAGTTTTGCAAGGTAATTCCCCGGCTTATCAGGAGCATTACCTGAAATAATACCTGTCTTTTTATTTATATTCAATCCTTCAGGTAAATTCATAACCTCAAAAGTCATCGGTCGTTTTCCGGTACACGGAATCCTGTATATGAATGCCCGTCCTGGACGGACACCAAAGAGACGAGGTCCATTTATATGTGGAGCCAGACCTGGCTTGGGTGTGAGAATAATCTTTTCATCAACATTTTTTGACGATTTTTCACTGGCAGACCGTTCGGATGACTGTCTTTGCCAGATGAAAGAAACTAGTAATACCCCAGTAATTAATAGTAGAGATAGCTTAAATATAACTTTGGTATTTTTCATTTTATATCATTCAATTCAGGAACCCTATACTGAGTAATATTTTTCTCCTGATTGTATTATTACTCTTTTTTATTTAAAACACACTGCAGCGATCCTGTCGGTATTCGCATCATACGGGTTACGATAAAACAAAAGGGCGGCATCCAACAGCTCCATTGTTTGTTCCTTTTGCCCGTAGCTTAAACTGAGCTTGTTGATCCCCTGCAAAACCAGGCTATGGGGAACCTCAAAAATAATCAGACCGTCATCTGTACTTTTTACATATTCAAGATTGTTCCCGTTCAATGCAGCCCTTATTGATTCTGCTTTTCCTTTCTTTGAATATAAGATAAGGGCTACCCTGCCAGGGGTACTCTCATCTCCTAACTCAATTGGTAAATCCAATGCCTGTGAAGTAATCTTTATCGGGCTTTTTGGCGTAAGGGCTGGAATCGATTCATAACGTTTCCCGTTTTTCAAATAGGTATTTACCCCGCCATAGGCATTGGGTTTACCGTTCCGGTAAGTCACAAAATAAAGGTTGTTCATATTCTTCAACTTATCCGGGCTACCTATTTCAGATAGATATTCCGCTCTTGTATGGTATTCATTGAAAATGTACAATCCATCAAGGCCTGCCTGCCAGGCCGCGGCACACCGGGCCCGGGAAACAGGATTGCTCCTGCGGACCAGCAGTGGATGCTCACCGTATACTCGGGGCTCACTTAAGCCAGCATAAGCCTTAACCCCGTATCCGGCACACATATCTACTAATTTATTCCACATATTAAGACGGAAATAACCACTCCCGGCTACAATATCCACCAAACCTTTTTGCATCCAGCTCTCAATATCAATCCCAACTGCTTTGCAATATTCTTTGGAATCAGGCACTCTAACCAAAACAAGAATAGGCTTGCCTTTTTTCATTCCTACACGTTCCGTCATTTCCCGTATCTGGGCGACCATATCTGTCAACATATTTAATTGTTCCAACGATGCCTCGTTTCCCCAGCCTACATCTTTGAACAAATAAAGATGCCTGAAAAAGTCAAGTTCGATACCATCGACATCATAGTTCTCGCATACCTCGGTATAGTATTGCACACACAAATCACGGATCTCCTGATGCGAATAATCAACTGCACTCCATACACCATATGGTACCTTTTCCCCGATGGCTCCAAAAAGGTATTCAGGGTGGCTTTCCTTTAGTTTTGACCAGCGGTAATAGGGCTTATTTTGTCGGTGGGGCCAATCGTGCGTATCGTTCATCCGGTTCGACCAGAAAAACTCAAATCCATTTTCGTAAGCAAACTTTTCAGTTACTTCCAAAGGATCGGTCCCTAGCTTGACAAACCCGGGGGTGGCATTCCATCTTATATTCTGATTGTGCTCTGCTATAAGGAACTCCCCGGCCTTCGTATTATGTGTAAACTGCCCGAACGACGATGCCTGGCTGCAATAGGAAATGGTCGTGACATCCGTGCATAATAAGCCTGAAGTGCGGATATCCAAAAAATGGGGAATTGAAAATTCCGTGCCTTTCAAAAAAAAGTAGGCATCACCCCCATCGTTGTTATGGATCACCCGCCGGGGATAATTAAGCTTTTCCAACCTCATTTCGCGATAATTCTTTAAACCGTCAATAGGTTTTTGCCCATATACTGTTGAAAAAGAAAAGAAAGGCATTATTAAAAAGCCAGTAAATAAAGCGTTCAAAAGAGAACCCAACAAAATATTTCTAGCTTTATACTTATAATTCATTTTCTTCATGTTCTTTTCATACTTTTTGTTCTTATTGTTCTGCATCCTCAATGCAAATAACTTGCAGCCCATGTCCAATAGCCCCACTGTCTGATTTCTTTTTGCGGAAATTATTATGCTCCCTATTTCGCTTCCTTTTTCCAAAGTTGTGCGCTGTTCCCTTTGTTCTTTTTCCATCCACTTCTCCAGAGTCGAAGAAGATCACGGGAACTAATGTTTTCACGTAATGCCCGCTCTTCCTTAGTTGGCGCCGGGGGGAGCGGAGATGCTTTTTGCTGGTACCAGTAGGCAACACTTCCCAAATCCAGGCTAAAGTCGTTGCTATGTCCATGCTCAATGGTAAATTTTAATGATTTATCAAAGTATATTGGATCAGTGATATGAAACCTGTAAACGTGGGCCCTTCCCATAAAACCAATTTCTTCGTTTACACTCGGATAGCCAAAATAAGGATGTTGGTAAATTGTTTGCGGGCACCAGGCAGTATTAAAATAATCTTCGGTACCTGTTCCATGTAGTGTCTGTTGCTTATTGCCATCGATAAAGATCATGTCATCACCTTCTCCATACCAAAGAGGGTCAGGCGAATGGACATAGTAATTCACACCTACAAACTGACCTTTTCCCTGAATATCTGCAATCAAATAATTGGCCGAACCATTGTTGATTGCCTCATCAGTATCATTTGATCCTCTTTTATACGCTTGTTCCTCGGTTAATTCGTGATTGTACCAGGCATGAAAACGTCCATAATCATCAGGGAGTTCTTTTATTTCGGTATAATCAACATAAAAATAAAAAGACCTAATATTCTCTTCATTTTGATTCTCAATTTCTATTCTGGCACCCTTGGCGAAAGGCATGGAAAAATAACAGACAAGACCTCTTTCTTCTTTCGGACTGGCTGCAAGGGCCACACTTGAATAAGAATAACTTTCGTTCCATCCCTGTCCAAAAAATGGCCCGATAGGTGATTCTACCGAAGGATATTCATTGCCATCCCAATATATACGAAGGATAATATCATTTCGGCTTAAAATTTCAGGTGAAGGACTAATTGTAAACCAAATGTGGTTGATAATCCCGGAACCTTGCACATCGAAAATAACCCTTTTCTCACCAGGCCTGATATTTCCAATCCGATCATCATTACCGCCCGAGCGATCGAAACTACTTACACGTTTTGTTTTTACTCCTTCTTTTATTCTTGAAACCTCCAACATATCAGTTTCTACCCCTTGTGTATATCCATAAGCGGATAACATACTTAAAATGACTACCAGAACAAATAATCGTATTCCATTAACTTTTCTAATCATAACAAAAATCTCTACTTCATAAATGTTTAATAATTCATACCCAAGCTAAATGATCTTTTTTTCAACGTTTAGTAATATTTCAAAATATTGGATGCCCTAAGTAGCCTGCTAAAAAATTCTTTCTTTTAAATATCTCCTTGGAAATAATCACACAACTTGCTATGGATCTAATAATAAGACATCTAGACACATGAAAAAATAAAGAAATCAATCAACAGGTTACCCGGGTAATTCCATAATATTTGAAAATACCTTCTAAGTCGTTTTTTTATTGATCAATCGTTAAACTATTCCCATCCGAGATTTTGTCCTAATGCAGGATTCATTGACCTCGCACTTACAGGAATAGGCCACAAATAGTGCTTATCTTCGAATACAGGGTTTTCATAACTACTACCTTTGTTCGGACAGATATATTCAACATCAGTTCCCGGAGCAACTTCATATCCTACACTGCAGTTTCCATCAGGGTCATACCGGTTTCTGTTTGCTTCATCCCACCTGATACCGTAGTCTTTTTCCCTCATTTTTGCACCTTGTTTCCACCTTCTGATATCATCGTACCGGAATCCTTCTCCAAATAATTCAACCCTCCTCTCTCTTCTGATTTCTATAATCAATGGAGATACTCCGTCACTTACGTATTTAGGATCAACAGGGATATTACTAAGATCCATGTGAACCATGCCAACTCTATCCCTAAGCTTGTTGATACTTATATCCAGATCTGCCTGTGAAAGGTTTCCCAATTCTGCTTTTGCCTCAGCATAATTGAGCAATGCCTCTCCAAACCGCAAAATCACACAGGGAGTATATCCATCATGACTATATATATTTTGTTCCTGGTTTACATGTTTTACCTGATGATACCCGGTAAGTGAAGACCATAGAGATGCAACCCCAATCAACCGGGGAACAGTCCATCCATTTGAAACAAACCCTCCGTAATCATAATACGCAATATCATCGGGATGCAAGACAGTCTGCCTTAAACGGGGGTCCCTGTTCTCAAACAACTCTTCAAAAACTGCATCTCCTTTATACATGGAAGACAAGGTGATTGGCAACCCGTCTGTACACAAATAATCTTCCACCATATCCCTAGTAGTGCATGACATATAATAGTAGATCTGCCATGAATTTTCAACCATTCCCTGCATGTACCTTCTCCAGTACATCACTTCATCAACACCGGTTAAATCGTTCATCTGGAAGATAGCATTGTAATCATGCGCAGGGTCTCCTGTAGAGTATAATTTGTAAGGCCCGTCATCGATCAATTCTTTTGCTGCATCAGCAGCCTCCTGAAGCCAGGAGTTGGGATCGGTTAAACCATGGTACTTTCTCCAGGTGCCTTCGAATAAACAAACACGTGATTTAACAAGCAATGCACTCCAACGGTTAAGCCTGCCGGGAGCATTCCCATCGCCCCAATCGTTAGGCAAATTATCACATGCATAATCCAAATCTTCAAGAACCTTGTCCATAACCGTCTCCCGGGGGGTACGCTCTGCATACAATTCAGGTGAATCGATGTTCAGTTCATGATCAATCCACGGATAGTCGCCGTAAAGAGATACTTTGTCTGCAACAACCCAGCCCCTGAACAAACGGGCTTCTGCCTTGTATTTATTAATGATGGACTCACTTATATCTGCCTTATCGTAATTTGCCAGGCCAATATTAATCGCACGTATAAATTTAAAACAATCATCATTCCAGCCAAATGAAGCAGGGTTGGAATCGGGGATTATCTGCCCTGCCCTGATTATGGTATGCGCCTTATTGTAAGTTAGCGCCCTAACATCATTATCAGTCATTCCATCAAGCGAATATTGTCCGTCCCTGTTGGCTCCTTCATCGTTTCCGTTAAGTAAACGCATCGCATCTGACTTGGCATAATTGTAAAAAATATTATTGTAGGTTATAAGATCGTTCTCAGTATTCCAATAGGTTTCGCTGGACAGGCTTGTCAACGGGTACTTGTCCATTGCATCATCATTACAGCTAACAATAAAAGCCGTAACAGCTACCAGGTATATTATTATTTTATTTTTCATCTATTTATTTTTTTAGTTTTCAGTTGTAATAGATGGAACTCCCGATGAAATTTTATAATACTTGTTCGTGCTATTTTGTATTCTAATTTTCATGGTCGTTTCATTTTATCTGCTTTTTTGTATTTGCTTATAAAGTAACTTTTAGCCCAAGTGTAAAAGACCGGTGAAAGAAATATCTTGCTTGAAGATCTTTATTTTGTTCAGGGTCTAAAGTTTTATACATACCGCTTGCTTCCCAAAGGTTCGTCCCGTTTAAATAGACCTGGGCTTTTGCAACAAATTTTACAGGGATATCATAGCTTAGTGTAACATTTTTTAAACGTATGTAAGCAGCATTTTGCAGGTAACGGGTTTGTGTCCTCACATTTTTATGATCGTAATAAGCAGCCTGTATTCCGGGAAAATACGCATCACGATTATCCGGCGACCATGAATCATCAATCCAATAGTGTTCCATACTCATCGAAAAGAAAGGAAAGAATCGTAATAAGTTATCAGTTGATGGATAAACCTGCCTTTTTAATATTCCCTGAGCAAAAACATCGAGTGTAAAGTTTTTGTATTTAATACTTGGGTTAATACCAAATGTATATCTTGGGGTTGAGTTCCCTATTATTTTGAGATCCCCATGATCATCTAGTGTTTTTGATCCAGTTGTGATTACATCATCATCGTCAAGGTTTGCATAATGCACATCTCCCAGCCGCCAGTTGGACCCCAATCTGGACTGATCAGCAGCGTTTGCAAGTTCTTCCTCTGTTTGAAATAATCCAACCGTCTCAAATCCCCAAATCTCACCTATCTTTTGGCCTACATAATAATCACCTATTGCCCCTGTAGGATTATTATATTTTGTAATTTCCGTCTGGTAATCAGAAAGTGTTAAATTTAACCTGTAAGAAAGATCGTTACCAATTTTATCCTGCAAAGTAAGGGCAAGCTCCCAACCTGTATTCCTTAAATCTGCAGCATTTTCCCTGGGAGCAGATGCACCAAGTACATTCGGGTACTCTTTTGTCATTAACATATCTTTTGTATCCCGTATAAAATAATTTAATTCAACGTCCAGCTTCCCTTTCAGCAGTGTGAAATCAAGTCCTATATTCTTACTGGTTACCGTTTCCCAGGTCAGGGTACTACTTACCAGGCCACCGGGAGAAATATAATTGGTCAAATTGCCCCCCCCATTCAGGAGAAAATTTGAGGTCCCTGTACTCATGGAGGAAATGTACGGATAATAAAGTTGCTCTTTGTCCTTGGTAATACCCTGGTTTCCAAGCTGTCCGTATGAAGCCCTGATTTTCAAATTATCCAGCCAATTCCTTGTACCCTCCATAAATGATTCCTCGGATAATCTCCACCCAAGTGAGAACGAGGGGAAAAAACCAAAACGGTCTTTCCGGGGAAACCGGGATGTACCGTCATACCTTCCGTTCGCCTCAAAAAGGTATTTATCTTTATAAGAATATTTTAACCTGTAAAATATACCCCGAAGCATGATTTCATTTTTTTCGTCATCGTTTGTTTTTGTCCCTGTTGCCGCACCTAATGAGTGTATATTCGGGGACAAAAGCTGAGTAGACTTGGTTTTAATTCCATGGTTTTTACCATATTCCTGATTAAACCCACCCGTAAAATCCAGGGAGTGGTCACCAAAGTCTCCATTATATACTGCATAAGCATTGAATACATAATAGGTATTTTTTGCAAAGCTGTTTTCAATATAATCACTAGCGCTTGCCCCGTTATAAATCATATTATCACTGATTTGAAACCCTCTGTGGCTTCCCCTTAATACATCTACTTTAGATTGTACTTTTTCAGAATCAGCCCAGTAATAGCGATAGGAAAAATCGCCTTTAATGCTTAAGCCTTTTAATGGTTTTATAGAGACTCCCTGAGTTAACCAGATATCATTTTCAGTACTGATATCACGTCCTCCATATTTCAAATAGGGCAAAGGATTCATATAATCAATATACATTCCAATCATATTTTCGTACTTTTCACGGTCACCAGGTTCAACATAATATTCAAGGTCAGGAAAAGCTATAGGCGCCCAAGAATGCCTTACAAGTGAATTGTAAAACCAATCCCGGCCGTATGAATGAGGGTCATTATTCACAACGGAAGCAAAAGAAACCTTTTCTTCCAAAGTAAGCCAGTCTGTTACATTAAAATCAACTTTTGACAGTACATTGTACCGATTGTAATTCTCATTTCCATATTTGAAGAATCCTTCTTTATCAATTACACCAAGGGAAACATAATAGGATGCTTTTTCACTAGCCCCGCTTATACTAAAGTCGTACTGTTTTTGAGGAGAAAAGTCCGTCATAGCTTCGTCCTTCATATAATAATTTCTTAAAGGATAGAGATACCCTCCATAATAATACCATGCATCTTGCTCTGTTGGGCTATCCATCTCCTGGTAGGCTAAAGCTGCATCTACAATTTCCTGAGCCCACAAATAAGTTCCCCTCGTTGTTTTAAACGCCTCATTATAAACCTGCCTTACTGTTCCCTCTTCCCTTACCGGATCATAACCATGATAGATCGCTTTCTGCAGGGTCATTTGGGCAGAAAAACTGATGTTTGTTTTACCAATTTTTCCCTTTTTGGTCTCAATAAGAATAACACCAAAAGCAGCCCTTGCGCCATAGATCGCGGCAGAAGACGCATCCTTAAGTACAGAAACAGACTTGATGTCATTTGTATTGACTTTTTCAGCATCCATGGGAACTCCGTCAACCAGAATTAGGGGAGATCCACCATTAATTGATTCATATCCCCTGATATTAAAATCGGCACTCTCGTTGGGATCTCCCGAATCATAGGTAATATTTAAACCTGGAATTACCCCCTGGAGCCCCTGCCCAATTGCGGTAATTGTCCTGTTTTCAAGCCTTTCAGAACTGGCAATTCCAACTGCACCGGTCAGGTTAACCTTTCGTTGAGTACCGTAGCCAACAGCAACAACTTCTTCAATGCCAATCGCATCTTCAACCATTGTTACATTAATAGTAGTTTTATCTTTCACTGGTATTTCCATTGTTTTCATCCCCATAAATGAAAATACCAAAACCCCCTTGTATGGAATATTTTTTATAGAGTAGTTCCCATCAGTATCAGAAACCGTCCCTTTGTTAGTCCCTTTCAACATAACAGTTACACCGGGAAGTGGAGAGCCGGAGGAGTCGACAATCTTACCGGTTACGTTCTTACTTTCATCATTTTGCTGATTATTTACATTTTCAGTGGTCAGAACGATTTGACGATCGGATATAACAAATTTGACATTTGTCACTGAAAATAAGTTTTCTAAAACTTTCTGTATTTGTTCCTGGTCCGCTGAAATTGAAACAATTCGATCTACATCGATTAAATCTCTATTAAATAAAAAATAGTAGTTAGATTCTTCTTCAATGTGATTTAAAACATCCAAGACTTTTACATTTTGGAGATTTAGGGTCAGTCGGTTTTGTTGTGAGTATGATGTTGCAGCCCACGATTGTAAGGCAAACACCAATAAAAGAAACACATTAAGTTTCATAATTCTTAACACTTTTAAGAAGTTGGATATTCCCACCTCCTTCATTGATTTTTTTTTCATAAATTTGAAAAGTTAAGTAGTTAATAATTTTAGAGATTACACTGCTTTTCGTTAGGGGAGTGCTACCAACACTCCCCTTTTTAGTTATTAAAATGATTCATTCGTTTTTCATCTGTTTGTAGAATTATTTTTCGTTTTGAGAAGCTTCCGTCTTTATATTGCACTCTTTTAATTTCATGATATTTTATTGGTGCCGTAATTGAAAGCAACCTTAAAACTTCATTAAGAGGCTCATTTTCAAACGTTCCATAATACCTATATTCCTTAAGTTTAGCACCCTCTATTTCAATCTGGACATCATACCACCGACTTAATCGTTTGGCAACATCTTCAAAGCGCTCATTATCGACATCCAGTTTACCATCTACCCAGGAAGTAAGAGCATTCGCATTAACCTTTTTCACAAAAAACTGATTCTTATCCTTATCCAAAGTAAATTGCTGGTCCGGGACAAGCAGTGAAAGTGGTTCATTTTTTTTAATACCAAAAACTTTTACGCTACCGGATTTCAACACCACTTCTTCATTGGATTGATCTTTATAAGACATGACACTAAACTTGGTACCTAGAACCTCAACATTAATCCTGTCTGTCAACACATTAAATTTTTCCCCCTGGCTCTTTACCACACTAAAAAATGCTTCCCCTGTTAAATGAACAACTCTTTTATTTATAAAATTGGTTGCATATTCTAATGTAGATTTACTGTTTAAAACACCTTTCGAACCATCAGGCAATTGAAATTCTGTTCTTGCACCAGTCGGGCAATTAATTTTGACCAAGGATATTCCTTCATTTTTGGGGCTTGAAACAAGAAAATAGAAAATTGAACCGAGTAAAAGCGGTAAAAATAAGATTGCTGCAACCCGTTGGAGTTGGTTCCAAAAGTGAACATTCTTCACAACACCTGTTTTACGAAATTCAATTTGCCTGACAATTCTTCCCCAAACAGAATTTTGATCAAAATCGTTCAAATCTTCCTTACGAATCTCATTCCACTGTTTTTCCAATTCATTTAGAAAAGGTTGATTTGTTTCACCTTTCTCAAATTCATGTTGAATTGCAAAATACTCCCTTCTGGAATATTTGTTTTTAAAAAAATTATCTATTGTTTTTCTTAAATTATCCATATCGTTAGAAGTAATTCCCCACATAAGAACCTCCGAAATAGATTTAAACTAAAGTTATCTATTCCTCCAGCCCTGATTAAATCCTTTTGCTAACGTAGAGGGGAGCCCTGATTAAAAGTCTTGCTATATTTGGAACAGGCTCTTTGTGTAACCGATTTTTAAAATGGTGCTTTTAAAGCCCGTGCGTAATTCTGGTTGAAATGTAAAAAGCCCCTGAAGAGCATTTCAAGGGCCTGTTGATAAATCCAGTGGTGGCACTGACGATTAATGCCAGCGACCCCGTTCAGAATATTTTTCGACTCAAAGATACATTTCCTTAGGGCTTTTTACTGATTAATTCTAAAATTATGGCAAGGAAAAAGAAAATTGAAATGGACATCGTCAACCATTATGCAGCAGGAATCGATGTGGGGAGCAAGTCTCATTTTGTTGCAGTAGGGCAGGCCCTGGACGATGTAAAAGAATTTGGCGTATATGCCGAGGATTTGATTGAACTATGCCAATGGTTGTTGTCATTCGGAATCACAACGGTAGCAATGGAATCGACAGGTGACTATTGGCAAAACCTCTATGTAGAATTGCAAAAACATGGCATTGAAGTAATCCTGTGCAATGGAAAATTTACAAAACATGCCAAAGGGAAAAAGACCGATGTAAAAGACAGTCGATGGATTCAGAAACTACATTCACTGGGATTATTATCTGGCAGCTTTTTGCCTGACAAAACCACTGAAATACTTCGCACTTATTGCCGTCAAAGGGCAAATTGGATCGAGCAGGCAGCAAGCGCATCTCATAAAATGCAGAAGTACTTAAAACTTCTGAACTTTCGATTGGATGTTGTCGTAAATGATGTGTGTGGACTTACAGGTCTGAACATTATCCAGGACATTTGCAATGGAAACCTCGACCCATTTTTATTAGCAGAACACAGACATTACAATTGCAGGAAACCAAAACAGGAAATAGCAAAAGCACTACATGGAAACAACCGCGAGGATTACCTGTTTGGCCTCAGACAAGAGTTCGACAGCTACAGGTTTTTCCAAAGAAAAATGAAAGCATGCGACAAAGAAATTGAGCGGCTAATCAAAAATGAAATAAAAAAGTCACCCGAAAAGAAAAAACTTAAAACCACTGAAAAACCATACAAGAAAATCAACAAAAATGCCGTTGACATTAAGAATTTTAACCAAATTGCTTTCCAGTACTTTGGGGGAACCGACTTAATGGCTGTTGAAGGAGTAAGCCATGCTACGGTTATGGCAATAATGAGCGAAATAGGAATCGATGGTTTTAAAAAGTTTAAATCCGCAAAACAGTTTTGCTCCTGGTTACGACTGGCCCCAAACAATAAAATATCAGGAGGGAGAATCCTGAGCAACAAAATCCCAAAAGGAAGCAACCGACTAAAAATAGCATTACGTCATTCTGCAAATGCAATTGGAAATTTAAAAGATACACACCTGTCTGACTTTTTTCGCAGAATAGCTTTCAGAAAAGGAAGACAGTCGGCAGTTTCTGCCACCGCCAGAAAACTGGCAACAATTATCTGGACAATGATTGTGAAAAATGTACCCTATAATCCTCCCTCCCAATACCTGTTCCTCGACCAAAAAAGAAAGATGGGAATAGCAAAAAGAATTAAAAAACAAATCGCTAAATTTGACATAAAACCCAATGAAATTGGACTTGGTAACTCATTGAGCCCCAACTACAATTTTTAACGTTAGTCAGAATTTAAGTACCCTCTATAAATAATATGGATGGGAGGAAAAAACTACGTAGTTAAAAAACTAATTTTTTAACTATTTTTTCTTCTGAGGAACAAATGATAGAACAACAAACCTGCAAAATGGTCGTTTGACAAACCATTTTTTAATTGTCTAAGAGCCTCAGACAAATGCTTTTCAACAGTTCTTGGAGATATATTCAACAATATGGCTATTTCTTTGGTAGGTAAGCCTTTTTTCTTCTTTAAAAGAATCACCTCCTTTTGACGAGGTGGTAATTTATCAATTAGTCTTTCAACGAGTTCCAACAATGATTTGTAATCAACTTGTTCCTCAGTCCTATTATCAAAGTCAATAGCAGAATCTAGAATCTCATGCTTGTAACTATTTTCCCGGCTTTTCCTAATAAACAATTCACGAATCTGGTTGTAAGTAATCTTAAAAAGGTAGGATTTAAACGAAAGCTCAGCTTTTATTGAAGTTCTAACGTTCCAAATTTTTATAAAAACGGTTTGAACAATTTCTTCAGCTTCCGCATCTGACTTTAAATAACCTTTTGCAAAAACAAAGATGTGGCTAGCATACTCATCAAAAAGACACCGAAATGCATTTTCATCGCCATGCGTAAGATCACGAACCCATACCTTTTCCTTGTTTGATGAAATCACTGGCATTTAAGTTAGTTAGTATAATAACATCCTTGATTAAAAAACATAGAGTATATTACTACGTTTTACAAAAGTTGGAAAAAATATAAAATAAACAAAAATAATTTAATTGACCATCTCCCGAAAAAATGGAGAAAATTTTCTACATATCAACAGTAGCAAAGGGTTTACTGGTTTTCCCGGTGAGGAAAGCTGGTTTTAAAATGTTATTTTTATTGTGAGAACAAAAAATAAGAGCATCAAAAAACCAGCCTATGTTAAAAGTATTAACAAAACAGGTACAGAACAAGATTAGCCGCTACTTTCTTAAACTTGAAAACCATTTAACCAAACCTGAATTACGTTGTGTCAGGGAAATGACCACAGGGCTATTGAAATCAGGGACGGTTTTGGTCAACAAAATTGCTACAGGAATTTGTGACAAGATTTCCCTAAGCCAGACCACCAAACGGTTCAGGAACCATTACAATAAAAAAGGGTTCTTCATAAAATTGTTCCGGGGTCATATGAATAGTGTCAAAGGGCGGATACAGCATGGGGACTATATCCTTTTAGATGGTTCGGATATCCAAAAGCGTTATGCAACAATGATGGAAGGCCTGGACTATGTAAAAGACGGGGACAAAGCATCTTTTGGCCCGGGTTATTGGTTAATGGACGTGGTTCATTTTAGCAAAGACCATGCAATGACCCCACTACTGAATAAGTTGTACAGTTTCGACCATGGGGCAAAAAGTGAGAATAAAGAAATCATGGAAACCATCGAAGAAGTTGATTCGACAATCGACAAAGATGTTACCAATATTTTTGACCGGGGCATGGACAGGCCCATTTGCAGGGATTTTATAATTGCAAGGGAAAGCAATTTTATTTTACGTTTAAAAAAAACAACCCAATTGATTTATAATGGCTGCGAAACCCCTGTCAATAAGATAAGCCGGAAGGTCCCCCTGTTCATGAAGTTGGTTGCTACAAAAGCAGGAAAAAACAAGAAGCACAAAATCGCCTTTATGTGTGGTGCGGTAAAGGTCAAATATAAAATCGAGGGCAAAGAGCATGAACTGTGGCTTGTTATCACAAAACGTGAAAACGGAGGTTATTGCTGGTTACTGACCCGCTCCCCAAAAGAAACCATTATTGATATTTCAAAGAAGCATTCACCGCCTATGGCTTTCGGTGGAAAATAGAACAATACCACCGGCACATTAAAAGTTGCTATAACCTGGAAGATATTCAGATTAAAACATTTGATGGTTTGCAGAGCATGTTGGCAATATTGACAATAGCCATGGGTATTATATATTCGTCGCTGTCTTCGCTCCACATAAAACTGTTGCTGCAAAGCGGAATAAAAACATTGAATAAAGAAAAACGGGTTGAACTACGGAATTTTATCTATTACAAAATCAGCACAATCATAAAAATTTTGCTGGCTAATACCATATTCCTTGTTAATTTACCCAATAATTATTAAGTTGACATCATGGCAAAAACAATCGACATCACCATCAAGGAAAGCGAGGAACACCTGATGTACCTTCTCCGCAAACAAGACAAGCTTTTACAGCAAGGCAGGGTGAAAGCATTATTACTGATAAAACAAGGCAAGGTACGTTACACATATGAATTATCGAAGAAGTTAAAACGTGGGCGTAAGACCATTTATAACTGGCTACAAATGTACCAGGAGAAAGGCATCGATGGGTACCAGACGGTATCAAGCCGAGGCAAACGCAAAGACAAGCTTTCATATAATGAAAAACAGGGCATTGCCAGAAAATTGCAGGATGCATCAACAGATATAACCAGTTATGTGGAACTATGCCATTGGGCAAAATCGGAGTTTGGGAAAGAAATCCCTTACCATGTGATATATAAATATTGCCGTTCCCGATTAAATTCAAGGCTAAAAATTGCACGAAAATCACATCACAGGAAGGACGAGCAGGCTGTTGAAGCCTTTAAAAAAACTACCAGGGTTGATTGAGGGGTTTAGAAACAGTCTGGATAAAAATAAGTATGAGTCCATAAACATTTATTTCCAGGATGAAAGCCGCTTCGGTTTAATGACCAGACAAAAGCGGGTACTCGTATCAAGAGGGATAAGGCCTGTAGGCAGGTTCCAGCACAGTTACAAGTGGTTATGGCTTTGGGGTTGCTTTTCTCCTGTCACCGGGGATGCCTTTTACTGGGAAACACCGAAAGTGGACAACGCTATTTTTGAAGCTTTCCTGAAAGATTTTAGCCGAAACAGGCCAAAAGAACTTAAGTTAATGGTTATTGACAATGCCGGATTTCATTCCTGCCAGAATATAACCATCCCGGAAAATATCAGGCTGGTGCGGATTCCTGCCTATTCCCCGGAACTCAACCCGGCAGAAAAGGTGTGGCAGTGGATGAAAGACAGGGTGGCAATGAAATTTTTCGAATCAACCAAAGCTTTACAGGACATAATAACTCACATGGTACATCAACTCACACCCGAACTGGTAAAATCAATAACCGGATATGAATTGTACACCAAAAATTTTATTGGGTAAATTTGTCGCTAAAATGGTATAACGTGCACCCAACCTGTGTACGTATTGCATTTTCGTTCTCTCCATAGAAATAATGCAACTGGAAGTTTTGCTTCATTTTTTTGAACAATAATTCGATGCCCCATCGCTTTTTATAAAGAAAGGCCACTTCTTCTGCGCTTATCCCGAAGTTGTTGGTCAGGAATTCAAAATACCTGTTCTTTTCATCCTGGTAACATACTTTGCGCAAACGTATTTTTCTGAAAACCTTCATCTGCCGTTTGCCATTTTCATTCTCGGGATGATATGTGAGTTCTATAATCTCATCGCGTAGCACTTTTGCCTTTCCTTTCTTGCGGTAATGCACCCGTTTTGTTTCAAGCATCTCATAAACAGCATTCTTTTTCAGGCGGGTAACAAAATAAACTTGCTGGGTAGTCCACAAGGCAAATTGGTGATAATAATTGTAAGCTTTGTCAAACACTATCATACTATGTGATATTAGTTCAAGGCTTTTCAGGAAGTTTTTGTCATGGACTTTTGCGGCTGTGATTTTTACAAACCGGCCAACCGACTGTACGGCGTCAATAAGCATATGGACTTTTAAACCGCCCTTCTTTTTCCCATCTCCCTTGGGATTACGGCCAACACCTTTTAAGATGTCGCTAAATAAGCGAATTGTTGTTGAGTCAATTAAAAGTACCTCTTTGAATGTTAGCCCATAAGTCCGGCTGTCCGACAAAAATGATTGATACTTATCGACCAATGCAAAATACAAGTCCTCGAAAAAACGGTTGTCCCGGTTTCTTAAGCCATCGCTGGCTGTACTCTTGGCTGGTGCTTTTTCCAAATCAAGATGGTTTAGTTTCTCGCCTAAAGCCCTTAGCCCTTCACTTATTTCGGTCATCGAATCGCATCGGCTTAAAATCCCAAACAACATGGTGATTAAGTGCGTCCTGCTCTTAAATGCTTTATAATACCTGTCGCTGTCGTACGACCTTACTATGGATGATATGTTGACTTTTGCTATCAAATTGATGACCTGTTTGAAAATCGGCTGTCCGACAAATTTTATTTCACTAATTTTACCCATGTTGTAAAGAGTTTTCGTAAAAATCAATTTACAACTTTGAAGGGAAACCGAAAGGGAGTACCTTCTTTTTATTTAATTTAGTCGGACACTACTGTTTTTCTTAAATGATTATCCGCATGCTTGCGAAAGGTTTTTATTGTAAATACGGTGCTTGAAGGCTGGTGTATAAGTTACAGATGCTATCATAAGCCTGTCGAAAAGATGTTCTCCAAAATACATTCTGTTGAATTTATAACAAAATTCGTTCAAATAGGACTGTAGATATTCATCCTTGATTCTATGATACAAATTCAAAAACATCGATTTTGCATTTGATATGGCTATGTGTCCCTAGGGTAATACTTTGGGCGCATCTTTCTGTTTTACCACTTTCTTCTCTATTTCTTTAAATTCGCCGTCTAATTTTACATGCGACTTTGAGTCATCCATTATTATTTGTGATTCTTTCTCTATTACTTTTACGGCTTCACGTTTTACCGTTTCCGACAGCAAATCGGGGATATGTATCATGCGTATATGACCGGTCTTGCGGGATTTGTGAGACTTCTTTGTCGGTATTGTCGCCTTACTTTCAACCATAACAAGTACTTTTGATTGACGTTGGCTACCGGCCCCTCTTTTCAATGGCTGGCCTTTTCCCTTGTCTCTTTTTATTTCCTCATTATCGGTCGTGAAAAATGCTTCATCCAACTCTACTGCTTTTGTCAGTTGATATTGGCTGTCCCGAACACCCATTACACTGCGAAGTTTGTGCATCATTTCCCATATCGGCTGATATCGTTTATGACCCAATTGACGTTGCATTTCCCTGGCAGAAAAGGAGTTTTTTGTCGATGTTAAAAGATGAATGGCTGTGAACCAATACATGAGTGGTAATTTACTCCCCTGCATCACGGTTCCTGAAGTTAATGTGGTCTCACTACCGCATTCTTTGCATCTCCATCGATTATGATATTTATTTCAATAATGTTCGTGGCTTCCGCATTTCCGGCATATAATTCCCCTCTCTTGACGAACTTCCAGCAGATATTGTTTACAGGATTCTTCGTCTTTAAACATTTGGCTAAACTCTAATAACTTCATTGCTACTTTGTCTTTATTATCTATAATAAAGATAATCATTCCCTGTGGCAGCCTAATGAATTCTTTCCGGTATTTTACGGATAATCATAAAAAACAACTTAAAAAGACTCTATTTCAATCCTTAGAAACCTGATTGTTTCATTTCTAAACCATCCTGGAAAACTTTTGATAAGTGCTGAATTTACCATAATTGCTCCTCCTACATTCAATTGGCAATCCACAGGATTGCAATTTTCAGCGATGTATGTTTTTTCTTTTTCACTGTGCATTTTTTTGTGCGAGCCAGGGATGACTTGCAAGGCAAATACTTTTGATTTAGGTTGTGAAAGCAAGACTATTAATTCAAGTTTATTCGAATCTCCAGGCTGCTTAAAGCCCAGAAACTGCTCCGGGATTTTCTCGTAATAAGTAGCTGTATTTATGGAGTATTTACCAGCCAGCAGCGTAAGAACTTTTTCTACTGAAGGTATCAATAGAATAGAACTTACATTTTTCTCTATCCCTAAATCGATGATTTTTGGTTCTCCGGGAGTATTGTCTAATGAGTTGTTTTTATATAATGCCAGACTCAATTGATTTATACTTCGTCTGGAATAAAGTTGGTTAACCGTACAAAATCCATTTTTAAAATATTTTTTACCCAATGAAACAATTCCTTTCTCATTAATCGAGGTATTGTACAACTCAAGTGCATTATTGAGTCTATCTGTGATGTTTGCACGTAAACGGTCTGGTGCCAGAACAACAATACCATCACCCAGTCCCAGAATTTCCTTTTCCAATTCAAAATTGTGTTGTACTTGCAATGAAATTGTAATCCCGTATTCATTTTCGTCCATAAGTTTCTGGGACGGGTGGAAGGGTTTCGTTATTACATAAGGAGCATGTTTTCTGGTAACAAATAGAACAATATTTTCGGACTTAGAACCGTGATTTACCGTAACTCCAATCACATTTTTGAAATACGCATCAGCATCGAATCCTATTTCATCTGAAAAAATTCTTTCTGTGTTCTTAATTTCAATTATCCGATCAATAGCAAGATTAAACAATGGATGAACATTGGTTTTTGAACCAATCAAGAACCAACGGTTACGAAACTCCTTTAAAAGATAAGGATAAAACAAAAATGTACTTGACTGCCTTGCCGTAAAAGACTGGTACGTGATTTCAATAATATTCTTCCTATTAATAGCCTGATATAATTTTTCAAGAAATTCAATTCCCTTTAAATCCTCATTTTTTTCAAAATCGATGACAGGTTTCCGGTTTACTTTCTGCGAATAAATATGGTCCTCAAGCTTTTGAACCATTGAATCCAGTTCCCTGAAATGAGAAAATCCCTTGAATTGTTTCAGAAAATCAACCGTTTCCGTTAGCTTATCTAGGTCGCCCTCAGAAAGCGGAATATTCATAATACTGTAGTTAGGATCTTCGTAGGTGTAATATTTCCTGTCTGTAATTACGATTGGGGCATTGTATCCTAACTTATCACTTCGCATCAACTGGATATCCATCTGTACCGTTCTCCGGCTCACTCCTTTGTCGATACCCTCATATTCATATAGGGCATCAGAACAGGCATCAATTAAATCTTCCAAAGTCCATTTCCGATACCGGTTTTGTAAGCACAAATCAATGGTTTTGTATCGAATAAGCGCATTTCGGTTGACTGGCATAAACTTTTTTCAATAAAAATATACACTTTCTTTTATCTGCGCAAAAAGATTGCGCACTAGCAACTAACCTTTGTCCTATAATTATGACAAAACGTTCATTGAACCATTAAAATATTGTGCTACCGGCACTAAAAAATCTTCCTGAAAAGGGAGCGCGGTGAAAAGCTGAAGGTATAAGACCTGACAGGAGTTTCTGTATAGCTCCGTAGTGCGGCATTTGTTTCGAATAGCCGTATGCTGCTTTGCCCAAGGTTGTTTTGCCACACCTTGTCTGTCGGAGGTTCGAATCCTCCTCCCGAAAACGGGATAGCTCAGTTGGTAAGAGTAACAAGCACCACCTCAGAACTGCGTCTGGTAAACGCAACGGACTGTAAATCCAGCCAAAAAAGAAGTTGGGCCCTTCTTTAAAAAAGCCTACAGAAAGTCGTGCCGGGAAAATCCGCCGCCCAGTTCATTTTAGATGGACAGGTGGCAGTTTTAAAGTGCCTGAGAGTAAGACAAAACCGATAACAACATTTGCTTTCCGGTTAAGCAACTTCATCAATGGACTTCTTATAAACTCCTGATGCGGTCCCTGACCCGAAACCGGATGTTCACTTTCGAGAGCTGTCTTGCTTTCCGCTATGGAGAAATGGTTTTCCCGGTACACTTTCTAAAAAGTGTAGACATTTTAACAAACATAAAAAACCACGACAATGAAAAGAATTAGAATCAACAAAGGAACAATCGGATTAGTTTTCCGAAAAGGAGACTACAAATGTATCTTAACTGAAGGAAATCATTGGTTGGGAATCAATGAAAAGGTAACAATTTATAATCTGGCTAAACCTTTCACGCCGGAAGTTGAACTGAACCTTTTGTTGGAAGATGCCGAACTGGCAAACCGTTTAAATGTAGTTGAAGTTAAAGACAATGAAATAGCCCTTCAATTTATTGAAGAAAACTTCAAAAACGTACTGACACCGGGAAGATATGCCTTTTGGAAAGGAGTAACCAATTACTCATTCATAAAAGCAGACTTAAGCAAGATTGAAATTTCCGAAGATATCCCGATGCAATTGTTACACAAACCGGAAGTATTGCAGTACGTAAGGGTTTATGTAGTTGAATCCTATGAAAAGGGTATTTTGATAATTAACGGGAAAGCTGATAAGGTTTTGGAAAAAGGAGTCTATTACTTCTGGAAAAATCCAATCCCTATTTCTGTAGTCAAGACCGATTTGCGGCAACTGCAAATGGAAATCTCCGGTCAGGAAATCCTGACCAAGGATAAAGCTGCTTTACGTGTGAATTTCTTTGTCCGCTACAAAACGGTTGATATCGATAAGGCTTTGTTTGAAAACAAAGAATTTGACAAGCAACTTTACGTGATGGTACAATTGGCTATCCGCGAATTTATCGGAATGAATACCTTGGACGAATTACTTGAACGCAAAACATCAATTTCAGAATCGATACTTGAGATAATTGCCTCAAAAGCAGGCGAGATTGGTGTAGAAATTTTAGGTTGTGGGATACGTGATATTATTTTACCAGGAGAGGTAAAAGACATCATGAACCAGGTATTGGTAGCCGAGAAAAAAGCTCAGGCCAACATCATTACCAGGAGGGAAGAAACAGCTTCGACTCGGAGTTTGCTGAACACGGCCAAACTCATGGAAGAAAATACCATGCTGTTCAAACTGAAGGAAATGGAATACTTAGAAAAGATTACTGAAAAGGTAAACAATATCTCACTTTCCGGCGGTGGCCTTGTTTTAGACCAGTTGAAAGGATTGTTTGTTTCCCAAAAGTAAAAGCGTTATTTTTCAATCTAACAATTATGAAACAAGTAGTATCTGAGGGATGCAGAGTCCCGATAAAAATGTGGGTAAGCGATATTGAAGAGAATGCGTTGGCACAGGCCCGAAACCTGGCCAACCTTCCTTTCATTTTTAAACACGTTGCCTTAATGCCTGATTGTCATTCTGGTTACGGAATGCCTATCGGTGGAGTTATTGCCACCAAAGGTGTGGTTATCCCTAACGCGGTTGGAGTCGACATTGGTTGCGGCATGTGTGCAGTTAAAACATCGCTGAATGAAATCAATACAGATGTACTGAAAACAATCATGTCAGGAATTCGTGAATTGGTACCATTGGGTTTTGACCATCACAAACAGGCTCAGGAAGAAAGCCTAATGCCCTTGTTAGAGAATGTTCCCGAGCATGGGATTGTCCACAGGCAATATACAGCAGCAAAAAAACAGATTGGTACGTTGGGCGGAGGCAATCACTTTATTGAAATACAGAAAGGTTCTGATGGACACGTTTGGATAATGATTCATTCCGGGAGCAGGAATATAGGGCTGAAAGTGGCCGAACACTATAACAAAATTGCAATTCATCTCAATGAACGCTGGCATTCGTCTGTCGATAAGAAGCAAGACCTTGCATTCTTGCCCATTGAAACCCAGGAAGCAAAAGACTATTTTGCAGAAATGCTGTATTGTGTCGATTTTGCCTTTGCCAATCGAATGCTTATGATGGAGCGCATCAAATCGGCATTTTTGTCAGTTATTGGCGAGACCTTTTCTGCCCTTGAATTTATAAACATTGCCCATAACTATGCCCGTTGGGAATCACATTTCGGCACCAATGTTATTGTACATAGAAAAGGGGCTACCAGCGCCCGAGAGGGAGAAGTTGGCATTATTCCTGGCTCGCAGGGAACAAAAAGTTATATCGTTCAGGGAAAAGGGAATACTGAAAGCTTTCAGAGTTGCTCGCACGGGGCCGGGCGTGCAATGGGCAGAAAACAAGCCCAACGCAAATTGGTATTAGAGGAAGAAATTGAATTGCTCAATAGTAAAGGTATTGTGCACTCCATCCGAAATACTCGCGATTTGGATGAAGCTCCCGGCGCATATAAGAATATTGATACAGTAATGGCAAATCAGGTCGATTTGGTTGATATTTTGGTTGAATTAAGCCCGCTGGCGGTAATAAAAGGATAATATTGTACTTTTGTCAGTTCAAGATGATTGCTATCTATCTTTGTTCTTTTAGTGAGTTTGCATATCCAAACAAGTAATGCCATAAAGAAAATGGCACCTAAAAAAGCGCCATTTTCTTTTAAAAACTATTCCCTTTTATTTTTTTACAATCAGTTTTTTCACAACCTGAGTTCCGTCAATGTCCATTTTTACGAAGTACATTCCTGCTACTTTGTCCGACATATCGAAGACAATACGCCCCGAGGCAGTGTATGATTTTCTAAATACTGTTTTACCTGTAATATCCATGACCGAAAGTTCAACATCGTAAACCCCTGATTTAAAATCCAGGTTTACTTTTCCTGCTGTCGGGTTCGGGTACATCGCTACTTCAAAACTTCCTTCGTCAAGGTCTTCAATCCCTACCGGATAACCATCAACGCACACTTCAAATGTATCCTTGGCCGTTGCGTCCGAAGTATCGGTAGCTGTTATTACAATGTTGACACACCCAGTGTCTGCAATTGTTGGCCCGAATATCAGAGTGTCGTTTTCAAAGGTTGCCCAGCCCGGCAAAGTGTCGGTCCCTTCTATTGCAGCCGTAATAACAAGCACATCGTCATCAACATCGTCAAACATTTCCCCCAATACCGGGCTTACCGGGACTTTCAATACATAACTGGCATGTACAGCCTGGTCTGCTATTGGTGTTAAAAGATATGGTGCATCGTTTACTGCATTCACTGTCAGCATAAAGGATTTTTCAATTCTTCCCCTTTCGCTGTCTTCGACAGCTACTGTTATTTTCGCTGTACCGCCCATCCCCGGGGCAAGTAAAATTTCAAGGGTAGCTGTTGCGTCTCCCGTAGTATAGCCAACGATTATTGTATCGGTCAGTGTTTCATCAGAGCTTTTTGCCGAAATAACCAGACCCTGTGCAGAGCAGTCTTCACCCGAAGAAATGCCGCTTAACCCAACCATAACCGACCCCGTATCTTCATCAACCGTAACATTGGCAATCGGATCAAGTGTAGGCAATGTGTTCTTCGCTGTTACCACAACATCAAATGAAAGGGTATCGGTATTTCCTGCTGCATCGGTGGCTACCCATGTTTCGGTAGTTGTGCCTGTCGGGAATATTCCCCCTTCCCCCAAACCAGCTATTAATTCAAGTTCTACTTCGCAATTATCACCTGCAATAATATCAGGATAATCTATTTCACCTTCACAAATACCGGGGGCCAAAACTGTATCAATATTTAAAACAGGGGCAATAACCGGGGCTATATTATCCTTTACGGTCACAACAGAAGTATAGAAAGAAGTGTTCCCACTAAAGTCATAAAGGGTCAAAGCCACAATATTAACCCCAACGTTGGAGCAATCGAAAGTGCTTTTGCTGATTGTCGCATCGGCAACAGAACAGTTGTCTGATGCGCCAGTGACCAAATCTTTGGCAGTAATAGAAGCATTTCCCGAACTGTCGAGCTGGACGGTGATATTTTTCACTTCAAGCACAGGCTTGATGGTATCTTCCACGGTTACGGTAACCGTGTTAATGGTTGTGTTCCCGCTGTTATCGGTAAGTTTTATTTCCACTTTGTTTTCCCCGGTATCTGAACAACTGAAAAAGAGCGTATCAGAAACAGGGGCCGGTACTGATATTGCTGCTGATTTCTCGCCGGTAACAATGCTGATTGTGGTATCCTCAACAGAACAGTTGTCCGATGTGCTGGTTACCAAATCTTTGGCAGTAATGGAAGCGTTTCCCGAACTGTCAAGCTGGACGGTGATATTTTTCACTTCAAGTACAGGCTTGATGGTATCTTCCACGGTTACGGTAACCGTGTTGATGGTTGTGTTCCCGCTGTTATCGGTAAGTTTTATTTCAACTTTGTTTTCCCCGGTATCTGAACAACTGAAAAAGAGCGTGTCGGAAACAGGAGTCGGTACTGATATTGCTGCTGATTTCTCGCCGGTCACAATGCTGATTGTGGTATCTGCAACAGAACAGTTGTCCGATGTGCTGGTTACCAAATCACCGGCAGTGATTGAAGCGTTGCCCGAACTGTTGAGTTGAATGGTGATATTTTTCACATCAAGTACAGGCTTGATGGTATCTTCAACGGTTACAAGAGCGGTGTCTGTCACAGAATTGTCACTTGCATCATAAAGGGTAACTACAATTTTATTCTCCCCAAGGTTGGAGCAATCGAAAATGCTTTTGCTGATTGTGGTATCCGCAACAGAACAGTTATCCGATGTGCCGGTTACCAAATCTTTGGCAGTAACAGAAGCATTTCCCGAACTGTTGAGTTGAACGGTGATGTTTTTTACATCAAGTACAGGCTTGATGGTATCTTCAACGGTTACGGTAACCGTGTTGATGGTTGTGTTCCCGCTGTTATCGGTAAGTTTTATTTCCACTTTGTTTTCCCCGGTATCTGAACAACTAAAAAAGAGCGTATCAGAAACAGGAGTCGGTACTGATATTGCTGCTGATTTCTCGCCGGTCACAATGCTGATGGTGGTATCTGCAACAGAACAGTTATCCGATGTGCCGGTGACCAAATCTTTGGCAGTAACAGAAGCATTTCCCGAACTATCGAGCTGGACGGTGATGTTTTTTACTTCAAGTACAGGCTTGATGGTATCTTCAACGGTTACGGTAACCGTGTTGATGGTTGTGTTCCCGCTGTTATCGGTAAGTTTTATTTCAACTTTGTTTTCCCCGGTATCTGAACAACTGAAAAAGAGCGTATCAGAAACAGGGGCCGGTACTGATATTGCTGCTGATTTCTCGCCGGTCACAATGCTGATTGTGGTATCCGCAACAGAACAGTTGTCCGATGTGCTGGTTACCAAATCTTTGGCAGTAATGGAAGCGTTTCCCGAACTGTCAAGCTGGACGGTGATGTTCTTCACATCAAGTACAGGCTTGATGGTATCTTCAACGGTTACGGTAACCGTGTTGATGGTTGTGTTCCCGCTGTTATCGGTAAGTTTTATTTCCACTTTGTTTTCCCCGGTATCTGAACAACTGAAAAAGAGTGTGTCGGAAACAGGAGTCGGTACTGATATTGCTGCTGATTTCTCGCCGGTCACAATGCAGATTGTGGTATCTGTAACAGAACAGTTGTCCGATGTGCTGGTTACCAAATCTTTGGCAGTAATGAACGCGTTTCCCGAATTGTCGAGCTGAACGGTGATGTTTTTTACATCAAGTACAGGCTTGATGGTATCTTCCACGGTTACGGTAACCGTGTTGATGGTTGTATTCCCGCTGTTATCGGTAAGTTTTATTTCAACTTTGTTTTCCCCGGTATCTGAACAACTGAAAAAGAGCGTATCAGAAACAGATGCCGGTACTGATATTGCTGCAGATTTCTCGCCGGTCACAATGCTGATTGTGGTATCTGCAACGGAACAGTTGTCCGATGTGCTGGTTACCAAATCTTTGGCAGTAATGGAAGCGTTTCCCGAACTGTCGAGCTGGACGGTGATATTTTTCACTTCAAGTACAGGCTTGATGGTATCTTCCACGGTTACGGTAACCGTATTGATGGTTGTGTTCCCGCTGTTATCGGTAAGTTTTATTTCAACTTTGTTTTCCCCGGTATCAGAACAACTGAAAAAGAGCGTATCAGAAACAGGGGCTGGTACTGATATTGCTGCTGATTTCTCGCCGGTCACAATGCTGATGGTGGTATCTGCAACAGAACAGTTGTCCAATGTGCCGGTTACCAAATCTTTGGCAGTAATAGAAGCATTTCCCGAACTGTCAAGCTGGACGGTGATATTTTTCACTTCAAGTACAGGCTTGATGGTATCTTCCACGGTTACGGTAACCGTATTGATGGTTGTGTTCCCGCTGTTATCGGTAAGTTTTATTTCAACTTTGTTTTCCCCGGTATCAGAACAACTGAAAAAGAGCGTATCAGAAACAGGGGCTGGTACTGATATTGCTGCAGATTTCTCGCCGGTAACAATGCTGATTGTGGTATCTGCAACAGAACAGTTGTCCGATGTGCCGGTTACCAAATCTTTGGCAGTAATAGAAGCATTTCCCGAACTGTCGAGCTGGACGGTGATGTTTTTCACTTCAAGCACAGGCTTGATAATATCTTCCACGGTTACGGTAACCGTGTTGATGGTTGTGTTCCCGCTGTTATCGGTAAGTTTTATTTCCACTTTGTTTTCCCCGGTATCTGAACAACTGAAAAAGAGCGTGTCGGAAACAGGAGTCGGTACTGATATTGCTGCTGATTTCTCGCCGGTAACAATGCTGATGGTGGTATCTGCAACAGAACAGTTGTCCGATGTGCTGGTTACCAAATCTTTGGCAGTAATGGAAGCGTTTCCTGAACTGTCGAGCTGAACGGTGATGTTTTTCACTTCAAGTGCCGGGGCAATTATGTCAACCACAGTTACAACAGCCGTATCGACAATGGCCGTATCAACTACAGCATTTTTAAATAAAAGGCTTACTGCAATTTTATTTTCATCTATATTGTCACAATCAAATGTAGATATACTTAATGTTGTGTCATTTCCGCCAATGGCATTAACTACCAAATCGGACGGAATAATTGAAGCATTTCCAAGGGAATCAAGATAAAGGATAGTATCCTGTACAAATAATGACAGAAATGCACCAGGATCAACTCCGTGTGTCCATTCGTAAGCACCCATGTCAATGGTTGTATTTTGAATACGGGTTTTTCCGCGAGTATCGGTACTTTGGGGATTATAACTGTTATTTCCCGTATTTACACAAGGAGAATTGCCATAGATGCGGAAATCGCCTATGGATAAATTCACAAAAAATGGGTCGGAAGTAGTGCAGTTGGCATCAGGGGTAAAGGTACTGTTATCTCTTTTTTGTATATCCCCTTCATTGTTGCCGTAACAGCAATAATTCATTGTTACAGAGGTACCATTAAGATATATTTCATTGCCGCCACTGGATGCCGTGTTGCCCCACACAATACAGTTATTCATGGTCAGCGGCTCGCTTGAATTACTATACACCCCCCCGCCTTCATCTGTAGCAGTATTGCCGCTAATGGTCACATTGTTAAGCACGGGCGATGATGACACACATAGCAGCCCTCCACCTGTTCCGGCAGAAGTATTCCCTTTGATTACCACATTGGTAAGTGTAGGCGAACTGGAAAAAACATTACATATCCCGCCGCCATAGAAAACAGCAGTGTTGTCACTGATAACAACATTAACCAAAGTTGGCGATGAGCCATCGTTAGACATCCCGCCATAGTTTAACATCCCGCCACCGCAATCGTGCCAGTCTTCCAACGGGCCATCGGCATAACCGCCGGTAATGGTTACGCCATCAAGTAAGGCAGTGCTGTCCAAAGCCAATCCTTCGGGATGAAAGAATACATGGTAGCAGTTATCGATGTTATCTTCTTTTGCTCCAATGTTGCCGCTGAGAATGGTTTTGTTCGTAGTAAAATCACGGTTAGCCAGGTCGAACGTTGCCGGGTCTTCGGTGCCGGCAAAGCCGCCATAAATTTCCACGCCGTTTTTCATTTGGAAGGTAGCGAAACGGTCTTCGGTGCCTCCTACCTGTTTGGTCGGGTAATAGGTTCCGGCAGCTATCCATATCTGGTCGCCGTCATGTGCTGCGGTTAAAGCATCCTGCAACGAGGCATAAGCATTGTCCCAACTTGTACCGTCGTTGTTGCCACCTGCAACGTCGTTATTAACATAGCGGATAGTTGGTTCAGGGTCAATCCCCTCGGTCCACTCGTAAGCACCCATATCAATGGCACTGTTCTGGATACGAGCTTGCCCCCGGATATCGGTCGTTTCTGTATTATAATTATTATAGCCGGCATCTTTACAAAGTGAATTACCATAGAGACGGTAATCATCTTTTGTTGCGTCTGCAAAATTAGGATCGGCAGTAATGCAATGTTCCGGGGTAAATGTGCTGCCCGAATTTTCTATATCCCCGTCATCGTTGCCGTAACAGCAATAATTCATTGTTACAGAGGTATTATTAAGATATATTTCATTGCCGCCACTGGATGCCGTGTTGCCCCACACAATACAGTTATTCATGGTCAGCGGCTCGCTTGAATTACTATACACCCCCCCGCCTTCATCTGTAGCAGTATTGCCGCTAATGGTCACATTGTTAAGCACGGGCGATGATGACATACATAGCAGCCCTCCAGCATCTCCGGCAGAAGTATTCCCTTTGATTACCACATTGGTAAGTGTAGGCGAACTGGAAGAAACATTACATATCCCGCCGCCATAGAAAACAGCAGTGTTGTCACTGATAACAACATTAACCAAAGTTGGCGATGAGCCATCGTTAGACATCCCGCCATAGTTTAACATCCCGCCACCGCAATCGTGCCAGTCTTCCAACGGGCCATCGGCATAACCGCCGGTAATGGTTACGCCATCAAGTAAGGCAGTGCTGTCCAAAGCCAATCCTTCGGGATGAAAGAATACATGGTAGCAGTTATCGATGTTATCTTCTTTTGCTCCAATGTTGCCGCTGAGAATGGTTTTGTTCGTAGTAAAATCACGGTTAGCCAGGTCGAACGTTGCCGGGTCTTCGGTGCCGGCAAAGCCGCCATAAATTTCCACGCCGTTTTTCATTTGGAAGGTAGCGAAACGGTCTTCGGTGCCTCCTACCTGTTTGGTCGGGTAATAGGTTCCGGCAGCTATCCATATCTGGTCGCCGTCATGTGCTGCGGTTAAAGCATCCTGCAACGAGGCATAAGCATTGTCCCAACTTGTACCGTCGTTGTTGCCACCTGCAACGTCGTTATTAACATAGCGGATAGTTGGTTCAGGGTCAATCCCCTCGGTCCACTCGTAAGCACCCATATCAATGGCACTGTTCTGGATACGAGCTTGCCCCCGGATATCGGTCGTTTCTGTATTATAATTATTATAGCCGGCATCTTTACAAAGTGAATTACCATAGAGACGGTAATCATCTTTTGTTGCGTCTGCAAAATTAGGATCGGCAGTAATGCAATGTTCCGGGGTAAATGTGCTGCCCGAATTTTCTATATCCCCTTCATTGTTGCCGTAACAGCAATAATTCATTGTTACAGAGGTATTATCAAGATATATTTCATTGCCGCCACTGGATGCCGTGTTGCCCCACACAATACAGTTGTTCATGGTCAGCGGCTCGCTTGTATTACTATACACACCCCCGCCTTCATCTGTAGCAGTATTGCCGCTAATGGTCACATTGTTAAGCACGGGCGATGATGACATACATAGCAGCCCTCCAGCATCTCCGGCAGAAGTATTCCCTTTGATTACCACATTGGTAAGTGTAGGCGAACTGGAAAAAACATTACATATCCCGCCGCCATAGAAAACAGTTGTGTTGTCACTGATGACAATATTATCCAATGTTGGCGATGAGCCATTGTTAAACATCCCGCCACCGCAATCGTGCCAGTCTGCCGTCGGGCCATCGGCATAACCGCCGGTAATGGTTACGCCATCAAGTAAGGCAGTGCTGTCCAAAGCCAATCCTTCGGGATGAAAGAATACATGGTAGCAGTTATCGATGTTATTTTCTTTTGTACCAATGTTGCCGCTGAGGATGGTTTTGTTCGTTGTAAAATTGCGATTAGCCAGGTCGAACGTTGCGGGGTCTTCGGTGCCAGCAAAGCTGCCATAAATTTCCACGCCGTTTTTCATTTGGAAGGTAGCGAAACGGCGGTCTCCGGTACCTCCAACTTGCTTCGTAGGGTAATAGGTTCCGGCAGCTATCCATATTTGGTCGCCGCTATGGGCGGTAGCCAGGGCATCCTGCAACGAGGCAAAAGCGTTGTCCCAGGTGGTTCCGTCGTTGTTTCCGCCTGAAACATCATCGTTTACATAACGGATAACCGGGACTGGGTCAACCCCCGGTGTCCATTCGTAAGCCCCCATATCAATGGTGCCGTCCTGCACTCGTACCTGCCCGCGAATATCGGTTAATAATGTATTGTAATCGTTATACCCGGTATTTATACAAGGTGAATTTCCGTAAAGGCGGTAATCGTTTTTTGTGGTATCTGCAAAATTCGGGTCGGCAGTAATACAATGTTCGTCCGGCGTAAAGGTATTGTTATCTCCTTTTTGTATATCCCCTTCACTATTGCCGTAACAGGAGTAATGTAATTCTATGTCAGAATTGAAAAAATAAAATTCATTGCCGCTATTTGTGCCCGATGTGTTATCCCATACAATGCTGTTTTTTAGGGTAAGCAAATATATTGAAGCATCACCCCTGTGATAAATACCTCCACCCTCTGCAGTAGTTTTATTTCCGCTAATTGTTACGTTTATCAGGGTTGGTGACGAACAATAATTATACATTCCACCGCCCTGATTGGCTACATTTTCGGTAATGGCTACATTTGTCAGGACAGGGAAGCCACTGGTGTATATTCCTCCGCCACTTGTAACGGCAGTATTGTTGCTGATGATTACATTTGTAAGTTTTGGGGAAGAAGCCGTCTCCCTGTTGAACATTCCACCGCCCTGATAAGCCGTATTGTTGATAATTTTCACATTGGTCAGGGTTGGTGACGAATAATAATTGAACATCCCTCCGCCACTGTTGTCTGGGTAAGTGTCGCTATCAGCATTTCCCCCGGTAATGGTAACGCCGTTGAGAATGGCAGTACTGTCCAATGTAATGGTGGAAGGATGGCAAAACACGTGGTAGCAGTCGTTTGCACTGTCTCCTTCGAGCCCAATATCGCCGCTCAGGATGGTCTCGTTAACCGTAAAGTCACGGTCGGCCAGGTCGAATGTAGTCAGGTCTTCAGTTCCTTCAAAACCACCATAAATTGCCACGCCGTTTTTCATCGAAAAATAACTATCACGGGTAGTTCCCGGCTTGTATGTCCCGGCAGCAATATATATCTTGTCGCCGCTGGTAGCCTCGGTTAAGGCATCCTGTAGCGAAGTATAGGCATTTGCCCAGTTTGAGCCGTCGTTGTTGCCTCCGGTGGCACTGTCGTCTACATACATAGTCCTGCTTGGCCTTTTCGGGTCGAAACTTTCTTTATATTCATAAGCCCCCATGTCAATGGAGCCCTCCAGGGTATGGTCGGTTTTCAGTAATTTACGCCCGAATTTGGAACCTCGTATATCGGTTGTTTGAGTATTATAGTCGTTATACCCATTATCAACGCAGTGTGAACTGCCGTAAATACGATAATCACCGTTAGCGACATCTACAAATTCGGGGTTGTCGGTAATATTGTTATTGGTAGCTGTGAAAGTACAGCCATTATCATATACATCCCCACTTTCATTATTGTAACAGGAATAATTTAGTGTGGTAACATCCGATGAGGAAATATAGATTTCATCTCCGTTATCTGTTGCCGTATTTCCCCATATAATACAGTTGTTCAGGATTGATAATGAATTGGAATTGGCAATACCCCCTCCGTTAGCAGCATCGTTTCCGTTAATTGTAATATTTGTTAAGACAGGCGAAGAAGAATCATTATAAATACCGCCACCGTGTTCTGTTGCATTGTTTTTGCTGATTATAATATTCGTCAAAACAGGCGAAGAGCTATTGTTTGTTATTCCCCCGCCGTTTTTTGATGCTGAATTCCCGCGAATTGTAATATTCCGGAGAAAAGGTGAAGAAGAATCATTATATATACCGCCACCATAATTATGCGGGCTGTCTCCATCTGCATTTCCCCCGGTAATGGTAAAGCCATCAAGTATAGAGCTAACTGTCAGCCCCGGAGTTGCCGGATTATATATCACATGATAGCAATTATCACTGTTATTCCCTGGCGTTCCGATATCGCCGCTCAGTATCGTCTCGTTAGTTCCGCCCATGCTATAACCGGTGCGCTCGCCCAGTGAAGTTTCGGTGCCAGCAAAGCCTCCATAAATTTTTACGCCTTCTTTCATCGAAAAATAACTTTCACGGGTAGTTCCCGGCTTGTAGGTTCCGGCAGCAATCCATATTTGGTTACCTGGCTTTGCCGTTTCAAGGGCTTTTTGCAATGTTGTATAGGCCGTGCTCCATGTATATCCGTCGGAGCTGTCGGAGCCATCGGTTTTCACGTAAAGGATTAACGGGTCGGTTCCATTTTTGTACTCGTAAACTCCCATATCGATGGTACCTTCCTGTTCCTGGTTTGTTTTTAGTAGCTTACGCCCGAAATCTGTACCGCGGATATCAGTCATTTCCGAATTATAGTTATTGTTGCCGGCATCTACGCAGGGCGAGTTTCGGTAAAGGCGGTAATCACCGTTAGTAATATCTGCCAACATCGGGTTGGTGGCGGTGCAGTTGGCATCCGGGGTAACGGTTCCATAAACACTACCGTAACAAGAATAGTTCAAGGATACAGAACCATCATTATTATAAATTTCCGTGCCGGAGGAACCCGATTCGTTGCCCCAAATAATACAATTGTTAAGGGTTGTAACAGATTGGTTATTATACATTCCACCGCCATAAGTAGCAGCAGAATTGCCGCTAATGGTCAAATTAATAAGGGTTGGCGAAGATTCGCTGCCACTGTTATATATCCCGCCACCGTAGTCAGACGAGTTGTCGCAAATGAGTACATTAATAAGGGTTGGCGAAGCCGAATTCGAGTTATACATTCCGCCGCCTTTATCTGCCGAATTACCGCTGACAACCACATTCCTTAGGGTTGGGGAACAATGGTCATTGTACATTCCACCGCCATACATGTGAGGCGCTATTCCATTGGTATTGGCGTTGCCTTCGGTAATGGTTACCCCATCGAGTACAGTCGCACTGGTAAGCCCCGTGCCGTTAGGGTGGAAAAATACGTGGTAGCAATTGTCGCTGTTGTTGCCTTCGATACCAATGTCACCGCTAAGGATAGTTTTGTTAGTGATAAAGTCACGGCCAGCCGGGTCGAAGGTTGCCGGGTCTTCAGTGCCTGCAAAGCCGCCGTAAATTTCCACGCCTTCTTTCATCTCGAAATGAAAATCACGGTTGCCGTCAACTGTCAGGCTGTATGCGCTGGAAGGTTTGTATGTACCTTTTGCTATCCATATCTGCTTGCCACTTTGGGCTTTTTCGAGGGCTTTTTGCAGGGAGGCATAAGCAGAAGCCCATGTTTCTCCATCATAGCTGTCGTTGCCACCATCTTCGGTCGTTTTTACATAGATAACTGCCCCCGGCTCCATCAGGTCTGTACCTTCCTGGTACTCGTAAGCTCCCATGTCGATAGTACCTTCTGTTGTATGGTTGTATTGATCCAGTTTGCGTGGAAAACCAGAACCCCGGATATCGTTTATAGCCTGGGTGTAAGCATTGTTGCCCGCATCCACACAGAGGGAGTTGCCGTAAACGCGGCAATCACCGTCCTCAACAAATACAAACTTCGGATCGGAAGTAATACAGTTGTCATCTGGGGTAAAATCATCGGTAGTGAAATCACCGTCACCGCCGATATCGTTACTGCCGTTGCCATAACAGCAATATTCGAGTGTAATTTTACCACCTTGTCTCAGATAAAAATCATTTCCATTGTTCGTATTCGCGGTATTTCCATATACAATACAGTTCTTTAATTTTAATGTTTCTGAAGAACCATCATTGAGTATGCCTCCGCCGCCCTTGCCACTTCCATTAGCCTTGTTGCCACAAATAGTTACATTCGTCAGGATGGCGGATGAATTAAAATTGTAAATTCCACCACCTGCATCAGCATGGTTATTGCAAAATAATATATTTGTCAGACTTGGGGAAGCATCAATATCTGACATCGCACCGCCAGAATTGAAAGCAGTATTGTTCCTGAATGTTACATTATTGAGAGTTGGTGATGATGAATCGTTGTACACCCCACCTCCATGCGTGAAAGCATTATTTCTTCTGAATGTTATATTGTTAAGGGTTGGCGAACATGATTCGTTATACATTCCGCCGCCGTTGGCATGGGCTCCCGTTCCATTGGCATTTCCACCTGTAATGGTTACTCCGTCGAGTAGGGCGGTACTGTCCAAAGCCAGGGCAGGGGAATGATAAAACACATGGTAGCAGTTTTCATCGTTGTTTTTGATTTTATAATAGGCGGTTGTATCTATATAATCGTCTCCTTTAAAGTCGCCGCTCAGGATCGTTTCGTTGGCGCCGCCATCCCTGAAATCGATGCGTTGACCGGGCGAAGTTTCTGTTCCGGCAAAGCCGCCGTAGATGGCCACGCTGTCTTTTAGCTCGAAATGGTAATAGCGGGTAGAATCGCCCGAAACATCACAAAGGTCATAACCCGATGACGGGTAGTAAGTCCCTTTGGCAATCCAGATGGTATCGCCTTTTTCGGCTGCATCCAGGGCATCCTGCAACGAGTTGTATGCTTTTGCCCAGGAGCTGCCGTCGCCGCCTGCTGTGACTGCCGAGTCAACTAAGATAACGTTTAAGGACTGCGGTATAATTGGTGCCACAATATTGGTAAAATCCTTCCACTGGTTAGCTGCCTGATAGGCCTCTTTCGTTCCTGAAGGAACATAAAGCGTACAGGTGTTTTTATTTACATTTTGGAAAACACTGCTTCCTAAGGTTACATTGTCGGGTATTTTGTTATTGACGGAAATGGCATTTAATCCGGCACAATTTTTAAATGCCCTCATACCAATAGACACAATAGCCTCCGGAATATTAACGGAATCTAATTTACTACATCCGGAAAAAGCATATTTTTTAATAGATTCGACAGCATCCGGAATTGTTATTTCAGTTAATGAAGAACAGTTCTCAAAAACAGAACTTTCGATTGATTTGACCGAATCAGGAATAGCAATTGTTGTTAATTTCGAGCATTTTGAAAAAGCATAACTTTCTATCGAGTTAACGATATCAGGTAGATTGATTGTTGTTAATTCGCTACAATTATAAAAAAGGTTATTGGGAATAGTGGTAATTTTATTGGGAATGGTTATTCCTGTTAATGCAGAACAATATGAAAAAGTAGAACTGCCAATATAAGTAACCGATTCGGGAATTGTAACTGATGATAAACTTTTGCAGGAATTAAAAGCATTATTGTTTATTGAATCAATGCCGGATGGTAGTGTTATGTTTGTTAATCCACTATTATAAAATGTGTATTGAGATATCGATGAAACAGAAGTCGGAATGTTAATAGTTGTTAATGTAATACAATATTGAAAAGCATTTTTATCAATTGTTGTAACGGTATTCGGAATTGTAACTGATGATAAAACTTCACAGTTTGAGAAAGCATATTCTCCGATCGTTATTACTGATGCAGGAACTGCGTAGTTAGTCTTAGAAGCAGAACAATGTATCAAAACCGTTTTATCTTTGTTAAATAATACATTTTCGCTACTTGAATAATTCAGATTATTTACATCTACCTCAAATGTTCCGCCTGTACCCATAAAAGCACTACTTGCAATAAATTCAACGTTTTCAGAAATTGAGATTGAGTTTAATTTAGGACATTTGGAAATAGCATAGTCATCAAAAGATGTAACAGATGACGGGATAGTTATACTTGTCAATGATTCACAATCAGAAAAAACACTACTGTTAATTATGGTAATTGAAGCTTGTATATCAATAGCAGCAAACCCGGAACGATTAAAAGCATAGTTATCAATAAATGTAACAGACTCAGGAATTGTAATTGAAGCGGAAGAACTACCACAATAAGAGAAAGCACCGAATTTAATCGAATCAAGCGAACTGAAATCTTCAAAACTAATTGAACTTATGTTTAAACAGCCCGAAAAAGCTTCACTGCCAATAGACTTAACAGAAGCAGGAATAGTAATAGAACTTAATCCGCTGCATCTTACAAATACCGAATCTTGGATTGAAGTTAGTGAATTCGGAAGCTCTATTGATAATAAAGAACAATTATTGAAAGCCGCTGTTCCAATAGTAAAAGAGTTGCGATCAGGCTCAGGTTCGTAAGGATCAAATTCCGGGGTTACAATCGTAACTGAATTTAAATTACTGCAATCTGAAAATGCATATTTTCCGATAGTCGTAACAGAGCCGGGGATAGTGACTGATTTAAGAAACATTGATTCACAAAATGCATAATCTCCAATTGCCGTTACGGTATAAGTGGTTATATAATCACTACCCGTTACCGTCTCTGGTATATCTAACGGTGAATTATAATAAGTATAGGGGGTTCCCGAATTAGTAACTTCTACTTTGAAATTTTCTGCATCGATGATATTATAATAAATACCATCACTTTCAAAATCATAAGCCCAAGCGCATATCATAAAGCAAAGGGCTATGGTTGTTAATAATAATTTTTTCATGATGTCATTTTTAGATGTAATCCGGATAATTTCAAATCGTCGGGCATGGCAGTTGGGCAGAGTGTGTTTTCGGTGCCACCAACTAAGCCACCGTAAATTGCCACATTGTCTTTCATCTCGAAATGATAATAACGGGTAGAATCGCCCGAATCGTCGCAAAGCTCATAGCCCGACGACGGATAATATGTTCCTTTGGCAATAAAGATGGTGTCGCCTGAAGTCGCTTTATCCAGGGCATCCTGTAACGAAGCGTAGGCTTTTGCCCAACTTGTGCCGTTGCCGCCAGCTACAGCGGCAGAATCGACGTAAATAACTGGGACTGTTACAATAATTGGGACTGTTGCGTTCGAAGAACCAAACGTTTGCCGCGACAGGCAAGTGCTTAAAATAAGAATAGATAGTAAGGTAAATTTACTCATGTGTTTTGTGTTTTATGCAAAACTACAGGGAGGGATAAGGCTTTACAAATATTAGGGGTTGACAAAAGGGAGACATTTTGTGCAGTTGTATTACTGTTTAATTAATACAACCTCTTTATATATTTCCGGACCTATATGATTGCAAATCCTTTCAGCAAAAGGAAGGTATAGTTTAAGCCTTCCCTTCAATTAATAAGCCGTGAAAACAGGTCAGTATTAGAGGCAAAAACGGCATCGGAAATTTGTTGTTTAAGCGTAATAATGTTTTCGGAACTGTCGGGGATTTGCTTTAAGATTTCGTAAATGTCGGAGACTTGGTAAATATCGAAAGTTTTTAAGCAGTCGAACCAGGGTTTTAGCATTTCTTTTTCGTGCAACGATAAAACGACAAAACGGTTTGCTACAGCAGTCGATATTTTTTGAGTTGAAATAACCTGCCCATTTAAGCAAAAAGTAAACATTACGCCGCCATCAAAATTTTTGGCTTCAATGGTGTGTCCGTGTGCCTGTATGGCCATTTTACAAAAAGTAAGCCCCAAACCAGTGTTTTTATTATTAGAAGACCCGGTTTTATGCACCTGCATGTATTTATCAAAAATGTGTTCTAATGTCCCGTCAGGAATATTTTCGCCATTGTTTTTTATGCCGATTTCAACGGTTTCATTATTGTTGCAACACGCAACTATTTCGATATTTTGGTTTTGAGGCGAAAAACGTATGGCATTGGAAAGCAGGTTTTCGAATACCCTGACAAGTACCCCTTTATCTGTCCAAACCGAAACATTGTCAATATTTATTATGACTTCGAGGTTCTTTTCGCGCAGACTGATCTCCTGGCTACTCACAACGTCATCAAGAATCACCCTGAGTGGGTGCATCTCTTTGTTTATCCGAAAATCAGTTTGTTCGTATTTTTCTACGTCTAACAAATTTGTGATTAGCCGCAACATTCTTCCAGCCAGATTGGTTACCGTTTTATCCTGCGATTTAGAAAGTATTTGGCCAAGGGGATTTTTTAAATCGTGCACCAGGGTACTGGTAAGTGTGCGTTTAAATTTGTCCAGTTCTTCGAGATGTGCGTTTTGCAGGCTTAGTTCTTTTGCCTGCGCCTGAATTTCTGTTTTTTGCGAGGCAAGTTCAAGGTTTTTCTGTTTAAGCTCCTGCGTACGTTCGGCAACAGTTTCTTCCAAGCGTTGATTTTCTTTTTCGAGCCGTCTGGAATATAATTTTACAATGAAAAACATAGTCCCCAACCAAAAAGCAAATAATAAAAAGTAAAAAGGATATTTTAGAAAGGCAAATCGGTTTTGGCTGTAGCTGAACAGATAATAAAACAAGCGGGTATTAAAAACGAAACAAGACTTCCCGTTTTTTTGTAAAAGTGAAATTCCGTTTTTTTGGGGGAAAGGCGCAAACTCCTGTTCGATTTTAAATGTGGTTTTGTGACCGAACCCTTCGGAAAATATAACCATCTCGTTATTATCAAAAGCAATAAATTCTTTTTTGCTGTCGTGGTTAATGTCAAAGAAACCGCTGGCAACTGAAATATTTTTGATTTCCTTCACCGGTTCAAGATTCATGGAATACAGGTATAAAGTTTTGTTGCCGTAAAAAATAATATTTCCGTTCCAGGTAAAAACATCGGTAAAATCGTATGGCATTGGAACCTGTTTTTCTATTTTTCCCTGCAGGTTGCAAACAGTAACAAGCTTGTTGCTTTTATCGCCTTTTTCTGTATTGGTTATGGCAACAATGTGCGGAATACTGTCGATTTTGGTAATCTCAGCTTTTGTGTAGTTTGTCCATCCAAAAAATTCAATTGGCTCAAAAGCAAAACCGAGGTTCTGATTGTATAACAAAATATAAGATGAAAAGTCGCCATATTGGTACTCTAAATGTTTTACCGATTCGTAAATTTCCAGCGTATCTTTATTCGAAGAGTTTTTCAGGCTTTCTGCTTCCTCTGGCGAAATGGTATTTCCGGTTGCTTTTACTTCTTTGGCCAGCAAAAATTCCGATCCGTTAAACTGAATCGGTTCCAGCTTTGTGTTTACCAAACTGTTCAGTTTTGTTTTGGACAAGCTTTTATCTGAAAAATTGTATTTGTAAATGTTACGTGGCTGAACAGAATAGCCTGCATGTAAATCGAAATAAATGCAGGATTTGGATACAACCAAACAATTATTTATAATGTCGGGGGTATTATTAAAAAAGCTGAACGTGTCTATTTTCGCTTTTTCAATCGGGCTGAACAGTTGTTCCCCGGGTTTATATTCAAGAATATTTAAATAAGTTGTATTTCCTTCTGCCGAAACGAAGATAAGTTCCTGATTGTGATCCTGGTTTATATCGGCAAAATATAGAAAGGGGCTGATGAAAAACTCATTTTCCCTAAAAATATAAATCTCGCGAAGCATGCTGTTTTGCCTGAATTCTATTGAGTGTCCCGATTTATTGATGTTATGGTGCAGGAAAGATTCGGGCTGGTTATCGTTATCCACATCTACAGTATATTCCTGATCGGTTTCCACTTTGTGCCAAATAGAATCCAATTCAAGATTGTACGGTTCAAAATACTTTTCAGGAATCACCCGGCTTCCCAGGATTGTAAAAACAAGGGCAATGCAAACAAGTAATATATAGAAAAATTTATTCAATATAAAAACGATTTAATTGATTTCCTGTACAAAGCAGTACAACGAATCCATATTCTTCAGCCCAAGTTTACCTTTCAGCCGATGCTTTGCCTTCTTTACTGCATTACTTTCCCTGTTCATTATGGCTGAAATTTCCTTTGTAGCCAGGTTTAGTTTAATCAGGGCACAGATTTTTCTTTCGTTTTTTGTTAATCCGGGAAATATCTTCTGAAGCCGGTTATAAAAAGATGGGTGTACCTTTTGAAAGAGGGTTTCAAATTCCATCCAGTTTACCTTAAGATTGTTGGCTCTGCAATAAGAGATAATTTTTGTAATTATTGCTTCTCCCGTTTCTGAGTCACAATTTCTGAGTTTTTCCAAATCGCTGATAAGTTGTGATGTATTTTGTCCGCTTTCTATCAATCTCAGCTTTGCAACTGTTAGTGCCGAAGTATTTATTTCGAGTTCATACTTCAGGTTGGCAATTTCTCGCTCGGCAACCTGTTGCTGAAGTTCAATGTTTTTCTGGTATTCCAGATAGAACCTGATCATCGATTTTACGCGGGCAATAATTTCAACCGTGTCGAAAGGTTTCCGGATATAATCGCTGGCACCGGCATCAAGAGCAGCTTTCAGGTTTTCAACTGAAGTCATTTTTCCGGTGGCCATTATAATGGGGATGTTTTTTGTCTGAGGCTGTTCCCTGATCCACCTAACCGCTTCAATACCACTTGTTCCGGGCATGTCCCAGTCCATAATAATAGCCTTGGGGAGGTATTTTAATGCCTGTTCAAAAGCAACTGCGCCGTTAGGGGCTGTGTAAATCTGATAGTTTTCGGATGTCAGCGCCTCAAAGAGAGACTTTAAATTTTGCGGTTCGTCGTCGGCCAATAAAATTTTATGTCTTTCTGTTTTTTTCATAATAAACATTGGTGCAAATTAAAAAAACATTTTAACTTAAGACCAATAAAATATCTTTTAATTAATTTAGATTCATCGATTGTGCCGCATACTATATTAACGTATTTTTTATACCCGTTTTTTTACAAAAAGTGTTTTATTATAATCGTTAAAACCACCTCCTTGGGGAGTGGTCATGTTTAATTGGCTAAGCCTGAAAATTATTTAACTTCGTTACATGTGCAATTTTAAGAAATTAAATCATGTAATTTATAGGTGTACATACCACATTGTATGGACACCGAAGTATCGATTTCGTATTCTTGAAGGCCTTGTCAAAGAGCTTCTTGGTCATGATATCCCGATGTTATTGGAATGGAAATCCTGTGAAATGATCGAGATAAATATTAAAAAAGATCATGTACATCTGATTGTCAGTGTTCCACCGAAGATCTCAATATCGCAACTAATGGGAATCTTGAAAGGCAAAACAGCCATTAAGATTTTCAAAAGTTATCCTCAATTGCGAACAAAACCATATTGGGGCAATCATTTTTGGTCCAAAGGATATCGTGTTGACACAATTGGTCTTGACGAAGACAAGATCAAGAAATACATGAAATATCAAGAAAAACAAGAACGTCTCGAAGAGTAACAGCGGCTCAACTTTGGCCAATTATCGGGGCCTTCTTATAAGTCCACTTTCTTTGAGGGTGGATTCTTTAATCCATAAGTAAAAAACAATAAATAATTACAACCTTAAATTTTGTCTGTTTTATTAAGGGGCAACAGGGTAACTTGAGAATAGAGACAGTTTTACTGAATCGTCAGTGACAGATAGTTTTTGCTACTGTTTTTTGTGCAATTTCGATCAGGGTTACTCGATATTTACCAGAGAATTAGAAATAATCGAGGTTGTTTTTTTAACGTGAACCCCAGGCGGATAAATGCTGTTAATTTTATTCTTCATCGTTCCAACGACAATATCTCAATTAGAAGCCTCAGATCCTCAAAAAGCCGGTTCGAATTCTGTACCGTAGGGTTCACAAAAAAAGACGCTAATCAAGAATTGACTTTTAGCGTCTTTTTTGTTATTAATTATCCCAGATAAGTTCCGGTATCCCGGAACTGTTATTTTTGGACGGCCGCTTTTTCTTCGGTAATTGTATTTAGCGTATTTTTCATCAACGCTTCCAGCGTTTCGAGGCGTTGTTTTATTTCAGAATTCTCAGCTTGTAATTTTTCAACATCAATGTCTTTCTCTGCCTTTAAAGCTGTATTTGCGTTTTGCAGGTTTTCGATGGTTTGTTTTAGTTCGTCGTTTTGTCGGCTGAGCTCCTGTATGGCGCCAATGCCTGCCGAAAAAACCTGGTCGTAATCGATGGCGCGGAAATCATCTATTTTTTTGCCGTAAACGAAAACCTGGGAACAATCGCCTTCTACCAAGCTAACGATAAACGTACTGTCGGAAAGTACCGAAAGCACTTCTTCTTCGTGTGTTCCTCCGAGTGTAATAAAACGCAGCAAATTGCCTTCTTTTAAATTGTGGGCTACAGGTGTACTTATGGTTAATGTATTGGTGGTTGAATCGGCCACAACACGGCTAGCTTTTTTATAAATATCGGGGATAAATGCTTTGCTCTTACCCACTGCATCGGGTAATACTTCTTCTATTTGCTGGGCAATAAACCCTTTTTTGGTAATGTTTCCCTTTTCTACTTTATCGATATATTGGTAATTGACCACTTCCATTTTATTCACCAAGTCGAGGTCTGTTTTGCAACTGTTTGGTTGAATATTGGTTTTTATTCTTCTATCGGAAAACACATGGAGTCCTTCTGCTTTAATATATGATGATGCAACAATTGAATAATCCCAAGCCGTAGTGGTTGTTTGGCCATAATATGGTTTTAAAATGCTGCTGGGAAGTTCAAGAAAGGCAATGGTTTGGTTTTCGCGATACCAACCAGATCCTGATACTTCCAGGGGATAATCGGGAGAAGTAGTACCAATACCAACGTTGCCATCATCATCAATAAGCATTCGATAAGCACTGGCAGCATCGTCCCAAATTCCAAAACCTTTGGTTGAATTATTAAGCACCCATTGTTTGGTTTTGTTCTTTAATGCAAATCCGGCATAATCTCCATTTGTTTCCAATAGTAAAGGCTGTCCTTCATCATCCTGATAAACATGCAGTTTTTTTGAAGGGCTTGTAGTTCCAATACCAATGTTGCCATCATCATCAATAAGCATTCGATAAGCACTGGCAGCATCGTCCCAAATTCCAAAACCTTTGGTTGAATTATTAAGCACCCATTGTTTGGTTTTGTTCTTTAATGCAAATCCGGCATAATCTCCATTTGTTTCCAATAGTAAAGGCTGTCCTTCATCATCCTGATAAACATGCAGTTTTTTTGAAGGGCTTGTAGTTCCAATACCAATGTTGCCACCCATAATTGCCATTGTTCTATCTTTTGATAATGTTCTTTCAGTATCATCTAATCCGATACCAAAAGAATTATAGCCCGATACTTTAATAAAATTGCCCATTGCAGTTGAATAACCTCCGCTGGCAGTAGTGCCATAAGATGTTATTTTATTCAATTTCGTTTTATCGGATGACGACAATGCCCCGGCACTTGAAGTTGAAGCTTGTGCTAAACTTAACGTTTGACCACTTAAGGATAGACCGTTTGCGGAGCCTAAGGTAAGTGCATTGTGTGCTGTACTAATTGCCTCCCAGCTTGTATTGCTTCCATCGGTAGTTAAGTATTTTCCTGCATTGCCGGTTTGTGAGGGCAATTCTATTTCGTTGGTTGCAGAAGTGTCCCGGTTCCAGTTGGCGGTATCTGTTGAAGTAATCGCCGCAGCTATGGAAGCAGCAAAAACCGGGTCGAATTCAGTTGTAAGCATATCGGAACGGATAGTTGCCGCAGTGTCGATTATTGCCTGTCGGTTATCGGCAATACTGCTTACATCGGGTATTTCACTGCGAACCTGTGCTGTGGAATCGCGTAAGGCGGTTTTGGTAGCCAAGGCACTTAAATCCTGGTCGCCCGTGTTTACACCAGTAACAGCATCTAAGGCAGTGCGGTTTGCATGATAAATGCCTGTGGTGTCTTTGCCTGTATTGGCTACAATTGCATTGGCTTGTGCTGTGGTAATTCCTGTTTTTGCAGTATTGAGAGCAATAGCATCGTTTTGTGTTGTTTGCTCTGTTTCAATTGCTGTTATTGCTGTTGCATTTGTAGTAATACCACTAATATCCTGGTCGCCTGTGTTGGTGCCTGATAGATTACCCAAATGGGTGATGTCGGTTGCTGAAATATTAGCTGCTTCGCTGCTTGTATATATTGGGTCGGTTTCTGAAGTTAAAAAACCGCTTACATCGGGTATTTCGCTACGTACCTGTGCTGTGGAGTCGCCCAAAGCGATTTTGCTTGCCAATGCGCTTAAATCCTGGTCGCCTGTGTTGGTGCCTGTTACTGCATCTAATGCAGTGCGGTTTGCATGATAAATGCCTGTTGTGTCTTTGCCTGTATTGGCTACAATTGCATTGGCTTGTGCTGTGGTAATTCCTGTTTTTGCAGTATTGAGAGCAATAGCATCGTTTTGTGTTGTTTGCTCTGTTTCAATTGCTGTTATTGCTGTTGCATTTGTAGTAATACCACTAATATCCTGGTCGCCTGTGTTGGTGCCTGATAGATTACCCAAATGGGTGATGTCGGTTGCTGAAATATTAGCTGCTTCGCTGCTTGTATATATTGGGTCGGTTTCTGAAGTTAAAAAACCGCTTACATCGGGTATTTCGCTACGTACCTGTGCTGTGGAGTCGCCCAAAGCGATTTTGCTTGCCAATGCGCTTAAATCCTGGTCGCCTGTGTTGGTGCCCGCTAAGTTGCTTAAATTTGTAATGTCGGTTGCTGTTATGTTTACTGCCTGGCTGCTTGCAAATGTAGGGTCGGTTTCTGCCGGGAGTTTTACTTTTCCACCGTTGCTGAGGTAAATCGTGTCGTTACTTATGGAAAGAATTTGTAACTCGTTGCTTGCGTCGGCATCGGCATCTTCTACTTTATCGTTTTCCACGGTTACGGCATGTAAAGCATAAGGCACACTCAACAGCTGACTGGTGCCCATTATGGTTCCATCAACCGAGATTTGAATAAAATACGGTCCGGCACTCCAGTCGATGTTTTCCATATCGGCCGTGTTTACCGAACCAATTTGCAGGTTTGCCAGCCCAAAGTTGTTGGTGGTTACCGAATGCGTTTCGGTAAATATTTCCGTTCCGGTAACACTGCCTTGTAACAAGGCAACGCCGATTTCAACTTGCTGGTTGACAAGAATTCCACCGGAAGAATCGCGCAACACGGCCTGGTAGTTAAACGAGGTTGGTGTTTGGGCAAAAGTTGTTAGCCCAATTAACAATAAAATCGATGTAAATAGTTCCTTCATTTTTGGTTTTTATTTTTCTTCAACTCAGTTAGTAAAAAAATAACAATTGTCAGTGGCTCCCAAAAGAAGTGACCTGTTTCATTTTTTGCAGAATCCTTAAAAAATATATTTATCCATAAATTAATCCTCATCTCCGAATCACTTTTTTTATAACTTGTTCAGATTCATTGCCTGCTTTTAACAAATACATGCCTTCAGGATATTCTGACAAATCCAACTGAAGCTTCTCATTATTCATAATTAAATATTGTAAGAACTGACCGGAAAGGCTAAAGACCTGTATTTGCCAACCTACTTTACCTGATACATACAACATTCCGTTGGTTGGATTAGGATAAACCTCAAACACTGTATTTATCGTTTCTGTCACACTACTTATAATTTCATATTCAGCCGTTACATCGTAGCTTTCTGTGATGTTTGTAAACGTAGTATCCCAACCAGTAAAAGTGTAGCCTTCTCGAACCGGGTCGGTTGGTGCTGTTGCATCGCTACCGTATTCTACTGTTTCTAATTTAAGAACAGTGTCATCCCAGTCTTTAAAAGTTATTGTATAGGTATTGATTTCATATTCGGCAGTTACATCGTAGCTTTCAGTAATGTTGGTAAACGTAGTATCCCAACCGGTAAAAGTGTAGCCTTCTCGAACCGGGTCGGTTGGTGCTGTTGCATCGCTACCGTATTCTACTGTTTCTAATTTAAGAACAGTGTCATCCCAGTCTTTAAAAGTTATAGTGTAGGTATTAATTTCATATTCGGCGGTTACATCGTAGCTTTCGGTGATGTTTGTAAACGTAGTATCCCAACCGGTAAAAGTGTAGCCTTCTCGAACCGGGTCGGTTGGTGCTGTTGCATCGCTACCGTATTCTACATTATCTCTTTTTAACACCGAATTGTCCCAATCTTTGAATGTTATTGTGTAGGTATTGATTTCATATTGGGCCGTTACATCATAACTCTCGGTAATGTTGGTAAACGTAGTGTCCCAACCGGTAAAAGTGTAACCCTCACGGACTGGGTCGTCTGGCGCTGTTGCATCACTACCGTATTCTACTGTTTCTAATTTAAGAACAGTGTCATCCCAGTCTTTAAAAGTTATAGTGTAATTAATTTCATATTCGGCGGTTACATCGTAGCTTTCGGTGATGTTTGTAAACGTAGTATCCCAACCGGTAAAAGTGTAGCCTTCTCGAACCGGGTCGGTTGGTGCTGTTGCATCGCTACCGTATTCTACATTATCTCTTTTTAACACCGAATTGTCCCAATCTTTGAATGTTATTGTGTAGGTATTAATTTCATATTCGGCAGTTATATCGTAGCTTTTGGTGATGTTGGTAAACGTAGTATCCCAACCAGTAAAAGTGTAGCCTTCTCGAACCGGGTCGGTTGGTGCTGTTGCATCGCTACCGTATTCTACATTATCTGTTTTTAACACCGAATTGTCCCAATCCTTGAATGTTATTGTGTAGGTGTTGATTTCATATTCGGCGGTTACATCGTAGCTTTCGGTGATGTTTGTAAATGTAGTGTCCCAACCGCTAAAAGTGTAGCCTTTTCGAACCGGGTCGGTTGGTGCTGTTGCATCGCTACCGTATTCTACATTATCTCTTTTTAACACCGAATTATCCCAATCTTTGAATGTTATTGTGTAGGTATTGATTTCATATTCGGCTGTTACATAGTAGCTTTCGGTGATGTTGGTAAACGTAGTATCCCAACCAGTAAAAGTGTAGCCTTCTCGAACCGGGTCGGTTGGTGCTGTTGCATCGCTACCGTATTCTACTGTTTCTAATTTAAGAACAGTGTCATCCCAGTCTTTAAAAGTTATTGTGTAGGTATTAATTTCATATTCGGCGGTTACATCGTAGCTTTCGGTGATGTTTGTAAATGTAGTGTCCCAACCGCTAAAAGTGTAGCCTTCTCGAACCGGGTCGGTTGGTGCTGTTGCATCGCTACCGTATTCTACTGTTTCTAATTTAAGAACAGTGTCATCCCAGTCTTTAAAAGTTATTGTGTAGGTGTTGATTTCATATTGGGCCGTTACATCGTAGCTTTCGGTGATGTTTGTAAACGTAGTGTCCCAACCGGTAAAAGTGTAACCCACCCGTACCGGGTCGTCTGGCACTGTTGCATCGCTACCGTATTCTACTGTTTCTAATTTAAGAACAGTGTCATCCCAGTCTTTAAAAGTTATTGTGTAGGTATTAATTTCATATTCGGCGGTTACATCGTAGCTTTCTGTGATGTTTGTAAATGTAGTGTCCCAACCGCTAAAAGTGTAGCCTTCTCGAACCGGGTCGGTTGGTGCTGTTGCATCGCTACCGTATTCTACTGTTTCTAATTTAAGAACAGTGTCATCCCAGTCTTTAAAAGTTATTGTGTAGGTGTTGATTTCATATTGGGCCGTTACATCGTAGCTTTCGGTGATGTTTGTAAACGTAGTGTCCCAACCGGTAAAAGTGTAACCCACCCGTACCGGGTCGTCTGGCACTGTTGCATCGCTACCGTATTCTACATTATCTGTTTTTAACACCGAATTGTCCCAATCCTTGAATGTTATTGTGTAGGTGTTGATTTCATATTGGGCAGTTACATCGTAGCTTTCTGTGATGTTTGTAAATGTAGTGTCCCAACCGCTAAAAGTGTAGCCTTCTCGAACCGGGTCGGTTGGTGCTGTTGCATCGCTACCGTATTCTACTGTTTCTAATTTAAGAACAGTGTCATCCCAGTCTTTAAAAGTTATTGTGTAGGTGTTGATTTCATATTGGGCCGTTACATCGTAGCTTTCGGTGATGTTTGTAAACGTAGTGTCCCAACCGGTAAAAGTGTAACCCACCCGTACCGGGTCGTCTGGTGCTGTTGCATCGCTACCGTATTCTACATTATCTGTTTTTAACACCGAATTGTCCCAATCCTTGAATGTTATTGTGTAGGTGTTGATTTCATATTGGGCCGTTACATCATAACTCTCGGTAATGTTTGTAAACGTAGTATCCCAACCGGTAAAAGTGTAGCCTTCTCGAACCGGGTCGGTTGGTGCTGTTGCATCGCTACCGTATTCTACATTATCTCTTTTTAACACCGAATTGTCCCAATCTTTGAATGTTATTGTGTAGGTGTTGATTTCATATTGAGCCGTTACATTATAACCTTCAGTGATATTGGTATAAGTTGTGTCCCAACCTGTGAAATCGTATCCCTCACGGACTGGGTCTGCAGGAGGAACGGCATTACCACCGAAAAGTAAAGTATCAACTTTCAACTCTGTACTATTCCAGTCAATAAACTTTATAAAATAGTATCCAACCACATAATAATTGGTATTAAGATTGCTGACTTCATCGCCGGCTACATAATTATTTCCTACACCATCTTTCCAATAATAATAGTCGTATATCTCATTTGCAGGTAGAGTAAAAGAAGTTAAAGAATTGTCATTAAAGATTCCACTACCAATATAATTCAGGGATGAACAACCACTCAAATCAACTGAAGTAAGCGAGTTTCCATAGAATGCATAGTCATCTATATATGTCAACTTAGAGCATTTACTTAAGTCAAGTGTAGTAATATCATTGGTGCAAAATGAATTGAATCCGATAGTATCAATAGTAGCGGGCAGGTTAATGGAAGTGATATCCTTATTATAAAAAACCCCGTTAATAAGAGAGCTGCCATCAGCTGTACCAAACACTGCCTGTCCATCAAGCGTATCAGGGATAATAATATCGGTGATAAGAAAATCGTAAGAGCAGGAAATGATGACATTATTCTCTACCACTACATCATCATCTTGCAGGATATAGCCACCCGGAGCAATGAAATTTTCCTTTGTAAGCGTATCCTGCTCACTACCATTTCCGACAATAAGCGTTATCGGATACACACCTTTGGTAGTATAGGTATAGCTTGGGTTTTGCTCTGTATTATCGATTATTCCGTCGCCATCAAAATCCCATTCCCAGGAGTTTATAGGATCGGTAAATGCTGTCGATAAATCCGTAAAATTAACTGTAAATGGTACTGTTAACGAGCTGTGTTTATCTACGGAAAATTCTGCCGATACATCAACCGTAGTCATCTTTGCTTTCCATCCACTTCTTGAATCTGTAAAATCGGAATAGAAACGGAAAGTTAAAGCGCCGCTGGCATTTGTTGCTATTACTTTCCAGTTGGTTCCAATATCAGCTGATTCTTCGTCATATTGACCTATTAGTGGAGCATCGGTGCTTGCCCCGTCATAAATCTGTAGATAATCACAAAAGAATTCAACAGCAAAAGACAGAAACTCACAACTTACTGCTTTACCTTCAGTTGTAGGCATAAACGTGACCGTATAGTCTTCATCATTTCTATACTCACCATCTTCACCTCCTGAATCATAAAAATAACCGTTATCTACCATAACGGTGTCTTGTGTGTTTCCCATTATAGCATGCCCAATTGTAATGTAATCATCCATTGTTATTGTGTCGAATACGGCACCATTACCGGTTATAAGTGTTACCGAATAAGCTCCGTTTGCAGTATAGGTGTAGCTTGGGTTTTGTTCGGTGGCATCAGTTATTCCATCCCCATTGAAATCCCATTTCCAAGAGTTTATCTCTCCGACATAAGCAACTGACTCATCGGTAAAGTTAACCGTAAATGGTAACGTTAATGAGCAGTTTTTGTCAATCGTAAAAGCTGAAGATACACCTATAGCTGTAATTTCAGCTTTCCAGCCACTTTTTGTAAAACTCTCACCGGAATGGAATTTAAAAGTTAATGCACCACTGACATTTGTTGCTGTTACTTTCCCTTCACTTCCAATGCTTGAGGCGACATCAATATAGATAAACTTTCCTATCAATGTGGCATTGGTAGATGTTCCGTCGTAAATCTCCAAATAGTCGGCGCCATCGTAAAGCTCAAACGAGAGAAATTGGAAACTTAAAGCTGTCCCCTCTGTTGCAGGCATAAATGTGAGCGTGTAGTCTTCATTATTCCGATACTCACCATCTTCGCCACCAGAATCGTAAAAATAACCTTCATCGGTTATTATAGTATCCGGTGTACTCCCCATAATATAATCTGTCTGCCCAACCGAAATGTAATCTTCCATGGTCAGTGTATCCTTTGTGGTTCCATTTCCGGCTATTAGAGTTACAGAATAGATGCCTGCGGTGGAATAAGTATATGTCGGGTTTTGTTCGGTATTATCTGTTATTCCATCGCCATCAAAATCCCATTCCCATGAATTTATTTCTCCGGAAAGAGCCACCGATTCATCAGTAAAATTAACAGTAAGAGAAAGTTCCAGTGTGCTATTTTCATTTGTTACAAAAGCTGCTGAAACACCTGTCTTTGTGCTTATCTTCGCTTTCCATCCATCATCATATCCTCCTCCATCTGAATAAAATTTAAACGTTAATGCACCATCGGCATTGGTTGCTGTTACTACTCCGTTACTTCCAATAGCTGATACATCTGTGCCTTCGAAATGTCCTATAAGAGTTGCATCAGTGCTTGTTCCATTATAAATATCAAGATAGTCATAAGAGCTTTCAACCAGAAATGATAAAAACTGACAGCTGATATATTCACCGTCTGTTGCAGGCAAAAATGTAAGCGTGTAATCTTCATTATTAATATAGGTATCATTGTCACCGCCCGAATCATAAAAATAACCGCCGTCGGTTATCACGGTGTCGGGCGAATTTCCCATAATATAATCGGTTAGTCCTGCCAAAACGTAATTTTGTACGGTTAGTGTATCGTATGTTGTTCCATTTCCGGCGACAAGAGTTACCGGATAAAGCCCTGCCGTAGTGTAAGTAAAGCTTGGATTTTGTTCGGTGTCATCGATTGTTCCGTCGCCATCGAAATCCCATGCCCAGGAGTTTACTTCTCCGGAATAAGCAATGGTCTTGTCTGTAAAATCAACCGTAAACGGTAAAATTGACGAGCCTCTTGTACCGGCAGAGAAATCTGCTGCTAAGCCTTCATGCGGCAGCACAGTAATCTTTGCCTTCCAACCATCCGCCTGATTCCAATCATCAGAAATAAACCTAACCGTTAAAGCTCCTTCTGTGTTTGTTGCTGTTGCTATGCCATTGCCCCCTATGCCTGAAGCATCGGTACCGGAAGCATATCCTAAACTAGGTGCGTCGGTGCTTGTTCCATCATATATTTCCAGATAGTCATAATCTTGTTCAGAGGCAAAAGAGAGGATTTCGCAACTTATAACATTATAGCCTTCATTGGCAGGAATAAATGTTACTGTATAATCTTCCTTACTGCTATACTGCTCGTTTTCACCACCCGAATCATAAAAATAACCGCCATAGGTTACTACTGTGTCGGTAGTACTTCCCATAAGAAAGGTATCTCCTGTTGTTATGAAATCCTCCATTGTTCGTGTATCCAGAGTAGTACCGTTTCCGGCAATAAGAGTAACAGAATAAGTGCCAACATCGGTATAAGTATAGGAAGGATTCTGTTCGGTGTTATCGGTTATTCCATCGCCATTAAAATCCCATGCCCAGGAGTTTATCTCTCCGCTAAAAGCAACCGACTCGTCCGTAAAATTAACGGTAAATGGTAGTGTTTTAGAACTGGTTGCATCGGCAGAAAAAGTTGTATACAAACCATCGCGGGACTGGGTTGTTATTTCTGTTACCCAACCGTCTATTGTTCCACTATTGTCGGAATAAAACTTAAACGTTAAAGCACCGCTGACATTTGTTGCTGTTATCACCCCATTATCACCAATCGCTGAGGCATCAGAACCATCAAAACTCCCTATAAGCGTTGCATCGGTAGTTGTTCCATCATAAATTTCCAGATAGTCGTAACTGTTTTCAACATTAAAGGACAGAAACTGACAACTTACTGTTTTTATTGCTGTTGCCGGCATGAATGTAATGGTGTAGTCTTCATTATTACTGTATTGCCCGTCATTGCCCCCTGAATCATAAAAATAACCGCCTTCGGTGGTAACCGTACCTGTTGTACTTCCCATTAGGAAGACTTCTCCGGCAGTTATGAAATCTTCTTTTGTCAGCGTATCTAAGGTGGTACCATTTCCGGCAATAAGTGTTACGGAATAGATACCCTGAGTTGAATAGGTATAACTTGGATTTTGTTCGGTATTATCGGTTATTCCATCGCCATCGAAGTCCCATGCCCAGGAATTTATTTCTCCACTATAGGCAACCGACTCATCCGTAAAATTAACAGTAAAGGGCAGTGATGAACTGGTTGCATTGGCAGAAAAATTAGCCGACAAACCTTCGGTAGGTGTGGTTGTAGTTATTTTAGCTTCCCAGCCATCTGCAGTAGCCCACCACGATGAAGAAAATTTAAACGTTAAAGCCCCATCGGCATTGGTTGCAGTTACAACACCACCATCTCCAATGGCTGCGATATCAGAACCGCTATAACTGCCTATTAGAGTGGCATCGGTACCTGTTCCATCATAGATATATAAAAGGTCGGTGCTGTAAACATCAAGTGAGAGAAACTGGCAGCTTATAAAGTTACCTTGCGTTTCGGGCATGAACGTTAGCGTATAGTTTTCCATAAGATTATACTGTCCGTCTTTGCCTCCTGAATCATAAAAATAACCGCCATCGGTGGTTATCGTTCCGGTAGCATCACCCATTATAAAAATTCCACAACGTATGTAATTATCTACGGTTAGTGTATCGTATGTGGTTCCATTTCCGGCAATAAGGGTTACTGAATAAAATCCCGGAGCGGTATAAGTATAACTTGGATTTTGTTCGGTATTATCGGTTATTCCATCACCATCAAAATCCCATGCCCAGGAGCTTACATCTCCGGTATAAGCAATTGACTCATCCGTAAAATTAACAGTAAAAGGAAATGTTGACGAGCTGCTTGCATCAGCTGAAAAAAAGGCTGATATGCCTTCGCGCGTTGTGATAGAAATTTCTGCTTTCCAGCCATCTTCAACTACGCCACCATCAGAAGAAAACACAAATGTTAAGGCTCCGTTGGCATGTGCTGCTGTTACAATACCATTATCTCCAATGGTTGAGATGTCAGTGCCGGTATAGCTACCAATTAGAGTAGCATCGGTAGTTGTTCCGTCATAAATGTACAGGTAGTCACAACCCTCTTCAACATCAAACGAGAGAAACTCGCAACTTATAAAATAGCCTTCGGTGGCAGGTATAAATGTTAGTGTATCGTGTTCACTATTAATGTACAGACCGGTTTCGCCACCAGAATCATAAAAATAACCATTGTCGGTTGTTACAGTTCCAGTTGTTTCACCTATAATATAGGTTTGTGCTACAGCTATATAAACCGTAGTTGTAAGCACAATAGAGGTCAGGATAATGTGTTTGAAATGATGTAAAATATTTATGTTCATATTAATTATATCTTAATGATGAAAGCATTCCCTGCTGCATTACGCAACACGGCCTGGTAGTTAAACGAAGTTGGGGTTTGGGAAAAAGTTGTTAGCCCGATGATTAATGCTATAAATGTTAAAAGGAATGTTTTCATATTATCTGGTTGTTGATTTCCGGTTATTCGTTATACCACACGAAAAATTCGCGCGGCAGCGGTGAGTTTAAGAAAAGGTTGTTAATCCTAAAATCAAGAATGTAATTGTTGCAATTATAGTTTTTATGTTCTTTTTAATAATCTTAAAGCACGGAATTACATCCCGATACTTCGGGACGCGCCAGCGAAGGTTTTCATGATATGTTTTTTTTCTTTTGCATTCGGTTTTGTTGCAAACGGTTAGCTTTTGGAATTGAGGAATACTTTAAATTATCTCTTTACTATTTTAAATGTTTTCAAAACCGTATTACTACTGGAAACTTTCAGAAAGTAGGTAGCTGACACATAATTATACATAGGGATCTCGGAAATGTCGGATTCCATTTGTTTCTGAACCAGCATTCTACCATCCGGACTGTAAAGGGTATATATCAAATCCTGCCCGCTTACATTCTTAACTTCAACCTTCAGAATATCGCTGGTTGGATTGGGATACGCGGTAATATTAAACCCAGGTACAGAAACTTCGTTAATTGCGGTTACAATTAGTTTTGACTGATGAAATCCTTGTGTTAGTGTGGAATTTTCATTTGAGAGTGTTTCAATAACCGGTTCGCCAAGCGTCCAGCTTATTTGTATCTTATTATTTTCATAATGGTTCCCCGATGTTGCAATAACTTCCTGTGCCTTTGTTTTAGAAAATAAACAGGCAATAAAGAATACGATGAAATAAAACTTTGATTTTTTCATTTAACACGTTAATTGTTTTTGGTACTGGCTACAAAAGTATCACCGGTTAGGTTATTGCGAATAAAAAAACACCTAACAAAGTCTATACAATTAGAAAAAGACGCAGAAAAATCAAGGGATTGGAGATGAAAGTACAACCAAGTACAATGAGGGAAATGTTAGTTCTAACTGATTGTGGAAATGATGGTTTCGAGGTTGTCGTGTTTATTCAGACCCATTTTTTTGCGAAGCCGGCTCCTTGTCATGTGAATACTTTCGGGATTTCGTTTTGTTATGTTTGCAATTTCCTTGGTGGTTAAGTTTAATTTAATAAACGCACAAAGTCGGCGTTCGTTTATGGTTAACGTGGGGTACTTTTTATTCAGTGATTTATAAAAATCAGGATGAACCTGTATAAAATGTGTTTCAAATTCATCCCAGAAATTACTGCCAATTTTTGAATGCAGATTTGAAACAACATCTTTAATGTCCTTTATTTTTAGCGAGTTGTTTTGAACTTGTTTTTCCAGTTGCGAGGTTACACTTTTTATCAATGTTTCCTTTTGAGAGATCACCGCTGCCTTGGTAGCCAGGTCGCGTTCTTTAAGCTGAACCTGTTCACGCAATTGCTGTGCTTTTCTTTCTTCCCGTAGTTTTGCATTTACCAGTCGCGTATTTTTTAATTCCGCTTTAATTTTTGCCAAACGCTCGTTTTGCTGCATAAAATTAATGGCTACCGTAAAGAATATGAGTTCGATAAAAAAGCCACCCTGGAAAAAATATACATGAACCGGAAGTTCATTCCGGAAGTTCAGTACCACTGTTAAAAATACCCCAACCACCAGAAACAGGGAACCACTTAAAATAATTTTTACGGTATTCGATACTTTCCGGAACAGCAGAACTACAATTAAAACAATAATTATTGAATTTACGATAGAATAAATATCATCGACCAACACCGCCGTAGTAAAATCGAAAAGCGCGATTACGGGAATAAGCAGGGCAAAAGCCGATACTGTAATAGCATATTTTCTAACAATGCTTAATACGTTGCTTTTTACATCAGTCTTTAACGATTCGTACAGAAACCAACTGTAAACCACGGGAATAAAAGCGGCCGAAAAGAAAAAGTATAAGTTTACTTCCGGATGATTGGCAAAATAACCCGTTTCGACATATTGAAAGGCATAAATAAAATAAATACTTGAAAAAATGGCATGTAGCATGTAATACAGGTATATCCTGGTTCCGGTAAAAAGGTACAGCAGAAGATTAAAAAAACACAGGATGCTAACAATTCCTAAAAAAAAGCTTTGAATTTGTTTGGTTTGGGAAATCGTGCGGCCAAACGATTCTGAATCGATAATCTGAATCCTGGATATGTCGAGTTCTTTAACAATCTCATTTTTTATTCTCAGATACAGAATGGTTTGGTTGTCACCGGTAATCCCGAAAGGAATTTTGTCCTTGATATATCCTTTTACGGTTTTTAATTTTTCAGGAACCAGAATCCCCGACTGCTGTACCGTCCATTTTCCGTTGGTGCTTTTCTGGTAAAGATAAACTTCGTCTAAATGTCCGTAGAAATGAATAAAATATTCGTCAGACATAGCAAACCGGTTATCCAGTGCTACTTTGAGCCAGAATATTTCGTTTGGCTGTATGGTATAATGCTCTAATTTTATGAATGAACTGTCAGAAAGATTTATTACAGAATCGATTGATAAGTCTTTATTGCTGCTATAATACTTTATTTCAGTTACTAAATCCGGCAACTTGCTATTGCCGTCATCAATTGCTGCTACTAAATCAACAGAAAAAATAATAGGAAGTAAGGCAACATAAAAGATAATTTTGCTATCCCTAAACATCATAAACTAAAAACCATATCAGATAATAAATCGTGCTGAAAGTACTAAAAAATAGTTGATCTGGAGGAAACGCATAAACTCATTTTTACATTTATCATATTTTTTATTTCAATGAAGATTATAAAAAAACTTCACGTCGAACAACAAAGTATTTTGACCGGAATTTTATGGAATGTTGCAATATTCTAATCACTTTGGGGTTAGTTCCCCGCAGCTTGCTGCGAGTTAAAGACTCATTCCTCAGTGATACCCCGTCTGCTTGCAGCGGGGTAGTTCATTTTTCTTTAGAATTTGTTCATTAAATTTTTAATTAGCAACACATTATTCTCAGGCATAGCTAAACTTCTCTTCTGTTTCTCTAATCTTACAAACTTTAAAACAGCATCAAAATCGTCAGCTAAAAAGTTCGACATTTTTCCGCTTGGGTTCACCAAATGGGGGATTTTATCATTTTTGATAGAATCCCTTTTTTTTTGCCCTTTCAAAGCCCTTGCCAATTCAGGGATTGGGGAAAAGAAAGCATTTATTCTCGTGGTTCGATAACTGTCCGATTCCCGGTTATAGATAATTCCTTCAGGAAATAGCAGATTTTGAAATATCCTTTTGCCGTCCACATCTGATTTGTCTCACATTATCAGTGGATTAAGGCATACTTTTGTGGCAAAATTCACCACCTTTGCAAGGTTCGATCTATATCCCCCTGTTTTACTAAGTTCCTGTTCAATTTCGAAACATTCTTTTTCGTATTTCGGCTTAAATTTTTCATAAAGACTGCGATCAATTTCCCCGATCACAAAACGCTCTTCAATCGTTTCCAGTTTCCTTTTTATCCCCGTCAGCTTGTTTTTCAATGATTTTGATTCTTCAATCTGGGATTTAAAAAAGACCGCCATCTGCTCTTCCAATTGTAGTTTTACAATCTCAAACTCCTCTTTCTCTATTTTAAAGGCCTTCAATACTGCTTTAAACATTTCATGCATTGCTTTAGCACTGCGGTTTATTTTACACCCTTTTGTATTGCATTTATAGTAATAAAGACCTTTCTTTTTCACCAAATAGCCTGTTAAAGGAGTTCCACATTTGTCACACTTCACAAATACTTTTAAAGGCAAGTTGTCGTTAAATCTTTCATGAACAAATCCCTGGCTTCTCTTTTCTTGCCTGATATTATGAACTGCCAAAAACAAATCCCTTGAAATCAACGGCTCATGTTTTCCCTCAATTATTTGTCCCGGAATTAATTTGCTGGTAATAAGTCCACAATAAAATGGGTTTAAAAACAAGTTGTTTAACCGTTTCTCAGTTATATCCACTCCCATTTTATTTAAACGTCTTGTAATCTCCGCATTAGACAAACGTTTATATGCTTTCCATTCAACAGCCTTTTTGAGCATTTTTCCTTCTTCATTGATCACAAGTTTACGTTCTGTTGCTTTTCCTCTATTTAAATCTCTATATCCACGGGGGGGGAACCCATAGCCAATAGCCTTTCAATAGCAATTCTTTCATTCCGGTTACCACCTTATCCCGTCTTAGCTCATTGTCCATCTGGCCAAATAGGAACAATATTTTTTGCTGAAAAGAACCGGAAGGAGTTGTTGGATCAAGTTCCTGCGTGGTTGCCAGCGTGATAACACCATATTTTTTTAATAGATCATCTGCAATAGAAGCACCATTGATCCCGGAACGGGAGAAGCGTTCATACGAATAGACAATTACATAGTTGACGTTTTTTGAACGTTTTACGAAAGTTAGCATCCTGTTGAACATCTTCGAGTTTTATTAACAGATCCCATATTAGGCACAAAATTTTCAATTAGGTTAGAATCTTCAATCTGAATTAGAGCCGCATCAATTTCGTGATCTCTAACAGCAGTATACACAGTGCCAATAGTTTTCTGTTCACGACCATCTAGTGTTGCAGTGATTATGCTTTTTCTATTACCAACCGGAATATTTTCAATCGGTTGTACCACATTATGACAGCAAGTGAGCAGATACTTTGTATTAGATTCATCGTTTTTACGTTTGACAAGTACTCCTAAAGTTCCATACTCCTCCCGATTAATAGTAAATATCTTTGCTGAAAGATCAACACCGAGTGCTAAAATTTCATCACCGTCATCTAAAACAACAACTTTAATTGGTATATTTTTAAGTGTACCATCATCCATGATATATGGGTAAGACTGCTCGATTTCCGGCACGTTTTGACTGATGTTTATTTCAAAGTAATACCCAATATCATTGCGTTTAATTCCGATTGCCTTAACCGAATCAATGGCCATAAATTTGGTTTTAGCATCCAAATATGCTGCTTTAATGAAATCAGACTGATAGGTATCAAATAGCTTCTGCAATGATTTTACATTATCAACGCTATAGGTTTCCGGGTTAGTGAGTACTCGTTTGGTATTCTTAATCTGATAGAGTAAATCAAGGAGGTCATGCCAAAATTTGGACCCAAAACTGATAAACAAACCAGTTAAAATGATGCCAAAAGGGAGTACCCCGTACTCTATTCCTTCATATGACGAACACAAGTTGTTCCATCCGATCGTTTCTCCTGGATTTTCAATATGGTTGAATATTTTTATTAAATCTGCTTTTAGTATTGTTGCAAGTAAAATTCCACTTCCAACATTAATCTTCAATATTCTAAATGCCCTGGCCTTTTCTTTTAATTCATCTTTGGGATATTTGGTCTGGGTGTCACCAATCTTGAAAAATTCTTTAGGTATCCACAAAAATTGCTTATTTGACAAATAATATTTTAAGAAATCAGCAATTCTTTCACACACCATACTTAGAAGGAATAGTACAGTTACTAATTGTATTATTTGTTGAAGCATATCTGTATAATTATTCATATTTGAATCAAATACTTTATAACGTTCTCAAAAGAGATATAAACTTATTGTTTAAGCGGTACTTCAATAAAAGCTGTCTTCTGGCTGGGAAATCCCCCATTATCACTCACCATATATATATTATTCCCTTTAATTGTGATTCCCTCATGATTCGTACTATAACCTTCCTGACTACTATTTTTAATTATTTCGTCGGTTATTTCTCTTTTGCTTATCCTTTTTAATTCAGTAGTTCCATTTTCGTTTGTAATTTTATATTCAATAATCCAATATCTCTGTAATATTTCTGATGTATATAAAACAAACATTGAATCTTCTTTATAATAAAGATCACTAAATCGGTAATTATATGTTCGCCCTAAAGAGATCGTATCTAAACACTGTAAACTATTGACATCGTTTGAATTATTTAATTTGAAGATAAATAGATCACTCGTATTTTTTTTTGTTTTTTCTCTCTTAACAGATATACCAGTTTTTTGTCGGGATTGCATGTAACTCCTTCAAAACCAAAATCATTCCCTTTTTGATCTTTACTACAATTAAAATCTTCCATTTCAAGCCCTTTGACAGCAACCGACTTTGCTTCTCCTGAACTTAAATCACCAGCATAGATTTTAGCGTTATACTCATCTACCAGAAAGATTGTGCCTGCGTTTATAAAAGAAGCTTCAATTTCCGCCTTGCTGTCTAATCCTTTTATTTGAATAGTTGTATTTAGCTTTATGGTGTCACCTTCAATTTTTACTACAAATATTGAATCACGTCTTTCTGCCGGTAAGTAAAATAAATCATCTTGATAGCAAATGCTTGAAATTTCTATTTCGGAGTCAAAAAGAGGCAGATTGTTAAATTCCAAAAACTTGATTGACTGAGGAAAACATTGGACGTGCATTAAGGATAAGAGCAGCAAAAATTTGATTTTTTTCTTCATGAAAGAGGAAATTTACGAATATTGTTTTTTATTTAACACAATCTCAATCACCACTAGTAGCTGCAAATGAGAGATAAAAGTTCGTGCTAATTAGTGTAATTTACAAACAACTGAAACCAAAATTCAATCACATATGTAATATAAGACTTTTTTATCTTATTTACTAGTGGCTATATCGTTTAAAGAATACTAATTCCTATAAGTTGTTATTTGTGACTACTTTGTGTAAGGAAGTAAATTTCTAACGGTGTTTCTTCATTACAATTTTAGTGTTTTATTCTCCTGATCAGTATTCATAAATTTCATCACAGTATCATTATTTTCTAGTAAAAAGTTCAGAATTGAGCTACTTAGGTTCACTTGGTCAATATTATCTTTTAAGGGTTACAATTTATTTTCATATTCCTATTTTCATTTATGGTAACATTTTTTTGAGACATCTCATTAATATGTAGCTCCCCCCTTGATTCATTGATAATTTTAATTGTACCATTTGTTCTCGATATGACAGCATTTGTCTGGGGCAATGCCTAAGTTTCTTTAAAAGAGGATGACTACCTTTGAAAAGGTATGTAAAGCCTATAATATTAGGTTCAGTAGTTTTCTTAAATAAAATCTAATTAGTCAAACCTTAAAAACACAATAGGTTGCTGATAATCAATTCATAACAATTTTTATTTGGTTTCTAAAAATGCAAGCAAATAGGTAAATTAGTGAAAAAGCTTGCAGATATGGTTGGGAAACAAGACAAAGCACCACAGTTGAGTATTTTTGACACACCTCTGAAGAGGTTCATTAATTTAGAACATGAACTTTGTATTTTATCTCATCAAATAGATTGGGATTCAATTGAGGAAGAGTTTTCTGTTTATTATTCGGAAACGGGCCGTCCTTCAGTTCCTATCCGCAGGATGGTTGGACTGCTATTGCTAAAGCACATCTATAATTTAAGTGACGAGGCCATGGTTGACAGGTGGATTGAAAACCCGTACTGGCAATACTTTAGCGGCGAGAAAGTTTTTCAAACCCAAAAGCCCTTCGACCCGACAGAATTTATACATTTTAGGAACCGGATAGGCAAAGAAGGTGCGGAAAAACTATTGAAAGTATCGATACAACTATTTGGAAAAGAGGCTCAAGAAAAAGAGGTGTTGATTGACAGTACCGTGCAGGAGAAGAACATTACCTACCCGACCGATGCGAAACTGCATAAACGTATTATCGGGAAAGTAAACAAGATAGCCAAACAGGAAGGGATAACATTGCGCCAAACTTATACAAGGACTTTAAAGCAGTTAATGATAGACCAGCGTTTTCACAGTCATCCCAGAAGGAAAAAGCAAGCCAAAGCAGCCATGCGCAAAATCAAAACCATAGCAGGCCGCCAGGTCAGGGATATTGAAAGAAAGTTTACACCTGTACAGCAACAAAAATATAAGGAGTTGTTCATCATTCTCAATAAGATTTTACTTCAGGAAAAGACAGATAAAAATAAGATTTACAGCATTCACGAACCAGAGGTTAGTTGTATTGCGAAGGGAAAAGAAGCCAAGAAGTTTGAGTTTGGGAATAAATCGGGGATTGTATTAACTAAAACCACTAAGATTGTAGTGGGTGCTATTGCTTTTGAAGGCAACCCCTACGATGGTCATACACTTGAAGAACATTTTACCCAAACAGAATATTTAACAGAAAGCAAACCAAAAACAGGAATTGTTGATAGGGGCTATAAAGGGAAAAAGAAAATTAATGGAACAGAAATCATATCACCATCGGTCCCTAAAAATGAAACCACACAATACCAAAAACAGAAAGCAAGGAAACAATTTAGGGCAAGGGCAGGAATAGAACCAGTGATTAGTCATATCAAATACGATCACAGAATGTTAAGAAATTATTTGAAAGGTGTAATTGGTGACCAATTAAATACAATATTGGCCGGAACAGGTTACAACCTGAAGAAAATGCTCAATAGAATTAAAGAGCAAATTCTTTTTGACCTTATTCAAATCTTAAGTCTTGGGAAATTGCTTTTTTTCAAAGATAAGGTTCCAAAAAATAGTAGACTTTTTAAGGTTTAACTAAATAACAAACTTTGCCAAACGTAACTCTCGCTCTTTTTTAGTACTCCGAACGGACTGATGTTGCACAAGATGAATGATATTTTGATCTCAAAAGTACTGTCTTAAAACTAAGCTTTTGTTAAAACTACATTTTTGATTGGACCGGAAACAGGGAAAGCGTTCAGTAAACTTAATCTTTTCATTATATTTGGTTTCTTTTATTTGGATTTGGAAGGGTTTAATAAATTTTGCAAGTGCATATATGTATAAGTTGGATTTAAAAGAATACAAAAGTCTTTTTAATAAACTTTATGTATCGCTATGCCTTTTTGCCAATAAGTACATCGAAAATTTAGAGGTCTCTAAAGATATTGTTCAGGATGTCTTTGTAAAAATTTGGGAAGATAAAACTGAATTTCGTGATGAAAACAACATTAAATCGTATTTATACACTTCGGTAAAAAACAAATGCTTGGATTACCTTAAAAGCAAACATTTTAAAACAACCGATCGTTTATCAGTTGGTGAAATGGAACAACTCGAAACCGAACCTTTTTTTTTGCGTGAAGTGGTAATTATTGAGACCTCAAAGATTATCGAAGAGGCCATTAGCAAATTGCCTAACCGATGTGCCCAAATCATTCGTTTGAGTATCAAAAGTTTTTCAAATGAAGAAATTGCCAAAGAAATGAACATTTCAATTAATACAGTTAAGGCACAAAAAAAAATAGCCTACAAACGCCTCAAACCTTTATTAAAAGACTACTTCATCCTTATTGCTTTTATATTTGTATCTGTTAATTAAGAACAAAATTGAACGCACGTTAATTCTTTTTGAAATCGTTTCATAACACTTTCAATATCCTGTGAATTCAAAAAAAATAACAATTTTTCAAATATTTTAACCCTAGTGCAACATTTTGTCGTCATAACTCCAAATAATGATATAATATGTTGCCTATTTTTAATAAAATCATAATTCTATCCAAACAAATAGCAAATGCGCTATTAAAGGATGAACAACCTACAGATTTAAACAAATCCGACTTGTTTAATGAAGATAATAAAACCCATATTCTTACAAATCTAACGGATGAATCTCTTATAAAACAGCGTTTAGACATAAAAAAACAAATCGACAAAAAATCCGATTGGAAAAAAATAAAATCTAGAATAGAAGTTCCGGTACGCAATATATATTGGCATTACGCTGCCGCTGCTATGGTTGTCGGCATTTTGGCCACTACCTATTTTTTTAAGGACAATATAACCGACTCTTCATTTAATAATACAACTCCAATCATTGTCAACAACGAAATCGAACCAGGAACAGAAAAGGCTACCCTTACCTTAAACAATGGAGAAGCAGTCGCTCTAGTAAAAGGTATAACCTACCAAACCCAAAACGCAACCAGCAACGGTGAAGAAATTGTATATAACAATTCAGCAAATAGTTCATCACAAGAGTTGGTTTATAACTACCTTTCTGTACCACAAGGCGGTCAATTTCACATCAAACTGTCCGACGATACTGAGGTATGGTTAAACTCCGAAAGCCTGCTAAAATTCCCAGTGAGTTTTACCGATGGGGAGAGCCGTCAAGTGGAATTAGTCTATGGCGAAGCCTATTTTGACGTATCCCACAGCACCGAACACAAAGGGGCTGACTTTAGGGTGATTCACGACCAACAGGAAGTACAGGTTCTAGGTACTGAGTTTAATATTAAGGCTTACAAAGAAGAAACTAATGTATATACTACACTGGTACAGGGCAAGGTGGCTGTCAGTTTTGAAAACCAAAACAAAATTCTGAAACCAGGTGAACAATTGAACCTAAATATTTTTACCAAAAACGCAAACATATCCATGGTTGATGTATACGATCAAATTTCATGGAAAAAAGGCGTATTCAGCTTTAAAAGGAAAAGCCTAAAAGAGATTATGCAAGTTTTATCTAGATGGTATGATATGGAGGTGGATTTTGAAAATAAGGACTTGGAATCAGTAGGTTTTAGTGGTGTGTTAGGTAAAGAACAAAGTATTGATGAAATTTTGGAAATCATTAAAGATTTCGGAGTTATTAAAAATTACGAAATTCATAATAAAAGGGTTATACTAAAGTGAACTATAAATTGAAATTTAGAAATTATGATTTTAAGATTTTTCTACGAAAGAGTAAAATGATTTTATTATAAAAACATAAAAAGAGAGCGAAGTCAAACATTTGGCGATGACTCAACTTCGTCTCTTTAGATAGTATTTATCAAACAATTGTCTAATAAAAACAAAGCAAATTTATGGAAATTAAATTTAGCACAGGCCGTTATCTCATGCAAAAACGGTTGCGATTATTGATTATTAAAACCTTTATTATTTTATTCTGCACAACGGCTTTTTCGTTGAAACCTGAAAACAGTTTCGCTCAAAACAAGGTTAAAATTGATACCGATAAAGAAGTAACGGTTGAAGATGTTTTTGATATTATCAAGACACAAACGGATTACCGTTTTATTTATCCGCAAGATTTATTTAAGGATGCACCAAAAGTACAATTACAAAAAGGTACAATTAGCGTAGATGAGCTTTTGAAAAGCAGTCTTTCTTCAAATGATTTTTATACTGTAATATCAACAGATAATAAAATTATAGTTAAAAGTAGAAACACTCAACAAAAAATTCAAGTTTCTGGAAAGGTAACAGATGCAAATGGGCTACCTATTGGTAGTGCAGTTATATTTATTAAGGGAACTACGACAGGCGTTATATCAGATTATGACGGGAATTATAAAATAACAGTTCCATCGCGTGAAAATATACTTGTTTTCAAGTCTTTGGGGTTTAAGTTTAAAGAAGTTTTAGTAGGTGATAAAACAAATATAGATGTTATATTAGAAGAAGATGTTACAGAACTTGAAGCTGTTGAGATCGTTTCAACTGGTTACCAAAAGCTCTCAAAAGAGCGTAGTTCCGGGTCTTTTTCTAAGCCAGATCTAACAATAGCTAAAGAAAGAAACTTCTCAATGAATATAGTTCAAAAACTAGATGGATTGGTTGCTGGATTGACTATTAATAATTCTCCGGATGCAGCTTCTAATCCTTATTTAATTAGAGGTTTAACAAGTATTGGGACATTTAATTCAGACGATAATATAGCTACAGGTACAGGTACAAATAGAAATCCTTTATTCGTTGTAGATGGGATTCCAAACAATAACATTTCTTATATAAATCCACAAGATATAGAGGATGTTACGGTTTTAAAGGATGCAACTGCTTCATCTATCTGGGGGGCTAGAGCAGCAAATGGTGTTATTGTAATCACCACAAAAAAGGCTGAAAACAATAGTGAATTGAAGATTGAGTATGATGCTTTTACTAATATTCAAGGTCGTCCAGATTTGGATTATCAACCATATCTGAATAGCTCAGAATTGATTAATGCAGCAAAAGAAGTTTTTGATCCGGAATCTAACTCTTATAATGAATTAAACGCTTATTTTTTTGACGCTAGCGGTACCCCTCCACATTTACAAACGCTTTATGACGAATATCGAGGTGTTATATCTAGTAATGTTGCAAATGCCAGGCTGGATAGTTTATCGAATATCAATAATAGAGATCAAATTAAGAAATTATGGTATCGGAAAGCCATGCAAACAAATCATACTTTATCACTTTCATTTGGTGGTGAAAAGCATTCAGCTTACGCATCTATGGCATATACTGATACAAAATCAGATAGACCTGGGGATACTGATGAACTTTATAAATTAAATGTAAGACAAGATTTTAAATTTAATAACAAAATTAGGTCTTTCTTGATTACCGATTTCACAAAAACAAAATCCCTTACTAAGAATAATTTAAGTATTACCAATAGCTTTTTTCCATATCAATTATTTAGAGACGATAATGGTAACAATATTTCAATTCCTTTTATGGGGATGCTAACAGAAGATGTTAGGGCAGATTTTGAAGCAAGATCCAGAATTGATTTGAATTATAACCCTTTAGATGAAAGAAATTTTTCAGATGAAACTTCAGAAGCTTTTAACACTCGTTTAATTGGAGGGGTGATTATTGATGTTTTTGATAATATTCTGACTAACGTTAAAAATTGTAGTTGGGGCTCAATGAGTTACCAAGTCCAATTTCATTGGGTTTTATGTCAAATTTAGCGATTTGTTTTTTAATTCTTTTTGCTATTCCCATCTTTCTTTTTTGGTCGAGGAACAGGTATTGGGAGGGAGGATTATAGGGTACATTTTTCACAATCATTGTCCAGATAATTGTTGCCAGTTTTCTGGCGGTGGCAGAAACTGCCGACTGTCTTCCTTTTCTGAAAGCTATTCTGCGAAAAAAGTCAGACAGGTGTGTATCTTTTAAATTTCCAATTGCATTTGCAGAATGACGTAATGCTATTTTTAGTCGGTTGCTTCCTTTTGGGATTTTGTTGCTCAGGATTCTCCCTCCTGATATTTTATTGTTTGGGGCCAGTCGTAACCAGGAGCAAAACTGTTTTGCGGATTTAAACTTTTTAAAACCATCGATTCCTATTTCGCTCATTATTGCCATAACCGTAGCATGGCTTACTCCTTCAACAGCCATTAAGTCGGTTCCCCCAAAGTACTGGAAAGCAATTTGGTTAAAATTCTTAATGTCAACGGCATTTTTGTTGATTTTCTTGTATGGTTTTTCAGTGGTTTTAAGTTTTTTCTTTTCGGGTGACTTTTTTATTTCATTTTTGATTAGCCGCTCAATTTCTTTGTCGCATGCTTTCATTTTTCTTTGGAAAAACCTGTAGCTGTCGAACTCTTGTCTGAGGCCAAACAGGTAATCCTCGCGGTTGTTTCCATGTAGTGCTTTTGCTATTTCCTGTTTTGGTTTCCTGCAATTGTAATGTCTGTGTTCTGCTAATAAAAATGGGTCGAGGTTTCCATTGCAAATGTCCTGGATAATGTTCAGACCTGTAAGTCCACACACATCATTTACGACAACATCCAATCGAAAGTTCAGAAGTTTTAAGTACTTCTGCATTTTATGAGATGCGCTTGCTGCCTGCTCGATCCAATTTGCCCTTTGACGGCAATAAGTGCGAAGTATTTCAGTGGTTTTGTCAGGCAAAAAGCTGCCAGATAATAATCCCAGTGAATGTAGTTTCTGAATCCATCGACTGTCTTTTACATCGGTCTTTTTCCCTTTGGCATGTTTTGTAAATTTTCCATTGCACAGGATTACTTCAATGCCATGTTTTTGCAATTCTACATAGAGGTTTTGCCAATAGTCACCTGTCGATTCCATTGCTACCGTTGTGATTCCGAATGACAACAACCATTGGCATAGTTCAATCAAATCCTCGGCATATACGCCAAATTCTTTTACATCGTCCAGGGCCTGCCCTACTGCAACAAAATGAGACTTGCTCCCCACATCGATTCCTGCTGCATAATGGTTGACGATGTCCATTTCAATTTTCTTTTTCCTTGCCATAATTTTAGAATTAATCAGTAAAAAGCCCTAAGGAAATGTATCTTTGAGTCGAAAAATATTCTGAACGGGGTCGCTGGCATTAATCGTCAGTGCCACCACTGGATTTATCAACAGGCCCTTGAAATGCTCTTCAGGGGCTTTTTACATTTCAACCAGAATTACGCACGGGCTTTAAAAGCACCATTTTAAAAATCGGTTACACAAAGAGCCTGTTCCAAATATAGCAAGACTTTTAATCAGGGCTCCCCTCTACGTTAGCAAAAGGATTTAATCAGGGCTGGAGGAATAGATAACTTTAGTTTAAATCTATTTCGGAGGTTCTTATGTGGGGAATTACGTTTAATGGTACTTATAGCTACACTCAAGGTTCTAATAAGGTTTCCAATTACACAAGTGATGAAAGCTATAGTGTACGAAGTGAATTAGCCCAGTTTACCGTTGCAGATTCACCAGATGCCACTCCTATTTATTATCTACCCGAAACCGGAGGCAAATACAGTGAAAGCAACATTTCTAATAGAAATTATACCGTAAGAAATCAACTATCATTCGATAAAAGTTGGGATGATAGTAAGCATCAAGTTAATGTAATATTAGGACAAGAAGCACAAGAACAATTAACCGAAATTACAAATACAACAGTTCGTGGTTATAATCCGTTATTACAGACCTATTTATCTGTAGATTATGCTACATTAAAAAATAATGGAATCGATAACCCGGTAATGCCAAACGCTGGGAACCAAAGTTTTTTACCAGATGACTCCTTTACTCGATCTGAAGTTTTAAGTCGATTTACTTCTTACTATATGAATGCAGGCTATACCTTAAATAGGAAATATACCATTAATGGAAGTTGGAGACGGGATAAGAGTAATTTGTTCGGATTAGATAAATCAGCACAAAATAAGCCAACATGGAGTGTTGGTGGTAAGTGGAACATCGGGAGAGAGACATTTTTTGAAAATGTCACACCCCTTAATTTTCTGACATTAAGAGGAACATATGGTATTACGGGTAACGCGCCTACACCAGGGACATCTTCATCATATGATATTTTAAGGCCACAAACAGGTTATAGTTTAACCGGAAACATCATCCCATTAACTATTCAAACACCTGGTAACCCAAATTTAAAATGGGAAAGTACCAAAACTTTAAATCTTGGTGTTGATTTTGGATTGCTTAATGTAATAACAGCTTATTTAGATATATATAAGAAAAATACAGATAATCTGTTGGGCCAATTACCGCTTAATGTGTTTTCAGGGTTTCCATCAGCTATTGGGAATTTTGGTTCTATGGAAAATAAAGGTTTTGAGTTAACATTGAAAACAATTAATGTTCAAAATGAAGATTTTGGTTGGACTACTTTGTTTACCATGGCTTACAATAAAAACAAAATTACTGAATTATTATTACCGGGTGATGTAACAACAGGAGCTCAAAAAGTGAATTTGGCATACTTAAAAGGCTATCCAGCTTTTGCCATCTTTGCCTACGACTACCAAGGGTTGGATGGTGAAGGAGATCCTTTAATCCGTTTAAGTGATGGTACAATAACTAAAGAGCCAAATGTTACTTCGGCAGAAGATGTTATATATATGGGAACATCGCAACCAATTTGGAGTGGTGGTTTCTCTAATTCTTTTAGATATAAAGACTTTAATTTAAGTATAAATACGGTATACAATTTAGGCCATGTGATGAGAAAGGATGTAAATTCAAATTACTCATCACTTTTAGAAGATGTTCCTCATAGTGATTTTGTAAACAGGTGGAAGAAGCCGGGTGACGAATTGATTACAGATATTCCTTCTTATGATCCTTCAGGAACTTTTACTGGAAATACCAGAGATACCTATTATTATATGAAAGGAAATACAAATGTATTAAACGCTTCCTATATTAAATTAAGAGACATTACATTGTCTTACGGAATTCCCAAAAATGTGTTAGATAAACTTAAGATAGATGGTTTAACTTTCAGATTATCAGTATCAAATTTAATGCTATGGAAAGCTAATAAATCTGGCATCGATCCAGAATTTCAATACACCTATTATGGTACTGGTCAAAGAAATATTAAAAGAAATCAAGGAAGCATTGCTTTAGGTGTTCATTTATCCTTTTAATAATTACAAAAATAGTTACTCATGAATATTAAAATATTTCACATAAGGTTATTTGTTTTTTCATTACTTGCTGCATCAATGGTTGCGTGTAGTGAAGATTTTTTAGAAGTGATTCCCAAAGGGAATTTAATAGCACAAAATACTGAAGATTATGATTTGTTATTAGAAGATCCTTCATTAAGAGAGTTGTCTAATATTACTGTTCCAATGGGAGATGAAGTGGCAGCTATCGATCCATTTTATTCAACTATTGAACTAAGACCTCGCAGAACATTTCAGTGGAAGGCCGATATTTATAATCCAGATCAAAATTCACAAGAGCTTGAGCCATTAATGGCATCCTTGTATGTTTATAATAAAATAATTAATGAAGTGAGTGACTCCAATGGTGGAACTGATTCAGAAAAGCAAAAGCTTGAAGCAGAAGCTCGTTTAGGAAGAGCTTTTAATTATTTTATGCTTATAAATTATTATGGAAAGCCATACGATGCGTCTACAGCTAGTTCAGATTTAGGACTTCCTATCGTTACATATTCAAATATAACTTCAACCAACTTCACTAGAAATACAGTGGAAGAAGTTTATAACTTCATTATCGAGGATATAGAAAGCGCACTACCCAATCTTCCAGAATCGGTTAGTAGCAGGCATAGAGCATCTAAAGCAGCAGCAGAAGGTTTGCTAGGTAAAATATTAATGTTTCAGCATAAATATGATAGTGCATTAGTTCACCTTAAGCAAGCATTAACCTATGCGCAAAGCTCTGAAATTAATGTAAATCTTTATGATTATAATTTAGAACTTTTAGATGAAGGTGTATTTACACCAATAGATCCTTTTTTTGGTCCTGCATCCATTTTATCAAAAAATAATACAGAAGTAATGTATGACAGGTCTGTTTTTAATTCGTGGGCATTTATAAATAATGAATTTGTAATAAGTACAGAAACAGCAAATTTGTATAATGATTCCGATTTAAGGTTGAATTTTTTCTCCGATGCTGAGTTTTTTGGTTTTTCCCCTTATTACCCTAACGGCATGTTAAGAAAAGTTGGTCCATTACAGCAACAAGCAGGAGTATATTTACCAGACGTTTATTTATTAATAATTGAGGCGAATGCACGTTTAGGATTTTTGGAAGAAGCAACTACCTCACTTGAAAATTTTAGATCTAAAAGAATGCCTGTAAGCGACGCGTCTGTTCCAACAGAAGTTGCATCAAATCAAAACAATTTAGTGAAATTTATTTTTGAAGAACGTATTAGAGAGTTTCCATTAAGCGGGTATAGATGGTTTGATATGAGAAGATTATCTGTAGATCCAGATTATAATAACCTGGTGAATTATACACATAATAAATATAATTCCGAAGGTGACTTATTGGAAAGTTATACACTAACTCCAGAAAGATTGGTATTAAGATTTGGAGGGGTAGTTACTTCACAAAACCCCAATCTAATTGAAAATGATTAGATAAAATTATGAGGAAATATTTGTTATTACTATTGTTTACAAGTCTAATTTCCGCTTGCAAACATAATGATTCTATCGGGGTGGAATATACTATAAAAGGTAAAATTTCATCAAATACAAAAGCAGATATAGTTGTAATATCATATCCTGAAAATGATAAAGGCGAAGCTTACAAGTCAGATACTATTGCCATTAAAAATGGGAAATTTGAATTTAAAGGAACAATTGGCAGACCACAATTGGCAGAACTGAATCTAATAGCTCTTACAAAGAAGGATATAGATAGTTCCCAAATTGAGCAGGATGGTTCAACGATGAAAAATGTGGCCCTAATTTATTTAGATGGAACTATTGATATCTCTTTTGATTCTACTGGTATAGCGTCTTATTCAGGTGGAGGTACTGAGCAGAAAACTTGGCAAGCATATGCTAAGATGAGTGAAACGAAATCCAAAGCCCTAAAAGATGATCAAATTACAATGGCATTTTATGAGAATTTGGTTGCAGATTTTATTAAAAGTCATCCTGACAGTTATGTTAGCGTTGATCTTATGGATTTGTTTACAACAGGAGGTGCAATAAACCTAAATATAGTTGAGCCAATGTATGAGACGTTAAGCGATAGAATGAAAAATACGCCAAAAATTGTTGCTTTGAAACCACGATTGAATGAGGCAAAGAAGTTTGAGTCTGGAGAAATAATCGCAGCAGACTTTACCATGAATGACCCAGAAGGCAACCCCGTATCACTTGCATCCTACAAGGGCAAGTATTTGCTTTTGGATTTTTGGGCAAGTTGGTGCGCCCCCTGCAGGGCAGAAAATCCAAACGTTCTTAATGCATATAATAAATTCAAAGATAAAAATTTTACAATTCTAGCTGTATCTCTAGATTCTGATAAAGAAGCTTGGTTAAAAGCGATAAAGGAAGATAGTCTGCCATGGAAACAAGTCAGTGATTTAAAAGGGGCTGGTAATGAAGCAGCAAAACTTTATGGAGTAAGCGTTATTCCAGATAATTTTCTTATAGACAAAAATGGAAAAATTATAGGGAGAGGCTTAAAAGGGCAGGCGTTACAACAAAGGCTTGCAGAATTAATTAAATAAACAAAATAAAAATACTATGAATAAACTATTAATCTGTCTTTTAATGATAAGCTGTTCAAGCTGGGCACAACAGGATGCAATTAAAAAGTACAACTATGAGGATTTTAATTTGATTGTAAAAGTAGAAGATCAGGAGGTGTATTTTAATAAAATGCTTCAGGAAGAAGCTGAGGATGAATCCAATACTAAACTGTATAACGTAATTCGTGAATCTATAGCATCTAATTGGTTAGCTAAGGGAAATGTTGAAAAATACAGATATTATATGCAAACAGTTCCTGAAATGTCAAGTGTAGGTTTGATTAATTTAACCTATGTTTTACAAGATTTGGTGGAAGATAAAAAATACTTAAATATTGTTGAAGAAATTTCAGCAGGTCTTATAAACGATATTGAGAAAAAAGATAATGATGAAGATGTAATAAGCATTTTTCAATTACAGGTGTTACTAGAGGTAAATGCCATGGCTAATGCTGAATTAGGAAACGTTGATGTGGCTTTAAAAAATATTAAAAAGTCATCAGATATTAAGGATGGAGCCAGGGAAATAAAATATTTTAAGGATTCTAAAGCCAATTACTATAACCGATACGCTATTGTTTTATCAGCAGCAGGTGAGGACAAAGAGGCATTAGATACGCTCGTTAATGCAGTTCGGAATGCAGACTCAAATCCTAAATTGATTCAGACTCTAAGAAAGATTTATATAAAAGTACACGAGAGCGATAAAGGAGCCGATAAATTAATTACAGATTTACAGGAAGAGGCTTATGAAAAGGAATACAAAGAAGTTGAAAAACTGTACATAGCAGAAAGCACGATACCATTTCAAGGTGTAGTCCCAGACCCTAGTGATAGTGATAAAACATTTACTATTTTTAATGCTACTAAGCATGCATATGATATTTCCTTACCAGACTTGAATGGTAATACCATAAACTTTAGTGATTATAAAGGAAAAATTCTTGTTATCGACTTTTGGACCACCATGTGTACGCCTTGTGTAGCTTCTTTTCCCGGATTTGAACGTGTTGTTTCTGAATATAAAAATGAGCCTTTCCAACTTTTTGTTATCGATATATTTGAAGAGCAGGAAACAGTTAAAAGCTTTATAGCCAAAAAAGGGATTTCTCTGGATGTATTACATGATGAGGATAACGAAACATATGAGGTAGCTGCAACGCCAAATAAAATAGTTTTCGATACTAAGGGCAATATCCGGTTTTATTCTATTTCTTATGCAGGTTCTACCGATAGAGAATATTATAAGTTAAAGGCTATGGTAGAAATCGTAAAGGCACATCAAGCTCAATAACTATTAACAGAAAAAAGATACGGTTTCCCTTTTATTTAACTGTATAATAAATTTTAAAATCGATGAAAAAAGTATTTTTTGTCATATTAATGCTTGGTACATTCAGCGTTCTAGCACAGAACGCCGAATCTAAACTAGCATCTCTACTAAACGAAAAAAATGAGGCTACGCTACAGCAAAAAATAAGTGACTTAAAGAATGGTACAGCAGAGGATCTACTGGTATTAGTCCAATATTATGCAAAAGATACCGTAAAACGTAGTGAAATAACAAAAATTCTCAGTAAGAAATATCCGCAAAGCGATGAGACAAGTATGGCAATAGTGATGTTTTTTATTGACATAGAGGGAGGTCCAGAAGAAACAGAGGCTCACTTTAAATCGATCAGTGATGAATATCCCGATGTGAACATGGATATGGCAAGAAACATAGTAGCCATGTCTTATGCTGAAGTACCTAATGGCACAAAAGTAATGGAATACATTAATTCAATGGAAGATCCGGTTTATCGGGTAGCGGCTATAACTATGAATATTGAGTTAATGGAGCCAATAGATATCGATCAGGCTTTGGATATTGCCACCAAACATTTAAAAGATGCGGAAAAGATGAAGAGTGAGCCAGCCTTGTACAAATCGCTAAAGTTAGATCCCATATTTACATACAATAATTATATCAATATGTATGGCAAACTTCTCTTCAAGGCAGGAAAAAATGAGGAAGCTTATAAATATACCAAAGAGGCATACAAGAACATCGAAAATAAAGATGGTGAACTTATTTTGAACTATGCCTTTTTATCATCATCATTAGATGGAAATTACGAGGAAGCGCTGCCTGTTTTGATCAATGCAATAAAGGAAGGCCAAAACGAAAAGAGATACATCGATCTGGTTAAAGTGGGTTACCAAAAATTAAATCCAGGTAAAGATGTCGACGCTTTTGTTGCTTCATTACAAGAAGGATTCAAAAATACAATTCAAGACCAAGTAAAACCCTTAATGGTAAATGAGCCAGCACCTAACTTTTATGTGACAGATGTGAACGGTAAAAAGGTGACCCTGGCTGATTTTAAGGGAAAAACTATTGTATTGGATTTTTGGGCTACCTGGTGTGGCCCGTGTGTAGCATCCTTTCCTGCCATGCAGATGGTTGTTGACCATTATTCAAATGATCCTGATGTTAAGGTTCTATTTATTGATACTTGGGAAAACGTAGCGGCTCCTTTAACAACCGCTAAGGAGTTCCTAAGCAAACGAAATTATGATTTCGATTTATTTATAGATGCCATAGATCCTGATAATATGACTCCTCCTGCTGTCACTGCTTTCAAAGCAAAAGGTATCCCTGCTAAATTTATTATTGACGACAAGAGTAGAATACGCTTTAAGCTTGAAGGTTTTGAAGGCAAAGATGAAGTTGCTGCAGAAGAAGTAATTCAAATGATTGAGCTGGCACGTAGAGCAGAGTAGTGTTTAAATAAATCAAATTCAAGTTATATTATGAAACGAATTATTTTTTTACTAATAATGAGTGTGACAGCATTTTGGGGATTTTCCCAGAATAACCAAATGGTATCATGGAAAATTGACACTGTAAAAACAGGTCCGCTTACTTACGATCTTAAAATGGAGGCAACAGTAAAGGAGCCATGGCATATTTATACGCAACAAGCATCTAATGCAGGATTGGCAATGCCAACTCAAATAAGTTTTAAAGAAAATAGCAATATTGAATTAATTGATGGAACTAAAGAAAGAGGAATAGAGAAAGGGCATGAGCAAAGTTCTTATTACTCTAAAGGAGCCATCTTTACCCAAAGCTTAAGGTTGAAATCAAAAGAAGAAATAAATTTAAATTTTACTATAAAATATATGGCATGCACAGATGCTATGTGCTTACCTCCTAAAATAGAAAAGTTTTCGATAAGCTTTAATACTGGTTCTTTAGAAGCTTCACCCAATGATAATACTTATCTAACTCAACAAGAAGCTGATACAAAACAAGCAAGCGCTTTTACACTTAAGGACGCGAAAGATAAAGAGCATAGTCTCAGTCAATTTAGTGGAAAATATGTTTTAGTAGATTTTTGGGCATCATGGTGTAAACCATGTAGAGCAGAAAACCCCAATCTAATTAAAGCTTATAAGAAATTCAAGAGTAACAATTTTGAAATTATTTCTATCTCACTAGATAGAAATAAGAACTCCTGGATGAAAGCAGTTAAAGAGGATAACTTGCCGTGGTTAAATTTGTTAGATGAAACGATTGCCGAAAGTACAGTTGCAAATATCTATGGTGTAACAACCGTTCCTGCAAATTTTTTAATCAATCCGGACGGTAAAATTGTGGCTAAAAACCTTAGGGGAGAAAATCTACAAACAACATTATCCGAAATATTTAATAATTAGTTCGTTCTTTTTTATGTAATATTTTACGGTATTAATGGTTATTGACGTTTTAATAATCGTTTCAAAAATCATCAGAAACAAAAATATTATTCATAGCATTTCAATATTTTTTTGCTTTAAAAAACTTATTTGAATTAGTCACTCAATTTTGAACAAAAACCGAGAAAAGAGGGGTGTTCAAAAGAAGTCCTCTTTTAACAAAACTTTCAAAATAACTACAGAACAAACAGTTAAGGATTTATTCTTAAAAAGATAAACATCAATTAAAATATAGTTTTTATGAAACGCATTTTATTTTTTCTTTTTACTCTATCAGTGGCTTTTACGTTCAAATCAGTAGGCCAGCCATTAAATTATGAAACTCCATTACCTGTAGATAAGACCATAAAAAAAGGCGTTTTGCCCAATGGAATGACTTACTACATAAAAAGTACCGATGTGGTAAAAGGCGCTGCAAGTTATTACATCATACAAAACGTAGGTTCTATTTTAGAAAATGAGGATCAACGTGGATTAGCCCATTTTTTAGAGCACATGGCTTTTAACGGAACAGAACATTTCCCTGGTAAAGGCATTTTAAATACATTACAAAAGCACGGTGCTGTGTTTGGTCAGGACATTAATGCCTATACTGATTTTGATGAAACAGTCTATAATTTAGACAATATACCAACAAAAGACGGGTTGATAGATACTTGTTTAACAGTGTTAATCGATTGGTCCAATTATTTGTTGTTAACCGACGAAGAAATCGATGCAGAGCGAGGTATTATAAAAGAAGAATGGCGCACTGGTCAAAGTGGTAGAAGACGTTTGTTTGAAAAGGCTTTGCCTATTACATATAACCATTCAAAATATGCCGATAGAATGCCGATAGGATTGATGTCTGTGGTTGAAGGGTTTGATTATAAAGCGTTACGCGATTTTTATCACGACTGGTATCGTTCAGACTTACAAGCTATTGCCGTTGTGGGTGATGTAAATGTGAATGATATAGAGCAAAAAATTAAAGAGAAATTTTCTGATATTCCAGCGGTAGAAAACCCAAAAGAGCGTGTTATAGTTGATATACCAGGCAATAAAGACATGGCCTTTGTTTTTGGTACAGATCCTGAGGTGTCAACAGCATCCGTTAGTTTAAGGATTCGTCATAAAAAGTCACTAAAACCAGAAACTGTTGCAGATTTAAAAAGGACGTTACTGGAGTCAATGGCAACAGGCATGCTGTCTGAAAGAGTTTCAGAAAAATCACAAAATCCTGATGCTGCTTTTTTAGGGGCTCAAATTGGATATTGGGGATTTACCAGGACCTCCAATGTTTTTAGTATAGGAATCTATCCTAAATTAAATAAACAAGCTAAGGCTTTTAAGGAAGTGTTGACAGAAGTGGAAAGAGCCGTAAAATTTGGATTTACGCAATCAGAGATAGATAGATCTATTGCTAAGTCTAAAAGTTCTTATGAAAATCAAATTGCCAAGAAAAATGATCTCAGCCATGGGGAAATAGAGAACGTTATCCAAAGCAACTACTTATCAAATAGCACAATGACGGATATTGAAAAGGAATATGAGTTAGCAAAGCAAATTTTTAAAGAAATTACCCCACAAGAACTCCATGAAACAATAAAGAGGTTATATTCTAAAGAAAATAGATATTTAAATGTAACAGGTGTTGAGGGCCAGGATAATTTAACCGAAAACCAAGCCAAACAAATTATTTCAGAAGTAGAAAGTGATGCTGACATAGCCCCTTATACCGAAGCTTTAGATGGAAAAACATTAGTATCCGATTTAAATATTAAAGCAGGAGCAATATCAAAAACAATTCCTAATAAAGAAACCGGATCAACCACATTTGTCTTGAGTAACGGTATAAAAGTACATTATAAGTATGTAGATAAAGAAAAGGACATGGTGTCTTTAAGTGCTGTTAGTTATGGTGGAACCTCGCTTTTAAGTGATGATGAGTTGCCATCTGCAAATTTGTTAGGTGATTTAATTTCAATGTCTGGTTTAGGTGATTTCAATGCGACCGATTTGCAAAAAATATTAGCAGGAAAAACGGCTAATGTCAGGATTAGCCTTGGAGATATAAACGAATCGCTTTCTGGATCTTCAAATACAAAAGATGTAGAAACCATGTTACAAATGGTATATGTTTATTTTGTAAAACCCCGTTTTGACGAACAAGCCTTTCAAGTTTTAGAGAGCAATATAGACAATTATATTGTTAGAAGAAGTAAGGATATTGGTGAGAAAATGAAAGATAGTTTAACCGTTACTTTATATGGTAAAAACAATCCCAGAAAACGAATATTTAACAAAGATTATGCTGATGCCATTTCGCTTGAAAAAATTAAAACGATTTACAACCAGCGTTTTGCCGATGCTTCAGATTTTGAGTTCTTCATAGTAGGTGATGTGAAAATAGAGCAATTAAAACCACTTTTGGAGAAATATTTTGCTGGTATTCCTACTAAAAATACAAAAGAATCCTATGAAAGTAATAGTCCTGAATGGAATTCTAACAAAATAGATGAGGATATCTATTTAACCATGGAAGATCCAAAAGCATCTGTGAATATTGCTTATCTGAAAGAAATGCCATATTCAATAAAAAACAGCATTTATACCAGTGCTTTGGGAGATATTTTACAATTACGGGTAACAGAAACAGTAAGAGAAGCTGAGGGCGGTGCATATAGTCCACAAGCTGGTGCTTACTTTATTAGAGAACCAAAACCTCAAATTTATGTAGCATTCCGTTTTGATTGTAATCCGGATATGGCCGATAAATTAGTCAATATTGTTAATGAAGAGCTACAAAAAATAGCTGATGGAACGATTAATGATGACGATTTAAGTAAAACAAGGACCAATTTTATTAAAGAACGTGAACAGGGAAAAGATAAAAATGCTTTCGATATGCAATGGCTAACAGCGTATTTTAGATTTAATGAAAATATTAATGATCCTGGAAATTTCGAAGACATTGTAAACAAGATGAGTAAAAAGGATATTCAAGCTATGGCAAAAGAAGTTCTTAGTGGGGGTAAATCGTATGAAGTTGTATTTAAACCGAAACAATAATTTAATATTATAAATAAATGAAAAATTTAATTTTAGTAATTGCTTTGCTTACATCAACTTTCGCACAAGCACAAATTTTAAAACCTGTAAAATGGTCTACATCAGTAACTAAAATATCAGATACAGAATACGAGTTAGTTGCAACTGCAACTATAGAGTCTAAATGGCATTTGTATTCTCAGAATGTTCCAGAAGGTGGTCCAATTGCAACAAGTTTTACTTTTAAAGGCAACGGAAACTACCTTAAAAAAGGAAATACCCTGGAAGACAAAGGACATATGGTTGATGATCCTGTTTTTGGAATGCAAATTAAATTTTTTGAGAATAAAGCATCTTTCAAACAACGAATCAAATTAAAAGAAAAAGTACCATTCAAAGTCGATGCAACAGTTGAATTTATGGTATGTGATGATAGCAGATGTTTACCACCAACCGAAGTCGATCTGGTATTCAATATCAAATAAATCAGTATTAGAAAATGAGACAGTACCTTATTGTATTATGTGCTTTATTATTAAGCGCCACAGTTAATTCACAAGTTTTAACACCTGTAAAATGGATAACGTCTGTTGAAAAGGTTTCAGACACAGAATATGAGTTAATAGCTAAAGCAACCATAGAATCTGGATGGCACTTATATTCACAAACGGTTCCAGAAGGTGGACCTATAGCAACGACATTTACGTATGATGATAGCAACGGAATTTTTAACCTAGTTGGGAATACCTCAGAAGAAGAAGGGCATACCATTGATGACCCCGTTTTTGGAATGAAAATCAAGTTTTTCGAAAAAACGACGACTTTCAAACAAAAAATAGTGGTTGAAGGTGATGTGAAATCCATCAATGCTTTTGTGGAATTTATGGTTTGCGACGACAGCAGATGTTTGCCACCTTCTGAAGTGGAATTAGTTTTTAAATTGGATGAAAATGCTATTGCGAGTACTACAGAAAAAAGTACAGAGACAGCTGCTTTAGCCAATGAAAATACAACGAATAATGACGATTCACACAAAGGACTGTGGTCCATCTTTTTCATAGCTTTTTTATCGGGATTTGCGGCTCTGTTGACTCCATGCGTGTTCCCCATGATCCCCATGACGGTGAGTTTTTTCACCAAGCAGAGCAAGACCAAAGCTGCGGGCATCAAGAACGCCATTATTTTTGGAGTCAGTATCATTTTCATCTATGTACTGTTGGGTACGGCCGTAACGGGCATCTTTGGGGCGGATTCCCTAAACGCACTGGCCACTAATGTATGGTTCAATATAATTTTCTTCTTGCTGTTGGTCATCTTTGCGTTGTCCTTTTTAGGAGCCTTTGAAATCATGTTGCCTAACAAATGGGCCAACAAGGTCGACAGGCAGGCAGACAGGAGCGGGCTTATCGGTATTTTCTTTATGGCTCTAGCCCTTGCGATCGTGTCGTTCTCCTGTACGGGACCGATTGTGGGCACGCTATTGGTCGAGGCAGCATCCAAGGGAGGGCTGGCACCTATCATAGGAATGTTAGGATTTTCATTGGCGCTTGCTTTACCATTCGCGTTGTTTGCTGCCTTTCCAGGATGGTTGAACTCGCTCCCGAGGTCTGGTGGGTGGTTAAATTCCGTTAAAGTGGTCCTGGGCTTTTTGGAACTGGCATTGGCGTTTAAATTTTTATCGAATGCAGACTTGGTATTGCAAGCACACTTTTTGGAACGCGAAGTGTTCCTTGCTATTTGGATTGCCATATTCGGAGCCTTAGCATTGTATCTATTTGGAAAAATGCAATTGCCGCACGATTCTCCAGTGACACATATATCTGTCGGTAGATTAAGTTTAGGCTTATTGGTATTATCGTTTACCATTTACATGATTCCTGGACTTTGGGGTGCGCCATTGAACTTGATCAGTGCGTTTCCTCCGCCACAAAATTATAGTGAATCACCTTATGGAGTAGGTTTTACTAAAGTTGGAAGTGGAACGTTAGCATCAGCAACTAATCATGATGGTTTACCTGAAGGAGCACATTTACTGGAACCCCACGATATTTTGGCATTTAATGATTATGATAAAGGTTTGGCCTATGCAAAAGAAAAGGGAAAACCAGTCATGATAGATTTTACGGGTTGGGCATGTGTGAATTGTAGAAAGATGGAACAGAACGTTTGGCCAAATGAAAAGGTATTAAATATTTTAAAGAATGATGTTGTTTTGATTTCTTTATATGTTGATGATAAGCGCCCTTTGCCAGAAGGAGATGTGGTAGAGTCTAAGTTGCGCCCTGGCAATCAATTGAAGTACATTGGTCAAAAATGGAGTGAATTACAAACCATTAAATATAAAGCGAATACGCAACCTTTTTATGTGTTAATGGACCATAATGGAGAGAATCTTATAGACCCCATAGCCTATACGCCAAATGTTGATAACTATTACAATTGGTTAAAAAGGGGCATTTCAAAATTTAAAAATTAATCTAAAATAAATCCAGTGAAGAATTTAATTTACACAGCGATCATTACTTTAGTACTTGTATCATGCAAAAAAGAAGCCCCAAAAGATTATGCTTCTTTTTCGGGAACGATTACCAACCAAAATTCAGATTCCCTAATTGTTCGTTCCAGAACCTATTCAAAAAAAATAAAAGTGTATAAAGATGGAACCTTTTCTGATACTTTGAAAGTAGAAGCGGGAGTCTATAATCTATTTGATGGAACAGAATCGACTAATATTTATTTAAAGAATGGTTTTGATATACATATGACTATTGACGCAAAAAAATTTGATGAAACCATTAGTTATTCTGGAACTGGAGCTGAAGGAAGCAATTATTTGGCTAAAATGTACTTACTACAAGAGCAAGAGTTTAGTGATCAATCAATGTTTGACTTAGATAAAGAAGCATTTGAAAATAAAGCGAGAGGTATAGTTAATAAATTCAATGATTTACTTGAAAACACCAAGAATCTGGACTCTGCCTTTTCTGTACAGCAAATAACGCAGCTAGAAGGGTTAACTGAATATTTAACCAATGCATACGAACAAAATGTGTATTTAAGAGATGTTTTGGGCCGGGGAAAAGAATCTCCAAAATTTGTGAACTACGAAAATTACAAAGGAGGCACCACTTCATTAGAGGATTTGAAAGGAAAATATGTATATATTGATGTGTGGGCAACTTGGTGTGGGCCTTGTAAGGCTGAAATCCCGTTTTTACAAAAAGTAGAGCAAGAATACCATGGGAAAAACATAGAATTCGTAAGTATTTCTGTTGACAAGCCAGATGCCTATGGAAAGTGGAAAGAAATGATTAAAGAAAAAAAAATGGGGGGAATTCAACTGTTGGCAGATAAAAATTTTATGTCCGATTTTGTAACAGCATATAAAATCGATGGAATACCCCGGTTTATTTTAATAGATCCACAAGGAAACATAGTTTCTGCCGATGCACCAAGACCCTCTAGCGAAGAACTAAAAACGCTCTTAAAAGAGCTAAACATTTAATAAGTAATATCCTTATTAAATATTAACGTTGCTAAATAAACCATGATTTTCGGGACATGGAATTTTATCCTAATTGGTCATTTTAAACAAAAGGAATGGAAAGAGCAGATGCAAAATATAATGCATATTTACGCATATTAAGAGAAGAGCTGATCCCTGCCATGGGCTGTACAGAACCGATGTCTATTGCTTATGCAAGTGCCATGGCGAAGAGGATATTGGGAACAATGCCGGAGCGTGTTTGGATAGAAGCCAGTGATAATATAATAAAAAACGTAAAGAGTGTTGTTGTTCCCAACACTGGAGGTTTAAAAGGGATTGAAGTGTCGGCAGTGGCAGGAATAGTTGCAGGCGATGCTGATAAAGCTTTGGAAGTAATTTCTACAGTTACCGATGAAGAGCGTGCCGATATTGTCAGGTTCCTTGAAACTAGAGAAGTAAAGGTTACCACTTTACAAAGCGAAATCGTTTTTGACTTAAGAGTAAGTGTTTATAAAGGAGATGAAAGCGCTTCCGTCCAGATATCTCATTATCACACCAACATTGTAAAGGTGATTAAAAATAATTTAGCCGAAATTTATAAGCAGGATTGTAATGATATAACTCCTCAACAAATACTGGACCGTTCCTTTATGAGCGTGGAAGGCATTCTCGACTTTGCCGAATCTGTGGAAATTTCAGAATTAAAAGATCTTCTTGAAAAGCAGATAAGTTTCAACACAGCAATTGCCAATGAAGGAATAAAAAGCAATTGGGGGGCAAATATTGGTTCGGTGTTATTAAATACTTGGGGCAATGCTGATATAAAAATACGGGCAAAAGCAATGGCTGCTGCAGGTTCCGATGCGCGAATGAGCGGTTGCGGGTTACCGGTAATGATTGTTTCGGGAAGCGGGAACCAGGGATTAACAGCATCATTACCCGTTATTGAATATGCTAAAGAGTTGGGGGTAACCCGGGAAACATTGTATCGTGGGCTAATCGTTGCCAACCTTGTTACCATTCATCAAAAAACGCAAATCGGGCGTTTATCTGCCTATTGTGGAGCCATATCAGCTGGTGTTGGCGCCGGAGCAGGAATTGCATGGCTGCACGGGGGAAGACTGGATGAAGTTGCGCATACCATTGTAAATGCTTTGGCCATAGTATCAGGAATAGTTTGTGATGGTGCAAAACCATCATGTGCCGGTAAAATTGCCTCAGCAGTAGATGCCGGAATTCTGGGTTACCATATGTATAAAAACGGACAACAGTTTTACGGTGGTGATGGCATAGTAAAAAAAGGAGTTGAAAACACGATAGAAAATATTGGAAGACTAGCCAGCAAAGGTATGCGTGAAACCGATAAGGAGATTATCCGAATCATGTTGGGCGACTAACTGGTTTGACATGATCACATGAAAAAGTAGATATCTGAATACATTCCTTTAATAAACATTCCCTACATTAAAGGACAGAATGGAAGAAGAGGGTGTAACTACCATTTATACATCTAACATAGAAAGACTTAAATTTTTTGGAACCTTATCTTTGAAAAAAAGCAATTTCCCAAGACTTAAGATTTGAATAAGGTCAAAAAGAATTTGCTCTTTAATTCTATTGAGCATTTTCTTCAGGTTGTAACCTGTTCCGGCCAATATTGTATTTAATTGGTCACCAATTACACCTTTCAAATAATTTCTTAACATTCTGTGATCGTATTTGATATGACTAATCACTGGTTCTATTCCTGCCCTTGCCCTAAATTGTTTCCTTGCTTTCTGTTTTTGGTATTGTGTGGTTTCATTTTTAGGGACCGATGGTGATATGATTTCTGTTCCATTAATTTTCTTTTTCCCTTTATAGCCCCTATCAACAATTCCTGTTTTTGGTTTGCTTTCTGTTAAATATTCTGTTTGGGTAAAATGTTCTTCAAGTGTATGACCATCGTAGGGGTTGCCTTCAAAAGCAATAGCACCCACTACAATCTTAGTGGTTTTAGTTAATACAATCCCCGATTTATTCCCAAACTCAAACTTCTTGGCTTCTTTTCCCTTCGCAATACAACTAACCTCTGGTTCGTGAATGCTGTAAATCTTATTTTTATCTGTCTTTTCCTGAAGTAAAATCTTATTGAGAATGATGAACAACTCCTTATATTTTTGTTGCTGTACAGGTGTAAACTTTCTTTCAATATCCCTGACCTGGCGGCCTGCTATGGTTTTGATTTTGCGCATGGCTGCTTTGGCTTGCTTTTTCCTTCTGGGATGACTGTGAAAACGCTGGTCTATCATTAACTGCTTTAAAGTCCTTGTATAAGTTTGGCGCAATGTTATCCCTTCCTGTTTGGCTATCTTGTTTACTTTCCCGATAATACGTTTATGCAGTTTCGCATCGGTCGGGTAGGTAATGTTCTTCTCCTGCACGGTACTGTCAATCAACACCTCTTTTTCTTGAGCCTCTTTTCCAAATAGTTGTATCGATACTTTCAATAGTTTTTCCGCACCTTCTTTGCCTATCCGGTTCCTAAAATGTATAAATTCTGTCGGGTCGAAGGGCTTTTGGGTTTGAAAAACTTTCTCGCCGCTAAAGTATTGCCAGTACGGGTTTTCAATCCACCTGTCAACCATGGCCTCGTCACTTAAATTATAGATGTGCTTTAGCAATAGCAGTCCAACCATCCTGCGGATAGGAACTGAAGGACGGCCCGTTTCCGAATAATAAACAGAAAACTCTTCCTCAATTGAATCCCAATCTATTTGATGAGATAAAATACAAAGTTCATGTTCTAAATTAATGAACCTCTTCAGAGGTGTGTCAAAAATACTCAACTGTGGTGCTTTGTCTTGTTTCCCAACCATATCTGCAAGCTTTTTCACTAATTTACCTATTTGCTTGCATTTTTAGAAACCAAATAAAAATTGTTATGAATTGATTACCAACAATCTATTGTGTTTTTAAGGTTTGACTATTTACATTTGTTCTGGTTACTCCAAAGTGTAGCAAAAATAAGAGCAACAAATTTCTATCCTTGCTTTTGTTGACATTGGGCATTCATTTTATTTACAACATCATCTATACGAATGGGTTGCTTTTGAATCGTTTGCCTCCCTAGAGTTGCAGTTATGGATTTCTTTACGGGCCACAGTTTTATATATAGGTGCATTCTATATCCCAAATGTTACCCGGAAATTAAAAAATATTATCTATTAATGAGGTATGCTTATTTATTTATCGTTCTCAGTGCTTTGTTTAGAATGTACTTTGTTTCTTTTGTGTTGCTTTCTTTTTTCCAACGCTGGCATAGTTTTTTTACAAATTCGGGTTGGGATTTGCTTGCATCGTTTAACCAATTTCCAACGCTGTCTTGAACATATTTTTTCTTGTCAGATTTTAATGCTTCCAATATTGCCAACCCTTGTTCCGGGTTTTGTTTCAACTCTTCAATGTGTTCGCACCAAACTCCGCGAGGTCTTGTTGATTCTGTGGTAAATCTTCTTATATTTTCGTCGTCATTTGTTGTCCATTGAGAGAGTATTTCAATGCTTTCTTTTAGGTTCTGAGCTATTTTGGGTCTTACAGCTAACCATGAAATTTCTCGTACTCCAAAATGCTTGTCGGCCGAAAATGGCTGAATTTGTTTCAATGTTTCAGTTATGCTCAATTCTTTGTTTTTTCCTATTGTATAGGTCACCCAACAACGTACGAGGTCGGCTTTGTGATGAGATATTATTTCTAAAAATTCATTGTCATTATTTTGGGCTGTTTGTTCAAAAAGTCCAATCCCAATAGCTTCATTTATTGTATTTACAGTTTGCTTTTTCAAGGCTTCAATGTTGGCCAATATTGGTTTCAAATAGTTAGTCCTATCGAATTGGATTAATAGATTTTCAAGCAAAAGTCGTTGGTCAACAGCTAGCCATTCAACAAGGTTTACGGTTTCAATTTGTCCGCTATTTAGTTGCTCCAGAATTTCTGTTGGAATATCTTTTGTTGAAAGTGCTCCTTTTCTTTTGGTTTCTTTCATTCGTTTTTACCCGTTTTTTGGGAGACATAATCGTACCCAAGTGCTACTTCCCATATTTATAATGGCCAATTATTTTGAATCGAAACAAACAATCCTCAAGAACCTGACCATTCCCAATATTATGGATGATCCGATTTCGCAATCCGTCTGCAGATTTTTTGCGACTTACAATTCCGATGTGTGTAATTCCACCTTTCAAATTCCAGCAAACAATATCTCCTGGCTGATAGTCTTTTGCATCGTTCGTTCGCTTTTTTTCTATTCCATTCCTTGCGAAAAATGTCATGAGGTTTGGAACGCGTCTGTGGTCAATGTTTTTGTCTGTATGACTCAAACCCCAATTTTTAGGATATTTGTCAAAGTTGGTAATCATATCTTCATGTACCTCTTTTTGTAAATCGATTCCTAACTTTCTGTATGCCCTAATTACAACATCAGTGCAAACTCCCTTGCCAGCAGGAACATCTCCATTGGGGTAGTCAATCTGAAAATATCCAGGATCGTACTGAACTCTCTGTTTGGTCAATGTTAATGCAGAGTCTGCAAGTTGGTCGTAAAAATTTGTTTGCCCCAAAGCAGGGTTAAAAGTCAATAAAAAAAGCAATATTTTCAGAAGATTTTTTGTCATGACTTTATAAATGTTTCGACATGCGGTTAAATTAGCAATAATATATTTGATATTGTAATTCGCTTTTTATTGAGTATAAATTCCCGATAAAATTTCAAAGGCATTGGAGTCCATCTAAATTATTGTTTTGCTGAATTGGTAAACTTTGGTTGCAATATTTCTGTCATATTTGTTATGCTTGCTTTTATTTCTTTATTGCTTTCAATACTCTTTCTTCTTTTATTAAAACGTCTTTCATTAGTAATTGATACGGGAACTGTTTATGCTTCGATTCTCTGAATCCGTCAAGTATATTTACTAACGACTCCGCGGTAATTAATGATAAATTTATTTCAAATTCCAAATCGCAATCGTTGACAAATTCATCGCTAAAATCTGGTGCCACAAGTAAAGATTTTACAACATTAAAACCTTCTTTTTTTGCTGTGTCAACGTACGATTTTATTTGTCTTGAAACAGAGCTAAATTTATTATATCCGCTTTCTTTAACTGTTTTACATTCTATAATTATTATATCATCGTTGCCTAAATTTAAAACTAAGTCAATTTTGTTTTTAGCGGTGTTCAGTTTTTTCTTTAATGATTCATCAACATTGAATCCTAGTTGCTCAAATATTTTTTGGGTAAGGCATTCAAATTTTAATCCTAGTTCGCTTTCTTTAATAGAGATACCATTCTCTTTTAATAAATTCAAATTTCGAAAGCCAATTGCAACGTAGTTCTCAATTAGTAAGTTTTCTGCATCTTTATAAGCATCTAAAATATTAAGAACTAAATCTCCCCTCGATTTTAATTCTTTGGCAGCAATAAAAGCTCTAAGGTCTTCTGTCGGTAAAATGTCAAGAATATCCCGAGGTTTGATGTTGAAGTCTAAAAGAGTGCTGCTGTTCAAAATAGTTTCTTCGGGCATTTCAAATTCATTCAGCACTAATTTTCTAAATGACTTTAATTCATCATTCATTTCTAAAAGTAGCTTTTCATAACCTTCTACAGAAATACCCACTTTTTCATCAAGTTCAATTTCATTGAAATAGCTAATTATATTTTCAATCTTTTCTTCCAAGGTTACTCCTTTCAAGTTTGTTGGAACTTTTAAACCTTTAGTCCAAATATCATTAACTACTTTTTTTCTGTCGGTTAAATTAGTTCCGTCTTTATGAATACTACTTTTAAGTAAATTTGAAAATGAAATTCCTTCTTTAATGATTTGTTTAATTTTAGATTCATAGTCAAGTTCTTTTATATCAATGTTATGCTTTTTGCAAATAAGATTAATTTGCGGTTCTTTTAATGTTTTTAGCACACGCCTAAAATATTTGTCAGCGATTTCTTTTTTCCTGATTTTTCGCAAAACACGAACAACTTCATCGGCGACATAAATCAGGTTGTTTTTCTTAGAATAAAATATTACTCCAATATTTTTAAGGAATGTTGTTACATTATCAATATCTGTTTTTTGAGGTGGAATAATTAGGTAATTAATTAATTTTACTTCCTCTTGTGATAACTCTAATTGATTCGTTAAGGTTAATAGAATTGTTAATTCATCATCGGTAATTTTTGAATCTCTGTTGTTGGCATAATCGTTATTGTATGCGGTTTCTACGCATGCTTTATAAATTAGATAATCGCGTTTTCTTAATTCCTCAATTTCTGATTTATCAGAGTCAAGTTGAGTTTTTAGCTCTCTTGTTTTCTTTTTTATTTTGTCTAATTCTTTTTCGTAAAGCCGGGCGAACCAATTTTGTTTTAATATGTTATTGCCATCTTTTATGATTATATCAACTAAAATGTCTAATTGAGATGTTGTATTTACAAACTCTGCTTTAATCGTTTCTGCAAACTCATCTTTTACTAAATCGAAAACTTTGACGATATTAATGCTGTCAACACTTTTTAGGTTATTGCTGCTATCAGATAGAATTTTGTCTATTTCTTTACTGTTTTTAGGATTACAGGATTTAATGTTATCAATTATCTTTAAGAATGAATTTTTTTCAAGAGAATTAATGTTGTCGAGGATTTTTTCAAGTTTCATATTTTTTGGTTTTTGTTAGAGTTTTATTATCACTATTAAGCCGTTTTATCTATCTAAATTAAACATAATTTCAAAAAGAGTCAATAGTTTGCTGGTAATGAGTATTCTCGATGCGTTACATTGAGCGGGAAACAACCTATACGTAAATGCCATTTCTGACTGAAAGTCTAATTTAATGTAGCCCGATGGTAGCGCCTCTGCTATTTTTGTTTTTGACGTAGGGACGAGAGTCATTCAATTTTTGATCAATAAAAAAGCATCCTTCTTTTTGTTGTGCCAAGAAAGATGCTTTTTTAGTAATGAAAAAGATTGCTTCTAGTTTCGCAGTCCTTTTGATTTTAAGTAGGGAATCAGTATTTCCGGCTCGTCAGTTTGAACAACGTTGGCGCCAAATTTTAGCACATTGTTTACAGCTTGTTCTGTATTCCCTGCGCGGATAATATCATCCTGGTCGCCCAAGGCATTTATCCAGGTACGGGCTCCTTTCCCGGTTATCAGGCTAGTTACCTTTTCCGTATAGAAAGAGTCGTCGATATGTACAACGGGCGGACTAAAAATTTGCAGCGCCGAATCAGCTGTTTCATACGAATGCGCACGTGGCATAACCATGGCGTTGGGATTTAGTTTTAACACTTCCTTTAGAATCTCAAAATCGCTGTCAAAAAAGATAACCTGCTTTAGTGTGTTGGTTTTTTCTACCAAATCCATCACCGGTTGCAGGTTCGATGTTTTCAGGTCAATGTCAACCATTACTTTTCCCTTTACGAGGTTTAGCGCATCCTCAAAAGTTGCCAGCGGTTTATCGGTAATGGTTCCGTCGGGTAATTTAACTTTGAACTTCTGAAGTTCTTCCCAAGAGTACTCTTCCGGATCGCCGGTGCCTGTTGTGGTGCGGTTAATAGTGCGGTCGTGGTTTAAAACAACAATGCCGTCGGTTGTTACTTTTACATCCAGCTCAACAAAATCAACTCCTACATCAATGGCATGTTGTATGGCAGCAATGGAATTCTCCGGGTTCCCGTTGTGCCCGGCCCGGTGCGCCGAAACCATTACATAACCGGATTCCGGATTGTGGAACTTCTCCAGTATTTTATCTACAGGTTGTTGCGTTTGGCACGCTGCCAGAAAGAGGGTTAATGAAATAAACAAGCCGGCAAAGCGGACTTTTGCTAAATTTTTCTGAAATAAATTCATCATTGGTTATTAATTAATTACGCTACAAAATTAAATTTTTGGTACTATTTTTTCAATATCGAATTTATTGTCCGATTTTGTTAGTTGGTAACTTGGCCATGTATTTAGTTGATTGGCAAAATCCAGCCCTTTTTCTTTGCTCCCTTTTATAACGTAAAAACGCATATTCATTTCCGGATTGGTTTCAGCCAGTTCTTCTCTGAAAACCAGTTTTTTTTCATTCTCTTTCCAGGTGGCGGCAAGATGCTCAACTGAGCAATCTTTTATAAGGCTGTAACCATTATTTAGGTAAATAAAACCATTGGATAATGAGAATGCAGGATCGTGTTTCAGCCCCGTTGGTATCTCAACGGCAATATCTTCGCCGGCGCCTGCAGAATAATACATGCCACTGGCAGGTGTGTCAAAAACAATTTCAACAGCTCCGTCGGCCGGGCGTTTGCAGTTAATGTCCATTTGATACAGGTTTTCGCCAATTTGCGTTGTGGTGCTGGTTGTTTTTCCGGCACGAACGGCATAGGGAATAGGCAGAAAGCTTTCCGTACTTTTTGCGCTGCTTTCTTTTGTTCCTGCAGAGACGCCATTTTTTGTATCGACCAGCAGGCTTTTTTCAGGAAGAATTTTTGCCAGCTTATCCATCGCCTTTTTGAGTTCGCTTTTTGCATTTGCAACCTCGTTGGCAGTGTATTGAACTTCTACGAGCCATGGAGTCCAGCCACTGGCATCCGAAACTTCAGAAAGCAACAAATGGCGCCACGCTTTTTCAACCAGTGAGTCTAGTTTGCTTACATCGTTTCCTTGTTTTTTTGCATATTTTACCAGCTGTTCCACCATTAATACTTCGCCGCGTAAATCGTAAGACAAAGCCCGGGTTATGCCATCTGTTTCCACACCGCTGCGCTGCCGTCCCATCCACATAAACGGCCCGCAAACCGACATGTTCCAGGTTCCTTCCGGTACAAACGGGTAATCGGGTATTTTGTATCCTTTCAGGTTTCTTATTTTCTCTGCCAGTTCGCTCATGGTTACAAATTTGTATCCCTCTTTTTCCAGTTTTTTGTACCTGTCAATGTTTTTCTTTTCCTGTTCCGGAACAAAATAGAAATCGCTGTTGTAGTCGAGCGAGTTAAAAACTTCTCCATCATCGAGGAAAGCATAGGTCCAGGTGAGTCCATCCAGGTCATGTTTACTGTCTATCAACCCCAGAATTTTGTCGTTGCCATATTGTACATTAACCAGCGGTAAGGTTTCATCGCGGTAATACCCGTGTGGTTGCGAACTGGTTACCACCAAATCATATTGTCCTTTTAAAGCGCTTGGGTAGGCAGGTGTCCATTGAATCTCCTGACCAAAGAAAACACGCGAACGTTGCATTCCATTTTCTGCCAGTATTTTATCCGATATTTCAATTGACTTTTGCAAATCCAGCGCCGGATAGCCAATAAAAAACTGATCGGAATAGTGGGCAATTACCAATTCTATTTGTCCTCGTTTTACCAGTTTTTTTAGCAATTTCAATACTTCGGGGTGCTCTTCTGACAACACCTGAATGGCATATCCCTGAATTTCAATGTCGGATTTGTATTTGGGATTTTTTTCGAAAAACTGGAGGGCAGGGTATAGCGATTCCCTGATAATCCGGTTTTCAATGCGATAATCACCGGCTACATACTGTAAGTTAAAATGAAACATGCCAATAGCATATTTCTCCTGTGTTTTTGCCTGGAAAGTTGCCGGCAAAAGCAACACAGATAAAATCAGAATCTTAATTTTCATTGTACTTTATTTTAAAATATCATGTTCTATCTAAATTATATCAACCCATTTCTGATTTGCTGTGAATCAAATAGTAAACCATTGTCCAAATTTTTCTGGACGGTATTTTTTTCATTGTTTAGATAGAAGTCAGGGAGGTAGTTATTTTGCATCAAGTATCAGGATGCTCTTCGCTAAATTAAGTGGAACAGTTTTTATTCTTTGTTCTTTTTATCTGTTGCATTTCCCAATAGTTTGAATTTGATTTTAATATGTACCTGGTTATTTCTTTTTACTGTTAAATCTTTTCATAATATCTCCCCAGTCTGTAAAAAGGATGCCGTTATTTTTAAAGAATTCAAGCACTACCGGATCCGAAAACATTTCTGCTTCCCAAACCCGCTGTTGCCAAGAGTTTGTAATGGTTTTCAGGTTCTCTGTTTCTACGGAAGGGTGAAAAATGATTTCTGTTAATCCGGGACCGAGAGATTTTACCAGTTCAAAGAAGTTGTTTCGTTTTTGCTCATACGTTTTTCCTGAGGGAACGCTGGTAAAGTTATCCAGTTTGGGAAGTTTATATGCATTGAGAATTTCAACAACTTCGTTGGTAATTGGGTATCCGGCTTTTTTATAATGTTCTGCCACTTCCGGATTTGAAAGGTCAATGGCATTGGCTGGAATGTTGTATGCTTCTGCGGTTTCCAGAAAAACTTTTACATAATCAATCGAGCCATACAATGTTCCCATATGTGTATCAATGTGAGAGGGAGTATGCCCCAGCGCTAGCATTTTATCTATTTGGGCACGAATTTCTGTTTCCACTTCTTGCGGGCTTGCATGCATTACTACTCCCGGAACTTCATGCCAGAATTTTCCTTCCGGATCGATCAATCCCGGTACCTGTTTCGGATCTGTAAGCGGTGCCCAGCGATAGGTTTCCCATTCACTGGTAAGCGTTAAATGAACGCCAATGTCTGCTTTCGGATTTTTCTTTGCCCATTCAACCATTTCTTCTGCTTGAGGGCAAGGCATCATTACTGCTGCTGAACGGATAAAACCTTTATTGGCATATTCCTGTACCGCTTTGTTCGCTTCTTCGCACATTCCTGCATCATCGCAGTGTAATAGCAATACTTTTTTCCCTTTGGGAAAACCCAGTTTTTCGGCATTGCTCATATCCTGCGGAGTTTCTTTTATCCATGCCTCATTAAAAGAAACATGTTTGATTGTATTGTCGCCCTGCCTGTGAGAGGAATAACTAACATGAATCAGCCCATCTTTTGTTTGTATTACATTGGGGTAAGAAAAACCTCCTTTTTCCGGTGTTTCATTTTCGAGGTAGTTAGTCCATTTCCAGCTTTTGCCTTCATCATCAGAAAGGCTAACAGCCAAACGGTGCCGCCCTTTTTCTGTGTTATTGTATACCATTACCCAATGCCCGCTGGTTAAAGTTATGGCTGCCAAGCTTGACCCCGGATTTGGAATATCGATTTTTAGCGCTGGTTCCCAGCTGTAACCTTCATCCTTTGACGTACTTTTAAATACACGGCCCGGAGCATCGCCACTGTCGCGCATGTACGCAACAATTGTTCCGTCGGTTTTTTGGAGTAGCGCAGGTTGTATGTTTCCTCTTCCAACAATGGGCTCACTGGCTTTCCAGGTGTTTCCGTCATCTTCAGAAATGGCTAGTAAAGATACATTGTATCCGTCGGAATAAAGCGGAAGTAAAATTTTACCGGACGGCAGCATCAACGGTTGAATACGTGTCATCCATCCTAATTCCCTTTTCCGGGGGTCTTTGGCAGCTTCGCTTATCTGTTTTTCATAAGGTGGTGCATATTCGGCCCAGGCCCGATCAGGCACATCTATTTCATTTAATTTTTTTTCAACTACCTCGGCAAATATCTCTCCCGGGTTTGGCAGAATAATATCCTGTTTATCCCAAGCCGGAGCGCCTTCATTCTGGTAGTTTGAAGATATTTTTGTTTTTAATACAGAGGCTTCCCAACTGTTTCCCACAACTACAATCCAAACTAGGTGTAACCGATTTTGCCTGTCCATAAACAGGGTTGGGTTACAATCCGGATGGTCAGGTGTATCGGCCAGTGTAAATGGTGTGCTCCATTCTGATGCGCCTTTTTTTAACCGGGCGCCTTTTATCTGAACATCGTTGGCATGACGTTCTCCGGAGCCCTGAAACCAGCAGCTGAGCATGTCGCCGTTTGGAAGTTCAACAATTGAGCTACTGTGCACATGTTGAGCCTGTACAGGAAAAATAGATTCTGCATGAAAAACAGGTTTGTCTGTTTTTTTTGCGGCGGCAAAAAGAACATTGTGTATCAGCAATAAGCATATGGCAAATAAAAGTACTGTTTGCTTCATTGTACCAGTGTGATTGTTGTTTTTTTGAAAATGTTTCATGAGCATGTTTTTTAATTCATTTTATTATCTAACTGAATCGCATTTTGATTTGTATCCCTTTCCGGAGCACTGATAACACCGAGGTAACGCCCCATCCAATAGGGCAGAAGCCACACATCTCCGGCGCTTATTAATGATTTTCCGTTGCCATTGCTGTCGAGTTTAAATATTTGCCGGTTGTGCCGGTAAAGCGGAGCTTCACTTAGTGGCAATAATTCAGGGGTAGTTTGTCCGCGAAAATTTTCAGGCAAAAGTTCAATGTCTTTTCTATTTGAATTATGTACACTCCAGTTTCGCAAATCGATTGGGTATTGTTGGAGAAAGCCAATGGACTGGTTCAGGTCGAATTCCTGGTCTCCTGTCATAGCATAAATAAAGTTCCAGAGTGCATTCTTCTCCGGACGTTCCACATTCCAGTGGTCGTAAATAGCTTTTTTGTATTTTTCTTTTAGCTCGGGAGTAAATGCGTATGAGAATAGTCCTGGGTAAGCAAGAAAATACATTTCGTCGTCAGAATGGTTCCATTCTTCCGAAAGATGTTTGCTCCATTCATCGGCCTCCGAAGGGCCAATTTCTGAAATCGGACGTGTAAGATTGTCCAGATACCCGTATTTATCCATTAGGTTATAGGCAGCTTTCTTGTACTTTTCTTTTTTCGTGAAATGGTAAGCCGTTTGCAGAAATGCAATGATGTTGGATGAATATAACCTGCGGTCTCCCACGCTTTTAGGAAAACTATTTACATATTCCGGGTTCCATTTTCCCCACAATGTAGGTTCGCCGTCCACGTCAATTATGTACATGTCGTTGTCAACAATGTAGCCCATCATATTGTCTAGCATGGTAAGGGCGCGTTGTTTCCACAGCGAGTCGTCTACCAATTCCAGAATAGTGGTGAGCGCAAAAATTTGTCCAACGGTTTGGTCGCTACTCACAGTTGAACGCCATGTCCAGTTTTCATGGTCGGCACCATGGAACCAAAGTTTCTCTGGACTTCCCGAAAGCAATTCTTTTCTTTTCCAGTCTTTATCTTTGGTTGTTTTTACCAGGTAATCTCTTTCAAAACTACGGGCAAAAAGTCCTTTAATGCCTGTAATGGTGTGTAACCGTTCCAAAGCTTCAAAAGCCTCCCATGCATTTTCTTTTGCTTCTTCAGAGCCCGTTGCCTTGTAGCGGTAAAGCTGACTGGCAAGGTACATTCCCGTCCATAAATTATCGCTGGGCTGAGAACCCATTTGCGCCGAGGAGTAGCTTTCGGGCAAGCTACTTACACTGCAATTGAATCCGTAGCGAATATTCTTTTCCCTGACCTGTTTTTCAAAAAACATAGCTTTGTCTTCCAGAGTCATCTCTTTTGAAATGATTTCTCCCAACCCTTTGTCTGTAAGAACCAATAAGCTGTTGCCTTTTCCTTTTGCTATGGATATTACGTTATCTCCGGGTAACCAGCGTTCTCCTGCATAGTAGTTGTATTTTTCGCTGGTATTGAGTTTAAATGCTCCCTGTGTGGAGCCCAGCCACAATTCTCCATTGATTTCTGTAACGCAGGTAATATCGGGGCAGGGGACTTTATTTTTTAATTGTTTATCGGGCAATATTAAATATCCGTTTGAGGTTCCGATAACCATGTTATTCTCTTTTGAGAAATAAGTTGCACAGGTAATTCTGGTTCCTTTATATAATGTAGTAATTTCGCCTTTATCATTACATATTGCAACTTGGGCAGGGCTTACCAGTACAAAATTGTTAAGTGCAGGTTGGTAACTGATCTCTTTTAAATCAGGAAAGGTTTTTGTCCATAATTTTTTTCCATCCTGGTCAAAAAATACGAGTTGTCTGCCATCTGAAACCAAAAAATGAAAATTGTTTCCGGCAGCAAAGTATTTGGCTTGCGGCAATTCATGGTCTATTTGTATTTTTCCAGCCCAGGCATTGCTGAAAATTTGTTTGCTATCCAGGTAAACCGTGTGGTTTTTGTAAGTTGTAAGGGCAACTATTTTTTTTTGAAGAAGGGGAGTATAAGCCACATCTTTTATAAGTTGGCCGGAGTAAAACAAACGACCATTATCAGGAACTAAAATTCCTTTGTCTGAAAGAATATGAATATGCCCGTCTCTGTCGGGAGAAATAGCAATCAGTTTTTTATCCGGCTGCTCTTTGTTTAAATAATAGCGGATACTGTACTGTTGTGTATATGGTTTGTCGATATAAACAGGTTGATTGTTCTTATTTGAATCAGTAGAAAGTGTTGTTTCTGTTTTTTGTGTACACCCAATAAGAGTTGCTAAAATTAATCCCAAAAGGAATAACTGCTTTTTCTGTCTTCCTGTTTTTATCTCCATCATAATTGTACGTTTTGTAGATATGAGTGTCAGGTATCAAGACGCAAGTGTCAGGATGAGAGAATTTTAACTCTTCACTCATGCATCTTTTGTTTCATGTACTCAACTTTCATATCTATGTGACTTTTTTCAATATTTTTTTGTTCATCGTGGTTTCGTTTTAATGGTTGTTTTTCAAATAATAAAAATGGCCATCTTCTGCTCCAATCAAAAGGTCGGGGATTCCGTTTTTATCCCAGTCTACAGTGGTTGGCGATGTAGAGTGGCCAGCCAAATCCACTTCGGAAAGCGTTCCCATGTCTTCCAGTATGGTTAATCCGTCCTTTTCTCCTACGTTTCTAAGGAAATTAACGTTATCACTATTTACAAGAAAATCGAGCCTGCCATCGCGATCCCAGTCAACCACACAAAATTTTCTACGGCCGGAGCCACCTGCTTCACGCGTGTTCAATCTCAACAACCCATTATCGTCGTTTGTAAAATATCTGGTAAACTCATTGCTCTTTCCTGTAAAAATCCGTTTCCCGGGTTTTAATTTTAACTTCCCATTTTCTGAATAACGTTCCCAAAAGGCCAGGTAGCCTTCGTGATCCAGCATGAGTAAATCCATCAAGCCATCTTTGTTCCAGTCGTATGCCAAAGGTGTGGTTCTCCACTGTGTGACCAGATTTTTTCCTTGAGGATTCCACCAGTTCCAGGCAGGTTTGGGATTGGTGCCGTTCCATTCCACTTCAATGGGCTTTGACGCGGCCAGTTTGGGTTTCTTTTTTGTTCCGATATTTTCAAACCAGCAAACTTTTCCAAGTATGGAATTGTAAATGATATCCAATAACCCATCACCGTTCCAGTCGGCTACCGATAGGGTGGTGTAACCCCACTTGCGTTCGGCTGGCCCTTGAATGGAGCCATTTTCGCCAGCCATAATTAAAATGGTTTTACCGTCGGCTTTTAGGTAAACCGGCTTGGCCCATTTCGACGTTTCTCCGCCGCCGAGGTTTTCAATAAAACCAATATGCCCGGCAGTGTTTCCACAAATCAAATCTTCATCGCCATCGTTGTCCCAGTCAACACTAAAAGGCGTAACCAACGCTCCAAATTTTAAATATTGTTGTTCTTGCTGGATATAAACCGGTGGTTCGAATACCGGTCCGTTCTTATCTTTTTTTCCTGTGTTTTTTAAGAAAATGACTCGGCCGTCTTCTTCGCCAACAATTAAGTCTATACTGCCATTTCCGTCCCAGTCAACTGCATTCGGAACAATCATTTCCAAATCCAAATGGAGAATTTCGCCATCAATTTTTATGAATTTTCCGGCAGCATATTCAGGTTTTTTGCGGGTTCCTATATTTTCAAACCAGGATAAACGGTCCACAAATTCAGCCGTAATAATATCCAGGTCACCATCGCCATCAAAATCTTCAAAATTGGAGCCGGAAATTCCATAGGTATCGATTTCTTTTCCACCTGCCAAAATAGGTTTCGGAGCCTCATATTTCCCTTTGCTTCTTTGTTCTACTAAATAAACTGTTCCATGCAATGGTCCGTTTGTCCATTCCCCTTTTTCGTTAAAAGCATTATCCCAACCGTATTCTTTCCAATCGTCAACGGCAACTACGAAATCCAAATCTCCGTCGTTTTCATAATCTACATATCTCCATAAATTAAACCGTGGCTTTTTAATAATTGATGCGTAAAAATCTTTATGAAAAAGTGTGTCGGGTTCTTCGAAGAAACTTTCAAAAAACTTTGGGAAAGCCACTCCCGGTAACATTACTTTTTGCTCGCCGTTTATATTTGAAATTTGTAAGTTGCGCTGACTTTCGGTAAGTTTTACCGGAGCTTTAAACACCGGATTTTTCCCTCCCGTTTTATTTTCAAAAAACCAAAGGCCGTTGAATGGATGATCCGGACAGTTAACAAGTAAATCCAAGTCTCCGTCTTTATCGTAATCCATTGGGAAAGGCCAGGCCCATAAACCAACACCCAAATCGGTTATTAATCCGGGGTTGTTGTATTTTATGCGAACCAATTCTCCTGTGTCGTTTTTCTGGGCAAAACCCGCCAGGAAAGTCAGAACTAAAATAGGTATTAAAAAGCGTTTCATTTTATGGTTATTTCAGTAGTTAGTAAAAAGCATGAAAGTCAGTCTTGCTTTTTACTGACAAAACTGACTTTATTTTAACGTTTTTAGGCGTTAAAAATATTTCAATATTAACGTTTTGGCCATACTCCATTGGCCATCTTTTTTGTTTGAAGCTTTGCCGGATCTACAACCACATGTTTAATCAGCTTACGGTTCCATGTATATGTTATATGGATTAGTCCATCTTTTGTTTGTATTACTGCAGGGTACGAATATTCGGCGTCTTTATCCGGATCATTCTCCAGAAGAACAGCTGCTTTCCAGTTTATGCCATCGTCGGAGATGGCCATGTTCAAAATGTTTCTGTCACCCCAGCTTTTCGCCGGTTGAACCTGATTATAAATCAGCACCTGTCGTCCATCTTTTAATGTTACAGCATCAATTCCTGAATTTGGATTTGGAAAGGTGGTTGCTTCCAGTTTGGTCCAGGTTCTTCCATTGTCTTCCGACCATGATTCGTAAATCAATTTATTATTGCTTCTGCACAGCGCTTGTAATTTTCCTCCTTTGTGGAATAAAATGGTTGGCTGAATACATCCGGCATCTTTATCGTGCTTCAGATTTTCGGTACGCTCCCATGTCTTTCCAAAATCAGGTGTAATTTCCATGTGTACCTGCCATCCATCCAGTTCGGTACTCGAAGGGCAAAGCAGATCGCCATTGGCAAGCAAAACCGGTTTGTTTTTTATGGGGCCCCAAATTTCTTCCGGTAACCGGATTGGGAAAGACCATGTTTTTCCATCGTCTGAAGACGAAATCTCTTCTCCCCACCAGTCGGAACAATTGGGCCCTTCTTTATAAAACAGTTTTATTTCTTTTCCGGTATTGAAAAGAACCGGGTTCCAGGTTGGGTAACGCAATGTTTTGTGCTGAATGCCATTGGCTACTTCTACCGGTTTTGTCCATTTGCCATTGGTATAGCGGCTTACCCAGATTCCTACATCGGGGTTTTTCTCGTGGGTTCCGCCAAACCATGCAGCAATTAAGCCATCATTGGTTTCTTCAATGGTTGAAGCATGGCAACTTGGGAACCATACATCTTTGCTTTGATAAACAAATTCACTTTTTATAATGGCATCAGTTCCTTCAAAAGGTTGCTGTGCCGAAAGGCTAATGGTTATAGTAAGTGTCAATAAGAATAAGAGTGCTTTCATAACAGTTATTTATTTTGTTTTTTCCCGGATGATAACTTCATTAAAATAAATCCAACAAAGAAAATAACCAGAGTTCCAAATACAATTGTTAGGTTACTGTGGAACGGGCTTTTGAATTTCAACAGGTTTCCTTCCGTGAAATAGAGTGGTGATAAACTCATCCAGATGATTACCAATGCCCCAATAATAACACCAATGGCAGCATCGATATTTCTGACTTTTTTCGAAAGGAAAGCCAACAGGAAAAGTCCAAGCATTCCACCGCTAAAAATAGATGCCAGCGACCACCATGCATCCAAAATACTATCAACACCCACAAGTGAAAGCGAAATAATAATACCAAGCGCCCCAAAAATTACAGAAGAAGTATAAAGAACTTTCATTTCTGATTTTTCATTGGCATTCTTATTGAAATATTTCTGGTAATAGTCAGATAATATAATGGTTGCTGTACTATTGATACTTGTTGAAACGGTACTCATTCCAGCAGCAAAAATAGCTGCAATCAAAAGTCCGGTAATTCCTCGTGGAAGCCCATTAACAATGAAATGTGGAAATACTTTATCTCCGGCTCCGGGCGCTCTTAACTCGGCAGGTAACAAATCGGGTTGAGCAGTGTAATATGAATACAAAGCTGTTCCTATGTAAAAGAAAATTAACGAAACCGGGAGATACAACAGTGCTCCAAACATAGCCGATGATTTTGCTTTCTTCTCGGTACTGGTAGTCATATAACGCTGTACAAAGTTTTGGTCAATACCATAATTTTGCAGGTTGATGAAAAGTCCGTAGATAAGTACTACCCAGAAGGTTGATTCTGATAAACTGCTGCTAAAACTCCCTAAACTAAATTTATGGTTGGCTGCAGCAATTTCAAATACCTGCGAAGGTCCTTCCGGCATTGAAAACGTTAAAATGGCTGCACACGCAATGGCACCAACAACAAGAATAATTCCCTGGATGGCATCTGTCCATACTACCGCCTGAATGCCTCCAAGCATAGAATATACAGTAACTGCAATTCCTGTAATAATAATAATTGTTTTTACATCCCAGCCAAACAGTGCATTTAGTGGCAGGGCCAGCAGTAAAAGAATGGCTCCGGTTCGCATTAACTGGGTTAGCATATAACAAATAGATGCATAAATACGGGCCCAACTTCCAAACCTTACTTCCAGGTAATTATAGGCTGAAATGCTGCCCAGCCCGCGGTACAGCGGAACAAAGAATTTTACGGCAAGAATGGCAGCAACTGGAATAGCAAAGCTAAAAACCAGTGCGTTCCAATCGCTCATGTAGGCTTTGCCTGGTAATGCCAAAAAACTGATGCTACTTACAAATGTGGCAAATATTGACATACCCACTACCCACGAAGGAATTGCTCCTCCTCCGGATGTAAACTGGCTTGACGTTTTGTTCTTAAAGAAAAAGCTTGCGCCAAAAAGTACATTCCCGAGAGTGATTATAAAAAATACGATTAGGTCGATTAGTGGCAGTTTCATTTTAGCTATAGGTTTTTATGATATTCAAATTAGCCTGAATTTCAGGATACATTTCGTTTAGTTCTTTTATATTTTGAGCCATTTGATTTTTTTCTTCTTTGCCAAAAGCACTAAATGGCTGAGCTACATAATCATTGCAAATTCCTAAAACCGACAAGGCACACTTTATTGTTTTTACATATTTAGAGCCGTCTTTTCCAATATTATATATTTTTTTCTCAATTTGAATAACAATTTCCCGAAGTCTTTTAATTTTTTCAACATCATTTGCCTTTGCAGCATCATACAAGTCTACAAATACTTTGGGGAACATATTTGCACCGCCGGCAACAGACCCGCTTCCTCCAAAGGTAACTGCATCCGGCAGGAATAATTCTGTTCCGCAAATAACGGCAAAGTCAGTGTCTTTAAAAGTTTCCTGTAACTCGTATAGGTACGACTGGTTCCCTGAACTGTCTTTTATACCAATGGCTCCGAGTTCTTTCGCTTTTATTACGGTGTCTACCGACATATGGAATTTTGTACATCCCGGCATATTATATAATAAAAAAGGCAATGGCAACTTAGGTACAAGGTATTCGAGGTAGCTTACAAATTCGTGCTGTGCAATAGGTAAGTAATAAGGAGCCGAAATTACCAATGCATCCACTCCTGCCTTTTTCGAGACTTCAGCTATTTCCAGCGAACCTTCAATACAGGTGTCGGTGATTCCTACTACAACAGGTACTCTTTTATTAATAATGGCACACGACTTTTCAATAAAATCTTTTCTTAGCTGGTAAGTTAAATTAGTTGCTTCGCCTGTGGTACCTAATAAAAAGAGACCGTGTACACCCCCGGAAATTAAATATTCAATTAACTGTTTTAGCCCTTGTTCGTCTAATTCGTTCTGTTTGTTTAAAGGAGTGATAATTGGTGGAATAATTCCTTTTAGATCGATGTTCATTTGATTTTTTATGATTTGTTCAGTAATTCAGTTGGTTCTCAACACTATTTAGAACCATAAACACAAAGGAAATTGTATTTGGAGCTTTCTGCTTCTTGTATCTTGTTTTATTTACATTGAATTTTGACTTAAAATTGAAATATTCGTATTATATTTACGTTTTAAGGTTAAAAAATATTTACGGTGGAATTTGTTTACGAAAAAATCTTTGTCCCCCACAAGCATTCATTTATTACGAGGCGTTTGAAAATGGATCCGAATTCGGAGAAGATTCATTCACATAAAAATTATGAATTGAATCTGATAACATCCGGTTCTGGAAGACGGATTGTTGGTAATCATATTTCAAGTTACACGCCGGGCGATTTGGTCTTGCTTGGGCCTAATATTTCGCATTGTTGGGAAGTACTCGAAACGGAAAAAAGCATTGAGCCTGAATGCGTGGTTACACATTTTTATGAAAATATTATTAGCTCTGATTTTTTTAAAATTCCGGAGCTGGAAGATGTAGTGGAACTATTAAAAAAGGCCAACAGTGGTATATTATTTAAGGGAGCCAAGACTGAAAAGGTGGCAGCAACTCTTAATCGGATGGTTGAGCTAAAAGGGTTGGACAGATATATTCAGCTACTAAAAGTTTTTAGCTTGCTGCTTAGAATTGAAGACCGGGAATATCTTGCTCTTCCATCTGCATTACCTAATTCATATGACAAGGATAGGGAGCAGATTGACAAAATTTATGAATACGTTTTCCAGAATGTACAGGAAGGGATTAATCTGAAAGCAGCCGCTAAGCTTGTGTATATGGAACCAAGCTCATTTTGCAGGTATTTTAAAAAGAAAACAAACCAGACCTTTATGGAATATGTAAAAAGTGTGCGTATTGGGATTGCTGCAAAATTGCTGGCTGAAACTGACAAACCTGTAACGCATATTTGCTATGAATGCGGCTATAATAACCTGGCAAATTTTAATCATTACTTTAAGGTGATAATGAATAAAACTCCTTCCGAGTACCGAAAAGATTTCAAATAAATATATTCTGGTTAAAGAGGGTTGCTTATATATCTATTAATACGCAAATTTTACCATTCCCGCTGATCTGTATTTTATTGCATTTTTATCAGGAAAGTCAAAATTGTATTGAAAACAGCCAACAAATGTGAGGATAATTTCTTGTGGCTACCGTTAATTTGATAGTATTTTGATGAGGCTGGCTCGTTTTGTGTAAAAAACTATATTCAAAAGGGCAAATTTGTTCTATACCTGCGCTGTTATAATAAGAAAACATGAATTTAAAATCAGATAATAATATTGAGCTTTTAACGCAAAAACTAAAAAATCCAGATGCTGTAATTTTTGATATGGATGGTGTTTTGGTTGACAGTGAGGTACATCATGTGAAAATTGAAAACAGCCTGTTTGAACGGTTTAAAATTCCGGTTTCTGATGAAGAACACAGAGGTTATATGGGGACAGCTACGCACGAGATGTGGGCAACAGTAAAACAAAATTATAAAATGGACTTTGTGGTAGATGAAATGATTAAACTCAATTACCTGGAGTGCAAGAATCATTTTTCTACGGTTGAAAATTTAGTGGCTTTGCCAGGACTGACTGATTTACTGGAGCTGCTTAATGAAAAGAATATTCCGATGGCAGTAGCTTCTTCATCCGAGTTGGAGATTATTGAGATTATTTTATTCAGAATAGGTATAAAGAAATACTTTCGAACCCTGGTGAGCGGGAGTATGGTTGAAAGAAGCAAGCCGGAACCAGATATTTTTCTACGTGCTGCCCAAATTCTAAAGGTAGATCCCAAAAACTGTTGGGTTGTTGAAGATTCATTTAATGGAGTAAAAGCAGCCAAAGCGGCTGGTATGTTCTGTGTGGCATATTCCGGCGCTTCAACCGGACAGGAACAGGCAGCTGCCGATATTCAAATAAATCATTTTAGCGAACTGGAACATTTACTTGTTCAAATTTTATAAGGATGAAAAAACAACTACTTAATAAACTGAAAAACGGAAATACGGTCTACGGAACCTGCATTTCCTCGGTATCGCCTCTTTGGAATAAGGCAGTTTGCAATGCCGGGCTTGATTTTGTTTTTCTTGATACCGAACATATTCCGCTGGAACGAATGGAAATTGCTGCGATGTGCCAGCTGTACTCTGCACATGGAATTGCCCCGATTGTTCGCATTCCCTCTGCCGACCCATATAAAGCCTGCCAGATGATTGACGCCGGCGCAGAAGGAATTCTTTCCGCTTATATTGAAGAGCCGGCGCAGATAAAAGAGATGGTGGGAGCTTTGAAATACCGTCCGTTGAAAGGGCACAGACTGGAAGCGGCCCTTGAAAATCCTTCGTTGCTTGAACCGGAGTTGGCTGGCTATGTTGCAAATTATAATCAGGGAAATATTTGCCTGATAAATATTGAAAGTGTACCGGCTCTGGAGAAGCTAGATGATCTGTTAAGTGTTCCGGGGGTAGATGCTGTTTTTATTGGTCCACACGATTTGTCGGTGAGCCTCGGTATTGCAGAACAATATGATCATCCCAAGTTTGAAAAGGTGGTTCAGTTTATTATTCGTAAGTGCCGGGAGAAGGATGTGGCTGTTGGTATTCATTTTTCAGAGTCGCCGGAGCGGCAGGTGAAATGGATGAATGAAGGAGCCAATATTATTATACACAGTTCTGATATAGCCATTTTTTCTCAGCAACTTTTAAAAGATATCAACCACATAAAAAAGCATAAAGGAGACAGGCAGGCAGATGCTTCCGGAGAAATTATTATATGATTAATAAGGTAGTGTAATGGAAAAAAACGCCTTTATATTTACTATTTTTTTACTATTTGTTCTTCCCGGATGTTCGAAAAAAGAAGAGCTTTCATTTCGGTTTGACCAAATGTTGGTAGAATCTGCGCAAACACCTATTGGCGTTGATAATGCACAACCCCGATTTTCCTGGCTTATTTCTTCTTCTGAACGAAACCATAAACAAACAGCTTATCGGATTTCTCTAGCCACTTCAAACAATTTGCTGAGAAATGAAGATGCTGATATTTGGGATTCAGGAAAGATAAATTCTTCGGAAACCATTCAGCATCAATTACCGGATAGGAAATTAAAGTCCAATCAAAAATATTTCTGGAAGGTAGAGGTTTGGGACAATCAGGGGAACACGTTGGTAAGCCCGGTTGATTCTTTTGAAACCGCATTTTTAAATAAAAATGATTGGCAAGCGCAATGGATTGGGAAAGAAAGTACGTTTGAACCGCATCTGGAAAAAGGTTTTTTAATTGAAGAAAAGAATAACAAAGCAGAAATAGAAGCGATTGAGCATTCGGGCCAGTCGCTTTTATTGCGAAAAGAGGTTAAATTATCGGGGAAAATAAAGTCGGCCAAAGCATTTGTGACTGGCGTGGGATTTTACGAGTTTTTTATCAATGGAAAGCGGGTGGGCGATCATGTGCTCGACCCGGCTAAAACACCGTATCATAAAGAAATTCTTTACAGTACCTACGATGTTACCAACTTGCTTCAGAATGGCAAAAATGCGTTAGGAATTCACGTCGGAAATGGTTGGTACAATCCATATAAAAAATGGTGGAAACAATACCGGATGCAGTGGTTTGGGCATAAAAAGGCCATCGCTCAAATTGAAATTACTTATAGCGATGGTTCCACAGAAACTATAAATACCGATGACAGTTGGCGCTGTTCTTACGGGCCGGTTACTTTTAGTTGTATTTACGATGGTGAAATTTACGATGCTAATTTGGAACAAAAGGGTTGGTCAACTATTGGTTTTAATGATTCAGCATGGAAAGAGGTGAGTGTTTTTCATCCGGAGAATATTTCGTTGAAATCGCAAACTATGCCAGCCATAAAAGTGATTCAAATTCTTCAGCCCAAAGAAATTTCAACCAAGCAAAACAATTCCCGAACGTTTGATATGGGGCAAAATTTTACTGGTTGGGCTTGCATCAAAGTTCGTGGGGAAAAAGGGACAAAAATCAAGATTCGCTTTGCTGAAGATATTCATGAGGATGGAACGATCGACGCCACCAGCAATGAACATGCAAAAGCAACTGCTGTATATATTTTAAAGGGAGAAGGAACGGAAACTTATGAACCGCATTTTACTTATTTCGGCTTTAAATATGTGGAAGTTTCGGCGGAGAATGGCCCATTGAATGTGGATGAAATTACAGGCTGTGTAGTGCATACTGATAATCGTCAGATTGGCAGTTTCGAATGCAGCGATTCTTTGGTAAATAAAATTCACAGGGCAACAGTATGGTCGCAAAAAAGCAATATGCTCGGCTATCCCATGGATTGTCCGCAGCGCGATGAACGTCTTGGCTGGTTTGGAGATGCCCAGGTAACTGCTGAGGAAGCAATGCTTAACTTTGATATGACTGGATTTTTCAGCAATTGGTTCAAAGGAATTCAGTTTAATCAGGATGAAAAAACGGGCGATTTGCCCATCATTTCGCCGCAGCCATATATTTGGGATGAAGGCATCGAATGGAGTAGTACCTACATAATTATGTTGTGGCAATACTATAATTGGTATGGCGACAAGCAGGTTTTGGCAGAGCACTATCCAACCATGAAACGTTACATGCAATTTCTCGACAGCCTCGCAACCGATTATATTTTGCCATCTGGCTGGATTGGTGACTGGGGAAGTTTGGTTGACGGATGGAAAGAAGGGCAGCCAGTATCCGTACCAACGGCATTTTATTATTATAATGCAATGATTTTGTCTAAAGTTGCCGGTGTTTTGGGAAATTCACCTGACCAAAATTATTTTACCAACCTGGCTGGAGAAATCAAAAAAGCCTATAATCAAAACTATTTTCACCCGGAAACTGGGAATTACAACGACGGCAGCCAGATGGCAAATTCTTTCCCGCTTTTTCTGGGCATTGTCCCTGAAAACAGTCGGCAAAAGGTATTGGGGAATTTGGTGCACGATATTGTGATTAATAATCAAAACCACTTGACAACTGGTGTTTTGGGAACGAAATACATGCCTGAAGCTCTCGCACAAATGGGACGACCGGATGTTGCCTGGAATATTATCACACAAAAAACATATCCAGGTTGGAACAGCATGATGGGAAAATATACAACGGTTTGCGAATTCTGGACACTGAAACAGTCAAAAAATCATGTAATGATGGGAAGCATCGACGCCTGGTTTTACAAATATATCGCAGGAATTCAGCCGGAAGAGAGTGGTGTCGCGTTTCGTTCTTTTACAATTAAACCTAATTTGCTTGAGGGATTAACTTATGCCAAAGCAAGCACAGAAACGTTACGTGGGAGAATTGTTGTTGATTGGAAAAAACAGCCGGATGTTTTTTCAATGGATGTGGAAGTTCCTTTTAATACCCTGGCTACGGTTTACATTCCCGGAGCAAAAGAAAATAAGTTGTTTGAAAATGGAAAACCGCTCGAAAGAGTTAGCGGTTTGGAATATATAAAATATGAGAATGGATCACATGTTTTAAAAGTGGGGTCCGGTTCGTATTCATTTACCGAAGAGAAAAATTAGTAATGCGTTATTTTGTATTGTTGTTGCTGTTTGCAGTCGCTTGTAAATCTTCTGAAATAGAAGGGCAGGAGTCTGTTGATTTTGTCAATCCTTTTATTGGAACTGCCGGCGAAAAAGGAGAGGGCTTTGGAAACACTTTTCCCGGAGCGGCTTATCCTTTTGGAATGATTCAGCTGAGTCCTGATAATGCAGGACAGGGCTGGATGTATTGCAGCGGCTATCATTATCCGGATACTCTCATTGTCGGATTTTCGCATACACATTTAAGTGGAACCGGCGTTAGTGATTTTTGCGATATTTCCGTAATGCCCACGACACGAAAAATAGAAAAAAGATATTTTGTACAGGATGATTCAACGATTGATGCTATTCTTAAAGAAAAAGGATGGCAAGAAGATGCAATAGCCAGTTCTGAAGGAGTTTTTGACAAGCATTTTTTGTTGGGGTATTGTTCTTCTTTTTTGCACCAAAATGAAAAAGCTTCGCCTGGTTATTATTCCGTAAAATTAAATGAAAGTGGAATTAATGTTGAACTTACTACTTCCGAAATGGTGGGGATGCATCGCTATCATTTTCCCAAAAATGCAAAACAACAGAATGTAATATTGAATCTTGGTTATACCAATAAAGATAAAACAACCGATGCTTTTATACGGCGCAGAACTTCTGATTTGGTAACGGGATACCGTTTTTCTTCGGGAAAAGCAAATGTTCAGAAGGTGTTTTTTGCTATGCAGTTGTCCAGAAATATTGAAGATTATCAGTTTTTTTTGGTAGATGAAAAGGACGAAAATACTGCCAAGGGACCCCTGACTGCTGCAGGGTTCTCATTCAATAAAAATGAAGGGGATGAATTGATAATAAAAGTGGCTATTTCATCGGTGAGTGAAGAAGGTGCGTTAGCCAATTTAAGAACGGCCGATTTCTATGGATTTGATTTTGATGCAATGCACTCGGCAACGAGGGAAAAATGGAATGAGGAACTTTCAAAAATGAAAGTCAGCACTTCTGATGAAGAAAAGAAAACCATTTTTTATACTTCGCTTTATCATTGTTATCTTGCCCCTTACCGATTTTCTGATTCGGACGGACAGTACAAGAATTTTAACCATGTTCCTGAGAAAGCGGAAGGTTATACCCAATATACAGTGTTGTCTTTATGGGATACTTTTCGTGCTTTGAATCCATTGTTGACTATAATGCAGCCAAAGGTTGAAGAAGACATTATTTGTTCCATGATGGCAAAATACCGTCAGACGGGAGAATTACCTTATTGGGAAATTGCTGCAAATGAAGGCGGTTCAATGATTGGCTACCACGCGGCAGTTTTAATAGCCGATGCTGTCACAAAAAATATTGGTTCGTATAATTTGGAGGAAATCTTTCAGGCTTTGAAGGATGTTTCGGAGACTGAGCGGAAAGGTCTTGGTTTTTACAACCAGTATCATTTTGTGCCAACTAATAAAGAAAAAAGTGGAACAGTTTCAAAAACGCTGGAATATGCTTACGATGATTGGTGTATTGCTCAGGTAGCGAAAGCTTTGGGAAAGGATGAGGAACACAGAAAATATATGGAGCGCTCGACGTATTACAAAAATTTGTATGACCCGGCATATCATTTATTTCGGGGAAAAAATAGCGATGGCTCCTGGTATGAACCTTTTCAACCGCGTTATGCCGCTTACGGTAACCCGCACTGTGTGGAAGGAAATACCTGGCAGTATTCGTTTTTTGCGCTACACGACATGCCAGGCCTCATTCAGTTAATGGGCGGAAACAACGGGTTCGAAATGATGTTGGATAGTCTGTTTACACAAACGTCAGAATTGTTGGGAGAGGATACTGAAGATGTTACCGGACTCATCGGGCAATACGCTCATGGAAATGAACCAAGCCATCATGTAGCTTATTTGTACGATTACATTGGCAAGCCGGAGAAAACACAATTTTATACCAATAAAATCATCAACACGCTATACAAGAATTTGCATGATGGTTTGTGTGGAAACGAAGATTGCGGGCAAATGTCGGCCTGGTATGTGTTCAGTTCCATTGGGATGTATCCAGTAAATCCGGTGGAGGGAAAATATTGGTTTGGAAGTCCGCAATTTAAGCAAGTTGATTTGCAACTGCCAAACGAGAAATTATTTACCATAAAGGCAAACAATGTTTCAACAGAAAACATTTACATTGCATCTGTAAAACTAGATGGAAAAACATTGCCCCGCTGGTATGTAACATGGGATGAGATTCAAAACGGAGGTGTGTTGGAATTCGAAATGACAAATAAAATCAATCCAAATAAATAAAAAATGAATCAACTAAACTTAAAAAAATTCCGGTGGATAAATAAACCAGCAAAGTTTGAGCTAACCAAAGATACTTTGTGCATCGAAACAGAACCCGACACAGATTTATGGCAACGCACGCATTACGGTTTTCAGAATGATAATGCTCCGGGGTTTTTAGCAGAAATAAACGGCGATTTTACATTTTCTGTAAAAACACAGTTTAATTCCGGGTTTATGTACGACCAGTGTGGTGTTTTGCTTTATCAGGATAGTGAAAATTGGTTGAAAGTTTCGGTAGAGTATGAGAATAATGAGTATGCCCGATTGGGGTCGGTAGCAACAAATTTGGGATATTCCGATTGGGCAACAACAGATATCCCGGCTGGAATTTCAGAAATGTGGTACAGGGTAAGCCGCCACGGGCAGGATTTTTTTGTGGAGAATTCAACCGACGGGAAAGATTATTTGCAAATGCGGATTTTGCATTTTCACAAACCAATTGTTGTAGCGAACATTGGTGTGTATGCTTGTAGCCCGCTGGAATCGACTTTTAAGGCCACGTTTTCTGAATTTAAATTTGAGCCTTGCAAATGGAAGTAACAGTTTAATTGATTAATAGTATGAAGATTAAAGCCAGTTTGAAAAGAATTGTTGCGGGGATAAGTTTACTGTCGCTGATGGTTTACTTTTCGTCGTGTGAAAATTCAGAGAAAGAGATACAGCATTCAGGTGTAGCGCAGGATACTGTATATCTTGACAAACCTTTTATTCAGGAAACACATGAGGCATTTTATGTGAGTGGCAATGAAAGGGATAACGAGGTTCGAAGCATTGCTGTAGATGAAAATTCCAATGTTTGGATTGCAACAGCAGGTGGAGTATTTCGAAAAAATGCCAACGATAGAAAATGGATTTCGGTTATAACAGGAGAAGAAAGAGGGCCTGCATTTTCTGTAGCAATAGGAAGTGATGGCGCAGTTTTGATGGGAACCTGGAACGGGCTTTATATATATCAAAACAATACAGTAAGCAAAGCTAAAGGCATTGAATCGCCCATTTCCGTGGTTTGTACCAGCGAAATTGAAAAGTATGCACTTGGGCCGCGTGGAATTTGGAAGTACAGTCTGGATGGCTGGCAGAAACAGGATTTTAAGATCGCCCGTTCTATACATGATGCAATTGTTGACCGGGAAGGGAATTTATATGTGGCTACTGATGCTGGGCTGTATTTTTGCGGACACGAGGAGACAAAACTTTATCAGGATACAAAAGAATTAATAACCTGTTATGTGAAGTCGGTTGCATTTGCTCCCGAAGATAAATTATGGGCAGGTGTTATGGGCGGTGTATCCATACGCTTGAATAATGAATTACAGAAAAATCTTACACCTGAAACAGGTATTCCTTCCATTTATGTAAACTGTGTAAGGCAGTCTCCTGATAAAACAATGTGGGTAGGAACAGATGTCGGAGTTGTGCGGTATGCCAAAGATGGTTCGCATTCTTTACTGTTTAGCCGGCGTTGGTTGCTTAACAATAAAGTAAATGATGTAGCTTTTGACAAAAATGGAAATGCCTGGGTAGCGACGGCTGGCGGAGTAAGCGAAATTAAACGCGGGAAAATGACGCTGGCAGAAAAACAGGACAATTTTTATCATCGACTTATGAGCCGGCATATTCGTGAGCCCTGGATTTGTTGTAATGTAAGGCTTGATGCCCCCGGAGATACTGCTTCCTGGCACAAAGCTGACGATGATAATGATGGTGAATTCACTGGTGGTTATCTGGCAATGGAAAGTTTCAGGTATGCAGCAACAAAAGATCCGGATGCATTGGAAAAAGCACGAAAAGCATTTCACTTTTTGCGCTATTTACGGGAAGTTACGGAAACCAAAACCATTTTTGCCAGAACAATTGTTCCAGCAAACTGGAAAGAGGTGCATGACCCAAACCGTAGTTACACAGAAAAGCAACAGGCAGAGGCAATGGTTGATGACCCGAGATACAAACCTGTGGAAAAGCGTTGGCGGAAATCAAAAGACGGAAAATGGCTCTGGAAAGGCGATACAAGCAGTGATGAAATGTGCGGGCACATGATGTCCTATTTTTTCTTTTACGAATATGCCGCCCAGGAAGAGGATAAAAAGGAGGTCAGAGTGCATGTTTCAGATATAATGGATGGGGTAATTGCCAATGATTATAATTTGGTTGATATTGATGGAAAGCACACGCGCTGGGGAGTTTGGTCTCCAAAATCGTTAAATGGCGATCCCGACTGGTCATCAGAAAAAGCTATTAACTCATTTGAATTATTGGCTTTTTTGAAATTAGCTGCCCATATTACCCGTAATGAAAAATACGAAAGTGAATACAAAAGATTGATTGAAAAGGAAGGCTATCTTGAAAATGCCTCTATGTTGAATAAAAAGAATCCGGCCTGGCAAATTTATTTCGACCTTACTATGGAGGGATATCTCTTTCCAATTTTCCTAAAATATGAGGAAGATCCCGAATTGCATAGTTTTTATGAAAGGCTTGCTAAAGAGTGGATGGACAAACAGCCGGAGGGTGAGAATTTGATTAATAATCTAACTTATGCTTTGGCAACAGGAGATAAGGTGAATGTTCCGCAAACGATTGAATTCTTGAAAGATGCTCCTTTAGATTTGGTGGATTGGCCGATTGACCATACGCTACGGGAAGATGTAACTGTTGTTCGCAGCCCGATTCTGGAAGAAATACAAATTGCAGAATTACCTCCTGCAAGTATCCGGGCTACTGTCCGTTGGGACAAGAATCCATGGGCTGCGGTGCAGGGAAATCCAACACAGGAACGTGAGTGTGTTTTCTGGCTCTGGCCATATTGGATGGCCCGATATCTGGATATTATTAAAACTTAACTAAACATAGAAAAATATGAAAAGGTATGTAAGCGTAAAAAGAACAGCCGTTTTTATGGTTTTGTTATTAACTGTTTTGGTTGTTAAAAATGTATTCGCACAGGAAAATATGTTGTGCCAGGGCCGATATTGGACAGAAGATGAGGGAAATAAAAAACTAAAGGAGTTCAAATCGTATTGGAACGATAAAGCATCATGGGAAAAACGTGCAGATATTATCCGACAGGGAATTATAGAGGGATTAAAATTTAATCAGATGCCCAAAGTGGGTAATACATTTCATCCAATTATTAACCAAACATTGAAACTGGATGGGTATGTAGTTCAGAATATTGCCATCGAAAGTTTTCCAGGCTTTTATATTACAGGAAATCTTTACCTGCCGGAGAAACTGGAGGATAAAAATGCAGCTGTTTTGTCTCCTCATGGACATTGGGCCGACCGGAGAATGAGTGAAGAAGTACAGAAAAGATGTGCTTCTCTGGCTCGAATGGGAGCCATTGTTTTTGCGTACGATATGGTTGGATATGGCGACTCAAAACAGGTAAGCCATGGCATTCCTATTGCTCTTCTCCTGCAAACCTGGAATAGTAAGAGGGTACTGGATTATCTTCTTTCCCGCTGCGATGTTGATCCGGAACGGATTGGGATGACCGGCGCTTCCGGTGGTGGAACACAAACGTTTGTTTTAACGGCTATTGACGATCGTATAAAAGTATCAGCACCAGTAGTACAGGTTTCTGCCCATTTCTTTGGTGGTTGTGTTTGCGAAAGCGGAATGCCTGTACATAAAAGTAAAAGTCACCAAACCAATAATGTTGAAATTGCAGCGCTTTGTGCTCCCCGGCCAATGTTATTAATTTCTGATGGTATTGATTGGACGCGGAATACACCAAGGGTAGAGTATCCGTATATTCAGAAGGTTTATGCATTATATGATGCTGAAAACAGAGTGGAGAATGTTCATCTTCCTGCAGATCAGCATGACTATGGCCCGTCAAAACGTTATCCTGCCTATAATTTTCTCATTCATTATTTACAGTTGAATAAAGGAAAAATGCCCTACAATTATGGCTACGATGAAAGTTTTGTAACGGTATTGCCTGTTGATGTTTTACGTGTATTTACAAAAGATAATCCGATTCCTGAAAATGCACTCCAGGGAGATGATGCGATATTAAAGTACCTGAATTTAAAATAGCTGAATTTGAATATGAGAAAACATAAAATAGTATTCCTTGTCTTTTTGTTTGCTGTTGCCGGGGTGAGTTGCAACAAAAAGCAACAGTACGATAAAGTTACATTTGGTATTTGTTCCGATGTTCATTTGCCTACCATGCATGATGCTGAATACCGGATTCAAACCTTTATTGATAGTATGAATGCCGCAAAGCCCGATTTCATTATTGAATTGGGAGATTTTGCCATTCCCAAAGAAAAGTATCTGCATTACTTTGATATCTGGAATTCATTTGCCGGGGATAAATATCATGTAATCGGAAACCACGAAATGGACGGCGGAACTTCTCGTGAAGAGGCCATTGCTTTCCGAAACATGAAATCAGGTTATTATTCTTTTGATAAAAATGGGTTCCACTGCATTATTCTGGATGGGAATGATAAAAAGAATCCGGAAACAAAAGGTTACAAGCAGTTTATTGGCCCGGAGCAAGTAGAGTGGCTCAAGAATGATTTAGCAAAATCAACCTACCCTATAATCATTTTTTCTCATCAGGGATTGCAGTTATATCATGGAGCCGATGAAGATTATGGTGTAGAGAATTACAAGGAAATACAGTCTATTCTGGAAGAGCATAATGCTGAAAAACCGAAGAGTAAAGTTATCGTGTGTTTTAACGGGCATTCTCACTGGGATTATGCCGATGAGGTAAACGGAATTTGGTACATAACCATCACTTCCATGGCATACCATTGGCTGGGCGACGATTACGAGCATATTCGATACAGCAAAGAAGTAGATACGAATTTTAAGTGGATAAAATATACAGCGCCTTTTAAGGAGCCGTTGTTTGCTACTGTTGAGATTTCAACAGTAGGATACATCAAAATAAAAGGTCAGAAAAGTGAATGGGTTGGGCCAACTCCATGGGAGATCGGTTATCCCGATAGGTTAAAAAAGTATATGCGCCCTGAGATATCTGACAGGCTTTTGAAATTTAATTAGTTGTAAGCGTTGGTGCCAGTATAAATAAAGAAGAAGGTAACGGTGGATAGGTGTTGGCTTGTTTAAGTTTTTTGATTTACAGTTGATTGTGTGAAAATTCTATCACTTTTAGGTAAATAAATATCTATGCGTTAGGTAAAAAATGCTTAATATTATTTGTTGGTTTGCAGACGGTTTTTACTGATGGCTTTATAAAACTAAACGAATAAATTTTAACCTGACTGATGGATAGGACATTTAAAAATATGAAGATAAGATTTGGGGATGGAAACCAAATTTACCTGAAAGATTTTTTTTATTCTTATTATCCAATACTGGCCTCATTTGCCGAAAAATATGTTTCGGATATAAGTGTTTGTGAAGACATTGTTCAAGATGTATTTATTTCTTTTTGGGAAAAGCAAAATCGCTTTTTAAATATGAATGCATTAAAAACATACTTCTACACTTCTGTTCGCAATTCGTGTTTAGATTATATCAAACATCAGAAGGTTAAAAAGAAATATGCCGACTTTAGCCGGAATTCCTGTAGCGAGAGTGAATTTTTCCTCGATGAGGTTTTGAGAAACGAAGCTTATACTTCTATCTATAGTGAAATAAATAAACTTCCTGAGATGGGGAGAAAAGTTCTTTTGCTTTCTATGGAAGAAAATTCAAATGAGGAAATTGCCGGTCAGTTAAATATAGGGATTAACACAGTTCGCACACATAAAGCTCGTTCATATAAAGTTTTACGGAAAAAACTTGCAGGGCTCTTTAATTCTTCGCGTATGGTGAGCGAGTATTAAGTTTGGAAGAACACAAAAAAATCAAAAAGAAATATAAAAAAGTCAGTTTCCCATGTAATCCTGTTTTGGTAGCATGTCGTTTATTAGTTATAGAAAGACTAAACTTACGTTGTGCCTTAACTATTTATGAAAAAAATCTCAAATAGGATAAAAATTGGGAAGATAATCGGTAATTATATCGTCGGAAAAGAATCTGAACGAGAATCCGAGAAATTAAATTCCTGGTTGAAAAAGGCTTCTGATAATCCGTCAAAATTCGGTTTTATTACCGAAGAAAAAGAGATTATCAGAAACATTGAATCATTTGAGAAATTTAGCGCAGACAGGGCCTGGAAAAAATACAATGAAAGAATTAATAGCCTTTCCCTTCGCAAGCAAATATGGAAATGGAAAATCGCTGCTATCTTTATATTTCTCGCTGGCCTTTCCGGAAGCATATATATATACTTTGAGAAAGATATTCCAACGCAGGAATCAACATCACCGGTGTATACAACCGTTGTTACAGAAAACGGTCAAACTTCGCGAATTATTTTGCCTGACAGTACAGTGGTTTGGTTAAATTCAGGAACAGCCCTTTCATACAACAATAACTTCTCAGTAGATAATCGGAATGTAAAATTAAAAGGAGAAGCTTATTTCAAAGTTAAAAGAAACGAACATATTCCGTTGGTTGTGCATTGTGAAGATTTGGAAGTTAAAGTGTTGGGGACGGAATTTGATGTAAATGCATTTCCTGAGAACAATAAGGTAAGCGTGGTATTGGAGAAAGGAAGTGTTGAACTTTCACATCTTTCAAATAAGTTCTTGCCATTTACCATGAGGCCGGGAGAAATGGCCAGATTTGATGAAGAAAAAGAACAACTTCTTGTCCGTCCTGTAAATACCTATGAACAAGTTTCCTGGAAAGACGGTGTGCTTATCTTTAATAATACTTCAATGAAAGAAGTATTGTCTAAGCTGGAGCATTGGTATGGAGTAGATATCGAAGTCTCAAACCCCGATGTATACAAATTAATTTTTAATGCCACCATTGTAGATGAGAATTTGGAAGATATATTTCATCTCATTCAGTACACATGCGATATAAATTATAAAATAACATATAGTCACGATCCTTTAGTACCGATAAAAATAAACGTATCAATGAAAAATCTGACAAAATAGTTTTGCTTATGGAATAAAACAGAATTGCAGGAAAAAGGAGATGCGCCAACATCCCCTTTAAGTTTTTAGCCTCAGGTATTTATCAGATAGCGAGGCATTTAATTTAAGTTATAAATTTTAAATTATTACAAATTTATGAAAAAAAAACGCATTGTAGCGATTTCCGGGTTTTATGAAATCTGGACTTTACAATTTTTTAGAAAAATGAGAACAACAATACTTGTTTCTTTTATTTTGGTAAGCCAGGCAATGGCAATTGGCACATACTCCCAAAATACAAAGCTAAACCTGAATATGACAGATGCTTCGGTAAAAAGCGTATTAAGCAAAATCGAAGATCAGTCGGAGTTTTATTTTATGTATGAGGCCCATAAAGTTGATGTAGAACGAAAAATAAGCGTGAATGTAAAAAACAGGCTTGTTTCAGAAATACTGGATGAAATTTTTGCAAACACCGGTATTGTTTATAAAATTAACAACCGGCAAATTGCATTAACCAATAGCGTTTGGGAACAGCAGGATGCCGAGCAACTGCTTACTGTCTCTGGTACCGTAACTGCTGCAACCGGAGAGCCTATTCCCGGTGTTACCGTAGCTGTAAAAGGAACTTCAAAAGGAACTATTACCGGTCTTGATGGAGACTATACATTAACCGGTATTGCCGCTGATGATGTCCTATCCTTTTCGTTTATCGGATTTAAAACGCAGGAAGTTGCCGTTGCAGGAAAACAACAGATTGATGTTATTTTAAGGGAAGAAGCCATCGGTCTTGATGAAGTTGTTGTTACCGCATTGGGTATAACCAGAGAGAAAAAATCTCTGGGATATTCAGTTGGTGAGGTTAGTGGCAGCGACTTAACCGAAACCCCGCAGGGGAACTTATTAAATGCTGTTGCAGGAAAAGCTGCCGGGGTGCAGGTATCTCAAATGTATGGTCTTGCCGGTTCTTCCGTTAATATGATAATTCGTGGGGCCAGTTCGCTAAATACTAAAAATCAGCCTCTTTTTGTTATCGATGGTGTGCCGGTAGATAACGGCATTGATAATAACTATAAAGATGCGGATATGGGGAACGCCATTTCAGACCTTAACACTGAAGATATTGAATCTATGTCAATTCTTAAAGGGCCAAGTGCGGCGGCGCTGTATGGTTCCAGAGCAGGAAATGGAGTTGTAATTATAACTACAAAATCAGGAAAGGGGGCAAAAAAGGGAGTTGGTGTTTCTTTTAATTCATCTTTTATTCTTGATAATCCTTATCATTTTATTCCTTTTCAGTCGATGTTTGCTTCGGGTAAAGCAGGAGCTTATAATTTAGGAGAACAGGAAAATGAATCTTGGGGTGCCATACTGGATGGAACGTTTCCCGATTCGTATCAATGGGACAAGTCGTTATTAAGTAATGACGGCACATCATTGCAACCCCTGGTGGCTTATCCGAACAGACAGCAGAATTTTTATAAAAACGGATTTAGCCAGGCAAATAATGTTGCATTTGATGGTAAATATGATAAAGCAAACTTCCGTGTTTCCATGGGGAACCTGATTAATGAGGGCATTGTGCCAAATACAGACTATTCCAGAAAAACAATTGGGTTTAATGGAAGTTATGAGCTTACCGATAAGTTGAAAGTTAGCGCTGTTGTTAATATTTCCGAAGCCGGTTCAGATAACAGACAAAATATCAGTACCGGCCGCAGGGATCCTTCCAGATCTGTTCTCGAAATGGGGGTACAGGTAAACATCCTTGATTTGCGTGATTACTGGCTGGAAGGTCAGGAAAATATTCAACAAAGAAAAAGTAAGCCCAAACAGAATAACCCGTATTTTAACGTTTACGAAAACTTAACAGGTTTTAAGCGTAACCAGACCATGGCAAAACTCCAACTAGACTGGGAGGTTTTTAAAGATTTCAGTTTTATGGCCAGGTATCTGACAAATGTAATAGATCAAAGAAATGAAGCAAAAGTAGCCTGGAGTGATTACGATAATCCCAATGGGGCATATTCCATTCAAAGAAGCCTGTCTAAAGAAGAAAACTGGGAAGGCTTGTTCACTTATAGTAAAAATATTTTTGAGGGGATGAGCCTGACTGCCAATGTAGGTGGAAATCTCCGTTATGATTACAATGATGCTCTGGCAAACGAAGCATCACAGCTTGTATTGCCCGGATTGTTTACTATTTCAAATGGAGTGCCGGGAACTGTTTCTTACAGCAGTTACTGGGGCGAAAAAGCTGTTAATAGTGTATATGGTTCTGTTTCACTAGGGTATCAGGATATGGTTTATCTCGATTTGACAGCAAGAAATGATTGGTCGAGTACATTGCCAAAGAATAACAGATCTTATTTTTATCCTTCTGCATCACTAAGTTTTTTAATTAATGAGTTGATACAACTACCATCCTGGATTAATATGGCAAAACTTAGAGCTGGCTATGCTCAGGTTGGTAACGATGTAGGAGCTTATTCATTAACCCAATATTATGCTACTGCGAGCGATTGGGGAGAAGCGAAACAAATGTATATGCCTGGTACTCTGAGAAATCCGCAATTGAAGCCTGAGATAGCAACCTCTAAAGAAGTTGGGTTGGATCTTTCACTCCTAAATAACCGGATAAACCTGGATGCGACCTATTATGTGGTAGACAATAAAAATCAGGTACTTAGTATCTCCATACCCAATGAATCAGGGGCTACTGCAAAGCAAATCAATGCAGGGCTTGTTCAGGGAAGGGGATGGGACATATCTTTAAATACCAATCTGGTAAAAACGCACGACTTTTCTGCAGATTTAGGTATAACATTAACCCGGAACAGAACCAAAATTGCAGAACTGGCTGAAGGAATATCCTACTATCAGTTTGGCTCTGTGGGGCAGGTGAGATTAAGGAGCTATGTTGGTGATGATATTGGAAATATATATGCATACCCTTATTTGAAGGTTGAAGATGAAAATTCAGCATACAATGATTATCCGATTATTGCAGCCAATGGCAGAACTCAGTTAGATAACAGGGAAGAGAAGATCGAAAAAGTTGGTAACTTCAATCATAAATTTTTGATGGGTATACAGCCTGTTATCAGGTATAAAAACTTTAGTGTTTTTGCTAACTTTGATTGGAGAGCCGGAGGACAGTTTTACTCCAGATCTATGGAATTTTTTAGAAACAATGGCTGGTTGGAAGAAACATTTTCTGGTGTTGATTACGATAGAAACAAAGACATTGCACAGCAGATTAAGGATAACCCGGATAAGTATTTTAACCTTTGGGTTGGTGGGCGTACCGGTGATTACGGAGGTTTTGCATGGCCCGATGAAGCTACGCAGAATTCGAGATCGTACGTTAATAAAAACTCAGGGGAAACAGTCATTGTAAACGATGCAAGTTTTATTCCCGGTGTTCGCGAAGATGGTAATGGAGGATATGTCGAAAACTTAGGGGGTGAAGGTACTGTGTGGATGACTCCCTTTGAGGCAAACAAGCGCTCAACCAGGTATTATGGAGGGAACAATATCTATAGTGCTACTTACGTGAAATTAAGAGAATTGTCTGTTACATACAGGTTTCCTCGGCAACTGGTAAGCAAAGCAAAATTAAGTAACGTTTCGCTCTCCTTAATTGCACAAAATGTGTTTACATGGACAAAAGCTGATGTACCTGTTGATCCGGAGCTTGCTTTTATTTCCAATGGAGGTTCATGGATTCAGGGGGCTGAATATTATAATGTTACGCCTTGGACACGCTCTTATGGTATTAAACTTAATGTTGAATTTTAATTAGTTAATCATGAAAAAAATAGGATTAATTTTAACAATTATATTTTTAGGACAAATTATTCAATCTTGTCATGGTGATTTTGATGAGTTGAATGTGAGTCCTAATAATTCTGAAGAAGTTTCACCAAATTACCTGCTATCGTATGTTATTTCGAAAACTACAATGCAATTTTATGGGCTAATTAATGAGCATACTGATATTGCCGGAGCAATGCAATATACCCAAAGAGGAACAGAGTTTAATGCAGCAAACCAAAATTGCTATCAATGGGGGAAAGGCTCCTGGAGTACATATTATGATATTTTGAGAACCAATCAGCTAATGTATGAGGCTGGAGAAGAGGAAGGTAATCAATTCTTTGTGGCTGCGTCGCTGATAATGAAATCTTTCATTTATGGTTTGTTGGCAGATTTGTATGGAGATTGCCCTTATTCTGAAGCATTGCAAGCAAGTTCAAGTGTATTGTTTCCAAAATACGATGCACAAAAGGATGTTTACGAAGGCGTTTTAACAGATTTAAAAACGGCATCTGAAATTTTGGAAGGGTTGGATTCTCAGCTGAGTGTATTATCGTCTTCAGATCTTCTTTACGGAGGTGACAGGGATAAATGGATAAAGTTTGCCAATTCGTTAAGGTTAAGGTATTGTTTGAGACTGGACAATAAAAAGGACGAGTTGAGTATAAATACTGTAAGCGAATTTAGTGATGCTGTAAGTAAAGTTTTTACAAGCAATAACGATAATGCAACATTGGAACTTTTAGGCTTGTCTGATGAGAATTCAGCTGTTGGTGGTGATGTAAGATCTTCAAATAAACCATATGCATTTAAACCCGGAAAATCTTTGGTCGATTATTTGAAAGAAAGAAATGATCCACGGCTTCAACGTTGGGTAAACCCGGTAGAACGGAAATGGGATCTTAATGCTTCTGAAGAAACTACAGTAGATTATGTTGATATTTTTGGAGATAGCTATCAAATGAAAATTTTACCAACAGACGATACAAGTCTTGATACGTCAATATATGTAGGATTGCCCATCGGATATGATGACCTGGAATTTTTAGGAAATTATAACAGGGGCGATGGCGTTAGGGATTACCCGGATGAAAGAAGCACTTATATTTCTTATTTGTCACCCATCTATTTTGAGAATAGTAATGACTATGTGAACCCTTCGTTAATAACGTATGCTGAAGTTGAGTTTATATTGGCTGAAGCAGCATTGTTGGGAGATTATGGAGTTTCGAATGCCGAAGACCATTATAAAGCAGGAATTAAAGCTTCTATGGAACAGTATAGCATACTTTCAGAAGCACAGGGCTTTGATTTTGAGATATTTTACAATCAGTCTACAGTGAGTTACAGCAGTTCGTCAATAAGTAATAAGCACGAACTTATTATGACTCAAAAGTGGATTGCACTTTGGTTGCAGGCCGAACCTTGGTTTGACTGGAGAAGGACAGGTTATCCTGATTTTGAACCAGCTGCCAATCCTGCTTATGGCCCAGCATTGCCTCTAAGGATTGCCTATCCGGAACCATTTGCTGATCCTCAATATGTGGAAAAGTATGAAGAAGCAGTGGCAAATCTTGAAAAAACAAGCTATGTTCCATCCAATCAGTCCGATGATCACAGCTACTCAAAAACCTGGTTATTACAGGGTACAGAAAAACCATATTAACAGGATTTATAATTAACACGAAAAGGAGGTTGTCTATACAGGCGAAATTCATAACAACGCTGCAAGGGCAGCCTCTTTTCTCTTTATTTAAATTAGGTACGCAATCCCTGGTAGCTGTAATGTTCAGGCTATATTTTGCAAGTAACCGAACAAAATACTTAAATTATGGAAAATGATAACCTTCTGCAAAAACTACGGAAAGGTGAAAACATCTATGGTACAAGTATTATTTCAACTTCGCCTATGTGGCCGGGAGTTGTTAAAGAATTACAGCTCGATTTTGTGTTTATAGATGCCGAGCACATTCCACTTGCACTGAATGAAATTGCCAGCTTGTGCCAGACATATAAATCGGCAGGTATCTCTCCGGTTGTGCGCATCCCACGGCCTGGTTCCTGTGCTGCCTACCTGGTAAAAGAAGCAGGAGCTGTTGGTATTGTTGCTCCGTATGTTGAGCGGGTTGAGCAGGTGCGTGATCTGGTTGGAGTTACAAAATATCGTCCTTTAAAAGGGGTGCACCTTCGTAATTTGTTAACCGGGAAAGTCGCTTTAACGGATGAATTAAAGGCATATCTTGCCAGTTACAATAACGGAAGCCTGAGTGTTATAAATATTGAAAGCAAAGCAGGGATTTCCAATTTAGCTGCGCTTTTAAATGTTGTTGGCTTAGATGGGGTAATTATCGGTCCGCATGATCTTTCTGTTAGCATGGGAATTCCCGAAGAATATGAGAATCCTGTGTTTGAAAGAGCCGTTCGGGAAATTATCCAGCGAACACGGGAAAAAGGTATTGCCGTAGGAATTAATTTGCCCGGAGATCCAGCCTTGCAGGCAAAATGGGTAAAAGAAGGCGCGAATATTGTCCTCCATAGTTCCGATTTAATTTTGTTTAGCCGGAAATTGAAAGAGGATATTTTAAAAATAAAAATGCTGGTAGGAGATAGTTATTCTCTTTCTGCAGATGATTAGACTATTGGTTAAGTGCCATTTAGTTGCATCTCCAGGTCTCTCTACTCTGTATTCAATGCTCACATCTTATTTCTATTTGTTCGCGGTGCGTGATAATTGTTTTTGCCAGAATTTATCTAAGAGGTTAAAATTCATGCTATTTTCAATAAAATTTGGGGAGTAATTTTCTATCTTTTTGTTTTCTTTTGTAATAATAAGGAACAATTACATGTTGGGTAAGAAAAATTGGGTTTTTGTATTGTTGCTTGCTTGTACAGATTGTTCCTTATGTTTTAGCTGATTAAAAGTGTGCCTATGTCTTTGCTAAACAGCAGAAAACCGGAGAATTTATACAAATGATTTTAATAGTAGCAGAGGTAGCTTCGCTTAAATATCAGTTATTTAATAATCGTAGTAATTTAATAAGTAAAACTAAAACAGAAGTATGAAATCAATGAAACTAAGTTATCTGATAATTGTAGTTTTTGCTTTTTCCTTTTTCGGGTGTACTCAAAAACCTTCTCCTGATAAAGTAAAAGCAGAAGTATTAAAAGCAGAATTTATTTATGAAACAGCTCCGTTTCCCCAGTGTCATGCATCTACAATTGTTGAAACCGGTGATGGATTCCTGGCTGCCTGGTTTGGAGGAACACATGAAAAAAATCCCGACGTTTGTATATATACTTCAGCGCTAAAAGATGGAAAATGGAGTACCCCGGTTTTGGTGGCAGATGGAATAATGAGCGATACATTGCGCTACCCGTGTTGGAACCCGGTTCTTTTTAAAACCGATAATGGTGATATTGTCCTGTACTACAAAGTGGGCGCAAGCCCACGCGAATGGTGGGGGCTGTATAAAACTTCGTCAGATAATGGTGCAACCTGGTCCGATGCGGTGGAAATTCCTGATAACCTGTTGGGACCCATTAAAAACAAACCAGAGCGTCTTTCCGATGGGACTATTTTATATCCAACCAGTTTTGAAACGAAAGAGAAGTGGAACATTTATGTGGAAATGTCGGATCAGAATTTAGAAAACTGGAAGAAAGTTGAGATTGATAATAATGGTTTTAATGCTATTCAGCCCACTATACTTTTTTATCCGGAAGGAAAAATTCAAATGTTGTGCCGCAGCAAGGAAAAGAAAATCGTAGAAACCTGGTCTTCGGATAATGGGAAAACCTGGTCGCCGGTTGAAGCAACTTCCCTGGTTAATAATAATTCAGGAATCGATGCCGTTACATTGAAAAATGGTTTGCAGTTGCTCATTTCGAACCCGATAGAAAAAGGTCGCAATAAAATTGATGTGAAAATTTCTGCTGATGGCAAGACGTGGTATGATTTAATAGTTCTGGAAGATCAGCCGGAAGGAGAGTTTAGTTATCCTGCTATTATCGAAGGAGAAGATGGTTCCATCCATATTACGTATACCTACAATCGGAAAACGGTAAAATATGTTCATCTGAAACTCGAATAGAATGTACAAACGAAGGAATTTCATAAAAAGTGGCTTGCTGGCTGCTTTGGGATCAGGGGTATTTACACGCGTAAATGCAAAGGAATCTCCTTATCGGAGTAATGCTTCTGAGATTTCCTATCAACGAAATATTCCGGTAAAATACGATGCCGACGTAGTTGTAATTGGTGGAGGAATTGCCGGCGTTTCTGCGGCGGCATCTGCTGCTGTTTCCGGAGCAAAAGTTCTGCTAATTGAACGTTTTGCAAATTTAGGTGGAATGCTTACAACGGGAGGCGTTGCCAATTTTTGCGGGCAGATTGAAGAGCAAGGAGAGGTTTTTGACCAGATCTTGAAAGATTTAAGGAGATACAATTCTTTGGGAGAAGGAAAAAGAGAAACAGTGTTTAATTATGAAATTCTTTCGTTGGTGTTGCAGGAAATCTTGTTGGGAAGAGGTGTTAAAGTATTATTTCACACACGTTTAGTTGATGTTCTTGTAAAAGGAAACGACATAACGGAATGCATTATTTGCGGGAAGTCGGGGATGGAAGCTGTGCGTGGCAAAGTGTTTATTGACTGTTCCGGGGATGCAGATTTAGCCAGGTATGCAGGTGTTTCTACAATGAAAGGTGATGGAAAAACGGGGTATCAGTTGCCTATGTCAAAAATGTGCTTTGCACGAGAAGTTGCAGAGGATGATTTTTTGCAACAGGTTCCGGATGATTGGGCAACGCAAATTACAAATAAAGAGGATTTGCCAATGGTGAGTGTTTGGCCCGACGGACCGGGTGGAAAGGCATTGAAAATAAAAATTCCCATGTTTGATTCAACCTCTACCGAAGGAATTACCAGTGCTGAAATTCAGGCCCGCAGACGAACAATGGATGTGTTAAGTTATTATCAGAAAGTTGAAAAGAAAAATTGGCGATTAACCCATGGAGCTCCTATGATTGGGGTGCGTGAAGGTTGCCGCGTGGAGGGCGACTATATTCTGAAAGTGGAAGATCTCCGGGCAGGCAGAACGTTTGATGACGGAGTTGCCCGTGGAACTTTTTATCTGGATGGGCACGGGCTTACCGATGATAAAAGAACGTATATTCTTCCGAAAGATCAATTAAAAGTGCCACCTTATCAAATTCCTATGCGGTGCTTAATTTCAAAAGATGCCGATAATTTGTTGGTGGCAGGTCGTTGCTTGTCTGCTGAGCAGCTGGCGCTGTCTTCTGCACGTGTATCAACCACCTGTTCCATGATGGGGCAGGCAACAGGTATTGCTGCCGGAATGGCGATTCAAAAGAATACAAAAGTTAGAAAATTGGATTATACGGAAATACAAAAAGAAGTACTTGGACGTGGTGCACAACTTGATGTGTCCAAACAAATTTACCGGGTACATGGCTAATATTATAGTTAATGAAGCTATCAGAATTAAAATATAGTTTTTCTATTTTATCAGTTATTCTTCTTATCACGATTTCTTATTCTTGTCAGCAGCCGGAAAGAAGAAAGGAAATTGTTGACTTGCGATGTGGGTACAATGTAAATCCTCTTGGGGTGGATGTTGATATTCCCCAGCTTTCATGGAAAATCAAAAGTCGTCAACGTGGTGCAGCACAATCTGCATACCGGATTTTAGCTGCAACCAATGAAAAACTTCTTCAGGAGGAAATCCCTGATTTATGGGATTCTGGAAAGATCGAATCGGATCAATCGATACATGTTGTGTACAACGGCAAAACGCTTGAATCAGGAATGAGAGTTTACTGGAAAGTTCTGGTGTGGGATGAAAATGGAACCTTATTGCCTGATAGCAAAACAGCTTTTTGGGAAATGGGACTTCTGCATGAGACTGACTGGAACGCAAAATGGATTGGCGCACCCGGACAGGAATTGGCAATTGGGCAAGATTTAATTTCTCCGTTATTTAGGAAGGAATTTCAGGTTGAAAAGAAAATTAAAGATGCACGTGCTTATATTTCCGGCCTGGGGTATTACGAACTTTACATTAACGGTAAAAGAGTGGGGAACCATCAACTTTCACCCAATCAAACCAATTACGACAGACGTGCAGTTGAGGAATGGAAGGAATCCCGAATAGGAAATATGGCAACTACGGTTCTGTATGAAACGTTTGATATAACTTCTTTTTTGAATACAGGAAATAATGCATTTGGCATTTGGTTAGGAAATGGCTGGTATATTCAGGCCGATCGTCCCGATGATAAACCGTTGTGGTACGATACGCCCCGTTTTATTGTTCAGTTTGAAATAGAATATGAAGATGGAACAAAAGAACGTATAGCTAGTAATGAAAGCTGGAAAACTGCATCAAGCCCGATTATTTATAATGGTTTGCACAGTGGTGAAGTTTATGATGCACGAAAGGAACAGAAAGGGTGGAATATTTCGGAATTTGATGATTCTAATTGGAAAAACGCAGTGTTTGTTCGTCCGCCAACCGGAAAGATGAAATCACAGCAGTCTCCTCCCGATCGTATTACAAGTACAATAAAACCGGTTTCTGTTATTGAAACAGAAAGAGGAGTTTATCGCTTTGATTTGGGGAGAATGATTTCAGGTTGGGCCAGGCTGAAAATTTCAGGAGAAGAAGGAACGGAAATTAATCTTCGATTTATTGAGGAGCTTGGGCCAACTTATGGTCAGGCAGATACTTATATTTTAAAAGGCGAGGCCATGGAAGTATGGCAGCCGCGTTTTACGTGGCATGCGTTCCGCTATGTTGAAGTCAGGGGAGCCAAATTTCCATTAACGATTGATAATCTGGAAGGATGTATTGTAAATACGGATGTTGAATCTGCAGGAAGATTTTATTCTTCTGATTCTTTACTCAACCATATTTTAAAGAATTACAGGTCTACTCAATTAGGGAATTTGCATGGCGGCATCCCCAGCGATTGTCCGCATCGCGAGCGGCGCGGTTATACCGGCGATGGCCAGATTTCTGCAAAAGCTGCAATTTATAATTTTGATATGGCCACATTTTATACTAAATGGCTGCATGATATTGGCGATGCACAAAATCATAAAACCGGGTACGTTCCTAATACAACACCATATCAGGATGGTGGAGGGGGAACTGCATGGGGAGCTGCTTATGTAATTATTCCGTGGTACATGTATTTGTATTATGGCGATTTACAAATCTTAAAAAGGCATTACAATGGAATGAAGCATTGGATTGAATACCTGGAGAACTCGCTCGATGAAGATGGAATTTTACGAAATCAGGGTTTGGGAGAATGGGTGCCGCCGGAAATGGTAGAAATTCCAATTGATTTTGTAAATACCGCCTACTATTTTCACTGCTGTACTTTAATGAAAAAAATAGCCGGAGTTTTGAATCATAATTTGGATGAAGAACATTTTAAAAACCTTGCTGGTCTAGCAAAAGAAAATATCAATCGTACCTGGTTCAATCCAAAAAAATCAAACTATTCCATCGGAAGGCAGGGAGCCAATATTTTTCCACTGGGTTTTGGTTTTACAGAGAACGGAAATAATAAAGAGGTTTTTGAAAATCTTATTCAAAATCTGTTAAAAAACAAAGTTCATTTTGAGACCGGGATTCTGGGAACACCATTATTGCTGGATGTTTTAACTCAAATGGGAAGAGTGGATTTAGCTTATACAGTAATGACACAACGCGATTTCCCGTCGTTTGGTTATATGATTGAAAGTGGAGCAACAACCATCTGGGAAACCTGGTTAGGAGACGCTTCTCATAGTCATCCTATGTTTGGGAGTGTTTGCCAGTGGATGTATCAGGCACTTGGAGGTATTTCTCCTGATGAAAAAAATCCCGGATTTAAACAGAGTATTCTCCATCCGTATCCAGTGAAAGGCCTGGAGTTTGTAAACGCTTCCTATCCGTCGGTTTATGGCGATGTTAAAACATTTTGGAAATGGGAGGGCAGCGATTATTGTTTAAATGTAACTGTGCCGCCAAATACATCGGCTCTTGTTTATGTTCTTACAGATGATCCTCAAAAAGTAACCGAAGGAGCAAAGTCAATTGACAAAAATTCATTCGTACAATTAGTAAAAATGGATGGGCAAAATGCCGTTTTTGAGATCCAGTCCGGAAGCTATAGCTTTAAATCGGAAGGGGCGAAAGATTTGCTAAGAGCATCCATTCTTCCCGCACCTGTAATATCTCCAAAAGATACGTTAGCTTCAATTGGCGATTCGGTTAAAATTACCATTTCTTCAGGAGAAGAAGAGGCTAAAGTTTATTATTCCATTGATGGAACAGAGCCTGATTCAACAGCAAATCTGTACACTCATCCGTTTTATATTAATAAACCTACTGAAATCAAATCCAAAACATATAAAGATGGATTTGTAAAAAGTTTTACAAAAAGTAATGTCGTCGATTTTATGAATCCGGAGATAAATGGAGTGACATACGAATATTTTGAGGGTGTGTGGACCGAAATTCCTGATTTTTCAAAGTTGAAAAGTGTGAAATCCGGGAGTGTTTATCAATTGGGGCTGGATAAAATATATCCGGAGAAAGATGAATTTGCATTGCAGTTTAATGGAAAAATAGAAATTGAAAAGGAAGGTGAATATCAATTCTACATTCACTCAAACGATGGAAGTCGCTTGTGTATCGATAATAAATTAGTAGTGGAGCATAATGGTTTACATGGAGCAGATATAGAAAAATCCGGTAAACTTTATTTAGAAGAAGGACTACATTCAATACAATTGGATTATTTTCAGGCGGGAGGAGGTATGTACCTAAGTGTTGAATACAGCGGTACCGGATTAAACCGGCAATACATCCCTGCAAAACTTTTGTATAAAAAATAAAACTGCGAAAAGAACTAAACCTTTTAGAAAAGGATAATGAGAGTTGTTTTTAATTATATATTTTTGATTTTTAAAATCTAAAATAGTTACCTGCCAATGAAGAAAACTTCACTGAATGATATCGCACAAATGCTGGGGGTTTCAAAAACTCTGGTTTCGCTTGTTCTAAACGGAAAGGCAAAAGAACATCGTATAAGCGAAGAAGTTCAAAAAAAAGTGGTTGATCTGGCAAAGGAATTAAACTATCAACCCAATCAGATTGCCAAAGGGCTGCGCACAGGCAAAACAAACACAATCGGTTTGATTATTGCCGATATGGCCAATCCTTTTTTCGGAAAATTGGGGCGTGAAATTGAGCGTGAAGCATCGTTACATGGTTACCGTGTAATGTTTTGTAGCTCCGATGAAAAGGCAGAAAATGCCCGGCAGCAAATTGAAATGTTGCAACAGGGGCAGGTAGATGGCTTTATTATTTCACCGCCTGCAGGCAGCGAAGACCAGATAAAAATGCTGCAAAAAAACAAAACTCCCTATGTTTTGGTCGACCGTTATTTTCCTGATATTGAATCAAATTATGTGGTGGTCGATAATTTTCAGGCATCTTATGATAGCACTCTTCATTTAATTCAGAACGGATGTAAGCGAATTGCCTGTATATCATTTAATGCAGGGGTAATAAATATGGATAGCCGTTTGGATGGTTATAAGAGTGCACTGCGCGATGCAGGAAGGGGAGTAGATGAGCGGCTTGTAAAGATTTTACCTTTCTCGCATGAGATTGACGATGTAATGCAGGCAATAAAGGAGCTAACCTCCGGAGATGAGGAGCAGAAGGTTGATGCTATTTTATTTGCAACCAGTAAAGTAGGAATAATGGGGCTACAGTGTTTACATTTGCTGAATATTAAAATTCCCGGCGATGTTGCAGTGGTTAGTTTTGACGACCCTGATGCATTTAAAATCAGTCAGCCTCCGATTTCTGCAATTGCCCAGCCTTTGGAAAGGATTGGAAAACAGTCGGTAAAAATACTTTTAAGTTTAATCAGGAATAAATCAAAAAAAAATATACTCCACCAGATCGTTTTAAAAACAAATTTTGTAATACGTAATTCTAGTCAAAAATAATTACGTATTTTTGTGCTAAATCGATTTAACAAGAAAATCTAAAACATGAGTGAAAAATTGGACGAATATTACATTGGTCTTGATATAGGAGGGACAAAATGCGCTATAGTCGTTGGTGATAAAGAGTTTAATATTCACCGTAAAGTAAAGTTTGATACAATTACGTCAAGAGGTTACAACGCAATATTTGATGAATTCCACCAACATATTAAGGATCTTTTTACTGAATTCCCAAAAGAAAATTTGAAACGAATAGGGATTAGCTGTGGAGGTCCTCTTGATTCAAAAAAAGGAGTTATTTATTCTCCGCCGAATCTTCCCGGTTGGGATAGTGTCCCAATTGTAAAAATATTTAGCGAAAAGTATGGCGTGCCGGCAGCTATCCAGAACGATGCAAATGCCTGTGCTTTGGCAGAATGGCTTATGGGAGCTGGGAAAGGGACTGAAAATATGATATTTCTGACTTTCGGAACAGGAATGGGCTCAGGACTTATTATTAACGGGCGGCTTTATGCAGGAACCAACGATTTGGGGGGCGAAGTAGGGCATATACGTTTAGCCGACCAAGGGCCGGTTGGTTTTGGAAAGGCCGGTTCGTTTGAAGGTTTTTGCAGTGGGGGAGGAATTGCTCAATTGGCAAATTCAGTTGTTGCAGATAAGCTAAGGAAAGGTGAGACTGTTGGTTTTTGTCCGAATATTGAAATGGCAGCAGAACTCACAGCAAAAGATGTAGCTATGGCTGCAAAAATTGGTGATCCGGTCGCCCGGGAAATTGTACGTATTTCAGGTGAATATCTCGGACGAGGGCTTGCTATTCTTATTGATATTATTAATCCACAGTGCATCGTTATTGGAAGTATTTATGCTCGCAATGTGGAATTGTTCGATCCACACATCAATCGTATTTTAAGAGAAGAAGCTATTCCTGCTGCTGTAAAAGTATGCCAGATAAAACCGGCTTTGCTGGGCGAATCTATTGGCGACTTTGCTGCCTTATGTGTAGCTCTTTATGAAAATGAATTCTAGAAAAACAAAGATATGAAGACAGAATATATTTTGCAGGAAATGCTAAATCGATATAGCAAATTGATTCCTTTAGAAGGAGCGGTTAAAAAAGCAGTGGAGGTCATTGTTTCTTCCTATAAAAATGGAGGAAAAGTTTTAACATGTGGTAACGGAGGAAGTGGCTCCGATGCCGACCATATTGTAGGGGAATTATTGAAAAGTTTTGAAGGCTACCGACCTCTAGATGCTGGGTTTCAGCAAAAATTAAAAGAGCTTTCCTCAGAAAGGGGAGAAATGCTGGCAGAGAAATTACAACAAGGATTACCTGCTGTTTCTTTAACGGTTCATAATGCGCTTATTACGGCTATTGCCAACGATATACATGGCGATGTAATTTTTGCACAGCAGGTTACCGGCCTGGGGACTAAGGGGGATATTCTGCTTGGTTTGAGTACGTCGGGCAACTCAAAAAATGTAATTGATGCGCTGATTGTAGCAAAAGCAAAAGGGATGATAACCATTGGCTTAACGGGTGAAACCGGTGGAAAAATGAAAGATTTTTGTGATATTCTAATTAATGTCCCGGAAAAACGTACTGCTTATGTTCAGGAATTACACCTTCCTGTTTACCATGCTATTTGTATGATGGTTGAGAAAGAACTGTTTCCCGGCCAATAAAATATTAAAACTAAACCGATAAAATATACAAAATGAACAAGAAACTTAGAGCTATAACTGTTTTGGCTGCTACTGGTATTTTGTGGAGTAGTTGCGCTATAGAAACTAAAGATGCGGCGGTAAATGTGGTTGATTATGTCGATCCATTTATAGGAACTGACTTTCACGGACATACTTTTCCAGGGGCAGCGCTGCCGGGAGGATTGGTGCAGTTAAGTCCGGATACCGGTACCGAAGATTGGGACTGGTGTTCCGGTTATCATTATTCAGACAACTCGTTGATGGGGTTTAGTCATTTGCACCGTAGTGGAATGGGCGCAGGAGATTGGGGAGATGTTTTGCTAATGCCAATAACCGGCGATGTAAAAGTTGTTCCCGGTAGTAAGGAAAATCCCGATGAAGGTTATCGCTCCCGTTTTTCACATAGCGACGAAACAGCTTCAGCTGGTTATTATTCCGTTTTATTGAAAGATTATGCGGTTAAGGCTGAGTTGACTGTATCGCCTCGCGCCGGTTTTCATCGATATACTTTTCCAAAATCCGAAACTTCACATATTATTATTGATGCAGGGCACGGTATTCGTGAAAGATACAGACAAGGCAGTGAAATTGAAATTGTAAGCGATACCGAAATTGTTGGTCATCGTGCATCTCATGGTTTTGTAAAACACAAAAATGTGTATTTCTGCGCCCGGTTCAGTAAGCCTTTTAAAGCTTCTGGAACATGGAACGGGGAAAATATAAAACCGGGATCAACAGAGGATGACGGAAAATACATTGGTGCTTTTGTTGATTATGAAACTTCAGAAAATGAAACCATAGAAGTAAAAGTTGGTATTTCTTATACAAGCATTGAGCAGGCCCGTTTGAATGTAGACTCTGAAGTTCCCGGGTGGAATTTTGATGAAATAAGAGCACAGGCAGGTCAGAGATGGAAGGTTGCATTAAGTAAAATCGAAGTAGAAACTCCGGAAGCAAATGATGAGGCTTATAATCATAGTAAAAAAGTAACTTTTTATACAGCTCTTTATCATTCGTTGTTATTTCCTGCAACCTTTAGCGATGTAGATGGAAAATATGTTGGACTGGACGGTCAGGTACATACGGCACAAGGATTCACCTATTTAAGCGATTTTTCGATGTGGGATACACACCGGGCCGAGATGCCATTGCTTACGCTTGTTGATCCGGAGCGAAGCCTGAACGCAATTAAAACAATGCTCGCTCAATATGAACAGGGAGGATGGTTGCCAACTCCGCAGCAGTTTGGTAACAGTTACACAAACGATATGATTGGAGATCATCCTGTTGCTGTAATCACTGATGCTTTCAAAAAGGGAATTAAGGATTTTGATGCAGAAAAGATGTACGAGGCAGTTCGTAAAAATGCGATGGAAACTCCTCCTGCAGATCATCCTTCGAAAGGCAGAGTAGGCTTAAAATATTATTTGGAAGATGGTTATCTTCCTTACAATAAAGTTCGGGAATCGGTTTCCAGAACGTTGGAATATGCCTATAACGATTGGTGTGTAGCTCAGTTTGCAAAAGCGTTGGGAAAAGAAGATGATTACAAATTGTTTATGCAGCGTGCCGCAAATTATAAAAATGTAATGGATCCGGAAACAGGCCTGGCCCGTCCAAAAGATAGTGAGGGTAAGTGGTTAACTCCATTTAATCCAACGTTTGTTGGGCATGGAGATGAACGGCATTATACAGAAGCAAATGCCTGGCAATATACATGGTTTGTTCCTCACGATGTACAGGGACTAATAGATTTTGAGGGAGGCCGAAAAAATCTTGTTAGCAAGCTGGATACGCTTTTTACAATGAGCTCTGAAGTTCAGGAGACTGTGTCTGATGTAACTGGTTTAATTGGACAGTACGCACATGGAAACGAGCCCAGCCACCACACTTTATATTTGTACGATTATGCAGGAGCTCCCTGGAAAACTCAGGAACTGGCGTGTAAAGTAATGGACGAGTTATATCACGATGGCCCGGATGGTTTGTGTGGAAACGAAGATATGGGGCAAATGTCGGCATGGTATGTTTTAAGCTCTATGGGATTTTACCCGGTAGCGCCCGGACAGAATGTATATGCAATAGGAAGTCCCGAATTTAAGAAAGTGGTTATTCACCTTGATAAAAAATACAACAAAGCCGGTGAGTTTACCATTGAAACAATCAATAACTCAAAAGATAATAAATACATACAATCGGTTATCTTAAATGAAAATCCGCTGGAAAAAACATGGTTCTCCCATAATGAGATTGAAATCGGAAGTGTGCTGATTTTTGAAATGGGGCCGGAACCAAATAAAAATTGGGGAATCAAACCGGAAGATGCCCCTCCTTCCATGTCAAATAATTAAGTCTGAAATATAAAATTGAGATGAGCCTGCTTTCGGGGGAACGGAAAATTGACTCATTAAACTTAAAATATATAGAATGAATAGAGAACAGTTAAGCAAACTTCTGAATGATATAAGCAATGTGAAAATTGCGGTGGTAGGTGATTTTTGTCTGGATGCCTACTGGTTTATAGATGAATCGAAAAGTGAAATATCTGTTGAAACAGGTCAGAAAACACGTCCTGTAAAAGAACAGCGTTATTCGCTGGGCGGGGCCGGTAATGTAACCAATAATCTTACTGCTATGGGCGTACAAGATGTACGCGCTTTTGGAGTAATTGGCCGCGACCCGTACGGAACGGAGATGATGAAGATTATGCGTGAAAATGGTATTAATCCGGATAATCTGTTAATTCAGGAGGAGGAATGGTCAACACATGTATATACCAAACCTTATGTTGGCGATTTTGAAGAAGGCCGAATTGATTTTGGTAATTTTAACCGTCTTTCAAAAGAAACGGCCGACCAATTAATTCAGGATTTAAAGAATGTAGTTCCTGTAGTAGATATTATTATTATTAATCAGCAGGTTTTGTCTGGAATTCATACTGATTATTTTAAGGCAGAACTGGTAAAAGTAATTCAAAGTTTCCCTGAAAAAATATTTGTTGTTGATAGTCGTCATTATAATGATTATTACGATGGCGCCTACCGCAAAATGAATGATACAGAGGCTGCTTGTTTGTTTGGCCTTGATAAGGATGCTTCGGATGTTGTGCTTTATTCTGAAGTAAAAGATGCCGCTGATTATTTATATAAAAAGTTTGGAAAACCAATGTTTATTACCCGCGGGGCAAGAGGATCGGTTATTGTCGATGAAAGTGGTGTGGTTGATATTCATGGGTTGATGATTATTTCAAAGGTAGATACAGTTGGCGCTGGAGATAGTTATCTCGCAGGAGCTGCATCGGCTTTGGCTGCAGGATATTCTATGAAAGAGGCTGCAGAAATTGGTTCTTATGTTGCCGGAGTTACCGTGCAAAAACTTTTCCAGACGGGAACGGCTTCTCCTGAAGAAATTTTAAAAATTGGTACCGATCCTGATTACGTTTACAACCCTGAATTGGCTGAAGATACTCGTCATGCAATGTATTTTGATGATTCAGAAATTGAAATAGTAAATGAATGGGCCGGGAGCCTGAATATCAGTCATGCAATTTTTGACCACGACGGAACCATTTCAACGCTGCGTGAAGGATGGGAACACATTATGCAACCTATGATGATGAAAGCCATTCTTGGCGAACATTTTCAGGATGCTGATGAGGCGCTATATCATAAAGTCCAAAATCGTGTAATGGATTTTATTGATAAAACAACCGGCATACAAACGCTTGTGCAGATGAAAGGACTGGTTGATTTGGTGAAAGAATTTGGACTGGTTCCTGAAGATCAAATACTGGATGAATTTGGTTACAAGGAAATCTACAACGATGAGTTGTTAAAAATGGTTCGTGTTCGTGAGGCAAAACTTTCAAGAGATGAACTTTCACTGGAAGATGTCACGCTGAAAAATGCTGTTAAACTACTGGAAGCTCTTTATAAAGCTGGGATTACTTTATATCTGGCAAGTGGAACAGATGAAGAAGATGTAAAGAACGAAGCTAATGTTCTTGGTTATGATCATTTGTTTGAAGGTGGAATTTACGGCGCTGTAGGCGATGTAAATAAAGAAGCTAAAAAAATGGTTCTCGACCGTATTTTGAATGATATTGGCGATTCAAACACTGGGCAGGTTGTTGCGTTTGGCGATGGCCCGGTTGAAATTCGGGAAACCCGAAAAAGGGGAGGAGTTACTGTGGGAATTGCAAGCAACGAATTAAAACGCCATGGTTTAAATGAAAGCAAACGTACGCGCTTGATTAAAGCAGGAGCAGACATTATTATTCCCGATTTTTCGCAGTTGCCAAAATTGCTCAAGTTGTTAAATGTACAAGCGTAAAAAATTATGCCTTATCCAAAATTTGACAGAAGCCGGCTGGAAGTAAAAAAATTGGCCGACCGAAAAAACAAAGTATACATAGAAAAAGATCATATTCCGGTTGATCATCAGCCGGAACATTTGAGTGAGCGCGGTTACGAGTTAATTGAAAAAACAGCGGAACGTATTCGGAAGGCGCGTGAATTAAACCGTTCGGTAATGCTTACGTTTGGAGCTCATACGATTAAAAATGGAATGGCGCCAACACTTATTGGCCTGGTGAAAGACGGTTGGGTAACCCATTTATCAACCAATGGTGCCGGTATTATTCACGACTGGGAATTTTCATACCAGGGGAAATCCAGTGAAGATGTACGCGAAAATGTAAATCTTGGCCAGTTTGGCATTTGGGACGATACCGGTTTTTATATCAATCTGGCTTTAATAGTAGGTGGTTATGAAGGCTTGGGGTATGGAGAAGCCGTTGGGAAAATGATTGAAAATGAAGGACTGGAAATTCCATCACTTTCAACTTTATACGAAGAAGCCAAACAAAAAATGGAAAGCGATCCGGCAACTGCTGCAGGAGCTATAGATTTGGCCAGCGCCATTCAAAAGTTTGATTTGAAACCGGGCTGGATGAAAATTCCGCATCCATTCAAAAAATATTCAGTACAGGGAAATGCCTATGCTTTGGGTATCCCTTTCACCGGTCACCCCATGTTTGGGCACGATATTATTTATAATCATCCGATGAATCACGGAGCTGCCGTTGGGCGTACTGCTTTGAATGACTTCTTATACTTTGCTAAAAGTGTAAGTAATCTGGAAGATGGTGTTTACCTATCGATTGGTTCGGCAGTAATGTCACCTATGATTTTTGAAAAGTCACTGTCAATGTCTCAGAATGTTGAAATTCAACAGGGCAATCATATCGATAATCATTATATGTTGATTGTGGATTTAGCTGAATCCGACTGGGACTGGGCGAAAGACGGAGAACCGCCAATGGATAATCCGGCTTATTACCTGCGTTATTGCAAAACATTTAACCGGATGGGAGGAGAGATGCATTATCTCACTGCAGATAACCGCGATTTTTTGCTTGCTCTATACGATAAGTTGAGAAATAATAAATAAAGAACTTTTAGACTACACTATGTTTGTTCAAACTCTTATAAGGTTGAGACTGGCTGTTTTTGTATTTGCCGGCATGTGCCTTTTTGCTGTTACATCAAACGCACAAAGCTATTCACATGCTTTTGCTGATGATGTGTTCATCTCAGATTGGTTAATATGCGGACCGTTTCCGAGTAACGAAACGGAAAACATTACAACCGATTTTTTGCTTTCTGATGGCGGTGAGACTGTAATAAATCCGCAGCCGGGGAAAGCATATAAAAGTAATTCAGTACCGAATGATGAAGTAAAATGGGAATATGCTAAAGCAGACAAGAATGGTCGGCTCAGCTTTAGAGAGTTAATTGAACCCAATCAGAAAAATGTAGTGTATGCCGCAGCAATTATTGAGTGTGAACAGGATCAACCAGTCGTTTTTAAGTTTGGAAGTAACGACCGGTTAAAAGTCTGGCTAAACGGAAAGCTGATTCATTTTTACGGACAGCCGCGGGCCGGAGGCCCTGATACGGATCAAATTCCCGCCGGATTAAAAAAGGGAAAGAACCTGTTACTGACAAAAGTAGATAACGATGGTGGAAACTGGTGGTTGTATGCACGTTACAAAAAATTGGAGAGGGTAGATGACAATCTTTTTGTATGGGGACCGGTGGTGAACGAAGCCGCCAAGAGAATTAGCCAAACAGAAGTTGCAGACCTGTTTGATATGATGGTTTTCAATGTTTCAGAATCGAAAGTGGGGCCGTTCTCTTTTGGTGTTGAAAAAGGTTCGGGAAGAAAAGAAAAAACGCTGGACGTTGAAACACTGGCGCCGGGGGCTTTTGAGTGGCTAAATCTGGAGTCGCCCATAGAAGAGGAGTTTCTGGGGAAAACGCTAAAGGCAAAGTTATTTATAAAAACAGATTTGGCTAAAAGAACATTTTCAATAGAAGCCAAACGGAGCAATATAACTGACGGAAAAACATTCCTTGTACAGGGATTTCATGTTGATCCGGTTTGGCGCGACAGCCAGTCGGGTTACCAGGCAATGTCTTTTTCCAATTTGTATCAGTTTTTGCGTGCTGCCCAGGTCGATTCAAATTTTGGCCTTTATTTACATGAGTTAGCTTATCTGAAACCCTATTACGGAGAACATCCGAAAGAAAGGAAGCTAATCCGGGAAATGATAAAAAAAGGCCAGATTGAAACCGGAGGCTCCTACAATCAACCGAATGAAACTTCCATTTCAGGCGAGGCTTTTGTTCGTAATATTTTGTATGGCCGTTTGTTTCATGAAAACGTTTTGCACGACTCTCCCAAAGTTTATACGCCGTGGGATGTATTTGGGCATATCATTCAGTTGCCGCAAATTCTTGCAAAATCAGAGTTTATTGGCACAACCTGGGAACGTGGAAATTACCGTTCTCCCTTTGTTCGGGTTTCTGGCGTGCCTGATGTATATCATTCCATGTCGCCAGATGGAACTACGCTTTTGAACCGGAAAGTTTCTTATGTCTATCGCGGATTCTCAAGCAGTAATTTTCATGATTTAGATTTGAACACCCGTAAACATTTTAAAGAACAAATAGAGGAGCAGCAAAATGAAATTCCGGGCATAAAGTATAATTTTATTTTGGATGCGCTTGACGAAAAGGCACCCACTCCATGGTATATCGGAAGGTCGGAGATTTTTGAAACTTTTGTTCCTGAAGTAACAACCCGCCCCGACGGTGCAGAACAATATTTTAAAGATATAAAAGAACAGGAGAAAGAAGATAATCTGGATATTCCGCTTGTTTCCAGAGATGAATCGCAATACAACGAAGGTTGCGAATTGTCGCGCTTCGATTTAAAAATGGGCAATCGCCTGGCAGAGAATACGGTTCTTTCTGCGGAAAAATTTGGAACTATTGCAAATTTACTGGGGCAGGCTTATCCTGCTTTGGAACTGGATAAAGCCTGGCGTCAGTTATTATATGGTCAGCATCACGATGGAATTACAGGTTGTGGGGCCGATGTTCCTTACCTGGATTTGACCGAGGGATACCATGAAGCGCTGGATTTAAGTAGTAAGGCTTTGGCTAATGCACAAAACTTTATTGCTGAACAGGTGCAAACGGATGCACAAAAAGGTATTCCTCTGGTTGTTTTCAACCCGCTAAATTGGGAACGAAACGATAAAGTTTCTGCTGTTCTGAAATTTGAAGAACCGGTAACAGCATTCAAAATGGTAGATGAGAACGGAAATATTTCAGCGTCGGAAATGGAAGTTTTGAAAAAAACAAATGGTAAAATTAGCGTTGCAAAAGTTCATTTTATGGCCAGTGCTGTCCCTTCGGTAGGCTACAAAACCTATTGGGCAGTTCCTGTTGATACAAATAATAGAAATTCGGAGCATAAAAAAAATACAACTTTCAACATTGAAAATGAATTTTTCTCCATTACCTGCGATGAAAATATGGGAGGTGGAATTACCAGTATTATTGATAAATCTACGGGGAAAGAATATATCAAAAAAGAAACCGGTCATCCGGGGAATGAATTGATCCAATTAAAGGAAGGCCCGGGATTTGAACCTGCCTGGCGTTTTATTACTACCGGCGAGAAGAAATTTTCAAAAGACACTCCCTGTGAAATTAAAGTAGAGGAAAATACTCTTGGAAAAAAAATAATTGTAACCGGACAGATGGACCGTATGAAAAAGCGGATTCAGGAAATTACATTGTACAATGGTGTGCCTCGAATCGATTTCCGCACAACGCTGGTGGATTACAAAGGAATGGACGGGAAAAATCTTATTGAAAATGACGATCGCGAAAGGAAAAACGATAGGGATTTGTATTGTATCGGTTTTCCCATTGATTTGGATGGTGCCATTCCTGTTTTTGAAGATCGCTTTGCTACCAAAAGTTATTTCAAGAGCAGAGGATATTTAGAATATTACAGCACCGATGTGGCCTGGACTTCGCGCCATGCTATGAATTCGTGCAATAATTGGCTGGATTATAGTTATTCAGTAAAAGTTGATTTTGGAAAAGCTGGTTCAGTGGCTGTTGGTCCGGCCGAAATAATTACACCCCAAAATGAGAATTCACGAAAATTGGGGTTTTTGCTTATGGAAGCCTTGGCAAAAAAAGGAGTTACGGCAACACCTTCTTTTGATTCGGTAAAAAGAGGTGAAGATATTTTGTATCGTCATTTTAGTTTTTCGTTGGGAATTAAAGGCGAGAATAAATACACCGAAAAATTGTACACGAAATTAAGTTCGTCGCAGAAAAAACAGATAGATAAGAATATAAAAGAAAATGGGTTTGCCTTTTTCTTTACAACCGATAGTGAAATTGACAGTGCCTGGTTTGACTTACCAGTTCTTGCCGTTATTGCAAAAGACGATGCAACTTTGGAAAAAGCTGTAAACTTAATCGTTGCAGGTCTCGATAAAAACAGTACAGTTAAAATGGACGAAGCTGTTTGTATGGCAAATTTGGAAAACAGTGTGCCTGATTACGGAATGGCGCTCTTAAACCGGGGGAATATTGCTGTGAGCATAGAAAACGATGGAACAATGGTGTTGCCATTAATGCATACTATTCCCTGGCAATCGCCTCTGCTAACCTGGACGCATGATTTTCCGGAACGAAAAACCCATGTTTTTGAATATGCGCTGGTTCCGCATAAAGGAAATTGGCGAGACGCTGATTTGGTAAGAAAAGGTATGGCATTTAATAATCCGTTGATGGCATGCCAGACGAGTGTTCATTCCGGTAAATTACCTGCAGAAAAAAGCTTCTTTAGTACAAACAACGATGATGTGATTATATCGGCCATTAAACCAAAAACCAATGGAGTTGAAGCTTATTCTGCAAAAGTAGCTACTGACGTAAGCAATGGAATTGTTGTAAGAGCTTATGAACCCAATGGTTCAGTTGCCAATTTTAGTTTACATTCTTCCTTTCCTGTTAAAAAAGCAGAGAAAGTAAATATGATGGAACGGAATCCGGAAACAGTTGCTTTTTCAAACAAGGGATTGACTAGCGAAATGGGAGCGAATTCCATCGAAACTTTCTTATTATCGTTGCAGGGAGAAAGTGAAAATGCAGTTGCCCAAAAGCCAAAAACAGGTAAGCGAATCTATACTCCGTTCTGGGAGCATAACAGTGGAGCTGCTCCAACGGGCAATTTACCTGTTACTTTAAAAATATTGGGAGAGTTGAATTCATTTGACAATAGTGAAGGGCATGTAAAAGTGCAGGCTTTGGAAGTGTCGGTAACCAACGATTATACTGATTTGGTGGTTAATGGTAAAATTAAACTAACAACGCCTCCCGGAATTCGGGTCGTTCCTGATGAATTTGAATATCACGTAAATGCTGGTGGTGAGCAAATTTTTCCGCTATCAATAGTTATTGAAGGGCACGGAGCAATACCTGGTTTTGTAGTTGCTTCAACCGATTTTCAGGGAAATAAACTGTTTGATGTGTTGGAATACAATCTTCCTGAGAAAACATTTGGACACAACAATACTGAACTAAAACCTGAACAAAAGTTAGATTGGGCTTCTGAAATAAAAGATGATGAGCTTGTTATTACAATTACAAATCCTTTTGCTCAGGAAATTTTTGGGAACGTTTCTATTATTGGTCCGGTGGAAACCTGGGGCATGCCGGAAGTAAATCCGATTCAATTGATAAATGTGGAAGATTGGCAGCAGGATTTTTCTGTGAAAGCGAATGCAATTCAGAAATTGATTTTCAGGTTAAACGATGGAAATATTCTTCCGAAGGAGGATGTTGCAGAGTGGCTGGTTGCCAAACTTACCTATTTCGGATATACAGATTACAAACCTGTGCTGGGAAAACTGGAAATGGAGGAAGAACCTGTTGGTCTTTCTGATAACAGATGAACAAAAGATATATCAATAACTAAATCAAATGGAAAGAGAAGAAACGCAAGGCACAACAACTCGAAGGAAATTCTTAAAAGCAGCATCGGTTGCAGGTTTAGGGATAATGATTCTACCAAGGTGCACTTTAGGAGGCAAAGGTTTCATCCCTCCAAGTGATAAAATAAATATTGCGCTTATCGGTGCTGGTGATATATCAATGCACCACCTGAAGGAGGTCTTTAAATATGATGATGTACAGATAATCAGTGTTGCTGATCCTGTTAAATATTCAGATTATAAAAAGTTAAATAAAAAGGATGGTGGACGGGAGCAAAGGAAAAAATTAATAGAGGAGCATTACGCCGAAAAAACACCAAATTATAAAATAACGGAGTATGAAGATTTCCGTGTAATGCTTGAAAAAGATAAGGCAATTGACGGTGTTATTTGCTGCTCTCCGGACAATACTCATGCGTACATTTCTATTTTTTCGATGAGGGCCGGTAAACATGTTTACTGCCAAAAACCACTAACTCATAATATATGGGAAGCACGCAAGGTAAATGAAGTGGCAAGAGAAACAGGTTTGGCTACACAAATGGGGAACCAGTTGCATGCCCACGATAATATCAGGAAAACGGTTGAATATCTTCGTGCAGGTGTAATAGGAAAAGTGCATGAAGCTTACTCGTGGGTTGGAGCAACAAGGTACCAGAAGTGGCTTACCGGATATCCTACTGAAGCAATGAAAGTTCCAAAAGGTTTCAATTGGGATTTATGGATTGGGCCTACAACATTTCGTCCGTATAACAGCGCATATGCTCCGTTTACATGGCGTGATTTCTGGGATTTTGGCAATGGCGCTTTAGGTGATTTTGGGTGTCATGATATGGATGCGGCAACCTGGGCTTTTAACCTTCCATTACCCGAAACAGTACAGGTTTTTCCGGCGGGTAACAAGGGAAGCAGCGAAGTTGTGCCTTATGGTGAAATCGGACATTTTTATTTTAAGGGTAATGGTGAACTTCCGGCGTTTAAACTAAACTGGTTATCCGGAGGGCTTTTACCGGAGCACCCAGCGGTTTTACCTCGTGATATAAAGCTAAAATCAAGAGGCGCTATGTTTGTTGGTGAAAAAGGGGTTATTCTAACCAATGGCGGAGCCACTGCTCCTCCCGAAATATTCCCTGAAAGTTTACGAGAATCCTTTACACCACCTCCCATGTCAATTCCCCGGTCAAAAGGCCATCATCGCGAATGGCTTGATGCTATAAAAGGAGGGCCTTCGCCATTGTCAAACTTTGAATATGCTTCCCGGCTAACTGAAATAACACTTTTGGGCGTTTTGTCTCTGCGAATGGGAGGAGAAAAAATATACTGGGATAATAAAAATATGAAAGCAATTGGATTGCCGGAAGCGGATCTAATTATACGTGAACCAGTTCGAAATGGATGGGAAATGAGCTGATAGAAATGTAAGTTTACAAAACCTTGGGCGAACAAAAAGAAAAATCGATGAAAAGAAGTTCTCAATTGCTAATAATTGTTTGTTTAATGCTTTTTTTGTCGGGTTGCAATCCCGTTCAAAAACCTGTTGATGATATCTGGAATTATGCGGTTTCCCGAAAAAATGATTTACGATTGGGAGTTTATATTACTGCACAAACGGTAGAGAATATGTTTTCTACTGAAGACGGAAAACGTGAAACCGTTTCACTTTTACGCTGTAATGGGATAAGTAAAGTTTATCTGGAAGTATACAGGAGCGGATTGGTGGTTTCACCAGAGTTGCTGAAAGAAAGCGTAATTTTTCTTCAGGAAAATGGATTTGAAGTTGTAGGAGGAATTGCAACTGTTCCCGGCGGTGATTTTGGAGTAAAGCAGGATGGAACGCTTGGTTGGTTTAACTGGCAAAATGAAAAAACACAAAATGATTTGCGTAACGTAATGAAAAGTGTGGCTCCTGTTTTCGATACATTTATTATTGATGATTTTTTATGTACTGCAGATACCAGCCGTGAATCAAAAATAGCCAAAGGAGACCGGACATGGTCGGAATATCGCAGAGAATTGCTAACAGGGCTTTCAGAATCTGTTTTTATAAAACCGGCAAGGAAAGTGAATCCGGATATCAAAATGATAGTTAAATTTCCGCAGTGGTACGACCGTTTTCATATGTTTGGTTACGATTTGGCTAAAGAACCCGCTTTGTTTGACGGCGTTTGGGTAGGAACCGAAACACGCGGGCAATACACGCAGCGTTTTGGGTTTGTTCAGCCGTACGAAGGTTTTATCAATTACCGCTGGATTTCAACTTTTGCCGGGGAAAAAATGGGGGGCGCGTGGTTTGATCATGGCGATTGTTCGGATTTAGATTTTATTGAACAAGCCTGGCAATCGGTTTTGGCAGGAGCAAAAGAGCTGGTGATTTTTAATTTTGGCAGCTTTATTTCCGGTCATCCCGGGCATCATTTGTTACGGCGCGATTTTGAAAAACTGGCTGACTTGGCTGCTGCTGTTGCCGAAAATCCTATTCAGGGAGCGGTTGCTTATAAACCGGCCAACAGCGATGCCGGTGGCGATTTGTATTTGATGGATTACATAGGAATGTTTGGGATTTCTCTGGTTCCTGAATCACAATACCCCGAAAATGCAGAGGTAATATTTTTACCAACGCAAGCAGCTGCGGATGAAAATGTGGTAGAGAAGGCAATTAATTCAATAAAAAATGGGGCGAAGTTGGTTGTAACTACAGGATTTTTGGCTCATGCAAAAGAGGGCAAAAAGCTGGCGGAATTAGCCCAGATTAGTTGGCCATTGAAGAATCAAAAAATAACAACCGACTTAATTCTGAATGAAGGAAAAAAAGAGCAGCTGCCATTTGCAATGACTTTGGATTACAAAATAATTCCAGACGGCACTACTCCTTTATTAATGGTTGCAAATGATGAGAATCCTTTTTTTATGGTTCAGAATAAAAAGCAAAATATTTCGGTAATCAATACGCACACCTTTTCGCAGGAAGATTTTGACAGGGTAGGAGAAGTACTGCTTTGTCCGCGGCAAATTGGATTGCTTGAAGTGCCTCAGAACTGGGCGAATACGATTCGAAGTACATTTCAGCAAAAAGATATGCCCCAAATAAATGCGCCAACAAGGGTAACTTTTCAAAACTTGTCCGACGGTAGTTTTGTTATTCATAATTATAACCGGGAGAAAATAACCGTGAAAATTCATGTAAATCCCCAAAGTAGTTTTGTAGATGGTTTTTCAGGCGAAGAACTTCAAATGGAAAATCAGATGTTGAAAATAGAAATGTCGCCCCGCTCGCGTATTTGGTGTAAACAGGAAAATTAATTTAGTATGTTTCAAAAAACGTTATTTACTTTTCTTCTGGGGCTGATTTTGGCTACTAGTATTGTTGGTCAAAATAAGAAGCCCAAAAAAGGAGAATCGTTTTCATTTGCGTTTCTTACCGATATTCATCTAAAACCTGAAATGAATGCCCCAAAAGGTTTTCAAATGGCCATTGACAAAGTGAATGAGTTGAATCCGGATTTTGTTATTACCGGTGGCGATTTGGTTTACGATGCCATGCGAGGTAACCAGGCTCGTTGCGACAGTTTATTTTCTTTATACAAGGAAATGAGTACGGGGTTTAAAATGCCGGTTTATAATTGTTTGGGAAATCATGATTTGTTTGCGATTTACGAAGAAAGCCCGGAAAACAGCGACCACCCCGATTATAAATATGGCATGTTTGAACGCTACATTGGGAAAACTTATTATTCCTTCAACCACAAAGGTTGGCATTTTGTGGTTCTGAATTCGCTGGACGTTACTGAAAATAAAAGGTACACAGGCGTTTTTAGTGAAGAAGAATTGGCCTGGCTAAAAGAAGATTTGGCAAAAGTTGATACAGCAACTCCGGTTGTTATTGCAACGCATCTTCCTATGATTACAGCGCGTGCCCAGGTAAAGGGAAGCAATGGTAGAGGAAATGTGGGTAATTCTGCCGAAATATTTCAAATGCTGGAGGATTATAAAAAAGTTCTGATTTTGCAGGGACACATTCACTGGAAAGAATACGGCGTGGTTAACGACCGTATTTATTATATAACCGGTGGCTCTATCGCGGGAAATGGTTGGAAAGGCCGTCGTCACAACACGAAGGAGGGTTTTGTTCTTGTACATGTAAACGGCAATGATTTTACCTGGGAGTATGTAGATCACGGTTGGGAATCTGAACGTTTAAAGGGTGCAAGACTTAAGGAATAAGTTGAGCCTTTGATCCGGGTAAAATAACATTAGAAAATGCCGTGATAACGTTTCCTATTTTTACCCAATCAAAATATTTTTATGCGAAAGATTTTTGCAATGAGAAGAACTTTCATTTTTTTGTTTCTGATAATTTTTTCAGGAACTATTACATGCTGCAAGCAAAGTAATCAATTCGATTTATCTAAATCCTCAATTCTGGTTTCTTCTTCCATCAAAGAACCGGTACGACAATCAACCGCTGATATTTTAGTAGAAGAAGTTGGAAAAAGAACATCGTTGACTCTGAGCCAAAGTGAAAACTGGCAAGGAAAAACAGTGATTGCCCTCGTGCTTTCCAGTGACGAAGATTTAAAAGGAACTGCCTTGCCTTTAAGTGAAGGAAGCAATTTGCCTGAAACAAAGAAAGAAGGTTTCCGCGTGGTTCAGGAGAAAAAAGATGGCAGGAATATTCTCTGGATTATTGGCGCCGACGCCCGTGGTGTTTTATATGGAATTGGCTGGTTGCTTCGTACTGCTGAAATACACGACGGAATTTTTCAATTGCCTTCCAATACAGATTTTGCATCTTCCCCTGAATATCCCATTCGTGGTCACCAGTTTGGTTATCGAAACACGGCGAATTCCTGGGATGAATGGACAGTAGATGAATTTGATCAGCACTTTCGTGAGCAGGTATTTTTCGGAGCGAATAGCTTTGAAAATATTCCCTTTGAAGACAAGTCGGTTTTGATGAAATACACTCCTGCCGAAATGAATATTCATTTGAGTGAAATATGCGAAAAATATGATGCGGATTATTGGGTGTGGACTCCGGCTTCATTTGATTTAGCAGATGAGAAACTTCGTTTAGAAGAGATAAAAAGTCATGAAGAATTTTATAAGGCATGTCCGCGTCTGGATGATGTTTTCATTCCGGGAGGCGATCCTGGTCATAACCATCCGAAGGAAGTTCTGCCTTTTATGAAAGAGCTTGCAACAATTTTACATAAATATCATCCGGATGCAGGAATCTGGGTTTCGTTGCAGGGATTTAACGAAGAGAAAGTACGCTATTTTTTTAATTATTTGGAAGAGGAAAAACCAGATTGGCTGGCAGGTGTAGTTTATGGTCCCGGCAGTCCTCCAATAAAACTGGAACGTGAATTATTACCTGAAAAATATGAACACCGCTTTTATCCTGATATTACTCACACGGTTCGTTGCCAGTACCCTGTTCCACTTTGGGACCAGGCTTTTGCGCTTACTTTGGGGCGGGAAGCTACGAATCCTATGCCTGAATATTACAATGCCGTTTTTCAACAGGACTCGCCGTTTACGAATGGTTTTGTTTCTTACTCAGACGGCGTTCATGATGATGTAAACAAAGTACTCTGGAGTGAACTGGGGTGGAATTCAAAAAATGATATTCACCAGATTATAAAAGAGTATTGCCGCTTCTTTTTTGGCTGGACAGTGGCTGAAAAGGCTACAGAAGGAATCTTTGCTTTGGAGCAGAATTGGGTTGGGCCGATTAAAGGAAATGCAACGATTGGACAAACGCTGGAATTGTGGAAGGCGCTGGAAGTGGAAAATCCGCAATTGGCCGGAAACTGGCGCTGGCAACAATTGGTTATGCGCGCATATTACGATGCATACATTCAGCAGCGTAACGATTACGAAAAAGGTTTGGAACAGCAGGCATATGGAGTTTTGGCAAAAGCAAATTCTCTGGGAGCCGAAAATGCTATGGATGGAGCGATGACTGTATTGGAAAAAGCGAAAACGGAGCCAGTGGCACAGGATTTAAGAATGAAAGCTGTTCAATATTGCGAGGACTTGTTCGAGTCAGTCGGGCTGCAAACAAGTGTTGAGAAATACCATGCACGTGGAGCAGAGCGGGGCTGTGTGCTCGACTTTATTGATTATCCGTTGAATAACATCTGGTGGCTGGAAGATGAGTTTGCCAAAGTTCGTGAGATGAGTTCAGAAAAGGAAAAGGTGGCAAGGCTCGATTTTATTCGCAATTACGAAACTCCGGGAGAAGGAAGTTTTTACGACAATATTTCAAGCGCCGATGCAAAACATGTTGTTTCCGAAACCGACGATTCTATTGATTATTTGTGGGAAAATAATGGGCATAGCCGCAAAAGACTCTCCACCCAGTTATTTCAGTTTACACCTGAATTGCATTATGATGATCTCGATTCAACTTCTGATTATCTGATTCGGGTTGCAGGTTATGGTGAAGCATTTTTACGGGCGAATGGTGAGCGGCTGAAACCAACCAAATATGAAAAAGGCTATGAACAGTTTAAGGAATTTCCTCTTCCGAAAGAATTAATAAAAAATGGAAAATTGTTAATTACATTTGATAAACCTGATGAGGAAAATTTGAACTGGCGCAAGCAATCACGAGTGACTGATGTTTGGGTAATTAAGCAGTAGGTTGTATCAGCTTCAGTTTACGGTGAGATAGTGTATAAATGATATCTTTGATGAAAGTATAAAGATTTTTAAAATTATTGATTATGTTGAATTTACTGCAACGCAAAGCTTTTTTATTCATCCCGATTTTTTTGATCTTTGTTGCCTGCCAAACTGGTCAAAAAGAAAATTCAGGAAAAGAGATTGTATTGCAGCTGAAATCAGGTGATGAAAATCCAAGGAACAGTGAGGGTGATTTTATTCGTTTGAAAAATGGAAATATAATTTTTGTTTATACTAAATTTACTAGTGGAGCAGGGGATCATGCAAAAGCTCATTTGGTTAGCCGGATTTCAGGTGATAATGGGAAAAAATGGAGCAGCGAAGATGTTGAAGTTGTTGCCAACGAAGGAGATATGAATGTGATGTCAGTTTCGCTTTTACGTCTCAGAAACAATCAAATTGCACTTTTTTATTTGCGCAAAAATTCCATAAACGATTGTATTCCTGTTATGCGAATTTCGGAGGACGAAGCTCAAAGCTGGAGTGCCCCACATCCTTGTATAGATACTACTGCCTATTTTGTTTTAAACAACGATCGGGTAATTCAATTAAATAATGGAAGAATAATTCTGCCAGTGGCTATGCATCCGACAAAAGGGGATAAAATGGATGAAAAAGCAGAAATCATGTGTTATTACTCCGATGATAATGGAAAGTCCTGGCATAAGAGTAATTCGGTTGAGAATAAGGGCAACATTACCTTACAGGAACCCGGAGTTTGTGAATTAAACAATGGAAGCCTGTTTATGTATTGCAGAACAGATAAAGGAGTACAGTATTTTTCATGGTCGAAAGACCGCGGAGAAAACTGGTCGCATATCCAGCCGGGAAATATAAAATCTCCTCGCTCGCCGGCATCCATAAAACGTATTCCTCAAACCGGAGACTTATTATTAGTATGGAACGAGAGTGATATCGATGAAAATGGTCGGGGAAAACGTACTCCTTTTAATTTGGCGATTTCAAAAGATGAAGGAAAAAACTGGATAGAAAAGAAAACGATTGAGAATGATCCTGACGGATGGTATTGTTATACGGCAATTGATTTTACCGAAGATGCTGTTTTATTGGGGCATTGTGCAGGAAACAGAAAAATGCATAATGGTTTGGAAACAACACATGTTACACGTTTGAATTTACCATGGATTTATGGTACAACTTTGAAATAGAAAATAAAGACGAAAACTTAGAATATGCAGATACTAAAAAATTTATACCAGGTAGGTGGTGATTTGAATGGAGTTACTTTCGATTTGCAGGGCGCATTGTGGAACGATGCCAATTCATATGTATTGAAAACGAATGATGGATTGATCATGTTTGATTGTGGATGCGGTGATACAATGGAACAGATTTCTGATAATATGAAATATTGGGATTTATCGCCGGATGATATTAAATACTGTATTCTCACCCATGCACATTATGATCACACCGGGGGGGGGCACATTTTAAAGAAACGAGGGGTGAAATTCGTTGCAATAAAAGAAACAGCAGAGTCTGTTCAATCAGGTGACGAACGTTGCGCCGGTTATCTTTATCACAAGAAATTTAAGCCTTTTGTTGTAGACCGGATTGTAGTTGATGGTGAAGAACTGAACGTTTTAGGAGTGAAATTTAAAGTTGGTTATTATCCTGGGCACACTATGGGGTGTACTGCTTATTCTTTTGTACATGAGAATAAAAAAATAACAGTGAGTGGCGATATTATAGGAACTCTGTTGGCTGGCGATTTTGGCTGGGATGGGTCTTTTGATTTTGATAAGAAAAAATATATAGAATCGCTACGGAAATTTGCCCAGGTAGATATGGATATTATGTTACCTGGCCATGGATTAATTTATTTCCATAAACCTCAGTGGCGCATAGAAGAGGCATATAACAGTGCGTTGGTTCAATGGCGGTAAATGAGAGCTTTTTAAAATTTTATCACTATTAACCGACAAAAGTCGGGATTTCAAATTTTATTCACTATAACGCCCTGTTTATGGGCATCTAATTTATTTTTTCAAAACAGACCCCCTGTCTAAACCAGGTTTAACTGAAGTTGCCCGGGAGGTTCGCCAACTTCGATTTTATATGCGCGACTGGTACAACGTAATAGTTCTACCATGTCAAGCATACTAATCAGGTGTATCCTTATTAGTGAAGCCACAACCGAAAATGCTTTCCTGGTTTGAGCAATTTTTTGAATAACAGTCATTAACAATTGGGCAATTAACGTGCACCAAACCTGTGTACGTATTGCATTTTCGTTCTCTCCATAGAAATAATGCAACTGGAAGTTTTGCTTCATTTTTTTGAACAATAATTCGATGCCCCATCGCTTTTTATAAAGAAAGGCCACTTCTTCTGCGCTTATCCCGAAGTTGTTGGTCAGGAATTCAAAATACCTGTTTTTTTCATCCTGGTAACATACTTTGCGCAAACGTATTTTTCTGAAAACCTTCATCTGCCGTTTGCCATTTTCATTCTCGGGATGATATGTGAGTTCTATAATCTCATCGCGTAGCACTTTTGCCTTTCCTTTCTTGCGGTAATGCACCCGTTTTGTTTCAATTATCTCATAAACAGCATTCTTTTTCAGGCGGGTAACAAAATAAACTTGCTGGGTAGTCCACAAGGCAAATTGGTGATAATAATTGTAAGCTTTGTCAAACACTATCATACTATGTGATATTAGTTCAAGGCTTTTCAGGAAGTTTTTGTCATGGACTTTTGCGGCTGTAATTTTTACAAACCGGCCAACCGACTGTACGGCGTCAATAAGCATATGGACTTTTAAACCGCCCTTCTTTTTCCCATCTCCCTTGGGATTACGGCCAACACCTTTTAAGATGTCGCTAAATAAGCGAATTGTTGTTGAGTCAATTAAAAGTACCTCTTTGAATGTTAGCCCATAAGTCCGGCTGTCCGACAAAAATGATTGATACTTATCGACCAATGCAAAATACAAGTCCTCGAAAAAACGGTTGTCCCGGTTTCTTAAGCCATCGCTGGCTGTACTCTTGGCTGGTGCTTTTTCCAAACCAAGATGGTTTAGTTTCCCGCCTAAAGCCCTTAGCCCTTCACATGTTTCGGTCATCGAATCGCATCGGCTTAAAATCCCAAACAACATGGTGATTAAGTGCGTCCTGCTCTTAAATGCTTTATAATACCTGTCGCTGTCGTACGACCTTACTATGGATGATATGTTGACTCTTTCTATCAAATTGATGACCTGTTTGAAAATCGGCTGTCCGACAAATTTTATTTCACTAATTTTACCCATGTTGTAAAGAGTTTTCGTAAAAATCAATTTACAACTTTGAAGGGAAACCGAAAGGGAGTACCTTCTTTTTATTTAATTTAGTCGGACACTACTGAATTTTATCATATTATGAATAGATTACTGTTTGAAGTGAAAAGGTTGATTTTTATTTTGTTTTTAATGAGCTGTTGTTTTTTTCCTGAAGAATTGAAAGCTCGGGAAAATACCATACCTCTTATTCGTGCTACTATAACTGTTTCATCTTCCGTAAAACCTTTGTTCAAAGATGGAGGACGTTTGCTTTTGCACGTAACAAAACATGCGGGAAAAGAGCCCAGAAATGGTTCGGAGATTGTAATTGGAATAACGCCTGATAAGTGGTCGTCGGATTTGTCGTATACTTTTGATAGTAATGATGAGAAAGTATTAAGTGTTGGGGCGTACAGTGGAAATGAGCCTTCGGGGAAATATTATTTTCAGGTGGTATATAAACAAAATATCGATGATGCTAAAGAGAATATTCCCGGAAATTTATATAGCCAGGTTGTTTCTGCTGATTTTACTGATGATGAAAATATTCACTTAGTTTTGGAGAAGGCAATTCCTGAGACGGAAGTTATAAAGGATAAATTTGTAAAAACTGTTGAAATAAAAAGTAAATTTCTTTCCGAATTTTCAGGCCATCCAAGGTATTTACGTGCTTCCATATTACTGCCAACTACTTATTTCGATAATCCAAAAACTACATATCCGATATGTTATCGGGTGCCCGGATTAAATGGTAGGTATGATAATGTAAACAGGTTACTAAAAGATGCTGATTTTATGGCGCAACGCTCATCTAAAGATGCTCCGCAAATTATTTATGTTTTTCTCGATTCGCGAGGGCCTTATGGTGATACATATCAAGTAGATTCGGAAAATAACGGTCCTTGTGGAAAAGCATTAACAGAGGAGTTGATTCCTGAAATAGAAAGCCTGGTCCGCTATAAGCCAGATTCAAAGATGCGTTATCTTACAGGGTATTCAACAGGAGCTTGGGTGGCATTGGCTCTGCAAATTTTTTATCCTGATATTTTTGACGGGACATGGTCATATAGCCCTGATCCTGTTGATTTTGAACATTTCGGATTGATAAATATTTACGAGGATGATAATGTTTTCTATAATAAGTACGGGTATTTGCAGCCCGGAAGAAGAACTATTTATGGAGAGCCAACCTATTCTATGAAAGAATGGATTGCCCGTGAAAATTTGGAAAGCCGCACCAACGATTATCGTATTTCTGGCGGGCAGTTTGGTGCATATAATGCCGTTTTTGGGCCAAAAGGAAACGATGGACTTCCTTCACTAATGTTTGACCCTGTGACGGGAAAAATAGATCATGCAATTGCCAAACAGTGGGAAAAGTACGATTTGAAAAAAGTGCTGGAGAAAAACTGGGGCGAAATAGGAGCCAGGCTTCAGGGGAAAATATGGATATGGACCGGTGATATGGATGGATTGTATTCGAATGTTGCAACCCGTTTTCTGAAAATGTTTCTGGATAAAACAGAAAATCCTAAATCAGATGCGGAAATTTCATTTACTCCAATGGCTGGTCATTGCGAGGAATGGGCAGACGAAGGAGTCCTCCCTATGATAGCTAAAAAAGCATTGGAAAAGAAAGCTGAAATAAGGTAAACTAAACACATTTTATATTGCCCCTGAATTTTGTCCAAGGCAGTGTTTACATAATTTACTAAATTTCTCTGAGGCCTTTTTCTATATATTCCATCTGCCATATGTTAAAAGATAAAGAATCAGAAGGTATTGCCTCTGGTTCTTTGTTAAGCAGAGAGTTGATTTGCTGTTTTTGTTCCGATCCCAACTTTTGGGGTAACATGGCTTGTTCTGTTCGTATAAATATTTTTTTATGAGGTAATTTTAGTTCTGAAGATTGAGCCAGTGGATAAGGAACATCAGAGAGTAACAGTGTTTTATAGCTGATATTATTTTCATTAAAATTCCGAATAAATCCTTTTTCTGTAATTTTTTCATCCGGCTCGGCCAGTGCATTGGCAATTTGCTTTCTGAAACCAGCTTTTTGAAACCTGTTTTTATAAAAGAAGGAACAGTAATACCATATTTCTTGTTAATTTACCCAATAATTATTAACTTGACATCATGGCAAAAACAATCGACATCACCATCAAGGAAAGCGAGGAACACCTGATGTACCTTCTCCGCAAACAAGACAAGCTTTTACAGCAAGGCAGGGTGAAAGCATTATTACTGATAAAACAAGGCAAGGTACGTTACACTTATGAATTATCGAAGAAGTTAAAACGTGGGCGTAAGACCATTTATAACTGGCTACAAATGTACCAGGAGAAAGGCATCGATGGGTACCTGACGGTATCAAGCCGAGGCAAACGCAAAGACAAGCTTTCAGATAATGAAAAACAGGGCATTGCCAGAAAATTGCAGGATGCATCAACAGATATAACCAGTTATGTGGAACTATGCCATTGGGCAAAATCGGAGTTTGGGAAAGAAATCCCTTACCATGTGATATATAAATATTGCCGTTCCCGATTAAATTCAAGGCTGAAAATTGCACGAAAATCACATCACAGGAAGGACGAGCAGGCTGTTGAAGCCTTTAAAAAAACTACCAGGGTTGATTGAGGGGTTTAGAAACAGTCTGGATAAAAATAAGTATGAGTCCATAAACATTTATTTCCAGGATGAAAGCCGCTTCGGTTTAATGACCAGACAAAAGCGGGTACTCGTATCAAGAGGGATAAGGCCTGTAGGCAGGTTCCAGCACAGTTACAAGTGGTTATGGCTTTGGGGGTGCTTTTCTCCTGTCACCGGGGATGCCTTTTACTGGGAAACACCGAAAGTGGACAACGCTATTTTTGAAGCTTTCCTGAAAGATTTTAGCCGAAACAGGCCAAAAGAACTTAAGTTAATGGTTATTGACAATGCAGGGTTTCATGCCTGCCAGAATATAACCATCCCGGAAAATATCAGGCTGGTGCGGATTCCTGCCTATTCCCCGGAACTCAACCCGGCAGAAAAGGTGTGGCAGTGGATGAAAGACAGGGTGGCAATGAAATTTTTCGAATCAACCAAAGCTTTACAGGACAAAATAACTCACATGGTACATCAACTCACACCCGAACTGGTAAAATCAATAACCGGATATGAATTGTACACCAAAAATTTTATTGGGTAAATTTGTCGCTAAAATGGTATAATTTATCCCGATATCAAGGTGATTTTGTTTGGCGTATTGAATAATTTCAAGTGCTGCCAGTTCTGATTCCAAAACAATGGGGCGTTCGGCCGGGATGTATGTATAATCTCGTTTTAGCAGTTTGGGGGCATTATGTTTGGTTAGCCGCAGTTGATGAAGATTCAGGTTGCTAACTCCTGCTTTTATCATTTCAGGAAGTAACTGTTTTAGTTTTTCTTTCTCTTCAGGTATAGCCGGAATTTCTATGGAAATAGTGGGTACAATCCCCTTTGCTGCGTGTAATTTATCGAGTTTAAATCCGGTAGCGCCAATGTCAAACCGAACTTCATCAATTCCGGCAGCTGCCAGCTTTCTAAATTTTTGCTCGTCGCCTAGTATTCCATTGGTATACATCCAAATATACACCGAAGGGCTGCACTTTTTACGAATTTGTTTGAGGTATTGCAGTGTGCGATCAAAAAACAGTAGTGGTTCGCCTCCACTAAAACTTACCCCTTTAAATTTAAAGAAATCAATATACTCAGCATAGCTTTCTGCAGTATCAAACTTTAGTCCTTGTGTTTCCGGCGTTTCATCCGAAAGTTGAGGCGCCGGGCAGTAAAAACAACCGGCATTGCATTTCCCTGTTATGAAAAGGCAACTCCATGTTCCCAGTCCGCACAACATACATCCTTTGGAAATTTGTTTGTGGTAAGGTTTGGTCTCCTTAAATAGAAAATTCTCTTCCAATTGTTTTAGCAGTTCTTCTCTGCGTTGTTGAAAATGAGCTGAATTGTAAGGGTGTAGCCAGTTAATATTGGTTTCAGAATTGAATAGATTGCGATTCTGATTTACCAGATCGTTTAAATACGAATCGAATGCTTCCATTGCATATGTAAGATGAGTTTAAAAACAAACACACAAATTAAAAGGGGGCAACTAATAAGAAAGTGGTGAATCAGAGTTCAGAGTGGAAGTAAAGGCAATTCAGCAGGCAGTGCAGATTAATAAATCCATCCAGTTCAGCAGCTGAACTTTTACCGAACAGGAATTTATGTGGCATCTGTTTGCTCATTCTCTTTCATCTAATTTAATGGGATAAAAGTACAAAAAAAACAAATGGATGGTTTTGTTTTATTTTTGCAGCAATAATATTCTTGAATTCTGGAAAGTGTTGGTAATGAGTTTTGTATAGAGTGTTGGAAGTGTTTTGCCTGACTGTATTAGAAAAAGATACAGGAAACGGAGAAGGTAGGGGGGCGATTTTGCTCCATTTCGTACTGGAAAATTAACCTGTTAAATAATGGTTTGGTTGCTTTGTGAGAAAAGTGCCTAATTAATTTAGTCAACCAAAAGATTCCAATAAATGTCAGTGTTTATAAACCAGTTCCAGGATTTTTTCCAACCATCGTGCATCTGTTTCTGAAAAAGCCGACTTTTCTTTACTGTCAATGTCAAGTACTCCAATAATTTGACCTTGAGCATCTTTAAAAGGTATCACTATTTCTGAATTCGAGCGGGAGTCGCAGGCAATATGACCCGGAAAAGAATGTACATCGTCTACTACTATTGTTTGCTTTTTATTAAAAGCTGCCCAGCATACACCTTTGTCTTTTTCCAAAATTTGACATGCTACCGGGCCCTGGTACATATTTACTGTCATTTGGCCATTGTCAATTAAATAAAATCCTGTCCAGAAAAATGTTTCCATTTTATTGTGGAGCACTGCAATAACTGTAGCCATTCGTGCCGAAGTATTTTTGCTCTTTAAAACAAGATCATTTAACTGGTTATAAATGCGGCTGTATCTTCCTTCTTTTTTCTTTTCTTCCATGGCTGCTTCTTTTGTGACTACGAAAAAACAAAAAATGCTTAAATTAGTTGAATAAAAATCAAAAATTATGGAGCGAATTATTACTGATACAAATGAAAAACAATGGGGGATGTTGGTGCATCTGGCATCTCTGGCAGCTTTTATTGGTATACCGTTTGGAAATGTTGTTGGCCCATTAATTATTTATTTGATAAAAAAGGATGAATTTGGGTTTGTGGCAGACCAGGGAAAAGAAGTGCTGAATTTCCAGATTACCTGGACAATTATTTTTATTGTTTCTGCGATACTGATTTTTGTAGGTATCGGAATTTTAATGCTTATAGGTTTTGGTATTGCCTGGTTAATTCTGGTAATTATGGGAACCGTTGCAGCGAATAACGGGCAGTATTATCGTTATCCACTTACTATTAAGTTTATTAATTAAAAAGTAAAACTCTATTTATATTTCGTAAATAGAAATCATTTTCACTACTTTTGTTCCCCTCAAAATAAAATATCAGCATGGCACAAAAACCGTCTATTCCAAAGGGAACCCGAGATTTTTCACCCCTTGAAATGGTGAAACGAAATTATATTTTCGATACCATAAAAGATGTTTTTCGTTTGTATGGTTTTCAATCCATTGAAACGCCTGCTATGGAGAATCTTTCAACCTTGCTGGGGAAATATGGAGATGAAGGGGATAAATTGCTGTTTAAAATTTTGAATTCCGGCGATTTTATGTCCAAAGTTTCAGACGGCACCTATTCGGAAAAGGATTCCAATTCTATGTCTACAAAGATTTCTGAAAAAGGATTACGTTACGATTTAACAGTTCCGTTTGCCCGTTTTGTTGTGCAATACCGTAACGATATTACTTTTCCGTTTAAACGTTACCAAATTCAACCGGTGTGGCGGGCCGATCGTCCGCAAAAAGGGCGTTACCGTGAATTTTATCAATGTGATGTTGATGTGATTGGCAGTAATAGTTTGCTCAACGAAATGGAGTTGGTGCAAATTATTGACGATGTCTTTGGACGATTGAAAATCAATACCGTTGTAAAAATTAATAACCGGAAAATTTTGGCCGGAATTGCTGAAATTATTGGCGAAAACGACCGGATTGTTGATATTACCGTTGCCATCGACAAGCTGGAAAAAATTGGCTTGGAGAAAGTCAATCTGGAACTTTCGGAAAAAGGTGTTTCCGATGAAGCGATTCAGAAATTGCAACCCATTTTAGCCTTGGAAGGAAGTTCTGCTGAAAAAATTACGCAACTTGAAAATATTTTGTCTGCTTCTGAAACAGGCATGAAGGGAGTGGAAGAAATTAAAATAGTATTTGGCTACCTTGAAAAACTTGATTTGCAAACGGAAGTGGAGCTGGATTTAACGTTGGCCCGCGGATTAAATTATTATACCGGTGCCATTTTCGAAGTAAAAGCGAAAGATGTTGTCATAGGAAGCATTTGTGGCGGAGGTCGCTACGACGATTTAACCGGGATTTTTGGTTTGCCAGATGTTTCCGGAGTTGGTGTTTCGTTTGGCGCAGAACGTATTTTTGATGTACTTACTCAACTCGATTTGTTTCCGCAGGAATCGTTGGAAACAACAAAAGCCATGTTTGTAAACTTTGGCGAAAAAGAGGAAGCTTACTGTTTGCCGGTTTTGGCTCAACTTCGAAAAAATAATATAAACGTAGAGATTTTCCCTGAAAATGCGAAAATGAAAAAACAGATGAACTATGCCAACAAGAAACAAATTCCATATGTCATTTTGGCTGGTGAGTCTGAAATGGAGGCAAAAAAGTTTACGCTGAAAAATATGGAAAGTGGCGGGCAAAAGTTGGTGTCAGGAGACGAACTAATCGAAATTCTTTCTGCATAGTTTGGAGAGTGAATTCAAAAAAAGCCGGAATAGTAATTCCAGCTTTCCATATCGATTTTGAAAAATTTTGGCAGAATGATAACTAAAATTCTGAATTGACAGCTTATCAGATAGATTCTGTTTCTACAATTTTCGACAAGATATCAGCATACGGCAACAAAAGGTATTTTTTCCCTTCGTAATCGATTTCTGTTCCTGCAAATTTTTTGTAGAGAACCTCGTCACCAGGTGCTACTTCTGCATTTTCAATGTTGCTAATGGCAATAACCTTTGCAACTTCTTGTTTTTCTTTTGCAGAATCAGGAATAATAATTCCTGAAGCGGTTTTTTGCTCGGATATATCTTCCGATAATTCCAGTAAAACATTTTGGTTAATAGGCTGTAATTCTTTCATGTTTACCATTCTTTAAAATTAATAGTTAAAAAATTAATTTGAAGTTAATAAGTACTTGTCGATGTTTGACTTAAACATTTCTTTGGTTTCTTCTTTGGAGCGGGCAATTCCCGACATCATGGTGGGCTTTCCGTTTTGTGGAATATACAGGAAAGCGGGAATTCCCTGTATGCCAAATACCGATGCTAACTCCCTTTCTTTTTGGGTATCTATTTTATACACATTAATTTTGCCTGCATACTCCTTTGATATTTCTTCCAATATCGGAGATGCTATTTTACATGGGCCGCACCAGTCTGCATAAAAGTCAATAATAGCAGGTTTGTCACCTTTAAATTTCCAGTCTTGAGGAGACGAGTTGTAGTCCCAAACTTTTTCCAGAAACATTTCCTTTGTTAATAGGATTGATCCACCCTCGGGGCCATTGTTTTGTGATGTTGTTTCAGAAGGTGCCGTAACCGAAGTTTCTGATGATTCTTTTCCTTTGTTTTTTGCCTGGCTTGAATCACAACTTTCCAAAAAGAAAACAGTTACTGCCAGAAGAAATACTAGTTTTTTCATTTTATCTGTTTTTATTTGTTTTGTTTCAAAATTCATTTCATATAATTAATTTATTCCTAACAGTGAATTTATTTTAGTCCGATCAAAACCAACAATTATCTCCCCATTAATGTCGGTTTGCGGAACTCCCTGCTGACCACTTTTTCTTACCATTTCTTCTGCTGCTTTTTGGTTGGCAGATACGTCAATTTCCTGATAGCGGATGCCGTGTTCCTGTAAGTGTCTTTTTACGGTGTTACACCAGGTACAGGTGGGGGTTGTATAAATTGTTACATTTTTCTGTAGTTTTTCATTTCCTGCCTCCCTGGCTGTAAAAGCTGTTTTTTCAAAAATAGTTTTGAATTGCTGGGGGTGGTAGCATCCTTTTACAATATTCCTTAGTTGTCCGTTTTCAAAATTAAGAAGCGAAGGGGCGCTGGTAATTTTATAAGCAGGATGTATATCTTTTACTTTATTTACATCAGCATGATAAAGAACAATATTATCTGTATTTTTAGCAGCTTTCTCATAGTTTTCAAAAGCACAGTCGCTTTGTTGCGAGCCTTTTTTATATAACAATAACCAAACTGTCTTGTTTGAACTAAGTTCCTGGTTCAAATCGTTTAACGATACAATTTCTTTCATAACTCAAAATTATATATAATTATTTATATATATGAAATTTTAAATAACAATTGTTGTGCCAATTTATATTGAAAGATTTTGTCAGCAAAACTTGTCAGTTTTTTTTTATTTTTTACGCAACCATATTGCATATATATAAATCTAATCCATGTGAAATAAAATGAAAATAGTAAGATAGCGATGAAGAAGATTATTTTAGGACTTTTAATTGGAGTGATGGTTGTCCTTACAGGATGTCTGGACGATGATGGATATTCATTATCAAATGTGTGGGTTGGATTTGGAGTTTTAAAAGAAACGGGGTTCAATTCAGAGAAATACGAGTTGGTAATGGATAATGATGATGTTTTGGTTCCGGTTGCTGGTACTTGGCGTTATGATTCAGTTGATGATTACACGCCTGAAGGAGGTGATCGTATTCTTATTAATTATACTATTCTGGATGACAATGGTACGGATACTGCAGGTGCAACTGAATATTATGTGAGGGTGAATTCGATGCAAAAGATTCTGATGAAAGATATTATTGATATTACTGCCGAAAATCAGGATAGCATTGGTAACGACCCTATTATTGTTCGGAATGTTTGGCTTTCAGATAGTTTGCTCAATTTTAAAATAAAATATTGGGGATACGATCAAATACATTTTATTAATCTTGTAAAAGAACCCGGTGAGATTGATGGTTCTAATCAACCAATTGAATTGGAATTAAGACACAATAAAAAAGGTGATGATGAAAGTATTCCATTTACGGGTTTTGTTTCATTCAAATTAAATAAATTGGAAGTAGCCGGACGGGATTCAATTGTCTACAGGGTAACCGGCACTAATTACGATGGCGATAGTTTCGATTACGAGGGTGTTTACCATTATAGTGAAAACAATTAATGGTGCTTTTTCGTATGGCTAGATAGGGAGGTGTCTTTACAGGCACCTCTTTTTTTGTTGGTAAAAATCATTTCAGAAGAAGATTCATTTTGCTTATTTTGAAGAAAAATTGTTTTAAACTACTGAAATGAAATAAATTCTGTGCAATTGAGATTATTTCCATACATTTCCTTTGAAAATTAGAAATACAAACAAATGAAAAGATTAAGTGTTATTTTACTTTTTGCCTTATTTTGGGGCTGCACTCAAAAAGAGAATATGAAAGAATCGGAAAATTATTTACCAGAAACGCCCACTCTTTCTTCGGACAGAATGACGCCGGAATTGCTTTGGTCGTTTGGGAGGATAGGAAGTGCCATGGTTTCTCCTGACAAGAAAACACTATTGTATTCAGTAACGTATTATAATATTGAAAAAAATCGTTCGTATCGCGATTTATATACTATGCCTGTTTCCGGTGGCGAAGTAAGAAATATTACCAATTCAGGAGCAAATGAATCATTGGCAGTGTGGAGGCCCGATGGAAAAAAGATTGGTTATTTGTCTTCTGTGTCGGGAAGTGTTCAACTCTGGGAAATAAATCCTGATGGTTCGGGGGGTAACCAGGTTTCCGATGTTGAAGGAGGAATTCAGGGATTTGGCTATTCGCCCGATCAAAACAAAATATATTATTTGAAGAATGTTAAGCTTGATAAGGATATTCATGATTTATATGCCGATTTGCCAAAAGCCAATGCCCGGATTGAAACCGATATAATGTACCGGCATTGGGATACCTGGAATGATTATACTTACAGCCACATTTTTGTAGCTAACTATACCGACGGGAAAATAGGCGATGGAAAGGATATTATGGAAGGTGAAAAATTTGATTCACCCATGAAACCCTTTGGTGGAACAGAGCAGATTGCATGGAGTGCAGATAGCAAAACACTGGCCTATACCTGCAAAAAGAAAGTGGGTAAAGCGTATTCCATTTCAACCAATTCTGATATATACTTTTACAATACAGAAACTGGCAAAACAGTGAATTTTTCTTCGGGAATGATGGGGTACGATCAGAATCCGGTGTTCTCTCCCGATGGAAAATATATGGCTTGGGAAAGTATGGCTAGAGATGGATATGAATCGGACAAATCCAGGTTATTTGTGGCTGATTTAGAAACTGGTGAAAAGAAGGATTATTCGGAGAATTTTGATCAGAACTCAAGTGGTTTGGCCTGGAGTGAAGATAGCAAATCTATCTTTTTTATTAGTGATATTCACGCTACCGACGAAATTTACCGGCTTGATTTAGCGGATGGTTCCATTGCCCGGTTGACAGATGGGGTACATAATTACCAGAATGTTTTGCCTGTAGGGAAGAAGTTAATTGCCCAAAAAGTGTCCATGTCACAGCCGGCAGAGATGTATCTGGTAGATCCGCTTACCGGGAAAGATGAGGCGCTGACAACAGTAAACAAAGGGATTCTGGATCAACTAACCATGGGGAAAGTGGAAAAACGTTGGATGAAAACTACCGATGGAAAGAAGATGCTTACCTGGGTAATCTATCCTCCGCATTTCGATCCAAATAAAGAATATCCCACATTGCTTTATAATCAAGGTGGGCCGCAGGGAACAGTTAGCCAGTTTTGGTCGTACCGCTGGAATTTTCAGATGATGGCAGCCAACGATTATATAGTGGTCGCGCCTAACCGCCGTGGATTACCTGGGTTTGGACAGGAATGGAATGAACAGATTTCAAAAGATTACGGAGGTCAGAATATTGAAGATTTGTTAACCGCTATAGATGAAATGGCTAAAGAACCATTTGTTGATGAAACGCGGTTGGGAGCAGTTGGTGCAAGTTATGGTGGTTATTCAGTAATGTATTTGGCCGGGCACCACGAAGGACGTTTTAAGGCATTTATTGCGCACGACGGGATTTTTAACTTCGAACAAATGTACCTTACTACCGAAGAAATGTGGTTTGTAAACTGGGATCTGGGGGGGCCGTACTGGGATACGACCAATGCTGCGGCTCAACGTTCATTTAGTTTCTCTCCTCATAAATATATCCAGAATTGGGATACTCCAATATTAATAGTACAGGGCGGAATAGATTTTCGGGTTCCGGAGGGACAGGGTATGGCTGCCTTTAATGGGGCTATCTTACGGGGAGTTCCTGCTGAATTCTTATATTTCCCGGAGGAAAACCACTGGGTATTGCAGCCACAAAACGGAATTTTATGGCAACGTGTTTTCTTTAACTGGCTGGATAAATGGTTGAAATAGATTGTTGAAGAATAGGTGAAGTTGTCATCTTTGTTTAACGTATGAACGGAGAAGCATTTTTTGCAGGAGTATTATAAATATTTCCGATGTGTGGGGCATCAGCGTTGTTAAAACAAAATACTATTTTTGAACAAATATTAGACAATGATGACACAAAAATTACATATTGGTTTTTTAGGTGCTGGTGGTATTGCCAAGGCTCATGCATATTCTATTGAAGCATTAAAGTTCTATTATGATGATGTTCCTGAACTTATTTTGGAATCGGTTGCTTCAGTGCGGCAGGAAAGCAGAGATAAGTTTGCTGCAAAATATGGATTTAAAAACGCGGAATCAGTAGAGGAGTTCGCAAGAAATGAAGCCATTGATGTTGTTTTTATATTGGGCCCCAATAACGTTCATTTTGAACATTTCCAGATGGCTTTACAAATGCCAAATGTAAAATATATTTATCTTGAAAAGCCAGTTTGTTCATCTGTTCAGGAAGAGGAGGAGATGAAAAAACTGCTAAATGAATTTGGTGATAAAGTGAAAATTCAGGTCGGTTTCCAGTATTTACAAACTTCTGCAGTGCGGGAGGCATTAAATTTTTGGAAGTCGGGAGAGCTCGGAAACCCCATACATTTTGATTTGAAATATTATCATGGAGATTATTTGCAGTCTTCTTACCGCGAAAAAAGAACTACGCGTTTAACTCCTGCTCCGGATGGGGGAGCCATGGCCGATTTAGGTTCACATGGAATTAGCTTGCTTATGGCATTCTTGGGAGAAGATATTCAGATTACAAGTGCCTTGCAAGGAGGTAATTTTGCTGATGTTCCTGCAGGTTCGGATTTGTTTAGTTCGCTTTCCCTGGTAGAGCCGGAAACAGGGGCTGTAGGAAATTTATCGGCCAGCAGGATTAGCTCTGGCAGTGGAGATTTGGTGCATTTGGAAATTTATGCGGAAAAAGGGGCTCTCCGATATTCTTCAAGCCATTCGGAATATTTTGAATATTACCTGGAAGGCAGTAATAAATGGGTAACGCAAATTGTAGGTAGTAATTATAAACCAATTACCAGTTTTCCGTCCGGACATGTTCCTCCCGGTTGGTTGCGATCAATGGTTCATGCGCACTACCGTTTCTTTACAGGTAATGATGCTGCTGCATTTCTTCCTGATCTGAAACATGGTTTAGCAGTACAGAGAATCGTTCGTGAAACTGCAAGTCATTTGTCTGTTTTTAGAAGGAGTTACAAAAATGAGCAAGCGTAAAAGCGGAATTCTGCTTCATATAACTTCTTTGCCAGGAGTTGAAGGTATTGGAACATTAGGCGAAAATGCTTTTCATTTTGTTGATTTTCTGGCAGAAACTAAACAAAAGATATGGCAAATTCTTCCATTAGGGCCAGTGGGATATGGAAATTCTCCTTATCAATGTTATTCGGCTTTTGCAGGGAATATTTTGTTAATTGATTTAGCTACCCTTTCCCGCGAAGAGCTGATTGATAAGCAAGTAATAAAGCCACAATCTCAGGGAAATGTTAATGTGTGTGATTTTGATGCGGTTGCTAGTTGGAAAATTCCATTGCTACAGAAAGCTTTTGAGAAATTCAAAGAACTAAAGTCCGGGGCTTTTTATTCTGATTATGAGAGTTTTTTAAAAGAACACAGTTGGTGGTTACAGGATTTTGCTCTTTTTATGGCAGCGAAAAAGTACTTTGAGAATGAACAATGGACATCGTGGGCAGATGAATTAAAGTTTCGAAATGCCGTTGCCATTCATAAATATCTATTAAAACTGGAAGATGCTGTAGAGTTCTGGAAATTTCTACAGTTTCAATTCTTTAGACAGTGGTTTGCTCTGAAAAAATATGCAAACGAAAAAGGAATTGAGATTGTTGGAGATATTCCCTTGTATGTTTCAACTGATAGTGCAGACGTATGGACCAATACAGATATTTTTCTGCTGGATGAAAATTTAATTCCTCTGGAAGTTGGAGGAGTACCGCCTGATTATTTCAGCGACGATGGTCAGTTGTGGGGAAATCCGGTTTTTAACTGGAGACGGTTGGAAGAAAGAGAATACGACTGGTGGATGGCTCGTTTGCATTTTAACCTAAATATGTTTGACCGTGTGCGGATTGATCATTTCCGGGGACTGGAATCTTTCTGGTCAATTCCGGCTGGTGAGAAAACAGCTAAGAATGGAAAATGGGTTCCTGCAAATGGTTGGGAGATGTTGGCAAAATTCAAGAGCCAGATTGGTTATTTACCTCTAATTGCTGAAGATTTAGGAATTATTACTCCTGAAGTAGAAAAATTGCGAATGGATTTTGGGTTGCCCGGAATGAAAGTACTGCAGTTTGCTTTTATGACAGATGCTTCCAATGAATACCTCCCGCACAATTATGAACCTAATTTTGTTGCTTACACCGGAACTCATGATAATGATACAACACAAGGCTGGTTAAAGTCGGTAAAAGGAAAAGAGAAAGCAATGGTGAAAACGTATCTGGAGGGGAAAGCAGAAAAAGCTATTCAAAATGCCATTGAATATGTTTGGGCATCGGTAGCTGAGATGGTTATTGCACCAATGCAGGATATATTGGAGTTGGATTCAAATGCACGAATGAATACTCCTGGTGTTGCTAATGGGAACTGGATATGGAGATTTGATTGGGGACAATTAAAATCAATGCAGAAAAAGAGGTTATTGGAGTTGACAGATAAATACAATCGTTAACCAGGGAATGGTAGACTTATCGTATTTATCTGCCCAATATTAAAAGTATTTCTAATCTAACAGCACAACATTACTGCTTTCATAAATTTTTTCGGTTGTTCGGCATGCAACCAATGTCCTGCTTCCGGGATATCAACAATTGTGGCTTCCGGATAAATTTCTTTGATAAGTTTTTCATCTTCCGGCAAAATATATCTGGATTTCATTCCACGAATAAAAATTACGGGATAAGCAGTAATAGGAAGTCGGTCTTCAAACCAGTTCCGGTTTACGCCACCGATTATTTCATCGAGGCTATCGTATAAAACCTCAACGTTGAGACGCCACTTGTATTGTTTGGTTTGTTTGTCCTTAACCACGTTCTTTAATAAAAATAGCCTGATTTGCTGGTCATCAATTTTTTCAGACAGACGAATTTCTACATCGTTTCTGGTTTGTATTTCAGAAAAGTCGATGTCTTGCATCGCAAGCAGAATGTTCTGATGTAAGTAAAATTGACTATCTTCTTTCAAAAGCATATAATCTTTTGGGGCAATATCGGCAATGACCAGTTTTTCTACCTTCTCAGGAAAGTCAGCTGCAAACCACATAGCTGTTTTACCACCCATGCTATGCCCCAGAACAGTAGCTTTTTCAATTTCTTGTTGTTTAAAAAAATCAGCCAGATCATTTTTCATGGCTTCATAAGTGTGCTCTTCAGAAAAAGGAGAACGGCCATGGTTCCGTTGATCTATCATATAGACAGTATATTTTTCTGCCAGGTGTTTCCCTATATTCATCCAGTTGTCAGATGAGCCATAAAGTCCGTGTATGATTACCAGTGGGGCACCGTTTCCTTCTTTTCGGTAAAATAATTCCATTTACTCCAATTTTTTCAAGGTCTTGTTGCTGCTAAAAAACGCGAGCAAAAGATTTTGTTCTTATATTATTGTACCGTTTATTTCAGGCAGTCAAGGTATTTTTGAACAGTTGTTTCCAATCCCAGATAAAGGGCATCTGCAATTAATGCATGACCAATGGATACTTCTTTTAGGTTCGGTAATTTATGATAAAGGTATTTTAGGTTTTCTAAATTGAGATCATGTCCTGCATTTACGTCAATTCCTGCATCGGCTGCAAATTTTGCTGCCTTTACAAATGGCTCAACTGCTTTACTTCTTTCCAAAGGATAAAGTCGGGCATACGGTTCTGTATAAAGTTCCACCCGATCGGTTTTTATTTCTGCAGCACCTTCTATGGCAGATAAGTCAGCATCCACAAAAATAGAAGTTCTGATTCCATTTTCTTGCAAGCGGGAAATAACGTCTTTTAAGAAGCCCATATTTCGCCACGTATCCCATCCATGGTCGCTGGTAAGCTGCGCATGTGTGTCAGGAACCAGGGTTACCTGGTCTGCCTGTACCTCAATAACCATTTTCAGGAAATCTTCACTGGGATATCCTTCAATGTTAAATTCAGTGGTAATTAAAGGTTTTATTTCATACACATCTTTGCGTGTAATATGCCTTTCATCGGGGCGGGGGTGAACTGTAATACCCTGTGCGCCGAATTTTTGGCAGTTTATAGTAGCATCCTTGACACTTGGTACTGCTCCTCCACGAGAGTTTCGTAGTGTTGCTATTTTGTTTATATTTACACTTAGTCTGGTCATAATATTTAAAATTGACGACGCAAGTTACAATTTTCAGTTTGAAACGATAATATAAATAAATAAAGATTTGCTGGCAGAGTCATTAATATCGGATGTAGTACCTTCTGTGAGAAGTACCGAAAAAGGGCAGAAAGTGTTGAATTGGATGGATGTTTTTAGAGTTTCGCATCTACCTGTAGTAGATAATTCGAAATATGTGGGAACAGTTTCCGATAAGTTAATATACGATCTCGATTTACTGGAACAACCTGTTTCAAAAGAGATAGATAAGTTAAATACTTCTCATGTACATGCAGGGCAACATATTTTTGAAGTGGCCATTTTAATGTACAAGTTAAAACTGAGCGTAATGCCGGTGCTGGATGCGGAACACTATTATCTTGGAGCTATTACTTTGTACGATTTGGCGCGAAGGTTTGCTCGTTTGTTTTCACTTCAGGAAATAGGAGGCGTTATTGTGCTGGAAATGAACATAAATGACTATTCTCTTTCAGAAATTAGTCAGATTGTGGAAAGTAATGATACTAAAATATTAAGTCTCTTTATGAACCGGACTCCCGGAACCAATAATCTTGACCTGATTTTGAAGCTGGACAAAGAGGATTTGTCTCCGGTAATTCAATCATTTATGCGTTACGATTATAATGTAAAAGCGGTTTATCTTGACCACTCCATGTTAAACGATTTATATCAGGACCGGTATGATCAATTCATGAAGTTTATGGATATTTAGCCCGTAACTGAATATTTACCCCGATTTTAAATGTCCTTTAATTAAATAACCAATATTAATACAGAAAATGAAAGTAGCAGTTTTTGGTACTTCTGTTTCAGATGACTTTATTCCTGTTTTGGAGGAATTTTTTCAATTTTTAAAAAAAAATAAGATTGAAGTACAATTATTTAAGCCATTCTATTCCTTCCTGACAGAGGAGCTGCATACAGCGCCTTATTATACCTCGTTTTTTCATTCTTTTTCTGACTTTAATGAGCAGAATGAATTTATTTTTAGTGTTGGAGGAGATGGTACATTTTTGCATTCAGTTACCAATATCCGGAATTTTCAGGTTCCGGTGGTTGGTTTAAATGGTGGGCGGCTTGGTTTTCTTGCCGACATTTCAAGAGATCAGGTAAGCGATGCATTAACGCATATTTTTAATCATGAGTATAAGGTGATTGAAAGAGCTATGTTGCAGGTGGATTTTATTGGAAGACAAAATCTCGACTGTAATTATGCCCTAAATGAAATGACTGTTTTAAAGACAGATACGTCTTCGATGATTAACATATCAGCATATTTGGATAAGGAATTACTGAATAATTACTGGGCCGACGGGTTGATAATTTCCACACCTACCGGATCTACCGCTTATTCATTAAGTGTAGGTGGGCCCATTTTAACACCCGACTCTGAAAATTTTATTATTACACCTTTAGCTCCACACAATCTGGCTATAAGGCCGATTGTGGTGCCCGATACGTATGAAATAAAATTGAAAGTAGAGGGTAGGGGAACGCATTATTTAGCTTCGCTTGATTACCGCTCTACACCTGTTGAGTTTGAAACAAATATAACAGTGAAGAAAGCTGACTTTAAACTTAAAACTTTGCAATTACCAGAGCAGGCCTTTTTCAATACCTTACGTAATAAACTCATGTGGGGGATTGACAGGCGTAACTAATTATTCTTCTTAGCTTAACAATTTTTAATCTTTCTTTGGGTTTTATAATAACATTCAGGTATGTTATTTTTAGAATTATATTACTTTTGTACGTCTTGGAAGCTGATTAATGAAAATTGTAATCACTTTTATGTTGTTGATTTTTAATGTTTTATGTTGGGGGAGTGCGCTGTTTTTTTGCACCATTTTTTTTGCGATTACGGTCGGGAAAACAAGCAGTTTATCATCCTTTTGCCATCATGTTTTGCGTAACAAGCGGAAGAGTTATTAATATGCCTGTGATGATTGTTATAATAAACAACTTAGTGTACCAAATGAAAAAAATTGTATTTGTGGTAGTGGCAATGTTTATAACTGTTTCCGGCTTTGCCCAAAAAACAGCTGATATAGGGATTTGGGGAGGTACATCTGTATATTATGGTGATATGGAAGGAGTAACCCCATTTCAATCGTTCAAACCAAATTTTGGAGCTTTTCTCAGGTATAATTTTAATCCACGTGTAGGAATGCGGGCTATGTTTTTAACCGGAAAGTTTTCTGCTGACGGGCAGGTTCAGAATGAACCCTGGAGTTTCTCGAAAAATGTGCAGGATTTTTCATTACAGGTAGAGATAAATTATTTGAGATACCGGCTGGGAGAAAAGAAAACACCGTTTACTCCTTATATTTTGGGAGGAATTGGAATGACTTATTTCCCTTACGTGCTGGATCCGGCAACAATAGCTGCATTTAATCCCGAACATAATAAAGGGAATGCAGAAATTGATGAATCTACTACATCGTTTTCAATTCCTTTTGGTTTTGGAGTGAAAACGCACATTGGGAAAAGGTTGGGAATAGGGGTTGAGTACCTGATGAGGAAGTTGTTTGTTGATAAATTAGATAATTTGGATGATCCGTTGGCATATTATAGCGATAGTGGAGAGTTGCATACATATAGCGATTTTTTGCATAATAATGATTGGTCAGGGTATCTGGGAGTACATTTAACATATAAAATATATTTAGGAAAAGAGGTATGCCCGGCATACGATAGTAAAAATTGGTAATGGAGTCGTTCAGAAGCAGATTAAAAAAAGAAAATATACCCCAGCATGTTGCCATCATAATGGATGGTAACGGTCGTTGGGCAGCAAAACACGGTAGTGCCAGAGTTTTTGGTCATAAACACGGAGTTGAATCTGTAAAATCTACTGTGGAAGGGGCCGGGGAAATCGGAATAAAACATCTAACATTATATGCTTTTTCAACAGAGAATTGGGAGCGCCCGCAATACGAAGTAAATGCATTAATGAAATTACTAGTACATACAATTGAAGGAGAAACTGATTCATTAATGAAAAATAATGTACGTTTATCAGCCATTGGTGACTTAGGGAAAATGCCCAACAAAGTACAGGCAAAATTGCAGGGATGCATGAAGAAGTTAGGTGAAAATACAGGATTAAATTTGATATTGGCACTAAGTTACAGTTCTAAATGGGAAATAACTGAAGCTGTGAAAAAAATCGTTCAGGAATCAATGGACGGAAAAATAAAACCAGAAAACATTAACAATAAACTGTTCGAGAAGTATTTGTCAACAACAGGAATACCTGATCCGGAACTCCTAATTCGCACCAGTGGAGAGTTTAGAATCAGTAATTTTTTACTTTGGCAAATAGCCTATTCCGAATTGTATTTTACACAAAAACTATGGCCTGATTTTAGAAAAGAAGACCTGTTTGAGGCAATATACGATTACCAAAATCGTGAAAGAAGATTTGGAAAAACCAGTGAACAGTTAATTAGCTAAAAAATTTATGTATAGAATGCGTAAGTCATTAATATTCTTTTTGTTTCTGTTAGTATCGGTTATGCCAGGGGCATTTGCACAAGTGCAAGACAGTACTAATTTTTCGATATACTATTCAAGTCCGCGTAAGTATATCATTGCTGATGTTAAGATTTCGGGAATTAAATACCTCGACAAAACGGTATTAATCCAGCTTTCAGGTTTGAGTGTTGGGCAGGAGGTCGAAATCCCGGGAGAGGCAGTGACGAATGCAATAAAAAAGCTCTGGCAGCAAGGGTTATTTTCGGATGTGCAGGTTACAGCAACAAAAGTAGTGAATGACCAAATTTGGCTGGATATTTATTTGCAGGAAAGGCCTCGACTTTCTGATGTGAATTTTCATGGCATATCAAAATCTGAAAAAGATGACATTACCGAAAAGGTACTCCTCTTAAAAGGAAGCCAGATTACAGACAATCAGGTTAATAATGCAGAGCGTACTATAAAAAATATTTTTTTGGAAAAAGGCTTCTTAAATACAGAAGTAAATATTACCCAACGTGATGATACTACTCAAAACAATAGTTTGATTCTGGATATTTATGTAAATAAAAAGGAGAAAGTTAAAGTTAATGATATTGATATTGAAGGAAATGAAAATATTAAGGATGTAGTTCTGGAAAGAGCTATGAAAAAAACCAATGCCAGGAAACTTAGGAACTTTTTCAAAACGAAGAAATTCTTGAGAGAAGAATATCAAAAGGATAAAGTTAACCTGATTGACAAATACAATGAAAAAGGATATCGTGATGCGGTTGTAACAAACGATACAGTATATCAGGTAGAGGTTGGCCGTAAAGATAAGCCGCGTGTAAACATTGGCATTGATGTGGAAGAAGGAGATAAATATTATTTTGGCGATATTCGTTGGGTCGGAAATACTATTTATCCATCGGATTACCTGAGTAGTTATCTTGGAATTAAAGAAGGAGATGTTTTTAATCAATCAATTCTTGATAAGCGTTTGTTTGATAACGATGAAGGATTAAATAATTTATACCTTGATCAAGGTTACTTATTCTTTAACCTGGAACCAATAGAAGTTAATGTTCATAATGACTCTATTGATTATGAAATGCGTATTTTTGAAGGGAAACAGGCTACCATAAACAGAGTGAAAATTAGTGGGAATACTAAAACCAATGAACATGTGGCAAGACGAGAGTTACGAACTTATCCGGGAGATTTGTTTAGTAAATCATTGTTGATGCGTTCATATAGGGAATTGGCACAATTAGGGCACTTTGACCCGGAATCAATTAATCCGGATGTGCAACCTCACCCGGAAGAAGGAACGGTAGATATTGAATACCAGTTACAGGAAAAAGCAAATGACCAGATTGAGCTTTCAGGTGGTTGGGGAGCAGGAATGTTTGTTGGTTCTGTTGGTTTGAAGTTTGCCAATTTCTCGGTACGTAATATTCTGAATAAAGAAGCTTGGCGCCCACTGCCAACTGGTGACGGGCAGACGCTTAGCTTGCGCTATCAAACGAGTGGAAAATATTACCGTACCATTAGCTTATCCTTTATAGAACCTTGGTTGGGAGGTAAAAAACCAAATTCATTCTCTCTTTCTATATCTCACCAACGGATGAATTACAGCGCGAATAGGCGCTATAGTAATTATAATCCTTATAATCCTTATTATGGTGGTTACGGTGGTTATGGCTCTTATTATGGTGGTTACGGTGGCTATCCTTACTATGGCGGAAGTTACTATCCTCAGTATAATAACCAACCAGAGGATTCTGACGGAAGTAATGACCAAATATGGGAAACAACTGCCTTTGCATTAGGATATGGATATCGTTTATCGTGGCCGGATGACTATTTTACAATGTATCATGAAGTTTCTATTGAGCATTATAATCTGCAGAATATGTCGAGTTATTTCTATTTTCTTGCAGATAAGAATGGGGAAGTAAATGGCACATTTAATAACCTGAGTTTTAAAACCGTTTTTGGTAGGAACTCCGTTGATAATCCGCTGTATTCCAGAAGAGGTTCAGAGGTCTCTCTTTCGTTAAAGTTAACACCTCCTTTCTCCTTGATTTCAGGCAAAGATTACGGTTCAGCAGATATGTCTAATAATGAGCGCTTCAAATGGATTGAGTATCATAAATGGTTATTTAAAGGACAGTTTTATACTCCAATAACCAAGAGTCAGGAGCATACATTGGTTTTGCGTAATGCTTTTGAAATGGGATTTCTGGGATATTACGACAAAAATGTGCAATCTCCTTTTGAAGGATTTATTGTTGGTGGATCTGGTATGTCAGGATATAATATGTATGGTACCGACTATGTTTCACTTCGCGGATATAAGGACTATAGTTTAAGCCCAAGTAGTGGATCTAAAATGTATACAAAATTTACTTCTGAGTTAAGGTTCCCTGTTACCTTGAAACCAAGTGCAACTATTTACGGCCTTGCTTTCCTTGAAGCTGGTAACGCTGAAAATTATTTCCGGAATTATAATCCATTTAAATTATATCGTTCAGCAGGTGTTGGTGTGCGCATTTATCTTCCAATGTTTGGCTTGATGGGAATTGACTGGGGATATGGTTTCGATGATATACCTGGACAGTCATCTGATGCAAGCGGAAGTCAGTTCCACTTTGTTATTGGACAGCAGTTCTGATAGTTAATGATTTGGCATGGATTATGATATGTGTGATATCAGTTTAATAAAAAAAGTATTGTCATGAAAAAAGTAATTTTAACCATTGCAGTAGCCTTTACTTTTGTTGCTGCAACATATGCACAAAAGTATGCGTTTGTTGATTCTGAATATATTCTGGAAAATATACCAGCCTTTACTGCGGCTCAGGAGCAACTGGATCAACTATCTTCGCAATATCAGAAAGAACTGGAATCGATGCATGCTGAAATAGAACAGATGTATAAAGATTTTCAGGCAGAAAGTGTTTTGCTTTCAGATGATATGAAGCGGAAACGTGAAGATGTAATCATTTCCAAAGAGAAAGATTATAAACAGCTTCAACGAAAATATTTCGGACCGAGTGGTGACTTGTTTAAAAAACGTCAAGGGCTGGTGAAACCAATTCAGGACGATATTTTTAATGCAGTTCAGGATATAGCAAACGACGGAGGTTATGCTATTATTTTTGATAAGGCTGACGGTACCACATTGTTTTTTACCAATCCTAAGTACGACTTAAGCGATCAAGTCCTGCAAAAACTCGGATATAAATAATTAATAATTATATTTGTGACCAAAATTTAATACCACATTGATTATGAGAAAATTAATAAAACTAACTGCTGTTCTTTTCTTCTTTGTTGTTGCAACAGCAACGGTAAATGCGCAAACACTTAAGTTTGGACATATTGATTTGCAAGCTTTGATTCAGGTGATGCCTGAAAGAGCAACTGCAGAGACCGAATTCAATAAATTCCAGACTGATATTGAAGATGTTTTTGGGCAAATGCAAAAAGAATATCAACAAAAATTAGCTGAATTACAGCAGTTAGGTGATGATGCTTCAGAGGTGAAACGAAATGCAAAAGTATCTGAAATTCAAGATTTGCAGCAACGTATGCAGAATTATCAGCAGACAGCTCAGCAACAATTGCAGCAAAAACAGTCAGAATTATTGAAACCTGTATTTGATAAAGCAGATAGTATTATTGCTGAAGTAGCGAAAGAGAAAGGATTGATTTATGTATTTGATGCCAGTGCAAATGGTAGCATTGTTTTATACAAATCAAATCAGAGTGTAGATGTACTTCCTTTGGTAAAGGCAAAATTGGGAATTCAATAATAATATTTTTGTAAAATAGTTGCAAGCCATTTGTTGTAAAACAGATGGCTTTTTTCGTTTTTTAGTACCCCGTTGTTATTGGATTGGATTAGATTTAAGACTATATTTATTGGCTGTGATAAATGTGTCCGATTATGAATGAAGAAAATATCCAAAGTATTCCTGCTGATGTGAAACTGTTTGAAATTGCCTGGGAAGTTTGTAATCAGGTAGGAGGAATTTATACTGTTATACGTTCCAAGGTTCCCTCGGTAATTAAGAAGATAGGGAAGGAGAATTATTTTTTGATTGGCCCTTATTTTGAAGAGCAGGCTGCCGCCCATTTTGATCCGGCGACTGATTTTTCAACTCCCATTGGAAAGGCTGTCTTAAAAATGCAGGAGCGTGGTTTCGACGTACATTACGGGCATTGGATTGTTTCTGGAAGGCCTAATGTTGTGCTATTTAATCCATACTCAGTTTATGATAAATTAGGAGAGATAAAATACGCTTTGTGGCAGGATTATCACATTTCTGTACCGGCAAACGATGAACTCCTTGATAAAGTAGCTGCTTTTGGTTATCAGGTTAAAGAATTTTTCCTCTATCTCTGTACTGCCGATTTTTGTTTAGGTGAGGTTATAGCCCATTTTCACGAGTGGATGGCAGGTTTACCTATTCCCGGTATACGAAAAGACAACTTAAATGTAAAAGTTGTGTTTACAACGCATGCCACATTGTTGGGGCGTTACCTGGCAATGAATGACAAAGAGTTCTATGAACATTTGCCGTTTTATAACTGGGAAGCTGAAGCAACAAAATTTAACGTAAAATCAATTGCCGAGATTGAAAGGGCTTCTGCCCACGGGGCACATGTCTTTACTACAGTGAGTGAGGTTACGGCTAAAGAATGTATACATTTATTGGGGCGTGCTCCTGATTTGCTGCTACCAAATGGTTTGAATATTCGACGTTTTGAAGCACTCCATCAGATACAAAATCAGCACATGCAGGTGAAGGATAAGATTCACGATTTTGTCATGGGGCATTTCTTCCAGAGTTATTCTTTTGATTTAGATAAAACACTGTACTTTTTCACTTCAGGTAGGTATGAATATCACAACAAGGGATATGATCTGACACTGGAAGCACTTGCCCGGCTCAATTGGAAGATGCAGCAGGCAAACTCGGATATGACGGTTGTTTCGTTCTTTATTACCAAACGACCATTTTATACTTTTAATCCGGATGTGCTGCAATCAAAAGCTCAAATTGACGATATACATCGCGTTTGCGACGAAATAACGGAGCAGTTAGGTAAAAGATTATATACGCAAATTACATCTTCTGCTGGAGTTTATCAGTTCCCAAATTTAAGTGAAATGGTTGATGATTATCTGCGTTTGAAATTACGTAGAAATGTGCAAAGCTGGAAAACACATCAATTACCAAAGATTGTAACCCACACTATAATTGATGATGCTAAAGATGAGATTCTTAATTTTCTGAGAAGGGCTAATCTTGTAAATAATCGCCACGACAGGGTAAAAGTGGTTTATCATCCTGACTTTATATCTACAGCAAATCCTTTGTTCAAAATGGACTATACCCAATTTGTACGAGGGTGCCATCTGGGGATTTTTCCAAGTATGTATGAGCCCTGGGGATATACTCCACTGGAATGTTTGGCCAGTGGCTTACCTTCTGTAACAAGTGATTTAGCTGGTTTTGGAAACTATGTGCAGCAGAATGTACCTAATAATGAAGAGAACGGTATGTATATAATTAAGCGAAGTGGAAGGGACTTTTTTGAAGCTGCAGAGGATTTGGCCAATCAATTATTTAATTTTGTGCAGAAAAGTCGTCGGGAGCGGATTTCTTTACGTTATAAATGTGAAGAGGCTTCTTTGCATTTCGACTGGTCAAATCTTGGAAAATATTACGATGAAGCATATAAACTTGCTCTTCAGCGTTAATTAAAAATAGGTGATAAATGAGTAGTTATCCGATTGGGGTTTTTGATTCGGGATACGGAGGTTTGTCTGTACTGAAAGAGCTCTTAAAATCTCTCCCGCAATATGATTTTTTATATCTGGGAGATAATGCACGTACTCCTTATGGTACGCGGTCTTTTGATGTGGTTTATGAATACACGTTGCAGGCGGTAAAATATCTTTTTAGTCAGAATTGTCCGTTGATAATTATTGCCTGTAATACGGCCTCAGCAAAAGCGCTTCGAAATATACAGCAGTTAGATTTGCCTCGTATTGCTCCTGACAGGAGGGTGCTGGGAGTAATCAGGCCCAGCGTAGAGAAAGTTGGAGAGATTACCCGAAACGGACATGTAGGCGTACTGGGGACTATTGGAACAGTTGTTTCCGAATCTTATCCAATTGAGCTTGAAAAATGGGCTAACGGGCATGTTCGGTCTACAGTGCAGGAAGCGTGTCCTATGTGGGTGCCATTGGTAGAAAACAATGAGATTGATTCCGAAGGGGCAGACTATTTTGTGAAAAAAAATATCTTGAATATTCTCCAAAAAGATAAAGATATTGACACGCTTATTTTAGGGTGCACCCACTATCCTCTTTTACTAAAATCCATAAAAAAGTTTGTTCCGGAGAATATTAATATTCTTGAACAAGGAAGAGTTGTAGCAGAAAAATTGGTTAATTATTTAAATAGACACCCGGAAATAGAGAAACGCATTACACGTGATTCGCGCCGAAGATTTCTGACTACCGAGTCGGTTGCAACTTTTGAGAGTAAGGCCGAACTATTTCTGGAAGAAAAAGTAAATGCCTCTCAAATCCGTTTATGAGATTTGAGAGAACCGAGCGTTAAATCAATTTTTTGATAATCTGTTTCATTTCATCCTCGTGTTTGGTTATTTCTGAAACGAGTTTGAATTGTGCTTTTGCCCTTTCTATGTTATGGTCAGGATGTTTTATCTTATAATAAACATCACCTTCTAAGTAATCAGTTAAAAAGCGAATTCCCATAATAAAGGTCATGAATTTAGCAGCATGTGCAAATAAATCAAGCTCCTTTGATGTAAGGAAAGATTTCGTTTCTTCAATAAAACCTTTTGCAAATGCTTCAAAAATTTCCAAGTTTATGGTAATTTTTTCTAAATCTGTTTCATCTTCTTCAGTTGTACAGGCAGCGGTTCGAATGGCATCGCCAAAATCAAAATGGACCAGTCCGGGCATAACAGTATCCAGATCAATAACACAAAGAATTTGTCCGTTTTTATCGAACAGTATATTATTTATTTTTGTATCGTTATGTGTTATTCTGGAAGGAATTTCTCCTGCCTTTTGTGCATTTATTAGCGTGTGCATTTCTGCTTCGTGCTGTAGGGTGAAATTTATTTCAGCCTGTGTTTTTGCAGCACGGTTTTGGTAATTTATTTCTAATGCTTTTCTGAAATTCCGGTAACGAAACTCAATATTGTGGAAATCAACGATGGTTTCGTTTAGTGGTTTCCCCGGAAGATCAGCCAGTTGCTCCTGGAATTTCCCAAACCCCTTTCCTGCGAGGTAAGCATGCTCGTAGTTTTCAATTTTTTCTACGCTTTGGCTCCCCGGAATAAAAAGAAATATAGTCCAGAAATTCCCCTCCGCATCCTTATAATAATAGTTTCCGTCGTTACATTGAATATGTGTGATTACCTTTTTTGAAATATCTTCAACATTTTCTTCTTCCAGCTTTTTACGTATATGATTTGTCACACGAACAATGTTTTCCATCATTCCCGGAATGTCCTTAAAAACCAAATGATTTTTTCTTTGTAAAATATAATCAGGAGATTCTTTCTCCAGCGTTTGTATTTTTAAGGTGTCGTTAATATGCCCGTTGCCAAAAGGCTTAATGCCGGATATTGTTCCGCTTATTTTAAATTGTGAGGCTATTTCTTGTAACGAGGCGTCGGTCATCTTATTCGTAAAGTTTCTCAGGGTATTCTCCCTGTTCAATTAATGATTTTATTTTATTTACTACAAAAGGTTTATCGTCTTTGTAGGTTACGCCAAACCATGGCGAGTTTGCTTTTAGTACTTTCACTGTAGCTTTGTTTTCCTGAATCATTTCAAAGACTACCGATGGAATATACATCTCTGATTTTGGTTTATCAATATCGGCCTTTAAGAAATGGATGAATTTGCTTTCCAATACTTCAAAAATAGAAGGTTTAAAACCCCAATTGTTCATCGATGCAATTTCTTTTCCTGTAAGCATCGTTTTAGTTCCATCTTCTTCCAGAGAAACAATTTTATCCTCTTCTTTCAGAATTTTTGTTGTTTCAACAATTTTTCGCAAATTATCATTTTTATCTAACTGGCAAATTCCTCTCGACACAGAACCAAAGTCAGAAAGTGTATTTTCCAATTGGTATCCAACCATTGAGAATTCAGAGTCGTTGGCAGAATTGGATAAAAAGTCAACCATAACTTTATAGGCTTTATAACCATAAAAATCATCGGCATTTAAAGCACAAAAAGGTTCGTTTATTACATCTTTTGCGACAAGGATAGCATGAGCAGTTCCCCAGGGTTTTTCACGTCCTTCGGGTAAGGTAAATCCTGCCGGTAAGTTGTCCAGTTCCTGATAAACATATTCAACCTGAATTTTTCCTTTTAATTTTGTATCGAATTTTTCTTTAAATGCATCTGCAAAACTTTCCCTAATTACAAATACAACTTTACCAAAACCTGCTTTTATTGCGTCGTAAATAGAATAGTCAATTATTGCTTCGCCACAAGGGCCAACCGGTTCAACTTGTTTCAGTCCGCCAAAGCGGCTCCCCATTCCTGCTGCCAGAATCAATAATGTGGGTTTCATGTCTAAAATTTTAAAGTTGTGAATAGAATAACTGGTAGTATTTCTGTGCAGAAATTATTCTGCACAGAAATATATATTGTGAATTAGTTCGCTATTTCCAGCTTTTTAATTTGTATCCTTTTATTGAATAAAAGAGAATGATAAGATAGGCTGGGATTACAACCCAATATGCATTTTGTGATCCAACTGTGTCAGATAATCTTCCCCAGAGTAAGGGGAGTATAGCACCTCCGGAAATTGCCATAATTAACATCGCTGAGCCAGTTTTAATAAATTTACCCAGGTTGTGCAGTGCAAGTGGCCAAATGGCTGGCCAAATAAGTGCATTCGAAAGCCCAAAAAGCGACACAAAAAGTACTGAGGTAAAACCGGATGTGAAAATGGCAAGAAGAGCAAATATAATACCCAGTATAGCTGACATCTGTAGTGCAAAACGTTGGGAAATAACTTTGGGAATAAGAATAATTCCCAATACATAACCAAACACCATTGTTGCCATTGTATAAGAGGTAAAAGCTTTCGCTTTATTCAGTTCAATTCCTAAAGAGATACCATATTTAATGATTGTATCTCCTGCAATTACTTCAACACCAACGTAAAAAAACAAGGCAATAACTCCTAGTATCAGGTGCGGATACTGAAAAATACTGTTTTTCGAAGTTGTTTTTACACCATCTGCATCCTCTTCTGATTCTACCTCCAGTTCTGGTAAATTAGATAGCCGTATAGCAATTCCAAGTAGGAATAATAATACTGTCATTACAATATATGGATTAATTACCCTTCTGGCCAAATGATCAAGTGCAGCTGTTTGCGCTGCCGGATCAAGTGTGGCAAGGTTGGCAACAAAAGCATCTCCATCGCTTAAAATATAATAAGCCAGTATAAGCGGAGCTACAGCCCCTGCAGCTTTATTGGCAATTCCTAAAATACTTATTCTTCGAGCTGCGCTCTCCTGTGGACCCATAATTGTTACATAGGGGTTTGATGCTGTTTGCAGAATGGCAAGCCCTGTTCCCATTATAAAAAGTCCTAGAAGGAAAATGGCGTATATCCTTGTCATTGCTGCAGGAATAAACATAACAGTTCCTATTGCCATTACCCATAATCCCACCATCATACCATTTTTTAACCCTGTCTTTTTTAATACCCAGGCAGATGGAAGTGCCATAATTGTGTAAGCGATATAAAAAGCGGTGGTAACGAGGAAGGCTTCTGTATCAGTGAGTTGGCATGCTATTTTTAGGTAGGGGATAAGTATACCATTTAACCAGGTTACAAAGCCAAAAATAAAGAAAAGACTGCTGATGATAATCATAGGCAGTATATAAGGATTTCCTTTTTTGGCAGATGTCGAAGAAGTAGCATTCATAATTTTATATGGTTTTAATTTTTTCGGATAAAACTAACGAATAATTGCGATACGAAAGAATAAAACATTTTTTAAAAAAGAAAATAATTTCACCAAATGTTTCTAATTTTTTTAATAAGTCAACATTTGCTTGGTGTTTTATTTTAAAAGAAAGAGTTGGGGATACGATTATAACCAGATGATTTATAATTTATTTATACCAACTTGCATACATACTGTATGCATTTGCTATACGATGAATCTCTCCATCCAGTAATTCAGTACTAATGGCTTTTATCTTTTTTGCAGGAGTTCCTGCATATACAGATCCCGATTCCACATGTGTTCCCTTTGTAACAACAGAGCCTGCTGCAATTATGGTGTTGCTTTCTATAATAACATTATCCAGTATTACGGCATTCATTCCTATCATTACATTGTCCTTTATTGTACATCCATGCACAATTGCCCCATGCGCAATAATAACATTGTTTCCAATATTGGTAGGCGATTTCTTGTATGTTGCATGTATTACTGCGTTGTCTTGTACATTAGTGTTGTTTCCAATCTTTATGTAATGTACATCCCCTCTTATAACTGCTCCAAACCAGATGCTACAATCATTTCCTAATTCAACATCCCCTATTAAAGTTGCTGTTTCTGCAAGAAAGCAGTTCTCTCCAATTACCGGGGTTTTTCCCTTTAATTCTTTTATTAATGCCACTGTATTCGATAATTTAAATTGAATACAAATATACCAAAAGCTTTAAATAATCGAATACGCTCTCTTTAAACTTGTTAAATAATGGTTATTTTTGTTTGGTTAGAATTTGAACAAAATATAAAGAACCGATTCTAAAATTATATAACTAATTTTAGGGTCGTTTTTGTTTTGGTATAGAATATTAAAGTATAAAAAGTAATTAAATGAAGGATGCAAAAGTAATTGAGCTGGAAGAAGTTGCCATCCGGTTTTCCGGTGACTCGGGCGACGGAATGCAACTTACCGGTACATTATTCTCGGAAGCAACTGCACTGCTGGGGAACGATATTTCAACCTTTCCCGATTATCCGTCTGAAATTAGGGCTCCACAGGGGACTGTTGGTGGTGTTTCCGGTTTTCAGGTACAATTTGGTGAGAAACATATAAACACGCCTGGTGATTATGCTCATGTGCTCGTTGCAATGAACCCTGCTGCAGTTAAAGCAAATGCAAAATTCATGAAACCCGGTGGAACCATTATTTTCGATTCTGACTCATTTCATGAAAAGAACCTTGCCAAAGCAGATTTTAAAACAGATGATCCTTTTACTGAATGCAATTTAGAGGATTATTTTAAGATACCTGTTCCTGTTACCAGTCTTACCAAAGAGAGTTTGAAGGAATTTGGTTTGGACAACAAAAGTGTTTTACGTAGTAAGAATATGTTCGCACTAGGACTGGTTTGCTGGATGTTTAACCGGCCGCTTGATTATATTGATAAGTATATTAAAACCAAATTTGCAAAGAAACCGGTAGTGGTTGAATCAAATATAAAAGTCCTTCACGACGGATTTAACTACGGGATGAATATGCAACATATGACTCCTACCTACCTTGTTAATCCGGCAGATATTGAAGATGGTACTTACCGGAATATTAATGGAAACCACGCCACTGCCTGGGGACTTCTTGCTGCAGCTGAGAAAGCTGGGTTGGAATTATTTCTTGGTTCGTATCCTATTACTCCGGCTACTGATATTTTATCTGCTCTTTCCGAAAGAAAAGATTTGGGAGTTAAAACATTTCAGGCAGAAGATGAAATTGCAGGAATTACCTCTGCTATTGGAGCTGCTTTTGCCGGCGATTTGGCTGTAACCACTACCTCGGGACCTGGTCTGGCCTTGAAGTCGGAAGCCATAGGTTTAGCTGTTATGGCTGAATTACCATTGGTTATTGTGAATGTTCAACGCGGTGGCCCTTCTACTGGCTTGCCAACTAAAACGGAACAATCGGATCTTTTACAAGCGCTTTATGGTAGAAATGGTGAAAGCCCGACTGTTGTTTTGGCAGCAAGCACACCTTCTGATTGTTTCTGGTATGCTTTTAAAGCAGCAAAAATTGCTTTGGAAAGAATGGTTCCTGTAATTTTGTTAACCGACGGATTTTTAGGAAATGGGAGCGAGCCCTGGAAGATTCCTGCAATGGCAGACTTACCATCGATAACACCGCGTATTGCAAAAGATGCTGAAAATTTTCAACCATATAAAAGAGATTCGGAGATTTTGGCTCGTGACTGGGCTTTTCCTGGAATGCCTGGTTTTGAACATCGGGTTGGAGGATTGGAGAAAAATGTGACAGGTACTGTTAGTCATGACCCTGATAATCACCAGATAAATACTGGTTATCGTGAGAATAAAGTTCAAAAAGTAGTTGATATGGTTCCTGATTTGGAAATACATGGAGACGCAGAAGGAGATATTCTTGTAGTTGGTTGGGGAGGTACTTACGGACATATGATTAGTACAGTGCGGGGACTTAGGAAAGAAGGGAAAAGTGTAAGCCTGGCGCATTTTAATTACATTAAACCATTGCCTCGGAATACTGAAGAGGTATTTGGGAAATTTAAAAAAATTATTGTTTGTGAGCTGAATATGGGACAGTTTACCAGTTATTTGCGCGATAAACTGCCGGATTTCAAATATCACCAATGCAACAAAGTAAAAGGGTTGCCTTTTACCGTAAATGAATTAAAAGAAAGCATTCTTAATTTACTGGAGGAATAAAAATGGCTGAAATACAATATACTGCAAAAGATTTAAAGAACGAGAATGAAGTTCGGTGGTGTCCCGGATGTGGAGACTATGCCATTATGAATGCCGTGCAGCGGACTATGGCCGGAATGGGAATACCAAAAGAGAAATTTGCCGTTATTTCCGGAATTGGTTGTTCTTCCAGGTTTCCATATTACATGAGTACTTATGGATTCCATACAATTCATGGTAGGGCTGCTGCTGTTGCTTCGGGGGTAAAACTGGCAAATCCTGAATTGAGCGTTTGGGTAATTACCGGAGATGGAGATGCAATGGCCATTGGTGGAAATCATTTTATTCACCTGATTAGACGAAATATTGATGTAAATCTTATTCTTTTCAATAACAAGATTTATGGATTGACAAAAGGACAGTATTCTCCAACTTCGGAACGTGGGGTAATTACAAAAACGTCTCCGTTCGGAACAGTTGAAGATCCTTTTGTTCCTGGGCATCTGGTTATTGGCGCAAGAGGAACTTTCTTTGCACGTTCGATTGATAGTAATATAAAATTAAGCCAGGAAGTGTTTGATTTAGCGGCCAAGCATAAAGGAACTTCGGTTGTAGAGGTATTGCAGAATTGCGTAATATTTAACAATGGTGTGCATGCCGCTATTACAGACCCGCAACAAAGAGCGGAACGTCAACTGATTTTGGAACATGGCAAACCGATGCTTTTTGGAGAAAATAACGATAAGGGACTAATTTTCGATAAAGGCAAATTGAAAGTAGTTGAAATTGGTGAGGATGGTATTACCATTGATGATATCTTGGTTCACGATGCAACAGAACCTGATTCAACTTTGCATATGGCCTTAATTAACATGCAACTGCCTGATTTTCCTGTTGCATTTGGTGTAATAAGAAGTGTGCCGGGATTGGTTTATGACACTGAAATGGAGGCGCAGATTAAGGATGTTCAGCAAAAAAGGAAAATATCCAATATGGATGAATTGCTTAGATCTGGAAATACCTGGGAAGTTAAAGGGCATAAACCTGTGGAATAGAGAGCGAACAAAACAAGCAGATATACTATTTTGTTGAAAGCCTTGCATTTTGCGGGGCTTTTTTGTTATCAGCTAATGTTTTGTATGGGAATAGGAGGGAGAGTATCTAGTTCCTGCATTGCATTTATTAAACTAACCGTTTGGTATTTTGGTAAGTCGTTAGGAGTAATGGAACAGCTTTTAATAATTTTGTCATGTAGTAAACGTTCTCTTTGAGTCCCTTGCAATAGTGGGGTGTTGGGAGTCCACCAGTTTTTGCCATCAAAAAATACAAGGTTTGCAGTAAAACTATCAGTTATAGAACCATGTTTTACGATAATAATATCATCGCAGCCGTTGCGTTTTTCAAATAACTTTTGTAGATGTGTACGATTTGCATATTTAAATTTGTAATCAACAGAGTTGTCTTCGACCAACTTTAACCGTTCTGTTTTTCTGTAATGGTGTGGTAGAAATTCAATTTTTTCAATCTGCTCAGAATAAGTAATTCTGCATCTGAACAGTCCCTGTGTTGCCCATTGGGGAATTTTGATTTCTGTAGCAAGATTCATTGAACTATCGACTCCAAAATATGATTTTCGCGCTCGGTTGAAACGCTCGTTGTGCCATTCCAAATGGTGTAATACGCCATCTTTACATTTTATGGTTTCAAGCAATGGGAACATATACTTTCTTTATTAGTTCGTCGTATTCGCTGGCAGCCTCACTCATAAATGTAATTCCACCTCCACTTTTGTAAATAAGTTGCCCATCCTGGTTTTCTATAAAACGAATGAGAACACAGCTATCAAGATTTATACCATCAAAATAGCCAAAGATACCAGTATAGTAGCCACGTGAATATTCCTCTGTTTCCGCAATAATTTCTACCGTTTTCTTTTTTGGGGCACCGCTAACTGAACCTGCCGGAAGTAATGTGAAAATAATGTTTCCTATATTTTGGGCATAATTTGTTGGTAGTTCTCCGGAGATTCGTGAGCTTACCTGAAACAAATTTTTATGGTTGGTAGCGATTCGTTCTAGGTAACGAAATTTTTCTACAGTTACATTGTTAGAAACTAAACTTAGATCATTCCGAATTAAATCTACTATAGTATTATGTTCTGCAAGCTCTTTTGAGTCATTTAAAATAATTTCCTTTGCGTTTTCAATGTCAGCGTCAATCGTCCCTTTCATAGGAAACGAAAAAATTTTATTTCTTTCAATTTTTATAAAAGTTTCAGGAGAAAAGCAAACGAATTTATTAGGCATGTAAATTTTATAAGGTGCTTCACTTATGTAGAAAATATCCTCCAGCGAAAGATTCGTGGTTATTTTTGTGGGCTGAGTGTAATTTAGCAGATATGTATCTCCCTGGAAAATGTGTTGTTTTATCTTATTAAATCCTGCGGAATATTTTTCCAAAGAAACCGGAGATATTTCCCATTTTTCAAGCTGTTTTACTTTTTTTGCTGATGGGGAAAAAGAGTGTTGAGGAATTCTCCACCATATTCCTTTATTGTCACCTATTTTGAAAAGCAGTGGTTTTTCCTGTTTGAAATCAATAAGAAAGGCAAACGGTTTTCCCTGCTTGCCCAGCTCATTCATCTGTTGTTTTATTATTTCCTGCTGTGTCATTTTTCGCGTTTAAAGATATAAATTTTTGTTTCGGGCAAAATGGTATCAAAAATCAAAGGTTAAACCATTCATAATTTTTATTTTTACACCAAATAGAGAGAGGATGGATATTGCAAAGAATATTAGTGAAATAAAAGCAAAATTACCTGCAAATGTTCGGCTTGTTGCTGTTTCTAAAACCAAACCAAATGAAGATATTTTGGAGGCATATAACAGTGGACAACGAATTTTTGGAGAAAATAAAGTGCAGGATTTGAGCCTGAAACATGAAGAACTTCCAAAGGATATAGAGTGGCATTTTATTGGTCATCTTCAAACAAATAAAGTAAAATATATTGCACCTTTTGTTGCGCTGGTTCATGGTGTTGATTCGCTGAAGTTATTGAAGGTTATTAATAAAGAGGCAAAAAAACAAAATAGGGTTATTTCATGCCTTCTTCAGTTTCACATTGCACAGGAATCTTCAAAATTCGGACTTTCTTTAGACGAGGCAGCTGAAATAGTAGAATCGCAGGTTTATCAATCTTTTCATAATGTAAAGATTGCAGGAATGATGGGAATGGCTACCTATACCGAAGATGAAATGTTGATTAAGAGTGAATTTCAGTTATTGCATGACATTTTTGTTGAATTGAAAAAGAAATACTTTTCGGATGATGAGTCTTTTTGTGAAATTTCGATGGGAATGTCGGATGATTATGAAATTGCAATAGAGGAGGGAAGTACATTGGTTCGGGTTGGAAGCAAAATATTTGGAGCAAGAAATTATTAGAGAAAAAATACATTAAATAAATAAAGATCAAAAATCAATGGCAAATTTAGAAACTACATATTTGGGGGTACCGTTGAAGAACCCTTTGGTAGCTGCAAGTTCGGGTTTAACCAGTTCGGTAGAAAAGATTAAAGAGCTGGAAAAGGCCGGAATTGGAGCTGTTGTTTTAAAGTCAATTTTTGAAGAGCAGATAAACAACGAGGTTACTCATTTGCTCACAAAAGATAAGCAAAACAATAGCTATCCGGAGGCAGAGGATTATATAAAAGGTTATTTGAGAAGTAATTCAATGACTCGCCATTTGGAGTTGCTCGAAGAAACAAAGCGGGCCGTGGATATACCTGTTATTGCAAGTATTAATTGTGTTTCAGGAAATGAATGGACTACTTTTGCTAAAGATTTTCAGGATGCCGGAGCAGATGCTCTTGAGTTAAATATTTTTTACGTGCCAACCGATAAATTTGAAGATTCAGACAAAGTAGATCAACTGTACGTAGATGTATTGCGAAAAGTTAAGAAGGAAATTTCAATCCCGGTAGCAGTGAAATTTGGTTTACACCACAGCAACATAGTAGGCATGGCTGATAAATTAAAAGCTTCAGGAGCCGGGGGAATTGTAATGTTTAATCGGTTTTATGAGCCCGATATTAATCTGGAAACATTAGAACTTACCGCTTCAGAGATTTTTAGTTCGCCTTCTGATATTCGCCGAACTTTACGTTGGGTAGGTATGGTGTCATCTTCTGTTCCTGCAATTGATATTGCTGCATCAACTGGTATTCACGACGGGAAAGCTGTTATTAAGCAATTGTTGGCTGGTGCTCAGGTAGCTCAGCTTTGTTCAACATTGTATATAAATGGAGCAGGTATTGTTACAGAGATTTTGGATGAATTAAAAGCTTTTATGCGAAAATGGAACTTTACTGCTGTTGACGATTTTCGCGGAAGACTTTCTTATAAAAGTATACCGGACCCAATGTTATATGAGCGTTCGCAGTTTATGAAATATTTTTCTACGCGGAGTTAATCTGTTGAATTGAATTGAGCTTTCGTTTACTTTATTGGTTGTTAAAGCATCGTTAATTTTTGTTATAGTTGTTTAAAAACGTACTGTTTTATATAACAAAATGCCACTAACATCCGTAATAGTTATTGTTATGAAAGCAATAATTAAAAGTAGAAGTGATTTTGAAGGCAGATCAGATTACCGAAATAGAACTTTCAGTCGAAGTTTTGAAGGGGACGTGAAATTTAACAGTAACCAGAATTTTGTTGTGCCCTGGCAAATGTCAAAAATGGAAGAAAAGAAATATTCGGTAAAATGATAAAAGCCAGGTAAACTAAGGATCTCATTGTAGTTGTAAAGCTCCAACTTAGACAAAAAGTCGGAGCTTTTTTTTATCTTAATAAAGTTGATTATCCAATTTTAACCAGAATTTCTTCTAGAAAATAGCGGTTCTGTCCTGATGCTGTTTCTAATGCTGTATTTATTCTTCTTGTTAGTTTTTCGGTTACATCTGGTTGGGGGAGGCGATCTATATTCTCAATAACGGTAAATGCCTCAAAAGCTGTTTCCCATTCTTCATTTATAACAATTTCTACAAATATTTGAAGATGATCTGCGAAGTCAAGTCCATTTTGCCAACAGGCTGATATAATAGACTTCTGGGCTGGTTTTAGTTTTTCATTTTCCAGAGCTTCTGCAAAGTAAGGAATGGCTTCTTTGGATTTTACTGTGCCTAGTAATTTTTGAATTTCTGCTGTAATTTCTTCCTCCTGTGTGTTTGCCAAAAGATCAAAAAGGCTGGGAAGGTAAAGTTCATTTCCCTTGTCTTTGATTTTTTCAATGGCTGAAATTACTTTCTCTTTGTTGGCTGCAAATAAATCGGATTGTATTTGTGGATCTATTTTTTCTTTATTCATATTTATTCTTACTATTTAAATATGCTTTCAAAATTACATTTTAATTGAGGTTAAACAACTTCTTGCTCGAAATGTTTTGATCCTTTTTGTCGTTCAAAAGGTGAAAATAGTAGGGTTTTGAAAAATATAAAAGTGTGTGAATTGATGCTTTGTTTTTTCGCTATATTCATTGATTCTCTATTGTTTGTTCTTCTTTTTTTGTGAATTATTTTGAGAATATGTTCTAAATAATTACCTATTTTCTTTGCAGGTGTTCTATTTTTGGCTACTATTGTAAATCATTTTAACTAATAAAAATCTACAATATGGCTATTTCAAAAATAAAGGTAAATGCTACTATGGGGGCGGGTTTTACTACGCAAATAAATTGTTCTCATTCATTTGTTGTTGACCAGCCTAAAGGAGCAGGCGGAAACGATGAAGGACCTAATCCTCTTGAACTGTTTTTATCTAGTTTGCCGGCTTGTATTTGTGCTGTTGGCCGGATTATTGCTAATCAAAGGCGCATCAAACTTCGAGGAATGGAAGTAGATGTGGAAGGTGATATTGATAAGGATTTTATTCTGGGAAAAACAACAGAGGGTAGGGCCGGTTTTACGGAAATAAGAAGCTTTGTCTATATTGATGCAGATATGACAAAAGATGAAAAGGAAGCATTCCTGAAAGATGTAGCAGCCCGTTGTCCGATTGCTGATAACATGGCGCAAAAATCAGTTGTTATTCCTGTTGTTGCAGAGAAAATTGCACATTGAAACCAATCGATTTCTTTTATACTATAAGTTAGGTGAATGCCATTCTCTCGAAAAGGATGGCATTTTTGTTACAGCTTTTCTTTTAATGCTTTGCCGGTATACGATTTTTTTTCTTTTATCAAATCCTCCGGTACTCCTGCAAAAATAAGTTCTCCGCCTTTGTTCCCACCTTCGGGGCCAAGATCTATAATCCAGTCTGCCGATTTTATAATTTCCAGGTTATGCTCAATAATAATAATTGAATGGCCTCTTGAAATGAGTGCATTAAACGAGTCAAGCAGCTTTTTTATATCATGAAAATGGAGGCCGGTGGTTGGTTCATCAAAAATGAATAAAGTTGGAGAATCTTTTTCTTTGGCAAGAAACGAAGCCAGTTTTACCCGCTGGCTTTCTCCACCGGAAAGAGTGCTTGACGATTGCCCCAGTTTTACATAGCCTAACCCAACATCTTGTAATGATTTAAGCCGTTTTACAATTTTCTTCTCTGTTGACGATTTGCCTTTTGAGAAGAGGTCAATGGCCTCGTCTACAGTAAGGTTCAGTATGTCATCAATATTTTTATCACGGTATTTTACATCCAGTATTTCTTCCTTGAAACGTTTTCCTCCACAGCTTTCACAAACCAGATAAACGTCGGCTAGAAACTGCATTTCTACTTTAATAGTGCCTTCCCCCTGACATTCGTCACAGCGTCCTCCGTCTACATTAAATGAAAAGTGAGAGGGCTTTAACCCCTGTATTTTTGCAGCTTGTTGATCTGAGAACAGTTTGCGTATCTCATCGTAAGCTTTAAGATAAGTTACCGGATTAGAGCGGGATGATTTACCTATTGGATTCTGGTCTATAAATTCTATTGCATCCAATAATTTATAATCGCCTAATATCGCATCATGATGCCCCGTCCGTTCTCCATACCCCCCCAGCATTTTTGTTAAAGCCGGATATAGAATTTTGGATACCAGCGATGATTTTCCTGAACCACTAACTCCGGTAACCACAGTGAGTGTATTTAATGGAAATTTTATTCGCAGATTTTTCAGGTTATTCTCACGAGCACCAACTATTTCAATTGAATTAGTCCATTTTCTACGTTGTGTGGGGACTTCTATTTTTTCTATTCCTGTCAGATACTTGGTGGTTAAACTTTCTGGCTTCTTCTCCAATTCAGTATGATTGCCCTGGAAAACAACTTTTCCACCATGCTGCCCAGCAAACGGACCGATGTCAATAATTTCATCAGCTGCTCTTATTATTTCTTCATCATGCTCAACAACAAAAACGGTATTACCTATTTTTTGAAGCCGCCGCAATACTTTTATTAAGCGATCTGTATCTCGCGGATGCAATCCAATACTTGGCTCATCTAAAATATAAAGCGAGCCAACGAGGCTGCTTCCCAGCGATGTAGCCAGGTTAATACGCTGAGACTCTCCACCGGAAAGAGTAGAAGAAAGACGATTTAGGGTAAGATACCCCAGCCCAACATCATATAAAAATTCCAGGCGGTTACGGATTTCTATCAGAAGCCGTTTGGCTATTTCTGTTTCATGCTTGTTTAGCTCCAGATTGTCGAAGAAGGTTTTTAGTTCAGTTACGGGTATCAACACGATTTCCTGGAGAGATTTGCCGGCAACTTTTACATAACCGGCCTCTTTCTTTAACCGGCTTCCTTTACATTCAGGGCAAGTTGTCTTTCCTCGATAGCGTGAAAGCATTACTCTGTATTGGATTTTGTAGCTTTTTTCTTCCAGGTGTTTGAAGAAGCGATTTAATCCGTGAAAATATTCATTCCCGGTCCATAATAAGAATTTTTGGGCTTCAGTAAGCTCGTAAAAAGGTTTGTGGATAGGAAAATTAAACTTTTCTGCGCTGTAAATCAATTCATTCTTCCATTCATTCATCTTTTCTCCTTTCCAGCAGGCGATAGCATCTTGGTAAACAGAAAGAGATTTGTTCGGAATTACCAAATCTTCATCAATACCAATAACCTTTCCGTAACCTTCACAGGTGGGACATGCGCCTACCGGATTGTTAAAGCTAAACATGTGAACGCTTGGTTCTTCAAACTCAATACCATCGGCTTCAAACAAGTTTGAAAATGACAGAGAGGATGTTTCTCCGTTATTAAATACTTTCACAACACACTCTCCCTGTCCCTCGAAAAATGCCGTTTGAACAGAATCTGCAACCCGGCTTTGGGTATCTTCATTGTGGCTAACAGCAATTCGGTCAATAACAATGTTGCACTCCTTATTGTCGCAGAAATCTTTTGACCCATTTGCCAGGACTTCATCTATTCTTAAAATTTCATCATTAGATTCAACCCTTGAAAATCCCTGTTGCATAAGTAATTCTGCCTCCTGAGCCAATGTACGCCCATTTTTTTTTCGTAAAGGAGCTCCAATAATAAGCCTTGTTCCCTCTTTTTGCGAGTTTATGTAGTCCACTACATCGGAAACACTTTGCCTGGTAACTTCTTTTCCTGAAACCGGCGAGATGGTTTTCCCAATGCGGGCATAAAGTAGTTTTAAATAATCATATATTTCAGTTGAAGTTCCAACTGTAGAGCGGGGGTTTCTTGTATTTACCTTTTGCTCTATTGCTATGGCTGGCGGAATACCTTTAATGAAGTCTACCTCGGGTTTATTTATTCTGCCTAAAAATTGGCGTGCATAGGAAGAAAGGCTTTCAACATATCTGCGTTGTCCCTCTGCAAAAAGTGTATCGAAAGCCAGCGACGATTTTCCTGAACCTGAAACACCTGTTACAACAATGAATTTATTTAATGGTATTTTGAGACTAACATTTTTTAAGTTGTGCACCCTTGCATTTTGTATTTCAATGCTTTTTGTGCTCTTATTATTTGGCATAATTGTTTCCAGAATCTAATAATTTGTTAAAAAAACTTGTATTTTTCAGTAAAAAGTATCATTTTTGACTAACGCAAAATTAAGAAATAGTTTTACTTCAACTTAAATAATCGCCTATAGAGAAAAACTTTACTTTTTGTTTACAATTAAATAGAAGGTAATGTTCAGAACAGATGCACTGAACGATAATGAACTCGTTCAACGGTTTATTGGGGGCGATCAAGAATCTCTTGAAACCTTAATACATAGACACAAAAGCAGGGTATTTTCGTATATTTTGCTGATAGTGAAGAATCAGGAGCTGGCGGAAGACATTTTTCAGGAAACATTTATAAAAGTAATCCGCTCGCTGAAAAGAGGTAAGTATATTGAAAACGGGAAATTTGTTTCCTGGGTATTGCGTATTTCCCATAACTTGATAATCGATCATTTTAGGAAAGAAAAGCTAAAAGGTACCGTATCTAACGATAGTACGGATATTGATATATTTAACTCTCAGAAGTTTTCGGAAGATACAGTTGAAGATCAGATGGTGAAAACGCAAATTCTTTACGAAGTGAAAGAATTGGTGAATGAATTACCGGAAGATCAGCAGCAGGTAATTCACATGCGCCATTATATGGGGCTAAGTTTTAAGGAGATTGCCGAGCAGACTGATGTGAGTATAAATACAGCTTTAGGGCGTATGCGTTATGCATTAATTAATCTGAGAAAGTTGATTGAGAAGAAAAATCTTGAGTTAACAAAGTTTTAACTGTTGTTAACACAATATTAAATATTGTAGGGCGTTCTATCTGAAAAATATTTTAATTATGCCTATGGATAAATGTTCTACATTAGTTTATTGCGTGAATAATTTTCAATTTGATTTGGAATCAATTCTTTCTGAGGAAGCTCAGATTAATATTGAAGGTTTAAAAACACAGATGGAAGAAGTATTTGAACCATCGGATGAGACGATTGAAAGCATTCTTAATTTTGCCCGCTCCTATGAAGTTTTGGAAACGGAAGAGACGGGATTTGTTGAAATGAATTTGAATTAACGGAGAGGGGCACTCAAGAAGAGTGTCCCTCAATTATTTCTTTAGGAAGAGTAACTTTTAAGACCAAATAGCCAATTAGCCCTGCCGCAAACGATCCTATTAATATTCCAATTTTTGCTGAGTCAATCAATGCCTGATCTGTATATGCCAGATTGTTTATAAATAGCGACATTGTGAAACCAACTCCACCTAAAAATGCAACTCCTGTGAGCTGTTTGAATGTTACATTTTCTGGGAGTTCTGCCAGTTTTATCTTGACAGATAACCACGAGAAAAATAGAATTCCAATGAAATTACCTACAAGCAAACTGATTGCAATATTTAAAGAAAGACCAAAATTGGATTCACCACTTAATGCAAAGACAACACCTGCATTGGCAAAAGCAAAAAGTGGCATAATCAGGTAAGAAACCCATCCATGTAACCTGTGTTCCAAATATTGTAGCGGAGGTGCTGTTTTTTCCGTTATATCCTCGATTTCATCAATCGCTTCCAACTGCTTTTGGGTAAGAATTGTTTTTTCTTGTTTGTTACTATCTGTTTTGCGATCTTCCATAAATGCTTCAAGGTTTCTTTTTCCTGTTTCATAAAATGAACGGGTATCTGCTTTTCTGCTTAATGGAACAGTTAAGGCCATTAATACACCCGCAATGGTAGCATGTATCCCTGATTTTAATAAAAGTATCCAAACAGCAATTCCTGCCAAAAAGAAAAAGTATTTTGAGTAGAATCCATTTCTTGACAGAATTAATAGGAAGGCTACAATTCCAAGGGCGATGCCAATATATAACCAAACCAGATTAGTGCTATAAAAAAAGGCAATGACGAGTACTGCGCCTAAATCATCGATAATAGCAAAAGCCATAAGGAACACTTTTACACCAACCGGTACACGATTGCCTAACATTTTTAATATACCCAAAGTAAAAGCAATATCAGCAGCAATAGGTATTCCCCAGCCCTGAGCCCCCGGCTGGCCGCTATTGAGTATCGTAAAAAGAATAGCTGGGGTTATCATTCCGCCAACGGCTGCAAAAAGTGGAAGAGATGCCTTTTTTACATGGCTTAACTCTCCAGTAAGTATTTCTCTTTTTATTTCCAGTCCTATAAGAAAGAAAAATATGGCCATTAATCCATCGTTGATCCATTTTAATATGGGTTTTGATAGTTCGAAACCTGGTACTGTTATGGAGATATTATTTTTCCAAATAGCGAGATAAGCATCCCCTAGCGGACTATTGGCCAAAGAAAGGGCTGCTATGGTTGCAGCAAAGAGTATGATGCTGCTGGATGTTTCCAGTCGGATAAATCGGTTTAAAGGTTCTTTAATAAACTTCATTGCATTCATTGACATTATTTTAATTACATATGTTAACCGAAAACTTTTGCTTTTGTTTAATATGTTAGTCATGGTGATAAAAATAGGAAAATCCTTTTATTAGCCACTCCTTCTCGCAGAAATACAAACAATTTGTGGATGTCTTTTTTTCTAAATAGCTGGTTTCGAAAATAGAGTGAAAACTAGATGATTTCTCCCCAGGGTGCTAACAACAAATATGAAATAATTTTCTTTGAAAATTTAAAATAATTTGGAGCAAGAAAAAATGATATAGGCATAGATTTAATTTTTTTTTTATTTCCCTGTATTTGCATTTTGTAATCTATTCTACGAAGAAAATGTGTACCTACACATATATGTGCTTTTTAACATATTTTTTTAATGTACATTTTATTTAATATATTCATATTTAGTATTTTGTAATTGTCAGGTAAGTCTTATTATACGAAAAATGTGTACGCACACATTTTTCGTATAATATTTATGAATCTTTTGAATATCTTTGTTTTATAATGTTTGAGTTCTAATGGATAAAACAAAGAAAGTTACGATACAAGATGTTGCCAGGTATGCAAATGTTTCTGTAGGTACCATTGATAGGGTAATTCATAACCGGGGGAAGGTGTCGCCGGAGAAAAAGAAGAAGATAGAAGAGGCGATAAAAATATTGAATTTTAACCCCAATATGCTCGCACGTACGCTGGCCCTTGGAAAGCGTTTCTTGATTTGTTCACTTATTCCGGAAGCTCCTTACAAAGAACATTATTGGACAGTTCCGAAAAGTGGAATTATTAAGGGTGAATCTATGTATAAAGATTTTGGTGTGGTTGTAGAGCCCTATTATTATAATTTGTTTGATGAATCTTCTTTTGTGAAACAAGCCAACCGTATACTGGAACTTAATCCTGAAGGAGTAGTTCTTGCACCCTTATTTTTGCAGGAAAGCCGTGAGTTCATTAAAAAACTGGCAGATCTAAAAATTCCTTTTGTTTTTATTGATTCAGACTTGCCAGAAATGGAGAGCTTGTGTTACATTGGTCCTGATGTTAAGAAAAGTGCCTTTATTGCTGCCAAACTTTTGCTTTCATTAGTTAACAAAACAGCTGATGTTTTGGTGTTGAATATGGTAAAAGGTCTTGATAATGCGGCGGCATTAAGGCGGATGGAAAGTGGGTTTAGAGGCTTTTTTCAGGAAAATAATATAGACGAAAGTCGTATTTCTCTTTTAACAATAAACTCAACAGACAGAGATATTGTTTTTAGGGAATTAACCAAATTTTATATTTCTCATCCAAATATTAAAGGGGTATTTGTTACAAATTCAAAAGCGCACTTAGCTGCCGATTTTCATAAAATTCATGAGCTGGATATTCGGTTAATTGGTTTTGACCTGGTTGAGAAAAATATTGAATTCTTAAAATCGGGAGAGATCGATTATGTGATTTCTCAAAGTCCAGTTCAACAAGGAGTTCGTGCAGTTCAGACGTTATTTGAGCTATTTGTATATAAAAATGAGCCGCCCAAAGTAAGGTATGTTCCCCTTGATATTATTATCCGAGAGAATGTTGATTTCTATATGAGTTTTCAAAAGTGGTAAAATGTTCTTGGGGATTTTTTTTGTGTAAGTATATATTAATTAACTGATAATAATTTAAATCAACTGAAATAAAACGATAAAAAATGAGAAACACAAGGAGAGGTTTTATAAAAAAGGCAGCCACTGGTTCCGCAGCGCTTATGATAGGTGGAGTTCTTCCTGGTTTTAGCGCCGAAAGTTATCGAAGGATAATGGGAGCAAACGATAAAATCCGTGCTTCAATTATGGGGGTAAATTCACGTGGGAATGCTCTTTCACAGAACTTTGCTTTTCAAAAAGAGTGTGATTTACTACATATTTGCGATGTAGATTCCCGTGCAATTACTAAATGTATGGGGAATGTAGAAAAAGTGCAGGATGTTAAGCCGAAAGGATTTGGAGACTTTAGAAAATCTCTTGAAAGTAAAGATATTGATTTAATGATAATTGCCACGCCTGATCATTGGCATGCTCCCGCTGCTTTATTGGCTATGCAGGCCGGGAAGCATGTTTATCTTGAAAAGCCGTGTAGTCATAATCCGAACGAAGGAGAAATGTTAATAGAGGCAGCAAGTCGGTTTAAAAGATCTGTTCAGATGGGAAATCAACGCCGTTCATGGCCCAATGTAATGGCTGCCATCGGCGAACTGAAGAATGGAATTATTGGCCGCCCGTATTACGGGAAAGGTTGGTATTCGAATAATCGCGGCCCTATTGGAGTTGGTAAAAAAGTGGCTGTTCCTGACTGGTTGAACTGGGATTTGTGGCAGGGGCCCGCTCCTCGTAAAGATTTTAAAGATAATTATGTGCACTATAACTGGCATTGGTTTTGGCACTGGGGAACAGGTGAAGCTTTGAATAATGGGACTCACATGATTGATCTCCTGCGGTGGGGCTTTGATGTAGATTACCCGGTTAAAGTAAGTTCGAATGGAGGACGTTACCGTTATACCGATGATTGGGAAGCACCCGATACGCAGGTTATTAATCTTGATTTTGATGAAGGTATAACCATGAGTTGGGAAGGGCGTAGTTGTAATGGAAAATATATTGAGGGAAGCTCAGTTGGCGTTATTTTTTATGGCGAAGAAGGTAGTATGGTTATTTCTGGAGGAAATAACTATAAGGTGTATGATTTGAAGAACAATCTTGTAAAGGAAGTAAAGGATACTCAGGCTATTGACCCTCGTGATGCCTCAAATCCGGCAAGCCATTTGGATGCTTTGCATATTCGAAATTTGTTTGCAAATATTAAGTCAGGAGAACCTCTAAAGTCTGATATTACTTCGGGACATAAAAGTACGTTGTTGGTGCAGTTAGGTAATATTGCGCAACGCGTGGGGCATTCATTAGAGATCAATCCTGATAATGGTCATATTGTTGGTGATAAAGAGGCTCAAAAGTTATGGTCAAGATCATATGAGAAAGGTTGGGAGATGAAACTTTAATTTTTCAAAAAATGAATACGCGAAGAAATTTTATAAAATCAGTTGGGGCAGGAGCAATTGCGGCAACTGTAGCTCCCGGTGTTATGGCAAGTAATGCTTTTAGTACTTCTTCTGAAAAGAAGGTTCGAATAGGAATAATTGGAGCTGAGAACTCTCATACTGCTGCTTACGGGAAGGTTTTCAATATAGAAAAGAAATTTCCGGGAGTTGAAGTAAAATATGTATGGGGCGAAACGGATGAATTTGCCAGGAAGGCAATGCAAGCTGGAAATATCCCAAATCAGGTAAAGGATCCGGCTGAAATGATGGGCAAAATTGATGCATTAATTGTAGATCACCGTCATCCTAAATACCATTTGGAAGCAGCAACTCCTTTTGTAAAAGCTGGGATTCCTACATTTGTTGATAAACCATTTTGTTACCGGGCTGCCGAGGGAAAGGAATTTCTCGAAATGGCACGGAAAGTTGGTACTCCGGTTACGTCATACAGCTCCGTCGCCCAGAGCGCAGCTACTTTTGATATGAAGGAACAAGTAAAAGCCATGGATAGTGTAACTCAGGTTATCCGCACGGGCACTATTGATTTGGATTCGGAATATGGTGGGGTATTTTTTTATGGAGTACACATCGTTCAGCCACTGATGTTTATGTTTGGAGAAGATATTGAGCGTGTTAGAATCTCGCGTGATGGGAAGTTCGGAAATGCCAGCCTGAAGTTCTCCAGCGGTTTATTTGCCACTCTGGTTTTTAAACATAAGGCATATGGGTGGGAAACTTACGTTGAGTCAGGAAAGAGTTTTATTGAGCTAAAATCTCGGGTAGAGGAGCCATTTCTTCCTAAAAATGATGCTGATATGGTAGAGATGTTTAGAACAGGTAAAGAGCCTCGCTCGCATCAGAGCATCATAAATTGTGTATGCGTGCTTGAAGCGTTGGAAAAATCAGCCCGGAGTGAAAAGTGGGTAGAAGTGGAATACCTTACATTGAAGTAGATATGTTCCATGTAGGGCATTGCATTTTTGGATGATATGGTACTGGTTGATTTTGAGTTATATAAGTTGAATTAGATATACCCATTAATAAATTTGAACAAAAAGTGTAAGAGTATGATTATTAGACAATTTTTTAAAGTATCCCCAATTTTACTGTTAGTATCTTTTCTGTTAATAGTGAATAATATGAGTGCACAACAAATAATTGAAGGATTACATTATACCGATGGAAAACCTGTAAAAATTACCATTCAGGATGGTAAAATTAAATCGGTGGAGCATATTGAAAAACTCTCAGATGCAAATAATGATTTGATTGTTGCTCCTGGTTTTTTTGATAATCAGATAAATGGTTTTGCCGGAGTTTCTTTTGTTTTTGGTGAAAGTGATTTAGATGAAGAAGGTATAATTAAAGCAACACAAGAGCTTTGGAAGAAGGGGGTAACAACTTACTTGCCAACGTTAACAACAAATGAACACAATCTTTTGGTGAAAAACTTTAAAATACTGGCAGAATCACTGGATGATGAGCGGTTGAAAGGTTCGATACCAGGGTTTCATTTGGAAGGGCCGTATATTAATCCGGAAGATGGTTTTCGGGGGGCACATCCTATAAAGTATGTACGTTTGCCCGACTGGGATGATTTCATGGAGTTGTATAATGCCGCTGGTGGTCATATTATGGAAGTTACCATTGCTCCTGAACTTGAAGGAGCCGATGATTTTATTGAACGTTGCACGCAAAAAGGAATTGTTGTTGCCATCGGTCACCATAATGCAAATACAGAGCAGGTTAATCAGGCTGTGTATAGTGGTGCAAAATTGGCAACACATCTCGGAAATGGCTGTGCCAACATGATCAATCGTCATCGTAATCCGCTATGGCCTCAGTTGGCAAATGATGAATTGATGATAAGTATTATATGCGATGGTTTTCACCTACTTCCGGAAGAGATAAAAGTATTTTACGATGTGAAAGGTCCGGATAAAACAATTATCACTTCAGATGTAACCAGTTACGCTGCATTAAAGCCGGGTAAATATGTAACCGATACAGGAGAGACCATTGAATTAACAGAAGAAGGAATGCTGCGTTATCCGGCACAAAATGTTTTGTATGGTTCTGCTTCACCTATTACAAAAGGTGTTGGTCATATTATGGAAGTAACCGGATGCTCTATTGGTGATGCAATTCAAATGTCAAGTACCAACCAGGCAAAGTTATTTGGATTAAACGACAGAGGAACATTAGACCCGGGGAAAAGAGCCGATTTAATTCTCTTTCATCTTCATGATTTCAATGTGAAAATTGAAAAAACATATGTGAAAGGAGAATTAGTATATAACTCGCAAAAAGATAATTAATTACACATTAATACAATATTTATGACAAAGTCTCTTTTAAAGAAAATAGGCATTGCTTTGGCTGCTGTTGGTCCCGGATTATTTTTAATTGGATATAATATCGGTACGGGAAGTGTAACAACTATGGCTAAATCTGGGGCAGAGCATGGAATGGAGCTGTTTTGGGCATTGGTTTTATCATGTGTATTTACTTTTATATTAATGGTTGCATACGGACAAATTACCTTGGTTACCGGAAAAACAGCATTGTTTAATATCAAGTCAGAGTTTAAATACGGTTGGCTGCTCGCCTTGTATATTCTCATTGCTTTAATTATAGGTGAGTTATTAGCGCTTATTGGCGTAATGGGCATTGTTGCAGAGTTATTACAAGAAGGAATAAAAATTCTAACGGGGGGAAAAACGGTTAGTACACTTTGGATTATTCTGGCTATTGTTCCTTTCCTTTATATATTACTTTGGGGAGGACAGTATAAACAGTTCGAGAAGGTACTTACCATTTTCGTTATTTTAATGGGGCTAAGTTTTATTGTTGTTTTCTTTATGCTCAAACCTGATTATGGTGAGATTGTAGAAGGAATGGTTCCCCGTATACCAGATACGCCCGGCGCTTTTGGTTTGATAGCAGCTATGGCAGGAACCACGTGTTCTGCAGCTGTTTTTATAATTCGTAGTACGGTAGTTACGGAAAAAGGCTGGACAATTAAAAATTTGAAAAATGAGAAAAGAGATTCCTTTGTCTCTGCTTCTATGATGTTGTTTTTAAGTGGAATTATTATGGCTGTTTCTGCCGGAACTCTTCATGTAATGGGATTGCATTTGGATAATACTGTTGATATGATTTATCTGTTTCAACCTCTTGGTGGAAAATTTGCAGCAATAATTTTAATTCTTGGAATTGCCGGAGCCGGGATATCAACTGTATTCCCCATTGTTTTAATAGCTCCATGGCTCATTTCCGATTATACGGGAAAACCTCGAAATTTGCGTTCTCCTTTGTTCCGGTGGCTTATGCTTATTGGATTGGCATTCGCATTTGGTTCTGTATTCTTGGAACAACGTCCGCCAGCCTTAATGATTTTTTCACAGGCCTTCCAAGCCTGCATTTTACCCGCAGTGGCCATTCCCGTTTTTATTTTATTGAATAGGAAAAAATTAATGAATACTCATGTTGCCGGCTGGAAAATGAATATAGGCGTATTCGCGGTAATCTTGTTTTCATTTATGACGACCTATTATGCAATTGCAGAATTACTGTAATTCCCCCCCCAAAAATTGATTAGGTATATTAAATAATATTCCCCTGGATTTTTAACATTGGATTATATCAGTTAAAACTGAATGGGATTTAATAAATAAACAATGAATAAGACTGAGTTTAAAAAAGACAAACTGGAAGTAAAAATCTTTAAAAGTAGAGATGAAGCAGGAAAAGCCGCTGCAATATCTGTAGCCGGAAAGCTAAGAGAAAATATTGCTGAAAAGGGATTTGCCAATCTGATTCTTGCAACCGGTGCTTCTCAATTTCAGTTTTTAGAACACTTACAAAAACAGGAGATTGACTGGAAAAAAATTACTGTATTTCATTTGGATGAGTATTATGGGATGCCGGTTACTCACCCTGCCAGCTTCAGGAAGTATTTAAAAGAACGTATTCTGGATATTGTTCAACCTAAAGAAGTTAACTATCTGGGAGGCGATGCAGAAGATATTGATGCAGAAGTAGCTCGTTATGAGGCTTTACTGAAAGAGCACCCTGTTGATGTTGCCTGCATTGGAATAGGAGAAAATGGACACATTGCTTTTAACGATCCTCCGGTTGCCGATTTTAATGACCCTAAATTGGTAAAAGTGGTAGATTTGGATGATGCCTGCAGACAACAGCAATTGGGTGAAGGGTGGTTTCCTTCTTTTGATGACGTTCCCAAACAAGCCCTTTCATTAACAATTACCGCAATAATGAGTTGTAAACATATCAATTGTGTAGTTCCGGATGAGCGGAAATCAGAAGCTGTTTTCAATACCTTAAATGCGGAAATATCAACTGCATGTCCGGCAACGATTTTGCGTACACATCCTGATACTGTCCTGTATCTGGATGAAGGGGCAGCGTCAAAATTGTAATCGAATTGATTATTATGGTCTATTTCTCATAAATATAAAATATACCTCCGGCTATGTCGGGGGTATTTTTTAAGAAAAATCATTTACTAGTCAAGTTTCATTATTCTTTATCCATTTTTTCGTTGCCTATTTCATTTTTTTCTATAGTCATTTATTCCAATGCTCTTATTCTTTTTTTTTGTAGTTTTGTTTTTCGACCAAATCTGTTTTTTTATAGACTAATTGAATTTTTTTTCGGTTAAAACAGATAGGGTAAAAGGCATGCATTATCATCAAAAAGAATAATATTAACATTAATTAATAATTTTTCTCATTACTTTTTGGTGGTTTTAGGAGTCAAGCATGTAGTAACTTTATAAATATAATGTTGCATACAAATTATTTGTGCTTAAAGGTGGTTTAAATGCAACGGAAAATAACTAATAAAGAATGATTAATGATTAAGTGTATTGTAATTAGAAAGCCTCAAGAACAAAATCCGATAGTTGAGTTCATAAAAATAGTTCCGTATTTTGATCTTGTTTCCATATGCAATTCCGTGTTTGAGGCATATGAGGCTATGCAGCAGCAACAAATAGATTTGATTTTTTTAGATACAGACTTACCCAAAGTATCGGGAATCGATTTTATAAAAAGCCTTGATAAAACGCCTCTTTTTATTTTTACTTCATCTAATGTAGAGCTTGCTATTGAAGGGTTTAACCTAAATGCGGTTGATTTTCTTTTAAAACCCTTATCTTTTGAGCGTTTTTTGAAAGCTGCTAATAAAGTACTGTATTATCAGGCAATGCACGAAAGAAAGCAGGTGAAAGAGAATATGGAGAGCACTAATAAAATAAACGATTTTGTATTGGTAAAGACGGATTATCAAACACAAATTATCAAATTGGACAATATATTATATATTGAAGGATTAAAGGATTATATAAAAATATTTACTTCAAAGAATATTAAACCTGTTATAACCCTGAATTCTCTTAAAAATCTTCAGCAGCAGTTGCCTCCTGACAGATTCTCCAGAATTCATAAATCTTATATTATTGGACTGGAACATATAAAATCGATTAATAAAACGCAGGTAATAATAAATGATAAGTACATCCCAATTGGGGAGAGTTACAAAAACTTTTTTCTAACAAAAATGGAAGAGTTAAGAATATAAGCTCGATTATTTATTTTTTTTGATAGGTGTCCGTATTTTATACGGATTTTTTTGCAAATTTTTATCAAAAAGCGACCGATAGAGAAGAAGTAAGTCTAAGTTTCATGTCAAAATCTTCCTCCGTTTTTATTAAGTAATTTGTCTATCTGCAGCTTTGCTGCAGATAGGAACTAAGAGTTAAGAGTGGCCTACGAATGAATTAAGTTACATCTGGAATCGAATACTCTAAATAATGCTCGATTCAATCCAGGTTTCTTTAATTATAGCTTAGCCATTAATCAAATTTCCGTTTAATAAAGGCAATTTCATTCAGGCTAAATCCAATCTGGAACAAAACATACTTCTCTGTCATTAATTTATTTGTATTAGTTCCATTCGAACCAATTTCAAATCCCCAGTTCATCTCAGATATTCGCCCGGGTAGCGGAACAACTGCCCCAAAGCTAAAACTGCCTCCACGGATTACACTACTTCCAAATTTCAGGTATGAAGACTTGTAGTTAAAGCCCACTCTGTAATCCCAGTTTTTGTAGAATGTATTTAATACTCTCTTTTCCCAGGGATTAAATTCTACTCCCAACGAAACACGGTGAGAGTTTGTAAATTGATCTTTCTGTATAGGATATTCTATTCCTGACCATTTTTGAAAGTTGTAATCAAGTAAGACATTGTATTTATTTGCCTTTTTTACACTAATTCCTGCCCCTATAGTGAGTGGAACTGTAAGGTAGTGGGTTTTAAACTCTTCACTTCTTATGGTTCTATATTCTTTGTCAAATACATCCAGATTATGGTTTGATTTTAAACTTTGTTTATTACTAAAAGTCAGACCAAAAGAGTAGTCCATTTGCTTTTTTGAAAAGGAATAAAGCAATCCATAATCAAAATAGAGGCTCCGAAGGAAGTCTTGACGAGTAATTTGTAATTCCGTAACGTAAGGAGTTTCTTTGATCTTTTCGTCTTGGGTTAATGCCCCAAACATATAAGAGGTGTGGATTCCAATAGACAAATTCTTTGTTATTTTAATCGCATTTCCTATGTAAAATTGAGTGATTCCACCGCTACCATTATATATGGATGTATATTGATCATTAATACCATTAATGTAACTTTGTTGTTGGATGGAGTATCCGATGGAACTAAAAGGAATTACTCCCAATGAAGAAGATAGCCATGGCGTAACCCTAAATCCCAGTGCCAGGTATTTGAAATTTGCTGTAAATCCATTTTGAGATTGGGTGCTTGTTGCCAAATTATACCATTTCCCTTCCATCCCAAACTCTGCAATAATTTTAGAACTGTCAATGCCTGTATATGATGCCGGATTCATGTTATTTATCTGGCTACCCGATTTCAACGCAATTCCGGCACCTCCTAATCCTAACGTTGCACCAAGTCCTTTATTCTGAATTTCTCCCGGTCCAAAAATTGAATACGGGGAAATAGTGTTTTGTGCGTTTGCAGTAAACGTATATAAGAGGACTAGTAAAAAAAAGATTCTTTTCATAACGTAATATATTCTTCGCCGAAATTGAAAATTTGCTAGAAGCATTTGATTAATTGTAAAAAACATAGTAGAGTTTAAGTACTGGTTTGTAAGACAAGCCTTTTCTTGCATCAAATGCTATCCGGCTTAATGAACCCCGCATCTGAGATGGAGGGATAGAAATTATCAGACCGGCATTCTCATCAACATATCCATCACTTAATTCATCTGAAACAATGCTTGTTAGGTCAAAAACATAGTAATTATTGTCTGGGTAAAATTTATCCAAATTAAATTTAGCATAAATTGATTCCCCTTTGCTATTGGTTATTTCTGATGCCAGAGCATTATATTTATTGGTATTGTACAATATGAGTTGTTTTGGCAGTTCTTCTCCCGGATAACTTTTGCGATAGGGTTTCATTATTAAATCTGCTTTGTACAATATTTTACGATAGTCCATTTGGAGTAACAGACTTAAGCTTGGGATGTCAACTCGTGTTACCAGTCCTAAACCACCTTCAAGAAAAGCCATGTCACCGGTAGATGATGCTGGTAGCTCTTCTCTCTGAGTTTTCAGGGGTTCAATTAGTGTTCCTGAACGGTCTGATTCTATATGGTTAAAACAGGTTGATGTTTTATATAAAGGAAAGCTGTATTTGGTTTCTACTTTCGTTGCGCCAATATAATGGGTATAAAGAACCATATTTATAAGAGAATCGGCACCTTCAAAGCCCAATATGCATGAATTATTTTCATCTGGTACAACAGCCAGACCCTTAAAGAAGTCAAGAAAACGTTCTGACTTCGTGATTGTATCGTCCTTCTCTTTTAATAACTTCATGAATCTTTGCCCTAATGCATCATTCAGTTTAATCGTAATGGTATCTTTAGTATTAGGCTTCGGGTAAAAGGTCGAACTGCCTAATGGCGTTTCGTCATATTCAAAAGAAGATGTATTGTATAAATAAGTGTCATTGCCATTGGGCTCAATTTCATCCAAAACGCGGTGCACTCTGAATGTCTGTGGTTGGAGTGTATCACCATAGGAATCACCATTGTATTTTAATACCAGTTTCAATGAATCATATACTGCATCATCATTAATTTCAGTAGAATTAGGGTTGTTTAATTTGAAATAACTGTGAGAAGAAATAATACCCAGATAATCATCTGCATACTTTCCAATTAATAAGCTACCTGAGCCTGAAGTTGGAATTGAATCAATCATTACTGTAGACAGATTTACTGTGAAAGAATCAATAACGACTACACTTGTTTGCGAATTTATAAAATTATCTCCAGTTGTTATTTGTAATAAATCATCGTTTGTACAAGATATAATGAAAATGAGTAAAGGTAACAGTAAAGGGGTTAGGATCCGAAACATTCTTGAATTCATTCACTTGGCTTTATAATTATAAATATCAAAAGAATGAAAGAAAAGCTTAATGGGAAAAGATTATATACGAAGTGGTGAATTGTGTAGATAATCGCCATTAAAGTCAGTTTTTTAGGTTTTATTAACTAAAAAACAAGCAAAAAATGAGTTTTTTCGAAGTTAAGTGGATGCTTTTCTTCTGTTCATCTATACTTTTATTAGTTTTGTCTAAATTCCTTTTTTCTGAAGTTAAGGAACGATAGGTTTGTGTTACGAAATTTGGTTAGCAACATTATTAAAAACAGCCATGAAAGTTAAAATTAAATTATTACTGTGTTTATTTTTATTTGTGTCAATTATTTCTTGTAACAATAATAAAGACGATGACGAAGAGTTTTTAGGTGACTGGAGTGAAGCAGCAGGTCTGGTAGGAAAACCAAGAAGTAATGCTGTTGGTTTTGCTATTGATGATAAAGGATATGTTGGGTCTGGTTACAATGGCGATGAGAGGTTGCCGGATTTTTGGGAGTACGATTCTAATGGAGATTCTTGGAAACAAATAGCCGACTTTCCTGGTGTTCCAAGAACTGATGCTGTTGGTTTTGGGGTAAATGGAAAAGGGTATGTTGGAACGGGATATGATGGAGAAAATGAGTTAAAGGATTTTTACGAATATGATCCGGCTACTAATGAGTGGACACAGAAAGCTGATTTTATGGGGGCAGAAAGATATGCTTGTGTTGGTTTTGCTGTAGGCGGAAAAGGTTATATTGGTGCAGGAAGTTATGATGGGTTTTCATATCAGGATTTTTATGCTTATTCTCCCAGTACGGATTCATGGGAGCCAGTTCAGAGTCTTCGGGGTAAAAAAAGAATACATGCTAGCTCTTTTGTAATTGACGACAAAGCGTATGTCGTTTCAGGACTGGATAATGGAGCTTATCTTACTGATATGTGGGAATATGATCCTACTGTAGATTCCTGGACAAAAAAGAGGGCAATTAGTAATGATACTGATGAACGTTTTGACGATGATTATACTTCAATTGCAAGGATATATGGGGTTGGTTTTGCTATTAATGGTAAAGGTTATTTAGCAACTGGAGCTACTAATGCTTTGGTTTCTACTGTTTGGGAATATGATCCTACTACTGATTTATGGGAACAGAAAACATCTTTTGAAGGAACTCCACGTACAATGGCTGTTGGATTTGGTATAAAGAATTACGGTTATATCACAACAGGAGTAAATGCTGGTAACGGTAGTAATTACCTATATGATTTGTGGAAGTTTGATCCAGTGGCAAAATATGACGAGCATAACTAAAAAGCATTATTATCTACTAACAGGCGGAGCTATCGTTCTTATTCTTGCTGTTGTGTTTCAACTTTTTTATGATGGAACTTTTCAGAATAAGATTATAGATAAAACAGAAAAAGTACCATTTCGCGTTCAAACATTTAGTGTAGATGGAAAAGGCTGGGGATACGAAATTGTGTGTAAAAACAAAATAATAATAAAGCAAGATATTATTCCCGCAATACAACATCCTACACCATTTCAGTCAGAGGAGGACGCAAGGGAAACCGGACAGCTGGTTATAAATAAAATGAAGCGTAAAAAACTTCCTTCAGTTTCCATTGCAGAGTTAGATAGTATGCAAATAGGAGGAGTTAATAGTTTGGTTACGAATTAAACAGGTAGATTAGAATAAAATATATTGAAAAGGTATTATCTTCTCGTAAGAGTTGATAATACCTTTTTTTATTGCTTTCTTTTTTTATACGTATTGAGTACTGGCATTAATAAATACGTTGTAAATTTTTTGAAATATAGGATCCCTCTTAAGTTTACTTTAAATCACTTAAAGAAAAATTTCTTCAAAATGATATCCCCATAAAATCCCTTATTTTTGGTTCTGTTTTATACAGACTAAAAATAAGTAAAATGAATATTAGTGCATTACAAAAAGAACGGGCAAAATATCAGCCCAAGCTTCCTAAATCTTTAAAAGGGGCTGTAAAATTAGTTGAAGGTTCAAAAACTGAATCGATAGCGGACCAAAAAGAAATTGCAGAGCTTTTTCCAAATACTTATGCAATGCCTTTAGTTGCCTTTGAGGTAGGAAGTGACGGCGAAACCAAATCACCAGTAAATGTTGGTGTAATTTTATCAGGAGGACAGGCTCCTGGCGGGCACAATGTTATTTCCGGTATTTTTGATGGAGTTAAAAAGATTAATCCGGAGAGTAAATTGTATGGTTTCCTTGGGGGACCTGGTGGTTTGGTTGATCATAAATATATTGAGCTTACAGCTGATATTATTGACGACTATAGGAATACCGGAGGTTTTGATATCATTGGTTCAGGACGAACAAAGCTGGAAGAAGAATGGCAGTTTGACAAAGGTTTAGAGATTGCCAACGAGCTAAAATTAAATGCACTGGTTATTATTGGTGGTGATGATTCAAACACCAATGCCTGTGTTTTAGCTGAATATTATGCTGCAAAAAAGGCAGGTGTACAAGTAATAGGTTGCCCGAAAACCATTGATGGGGACTTGAAAAATGAAATGATTGAAACTTCATTTGGTTTTGACACGGCAACGAAAGTGTATTCAGAGTTAATTGGTAACATTCAGCGGGATGCTAATTCTGCAAAAAAATACTGGCACTTTATTAAATTAATGGGGCGTTCAGCTTCTCATATTGGTTTAGAATGTGCACTTAAAACACAACCAAATATTACTCTTATTTCAGAGGAAGTAGCAGAGAAAAAACAAACATTAGGCGAGATTGTAGATTACATGGCTGATATTGTTGCTAAAAGAGCTGCAAGTGGTAATAATTTTGGTGTTGCGCTTATCCCGGAAGGATTGATTGAGTTTATTCCTGAAATGAAAGTATTGATTTCTGAATTGAACGATTTATTAGCCGAAGGTTCAGAAACCGATAAAACGTTCAAATCATTGGAAAAAGACCAGCGAAATGCCTGGGTGGCTACCCAGTTGTCTGATGATTCAGCTAAGGTTTTCAAATCACTCCCGGCTGGAATTGCAACTCAGCTTACGTTGGATCGCGATCCGCATGGGAATGTACAGGTTTCATTAATTGAGACAGAAAAATTGTTGGGCGAGATGGTGAAAACCAAATTGAATGAAATGAAAGAAGCTGGCGCTTTTGTCGGCAAATTTGGTACTCAATACCACTTCTTTGGGTATGAAGGCCGTTGTGCGGCTCCTTCTAATTTTGATGCTGATTATTGCTATTCGCTTGGTTATACTGCCTCTGTTTTAATCTCTGAAGGTAAAACAGGTTATATGTCATCTGTACGTAATTTAACTTCACCAGCAGAAGAGTGGATTGCAGGTGGTGTTCCGGTTACTATGATGATGAACATGGAAAAACGTCACGGACATATGAAACCGGTTATTCAGAAGGCACTGGTTGAGCTGGATGGCGCTCCATATAAATACTTTGTTTCAAAACGCGAGGACTGGGCATATAACACACAATATATTTATCCGGGACCGATTCAGTATTTTGGCCCATCGGAAGTATGTGACCAGACAACAGAAACATTAAAAGTGGAAAAAGCTTAATAAACAAAAGAGTATAAAAAAACCTTCTGTTTTTGCAGAAGGTTTTTTTATGAGATTATATTTTCTTAGAAAATAAACCGGATGGAGAGGGCAATTTCATCTCCCCAGAAATCAGGCCCCCCGATTAGGTCAAATGTAGGTTTCCAGTCTAGCCCAAGGTTTATAGGAGCTTCAGCAAAACTATACTCTATACCAATAATACCATCAATCCCAATTACTAAATGGTTATCTCCATCGTCATACCGTTTGTTATCACCATCGTATGTCCCAAGGTGTCCGCCAGCTCCATAATACCATTTTAGTCCGGGGGTGTCAAATGCTGAATTATGGATTTCATAAAGACCGGTAACATTAAACCCACTCCACCGTGTTGACAGAATTCCTTCCAACGCATTTTCCGAAGTCATAAAGTGTTTTACGGTAATACCGTTGTAAAATCCACCTCTGAACCCGACTCCGGTGTTATAATCCTGTGCGTTGCTTATTAGGGTAGTTGAGACTAGTAATGTAAATGCAAAAAATAATTTTTTCATGTTTCTCTGTTTAATCAATTTGTTTTTATGTAGAACGTTTTTCTCTTTATTTAGTTGTGAATTTTTTTTAATAATCAGGCCATCTTTTTACCCGATTTTTTAATGGTGTGCATTCTTACTTCATTGTTTAGTACCTCACCCACATTCTTGCCAAATGTGCTGTACATCCGTGAACAGGCTTGTTTTCCAGTTGGATTAATTTTGTTTCAATCCCTTCTTGTTGTAGAATCTTGAATATTTTGTCCAGCAAAATAAATGTGTTTCCGTTACTACGCAGACTTCCGTTAATAGCTACTACTTTCATTATAAAATTAGTTGAATGAATGAATGCCAGCCAGTATTAGTAATTTTGTTTTTTGAATTGCAAAAATAGAAAAATGGCAGGATTTATAATGCTGGTGAAACAATATTCGCTTGTTTCTTCATTCTTACTGATTGAATACAAAGGAGATAATATTGGCACCCATTTTTAACGCTTTTTCGCGAAGCTCTTGCGGATCTTTGTGCACGTCAATATCTTCCCACCCATCGCCTAAATCGCATTCGTAGGTGTAAAGACAAACCAAGCGCCCGTCTATAAAAATGCCAAAAGCCTGTGCCGGTTTTCCATCGTGTTCATGAATTTTTGGCAGCCCCTCATTAAAATCGTATTTCTGATGAAATATGGGGTGGGAGGGAGGAAGCTCTACAAAATCTTTATCAGGAAACACTTTCTTCATTTCCCGACGAAAATATTCATCAATTCCATAGTTGTCGTCGCAGTGGAGAAAACCGCCGCCTTCCATATATACCCGCAAATTTTGCGCATCATTTTCCGAGAGAACAATATTGCCATGTCCCGTTAATTCGATATAAGGAAAATTAAAAATTTCGGGGCTGCCTACTTCAACTGTAGATGGTTCGGGGTTTATGTTGGTCTTTAAATTTTGATTACAAAAATCGATTAAATTGGGAAGCGCTGTGGGATCAGAATACCAATCGCCACCGCCATTGTATTTTGCCAGCGCAATTTTTACGCTTGTGTTTTGGGCTTTACCCGGAAAAGCTGCAATGGTGAGTAATAATAGTATCGAAAAAATTTTCATGTTCGAATTTTTGGGAAAATTACAATTCATAATTCAAATGAAAAAACGAAAATTCAACCATTGAATTATTCATTCGCCAGATTTACTATATGGCAGGCAACAATTCCTGCTGTTTCTGTTCTTAAGCGTGAGTTTCCCAGCGAAATCTCTTTATAACCGTGTGTTTTTGCCATGGCTACTTCTTCCTCGCTAAAATCTCCTTCCGGGCCAATTAGTATCAATGTATCTTCTCCTTTTATTATTTCGTCTTTCAGGTGTTGCTTTTCCCCTTCATTGCAGTGGGCTATAAATTTTGAATCATACTCAGTCGTCGATATAAGTTCCTTGAAAGGAATCAAATTATTTAAAACTGGCAGATAAGCTTTTACCGACTGTTTCATTGCTGAAATCAAAATCTTTTCGAGTCTTTCCGGCTTTATTACTTTTCGTTCTGAATGTTCGGAAAGGATAGGTGTAATTTCATCAATGCCAATTTCGGTAGCCTTTTCCAGGAACCATTCAAACCGGTCGATGTTTTTTGTTGGGGCAATGGCAATGTGCAGTTTGAACTCATTTTTTCCAAATCTATGTGTGGAATTCAGTATCGAAATTTTACAACTTTTAGCATTGTCTTCCAGTATTTCAGCTTCATAGAATCCTCCTTTTCCATCAACAATCTGAAGATGATCGCCTTTGGAAAGCCGCAACACTCTTATAGCATGCTTTGATTCTGTTTGATCAAGAGTAACAATATTCCCTGAAATTTCCGGTATATAAAAAAGTTGCATTTTCTCTGCTGTTTCAATTTCATACAAAACTACACATTTCGGGAGTGAATTTTTTACAATTTGAAATATTGTTGCCGGCTTGAGGAGTAGGAATTGATTTTGTGAACTCTGTGTTTTTGAAGAATAGTAAGTGAACCATAATTTGGACGTAACCCTGTTGTGAAATATAATGGGTGTGCTGGCGTAATACCCGAAGCCTGGCTACAACGTTTCATCCCAATTATTCGAACTACCTTTGCCACTTTGGGCGGGTTAATGCCCATCATTATGGAAACGTAGTGCCAGGCATACTACTGTCAAGTCAATCTTCAAATTTTGGGTAAGAATATTAAGTCTGTTTCGACTCCGCTCAACATGATTTTGGTGGTCAGGCTGAGCGAAGTCGAAGCCTTAACCATTATCTTACTCTTGACTTAACACTACTTTATTCCATTGGCTCCTTTACTCAGATTTGGTATTGGATTTTCAACCTCCATTATTCCAATTATGATATCCTCTTTATCTGATTTTAGAAGATGCACGTTCTCTGTTAATTAAGTTAACTCCGGCTGTTTTGCTTTTTTGTACAGGATATGATCGGCAATAAACCAGATTAGCAGGGAAAGAAGGTAAATAACAAGGCCATAAAGAGTAGTAATCATGGAAACTTTTAAGCCTCCCATTAACATGGCGGGAGAAACGCCACCCATTTGTTCTACCGCGGAAAAAGCACTGTATAAACCAATGAGTTGTGCTAAAATACCCGTAACCAAAGCAAAGGAACCAATGGTTCTGATATGCTTTAATCGGAGGGCTGTATTTCTACCCGTTTCTTTGCGTAAAAGAACAGGCAAAAAATGGTAAATAGCCCAGGCAAGCATAATAATTAGTAAGGCAGTGAGGAGGCCCATGAATAAGGGACCTCCCATGTAAAACAGATTTTTCATAATTCAAATATTGTGTTAATAATTTGTATTTCAAAGTTATTCAAAGCCTGCCCTGTTTTGCAAGGTCGAATCCGGTTCTAAACCGGTTGTTTACCTGCGGAAGTTCCTGATTTGATTTTTTTTGGCGAAATTTGAGTTGTTTTTATAATCTGAATGGTTTAGTTAATGCGACAAAAAATCGTAAATCCATATTACCATATTTTGTTTTGGCTAGTGGTTATAATCGTTTTAACGATGATATTTGGCCAGTCATGGGGAAGTGGTTTACAGGCTTTCTATTTTATATGTCTTTTATTGCCTGTAGTTATGGGAACTTTCTATTTTTTTAATTTTTACCTGGTACCTGAATTTTTGCTTACAAAGAAATTTTTTTGGTTTGGGCTCTATTCTTTTTATACGTTGATAGTATCGCTCTACCTGCAAATGCTGGTACTTGTTTTTTCATACGTGTACCTGGCCAATTTTAGCTGGGAGGTAATGGACACAAATGCTACAGATACCATTCTTTTAGCTTTTGTAATGTATGCTATTGTTTTTCTGGGCTCGTTTTTGGTAATGTTGCAGCAATTAGCCGAACGGCAACGCGAAATTGATCTTTTCAGAGAGGAGAAGGAGAAAGCAGATAAACAATTTTTGGAACTACTTTCAAATCGGCAGTTGGTACGGATAGTTTACGAAGATATTATATACATTGAAAGTCTTTCGGAGTACATTCACATTCACACATCGGACCAGGGCAAAATAACCAGTAAAGAAAAAATAAGTGCACTGGGGAAAAAGCTTCCCGGACAATTTTTGCGCATTCATCGTTCGTTTATCATAAATACACAAAAGATCACACGCTTTAGCGCCTCTGAAATTGAACTTGGTTCCATTCAATTAAACATTGGGCGAAGCTATAAAAAAGAGGTTTCGCAAAAATTAAAAGGTTGAAATCTATTGTTCTTGTAAGCAGTTTCTGAAACTCGCATTTCAAAATTTTTGCATTGTTTTTGCCTGTCAAAGAAACAGTCGGGACAACTATTGAGGCGTAAAAATAAGCTAAAATAAAAAATGCAGCACCTGGTTAGTTTCTGTATTTTTGGTAATAAATCTACTGGCGGGTTCAATACTTTTATTGCAAGAATAGGCTTCATGCCATGGATTTTATGTTAAAAAAACTCTACGGTAATGAACAAAAGCTGATTTTCTTACACCTGCGGGTTGTGTCAGAGTTTTCTTTTTATTGATTTTAAACCCTTAAAGATTTCTCTTCCCCGCAAGTGTCCCAAATAAGAAGGGCGCTATCTCCTGACAGTTTACTGCTTTATGTATATGTCTACAAAATGTCCATTGTTTGGAGGCGTAATAATGGAAAACAAAACTTATTTTTAATCAGAAATTGAAAGTCAAAAAGGACGCTTTTAATTTAAATTTTTCATACGAGGACGGAGATACATCGGAGGTGGTTTCTTTGTATTTGATGCTGTAGGTGGAGCTATTATTGTTAAATGAAATTCGATTTATTTAACAATATGAGTGCATTGATATGCATGGTCTATTCTAGAGGTTCATCATTCATGTTGAAATGAGTTCTAATGAATTTTCACGTATAACTTAATATTAAATATATTTATATGAATAAAAATTTACTTTATTTCTTTTATGGAAAAAAAGATGGACAATCTGGAAATATTACGATTTTCCGAAAGTTGTTATTGATAAGTGTATTAACGTTTCAAGTTTTTATTGCAAGTGCACTTAGTAATAGTATTCATTATGTGAAAGCCGATGCCACGGGCAACAATAATGGCACCAGTTGGGCAGATGCTTATACTTCTTTACAATCGGCGCTGGATGTAGCTGTCAGTGGCGATGAAATTTGGGTAGCAAAAGGAACATATAAACCTTCTTCTTCTTATACTTGGACAAATACCCAATACTTTTATCATTTTGAAATGATAGAAGGGGTTTCTATTTACGGAGGTTTTGAAGGCAATGAAACAGCTGTTGGTGATAGGAAAAATTATGGTGAGGGTGAAGCTAACGAAACTATCTTGAGTGGAGATCTTGGAAATGAGGGAGATAACATCGATAATTGCTATCATGTAATATATAACCGTTCGGCACTGGCCTTAACGAATGATGCAGTGCTTAATGGATTTACCATTAAATACGGAAATGCAGATTATAGTGATTCGCATAGATATGGTGGTGGTATGGCAAATTTTGGTTGCTCACCTACGCTTGAAAATATTGTAATTTGTGATAATACTTGTAGTTATAGAGGAGCAGGCTTATATAATAACCTTTCTTCCCCCAAATTAATAAATATAACAATAAGCAGAAATACTGCTTCAGGTAGAGGCGGTGGAATGTATAATTATAATTCGTCTCCACAGATTGAAACAGGAAGCATCATTGATAATTTGTCTCAAACCACAGGAGGAGGAATATATAATGCCGGATCTTCTTCGCCTACGCTTACGAATGTGAAAATTATGGGAAACAAAGCCCTGATAAGTGCAGGTGGAGTTTATAATTCCACTTCCTGTTCTCCCGTACTAACGAATGTACTAATTTGCAAGAATACAGCAACAGGTAAGTATGGTGGTGGCATTTATAATTACGGAGCTACTGTGGAGCTTAATAATGTTACTATTAGTGGAAATGTTGCAGGAACACGAGGTGGAGGAATATATAATGCAATTGATAGATCTTCTTCCTGTATATTGAAAAATTCTATTGTATGGGGAAATACAGCGGGGACAGGTGCTGATATATATGTTGGAAATGGTACAACTACAGTTAACTATTCTTGTTATGAAGAAGTATATAATAAAAACAGTACATTTACGCCAGATGCCAATAGTATTACTGAATCTCCATTATTTATAGATGCTGAAAATGAAGATTATCGAATTTATGGTATTTCTCCGTGTGTGAATACAGGTAATAACAGTGATAATACAGAAACTACTGATGTACGTGGAAAAGCCCGTATTCAGAACAGTACCATTGATATGGGGGCTTATGAATGGACCGATGGAATTGACGCAGGATGTGCCAGTCAGTTAGTTCACATGTTTCGTAATGATATTGGGGTAGGTGATTATTGTACCATTCAAAATGCGATTGATGCCTCTCAGGATGGAGACAGTATTTATATTGAAGCAGGTACCTTCACCGAACAGTTGACCATTACTACTGGAATTGTTTTACAGGGGGCAGGAGCGGATTATACTATAATAGAGTCTCCTAATTCTGCTTCACTGGCAATTACAGGAGGTACCTGGAAAACACTTAAAAATCAGGATCCGATTTGTATAATTGGAATTAAATCGACCAATGATGTTCCAGTTACGATTCGTGACCTGAAAGTAGATGGACAAGATCAGGGGCGTATTATTTCATATACCAGTGAGGATGATTATGATTTTATAGGAATAGGAGCCTTTAATACAACAGTAACTGTAGACGATGTCTACGTAACCGGAGTGAGGAACCTTGCTTCAGATTACGGAGACGTAGTGCCCTCTGGTTATACACCGATCGATCAGCCTTCGGGAATGAATCATAACTCATCCGTATTTGCAGAGAGCAGTGCCAGCGCAGGAGAACACACGTTTACGATTGCAAATTCATATATTGATAAATTCCAGAAAACAGCTATCGTAGCCTGGGGCCCAACGCTTACCGTTGATATTCACGACAATACTATCCAGGGATACGGCCAAACGTTATGGAGTACCGGTAACGGTATACAAATTGCATCATCAGACCGCACAGGTAGCGGTGGCGCAAATGGCGACAGACGAGGAACCAAAGGTTCCATAACCAATAACCAGATTCTGGATATGGGATTGGTGATACCGGAACCGGGAGAAGATGGTTCATATCTGAATAAACACATGTTTTCTTCTTCTTGCGTTTTATTGTATGAAGTCGGTGATGGTTTTATTATATCAGGAAATACCATTACCCGAACAATTCAAACCAAATCGTGGCATGTTGATTTTTTCTCAGAAGGTGGTTATGGCTTTGGAAGTACCGGGATTGATATTGTTTCAAGTAAAGGGGTAATTATTCAGAATAATATTCTGGAAGGATACGATGAAGCTATTGCTATAGAAGAAATTACCACTGAATCTTCTGTAGTTGCTGGCAAAAATACAGTAAGTAACAATACAATAGCATATGGTTCTTTTTCAGGGCCTAATAATATTTCATTAGGAGATGATGATGAAGTATTGACTTACCATATCGATTCACCAGGCAAAGATACGATAAGTAATTTTTCTTTGGGCGATTCCATCTGGATTGTAAATATTTTAGACGAGGTTATAAATGGTAAACTTATTAATGGTGAACCGTCCATTGATTATTCTAACGGGACAATAACAGCTTACGATGGCAGCGATGTAGCAGCATTGTCAATGCAGGTAAAAAGCGGAGATACTACTTCCTTGTATATTGATACAGATGAAATAGCCGGTGCTGATTTAATGCTTGTTTTGAAGGGGAAATACCTCCCTTCTAATTTTTATTTTAACAAAGATTACATCATTTACCAATATATGCTTCCACAAGTTACAACAGCTTCAGTTACAGATTACGGAGCAACAATGGCAACTTTAGGCGGGGAGGTAAGTTATGATGGAGGAACAACAGTTACAGAACGTGGAGTTGTATATTCCGCAACAAATACTACGCCGGAGCTAGGTGGAACTGATGTAGTGAAAGATACGAATGGAAATGGTGAAGAGACATTTAGTGAATCAATTTCTTCATTAAAACCGGGAACTACATATTATTATCAGGCATATGCTATTAATAGTGTTGGAACAAGCTATGGAGGAGTTGAAAGTATCGAAACATATGATTTAACAGCAGAATGTAAAGATATTACTGTCTACCTGGATCAGTTGGGGGCTGTAACAATTGATTCATCTTATGTAAATAATGGTTCTGTTGCAGAAGCGGGTATAAAAACAATCAAGTTAAGTGATTACAATTTTTCATGTTCTGATATAGGTAACAATAATGTAACAATGACGGTAAAGGACCAACTTGGAAGTACTGTTCAATGTGTTTCTGATGTTACCGTTAGTGATAAAATGGCTCCGGTATTTGAACTAATTAGAGATGTGGAGGTCCAATTATCTGCCGGAGAATGTGAAACAACCATTGATTACCCGGAAATAAATGTTAGAGATAACTGTAGCAGTATCGAACTGGAGCAACTTCAGGGTCTTGGATCAGATGGAACATTCCCCGTTGGGGTAACAACCGAAATATGGCGCGGAACTGACAGGTATGGTAATAACGATATAATCTCTTTTGATGTTATTGTAACTGCCGGTAATTCTGTTCCAATAATTGATGCAGTAAGTGATTTGTTAGTTGATGAGTACACATCATCTGTAGTTGTTCCGTTGACAGGAATATCCGGAGGAGAAGATTGTACGATGCAGGATGTAGAAGTAAATGCAAGTGCAGATAACAGTGAGCTTATTTCTTCCGTTTCTGTGAATTATGAGGAAGGTACAACCGGTTCCATTGAACTGTTTTTTACATCGGCAACTGACGGGGTATCAGAAGTAACAGTAACGGTTAAAGACAGTGAAGGGGCAGTAACAACAGAAAGTTTTCAGGTAACAGTAGATGGTTCTAATCATGCTCCATTTGTAGTAGATACAATACCCAACCAGGTTGTTAATGCCTCCTATGAGTTAAAGGTATCTTTAAGTTCAAAACTAGGTGTATTGTTTGACGACATTGACGACAGTAGCCTTGAATTGGAAGTAATGGAAGAAGGAGCGGATATCTTGCCTTCTTGGGCAGTCTATGAAAATGATACGTTGTATTGTACTCCGATGATTGAAGATATGGGATGCTCAAATATCGTAGTGACAGCCATTGACGGAGAAGGAGCTACTGTTTCAGATACTTTCCAGATATGTGTAGAAGGTTATCCTTTGGCTATAGGAGATTTGGATGATGGTGGTTTGTTAAATGTGGAGTTATATCCAAACCCAACACAGGGAGAAGCTGTGGTTCACATTAACTCTTCTGAAATTGAGGATATTGAAATCGCTGTGATGGATATTAGCGGCCGTATGGTTATGAGAAAGCAATATTCAGGTGAACAAACAATACGCATTGATATGTCGGATAAGGTATCTGGTATGTATTTCATTCGTCTGACCTTGGATGGAAAACAGGTTATTAAGAAACTGATACTTGATAAAAAATAGGTAGAATAATATTTTCTTAAGATGGAAAGCAGGAGCCGTTTGGTTCCTGCTTTTTTGTTATCTCTGACAGAAAAAATAGATTAGGTTGAAGAAAAAATGAGCATTTGGAATGGATGATAAGCCATAAATGTTGGGCTTTTTACAATTTGTCTATCAATTAAATCTGAAATTTATTCAATTAAAACCAAAATCGACCGCTTGTGGCCAATGGATATTTTTTTGCCTGTATTTGTATATTATTGTTAGTGTTTTAGCGTGTTGTGTGGGTGTTTTGTTATGTAGGACATCTTCTTCCGATGGAAATGATTCTGGTAGTATCATTTTATTAAAATCAGGTTATTTCATAACAAGTTTTACCGCATCAGTAACTTATGATAATTTCTGGAGCTAATATGATTGGACGGGGAATAAAAGTACTTAACTATCAGGATATTGATGAAATAACACTTGATATGTCGGAGCAAATGTCAGAGGTTTATTTTGTATATCTCGATTTTGGTTCAGCCCTGATTACCAATAAACTGATTATAGATAAGAAATAATAGAATACTTTCTATTCTTCTGCTGTATAGGTTTGGAAGAGAAATAGTTGGTTGGATAAGAGTTTCGGGATTGCGAAATCAGCATTGTTTTCGAGTTAAATCAGTAGGAATAGTTTCTCTTTCATGTAGTCATTCTATTTACTTTGTATAGTAATTAAAACAAGGAAGTTTGAAGAAATTATGAATATGATGAGGGAAATGATTTTTTAGCATTTTTTAACCCTCATAAGGTAAATGCAAAACAGAAATAGTAGAAGCTTTTTTAGGGCTGTCGGTTCCGGCAGCCTTTTTTGTGGGGGGTCCAACCAAATGTCGTTAAGTTAAGCCGTCCATTGTCAATATTTTGTTTTGTATTTTGATTTTTGCCCGTCGAAAATAATTTTCTTGAGATTTCCATTATCCTTTATTTGAGATTTGCTATTTAAATTGCGATAAGGTATCATGGTTTCAGAGGTTAAAAAAGATCGGAATGCGGTACAGACATTCGACATGCAGGTTATTTGGGGATTATGGATTTATCCCTTATGTTGTGACAGGGCACAGCTTTTCCTGTAAGGATAAAATATATCCCGATTACCGTAAAATGTTATGTACCCGCCCTTATCTCGGGGCTTTATATGCAGTTGGGTATATGCGCTTACTCTTCCTACAGTTATGTGGGTTTTTCCGGCCTGGCCTGACCATTTCGATATTGGCACAGAACAACTTCCATAAGTGTATAATATATTCCTTTAGCATATTTGCCGGGCGGACAAACAACAACACTACCGAATCTTTCATTTTACTCAATGCCTGTGTAAAATTGAGCTGGTACCCTGTCTTTTGTTTTCTAGTCTTTTCTTTTATTTGCCGATGAACGGGAAAAGCAAGGATTGCCGTTAAATTGCCCGTAAAGATTTTAGCATAAAAATCCTGTTTTACGGCCAAAGGGCTTTTCCCTGTAAAGTTTTCAATCTGAATCCTGGACTTAAGATGTTTATAAGATTCTTCTACAAACCAACGCTGGTGATACAGGTCTTTAAACCCATCATATTCAATCCCATCAATAATATTAGTGACAAGTACCTCTTTTTCCCCTGTATCGAGCACAATGCAAACGAAACGTAACTTAACAGGGGCACTACTCAGGCCAAGCTCTTTACATTTCTTTTTGCTTGCCTTGCTGGCATAAATCTCAGCTATTATTTCTTTTTCACCCGATATGACCAGTTGCTTTGCTACCTTCCACGAACCTACTTTCAGGCGGGCGCAAAAATGCAGCCCTCTTGAAAGCAAAAGGGCAAACATCCAAAACGAAGCGTAGTTCCTGTCGAAAAGCAGCAAGTCACCTTTCTGTAGATGTTTTATGTGCTGTTCTGCCAACTCGTGTTCCCCTGTCCGGTAACTGGCAAGACATGCATCTACTACAATATGGTTCAGCATGTCGTAAGCTTGTGACAGCCTTGCCAAAATCAATGGTGTACCTGTCTCCGAGGTATCCGCTATCCCGAATTCCCCAACAATCTTTTTGCTGTATGGCAAACGGCATGTGGAGCCATCGATAGCTACCAACCGGTAATTATGCCACTTCCTGTTCTGGAAATTATTGTAGAAAAAATCGACCTGGTCATGGTTCAGCTCAACGAAAGCCTGGTATTTAAGTTTTTGCCTTGCCTGGCTGAAACCACTCTTGGTTACTTCGTTCACTGGTAGTTCTTTGTGTTGCACGACCTTGAAAAAGTTATCCAACTCTGTTTGCAGTGAAGATTTCAACAGGTTGGATAAAAAAAGGAAAACGCTGACAAAGCTTAAACTTCGTTTCCTGATAAAGGCTTTTGTATAAGCCCTGTGCCTCTCTAAAAAATCTTGAGAAAATAATTTATTTTTCAGTTCTCTAATGAGTTTGGCATGATTTTTAGGTCAAATCCGGTGCCATGCCTGTTGGTTCCTGAATGTTTTTTCTGTCCATAATATGATGAATTTATCTAATAATTAACACCTTAAATATAACCATATTCAATGAGATAGCAAAATATAACAATCTCAAATACAGATAATTAACAGAGATATTCTTAACTTAACGACATTTGGGGTCCAACCTCTTATCCTATTACTCTGTACACAGTTCTAATACTTATATAGTTCTTTTGAATTTCACCAGTATTGGCTGTTGTGAATTAGATCGTTACTTGTTTTTGTCGTCTGAAGATAGGGTTTTGTTTTTTCGACGCTTAAACAAATTTACAACTTTACCTACTTGTTCCGAAGGAGAGAACGTTGCTATTCTCAGTGAATTAGCTTCGCTTCTCATAATGCCGTTTTCTCTGTTTAATACATTTTGAATTCTTTCTTTTTCAGTATAAGCTTCTGTTGGTGAAGGCTTTATTGAGAATTCCCATGAATTAATATTCTTATCTGCAAAGGTTTTTTCGTCCCGGGGTTTTGTAAATATATTTACAGGAACAATATTAACAGTATCAAGTTGCAGTACTATTTCAGGTTGATTTTTGACCGAATCAGCATAAACAATTTTTCTGTAATAGGAAATATGAGATACCATTAGGGAATCTCCGCGTTCTACCCAAATATTAAACTCGCCGTTGTTTTGACTTGTAACTTTTTTAAAATCACGGTAATTGATTATGTGCACATCCTGAACCGGATGTTGATGAGCATCTATAATTTTTCCTTTCAAGTGGAAGAACTTGTCTTGTCCTGTTGCCTGGTATTGGAATACAAAAAATACCATTGTTGAAAGTAAAAATATTTTCATCCGTTTGTTTTCTAATGTATTTACAAAGGTCGGGATAAATGATTTTAAATACGTTGAAAAAAAACTAAATGATGTTAACTTCATGCTTGTATGGAATTTTACTATAATTGTATTAATTTAGTAAATGAAAATTATGGTAATCCCCTGAGAGTAAAATGTTAATCGCCAAATAACACATCTGACAAAATCCAATGAAAACGATTGCTGAGTATATGCTTTATATGATTCAGAATTCAATTAATGCGGAGGCTACATCAATTGAAATTATGATTGACGAGAATGAAGAAAACGATGTTTATACTATGACTGTTTTAGATAATGGACATGGCATAGCACAGAATGAGAATGTATTGTCGCAATCATCTAATCCTGATAATGCCGGAGAATGGATGTTGATGTTAAAGCAAGATATTGAGCAATGCAGAGGAAAACTTGAGATCAAAACAAAAGAAAACAGAGGTACAGCTATAAAAGCATCGTTTCAGCAGTCGAAGCCTGAAAGGCCTCCATTAGGTGATATTTGGAATGCTTATTACATTGTCCTTTTGGAAAATCAGAGGATACGGTTAAACTACAGGCATAGAACAGACGATGGTATTTTCAATATATTGTCTCAGGAAATTAGGGCAATTTTGGAGGGTGTTCCAATGGAAGATCCGGAAATAAAAAATGGTATAATCAAAATGATAAAAAATCAATTAACCGATATCAAAGCAACCTTTTAAGGCTCCTGTATTTTATCCGAAATGGATAGTATGCCATTGGATACTAAATTCCCCTCTCTAACGAATTTGAGTTACTTTTTCTTTAAGCGATTTTACGCTCCCTTTTTATATTCTCGTACGCTTCGTTTACTTTTTGGAATTTTTCGTTTGCAGCTTTCTGGAATTCTTCTCCCAGGTGGCTTACTTTATCGGGGTGGTATTTCATAGCCATCCGGCGATACGCTTTTTTGATATCTTCGTTGGTTGCATTAGGTTCAATTTCCAGAATTTTGTAGTCCCTGTCGGTATTGTGAACAAACATTGCCTGTATCGACTCTAAATCGCTGTTATTGATTCCCATTTGAAGGCCAATGTTTACAATCAATTTTTGTTCATTGGCATCAACATTTCCATCGGCCTGAGCAATGCCGTAAAGAAAATGCAGAAGTTGCAAACGTGCGGAATAATTCATATTCTGCTGAATTTGACGACAAACATCATTTACAGGGATGGTCTGCTTTAATAAATCTCGTAGCATTTTTGTGGCTTCCGTGGCAGAAGCTTCACCAAAGTTTTGTACCAAAAATCTTTTTACATAATCCAGTTCCGATTTTAATATCTTTCCATCGGCTTTCATTACTGCTGCAATTAGCACCAATAAGCTCATTACGTAACCTCCGGTGGTGGTACGAGAAGAATAACCAGTTGGCCGCCCTGTATAGCCCGGGCGCGGACCTGAATCTGTTTGTCCCTGGTTACTGCTGCCATCAACAATAGAGCCTGCTACAAAGCCAAAAATTGCTCCAATTGGGCCTCCCAGAGCCCATCCTAATCCTCCTCCTATCCATTTACCAAATTTTGCCATGTTCTCTTACTATTTTATCCAATTTAATAATCTCCGGAATTACCGGATTTTTATTATCATTTATTATTTCTTTATCGGCCAGTTTGCGTCTTTCCGCATCTGTCCATTGTTTTGCCAATCGTTCTTTTACCTGTTTTTTTGAAACTCCGTCGCGTTGCATTACCCGTTGAATACGCTCTTCCTCCGGAGCCGAGACCAAAATGGTAAAATCCATCATTTTATAGAATCCGCTTTCAAACAAAATCGCCGCTTCATGTATAACATAAGGTGAATTTTGTTGTTTTACCCATTGTTGAAATTCATTTCGAACCACCGGATGAACCAAGGCATTCATTTTCCGGAGTTGAACATCGTCATTAAAAATAATGCTGGCAAGTTTTTTTCGGTCAATGGTGCCATCTTCCGAATAAACTTCCTTTCCAAAAAGGTGAATTAATCCTTCTTTTATTTCAGAACGGGTTTGTAAAAGTTGTTTTGCCACCTGGTCTGCTTCAAAAATCGGGATGCCTATTATTTTGAATACACGACAAACGGTAGATTTTCCGCTACCTATTCCTCCTGTTATCCCAATTTTTAGTGTCATGCCTGTTTTTTTTGCTTATTCGGTTTCTATAAGGTATTCAACAGTTGCAGGCGAAACCTTTAACATTTGAATAAAAGAAGGCTGTGTGCCTGTTTTTACCTCCAACTCTTCTGTCTGATTTTTGGCTATTGTTTGGTAATCTACATACATTTTAAAGCTCGATGCAGTTATGTTTTCAAACTCACTTAGTCCAACCAGAAACGAAACTTTAATTTCAGAAGGAAATAATTTTATATTGATATTATCCGGTTTGTTTCTAATTTCTACCGGTAGCTTTAATTCTTTTTCAGTAAAACGTTCTACAGGAATTTTTATCATTATTTTTTCCGGCGATACAGTTGTTCTTTCCGGATGCAAAATTTCCACATACTTTTCTGCGGGTGCATCTAGTTTCTCAAATGTTCTTGATTTTGTTTTTAAAGAATAAATCGTATCAAGTATGGTTGCCGGCCCTGTAATTTTCACGCTGTCGGGTTTTGCAGAAACGGGTTCTTTTAAATAGAACTGAGCTTTGTAGTCGGTTTTAATATGAAGAGTAACCGGTACTTTTTTCGATACCAGGCTATCTAATACAACAGTTAAATATTCCGGGCGTATTTCGGTGATTGAAATTTCCTTGCTTACCTGGTCTGATACCCTTCTCAGTAAGTTTTCAGTTGGTATACTGTAAACTCCTGCCTCTGTTTTTTCGTTTCTTGTTATGGCGCTTAAATTGAGTACAATGGGTGAGAAAGAAAGGCTTAATTTATACCGTAAAAGGGTAAAACCGTGTGCCTCTACTTTTAAATCGAATTTTGATACAGGCTCATTGGCCAGAAAATGGTTTCCCGGAGGATTTACATATTTTACCGGGTACGAAATGGTGGTTGTATAATCTTTCCCCAGTGCATTTAAAAACCATAGAACTGTGGCAATAAAAAGGCAAACCAAAAAAGCCACCACTTGCTGGTCATTTTTTAGCCGTTCAAGACTGATATTTTTTGATATGTCTAATAGTTTCTTTTTCATGCCAAATGAGTGAAGCAAAATTAAAGAAATATACTGAACTCGCATGAAACTGACGAATTATTCACAAAGTTGATTTTAATTTTTAATGGGAAAGGCGCAAAACATTATCTTTAAACAAAATATTAAAACATAAACCAACTTTATGAAATTTACTGTAGCTGCTATTTTGATATGTATTCTTTTTGCCTGCGAGAATTCTTCGTCTTCCAACGAAGAATTAATTTTGGAGAACAATTTATTTTCAAAAACCTTTTCTTTTTCCAATGGAAAACCGGGAGCAATTCTGGTCGATTTAAAACAAAAAAATGAAGGAGAAATAGTGTCGGCCAGTTCTTCTCTGCCATTTTTTGAATTTGTCGTAAATAATCAAATTGTTTCAGCAAAAGATAAGTATTGGGTATTTCAAAGTAGTGAAAGTCGTAAGATGCAAAACGGCGGAACAGAATATACGCTGGTTTTTGAAGGGAAAAAGAAAGTAGTTAACGGATTGAAAGTAATTATTAAAGAGCAGATTTTTCCGAATTCTGCCTGGATGCGTGAAAAACTGGAATTACAAACCGAGGGTAAAATATTTCAATTAAATAAGCTGGAAGGGAAGTTACATTTCCGTTTTCCATCTTATGCTATTGTAAACGATGAAAATAATGCTGTTGAATCTACGGAAATACGAATAGCTTCCTGGGAAAAGGAGCCAATAACGTTTGGGGATAAAAAGCGGGGAAATCACATGTATTATCCGGATATTATTCAAAAGGAAATAGGTGGGAACGGGCTGACAGTAAAAGGTCCATTGTCAATTATCTCCAATGGGAAGGTTAGCTGGCTTACTGCTTATGAACATGCTTCGCAGGATAACCTGAATGGATTGCTCGATAAGAAAAAAGTGGGAGAGGGAGGTAAACTGAATGATGCCATGCAGGGAGTGAAAGGTGTTTTTAATTTTCCGTTGAAAGATGAGGACTTTCTTTTTCTGGGTATTACCGGAAAAGCTGAGGAGAAAAGTATGGATGTTTCGGTTGATATGCTAAGGGGAGGTTATCTCGATGGAGAAATAATTGATAAAGATAATTCATATTCAACGGTGTGGACAGCAAGCGGCTTTTACAATGGTAATGATTTGGAAACCGGAAAATCGATGATTCGTGACTATTTGTTTCACCTTATCTGTGAAAAACCGGCCTCCAGAGTTCCTGAATATTACTACAATACATGGGGGCTTCAGCGTGAAGACCGTAATAAACCGCTACGTGGAATTTTAACTTACGACCGGATTTTTAAAGAAATTGATAATGCGGCTGAGTTAGGCGTAGATATTTTTGTGCTGGATGATGGTTGGGAAAATAAAATGGGAGAGTGGTTTCCGCATAAAGAGCGGTTGCCGCAAGGATTGGCGCCAATAAAAGAACGTCTGGACAAGTATGGAATAAAAATGGGATTGTGGTTTTCACCCATGGGAATTGATTCTACTTCTCAGCGTTACAAGGAACATCCTGAATGGGTGATAAAAGATTCGGAAGGACAACCTATATTGGCTCAGTGGAATCACCCGGCATTTGATTTTGTAGGCGGCTTTTTCGATGTGTTTATTGATGATTGCAAAGCGCTTATCGACCAGGGGTGCCGTTTTATGAAATGGGATGCTATAAATACTTTTTACAGCCGTTTGCCAGGATTGGAGCATGGTTCTTCTGATTATCCTGAACAGGAAATACGGGCACGTTACGAATATTTGTTACCCATTTATGTTACCAGAGCTATGGAAATACTTACTGATTATGAGCCGGATTTGGTGATTGAAATGGATCTTACGGAAGCCCGCAGGGTAATGGTTGGGCTTGCACCGCTAAGTCAGGGGAAATTATTCTGGATGAATAATGGTGCCAGTGGGTACAACGATTATTCCACTTATCGGACAAAATCGATGCGTACTATTGCCAATGAATTTGAAGGAATTATTCCGCTGGAATTGTTCACATATGCAAATTATCCTCAAAATAGTGACGGAAGTATGAAATACAATGTGGCTAATTCACTGCTGACTGGCCATGGTTTTTGGGGAAATCTGGAATTAATGAACAGTAAAGAACGGAAATGGATAGGGGAGCAGGTCGCTATTTCAAAAAGAGTTTTGCCTTATATTGGAGATGTAGAACCACAGGTGCATGGGAACGTTGGTGATTCGCCGGAAATATATTCAGTGGTGAATGCAGCGGAAGCAGCTGGGCAAATTATTCTATTTTCAGAAGAGCCTTTTGAAAAGGATTTTTCTACTTCGGTAAACGCTACTAATCTGCTTGCCGTTTTGAATCAGCCTTTTTCAATTGAAAAAGATCTGTTGAGTTTAAGCTTCAGAACTAATGAGGAGGAATCCTCGTTAGTTGCGTTTGTTTTGCCCAATAAAGGTTCTGGAGTAAGTATACAAGCTTCTACTTCAGCTATTACAAATGCTGAACAAAAGAATGCCTGGTTGGAATACTATGTTGCCTCACCCGGAAAACAGATAATAAATTGGAATAAGAAGCAGGGAAAACCGCTACTGGAAGAAACGGAGAATGTTGCTGTAAAAATTTCAGAAAGTGGGGAAATGTACCAGCTTGAGGTAACGGTAAGAAAAGCGAATCAGAAGGTGGTGATAACAGGGAATTTATAACCTTTTTTCTCGCAGGCTTTTCAGGATCATTAACAGAAATTTCTGAATTTTTAATCTGAAAAGTCTGCGAGAAAGTAATACGGTGGTTAACTTTTAGTAACCTGGAAACCGGTTTTCGATACGGCGAAATCAAGAAAACGTGCCCGCGGGTTAACCGGATTTTCCGTAAGCGTTTTTTTGATTTGCACTGCAGCTTCTGCATCTTTGGCAACGATGAACATAAAACCTCCTCCTCCGGCACCCAGCAACTTCTGACCAATAATGTGTGGCTCAATTGCATCAATTATTCGCTGAATTTCGGGTGTATTTGTTCCTGCGTCAAGCGTTTGGTTTAATTGCCAGCTTTTTTTGATTTGTGTTCCCAGTTGTTCAAAATCTTTTCGGAGCAAGGTTTCATAGGTATTCTCTGCATGTTGTTTCAGCTCTTCCAGAATAGATAAGTGCTGAGCCGAGTTTAGAAACATTCCCCGTACAATATCAGCTAGGATATTTTTTGCCACACGGGTAATTCCTGTGTAATACAGTAATATCCGTTCTTTGTATTTTGGATCTGAAAGAAGTGAATCGGGCAACCATTTTACTACCGGAACTTGTTCTTTGTCTGATTTTGTTTCCAGAATTTTAATTCCTTCGAGTAGCCCTCCGTACTGATCCTGCCAGCCCCCACCAGTGGTAAGAAGTTGCTCAAGTGCGAGTACGCGTTTTCCTATTTCTATTTTATCCCAGCCCAGACAGCACACTTTTGATAGCGTTCCCAGCACAGTTGCCGCTAAAATAGAACTGGTTCCCAATCCTGAACCCTTGGGTACTGCAGCCAGAATTGAAATTTCCAAACCTCCGCCCAATGATTCCAGTTGTTGTTCCAGACTTTGAAAGGTTTTTGTGCTGAATTCGGGTAAAAATCCGGCTAAAGCCAACGCCGCCTTTGGAATGGAAAAGGCCGACTGAATATTGTAAAATGACTTTAAATCGTCGAAAGTAGAAATAACTTCACGTGCACCTAAATCGATGGAGCGAAGAATAATTTCTGGTTTTTCGCATCCTTTTATATAGCAATGCAGCGGAGGCTGCCCGTTGAGTTCAACTGCAACGTTTATAACTTTTCCTCCGTAAAGCATGCAATAGGGCGGTGTATCGGTCCAGCCACCGGCAAGATCCAGCCGAACCGGACTACGCCCCCAGGCTATCTGGTCGGGGAGCAGGTCAATTTGCGGATCTACCTTGTTTCTACGGAATTTTTCAAGTACGCTGTTCTGAAGTAAAGAAAAAGCCTGTTTTTCCTCTTCTATTCCCTCTTCTCCATTTTCACGAAGAAAGGAAGCGCGGAACATATTGTCGTGAATTTTTATCCATTCGTTGGAGGTTTCCTCAGCTTTTTCCGGTAGAGGAAGTTGGTTTTGGCTGTACTCTTTGGCCAGTCGTTTTAAATCGAGCTGGTAAAATACCGAACGCCGGTAATTTTTTGCAATTACCGAAATATTGTTTAAATGAAGCTTTTTACGTTGCTCTTCTGCCAGTGAAAGATTGCTTTTATTGCTTATGGTATCGGCACTGAAACACTCAGCTTCCAGCCACAAACGGGTAAATGTTTCATTCCTTTTCGGGGAACTATCAAAAAGCCATTGTATAAACTCTCCGGTGATTTCGTGTTTTCCCAGTGCCGGAAATAAAGGGAAATATTGGATGTCGGTATCTTCGTTGCCTTTTAATACAGAAAGTAGCTCTCTCTTTTCCAACCATTCTGAAAGTGATTTATCTAAAAAGCGGGTAGTTGTATCATCAGCTTTGCCACTAAATTTATCATTGAACCCGTAATTTCGTATAATAAAATGGTTCTCATCCAGAGGAACCATATCCAAACAGTCGCCTTTCGCCAGGTTCAAATGCCAGTTGTTATCAGGAATTCCTGTCAGACAGTGGTCTTCGTATAAATTCCATGAATCGGGGATATACGAATTTTCTATCCAGATATTTCTGTTTTCACTTGAAAATCGGTTGTTAACCGATGTGTTTAGTACAAAGATAGATGGATGAGGTTTGATGTATTTATGCCATATCTCACGTTGGTTGGTAACCCGGTTTTGAATGGTCAGGTTAGATGATACCAGTTCCGAGGTATTTCCAAGGTGATAAAATTCTCCGCCTTCGAGATTGACGAGAGCCACTTTTAGGTTATTTATCTCCGGGTCTGTTCTTTCCGGGTTTACCCCCATGGCCGTGCCAAAAGCGGTGTACATATCATATTCGTCGGGGATTTGATTTGTATAAGAACCATTCTGCCATCCGCTGTTTTTCATTAGCAGACGAACTGCTTTCGGACTTAACAGCCAAATGCCAATATCCATTAAAAAGTAATAGTGTTGCACTAAATCCTGAATTCTGGAAATGGATGGTTTCTGCAACATAAATTGCAGTTCTTCCGGGTTTTCCTGGCGGGCAAAAAATACACCGTGATTGGTTGCTTTTTCGGGCTCCAGCCATAATCCAAAGCATACAATATCGGCTTCTGGAATTTCCGGAATTTTTTTACCTCCAAAAATCAGGGTGTCGCCACTGGCTACCAGGGTATTTAATCCGGCAGGTGCATTCTCAAGTATCTGCTCAAACAGTGGCGTTTGCAAGTGAATCAGCCGTTGGTTTAAATCCTGTCCGCGCGACCAGCGGAATACCGGCATGGGAAGTAAACTTTTCCCCATGGGGGCATAAGCAGGCAAACGGCGGCTTTTCCCTCCGGCGTGAATGATAACACGTTTCTCTTTTTCGAGCCATTGCGTAAAATCGGCATCTTTGTCCTGTTTCCAGTTTTGAGAAAGCAGCCATGCTGTTCCGCCCCCCGAACCTACGCGTTTGGTTTCCGGGTCGGCATCAACAACCCAGTTGGTCTCCGGAAGCCCGGAAATAGCATGGAAATGCGAAACAACATTTTGTGGAACGGATATGAGGTGTTTCATAATAACAGATGGTTTTGATTCATCGGTAAGTAGTAAATTTGATTTTAATATTGTAGTTTACAAAACAGACGAACATGTTGTCACGGTTGATATAGTTTTTCTCGCTTGCTATTTTAGCCTTGATTCTCAAAATGTCCTTATATTGAAAGATAAAACCATTATTGGATGTAAATTACAATCGTTTTTTAATGAAATTAATAATTAATTGTCTGGAAAAAAAAGGTTCTTTTCTATATTTTGAAAATGTTACATTTTCAACCAAATCAATTTGTTCGAATAGCAGATCGAGATCGAAACAAGTCAACCCTAAGTTATTTTTTTTTACATAATTCGCAATTTCTTTTTGATGATGATCTGTCCTATCAAGATTTGGCACAACAATAATAGGCTTATTCATTTCAAGTAAATTATATATAGTCCCTGCTCCTGCATGGCATATGATCAAATCAGCCCAGTTAAAATATTTCTCTATGTCCTCAGTCCACTTAAAATGTTGATGATTAGTGACTGTAATATCTGAATTTCCTGTTTGAATTATAAACTGATACTTCTTACTATTTATTTGGTTAATTGAGTTAATTAGATTGTCAAAAGGTGTTGTTCCAACAGTTACAAAAATTTTCATAGCCGACCACTGTATAATGCTTTTGTATATAATGTTTTCAATTCCTTGTTTTGAACAAGAAATAGGGAAGATACATGGTACATAAACTTACCTGCCAAAGATTTTGTTTCAAATCTTGACCATGTTTCTAAATAAATATTAGGTATTTGAAATAACTTCATTGTATAAGTAGGTATGATACTAATTCCTGGACCAGTTGAAATTGATACTACAATTTTAAACTTAAAAATAATATTTAGTATTGCAGAAAACTGTTTAAGCGTATTGGTTAATATTATAAATGGATTAAATCCAGATTTAAATTTTGGTCTTAATTCTGGGGCAAAATAAGTTTTATGGAAATGACCAAATATAATCTGATTCTTTTCAGATAAAGAAACTAATGTTAGATCCGGAAACTCTTCTTTAAGTTTCAGAACACTCAATAGCCTTTTTGCTTGTTCTTTATGTCCTCCATCTCCGAAGATAAAAAGAATTGCTTTCTTTCTTGACATCTTTTCTTTTTTTTATAAAACAATAAATTCATTTTTTATGTAAACATTTAATTCTGGGGCATCTTTTTTTTAACCTCTCTGTGACTAATTCTCCGCCTTGCTGCGAATAATAAATACCTCAACTACCCAGACTGCTTGCAACGTGGTAGTTCATTATCACTTATCTTTTTTTAATTTCATCATATTTGAGTTATTTGTACGTCTCCTGGTCGGATAAGTAAGATTTTTTTAATTTGTTACATTACCTATATTGGCTGTGGTACTCATTTAAAAAATTAATTAAATTTAATGTGACTTTTTTACTTGAAAAATGTACCGCTGTATCTATACAATTCTTTCTAATCTGAATTTTTTCTTCTGAGGATAAAGTGGAATAGTGTATGATAAATTTAGATATTTCTAAAATATTGCCTTTTTCTACTAGAAACCCATTTTTCCCATGAGAAATATAGGAAGGTATAGCACCAATATTCGTTGCAATAACAGGAGTTCCACAAGCCAAAGCTTCAATTCCAACTAATCCTAAACTTTCTGGTAGTTGAGAAGAAAAGATTAAAATATCAATCTCATTGTAGTAGTTTACTAGTTCGTTCTTATCATAATAACCTCTAAAGTCAATTTTATTGTCAAGGTTATGGTTTTTTATTTCATTTTGAAGTTGTTTTATGTCAGCTCCATAACCAACCATTGATGTCTTCAAATCTATTTTATTTAAAGTTAGCTGAATTGATTTTAAAAATTCTATCCAACCTTTAAATGGCTCGATTCTTCCAACATAGCCTACGTGAATGATTTTATTTTGAAAATGTTTTTTTTGTGGAACAAATTTTTCAGTATCAATACCGCCTGATGGATAAATGTAAACATTATTAGTGATTAATTTCCTTTTTTCTAATTCTGTTTTTAAAAAAAGAGATGGCACGATAATTATTTCAGCATGTTTTGTTAAAGTACTGGTATATCTGCTTAAAATATTTGTGTGCCATCCTCTATTAAAGAGATCGCTTCCATGATAATTTAAGATAATGGTTTGCTTGGAATTCAATCGTCGCAAAATGTTTATTAACCAGGCAACATGCAATGGATAATGGATGTAAATAAATTCATATTTCCCCCAGTAATTCAATAGAATTTTAAAATAGAGTATTATATACTTTAATGATTTATGCAGAATTGACTTACCTCTTCCTTTGATTACAATTTTTTTGAATTTATAATTACCATAAAAACTTAATAGAGATTCAATCTTTTGTACAAAGCTGCCATATCCTTGTTGAGATTTGGACGGATACATATTTGATATAAGTAGTATTTTCATTTGCTAAACCCGATGGTGAGTAATCTACTATTTAAATAAGAAAAATAGAATCCGGCCATTGCAGAGAATATGAAATGGCCGGCAACTGCAGAGCCTATTAACACAATTGAATTAATAAAATATGCAAAATTCATAGTTTCATCAGGACACCGCTTGCTTATGTCTTTATAAACGAATAAATAGAATCCGTAAATAATTAAAATCCCCGTGAAGCCGTAGTTGAATAGAATGTCAAAAAAATCCATCTCAACAGTTAATGATTGCCCTGTGCCAAATATTATTTGAACCGGATTCGAGTTTAAGAATATCCCTAATTGTTCTATTAAATATTTATCACGGTTTGAAAGAATAAAGTTGATAAAACTATCTGAGTTATTCCATCTAAATGTCCAGAGTTCGAACAAAGGAGATATTAGAGTTATTAGATTGTATCTAATAACTACTAGTGCTAAAATTATTAAGATAATCAATCCTTTGATTAATGTATTTTTGAGTTTTGTGAAAAAATAGGCAATTACCAATAAAACTCCTAAGATTACTATTTTCATTCCCAACAGGAATGAGAAGATTAAAATCAATAAGGTTCCTAAATAGTATCTGATATTTATTGACGGAGGGATATTTAAATAATATAAATAGAAGCTAAAAACAAGCAAAGAAGTAAAACTTAGCTCATTACCTGAGAAGAAGAATCCTGTTGCACCGACCCCATTACTATATGCTGCAAAACCATACCCTAAGTATGTTAGTATTATGTTAATGGCAATGATTATTGCGCTATATTTTATGAAGGTTCCTAAGTCTGCTTTTATATTTCTTTTAAATGCTTCATAATAATAAAAATAAACGAGGACTGAAAAGAGAAATTTTTGAGAATGTATTATTTGTAAAAAGAAATTAGATGAATTGCCTAAGAACAGGTTCTCAAGGTTAGGTAGTATAGAGAAAAATAATAAGAGTAAGAGCCAAATACAAGCTTTGCCCTCAGAAAAATTAATTAGTCCTAAGAATAATAAAATTGTAAAGAGGCCCTTGAAGATTTGAGAGATAGGTAGTCCCACCCCTTTTGTTAGCATAAAGCCATTGCACATATCTATTATTAATATGAAATAAATTATGTACTGATTTATTTTATGGATTTTTTGCATGTAGATTATTTGTTCTTAATTTTTTTGTACAAATACTGTGTTACAAATGAAGGCAATAATCCAATGAAAAAGTATAGGTAAGGTTCTACTCTTGATGGTGCTATTCTCAGTGCTTTTAATAAATGATTGTATGCTGATTTTTTTTTGGGGTTATTCCATAGGAATTTTTTTGTTAAATACATATGATACAAATAATGTCGATTCTTTGTCCCTTTTTGTTTTATAATTTGTGCGTGTAGTTTTATTTCTTCATCTGTGAGTGCTATTTTATCTATCGTCTTTGCAACTAAACTATCTACAAATAACTGATTTTTTTTATCTCGATCTGTTAGCGATGTATAAGATATTCGATAGTTTAAAAGATTTTCCTTTATATTGGACATTTTTCCAATCTTGCTCATACGATTGAACAGAACAGTATCTTCACCTCTTGAGAGAAAGTTTGGATATTTTCCAGCAGCAAGATATGCCTCTTTTTTATACATAACTGAAGGATGTACAAATGGAGAACGAGGAAATGCTTTTTTTATCTCTTCCCAGGTACATAAGTTATTATGTTGGCAGATAAAGTTACCATCGGCATCAATTTCGTTAGCTCCTGTGCCAACTAATATATAGTCAGGATTTGATTTAAGGAATGCAACTTGTTTTTCAAATCTTTTTGGCAGTGAAATATCATCAGCATCCATTCTTGCTATTATTGGATGACAGGCTTTGCTAATACCGAAATTTAGTGCATTTGCAAGTCCTGTGTTTTTTATGTTAAATAGATTAATGCGTTTATCATCATATGATTTTATTATTTCATGTGTTTTATCGGTTGAGCCGTCGTTTATAATGATGAACTCAAAATTTTCATAAGTTTGACAAAGAATGCTTTCAATGGCTTCTTTTAAGTATTGCTCCCCGTTATATACAGGCATTACTACTGATATTTCCATGTTATTAGATTTTGTCAAAGTCAACTTAATAATTCTAATAGATTTAATTATTCAAAGAGGGTGTTATCAATGACTATCCAGTCCTTTGAAAAGTATGGTTGAAAACTTGTATTTTTAATCCAATATTTTGGTGCGATGACGATATCTTTTTTAGTCCCGTTTAATATTGCAGCCCACCAACTGAAGCTACTATTTGCCATGATTAAATTATTACAATAACACATCAGGTAAAAGTCAAAAAATGAGTCCTTACCATTATTGTGATCAATGTAAACTACATTATTTATTTTTAGGTTTTTTTTCACCCACTCGATATCATCAGAGAAAATGAAAAATTTATATTTTATATCTAAATTATTAAATACTTTTATAGAATTAATATAATACCTGAGACCACACGTATGATATATGTTTGAATTTTTTGATGATAAATAATCTCCTCTTCTGATATGGATGCCAACAGAATTTGTCTGCATGATAACATCAAAGATTTCTTGATTTCTTTTATTAAGAGTTATCGGTCTGAATGAAATTAATTGATTTATGTCCGAAAAGTATTTCTGGACAAATCTATGATCTTGCCAATAACCATCTAAATAAACATTAGAGTTTGTGTTTATTTTATTCAAGCATACATCTTTTTCAAGAACATGACTTTTCTTATAACGTTTAAGTATTACTCTTCTGAATTTTGCTAAAATATTTGAAGAACAATCTTTGACAGACAAAATTTCATTATTATTAGCCAATTGTAATTCAACGTTAAAATATTTCTCAAGCTCCAGTCCATTATGTAAATTATACGATTTGAATTCAGAGATATCTATTTTGGCACTTAAATTAATTGAACGGAGGTATTGGTAAAATATGTATTGGAATAGTTGATTTCCCAAGCCTCCGAGTATCTTTATTATAACCATAAAAGCAAATTAATTATATTTACGTCTTTCATTATGATTCCCATGGGATATAAGTATAATTCTTGTTCCCTCTGAATGTATTAGACGAGGAACTATTTTCAATAATTATTATTTTTTGTTAACTCAAATATACCGCAGCCATAACTACAATTAAAGTTTAAACTAATCTCTTTCTCCGATAATTCTACATTCTCAAAGAATTCTCCTTTATCATTAACAAATGAAAAACTATTCAGATAAAACATAGTATTCAATAAATCAATGAGATATTGAACTGAGAATATTCGATGTGCATTAAACTCAATTCTTTGACTACCTATAGGTACCGAAAAATAGAATTTACCATTTGGTTGTAGTATTTTACTTATGTTCTCAATAGCTTTTAAATGCCCATTGTAATCAATTGGATCTCCATATCTACCTAACCCAAAATGTTCAATAGAATGAAGAGCTGAAATTGAATCACAGTAATTAATCATATTTTTTGGAAGCTGCATCAAATTAGCTTTTCTATATATAATATTGTTAATATTATTTTTTTGTTCTCTAATATCAATAATTTCAATTTCCCTAAAAACAGCAACATGTGCGACAAAACCATCCGTTCGCGAACCAATATCAATATGGCGTTTAGGTTTATTTTCAAATATTTTCTTTGCAACAAATAAATCCTGATGAAAATAGTGACCACTCATAACTCCTGACTCAGAAAATCGTTCGCTTAACACAGGATGCTTTTTACCAAAATGAAAGTTTGAGTCTTTCCCTTTTTGCTTTTTAAACTTTAAGAAATCGTGTACATAAAATGGAATACCACGAATTGCATTCAAGAGTATAATTATATCAAAGCCGAACAATCGAAGAAAAGAGTAAATAGACTTTAACATTTGTCTCATGTCTTATTATTTTAATTGTATCTTTATTAATTATTAGTTTTTGGGACTCACAAATTAGTTCTAAATAAGAAACTAAATATGATATATTTTGCCAGTAGTCTGATCGTTATATTCATATTTGTTTTTTATTAATCAATAACAGAGAAGAAAGATAACTTCTAACAGAAGAAAGAGAAAGTCCTGTTAATATAAAAGCTAAGACACCACTTATAGATATCCATGCAAAGGTAATCCATAAGGATATCAGACTTGGTGAGATAATTTTAGATATAATACCTATTGAAAAAGCGACACATGCAGGAACCGAAATGTCCTTTAAATACCATTTTCCCATTTCTTTATTAAGATAACGAGTGAAGAAGCGTGGAGACATTATAAATAAATATGTACTATTCATTATTATCCACGCAATCGAAGCACCCACTCCTTGTAGCCAATATACTAAACCTATAATCAGAGGAATAATTATAACAGATTGTATTAGATTGGTATATGTTATTAATACAGGCCATCCAAATGCAGGAGCACAATTTGCCGGTAATGATGACAACCCGTTTAGTATTATTCCTATTGATAGCAGACTCATTATTAAATAAGAATTTTGAGCTATCATTGGATCTTTTATCCATATTTGCAGAATTTCTTTTGAATAAAATATTAGAATTGAGCCAATTGGTAAAAGTATCCATGATAAAAATTGTGAGAAATTATGAAATAATTTTTTTAGCTCGTTTTTGTCTTTTGATTCATAAATCTGTACTAGTTTAGGGAATATAGCAGTGTTAAAAGGAATTATTATCATCCAAAGCAAAGATGCACCGGTTGAGGCAATAGAATAATAACCGAATGTTTTTAGAGGCAGCAATCTACTCAGTATAATTTTATCAAGTTGAGATAAAATAATTCCAACAATACTCGATGCCGAAACAGCTGCTGCATATTTCCAAATTTCGGTTATGATATTTAGGCGAAATTTCGGTTTTGTTTTTGGAATAGAAGACCAGATTGCTATAGATAATGCCACGCTTCCAGTCATACTTGTAAATACATGCCATAGAAAGAATGCCTCGACAGTAGGAGAAACTAACCATAAAATAAGTACGGCTCCTACACCACGCAGAGTTCCATTTGCAACAAGAATTAAATTTACTAATACTTGCTTTTGTAATCCCATTAATCCACCTTGATATAATGACATTGGGAACCTTAAAGCAATTGAACCCGCCATAAGTTGAATGGAAGTTAAGATTGTCCCCGTATTTAAATCATTAGCATTTAACCACGAACGGGCAATAAAGGGGGCTCCAACAATGATAATTGCTCCTGCTAATATAGCTATCCCCCAATAAATGAATTCCAATGTTCTTACTAAGTCCCCTTTTGTATTATTTAATTTTGAAACAACAGTCCGTCTTGCTAGTTCTCTATTTACTGTTGAACCTATCCCTAGATCAAGTATCCCAATGACACTTGTTAGAGTGGTATAAAAGCCAACCAAACCATAAGCCTCAATGCCAATAAATTTTATATATAAGGGAACAAGTAAAATACCCAATATAGCCGCCCATGTTTTACCAATATAATTAGCGACTATATTTAGTTTTAAAGATGTCATATTTTTATTTTAGAGTAATGTTAAAAAACAATACTTATAGTTTGGCAGAGCTATAATAACTTAAACTATTTTGATTTTAAAGTTTGTGTCAGATTAAACTTAATCAGACAGTAGTGGTTGTTTATTAAAATGAAGTGTTAAAGTTTATATACTTTCTCAGATGAAACATTAATCATATTCCTTAGATCAACAATCAATTTTGTATTTATTTTGATAAAATTAATATCGAATACAGAATGATTTGTGGTGAGAACAACTACGTCAGCCTCATTTAATATTTCCTTCGTAAGTTCAACTGACTCATATTTTCTGCCTTCGTTTGTTGTCACTACGGGTATAAATGGGTCATGATAACTAACTTCGCCTCCCTTGCGGGCTGTTATATCCATGATCTCCAGTGCAGGTGATTCCCGTTCATCATTGATGTCGGGCTTATAGGCCACACCCAGGAAAAGAATCTTACTTCCATTAATGGCTTTTTTTTGACGGTTTAGCGCCGTAGCAATTTTTATTTGCATATAATGGGGCATTCTCATGTTAATATGCCCTGCTGTATGTATCATGCTGAGATCAAAATCAAACTTTTTTGCTATGTGTTCCAAGTAAAAAGGATCAAGAGGGATACAATGCCCGCCAATGCCTGGTCCCGGGTAAAATGCTTGAAAGCCAAATGGTTTTGTTTTGGCTGCTTCGATAACTTCCCAGATATTTATATCCATCTTTCCGGCGAGCAATGCCAGTTCGTTAATAAGGCTGATATTCACCAGCCGGTATGTATTTTCGAGAATTTTTACCATTTCAGCCACTCGCGGCGAACTTACCGTATGGATATTCTCGATCGCCTTTTCATAAATGGCTTTCCCTATTTCTACTCCGTCAGGAGTCATTGCACCTAATACTTTTGGGGTATTGCGTGTATGAAAAGTTTTGTTTCCCGGATCTACACGTTCCGGACTGTATGCCAACCAAAAGTCATCCCCGTGTTTTAATCCACTTTCTTTTTCAATGATAGGGAGCATAAAGTCTTCTGTAGTCGTGGGATAAGTCGTACTCTCCAGACTAATAAAAGTCCCTGGTTTCATGTGGCGGCCAATGTCGGAACAAGCTCCCTCAATGTAGCCCATATCCGGCTTTTTAAAATGATCGAGTGGGGTAGGTACACAAATGAGTATAGCATCACACTCTTTGACTCTTGAAAAATTGCTGGTTGCAGAGAGGGTATTATTTTTTACAACCGATTGTAATTCGTTGTCTTTTATATCGGAGATGTAATTGATTCCTTCGTTTACATTGTAGACTTTGTTGGCGTTTTTGTCAAAACCAATAACTGTAATGCCAGCTTCGGCAAAATTTACTGCCAGCGGAAGCCCTACATATCCTAAGCCAATAATGCCAATTATTTCAGAATTGGTATTTACCTTTTGTATTATTTTTTTTTTGTAATCCATGATTGTATTAAAGTATCTTTACTCTATGTTTCCAGCCATTGGCCCTTTATTTTGCTGTAAAACTGTTTCCAGAAAACCAAACTAATACCAATTATTCCGCCAAGAAAAAACCAGATTATAACGATAAGCGGCCGATTGGGTTTAGATTTCTTGATGGGGACGGTAACGGGTTTTATGATTGAAAAAACAGGAGTATCTTCTTTTACCTTGATTTGAGCCTGCTCTAGTTGCTGTGCTAATTGGGAGTAGACTTCGTATGCCAGTTGGTATTCGTTTTGCAATCGTTCCTGTTCTGTTTGTGCAATGGCACTGGTTACATTTTTGTTTCTGTCTCGAAAATCTGCTAATATATCTTGTGCTTTTTCAAATTCCTTCTTCTTTTCTTCATAACGTTCTTTTATAAATTGTAATTGAGCCGTGGCTTTTTCAATTTTAAAATTGGTTATATATTGTTGCAATAGTTGTTGTGCTTTTTGTGCTATTTGAGCTGCAAGTATAGGTTCTTCAAAATGTGCGGAAAGTTCTACATATTCATCGTTGTCGCTAATTGTAAGAATTATCCTCTTATCTAAATTTTTGAGTAGTTCATCTTGCTCTTTCGTAAGTTGTATCGTTCCGCTGAGAATATCATCTTTAATAATGGTTTGTTGTTTCCGTGTTGATTCCATTATTACTCCGGGTAACCCAATAGTATATTTTTTTATTTTGTGAAGCAGTCCTTTTTTTTCAAATTCAGTATGATATTGTAAAAGAGTTATTGGTTGATCAAATTCAGAAAAAGTAAATGGTGTATTTATTATCTCCATAAGAAATGGAATACTTTGCAGAATTTGAGGATATAATTGGGGAGAGAGGCCGTCTTCATCCTGGCTTGCGCTCATGTTAACACCTGCTAATGAGGCAAGGGAAGACAATCCTCCTAATTTTGACATGCTACTTGATGTTTGGGGAACCAGTGTGGTAGATGCTGTGTATTCTTTTTTTGAGATTATAGCAATGGTGATACCTAATACAGCACATATCAATATGGTTTTTAAGATAGTTCTTCTCCCATTCCAGATACTTTTTGCAAGGAAAATAAGATCTATTTCGTCGTTGTCTTTTTTCTGTTGGGAGCTATGGTTTGATTGTTCCTTCATATTTAGCAATCTGTATTTTTTTGATTTCAAGGAATATATATTATGGAACCCAATCTATTTTAAAACAGCGGCAATGGCCACAGCAAGGGAGGAGAAAGCACTGGCTACCGACAACCACTTGGAGAAGTTTTCTCCATTTTTCTTTTCAGGTTTTTGTGGTACTACAATTTCACTTCCCGGGCGTATTTCAGGGTAATTGTTTGTTATGAAATTTTTAGTAGAAGCTGTGGCTCCATTGGCATATTTTACATACGTTTTTCGTTTCATGGCTTCCGAACTAAATCCTCCCGCTTTATCTATGTAATATTTTAGTGATTTCCCTTTTTCAAAAGCTACTGAAAATGCATTTTGTACGCTTCCCGATATTTTTACTGTTTGTGTAAACTGGGGAATAAAAAGCTCATCTCCATCCCGCAGGAAAAGATCGTTATCTCCACCCGGCTTGGCAAGTATTTCTTTTAAGTTAATAGCCATAAACTCATTGCCCAGAACCGATGTTTTTCGGCTGTATTTGGCACCTTCCGTAAAAGCAAAAGGTGTTACTCCGCCGGCCATTTTTATCAAGTCAGAAATACGTTGGGTACGGTTGCTGATAGCATAAGTTCCTGCGTGTGTAATTTCTCCGGAAACTACGATATTCCCCTGATTGGCATACCCTGGAGCTTTTTTTATTGAAATGCGGTCGAAAGGTTTGAGTGTAAAAGCTGCATCTTCCGGAATTAGTTCCAGATTACGTGATATATTAAATTTATATATGTGTACCAGATCCTGAGATACCGAAGCCGCCTCCTTGTAACTTAATCTTCTGGCTACTTCAATAAAGGAGCTGTCGGCTGCTTCTGTAAAACCACCGGCCATAAAAATGGCATCGCCCAATGTGAGGTTTTCTGCATAATCAAATTCTCCGGGTTGCAACACTTCACCAGATACTTGTATAATCTGCGGTTCAGTTACGTCATGACGCGATTTAATGGTAACTACATCTTCTTCCTGTAGCAGGATATTGGTTTTACGATTTATTACATCGGATAAACTAAATGGAATATTGGTATATGTTTTATCTGCATTCTCACGCGTGATTATCCCCCGGCTCATAAATGCATCTTTTTGTACACTGTCGGCTTTCATAATCAAATCGTATAACGATAAATCTGGTTGCCACTGGTATTCTCCCGGATGATAAACTGCTCCGTTTATGGTTACACGGTTTTCAAAACGATCGGTAACTGGAGTACAGTCAATCGAATCCCCATTAAGCAGTACCGTGTTCTGTGCTTCCTGCAGAGGTACATCTATGATTACTTTTCCTTTCTGCGTTTTTCGGAAAATCTTTATATTTCCTGTAAAAGCGCTTCCGGTGAAACCTCCGACAAAACGGATGAGATCTTTTACACTCTCTTCTTCTTTCATTTCAAACAACCCATTTCGTTTGAATTCCCCGGTTACTTCCACCTGTTTGTCAAAAGGTGGGATAAAAACAATGTCTTCATTACTCAATTTTATGTTGGCTTCCGGATTTGCATCAACTAAAAATTCATAAATATCTATGGTTTTAAATACTTTATTGTCACGAATAACCCGAATATTTCTGAACGAACCAATGGAGTCGGGGCCACCGGATAAATAGAGTGCATTAAAAACAGATGCAGCTGCAGGGAGGGTATAAGTGCCAGGTACCTGGGCTTCTCCTACCAAATTTATTTTTATCGAACGGAGTTGCCCAATATTGATTTGGGCAAACGTTTGCGGATTATTTCCTCCCATATCCTGATAAATAGAGGTAAGCCGCTGTTTGATTTTTTCTTCCGCATCAGTAAATTTCATGCCGGCAATGTAAACAGGCCCTGCATCAGGAATGAGTATTTGTCCGCTTTTATTTACAATGAGCTGATAGGTGTTTTGTGAGTTTCCCCAAATATTGATTATGAGTTGATCTCCAATGCCTATTTCATAATCTTTGGGTGTTTGAATACTTACAGATGGTTCGAATGTTAGGTTTCTGTTATTGAAAAGTGAGGAGCCAAAAATACGCGATTTTTTTCTGGGAATGAGTTCCTGCCCCAGTGAGTCTTCCAGTTGCAGCTCAGGAACAAGCCCCATGGCTTCCAACTGGTTAACCTGCCATGCTGTATCTCCAACGGCCTGACTTTCCTGAAGCCTGATTTTCATGGCATTTATTTGTTCTTCAGTTGCACCCCGTTGGCGTGCCAGTATAACCGCTTGTTCCATTGTGAGATTATTTTCTTTCATGGCCTGTTTTACTTTTTCTACCTGAGCGTCGGATAAAGTATTGGGGTCAACATTTTTCACATCTTCTGTTGACTGAGCCAATGCAGGACTTATCGAAATAATTGTAAAAAGCAGTAAAAAAGTGATTGTTGTTACAAATCGCATGATGATAGTTTTGAGTTCTGTTTTTCTTATGGTTCTTTTTCTAAGTAACATTTGCTATATTTATTCCTGCCAGATAAGTAATGATGCAGATTGTTTCAACAGGGTTGCTTTTTCTTTTTCAGCAGCAATAATAAAACGAATCTTTCTGTGGATTAATTTTTCTGTTTTTTCAATTAATGACGTAATATACAAACGATCCAGATTATTCCCAATTAAAACTAAATCAATGATATTTGATTCTATTCCCCGGGCAATTTCACCTGTAAGATAAGCCTCTTTTAAATCTCCAACACAGGAAATAATTTTTTCAATGATCAGATCGATGCCTATTACTTTTTTTAGAATGTTATTGATATCGCTAAATAACGGATGATTTGTATTGGCCTGAAATATTTTTTTATTACCTGAATAGGAAGCTGTCAATAATCCTGCCTCTTCAAAGCGGTTTAACTCCAGCCGGACGGCGTTGGATGACTCTCCGAATTCAGCCTCCAAATTACGCAAATAACCTTGAGTACTGCTGTTAAGAAAGAATTTAAGCAGTAGTTTTAAGCGGGTTTTGTTCGTGATTAAAGTATTCAGCACAGCATTTTTCTTATCGGTTTTATTCAGGTGCTTTTTATTTCAGCTTTCAAGGTGAACAAGAATTGTTATACAGGGCATAGCGGATTGTGCTTACTATTGAATTCGTACTTCCTTTGCACGGCTCCGCCTCCTCACTTACATGTTTTAATAAGCGAATGTGTATTTATTGAGTAGAATTTTTAGTCAAATTCCGGTCTCAAAAGTAACTGTTTTTTAATAGAATTTATTGTGAATTGAAATCAGAATATCTGTTCTCAGGAGTTTTTATATAAACAGGTGAATGAATGCGCAGCTTACATTTTGCAATATCGTTTTGCTAATTAGTTTATTACCCGGAGAAAGGAATATAGCTTAACTGGTCTGCCGTAATTTCTACAGAAAAGGTTGTGTCAATCTGAACAATTCGCACCAGAAAACGATTTTTTCCCCTAACTCCTGTTAATGTTCCTCTTAGGCCCATTAGTGGTCCGGAAATAATTTCTATTTTCTTTCCTTTTGCAAAATTTCTGGATGATACTTCAACTTCAACATCAAACTGTTCCATCATTTGTTGCAATGCGGTAATCTGTTCATTGGGTATAACAGCAGCTTTCCCTTCAAAAAAAACGTATCCTACTACATGTCTGGATTGTAATACGAGATCATATTCTTTTCTTGTAATGTGAACGAAACAGTAGCCAGGAAGCAAAGGCATTTCAATCCATTTTTTTCTATCTTTCCACTGTCTGAGTTTTTTTTGCAGCGGTAAAAAACATTCGATGTTTTTACTGATTAGCTCTTCATATACTTTTTTCTCAGCCCGGGAGCGTATATAAACAACCAACCACATTTTGCCGGATTGAGGTTTAAAATTCATCATACAACTAAAGGTGTAAGTGTTAATATGGTTACATTTAATGCTCAAAAATAGCAAAAAATAAGTAATTGTTTTTTCTTTTCTGTAAGTAGGCAGTGTGCAAAAAGAGCCTCCAGTCTTTATTTGCGTTGTATTCTATTTATATTTGCAAAACATAACATCAATTATAAATGAATATGAATCGTTGTTTTATAATATTCAATACAAAAATTACTTGTTTCCTATTGTTTCCCTTAATGTCATTTACTCGATTGCAAAAGCAGTTTCTCCGATTGAATAATAGGTTGCTAATAAGCATTATGGGGCTTTTTTTTATAAATATGGTTTCAGCCCAGTCTGATGTGCATCTTATTGTTTCAGACAGGGCTATGGTTTCTGGTGCATCGCATTTGCCATTTTGGTTTTGGGCGAATCAGGACGGTAAAATTGATATGGAAACCTCATTTTTAAATTTAACTGAAGTTTCCACAGAAGGAACTACTGTCTTTTCAAAAAAAAGGGAGACAAAACTTTCATATGGCGCTTCATTGGTTAGTGGGCTAGAGGACGATAGTTATTTGCAATTAAACCGTTTGTTTGCCGCCATAGATTACAGGGGATGGAAACTTAGTGCCGGAATGTATTATGATCAGGAACGGTTTGAAGGTTTATCTGCAACCAATGGAACACTGGCGCGTAGCCGGAATGCTCGTCCTTATCCACGTATTGGATTTGGAACGCCCGAATTTAAAAAATTGCCTTTTTTTCAACATTGGTTAAAATTTAAGGCAGAATATGAGGAAGGTCTGTTAGATGACAGGCGTTATGTGACTGACACACACTTGCATCATAAAGCACTTTATTTTCAGGTTACGCCCGGTGCTGATTGGAAAATAGAAGCCGGAATGGAGCATTTTGTGATGTGGGGAGGTACCTCCCCTGACGGCAGAATTGGAAAAATGCCTACAGATTTTGGCTCCTATCTTCGCTATATAAGGGGAGCCAGTGGAGATGATGTGTTTCCCGGAACCGATCAGCTAAATGTTGCAGGAAATCAGTATGGAACATATCAGTTAAAAGTGAAGAAAGAGTGGGAGCGGGGAAGTGTTGCATTCTATCTGAGTCACCCTTTTGATGATTTATCGGGTATGAACCTGCGAAACTATCCGGATAATTTGATTGGGATACATGGGCATATAAATAATTCAAAGGCCTTTTTGACTGATTTCTTATATGAAATTACCAATACCCGGCAACAAAGTGTTCAGGACTCTTTGTATTATTGGAATGAGTCGAAGGGGGAATGGGCAAGAAAGGAAGTTGACAACTATTTTAATCACGGAGTATACCGTTCAGGGGCAACTTATCGTAATATGTCAATAGCTTCGCCGTTGTTTGCTCCGGTCACAATAAAGGATGGAATAAGCACCGGATTTGGTTCTACACGATTCTTGTCGCATCATTTTGGGTTAAAAGGGATGGCCGGTACTGATTTGTACTGGAAATCGTTCATTACCATTACCAATTATCTTGGTCATTATTACACACCTTATGAACCAAGTAAAAATCAGGTTTCTGCATTATTGCAATTTGATTATAAAAGCCGGAAACTACCTTTTAATATGATGCTTGCTTTTGCGTTTGATTCCGGCAAACTTTACGAAAATGCCTTTGGTGTGCAATTGGGGATCTCAAAACAGTGGTAAGAAAATAGGATAATTATTTGTTTTCAGCCGTTTTTTTTATAATTGCAGCCATAGCGTCAATCCATTTCGGCTCGGCGTTTAGACTGTCAACCATCTGAAGAGTTTCTCCTCCGTTTGCTTTAAATAGTTCTCCGTAATCTTCCCCAATTTCAACAATGGTTTCCAAACAGTCGGTAACAAACGAGGGGGCAAGTACCAGAATACGTTTTTTCCCTTCCTTTAATTTGGCCAATAACAACTCATCGGTGAATGGTGTCAACCAGTTTCTGGATAATCTGGATTGGAAAGAAACAGAATAGTCTTTTTTTTCTAATCCTAATTCATTGGCAATAAGTCGGGAGGTGGCAAAAACCGTAGCTCGGTAACAGTGCGTTCCATGATTTGGAACGGCATCCATACATTGACAATCATGAACTTTTATTCCCGGGTGGCATTTTTCGATTTGCCGGTTAGGCAGTCCATGATATGAAAAGATGATATGATCATATTTATTTATATCGTATTTTTTCGCCTGTTCTGCAAAAGCGGATATAAATTGAGGGTGATCATAAAATTGTTCTACCGCTACTGTTTCGATGTCAATTTTTTGTGCTTTTAGCTCATCTTCCACGGCGATAACCGATGTTTCAGTTGTAGACATTGCAAATTGCGGATACAACGGAAAAATGATTAACTTCTTAAATCCGCCTTTTTTTATTTCTCTGATGGCTTCTTTGTATCCGGGGTTACCGTACCGCATTCCTACAAAAAAATGGGTATTATCATCAAAACGTTTTTGTAGCTTCTCTTTCATCTCTTCCGAATAGAAAATGAGAGGAGAACCTTTTTCTGTCCATAGTTTTTGATACAACCGTGTGGAGTTTTTTACCCTGAATGGAATGATTATTCCGTTTACCAGGAACTTTCTTAGTAGCCAGGGCAGATCTATAACTCGTTTGTCATTCAAAAAATCGGTAAGGTATCTGTAAACCGCTTTTACTTCTGGCCGATCGGGACTCCCAATGTTCATTAGTAATACGGCTGTTTTTTCTTTATTCATAGTCACTTCTGATTAGTTCTTCTGCAATAATTCTTCCTTGTTTTATCCTGTCGGCAATGCCAATTCCATCGCGGATATTTCCGGCCAGGATTAATCCCGGGAACTGTTTTTCAATTTGTCCAATTGCTTTTAGCTTTTCTTTCGATTCTAACCCGTATTGAGGAATGGCATGTTTATATCGAAATATTTTCATTAAATCCGGCTTAAATTTATCCAGCTGCATCATTTCACTCACTTCCCTGCGAACTATGTTTGTAATTTCGTCGTCGTTTAAATCTGCCATTTCCGGATGACGAACTCCGCCCAGAAAAATTGAGAGAAGAGCTCCTTTTTTCGGTGCTTTGTTTTTAAAGCAGGAAGATAAAAACAATATTCCCAGCACATCACGTTTCTCAATGGAAGGGACTAATCCACCAAATGCTTTTAATGGCATACCTTCCCATGCGTTAAATCCTAATGCAACCTGCACCACTCTGGAGTATTTCATCTGCGTTATGCTCTTTATCTGCTCTCCGGGTAGGAATGGAAACAAACTAGGCAATGCATATGCACCAGTGGTTGAAATAACATATGAATATTCTTCTTTGTTTTGGTTAGTAGTATATAAATTTCCATTTTTTTCAATAGATAGGTTTTTACAATTCAGATGGATATTTTCCATACCTATTTTCTTTTCCAAAGCATTGATCAGGTTTTGGAGACCTCCTTCGATGGAGAAAATTGCCCTGGTTATTTTCTTATCTCGCGCTGTTTTCGGCTCCCTGGCTTTTTTTATTGACCCGCCAATAAAGCTTCCGTAATTTTGTTCTAATTCATATAACTTTGAAAATGCATATTTGGTGACTAACTTTCCTGGATCGCCTGAATAAATGCCCAATATAAAAGGGTCGATGGCGTAATCTAAAAAGCTTTTCCCCATGCGGCGCAATACCAGTTCGGCTAATGTTTCGTCGGGGTTTTTACCTCTTCTTCGAAAGGGTTCGCCTAAAATTCTGAGCTTATCAGAAAATGTAAAAAGGGGAGTGGTAACGCCGCCCATAAGCCCGGATGGCAGAGGCTCCCATTTTTTGTTTTTCCATATCCAGCGTGCTTTCGATGCCTGGTTAGCTTCTTCCAGAGTACATTCATCCTGTAAATCTTCCAGTAATTCGGCTGCTTCTAGCCTTGATAATACGCCCGAGTTAGGGCCTGCTTCAAAAGTGAACCCATTTTCATTGTATGTGTGGATTACACCGCCGGCTCGGTCCGATTTTTCGTAAATATGTGCATTTATTCCGGCTTTTTTTAGGTAGAAGGCAGTAGTTAAACCGGTTAATCCTCCACCAATTACTGCTACTTTTATTTCTTTTGACTGATTCATTTTACAATGCTTTGGAAAATTTCTTGGATGATACTTTTAAGTTCGGATCAAAACTGGCTGCAATGTTCCTTATGAAAAAACGACCCAGTTGGTTAATTTGTATGGTTTCTTCATTTGGTATAGAAAGTAAGCCATCATCAACAAATTCCTTTAATATTTCGTCGTTGTATTGAATTGTATCCTTGATTTCTTTTACTGAAATCCCAAATATTGCTGATGTTTCTTTAAAAGAAAGATATTGGTTGCACATAATTTCGGTAATTACATGCCTGACGATTTTTTCTGTAGTGTTTAATTTATAGCCTTTTTCAATTGTGAAATTTCCATTATTGATGGCTTCGACATAAGCTTCGGCATTTTTTTCATTCTGGGCGTACACACTTTCCAGTTGACTGATGCCGGTTGCACCAAAAGCATAAACCTGTCCGGTGGTTTCCCGCGTACAGTACCCCTGGAAATTCCGATGAAGTTTGCGGTTTTTTAATGCGATACTTAACTCATCATTGGCTCGTGCAAAATGGTCAAGACCAATGGAGGTATAACCGCTCTGTGTAAGTATTTTGTATGCCGTTTCAAACATTTTTAATTTCTCATTTGCATCAGGTAGCCCTTTTACTTCCAGTATTTTCTGCGCTTTTTTTATCCATGGAACGTGAGCGTATGAAAATGTCACCAGTCGATCAGGTGAAATATCAACCGCTTTTTCAATGGTTTCTGCAAAAGATTTTTCGCTCTGGTAGGGCAATCCGTAGATAAAATCAAGATTTACACTCGTGTATTGAAAGCTACGAATCCACCGTACGATTTCTTTAACCGGAACGGAAGGAGCATCACGGTTAACATTATCGAGCACTTCTTGCCTGAAATCCTGAATGCCAAGGCTAAAGCGGTTAAACCCACAATCTACTAGCTGTTCAACTAGTTTTTCATTAAGCAGGGCCGGGTGGCATTCCATGGCAATTTCCGGTTCTTCAATAAACTGAAAATTTTCATGAATCAGGCTCATCACTTCCTGTATCATTTCCTTCGGCAACGAGTTTGGAGTGCCGCCTCCCCAGTGAATTTGAGAAACTTTACGCCTTGGCTCAAGCAATGCTTTCACCATCAGAATTTCTTTTTTTAGCGCATCAATGTACTTGCGCATTACTTTCTTGTCTCTTGTATGCCGTGTGTTACATCCGCAGAAATGGCAAAGCTTCGAACAAAAAGGTATATGGATGTAAATCGATATATTATCTGGGAATTCGTTATTGGATATACGAATGGCTTCGTGATAATCGTTGGCGCTAAATTCGTCAGTAAAAAAATTGGCTGGCGGATAACTGGTGTACCGGGGAACCGGTACATTATATTTTTTTATCAGGTTTTCAGGAATCTTCATAACCACTAATTTATTAAAAATTCAGAAGTTGAATAAAAACAAAAATACCCATAATTAATCCGATAACAAGTGATTTTTGTTACGAGTTGATTCACATAATATAATTAATGCAAGGAATCTATTTTGAGTAATAAATGGGCAGAAACAGAGTAGTTTATGCGATAGGGGGAGGCCGGTTTGCCAGCGAAAGTGAGAAATACGAATGATAGTAGCTTATGCAAGGTATACTAGGTTTTTCAATTTTTTTGTCAGAAGAAATTTTCTCGGAGGCTTTTCTTTTTGTGATGATAAGCAAATCAGCATAATGAAAACAGCTTTTTGTTATTTTAAAATTTAACTGTTGTTTTTCTGTTATTTGTGAATGGTTTTTTTCCCTGAGTTGATTATTGTGGGGAATATTATGTGTATCAAAAAACAGTAAGTAAATATAAAAAAATACAAAAGCAATGTATGGTAAATGAGTTGTGAAAATTCCGAAAGTAAACATGCTGACTGTATTTTTTGAAAGGGTAAATATACCAATTATTATCCGATCCTGATATCACATAAGCTTGAGATTCCTGATATCAGGAAATAATATTTCAATGAAAAGTATGCTGGTATTTTGTTCCCAATAGTATCCTTATCCTTTAGTTGGATGAAATGTGCTGATTGGTACTTCTTTTTGTGGTTGCTGTTTGAAAAATCCCAATTTTTAGGGATTTCCCAACTAATTATAGCAAGGTAACTTTACCTCAGATGAAAATATCTCTGTACCTGTTTAATCCATTGAAATTGGCAGAGGACAGTAAGTAGCGACAATTATTATGGATGTATTTGGCAGAATTTATTCTGCCGCTTAAAATATATTATATGCTGAGTGTAGACCCTCGAACAAGAAAGTGAAGTTAGGGCAATTCTATTCGCCCTGCTTCTTTTCTTTTTCTTCTGTTTGTTTTGCCAACTTTTCAGAAAAGTAAGCTGTAATTGTAATAATAAGCACCACAGCGATGGCAATGTAAACTCCTGCCGGAATTGGGGCAGGTTCTCCCTGTGCATATGAATGCAATCCTGAAAGATAGTAGTTTACACCAAAGTAGGTCATAAGAACAGAGCTGAATCCGAGCAGTGCTCCGGCGCTCATTGGAAAGTGCCCTTTGAACCCGGGAATTTTATGCATGTGCCCAATAAATGTATATACCAGAATGGTTACCAGTGCCCAGGTTTCTTTGGGATCCCACCCCCAGTATCTTCCCCATGATTCATTTGCCCATACTCCGCCAATAAAAGCTCCGGCAGTTAGTAAAAGGAGGCCTGTCATCAATGTAATTTCTGTAATATTTACCAATTCTTTTATCGTGAAATTTACGCGGAGCATATTTTTTTTATTTCTCGAAATCATTAAAATCAGGTTTAATAATCCCAGAAGTGCGCCAATTCCCAGAAAACCATAACTCGAAGTTATAACAGCCACATGAACAATTAGCCAGTATGATTTTAGTACCGGTACAAGATTGGTAATCTCCGGACTCATCCAACTCATTCCGGCTACCATTAGCGAAAGTCCGGCTAGCACTGTAGTAAGGGAAAGGGTAATCTCGGAACGTTTGGAGAATAGTAGTCCGGCTAAACAAGTTGCCCAGCTTACAAACACCATCGACTCGTATCCGTTACTCCAGGGGGCATGACCAGAGATATACCACCGGATTCCCAATCCTGCAGTATGACAAATAAATAACAGGAGAATCAGAATAAATGCAACTTTCCTTAAACCTGTGAATTTCAGGTTCGGGTTAAATATGGTCGACAGTTGTAGTATTAGTAGAACAAGCCCCAGAAGCATGTAAATTTTGGAGAGCTTGCCAAAAATATTCAGTTTATTGTAAAGTACTTCCAGTATTATTTTTGCTTTTGCAGGAATTATTTGTGCTCCCTGTTTTTGTTGGTAATCTTCTAATGTTTTTAAAAGTTGGTTTGCAGTTGCCCAGTCGCCATTTGTAACAGCACTCAGGTAATTATTTACTGATTCCCGTGCAAATTTTTCATTATCAAGGCCTAATTGTGAAGCATCGTTAGCACTGACCCATTTCTGATTACTGTGGTTGGGAATGGGAAATATTGTGAGAAAATTTCCTGTAAATACATTCATTAATATATTAACCCGTTCATCAACATTCATTACCTCTTTGTCAAATTTATTGCGCTCATTGGCTGGTTTCTCGTATGCCACTGATACCATCGAACTTAATTTATATCCACCCATTTCTTTAGGGGTAATAATTTGGTTAAAGTATGCATATTTTCCATTTATGCCCAGCATTTTTCGAAGCTCGGGGTTTCCTATTTTTATAAAGGGAATGTTTTTCCATTTTTCCGGGTTTGCCTGCATGTCAAGAAATACTGCGGGGGCCGACATCCCATTCCAACTGTTCTTTTTTGCAACCTTTCTTAGTATCTCCGATGCCAGTGTTGATGCCGGTTCAACGCGGCCTTTATTACTTTGTATTAACAGCTTTTCAAACTGAGAAGCATGGTCTTCATTTACCGAATTTCCGGGAAACTGTGCACTTGTATTAAATGTAAAAACAAAACCAAATATTAGTAGGGCAAAAAGTTTCTTTCTTTCTTCCCGCAAACTGGCCGATGTACGAAGCAATTTTTTAAACCGGCTGTTTTTATTAAACAGGGTAAGTATCATTCCAATGGCCATTATTAAATATCCAAAATAAGTTATGGATGTGCCCAAGCCATCATGGGTTACAGAAAGAATGGTTCCTTTTTCATCAGTGTCGTAAGACGACTGGAAAAAACGATACCCTTTGTATTTAAGAATGTTATTCATGAAAATACGAAAAGGCTTTTCATAACTCCCGTCTTTTAAAACTACTTCGCTTGCATACGAAGAGGGGCTGTTTGAACCTGGGTAGCGTTCTAATTGAAAGTCTTTTAATGCAAGGGAAAAAGGGAGTGGAATAATTTTGGAACCGTATGATACAGATACTTTTATTCCATCAATGGTTACAGAATAGGGTTTTGATACTATTCCTTTTTTTCCAAAAACATTTAGTTGTTTCAATTGATTTTCAACCCTAACTTCAACCTGCATGGCATCGGAAGCTGACATTCCGTTTTGTGACTGGTTAAAAGTTAATTGCGTTTTTCCTTTTTCAAGGAATTGTTTTACTGCGAAATCTATTGAATTTGTTGAATATACTTTCTGTGTATTTATTTCTGTAGCTGAATTGGGTGAAACTGTTTCCACACTTTGCTGCATCATTTGTGAAATAAAAATCGAGTCGGTAGCAGTTAAAAATAACTTTCCGTTTGAAAGATTAAAGTGAATTTCTGTTGAATGTGGTGTGTCTCCAAAACCAAAAGAAACATTGCCAATGCTTTTGATATCGCCTTCTTTTAAATTGAAATCGATTCTCTGTCGATCATTTCCTACGGCTATTAATGAAACAATGGGTTCCCCAGCCGGATCAATGGTAACTTCTTCTATTGCTGCGCTTATAAATTGTAAGTTTTTTACATGTATTTTTTTCCCGTTTAGAGTAAGGCTTTGGGAGAATGAATTTGTTGTGTAGGGAGAAAACTTTACTTCATTGCTTGTTTCTACCAATTGGTTTCCATCGGATGCTTCTATTTGAACATAGCTCGCATCGGATAACATTTGGCTGGTACTTTCACCTTCCCGAATATGAAGGACTCCTTCGTAACCGTAATAGCGCGTTATTGCTGCTCCTGAAATGATGAAAATAAAAGCAACGTGAAATAAGAAAATGGTCCATTTCTTTTTGCTAACGAGTTTATTTTCTATAATGCTGCCAATAAGATTTAGGCAAATTACAAAAAGCAGTATTTCGAACCACCATGAGTTGTAAATAAGTATTTTGGCTGTGGTTGTACCAAAATCATTTTCAATAAATGTGGCATATCCAATAGAAATGGCAAAAATTACCAATAGAATTCCTGTGAATAACATGGATGATAGAAAAGAGACAATTTTTTTCATCGTAATAAATTTTCAATTGTGTTTCAATTTTTATCAAAACACTTCCTCGTTGTTGTATAATTTTTAGTAGACTGAAATTCCCTAAAAACGCTTCGCTTTTTGTTTTTGGTATTCCCTATTAAAAAAACTCCTTTACTTAAACAAAGCAAAGGAATTTTTCGAAAATATCTAAAATATATGTTATTCGGTTTTTATTTCGCAGATGGATTTGGATGTGCAATTTTTGCCTTATACTCTTCGTAATTGAAGCCTTTAAAAGTCGGGCTTTCTTCATTGTGGCATTTCCGGCATACTTTTTCTTCCGGTATTATCATCCCTTTTGAAAGCGCCAGTTTCTGATTCTTCATAATACCAGCAGATTTGTATACGCTTCCTGGGCCGTGACAAGACTCGCAGGATACCCCTTCATCAGCATTTATAGATGCAAGTAAACTTTTATCTACGCTGGCTGCAGTTGAGTGACATTTCAAACATTTGGGATTTTGCGCATCAGCACCTTTTAAACTTTCAAGTGCGTGTGCGTGTGGCCCGGCAGCCCATTTGTTATATTGTTCTCCTGTATTTGGTTTATTGTGGCACATTTTACATTTGGCTGCTCCAATGTACTTATAGCCCTGAGCCATTGCTACTGAACTAAGAAGTAAAACCAAGCCCAACAGGAACGTAAATTTTTTTAAGTTCATAGCGTAATTATTTAAATTAGTGATATTATTTAACGTGTTAATATACTGTTCTTTCAGATCTAAAAGTGCAACTTATTTTTTGTTCCTCAAAAAAAATATCTTCCAAAATGAGCGGCATTGCTTTATATCAACGATTTTATTAATATAAAGCAGAATGACACATTGAACAATATTCTGTTTTCCATGCACCATCAATATCAGAGGGGTGTTTAAATTCTAGCGGTTTTAGTGAATCTGCATACACCATATTATCCGGCGTGCCTTGCGCCAATATGTTGTGGCATAAATTACAATCTTTGGAAATAGTTTTCCCCAATTCCGTGCTGTGCTTATCATTATGGCAGCGGAAGCAACCATCTGATTCCATATGGCCGATATTATTTGGATATGCTTTCCAGTCCACCTTCATGAATGGAAAAACATTTTGACTATATCCGTTTTGTATCTCTTGAATGGCCAGCTGAATGTCTTGTTTCCTTGTTGAATTAATATCCGGATACCCGGATTTGTAGAAATCAGCGACCTGGCTTTGAATGGCAAAAAAAGCACTGTCCGTATCCGGATATTCCTGCTGTAACACCATCATTGCAGCCAATTTTATTGCTGGTAGTGTTTTTGATATTTTCCCTGAACTTATTGATTTATCAATAAAATTTTGTGGAGGTAGGTAGTTATGCGAAGGTCGGTTGTGGCAATCCAGACAATCCATTACTCTTGTTTCCAGCGAATCCAGTTGTTCCTGGCTAAGTATGTTTTCATTGTCGGTATATATTCTGCTTTCTCCGGTTTTTGTATTTGTATATTTCACCCAGGGAACAACCTGTCGGTTTGCTGTCGGTGTCTTGTATTCAATACGAACATTGGGATCGATGTGTTGATGAATACCTTTTTCTATTCCATTGTGGGTTTTTTGTGAGCTGGTTTTTATCTGTAAATGAATAATTTGTTCCGTGTTTTCTTCGTCAGCCAGAAAAGAATGCTCAATTCTGAGTTTTCTGTCATAAAATTTATCGGGCCAGTGACATTCCTCACAGGTTTCTCTGGCGGGTCTGAGGTTGGCAATAGGTGTTGGGATTGGTTTTGGGTATTTTTTTGCCAATACCGAATATACCTGGTACAATCCAGATAATTTACTTTTTACATACCAACTGGCACCTGAACCTACATGGCATTCAACACAAGCTACTCGTTCGTGCGACGAGCCATGATAAGTTGTGTATTCCGGCTTCATTACTTCATGGCAAAGTTTTCCACAAAATTCAACCGATTCAGTGTAATGAAAGGCTTCGTAACTTCCTATGGAAGAAATAACAAGCAAAAATACGGTGCCTGTAATAAAAATAATTCCCGCATTCCGCGTGGCAATATTATTAAAATCAATAACCGGCCAGCTTAATTTTTTGCCTTTTGCTTCTGCTTCTTTTACTTTTCGTCTATTGAGCCTCATTCCAAGTGGAATGAGAATTAACCCGATTATCATAAAACAAGGCAATACAATATACATGAACAACCCGATGTACGAACCGCCAAAACCAAAGAATGAGTTTAAAATTACCAAAGACAAGATGGAAGCCAGGTTAAAGATGGCTATAACTGTTCCTGTGATTGAAATCCAGTTTTTTATGGAGGATGGTAGTTGCATATGATTAGATTTGTTTGTTGTTTCAGTGGTACTATTTCATATATGGTTTGCGTGTTCCCAAACCACATTTCATAACATCAATATCAAATCTGTCATTTACTATTTCCTGTTAGGTCTCGTTATGTTGGCTTTTCCTGTTTCTATTTTTGTGTTTATAGAAAAGCTACAGATGGTGCCAGCCGGTAATAATGCTTTTAAAATTTTTCAGCGGCGATTTTCCAATGGATGAAACATACAGGTGTATAACCAGAAATACAGAGATGATAAATCCCAGAGCTGAGTGAAGCACTGCTGTTATTAATACTCCACTTACGTTGTATATTTTTTCAATAATTATTTCAGGAAAAAGAAGTGTAAATCCGGTAATGATGACCAGTGGAACGGCTATATACATTACCAGTATATAAAAATATTTTTGCAATGGATTGAATTTTCTTTTTTCAGATAGAGGAAATGGCGCTTTCATTCCGTGAAACATGCCCCAGATATAGTATTGAGCTTGTTTTATGGGGCGTTTCAGAAATCCTTTAAACTTTACCATATAGAATTTGCTATTATTGGTAACGATATTTCCAATAAGGAAAAGCAGGTAGTTTATTCCAACTATAGCCCCTGAAATGTTATGTAGTTTTATTGCAGTTCCAAAATTGATGAATGATGCTCCTTTTCCCGATTGCATGGATAGGCCGGTAATGATTAGCAGAATAATTCCAGCCGCATTTATGCCATGCCAAATGCGAAGCCAAAGTGGATAGAAATAGATTTTATCGTTTGAACTCATTTTGTTACTTTTTTATTATTATCCTAAGAATACCATGGATTACTATTCCTGCCAGTGTTGCAAAAAAGATGATATAGCTCAACGTTTTTAGAAAAGGGAGCTGTTGACTGCCAATTACATACGATTCGTTTGATATAACAGTAGATAAAGAGCCATCTTCAGAACGTTTTTGTAGATTTTCATATTTATACAATGATGCTTTTAGTCGGGAGTTGGAAGAATGGCATTCCACACAGTTTCTTACAGCTTTTTCTTTAGATAGAATGTTGTGCGAGACATTTAAACTGTCAATAACTTCTGTATGGCATTCAATACACCGAACATTTTTGAAATGTAATTCCTGATTGGGAAGCCAGTCGTGAATTTGTACCAGTTGAGGATTTTCATGACCGGAAACCAGTTTGTACCTCTTCATATCGTTGTGACAAGATAGGCACATTTTATTACTGTAATCTACAATTTCGAGTACATCAGAACTATTTCTTGCTGTAGCTGCATAAGTATGTTGGTTGTGGCATTTTGAGCAGGTGAAATTATCTCCGTAAACCTGGTAATGAATACTTTTTTGGAATTCTTCATCAATCTTTTCGAACTGATAAGATGCAAATGATTCATCGCCCCCGTGGCAATCAAGGCATGTAGCCAAAGGTTCGAGTTTGAGATTGGCACTATGCGGATAAGTGGAATATTCGTAAGAATGGCAATCTGTGCAGTCGAATTGATTATGTACACCATTTCGAAGGGCAATTGTATCGATAATGTAATAGGGGTTCATCAACCTGCTTTCATTTTTGTCCATAAGATCATTATGAAAAGTATATGCCTGGTTTGAATGGCATTTTAAACAAGCATGATGTTGTGCATCAGGATACGATTGCGCTGTTGTAAAAAGGGGAGGGCACCATACGAGAATTAATAAAATCAGGTTGTATTTCATCTTTATTTTTGTTTATTTTCTTTATACCCCTTGCAAAATTTTGGTTACAGTTAAATTATTCTTTTCTAGCGTATCTTATTTTTCTTTTTATTTACGGAGAATGGTAACACCTGGATATTCCAGTGTTACCATTCATGAATTTTCAAATAGTAGCAATCCATTTCGTTAAAACATCCATAACCGGGTAATGGTAAATCCAATGGCAATTCCCTGTTTATTGAATTTGTTCTGATTAAACATCATGTTGTCTTGTGGAAGAATACCAACGGCATTCCCTATATAGATTTGAAACGCGTGCGTATAGGTAGAAATGTCTACTCCTATTGATAGATTGGGTTTTGCGTGGGTATCCCAATGGGGTTGTTCCGAAATGTTTTCTATTTTTAGTGGTGCATCGTAAGTAAAAATAACTGAGGTTTGTGGTGAAACTTTTACCCTTCCACTTACATGTGCCCCAATAATATCATGATTATATGTTTTTCCTACCATATTAAAATGGGTAAAACTTGTTGCAGCCTGGAGCGAAAACCATTCTGTAAATTTTCTTCCAACCATCAATTGCGCAAAGTAGGCAAACCTGTCGGCTAAAACAATGTCAAATTCTTCATCTCCCTCACCAGAGTGATAAACCTGGTCTGTTTCATACGCACTGGTGTTCCTCCCGTCAATAGCAAGCGACCCGAACAAACCAATGGCAACCGGCATACTATTGTCTTCTGTTTGTTCCCATATTGTCCATTTGGCATTAAGGTCGGTATACATATTTTTTTTAGTAACCCCTGCTCCAATTTGCAGATTGTTAATTGGGACATAATTAAGCCCCAGACGGATATTTGCTCCTGGAGAATAAATTCCAAATAAATCAGATTTCCCATTTTCAATAGAACCAAAGGTGTGCTGGATTACAAATTCAAGTGTTCTGGCATCAGGAATAACAGTGGTTTGCTGATCGATGAGGCACCCGCTGTCAAAAGGAGAACTTACTGGTTGTGCTTTTTCTTTTTCTGTTTCCTGGGCCGAAATAATGCTGAATGTAAACCCTGAAATAATCAGAAATAGGATATATCTTCTCATAATAATTATCATTTTTTGATGTTAATTGTTTTCCGCACCTTGCTGAATCCAGGCCAGAATCAACGCTGCTTGTGCCGCACTATATTTTTTATGGGTATGTGTGCTGGTAGTTGGCGCTGGTACTGAATAAATTCTGCTTTCTTCGGGAGACGATGAGTTAAAATACCGCGTTGTATTTAACGAAGAGTAAGCATTTGATGAAGTTAAATCGGGTATTTGCCCACCAGTTTTATGGCACGATGTACAATTATTATTATCGTTGAAAATGGGCAGTATATCTTCTGAAAAAGATATCTGTTCTGCGTCCGGATCATCCGGATCGATTACCGGAATTTTTTCAGGGACAATAAAATCATATTTACATCCTTCGAAAAGTAATGCAACAACAATAACAGCTAATATAAACTTTAGTATTTTCATTTTTTGCATCCTATTTTATAAAAAAAGACTTCTGTTTTACAGGAAGTCTTTTTGTGTGTCCTTTAATATTTTATTCGGTTGCTGCATTAAGTGCTGCAAGGGTATTCGTTAGCAAAGCATTTACATATTTAGGGTTGTGGGCACCTAAACTGCGATCTTCTTCCAATCCAATATAATTGAAATAAGCTCTTGCATAAAGAGTAGGATAAGTTCCCGCTACCGGATGATAACCATTTGTTTCATCACCGGATACCACGCCAAGAGCGATTAGTTTATCGCGTAATTCTTCCAGTTGTATTTTGGTAGTTGATTGTCTGCCTCCATAATTATAGTCTTCCATGTCTGTTCCATGGCAGTCAATACAGGCAGCCAGGTTTGGAATCCATGAGTGTCCTCCCGCGCTAATGTCTGCGGTGCCATCTCCATCTGTATCAACAGAAGAAAAATTGCCCATATGGCAGCCTACACATGAATTGCTTTCGCCATTATAAGTAAGGTGGTAAGAGCTTCCTGCAGTGGGATAATCAACCGGACCTTCAATTTCTGCAAAACCTGCTCCTGCAACAACATTGGCTTGTGGCCCATGGTGTGGCCCCCAGTGTGTACTGGTAATGGTGAATGTTTCTTCTCCCGGGTTTGTTACTTCAGGTTCTCCTGTTCTGGATTGGTGACAATTGGCACAAAGGTTACTATTGCCTTGTAAATCCATTGTAACTGAATTATCGAAATTTGCAGTGACCGCATCTGACAGGCGCAATGCAAAATCACCCGATTCAAATGTTTTATGGATGCCGTGGCAAGTGCTGCATTTCCATGCACTCGGACTTATAATATCTCCTAAAACAAAGCCAAATTCGGCATATTGAACAAAACCTTCATGAGAGTGACATTGTGCACAATCTTTTCGTCCTCCGGCGTAATCAACGGCTATGGCTCCTGCTCTATGTTCTGACATGGCAAACTCTGCTTGCGTAGACTCGATAAGGTTGGAACCATGGCAGGCAAGACAGGTTACCTGACCGTCAGCGCCATCCATTCCATCTGTGCCGTCGGTACCATCAGTTCCTGCCGGTCCTTCCGGGCCTTCTTTTACACACGAAACAGCTAAAAAAGCACAAATAAAACAGAATAGAACGAGTTTAAGTGTTATTGTGTATTTCATAATTTAAAGATTTGAATAAGTAGCACTAGTTTTACTGTATAAAATTAATTGAGTTTATACAGCAATCTGCTAATGAATCAATGATATATTGAACTGAAACCGTTGATAAAAAGCGGGAGAGAAGTTGATATATGTCAATTAGCCGTTTTTGCTTATTGACTGCAGGCCTTTTTCGTTGATGATTTCAAATGTATTGCCTTGGGTGGCGATGAGGTTTGAATTTTTTAGTTCCTGCAGAATCCTGACAAAACTTTCTTTTGTCATATTCGACATTTCTGCAAGCTCCTGCCGGTTTAATGGTACTGTGAATTTATCCTCTTTAAAAATATCATTTTTAAGGTAGAGAATGGTGTCTGCAACACGCCCGGGCATGTACTTTTGTGTTAGGTTCACTAACTTGCTCAGAAGCGAACTGTTTTGTTTTATGTGGTAGCGCAACAGCTCTACTGCGAATTGATTATTCTTTGAAAAAAATGTAACTAGCTTCGAAGAATCGATAAGACAACAAGTGACTGGAGTAATTGCAGAGATAGTAAATTGCTGAATATTACCATTGAATAAACCTCCTCCTGTAATAAAATCGAGTTTGCCAATAATTCCAACTATTGAGTTTTTCCCTTTTACTCCTTCAACATAAACTTTTGCAAGCCCCTCTTTTATGCAAACTACATAAGTAGATGAGGTGCTTTGTTTTATGATTGTTTCACCCGGATTGTAATGAATTTGTTGTTTGCCTTCAATTAAAACTTCTAATTCTTGTTTCGAAAGGCTTTTGAAAATACTGGCTCCTTCATCGTTAAAACAACCTTTGCAACAGCATTCTCTTATGCTGGTGCAATTCCTACAATTATCTTTTAAAATTTTCTCCACTGGTTAACCTCCTTGAAATGAATGTGATAAGTGTATTTGTTTCTGGCTGTGTTAACTGTGCCTTAATTGTTTTCTAACTTAATAATAAATTAGCTTTATTACAATAATTTATCACTATTATTTTATGTGAACATTAGTTCGTTGATAGTTGTGTGGAGAAGAAAAAGAAGGATTTATTGTTTACCCAAGATCCTGTAATTTGTTGATTAATGGTTTGTTGCATTCTGTATCGTGTAGCCGGTTCCGAAAAAGCATTCGATTAAGTTGGTTTGGGAGGGCTACATTATTCGCAGCTATTTATCAAAAATTAACCTGGTTCCTCTACCTAATGATATATTTTCATGATTGGTAATTAGAATTTCTCTTACACCATTCTGTTTTGCTCTAAAACCTGTATCCAATTTTGGGATCATTCCGTCACTAATAATTCCTTCTTCCTGGTATTGTTTAAAGAGCGAAGGAGTTAGATCGTAAATAATGTTGTTATCATCTTCAGGATTGGCAAGAACACCTTTTTTCTCAAAGCAGTAAAAAAGATATACACTGTAGTAATTAGATAGTTCGATAGCAATTTCAGAAGCAATGGTGTCTGCATTAGTGTTAAGTAAGTTGCCTTTCCCGTCGTGCGTGAGAGGTGCAACAACAGGCACTGCATTTTCATCGATAAGAACTCGTAAATCGCGGGTATTTACATCTTCTATATCACCAACAAAACCATAATCTATGTTTTTTACCGGGCGTTTTACTGCTCTTATCAAGTCAAGGTCGGCGCCGGTAAGTCCAATGGCATTGGTTCCACGAGCCTGTAAGTTGGCAACAATTTTTTTATTTACCAGCCCTCCATAAACCATGGTTACAACTTCCAGCATTGCTTCATCGGTAATTCTTCTACCATCTACCATTTTGGTTTCAATTCCCAAACGGGCGGCGATACTTGTTGCAGCCCTTCCTCCGCCATGAACCAGTATTTTATTCCCTGATATCTTACAAAATTGGTCTAATAACGCATTTAATGATTCCGGTTCTTCAACAACTTTCCCACCTACTTTTATAATGGTTAATCTATCCATATTTTTAATCTGTCAGATTTGTAAAAAATTTTCCAGGATTTTGGCTCCTACTGTTCCACTTTTTTCCGGGTGAAACTGTGTGGCATAAAAATTATCTTTTTGCAAAGCAGCACTAAACGGTACAATATAATTACATGTTGCAGCTGTGTGCTCTCCGGTACTGGCATAATATGAATGTACAAAATATACGTACTGATTTTCAGTTTCCTGAGAAAAAACAGCACTTTTTAAATTGTAAATTGAGTTCCAGCCCATATGTGGCACTTTTGTAATAAATTCTTCGCCTGGTTTTGGTATAAAACGTTTCACTTTTTCTTCGAAAATGCCTAGGCATTCCGTATCTCCTTCCTCAGAATGTGAACACATTAATTGCAACCCCAAGCATATTCCCAGTACCGGTTGTTTTAGCGAAACAATCAGCTTGTCGAGCTGGTGTTCCCTGAGATAGTTCATGGTAGTACTGGCTTCTCCAACACCCGGGAAAATAACTTTATCAGCTTGGCGAATTTCTTCTGCATTGGCTGTTATACTGGCATTTATACCCAAACGGTTTAATGCGTTATTCACCGACTCAATATTTCCGGCATTGTATTTTATTATAACAATGTTCATAGTAGTATTAAATTTACACGATTAAAGTATGCAGGTCAATATTTACGATATTTGTTTATGACTTTAATAACAAATTGATCACTTCTTTCATCTCGTTAAACTCATCTTCTTTGTAGAGTCTTGTCATGTATACGATCTTTCCGTTTTTGTCAATAATAACATTTCGCGTTACTCCTGCTCCCTTCTCTGCAAAAGTGTAAAATATTTTTGCTCCCGGATCCAGTGCCAGAGGATAGGTAATATTCATGGTTTTAGCAAACTTTTTTACTTTATCCAGTGGTTCATCCATGTCGATTCCGTAGAGCGCAAAGTCCGGATTGTTTTTATGTTTTTGCCATATTTCGTTTTCAATATGCGGCATTTCTTTCCGGCAAACTACACACCAGCTTGCTGTAAATTGCAACATCACAACCTTTCCTTTTAAGTCGTTGGTTTTAATTGTTTTTCCATTGGCTAACTGAAATTCTATTTCGGGCATTTGCTGGCCTATTTTTACAATATACCCGTAATCTTCTGGAATATTCTTTTGAGGAATTTCTGTTAGTTGTGCGCTACCAGAGAGCATTGCTGTGAATGTAATTAAAATTGAAAGTAATAATTTCATGACTTTTGGGTGTTTCTGCATTAATTGAAAATGACCGTCCGGTTGTGATAAGCCAGAATTTTTCGTTGTAAATGTTTGTAAACCGCCTGTGATAAAACGATTTTTTCCAAATCGCGGCCTTTTCGAATTAGTTTCTGAATGGTATCCACATGGCTGCAGCGGGTAACATCCTGCTCTATAATTGGGCCAGCATCTAAATCGGAGGTAACATAATGACTTGTTGCGCCTATAATTTTTACACCCCGTTTATGTGCTGCATGGTATGGTTTGGCTCCGGCAAATGCAGGTAAAAACGAATGGTGAATATTAATGATTTTATTGGGGTATTGTTTTACAAAATCTTCGGAAAGAATTTGCATGTATCTTGCCAGAACAACAAAATCAACATTGTATTTTTTTAGTAGTTCAATTTCCTTTTTTTCCTGTTCAACTTTATTTTCATTGGTAACAGGGAAATAATGAAAATCAATACCAAATTGTTCTGCTACCGGTTTGAGTGTTTCGTGGTTACTTATTATCAGCGGAATTTTTACATCCCATTCTCCTGCAGTATAGCGCCCCAATATATCAAACAAGCAATGTGGCATTTTTGAAACAAACAGAGCCATTTTGGGCACTTCGCTGGTAAAGTACAATCGCCAGAGCATTTCCAGCGGATGAGCAATTAAAGTTTCAAAATATTCCTCGATTTTTTCGGCCGGAATGGCAAATCCATCAAGTTCCCACTCTACCCGCATATAGAATATTTTTTCCTGTCGGTCTACATGCTGGTCAAGGTAAATTATATTCCCGTTATTTTTATTCAGAAATTCAGTAACAGTAGCCAGAATTCCTTGTTTATCCGGGCAGTAAATGAGTAATATTGCCGTATTTCTTTTTTCGCGAAGTGGTTTTATGGTTTTCATAACATGGAAGCCCCCAGACCCCAGAAAAGGGCTTTTGGCCGTGGAGCGCGGTTTTATGTATTCTCTATTTTAATTCAAAATTATGCTAGCTTTCCTTTTATTATCTCTGAATTTGAGAAGATAAAAGAAAATTTATAGTTTTCCCTTGGTTGAAGGAAGTTCAAAATTAAATAAATCTCTTTTAATAGCCATTTTTATGGCTTTTGCCATGGCTTTAAAAATAGCTTCAATTTTATGGTGTTCATTTGTTCCTTCAGCTTTTATATTCAGGTTGCATTGTGCTGTGTCTGAAAATGATTTAAAGAAATGAAGAAACATCTCGGTTGGCATATCACCTACTTTTTCCCGTTGGAAATCGGTTTCCCAAACCAGCCACGGGCGTCCGCCAAAATCGATGGCTGCCATTGCCAGGCAATCGTCCATGGGAAGGCAAAAGCCATAGCGTTCCATCCCGATTTTATTGCCCGCTGCCTTTCGAAAAGCCTCGCCAAGAGCCAGCGCTGTATCTTCAATTGTATGATGTTCATCTACTTCCAAATCGCCTTTTACCTCAATGTCTAAATCAACACCTGAGTGGCGGCCAATTTGGTTGAGCATATGATCAAAGAAATGCAACCCTGTTGAAATAGTACAAACACCATTGCCATCTAAATTAATGCGAACGAGTATGTCTGTTTCTTTTGTTGTACGCTTTACTTCAGCCGTTCTTTCAGGGGCAGCCACACAAGCATAAATATCATCCCAGTCATTAGAAACCAACACACATGTTTTTCCAAGTTTTTGTTTTTCGAGCTCTTCAGTTAATGAACCGTTATTGATCAAAATACCTTTGGTGCCCAGATTTTTGGCCAGCTGTATATCGGTTAACCGATCGCCAATTACAAAACTGTTTTCCAGATCATAATCGCCTTCCATGTACTTGGTTAACATGCCTGTTCCTGGTTTTCTGGTGGGCAAATTTTCTTTAGGGAAGCTTTTGTCTATGCAAATGTCATCAAAATAAACATCTTCATTTTCAAAGGCTTTTAAAATGAAATTATGCACGGGCCAAAAAGTTTCTTCTGGGAACGAGTCTGTTCCTAGACCATCCTGGTTCGTAACCATTACCAGTTCATAATCCAGATTTTGACAAATGAGGTGCATATTCCGAAACACACCGGGCAGAAACTCCAGTTTTTCAAACGAATCTATTTGTTCATCATCGGTCTCGAAGTTCAGTGTGCCGTCGCGGTCTATAAATAATACTTTCTTCATACTTTATATTTCTGAAAACAGCTTAAAAATATTAAATTAAATCATTTAACGCTTTTAGTAGCAAGTTGTTTTCGTCAGAAGTCCCCATGGTAATCCGCAAGCTTCCATCGCATAAATGAACTTTTGAGCGGTCACGAACAATTATCCCCTTTTCAACCAGGTAATTATAAATTCCCCTGGCATCGTGAACTTTTACAAGAAGAAAGTTGGCATCTGAAGGATAAATATTTACAACAAAAGGAAATTCTTTTAGCAGGTCGAGCATTTTCTCGCGCTCGGCAATTATAAGCTTGACCCATTTTCTCATTTCCTCTTTCTTTTCAATAAGTTCAAGAGCTTTTTGTTGCGCAAGGATGCTAAGGTTGTAAGGATACTTTATTTTATTCAGAACAGCATTAATTTCGGGGGAGGAAAACGCCATTCCCATGCGTATTCCAGCCATTCCCCAGGCTTTCGAGAATGTTTGAAGAATTACCAGATTAGAGAATTCATTTAGTTTGGGAAGCAACGATTTTCCAGGTGCAAAGTCAATATATGCTTCGTCAACAATCACTAATCCCTGAAATCGTTGTATTACTGAGATCATTTTGTCCTTATCCAGACTATTTCCTGTGGGATTGTTGGGCGAGCAGAGAAAGATGATTTTTGTATGCTCATCGGTTGCTTTTATTACTTCATCGCTATTAAGCTCAAAAGTATCATCTAACGTAACTTTTCGTACTGCAATGTTATTAATGTCTGCTGCAACCTGGTACATTCCGTACGTTGGATTTATTGTAACGATGTTGTCTGTTCCTGGTTCGCAAAAGGCACGGATAAGTAAATCGATTGGTTCATCGCTTCCGTTTCCCAGAAAAATATTTTCGTCGCTAACTTCTTTTAACCCGGCAATTTTCTCTTTTAGTTCTTTTTGTAACGGATCGGGATAACGGTTATAGGGCTGGTTAAACGGGTTTTCGTTGGCATCGAGGAAAACCATCGCTTCACCAGAGTATTCATCGCGTGCGGAAGAGTAGGGTTGGAGGTTTAATATATTTTTTCGTAGTAATTTGTTCAGTTCCATTTTATAGTTTTCAGAAAAATGAATTATAAAGTTTTTAAGCGGAGGGTTATTGCATTTTTGTGAGCATCCAGTTGCTCATTTTTAGCCATAGTTTCAATAGCCGGGCCAATGTTTTTTAACCCTTCCGGAGTAATTTCCTGGAATGTGATTTTTTTCAGAAAACTATCGAGATTAACACCACTGTAAGAGCGTGCCCATCCGTTGGTTGGGAGGGTGTGATTTGTTCCCGAAGCATAATCACCTGCACTTTCCGGAGTAAGGCTACCCAGAAAAACCGAACCTGCATTGGTGATTTTGTCTATTAGCTCCTGATAGTTTTTTGTATTGATAATTAAATGTTCCGGAGCATATTGATTAATTATTTCAATTTGTTCATTGTTGCTATTCAAAACAATAAAGCAGCTATTCTCCAGTGCTTTTTTTGCAATCTCTTTTCGTGGAAGTTCTTCAACCTGATTGGTAACTTCTGCTTTTATTTTGGAAATTGTTGATTCCTTGTCTGCTACCAGAATCACCTGACTATCGGGGCCATGCTCTGCCTGAGAAAGTAAATCGGAAGCCACAAAAGCCGGATTGGATGTTTCATCTGCCACAACCATTACTTCTGAAGGACCAGCCGGCATGTCGATGGCTACATCGTTCATACTAACCAGCTGTTTGGCAGCCATAACAAACTGATTGCCGGGGCCAAAAATTTTGTCCATTTTAGGAACTGTTGCTGTGCCGTAAGCCATTGCTCCAATAGCCTGAATCCCCCCAAGTTTAAAGATTTTTGTTACGCCGGCAATACGAGCTGCATATAAAATGGCCGGATGAATTTTTCCTTCTTTAGAGGGCGGGGTACACATAATAATTTCATTGCATCCGGCAATCTGTGCCGGCACAGCTAGCATTAAAACAGTAGAAAACAAAGGCGCTGAACCTCCCGGGATGTACAAACCCACTTTTTCAATAGGAACTGCTTTTTGCCAGCAAGTAACACCGGTTACTGTTTCTATCTTTTTTATTTCCGGTTGTTGGGCTGCATGGAATTTTTGTATGTTTTCCATCGCCAGGGCAAGCGCTTTTTTTAATTCTCCATCAACCAGTTTCTCTGCCTGGTCAATTTCTTCCTTGCTTACCAGAAATGAATCCAATTCTATTTTGTCGAATCTTTTTGTAAATTCTTTTAATGCAATATCGCCGTTCTGCTGAATTTCTTTTAATACCGCACCAACTTTCCCATATAAATCTGAAACGTTAAAAAGCGGACGTTTCAGAATCCCGGGCCAGCTGCTCTTTTCAGGATTGATGAATGTTTTCATACTATTTTGTTGTTCGTGGTATTTATTAAACGGAATAACCGTTACAACATTTTATTTGTAATTCCTTTTCATGTGTTTTTCCGGCAAAAATCTAGAAAATCATTTTTTCAATCGGGACAACCAAAATGCCTTCAGCACCGGCTTTTTTTAATTTTCCTATTACTTCCCAGAAATCATCTTCTTCAATTACCGAGTGCATCGAGCTCCAGCCTTTCTGTGCAAGTGGTACAACTGTCGGGCTTTTCATTCCGGGAAGCAGAGATGCGATTTCCTGTATTTTTTCATTGGGGGCATTTAGCAGTATATATTTTTTACCAACGGCGCGTTGTACCGATTCCATACGAAATATAAATTCGTCGAGAATTTCTTTTTTCTCGGCTGATAAATTTGGATTGGCAATCAGCACAGCTTCCGAGCGGATAACAACTTCCACTTCTTTGAGACGGTTGCTAACCAATGTTGAGCCGGAACTTACAATATCAAAAATAGCATCGGCCAGTCCAATGCCCGGTGCAATTTCTACAGAACCTGAGATTACATGGATTTCAGCGCTGATATTATTTTCTTTTAGAAATTTCTCAAGGATAATTGGGTAGGAGGTTGCAATTTTTTTCCCGTTGAAATATTCAACGCCAGTATAATCCACTGATTTTGGAATGGCCAGTGAAAGGCGGCATTTACTAAATCCAAGGCGTTTGACGATAACAACATTTTTCCCTTTTTCAAGCATTTCATTTTCGCCAACAACACCAATGTCGGCTACATTGTCGGCTACTGTCTGGGGAATATCATCATCGCGAAGGAACAATGCATCCATCGGGAAATTTTTGGCCGATGATACCAGTTTTCTGCGACCAACAGCAAGGTCAATTCCTGCTTCTTCAATTAGTTGCATTGAATCTTCATTTAACCTGCCTTTGGTTTGAATGGCAATTTTAAGTCTGTTCTCCATGTTCGTTTATTTTAATCCAGAGTTCTTAATATATAAATTTTATTTCTTTCAAATCTGAGCTTTTCAATAAAAAAGGCTTGCCGTTTCTGGCAAGCCTTCGATAATATCTTTTTTAAAATTGAACAAAACAATTACAGCCTACCAGATGATGGGTTATTCCCGTGATGGCCATGATGTCCAATTCTGTAATTCATTTTCACTTTATTTGCTGCAAGTATAAACATTAATTTGTATTCATCCAAAGCATTGGCGAGTATTTTACTTTTCATAAAGTAAAATTCATTTACGATTTTGCTTTGATAAATGCAATCGATTGCATAAATTTGGCCAAAACTTTAATTAAATGATGAATAAACTATTTATTACCTTCCTTGCGCTGTTCATTTTGTGCGGAACAGCGATGGCTCAAAAAGAGGGAAACGAGAAGCTTTTTAAAGATTCTTATATAAAAAAGACGATGAAAAAAGCTTTAGACTGGCAGTTAAAACACCCAAAACATGAACTGTATGATTGGACCAACGGGGCATTTTATGCCGGCGTGTTTGCGGCATACGAAGCAACCGGAGCCAAAAAGATTTATAAAGCAATGTATGAAATGGGAGAGGCCAATGAATGGAAACCCGGCCCAAGATTGCACCATGCTGATGATATTGCTATTTGTCAAACTTATGTTGATATGTACCGCGTGTCAGGAGAAAAGAAAATGATTCAGCCATTTATTGACCGGATGGAAGAATTTATGGCTACTCCGTACGAAACAGGTGATATTCGTAAATGTACCTGGTGGTGGTGCGATGCTCTGTTTATGGGGCCTCCGGCACTGGTAAAACTAGGACTAACGGTAAATGAAGATAAATATGTGAAATTAAACGATAAGCTGTTTAAAGAAACATATGATTTATTATATGATAAAGACGAGTATTTGTATGCACGTGATATTAGATACAAATGGAATGAGCCGGGTATTGAGACGATAAAGGAATCCAATGGCAAGAAGATTTTCTGGTCGAGAGGAAATGGTTGGGTAATGGGGGGCCTGGTTCGCCTTTTGGAGGAATTACCAACCGATTACCCGGTGCGCGACTTTTATGTGCAGAACTTTAAAGAGATGGCTGAAAAAATTGTGTCGCTGCAACAGGCCGATGGTTTGTGGCGGGCCAGTTTGTTAGATCCCGAAGCTTATCCGGGAGGTGAAGCCAGTGGTTCTGGTTTTTATACCTATGCACTGGCCTGGGGAATAAATAATGGCATTCTGGATAAAGCAAAATATTTACCGGCTGTAGAAAAAGCATGGGTTGGATTAAATGGTTTAATTCAGCCCGACGGGCATGTGGGCTGGTGCCAGCCCATTGGAGCTGACCCTAAGAAAAATTTCTCTGCCGAAAGCTGGGAAGTATACGGAACAGGAGCCTTTTTACTTGCCGGAAGTGAAGTGATAAAATTGGAAAACTAAACCAAAAATCAGATAATTACAATAACCGAAAAGCAGCGCCAAATTTTTGGCGCTGCTTTTTTTTAACAAAATCAATAAAATTATACAAGTTATAGTCTGATATCTAACTCAGCTTAACATGCCGGGAGAAAAGACTATTGGTAAGAAAAATTTCAAACGATGGTTGTTTGATGTTACTTTGTTTTTTCAGCTGTAAATTTCATATCACCATCCGGTGTTTTTACGGTTCCTGTCATTTTTTTACCTTCAATTTTTGCTTTTGCGCTTATATATTCATAGTCAATATACAAACCAAAAGTAAAAGTGTGGTTGGTGTATGTTAGCTTTTTGAGTTCAATTTTGTAGCCATCGGAAAATTTAACTTCGCCGGCAAGCTGGCCTTCTTTTTCTGTAATGGTTAATACACCTTTTTCGTATCCGTAAGGGGCGGTTGGAACTTCGTATTTCCATTCTCCAATTACATCTTTTTTATTTTCTTGAGAGGCAGCTTGTAATGAACTTGCTACAGAGGCAAAAAACACGAGGATAATTACTAGTTTTTTCATGTGGTTTAAAATTTAATGAGTTAAAAGCCAACAGGCTCGTTTCTTGTTTTCAAAATTGAAACGGTTTTTGCTGAAAAACAAATTATAGGGGTAAGCATCCATATTTGGGGTTAAACAGGAATTGCTCAGGATAAAAAATCGATAAACAGGGGCGAATATTTTTCTGAAACGGGAATTTCCTTCTCAAATCCTTTTACTTTTATTGTGAGCTTTTTTCCTTTCTTTTGCACGAATTCAATGTTTTGAATATTTACCATAAATGAACGGTGACAACGTACAATTGAATTATCCTTCAATGTATTTTCAAGGTTTTTTAATGTGCTTCTTACCAGTTTTCGTTGCGGTTTTCCACCCGATAAGAAATGAACTGATACATAATTATCTGTAGATTCGAGTATCAGTAAATCTTTGGCAATAAGCGAGAATTTAATTTTTCCGTATTCATCTTTGAAAGATAAGAGATGTTTATCTGCCGGTTCGGCAATTTTTTCCCGTAACAAGCGGATTTCTTCCCGGTAGTTTTTGTAGTAAATAATAAGAAGGGCAAAAGAGTAGGGGAGACATATTCCCAAAAGTGTATATTTTATTGAAAAAATGAAATCATTTATGAAATTGCCAAGCGGATTTCCATAAAGAAAGATGTAAACAAGGCTTATTAATATAGTTTCTATGATAAGCCAGAGGATGTAACTTTTCAATTTAAATTCCTGGACATTAAATATTCTGCGAAGAGGAAACTGCGTAAATAGAAATACAAGGGCAACCACAAATCCGTAACTTGATAACCGGAGGAATTGAATAAAGCCCGAATCGGAATACCACCGGTTGATATTAAATGGTACAAATACATTCATAAAAAGAATGCTGAAGATCAGACAAGTGACAACGAGGAAGTAGCGGTCTGATTTTTTGTCAAGCAGAGTGAATTCGTTATTTAGAAAGCCAGGTGTTTTCAAATTGTATTACGCTGATTATTTGCTGCTGGTTAATTTACGCAATTAAGATGGAACAAGTATAACTATTTTTTTGAAATGATAAATGGAATATTCACCCTGTTATTATTTTGTTTTGTGTATGTTTCGCCCCAAAAGAATCATTTTTACCCCTATTTCTTTTGTGAACTTTTTCGTATGTGGTAATTTGTATATTTACGTGTTTCAAAAACAAAAGTGCAATGAAATTTTTAAAAAGGCTTTTTATTATTCTGCTGGCAACTGGATTAGTAGGATTTATTTTTGTTAAATACCAGGTTCGAGACCGTCATCCAAAATATCGGTTGTATCAAAAAATAACTCCTGCAAAATCGGGTAAGATACAAGCCGGTTTCGCTGCCGTTTCTATTACACCGGATGTTGTGGATACCTGGAATGATGCAGATGGCAACGCAAAGTATGAGCCTAAAAAGGGAGACTCTTATAACGACAATAACGGGAACGGAAAGTTTGATGCTTTTTGGATAGCCGGATTTCATAGCCGCCGTGCAGCAAATGGAATACACGACTCATTGTGGGCCCGCACAGTTGTATTTGATGATGGTACTTCCCGAATTGCGCTGGTAGCTTTGGATGCCATAGGCTTTTTTCACGACGGGGTAATTGAAATTCGTAAAAAGCTTCCACCGGAGTTGGGTGTTGATTATTGCATGGTTACGTCAACACATGTACATGAAGCGCCCGATCTTATGGGAATTTGGGGTGAAAGTATATTTAAAAGCGGGGTGAATAAAGAATATATGGAACAGGTAATTAACGGGGCTGTAAAATCGGTAGAAAAAGCAGTGAAGGAACTGGAACCTGTAACACTTCATTTTGCAAAAGACGAAAACAGTGCTGCACCTTTGGTAAAGGATACCCGTCAGCCGGAAGTGAAAGATGCCGGCGTTTACCTGATTCAGGCAACACGCAATGATGGTTCAACTAAAGGCGTGCTTATGACTTGGGGAAATCATCCGGAAACATTGTGGAGCAAAAACCTTTTAATATCATCAGACTTTCCGCATTATGCCCGGGAAGGTGTAGAATCTCGGCTGGGCGGAACATGTGTTTATTTTAGCAGTGCCGTTGGAGGTCTGATGTGCACACATCCTTCGCTACCAGTTATTGATCCGCAAACAGGTGCGGAATTGTTCGAGCCTTCTTTTGAGAAAGCGCGTGCTGAAGGAGAAATACTGGCAAATATTGCGGCTAAAGCATTGAAAAGTTCTTCTGACTCTTTAACTGAAGGAGGTATCCGGTTACAGGCAGAAACATTTACTATTCCATTTAAAAACAGTATGTTTCGGTTGGGTGCGATTATCGGATTATTGGATCGGGGTATGACCGGAAGATGGAAGGTTCGTACAGAAATGGCAGCCTGGACATTGGGGCCCGCTTCGTTTCTTACTATCCCGGGCGAAATTTATCCGGAAATAGTGAACGGAGGTGTTGAGGCTCCGAATGGGCGCGATTTTGATATACAACCACAAGAGGTTCCTCCACTACGCAAAAAAATGACTGGTAAATTCAAGTTTATTTTTGGGCTGGCAAACGATGAATTGGGGTATATTATTCCTAAAAGCGAATGGGACAATAAAGAACCCTGGATGTATGATGGCAAAAAGGAATTGTATGGGGAAGAGAATTCTATGGGGCCGGAAACAGCTCCCATTATTTACCAGCAGGCATCGGAGATTTTATCTGATCTGAATTTGTAATATACTGTTTTGAAATGTATCGGTTACGTTGCTGATAGCGAATTTTTTGTTGTTTCTTATTTCAATTTTGCATCAAACCACAACTTTAACTAAAATCATAATTTAAGTTTTTGGGTTGTTTCTTATTTCAATTTTGCATCAAACCACAACTAGTGTCATGTCAAGTTAATATTGACGGATAAAGTCTTTTTAGTTTTACCCGTGAATCTTTTGTAGTAAACTGCCAATTTATTTTGGCTGTTTTATTGTTCCGGTGGTTTTGCCACGCATTTGTTTCTGAGATGATTTCTTCCATATTATCAATTCGCCTGTTAAGGCACTGTTTATTCAATACATTCAACTCAATTTCTGCCATATTTAACCAGCTCCCATGTTTCGGAGTATATACAAACTCAAACCTGTCCCAAATTCTTTTTGCTTCTTCAGGTTCAAACGTTTCGTAAAGAGCACCTGGCGAATGGGTTTTAAAATTATCCATGACCAATGTGATTTTTTCTGCATCAGGATAATCTACATCCGCTATTTCTTTTATCAAAGTTGCCCAATCAGTTTTTGTTTTTCTTTCTGTCACTTTAACGCGTCGTTTGCCGCTCAATGGCTCGTTTACCATAAATATATTGCATGTGCCTTTCCGTATGTATTCGTAATCACAACGTTTTTCCTTTCCTGGCTCCATTGGCATGCCTGTCCTTGTTTCGCCAATTAGTTGTTTGGGCGATTCGTCCATGCAGACTACAGGTTTCGATTCGTCATAAGGCCTTTTGTAAACATCCAGAGCCTTTTCCATACTGGCAACAAATTCGCTGTCAGACCCGGGAGGGATTACCCAACCTTTAACTTTCCAGGGTTTTAAGTCGTTTTTTTTAAACGGAACGAACCGTTTCATATGATATCGAATCAACAATTTGTAATTCAACCACTTTGTCTGCCAACAACCTGAGCGACCACCTTGAAAATCCTTCAGGCGGTTCACTGCAACTTAAAGCGATTAAACGGGCTTCAAAATCACCGTCTGCTTTCCTCTCGTATTCCCTGGTGGATGGCTTCCGTTCAAGTACAGCATCAAACCCTTCCTCTATGAAGCGTTTCTTTATGCGGTCGATTGTACGCATCCCAACTTTCAGAATTTTACTAATCTCTGTATTGGTTACTTTATCTGAGTATGCTCCTTCATCACAATTTAAAAGAACGTAGGCGTTACGAAAACGTTGAGAAGTATGTTTGCCTTTATGGATGATTGACTCTAATTCTTCTCGCTCCTCTTTTGTTAAAGTTACTTTGTACTTTTCCATAGCTGTTTTTTGTGAAAGTACAAAATATTTACGTCATTTCATAATTGACATGACACTAGGTTGGAAGTGGAACGGTAGTTCATGGGGTTGTTTCTTATTTCAATTTTGCATCAAACCACAACTAGGTTGGAAGTGGAACGGTAGTTCATGGGGTTGTTTCTTATTTCAATTTTGCATCAAACCACAACTAGGTTGGAAGTGGAACGGTAGTTCATGGGGTTGTTTCTTATTTCAATTTTGCATCAAACCACAACCCTGATATACCTTATGTATTTTTGTTTCTAGTTGTTTCTTATTTCAATTTTGCATCAAACCACAACCTTGCTACCCTTCTATTCAAAGAGGTTGATGTTGTTTCTTATTTCAATTTTGCATCAAACCACAACCAAGGGGGAGGTATGCCCTGTAAATACTGATGTTTCCATCGGTTTTACAAGGGGTAAAATCCTGTTTTTCCACAAAGAAGTGGTTGGATGCATTCATTTTTTTATTTCTAACAAAATTGATAATCTTTTTCAATATTTCAAAGAACCGGATTCTTTCTTTATCAATACTTTCAAAGGTATGCAACATTTTTAATGTTTTGTATAGAGTGAGAGGTTAAAACATTTCCAGTTGTTTAGGCCCTTCAGGCACGGGCTTCGACTTTTTGCCCCAGTAGTTACATATATTTCCGTATTGTTTGTCGGTAACCGAAAGGATACTTACCTGTCCTTTTTCCGGCACAAATTCTTTTACCCGTTTTATATGAACTTCGGCACTCTCTTTACTGGCACAATGCCGGCTGTATACCGAAAACTGCATCATTGAAAAACCATCGTTCAGCAGGTCTTTGCGAAAACGGGTGGCCTGCCGCCGTTCTTTTTTGGTGGTAACGGGCAGATCGAAAAATACAAATAACCACATAATATGATAAGCGTTTAAACGGGTTTGTGCCATTCTGATTACATCTTATTCAAATTCAGGATATACAATTTTTCGCATATCACCACTAAAACACCGGGCTAGTGATGCTGTGGTCTGCGAGAGGGCGACCATCAACGGACGTTTATTTTCTCCTATTTTTACATCAACTGTCATGAGTTGGAGCAATTCAGCTTTGTGTTCTTTTTCGAGCATAAATGAACCGGGCCATTTTTCATTCATGGCAAAAACAATTTCATCTACATACGGACGGTAAGGTTCCATAATATCGTCGGCCAGGCAAAAGGCGTTATAACGATTGCGGTGGTGTATCCCCAGCGTGGCCAGCAACCCTGAACCAGCCAGCGCCCTTGCTACTGCCGACCGCAATAATATATAGCCATAGTTCAGGAACGGATTGGGCGGTTCGCCATAACGGTCGCGGATAAACTCATTTCCGTACATTTCTGTCCAGTAAAGTCGGGCGGCAAAACCTTCCCGATTATCAGCATCTCCGCTTTTTACCGTCTTTGCCAGCGATTTTATCGGAATACTGTTTTTCCCCAGTTTATTAAGTAACCTCGCCTGATTCCTGATTTTTGCTTCAATGGTTTGTTTCCATAAATTTTTCTTTAACGGTTCCGAAGCGCTGACCTGTGCCCTGAAAATTTCGCTTTGAATATGGTTTGCATCCAGAGGGAGCAACATGGAGGATGGCAGGTGTTTACTGTCGCAAAAAACAGTGGCTACATTAAATTCATTCAGTTCCTCCACCAGTTTCATTGTAAATGAAATTTGAGGATGATCGAGCACAATAAAACCAAGGTCTTCAACGGGGGCGGTTTTTAGGGGCATTCCTGCTTTTTCTGAAACTACCAGCTGTTTATTTTTTAGTGACAGATGGTAAGGATTGGAAATAAATAAGGTTCGTTTTAGCATGGTTTTTTGGTTTTCAATTAATATTTCAGACTTTCAAGGTTTTTAAAACCTTGAAAGTCTGAATGCTCAACAGTCGTTTAGGTAATCAATTTTTAGTTCATTAAGTCTTTCAATCTGTTCTTTTGAGTGGTATTGAATAAAGTTTTCCCTGTTATTATACCAATTCAAAACTTCTGTACGGCTCAATTTTGTGTTTTTCGGAGAAATCATCGTTAAATAAGAACTCCACGGATAATCTAGGTAATGCTCGCAAAATCCGTGGTGGATTGGATTGTGATGAATATAATATACCAAATACTTCAAATGGATTTCTGATTCTATCTTTATTCTACGGAACGGATGCTCAAACAAGCTGCCCGTTCGATGAAAACGTTTGTTTATGGCTTTGGTGTAGGCGTTAAATAAATTGGCAAATTGTTGGTTGACTCTGTTTCTGTTTTTGGGATGATTTAAACCTTCAAGATTTTCGAAACCTTGAAGGTTTAGTTCTCTAACGGTTTTAATTTTTACCAGCAAATGAAAATGGTTCCGCATCAGCACCCATGCGAATGTATCGGCTACCGGCGAAATGTATTTATCGTATAGATGCAGAAAGTATTCGTAGTTCTCATTTTTACGAAACAAATTACAGCCGTTGATTCCACGGTTGTAAATGTGGTAGAAATGTCCATATTCAAGTGGTTGGGTTTTCATTATTTGTAGAATTAAGTTTTTTCCTTCATTGAAACACTTTCGTATTTTTAGACTTTCAAGGTTTTCGAAACCTTGAAAGTCTGGTGCTCGGTTCTCATTTTGTGTGTTCTTCAATAAATCGTTTTGAATATTCAATATCAATACGCCCCAATTCATCAACTTTTGTTGGAATTGCTCTGAATGTTGACGGACCTCTTCTGAGAACTTTTCCATTTAAATTACTTAATTCATCCTCTTTTGCTGGTTTCGCATGGTCAACGTCTCCATCTGCATAGTTATGACGTTCGAAAACAAGAATCCCATTTTCATCAAACTTTACATTTTTAAACAATCTACATTGCAAATCTTTTTTGTCCTCCCAATTAATCTCATCAAAATGTTTATTGAAAATTAAAAACATATCATCCGTCTGAATCTTAAATAGTAATGGAAAAGAAAGTTCTTGCTCGAAAATGTTTTTAACAATATTAAAATGATTAATAAGTCTGTATTTTCTATTTAACTTTCCTTTTTCATTTGGAACAAGATCTCCGTAGAGAATTGCTTCATAATTACTACCTTCTTTTTTATCAAAGTAATAATTGTGCTTATATTTTTGTCCAACTTTATCCGTTCGGTCAGATTCTCTAATTTTCTTATATGGAGCTATTTTGGTTTTCGAAGAAATCAGTCTAAGCCTTTTTACAACCATTGGTCCACTTTTGACTACTTTCCCGCTTTTATTTAATGCTTCGTATTCAGGCAAAACTAAAAAGTCACCACATTCAGATATCAGTTTTTCAATTTTTTCACCCGTTTTATCACATAAATCTTGAATACGTTCCTGAATTCGTTTATCTGCAATATTTACAATGTCCTTCTCTTTTATTGCAGTTATTTCTTTTTTTTGTACATAAAAATAATCTCCATTTTCTTTTTTTCGAATTCCATATGGTTTTTGTTTGTTTAATGCACCCCTTAAATTCAATTTTTGAGGATTCTCTTTTTCTAACTCATTTAACAATGGTTTTACCCGATCAACTTGCTTGTGATAAATGAATACTTCATCTTTTAATTTTTTCATTGTGTCCACAAAATTCTCCATCGGTTCAGCGAAATGAACTTTTGCAGAAAGATCGCCCCTGAAGTAATCCCACTCGTATTGGTGAAAGGCTTCCGACATTCGGTTGGCTGTTCCCTTTTCAACACAGGCAACGGTTATTGCATCAATACAATGATGAATATGATTGCTACGGTCTTTCTCTTCATATTCGCCTTGTAGTCCCCACATCTTTCGCAAAGTATCCGTAACCTGCCCGTTTATCACATTTACTCTGTTAAAGTATGAATTAAGGTAAGCGCGGGCGTATTTGGTAATTAATCGGGTATCGACCAAATTGGCATTATTAAACTTTGCAGGAATTTCTTCACGTTCAAATGTTTTATATTTCTGAGCTAGATAATTTAATCGCAAACGAGCGTAATGAGCCAAATACATTAAATCATCATGTTTTTCGGGATCTCCGGCAGCAGCTTTTGCTGCAGCTTTATTGTTTCTATGTTGTGCTTTTAACGACTCTAATGAAACACTAAATTCAACTTCATTGCCAGTTATTTTATATGATCTTAACCACTGGTTCCGATTTTGAATTATTGTATCGTCATCAATTTGTTCCCCATTAAATGTTAGATCAAGATTTGCTGGCAACTCCTCCTGTTTATAGTTTCGGTTAAAATCGGCATTGGCCAGTGTTTTATTTATTAGGGAGTTATCATTCCATTTGCTACGTGGAATGGTATGTTCAATATCGTATTTTTGTTCTGTGAAAAACTTTCTGGGTGTAATTGTTTCACCTGTATATAAACAATGCTGTTTCTGTTCAGCATATAAAATATACTTGGTAATTTGCCTGTCGGTAGGTTGTATCGTTAAACGTTTTTCTTCGTCATAACATTCAATAATTTTCCTCCGTGCCCAATCACGAATAAATTTTTGGTCTTTCTGATATTGTGCTAAAGCTCTTCGGTAAGTTGTACTATTTATTTCTCGTGCCAACTCTACATTTACTTCTGTACTTTTATCTACCTGTCCTTCTTCAATAAGCTTATTTACCAAGTGTTTAATTTGATGCATAGCTTTGTTAAATACAGGGTTCCTAATAGAGCTAATTTCGGGACATCCCAAACGTTTTTCAGCTTTAGGATAAGCCTCTATCACAGAAGGATGATAAAGTTTACTAACATCGATAGTATCCTTGGGAAATTTGTTATTTATGGTTTCTTTAATATAATCAGTGATTGTTTTCGTTGAAAGGTATTCAACATTCTGAGGACGCTTGTTATTCGCCCTTTCAATAAATTTATCCCAGCATTGTTGATACAAATCAGCTTGTTCTTCTTCTGACATAGCATCTAGTTCTGAAGACGAAAACCAATTGATAATTTCATCGTTTATTCCATTTCTGTGCCCCCATTGACTGTTCGGATTATCACCTATTCCGTTTTCCTCGTTTTTATATTTTTCAATATAGTTATTCACAACGGCATTTACTTTTTTCTCAAATTCATGTAATGCCAATGCTTCTTTTATACAAAGAGAAATTTCCTCAATCTCCTTAGTCGTTGCTTTTCGTCTAAGCATTTTTTCGATATTAGCTGTGAAAACTGCATGAGAATACAACATTCCTCCCTTCAAATAAGGCAATATCTTTTTTATAGCCGACTTACTTAAATTGCCATAGCCTTTGGTCAACTTAATTTTAGTTGAAAACTTCTCAGCATCAATCCAGGGAAGATGTTTTATGGCAAATTCTTTTCGAGCTTGTTCTTTTGTCTTTTCCCCAAAGGAGTCAATAAATAGACAATGCCAAATATCTTCAATGCTAATTTTTGATTTCCCCTTTTCATCTTTGTATCCGGTATTTAATAGCGGTAAATTATTGTAGCGATAATTTCCATTCTCATCTTTCCCTAAAATGGATTTTAGATTTCTAATTGTTGGGCATCCGGGAAACATTGTTGTTTCTTGGAAATTGAATTCAACCTCAGCCGCTAGTTCTTCTTTATCTTTTATGTAACGATAAGTCTTGCCTCCGGACAAAATGTCTGCTAACCTTTTAAACTCAACTTCTTTTTTTTCAAATTGATCGGCTATTAATTCTTTTTCAGATTTACTTAATGGTCTAAGTCTTTCGTCTTTTCCCGTTTTTATCTTAATTCTGTTAATCGATTCCCATTTGCGAAACTCCTCAAACAATGGATGAGAAATCGCAATTCTTTTACGTTTAGGTTCTAAAGGGCATTTTGCGACTAAATTTCTCTGACTTTTTAACGGTCGTTGGTAAAAGATTGCAAATTGTAATTTTTTTCGCAATTCAGTTTCAATTTTCTGCTTGTCGCAGATGTAATTAAACTCATGTAAATAGTGCTTTTCCCGATCGATGTATTTCCCCCGGATTCGTTGGGTTGTATTATCATCTTTCTTTTTTGCATAAATAGAGTAAAAGTAACATCCTAAGGTTGGTTGCTCACTTTTTGTTATTTGCTGTGATAATTCATTTATTTCCGTGGCTACTTTCCCAAGGTTCTCTTTTTTATCAAATTCTTTATAAATAAATTCCTTTATTACATCGAGAGAAGTTTCCTTTTTTAATTGTCGTTTAATCTTAGTCGTTAGCGTTTTAGACTTTTTATCATTTCGATACGATTCGGCAATTGTCTCAAATGGTTCACTGAAGGCTGTAGAATTAGACGATTCTTCCAAAAGATTTTTTACCGTAATTTTAAATTGTTCAATAGCATCATCGGACTGTTCTTCTTCCATAGACAAATATCCACGTCGTTGAGATAAATGATAAAATGCACGTCCTAATTGAAAGCGCCCTAGTTGTGAATCCATTAATCCTTCTCTTGTCGCAGCCAAATATCTGAGGTAATAAGGTTGCTTTAGTTTCTCTATTTCAATATCACCTCCCTTAGTTCCTGTTCTCTGCCATTTTATAAATTCATCATTATTACAAGGGTATTTTTTCTTATATCGCCAATTTTGTATTTCTTCTTTCAACAGCTTTGGGCACATACCATTATCTGATAAAACTTGCAATGTTGCAGCTTTTCTTCTTCTTATTCTATCTATTCGTCTTCGAGCACTTCGGAAATCTCTCCGGGTTGCTGCTTTCGATTTCTCCTGTCCATCAACGCCTTTCGGGAAAATATAGCTTCCTTTCGGAGGTATTAAATTACCATCCTTATCATATCTCTGTAAAAAATGATACTTTTTATCTTTCTTTTCTAACACTGCCCAACCTATACTGTTGGTTCCAATATCTAATCCAAGTTTAACTTTGGTCATTTTATTGTTAGCTTTAATATTTCTTTTTACTTTTAGGTTACATCAAATCACAATAAGGCTAAATGCCGAAGGAAAAAATTAGAGCCTCAGTTATGCTGAGGTTCGTTGTTTATGTAGATGGTCAATATAATTGTCAAAATCAATGCTATTTGTTCCGAGGTCGAGTCCTAAAATCTTAGCCATAGTTTCAGAGGATTTAAAGGTTGGAATTTTTGAATATGTTGTTAAATATAAAAACTCTTATGCTTAATTTTTTTATATTAGCACAGCAAAGTGTTAAACTTCTGTTCAATAACATAGAATTCAATTTTGTATCTTATCACAATAAGGCTATATGCCGAAGGAAAGAAATTCCTATACTCCCGCTTCGGTGGGAGTTTTTATTTTAATAGATTGAAGTATGAGTGTGGAGGAGAATTAAACCTTTATGTTTTAGAATACACATAAAGGTCTAATTCTGTTTCATATTTTAGCTGAATGGATTTATTTCAGCACTTCGTTAATTTGGCTTAGTTTGCTTTTTACATCTGTATTGTCAGGCTGAAGATCCAATGCTTTTTTATACCAAAAGCGGGCAACTGAGTAACTTTGAGCATCAAATGCATTCGTTGCTTTTTCTATATAGCTGTTAAATAATTGTCCCGATTGTCCGGCCAAACGTTCATTTATCAAACGTTGAATTTCGGTTAACTGGCTTTTGGGATAATCTTCATTTGCTTTAACTGATAAGGCGCGGTTATACCAACCGCGGGCTACGGCCAGTTGGTTTTCCCGGAATGTAGAATCAGCCCGGTCTACAAATTGCTGATAATCGCGGTCACGCTGATTGGAAAGCATGTTTCGAATCAATCGGTTTATTGCTGCAATACGTTCCGGTGGATATGTTTCTTCCGGTTTTACATCCCATGCTTTGTAGTACCACGCGCGAGATACATTGTATTTTTTATTGTCAAAATAACCGTCGGCTTTGGTAATGTATTCGTTGTATAAGCTGTTGAGCTCTGCATCGCTTGCAATTTCTTGTTGCTCGCTGGCTTTGTTTTGTTCTGCTATTTCATTTCTCCGGCGTTTCAAATCAGCAGCGGCCTGTTGTTCTGCCAGTATTCTTTCCTGTTCTTTCTGTAATATATCATCAATCTTGCTGATTTGATCTTTGGGATATTGCTCTTCCGGTTTTATACCTAATGCATTTTGGTAAGCTGATTTTGCTTCATTGTACGATTTTACTTTAAAGAATCCGTCGGCAGCAAGGATAATCTCGCGGTATTTTTCATCCTGTGCCAGTGCCGAAAGAAGGGATTCTGTCCGTGCAAGTTGTTCCTTCGGATAGAGTTCTTCCGGTTTTATATCCAAGGCCTTTTGATAGCCCGATGTAGCCTCTTTATAATTTTTTGCAGAGAAATATTTATCAGCCATTGCAATGGCATTTTCATAATCTTTATTTCGTGTCTGCTGTTCTTGTTCAGCTAGTTTTTGTTGCAAAATAATATTTTCGATTTCGTCTATCCGTTGTTGCGGATATGTTTCGTCTGGTTTTACATCCAGCGCCGCGCGGTATTCAGTGCGTGCATTTTTATAATCATTGGCATTGAACAATCCATCGGCTTTGGCAATGGCAGCATTATACAGACTGTCTTTCTTTGCCTGCGCCGCTGCGATGCGAGCCGCTTCAGCTGCTGCCTGTTCTGCCGCCAGTTGCTCCCTTGCCTGTATGGTTGAATCAATTTTGGCAATCATTTCATCGGGATAGGTTTCATCCGGCTTGGCCTGTTTGGCTTCATTGTAAGCAGTTTTGGCCTCGTTAAAAGCTTCGCGTTTAAACTCTTTGTCAGCCCGTGAAATGGCATCTTCGTATGTTTTTTGAGCTGCCGAAAGTTGTGCCAGTAATGCTCCGATTTCGTCAATTCGTTGCTGAGGATATGTTTCGTCTGGTTTTACATCCAATGCCGCGCGGTATTCAGTGCGGGCATTTTCATAATCTTTGGAATTGAATAATCCATCGGCTTTTGCAATGGCAGCATTATACAGACTGTTTTTCTCTGCCTGCGCCGCTGCGATGCGCGCTGCTTCAGCTGCTGCCTGTTCTGCCGCCAGTTGTTCTCTTGCCTGGATGGTTGAATCAATTTTAGCAATCATTTCATCGGGATAGGTTTCATCGGGTTTGGCTTGCTTGGCTTCATTATAAGCGGTTTTAGCTTCGTTAAAAGCTTCGCGTTTAAACTCTTTGTCTGCCCGGGAAATGGCATCTTCGTACGTTTTTTGAGCTGCCGAAAGTTGTGCGAGCAATGTTCCTATTTCGTCTATCCGTTGTTGCGGATATGTTTCGTCTGGTTTTACAACCAATGCCGCGCGGTATTCAGTGCGTGCATTTTCATAATCATTGGAGTTGAACAATCCATCGGCTTTTGCAATGGCAGCATTGTACAAACTATCTTTCTCCGCCTGCGCTGCTGCGATACGCGCCGCTTCAGCCGCTGCCTGTTCGGCAGCCAGTTGCTCCCTTGCCTGGATGGTTGAATCAATTTTAGCAATCATCTTTTCAGGATAGGTTTCATCCGGCTTGGCCTGTTTGGCTTCATTGTAGGCGGTTTTTGCTTCGTTAAAAGCTTCGCGTTTAAACTCTTTGTCTGCCCGGGAAATGGCATCTTCATATGCTTTTTGTGCTGCATAAAGTTGTGCCAGCAATGCTCCTATTTCGTCAATGCGTTGTTGCGGATATGTTTCGTCTGGTTTTACATCCAATGCCGCGCGGTATTCAGTGCGTGCATTTTCATAATTTTTGGAATTGAACAATCCATCCGCTTTTGCAATAGCTGCATTGTACAAACTATCTTTCTCCGCCTGCGCAGCTGCAATACGCGCCGCTTCAGCTGCTGCCTGTTCTGCCGCCAGTTGTTCTCTTGCCTGGATGGTTGAATCAATTTTAGCAATCATTTCATCGGGATAGGTTTCATCGGGTTTGGCTTGCTTGGCTTCATTATAAGCGGTTTTAGCCTCGTCAAAAGCTTCGCGTTTAAACTCTTTGTCAGCCCGGGAAATGGCATCTTCGTATGTTTTTTGAGCCGCCGAAAGTTGTGCGAGCAATGTTCCTATTTCGTCAATGCGTTGTTGCGGATAAGTTTCGTCTGGTTTTACATCCAGCGCCGCGCGGTATTCAGTGCGTGCATTTTCATAATCTTTGGAATTGAATAATCCATCGGCTTTTGCAATGGCAGCATTGTACATACTGTCTTTTTCTGCCTGCGCTGCTGCGATGCGAGCCGCTTCAGCCGCTGCCTGTTCGGCCGCCAGTTGTTCTCTTGCCTGGATGGTTGAATCAATTTTAGCAATCATCTCATCAGGGTACGTTTCATCGGGTTTTGCCTGTTTGGCTTCATTGTAAGCGGTTTTGGCTTCGTTAAAAGCTTCGCGTTTAAACTCTTTGTCTGCCCGGGAAATGGCATCTTCGTATGCTTTTTGAGCTGCCGAAAGTTGTGCGAGCAATGTTGCTATTTCGTCTATCCGTTGTTTCGGATAGGTTTCGTCTGGTTTTATATCCAGCGCCGTGCGGTATTCAGTGCGTGCATTTTCATAATCATTGGCATTGAACAATCCATCGGCTTTTGCAATGGCAGCATTGTACAGACTGTCTTTCTCTGCCTGCGCAGCTTCAATACGCGCCGCTTCAGCCGCTGCCTGTTCGGCTGCCAGTTGTTCTCTTGCCTGGATGGTTGAATCAATTTTAGCAATCATCTCATCAGGGTACGTTTCATCGGGTTTTGCCTGTTTGGCTTCATTGTAAGCGGTTTTGGCTTCGTTAAAAGCTTCGCGTTTAAACTCTTTGTCAGCCCGGGAAATGGCATCTTCGTATGCTTTTTGAGCTGCCGAAAGTTGTGCGAGCAATGTTGCTATTTCGTCTATCCGTTGTTGCGGATATGTTTCGTCTGGTTTTATATCCAATGCCGCGCGGTATTCAGTGCGTGCGTTTTCATAATCATTGGAATTGAATAATCCATCCGCTTTGGCAATAGCTGCATTATACAGACTATCTTTCTCTGCCTGCGCCGCTGCAATGCGCGCTGCTTCAGCCGCTGCCTGTTCGGCTGCCAGTTGTTCTCTTGCCTGGATGGTTGAATCAATTTTAGCAATCATCTCATCAGGGTACGTTTCATCGGGTTTTGCCTGTTTGGCTTCATTGTAAGCGGTTTTGGCTTCGTTAAAAGCTTCGCGTTTAAACTCTTTGTCAGCCCGGGAAATGGCATCTTCGTATGCTTTTTGAGCTGCCGAAAGTTGTGCGAGCAATGCTCCGATTTCGTCTATCCGTTGTTGCGGATATGTTTCGTCTGGTTTTACATCCAGCGCCGCGCGGTATTCTGTCCGGGCATTCTCATAATCTTTGGAGCTGAATAATCCATCCGCTTTTGCAATAGCAGCATTATACAAACTATCTTTCTCCGCCTGCGCAGCTGCAATACGCGCCGCTTCAGCCGCTGCCTGTTCTGTCGCCAGTTGTTCCCTTGCCTGTATGGTTGAATCAATTTTAGCAATCATTTCATCGGGATAGGTTTCATCCGGCTTGGCCTGTTTGGCTTCATTGTAGGCGGTTTTGGCCTCGTTAAAAGCTTCACGTTTAAACTCTTTGTCAGCCCGTGAAATAGCATCTTCGTATGCTTTTTGTGCTGCCGAAAGTTGTGCGAGCAATGTTCCTATTTCGTCAATGCGTTGTTGCGGATAGGTTTCGTCTGGTTTTATATCCAGTGCCGCGCGGTAATCTGTCCGGGCATTCTCATAATCTTTGGAGTTGAATAATCCATCGGCTTTGGCAATGGCAGCATTGTACAAACTATCTTTCTCCGCCTGCGCCGCTGCAATGCGCGCCGCTTCAGCCGCTACCTGTTCGGCTGCCAGTTGTTCCCTTGCCTGTATGGTTGAATCAATTTTAGCAATCATTTCATCGGGATAGGTTTCATCCGGCTTGGACTGTTTGGCTTCATTGTAGGCGGTTTTGGCCTCGTTAAAAGCTTCCTGGTTATATGCTTTGTCTGCTTTTGCAACAGCTTCGTCGTAAGCTTTCTGTGCCTCCTGACTGCGCGTTATCATTCCGCGGATTTCCTCAATGCGTGTAATCGGATATTGTTCCTGCGGTTTTATCTCCAGTGCGGCCCTGAACTTACCAACTGCTTCCACCAGCTTGTCTGTTGAAGCTAAACGGTCGGCTTCATCAATGGTATTTTGGTAATTCTTATCCCGTTCCTGTGCTTCTGCTTCCAAACGTGCTTTTTCTGCTGCTTCCTGTTCTGCCAAAGCACGTGCTTGCTCCTCTAAAAGATTGTCAATTTTACTTAACATCTCTTTAGGATATGTTTCTTCCGGTTTTATGGTTCCGGCTTCAGTATACAGAGGTCGGGCTCCTTCATAATTCTCATTGTTGAACAAGGCATCAGCTTGTGCAATTTTTTGCTGATACTGCTGGTTTGTTTGTGCAATTTGCTGTAAAATAGCATTGATCTCAGCAATCTTATCTTTTGGATATTGTTCTTTAGGTTTTAACGCGAGTGCTTCGTTGTATGTATTTTTTGCTTGTTCATATTGTTTTTGGTTGAGGAGATTGTCTGCTGCAGTAATAATATTGTTATAGCGATCATCGAGTTGAAGAGAGGCCAGAATTCCATCAATTTCTTTTATACGATCCTGGGAATACTTATCATCATTACGAATTTGGAGCGCCTCGTTATAGTGTAATTTTGATTGTTCATATTCCTTTTGTGCAAATGCTGCATCGGCTTTTTGAATGGCTGCCTGAAAATTCTCATCTGCTGCCAGGGTTTGTTTAATACTGGCAATCCGCTCTGCCGGGTGTGGTTCTTCCGGAAACAGTTGCAAAGCGCTCTCATAATCAGGTAAAGCGGCGGCAAACTCTTTTTTGCTGTATGCCTTATCTGCTGATTTAATGAGCTTGTCGTACATTGTTTGATTGGCCAGTTTGCTCATCAAATCTTCAATCTCTTTGATTTTTGCCGTAGCTTTTGGATCTTCCGGTTTGTAATTTAATGCATTCTGGTAGGAGGTAAGTGCTTTATCATAAAACTGCTTTTCAAAATTTAACTCACCCTGAAACATGGCTTGCTCGTAGTTTTGCTGATTCTCTGCATTTTTAGCCAGTTCATTTAACTTCTGGTTTATCTCTGCAATTTTTGTTTTGGGGTAAGTTTCGTTGGGGCGCAGTGCTAATGCTTCCGTGAAAATTTCTAACGCTTCCTGATATAGCATTTCATTAAAAGCATTGTTCCCTCTTACAATCAAATCCTGGTATTGTTGTTCTGTTTTTTGCCTTTCGAGAAGCTTGTTTATTTCATCTATTCGTTGTTTGCAATATGCATTATCGGGTTTTATAGATAAAGCCCTTTTGTATGAATTACGCGCCTCCAGGTATTGCTGGCTATTAAAAAGTTGATCGGCAGCAATCAACAGTTTGTCAAAACGTTCGGCAAGAGCAGTTTGCATATCTTCGGCTACCATAATTAAGCCAAACAAGTCGTTTATTTCGGCAATCCGGTCTTGTGGGTACTGTTCTTTTGGGAAAATTTGGTGGGCAGCTTTATAGCCATCGAGCGCTTCCAGAAACTTTTCATTGCCATATTCTTTATCTGCCTCTTTTAATAGTTGGTCATATTCTTTTTGAAGTTCGGCTCTTTCTGCTTTTGTAAGTTTTGAAAGATAATCTGCCTCTTTTCCTATCATTTGCGATTGAAGGATGGCCTGATCTATTAAACTTTTAATCTGGGCATTGTTGTAATATCTTTCTGAAATGAAATTTCCGACCTGCGGGCTATAAAAGATTTTTAATATGGTATTTTCAGCAAAAGATCGGTCAATTCCGCTGATTTCTTTGAATAGGTTAATATCAACAGGAAACGGAGGAAATTTAGCGGTACTTCCCTGAATATTTTGCGGAATGTGTGTGTCCACAACAATTTTTTGTGGAAAGTTTCCATTCAGGGTAAAACGAAGTTCAAATTTATGATTGTAATTTAGTTCAACTTTGTAGCGTCCATCGGAACCAACACCATAATCATCGAGCCGGCGACCATCCTGAATCATCTGAATAACGGCCCCTTCAGTGGCTCCTTCTTCCACACTTATTTTCCCTTCTACTGCCAGTCCGTTACTTCGTTGTGCCCATGTGGTAGCATGGAAAGCGAAAGTTAACAGTCCAATAACAGCTAATCGGAGATAAATATGTTTCATATAATCTATGTTCGGTTTAAAAAGAAACGAATATAGAAACAATAAATTATTAGTAGCCATTTGAAATCTTATTTAAACTTTACGTGCAGAAATTAATTGCTATTAATTAACGATATAAAATTAAAATGTATTAGTTTTCCGACTTTTAAAAGCAGCTTGTAAATTTTAATGGAAATAAACAGACACGATGGGGAAATCTGTCGGTGAAAGGCGAGCAAAAGGGAAAGGTGCATTTATCTGTTTTTCATTTTGTCTGGCCGGGTTTATTTAAATATTTTTTAGTATAAATTATACAAATGAAAAAAGAAGCTACCCTATTTGGAGCCCTTTTGCCAATATTGATTCTTATTGCACTTTTAACCCTGAATGTATTTTTATTTGACGATACTTTGTCGGGAGCCAACCAGATTGCGCTTTTGTTTTCGGCTGCTATTGCCGGATTGGTTGCTCACCATATGGGGTTTAAGTGGTTTGATGTAAGAGAAAAGGTGGTGAAAACCATTGGTTCGGCGATGCCATCTATTTTGATTTTATTACTAATTGGTTCGCTTGCCGGTACCTGGATGATTAGCGGCGTTGTGCCTGCTATGATTTATTACGGACTGGAAATTATCAATCCGAAACTGTTTTTATTTACCGCTGTGGTCGTCAGCTCAATAGTAAGTGTGGCTACCGGCAGTTCCTGGTCTACCATTGCAACCATTGGTGTGGCATTGCTGGGTATAGGAAAAGCGTTGGGAATGAATGAGGCTGTGGTGGCCGGTGCCATAATCAGTGGCGCTTATTTTGGCGATAAAATGTCACCACTGAGCGATACAACAAATCTTGCTCCGGCTATGGCTGGTACTGATTTATTTACACATATCAGGTATATGTTTTATACGACCATACCGTCTATGACGTTGACGTTGCTTATCTTTCTGGGAATTGGTTTTAAATATGATTTTGGTAGTGCCGTGGTACATGTTGAAAATGTGCAAAATTCCATTGGTGCCACATTTAATACCAATCCTTTACTTTTCCTGGTTCCGGTTTTGTTGATAACTATTATTATCCTGAAAGTACCTCCGCTTCCGGCACTGTTTGCCGGTACGCTACTGGGAGCTGTTTTTGCTGTTATTTTTCAACCTGAAATTGTTAAAGAAGTTGCCGGGATATCCAACGATTATTTAAAAGCATCTTATATTTCGGTTATGCAATCGATGTTTGGAGATGTTTCGTTGTCTACTTCAGATGCTAAAGTAAATGATTTGCTAAGTACCTCGGGGATGCGGGGAATGCTCGACACGATTTGGCTTATTCTTTCTGCCATGGTTTTTGGAGGTATAATGGAAGCTGCCGGTTTACTGGAACGAATTACCCGTCCGATTATAAAATATGCTAAAAAACCGGGAAGTTTGGTCGCTTCTACCGTAGGAACCTGTGTGTTTTTCAATACAACGGCATCTGATCAGTATCTGGCTATTGTTGTTCCGGGAAGGATGTACAGGAAGGCATATGAGGAAAAAGGATTGGCGCCGGAGCTGTTAAGCCGTACACTGGAAGACAGTGGAACGATGACTTCGGTTCTGATTCCGTGGAATACTTGTGGTGCTACCCAGTCACGTGTGCTGGGTGTAGCTACCATCGATTATCTTCCTTATGCTTTTTTTAATTTGATAAGTCCGTTAATGACCATTCTTTTTGCTTATTTGAATATTAAAATCAGAAGATTAAATCCGAATAAAAAGGATAAAATTATTGAAACAGAATAAACCTTTATAAATCAACAGCAAATTCAATCCCCATAGAAATACGGAAACCGCTCCAGGGAACTTTTAGTGTTGATTGGTAATCTTTATTGCCCGACAAATGATATTTTCCACCCACATCAAATAAATACCCTACCTTTCCAAAAACATTAAAATTTGGGAAAACAGGATATTCCAGTTTTAATGATGGATAAACAAACGGTTTTATAGCAACAAATTTATTTTCATCAGTTTGAGTTTCCTCTGCAATTTTAAATTCTTCTTCCATATTCCACGATGAAAAATTAACACCTCCGGCTAAATTTATTGAAAATGCAGGCTTTATTCCATTTGAGATCCGCACTACATTTTCAATTCCTATCTGGTGGGTAGATAATATTTGGTCGAAATGATAGGAACCGGAATAATCCTTAGCACCAATACGCGAACCTGTGGAATGAAATTCATACGAAGGACCTACCGAATACCAGTCGGCAATATTTATCAAAATATATCCGCCTGAAAATATCTGCGCAGGGAAATTGTCGATAACGGTAGCATCAAATGCGAGCTGATTTATTATCTCTTCGTTTGTACTTTCCAAATTATCAAACGAATAAAAGCCATAGCCTGCAAAACCTCCTATTTTTATTTTGGGACTTTTTTGCGCTGGCTCCTGTGCCACTCCATGTACACCAATCAAAATTATTGTAATAAAAATAAGTAGTTGTTTCATTATTCTTGAATTAAATCATTTAGAGGTAAGTATCTTCCACTTCCGTTAGCCAGAACTTCATTTGAAAGAACAAACTTTTGTCCTTTGATAATGGGAGTTATCTTGTGCGAGGTATTATTTTCAAAATCATAAAATAAGGAATATGATTCATCAAAACCTCCATGGAGCCCGTAGCGTGTAATCAGTTGTTTCTTCTGAAAATCGATGGCAACAGGAACAAAGCTGTCGGGTAAACCGAAACTGTTTATTAATGCCATATCGCCTGCACTTCGCTCTTCCCAGCGATAATCGTAACTAGAAACGTTTTTTAGAATTAAAACTTTATCTTCCAGTATTGCGTATTGAACAATTCCATAATTAGCTCCGGGATTTGCAGCAGTTGTTTCACCCAGTTGTGTAAATTTGGTTCCATCAAAATTAACCAGGCGCAAATAATTTGCCCCGTCATCATAAACATGTGTGTTATAAAGTATTTTATCGCCCTCCGAATTAATTACTGCATCTGAAAAATATTCTCCCTGCGTTCCTGCTTTTCTGAACAACTCATTACCTGTCCTTATGTCGGTAATTGATAGAATATTTGAGTGTTGGATTACCGCAAGATGAAAATTGTCGGAAATGGAAACGCTCCAGAATCGGGCTGTACCATAATCCAAAATTGGTGTTGTAAACTGGCTGACTAATCCCCAGTCGGATGTTTTCCGCATCACAAAATCGGTATTGGTAAAATAGCTAAAAAATGCTCCGCTCGGTGAGATTCTTATAAACCCGGGATTTGTAAGTTCGGCAACACGTACAGAGTCCAAAATTGTATGGTTTATTATATTGTATTTATAAAACGAGCCATCGTTATACAACAGGATGTTTTCCGTATCACCTATCTTCATTGCATTTTTAAAACTCAGCATCTTATTTCCGTACGAGAAGAGAGCTTTTCCTCCTGAAGAATTATATATTACGTACGGTTGATCAAAACCTTTGGGCACATAACGAACCTGAAATTCATAATTATCACCAAATCCCGGCGAAATATTATAAATTCCAACAGTATCTTCAGCGTCTTCTTTTATAATTTCCTGGTAAGAATATGTATTCGGAACTTTTAAGGCCACATGATAATAGCCGAGACTTTTTGGATTTTGTGTGCGGTTCCAGCGAACAACCAATTCCTCTTCCTCATTCAGACTAACATCAGGGGTTTTTATCGGGACATCAAAAGAAATCCCCGGGCTGTATCCGCCATTAAGACCAACGGAGTAACTCACATATTCCCCTTCCAGAAAAGAGGTATCGAGGACTGTTGTTACCCTGGGATTTGAGATGGTGTACTGAACTCCTTCAACCTGTGTTGAACTCCATTTTGAAAGTATATAATTCTTAAAATCGTAGTAGTCGTATTTTTCCCAGCTAACAGCAACAGGTCCATTCATATATTCCACATTTTTAATATCAATTCGTGTATCAACCCCATGATGAATTATGACCGGCCACTGAACTTCATATAAATATCCTTCGGCTCCCATCTTATCGGCAATACTTCCGCTGTTGCTTGCAGTAAATGCCTGGATTGTAAAATAATGAAGCCCTTCGGAGTAGTTTGCAATTGAGACATATACACTGGGCAATGCTCCGGAATTATAGTCTGAATAATATACATTGTTATCATCAAGAGTTATTTTTACCCAATGAATATCTGCTTCCTGAGAAGTAAGCCTGAACTCTGTCCTTACATCGCTGGCTAATTTTAATGTATCCATATCCGGTTGTACTTCAATATGCAGAAAAGGTGCATTTCCATCCGGTTGTTCTACAAAGGTTTCCGGTATTTCTGAAGGTGTAAACTCACAGGAAAAAGAAAAGAATAACAGGAATAGGATTATTATAGTAAGATTTTTTTTCATTATGGAAATCAGCAGTTTTATTTAGAAATAGGAACAATAATAAAATGGACAAATCTAACGATTTGGATAATCAAAAATTATGGTATTGATTGCCATTGGGAGTCATTTATGTAATTTGGAACAATTCTAAAATCAAATGTATATATAGCATTTTCAAAGGAAATTGATTTCAGCGTAAGCACAGGCAAATTATATAAAATTATGGATTGCAAATTAAACCCGTATTTCTTATTTTGGTCATATAATCGTAAAACATTCAAAACTATTTTTATGAAAACCAACTATTTTTTCTTGTCACATTTCTTTTTTCGATTTTTATTACAATAAACCTTACCGGACAAAATCTTCCAGGTGAAAATTACTGGCCGCAGTGGCGTGGACCGCTTGGCACCGGAGCAGCAATAAAAGGTAATCCTCCTGTTCATTTCAACGAAACACAAAATGTAAAGTGAAAGCCCCCCCATTCCGGGGAAAGGACATGCGACACCTATTGTATGGGGTGATAAAATTATTATTGAAACCGCTGTACCCAAAGGATTTGAAGGTAAGCCAAGCAGTGAAGTTTTGGAAGACGGTAACAGTTGGATGGATGCCACCGAAACCAATCTGGTTTTGGATTACAAAGTGATCCTTGTAGATCTTAATGATGGAAAAATTATCTGGGAAAAAACAGTAACCAGCGAAAAACCGCAGGAAAGAACGCACAGACTGGGAAGCTGGGCGTCTAACTCTCCATGTACTGATGGCGAAAGAATTTATGCCTATTTTGGCTCTCGGGGAATCTATTGCCTCGATTTTGATGGCAATATCCTCTGGGAAAAAGACTTTGGTTAGATGGAAAAAGTGATGAGCTTTGGTGAAGGTTCTTTACCTTATTTATATAACAGCCGTCTTTTTATACAATGGGACCAGGAAGGTGATTCGTATATATACGCGCTTGATGCAAATACAGGAGAAGAAATTTGGAGTGATGCACGTGATGAAAGATCATCATGAGCCACTCCACTTGTGGTCGAAGTGAATGGGAAACTGCAGGTGATAACCGCAGCTACAACACAGGTAAGAGGTTATGATTTTAATACGGGTGAAATTATCTGGTCGTGTAGCGGATTAACACGAAATGTAATTCCAAATCCCAAGGTGGCTGATGGTATTTTATATGTTACAAGTGGTTTCAGGGGGAAATCCACTGATGGCAATTGATTTGGCTAAAGCAAAAGGCGATATCTCAAGCGATGTTATACTATGGACGTATAATCGGGATACGCCTTATACCCCGGATGATTTGCTTATGGGAGGCAGATTATATTTTCTGCGTGCCAACAACGGCGAACTAACCTGTCTGGATGCCAAAACCGGCGAAGTAAAATATTCCAAAGAGAGATTGGAGGGAATCAGTGATTTGTCCTCTTCACCCACGGAAGTGGATGGTAAATTTATATTGTTTCTGAGAATATTTGTCTTGTATTAAAGGCCGGAGATACATTTGAAGTGCTTGCTTCAAATAAACTGGAAGACGATTTTCATGCATCACCTGTTATTGTTGGAGATAATTTGATTTTACGAGGTTTTAACTCATTGTATTGTTTTGAAGAATAAAGATGAAAGTTAAATACATAAAAATGGTCATCAAGAAAATACCTGATGACCATTTTTTATTGTCTATATTCCACACTGCCGACACAATTTTGAATTTTGTGCACAAGCCACTTTAGAAACTTTCAAGCAGGACATGCAATCCACCCGACTTGAATTGAAAATCTTACTGTTATTAATGAATTTGTTTGTTTTAGCAAATAATATCAATACTCAAATTCGATAAATTTTCCGAATTTTTTATACTTCTCGTAAAGTACATTGTATTTTTCTACGTTTTCAGTAATTGGATGGTATTCCGTTTCAAAACCTCCTCCCATTTTTTTCTGTGCTTCTGAAGTACTGCTATAAACACCGGATGCAACGGCGGCAGCCATTGCTGAGCCCAGCGCACAGGCTTCTTCTGAACGAGCCACTTTTATAGGCATATTCAGAACATCAGCAACTATTTGCATAACCAGTGGCGATTTTTTAGCTACACCTCCCAAAGCAATTACTCCGTCAATGCGGATTCCTTCGTTAATAAAACGCTCGTTGATAGCTCTTGAACCAAAAGCTGTAGCTTCTACTAATGCACGGAATATCCGTGGAGCATCGGAACCCAGGTTTAGTCCAGCAATGGCTCCTTTCAAATGTTGGTTTGCATCCGGTGTGCGGCGGCCATTCATCCAGTCGAGCGCAACGATTCCACTTTCTTCGATGGAGATTTTAGCGGCCTCTTTACTTAATTTGGCAATAATTTTATCGGATGTTTCTTCGATGAGTTTTTGTTTGGTTGCTTCATCTAAAAGGTCTGAATCTGTCAGAATATTTTTTAGCGGCCATTCCAGTATCTTCTTAAACCATGCGTAGATATCTCCAAATGCCGACTGACCGGCTTCCAATCCCAGCATTCCGGGAACAATAGAGCCATCTACCTGGCCGCAGATTCCTCCAACCAGTTTATCGCCAACTTCTTCCATTGGGGCAATAAGCATGTCGCAGGTTGAGGTTCCCATAACTTTTGAAACATAATATGGCTCAATTTCTGCGCCAACAGCGCCAAGATGGGCATCGAAAGCGCCAACTCCTACTACAACTGATGATGGGAGTCCCAGTTTGGCTGCCCATTCTGGGGTTAATGTTCCTGCAGAAACATCGCAGGTAAAAGTTTCTTTATAAAGCCGTTCGCGTAATCCGCCAAGTAAAGGATCTAGTTCTATCAGGAATTCTTCAGCGGGTAACCCGTTAAAGGCTTCGTGCCACATGGCTTTATGCCCGGCAGCACAACGGCTTCGTTTTAATGTTTTAGGATTGGTATTGCCTGTTAGTATGGCCGGAAGCCAGTCGCAATGTTCCACCCATGAATATGCCGCACGGAAAACTCCTGCATCTTCACGAATTATATGCAACAGTTTAGCCCAGAACCATTCAGAAGAATAAATGCCTCCTTCAAATTTGGTGAAATCAATTTCCCACTTTTTGGAGAGACTGTTGATTTCTGCCGCCTCTTTTATGGCAGTATGGTCTTTCCATAAAACAAACATGGCGTTGGGATTCTCTTCAAAACCGGGGGTGAGGGAAAGTGGAACACCTTTTTCATCTACTGCCACCGGGGTTGAGCCGGTTGTGTCAACTGAAATTCCAACTACATTTTCAGCTACATCTGCGGGCGCTTTTTTTAAGGCTTCGGTTATGGTGTACTCCAGTCCTTCTAAATAATCTTTCGGGTGCTGACGAAATTGGTTGTTGGGAGCATTACAGTACATTCCCTTTTTCCATCGGGGATATTGAAAAACTGCCGTTGCAATTTCTTCACCTGTTTCTACATTTACAATTAATGAACGGACAGAGTCTGTCCCATAATCCAGTCCTATCGTATATTTGCTCATTTTATTGATTTAATTTTCTCGTTTAGTTTATTTGTATTTTAACACTGATATTGAAGCATAAAATTAAAAAGGCTTTTCCTGTTTCTTTACTATTTCATGCTCAATACTAATAAATTATTGTCCGTAGTAGGCATTTTTTCCGTGTTTCCGAAGGAAGTGTTTATCCAGTAATGCACGATCCATTGTCGTATCCGGATTTAGTTGTAAGGAGCGGAAAGTCATTTTAGCTACTTCTTCCATAACAACCGCATTGTGAACAGCATTTCTTGCATTGGTTCCCCATGAGAATGGGCCATGATTGTTTACTAAAACGCCGGGAAGTTGGTCGGGGTTCAGTTCTTTAAAGCATTCGGTTATTACTTTTCCGGTTTCCAGTTCATAATCTCCTTCTATTTCTTTGTTTGTCATTTTTCTGGTACAAGGAATTTCTCCGTAAAAGTAGTCGGCATGGGTAGTGCCAATGGCTGGTATTCCTTTGCCGGCCTGTGCCCATGAAGTTGCCCATTCAGAATGTGTATGTACAATTCCCCCAATATTTAGAAATTGGCGGTACAAAACCAAATGGGTAGGAGTGTCGCTTGACGGTTTCATTTCACCTTCTACCACCTGCCCCTGGAGGTCGAGTACAACCATGTCCTTCGGTTTAATTTTATCATAAGATACTCCACTGGGTTTTATAACTACCAATTCGCGCTTCCGGTCGATGCCGCTGACATTACCCCAGGTGAAAATAACCAACCCATGTTTTACAAGAGCCATATTGGCTTCAAACACTTCTTCTTTTAATTTTTCGAGCATACTCTAAGTTCAAGTTCAATTTTTTGCTTTATTTTCTCACTATTTAGTAAAGGATAACAGTTAAATATATACAAAATATATACGTATTATTTAAATAAATGTCTTTTTGCGAAGGTATTTATATAATGAATTTGAAAGTATCGATGCATAATCAGGTTTGTTTTTTAGTTGAAGTGTAAAAGTAACACTTATTGTCTTAGATCAAAATTGAGCAACAGATTTATTGGGTAAAAGGGAGTTCATTATTTCATTGTTGAATTTGTGGTTAAATCTTCCATTTTCATTAGTATCAAGGCATAAGTTAGGTTTCAACATACCTTACCTATATATGGTTGACATTTTTTGCATAACTGAGATCTGTTGATTTACTCAAGTTTGATTTACATGGTATTGGTTAATATGGATGAGAAAGTTTTACAGTGTAACTTTTAATGTGAAAAGCAGGCCAAACTGATGTTTGGTTTGTTCGTTGTAATTAAAGCGCCAAACGCCATCTACCCGTAATACTTTCAAAATGTTTTCCAGGCCAACCGAGAATTCTGTATATGGCATATTTTTTAGTCCGGCCATTGTACCAGGCAGAAGTAAACTGTTATCATGATTTTTATTGTATGTGCCCCACAAAGAGCGCATGCCTGCAATTTCACGCCATTTTAGTTTTCGGAACAAAGGCATTTTATTCAGAAAAAATCCCATAAAGTGATGCTCCCAGAAAATACTGGCGTATGTATCGCTAATAAATTCCTGGTAATTCATTAAGTTGAATGCATACGTATCATACGCATAGGTTTCATTTCCTTCATGAATTTTCAAGTAGGGAAAGGGAACATCTCCCCATATTTTTCCTGCTTGCAAAAGATAAGTACTATAACCAAAGGGATTTAACGTTAAACGATCGGAAAGGCTTGCATTTAGTTTGAAATAATTATAATCGCCTCCCAGAAAACCTTTTATGCCTTTGGTTACATTGACGGTGAAAGTTGGGTCGTAATTGGTATATACACTTCGTTCAAAATCGTCTTGTATAATATCTTCGCCGGGAGCATACCGGAAACTAAGGTGAAGTTCCCCGCTTTGAATGGACGGAAGCTCGTTTCCCAGTTGGTCGATTAGTGGAACAAAAGGGGCTGTGTAAATTTTATTGTAGTAAACACCGGCTTCGCTAATAACTCCGTTTCTCCATTCGTGTTTTCCGTTTAACTCCATTTTATCGACCATGTTGAGTTTGGAATTAAGCCCTTTACTCAAAAGTGTGGTCATTATGTTTTCTTCCATAAAAGCATTGTTGCTTTTTCCCAGCATTTCCATATCATGTTGCCATTGTATGGAAATCAGACTTAGTGGTTTTACTGAGAAGAAATACTCGGCTCCTCCGCCATATTTCCATTTACGGTCGAGGGTGCCATAAGCGCCGTATCCATTTAACCGCAGGTGTTGATTAAACTTGTAGGTTGTGCGGGCTCCCAACCGAAACCGGGAACCTTCCACTTCGTTTTTGCTGTACATGTAGTAGTAAGGGCCGATCTCAACCTGGCCTAAATCGCGATAGCCGTAATAAAACATGTAAATGTATTCTGCTGCGGTGCGGTAAAGAGGTACATTTTTTATGGAATCTACCATTTCATATATGTTCTCTTCTCTGGTTTGTAATTCTATCGGGCGGATGTTTTTCCAATATTCATCCGTTTTTTTTATAGCATCCGGAGCAACAACAATTTCATCTCTCATGTTTGAAATTTGCTGGGTTACCGGGCCAAAACGGAAGTTTTCGTAGATGTTATTTTTTCGTACGATGATGCCCATTTTTTTTGAATCTTTATTTTTCTGCAAGTCTACATCGGCAATAATTGATTCAGTTGCCGGAACCCATTTGTCTTCATTCTTTTTAAATTCGATGGTGTATTGCAAATTGTTTACAAAATTCACATTGGCTTTTTCGGATAGTTGCATCTCCAGTTTTGTTAAGGCAAAACTTCCGTTTTCTACCCAGAATTTTCCTTTAAAAACCGGCTCTTGTGGTAGCTTCGGGCGAAAAGAAACTTCATAAATTTTTGAATTCTGTGTCACTACACTGTCGAGCAGGTAATATTTATAAAACTGAAGGCCCAGGTTGTTTACCGGAGAAATAAGCCCAATATCAGCAAAAGTTATATAGTTGTCGTAAACATTTACGTTTTCATACATTTTTCCGGTAAATTGTGAAAACATATCCACGGTCATACCCGAAGCTTTGTTGGCAATAATCTCTTCTCGATCTTTATTGGTTTCCTGGTCGTGGTAGTAATTCGACACTGTTTCATTAAAAAATACAGGAAGAAAAGTTTTCCCCTGAATTTCCATGGAATCGATGTAATTAAACACAAAATCGAATTGTGATAACAACTTTTTTTTGCGCAAACTACTTTTTATATTTTTTATATCGAATTCTGTTTTTGCATAAATACGGCTTTGCCAAGACGGAAAGTTTGCCGGGTCGTTGTATTTTTTGTTGTCATTAATTTTGTGCAGAAGAATATTGGCAGGATTTTCTCCGGGAGTTATTTCAATTTCCCCCAGGGTGTTTATTTCTTCTTCCAGTTCAAAATTGAGGATGTTCTTCTGAGCAATTTTTATAGGCGCTGTCTGTTTTTTATATCCTATGGCCGATACTTCAATTTCTTTGCCGGCTTTAGATGTGGAAAGAGAATAGTTTCCATTTATATCGGTTGTGGTTCCGATGTAGGTTCCCGGGAAAACAATATTGACATACGGAATAGGAACTCCTGTTCCGGCTTCGGTTATTTTTCCCGTTATTTCGGTATTCTGCCCTGTGGCTCCTAAAGTAAATGCCCAAAATACAAATGGCAGAAGCAAGTATTTTATCACGTTTTCTGTTTTATAATGGCCTTCTTATTATAATAAGTCGGTTGGCAAATGTAGGTATTAGATAAATTGGTAGATCAAAAACAACATAATATAATTGTGTAAATTAATATAATCTAAAAGAATGGCGTTCGTAATCTTGCTGATTTACTAATCCCGGCAAAAGGGTATTTGTTTTTGGTTAATGTTGAAAACCCTACAAGGTTCTATAGCAGTTACTATCAGTTTCTATAAATTTGTATATTATAAGATGTCGATATTCGCACAGATATTTGAGTGTTGAGAAACTCATTTGTGTTTTTCTCCTGTAATCGCTTTCTCCTCCTATTTTTTCTTTGTTCATCTTGAATTATGCCCAATCTTGAATCTATGCACTTCCATATGCATAATGGTTCAGGCTTCATTGTTTCGTTTTGTAGCGTATTAATGGAAGGTTAATAATTTTGCCAATTTAATATATTTCGGATAATTATATTGTGTGCAATTTAATTATGTGCTAATTTTGTTGAGTCAATACTGTGTTATGGAAGATGCTTTAAATTTGAAAAATCAGGTTTGTTTCCCTGTTTATACATTATCAAGGGAAATAATTAACCGGTATCGTCCTTTTTTGGATAAGCTAGGGGTTACCTATCCGCAGTATTTGGTAATGATGGTGTTATGGGAAGAGGAACTGCAGACAGTAAATCAAATAGGGGAGAAGCTGCATCTTGATAGTGGAACGCTTACTCCTTTATTGAAACGTTTGGAACAGAAAGGATTTTTATCCCGGAAGCGCAAATGTACCGATGAGCGTGTAGTGGAAATAACTCTTACCAATTCAGGGAAAGCACTAAAAACAGAAGCTTCCAGGGTGCCACAAAAAGTGATGGATGCCATGGGAGTTACGGTAGAAGAGTTGTCGGAATTAAAGGAAATAGTATTAAAGATTCTAAATAAAGCGAGTCATGATAGAACTAATTGCTGATATTTTAAGGTTATTTTGTACCGGCAGGCTAATCAACTATCATGAACATGATCGGCTTTTGTTTCTATTACGTTTTAGATTGTCAGCATAATTTTGATTTATTATCATAAAAAAATTAAACAATGTCGTTATTAGAAAATTTAAGTTGGCGTTATGCCACAAAAAAGTATGACCCTTCCAAAAAAGTAGCACAGGAAGATGTAGATAAAATTGTTGAAGCTGCGCGTATGGCACCAACATCTTCCGGCTTGCAGCAGTTTAGGGTTGCAGTTATTTCGGATCAGGAGTTAAAGGAAAAAATTGTTCCTATTGCAATGGGGCAGCAAATTATTGCAGAGTGTTCGCATCTGCTGGTTTTTGCAGCCTGGAATTGTTATACAGAAGAACGTATCGATAGTATTTATGATTATACTACCGATCAGCGCGGGTTGCCGCGTGGGCGTTTTAGCTCGTATACCGACAGGCTAAAAGAATCTTATTTGCCACAGTCTGCAGAGGAAAATTTTGTGCATACCGCACGTCAGGCATATATTGGGTTTGGAATGGCCATTGCACAAGCGGCTGAACTAAAAGTAGACAGTACGCCCATGGAAGGTTTTTTACCGGATGAGCTCGATGAGTTGCTTGGATTAAAAGAAAAAGGGCTGCGCAGTGTAACGCTTCTGGCTTTGGGGTACCGTGATGCAGAAGGTGACTGGCTGTCTGGTATGAAAAAAGTTAGAAATCCTAAAGAAGCGTTTGTATTAAATTACTGATGGCTGAATGAAATTGTAAAATAAATAGCTGCTCTGGTTTTCCGGGCAGCTTTTTTGTTGGTTTTATTGCGCGTGGATTATTCTCTTTAAGTACCCGATGATAACAAAATGGGAAATTAACTATGCATTTAAGGAGTTGTTACGTTGTTTTTTCAGCGGCTTTGCTTTTGTAATTTGTTTTTTAATTCATATAAATTATCTGAATTTATCAGGTCGTTCCAATGATACTTTATAATCGGTTTGAATTTGAAATCACCATTATGCCTTACATAAAGCCATAGAAAATCACGATCGGCAATAATAATTTTTTCTGATTGTAACCGAAGTCCATAAGAACGAGCTTGTAAAAATGCTTCTTCTAACTGTTTGTCAGAATTAATAGAATATTTGGCTTCTAAAATGATTCTTGCTTTTTCATTACCTTTATTTGAGCTTGCCAGAATCGCATAGTCAGCATAATATTTTGTTTGCCTTCCCATCCTGATTGGAAGTTGTCTAATCCAATCTTTTTCTTTGAAATTTAAATCTTTTAATAATGGTTCAATTCGTTGAATTTCAACATCTCTTTCATTTTCTATTTGGTTGAAAACTCTATCGTAAACAGGTAACTTCGGTAAATCTGCAGTCGGTTGTCCTTTGTTTTCAAGGACTTTGAGTAATTCTGAAAATTCAAAGGTTGTCAATGTTTTTCCATTTAACCCTTGCATGTGAGCTTTTACCGTAGGATTTTCTTTGAAAATGGGATTATTGTTTAGTTCTTGAAATGTTACAGGTATTATCTTTTTGGGGAAACCAACTTTTACTCCATAATAATAATACGAAAATGGGTCGATAAAGCTATCTTCAATTGCTCTCCATATTGAATGGATGTATTTTCTCGGACTAAGGCAATACATTAAAATTAAATCTCCCTTCTTGATTTTTAAACCACCAGCCCCCCATGTATTTGTCGATTGATTGTTCAAATTATCTAAAAAATCAAAATCAGGATTAAACATTTCTTGTGTAAATCCCGCTCCCGCTCCAAGGAAGTATGCCTTTGAAGGTTTTGGTAACTCTGTTTCTTCAATTATTTCTAAACTATTTATAGCAAAGCAATATAAAAATGCGGGAAATTCTTCTGACAAGATGTTATGCTTTTTTCTGAACGTATGTAGTATATGGCATAATTCAAAGTAGAACCATGCTCTTTTTTCTTGACTGTTTCTATTTGGATTTTGTGGCAGAGTAATCTCAAAGTTCTGGCATAATTGTAAAAAGTCAGCATAAGTGTCACTCGTAAAATAATAAGGTAAAAAGTAATCGGGAAATTTATGATATAATGCTGTGGAAAAAGCGCCTATGTCCTCGAAGAAAAAATTATATTTTTGTTGTTTTTTCTCTAGGATTGGGTTTATTATAATTTCATTAAAAAGTTCTTTTGCTTCCTTATAATTATTAATAGAATTTTTCTTTATTTTTTGATATGCTTCTTTGTAGGGATAGAATTTTACTGTTTTATCGTTCCTGTCTGGAAGATTAACCATTAAGTCAAAATTAAATTTTGAAGAAAGATTTTTGAGCTTGGTTTTTGAAAACATTTTCAACTCTTTCTTCCCTTTTTCTGAGTTTCTGTATAAATTCCAAATATATTTTGTGAATTTCATCGTTTAGTTGTCTTTCTGTTTAGTATAGACTTTATATTGCAGGTAAAGCATATCATTTTTTTATTTCAGTTTTACTTTTCCATTTGCCTTTTTTAATCTTTTGTTCGTAAAATGGTTGCTTATTCTATCTTGGAGAGGTGGTGCATTTACTTTTTATCTCAACTAAAGTACATATAATTCAAGAAAATAAATATTTACTATTTTGAATATTTTTCTGATTTTGTTTTTACAGGAATGCTACCCAGGGAGGTAGCACGCTTATTTAATTAGCTCTAAACTTAAACAGTAGTGTTTTAGGTGTTTTATCAAATTTGTTTAAGGAATCTAAAATAAAATGAGCTGCCGGATACAAAAGACCCGCAGCTCATTTCATAAAAGTTGTTATCTCTAAATTATTTTAAATGATTATCCGTATTTATACCCAAAGGTATTTTTGTAACTCACACAAGCCACGAGCAGCCTATTAAATATTGCTTCGCCAAAATATCTACGATTGAATTTATAACAGAATTCATCAAGATAGTTTTGCAAAAATTCTGGTTTGATGTCATGGAATGTATTTATTAATTGTCTTTTTGCATTACTTATAGCGATATGTACCCACGGCAACACTTCACCAACTTTTTCTTTAGGTATTACCTGTGAATTATGCCTCGGTATATAATCTTTTAGGTCAACATAAGATGTTGAGTCATCTGTATCTACTTCTATTGCATTACTTGCTAAATTATTAACCAGTTCATTTATGGTGTCACTTTTTAAATCCTCAATAACTTTCATTTTCAAATAACCTACTCTTCGTGATTTTTGTCCCGGTTTCGGGGATTCTACCATCTCGCTTTCTGCCATTACAAGGACTTTTGATTTCTTTTGGCTTCCTCTCCCTCTTTTTAGGGGTTTGTCTTTTTCCAATTCTGGAACTTCTGTTGAAAAGTAACCTTCGTCTAATTCTATCCTGCCTGCCAAAATATATTCACCATCTCTTTTCCCCATACACTCACGCAGTTTGTGTACCATATGCCATATCGGGTGATATCGTTTGTGACCTAATTGCCGTTGTATTTCTTTGGCAGAAAAACTTTTCTTTGTCGCTGTCAACAAATGCATGGTAATAAACCAATACCTATAAGGAAGTTTTGATTTGTGCATAACAGTACCGCTTTTTAGTGTTATCCTTGTCCTGCACGACTTACATTCATATTGTTCTTTGTCTTTCTTCCAATAATGATCTGTCCCTCCGCATTTTGGGCAAACAACTCCTACATGCTCGCGGTAGTCTTTGAACTTCTGCTTGCAGCTTTCTTCATCAGGAAATTGAGATATGAAATCAATTAAGCTCATAATTTATGCGTTTTTCCAAAGATAATTACATTAGGTAAATATACGGGTATTCATTTTATTTTTTTACTGACATGGATGGCGGAACGGCATCTTTTCCTGTTCCCCATTTTTTATTTGGCTCCGGGCCCATTTGGAATACGAGTTCTCCTCCATTGGTTATTTCGTCCTGGCTTATCCAGGTGCGATTAAATATTTTTCCGTTTAAAGTGGCCGATTGTATGTATTTATTTTCATGTGAATTGTTTTCTGCTTTAATGGTAAAGATTTTGTCTTTTCCTACTTTTATACTGGCTTCACCAAACAGCGGGCTGCCAATGGTGTATACCGGCAAGCCGGGGGTAACAGCATAAATTCCCATAGAACTTAGAATATACCACGAAGAGAGCGATCCCATATCTTCATTTCCACATAGGCCGCCGGGGCCGCTTCTGTATAACTCTTCGCAAACCTGGCGTACCCGCTGCTGGGTTTTCCAGGGCTGGCCGGCATAGTCGTATAAATAAGCCACATGGTGCGAAGGTTGGTTTCCCTGAACGTACTGGCCAATCGTTCCAACTACCCCTACATATTTGGGAGGTGTAATCAGCGGACTCATCTCAAAAAAGGTATCCAGCTTCTTTGTAAAAGCTTTATCGCCGCCAAAGAGATTGATTAATCCTTGCACATCGTGCTGTACCGACCAAATATATTGCCAGGCATTGGATTCGGTGTAATGCCGGTTTGGACGACGGCCAACCAGCAGTGGATCAAAGTATTTGTAGTAGGAGTGTTTCCCTTCTGTTACAATTTCCTGTTCATGTCCGTTAAGTGCTTCCAACCAGGTTCCATCGTGTTTCTTTGGGCGCATAAACTGTGTTTCCGAATCCCAAAGATTAGCGTAATTTCCGGCCCGTTTCATAAAAAGCTCATAATCGTCTTTTTTATTCAGCGCTTTTGCTAACTGCGCAATACACCAGTCGTCATAAGCAAGTTCCAGTGTGTTAGGAACGGATTCTGTTACCCTGTCAACAGGAGTGTAGCCTAGCTCTTTATAATAATCAAGTCCCGATCTGCCGGCATGTTCAGGTACTGGAGGCCGGGGATTTTCCATCGCCTTTTTTTTCATAGCATTGTACAGCGATTTTACATCGTAGTCGCGGAATCCCTTTACATAGGCATCAACAATAATTGGAATAAGATGGTCGCCAACCATGGCCTCTCCAAATATATTCAGAAAGTGTTGTGCTGGCAGCCAATGATAGTTTTCCACTTTTGCTTCAATCGATTTTATAAAATCATTTACGTGTTCGGGAGCTGTTAATGTAAGCAGCGGATGTTGCGAACGATATGTATCCCAGCATGAGAAAGAGCCGTAAAAGTCAAAACCTTTTGCCTGATGGATTTGTCCGTCGGAACCAAAGTAGTTACCATCTACATCCTGCGAAATGTATTGCGCCAAAAATGAATGGTACATTGCAGTATAGAAAATCTCTTTCTGGTCTTCAGTAGCTCCGTCGATACTTATTTTTGATAATTCGTTGTTCCATATTTCACTGGCATTGTTTTTTACTTTATCAAAATCCCAGTCGGTAATTTCCGAATGAAGGTTTTTTCTGGCTCCTTCAATACTTGTGTAAGAAATACCAACTCTAACAAGGATTTGCTCATTGGCTTCTGTTTTGAAAGTAACAAAGGCGCCAATTTTATTTCCCCGTTCAGCATTTTTATACGGGAAAATACTACCGCCCGACTCGGGGGTTACATACGAGGCATCAAAAGTTCCGTAATATTGAAAGGGTTTGCTAAATTCAGCAACAAAATATACTTTCCCCAATCCGGCGCTTTTTTCTCCTTCAATCCGGTTGTTGTCATAAATTTCCAGGTGTGAGTCTCCGCCGGAAGTCATATCTCCAATCTGATGTCCAAGGTCAAGGAGGATTTTGGCATTGTCTGCTTTTGGAAAAGTGTAGCGATGAAAACCTGCACGCCTGGTAGCCGTTAGTTCCGCTTGTACATTATAATCTTTTAAAAGTACCGAATAGTAGCCCGGTGATGCTGTTTCATCTGCGTGGCTAAAACGGGAACGATAGCCGCTATCCGGGTTATCTTTTGTTCCTGGCACAATTTGAAGTTTGTCACCAACAACAGGCATTAGCAAAACTTCTCCTCCGTTTACCATCCCAACACCGCTCCAGTGAGTATGGCTAAAACCAATGATTGATTTGTCGGAATAGACGTACCCGGCGCAATATGTCCATCCTTTGGTATCAACATCCGGACTTAAATGAACCATTGCAAAAGGCAAAGAAGCCCCCGGGAAGGTATGCCCAAAAAATTCAGTTCCAAGAAATGGATTTACATAGTCGGACGGTTGCTGCCGATCCATCCGCAACGGGAGAGATGTGGCACATACAGAATATAACAACATAGCCAGGGCCAGTAGTATTGAACGAGACTGCATAATGTTTACTTTTAGTTATTATTGGTTGAATTTAAACTTTAAGAATCTTAACCTATTTTGCGAAATTATATTTTAATTTTTTAATGGATGGTTAAAAGATAATGCAAAATGAATAAGATAAACGAAGTTTTTCTACACACGTTCTTGTTATTTTGTTCATTGTAAAGTACTTTGCAAAAGCTGTATAAACTATATTCTTTAATTTCTTGTATGAAAAAGTTAAATCGATTTAGCAAAAATTTCGGATTATTCTTTGTTGGCATTTTCTTTCTGTCGGCTTGTACAACCTCTCAAAAGCAGGAAACTTATCGTGTAAATAACCTTAACTCCAACTGGAAAATGCAGTCTAGTGAAAAGCTGGATGGGGTTAGTGAAAATACCATTTCTGAAAGTGGGTACAGTGATGATTCCTGGTACAAAGCCATTGTTCCCGGAACCGTGCTTGGAAGCATGGCAACCACAGGTGTAATTGAAGATCCGTATTTTGGTATTAACATGCAGAGTGTGGATCCTGAGCAGTTTAAAAAGCCCTGGTGGTTTCGTACAACTTTCCAGATTAAGCCGGAAGATATAGGAAAGGTTATTAGTCTGCGTTTTAACGGGATTAATTACCGAGCCGATTTGTGGGTAAATGGAAAAAAAGTAACAGGTAAAGATACTTTTGCCGGAACGTATCGCATGTTTACATTTAATATTAATGATTTTGTAAAAGAAGGCGAAAATGTAATGGCCCTAAAAATGTGGCAGCATGCCGATGGTGAATATTCCATTGGGTTTGTTGACTGGAACCCGTTACCGCGTGATCGCAACCTTGGAATTTTTAGGGAAGTTTTTCTGGAGATCAACGAAGGTGTAAAAATCAGAAGCCCGTTTGTTTATTCAAAAGTAGATAAACAAAACCTGAAAGATGCAGATTTATTTATTCAAACAGAATTGGTAAACAGCACCGATAAAACAATGGAAGGCACGGTGCGCGTTAATTATGACCTGGGGGTGGTGGAAAAAGAAGTTTCCATTCCGGCAGGGCAAACCATTTTGGTTAAGTTCTCTCCCGATGAATTTAGTCAGCTTTCTGTAAAAGATGTGAAATTTTGGTGGCCCAATGGTATGGGCGATCCCAATTTATATCCGTTAACAACGGAGTTTATCTCCGGGAACAAAATCGTTGAAAAAGTTGAGAAGAAATATGGAATCAGGGAAATAAGCAGTTACCTGAACAAAGATAAAAACCGCACTTTTGAAGTAAACGGCCGGTTTGTTTTAATAAAAGGCGGTGGCTGGGCCGATGATGTTTTGTTGCAGGATACACCAAAATCGGTTGAAGCTCAGCTTCGTTACGTGAAGCACATGAATATGAACAGTATTCGTTGCGAAGGTTTCTGGGGAAAGGATGAAACTCTATATAATCTGTGTGATGAATATGGTATTTTGGTAATGATTGGCTGGAACTGCCATTGGGAGTGGGAAGAGTACCTGCTAAAGCCTACACACGAAAAGTATGGCGGCGCTACCAGCGATGAAGACATTGATTTACTTTCGTCCATGTGGAAAGATCAGTTGTTATGGCTACGAAACCACCCCAGTATTTACGTGTGGATGTTGGGAAGTGATAAACTTCCGGCGCCTAAACTTGAACGGAAATACATTGAACTCTTTAACGAATATGATCCATCAAGATCGTATGTTACTTCAGCGGGTGGTGCTGGTACTGAAAACAATAATATTGTAGCTGAAGTTCCTTTGGTGAGCGATATTAGTGGACCAACAGGAATGAAGATGTTGGGGCCCTACGCTTATACCCCCCCGGTATATTGGTTTACCGATACATTGCTTGGCGGTGGCTATGGTTTTAATACCGAAACCTGCCCCGGACCAAATATTCCGCCGCTGGCTTCACTGGAAAAAATGTTTCCAAAAGATAAGTTGTGGCCCATTGATAAAGAATACTGGGAATATCATACAGGGAGAAATCAATTTAAAACCCTGGATCGTTATCGGAAAGCATTAAATGCACGTTATGGGAAATCATCAGGAGTAGCCGAATTTGCTTTTAAATCGCAGGTTAGTAACTACGAACTTATGCGTCCAATGTTTGAAGCTTTTGTTGCTCATAAGCCTAAAAGTACCGGTTTAATTCAGTGGATGTTAAATTCAGCCTGGCCCGAGTTATACTGGCAATTGTACGACACCTATCTTCAACCCAATGGTGCATTTTATGCCGTTCGAAAAGCATGTACACCGCTTCACGCGATTTACAGGTATGGTTTTAATGATATATATCTGGCCAATGAAGATTTACATGATGTCAATAACTTAACGGTGAAGATGCGGATATTTGATATTCACTCAAAAGAAATATTTAGTGATGAATGGAAAGGAAATATCAAAACCAATATTTCTAAATTTATTTATAAACTTCCTGAATTTAAAAATCCTACTCCGGTAAGTTTTCTTGATCTGAGAATATATGACGAAGCAGGTAAAGAAGTAGATAACAGTATTTACTGGCTGTCGAAAAAGAAAGATGTGCTGGATTATGAAGCTTCGAAAGAGTTGGAGTGGCCATATTATACTCCGTCAAAACAATATGCGGATTTTACAGCGCTTGATAAACTCCCGAAAGTAAAATTAAACTACGAATATACATTTGAAAAGGAAGGCAAATTCGGGGTTGTAAACCTGAAAGTGAAAAATCCATCGGATGCCATTGCTTTCTTTGTATTTATGGATTTGGACGATTCAACAACGAGCAAACCAATTTTGCCCGTTTACTGGGATGATAACTACATTACATTGTTGCCGGGAGAAGAACGCAGCTATCAGGCAAAATATTTTCTGGAAGATGCCAGCGATAATAAGCCGCAGTTGCAAATAAAAGCATGGAATGTAGAACCGGTAACGTTAAATTAATTGGAATGAGTTTGTACCCAAAGATACGATTTGAGGTGAAAAACAGATTACAAACTATATTTGTAGAGATGTGCCCGTTGCACAGTTTGTGTTTCCGGGTACGTTGCACTGTTCGTTATAATGATACTGACTATGATTTTGGATATTATGAATATTCGAATGTTTGTGCCTGGACCTCAACTTTGATTCAACAACCAATATAAAGTCGCTATGAAGAATGGCTTTATTTCACGCGGAATCAAAAAATAATTTAAAATATTTATCATGAAAAGAAATTATTTCGTTGTCGTTCTCATCTTTTTCATCTTTTTTGTTATTTCCTTTCTTACCAATATTATTGGTCCTTTGGTCCCTGAAGTAATCAAAGGTTTTAGCGTAAGTAAGGGAATGGCAGGGCTTTTGAATTTTTCGTTTTTTATTGCTTATGGTGTAATGTCTATACCGGCAGGTATGCTTACCGAGCGTTATAAAGAAAAAAAGGTGATTCTGTCAGCCTTTGTTCTGGCAACAATAGGAGCGCTTTTGTTCTCGTTTATTCCCGGGTTTGGGGTTTACCTCATTTCTCTTTTCCTTATTGGGCTTGGAATGGCAATTTTACAGGTAGCAATAAATCCTTTGTTACGAGTTTCCGGAGGGGAAGAAAATTTTGCATTTACGTCGGTGCTTGCCCAGTTGTTTTTTGGCGGCGCTTCTTTTCTAAGCCCACTGTTATACTCTTATCTGGTAACAAACTTATCTGCAGGAAATACTTCTAATGCTTTATTAGCCACACTCAATGACCTTGTGCCAGAAAATTTGAAATGGGTTTCCATTTACTGGATTTTTGCTGTCATTGCATTTGTGATGGTCATTGTTATTTTGTTTTCAAAATTCCCGAAAGTGGAGTTGAATGAAGATGAAAAAGTAGGAAGTTTTGCAACCATAAAGGAACTGTTTAAAAATAAATATGTAGTTCTGTTTTTCTTTGGCATAATGGCATATGTGGGAACAGAACAAGGCGTGGCCAGCTGGATTTCCAAATTTCTTTCCGATTATCATGGAATGAGCCCTGAAGTAGAGGGAGCCAGAGCTATTTCCTGGTTTTGGGGATTCTTAACAATAGGCTGTTTCCTTGGCCTTGGTTTGTTAAAATTGATGGATAGCAAACTGGTATTACGCATTTTTACCATTGCCGCCATTATATCGCTGGCAACCGCTCTTTCCACAGGCAACGGGCAAACAGCTTACTATGCTTTCATTATGGTTGGTTTTTTTGCATCCGTAATGTGGTCGGTAATTTTTTCGCTGGCGCTGAATTCTGTAGAGAGTAATCATGGCGCATTCTCCGGTATATTATGTTCCGGAATTCTCGGGGGGGCCGTTGCGCCGCTTATTGTGGGATTATTGGGCGATGCTTTTGGGTTACGGCTGGGAATGTCGTTTGTATTTCTTACACTGGCTTATATCCTGAGTATTAGCTTTTGGGCTAAACCCTTAATAAAGAATAAAACGATAAGTTTTAAAACTGAAGATTAATAATTGTTGCCGGCCTTACCGGCTTTGAGTGATTGAGTAAAATACAATTTAAAAATTATTGAAATGAAGTTATTAGCACTAACGGGAGGTGAACCAATTCGCGACATCAAAACAAATCCTTGGCCACAGTGGCCGGTTTGGGACAAAAACGAGGAAAAAGCGTTATTAGAAGTTTTGAACAGCGGTGTATGGTCATATAACGGCCCAAAAGAGACAGAGTTCAATAAAAATTTTGCTGAATTTACCGGAGTAAAGTATGCCATCTCTGCAGCCAACGGAACGGTAACTTTGCAAATGGCGCTGGAGGCCTGCGGTATAGGAATTGGCGATGAAGTGATTTTACCCGGTTTAACATGGCAGGCAACGGCAGCTACCATTTTAGATGTTAATGCAACTCCTGTGCTTGTAGACGTTTGCGAAGATACCTGGTGTATCGATCCAGAAACAATTGAAAGAGCCATAACACCTCGTACGAAAGCTATTATGCCTGTACATTTATACGGTAGCTTTTGTAATATGGATGAAATTTTAAAAATTGCAAAAAAGCATAATTTATATGTAATTGAAGACTGTGCTCACAAACACGGCGGAGAATGGAATGGAAAAAAGGCCGGTAGCATTGGCGATATCGGAAGTTTTAGCTTCCAGTTGTCTAAGCATCTTACAGCCGGTGAGGGAGGAGTGGTTACAACCAATAGTTTTGAGTTGGCTGAACGCCTCGATGCATTGCGTAATTGCGGTCGCAGACCGGAAGATATGGGTGATGAAGTAGATAAAGGTGCCGGTGTTTATGCCGATGCCGGTAATTTTCTTCAGTCTGGTAACTTTCGCATAACCGAGTTTCAGGCAGCTATTTTAGTGGAAGGCTTAAAACGTTTGCCGGAACAAAATAAAACAAGAGACGAAAATGGCATTTACCTAAATTCTCTTTTGAAGAATTTGCCGGGAGTGCAGCCTATGAAACGCGATGAAAGGGAAACTAAGGAAGCTTATTTCAATTTTGCTTTTCGGTATAATAAAGATGAGTTCAAAGGGCTTCCGGTGGAAAAATTCAGGGAAGCATTAACTGCAGAGATTGGCATTTTGGTTACTGCCAGTTATGAACCATTGAATCAATGCTCATTGTACGTACCTCACACAAAGCCTGCCCGCCACAGACTCAGTGAAGAGTATTGGAAAGAGATTGATCCAAGACGTTTTGAACTGCCAGTTTGTGAAAAGATTTTCAAAGAGGAGTCAGTTTGTGTGCACCATAAAATATTGTTAGGAACCAAGGCAGACATGGACTTGGTTGCAGCTGCCATTCAGAAGATATATGATAATGCGGAAGAATTACTCTCATAGCCAAAATAAAAGCCACCACATAGTATGAATAAAACGAAAGTAGCTTTAGTTGGGGCAGGTTATATTGCAGATTACCATGCCCGTGGTTTGCTCGAAATACCCGGAGTGGAATTGACGGCTGTTGTTGCCCAAACGTTGGATTCTGCCCAAAAGTTTGCTTTGAAATACAACATTCCCGAATTTGCAACAGATACATTGTCTCTTATTGAAAGCAAAAATATTGATGCTGTTATTATTTCTACTCCTAATAAGTTTCATGCCCCGTATGCCATTGAATTCTTGAAAAACGGGAAAGATGTTTTTTTAGAGAAACCAATGGCGATGAATGCTGTAGAGGGGTATGAAATAAGTAAGGTGTCAGAGGCAAATGGCCGTATCGTTATGGTGGGGCATATGTGGCGTTTTGATACGGATGTGAATTTCGTAAAGTCTGTTTTGGATGAGGGAACGCTTGGAAAGATTGTGAAAACAAAAGGGTATGGTATTCATGAAAACTGGGGGCCGGCCGGATGGTTTGCTCAAAAAGAACTGGCTGGGGGAGGTGCTCTTGCTGACATGGGAGTGCATGCCATAGATACGGTTCGTTATCTTTTGGGCGACCCTAAACCTTTAAAAGTATATGCCAAAATCGGTACTTTTTATGGCGATTATGATGTGGATGATTCAGGGATTGTAATGATTTCCTGGGATAATGGCACCGAATCGATCATTGAAAGCGGATGGTGGCAACCTCATATGGATGGCCCTGAAGCTGGGACCGGTTTATTTGGCACAAAAGGATATGCAAGTGTTTTTCCCACTTTTCTGAAAATGAAAATGGGGGATGTTCCCGGAAAGTTTGATGTGAAGCTCCCGGAGAGGACAGAACATTGTGAGCAGGGGATGTATACCCGGCAGATGGAACATTTTATTAAATGTGTACGTGAGAGAAAACAACCTGTGCCTGGATTGGATGAAGGGCAAGTTATACTAAATATTGTTGACGCAGCTTATCATTCGGCTAAAACCGGAGAAGTTGTGTGTTTGAAATAGTGTTTTCAGAAACCAAAATGGTTTTTGAATAAGAAGAAGTTTTTTCATTGGTTTTTTTGATATGTATCTTATATCTATTTGATATAGGATTTTGCCCCGGGATTATACCCGGGGCTTTTAAAAAAACGAAACCTATAAACTAAAAACTAAAGCAAATGATTAAGAACGTTCGGTACCCTCAATGGATGTTTATTTTTTTACCAGCACTTGCTATGATGCTTGGCTGGGGATTGAGAGGGCACATTGGAGGCGGGCCTTTTGGAGCAATGATTCCCGGTGCTATGGTTGCATTAAGTATTGGACTTTTACTGGAGCTTCCGGCTACAGTTACTTCAGTGTTACTTGTTTTTGCTGTATATGGAATTGGAATTGGTGGCGAAATGACTTACGGGCAAACGCTTGGACTGATACGCGAACCAGATACTCTTTGGTGGGGAGCTACCGGAACAACATTAAAAGGTGCTATGTGGGGACTGCTGGGGGGAGCTGTTTTAGCTCTTGGTTTTATATTTAAAGAAACTCCCGGAAAAAAAATTATCATCGCTCTTTTATTCATGATTTTAGGAATGTTTGTTGGATTCAAATTAATAAACGACCCAATGCTTATCTATTTTTCTAATCCGGAAAAACCACGGGCTGAATCTTGGGCCGGACTTTTATTTGGGGCTATATTTTTACTGATTTACCTAAAAGTAAAAATTCCTGCTTCGAATTTTAAAGTAGTTTCCCATTTCGCATTTCTTGGAATGATTGGGGGTGGCTTGGGCTTTGGTTTGGGATCGTTCTGGCTTGCGTTGGGCGCTCATTTACCGCATGTAATTTTTGGAGCATGGTGGAAAGCAATGGAATTTTCTTTTGGCCTTCTTCTGGGGGCTTCGTTGGGGTATGCAACCTGGTTAATGAGGAATGAACCTGTTATTCAACGGTTAAAGGAAAAAAAAGGACTCCCTCTGGAAAAATCGCCGGCATGGGAGGAATTAGTGGTGGTATTGGGAACAGGACTATTAATTTTTTGGTTACTTCCACTTGGAGTGGAACTATTGACGCAAACGGCTATTGTGAATAATATGACCGGAGGAAATGTAAAGGATGAGATTGCCCGCATGGTTGTTAATTATGTTGTTACAGGATTTATATTTGTTCTTGTTTTAATGCGTTTCCCAAAAGCTGCATGGCAAATAGGTATAACGCTTACTTTTTGTTATGCTGCCATCGACCTGGTTCGCGACTTTTTCCCTGGCTATAATGTGTGGTCGCCATTTAACCTTCGTTTTCTTATTATTTTGGGAATGACAGTAATTGTTGCTTTTCTTACACTTTATTACAGTCAAAGCAATAAAGTAATAACAAAACTTTTTTTATTGTTGATTTGGTCGTGTATCATTGTTTCATGTTTACGGTTGTTTATTGATCCAGGAAAGTTAACGGTTGAAGGATTAACGTTTTGCCAGGTTGTTTGTGGCAAATACGTTGTAGATATATTTTTTCTGATATCTGCTACGGTACTAACCTGGTTTCTGTATCCCAAATTAAGGTTTGAAAACAAAATCTGAAGAATGGGTAATGAAACAGAATTCACTGAATATTAAAGTTTACTGAACAACAAAATGATATCTATGTAAAGAAAAACTAAACAAAAAAATAAATAAACGCAATAAAATGAAGATAAAAGGTATACTCACAGGTGCACTTCTTATAGTATTTGCTCAATTAATAATGTTTGGGTGCCGTGAAAATGAATCTCAGAGAATGGCTCAGTTGGGTCAGAACGATGTCAAAAAAGTGATAGCGGCAATGACTACGGAAGAAAAAATTGGGATGACTGTGGGCGACGGAAAATTCTTACCCAAAGAGAGGCCTGAAAAGGTAGAACAGGGAACAGGGGTAATAATAGCCAATCAGGAAGCCAATGTGATTATTCCGCGACTTGCCATTGGAAAAACAGTACTTACGGATGGTCCTTCCGGAATCAATCGAAATCCGCACGAGGACGGAGCAACAGAATATACCTATACAACTTCATTTCCAACATCAACCTGCCTGGCTGCCACATGGAACACTGCCTTGTCAGGAAAAGTAGGAAATGCTTATGGCAGCGAGGCGCTCGATTATGGTTACGATGTAGTTTTGATGCCTGCCTTAAATATTCATCGAAATCCAAATTGTGGCCGTAATTTTGAGTATTATTCAGAAGATCCTTTGCTTTCAGGGAAAATGGCAGCATCTATGGTACAAGGTCTACAATCCAATGGAGTTGGTTCTACATTGAAACATTTTGTAGGAAATAATCAGGAAACAAATCGCCGGACTTACAATGCCATTATAAGTCAGCGTGCACTTAGAGAAATATACCTGCGCGGATTTGAAATCGCTGTTAAAGAAGGAAACCCTGCCGCAATAATGACTTCATATAACAAAGTAAATGGATTTTATACGGCTGAGAATCCAGAGTTATTGCAAGACATTGTTCGAAAGGAGTGGGGATATACAGGGGTTTTTATGACTGACTTTGACGGGTACGGAAGTGCCGTGGCAAAAGTTCGGGCAGGAAACAATATGCTCATGGGAGGCAGTATGGACGAGGTAGAAGAGTTAAGAGCTGCGATTAAAGATAAAACGTTAGACGAAGAAACTCTTAGTGAGAATTTGGTTTATAACATGGAACTTAAAAAGAAAACGCCTTCAGAAAAGGGGCATAAACCATCCATGAGGCCAGATTTGAAGTCGCATGCAAAGGTTGCATATGAAGCTGCCTCCGAAGGAATGGTTCTGCTAAAGAATGAAGATAACGCACTCCCGTTTCAGAATATTCATTCAGTGGCCGTGTTTGGTAAGATGTCTTATTATCTGATTGAGGCTGGAACAGGAAGCGGGGGAATCAGAAGTAATGAGTATGCTATTTCTGTAAACGACGGGCTCAAAAATGCAGGCTTAAAAATTATAAAAGAACTGGAAGATTCATATAATACTTATATCGCAGATATTATTGAAAAGAATCTGGTTCCTCCATATTTTAATAACCCCAAAATGTTGGCTGATAATGGAATTACTGATGGGAAAGCGCCAAAGCATTTTGCCAAACGGCTGGTTCCGTTTAGCAATGAAATGGAGATGGGCAAAAATGCCATTGAGAAGCAGGTTTCTCAATCGGATGTTGCTGTAATAACACTGGGGCGTAGTGCCGGTGAAAACTATGAGAATGGGTATTTACCAATCAGTAAAACTGAATACCAACTGGTTGCCGATGTATGCAAAACTTACCATGCGGCTGGTAAAAAGGTGGTGGTGGTGTTAAACGTTGCCGGTGTATGGGAAACCGCAAGCTGGCGCGATATGCCCGATGCTATTTTGCTGGCCTGGCTGCCGGGACAGGAAGGTGGAAATGTAATTGCTGATATTTTAACCGGAAAGGTAAATCCTTCAGGAAAATTACCGGATTCTTTTCTTTTGAAATATGAGGATGTTCCCTCTTTCTCAACTTTTCCGGGCGTTCCTTCTGAAGATCCGGTGAATTCCTTTTATAAGGAAGGAATTTATGTTGGGTATCGATATTATGATTCATTTGATGTGCCGGTTGCCTATGAATTTGGGTATGGACTTTCTTATACAACATTCGAATACTCTGGTTTAAAACTGAGTGATAAACGTTTTGCAGAAAAAATAAAGGTTAGTGTGCTTGTTACCAATACCGGGAAAGTTGCAGGAAAAGAAGCCGTTCAACTTTATGTGGCTGCTCCTGCTGCCGGCGGAATGGAGAAACCAGGCAAAGAACTAAAAGGTTTTGCCAAAACAAAACTGCTGGAGCCGGGGGAAAGCCAGGAACTTTCTTTTGATTTGAATACCCGTACATTGGCTTCTTTTCAAAGTGGAATCAGTGCATGGGTTGCAGATAAAGGGGATTATAAGGTATTAATTGGGGCTTCTTCCAAAGATATTCGTCAGCAGGGCACATTTAATCTTTCTGATGATATTATTGTGGAAAAAGTGCACGACGTATTGTATCCAAATTTTGCCATGAAAGAATTAAGCCGAGGCAAATAAATAATTTGTTTTCCAATAACACAGAATGCATTTTGGGTTATTAAATAACTGGAAAGAAATTGTAGCTAAATAAAATATTAAATCGATGGTTAAAGTACAAGCTGAAAAAAAAGAGCGGTTAAATTCGCTCGACACTTTGCGCGGGTTCGATATGTTTTGGATAATCGGAGGTGGAACCCTTTTGGGGGCTTTGTCTAAGGCAACCGGCTGGGGATGGCTGGAACCTGTTGCCGAACAAATGCACCATGTTGCATGGAATGGATTTCATTTTGAAGATTTAATTTTTCCTTTGTTTATGTTTATCTCAGGAGTAGCAATTCCTTTCGCTCTTACCAGCCGCCTGGAGAAAGGAACGCCAAAGTCTGTTTTGCATAAGAAAGTTTTCCAGCGGATGATTTTGTTGTTTGTATTTGGTTTGCTTTATAACGGATTGCTGAAAAATGGTTTTTCAGGCATACGGGTACTTAGCGTATTATCTCAAATTGGAATTGCTTACTTTTTTGCAGCAATAATTGTAATTAATACAAGAACAATTAAAACCAGGGTTTTCTGGTTGGTTGGAATTTGGGTTTTAATTGCTATTCTTCAGCATTTGGTTCCGGTTCCCGGTTTTGGAGCTGGTAACTTCACTCCGGAAGGTAGCATTAATGCATGGATTGACCAGCATTTCCTGCCTGGAAGGCTCATTTATGACACCTATGATCCGGAAGGTATTTTGTGTATCGTTTCTGCTATTACCGTAACATTACTTGGATCTTTTGCCGGTGTACTTTTAAGAAATAAAACCGTGGATCCTCAAAAGAAAACAGGAATTCTATTGATTGCCGGGGCATCGCTTATAATCATTGCTCTTGCACTTTCGCCTGTTTACCCCATCATTAAGAAAATATGGACGGTCCCTTTTGATCTTCTCACTGCAGGGATTAGTTCGCTTTTACTTGCTATTTTCTATTTTATTATTGATGTGAAAAAATGGGACAACTGGATATTGTTTTTCAAAGTAATCGGGCTGAATTCGATAACCATTTATTTGGGAGGCCGGTTTATTGATTTCCGCCATGCATCTGAGTTTTTCTTTGGTTCTTTTGCCCAGGTATTTGGGGCTTATGGAGATGTGCTTTTAATATGCGGAGTTATTGCTGCAGAATGGTTGTTCTTGTTTTATCTGTATAAAAACAAAATTTTCCTGAGAGTGTGATATTGGGAAAAGAATAAAATATATCAGGCAGCTATGGGCAAAAATAGATTTACAATTTTTTTGGGGATTTGGACTATAATAGGAGTCGCACTGTTTTATGGTGTTGCTTCAATGGATGATAAAAGTAGTGTTGTTTCAATTATTGCCAATGTGATAAGTTTAGCTCCGTTAATTGGAATTTTACTTGCCCTTGGTTCCCCAAAAGCATCATCCCAATTTTATAATTGGCTCCGTGAAAGTAAAAATTCCCGAGTTTGGATTGCCGGAGGAGTCTCTTTTCTGTTTGCTATACCTGGTCTGTTAACTGGAGAATTTAATCCTTATTACACAGTAATATTTTGCTGTATTGTTTTCGCCGTTTTGGGAACGTTGCAAAAAGAGAAAAAGGATGAATTTATATTCTCGTGGACAGATTTGTTACTGTGGCTCGTTCTCTGGATTCCGTTTGATCTTCGCTGGTACATGGATATGCTACCTGCCGTTAGTGAAACATATACATGGTGGTCGATTGCCATTTCTGTTGTTGCAGTTATTGGTTGGAATGGATATCGAAATGCGGAAATTGGTTACCGTCTTGTACCTAAAATCAAAGATTTGTATATCCCGCTTATTGCATTGTTTGGGATAATGGTACTGGTTGTTCCACCTGGATTAATTACGGGATTCCTGACTTTTTCTGTTCCCAAAACCTTTGATATGCCAAAACTGGCCGCTCATTTTATTGGACTTTTTCTAACGGTTGCCTTACCTGAAGAGCTGTTCTTTAGAGGACTACTTTTGAGAGGTCTTGAAAAAGTATCTTCAAAAAAATGGGTGCCGATGGTCGTATCTTCCCTGGCTTTTGGATTAATGCACTGGAATAATGTGAGCACCTTACCTACGCAAATAACCTATGTTGCTTTAGCCACAATTGCTGGACTGGGGTATGCATGGGCATACAAAAAAAGTGGAAATAACTTACTGGCAGCTATACTTACCCACACGCTTGTCGATTGGGTTTGGAAATTAGTTCTTGCAGGTTAATTGAGATAGGTGGATAATGACACAAACAGAAACTATTGGCAATGGACGAAAATAACAGTACAAATTCAGAACCGGTAAATACAAAAAAAAGAATTGTATCGGTTGATGTTTTAAGAGGGTTTGATATGTTTTGGTTAATCGGTGGAACAGGTTTTGCGCTGGCTGTAGTAAAAATGTTTGGCCCGGGTGTTCAGGATGCACTGCTTCCTCAGTTAGACCACGCCAAATGGGTTGGCTTTACTTTTTACGATCTCATTTTTCCTCTTTTCGAATTTGTAATGGGCATGTCAATTGTTTTTTCATTATCCTCTATTTTGAAAAAAATGGGGAAAACGGCTGCCTACAAAAGATTACTACGAAGATTTGTATTGCTCTTTATTTTGGGAATCATTTATTACGGAGGAATATCTGAAGGCTGGAGCAATGTGCGGATTTTCGGAGTTTTGCAACGACTCGCCGTTACCTATCTTTTTGCAGGAATTTTATTTATTCATCTAAAACCACGTGGATTGATTATTGCCTCCGCAGGTATACTTGCCGTGTATTGGATTTTAAATGTGTTTGTTCCTGTTCCCGGTACCGGAAAAATATCAGTTTCACTGGAATCCAGTTGGGCACAATATATTGATTCTATATTATTACCCGGTAGAAAATCGGGGGGCGATGGGACCTGGGACATATTAGGGATACTGAGCACTTTCCCGGCAATTGTAAGTTGTACCGTTGGAATATTTGCCTCGCTTATTTTATTGGACGGTAGTAAAAGCGAATACAAAAAGGTTTATAATCTGGTTGGAATCGGAATATTGCTTTTGCTTATTGGCTTAGTAGGATCAATTTCTTTTCCTATAATTAAAAAAATATGGTCATCGACCTATGTATTGGTTGCCGGTGGTTTGAGTTTTATCCTGATGGGCTTGTTTTATTGGTTTATCGATGTATTAGGCTATAAAAAATGGACTTTGATTTTTGTTTGGATTGGCGTTAATCCCATCACTATTTACATGTTACGAAGACTAATGGATTTTAATAAACTGGCCACAATTATTGTGGGAGGCACTACCGATAGCAACAGCCCTGAGCATTGGGGCTATTTACTGGCAATGACCGTTTCAACACTTTTGTCGTTGCTTGTTTTAAGGTTTCTTTACAAAAAACAGATTTTTATAAGGGTGTAATTTAAAATGAGAAAAGAATTTGTAAAAAGCGGACTGTTTACACTTGCCCTAACAATTATCTACTGGTTGGTGATTTGGCAAAAAACTTCTGCGCAGGAGATTATTATTTCAACTGTTTATTTTGTTTTGCTCTACTTTATCTTCTTTTCTGTTGGCAAAGATGTAGTGGTAAAACGTTTGCGTAACTATATAAATCAGAACCTGAGCAGGGTATTTATTTTTCCAACCGCACTAATTGTAATTTATTACTCTTATCTTTTGTTCCATGGGAAAAACCCGTTTCAGGGAACCACTTTTTTACTGCCTTTCCTTATTTATTTTCCAACACTTGTTTATGTTTCCAGAGTAAATAATTCCGATAAATTAGGTTGGCTCGATTTTACAACATTTACATTGTATTTGCTTCCCATAACACTTGTTGATTTTAAGCCCGGAACCAATCTGCCTATTAGTGGGGGAGGTTTTGATTCAATATACCGAATCGTGATAATGCTGGCAATTGTGTATGCTTTTGTTGTCGTTCGTAACCTGAAAGATCTTGGTTTTTATCCTGTTTTTAAATGGAAAAAATTGGGAATTTCCATCGCAGTGTGGCTCGTTTTTTATGCCTTTGCTTTTGCCATCGGCAGTTCTGTACATTTTTTTAAGTTTGTTGGATACAATGATGTTTTGTCTGTAATTCTGATTTCAATTGGCTTAGGCGTTTTGAAAACATTTTTACACACGGCTATTTTTGAGGAGTTATTCTTTCGCGGATTGCTCCAAAATCTACTCACGCAACGAATTATTCAGAATAACAGTTGGAAGTCTTTTCTAAAATGGGGCGGCATCGTTCTAATTGTATCAGCATTATTAACCGGGTATTTTATGAAAGGAAATTTATTTTGGTTTCCGGCCCTGGTAACGGCGTTACTTTTTGGCGCGGCCTATTTTATTGAAAAGAAGAATTTCGAAAAAAGGGGAACTTACACAGCCCTTGCCATAACCAGTGTAATTTTTGGCCTTGTTCATTTTCATTCTGGTTCCATCATTTTTGTGGGGCTGGCAAGTATTGGGGGCTGGGCTTATGGTTACACATACATCAAAACAAAGAATGTATTTTATGCTGCGTTGGTGCATGCACTTGTAAACAGCTCAAATTTAATTTTTGGAATTGAACTATTGAAATAATAAATTAAGTATAACTCCTGGTCGTCTGTTTTAATGTGCGTTAGAGCAGTTTATAAACGGAGGCAGGGACCTATTTTCTATGAACAATAATTATGATTAAAAACAAAAAAGGAAAAATTACTAACGTAACTTTTATTTGGATCCTGTTTTTTGCAGGAATAGTAAGTGCTTGCAATCCTTCGCCACAGGATAAAGAACCGGTAGATTATGTGAATACTTTATTGGGGACGGCTACTTCCCGCTGGATGCTTTATCCCGGGCCAAGTATGCCTTTTGGTATGGTGAAGTTGAGTCCCGATAATACCGATGAAACACATTATCAGTTAGGGGCTGGTTATGAATATAAAATCAACAGTATTACCGGTTTTGGGCATGTTCATTCCTGGATGATGGGAAGTTTTACTACGATGCCTGCTACTGGCGAGTTAAAAATAGCTCCGGGAACATCAGACGAGCCGGACTCGGGATATCGTTCGCGTATTAATAATGATAATACTGTTGCCACAGCCGGTTATTATTCTACCATTCTGGAAGATTATGATATTCTTGCTGAACTAACGACAACTACCCGTGCAGGTTTTCAGCGTTATACTTTTCCGAAAGGAGAAAATGGCCGCGTGCTTTTCGACTTGAAAGTGGCAGAAGAAGAACCTTCAAAAAATATAAAAGCAGAGATCAGAAAAGTGAGCGACACAGAAATTGAAGGATATGTGCAGCGTGAAGCTGGCGATTGGAATGAATATACCTTGCATTTCGCTGCTCGTTTTAACCGGCCTTTCAAATCAATGGGCGGCTGGACTGGAACGGATATTTTTGAAAATACGGAGAATATTAGTATTTCAGAAGACCTGGACATGGGGGCATTTCTTGAATTTGATTTAGGAGACGATCAGGTTGTGTTGTTAAAAACGGCGATTTCGTATGTGAGTACGGAACAGGCCTGGTTGAACCTGAATACAGAGATGAATCCTTTTGAATGGGATTTTAACAAAGCACGTGACAATGCCAGAAATGTTTGGAACACTTTGTTGAAAAAGATAAAAGTTGAAGGTGGTTCTGAAACCGATAAACTGAAGTTTTATACCAATTTATACCGTGCATATTGTTCGCGATCCATTTTTAGTGATGTGAACGGGAAATACGTAGATATGTGCGAAAAAGTTCAGCAGGCCCCCAATCCTGATAGTCCCATTTATGGTTGCGATGCATTTTGGGGCTCGGCTTGGAATTTAAACCAGTTATGGAGTTTGCTAACGCCTGATTATACGGAACAATGGGTGAACTCATTGCTGGAATTATATGATGACGGCGGCTGGTTGGCCGATGCTCCCGGCGGGCTTGAGTATTCAAGTATTATGGTGGCCGCGCATCAGGTTCCTTTTATTGTAATGGCCTGGCAAAAAGGAATTCGTGGTTTTGATGCCGAAAAAGCCTACAAAGCCATGAAAGAGATTCAAACCATTCCGGGGCGACCCCACGAATGTGGCGGTTACGTTGGCAACCGAAATTTAAAAACGTATATGGATATTGGTTTTGTTCCGGCAAATGAAGGTCCGGTTTCAAATACATTGGAATATGCTTACGACGACTGGTGTGTGGCACAAATGGCAAAAGCTTTGGGTAAAACGGAAGACTACAACTACTTTATGAAGCGCTCGCAATATTACAGGAATGTTTTCGATCCTTCAACGGGATACATGCGGGCAAAATATGCCGGAGGTCCCTGGACTGAGGATTTTTCGGTACGTACTGGTGCCGGCGGGCAGGGACAGGATTTTGGTTACGGTTCAAAAAATTATGTGGAAGCAAATGCCTGGCAGTTTAGCTGGTTTGTGCCGCAGGATGTTCCGGCTTTAATTGATTTGATGGGAATTGATGAGTTTAACTCGCGCCTCGAAGATGGATTTAAAAAGTCGTATCCCTATTTCACCAGCGAATTTGTGAATATTGGGAACCAGCCGAATATGGAGGCTCCGTGGTTGTTTAACTATTCGCGTAAGCCTTGGTTAACTCAGTTTTGGGTGCGGGAAGTACTTGATAATTATTTTGGTACCGATCCGGTTGGTGGTTACCATGGTGATGAAGATCAGGGACAAATGGGCGCTTTTTACGTGATGAGTGCAATGGGATTGTTCGAAATGGATGGCGGTTCTTCGGTCGATCCTGTTTATGAGATTTCAAGTCCTGTTTTTAAGAAAATTACCATTCAACTCGATCAAAATTATTATGAAGGAAAAGAGTTTGTAATTGAAGCAAAGAACTTTTCTTCTGAAAATAAATACATCCAGTCGGCCAAGCTAAACGGCAAAGAGCTGACCAATTTCTGGTTTAGTCATGATGAGTTTGCAAAAGGCGGTAAGTTGGAATTGGTTATGGGAGCGGAGCCAAATAAAGAGTGGGCTGTAAACAGCGAATATCCATTAAAAGATGATGTGCCGGTGATTGTGACTACTCCATACGTGAGCAATTTAGAGAAAGTTTTTAAGGAAGAATGTTCTGTAGATATGGTTTGCGATACCAAAGGCGCTAAAATTCATTATACGCTCGATGGTTCGGAACCAACTCAAAATTCTACACTCTATGAAAATGCTTTTGGGGTGAATAAAAATACGACCATAAAAATGAAAGCATTTAAGGGGGATGAGGCCAGCCTCACTGCTACCGCTATTTTCAAGAAAATGGGAGAAATTAAAAAGGTGAGCATGAACGAGGTAAAACCAGGCCTTTCCTACAAATATACACAGGGAATTTATCGAATGGTGAACGATTTTCTGGATGTACCACCATTGAAAACGGGTGTGGTTCCAAATTTTACAATGGATCCCAGGGAGAAAGAGCAATTCTTTTCGTTTGATTTTGAGGGCTATATCAACATAAAACAGGCGGGGGAATATACCTTTTACCTGGCAACAAACGACGGCGGGCGAATGTATGTTGACGACAATATGATTATCAACAACGATGGTTTGCATCCGGTGGTAGAAGTTGCTAAGAAAGTTGAATTAACATCCGGACTTCATCCTATTTCAGTGAAATATTTTCAGGAAGGTGGTTTAAATGGATTAAAAGTTTCGTGGGAAGGACCAGGTGTTGAGAAACAGGAAATTCCTGCTTCAGTACTATTTAGTAAGAAAAAACAGGTTTTAAATTAAAACTATCAACTAATATGTATGAATACTTATAGAAGCCTGAAACTTTTTACTGTGATGTTAATTGGGATTATGTTTTTGTCATTCACAACAAAAAAATCCAATGAAAAATATATCCTAAAAAGTCGTAAATTTCAAGGAATCCCAAGTTTGGCCGTTAGTCAGGAAGGAAGAATGTGGGCAGTTTGGTATGCCGGGATTACTCCAAAAGGAGATGCAATTTCAGCCAATGTCTCATTGCGAATAATAGTTAGTAAATACTAAATGCAGGATTATAACAGTAAAATATTGCAAAGTGGAGTTTTGGGATTAAAATGTATATTATCAGTTAGTTATGTGTGTGTTGTTGGCACTTTTAAAACCATATTAACAGATTATAAATGGTAAAGCAATTTACATTTTCATTAGTTTCACTGATTCTTAGTTTTACTTTTTCCTATTCTTCAGGACCAAAAAAAAATGGCAGGGACAGTGAGGAGAAAGAAACTAGAACTTATGTAAGTCCGAGGAGTGATTCCGGATTGTTTTCACTCCTGAACCTCGATTTTCCGGGGATGGAAGCAGTGAAGAAAAATGTTGAAGCTGGTGATTTTATAAAGGCGAAAGCTGCATATTTGGCTTTCAGAAGAGAAAAGAGCCGGGTAAAATGGACCATAAATCCGGCTAACAAACCTGTCAGACCCACAGCATCAGCTTATCCTCAGGCCGACAGGATTATGAAACATCTGATTGAACCATCAATGAGTGCGCCGGAAGCATTTCTTGGGGAAGATATAAATTGGGAATTTAACCCCGTGTCGCCGACTGAACCTTACTTTACCAAGGAGTGGACTTGGTGTAATCTTAACAGGATGCCTTTTTGGAATACGCTTGGTAGAGCATACTGGCATACACTTGACGAAAAATTTGCCATGGAGTGGGTAGCCCAGATGACCGACTGGGTGGAAGACAATCCTGTTCCTCTTGACGAAAATTCCAACGAAACTCTGACATGGAGGACTATCGAAGCAGGGATAAGGATGTTAGGTTCATGGATGAATTCATATTATTATTTCCTGACTTCGCCGTCGTTCACGCCTGAAGCACATGCTACTTTCATAAAAGGTGTTATCGAACATGGGCAGAAGCTTGAAAAAACTACCCTGGATTTTCCTGAAAGGACTGGTAATTGGGTCGCAATGGAATGTAATGGTCTGGGTACCATAGGAATTCTGTTCCCTGAGTTTAAAATGTCTCAAAATTTTGTAACGGTCGCCATTGAAAGATTAAATGATGAATTGGATAAGCAGGTTTACCCCGATGGCGCAGAAGTTGAACTTTCACCAAGTTATCACCAGGTCTCACGTTACAATTTTATGGAACTGGCCAAGCTGGCTCAGATGAATAATATTGCTCTTCCCGACAGATATATCGAAAAGATGAAAAAAATGTATGAGTTTAACTTGTACCTGATGGATCCTACTGGTAATCTTCCTGCTTTCAGTGATTCAGATCCTACAAATGTGGCATCTTCTTTAAGGGAGGCATACGATATATGGAAAGATCCAAAATTTCTGTTTGGAGCTACTCTTGGTAAAGAGGGAGTTAATCCCGGTTTCGATTCATATTTTTTTAATTACGCGGGTTATTATGTAATGCGCAGCGGTTGGAACCGTTTGGATAACTGTCTTTATTTTGACGCTGGTCCTGTTGGATCCAACCACGAACATGAGGATAAGCTTAATCTTTATCTTTATTCCAGGGGTAAAATTCTTCTTACAGAACCCGGAAACTATTCCTACGATTTATCAAAATGGCGAAGATTTGCTCTTTCAACCTATAGCCATAATACAATTATAGTTGATGGAAAAGATCAACACCGTGCCGATATTCCTGAAAGTCGCCTTTTAAAAGATTCATTAAAAAATCCGTGGGTAACTTCTCCCTTATTTGATTACGGAATGGGAACTTATTCCTCTGGCTACCAGGAAAACAGATACAAGGCAGTTCAATATTTACCCAGGGAATATGTCGGAGAAAAAGATAAATCAATCAGTCATACTCGTCATGTTATCTTTCTCAAACCATATTATTATGTTGTCGTTGATTTCTTAAATGGTAAAGGAGTTCATAGCTACGAAGCTCATTTTAATCTGAATGCTCCTGATGCAAAATTAAATAAAACGACGTTGTCAGTTCACACCCTGCGACCTGATTCAGTTCAACTAGGACTTTTTTCAATGGATTCTGAAAATATGCTTGCAAGGATAGCAAAAGGAGAGGAGAATCCGATTTTGGGTTGGATGCCCGAGGAGAAGAGGCCAATACCTACGGTTGTTTATTTGAAGAATGAAGAAGCACCCGCGACCTTTTCTACTTTAATCTATCCTTATTATGAGGGAGAACCCAGGGTAATGTATAATAAAATAATGACAGACAATAAAAATGTTTGGGGTGAGAAAATTAAGACCCCGCATGAAACTATTGCTCTGGTTTTAAGAAAAAATAATGATATCTCTGATTTTGGTGTTAAATCTGGGATTGCTCAGGATTTTAATGCAAATGCTAAAATTATAATTATCAGAGAGCCAAAAAACTGGAAAGAAGTATGTTTAGGTTTTTATGGTCTTTCCGAATACAAAGAAAGTACTCTCGCTTTTAATCTTGAAAAGGCCAGCTCTTTATTAATGATTAAAGGAGAAAATAAAGTGCTGTTTTATAATTCGCAGGATGAGGAGATTAGCATAACTTTTACTATACCAAACACTAATAGGTTTACGCTTCCTTCAAAGAAATGGATGATCGTGACATCTTCGGGAATAGCGGAGGCAAAGGGAAAGTTCGCCTTCTTTAATAAATTGAATATGTATTAGTAACTTGCCAAAGTCACTTTTAAAAAAAAATGAAATTTAAAAATCGGGAATTATCTATGATTATTTTAGCAATTGTACTCCTTTTTATTGGGAGTCCTTCTTGCGATTTTAAAAAGTCAGTATCATCTGAATCAGGTAAAGAAATCGCTTTAAGACTGGAGCCCGGTGAAGGGAATCCGCGAAACAGCGAAGCTGCCAGGCACGACCATATGTTTTTGCAAGAAGTGGAGGCTTTGCCATCTGGGGCGATTATAACTTTTGACAAAGGATATGTTGACTACGCGCGATATGAAGCTTTTTCGGAAAAGTCAATTTGGTATGTAACCCGATTGAAAGACAATGCACTTTATACATCAGGAAAAGAGTTCGATATACCAGATGACACAGATTTTGGTGTCCTAAAAGGCGAAGAAGTGGTGCTTCTGTATGGAGAAAATAAAACGAAAGAACACAAGGCTCGTAGAATTGCTTATTGGGATAGTGAAAACCAGCGGTTATTTGAGTTTATAACCAATAACTTTGAACTAACTGCCGAAAAGATAGCTTTGATTTACAAAAAACGTTGGCAAATAGAACTGCTTTTCAAACAGCTTAAACAGAACTTCCCATTAAAATATTTTCTTGGTGACAATGAGAACGCCATTGAGATACAAATATGGGCAGCTATGCTTGCCAATTTGCAAAAAGCGAACTCAAGATAAAATGGGCATTTTCGAACATGGTGTCTATTATAAGACAGCAATTAATGAGTTACATTAACATTTATGCATTTCTGGAAAATCCCGAAAAAAGCTGGCTCAAACTAATAAAGCATGACAAGTACAAATATCAACATTCGCTATTCCCCGAAACGCGGGGGCTTACTTTTGAAGAATAGAAATACCTGTTTTGAATATCAGGAAGTTATAGATGAGAATTTAAACTAAATCCGGTTTACCGGACAACAATGATTAAAAACAATAAGATGAATTCTAAATTTTTTATTTCAGTAATTTTTTTAGTGCTGTTGATGAGTTGTAACAAACAGGTAGCAACCGTAAAAGTGTTACAGGTTCCCGGCAAAGATCAGTATTGTAACATTGATAAAAGTGGCGTTACTGTACTTCCAAGTGGCCGGTATGTTACCATGGCTGGTGACGTAATTCCCATTACCAATGATCCGTATGGGATGGCTATTTCTCCCGATGGTAAAAAGGCGGTTACTTTGCATGATGGTGTAATTACAATTATCAACCTGGCGGATTTGTCTTCTCAACGAATTCCTAGTTACGATCAAAAGATTCCTTCTCCACTAACCCGCGGCTCGTTTTTGGGCGTGGCTTTTTCTCCCGATTCAAAACATGTTTACCTAAGTGGAGGGGATAAAGGGGATGTGGTGATTTACGACATTGAAAATTACAGGAAAGTAGGTGATATTTCGCTTAACGGAAAAGTAAATGGTGTAGATTATGAAGATAGTTTTACCTCCGATTTAATGTTGAATCCGGATAATAATGAGTTGTTGGTTTTAGACCGTGCAAATTTCAGGTTGGTTCGTATTGATTTGGCTACAAAGAAACTGACAGCTTCTGTAAAAGTGGGGCGTCAGCCTTTTGGTGTGGCTATTAGTCCTGATAAAAAACAGGCGTTTGTAGCAAACGTTGGCGTTTATTCTTATCCGTTGGTTGAAGGAGCAACACCTGAGAATTATGATGATTTGAGGATTTCCCATCATCCGTACGGAGAGAACACGCACGAATCGAGGGAGGGAACACTTGTAGAAGGGAAAGTAATACCCGGCTTAGGCAGTCCAAATCATCCGGATGCAATGAGTGTATTTACAATTGACCTCGGGAAGAATGAGGTAATTAATAAATTTAAAACAGGTTATTTAATTGGCGAAACGGTTGAAGATGCCGAAGTTGTGGGCGGGGCAAGCCCGAATTCTATTGCCGTTGGAAAGCAGTATGCGTATGTTACCAACGCCTCAAACGATAATGTTGGTATAATTGATTATACAACGCAGGAAATTGTTGGCCGGATTCCTATTCAGATAGATGAGCGAATTGATAAGCTTCGTGGTTCTCTTCCTTTTGGAATAACCATGAGCAAAGATGAAAAAACCTTATACGTCGCTTTGTTGGGATTTAACGCCGTTGCAGTAATCGATATTCCTTCCCGAACAACCAAAGGATTGATTCCTTCCGGTTGGGGGCCAACCAGAGTGGAATTGTCTAATGATGAAAAATACCTTTACATTATAACCTGTCGTGGATGGGGAGCTGGCCCCAACGGCGGAGATGGTTTTGTTGCACCAGTGCAGGGAAGCTCTGTTAGCAGGATTCAATTGGGAAGTTTTCAGAAAGTAAAAGTTCCCACCAACGAAGAATTGGCAAAATATACCAAAGAGTCTATCGACAATACATTTATTGAAACAACAGTGGAGGATGATGGTAAAAATCCGCTGCCGCCACTGCCGGGTTTGCGCCAAAGCCCTATTAAACATGTAGTTTACATTACTAAGGAAAATAGAACCTACGATGAGGTTTTTGGTCAGTTAAAAGGCGGACGGGGTGACAGTACGCTGGCTCGTTACGGTATAAATAATACCTACACGTTGCCGGATTCTATGCAAAAGGATTTTCCAAATCTGCGTATTTCTCCTAACCACATAAAAGCGGCAAAACAATTTTCCTATTCCGATAATTATTATTGCGATAGCGATGCCTCTGTTCACGGTCACCATTGGCTGGTAGGAGTAATTCCTAATGAATGGGTAGAATCGAATGCTGCAACAACTAAAGAAGCCATGCCATTTTCTAAAGCGGAAGGACGCCGTTTCCCCAAAACGATTGGAAGCGTTGATCCTGAGGATTATGCTGAAATTGGTGGTCTGTGGGAAGCGCTGGATCGGCAGGGGGTAGACTTCTACAATTTTGGTCAGGCAAATGAAAGCGGGCACGAACGCGAAGAATGGTACGATGTAAATACCGGAGCGGCTCACGGAGTTATGATTCCTATGCAAAAAGCCTTGTTTTACCGGACAAGTCATAATTATGCAGGCTATAACATGAATATTCCCGACCAATACCGGATGGATCAGTTTGAAAAGGAATTTACTGAGAAATGGATTGACAGCAACGATGAAATGCCACCTTTTGTTACCATGATGATTCCCAATGACCATGGAACAAGCCCCGATCCTGAACATGGATATCCATATCGTCAATCGTACATGGTAGATAATGATTTGGCTGTTGGCCGTGTGCTGCATTTTCTTTCCCGCACAAAATACTGGAAAGATATGCTCGTAATTATCACCGAAGACGATCCGCAGGGAGGTGTTGACCATGTAGATGGGCATCGTTCCATTTTGATGATGGCTGGCCCGTATGTAAAACATGGTTATGTTTCGCACACACACGCCAATTTTGGCGCTATCCTGAAAACCATTTATAATATTCTGAACGTGCCCTATGTAAATCATTTTGACCAAACAGGTTCCTTATTACAGGACTTTTTTACTGATGAACCTGATTTTACTCCCTATACTTTGGAGCGTCATGATGAAAGGATGTACAATGCTGAACTTTCTATGGAACGCTACCACAAAACCATTGACTGGACCAAAATTGAGCAGGGACCGGAAATGGATGACGAAGATGATGCCAGGAGAGATTATAAAAAAAATAATGATGAAGACTAAAAATGGAGTACAAATGGATGAAAGCATTGTATTGTGAATGATTCAACAGAAAATATATTGTATTTCCAGCTAAATGAACGGCGTAATTCTTTTGTGAAAATTCACTGCTTAAAGAAATGGAGGACAGTGATATGAAACTAAAAAAGGAATATGCAGCCTATCTTTTTGATATGGATGGAACTCTGGTTAATTCTGAAAGGTTGAAGGGAGAGGCACTGTCAAAAGCCTGTAGTATTTTTGGAGGAATTGCTAATGTTGATTCATATAAGGCCGTTATGGGCGAAAGCTGGGAAAAGGTAACAGCTCACTTTTTTTCAGTGGCACAAATAAAACCAGATGCTGAACGTTTTGACAGGGAATTTCGACAGATATATCAGGAATTGCTTGTTCGGGAACTTAAACTTAATTCAAATGCTTTTTACTTGCTGACGATTTTAAAAAAGCAAGGAAAAAAGCTGGGACTGGTGAGTTCTGCATCTGGCTGGATGGTTGAGCTGATTCTGGAGCTAACACAACTAAAAGGTATTTTTGACATTGTTCTTACCAAAGAACAAGTAACAAAACATAAACCCAATCCGGAAGCATATTTGATTGCACTTGAAAAAATAGGGTTTCTTGCATCCAACGTTTTAGTATTTGAAGATTCGTTTGCAGGGGTTACTGCTGCCCATAAAGCAGATTGTGATGTGGTGGCATTTCTGCATGAATTTAATGTAAGTCATGATTTTAGCCTCGCTCTTGGAGTAATTTCTGATTATGATGAGCTGGTGTTGTAATATGTTATTGTAAATGAGCTAAATAATAACCTGAATTGAATGAGACCTAACTTATTATATTTTCTGCTTATACTTTTCTTTGCATCATGTACGGGAAAGAAAGATGCAGATAATTATATTTCTTACGTTAACCCAATGGTTGGAACCAACGGGCATGGGCATACTTTCCCAGGAGCAGTAATGCCGCATGGAATGGTGCAGCTTAGTCCGGATACCCGCACAACTACCTGGGACGGATGCTCCGGTTATCATTATTCCGACAAAAGCATCATGGGATTTAGCCACATTCATTACAGTGGTGTTGGCAGTGGTGGGGGAGCAGATTTTTTGTTCATGCCTACAGTGGGTAAAATTCAACTGACACCGGGCGATACCTCAAATACAAAATCAGGTTACAGGGCTGCTTTTTTACATGATAATGAAATAGCTTCACCCGGCTATTATTCTGTTTTACTCGAAGATGGAATTAAGGTTGAACTGACCAGCACATTACGCGTTGGATTTCATAAATATACATTTCCTGCAACTGATAAAGGAAATATTATTCTGGATTTGGTGCATGGAATTAACGATAACATTGACAGCCTCTATCTGGAAAAAATTTCGGATACGCAAATTGCAGGATTCAGACATGTATATGGAGGTTTGGACGGAAATAGGACTATATATTTTTGTGCCGAATTTTCCAGGCCGTTTGAATCTTATGGTTTTTACAAAAATGAAAATCTTGAAAAAAACGCAACGGAGATTTCAGGTAAAAATGTAAAAGCCCATTTTACATTCAACACGCAAACCAAAAAAGAGGTAATGGTTAAAGTAGCTTTGTCGAGAGTAGACATAGACGGGGCAAAGAATAACCTGAAAAAGGAACTGCCTGGCTGGGATTTTGAGGAAATAAGAAAAAATGCCGCCAAAGCATGGAATAATGAACTGTCCAGGATTGAAGTGAAAGGTGGTTCAGAAGAGCAACGCCGGACATTTTATACTGCTTTATATCATGTGCACATTCATCCAGGTATTTCGATGGATGTTGATCGCCGGTACCGGAGTACAGATAAAAAAGTTTATTCCTCAACTGATTTTGATAATTATACAACTTTTTCACTTTGGGATACGCACCGTGCCCTGCATCCGCTGCTCACTATCATCGATCAGAAACGTACCAACCAGTATATCCGTACGTTTTTGGAGCGATATGAGCATTTTGGCAATTTGCCTATTATGGAGTTTGGCGGTAATGAAGGTTTTGCCATGATTGGTTATCATTCGTTGCCGGTTATTGCCGATGCCTGGACAAAAGGAATCCGGGACTACGACACAGAGAAAGCTTTTTTTGCTATGAAAAAGTTGTCGGAAGGTTTCCGTGATGGAAAGGCGATTTATAAAAAGATAGGGTTTATCCCGTACAATGAAGAAAGTCAGTCGGTTTCGCGAACGCTTGAATATAGTTATGATGATTGGTGTGTTTCGCGCCTGGCAAAAGAAATGAATGAGACAGATTATCATTTTTACTCGCAGAAAGGAAAGTTCTATCAGAATGTTTTTTGTCAGGAAGTTGGTTTTATGCGCCCCCGAGGAAGTGATTATCAGTGGCTGACCCCTTTTTCCCCAATAGAAGTAGTGGAATATTATACTGAGGCAAATGCGTACCAGTATTCATTTTTTGTTCCGCAGGATATTAATGGTTTAATTGATTTTGTTGGAGGAAATGCAGCTTTTGAAAAATTGCTTGACAACTGTTTTTCTACAGAGAATGATTCGTTGCATACAAATGTAGCTGATGTTACCGGACTGATTGGGCAATATGCTCACGGAAATGAACCAAGTCACAGCATGGCATATCTATATAATTTTGTTGGCAAACCATGGAAAACACAGGAGCGGATCCGGCAGATAATGGATTCTTTTTACTCTGATAAGCCAGATGGACTCTGTGGTAATGAGGATGCAGGTCAAATGTCGGCCTGGTATGTATTGAGCGCTATGGGATTTTATCCAGTAACTCCAGGTTTGGATTATTATGTTTTGGGAACGCCTATTTTTGATAAAGTTACCATCCATCTGGAAAATGGAAAGAAGTTTTCAATAATTGCGAAGAATGCCGGAGCCAGCAATAAATATATTCAGTTAGCAACATTGAATAACAAAGATTACAGTAAATCTTTCCTGAAACATGAAGATATTATGAATGGAGGGGAGCTGAGTTTTGAAATGGGTAATCAGCCATTAACACAATGGGGAAGCAATCCGGAAGATTGTCCGAAAACCATTGATTATCCTACCGCTCCAATGGTTAGAATAGAATCGAAAGATTTTAGTTTTATAGATTCAACCACTGTTTTTCTTTCCTGCGATTATAATAAAGCAGCTATTTATTTTACAACAGATGGCTCCAATCCATCCAACAGGTCCAATTTATATTCAGGACCTATTCAACTAAATAAATCATCAATAATAAAAGCGAGTTCTTTTATAGAAGGGAGCCACTCAAGTTTCCCTGCAACGGCCCATTTTGAGAAATTAACTCTCGGTCTGGCCACTTTTGTTGGAAAAGTAACTTCCGGGCTTGAGTATGAATATCTGGAAGGATATTGTGTGAAAATGGAGGATTTAGCGAAATATCCGGTGCTGGAAAAAGGAGTAATCCCCACTTTTAATATTGCTGCAATAACCGATGACAGAGCGTTTGGCTATCGTTTTAAGGGTTATATAAAAGCTCCGGTCGATGGGGTTTACGAATTTTTTGTGAATTCAAATGACGGCGGAATTTTGTATGTGGACGGAAAGCAAATTATAAATAACGATGGCTTTCATAAAACACAGGAAAAATTGAAGAAAATAGGATTGGCAAAAGGACTTCATTCCATTTATTTAGAATACTTTCAGATGGGTGGGGCAAAAGCGTTAAATATAGGTTGGAAAATACCGGGAAGGGAAAAGGAAGAAATCCTATCCAACGTATTATTCCATTAAGTCAAAATGGCTAAAAAAGATGAGGCAAATAACTAAACTGAAATAACTAAACTGAAATAAATGAAACGTAACTTTTTATATTTTTTACTTTTTCTTCTTACATCTTGCACAGGAAGGAAAGATGTTAGTGATTATACTGTTTTTGTTGATCCTATGATTGGGACAGGAGGGCACGGACACACATTCCCCGGGGCAACCGAGCCGTTTGGCATGGTACAAGTAAGCCCCGATACACGCTGGGAAGATTGGGATGGTTCCTCCGGTTATCATTATTCCGATAAAACCATAATGGGATTTAGCCATACCCATTTAAGCGGAACTGGCGCACCTGAATATTGCGATGTGCTGCTGATGCCCACAGTTGGGAAAGTTCAGATACTTCCCGGTGATGAAAACGATTCAAAAAACGGATATCGTTCAGTATTTAGTCACGAGAACGAAAAAGCATCTCCGGGATATTACAGCGTTTTACTTGATGATTATAATGTTATGGCTGAAATGACAGCCACTGCGCGTTCAGGAATGCAGCGTTATACTTTCCCCGAATCCGACAAATCCAATATTATTATCGACTTAAAAAATCGCGACCATGTACTTGAATCTAACATTGAATTTATAAGTGATACCGAAATTCAGGGATTGCGAAAATCACGCCGCTGGGCTACTGAACAGTTCGTTTATTTTTATGCGAAGTTTTCAAAACCTTTTCGTTCGTATGGAATTGCGGTGAACGATTCTCTGATTCAGGGGATAAAAAAGGCAGAAGGGCAAAACATAAGGGCCTTTGTACAATTTGCTACCAAAGCAGGTGAACAGGTTTTAGTGAAGGTGGGTATTTCTGCAGTGGATATAGACGGTGCTAAAAAGAATCTTGACGCTGAAAATCCGGGTTGGGATTTCGACAACGTGGCAGCTTCGGCAAAAGGGAAATGGAACGACTTCCTATCGAAAATAGAAGTGGAAGGCGGAACTGAAAAAGAACGTCGTATTTTTTATACCGGTTTGTATCACTCGGCTATTGCTCCCAATGTTTTTATGGATGTGGATCGCCGTTACCGTGCGGTGGATCACCAAATTCATAAAGCTGAAGGATTTGATAATTACACCGTTTTTTCTTTGTGGGATACGTTTCGTGCCAATATGCCGCTGTATTCCATCATCGATCCGGAACGTTACAACGAATGGATAAAAACTTTCCTTGAGATGTACAGAATTGGAGGGAAACTTCCGCAGTGGGAACTGGCCGGAAATTACACCGGAGTGATGATTGGTTACCACACTCATTCAGTAATATTGGATGCTTATGCAAAAGGAATCAGGGATTTTGATTCCGGCCTGGCCCTGGAAGCAATGAAAAAGCGGGTAGATGGTATTCCTTACTTTAATGATTTGGGTTTTATCCCGGCAGATAAAACAGGTGGTTCTGTATCAATGACAATGGAATATGCCTACAACGAGTGGGCAGTGGCGCACATGGCAAAGTTGCTGAATAAAGAGGATGATTTTCAGGATTATATTTACCGTTCACAGTTTTATAATAAGTTGTTCGACTCTTCTATCGGTTTCATGCGGCCCCGAAATGCCAATGGAACTTGGGTTTCTTCTTTTGACCCGACAGAAGGAAGCGAGCATTTTGTGGAAGGAAACTCATATCAGTACAGCTTGTTTGCACCTCAGGATGTAAATGGATTAATCAATTTGATTGGAGGCGATAAAAAGTTTATTACCTGGATGGATACATTGTTTTCCAAAGAATCGGAACATGATGAAAATGCCATCGATGCAACTGGATTAATCGGACAATACGCACACGGAAATGAACCCAGCCATCATATGGCGTATTTGTATAATTATGCGGGCGCTCCCTGGAAAACACAGGCTATGGTTCGTCAGATTCTGAGTACGATGTATGACGATAAACCCAACGGTTTAAGCGGCAATGAAGATTGTGGTCAAATGTCGGCCTGGTATATTTTGAGTGCTATGGGATTTTATCAGGTGTGTCCCGGTACTCCTGAATATGCAATTGGAAGCCCGATTTTTGATAAAGTAACCATTCATCTTGAGAATGGAAAAGATTTTACGATTGTTGCTAAGAATATTTCTTCGGAAAATAAATATATTCAGTCGGTTAAGCTGAACGGAAATAATTATACAAAGTCGTGGTTTATACATGATGATATTCTAAATGGCTCCACGTTGGAATTTCAAATGGGAGCTTCGCCAAATAAAAGTTGGGGAACTGCTCCTGAAGATCGTCCGACAAGTGAAAAATATGAAGCAGCAGCTGAATTGCCTTTTGCTGTAACTAGCGATGAGTATTTTCTGGATGAGGCTTCGGTAACTTTAAAGTGTAACGACAAAGATTCCAGGATTTATTATACAACCAATGGTAGCCGTCCAACAGATAAATCAAACCTTTACACTTCTCCGGTTGTATTGCATGAAACAACCAATTTGCGTTTTGTTGCTTATAAAAAGGGTGTTTTGCCAAGTGCTCCGGTTTCTGTAAAGTTGAATAAACTCGAATATGAAAATTATACCAATTATAATGGGCAGCAATCATTCAAAAGTGGGCTTGAATACAAATATTATCATGCTCATGTAATGGACGAAAATGACCTTGATAATTTAACTCCGCTTGAAACAGGTCTTCTGCCAAATTTTACCATTGAAAAGCGAAAGCGAGAGGATTATTTTGGATACATTTTTTCCGGTTACATTGATATTCGCAAAGACGGGATTTATACTTTTTCAATAAAGGTTAACGATAAATGTACACTGTATATCGATGGAAAAGAATTTCTGCATGGAGGTTTCAGAACCATTGCACTGCGCAAGGGGAAATATAAAATCGATGAAAAATATTTTCAGTTAGGTGCTAAAAAGTTCAATGTGGTGAGTTGGCAAGGGCCTGGTTTTAATTTGCAGGAAATACCAGCAGGAGTGTTGTATCATTAAAATAGTAAAAATGAATTTGATGAAAAATAAGCGGTTTATAATTAATGCAGGAAGTTGGTTAATGTTTGTTCTGCTCTGTAGTTCTTTTTCTGTTGCGGCCCAGGTGACGGTTGTTGCAGAAGGAAAAGCCAGTGCTGTTATCGTTACGGCAGAGCAACCTTCAGAAACAGCAAAGTATGCAGTAAATGAATTGGTAAAGCATGTGAAACTTGCCACCGGAGTGACATTAGGTATTGTCTCAGAAGGCATGGTGCCACAAGAACCTTATACACGTATTTATGTAGGGGAGACCAAAACTGCTTTACGTTTTGGGATAGATGCCATGCATTTACCCAGGGAAGCCTATGTTTTAAGGTCGGTTGGGAATGATCTTTTTATTGTTGGAAAGGAAGATGATGGTAATCCATTGGATCAAAGAAATCCCAATGTTGGTACGCTTTTCGGTACTTACGAGTTTCTGGAAAAATTTGTGGGTGTGCGTTGGTTATGGCCTGGCGAGCTGGGAACATTTGTCCCCAAAACAAATAACATCTCCTTTTCTTCTGTAAATAAAATGGAAGCACCCGCTTTATTGTACCGAAATTTACGTTGGGGAATTATTCAACGTATTGCTAATGGAGGTAAACTCTCTGAAGAAGATGAGAGGCTTGGGTTTTCACAGGATGTAGCACAAAGTTATGGACAGGCTGTGGGTGTATTATTTCGGCGGAAGCGGCTGGGCGGATTTGACGCAAAACCGCCTTCAGGACATATCGCCAGTGGCTGGTGGAATAAATATAGCAAGGAGCATCCGGAGTGGTTTGTGTTGTGTAATGACGGTACACGCGGAAATCCAAATCCGGAAAGGGAAAACCCCGAAGTTTCGTTGTGTGTTACCAATGAAGGACTGCAGGATTTTATTGTTGACCAGTGGGATGGTAAAAGTACATTGGTTCTTGGGCCGATTGACCATGTAGGTCGTTGCACATGCGATAAATGTAGGGCATGGGATGGTCCTCAGCCTGAGAATCCGCCTTGGTTTGCCAGGCTGATGTATTCCAATCCGCCTCAAACAGATGTGTTTTATGGCCAGACATCCGACAGATATGCACATTTTTGGAAAGTTATTCAGGAAAAGGCCAGCAAGCGAAATCCGGATGTACAGATTTCTTGCTCGTTTCTTTATGAAAATGAGTTTACTGCGCCGGTAGCAGATGTTAAGCTGGGAAAGGATTTTTACGGAGAATTTGTTCAATGGCGCGATCCGCATCTTCGCTATTTTCCAATGCCCAAAGCGGCCTGCGACTGGATTAAAGAACAGTGGCTGGGATGGAGAAAAACAGGAATGAGAATGGCTTACAGGCCCAATTATTTACATGATGGTTATGTGATGCCTTTTTTTGATACATGGCAGTCCGGCGAGTTCTTTCAGTTTGCTTATGAAAATGGTATGGAGGGGGTGGATTTTGACTCTTACACCGGACAATGGGCTGTTCAGGGGCTTCGGCTGTATATGCACATGCGGCTTTTTAATAAACCCGAACTTGGAATTGAGAAAATAAGGCAAGAGTATTTTTCAGCTTTTGGCCCGGCAGCAAAAAGTATTGAGCGCTATTGTGATTACTGGGAAAATTATGCCATACAAAATGTTTTGAATTTTGTAAATATTTTAAGCGTGCGCAGATATGCAAATTATCCTTTGGAGGTAAATAAAGCATTTACGAAAGATGTATTTGAACCCGCAGAGGCAATTCTTTCACAGGCATTGAAGGAAGCATTGGCTGACCCGCTACCGGAGTTTGCCAGGCGGGTAGAGTTTTTGCAGGTGGGATTGCAACATGCCCGTTTAACTCTTAAGCTCGCGGCTATATATAATGGCAATAAAAATATTCCGGAAGAGCGGGTGGAAGAGGCAAAAAATGCCTTGCGGGAATTGGTGCAATTTCGTAAAGAACATCAACGTATGTATTTCTCCGATTTGCTGCATGTAACAAGCTACTGGGAACGGCCCTCCTGGAATATGGATTATTTCTCAGGGCTGTAAATTTGGGATGGATTAGAAGCAGGAATAGATTTTTTTCTTGAGTAGTTATCTGAATAAATTATTGATATTATGAAATGTAAGGGAATTATATCCGCGGTGTTTTTTATTTTAATAGTATTAACAGTTTCTGCAAATGAAGTTTTCTACAATGTGCTTGATTATGGTGCGAAAGGAGATGGTAAAACCAATAATACAGAAGCCATTAATAATGCCATTGATGCAGCTGCAAAAAGTGGGGGAGGAACGGTCTGTTTTCCTGCTGGTGAATTTCTTTCTTATACAATTCATTTAAAAAATAACATTACACTCTTTTTTAATCAGGGAGCTGTGCTCATTGGTGATAAAGAAGTGGATGGAAAAGGATATGATTTGCCAGAGGAAGACGCATGGTATAAGAAATACCAGGATTTCGGACATAGTTACTGGAGTAACAGTTTGATTTATGGAGACAGTTTGCATAACGTTGCTATTACCGGATTTGGAATGATCTGGGGAAAAGGTTTGTATACTTACGATAAACCGGATATACAGGGGGCAGGGAATAAGGCAATTGCATTAAAAAACTGTTTTAACGTAACAATCCGTGATGTGTCAATTTTACATGGTGGACATTTTTGTATCCTTGCAACAGGCGTGGATAACCTGACCATAGATAATGTGCGTGCTGATGCCGACCGTGATGCATTTGATATTGACTGTTGTAAAAATGTACGTATTTCTAATTGCAATATCAATTCTCCTACTGACGATGGATTGTGTTTAAAATCGTCGTTTGCACTTGGCTATGCCCGTGCTACAGAGAATGTAACTATTACAAACTGCCAGGTGTATGGCTATGACCATGGAACATTAATGAATGGAACCTTTCAGGAAAATTTTAAAGATGAACAACCCGGAGCCAATCATAGTATAACGGGACGTTTTAAAATGGGAACGGAGTCAAATGGAGGATTTAGAAATATAACGGTTTCCAATTGTGTATTTGAGCATTCGCGTGGAATTTGTATTGAAACAGCTGACGGGGGAATAATTGAAGATATTTTAATTGATAATATCTCAATGAAGGATGTAACTGATACGCCTTTTTTTATTCGGTTAAATGCTCGTATGCGTGGACCGGAAGGAACTCCTGTAGGCGTTTGTCGGCGGATTACCCTGAGTAACATAAATGTTTATGATGTGGGCGGACGCCCCAAGTTTCCTGAAACCGGAGCCGGAATGGTAATGGGGATTCCCGGGCATTATATTGAAGATCTAACCCTCGACAATATTCGTATTTATTTTCGGGGAGGTGTTTCCAAAGATGCAATTTCCAAAGAGGTTGCTCAGAATATAGACATGTACCCCGATCCGTATAGGTGGCATTCCTTACCTGCCTACGGAATGTATTTTCGTTATGTGAAAGGGTTGAAAGTAAGTAATGTAATACTACGCTTTTTGAGCCATGATGAGCGGCCCGCTTTTGTGTTAGACGACGTTCATAATGCAGAGTTTTATCATGTTGATGCACAAACACAGGATGACGCGCCTTTATTTATTCTCAAAAATGTTACCCTGTTTTCAACGCACGAAGTAAGACATGCGGAAGATGTTGATTTTGAAAATGTTAAAAATAAGTATTTTTAAATTTAGATAGTTTTAATATTCATTCATTAAAGTAATAACTAAAAAACTTAAATTATGAAAAGGTCATTATTCTTATTTGGTATAGTTACCGTTTGTTTGCTTTTTTTTGCCTGTAAAAGAGAGCCTGAGTGGCAGTCGTTTTTTAATGGCAAAAATCTGGATGGCTGGACTGCCCGGGGCAAAGCAACTTGGACAGCAAAAGACGGGGTTTTAAAAGGTGAAGGTGATTTTGGGCATATTTATGCCAGTCCTGAACTTACTGATTTGGAGGTAAGAGGAAAATTTAAAATATACAGTACCGGGCGGGATGCCAATAGCGGATTGTATTTTCGTGCCAATCCTCCGGAAGATAATCCGGATGGTTTTCCGCGCGGATATGAAGCACAAATCTGTAATTCCCAGGAAGCACATACTGGCTGGCTTTGGAAACCTGGTAAACCTACCGGTAAAGCAACAGCAAATCTAGTGAAAGATGGTGAGTGGTTCGATTATCGTATTAAAGCCGTCGGGAGCCACATCGAATTTTGGATTAACGACCAGCCAGTAATGACTTACGATGACGACGAATATAAAAAGGGGCATTTTGCTATTCAGATGCATAATCCGGGAATGGTAATCGAAGCAAAAGATTTGTATTATCGCGATTTGAGTAAAAAGTAAAATCACAATAACATACTTCCCATAGCAGCATACTGTTATTTTAGACTTTTATACATTTGTAATAAAAGGGAGCAAATCAAGAGTTATAATGTTTGAATTGCTGAAATATAGTAACTTGTATAAGGGGGAATCTAAACATAGAAATGTTTACAGTATCGGGAAATATAAAAAAACTATCTCACTTGCTGTTGAGATAGTTTTTAAGCGTCCTCTTAAAATCTAACAATCTAACCAAACTAAACTAAACGATTCAATCTTAGGGTTTGTACCGGAATAAAGTGTCCTTCCATATTCCGTATCATATTTTATATATTTCAAATATCGTCTTTGTTTTTTTCTACATTACAAAGTAAAGCATAAAGGCACTGTCAATCACCAAACTAAGTGCTGAATAAGAAGGTGTAAAATGCTGAAAGTAATGACGTAAAATTCTTACATATTGATAAGTTTTATACGTAAGAAGTACTTTTCAATTTTTTCTATCTGTTATAATAAATATTGATTGATGTGTAAAAACTATCGGGAAGCAGGTTTGTTATCACTTCATAATAAACTATGGAGAAATTTCTCGGAAGCAAGCAATTATTAATTTTGCGTATACTGGCAGGAATAGTAGTTAGTTTTTTGTGTTGAGAGCTCTGGTTGTTTGTAATAGTTTTGCCTGACTCAATAAAGTTTGTTTTGTATGAGATACTGTATTGGGATGCATTGTGGGCTATTTACTTGGAGATATTGTTGTTGATATAAATAGAAAAGAGAGAGAAAAACGAAGGGGAAAGTGATAGCAAAATTTCAGAATATAATTAATTCAAAACGGCCAGTGTTGGTTGATTTTTATACGGATTGGTGTGTCCCATGTAAAGAAGTACCATCTATTTTAAAAGAGGTAAAAACAGATTTGAAGAATTCGGTTCGCATAATCAAGGTAAATGTTGATAAAAACCCATTTATAGCAACGAAATATCAAATAAGAAGTGTTCCTACACTTATTATATTTAAAAACGGACTACCCCACTGGACAGGAGTAGGACTACAAAATGCGGTGGAAATAAAAAAAATACTCCGCAAATGCCTGGATGATAATTAGGTGGTTTTCTGTGTTCTTTGCATTGAAATATTTTTCCATTTAGTTTGTCTCAAGTTATTCTGTAATCCGGAATAAATGTTCGTAATAAATCATATTTTAATGTATATCATTACCTTTGTCCGTTAAAGAAAAATTGAATGGAGATAGGAATGAATCCAATTTCACTGGCGGGGGCATTTAGTATGACTATAGCATTGCTGCTGTACGGGATAGGAAGTATTTCTGTCTTAAATTTTAAAATGGTTTCTCCTGGTGTATTGTGGTTTTTGACGACGGGTGTATTTTTTAATATAACCGCTATTTTACTTATGATTTTGGGTTTTCACGGAGTCCCGTTTTCGTTGCATATGATACTTGGATTATCTGCATTTTTGGGAATGCTGGTAGAGGTTGTTTTTATATGGCGAGCTTATTTTAAGTATAAGCTCCATGCGCGAATTAGTAAAAAACTATGTGTGTATACAAGAATTGCAATTGGTTGGTGGATTATTGCCTATATTACCGGGAGCTTATTAGTTATTGTTTAAAATTTGATTGTTATGACAAATGATTGGAAGGACAGATTGGGTGTCGTTTTTTCAACAAATCCCGATTTTCAATATGAAAGTGATAAAGAAGAAGAGAAAGAAACACTGTCTTCGCAAAAGCAGAATTTGAAAGTAAGCCTTGACCGAAAAAAACGGAAAGGGAAAAGTGTAACACTGGTAAGCGGATTTATTGGTAATTCTGATGATTTAAAAGAACTTGGAAAGTTATTAAAGACAAAATGTGGTGTTGGTGGTTCTGTTAAAGATGGTGAAATTATAATTCAGGGAGACTTTTGCGTAAAAGTTATTGAGTTGCTTAAAAATGAAGGATATAAAGTGAAAAAAGTTGGAGGGTAGTATAATAATTCTAAACTTATTTATACCTTATTTTGCATAATATAAAAAATTTCAATGAAACTTTTGAAACTGCTTTTTGCCCTTTTGTTTTGTGTTTTTACAATTAATAGCAATAGTCAGGGAAAGAATGAAATGTATCTCTTTTCGTATTTTGTGAACAATGGCGAAGATGGATTGCATTTAGCTTATAGTTCTGACGGTTTAAAATGGTACGCCTTAAAAAACAATGCCTCATTTTTGACGCCTGAAGTAGGGGAGGACAAGCTGATGAGAGATCCTTGTATTATTTCAGGTCCCGATGGGAAATTTCATATGGTGTGGACTGTTAGCTGGAAAGAAAGAGGAATTGGCTACGCTTCTTCTTCAGATTTGATTCACTGGTCGGAACAAAAGTTTATTCCGGTAATGGAGCATGAGCCAACGGCCAGAAATTGTTGGGCTCCGGAAATATTTTATGATGAAGATTCAAAGCAGTATCTTATCTTCTGGTCTACTACTATTCCTGGAAGGTTTCCCGAAACAGAGACTGTGGGAGACAATGGGTATAACCATAGAATGTATTATGTAACAACCAAAGATTTTCAGAATTTTAGCCAAACAAAGTTGTTTTACGATAAGGGCTTTAATGTAATAGATGGTACGCTTATAAAAGAAAGAGCCATATATGTTTTATTTCTAAAGGATGAAACACTCTCTCCCCCTGAGAAGAATATTCGTGTTGCAACAAGTTCTGAATTAACGGGGAAATATAGTCGGCCATCCGAACCAATAACAGGGAATTACTGGGCGGAAGGTCCTACTCCGGTAAAGATGGATGACTATTACATCGTTTATTTTGATAAATATCGGAAAGGGAAAATGGGAGCAGTGCGATCGAAAGATTTAAAAAAATGGGAAGATATTTCAGAACAAATTGATTTTCCTGAGGGGACAAGACATGGAACTGTGTTTAAAGTTTCCGAAAAAGTGATAAAGGAATTGCAAAAACGTTAAAATTTATAATTGAACAGATGGTTGAGATAGGCAAAATAAATGTTTTGGAGGTGGTACGCGAAACTGAGAATGGTGTGTATTTAAATGGGGAAGAGCATGGAGAAATATTAATGCCACAAAAATTTGTTACTTCAGAGGTTAAAGAAGAAAAGCAAGCAGAGGTTTTTATTTATTCCGATTCTGAGGATCGACTGGTGGCGACTACTGAAAAACCTTTGGCAATGGTTGGCGAGTTTTCATTTTTAAAAGTAATTGCAGTGAGCCGTTTTGGCGCATTTTTAGATTGGGGGTTGCCCAAAGATTTACTTGTACCGTTTAGCGAACAACGGGCTAAAATGCAGGAGGGAGGAACTTATCTGGTGTATATTTATCTTGATTATCAAACTAACCGAATAGCAGCATCGGCTAAAATCGACAAGTTTCTGGATAATACTCCTCCCGAATATAATACCGGAGATGAAGTTGATATTATTATTTCTGAAGAGACAGACCTTGGTTTCAAAGCTATTGTGAATAATGAACATTGGGGGATACTATATAAGAATCAGATTTTTAAAACAATTGAGCCTGGTGAAAAACGGAGAGCTTTTATAAATAAAGTGCGTGATGATGATAAAATAGACCTTTTATTAGAAAAGCCAGGTTACGAAAAAGTAGATGCTATTTCTCAAACAATTTTAACGTTTTTGGATGAAAACAGGGGCTTTATTGCCCTTACTGACAAATCTTCACCCGATATGATACAGTCAATGCTGGGAATCAGTAAAAAGAATTTCAAGAAAGCTATAGGGAATTTGTATAAAAAGCGGTTGATTGAATTTAAATCGGACGGAATTAAACGTATTCATTAACCAGTCGAGTATCCTTTCCTGAATTTTAAATATAATTACTTTTTGATTTGTTATGCGTTGATTCATAGTTTTATATGGGGAATGTCTATTTTTTATTTAAATAATTAGTGTCAAATATACATTTTATTTTGAAAATTATTTTTTAATCATTAAGTTCGTTTGACATTAAAACAAGCTTAACTAAAAAATCAATAAAATGTATCTCAAGAAAATTTTTAGCGGATTTTTTGTTTTGGCGACTATGTTTACATCAGCGCAAAACAAAATTATTGTTAACACCGATCTGGGCAAAGAGACCATTAGCCGTAATATTTATGGCCATTTTTCAGAACATTTGGGACACTGTATATATGGTGGTTATTGGGTAGGTGAAGATTCTGATATTCCAAATACAAACGGAATAAGAAATGATGTGGTAAGTGCATTAAAAGAAATCGGAATCCCAAATTTGCGCTGGCCTGGTGGTTGTTTTGCCGATGAGTACCACTGGATGGATGGAATTGGCCCAAGAAATGAGCGTCCAACCATGATAAATACAAACTGGGGAGGAGTAACAGAGGATAACAGTTTTGGTACGCATGAGTTTTTGGAATTATGTAACCAATTGGATTGCGAACCGGTAATTTGTGGAAATCTTGGAAGCGGCACAGTGAAGGAAATGTCGCAATGGGTTGAGTACCTGAATTCGGACAACATAAGTCCGATGACTGATATAAGAAAAGAGAATGGCAGGGAAGAATCCTGGGGCGTGAAATATTGGGGTGTGGGAAATGAGAATTGGGGATGTGGAGGAAGTATGACTCCTCAGTTTTATGCCGACCAAATGCGGCGCTTTTCTACTTATTTGAAAAATTATGGCGATAACCATTTGTATAAAATTGCATGTGGTCCCAGTGAAGGTGATTACAACTGGATGGAAACGTTGATGGAAAATGGAAATCCGGGAAGGAACTTCCAGGGGATTTCGTTGCATTATTATACGATTTGCCATAACTGGCAGAAAAAGGGTTCTGCTACTCAGTTTGACGAAAATGAGTATTTCACTACGCTTCAGAAAACCATGTTTATGGAAGAGTTGCTGAAAAAGCATATCAATATTATGGATAAGTACGATCCTCAAAACAGGGTTGGTTTAATTGTTGACGAATGGGGAAACTGGCACGATGTTGAGCCGGGGACTAATCCTGGTTTTCTTTTTCAGCAGAATACTTTACGAGATGCCATGGTTGCTTCCATTAATCTTGATTTGTTTAATAAATATTGTCGTCGTGTTAAAATGGCCAATATTGCACAAACAGTGAATGTATTGCAGGCGATGATTCTAACAGATGGAAAGCAGTTGGTTCGTACGCCTTCGTTTTATGTTTTTAAGATGTACACAGTTCATCACGATGCTACTTTATTGCCTGCCGAAATTGAATCAGACTCGTATTCGTTTGAGGGCAAGGATATTCCTTCTTTGTCTGCTTCCGCTTCAAAAGATGCTTCAGGAAAAATTCATATAACAATAAGCAACTTGAATCCGGATAAAGCTACCCGGGTAACTTGCGAATTGCGTGGTTCTAAAAACGTGAGTTTTGTTAAAGGAAGTATTGTTACAGGGGAAAAGATTAATTCATTTAACGATTTTGGCAAGAAAGAAACTGTAACGTTAGATGCATTTAACGACGCCAAAGTAAATGGCAATACAGTAACTGTAAATATGCCTTCAAAGTCTGTCGTGATGGTAGAACTTCAGTAATTTTTGCGGAACATCATATATTATAACGAAAGTGGCGGTTGCCGGAATTTGAGAAGGTAACCGCTATTTTGTGTCTTTACTTTCAAATGTATTTGGATTAAGTTGATAGTCTATTCGTTTTAGGTCCAGTTTGCGTGTTCCCAGTATTTTAATGTATTGGGTGCAGTTTTCAGCATTAAATTCATTATCCTGTCCGAATATCTGGAATGATCGAACAACCCAATCAATGGCAGCATCCAGGTCTCCCGCCATCTCACAAGCTAGTCCCATATTGAACATGCATTTAGCCATTATTTTCTTGTTTGGGTTGGTAATATTTGCTTTCCATAGTTTGGCAGCTTCTACCCATTTTTCTTCCTTTATGAAGGCTTCAGCTTTTACCATGTCCACATGCCCAGAGCTGTAATATATCCTTTCATCTTCAGACCAGTGAGGAACTATTAATTCAGCAATTTTTGCTCCTGAAATTTCTGCTGCATTCAGAATTGCATCTTTGCGGGGCGGTAGCATTTTGGTAAGTTCACCTTGTGATACCACTTCAGCATCCCAGCTAACTGTATCAATTCGGTTTATTGAGTTTACTAATTTTAGGTGCTGCAAATCATATAAATTCCAGATTCCCTGCGATAAAACATAACGTTGTCCATAACAAATTTGCGGGATATGATCTGTTACATCAATGGAGCCAAAGTAATCCAGCGATATTAGCAAATCAGCTCTGGTTGAATCAGCAATTTGGGAGAGTTGTTCGTGTGTGTATATTCCCAACTCCGGATGAATTATAACAGTGTCAGCGCCCTGAATACTATTGGGAGCAAGAATGGTAAGTATTTGTCCCAGTTGCTGAATTTTATTGATTTGGACATTTACACTATCCTCTTTTAATGAATCCTGTTTTTCCGGTTGACTTAAATCAATAAAAAAATTTCCCGTGTAATTTCCCTGGGATATTTCTGTTACGGAATCAAAAAATTGTATGTGCCGAAGATTATTTGCAAATGCCTGAAAATATATTTCTGCTGCAATACTATCTGTATTAGTTGTGTCTTCAAATGTTTTTCCAAGGTACAGGTATTTGGCGAAAGCAGAGTTTAACGAAACATTTGTATTGTTGTATCGCACTGCAACATTTTTAAAATCTGGTGGAAAAATAATTTTGCCAGGTTTGTACACTTCAATGTTAATCGTTTTAGAGTTATAAAGAGTATTGCATCCTTCAAAAAGAATGAGTAGAAGAATAAAAAAATAGAGGTTGAATGGTCGTTTCATTCTCAGTTTTGGTTAAGCTTCTTCCGGTCGTTTTCTCGGTGCTGTAATATTTTTCTGTATGAAATAATCATTTTCAAATCCTCCCGGGCATTATATTGAGTTGCCAGATTCTGGGCTGCTGCCAACCATTTGTTTGCAGTTTCCAGATCGTCTTTGATTTCGCAGGCCAATGCCAGGTTATACCGCGCTTTTATGGCTAATTTCCCATTTTTATCTGAGGCATATTTTTCCCAAATCTGCACTGCTTCATCCCATTTGCCTTTTTCTACATATGCCGAAGCATCAGAAAAATCAGCAGGAGGGGGAACGGCATATGTACGGTTAACGGTTTGCCATGACGCGAAAAAGCGTTTTGCATAATTTTCGCCTGCCAGTTGTGAAGCTATTTTTAATGCTGCTTCACGGGGGGGTAATTTATAATCGCTGTGATATTTCCCTTGGTTATCATAACCGTTCCAAAACGCAGTGTCAATAAGTGCTTTCCGTTCCAGTAGTTTTTCTGAAACAGGATCATATACAGCCCAAACATTTGCGGTAATCACTTCATTGGATGGAGGGTTTTCATAATTTCTTGGGTATTTGGAAAAGAAATACGAATACGTTTCCAGGGAAATAAGTAAATCGGCATTGGTTGAAGAGGTAATTTTTTTTATTACATCAAAGTTTAACGGAGGAAGTTTCTCTCCTCTGTGTGGTTTGAAAAGATCATAGGGGAGAACCAGAACCTGGTTAAAAGTATTTTTTTCTTTGAGACTTTTTGCCAGCCCAGCCATGCATACATTCACTAAACTGCTATCCAGGTTGCCTCTGTACCGAGCTTTCTTTAGTTGATAATTATCCTTATAATAGTTTTGTAATGTATCGCCCGGATATTTAAAATTGCGATAAACAATTGCTATATTTTTTGTATCAGGAGGGACGGTAATTTCTCCCGGTTTAAATACGTCAATAGGATATTCCTTATATACTGTGCATGCAGAGGTCGTAATTAACAGAAAAATAGCCATCCATATGTTCCGGTTCATGTGTTTTGTTTTTTCAGTTCATTCATTCGTTTTTTTAAAATTTGCAGATAATCGTATGTTACCTGTCGGTACATGGTTTCATACGATTTTACTGCCCATGAAACGGCCTGACTTAAATCATCAAGCATTTCGTAACCAACAGCTATGTTTAATTGTGCTTTACTTTTTTCTGATTTTGACTTTGACTTTTCTTCGATATTTTTCCATAAAGTTATCGCAGTTTCCCAATCTCCGTTTTCCGCAATTTGTCCTGCTTGTTCAAAATCTCCGTTTCCTTTAACAAAATATCCTCGGCGCTCTTGTTTCCACTGAGTACTTATTTTGTCAGAGTAGTCAATTGCAATAGCAATTCCTGCCTCTGTTAACGCCTGTTTTACCGGGGTAAACTGACTGAATAAAGTACGTGTTTCTATATTTGCATCTTCCCATATTAAGGTATCTCGCACAAATTCACTAGAAATTATCCTTTTAATATTTGGATCGTATACTCTGAATAAAGCTTCGTATTCTACACCCATATTGGCCTCATATGCCGAATAACTTTCATTATTGATAGGGTTAAAATAACGGTTTCTGTTGTACCGGGTAATTACCCTGGTTTTAAAATGATCAAGTGCCAGAACTGCATCGGTATTGTATGTTTCACACAGCTGTTCTACCTCTGGCCATGGCATTGGTTCACTTAAAAAAACATTTTTTTGAAAGTCAAGGAAACGATCTTCCGGGATAACGTAATCGTAGCGGCCTGATTCAAATAATAACTGCCCTAAAGCCTGTAAAGTAGTATCTACTGACTGAAGGTCGTAAACCATTGTATCCAGATTGAATTTTGCTTTGTAAAATATTTTTTGAAGAGAGTCTGATGGTAAATCAGTATAAAGAGACCTATCAACCGTACGGTTTACAAGAGTTAAACTCTGAATGTTTTGTGGTAATTCTTTATTGGATTGTTGTGGTATTTCTATTACCATAGTATGCATTGTTGCGCACGAAAACAAACCAAAAGCTAATGCAACAATGGTTGCCAATATTCCTGTTTTTCTGTTCAATTGTTCCATAGGTATAATGAAACTGTTAATAAATGCCCCAGTACTTCCTCAAAAACCATTCCACGCTTAACAATAAAAGTAGAATGAAAAATATCCATCGGAGATTAAGTAACTGGTTGATCATCTCCTGGAAATAAGTAAGTGACTTTACATTGTTATTACTTTTTATATCCTGTGCTAAATTTTTTGTTTGATCCGGAAGAAAATATTTTCCTCCACTTTGTATAGCAAGTTGGTATAGCATACGGTGATTGGCCTGTGTAATTATATTCTCAATATTTACTTCCGTAACAGTGAAACGGCCTTTTTCTGTATACGTTTTATTTCCAATGGTGACCTCTGCCTCAAACTGGTAATCACCTACAGGCAGATTTCCAGCATTCAGGAAATAACCATCACCCCTAACATCAAACGTAAAATTAAACTCATCGCCTTCCTGATTTTTTAACGCAATATTTACTTCTTCAGTTGTAATACGTTCAAAAGCATCGTTATATACTTCGGCCTGGAGAATAACATCCTCTGTTTCTGTGTATTCTGGTTTATAATCAATTATAAAATTGTCTTCGTTCTGACGTAAAGCCAGATACTGTACCAATTGATTTATCAACTCATTAAACTGATCCTGGTTTTCAGTAAAATAATAATTATACATTCTCCAGCGCCATATGCCTTCTCCAAAAATATATCCTATTTTCCTGCCGTTTATTACGCCTGAGGCAATCAGTGGCTTTGGTGTTTCAATATTTTTAATTTTCTGATATAAAAGTGGAGTAAACTCTCCTGACAAATTATAATTTGCAAAAGGTACCTGCAATGGAGGAAAACGAGATATGATTTCTTTGAAATCTTCACTTAATGTGAATGTTGCATAAGCAGGGTTGATACTGGCCTGCGCTTCTTCAGATGAACCTGCCAGCATATCAATTTGTACTCCCTGTGCAAGTGCATTTAGCTGAGGAATAAAAGTTTTATTCCCAACGATAAACAGTAATGGCAGCCGGCTTTTTTCTGATGGCTCAAGTATTTTTGCCAACGATTTTCCCGCCGTAGGGAGCTGGTTTAATATGATCAAATTAAAATCAGAAAGATTGGCAGGATAAGGCTCGGCTGTAAACACAGAAACGTCATATGTTTTTTGGAGTTTAAGTGTATTCTCAATAGCTCCTATATCTGGATGTGGCCCTTCGGAAAGGATTAATATTTTTTGTTTGCTTTCCAGTACATTGATAACAAATTCTGTAGAATTGTTTTTTGTATTTCGTTCGTTTGGCGCTGGTTCTATGGTTGCTGTAAAATGTTTTAGTCCGGGGAATTCTGCATCCATAATAAATTGATGGGTAACGGAATAGTCGTCGTTCGGAGGAGTGATTACTGTGCTTTGTATTTCTTTTTTATCTTGTTTTATGGATAATTTTAATGGGATACCCTTCAACTTTGATATATGAATATCAGCTTCGGCAGGAAATTGGTTTCCTGAAAATGCCGTACGGTTAACCCTGATATTTTCAATACGTGCATCTGCTATCTCTGTTGTGTCGCCCAGCCCTATTGTATATATAGGGAAGGATATATTGTCTGTTAAATTTACTGGGTTTCTCCCCGCATTATATATTCCATCGCCTACAACAATAAGAGCTCCAATATTTTCATTAAAATGATTGTCATTAATGCTTGAAAGTAAGTTGCTGTAATCCGATTTCTTCTCAGAAAAATCAAGTGGTTTATCCTGTTCCGTTTTAACTCCAAAAGAATAGTTTGAGAGTGCATATTCTGCTCCAAGTTCGTTGGAAATATTTTCTCTTAGTTGCTCTGTTTCTTTAATTATTGTTGCTGAATCTTTTAGCGAAGTGATAGATGCTGAATTATCCCAGGCTGTTATGATGACAGGTTTTTGAGTTATCTTTTTCAAATTGCGGATGAAAGGCGACAATAATAAAAATGCAATCAGAAAAAAAGATAGGAAACGTAAGATGATAAGTACACTGACTTGATTTTTTGGGAGTTCGCTGCTTTCCCTACTTCTAAAATAAAGCAGAAGTACTACACCTAGAGCAGATATTATAATAGCCAGTAAAAGAGGCACCCAATATGTTGTAGCAAATGAAATCAAGCTTGTTCAATTATTATGAGCCTGTAAATATACACAACTCCTTTTTTTAACTGCCGATTATTCTGTAATATTACACCCTATTAGAAACCGAATTTCTGCAACTTTGTTGTTGGTTGTTTGAATAAAAGTGAAAAGATGAAAGCGTTGACTTTTTCCGTATTGGTTTTATTTATTACTGTCTGTTTGTTCTCTGAATTCACTTTTGAATTAAAGGATAAAATGAAAAATTTCTTTTTGGAGAAGCAGAAATACATCCATCTTTTCGATATTCAATTTGGTATGTTTAATGAAAACTTATGTTCGGGGCTCTTGCCGTACAAATTATTTGGGAGGCATCTCTCTGTCTCTTTTGAAAAAATCTAACATAATACTGTGAAAATGAAGAAAGTTTGGTATGCCACATTTTTTATTTGCTTTATATTCTCGCAATTATCTGCACAGCATTTTGAGGTAAAGAAACAGGCTTTTGTATATAAAAAAGTAAATGATGTATCTCTTGAAATGATGATGTATAAACCAAAGATGCCAACTGAAATGATTCTTCCTGCTATTGTTTTTTATTTTGGTGGTGGTTGGGTAAGTGGAGATCCGAGCCATTTTCAATTACAGGCAGAGTACCTTGCTTCACGGGGCATTGTTGTTTTTTGTCCTGATTATCGCACAAAAAATCGGCACAATACAACTCCTTTTGAAAGTGTAAAAGATGCAAAATCTGCCATGCGTTACTTGAAAACCAATGGACAAAATCTGGGAATTGATACCAGTCGTATAGTTGCCGCAGGTGGTTCGGCCGGAGGACATTTGGCGGCTTGCACTGCAACTATTAAAGAAATAAATGAAGATACAGATGATCTTTCTGTGTTAACTATGCCATATGCGCTCGTATTGTTTAATCCGGTGGTTGATACAGGAATAAAAGGTTACGGGCAGGAAAAACTGGATGGCCGTGAGTTTGAAATCTCTCCTGTTCATCACATTACTTCGGGCTTGCCGCCAACACTTATTATGCACGGGAAGAGTGATACCACCGTTCCGTATGAAAATGTTGTCAGGTTTAAACAGGTAATGAAACAAGAAGGAAATAAATGCATTTTAAAAGGATATTGTAAGCAGTCTCATGGTTTTTTTAACTACAGCCGGGGAGCAAAGTATTTTAAAAAGACACTGAAAAAAACGGAGGCTTTTCTGGAGGATTACAGTCTTTTACAGGGAAGTAGTTGGTTAAGTGAATATGTTAGAAACCTGGAAAAATGATCTTAGTGGACAAAGTCCACACTATCGTTTGTATTTTTTGTTATGTTAGTTCTAAATCCAGCCACGTAGTTTATAATAAAACGTTGCCGTTATTTCTCTGGCAAAAAGAATTTCATACTTAAGGTGGTTCCAAACCTGGTAACGCATATTTGTATTTTGTCCAACACCGGGCAGTAGAATTTTATTTCCTCCCAGTTCGTCATCTTTAAAAGAGAAATCGGCTTCCGCAGCATTTTCAAATGCAGGCAATGCATTTATCTTTGTAAAACCTGCTTTGCGAAAGCATAAAACGGCCCGCCGCATATGTTCAGGAGAAGTAACCAGTAAAATGGGCGATTGCATTTTTATTATTCCCTGGCAATTCAGCGCTTGCGAACGGGTATTGGTTCCTTTGTGCTCAAAACTTATCCGTTCCGGAGAAATTCCTCTTAATTCGAGTTCTTTTTTCATTAACCGGGGAGTACTTAAACTATCGGAAATGAGGCCGGGCATCGCAATTATAATATTGGATTTTATAAAACTCCTTGCAGCCTTTTCCATATACCAGCTACGCATTAAGTTCGATTGGCTGGGCATGCCTCCGCCACCAAGTAAAATAATGGTTTGTGGTTCTGTGGTTAATTCCGATTGGCTTGTCCCAAGCCAGTGGTATGTTTTATAAGGAAGTGTAGTAAAGGCAAGAACGATGCTTACAAGGAATAAAAAACCAAAGAATACCATTATATTATTTAGTATCCTGAAAAAATAGATATTTTTGATTCTTGCTTTAGACATCTTTTCTGAAACATAAAAATACATTATAACTTTTAAAAATAGCTCTTTTGGAAACAGTAGATAAAAATAAAATAATTCAACTTTTTGAGAATCAGCTTAAAGAAAGTGTACAATCTTTCGAAATGCTTCCCCCGTCGGGGTCATACCGCGAGTATTGCCGCCTGAAAAATGATAACCGTTCAGTAATTGGTGTTTTTAATGCCGATGTAAAAGAGAACGCCGCGTTCTTGGCTTTTACCAATCATTTTAGAGAAAAGGGGTTGCCGGTTCCTGAAATTTATGCAGTAAGTTCCGATTTGACCAAGTATTTGCTCGAAGATTTGGGAAATACTACATTGTTTGACTTCCTTTCGCAAATTCGCGAATCTGAAGGTTTTTCTGAAAATATAATTGCTGAATACCGCAAAGTAATAAAGGTGTTGCCGCGTATTCAGGTCGCAGCAGGCAAGGATATTGATTACTCTGTTTGCTACCCCAGAGATGCTTTTGATAAGCAATCGATGATGTGGGATTTAAATTATTTTAAATATTATTTTTTGAAACTGGCCAAAATTCCCTTTGACGAGCAGGCACTGGAAGATGATTTTCAAACCTTTAGCGATTACCTGCTTACGGCCGAGTCGAATTATTTCCTGTACCGCGATTTTCAGTCGCGAAATGTAATGTTAAAAAACAACGAGGTTTATTTTATCGATTATCAGGGCGGGCGACGCGGAGCATTGCAATACGACCTGGCATCGTTGCTTTATGACGGAAAGGCAGATATACCACAGCAGGTACGCATTAAATTGCTTCAATATTACCTGGAAGAATTGAAACAATACATTCCTGTGAATGAGAAAGAATTTACAGCTTATTTCCGTGGCTTTGTACTTATCCGTATTATGCAGGCAATGGGAGCTTATGGTTTTCGTGGTTTTTATGAAAAGAAAGAGCATTTCCTGAAAAGTATTCCTTATGCACTTAAAAACCTTGAATTTTTGCTCAATGATTTAAAATTGCCAGTAGAAATCCCGGAGCTTACCAAAGTGCTGGGACTGCTGGTAAAATCTGAAGTGTTGAAAGAAATTGGCAGAAAGAAAAACAATCTTACAGTGCGGGTAACTAGTTTTTCGTATCGAAAAGGAATTCCCGAAGATCCTTCAGGAAACGGTGGCGGCTTTGTTTTTGATTGCCGCGCTATCAATAATCCCGGTCGCCATGAGGAATACAAACGTTTAACTGGCAAAGATTTAAAAGTGCAGCAGTTTCTGGAGCAAAAATCGGAAATTGGCATTTTTCTGGATGCAGTAAAAGTATTGGTAGATCAGGCCGTGAAAACCTATTTAGAACGTGGTTTTTCGCATCTTTTAGTAAATTTTGGCTGCACAGGTGGTCAGCATCGTTCTGTCTACTCTGCAGAGAAGATGGCGGCTTATCTGCAAAACAATTATCCGGTAAATGTTGTTTTACTTCACCGGGAACAGCAATTATAGACAATGGGAAAGAAGACAGCTTGTAAATTAAAAGATTTTAAAGACAAAGAGAATCCAAAATACGAATGTAAGAAGTGCGGGGCTAAGGTAAAAAAGGAAGAAAAGGTTTGTAAACCAAGGAAGATTAAAAATTAACCTGCATTTTCTTGGGTGATTATGATCGCTAATTAAAAATCTGTTTATATTTTCGCGAAAAATTTCTAAAAAAGATTTTCATGGGAAGAGCATTTGAATACCGTAGGGCAGCGAAAGAAAAACGCTGGGACAAAATGTCGCGAATTTTTCCAAAGTTAGCGAAGAAGATAACCATTGCCGCAAAAGAAGGTGGCCCCGAGCCGGATTTAAATGCCGCATTGCGTACGGCTATATTAAATGCCAAGGCGCAAAACATGCCAAAAACAAATATTGATGCGGCCATAAAACGCGCCAGTGGGAAAGATGCCGCCAATTTTACTGAGGTAAATTACGAAGGAAAAGGACCGCATGGTGTTCTTGTTTTTGTTGAATGTGCCACTGATAATACTACCCGCACAGTAGCGAATGTAAAGAGTTATTTTAATAAAGCCGGTGGTGGTTTGGTTCCAACAGGCTCGCTTGAATTTATGTTTTCGAGAAAAGCTGTATTCGAGTTTGAGAAGCCGGAAAGCCTTGAATTGGAAGAGTTGGAACTGGAATTAATTGATGCCGGGTTGGATGAAATTGAAGAAAACGAAGGCGAATATTATGCATATGCCGATTATACCAATTTTGGTGAGATGGCTCATGGACTGGAAAATCTAAATATCGAAGTTAAAAAAGCTGTTTTAAAACGTTTTGCCAACGACCCCGTTGAATTTACAGAGGAGCAACTGGAAGACATTGAAAAAATGTTGGATAAGCTGGAAGAAGACGATGATGTACAAGCAGTTTATACAAATATTGCATAAACATTTCCGCCTGTAATATTGTAACTCGAAGTAATACAAAATATATTGAAAAGAACGGTACTTTTTAAGTGCCGTTTTTTATTGCATAAAATTATTATCCCAACAAGTGTTTTTGAGATATTAATAATTCATTAAAAAACAAGAAAACTTTGTTGGTTTGCTTAGTTTTCTGTTATTTTTGCCGAAAATATCGTTTATGGAAGTACGCGGCAGAATTATCGAAGAGGCAACCAAACAATTTTTTCAGTATGGTATCCGAAATGTAACAATGGACGATCTCGCTGTTGCTTTAGGAATATCTAAACGAACGGTTTACGAAACATTTAAAGACAAGCGTGAGCTTGTTGAAACCTGTATTCGTAAATTGAACGCAGAGCAGGATGTAAGGGTGAAAAATATTGTTCCTAAATCAGAAAATGTTATTAAAGCTATTTTTGTTTTTATGCAAGATGGCATAAAGGCAATGAATTCTATAAATCCAGTCTTTTTTAAAGATCTGGAAAAACTTTATCCGGAATTTTGTAAAGAGCTGGAGGCTAAAAATAGGGTGGAGAGGGAAAAACTATTTGAAAAATTACTCTCTAAAGGAATTACTCAGGGCCTGTTTCTGAGTAACGTTGATATTCATATTATTTCAAAATTATTTCATGAGCAGGTAGGACTTTTAGCTGACGATCGAGTGTTTCCAAGCGACAAGTATAATCATGCTGATGTGTTCCGGAATATCGTAATTAATTTTGTCAGGGGAATTTCTACTTCTAAAGGAATTCTCATTATCGATAAAATTTTGAGTTAAAATTTTTTGTTTGTGTGAAAACTTAAAATAATAAAAGAGTTTTTTAGGTGTATTATGAACGAAGATATTATTATACGGAAATCATCAGCTCTTTACGCCAGATACGGGATAAAAAGTGTTAGTGTAGACGATATCTCTTTTATGCTGGGAATTTCGAAGAAAACGCTTTATGAATTCATTGAAAATAAGAATGTACTGATTCAGAAAATAGTTGAATCAAACATCCATATGTTTTATGAAAAAGTAGCAATGGCCGCTAACCAGGAAGAAGATTTGTTCTATGGTTTATGTAAAATGTATTTGAGTATAATAAAGGAAATTAAAAAGATAAATCCATCGTATGTGCATGATCTGAAAAAATATCATCATCGCGAGTATCAAAAGATCATGGATTTTCGCAACGACAGATTGTATTTCTTGATTACTGATTACATTAAAAGAGGAGTAGCCAAAGGAATTTTTAGAGACGACATTGAAATTAAATATGTTTATTTCAATCAGATAAATAAGATTTCTATTCTCATTCTTGATTCCGTCACTGAGTGTCCGGAGACAATACCAGTACAGGAAATATATAAGCTAATTCTAAACGACATAAGAGGGATAACTACGTTGGAAGGACATAGAAAATTTGATGAAAACTACGAAATGTTGCTTCAGTTAAAGTGATAGACAGAAATATTCAGAACGAGGAAAACAAAGAACATACAATTAAAAACCAATTTACAATGAGACGAAAACAGATTATTTTATTCATTCTTTCTTTGTTGTTGATAAACAGCGTGATTGCGCAGGAGAATTTGTCGCTCAGCGTTGAAGAGGCAAAGCAGTATGCACTCGATTTTAATAAAACGGTGAAGAATGCAGAACTTTCGGTACAACAATCGCAGGAAAGTATTAAGGAAACTATTGCTTCCGGCTTACCACAGGTCGATGCAACTGTCGATTACAGTAAACAAATGGGAAAGGACATTAGTGTTGATTTTGGAGGTAGCGATTTAACAATACCACTAAAGCCAAGTAGTAATTTCAATTTGCAATTAACGCAGCTAATTTTTAGTGGTAGTTACATTGTTGGAATTAAAAGTGCAAAATTATATGAAAGGCTTTCGGAACAAAACCGGGAGAAAACCGAGATTGATATTGTAAGCGACGTAGTTGAAAACTATTATTTGTCGTTAATGGCAGATGAGTCATTAAAAATACTTGAAGCCAACCTGAAGAATCTACAAACAGTGTATAACAAAACCAAGCCGATGGTTTCTGTTGGTATGAAGGAAAAAGTAGAGCTCGATCAATTGGCGGTTCAGGTAAATTCGTTGAAAAATGCAGTTAGTTCTGCTAAACGTCAGTGCGAGTTAACAAAGAATATGCTGCGGTTGCAACTGGGTGTTTCGGCTGATACCGAAATTGAACTAACAGAAACACTGGACAGACTAATTGAGGATGCCCGTTTTACTCAGTCAAATACTATTGGGGATTTCGATTTAAATGCGAATGTTGATTATCAAATTCTGGGAATGCAGGAACAACTAAATCAGAAACAAGTTGATTTGCAAAAGACCGCCTATATGCCAACCGTTTCGGGTTATTATACTTATACCTATAAAATTATGAAACCTGCTTTTGATATGTCTCCCCCGCATGTTATTGGATTTCAAATGAACATCCCAATATTTTCAGGTGGTGAGAGACGCTCCAAAGTAACGCAGGCAAAGTTTGATTTGCAGACAGCTAAAAATAATAGGGAGCAAATGGGCGATCAGCTATCTATACAATACAAACAACTGTCTTTTAACCTTCTGAATGCTGTTGAGAAATATGAAACTCAGAAGGAGAATGTAAAAGTGTCGCGCGAAGTTTATAAAAGTTTGAAAACAAAATTTGAGCAAGGGGTAATTTCAAGTTTGGAACTCACTACTGCCGATAATAATTATTTAAGTGCAGAGTCAGATTATTTGTCAGCAAAGGTTGAAGCGCTTCGTGCAAAAAATGATTTGGAAACCTTAACCGGAGAAGTATACAATCAAAAAAAACAATAAAAAATTATGAAACTATTAAATAGTATAATGCTACTATTCATTGTTGGTTTGGCAACCATCGTTTTGTCTTGCTCGCAGAAAACAGGGAAAAAAGAAGAGGGACAAACAGCAAACCAAATAGAAAAGAAAGAGAAGGTAAAAGTTATCACCCTTCAGGAAGAAGAAATTGCCCGTTCCATTGAGTATTCTTCCTCTTTCGATGCTTTTAATGAAGTGCATTTGGCTCCGGCAACTCCCGGAAAAATTGAAAATATATTTGTTGAAGTGGGCGATAAAGTGACGAAAGGTGAATCGCTGGTTAAAATGGACGATTCACAGTTGATTCAGTCCAAAATTCAGACGGGAAATTTACGAACAGATTTTTCAAGAATGGACACCTTGAGAAAAGTGGGAAGCATTGCCGAACAACAATACGATGAAATGGCTACACAATATAAAACGGCACAGGAGAACCTGTCTTATTTGGAAGAAAATACATTGATAACTGCTCCTTTTGCGGGGGTTATCTCCGGGAAGTATTTTGAAAATGGTGAAATTTATTCAGGTTCCCCAATCACTGGTGTGGGAAAAGCAGCCATTGTTTCGCTGATTGAAATTGACAAACTGAAAGCTATTGTGAGTATTTCTGAGAAATATTTCCCGGGTATTAAAAAAGGGATGGAAACAACCGTAAAAGCAGATGTTTATCCCGGACATGAATTTACCGGGAAAATCTACCGGATTTATCCAACCATCGATCAGGAAACCCGCACTTTTGATGTGGAAGTGAGTATAGATAACTCGCAAAATCTGTTGCGTCCGGGAATGTTCTGCCGGATAACGATTGATATGGAAAAAGTAAATACACTGGTTTTGCCGGCAATTGCTGTATTAAAAATGCAGGGCTCAAACGTACGTTACCTTTTTGTTGATGACAATGGAACTGCCAAAAGAGTTGATGTTGAACTAGGAAAGCGTTTTGATGATAAGGTGGAAGTTATTTCTGATAAACTGGCTCAAGGCGATAAAATTATAATAAGCGGACAGGAAAGGTTGCTGGATAAAATGAAAATAGAAGTAGTTGAGTGAAAACCAATCCCTGTGTCAAACAAATTCATATTAAACAGAATAAAAAATGAGTATATATAAAAGTGCGGTTAATAAACCCATTACCACAACAATGATTTTTGTTGCCATTGTTGTCCTGGGATTATTTTCGCTGATGAATATCCCGATTGATCTGTATCCGGATATGGACCCACCTTACGTTTCGGTAATGACTACCTATGCCGGAGCAAATGCATCGGATATAGAAACAAACGTTACCAAAGTTTTGGAAGATGAACTAAACTCGGTGGATGATTTGAAAGAGATAACTTCAACTTCTTCTGATAACAGTTCGGTTATTTCTATGGAATTTGAATGGGAGTCAAACCTTGACGAGGCAACCAATAATATTCGCGATGTAATCGACCGTGTTTATGATGATTTACCGGAAGGATGCGATCGGCCTACGATATTTAAGTTTAACACCAGTATGATGCCGATTCTCTTTTATGCTATTACCGCAGAAGAGAGCTTTCCGGGTCTGGAAAAAATTATCGATGAGAAAATTATTAACCCGTTAAACCGGGTTGATGGGGTAGGATCGGTATCAATGATTGGTACCCCTGAAAGGGTGATTTACATAGACGTAGATCCGAAACGGCTGGATGCATACAACCTCACGCTGGAACAAATTGGTAGTGTTATTACTGCTGAGAATTCTAACCTTCCGCTGGGGAATGTAAAAATGGGGAAGATGGACTACCAGATTCGGGTAGAAGGTGAATTCAGCGAGAGCGATCGAATAAAGAACCTGGTTGTGGCCGACTATAACGGAAAAACCATTCAGGTAAATGATGTGGCTGCGGTTCGGGATACATTGAAGGATGTAACCCTGGAAGAAAAGATAAACGGGAAAACCGGTGTTCGTTTATTTGTAATGAAACAGTCAGGTGCAAATACTGTTAAAGTAGCCCGCGATATAAAAGCCAACCTGGAAGAGCTAAAAACGACCTTGCCACCAGATGTACAGATTCAGGAGATATTTGATTCTTCAAAATTTATAAAAGGCTCCATCAGCAACTTATCATCTACTTTGATGTATGCAATGATTTTTGTGATTTTTGTTGTGCTGTTTTTCTTGGGGCGTTGGCGGGCAACATTTATTATTGTATTAACCATTCCAATCTCGTTAATTGTTTCGTTTATTTATCTGTATGTGACAGGGAATTCACTGAATGTTATTTCATTAACTTCACTTTCCATCGCTATTGGTATGGTGGTAGACGATGCCATTGTGGTACTGGAAAATATAACACGGCATGTTGAGCGGGGGAATAGTCCGCGGGAGTCGGCTATCTATGCAACCAACGAAGTGTGGCTTTCAGTAATTGTAACAACATTGGTAGTGGTAGCTGTATTCTTCCCACTTACTATGGTTTCCGGAATGACCGGTGTTCTTTTCAATCAATTAGGGTGGATTGTAACCATTACGGTTGTAACCTCAACTATTGCTGCTATTTCGCTAACGCCAATGATGGCATCGAGGATGCTTCGGCTAAGTAAAAAGAAGAAAAAACGAAAGTTTAGCTATGAGAATACCATCGAGAGATGGATGGATAAACTGGATTCTTTTTATGAAAAAACGCTGCGCAGTTTCCTACGTTTGAAAACAGTAACAATCATTGCCACGTTTCTTGTTTTTATTTCGTCACTGTTTCTGATGAGGTATATTGGTACTGACTTTATGCCTGAATCTGATGAGAGTAGGATGTCGGCAGAAATTGAACTTCAAACCGGATTAAGAGTTGAGGAAACAACCAAGGTTACCCGTAAACTTGAACAACTAATAAGAGAAAAATACCCCGAAGTAGAGCTTATTTCTTCTTCTTCCGGTTCTGATGACGGTGGAAGTTTTGTTTCTCTTTTTAGTACAACAGGTACCAATATTATTAACCTAACACTAAAACTTTCTGATTTGGAAGACAGGCAGCGTTCTGTTTGGGATATTGCAGATGATTTCAGGGAGCAACTGGTCAACTTTCCCGAAGTTATTACTGCTTCCATTAGTACTTCAAGCCAGATGCTGGGAGGAACATCCAATACAGTAGATGTGGAGATTTATGGTTATGATTTTGATATAACCAATACTTATGCAAAAGAGGTGTATAACAAAGTTCGAAGCATTCCGGGGGCAGCCGATGTAACCATTAGCCGTAAAAATGATAAACCGGAGCTTCAGGTAATTCTGGATCGCGATAAGCTTGCCGAACATGGTTTGTCTACAGCGCAGGTTTCATCTATGGTTCGAAACAGGATAAACGGGCTGGTGCCTTCTTATTTTAAAGAAGAAGGAGAGGAATATGATATCCGCATTCGTTTGGAAGAGAAATACCGGAACTCGATTTCTGATATCGAAGATATGACAATTACAACTCCTGCAGGAAAAAATATAAAGTTGAAGGAAATTGGTAAAATTGAGGAATACTGGTCTCCGCCAAATATTGAGCATAAGCGAAAAGAAAGGATCGTTACCATTTCTGCTGTACCAGATAAAGTTTCGTTGGGAGAACTGGCCGGAAAAATTAAAACCGAACTGGCAGACATTGACCGGCCACAGGAAATTCTTACTTCCATAGGTGGTGCTTATGAAGATCAACAAGAATCATTTATTGACCTGATTATGCTAATGACGCTTGGTTTAATTTTGGTTTACATTGTAATGGCATCGCAATTTGAATCGCTTCGGATGCCCTTTATAATCATGTTTTCCATTCCATTCGCTTTTACCGGAGTAATATTAGCCCTGCTAATTACCGGAACAACATTGAGTGTTGTTGCTGCTCTGGGAGCAGTATTGCTGATTGGGATTGTAGTAAAAAACGGTATTGTGCTGGTAGACTATATTAATTTGATGCGCGACCGTGGAATAGAACTTTATGAGGCCATTGCTATTTCCGGGAAATCGAGGCTGAGGCCGGTACTTATGACTGCTATGACCACTATTCTTGGTATGCTTCCATTGGCATTAAGTACGGGCGAAGGTTCCGAAATTTGGCGGCCTATGGGAATTACAGTTATTGGCGGCCTTCTTGTTTCCACACTTGTAACCATGATAATTGTTCCGGTTATGTACGCTGTTTTAGCAGGAAGAGATCAGCGCAAAAAAGAGGAGAAGGTAAGAAAACAATTTGTTTTCATGGATAAATAAATTGATGTAAACAGCCTTTTTAATAGTGTGATTGTTTAGGCTGTTTACTTGTGGAAAATAATAAAAATGAAAAATATGAAAGCAGTTTTTGTTGTATTTAACCAGGCCAATACAGAGCGTGTTGAATATATGTTAGATAAACTGGGTATAAGAGGATATACCTGGTGGAATGATGTGTTGGGAAGAGGCTCTGAAACAGGTGAACCCAGAATGGGGACGCACACCTGGCCCGAAATAAACTCGGCTATTCTTACCATTATTCCTGATGAAAAAGTGGATGAGCTTTTGGGAACCGTAAAAAAGATGGATAAAATAAATGAAGAAGTTGGCGTACGAGCTTTTGTTTGGGAAGTAATGAAAACAGTATAATTATTTTATGTTGGCAGATAAAATCTGCAGAATTTAGAATGGTGTAGTTACAGGTTCCTTTCTTTTTGTGCAGTTTTTAGTACAGAAGAAGGAACCTTTTTTTTACAATTAATTTTAGGGAATTTCATTCCACTGAAATAAAGACGTGGAAATCAATAATTTCTAAATTCTGTGTGCCTGAATTACTAACATGGTGATTTGTTAAAATTCTGTTTTATACCACAAAGTGAGGAGCTTATGCCTCAGATAAATTGTACTTATTATTTTCTAAAACCGTTACTTTTATATCTGTATATTTTTTTATGTATTGTGGTACAGTTGTTTATGTAGGGATTCTTGAGTTGCTGCTTCAAAGTCTTTAAGAATGGCACGTTTATTTTATATAAAGTTTTCATAATTATAAAGATATATGTTATGAAAATAGCTGGAATAGTATTACTTATTTTAGGATTAGCAGGAGTTATTTTATTTGGTGTTGAGGCAATTAATAACTCAGAATCGTTTAGTATTCTCGGGGTTGACGTTGCAGTAAGCTCAGCAAACTGGACACCGGTAATAATTAGTGGAATTGTATTGATTGTAGGATTTATAATGACTATGATCAAAAGGAGATAGTTAACCGGTTGAAAATTAACTTTAAAACAGAGGATAAATTATTATATTCTACATTCGTTCATTATAAAATAGGGAACCCAAAAAGAACCGTCTCGGCTTTAATCGCCGGACGGTTTTTTCTTTATATATGTGGTCGCAGTGTCTGTTTTTAACTTTCAAATAAGTAAAATAAGCAGTAAAACAATAATTACTAAAGCCCCGGTAGAAAGGTAAATTCCGCGCACTGCTTCTTGGCCTTCTGCTACAGCTTTTGCGTCGGCGCCACTATTTCCATAGGCTTTTAAATCTTTACGAATAGAACGGACTTCTTTTCTCAATTCCTTTTTCTCTGCACTGCTCATGGAGGCTATATCCATTTCTTTTATTTCATTTAAACGGGAAATCATTTCTTCCAAACTGTTTGAAACTTCGGATGTTGTTTCAGAAACCATTTTAGTGGTTGTAACTTTACTTGTTTTCTCTGAAATGATTTTTGAGCTTTCCTCTTTTGCATTAGCCTGTCCCAGTATTGTAACAGACAGCAGGCAGACTCCCAGTAATTTAAAGAATGTGTTTTTCATCTCATTTTAATTTTAAGGTGTTATTCTTAATTAATTTTGTCTTTTTTCTTTTTGGAAAACAGATTAAATATCCAGCTATTTTCAATGGTGTTTGCAGCTTCTTTTACATCATCAATTCCACTGTTTACTTTTAAAAGGGTGGTGTCTATATTATTAGCCATTAAACTATCATATACCAGTTTATGTACAATTCCATTTCCATTGTTCAGCTCTTTGCCAAAAAGCAGAATTTGTTCCGTAGCCGAGTCGGTTTTTGTGGTTATCTGATTGAGGTTATACATTACCTGGTTTATTTGTCCGGTAATGGCAGTGTCGTTAACAAGTTGCCCTAAATCGCCGTTACCATTGTTTATTTTATCAGTAATTTCTTTTGCATTCGATGCAAAATCCAGAAGTTCGTCGCCGGTTTTGCTAAGTTTTGAGGTAATGGTATTTTCGTTCAGAAGTACAGCAAAATCACCCTCTCCGTCATTCATTTTTTGCGTAACCATTTTTAGGTTTTGCGTAATTTGGTGGCCTTCTTCCATCAAACTCTTTGCTTCTTCCAAAATGTCTTGCATCTCAACTGTTCTTTTTGTTTGAAGAAAATCCTTCTCCGTTGCCTGGGGAGCATTTGCTGATCCGGGTAAAATATTTATTATTTTACTTCCCATAAGTCCGTCGCTGGAAATTTCTACCTTTGAGTCTTTACGTATAAATTTTTCAATGTCTTTATCTATTGCCATTTCTACCAGAATGGTAGTATCTTTAATAATTTCAATCTGAGAAACCGAACCAACAGTTATTCCCGAGTAACGTACTTTGTTGCCTTCTACCAGGCCACTTACATTTTTGAAATAACTTTTAACGGTTACTGTCGATGAAAAAAGGTTTTGCTGGCTTCCCAGATAATAAATGGCCACAATAAATAGTAGTACGCCAATAGCTACCATTAATCCTAGTTTTACTGTATGTATTTTTTCTTTTTTCATATTTTGTAATTTTAGTTAAAGTAAGCCCTTACATATTTGTCCTTGCTTTTGCTAAGTTCATCATAAGTGCCTTGCGTAATAAATTTTCCGCTGCTCATTAATTTTAATCTGCTAGCTGTAATTTTTGCGCATTTCATATCGTGCGTAATAATGATTGACGATGTATTGTATTTTTCTCTTACTTGTAATATTAACTCGCTTATTTCTCCTGATGTGACAGGGTCGAGCCCGGTGGTTGGTTCATCGTAAAGAATAATTTCCGGTTTTAGAATCAGTGTTCTGGCCAACCCAATTCTTTTTTTCATTCCACCGGATAGTTCCGCCGGCATTTTATCAATTGCATCCAGAAGCCCTACGCTATCCAGTGCTTCTTCTACCATATTTTTTATTTCAGCTTTGTTCTTTGAAATTTGTGTTCGTCTAACCGGAAATTCCAGGTTTTGTCTAACGGTCATTGAGTCGTACAGAGCGCCTCCCTGGAAAAGGTACCCCACCTTTTTTCTTAATTCTTCCAGTTCTTCATTGTTCAGTTTATGTACATTCTTTTTAAGAACATTAATGGTACCTGAATCAGCTTTTATTAAACCAACAATGCATTTGGTTAATACAGATTTTCCTGTGCCCGATTCACCAAGAATGGCCAGGTTTTCTCCACGTAAAAGTTCCATATCAATGCCTTTTAAAATTTCATTGTCACCAAAAGACTTTGTAAGGTTTGTTATTTCGATAACTTTTTCCATAATCATTCTCTTAAAATCCGTGAATAAATTCAGTTATTTGAACCGCAATCAAATCGATAATAAAAATTACAAGCGAAGCTGTAACAACGGCTGAATTTGCTGATAACCCTACTGATTCTGTTCCTCTGTTTGTTGTATAACCTTTATAGCATCCAATAAGACCGATAAAAAAACCAAAGAAAATGGTTTTAATGGTGGCCGGGAAGATATCAGAAAAACTTAATGAATCAAAAGCCTGTGAAAGAAACAGAACAATTGACATTTTTTCATGCATTACTACTGCAACATATGAGCCGAAAATTCCTACTGCGTCAGTGTAAAATACGAGTATCGGGACAATTAGGGTTGTTGCCAGAACACGTGTTGCGACTACAAAATTGAGCGGTTTGGTACCAGAAACCTCCATGGCATCCAGCTGCTCAGTAACTTTCATTGCACCCAACTCAGCTCCAATTCCGGAACTAATTTTTCCAGCACATAGTAACCCGGTAATTACCGGTCCAATTTCACGTATCATCGAAATAGATATCATGCCCGGAAGCATTGATTGTGCTCCAAATTCAACCAAAACGGGTCTGGTTTGCATAGTAAGTACCAGCCCCATTATAAAGCCGGTTATTGAAATAAGCGATAGTGTTTTATTCCCGGTATTATATGCCTGCTTTATTAACTCCTTATATTCGAAAGGAGCAATAAAAAATTGCTTTATTGTTCTTCCTGTAAATTGTACTATTTCTCCCAATTCTGTCAGGAAATTGTTGGTTGAACTAACTACCTGGTTTTTTATCTTTTCCATTCTAATTAATATTCGGTATTTATATCTAATGTATTTCAATTAAAGCACCAGATTATTCTTTTTAAGAATGGTGTATGTGTATTGTTCTTATATTTAGTTAGTTGGTTCTGTTTTTTGCTGGTGTCTTCTTTTTTGATAATGTTTCAGTAAAATAGAAATGTGTGGAAAAAATACACTAATTGTAGAATTATTAACATATGTTGTATATGCGTAATGAATGAAACAAATAAAAAGAGCCAATTTTAACTTCCTGAATTTCATTAGTCTGAATCATTCTTTATAATGAATCTGGCTTACAGCATGCGATATAGGCTGTTTGGCACAATTATTTAATATGTATTTATTATTGATTCTAAAAGAAAATATTATGACTTGGACAAAAAATGATTATCCGATAACAATGGAAAATCTGGATGACAATGTGAGAGAAAAGGCGGTTGAAATAGCCAATGCTTTGGTAGAACAAGAACATATTAACGAAGGAATGGTTATTCCCATTGCTATTAGCAGGGCAAAAGAGTACTTCGAGGAATAATAGTTAACCAGAAAAGATTATACAACCAGAGGTTAACTTGTCGTTAAATAGAACAAATAAAAATGTTTCTGATTAAAATCGCATGAATCAGTACAATCGCAATATTTATGTTTTATTTGTAAAAGAACAAATTAATTTTCTTAGCGTTTATCTTTGGATGTTTGATTTGCAAAAAACAAGTTTATAATTCATTTACAATATTGGATAGGTAATTTATGCGCCTTCTTTACTTAATATATACGGGTATTTTAATTTTAACAAGTACAGTACTAGTACTCGCTCAGGATAACTATGAAATAAGGCACATCAATTTTCGGGGGAACAAAGTGCTTGAAGATGATGTTTTGCTCGATGCGATGTCGCTGAAAGAGGTTTCTTTTCTTGAAAAAGTGATGACCAAACAGGAGCGGTCTCTTTATAATCAGGAAATAATGGATATGGACATGCAGCGCTTAACCCGCACATATCAAAGCGAAGGATTTCTAAATGTGAAAGCCACTTTACAACCGCCAATTATTAATGAAAAAAGGCAAAACGTAAAATTGTATATAGATATTGAAGAAGGAGAACCTTTTCTTGTGGATTCTGTGTTTTTCCGATTTGATGAAGAAAAGATTCATTTTGATTCAGACTCGCTGGTAAAGCGTTTGCTACGGAAAGTAGAGCTAAGTAACGGAGATCGGTTTCGTGATGAGTATTTAAACAGCGATGTTATGTTAATTCAGGATGCACTAAAAAGTCTTGGCTATGCTTATGTTAAAGTAGATTATAATCTGGATCTGAAAACAAAGCTTTCTAAAACCGATATTCGTTATACAGTTGAGGCCGGTCCAAAATCGTATGTGGGAAAAACCGAGATTGCCGGAAATAAACATGTTTCCGAAGCATTTATTCGAAAACAGTTACGGTATGAAGAAGGGGAGTTATACAACCGGTCGTTACTAAATGAAACTCGTCAAAGTTTATATCAGTTGCAGTTGTTCAGAGTAGTTTCTGTTTTGCCACAAACAGATGAGGAAACGCTAAAAAATCCGATTGACATAAAAATAAATGTAGATGAGGCTCCGCGTATGAATACAAGATATGGAGCGGGGTACGGTACGGAGGATAAATTTCGAACTTTCCTGGATTTTAATTATCACGGGTTTCTTGGAGGGGCAAGGCGTATAAATATATATTTAAAACATTCAGCCCTGGTTCCTTATTCGGCCAGTTTGCGATGGATTCAACCACAACTGTTTGGAATAATGAACAGTACGCTTGAACTAAATCCGTTTATTACACGGAATGATGAACCTGGTTACAATACTCGTACTTATGGTATAAATATTCCGTTAACCTATCAGTTTAACACATGGTTGCAAAGCTCTTTAAGTTATTATAGGGAAGATGTGGAACAGACCATCGAGCAAGATGACCCGGAGTTTACCGATAGGGAAAGAGATAAATTTCCTTACAATAAATCGGGAGTTTTGCTTTCAACCATTTTTAATAATTCAAATCCGCAGTTTTCTCCTGAAAGAGGAGTGAATCTATCGGCGGGGTTAAAAATAAATGGGTACATGTTTGGAGGCGATTTTAGCTACACTCGCTTGTTTGGAGAGTTTCGTACCTATCATAAAATTGGAGACCTGGTCATAGCTGGTCGTGTAATGGCCGGAGGAATTACTTCTGCCGATTCCAGCGGTTTTATCCCCGTTGAAGATCGTTTTTATTCCGGAGGTAGTAACTCGGTACGTGGTTGGAACCGTTCGGAGCTGGGGCCCAAACGAAGCAGCGGAACACCAATGGGAGGGAAAAGTGTGTTAGAAGGAAACTTTGAATTGAGGTATAAATTATTCTGGCGCTTGAGTGGCGTAGCATTTTTAGATGCGGGTAATGTGTGGGAGTCTTCATTTGCATATAAAATAAATAAGCTGGCTTATGCTGCAGGTGGAGGATTGCGACTGGAAACCCCCATTGGACCGGTGCGGTTTGATTTGGGGGTTCCTGTGTGGAATGAAAAGAAAAGTCCTCAGTTTTTTATTAGTGTAGGACAAGCATTTTAATAAATGGTAAAACAAATTCCGGTTTTGGAAAATAAAATAGAATGAAAAAAGGAGTAAAATACGGATTGAAATTTCTCGGATGGTTCTTCCTGGGGATTCTACTTTTACTCCTTGTTGTTGGGGTATTAATTCAAACGCGTCCGGTGAAGAAGAAACTGGCAACTATTGCAGAAAAACAGGCTGCCGGTTTTGTTATGGGTAAAATACGTATTGGTGAAATTGACGGAAATTTCTTTACAAGCCTGAAACTAAAAGATTTGTTGTGGAAATACAATGACGATACAGTAACATACATTGCTTCTATCGACTTGCGTTATGATTTGCGACCTTTACTGGGAGGGCATCTGCTCGTACACTCCATTGATATTACCCGGCCTTTTTTTCATTTAAAGCAGATAAACGACTCTACATGGAACGTTCAACAACTTATAAAAGAGTCTTCTTCTGAAACGGATACCGTGGAAACGGAAGAGAGCAGCAGCTTTCGAATGGATTTCTCATCAGTAAAGTTGAAAGAGGGGAGGCTAACAATTGATTCAAATGATACAATAATTCCCCAGCAAATTAGTCAACTGGATATTGATTTATCATTGCACTGGGGGAAGAAACGCCAGCAGTTTAAGCTTGAAAATTTTTCATTTGTTGCCCAAAAGCCTGATGTTACATTGGAGCAACTCACATTTAATGTTTCACGTGATGATGAAATGATTGGTTTGAGTGGCTTTCGATTAAAAACAAAGCAAAACGAGTTACAGGGAGAAGGTACATTTGTTCCTCCTTTTGAACAGGCTACAGCACATTTCCAGAGCACTCCATTGCAACCTGGTGAGTTTGAATTTCTGTTACCATCGTTAAAAATACCGGCTACTCCCGAATTAAATATGGATGCTCATTTAAAAAATGATTCTTTAAGGGCAACCATCGATTTAGCAGAAAACGAACAAAATATCAATTTTACTATTCGTGTAAACCACATCGGTACTTTTTTTACCAACCCGGCTGAATTTGTCCCGGAATATGAACTTTCGGGGAATTTGGAGAATATTAAATTGTCGCACTGGACTGGTAATCCTGAGTATAATTATTTGATTAACGGGAATCTTTCAGCCCAGGGAAAAGGAATAGATACGAAAACAATGGAGATTGCTTTGCAGGGCAATTTTAAAGATTGTGTAGTGGAAGATAAAATACTGGATAAGATTGTCTTTGATTTTTATCTGAATCATGGAGACTTGGCTGGCAAAGCTGATGGAAACGGTGATTTTGGTAGTTTTTCCCTAAAACCCAAGTTGAAGGATTTGTTTGGCACACCGGCTTATCAACTGGAATTGGTGACCCAACAACTGAATTTGGCAGCGTTAATGGGAAACGATAGTTTGCAGTCGAATATTAACCTGAAAGCGCATGTTCAGGGGCGTGGTTTTGAACCTAAAACATTGCGCGCCAAAGCAAATCTTATTGTAGATAAATCCAGTTTCAATTCCATTAACTTGGATACATTATTTGCGGATGTTCAGTATGAAAATAATAACCTGCAGTTGGATTCATTGTGGTTAAAAACACAATCGGCCCGTTTAATGGCACATGGAAATTATGCATTAGATGCTCACTCTGAAATGTGGCTTTCCGCCCGTTTTGATAGCCTGAGTGAGTTTGAGCAGTTTATTCCGGTAGATAGTTTACACGCCAGAGGAGATGTAAATGCTCATTTAAGAGGCACAACCGATTCGCTTTTTCTCCAGTCCGATGTTCATCTGGATTCAATCCGGTACAGTTCGTTTTTTATTAAAAGAGTAACTCTTGATGCAAATGCCAGTGTAAATAAAACAGATACACTGGTGAATGCAACATTGTTGGCTGAACATTTGCAAAATAACAGTCAGCAAATAGATTCGGTAGTTGTTGATGTCGAGGCTAACACCGATTCATTGTATATGAACGCGAGGGTAGCAGATACTGATATTGAAACCTCTCTGTCCGGGGGGGTAAGCTGGCAGAAAAAGTTGCGTATAACACTCGAAAAGTGGTTGGTGAAATACAAAGATCAACAACTGGCTTTACAACAGCCTCCTGCAATAATTGAAATCGATTCAGTTAATTACGTCATTCATAATTTTAAGATGGCTTCCAATGCTTCCGACACTACGCAGTATATTTCTGCTGAAGGAAATATTAGCCGGAGTGGAGATGAAGATTTGGAATTGAACATTAAAAATATTGATATTGCCAACTGGCTTGGCGTTTTTGGTAATCCGTTAGGGGCAACAGGAAAAGCTGGATTTGAGTTAAAGATTGACGGTACTGCTTCGGCGCCTGTTGTAACGGGAAGTTTTGGAATAGATAACGCAGTGCTGAATTCGTATCGTTTTACCGACTTTGGTGGCACGTTTAATTACGCCGACAAGCAATTTTCTATTAATACCAGTATTGTTCCGGTAGATAGCGGAAGAATAAAAATTGAAGGAGCTGTTCCTTTAGTAATGGAGCTTGATAGTTTCAACTTTAACTTTAGTACGAAAGATTCCATCGATTTACAATTGGATGTTGATAAATTTCCATTGGCAGTAATTCAAACTTTGAACATTAGCGAAAATATTGCCGGGTTTATCGATGGGAGTATAAAAGTAACAGGAACTGCGGAGTCTCCTAATCCGAATGGCGAACTAAAATTAGTTGATGCCGCAGTAAAAATGCCAGAGTATGGGATTGATTACCGGAATATACTTTTTAATCTTTCGTTTCTTCGGGACAATATCCGGCTGGATACATTGCAAATTGAAACATCTGATGGCAGCCTGAAAGGAAACGGTAAAATTGACTTTTCTTCCGACTTTTACAAAGGAGATATCAGCCAGTCGGAAGTTACTCTTCGTTTTAATAAATTTAACCCGGTTGATCACCGTCAGTTTAATATGCAACTTTCTGGTGATGCAAGTTTGGGAGGTGAAAAAGGAAATGTAGTGTTTGATGGCGACCTGAATATCCCGGAGGCTGAAATTTACCTGCCAGCTGTTTTAAACATGATGGGGAAATTTTATGTGCCTGAAATTCCCAAACCTCTTTTAGTACAGGCTTTGGAGGAACAAACCAATGCAACAGATTCTTTGCCGGAAAACCAGTCCGTAGCAGATACAACAGAACAGTTCAGCTTTGACTATTTTAATAAACTAACCGGGAAAATGCGGATAAAAATTCCTAAAAATACCTGGGTGAAAAACGAAGATTTGCGTATTGAAGTTTCAGGTGATTTGGAACTGATTAAACATGAAATGTTTTTTGAACTTTTTGGTTCTGTTGATGTCGTTCGGGGGCAGTATGATATGTTGGGAAAAACATTTGTAATAGACGAAGGTACAATCACTTTTGAAGGTGGCGAGGAGTTAATGCCTAAAATGAATATTACGGCTTCATATGCTTTTCGTAATGCTCAGAGAGAGGAAAAAAAACTGGATGTAACCATTACCGGAACCGCAGATTCCCCTGCAGTTAGTTTTACACTGAATGGAAGTGCGGTAAATGAAGGCGATGCTTTATCTTATATTTTATTTGGCAGAGGCATGAATGAACTTTCTATTGATCAGCAGGATAATCTTAACGGGGCTGGTGGAGGCCAGTTGGCAGAAACAGCTGCTGCTTCTATTCTTTCTTCGCAAATATCTAATTTCTTGAGTAAAAAGTTAAATGTAGATTATATTGAAGTAAAAAGTAACGGAGGCTTTGATAATGCTACGGTTGTTGTTGGAAAATACTTAACCAACGATTTGTTTGTGAGCTATGAACAACGCTTTGGAGCAACAGACCAAAAAGATATTGATAAATATGAGGTAAAACTTGAATATGAGCTGTTCAAATTTCTATTTTTCCAATTAAATAATTCCTCCAGCAACAGTGGTTTTGATGTTATATTTAAAGTGAATTCGAAATAGATTTACACTATTCTCCGTATACAATATCTGAAAAGAAATGTGCTAATTGAAATTGGGATTATAATAGAGCCACAATTTCCGGTTTTAGTCAATGTTGCCAAAATTTATTTCTTCTTTTTGAATATGTTTTTGATCATTTTCCAAATAGGCTTTTTATCGTCCTCCTGTTTTTCTTCGATGTTGGGTTTTTGCTGAAGCTTTTCATCGTCTTTCTTTTTTCCAAAAATACTGGCAATATCAAATTTAGGTTTGTCTATATCCAGCATTTCTTTGAAAGACGGTTTGTTAAGTTGAGCAAGCATTTCTTCTCCCGGCAAGTTAAACTGATTGTATTGCAGAGATGCATATTTTGAGTCATGATAGGTTTTGTTAAAGAACTTTCCTACAATGGGCAAAGCCATGTAAGCTCCCTGTCCGTAAGTTGTTGAACGGAAATGTACCCTCGGATCGTCGGCACCCACCCAGCATCCGGCAACCAAATCGGGGGTAGCTCCCATAAACCAGCCGTCAGAATTATTTTGTGTAGTGCCTGTTTTTCCGGCAAAACTACTTGTAATGTTATAGGTATTTCGAATGGCTCCTCCTGTCCCGTCTTCAATTACAGCCTCCATCATTTGAACAACGGCACGGCAGTTTTCCGGCGAAACAACTGTTTGATTTGGATTTTTGTATTCAAATGTTTCCAGTACTTTATCGTTGCTATCCGAAATTTGCACCAGGTAGTGTGTTTTTATCGGAACTCCATCATTTACAATACCTGCATAAGCCTCTGTAAGCTCTTTTAACGAAATAGATGCAACACCTAGTGCAATGCTCGGATAATCGGGTAAGTCAGCCGAAATTCCCAGTTTTTTAGCTGTAGTAATTGCATTCTCGATACCTCCAGCCATTAATATTTCAACAGAAACAGTATTCAGTGATTTTGCGAGCGAACCTTTCATGGTATAATACCCGCCATACTCATCATGCGAATTTTTGGGAGCCCAGTCGTCATAGTCTTTGTAAATTTTGAACTGGTTTTCAAAATATTTATCGGCAGGAACGCCACTTTCCAGAGCCGACAAATAAACAATTGGTTTAAAGGCGGAACCTGTTTGGCGTGGCGACGTTACATGGTCGTATTTAAAAAAGCGAAAATCAATACCTCCAACCCAGGCTTTTAAATCTCCCTTGTGCGGATCGACTGCAATAAATCCGGTATTTAAAAAAGTAAGGTAATGTTTCAATGAATCGAGACGGGTTACGGTAGTGTCTTTTAGTCCATCCCAGGTAAAATAGGTTGTGTGTACTTTTTTATTATACTCTTTTAAAACGTCGTTGTATTTTAGTCCTGCTTTTACTTTTTCCTTATAGCCGGGGCTGTTTTTTATGGCGCTTTGTAAAACTTCCGGCTTTTCTTTAAAAATATTGCGGTATTTCAGTCGGTTGTCAAATACACGCTGCAGGTTTTTCATATACTCTTTTACTGATAGCTGCGCATAATATTGTAAGTTGTAATCAATGGTGGTTGATATTTTTAAGCCATCGGTATACAAATTATAATTATCTCCGCTTTCGTCGGTATGGTTTGCGCACCACTCAATTAATTGTGGTTTTAGCATTTCCAAAAAATAAGGAGCTGGCCCCTGGTTATATGAAATTACCCGGTATTTTAGTTCCAATGGTTTGGCCTTGTATTTTTCTCCCTGTTGCTCGGTAAGGTATTCGTTTTTCACCATCTGCTCAATCACCACATTTCTTCTGCCTTTCGATCGATCGGGATGTGTGCGTGGGTTGTAATAATTGTTGGCTTTTAACATGCCCACCAAAACAGCGGCTTCATCTACATCCAGTTGCGATGGTTTTTTAGAGAAGAAACGCTCCGACGCAACTTCTATCCCATAAGTATTTTCGGCAAAGGGTACTGTATTCAGATAGAGGGCAAGTATTTGTTGTTTGGTATAAATTCGTTCAAGACGGTAGGCAATAATGGCTTCCCTTAATTTATTAATGGCCATTGAAATGGGGCCATAGTCAACCCGTGGAAAAAGGTTTTTTGCTACTTGCTGGCTTAGTGTACTGCCACCTCCTGCACTTTCGTTGCGCAGCAGAATTGATTTTACCAGCACTCGCATGAGGGCAATTTCATCAATTCCGCGATGTTCATAAAATCGTGCATCTTCTGTAGCAATCAATGCATTTATAACATTGGGTGAAATTTCATCAAAACGAACATTGCTGCGGTTCTCTATATAATATCGGCCCAGTATTTTTCCATCTGAAGAATATACCTCCGAAGCAACCGGATTATTGATTACCTGTAGCTGCCGTTTGGAAGGCACCGGCCCCAATACTCCCAGAAAGACAAGGATAAAAAACAAACTTCCCAGAAGGATAAAAAACAGAATGGTACTCCATACTATCTTCCAAAAGGTTTTTTTCTTTCTAATTTTTTTTGTGCTGTGTTTTTTCTTCAGTGGGGTAGATTTTTTCGAACCCGTTTTGCTGGTATTTTTTTTTGTCACGTTTGCGTTTTTCTTCATACAAAATTATAATTATAAACGAAACGATTTCGAAAATCATATGCGTTTGCAGGCAATTGTTAATAATGGGAGGAATTTTAGAAAATAGTAAACAATATTTGGTTTCTGTAGTGAATTATGTGCTAACAATGGGCGGTATTGTTAATGCTTTCCTTTTTTTCCTGATTACTGATCTGTTCTTCGTGGTTACTTTTCCTTTTTTCTTCGTTTCCCGGGGGGGGATATTTGCTTTAGCAAATAGTTTTAAAAACGGTTTAAAAATTCCTTTAAATAGCCTGTTTCCCAACTTTGCAGTTGCTTTTTTTGATGATTTATTGGTGAATTAGATTGAGTAGTTAAAGCATCAGGCAACAAAGAGTTCTTTAAAAAAATACCAGGTCATTATTCCCGATGTAATTAATTTTAATAAGGTGCCGGCAAGAAATCCGAGAAACGAGCCAAGGCCTGATTTTAATGCCAGTCCTGAGTCTTTTCCTAAGCTAAGTTCTCCAATTACTGCCCCCAGAAAAGGCCCTGCAATGATTCCAAACGGAGGAAAGAAAAACAGCCCTATTACCAGTCCGATAACGCTTCCCCATACTCCGCGTTTACTACCGCCAAATTTTTTGGTTCCCCACACCGGAATAACATAATCAAGTACATAAACAACTACAGTTATAATGGCCCATATAATAAGAAACCGGGTTGAAAACTGGTATTTTTCGGTGAAATGAAGAAATAGTAAGCCAATGTAACTTAGCGGAGGCCCCGGAATAATTGGAAGTACACAACCCAAAATTCCACTAATCATAAAAATAATTCCAAGGGCAATTAAAACATAATCCATTTTAAGAAATTTAAATAATGGCTAAAAGTAACTGTTCCGGATACAAAAACTTTTTATTTTCGGCGAGTGGCAGTTTTTTTCCGTTTAAACCAATTAAAGCTGCATAGGTAAATTAAAATAAGAGAAAAAGCTACAACCAACCAACTGGTGTACTTTAGGTCTTTTTTATCCATAAGATAAATGCTAAAAGTGCTTATTTTCTCCCAGTAGGTGATAGATAGCAAAACCAAAAGATTATTAATAGAATGCCCTAAAATAGATAGTACAACGCTGTTGGTTTTTAGCACAATAGCGCCAAGCAATAAGCCCAGAATAAAAGTGGCAGGGAATTGCCAGGGGTTTAAATGGTAAAGGGCAAATAACAATGCCGACATAAATACGGCAACAAATGAATTGTAATTGCGACGTAATCCCTGTAAAATAATTCCCCGGAAGATTAATTCCTCAACAATGGGGGCAATAACGGCAACTTTCATAAAAGCGCCCCACCAACCAAAATCGCTGTCGAATATTTTGTTAAACATTTCCCAAAACCATGCAGGGGCCGGAATTACTTTATTCATCCATATGCTAACATCTTCCAGCAGGTTATGTGTTGCCCAAAAGAATGTGGTGATGGGAATTAAAATAAGCGGGTTAAACATTTTTGCCGGGAACACTTTTGCCAGTGGTGCTTTTGATTTTTTATATCCATAAAAAAGTATAAAAAGAGTAGAACCTACTCCCAATACTATCTTTTTTATTGGGTTGTATAAATAATCTGTATCGTTATAATAATCAATTAATGCCAGCGGAAAATCAACAATCGTTTGAATAAACATATAAAGAATAAGCAGATGAATGGATTGTAAGATTGTTGGATAATATTTTTGTTGGTTCGGCTTCATATCGTAGATAAGGCTAAATATTTATTATTCCTTTTCAAAGTAAAAACAAAATGGGCTAAAAAAGTTTAATTCCTTAAAAAATATTATGATGGTTTCCTTTTCTTGTGAATAGTAAAAAACTGCTATTCTATTGCATCGCTTTCTGTTTTTGCAAACTTATCTATTATTGGATGTAATTTTATATTGAGAAGATTATTTATACAAACCAGAAGTAAAGTTTATTTGGCCCTGGCCAGTAAATTTCCTGTTCTGAATGAGAAAAAACGCTGGATGATATAACTGTAAATAACTACAATTACTGTTGTTATTGCTTTTGAAAGGGTAGCATACATTCCCATAAATTCCACAAAAAATTTGAGGAAAACATAATTAAGGACGATAGAACCGGTTACGGCAACAGCATAGCGAAATAACTGTATTCTGCCTCTCAGTTCAGATGCCGTAAACGTTACATATTTGGCCAGTAGAAAACCGGTGGTAAAGGTTATAGGGAAAACCATTAGAAAGGCTGCAATATGCGGGCTTATGGCAATAAATCCTAAATCTACAATTTGCATGTGCAGCACATACCGGTAAAAAACAAAGTACAGGAAAATATCAAAAATAGTATTGGCACCGCCGGTAACTGCATAATGAAATATTTCTATGGGCATAAACCGTAAGAACGGAAAATAGAACCAATCGATTATACGAATAGCTAACTCACGTATTTTTCTGAGAAAATTAATCATTTAAAAGCAGGCTGTCTGTTTGTTCCGGTTGATAAAGTAACAACTTTTCGCTGAAAATACAAAAGTACATTTGCTAGTCTATTTTGGGAGGCTTTCGTAATTTTTTCTTTGCCCCGGCCTGTTTCTTTTTTTCAATTCGTTTTTGTTGAGAACTCAACGTAGGTTTGGTTTTAATTCTCTTTTTTCGAGGAGTAAGCGCTTTTTCAATTAACAAAAAACACTTCCCGGTAACGGCTTCTTTATTGCCCAACTGCGTACGTTGGGTTTCGGAAGCCAAAACAAGTTCGCCGGCGCTGTTAACCCGGTTCTTTAGCTGTTCCTTTAATTTAAATTTTTCAAGAAGAGATAAAAATTGTGAGTTGTCTATGTTAAAACGCAATTCAACCCGTGTGTTTACTTTGTTTACATTTTGCCCGCCGGGGCCACTGCTACGGCTGGCACTATAAACAAATTCGCTTGCGAGTTTTTCCTTTTTTATATTGGAAAGTAAATATGCCACAGTTTTTCTTTTGTTTTATCTTTAGGTGTGGTTCCTTGCCTTTTTTCTTTGACAACGCAAAATTATTAAAACATTCAATAAAACAGGGAGATTTGGAATGAATAAAAACAGTATATAATTTTATGTAATAATAAATGAAAATTAAAAGTTATGGCAAAACAGGAAATACAAATAAACTGGTTAGAAAAAATGGCTTTTAAAGCCCAGGTTGGCGAGCATGAACTAATATTGGATGCCGCCGAAGAAGTAGGTGGCGAGAACCGCGGGCTACGTCCTAAACCTTTGTTAATGGTTGGTTTGGCCGGCTGCACAGGAATGGATGTGATTTCTATTCTGAAGAAGATGCGGGTAGAAGTGGACGGTTTTAATGTTCGTATAGAAGGCGATGTGAGTGAAGAGCATCCGAAACAATTTACTCATATGCATGTTATTTACGAATTTAAAGGAAATGATCTTCCCATGGATAAACTGGAAAAAGCAGTAGCATTATCCGAAGAACGTTACTGCGGAGTAAGCGCCATGTTCAAAAAAGCCATAGGGATAACTTCTGAAATAAGAATTTTAAATTAATCAATATATTATGTCAATAACTGTAACCATTGTAGTTAGTTTTCTGGTTCTTTTGGTCGGATTTATTACTTATAACTATTACAAAATGAAACATGCCAAGCCCGTTGCCGACAGTAAAAAAATAAAGGTGCTCGGAAATAAAAATTTTAAAACGGTAATCCGCCGGGGAATTGTGTTGGTCGATTTTTGGGCTCCGTGGTGTGGCCCATGCAAAATGGTGGCTCCCATATTGAACGATATTGCTGAATCGGAAGATAAAGTAACCATTGCAAAAGTAAATGTAGACCAGAACCAACCGCTGGCTCAAAAATTTAAAGTAAGAAATATTCCTACCATGATTATGTTTAAAGATGGAGTGGAAGTACACCGGTTTGTTGGGGTGAAAACTAAAAAACACATTATGAAAGAGGTTGATGCCGTGCTGGCTGGTTAACACCCAAAGGTTAGATCGTAATAGTTTCCATTATTAGATAAGGTTGTTCTAAAAACATGTAAAGACGCAGAATCGGCGTCTTTCTTTTTTGCGTTCTGCGTTTTTGTTTTTACCCTGTTGTTTCATTTTTGAAAATTTTGATTATATTATGGTTGTTTTTCTGACGAAATTATTGTCATTTTATGAACAGGCATATTGTACACATGGATTTAGACACTTTTTTTGTGTCGTGCGAGCGGTTAATGGACAGGCGGTTAAGCAAGATGCCCGTGCTGATTGGCGGAACCAGCGACAGGGGAGTCGTAGCATCGTGTAGTTATGAAACCCGGCAATATGGTGTCCATTCTGGAATGCCCATGAAAATGGCTCGCCTTTTATGCCCCGATGCAATTATTATCAGGGGAAACAGTTTGGTGTATACCAAGTTTTCTGAAATGATAACCGAAATAATAAAAGAGCAGGCGCCACTTTTTGAAAAATCGTCTATTGATGAATTTTATGTGGATGTTTCAGGAATGGATAAATTTTATGGCTGTTATCAGTGGGCAAAAGAGTTGCGCGAAAAAATTATACATGAAACCATGCTGCCTATTTCGCTGGGGCTTTCCATTAATAAAACGGTTTCGAAAGTAGGTACAGGTGAGGCAAAACCGAACGGATTTCAAAAAATTTCTGATGGAGAAGAGAAAGATTTCCTGGCGCCGTTGTCGGTAAAGAAAATCCCCATGGTTGGCGATAAAACCTATCATCTGCTTCGGAGTTTAGGCGTTGAAAAGATAAAAACAATGCAGGAAATGCCAATGGAATTGATGGAGCGTGTATTGGGAAAAAATGGGATTGTTCTTTGGAAAAAGGCGCAGGGAATTGATAATTCGCCTGTGGTTGCCTGGCACGAGCGGAAGTCAATATCTACGGAACGTACTTTTGACGAAGATTCTACTGATGTTTTCCAGATGAGGAGTATTTTAATTGCCATGGCCGAAAAACTGGCTTATCAGTTGCGTTCCGAGAATAAACTTACGGCATGTGTATCTGTAAAAATCAGGTACTCTGATTTTCAAACCTACAGTAAACAGCGAAAAATACCGTACACTTCGCTGGACCATACACTTATTCAAACTGTGCTCGATTTGTTTGAATCGCTTTATCATCGGCGGGTTTTAATCCGGTTGGTGGGGGTGCGTTTTAGTCATTTGGTGGGGGGGAGTTACCAAATACGGCTGTTTGAAGATTCAGCGAAAATGATAAAGCTTTATCAGTCGATGGATAAAGTACGCAACCGTTTTGGAAGTAAAGCTGTGCAACGTGCCGTAACCCTTGGCGTGAAGAATATTAGCAACAACTTTAATCCTTTTAACGGGCGCACAAATGATTAGGGGGGACAATATTTAAAAGTAACAGTCATGAAAAAAAGGGTGTCTCATTTCTCTCATTTTCTCAATCACTATAGTTATTCTGAATAAGATGCTGTTAAATTGTCATTCCTGGTTTAGTCTTCGCTACGGGGCTGTTAGTCCAGAAGATTTATTGGCTGAACTTTCTGCCAGAGGATATTCTTCTTTTGCTTTAACTGATATAAATAATACTTCGGCTGCGATTGATTTTATCCGGCAGGCTTCGATGTATAATATTCGTCCGGTTGTGGGTATTGATTTCAGAAACGGAATTACCTGTAAATACATTGGTTTGGCAAAGAATAACAACGGATTTCAGGCGTTGAATGAACATCTTACTGCTTCTCTTCAGGAAGAACGGGTACTTGAGGATCAGGCGCCGGAGTTGGAAGATGTACTGATTATTTACCCTTTCCGGAACCAAAAGTTCAGGGAGTTGAAAGAAAATGAATTTGTAGGTATTAATTCTTCCGGGTTAGCAAAATTGGCTTTCTCTGAATGGCGAAATCATTTGGATAAACTGGTTATTTTACAGCCAGCTACGTTTCGTAATAAACGCGATTATAATGTTCACCGGCTATTACGTGCCATCGAGAATAATGTGCTTCTAAGCAGGTTGCCTCCCTCTGAACAAACTTCGCCCGATGAAATACTGCCTGCAAAAAATGAATTACTACATGTATTCCGGGAGTATCCTGCGATAATTGAAAATACACAGAAATTGCTGGAACAATGTACCATTACATTCAATTTCAATAAAAAGGAAAGCAAGAATAAACAATTCTTTACCCAGTCGCATGACGAGGACGTAAAATTATTGCGTGAAGAATGTGAAAAGGGATTGAAGTACCGCTTTGACAATCCTTCCCGGGAGGTGATTGAACGGATGGAAAAAGAGTTAAAGTTGATTGATGAATTGGGGTACAGCTCGTATTTCTTGATTAACTGGGATATGGTGAATTATGCCCGCAGCAAAGGATATTATTATGTGGGGCGGGGGAGTGGTGCTAACAGCATGGTGGCTTATTTATTGCAGATTACCAACGTCGATCCCATTGAACTGGATTTATATTTTGAGCGGTTTATAAATCCGTATCGTAGCAATCCTCCTGATTTTGATATTGATTTTTCCTGGACCGACCGTGATGATATTACGGCTTATATTTTTAAAAAGTATGGTTTGGAAAATACGGCATTACTCGGTTCTTATATTACATTCAAAGATAAATCGGCATTGCGCGAAATAGGAAAAGTTTTTGGTTTGCCGGCCGATGAGATTACCCGCTTGCAAAAGAATCCGGTTCCCGCTCTGAATGATCAATACGGAAAATGGGTGGTGCAATACAGTAAGCTTATTACAGGCATGCCCAGTCATTTAAGTATTCATGCCAGCGGAATTCTTATTTCGGAAAAACCCGTTAGTTTTTACACGGCTACCCATATTTTGCCTAAAGGTTATCCTACTACACATTTTGATATGCAGGTGGCAGAGGATGTTGGTCTAGACAAATTTGATATTCTTAGCCAGAGAGGTTTGGGAAAGATTAAAGATGCGCTGGAGATTATAAAAACAAATCAGCATAAAACGATTGACATGAACAATGTGAATCGTTTTAAGTACGACCCCAAAGTAAGAAATTTGCTAAAAACCGGTAAAGCCATTGCCTGCTTTTATGTAGAATCGCCAGCTATGCGTATGTTGCTTACAAAATTACAAGCTAATGATTACAAGGGGCTGGTGGCAGCCAGTTCAATCATTCGTCCGGGGGTGGCACAAAGCGGAATGATGCGTGAATATATTATTCGCTTTCGGGAAAAAGAACGAAGGGAAAAGGCGCAGCGGGAATTACCCGAATTATATGAAATTCTGAAAGAAACCTATGGAGTAATGGTTTATCAGGAAGACGTGATAAAAGTGGCTCATTATTTTGCTGGGCTTACCCTTGCCGAAGCCGATGTGTTGCGCAGAGGGATGTCATGGAAATTCAGGGAACGGAATGAATTCTGGAAAATAAAGGATAAGTTTTTTAGTAACTGCCGGGAGAAAGGGTATGCCGAAAAGACAATTGCTGATATCTGGTACCAGATAGAAAGTTTTGCCAATTATGCTTTTTCAAAAGGACATTCGGCAAGTTATGCAGTAGAGAGTTTTCAGGCGCTGTTTTTAAAAGCTTATTTTCCGCTTGAATATATGGTAGCTACTTTAAATAATGGCGGAGGTTTTTATGCTCCCGAACTTTATTTTCATGAGGCCCGGTTGCATGGTGCCAAAATCGAACGGCCTTGTATAAATACCAGTAATAATTTAAATACCATTCATGAAAATGTTATTTACATTGGCTTTTATATTTTACATGAGCTGGAACAGAAGATCGTGGAACAGCTGCTGGAAGAGCGAAATGAACATGGGAAATTCACCGGATTAACTGATTTTGTTAACCGGGTGAAAATCTCGCTGGAGCAATTGATAATTCTGATTCGTTCCGGGGCTTTTCGTTTTACAGAGAAAAGCAAAAAAGAACTGCTTTGGGATGCGCATTTTTTGTTGGGGCATTCAAAAAAATCGGTGCCGGAGAAAACGCTTTTTGATACGCAACCCAAAGAATTTAAGCTTCCTGAACTTTGGAAGCATGAGCTGGAAGATACATTTGATGAAATAGAATTACTGGGTTTTTCACTTCAGTCGCCATTTAAGTTACTGGCAGAGGAGATTCCTTCGCGTTTAATAGCTGCGCATTTACCTCGGTTAATGGGGAGGAATATTGAAATAGTTGGATATCTTATTCACCGTAAAACAACCATTACCAACAAAGGGCAGCGAATGTATTTTGGTACCTGGCTCGATTTGAAAGGGCAGTGGCTCGATACAGTTCATTTTCCCGATGTTGGGTGGAAAAATCCGTTTACAGGCCCTGGTTGTTATTCGTTGAAGGGGAAAGTGGTTGAAGAATATGGCTTCTTTAGTGTTGAAGTACAATCGATGTTCCGGTTGCAATATGTAAATATGGATAATTTATGATGAGAGAATTTTATCAGATCGGGATATATTGGCATTTTTATGGGTAAATAAATTTTCTTATCCTGCTGTTTTTAGAAAAGAAAAGCAATGTTTTTTTTCATTAAATGAGATTGGCATTTCTGAATAAACAAGCGAATTTCATTATACATTTCATTCTCTTTCTTTGTAATTAAACTGTGATGGAAACGTTTGTTTCTTCATGTTAAAGTCTTACCTTGTAGGCTTTATTTTAAGCTAAAAACTAAACGATATGAAATATTTGCCTTTCCTGCTGTTGATACTTTTCTATTTCTGCTCCTGTGATTTTTCTTCTCAGCCAAAAACTTTTTCGTTGTTTAATGGAACCGATTTAACCGGTTGGCACGAAGATGTTCCTGCTATGGATAATAATCCGGATACGATAAATCCTTTTATTGTACGAAACGGTATGCTGGTTAGTCTGGGAACTCCGGGCGGGCATTTAATTACAGACTCTGTTTATCAAAATTACCGGCTGGAAGTAGAATATCGCTTTGCCGGAAAACCGGGGAATTGTGGCGTTCTTGTTCATGCTTCTACGCCGCGTGCTTTATATCGAATGTTCCCAAAATCGATTGAAGTACAAATGCAAAGCAAGGAAGCAGGCGACTTTTGGTGTATTGTTGAAGACATTAAAGTTCCGGATATGGTTGAACGCCGTGGCTTTAAAGAGGAATGGGGAATAACGGAAGGGAAAAAACGCCGTATTCTGAACCTTACTGATGGTTCTGAAAAACCGGTAGGAGAGTGGAATAATATGGTGGTTGAATGTGTTGGAAATGAGATAAAAGTGTGGGTAAACGGCGATTTTGTAAATTATGGTTTTGACTGCACAGCCAGTAAAGGGCAAATTGCCTTACAGGCTGAAGGTTCCGAAGTAGAGTTTAGAAAACTGGAACTTACCTCTATTGATAAACTTACAGAAGAGTAGATTTTCTGTTCTGCATTTTATCAGGCAGACTGTTTTCCCATTCTGGCTGCTTTTTGGTTGAGAACCTTTTGTGCTTCACCGTAAGAGCTCAGATTTCGATAAATTTTTATTGTTTTTATCTTGGGATCAGGTTTATTTATCATTTCGTCGTACACTTGGCTATCATAAAATTCCTTATAAACAGGATTTAGTTTTTCATGTTCATAGTCATAGGAAAATTCCTGATGAACTGCAAAAACAAATTCCAGACCGTTTGTTTCATAACCAATTTTATAAAATCTTGAGAATACAAGATATATCTTACCATTGGGCATTCCGTAGTAATGCACCGGAAAAGGTGTAGACAAATAAGTGGTATGTGTCTTATAAATTAACCTTGCTTTATTAGTTATCATAACGCAACTATTTTAATTCCTTCTTCAATAATACTCTATGCGCAGCATTTTGAAACCTAAATAAAGTAAAGCAGAAGTAGTGTTAGCCGTCCGTTTTATAATTACCATAAAAGGTAACTTCGAATATACAAAAAATATTTTATTTCCTAATAAATATGTAGTATGTTTTTGAGAATGAATTGCTTTTGGATTTTAGAAGGGATAAAAAAAGCTTTGAAAATTCATTTCTCCAAAGCTTTTTTTATTATTGTATTGTTATAAAAATTATTCTACTACAATTTTTTCTGAAAGTTTTTCTGCCTCTTCTGTAATGTATTTTTTAAATCCTTCTTCTGTTTTCCATTGGTCTTTATCCAATCCCCACACAGCAAAGAAATAGTGTTCGGTAGATTGCCCGCTTTGGCATTTTTGTCCGATGTAGTAAGTTTCCGAAATGATATTACTAAATCCTTTTTCAACAACTGTTTGGTAGCCCAACTTGAAAAAATTAATGTCGGTTGTTCGTCCAATTTTTCCAGCCTCTTTTAACGGTACTAAAACCGCCATCCCCAGTTCATCTTTGTTTAACGATTGAACATCATGCGTACCAATACACTGATAACTGGCTGCTTTTAATTGGAATGGTTCCCGTTTTAACATGCTGGTTACAATTCCGGTTACAATTTGAGAACCCTCCGGGCAGCCGGTAACCGTTACATCCGACTGAAACCAGTATTTGCCGGGATAAATGGAGATACGTTCAACAGCCTGAAGGTCATCTCCGTCAACTTCCCAACCTTTATATCTTAGTTCAAAAACTGAACGTACAGGCCCTTCTGTAATCTTTTGGTATTCATAAACAGCGGTTGACCCAAGCCTGTATAATGAGTCGTTTTTCATTAGAGCTAATCCTCCGGAACCTAATGAGCTCCCGCAATGAAGGACATCCATTCCCCAGTCAGAAAGTTCATGATAACTTCCCATTTCAGGAGTTTGAATTTTATCAAGAATCATATCGGGTTTTAGTTTACCAAAGAGATCCTTTACATTCCGGCAATCAAAATAATTCCGAAAAGCGATTTTGTCGTTTTCCCAATTTACACTTTCAGCTTGGGCAATCACTTCAAAACCGTCGTCGCATGGTAAAGCCTTATAGTAATCAACTTCTTTAAAGGAGCCATCATTCTGAAGGATCCCCAGCCGAAGGTTTGTTCTTTTTTCAAACTCCGGATAGTTATCAGCTTGTACCTGTTCAATTTCAATTGTTTTGGTTTCTCCTGCTTTGAAATCGAGTAAAATTGCCGCTTCATCCCAGTTGCCATCCTGATTCAGATCATCTGCCTGGCTTGGAATGAGCTTGTTGCCGGCTGTTTTAAAAACAGGAAGAAAACCATTTTTGATTTCTATTTTAGACGAAATTTGCTCCCTGGTTAGAATGAGAGTTTCGTCTGCCCTGTCTTTGTTTATTGGATTCTTAAAAGTAAATGTTGCTTCTTTTTCACAAGAGGAAAGGATGGAAGCAATGAATAAAAAAAACAGAATTCTGATTTTCATTTTATTCCGGTATTTCGTTTTCTCCTTTTACATAACCAAAATTAGCCAAAATGCCACCGTCGACATATAAAACGTGTCCGTTAACAAAGTCGCTGGCTTTTGATGCCAAAAAGAGAGCTGCATTTCCCACATCTTCTGGTTCTCCCCATCTTCCTGCAGGAGTACGAGTCATAACCAAATCGTTAAACGGGTGGCCTCCTTCGCGAATTGGCGCTGTTTGTGCTGTGGCTATGTAACCCGGGCCAATACCATTAATCTGGACATTGTATTTTGCCCATTCACAAGTCATGTTGGCTGTAAGTAATTTCAAGCCTCCTTTGGCAGAAGCGTATGCCGAAACAGAGTTTCTTCCATAAATGCTCATCATTGAACACATGTTAATGATTTTTCCTGCCCGTTTTTCAATCATTTTCGGAACAACGCGTTTGGAAACAATCAACGGAGCCACCAAATCTACATCAATAACCTGTTTGTAATCTTTTATATCCATTTCCAGAATAGGAATACGTTTGATGATTCCGGCATTATTTACAAGGATATCGATGGTGCCCACTTCATTTTCGATTTGAGAGATTCCGCGGTTCACATCTTCTTCATCTGTAACATTAAATTTTAAGGTGTAAACATCAATTCCTGCTTCTGCATATTCTTCTTTACAGCTCGCCAGTTTTTCCTCAGAAATATCATTGACACAAATTTTAGCACCGGCGCTTCCCAATACTTTTCCAATAGCCATTCCAATTCCATGGGTTCCACCGGTAATGAGGGCGACTTTTCCCGATAAGTCAAATAAATCGTTCATATCTGTTTTAATTTTTTTTGTTGATTCTAATTTTTAATTGTGAATTGCATGATCGGCCTTAATATTTAGACCTTTCCATATTTTAACCTGCGTCCATTCCTCTGCCTTGTTTGCCCAGAAAGGAGCCTCAGGAGGCAATCCCAGAGCAAGTAAGCCAACCGAACAAAGGTAAAGGCTTCCTGTTGAAATATATGTTTCGGCAATATCGGGTTGGTGGCCGCAAAAACCAATAGTCAGCCAACCATTTTTGTCGAATGTTTCGGGCATTTCAATCATTTTTCGAATAACAGCAGTAAGGGCGCTTCTCACCTGTCCTGGTGTTATGTTCTCCGGTAGTTGCTGCTGTAATGCCATTTGCGATAAATGCTGGAAGGCTCCAAAACGATACGGCAATGAACGCCCGATAGCTGGAAATGTTCCTTCTGGAGAAATTAGCCGCTCCTGTATTTCAGCATAGCGTTTCGCTCTTTTCAGTGCAGTTTCAAATGTCTCTTTATATTTTGTTTTTCCTTGTTCTGTTGCTACTCTTAACACATCGAGCAGCATCGGCTGAATAACATAACTGTTATAATAGTCCCAGTGAAATTGCGGCCCATCGCCATACATTCCATCCCCAACGTACCATTCTACGTGTTTTTTTATGGCCAGGTCAACGCGCATTCCGTCCCATTGTTCTCCAGCATACAAAAGAAAGGCTTCTACCATGGCAGCAAATAACAACCAGTTGTTGTAGGGCGGCACAATTACCCGCGAACTTTTCATGGCTTCAACCAATTGTTTTTGTGTCGTATCATCGAGTTGTTTCCACAAAACATTAGGTGCCCTTAAAATTGCATGTGCCAAAAAAGCCGCATCTACAAGTGGTTGACCTCCGGTAGTAAAGTTCATAAAATCCGGAGACTTGGGATCAACAGCCATTTTCATACTTTGCTGGGCCAATTCAATAAAGTGTTTCCGTAACTGACCTTCTTTCGTACTGTCTGGTCCCAGTTCCAACCAGGGAGCCATTCCTGCCATCAGCCTTCCAAAAGCTTCAAGATAGGTTACTTGTTCACGGCTGGTAGTATGACCTGGTTTGCATTCAACCGGCATGTTCTTTTTTAACTCGCCTTTACTTAACGATTCGAGTAATGGTGTAGCAATTGTTGACATTACTTTTACCCAATATTCCCTGTCGGATATGGCCGGTTGGTTAGGGCTTGCTAAATCTGTTGCCATGGAGATTTTATTACTAAATGGCAACAGACCAAGCAATGATAAATATTTAAAGAGGTTTCTTCTCTCCATTTCAATTGTTTTATCTCAAATCCATTGGATCAATAGGATCCTGGTCTGTATAATCAAGATTCTCTCCGGCCATTCCCCAAATGAAAATGTAATTGCTGGTTCCGGCTGCTGAGTGTATTGACCAGCTTGGTGAAATAACAGCCTGTTCATTGTGCATCCATATATGACGTGTTTCGCTCGGCTGCCCCATAAAATGGCACACTGCCTGGTTTTCCGGTACATTGAAATAGAAATATACTTCATTCCTGCGGCTATGCATATGAGGAGGCATGGTATTCCAAACGCTTCCGGGTTTTAATTCTGTCATTCCCATTTGTAACTGACAGGTTTCAACAGTGGTATTAATTAATAACTGATTAATATTTCTTTCGTTTGAAGTTTCTAACGATCCCATGTGAAGAACATTGGCATCGGCCATGGTAATATGTTTTACCGGATATTCTTTATGTGCAGGAGCAGAATTAATATAAAAATGTGCCGGATTTGTAGCATCTTCCGATTTGAAAATTACTTCTTTACTCCCTTTCCCAATATAAAGGGCATCTTTAAAATTCATTTTATATTCAGTTCCATCTATTACAATTGATCCCGGGCCGGCAACATTAATTACGCCCACTTCACGGCGTTCACAAAAATATTGGGCTTTGAGCGGATCGATTGCTTCCAGAAGCAAATCTTCTTCTGCCGGAACTGCACCTCCTACAATGTACCGTTCTATCATTGAATATACCAGCCGTATATTTCCACGCTCCATGACGGTTTCCATTAAAAACTCTTTTCTTATCTTTTCTGTGTCATAAGATTTAAAATCGTCAGGATGATAATTGTGTCTTTCTTCATAAATTATTGCCATAATATTCGGATTTAATTTTATTACTTTTAAAAATTATTTAAATAAGTTTATTTTTCATTTATAAATGTATAGTTTTGATACATAGGTTTATGCTGGCTTTTCTGTTGCTGTATTATATCTTAATTAACCTGCTGGTATTAGAAAGTAGCATAGCAAAGATATAAACAATAAAACAAAATGCAATCGATTGCATAGGTAAAAATAAATATTTATATTTGCAGCCAAATAGATAATAATGGCTAAACCATCTGAAACGACGATTCACGACATTGCAAAAAAACTGAATATTTCAGCATCTACAGTTTCCAGAGCACTTAATGACAATCCACTGATTAGCGAAGTTACCCGTAAGAAAATAAAAAAGACTGCCGAAGAAATGGGATACAGACCTAATAATATGGCAGCTAATTTTAGAACTAAAAGAACAAATACCATTGGAGTGATTGTTCCTTTGATTAACCGGCACTTTTTTTCTTCAGTAATTAGTGGCATTGAGGATGTTGCATATAATCAGGGGTTTGCGGTAACAATTTCGCAGTCGAACGATAATTTTTATAAAGAGACCAAAATTGCTCAAACGCTTTTTGCAAACAGGGTAGATGGTTTAATTATTTCGATTGGGATGGAAACCACACAGTTTGATCATCTGCGACTTTTTACGGAGAGAAATATTCCGTTGGTTTTTTTCGACAGGATGGTGAATGAAATTCAGGCTCACAAAATTGTTGTAGATGATTTTGGAGGAGCACTAAAAGTAACGCGCCATTTGATTAGCCAGGGTGCAACACGAATTGCACACATTGGCGGTCCGGTAAACCTGAATATTTATGAAGATAGAAGAGCCGGTTATATTGAAGCATTAAACGAAGCAGGACTGGAAGTAAACGAGTCGTTAATCATACATAATAGTTTGCGGCAAAATGAAGGAACTGAGGCAATAAGGAAACTTATTGAAACCAAAATTCCGATTGATGCTATTTTTTGTGCCAATGACACTACCGCATTAAGTACAATAATTTATCTTAAAAAGAGTGGATTTAAAGTGCCTGATGATATTGCGGTTATGGGATTTAGCAACGAGCCTTTTTCTGAATTTGTAACACCTTCAATAAGTACAGTAAAGCAGCCCGGATTTTTAATGGGGAAAAAGGCTGCTGAGTTGATCATTAATCAAATACATGGGAAAGATGTCAGTAACGGTTTTGAAACGATTACAATGCCTACCGAGTTGATTATAAGAGAATCATCGCAGAAGAAAAAGAGTTGAGATATTTTGTATATACTATGACCAGACGTATAATTTCATTTTTTTAGCCAATATCGTTTAATTTTTCAACATAAACCTGGGCTGCTTCAGCTCCTGTTACAATTATTTCTTCGTCTTTATCAATAAAACCGCTTACAGCAACAGCATCGTAAATTTCTCCATCAATAGCAACTTTTCCTCCCGGGCGTAGGACTGTTTTGGCAATACCTTTTTTGCCTTTTGTTTTTAATATTGACATGTCAACACTTACATAACCCTCATTTACATTTTGAACAGATTGCAGGGAAAGGTTCTTAAAAGGACCCGATTGTGCCGAAAATAATTTATTTCCTAAGTAGAGTGATAAAGCAAATCCACCCAGAATCCCTAGAAGAACAGTTGTTATTGCAACTCCTACTCCTTGTAATTCGACATGTTCAAAGTTGAAATTTATGTTGTTAATTAAACTGAGTACTAACCCTGAAAAAATAAGAATAATTCCAGATATTCCTGCGACGCCAAAACCAGGGATTGCAAATATTTCGATAGCTACAAGTATTACTCCAATTATAAATATAAGTATCTCCCAATTTGCAGCCAGTCCTTCCAGGTAGAGGGGCGCGAAGTAAACTATTGCTGCTAAAATGGCAACTCCCAACGGAAATCCAATGCCCGGCGACTGCATTTCAAAATAGATTCCTCCAATGATGGCCATTATCAGAATTCCTGAAATCATTGGATGTACCAACCAGCCAATAATTCGTTCAGTCCATGAAGGTTTATATTCTTCAATGGTATAATACTTTATCCCGATTTTTTCAAGTACTTCAGGTATATTTTCTGCAATCCCTTCACAATAACCGTATTCAATGGCTTCTGATGGTGTAAATGTTATTACCTTACCTGTATCTGTTATTCCTTCAATGTAAACGCGCGGATCAACCATCCCTTCAGCAATTTTAGGGTTTCGCCGCCATTGATAAATTGTATCGTTCCCTGAAATTATTGTGTCTTTTCCATGCGCTTCGGCAGTTGAACGCATGGTTGAACGCATATAACTTTGGTATTTATCCGGCATGGCCTGCCCGGTTTGGTTAACCACTGTGGCAGAGCCAATACTTCCTCCCGGGCGAATATATATACTGTCGCAGGCAATGGAAATGAGTGCGCCTGCCGATGCAGCGTTGTTATCAATAAAAACATACACAGGAATTTTGCTCTGTAATATTTTTGTACGAATGGAATCAGCATCCAGTACTGTTCCTCCGTACGTATTCATGTGGATAAGAAAAGCATCAGCGCCAAGCGAATCGGCAGCCTGAAAAGCCTGTTTGGTTTGCCGCCAGGTAGCTTTTGTTATTTCCTGTTTAATATTGAACTTATAAATAAGTTTTTTCTGCGTTTCCTGTGCAAAGGCAAAAACAGAGATAAATAGAAAGACAAATAGCAATATTTTCTTTATGGATTTCATTGATTAACTGGTTATTTTAAAGCCTGTAATTGGCGCATCGTGCAATAACTTTGATTCCTGCAATTTCTAAAATATTTTTTAATTGCTGAAAGTAAAAGAAGTAATTAATTTAAAACTTCATTATCCAGGGAATATTTTATGCATTATAGGTATTTTGTAATTTATTATCAGATATTTGTTTATTAATGTTCGTTAAATATCAATTGGCTAAAAATTCATATTCATCTAAATTATTAAATTTGCACGGACTTAAAAGAAAAATGGTAAAGAGAAAAACCACATGTTCAGAAAATTCCTTTTGAAAATTAATAATATTAGCAAATGAGTTTAAATGCATTAATAGCTATCTCTCCGGTGGATGGCCGATATAATAGTAAAGTTGAAAATTTATGGAAATATTTCAGCGAGTTTGCGCTGATAAAATACAGGCTGTTTACTGAAATTGAATACTTTGTTGCGCTTTGTGAAATCCCGCTTCCTCAACTGGCGGATATTCCAACTGAAAAACTGGAAAAGCTTCGTGAGCTTCATCAAAACTTTTCAGTAGAGGATGCACAGCGAATTAAAGATATTGAAAGCATTACCAATCACGATGTAAAAGCAGTTGAGTATTTTATAAAAGAGGAATTTGATAAACTGGAGTTAAGTAAATACAAAGAGTTTATCCATTTTGCACTTACATCACAGGACGCCAACAATACAGCAATTCCAAAGTCGATTCAGGATGCGTTGGAATACGAGTATTATCCGTTATTACAGGAGTTGATTGAGAAATTGTTAAGCTTGTCAGCAGAGTGGAAAAATATACCGATGTTGGCAAAAACACATGGACAGCCTGCTTCCCCTACAAAATTAGGGAAGGAAATCAAGGTTTTTATAGAACGGATTATGGTACAACTGGTGCATTTAAAATCAATCGCTATTGATGCTAAATTTGGTGGAGCTACCGGTAATTTTAATGCTCATTTTGTTGCTTACCCTGATATTAACTGGGAAGAGTTTGCCAATAAATTTTGCAAAGAGAAACTTGGCTTAAACCGTTCGCAGTTTACTACTCAGATTTCGCATTACGATAATCATAGCGCAATTTTTGATGCTTTAAAAAGAATTAACAATATTATTCTGGATTTGGACAGGGATGTTTGGACCTATATTTCAATGGGATATTTCAAGCAAAAAATTAAGAAAGGAGAAGTTGGTTCATCAACCATGCCGCATAAAGTAAACCCTATTGATTTTGAAAATTCTGAAGGAAATATAAGCATTGCCAATGCCGGCTTTGAACAACTGGCTGCCAAACTTCCGGTTTCCCGGTTACAGCGCGATTTAACCGATTCTACCGTGACGCGTTTTATCGGAGTTCCTTTTGGGCATACCGTAATTGCAATAAAATCAACCCTGAAAGGGTTAAATAAACTATTGCTGAATAATGAGGCCATTGAACAGGATTTGGAGAATAATTGGGCTGTGGTTGCTGAAGCCATTCAAACAATATTACGACGCGAGTTTTTTCCGAATCCATATGAAGCTTTAAAAGATCTCACCCGGAAAAATGAAAAGATGGACAAAAATGCTATTCATAGTTTTATTGATTCATTGAATATTACTGATTCAGTTAAAGAGGAATTAAAGCAAATAACTCCGCAAAACTATACCGGTATTTTTTAATACCGATTGATTTTAATGAATGAAAGATTTAATAAAATTACTTCGGAGGTTTTTGCCTCCTTATAGAGGGAAAGTTGTATTCAACTTTATTTTTAACCTGCTGGCTGCGATTTTTGGTGCATTTTCTTTTGGGCTTCTGTCACCAGTATTGGGTATTTTATTTGAGACCAAGGAATATGTGCGGGAGTTAATGCCTTTTGAGTTTTCGGCTAAGGTTATTGAAAACAACCTTTCATATTATATTACCTGGATAATTGATCATTACGGGCAGGCTAATGCACTTATTTATATCGGTATTTTTATTGTTATAACGGTTTTGTTAAAAGTAGGTTTTACTTACCTGGCCAGTTTTATGATGATTGGAATTCGCAACGGAGTTGTACGTGATATTCGTAGTAAAATTTATCGTAAAATGCTTACTCTTCCTCTTGGTTTCTTTAGTGATGAGAAAAAAGGGGATATCATGGCTCGTATGACAGGAGATGTTCAGGAAATTGAGAATTCGGTGATGAATTCACTTGACATGCTGTTTAAGAATCCAATTCTAATAATTATTTCCCTTACATATATGGTTTATACCAGTTGGTCCCTTACCATTTTTGTGTTTATAATGCTTCCGGTTACCGGATTATTAATTGGAAGGGTAGGGAAGAGCCTCAAAAAACAATCACGAAGAGGGCAAAATAAGCAGGGTGAAATTTTATCTGTTATAGAGGAAGATATTACCGGATTAAGGGTGATAAAGGCTTTTACGGCAGAAAAAAAGGCAATTGGCCGTTTTGAACGCGAGAATGAAAACTACCGACTGATTATGAATAAATTAATGAGTCGTTATTTTTTGGCACACCCGATGAGCGAATTTCTGGGCACTGCAGTTATAGTTATTGTACTTTGGTATGGAGGTAACCTTATTTTATCTGGTGACGCCGGAGCTCTTACCCCTCAGCAATTTATTGTTTATTTGGTATTCTTTTACAATATAATTAATCCTGCAAAGGCATTTTCTACGGCTTTATACAGTGTGGAAAAAGGACTTGCTTCTATGGAGAGGATTGATAAAATTCTGGGGCAAGAGAATACAATTAAGGAGCCCAAACAGGCAAAACGTAAATCTGATTTTACGGATTCAATTGAGTTTAGGGATGTTAGCTTTAAATACGTGAGTGATTATGTGCTAAAAGATATAAATTTAGTTATTAAAAAAGGACAAACTGTTGCTTTGGTTGGGAAATCTGGTTCAGGCAAAACAACCATGGTTGATCTGCTTCCCCGTTTTTGGGATGTATGCGAAGGCGAAATTTTGATTGATGGGATAGATATTCGGAATATAAAAATGCATGATTTACGAAGCCTGATGGGTAATGTAAATCAGGAAGCTATTTTGTTTAATGATACCTTCTTTAATAATATTGCATTTGGGGTTGAGAATGCAACCGAAGAAGAGGTTATTAATGCCGCCAAAATTGCCAATGCCCACGAATTTATTATGGCAACAGAGGGGGGGTATCAAACAAATATTGGTGACCGTGGAGATAAACTTTCTGGTGGACAAAAACAGCGCATCTCCATCGCTAGGGCCATTTTGAAGAACCCGCCAATTTTAATTCTTGATGAAGCCACTTCTGCTTTAGATACTGAGTCGGAAAAATTAGTACAGGAAGCTCTTGGTAACCTGATGAAGAACAGGACTTCGCTAGTTATCGCCCATCGTTTATCTACCATTAGAGATGCCGATGTTATTTGTGTAATAGATAGTGGCAAAATTGTAGAAAAAGGCACACATGATGAATTGATGGCTTTGGAAGGTGATTATAAAAAGCTGCATCAGATGCAAATGTTTTAGTAGGAGCAAATTGGTTTTGAAAGGATTGAATGCATCATTTTACCAAAATATCGACCAGATGAATTGTTTTAATCGGAAGCTTTTGTTTTTTGATATATGCCTCTATGTTCATCAAGCAAGAAGCTTCTGTTGAAACGATATATTCAGCACCTGTTTTTAATGCAAATTCAACTTTTTGCTCAGTCATTGCAGTTGATATATCGTGAAATTTAGCAGCAAATGTTCCTCCAAATCCACAACAGGTTGTGGTGTTCTCCATTTCTATTAATTCCAGTCCTTTTACTTTTTCCATAAGTTTACGTGGTTCCTCTTTTATGCCATATTCCCGCAAACCTGCACACGAATCATGAAACGTAACTTTGTGGTTAAAAGAAGCTCCCAAATCGGTAATTTTTAATTGATTTACCAGAAAGTCAGAAAACTCAAAAATTGTTGGTGCAAGCCGTTCAAATTGTTGTAAAGGTTTTTCGTCTTCTTTTAAAAGCCGGTGATAATAATTTTTTATAAAACCGGTACACGAAGCTGAAGGAGACACAATTGTTTTGGCTTCAGAAAAATCATTAAGGAATTTTACTGCCATTGTTTTGGCCTCTTTCCAATAGCCACTGTTAAATGCAGGTTGCCCGCAACATGTTTGTTCCGGATTGTAATGCACTTCACATCCTGTTTTTTCAAGTATTCTTATAAAATTAGTAGCTGTTTCAGGGTAAAGTTGGTCGATAAAGCAGGGAATGAAGACATCGATTTTCATTTGATAAAAGTTTCAGTGAAAATAGAAAAAGGAAATGATGCTAAAAAGAAAAAGCTGTATTTCTACAGCTTTCTGCACGGGAGGAGAGACTCGAACTCCCGACACCTGGTTTTGGAGACCAGTGCTCTACCAACTGAGCTACACCCGTGTTTCTTTTTGCGTGTGCAAATATAGTAATTCAATTCATATTACCTAAACTTTTTTTGCTATCAGAAACAATATATCTGCTTTTTTGTGAATACAAATTAATCAATTGCTTTTTGCATAGATATGTTGAAAATAAATGGGGATTAACTTTTTTATGTAGTATAAATTAATTCAAATATTTACTGCGTTACAGGATTTTTTATTTCCTGGCTTTCATACATTTTAATGAATTTCTGGTCATTTTCTTCCGAGTCTTTATATTTTTTTCGAATCTCTGTTAACTTCTTTTTCATTTCCTGAACTACATCTGCATACTTTGAATTATTATATACATTGTTTAACTCTATTGGATCATTTTTTCGATCGTACAATTCCCATTCATCAATGTCATAATAGAAATGAGCCAGTTTGTATTCCCGGGTTACAATTCCGTAATGGCGTTTAACCATATGAAATCCAGGATACTCATAATAATGATAATACACTGCATCGCGCGTCCACAGGGCTGTGTCGCCTTTCAGAAGTGGTATCAAACTTTCGCCCTGCATGTCATCCGGAATTGGAACACCGGCAGCATCTAAAAAGGTTTCTGCAAAATCGAGGTTTTGCACCATTTCATCACATTTTGTTCCGGGGGTAATTTTTCCTGGCCAGCGAATTAAAAGTGGTGTTTTAAACGATTCGTTGTATATAAAACGTTTGTCGAACCAACCATGTTCTCCCAGGTAAAATCCCTGGTCGGAAGTATAAACCACGATTGTATTTTCACTTAAGCCTTTTTCATCCAGATAGTCCAACAAGCGCCCCACATTTTCGTCAACCGCAGCAATGCATCCGAGGTAATCCTGCATATAACGCTGGTATTTCCAACGCATAAATGCGGAGTCATTCATACTCGGGTACATTTTGGCGAACTCCTCGTTTATCGGTTTATAAACCGCATCCCAACTTTGTTTTTGTTCAGGAGTAAGTCTCTTATATTTTTGATTGAATACGTGTTTTCCCCAGTCGCTGGGTTCTTTTATGCCAAGTTTTTCAGACACTTCCGGATAAATTTTATTGTCGGCCGAAACGGTCATGTATTTCAAAATATTCATCTCAGCTTCATGTGCTGCACTTCCCCTGCCTTCGTAATTATCAAACAAGGTTTTTGGCTCCGGGAAAGTCTTTTTGGTGAATTCGCGGTAATGGCGTTCTGCCGGAATCCACTCACGGTGAGGTGCTTTATGCAAATACATCAGCATAAAAGGCTGATCTGCTTTTTTCTGTTTATCTAACCAACCAAGTGTCAGGTCGGTAATAATATCGGTAACGTAACCCTGAATGGTTGTATCGCCTTTATTGGTAATGAATTCAGGATTGTAATAATCGCCCTGATCGGGAAGAATCATAAACTCATCAAAGCCTTTCGGATTATTTCCAAAATGAAGTTTCCCGAACATTGCAGTTTGATAGCCGGCATCGTGCAACAGCTGTGGGAATGTTATATTGGTAGTATCAAACGGAAAATTATTGTCTATTTTTCCATGGATATGCGTGTGCTTTCCGGTTAAAATTGTAGCACGCGACGGAGCACAAATAGAGTTGGTTACGCTCGCATTGGTAAAGAGCATCCCTTCGTTAGCAATTCGGTCTATATTAGGAGTTTTGATTAATTTATCACTATAAGCGCTAATCGCCTGGTAGGCATGGTCGTCGCTCATTATGAAAATAATATTGGGTCTTTTTTGTTCTTCATGAGTGCGCTGTTTTGTGTTACAGGAATCGAGAAATAAAATTAGGGTCAGGATGAAGAAAAGTATTGGTTTTTTGTTGCAAATCATTTTATGTTGGTTAATTTGATTGTAGCGCAAATTTGGTAGAAAGTGATGCATTGGAATCGCCTCCAACAAAAACAGTAAATTCACCTGGTTCTGCATACAATTCCAAATCTGGATGATAAAATGCCAGTTGCCCGGAATTCAAACTCAAAGTAACTTTTTGCGTTTCTCCTTTTTTTAGAAATACTTTTTTGAAGCCTTTTAACTCGCGCAGCGGCAAAGTAATTGAAGCAACTTCATCACGAATGTATAATTGCACCACTTCCTCTCCATCGTAATTGCCGGTATTACTTAGTTCAACTGAAATATTCAGAGTATCGTTTTCCGAAATGGTATTTTTATTCAGCGTAAGGTTTTTGTATTCAAAATGGGTATAACTCAAACCATATCCAAAAGGAAATAGCGGCGTATTCGAAACATCAAGATAATTTGATTTAAACTTGGTAAATGCCTCTCCTTCCTGTGGCCTTCCTGTATTTCGTATTGCGTAGTAAATCGGAATTTGCCCTACATTTCTGGGAAAGGTTGCTGTTAATTTTCCTGCAGGATTGTAATTGCCAAAAATTACATCGGCCAAGCCATTTCCTGTTTCAACACCGGCGTGCCACACCTGTAATAATGCATCAGCCAATTCATTTTCTTCACTAATGGTCATTGGGCGGCCACTTATATTTACAATTACCAGCGGCTTTCCGGTTTTCACTAAAGCCCGAATTAATTTTTTTTGGCATTCAGGTAACGAAATATCAGAACGGCTGGACGACTCACCTGTCATTTCTGAGGCTTCGCCAACAACTGCAACAATTACATCGGCCTTTCCTGCTTGTGTTACTGCTTCTTTTAGCATCGTTTCAGGGGTACGTTTATCAATGTCAATTTTTGGCCCAAAAACATTAATTTTTGCAGCAAATTCCGGATCGTCAGAAATATTTGCCCCTTTTGCGTAAAGAAGGTTTACTTTGTCGCCCATTAAATTTTTAAAGCCCTCCAGAATCGTAACCGCATATTTTGCATCGCCGGTTGGAGCCCAGGTGCCAAGCATATTATTTCGGCTGTCCACCAAAGGGCCAACCAAGGCGATAGTTCCCGATTTTTTCAGCGGCAAAACCTGATTTCTATTCTTTAGTAAAACCATAGAACGAGCAGCTGCTTCACGGGCCACTTTCCGGTTTTCCGGAGTTAAAATGTCTTTTTTCGGGCGGGTATCGTCAAAATAGCGATAAGGATCTTCAAATAAACCGAGTTTATATTTTGCTTCCAGCACTCTTCTGCATGCTGTGTTGATTTCTTCTTCGGTAATTTTTCCTTCGTTCAATGATTTTTCCAGCGTTGTAAGGAAACCTTCGCCTACCATATCCATATCAAGGCCGGCTTTTAGTGCCAGTGCCGATACTTCTTGCAAATCGCCCAACCCATGAGCAATCATTTCATTTACCGAAGTGTAATCGGAAACGACAAAACCTTTAAACCCCCACTTTTTACGCAAAATATCGGTGAGCAACCATTTATTCCCCGATGCCGGAACTCCATCAACATCGTTAAAAGACGACATTACGCACCCTACTCCAGCATCAATAGCAGCTTTGTAAGGAGGGAAATAGTCGTTGAACATGCGAAGATGACTCATGTCAACGGTATTGTAATCCCGACCGGCTTCAGAGGCGCCATACAATGCAAAATGCTTTACAGTTGACATCATGGTATTTGTCCTTTTCAAATCGTCTTGCTGGTAGCCGCTTACCATTGCTTTTGCAATCTGTGAACCCAAATATGGATCTTCACCAGAGCCTTCAGAAATCCGTCCCCAGCGGGGATCTCGTGAAATATCGACCATTGGTGAAAAGTTCCAGAAGATACCATCAGCAGTGGCTTCTTTGGCAGCAATCTGAGCTGTTTTTTCAATTAATTTCATATCCCAGCTGCTGGCCAATCCGATGGGCAAAGGAAACGTGGTTTTGTAGCCATGAATTACATCTGAACCAAAAATCATTGGAATTCCCAAACGGCTTTTTTCAACAGCCAGCTTTTGCGCCTGACGAGTTTTTTCGGGACCATAAACACCAAAAATGCCACCAACTTTTCCTTCTTTTATTTTCGACTCAACATCGGTACTAACCACCGACCCTGTTAAAATTCCACCACCGGGGGTAACCAAATTCAACTGCCCAATTTTCTCCTTAATCGTCATTTTTGCCATGAGATCAGAAACATAAACATCCATTTCAGAATCGCCTGAATTGTTTGTAGGCGTTCCACATCCGGCAAATAATACTATTGCTGCAACAAAAAATAAAAAGCGTGACATATCTATTTTGTTTTATTGTTTTCTATTCAATCTTAATCGGCTCAGTTTTTTCTGAGATTCCGTTTTCGCTAAAAGCTTCAATCGTGAAATAATAAGGCGTATCCCGATCGAGACAGCGCATAAAGTGCTCGTTAACATCATAAACCAACCAGGATTGGTACATTTTATCGGGTGCTATTCCCCAGCGAATATTGTAACCTTGTGCGCTTTTTACCGGTTTCCAGGAGAAAGCGGCATCGCGGCGATCAGCCTGACGGTTTACGTTAAAATTTCTCACTCCGGCTGGCTTTTTTCCCAGACCCAAACCAAATACCCGAATCTCGGACAAAGCCAGATTATTTCCGGGTACTTCAATGTTTTTGTATCGCACAAATCTTGCTTTTACTGGCTGATTAAGTACGATGTAGGCATTTGGCGAGTCTTTGTAACTATTGCTGCGGTCAACCACTGTTTGCCAGTTCTTTCCATCTTCTGATGCTTCCAGTATAAAACGATGGCGCAATCCTTCTACACGTGTATAAATGCCGGATTCGTAATCGTGAAAATTTAACTGGAAAGCATAGATATTTCCGGGGTTCAGCATTTCAATTTTTACCCATTGCTGATTGTTATTTGCATCGGATACCCAAAACGATTTTGGATTTTCATCGGTAAGCACTTTAGCTATTATTTCTCCTGCATCGTCTTTTTCGAGGGGCATTTCAGTAATGTCGTAATCGTTGTCGGTTGCAGTACTTTTAACAATCTGCATCATCGACGAAGAAACCGTAGTTTTTCCTTTGTACGACAACAACATCCAACCGCAATGCTCGCCTGCCTTTGTTGGATGACCGGGGCCAAAACGCGGGTAATCGCCATAAGCAGTATTTGAGTGCATTAACCCTTCGTTATCGAAATAAGTTGGAAACATGCACAAACGGCGCTCCCAATGCGAATTCGATGCTAATGCCATCGTGGCAAAATGCCAGTATTGCCCGTTGGTTTGTTTTACCGTAATTCCATGCCCGGCACCGTTTGTAAAACCACCCGGCTTAAAACTCATTGGGTTACTTTTCATATAAGTAAATGGCCCCAGCGGTGTTTCGCCAATGTAAACACCGTCGGCATAAACATTAAATTGTGTACCGGGCGCGGCGTATTGCAGGTAATATTTACCGTTATGCTTAGTCATCGACGCACCTTCCATGTAGCCTTCTTTTATGGTTGGATGAAAGTTGTTTTCACCAAAACGCTCCCAGCCGTGCTCCTCTTCTACCAGGTTGATCAGGTCTTTTTTTACCCCGGTTTCGAGCATCCGGTCGTCTTTATTTAATTCTTTTACCCGGATTGGATATACATTTGAGGAGCCCCAATACAAGTAGGTTTTTCCGTCATCGTCGATAAACAATTCCGAATCCTGAAGATTATTGGAAATTGATGCCGTTGGTGTCCACTTCCCGCTTTTAGGATTATCGGTATAAAGAATGCTGCCATAGCCTGCCGGATCGCCGGCAAAATACACGAGCGAATCTTTGTAATTAAAAGCAGTTGGTGCATTAGAGCCCTCGAAGAACCACTGTTGCGGTTTTATAAAATTCCAGTTAACCAAATCAGTAGAATGCCAGTAACCAAACGAGCGGGTTACAAACATGTAATATTCGCCCCGAAATTCGATTACTGCCGGATCGGCACCAGAGCGATACGAGATATTCCGGCTCGAATTGTAAACCATGTAAGTATAATCGATATCCAGCGGATTACAATACGTTTGCGGAACTACTTCCTGTGCAAATACAAATTTCGTGAGAAATGAAAGTGCAGTAATTAACAATATAATTCTATGTTTTATCGGATTCAGGTTCATCTTAACTTTTGTTATTTGGCAAGATATGGACTGTCAAACCGCAGTTTTTTCAATCCATTCTGAACGTCTTCATTTTGCATAAACAAATCCCATATAAGCCCGGAACGATAATTTTCAATCATGACTGGAACGGGCCCCTGATCGATAGCAAGGTAGGCTTCCGCAACCCAATAATTATTTTGCGGGCTAAAAGCATCATAAAAACCGGCATCTCCCAATAATTTGTCTTTGAGGTAATAAAAGTATTTTAAAGCTTGTAATGACTCTTCCGGTGTGTAAGGCATAGAACTCAAAGCCGCCGTAGGAGAAATAACTCCTAAATCGTTTCCCGGACGATGAGCTACATAGGTTAAACCTCCGTCGTTGTTGCGGGAGTAGCTGGCTGTCAGCCCCCAGCAATTGTCTCCATAATCGCGATACCCCAGCGGATTAGCAACACAATAATTGTAATTAATCAATACATGATTGGTAACCACATCTTCATAGTTTACATATTCGTCTGACAATCCGGTTGGATTCAGCCCTAAAAAAGAATAATGCGACCAAAACAGGGGGCCGCCATATTCTTCTGCCCCGGCATGTTTTACTACCAGCGGATAGCCGTATTTTGTATTGGATGAAACGATGGCCCCCGAACCTGACCAACCTTCTGTGTAAACTTTTTTATCGATGGAATAATCGGGCGAGGCACCTGCAAGAATATAAGTAATCAAACATTCGTTAAAACCTTTGATTTGTAATCCAATTTGGAAATTGTAATTGGGCGACCAGTGCCAATACAGTACGTTTTTACCCTGTGTGTACCAGTCCCATTCAATCCCCTTCCAAAGTTTGTTAGCTTTTTCAGCCAGTGCAATCTCTGTGGAAGAACCATTTTTGTAATATTCGTAAATAACAATTAGCGCCTGAGCAAAGAAGGAAGTTTCTACTAAGTCTCCACCGTCATCCGTCTCACTAAAAGGCAAAACTTTGCCTGTTTTCCCATCCATCCAATGAGGCCAAGCGCCGTGAAAACGGTCTGCATTTTCAAAAAAGTCGAGAATTTGATAGATGCGCTGAGAACCATCATTTTTAGATATAAATCCACGCTCCATTGCAACTATTATCGACATCAACCCAAACCCGGTTCCGCCAGTTGTTACGGTATTTTTACCGGAAGCCGGATTGGCAACGACATAACGTTCACGAGCGGCTCCTGTATTTTCTTCGGCAAAATTCCAAAAATAGTTGAAGCTGGTTTCCTGTGCTAAATCCAATAGTTCATCATCACTTAAATCAACCGTAATTTCAGTTGTGTCCTGATCTTCTTCTTCTGAATTCGCATTACCTGGTTTAGCATTTTCTTTAGAACAGGAAAGTAAAAAGATAGTTAATATAAAAAGCAACAGGTGTCTGTACATCTCATTTTTCGCTTGTAAATCCTAATTTTTCCAGCCCTTTTTGAACATCTTTATTTTTCATAAAGAGGTTCCACAAAAGCCCAGAGCGATAATTTTCAATCATCACCGGAATTGGCCCCTGATCGATTGCCAAATAGCGAGGCACATACCAATTGGCTGTTTGGCTGTATGCATCGTACGGACCGTATTTCCCAACCAGCGAATCAGCTTCCTGATAGAGATATTTTAAGAATTGCATTGATTCTTTTGGCGTGTATGGAAACGATGAAAGTGCTGCAGTAGGAGAGATTACTCCTAGATCTTCATCCCCCGGGTGATGTCCTGCGTACCCATTTACAGAATAACTTGAGGTGAGTCCCCATTGGTTTTCTCCATATCCTTTAAAGCCTTTGGGATTGTCAACACAATATTTGTAGTCAATTAATGCCTGGTTTTGGTTTAGTTTCCAATAATCGGCATACTTGTCTTTTAATCCTTTTGGATTTAATCCCAAGTATGAATAATGAGCCCAGAAAAGTGGCCCGGTAGGATCGTCGCTGTGTTCATAAAAGTCCAAAACTGTCCTCAGTCCATAATAAACAGTGTCGTTTTTTATGGCTCCGTTTCTTGCCCAGCCTTTGTTATAAACATCGGCAGAAATGGGGTGTGTTGGCGAAGCGGCAGCCAAAATATACATGATTAAACATTCGTTGTAACCTCCTACCTGAAAATTCATATCCCAGCCATAATTGGGCGACCAGTGCCAGTATAATACATCTTTTCCCTGTGTGTACCAGTTCCATTCCACACCCTCCCAAAGTATTTGAATATCAGAAGCTAATTTTTGTTCTTCAGTGTTTCCGTCTTTAAAATATTCGGCAACAGTTAGAAGACCCTGAATCATAAAAGCTGTCTCAACCAAATCGCCGCCATCATCTTTTTTACTGAATGGGCGAACTTTGCCTGTTGGACCGTCCAGCCAATGTGGCCAGGCTCCATGAAAACGATCGGCATTACCCAGGTAGTTTACAATCTTCTGAAAACGTTCGAGTCCTTGTTCGCGTGTAATGAAGCCGCGTTCAATACCAACAAGAATGGCCATTACGCCAAAACCAGAACCTCCAAGCGTAACCACACTTTTGTCGTTCTGCGGATAAACATTATCCATATGAATGCGCTCGCGTGCCATGCCTGATGTTGGTTCTGCACCTTCCCAGAAATACTGGAAAGTTTGGTGTTGAACTGAATCAAGAAGGGCTTTTTCATCTGAAGTAAGAATCAATGTATTTATCTCCTTTTCACCTTCTTTACTACTACCATTTTTTTCTGAAGAATTTCCGTTGTTGCATGCTGCAAGAAACAGTTGCAAAATCAAAAATCCTGAAACATATAATTTTACTTTCATTTCCAAGCCCTTCCTGATTACTATTTTATTCCTACCAACCTGGGTTTTGTTTCATTTCCGGAGTTTCAATCAACTGTTCTTCCGGGATTGGGAATAATTCGTATTGTCCCTGAACATAAGGTAAACCTAAAGCTGTCATAACTTCGTAAGCCTGCCCCGTACGATTTAAGTCAAACCAGCGGTCGTGTTCAAAAGCCAATTCCAAACGACGTTCATGCCAGATTGCTTCTCTTAAATCATCTTTGTTTGTGGTTGTTTCATCATCCAAATCAACACGTTCTCTTATTTCGTTTAAGGCAGCCAGAGCCTCTTCTGAATATCCCAGTTCGTTTGCAGCCTCAGCCAAAATGAGGTAGATTTCACCTAAACGTAAATAGCGAATATTTTTGTCCGTATCGCTGGCTCCTGCATTGGCACTTGAATAAGCTTTTTCGTTATACATTGGGTTTTCAACACCTTCGTCAACTTTACGTCCATCCCAAAGTGTTTCTCCCGCAAAAATGATGGTTGCATCACGGCGAATGGTATCCTTCTCATTATTGAAATCGTTAAGCAAATCTTCAGAGGGGACATTAAAACCCCAGCCCCAACCACTGGTACCACGAGCGCCCTGGGTTTGAGAATATTGCTGAACACCATGTGCTGTTGATTCTCCTCTTGCCTGGAATTCGAAAATTGATTCAACTCCATTTTCAGAAGAAGCTCTCCAAAGCACTGAATAGTCTGATTCGAGTGAGTATTCACCTGAGTTAATAACTGTTTTGGCGTAATTATATGCATTTTGCCAATCCTTTTGGTATAAATAAACTTTTGCTAAAAGAGCTTCAGCAGCACCTTTGGTTGCACGGCCTAAATCTTTTGAGTTGTATTCACTTTTTTCGGGCAGGACGTTAATTGCATCAAGCAGATCTTTTTCAATGTAGTCATATACTTCAGGAACAGGCATTCTTGTTATTAAATCTTCTTCCTGGATTGGAATAGCTCCCCAGCCACGAACCAGGTAAAAATAGTTCAGAGCGCGAAGAAATTTACATTCGCCAATTAAACGGTTTTTGTAGTTTTCATCAGTAAGTCCGTATTCTTCTGTATATTTTATAGCCTGTGTTGCACGGCCAATTGATTTATACCAGTGTTCCCACATGGCTTTCAGAGAACCGGCAGTGCTTGTATATGTAAGGTTATCAAATAAATCTTTGTCCGAACCGGTGTCAGTAGGTGAACTCCCTTTATTGGCATTATCAGAAACAATTTCTGTTATACCCAGGTATGAGAACGCGTAATCCCAGTCGGTAAACATACCGTAAACACCATTTACATAGGCTTCCGGTTCATAAACTTCATCGCTGTCAGCAGCTTCAACCGTTTCCCGTGATTTTATATCAAGAAAATCTTCATTACATGCTGTTAATACCAGCATTATTAGCCATATACTTTTAAAATATTTTTTCATGATTTGTGCAATTGATTGGTTTAAAATTGAATATTAACCCCCAGAATGAAATTTCGAGTTGTTGGATATGCCGACAATTCGATTCCTGATGTTTTGCCCGGGTCACCACTGGCGCTGTTGTCGTTAGCGTCATAACCGCTAATTTCAGGAGAGAAACCAGAATAACCTGTAATAATGAAAGGATTTTGAGCAGTAAAATAAATTCGAAGACTTGATTGGTCTAAAAATAAGTCTTTTAGTGTGTATCCCAGTGTTAAATTGTTAACTCTGAAAAATGCACCATTTTCAAGATAGTAACTAGAGGCGTAAGAATCTCTTGCAGCTCCTGGGTCTTTATTGGTTGAACCTTCACCCGTCCATCTGTTTTTATAGGTATCGTAAGCAATGTTTTCTCCTCCGTCAATTCTGGTGCCTTTCAATCCGTTATAAATTTTATTTCCGGCAACTCCAAAACCATCGATGTTAAAATCGAAGTTTTTGTAATATAAAGCCAGGTTAATTCCATAGTTTGATGTAGGAATATAAGAACCAAAATATTTTTTATCACGAGAATCAATTACTTTATCTCCATTTAAATCTTTGTATCTAAGGTATCCTGGTTTTGGGGTTCCATAATGCGGATTATTATCAATTTCATTTTGGTTTTGCCAAACTCCTTCTGTCTCAAACATCCACCATGCATAAAGAGGTTGCCCTTCTTTTAGTTGCTTTGTAATCTGTCCATTATTTAGACTTCCACCTGTAGCGCCATCAAAGGCTGATTTTACATCACGAACTTCGTTTTTGTTATACGAGTAGTTTACACTTACCTGGTATGATAAATCTTTAGCGATTTCATCTTTCCAGGAAAGCATAAATTCGATACCGCTGTTTACAACCTTTGCCCCATGTGCGTAGTAATTTTCAGAATATTCCGAATCTAGCGTTGGGGAAACATTTAGAATGGTATTTGTATTTGTTTTTTTGTAATAATCAAAATTTCCTGACAGCTTATAATCAAAGAGGCTAAAGTCTGCACCAACACTCCATTCGTTTGTAACTTCCCATGAAAGTCCTACAGCCGGAGTCCCAAAAGCTGCTCCGTAAACCAACGCCTGTCCCGGTCCAAAAACATAGTTGTAGCTACTACTTCCGGGGTCAGTTAATGTTTGCGAAACATTAAACGGAACATCCTGGTTTCCAAGTTTACCCCAGCTTCCTCTAAGCTTTAAGAAACTGAGGTGGTTTATATCGCTCATAAAACTTTCTTTTGAAATGGTCCAGCCTATTCCTACTGATGGGAAAGTTCCCCAGTAATCGCCACTGTCCTTAAACGTGCTTGAACCATCGCGGCGTAAAGTTGCGGTAAGGTAATATTTGCTATCGTAATTGTATTGAAGGCGGCCGAAGAACGACATCAAAGACGTTGGTGTATAATACTTTTGTTCTACAACTTTTTCATAACCATCAGAAGCTAAATTAACGTTCCAATATTGACTTTTAGATGGGACATCATATCCTTTTGCTGTAATAGTTTTGCCAATTCCGGTTTTTTCTTTTGAACCACCAGCAGTAACAACAAAGTCGTGTTTATCGAATTTTTTGCTGAAAGTCAAATAGTTTTCCCAAATCCAGCGCAGGGTTTCTATATCGCCAACATAAAGCGAGTTGTTAGCATAAGTAGTAACACCATCATTCGCATCTTTATATTCTTTAAACTGGTCTTCTGTACGAGTAGGATCTGCATTTAACCATGCACTCTTTATGTTATCAAATGTGCGTTCAGTTGAATAATATTTGGTGGCTCCTGCACGGGTATTGAATTTTAAATCATTTGTGATTTTTAACTCCGCTTCCAGGCCGCCTTGCACACTAAATGTGTTATTTTTTTTATTGGTATTGTCAACAGCAAATACCGGGTTGCCGATAGAGTTCAGGTTTCCTACAGATTCTCCTGCTCCTGATTGGTAGGTAACGATTCCGGTTGTTTTATTTACAAAAGGCATTCCGTATCTGCCATTTTCATATCTTACAGGAACCAATGGAGACTGCCTGTATGCGGCACTAAATGCGCTACTTGGTTTCGGTTTTGCTTTTGTAAACGAAATATTCAGGTTTTGAGAAATTTTCAATCTATCGTTGAAAAACTTGTAAACATTATTATTCCTGATTGTGGAACGCTGGTATTTTTGTTCATCAAGGATTCCGTCTTCCGAATACATGTTATAGCTAAGGAAATAATCAACTTTATCGCTTCCTCCTGATAAAGAGACAACGTTGTTGTTAAACGTTCCCATATCTGTTAATTCATCATACCAATCTGTATTGGCGGTTTGATTTTGTGCCAACGCCCAGTCTTTGCCAAGTGCTTCCTGGTTTTCATTGAAATATTTAATATACTGATCGGCATTGGCCATTTTCACCTGGTTTAAAATTCCCTTTACACCAAAATAAGAATCAACAGTAATTTTGGAAGTTCCTTTTTGTCCTTTCTTAGTGGTAATCAGAATTACACCATTGGCAGCCCGGACACCATAAATTGATGCAGATGATGCATCCTTCAGAATGTCCATGGAAACAATATCTGACGAACTAATATTTGTTATGTCATCCACCGGAAATCCATCTACAATGTATAAAGGATCTCTGCCTCCCAAGGCAGTACCGAGCCCTCTAACTATAACTGTTGGCGTTGACCCCGGTGCATCGTTATTAATAATGTTTACCCCTGAAACTTTACCCTGAACTGACTGAACAGCGTTTAATGCCGGTTGTCTCAAAATCACGTCTGATTCCACACTTCCGATAGCGCCCGTTAAATCTGCTTTTTTCTGGGTTCCATAACCAATTACAACAACTTCATCCAAGTCAACCAACTCGTCTTTTAGTTGTACATCAATCATTGTTCGGTTGTTGATTAAAATTTCCTGTGATTGAAAACCAATAAAGCTAAATACAAGAGTTGCATCACTACTGGTTTCAAAAGAATAGGTACCATCATTCATTGTAATGGTCCCTTTCTGGGTCCCTTTCTCTAATATAGACACACCAGGCAATCCCATGCCTGAACTATCGGTAACTTTACCTTTTACTACTATTGTCTGCTGCGCAAAGGCATTAGTAATCAATAATATAAACGAAAAGAATAAAATAAGTTTTCGCATAATTTTATAATTTGAATTAGTTTGATGTCAAAATTAAGGTGTGTGTGTGTCATTTAACATTTTTTTAATACACTTCTGATTCTCACTGTGGTGTGAATGGAAAAAATGACCTCACTTAAACCTCATATCCCAAGAGTAAGATATAAATAATAGACTGTTATATAAACATATAAGTGAAATATTATGTTGCATTGAAATAATATCTGAATTTGATTTTTTGAGTTTTTGTGAGGAGGATTTTAGAAATACAATTACATTTATTTGAAAAAATATTAATAAATATGTTCTTACAGTAAATAAGAATGAATATAAAACAAGAAATAATACTAATAATCCTTCTTTTATTTTCTCAGATTTCTGGTTACTCAAAGGAATCAATTTTTGAGGTGCTCAAATTTGAGCAATCAAATTATCAAGCAGCACGTCAAAACTGGAGTGTGAGTTCAGCAGGGAATGGTGATATCTTTTTTGCAAATCATACCGGTTTACTTCAATTTAACGGTACCAATTGGATATTAAAGAGTCTTCCGGAACAGACTATTTTTCGCGCTGTTAATGCAGAAAGCGATTCCCTTATTTACTCTAGTGGATATATGGAATTAGGTTTTTGGAAGACAGATGTTTATGGGCAGTTGAGTTATGTTTCTTTAACACCAAAGGCTCAGAAATATTTCATAAATAATATTGAATTCTGGAACATCGCATTGAAAGATGATTTTGTTTACTACCAATCTTTTTCAAAGATTCTGGCTTATCACAACGATTCTATTGTTCCAATTACTTTTTCTGGGACAATAAATGTTATGAGCCAGGTGAACAATAGGATTCTTGTGGCTGTGGCAAATCAAGGTATTTTTGAAATAGAAAGAGATTCGGCCACTCTAATAGTTTATGATGATTTACTAATGAATGATCAGGTGAAATTTTTGCTTCCCTTTAAAGAAAACCAGGTTTTGATTGGAATGGAGGACAATGGAATTTATTTGTGGGATGGAGAAAAAATGAGCCAATGGAACAAGAAATGGACACGCTATTTTATTGACAACGAAATTAACAGAGGATATGTAACGCGTGATAATAAGATAATTATTGGTTCTCTTATCGATGGTATTGTTGTTTTTGATTTTTCGGGGAACTTATTAATGAAAGTCAATACCCAAAATGGGCTACCAAACAATACTGTTTTAGGTATTGCAACTGATGAGTGGAACAATATTTGGCTGGCTTTGGATAATGGTGCTGCATTGGTTTCAATAAGCCGTAAGCCGAGTTACATGATAGAGGATGTGCCGGGAACAGGAGCGATTTATTCAGTTGCGAAGCAGGACAATATGTTGTATCTCGGAACCAATCAGGGGCTTTTTGCTAACACTACTGATAATGATTTAAATATTGTTACACTTATCCCAAATACACAAGGGCAGATTTGGGATTGTCAGATATTTGACGGGAATCTTTATGTAGGGCATAATCAAGGAACTTTTTTGGTGAAGGGGACGAATGCAAAACTGATTTCCGATAAATCAGGTGGCTTCTCATTGCGAAGGGATCCTTTAAATGAAAACATGCTAATTCAGTGTACTTACAATAATTTGATAACGTTCAAAAAAAACGGTGACTTTTACAAGTATAATGGGGAAATAGAAGGATTTGGTGATTTGATCCGGTATATAGAAATAGACCATGTTGGAAATATCTGGGCAAGTCATATGCACCGGGGAATTTATAAAATAGTAACCGATGACAAAAGGACAATGGTTTTAGATAGTACCTACTACGGAAAAGAAACTTTTGGTAAAGACAATTCTATTCATGTTTTTAAAGTGGAAAACCGAATTGTATTTACCAATAACGATTCAATTTATACTTACGATGATTTGAATTTTTCAATTATTCCTTATACCGCTTTAAATAAAACCATTGGAAAATACAAAAAATCACACCGAATAGTTGAGGCGCCCGACCACCATTATTGGTTTATTAGTGACAATTATATTGGCTTGTTTTATATTTTTCAGGATGAAATAAAACTAATCAAGGAATATCCGGCTTCGCTTTTTAATAGTCACCAAATGATTGATAACTATGAAAATATTCTTCCTTTAACGGCAACAAAAGCGATTCTTTGTTTACAAAACGGAATTGCATATTTGGATGCGGAAATCGGCGATTCCCTGAAAATTATTCAAAACTATAAACCTGTTATAAGGCAAGTTGAGTTGCATACCGACGATGGAAAAAGAAGATTACTTCCTTTAAATTCAAATTATATCGAAATAAAGAACAATTTTCACAATATCTATTTCGGCTTTTCCTTTCCTCGTATAAATTCTGTTCCCGTAAAATACCAATATATTTTAAAAGGCTTAAATTCCCAGTGGTCAGAAAAATTAGATTCTCCGGAACTTGAATTTGAAAGATTAGCAAAAGGAGAATATACATTGGAGGTGAAAGCTGTTGATTTGTGGGAGAATGAAAGTGGAATTTATAAATTCTCTTTTGAGGTTCTACCTCCCTGGTATATCTCAGATTTGGCTGTAGTTATTTACTTTCTAATGTTTGTTGTTCTTCTTTGGTTATTCAGAACCTGGGGAATTAGGCATACTCAAAAAAGGGAAAAAGAACAGAATGAAAAGCGGGAACGAGAATTGATTCGGCTAAGAAATGAAAAACTAAGAAGTGAAGTGGAGCATAAAAGTAAGGAGCTGGCTAACTCTACTATGTCGATTATTAAAAAGAATGAGTTTTTGCTTGATTTAAAAAATATTATTAATAAACAAAAGGCAGAGTTAGGTTCACGTTATCCGGATAAATATTACAACTATTTAAATAGAAAAATTGAGGAAAATATAACCAACCAGGACGACTGGCAGGTATTCGAAACTAATTTTGAAAGAGCCCATGAACAATTCTTAATGAAAATAAAAGAAAGTTATCCTGATTTAACGCCGGGTGATTTACGTCTTTGCGCTTATCTGCGGATGAATCTTTCGTCTAAAGAAATTGCGCCGCTTTTAGGAATTTCTGTCCGTGGGGTAGAGAACCATCGTTATCGTCTTCGAAAGAAATTAAATATTGCCCATGATGAAGGTCTTGCTGACATTATTTTGTCATTCTAATCACTTTGGGGTTAGTTCCCCGCAGCTTGCTGCGAGTTAAAGACTCATTCCTCAGTGATACCCCGTCTGCTTGCAGCGGGGTAGTTCATTTATGTGAAATTATTGTGGATACAGTGTTTAAAGTACTTGTTTTGTCTGGTGGGTTTTCCCTTATTTTGATGTTCCGACAACTATGAATTTTATATTGATTTTGTACCCGGCTTTTCTCGTTTTTGTTTTAAGGTAATTTTTATATTGGTAGAACGTCTATCCCTAAATGTTTTAACTTAGATTGAGAAAGCAATTGATTATGCTGACATCCTATCGACAATTGCTATTTTAGATCACTAGGCAAGAAGCCAAATGATTTTTGAAATGCAACAGTAAAATGTTGAGCATACTTATAACCGACAATCTCAGCAATCTGAGAAATGGGCAATTCTGTAGATTCAATAAGTTCACGGGCTTTTTTCATTCTAACAGAAGTCAAGTATTCAAAGATTGTTTTCCCAAATAAATCTTTAAACCCGGATTTCAACTTTGTTTGATTTATCCCCACAGATAGAGCTAACTGGGAGATAGAGATGTGTTTCATATCATTCTCCAATAAATACCGAACCTGCTGAATTGCTTCTATATCTCTAGCCAGTAATTTAGTCGTTTTTATTTCTTTTTTGCTTTTAAGATAAGACATCTGTAAAAGAAAAAGTTCCATTGCCTTTGACTCTAAATAAAACTTCTTCAGTTTACCTGAATAGTTAGATTTGTTGTTGTACATCTCTGAGATAATAGTATGAAAGCGATAGTTTTGTGCCAAATGGGCAAATAGACTTTTGCCTTCTGTTACGGCATCCAGGATTTCATTTTCGCCTTGAAACAGATCCATATAGACTTTTGTATCCATTGACATTTCAAAGAAAGCCCCTTCTTTATTATCTGTCTCCATTTGGTATCGGTATTCATCTTTATCTTCTCTAAATAGAAGACACTGTCCCCGTTGAATATCCAGATTATTGTTTCCTTCTGTAATGCAAGAACCTAGAAGACAAAAATGAGCCGTTACAGAGCTTCTTTCTGGAGAAACGGTATAGCATTTTGCACTAGAAGCAGAATACTTCCCCCATTTCAGATGTATTTTATCTAAAAAAACGTTGTTGAGTTCAATATTAAACCCTTTGTTATCACATAAGTTATCAATTCTTTCTGTTACATATTGAGTATCTCTCAAAGCAGCAATATGATAATTTTGAGAGTTGATAGTCATTCTATAATCCATAAGATATTTCCTTTTGCGTCTTTTATACGTCCGAACACGTAATATGAAATCATTCGTAATCGGTGATTTTTGCACAAAAATAATTCTTTAGAACGAATATAAATAGTGAGTCCTATGTATAAATTTAGTTTTTTGCTACTTATCACAACTTTCATTCTTTTTTTAACGTCCAAGGCTCAGAATCAAAAGGATTTTAGTCAAAAAGAGGATTCGGTTCAGTGGTCCCAGGATTTAAATGAAATTGTTATTGTTGGGTATAATAATCAGTATAAAACAAGTGTACCTTCAAAATTATTACGATTAGAAACCCCTTTAATTAAAATTCCTCAGAATATACAAATAGTAAACAGCCAACTACTTGCTGACCAACAGATATATTCGATGTCTGATGCAATTGCACGAAACGTAAGTGGTGCTGCCAAGTTAGAAGGTTGGGGTGACTTGTATACTTATATCACAATGAGAGGTTCTAGAGCAAGCGCTTTTAGAAACGGAATGAACACATCTGGTTTATATGGCATTCTAGCTGAAGATGCCAGTTTCATAGACAAAGTCGAATTTGTTAAAGGTCCGGCGGGTTTTATGATGTCAAATGGAGAACCCAGTGGTATATACAATATTGTAACCAAGCGACCGACAGGAAAAGATAAAAGCCGTGTTTCCATAGGAACAGGTAGCTATGGATTATATAGAACAACGCTTGATATGGATGGAAGCTTGAATAAAAAGCACTCTTTACAATACCGTTTAAATATTGGAGGACAAACGAATAACGCCTTCAGAGAATATGAATTAACAAATAGAATAAGTATTGCTCCTGTTCTTACGTATCATTTCAACAAGAGTACTTCTTTGACATTTGAATATATATATCAATATGCAAAAATGCCCGATCTTGGTGTAAAATATTTATTCTCTAAAACGGGGTATGCAACGGTGCCTCGCAACAGAACTCTTTCAGATCCGGGGTTTGAAGCAACAGTTGTCCATGATAAAAATTTGACAATAAATCTTATACACACATTCAACAAAAACTGGAAGTTAACAGCGCAAGCATCTTACTTCGACTACAATCAGGAAGGTTCTTTCTTATGGATAAAAAATATTGATACCAAAGGAAACTTGCAAAGGATGCAATACATCTGGGATGCAAAAAATGAAATGAGTTTTACTCAGTTATCTGTCAATGGAAAGCATAAGACAGGAATAATTGAGCATAAATTGCTGGCGGGCGTTGATATTAGTAGTAAAAGTTATGTGGCCGATCTCTCTCAGAGCTATATGTTGGATAGTATTGGAACGTTCAATACATATAATGATTATTATCAAAAACCTTATTATGGTATTGCCGAATTTGATAGAAGTATAGATCTAAAAAGACGCGTAGGAACCTCATTTCTTCTAGAATCGGATGTCGTTGGCTTATATGTTCAAGACGACTTGTCTTTGTTTGAAGATAAGCTTATCCTAACTATAGCTGGACGATACACCTATGTAAAAGAGAATAATTATGGAGCTATTTCGAAAAACAGAAAATTTACTCCCAGACTTGGCATAACTTATTCCATTGCAAATAAAATGAATCTGTATGCACTATATGACCAAACATTCTTACCGCAAAGTGGTAAGCTCAGAAGCGGAGGAACCGTCAAGCCTCTAACCGGAAATAATATTGAATTGGGGATTAAAAAAGACTGGCTGTCGGGAAGGTGGAATACTTTATTATCGATTTACAGGATTATGAAAGAGAATCAAACATCTACCGATCCGGACAATGTTGGAGGAGAAAATTATGTATTACAATTTGGACAGACAAAAACACAAGGGATAGAGTTTGACTTGAATGGCAAACTCTTTACCGGAATGAATATTATTGCAAACTATGCTTATACTGATTCTAAAATAACAAAATCAACAACTCAATATGAAAAAGGAACAACTGTGCCAGGCTATGCCAAACACACAATCAATTCATGGCTTAATTATCATTTCCAGAAAGGGGGACTAAAAAATGTAAGCCTATCTGGAGGGGTCACGTATATGGCAGACAGAGCAACATGGTGGTCTGGAGATTTAGAAGGAGAACCTTTGGATAATTATTTCAGATTCGACGGTGCTGTATCTTGGAAGTATAAAGAAATTAGCTTAGCGCTTAATGTTTATAATATTTTAGACAAGTATCTGTATAACGGCTCTCACCATTCAAGCGGTTGGTATTACTGGCGTCCAGAAAATCCTAGAAATTTCAGACTAAACATGACTTATAGTTTTTAACAAACATGATTAAAATACATAGTCAGAAAAGGAAGAAAGGAGTAATACTGTTTATTCTGCTAATTGCAGCAATATTATCTCCACTTGATTTTTATATTGTAAACCTTGCTTTATCCTCTATTCAAAGAGGATTAAATACAACAGCCGGACAATTACAAATGATTGTATCGTTTTACACGTGTGCGTATGCCGTATTTCAAATAACAGGTGGCAGATTCGGCGACTTATTTGGCAGAAAGAGAATGTTCATGTTGGGTTTGTTCGGTTTCGTTATAGCTTCAATGATATGTGGCTTGGCTACAAATCCTGCCATTATGATTACAGGAAGAATTATTCAAGGAATATCTGGAGCTATCATGGCGCCGCAAATTTTAGCTATTATTCATATTTCTTTTTCTGAAAAAGAAAAGCCAAGAGTGATGGCTCTGTATAGTTTCACTTTTGGTCTTGCTGCCGTTTTAGGTCAGTATATCGGAGGTTGGTTAATTTTTCATGATATTGGAGGTTTAGGTTGGAGAGTTATTTTTTTGATGAATGTTCCAATAGGATTAGTGGCTTTGATTGGAGCGGCATTTATGCTACCTGATGAATCCAAAAGATTAAAAGAGAGCATAGATGTACTTGGAATTATTTTATTGTCTTTAACGTTGGGATTGATTGTATATCCGCTCACTTTGCTTTCTGGAGAAGGTTGGAATATTGCTGTTATTGCGATGCTATTGAGTAGTACTGTATTTTTAATATCTTTTATCAGCTATGAAAAGAGAATAACAGCCAAAGGCAAAACGCCATTAGTAAATATGTCAGTATTCAGACATAAAAACTTATCGATAGGAAGTATTGTGGCATTTTTGTTTTATTGTAGTGGTATCTTTTATCTTGGACTAGGCATTTACTTGCAAGAGGACCAACACTGGAATTCATTGGATGCAGGAGCAGCTATTATTCCTTTCGGAATAGGATTTGTCTTATCTTCATTAGCTTCTCCTTATGTTATCAAGAAATTAGGAAATTACACTCTGAATGCGGGACTTTTGTCTTATGCCTTAGGATTTATCTGTATCATTTACAGTGTCTCATTACCCGAACCAACATCTTATTTATTCTATTTAGGTCTATTCTTATCAGGATGTGGTATGGGGTTGACATTATCTTCCGTTGTTCGTATTTCTTTGTCCGGTATTCCCTTCAAATTTGCAGGACTGGCATCAGGCGTAGTCAACTGTTCTTTGCAAATTGGTTCTGCTATCGGAGTAGCTGGCATTGGAAGTCTATTCTTCGCTTTGAGTAAGGAAAGAGGTTACGGTTATTCCTTTCAGATTTCATTATGGTTCGTTGTTGCGCTGCTTATCGCTGCTTGTCTTCTTTCATTACTTATTACTCAGAGAAAATGAAAAAATACTTATTTACAATTATAATTATTCTATCAATTTTCGAATCTTGTTCAACGGATTATCCATCTCCTCCTCAATCAACATATAAGAGAATTGTTGTTATTGGACAATCCGCACTGAATCTATTATTAGAGTTGAGCTTGCAAGAACGAATAGTTGGAATTGCCTATTTAGAAGATGTAAATTCATTGAAAAAATATGATAATCTGCCAATCTTAACGACAGGATGGCTTGATAAAGAGACTATCTTATCTCTTAAGCCAGATTTAATTTTTGCAATGGAAGCTGCATTAAGAGTTGATCGTATCGGCAATAGAGAGTTTTGGGGGAAACGAGGGATAAAGGTCTTCACAATGGATGACTATAGACAAGATAAAAGTTTTGCTAATTATTTCAACGATATTTATTCTGTAGGTAATCTGTTTGATATCCAGAGCAGAACAGATTCATTCATAGTTGCTCTGAAGGAATTAAGGAGCAAATGCGCCAAACAAAAATTCCCGCACAGGCGTGTTCTCCATCTATCCCATCTTAGCGGTAATCAATTTTATTATTATCCGCCATCTTTATGTCTATTAGATGAAATAGTTGAAGATTGTGGCAGTGAATATATCAACTGGGGAAACAAGCCATTTATTTTGCCTATTGAAACAATACTGGAATCTAATCCGGATAAAATAATTATTACTCAATTTCGAAAAAAGAAGAACTCTGATTTTATTGACCACTTATCTAAAGATAGATACCTAAGACATCTTCCGGCAGTTTACAATAAAAAGATTTTGGAGGTGAATTATACTCAATCTGTTAGGGGAACAATAAACATGCAAGAGGTTTATTCTGACGTTGCTAATTTCCTAAAATATGAATAAATCATACTCTATAAGTCTATTATTACTCTTTATTCTTCTTTTTTTATTTATCATTCTATCGTTAAAAATCGGACAGCTAAATATTTCATTTTCGGAAATATTTGAAGTCTTACAAAACAAAGATGATAGCCTGACCCGAGATGTAATTATTAATTTGCGCTTACCAAGAATACTTTTCGCCGCATTAACTGGATGTGGGCTGGCTTTATGTGGATACGTAATGCAGGCATCAATCCAAAATGTGTTGGCGGATCCTTACATTCTTGGAGTATCATCAGGAGCGGCATTGGGAGCAGCATTTGCTATTTTAGTTGGGTTCCCGCTTTTACTAGATCATAATCTTCCACAGGAGATTACAGTCTCTGCATGGGCTTTCATAGGTGCAATAAGTGCCATTACTATTGCCAATATAATTGCCGGTTATAAGAGAAAACAGACTAACACCCGATTAATATTAGCTGGTGTTATTGTAAATGTACTTTGTACCGCAATTAGTAATATGCTTATTTATTTAGCAAATGATGTGGAAGGAATAAGGAGTATTACATTTTGGACAATGGGCAGTTTAGCCAATATATCATGGCTCCAGGTTATTATGCTAGCTGTTTTTCTACTATTTTCTATACTCTATTTCTTTACGCAATTCAGAACTTTAAATATTCTTAGTTTGGGAGAGGAAACGGCTTCAACTTTAGGAATTAATATTTATCGAAAAAGAAAGGTCTACATATTAATTGTCACTATTCTAACAGGAGTAATGGTCGCTCAGTGTGGAATCATTGGGTTTGTTGGACTTATAGTTCCGCATGCTGTTCGTGCTGTATGCAAAACGGCTAATAGTAATATATTACCCTTAGTACTGTTGAGTGGGAGTGTCTTTCTGGTTCTTGTTGACCTGCTGTCTAGAATATTAATAGAACATCAAGAAGTTCCTATCGGCATTATCACTTCTATAATTGGGGCTCCAATATTTCTTCTGATTTTTCTAAAACAAAACTATGGTTCATAAATAATAAGTAGATAATGACGCTAAATATAAAGAATATAAGTACAAGGATTAAGGATAGAACCATTATTGAAGATATCTCTTTAATTGCCGAATCTAAACAATTTATAGGATTGTTAGGAGCTAATGGCAGTGGAAAGTCCACACTACTGAAAACGATATATAAAAACCTAAAACCCATTACCGGAACAATCTTCTTAGATGAACTCGACATTTCAATTTCATCATTTAAGCAAATAGCTAAACAAATGGCAGTAGTCGGTCAATTTAATGCTACAGATTTTGATTTTACCGTTTTTGATTTTGTAATGATGGGTAGGTATCCTCATAGAAAGAGTCTTGAAAAGATAAATGCTGAAGACAAGGCTATTGTTATAAACACATTAGAAATAATAGGAATGGTTGATTATGAAAAACGTATGATATCAACTCTCTCAGGCGGTGAGAAACAACGAATAATAGTTGCAAGAGCTTTAGCTCAACAACCCAAATGTCTCATTTTAGATGAGCCAACCAATCATTTAGATATAAAATATCAACTTCAATTATTCTCTTTATTAAAGAAGATAAAAATAACAACTGTTATAGCAATTCACGATATTGGATTTGCATATAACTTCTGCGATAAGATTTATGCTTTAAAAGAGGGGCGTGTCGTCGCATTCGGAACTCCTGAGGAAGTTATAACAGCAGAAACGATAGAACACATTTATGGAGTGAAAATTGACCTGATAAGATGTTCAAATAAAAAGATTGCAATAAGCTATACAATTTAAAAGATAAATCCATAAAAAAGCTTTTTTTATTAAAAGAAAGGATGTTTAGAAAAATGAACTGTATATTTCAGAAGAACTAAGCAATCTGATTCAATTGATAGCAAAATCAATATTTATTTAAGAGATAAAACATCGACTATGTAAAATTATCGTGGATAAAGTGTTTAAAGTACTTGTTTTGTCTGGTGGGTTTTCCCGTATTTTGATGTAACGACAACTACGAATTTTATATTGATTTTGTACCCGGCTTTTCTCGTTCTTGTCTAAAAGTTATTAACATTATATAATAAAAAAAATCCATCAAAATATTTTGATGGATTTCTGCGGAGAGAGAGGGATTCGAACCCCCGGTACCTCGCGGTACAACGGTTTTCAAGACCGCCGCATTCGACCACTCTGCCATCTCTCCAGGCGCGACAAAAGTAGAACTTTTTTTGAATACACAAAAAACTTTTGTGCGAAAAAAACAGAAATACTGAAAAAAAAAGATACTTCAGGTTTGTTTTTTTGAAACTTATTTCAGAATTTAGCTAAACTATAAGAAAGTTCTCTGAAACTATTGATTTTACTGGTGTTTTAGACAATATTTTACAAAAAAAAAGATTGAATTAAATGTAAATTACGTAAGAATAATTTATTTAAGATACTTATTTTCAACAATTTAATTATTATTTAAATTTTTGCCTTATGAACAAAGCACAATTAATTGATGCAATGGCTGAGGGAGCAGGCCTTTCAAAAGTTGACGCGAAAAAAGCTCTAGACGCATTTATTTCTGCAACCACTGATGCTTTAAAAAGTGGTGATAGGGTTGCCTTGGTAGGATTTGGATCTCTTTCTGTTTCTGAACGCGGTGCAAGAACTGGTAGAAACCCACAAACAGGTAAAGAAATTACAATTCCAGCAAAAAAAGTTGTAAAATTCAAAGCTGGAGCTGAATTGTCAGATGCGGTATCATAACTGAAACGTATAATTGAAGGGAAGGGAAGCATATTCTGCTTCCCTTTTTTTATTTTTGTGAGCAAAATGATTAATATGCCAGACAGTCTACTTGAATACTTATCTTCTTTTATTACATCAGAACGGCTTGCGCTGTACAATAAAGTTCTAAACGAGCGTACCCGGTATATAACGGTTGTTCTGGAAGACATTTTTCAGCCTCAGAATGCCAGCGCTGTTTTGCGTTCCTGCGACTGCTTTGGTATTCAGGATGTTCATGTAATTGAGAATAGAAATACTTTTGATGTAGATAAAGAAGTTGCAATGGGCTCTTCCAAGTGGCTAACAATTCATAAATATAATAAAGCCGAAAACAATACCGTAAAGGCATTGAAAAACTTAAGGAAGCAAGGATACCGAATTGTTGCTACAACGCCACATAAAGATGATCATTCGTTGCATGACTTTGACCTTACTAAAGGAAAGACTGCCTTGGTTTTTGGTTCTGAATTACCAGGAGTTTCTGATTTGGTAATGAACGAGGCTGATGAGTTTATCAAAATTCCTATGTATGGTTTCACCGAAAGCTTTAATATTTCAGTATCGGCAGCACTTATAATGCACTATCTGTCTAATAAAATGAGGCAAATAGAAAAGCTAAATTGGCAGTTAGCAGAAAATGAGGTTGATGAACTAAAATTTCAATGGATTAAAAAAACAGTTAAAAAGAGTCATTTGCTGATTGAGCGTTTTCGAAAAGAACAAGAGATGAACCAGAAAAGTTAATGTATTAGTTTGTCTATTTCTTCCAGTTGAATAAGCTTAACTCCTAGTTTTTTCCATCGTTTTAAAGGCAATGGTATATTAGGTAACTCTTTTATCGCATCTTCTATTACATATAAATTTTTCACTTTTTTTGCCAATCCTTTTACGGCGTAATCTACGCATACATTTGTTGTTACCCCATATACTACAACAGTGGTTGGATTAATAAGGCTTAAAATTGTTTTTGCCCATTTATTGCCCGAAAAGACATCAAATTTATCTTTTCTGATAATAAAATTTCGGTATTTCTCCTTGTCAAGAATGTCGGGAGTTATTAAATAATCTTTATTCCAGTCAAAAATTAATGGATCTTCCGGGCTTGTTTCTTTTATAAGTTCAGCTCCTTCTGTTCCGGCAATACAATGTTCCGGAAATGTCTTTACAAAATCGGGTGACGAATCAAGTTCTGCCGAATTATAAAAATGATGATCTGCTGAATTGATTACACGGATCGATTTCTTTTTAGCCAGGCGTGTAAGCTTTTTCCATTTGGGTTTTAGCTTTTCAGCTCCTTGGACATATAGTTTTCCTTTTGGATCAACAAAATCTATTTGGGTGTCAACATTCCAGAATAACCAATCGGATAAATCCATATTTTCAATTTTTAACCCTTAAAGATATCTAAATATTGGCACGATTAGTTTTAATAAATGTTAATTCATCACGGAGGAGTTTATCTTATGGACTTGTAAATATGAAGTTTGGCACTGCGTTATATTCCTTTTTCCAGAAAAGATTTGAATTCATCCGTGTCAAATGTAACATTTAATGTATGTTCCGTTCCATCTGGCTCTATTATAACATGAAAAGGAATACTATTGGTATTGTATTCTGATATTTCTAAATCAAGGTTTTTCTTTCCCAATGTTTTCTTTTCTTTCCCATCAACTTTAGATTTGACCCAATCATTTTCGTCTAAATTTGTTCTGTCGTCAGTATACAGTCCAATTATTACATATTTCTCTGATAGAATCTTTAGTACTTCAGGATCGGCCCAAACCGAGTTTTCCATCTTCTTACAGTTAGCACAGGCATGTCCTTTAAAGACCACAAATGCTGGTTTGCCTTGCTCTTTTGCACAAGCCATTCCTTGTTCGTAATCAAAATATCCTTGCAGCCCATGCGGTAAATGCAGTTTATCGCTGTATTTTGCAGGTCCACATAATTCTGTACCGGTATTTGCTGAAACAGGGGTGGAGTGACTGTTATTAAAATAGGTTGTATTTTCTTGCGGTGGAATTAGTGCGGATATCGAAGTTAAAGGTGCTCCGAGTAATCCTGTAAACAGGTATACAACAAAAGTAAAAGTTGCTACAGAGAGAAAGAGCCGGCCAACTCCTACGTAAGGAAGATCACTATCGTGCGAGAATTTTAGTTTGCCAAGGAAATATAATCCCAGCAAAAAGAAAATAACAATCCATATCGAAAGAAATAACTCACGGCTGAGAATGTCAAATCCGTACACCTGATCAATATTACTGAGGAATTTCATACCAAATGCCAGTAGTATAAATGCAAAAACAACTTTTATGGAGTTCAACCACCCTCCTGATTTTGGCAATTTGCTTAATGCTGAAGGGAAGATTGCCAGCAATGTAAATGGGGTTGCAAATGCCAGGCCAAAAAAGAACATCCCGATTAGTGGTCGCATCCCTCCATCTTGCACTGCCTGAATAATTAAGGCTCCAATAAATGGGCCTGTGCATGAGAAAGAAACGATAACAGTGGTAAGGGCCATAAAAAAGGCTCCAATTAATCCTCCTTTGTCTGCTTTGGCATCTGTTTTATTTACCAGCGAACTGGGAAGAATAATTTCGAATGCACCCAAAAATGAGATGGCAAAAACCAGAAAAAGCGCAAAAAACAAAAGATTGGGGAGCCAGTGGGTACTTAATATGCTCCCTACATTAGGTCCAAAAATTCCAATGGAAAAAAGGGCTCCCAGAAGCGTAAAAATAAGAACAATAGAAATACCAAAAAAGAATCCGGTACGAATTGATTTTGCACGATTTTCACTTCCCCGCATAAAAAAAGAAACCGTCATTGGAATCATTGGGAATACACAGGGGGTTAGTATCGCCGCCAATCCTGCCAGTGCAGATATTAAAATAAATAGCCAAATTGTCTGCCCGCTGGCAGCTCCTGATGCAGTTGCAGAAGTATCTTTCAAAACACTTGCTGTTTCAGCGGTAGCAGAAGTTGTATTCTTGTTAAAGTCAAAAGCAAAAGCGGCTTCATTCGGCGGAAGACATGTTTCGTCGTTGCATCCCATATACAAAACATAGCCTTTAATCTCAGTAGGAGTATCTGATTTTAGTTTTATCTTTTGTTTTAAAATAACTTCATTGCTAAAATAACGCAGGGTTAGCTGAAATGTATTGTCAAAATGTTCTTGAGGTAGGGGGGATTTTTCAAGTTCCCCTACAAAGTTGAACAATGTAGAATCTTCATAAACTATTGAGGTGGCAATGGGGCCTCCTTCCGGAAGATAAGTATCATATAAATGCCAGCCTTTCTCTATGCTTGCTTTAAAAATTAATTCAACCTCGTTGCCATTTTGTTTCGATTCAGTGGTCCATTTTATAGGTTCAATAATTTGTGCCTTACTAAAAACTGAAAGTAAAATAAAGAATAGCAGAATTGAATTTTTTTTCATCTTATAAATTGATTACTTAATTAACTTACTTTATAACGTATATTATTTAAATATTGCTTAAAAGTAAGCTAGTTTTTACGAAGGCTGGAAAAATGAAGGATGAAAATTGAATTAAAACGAGGATGAAAAAGGTACTAGTACCTCTTTGAGGGGCTATTTTAGCCGATTGAAATATCTTATTGCTTCCTGTCTTCCCGTTACATTTAATTGTTTGTAAATTCTTCCTAAGTGCGATTTTACAGTGCTTAGCTCGATAAATAATTCAGAAGCAATTTCTTTATTTGACCTTCCCAAAGAAAGCAGTTCCAGTATCTCACGTTCTTTTGTAGTGAGTTTTTTGAAATTTTCTTTTTCTGGTAAATATTTGATTTTTTGATTCTTTTCAAGCTTTTTTTGCTTAACCCATAAAAATATTATAGTTAATAAAAAAACAAATAAAACGATAGTTTCTACAATAAGTAGTCTGTCTTTCCATTTTGGAATAACTCCAGGTATTTCACAAACCATTTTTCTAAAACCAACCAAATCATTTAAAAGGCTGTCATACTTCTCAGTATAAACGGAGCTGGGGAATTGGTGTTCTAGTTTTTTTTGAAAGCTAAAGTAGAAATCACTATTCCTTAGAAAATCAGTCTCTTTGTCTTCAATTTGGTAGAGAGCAAATAATCCAACCAAAGGATTACTGCAGGTGTCTACAAATTGCCTGATATAGTTTTCCAGGTTGATAGAAAGGAACTCCTTTTGTGCTTTACTTATATCTCCGTTGAAACGTTTTTTCTTATCGTAAAAATTGTTTTGAAAATATAGTAGTCGTTGATTGGTTTCTCCGGAAACTGATTCAACCCTAAATTCCAGAGAGTCTGTTACTGCGTTAAAAGTAATATTGGACGAGTCATTCAGAAGTAAATGGGTGAAGAACCTGTCATTGGGCGAGCTAAGTTCAATAAAAGAATTTCTGTCCTTTAGCATGTAAAAACGGTAGAATCGCAGATCGGGTGGGAGGGTAATATTCCGGAAGGTGAAAGTTCCGTCGGGATTTATGAGAGTTTGCGATATATTAAAATCAGGAGAAGTCACATTTATGTCTTCCGGCGAATTAACAGAGGCCATAAAAAGTATAGGCTGCCACCCTGAGTGTATTGTAACCTTCCCGTTTATATTTGCAGCTTCGCCCGACCTTGAAAATATAAATATAAAAACGGCAAACAGAATTTTTCGACTGAGTTTCCAAATCATTTAGCTAAAATAAAAAATCCCGGTTAATAACCGGGATTCTAAATTATAAAATAATTTCTTCAAGATTTTCATCGAAAAAGTGGTACTCCAGAAAGGAGTACGAATTGTTGGCTTCCACTTTTACCCATCTGAAGTGCTTGAAAAACCAACGGTTTCTTAAACATTTCATACCTTTTGTTAAATAGGCGGCGATGTACGGGTGAACTTTCAGCCTTAAATTTTTCTTATCCAAATCTTTTAATACATATTTTACTTTGCCGTCGAGTTCGTCGGCAAATAATACAGTAGGCACAATTTTACCACTGCCATTGCATGTTGGGCAGGTTTCAGCCGTTTCTATATTTTCTTCCGGCCTTACGCGTTGCCTGGTAATTTGCATCAGGCAAAACTTACTTAATGGTAAAATGTTGTGCTTGGTACGATCGGTTGCCATAATCTCCTTCATGTGTTCGTACACTTTCTGGCGATTTATAGCAACATGCATGTCAATGAAATCAATGACAATGATTCCTCCCATGTCTCTCAACCGTAATTGTCTTGCTATTTCGTCACAGGCGGCCAGGTTTACTTCCAGGGCATTTGTTTCCTGGTCCAGTCCAACTTTTGCTCTATTACCACTGTTAACGTCAATTACATGGAATGCTTCCGTGTGTTCTACAATTAAATAGGCACCATCTTTAAACGATACTGTTTTCCCGAATGAGGCTTTGATTTGCTTTTCGATTCCGTAATGTTCGAAAATAGGTTGACGGCCTTTGTAAAGTTTTACAATTCGTTTCTTGTCGGGTTGAATGCTACCTATGTAATCGGAGATTTCGTTGAAAACCGCTTGATCGTTAACAATAATGCTGTTAAAATCAGGGTGGTAAATGTCTCGCAAAAGTGCGGTTGTGCGATCCATTTCGCCAATAATAAGCGATGGGGCATTCGCACGCCGAAGCTTGTTAAATGTGGTTTCCCATTTGTCGACCAGTCTGCGTAACTCCTGGTCTAAATCGGCAACTCTTTTTCCTTCTGCTACCGTGCGGATAATTACGCCATACTTACGTGGTTTGATGCTCTGAACGAGTTTCTTTAGCCGGTTTTTTTCCTCATTGGATTTAATTTTTTGAGAAATAGAAATCTTGTCGCTAAAAGGCATTAAAACTAAATACCGTCCTGCGATAGAAATTTCCGAAGTTAAACGCGGCCCTTTGGTTGAAATAGGCTCTTTTGCTACCTGCACTAATATTTTTTGACCTACTTTTAACAGGTCGTTCACTTTCCCCTCTTTATCAATGTCTTGTTCAGAATGAATTTTTGAGATGGAGGAGATTTTTGTTTTTCTGGATGATGCAATTCGCAGGAATTTATTTAATGTTGCAAATTGCGGTCCCATGTCAAGGTAATGCAGAAAGGCATCTTTTTCATAACCAACATCAATAAAAGAAGCATTTAAACTTGGCATTATTTTCTTTATTTTGCCGAGGTAAATATCACCTACTGCAAATTTTGCCCCGCTTCTTTCCCTGGTTAATTCAACAAGCTTTTTGTGTTCCTGTAAGGCAATTACAATTTCGGATGGAGTCACATCAATAATTAAATCGCTACTCACAACCTAAATTTTAAATCTCTCAATTTTTTGTTAATAACAATACTATATAAGAGATTAAACCTAAAGCATTAATGCCCTAGGTTTAATCAAAATATTTTAATAAGACTTTATTAAATGCTTATTTTTTCTTTTTATGTCTGTTCTTACGCAATCTTTTTTTTCTTTTATGCGTAGCCATCTTATGTCTTTTTCTCTTTTTTCCGCTTGGCATAACTAATTATTTTACTTGTTTTTTTACTTTCGAAACGAATGATTTCGCTGGTTTAAATGAAGGAATATTATGTGCCGGAATAATGATAGTAGTATTTTTTGATATGTTACGGGCTGTTTTTTCGGCCCTTCTTTTTACTACAAAACTACCAAAACCTCTCATGTAAACGTTTTTACCATCAACTAATGAATCTTTTACTGTTTCCATGAAAGCTTCTACTGTTTTTTGAACAGTTACTTTTTCGATACCTGTATTCTTCGAAATTTCGTTTACAATATCTGCTTTTGTCATCTCTTAAAATATTTAATTTTCAATATATTAATCGGATATAAACTGGTGTGCAAAAATAAAAATAATTTAAAAACCGGAAAGCATTTCAAATAAATTATTTTTGTTTTTCCAAAGAACTTTAAATAGTTAGCACAGAAATGGATGTTTTCTTAGATTCAATTTATCATTGGTACAATAATAATAGCAGAGATTTGCCTTGGCGAATGACTTCTGATCCATATAAAATATGGGTTTCAGAAATTATATTACAACAAACAAGGGTAGCACAGGGCACAAATTATTATCTCCGTTTTATTGAGAAGTTTCCCAATGTTAAGTTTTTAGCAAATGCTCATGAAGATGAAGTTTTGAAGAAGTGGCAAGGACTAGGGTATTACTCCCGGGCACGAAATTTACATGCTGCTGCAAAATATATATGGAATGAACTGGATGGTGTTTTCCCAACGACTTATCCAGAGATTTTAAAATTAAAAGGAGTTGGGCCTTATACTGCAGCAGCCATTGCTTCCATTGCTTTTGAACTTCCGTATCCTGCAATTGATGGAAATATTTACAGGGTGCTGTCGAGGTATTTTGGTGTTTTTACTCCCGTAGATTTAGACAAGGGAAAAAAAGAGGTGAAAGAAATTGCCCAGGAACTGATGCCAGAAAGAAATGCGGGTTTTCATAATCAGGCGTTAATGGAATTTGGGGCTTTGCAGTGCGTGCCCGCTTCTCCAAATTGCGGTAAATGTCCGGTACAGCAAACCTGTTATGCTATTACAAACAAAAAAGTTGGTGAATTGCCGGTAAAAACAAAAAAAGGTAAACAATCGGAACGCTATTTCTACTATTATTATATTGAATATAATGATTGTACTTTTCTTGAGAAAAGAATCAAGAACGATATCTGGAAAAATTTATACCAATTCCCATTATTTGAATCAAAACATAGTCTTGCTGATTCTGAATTATTGTCAAATGAAAATGTGAATCGTTTTACGAAAGGGAATCAGGCAAATGTAATATCAGTAAGTAAACCATTAAAGCATGTTTTAAGTCACCAAATTATTTATGCTCGTTGTATCCATTTAGAAATAGACGATCCAACAGATTTATGTAGTCAATTTGTTCAGGTAAATAAGAAAGATATTTTTACATTTGCTGTACCAAGATTAATGGAACAAATAATAGAAAAACTGAATTTAGACAAAAAAATAAGACGACCGCAGGAATAATTATATAGAATTTGTATATTTAAATGTTAACCTTTATAAAAAGAAAATAGATATGTCAGTAAACAAAGTTATTTTAGTTGGGAATGTAGGAAAAGATCCTGAAGTTAGACATCTTGATTCAGGTGTTGCAGTAGCAAATTTTCCTTTGGCTACTTCTGAATCATATTTGGCCAAGAACGGGGAAAGAGTAACAACAACCGAATGGCATAATATTGTTTTATGGAGAGGATTGGCCGAAGTTGCGGAAAAGTATGTTACAAAAGGCCGGCAATTATATATTGAAGGTAGAATAAGAACTCGTTCATACGATGATAAGGACGGTGTGAAAAAATATGTTACGGAGATTTACGGAGATGTAATGCAAATGCTTGGTTCAAAAGATTCGCAACAGGGAAGTAGCTCCCCATCTTCGCAAAATGATAATAATCAGTCGTCATCCACATCAATGTCGGTAAATGAGCCTGAACCGGATGATCCGGGAGACGACGATTTACCATTTTAATCAAATTAAGTAATTTTGGAAACAGAATCACTACCGGCGTCCACCCTGCCTGATTGGAACATTCAGTTACACCCCTTAACATTTGAAATTATTGCAGCAATAATAATTGTATTGTTGTTATTGATTAGTTCTGCGTTAATCAGCGGCTCTGAAGTCGCTTTTTTCTCTTTAAAAGCAGCAGAAAGAAAAAAGTTGCTCCAGAAAAAATCAAAAACAAATTTACGGGTGCTACGTAACCTTGAAAATCCGGAAAAGTTACTTGCAACAATATTGGTGGCCAATAATTTTGTTAACGTTGGTATAATTATTCTAACATCGTATATTTCTACTAATCTAATTAGTATAGAGAATGCACCAATACTGGAGTTTATTTTACAGGCAGTGGTAATCACTTTTTTTCTTTTATTGTTTGGCGAAATTCTTCCGAAAATATATGCAAATCACTATGCCCTTGGTTTTGCACGCTTAATGGCGCTTCCTCTTCAAACGCTAGAGAAGATTTTCAGGCCAATAAATTCTATTTTAATTTACTCTTCGTCGTTGGTAAATAAACGATTGCATAAACACAGGAAGAAAATTTCGATGGATGAAATTTCACAGGCACTTGAATTAACTTCAGACCAGGAACTTTCGGATGAAAAAGACATTCTGGAAGGCATTGTGAAATTTGGCAATAAAAGTGTGGAAGAAATTATGAAATCGAGAGTTGATGTAACGGAAATCGATATAAAAACAAGTTTTTCTCAGGTTTTGGATATAATAAATGAATCAGGATATTCGCGCATTCCGGTATACATTGATTCATTTGATAACATAAGTGGGATACTTTATATTAAAGACTTGCTGCCGCATAGCCATAAAGGAAATATGTTTAAGTGGCAAACGTTAATCAGGCCTCCTTTTTATGTTCCGGAAACAAAAAAAATCAATTCACTGCTTGAAGAATTTCAAAAGAATAAAGTGCATTTGGCTATTGTTGTTGATGAATATGGCGGAACATCAGGAATTGTTACAATGGAAGATATTTTGGAGGAAATAGTGGGAGATATCGCAGATGAATTTGATGATGATGAGGAGATTTATACCAAGATAGCCGAAAATAAGTTTCTATTTGATGGAAAGATTTTATTGGGAGACTTCTATAAAATTATAGAATGCAATGATTCGGTTTTTGACGATGTGAAAGGAGACGCGGATACATTGGCGGGATTAATTCTTGAATTGAAAGGGGAAATTCCGGGCCCGCAAGAGAAGTTTATATGTAAACAGTTCAACTTCACTATTGAAGCAGTGGATGATCGCCGGATTAAACAAATAAAGGTTGAAATAAATAATTAGAAGTATTTTTGCGTTTGTTTTAAGACAATATGCAACTTAGTATGAAGTATAAATTAATCATGTTATTCTCTTTTTTTGTTGTTTGGGGGTGTGGTGATAAGTATACTCCAAAACCACGTGGATATTTTCGTATCGATTTTCCGGAGAAAAAATATAGTCTCATTCAAAAAGATTTACCCTATCATTTTGAGATTCCGGATTATGCGAGCATTACTCCCGATCGGCTAAACCCCGAACATCAGTATTGGATAAATGTTTTGGTGCCGGAAAACAAGGCTGAAATACATATTTCATATTACCGGCTTGAAAATGGAGTTGAAAACCGAAAGCAGCTTTCTGAATTTATAGAAGAATCAAGAAGACTGGCATATAAACATACGATAAAAGCTGATGCAATAAACGAACAGGTTTATATGAACCCTGAAAAGAAAGTATTTGGAACGGTATACCGGATTGAAGGGAATGCAGCTTCTCCAATGCAGTTTTTTCTTACCGACAGTACAGCCAACTTTTTACGCGGAGCTTTTTATATAAGGGAAGTGCCAAATATCGATTCATTGAAACCAGTTATCAATTTTTTGGAGCCAGACATTATTCATATGATTGAAACAACAACCTGGAATTAATGGGGTGGATAAAAAATATAGAAACAGAAATTGGGATCTTGGGGTTGTGGGAATTAGATGATTCACTAAATGATTTGCTGCCCGGATTCCGGTTTTCTGAAAATGAGAGAGCTACTTTTGATGCAATTAAATTTGAACGGCGAAAGTTAGAATTTCTTGTTGTGCGGCTACTGGTAGACAAACTGTTACAAACAAAATCGGAAATTTATTACGATGAAGCAGGCTGCCCACATTTGAAAGATAATCCGTTGAATATAAGTATTTCGCATTCCCATGAGTTGGTTGTAGCGTTTTTATCGGAACGAAGAATTGGGATTGATGCAGAGAATATAACTAGAAACATTGAAAAAGTAGCAACTCGTTTTTTATCAGAAAATGAGAAAAAGCAGGTAACTAATGCGAAAAATGTAAATGCAACTATGGTTTTGTATTGGAGTGCTAAAGAGGCTGTGTTTAAGTGTGCAGGTCTGCAAAATGTACAGTTTAATCGTGATATACGAATTAGTCGTGATGAAAATGAAAATAACGAACGTTTTTGTGCTGAATTGATAAAGAATAATTTACAGAATATATATACATGTCAAAGTTTTCTTTTTAAGAACAATGTGGTTGTATATTGTGTTGAAGAAAATAGAAAAATTTTAAGCCAATGAAAAAAACAAGAAATCAAATATTGGTTATTTTTGGCGCCTCAGGTGATTTAACCAAACGAAAATTAATCCCCGCATTATTTAAATTATATCAGCAAAATTTTTTACCAGAAAAATTTGCCGTTTTGGGAGCTTCCCGCACAGAGCTTTCTGATGACGATTTCAGGGCACGTGCAGATGAATTTTTGCCTGATGAAGCGGATGAAGAGAAAACCGGGGAATTTAAGAAAATGCTTTTTTATCAGCCTGTTTCACCTGCTGAAACCGGCGACTATAAAAAGCTGAAACAGCGATTGGAAGAACTGGAAAAGACATTGAATGTAGATGCGAACTATATCTTTTATTTGTCTACCCCTCCTTCGTTATATGATGTTATTCCAAAACATTTGGCTGAAGCAGGACTAAGCAAATCTGACAAATTTTTCCGCAGGTTGATAGTTGAAAAACCATTTGGCACAGATCTCGAATCGGCGAAAAAGCTAAATATTGCATTGCTTAATTATTTTGAGGAAGATCAGATTTATCGTATCGATCATTACCTGGGAAAGGAAACTGTACAAAATATGTTGGTAACGCGGTTTTCCAATGGAATATTTGAACCGCTTTGGAATCATAATTATATAGATCATATAGAGATTACTTCTTCTGAGAGTTTAGGTGTGGAAGGACGTGGAGGATATTATGATCATTCAGGAGCTTTACGTGATATGTTTCAGAACCATATGTTGCAACTGGTAGGTTTTGTGGCAATGGAGCCTCCTGTTGTGGTAGAAGCAAATGCTATTCGTAATGAAATTCTCAAAGTATTTCAGTCGTTGCGGCCTATTCCTGAAAATAAGGTATCGGGCTCTGTAATTCGCGGGCAATATATTGAATCTACCATAAAAGGAGAACAAGTTAAAGGATACCGTAGTGAATCAGGCGTGGATCCATTGTCGCGCACAGAAACTTTTGTTGCCCTGAAATTTTATATTGATAACTGGCGCTGGGCAGGAGTTCCGTTTTATGTTCGCAGTGGAAAAAAATTACCTACCCGAGTAACCGAAATAGTGATTCATTTTAAAAGCGTTCCACATCGTTTATTTAATACAGAAAACCTGGTTGATGGTGGAAATAATCAGTTAATTATTCGTATTCAACCCGATGAGGGAATACTACTGAAATTTGGTATGAAAACGCCTGGTGCAGGCTTCAAAGTACAGACGGTAAACATGGATTTTCATTATTCTGATTTGGCAGATGAATACATTCCTGCCGCCTATGAAAGATTGTTACTGGATTGTATGCAGGGCGATGCTACTTTATATGCCAGAGGTGATGCAGTTGAGCAGGCCTGGAGTTTTGTACAGCCAATATTAAATGCCTGGCAAACAAATCCGGAAATACCCATTTATGGTTACCCTGCAGGAACATGGGGACCTGAAGTTTCGGACAAATTAATTGCCGGAGGACAATGGAGATATCCCTGTAAAAATTTGACAAACGACGGGTTATATTGTGAGCTGTAATTAGGGAATATTTTCTTAACTTTAGGAACAAACATATTAGAATGACAGCGAATACAGAAGTAAAGATATTTGAAAATGCGAAAAAGGTTTATAAAGCCGTTGCTAAAGAAATTTTACGAATTACACTTGAATCCAATCAGCAACGGTTTAATATTGCCCTTTCGGGTGGAAATACTCCCAAAAAGTTGTTTTTAATTCTTGGGAAAAAATATAAAGAGGAAATTCCCTGGGAACGGATTCATTTTTGGTGGGGGGATGAACGTTGTGTACCTCCCGGGGATGATGAGAGTAATTTTAAAATGACCAAAGAATCTCTTTTCTCCAGAATAAATGTACCGGATGAAAATATTCACAGGATTAAAGGAGAAAGTAATCCGGAAGAAGAAGCCATTCGGTATGCGAAAGAGATTGAAGAAAATTTAAATTCGCGGGAAGGAAATCCGGTATTTGATTTAGTCATTTTGGGCTTGGGAGATGACGGGCATACTGCTTCCATTTTCCCGGACCAAATGGAACTACTCAATACGGAACGCATTTGTGCCGTTGGTAAGCACCCCGTTAGTAATCAAAAACGGGTTACGCTTACCGGGAATGTAATCAATAACTCTAACCGCATCTTTTTTCTGGTTGTTGGCGAAAATAAAGCACAGCGGGTTGCTGAAATTATGAATGATGATGAGGAAGCAAAGTTCCTTCCGGCCTATTATATTGCGCCCAAAAGCGGTAAATTAATTTGGTTTTTTGATAATGACGCTGCTGCGAAAATAGGTTAGAACAGAATCAAAAATGAATACTGTTTTAGAGTTGAGTCACTTATCTTATCTTGCGAGGATGCATAAGGTTTTTGTTGAGATATGAAATTCAACAAAATCGGTCAGGCACGAGAATAGCAGCAGAGTAAAAAGTAAAACCAGAGATTTAGCCAACTTGATGCTCCCAGTTTGTTTCTTTATATTGGCATCTCAATCTAAACCGTTTGCCAACGAGTAGTTGCATTATAGGTTTTCAGGTATTCTTCTTTCTTTAAATTATCTTTCTCTGAATCTGCTTCGGCAACAAAATTTAGTGCCTCTTTATAATTATGACAATTGTCATTTCTTGAATAATTAAAGAATTTTTTCTCTATTTTGTTAAGAAAGCAATAAAGAAAACGGATTACCTTTTTCATAATTTTATTTATTTAGGTTAATTTTCAAATCGTTTAACCGGCGCAAAAGAACCGCCGCATAAGCGCTCATTGATGTGTTCTGAATAATTATTTCTTCCGGTAGAGTAAGATTAGCTGAGGTAAAGTTCCATATAGCCTTAATGCCACAATTTACCAAATCTTCCGCCACCTCCTGAGCTACGCTGTTGGGAGTAGTTAAAATGCCAATTTCAACCTGCAATCTTGCTGACAGAGCAAATAACTTGCTGTAATCCAGTACATGAATTCCTCCAGCTGTTTTTCCAACCTTTCCTGCATCAACATCAAAAGCAGCTATTATTTTTAATCCCAACGACTGGTGTTCCTGGTAGGCCATTAAAGCTGTTCCTAAATTTCCTGCACCTACTAAAAACGCTTCGTTGGTTCGATTAAACCCGAGAAAATTTTCTAATGATTGAATAAGCTCATAGGTATTGTATCCTACTCTTGGCTTTCCTTTAACTCCTGTTACAGAGAGATCTTTTACAACCTGAGTTGGATCGCACTTTAATGCTTTCCCGATAACAGGCGCAGAAATATTAATAATGCCTTGCTCTTTTATTTTTTCAAGATAATACAAATAGGCAGGTAACCTTTTAAGAGTGGGTTCGGGTACCGGACCATTGTTTTTATTTTTCCTTGAAAGACTCATTTCTTGCTTTTTATATTTCATTACCTCAATTCTACTCAATATAGAAAATTTTACATTAAAGAAAATATTCTTTAATTTTTTTGGCTGGAATATTAACTGAAAATTAAGATTAGAAAATTGAAGTATAGTTTTGCTTACATTTTAAAAGAAAAAGTCTTCATGTTTTTACAGAATATACAAAGGCCAAATGATACTAGTAAGAACCAAAAAAGGAATCAAAACGTTATCCTTTCCTAAATTATAGATTCTATACTGCCATTTGCTTAAGATTGTGGTCAGCGTTTCAATCAAAATCATTTCTAAAATCTTTTTACTTTTGAAGAAAATTGTTAGTTATGCTTATTATTGACTCGCCATCAACTGATGCTTACTTTAATATTGCTTCAGAGGAATTTTTACTAAATAAATATCCGGAGGAAGAAATATTTCTATTATATGTTAATGCTCCTTCTATTATTGTAGGAAAATTTCAGAATACACTTGCCGAAATCAATTTGGATTATGTAAATAAGAACAATATAAAAGTTGTGAGAAGAATGTCGGGCGGCGGAGCCGTTTACCATGATCTGGGAAATTTAAATTTTTCGTTCCATTCTCTACTCAGAAATGATGATTTTATGGATTTTTCAATCTTTACCCAACCAGTAATTGATTTGTTAAATGGCCTGCAGGTACCGGCAAAACTGGAAGGCAGGAATGATTTGGTTGTAGACGGGAAAAAGTTCAGTGGCAATGCAAAATTGGTTCGAAATGGAAAAATGATTCAGCATGGTACGATTTTACTTCATTCTGAAATGAAAGTTTTAAGTGAAGTGCTTAAGGTAAATCCTTTAAAATTCAAAGATAAGGCTGTTAAATCAACGCGGGCACGTGTTACTAACCTCATTAATTATTTGTCTGAAAATACTACTACTGAATCGTTAAAACGAATGCTGATAGAACAGATGCAAAAAGACAATGAGATTACAAAAATCCACCATCTGGATGAAAAAGAAGTAGCAGAGATAGAAAAGCTGGCACGGGATAAATACAGCACATGGGATTGGAATTTTGGTTTTTCTCCGGCCTATAATTTTAATAAAGCGACAAAAGTTTCTGCTGGTTTTATTGAGTTACACATGGATGTAAAAAAAGGGGTCATAAAAAAAATTAAAATTTTTGGTGATTTTTTTGCCTCCACACCAATTGAAGAACTTGAAAAAAGATTTATTGGTGAAAAACACGACATAGAAAATATTCAAAGAATTCTTTCATCAAATAATTTAATTGAATATTTTGGTAAAGTTACTTCCGAAGAGATAATTGATTTGTTTCGGTAAGCACCTATATTTTTTGTTTTTTTCGTAAAAAATAGATTATATTTCATCAAACTATACACTGCTCGTTGACTCCTAAAATGTTTTTCTAAAGTACTGATTTTATATTAACCCTATTAAGTATTTTATAATCATAAGCATATCCGATTGTAAACGTTTATTGTCGTTTATAAATATTTAATAACCGACTCACATTTTGAGGTGTCTCTACTTTTGAACCAACAATTTCGTTTAGAGCTTTAAAAATAATGGCTCACAATTATTAACACAAAAAATAGTAATCATGAATGCATTAAGAAACAGCGTAAGACTTATTGGACATTTAGGAGACACACCTAAAGTTAAAAAGTTAACCAGTGGAAAAACAGTTGCTAATTTTACTATAGCAACCAACGAAATTTACCGGGATCAAAATGGGGATAAAAAGTCGGAAACCACATGGCACAGATTGGTAGCCTGGGAAAAACAGGCTGAAATAATTAGCAACTATACTAAAAAAGGTTCTGAAGTAGCTATCGAAGGAAAACTTACTAATCGCTCTTATGATGACAAGAATGGAGCTACTCAGTACATCACAGAAGTTGTAGTTAATTCTGTTCTGTTGCTTGACAAAGGAAATGCGAATTAATATCGTTCTCAAGAGAATTTTTAGTAATAAAGAACGATGAATCGTTTGCTAACAAAAAGCGCCAGACTTCTTTTAAAATCTGGCGCTTTTGTTTTTCAATATCGGGATTAAAAAATTACTTCTCTACATTATTATAACCTAAGATAGTAAACATTTCATCTACAGTCTGTTCTGTTCGGTAAACATAATCCACAAAATTTCCCGTTTCATCCCGGTCTATAATGACGTGTTGCGGCGATGGGATTAAACAATGTTTTATTCCTCCATAACCACTTATCGAATCCTGATAAGCACCAGTGTGAAAAAAGCCAAGGTAAAGAGGTTCTTTTTCCCGGGCCGTATAACGAGGCAGAAGAATTTGCTGATTTAAATCTTCCGAGTTATAATAATCGGAATGGTCGCAGCTAATTCCTCCAATATTTACACGGGTATATTCATTGTCCCATTTGTTTACAGGTAATAAAATGAACTTCTCAAAGATAGACCAGGCATCCGGAATAGTATTCATCAAACTATTATCAATAATATACCACAACTCGGCATCGTTTTGTTGTTTTTGGTCCAACACTGAAAAAATTGTTGCCCCGCTTTCCCCAACAGTGTATTTTCCAAATTCGGTATAAATATCAGGCTCCTTTATTCCCTCCGTATTACACATATCTTTAATGCTTTTCACAATCTCTCGAATCATATATTCGTAGTCGTATTCAAAGCCTAAATGGTTACGGATTGGGAAACCACCCCCCAAATTAAGTGCCGACAATGTTGGACATTCTTTCTTCAACTCAATATATACTTTCATTGCCTTCTGAAATTCGCCCCAGTAATAAAGGGTATCTTTAATACCAGAATCAACAAAAAAATGCAACATTGTTAGTTCAATATTCGATTTCCCTTTTATCTGATTACGGTAAAAATCCATAATCTCGGTAGCCCTTATTCCAAGCCTGGAGGTATAATAGTTACTTTGCGGCTCTTCATCTATGGCCTTTCTTATTCCTATCTGAATTTTTTTCTTCCCCGCTAAAGTCAGGATTTTTTTTAGCTCATTCTTGTTATCTAATACAATGGTTGAGTTGGTAAATCCCAGATCCTGTAATTCTATAATTTTTTTTATATAGTTATCGGTTTTGTAACCATTATGAACAAGCCGTACTGTTTTATCCAGTTCCCCTCTTTTGTGAAGATTCAAAATTAAATCAATATCAAAGGAAGAAGAAGTTTCGAGGTTTACATCGTATTGTAACGCTTTACTAATTACATGATGAAAGTGGCAGGTTTTAGTACAATAACAATAATTATATGTTCCCTGGTAACCTTCGGCCTTAATCGCTCTTCGAAATAAATTTCGCGCACGTTTTATCTGGTCTCCAATTCTTGGTAAATACATTAACCGGAAAGGGGTTCCATATTTTTGAATTAAATACTTCAGCGAAACGCCGTAGAAGGTGAGGTAACCATCCTGTAAATCAAATCCTTCCTGTGGAAAATAGTAGGATTGCTCTATTAAGTCAGTATACGAGTTTTTCATTATTAACTGCCGTCATATTATTTTTCATTAAAAGGTTCAAATTAAATATCTTTTTTCAAATAATTCTACCATTGATTTGTGAAAAATGTATTCAAAAATTAATTTTTATGGGAAAGCCAGGTTCTATGTATCCCTGTAAGATTCCCATACCTTTGGAAAATAGTTCTCTTCCTTTGAATTATGCTTATCTGAGATATGTTTCAATGGGGTGATTTTTAGTGGAATATACAATTGTGTTAATGTCGTTCTGCTCACTGTTTTCTTAACGGGGAAAACCAAAATTTTACACTATCTATTTGTTAATTTTTGCATGAAGTACAATGTGAAATAGTTTCCTTATTCTTACAATAAAAGTATTTCTCTAAAAGTTGTATAACGATAAATACTACCTTTGGTCGGTTATTTTCAACTCGAAAAATAATATCTATAAATAGCATTTAGGGAAACATATAATTAAGAATCTATGAAAAAACTGTATCTACTCTTTGGTATATTAATTTGCGCATGGAATGGTTTTACACAAGATAACCTAAAAAAAGAAATACTTTCTTTTACCGATTCTACTGAATTTATTATTAGGAACGGACGTAAATTAATTGTTGATAAAACAACAGCAGGAAATCATGAAGGGGCAATAGAAACTCTGAACTATTTAAAAAATAATGTAGATGATAAATATGTAATATTATATCCGGTTGAAGAACTCTTGATAGCTTTGGCAAATCGTAACTTCCAATTATTTCTATACGATGCAAGGAATTACAATAGTTTAATGGAAGGAAAGACAGTAGCCCTTCAGTTTGAAAATGTTATGGGAGAAATCCATCAATATCTAGGATTTGAAATGTCATTGATTTCAGAAGAAGTAAACCATTCCAACCTGTCGCAGTCAGATAAAGAGTTCATTCAACTTTATATCCGTTATTATACCAACGACGATCAGAATGGGTTAAACAATGACATCAGAAAATATATCAAATCAAATTCCAAAACAGAATATGGTGATTTTCTGAAACAATTAAAGCAATATACAACCACTGGAAGAATGGATATAGTTATGGGATACGGAAATGAGTTTCTAACGGGAAGTATCTCAGATTACTTTACCTCTCATCTTCATACGCTTTCTCTTGAAGTAGACGGTTTTGTTAACCAACTATATTTGTCATTATTTTTTAGCGGAAGCGTGAATAAAGTCACTTCCAATATCGATCTGCCGATTAAAGATACCGATCTTATTCACTTAAAAGGTGAAAAAGTAAGTAGCTTAAAGTATGGTTTAAAAGTAGGACGAAAGGTCTTTTCTTCTTCGAATGTTACAATTTATCCCTATTTGACGTTAGGCGGATACGATATGAATTCACAATCATCGGTTATAGATGATGAGGATGACAAAAATACACTTACAAGTACTTTTCTGGCCGGAGTTGGTGCTTCCTGTGATATTATTTTAAAAAAATGGGAAAGAAAAAGCTTATATGATCCCATGGGATTTATTTTTATTCGACCTAATTTAGGTTATGATAACTTTTTTGCTAATAAAACCATCTCAAAAGGTGGTGATTTCTATGCTGCTATTTCCTTAGGAATAAGTATTGGTGGGATATAAAATAAATATATTTTCTATTATATTTAGTAGATATATTTTTATACTTTTACAGAAACTAAACATTGGACTCCTTGCTTCCGTCACAAAAAAATATCATTTGGCTTTTTGGGCTACTGAGTTTAGTAACAGTAGATGTTTTTTCGAATGATAAATCAATAGAAAGCAAAAAAAAAGAAATCATTGAATTGGCTACTCCTGAAAAGTTGATGCATTCTTATTATGAATTAGCACGGCTTTATGTACCTACTAATTTTGATTCTGCAGTAGTTTATTATAATAAAAGCTTGTTTTTGGCGCAAAAGGAAAAAGACAAGAAGTTTTCGTCAAAAGTTTACCTTGGACTAAGTAAAATTCAGGCTAAGAAATCGGAGCTGAAAAAAGCAAGAAACTACTGTGCACAGGCTCTTCAATTGGCAAATGAAATTGATAATGATTCTCTTATTATCCTTAGTAATTTGCTTACTGCAAAATTGGAAGTTATGCAAAGTAATTTTACAAATGTGCTTTCAATTCTTGATCCTACCATGGAGAAAGCAGAAATGTTAAAAGACTCACTGCTCATCTCTGAGTGTTACGATGCCTACGGCGCTTATTATTATTACTCCGATGTATCAAAATCAATTGAGTATTATATTAAAAGTCTGCGAATTATCGAAAAGTATAAAGAGTCAGAGTCGCTACTTTCCAGGGTAATTAATGTCGGCTCTTTGTACGGACGAATCGACCAGAATGAAAAGGCTATTGAATACCTTCTGCGTGCAGTAAAAATAGCAGAAAGGACAAAACAGGAATATGTAAAAAGTACCATTTTCAATAATCTGGCTGCCATTTATTTTGATATGGGAGATACCGATAAATCAAAATATTATCTGGAAGAAGCATTAACAGTAGCAACACAGTTAAAAGATGATCCGATGGTTTGCGGCATTATCGTTAACCTGGGAGAGCTTTGCCAAAAAAAGCAACAATATAAAAAAGCCATGCAGTATTATGAGCAAGGCCTGAAAAATCCTTCCATTGAAAACTTACCTGAACAAAAGATATATACTTTACATAACATTGCTTCTCTTTATTATGATTTAGGTGAATATCATAAAGCAATCAATTTTGCAAAAAGAGCTTTGAAAATAGCCCTCGATTCTGATGTAGCAATTCATAATGCGGCCCTTTACAACGTTCTTGCCGAGAGTTATGAAAAAATCGATGATTATAAGGCAGCCCTTGTAAATCAAAAACTATACAAGATATATAACGACTCTCTTTTTAATATTAAGAATACTGCAAAAATAACAGAAATACAGTCGAAATACGATTTCGATACAGCAGAAAAAGAGAATATGTTGTTAAAAAAAGATATCAAGATTCAGGCACTTACTATAAATAAACAGCAAGATCAACAGCTGCTCCTTCTCATTATTATATTTCTGGTTCTCCTAAGCATTATAGTCGTTTATTTGAGAATGAAGAAAGACAGAAAAATGAATATTTTGCTTAGTAATAAAAACGAAGAGATTAAGCTAAAGTCACAGGAGTTGGAGAAAGCAAACATTGCAAAAGATAAATTTTTCACCATTCTTGCACATGATCTTCGAAATCCTTTTAATTCAATTCTGGGGTCGCTGGAAATTCTAAATGGCGAATATGATGAATTAAGTGATGAAGACAGGAAGCAATTTATAGACTTAATTAATAAATCTGCTATATCAACCAATAAGTTACTAACCAATTTGTTGGAGTGGTCAATGCTCCAGCGAGGCAGGATCTCTATGGACAAGAAGAATAATAATCTTTCCAGCCTTGTACAGGAATCTGTAACCCTTCATCAAAATCTGGCTCTACGGAAGGAAATTGCCATTCAGAATGAAATACAGGAACAACTTATTGCTTTTTTCGATAAGAAATCAATTTCTATAACCATTAACAATTTGATAAATAACGCAATAAAATTCACATCCCACAAAGGAAAAATTATTATCTCTGCAAGAAAAGATGAAGGGCAGGTTAGTGTTGCTGTAAAAGATACAGGAGTTGGTATGGCGCCCGAGAAGCTAAAGTCCCTTTTCAATATTGAAGGAGCACAGTCAACTCCGGGTACAAATTCAGAGCTGGGTAGTGGTCTGGGGCTTATTTTATGCAAAGAGTTCACGGAAAAAAACGATGGACAAATAAAAGTGGTAAGTGAAGAAGGTAAAGGAAGTTGCTTCGAAATTACACTTCCGGTTAAAGAAAGAGTATAGTTGTAATTTAAATGCGAACTTGCTTATTTTTTAGTGTTTTAAGTTTAGTTATACTTTTGAGCTTATCTGGTAGATTTGTTGTTTTTTCATGTGATGACGGAGCATTGCCCCAAAAGTAACGAAAATTGAAAGTACAGAAAATGCTATACCAGATAATTTAAGAATTATTACCAAAGTATAGCGTAAGAAGAATGTGAACGTTTCTATTTTCTGTTGGTTAAAATTCTAGTTTATAAGTAAAGAACGGATAGACCATTGTTCCACCATGTTTCACTACCCTTTGTTGCTTAAAATCATAAGCCCATCCGAACATTTTTTTTCCATTAACAATTTCTTAGCTTGTAATCCCCCAATATGTGCTTTGTTGTTTTTGTTTACTCTGTAAATCAATGCCAAATCAATGAAAAGCCTGTTTTTTTCATGTCATTTAAATGCTCTTGAATAATCAGGAACAACATCAGCTATTTTATAGTGGTATAGAGACTGATCTCTTGAAAAACACTTGGGATATGAGTTTCTTTCTTTTGGAATTTTGTGAAAAATGGGGTATTTTCATACAACTTGATAGGCGAAAATGAAAGTTTTGGTGGTCAGGTTTATGTTAACACTAAATTACACAACGATGGAAGAACGAACATGTTTAGAATGTGGGGAGTTATTAAGGGGGCGAGCAGATCAGAAATTTTGTAATGACTTGTGCCGAAATGCATATAACAACAAAAAACTGGGAAAAGCAACCAAAAATATGCGAAAGATAAATCGTATATTAAAATCAAACAGAAGTATTTTAGAGGAACTTAACATTGCTGATAAAACCACTATTTTTAAAGATAAGTTAGAAAAGCAAGGCTTTAATTTTAATTATTATACGAATACATATACCAATAAAAATGGTCGTACTTACTTTTTTTGTTACGAGCAAGGGTATTTGCAGTTGAATAGCAGTCTGTTTTTATTGGTAAAGAAGGAAGGCGATGATATCTGATAATATAAATCGCTTTTTTCTGCGTATGCTCCCTGTTTATATAACTACTAAAAGACAGGCTTATTTGCTGATGATTAAGTCTTTGTTTTTTTTAATTTATTAAAAATGCAATATTTCTGGAGGTTAAATGTTTGATAACTAAAGCAGGCCAAATTGAATATTATCAGAAAAGAAACAGAAATTGCAGTACTTTTAAAAGATTATGGAGCATTTTTATTTTGAAAAAATTAAACGAATACAAACACTTGCAGAAATAGGATTAGAGTATTCGGAAAATACGTTTGATCGTGAGAGATATGAGGAACTTCAGCAGATTAGTCTTGAAATGTTGGAAAAAATGACCGAAGTGCCAATAGAAAAAATAATACCGGTTATTGAAGAAAAAGATGGGTATAAAACACCAAAGGTAGATGTAAGGGCAGCCATTTTTAATCAGCAGGGAGAGATTTTACTTGTTCAGGAAAAAGCCGACGGAAAGTGGGCAATGCCGGGCGGATGGTCTGATATTAGTTACAGTCCGGGAGAAGTAGCTGAGAAAGAATGTATGGAAGAGGCTGGACTGCAGGTGAAAGCTACTAAATTACTGGCGGTAATGGATAAACAAAAGCAGAACATGCCACCTTCTTTTGAATATGTATATAAGATTTTTCTGCTCTGCGAAAAACAGAGTGATATAATTTCTGTAGGTTCAGAAACCGATGATGTGGGGTGGTTTGCCGAAAACAATTTACCGGAATTATCTACTCCTAGAAATAATCTTACAGTTATTAAAATGATGTTTGAATATTATAAAGGAGAACGGAAAGAACCCTATTTTGACTAAAATTGCAGTTACTGTAAACTGTTTGGTGTCTATTTATTGCTTTATAAAACAAACATGGATAACCAGAATAAGGGGATTTTTTTATACTTTTCGAAAATTTTAGTAATTATTTTTATCCACATATTTCACTTCATTCTTTATGAAAAATAAAGTGGTTGTTATCACTGGTGCTTCATCCGGAATAGGAAAAGCACTGGCAGAAAAATATGCATCCGAAGGGTGGAAGCTCGTTTTGGCAGCTCGACGGATAGAGCGTCTTCTTTTGTTGGAAAAGGAGATGAAAAATGTTGAAATACTTTCAATCAAAACAGATGTAACCGTTGAGTCGGAATGTAAAGAGCTTATTGAAAAAGCCATTGAACGATTTGGCAGAATAGATGTAATGATTAATAACGCAGGAATTTCAATGCGGGCTTTATTTCAGGATGTGGAACTGCCTGTTTTACGCCGTGTTATGGATGTAAATTTCTGGGGAACAGTTTATTGCTCAAAATATGCCTTGTCTCATTTATTAGAATCAAAAGGTTCTTTGGTCGGTGTGATTTCTGTTGGTGGCTATGTTGGTTTACCCGGCAGGACAGGATACTCCGCTTCAAAATTTGCCGTTCGGGGATTTCTTGACACGGTGAGGGTTGAGAACCGGAGGTCGGGGTTGCATGTGTTGGTGGCAGCTCCCGGATTTACTGCTTCAGAAATACGCCGATCAGCATTAATCGCAGATGGCAGCCATCAGGGAGAAACTCCTCGGAATGAAAGTAAAATGATGTCGGCAGAAAAGTGTGCAGAGCACATTGTAAGGGCAATAAAACGAAGGAGGCGAAAAATCATTCTTACTTTTGTTGAAGGCAAATTTACTGTTTTCCTTGCCAAAATGTGGGCCGACCTGGTTGACGGTTTTATGTACAGAATGTTTGCAAACGAACCTGATTCTCCTTTCAAGTAGTTTATTTCAAAATCAACTTTCAAAATGAAACATTTAATTCAACACGAAACAAAAATAAGGGTATGTTACGCCGATACGGATAAACTAGGTGTTGTTTATTATGGAACATATGCCCGGTTTTACGAAATTGCCCGTACCGAGTTTTTACGTAGTTCAGGAGTTTCTTATAAAGACATCGAAGATAATGGCATTGTAATGCCGGTTCGTAGTATGAATGTGACATATTTTAAGCCGGCTTTATATGATGATATTTTGACTGTGCGAACCATTATAAAAGAAATGCCTACGGTGAAGCTGAAGGTGTTCTCCGAAATTTATAATGAAAAGAATGAGTTGTTAAATACCAGTGAGATAACACTGGTGTTTTCCAGCGTAGCAACAGGTAAGCCTACCCGTCCTCCCAAATCATTCATCCAGGCCCTTGAGAGTTTTTCCAGTGCATTGGAAAATGAGTAGTTAATCCCGGTTATTTTCTGAAATCTATTTAAAGAGAAAAGTTCTTTCCAATAACAAGAGTCTTTAATATTATTGGCAGATTCTTCCTTTTGTTGAAAGAAATATTTTTAATTTTAGAAAATTTATCAAACAAAATAAACGATGGAAGAGCTAACCGTTGGAACCCGGGTAGAGCATCCCCGGTATGGAGAAGGAATTATTAGTAAAAATAATTTAACTGCTTATGAGATTTTTTTTGAGCGGGGAGGAAAAGTAGAAATCACTAAGCGGAATACGGATTTATCTGTAATTGAAACGAATGAAGAAGTTCAGGTATCAAAGGGACTGTCAATTGCTGATTTCGAAAGAGTAATGACCTATGTTCTCGATCAGTATGGCGCTTTAAGCGAGGTTGTTCCTTTAGGCGAGAAATGGAAAGGTGGAACAATGCTTCTTCAGCCTGCAAACGCAGAGTTAAAACCCAAAGAAATCCCGGTAGAGAATTTTTTTCACAAGATTGTAATGCTTCGTGACCGGTTGCGTGTTTTGGAGCAAAATATTAATAGCCACAGTGGTTTAAGTGATGAAGAGAAAATAAATCTTCAACAATATATTACACGTATTTATGGTTCTTTAACTACATTTAATGTGTTGTTTTCAGAAAAAGAACACTATTTCATTGGTGTAAAATCAAAATAATTATGAATAAAAAGTTTTTGGTAATTGTGAGTATTATTCTTAGTATCACTACATATGCTCAGGATAAGGTTTTAAAGGTATGGCCCAATGGAGCTCCTGACGATAATGGCATGACCAAGCCCGAAGAAAAGTATGATGGCGTTCGTGTACGGAATGTTTCAGAGGCTGAAATGTATGTTTACCTTCCGGAGAAAGAAAAAAATACAGGTGCTGCTGTCGTAATCTGTCCCGGTGGCGGCTATTGGATTGAAGCAATGGATCATGAAGGCTACGATATGGCGAAATGGTTAGCGGATAGGGGAGTTGCCGGAATTGTTCTGAAGTACCGGTTACCATATGGTCATGATGAAATTCCGTCGGAAGATGCTCGGCGTGCTATACGTATTGTTCGAAATAATGCAAAAGAATGGGGTATTAATCCTGCAAAAATAGGAATTGCCGGTTCATCGGCAGGAGGCCATTTGGCTTCTACAGTGGGAACACGTTTTGATACAGGTAATAAAGATAGTTCAGATCCATTGGAATGGGTAAGTTGTCGTCCTGATTTTATGCTTTTGCTATATCCTGTTATTACTTTTAATGAAGCTTTTGGGCATATGGGCTCCCGGAAGAACCTGATTGGAGAAGGTAATGATTGGAAAATGGTAGAAAAATATTCAAATGAATTACAAGTAACGGCAGACACTCCACCTACATTTTTGGTGCTGGCTGATGATGATAAAGCAGTTCCTCCCAGAAATTCGGTTGAGTTTTATCTGGCCTTAAAAAAATACAATATCCCTTCAGAAATGCATATTTTTCAAAAAGGAGGACATGGATTCGGAATGACAAAGAAATATTTACCTGTTGCTCAATGGCCAAACTTATTTTACGATTGGCTAAAAGCTGTTGAAATAGTTGAATAATGAAGGAAACACATCCATTCAACGTTTTGAAATATTGCCCTCGTTGTGGAAAAAATCACTTTGAGCCCAAAGAGGGACCATCATTAAAATGCCGGCATTGTGGTTTTCATTTCTATGTGAATGCAGCAGCAGCAGTTGCTGCGTTAATAGTAAATAGAGAAGGGAAATTAATGTTGGTAACTCGTGGTGTTGAGCCTGATTATGGAAAACTCGATCTTCCGGGCGGTTTTGTAGATCCGGGCGAAAGTGTGGAAGGAGCTTTAGTTCGTGAGTTAAAAGAAGAGCTGGGAATTACCGTACAGAAAATTGAATACGCAGGCTCGGCTCCCAACGAGTATATTTTTTCTGGCTATTCAGTTTTTACTACAGACTTGGCTTTCAAAGTAACTACAGACGAATTGGGAGAGCTTATTCCGGAAGATGATATACAGGGCTATTGTTTTTACAGTGAAGAAGAAATAAATTACAACGATATTCCTGCCCCTTCAATAAAATATTTTGTGCAACAATTTTTTCAAAATGAACGAAATCAGACTTAGATTAAAAGCATTGCGTCTGGAAATGCTCAAACAAAATTTAGACGCTTTTTATATTTCAGGAACCGACCCGCATTCCAGTGAATACTTGTCGGATCGGTGGCAAACGCGTGCCTTTATTACCGGTTTTACAGGCTCTTATGGCACTGTCGTTATTACACAGGAAGAGGCTGGGTTATGGACTGATACGCGTTATTTTTTACAGGCAGAAGAGCAGTTAAAAGGAACAGGGATAAAAATGTTTAAACTGAGAGTTCCGAATGCAGAACTTCCTGAAAAATGGTTGCCCAGGAAACTTTCTTCGGACAGCAAGGTTGGTGTTGATGCACAGACGGTTACAATAGATGGTTACAGAGGCATGGAAAGTGTGTTGGATGAAAAGGGAATAAAGCTGGTAAAGACAGGCGATTTGTTGGATCGAATATGGGAGGAGCGACCAGAAATACCCAAGGAACAGGTGTTTGAACTGGATGAGACTTGTGCGGGGTTGACGCGAAAGGAAAAAAAAGAAGCAGTTGTTTCCGAACTTAAAAAAAGAAATGCTGATTATCATATAATTACTACGCTTGATGAATTAGCATGGATGTTTAATTTGCGCGGATCTGATGCCGCTTATAATCCTGTATTCACAGGATATGGAGTTATTGGGAAATCAGAGTCTCTGCTATTTGCCGATACCAGTAAATTTTCTGAATTGTTAAAAAATAAACTGGATAAAGAACACATTCAGTTAAGGGATTATGATGCGTTTTTTCCCTGGCTGACCCAAATGAAAGGCCGTACTTGGTTTGTTGACACATCTTCTGCAAACTATGCGGTTTTTGAAGCACTCGACAATAATAAGATTATTGAAGATATTTCGTGTATTTCCTTGTTAAAAGCTTGTAAAAATGAAGTGGAAATTAGCGGGTTTAAGGAGGCTATGAGGAAAGACGGAGTTGCGCTGGTTGAGTTCTTATTCTGGTTAAAAAATTCTTTGGGCAAAGAAGAAATAACAGAATATACGGCGGGGCGTAAATTAGCTGATTTTCGAGCCAAACAGCCTGATTTTATGGGGGAAAGTTTTGCTCCCATTGTTGGCTATAAAGAACATGGAGCAATTGTTCACTTGTCAGTAGGGCCTGATGATGCGCTACTTCTTAAACCGGAAGGAGTTTTGCTTTTTGATAGTGGAGGGCATTATTTACAGGGAACTACTGATATTACCCGTACAGTGGCTTTAGGAAATGTATCGGGCAGGCAAAAGAAAGATTTTACATTGGTTTTAAAAGGGATGATTGCGCTTAGCAATGCAATATTTCCAGAGGGGACAAAGGGGGCTCATTTGGATATACTTGCCCGGAAATTTTTGTGGGAACAGCGCTTGAATTATGGTCATGGAACTAGTCATGGAGTTGGGCATTTTTTGAATGTTCATGAAGGGCCAATGGCTATAAGGCAGGAATTTAATCCTGTTGAAATTAAACCGGGAATGGTTTTGTCTAACGAACCGGGGTTGTACCGTGAAGGAGAGTATGGTATTCGTACTGAAAATATGATTTACTGTGTTGAAAAGGAACAGACCAGTTTTGGAACATTTTTAGGTTTTGAGACGCTTACTCTTTGCCCAATCGACACAAATTTATTGGATGAATCATTAATTACAATTGAAGAAAAAAATTGGATAAATGCCTATCACGCAAGAATAAACACAGAGTTAAAACCATTGTTAAATGTGAATTTACATCCTTTTCTTGATGAGTTAACAAAATCTGTTTAGCTTGACATATTTATCTGCAGGTTTTAGGCAGCGTAAAATAAAATTTGCTGCCTTTATTTATTTCACTTGTAACAAATATTTCACCCTGGTTTTTTTCTATAAATTCTTTACAAAGAATGAGTCCCAGTCCTGTTCCTTGTTCATCTGCTGTGCCGGAGTGAGAGATTTTTTCTGTTATATTAAATAGCTTATTGATCTCTTCCTCTGCAATCCCAATTCCATTATCGGCAACACAGAAACGGTAAAATCCACTATCAGAGTTGGCAGAAATTTCAATACTTCCACCAGCTTTTGTAAATTTAATTGCGTTGGATATCAGATTTCTGAAGACAGTAGAAATCATATTTTTATCTGCGTAACAGGTTATTTCCTTGTTAATTATATTCTGAATAACTATGCTCTTTGTTTCGGTTCCGCTTTTTTGCATTTTCAGAATCTCGTTAACCATCTTTGCGGGTGAAAATTCTCCGGGCGAAATATCTAATTTCCCTGTTTGAGCCCGTGACCAGTCAAGCAGATTCTGCAACAGATTAAATGTGCTTTTTGAGGTATCGTTAAGGTCTTTTATAAATTCAAGTTTTTCATTTTCTTCCATTTCTTCCCAGTTTGCGATCATAATATCTGTAAGTCCTAAAATGGCAGTAAACGGACTTTTTAGATCATGGGCAATAATAGAGAAAAATTTGTCTTTAGAAGCATTGGCCTTTGTTAGTTCCTGTGTTCTTATTTTTACCTTTTCTTCTAAAGATGCATTCAATACCAGTAACTCTTTATTTTGTTTTCTTATTTTAAGTTCCTGGAAGAAACTTTTTATGGCTTCCTTAACTGTTAGTACCAAGTCGTTTTTGTCCCAAGGTTTGGCAATATACCGGTAGAGCTTAGCATTATTTATGGCATTACTAATTCCTTCGACACTGGCCTGGCCCGTTAACAATATTTTTAATGATCCGGGAGATAATTTATGTATCTCTTTTAATAAGTTGTCTCCTCTCATTCCTGGCATTATATAGTCTGAGATAACAACAGGAACCCTGATTCCTTCATTCATCATCTCTTTAAAAAACTCCAGTGCATCTTCTCCGCTATCTGACGTTTCTATTGTATATTCATTGCCAAAAATAGTGTCTAGTTGCTCTTCCAGTGCCTCAAGAATTATCTCCTCATCATCGACACAAAATATCACCTGTTTTTTCATAGTTCAAAACTAAATTGTCTTGTCGCGATTTTATTCCCTAATCTATTTTGAACGTTTGAGAGGATACAGATTATTAGGTATATATAATCGTATTTGTTGTTATTCTCTTATCTGTGTATTATTCTTAAATTATATTTAATCTATTTTCCGTTGCAATCCTTCCATTTTCAGTTTAGTGCAAAGGCAACGATACAAAAAAAGTTGTTCCTTTTCTTTCTTCACTTTCAAAATCAATGGTTGCATTATGTTTGTCTATAATTTTTTTTACAATGTCAAGCCCTATCCCTGTTCCTTCCCCTATCTTCTTTGTGGTAAAAAAAGGATCAAATATTTTTCGACGGTTTTCCATTGGTATCCCATGCCCCGTATCGCTAATGACTACTTCAATTTTAGATTTTACTTGTTTTACACTAATTGTTAATGTGCCCGAACCATTCATCGCTTGTATGGCATTTATAATCAAATTTACCCATACCTGAATGAGTTGATCCGGGTAACAGTCAATTAGCGGGATCTCATTAAAATTATATATTACTTTAATTCCACTTTGCAATTGGCTGTTCAAAAGAGTTAAAACAGTTTCAATATTTTTAATCAAATCAGTTTTTTCTTTAATCCCTAACTGATCTTTGTGTATATAATGTTTTAAGGCAAGTATTACATTTGATGCTTTTTCTACTGCAAGTTTTATATTTTCTGCATTTTTTATTACAGAGTAAATATCTCTTGCTGCTTTTAAGGCATATTCAGTATTTGTTTTCTGAAGCAAGGGAATTATATCGTCAACTTGTTGGTAAATATTTAGAAACATAATATAGTCGGCAACTGACTGAATATTTTTTATCTCTGTTTTTTTTAGTTTATCGATAATTTCTTTTTTTATTTTTCTTTTTTGTTTTGATTTTAACACTGGACGTTCTTTTTCTGTCATTATCATAATTTGCATAAAAACATCCAGTTCATCTTTGAAATCATTCTTCATTAATCGAAATACATTTTTAATGGATGAATCCATTGATGTGGTAATATTCTCAATGGATGCATTAATCGCGCCAATAGGCGTGTTTATTTCATGAGCAATTCCAAAAATAAGGTGATCAAGTGCTCTTATTTTTTCTGATTGAATAAGTTGAGCTTCTGTTTCTTTCAGGTTCTGCAATGTTTCCTGTAGTTCCCGTTTTTGCTCTCTTAACTTTTCATTTTGTTCCTTTATTATTTGTTCCCTATTTTTTCTTCTTGTAATATCATGAGCAACTCCTTCAATGGACACGATTTTTCCGTTTTTATCGTAAAGAGGCGACTCGGTTATTTCAATAACTTTTATTTCTTCGTTTTTTGTAAAAAGCTCAAATTCAAATGTTTTTTGTCTTTCTCCTTTGGCGCTTTTTTTTAAAATACCAATCGTGTCTCTATTTATTTCTCCGTCTGTCATATATTTCACCAGTCCGTCAGAAGCTTCTTCAACGGTATACCCCAGCACCTTCTCAATAGAAGGACTGATGTACAGGTACCTGCCATCTATTGTATGTGAATAGAAGAAGTATTCGCATTCCAGACTCTCAATAAGCCTTTTATACTTTTCAGAACTATCCATAAGTGTTTTCTAAATCGCGCTCCATTAATTAGCTAGCTAATTATTCGCAAAAGTATGAATATTACTTTTGCGGGCAATATTTGATTATAATTTTTTATTTATTAATCCTAAAGGGAAAAATAGTAAAAATGAGTTAATAATAAATGCCGTGATGATAATAATGTTTCCTGCTAAATCAAAATAAAATACGTTTATAATCTTGCCAAACAAAGCAATTATACCACCAGAAACCACCGCTGGTACAATTTGATGTTTGTTTACTTTAATTTTCAATAGCCCGGCCAGCACCGGAACAACAAATGCTCCTGAGAAAAAAGTGAGCGCAAAAAGCAATGATGAAATAATAGATGTTACGTAAAGGGCAATGATAATGCTTACAGCGCCAAATATAATGATTAATATACGTGTGAATTTTAAAGATGTGTTTTTATCCAGGTTGCCGGTAATTAATTCGTTTGAGATAATCGATGATGTTAACAAAGTAGTATCTGCCGACGACATAACCGCTGATAATAATGCTGCAATAAAAATCCCATATGCCCAGTCTGGCATCAAATGTTGAGCAAAAGAAATAATGCCGTTACTATCCATGCTTTGTGAAAAAATTCCCAGGTAGGTAAGAACAATTGAAACAGGAATAAGAATCAATGCAACAATTAAGACACTTTGCGTTGCTGTTTTTTCATCTTTTGCACAGAATACACGTGAATATATATCCGGGCCAACAACAAATGTAACTGAATAGGTTAGTACAAGTATTAGTAAATCTACTACAGAAAAGTCGGTATTAAAGAGTTTATTCATTTTAAAAGGCTCCATTGGGGATTGTTGTGAATGAGAAACAGTGAAGATTGTTAAAGAAACCAATCCAACTATAATCAGAACCGATTGAAGAGTATCTGTTTTTAAAATACTAACCTGGCCTCCTGCAAGTGTGTAAAGAATAAAAATACCACCTGATAGCAACGCAGCATTCGAGTAACTTATAAAACCTAACCCACTTAAAATTTTTGCTGCAGCTATTATTTGTGCGGCTACTATACCCAGCCAGGCCAGGGGAATAATAGCAGAAGCAATGGTTTCTGCTTTTTTGCCATAAAAATAACCTAATAATTCAGGTAAGGTATAATGTCCAAACCGTTTTACATACCTGGCCAGAGGAACAAGAGCCAGCAACCCAAGAGCAGCAGAGAACAAAAACCAAAGTGCTGCCCAGCCAATTTTCTGGCTTAACTCAATCGTTCCAAGTATGGCAGATCCCCCCAGTAATGATGCAAGCAAACTTCCTGAAACTTGTATGAGCCCAGCCTTTTTCCCTGCAACATAGTAATCTGCCGGAGTTTTTATTTTAAACCAGGAAACGAATCCTACAACCAGCACTCCAACAAAATAAACGGCTATTATAATTTCTGTTAGCATAATTTCAACAGCAAATATTAAAAAATCTGGTGCAATATCGTATTTTCGTTATGAAATATAATATATAACAGATATGAAACGTGCTATTTTTCCATTCTTCATGATTCTTTTATTTTTGTTCGCTTGTTCGGTAAAAGAAGATATAAAACCACCTGTTGCTAAAAAGATAATGAAAGCATTAACGATTCATGGAGATAGACGGATTGATAATTACTTTTGGATGAATGAGCGGGAGAATCCGGAGGTTATCGCTCATCTGGAAGCGGAGAATGCTTATACTGAAGCGGTAATGAAACCTACAGAAGAGTTGCAGGAAAAACTGTTCGAAGAAATAAAGTCGGAGATTGATCCGGAAGACGAATCTGTGCCATATAAAAAGAACGGATATTTCTATTATACACGAACAATTCCTGAGAAGGAATATTTTTTGATTTGCAGAAAGAAAGGGAATTTGGGAGCCGAAGAAGAAATTTTACTTGATGTGAATAAAATGGCCGGAGGGTACGATTTTTATCAATTAGGAGGTTCTTCAGTAAGCCCTGACAATAAGTTGGTGGCATTTGGAGTAGATACGGTTAGCCGAAGAAAATATACCATCCAGTTTAAAAATATTGAAACAGAAGAAATACTGGAAGATGCCATCCCTTTAACTACGGGAAGAGCTGTTTGGGCAAACGACAATAAAACAGTTTATTATGTTTTAAAAGACGATGTTACTCTTCGTTCTGAAAAAATAATGAAGCATGTACTTGGTACTCCGGTAGAAGAAGACAAAGTTGTTTTTTACGAAGAGGACGAGACCTTTTCTACATTTATTTACAAAACTAAATCAGAGAAATATTTAATTATTGGAAGTGAGAGTACATTAACTTCGGAGTATCGTTTTTTGGATGCTGATAACCCCGGAGGAGAATTTCAGATTGTCCAACCTCGAGTTCGAGGGCTCGAATATTCAGTTGACCAATTTGGGGGTGACTTTTATATACGTACCAATCTTGACGCACTGAACTTCAGGCTAATGAAGACTCCTGTTACTGCTACAACAAAAGAAAATTGGATCGAGGTAATTCCTCATCGTAGCGATGTTTATTTTTCTGATTTTGATATTTTCAAGGATTATTTGGTCGTTTCAGAAAGAAGGGAGGGAATTACGCAGTTACGCATCATGCCCTGGAATGGAGACAAAGAGTATTACATTGATTTTGACGAAGATGTTTATACTGTGGAAACAGATGTGAATCTTGATTTTGATACTGATTCTCTGCGCTTCAATTACACATCTCTTACTACGCCATACTCTGTTTTTAATTACAATATGAAAACAAAGGAGCGCCAGTTACTTAAAGAAGAGAGGGTTTTGGGCGGATTTGATAAAAACAGTTATGAAACAAAACGTATTTATGCAACTGCTACTGATGGAACAAAAATACCAATGTCGCTGGTTTACAAAAAAGGGATGCAATTAAATGGGAATAATCCAACATTGATATACGGGTACGGTTCTTATGGTTATACCATCGACCCAACGTTCCGTTTGTCAATTTTACCATTACTCGATCGTGGTTTTGTATATGCAATTGCACATATACGTGGAGGCCAGATTAACGGACGGGCATGGTACGAAGATGGGAAGCTGCTGAATAAGATGAATACTTTTACCGATTTCAATGATTGTGCTCAACATTTAATTGACGCCGGATATACCAACAAACAAAAATTATTTGCAAAAGGAGGTAGTGCCGGAGGTTTGTTAATGGGAGCATGTATCAATTTAAAACCTCAACTGTATAAAGGGGTTATTGCTAATGTGCCTTTTGTAGATGTGGTTACCACAATGCTGGATGAAACAATTCCATTAACAACCAGTGAATTTGATGAGTGGGGGAACCCGAAAGAGGAAAAGTATTATTACTATATGAAGTCTTATTCTCCGTACGATAATGTAGAAGCAAAAGATTATCCGGCACTTTTGGTTACTTCCGGCTTGCACGATTCGCAGGTGCAATATTGGGAACCTGCCAAATGGGTAGCTAAATTGCGTGAATTAAAAACAGATAACAACCTGTTAGTTTTTCATATTAACATGGAATATGGTCATGGTGGAGCTTCGGGGAGATTTCAGTGGATTAAGGATACTGCTTTAGAATATGCATTTATTTTTAAGCAGTTGGATAGGAAAGAATAAAAACTCTTTGAGAAATTACGTTAAAATTATTTATGGATGAATATCCTAATAAATATAATTTAAAAGAAAGTAGAAATGTATTGATGGAGCATACATTCAAACAAATGTATGCTCCTCTTTTTTTTTATGCACTTAAATTTATCGATAGCGAAGAAGTTGCAAAGGATCTTGTTCAGGATGCATTTCTGGGTATTTTAAAACAGAAAGAAAAGAAAATAGATAACCTGAAAGCTTTTCTATATCGATCAGTGAGGAACAACTGCCTGAATTATTTAGAGCATTTACGGATTGAACGTGATTTTAAAGATACCGAGATTGAACGCTCCCAGAGGGAACTTGAATTTTATGATACCCACCAGACTCTTGTGGAAAAAGAGTGGCAACAGAAATTATACAATGCCATTGATTCACTTCCTGATAAGTATCGAACCCCTCTAAAAATGAGTCGTTTTTATGAGTTGAAAAATAAAGAAATTGCAGAGAAATTAGAACTTCCCATACGTACTGTTGAAACCCGTATTTACAGAGCAATGGTAATTTTGCGTGAAAAATTTAAGGGCCAGATATTAACTCTTTTCATAGGACTTTTTCAAAAAAAATCAGTAGTGTCCGACTAAATTAAATAAAAAGAAGGTACTCCCTTTCGGTTTCCCTTCAAAGTTGTAAATTGATTTTTACGAAAACTCTTTACAACATGGGTAAAATTAGTGAAATAAAATTTGTCGGACAGCCGATTTTCAAACAGGTCATCAATTTGATAGAAAGAGTCAACATATCATCCATAGTAAGGTCGTACGACAGCGACAGGTATTATAAAGCATTTAAGAGCAGGACGCACTTAATCACCATGTTGTTTGGGATTTTAAGCCGATGCGATTCGATGACCGAAACATGTGAAGGGCTAAGGGCTTTAGGCGGGAAACTAAACCATCTTGGTTTGGAAAAAGCACCAGCCAAGAGTACAGCCAGCGATGGCTTAAGAAACCGGGACAACCGTTTTTTCGAGGACTTGTATTTTGCATTGGTCGATAAGTATCAATCATTTTTGTCGGACAGCCGGACTTATGGGCTAACATTCAAAGAGGTACTTTTAATTGACTCAACAACAATTCGCTTATTTAGCGACATCTTAAAAGGTGTTGGCCGTAATCCCAGGGGAGATGGGAAAAAGAAGGGCGGTTTAAAAGTCCATATGCTTATTGACGCCGTACAGTCGGTTGGCCGGTTTGTAAAAATTACAGCCGCAAAAGTCCATGACAAAAACTTCCTGAAAAGCCTTGAACTAATATCACATAGTATGATAGTGTTTGACAAAGCTTACAATTATTATCACCAATTTGCCTTGTGGACTACCCAGCAAGTTTATTTTGTTACCCGCCTGAAAAAGAATGCTGTTTATGAGATAATTGAAACAAAACGGGTGCATTACCGCAAGAAAGGAAAGGCAAAAGTGCTACGCGATGAGATTATAGAACTCACATATCATCCCGAGAATGAAAATGGCAAACGGCAGATGAAGGTTTTCAGAAAAATACGTTTGCGCAAAGTATGTTACCAGGATGAAAAAAACAGGTATTTTGAATTCCTGACCAACAACTTCGGGATAAGCGCAGAAGAAGTGGCCTTTCTTTATAAAAAGCGATGGGGCATCGAATTATTGTTCAAAAAAATGAAGCAAAACTTCCAGTTGCATTATTTCTATGGAGAGAACGAAAATGCAATACGTACACAGGTTTGGTGCACGTTAATTGCCCAATTGTTAATGACTGTTATTCAAAAAATTGCTCAAACCAGGAAAGCATTTTCGGTTGTGGCTTCACTAATAAGGATACACCTGATTAGTATGCTTGACATGGTAGAACTATTACGTTGTACCAGTCGCGCATATAAAATCGAAGTTGGCGAACCTCCCGGGCAACTTCAGTTAAACCTGGTTTAGACAGGGGGTCTGTTTTGAAAAAATAAATTAGATGCCCATAAACAGGGCGTTATAGTGAATAAAATTTGAAATCCCGACTTTTGTCGGTTAATAGTGAAAAAAAATAAAAAATCGCTTCATTTTGACGTAGTTTTATGCAATCGATTGTCATAGGATAAACAGCTACCGAAATGAAGATAGATGATTTATACATAAGCCTCATTGTCAGAAACCTGAAAAATGATATTTCGGAAAAAGAGAAAGGAAAACTTTTTAAATGGGTTTATTCAAACCATGAAAATGAAAAACTCTACTATCACATAAAAGATATTTGGGAAACAGCCAGGTATGATACTACAATAAAAAATGCCAATGTTGACTTTGCATGGGAAGAATTTGCATTATTGGCGATAGAAGAAGAATCAAAACATTTCAAAGAAAGAAAAGCATTAAGCAGGAATTTGAAAAAAGTGCTTCAAATTGCTGCACTTATTGTTATTACTTTTGGTATTGGCTTTTTTGTTCAGAAAAATATTCCTGAAAAAGCATCTTATACAAGTGTGAAAGTCCCATATGGAGCAAGATCCGAAGTGTTACTTCCTGATGGTAGTAAAGTGTGGGTGAATTCAGGTTCTCAAATAGAATATCCGGCAGATTTTAAAGGAAGAGAAGTAAATCTTTTTTTGGAAGGAGAAGCCTATTTCGAAATCGTTAAAAATCCAAAGCGGAAATTGAATGTAAAAACTTCATCCATTAACATTCAGGTTTTGGGAACCAAATTTAATGTTAAATCATACAACGAAGAAGATAGGGTAGAAACAACTTTGGTAAATGGTTCTATTTCTATTACAGGAAAGATAGGCAAAAAGTTAATCAAAGATCCTATTCTTTTAAAACCACGGGAACAGGCAGTTTTGGTAAAGAGTGAAAATTCTGTTCAGGTTTTAGATTCAGCGCAACCTGATGCTGACAAATCAGAATCAGAGAATAGTAAAATACAGGACAGAGGGGAGGAGACTTTAAAACCAATGATGAAGATTAATGGGGAAATTGATGTAGAGCCTTTTGTTTCATGGAAAGACAATAAGTTGGTTTTTAAAGGAGAGCGGTTTGATGAGCTAGCGATAAAAATGGAACGATGGTATAATGTTGAAATAATTATAAAAGACGATGAGTTGAAAAATGCACGATATACAGGAACATTTGAAAAGGAAACTATTGAACAAGCAATTGCGGCGTTAAGTATTTCACTGCCTTTTACTTATGAAATAAATAAGAACAGAATTGAAATTATAAAACGAAAAAACTAAAATTATTCACCTAAAACTAAAACGAATGAAAGATAAAACTTAATTGTCCTGACAAAAATCGGGAAATGCGTCAACATTCCCCGATTTGAATTTCCTTCCGTTTTTTTACGGAAAAAACAACATAATTTATTTAATTAAAGTAAATCAAAACTATGAAAAAAAAGTTTGAAACTGATGGCTTTTGCTTAAAAAAGAGCCTGTTGAAAATTTTATTAACTATGAAATTTACATTTCTTTTATTTTTGTTGAGTAGCATACAAGTTTTTGGAACAGTTTATTCTCAGGAAACAAAACTCTCGATAAAACTACATAATGTTTCTTTGTTTGATATTTTGGACGAAATAGAAAATCAGAGTGAATACAAGTTTTTATATAATAATGACTTACTGGAAAATAAAACGCACGAGTCTGTTAATGTAAAGAACAATACGATAGAACAGATTTTGGATAATATTTTAGAAGGAACTGGAAGTAAGTATTCTGTTTTATCTAATAATCTTATTGTTATTTCTCCTGTGAAAACAGACAAGTATCAGTACCAGAACATAATAACAGGAAAAATAACCTCTGAAAATGGAGATCCTCTTATTGGTGCAACTGTAGTTGTTAAGGGAACTACTATTGGAACCATTACAGATATAGATGGGAGTTACTCTTTATCAAATATTCCTTCAGGAGATGTAACATTGGTATTTTCGTTTATTGGTTATATCTCGAAAGAAGTTGTACCTAATGGCAGTACATTAATAAATGTAACTCTAAAAGAAGATGTAGTAGGACTTGAGGAGGTAGTTGTTGTAGGTTATGGAACGGTTAAGAAAAGTGATTTAACCGGTTCTGTTTCCACGGTAGGTTCAGACGAAATTGCAGCCTATCCTACATTAGATGCTACTCAGGCAATTCAAGGTAGAGCAGCCGGTGTGCAAATAACAGCCAATAACGGAGAACCTGGTTCGTCTTACAAGGTGCGTATCCGTGGTGGAACTTCTATCAATTCATCCAGCGATCCTTTATATGTAATCGATGGTTTTCCGGGAGGAACACTACCGCCAGCCGAAGATATTGAGTCTATTGAAGTACTGAAAGATGCTTCTGCTACTGCAATTTATGGATCGAGAGGAGCTAATGGTGTAATTATGGTTACTACCAAAAGAGGGAAAAGTGGAGAAACTAAAATTGAATTCAACACTTCCTTATCCAGTCAAAAAGAGATTAATCGTCTTGATTTATTGGAAGCACAGGATTTTGTAAATTATATAAACGAAGCCACTCCGGGAACTTTACCTGAAAATCCTACTGCAAATACCGATTGGCAGGATATGATTTTTCAAACCGGATTCGTTCAAAATTATAAACTCTCATTTTCCGGAGGAAATGATAATGTTCGGTATTATGTTTCAGGAAATGTTTATGACCACAAAGGGATTGTCATCAATTCGAAATATAAAAGATATTCTTTAACAAGCAATGTTGATTTTAACCTTACCGATAAGATAAAACTGGGAGCTAATATATTTGCCCGCCGTACCGATCGCGATGGAGCACATACACAGGAAGGTTCAGGCGGAACAACAAATACAGGAATTGTTGCTTCTGCTTTTACATTTGCTCCAAGTGTAGGAATATATGACGAAAATGGCGAGTACACCGTGAATTCGGTAGGAGACCCCAGAGATAACCCTTACGCCATTGCAAAAGAAAGGAAAAACAATGTTCTTGCTGATTTATTGCAGGCAAATCTCTATGGAGAATTAACTCTTCTTCCTTCATTAAAATTAAAAGGTACATTCGGTGCAAAAACTTATAATAGCCGAGAAGGAATATACGTTTCAACAAAATTAAATGCCGGCTCTTCTGTTGGGGGAGCTGCTACTATTAATTCGCATAAAAATACCGATATTATCAGTGAAAGTTACTTAACCTACTCCAAACTCTTTAACGATGTTCATGAAATTACAGCTATGGGGGGGATGTCGTATCAATCTTATGAGGCTGAATACTGGAATGCATACAGTACTGGTTTTATTACTGATGATTTTAGCTGGTGGAATATTGGAGGTGGTTCAATAAATGACAATGCTTCCAGTTACTCTAAATCTGAACTCATGTCGTATTACGGACGGATTAACTACAAGTTTAATGATAAGTATTTAATTACTCTGAATGGACGTTATGATGGTTCTTCCCGTTTTGCCAAAAATAATAAATGGGCTTTCTTCCCATCAGGTGCTTTTGCCTGGAATGTTACGGAAGAAGATTTTATGAAAAAAACAGATAAAATTAGCATGCTGAAACTACGTGGAAGTTATGGTATAACAGGTAATCAGGCTATAGATCCTTATGAATCGCTGGCCAGGTATGGAACGGGGTATACAATTATAAACGGCTCTGCTGTAAATTCAGTTGTTCCAACTTCTGTGGCAAATGATAATCTGACTTGGGAAAGTACAGCTCAACTCGACATTGGGTTCGATTTTGGTTTGTTTGACCAACGAATTTATTTTATTGCAGATTATTACCATCAAAAAACCACCGATCTTCTATTTGAAGTTAACCTACCTGAGTATTCCGGTTTTTCAACAATGCTTGACAATATTGGTTCTGTAGAAAATAAAGGAATTGAATTAACATTGTCAACTGTAAATATTGAAAAGGCGCTAACCTGGAAAACAAATATTAACTTTTCGCTAAACCGAAATAAAATAACGGAACTTCCTGACGGAGAGGATATCTATTATGCAGCCGGACCCGGACAGATGAATATATCCACTACACATGTATTACGCGAAGGACAGCCTGTAGGTACATTTTTCGGTTATGTGTATGATGGAGTTTATCAGGAAGGTGATAATTTCCTTAATGGTTCTGGCTTTGAACAGGAGGCCGGTGGTGAAAAATTTAAAGATTTAACCGGAGAAGGAGATCTGGATAGTAATGACAGGACAATTATTGGGAATCCAAACCCCAAATTTATATGGGGAATGAACAATTCTTTTGCGTATAAAAATTTTGATTTGGATTTCTTTCTTCAAGGGTCGCAGGGAAACGATATTTATAGTTTTACATTAATGGAGTTAGAATCGATGCTTGGAGTAGGAAATTCAACAACACGAGCACTGAACAGATGGTCACCAACCAATACTGATACCAATATTCCTAAGGCAAATTCAAGTAGATCCAGGCTGTCATCTTCACGTTGGATTATGGATGGAAGTTATATTCGGCTAAAGAATATTTCATTGGGATATACGCTCCCTAAAAATATTGCACAAAGATTCAAACTAAACCATGCTCGAGTGTATGTAAGTGCCCAAAACTTATTTACAATTACAAGCTACAGGGGATATGATCCGGAAGTTAATTATAAAACCGATGGAAATTCAAATTCCAATAAAAATCTGGGATTGGATTATGGAAGTTATCCTAATGCAAAAACTTACACGATGGGCTTACAAATTATTTTCTAAAATTAAATCTTGAATATGATGAAAAGACTAAAATATATTACATGGCTTATTCTGTCTCTTCTAATTTTTAGTTGTACAGACTTGGATGAAACAATTGTTTCAGATGTATCTCCGGATGGATATTTTAAAGATATAGAAACTGTGGAAGCAGCTGTTGTTGGAGCTTACGGACTTATAACAGCCGAATCCTACTGGGGAAGAAAATATACTTTAACTGTTATGTTAAGTTCTGATATGGTTGACATTGGGGAAAGAACAACTCCTGCCCGAAGACAAAATATCAATGATTTTGATGTTGATGCTGAAAATGGTATGGTCTCGGCAATATGGCCACGCTCATATAAAATTATAGGTGCAACAAATTATGCAATCGAGGGTGCTGAATCACTAAAAAATACGGATGTTGATCAAACTGAGTTAACAAAATTAATTGCGGAAGCAAAGTTAGTGAGGGCATTTATTTATTTCAACCTGGTTCGTATGTTTGGCGATGTTCCTTATATTGATTATGCAATTACCGATCCTGCTTCTGTGTCTGACGTTCCTGAAACTTCAGTAGAAACAATATATGAAAATATTATAGCTGATCTTGAATTTGCTGCTGAAAATCTTTCAATGACACCACCTGATAATTCACGCTCCAGACCGTCAAAAGGAACAGCATATACAATATTGGCTGACGTATACCTAACATTAGGAGATTATTCCAAAGCATATGAAAATGCCAAGTGGGTTATAGATCATGAAAGCGAGTTGGAATATGAACTCGAAACAAATTATCAGGATTTATTTGATGCCACAAAGCAAGATGAGACAAAAGAACAAATATTTTGTTTTGACTTTCTAGGTTCAAGTGGTGGTAGCAATGGAGCTGATAATGATGATCTAACAGGGGCTTTAACAGGTGTCCGTGGTGGAGATATACAGGGGTGGAGTGTGGCAGTTCCTTCAATGGCTGTCTTTAATTCTTGGGACAATCGTGATTACCGGAAAAATGTTGCTTTTGCTGACTCTACTTTAATTGATGGAGTGATGGAACCTTATACTAAATTCCAAACAGTACAAAGGCCTCATATCGGAAAATATTTTGAACATCCTGGAAATTCCAATAGCGAAGCTCGTGGCTCGGATCATAACTATGCTGCCTACAGATATGCTGAGGTTCTGCTTACTGCAGCAGAAGCCCTTAACGAAGTAAGCGGACCTACTTCTGAAGCTCTTGGTTATGTTGATAGAGTTCGTGAACGGGCAAGGAACTGGAATGGAAAAGTTACCAATTTCCCCGAAAATGTAAATAGTGGTATTTCAAAGGATGATTTTCGTAAATTGGTTCTGGAAGAACGTAGACTGGAGTTGTCATTTGAATTTAAACGGTGGTATGATATTCAACGCCGCGATTTGGGTACTGAGTTATTCCTTGGAGTAAATTCGTACGAACCTCACTCTACTTTTGATTCAGACCGAGATTACCTCTTGCCAATTCCGCAGGATGAGATTGATAGAAATCCTAATTTGACACAAAATTCGGGGTATTAGTTATTCCGTAGTTTGATAAATAAAAAACTTCCTTCTTTAGGGAGTTTTTTTGTTTTAAAGCATTAGAAATCAGATTTTTTTGCCTAGATATAAACAATTTAGGTCAGTAAGAAGTTGGTCATAAGAAGATTGTTGAAAAAGCAGGTACAAAGAGAACCATTTTTTATGTTCATCGCAAAGATTTTCTATATTCACCTTGTGAACACTAAAACAATAATTGAATGTTTCATTTGTATCTTACCCTTGCCTATATTATTCCGAATATTTATGTATTTCTTCGAATTCAAAAATTATTTATAAGCAAAGGGTATAAGTTGTGGTATACGGTAATTTATTTACTGTTAGCATTGATTTATCCATTATCAGAAAATTTACCTTCTCGCTTGGCTTTTGCGCGAGAGGCATTTTCTGTTGCAGCGGGCTATTTGTTACCTTTTTTTCTATATATTTTTCTTTCGGTTATTCTTTTTGATTTGTTTTTACTCTTTAATCTTCTGTTCCATGTTGTTTTTAAAAAACAGCGAAGGAGTTTTTTGTTTCGGTTTTATACCCTTTTGTCAATGGTTGTTCTTTCTGTTACAACGGTTATTGGAGGAGCTATCAATCTTAATACTATTCAGGTTTCCAGCTACCATATTACGGTTCCAAAAAGGAATTCCAATCTTGATAAATTAAGAATAGCATTTGCTGCGGATTTTCATATTCAGCAAAATACAAGTTTACGTTTTGTAACTCAGTTTGTACGGAAAGTAAATGCTTTAAATCCGTATGTTATGTTGTATGGAGGCGACATAGTAGAAGGACGTGATGAAAATAAAGTCCCCGATGAAATTTTTTCTGCATTAAAAGAAGTTAAAGTGAAATATGGTACGTGGGGGGTGCTGGGAAACCATGAATTTTATGGAAGCAACGGAGGAGGTTTTTTTTATAAAAAAGCCAATATTACTTTGCTTCGTGATACTATTTTGAGCATAGATAATGACTTCCTCTTGGCCGGACGATACGATGAACATTTCAGACAACGAAAATCAGTTGACGAAGTTCTGAAGAGAAGCTCGCTAAATTTACCTGTTATCCTTCTAGATCACCGTCCTACCCAGTTGGAAGAGGTGAGTCACACACCGGTTAATATTCAATTTTCAGGACATACGCACAACGGACAGCTTTTCCCGCTGAATTACATCATTAAAAGTATGTATGAACTTAGCTGGGGATATAAAAAGATTGAACATACACATTTTTTTGTTACAAGTGGCCTGCGATTGTGGGGACCTCCGGTGAAAACGGCTGGAAAATCTGAAATTATTTTGGTGGATGTAACTTTCGAATAGCTTTGGAGCTTGCCTGGTATTGCATTCCCAAAATACATCGTTATTTTAGCTAAACGTAAAACGTTGCTTTATGGCTCAGAAATTAAATCAGTTTAGCAATGGCGGCATCATTGAATTTGATAAAGGAAGCTTTGATGAATGGTGTGTTTATGTTACTAAGCCCAATGGCGAAAGATTTGCTCCCACAGACGTAAAATATTTCTTGAGGCTAAAAAAGCTAGGGAAGAAATATGGCGCGCAGAAAATTTACGACGATTTTGTTGTGATTTATAATCGCACAAACGCAGAGCCCAAAGATGAAGTGTTTCAGTTAATTTTATTGCTAAGCCACTTTTATGAAGAAGATGCATTGGAGATGGAAATTTGGTTTAATGTTTTGTATGCCGGAATGATTGCCGAAGAAAATAAAAACAAAGCAATTCTGAAAAAACGTGTGAAACGTTTAGGAATGCACCAGGTGTTAATTGAAGGAATTGAACCTGAGGTGGCAGCCAATTTTAGTAAAGGTATTAAATGGCAACAATTAGATAGACTAATGAAAGCAAGGGGATTTTAAGAGGGGGGAGAAAGCCAATCATATCGTTCTATTTTAGCTTGAAAACCTACTTTGCTTTTGATCGTTTTACAACAAAAATAGCACCTGCAAAAACAAGGGCAGCGCCAAGTATGGTTACCAGCGAAAAACGTTCATGTTCTACCCAACTTACATTTAAATAAGTTAGTATGCCCATGGTTAAAAATGTAATCATAGGGTTGAGAATGAGAAGAATGCTAACACGGTTTGCTTCCAGGTATTTTAACGCCTGTGCCAGGCAGGTATAGGCAATTAACGTATTTGCCCCTAAGAAAGCAAGTAATAACCACCACCTCCAATGTAGTTCATGCAGCGATGAGAGGTCGATAAATGGCAGGTATATAATAGCCGGGAAGCCAAAAAGAAACAGGTTAAGGCTTTCTACGTTGTATTTGCTCACCAGCTGTTTTTGGAATATAGCATAAACAGACCATGCGAATGCTCCTGAAAGAGCAAATAAAACACCGTGGTTATAGTTTTCCTGGCCTTCAAAAAAGGCAGAAAGCTGATCACGATAAAAAAAAGAAAAACCAACAATGGCAATTGTGAATCCGATTATTTGGTTGCGTTTTATTTTCTCTTTAAAGAAAAGAAAGCCAGCTAACGCTAGAATAATAGGTCCGGTTTGAATAAAAAGCTGTGCATTACTCGGCGTGGTATAATCAATGGCCAGCATGTAACCCATGTAATTCCAGGATAGCCCAACGCCTGCAATAACAAGGAATAGGGGAGGCCTTTTTAATATTTTAAATGACGAAGGTTTTTTTATTGCCTGCCACAGCGCAAGCATTGTAAATGCCAGGGAAAAACGAAACCATACAATGGTACCCGGATCAACTTTCTGAACGGCTACTTTTAACGCGATAGCCAGAAATCCCCAGAAGAAAATGGTTATGGCAGCGTATATAATTCCTTTTGTATAATTTTGCATGCTTTTATAATAAAAATCCCGGACAGTTTAGATTGCCCGGGATAAGAACAAAATATATTGTAACAGGTTTATCTTAATTGGGCTCCTAAATTACGTTCAAAATCGGCAAGCAGTTTTTTTATGGTTTTATCAATCTGCTTGTCATTTAAAGTCCGCTGGTCATCGCGAAGAACAAAACTTACAGCATATGATTTTTTCCCTTCCGGAACACCTTTCCCTTCGTAAACATCAAACAGGTTTACATCGCGCAGTATTTGTTTCTCAACTTTGTAGGCGCTTTCTTTTATATCATTGAATTTAACGTTCTTATCTATTAACAAGGCCAAATCACGACGAACAGCCGGAAATTTGGGAAGTTCTTCAAATACAACTTTATGTTTCTTTTGCTCAAACAAAATGCGCCCCCAATCAAAATCAGCATAATATACTGGCGCATCAATATCAAATTTTTTGAGGCATTTTTTTGAAATAATTCCTATCTCCAATAAAGTATAATTATTTAACTGATAGGATAATCCTTCCGAAAAAAACTCATTTTGAGCATCTGATATTTGTAATTGCCTGGGATTAAAACCAATCCTTTTCAGAATATTTTCTGCATAGGTTTTTATACTAAAGAAAGAAGTCGGCTGTTCTTTCGTTATCCAATTTTCTTCTTCTTTATTTCCGGTAACAAACAACGCCAGGTGTTCTTCTTCCCAATAATTTGTTTCGGGGTGTTCTTTTATTTTTGACCCCTTATAAAAGTAACAGTTGCCAAATTCATAAAACTTAAGGTTTTTATTTTGGCGATTCGCATTGTGGGCAATAGATTCAAGTCCTCCAAATAGCAAAGTCTGTCGCATCCCGTTTAAATCGGCACTTAGTGGGTTCAGCAATTTTACTGTGCGTTCTTCTTTATATTGGTTCAACCCTTCGTAATAAGCGGCTTTAGTAAGCGAATTTGACCATATCTCGTTGAATCCTTGTGCGGTAAGCATATCTGCAGCCATGTTCCTCATTTGGTTCCGGTTGGGTTTTTCTGCATACTGAAGAGATGATTTTACCAGCGAAGGGATTTCAACGTTGTTGTATCCGTAAATACGCAAAATTTCTTCAATTACATCAGCTTCGCGTTGAACATCAACCCGATAAGGAGGCACCAGTAAAGACAATCCTTTTTCATCTTCTTTTTCAATTTTTATTTCTAAAGAAGTAAGGATGTTTTTTATTTGCTCTTCACTTAACTCTTTGCCAATTAGGCGGGTTACATTTGCATAGGTAATATTTACTTTGAAATCTTCGATGGGGGTTGGATAAATATCTACAATTTCAGAAGATATGCTTCCTCCGGCCAATTCTTTTATTAAAAGAGCTGCTCTTTTTAAGGCGTAAATTACACCATTGGGATCAACGCCTCTTTCAAAACGGAAAGAAGCATCGGTATTTAATCCGTGCCGACGTGCTGTTTTCCGAATAAAAACCGGATCAAAACAAGCGCTTTCAAGGAAAATATTTTTGGTTGTATTTTTTACCCCTGACTTTATTCCACCAAATACACCACCAATACACATGGCTTCTTCGGTATTACAAATCATAAGGTCGTTTTCATCCAGTTCTCTTTCAACTTCGTCCAGCGTGGTAAATTTTGTTCCACCCGGCATTGTTTTTACAATTACTTTTCTCCCGGTAATTTCATCGGCATCAAAAGCATGCAGAGGTTGAGCTGTTTCAAAAAGAACATAATTGGTTATGTCTACCACATTGTTGATAGGCGTTAACCCAATAATCTTTAACCGGTTTTTAAGCCAGTCGGGCGATTCTTTAACCTCAACGTTTGAAATAGTAACACCGGCATAACGCGCACAAGCTTCCGGATTTTTTACTTCAACCGGAATTTCAAGAGCGTGGTTATCTATTTTAAAACCATCTACCGATGGGCGCGTATAAGCAATATCTTTTGTTTGTTTTAAATAAGCAGCCAAATCTCGTGCTACTCCAATATGCGAAGCCCCATCAATACGGTTGGGCGTCAAATCCACTTCAATCATCCAGTCTGATTCAACATTGAAATATTTCCTGGCTGGCAAACCTACTTCTGCTGCACTGTCCAGTACTATAATTCCATCGTGGTTGGTACCAATTCCTATTTCATCTTCAGCGCAAATCATTCCCTGTGAAGCTTCGCCACGTATTTTAGCTTTTTTTATGGTAAACTCATCGTCCCCCATGTATAAAGTTGTACCAACAGTTGCCACAACTACTTTCTGACCGGCTGCCACGTTTGGGGCGCCACAAACGATGGGGAGTAATTCTCCGGTTCCAACGTTTACTGTGGTTTTGCTTAAATGGTCTGAATTCGGGTGTTTCTCGCAGGTAACAACTTCACCAATAACAAGGCCTTTTAATCCTCCTTTTATGGTTTCAACTTCTTCCAGGCTGCCAACTTCCAGTCCTGTCTGAGTTAATATTTTACTTACTTCTTCAGGAGTTTCTTCCAGATTAATATAGTCTTTTAACCAATTGTAAGATATCTTCATATTGAATAAAACATACGGATTATTGAAGGCACAAAAATAAAGATTTTAATCTGAATGTGGCGGAGATAGTGAAATTATTATTCGCTGAGGTAAAATACAAAACGTTAAATAAATATGGGAGAGCCTTTTTGTTACCGAATAATTGATTTGGGTATTATTGATAATTGAATCTCAGGCAAACATAAATTTCTGATATAAATTGAACGTATTGATTGAATATTCCTGAAAGTAGTTTTTATTCTCCTCTAATTTCAAGGAAAAAGTTTATTGATGCTATTCCGGCAGGAACAACTCCATCGTCATGCTCCATACCAACCAATGGCATCCATGTTACTTCTTCCTGGCGAACGCCTAAAGCCAGAAAATCCTGGTATATGGCAGTCGATACCTCTTTAGGGACAAATGTATCATTCATGCCATGAATGATGAGGGTAGGAGTTGTGGTTTCCCATGCCGCAACACTATTGGCCAGTAACATGGAATCTACCGGTGCATAATCTCCGTCAGGGCCATAATTGGCCAAATAATCGGCTGTGAAAAAGCTTGATATATTTGTTGTAAGTTGATCACTTATTTGACTACCTGAATGCTCTCCGTCGTACAACGTCATTATTTTTGTTGCATAAGGTTCCTGTATGATCTCATCAATTGGCGTTGGTAACCCAAGATTTACGTAACTGTTAAACATGTATCCTAAAAAATAAGGAGCCGGATAAGTTGTTTGGTTAATTACATATTCATTAATATAGTTCAAATCGTATGGTCCTGCACCACTGGCATTGGCTTTTAGGTCGAATTCGTTACTGTATTTCTGTTCAATTTCTTTTGCTACCTGCATGGTAGACCATCCTCCCTGAGAATATCCTGCAATGTACAAATCTTCGCTCACCGAAACGTTGATATGATTATTGGCAAATTCTTTCGTTGCACGAACCATGTCAAGCACGGTTCGGACAGTAGATGTGCGGTCGAGGTAGGGATGAAACATGTCGTCACTGGCGCCAAACCCAAGATAATCGGGAATGATAACGATGAATCCGGTAGATGCAAGCATTTCCAAAAGTTGAAATGAGGGATCGCCCGGGTTTTCTGATGGCGCATTACTATGCTTCGTGTTGGTTCCGTTTTGGTAACTTAAAATAGGAAAGGACCCGTCGCCCATTGGAACACAAACCAATCCTGAAGCTCTTTTTATTTCTTTGTTTATGATTGTATTATAAGTCAGTATGTAAACGGTTACTCCATATTTTACATTGTTGCTTATTTCTTCAATATCGATACTTGGATAGAGATAAGAAAATAATGTAAGGTTATTGTTTATATCCTCTAATGCGAATGTGGTATTCGTTTCATAATCTATTGTAAACCGGTCGTTGGTTCCTCCGCTACCTTCGGTATCATTAAAAACATCGCATGAAGTAACATAAAGTATAAATATGGGAAGTATCAGTAATTTCGGAAAAAGACGCTTCATTGTAAAATCAGTTATATGTTTGTGTTCAAAAATAAATAAAATATATGAGTTACAAGCAGAAATGAAATGTGGGTTTCTTGCATTAACTGAAAAAGAAAAGTCACAATTTCAAAGATGGTTCTCTGTGCAAATTATGGATTATCCGGTTCTTCCGGCTTTATGCCAATGGTTGTTTTTGCACCTGTGAAAATAGACTTCCACCAGTAATTAATGATTGAACGTTCGGGATCGCGCTGGTAATAGATTGGTTGCGGCTCAAATGTATTTCCTTTTGGATTTTTGGAATTTAGTATCATTTTATTGGCCCAGAAGGTTGCAAATTTTGATATTTTAGAGCCGTTATTATCCAGGCTTAAAATATTCACTTTTAGATCGTCATATCCAAAATACAATTCTCCTGTTGCCACTTTGTCATCCAGTGTAAGGTTAAAATCAAAACGATTTAACTGCCCGCTTTCAACCGATATGGGAGCCGATTTTTCAATCATATTGTTAAATGTAGAAAGTGGCATTTCACTCATACTGCCTATTAGCGTGTGTTTGTAGTTTTTGCTGGTCATGTCAAAATCTACTGTTGCAGATATATTACTGCTATTAAATAACTGTGCGCTCGCCTCCACTTTGAAATGTGGGGTCATTTGTAGAATAGAATCCATATTTGAAATTCTACCTGCTTTTAAAGTTAAGTTGTTAAAATCAATGTAACCAGGTTCGTTTGAAATATCCAGCAATTCACTGTATTTAATGTTAGATGGTAAAAGCTCAACCGAATCAAAAACAAACGGCCGTTTCATGTTCTTTACAAGCTCCTGCGGCCAGGGAGGTCTTTGGCTGTGATTAAACGGATAACGTTTGTTCCTGAAAATGGTAAGGTTGGTTGGTCCTGCGGTAAATTTGTCTGCTTTAAGAATTTTCTCTTTCAACCACAAATTTTCATCAATGCCAGAGAGTTCAATGAACGCTGTGTGGCTGGTTAAATAATCGGTTTGGAAATCGGCTTTTAGCTGAAATTCTTTTTTCGAAAGCATGGGGCTTACAGCCACCTTTTTAAACACAATGTTATGTCTTGCTGAATTGTAAATTAACGAATCTACAGTAAAACGGTACATTCCATTTTTACTTTCGCTCTCCAGCTTGGTTGTAGAAATCTCAAATTCTTTTGAATTTAAAAGGTTTTCAGGCCGATGATCTTCACTAATGTCAATGGTACTGAAATTCAGGTTAATTTTTCGGTTTACCTGGCGTTTCCCCAGCCAGTTAAAATGCAGGGCAACATCGTTTAGTTGTAGTTTTCCAACGTTAATTTTGTCCACATACGATTCTACATATGGGTATAAATCAAAGTTTCTTGCAATTTCAATCTTATCTCCTTTTACTGCCTTGTTTATTTCAATGGAAATTTCAGGTTTGTTAATATCTATCAGGTTAAAAGAAAAGTGGTTATTGTTTAATGCTTCGTTAATGTCAAAATCTGTAAATTCCATGCTGGGAGCGGAGATTATAAAACGGTTTTCGGTTTTGGAGCTGGTAAACGGAGTAACTTTTAATTGCGAAATGCCAATGTGTTTTTCAGAACGGTTAAAATTTATTTGGCCAATGTTTAGCTCGTGTGTTCCTCCTAGGGGAGCCTTGAAATCGCTGATTTTTGTAATCAGGTTTTTGGTCGTTAAAAGAGACTGCTGTTTTTCATTGTTTTGAAGCGACAGTCCGGGAATGGTTAGATTTACACTGAAATTGCTTCTTGCCTCTTGGTTCAGCCCTTCGGTAGCAAAAGTCAGTACTTCGCCGTCTGTAACTTTAAACTCATTTATTTTTAACGATTTTAGAAACGCAGGTAAGGGAAGTCTGTATTTATTGAGATCCAATGATTTTGTTGCTCCTTTTTTACTGTAAATCTGAAACTTGGGTTTTTGTATGTCCAGATTGTTAAGTTGTATTTCTCTGGAGTAATAAGCTTTTATGAAATCAATATTATTGATCTCAAGCCAAGGAATAGAAACCTGAAATGTTGTAGGAAGCGTTTTGTATTTTTTCGATGTAATAAGCGGGTAAAGCAAGGCATCTTTAAAACGGATACTCTTATTTGCTGTAGAAACATTTATTTCTCCGGCTTTCATAATATGTACACTGTCAGAAAGTTGAAACATTTGGTCTTTTACCGAAATATTGAAATTGTCTGAAAATAACAGCCGTCTTTTGCCAAGTTCTTTTTCATTTAATTTAAAATTTTCAAGTGATGCTGAAAATTCATTGTCGAACGAGGTTGTTTTTCCGTTTTTTGTATGATTAACCCAGGTGAGTTCACCATCGGGAATGTCAATTTTTTTTATATTTAAGTCATTCAAATAATTGAAAATGAGTTGATAAAAATCGGAGAATTCTTGTTTGTCCTGTTCCTGTCGCAGGGCTCCAAAGTTTTCGAAGTAAATGCGGGGATGCAAAATTTGAAAATTGGTTATGTTTAGTTTGTTATGAAAAAAGGCGTTGCGCAGGTTGATGCCCCACAACGTAATACGTGGTATAAAAATATTGTACAATTCAGAGCGGTTGTAGCTTTGCATGGTACTTGCCGTGGCACCTTTTATTACGGGCTGCAAATGCAGGTTTTCTATTTGTACTTTCCGTTCCAGGTTCAGAAAAGAAATATGGTCAACATGTATTTTATGTAGGTTGTCCATCAATTTCATCTGGTAATCCGAAAATTCCAGGTCAAAATCGGTTGCATAGAAAAATTTGTCGGTATTTTTTATGCTGGTTGAGTCTAGCGCAAATCCGGAGAGATTAAAATCAAATCCGGTTTCAAAATACCCCAGAACTTTATTTTGACTAATATTTTCGATGTTTAGTTTTCCATCGTCTATAATCACTATCTCCGAATAAACACCTTTTAAATAAGCGCTAACAAGTTGAAAAAGCAGGCCGGCACTGTTTTTCTGATTGCGTTTGGCAACATCCACAAAATATTGTAAGTGTACATTGGGTTCCGTAACCTCAATACGTTTGGTGGGGAGGCGCCGTGTATGGTACAGTTGTTTTAAATTAACATCCTCAATCTCGAGCGCTTTACAATCAATAAGGGCCATTGTTCTTGATTTGAGCGAGGCTGAATTCCTTGGCGAAATATGAATGTTTCTTACTCTTAGTGAATTGGCTTTTGTTGAAACAAGAATGGAGTCGGCTTTAAAATCATGTTCATTATCAACTAATCGCAAATGGTAATCAGCTACACTCATTTGCAAATCATCGGCATGAAACAGTTTTTCCGGATTGCGTGATGAAATGGAGTCCAGTGCAAATCCAGTTAACTCTACATTTACCGACCTGAATTGTTGTTGAACTTTATCAATGTCTGGTTGCCTGAATATTTCAATACTGGCGTTCACCAAATTAAAGCTGTCCACCTCTACCTTGGTAAACTGGTTCTCAATTAATGTATATAAATTGAAATCATTTAGATCTTCAATACTGATTTTCTCAGGATCTGCTTTTTGATAAAATTTAATTTTGGGTTGGTCAAATTCAAGGTATTGAACTTTTAATGAATCGTCAAAAGCAAAGCGGGTAACACTGTTGCTTTTCATAAACATTTTGGGAACATAAACATCGTAGAGGTTTTTATCCGGGTTTTGGGAGGTATGGGTCAAATGAAAACCGGATGCACTAATATTGGCTGTTTTCAAAGAATATTCAAGCGTGTCGATATTTAATATGTGAATACTGTCGCCCATGAGGTTTTGAAATTTTTGCATTTCAATAACGATGTCTTCTGTTTCAATTAGCGGGTTTTCGCCAAAAATCAGGGTCGAGTCGGTTTTGAAATGTGTGATATGCACCGACATGTTTTTGGCTTTCGATACCAATGTTGTATCGCTTTTTGCACTATAAAACTTGTAATTGGCTCCGGTAAAATGAATATCATCAACCTGAATTTCTTTTATATATTTTTTGAAAAGCGGTCGTATATCCAGCAATATTTTGTCAAACGATTGTTCCGATTGATTTTGTAAAATGCTTTTTCCTGAGAATTTCAATTCCGGTTTCTCTGCAATTATTTGCAAACAGTGCAATCGTTGTTTTCTGAGCAGCCGTATAATATTGATATGCTTTATTTTTAAAGAAGGAGTTGAAAAGGAGTAGAAAACTTTGTTGGGCTTTGTTTCCTGAATCTTTTCAGAAACTGCATCATCCGGAACCAATGATAAATCGTAAACAGAAACAGAAAAAGGTGTTAGCTGAAGTTTTATATCGCTAAATGACAGTTTATAAAGATGGTTGGATTTTTCATCTACAATTTGCGAAAGATTTTTATTTATGTAATCCTCTGCTTTAAACCACACAAATGTTCCTGCCCCCACAAGTAAAACAAACAATGCTAAAAAAGTCCAACCAACAATTTTCAGAATATGTTTCCTATTTCCGGCCATATTTGTGTTTTCATTCTGCTCATAAAGATAAATGAATTTACGAAGGGTTGCAGTTGTTGAACAAAAAATAAATAGAAACGGCAAATTTTGCTACGAAGCTTCAGGAGTATTGAGACACCTGTATTTCCGCTTACTGTCCCTAACTGAAAATGGCAATGAATAGCCCATCAATTTCATTCTGACTGCTTAATTTGGGGAGATCCTAAAATGTTGATCTATAACAGTTTTTTTAGAGTAAATGGTTTAAAAGGAAAGTTGTACTTTAGGTAAGTGATTTTATTCGTGGCTTACGATTTATTTTTTACTGGAAATAGCTAAATGAAACAATAATTAACTTATGAAAAATATCTCCTTTGTTTGCTGCCTTGTTTTCAGGTACTTTCAATATCCGTAAATATTTTTTGTGATAATGTAAAAGAAATGATGTTGGTTTATTAAAAATGAAGTGGCGACAGTATAGTGCAATTGTAGCTTGTGAATTTTGATAAAACAAGAGGACTAAATAACAACGAATAACTTAAAATTAAACCTAATTATGAAAGATGTAAATCAGAAACGACTTTTTATTGCCGGTTGTCTGGCATTGCTGGTAACAGCCATTACGTTTGCTATTCGTGCAAAAATTGAAGGTGTTTTTACCGATGGTTACGGATTGACAAAAGAACAAGTGGGCAGGGCATTTGGACCGGCGTTTTGGGGATTTGCCATAGCCATGTTTGCCGGTGGGTATTTTATTGATGTGGTTAAAACCAAAACCATTATCTGGATGGCATTTGGAATGCACCTGGTTGGTATTATTTTGTTACTGATGGCAAAAGATTTTTCCTCGCTTTTTATTGCCAATGTGTTCATCGGGTTAGGGAATGGAAGTGTGGAAGCTGCGTGTAACCCTTTGGTTGCAACCCTTTTTCCTGATAAAAAAACAAAAATGTTAAATCGCTTTCATGTTTGGTTTCCTGGCGGGATTGTAATTGGGAGTTTGCTGGCTGCATTAATCATGGATCAGATGAATTTGTCGTGGCAGGTATTGGTTGGCATGTTGTTTATTCCGCTGGTAATTTATGGCTTTCTGTTTCTCGGACAAAAAATTCCTGAAACGGAGCGTGTGTCAAAAGGTGTAAGCTACAAAGAAATGATGCGGAATGTAGGAGCCCCGATAACCATAACCCTGGCTGTTATTTTTATGATTGTAGTAGCCACTGTTCCATCGGTGGCAGAAGCTGTAACTACAAACAATACACTGCTTATACTTATTGTTGTTATTGCCGCACTTCTGATAATTGTAGAAGGCAAAGCGGTTAATAAAATTAGTTTGCTATTCCCCTTTGTGTTTATGTGTATGTTAATGACTTCCTCAACAGAACTGGGAACAACACAATGGATTAATGCGTTGCTGGCTGAAAATGGAATTCATCCAATGATTATTCTGGCAGTGGTTACCGGTATTATGGCGGTAGGCCGTTATTTTGCGGGCGGGTTAATTCATCGTTTAAATCCACCCGGAGTTCTACTGGGTTCAGCTGTTTTTTCGTTAGCCGGCTTATTGTTGCTTAGTATTTCGCAAGGCCCTGCAATGACAGTATTGTCTGCTGCCGTTTTTGCTGTTGGTGTTTGTTATTTCTGGCCAACCATGATAGGTGTTGCTTCAGAATATATTCCCAAAAGCGGTGCGCTTGGCATGTCTATTTTGGGAGGTGCAGGTTTTGTAGCTACATCAATGGTTTTACCTATTATGGGGAAATCAATTGAAACAGCAGGGCCTCAGATTACGCTTCGTAACATGTCAGTATTACCTGTAATCTTAATTGTGGCGTTTATTGTTCTTATAATTCTTATTCGTAACCGGAAAATAAAATAACTGCCGACAAGTAATTTGAAAGAGTGAACTAAATACTCTACTGTTTTTTTGCAAGAGTTCTTTATACGAAACAGATGCTTTATTTATTGCTAATTGGTTTGGGGGCAGGAGCCGTTGCCGGGTTAATTATAAGAGGCAAAGGATACGGATTTATCGTTAATCTGATTGTCGGAATTGCCGGGGCTTATTTCGGAAACTGGTTGTTAAGGAAGCTGGGAATTCATATGTGGGCCGGAATGTTTGGCCTGTTTATTACAGCACTTGGTGGTTCGGTTCTCCTGCTTTTTATACTTATGGTTCTGAAAAGAATATTGGACAAGTGATTTTCCCATAGAGTGTTATGGATTTGAATCAGTGATGCTGTTTTCTTCAATAAGCACCACTTTTCTGAATTGCAAAGGAGTGATTCCAACTTCCGATTTAAAGGCACTATAAAACGTTGATTGTGACGAGAAACCTGCGTCAAAACCAATTTGCTTCATGAGAATGGAATGACCAGCACTGTTTCGTATTTCGTTTTTGCAATAAGTAATTCGGTAGCGATTGATTAAAGTATTGTAATTGCATTTAAATTCTTTATTTATTAGTTGAGAAACATAGGTAACATTGGTCGACATTTTTTTTGCCAGTATCTCTAACGATAATTCCGGCTCTCTGAAAATTTGCTCTTCGTCCATTAATTTAATGAGGAGTGGTAGCTGTTCATTGTCTTTATCTGCTGCTTTTTTTATCGCTTTTTCCTTTATTAAGTCTGTTATAATTTCTTGCCTGTCTTGCAGTTTTATGTGTTGGCTGTAAATACTTTTAATAGCTTTCTCCCTGATTTTACTATTAAGAACAGATAGCATTACAATAATAAATAGCAAAACAAAAGCAATGATGGCGCCAATAATTATATTTCTTTTTTCTTTTAATTTCTGTTGTTGAATTTTTATAACATTGTCTTTTTCGTGTGCTTCATATTTAACCATTAGATTTTGTAATTCTGTTTCTGACCTTCGTTTGTCATATTCATTTTTGAGGGTAAGATAGTTTGTTAAATGTTCGATGGCTTTGGGGTATTCTTTTTTATCTAAATAAAGGTTAGATATATTTTTATTGATGACGGATTTCCAGTATATCGATTCAGTGGAATCAGATAAGGAAAGTGCTTGTGAAACACATTCCTGAGCCTTGGTCATGTTTCCGGCTTTTTTGTATGCTTTCCCCAATGCATTAAGCGTTCTTAATAAACTGCTTCCCCCCATATTGGTTTCCTTTTTTATTTTACAGGCTTCATCAACGTATTGAACGGCTTTCTGGGTGTCTCCTTTCTGCAAAAAGAAACTTCCAATATTTGTTAGTGCAACGGAAATACTTTCCGGAATTTCTAATTTCCGGGCAAGTGCTAATGATTTCTGAAAATACTCTTCTCCTTTTTCCCAGTTTTTCATTTCCGTATAAATAATAGCCATTCCTTCGTAAGCTCCCCGCAGTTCTCGCGGTGCATTTATCTGTTCTGCCAGTGTTACTTGTTTTTCCTGCCATTCTAACGCTTTATCGTATCTGTTCTCTGCCCGGTAAAGCCTGCTCAGGTTCAAATAAGCATAAAGCAAGCGGTGTAAATTATTGTTTTGCTTGCTTAGCCTCATACATTCATTGAAATGCTCATAAGCTTTCGGGTAAAAGTTCGTTTTTTTATAACTATAGCCCAGTAAATATTGATAATAATCACGGTGCTTTGTAATATTGTTGGAGGCTAAAATACTATCAGCTTGTATTAAAAATGGACGCGATGTTTTGAAATTTCCCAGGTTCATTTCGAGTAATCCTTTAGCTCCTTGGCAGTCGGCTTTATATAAAGGATCTTTATATTTATTCGCCAGTTTTTCTGTTTTTTGCATAAGTTGAGCAAATTTTTCGCTGTCGTTTAAGTCGGCTGCATCACGCGCTGCATTTATATAGAGTGAAAAAAGAAAACGGGAGTCAGTTTTTATTTTCTCAATGGCTGATTCAAAACAGACGAGTGAACTGTCGGTTTTTCGCTCTTTTCTGTAAACCATTGCTTTTACAAAATCAATTTTTGCATACGATTCAGGTGTTAATGAATGTGCCTGGTAGGGTGAAATTTGATTCCAGAAGGAAATAACCGGTTTCTCCAGTGTTTCTGTGTTTGCCCTGGCTGCTAAAAAAATGGTATTGACTTCTTCATCCTCCTTATGTACTTGCTTTTCACAGCTGACAAATGCCATGATGAATAGAAAGCTAAATAAATAATAAATGAGACTTAAATGGTTTTGTTTCTTTCTGGTTTTATTAATCAAAGCGTTGTTTTTTTGAAATTGGTTGTCTTCTGTAAAAGGGATGGCAAATCTAAATAAAAAATATTGCGAACCCTTTGTTAATACTTACTCTTTATCCAAAATTCCGAAATCTTTAAAATTCGTTCCGGAATTATTAAACCCGAATTTTGATGAAATAAAAGAAGCCAACTCTCACTAAGTTTGCCCCCGATTTACAAACAGGAAGAAAGACTTTTCAAAATTATAGACGCATAAACAAAAATTAAAAAATGAGAAAACTTCAACTACTTTTAGGATTACTGTTTTTGGCTGTTGCTGCATTTGCACAAAAGCCTACGTTCGAATGTGTAAATTTTCGTGAAGGATTTGATAAATTCCCTTTGCCCGGAAAAGGAACCATTACTCTTAACTCCGGCGAATCTATAGAGGGGGAGTTCCGGCAGGGAATGGTTATAAAAATGAATAAATGGCAGTGGTTTGATACCGCAGGTCAGTTGCACCAGATAAAAGAAAAAGATGTGCAGCGGGTGGTATTTTTCCCAGACCCAACATTTGTAGATAAAGACATAGAGATTGCTGTAAATATTAGTGTTGGCGGAAATAATATGGAGAATATTGAGCAAAAGAATTTGCCCTTTAATGTAACCCAATTTAAAGATTTTGATCAGAAAAAATTTTACGAGCCACTTATTCTGGAAAGAGTAGTGAAAAGTGTGAATAATAAAGGAGATGAAAAATCGGGGCTGATGGTTTTGTTAAACAATGGTTTTGATAGTAAATATAAAGTGTATGTTAATTTGGGGGCGCATTCGAAAGCATTTGGAGAAAAAGTAACTTTGTTTAACCTTTTATTTGGCGGTGGCGAAATGGGGAAATATTATAAAGCCATACGTGTTTTAAAAGTAGGCGAAAAGGAAAGTATGGTTATAAGCGAGCCGGCACTATTCAGTTTCTGGTTTGGCAAATTCCGAAATAAAGAATTTGTTAAACTGTTTGGAGACAATGCCGATTTTATGGCCTGTTATCCCAAATCGATGAAAAGAAAATTTAAATATACACCTGAATTTTTCTGGGTGTACGATCAGAAATAAAGGCGACTTAAATTAAATCGGGAAGTATATTTACAGGGTTCTTTTCTTTTTCAGAAGAAGGGAATCCTGTTTTTTCGTAGAATTTTTTTAGAGAAAACTGTATGTATTCTTTTAAGCCATCTTCTCTTGGAGAGGTTTATTTTTTTATTGAAGTGAACATAAATTAATTATATTGGTTTGGTATTTTGTTATTTTGAAAACTTGATATAAACCAGGAGGTTTCCTTTTCCCTGATTTTAAATGGAAAAAACGAAGTCTATTGTTGTACTCCCTTTTGTAAACATGAGCGCCGACGCTGAAAACGAATATTTTAGCGATGGAATTACAGAAGAGATAATCAATGCATTAACAAAAATTGAAGGACTCAAAGTTATTGCACGCACATCTTCTTTTGCTTTTAAAGGGAAAAACATTGATATACGCGAAATTGCCGAAAAACTGGACGTGTCATCTGTTTTAGAAGGTAGTGTAAGGAAAATGCAAAACCGGGTGCGAATAACAGCACAGTTGATTAATGCCGAAGACGGTACGCATTTTTGGTCGAAAAATTTTGATCGGGAGATGGAAGATATTTTTGCGCTTCAGGACGAAATTAGTTTGTTAATTGCCAATCAGATTCGTGAGAATTTTGGGCATTTCAATATTCAGGAACATCTGGTAAACGAGTCCACCCAAAATATGCAGGCTTATGAATTGTATTTGAAAGGGCATTTTTACCAGTTGAAGTGGGATGCCAATTCCATTCACGAAGCCACCAAGTATTATGAGGCATCTGTGGCGCAGGATCCCAAATTTGCGCGTTCGTATTACGGTTTGGTTCAAAGCTATGGTTTATTGGCAGCCTGGGGGTACATGCCGGCTGAAGAAGGGTTTGGCAAAGCCATCCACAATTTTATGATTGCTGCTGATCTGGACAAGTCACTTCCCGAGTATGGCATGTCGTTTATTGGCCGCACTTTCTGGATGGATTGGGATTTCCAGGCAACCTACAACCAATTATTGGAAACCCTGGAGCAACATCCCAAATACACCGATGCACTGGAAGCTATGGCTGAGCTTTTTATTGCTCACGGACACTGGGCAAAAGCGGAAGAGTATATTAAACGGGCAATGGATGTTGACCCGCTTTCGGCTAATCATTACTACACGCTGGCACACATTAATTATTATCAGAAAAAATTTGATGAAGCACTTAAACTGGTTGAAAAAGCACTTTATATAAACCCGGAATTTGTGCTTGCCTATGAATTAAAAATATTGTGTCTTATTTGGCTTAACCGCCGCGAATTGTTTGACCAATTTATTGTTGGCCATACGAATGCTCCGGTAAAAACACTGTTCTTCGAAGTATTAAACGAAGGAAAAGATAGTTTCCCTGCAAAAATGTTGAAAAACTGGGAGAATGCAGTGGAAGACAAAAGCCAGATGGTTCCCTATGAATTGTTTATTCTTGCCAATACAAATCATAAAAAGGAAGCGCTGGAATTGCTGAAAAAATACATTGCACAAAAACGTGGGCAAATAATCAATTTCAGACAAGATCCTTCATTGGCGAAATTACGTGGGTTTGATGAATTTCATCGGTTACATATTTCCGATTTTATCTTTGAGGAAGAAGTCCAAACTTACGAAGAGAATGTTCAGCAAGCCAGAACCAATTCTGCGGAACTCGATGGGCAGATGAAAAAGCTGATGGATTTTATCGAATCGGAAAAAGTTTATCTTAATGCACAACTAAGTTTGGGGATTTTGGCTGAAAATCTTCAACTGCACCCCAATAAATTATCCTATCTGATCAATGAAAAGACAGGGATGAATTTCAACGAATTTATAAATCAATTTCGTCTGGCTCATTTCAAGGAAATTGCTGTTGACGCAAAAAATGCACACTTAACTATTTTAGGTTTGGCTTACGAAAGTGGCTTCAACTCCAAAACTGTTTTTAATGCCTATTTCAAAAAAATAGAGAACACTACTCCCGGTAACTGGCAAAAACAGGCAAAACATTAGTTTGCTATTCCCAGGCTCTCAAGGTTTTCAAAATTTTTAAGGTTTCTTTTTTCACAGGTTCCAAATCACACCAAGGTACGGATTCTCACCAACACGTTCGGATTTACATTTTCGGACGATTCGCTCTTTTTTGTGCTACATCTTTGTACCATCAATTAATAATCGAAAATTCTTTTAAAATGAAAAATCTTATAAAATCAAGAATGTCAGGAAAAATTCTTCTATTTTTTGTTCTAACAGCATGTACTTTCAGTGCTTTTGCTCAAAATAGCAAGGAAATAAATAAAGAGATAAAAGTAAATCATAAATATAGCGTTAGTATTCCTGTGATAATTTTACCTCAGTTCGTAGAAACATCCTGGAACGACAGGTTAAACACCCGGCACATAGAATTTCATGTTAAACGCAACTTAGATGACAAGAACATCATTGGGGTAAAGTTTGCTACATGGCGGTTATTTCAGCCAATGGGAATTGTATGGTGGGACGGACTTAAGGATAAGATTGAATCTGAAAGCGAATTCTACCCCGGACATGTGCGTGAAACCGGAATAGGAATAACTTATCAACGCATGTTATGGAAAGGGTTATTTGCCACTGTTGAGGTACTACCTCAATATAAAACCTACCTGGATTTAGATGATGAAAAAATAGGAAACGGTTTCAAACTATATAATTCGTTACATCTTGGCTATCATTTTTCGGTAGGTAAGAAAAAGCGGTTTTTCTTTGAACCCCAAGTCCATTCTCAATTTTGGGTATTCGATACAAAAGCACCAGATGATTTTAAACAATTGGATGACAAATGGAGAAACTATTTCCTTTTTGAGCCAAATTTATATTTCGGTGTGAATTTTTAAAACAGCTATTGTAAGTTCTTATATATCCATAAAACCTTAAATACAAACAATTTTAATATAATGAAAACAGAAACAAAAACAATCATCGTGTTCAGAAGAGTAAAAAGGTTAACTTTTTCTTTTATAGTTATTATGTCGGTATTATTTGCCGAAAATGCAAGCGCCCAAAGCCATGAAAAAAAGGATTCAGAACGATGGATTAGCCCGGCACACACTGCCATTAATGTGTGTCCGGGAGGTGTTGCCTTCGGGTTTTATTCAGCCAACGTTGAGCATTTGTTTGGCGAAAATCACGGGCTGGTGTTAAGAGGCGATTTGGAAACCATTCCTAAAACGTATTCCGATGCTAAAATTGATGCCAGTGGGAAAGCTGTTATCCTGAATTACCGTTACCACATTGGCGGAGGTTTAAACTCTTTTTATGCCGGTGCTTTTGCCCGCTACCGAAATATAAAAGGAGACGGAACGCTACAAACGGGTGATTTCGATTTCAAATTACCGGAATGTACACTTGGTTTAAATGTAGGGAAACGCTGGATTTGGAAGAGTGGTTTTACTATGAATTTTGCTCTTGGCTACGGTTATGCTTACGACGAACTAAAAGTAAATAATTCCAGCCAGGCAGCTGTGGATGCCATTGATGTGTTTCGCGATGATTATGCCTTTATGAATGGCTTCCTGGGAGAGTTTTCCATTGGTTATGCATTTTAGAAATTGAACGGATACTAAACCTGTTAGTGGCTTTTTACTAACAGTGTTTAGCCGTTTGCGGATTTCTGCAACAGAAACACAGGTGGATTTTAAAACAAAAAATGCAATGAAAACACAAATCTTAATAGCGGTGTTGTTGGGGGCTTGTTTATTGGATGTTCTGTTTCGCACATTATAACAGACGACAGCAACGAAAATTATTTGCCTGCAACTGAAGAAATGGTAGAGGTATATTCTACTGACAAAATCGATAAAGAATATGTTATTATTGGCGAGGTTCTTTCGAGTGTCGAAAGTTTTAACGAAGCAGAATCGGCGGTGAGACAATTACGGAAGAGGGCGGCAAAATTAGGTGCCGATGGAATTATCAATTTACGGTTGCGTGTAGCAGAAGGTGTTTTTGGAGAAGCTGTTCATGCTAAAGGAACCGCCATAAAATATGTAAATCTGTAAAATTGAATTGAGATGAAAAGATTATTGATACCTGTTACACTTGTATGGTTTCTGCTGTTGGGGCCCGGATGCAGTTTTGTATATTACCCGCAAACAGGAAGCCGGATATATGATAAAACCAATCCTGCGGAAATTACAGTTTATTCGACTGAACCGGAACAAGACTATGAAGTATTAGGCTCTGTTGCGGCTGAAGTTCCCGGAGACGGTGAAGATGCCGTCAGGTTTCTGAAAAAGAAAGCTGCCAGTTTTGGGGCAGATGCAATTATTCATGTAGATATTTATTTGAATGAATTTGAATCTGAAAATACCGGAATTTCCGGTGTAGCCGTAAAGCTAAAAGAAAGCTAATTCTAAATTTCTGAACATGAACAATTTCATTATCAAACCAATTTTATACGCTACAGTATTATTATTAGTGATGCTTATTTTTGAAAGATGTTTTTCAGATATCAGTTTAGATGAAGTACATGCAAAAGCCCGGGAATTATTTCAGAAAAAACTGGTTAAAGAGGATGTACACAATGCATTTTTGAGGGTTTATTCGTCTTCACTGCAAATAAACTGGGAGTTTGTAGGTGGCCAATTTCAAAATGGAGAACCTGTTACCGAAGCCAACCCGTTTTATACAGCCAGCATTGGCAAAACTTTTACAGCAACGGCTATTGCTATTTTAGTTGAGCAGGGTAAACTCCGGTTTGAAGAGAAAATCAGCCAATATTTGCCGGATTCAATCATGGAAAATTTACATGTTTTTGAAGGGAATGAGTATTCGGGAAAAATAACGCTTGCACAACTTTTGCAACATACATCGGGGCTGCCTGATTATTTTGAAGGGACAACAGTTGATGGCAGTCCGAATGTAATGGAGCTTTTGTTTGACGCCCCCGAAAGGTTTTGGAAACCGGTTGAAATGATTCGTTTTGCTAAAGAGAAGATGCAACCTCTGTCTGTGCCCGGTACCAATTATCATTACACCGATACGGAATATGTGTTGCTAGGGTTGATAGTTGAAAATGTTAGCGGTGTTCCTTTGCCCGATTTTTTCAAAACGCATTTCTTCGCCCCTTTGGAAATGGAGCACACTTATATGTTTTTACGGTCTGAACCATTGGGCGAAATAGCAAAAATAGCAGAGGTTTATGCTGGTGATTATGAAGTAAGTGCCATAACCAGCCTCAGTGCCGATTGGGCTGGTGGAGGACTTGTATCTACCGGCAATGATTTGGTTAGATTCCAGCAGGAACTGTTTTCCGGTAAAATTATATCAGAAAAAACATTGGAAAAAATGCAGAATTGGATGCCTGAAACCCATGGAATGGAATATGGTTTGGGCCTAAGAAAAATTGTGTTCAAAGAACTCTTTCCGGCTTTGCCTGATTTAACGGCTATCGGACATTCGGGAAGCACCGGTTCGTTTCTGTTTTTTTGCCCTGAACTGGATGTTTACATTGCAGGTACGCTTAATCAAACCGATGAGGTAAAAAGTTCTGTATTATTGATGGCTGAAGTATTAGCACTCATTCAGAAAGCACAAAAACAATGAATATATTATTGAATAGTTTATTGGCAAAAAATGAAATTGAAAAGCTGTACCGGCAAAAAACGGATAGATTACCAATTCGTTATGAGTTAATGAAAATTGAAACCTCTTATGGAGATACCAATGTTTTCATTACAGGGGCTCTTAAAAATCCGCCGCTGGTATTATTACATGGTTTTTTCAGATGCTCCGAATTGGTATTAAGTGAAATAACTGATCTTGCAAAGCATTTCCTGATATACGCAGTTGATGTGCCAGTGCAGCTGGAAGAAAACGGAGATTTGCAGTTGGATATGCAAGACGATTCTTTTGGTAAGTGGATGTACGAGATTTTGTCGAGACTGGGGGCCAAAAATATTTTTTTATTGGGCTTTTCGTTTGGCGGTTATATTGTGCTGAAAACGTTGGCGTTTGATGAAAAACGAATTGCCAGGGCTTTCTTAATTCATCCTTTGGGCGTCGTTTCCGGACGTTTGCTAATGCGAAGTTTGTGGAAGATATTCTATTCTGAAAAGCAAGATAGAAATCAGAGACCGATATGCTCTTGGAAACAATTACAACAAAGGAAAGAAGCAGGAAAGGAAACTTCTTCGTTGAGTAAAATGGATTTATTGTCGGTTCCGCTAATTCCAAAAGAAAAAGCACTCCAAATAAAAACACCGTTACATGTGGTTGCCGAAAAAAAGGATTTGCTTTTCTCTGGTAATAAAATAATAAAACGCGCACGCGAAATATTTCCATCATTAAATGAAGCTGTTTTTATAAATAGCTCGAAACTCAATAGTGCTTTAATAACAGCAATGATTTTAGAAAATGTTACCGTAAAATAATTGGGTTTAACATTCATCAGGTTGTAAGTTGTTTTCAACCTTAAAATACTTATGTCTTTTATTCACAACAATTAATACAATTTAAGAAAACAAAAACATGAAAACAAAAAATTATTTATCAGTCTTTTTTTTATTGATTACAGTTGCTTTTTCCACTTCATGTAAAGACGATTCAGAAGATTATCCAAATCCGGATGAATACACTAATGCCATAACTTTTTTTGAGAAACTGGATTACAGCGGAGCAGTATTCGTTTCAAAACAAGGTAACGATATTTTAAGAACAGGGAAGGGAGAAGCCAACCGGGAAGCTGGAATATTAAATAATACCGATACCAAATTCAGAATCGGTTCAGTAAGTAAAACTTTAACCGGAATGGGCATCGTTCAGTTAAAACGCGATGGTTTAATAACCAGTTTCGATCAATTTTTAAGTGACTTTGACGAAAGTTTTCCACAAGGAAATACAATCACAGTACGGCATTTATTAAGCCATCAGTCGGGAGTGCCGGATTATGTTTCCATTGTTGAACCTGCTGCAAAGAATGGTGAGGCAATTACGCCGGATGATATTTACGACGCTATAAAAGAGCTTGTTTCTGATGAGGGATTGCAATTCACCCCCGGAACTTCGGTAGCCTATTCCAACTCTAATTTTTTAATTGCGGCTTTGCTTATTGAGAATTTATCGGGAGAAACATATGAACATTATATAAAAACCAATGTATTGGATCCTTTAAATATGGCAGATACCGAAATGGGCACGGATGAAATTAATGGCGATAGTTATGCGCAGGGCTACAATGGAAATTCAAATGTTTCTACTTACCCAATGGAGGTAGCTTTTGGCGCTGGTTGCTGGACTAGTACTATTGGCGATATGGAGAAGTGGTGTCGTGCTGCTATGGGAGCCAGTTGGTTTTCAGAAGAGGAAAAGAACGCTGTTTTCGGGGGAAATGTTGCAGAAGGAACAACCTCGTTTGGTCTGGCGTGGTTTAATAGTACCATAAATGGAAAAACGTTTTACTGGCATGGTGGAGATATTGATGGCTTTGCCTCATTGATTGGCTTTGTGCCTGAAAGCCAGGGAATAGTTATTGCTCTTAGTAATGAACAGGACGACACCGGGGAAAAGCGTAACCTGATTATTGAAACGATTGTTGCAAACGAGATGTAAGATTGAAAGGTTAGAGTTTTAGTCGTACCTTTCATATTTCGACTTCGTTCTACTTTACGGTTGCCCAGAGATTGTAACTGTTACAGTGAGCGGAGTCGAACTGCATTTCAAAAGTCGTTTTGATAAATAGAAAAACGAAATAATAAAATTTAAAATGTATTATGAATATACCTGATAAGGATGCTGTCTTCCCGTTAGCCCATCACAGCATTGCTCTAACGAAATAGATACCATGTTTCTATGTAGGTTCGGTTTCTGAAATAACAAAACGCATTTTTATCTGTAATTTAGATGAAAATAAGCAAGCGTATGAATAAAACGTCATTTTTATTATTAATGTTATTTTTAACAAGTGCAGCTTACGCGCAATCGGTTACTGGTTTTTGGGAAATAAAAGAAGTGCAAGTTGGGGGTAGATTAATGACTCCGGTTGCCCGGTGGACACGTATTAACGAGGATGGTAGTTACCAATCGGGGAATGGCTGGCAACAAAATTCAGAAGGAACATGGAAGTACGATTCCAATTCCCATTTTTTTATTCCTGAAGAAACTAACGGTATAAAAGAACCCTACGGAGGCTTTCATGTTTCTTTTAAGGAGGGAAATATGATTTGGCAACGCGAAGAAGATGGAATGCCGGTTACTGTAACTCTTGTTCCTATCCGTAAACTTCCGAAGTCAACAGCCGATAAAATTGTTGGGTTATGGGATTTGAACGATGCACTGCAAAATGGTATTTCCATAAAAAGTGATTTTGATCCGGAAGACAAATATTACATTTTTATTCGTTGGGATCGGGTTTATGCGGAACGAACGAAGGATGGGAAAAGAGTAACCGGTTACTGGTACATAAATGCACATCGCCCCGAAATTACATTAATGAGTTATAGTGCAGACGAAAACCTTGAAAGCTGGCAGGTTGAAGTTACTAATGATAAACTAAGATTAACTGGTATTTCAGATTCAAATAAAAATAAGGAACTGTTTTTTCAGAGGGTAAATGAATTTCCAAATTAAGATTATTGATTACTCGTTTAGTAGCTATAAAAAAATAGCCCGAACGCTGAGAAAATAAATGATAATTTTCTTTTTGTCGAAAAAAAGGCTTAGTTTAAAGTTCTATTAAATTAATACAACATAAAATTTTGTGTGTGGACTGCGAAAAAATTACCTTTCAATATTTATTTGTTGAAAAATATGTTTAGTCCTTATTTATGAAGAAAAAGCAATTCATTCTGTTGGGATTTATTCTCCTCAAATTTGTACTTCAGTATTTTGCTATTAATCCGGTATACGAACTGCATCGCGACGAGTTTTTACACATCGATTTGGGATACCACCTCGCTTGGGGCTACACTTCCGTGCCACCGGTTACCGGATTGATTTCTGCGATCATCATTTTGTTGGGGAAAGGTGTTTTTTGGGTGAAGTTTTTCCCGGCGGTATTTGGAGCGCTGGTAATTTGGGTGGTATGGAAAACGGTGGAAGAACTAAATGGTGGATTGTTTGCTCAAATTCTGGCGTCTACAGGGGTGTTATTTTCTATATTTCTTCGGATTAGTACTTTATATCAACCCAATTCGCTCGATTTTCTCTGTTGGACGCTGTTGTTTTTTACATTGCTGAAATACATCAATACTCAACAAAATAAGTGGCTTTACTATACTGCACTTGTTTTTGCTTTGGGTTTTTTGAATAAATATAACATCGGTTTTCTTATTATTGGGGTAGTGCCTGCATTATTGTTATCGCCTCAGCGCAATGTTTTTTTGAATAAGCATTTTGGGCTGGCAGCTTTGCTCGCACTTGTAGCGGTTTTACCCAATATTATATGGCAATTTGAAAACGGGTTGCCTGTGGTTAAACACATGGAAACATTAGCAGCCACACAGTTGGTTAATGTAAAGAGAAGTCAGTTTCTTATCGATCAAATTAATTTTTTCCCCGGTTCGCATTTAGTGCTTTTACTGGCTATTCTGTCGTTCTTTACTTTTAAAAATCACAGAAAATACCGTATCTTTCTTTATATACTGGTTTTTACCTTGGCTGTTTTTACCTACTTAAAAGCCAAAAGTTATTATGCCATCGGGCTGTATCCTGCTTTTATCGCTTTCGGAGCTGTTTATGTTGAATATTTGCTGGGGCGTGGTTGGTGGCGTTACCTGCGCATTCCGATGGTATTGCTCCCGGTACTTGTTTTTATTTTGATCGCTCCAATTTTGTTACCCATCTATTCTCCGGAGAAAATTGTGGAGAAAAAAGAATGGTTCGATAAGTTTGGGGTTAACCGCTGGGAAGATGGACAAATTCACGAACTACCACAAGATTATGCTGACATGCAGGGATGGAAAGAACTGGCACACTTGACGGATTCTGCATTTACGCTTGTAGACGATAAAGCACATACCATTATTCATTGCGACAATTACGGCGAGGCCGGGGCCATTAATTTTTATAAGAAGCAAATCTTTACTGAAGCTCTTTCTATGAATGCTGATTATATAAACTGGTACCCGCTGGACGATTTTGAAATAAAAAATGTAATTCTGGTACAATCCAACACCGATGATGACCCGGAGCGAAAACGTGAACGAGATTTTTTTGAAGAAGTGCGATTGATTGGAAAAATTACCAATCCATACGCGCGGGAAACAGGAGCCTGTGTATATTTGCTGAAAGGTGCCAAAGTCTCTGTAAACGATATTTTACGTGAGGAAATGGATAGCAAACGATAAGACAATTATGCATCAAAGCAACCATTCTTCCACACAAATCATCTATTGGTTACTTGCTCTTTTGTAGCCAACAACAAACGATGAACCACAAAACAAAATGATATGAAAAATATACTTTGCTTATTATTAATTGTCGGAGGCACCATGTTTTCTTGTTCGAATGATGAAATTACGTATAGTAGTAATGAGTTACCCCAGAAGTGGGTTTTGGTACAAATGTCTGGGCAGGTGCCAAATTCGGTAACTACAGGAGATAAGATGGCTTGGCAGGAATATTATGTATTGAAAGCGGATAGTTCGTTTATAAAGCATCGGGAGCGGAATGGAGTTGATTATGAAGCTTCAGGTGTTTTTTCGGTTGAGAGTAATCCAGACGGGACATATTTTAAATTTGTATACGATAGCGATAGTGAAATTATTGGAAATTGTTCACCATATCAGACCGAAACGTTGGTAAAAAGAGATACAAAGCTTATAGGTACATGGTGGGCTTGCGATGGTCCCGGATTGGAATATCAACGAAAAGAATAATCGATTCTTACAATTTGTTTTTCACTCTATTAAAGCTTTGCTTCGTTTTTTTATATATTCTCATAGAAAGAAGCAAAAATGTTGCTGGAGGAAAACGGGTAGATTAATCTCATTTTACAATAATACAAAGCAAGCGGGAATTTTTACAAGGGATATTCCCGCTTGTTTTTTTGAAAAGAAGTTGAAAATTGGAATTGATTTTCAATGAGGTTAAGAGCAAATGTAAAGATGTACATGGGGCTCGAAAACTTGCAGCCTTAATATTTCCACCGAATAACAATTCTCATATAAAAAAATTCCATCCCTGCTTTAACGAAAAGCAAAGATGGAATTAATTTTAAAACGTCAGGAATAACCTATTTTTCTTCGTTGGTCATAGAGTATGGATAATTTTCAGATTCCGTTCCTCTGTTTTTGTTGGGAGTAGAAGCCATTGTAAAATCAAGCTCTCCTCCTTTTAACAAGGTTTCATGCGAAATATAATTTTTATTCCATTCTGCACCGTCCAGTTTAATATCATCTACATAAAAATTGGTGGCAGAGTTGTTGGCGGCATTAATGGTAAAGATATTTCCATTTTCCAGTTGCATCGTAATTTTGTTAAACAATGGAGCCCCAAAAACATATTGGTCGGCTCCCGGACAAACAGGGTAAAATCCCATAGCACTAAAAACATACCAGGCAGAAGTTTGCCCGTTATCTTCGTCTCCGCAGTAACCATCAGCTTGCGGAGTGTAAAGTTTTGTAAGCACGTCTCTTACATGTTTTTGTGTTTTCCATGGCTGGCTGGAGTAGTTGTACAAATAAATCATGTGCTGAATAGGCTGGTTGCCATGCGCATAATTTCCCATTCCGGCAATTTGCATTTCCCTAATTTCATGAATGGTTCCTCCGTAATAAGAGTCATCAAAAATAGGGGGAACAACAAATACCGAATCGAGCATTGAAACAAATTCCTTATCTCCGCCCATTAGTTGTTTTAAGCCTTCAATATCCTGGAATACGCTCCACGTATAATGCCAGCTGTTTCCTTCAGTAAAAGCATCACCCCATTTATATGGGCTGAAAGGAGATTGGAAAGTTCCATCTTCGTTTTTTCCGCGCATAAGTTTATGCTCTTTGTCGAAAACATTGCGGTAGTTACGTGCCCGTTCTTTGAACAAATCAATTTCTTCCTGCGGACGGCCCAATTCTTTAGCCAATTTCCAGATACAGAAATCAGCATAAGCATATTCCAATGTACGGGCTGTGTTTTCATTGATATTTACGTTGTAAGGAACGTAACCCAGTTTGTTATAATATTCAGCGCCAAAACGGCCAACTGAGGCTATTCCTTCTTTATTTCCTTTGGTATTTTTTAAGATTGCTTCATAAAGCGTTTCTATATCGTAACCACGAATTCCTTTTAAATATGAATCTGCAATTAATGAAGCTGAATTGGAGCCAATCATGCAATTACGGTGCCCCGGGCTTGCCCATTCAGGTAACCATCCACTTTCTTTGTAGGTATTTGCGAGCCCCTCCATTATATGTGAATTTAATTCAGGATACATAAGAGTAAAGAAGGGGAATACTGCGCGGAAAGTATCCCAGAAACCATTGTCGGTAAACATATATCCGGGAAGTACTTCTCCATTGTATGGGCTGTAATGTACAATTTCGTTATTTGCGTTTATTTCATAAAATTTACGGGGGAAAAGCAATACACGGTAAAGACTGGAATAGAATGTTCGGCGTTCCTGGTCGGTACCTCCTTCCACTTTTAATTTAGATAATTCTTTTTCCCATATCTCCTGTCCCTCTTTTTTGAGTGTATCAAAGTTTTTGTCTCCAATTTCCCGTTTCAGATTAAGTTCTGCCTGTTCCGGGCTGATAAATGAAGAGGCAACCCTGGCGTGTACTTTTTCGCCTTTTTTTGTTTTAAAACCGATAACAGCCCCGGTATGAAATCCTTTGGCTTCGTTTTTATCCAGCAGTTTCTCTTCCTGCCAGGTTTTTGTTACTTCAAAATCTTTATCAAAAACTACTACAAAATAGTTGTGGAAATTTGCAGGAACCCCACCATGATTGTTTTGACAGTAGCCTACAATCTTACGTTCTTCAGGAATAATTTTCACCGACGAACCTCTGTTAAAGGCATCTAATAAAATCCATGATTTATCATTGTCAGGAAATGTAAAACGAAACATGGCGGCTCTTTCTGTAGGTGTTACTTCGGCAGTAACATCATAGTCTGCCAGATAAACACTGTAGTAATATGGCTTTGCAATTTCTGCTTTGTGTGAGAACCAGGACGCACGTTCGTCTTCATTTATTTTTAGTTCGCCGGTAACAGGCATAAATGAAAATGCTGCATAATCGTTAATCCATGGACTGGGTTGATGGGTTTGTTTAATTCCGCGTATTTTGTATGCGTCGTAGGTATATCCCCAGCCGTCGCCCATTTTGCCTGTTTGCGGTGTCCAGAAGTTCATTCCCCATGGCAGTGCAATGGCAGGGTAGGTATTCCCGTTGGAAAGTTTGAATTCAGAATCAGTTCCCATTAATGGATTTACCAGTTCTGTTAACTGAACAGGAGCTTCCGGCGCTGTTGTTTTTGGTTGGGGCGTGTTGCACCCAAAAAATAAAAAGAGTACGAGTAATAGTGCTAAAATTTTCATGATTTGTTTTTATATGTATCTTGTTTGTACAAAAATATGTTTGTTTTTAATTTGTTCTGAGTTTGGTATTACAATGAATTGTTTTTCGTGAAATCAATAATTTCATTCAGATAGCCAAATGCCATTCCGGTTACAGTATCAGCAGCCCCGTAATAAACAGCAACTTTTTCGCCATCGCACAAAGCTGCACATGGGAAAACTACATTGGGCACGTCGCCTGTGAGTTCATAAGGAGCAGCCGGAGCCAGTAGATAAGGCTGTGTACGGAACAACACTTTGTCCGGGGATTTTATATCCAGGATTGCAGCTCCCATGGAATACCTGAACCCGTTACAGGTATTGATTACCCCATGGTAAAAAATTAACCAGCCTTCTTCTGTGCGAATTGGTACGGAACCGGCACCAATTTTTGTACACTGCCAGGCGCTTTGTTCAAAAGGCGAAACTTTCATTACGCAGCGGTGTTCGCCCCAGTATTTCATATCGGGGCTGTAGCTAATGTAAATATCTCCAAAAGGAGTGTGCCCGTTATCGCTCGGACGGCTTAGCATGGCGTATCTCCCGTTTATTTTTTCAGGAAATAAAACACCGTTTCTGTTAAACGGAAGGAAAGCATTTTCGCACTGGAAAAAATCTTTAAAATCGAATGTATAAGCAATCCCGATAGTTGGTCCATGGTAGCCATTGCACCAGGTTACCCAATACCTATCTTCAATAAAAGTAACTCGCGGATCGTATTTGTAATCCGAATCAATCATCTGTGTATTTCCGGCTTTCATTTCAATAGGGGAGTGGTTGATGTCCCAGTTGATTCCGTCTTTGCTAAAACCGGTAAAAATATTCATTTGAACGGCTTTATTGTCACAGCGAAATACACCGGCAAAACCATCCTTGAAAGGAACCACTGCACTATTGAAAATACTGTTTGATGTAGGGATATGATACCTTCCAATTACCGGATTATGTGAATATCGCCACATAACATCAGGGCAATTCTCTGGTCTGCTTTCCCATGGCATATTTTGTATTTTATTCATTGTTACGGGACGTTTTATCTGATTGGATTTTTATTACTTGGAAAGATAGTTTGCGCGTTCCTCCTTGTACTGCAAAAATATTTCAGAAAATAAAGGATCTCTTCATTTAAATGAAAAGATCCTTTATTTGGATTTTATTGTAAGGTATTACTAACTGGTCTGTCTTCAGGGGCACTTCCAAAGTCTTTGTTTGGTTCGGCACCCATTACAAATTTTAATTCTCCGCCTTTTTCAATATCGCTGTGTAAAATGTACGATTTACTGTATGGCTCACCATTTAATGTTACCGATTGGATATACATATTTTCGTGGCTGTTGTTTTCAGCAATCATTTTAAATGTTTTTCCTTCAGGTAAAGTAATTTTTGCTTCATTAAAAAGCGGGCTGCCAAATACGTAGGCTCCATTTGCCGGATTTACCGGATAAAGTCCCATGGAAGAAAGTACATACCATGCCGACATTTGGCCACAATCTTCATTTCCGCATAGCCCATCGGGTTTATCGGTGTACATGGTGTTGCAAATTTCGCGTACCAGCTTTGCTGTTTTCCATTGCTGCCCGGCATATGCATATAAATATGTAGTGTGGTGGCTCGGTTCATTTCCGTGAGCGTATTGGCCAATTAGGCCTGAAATATCAGAAGAAGCTCCTTCTACTTTTATTGATGGAATGGTAAACAAACTGTCGAGCTTGGTAACAAACGATTTTTCATTCCCAAATAAATCAATCAGTCCTTCCACATCCTGCGGTACCAACCAGGTATATTGCCATGCATTTCCTTCGCAGTAATCGTCATTCCGGTGTTGCGAAGAGATAGGGTTAAATGGTGTACGCCAGCTTCCATCCGACATTTTTCCCCGCATGAATTGCGTACTTTCGTCAAAATAATTTTTATAGTACTTTGCACGTTTCGAGAAAAGTTCAAAGTCTTCTGTTTTTCCCAAATCTTTTGCCATTGCAGCAATACACCAGTCGTCTATTGCATATTCCAGTGCACGTGCAACTGATTCAACTTGCGAGTCAGCTGGAATATAGCCTTGCGATTTTACAAAGTCAAGTCCCCGCTCATCCCTCATTGCTGAGCTTTTTATAGCGTGAAAGGCACGTTCTGCATCAAACCCGCGAAATCCCTTTAACCAGGCGTCTACAATAACGGGTACAGCATGATAGCCCACCATTGTATTGGTTTCATTTCCGTATAAATGCCAGATGGGGAGTTTTCCCTGTTGATCGAAAATATCAAGCATGGTGTTTACAAAATCATTTACCCTTTCTGGTTGCACAAGTGTAAATAAAGGGTGTGCTGCGCGATATGTATCCCACAAAGAGAAAATAGTGTAGGTGTCATATCCGGGGTTTTCATGTATTTTTTTGTCTGCTCCCCTGTAGTCTCCGTTTGCATCGTTAAATAGTGAGGGGGCAATCATTGTGTGGTAAAAAGCAGTGTAGAAAGCTTTCTTGTCTGAAAGATTGTCGGTTTCGATACTAATTTTTTTCAGTTCATTATTCCAACTTTCTTTGGCCGCGCTTTTTGTCGCATTAAAATCCCAGCCAGTTACTTCGGCCTGAAGATTATTTTTAGCGCCTTCAACATTAACCGGTGAAATTGCTGTTTTTGCCAATAGTTCGCCGTTTCCTTCAAATTCAATAAGAACAGTGATATTGCCAATTTCTTTGTCAGCATCAATCACTTCGAAATTCTTAATTTCTTTTGAAAACTGAGTAAAGAAATACACCTGCTGATCTTTTGCCCATCCGGTTGAAAAGCGGAAACCCTGAATACCATTATTCCCAACTTGTTCCACAGAACCTTTGGTTACTTTGTCCCAGCCTGTGCCATATTTCAAGTCGACAACCAATTGCGAATTTCCATTGTTGTTAAATGTATATTTATGAAAACCAACACGTTCAGTTGCTGTTAGTTCTGCATCAATGTTATATCTGTCGATGTGAATGCTGTAATATCCGGGCTGAACCGTTTCTTTATTATGGGAATAGGTCGATTTCCATGGATAGGGAACATCCTCCTTTTTATCTGCAGAAAATTCATTCGAAGTAGGCATAAAAAGAATATCGCCCAAATCACCAATTCCGGTTCCGCTTAAATGTGTATGTGCAAAACCAATTAATACAGAATCAGTGTAATGATATCCTGAGCACCAATCCCAGCCTTGTGTTTCGTTGTTTGGGCCGAGTTGCATCATTCCAAACGGAACGCTGGCTCCAACAAAAACATGGCCATGGTAATCACTTCCAATATATGGATCTACAAATTGAGTATAGTCAGTTGTGTTAGTTGTCTCGGGCTTTTGCGTATTGCAAGAAATAGCCAGCCCTAAAAATGCTGTAAGCGATAGAATAAAATTAATTTGTTTCATTTTTTAAACAGGTTTTAACCAGTTTAAAGTTTTGTCAGGCTGTGTAGTTTTGTTGTTTCGGGGTTACGGGAAAAGAAGTTGTCTTAAAAGCTTTTTTAAATTATCAGATTTATAAAAAAGGTAAATCCTCAAAAACAGAATAAAGTTTAAACTTTTAAGACAACTTAAAATTACTATAGTTCGCGAATTTTAATATTCCTGAACCACACGGTATATCCGTGATCCTGTAATCCTATAAAACCTTGTTTTGCAATTCCTTCAGTGAAGCCCGGAAAGCTTTTGAATTTACTGTTTTGAACTAATTCATCCCATTCGGGAGTCCAGTGAGTATATTCAACTACTACTTTTCCGTTCATGCTGATGGTTGCTTTTCCATCGTCTAGTTTTATCACACAAGTATTCCACTCTCCTGCCGGATTAACGGTTGATGGATCGGCGGCAATCATGTCATACAGTGAGCCTGCGAGGTGGCTGTCAATTTTATTATCTGTTGCGTCTTTATTATCCAGAACCTGAATTTCAGGTGCAGCAAAGTAAATGGGTTTACCCGGAACTTCCCGAACATAGTAAAAGATACCTGAGTTAGCCATCTTTCCAGCTTTCCAGTCGATTGACAATTCAAAATTCTTAAATTTCTTGTCACCAAATAAAATGTCGCCATTAGCACCTTGTCCTGGTTTTTTACCTTCTCCGGTAAAAACTTTCATCGCATGGTCTTCTATCACCCAGTTTGCTGGCATATCCGTTCCATTGCATTGACGCCATCCGTCAAAATTTTTGCCGTTAAACAGTAATACCCAACCATCTTTTTTCTCGTCTTTGGTAAGCGTATTTGGTTTTTGTGCGTTGGTTGTTGCTGAAACTAAAATACCAGCAACAAATGCAAATAATAAAAAATAGTTCTTCTTCATTTTATCTTAATTATTCAATTTTAGGAATGAGTGTAAATATACCTGAAATGATTATTTTTTTTAGAAATACTACTGATGAATTTTCAATATTTTAAAAAGTTTTTTTGATACTTGTTTCCGCATGTAACAAATGAACAAAAAATTACTGATAAACATGACTCTGTTTTTACTTTCTGTCGATTCTTGGAATTACAGAGTGCTGTTTATGCAGAAACATTTACTTTTGTCTTACATGAAGTAACGGCTGTTTATGGAAAATCTTACCACAATTCAAACATTTTATGAAAAAAGTCTGAACAGGGAACTGACTGAAAAGGAGAAGCTGGTGATTCAGAATTCATTTCGAAAAGAAGTTCTCAAAAAGAAAGAGCTTTTGTTTGGCAGCGGTGAAACCAATACGCGTCATTATTTCATTGAGAAGGGACTTTTGCGCATGTATGTAATCGATTCTTCCGGAAAAGAATTTAATGTACTGTTTGCACGCGAAAATCAGTGGATTGGCGATTTGGCAACACCTGCAGAAACCTCTTTTTTTCTTGATGCTGTGGAAAAGAGTGTTGTTTATTCGGTAACCGATGAGAATTTGAATGCATTAACAAATAATTTTACCTCATTTGTACCATACCTGAAACGCTCGTATATTTTTTTGCAAAAGAGGCTTGTTTCTATATTAACCAATACGGCAGAAGAGAACTATGAGGATTTGGTGAGTAGCTATCCCGATTTGGTTCAACGATTGCCACAGTATCATATTTCTTCGTATCTTGGGGTCACTCCGGTATTTTTAAGTAAAATTCTTGCAAAAAGAATAAGAAAAAAAGACTAAAATGTATTTTTATTAAACTAGTTTATTTTTTTGATGTTATGATCGCTGTAGATTTGCAGTATAAATAATGAAAAAAAATCAGAAAAATGAAACAGTTTAGTTTAGCAATTTTAGGTGTATTTTTGTTTGCCTTAGGAGCGGCAGCAGGTAATTCAGAAAATGGAAAAACCGTTTACAATGTAGATGTAAAACAGAGCAACGTAAAATGGGTTGGTAAAAAAGTAGGAGGAGAACATTCAGGTACTTTATCTCTTTCTTCAGGTGAAGTTGTTGCGGAAAGTGGAAAAGTTTCGAATGCCAATATAACGTTAGACATGAATTCCATAGCATGTACCGATTTAACGGATCCTGAATGGAATCAGAAGTTGGTAGGCCATTTAAAATCAGATGATTTCTTCTCTGTTGAGCAATTTCCAAAAGCAACATTTGTTACAACCAGCTTTAAAAAAGCCTCAGGAAGCGATGCTTATACTGTTACAGGTAAATTAACCATTAAGGGTATTACCAACGAGATTTCTTTTCCTGCTACAGTAAACGTTAGCAACGGACAGTTAACAGCTAAAGGAACCGCAACAGTTGACAGAGCTAAATACAATATTAAATATAGTTCAGGCTCCTTTTTTGAAAATCTGGGCGACAAAATGATTTATGACGATATGGAAATTGAGTTTAATTTGGTAGCCAAAGCCAAGTAAATAAGATTCAGGCTTAATAACAATACACGTTTTGATTTTATGAGTAAAAGAAGTTTGAATAGCATTGCTGAAATGATATTGAACAAATAAGATTTTACATTATCATATTGAAAAAAGGGGTTTGGTCTGGATAGTCAAATCCCTTTTGTTTTTGTGAAAGGGAAACTGAAATGCTACGGAAAGATTTTATATACTTGTTAAGTGGAGGAATAGGAATAGGAACATTAACTGATTTGTCTAAATATACCAGCGGACTGCTGGCTCAAAGCAAAAAAATGCCTGTACTTTTTGTTGGACATGGCTCTCCGATGAATGGAATTGAGAACAACGAATTTTCGCAGTACTGGGCAAAGTTAGGAAAAGAAATTCCACAGCCCCAGGCCGTTTTGTGTATATCGGCGCATTGGCTTACTGCCGGAACTTATGTTACAGCAATGGAGTCTCCACGCACAATTCATGATTTTGGCGGTTTTCCCAAGGAGTTATACGAGGTGCAGTATCCCGCACCGGGGAAACCCGAACTGGCTACTGAAATTACAAACATGGTTCAAAGTACCAACGCTGGATTGGATCATGAGTGGGGACTGGATCATGGAACCTGGAGCGTTGTAAGGCACATGTATCCTGATGCAAATATTCCTGTTTTGCAGTTAAGTATCGATTTTTATAAACCGGCAGCATATCATTACAAACTGGCACAGGAACTTGCTTCTTTGCGAAAAAAGGGCGTACTTATTATTGGGAGCGGAAATATGGTGCACAACCTTCGGCGGGTAGACTGGCAACGCATGAACGAACCAAATTACGGATACGACTGGGCACAGGAAATAAATGCCATTTTCAAATCGAAAATTGAACATAAGCAACATGAAGATTTAATTTCCTATGAAGGTTTGGGGACGGCCGCAAAACTTGCTATTCCTACACCAGATCATTATTATCCGTTAATCTATTCCCTTGGCCTGCAGGAGCAAAAAGATTCCGTGGAATTTTTTAACGATAAATATGTAGGAGGTTCTCTTTCTATGACTTCAGTGCGAATAGCCTGATAAACTTACTCTATTTTACTATAAAGTTAGGATTTAACAGGTTCTCCTTGTTGTAAATCAACTCACCCGAAAAATCAGAAAGCCATATTTTTTTCCCGGCAGCTTTTGCAATGGCATGGCCGGCCGCAGTGTCCCATTCCATTGTTGGGGCAAAACGCGGATATTCATCGGCTGTCCCTTCGGCTACTAAACAAATTTTTAATGAACTTCCGCAAGAAATTATGTTAACTGACTGGTGTTCTTTCTTTCGTTGGTTAACATAGTTTTGCGTTTGCTCATTCATATGCGACCGGCTATCGGCAATGGTATAATAGGCACGTTCTTTAGGGGATGGGAGAGCTGTTCCTTCACTGGCCAAAAGCTGCATGTTCGTTGCGGGTGGTGGTCCATCTAAACGAAAAGCTCCCCAATTGACTACTCCAACATACAATACTTTTGTTACCGGAACATATATTATACCTGCCACAGGCTTCTGGTTCTCCAAAAGAGCAATGTTTACAGTAAACTCATCGTTGCGTTTTATGAATTCTTTGGTTCCATCCAAAGGATCTACCATCCACATTTTTTCCCATTTCTTTCGTTCTTGGTACGGTATATCACGTCCTTCTTCGCTTAAAATGGGAATGGAAGTCGTTTTCAGCATTTGATTTATAACCGCATGACTCTTTTTGTCGGCAATAGTAACGGGCGAATTATCAGCTTTTTTTTCAACAGAAAAATCTGCATTTGGAGCTGTGTAAATGGTCATAATTTCTTCACCCGCTTTTATAGCAGCCTGAATGGCAGTATTTATGTGGTTAAAAGTATTACTATCCGTCATCAAATATTACTCTTTTCCAATTCCTTTATATATAAAACCATTCTGTTGCATAAACTTGCTGTCCAGTATATTTCTTCCGTCAAAAACAAAGGCTGGTTTACACATATTTTGATAAATCTTTTGCCAGTCGTAGGTTTTAAATTCATCCCACTCGGTTAAAATCGCAATGGCATGTGCATTTTGCATCGCTTCATAAGGAGACTGGTGGATATGTATAAGCGATTTTACATCTACTGTTCCCGGAAGTTGTTGGGTTTGCTGAAGTTTTTCTATGTCTGACAGAATTTGCTTTTTTGTTACTTTTGGGTCGTAAATATGCACTTCTGCCTGATCTTGCAACAATTCCCATGCTACATAAATAGCTGCGCTTTCACGGGTGTCGTTGGTGTCTTTTTTAAATGCCCATCCCAGAAAAGAGATCTTTTTTCCGGATACGGTGTTGAAAAGCGAATCTATAATTTGCTTGGCAAAACGTTTTTTCTGATAATCATTTATTTTTACCACTTGTTCCCAGTAATCAGCCACGTCGGGTAAATTAAAATGATGGCAAAGGTATACCAGATTTAAGATGTCTTTCTGAAAACAGCTTCCGCCAAAACCTACGGATGCTTTTAAAAATTTAGGACCAATTCGTGAATCGGCTCCAATTGCCTGGGCTATTTCGTCTACATCGGCGCCAGTTCTTTCACACAAAGCAGAAATGGCATTCACCGATGAAATGCGTTGGGCAAGAAATGCATTTGCCGTAAGTTTTGATAACTCAGATGACCAGAGTTTGGTGGTCAGAATCTTTTCTTGCGGAACCCAGTGGGCATATATCTGGCTTAATGCCTGTATAGCTGTTTGTCCGTCTTCATCTTCATCTCCGCCAATTAGCACGCGGTCGGGGTGACGCAAATCCTGCATTGCTGTTCCTTCCGCTAAAAATTCCGGATTGGAAAGCACTTTAAACTTTACTTCTTTACTTTCGGCTTCCAGAATAGTTTTTATTGACTGGGCTGTACGTACCGGTAATGTAGATTTTTCTACAACAATTTTATCATCTTTGGCAATGCGGGCAATTTGCCGGGCGCACAGTTCCACGTATTTTAAGTCGGCAGCCATTCCCTTCCCAACACCATACGTTTTTGTAGGAGTATTTACCGAAATAAAAATCATCTCCGATTCATGTATTCTCGCTTCAACATCGGTAGAAAAGAAAAGGTTCTTACCTCTGGCCTGGGCAACTATCTCTTTCAAACCGGGTTCGTAGATAGGCAGGTTATCGAGGTCGGTATCGTTCCATGCAGCAATTCGCTCCGGATTAATATCCACTACGTTGACCCGTATTTCCGGGCATTGCTTTGCAATCATTGCCATTGTGGGGCCACCTACATAACCCGCTCCGATACATGTAATGCTTTTTATATTTTTTGAAATAGCCATAATCTTCTATTTGATGATATTTCCGGCAAAAGTAACGTTCTTGTCTCTACTTTGTTTTATTTTTCTTAGAAAATGACCACCAAAGAAAGATTAAAAATAGCTAAAAACGGGCTGTATCGTTTTAGCCCGAAACAAACTGAGCAATATTCCGGTTAATCTCAATACGTTTAAAAAGTGATTCCATAATGCGGTTGTAAAGTCCGTCTTTTAAGATTAAATCTTCCACCTCTGAATCAATATTGGGATTGTCGTTGATTTCAATTACATAAACTTCTCCGTTTATCATTTTCAAATCTACTCCATATAACCCGTCACCAATTAAAGAGGCTGCTTTTAAAGCTGTTTTTATAACCGCCTCCGGAACTTCTTCTATCGGAACAGTATCAGAATCTCCGGTGTTATCTTTATTTTGGCTGTTCCAGTTATAAATCTGCCAGTGGTTCTTGGCCATATAATAACGGCAGGCAAATAATGGAGCCTGATCCAGTATTCCAATTCTCCAGTCAAATTCCGATGGCATAAACTCTTGTACAACAACGAGATCCGATAATCTGAATAGTTTCTTTAGCGAGCGGTTAAGGTCTTCCTCGTTATCAACCTTTTCAACCCCCAGCGAGAAGGCGCTGTCGGGTTGTTTTAGTACCAGCGGAAATGTTAAATTTACCGGAGTACTGTGGTAATTTGATTTTGATAAAATGAGCGTGGCCGGCGTTTTAATCTTATTCTGCTTTAACCTTTCATTCTGAAAAATTTTATTGGAGCAACGTAGAATTGACCAGGGGTCATCAATTACAACAAGGCCTTCAGCATAAGCCGTCCTTGAGAATTGATACGTGTGATCATTTACATTGGTTGTTTCACGAATAAACAAAGCATCAAATTCCGACAGCTGGCTAAAATCATCTTTGGTTATAAACTCCACATAGAACCCTGTTTTTTCCGCTGCCCTTTTAAAATTTTGCAAAGCAACAGGGCAGGAGGGAGGGTTTTTCTCATTCGGATTAACCAGGATGGCTAAATCGTATTTATAATTTTTAAACCTTGGGCGGCTAAATCGTTTTTTAGAAAAGTAATCGCGGGCAAATTCCTGCACTTTGTCCATATGCTCCGGGTTTACTTTCATTAGGCTTAAAGGCGAAACCTTTTGTACGATCCATTTATCGGTTTTTACAAAATCTATTTGCAGCAATGGCGCTTCAAACATATGGTAAAGCTTTTGTGCCAGCAGCCTGAACCGTGGATTAACGGATTGCCCAAAATATATAAACAGGCTAATTTTTGTTTCAGGCACATGTTTCAGGCTTTTTTGAATATCTTCATCAATGTACCCGGAAAGTGAACGTATTAAAGCCAGACTCGAAAAATCACGAAGGGTAGTTACATTGGGAATAACCCTGTGATCGCGCGCAGATGCCAGAAGCGATACATAGTACCCCATTTTCTGGTAGCTGTATGAATTGCTGAGGTTAAAAATACGCACATTCTTTAATGACTGAAATTCCGGGTCGGTAATATAATTTCGGGAAGAAATAACTTTTACACCTTCTATTTCTAAATTCCAGCTTTTTGGATTTTTTACAATAATGATATTGGAAATGCTCTGTTTTTCAGCGTGTTCTTCCAATTTTAACACCATGCGAAATGCATCTTCGTTTTTTGCATAGTAATTATGCAATTCCTCGGTTTGAACAAAACCAGCATTTTGATAAAAGCGAACCAACTTTTTGTCTTCTTTTCTGGCTTCCAGTGAGATGCGTTCATATTTTTCGGTTTGTGCAAGGTTGAGTACATGAGCCATTAATTGCTTGCCTATGCCGCCACCCTGAAACCCAGGTAAAACAGCGATGGAAAATAGACGTATGGTTTTTGGGTAGATAAATAGAGTGGCGGATGCAACAGGAGTGATAGTTTTTCCTTTTGTTATCTCCGCAATAATTACTTTCTGAAATGGGCTTGACAAACTGTAACGAATAGCCCTGCGGTTGCTTTGTTGAAAAGATGGAAAACACTCTTTTTCCAATTTCTCAAGAAAATCAAGGTCGCTTGACGCTGATTTTCGAATAGTAATTTTCATATAATTCTATAACGAATCAATTAATTTATTCTTTAAAAAAACAAACCAAATGTAAGGCAAAAAATCATTGGATGTGCTTTAAAAAATGAAAAATATAAAATTGTTTTAAGTGGTTTATAGTTAGTTGTTTGTCTGTGTGTTTGGGCGTTTTGTGAATGATTATAAATAAATTTAAAAGAGCGAAATGTTTAGAGAATAAAATGAACAGAACAAACAAGCCCAAAGCTCACCGCTCACAGTCTATTGCCCAACTCGTGTCACCTCCCTTTCCCCGCTCCCTATGTCCGCACTTAGCGGACGGGGTGGTGAATAAAACAACAACAAAAAGCAATAATTCAAGAACCCGCAAAAAGTACATCGCCCAAAGCTCATCGCTCACAGCCCTAAGCTCAAAGCCCAAAAAACAACCACCTCCCCCTAGCTCACTCGGGTACTCCTCCTGCCAGGAGCAGAAAAAAGGGCTGTCATACAAAAGTTTTGGTTCCAATTAAAACACATTGCCCCAACCTTCAGGTGTTTCCCAAACCCTGAAGGTTTAAAACAGGAAAATAACAGGAAAAAAGATTCAGGAATCAAGAACAAAGAGCAAAAAAATGCCGCCCAAACATGGCTAAATGCTCACAGCACACTGCCCAAAGCCCCCTTTCCAAATCCCTTCAACCCTAAAATCAATACGCTTAAATTAAAATACTCCCGCTTAACGCCAATTTAGCCGCTTGACTTTTATTGGGCGTCAAATATATTGCTTATTTACAAGGGTTTAAATAACTTATTCGTGCATAATACCACCTGATTTTCCGGATGCAAATCAGGTCTGTAACCATTCTAAAAAAGAAATAAAAAAAGAATAATTCATTAACAAATAGACGCAAAAACAAACACGCTGGCTCACTATGTATAAAATGCATATACCCTGGTACCCCATGGCAATCATTTTTACAAAATCATACATGCACAGGGTGCAAATCGCCAGTTATTAAAAAAATTAGAAATATAAAAAATAAATACTATGGACCATTATTTACATTTATCTCTAAAAAATTCAGGAAAAAACACACAATTAAACAAGCAACAGAAAACAACAGGTGTAGCAGGCAAAAGGGGTAAAACCCAAAAAGCAAATAGATGGTTGAGTTTATTAACCACATTTTTGCTTTTTTTGCTTGCCACCCCGCTTTTAGCACAATTTAGCGGCGGCAGCGGCACCGAGGCTGCCCCTTACCTTATTGCCACAAAAACCGATTTAAAAACCCTCTCCGAAAACAGCACTTACTGGGGGCAAGGCTACTATTTTAAACAAACCGCCGATATTACTTTTACCACTGCCGATTTTGCCAGCGGTGGCGCTTTTTACAACAGCGGACAGGGTTTTATTCCTATTGGTAACAATTCAACAAATTTTACCGGTTCTTACGATGGGGATGGGCATACCATTGATGGGCTCTATATAAACAGGCCTTCAACTAGTAATATTGGCTTTATGGGATATTGTTATTATCCCGCTATTATTTCTAACTTAAACTTTACAAATGTTGATATTACGGGAAAGACTAGAGTAGGCATATTTGGTACGCTATCTCAAGTAAAAGAAATCTCTCGTTGCTCTAGTTCAGGCAATATAAACGCTACTGAATATGATGTAGGAGGCTTAATTGGTTTGTCTTTAACAACTACTACTATTAGTGAATGTTACAGTACTGCAAATATTTCTGCAAGCCTATATCGTGCTGGCGGATTAATAGGAAGCATAAGCGGCCCCAGCATTGTAAAAAATTGCTATTCTACAGGAAATGTAATTTCTGCAAATAGAATTGGAGGACTTATAGGTGATGTATCAGCAAATTCTACTGATGTAATAGTCATAGAAAATTGTTATTCCACTGGGAGTGTACCTACAGCAGGGATGTATTATGGGGGGTTATTCAGTATATTAAGCACTGGCGGTAATGCAATAATAAAAATAAAAAATTGCTTTTGGAATACTGAGACCTCGGGACAAGCTACCAGCCCGGCAGGCACCGGATTAACAACAGCCGAGATGCAAACATTAAACACCTATATGTTTAGTGGCTGGGATTTTGTAGATGAAACCGGCAACGGAACCAACGATATTTGGGACGATGTACCGGGCGGCTACCCCATACTGGCATGGCAACCCGAAGCCGACGGAACCTTAAACGGAACCTATACCCCGCCTTTTGCCCAGGGAAGTGGTACCGAAGCCGACCCCTATTTAATTAGTTCTTTAGATGAATTAAAAAGACTAAGCCTTGTTGAAGTATATTGGGATAAACATTTTCGGCAAACCGCCGATTTAACCTTTTTGGCAGCCGATTTCGAAAGCGGTGGCGATTTTTACTATGGTGGCGAAGGTTTTAGCCCCATTGGTAATGAAGAGGTACCTTTTAGTGGTTCGTACAATGGCGATGGGCATAGCATTAATGGCCTTTACATAAACCGCCCTACGCTGAGCCATATAGGTATGTTTGGATATATTACCGATACAATTAAAAATGTAACCCTAAACAATGTGGATATTACAGGCGATGAATATATAGGAGGACTGGCAGGATACGTAACAGGCGGCATAAATAACTGCCATGTTTCCGGGAATATTTCCGGAGACAGGTACTCCGGAGGGGTAGCAGGTTATTTACAATATGGGATTATATCCGAGTCTTCCAGTTCTTGTACCGTTCATTCTTCTTGGGGAGAAACAGGTGGGCTGGTAGCTATGTGCAGGGAAGGATATGTTGAGAAATGTTATAGTTCGGGAAATATAAGTAGTTATCAATATACCGGAGGCTTAGTTGGCCTCAATTACAGTAGTACATTAAAAAACTCATATAGCACAGCCTCTGTTGAAGGAGGTAGTCAATATTCTGGAGGGTTAGTAGGATATAATTCTAAAAGCTATATTGAAAATTGTTATTCAACCGGAAGCGTAAGTGGCACACAGTATGTGGGCGGTCTTATTGGATATAATTCTAACTCTTCCACCGGCAATAGTAGTGTTTCTAATTGTTATACGGTTTCACCAATTACGGCTTCTTCCAACTACAGCGCCTTTATTGGTTATGATAATACAAGCAGTGGTAGCATCTCTATTTCCAACGGTTTTTACAATAGCAGCATTGCCAGTGCTTCAAACGGGCTGGGCAGTGGCTTAACCACCACCCAAATGCTGGATTACACCAACTTTACAGGCTTCGATTTTATACGGGAAACGGCGAACGGAACCGACGATTTTTGGGACATGGATCAGGAAGGGAGCGGTTACCCCATATTAAGCTGGCAGGAAGAAGCCGATAACCTGTTATTTCTAGCACCCCCGCAGGGAAGCGGCACCGAGGCCGACCCTTTCCTTATTACTTCGCTTGAAGATTTGGTTATTTTATCGCGCGGAACAGAAGTGGCTAAAGGCAACTACTACTTTAAACAAACCGCCGATATTGATGCCTCGCTTACCCAATATTTCGACGACAGCGACGACAATGGAGACGGCAACCCCTGGAACGACCCTGCCGACTCTACCAGCGCCGGGAATAACGAAGGTTTTTCACCTATTGGTATTGATAATTCAAACTACTTCAGTGGAAACTACAACGGAGACGGCCATATTATCTCAGGGCTTACTATCAACCGGGGGGCAACGTCTGCCTTGTTTGGTTACACTAACGGAGCCAGAATCTCACAACTGGGACTGGAAGAAATAAACATAACCGGTAGCGGACACAACATTGGTGGTTTAGTTGGATATTCGCAGGGTAGCAGTTCCGATTCTACAGTGATTAGCCAGTGTTACGTAACCGGAACAGTAACAACAACCGGCAGTTATGACTATACAGGCGGTATACTGGGCTATGCTGATAACTATACCAAAATTACCGATTGTTACAGTACAGCCGCGGTTACCGGGTACCGGTATATTGGTGGGATTGCCGGGACTATATATAACTCTTCTACGCTTCAAAACTGTTATGCTGCCGGGCCGGTAAGTGCATCCAGAGGCTCTTCTTATATGAAACCTATAGCCTATTACATAATTGGAACATATTCCAACAACTATTTTAATGGCGATGTTACCCTGTCAACCAGTACCAGTTATAATGTAGTTAACCTTAACAGTACGCAAATGGAGCTGTACTCAAGTTTCGCCAATTGGGATTTTGTAAGTGAAACTGCCAATGGCACCAACGATATCTGGGACATGGACCAGGACGGAACCATAAACAGCGGCTGGCCTATTTTAAGCTGGCAGCAAGGGGCCGATGATGTGCTGATAAATATTCCCTTTGCCAATGGCGATGGTTCTGGATTAAACCCCTTCGAAATTGCTACTTTAGAAGATTTAACAGCCCTGTCGGTAAACCCTGCATTGTGGGGTTTTAACTACATTCAAACGGCCGATATTGATGCTTCGGCCACCCAATATTTCGATGATAGCGACGACGATGGCGATGGTAATCCCTACAACGATGCCAACGATGCCACCACCACCGGCACCAACAATGGTTTTTCGCCCATTGGAATTAGCGATGTGCCTTTTACCGGTTCCTACAACGGAGGCGGGCACAGCATTAGCACCCTTACGATTAACCGCCCCACGCAAAATACGGTAGGTTTGTTTGGCTACACTACGGCTGTTATTGAAAATACAAGCCTGGTTAATGTTGATATTACTGGTAATAATTATACCGGGGCATTAATAGGTAATGCCAATGGAAATATAACCAATTGCCATTCTTCCGGAAACGTTTCGGGCAATAGTTATACCGGCGGATTAACAGGCCAGTTTTTTGGCGAAGAAGGAAATTTAGTAACACTTTCACAATCGTCGGGCGCATGCGAAGTAACAGCTGAAAACGAAAGAGTTGGTGGGTTAATCGGCAGTTCCGACAAGGTTATTATTGAAAATTGTTTTTCATCAGGAAGCGTAACATCAAACAGCACATTAGCAAATGCCGGAGGTTTGGTGGGGGTTCATGTTGCCAATTCTGAAAATTCTGTCATCAGGCAGTCCTACAGCACTGCTACAGTTACAGCTTATACGAATTCGGGCGGATTATTAGGTTTTTGCGGTTACGGAGGCACTATTGAAGATTGTTATTCAACCGGAACCGTGTCCGGTTCCCAACGTGTTGGAGGATTAATCGGACAAACAAGAAGCAATACCACCAGTGGCGCTCCAAACATTACCAATTGTTATACCGTTTCGCCAGTCACTGGTTCTACTAATGCAAATGCGTTTCTTGGCGAAGATTTAAACAGTGATGTTAGCCTTACCAGCTGTTTTTACAATAGCGATGTTGCCAGCGTGTCAAATAGTTTAGGCACGGGCAAAACCACAACAGAAATGAAAGTATATACTAATTTTTCTGGTTTTGATTTTGCAAGGGAAACCACCGATGGAACCGACGATATTTGGGACATGGACCAGGAGGAGACCATCAACAGCGGTTACCCCATATTCAGCTGGCAGCCGGGCGCTGATGATATCCTGGAGTATTTAATTGAGCTGGCGATTGATTCGGTTGCACCGGTAAATACCACATCTGCCACCGTTAATATTGCAATAACAAAAATGAAATCAACCACGGTAAGCGCCAACGGGCTGTGCTGGAATACCACTGGCAATCCAACTACCAGTGACAGTTTCAGCACTGAAACTATATTAAGCTCTACCGACAGCCTTCAATACCAGTTAAGCGGTTTAAACGAAGGAACCACCTACTACGTGCGTGCGTATGCAACCGATGCCGATTTAACTTATTATAGCAACGAGGTATCGTTTACCACATTTATAGCACAAAGCATCACCTTTAATGCCCTGCCCGATAAAACTTATGGCGATGCCGCTTTTGATTTAACGGCTTCTTCCACTTCCGGCCTAGGTGTGGTTTACACCACCGATGCTCCCGATGTGGTTAGCATCAGTGGCAGCACCCTTACCATTGTTGGGGCAGGTACCGCCACCATTTATGCCAACCAGCCGGGTGATGAAACTTACGGCGCTGCACAGGAAGTAAGCCAAAGCTTAACCGTCAACAAAAAAGAACTAACCATAACAGGGGCAGTAGCCCAGGACAAAATATACGATGCCGGTGACACCACCCGCATTACCGGGGTTACCCTAATTGGGGTGGCAGTCACCGACGAAGTAACCCTTGATACCGACACCCTTGGTGTTTTTCCCCAAACAGGCGTGGGCAGCAACCTGCCGGTAACAGCTATTCTGAAACTGGCAGGGGCTGACACGGCTAATTACAGCCTTACCCAGCCCACCGGGCTAACCGCCTCCATCACCGCCAAAGGCCTTACCATTACCGCCGATGATAAAAGCAGGGAATACGACGGCACAACCTTTTCCGGTTTTACCGCCAGTTATAATGGTTTTGTCAGCGGCGAAGATGAAACCAACCTTTCCGGCACGCTTACCTTTAGCGGGGACGCCACCACCAACCCCGGGGCGGGCACCCACACCATTACCCCCGGCGGCTTTACTTCGGATAATTACGATATTACTTTTACCGATGGCTCCCTGGAGATTACCCAAGCCCCGCTTACCATTACTGCCGATAACCAGGCCAAAACATACGACGGCACAGTATTTTCCGGTTTTACCGTTACCTACTCCGGTTTTGTAAACAGCGAAACCCAAAGCAACCTTTCGGGTTCGCTTACCTTTAGCGGGGATGCCACTACTGAAACCGTCGCGGGCACCCATACCATTACCCCCGGCGGCTTTACTTCGGATAACTATGCCATTACGTTTACGGATGGTTCTTTGGAAATCACCCGGGCAACGCTCACCATTACCGCCGATAACCAGACGAAAGTTTATGACGGCACAGTGTTCAGCTCCTTTACAGCCAGCTATGATGGGTTTGTAAACAGCGAAACGCAAAGCAACCTGGGCGGTTCGCTTGCTTTCAGCGGGGATGCCACCACCGAAACAGGTGTGGGCACCCACACCATCACCCCCGGCGGCTTTACCTCTGATAACTACGATATTACTTTTACCGATGGTTCCCTGGAGATTACCCGGGCAGCGCTGACCATTACTGCTGATGACCAAAGCAAAACATACGACGGCATAACCTTTAGCGGTTTTACCGCTACCTATGACGGTTTTGTAAACAGCGAAACGCAAAGCAACCTGGGCGGTTCGCTTGCTTTCAGCGGGGATGCCACCACCCAAACAGGCGTGGGCACCCACACCATCACCCCCGGCGGCTTTACTTCGGATAATTACGATATTACTTTTACCGATGGCTCCCTGGAGATTACCCAAGCCCCGCTCACCATTACCGCCGATGATAAAAGCAAGGAGTATGACGGCACCGTCTTTAGCGGGTTTACCGTTACCTATGATGGTTTTGTGAACAGCGAAACCCAAAGCAACCTTTCGGGGTCGCTTACTTTTAGCGGAGCAGCCACTACTGAAACCGGCGCGGGCACCCATACCATTACCCCCGGCGGCTTTACTTCGGATAACTACGATATTACTTTTGCAGATGGCTCCCTGGAAATCACCCGGGCAGCGCTGACCATTACTGCTGATGACCAAAGCAAAGTGTATGACGGGGAGCTCTTCAGCCCCTTTACCGCCAGTTACTCCGGTTTTGTAAACGGAGAAACCCAAAGCAACCTTTCGGGTTCGCTTACTTTTAGCGGGTCAGCCACCACCGAAACCGGCGCGGGCACCCATACCATTACCCCCGGCGGCTTTACTTCGGATAACTACGATATTACTTTTACCGATGGCTCCCTGGAAATTACCCGGGCAACGCTTACTATTACCGCCGATAACCAGACGAAAGTTTACGACGGCACAGTCTTTAGCGGGTTTACCGTTAGCTATGATGGGTTTGTAAACAGCGAAACCCAAAGCAACCTGGGCGGCACGCTTGCTTTCAGCGGGGATGCCACCACCCAAACAGGCGTGGGCAGTTACACCATTACCCCCGGCGGGCTTACCTCGGATAATTATACCATTACCTTTACCGATGGCTCTTTGGAAATCACCCGGGCAACGCTTACTATTACCGCCGATAACCAGACGAAAGTTTATGACGGCACCGTCTTTAGCGGGTTTACCGCCAGCTACTCTGGGTTTGTAAACAGCGAAAACCAAAGCAACCTTTCGGGTTCGCTTGCTTTCAGCGGGGATGCCACTACTGAAACCGGTGTGGGCAGCTACATCCTCACCCCCGGTGGGTTTACTTCGGATAATTACGACATTACTTTTACCGATGGTTCCCTGGAGATTACCCAAGCCCCGCTCACCATTACCGCCAATGACCAAAGCAAGGTGTATGACGGCACCGTTTTTAGCGGGTTTACCGTTACCTATGACGGTTTTGTAAACAGCGAAACCCAAAGCAACCTTTCCGGTTCGCTGGCCTTTAGCGGGAATGCTACCACCGAACCCGGTGTGGGCAGCTACACTATCACCCCGGAAGGCTTTACTTCGGATAACTACGACATTACCTTTACCAATGGTTCCCTGGAAATCACCCGGGCAGCGCTGACCATTACCGCCGAAGATAAAAGCAAGGAATACGACGGGGAGCTGTTCAGCCCCTTTACCGTTACCTACTCCGGGTTTGTTCCCGGTGAGGATGAAAACAACCTTTCCGGCGCCCTTGTATTTTCCGGGACAGCGGCTACCGCTACCGGCTCGGGGCAGTATGTGATTACGCCTTCGGGCCTTAGCTCAGACAATTACCTTATTACTTTTGAAAACGGCACCCTGGATATCAATGGTAAACCGCTGACCGTAGTCAACGCCGTTGCGCGAAGCAAAGTATACGATGCCACCGATGTAGCCCTGATTACCGGGGCCATGCTTTCCGGCCTGGCCGCAGGCGATGTGGTGACACTGGAAAATGCTTCCTCCGGTACCTTTGCACAGGCTACCGTGGGAACAGAGATTGCCGTAACTACCAATATGTTAATCAGTGGTCCCGATGCCCCCAACTACTCGCTGGAACAACCCTCAGGGCTCACAGCAGATATTACCAAAAAAGAACTGGCGCTGACAGGTACTTTTTCCGTGGAGGACAAAACCTATGACGGCACCACCACAGCCTCCTTTAGCGGTAACAACATCACCCTTACAGGGGGCGCCGGGACCGATGATGTTTCACCCACAGGGGCCATTCCCCTGTATGAAACAGCTACTGCCGGCAACAGCATCCCTGTTTCCATTTCCGGGACCACCCTTACCGGGGACGATGCCCCCAACTACACCCTTTCCCACCTGGGAGCACCCACAACTACAGCAAACATACGGCAAAAAGAGATACACCTTTCCGGGGCTGCAGGAGTTACCAAACCTTACAGCGGCGATGCTATGCTCCCCCAGGGGGAAACAGGCCACAGCGGCCTTTCCGGGATACTCCCCGCAGACCAGACAGCTGTTACCCTTACCGGAGCGGCCCTCTTTGACGGGGCAGAAGCAGGGGCACATACCATTGTAAAAGGAGACCTCTCGCTCACAGGAACCAAAGCCGGCAACTACCGGCTGGTATGGACCAATGGCACAGGAACCATTACCAGGGTAGCACTAAGCGTACAGGTAAACAACGACACTAAGTTTGTTACAGGGAGCGATACCCCGGGATACAAAGGGGTTGTGGTTTCCGGCTTTACCGGCGGGGAAACCGAAACGATTCTTAATACCGAAGCCCTGGAGATTACCCGTACCAATACCGGAACAGAATCCGCAGGGGAATACCCCGGGGTACTGGAAGCCTCCGGGCTGGCAGCGGAAAACTACTCCTTTACCTATCTGCCCGGGGATTATTCCATCCTTCCCGCCGATGAGCTCTCCGTAGAGGTCACACCCATTTCCTTTACCTACGGGCAAACGCCGCAATACGCCATTGCCTCGGCACGCTACCTGGACAGCAACGACAATACCATTGCCGATTTAACCGGGGACATTACTGCCCAAGGAAACAACACCTTTTCAGTCAGTGACGGGGCCGGGGGAAGCGTTTCCTTTACCGTTACAGAGATAAGCCCCCTTTACAATCAGTCAGGGGAGCTTCTGGCAGCAGGCACCTATCAGCTGGAGCCCTCTTCTGTAACCGGTGCAAGTCAGAACTTCAGTAATAATATACACCTGACAGGCTCGCTTACAGTACATACCAAAGCAGTAGATGTAAGCCTGGCAGAAGGTTCAAACCAAAAAGATTTTGACGGCGATGCAGGGATGGACAATCTGCAGGCGCAGGCTGCCGGTTTTATTTCCGGTGATGATGTTACCCTGGAAAGCAGTGGTTTTTTCAGTCAGAGCAAGGCAGGGACAGGGATCCCTTACAACGTAGCTATCTCCCTTTCCGGGGCAGACAAAACAAACTACCACCTGGCCCCCCCATCTCCGCTGACAGGCACAGACGGGGAGATTGGCACCATAGAGCTGACGGTAACCGGCACACAGGCCGAAAACAAAACATACGATGCCACCGAAGTGGCCATTCTTACCGGCGCTACCCTTTCGGGAGCTGTTTCGGGTGATGACGTGGCTCTTTCAGGCACAGGCTCCGGCACCTTTGCACAGGCTGCTGCCGGAACCAACATCCCGGTTACCACAAAGATGCTACTGATCGGCAGTGATGCCGGAAACTATAGCCTGGCACAGCCCCAGGGGCTAACAGCGGATATTGCCCAAAGAGAACTTTCGGTTACCGGCACAACAGCGCTGGATAAGGTATACGATGCCACCAGTGTGGCCACCCTCACCGGGGCCTTTCTTACCGGCGTTCTTACCGGTGATGATGTAACTCTCTCAGGAGAAAGCACAGGGACTTTTGCACAGGCAACCACCGGTCAGGACATTCCGGTTACCACCGGCATGACACTCACCGGGGAAGATGCCCCCAGTTATATCCTCACACAGCCACTGGGGCTGACAGCCAATATTACAGGAAAAGAACTGGTTATTACCGGCAGCTTTTCTGCCCAGGACAAAACATACGATGCCACCACCGCTGCGCAGATGGAAGAAAACAACCTCTCCCTGGAAGGGGTACAGACGGGTGACCAGGTTATGGTCAATGCCTTTGCCCCTGTATTTGCATACCCCGGCGCGGGAAATAACGTCCCGGTAGAAATTGAAGCTGCCCTTACCGGGGACGATGCAGGAAACTATACCCTTTCCCTTACCGGGGCGCCAACGGCAACAGCAAACATTATACCGGTACAGGTAAGCCTCTCCGGGCAAACCGGGGTCACCAAAACCTATGACGGCACCACACAAATGCCACAGGGAGTAAACGGCTACGGGTCTCTTTCAGGGGTACTGCCGGTGGATGAGACAATGGTTGTCCTTTCCGGGGCGCCGCAACTCGAGGGCCCCGGGGCAGGGGAGCACGCCATCATTAAGGGAAGCCTCACACTGACCGGTTCCAGGGCAGACAACTACCTGTTAGATTGGACAGATGGAGCAGCCACCGTGGAAAAAGCACAACTACAAGTAACGGTCACCAACGCTACCAAATTTGTGACACAGGAAGATACCCCCGGGTATAACGGGGTAACCATTACCGGCTTTATAAACGGGGAAACAGAAGCTGTTGTTAACACAGGGGCATTGCTTATTGCCCGTACCAATTCCAGAACAGAATCTGCAGGGGAATACCCCGGGGTACTGGAAGCCTCCGGGCTGGCGGCTGACAATTACAGTTTCTCTTACCTCCCCGGAGATTATTCCATTGTTCCGGCGGATGAGCTGATGGTACAGGTCGCTAAAACTACCATTACCTACGGAGAAGAACCGCAATACATCATTGCCTCCGCCCGTTACCTGGACAGCAACGGCTCGGCCATTGAAGATTTAACAGCGAACGTTACCGGTGAAGGCAACAATACCTTTTTGGTTAGTGACGGGGCCGGGGGAAGTGTTTCTTTTACCGTTACCGGGATAAGTCCGCTTTACAACCAGTCAGGGAACCTGCACGCTGCGGGCTCCTACCAGTTGCAGCCCTCTTCCGTTACTGGTTCCAGCGGCAACTTTAGCGGCAACATACACCTGACAGGTTCGCTTACCGTGAATACCAAAGCGGTAGATGTAAGCCTGGCAGAAGGTTCAAAGCAAAAAGATTTTGACGGCGATGCAGGGATGGACCACCTGCAGGCGCAGGCTGCCGGGTTTATCCCCGGCGATGATGTTACCCTGGAAATCAGCGGCTCTTTCAGCCAAAGCGATGCAGGGAGCGGTATCCCTTACAGCGTGGCGCTGTCCCTTACCGGGGCAGATAAAGCCAATTACCACCTGGCCACCCCGTCGCCCATCACAAGCGCTGATGGCGAAATCAGCACCATAGAGCTGACGGTTACCGGGGCACAGGCAGAAAACAAAACATACGATGCCACCAATGTAGTCACCCTTACCGGAGCTACCCTTTCGGGAGCGATTCCGGGCGATGACGTAAGCCTTTCGGGAAGTGATACAGGTACCTTTGAGCAGGCTTCTGCAGGCATGGATATACCTGTTACCACAAACATGGTGCTCTCCGGCAGCGATGCAGGGAACTACACCCTTGCCCAGCCACAGGGCCTGATGGCAGACATCACACCCAAACCATTGACCGTAACAGGGACAGTGGCACAAAACAAGGTGTATGATGCCACCGATACAGCCATCCTTACCGGGGCTACTCTTTTGGGAGCTCTCCCGGGCGATGATGTAGCCCTTTCGGGGTACGACACAGGACTGTTTGACCTCCCCTCCACAGGGAACGGAATACCGGTAACCACAAGCATGGTACTAAGCGGCAGCGATGCACCAAATTATACCCTTGCCCAGCCACAGGGACTGATGGCAAACATCACTCCCAAACCTTTGACGGTTCAGGGGGCCATGGCAGAAAACAAAACCTACGACGGCACCACCCGTGCCGGCATTACCGGGGCTTTGCTTGCCGGGGTAGAAACCGGCGATGTGGTGACTTTGGAAGGGGCTGCCTCCGGTACCTTTGAACAGGCAACCACCGGACAGGACATACCGGTTACCACCACAATGACCATTACAGGGATAAGTGCTGCAAACTATACCCTCACCCGGCCTGCAGGGCTGATGGCAGATATTACACAAAAAGAACTGACCCTTTCCGGGACTTTTGCCGTGGAAAACAAAACCTATGACGCCTCTACTGCAGCTACCCTGCTTTCTCAGGAACTGGTCTTAAACGGGCTTGTTCCCGGAGATGTGGCAGAGCTGCAAAATATACAGGTGGTTTTTGATTTGCCACAGGCAGGCAGCAGGCAGGTGATGCTTGCCAGCGGGGAGCTAACAGGCCCGCAGGCATACCTCTATACTCTTTCCTTTGATGATGCACCTACGGGGATGGCAACCATCTTGAAAAAGCAACTATCGGTAACGGCTGATAACCAGGAAAAAAAACAGGGGGAAGAAAACCCGCCGCTCACTCTTTCCTATGACGGCTTTGCTGAAGGGGAAACAGCGGATGTTATTGATACACCACCCGTGGCGGTAACCGGTATAGATATAAATACCCTTGTAGGGGCATATCCCGGAGCCATCATCCCACAGGGAGGACAGGACGATAATTACTCCTTTATATATATCCCCGGGGACTTTACCGTTACCGATCCTGTGACTGATGTATACATACAAATCGGAAACCTTCAGCAGGTATATGACGGGATGTTAAAAGAAGTGACTTTTACCACAACTCCGGCAGGGGTAGCTGTGGTGGTGACCTACAACGGGGAGAAGACGCCCCCGGTGGAAGCAGGAGCATATGATGTAGTGGCGATGGTTAACCAGAACGGATACAGGGGAACAAAAAATGCCACCCTGCGCATCCTTGAAGATACGGACATGGACGGGATACCTGATACCGATGATCCTGATGATGACAACGACGGGGTACCCGATGAAATGGATTCATTCCCCAAAAACTCCGGTGAAACAGCTGATTCAGATGGGGATGGTGTGGGAGACAACAGCGACCCTTACCCGCTGGATTCTGAAAAGAGTTTTGATACAACGGCTCCCGTGGTTTTCTGTACCCCTTTGACTCTGTTTGTGAACCCGGGAGAAAGTTATGCCCTTACCCAGGCAGACATAGACAAAATAGCCATGGGAAATGAAACCTCGGGATATACCTCTGATGATGTGACCCCTGCAGCGATGTTGCAGGCAAGCCTGGATGTGGAGGTACTATCCGGTGACGATACAGGGAAACAGCTACCTGTGACTGTGGCCGTGGCAGATACTGCAGGGAATACGGCTTTCTGCTCTACATTCATTACCGTGGGAGAAAACCACCCCCCGGTAGTATCTCCGCAGGCGCCAGATTCAATCGTAGTGGAAAAAGACAGCACTTCCCTTATACTGCTGGACGGGCTCTTCTCCGAAGAGGACACCGGGCAGCAGCTTACCTATTCCCTATCGGTGGTGTCTTACCCACAGCAAACGGTGCAGGGGAAGGCTCTTGCCACCGAAGGGGAATTGCCCTCCTGGGTATATTTTGACAGTGAAACAAACTCACTGGAACTCACTCCTTCTCAGCAGGATTTGGGAACCTACCTCTTTACCATTACGGCTACAGACCCAACGGGTATGACAGCTACAATGCAAATGAAGGTAACAGTAAGCCTGGCTACAGCATCCGGGGAGATAGCACAGAATGTATCCATGCTGGTTTATCCTATTCCTGCCAGTGATAAAATATTTGTCCGGGTGAACGGAATTACAGGGCCGGCTGTGCTTGCCATTCAGAATATAGCAGGCAACAGAGTACTCGAAATACAGTGCTTCCTCACTGGCGAACCTATGCCTCTGGAAGTATATAACCTGGCGGATGGAATTTATTTTATATCGATTAAAACTCAAAACAAAATTATGACTCAGAAAATCCTGGTAAAGCATTAACCAGGTCACATTTTAAGTTTTTAGCTTACAGGCAACCGGGCAGTGGCTCGGTTGCCTTTCTTTTTATACTGCTGTATAAGGGGCAGTTTATCTGGTTGGTTTCCTGTTTTTGTTTCGGTTGTTTGCTGCCTATAATTTTTTTAAAATCACTATAGACTAGAGTTTTGTTCATTGGTTTAAATTTAGTTTTTTAGATACGTTATCAGTAGTGTCCGACTAAATTAAATAAAAAGAAGGTACTCCCTTTCGGTTTCCCTTCAAAGTTGTAAATTGATTTTTACGAAAACTCTTTACAACATGGGTAAAATTAGTGAAATAAAATTTGTCGGACAGCCGATTTTCAAACAGGTCATCAATTTGATAGAAAGAGTCAACATATCATCCATAGTAAGGTCGTACGACAGCGACAGGTATTATAAAGCATTTAAGAGCAGGACGCACTTAATCACCATGTTGTTTGGGATTTTAAGCCGATGCGATTCGATGACCGAAACATGTGAAGGGCTAAGGGCTTTAGGCGGGAAACTAAACCATCTTGGTTTGGAAAAAGCACCAGCCAAGAGTACAGCCAGCGATGGCTTAAGAAACCGGGACAACCGTTTTTTCGAGGACTTGTATTTTGCATTGGTCGATAAGTATCAATCATTTTTGTCGGACAGCCGGACTTATGGGCTAACATTCAAAGAGGTACTTTTAATTGACTCAACAACAATTCGCTTATTTAGCGACATCTTAAAAGGTGTTGGCCGTAATCCCAGGGGAGATGGGAAAAAGAAGGGCGGTTTAAAAGTCCATATGCTTATTGACGCCGTACAGTCGGTTGGCCGGTTTGTAAAAATCACAGCCGCAAAAGTCCATGACAAAAACTTCCTGAAAAGCCTTGAACTAATATCACATAGTATGATAGTGTTTGACAAAGCTTACAATTATTATCACCAATTTGCCTTGTGGACTACCCAGCAAGTTTATTTTGTTACCCGCCTGAAAAAGAATGCTGTTTATGAGATAATTGAAACAAAACGGGTGCATTACCGCAAGAAAGGAAAGGCAAAAGTGCTACGCGATGAGATTATAGAACTCACATATCATCCCGAGAATGAAAATGGCAAACGGCAGATGAAGGTTTTCAAAAAAATACGTTTGCGCAAAGTATGTTACCAGGATGAAAAGAACAGGTATTTTGAATTCCTGACCAACAACTTCGGGATAAGCGCAGAAGAAGTGGCCTTTCTTTATAAAAAGCGATGGGGCATCGAATTATTGTTCAAAAAAATGAAGCAAAACTTCCAGTTGCATTATTTCTATGGAGAGAACGAAAATGCAATACGTACACAGGTTTGGTGCACGTTAATTGCCCAATTGTTAATGACTGTTATTCAAAAAATTGCTCAAACCAGGAAAGCATTTTCGGTTGTGGCTTCACTAATAAGGATACACCTGATTAGTATGCTTGACATGGTAGAACTATTACGTTGTACCAGTCGCGCATATAAAATCGAAGTTGGCGAACCTCCCGGGCAACTTCAGTTAAACCTGGTTTAGACAGGGGGTCTGTTTTGAAAAAATAAATTAGATGCCCATAAACAGGGCGTTATAGTGAATAAAATTTGAAATCCCGACTTTTGTCGGTTAATAGTGATACGTTATAAAGAGATGTCGTTTTAGATCAAAAAAAGCCGGATAAACCGGCTTTTTAATTATCATAATAATATTTTTTAGCAACCAGTTCCTTTTCCATACGCTTGTTCCTGAAACCAGCTTAACGGATGAGATGTAGGTCTTTCAATCGGCATTCCGTAAATACGATCGTTAATTAAGGAAGCCAATACTCCCAGTGCTCTTGATACTCCAAAAAGTACGGTGTAGAAAGTATATTCTTTAATTCCGTAGTGATATAAAAGAGAACCGCTGAATGCATCTACATTAGGCCACGGGTTTTTTATTTTGGCAACATCCGATAAAATGGGAGGAACGATTCTGTAAAGCTGATTTGCCAGATTAATCATCGGATCGTCTTTTACATATCTTTCTGCAAATTCCTGCTGAGCAGTAAACCGTGGATCTGTTTTTCTAAGAACGGCATGTCCGTAACCGGGAATAACACGTCCTTCTTCTAACGTTTTTTTACAATAATCCTCTACTTGTTTGTCGGTTGGAGCATCGGTATCTAGGTATTCCAGCATTTCAAACATCCAGTGTATTACATCCTGATTGGCAAAGCCATGAAGAGGTCCGGCCAAACCAGTCATTGCAGCGCCATAAGCATAATAAGGGTTACTTAAAGCAGAACTTACCAGGTGGGCTGTATGTGCTGATACATTGCCCCCTTCATGATCTGCATGTATAACCATATATAAACGGAACAAACGGCGGATATCTTCTGAATCAAAGCCCATCATATGTGCAAGGTTTCCTGCCCAGTCTAGGCGTGGGTTTGGTTCGATGTGCTTATCGTTATGGAAGTTTTTACGATAAATATATGCGGCAATGTGTGGCAGGCGTGCGATAAGATTCATAACATCTTCGTAAGTTGCATCCCAGTAATATTTTTTACCTACACCTGCGCGGTATGCTTTCTGGAAAATTGATTCTGTTGCCATAGCCAGAATAGCAGCGCTAAACTGCGTCATAGGTTTTGAATTTTTGGGCATGGCATCAATTACATCAAAAACATGTTGTGGCACATGGGCGCGGGTAGCCCAGTCTTTTGAAATGTTTGAAACATCTTCCTGTGAAGGAATTTCTCCAATCAGCATCAAATAGAAAAGGCCTTCAGGAAGCGGTTCTCCCTCCGGATTGATACGTGGCAGTTTTTCCTGCAATTCAGGTATTGAATATCCTTTAAACCGAATTCCCTCGTTCGGGTCTAGTTTTGACGTATCGGTAACCAAAAGGGGAATGCCTTTCATTCCTGTTAAAACCTGTCCGATGGTAACCTGCGCAATTACCTTATCAGAATGCTCATTTTTTAGTTTTTGGAATTCTTTAGAGCACTTGCTGGCTTTTTGAAAAAATCTGTATTTAATGTATTCCATTATATTGATTTATTTAGTAATTTTTTTCTAATGCATATTATTTATAATCTCATCGGCAAATTCAGAAGTAGACAACAAAGTTGCTCCTTCCATTTGCGCATGTAAATCAGATGTTACGTGTCGTTTCGAGAAAGTATGTTCCATCGCGTCGTAAACATGCTCGGCCGCTTCACTCCAGCCCATATATTCCAGCATCATTACCCCTGACAGGATTAATGAGCTTGGGTTGGCATTTCCTGTTCCGGCTATGTTTGGCGCTGTTCCGTGTGTGGCTTCAAAAATAGCATATCCGTTTTTATAGTTGATATTTGCTCCCGGAGATATACCGATTCCCCCAACCATGGCTGCCAACTGATCAGATACATAATCACCATTCAGGTTCATTGTAGCAATTACCGAGTGGTCAAAAGGACGTAATAATGATTCCTGCAAAAATGCATCGGTAATTACATCTTTAATAATTACTTTCCCTGCTTTTTTTGCTTCGCTTAATGCTTTTTTTGCATCAAGATCACCTTTTTCATTTTTGATTTTCTCATATTGCCGCCAGGTAAAAGTTTCATCGGCAAATTCATTTTCAGCCAAATTATACCCCCAATTTTTGAAAGCGCCTTCGGTGAATTTCATAATGTTTCCTTTGTGTACCAAAGTTACTGAAGGAAGCTGTCTTTTTACTGCATATTCAATGGCTGCGCGTATTAAACGTTCTGAGCCATCTTTTGACACAGGTTTTACTCCAAAGGAAGAAGACTCCGGGAAGCGAATTTTATCTACTCCCATTTCATTAATCAGAAAGTCTCTGAATTTTTTTGCTTCAGGAGTACCTGTCATGTATTCAATTCCGGCATAAATATCTTCAGTGTTTTCCCTGAAAATGTGCATGTCAACCAGTGATGGGAAACGTACTGGGGAAGGAACACCTTTGAACCAGCGGATGGGCCGAAGGCAAACGAATAAATCCAGTGTTTGTCTTAATGCCACGTTTAACGAGCGAATACCTTCACCAACCGGCGTTTGAAGAGGACCTTTTATCCCAATCAAATATTTCTTAAAAGCCTCAATGGTTTCATCCGGAAGATAATTACCGGTTTGGCGAAAAGCTTTTTCTCCGGCAAGAACTTCTTTCCATACTATTTTCTTTGAATCTCCATAAGCTTTCTCTACCGCTGCATCAATTACTTTTTGAGATGGAGCAGTAATGTCCTTCCCAATGCCATCGCCTTCAATAAAAGGAATGACCGGCTGGTTAGGAACTTGTAGTTGTCCGTTTTCTATTTTTGTAGTGTCTGTCATCAGTATATACAATTATCCCTTAATTCTAACTTTCTCAAGGGCTGACTTCGTTCTAATTTAATTTTGTTTTTAAGTTTTGGTCCAAAGCGTCAAGAAATTTCTGGGTTGTAAGGTAATGTTCCTCTTTCAATTCTTTTCCATGAATAATCAATGCCAGGTCTTTGGTCATTTTTCCACTTTCAACAGTTTCGATACATACTGACTCTAATGCCTGAGCAAAATCAATTAATTCCTGATTGTTATCTAATTTCCCTCTGAATGCAAGTCCTCTTGTCCATGCAAAAATGGACGCAATTGGGTTGGTTGACGTTGGTTTTCCCTGTTGGTGCATGCGGAAATGGCGGGTTACCGTTCCGTGTGCTGCTTCTGCCTCCATGGTTTTTCCATCGGGGGTAACCAGGGTAGATGTCATTAAGCCAAGTGAGCCAAATCCCTGAGCAATGGTGTCACTTTGTACATCGCCATCGTAGTTTTTACAGGCCCATACAAAAGCTCCTTCCCATTTTAGGGCAGCAGCTACCATATCGTCAATTAAGCGGTGCTCATAAGTTATACCTAAAGTCTCAAACTTTTCTTTGAATTCAGTATCATAAATTTCCTGGAAAAGATCTTTAAATCGTCCATCGTATGCTTTCAGAATGGTATTTTTTGTAGACAGGTATAACGGCCATTTTTTTGTGATAGCCTGATTCATACAGGAACGGGCAAAACCACGTATCGATTCATCGGTATTATACATGGCCATGGCAAGTCCATCGCCTTTAAAATCGAATACTTCATGGGTTATTGTCTCACTGCCATCTTCCGGTGCGAAAGTTATGGTAAGTTTCCCTTTTCCTTTGGTGAGAAAATCGGTGGCACGATATTGATCGCCAAATGCATGACGCCCAATGCAAATGGGATGCTTCCAGCCAGGTACCAGGCGAGGTACATTTTTTATGAGTATCGGTTCACGGAAAACCGTTCCTCCCAGAATATTACGTATTGTTCCGTTGGGCGATTTCCACATTTTCTTCAGGCCAAATTCTTCAACTCTGGCTTCATCAGGTGTAATGGTCGCGCATTTTACTCCTACTCCATATTTTTTTATAGCCTCTGCAGAATCAATGGTTATCTGATCGTTGGTTGCGTCGCGGCTTTCCATGCCTAAATCAAAATATTTTAATTCGATATCAAGGTAGGGAAGGATTAACTTTTGTTTGATAAAATCCCATATTACTCTGGTCATTTCATCACCGTCGAGCTCTACTACCGGATTTTGAACTTTTATTTTTTGCATCTTTTTGTCCTTTATATAATTTTAAACAAATTTTAGCTCACTGGGGTCTTTCAACTTTAGAAACATACTATGTTTCTAAAGTTGTTTCTCCCTTGCTTATTTTGGTGGTTATTTATTTTGCCGGCGAATTAAATTCAGTGCAGATCCGGCCCTAAACCATTCAATTTGTTGTGCATTATATGTGTGGTTCATTTCAATTACGTCTTTTGAACCATCGCTATGTACTACCTCAACCTGTAATGTTTTATCCGGTGCAAATTCAACAAGGTTAATAAAGTTGAATGTATCGTCTTCCTGTATTAAATCGTAGTCGTTTTCATTTACAAAAGTTAAAGCCAGCATTCCCTGTTTTTTCAGGTTGGTTTCGTGGATTCGTGCAAACGATTTTACGATTACCGCAACAACACCTAAATGGCGTGGCTCCATAGCTGCATGTTCTCTTGAAGAACCTTCACCATAGTTATGGTCGCCTACTACTACCGTTGAAATTCCTTTGGCTTTGTATTCTCTCTGTACTTTTGGTACCTGGTCATACTCGCCTGTTAACTGGTTTTTAACTTTGTTTGTTTCACTGTTGAACGCATTTACAGCACCAATCAGCATATTGTTTGAGATGTTATCGAGATGTCCTCTGAAACGTAACCAGGGGCCAGCCATTGAAATATGGTCGGTGGTACATTTCCCCAGTGCTTTAATCAGTAACCGGGCGCCACTTATATTTTTTCCGTCCCAGTGTTCAAAGGGGGTAAGAAGTTGAAGCCTGTTTGAATCGGATGCTACATTTATATCTACTTTTGAACCGTCTTCAGCGGGAGCCTGGTAGCCTGCATCTTCTACTGCAAAACCTTTGGACGGTAACTCATATCCAAATGGAGGATCAAGTTTTACTTCTTCTCCTTTGTCATTGATAAGGGTATCTGTTGCCGGATTAAAATCCAGTCTGCCGGATATTGCTATTGCAGTAACCAGTTCGGGAGAAGTAACAAAAGCATGTGTGTTTGGGTTGCCATCGGCACGTTTTGAAAAATTTCTGTTAAACGAGTGTACGATGGTATTTTTTTCCTGTTTATCTGCTCCCGGACGTGCCCACTGACCAATACAAGGGCCGCAAGCATTGGCAAAAACTTTACCTCCCATTTTTTCGAATATGTCGATAAAACCATCTCTTTCAATGGTATAACGTACCTGCTCAGAGCCCGGAGTAATGGTAAATTCAGATTTTACCTTCAATCCTTTGTCTACAGCTTGTTGGGCAATAGACGCTGCACGGGAAATATCTTCATAAGAAGAGTTGGTACAACTTCCGATTAGTCCAACAGAAACATCCATTGGCCAGCTGTTTTCAGCTGCTCTTTTCTTCATTTCAGAAACTGGAGTCGCCAAATCGGGAGTAAATGGCCCGTTTATATGTGGCTCCAGTTCTGACAAATTTATTTCAATCACCTGGTCGTAATACAATTCCGGATTTTCGTATACTTCCGGATCGGGTGATAAAGTGCCTTTTATTTCACTGGCCAGTTCTGCTACATCTGCACGGCCCGTTGCTTTCAGATAGCGTTCCATGCTATCGTCGTAAGCAAAAATACTGGTGGTAGCACCCACTTCTGCACCCATATTGCAAATGGTGCCTTTTCCTGTTGCCGAGATTGATTCTGCTCCTTCGCCGAAATATTCAATGATGTATCCGGTTCCGCCTTTCACTGTTAAAATACCGGCTACTTTTAATATTATATCTTTTGGCGCAGCCCATTTTTCCAGTTTTCCTGTTAATTTTACTCCAATTAGTTTGGGCATTTTTAGTTCCCATGCCATTCCTGCCATTACGTCAACAGCATCAGCACCACCAACTCCAATGGCAACCATTCCAAGCCCTCCGGCATTTGGCGTATGAGAGTCGGTTCCGATCATCATTCCACCGGGAAAAGCATAATTTTCAAGTACTACCTGATGGATAATTCCTGCACCTGGCTTCCAAAAACCAATTCCGTATTTGTTTGAAACTGATTCCAGAAAATCATATACTTCTTTATTGGCATTTTGAGCCACATTCAAATCGGTTTTTCCATCAACCTGTGCTTGTATCAGGTGATCACAATGCACAGTAGAAGGTACTGCCGTTGTTTTTTTACCCGAATTCATAAATTGAAGCAAAGCCATTTGAGCGGTTGCATCCTGCATGGCAACCCTGTCGGGGGCAAAATCTACATAGTCTTTACCTTTTTTAAAAACTTCAAGGGGTTGTTCTTTAAATAAATGTGCATAAAGAATTTTTTCCGCGTAAGTCATTGGGCGATTTAGCTTTTTTTGAGCTTTTTCAACCTTTTGGGGTAGTTCGGAATAAACTTTTTTAATTAGTTTTAAATCAAACATATGTTATATTATTTTTCTAGTTGAGTCTTCAACGGAAATGTCACAAAAATTAACAATAAAAGTCGGTAAAAGTTGCAACATATCAAAAGTATTTTTCTGTTTATGACTCTAAATATTTAGAAAACTATATATGTAAAGGGACAAAAACGGTTAATTGAGATGTTGTTCTCAAATATGGTTTTCCGGAAAATGATTGTAATTGTATTTAACTTTTGATTAGTATGGAAAATATTTAGGCTGAAATTTAGCTGCTTATTTTTGTGTTTTATTTTATACTATGGTTTGTATTGTAATGGATTGATTTTTAGGTGATAGTAAATGAACTATGATAAAACACGGTTGTGAAGAAATGGTAAAATTGTATATACCTCATATTTTAATTGATAGCCCAGTAATTAATCTCAGGATTTAAGCGGTTTATATGAAGAATCTCCGAATTAATATCAGTACGGTTGGCTCCTACAACTTTAATAAGCACTTCAAAGTTATTGGGGATGTCTCCACAAGTCGATTTTATTTCAGCGCATGTTTTTTTTAATAGTGCAGGAGTTGTAAATGTTTTTACGCATTCAATTAAGCCACTGTCGTGAAATGAGGAGAATAGAAAAATTGAATTGTGATTTGGTCCGGGAAACTTTGCAGCAATGGCGTAATCATCATGTACATTTTCTACTTGTCCGTTTTGTGAGAAATTTTTCACCTCATTTCCTAATGAATCATTTATTCTAAGAATATTGTTTCTATCATCAACAGTGAAAGCTGAGTGTTGAAAATAGGTTTTAAAAAGTCCCATGGTTTTATAGAGACCAACAAAAATAATATTGTATTGCTGAAGATATCGGTTGTTAAATTCCGACATGAGGCATATTTCGATATCATGCTCCTGGTGGAATACCGGCAATAGATCTTTCAATACAAAAGGTGTGCTGTAACCCAAATAGCTAAAACCGGCAGGTTTGTATTTTGATTGCTGTGCTGGGTGTGCAGCCAGGAAATTTTCAAAATCGCCAGGGGAATTAATGTCGTAATTCCTTATAACTAATTCTTTTTCGAAGGTTGAATCCATTTCTCTGTAAAAGAAATAATCTCCCAATACAATCATGGTTGGTTTTTCGTTGCCAATAATATTTTTCCAAACAGCAGATTTTGTCGTTACCGATTCTTCAGAACCGTAGAAAGTTTTAAAGGTAAAAAATAAGATTATTGTTAAAATAGCCAAAATTGAGAAAAAATAAAAGTACATTCTTCCCGTAGGTGGTGTTTGCTTTGTTTTTTCATGTTTTATAAATTCAACTTTATACCTTCCTTTAGGTATTATGAATTGTAACTCATCATCTTTTCCTTCAGTAAGATAGTAATGATTTAATTTTTTCCTAAGGTTGTGAATGTTTACACGTACAATGGTACTGTCCTGGTTACTATCTGTTAAATCCCTTTCAAAAACATCAACTGCAATTTGGGTTTCTTTGGCTGTTTTGTCTTCTAACGAACAATTTACGAGATAGGTTAATAACTTCTTCAGATTCTCAGAGTGGGCAAATTCTTCACTAATCAGGATCTTGTTTAGAAATTGTTGTCGGTTTGTTTTCATGTCTTAAGGTTTTGTAATCAATTGCTTAGTTGATGTTAAGAAAAGTTTTTAACGGTGTTTAACGTTCATCAGAACAGCAAAAAAAATAACTTCGGATTAAAGATATTTAAATAAAATAATTTCTGGTATGAAAAGCAAAAGGAAAGAATTTTCGGGAAAAGTACGTATTGTTTTTACCTTGTTACGTATTTTGGTAGGTTGGCACTTTTTATATGAGGGAATATCAAAACTGGCAACTCCGGGTTGGTCTTCTGCTTCTTATTTAATGGATTCAAAATGGTTATTCTCGGGGATTTTTCATCAGATAATTGCTCATCCTTCAGTTTTGACAATTGTTGATTTCTTAAATATTTGGGGTTTGATTTTAATAGGAGTAAGCCTTTTCCTGGGGATTTTTACCCGGCTGGCGAGTATTAGCGGAATAATGTTGCTTCTATTATACTACATTGCCAGTCCTCCATTTGTATCTTCTTCTGCACCTGTTGACGGGCACTATTTTATAATCAATAAAAATTTGATTGAGGCTGGTTTACTTTTACTATTAGCAACTTTGCAAAGCAGTGCGATGTATGGTATTAGTAATTATTGGAAACTAATTTGGGACAAGCGGAAAGAAATAAAGTTTCCGGGGAATATGAATCATGAATTAATGGAGTCGGGGGTAAACTCCCGGCGTGAAATGATAAAAAACCTGGCTGTTGTTCCACTAATGGGAGGGGCATTCTGGGGGATGGCAAAAAAACAAGGATGGCTGAGTTTTGAAGAAAAGAATTTGGGAAACGTTGATGCAAAATCAAGTGCTTCGATGCTAACTGCCAAAAGGGTTGATGTAACTAAGGTTAATGGGAAAATGCCAACCGGGAGAATAAAACATGTGGAAATGAGCCGGATAATTCCGGGAGGAAATTTGGTTAGCGGATTTGCTCATTCTCGCGATCTGGTGTATGTTTCATCGCTCATTAAAACATATTTTACAGATGAAAAAATTATTGAAACACTCTGGAATTATGAGGCATGCGGAATAAATACCACGGTTATGCGAACAGATGAAAATACGCTTAGGGTTCTAAAAGAATACTGGCGGAGAGGTGGGAAAATTCAGTGGCTGGCACAAACGTATCCCAAAGGAAAAGATTTATCGAATATTCAATTAGCTATTGACAATGGAGCAACCGGAGCTTTTGTTATGGGTAATATTGCAGACAAACTTGTTTATGATAATAATCTGGAAGATTTAGCCCGTCCCATTGAGTTTATCCGTAATAACGGACTTATAGGAGGAACTGCTGCGCATTTTTTAAAAGTACCGCAAACATGTATAGAGCAAAATATTGAGGTTGATTTTTTTATGAAAACTTTTCATCACGATAAATACTGGTCGGCACATCCTGTTTCAGAACGAAAACAGTTGGTGGAAGAAAGTGCTAATAATCCGGAACACAATAAATACCACGATAATCTTTGGTGTGTTTCAGCCAGTGAAACAAAAGCGTTTTTTGCCAATTGTAACGTACCCTGGATTGCTTATAAAGTTTTGGCGGCCGGTGCAATAAAACCTCAGGATGGCATTCGGTTTGCCTATGAAAATGGAGCGGATTTTACATGTGTGGGAATGTTTGATTTTCAAATTGTGGAGAATGTTAATATTGTAAACGATACTTTTAGTGGTTCATTAAACCGGGAACGGAAATGGTTTGCATAAATTTAGTGTAATGCAAAAAATAATGATTATCTAATATTTATTTCTGTATTGTATGTGTGTTTTTAATTGCTTGATTAGTAGTTTTTTTATGGTCGATGTGTGTCTTTTTTTTTTAAAATAATCAGAAAAAATACATACTGCTTGTAATGGTTTTTTTTACGGTTTTCGTCATTTATATGTAACCAGGCATAAACCAGATATGAATGATGAAATAAAACGATTAATTGTCAGGTATTTAGCAGGAGACACTTCGGTAGAAGAAACTAAACAGTTACTTCTATTTATAGAAGAAAGTCAGGAGAATAGAATGGTTTTCGAACAAATGAAGGATAATTATTTTTTATCCGGAACTTTGAATTCTACTTTTAATAAAGATGAAAATTGGGTTCGCCTGCAAAAAAATATTACGACGCATGCACATCGTAAAACATTTCATTTTATTAATTCCAACTTACTGCGTTGGGTAGCTGTAATCGTAGTAGCTTTTATTTCAGGTTTTCTTATTAATCATCTTTTGGGCTTGGGAGGTGATGATGTGCCGATTCCTGTTTGCGAGATATCGGCAGCAAAAGGCGCCCGTACTTTTGCTGTTTTAAGCGATAGTACAAAAGTATGGTTAAACGGAGGAAGTAAGCTTACTTTAGCTGAAGATTTTAATAAGGATTCGAGAGACGTTTACCTCGACGGGGAAGCGTTTTTTGATGTTTCAAAAAGAAAGGATAAGTATTTTAATGTTTATTCTTCCAATATTTTTATTCGGGTGTTGGGAACACAGTTCAATGTAAAATCTTATGAGACGGATGATGTAATTGAAGCAACACTAAAAGAAGGAAAAATAAATATATATGAAATAGGTAAAAATGAAAACAGGCAAATTGTAACACTTTCACCCAATCAGAAAGTTACTTATGTAAAGGGAACCGGGAAAATTTCTTCAGAAAATTTAAAAAGGGAATACCAAAAAACGGTAGAAAAAGATGAAGAAGTGCGCTATCAGGAATCAAACTACTTAATCGCCAGAAAAGTAAATCCTGCTGATTACTCTTCCTGGAAAGATGGGAAATTAATATTTCGTAAAGATCGGCTGGAAGACATTGCCTTAAGTCTTGAAAGACATTTTAACGTAAATATTCGTTTTGAAGATGAAAGAGCAAAAGAGGTATTGATAAATGCAAACTTTAAAAATGAAACCATTGAACAGGTTCTTTATGCCTTAAGCCTCACTTCCTCCATCGATTATAAAATAAGCCTGAATCAAATATCTATTCGCTATAAACCAAATAGAATGCAATCAAAGTAATTAAAACGAAATGCCGGGAAACGCCACATTTCCCGGCAGGTCAATCACCCGTAAAGGGCAATTTTGTTAATAAAATTATAACAGTTTAAAAGTATGAAAAAAAAACGTATTAACGAACGTTGGGCGTGGCCTGGCGGTTGTTTCAAAAAAACCATTTTGATTATGAGGTTAAGTTTAATCTTGATTTTGTTTTCGGTACTGACTGCAAGTGCATCGGTTTATTCGCAAAGTACAAAAATTAGTCTCGATCTAAAAGATGTTACCATTACCGAGGCTTTTAATGTAATCGAAAATCAAACTTATTTTCGTTTTGTTTATGATGATAAGTTGTTTAATGATGAAACGATTGTAACGCTCAGGGTAAAGGAGCGAAATATTGATGAGATTCTGCATCAGATTTTTCCGAACAATGAAGTTTCGTACAAAATTTTGGAGGACAACCTTGTTGTTTTTCTTCCTGGCGAACAAAAGGGGAAAGCGGTTAAAGGGAAGGTTGTTGATGATAAAGGGGAGCCACTTCCTGGGGTAACGGTTCTCTTGAAAGGAACAATGAAAGGTACTGTGACAAATTTTGATGGCGGTTTTAATATCAATGTTGATAATGATGCTTCTGTATTAGTATTCTCTTTTGTTGGGTTTGAATCAAAAGAAGTAGAAGTAGGCAACCGCTCTGAAATTAGTATTAGCCTGCAACCATCAGTAGTTGGCTTGGAGGAAGTAATTGCAATAGGATATGGTACCCAGAAAAAGCGGGATATTATCGGGTCGATTTCTACTATTACCAGCGACGAAATTTTAAAAGCTACAGATGCATCTTCATTTGATGCAGCACTGCAGGGTATGGCTCCGGGCTTGATGGTATCCAGTGAGTCGGGTGTTCCCGGAGCTCCGGTTCAGATTAAAATCCGTGGGATAAGTTCCATTTCTTCAGGAACCGATCCTTTATGGATTGTAGATGGAATTCCTATTGTTAGTGGTTCAACCGGGCGTGATTACGATGGCGAAACCTCTCAAAATGTGATGTCGTTAATTAATCCGTCTGATATTGAGTCGATACAGGTTTTAAAAGATGCAGCCGCTACTTCTATTTATGGCTCGCGTGGATCAAATGGAGTAATACTCGTAACCACCAAATCCGGGAAAAAAGGGAAAATGTCTTTTAATGTAGATTTGAAATCAGGGGTTAGTAACTGGGCAAACCGCGATATTGGCCTGGCTTCAGGAAGCGAGTATATTGAAATAATGGACAGGGCCTATGCTAACAGTGGCCTTTCCGGAGTATTTGATCCGCAAACTTCTCTTAACCAGTTAGACGGTATGGTAGCAGGCATGACCAGGGAAGAAGCACTGGCTACAAACACCGATTGGGGAGACATGGTTAGCCGAACTGGTTCTTTTGTTGAAGCCAATGTTTCTGCAACTCAGGGAACGGAAAAAGGAAATTCATATTTGTCTTTACGATACAGAAAGGATAACAGTATCATAAAATACAGCGATTTGGAAACGATTTCGGTTAATTCCAATTTGAATTATAATCTCTTTGAGGCATTTAAACTGAATTACCGTGGTTTTGTATCTTTCGCTGATAATAACCGCGTAAAATCAGATGATGGAAAAGGAGGTGCCGGTGGATGGGCGCAGGTAAATGCCTATTCTTTACCATGGATGAAAGTATATGACGATACCGAAACCGGGGTGAATGGTTTCTGGAATCCTTTATCGGGGGCAAACGCCCTGGCAGGAATTTCACCACTTAATAGCGAAAGTAATCTTCAAACCTTGAATGTTTTGCAGGGATTGAATGGGACACTCCAGATAATGGAAGGTTTAACATTGAAAGGAGAGTTTGGAGCCAACCTGGTGTATAACAAAGGAAGGTCGTGGAGAGGAGACGGTATCCGTATAGATGGCGCAATTGCCAAAGAAAGCAAAGACCGTACAACTGTATTAAATTACAATGCATTCTTTAATTATGATAAAACATTTGGCGAAGATCACTGGCTAAATGTTGTAGCGGGTGTAGAGAATACTCGTTCATCCAGTCATTATACTTATCTGGAAAGCCAGGCATTGGTTGGTAGTTTTCATGAAGTTGGAAAGCCTGAATCAATAAAAGGTTTCAGCTACCTGGGTGATGAAAGTTATTTGCGTGGTTATTTTGGCCGGGTAAATTACAAACTTAAAGATAAATATATCATTGGTGGAAGTATTCGTCGCGACGGAATTTCCAAATTTACTTCTGAAAACCGATGGGCTACTTTTGCTTCAGGTTCTGCCGGATGGATAATTTCTGAGGAAGACTTCTTTAAATCGGAAGTGGTAAGTATGCTAAAACTACGGGGAAGTTACGGTCAAACCGGTAATACCAACATTCCAAGTGGAATTACATCCGACTATTATTCTGTTCGAACCAGTAACACATTAGGTATTCCAAGTACCGAATTTGTAAGCGTTGGAAATTCAGAAATAAAATGGGAAACAACAAGTACATTGGATTTTGGCGTGGACTACGGTTTGTTCAATAATCGTATAAACGGATCTTTGGCTTATTATGTACAAACGGTAGAAGATATGCTTTTAGCTGTTGCCCTTCCTTATTCGGCTGGAATTTCCGGTGGAAATATTATCTGGCAAAATGTGGGAGATATGGAAAACCGCGGGGTGGAATTTAATGTAGATGCCAATGTGCTGAATGGCACATTTAAGTGGGATTTGGGTTTTAATGTTTCCTATAACAAAAATAAAATAAAAGCGCTGGATCCGGACTCAGATGCTAATAATGTTGGGATTACTCAAATGGAAAGCGAAGAAGACCAGGTTATAACTATATTCAAAACCGGACTTCCTCTGGGGAATTGGTACATGGCCGAGTCTGCCGGGGTTGACTCAGAAAAAGGTATTCCAATGATTTATGAAGTGAAGGAAAATGAGGATGGAACCACTTCTCATACCGGGAATATTATTCCTGGAACGAGTGATAATCTGGCGAATAACCGTATGATTCTGGATGGAAAAACATCGCTGCCCAAATTTGTAGGAGGTTTTAATAGCCGCTTTGCATATAAAAATTTCGATTTAGCTATGAACTTCAGTTTTGCAACCGGACATTACATTTACAACCGTTTACTGCAAAGTACGCTTACTCCTAATCGCGGAGTGCGTGCTCTATCAAACAAATTGTTAACCGAAGCATGGCAGAACCCGGGCGATAATGCAAAATGGGCGCGTGTAGTTATGAATGTTCAACACAATTACGACAACGAAGGAAACCCAACTGATGAGCCGGTAACCTACGGAAGCGAAGAAAAATTCATTTCTTCTATGTATCTTGAAAAAGGTGATTATCTGAAATTAAAAAATTTGTCAATAGGTTATACATTGCCGGTAAAGATTGCTACGAAAATGAAAATGCAATCGATGCGTGTAGCCTTAAATGTGACCAACCTTTTTACATTGACCAAATTTTCTGGTTACGACCCGGAAGTTGGGATAAACCAAACAACAGGAGCTAGTTTGGTTAGCTATTCCTCTATACCGCAGGCCCGAACTTACAGTCTGGGATTAAATATTAATTTTTAAATCACGCAAAGAATTATTACAATGAATAATATAAAGAAATATTTACTATTGGTATTTATTACCTTTCTGGGAATTTCCTGCGATCAGGATTCTTTCTTCGAGTTGGAAAGACCCAATGAGTTTCCCTGGACAAGTGTGAGTGAGTTTGAACTTGGCGTCAGAGAACCATATTATTTGCAAAATAAAGCTCCCTGGTATCATCCATTTGGAACAATTGCACTAAAAAATTTCACCGAATCGGATATAGCCGTTTTTATACCTCAATTTGTGGGAGCCAGTAGTTCGGCAGATTATTACAATCGGAAATTTAGTAATGCGGCCTGTATAAATGAAATGGAGGGGGCTTTCTCTCAACTCTATTTAATGATAACTGCTTGTAACGGGCCTTTGCAAATACTAGCCGATGCCGAAGAAGCCGGAGAGGATCCTTTTCCCAGTATGACTTCCTCTGATAAAGATAAGATTGCTCAGTTTAAAGGAGAACTTCTTTTTATGAGGGGGCTGTCTTACTGGTATTTGGTGAGAATGTATGCACCTCCATACAATCCTAATGGTACTAACGATGGGAGGTATTTTACGCTACGACGCGAATTTGTAAATTCTTCCGAAGAGTTAAAAAATACAACATTAGGAAGTGTAGCCGAAGTATATGCTGCAATTGAAGAAGATTGGACAAAGGCCAAAGAATTGTTGTTTGAAAATAATACCAGTGTGGTGAACGAATTAAATGTTAGGGCAAGGGCCAATAAATTTGCTGCTTCGGCAATGTTGATGCGTCTCTATTTTATAAAAGGTGAGTACTCAAAGGCAGAAGCAGAATGTGATTACATCATCAATAGCGGAGGTAGTATGTACGACCTTACTGAAGATCCCATTGAAGCGTTTAACAAAAACGGAGCCGATGGTTGGGGAAAAGAGGTAATCTGGCAAACTGCCTGTGATGAAGTATCTGGTGCATATGGAAGAATGGAGTCTGTATTTTCGCGAAATCATTATGCAAGAGACGCTCAGTCTTCATGGTCAAGCCAGGCAATGTCTTACAGTTCAATGATACAAGTTGGTTGGATGGATGAGAATCATGCAGAAACAGAAGAAGCACGCAACGACAAAAGATACACTCAATTGTATTACCGGTATGATGTGGATCCCCGCTCAGATCTGGTTCCTCCTTTGGTTTGGAGTTATAAGTATTTTCGTGCTGCTGACGCACGTCGTTCAAACAGGCCATTAATTCGTTTGGCCGAGATTTATTTGACGCGCGCCATTATTCGATATAATAATAACGACAAAAGCGGGGCTGCCAGCGATCTAAATGAGGTGAGAGGCCGCGCCGGATTAAATGATGTTTCTGCCGAAGATATTACGGCTGAAGATATTCACAATGAACGAATAAAAGAATTGGCAACGGAGAATGGAGACCGAACTTATTATCTGATAGGATTACAATTGCCTATTGGAATAGGTGATCGGGATGCTGCAAAGTTTTCTGCCATTCAACCTCCGTATTCAGAATATTACTGGCAGGTTCCTCAGGCGGAATTAGACCAAAACCAGGCGTATAATTAGTACGTCATTTAAAAATGAGGCCAATCTTGATTTTTTTCAGGATTGGCCTTTTATATTTTTAGGGTTAAAGTTCAATTCTGTGTATTATGGTGTAAATATTTTGCATTTTTGTATAGATGAGTCTTTCCAATAGAAAAATAGGCTTTGAAGATTACACTACTGGTAATGAACTGACTAAATTAAAAGAAATTTTTTATTTCTATTTTGATTCGTTGTGCCATTATTCCGAATCAATAATAAAAGACAGGTTTTATGCCGAGGATGTGGTTATTGAATGTTTCGAAAGATTTTGGGAAGACAAAGAAGAAATCAATGTAAAAGAGAATATCCGTAATTATTTGTTTCGTTCTGTTCGCAACAGGAGTATCGATCATTTAAGACGAAAAAAGAGATACCTGGAAATAGAAATTGAAAAAGCAGTTGAATTAACTTCCTTAAAAGCAAGTGCTGCTTATTTTGATGCAACCGATCCGGTGGAACTAAAGGAACTGGAACAGAAAATAGAAGATGCCATTAATAGATTGCCCGAAGCTTGTAAAACCATTTTTTTGTTAAATCGTAAACATGGGCTGAAATATAAGGAAGTAGCTGAACAACTCAACTTGTCAGTAAATACTGTAGAAGTGCAAATGGGTAGGGCATTGAAAAAACTTAAGGTTTCTTTATCAGAATATTTATTTGTATTACTTATTTTACAGTCGGAATAGAAATATTCCGGATTTATGTGTATTGTTGAATGATAAACTGGCCATCTCCCGTTTTTAAAGTTGATAATTAAATGCGAGGCTTAACTGTGCGTCATCGCGGGCGATTTCAGGATGGGGAAGAAATGCCCTCGGTGTCATATTAGCCAGCAAAGTTTTTATGATTGTGCTGATTTTGTAATAGATAAAATTCCGTAGTTCAATCAGTTTTTCTTTATTCAATGTTTTTATTCCGCTTTGCAGCAACAGTTTTATGTGGAGCGAAGACAGCGAAGAATATATAATACCCATGGCTATTGTCAATATTGCCAGCATGCTCTGCAAACCATCAAATGTTTTAACCTGAATATCTTCCAGGTTATAGCAACTTTTAATGTGCCGGTGGTATTCTTCTATTTTCCACCGAAAGCCATAGGCGGTGAATGCTTCTTTGATAATATCAATAATGGTTTCTTTTGGGGAGCGAGTCAGTAACCAGCAATAACCTCCGTTTTCACGTTTTGTGATAACAAGCCACAGTTCATGCTCTTTGCCCTCGATTTTATATTTGACCTTTACCGCACCACACATAAAGGCGATTTTGTGCTTCTTGTTTTTTCCTGCTTTTGTGGCAACCAGTTTCATGAACAGGGGGACCTTCCGACTTATTTTATTAACAGGGGTTTCGCAGCCATTATAAATCAATTGGGTTGTTTTCTTTAAACGTAAAATAAAATAGCCTTCCCTTGCAATTATAAAATCTCTGCAAATTGGCCTGTCCATGCCCCGGTCAAAAATATTGGTAACATCTTTGTCGATTATCGAATCAACTTCTTCGATGGTTTCCATGATTTCTTTATTCTCACTTTTTGCCCCATGGTCGAAACTGTACAACTTATTCAGTAGTGGGGTCATTTCATGGTCTTTGCTAAAATGAACCACGTCCATTAACCAATAACCCGGGCCAAAAGATGCTTTGTCCCCGTCTTTTACATAGTCCAGACCTTCCATCATTGTTGCATAACGCTTTTGGATATCCGAACCATCGAAAAGGATATAGTCCCCATGCTGTATCCGCCCTTTAACACTATTCATATGACCCCGGAACAATTTTATGAAGAACCCTTTTTTATTGTAATGGTTCCTGAACCGTTTGGTGGTCTGGCTTAGTGAAATCTTGTCACAAATTCCTGTAGCAATTTTGTTGACCAAAACCGTCCCTGATTTCAATAGCCCTGTGGTCATTTCCCTGACACAACGTAATTCAGGTTTGGTTAAATGGTTTTCAAGTTTAAGAAAGTAGCGGCTAATCTTGTTCTGTACCTGTTTTGTTAATACTTTTGACATAGGCTGGTTTTTTGATGTTCTTATTTTTTGTTTGCACAATAAAAATAACATTTTAAAACCAGCTTTCCTCACCGGAAAAACCAGTAAATCCTTTGCTACTGTTGATATGTAGAAAATTTTTTCCATTTTTTCGGGAGAGGGTCAAGTAAAAGAATTACTTTTGAAAGTATTGTTTAGCCATTGATGGTGGCTAGGGCGGGCAAAAAGGCATCGATGATAAAATATTTCCTCAAAAATATTATATCGATTATGTGCTGGTTTACAGAGAAAAAGAGTGACGATAGATTTTTGGGTTATTAAACAAGTTCATCTATCTTTCCTGCCAGGTCATGATCCTTGTTAGTAATCTTATCTTCGGAATGAGTAAAAAGTATAACCATTACTTTCTTATATGAATGAATGAAAATGTCGGGATGATGATCAGCATCTTGAGCCAGAGGTACAATTTTATCTACAAATTCAACGGATTCAACAAAATTTTTAAATGTAAATTCATTTACCAGTTTTTTATTTTCAATTGTCCATTCCATAAATCAATAATTTTTAAAATTAAACGAATATTACTTCTTATAATGAATAACATAATAGTCGTAAGGCTGTTCAAATAAATTGTGAAGAATGCAATTCCGGAGAGTGCTTGGTACGGAAACGTTGTTATGATGATAAAGTAGTATTCTGTTTTAAAGCAGACTGGAAAGCGAAGGGGCACTTTATAAGCGAAGAATAATATTAATGTTTTGCCTTACCTGTCAGCGTAAAGGAGGAGTATCCGCATAAATTATTTTAGTTTAAAGTTTTATTGGGAAAACAACTCCGAATGATGCGTGTTATTTAAGTTAAAATCTCAGTAGTGGTCTACTTTCCTTGATTATAATCATTTTGTTTTATCGTTTTAAATCGTGAAATAATTGTTGAATGATTATGACTATGTAAATTAGATGGAAACCTATAGTTTATTGGGATAAGAATAAAAATATTGATAAATGAAAGAGTTATTTACCAATGCATTAATAAATTCAACATCGCCTTATTTATTGCAACATGCGCATAATCCGGTGAATTGGCAACCCTGGAGTGAAGAGATTATTCAGCAGGCAAAAAAAGAAAACAAGCTTTTGCTGGTAAGTATTGGGTATGCTGCCTGTCATTGGTGTCATGTAATGGAGCATGAAAGCTTCGAAGATAAACACATCGCAGATGTAATGAATAGGCATTTTGTCTGTATAAAGGTGGATAGCGAAGAGCGGCCCGATATTGACCATTATTATATGACTGCCGTACAATTAATGAGTAGGCAAGGTGGGTGGCCATTGAATGTTATTGCTTTACCAGATGGTCGCCCTATTTGGGGAGGAACGTATTTTCCTAAAGAAACCTGGTTAAGTAATTTGCTCGCTATTGCGCAATATTATATTGAAAACCAGGAAGAAACCGAACGGTATGCAGATGATCTTCAAAAAGGGATTCAACAGGTTTCGTTAATTGAAGAGAATGAAAGTTTTCCTGTATCAGAGTTATCGTTAGAAGAAGTTGTAAGTCGTTGGAAAAAATCATTTGATTATGAATACGGAGGAAGGGGAGGAGCCCCAAAATTTCCGATGCCTGTAAATCTGGAGTTCTTGTTGAATTATGGTTATCTGAATAATGATAAATCTATTTTGGATTATGTGAAAACCACGTTAGAAAAAATGGCTCGTGGAGGAATTAATGATCAGATAGGCGGTGGTTTTGCACGCTACTCTGTGGATGAGTATTGGAAAGTTCCTCATTTCGAGAAAATGCTTTATGATAATGGCCAATTGTTAAGTATTTATTCAAAAGGGTTTCAGCTTTTCAAAAAAGAAGAATTTAAAGATGTAGTTTATGAGACGGTTTCGTTTTTAGAACGAGAATTAATGGATGAGTCAGGTGCTTTTTATTCGTCACTGGATGCTGATAGCGATGGAGAAGAGGGCCGGTTTTATATCTGGAACCGGAACGAGTTAAACGAAATATTAGGGAGTGATTTTGATTTGTTTGCTGACTTCTATAATGTAAACGAAAATGGGTGGTGGGAAGGAAGTTATATATTGTTGCGTAATACTGATGTTGATAATTTTGCTGAAAAGAATGGACTTACTTTAGCCGGTTTTCAGGAAAAGGTAAATAAATGGAAACAGCAATTATTGGAGATTCGAAGCAACAGAAACCGTCCAGGTCTTGATGATAAAACACTGGCTTCCTGGAATGCATTGGTTATAAACGGTCTGGTAGATGCTTTTAAAGCCTTCAACAATTCCTGGTTTTTAGATCTGGCTTTAAAGAATGCGCATTTTCTGGTAACCGAAATGTTGAGTGTTGATGGAAAATTGCTGCATACCTGGAAGAAGGGAATTGCTTCAGTTAATGGTTTCCTGGAGGATTATGCACTCGTAATTAATGCTTTTATTTCATTATTTGAAGTTACAGGTGATTCGTTTTGGCTTGATAAAGTAAAAATGCTTTTTCAATATGTGCAAAACTCTTTTTATGATAAAGAGAAGGGATTGTATTATTTTTCTGAGAAACAATCAACTTCAGCTATAATCAATCATTTTCAGACAGAGGATAATGTTGTACCTGCTGCCAATTCTGTAATGGCAACTAATATATATAAACTTGGTTTATTATGGGGAGAGGCGGAGCTTTTAAAACTGTCTCAAACAATGTCAGAACAGTTCATTGAGCAATTTCGTAATTATCCGATGGCATTTGCGAATTGGGGCACTTTATTATTGAAACGAATGGCTCCATCATATGAAGTAGCAATTTCGGGGAATGATGCAAAACAAGTTTGCAGCGCATTTTGGGAAGCGTATCATCCAAATATTCTTTTTGTCTTTTCTGATAGTGAAAGTGATTTATCACTATTAAAGAGTCGGTTTGTAAAAGGGGAGACGTTAATCTATGTCTGCGAAGAAGGAATTTGTCAACTGCCTGTAAATAATGTTGATGAAGCCAGGAAGATGATAAAGAAGCAGATATGAAAAAAGTCGATTATATTATTCTGACTAACGTTAAAAATTGTAGTTGGGGCTCAATGAGTTACCAAGTCCAATTTCATTGGGTTTTATGTCAAATTTAGCGATTTGTTTTTTAATTCTTTTTGCTATTCCCATCTTTCTTTTTTGGTCGAGGAACAGGTATTGGGAGGGAGGATTATAGGGTACATTTTTCACAATCATTGTCCAGATAATTGTTGCCAGTTTTCTGGCGGTGGCAGAAACTGCCGACTGTCTTCCTTTTCTGAAAGCTATTCTGCGAAAAAAGTCAGACAGGTGTGTATCTTTTAAATTTCCAATTGCATTTGCAGAATGACGTAATGCTATTTTTAGTCGGTTGCTTCCTTTTGGGATTTTGTTGCTCAGGATTCTCCCTCCTGATATTTTATTGTTTGGGGCCAGTCGTAACCAGGAGCAAAACTGTTTTGCGGATTTAAACTTTTTAAAACCATCGATTCCTATTTCGCTCATTATTGCCATAACCGTAGCATGGCTTACTCCTTCAACAGCCATTAAGTCGGTTCCCCCAAAGTACTGGAAAGCAATTTGGTTAAAATTCTTAATGTCAACGGCATTTTTGTTGATTTTCTTGTATGGTTTTTCAGTGGTTTTAAGTTTTTTCTTTTCGGGTGACTTTTTTATTTCATTTTTGATTAGCCGCTCAATTTCTTTGTCGCATGCTTTCATTTTTCTTTGGAAAAACCTGTAGCTGTCGAACTCTTGTCTGAGGCCAAACAGGTAATCCTCGCGGTTGTTTCCATGTAGTGCTTTTGCTATTTCCTGTTTTGGTTTCCTGCAATTGTAATGTCTGTGTTCTGCTAATAAAAATGGGTCGAGGTTTCCATTGCAAATGTCCTGGATAATGTTCAGACCTGTAAGTCCACACACATCATTTACGACAACATCCAATCGAAAGTTCAGAAGTTTTAAGTACTTCTGCATTTTATGAGATGCGCTTGCTGCCTGCTCGATCCAATTTGCCCTTTGACGGCAATAAGTGCGAAGTATTTCAGTGGTTTTGTCAGGCAAAAAGCTGCCAGATAATAATCCCAGTGAATGTAGTTTCTGAATCCATCGACTGTCTTTTACATCGGTCTTTTTCCCTTTGGCATGTTTTGTAAATTTTCCATTGCACAGGATTACTTCAATGCCATGTTTTTGCAATTCTACATAGAGGTTTTGCCAATAGTCACCTGTCGATTCCATTGCTACCGTTGTGATTCCGAATGACAACAACCATTGGCATAGTTCAATCAAATCCTCGGCATATACCCCAAATTCTTTTACATCGTCCAGGGCCTGCCCTACTGCAACAAAATGAGACTTGCTCCCCACATCGATTCCTGCTGCATAATGGTTGACGATGTCCATTTCAATTTTCTTTTTCCTTGCCATAATTTTAGAATTAATCAGTAAAAAGCCCTAAGGAAATGTATCTTTGAGTCGAAAAATATTCTGAACGGGGTCGCTGGCATTAATCGTCAGTGCCACCACTGGATTTATCAACAGGCCCTTGAAATGCTCTTCAGGGGCTTTTTACATTTCAACCAGAATTGTGTACGGGCTTTAAAAGCACCATTTTAAAAATCGGTTACACAAAGAGCCTGTTCCAAATATAGCAAGACTTTTAATCAGGGCTCCCCACTACGTTAGCAAAAGGATTTAATCAGGGCTGGAGGAATAGATAACTTTTGCCTAAATCTATTTCGGAGGTTCTTATGTGGGGAATTGTGGGCAATGGTCTTGCCGGTACCATGCTGGCATTTGAAATGTTAAAACATAATATTAAGTTCCATATTATTGCATCGGCACAAAAGAAAAGAGCCAGTGAAGTCGCTGCGGGGATGATAAATCCATTGGTTTTTAGAAGGCTTACAAAGAGTTGGCTGGTTGATGATTTATTGCCTTTTGCTACTGCCAAATACCGTGAGTTGGAAAAATTGCTGGAGGAAGAATTTTATTTCGAAAAGATGATTTTGAAACCTCTTTCATCGCAGGAAAAAGAATTATGGAAAGAGCGAAAATCAAGTGATGAGTTTTGTAATTACATTTTTTCTATAGATGATTATCCTTCTATTGATAATATAAAACCGGCAGCCGGTTTTGGCTTAGTAAATGGTTCTGGTTATGTTGATCTTTCAAAATTTCTTGATTTGGCCGATTCTTATTTTAGAGCCAAGAATTTAACAACAGATGCAACTGTGAATTTTCAACAGTTTATTCATAAAGAAAAATCTTTTGCTTTTGCAGATATAACTGCCTCTGGAATTGTTTTTTGTGAGGGAGCCTATATCCGAAACAATCCTTTGTTTCAGTGGATTAAAATGGTGCCTGTAAAAGGAGAAGTATTGCAGATTCTCGCACCTCAGCTATCAGAAGAATATATTTTAAATAGAAAGGTGTTTGTTTTGCCCGTAGGTAATCATCATTTTAAAGTCGGCTCAACATACGAGTGGAAAGATTTAACAAACCATCCCAGTGAGGAAGGAAAAAATTCAATTATAGAGCGATTGGAGTATGTGATAAATTGTGAATACCAAATTGTAAATCATTGGGCCGGTGTGCGTCCTGCTACTATTGACAGGCGTCCTGTGCTTGGTGTACATCCGGAACGTTCAAATTTGTTTGTTTTTAATGGATTGGGAACAAAAGGAGTAATGCTGGCACCGTATTTTGCCAGTGAAATGGTGAATTTTATTAGATCTAATATTTTTTACGTAAATGCAGAGGTTTCTGCTGAACGTTTTTACTCCGAAAATAATTTATAAAAAGACTAATCCCGTGCGTCAACACAGGATTAGCCGAAAGTTTCAAAAAGCGTCTACTTGATCTTGTATTCTTCGGATTTGTATGATGCAAACATAATGTGCTTACTTAAATTCATAGTAACGTACAATGCCTATTTGAGCAAGCAAAATGACTGATATTTTGATACTAAATTGCTGATTGTTAAAATCATTTTGTTAATCTAAAACAGATCTATAAGTATATTACGCTGGTAATAAAAGAGAATTTTTCAGTGGGATAACCCGGTGCACTCTGCACCGGGTGAGTTAACAATCCCACTAAAAGCAAGGACTAATTCTAATTTTAAGTAAGTAAATCAGGAATTAATCCAAGAGTTTCAAAAAACGGTTACAATATCTTATATTATTGTTCAGATTTCTATATCACAAACATAGGGCAAGCCATATAATTGTACATAATTGTTCTAGCCTATTTGGAAGGTTAAATAATCTGAATTACTGCTTCAAAAAAGATGAGGTGCTACATTGATTGGGGGCTATTTCGGAAGTATTAGATTTGGTTTGAATACCAGTATCGTAGATAATGATATAATGGGAAGAGAAAAGAGGATTTAGAAGGGTGTTCCCAATCTAAAATGGTTATATGTATTGGTAAAACTTTTTTCTTTTTGAGGGGAACAAATAGTATTTGGGAGCTTTCGAATCACTGTTATTGGTTAATTGATAAACACGTGAATAAGATTAATATGGTTAAAAAAAGACTAATCCCGTAGCGTCAACCAGGGATTAGTCAAAAGTTTCAAAAAGCGTCTACTTGATCTTGTATTCTTCGGATTTGTATGATACAAACATACAACACACTTTCAAATCAATTATAGTATTTGATGCTTATTTGAATGGGGGAAATCACTGATATTTTTGTGCTAAAATACTGACTGTTATATGTCTATTTCTCTGTTACTGATTATATAAAAAATTACCTTGAAGTTTGGTTTTCAACATAGAAGACAGCCTCAAGCAACCTGACAAAATATCTGCCCCGGTCTTTTATACCCCAGTGATTGATGCTGCCGTCTCATGTTATAGAATTCCATATAAGCTTTTATTTTACCGTAAAGTTCAAGTCCGTCATCAGATGGTTCCAGGAAAATCTTCTCATATTTGATATTCCTCCAAAACCTCTCAATAAAATATTATCAATAGCCCGGCCTTTCCCGTCCATGCTAAAACGGATATCTTCTCCAAGAACAAAACCAGTAAACTTTGGAGATGAAAACTGGCTACCCTGGTCAGTATTCAGAAATTCAGGCTTTCCAAACCTGTTTACAGCCACTTCCAGACATTCTTTGCACCAATCAGCTGTCATTGTGTTAGAAAGGGACCAGCCAACAATAAAACGGCTGTAGAGGTCGATAATGGCTACAAGATACATATATCCATTGCCCACTGACACATAGGTAATATCCATTGCCCAAACATGGTTGGGACGGGTAATTTCCAGGTTGCGTAACAAATACGGGAATATGGTATGCCCTTCGCCTTTGTGTGGCTTGCTCGTATTGGGACGCGGACCAATAGCATGTAAATCCATCAACCGGTACAAACGTCGTATGCGTTTATGATTCACCCGGTGCCCAGGTTCACGCAAAAATTCTGTCATCCGAAGAACTCCGAAAAATGGTGTTTCCATGTATTGTTTATCTATTAGCTTCATCAGTTCCTGGTTGTCGGAACCTTCCTGGCGGGGAACATAGTAGAAGCTACTACGGCAAACTTCTAAAAGTTCACATTGGCGTTTTACGCTCATTTTTTCGCTTTTGTCTACTTTTTGAAGCCTTGACTGCCTGTCTATTTCCCCAATACTTTTTTTAAGAAATCAACCTCCATTTGCAGTTGACCAACTTTCTTAAACAGCTCTGCCTTTTCTTGCTCTTCATCACTCTTTGTTACACCTTTTTCGAATACTCCCGATGCTTCTGATAAAAACTGGCTCTTCCAGTTAGAAATCTGCGTGGGATGCAAGTCATATTTCCTGGCCATCTCCTGAATGGTTTCCCGTTCTTGTAAAGCTTCCAAAACTACTTTGGTTTTGAAACCTGACGTGTACTTTTTTCTCTTTTTCATTTCAACAAGTTTATTTAAAATTATCATTTAACTTGTTGGCTAAATTATGGGGAGTATTATAATCATAACCACAGTTGAAACAGTGATATTTCTTTCTTATTGGGAAAAAAGGTGTCATGAATAATATGGATAAAGTGAAGTATATTACATCCCATTTAAAATCAATGGCATATCCAAACGAGGTATTATCGGAATTACATCGGGGACAATAGGTAACATTACCAGGAATGCTATATTTTACATAATTATCTACCAATTCTTTTTCCAAATAATAATCTACTGGTTTTGTTCTGAAATATTTAAAGATACTTCTATTAAAATCAAATAGTTCATAGAGGAATTGTTTCATGGAAAATTGAAATTTCTTATTTGAATATGTATGAAATTTAACCTCTTCTTCTATTATTCCTTTAATTTCTTCTTCACTAATTAGGCTGCTGGTAATTGCTAAAATATTATTTACCAATGAGTAATCATTTCGTATTTTGTTTTTATAGATAATATCTCATTTTGTTTTCTTATCTCGTAATCAAAAAAATCAGACAATAGGTATTCTCCGGAGTCATCTATCGATTTGCCTTGAGGTACTAGTTTAATTATTTCTTTTGCCCGTAAAGATTCATTGACAGGGACTTTTAGTTTTACCCCTCCAATGGCTACTGCTTTAAAGGGATGTACCCATATCAGCTGTTCATCATGTATAAAGCATGGTATTCCATCCGATTCTAATCGGCCTTTTAGAATATAACAATCAACAGGAATAGGAGAGCTATATAAAGTAATTAGTTTAGCCATTTATTTAATGATTCTGGTGCATAATTGATAATGAAAATGTCTTGCATCAAGTCAATCAATTATGTTTTTTAAAGATACAAAACTTTTGTTGATTCTTTTTTCTTCTATTGGCGTGAATCAGAAAAGGAAAACACAACTATAGGTGAGAATAAATCAGAAACTATTTCGATTGTTTCTTTTTGTATTTATTCAGTTGTTTCTCTGTTTTTTTGTCCATATTACTTAGTGTTTCAAGGTATTTACAAGCTTGGTGTGAAATATATCGGTTGTCGTTATCCAATAGTTGCAGTACATGGTTTGTTACCGTTTTATCTTCTATGCTTTTTGATGAAAAAAGTTCAGTTGTAAGTTTTACTATTACACCATTTGCTGTCTCCAATTGTGTTGATAGTTGATGGAGTAATACGGGAGATAAAGAAGGTGCGTCTTTTAATCTTTCAAGAATAAGACGTTGTTTTAGAAAACCACCGATTGAGAACAAAATTCCTAATTGCTTCTGTATGCTATCGTTTTTCAATATTTCAGGAGAAAGAGCATTTAATGAACGTTCGGCCAGATATAAATCGTTGCCTGAAATGTTGGCCATTAGCATATTACATATTTCTTTGTTTATAGCAAATTTATCATGCATGTGCTCCATGGCCCATACCTGGTCGTCTATATTTTTGCTATTAAGGAGTTTCATTGTTAACTCAGGCGTAAGTTGCTGTGCTGTTAATTTCTCTATTTCACGTTTTGTTGGCCCGTAAACAATATGCCAAAGCGTATAAGTTGTATAAACTGCTCCTTCTACAATGTAATCGAGTACAGCTGCAATGGTAGCTGTGGAAACTGCATCTACACCCATTTTGGTAGAGTCGGTATGTGGCACCAGTTCTTCTATGGAATATTGAGACAATGGAGAAAGTGGATCTGATAGCAAAACATGTAGCCGATCATAATCTTGCGGATGAAAAGGTTTGTGCTTGGTTCGGCTGAGAAATTCCCCGGGAGGAAGTTTAAAGCCAAGATATCGTCCGGTAACCGTCCAGTAGAGGACAATGCTCACTAAACGGCACTCTCCGTCGATACAAACCCCTGTAGATATTTTTCGTGAATAGTAAAGCTGCTGGTTATTTTTGTCTGTAAATTCAAAAATAGTATCGTTGGGTATTGTATCTTGTATATCAATTGCATGAGGAATTATTTTAACGGCATCGTTTATTATTTCCGGTGTATTATAACGTTCAATAATTTCTTTTTTATTCAGAAATGAAAAAACACAAATGCTAAAAAATAGTATATGCCAGAATTTTATTTTCATTGTTTAGTTCGTTTTTACTTATCTATGGTTTTATTGTGTGCAGTTTGGCGCACGGGCTGTGCTGCTTGCTTTGTATTTTAATTTTAATAAAAGCATATAGTCGACAGTATGTTTACTTTTCAATTTGTTCAAATCTTGTTACTCCTCCCGAAACAATAAATTTCATTGCTTCAGCCGGAGATAAATCAACTTTTTCAATTCGTTCTGTAGGAACGAGGTAAAGTTCACCGGAAAAATTGTAGGAGTGTGGGAAATATACAGCAGCCTGTTCTGGTAAATCCAGTTCCTCCAATGTTTCTTTTGTAACAAAACCCAGTTTCCACAAATTATTTTCCCTGTTGAACAATACTTTTACCGGAATGTTGAATTTTCTGTCTTTTCCTACAAATGCAGAAAACAAATCATTTAAAGCAGAAAACAATAGATTCAATACAGGAATTTTGTGGATTAGTTTTCCTGCCAATGTTTTTATGGGCTGTAAAAGAGCTGTTTCACCAATAAAACCAAGAAGAGTAAGTGAAATAAAAAGAAAAATAATTCCTGTTCCCGGCATAGAAATTCCCGTAAGGGTTTCAATTTTGGTAATAAGCCATCCGTCAATAGTTATAAAGAGCGAATACAAAATGTAAATTACAATAAAAACAGGAGCTACCAGCAGAACCCCTTGTAGAAAGTAACCAAATATTCGTTTCATAATTCAGTAAATAAATTCGTTGTCCTACAAATGTAATCGAATGTCGAAATTTTAAACACCAATTTGTTATCTAAATTAATGGATAAATACCTGTCATTTCATTACAATAGAGTTAAGATGAAATAATCAGAAATCAGATATCAAAAGAGATTACAGCTTAGACTATTTCTATATAGTTTTTACTTCGTGATCAAAGTCCACAAACTCTGTACTGTTTTTGTTTTGTCTGTTTGTACCGTTTCCCTTGTATGAATTACTTTAGCTGGGTATTTAAGAAATTTGTCATTTTCGTATATAAATGCATGGTTGTGTTTCCTCCGTGAATTCCGTGATTACGATTGGTATAAATAGCCATATCGAACAGAACACCGGCCTGCACCATTTTTTCTGTAAACTCGAAAGTATTTTGTGGATGTACATTGTCATCAGCCGAACCATGAATAATGAGCAGATGCCCTTTTATATCTTCTGCATGGGAGAGGGGAGAGTTGTCATCATACCCGTCAGGGTTTTGTTGAGGTGTGCGCATATAACGTTCGGTATAAACAGTATCGTAAAAGCGCCAGCTGGTAACAGGGGCCACAGCAATACCGGCTTTAAACAGGTCGCCACCTTTTTCTAATGTAAGACAGGTCATAAAACCACCATAACTCCAACCAAAAATGGCAATGTTATTTTTGTCAACATAGGGAAGTGTTCCCAAATATTTTGCTGTTTCTACCTGGTCTTTTGATTCATATTTTCCCAGTTGCAAGTAAGTAACTTTTCTGAATTCTTCACCACGGGCGGCAGTTCCCCGGGGATCAACACAAACAACCAGAAAACCTTGTTCAGCCAGATATTCATTCCAGCCAACGCCTTTCCAGCTATCAGTAACTTGTTGCGAATTTGGACCACTGTATTGTGTCATAAATACCGGGTATTGTTTTGACGCTTCAAAATTTGCCGGCTTAATCATGTACCCGTTTAATTCAACTCCTTCGGAAGTCGTAAATGTGAAAAATTCTTTTTGGGGAACCTGCATGGCTTTTAGTGTATTTCTCAAAACTGTATTGTCTTGCAATACACGAATTTGTTCTCCTTTTTTATTTTCGTGAAGGGTGATTAGCGCAGGTGTTTTACTGTTGCTGAAATAATTGATATAATATTTGAAGTTTTTGCTGAATACAACATTATTTGTTCCTTCCAGCTTGGAAATTTTACCTTGTTTTTTGCCATCCTGACTAATAAAATAGACTTCACGCCTTAAAGGAGACTCGGCAGCTGCCTGGTAATAAAACACTTTTTTATCTCGATCGTATCCGTAAAAATCAGTAACATCAAATTTCCCTTTTGTTAGCTGCCCCATTTCAAATCCTTGTTTATCGTACAAATATAGTTGCGACCAGCCATCGCGTTCACTGGTAATGACAAAACTCCCGTCTTCCAGAAATGTAAACGAATCCATAAAGCTTTCATCTATGTATCGTTCATTTTTCTCTGTGAAAAGGGGACGGGAATCTCCGGTATATGGATTGGCATACAAAATGTCCAACTGGTTTTGTAATCGGTTCATTCGCATAACTACCAGGTCATTTGCATCGGGAGTCCATTTTAAACGCGGAACATAAATGTTGGTGTCTTGTCCTAAATCTACAGGAATACTTGTTTTTGAGCGTATTTCATAAACCAGCGCTTGGACATCCGAATTTTTTTCGCCGGCTTTGGGGTATTTAAATGATTCCATTCCTGGGTAAAGTTTATATTCTTCGTGTCGAGGCTTTTCTCCTGCGTAAAGTTGCAGCGTATATTCCGGCACCTGCGATTCATCAAAACGTAAAAAAGCTAAAAATTTACTATCGGGCGACCACCAGAAAGCCTTGTTAAACTCAAATTCTTCTTCATAAACCCAGTCGGGAACACCATTAATAATTTTATTTTTTGCACCATCAAAAGTTACCTGGCTTTCGCTGCCAAAACGGAGGTTTTTTATAAAAATATTATTGTCGCGTACAAATGCAACACGTTCGCCATCAGGAGAAAATGTTGCCTGTTGTTGTGCCCCTTTTTCTGACAACGGAAGCAGCTCTTCAGTAACAGAATTCCATACATAATATACAGCAGTGAAAGAACGACGGTATATTGATTTAACATCGGTTGTTAACAGAATTTCTGTTTCATCATCACTAAAAGTATAATCACTAAATGAATGGATAGGAGCATTTTTTACTTTTGTTACATCAAAAACCACACTAACCTGTTCTCCTGTTTTATAGCTATACTTAACAATTTTTGAATTATTCTCCAAAGTGGTGTAATGCTCGCCATCGTTCATAGAATTTAAACCTGAAACCGATGAAGCCCTGAACGTTCCCTTAACAAATAAATCTTCAAGGGTAATCGGTTGACTTTGCGCATATATTGTTGAAGAAAGAACCGCAGTAAGCAGCAAAACAAAAATTCGTTTCATACTTTAATATATTTTATTGTATAACAAAAAACAAAAGTAAAAATTGTTGGGTAAGTGGAAAATGAAAAGTACTATTTTCATTCAGCTCTCAAACGATTGGATAAGTTTGAAGTACTAAATTGCCTGTGGATATTTGAATATAGAATGTTATGGGGGGCCGTATGTTTACACATTGTTGACTTTATCAAGAGCCTGTAAAACATAACTCATTGTGTGTTGTTAATGAAAATGAACAACAGTTGTAAAAGGAACATGGCAAGCCATATTTTGTTTTTTTGGGGATAACAAGGGAGACAATGAAACAAATGTTCTTGAAATCATACAATAATATTTTAATAATCATTGATAATTCCTTGTTACAACCTTTAATTATAATTAATGAATAATTATCTTTGCACTCCTGAAAAAAATGATAATTGAATAAAAATGATACAGATCACACTTCCAGATAAAAGTGTAAAAGAATACCCGGAACCAGTAAATGGGTATGAGATAGCAAAGTCAATATCCGGCAGGTTAGCGAAAGATGTTTTGTCGGTATCAGTAAATGGTGAAGTTTGGGATTTAAGCAGAAAGATAACCACTGACGCAACTATAAAATTACACACGTGGGAAGATCGTGAAGGGAAAGAAACGTTTTGGCATTCTTCGGCTCACTTAATGGCAGAGGCAATTGAGTTTTATTTTCCGGGAACAAAATTTGGTATTGGCCCAACAGTTGATACAGGTTTTTATTATGATATAGATTTACCGGAGGGAAAACAGCTTTCTGAAAAAGATTTGGAAAAAATTGAACAGAAAATGCTGGAACTTGCTCGACAGAAAAACGATATTGTACGCTCTGAGATTTCAAAATCAGATGCCATGAAAATGTTCACAGATAAGAATGATGAACTAAAACAGGAGCTGATTAGCGAATTGGAAGATGGTACAATTACTTTATATAATCAGGGAAAATTTACCGATTTATGCCGGGGGCCGCACCTGCCCAATACCAGCTATATAAAAGCTATTAAATTAACATCTATTGCAGGAGCATACTGGCGGGGCGATGAACATAATAAAATGTTGACCCGTGTTTACGGTGTCACTTTTCCAAAACAAAAAATGTTGGAAGAGTATCTGATTATGATGGAGGAAGCCAAAAAACGTGATCACCGTAAGGTTGGTAAAGAAATGGAACTTTTTGGTTTCTCTGAAGCAGTGGGCCAGGGCTTACCTTTATGGTTGCCTAAAGGGACACAGTTGCGCATGCAGCTGGAGGACTTCCTTAAAAAGGTTCAGAAAAAATATGATTACGATCAGGTAATGACACCTCATATTGGTGATGTGAAGTTGTATAAAACATCAGGACATTATGAAAAATATGGCAAGGATTCGTTTCAGACCATAAAAACACCGGCAGAAGGTGAAGAATATATGCTGAAACCGATGAACTGCCCGCACCACTGCGAGATTTTTAAATGGAAACCCAGATCATATAAGGATCTGCCTGTTCGAATGGCTGAATTTGGTACTGTTTACCGGTATGAACAGAGTGGTGAGCTTCATGGGTTAACCCGTGTGCGTGGTTTTACGCAAGATGATGCACATATTTTCTGCCGTCCGGATCAGTTAAAGGATGAATTTAAAAAGGTAATCGATATTATTTTCATCATCTTTAAAGCACTCAATTTTGAGAACTATACAGCTCAGATTTCTTTGCGCGATCCTAATAACCCAGATAAATACATCGGTTCAAAAGAGAATTGGGATAAAGCAGAGCAAGCAATTATTGAGGCTTGTGAAGAAAAAGGGCTAAATACTATAACTGAATTAGGAGAAGCTGCTTTTTATGGGCCTAAGCTCGATTTTATGATTAAAGATGCATTGGGTAGAAGTTGGCAACTTGGAACCATTCAGGTAGATTACAACCTCCCAGAACGTTTTCAGCTGGAGTATATCGGGGCAGATGATAACCGTCACCGTCCTGTTATGATTCACCGTGCACCGTTTGGTTCAATGGAGCGTTTTGTAGCTGTACTAATAGAACATACTGCCGGAAAGTTCCCATTGTGGCTTACTCCAGAGCAGGCAGTTATTTTGCCTATTAGTGAAAAGTATAATGATTATGCAAAAAAAGTTTCAAATTTTCTAAATATTTCCGATATTCGCACCGTCGTTGACGATCGTAATGAGAAGATTGGTAGGAAGATACGAGACAACGAACTAAAAAGAATACCTTATTTGTTAATCGTGGGCGAGAAAGAAGCCGAAACAGAGACAGTTTCTGTTCGCAGACAGGGAGAAGGAGACAAAGGAGGTATGAAAACAGGCGAGTTCGCTGAATTTATTAAAAAAGAAGTAAGAGATCAATTATCAGGATTGTATAACTAACGTAAGGAGGAATTTAAAATAGCTATTAAAAGAAGAGGTCCGAGAAGGAATTTCCAACCACGGAGAGAAGAAGAACCAGAACACCGTATTAACCATAAAATAAGGGTGCCACAGGTTAGGTTGGTAGGGGATAATATAGAAAATCCCGGAGTCTATCCTTTACGAGATGCATTAAAACTTGCAGATGAGATGGAATTGGATTTGGTGGAAATATCTCCCAAAGCTGATCCACCGGTTTGTAAAATAATTGATTACTCGAAGTTTCTCTACCACCAGAAAAAGAAACAAAAAGAGATGAAGGCCAAATCGGTAAAAGTTGTCGTAAAAGAGATTAGATTTGGTCCGCAAACTGATGAGCATGATTTTAATTTCAAATTAAAACATGCAGAGAAGTTCCTGCAAGATGGAGCAAAGGTAAAAGCTTTTGTTTTCTTTAAAGGAAGGTCGATTTTGTTTAAAGAGCAGGGAGAAATTTTGTTGTTGCGTCTTGCCACGGCTCTTGAAGAGTTAGGCAGCGTAGAACAAATGCCAAAGCTGGAAGGGAAACGAATGACAATGTTTATTTCACCTAAAAAGAAATAGTATAGTCTTTGATAACATTATTAAATCCGTAGGATTATGCCAAAAATGAAGACGAACTCCGGAGCTAAAAAACGTTTTAGACTTACCGGATCAGGGAAAATTAAAAGGAAACATGCCTACAAAAGTCATATTTTGACGAAGAAAAGCACAAAGCGTAAACGTAACTTGACATATTGGACTACCATTGATAAGACCAATGAAAGTAACGTTAAACTTTTGCTAAGTATGAAGTAACCTTAAGGTTGCTAAATATCCTTTTAATAGGTAAAAGAGTTATTAACCAGATGATTGTGCTTTGAAGTATTTCCGATTTTAACGGAAAACGCCGATTATCAAAAAAAGTAAAAAGTATGCCAAGAAGTGTAAATCATGTAGCATCACGGGCCCGGAGAAAAAAATTACTGAAAAAAACGAAAGGTTATTTCGGCTCCCGTAAAAATGTCTGGACGGTTGCCAAGAATACTTGGGAAAAAGGCCAGCAGTATGCTTACCGTGACAGGAAAGCGAAAAAAAGAACATTCCGTGGATTGTGGATTCAGCGTATTAATGCTGCCACCCGTTTGGAAGGAATGTCTTATTCACAATTCATGGGATTGTTAAAAAAGAACGAAATTGAAATTAACAGGAAAGTTTTGGCTGACTTGGCCATGAACCAACCTGAAGCGTTCAAAGCAATCGTTGATAAAGTAAAATAAACTGATTGTATTATTTTAGGTGAAATATATAAAGCCCGGAAAATTTTTTCCGGGCTTTTTTGTAATATTACAATCAAGATGAATCTATCGTTTAGATAAGGGGAGATTAAATACGTTTTCAACATTCTGAAATAATTAAATTCAAACAAATGAAAGGAGCTGGATTTGTTTTGGTATTGCTCGTGATTGCAATATTAGCGGGGTGTGGAAAGATTTCCAAAAAACAAGAAGCAATGATACATAAGAAAGCGGAGGAGTATGTTTCTTTTGAACTAACTACTGATTTGAGCGTGTTAACAGATAAGGAAAAACAAATGTTACCACTGTTATTTGAAGCTGCTCAAATTATGGATGATATATATTGGACTGAAGCGTTTGGTGAAAAGGAAGAGCTGTTTACAGAAGAGATGAGTAGTTCTGCCCAGAAATTTTTAAATATTAATTATGGACCATGGGAAAGGCTTAATAACAACGAACCATTTTTACCTGGTTTTGGAACGAAACCTGCCGGAGCTAATTTTTATCCGCATGATATGTTGAAGGACGAATTTAATAAATGGGATAATGATACAAAAACAAGCCTTTATACATTAATCAGAAGAGGAAGTGATGGGAGCTTAAAATCCATTCCATATCATATTGCTTATTCAAAGCAGGTACAAAAAGCTGCACAGCTACTAACTCAGGCAGCAATGTTAGCAGAAGATCCGGGATTGAAAAGCTATTTGAAAAAGAGGGCAGGCGCTTTGCTTACCGATGAATATTATGATAGCGACATCGCCTGGATGGAGATGAAAAATAATACCATCGATTTTGTTGTTGGTCCTATCGAACATTATGAAGATCAGTTATTTGGTTATAAGGCGGCACATGAAGCTTTCATTCTTGTTAAAGACAAAGAGTGGAGCAAACGACTGGAGCATTTTAGTGCGCTTCTTCCCGGCCTGCAGAAAGATTTACCTTGTGAACCAAAATATAAAGCCGAGACTCCCGGTATGGATTCAGATTTAAATGCGTATGATGCTGTTTTCTATGCCGGAGATTGTAATGCAGGAAGTAAAACAATTGCAATTAATCTTCCGAATGATGAAAGAGTTCGGGAAAAAAAGGGAAGCCGTAAGTTGCAGCTTAAAAATTCAATGCAAGCTAAGTTTGATAAGATTCTTGTTCCCATTTCTGAACTGTTGATTGATGAAAGCCAGCGTAAACATGTAAAGTTTGATGCGTTTTTTGAAAATACAATGTTTCATGAAGTGGCACATGGGCTTGGGCTTGGAAATACGATTGATAAAAACATTACGGTTCGTGAAGCATTGAAAGATACTTATTCTTCAATAGAAGAAGGAAAGGCAGATATTTTGGGTTTGTGGTGTGTGTATAAATTGAACGAAATGGGGGAGTTGGGCGAGAAGGATATGATGGATAATTTTGTGACCTTCATGGCAGGGATTTTTCGTTCTGTGCGTTTTGGTGCTGCCAGCGCCCATGGAAAAGCGAATATGATTCGGTTTTATTATTTTCAGGAGACCGGCGCTTTTGAGCGGGACGAAAGAACCGGTACATACCGTGTGAATTTTGAAAAAATGAAGGAGGCCATGCTTTCATTGTCTGCGATGATACTAAAGATTCAAGGCGATGGAGATTACGATGCAGCTGTAAAGCTAATAAAAGAACAAGGTTTTATTCGCAAAGCGCTTCAAAAAGACTTGAATCGTATAAGTACTGCCGGTATTCCACGGGATATTGTTTTTGAACAAGGTCCGGCAGTTTTAGGTCTTTAATCTTTGGTAATCAGAATAGTATTTAGAGTTGTTCGTCTTTTAATGTTAACAGATTGTTTTTACAATTCTAATTAAGGAAATTAATTCGCTGTTAGGAATTGCAAAATCTACTTTTGCAAAAAATGGTATATGAATATAAAACAGCGTCTTAGTCTTTTTCCATTTAATCCGGCTAAAGTTCCGTTTTTTTATGGATGGGTAATTTTAGCTGCAGCTACTGTTGGAATATTGGTTAGTGCTCCCGGGCAAACAATGGGGGTTTCTACTTTTACCGATTATTTACTCGATAGCATTGGTTTAAGTCGCAATCAGCTAAGTACTGCCTATATGGTTGGTACCATTGGTAGTTCGCTTATTCTCACTTATGCCGGAAAATTATATGATAAGTACGGAGCCCGTTGGGTAGGAATGGGCGTTTCGCTAATGCTGGCCGGAGTACTTTTATTACTGAGTCAGTCCGACAGGATTATCCGTTTTTTTATTTCAGACAACCAGGCAACAGTGTATGTAGCCTTTGCCATGGGAATATTAATGTTTCTGTTTTTTATGCTACGTTTTTCAGGTCAAGGCGTATTAACTATGGTTTCGCGTAATATGCTAATGAAGTGGTTTGTAGCCCGCAGAGGATTGGTAAATGGTATTTCATCTGTATTTGTAGCAATGGGTTTCTCAATGGCTCCACTTACATTTGATCTGTTAATCCAGGATACTTCCTGGAGAATGGCCTGGATTTTAATGGCTATATTTATTGGGACTGTTTTTACCATCTTTGTCTTTCTGTTTTTTCGCGATAATCCTGAAGATGTTGGGCTAGTCCCCGATGGAGAGAAGCATTCAAAAAAACATGCAAATGTTTCTGTTCAACCCGTGCGACAGTTTACCTTACAGGAGGCACGAAGGAATATGTCTTTCTGGATTTTTGCAATAGCACTTTCTCTTTACTCTTTATATGTAACTGGTTTTACTTTTCACTTGGTTTCTGTTTTTGAGAAAGCGGGATTAGATAGAGACAAAGCTTTAGCTATTTTTATTCCGGTTTCTATTATTTCGGTGAGTGTTTCACTGTTAGGTGGTTGGGTGAGCGACCGTATAAAATTGAAGTACTTGTTATATTTTATGCTGTTTGGCGAAATTGTTGCCCTGGTTTGTCTTGGAAATTTAAACGGCGGTTTATTCTACTGGGGATATATTTTAGGTAATGGTATTGTTGGTGGCTTGTTTAACGTGTTAATGGCAGTTACCTGGCCTCGTTTTTACGGACGCGAAAACCTGGGGAGAATAACCGGTTTGGTAATGTCTCTTATTGTTTTTGGCAGTGCCCTGGGCCCTGTATTATTAAGTTTGTCTTTATCCGTTACAGGGAGTTATCATCCTGCTTTTTATATTTTATCGGTGGTTGTTTTAGTTCTTGTTGTTTTTAGTGTAAAAGCAGATAATCCGCAAGATTCTTTTACGAGTGTGCAATAATTTGTTTAGATTTGATACACCAACAGAAGAACCTTAACTAAAATATCATGAGAAAGATTTTACTTTTGTTATTATCCGTAGTAACCATTTTTTTATGTGCTTGTAAAACACAGAATAAAAATGGTGAGTGGGTATCCATTTTTGACGGAGAAACATTGAATGGATGGACGAAAACCACAGATAATCCAGAAAGTTTATCTGTAGAAAATGGTACCATTAAATGTTCCGGGCCGCGTGCACATTTATTTTATGAAGGAGACTTTAAAAATTTTGAATTCGAAGCTGAAATAAAAACACAGGAGCATTCAAATTCCGGCATTTTTATTCACACCAAATATCAAACGGATGGATGGCCACAGCAAGGGTATGAAATACAGGTGAATAACTCGTACCGTGGTTCAGAAAAAAATCCGGAGCTTCGGAAAACCGCGAGCGTGTACAATATTAGGAATGTATACTTTCCTGTTGCAAAAGATAATGATTGGTTTAAAATGCGTATTAAAGTAGTGGAAAACTACATCGAAATTTTTGTAAATGATGTAAAGGTTAATGAATATATTGAGCCTGAAGATCCATGGAGGCCGGAAGGTAGTGAAGGTTTAAAATTAAGCCACGGCACATTTGCATTGCAGGCTCACGACCCGGGAAGCACTACTTATTACAAAAATATAAGAGTTAAAGCTTTGCCCGATGGAGAACGTAAAAATTTGGAGGTGGATAAAAGCTGGGATACTCTGGTTACAAAACTAATGAAGTCTGGTTTCCCTTTTGTTGATTACCATGTCCATTTAAAGGGAGGGCTCACATTGGAAGAGGTAGTTGCTAATTCGCAGCGTTTGGGAGTTAACTATGGAATTGCTCCCAATTGTGGTTTGCATTTTCCTGTAACTAACGATTCAACTTTGTATGCATACATGAACGATGTTAAAGGAAGCCCTACTTTTAAAGGAATGCAGGCAGAGGGAAGAGAATGGATAACTCTTTTTTCGCCGGAAGCCATTGCAAAATTTGACTATGTTTTTACCGATGCCATGACTTTTACCGATTATAAAGGAAGACGAAATCGTATTTGGATTCCGGAAGAGGTTTGGGTTGATGATAAACAACAATTTATGGATCAACTTGTGGGGAAAATTGAAGCTATATTTTCGCAGGAACCTGTAGATATTTATGTAAATCCAACAGTATTACCAGAAATTATCCGAGATGATTATGATGAGTTATGGACGGAAGAACGAATGAAAAGGGTAGTAAATGTGTTGGCCGACAATAATATTGCACTTGAAATTAATGCACGCTATAAAGTGCCAAGCGCAAAAATGATAAAAATGGCAAAGGCTGCGGGGGTAAAATTTACTTTTGGAACCAATAATACGGGACGTGATTTAGGACAACTGGAATATTGTATCCAAATGATTGAGGAATGTAAATTAACTCCTCACGATATGTTTGAAATAAAACCGGATTCATTAAAACCAATTAATGTAAAAGGATTACCGGAAAAAATTACGGGATAAATAGGTTACGATATCGACTTAAAAATTAATAACAATTTCTCAGCGGAAAAGCTTTTCCGCTGATTTTTTATGCATAAAACAATGAAATTGGCTTTTTTACAACAACTAACTATTCATAAAGACTGGCAACCATTTTTAACGAAGGATGTAGAAAAAATACTGGCAAAAATAGAAAAAGCAATTCGCAAGGAAGATTATACTCCTTCGGCTGAGAAAGTGCTGCGTTTTTTTGAATTACCATTGCATTCAGCAAAAGTTATAATTCTTGGTCAGGATCCGTATCCGCAACCAGGAGCAGCTACTGGCAGGGCTTTTGAAGTCGGAACACTGCATTCCTGGAATGCTCCGTTTAAGAATATATCATTGAAAAATATCTTGCGGGCGTTGTATAAATCATATACCGGGAAAGTCATAAAGTATAACGAATTAAAGCAGAAACTGGATAATGAGTTTCCGGTGCTTCCTCCTTCTCAATTATTCAAAAACTGGGAAAAGCAAGGTGTAATTCTTTTAAATACATCGTTTACCTGTGCCATTGGAAAGCCGGGAAGCCACAAAAATGAATGGAGAGAATTTTCACAAATGTTACTAAACTATATAAATGCTCAATCGCCGCAAATTACCTGGTTTTTATGGGGAAATCATGCATTGGAGGCAACACAGAACCTTGCATTAAAAAATACCGTTATAACCCAGCATCCGATGATGTGTTATGATGGTCCTGCACGGGATAATGATTTCCTGTTTGGAAAAACCAACGGCTTTCAATTGTTGCAAAACAAAATTGACTGGACCGGATTTTATTTGAAAAACGGAATGAAAACCACGCAAACTCTTTTTTAATAGTATTCCATTTTGGGGCCAAATCCTGAAAGCATTTTCTTTTTATCTATGGCACATTCTATCAAGTTAATCAATTCTTCGTTGGCAAAAGAAGCTCTGTTTATGGTTAAATCGAACAATTCATATTTTAATTTTTCTTCTCCCAATGTTGTCCTAAAGGTAATTCGCTCTTTTTCCACTTTTTGAATAAAAGAACTTGCTTCCTCTCTGCTCATTTGTTTATTGGCCATTACCGTTTGTATCCGGTATTCCAGTGGGGCCACCAACCGTATGTGTAAGGCATTTTCAATTTCACTGGCTACAATATGCCCGCCGCGGCCAACAATAATAGAGAATCCATCAAAGGCAAAACTGCGAACTACATCTGCAACAGTATTTACAATTCGTCGTTCGCTTTTGAATTGCCTGTTATTAAAAGCTTTTAATATTTCATCGAAAGTGTATTTATCATCCTGCTTAAATATTTTCTGAATCCGTTCAGGTTCCAGGTTTAACTCTTTTGCACTTTCATAAAATATTTCTTTGCTCAAAACTTTCCAGTCCGTTGCTGGTTTACGGGAATTTAATTTTTTGGCAATTAAATGAGCTATTTTTAATCCTTCACATCCAACTTCTCTTGAAATGGTGATTACCGGACCTGGTTTTGCCCATTGATCTTCTTGAAGGGATTTTTCCTCTTTTAGGCGTTTGTTTAAATATATCATTAATGAATTACTCATGACTTTAAACTTTTGTCTGAATTTACAATTATCAGCTGAATTTAACTATGTTTTATACCATGCTTGATGCATTTATTTTTGTAGTTCCAATCTTATTTTCTATTTAAAATATTAAATACATTGATTAATAGAATGTTATTCTCTAAAAGTGGTTATTGTGACATGTGTCAGTTGAAAATTGCTTAATCTATTTTAATTTTACAGGAACTAATATTTATCCAATCTAAATAAGAAAGTTAGGTATTAGTTCATAATTCAAGTTTTGATTTAAAAAAAATAGAAATAATATGTTCGAAAAAAGTACGTATGTTAACCGGCGCCAAAAACTCAAAAAAAGTAACCTTACAGGAGTTGCCCTTTTGCCTGGCAATGTAGATTCACCAATGAATTATTTGGATAATACTTTCCATTTCAGGCAGGATAGTACATTCCTTTATTTCTTTGGCCTGGATTTTCAGGGATTAGCCGGAGTTATTGATTTTGATAGCGGAAAAGACTATCTTTTTGGAGATGATGTAGATATCGATGATATAGTTTGGATGGGGCCTCAGGTTCCGCTAAAGGAGAACGCTGCCAAAGTTGGTGTTGAAAATACAATGGCTTTTAGTAAGCTTTTTGATTTTATTCTAGGAGTAATTAAAGAAGGCCGTAAAGTGCATTTCTTGCCTCCTTATCGTGCCGAGAATAAATTGTTGCTTGATAAATTACTGGGAATCTCAGCTTGTCGCATACAAGATTATGTTTCGGTAGAATTGATTAAAGCGGTAGTTAATTTGCGTTCTGTAAAAGAGTTGTGTGAAATAGAAGAGATTGAAAAGGCATGCCAAACAGGATATGAAATGCACGTTACTGCAATGAAAATGGCGCATCCTGGTGTTTGTGAACAACAAATTGCAGGAACAATTGAAGGCATCGCCAGTGCTGGAGGAGGGATGATTTCATTTCCGATAATTTTATCACAACATGGTGAAACTTTACATAATCATAGTCATTCTGGAATACTTCAGAAGGGAAAATTAATGCTCACGGATGCCGGAGCTGAATCTGGCATGCACTATGCTTCCGATTTTACGCGTACCGTTCCTGTTGGTGGAAAGTTTTCTCAAAAGCAGAAGGAAATTTACAATATTGTTTTGGCTGCAAACAATAAAACAAATGAGCTTGCTCGTCCGGGAGTTTCTTATTTTTCAGTTCATATGGCAGTGGCAGAAGTAATCACAGCAGGATTAAAAGAACTGGGATTGATGAAAGGCGATGTGAAAGAAGCCGTGAAAAGTGGCGCTCATGCGATGTTTATGCCGCATGGACTAGGTCATATGATGGGGCTGGATGTGCATGACATGGAAGACCTGGGGCAAATTTATGTGGGGTATGATGACGAGATTCGTCCGGTTGACCAGTTTGGTACAGCGTCTTTGCGGTTGGGAAGAAAACTGCAAACAGGTTTTGTTTTAACCAATGAACCGGGACTTTATTTTATTCCTGATTTAATTGACAAATGGCAAAGCGAAAAAATAAATGCAGATTTTATCAATTTTGAAAAAGTGAATGAATACAGGGACTTTGGAGGTATTCGTCTGGAAGACGATTTACTCATTACCGATATTGGTTGTGAGATTCTAGGTACACGTATTCCGATTACACCGGAAGAAATAGAAGAAACCATGTGTTGATAATAATAAATAGAATGGGAAAGTAGTTTGTGTTATTTTCCTTGTTATCATAAAGCTGAGCGTAAAACTTTGCTTTCCTCTGGAAAATAAATTGAGCTTAAGTATTTACCGAATCCCGATTTTTTCATATTCAAAGAATTCTACCATTAAGAAAATAGCTTTTTGTTAGGAAAAAATGGATTTTATAACGATGTGAACAGCCTTTATGAGTATTTAGGAGAGATACTTAGACGATAATTTTCAGAAAAAATGGAATTTATTTATTTTACTTAAAAACTTTGAGTATTATTGTGTAAATACCTATTTTCGTAGTCTGTTACGTATTATGCACACCATTGATTAATGGTAATTAAAATTTTGTAAATGGAACCTAAAGATCTTAAAAACTCGGAAGAGTTGAAGCATACGGAAAATTCAAATCCTGAAAATCCTGACAATAAAATGGCTGAAAAAGAGGAGCAAAATGCAATATCTAATGAGCCAGAGAAGAATGATGACACTCAGGCTGATGTTACTCCAGTGGATGAAAGTTTAGTTGTACATACCGATGATTCTGACGAAAATACAGAATCTGAAGTTGAGAAAGAGGAGTCTGCCGATACCGTGGAAGAGCAGATCATTTCTGACGAAACTAAAGAGGAAGAATCTGAAAAAGAGCAGGAAGAGCCAGCTGTAGAGAATGTTGAGGAAACTGATACTGAAAAGAAAGTAGAAGAAACTGCTGAAAAAATGGAAACAGCATCAGAAGAAAAAGACTCAGGGAATGAGGAAGAGGTTGTTAAACCAAAGCCGGAAGCAAAAGAAAAAAAGAAGGAAAGCCCGGATTATACAAAATTTTCACAGGTAGAGTTGGTGAATGCCATGCGTGGTATGCTTGAAAAAGATGATGATGATATTGATATAAAAGAGGAGATAGATGTTATCAAATCGGTGTTTTACAAAAATTTGAATGAAAACATCGAAGAGCAGAAAAAACAATTTATTGAAGATGGTGGAGCCGAAGAGGAATTTGAGCCGGAAGAAGATCCTTATGAAAAAGACATAAAGGATCTGTTAAAGGAATTCCGCCATGTTCGTATTGAGTACAGTAAAAAACTGGAAGCAGAGAAAGAAGTTAATCTGAAACTGAAATACCAGGTTATTGAAGAGTTAAAGGGATTAATTAATAATGAAGAATCAATAAACAAAACATTTCAGGAATTTAGAGATTTACAGCATCGGTGGCGCGAGATTGGTTTGGTGCCACAAGCAAAAATGAAAAATTTGTGGGATACTTATCATTTCCACGTAGAGAATTTCTACAACTATATAAAAATAAATAAGGAGCTTCGTGATCTTGATCTTAAAAAGAACCTGGAGGCAAAAATAAACTTATGTGAGCGTGCCGAAGAATTATTGGTTGAGCCATCCATTGTAAAAGCCTTTAACACACTGCAAAAATATCATGAGCAGTGGCGTGAGATTGGCCCTGTTCCAATTGAAAATAAAGAAGACATCTGGGAACGTTTCAAGGCAGCTACTTCAAAAATCAATAAGAAACATCAGGAGTATCACGAAAAGCGGAAAGACGAACAGAAAAAAAACTTGGAGGCCAAAACTGTTTTGTGCGAAAAGGTGGAAGAGATTAACGAACAGGAAATTGCAAATCATAAAGATTGGGATGCCAAAGCTAAAGAAATAATGGAACTTCAGAAGGTATGGCGTACCATTGGTTTTGCTCCGCGCAGAGATAATAACAGAATTTATGATCGTTTTAGAAAAGCCTGTGATAATTTTTTTGATGGTAAACGCGATTTTTATTCCAAGAATAAAGAGTTACAACAAAATAATTTGCAACTAAAAATAGATTTGTGTATTGAAGCAGAAGCTCTAAAAGACAGTACCGATTGGAAAAAAACAACACAGGATTTCATAAATATTCAGCAGAAATGGAAAGAAATAGGACCAGTACCTCGTAAACATTCAGAAATAGTATGGAAACGTTTTAGAGCTGCCTGCGATTATTTCTTTGATAAGAAATCAGAGCATTTTTCGTCTATTGATTCCGAGCAGGTTGATAATTTAAAACTGAAGGAAGAACTAATTGACGAGGTTGAGAAGTTTGAACCCCAAAAGGATGTTGATGCAAATCTGAAGGTATTGAAGTCATTTCAGCGTCGCTGGACCGAAATAGGCCATGTGCCGATTAAGAAGAAAGACGAGGTACAAAATCGTTTTAGAGATGCCATCAATAAGTTATTTGATGAACTGAATCTGGAAGAGGAAAAACGCAATCTGCTGAAATTTAAAACAAAAATGTCAACCTATTCCGAATCTTCACGCGGACAGAATAAAATGCGTATGGAGAGGGATAAGTATATGAATAAGATGAAGCAGCTGGAAAGCGACCTTGTGTTACTTGATAATAATATTGGGTTCTTCGCAAAATCAAAAAATGCAGAGTCGTTGATTGAAGATGTGAAGAAAAAGATTGAGAATACGAAAGAAAAGATTGAATTTTTGAAAGAGAAAATCCGGGTAATTGATGATATTGATTCAAATGAATAATATATGAAGCCGGTTTAAAGCCGGCTTTTTTATGTGCTAATTTCAAAGCTGTTTAATGTTTCAAATTGCCATATTTCAAGTATGTGCGAAACATTTAATTCATATGGTGAATAGGCAGGATTTGTTGAAACCAGAAGAAATTTTCCATCATTTAAACGGCTGTATACAAGTTTGAAAATGATTCCTTCTTCTTTTGTTACAACAATACAGGCTTTTCCGTTTCTTAGTTCATTCCAGTTTTCAACAAAGCTGCAGGTTACCCATGAACCTTCTGCTACTGGAAGCATGGAATCTCCTTTAATCTGAAATGTGCGGTAAGTTTTATTTGCAGGTAAAAAAGGCAATTTGAATTTGGGGAGTGACGCTACAAAATCAATATCTCCATAACTATTTGTATAACCTGCCTGAGCTTTTACAGGAACCATTTCAATATTTTCTTTTCCTTCATTATCAACAGAAATAGTAAGTAAACGTAACTTATTCCCGGTTACATCCACGTCAAAACCCTTTTCAATTTGAGTAAGCTGAAATTCGGAAAGAGTAGAAAGATCGTATTTTATAAGAGCGTCAAGCGATACATTAAAATATTCCGAAATTCGAATGAGTATATTAAATGGCGGCTGTACGCTTTTTTCATATCCTGAAAGTGAAGTACGTGGAATATCTAACTCCGAAGATAAATCCATTTGGGATTTTTTGCGGTGCTTCCTTAAAAATTTGAGATTCTTTGCAAAAAACATAACTCTCCATTTAAAATACGAAAGTAAGCAAACCCTTACTGATTTACAATATTTCTGAGAGGAGGAGATTGTTCCATTGTTTGAGGATTTTAAGAAAAGAATAGAATAATTGGTTTTTGCTGATTATTTTTGTCCTAATTGCATTTTTAATAATCTTTTTAACCCAATTTGTAATGAAAATACTTTCATCTGTATTATTTCTGTTTATTGTTGTTTTACCATTTGCAAATGCGCAAAACAGAAGCGTAAAACAAACAAAACTTACAAACTTTGAACTTCAGTCCAGCGAGCTTATTCCGGAGCTGGGAAAAACCATTTCTACGGTTGAGTACAAATCAAATGTATACTGGTTTCCGGTAAAAGTTCCGTCCACTGTTTTAACCGGATTGGTAGCCAATCGGGTGTATCCGGATCCTTATTCAGGAATGAATAATATGTATATTCCTGATGCTTCCGATGAGTTTAATAAAGAATATGACCTGGAAAAATTCAGCCATATTCCAAATGTTGGTAATCCCTGGAAGAAGCCTTACTGGTACAGAACCACTTTTTCAGTTCCCGGTGCAGATGAAGGCCGCCATTTTGAACTCATTTTTAAAGGCATAAATTATCGTGCTGCAGTTTGGGTGAATGGGATGCAAATTGCTGATTCAAGCCAAATGATGGGTATGTTTGCACAACACAGAATAGATGTGAGTGATAAAATAAAAGCCGGAGAGGAAAATGCCTTGGCAGTAAAAATTTATCCGTTAGATTATCCTGGGTTACCTGATAAGGAACAATTAAAAGCCTTTGGCGATTTTTTTCTGAATGGTGGCCCAACCGGAGATATTGGTAAAAACGTAACCATGGTTTGCTCTGTTGGCTGGGACTGGATGCCTCCTGTTCGCGATCGGAATATGGGAATCTGGCAACCTGTTTACTTGCGTACTTCCGGCGATGTTTTAATTGAAAATCCACAGATAATTACCGAATTGCCAGAATTGCCTGATACCAGTATTGCTAGACTTTCTGTTAATCTAGCTCTTTCTAATTATGCTCAGCAAAATGTTGAAGGTACACTGCATTTAAGAATCCAACCTGAGAATTTTGATGGGAATGCTTTTGAAATCACAAAAGATGTAAAAATAAAGGCAAATTCAACTACTGAAGTAAAATTAGATACTAAGAATACTCCTGAGTTGGCAATTCAAAATCCTAAATTATGGTGGCCAAATGGTTACGGCAAATCGAATTTGTATCGTATTCATTTTCAGTTCGAAAAGAATGGCGAAGCAACCGATGATACCACATATGTTTTTGGGGTTCGCACCGTTAGTTCGAAAGCAACAGATGTTCCCGGAAAATATTTACGCCGCGACTTTTATGTTAATGGAAAACGTATTCAATTAACTGGTGGTGCCTGGGTGCCTGATATGATGTTAAATCGCGATTCATTACGTTTTGATGATGAGTTGAAGCTTTGCAAAAATGCTAATATTAATTTGGTACGTATATGGGGTGGGGGAATTACTCCTCCTGATGCATTTTTTGATGCTGCCGATCGTTACGGTTTGCTCATTTGGTCCGACTTTTGGGTAACAGGAGATACGCACGGCGAATTTAAAGGTTCTACCGATTGGCCTCTGGAAGGTGACGTGTTTGTAAATAATGTTACCAGTACCATTTTACGAATAAGAAATCATCCCAGCCTTTTACTTTGGACGGGGGGTAACGAAGGACATATCAGGGAAGATGTGTATTTAAAAATGCGTGAGAGCGTAATTAATCTCGACGGAACCCGTCCATTTATTCCAAGCTCGTCAGGCTTTGCCAAATTGCCTGAAGGATGGAAAGGTTCCTGGCCAGACAATAAAGCATCGGGAGTTTATAGTGGCGGTCCGTATACCTGGCAAACACCCAAAGAATACTACCGTCTGGCAGATGAAGCCAAAGACTGGGTTTTTAAAGATGAAACAGGGTTGCCATCGCAGCCAACATACAATAGCTTGAAAAAGATAATTCCTAATCTGGTGTGGGATAAAACGCTGCCTTTTCCTTTGAATAATACATGGGGATACCACGATGCCGCTACCGGAAATGGAAGATACGATAAATACTATTATAGTATGGTTGAGCGTTATGGTGAACCAACATCCATGGAAGATTTTTCGAATAAAATGCAGTTGATGAATGCTACCGGATACCAGGGAACATTTGAAGCCGCCGGACACAAATTAAATGATATTGGCGGTATTATGCTGTGGAAACTTAATGCAGCTTTTCCAAGTGTAATATGGCAGGTGTATGACTGGTATTTGCAACCCAATGCCGGTTATTATTTTATGCAAAATGCCTGTGAACCGGTGCATGTTCAACTAAATATGCGCGATTATAGTGTGGCCGTGCTAAATCGCACATATAAACCAGTTTCAAAATTAACAGTGGAAGCTGAGGTTTTTGGTTTAGATTCAAAATCTGAATACAAAAAAACGGTGAAATTAGATTTGAAAGAATCGGATGTGCAGGAGCCTTTTTCGTTAAATGAGGTATTAACAAAAGCACGAGGTGTAAAATTTGTTGTTTTAAATTTGAAAGATGAAAAAGGAGAAGTGGTTTCGCATAACGTATACTGGGTTGAGGGCAATGACGATTTTAAAGCGTTGAATAATCTTGCAACAACGCATATTGAAACTACTGTTGTGAAAAAAGAGAAAAACCAAACAGAAACAATCTGGAAACTGGAAATAAAAAATAGTACATCAAAGCTGGCATTTTTTATACGCCCGCAGCTAATGGCTGGTGGGGAAGAAGTATTACCTTCTTTATGGTCTAAAGGATACTTTTCTCTTGCTCCCGGAGAGTCTACTTCAATCAGTGTTTCTATTTCTTCAAATCAGCTAAAAGAAATAGAACCAGAAATTCAAATTTCAGGCTGGAATGTTGCAGCACAACAAATACAACTGAACTAAATTATCAGATAATACAACAAAGCGTCGGGGAGAATGATTCTCCGGCGCTTTTCTTTTGATTGTTTTTGTAAAACGACTAATCTTCTGCTCTTTCTTTTTATGATCCGCATTCTTAAATTTTCATAATTTCCGTAACAATATTTATCTGTATTGAATTTCGGCTAAAAAGAATTCTTCCCTTTCTGAAAAATTATCCAAAAATCAAGGAAATAATTTTGTTGTTCATTTAAAGAATTATGGTTCAAATTATGCATTGATTATAAATGTGGTTGAAATTTAGGCGTAGAACTTGAATTTTATAATTCATAAAGCAACTTACAGCTTTATGATGAGCGTCGGGTTCTTGAATAATAGCATATTTTTGAGCAAATAGGGGAGAAAAGGCAGTGGAATGCACCGTAGCTTGTCGTGTCATTTTAGCTGCGGTGCTATTCTTTTTAATTAATATATGTTATGTTCTTTCTATATTTTTATGTAAGGTGCTGTTATTTACATAATAAATTAGTCTAATTTGTACAATAGTTTATATTACTTTTTTAGTGATTCCTCGCTGATTTGTAGGAATAGGCAAACCCTTGGGCTATTATTTATATGAATTTATCATATGTATTAATATTAATTCTCATTTCTGTTATCTTTTTATGTTCGGACGCTTATATTTGTTGCAAAAATGCTAAAAGTCAGTTTTGAGGGATCTGCAACTATGGCAAAATATAAAAGCGGGAGATAAAAAAGCATTAAAAGAGTTACACGATAAATATTTTAATCAGATGTGTTTATATGCTTTTAAATCAACTAATGGAGCATTGGTTGTAGAGGAACTTGTGTCTGATTGTTTTATTAAAATATGGGAAAGTAGGAAGAAAATTGATATTAAGATTTCCGTAAAACGGTATATATTTTTTATACTTCGAAATAGTATTATAGATTACTCCCGCAGAAGTAAATTTTTAACTGAATCAATCGATAATATTCAAGAACCTGCCGATGAAGCTTATTTTGATGAGCAAAGACAGTATGCTTACTTATATTCGGTAATGGAAATGTTACCTGAACAACGCAGAGTAATTCTGGAGATGGCTGTTTTTGAATCAATGACCTATCAGCAAATTGCTGAAAAATTAAACATTTCTAAAAATACGGTGAAAACTCAAATGGGAAGAGCTTATCGGTTCCTAAAAGAAAAACTTGACCCCAAAGATTTTTATTTGTTTTGTTTTTTTCATCGTAACAGTAAGTAATTTATTTAAAAAATTATTGCTTAAGTGCCTAATTCAATAAGACTGTTAATAACTTGAATTGGGAGCAAAAGTTGAGAATTTTTCTCCTCCTTTTAATGATTCTAATGCATAAGCCGGGTTAAATATGCATAACTTGAAATCAAATTTTGTTCGATTCTTTAGTATTACCAAATCGAGTCAATTCGTGGTAATCTAAGCAGCCAGACGAAACGGATATCTTCTCCAAGAACAAAACCAGTAAACTTTGGAGATGAAAACTGGCTGCCCTGGTCAGTATTCAGGATTTCTGGCTTTCCAAAACTGTTTACAGCCACTTCCAGACATTCTTTGCACCAATCAGCTGTCATTGTGTTAGAAAGGGACCAGCCAACAATAAAACGGCTGTAGAGGTCGATAATGGCTACAAGATACATATAGCCATTGCCCACTGACACATAGGTAATATCCATTGCCCAAACATGGTTGGGACGGGTAATTTCCAGGTTGCGTAACAAATACGGGAATATGGTATGCCCTTCGCCTTTGTGTGGCTTGCTCGTATTGGGACGCGGACCAATAGCATGTAAATCCATCAACCGGTACAAACGTCGTATGCGTTTAGGATTTACCTGGTGCCCAGGTTCACGCAAATATTCTGTCATCCGAAGAACTCCGTAAAAGGGTGTTTCCATGTATTGTTTATCTATTAGCTTCATCAATTCCTGTTTGTCGGAACCTTCCTGGCGGGGAACATAGTAGAAGCTACTACGGCAAACTTCTAAAAGTTCACATTGGCGTTTTACGCTCATTTTTTCGCTTTTGTCTACTTTTTGAAGCCTTGACTGTCTTTCTATTTCCCCAATACTTTTTTTAAGAAATCAACCTCCATTTGCAGTTGACCAACTTTCTTAAACAGCTCTGCCTTTTCTTTCTCTTCATCACTCTTTGTTACACCTTTTTCGAATACTCCCGATGCTTCTGATAAAAACTGGCTCTTCCAGTTCGAAATCTGCGTGGGATGCAAGTCATATTTCCTGGCCATCTCCTGAATGGTTTCCCGTTCTTGTAAAGCTTCCAAAACTACTTTGGTTTTGAAACCTGACGTGTACTTTTTTCTCCTTTTCATTTCAATAAGTTTATTTAAAATTATCATTTAACTTGTTGTCTAAATTCCGGGGAGTATTACACAAGAATTGGATGTACAAAAATTATATATTTGCTAAATCGAAATAAAACAAAAATTAACCTGATTGAACAAGAAAGAAAGTGAAATAGAATTAATAAGGGATTTTAAAAAGGGTGATTCAAGGGCATTTGAGAAACTTTTTCAAAAATATCACAAAAAATTGTATGCCTTTCTTTTTAATTTATTGCATTCAAAAGAAGATGCTGAAGAGATAGTTCAGGAAACTTTCATTAAGATTTGGGAAAAACGGAAGGACTTTATTGATGGATATTCATTTCATTCTTTCCTTTTCACTATTGCAAAAAATGCGTTTCTAAACCTAAACAGGAAAAAGATTAATCGGGTTGTTTTCGAAGAGCGTTTGAATTTTTTAGAAGAAATCTCCTCAGGTAGAACAGACGATTATATCCTTTTCAAGGAAACAAAGGAAATAATAACCACTATTATAGAAGGATTACCACCCAAAAGAAAAGAAATATTCCTTTTACGGAAAATAGAAGGTTTATCAAGAAAAGAGATTGCGGAAGAATTGAATATTTCAATTAGTACAGTGGATAACCAATTGATGAAAGCAAATATTTACTTAAAGGACGAGCTGAAGAAATATAGCCTGCTACTTCTTATTTTATTTCTGAACTAAGAAATAACCATTTTGCTTCTGCATAAAATAATTTTTTTTAAAAATTTTCTGAATCTGAGTAATAGTAAATGCTTTTTTATGTGTATACCTTTTAATACGACAGGAAATGAGTCAGCAAAAAATAGAAGCTATACGAAGATTTTTTACCAAATCATATAATGATGATGATTTGAAAAAATTGTTTCTGTGGTTCAACAGTGAGAAAGGACATGATGAAATTGCTGACGTAATGGACACCAAATGGAAATCTTTTAAAAGTGAAGAAGTATTGGCAGATATGGATTCAGTAAAAATGTTGACAAACATTCAAAATAGAATCCGACGAGATAAAACAATACAAATAAGAAATAACTTTATCAAGATATTTCCTTACGCTGCAGTTCTAACCATAATTATTGGTTTTTCAGTCCTTTTTTACCTAAACAACAAACCTTCAAAATTGCGTTCTGATTTATATACTTCAGTAATTACGGAAAACGGACAGCGGTCAAAGGTAGTTTTGCCCGATAGTTCAATAGTTTGGTTAAATTCAGGAACAACACTGTCTTATAATTATTTTTTTGATGATGTCAGAAGCGTTATTCTAAGCGGTCAAGGATTTTTCCAGGTTACACGAAATGAAAATAAACCTTTCGTGGTAAAGTGTGGGGAAATCAACGTAAGAGTGCTGGGAACAAAGTTTGATGTGAAAGCATATCCTGTGAATGACAAGATTAGTGTTGTGCTTGAATCTGGTAGTGTTGAGTTAAAACACAGCCGGTTTTTATTGGATTGTGTATTAAAGCCCGGAGAAAAAGCCGATTACTATATAACAGAAGAAAATGTAAAAGTAAGTGAAACTGACGTAAAGAAACTTACATCTTGGAAAGACGGTAAATTAATATTCAAAAATGATCCGATGAAACTTGTGTTAGAAGAACTCGAAAGGTGGTACAATATCAAGATTGAAGTGAAGGATCAAGAAGTATATAATTCCATTTTTACAGGTAAGGTTATTAACGAAGGCTATCCTCAAATTTTTAAGCTTATCGAATATTCTTGCCCTGTGCACTGCGAACTTGTAAATAATCTCAATCCTGAAGAAATACCCAAAATTATTATAACTAAACAATAAAAATGTCAAACTAAAACTAAATGCTTATGAACATCTAACTTATTTCCATTTAAAAAGGAGATGCTGGAAACATCTCCCTCCTTAATTTTTCATTGCCTCTGTATTCGAACCCGGAGGCAAAATTAGTTTGAATTATAAATCCAAATCAAAACAAATTTATGAAAAAAAAATGTTGTATTACTATTTCCGATTTATATAAAATCTGGAAATCAAAAACATTCAGGATTATGAGGATTGTTTTATTTTTTCTCGCAGTAAGTATTACACAAGCGTTAGCATTAGATTCTTATGGGCAAAGTAAACGTTTAAACCTGACTTTTAGTGATGAAACAATTGTAAGAATTCTTGAAAGAATAGAATATCAGTCTGAATTCTATTTTATGTATGATGCTACAGTTATTGATGTAAATCAAAGAAAGAGTATCGATTGTGAAAATAGTACTATCTCAAAAATTTTGAATGAGTTGTTTCAGGGGACCGGAATAGCTTACAGAATTGATGATCGGCAGATTGCATTGACAAGAGCAAATGAAGTCTCAGAGCCTCATATTGGTCAACTGGCTCAGCAACAAAAAGTAGTTTCCGGCAAGGTAACTGATTCTACTGGTCAGCCATTGCCCGGAGTAACAGTAGTAGTAAAAGGCACTACGCAAGGAATTGTAACTAACGCTGATGGAGAATATTCACTATCCAATATTCCGGATGATGCTACGTTGCAGTTTTCTTTTGTCGGAATGAAAACTCAGGAAATCCCTGTTGCCGGAAAAGCTTTTATTAGTGTCGAGATGAAAGAAGATGCGATTGGTATTGAAGAAGTTGTGGCAATTGGGTATGGTGTGCAAAAAAAAGCCAATTTGACAGGCTCTGTTGCTGCAATATCATCGCAAACCATAGCTTCACGTCCTGCTACAAACCCAACAAATTTGTTGCAAGGTAGAATCGCTGGCCTTCAGGTTACGCAGCCATCGGGACAACCTGGTAGAGATGATGCGAATTTCCAGATACGGGGCTTAGGCTCCTTCGGAGCTTCTTCCTCTCCTTTAATATTGGTAGATGGAGTTACTGGTTCTCTTTCAAACATTGCACCCAATGATATTGAAAGTATTACTGTTCTTAAGGATGCCGCTTCTGCATCAATTTATGGATCACGTGCAGCCAATGGTGTAATTCTGGTAACAACAAAACAGGCCAAAGAAGGAGCAGTTGTAGAATACCAGTTTGATATAGGTATACACTCAGCTACAAGATTACCTGAAGTAATAACCAATTCTGCCGAATATATGGAAATGTATAATTCAGCAAGGGAAAGAGCTGGCTTTTCACCTTTATATACTCAGGAACAAATTGATGCCTACAGGAATGCAACAGACCGGAATGAATACCCTAACTTTGACTGGTTGGATTATTATTTCAATCCAGCCACGGTAATGAATCACTATTTAAGTCTTTCAAATGTAAAGGACAAAAGTGCTTATAAATTTTCAATGAATTACTTAGACCAGCCAGGTATCTTACCAAATATTAAATTTAAAAAGTACAATACTCAACTAAATTTTACAAATCAAATTACAAAATCTATTAAAGTAGGAACCAATGTAAATGCAGTTTTTAAAGACAACCAAGAACCGCCATATTGGAATGGTACAGACGGAGTAAGATATATTTATACACAGGGACCTCTTTATAAACCCTATTTGCCTGATGGTAGTGGACGGAAAACAGCATGGGCATATTCCAGTGAGCCGCATAATAGCAATGCCCCTGTAGCTTTTGACAATGGCTCACGAAAAACAAAAGGTTATGGACTTAATGCACAGGCTTATCTTGATATCAACTTATATAAAGATCTAGTTTGGACTGTAAAAGCGGCTGTGAATTATTCTGATAGAACAGAGAAAGAACATTCCTATGAAACCCAGGAGCATTACTACTATCATAAATTGCCTGGGGAAACTGATTATACCTTAGTACCAACAGTATCTTCCGTTTATCAAGGAATTGGGATTGTAGATACATATACCAAATCGATATTACCTTCAATATATTCTGTCTTAAATTATCAGACACAAATAGCAGATAATCATAATTTAAAGGCAATGCTTGGTTATGAACAACAATCATACAAATACCAGTTTTTAGAAGGGAGTAGAAAGGTATTTCCTACTACGACCCTTATGGAATTAGACGCTGGTTCTGCTGATGGACAATCGGTAAGTGGCTCTTCATATGAGTGGGCTTTAAGATCTTATTTCGGACGCCTGGCGTATGATTTTCAGGGCAAGTACCTGTTCGAAGCGAATGCCCGTTATGATGGCACTTCTCGCGTGGCAGAAGCTCACCGCTGGGGATTTTTCCCTTCGTTTTCCGCTGGATGGAGAATTTCAGAAGAAACATTTATTAGAGATAATCTTTCCTGGATGGATAATTTGAAATTACGCACTTCATACGGAGTTCTTGGTAACCAGGAGATTGGGTATTATCCCTATCAGGATTTATTAAGTTTAACAAGTTATCCGCTTAATGGCTCTTCTAGGCAAGGTGTATTGACAACTAGGTTGACTGATAAAAATTTAAAATGGGAGTCAACAAAGGTGTTTGATGTAGGTATGGATCTTGATATTCATAATGGCTTGCTTGGGATAACCTTCGATTGGTTTAAGAAAAAAACCTATGATATCTTGGCAACACTACCTGTACCGTCAAGCCTTGGATTAAGCGGTCCAACAACCAATAACGGAGAATTACAGAATATAGGTTGGGAAGTGGAACTAAGGCATAGAAAACAATTAGGTGATTGGTCTTACGATGCCAATTTTATTGTATCAGCATTTAAAAATGAATTGTTATCTATTGTAACAGAAACGAAAGGGGTAAATGAAGTAGGACTGCCATATAATTCGTTCTATCTATATGAAATGGAAGGTATTTTTCAAAGCGAAGAGGACATTGCTAATTCGCCGGATCATACATTCTACACTCCCCAGCCTGGTGATATTAAAATAAAAGATCAGAATGGAGATAAAATAATCGATTCCGACGACCGTATCTCAATTTCTCCTTATCCTGACTTTACGTATTCCTTTGGATTTAATGTGGGGTGGAAAAATTTTAATTTGTCTACATTTTTTCAGGGAGTTTCTGGTTTAAGAACCAGGGTATACGGATGGGGGTATGACCCTTTTGTTGAAGGCGATGCACCTAATGTCAGGTTCAGAGATGCCTGGACCCCAACCAATCCAAGTAATACAGAGCCTGCAGTTTATATTGGAAGTGGCTCTTATTCTGGAGAATATTCCGGTGTTTATGGATATCCTTCTACTTATCATTTGCCAGACGCTTCTTACTTACGCTTAAAAAACGTGAATTTGTCATATACCTTGCCTGATGACTTGGTGAAAAAAATGAAACTACAGGATTTAACCATATATTTCTCAGGAGACAATTTATTGACATTCAAAGACTTTCCTGGGATTGACCCGGAATTGCCGGCATCGACTAACCGGGCATCCGCTTACCCACAGGTACGAATTTTAAATTTAGGCTTGAAAGTTAAATTCTAATTCTTAATACAATGCAGATTATGAATATAAAAAATAAAATAGCGTTTTATATCACAGGTATACTAATGATTTTAATATCATTTTCTTGTGATGATGAGTTTTTGGAAAAAAATCCACTCGATGAAATTTCAAGTGAAGCATTCTGGAATAGTGAAGACGATGTAGAGATGGCCGTAACGGGTTGTTATGCCCGTATGAAAAATACTTTCCTGAATTATCAAAGAGGGTATCTCGATGGATTATCTGATAATGGACTTGATTATTGGAATATATATAATATACAAACAATGGCATTAGGAACCATTAATGCCAATACAGGAGGGGTAATTAATGATGTATATGATGGGTGTTATGCAGGAATTTCCCAATGTAATTTCTTTATGGGAAATGTAGATAATGCAATAAATGTAGATGAAAGTGTATTAAATAAAGCAATAGGAGAAGTACGTTTCTTAAGAGCATTGTTCTATTTCGATCTTGTGAATTGTTTTGGCGATGTGGTTTTATATAAAGAGACACCTGAAAGTGCTGATGCTTCAAAAACTACAAAAAGTACTTCAGCAGAGGTATTGGACTTTATTAATGAAGACTTGGATTATGCAATCGCTAATTTACCTGATGAGCCATATTCTAATGGGCATGCAGTTAAAGGAAGTGCAATGGCTTTAAAAACCAGGGTTCTTTTAACTGAAGAAAAATGGTCAGAAGCAGCTACTGTAGCAAAACAAATAATTGATGGTGGAAAATTTGGTGTTTATGATAATTATGCAAATATGTTTATAAATGGTGGCCAAATAGGTAACAATGAAATCATGTTTTCATGCGATTATCTTGGTCCCGACGACTACCACAGTATTTATGGAATGAATATCGAATATACGGCTCATATATTTTTGACTCAGGATTTAATGGATGCGTATGAGTGTAATGATGGGAAAAGCATCTCGGAATCATCATTATACGACCCGGAAAATCCTTACGATAACCGTGATCCCAGGCTAAAGGCGACAATTAGGCTACCAGAGGAGAACTGGGAAGGATTTTATGATTACACAACATTTAACCCAACAGGCGTATTAAATAAGAAAGGTGCTGATACCACAATCCCTGCTACTTATTCCAATGCATACCTTAACGACTGGAACTGGATCCTCCTTCGTTATGCAGACGTATTGCTAATGTATGCTGAGGCTCAAAATGAAACAGCTGGTCCGGATCAAAGCGTTTATGATGCAATCGATGAAGTTAGGGCAAGACCAGGTATTGATATGCCTCCGGTAGACCAATCAAAATATAATACGAAAGAGTCATTGCGGGATTTTATAAGTCATGAACGACGAATAGAGTTTGCGGTAGAAGGAATACGTTATTTCGACCTGAAACGGTGGCATATAATAGGCGATGTGATAAATTCATTACCGGAAGTATTTTCTGGTGGTTTCTATTCGTTTGATGAAAAACATTATCATTGGCCATTTCCTCAATCAGAACTTGATAGAAATCCGAATCTTGTTCAAACCGATGGTTATTAGTGTTATTAAAAACTTAAGATTTCTTTTGTGTCTACTGCTTGTGAAATCAGGCATCGGCACAAAAGAGTCTTTTAATATTGAATATAAAAAAGTAGTCTTTTTAGTTATGATTTTATATTTGTCATTTTAAATGGACTATTTTTTAATTAAGACAAAAGTACCCTGCAAATAAAAATCCATTCATTCTTATGACTGTGTTTTCTCTGCTAATCAAAGAGTAATAAATTAATACTATGCTCATGAAGAATAAATCTATATTCATTCTTTTTTCCCTTTTCTTTCATAACAGGTTATTCTCAGGAAAATGCAAAGAAACCACAGTTGATAAAACTTCCCTTTGCCTTTTCAGATTTAGGAAATGCCCCGATTGTTTTCGATTCTTTGCGGCTCATACTAGCGGATTATTCTCCTGGAGGTACCGAGAAAAAAAGGTGACCAGGCCACCTGAGGTACGATGCGTGTTGCCATGTTCGATGGGACAGAAAAATCATTTTTTGGGGCTTATTTTCCTCAAGGTATGCCGTTGACACAGGTGTCGGCCAAACAATAAAAATAACGATGAAAAAATTAAATAAAAAATTGATTGTAGCGGGCATTATTATTTGTGTATGCCTGTCCGGTTTTTCGCAGAAGCCCCGTGAAACAAAAAATATCCAGTCGGCCTTTGATCCCCAAAAAGCGGGATGGGACATTTCCTGGCCGGGCAGGGTTTCCCGGCACGATCTGGTTTACCTCACCCCCCCTGTCGACCCCATGCAGGGCATCCCCCTGGGCAACGGCGAGATAGGGGCTCTGTTCTGGTGCGAAGGCTCAAAAATCATGGCAGCGGTCAACAAAAGCGATCTGTGGGACGATGCGGCCCTGGGGCATTTCCACAACTGGAGCAAAAAAGAGGAGGATCACAGCACCACCCTTCGCCATGCCTGCCGGGTCATCATCGATTTTAAATTCCCGGTTTTTGACGTGATGTACCTGTCCGGTTTTGAAGCCAGGCTGAACCTGAAGGACGCTTCACTGGACATTAAATCACAAACGCCCTTTGGCGAAATAAAATTAAAAGCTTTTGTGGATCACGAAACAGGCATATTGTTCTATGACCTGAAAACCGACCTAAATGAAAACACCCCGCTGGAAGTTGCAGTGGAAAGGTTTGGTTCGCGCACCTATTCACACTGGTACAGCCAAATAAACCGCGATGCGTCCATAGGCATCGATGGGACAGGGGCATTTGCGGACAGCGACGGGGTGTTCATCGACCATAAATTGACCCCGGGGACTTTTGCCGTCGGGGCAAGCGTGATCCAAAGCGGGGGGCTGGCTATAAATTATTTGCGGGAACATTCGCACAGGGCAGTGATCCAGCTTTCGGGAAATCAAAAAAAAGAAGCACAACTTGCTTTTGCCGTTACCTCCCCCAAAACAGCAAACCCTGTCCCAGAACTAAAAAACACATTGTCTTTGGCCAAAGAAAAAGGGATGGGCACGTTTATGCAGTCACAAACAGAAATTTGGGAAAGCATATGGGGGCGTTCCTTTATGGACTATGGCGACGATTACCTGAACAACCTGTGGTACCTTACGATGTATTATGCAAATGCATCGCAAGGGGGCAACTACCCCGGGCGTTTCACGAACGGGCTGTGGGGCTGGAGCCGGGATGTTCAGAACTGGAACTTTTATTTCCATTGGAACCAGCAGGAACTGTATTGGCCGTTGAACGCTGCCGGGCACCATGGGCTGGTAGGGCCATACCTGGATTTCCGTTTTAATTCCCTGCCGCATGCAAAAAAGGACGCAAAAGAATTATTGGGCACATCCGGTGCCTTCATTTCCGATGTAACAGACAGGCGGGGGTACAATTCAGCAGGCGAAAAACACAACCATACACCCATTGCCGAGATTGCCCTTGATTTTTGGCGGCAATACAAGTTTACCTGCGATAAGGATTTTTTAAAAGAAAAAGCATTGCCATTTATCATAGAAGCCTCACGTTTTTACCAATCGCTGTTCGAAAAGGGGGCTGACGGATTATATCATGCCAAAGAAGGCACAGGTTACGAGGGCTGGATAAAACTAAAAGACGGGCTGACAGAATTGACATACGCCAGGGCTTTGTTTTCGGCAGCCCTTGAGGCGTTGGAGGAGACAGGGACTAAATTACCGGAAGCAGAAAAATGGGAAGATATCCTTGAGCACTTGGCCCCACTCCCTGTGGTGGAGGCAGAAAAGGGCGCCATTGCCAGGAAAGGTTCATCGTTCATTTTAGGGAAGGGATTTTTTAAAGGGGGGCAGGTCCCGGGCAATAAGATAATGGCAGCCGGTTGGGGGATAAAAGAAAAAGAATGGCTAAAAGTTTACAACCCTGTTGCCGACACCGCTATCAATAACGGGTTAAAATTACTAGATGGGATATTCCCATCGGTACCTTCTTCTCCTGTTTTCCCTTCGGGTGTTATCGGGCTGGGGCAAAAAGGCAGTGAGCAGTTCCAGGAAATGAAAACCACGGCGCTGTTGTATGGTTCAGAGGTCACCGGCTGGGATCCCGTGCCGATCGTGTTGGCAAGGCTCGGCCTGGCAGAAGAACTGAAAACAGGCCTCGGGCGTTTCCCCTCACGTTGGCAAATTTATTGCAACGGTTGGGGGCATTGGGGACTAGAAGGAGAGGTAAACAAAGATGCCGGATGGTTTTTCAGGACAAATACTGTCCGCGATGTAAACAGTGAAGAGAAATTCCAGCTTCCGATGTGGCCGTTCCGCCACATGTCCATGGAATCGATGTCGGTTCTGGCAACGGCCATGAACGAGTCCCTGCTCCAAAGTTACGATGGCGTGTTGAGGGTGTTTCCCGCCGCCCAAAACGGTAGGTTTACGCTCCATGCCCAGGGAGGCTTTATTGTTTCCGCTGAAAAGGTTTCCGGCGAGGTACAGTGGATATGCATCCAAAGCCTGCACGGAAAACCATGCAAGCTTCAGTTGCCCTGGGACGGTGCTGTTTTTAATTCAAGCCTGAGAAATAAAAACAATGAGGTACGCGGTGAATTAGCAGGATTCAAAACAAAAGCCGGCGAGGTAATTATGGTCTATCCCCAAGATAAAAAAATAGAAGGATGGATCGTGCTCAAGGAAGAGCTGCAGAAAAATAAAGGGCCAAAATTCCATTCATCAGGGAAGGCACAATTGGGGCTTCCAAAAATGTTTTAAAATTAAAATTATGAACAAAACTAATCTCTTATTATTGACTATTTTTATTGCAGGTTGCACCGGTTTGTCTGATAAACCGGGCAGTATTGACGAGGAGGCGGGCGGGTCACCCAAGGAAATAGAAAAAGCATTTATAAATTTCCGTATCGGCGTCCCTTTATGGCGTTCGGAAACACGTTACAAAGAGCTTTTGGGGTTGTTTGAAAAAAATAAAGGGGTGACAGATAAAATAACCTTTTTTACTTCGGAAGTACATGCCCCGATCCCGCTTGATGAATTTGAAGCCAGGGCCAAGATTTTGAAGGATCGGGTGGAACAGGCCAAGGGATTGGGGTATAAATCAGGGATCAATGTATTGACAAGTATCGGTCACCATGAGGAAGATCTTGAAAACTCCCTGAAAGGGGATTACACGCCAATGACCAACATCTACGGGGAAGTTTGCCATGGCTCTTTTTGCCCCAACGACGAAAATGTGCGGGATTATGTCAAAAAAATTTACCAGTTAACGGTCGATACAAACCCGGATTATATATGGATCGACGATGACGTGAGGTTGGGACACATGCCCATTGGCTACAGTTGCTTTTGCGACCGTTGCCTTGAAATATTTGAAAAAGAGACCGGGAAAAAATATACACGTGAGACTTTGAAAAAGGCTTTTGACGAAGGTGATACCAAAGAAAAATTGGCAATCCGAAAAGCCTGGCTGCAACATAACAGGAACACATTTTCCCACCTTTTTGAACTGATCGAGAAAACTGTCCACGGTGCTAACCCGGAGATTCCCTTGGGTTTTATGACCGGAGACCGTTTTTTTGAAGGCTATGATTTTGACAACTGGGCAAAGATACTTTCTGGCCCGGAAAATGTGCCCGTTATGTGGCGCCCTGGTGGGGGGTATTACAACGATGAAAATAATACAGGGCTTATTGGCAAATCGCATGATATTGGAAGACAAGTATCTGTACTTCCTTCCGAAGTGGTTTCAATAGAATCTGAAATTGAAAATTTTCCCTATCAACGCTTAAAAAAAGCGGCCAACATTGTTGTCCTGGAAGCCTGCTCGCATATCGCTGCTGGTTGCACGGGGGCAGCCTTTAACGTGCTTTCGATGTACGATGAGCCGTTGGATGAATACGGGCCTTTAATTGCCCGCTTAAAGGAGTCGCGCCCGTTTTTCGATTTGTTGGCAAGTAACCTGGGGCGGACCCCCATCACTGGTATCCAAACATTTTGGAACAAAGATAGCTATGCTACCGGCAACCTTGACAATGGAAACTGGACCAGTTCCGGCAATCCGGTAGTAAGACATGAATTCACTGACATTGGGCTGCCCATCTGTTATTCAAACGACAATGCTGTTGTGACGATACTTGGCGATGACAACATATATGCCCTATCAAAAGAAAAAATTAAAAAGTTGCTCGCCGGTGCCGTATATATCGATGCCGAAACGTTAAAACAACTCAACGCAATGGGATTTGGTGAATTTACAGGTTTCAAGGTCACCGGTTCAAGTAAAATCGACAGGATAGAGAAATTTACAGATAACCCTTTGAACGGCGAATTTGCCGGTAGGGAGCGCGATAACCGGCAGTCGTTCTGGAAAAGTACGGCTTATGATTTAGCAACAACAGATGATGAGGCACAGGTACTTTCCGGGCTTATTGATTATACCGGTAATGAAGTTGCCTCGTGCACCATGGGGGTGTTTGAAAACAAATTGGGCGGCAGGGTATGCGTGGCCGGTTACTACCCATGGACATTTATGGAGAACCTGTCAAAAAGTTCGCAGGTGAAAACTGTTTTCCGCTGGCTTTCTAAAGACAATCTTCCAGCTTATATCGATTCATTTCACAAAATAAACCTGTGGGTACGTAAGCCGCAAGATGGAACAATCGCTTTGGTCTTTTCTAACTCCTCATTCGACTCTGCTAAAGATCTAATTCTTATGTTACAGACAGAAAGCAAAGAAATAAAAGTTTACGATATGGAATGTGAGGAAACTGTTATCCAGTCTTCGGGGGTAGATGGCTCTTACCAAAGATTCGTCATTCCGGAAGTCGGCTCCTGGCAATTGAGGCTGGTGATTAACGAAAACTAAGAGTAATACAAAAGTGGTAGTTTGAAAATTAAATGGGTATGAAAACTATAAAAATCATAACATACTGTTTATTGGTAAACCTATTAATATTGAAGTTGTCAAAAGTTAACTGTTGAAAAGAAAGAATGATATTTCAATATTGAATCACAGCATTTTATATCATTCTTTCAAAAAAAGTTGTGTTAAGTAAAAGTATAATAAAAAAGAGATTTGCCCATATTTAGAATTTGGGAATTCAAAGAATAGTTCGAAAGTGAAAGATTATCAGGTGGTTGAAGTAATATTGTGCAGATTGAAAACAGGTTGTCAATGGCGGCAGTTACCGATGAAACAATTCTTCCGGTGCACCTACTCCTGGCAAAGTGTGTATTTTCATTTTCAGAAATGGAGTAAAGATGGCAGTTGGGAAAGGATACAACAAACAATTTTGAGCAGGTACAAATATTTACTTGACTTATTGAGTGTTCAACTTGACGGCACACATACCCCCACCAAACGTGGAGGTGAAGCAGTTGCTTATCAAGACCGCAAAAGGACGAAAACCAGTAACATGCTTATTTTGACCGACAGCCTGGGTATCCTGTTAAGTTGCAATGAGTCAATGGATGGTAATCACAACGATGCTTTTGAATTGGTTCCATCGGTAAAGAAAATGATTGATAGCCTGGAAACATATGAAATCCGTACTGATGGTTTGTTTTTGAATGCTGATTCAGGTTTTGATACAGAAAATTTTCGTAGTTATTGTTCCGGAGTTGAAATAACAGGCAACATCGAGCAAAACTAACGAAAGAGAATAATCCAGAGACTACTTGTTTGATGAGTTACTTTACAAATATCGCTTTGTCATCGAACGCACAAATGCATGGATGGATGCATTCAAGGCAATATTGGTACGTTTTGAAACAAATTCAATACATTGGAAAGCATTGAATCTACTGGCATTTACTGTTATCATATTACGGAAAATTTAAACAATAATTCAATAAATAGTGACAAAGTACGAGGTTACATTTTTAAAAGCGCTCAGCAACCGGCTCCCTGATTATCGTTATTGAAGGATTGCCTATGTCGCCAAAAGATAGTCATCAATCCAATAGATTAAATCAATGTTAATATCCTGAACAATGCAAAATAACCCTGAAAATACCATTGAATTGCTGCTTGATTTTCTACAGAAACGAGAAGACTCAGAAACAACACTCTGTTATCAAAATATCCAACAAGTCTCTGAGAAAATAGAGCCAGCTTTAGTTCAGAAATTTTATTCTATTCCCGGTTGGTTTGGGAGATTGATTATTTTACTGAAATAAAAGAACCGGATGCAAAGGGAAATTCAAGGAAGGAACCAAAGAAATTGAGTGAAAATAAAAAATCATTCATTCTTATCCTTGAGAATCTATATACTTTTATCCTAGAGAATTTTTCTGATTATTGCGACTGGTAACAAAAACTTCCTGTGAAATTCAGGGAAGAATTTACCGGTGTAATAATGGCGAAATTCAATATGTTAAGTTTTTCGGAAAATGATCTGGATTCTATTCTTTTCGAAAAAGTAAAGACTACCATCAAGAAAAAATTGGAAGAGAACCAGTACAAAATAACATATGGTTTGACAATTTATTTGGATAAATTATTCCAGGAAATTGAAAAAATCAGAGTCGTTAATAAAGAGTACTTCCAGGTCGAAGCGGCATAAAAACAGGAAGGAGGAAAAAACATGAAGATCAACCCAAGAGTATATGGACGAGGTACGTTCTATTAGCCCAAAATATACAAACCAGAGGGCATTTTATGCCCAAAAGACAAAGGATAAAAATATTTTGACTGGAGTTAAACCAAATTGGCCACGATTAAATAGCTTTTGTCTTAATGCCGGTGCTAAAATCGGCTCAAAAAAAATCAATTTGGATTTTTAAGTAATAGTTATTTAGAGCAAGTACGCGCGCAGTTAACTGAAGCATACCGCGAATTACAGGTTCGTAAACAGCCAGTTACTCCAGAAAATATTAAGTCGCTCTACCTAGGTGATTCCTTTGATGATCATACATTAATGGAACTGGTGGAATATCATAATAATACCCAAGAAAGTATTCTGGCTCTAGTAACAATGAAAAATTATTACACGACAAAAAAATATATTGAACGGTTTCTAAAGAAAAAATTTAAAGCTACAGATTTCTATCTGTCGTTCAATTCAACTATAAATTTATTACTGATTTTGAGATTTTCATGCGAAACTTTAAACCGTTAGACCACCAAATACCACTCAGTAACAATGGTGTGATGAAACACCTGAAACGATTCAGGAAAATAGTAAATCTTGGACAAAGACTGGGGTGGATTGTTCAAAATCCTTTTGAGTCATACAAATTACATTTTACCAGAAATGAAAGAGGGTTCTTATCTGAAAAGGACCTTACCACAATTGAAAACAAAGCTTTTGCGATTGAGCGTTTAAGAACAGTGAGAGATATTTTTGTTGTTATACAGGTCTGTCATATATCAATGCCATCAATCTGAGTCCAGATGAAGTATCTCTAGGTATTGACGGTCAATACTGGATTTTTTCCAACAGGCAGAAAACAAAGACCAGGGTTGAAATTCCGCTTCTCCCAAAAGCATTGGATATCTTGAATAACTATAAGAAACATCTAAAATCTGTTAACCGGAATAGGATATTCCCATTAATCTCAAATCAGAAATTGAATGGGTACCTTAAAGAAATTGCTGATATCTGTGAAATAAGAAAGAACCCTGACGATGCATGTTTCAAGGTACACATTCGCCACTTCGATTACGCTAACCTACGGGGGACCAATTGAAACCGTTTCCAGAATGTTGGGCATACTTCGATTAAAATAACCCGGATTTATACCAGAATAGTGGATAAGAAAATCTCGGATGATATGAGGAAGTTAAAAGCGATATTATAGATGAGGAATAATCATTCGTCTTGCTATCATTTCTCAAATAATAGTGCCATTATTTTTTTAGCTGTTATCTGTCGGGTGAAAAATTTGCGGTACACAGCAAAAATAGGGATTAAAGCCAGATCCTCCGGTTGTGTATAATCAAATTTTAGCATTTTGTTACTTTTTAAAAGAAATATTTACAACATTTGTCAAACCTTTAAAAAGAGAAACTCAAATAGAGTAAATGGATAATCAGACTAAAACTAATTATTACTGGAACCAATTTGTCAAGGAAGGTAAATTGAATGCACTATCCAAAATCTATTTTGCTTACTATGATTTTTTATTCGACTATGGACTAAGATTGACCAGGAATATCCAGGCGGTTGAAGATACAATCCAAAATATGTTCGTTAATTTTCTCAATACAAGGGAACGAATTGGTGAAGTGAAGAATTTATCTGGTTATTTGGTTAGTATATTTAGACGTACTTTATTTAAAGAGCTTGAAGCTCATAATAAAATATTTAGAGACGACACATCGGACAATTTGCAATTTGATTTTTTCAAAAGTGTGGAGGATAGCGAAGTCCATGATAAGATAAAGCTTGAAAAAACTTATGATGCAATCAGAGAAAGCATCAGAAAATTAAGCAACCGACAAAGAGAAATCATTTATTTGAAATTTGAGAAGGAAATTTCGTATGAAGAGATTTCGGAAATATTGGAAATTTCTGTTGATTCCTGCTACAAATTATTATACCGGGCCATCGCATCAATAAGAAAGGAGACGGAGAAAATTCTGGGAGAGAAGACAGACAGCACTATCTTGTACCTACTCTTCTACAAGAAATTCAATTAATTTTTACTTTTTTTTATCTCTGTAACATGCTTGTAGCTAGTTATTTAGTTTATTTATTAAAAAAATATTATTTTTTTTGTTATTTAAGGTGTCCAGATTTTTGATTTTCTAACACATATAATTGAAAACTATTCTTTTCAATGAAAGATTTAAGTAAATATAAAGAATATACCATCGAAGAATTTGTCATGGATGATGATTTTCAAGAGATTGTGAATCATAAAAATTCAGAATTGAATATCGATGACTTAATTCAAAGGTATTCTAATAAGAAAAGAGAAATCCGATTAGCTTCTTATATTATAAAGGCGTTAAAAGTAGTACCTGCTAAACAAGATTCACAAAAAATAAAAAAGTCATGGCAAATAATTGAAGCAAGCAGGAGGAAGCCATTGATATTATCGAAACAAATTCGGATTGCCGCGACTTTGTTGGCAATCATCAGTCTTTCTGTTGTCGTTTTTTTTCAGGTGTCAACAAATAAAGCGACAGATAAACTTAGCGAAGACAAACCACTAAATGCTGAGTTGATTCTAAGTAATGGCGAATCCATTGAAATTAATAGTTCTCAGTCAACGATAAGTTATTCATCAGATGGTGCAGGTATTGTGCTGAATGATTCTACAAAAATTTCTCAGGAAAATTCTAGAGAGAGCTTTAACCAGCTTGTTGTGCCATTTGGGAAACAATCATATGTAGAGCTATCAGATGGTTCGAAAGTTTGGTTGAATTCAGGGTCGAAACTAATCTTTCCCCCAGTATTTAGCGGACGGGAACGAGTAGTGAAATTAGAAGGAGAGGGCTTTTTTAAAGTGGCAAAAAACAGTGAAAGCCCATTTTTTGTCAAAACAGATCATGCTTCTTTAAAAGTGTACGGAACTGAATTTAATTTTCGGGCATATCATTCAGATGACACTTATAGCATTGTGCTTATTGAAGGCAGCATTAGTTTAAAAACGGCTGAAGTAAATAGAGAAATCTTTGTAGAACCATCACAAAAAGCAACAATTGATTTACAGAAATCGGAGATAGAAATTAACGACATCGAGAACTCTGATTCGTATACTGCATGGAAGGATGGTTATTTAATATTCGTGAATGAGGATGTTTCTGAGGTATTAAAACGGGTTTCCCGTTATTACAATATCAAGTTGAGCTGTGATAAGAATGCGCTGTTTGATAAAGTTTACGGAAAACTTGATTTAAAAACTGATTTTACAAAAGTTCTGGATGGTTTAGCTTTTATTTCAGATGCGAGTTATGAAAGAAGAGGAGACGAATATATATTTATAAATAAAACGAAATAAAAAAGCCGGTTAATGCTGGTAACATTAACCGGATTCAATAATGCCCAAGGGCAAAATTATTTATTTAAAAACAGTTTAAATTTATGAAAAAAATGTCAATTGTTCATTCTTTTCGAGAATGGGAGAGAATGAATTTAATTTTGTTGAAAATGAAGTTGCTAACTATTCTGATTTTCACAGGTACCATGGCTTTTTCTGCAACCAGCTATTCGCAGAAAACAAAGATTAATCTTCATTTGGAGAATTCAACTTTAACTGAGATTTTAAATTCCATTGAACAGGAAAGCGAATTTATTTTCATCTACAATCAAAAAATTACAGAGTTAGATGAAAAGAGAAGTATTTCAGTTAAAAATGAAAACATTGAGAAAATCCTTAATCATTTGCTGGATGATATAGGCGTAAATTACAAAATTGATGACCGACAGGTTTTTCTCTTTAAAAAAGGAACAGACGAAAAAAAGGCACCGGTAGAGAATCGTGAAGTCGAGGCTCAGCAACAAAACGAAGTTAATGGGAAAGTTACCGACAAAGAAAAGAAGCCTATGCCCGGTGTAACCATCGTCATAAAAGGAACCACAAAAGGAACCATTACCGACACAGATGGAAACTACTCGCTTCCCAATGTACCAGACAATGCAACTCTTGTTTTTTCTTTTGTTGGGATGGCCACACAGGAAATTCCTGTTTCAGGGAAGGCTGTGGTAAATGTTGAATTGGCTGAAAGTGCCATCGGCCTCGACGAAGTTGTGGCTATTGGTTATGGAACGGTTAAGAAATCGGACCTGACCAGTTCTGTTTCCAAAGTAACGTCGGAAGCCTTGAAAGATCGTCCGGTCGTGTCTTTGGGTGAGGCTTTCCAGGGACAACTTGCTGGAGTAAGGTCACAGGCTTCGGGCGGTGGTATTCCCGGAGAAGACCTTACAATTCGTATCCGTGGAATGAATACGATAAATGGCGATAGCAATCCGCTATATGTGATCGACGGCGTTCCCAGGGATAATATGAGCGATATTAATCCCAGCGATATTGAATCCATTCAGGTATTAAAAGATGCTTCGGCTACCTCAATTTATGGAGCAAGAGGAGGTAACGGGGTTATTCTAATTGTAACCAAGCAGGGGAAAGGAAAACCAAAGGTAACCTTCGATGCTTACTACGGTTTGTCAAGTGCTGAAAAAAAGGTGCCCATAATGAATGGTGAAGAGTATATTGCATGGAACATGTATCGGAAGAACGTGAAGTATTTAATGCAAGGTGGCTCAATGAGTGATCCTATGTCGGCACGAAATCGTGGTGCACAAATTCCTGAATCATGGGCAACAATGACGGATTTTACGGACTGGCAAGACGCGACTTTCCAAACTGCCCCTATTCAGAATTATCAGGTGTCGGCTTCTGCAGGTAGCGAAATAGGAAACGTTTATTTTTCAGCAGGATATATAAATCAGGATGGTATTATTAAATATACATATTATAACAGGAAGAATATCCGGTTAAATGCTGATTTAAATATCAACAAGAAGTTAGTAGTGGGTGTAAATATAGGTGCTTCATATTCCGACAGAGACCTTCGCGACACGAATGGGGGACTGAGTGGTAAAGGGAAAGAAGCTGCGCCTCACCACGCGTTATTGGTTACGCCATTGATGAGGCTGGATCAGGGTACCAGAGACTGGGGATTTCCAGTAAATGTCGGATCGACCTATCCTAATCCGGTTGAGCAATTAAAATACACAACTGATAATACGAAAAATACAAAGTTGTCCTCTTCAATTTGGGGTGAATATAAAATTTTGGACAACCTTAAGTTTAAATCGCAGTATAGTTACGATTACGACGGGAATACCTATGAGTTTTACCAACCTGGTAATGTAACTTATAATAATGGCAATATTCCGATGGGAAACAGCTCTGCATATACAACGGGAGACTGGACTTTTCAGAATATATTGACTTATGATGAAGCGTTTGGAGACCATAAGCTAAACTTGTTGCTCGGACAAAGCATGGAGCAGCAAAAGTATTTTCTTATTTATGCAGAAGCTACTGGTTGGCCTTACGAATCGATCACAACATTGAATCTTGCAACCACGGCTACGGCAGCATCTACGAACCGGACCACCTACACAAATGCTTCTTTGTTTGCCCGTGCCAATTATAATTTCAAAGAAAAATATTTCGTTACGGCAAGTTTGAGGTACGATGGTTCTTCGCGTTTTGGTTCTAATTCGAGATGGGGATATTTCCCTTCTTTATCTGCTGGCTGGAAGTTGAACGAAGAATCATTTTTGAAGGATGTGAGTTGGTTGTCATTACTAAAGGTTCGTGGCGCTTGGGGAACTTCAGGAAACGATCGTATCGGTGATTATTCGTACATGGCTTTACTTGGAACCAATAATACCTCATGGGGTGATAATGTGGTTTCGGGTGTTGCTCCAAGTCGTATTGCTAATGAAGATCTTCAATGGGAGGCTACACGTACGCTTGATTTTGGCATCGACTTATCTGCATTCAAAAACAGGGTTCAGTTGAACTTTGATTACTACAAAAACAAAACGACCGATCTGCTTTTTGATGTTCCAATACCTTACACTACCGGTTTTTCTTCGTTTACTACAAATATCGGTTCAATTGAAAACCATGGTTGGGAAGTAGACTTGACAAGCTACAATGTAAAAGGTAAATTCAACTGGTCAACCAGTCTGAATCTATCCAGAAACAAGAACAAAGTGCTGGATATGGGAGATATTGATCAATTTATTTCTTCTTCATTTGATGCCCAATTTATCACAAAGGTAGGGGGACCGGTTTCCCAGTTTTACTGTTACCGGACAGATGGAGTCCTTACAGAATCTGATTTTGATGAAAATGGAAATGCATTGGTCCCAATTTTATCCGGTCAGAAAGAGGGGAATATGAAATATGTAGACCAAAATAAGGACGGGTTTATAAATACGTCGGATTTAGTTCCATATGGGAATAATATGCCTGATTTTATTTACGGGCTAACAAACCGTTTTTCCTGGAAAAATTTCGATCTGAGCATTCTGGTTCAGGGGCAGCAAGGAGGTGATGTCCTTTTTATGGGACAAAGGCAGGTTGATAAAGGAAATGAAGGCGTCAATGGTTATGACAGATGGCTAAATTCTTATAAACCAGACTGGGAAGCCATGTATGGTGAAGGAGAGAATCCAATTCCGGTGGATTATATTACAGAACACGGAATTGACTTCTCATGGGATGGCAAAACTCCAAACCCTGTTGGGAATAACAATAACAATGATGACCGTCGTATCTATGATTCGAGTTATTTGCGAATCAAAAATATTACACTGGGATATACATTGCCAAAGAATATTCTTAGAAATAGCCTGATAAGTAGTGCCAGATTTTATCTTTCTATCGATAATTTAAAAACATTTGATAATTACCCTGGGTACACGCCTGAAACAAACTCCTTTGGAAATTCGACAACAATGATGGGCGTCGACTACAGTACTTACCCTCTTAGCCGCAGGTGTATTTTCGGACTAAGTGTTGAATTTTAAATCTTAATTTTTACCAGAATGAAAACACGAATAAATAAATTTTTAATTGTTTTACTAGTTAGTTTGGTAACCTGGAGTTGTAATGACTTTTTGACCACTGTGCCCGAGTCTCTGTATAGTGTCGCCGGGTCATACAAAACCCAATCTGATTTTGAATATGCTATTGCGGCGGTCTATAGCGCCCAGCAAGAGCTATACAGCCCGGCACAAAATTGGTTCAGGGCGGCGGCTATTTCCAGATGCGACGATATTCGTAGTGCAAGTTATGATGAAGGAATAGATAATTTTACCGATGGAGCTGTCAACACCCCTTTGGCCGGAGGTTGGAAGAACCTGTGGTCCATGATTAGTCGTAGTAATCTCATTTTAGACAAAATAGACGCAATTGAATTCACCGATTCAAGCCTGAAAAATTATATAAAAGGCGAAGCTTATGCACTACGGGCTTGGGCTTACTATACCTTGGCCTGGCAGTTTGGCGGAATGCCTTTGATTGAAACTGAATTAAGTGTTAATGAAACAAAGTCAATCCCACGTTCAACTCAGGAAGAAACATTTGCCTTCTCAGAGACCGATTTCAAAAAGGCGATTGAACTTCTCCCTGCATCCTGGTCTGGTTCAAATGTAGGTCGTGTAACAAAGTATGCGGCAGAAGCTACTCTTGCCAGGGAACTTATGTTCCAATCGAAATTTTCAGAAGCAAAACCTTATCTGGAGGATGTAATTAATTCGGGTCTGTATGAAATAGAGCCGAATTATGTCGATTGCTTTACTGATTCTCATGATAATGGGAAAGAACGTGTATGGGAGATTCAATTTACAGGAAATTTGTCGGGCGAGGGTCAGTCGTTTTCAACAGGGATGATCCCTGAAGGATATGAGGGTAAAGTAGTAATACCGTTCTCGGGTTTTACTACTGCGATGATGGTTTCATTGGATATGATTGACGCGTATGAACCCGGTGACCTGAGGAAGGATGTTTCTATCATCACAAATTTGAAGGTAAACGGGGGAGTAGATTCTATGTCCTATTATATTTTGAAATATTGTCATTACTCTTACGAGCCTCAGTCTCAGTCAGACTGGGCGAATAATATACCTGTAATTCGCTACACAGATGTTAAAATGATGTATGCTGAGTGCCTGAATGAGGAAGGGTATGTTGCAGACGGAGAAGCTTTCAATATTATCAACGAAGTGCGTAACAGGGCAGGCCTTGCTCCTTTAACTTCTGCAACTGTTTCAAATCAGGAGGCATTTCGTCAAGCTTTGATTAAAGAGAGAAGGGTTGAGTTTGCATTTGAAGGATTACGCTGGAATGATTTGGTACGTTGGGGAATTGCCCGCGAGGTAATGAATAAGCATTTCATGGAGGAAGATCAAGGTGGAGGGTTGTATTCGATGGACGGTGACTATCGCGAAATATATGCGATTCCGTTCGACGAACTATCTCGTTATGACGACACAAGTGTTATGTGGCAAAACCCCGGTTATTAGCCAGCAATATGATTTTATTGCCAGAGGCAGAATTCCAGTTCTGCCTCTGGTTTTTTAGGAGCTATTCAATTTTTTTTTACAGTATCTACAATCTATCAAAGCGAAAGCAAATGTTCGGGTAACTAATTAATGGTCTTGGTAAAAAGGGGAAGGTTGTTGCCATAGATTCATTTATTGTAAGTGAAAAGAAATGGTTCAAAAATTAAGTCAAATAATATGAAGGTCAATAATCCAATTTGTTACTTACCGGTTCTGTGTAATTTAAAATAATAGCGCCGAATTTTGAAACAAATACGACTTTTTGAAGGGTAAGCTTTTTATAAATTAGGTATTTAATTTTCTAAATAAGATTTATACAACAATGATTTTTAGATTTTTAGTTATCACGGCATTCATCGCATCATGTTTGTCGATAGATGCCCAAAACCCGGGGTTTACAAATGCGGCAGATTTTGGGTTCTCACCAAATGCCACAGGCATTGAAAACGTGAAAGCCCTGCAAAAAGCAGTCGACCAGGGAGGGACAATAATCGTGAGCCAACCGGGAACCTATAAAGTGGCCGGAACAACTTATGTTGGGAGCAACACTACCCTGGAGTTTGGCAACGGAGTCATCCTTCAGAAAGTGGACGAGGCCGGACCTTTTACCCATGTTCTTTTAAACAAGGGAGCTCTGACCAGAACATATGATGAACACATCGTCATAAAAGGATTGAACGTAAGTGTGAACCATGTGCTCAAAGCATTTGATGAAGTTTTTGGCCTGCGGGGACAAATTGCTTTTTTTTATATTAAAGACCTGAAGATCGAGGGGGTCAGGTGTTATGACATTGAAAACCCTCAGTTTGGGATTCATGTCTGTACGTTCGAAGACATGGTTATCGACGATGTCATTCTTAAAGGTACCAAGGACGGGATTCATTTGGGGCGCGGAAACCGGTTTACCATCTTCAATGCCGTGTTTGAAACCGTTGATGACGCCATTGCCCTGAATGCCCATGACTATGCCACCTCAAACCCTGAATTGGGCTGGATTGAGAACGGACTGGTTAAAAACTGTTATGATCTCAGCGGTGACCAAAAGTTGGTTGGTTTTTTCTGCCGGATACTGGCTGGTGGCTGGATCGATTGGCACAAAGGTATAAAAGTTCAGAATGCAGATGCTGTGGTGTCGAATCACAGGATTTACAGGGTTGACGGGATTATGCCAAATGGCAAACCAGACGGAAAAGAATACATCTCCGAGACACGTCCCACACATACAGAAGGGACAAAAGTTTTGGATGGGATCAAATGGGTGATGGTGCAAAAAGGCGACGAGCATGTTGCCGGGGTCAGAAACGTGACCTTCAGGGACATCTATCTGGAAAAGCCCCGGGTAGGTTTTTCTATCCATTTTGATAACGGTATTTGGAGCCGTTCGTATTACCCGGGAGCTGAGATTCCTATGCAGAAGCAGCTGGTTTTTGACAATATCAGGGTGCTGCATGATGGCACAAAGGAATTCCTGGGTGTGGATACCCCAATTGATGCGATCACGATCTGCAACTCCAGTTTGAAGAATGGTGGCATAAAATTCCGCTCCAACAAGGCAATGCCGGATTACTTTCCAACTGCAATCAATATTTACGGAACGGTTTTCAATGCCAAAGGTGAGATGACCTTGCTTGATAATACCGTTGACAATAAAATTATTCATTTGAATACTTCAAGTAACATAGAAACAAGTAGTGATTTTTCTGCCAAAGTAAATCCCGGGAAGGGGAAGGTGACTATCTGTTCTGACCTTAATGGACTTGAGGATTAGTAATGTTTGTTATTTGATCGAACGATGTATTGTCATTTGGAAAATTAGGAACTGTTAAGGTTATGAGGAAATTATCAAAAGATACTTACTCCTAAACGTAAATTACAAAAAAAGTTATTATGAGGTATTATTGTCAATTGATCTTAATCTGTTGTATTATATTTTTCTACTCCTGTAAGCAAGAAAAAACAAATTCTCCAAATGTTATTTATATTCTTGCCGATGATCTGGGGTATGGTGATTTGTCCTGTTATGGACAAAAGAAACTATCAACTCCCAATATCGATCGACTTGCAAATGAAGGTATGCTCTTTACCAATCATTATTCCGGAAATACAGTTTGTTCCCCATCGAGGGCGGTATTAATGACAGGTCAGGATCCCGGCCATGTTCATTGCAGGGGAAATATGCCAAATGAAAAAATGGGGGCACTGGATTCAACCATGGTAACTTTACCCCGCTTATTTAAAAATGCCGGCTACGCAACCGGGGCTTTTGGCAAATGGGGACTGGGAATAACCAGTAATAAAGGAGAGGAGAATCCTTTAACTCATGGTTTTGACCACTTTACCGGCTGGAAAAATCAGGTAGTTGCGCATACGTATTTCCCATCGTCCATAATAAGAGATGGAGAAGAGATTCCCTTGGATTCCAGGACTTATGTGCACGACTTCATCATGGAGGATGCTTTTAATTTTATCAGGGAGAGTGTAAAGGAAAACAAGCCGTTTTTCTGTTATATCCCAACTGCAATACCACATGCTGCCATGCACGCCCCAAAAGAACTGCATGAAAAATGGCGAAAGAAATTATCTCAATTTGATGATAAAATTGGCAGATATGGCGCCGGTCCGGGAGAAATTTGTCCGCCTGTCCAAAATCCAATTGCGGGTTTTGGTGCCATGATGGAACATCTGGATGATCAGGTTGGAGAATTACTGTCGCTTTTAACACAAATGGGGATTGATGATAATACTCTGATCATGTTTTCAAGCGATAATGGTTCTCATCACGAAGGAGGGCATGACCCGGAATACTGGGATTCCAATGGCCCGTTAAGAGGACATAAACGCGATATGTACGAAGGAGGGTTAAGGGCACCGTTTTTAGCCCGTTGGCCAAATGTAATAAAGCAGGGGACAACCTCTGATTTGCCAAGCGCTTTTTGGGATATGCTTCCTACGATGGCAGATGTTATTGACCAGGAAAAACCTTTGCAAACCAATGGAATCTCATTTCTTCCTACATTAAAAGGCGAAAGCGGGCAGGAAGAACATAACTATTTGTACTGGGAATTCCGGCAGGGAAATCATCAATTCATTAAAGGGAAAGCAATCCGGTTAGGAGAATGGAAAGCAGTGATTAATTATCCAAGATCTTCAAATGAGCAAAGTCTTCCGGGTGAGATAGAACTTTACGATTTGTCCAATGATTTAGGAGAAGAGCACAATATTGCAGATCAGCACCCTGAAATTATTAAGAAAGTAGAATCAGTGCTGTTGAACTATTAAAAGAATGGCGGAAAGAAATTGCTACTCAGGCTCCTAATACTTTAAATTAGGAGTTTGAAAGTTAAAATTATAAACAATGAAAAGTTATATTTTAAGCCGGATAAAAATAGTTGTATTGGTCGTTGCTTTTGCCCCTGCAAGTATATTAGCATCAGATTTACCAAAGCTAAATACGTCTTTTAAAAACACGAAAGCTTATACTACAAGTAACCAGTTGATTGTTTCAACGAGGAAAGTAGAACGTACCTGGCGCTGGACAGGAAGGGGATTCGCAACAAAACAAATTGTTAATTCATCAGGAGAAATTATCGCAACAAATTCAGGTCAGTCGGCAGACTGGGATCTAGGGGATTTAGGTGAAGGTAAACTGGTTTCACTGAATGCCTTCCAGGACGATGACGAACATTTTACCAGTGAACACCTGACTGTTGAAGCCGAAATTGAATATGAAAAGTTACAGGTGAAATATGTCATTTGGGCATATCCGGGTACCTCTGGTTTGCGCACCCAGTTGTGGTTAAAAACCACAAAAGGAAATAAACTGGCAGGGGAGCATATTGAGCCGGGAGTTTCCGAAACAGTTGTATTGAGCAAAATACCATCAAAAGTCATGGCATTTGGTTATTATGGCGGATTAAAAGCGGATATTGAACCCTATGAAATTTTAACGAAAGAAGATGTCCCTGAAAATGGAAGTTCAGATATCACAAACGGGCTTATTGCCTCCAATGGGACAAATGGGCTTATCCTGATTAAAGAATCGCACAAACATACGCACATGGTTAGCGAACTGGAGACAGGAGGATTTGAACGTAAAAGAAATAGTTTGCTGGTGAATGGATTAGGGATCAGGCCATATGATATCACGGATAAGGAATATAAGTTTTGCTGGGCGAATTGGATGATTTTGTACCAGGGAGGGGAAGACGAAGCCGGTTTGGCACTTAAGCAATTCGACAGGCTCAGATACCCGGTACACCCTGACAGAGATATTTTCATCATGGCCAATACCTGGGGCTCTGAAGACGCTTTTGACCAGTGTACCTATAAGGCAAGGGAAGAAAACGTTTTAAGAGAAATAGAAGCTTGTGCCGAGCTTGGTGTTGACATGCTCCAGATTGATGACGGATGGCAAATAAGGAATGGGGAAAATAGCTGGTTGCCAGCTAAAACAGGGCCAACAAAACCTTATAAGAAAGATGCTTTGCCAAAACTTATGGATGGAACAAGCATGCCTGAAACTTATGATGTGTATCCGACCGGATTTGGTAAGGTACGGGAAAAAGCAAAAGATGCTGGAATAAAACTTGGACTGTGGAATGCCTGGACTGCTCCTTTGAGTACTTTGAAAACCAATTATGACAATGGCGATTTTAAATCTTTTAAACTGGATTTTGCCTTTCTAAACAAAAAGGAAGCGCTGGATCATTTGTATTACAAGGCAAGGGATCTTATCAACTATTCGGGACACAGTGCAGTTGTTAACTGGGATGTTACTGAAAAAGACCCACGCATGGGATTTTACTTTGGCCGCGAATGTGGGAATCTGTATCTCGCCAACCGTAAAGCATACACTGTTCGACCAAATGTACAGTACGAACCATGGCAAGTGTTACGAGATGCCTGGGAACTGGCCAGCTATATGAATCTGAACAAAGTACAGGTAACATACCAGAACAAAGACCTGACACCACCGGAGGCAATTACTGACGCACTGAAATACACACATGCCTATAATTTTGCCATTACATTGATGGCAAGCCCTATATTTTTTACAGAACTGCAATTCCTGTCCCCAGAGGCAAGGGCTGAACTGAAAACGATTGTAGCAAAGTACAAAGCAGAGCGGGCTGAAATGTACAAAGGCTATGTTTTTGCTATTGGTGATAAACCTGACAATAAAAGCTGGACGGGGTTTCAGAATTACAATCCGGAAACAGGAAATGGTTATTTAACTGTATTTAGGGAGTTAAATAATCAGAAAAAAAGTGCGCAAATCTCACTGCATTTTTTTGAGCCAGGGACTAAATTGCAACTAACTGATATTTTGACCAATAAAAAGTGGCAAATCACTTTAAACGAAAGAAGCGAGGTCAATTTTACAATCCCGGAAACACCGGGTTTTCTCTTTTTAAAGTATGACAACTTATGATGATAATGATGAAATATTTACCGCTAATCTTATTTTCATTCCTGCTTTTTTCATGTCAGATGAATGACGAGGTTCATTTGTCCAGCCCCGATGAAAATCACCAGCTTGTGTTGACAGTGGAAGGGGACTCTGTCCTGCTTAGTTATTCGTATAAAGGGACACAAATCCTCAAAAAATCCCCCATCGGTTTAAAAACCAACTTGGAAACCACCGGTCACGTAAGTATGGGGAGTGTTGAAAAATCGTATGTTGACACGACATGGAATCCGGTGGCAGGGAAAAGCAGGAGCGTGTGGGATAACTATAACCAATATGTTGTCCATCTCCAGGAAAGGAACAGCCCGTTGGGGGTTTATGATATTGTTTTTCGTTGTTACGATGATGGTTTTGCCTATAGGTACATAATTGATAGCAAAGGCCAAAAACCATTGCAAGTTGAGGGGGACCAGACAACACTTAATTTTTCCGATAAACCCACTTATTGGGCCTATAATGGCGAACGCCCAAATGTTGGCCCCTTCGGCGTTGGCGACACTTCCATGACGGTACGTATCCCAATGGTCTTAAGACTTCGGGAAAATTGTTACATGGCAATCCACGAAGCTGAGATCAGCCAATATGCCCCTTTCACTTTGCAGACCACGCAATTTAAAAACTCCATCTCTGTCCATATTGATCCGACAGATGCGGAGTATACCTTAAAGACCTCGTGGAGGACATTTATTGTTGGGAACCAGCCGGGCGACCTGGTCGGGTCCAACCTGTTGGATAACTTGAACGAGCCGTGTAAAATTGAAGATACCTCCTGGATCAAGCCCGGCAAGTCAATGTGGGACTGGCGTGTCTGGGGATACAAAGCCCCCGGTGGTTTTGTCTATGGGTTGAACACACCTAGCCACAAGCGCCTGATCGATTTCGCCTCAAAAAACAATATTCAATATTTGTTGATCGATGCGGATTGGTACGGACCGGAGTTTAACGACAATTCCGATCCTACTGTAGCCAGGAAAGGGATCAATATTGAAGAGACCATATCCTATGCAAAGGAAAGAGGTGTTGGTTTGATTCTATATTTGAATGATGTGGGGGCAAAGAAGTTCGGGCTGGAGCGTGTGCTCAAACAATTTTCAGCATGGGGTGCAGTTGGCGTGAAGTACGGGTTCATGAAAGGCTGCTGGGAACAAAAAGTAAGGCATACCCGGGAGGTGATAAAACTGTGTGCCAAATACAAGTTGATGGTGGATTTTCATGACGGCCCTGTCCCACCAAATGGGGATGACCGAACCTATCCGAACGTGATGGCACGGGAATTTTGCCATGCCCAGGCAGATGCCAAACGCTCTTACTTTCCGGAAACAGCCGTTTCCTCTGCTTTTATAAATATGATCGCCGGGAAGATCGATTATACCAATGGTTGGTTCGATCTCAACCATGCGCAGTCACGGGTGCGTGTGTTCGAGGAAATTCCCGGCACAGTTTCCGCAGAAGTTGCAAAACTTATTGTGGCCTACACTGGGTGGATGGTCCTGCCGGATGCCCCGGAAGCCTATCTGGCAAAAAGCGACCTGTTTGAATGCATTAAAGAAATGCCACCGCAATTTGATAGTTTCAAGGTGTTGCAGGGCGATATCGACAAATACATTGTTGTTGCCCGGGCTGCTGGTGAAGACTGGTTTATCGGGTCACTCACCAACAGGGAAGGGAGAGATGTTGAGATCGATTTGGGTTTCCTGCCAAAGGGCAGCAAGTACCTGGCGACCATCTACAGCGATGCCGATGATTCAAATTTTCTCACTAACAAGGAATCCTATAAAATTGAGGAACAAGAGGTTGGACCGGGTACGAAATTGAAGGTCAGATTGGCGCCCGGAGGGGGAAATGCCATCCATCTAAAGAAATTATAAAAGACCCGGATATGAAAGCTTATTTTAGTTTTTGTGCTATGATATTGATGTTTGCAGTGACATCCTGCGGCCAATCAAAAACGGTTCAAAAAAATGTACTGTGGTACAAACAACCGGCCCACAAATGGATGGAGGCCCTTCCGTTGGGCAATGGACGGATCGGGGCGATGGCCTTTGGAACGGTCGGAAAAGAGCGGTTACAACTCAATGAAGAAAGTTTATGGGCAGGAGCCCCTGAAAACCCCTATCCCAAAGATGCCAGAGAGCACTACAAGGAATTTCAGCAAATGAACCTTGAAGGAAAATATGACGAAGCCATGAAATACGCGATGCATAATTTGGCTGTTTCACCAACTTCGTTCAGGTCTTACGAACCTTTGGGAGATTTGTATTTGCAATTTGCAGGTCAGGATACTTTTGATTCTTACAAACGGAAACTGGATCTACAAACCGGAGTTTTCTCGGTTGAGTATAAAATCAAAGGGGAAAAATTCATCCGCGAATCTTTCATCTCGACCAAATATGATGTTCTGCTCTACCGGTTTTATAGCCCCGACAATGAAAAGACATCGTGTACCATCGATTTTGAGAGGAGCAGGGACATTTCTAAAAATACAATCCAAAATAAAATACTGGAAATTGCGGGACAGGTAGCGGATGACAGCACGGGTTACGATGACAATCCCGGAGGATCGGGAAAAGGAGGGCTGCACATGAAATTTTTCTCCCATATCGGGGTAGTGGCTGATAATGGTACAGTCCGTTGCGAAAGCGATCAATTAGTGGTTGAAAACAGTTCTGCATTTACGGTCATTTTGAGCACAGCTACAGATTACAATATTAATAAAATGGATTTTGACAGGAACATTGATGCCCGGCAGAAATCCCTGAACAAGTTAACAGCAGCACTGAATACCCCACACGACAAAATTAAAGAAGACCACATTCGCTATACTTCCGGGATTTTTGACCGGGTGTTTCTGGACATCGAAGGGGAATCTGCGGATAGTTTGCCCACCGACAAGAGGATCGAATTAATGGCCAATGGGGAAAACGATGTTGGACTGGAACGCCTTTTCTTTCAGTATGGCAGGTATTTGCTCATGTCCAGTTCTATGGGAAGGGCTGTTTTGCCGGCCAATTTGCAGGGGATATGGAACAAAGATATGTGGGCACCTTGGGAGTCCGATTATCACTTGAACATTAATTTGCAAATGAACTATTGGTCTGCCGATGTCTGTAATTTGCCCGAATCGGTGAATCCCTTAACCAATTTCATGGTTCAGTTGTCTGAAAGGGGAAAGGAAACAGCCAAAAAGTTAGTTGGGTCAGATGGCTGGATGGCGCACCATGCCACCAACCCTTTTGGACGGACAACACCTTCGGGGTCAAGTAAAAAATCGCAGGTAGCTAATGGCTATTGCTTCCCATTGGCCGGGGCATGGATGTCGTTGACGATTTGGCGGCATTATGAATTTACCCAAGACAAGGAATATCTCAAAGAAAAAGCCTATCCGATGATCCGGGGCGCGGCCAGGTTTATCCTCGACTTTTTACAGGAAAATGATAAGGGTGAACTAGTCACTGCCCCTTCTTATTCTCCTGAAAACTCCTATTTGAACCCCGCAACGAGCATGCCACAGTTGAACACCGTAGCCTCGACGATGGATATCCAAATCATCCGGGATGTATTCAATGCCTGTTTAACGGCAGAGAAAGTATTGAACGTGGACAACCTTAGCGGCCCCATCGAAAAAGCAATGAATAAACTTCCCGGGATCAAAGTGGGGAAAGACGGTACAATCCGGGAATGGTACAAAGACTATCAGGAAATGGAGTCAGGACACAGGCATATCTCACACCTCTACGGGCTATACCCATCCAACCAAATAACTACGCAAACCCCAAAGCTTTTTGAAGCTGCGGAAAAGACAATTGAAAAGAGGTTGTCGTCCGGGGGCGGGCAGACAGGATGGAGTAGGGCCTGGGTAATCAACTTTTATGCGCGCTTAAGTAAAGGGGACAAATGTTTAAAAAACCTGGATGAACTGATCGGACATCAGTTATCCTCCAATTTATTTGATCTGCACCCGCCTGGGATTTTTCAAATAGACGGAAATTTAGGAGGGACGGCTGGCATAGCTGAAATGCTTTTGCAGTCGCAGGAACCAGGTAAAATCTATTTGCTCCCTGCACTGCCCTCACGCTGGAAGAATGGCGAGGTAAAGGGGCTCAAAGCAAGGGGAAACTTTATGGTGGATATTGCTTGGAAAGATGGAAAAGTTGCAAAAGCCACTATTTTCTCGCCAATAGGTGGGGCCACAACTGTTTTTGCTGATGGGAAAAACCAAAAGGTCACGTTAAAAGCTGGAGAATCAAAACGAATAAAATTTGTCTTATGAGAAATTACTTAAGTAACGATTAAAATATAATGTCGTATTTACAGCCAAAATTATTCAAAACGTATGACAAACGTTCTTTGAGATTCTGAAAGCTTAGATATGCTTCAAAAGGCAACCATTGGTATTTGATTCTCTTCCATAGGATTTCTATCAGGTTTAGTTCAGGGGAATATGGTGGCAGAAAGTAAATCAACAAGTCATTTTCTTTCCACTCTTCAATTTTTGCCATGAACTTTTTAGATTTATGGATCGGTGAATTATCAAGTATTACAACAGTCCTTTTAACGATCTGCCTCATGAACTTATCCATAAAACCGATGAACTTATCAGAATTGAATGTTGTTTCGTTCACTTCAAAAAACAGTTTGTTTTTGCGGTTCATCAAGCCCACAACATTTAGGAACTTTCCTTTGGAAGCGGGCAATAATATCGGGTTTTCTTTTGTCTGCCATGCGTATGGCACATTTGGTGTAAGCCCAAAATGGCTTTCATCTCCAAAATAAAGATCTATGTAACCGCTATCTTCCAATTCTTTAAGGCTTTCTATTTGTTGCTGTTTAATTTCAAAGTCATTGGGGTTGCGTTTGCTTTTTAGCGACAGCCGGGCCCTCTTCCAGATATAGCCCAGTATCTTTTAAAAAATTCTGCAAAGTCTTTTTGCAGATTACGATATTGTGCTGTCCCTCAAGATAGGCCAATACATTTTTTAAGTTACGATTGTGTTGTTTTAATTGCTCCTCAATTACCGACTCAAGGCCTTTTAGCCGGGTCTTGACCCCTCGCCCGGATTGGATCGGGAGAGAGTCGAGACCGTTTTTTGCCCAGTTGTCAAGCCAACGTTCGATAGTTCTTCTGTTTACATCAAAAATGCTCGAAAGGTCAGTGATCGTCCGTCTTTGATGGGACAAAAGCAGACAATGGCTGCGTTTCCTGACCGTATTGTTAGTACTGTTCTTTTGAAGCTTTTCGAGTGCTTCTATCTCCTCTGTTCTAAGCGATACATATCTCATAATGAAATAAATATAACTAATTTATTGCATTAAACCTACAGAATGTGACATTATATTATTCTTAATACTTATCTATAATTATCGTTATTATTATTTTTTCTAATAATTTGCTATTTGCTCAAACAATTAGTACCGATGTGTTTCCCAAAGTATCTGGATTTTTGGATTCTCCAAATTATTGTTCTGCCAGGTTAACGGGTGATACGTTAATATTTGAGAATTCCCGTATTAAACGGGTTTATCTATGGAACAAAGGAGACATTATATCTCAAAAACTGGAAAACAAGCGGTCTGATAAATGCTGGTTATTTAATACCTCAAAACCAGATATGAGCTTTCCCGGCCAAAAGGAACTGTCAGGTGATGGTTCACTTTCGGTTGAAATTGTTCCGGAAAATCGAATCAAGCCGGAACACCTGGAAGCCACTGTTCTTTGCACTCTCGGAAAACTTCAGATCAAAAGGGTTTTTAGCATTTACCCTAACTGCCCGGCAATTGCCTGCGCTGTTTATTTACGGGGACAAGCAGAGACGGATTGGGTGTATCAATCGATGAACCCTGCTGACTTGAAAAATATCGAACAACTAAACGAAAAAGTGAATGACGGTTCTGTGCCAATACTTGAAAGGTTGCGCCTTCCGGGGAAGCAATGGATGTTGACGATTGTTGATTTTAAAGATGTTACAGATAGGTTCAATACATTGGTTATAGAACAAGAGGTGTTGGCATACCGGAAAAACTTATTTAGGGGCAACCTGCTTTTTGCAACCGACCAAACCTCAGGGGAAGGGGTATTTGTTTTGAAGGAGTCGCCAACTCCAACTGCGCAGCTGGCCTATCCTGGGGGAGACTTTTTAAGCGACTTTGGTCATATTCGGATGATGGGTGCAAATATGCAATCAAGCGATCTTGATCCGGAAAAATGGACGAAAGCCTGTGGTTTTGCGACAGGTGTTTATGTGGATGATCCGGTAAATAAATTATTGGCATTACGCGAATATCAACAACGGATTCGGTTACACCGCCCGAATCGGGACGAAATGATTATGATGAACACCTGGGGAGATCGCAGCCAGGATACGAAAGTTGATGAAGCTTTTTGCCTGGATGAACTGGACGCGGGCGCCCGCTTGGGGATTACACATTTTCAGCTCGATGATGGCTGGCAAACGGGGCGAAGTGGAAATTCTGCTTTTAAGGGAGGATCTTTTAAAGATATCTGGAGGGATTCAAACTATTGGAAGCCTGATCCTGTAAAATTTCCAGATGGACTTACACCTATTATCGAGAAAGGGAAGAAACTTGGAATTAAGATTGGGATTTGGTTTAATCCAAGTTCTGACGGCAGTTATGCCAATTGGGAAAAAGATGCCAACGCGCTTATTGCCTTATATAAACAATACGGGATTCTGACATTTAAGATTGACGGGGTAAATATACCGGATAAGCAATCGGAAATAAATTTCAGAAAATTTATGGATAAAGTAGTGGATGCTACTCAGGGTAAAGTTGTATTTAATCTGGATGTTACTGCTGGTAGAAGAGGGGGGTATTTTTCATTTAACGAGTACGGAAATATTTTTTTGGAGAATCGTTATACCGACTGGCAGAATTATTATCCATACTGGACTTTGCGAAATCTTTGGATGCTTTCAAAATATATTCCGCCACAAAATTTACAGATTGAATTTTTAAATAAATGGAGAAATACTGAAAAATATAAAGATGAGTTGTTTGCTCCTGAGAATTATTCATTCGACTACCTCTTTGCTACAACTATGGCTGGTCAACCGCTCGCTTGGTTTGAAAGTACAGGCTTGCCCGAAGCGGCTTTTAGTGTTGCAGGATTAATCGGTCGTTACAAGGAGGTCATGTTTGATTTTCATTCGGGCATTATCCTGTCTATCGGAGAAGAACCATCAGGGAGAAGCTGGACGGGGTTTCAATCCCAAAAGAAAGGAGCCACCAGTGGCTATGTGCTGGTGTTTAGAGAACAAAATGAATCTAACAATGTTGTGTTGAAGCTCCCGATGATAACTATTGGATCCTATCACTTTGAACCAATTGCCGGTGCAGGGAAAACATTCATTACGAAAGTGGTTCAAAACAAGGAAGTCCGGTTTTCTCTCGATGAACCTAATAGCTTCGTGCTCTACAAATATACAAAACAGGAGCACCCATGATTTGGGATATGGGGATTTGAGTTGTTACGGGCAAAAGCACTTCCGAACGCCCAATATCGACCGGATGCCCCGTGAGGGGATGCCAAATACTCAGAAATACAATGGAAACAATCTGTTATAAAAACCGCTTCTCAAAAACTTTTATAATACTCAATAATATCGCCCCGGAAATGGGTTTTTAGACAGACTGCTGTTACAATACATTTGAAAAATTATATTATAGATGAAACGAATAACAATTTTTACTTTGGGATTGACTCTTTTGTTTTCTTGTAATACCCCTAAAACAAGTTATAACGCATTCAATCCAGGACAAGAATGGAAAGACAATAATGATGTTCATATAAATGCTCATGGAGGAGGCATCCTATTTTTTAATCAAACATACTATTGGTATGGGGAACATAAAGTTGAAGGGAAAATAGGAAATACGGCACAAGTAGGAGTTCATGTCTATTCATCTAAAGATTTATACAACTGGAAGGATGAAGGAATCGCTTTGTCAGTAGATAGTATAGATTCCAACTCTGATATTTCAAAGGGTTGCATTCTCGAAAGGCCTAAGGTGATTTATAATGAAAAAACAAAAAAGTTCGTCATGTGGTTTCACCTGGAACTAAAATCACAGGGATATGCTTCTTCAAGATCTGGTGTGGCAGTAGCAGATAATCCAACAGGACCTTTTATTTACATTAATTCAGTAAGACCCAACAAAGGCACATGGCCTGTTAACGTTCAGGAATACCATAAACTTCCTGTATCGAATACTGTTAAAAGCAAATATTGTGGAGGAAAAGGTTGTCTTCCTGCTCATGTAGATTCATTAAATATTTTGGGACGAGATTTTAAGAATGGGCAAATGGCGCGAGATATGAATTTATTCGTAGATGATGATGGAAAGGCATACCACCTATATTCTTCTGAAGAGAACAGTACTTTGCATATCGCCGAACTAAGTGATGACTACCTTTCTCATTCTGGCAGATATGCCCGATTTTTTAGCAACAGATATATGGAAGCACCAACTATTCTAAAGACCAGTAAAGGGAAATATTATTTCATTGCTTCTGACTGTACCGGGTGGTCTCCAAATGCAGCCCGATCAGCCAGTGCTGATGACATATTTGGTCCATGGACAGAACTTGGAAATCCATGTATAGGTCCAGATTCTTCAACCACCTTTAATTCGCAAAGCACCTATATCCTTCCTGTCCAGGGGAAAAATGATGCGTTCATTTTTATGGCTGACCGATGGACTCCTGAAAATCCTATAGACGGTAGATATATCTGGTTACCTATCCATTTAGTAAATGACAAGATTGTATTGAAATGGATGGACAAATGGGATTTAAGTATTTTTAAAGAATAAAACGTGTTGTTTTGTAAATTGCATTGCGGTTTCGGTGCAGATTGTCGTTGCTGATTGCGGGTGATTGTCTTCGTCCGAGAATGTAAATTAAACCCTGTCTGTAAGTTTAAAATTTATAATATTGAAACTTTCTCAGCTTTTACTATCTCTTACATGATTTAACAGAATGCAAACAAGCTTAAAATTGGAATTCCTTCTCCACTTTATTCTTTGATAAACTTCTGTACTAAACTTTCCTTTCCGGTATAAACTTTTAGCAAATAAAGCCCTGCTTTTAAATTCTGTACGGGAATGGTAATTATCCTTGTGTTAGTTGAATAATTAAAGTCTAATTCTTTTTTACACAATACTTTTCCTTCCATAGTATAAATTTTAAATTCAATTTTTTTTTCATCATCTACCCCTGAAAGTTTAACATATAAATTATCTGTTGCTGGAATGGGCCAAGTTGAAATATCCCTTTTGTCAACTATTTCATTATTTATACCGGTGGTAGTTGAAGTAGATAATATTACATGTTCTGATTCTTCTGATTTTCCTCCAAAATTGTAACTATAAACAAAATATTCATATGGAGTATCGGCCATCAAATTATCATCTGCTAATTGATTTTCCTCCACCTGCAAATCAATGTTGGTTATAATGTTATTCGTTTTTTCTATTCTTGTTAAAACATAGCCATCACAGTCTGAACACTTATCCCATGTAATTATCAATTTACTTGAAGGAGAATTAACAGAATTCCGGCCAGCTATGTTTTGAGGTTTAACAGGAGGCATAACCCGTTCATATAAAGAACTTTCTCTATGCTGAAAAGGTATAAAAAAATTGTAATCGCTTATTTCGACCTGTTCTGCGAAATTAATTACGGTATTAGAACTTCCAATATCAAGAACCGCCAGTGGAATCTTAATTTCCCAAACATAACCATTCTCCTTAACAGAATCAATAGTGGCAATTTTTACATATCCGCCAGTCTCATACTGGTATAAATTCCCCTGCGAGTACTTAAACTCGAACCCGGAGGTTTTCCAATTTTGGTTATTTTCACCGGTAAAAGAATTATTATCAGTGTCGATATAAACAACCGGAGCAACTACTGAATCGCCTTTTAGTAAAAGGTTTAAATTGGTGTTGTCTGTATAAGCTTTAAAAAAGAAATTCAAGCCCTGCTGTGCAATGGCATTTACCGGAGAAATGGCATTCCAATCGTCATCATTTGCATCGGTAATAATTGCAGGATATTTGTATTGGCAGTCTCCAGTTAAAATCGATTGAGGATTGGAGTATTCAGAATAATTATTCCCTGTAATCCTTTTGGCCCTATAGTAATAAATTGTATTTTGAGAAAGTCCATTGTCTTCAAAAAAAATCGTGTTGGCTTTCCCAGCCAGTGAAGCCACGGGCGAATAACCGTCATCAGGACTTGTACTGTGCTCTACAATAATAAGCGATGAAGTGTCTTTTTCCTCCGGGGCAATACTCACAATTACATTTTGACAATATGCCGTTAAATCCAGTTTGGGTGAATCAATAGAATCAGATGTCTGAGAATAATCGCTAAAGTAATTATCGCCGTTATATTTACCAGCATGTGCATTTTTATTGATATGCAGGGTATGATTAAAAAAATTCATTCCAATATTGCTGTTCCACGAATTTTTACTTGCCAGCCGAATTGAATATTTGGTATCAAATCGGAGCGTTGCTCGTGGGTCTGGCAAATTAAGATAAACCTCATATTCTCCATCGGAGATAAATGAGGGGATACCAAACTCACCAGAATATTCAAAGATGGTATTTAACTCCTGCTTTCTTATTTCTGTATCAATTCTGGCAAAATATAATTTCCCATTTTCCTTATTACGAATTACAATCTCTAAGTTTCGTGGATTTACAGGATTTGAGTAGCCAACATTTTCCATTTTAAATCTGATACTGAACAAACCATTTTGCTTTGTTGAGTCCTGTATTTCGGCCTCTATAAGATAATACCGGTATCCAATTTTTTTAAACATTTCACTGTAACATCCGGATTCTTCCCATTCGTTTAATGTTGGTCCGTAATAATCCTGGTTTATAAAACTCCAGTGAAAACGTTCCATTTCGGTTGTACTCGTACCACAATTCGATCTTGAAGGATACCAATCACAAGTTTCTCCACCAACTGAGGTATATTTAGTATCCTGTTCCAGATATTCCTTTTCCAAAGTAATGTTTTTATAACTGCCAACGTCATTTTCTGAAGAAACAAAACAATCATTATGATGCGAGATTCGAGATTTTGGTGTTCCTGAATAAGCTTCCTTAAAAGTTAGGGGAATAGAATCAAAAAGACTCATTTTATACCCAACGTACCTAAGTTGAATCATCCGATCTTCAGGAATAGCATCCAATAGTTCATAAACTAATTCTTTCCTTTCGTCCAGGTCTTCATCGGTAACATTGCCTGGTGACCCGGTAGCAAAATAATCGGTATAATACCACTCTCCCCACGCACCAATAAATCCAGCCTGAAGAATAAAGATAACATCGGAATTATCAGTCAAAATTGGTTTTAGCTGTTCTATATGGCTGGAAACGATTGCCGGAGAGGCATCGCCATAAGGAGCGGCCATAGAGGAAGTATAGGCAAATCTTATTATGCCCTTTATTCCGGCTTCCCTCATTTTATTAAAATCGTCTTTTATTTTTGCCAGATACGACGCTGAAATTGGAGAATTAACAAAATCTCTCAAATAAAATATACGGTAAATTAGCGTATAACCTAAATCCCGATAATTTGTTAATGTATTTAAATCGAGTGTAGTATTTGCGTTATTCCGTTCTGTGTATTTATAAAATCCTCTCTCGGGGTTGTTAAAAATAGAATCACTGTATTCATATTCATAGTTTGAGAATGTTTGCGCCATAACTGCAATCCCCGAGAGGCAAAGTATACCAAATACAATTATTAGTTTCTTCATATTAAGGTCATTAATTGCAAAATGATTAGCGATGTTAAACCACCGCTAATCATTATAATAAAGAATTCTTCCTTTCTCTCTTACCTATATTCGTATCAATTTTTCATTGTATAATTGGCAGGAGCTGTTTCCGTTTCTTTAGGAGGCAACGATCCTACATTTGCCCAGGCATTATCACTATTGCATATAACAATCCTTATTTCATTCCCCATAGATGGTTTTGTGAACATGTCTTTTAACAGAGCAAATTCTATAACTTTATCTGAACCACTTGTAACATAGTCAGATGAAGCAAATATTGCTTGTTGGGCAATAAAATCCTCCCACGGCCAATTGCTATCAGAACCGGTGGCTGTTTTAAGCACTGAACTTGGCTCTGTTCCATCCCAACCAACAATTACTGATTCCATAAGATATTCTATCCCTGGCGTTTCAAACCAATTCCAGTAGTCCCAGCCTGTTGTTCCGTCATTATCTGAATCAATATACAGTTGTAAAACTTCGCCAAGCGAGGCTGTTCCTCTGATATAGAAATACAGGAAGTTTTCACTGTCGGTTACTTTAGCTTCCAGCAAAGTCCGTCCTTCTCCATCCGGATAAGAATATAATGTTTCTACGTCAGCCCAGTCTTCAAAGCTTCCATCAATAGTAACAGGCTCTGTTGAAATAAGGTCAACATCATTACTGGCAGATGATGTACCACCAGATCCGGTTGCCTCAAGTGTTACTGTATAAGTACCATAATCTGCATATACATGTGATGGAGATGTTTCAGTTGATGTTTCTCCATCACCAAAATCCCAAACGTAAGAGTCGGCATTTGCAGATGTATTATCAAAATCAACTGAGAGTTCGTTTACTTCAAAAGTAAAATCGGCAACAGGAACAGGAGTATCATCACTATCTTTACACGATGTAATTGTTATTAGGCTTCCAACCATAAGAAGCCCGAATAGTTTCCCTACTACTTCATTTTTTTTCATAATTTAAAAGTTTAAAAAATTAATAGATCTTAATATTATTTCTTTGTTTGTTTTAATATCAAAAAGCAGCTATTACAACTTTTCGTAAAATGGTATCCTTTCCAGCTCACTGGAAATTTCTATGGTTTGAGGACCAACTATTATCTCACCTTTATCATCTCTCCACTTCCCGGCAGGCACAATAACATTTCTAGTATTACGGGCTTTATCAAGAAATGGGGCAACCATCAATTTATCGCCCAGCATAAACTGATCGGTTATTTTCTCATAATTACATCCAGGGAATTCATATTCCATATAGCGGACAACTGGTTCTCCTGTAAAAGCTGACTTTTCTACCAAGCTGGTAATTAGATCGATGTGTTGCAATCTTAAATCAACCGCGTGTTTTACCGCCTTAAGATGTTTTTCGTCTAGAACCCTCCATGGTGCAACTGAAAATTGCATCATTGGCATAAAAACATGGCACTGTGCAGATCTTACAATCAGATCCTGATCAACCATATTCAAATCTCGAAATGAGCCCATTTCACCTCCACCAATCATATCCGGACAGGTATAAGGATACCCCATTATTCCCTGTAAAAGAATATTTGGGATTAGAGTACGAAGATCTTTCCAATTGTGCCCTTTGTCTCTCAATCTTTGTGCAAGAGCCTGACCTCCCGTTTTCCAGGTTGCCCTGTACTCATTAAAATCATAGGCCAATCCAATTTTGTTAAAAAGCTCTGTCTGTTCATTCGGATTAACACTTCCAAAAGAAACACCATCGGTATAATATTCCGGATCGCCTGCATCGAATTTAAACCCGTCAATGCCGTATTCTTTCTGAAGAAAATTCAGCTGTGATTTGAACCAATTAATAGCCTCCGGGTTAGATAAATCAAGAACAGAGCTAAACCCATTCCACCAATGCACTATTTTTGTTGTACCAGTAACGGTTTTCAGAAGAAGATCTTTATTTTCCAATGTTCGCCCAACATATGAGTCAGGACTAACAAACGGACATATCCAGAGCATTACCTTAAATCCCATATTATGCAATGAATCAATCATAGCAGTAGGATTAGGGAATCGTTCGGAATGAAATTTCCATGTTCCATAATCTTCTTGCCAGTTGTCATCAATCATAATTACCCCCGGAGGAAAATTATTTTTGAGAATCATGTTTGCATACTTAAGGACATCTTCCTGATTTTGATTATATAAAAGCTCTATCCATGTATTATATTGAGGACGCTCAAACATTAATTCATTGGGTGTTTGTCCGCTGGGAGGAAAGAAATTTTTGCTTGCATACAAATAAGCACCTTTCAATGTTGTTGCAACTTTCTGGTGAAAAAAGTCGCCCGTTTTTTTCATCAAATATATTGTGTCATTTGCAACTGCAACTTCAAAGGGATCCTCAGACCAAATAACTTCTCCTTTGTTTGAAAGTAATAGTGGCTGAGCCTGATTCTCATATAAATTGGCAAACAGGCTTGCTTTATATCCATTTTGAAGTGGCTGTATTTCTCCATGATTGACAACACCAAACCACCAGAATTCACCTTTCTCAATAGCAATATCTAAACGAACTGATGAGTATAATGAAGTATGTATAAAAAGAGCGATAATGAATACCAATAAACTTTTTTTCTTAAAATATTGCATTGCAAATAATTTGTGTTGATTGTTGTACTTCATACCGGGCAACTAAAGGCTAATCATTTTGGACACAGGCCGAGTTGTAAATTGTTTCATTTAAAGGAATATAGTATATCTGGCGAGCACCGTTGTATGGATAAACATCTGTATCACCATCCATATTTTGCGCAGAAGGATAACTTCTATCCAGGTCAATCTTATTTCTTAAAAGATCATCCCTTCTTTGTCCTTCATATGCCAATTCCAAACGCCTTTCTGCCAAAACCGCATCTAAAGTAGTTGAATATCCGTGCTCACTCGTCAGGTTTGATGTTGTAATAAGCTCATTGCCAAAAAGGCCAGCTCTTTCCCTTATTGTATTAACATCGGCAAGCGCTTTGTCATTTTCCGACAAATGTGCATATGCTTCCGCCCTGTTTAAGTAAACTTCAGATAGCCTGATATATGCAGGCGAGTTAAGCGTTGGTTTGTCTTCTTCCTGATAGGAAAATTTATTAATATAGAATTTTTTAAAGGTAGTTCCTGTATAAGTAGCAATTGTACCATTCGTATTAAAAACAGTATCAATCAATCCATTTCGAACATCTCCAGGAAATTTGGCTACAAGATTATGAAACGATTCAGATGGATATACTTCTCCCCATCCTTTTCCGTTACTATCTCCATTATACATAGAACCTAAAGCCGCATCACCCTGATCTTCATCAGATGTATAATAAGTTATAAACATAGCTTCCGTGGAACCTGGAGTATTCCAAAAAGAAGAGAGATACGATTCATTTGTTGCTAAGCTAAAGGGGCTCTCATCAATAACTTTATTTGCATAATACACGACCGAATCATACTGCTCTGTAAAAAGAAATGCCCTTGATAAAAGGCCAAGTGCAGCCCATTTATTACCATATTTTTTTGCTTCTGAAATTCCCCCTCCCCGTGTGGTCATTAAATTTGCCGCCGTGTGAAGATCTGATATAATCTGACTGTAAGTTTCACCTACAGTCGCTCTTTCTTTTACATCATTTTCAGCAAGTTCTGTACGAAGAATAATTCCTTTATTAGTTGCTCCTTGTGAAGGTGGAAAAGAGAATATTCGCGCCAAATCAAAAAATACCATCGCCCTATAAAAATAGGCTTCGCCAACATATTGCTTTAATTCATCGCTTGCTTCCTCATTTATGTTAACCTGAGAAATAATGGTATTTGCTTCAGATACAATTTTATACCCGGTATACCATAAGTAGGTTGTATTTAACTGGCTGGCGATATGCTGCCTGTTGAAGGAGTACCATAAATTGTCGGTAGTGCTTTTTACGATCATTACATTATCTGAAGGAAATTCAGTCAATTGATTGAGATGCCGAACATAGATATTTCTGGTATCGTCTGATAACTGTTCTTTTAACATCATCAAACAACCGTTAGCCATACCTTTCACGCCATCTTCATCCTGCGATAAGCTCTCTGCTGTCATATCAGAATAAGGAGTTAAATCCATATTACAACTAAAAAGTACAGGAATAAGTAGCTGGATATAAAGACATTTACTAAGCCAACCCATTTTTTTCGTTTTTTTATATTTTGAAAATTTCATTTTTTTCCGTTTTAAAAACTAACTTCAATACTTGCATTAAACTGTTTGTTTATAGGGTACTTAAAGGATGAAACTCCAGGAAGTGCCCAACTACTTGGGAAAAGCGGCACATCGGGATCCATACCGGAGAATTTTGTCCATGTTAAAAGATTATCTGCTGAAATGTTAATTCGTACAGCTTTCATTTTTGCCTTTTGAACAATCGATTCCGGCAAGTCATAACTTAGTGTTACATTTCTCAATCGCAAATAGCTGCCATCCTCAAGATACCTGGATGAATATTCATTGGCATTATTGTTTCCTCCCAATATTGCCTGCGGGTGGGTTGCAATATCTCCAGGCTCCTGCCATCTCGACATTCCGTTCTGGAGTTTAAATGCATTGATATTCAGGTTTGCTCCATCATTGTCAAGTTCTTGCCGTGTATAGTGGTAAACCTTGTTTCCATGTACATAAGAAAAAGTTGCAGAAAGAGATATATTTTTATAACTAAACACGGTTCCAAATCCTCCTGTGAATTTTGGAAAAGGAGAACCAACCGACTGGAAAGTAGCATCACTGTAAACAGAAGTTTCTTCCCTACTTGTTTCAACGCCGTTTTCATCCACGTTGATTTTTTCCCAAAGAGGTAAACCATTATCGGGGTCAACACCTAACCATTTTGGCATGTACCACTCAAATGCCGATTTCCCCGGTTCCAGAATCTGTCTGAATGTATCTGCTGTTATAATAATATTATCTACACCATCTTTATCAGACAATTTTACTAGCTCGTTATGGTTAGCTGAAATATTAAAATTTACATCCCACGTGAAATCTTTCGTTTTGAAAACATTTGCGTTTATTGCCACCTCAACCCCGGCATTTTGAATCTCTCCAACATTTTTCCATTGGTATTCAAATCCTTGAGAACTAGGTAGCGGATCGCGAAATAGTAAATTCTTTGTATGAGTATTATAGTAGTCAAGATTAATTTCAAATTTTTCAAACATTCCTATATCAATCCCGGCATTGAAGGGATAAGATGTTTCCCATGTTAGCTTATAGTTCCCCATGTTAGAAGGATAATAAGCAGACTCCTGATTGTAAACATATTCACTTGAATAAGATGGGAAGTAAGGATAGTAGTCATCATCGGGAAATGTTTCATTACCAACGGCTCCGTAACTGGACCTTAACTTTAAATAATGAATATTAGGAATAGACTTCATAAATTGCTCGCTACTAACCAACCACGAAGCAGATGCAGTGAAAAAGTTGGCATATTTTGTTTTAGGAGAAAACTTGGAAGAACCGTCTCGTCGGGCAGAGAAAGTGACAAAATATTTTTTGAGATAATCATAATTAATTTGAGATAGTACAGAGAATGTTGAAACTTCGACCTTCGTTCCCACTGCTTTTTCAATTGAGCCAGCTACACCAAGTACTTCTTGCCCGGCCAAAATTCCTGTTCCATTTCCACCATAATCCAGTTCAGATACTGATTTTCCACCTTCAACACCGGCAAGTCCACTAATACTGTGCTTGAAAAATGTTTTTTCAAATTTGATTAAGCTGGTGTTACCATAAGAGTACCCAAAATCAATCTCATTATATATTCTTCCATCCACAGCAGCCCCCTCGTATGACAGAGGAGACTCAATTTCCTCATATTTACTATGAAAAAGTGAAGCTGAAGTTCTTGATTCCAGTTTCAGCCAATTTGTTATATTATAATCTATTGTAATACTTTGAGATGAATTTAGCCCATAAGTATCATATTTATTGTATTGCAATGAATGATACGGGTTATTGGTTACATTTGAATACCATCCGGCCTCTTTAATATCGTAAACTAAGTTTCCATCTTCGTCATAGGGAGAGTCCCAGGGGATTAATCGAAAAGCTCCCTGGGATAAGGACCAGTGCGGATAACGGGAATAATTGTATTGACCTGTAATGTTTGTTGTAATAGATAGTTTATCAGTAAAATGGTATTTTACCTTTGAACGAAAACTCATCTTCTTAAAGCTGGTACCTATTAATGTTCCATCTTCATCGATATAATCAAAGGAGAAGAAATAATTTGTTTTTTGCTTTCCGCCGGCAATAGAAAGATATACATTGGTATAATCAGCTTGTTTATAGGTATTGCCAATCCAGTCATAATCTTTGTCTAATAAACTTTTAGGGCGAATTGTAGAAAAAAGAGAAGAAGGATAAATTGTTTTTTGATAGTTATACAACTCCTCGCTATTCATCACTTCAAACTTCCCGAATTCGGGGTCCTTAATTCCTCTTTTTATTTTTGCCGTAATTAGTGTCTTATTTAAGGAACCGCTTTTGGTGGTTATCAATATCACTCCTGCAGCAGCACGTGAACCGTACAATCCTGTTGCACCAGCATCCTTCAAAATAGATATGTTTTCAATATCATTTGGATCGTAGGTGCCTCCAATTATCCCGTCAACAACAACCAATGGTTTTTGTGAAGAAAAAACAGATCCAACCCCTCTAATCCTTATATCACTAACCTGTCCGGGCTGGCCACTTGTATTTTGTACCTGAACACCAGCCACCTTACCAATAAGCATATCCTCCACATTATTGGTGGTTACTTTATTGATATCCTCACTTTTTAAAGAAACAACAGAGCTCGAAATTTCAGTCTTCTTTTTGTCCGAGTATGCCATTACTACAACCTCGCTTAAATCTTGAGTCTCGGGAAAAAGAACAACATTTAGATCCGTTCGTCCTTTCAAAGCAATGAGCTGTTTTTCATAACCAATAAAAGAGACTAGAAGCGTGTCTATAGGCTCGTTTGATTTTACAGAGAAAGCACCATTTATGTCTGAAACTGTCCCCGTTGTTGTTCCCGAAATAGCAATACTGGCTCCGGGAACAGGGGCACCATTTTCATCCAAGACCTTACCTCTCACCGTCAGGCTTTGTCCCAGTGCCTGAATTACTATTATATTCGCAAAAAACATAAATAGTAGAAAACTTTTTAATCTTTGTTTCATAGATAGTTTGATTATATGTTACTATTCTTATGTGGGTTTAATCTATTATTACCAGATAAAGGAGAAGGATACATGCCAATATCAACAGCAATGCTAAAATCCGTACTTTAAGAACTTTGAACCTGTTTAAGAGATTCGAAATCTTTTTTCTCATACCTTCGATTTATTGCTCCAAAATTATGGTCCCAGAGAGCTGATGGCTTTAAATAATGTTTCATTTTTTTTAAAGCAGGTTACTTTCTGTTTAAGTCTGGTAACGATTCTTTTAATAATTTACCGACATCCATTCTTTTTGGTTTTTATTATCTATTTTAGATAGGTCATTGGAGGGAAATCTGAACAGGAATGAATAGAGTTTTTATTACGTTATGCAACATATTTGTGGTGGCTCTAAATTGCTATGCACAACAACCCGATCTTCGATTTGAGCATATGTCAATAGCACAGGGTTTATCTCAAAGTGAGGTAAATTCTATCTGTCAGGACAGTGATGGTTTTATTTGGATTGGAACATTAGATGGGCTAAATAAATTTGATGGTTACAATGTAACCGTCTACCGAAAAGATTCTGATGTACCTAATTGTATTTCAAATAATTTCATCCAATCAATTTATGAAGACAGGAATAAAACCCTTTGGATAGGAACTTTTGGAGGCGGAGTAAATAAATATAATAAAGGAATAGACGAATTTACTTCATTTACTCATATTGAAAAAGATTCAAAATCTATTGCCAGCGATTACATAAATTGTATTTATCAACTCAAAAACGGAGATGTTCTTTTTGGGAGCCGCAACGGGCTAAGTATTCTTGAAGATGATAATTTAGAAAACAATAATCCTGAATTTATTAATTATTTTGATTTTGAGATAAATGCGCTGATAGAAGATAACAATGGATTTATATGGCTGGCCACGTGGGATGGATTATATAAAATATTATTTGATAAAAACCGGACACCTTTTATTATTGGTCATTATAACCTCAATCCCAAAAAAAATAACAGTTTGCCTTCAAATGGAATCTACTCTTTATTTCAGGATAAAAATGGCACACTTTGGATTGGAACTGATAACGGAGTGGCTATGCTTCATTATGAACAGCTAAATAATAATACAAAAGAAGCCTCTTTCCAATGTTTAAAAAACACCGAAAATTGTAACAATTGCTTGCCTAATAACCAGGTTCTGGATATTCATGAAGATAATTCAGGCAATTTATGGATTGGGACAAGAGGTGGGGGATTGAGTTTATTTAACAGGGCAAAAAAAACATTTCTGAACTACAAAACAGAAAAAAATACGTTAACATCGTTAAGTAATAATTCAGTTAAATGTTTGTTTGAAGATAAGTCTGGAGTTTTATGGATTGGCACTTTAGGTGGCGGAATTAATAAGACTGATTTACAACGTAAACAATTTAACAATTACAAAATAGTATGGCCAGACAATACCAATTCTCCAAGTAATTTTATTCGCGCAATTTATGAAGATAATAACCAATTATTGTGGATAGGGACTTTAGACGGTGGATTATTCACTTTTAACCGGGAAACAAATTCTTTTTCAAAATTTAGCAGGATAAGTGGACGAAATGTATTTTCAATTATTGAAGGCCCAGACAACAAATTGTGGATTGGCACAGATGGCGGAATTAATATTATTGACAGAAAAAATAGGAAAATAGCCCATCATACAATGGATTATGAGAATACTGACAGTCTTATTAGTAATTCAATTTTTTCTATAACCAAAGACGACGATGAAACGCTCTGGATTGGAGCCTGGGGGGCACTACATCATTACCTCCCGGCAACAGGTAAAAGTGCTGCGCACTTTGTTCGTTATACAAACAATGTAAATGATACCAATAGCATATCCGGCAATATTATCAGGTATGTTTATAACGACCCTTTAAATTCCGATATCTGGGTTTCTACAATGGGCGGTGGACTAAGCAGGTTAATAAAAGAAAGTGGAAAGAATTCAATTAAGTTCATACAATATAAGCACAATAATGAGATTCCACAGAGTATTAGCAGTAACGATGTAAATATGGTTGTACGTTCCCTGTCAGGGGATTTATGGATTGCAACAAACGATGGATTAAATAAATTAGTTACCGGCCCAACACCTTATAGTTCTTCTTTTCTTAAATATAAGGAGAAAGACGGATTATCCGGAAACCATATTCAATCCATCCAGGAAGATAAATATGGGAATTTATGGATAGCAACCAATAATGGTTTGACTAAATTTAATCCGGATACAGAAGAATTTAGCAATTTCGATGTAACGGACGGACTGCAAAGCAACGAATTTTCTGAACATACATGTTATCAGAATAAATCAGGAGAAATGTTTTTTGGGGGAGTGAACGGATTTAATTCTTTTTTTCCGGACAGTATAAAAGAAAATACTCACATTCCGGTAGCAAAACTTACCGATTTACTGATTTTTAATAAAAGCGTACCAATTGGCACATATGAGAAAAACAGAGTTATCCTAAAAAAATCAATAACGCAAACAGAAGAAATAGAGCTTTCATATAAAGATTATGTATTTACCATTGAGTTCTCAGCATTACATTTTACCTCGCCCGAAAAAAATAAATTTGCATACAAGCTGGAAGGATTTAACGACGAATGGTTATATACTGATTCAAAAAACAGAAAGGCCACATTTACCAATCTTAAAGGAGGAACTTACACTTTCAATGTAAAAGCATCAAATAATGATGGTTACTGGCAAACAGAACCAACTACCTTGAAAATAAAAATAAATCCCCCCATATGGAAAACGTGGCAATTTTTTATTCTTTACATTATATTAATAATTTTTATAGTTTATGCTATTATAAAAGAGATAAAAGCAAAAGAAAAACTAAAATCAGAGATTGTTAGAAAGAACCTTGAGAAGGAAAAAGCTGATGAACTTAATCAAATGAAGTTACAATTTTTCACCAACATCTCTCATGAATTCAGAACTCCGTTGACTCTGATTATTTCTCCTATAGAAAATCTGGTAAGTTCACTAAAAAGAAATAGTTATTTAAAAGATCAACTCTTAATAATGCTACGCAATGCAAAATATCTGCTAAAACTTATCAATGAAATAATGGATTTTAGAAAAGCTGAAACAGGATTCTGGAAAATAAAAGCAAGCCCAAACAATATTGTTGCTTTTGTGAGAGATGCAACATTAACTTTTGAAAACGTAGCGAAGAAAAAGCAAATCATTTTTCAACTTCATTATGAAAATGAAGAAATTGAAGTATGGTTCGACACAGAACTATTGGTTAAGGTTTTAAATAACCTTATTCACAATGCATTAAAATTCACATCAGAGGGAGGGCAAGTTGATATTATTATTCAAAAAGATAATAATATTATTGAACCTAAATTCAAACATAAATATGAAATAAAAAACGAAGGGATTCAATTTGATAATTACGTATCAATCAAGGTAATTGATAACGGGATTGGTATATCCAGCCAATCGATAATGAACATATTCGACAGATATTATCAGATTGGAAGTTCAGACTCCACTACACATATTGGTTCTGGTATTGGACTTGCTTTTACCAAAAGCCTTGTACTCCTGAGTAAAGGAGAAATTATTGTTTCAAGTGAAAAGAATAAAGGAACAGAATTCATTATTCGGTTGCCACTGGGAGATGCCCATCTTACCAACTCTGAAAAAGTGAATAATAATGATTTAAAAACAGATAAAAATTACATAACCGATAATAACACAATCGACGTAAACTCAGGAAAAATTGAAGCAGAGACAAAAAAAGATAATACAACCGCTCCTTCAATATTAATTGTTGAAGATAATAATGATTTACGCCGTTTTATTAAAGAAAATCTTGAAAGAAGATATAACGTTTTAGAAGCAATTAATGGAACAGAAGGTTACAATATTGCTACAGAAGACATTCCGGATCTTATTGTAAGTGATATTATTATGCCCGGAATGAATGGTATTCAACTCTGTAAAAAACTAAAAAGAGATATACTTACATCACATATTCCAATTATTCTGCTCACAGCCCTTAATTCGGTTGCCAGCCAGATAGAAGGACTTGAAACAGGCGCTGATGATTATATTTCTAAACCGTTTAACTATAGGCTTTTTGAAATAAGAATTGAAAACCTAATTATATCCAGAAAAAAACTCCGAGAACAATTTAGCAAAGAAATAGAAATTGACTCCAAAGATTTTACACATAATTGGCGAGATCAAGATTTTATTGACAAAATGATAAAAACAGTAAAAGAAAAAATATCGGATCCTGATTTAAGCGTTGAAAACCTCAGTAAGAATGCAGGAATGAGCCGCATTCATTTCTATCGAAAAATTACCGCTTTAACCGATCAAACTCCCAGCGAGTTTATAAGGACAATCAGGCTAAAAGAAGCTGCACGATTACTTACCGAAAACCGGTTAACAATTTCAGAAGTTGCTTACAGTGTTGGTTTTACTGCCCCCTCCTACTTCTCAACATGCTTTGGAAAGCAATTTGGCGTCACCCCAAAAGAGTATTGGGCTCAACAACGTACGCAATAAGCATAATGTATTCAAATGTATTTTCCTTGTAATTTAGTACGTAAGCATCAACTTCGGACAAATTTGAAATCACAGAAAGTAGTTGCTTAAAATGATTTAAGGTTACTATATCCTCTTCCCTTGTAGTAAAATTATGTTTCGGATGATTGAAAATATACTCGTTTATAGTTTGGTATAGATGTTTCTTTTTTTATAAAAGTTGCGTCTGCATATAAAAAAGGTTTGCTTGTCCTGTATCGTTGGAGAGTTCGATATGACACTTTCAGGAGAAAAGCTAAATCCTGGTTATCCAGTAATTTATCATTTTCATCCAAAACATTTACCTCGCCTTTGCCTGTTATGGCTTTTATTTCCTGTCCAATTTCATTTAGTTTTGTAGAGAGCTTTTCCATCTACTTTTCAAACTCATCGTTATTAATATACATGATTTGCGTTGTTTTTCTGATTAAACATTCAATTTTCAATCGATTGACAAAGCAAAGGACGGCAGAAGGAAGCAGTTAAAATAGAGAGGTATTTAGGAACCTCCCTATCTTATATTCAAATGTTCTTGAGTATCAATATAGTCAGGAATCATTATTTTCATCTTGTTCCGGTTCTCTTTTAAAAGTAGATTTTTAAGGCTATCCAGTAATTTGGTAAGGTTATAAGGTTTGCGGTCGAACAGAGCGATTCGTTTTTTATAGATGCAGCCAAAACTAAAGTTAAACATCAGCTCAAACGCTTTGGCAATATCGGATAAGGAAGCATGTTTTCCCGTTTTGGTGTATATTTCACCTAAAAAGAAATAGGGCAACAGTTAGTTCCACAAAGCCGATAATCCCCAACCCTTTTGATTTGGGGATAATATAAAGGTCTGATTTGAAAGTTTGTTCGGGTTGGTGAAATTGTTCTGGGTAGCGGATTCTTAGATGCAGTAGTTCTGTCTCGGAATCAATAAAGGGCAGTGTTTTTTGAAGGTATGCTTTTTGAAGGACATTTTTCCCCCTGCCCGTAAAAAGGTAATGCTCCCAGCGCACCAAACTCGATACGGGTAAAATTCAATTTCCGAAAAGCTTCAGTAAGGTTCATTTCAGATTGATTGTGAATTGTTAACTGGCTTACAAATTCTTCATAGGCATTTTGCATTTCTTCGTTTGTTACTTGTGAAGGTTCAGATAATAAGCTAAATAACTTCGAACTTGATATTTTCCACATAAGTATATTTTTTAACAGTTAATAAAAGTTCTTCGCAATAACTACCTTATCGTGGATTTTAGTGGTTCATTCTTGTAAATTCTTTCAAAAGTATGGCAAACTATATTGTTTATAAATAGCGATTTATGGCTATATTTGCGCTTATGACTTCAACTAAATTAACCCGTGAATCAATGTGGTCAAGGCAGCAAATAAGTAGTCTTGATGTGGATTATGATTTTTGGAACAGGAAGAGGGAATTAATCCGGCAAATGTCTCAAATTAGCCAAAGTTGTTTATTTACAGTAGACGTATTCAAAGGCCGATATGATTTTGCGTCATCTGGTTTTTCTGATTTATTCGGCTATAAGCCGGAATGGATTAATTCCATTGAGAAAAACGGCAACTTTTTGGAAGACATGGTACATCCCGACGACCTTGAAACACTGAAAAGAATGCAGATTGACCATTCTCATTTTATCTATAGTCTTGAACCAAAATACAGGAATAATTACAGCAATACCTATAATTTTAGGATGCGTAATGCCCAAAAGCAATACCTGAATGTAATAAGCCGTCAGCGAGTAGTTGAACAGGATGTTAATGGAAAGGCATGGATTATTTTGGGCGAAGTAAACATTTCGCCCGACCAACGACCACTGGGTGACGTGCAAAAAATAACGGTTAATCTTAAAACTGGGAAAATTATTCATTCAGAAGATAAGCTTGACAATGATACTTCTTTGTCGAAAAGAGAAATTGAGATTTTAAAGTTGGTTCGAAAGGGTTATTTGAGTAAAGAAATTGCGGATAGACTTTACATAAGCCTTAATACCGTAAACAACCACCGCAAGAACATTTTGCGGAAATTGCAGGTGTCAAACTCAATTGAGGCTATAAATGCAACATTTAATAAAGGATAGTTGCCATAATTTTTAAGGCACCCATTCCAAAATACTATCCAAAGGGTTTTCTTTCTGCCATTCAATAAAATCGGCACAATTTTTTACGCCGTGTTCTAAAACAGCATGGTATATCTGAATTCCCGGAACATTACTTTTTTCACCCAACTCGTATTTTATCCGCAGAATGATTTCCTTTGTTTTAGGCGTAAGTTTTTTAATAACTTTGTCTGTTACCCCTTCAAAAAATCCATCGTAAAACGAGCCTTTTCGGATATGGATAATGTCTAATTTCCATGTAATTCCTTCTTCCGCTTCGTACCACAGGTGCCATTCAATACATCTTTCTTTTGTGTCTAATAGATTTTTATACTGAATATCTTTTATTGCGTTGTTTTCTGCTAAGCCTTTCATAAAAGAAAAGCTTTTTTCAATCATTGGTTCGCTGGTATAAAAGTGCAAATCAATATCGCGATGGTTCAGCATCAGGTCGGTTTTTAACGAACCGACAATATTTAACGAGCCCTCAACTTCCTTGCAATGGCCTGCAATATTGAGGTCAGTCAGTATTTTTGATGCCGCCTGCCTCATTTGTCGCGATAATTCAAATAATTCAAAACCTTTCATAGCAACTGTAAAGATAAAGAAATGACTATAAATGGCTATTTATTGCGACAGTAACTAGAGGTAATTTTGCAGTCCTTTTTAACTAAAACTACTGTTTATGGTATTCAATAAATCGGAAAAGCAGGAACGAGAATATCTCCGACACATATTAGATATTGTAAAAAGCACGATAAACAATGCCGATGTTTCGGTGAGCGAGCATGTTGAAACCTTAAAAGAATATAAGGATTACCTGTGGTCGAACAAAGATATCGACCCGCAGGAAATTCGTTCGATGCGGGAAAGTATCTTAAACCATTTTGCCCTTGGCGAGAATGTAATTGCCAAACGCAGACGGTTAGATAAACTCTTGGATATTCCATATTTCGGACGGATTGATTTCCAAGAAAATCAAACCGAAAGTGAAACCGTTCCGGTTTATATTGGCATTCATACATTCTACGATTTGAAAAAGAAAGCAAACCTCATTTACGACTGGCGCGCACCTATTGCCGGAATGTTTTATGATTTTGAACTCGGCGAGGCGAATTACTTATCGCCTTCAGGAAAAGTTGATGGTACGATTTCGCTTAAACGCCAGTACCGAATCCGAAAAGGCAAGATGGACTACATGATTGAAAGTTCCATTACCGTTCACGATGAAATTCTTCAAAAAGAATTGAGCTCCAATGCCGACGAAAAAATGAAAAACATTGTGGCAACCATTCAGCGGGAACAAAACCGCATTATTCGTAACGAAAATGCTTCTGCACTTATCATACAGGGAGTTGCCGGTTCCGGAAAAACCTCTATTGCACTGCATCGTATCGCCTACCTGCTTTATACTCTTAAGGGTGAAATCTCATCGAAAGACATTCTGATTATTTCGCCCAACAAGGTTTTTGCCGATTATATTTCAAACGTACTTCCTGAACTTGGCGAAGAAACTGTTCCCGAAACAAGCATGGAGCAAATATTGTCTGGTGTGCTCGATAACAAATTCAAGTACCAGAACTTTTTTGAACAGGTAAAGGAACTCCTCAACAAGCCTGATTCAGGTTTTATTGAGCGGATAGATTACAAAGCCTCGCTTGACTTTATTGCTCAGCTCGACCGGTTTATTTTACACATTGAAAATAATTATTTCAAGGCAACAGATGTGCAATTGACCAAACACTTTACCATTCCTGCTGAATTCATCGATGAGCAATTTCGAAGATTTAACCGCTATCCGATGCGCCAACGATTCGAAGTAATGACGGATTATATTCTGGAAATAGCCCAAATTCAATATCGGATTGCAATTACCACGGCCAATCGCAATAGGCTGAAAAAAGAGATTAAGAACATGTTTGCCGCCAACAACGACCTTCAGGTCTACAAAGCTTTTTTTGACTGGATTGGAAAACCAGCGCTGTTTAAGCTACGAAGGAACCGCATACTCGAATACTCCGATCTGGCGCCGTTGGCCTATCTTCATATTGCATTGGATGGGAAAAAAGTTCAAACACAGGTAAAGCATCTGTTAATTGATGAAATGCAGGATTACTCGCCGGTACAGTATAAAGTTGTTCAAAAACTTTACCCTTGCAAAAAAACGATACTTGGAGATGCAAGCCAGTCTGTAAATCCTTATGGTTCTTCGACTGCGGAAATTATTCAGAAAACTTCCATAACAGGAGAAGTCATGAAGTTGTGTAAAAGCTACCGGTCAACCTATGAAATTACTGCGTTTGCACAAAGAATCAGGTTAAACGATGAGCTGGAGCCGGTTGCCCGCCATGGGGAACACCCCCGGATTATCCGATTTGAAAACAAGGAAGAGGAAATTGCCGGTATTGCAGCGCTGATTTCTTCATTCAGGAAATCGGGCTATAAATCACTTGGAATAATATGCAAAACCGAAGCCGAGGCAAAAGAAACAGCAGAATTGCTCAAAACAAACACAACAGACGTTTTTTTTCTTTCCAGTCAAAGTTCCACTTTTGTAAATGGCATAGTTGTTAGCTCTGCTCACATGGCAAAAGGTCTTGAGTTCGACGAAGTGATTGTTCCATTCACCGATAAAAAGAACTACAAAACCGAAATAGACAAAAGTATGCTGTATGTAGCCGTAACGAGAGCCATGCACCGGTTATCATTAACCTGTTCGGGAGAAATAACCGGCTTGTTAAAAAAATGATACGCCATCTGCACATCTACAAAACATGTTGAAGTATTCATAAAACTATCTTTGTTGCTTCCCTGCCTTACTTTCCGAATCTGTTGTTTGGGAAACAGATTCGGAGTTCATTTTACCTGAAAGGAAAATATCAGGAGCCGTAGGAGAAATGTCTATTGGTTTTCCAAAACTGAATCAATGAATTATATCAACCACAAAAACGCAACAATCATGTTTAGCAGAAACATTTTCAAAGAATATTGTAAATTAGTAGCCACCGTGATGATTTGATGTGAAATTGCTTTGAAATTTCAAACCGTTTCATATTCCCATCCATTTTATATGACATTGAAAAAACTCAAATGAAATGAACGAAACAAGACGAGAATATCTTAAACGAATAAATTCCGTATTAGATTTCATTGAAAATAATCTTGATGCCGACCTGTCACTCGAATACTTATCCAGAAAAGCTCATTATTCATCATACCATTTCCATAGGGTATTTTTAACAGTAGTAAATGAACGGCTAAATGAGTTTATTAATAGAAAACGTCTTGAACGTATTGCCTCAATTCTGTTAGTTGAACCAAATTCCACTTTAAAAGATTTAGCTTATAAATACGGTTTTAATAGTGACAATTCTTTTTCAAGAGCTTTTAAGAAATACTACGGTATTAGTCCGACTAAATTCAAATCTGAAGGGAAAGAAATACTTAGCAATATTGGTATAGAGCCTTTTTCATTAGAAAAATATATTTGTTCCATTGACAATATCAAACAATGGATTAAAATGAATACGCAAATAACAATAAAAGAACTTCCTGAACTAAAACTAGCCAGTATATCTCATATTGGAGGCTTTGAAAAGGCAGGTAATATGTTTCAAAGATTGATGGAATGGGGACATCAAAAAAGAGTATTAGACACTTCAAATTTCAAAGCATTAACTATTTATCACGACAACCCTAATGTTACCCATACGTCAAAAGTGAGATTCAGTACTTGTGTAACAATTGTGAAGAGCATAAAAGCTGATGGGGAAATTAGAGAACATAAGCTAAAGAAAGGCATTTATGCCGTTGGCCATTTTGAAATTAAAGCAGAAGAAATTTCAAAAGCGTGGAAAAGTATGTGTATCTGGGTCATTGAAAATAAATATGAATTTAGAGATGGAGACTATTTTGAAATGTACCATAATGACCACACTACTCATCCCGAACAAAAATTCATATTAGACATAGGGATTCCACTTGAAAAAACAGATAACATTACACTTGGAAAAAAGAGTAAAGCTGATTTTTCAAGTTATAAAGAACAAAATTTGGATTATCATCAGTTGATAAACTATATGAAAGCATTGAGGATGTTTTTTCATAAAGAATATGACACCTATTTTAAGCTTGGGAATATCTATCAGGGAAATCCAGAATTTTCTTATTTTTCTTTAAAAACAGACGAATTAAAAAAACTGAAATTAAAATTTGTCCTAATCCTGAATCATAAATTAATGCAATTTGAGATATGTTTGTCAGGACAAAATAAAGGCATACGTAAAAAATACTGGGAGTTGTTCAAAGATAGCGACTGGAATAAATATCACATAGCAGAATCGATTAATAATAGCTTAACGATTATTGACCATATTATAGTTAAAAATCCCAATTTTAATAAACTAAACAAACTTACTGAACAAATTGAAATGGAATCAATGAAATTTATGAATGAAATTCAAGATATACTGGGATAACAAAAACAACAGCCTGTAATGGAAGTTTTAAAAATCACATTTCTGGTATTGGCCTATTCGTTGGGGATTGCAACCCTGATAGTTCAAATCGTTTGCTATTTGAAAGATTTAGAATATAAAGAAACGGTTTTCTTTACGATAGCGTTCCTCCTTTTAATCATTGCATCTACATTTCAAAGTTTTATGGAAACGAGCAGTCCTGCGCTTTTCAATTTTACGGAAATGCTTATAAACATACTCATAGTGGTTTTTGCTGTTTCAATACCGGTAAATATCCACAAAGAGAGAATGGATAAGCATCGCAAAATCAGGAATAGCATTGTTTTTACTATCGGCTCAGTTATGGTCATATCCATTATACTGCTGTATCATTTTAACCAACCTGTTTGTACAATTGTACTTGTTTCATTGCATCTTTTTTTATCTGTAGTATATTCTATGTTCTTTTTATTGCTTTCAAAACCCGGCCCCCTTATTCGAGCCAGGGAGAAATCAGAACGGCTGATTGCATCAATAATACTGGTAGTTATGGTATCCGCGTTTGTTCTTTTTGCCATTAACCTGGAAAAAATCACGCTAAAAGAAATGCAGCAAAACGGTGGCATCATACTGGCTGTTATCTGTATCATTCTCTCAGTCAGTAAAATTCCGGGCGATATTAAGAAGCTGGTTCAGCCAGGTAAGATTGCTGCAGCCGATGAAAATAAATTAGCAACGTTAGGAATCACCCAAAGGGAGCATGAAGTCATGCTGCTTTTGATTACCGGAAAAACTTATAAAGAAATAGCAGCAGAACTCTTTATCTCTCTCCCAACAGTAAAAACCCATGTATCCAACATTTATTCCAAGGCAAAGGTCAGGAACAGGCTGGAATTATCGAACCTGATAAAGCAAAATTAGTTAACGCCTGTATATCAATAATATATCCCGCGTCATACTTTGGTATGATTTCAGTCAAAACGAAAATATCATACCAATGCCCGATTGTAAGACTCTGATTGACTGCCTAGTTTTGTCGAAAATTTCAGATGCAAACAAAATCAATCGTGTTAATCTTCATTTTGGCAATTATGGTTACACAAGTCAAACCGCAAATGGTAAGCAATACATTAAGGGATAAAATCCTTACTGGTTTTGAAAAGCAAATGTGTTCCAATAAATCGAACAATACCGGTTTATTGCTGATACATTCTCCTAAGCTCGGGGTATACTGGAAAACTGCTGCACATCCCGATTCTAATGTAATGGTAAATCCCGACCAACCTTTTCACTTTGCCAGTATTGGCAAAACAGTAACTTCTGTTATGGTGAGCATCCTGTACGAAAAAGGATTGATTGACTTCGATGACGAAATTTCAAAGTTTCTAGGTGATTCACTGCTGGCAGGACTCCATATTTACAAGGGGATTGACTATTCAAAAGAATTAAAAATAAAGCATCTGTTAAACCACACATCGGGCTTACCCGATTATTATACGGACAAGAATAAATCGGGAATCAGATTATCAGACCTTATGATTTCTGACCCTGAACATTTTTGGACACCGCTTGAAACTATCGACTGGACAAAACAGCAACTTAAACCAAAATTCAAACCGGGTAAAGGTTTTCATTATTCTGATACAAATTATGAACTTTTGGGCTTGATAATTGAAAATGTAACGGGTAAAAAACTATCACAATGTTTACATGAGTTCATTTTTGAACCTTTAGGGATGGTCGATACCTACCAGATTTTTTATTCTGAGCCCAAAGAAAGAAGCAAGTACCCAATGGTAGATTTACTCCATAAAGGAGTTAACCTTTCAAAAGCTAAAAGTATCAGTATGAGCTGTGCCAGCGGTGGAATTGTTTCTACAACGGAAGATATGCTGAAGTTTCATAAAGCCATTGTTGAAAACAAGATAATCAGGAAGGAAACTTTTGCGAAAATGAACGATTATGCCCGAATGGGGCCAAATATTTACTATGGTTATGGCATAATGATTTTCCGGTTTATGTTTATGCCTAAAAAATACGATATCTGGGGTAATTCAGGTTCAATAGGTGCTTTTATGTACTACAATCCGTCAATGGATATTTATATGATTGGCAACTTTCATAAAATAAACTATCAGGTTCAGCCCATTTTCTATATTTTCAATACTTTAAAGAAATTTTATAAGGAACTTAGAAGGAATAAAAAAACATGAAGATTTTCGGGTAAAGGGTTTTAATTTCAAGGTGTATCCTTCACTTTTATTTACAAAATTTATGAGTTTTAGTAATTTATATGCAAATACTTTAGAGTCATTTATTTTTAATGAATTATGTGAACTATTGTAATGATTTTATTTTTGTCATTACTATTATATTAGCAATATAAACCACTCGCAACAGAAATAGACCTTGACAAATTAGAAAACACAGAGATATGGTGACAATAGAAAAAATTATTGAAAATAAGAAACAGTTCCTTGACTTATTGTTGTTGGCAGACGAGCAGGAAAATATGATTGACAAGTATTTACCAAGTGGTGATTTGTTTGCTTTATACGACGATAATCTGAAAAGTGTTTGCGTTGTAGTACCGATAAGTAATGAAACCTGCGAGTTGAAAAACATAGCGACATACGAAAAATATCAGGGCAGAGGATATGGCAAAGCATTAATAAGATATATTTCTGATTTTTACAAAAATGACTATGGAACAATGCAGGTTGGAACCGGCGATATTCCAGCAATTTTGTCGTTTTATGAAAATTGCGGATTCAAAATATCACATCGATTAAAGAATTTCTTTACTGACAATTACAACCATCCTATTTTCGAGGGCGACGTACAACTTATTGATATGATTTATCTTAAGAAAGATTTATAGATAAAAGATAATACGAGAAATAGGTTCTGTAATTTTAGACATACACATATGGTAATATTTTATTTCAGCTACAATTAAAACAATAAAAACGATGAGAATTGAACATTTAGCAATTTGGGTCGACGACTTAGAGAAAATGCGTCAATTCTATTTAAAATACTTCGGTGCAGAGAGTAGTGAAAAATATACAAACCCCCAAAAGGGTTTTTCCTCTTGTTTCATATCCTTTGGTGAAGGGAAAACCCGCATTGAGCTAATGAACAGATTGGACATTGTTAACGAACCTGACAAAAGAGGCTTAATGAAAGGTATCGCACATTTTGCTATTTCTGTTGGTGACATTGAGGAAGTAAATAAACTAACAGAACGATTACGTGCAAGTAATTACACTGTTGAAAGTGACCCCAGGACTACCGGTGATGGCTATTATGAAAGTGTTGTTTTAGACCCTGAAGGAAACTTAATCGAAATAACCGAATAATAATTGGTCTGCAGAATCTAATGGTTTATACATTCATTATAGGATATGGACAAAGACATAAAAACAATTGAAGAAAGCGTTGTAAGGGCAATGGATGGCACAGATAAGGAACTTTTCTCATTTTTTCCATACATATTACAGGACCTTTGGGAAATTGGAACAGACCCTGAAGCAATTATCAGGTTAATAAGTAGATACTTTAACAATCATCACAATTTGAAAATACTTGATTTGGGGTGCGGAAAAGGGGCCGTGTCGGTAAAAGTCTCAAAAGCTCTCGAGTGCAAATGTTATGGAATAGATGCAATTCCTGAGTTTATTGAGCATGCCAGACAGAAAGCAGATGAGTTCAACGTCAGCCATCTTTGCACATTCCAAACAGGCGATATAAGGGAAATCATAAATGAACGAACAGGATATGATGTTGTAATACTTGGGGCAATTGGCCCTGTATTTGGTGATTATTATACAACATTGACAATTTTGAAAAAATGCATCAATAAGAATGGAATTTTTATTATTGACGATGGGTATATTGATGACAACAGCAATTTCAGCCACCCACTGATGTATAAGAAAAGTTCCATATTACAACAAATTAAAGAAGCAGGAATGGAACTTGTAGAATGCGACATTTCGGACAGTGAAGACATCAAAGATTCTGACGACCATATATTTGAGAATTTAAAGAAAAGATGTCAGGAATTAATTGAGAAATACTCTGATAAAGAACTTTTATTACTTGACTATATCCAAAAACAGGAAATTGAAAATGATGTCCTTGAAAATAAAATAGTAGGGGCAACAATGGTGATTAGGCTTAAAAAGTATTGTTGAGAAGTCTGGTATGCGAAGGCTTCAAGTCTCGTTTACATTTCCCGTTTGGAATATGCAAACTGACTAAATGAATATTAATTGTTTTTATTACCCCCATTATGCCAATTTGTAATAGGGATGTTCATAAATAGTAAAACCTATTGACAATTAAGTTGATAGGTTTTATTATTTTAAAGGAAAACCCCGAAAAAGGCCTGGAGTGCCAAAAATCGGGGTAATTTCCAAAATCACATTGTATGAAAGAACAAAGAATTAGGCATTCTTCTTTAGAAATTAACTTCAACTCGCGAATAATTAACTGTTCTGCAATTAATCCTGACAAAAAAATGGGTACAACTCAATGTAGAATTGTACCCATTCTATTTTTATTGTTCCTTACTTCGGAATATCCCGTTTTCATGTTTCATGTTTCGTTTTGTGATTTTGATTTCAATTGACATCGTTCTGCTTTTGAAATATCAGAGCAAAACTATTGGGTTGGATAACCTGAAAATTGTAAAAAAGAGACAATTTCAGTTCTCAAAAAAAGAAAACCTGCCATAAGACAGGTTTTTCTGATTTTTTTACAATGACTTTACCGGAATACAGATATCCAGCACAAACTTATTTTCAGGATGGTTTTCCGGGTCGCAATAGTAATATTCGTAAGGGGTTCCTACGCCGGGTTCATAACCACTTTCTGTCAGCCATAAGCACATGGTATTCCAGGCTTCTTCAAATTGAGTAACCTTAATCTCGAAATGTCCCACGGCATATTTCCCACCAGGAATGGTCATTTTGCCAATTTCGCCTCCGGTTTTCACATCTTTGTCAACAACCAGACAGGCACTCTGCCGAACTTTTTCGATTTCGGTAACCGAAGGGTCATCGTGGTAAACCGTAACCGTGTGCGAATCCGGTTTAACAAGGCCGCGAGGGCCGGCAAATTGCATTAGCCTGTTATAAGCTTTGTAAATTTCCTTGAAGTTACCTGTGTGACGATAGTAGATTGCCTGCATTTCAGGCATTTGTTTTACAACAATTTTTGTATCCATAATCATTAATTCTTTAAAATTGATGGAACAAAGCTCGTTGTTTAAGCTGGTATAGATTTGATTTTTCTTGCTTAACGGTTGACCGTTCTTGCTATAATAAATACCGTTTTTCACAACCGTAGGTTGTTCAATTTTACGAAAAGTGCTTGCACTCATCCCAAAATGTTTCCGGAATGTACGGGCGAACAACGACATACTGCTGAACCCACAGTCGTATGCAATGTTCGAAATGCTTTTGCAACGATAGTCTCTCAGCTGCTGGGCTGCTTTTTCTGTTCGAATGCGCAAAAAGAAATCGGCTGGGGTTTCACCTGTTAGTGTTGTGAAAATGCGGTGAAAATGAAATGGTGAAAAATGAGCTACTCCGGCCAGTGTATCAAGATTTACCTGCTCGTTGTAATGTTCATCAACATACTCCATTACCCTGTTTATGCGTGAAACATATTCTGCCCGGCTTGTGTCCTGTATGGTCATATCACTCAAAATGAATTAACAAACATACAAGTTCAGTCTCAGATAACCTTGACTAAACTTGCTCTTTTGTCAAAGGAGGGAAGGCAAAAAAGATTATCCAAAATAATCGGCATTACATGAGCCAAGAGCTAAAAACTCTTTTGGTGTGTAACCTGATAAGGATTTAAAATCTTTTGCAAAATGGGCTTGGTCAAAATAACCGTTTTCATAAGTCATTTGGGTTAAGTACTTATCTCCAGGTTTTCCAGGTTTTGACAAATTCAGAATAGCCCCCTCAAACCGTACTATTCGGATGAACTGTTTGGGTGTTTTACCCAAAAGTGCAGAGAATTTTCTATTGGTTAACAGAAGTTTACGGGGCAATTCTGATGCATTGATTTGACCTTTAGACTGATTAATAAGTTCCACTCCTTTTTTTATCAGAAGAAAATCGTTGCTTTTAACCGGATTGAAACAGCGAAGCAGGAACTTTTCAATAATTGCGATTCTTTCTGTTTGTGAACGGACAAGGCATATCTGTTCTTCTGTTTCCTTTCCGGTGATATTAAAAATATCTTCGAGATTAATACTGGTATCTTCAATTTCTGACAACGGGAATCTCAAAAAATTAGCGGTACCATGCGGATAGAAAGTTGCCGCAATAACGCCCGATTCTCCGCTTGTTGCTACATCAAAAAAATTGCTATTGATACCACTAACCATTGATTACGGTTGATATAAAGGCTTTTTATCTTTCACAACGAAGGTCTTGCGGTAGTGAAACATCCATTCAACATTTCCTGAGGGAATCACTCTTTCACATGTTGCAGCTAAGATTCTACTGTTGAAAGAATACCAAAGCGTTGAGATATTCTAAATACTAATTACATGTATAGTTGAAGTAGCCCAGAGAGTAATGTTTTTTTCTTGCAAAAAAAATGAACTATTGTTTGAATGAGATAATTTGTTTTTATTATTTTTGCATCCTGACCATAATTGACTGAGTTTTGAGAACTATTCTAAAATTGATAATTGCAGCGTAATTAGCCTCAGAAAACCACTGGCTGATATTTGTAGCTTCAGGAATATACTTCCATATTCTTGAAAAGGTTTTTCACACATTTATATTTTGTGTTTATGTGCTGTTTTGTTGAGAAGCGGTGCGCACTTATTTATGTAATTATCAAAAAAAATAAAAAGTTATGTTCGATATAAGAAAAATTCAGGAGCAGGTAATATATCATGCCGTTAAAGCAGAAAGCGATGATAGAACGGCTCAAACAATTGTGATTGAAAATACGGAAAGCAACCCGGTATGGGTGAAAAATACGATGAAAAGGCTGGAAAAACATTTTGATGTTCAAACAGTAAAGAAAATCAGGATGAATTGCCAGTGCGGGTATGCGATGGACAAGAAGCTTAACCTGGTTAAAGAACTTATGAAATCTGCTTCTAGTCTGGAAGAATTTGCCAGCCAGGATAAAGCTAAAACAGCCGGATTATCCTATGAAAAGGGCGAACTCTATTTGCAGTTCCCGTTTTGTCCCTGCCCGATGCTCGCCGAAGTCGACAAACTGGAAACCAACACTTGGTGCCAGTGTACAACCGGGTACAGCAAAGTTCTTTTCGAAAAAGCATTTGACTGCAAAATTGATGTAGAACTGCTCAAAAGCGTGAAAATGGGGGACGATAGTTGTCGGATGAAAATCATTCCTCGTAGTTCAGTCAGATTTTAATGTATAAGTGTAAAACCTCGCTACCATGCAATTCAATTTTGTGTGGTAGCCTGGTAAAAAAAAATAGTAACCAGAGAAATAGTAGCTTATCATGAAAATAGATATTCTACAGGCAAATAAAACAGACTTGGAAGTAATCCTGCAATTGCGAAAAGAATGTTATCAAAGTGAAGCCGAAATCTATGAAGATTTTAGTATTCCGCCCTTGCAACAAACAATCCATTTAATAGAACAGGAATTTCAACGATGCAAGTTTCTAAAAGCGGTAAATGTGTGTTGTATCATTATCCATTTTCAAATAACGACAGACTGATTATTGGGAAATTCTGTTCCATTGCCTGTGGGGCCAAATTTTTGTTAAACGGAGCCAATCATACGCACGGCTCCTTATCCACTTATCCGTTTCCGGTATTGGCCGACGAATGGGATTTGCAAACACCGGTTACCGATGCCTGGGAAAATAAAGGCGACATTGTTGTTGGCAACGATGTGTGGATTGGTTTCGAGGCGGTTATTATGGCTGGTGTTACCATTGGCGACGGGGCAATTATTGGTTCGCGGGCAGTTGTAACAAAGGATGTTGAACCCTACTCAATTGTAGGAGGTGTGCCTGCCAGGCTTATACGCAAACGCTTCTCAGAAAAAAAGATACAGAAACTTCTCAATCTTAAATGGTGGGATTGGGAAGAAGAAAAGATAAAACAGAAATTACCAAAAATAATGAATTCAGAACAGTTCGAAAAATTATAATTAAATGATTGAGACAGAAGTTATGGCAGGAGTAATTCATTGGACTCAAAAAAATAGAAATGTGAAATTGATAAGCGCAGAAACTGAAAGTTCAAATATAGCTTCGGTCAAAGTGCTGGAAAAGAACAATTTTAAAAGGAGAAAAACCACTAACAAGTCTCTGTTTTTATACAGTCTTGACTGTAATCCTTGTACATCTGATGGCTCATAGGTATTAGGAGCGACTAACGATTTTTCTTTCACCATACTTCCCTATTAATATTAAGACCAATTAGTATTCAGATTTAGATATAGGCGAAATTGTATTCTCAAATCCAAAGTAATCTTTTATATTCAAAAATAAAAAATATCTTTGGATAAGAGTTATTTGAAACAATGGAAAAATTAAGCAGATCAGAGAGTTTCGCTCGTTTCTAAAGCATTACCTGTTCAAGGTTTTTATTCTTCAAGTTATTGTTTTACAGTTATATATATTAAAAAGTTATAGGAGTTGCAAAGGTGTGTCTAGCAATATGCATTGTAAGTTCTTTGTTAACTCCACATATATCGGCCAATTCTTTCAGGTAGCTATTCATCTTTTGATTGGTTAGAACCGGTAATAATAGCCCTTTTACCTTATATTGAGGAGTGTTTTGATATTTCTCCAAAATGATTTTTGCCTCTGGAAGTACTGGTATTCTGCAACGATTATTGGTTTTTGTTCTGTCAATAAAAATCCAATCGTTTTTATCGATTCCTATACGAAGATGGTCTTTGTGCAATTTAGCGATATCGGAATAGGAGAGACCAGTGTAACAAGCAAAGACGAATATATCCCGGATGGCATCCAGACGTTTAATTTTGATTTCTTTATCCTGAATGGCGTTAAGTTCTGTTGCAGTTAAAAAATCTCGATTTGTTTCTGCTAGAGAAACTTTGTATTTTTTGTAGGGATTCTTTTCAATTAAGTCCATTGATACTGCTAAATTAAGAACACGTCTTGTATGTTTATGATAGTTCCAGGCTGTGTTCTGATGGACCTTGTATTCTTTCTTAAGGTAAACATCGAAGGCTTCAAGAAATTTATAATCAACTTTCTCTACAGGATAATCCGTTCTCTTGCTAAATTTCTTGACGAATTCACCCAGCCGTTTTCTAGACGACTTATAATGTTTATAGGTTTCATGAGAATAGCTTTTCCCCAGTTTCTCGTGCATATTCTTCAAGTAGTAGTCAAATACTTTTAGGATACCTTCACTGTCTTCGATGTTTCTTATCCTATTTTTAATGGTAATTACATCAAAATCTTCTCCTGAAGATTTAAGTAAATTGTAATGATCCTGAATCTCATTTCGAATCTTACTTAATCTGTTATTCAGGATTTGGGCTCTTTCATTTCTTCCGCTGAAATGTTGTCCAGCTTCATCCCATTTATCAGGATGACAATAAATATCCGTAGAAAGCTCAACGCGTTTAGAGTCTAAAGTAAATCGTACATAAACAGGAATTTCTCCATTAATTTTCTGTCTCGCTTTTTTCACAATGAAGTTAATAGTCAATCTCATCTTTTTTCATTTTTAAGGTTAAAGAAAAAATTGGTCTCGATTGATGCTTAAAAGTACCCATTTGCGGGCTTGTTTTCAAGCTCAAATCGAGTTAATTCATGTTAATTTAAATGTTGAAAAAGAGAGAGTTATACGATTTGCCGAGACTGGTTGAGGATAAAAAAGCATTGGTCTCGGTAAAGTCTCGTTTATATTGACCTTTTTTGTGCTTTTTTGACTTCCTTATAAAAACAAAAAGCACTTAAAATGTTGATTTTAAGTGCTTTTTAATTTTTTTGATTCTTTAATCGTGCCCAGTAAAGGACTCGAACCTTCACGTCCAATAGGACACTAGTCCCTGAAACTAGCGCGTCTACCAATTCCGCCAACTGGGCCAATATTTGCTCATTTTCCTGACATTTCCTCAACGTTTTGAGATGTCATTTTTATTAAGCGGTGCAAATATATAAAAATTCCCTTATGGTAATTGCATATTTCTCTGATTTCTCGGATTATTTACAACATCGACTGAGTTATTTGATTATTTCGCTATTAATATATTTGCATTTGCTCTTCAGAAGTAATTTTTTCACAGTATTTACACTTTAAAGCCAGAGGATCTTTTGCTATCAGAGTAAACGAGGTGGTAATAGATTCGTGGTTTGTAATGCATTTGGGATTAAAGCACTTTACAATTCCTTTAATTGTATTTGGAATTTCCACAACTTTTTTCTCAACTACTTCATAATCTCTAATAATATTCAGTTTTGCATGTGGAGCAATGAGGGCAATTTTGTTTATTTCATCGTCAGCAAAAAATTTATCAGATACTTTTATTATGGCTTTAGCTCCAAGTTTTGCACTTTCCAGGTTGGTGCCAAATGTAATTTGGTTTTCAATCTTGTCAAGCCCTAAAATTGAAATTACTTTAAAAAGGTTTGATGCTGGTATATGATCGATAACAGTGCCATCTTTTATGGCGCTAACTTTTAGTTTTAATTTTTTCTTGGTAGTATCTTTCATGGCAGGTTATTTAAGGTTCATGATATGTGAGATAATGGCTTCTCGTGTATAAATACCATTTCGTGCCTGGGTAAAATAGTATGCTTTTTCATTATTGTCAACATCTGGATGTATTTCATTTACCCGAGGTAGCGGGTGGAGGATTTTCACATTGGCTTTGGTCTTTTTTAGCATGGCATTCCGAAGAATATATACGTTTTTCACCCTTTCATATTCAATCGGATCAGAAAAACGTTCTTTTTGAACACGTGTCATGTAAATAATATCAGCCTCACTTATTATGTTAGTAAATTCTTTGTGTTCAAAGAATTTAATTCCTTTTTCGCGTAAAAACATTTTGTAAACCCTTGGCATTTCTAACTCTTTTGGCGCAATAAAATTGAAAATAGGGTTTTCGAATTCTGACATAGCCATTATTAATGAATGCACCGTTCGTCCATACTTAAGGTCTCCAACCATGAATATATTCATATTGTCCAACGTTCCTTGTGTTTTTAATATGGAATACATATCAAGCAGGGTTTGGGTAGGGTGTTGGTTTGCTCCATCACCGGCATTTATTACCGGCACCGGGGAAATCTCTGCAGCATACCTTGCTGCTCCCTCCAACGGATGGCGCATAACAATTAAATCAGCGTAATTACTCACCATGCGAATGGTATCGTGAAGTGTTTCTCCTTTTGTTGCGCTTGAACTATCGGGATCTGCAAAACCAACAATTCTGCCTCCAAGCCGGTTAATAGCTGTTTCAAAACTTAACCGGGTGCGTGTTGATGGCTCAAAAAAAAGGGAAGCAACAACTTTCCCCTTTAATAAATCCTGGTTCGGATTTTCTTCAAATTCTGCAGCCAGTTTCATTATTTTCAGATATTCCTCTTTCGAGTAATCTGTAATTGAAATTAAATCTCTCTTCATGGCGTTACAATTGTTTTTTCTTTTAATGTCGAACAAAAGAAAGCCAACATTTTAACTAAATGTTGGCTTTCTGATTTTTGAAAAAGTATATTGACTTTTTCGGAAAATAGTATATGTTTCAGATTTAATGGTCTTATGATGAAATTATGGGAATCGAGAAATTTTATTTGCTTGCGAAAGAAACTTCCGCCATACGAATCAACCTCGTTGGAATGGTGCTTCATCATAATGTTTCCAAAATTAATGCGTTTGACATAAATTTATATATTCTATTAACTGTACTTATCAGCATTTTATTAACACGAGCATTTTTTCTATGGTAGCTTTTTTATTTCAATTCCATAAAAATTGTCAAACACTTGTTCTATTTTTGAAGCCTCCGATTTTCTGACTAAAAAAATAAGGCTGCATTTTTCTTCAAATTTAGTACTTTCAATCGTCAGGTTTTCTTGTTTTATTATTTGCATTACATCATTTAGTTCATTGTATGTAAAATGCAGTTCATATCTGTTTTCTATTAATTTTGTTGAAATAGTGGAATTATTTAGTGCCTCAGCTGCAGCTGTACGGTAAGCGTTAATTAATCCGCTTACACCAAGAAGTGTGCCCCCAAAATATCTGACAACAACTATTAGTGTATTGGTAACCTCAAAGCTCAGTAATTGTCCTAAAATAGGTTTCCCCGCAGAAGACGAAGGTTCGCCGTCATCATTGGCCCGGAACATAATTTCTTCTGTACCTAGTCTCCATGCATAACAATGGTGCCTGGCGCTATGATGTTCTTTTCTAAGGGTTGTCAGAATTTCTTTGATTTCTTCTTCTGTTTTCACCGGATAGGCATATGCAAAAAACTTACTGCCTTTGTCTTTAAAATATCCTTTGCTGGCGGTTTCTATTGTTTTGAACGTATCTTCCATTTGGCAACAAATATACAATGACATCTTCGTTTAATATTCCCTAAAAATAGGAAGGTGAAAGGAGGAAAGAAAAAAATACTGTAATTTATTTTTGTCTTCGGCATTTGAAGCGAATATGCTATGATAAAAGAATGTCGCTCTGATAAAAAGAAAGTAAAACTTTTGGCTCTAGACTGGAAAATATAGTAAGTGAATTGAAACAAAACAAGACTAAAATTGATGAAAAGAAGTTTTGTTCATTATGAGTTATAAAAAAACAGGCTGTAAAGCCTGTTTTCTACATTTTTAATTTTTTCTCTATTTCTTCCACAAATAAGCGGAAATTTTTGTCCGTATCAATTAAGTTATTAACTGTTTTGCAAGCATGAAGTACTGTGGCATGATCTTTACTGCCAATTTGTGCGCCGATACTTGCCAGTGAATATTTAGTTAAACTTTTTGAGAAATACATAGCGATTTGTCTGGCCTGCACAATTTCGCGTTTTCTGGTTTTGGTTTGAAGTGCATCTACTGGCATATTGAAATAATCGCAAACAACTTTTGAGATGTATTCAATGGATAATTCTCTTTTTGAATTTTTTACCAGTTTGTTAATAAGTTTAGCTGCCAGCTCAAGTGTAATTTCTCGCTTATTAAGCATCGACTGGGCCAGCAAGGAAACCAATGCTCCTTCAAGCTCACGTACATTGTTTGCTACATGTGAAGCAATATATTCCATAACTTCTTCGGAAAGAGAAATACCGTCTTTGTATACTTTCCTTCGCAGGATTTCCATGCGGGTTTCAAAGTCAGGAGTTTGCAGGTCCGCTGTTAATCCCCATTTAAAGCGTGAAAGCAACCGTTGTTCCATTCCCTTTAATTCGATTGGCGGCTTATCTGAAGTCAAAATAAGCTGTTTCCCCATTTGATGTAAATGGTTAAAAATATGGAAGAACGTTTCCTGTGTCTTTTCTTTTCCGGCAAATTCATGTACATCATCAAGGATAAGTACATCAATCATTTGATAGAAGTTTAAGAAGTCGTTTCGGTTGTTGTTACGGGTTGCTTCTGTAAATTGCGTTTGAAATTTATTGGCATTTACATACAAAACTACTTTGTCCGGAAAACGTTCTTTTACTTCAATCCCAATGGCTTGGGCCAAGTGGGTTTTTCCAAGCCCCGAGTTTCCGTAAATCATTAGTGGATTGAAAGCTGTCCCTCCCGGATTTTGGGCTACTGCATAACCAGCGCTTCGGGCTAAGCGGTTACAATCTCCTTCCACAAAGTTTTCAAATGTATTATCTGTTTTTAACTGCGGATCAATTTGCAATTTCTGAATTCCAGGAATAATGAACGGATTTTTTATGGATGTTTTTTCCTCTGTTTTTAGTGGAATCGTTAATGGTTTATTCTGTATCCTCGTATTGTTATTCGTGGGATAACTAACTGTGAAGGGTCCATTTTCATTTGAATTGCCCATAACCACATTGTATTCAAGTTTTGCACCAACTCCAAGAACCATTCTAAGGGTCTTACGCAAAATATCAATAAACTGTTCTTCCAGGTATTCATAGAAGAAAGCACTCGGAACTTGAATGGTCAAAACATTTTCTTCAAGTTTTACCGGTACAATGGGTTCAAACCAAGTTTTAAAACTACTGCTGGGTACATTATCCTTAATAACAGCAAGGCATTTTTCCCATGCAGTTCTGTATTCATTATTCATTTAGAATTGCTGGATTTATGAGGTTCTACAAATAAATTTTCTAAAGTATTCCCGGGAACAAAATTTGCGAAAAAAAAGTTTAAAAAAAAATCGAATTGCTATTGATTTTTTCATGATAAGTATATCCGTTTCGATATCAGAGTATTAAAAATTGTATATTTCTTTGTTTTTATAATGCTCTGTATTTCAGTGAGTTGTATTTAATGGTTTGATTTTTAAAGCCATATCTGGTTGGTAGTAGTTGGTTTCTGTTTATTGTAATAAGAATTATCGCCAATAATATGTTTATTACTGAAGATTCTTCAAGGCTTTTTTCAATTTTATTAACCGTCCGTTTTTGAATGCAACAATGGTTGCCTCTGGAAATTTACTTTTGACTGAACTTAATATTTTCAGTATTTCGCTATATGAAGATGTAGAGCCTAACAAATAAGAATATGCTCCACTTGCATTGTATTCTTCTATCTTGCCCAATCCTTCAAATATATCTGAGTCTTTGGGGATCCTGTTTTCCGATGAAATCAGGTGGACTTTAAATAAAATACTTTTGTCGGCAGCATCTCCTTTTGCATTTATATAAATTTCTTTCCCTAAATCTAAAGCCGAAAAATGAAGATATCGTTTGGGGTTTGTTTGTATATCGCTAATAAGTGAGCTTAAATTTGCTGACAAAAGATTTATCTGTCTGTATAACTCATCGTCATTTAATAGTAAACCTGCTGTATTTTCATTGCTGTTTAGTTTCTCTAAAATAGATAGTATTTCGTTGGAAGCATCAGCGATATTATTTAACACCGGCGAAACTGAAATTTTAGATAATGTGTCGCTAAACGATGAAAAATTATTCAGCATGTTATCAAGGTTGGCTGTGTTTTTTCTGAAACTGGTTGTAATTTCATCAATGTTTGAAATAATGTTTTGCATACTGCCTTTTTCCGAAGAGACTATTGTTTGCAGGTCTGCAGTTGTTGCTTCAAGATTCTCGATGGTTTGATTTATATTGGCAAAACTTTCTGACAAATTTTTTCTTGCATCTTCATTAAAAATTACGGTAAGCACAGTTATTGCAGAATCGATTGTTCCAAGGAGTTGCTCTGCTTTATTCTTTATAGGCAGTACTTGCATGCTTACCTGTTCTTTTAGGTCGTTTTCAACAGCACCAGGAATTGTGTCGTTACTTGAATAGACATCGCTTTCATTGCTCAAAACCATTTTAATAGACCTGTTTCCCATGATGTCGCTGGTAACAATTTGCGCTACCGAGTTTACCGGGATTCGAAAATCAGAATTAATCATAAGTGTAACAATTAATTTTCCACTATTATCTGGTGTGAATTCGATGGAATTAACCTGCCCAATTGGGTAGCCGCTTAGCGTTACTTTGTTCGATTCAGCAAGTCCATCGACCCTGTCATATATTACGTGGTAATATGAATTCTTTTTGAAAATGTCATTTCCTTTTAGGTAGCTTAATCCCCATATTAATGTAGTTAATGAAATTACAATTAGAATACCAAGTTTTGTATATTTTGAAATTTTCATGTTTCTTCTTTTTCGTAAGAATACTAATGTTGTAAATTTAGGCAATTCCAAAAGGAATTACATTTTTCCCAAAGCCTTTTTAACTGAAATTAATTTTTCATTTTCGAAAGCAACAATAAAGGCTCCTTTGAATTTGGATTGCAACCGCTGTTTTTCTTTAAGCGCTTTTTCATAAGTCGGGAATTTCCCGGAGTAATACCTGTATATATTTTCCAGATGTGTGGTGAAAATATTTATTTCGTTTTTTAAATCTGGTTTGCTCATGTCAAGGGGTTGCGTTGTTGCAGCTATCTGAACAGAGAAATATAAATTATTATCTACATTATTTTGAACCAACTGTTGTTTTTCTTCTTTTCGAGATGATTGTTCTATTTTAACTACCGGCTGTGGTGGAGTACTGGGGCCTGTTTCTTCTGTTATAATGCTAAAACTGCTTTTCTCTTCTATTTTTCTTTTGTAGTTTTCAAATGCCGTAAAAATAGCAGTTGCTATATTGCTTCTACCAGTCTGGCTCATCAGATAATTACGCTCAGATGTGTGGCTCAAGAATCCGGCTTCAATAAGTACACTGGGCATGGTTGTTTCTCTCAGAACAAGAAATCCTGCTTGTTTTACACTTCTGTCCCTTCGTTTTGCATTTTCCCTGAGTTCATCTTGAATAGCAGATGCAAACATTACGCTTTGTTCAAGGTATTCGTCTTGTACCAGTTCAAACATGATGTATGATTCCGGCGAGTTTGGATCAAACCCTTCATAGGTTCTTTTGTAGTCGTCTTCTAATAGAATAACGGAGTTCTCCTTCTTTGCAACTTCCAGATTATCGTCGCTCCTGTGTTGCCCCAGTACAAAAGTTTCAGTTCCTTGAACAGAACGCGCTCCAACATAGTTTGCATGAATAGAAATGAATAGATCGGCATTATTCTTATTGGCGATATTGGCTCGTTTGTAAAGTGGTATAAATACGTCTTTGCTTCTTGTATATATAACTTTTGTTTCTGGAAAGTTTGTTTTTATTAACTGGCCAAGTTTTAAGCCAATGTCTAAAACAATATCTTTTTCCTGGGCATTTCCAACTACAGCTCCCGGATCTTTTCCTCCATGTCCGGGATCAATAACCACAACCGAAACATGGGTTTCATCTCTGTCCGGAAAATTAATTGCCATTACAGCAACTATTGTACTATTTATAAGTACAAAAAATGAAATTAAAAGAAAATAGAAAAATACCTTTCTCATAAAGATCCCTGTTTCCATGACAAAAATAGAAATATTAAAATTATTTTGCATTTATTAGGGCTTTTGTTACACCCTTATTTTTATTTTTGCACGGCATGCCGTGTAATATAGGTTTTAATTCAGAAAGCATTTTGTACAGATTAATATTAACATACATTTTTATAGTTTTCCCCTTTGTTGTATTTTGTCAGGAATCAAAAGATACTCTTGATATTATAAAACAACAACCTGATAGCATTTCTTATTACGAAATTGTTCCTCCTGCAGATACTACAATAACTGATTCTCTCGCCGTTGCTGACTCAATGGCTACTGATTCTGTTAAAGCCCCATTTATTGAAGCACCTATTAATTATAACGCAGAGGATTCTATTATTGTATCTTTTGATGGGCAAAAGGTGTTTCTTTATAATAATGCAAAAGTTACTTATCAGGAAATTGAATTAACAGCTTATTATATTGAGTTGGATTTAGAAACCAAAGAAGTGTATGCAGAAGGGATAATGGATTCAACTGAAACACTTATTCAAAAACCTGTCTTCAAAGATGGTAATGAGGAGTTTGAGTCAAAAACGTTAAGGTATAATTTTGATTCGGAGAAAGGTATTATTACAGAGGTTGTTACAGAGCAAGGAGAAGGATTTGTGCATAGTACCCGAACCAAAAAGATTTCTAAAGATGCTTTTATTCTGGTAGATGGAAAGTACACAACTTGTGATGCCGACCATCCGCATTTTTACTTACACCTTTCAAAAGCTAAAGTTATATCGAATAAAAAGATAATTACCGGGCCTGCTTACATGGTTCTGGAAGATTTCCCTATTTATTTCCCGTTTCTGCCGTTTGGTTTTTTTCCTAATACACCAACTTACTCTTCCGGAATTCTTATTCCTACTTATGGCGAGGAACAAAATCGTGGTTTCTTTTTACGAGACGGTGGGTATTACTGGGCTGCCGGTCAGTATTTTGACTTGTCTGTTCAGGGCGATATTTACTCTAAAGGTTCCTGGGGAACCAAAGTCCATACTAATTATAAGAAGAGATATAAATTTAACGGTAGTTTTAATTTTAATTATGCTCTCAATAAATACGGCGAGAAAGGTTTGAACACATATACCAAGAACCCTCAATTTGCTGTAACATGGAGTCATAGCCAGGATGCAAAAGCCAATCCAAACCAAACTTTTTCTGCCAGTGTTAATTTTTCTACCAGTGGTTACGATAAACAAAATTCATACACTGCGGAAACATATTTGCGTACACAAAAGCAATCAAGTATTTCCTATACCAAAAAGTTTGAGAATACACCTTTTAATATGTCGGTGAACTTGCGGCACTCTCAAAATTCTGTTGATACAACTATTGTACTTTCTCTGCCTGAAATGACATTTAGCATGGCCAAGGTTTATCCTTTCAGAAAGAAGAATCGTTCTGGATCTGTAAAATGGTATGAGAATTTTGGAATTAACTACACCGGAAATATGAAGAATACCATTAGTGCCAAGGAATATGAAATTTTGCATACTTCTTTATCGCGTGACTGGAAAAATGGAATAAAGCATAATATTCCTATTGCACTCCCTAATTTTAATTTGTTTAAGTATGTAAATGTTAGTCCGGGCTTTAACTACAACGAAAAGTGGTATTTCAAAAAATATGATTATAGTTATCACGCTGATGAGTTGTACAACAATGCATATGATGATGAAACGCATGTTAGAATAGATACAATAACAGGTTTAAATCGAGTGTATGACTATTCGTATAGTTTAAGTACATCTACAAATATTTATGGTACGTTCAAGCCTTTAAACCCAAAATCTAAAATTGATGGGATAAGACATAAAATAACACCAACCGTTGGTTTTAGCTACCGACCTGATTTTGGTGCTTCTAAATATGGATACTGGCAAAAGGTGCAGATTGATTCATTAGGGAATGTGGATTATCTGGATATTAATAAAGGTGGTATTTATGGAGGTTCACCAGGTAAGGGAGCGTCTGGTTCTATTACATTTTCAGTGAACAACAATATTGAAATGAAGGTGCTTGATACCCGGGATTCTACGAAAACAGATGGCGAGAAGAAGTACCGGAAAGTGAAAATTCTGGATAATTTAAGTATAGGCTCTTCCTACGATTTAATAGCCGATTCAATGAATCTCGCTCCCTTTTCTATACGGGCTCGTACAACTATTGCCGGAGTTAGTATAAATATGGGAGGGACACTTGACCCTTACATGGTTGATGAAAATTACAAAAAGATTCATAAATATGTGTGGAATGAAAAGCACGGTATTGCAAAGCTGGGGCGCTTAACGCGTGCTAATCTTTCATTTGGAATGAATTTTAAGTCGAAACAGCAACAGAAGGATGATGATAATAATACGAATTCAATAAATAATACTGAAGATAAAATAGGTGGAGTGCCTCCAAATAATGAGGTAGGAAATGATGTGAAAAAAAACCTTCCTTCAATATATGATGGTTATAGTGACTTTAGCATCCCCTGGGATTTTAGTTTTGATTATAGTTTGGCTTATTCCGGACCTTCTTTGAATTCTCCTAAAGGAAAATATACGCAAACACTTGGGTTGAGAGGGAATTTAAGTCTTACGGATAAGTGGCGCGTGAATATGCAGACCAACTTTGATATTATGGCTAAGGAATTTGCACTTACTACATTTAATGTATCGCGTGATTTGCATTGTTGGCAAATGACTTTCAATTTTGTTCCTTTTGGTTATATGAAAAGCTATAGTTTTACCATTAATGCAAAATCGACTTTGTTAAAGGATTTGAAATTATCAAAACGCCAGAGTCGGTACGATCGTAGTTATTAATTCATAGATTCGTAAAACATATTGCGAAATTGCTTGTTTCTCCCGAAAGTGATTTAATTTTGTTTTGATTTTAAATTTGAATAAGATGAAGCGAATAATTGAAACCCCTAACGCACCTAAAGCTATTGGTCCATACAGTCAGGCAGTTGAAATAAACGGTACATTATATATATCAGGGCAAGTTCCGCTAGATCCGGAAACGATGAAAGTAGTTTATGGTGGAATTAAAGAGCAAACTGTTCAGGTAATGAAAAATATTGGAGCTATCCTGGAGGCTGCCGGTTACACATTTCGCGATGTGGTAAAGTCTACCTGTTTATTGAGCGATATGAACGATTTTCAGGATATGAATGAAATATATGGGCAGTTCTACACGGAGAACCAGCCTGCCCGCGCGGCTTTTGCTGTAAAAGATTTACCTCTTGGAGTGCTTATTGAGATTGAAACAGTAGCGGTAAAATAAATAAAAAAGAGGCTGTCTAAAAAGAAGACAGCCTCTTTTTTTTTACGAATAATACTGTGTCAACTTAATGATATTTAGTAGATTAACACCATATTAATCATTGAGTTCGAAGAATGAAAAAAACAGTATTTAAATCAAATTTACAGGGTCAAATTTCACTTTTTCCTGCCCGGCTGGATCAAAACATACCAGAAAATGCCCCTGTCCGGCTGGTCAATCAGATTGTCGACAAACTTGATATTTCGGACATCGAGAAAACCTACAAAGGAGGGGGCACTTCGTCCTATCACCCGAGGATGATGCTAAAGATATTGTTTTACGCCTACATGAACAATATATATTCGTGCCGGAAAATTGAAAAGCATTTATTGGAAAATATTCATTACATGTGGCTTTCGGGCCAACAAACGCCTGATTTCAGGACCATCAACAACTTTCGTTCAAAACATTTGAAGGACACCATCAACCAGGTTTTCACACAGGTTGTGCTGATGTTGGTTGAAATGGGTTACATTGGTTTACAAACCGTTTATATCGATGGCACGAAAATGGAATCCAGGGCTGGCCGTTACACCTTTGTGTGGCGCAAGACGGTAGAAAAGAACAAAGCCAGGCTGGAAACAAAAATCAGGGATATACTAAAGATGATAGACGAAGGGATTGCACAAGATGCCCTTCCCAATGATGAGCCCCCCTCTCCAATTGACTCGGGTGAATTGAAAAAACGTATTGACCAAATTAACCGTGAAAACCTTTCAAAGCAGGAGCAGAAAGCAGTAAAAACACTGGAAGAAAAGCACCTCCCAAAGTTACGTGAGTACAAGGGGCATCTTGAGGTTTTGGGCAATAGGAACAGCTATTCAAAAACGGACCGGTCGGCCACTTTTATGCGATTGAAAGACGACCATATGAAAAATGGACAGTTGAAACCTGCCTACAATCTTCAGATTGGCACAGAAAAGCAATTCATTACCCATTTTAATTTTTTTCCAAACCCGACAGATACACTAACAATGGTCCCCTTTTTAGAAGGTTGGGAAGAACGTTACAACGCATATCCGGGAACAACTGTTGCCGATGCCGGGTATGGCAGCGAAGAAAACTATGTGTTTATGGAAGACAACCAGATGGAAGCTTTTGTAAAATACAATTATTTTCATGCTGAACAGAAAAAGAAGTTCCGGGAAAATGTTTTTATCACCCAAAACCTGTATTACAATGTAACAAACGATTACTTTGTATGCCCAATGGGGCAACACCTGGAAAAAAAGGAAAATAAAACAACTACAAACAGAAACGGTCACTGTTCTGAGATAACAATATATGAAGCAGTAAATTGTAAAGGCTGTCCGCTCAGGGGCATGTGTTTCAATGCAAAAGGAAACCGCCGCATAGAGATTAACCATAACCTGCGGCGCCTGAAAGCAAAAGCACGGGAACTTTTATTATCAGAAGAAGGCATAAAACACCGGAAAAAACGATGTGTAGAGCCGGAGCCTGTTTTTTCGCACATCCGTTATGATGGGGTATATATCAGGTTCCGCCACTTTGGACAAGACAAAATTGAAATGGATTTTACCGTGCTTGCTATTGCACTAAACCTCTCGAAACTAGCCCGAAAAATGGCTTCGCTTGCTAATATGGCAAGGAAAAAACATCAAAAAAGGCAATTCAGTGCATCTATTCAGGGGGATTTCATCAAATTAAAAGCAAGCATGGAAAACTTGGAAAAATATGCAAGCATCGCAGCATGAGCACAAAAAAAGCTGCCTAAAAATTGGTTTGTTTTTAGACAGCCTCATTCCTTATATGTTCTGGTGTAACCAATTTTATTCAGCAACGACCTCGAATTCAAGTTCTACAATTACTTCTTTGTGTAGTTTAATTTTAGCTTTGTAAGTTCCAACTTCTTTAATGCTATCTTCTGGTAACGAAATTTGTTTACGCTCAATCTCAAATCCTTTTTTGTTAATTGCTTCTGCTAGCTGAATTGTGTTAACAGAACCAAATATTTTTCCTGAAGAACTTGTTTTTGCACCAATTGAAAGTTTCTTATTTGCCAGCTTTTCAGCAATAGCCAAAGCAGCTTCTTTTAATTTTGCTTCTTTGTGTGCCCGTTGCTTTATGTTTTCTGCCAGCACTTTTTTTGCAGTTGATGTAGCAACAACTGCTTTTTTCTGAGGAATAAGAAAATTACGAGCATAACCATCTTTAACAGTTACAATGTCATCCTTGCTTCCCAGTCGTTCAACGTCTTGTGTTAATATAATTTCCATTTCAAATCCTCCTTATTTCAACATGTCGGTTACAAATGGCAACAAAGCAATTTGGCGGGCACGTTTAATCGCCTGGCCAACTTTGCGCTGGTATTTTAATGAAGTCCCTGTAATTCTTCTAGGTAAAATCTTCCCTTGTTCATTTAAGAATTTTTTCAGGAATTCAGGGTCTTTGTAATCCACATATTTAATTCCGTTTTTCTTGAAACGGCAATATTTTTTCTTTTTAATTTCTACTGACGGGGGAGTCAGGTATCTGATTTCACTAGAATTTTGTGCCATGATTTATGCCTCCTTTTGTGTTTTTTCTTTTTGAAGTTTTTTCCTTTTGTTACTGTATTCTACCGCATATTTATCGAGTTTTACAGTCATAAATCTTATTACTCTTTCATCACGGCGGAATTCAATTTCCAACTTATTTATAAAAGAAGGATCGGCTTTGAATTCAAATAAGCTATAAAAGCCTGTAGATTTTTTTTGGATGGGGTAAGCCAGTTTTTTCATTCCCCAGTCTTCTTCATGAAGCATCTCTCCTCCGTTCTCGGTGATGAGCTCCTTGAATTTTTTTACCGTTTCCTTTACCTGTGGCTCAGATAAAACGGGAGTACAAATGAAAACGGCTTCATACTGATTAAACATAAACTTTTAATTTTAAATTAAACAATTAATTTTTTGGACGTGCAAAAGTAGAAATAAATTGTTATTTATCAAACTATTATGATGTTTTGAACTGTAAAAATGTTTTTATTTGTTTCCGTATGATTTTTTCATGGTTAAAGTATTTGAATTTCAGTATTTTATTTATTGTTGAACCAGGCCGCGAACTACAACTGACGGAATTATTTATATAAATAGGTTTTGTAGGGATAAATAAAAGGAGTTTTCGTCTTTGCATGTATGGGACATTATGGGATAAATAAAAATCCCTGCTAAAAATTTAGCAAGGATTTTTATCCTAGAAATAAATCTTTTTTACAAAGGTATATTGCCGTGTTTTTTGGGAGGATTTGACTTTCTTTTGTTTTGAGTCATATCCAGCGCTCCAATAATTTTCTTGCGTGTATCTTTGGGTTGAATAATTTCATCAATGTACCCCAGGGATGCAGCTTTGTATGGATTGGCAAATTTTTCGCGGTATTCAAGCACTGCATCTGCCTTTTCTTCATCGGTCATTTTGTTCCGATGGATAATATTAATGGCTCCTTCCGGTCCCATTACTGCGATTTCAGAAGTTGGATACGCAAAATTAACATCGGCTCCGATATGTTTGCTCGACATAACATCATATGCTCCACCATAAGCTTTTCTGGTAATTATGGTAATTTTAGGCACAGTGGCTTCAGAGAATGCATATAGCAATTTTGCTCCGTGTTTTATTATACCTCCAAACTCCTGACTGGTTCCGGGGAGAAATCCGGGAACATCAACAAATGTTACAAGTGGAAGGTTAAAAGCATCGCAGAAACGCACAAAACGGGCTGCTTTTACAGATGAGTTAATGTCGAGCACGCCAGCCAGGTGTGCCGGTTGGTTGGCAACAATTCCAACTGGTTTTCCACCAAAACGAGCAAACCCAATAATAATGTTTTGTGCATATTGCGGCTGTACTTCCATGAAATGTTTGTTGTCAATAACCGTTTGTATGATTTCCTGCATATTATAAGGTCTGTTTGGATCGGCAGGAACCAATTCCTGTAAATGTTCATCTTCTCTGTCGGAAGGATCGATGGTTGTTTTTACCGGAGGATCTTCTAGATTGTTAGAAGGAAGAAAACTCATTAGCTCCCGTATCATCATTAGTGTTTGGTCTTCATCAGCGCCATTAAAATGTGCTACGCCACTTTTGCTGTTGTGAGTAAAGGCTCCCCCCAGTTCTTCTTTGGTAACTTCTTCGTGTGTAACCGTTTTTATTACATCTGGTCCGGTAACAAACATATGGCTTTTTTCATTTACCATAAATATGAAATCGGTAAGGGCAGGGGAGTATACTGCTCCGCCTGCACAGGGACCCAATATGGCAGATATTTGTGGTATTACACCTGATGCAGTTACATTGTTATAAAAAATATCTGCATATCCGGCAAGACTTTCTACACCTTCTTGTATACGTGCTCCGCCTGAGTCGTTTAGCCCTATTATTGGAGCTCCCATTTTTAGTGCTAACTCTTGTATTTTTACAATCTTATCAGCATTGGCCCGGCTAAGTGAACCACCAAAAACGGTGAAGTCCTGTGCGAAAACATAAACCAGGCGGCCACTAATTTTTCCATACCCGGTAATTACTCCATCACCCAGTATTTTATTCTCGGCCATGCCGAAATCATAGTTTCGGTGGGTTACAAGTTTATCAATTTCCGTAAAAGTCCCGGGATCCAGAAGCTGTTGAATGCGCTCACGTGCCGTTTTTTTTCCGGCCGCATGTTGTTTTTCAACCCGTTCTATGCCTCCCCCTGACTCAGCTTTCAGATTCATTTCTTCCAGCTGAAGATATTTTACTTTTAAATCCATATCTTATAATTGGTTTATTCCAGTTCTATTAAAATCTGATTTCCTTCGATGGTGTCGCCATCTTTTACATTTATTTTTTTTATTACTCCATCTTTGGGCGATTTATATTCGCTTTCCATTTTCATGGCGGAAATAATAACAGCGGTTTCTCCTTCTTTTACCTGGTCTCTTTCGTTTACAAGTATTTTTACCACTTTGCCTGGCATGGGAGAGGAGATTGTGTTTTCATTTGATGCAAAACCATTTGCTCCCCGGTTTAAAAGGTAGCGCGCTTCAGCATCAATTATTTCAACATCAAACGATTGATAAAGTGTGTAGGCAGTGTAATGTTTTGCCTGCTTTTGCGGGACAAGCTCAATGTTGTATGAGTGTCCTTCGGTTATAATAGAAAAAGTACCACCGGCAGTATGCATTAAGTCTACTTTGTATTTTTTCCCATCTACTTCAACCTCCAGTAAATTTCCATCCTGACTAAGCAGATCTACCCAAGCTACTCTGTCGTTCAATTTTACTTCTACAGCCATATAATTGTTTGTTAGAAATGATTTATGTACGGAATTTTTCTCCAGCGACTTTGAGCAGGAACAAATTCTTTCTTATCTTCCTTTGTGTTACCGATTTTATCAATGTAATCAATAAAAGCTGCAATAATTACCATATCATCGCAATTCTCGCAAGGATGAGAAGATACCAACTGATGTTTATTTTTTTCTATAAAATGAGTATCATAGTTTCCTTCAATAAAATTTGGGTTACTCATAATTCTTTCCAGAAACTTGATAGATGTTTTTACACCTGTTATTTTATATTCGTAAAGTGCACGGCGCATTCTCCGGATGGCTTCATCGCGGGTTTTTCCCCAAACGATTAATTTAGATATCATAGGGTCGTAATAAATAGGAATTTCATAACCTTCATATACATATCCATCAGTTCGAACTCCTAACCCGAGTGGTTCTGAAATCTTATATATTTTACCTGCGCTTGGGATAAAATTATTATCCGGGTCTTCAGCATAAATCCTGCATTCAATGGAGTGCCCTTTTTGCGAAAGATCTTCCTGTGTGAAATCCAGTTCTTCTCCCTGGGCTACTTTTATTTGTTGTTTTACCAGGTCAATCCCTGTTACCCTTTCTGTTATTGGGTGCTCTACCTGCAAGCGGGTGTTCATTTCAAGGAAATAATAATTTAAATTATTATCTACCAAAAATTCAATGGTTCCGGCGCCTGCATAGTTTACTGCTTTGGCAGCTTCTACTGCAGCTCTTCCCATTTCCTCTCGTAACTCGGGTGTCATAAGTGGAGACGGAGTTTCTTCAATCATCTTCTGATGCCTGCGCTGAACAGAACATTCTCTTT